>NZ_KB903248.1 GCF_000379625.1 Actinomycetospora chiangmaiensis DSM 45062 | reverse complement strand
GTCTCCAACATCCAGCACGCCCGACGCCACTCGTCGTGCACCAACCGCGCCTGCCAGGCGACCAGCCCGGCCTCGCACTCCTGGCCAGGAGCGTCACGCGGGTCGGAGAACGGCACCGGCGGCAGCGGGGNGTCGAACACCCCGTCGCCCACCGGGAACACCGTCTCCGCCGTCATGATCCGAACTGTAGTTCGAACCCCCGACAGTCACGGCTGGAAAACCCCAGCCCAGTCCGCCACCGAAGATCACGAAATGATCACGATCTATCGAGCCGAGGCCGGCCAGGGAAGCCCGGGGACGACCCGCCGTCGGGAAGAGGGGCCCGGTAGACTCGACGGTCGAGGTAGGAGCGCGACGGGCCCCGCAGCGGGTCCTCGCCGCCCGTGCCGGCGTCGGCACCCTTTCCCGTGGATCGCGGTGGCCCGGCGCCGCACGGCCACGCGCGGACGACGAAGGGCGGGAGAGTCATGAGCGGCCACTCCAAGTGGGCGACGACGAAGCACAAGAAGGCCGCCATCGACGCCAAGCGCGGCAAGATGTTCGCGAAGCTGATCAAGAACATTGAGGTCGCGGCGCGGACGGGCGGGGGAGACCCGGGCGCCAACCCGACGCTGTACGACGCCATCCAGAAGGCGAAGAAGACGTCGGTCCCGAACGACAACATCGACCGTGCGGTGAAGCGTGGGTCGGGGGCCGAGGCCGGCGGCGCCGACTACCAGGCGATCACGTACGAGGGCTACGCGCCGGGTGGGGTCGCGGTGCTCATCGAGTGCCTGACCGACAACAAGAACCGGGCGGCGGGTGAGGTCCGGATCGCGATGAGCCGCAACGGCGGCGCGATGGCCGACCCCGGGTCGGTCGCCTACCTGTTCAACCGCAAGGGCGTCATCATCGTCGCCAAGGAGCAGGGCGGGACCGAGCTCGCCGAGGACGACGTCCTGCTCGCGGTCCTCGAGGCCGGCGCCGAGGAGGTCAACGACCTCGGCGAGAACTTCGAGATCCTCAGTGAGGCGACCGACCTCGTGGCCGTCCGCAAGGCGCTCCAGGACGCCGGGATCGACTACGAGTCGGCGGAGGCGTCGTTCGTCCCGTCGATGAACGTCGAGGTCGACGCCGACGGCGCCCGCAAGGTGCTGCGCATCATCGACGCCCTCGAGGACTCCGACGACGTCCAGAACGTCTACTCCAACTTCGACGCCTCCGACGAGGTCATGGCCGAGGTGTGAGTACGCCTCTTCCCGACGCCGGGTCGGTGCCGGTCGTCGTCGACCGGCTGCGGCCCGAGCACGCGGGCGAGGCACTGACCGTCCAGTACGCGGCGTTCCTGTCGGAGGGCCGGCTCTACGGGAGCTTCGCCATCCCGCCGCTGCTGGAGACGGTCGACGAGCTGGCCGTCGACCTCGCGCGCCCGGACACGCGGGGGTGGTCCGCGTGGCTCGGTCCACGACTCGTGGGCAGCGTCCGGCTGCACGGGGTGGACGGGCCCGGGCCGGTCGGCTTCGCGCGCTGCTCGGTGGCGCCCGACCTGCAGGGGCAGGGAATCGGCACAGCCCTCATCGTCGCCGCCCACGCGGACCTCGCCCCGGGCGTCGAGTCGGCGCTGGTGACCGGCGACCGCAGTATCGGCAACCTCGCGCTCTACGCCCGGCACGGCTACGTCGAGACCGGGAGGGAGCTCGACGCCGCGGGGGTCGCGGTCGTGCGCATGCGACGCCTCGCCCCGTGAGGGTGGACCGTCACCCGGGCCGCCCCGACCCGTTGCCGTTGCTGTGACGAGCTCCCGACGGCGGCTCAGGCTCCCCTGGTACTGCGTGCACGAGTCCGGCGCAGCGGCGGCCTCGACGATGGTCGCGGCCGCGCTGGTCGCGGTGGCCGCGCTGCTCGCGTGCCTCGGGCTCGTCTTCGCGGGCGTGTGGCCCGTGGGGGTCATCGCGCTGGGCGTGGCGATCGTGGCGGGTGGCAACGCGTGGGCCGCCGGTCGGACGCTGCGGTGGTTCGACCGGGGGCGCCCGGCCGTCGGAGCCGGGGCTGAGGCCGCGCCACCGCGACCCGCCGGATCGCCGCGGTCGGCCGCACCACCGCCGGCCGCACCGCCGCAGTCGGCCGCACCGCAGTCGGCCGCTCCGCTGCCCGCCGCGCCGCTGCCCGCCGCGGCACCGGGGCTGCAGCCGCCCCGACGGTCGCCCGTCCCGACGACGGCTGGCGTGTCGCCGGGACCGGCGCCGGGTCAGCGTCCAGCTCAGCCGCCCGGTGGTCCGATGCCACCGCCGATCGCGTCCCGGTCGTCGCTGCCAGGGCCATCACGTCCTGGTCCGTCGGGAGTCGTCCCGCCGCCCCGTCCGGGAGTCCCGGCCGCCGCGCCGACCGTGCCGGTCGGGCCGCACCCGGCCCCGCCACCCCGGTCGGCGCCGCAGGCTCCCACCCCGTCCGTGCCTCCGGCGGGAACCGCCCCCGCGCCGCGGACACCCGCGCAACCGGTCGCGGACGCCCCGACCGTGGTCACGGAGCCGACCGACGACGTCGCCGATCGCCCGACCGTGCGCGAGGCCGCCCGGGCGGCACGCGTCCGCGCCCGGAGCGGCGCCACGGGGCGCGGCCGACGCGTCGCGGGCACCCGCGGGGACTGAGGGGACTGAGAGGACCGAGAGGTCAGAGGGCACCGGTCTCGGGCCCCGGCGGCACCACCTGGCGGCCCCCGAGCTCGGGGACGTGCTTGTAGAGCGTGGAGCGGCTCACGCCGAGGAGCCGGGCGATCGAGGCGACCGAGTTCTCCGGGCGGGCCAGCATGGACCGGGCCTGGGAGACCTGGTCGGGGGAGAGGGCGGGCGGGCGGCCCAGGCGCTGTCCCCGGGCGCGGGCGGCGGCCAGGCCGTCGCGCGTGCCCTCGACGAGCAGCTCACGCAGGAACTCGGCCAGCGCGGCGAACACGTGGAAGACCAGGCGGCCACCGGGGGTGGTGGTGTCGAGACCCTCGTGCAGGGACCGGAACCCGACCCCGCGGCTCCGCAGGTCGCTCACCAGGCCGACCAGCTGGGGGAGCGACCGCGTCAGCCGGTCCAGTCGTACGACGACGAGGACGTCACCGGGCGCGAGCGAGGCGAGGCAGGCGTCGAACTCGGGGCGGGCCGCCCCGCCCTTGCCCGACGAGGCGTCCACGAACAGTCGGGTGCAGCCCGCCGCCACCAGCGCGGCGCGCTGTTCCTCCGGGTCCCCTGCCTCGCTGGGCGTGCTGGTCGACCCACGCCCGTACCCCACGACCTCGCCGGAGGTCTCCTCCGGCTCGGCCGCGAGGAGGTCGCGATGAGCAGGTTCCACGGGCCGGAATGCTACGGACAACCGCGCGAACGCGCTCTTTCCGGGCCCGGGACGACGATAGGCAACGGGTTTTCCGTCGAGCGTCCGGCGGAATCAGCCGTGCGAACACGCCCGATTCTCTCACTGAGTGAGCGCGTTGTGCGGTGAGCGTTGTTCCGTTGAGCCCTGAACTTTCGACCGCGAATTTCGCCCGATCGGGCGCAGGGTCGGTGGCGCCCCCACCGGCCGCGTCACCGACGTGCCGCCCCGTGGGTGGCGTCCACCATCGCCGCAGGTCGCAGGGTCACTCTGGGGGATCGCCGGGTGGGCCCGGTCGGGCGCACCGTGGCGGCGGGCGCCCGGCCGGGATGTCGGACGCCGTCGAGGTGATCCGGCGTCCGATGATGGAACGGACGCGGGGCTCACTCGTGACGGCGGTGCGGCGCATTCCCCTGAAAGTGACACGGCATCAACCCGTCACCTTTTCCGACAGGACCCCGAGCGCATTCGGGGGCCGAGCGGCGCAGTTTCAGCTCCCGCCGCGAAGGTCTTTCTGCATGATCACGGTGTCGACCCATTGCCCCTGCTTGTAGCCGACGGCGGGCATTCGGCCCACCACCTCGAAACCGAGTCGGCGGTGCAGGACGATCGACGGGGTGTCGTGGCGGGCGTCGGGCAACGTCGCGATCACGGCCACCACCTGACGGACGTCGGTCCGGTCGAGGCCCTCCACGAGCGCGCCGAGCAGCCGGCCGCCCAGCCCCTGCCCGGTCGCCTCCGGCGCGATGTAGACCGAGTCCTCGACCGTGTAGCGGTACGCAGCGTGCGGGCGGAACTGCGCGCAGGCGGCGAACCCGGCCACGGACAGACCCGCGGTCGGCGCGCCCGGTCGGCCCGCGGGAAGGTCGGCGACCACGAACGGCAGCTTGTGCCCCCGGGCCGCGGCGATCCGCTCGCGCCAGACCTCCGCCGATGGCGGGTCCTCCACGAACGTCGCGATGGAGGCGAGCACGTACCCACCGAAGACGTCGGCGATCCGGGCGGCGTCCGCCTCCTCGGCCGGGCGCACGACGACGTCCGGATGGGTCTGCGGTGCGGCGGCTCCGGTCATGGCCGCATCCTCCTCCGCGGCCTCGCGCCCGCGCCACGACCGCCGACGCGGGCGACGATCACCCGACGACCGTCACGCCCGACGACCGGCACCCCCGATGGTCGTCCGACCACCGTCGCCCGGGCACGATCACCCGACGGACCATCGGACGATGATCGCCAGTCGACGCTCACTCGACCCGGACGAGCTGGTACTCCCACTCCTCGGAGTCGTTGCGCGTCGTGCGCTCGTACACGGCGTGCCCCTGGCCGCCGACCATGCGCGACATCGTCTCCCGGAGCCCGCGCTCGGTGGTGGGGAGCGGGATGCGCTGCAGCAGCGGCGGCTCGTCCGGTCCGTCGTCGGGCAGCGACACCGCACCCACGCCCTGCAGCGGTCCGTTCACGTAACGGACGGCGACTTCCCTCATGCACCCCTCCAGATGATGATCGCTCACGCGCACCCTACGGGCGCGCTCCGCGCACGTCACCACGATGGACGACCCGATCAGAGCAGCGCGGTCCGGGCGGCCATCACCTACCGTGCTGAGGATGCGTACGGCGGTCCTGCTGCTCACCGGATTCGCGGCCCTGGCCGCCGGGATCGCGGCGATCGTCCTCGGTCACCTGGTGCTCGGCATCGTCGTCGTGGTCGTCGGGCTCGTCCTGAAGGCCGGCGGGTTCCTGCTCGGGGACTCCATGGCGTCGGCCCCGGGCCGCGGCCCGCAGACCCTCGGCGGGCAGTACGTCGAACGCCCGCGCGCCGGCATCCCGGTGGGCCGCGCCAGCCTCCGACGCGGGGTCGTGTCCCCGCTGCGGCCGCCGCGCGCCGTCCCGCCGACGTCCCGGCAGAAACGGGCGTCGTGATCGGCGGTCCCGACGTGTCAGGCTGCCGGGCGTGACCGCCTGGGAGTACGCGACCCTCGAGATCTCCGCCGTCCAGCTGGCGAAGGCCGACCTGG
Organism: Actinomycetospora chiangmaiensis DSM 45062; assembly: GCF_000379625.1. Lineage (GTDB taxonomy): Bacteria > Actinomycetota > Actinomycetes > Mycobacteriales > Pseudonocardiaceae > Actinomycetospora > Actinomycetospora chiangmaiensis. The sequence goes on along the minus strand of NZ_KB903248.1, from coordinate 211,482 downwards.
ACCCGTCGTCGTCGAGCCACGACACCGCCGAGTGGCAGGCGTACGCGATCGGGCCGAAGGACGAGCTGATCTTCGAGGAGTACCGGCCCTACAGCGTCCCCTGGGCCCGGCTGTTCGCCGAGCACCTCAACCGGCTCGGCCGTGACGGTTGGGAGCTCGTGCAGTTCGGCGGCCCGCACCACGCCCTCTATCCGACGGGCTACGTGCACTCCTCGGGCACGTACACCACCGTCGTCGAGAGCCGCTTCGTCCTGCGCCGCCCGGCCTGATCCCGACGACGGGTCCTGGGGAGGACCCGTCGTCGGGAACGGTCAGCCGCGCGTGGCGGCACCGGAGGCGGCCAGCTCCCGCGCCTCCTCGGGTGTCGAGACCGCGGGGTTCGAGCCCGGCAGCGGCTTGCCGGCCGGGTCCTGGAGCTTGACCAGCACGATCAGTCCGACGACGCCGGCGAAGATCAGGTACACCGCGGGCCAGTAGCCCCACCCGGTGCCGAGGACGAGGGCGGACATGATCAACGACGTCGTCCCGGCGAAGGCCGAGACGAAGATGTTGAACGAGATCGAGAGCCCGCCGTAGCGGACCTCGGTGGGGAACAGGGCCGGCAGCGTCGACGGGCAGGTCGACGAGAAGAGGACCAGCAGGAGCCCCATCACGGCGAGACCGACGGCCACGAGCACGACCGAGCCGAGCTGCAGGATGTAGAGGATCGGCACGGCGAGCACGATCAGGCCGATCGCGCCGGCGTAGAGCAGCGGCTTGCGTCCGACGCGGTCGGACAGCATCCCGAGCGCGGGGATGACGAAGACGCCGATCCAGAGGATCACGATCTGGATGATCTGGGACGTGGTCGTGTCGATGGCCTGGCCGCCGACCGCGGTGACGTTGTCCTCGAGGAACGTCGGCATGTAGCTGGTGAGCATGTAGTTCGTGATGTTCCACGCCACGACCAGCCCACCGGCCGTGAGCATCGCGGGCCAGTACTTCACGAACAGCTTCTTGATGCCCTCGCCGGCCTGCTGGCCCTCACGCTCCTCGGACTCCGAGAGCAGGGTCTGGAAGGCGGGCGTCTCCTCGAGCCTCACCCGCAGGTAGACCCCGACGATGCCGAGGGGCAGCGCGATGAAGAACGGGATGCGCCAGGCCCAGGTCGACGCGAACTCCGGCGTCGAGATCAGCGGGATGACGGTCGCGACGGTGGCTCCGAGCGCGTAGCCGATGAACGTCCCGCATTCGAGGAAGCTGCCGAAGAAGCCGCGTCGACGGTCCGGCGAGTACTCCGCGATGAACGTCATCGCGCCCGCGTACTCACCGCCGGTGGAGAAGCCCTGCACCACGCGACAGAGCACGAGCAGGATCGGCGCCCAGATGCCGATCGCGGAGTACGGCGGGATGAAGCCGAGCAGGAATGTCCCGATGGCCATCATGATGACGGTGATCGAGAGGACCTTCGTCCGGCCGATCCGGTCACCCAGCGGCCCGAAGAACAGCCCGCCCAGCGGTCTGACGAGGAACGACACCGCGAAGCCCGCGAACACGCCGATCTGCGCGAGGGGGCCGGGAGGGAAGAAGTTCGCCTCGATCGTCGTCGCCAGGTAGGCGTAGACGCCGAAGTCGAACCATTCGGTGATGTTCCCGACCGCCGCCGCACCCACGGCCCGCTTCATCGTCGCGTCGTCGGTGACCGTGATGTTGGGTGGCGTCCCGCCGGTCCCTGCCTCCGCCGTATCCGTCACGACATGTCCTTCCCGCCTCGCGAACGCGCGTCGCGCACTCGGTCCGAACCGATAACCATCCGCCGCGCCGCGGAAACCCGCATGTCGACTGCCGGGGCGATGTCCGCATTGCCTGTCTCGATGGGAGACCCGCTCCGAGAGCAGGGTGACACGGCACACGGAGATCCACCGGCCCGACGATGGAACACGGCCCGAGATCGACACGTCATACGGGGTGGATGCAGCCAGCATCCGACGTTCGCAAGTGCCGTCCCCCCGGCCGGGTCATCCGGATCCGAGCACCGGACGCGGCGCGTGCATGTGGTGAGGAGGAGCCACCCATGGCTGCTGTTCTCGTGTCGATGGTCGTCGTTGCCGGTGCAGGATTCGGAGTGGCCTCGAGCCTCGCCGCCTACGCGCACCGCAACTGGCGGCGCACCGCGGCGACCGAGGTTGCCGAGGTCTGAGCCCTCGATCTCACGACGGCGGGTCCCCCTCGGGGGCCCGCCGTCGTCGTGTTCAGACCGGCCATGCCTCCTGGCGCCAGGCGGCGTCCCAGAACATCCACTCGTAGCGCGACGTCGTCCGGTAGTGCTCGACCACCCGCGAGCGCTCTACGGGCGCCAGGTCGGCGGCCACCCGGTCCATGACGCCGACCGCCGCGTCGACCACCGCCTGGAACTCGTCGCCGCCGTACATCGCGATCCAGCGCGCGTAGAGCGGGTCGGGTGACGACTCGGCGAGCAGGGCCTCACCGACCCGCGCGTAGATCCAGTAGCAGGGCAGGACCGCACCGAGACCCTCGGCGAACGACCCGCCGTGCACCGTCGCGAGCAGGTAGCTGGTGTAGGCGAGCGTCGTCGGGGCCGACGCCGCCGAGCGGTCGATCCGCAGCGACGCCGACAGCTCCGCGTGCATCTCCTGCTCGGCGGCGATCGCGCCCGCGGCGTGCTGGGCGAACAGTGTGGTGTCGTCCTCGGTCGGTGCCCGCGCCGCGAGCACGGCCAGCGCCCGGGCGTAGCCGCGCAGGTAGAGGCTGTCCTGGGTGACGAAGTACCCGAAGGCCGCGTGCGGCAGCGTCCCGTCGGTCAGGCCGGTGAGGAACGGGTGGGCGCGCACGGCGTCGTAGACGTCGGCCGCGGAGTCCCAGAGCTCGTCGCTGAAGGTCACGGGCACCGACACTGTCATGATCGGTGCCGTGTCGTCGCGTGCCGTGGGTCTGCTCCTGGGCGTCGCCGCCGACGCGGTGCTCGGTGACCCCCGACGCGGACACCCGGTCGCTGTGTTCGGCGCCGTCGCGGGGCGTCTCGAACGGGCGTGGTGGGCCGACTCGCGACCGCGCGGGGTGGCGTACACCGCGGTCCTGGTCGGGGCGACCGTGGTCGGCGGCGCGCTCGTCGAGCGGGCCGTGGCGCGTTCGTGGACCGGGCGCGTGCTGGTCACGGGGGTCGCCACCTGGGCCGTGCTGGGCGGGCGGTCGCTCGCGGGGGAGGGGTCGGCGCTCGCCGCGGAGCTCACCGCCGACGACCTCGCCGCCGCCCGCCGCCGCCTGCCGTCGCTGTGCGGGCGGGACCCGTCGTCCCTCGACGCGGACGGGCTGGCGCGCGCCGCGCTGGAGTCGGTGGCGGAGAACACCTCGGACGCCGTCGTCGCGCCCCTGGTCTGGGGCGCCGTCGCGGGGGCGCCCGGACTGCTCGGCTACCGGGCGGCGAACACGCTCGACGCCATGGTCGGGCACCTGTCGGACCGCCACCGCCGCTTCGGGTGGGCGAGCGCCCGGTTCGACGACGTGCTCAACGGCGTCCCGGCCCGCCTCGCCGCGTTCCTGACGGCGGGTGCGGCGCCGGTGGTCGGGGGACGCCCGGCGCGCGCGCTGCGGGCGTGGCGCGCCGACGCCGCGCGGCACCCCAGTCCCAACGCCGGCCCCGTCGAGGCGGCCTTCGCAGGCGCCCTCGACCGTCGCCTCGGCGGGCGGACCGTCTACCCCTACGGCGTGCAGGACCGCCCGACCCTCGGCTCCGGTCCGCCGCCCGGGGTCGCCGACCTCGGCCGGGCCGTCCGGCTCTCCCGGGTGGTCACCGTGGCGTCGGCGCTCGTCACGGCGGGCGTCGCCGCGACTCTCGGGTCCGGCCCGCGGGGGTGACGTGGGGCAGCCCCGGGCGCGACGAATCCTGCGTGGTGTGACTCTCGCAGGCGGACCAGCGGCTCGGGTCGGCCCTCAGCGGCCGTACCGGTCGGCGAGGACGTCGGCGGTGGTCCGAGGTGCGGGCTCCGGAGCCGGCCCCGACCCGGCGTCGGGAACGCTCTCCTGCTCCTGGCGCGTGCGGTACTCGAGGCGCACGAAGTACACCCAGCCGCCCATCGCCATGACCCCGAAGATCAACCACTGCCAGGCGTAGGAGTACGACGAGTTCGGGTCGGGCGGGGGGAGGGGGACGGCGGTGACGGTGCCGGGCTGGTCGGGGAGCAGCTGCAGGTAGCCCGGGCTCAGCGGCGCGCCGACCACGGGCCCGATCTGGGCGGCGTCGATCGCGTAGAACTGCCGGAAGCCGGCCTGGTCGATCGGGGCGCGGTCGGTCGGGCTCTCGTCGGGGCGTTGGTAGGCGACGAGCGTGACCACGCCTCCGGGCGCCGGCGCGACCGGCGGGAGCACGACACCGTCGGGGCGGACGTAGCCGCGGTCGACGAGGAGGGTGTCGCCGTCCGTCGTCCGGAACGGCGTGAGGACCTCGCTCGCCGCGCTGCCGTCGACCGAGCGGAGCCGGGCCAGGACGTCGGTGCCCTGGTAGGAGCCGGTGACGACCACCTGCCGCCAGGCCGCGTCCGCGTCGGGCTCCGCGCCCCGCGGCACGAGCTCGGCGCGGGGCACCGGCGCGGTGGACACGGCCCGGACGAGGGCGGCGTTCGCGCCGTCGCGCTCGTCGCTGCGGTGGAACTGCCAGGGCGCGAGCAGGTAGTAGCAGCCGAAGGCGAACCCGGCGACCGCCAACGTCAGGGCGATCCAGCCGGGGCGGAGCAGGAAGCGCACCTCCCCAGTATGACGCCGTCGTGTCAGGTCACCGCTCGGAGCGCGGCGTCGCCGTACCCGCCGCCGAACAACGCCGCGTGCACGAGCAGCGGGAAGAGCTGGTGGAGCCCCACGCGGTCGCGCCAGCCGTCGGCGAGCGGGGCGGCCTCGTCGTAGGCCGCGAGCACCGTGTCGAGGTGCGGGCAGCCGAAGAGGGCGAGCATGGCGAGGTCGGTCTCGCGGTGCCCGCCGTGGGCGGCGGGGTCGATCACCCAGGCCCGGTCGTCCGACCACAGGACGTTCCCGCTCCACAGGTCGCCGTGCAGGCGCGCGGGCGCCTCCTCGGGCCCGGGCCGCAGCGACGCCCCCTCGATGCTCGACGCGGCCGATGCCGACAGCGCGCCCCGGTCGACCGCCATCCGCAGGTAGGGCTGCACCCGGTCGGCGAGGTACCAGTCGAGCCACGGCCCGTCGTGCGGGTCGTTCCGCATCGGCGCTTCCCCGATCCACGCGTCGGCCGGCCCGTCCGGGGGCGGCGCCCCGAAGGCCGGCGCGCCGGCCGCGTGCAGCGCCGCGAGCGACCGCCCGAAGTCCGCCGCGGCCGTCCGCGACGCCGCGCCGCGCGGCACGACCGTCGTCAGCAGAGTCGCGTCGTCGGCGTCGAGCACCTCGGGCACCGCGACGACGCCGGGCTCGGCCAGCCAGCGCAGCCCCGCGGCCTCGGCGGCGACGTCGCCACGCTTGACCACCACCTCGCGCCCGTCGTCGAGGCTGCAGACCTCGACCGACCCGAGGGAGCGGGCCGCCACGACGTCGCGCCCGAGGAGACGGGTCACGACCGCTCCTCCCCGACGGGTCGAGCTCCGATGCGTTCCGTCTCCCGCACCCACGCCACCACACCCGGCGCGGCCGCCTCGATCATCGCGAGGACCTCGTCGAAGCCCTCGTCACCGCCGTAGTACGGGTCGGGCACCTCCGCGCCGTCCGAGGCCGCCGGGTCGAACGAGCGGAGCAGGCGGACGGCCTCCGGGTCGGCCCCCGCGCGGCGCAGGTCCCGGGCGTGGTCGGCGGTGGCGGCGAGCAGGAGGTCGGCGTCGATGACGTCGTCGGCCACCTGCCGCGCCACGTGCTCGGAGGTGTAGCCGTGGGCCGAGAGCGTCGCTGCGGCCCGCCGGTCCATCGGCTCCCCGACGTGCCACGGGCCGATCCCGACGCTGCTCACCTCCACGCGGTCGGACAGGCCCGCGTCGGCGAGGGCGACGCGCAGCACCTGCTCGGCCATCGGGGAACGGCAGATGTTGCCGGTGCAGACGGTGACGAGTCGGATCACGGCGCCCAGTGTCCCGCCTCAGGCCCCGTCGTGGACCGTGACGGCGTAGCCGTCGGGGTCGGCGAACGTGAACTGGCGGCCGAAGGGGCCGTCGGTCGGCGCGGCGAGTACGGCCACCCCCGCGGCGGCGAGGTGATCGTGCAGGCCCTGCGCGTCGTCGGCGTGCAGCCACAGCGCCACGCCGTGGCCGGGTCGCGGGACGACGGCGTCGAGGTCGACGCCGGGGAGCGGCTCGCGGACCGCGAACGCGATCGGGCGGGTGGCGAAGACGACCGCCCCGGGCGGGGCGACGGGCGCGCGGATAAGGCCGAGCGTGTCCGCGTAGAAGGCGGCGGCGCGCTCGAGGTCGCGGACCTGCAGGGCGATGAAGCTGGGGCCGGAGACGGCCATGTCGACTCCTCGATGTCAGCTGGATTGACACTGCGGAGTGTGTGTCAGGATGTTGACATGCGTCAAGTCGGGGACCTGGGGATGTCGGTGGGGTACGTGCTGAAGCAGGCCGCCGCGGCCCTGCGCGGCGCGATGGACGACGCCCTGCGCCCCCTCGAACTCACGGTCTCCCAGTACTCGTGCCTCGAGGTGCTGGGGCAGCGCCCCGGGCTGTCCAACTCCGAGCTCGCCCGCGCGACCTTCGTGACCCGCCAGGCCATGAACCAGGTGCTGCGCGGCCTCCAGGAGCGGGACCTGCTCACCCGTCCCGCGGAGGCCTCCCACGGCCGCTCCCGGCCGACGGAGCTCACCGACGAGGGGCGGCGCGTGCTGGCGCAGGCGAGCCGGGCGGTGGCCGCGGTGGAGCACCGGATGCTCGCGGGGTTCGACGACGACGGGCGCCGGCGGCTGCTGACCGACCTCCTGACGTGTCGGGACGCGTTCTCCTGATCCCGATCACCCCGGCGCGTCCCGGTGTGGACCACAATGGCGCCGCCATGCCTGTTCCCCTCGCCGAGCAGACCGGTCGAGCTCCGCTCCGCTGCGTCTCCCACGCCGTCGCCGCCCTCGAGGCCGCCTACCCGCCCGACCTGGCCCAGGACTGGGACGCGGTCGGCCTCGTCTGCGGTGACCCCGACGAGCCGGTCACCCGGGTCCACGTCGCGGTCGACCCCACCGCCGCGGTGGTCGACGACGCGATCGCGGCCGGCGCAGACCTGCTGGTCACCCACCACCCGCTGCTGCTGCGCGGCGTCCACGGCGTGCCGGCCGACCAGCCCAAGGGCGCGGTGGTCCACCGCCTCATCCGCGCCGGCGTCGGGCTGTTCGCCGCGCACACGAACGCCGACGCCGCGACGCCCGGCGTGTCCGATGCGCTCGCGGCCGCCCTCGGCGTCGTCGTGGACGGGCAGCTGGACCCGTCGTCGGGCATCGGCCGGATCGGCACGCTGCCCGCCCCGGAGACCTTCGAGGCGTTCGTCGCGCGGGTCGGGGCGGCCCTCCCGACGACGGCCTGGGGTGTCCGGGGAGCCGGCGACCCGGCCCGCACGATCGAGCGGGTCGCCGTCTCGGGCGGCGCCGGCGATTCGATGCTGCACCTCGCGCGGGCGGCCGGGGTCGACGCCTACGTCACCGGCGACCTGCGCCACCACCCCGCCGACGAGCACCTGCAGCGGGCCGGGGCGCCCGCGCTGGTCGACGTCGCGCACTGGGCCTCGGAGCACCCGTGGTGCGAGCAGGCGGCCGACGTCCTGCGACGCGCGCTTCCCGGCGTCACCGTGACGGTCTCGACACGGCGCACCGACCCCTGGACCCTCGGCGGACACGCCGCCACCACCCCCGACGTCGTGAAGGAGGGCCCGTGAAGGCCGATCCCAGCGCCCAGCGCCGTCTGCTCGACCTGGCCGCGGTCGACGCCGAGCTCTCCCGCGCCGAGCACCGGCGCCGGACGCTGCCGGAGCAGGCCGCGGTCGAGGAGGCCGAGCGCACCCTGCGCGCGGCCCAGGACGCCGTCGTGGTCGCGCAGACCGCCCTCTCCGACCTGGACCGCGACGTCGCCAAGCTCGACCGCGAGGTCGAGCAGGTGCGCACCCGCGAGACCCGGGACCAGCAGCTGCTGGCGAACGGCTCGGTCTCGGCCAAGCAGGCGAGCGACCTGCAGCACGAGCTCGCGTCCCTCGAGCGCCGCCGCGCGGTGCTCGAGGAGGAGCAGCTCGAGGTGATGGAGCGCCAGGAGGCGGCGGGGGTGAACCTGAAGCACGAGACCGAGGCCCACGACGCCGCGCGGACCGCGCTCGCGGACGCCGTCGAGCGCCGCGACGGCGTGCTCGGCGACATCGACGTCGTCGAGGTCCGCCGCGGCGAGGAGCGCACCGCCCTGCTGCAGGAACTCCCCGAGGACCTCGTCGCCCTCTACGAGAAGCTCCGGGCGCGGGGCGGCGCGGGCGCGGGGGAGCTGGTGGGGAACCGCTGCGGCGCGTGCCGGCTGGAGATGGACCGCAGCGAGCTGCGGGAGATCCAGGGCGCGGCGCCCGACGACGTCGTGCGCTGCGAGAACTGCGGGGCGATCGTCGTGCGGACGGGGAAGTGACCGGGGCGGGCGGAGCGACGGGGACCAGCGCCGCGAACCCGGCCGGCGCCTGGACGGGGCGCGGGACGGCGGTGCCGACCCGGATCGTGCTGCTCCGGCACGGCCAGTCGCCGCTGTCGGTGGAGCGCCGCTACTCCGGTCGCGGCAACCCGGAGCTGACCGAGCTCGGCCGTGCCCAGGCCGCCGCGGCGGCGAAGGCGGTCGCCGGGCGCTACCCGGAGGCGGCTGCGGTCGTCAGCTCGCCGCTCGCCCGGGCGTTCGCGACGGCGGGTGCGGTCGGCACCGCGCTCGGGCTGCCGGTCGAGGTCGACGACGGGTTCATCGAGACCGACTTCGGCACGTGGGAGGGCCTGACGTTCCGCGAGGCGGCCGAGCAGGACCCCGAGGTGCACGCCGCGTGGCTCGCCGACCCGTCACTGGCACCGCCGCAGGGGGAGTCGTTCGCCGACGTCGAGACCCGGGTGTCGGGCGCGCTGCAGGGACTGCTCGGGCGCTACGCCGGGTCGACGGTGGTGCTGGTCAGCCACGTGACGCCGATCAAGACGGTGCTCAAGCTGGCCCTCGACGCGGGCCCGTCGCTGCTGTTCCGGATGCACCTGGACCTGGCGTGCCTGTCGGTCGTGGACTTCTGGTCGGACGGCGGCGCGAGCGTGCGCCTGGTCAACGAGACGTCCTACCTGCCGTGACCGATCCCGCCGTGCCGCCCGGCGTCGACGTCGAGCGGGCCAACGTCGCGCGCATGTACGACTACTGGCTCGGCGGCGCCCACAACGTCGCGGTGGACCGGGAGCACGCCAACCGGATCGAGGCCTCCAACCGCACGGCCCGCCACGCGGCGCGGTCGAGCCGGGCCTACCTTTGCCACGTCGTGCAGTGGTGCGTGGAGCGGGGGATCGACCAGTTCCTGGACCTCGGCTCGGGGGTGCCGACGGTCGGGAACGTCCACGAGATCGCCCCGGCGGCCCGGGTGGCGTACGTCGACCACGAGGCGGTGGCGGTGGCGCACTCCCGGATCCGGGCCGCCGCCGAGGTGTTCCGGGGCAGCGCGAACCCGGTGACGCTGCGCTCGCGGGCCGAGCTCCTGAACGCGTTCGACGGGCTGACGATCGCGGCGCCCGGGATGGTCGACGTCGTCGACTGGCCGGCCGCGCGACCCGGCGTCGAGAAGGTGGGGATGTACGCGGTGTGCGCGTCGCGGCCCTAGAGGCCCAGGACGTTCGCGCCCGCCCAGAGGGCGCACACGCCGAGCACCAGCCCCGCCGGGGTCGTCACCAGACCGGCGACGGTGAAGCGCCCGATCGACGGCTCCTCGCCCTCGGCGAGCATCACGCGGCGCCACAGCAGGGTCGCGAGCGACCCGACGTAGGTCAGGTTCGGGCCCACCCCGACGCCGATGAGCATCGCCAACACGACGACGGGTGCGGCCGTCGGTCCCAGCGCGGCGAGTAGCAGCAGCGTCGCGGGCAGGTTGTTGACGACGTTGGCCAGCACGGCCGCGATCGCGGCGACGGCGAGCAGCCCGCCGAACCCGGTACCCAGACCGCCGAGCAGGTCGCCGAGGAGTCCGGACAGCCCCTGGCGTCCGACGGCGGCCACGACGATGCCGAGTGCCAGCACGAACAGGCAGAACAGGGGCGAGGCGGCGCCGATCAGCCTCCGGACGGTGGTCCGCCGCTTCGTCAGCGACCGGGCCCCGAGGACGAGCGCCCCGCCGACCGCGACCCACACCGGTTCCACCCCGAGCGGCGACGCGACGCCGAACCCGACGAGGGTCAGGGCGAGCACGACGAGGGCGAAGGTCGGGACCCCGACCGGCTCCGCCCCGTCGTCGGGAACGGGCTCCTCGGTCCGCAGGTCGTGGCGGAAGACCCACCGCAGGCCGACGTACTCGACGAGCAGGACGGCGAGCCAGGGGAGTGCCATGAGCGCGGCGAAGCGCAGGAACGACAGGTCGGTGGCGCCGACCGCGAGCAGGTTGGTCAGGTTCGACACGGGCAGCAGGAGCGACGCGGAGTTGGCCAGGTGCGCGCAGGCGTAGGCGGCGGGCGCCGCCGCCACCCGCAGGCGCTTCGCCGCCCGCACGACGACGGGTGTGAGCAGGACGACGGTGGCGTCGAGGGAGAGGACGGCCGTGGTGACCGCCGCGATGACGAAGACGCGGCCGAACAGCCCCTCCCGGCGCAGCAGCGAGCCCGCCCACGTGAACACGCCCTCGGCGTCCGCGAGGTGGGAGAGGACGAGGACGGCGGCGAGGAAGCCGACGGTGGGGCCGAGTCTCTCGATCTCGCTCCAGGCCGCCGCCGGGCTGAGGAGTCCGATCCCGACGACGACCGCGGCCGCCGGGATCGCCGCCGTCGCCTCGGGCAGCCCGGCGGGCCGGACGACGGCGACGACGAGGACCGCTACCAGCAGGACGATCGCGAGCGCGGTCATCCCTTCAGGAACAGGTAGATCGCGACCGCGACGCCGAGCACCACCACCGACCAGCGCAGCACCGCATCGGGCATCCGCTTCGCCACGAGGATGCCGAGGTAGCCGCCGACGAGCGTGCTCGGCGCCAGCAGGAGCACCGCGAACCAGTTCACCGGCGCGAACAGCGCGAAGATGACCACGGTCGCCGACGCCGTGACCAGCGACAACAGGACCTTGAGCGCGTTGAGGCGCTGCAGCGAGTCGTTCACGAGCAGCGACAGCACCGCGATGAGGATGACCCCGAGCGCGCCACCGAAGTAGCCGCCGTAGACGCACGCGACGAACGTGACCGGCAGCAGGACGGGGTAGCGCTGGTCGGGGACCGCCTCGTGGGCGGTGCCCTGCCGGTCCCGACGACGGCGGGCGGCCGCCGCGCTGGCCCGCTTGAGCTGCGGCTGGAACCCGAGCGTGAGGCTGGCGAGCAGGACCAGCACCGGCACGATCGCGTCGAACACCGACGCGGGCAGCACCAGGAGCAGGGTGCAGCCGAGCGCCGACCCGAGGACGGCGACGGCCGAGGTCAGGGCGGCGCGCCGCCGTTGCCCGGCCAGGTCGTCCCGCGCACTGATCGTCGAGCCCGCGTACCCCGGCCACTGTGCGACCGAGTTCGTCACGTTCGCCTGCAGCGGCGGCAGCCCGACCGCCAGCAGGATCGGGAAGACGATCAGCGAGCCGCCGCCCGCGATGGCGTTGACGGCACCGGCGATCAGGCCGAGGACGACGAGCAGCACGATCTGCAGCACGGACGGGTCGGTCATGGTCGAGCTCCGCGTCGCTGCGTCTCCGGCACGGGGCGGGACGGTAGCGGGGCCCGGTGGCGGGGGCGCAGCGAGCTTTCGCGGGCGTCCGGTTCGGGCGGTTCTGCGGGGCCTCGCGTCGTCGGTGGCACATTCCTGAGGCCCGGGCGTGCGGACGGCGGGGGCTCCGGGCCCGGGTCGGTAGACTCCAGGCGGCGGACGAGCCGGCCGGGCGGCCGCGTCGGGGACCCACGAGGTCCCCGTCGAGGAAAGTCCGGACTCCACAGGGCAGGGTGGTTGCCAACAGCAACCCGGGGTGACCCGCGGGACAGTGCCACAGAGAACAGACCGCCGTCGGCGCGAGCCATCGGTTCGAACCGGCGGTGAGGGTGAAACGGTGGTGTAAGAGACCACCAGCGTCCTGGGTGACCAGGACGGCTCGGTAAACCCCACCCGGAGCAAGGTCAAGAAGACGGGCGTGCCCGTCGCGCAGGTCGTTCGAGGGCTGCCCGCCCGAGACCTGCGGGTAGACCGCTGGAGCCCGTCGGCGACGACGGGCCGAGATGGATGGTCGCCACCCACGATCCCGTGAGGGGCCGTGGGCACAGGATCCGGCTTACAGGCCGACTCGTCCGCCCCTACGAACGCGGGCCGTCCGGCGTCGGGCGGCCCCGCCTGATGATCAACAGTCCCTGACGGGCCTGGCGCGGCGCCCGTGGGCCCGCTCAGGGACTGGTGATCACGCGGCCGATCCCTGGCCGCCCGAGCGGATCGACTGATCGGGCGCTTCGCGGTCCTGCAGAAGGACGCTACCGTCCTGCGATGCGACCGCTCCGCTACTCGATCAACGTCTCGCTCGACGGGTGCGTGGGTCACGACGCGTTCCGGCCGAGCGCGGACCTGCACGACCACGCGGCGGCGACGATCGCACGCGCCGACGCCCTGCTCTTCGGGCGCGTGACGTACCAGCTGATGGAGTTCTGGCGCGAGCCGTCGGTCGCCGCGGAGCCGTTCGCGAAGGTGATGAACGCGGCGCGGAAGTACGTCGTGTCGGACACCCTCGACGACGTCGACCGGGACGCGGAGCTGGTGCGCCCCGCCGCGCTGGAGTCGACCGTGCGGCGGCTGAAGGAGGAGCCGGGCGAGGGGCTGTACTGCGGCGGCGTGCAGCTCCCACTCGCGTTGGCGAAGCTCGGCCTGATCGACGAGTACGAGTTCGTGGTGCACCCGTGCCTGGTGGGCCGGGGGCCGACGCTGTTCGCCGGGCTCGACGGGCAGCTCGACCTCGTGCCGGTGAGCCGCGAGGAGTTCGACGGCGGCGTGGTGGCGACGCGGTACGTGCCACGGGGCTGAGTCACACCTGCGCGCCGGCACGGGTCAGCATCACGAAGGACACCGGAACCCCGAGGAGGACACCATGGCGAACCAGGGCATCCGCACCGTGCTGCACCCCGTGAGCGACCTGGAGAAGGCCGAGCCGCTCTACACCGCGCTGCTCGGCGTCGAGCCGACCGCCGACGCCCCGTACTACGTGGGCTACGACGTCGCTGGCCAGCACATCGGGCTCGTCCCGAACAGCGGGATGACCGGCCCGGTCGGCTACTGGCACGTCGACGACATCGAAGCGACCCTCGCGGCGGTCACGGCCGCCGGCGCGGTGGTCACCCAGCCCGCGAAGGACGTCGGGGGCGGGCGCCTCACGGCCACCGTCACCGACGCGGACGGCAACGTGCTCGGCCTGCTGCAGGACTAACCGGAGCGGACGGGCAGTTCCTCGAGCCGCGTCTGCACGGTCCGGCCGGACTCCCAGGCGTTGGCGCCCGCCTCGACGTCGGGACGGGGGATGCCCGAGCGCTTGCGCTGCCGCTCCGGGGCCGACACCCCGAGGCGGCGGTCCCGGTCGCGGACCGCCGCCTCGTCGGCCTGCCCCTCCGCGGTGAACGCCATCATCAGCCGGGGGATGCCGTAGGGGAAGTCGTCGCGGTCGTACTGCCAGGTGTGGAAGGTCTTGCCGTAGGTGGTGATCAGGTCGGAGAAGTAGGCCCGCTCCGCGATCTCGGGGATGCCCGGGGCGACGAGGACGCCCGAGGACACCTCGTGGTGTTGGCTGTGCCAGAGCCGCTTCTCGTCCTCGGGCAGGGCCCGGAACCGCTCCGCGCTGACGATGTACTCGATGCCGATCAGGCGGGCGTCGTGGGCGTTGCGGTCGAAGATGACGCACTGGTGCAGGTCGTGCCGCAGGTGGATGCAGAAGTGGCTGGCCTCGACCTGGCGGCCCATGTCGTCGGCGTAGAAGTGGAAGCCGTTGAGGTAGGTGCTCATCGCGTCCACCGGATACTTCTGCTGCATCACGCCCGAGGCCGCGTCCAGCACCCGGTGCCTCCACGGATGGCCCGCGCCGACCGCGGCGCTCCCCACCACCGTGCGTCCCAGCGCCACGCCCGCCGCGGCGGCCGCCCCCAGTCCGAACCATCCCGCGCGCGACATACCGGCAGGTGCCCGACGCCCGCGCGCGGCGAAACGGAGCGACGCGGACGCCGGAGCGGCGCCGACGCACCCGGCCCAGGCCGCTCGGGCACCCGTCGTCCTACCGTCCGGTACCGGTGCGATCGGGCGGACGGCGTGGTGCCGTCGTGACCATGACGGTCGACGACACGGCGAAGAACCGCACCCAGCAGGTCAAGGGCAAGGCGAAGGAGCAGGCCGGGAAGCTCACCGGCAACAAGAAGCTCGAGCGCAGCGGCCAGGCCGACATGGCGAAGGGTGAGGTGAAGGAGCGCGCCTCGAAGGTGAAGGACGCGTTCTCGTAGGAGGTGCGCTGCGCGCCTGTGAGTACTTTTCCGTGCCCCGACACGGAAAAGTACTCACAGGACCGCAGGTCACCTCTCGATCAGCGTCATCTGCGAGGCGGAGTGGTGCCCCCCGACGGCGGGGGTGGCCGCGTCGAGACGGGCGAGCTGCTCGGAGGTGAGCGTGACCGCGTCCGCGCCGACGTTCTCCTCCAGGCGCGACACGCGCTTCGTCCCCGGGATCGGCGCGATGTCGGTGCCCTTCGAGAGCACCCACGCGAGGGCGGCCTGGGCGGGGGTGCACCCGGCGTCGTCGGCCACCGCGCGGACCTCGTCGGCCGCGGCCAGGTTCGCGCGGAAGTTCTCCTCGGCGAAGCGGGGGTTGTTGCGGCGCATGTCGCCGTCGTCGAAGTCGGCGACCGAGCGGATCGTGCCGGTGAGGAAACCGCGGCCGAGCGGCGAGTAGGGGACCAGCCCGATCCCGAGCTCGCGCAGCACCGGGAGCACCTCGTCCTGCTCGCGGGTCCACAGGGAGTACTCCGACTGCAGCGCCGTGATCGGGTATGTGGCGTGCGCGCGGCGGATCGTGTCGATCCACGCCTCGGACAGCCCCAGGTAGCGGACCTTGCCCGCCCTCACCAGCTCCGCCGCCGCGCCGATGGTCTCCTCGATCGGCGTCCGCGGGTCCACCCGGTGCTGATAGAGCAGGTCGACGTGGTCCGTGCCGAGGCGGCGCAGCGATCCCTCGACGGCCTGCCGCACGCTCTCCGGGGAGGAGTCGGCACCGTCACGGCCGGTGTGGGAGATCATGCCGTACTTCGTCGCGACGACGGCCTGCTCCCGCCGGCCCGCGAGCGCGCGCCCCACCAGCTCCTCGTTCACGTAGGGCCCGTAGACCTCGGCGGTGTCGATGAGCGTGACACCGAGGTCGAGCGCCCGGTGGATGGTGCGGATCGACTCGTCGTCGTCCTGCCCCGCCCCCGAGTAGCCGTGGGACATGCCCATCGCGCCCAGCCCGATGCGGCCCACCTTGAGGTCACCCAGTCTCGCCGTCTGCATGCCCACGGATGCCCCGCGCCGGTCCCGCCCAATACCGGAGCGAAGGTGTTGACAGAACCTGCAGATCTACCTATAACTATGACCGTCAGTCAGCTGGAGATAGCAGTGCGGCTCAGAAAGGGGATGACCGATCGTGCTGCTGAACTACGACCCCGTGGACGCCTTCCGCTCCCTCGACCGGCTCACCGGGTGGCGCGGCCAGCCCGGCACCGGCATGCCGATGGACCTCTACCGCGCCGGCGACCACGTCGTCGCCGCCTTCGACGTCCCGGGCGTCGATCCCGGGTCGATCGAGATCACCGCGGAGGGGCAGACGGTCACGGTGAAGGCCGAGCGCACGGCACCGGCCGACTCCGGCGAGTGGCTGGTCGCGGAACGTCCGCGCGGGCGCTACAGCCGTCAGCTGAGCCTCGGCCGGGATCTCGACGTCGAGCGGCTCCACGCCACCTACGTCGACGGGGTGTTGTCCCTGACGATCCCCGTCGCGGAGCGGGCGAAGCCCCGTCAGATCTCCGTGGAGCACGCGGCCGCGCCCCGGTCGATCGACGCCGACCACGCCGATCACGAGGCCCCGGCCTCGTCGTCCTGACCGGTCCGTGACGGCCGTGACCGGAGGAGGTGGTGTGCTCCCCGCAGCTCCATGACCACCACGACGAGACATCAGTGACCCTGTCCGAGACCGGGCGGGGCGGGTGCAGCACGGCCCGCCCCGTCCGGCACGTCCGGGCGCAGCGGTCGGCATGGGAGAGGATCGGCCGCGTGGCCCTCGACCGCCTCGACGATCCCGACCACCCCACGTACGGAATGGGGCAGGCGGCCGACCTGCTCGACGTCCCGCCCGCGTTCCTGCGCAGCCTCGACACGGCGGGCCTGGTGAGTCCCGCCCGCTCCGTCGGCGGCCACCGGCGCTACTCCCGGCGCCAGCTCGACCGGGTCGCCGCCCTGCGGCTCCTGGCCGACGGCGGGCACACGCTCGCCAGCGCGTCCGAGATCCTCGACCTCCGCAGCAGCCTCGACGCGGCCCGCACCGAACGGGACGACGCCCGCACCGAACGGGACGACGCCCGGCGGGAACGCGACGTCGCCGTGCGCGAGCGCGACACCGCGCGGGAGGAGCGCGACGAGGCCCGGGAGGCGCGGCGCGAGGCCGACCGGCCCGACCCCTGACCACGGCGTCCGGACCGACGACGAGGAGGCCGCATGATCACCCTCACCGACCACGCCGTCCGTGCCCTCCACGCCGAGCGCGACCGCGACCGTGCGGGTCCGCGCGGTCCACGCCGGCCGTCCGGCTCCGGTCGACCTTGCGACCGGCGCGACCCACCGGCCCGGTGATCTCGTCGTCGCGGCCGACGGCCTGACGGTCCTGGTGGACGCCGACCTGGTGCCGCCCGGCCACCACGTGCTCGACGTCGTCCCCGACGACGACGGACCCCGGTTCGTTCTCGCTCCCGCAGGTCGCTGACGCCGGCTCAGGGTGCGCCGGCGCCGATCATCGCGAGGTGCAGTGCCCGGGCGGCGGGGGACATCGGGGTGCGGTGCAACACGCCGAACGGCGGGTGCGCGGTCGCGGGCACCACCTCGTGCACCCCGACCGTGGGTCCCGGCCGGTCGACGGCCGACCCGGCGAGCAGGGCGACGCCGAGCCCGGCCGCCACGAGGTCGCGCACCCCGTCCGGCGTCGACGCCTCGAACCGCACGGGCAGGTCGACGCCCAGCCGGGCCGCCAGGCCGTCGAGCACGTCGCGCAGCCCGCTCCCGGACGGCAGGCACACGAACGGCTGGCCGTCGAGGTCCGCGAGGTCCCCGCCCTCGCGTCCGGGTGGGGTCAGCAGCACGAGCCGGTCCGGCGCCAGCGGGGTGGCCGCCGTGCCCGGCGGGAGCTCCGGATGGATCGGGCCGAGCACGAGGTCGAGCGCCCCCGCGACCAGGTCGTCGGTCAGCGCGTCGACGAGCCCGGTCCGCAGCGACAGCGTCACCCCCGGATGACGACGGGCGAACCCGGCGAGCACCGCCGGCAGGTCGAAGCCGCCCAGCACGCCCGTGGTCCCGACCGCGACGGCACCGCGCACGACCTGCGCCACCTGCGCCGCCTCGTCCCGCGCCGCCGCCACCTCGGCGAGCACGCGACGGGCCCGTGCCAGGACCAGCTCGCCCGCCTCGGTCAGCGCGACCCGCCGGGTGGTGCGCGTCAGCAGCGCGACGCCCAGCTCCGACTCGAGCCGCCGCACCTGCGCGGAGATCGCCGGTTGGGCGACCAGGAGGTCCTCGGCCGCCCGCGTGAACCCGCCGCAGCGCACGACCGCCTCGAAGTAGGTGAGTTGCCGCAGTTCCACGCGATTCAGCGTCGAGCGCGATCGATCCGAGCGCAACACGGTCTTGGACGTCTGAGTGTGCGCGGGCGCATGGTGGACGCATGATCACCGTCGGGTCCATGCGCTACGACACGACCGCCGCCCTGTTCGAGGGCACGGCGGGCTTCGCCGGCCACGAGATCGAGATGCGGACGGGGAGCATCGTGCCGGAGGTCTTCGCCCGGATGCTGCGCGACCGGGAGTTCGACGTCGCCGAGCTCGGCCTCGGGTTCCTCCTCCGCGTCCTCGAGGAGGAGCCAGGCGCGTTCGTCGGCGTCCCCGCCTTCCCCAACCGGGTCTTCCGGCACTCCTGCGTCTACGTCCACGCCGACTCCGACATCCACACGCCGGCGGACCTGGTCGGCCGCACGATCGGCGAGTTCGGGATGTACGGGCAGGACTCGGGGGTCTGGGCCAAGGGCATCCTCGCCGACGAGTACGGCGTCGACCCGGCCGCCAACCGCTGGGTCATCGGCGGCCTCGACACCCCGATGGCCCCGTTCGACTTCGTCCCGCCGCGCTCGCCGGACGGCGTCGAGATCGTCGCGGAGCCCGACCGGGCCCTGTCCGACCTGCTCGCCGCGGGCGAGATCGACGCGCTGTTCAGCGCCAACGTGCCCGCCACGTACGGCGGGCCCGGGGTGCGCCGGCTGTTCGAGGACTACGTGCCGGTCGAGCAGGACTGGCACCGGCGGACCGGGATGTTCCCGATGATGCACGCCGTCGTCGTCCGCGCCGATGCCCTCGCGGACCACCCCGACCTCGCCCGCGCCGCGTACGAGGGCTTCCTCGCGGCGAAGGACGCGGCCCGCGACCACTACCTCGGTGCCGGCCGCCGGCTCTACCAGGTGCACACGATGCTGCCGTGGATGAGCCGGCTCGTGGAGGACGACCTCGCGCTCCTCGGCGAGGACTGGTGGCCCTACGGCATCGGGGCGAACCGCGCGGAGCTCGACACCTTCCTGCGCTACCAGCACGAGCAGGGCCTGTCCGCGCACCGCTTCACCGTCGACGAGGTCTTCGCCCCGGACCTGCTCGACACCTGACCGGCGCGTCGCACCCCTCCCGGCCGAACCTCGCGACGCTCACCGGCCGCCGGGGAGGTGGCCGGCGCGAACTCCGGGCTGCTGACCTTCGGTCCGGTCGCCGACCACCTGGCGGTGTTCAGGAAGGGCGCGCCATCGCCGCGTGCTTCTCGGCCTTCTCCACCTCGGTGAGCTTCCTGTTGTCCTCGACCTGCTGGCGGGTCGCGTCGTCGCCGCCGATGACGTGGTCGTCGCCGCGCATCAGCGCCTCGTAGCCCAGGCGGGCGACCTCGGCCTGGTCGTTCTTCCAGGAGTCGTCGCCGAAGACGGTGTCGTCCATGCCGGCGGAGTGGTGGAACTCGCTGTTCGTGGCCCCGGGGAGCAGCGCGGTGACGACGATGCCCGACTCGCGCAGCTCCTCGCGCAGCGACTCGGCGAAGGAGAATCCGAACGCCTTGCTCGGCCCGTACACCGTCTCGTAGGGCGTCGGCTGCAACGCGGAGATCGAGGAGGTGACGAGGATCCGGCCGCGGCCCTGGGGGAGCATCGCGTGGACGACGCGCTTGGCCAGGTGCACGGTTCCGGTCACGTTGATCGCGATGAGCTCGAGCTCGGCGTCGAGGTCGGTGTCGGCGAAGGCGCCGCCGATCCCGATCCCGACGTTGAGGCACGCGACCTCGAGCGGCCGCTCCAGGCCGGCGACGAACGACCAGAACTCCTCGACGCCGTCGTGGGTGCCCATGTCGACCTGGACGCCCCACGCCTCCCCACCGTGCCCACGCAGCGCGGCCGCGGACTCGTGGACGCGGTCGGCGCGGCCGGAGACCACGACGTCGTGGCCGTGCTGCGCGAGCTGCTGGGCGAGCTCGAAACCGATGCCGGAGGAGCCGCCGGTGACGAGGGCGAGGGGACGCATGGTCCGAGCGTTCCCGACGACGGGTCGGGTCACGCGTGCCCCGTCAGCCGAGGCTGGTGGGGGTGATCCCGCCGTCGACGGCGATCTCCGCGCCGTGCAGGTAGCGCGCGGCGTCGGACAGCACCCACGTGACGGCGTCGGCGATCTCCTCGGGCCGACCGGGGCGCCCGGCGGGGGTGCGGGCGGTCATCGCCGCGACGACCGCGTCGTCGGCGTCGTTGATCGGGGTCCGCGTGGCGCCCGGCGACACGCTGTTCACCCGCACCCCGCGGGGCCCGAACTCGGCCGCCCAGCTGCGCGCCAGCTGCAGCTCGGCGGCCTTCGTCGCGGAGTACAGCCCGACGAACGGGTGGCCGACGTGCGCCATCCACGACCCGATGACGACGATCGCGCCCTCGCCCCGCTCCGCCATCGCGGGGGCGAGCGCGGCGGTGAGCACGTGCGGGGCGCGGACGTTCACCCCGAGGGCGGCCTCGAGATCGGCGTCGGAGAGCGACGGGGTGTCCACCGGCGGGCACACCGCCGCGTTGTGGACGAGCACGTCGACGTGTCCGTCGAGGGCGTCGGTCGCGGCGGCGGCGAAGGTGCGCAGCTCGTCGGGGGAGCCGGTGAGGTCGGAGGGGAGGAACGTCGTCCCGAGCTCGGCGGCGAGGGCGTCGCCGCGGTTCTTGTCGCGGCCGGTGACGAGGACGCGCAGGCCGGCGGCGGTGAGGGCACGGGCGGTGGCGGCACCGATCCCGCTGGTGGAACCGGTGACGAGGGCGTGACGGGTCATGGCGTCGAGACCACACCCGACGTCGGGACGCAGCCAGGGCATCCGATGACCACGTTCCGCGGGCGGCTGCTCCGTAGGGTCGACCCCGTGCCCTCCGAACTCGGCGCCTTCCTGCGGTCCCGCCGCGACCGGCTGACCCCGGCGCAGGCCGGGATCACGCCGGTCCCGGGCCCACGACGGGTCCCGGGGCTGCGCAAGGAGGAGCTCGCGCGGCTCGTCGGGCTGAGCCCGGACCACTACAGCCGCGTCGAGCAGGGTCGGCAGCGCACCATGCCCGACGACGTCGTGGAGGCGCTCGCGCGGGCGCTGCGGCTCGACGACGTCGAGCGGGCGCACCTGCGCGACCTGGCGGCCCCGTCCCGTCGGTGGGACGCCGGGTGGGAGGCGCCGCAGCGGGCCGATCCCGGGCTGCTGCGCCTCATGACCGCGCTCACGCACGTGCCGACGCTGCTGCTGGGACGGCGGGGCGAGGTCCTCGCCGCCGGTCCGCTGCTGGCTCCGGTGCTGGGCGTGGACCTGCAATCGGGGGAGTCGTTCGTCCGGTGGCTCTTCCTGGATGCGGACGCTCGCGCGCGGATCGTGAACTGGCCCGACTTCGCGGCGGCCGCCGTCGGTGCGCTGCGCTACGAGGTCGGGCGCCACCCGCGCGACCGGCGGCTCCTCGCGCTCGTCGACGAGCTCCGGGCCGCGGACCCCGACGTGGCGCGGTGGTGGGACGACCGCGGCGTCGCCGACCGGACCTCGGTCGCGAAGCTCATCGACCACCCGACGGCGGGGCGGCTCGAGTTCGGGATCGAGGCGGTGTCGGTCCCGCACGACCCGGAGCAGCGGCTCGTCGTCTACACCGTGGAGCCGGACTCGCCGACCGAGCGGGCGCTGTGGCTGCGCCTGGTGAGCACTCAATGGGGCCATAGCCCCAGTTAGTGCTCACCTGGGCGTAGCCCACCTCCAGCGCCTCGCCGAGCAGCCCGAGGTCGGTCGAGGTCCGGGAGACGGCGGGTGCGTCGGCGGGAGGGCGGACGTGCAGCACCCGCTCGCCCAGCTCCGCGAGCAGCGCCTCGGTCCGGCCCGCCTCGGTCACCCGGTCGCGCCACGGGCCCTCGACGCCCGGGGCGTGGCGCCGCAGCCAGCGCCGCACGATCGCGTCGACGACGCTCGGCGGCTCCGCGGGCACGTGATCGGCCGCGTGCGTCCGCAGCACGACCAGGTGCGTGATCCCGGCCGCCAGCGCGGTGTGGACCGCGACCGGCTCCGCGAGCCCGCCGTCGACGAACCGCCGACCGTGCAGCGCGACGGGCGGGCCGGCCAGCACGGGCAGCGTCGAGCTCGCCCGCAGCGCCCGCGGGACGTCCTCCGGCCCGGTGAGCAGCGGCCGCAGATCCGTCGAGGCGCCGGTCGCCGCGTCGGTGGCCATCGGGTGGAACGGGCCCGCGAGCACCCGGTCGAACGGCATCGGGAACTCGTGGACGTAGACCTGCTCGACGAGGTGCGCGAGGTCGACCACCGGCCCGCCGCGCAGCAGCCGGCGGGTCGAGATCGTCCCGCGCATCACCGACGCGTCGACCCACGGCGCCATCGCCGCGCGCGCCATCCCCGCCGTGAACCACGCCGCGTTGAGCGACCCCGCCGACACCCCGTACACCGCGTCGAAGCACCCGCCGAAGCCCTGGTCCTCCAGCGCCGCGGCCATGCCCGCCGAGTACGTCGCGCGGCTCCCGCCGCCCTCGACGACCAACGCGACCTTCTCCCCGTCGTCGGGAAGGCCTTCCCGACGATCCGCTGGTCGAGCTCCGCTGCGCTGCGTCTCCCGACGACGGCTCAGGACGGTCAGTGCGTCGGCCATCGGCCCTCCACGGTGGTGGCGTCGTCGTCGGTGTGCACGGTGGCCGCCAGCCCGGCCCCGCGCACGGCGGCGGCGAGCTCCGGGGCCTGGTGCGTGGCGCACTCCACGAGCAGGGCCCCGTCGGGGGCGAGCCAGCCCGGGGCGAGGGCAGCGATCCGCCGGGCGAGGGCGAGACCGTCCGGGCCGCCGTCGAGCGTGGCGAGCGGCTCGTGCTCCCGGGCCTCGGGCGGCATGTGGTCGATCTCGACGGTCGGCACGTACGGCGGGGAGGCGAGCAGGACGTCGACCCGGCCGCGCAGCGACGCGGGCAGCGGCTCGTCGAGGTCACCCGTGTAGACCGTGCCGGGGACGTTGCGGCGCGCGCACGCGACCGCGGCCGGGTCGTGGTCGACGGCGTGGAGCTCCACCCGTGGCAGGAAAGCGTCGTTGCTGCCACTGGACGCCAGCAACGACGCTTTCCTGCCACGGGCGACGGCCGCCCCGAGCGCCCCGGACCCGCAGCACAGGTCCACGACGACGGCGCCGGGCCGGACCCGGGCCACCGCGAGGTCGACGAGCAGTTCGCTGCGGTGTCGCGGCACGAACACTCCCGGCGCCACGGCGATCCGCAGGCCCCGGAACTCCGCCCACCCGAGGACGTGCTCCAGCGGCTCCCCGGCGACCCGGCGGGCGACCTGCTCCTCGGTCGCGTCGCGCAGGAGTTCTGCCTCCTCCTCGGCGAACACGCACCCGGCGGCGCGGAGCCGGGCCACCAGGTCCACGGGCCCCACCGTAGGACGGGTGGTGGTACGGCCGTCGCCGTGGTGGCATCTGGGGTGTGGCTCAGTACGGGGACTACCAGCTCGAGATCTACGGCGCGGGCCTCAAGGGCGTGCTCCCGCGCTGGCCGGTCGACTTCGCGGATCTGGAGGCGGCGGCCGGCGCGGCCCTGCCCGACTGGATCCTGAACTACGTCGCCGGCGGCTCCGGCGACGAGCGGACGCAGCGCGGCAACGCCGAGGCGTTCGGCTGGTGGGGGATCGTGCCGCGGATGATGCGGGGCGCCTACGAGCGCGACCTCACGACGTCGTTCTGCGGGGTCGACCTCCCGACGCCGCTGTTCTGCGCCCCGGTGGGCGTGATCGGCCTCTGCTCCCAGGACTTCCACGGCGACCTCGCCGTCGCTCGCGCGTGCGCCCGGACCGGCGTGCCGATGGTGATGTCGACGCTGACGAACGATCCGTTGGAGGACGTGGCCGAGGCCCTCGGCGAGACGCCCGGGTTCTTCCAGCTCTACACGCCGAAGGACCGCGACGTGGCGGTCTCCCTCATCCAGCGCGCGGACAAGGCGGGCTTCCGCGGCATCGTCGTCACCCTCGACACCTGGGTGACCGGCTGGCGCCCGCGCGACCTCAACACCGCGAACTTCCCGCAGCTGCGGGGACACTGCCTCGCGAACTACTTCTCCGACCCGGCGTTCCGCGCGCTGCTCACCGACAGCCCCGAGGAGGACCCGCGGACGGCGATCGGGCTGTGGTCGCGGATGTTCGGGCACAGCGTCGGCTGGGACGACCTCACGTGGATGCGCGAGGCGACCGACCTGCCGATCCTGCTCAAGGGCATCAGCCACCCCGACGACGCCCGGCGTGCCGTCGAGCTCGGGGTCGACGGCCTCTACTGCTCCAACCACGGCGGCCGCCAGGCCAACGGCGGGCTCCCGGCGCTGGAGACGCTGCCCGACGTGGTCGCGGCCGCGGGTGACGTGCCGGTGCTGTTCGACTCCGGCGTGCGCAGCGGGGCCGACGTCGCGAAGGCGCTGGCGCTGGGCGCGACGGCCGTCGGGCTCGGCCGGCCCTACGCGTACGCGCTGGCGCTGGGCGGCGAGGACGGGGTGGTGCACCACCTGCGCTCGGTGCTCGCCGAGACCGACCTCGTCATGGCCGTCGACGGCTACCCGACGCTGGCCGACCTGCGGGGTCCCGGGACGATTCGGCGGCTGCCGCAGGGGGTGGCGTAGCCGCCATGTGAGCACTTTCCGTGGCTGGAGCCACGGAAAGTGCTCACATGAGCGAAGCTCACACCGCGTGCTTCTCCACCACGGCGCCGAGACGCGGCAGCGCCTCGATGACGTTCTCCTGCGCCTTGCCGCGCAGCTTGGAGTAGACCGACGTGATCGCGGCGCGGTTCGACTTCTCCGCGCGCCGGTCGGTGACACCGAGCAGGGCCTCCGACACCGGCTGCGGGTGCGCGGCGAGGTAGGCGCCGAAGTCGCCCGTCGGGGACGCGTTGTAGGCGGTCCAGTGCGGCTCGAGGGCCTCGACGAACTCGTCGAGCAGGGTGTCGATGACGCCCCAGATGATGCCCGGCTTGATCTTCTTGACGGCGGCGTACCCGGTCTTGATCACGCCGCCGGACAGGCCGCTCTTGTCCTTGACCTCGTCGTCGACGAGCGCCTCGAGGTCGGTGACCACGAAACCGCGCTTGTCGGAGTCGAGCAGTGCTGCCTTGAGGGTGACGGCCACGCTGGGTGTCCTTCCACGGGGGAGCAGGGCCGCGGTGACGGTACGACACGCCTGCGAGCGCCCGGCGAACGCCCCGGCGCATGAATCACACCGGTGTGGTTCTAGTCGTCGTGGTCGGTGATGAAGTCGAGGAACACCGGCCAGGAGTGGGTCTTCGCGCGGCGGCCGGTGAGCACCCCGAGATGGCCGCCGGGTTCGACCTCGAACCGCAGGTCGGCGGCCTTCGTCAGGAGCTCGACGCCCTTGCGCACGCTCGCCACCGGGGCGATCCCGTCGTCGGCGCCGGCGATGAGCAGGATCGGGTCCTCGACGTCGGCCAGCCGCACCCGCCGCCCGTCGATCCGCACGGCGTCGCGGGCGATCTCGTTGCCGCGGATCACGTGGTGGAAGACCTGCCCGAACGCCCGGCCGGGGTAGGCCACCATGTTGTGCATCAGCACGTCGACCGCCTCCATCTGCTCGAGCAGCTCGCGGTCGTCGAGGTGGGTCAGCACCGTGATCGGCTTCGTGATGAAGCGGTCGGCGCTCACCAGCTGGAACGCCGCACGGACGGCCGACGCGGGGAACCCGCCCAGCACGCGGTAGGCCGTGGTGAAGATGGCGCCGCCGGTGTACTCGGCGATCGACCGGAACGGCGCCACGATCGGCACCTTGTCGACGTCGACCGGCGCCGCGAACGCGGTCCCCGACGCCACCGGGAGATCGTGCGCGGCCAGGGTGAGCAGCACGAACAGCCCGCCGAGGCTCCACCCCGCCAGGTGCAGGTCGCCCGCGCCGTCCGCGTCGGCGTGCGCGGCCTCGACCGCCGCGGGCAGCACGTCGTCCACCCACGTCTCCAGGCCGCGCCGCCGCCCGCGCCAGAAGGCGGCGTCGTAGGTGACCATGTAGACCGTCCGGCCGTGCTCGAGCAGGAACTCCACGAGGCTGTTCCCGCGGCGCAGGTCGAACGCGAGGTCCGGCGCCCCGAGCGGCGGCACCAGCAACACCGGGTTCCCGACGACGGGTGCGTCGGGCATGGCGGTGTAGCGGTGGAGGGTCCAGCCGCGGCCGCCCGTGAGCGCGGTGCGCGGCCACCGCGTGGTGTCGGCGAGATGGCCCTCCCAGAGGCGGTCCCACACGTTCTCCAGCGCCGAGGACACGCGGCCCACCACCGAGCCCGCCTCCCGCAACGCGGCGTCGAGCACCGTCGGGGTGGGGTCGGGGTCGCCGGCCGGGACGGGCGTACGCGCGCTGGACACGGCGGGATCGTAGGGCCGATCGGGGGAGGTCCGGCGGTCGGAGTACCCCGGCGGTGGCGAAGGGTGACGCTGCGAGCGGTCGTTCGGCCACGGTCGGTCGACATCGACGCAGGTTGACGCTGTGTCGATTGCCCACTGCACGGAGTGACACCGGGCCCACACGGACGCATGACATCCCGCCTGATCGTCAGAAGGACGACTACATGGTCCGTCCGTTTGACTTGTCGACGCGGCATCCGGACGAGGGCAGACGCCCGGACGCCGCGGCCCGACGTGCGGTGCGCCGGGCCCGGAGACCGACGGAGTCAGTGGGAACGGAGGACCGGACGGTGGACCCGAGCACGGTGTCGGTGCAGGGGGTGCCCGCGCTCTTCGGAGGCGTCGGGCCGAGCGTCGTCGCGACCCGCGTCAGCGCGCCGGCGGACACGCACACCGAGGCGGCGCAGGCCCGACGCCGTCGGCTCGCCGTGGCCGGCGTGTCGCTGATGGGCGCGGCCGCCGTCAGCACCGCCGTCTTCCAGACCGTCACCGGCACCTCCACCAGCCTCGCGATGACCAACGGCCTCAGCGCGTTCCTCGGGGCGACCTCGATGCCCACGCCGCAGGGCCCCGGGGTCGGCCCCGTCGCCCCGGCCGCGCCCGTGATCACCGACCTCGGCCTGCCGGGCCCGGCCCCCGTCGTCCCGCCGGCACCCGAGGTGGCGCTGCGCTCGCAGCAGGGTCCGCTGGCCGGGCCGGGTGAACTCCCCGACGCGACGCGGCCCGCCCCCGCGACGGGCGGTGCCGCCGTCGGCGGGGGAGACCGCGCCGGGGGCGCGCCGGCGTCCCCGATGGGTGGCGGGTCGGGCGGCGGCGCGGGCGGCGGCTCGGGTGACCACGGCTCTCGTCCGTCGTCGCCCGGGTCGACCACGACCCGCCCGTCGGGCACGACCTCCAGCGCCCCGCCGTCGAGCACGACCCCGTCGCCGCCGCCGCCCGCTGAGACGTCGTCGCCCGGCTCGTCGTCGGGCTCGTCGTCACCGGCGCCGTCGCCCGGGAAGCCGTCGGCGGGCGAGCCGACGCCGAAGGCGCCGTCCCCGCCGTCCCCGAAGCCGCCGTCCCCGAGGCCGCCGTCGGTGGAGACGCCCTCGCCGAAGGCGCCGACCGTGGCGAGGCCGTCCGGAGCCGCCCTGAGGTGATCGTCGGCGACCGCCGGGTCGTGCGGTGATCACCGGCCACCGCCCGAACGGCCGGTGTTTCGCCCCGTTCGTCGGGTCCTCGGGCCCGCGATCTGCGATGATGCCGCATCACGCCGGGCCCGAGGGGGCCGCGCACCACTCGGGACGGGACCATGAGCGAGTCGAACCGCGAGCCGCAGGACGCCGACCCGTTCGCCCGGCCGCAGGGTGAACAGACCGGGTCGGGCAGCACCGGCTACCCGCCGCCCACGTCCTACTCCGGGCCGTCCTCCCAGCCGACCGCCGCACCGTCGGGAAGCGACACGGAGCCGCCGAGCCACGGCCGGCAGGGCTACGAGCAACAGAACTACGGCCAGCAGGGGTACGGCCAGCAGGGCTCTGGCCAACAGAACTACGGGCAGCAGGGTTACGGCCAGCCCGCGTACGACCAGCAGGGCTACGGGCAGACCGGGTACGGGCAGCCGGGCTACGGGCAGACCGGCGCGTACCCGCCCGCGGCACAGGGGTACCCGGCGCCGACCAACGGGCTCGCGATCGCCTCGCTCGTCCTCTCACTGTTGTCGTTCGTCTTCGGCATCACCGCGATCGGCGGCGTCATCTGCGGGCACATCGCCCGGCGCCAGATCCGCGAACGGGGCGAGGGCGGGGACGGCCTCGCGCTGGCCGGCCTGATCATCGGCTACATCTTCATCGGCCTGTTCGTGCTGTTCATCGTGTTCTTCATCGTCGTGTTCGTCGCCGCGGCCGGGTCCAGCGGCACGTACTGACCCACCCCGGACACAGCACCGCCCCCGGTCCCGCACAGGGACCGGGGGCGGTGTCGTGTCTCCTCAGCGACGCGGGCGGCGCAGGTTCCGGCGCTGCTCGGCGCGCAGCTGGTGGACGACCACCGGCAGCACCACGAGCGCGACGAAGGGCAGGCCCACCATCGGCAGGGCGAACAGGCCGAGGAGACCGAGGGCCATGACGACGAGCGCGGTCACCGGCGAGGTGATCACGGCGCGCAGCCGGCTGAGATCGAGGGACGAGGTCCGCGACCGCTCGGCGGAGCCGACGGCGGCGATGCGGGGGAGGGTCGGGGTGTTCTGGGGCCAGGGCAGAGCCATCGGGAGCGCAAGGTCCTTCGAGATCGCGGGCGGACACGGGGAATCGGCACTAGACGGACGACGGACACCGGGCCCGTCCGTGAATCGATCGAGCCCGGCATGCCCACAGACGTCGTACCCCACGCCGCGTTGCTCGTCGGTCAGGTCTCGATTCGGCAACGCCGGACCACCCCCTAGGGTGCGGTCGTGACCGCCGCGGACCCCGACGTCGCCGCCCTGCTCGCGCGCTGGGCCGAGCGCGGTGAGCCGGCGATGTTCGCCGGGACCGACACCGACGAGGGCATCGCCGCGGCCCGCGACCGCTTCGCCGCCCTGGTCCGCGAGACGGTCCGCCCCGCGGACGCCGCCCCCGAGGTCCGCGACGACGGGCCGGTGCCGGTGCGGGTGCACCGTCCCGCGGAGCGGCGGACGGACGCGCTCGTCGTGCACGCCCACGGCGGCGGCTGGGTGCTCGGCGGCGGCGACGTGTACGACCCGATCGCGGCGCGGCTCGCCGACGACACCGGCGCGGTCGTCGTCGCCGTGGACTACCGCCTCGCCCCGGAGCACCGGTTCCCGAAGCCGCTCCACGACGTCCTCGGCGGACTCGCCTGGGCCGTCGACCACGCGGCGGACTGGGACGTCGACCCGCACCGGGTCGCCCTCGCGGGGGACTCGGCGGGGGCCAACCTCGTCGCGGGGGCGGCGCTCGCGCGTCGGGACCGGCGCCAGTCCGTCGTCGGGACCCTCCTGGTCTACCCGCCGCCGGACTTCGAGGGCCGCTACCCCTCGGTGCGGGAGAACGGCGAGGGCTTCTTCCTGACGGCGGGCGACGTCGTCGCGTGCTCGAAGCTGTACCTGGGCTCCGCGAACCCGCGCGGCGACATCCGGCTCTCCCCGCTGCGGGCCGACCTGGCCGGGCTCGGGCCGACGATCGTCGCGACCGCGGGACTGGACCCGCTGCGCGACGCCGGTCGGGCGTTCGCCGAGGCGCTCACCGCGGCGGGGGTGGACGCGCGGCTGCGCGAGCACCCGACGCTGGTGCACGGGTTCGTCGGGTTCACCGGCGCGGTCCCGGCCGCGGACGAGGCCGTCGCCGCGCTGCACCGGGAGTTCGCCGCGCTGATCTCCTGAGAGCCTCCGGACGGGCGACTACGCTCGCGACCGTGACGGTGAAGATCGGATACAAGGCCTCTGCCGAGCAGTTCGGTCCGCGGGATCTGGTGGAGTACGCCGTCCTCGCCGAGCAGGCGGGGCTCGACAGCGCGTGGGTGTCGGACCACTTCCTGCCCTGGCGGCACGAGGGCGGCCACGCGCCGTCCGCGCTGACGTGGATGGCCGCCGCGGGCGAGCGCACCTCCCGGGTCCAGCTCGGCACCAGCGTGCTCACCCCCACCTTCCGCTACAACCCGGCGGTCATCGCGCAGACGTTCGCGACGATGGCCCTGCTCACCGGGAACCGCGTCATTCTCGGCGCCGGCACCGGCGAGGCCCTCAACGAGGTCGCGGTCTCCGGGCGGGAGTGGCCCGAGTTCAAGGAGCGGTTCGCCCGGCTGCGGGAGTCCGTGCGCCTCATCCGGGCGCTGTGGACCGAGGAGACGGTGAACTTCGAGGGCGAGTACTACACCACCGTCGACGCCTCGATCTACGACCGTCCGGAGCAGCCGGTCCCGATCTTCGTCGCCGCCGGTGGGCCGCAGATGGCGCGCTTCGCCGGGCGCGCCGCCGACGGCATGATCTGCACGTCGGGCAAGGGCATGGAGCTCTACACCGACAAGCTCATGCCGGCCCTCGCCGAGGGCCGCGAGAAGGCGGGCACCCCGGGGATCGACGGGGTCGACCGGATGATCGAGATCAAGATCTCCTACGACCGCGACGCCGACCGCGCGCTGGAGAACACCCGCTTCTGGGCGCCGCTGTCGCTCACCGCCGAGCAGAAGCAGTCGGTGACCACCGCCCAGGAGATGGAGCAGCTCGCCGACGAGCTGCCCATCGAGCAGGTCGCGAAGCGCTGGATCGTCACCTCCGACCCCGACGAGGCGGCGGCGATGGTCCGCCCCTACGTCGACGCCGGGCTCAACCACCTGGTGCTGCACGGGCCGGGCGACGACCAACCCCGCTTCCTGGAGCAGGTCGCCGAGGACCTGCTCCCGAAGCTGCGCGCCCTGGGGGACTGAGGGCTCACTTCAGGGGGTCGTGGCCCCAGTTCATCAGCGAGTAGCGCCACGTGGAGGTCTCGACGTCCTCCTTCGACGGCTTCTGCTTCAGGTGCCGGGCCACGTACCCCTTGACCTTCTTCATGGCGGCGATGTCGTCGTCGTCGAGGTCGTCGACCTTCTTGCGCTGGATCTCGACGATCCGGCGGCCCATGTAGTGCCCGGTGGACTCCTCGTCGCCCGAGGAGTTGCCCACGGACTGCGACTCGTCGGTGCCGAGCCAGTCGTCGAGTTCCTTCGGCGTCATGTTGACGGCGTCGTCGAACTCGGAGCGGACGGTGTCGGTGTCGTCGGCCATGCGGGGGCGTACCCGCCGCACGGCCGACGACCCGTGCTCACCGGAAGGAGTGCTCCTCCGCCGGGTAGACGCCCTCGCGGACCTCGCGGGAGAACTGCTCGGCCGCGCCGGTCAGCGCCCCCGCCAGATCGCCGTAGCGTTTGACGAAGCGCGGTACGCGCCCGGTGTTGAGGCCCGCCATGTCCGGCCACACGAGCACCTGGGCGTCGCAGTCGGGGCCCGCGCCGATCCCGACCGTGGGGATGCGCAGCTCGCCGGTCACCTTCTTGGCGACGTCGGCGGGGACCATCTCGAGCACCGTCGCGAACGCCCCGGCCTCCTGGACGGCGACCGCGTCGGCGAGCAGCTTGTCCGCCCCGGCGCCGCGGCCCTGCACCCGGAAGCCGCCGAGGGCGTGCTCGCTCTGCGGGGTGAAGCCGAGGTGGGCCATCACGGGGATGCCGGCGTCGACGAGCGCGCGGATCTGCGGCGCGTAGTGGGCTCCGCCCTCGAGCTTGACCGCCGCCGCCCCGGCCTCCTTCATGAACCGCACCGCGGTCTCGAGGGCCTGGGCGGCGGAGACCTGGTAGGAGCCGAAGGGCAGGTCGGCCACGATGAGCGAGCGCGACGCGCCCCGCACCACGGCCTTGCACAGCATGAGCAGCTCGTCGACCGAGACCGGGACGGTGGAGTCATAGCCGAGCACGTTGTTGGCGGCGGAGTCGCCGACCAGCAGGACGGGGATGCCGGCGGCGTCGAACACCTTCGCCGTCGGGAAGTCGTAGGCCGTGAGCATCGGCCAGCGCTCGCCGGCGTCCTTCCACTGCTGCAGGTGGTGGATGCGGACGCGCTTGGGCAGCTCTGCGGGTGACGTCATCGTCGTGTCCTCCTGCCTCGAGGCCCGCCGCTGCGGGTCCCCGGGCACGTGAGAGGGAACAGTGCGCCGGAAGCGTGCACCCACGGCGCTGCGCTGCGGCGATCCTGTCGTCAGCCTCACAGGACGGGCGCCGGTCGGGACCCGGACGGGGCCCTCACCGGGGGGTTGCGAGGATGGCCGGGTGCGTCCGGGGAGCAGGTCCATCCGTCCGAGGAGTTCCCGACGACGTGTGTGGCGCCTGGGGGCCCTGCTCGCGGTGGTGCTCGCTGCGGCGGCCTGCGCCGACGCGGTCCCGGGCACGGCGACCGCCCCCGGGACCGCCTCGTCGTCGGTCACGGCCCCCGCCGACGCGGTCCCGGCCGGGCTCGAACGGTTCTACTCCCAGCAGCTCACGTGGGGGTCGTGCCTGCCGTTCGCGACCACCGACGAGGACCGCCTGTACTACGGCCAGCCCGGGTTCGAGTGCTCGAAGCTCGAGGTGCCGGTCGACTACGCGAACCCGTCGGGGCGGACCGCGCAGATCGCGGTGTCCCGGGTGCGGGCGACCGACCAGGCGCGGCGCATCGGCTCGCTGGTGGTCAACCCGGGCGGCCCCGGCGCGTCCGGGGTCAGCCTGTCCTCGCAGCTCGCGCTCCTCACCCGCGGCGACGAGGTCGCCCGGCGCTTCGACCTCGTCGGCTTCGACCCGCGCGGCATCGGGGCGAGCACCCCGACCATCAGGTGCCTCACCGGCGCGCAGCAGGACGCGCAGCGCGCAGCGGACATCACCGACCCCTCGCCGGCGGGCGTCCAGCGCGCGAACGACCTCGCGCGCCAGACCGCCGACGGCTGTACCCAGCGCAGCGGGGCGGACCTGCTCGCGAACGTCGGCACCCGCGACGTCGTCAAGGACATGGACGTGCTGCGCGCCGTGCTCGGCGACCGGCAGCTGACCTACCTCGGCTACTCCTACGGCACCCGCATCGGCTACACCTACGCCGAGCAGTTCCCGCGCAACGTGCGCGCCCTGGTCCTCGACGGCGCGCTCGACCCGAACCTGGATCCGACCGTGGAGGTCGTCAACCAGGGCCGCGGCTTCCAGGGGGCGTTCGAGGCGTTCGCGAAGGACTGCGCGAGCAAGCCCGGCTGCGCGCTCGGCACCGACCCGACGCAGGCCACCGCCCGCTTCCAGGCCATGACCCGCCCGCTGATCGGAACGCCGGTCCGGCTGCCGGACGGCCGGGTGCTCTCCTACAACGACGCCCAGCAGGGCACCATCCAGTCGCTCTACGCCACGTCGTTGTGGCCGGACCTGCGCCAGGGCCTCAGCGAGCTCGCGCAGGGTCGGGGGCAGACGCTCATGGGGCTCGCGGACCAGTACTACGACCGCGCCCCGAACGGCACGTACTCCCCGCAGCAGGACGCCTTCACCGCGATCCGCTGCGTGGACGACCCGCGGGTGACCGACCCGGCCCAGGCCCTCGACCGGGCGCAGCGCTACAACGCGGCCGCGCCCTTCCTCGACTCCGGCCGGGGGGCGAGCGCCGCCCTCGACTCGTGCGCTTTCTGGCCACCGCAGGCCCCCGTCACCGGCGGCCCCCACACCCCGCAGGTGCCCGGGCTCGCGCCGCCGCTGGTCGTCTCGACGACGGGCGACCCGGCGACGCCGTACCAGGCGGGGGTGGACCTCGCGAAGGCGTTGAACGGCTCGCTGCTGACGAAGGTCGGCGACCAGCACACGGCCACGTTCCAGAACTTCCCGTGCGTCGACGCCATCGTCACGCGCTACCTCGTCGACGGGACACCGGCCCCGCCGAACGCCCGGTGTGGCGAGACCGGGTGATCACGGTCCCGACGGGGACCCCTGTGACGTCCCTGTAACACCGTCTCCTTAGGGTCGCGAGCATGGATCGGCAACAGGAGTTCGTCCTGCGGACGCTGGACGAGCGCGACATCCGCTTCGTGCGGCTGTGGTTCACCGACGTCCTCGGGTACCTCAAGTCCGTCGCGATCGCTCCTGCCGAACTGGAGGGCGCGTTCGCGGAGGGCATCGGGTTCGACGGTTCGTCGATCGAGGGCTTCAGCCGCGTCTACGAGTCGGACATGGTCGCGAAGCCCGACCCGTCGACCTTCCAGGTGCTGCCCTGGGAGGACGCCGACGGCGACCACTACTCGGCGCGGATGCTCTGCGACATCACGATGCCCGACGGCTCGCCGTCGTGGGCCGACCCGCGCCACGTGCTGCGGCGCGCGCTCTCGCGCGCCGCCGAGGCCGGCTTCACCTGCTACGTGCACCCCGAGATCGAGTTCTACCTGCTCCGCGACCTTCCCGACGACGGGTCGGCGCCGGTCCCCGCCGACACCGGCGGGTACTTCGACCAGGCCAGCCACGACATCGCGCCCCACTTCCGGCGCCGTGCCATCGACTCGCTCGAGGCGATGGGCATCTCCGTCGAGTTCTCCCACCACGAGGGCGGTCCCGGGCAGCAGGAGATCGACCTGCGCTACGCCGACGCCCTGACGATGGCGGACAACATCATGACGTTCCGCTACCTGGTGAAGGAGGTGGCGATCACGCAGGGCGTGCGGGCCTCGTTCATGCCCAAGCCGTTCACCCAGCACCCCGGGTCGGCGATGCACACCCACGTCAGCCTCTTCGAGGGCGACCAGAACGCGTTCCACGACGCCTCCGAGCCCTACGAGCTGTCCAAGACGGGCAAGGCGTTCGTCGCCGGGGTCCTGCGCCACGCACGCGAGATGTCCGCGGTGACCAACCAGTTCGTGAACTCCTACAAGCGCCTCGTGGTGGGCGGCGAGGCCCCGACCGCCGTGTGCTGGGGCCACGCGAACCGCTCCGCGCTGGTCCGCGTGCCGATGTACTCGCCCGGCAAGGCGTCGTCGCGCCGCGTCGAGGTGCGCTCGCTGGACTCCGCCGCCAACCCCTACCTCGCCTACGCCGTGATCCTCGGCGCCGGCCTCAAGGGGATCGCGGAGGGCTACGAGCTGCCGCCCGCCGCCGAGGACAACGTCTGGTCGCTCACCGAGGGCGAGCGCCGCGCGATGGGCTACCAGACGCTGCCGCAGAACCTCGACGGCGCGCTCCAGGCCTTCGAGCAGTCCGACCTCATGGCGGAGATCCTCGGCGAGCACGTCTACGACTTCTTCCTGCGCAACAAGCGCAGCGAGTGGGACGCCTACCGCCGCAACGTCACGCCCTACGAGCTGGCCACGTACCTGCCGACGCTCTGAGCACCGGCCGGGCGGTGTCAGCCGTGGCACACGGCTGACACCGGACGTCAGGACGGCGCCACGCGCACGTCCTGCGACCCGTCGTCGGGAACCGGCCGGACTAGGCTCGCCGGAGTGACGACCCCTCCCGTCGCGCGCGACCGCCGTCCTGCTCGCGCGCCGGCCCGTCTCGGGTTCACCGAGCCCGACGCCGGCCAGCGCCTGGCCGACCTGGGCTGGTGGGACGGCGACGACGCCGTGCCGGCCGCGGCCCTCGTCGTCTGGGCCCTGGCGCGGGCCGCGGACCCGGACCTCGCGCTCTCCGTCGTGGAGCGGATGCGGGACGCGCTGGGGGAGTCGTGGTCCGAGCTCGAGGCGGCGCTGCGGGTCGACCAGGGGCTGCGCGGCCGGTTGTTCGGGGTGCTCGGGGGATCGACGGCGCTGGGGGACCACCTGGTGTCGCAGCCGGAGCGGTGGCGGCTGCTGCGGACCGTCCTCGCCCCGGGCCGGGTGCACGACGCCTCCCGGCTGCCCAGCGCGGCCGACCGCTGCCGCACCCACCTCGACGCGGTCGGCGCGGAGCCCGACGCCCACGCCCCGGTCGCGGGCGTCACCGGACCGGCGGCCGTGGAGCTGCTGCGCCTGGCGTGGCGCGACGACGTGCTGCTGCTCGCCGCCGCCGACCTGCAGTCGGTGTGCGAGCCGGAACTGCCGTTCTGGCCGGTCGACGTCATCTCCGGGCAGCTCGCCGACGTGGCGTCGGCGGGGCTGGCCGCGGCGCTCGCGGTGGCCCGCGCCGAGGTCGGGGCGGAGCGCGCCGCGGACGTCCGCCTCGCCGTCATCGGCATGGGCAAGTGCGGCGGGCGGGAGCTGAACTACGTCTCCGACATCGACGTCATCTTCGTGCACGACGGGCCCGGGGACGTCGCGACGCGGCTCGCCGCGACGATGATGCGGGTCGCCACCGAGGCGTTCCTCGAGGTCGACGCGAACCTGCGCCCGGAGGGCCGGCAGGGACAGCTCACGCGGACTCTCGACGGGCACGTCTCCTACTACCGCCGGTGGGCGCGGACCTGGGAGTTCCAGGCGCTGCTCAAGGCCCGGCCGGTCGCCGGCGACCTCGAGCTGGGCCGGGAGTACTGCGAGGCGCTGGCCCCGATGGTGTGGAGCGCGGCCGAGCGCGACGACTTCGTGGCCGACGTCCGGGCCATGCGCAAGCGGGTCGAGGACCACATCCGCCACGACGTCGCCGACCGCGAGCTCAAGCTCGGCCGCGGGGGCCTGCGCGACGTCGAGTTCGCCGTGCAGCTGCTGCAGCTGGTGCACGGTCGCGGCGACGAGTCGCTACGCGGGCAGAACACCCTGGAGACGCTCGCGGCGCTCGGCGAGGGCGGCTACATCGGCCGGGACGACGCCGCGAACCTCGCCGCCTCGTACCGCTTCCTGCGCCTGCTCGAGCACCGGGTGCAGCTGCAGCGGCTGCGCCGCACGCACCTCTTCCCGTCCGACGACGACACCGCGGGCCTGCGCTGGCTCGCCCGCGCGGCGAAGTTGCGCCCGGACGGGCGCCGGGACGCGGTCGGCGTGCTGCAGGCCGAGCGCTCGCGCACCACCGTGCGGGTGCGGCGGCTCCACGAGAAGCTCTTCTACCGGCCGCTGCTGGAGTCGGTGGCCCGGGTGGCCGGCTCGGACCTCGTGCTCACCGAGGCGTCCGCGACCCGGCGGCTCGCGGCCCTGGGCTGGAGCTCGCCGGCGGGGGCGCTGAAGCACGTCGCCGCGCTGACGGCCGGCACCAGCCGCGCGGCCCGCATCCAGCGGGCGCTGCTGCCCGTGCTGCTCGACCAGCTCGGCCACACCGCCGACCCCGACCACGGGCTGCTCGCCTACCGCAAGGTCTCCGAGGCGCTCGCGTCCACGCCGTGGTTCCTCGCCCTGCTGCGCGACGAGGGCCTGGCGGCGGACCGGCTGATGTACGTGCTCGGCACCTCCCGCTGGGTGGCCGAGATGATGCCGCGCTCGCCGGAGGTGCTGCGCCTGCTCGGCGGCGACGGCCCGTCCGCTGACCTCGTGGCCCGCGATCCCGGTGAGGTCGCCCAGTCGTTGCGCGCGGCCGTCGCCCGGCACACCGACCCGCGCTCGGCCGGCAACGTGGCCCGCTCGCTGCGGCGCGTGGAGCTGCTGCGCGTGGCCTGCGCGGACCTGCTCGGGCTCACCGACGTCCCGAGCGTGTGCCGGGCACTGACGAGCGTCTGGGCGGCGGTGCTGCAGGCCGCCCTCGACGCGGCGGTCCGGGAGCGGGCGGGCGACACCCCGCCGCCCGCCACGATCGCGATCGTCGGCATGGGCCGGCTCGGCGGCGGGGAGCTCGGGTACGGGTCCGACGCCGACGTCGTCGCGGTCTGCGAGCCCGCACCGGGCGCGAGCGACCAGGAGGCGACGACCTACGCGCGCGGCGTCGTCGAGTCGGCGATCGCCGCGCTCGGCGCGCCGAGCCCGGACCCGGCCCTCGAGGTGGACACCAAGCTGCGGCCCGAGGGCCGCAGCGGTCCGCTGGTGCGCACCCTGTCGTCGTACGCGGACTACCTGCGCCGCTGGGCTCAGACCTGGGAGTGCCAGGCCCTGCTGCGCGCCCGCCCCGTCGCCGGCGACGAGGACCTCGGCCGCCGCTTCACCGAGATGATCGCGCCCTACCGCTACCCCGAGGGCGGGCTGGGAGAGGAGCAGGCGACGGAGATCCGGCGGATGAAGGCCCGCGTCGACGCCGAGCGCCTCCCACGCGGCGCCGACCGCGCGCTGCACACCAAGCTCGGCACCGGCGGCCTCGCCGACGTCGAGTGGACGGTGCAGCTGCTGCAGCTCCAGCACGCCGGCGCGATCCCGTCGTTGCGGACGCCGTCGACCCTCGACGCGCTCGACGCCCTGCAGGCCGCCGACCTGCTCACCGCCGAGGACGCGGAGGCGCTCGCGGCGGGCTGGCGGACCGCGACCCGCGCCCGCGGGATCGCCACGCTCGTCCGCGGCAAGCCGACCGACCAGTTGCCGCGCTCGGGCCGCGAGCTGGCCGGGATCGCCTCGGCGCTCGGCTTCCCGGAGGACGACCCGGGCGAGTGCATCGACGAGTACCGCCGCATCACCCGCCACGCCCGCGCGGTGGTGGACCGGGTGTTCTCGGCGGTGTGACCGTGGATCTCCACGGTCCCGCGCTCGACGCCGCCCGCGCGTTCGCCGACCGCTGGCTCGCCTCGCTGCCCACCCGCCCGGTCGGCGTCCCGGCCGACCCCGCGGCCCTGCGGGCCCGGCTCGGGGACCTTCCCGACGACGGGGTCGGCGCGGTCGAGGTGCTCGAGCACCTCACCGCGGCGATCGAGCCCGGCCTGGTCGCCAGTGGTGGCCCGCGCTACTTCGGGTTCGTCACGGGCGGGTCGCTGCCGGTGGCCCTCGCGGCGGACTGGCTGGTGTCGGCGGCCGACCAGGACGCGGCCGTGGCGGTGATGTCGCCGGGTGCGGCCGTCGTGGAGGAGGTCGCCGGGCGCTGGGCGCTCGAGCTGCTCGGCCTGCCCGCGGACGCCGCGGTCGGGTTCGCGACCGGTGCGCAGACCGCGAACATCGCCTGTCTCGCCGCCGCCCGGCACGCGCTGCTCGCCGCCGCCGGGTGGGACGTCGAGGCGGACGGGCTGGCGGGCGCGCCGGCGGTGACGGTGCTGCTCGGGGCGGGGGCGCACGCCACCGTGGTGCAGGCGCTGCGGCTGCTCGGCTTCGGGGCCCGGCGGGCCGTCCGCGTCGCGGCCGACGCGCAGGGCCGGATGCTCCCCGCCGCGCTGGCGTCGGCGCTCGCGGCCGTGCCGGGCCCGGTGCTGGTGTGCGCCCAGGCGGGGCACGTCAACACCGGGGCGTGCGATCCGCTCGACGAGATCGCCACCGTTCTCTCCGGGCACCGGGCCGCCTGGCTGCACGTCGACGGGGCCTTCGGGCTGTGGGCGGCCGCGTCGCCCTCGCGGCGCCACCTGGTCGCCGGTGCGGAGCGGGCCGACTCGTGGGCGGTCGACGGGCACAAGTGGCTCAACCTCCCGTACGACTCGGCGCTCGCCGTGGTCCGGGACGCCACGGCCCTGACGACGGCCCTGTCGGTGTCGTCGCCCTACCTGCCGCTCGGGGAGCTCGACCCGTCGACGCGCACGCTCGAGAACTCCCGCCGCGCCCGGGGCGTGCCGGTGTACGCGGCGCTGCGGGCCCTGGGCCGCCGTGGCGTGGCCGACCTCGTCGACCGGTGCTGCGATCTCGCCCGCCGCGCCGCCGACCGGTTCGCGGCCGGTGGCGCGGAGGTCCTCAACGACGTGGTGCTCAACCAGGTCCTGGTGCGGGTCCGCGGGGTGGACGTCGCGGACCTCGCCCGCGCGGTGGCGGCGGACGGCACCTGCTGGGTGGGCACCACGGTGTGGGACGACGCCCCGGCGCTGCGGTTCTCGGTGTCGAACTGGTCGACCACCCCGGAGGACATCGACCGCTCGGTCGACCGCATCCTCGCCCTGCGCGACGAGCTCGCGGGGTAGGCGCCTCGCCGGACACGTGGACGGGCCGCCCGGCAGCAGCCGGACGGCCCGTCGTCGTGCGGTGGATCAGGCGAGCCCCACCCCGCAGCCCCCGCAGAAGCGGGCGCCGCCGGCGCGGGCGGCGCCGCAGTTCGGGCAGTGGCCCGGGCCGGTCGGGGCGTCGGCGACGGGAGTCACCGGGGCGTCGCTCAGCGGGGCCGGGTAGCCCGACGGCGGGGTCGCGACGGCGACCGCGGGGGCCTCCGGGGCGACGGTGGTCGCCTCGTGCCGCGGGGTGCTCGGCGCCGCCGGGGCGCTCGGCGCCGGGAACCCGACGGGGGGCGAGGCGGGCGCGGCCGGCACGGAGCCGGTCTGGCCGAACGGGGCGGCACCGAAGCCGGCCGGGGCCTGCTGCGGGACCGTCGGGCCGTACTGCTGCTGGTACTGCGGCGTGGCGGCCGGGGCGTACTGCAGCGGGACCTGGTAGCCGGTGGGCAGCCCGAAGCCGGGCTGGGCCACGTCGACCTGCGGGCCGGTCGGCACGGCGCGGCGCCGGCGGCTGACGACGACGCCCACGACGCACCCGCCGATGACCAGCACGAGCACCGTGCCGCCACCGATCAGGCCCCAGCCGAGCAGGCCCAGGCCGGTGTCACCGAACTGGTCGTGCGCCTGGACGGCCTTGTTCTTGTAGTCCACGGCGGCCTTGTTGCCCGGCGCGAGCGCGAGGACCTGGTCGAACTGCTCGACCGCGTCGGAGTAGTAGCCCTGGTAGTAGAGGTCCATCCCGGAGCGGTACGCGGCGTCGACGGGGCTCGGCGCGGTCGGGACCCCGTGGCGGGCCATCATCTCGGCGAGGCGGGACGTCGGGGCGACGAAGTTGAAGGAGTTGCCGCCGTCGCCGACGGCCTGGCTGTTGATGCCGATGGCCCGACCCTGCTGGTCGACCGTCGGACCACCACTCATGCCGTGGCCCATCTCGGTGGTCACCTCGGTGTAGGCGATGCCGTCCTGGGTCTGCTGCGAGCTGACCGCGCCCTCCTTCCAGGTGGGCGTCATGCTCGGGTCCATCGCGTCGTCCCGGGCGCCGGGGTAGCCGACCGACATGACCGGGGTGCCGGTCGGGGCCGGGCCGCCCGGAGCGACCTCGATGCTGAGCATGTTGTGGCCGTCGACCTTGAGCAGCGCCGTGTCGCCCTTGTTGTAGGCCTGGAAGTCCACGACCTTGGCGTCCATCGGCTTGTCGCCGGGGTTGGCGGTGGCGGGCAGCAGCTGCACGGTGATGGCCGGGGCGGCGTTCCCGGTGCCGTCGACGAACACGAAGTCCTGCAGCTGCTGGTAGACGGCGTTGGCGTCGTAGCCGGCCGCGCCGTACCGGTTGGCGACGGTGATGCGGGCCTGCATGGCCATCATGGCCGGGTCGACGCAGTGGCCGGCCGTGGCGATCCAGCCGTCGGAGGAGACGGTGAAGCCGGTGCAGCCGACCGAGAAGGCGTCGACGCGGGCGTACTCGCCGGTGTTCGGGTTGACGAGGAGGCCGGCCGCGGAGGTGATCTGGAGGCGGTCGACGGCGGGGAGCACCTCGCCGCTCACCTTCTCCGCGATCGGCGCGTGCGTCGGATCGGGGCCACCCCCACCATCCTGGGCCAGGGCTGGGGGTGCGGTGGCGAGCAGCGCGGCACCGGCGACCGCGACGGCGGCGAGGGTGGACTTCCAGGACGGCAGGGACGGACGCATCGCGGGCTCCTCACACTGAGTGACCTATTGGTGTCCGGTGAGCGAGTGCTTCACCTGTGTGGACCGCCATAGAGTCACACAGCGTGCGTATGGAGGCAAGCCTTGGGCGCCTGTCGCGCGGAGTTGTGTCGAAAAACGACGCTTCTCGCGGACAATGGTGACACTCCGTCGATCACTACGAGGAGTGACGTGTGCGGGTCGGCTGGCGTGGTGACCGGAGGACGCGTCATCATCGAACACGTGTTCGAGGAGCGTGGGCCGGCGCAGCGGCGCAACGACCGCTCGGGCGCCCTGCAGCGCACCGAGGTGCGGCGGGTCTGGGTGGACCTCGCCGTGGCCTACCCGCGGCCGGCGGGGCGTCCGCCCCGGTCGGTGCCCGACGGGGTCGACCTGCAGAGCCGGGTCCCCGGCGAGCTCCTCGGCTGGCGGCGGACGACGACGGGGGAGTGGGTCGGGTGGGTCTGCGTGCCCATCAGCCAGGGCGAGGAGATCCGGTACGTCTACCAGTACGTGGCGGCCGCGGCGCTCTCCCCGCGGGAGGACCTGCGCGACCGGCGGTAGGCCCTGTCGTCGCCGGAGGCGGGGCGGAGGCCGGGAACACGGAACGGCCCGGCCCCCGCGAGGGGACCGGGCCGTCCGGGGAGACGCAGCGGAGCGGAGCTCGACCGTCGACTCAGCCGATCAGGTGATCAGGTGATCAGCAGTTGTAGTACAGCTCGAACTCGTACGGGTGCGGGCGCAGCCGCAGCCCCGTGACGTCGTCGCGCTTGAGCTCGATCCACTTCTCGATCAGGTCGGACGTGAAGACGCCACCCTCGAGCAGGTAGTCGTGGTCGGCCTCGAGGTTGTTCACCGCGGCGTCGAGGCTGGCCGGCACCTGCGCGATGTTGGCGGCCTCCTCCGGCGGGAGCTCGTAGAGGTCCTTGTCGACCGGCGTCGGCGGCTCGATCTTGTTCCGGATGCCGTCGAGGCCCGCCATCATCATGGCCGCGAACGACAGGTACGGGTTGCCCGACGAGTCCGGGCACCGGAACTCGAGGCGCTTGGCCTTCGGGTTGTTGCCGGTGATCGGGATGCGCACGCAGGCCGAGCGGTTGCGGTTCGAGTAGACCAGGTTGATCGGGGCCTCGAAGCCGGGCACCAGGCGGTGGTACGAGTTCGCGGTGGCGTTGGTGAACGCCACGAGCGAGGGCGCGTGGTGCAGGATGCCGCCGATGTAGTGGCGGGCGAGATCCGAGAGCCCGGCGTAGCCGTTCTCGTCGTAGAAGAGCGGCTCGCCGCCCTTGAACAGCGACTGGTGGCAGTGCATGCCCGAGCCGTTGTCGCCGGCGATCGGCTTCGGCATGAACGTGACGGTCTTGCCCGCCTGCCACGCCGTGTTCTTGACGATGTACTTGAACAGCTGCAGGTCGTCCGCGGCGTGCAGCAGCGTGTTGAACTTGTAGTTGATCTCGGCCTGGCCGCCGGTGCCGACCTCGTGGTGCAGCTTCTCGAGCTCGAAGCCCGAGTTGGTGAGGTTGGTGCCGATGGCGGCGCGCAGGTCGGAGGTCTGGTCGGTCGGCTCGACCGGGAAGTAGCCGCCCTTGGCGGCGATCTTGTAGCCCTTGTTGCCGCCCGGCTCGTCGCGGCCGGTGTTCCAGGCGCCCTCGATCGAGTCGACCGCGTAGTACTGGGTCCGCATCGAGGACTCGTAGCGGACCTCGTCGAAGATGTAGAACTCGGCCTCGGGGCCGAAGAAGCACGTGTCGGCGACGTCGACCGTCGACAGGAAGTTCTCCGCCTTGCGGGCCACGTTCCGCGGGTCGCGGCTGTACGCCTCGAGCGTCAGCGGGTCGTGGACGAAGAAGTTCATGTTCAGGGTCTTCTGGGCCCGGAACGGGTCGATGCGCGCGGTCGCCACGTCGGGCAGCAGCGTCATGTCCGACTCGTTGATCGTCTGGAACCCGGTGACCGACGATCCGTCGAAGGCGAGGCCGTCCTCGAAGACGGCGTCGCTGAACTCCGAGGCGGGCACGGTGAAGTGCTGCATCTGGCCGGGGAGGTCGCAGAACCGGACGTCGACGTACTGCACCCCCTCGTCGGAGATGTACTTGAAGACCTCGTCCTTGTTGCTGAACACCCTCGCTGGCTCCTTCTCTGGCACTGTCAACACGGTCGAGTCACCCCGCCCGGCCGGGCTCGCCTCACCGTTTCGGGTGACCCGGACGCTAGGCGGCGCAGGTTTCTCGCTCGTCGCACCGTTGTTTCGCAGCAGTTAACGGGCGCGCCTCACAATGTCGCCCGGGTCGCTGGAGGCCCGTTCGGCGACGCTGCCGTGACGCCCCACGACGGTGCGGCACCGTAGCCTGTCAGAGTGTCGTGGTTTCGTGAATGGCTCACCGACGACGGGCCTGATCGGGCGCCTGGTGGTGACCCGGAAGGGCGCGGACGTCCGGTTCGTGCCGCGATCCCGACACGGGGCGTCCCCGCAGATCGGCCGAACGGGCGTCCTGCGTCGGTGCGCGGCGACGTGCGCCCCGCGGATCCCGACGACGGGTACCCCGGCAAGGACCTCGGTCTGCCGGAGTCGGGCCCCGGGGCGGTCGCGAGCCCCCCGCTGCGCCTCGGCCAGTTCGTGCTCGACCTGCTTGTCGGCGGCCTGGTCGCGGCGGCGATCAGCTTCCCGGCCCCCGCGACGCTGAGCCTCGTGGTCTGGGCGGTGCTCGTGACGCTCCCGGTCGCGGTGATCGGCCAGACGCCCGCGATGGTGCTCACCGGGATGCGGGTGCTGCGCGTCGACGGCGCCCCCCGGGTCGGGCTCTGGGCGCTCGCCCGGACCGTGTCGCTGTTCTTCGTGGTGCCCGCCGCGATCATGGACCGCGACGGCCGGGGCCTGCACGACCGCGTGAGCCGCACCGTCGTGATCCGCACCCGCTGAGCGGCGCTGCTCGCGGTACTCCGCGGCGAGGGTG
Organism: Actinomycetospora chiangmaiensis DSM 45062; assembly: GCF_000379625.1. Classification (GTDB taxonomy): domain Bacteria; phylum Actinomycetota; class Actinomycetes; order Mycobacteriales; family Pseudonocardiaceae; genus Actinomycetospora; species Actinomycetospora chiangmaiensis. The sequence goes on along the minus strand of NZ_KB903248.1, from coordinate 167,149 downwards.
GCGTCAGGCAGGTCGCGGACCGCCGCGGGATGCCTGGTGGGCATCTCGCGGGAGGACCCGGCGTCGGGAACGGGCTAGCGACGGCGGACCGTGCGCTGCATGCCCTTCATCTGCGCGCCCTTGGGCACCGGGCCCTTCGGCATCGCGGGGCCGCCGCGGCCGGCGATGGCGGCGAGCCGCTTCTCGATGGTGTCCATCTGCTCGCGGTCGATGTTACGGGGCAGCTTCGCCATGTGGCGCTGCAGCTTGGAGAGCTCGACCTCGCCCTCGCCGTTGCCCACCGCGACCTCGTAGATCGGGACCTGACCGGCGACGCGCGAGACCTTCTTCTTCTCCTGCGCGAGCAGGCCCTTGGTGCGGTGCGACGCGCCCTCGGCCACGAGGATGACGCCCGGCCGGCCGATGACCCGGTGCACGACGTCGAGCTGCGTGGTGCCGGCCACCGCCTGGGTGACGCGCCACGGCCCGCGCATGTTGTCCAGCGCCCAGCCGGCGGCCCCGGGCTGCCCGTCGGCCTTCGCGTACACGTTCTTCTGCACGCGGCGCCCGAACACGATCATCGCGATCGCGAGCCCGAGGATGACCCCGATCGGCACGAGGTACCAGGACTGCCCGATGAGCAGCCCGATCACGAGGAAGATCAGGGCCGTCACGACCACGGCGCCGATCATCAGCGGCAGGAGGAGCTTGTCCTCCTTGCGCTGCATCTGGAAGGCCTGCCAGATCTGCGTCCAGCGCTGCTTGCGGTCGGCGCGCGCAGCCTGCTTGGCGGCCTTCTTCTCTTCCTTGGTCGCCTTACCGGCAGTGCCCTTGGCCATGCCGTCCATTCTGCCGGATGGGTGCCTATGCGCGGCGCGCGAGGACCGATCCGACCTCCTGGCGGGCCTCGCCCTCGGCGGCGAGCTCCTCCATGCCCTCGGGCAGGGCCTCGCCGCGGTGCAGCTTGGCCTGCGCGTAGAGCCGACCGGCGCGGTAGGACGAGCGCACCAAGGGCCCGGCCATGACGCCGGCGATGCCCATCTCCAGGGCCGCGTCGCGGTGCTCGACGAACTCCTCGGGCTTCACCCAGCGCTCGACCGGGTGGTGGCGCAGTGAGGGCCGCAGGTACTGGGTGAGGGTGAGCAGGTCGCACCCGGCGTCGTGCAGGTCTTGCATCGCCGCGGTGACCTCCTCGGGGGTCTCGCCCATGCCGAGGATGAGGTTGGACTTCGTGACGAGGCCGGCGGCGCGCGCCTTGCGGATCACGTCGAGCGACCGCTCGTAGCGGAACGCCGGGCGGATGCGGCGGAAGATGCGCGGCACGGTCTCGAGGTTGTGCGCGAGGACCTCGGGGGCGGCGTCGAAGACGGGGCCGAGCTGGTCGTCCCGGTCGTCGAAGTCGGGGATCAGCAGCTCGACGCCGGTACCGGGGTTGAGGGCGTGGACCTGGCGGACGGTCTCGGCGTAGAGCCACGAGCCGCCGTCGGCGAGGTCGTCCCGGGCGACGCCGGTGATCGTGGAGTAGCGCAGGCCCATCTGGCGGACCGACTCGGCGACCTTGCGGGGCTCGTCGACGTCGAGCGGCGCGGGCTTCCCGGTGTCGATCTGGCAGAAGTCGCACCGCCGGGTGCACTGCTCGCCGCCGATGAGGAAGGTCGCCTCGCGGTCCTCCCAGCACTCGTAGATGTTGGGGCAGCCCGCCTCCTCGCACACCGTGGCGAGGCCGGCGGAGCGCACCATGCCCTTGAGCTCGGAGAAGTTCGGACCGGTCTGCACCCGGGTGCGGATCCAGTCGGGCTTCCGCTCGATCGGCGTCTGCGAGTTCCGGACCTCGAGGCGGAGCAGCTTGCGTCCGGCCGGGGCCGTGGGGTCAGCGCTCGTGGTCACGGGTACCAGACTACGCCCGCTCCCCCGAGAGGCTGATCAACGTCATGGACCTCCGGATCTTCACCGAACCGCAGCAGGGCGCGACCTACGACGACCTCCTCCGCGTCGCCCGCTGCGCCGAGGAGTGCAGGTTCGACGCGTTCTTCCGGTCGGACCACCTGCTCGCCATGGGCGACTCGACCGGCCTGCCGGGGCCCACCGACGCGTGGGTGACGCTCGGCGCGCTCGCCCGGGAGACGTCGACGATCCGCCTCGGCACGCTCATGACCTCGGTCACGTTCCGGCTGCCCGGCCCGCTGGGCGTCGCGGTCTCGCAGGTCGACCACATGTCGGGCGGCCGGGTCGAGCTCGGCATCGGCACCGGCTGGTACGAGGCCGAGCACCACGCCTACGGCGTCCCCTTCCCGACGACGGGTGCGCGCTTCGACATGCTCACCGAGCAGCTGGAGATCCTCACCGGGGCGTGGGCCACGCCGGTGGGGCAGAGCTACACCTTCCACGGCGAGCACTACCGGTTCACCGAGAGCCCCGGGCTGCCCAAGCCGGTCCAGGACCCGCACCCGCCCGTGATCGTCGGTGGCTCCGGGCACCGGCGGACGCCCGCGCTCGCGGCCCGCTACGCCGACGAGGTCAACGTGCCGTTCGCGTCGGTGGAGCAGGTGGCGGAGCAGATCGGCCGGGTCCGCGAGGCGTGCGCGGTGATCGGGCGCGACCCGGCGACGCTGCGGTACTCGACGGCGCAGGTGCTGTGCGCGGGGGAGACCGAGGCCGATGTCGCCCGCCGGGCGGCGGCGATCGGCCGCGAGCCCGACGAGTTGCGCGCGGCCGGGATCGCGGGCACGGCCGCCGAGATCACCGAACGCCTCGAGCGGTTCGCCGCGGTGGGCGTCGACCGGGTCTACCTGCAGGTGCTCGACCTCTCCGATCTCGACCACCTGCGGTTCGTGGCGCGGGCCTGCGGGCTCTGAGGGATCAGCGGCCGAACTCCTGCACCCAGTAGTCGTCGGCCTCGCCGACGCCGAGGGTGCGGAACGAGCAGTCGAGGATGTTGCGACGGTGCCCGGGAGAGTTCATCCAGTCCGTCATGACCTCGTCGGCACCGGTCTGGCCCTGCGCGATGTTCTCGCCGCCGGGGTCGTCGTACCCGGCGGCCCGCACGCGCTGCTCGAAGTCCGACCCGTCCGGCCCGGTGTGGGAGAAGGTGCCGGTGAGGGCCATGAGAGCGGCGTAGTCGGCGGCCGCCCGGTCCAGCGCCGCGTTGCCGGCGACCGCGCCACAGCCCGCCTTCGCGCGTTCGGTGTTGACGAGGGCGAGGACCCGCCCGGTGGGCCCGTTCCCGACGGCGGGGGTGGCCGCCCTGGTCGCGCTGCGCCGGGTGCTGGTCGTCGTCCGCGTCGCGGCCGTCGTGGTGGTGGTGGTGGTGGTGGTCGTCGTGGTCGGGGCCGGGGCCGGGGGCGGGAGCGCGGGCAGCGGGGGCGGCACGGCGAGGGGGACGGCGGGCGCGGCGGCGACCGGCAGGGTGGCGGCGGCGCTCGTGTCCTGCACCGCGTCGGCGGAGGGCCGCAGGGTGACCACGGTGGCGACCACGCCGAGGACGACGGCCGCGGCGCCGACGCCGAGGGCGAGCCGACGGCGGCGGGAGTCGTGCTCGAAGCGATGGAGGCCCACGGGACGAACCTGACAGGGCGGTCAGATCACGGGAAGGTCACGGGCCCTCGGGGCGGCGAACGGCCGGTCGGGGCGGAGCGGTCGACGAGCGGTGCGGCCGTCCGGGCCAGCCGACTGGCCCGGACGCCCGCACCCCCTATCGGCGTGCTCGGTTGCTCTGTCGGGAAGGGTCAGTAGCCGAAGTCCTGGACCCAGTAGTTGCGGGTCCCGGCGAGGCCGAGGCCGATCCTGGTGAACCGGCAGTTGAGGATGTTGGCCCGGTGGCCGGGCGAGTTCATCCACGCCGTCATGACGGCCTGCGCGTTCTGCTGTCCGTACGCGATGTTCTCCCCGCCGGGGCTCGCATAGCCCGCCGCCTTCATCCGGTCGACGAAGCTGGAGCCGTTCGCGCCGGTGTGGGAGAAGGTGCCGGTCGAGTTCATCCAGTCGGCGTGTCCCTGGGCGGCCTTCTCGGCGTAGCTGTTCCGGATCAGCGCCTGGCACCCGGCCTGCTGGCGGTACTGGTTGGTGAGGGCGAACACCTGGTTGAGCTGGGCCGCCTGCGTCGGGGTCACCGCGGCCGACGCGGCCGGCGCGAGCAGGGTCAGCCCGGCGAGGACGAGGGCCGCGACGAGGCCGGCGGCCGAGCGGCGCCCCGGGCGGGCGGTGTCGTCGGAAGTCATGCCATTCACCGTCCGTCGCGGGTCGACCACGCACAGCGTTTCCCGACGCGACGCGCGACGAGCGGTCACCCAGCGAGGTCGACCGGTCGGCAGATTACAACATCTGGACGCTGACGTTACCGACCTTCAGCGTATCCGTGACCGCCGGACGGGCGACCGGATGGTCACGGACAGGCAGCTCGCCGGCGAACGCCGCCAGCATCGCGTCCCGCACGGCGGAGCGGACCTCGGCCACCCCGACGCGGCGACCGAGCTCGGCGGTCAGGCTGGTGACCCCGGCGTCGGTGATCCCGCACGGGACGATCGCGCCGAACGCGGTCAGGTCCGGGTCGGCGTTGAGGGCGAACCCGTGCAGCGTCACCCCGCGTGCCACCCGCACCCCGATGGCCGCGATCTTGCGCTCGGGGCGGCCGGCGCCCGCCGCGAGCCACACACCCGAGCGGCCGTCGATCCGGCCGGTCGCGAGACCGTGGCCCGCGCAGACGGCGATCAGGGCCTCCTCGAGGCGGCGCACGTGGTCCACCACGTCGAACGGCTGGCCGAGCTTCAGGATCGGGTAGCCGACGAGCTGCCCCGGACCGTGCCAGGTGATCCGTCCGCCGCGGTCGACGTCGACGACGGGGGTGCCGTCGGTCGGCCGGTCCTCGGGCTGGGTGCGCTTCCCGGCGGTGTAGACGCTGGGGTGCTCGAGCAGCATCAGCACGTCGGGCCCGGTGCCGTCGGCCCGCGCGGCGTGGTGGGCGCGCTGCTGGTCCCACGCGGCGGTGTACTCGACGGTGCCGAGGTCGAGCACCTCGACCGGCTCGCTGCTGGCGCGGTGGGACCCCATGGCGTCGAACCTACTCCGCTCCCGGGTGGCAGGAACGCGTCGTCGATGCCACCCGACGACGGCGGGCTCAGCCCAGGGTCGCCACGGCCGCCTGGGCCGTGCGTCGACCGGAGACGAGCGCGCCCTGCACGGACGGGGTGTCGCGGTGGTCGCCGGCGACGAACAGCCCGTCGCCGAGGTCGACCGGGCGACGCAGGCCGGGCGGGGTCGGCGGGAGCGTGGCGGGCAGGGCCCGGGGGATCTCGCGGGTGGCGAGGTGCTCCCAGTGCGCGGTGCCCGTGCCCCAGATGCGTTCGAGCTCGGCGCGCAGCCGCGGCTCGGGCAGCGCCTCGCCGCCGAGCACGGTCGAGACGACGAGGTGGCGGTGGTCGGGGGAGTAGGACGGAACGGCGGCGGTGAGCACCATCGTGTTGACGATCGGGCCGCCGGTGCCGTCGAGGTGGAGCAGTCCCTGGCGGGTCGGGGGCCGGTCGGTCACGTGGTAGTGGCTGGTGAGGGCGAAGGGGCGCGGTGCCTCGATGCGGTCGCCGAGCAGACCCGCGGCGTCCCCGCCCTCGGTCGCGACGATCACCGCCCCGGCCCGCACGGTCCCGGCGTCGGTGGTGACCCGACCCGGCCGGACCTCGCGGACCGGGGTGTCGAGATGCACCGTGCCCGCGGGGAGCCGGGCCGCGAGGTGGGTGGTCATCGCGCCGATGCCGCGGCCGGGCAGCGTGAGGTCGCCGAGCGCGAACGTGCGCCAGAAGAGGGAGACCACGCGGGAGGACGTCTGCAGGTCCCCGTCGCCGAGCACCCCGGCAAGGAACGGGCGCAGGAACCGGTCGACGTCGCGGCCGCTCAGTCCGAAGCGGGCGAGGTCCTCGAGGGCCGTGCGCTCCGGCGCCGCGGCCTGGCGCTGCGGGGGCACGAGCACCGACCGTGCGGTGAACCCGGCGATGCCCAGCTTGGCCCGCAGCGAGATCAGCCGCGTCAGGGCGGAGCGCGGCAGCCACGTGGGACGCCGCGCCACCCGGTGCAGCCTGCCGTCGTCGGTGCGGACCGCGGCGCCCGGCACGAAGGGGTGCAGGTCGAGGGACGCGAGGTCCACCGCCGCGCGCAACGCCGGGTAGGACGTGTTGAGGATCTGGAAGCCGCGGTCGACCAGGAAGCCGTCGACGACGTCGGTCCGGACCCGGCCGCCGACCCCGTCGGACGCCTCGCACACCAGGACCGACCGCCCGGAGCGGGCCACCGTCCGTGCCGCGTTCAGCCCGGCCAGCCCGGCCCCGACGACGAGGACGTCGACCGCGTCCGGCAGGCCGCCGCTCCGGTCCGGCTCCGCTGCGCTCCGGGTCCCCCCGCTCACTCCAGCACCGCGGCCAGGGCGGACTGCAGCGTCTGGTGCTGGAACGTGTAGCCCTCGCGCTCGAGCACCCCGGGCAGGACGCGCTGGCTCACCAGCACGCCCTCGTCGGCGAACTCCCCGAGGACGGCCCGCAGCGCGAAGCCCGGCACGAGCCAGGGCGCCGGGCGGTGGACGGTCGCGGCCATGACCTTCGTGAACTCGGCGTTCGTCACGGGCGCCGGCCCCGTCGCGTTGAGCGGGCCCACCACGGTGTCGTGCTCCAGGGCGTGGGTGATGGCCCCGACCTCGTCGTCGAGGGAGATCCACGGCCAGTACTGCTCGCCGGACCCGAGCTTCCCGCCCAGCCCGAACGTGAAGATCGGCTTGATGCGGCCCATGAGGCCCCCGGAGTGCGAGAGCACCAGGCCGGTCCGGATCGTCACCACGCGGGCGCCGGCCTCCGCCGCCGGGGCGGTCGCGTTCTCCCAGTCCCGCACGAGGTCGGCGAGGAACCCGCGGCCGCGCGCCCCGGACTCGTCGACCGCCACCTTGCCGGTGTCGCCGTAGAACCCGACGGCCGAGCCGCTCAGGAAGGTCGGGATGCCGTGGGCGGCCACGGCCCGGGCCAGCACGTCGGTGGGGATGGTGCGGCTGTCGCGCAGCTCCTGCTTGTAGGCGCCCGACCAGCGCTTGTCGCCGATCCCCGCGCCCGACAGGTTGATCACCGCGTCGGCACCGTCGAGGGCGCCGTCGTCGATCCGTCCCGACGGCGGGTCCCACCCGCGTTCGTCGGGGGCCTGCGGGGTCCGCCGCACGAGGCGGATCACCTCGTGTCCCCGACCACGCAGGTGGGGGACCAGGGCGGTGCCGATGAGGCCGGACGACCCGGAGATGACGACGCGCATGGCAGTGATCGTCGCGGAGTCCGGGGTGCGGCGCGACCCGGACACGCTGTCCGGTTCGTCCCGGCCCCGCCCGCGCGAGGGGAACCCTCGTGCCACAAGAGCGCTCGGATCCTCCCCTCAGGCTGCGGAGCAGGCCGCCCCGGAACGACCGAAGGGCCCCTCCGCACGAGCTACTCGCGCGAAGGGGCCCTGTGGTCGGGATGGTGGGGAGCTACCCGAGCCCGAGGTCCGCCTCGAACGCACCGGCCTCGAGCCGGGCCTTCACCGACCCGAGGAACCGGGCGGCGTCGGCACCGTCGACGATGCGGTGGTCGTAGGACAGGCAGAGGTACACCGTCGAGCGGATGGCGATCGACTCGCCGCCCTCGCCGTCGGTGACCACCACGGGCTTCTTGACGACGGCCCCGGTGCCGAGGATGCCGACCTGCGGCTGGTTGATGATCGGGGTGTCGATCAGGGCGCCGCGCGAGCCCGTGTTGGTGATCGTGAAGGTCCCGCCCGACAGCTCGTCCGGGGAGATCTTGTTGTCCCGGGTCCGCTGCGCCACGTCGGCGATCTTGCGGGCCAGCCCGCCGAGGTTGAGGTCCCCGGCGTCGTGGATGACCGGCACGATCAGCCCGGCGGGGGAGTCCACGGCGATCCCGAGGTGCTCAGACCCGTGGTAGGTGACCTCGCCCTTCTCGGTGTCGATCATGGCGTTGACCACCGGGTGCGCCTTGAGCGCCTCGACCGTGGCCAGGGCCATGAACGGCAGGAAGGAGAGCTTCACGCCCTCCCGGCGCTCGAAGTCGGCCTTCGCCCGGTCGCGCAGGCGCGCGATCCGGGTGACGTCGGCCTCGACGATCGTCGTGAGCTGCGCGGAGGTCTGCAGCGACTCCACCATGCGCTTCGCGATGGTCGCGCGGCGCCGGGAGAGCTTCTGCGTGGTGCCCCGCAGGCCGGAGTCGTCCGGCGTCGGGATGTTCGGACTGCGGCTTCCCGCGGGCTTCTGCACCTCGCCGCCGTGCACCGCGCCCTGCGACCCGTCGGACGGGGTCGCGGCCGGCTCGTTCGTCGACGGGGCGGCGGACGCCTGCTTGGCGGCCTCCTGCTCCTCGGCGGCGGCGACCACGTCCTGCTTGCGGATGCGACCGCCGACCCCAGTGCCCGAGACCGACGACAGGTCGACCCCGCGCTCCTGGGCGAGCTTGCGCACCAGCGGCGTGACGTAGGGGGACCCGGCCGCCTCGCCACCACCCGTGCCGTTCGACGGCGCGCCGCCCGACTCGAGCGCCCCCGCGTTCGCCGGGCCGCTCGGGCCCGCGGGCTGCTCGGTCTCGTGGGAGACGTAGTCGTCCGCCCCGGAGGCGGCCACGGCGCCGTTCGAGCTCTCGGCCGTGTTCGACCCGTCCGAGGCCGTCGGCTGCGACTCGGGCTCGGGCTGCTGCTGCTCCTGCCGCGGCTCGGGCTCGGCCTGCGTGTCGGACGCGGTCTGGGCGTCGGGACCGGACCGGGCCTCGGGCTGCGCCGAGCCACCACCCGAACCGCTGCCGGCCGACCCGTCGCCGACCACCGCGAGCGCGCCGCCGACCTCGACGGTGTCGTCCTCGTTCGCCTTGATCTCGAGCAGCGTGCCCGCGACCGGCGACGGGATCTCGGTGTCGACCTTGTCGGTGGACACCTCGAGCAGGGGCTCGTCGACCTCCACGGCGTCGCCCACCTGCTTGAGCCAGCGGGTGATCGTGCCCTCGGTGACCGACTCGCCGAGCGCCGGCATCTCGATCGTCGTGCCGGACCCGCCCCCGGAGCCACCCGAGCTGCTGCCCCCGGACGACTGCTGCGCCGGCTCCGGCTCCGGCTCCGACTGCCGGGGCTCGGGCTGGGCCGGCTCGGACTGCGCCTCGGCCTGCCCGCCCCCGGAGCCGCCGGCGTCGCCGCCGTCGTCGTCGCCGATGACCGCGAGGTCACCGCCGATCTCGACGGTGTCGTCCTCGTTCGCGACGATCCGCTGGAGGATCCCCGCCTGCGGCGAGGGGATCTCGGTGTCGACCTTGTCCGTCGACACCTCCAGCAGGGGCTCGTCGACGTCGACGTGGTCGCCCTCCTGCTTCAGCCACCGGGTGATGGTGCCCTCGGTGACGCTCTCACCGAGAGCAGGCATCTGGACGGTGTAGGCCATCGTGCTCGGTACTCCCTCGTCGAAGCGGTGTGGGCGGATCAGCCGTGCGCGTGCAGGGGCTTGCCGGCGAGCGCCAGGTGCGCCTCGCCGAACGCCTCGTTCTGCGTGGGGTGGGCGTGGACGAGGTTCGCGACCTCGACCGGCAGAGCCTCCCAGTTGTAGACCAGCTGCGCCTCCCCGACGAGCTCGCCGATCCGGGCGCCGATCATGTGCACGCCGACCACCGGGGCGTCGTCACCGGTGCCGCCCTTGACCAGCTTGATGGCACCGGCGGTGCGCAGGATCTGCGACTTGCCGTTGCCCGCGAGGTCGTAGGTGGTGGTGACCACCTCGCCGTAGGCCTCCTTGGCCTGCGCCTCGGTGAGGCCGACCGACGCGATCTCGGGCTCGCAGTAGGTGACCCGCGGGATGCCCTTCTCGTCGATGACCGGCGGGTTGAGCCCCGCGATCTCCTCGGCGACGAAGATGCCCTGCTGGAAGCCGCGGTGGGCCAGCTGCAGGCCCGGCACGATGTCGCCGACCGCGTAGACGCTGCCGACACCGGTCCGCAGCCGCTCGTCGGTACGCACGAACCCGCGGTCGAGGGTGACGCCCTGCTCCTCGTAGCCGAGGTCGGCGGTGTTCGGCCCGCGGCCGACGGCGACCAGCAGGAGGTCGGCCTCGATCTGCTCGCCGTTCTCCAGGCTGATCGTCACCGCGTCGGCGGTCTGCTCGACACCGGTGAACTTGGTGCCGATCTTGTAGCCGATCTTCCGCTTGCGGAACTGGCGCTCGAGCTGCTTGGAGAGGAACTCGTCCTCGTTCGGCACCAGATGCGGCAGGGCCTCGACGATCGTCACCTCGGAGCCGAAGGACTTCCAGACGCTCGCGAACTCGCAGCCGATGACGCCGCCGCCGAGGACGACGACGCGGTCGGGCACGTAGTCGAGGTTGATCGCCTCGGTGGATGTGATCACACGGCCGCCGAGCTCGAGCCCGGGCAGCGTCTTGGAGTACGAGCCGGAGGCGAGGACGACGTTGCGGCCGGTGTAGCGCTGGCCGTCGACCTCGACGGTGTCCTGGCCGACGAGGCGCCCGTGGCCCTCGATCATGGTGACCTTGCGGGACTTGATCAGCCCCTGCAGGCCCTTGTAGAGCTTCGCGACGACGCCGTCCTTGTAGGAGTTGACGCCGCTCATGTCGATGCCCGACAGCGAGCTCTTCACACCGATCTGCTCGCCCTCGCGGGCTTTGTCGGCGACCTCGGCGGCGTGCAGCAGCGCCTTGGTGGGGATGCAGCCCCGGTGCAGGCAGGTGCCGCCGAGCTTGTCCTGCTCGACGAGGGCGACCGAGAGCCCCAGCTGCGCCGCGCGCAACGCGCAGGCGTAACCACCGGAGCCTCCGCCCAGGATGAGGACGTCGTAGGTGTCGCTCTCGCTCAACTCACTTCTCCCGCGTCGGCGTGTGGCGTGCGGCGTTCCCGACGGCAGGCGGTGGCCCGCCGGGGAACCACCGGCTCCGTCGGAAACCCGTGTCGGAGCCGGTCCCTGTTCTCCATCCTTCCACCGCAGGCAAACCAGCTGCCGAGGTGATCGTCTCTATCCGTGGGCGGCGACGTCGGCGAGCACGGCGGCGAGTGTGCGCACCGGCATCCCGGTGCCCCCGCGCGGCGTGTAGCCGTACGCCCCGCCGGTGTTGAACGCCGGGCCCGCCACGTCGACGTGCGCCCAGGGCACCCCGTCGGCGACGAACTCCCGCAGGAACAGCCCGGCCGCGAGCATGCCGCCGAAGCGGTGGTTGGTGACGTTGGCAATGTCGGCCACCCGCGAGTCGAGGTCGCCGCGCAGCTCCTCGGGGAGCGGCATGGCCCACGCGCCCTCGCCGACCGCGGTGGCGGCGGCCGTCACGCGGTCGCGGAACGCGTCCTGGCCCATGATCCCGGCCGTCCGCGAGCCCAGGGCGACGACCTGCGCGCCGGTGAGCGTCGAGGTCTCGACGAGGTAGTCGGGGGAGTCCTCGCAGGCCCGCACGATCGCGTCGGCCAGGATCAGCCGGCCCTCGGCGTCGGTGTTGAGGACCTCGACGGTCTTCCCGCCGTACATCGTCAGCACGTCGCCGGGCCGGTAGGCGGTGCCCGACGGCATGTTCTCGGCCATCGGCACCGTCGCCGTCACGTTCACCGGGAGGTTCAGCTCGGCGGCGAGGCAGGTCGCGGCGACGACGCAGGCGGCCCCGGACATGTCCGAGGTCATGTGGTCCATGTTCGCGGCCGGCTTGATCGAGATGCCGCCCGTGTCGAACGTGATGCCCTTCCCGATCAGGGCCACCGTGCGGGTGGCGTCGGGGTGGGTGTGGGTCAGGCGCACCAGCCGCGGCGGCCGGGACGAGCCGCCGCCGACCCCGAGCACCCCGCCGTACCCGCCGTCGGCCAGCTGCGCGTCGTCGAGGACCTCCACGCCGAGCCCCACGGCCTCCGCCAGGTCGGTGGCGCGGCGGGCGAACTCGGCGGGGTACAGGTCGTTCGGCGGGGTGTTGATCAGGTCGCGCGCCGCGCAGACCGCCCGCGCCGTCATCGCCGCGTCGGCGAGCGTGGCGCGCTCCCGCTCGGGGGCGCCGCCGCTGCCACCGGGGGCGCCCAGGAAGTACACCGACCGCGTCGGCCCGTCCTCCGCCGTGCGGTACTCGGTGAAGGAGTACGCCCCGAGCACCGTGCCCTCCACCGCCGCGGCGAGGTCGAGCTCGGCGAGGGTGCTCCCGACCGTCGTGGCGCTCTTCGGCAGGGCCCGCGCGGCGGCACCCGAGGCCCGGCGCACCTGCTCGGCCACGTCCGGGCCGCCCTGCAGACCCGCGGGCGCGGACTCCGGCCCCAGGCCGACCGCGAGCAGCACCGGCGCCGTGATCGCACCGCGCGTCGGGACCTTGACGACCTCCTCGGCCTTCCCGGTGGCCCCGGTCAGCGCGAGCAGCGACGCCAGCTCGCCGCCGAACGCCGCGTCGACCCCCTGCGCGCCGACCAGCACCGGGGCGACCGGCTCGTCGGAGCCGCCGCCCTCCGCCGGGGCACCGGGGCGCAGACCGACGACGAGGACGTCGACGATCGCGGCCGCCGCCTGGGCGTCGCTGAGTTCGAGGTCGGGCAGGGTAGTCACGATCGGTGCGCCTCCGGGGTGCTGCGGGCGGGTGTGATCGCATGCTAGGACCGACCCCCGACAGCCTGCCGTGCCGTACGGTCCCGGACCCGTGAGCGCACCGCGACCGGACCTGCGACGAAGCCCTCTGCACGCCCGCCACGAGGCCCTCGGCGCCACGTTCGCGCCGTTCGGCGGGTGGGAGATGCCGGTCCAGTACTCCGGCACGGTCGCCGAGCACACCGCCACCCGCGAGGCGGTCGGTCTGTTCGACGTCAGCCACCTCGGCAAGGTGCGCATCGCCGGCCCGGGCGCGGCGGCGTTCGTGAACCGGTGCCTCACCAACGACCTGGGCCGGATCGTCCCGGGCAAGGCGCAGTACACGCTCTGCTGTGCCACCGACGGCGGCGTCGTCGACGACCTCATCCTCTACCTGGTCGGCGACGACGAGGTGTTCGCGGTGCCGAACGCCGCGAACTCCGCGGGGGTGGGCCGCCTGCTCGCCGACGTCGCCCCCGAGGGCATCACGGTCACCGACGAGCACGACGCGCACGTCGTGCTCGCCGTGCAGGGCCCGCGCTCGCGCACGGTCCTCGCCGAGACCGGCGTGCTCCCCGACACCGGCGACGTCGACCTGGACTACATGGCCTTCGTCGACAGCACGTGGGAGGACCGGGAGGTCCGGGTCTGCCGCACGGGCTACACCGGCGAGCACGGCTACGAGCTCATCGCCCCGAGCGAGGTCGCGGAGACGCTCTGGGACGCGCTCGCGGCGGTCGTCGCCGAGCAGGGCGGCCTGCCCGCCGGGCTCGGCGCCCGCGACACGCTGCGCACCGAGGCCGGACTGCCGCTGCACGGGCAGGACCTGGGACCGGAGATCACCCCCGTCCAGGCGCGCGTCGGCTTCGCGGTCGGCTGGAAGAAGGAGGAGTTCTGGGGCCGGGAGGCGCTGCTCGCCGAGCGTGAGCGGGGCCCCCGACGGCGGGCGTGGGGCCTGAAGGCCTCCGGGCGCGGCGTCCCGCGCGCGCACATGACGGTGAAGCTCGGTGGGTCCCCGGTGGGGGAGACGACGTCGGGCACCTTCTCGCCGACGCTGCGGACCGGCATCGCGCTGGCGCTGCTGGACACCGCCGCCGGCCTGTCCGAGGGTGATCTGGTGAGCATCGACGTCCGCGGCCGCGCCCTCGAGTGCGAGGTCGTGGCGCCGCCCTTCGTCGCGTCCCACGTCCGGTGAGCTTCCCGACGGAGGTCCCGCCCGCCGACCCCGGCGTCTACCGCTACCGGGACGACGCCGAGGTCGCCGGGCCGGCCCGCTTCATCGCCCCCGGCGACGTCGTCGGGGCCGGCTTCGGCCTGTTCGAGTCCGCCGCGGCACCCGGCCGGATCGGCGCGGTGCCGCACTACCACCAGGGGTTCTCGGAGTCGTTCTGGGTGATCTCCGGGCGGCTCGCGGTGATGAGCGACGACACCTGGCGGACCCTCGGGGAGGGCGACCTCGCGCACGTGCCGGTCAACGGGGTGCACGCGTTCCAGGCCGTCGGTGACGACGTCGCCCGCTTCCTCATCCTGTTCGTGCCCGGCGCGCCGCGCGAGGAGTACTTCCGCCGCCTCGCGGACTGTCTGGCGCGCGGGGCGTCCGCGGAGGAGATCGACGCGATGGCCGCCGAGTGCGACCAGGTCAACCTCCGGGACTGGCCCGCGTACGCCCGGCGTCCGGACGTCTGACCGGTCGCGGGCCACCCGCGAGGTCGAGGGCGTGTCCGCCGTCGGGGGTGCGGTTTAGAGTGAGCGCCATGTCGAGCACGGCCTTCGAGGTTCTCCCGCACCCCTCCCCGGCGACGGACGAGCGGGTGGCGGAGGTACTCGCCGCGCCCGGTTTCGGCAAGTACTTCACCGACCACATGGTCACCATCCGCTGGGACGCCGCGCGCGGCTGGCACGACGCGAAGGTCGAGCCCTACGCGCCGCTGCAGATCGACCCGGCGTCGGTGGTGCTGCACTACAGCCAGACGATCTTCGAGGGGCTCAAGGCCTACCGGCAGCCCGACGGCTCGATCGCCTCGTTCCGGCCGTGGGCCAACGCGGAGCGGATGGCGCGCTCGGCCGAGAGGCTCGCGATGCCGCCGCTGCCGGAGGAGCTGTTCCTCGACTCGATCCGGGAGCTGCTGGCCGTCGACCACCGGTGGGTACCGGCGGCGGGCGGCGAGGAGTCGCTCTACCTGCGGCCGTTCATGATCGGGTCGTCGTCCGGCCTCGGCGTGCGGCCCAGCGAGGAGTACCTCTACCTGCTCATCGCCTCGCCGGCCGGCGCGTACTTCCCGCGCGGGCTCGCGCCGGTGAGCGTGTGGCTGTCCACCGACTACGTGCGGGCCGTCCCGGGCGGCACCGGCGAGGCGAAGTGCGGCGGGAACTACGCCGCGTCGCTCGCCGCGCAGGCCCAGGCCGCCGCGCAGGGCTGCGACCAGGTCGTGTGGCTCGACGCACTGGAGCACCGGTGGGTCGAGGAGATGGGCGGGATGAACCTGTTCTTCGTCTTCACCGACGGGCAGGGCCACCACGAGGTCGTCACCCCGGAGCTCTCCGGGTCGCTGCTGCCCGGCATCACGCGCCGGTCCCTGCTCGACCTCGCCCGGGAGGACGGTGCCACCGTCACCGAGCGCCGAATCTCCACCGACGAGTGGGAGAAGGAGGTCGCCTCGGGCGGCCTCACCGAGGTCTTCGCGTGCGGCACGGCCGCGGTGATCACGCCGGTCGGGTCGGTCAAGTACGACGGCGGGTCCTTCGAGATCGGCGACGGCACGCCCGGCCCGGTCACCGCCCGCCTGCGCGAGCGGCTCACCGACATCCAGCGCGGCGCGGCGCCCGACACGCACGGCTGGATGGCCCGACTCGGCTGATCCAGCTCGGCCGATCAGGTGCCGCCCAGCGCCAGCCCGGCGAGGGTGACGGTCACCGCGACCTCGCACACCGCCCCGAACACGTCGCCGTTGACGCCGCCGAGGCGTCGGGCGGCGTGCCGGGCGAGCAGCACGACGGCGAGCGCCGCGACCAGCACGGCCACCGGGCCCTGCCACGGCCGGGTCGGCGTCGCCGCCACGGCCGCCCCGGCGAGGACGAGGAGCCACGCGGCCGGGACCAGCGGGTGCTGCGTGCCGGCCACCAGCGCGCCGAGCCCGCCCGGGGACGCGGCGGGCACCCGACGTCGGGCGCACCAGGTGAACGACGCCCGGCCGACCGCCCACGCGACCGCGGTCCCGACGGGGCCGACGGCGGGGAGCGCGGTCGCCTGGGCGAGGAGGACGACGACGAGCGTGACCACCCCGAACGCCCCGGTCGAGGGATCCTTCATGACGGCGAGCATCCGCGCGGCGTCGCCGTAGGAACCCAGCCCGTCCGCGAGGTCGGCCAGCCCGTCGAGGTGCAGGCCCCGGGTCAGCAGCGCCCCGGTCGCCACGCCGACCGCGCCCGCGAGCAGGTCCGGGGCGCCGAGGGTCCGCAGCCCCAGCACCACCCCGCCGACCACCGCGCCGAGCACCAGCCCCACCACCGGGGCGAGCGCCAGGGCCCGGCCCGCCGTCCGCCGGTCCACCACGTCCGCCCGCACCGGGGCCACGCTGAACAGCGACACCGCGAGCCGGACCGCCCCACCCCGACCCGACCCGGCGTCGGGACCCGGGGCTCCCGCCGTCACGAGCCCGCGGCCACCCGCGCTGCCATCGTCACCAGCGGCACCGCGGCGAGCGCGCCCGTCGCGGCGCCGGCCCGGAGGTCGAGCAGGAGCAGCGGGTCGAGGCCGAGCACCTCGAGCGCGAGGGCCTGCGCGGGTTCGGTGTCGCGGGTCGCCGCGAGCCACCACGACCGGGCGCCGGGGCTGCGGGCGTCGGCGAGGAGCGCGGCGACGCAGACCGCGGCGCCGTCGAGCAGCACCGGGGTCCGGCGGCGGGCGGCCTGCGTGAGGAACCCGACGAGCGCGGCGAGGTCGGCGCCGCCGGCCACGCGGAGCAGCGCCTCCGGGTCGCGCCCGACCGTCTTCGTGCGGCGCAGCGCGTCGCGGACGGCGGCGGCCTTGCGCATCCACGCGAGGTCGTCGATGCCGGAGCCGCGGCCGACGACCGCGACCGGCTCCCGGGCGCAGAGCGCCGCCGCGAGCACGGCCACCGGTGTGGAGACACCGACCGCGAGCTCGCCGGGCACGAGCAGGTCGGCCCCCTCGTCGACGGCCTCGTCGGCCGCCTGGACGCCGGCGGCGAGCGCGTCCTGCAGACCGTCCGCGCTCAGGGCGTCCTCGCGGTCGATGCGGCCGCTGGGGCCGTCCCCGACCTCGACGACCCGGACGTCGGCGCCCGCCACGGTGGCGAGGGAGTTGGTCGGTGCGGTGCCGTTCCGGACCGCCGCGAGCCGCTTCCCGGTCTCCCCGGCGTCGAACGCGGACACCCCGGCGGCGGCGATGCCGTGCTCGGCCGCGAAGAGCACCACCCGCGGGGCGGCCGGCGGGCGGGCGGGCGAGCGGGCCTGACAAGCCGCGAGCCATCCGGCGACGTCCTCCAGGCGGCCGAGGGCGTGCGTCGGCAGCGGGAGACGGTCGAGGTGGCGGCGGAGGTCGGCACGCGCGGCCTCGTCAGGTGGTGCCACCGGTGGCACGGGGTGCTCCCTTCGGTCGCTTGTGAGCACTATTCCGTGCCCTGGCACGGAATAGTGCTCACGGGGCCGGAGGCCACCTTAAGCGGCACCGGCAACCCGGCCACCAGCAGCACCACGTCGTCGCACACCGCGGCGAGCTCGGCGTTGAGCAGGCCCAGTTCGTCCCGGAACCGGCGCCCCGCGGAGGTCGACGGCATCACGCCGAGACCGACCTCGGCCGAGACCAGGACGAGCGGGCCGGACCGGTCGCGGACCGCGGTCACGAGCGCCGTGCGGGCGGCGGCCACGGACGCGGCGTCCCGGGCCCATCCGGCGTCGTCCAGCAGCCCGGTGACCCACGTGGCGAGGTCGTCGACGATCACCGGCGCGGGCCGGCACCGGACCACCTCGGCCGTCCGGGACCCGTCGACGTCCTCGACGGTCTCCCAGCCAGCGGGGCGACGACGGCGGTGGACCTCGATGCGCTCGGCCCACTCCGGGTCGGCCGTGGGGTCGACGGGACGGGCGGTCGCGACGTACACCGCGTGGTCGGCCGGCAGCAGGCCCTCGGCGTGGGCCGACTTGCCGGAGCGGGTGCCGCCGAGGACGAGCGTGCTCAGGCGATCGCCGTGCCGGGGGAGACCCGCGGCGCCGGCATCCGGAGCTTGCGGATCTGGGTGGCGCGGGTGAACCCGTACCAGCCGACCGAGAGGCCCTTGATGTCCTCGTCCGGGTACTTCGCCCGCACCCGCGCGGTGATCTGGCGGCCGAGCAGCGTGCCCTCCACGACCATCGCGGCCAGCATGCACAGGCAGAGCAGGCTGCCGATGTTCTGGATGCCCGGGATCGGGATCACCACGGTGATGAAGATGAGGACCGCCAGGGGCATGAACAGGCCCATCAGGTGGCGCCGCGAGTCGACGAGGTCGCGGACGTAGGCCCGGACCGGGCCGCGGTCGCGCACCGGGAGCACCCGATCGTCGCCCGCCATCATCCGCTTGCGGCGCTCGGCGCTGGCCTGGCGCCGCTCCGTCTTGTCACCGCGGAGCGTCTTCGCGCGCTTCATGGCCTCGCGCTGCGTCTTCGGCGCGGGCGCGACCGGCCCCCGGGAACGGCCCTCGGCCTCGCGCCGCGAACGCGTCGGGCGCCCCTTGCCTGCGGTCTGGTTGCGCCGCGCACCCCCCACCGTGACGACGTCCTCGGCCTCGGCGGGCTCGTCGGAGACGGCGCTCTCGGGGGCGGACGAGCCACGACGCAGGAAGTTCACGGTCCCAGGATAGGACACCCGGCGCAGCATCCGGACACCTCACAGCACCGTTCTCGCGGCCCGCACCTCCGCGACCTACGGTCGTGGCATGCGCGTGCTCATCGCGCCGGACGCGTTCCGCGGCACGCTCACGGGCGACCAGGCCGCGACGGCGATCGCGGACGGCTGGACCCGTGGGGCGACCGCCGACGAGATCCGGCGGTCCCCGGTCGGCGAGGCGGCCCGGTCCCTGGAACTGGCCCCGGAGGACGACCTGCCCGACCTCGTCGTCACCGGCGAGGGCAGCCTCGAGTTCCGGTCGCTGCGCGACACCGCCGTCGCCGCGCTCGCGGCCGCCGCCATGGCCCGGTCGGTCCCGTGCGTGGTGCTCGCCGGCCAGGTCCACGTCGGGGCGCGGGTCGCCTTCGAGGCCGGCATCCACGGGGCCTACGCCACTGATGCGAATGCGGGCTCGGTGGAGGCGTCGATGGCCGATCCGTCGGGCACCCTCACCGCGTTGGCCGAGGGGATCGCGGTCCACTGGGGTGGCCGTCGTGGCCGGTCGGACCTGCGTCCGGAGGTGCTGCCGCCCCCGCGCCCGGAGCCCCTCGTGCCGGGGCCGCGACCCGGGGAGCACGACTCCCCGGAGTGAGGGGGCGTCATGGACGACGTCGACGGACTCGTCCTGCTGATCGTCGTGACCGGGGTACCCGCCGTGGTGCTCGGGACGGCCTGGCAGGTGATCTGGCTGCTCGTCGTGGGCGCCTACGCGCTGTTGCGCGGGCGACGCATCGCCGTGCCGCCCGCCACGGGGACCTCCTGACGCCGTGATGCGGCGCGCGCGATGTGACACCATGGAGATCGCAGGCGAGCCGCGTCCCGCCGTCGTCGGGGGCATCCTCACGCGACGACGGGGCCGTGCCGGGTGGGAACATCCCGCCGCCCGGCGAGGTTGCACGGCGCGAAACGCATCGGGAGCTCAGGGAGAACCATGACCGTCGAGAACCCCACCAAGACCGAGGAGCACGGCGTCGAGCTCAGCGAGGCCGCCTCGAGCAAGGCGAAGGCCCTGCTGGACCAGGAGGGCCGTGACGACATGCACCTGCGCATCGCCGTGCAGCCCGGGGGCTGTGCCGGTCTGCGCTACCAGCTCTTCTTCGACGACCGCACGCTCGACGGCGACCTCTTCCGCGACTTCGCCGGCCTCAAGGTGGCCGTCGACCGGATGAGCGCGCCGTACGTGCAGGGCGCGACGATCGACTTCGTCGACACGATCGACAAGCAGGGTTTCACCATCGACAACCCGAACGCCACGGGGTCGTGCGCCTGCGGCGACAGCTTCAACTGATCGGTCCCGACGACGAGCCCCGGTCCCGCTTCGGCGGGGCCGGGGCTCTCGTCGTGTGTGGGGCCGGTCCGCACGAGCGAGCGGCACTTTCACAGCATTGATGGGCGCGAAAGTGCCGCTCGTTCGCCTCGGGGGGACCGTCAGCCGGCCTGCGGCACGTCCTGGGCGACCTTGGCCTTGAGGTTCTCGGGCGGCTGCGCACCGAGCTGGGCGACCACGTGCGACGCGGCGACCGATCCGATGCGCCCCGCGACGTCCAGGTCGAGGCCGTGGGTGATGCCGTGGAGGAACCCGCCGGCGTAGGCGTCGCCCGCCCCGGTGGTGTCGACCAGCTCGTCGGCCGGCCGGGTCTCGATCTCGTGGCGCACGCCGCCCACGCCGTAGATCGTGGAGCCGTTCGCACCGTGGGTGACCGCGACGATCTCGACGTTGCCGCCGTGGTCCTTCAGCAGCGACTCGATGCCGTCGTCGCCGACCAGCGCGGCGACCTCGTCCTCGTCGGCCACGATGATGTCGACGTTGGCCGCGGCGAGCTCCCGGAAGTACTCGCGGTGGCGCTCGACGCACAGGGCGTCGGACAGGCTCAGCGCGACCTTCGCGTCGCTCTTCGCCGAGGCGTCGATGATCTTGCCGATCGTCTCGCGCGCGTGCTCGGTGTCGGCGAGGTAGCCCTCGATCAGCGTGACCGCCGAGCCGGCGACCTCGTCCTGGTCGATGTCCGACGGGCCGAGCGCCGTGCAGGCCCCGAGGTAGGTACCCATGGTGCGCTCGCCGTCGGGCGTGACGAGCACGAGGCAGCGCGCCGTCGACGGGCCCTCGGAGAGCGCGGGCGTGGTGAAGCTCACCCCGTGGCTGCGGATCGACGAGGTGAACGAGCTGCCGAGCTGGTCGTCGTGGACCTTGCCGACGTAGCCCGCGTCGGAGCCGAGGGCGGCCGCGATCGCGATGGAGTTGGCGACGCTCCCACCCGAGCGCTCCGTCGTCTCCCCGGCCTTCGCGTAGAGCGACTCGGCCTGGTCCTGGTCGACGAGCGTCATGCCCCCCTTCGGCAGGTCGAAGGCGGTGATGGTGTCGTCGTCGGTCTGCGTGAGCACGTCGACGATCGCGTTGCCGATCCCCAGTACGTCCATCGGGCCGGAGAATCCTCTCGGTTGACTACTCGCTACGGATCAACGCATCACCGTAGGTGACACGCCGGGGTCCGACAGCCCGATCGTTGCCCTGCCCACGTCACGCATACACCGGATAGACCGGCGCCGGGATCTCCGGACGGATGCGCTTCTCGACGAAGATGCCGTGCCAGAGCATGAACACGAGCAGCGTCCAGATGCGCCGCGAGTGGTCGACGGGGCCACTGCGGTGCTCGTCGATCAGGCGCAGCACCGCCGCCTTGTCGAGGATCGCGTCGGTCTGCGACTCCCGGACGATCGTGCGGGCCCAGTCGAGCATGTCGGTGGCCAACCAGTGGCGGATCGGCACCGGGAACCCGAGCTTGCGCCGGTGCAGCACGTGCGGCGGCACGATGCCCTCGATGGCGCGCCGGAGGGCGTACTTCGTGGTGCCGTGCGCGATCTTCTGGTCGGTCGGCAGCGCGGACGCGACCCGGAACACCTCGGGGTCGAGGAACGGCACCCGTAGCTCCAGCGAGTTCGCCATGGTCATCTTGTCGGCCTTGACGAGGATGTCGCCGCGCAGCCACGTGAACAGGTCGACGTGCTGCATCCGGGCCACGGGGCTCCACTCGCGCGAGCCCTCGTAGAACGAGGACGTCACGTCGACGTGGGAGAGCTCGTCGTCGTAGGACCGCAGGACGTCGGCGAGCTGTGCCGGGAAGAAGTTCCGGGCGTTGCCGTAGTAGCGCTGCTCGAGCGGCAGCGCCCCGCGTCGCAGCAGGTCCTTGCCGCGCATGCCCGTGGGGAGCCGCTCGGAGAGCGCCCCCGCGAGCTTGCGCACCGCCCCGGGCAGCACCTCGAAGGGCGCGAGCGAGAGCGGCTCCTTGTAGATCGTGTAGCCGCCGAACAGCTCGTCGGCGCCCTCGCCGGAGAGCACCACCTTGACGTGCTTGCGGGCCTCGCGCGCCACGAAGTACAGCGGCACCAGCGCGGGGTCGGCCACCGGGTCGTCGAGGTACCAGACGATCAACGGCAGGGCGTCCATCATCTCCTGCGCGGTGACCGTCTTGACCACGTGCTGCACGCCTATGGCATGCGCCGACTCCGCGGCGACGTCGACCTCGGAGTACCCGGCCCGCTCGAACCCGGTGGTGAAGGTGATGAGGTCCGGGTTGTGCTCGCGGGCCAGCGCCGCGATCGCCGTCGAGTCGATGCCGCCGGAGAGGAAGGCGCCCACGGTGACGTCGGCCCGCATGTGCTTGGCGACCGAGTCGCGCAGCACCTCGGTGATCTCCTCGTGGCGGCGGGTCTCCTCCGCGGCGTCACCGCGGGGGATGGGCCGCTCGAGGAAGCGCGGGGTGAAGTACCGCTGCACGGAGATGGGCTCGCCGGGGGAGATGGTGAATGTGCAGCCCGACTCGAGCCGCCGCACGGAGCGGTGCAGCGTCGCCGGTTCCGGGACGTACTGCAGCGTCAGGTAGTGCTGCAGGGCCTCGGGGTCGGGCGCCGCGTCGGAGGCGCCCAGGGACCCCAGCACCTCGAGCAGGCACTTCTTCTCGCTGCTGAACGCCACGCCCTGCGCGCCGGCGGCGAAGAACAGCGGCTTGATGCCGAACGGGTCGCGCGCCCCGAAGAGCACGCGCTCGACCGTGTCCCAGATGAGGAACGTGAACATGCCCCGCAGGCGCGGCACCGCGTCCGCGCCCCACACGGAGTAGGCCGCGACGATCGCCTCGGTGTCGCCCTCGGTGGCGAAGGTGATCCCGTGGTCGCGCGCCAGCTCCGCCCGGAGCTCCACGTAGTTGTAGATCTCGCCGTTGAAGACGATCCGGTAGCGCCCGCCCGTCTCGCCGGTCGAGCTCCGCTGCGCCACGTCTGCAGGGAACGCCAGCGGCTGGTGCGACCCCTCGACGTCGATGATCGACAGCCGCGCGAAGCCCAGGGCGACGTCCTCGTCGGACCACGTCCCCGCCTCGTCGGGACCCCGGTGGCGCATGCAGGGCAGCGCCGCCTCGAGATCCTGGGCGTGTCGTGCTCCCGTCCGCTCGGTGGTGATCCACCCCATCAGCCCGCACACACCGTCAGTATGGCGAGGGGGTCCGACGGTCCCGGACCCGCCCGAGCCCACGGACCGGTGCCGCCGCGTCCCGTGTCCCGCCGCCCCTCCGACAGCGCGTAGGAGTCAGCTCGGCTAGGCTCCGCGTGTCCGGACCTCGGGTCGGCCTCAACGCCGAGAACACCCAGGTCGCACGGCCTTCAGGAGGGCAGCCAGCAGTGCGCCGAGCAGGGAGCCTTGCCCAGGCCGGGGAGGTGCCGACCCCCCGGCGGCGACGTCTGACGCGTGCCGCACAGCTGACCGGTCTCGGCGTCGTCACGGCGCTCATGACCACCGGTTGCTCGGTGCAGGACGCGATCCGCTTCGGGTGGCCCGTCGGGGTCACGCCCGAGGCCACGATGATGCGGACCCTGTGGACCTGGTCCGCGATCGCCGCGCTGGTCGTCGGTGTGATCGTCTGGGGCATGACGGCCTGGACCGTCGCGTTCCACCGCCGCAAGGCCGGGGCGTCGGAGCTGCCGCGGCAGTTCCAGTACAACCTTCCGCTCGAGCTGGTGCTCACGGTCATCCCGCTGGTCATCGTCGCGGTGCTCTTCTACTTCACCGTCGTCGTCCAGAACGTGGTCGACCGCCAGCCCGCGGGCAACGAGCTCCGCGTCGACGTGGTCGCCTTCCAGTGGAACTGGGAGTTCGCCTACCCCACGTCGCGGACGCCGGACGGCACGCCCGTCGCCACCGTCGGCACTACCGAGGAGGTCCCCCTCCTCGTCCTGCCGACCGACCGGCCGATCTCGTTCACGCAGCACGCCGAGGACGTCATCCACTCGTTCTGGATCCCCGAGTTCCTGTTCAAGCGCGACGTCATGCCCTACCCCGAGAAGAACGACCAGAAGAACACCTGGGTTATCGACCGGATCGAGCGGCCGGGTGCCTTCGTCGGACGTTGCGCGGAGTACTGCGGTTCGTACCACTCGATGATGAACTTCGAGGTGCGCGCGCTGCCGGGCAACCTGTTCGACCAGTACATGCAGCTGCGCCAGTCGCTCAACCCGCAGACGCGGCAGCCGTACTCGGCCGCCGAGGCGCTGCAGCAGATGAACTGCGGGGAGCTCTGCTCGCCCACCGCGACGACCACGCGGCCGTTCAACCCGAACCCGACCGCCCGCCTCGCCTTCTGATGGTCGTGGCAGCAGCTGGAAGGAGTACCCGGCGATGAAGGTCGAGTCCCGGATCTTCGAGATCCTGACCGTCTTCTGCTTCGTCTGCGCGATCGTCTACGGCGTGCTGTCGGGCGAGGAGGTGGGCATCGTCGCGCTGACGCTCACCGGCGGTCTGATGCTCATCGTCGGCACGTACTTCCGGTTCGTCGCCCGGCGCCTCGAGGAGCGCCCGGAGGACAACCCGGAGGCCGAGGTGTCCGACGGCGCCGGCGACATCGGCTTCTTCAGCCCCGGGAGCTACTGGCCGCTCGGAGTGGCCGGCGGCGTCGCCCTCACCGGCCTGGGCCTCGCGATCTACCAGTGGTGGCTCATCGTCCTCGCCGGCATCGCGATGATCATCGCGATCTGCGGGCTGGTCTTCGAGTACCACGCGGGCCCCGAGGCCCACTGAGTCCCCGCCACGCTGAGGGCCCCTCCTGCCACGGCAGGAGGGGCCCTTCGTGCGTTCCGGGGTCCCGACGGCAGGTGTCGGCTCGGCTCGGGGCGCCTGACCCGATCTGCGGGCCGTGGAGATGCCTGACCGTCCCCTCTTGGGGGTTGGCGGGCCGGAGGTGTACGTCAGGCAGGTCCTGGGGGCCGTGGGGATGCCCGACGTAGCACTCGCGAGGCCGGGGGAGGGGCGGGCCCGTCCCAGGGAGTGGGCCGCCGCTGCGAGCGGTCCACAGCCTGATTTGTCCTGCGTGGAGCGCCACGCAGCCCCGATGAAGGGGCAGCTGCGCGAGGTGCACGCCTGGCATGTTCTGCAGGCCGCGGGGTCGGCCTGACGTCACCCTCGCGGGCCGGGGGAGGGCTCGGGCCCGTCCTACCGGTCGGGGCAGCCGCAGAGGCTTCAGGCGTCGCCGGCAGGTGTGGGTGGCGTACAGCGCCCGTCCCATGGGTCGCGGCAGCCGCGGTGTGGAGCGAGTCCGGGCCGGCCCCTGCCGCCGGTGTGCGTCGCATGCAGCGCCCGCCGCTTCTGACGGCAGGAGCCGCTGCGCGAGGTCTACGTCAGGCAGGTTCTGCGGGCCCTGAGATTGCCTGGCGTAGCACTCGCGAGGCCGTTACAGCAGGGGGCCGGTCATAGGGGTCGAACACATGACCCGGCGGACCAGTCGGCTCTCCGCCTCGCGGAGCGGGCGCTCCCCGACCCGTCGTCGGGGAAGCCCCGGAACGACGACGGGGCGGGGAGCCGATCGGCTCCCCGCCCCGTTCGTGGTCGTGCTCGGTCAGTCCCGCACGTCGCGCGGGCGGCCGGCGTCGGGACGGCCGGCGAGCTCGCGCCCGCTGGTCGGCTCGACCTGGAGGGGGTCGGTCCCGGTGCCGCCGTGGACACCGAGGACGTCGTCCTGCTCCTCGGCCGGGTCGGGGCGGAACCAGCCGCCCTTCACCGGGCTGCCGGCGAAGCCGAGGTCGTTCATCCGCTTCGGCACCGTCGCGCCCTGGTAGGCGACCGGGATCGCGTGGCCGTGGTCGTCCACGCCACCGAGCGGCTGGTGCACCTCGATGAACTCACCGTGGGGCAGACGCTTGATGTGGCCGGTCTCGATGCCGTGCTCGAGGACCTCGCGGTCGGAGCGCTGCAGGCCCAGGCAGATCCGGTAGGTCGCGAAGTAGACGACCGGCGGGATCACCAGGAGGCCGATGCGGCCGATCCACGTCATCACGTTCAGGGAGATGTCGAACGTGTAGGCGAAGATGTCGTTACCGCAGGCCAGGACGAGCCAGAAGTAGAACGACAGGGCCATCGTGCCGGTCGCGGTGCGGACCGGGACGTCGCGCGGGCGCTGCAGCAGGTTGTGGTGTGCCTCGTCGCCGGTCAGCTTGCGCTCGATCACCGGGTAGGCGACGAGCAGGTTGACCAGGATGCCCATGCCGATCACGGCCGGGAAGAAGATCGCCGGGATCGTGTACCGGCCGAAGAGGTACATCTCCCACGACGGCCAGAGACGGACCGCGCCGTCGAAGACCGCCATGTAGAAGTCGGGCTGCGAGCCGGCGGACACCTGCGTGGGGTCGTACGGGCCGAGCTTCCAGATCGGGTTGATCTGGAAGACGCCGGACATGATCGCCATGATCCCGACGGAGACGACCATGAAGCCGCCGGCCTTCGCGGCGAACGTCGGCAGAATCCGGACGCCGACGACGTTGCGCTCGGTGCGGCCCGGGCCGGGGAACTGGGTGTGCTTCTGGAACCACACCAGCGCCACGTGCACGCCGATCACCGCGAGGATGATCCCCGGCAGCAGGAAGACGTGGACGATGTACAGGCGCGGGATGATGATCGTGCCCGGGTACTCGCCGCCCATGATCGCCCACTGCAGCCACGTGCCGACGACCGGGATCGACATGACGATCGCGGAGAGCCCGGTGCGGATGCCGGTGCCGGAGAGTAGGTCGTCCGGGAGCGAGTAGCCGATGAAGCCCTCGATCATGCCCGAGAGCAGGAGGACCACGCCGAGCACCCAGTTGGTCTCGCGCGGGCGGCGGAACGCTCCGGTGAAGAACGTCCGCATCATGTGCGCGATCATCGCGGCGACGAAGAGCAGCGCCGCCCAGTGGTGCACCTGGCGGATGAACAGACCGCCGCGGACGTCGATCGAGATGTTGACCGTCGACTGGTAGGCCATCGACATGGTGACGCCGCGCAGGCCCGCGTAGGAGCCCTCGTAGGTCGTCTCCGCCATCGAGGGGTCGTAGAAGATCGCCAGCCACGTCCCCGACAGCAGCAGGACGATGAAGCTGTACATCGCGATCTCGCCCAGCATGAACGACCAGTGCGTGGGGAAGACCTTGTTGATCTGACGACGGAGGCCACCGGCCGGGTGGATACGGCTGTCGACCTCGTCCGCGGCCGTGCCGACGAGCTTCATCGCCGTGCTACCGCTGCGAGTGGGTGTGGTGATCGCACTCATGATGAACGACGCTCCCAGAAGCCGGGCCCCACCGGCTCGATGAAGTCACTGCGGGCGTACAGATACCCCTGATCGTCCACGGCGATGGGCAATTGCGCCAGTGGGCGGGCAGCCGGACCGAAGACCGGACGGGCGTACTCGTTGGCCTGGAACTGCGACTGGTGGCACGGGCAGAGGATGCGGTTGGTCTGGTCCTCGTACAGCGAGGTCGGGCACCCCATGTGGCTGCAGATCTTCGAGTAGGCGAAGAGCGAGCCGTAGTTGAAGTCCTCCTGCCCCGCACGCTTGATCACGGTCACGTTGGGACGCAGCCGGATGAGCATGACGGGGGAGTCGGACGAGCGGACCTCCTCGGCGATCTTCTCGAGGTTGCCGCGGTCGGACTCCTTGAACGGGAAGACCGTCTCCATCGAGCCCGGCTCGAGGTCGCCGGCGCGCACGAGGACGACGTCCTGGGGGTCGCCGTTGAACTTCCGCATGTAGACGCGCTCGCCGTTGTCCGAGCGCCAGTCGGTGACGAGGAGGGGCGACTCGTCGCCCTCCTTCCACGGGTTCTTGACGAGCCCGCCGAAGGCCGCGACCGCGATCCCCGCCGTCAGGATGCCGCCGGCGGCACCGAGCGACCGGAAGATCAGCTTGCGCCGGGCCAGACCGCTCTGCTGACCCGTCTGCACCAGGCGCGCGGCGGCGGTACGGCGGTCGACCTCCGAGGAGCGCCCGTCGTGCCGCTGCTGGATCGCCAGGTCCTCGGGCAGCAGCTTCTTGGAGTAGGCGATGATGCCCATCCCGACGCCGAGCACCGAGAGTCCCAGCGTGACGCCGATGAGCGGCGTGTAGAGCGCGTACAGGTAGTCGCCGTCCTGCCCGGGCGGGACGTACTCCCAGGGCCAGGCGATGAAGATGACGATGAACGCCAGCCCCATCACCGCGGCGAGGATGAACCAGCCGGCGACCTGACGCTCGGCCCGCTTCTCCGCGCGGGTCCCCGGGACGGGGAAGCGCGGGCGGTCCGAGACGATCTCGATGTCGTCGATCCGGTTGCCGAGACGCACCAGGTCGTCGGTGCTCATCTCGGCGAGCTCGGCGTCGCTCGGGATGTGCAGCTGGTTCGAGTCCGGCTGCGACCCGGCCTTGTCGCTGTACTGGGATTCGGGGGGTGCACTCACTGGCGGGATCCGATCCAGAGGGAGATACCGATCAGGGCGGCGAGGCCGACGAAGAAGGCGACGAGGCCCTCGGGGACCGGCCCGAAGCCGCCGAGGCCGTTGCCGCCGGGGTTCACCGCGCCGGAGTCGCCGCTGACGGACTTGATGTAGCCGATGATGTCGCGCTTCTCCTCGGGGGAGAGCTGCGAGTCGGCGAAGGTCGGCATGTTGCCCGGGCCGACGAGCATGGCCGCGTAGATCTGGTGCGGGGTCGCCGGGTCGAGCACCGGGGCGAACTTGCCCGAGGAGAGCGCCCCGCCGCGACCGGTGAAGTTGTGGCACTGGGCGCAGTTCAGGCGGAAGAGCTCGCCGCCGCGACCGAGGTCGGAGCCGACGAGCGCCGCGTCGGGCGCGGACGGCACGACCGGGCCGCCGCCGTTGGCCTGGATGTAGGCCCCGAGCGCGTCGATCTGCGCCGGGTCGAAGTCCGGCTTCTTGCGGGGGGCCTGCGCCTCCTGCACCTTCAGCGGCATCCGGCCGGTCGAGACCTGGAAGTAGACCGACGCCTCACCGACGCCGATCAGGCTGGGGCCGCGCCCGACGACGCCCTGCAGGTTCGCGCCGTGGCACGTGATGCAGGCGTTGTCGTACAGCGACTGCCCCTCGCGGACGAGCGCGGCGTCCTGCGCGTGGGCGGTCTCCGGTTCGGGCTGCAAGACGGTGTACAGCCCGCCGACGGCGAGCAGCGCGACGCCGAGGGCGAGGAAGCCCGCGACGCGACGACGCGTCTTGGTGCCCGCACGCGCCCACAGCCTCCTGCGCGGGCGTGGCGTCCGGTCGCTCATGTGGTGGCCTACCCCTGACTCTCTCGTCGCCTGGCTTTAACGGATGAAGTAGATGACCGCGAACAGGCCGATCCAGACCACGTCCACGAAGTGCCAGTAGTACGACACGACGATCGCGGCGGTGGCCTGCGCCGGCGTGAACCGACTCAGGAACGTGCGCGCGATCAGGAGCACGAAGGCCACGAGACCGCCGGTCACGTGCAGCGCGTGGAACCCGGTGGTGATGTAGAAGACCGAGCCGTAGGCGCTGGAGGCGATCGTCGTGGAGTGCTCGGTGACCAGCGTGTGGTACTCGTTCACCTGGGCCAGCACGAAGAACAGGCCCATCAGGAACGTCACCGCGTACCAGCGGCGCAGGCCGAACACGTCGCCGCGCTCGGCCGCGAACACGCCGTACTGACAGGTGAACGACGAGGCCACCAGCACGATCGTGTTCACCAGGGCGTACGGGACGTCCAGCTCGGTGGGCGGCGGCGGCCACTCCCCGACGTTCTGGGCGCGCGCCACGAAGTACATCGCGAACAGCCCGGCGAAGAACATCAGCTCGCTCGAGAGCCAGATGATCGTCCCCACGCTGACCACGTTGGGCCGGTTCAGGGAGTGGATCCGCGCGCTGAAGGAGGGCGCCGGCGCACTCGAAGCGGTCGTCACGGGCGTCATCATGTCACCTCCCTCTGACATCAGCCGGGTGGGGCGAGCCGCCGTGATCACGCCTGCGACCTGCATCGCCATCTACCTGCGGATTCTCCTACTGACCGTCGTACGTCGCCTCGTAGTCGGGGTTCCCGACGACGGGTCCGGGCGGACCGGCGGCGTCGGTGACTAGGCTCTCGCGCGAGAAGTCCGGACACCGCCGGGAGGGCCCGCCCAGATGAGCACCGACACGCTCGACGTCGTGGTGATGAGCCACCGCCCGGAGGTGCGCGAGGCGGTCATCGCCGCCGTCGGTCGCCGCCCCGCGCGGGACCTGCCGCGACTGCGGTTCCACGAGGCGGACGGCATCGCCGACGTGCTCGGTGCCGCCGACGCGGGCGAGCTGGACCTCGCGGTGCTCGACGGCGAGGCGCAGCCGACCGGCGGCATGGGCGTCTGCCGGCAGCTGAAGAGCGAGAGCGACGACCCGGCCCCGGTGATCGTGGTCGTGCGCCGCGAGGACGACCGCTGGCTCGCGACCTGGTCGCAGGCCGACGCCGTCCTCGTCCAGCCCCTCGACCCGGTGACGGCGGCCCGTACGGTGGCCGACGTCCTGCGGGCCGGGGTGCCGGCGCGCCAGGGATGAGCACGGCCCCCACCTGGCCCGCGCTCCTCGGGCGGCTGCTGCGCGGGGAGGACCTCGCGGGGACCGAGGCGGCCTGGGCGATGGACCGGATGATGTCCGGGGAGGCCTCGCCCGCGCAGGTCGGCGCGTTCGTGGTCGCGCTGCGCGCCAAGGGCGAGACGGCCGCGGAGATCGGCGGGCTCGCCGAGGTCATGCGGGCCCACGCCCGGGCGGTGCAGGTCGACGGGGTCGTCGTCGACATCGTGGGGACCGGCGGCGACCAGGCCCACACGGTCAACATCTCGACCATGGCCGCGGTGATCATGGCGGCCGCGGGCGCGCGCGTGGTGAAGCACGGCGGCCGGGCGGCGTCGTCGGCCTGCGGGTCGGTCGACCTGCTCGAGGCGCTCGGCGTCCCCGTCGACCTGGGCCCGGAGGCGGTCGCGGCGAGCGTCGCGGAGGTGGGCATCGGCTTCTGCTTCGCCCAGACCTTCCACCCGGCGATGCGCCACGTCGGCGGGGTGCGCCGCGAGATCGGCGTGCCCACCGCCTTCAACCTCCTGGGACCGCTGACCAACCCGGCCCGCCCGGCCGCCGCCCTCATCGGCTGCGCCGACGCCCGGTTCGCCCCGCTGCTCGCCTCGGTCCTCGCCGACCGCGGCGACACCGCCCTCGTCGTGCGCGGCGACGACGGCCTCGACGAGATCACCACGACGACCACCACGACGGTCTGGCGGGCCGGTCCCGACGGCGTGTCCGTCGAGACGCTCGACCCCACCCGAATGGGTATCCCGGTGTCCGTCGCCGGCGACCTGCGCGGCGGCGACGCCGGCGTGAACGCCGCCGTGGCCCGGGCGCTCTTCGCGGGGGAGCCCGGACCCGTCCGGGAGGCCGTCCTCCTCAACGCGGGCGCGGCTCTCGCCGCCTACGACGAGGCGCTCGGGCGGGGGCGGACCGACCTGCACGAGGCCGTCGCCGCGGGCCGCGACCGGGCCGCCGCGGCCGTCGACGACGGTTCGGCCGCGGCCCTGCTCGACCACTGGGTCACGACGGCACTCCGGCTCCGCGGCTGACCCCCGACGACGGGTCCGGGTGCCGGTGGCATCCGCGTCGCCGAGGTGCACGTCAGGCGGGTGCGTCGGGATGCCTGACGTGCACCTCGCGGGTGGTCGGCGGCCGTCCGCCTCAGGGACGGATCGCGCGCAGCAGGGCGAGCACCGCGGTGTTGAGCGGGGTCGGGACGCCGTGGCGCTCGCCCGCGGCCACGACCGTGCCGGTGAGGTGCTCGTGCTCGAGCGGCCGCCCGGCGAGGCGGTCGTAGAGCATCGAGGTCCCCGTCCCGGCGGGCATCGTCGCGTAGTGGCGGCGCAGGGCCGTGACGTCGGCGTCGGTGACGGCCGCCCCCTCGGCCCGGGCGACGGCGACGACCTCGCGGGCCAGTCCGACCACGAGGTCGGCGCTCGTGTCCTCGCCGAGGACGTCGCCGCGGCGCAGGGTGAGGGCGGTGATCGGGTTGGCGACCGCATTGCTGATGAGCTTGCGCCACGTGTCGGTGCGGATGTCGTCCGAGCCGACGACCTCGACCCCGTCGTCCCCGCCGCCCACCACGGCCCTGAGGCCCTCCACCCACGGCCCGGCCGGCAGCGTGAGCCGCCCGTACCCGTGGTGGACGATCCGCCCCGGCTCGACGGCCTCCGCGCCGAGCACGACGACGGCGGGGACCGCGACGGCCTCCGGGTGGACGAGCCCGGCCACCCGGCGTTCCTGGTCGACGCCGTTCTGCGCCACCACGACGACCGTCCCCGGCCCCGTGGCGGCCTCGAGCCACCCGGCCGCCGCCGCCGTGTGCTGGGCCTTGGTCGCGACGACCACCCAGTCCGCCGGACCGAGCGTCGCGGGGTCGGTGTGGATCGTGACGGGGGCCTCGCGCTCCGGGCCGTCGGCTCCCGACCGCACCCGCAGCGAGTCGAACGGGGTCCGGACCGCCACCGCGACCTCGTGCCCCCGCTCGGCCGCCAGGGCCGCCAGGACCCCACCGATCGCGCCCGGACCGATCACCACCACGCTCGCCACGGCCCCATGATCCACCCGCAGCGGGCGGGGAGGGGTCAGTCCAGGCCGACGGCGAAGGCCGCGTCGGTGTCCTGCGCGGAGTAGGAGCGGAAGGCGATGTGGGTGGAGGTGTCCCGCACCCCCGGCACCCGGCTCAGCCCGCCCGCGATCACGTCGGCCAACTCGTCGTGCTCGCGGACCCGCACCATCGCGATGAGGTCGACGTCGCCCGCGCACGAGTACACCTCGGTCACCCCGGCGAGCTCGGCGATCGCCTGGGCGGTCTCCGGGATCCGGTCGGCGTTCGCGTGGATCATGACGATGGCCGTGATCACGGTGGCTCCCTGGCTCGGCGGGTCCGGCCCGCGTGGGGCGGTCCGGCGTGCTCGGCCGGAACTCTAGAGGCTGGCCGACGCCCCGCCCCGCCTCCCGACCAGGTGGTCCGCCCGACCGGCTCGTCCGAGGGGTCGACCGTCGCCCGCGCGGCGTCCCGGGCCCGCTCCACCCAGTCCGACCACGACCCGGCCCCGTGCGCCGGCACCGCCCACGGCCGGCTCGTGCGCACCATCCGCGTGCCCGGCCGTTCGAGCCACCGGGTGATCACCCCCACCTCCTCGGGGGGCGCCCCGGACAGCGGCCCGACGCCCGGCCGCACCGTCTCGGCGGCCGCCACCAGCGTCTCCACCACGGGCATGGGCGGCACCCCGCGGCGGGCCGTGCCGGCCGCGGCCAGCCGGCCGTGACGCACGACCGCCAGGTCCCAGCCGCCGACCCCGTCCGGGCGCGCGGCGACGAGCTCCTCGGTGCCCGCGACCGCGGACAGCCGCTGCACCCGACCGAGGGCACCGGCGAGGTCGGCCAGACGGTCACGGTGGGCGGCGGCCGCGTCGAACCGCTCGCCCGCCGCGAGGTCGGCCACCCGCTCGCGCAGCCGGACCAACCCGTCGTCGGAACCCCCGCGGACGAGGGCGAGCGCGCCGTCGACGGCCGTCGCGTAGTCGGCCGCGCTCTGCAGGCCGGCGCACGGAGCCCCGCAGCGACCGAGGCCGTGCAGGGCGCAGGGGCTGCCGCGGCCCCCGCGGGCCGGGATCCGCTGGGTGCACGGCCGGAGCGTCACGGCATCGACGAGGGCCTCGACCGCGCGGACCGCGTCGGGGCGCCGGCCGAACGGCCCGATCGCGTCGGTGCGGGGTGTGCGGACCACCGACCAGCGCGGGAACGGCTCGTCGGTCAGCGTCACCCACCACCCCTTGTGCGGGTAGCGGGAGCGCCGGTTGTACCGGGGAGCGTGCCCGGCGAGCAGGCGCAGCTCCCGGACCTCGGCCTCCAGCGCGTGCGAGCACTCGACCCAGTCGACGCGCTCGGCGAGACCCACCATCTCCTTCACGCGGGCGCGCTTCTCCGAGCCGGTGAAGTAGGACCGCACCCGACGACGGAGGTCGTTCGACGTCCCGACGTAGAGGACCTCGTCGGCCGGCCCGCGGAACAGGTACACCCCCGCCGCGTGGGGCACCGCGTCGGCGAGGTGACGCTTGCTGCGCTGGGCCGGCGTGACCTCCACCTGCAGGGCGAGCAGGTCCTCCAGCGACGACACACCCTGGCCGCCGACCCGCTCCAGCAGGGCGTGGAGCACGTCCACGGTGGCGCGGGCGTCGTCGAGCGCGCGGTGCACCGGCCGGGTGCCGGACCGGAAGAGCGCGGCGAGCGCCGAGAGCCGGCAGGAGGGCGCCTCGTCCCGGCTGAGCGCCTTGCGGGCCAGCCGCGCGGTGCACACCACGGGCGGTCGCGGCCACACCGAGCCGTGCCGCCGGCACGCGGCCCGGAGGTGCCCGACGTCGAACGGCGCGTTGTGCGCCACCACCACCGCCCCGGCGCAGAACTCGAGGAAGCCCGGCAGCACGGCCGGGAGCCGGGGCGCGGCGGACACCATGGCCGTGGTGATCCCGGTGAGCGCGACGATCTGCGGCGGCACGTCACGGCCCGGATCGACCAGCGTGGCGTACTCGCCGACGACCCGGCCGCCCTGCACCTTCACCGCGCCGATCTCGGTGATCGCGTCGGGCCCGTCGCCCGCGTCGGACCCCGCCGGCGGCCCCCCGGTGGTCTCCAGGTCGAGCACGACGAACGTGGTCGCGTGCAGCGGCGTGCCCAGCTCCTCGAACGTGAGCTGCGGGTCGGGTCCCGTCACCGGGCGCGGTGCCTCCACGCCGCCGCACGCTAGATCGACCCCCCGACAGTCTCGTGGTCCCGCGTGTCGCCGGGCCGCTAGCCTGGGCGAATGGCAGCGGGGGAGGTGTCGGCACCGCACGGCGCGGCCCTGCGTGCCGCCCTCCTGGAGGCCGCCCCGGAGACCGTGCGGAGCCGGGTCGCCGAGCTGGTGAGCCGGGCCGTGGGCCAGATGCCGGCCGCCGACCTGCCCGCGCCGGTCCGGCCCGTCGCCCGCTTCGCGCCCGCCAAGCGCGCCAAGGTCGGGTCCGCGCCGCTGCTCGCGGCGCTGGGGTCGGCGGACGGGTTCGCCGACGACGTCGTGGCCTGGTGGCGCGAGCACCGGCCCGAGGAGTGGGACCCGCCGGTCGCCGAGCCGGTGCACGCCGCGGCGGTGGCGGTGCTCGCGGGTGACGGCGACGCCGCGGGGGAGCTGCTGCGCGACGCCGGGGAACGGGCCGACGTCGGGAAGCTGCGGACCGAGCGCGACGCCGCGGTCGCCCGGGCGGACCGGTTGGCGGCCGACCTCGACCGCGTCACGGCCGAGCGTGACGCGGCGCGCGCCGAGATCGGCGCGGCCACCCCGGACCTCACCGACGAGGTGGCCAAGCTGCGTTCGCGCCTGCGCGAGCAGGGTGTGCGCGTCCGCCGGGCGGAGCTGGACGCCGCCGAGGCGGCCCGCCGGCTGGAGGAGGGCCAGGGACACCTGGTGCGTGAGCTCGAGGAACTGCGGCGCGAGCGCGTCCGCGACCAGGAGGCCGTGGTGGCGGCCGAGGCGCGGGCCCGGCGGGCGACCGCCGAGCTCGAGTCCGCCCGTCGGGCCGCCCACGAGGCGCGGCACGCGGACGACGCGCGGCTGGCGCTGCTGGTGGACACCGTCGCGGGCGCGGCGGCGGGGTTGCGTCACGAGCTGGGGCTGCGGGCGGACGACCCGCGGGTCGGCCCGCGGCCGGCGGAGCTGGTCGGGTCGGCGGCCCGGGCCCCGATGGCGCGCGTGACCGATCCCGCGACGCTCGACCGGCTGCTCGCCCTGCCCGAGGTGCACCTGCTCGTCGACGGCTACAACGTCACCAAGACCGGGTGGCCGGCCCTGTCGCTCGCGGCGCAGCGCGACCGGCTGGTCGCCGCGGTGGCGCCCCTGGCCGCCCGGACCCACGCCGAGACCACCCTCGTGTTCGACGGCGCGGGGATCTCCGGTGTGCCGACGGCATCGGTCCGCGGGGTGCGGGTCCTGTTCTCCGAACCGGGCGTCATCGCGGACGACCTCATCCGCACCCTCGTCGACGCCGAGCCGGAGGGGCGGCCGCTGGTGGTGGTCACCTCCGACCGGGCCGTGGTCGACTCCGTGCGGCGTCGCGGGGCCCACCCCGTGCCGTCGAGCGTGCTGCTGGAGCGGCTCGCGCGGATCTGAGACGCCGGTCACACCGGTCGTCCGCGCGGCCCGTGACTGTCGGACCCCCCTCCTACCGTCCGCCCCGACTCCCCGGGAGATGCCGGGGTCGATCGGCGGAGGCCGCGATGCTCATCGACTGCGACACCTGCGTGGTGCGGCACCAGGCGTGCGACGACTGTGTGGTCGGGGTGCTGCTCGGGGTGCCCGAGGTGCCCGTCCGCGACGAGGGGCCCCGGGAGCCGGCCGCGCCGGGTGCCCCGCTGCCGCTCGACTTCGGCCCGGTCGAGCGCCGGGCCCTCGAGGTCCTCGCCGACCACGGCCTGATCCCGCGGCTGCGGCTCGTGCCGGGGGCGGCCGACCAGCCGCCCGCCCGGCCGGCCGGGCGGCCGCGGCGCCGGGACGCGGGATGACCGCCGGGGGCGACCACGCTGCAGGGGCGCGTCGGCGGTCGGTTACCGTCCCGTCACCTCCTGCGGAGCCTGCTCCCCGCATCCCGGTCCCTCGGGAGGCAGCCCTGGCCGAGAAAGGGACCTCCCCGCCCCGTGACGCCCCGACCGCACCGCCGCGACGTGCGCCCCGGCCGTCGGACGCCGACGCCCGTGCTCGTCGTGCTGCTGCTCGCCCTCGCGGGTCTGGTCGTGCCCGGGACGGCGATGACGGCGCTGGCCGACCCGATCGTCCCGCCCGGGGCCAACGACATCGTGCGGGCCCTCGCCGAGGCGAACGCCCGGGCGGAGGCGGCGAACGAGGCGGCCATGGGGGCGCGCGAGCAGCTGCCGGTGCGCCGCGCGGAGGCCGATCGCACGCAGCGGGCCGCCGATGACGCCCGGGGCGCCGTCGACACCGCCCGCCGCGCCCTCGACCAGGCGTACGTGGCGGTCGACCAGCTCACCCGCACCACCTACCAGGGCGGCGACCTCGACCAGCTGAGCGCGTTGCTCTCCAGCCCGACCCCGCAGGCGTACCTGGACAAGGTCGAGCTGCTCGACACCGTCTCGTCGGCGAACCGGGCCGTGCTGCAGCGCTACCTCGACGCCTCCACGGCGGCGGAGTCGACGCAGCGCGACGCCGACGCCCGCGCCACGGACGCCCGCCGAGCAGCGGACGACGCCGCGCGCACCGCCGACGACGCGGCGCGGACGAAGGCCCAGGCCGACCGGGACGTCGCCGCCGCCACCGCCGCGCTCGACCGGCTCTCGCGCAGCGACCGAGCCCTGCTGCGCGGCGGCGGGATCACCAACTATCCGACGGACATCGCGGGCGACACGCTCGGGATCGCCGCCCTGCGCGCCGCGCTCACCCGCCAGGGCGCCCCGTACATCTGGGGTGCCACCGGCCCGACCACCTTCGACTGCTCCGGGCTGGTCCAGTGGGCCTACCGGCAGGTCGGGGTCGCGATGCCCCGCGTGGCCGCCGCCCAGCAGCAGGTGGGGCAGCCCGTCGACCCGTCCCAGGTCCAGCCCGGTGACCTCATCTTCTTCGGCGACCCCGCCTACCACGTGGGCATCTACGTGGGTGGCGGGCGGTTCCTCGAGGCGCCCCAGTCCGGGGACGTCGTCAAGGTCGCCCCGGTGCGGAGCTTCACGTCGATCCGCCGCATCTCCGCGCCGTGACGGCGCCGGCGGCGGGCCGGATCCTGCTCGTCACCAACGACTTCCCGCCGCGACCGGGCGGCATCCAGTCCTACCTGCACGAGCTGGCGGTGCGCCTGCCGCCGGGCACGCTGACCGTGCTCGCCTCCACGTGGCCCGACGCCGCGGACACAGAGGGCCAGTGCGCCGCCTTCGACGCCGCGCAGCCCTTCGCCGTGCACCGGCTGCCGACGACGATGATGCTGCCGACCCCGGAGGCGACGCGGCGGGCGGTCGAGCTCGTCCCGGGCCACGACACGGTCTGGTTCGGGGCGGCCGCGCCGCTGGGGCTGATGGCGCCCGCCCTGCGTCGCGCCGGCGCCCGGCGGGTGCTCGCGAGCACCCACGGCCACGAGG
This sequence comes from Actinomycetospora chiangmaiensis DSM 45062, assembly GCF_000379625.1. Classification (GTDB taxonomy): domain Bacteria; phylum Actinomycetota; class Actinomycetes; order Mycobacteriales; family Pseudonocardiaceae; genus Actinomycetospora; species Actinomycetospora chiangmaiensis. Next base: position 129,251 of record NZ_KB903248.1, on the reverse strand, counting down.
TGGGCTGGTCGATGCTGCCGGGCAGCCGACAGCTGCTGCACCGCATCGGGCGCGAGGCGGACGTGGTGACCACCGTCAGCCGCTACACCCGCGGGCGCATCGCCGCCGCGCTCGGACCCGACGCCGCGCTCGAACCGCTGCCGTCGGGGATCGACACGACCCGGTTCCGGCCGGACGCCGGCGCCCGGCAGGAGGTCCGGGCGCGGTACCGGCTGGGGGAGCGGCCCGTCGTCGGGATCGTGTCGCGGCTGGTCCGGCGCAAGGGTCAGGACGTGCTGATCCGCGCGCTGCCCGCAATCCGGCGCCGGGTGCCGGGGACCGCGCTGCTCGTCGCCGGGGACGGACCCGACCGGGACCGGCTGCGTCGGGTCGCCCGCCGTGCGGGGGTCGAGGACGAGGTCGTGTTCACCGGCCCGCTGCGCCACGACGAGATCCCGGCCCACCACGCGGCGCTCGACGTCTTCGCCCTGCCCTGCCGGACGCTGGGGCGTGGGCTCGACGTCGAGGGCCTCGGCATCGTGCTGCTGGAGGCCTCCGCGAGCGGTGTCCCGGTGGTCGCCGGCCGCTCCGGCGGAGCACCCGAGACGGTGCGGGGCGGCCCCACCGGCACCCGCACGGGCCGCCTCACCGACGGGCGGGACCCGGCCGACGTCGCCGACGTGGTCGCGGACCTGCTCGCCGACCCGGACGAGGCCGTCCGCACCGGTGCCGCGGGCCGCCGGTGGATGCAGGCGGAGTGGACCTGGTCCTCGCGGGCGCGCCGGCTGGCCACCCTCGCCCGCCCGGAGTAGTCCCCGGAACGTACGAACGGCACCGTCGCAGCATCGAGGTGCGCGACAGTGCCGTTCGATCACGAGCTATCGCTGCGCGTAGACCGCCTCGATCTCGTCGGCCCGCTGGTCGGCGATGACGTTGCGCTTGAGCTTCATCGTCGGGGTCAGCTCGCCGGAGTCCTCGGTGAAGTCCGAGGTGAGGATGCGGAACTGGCGCACCGACTCGGCCTTGGACACCGCGTCGTTGCCGTCGTCGATCGCCGACTGGATCTCCGCCCGGAGGTCGGAGTCGTCGACCAGGTCCGCGGCGGTGGTGCCGGACTTGCCGTGCTCGGAGGCCCAGTCGGGCAGCGCCTCCTCGTCGAGGGTGATCAGCGCCGCGACGTACGGCCGGTTGTCGCCGACCACGAGGGCCTGGCTGACGAGCCGGTGGGCGCGGATGCGGTCCTCGATCACGGCCGGGGCGACGTTCTTGCCACCGGCGGTGACGATGAGCTCCTTCTTCCGCCCGGTGATCGAGAGGAAGCCGTCGTCGAGCACGCCGATGTCGCCGGTGTGGAACCAGCCGTCCTCAAGCGCACCGGAGGTCGCCTCGGCGTTGTTCCAGTACCCGTGGAACACCACGTCGCCCTTGGCGAGCACCTCGCCGTCGTCGGCGATCGCGACCGTGATGCCCGGCAGCGGGCGGCCGACGGTGCCGACGCGGATGTCGCCCTCGCCGTTCGCCGTGATCGCGGCGCTGGTCTCGGTGAGGCCGTAGCCCTCGTGGATCGGCACGCCGATACCGCGGAAGAAGTGGCCGATGCGGGCGCCGAGCGCCGAGCCGCCGGAGACCGCGCCGCGGCACTGCCCGCCGAGGGCGGCCCGCAGCTTGGAGAACACCAGCGCGTCGAACAGCGCGTGCCTGCCGCGCAGCAGCAGGCCGGGACCGCCCGCGTCGAGGGACTTCGAGTACTCGACGGCCGTGGCCTCGGCGAGGTCGAAGATCCGGCCCCTGCCGCTCTGGTAGGCCTTCTGCTTGGCCGAGTTGTAGACCTTCTCGAACACGCGGGGCACCGAGAGCAGGAAGTCCGGCTTGAAGCGGGGGAGCTCGGCGGAGAGCTTCGAGGTGTCGGCGAAGTGTCCGACCACGTAGCGCTGCTCCTGCGCGGCGATCTGCACGACGCGGGCGAAGATGTGCGCGAGGGGCAGGAACAGCAGCGTCGAGTTCCCGGCCTGCATCATCGAGCCGAAGGTCTCGCCCGCCGCGCGGACCTCGAACAGCAGGTTGCGGTGCGTGATCTCGCAGCCCTTGGGGCGGCCCGTGGTGCCCGAGGTGTAGATCAGGGTCGCGAGGTCGTCCGCGCGCACGCCGGTCCGGCGCTCCTCGACGTCGGCGTCGGGGACGTCCCGGCCCGCCTCCTTGAGGGCCTCGACGGCGGGCGACGGGCCGTCGATCTGCCACACGTGGTCGAGGTCGGAGAGCTTCTCCTGGACCTTCTCCAGCGTCCGGCGGTGCTCGTCGGTCTCGATGACCACGCCGCGGGCGCCGGAGTCCGAGAGGCACCACTCGTACTGCGAGGCGGAGGAGGTCTCGTAGATCGGGAGGCCCGCGCAGCCGGCGGTCCACAGCGCGTAGTCGAGCAGGGTCCACTCGTACCGGGTCCGCGCGACGATGCCCACGCGGTCGCCGGGCTGCAGGCCCGCGGCGATGAAGCCCTTGGCCACGGCCACGACCTCGTCCCGGAACTCGCCGAAGGTCGTCGGGCGCCAGGCGTCGTCCACCAGCCGCAGGTAGGCGGTGTCCCCCGGGTGCTCGGTGGCGTTCGCCCAGACCGCGTCGGTGAGACGGTCCTCGTCGGCGACCTTGGCCGCCGCCGGCACGCTGTACTCCTGCACCCCGCACACACCCTTCCACCTCGACCGGGATCTCCTGCGACACCGGCGTGCGCGAAGCCTAGGGCGCGGACGGCCCGCCGTCACTACCCGGCGGTATCCCGGATCAAACGGTCAGATCGGACATCGGGGCGGAGGTCGACGCTGCGACGGGCGGAGGCGTCGGGCACGCTGTCGCGGTGGCCGCGCTGGACGTGATCGACGAGACGTTCGTGCTGGCCGAGCCCGCCGTGGTGGCCGCCGCGTTCGCCGACCCCGCCGACTGGCCCCGGCTCTGGCCCGACCTCGAGCTGCACGTCTTCGCCGACCGCGGCCCCGCCGGGCTGCGCTGGTCGGTGACCGGGCGGTGGGTCGGGAGCGCGGAGGTCTGGTGCGAGGCCGTCGGCGACGGCACGGTGGTCCACTGGTTCCTCCGGCTCGATCCCGCCCCGGGTCCCGACGGCGGGTCCGCGCGGCGGTCGCTGCGCGGCCGGAGCGGCCCGGCCCGTGAGGCGCTGCGCCGGCAGCGCGCCGCCAAGGCCGTCGCGTTCGACCTCAAGGCGCGCCTCGAGGGGGAACCGTCCGGGGGCGCCGGGTGGACCCGTCGTCCGGGTGAGCCGACGCCGGCCCGCGCATGAGGGTGCACGTCGTCTCGGACGTCCACGGCAACAGCGAGGACCTGGCCCGGGCGGCCGAGGGGGCCGAGGTCCTCGTCGTGCTGGGAGACCTCATCGACTTCGTCGACTACGACGAGCCCACCAACGGCATCCTCGCCGACATCCTGGGCCCGGCGGCCACCGTCGAGTTCGCCCGCCTGCGCTCGCAGGGCGGGCCGGGGGCGCTGCGGGAGTTCACGAAGCGGCTGTGGGCCGACGTGGCGGACCCGCGCGCCCGGGTCGACGAGGCCGTGCACCGGCAGTACGGGCGCATGTTCGCCGCGCTCGGCGCCGTCGGGGTCCCGGTGTGGCTGATGCCCGGGAACGTCGACGTGCCCGCGATGTGGCCGGAGTTCCTCGCCGCCCACCCCAACGTGCGGGCCGTCGACGGCGAGGTGGTCGAGATCGGCGACACCCGCGTCGGGTTCGTCGGCGGGGTGCCGCTGCCCGCGGGGGTGGAGCCCCGGGCGGGCGCGTTCCGTTCCTACATGCGCGGGGCGGCCGAGTTCACCGCGGCGGTCGAGGCGCTCGGCCCGGTCGACGTACTGTGCAGCCACGCCCCGCCCGCGGTCGCCGAGCTGGCCTACGACGTGGTGGCGCGGACGCACGAGCTGACCTCGCCCGCCCTCCTCGAGCAGATCCGGGCCACCCGCCCCCGGCTCGCCCTCTACGGGCACGTGCACGCCCCGCTCACGGCGCGCACGCGGATCGGTCCGACCGAGTGCCTCAACGTCGGCCACTTCCGGCGCCGGGGCACCCCGGCGGTGGCCCGATGGTGACCCACACGACATCACGCGCGCCTCACGGGTACCCCGGGCGTGGCGAGGATGACGGCGGGGCGAGCCCGGCGGGGGGACGACGGTAACCTTCGGCGCCATGGCGGACGAGTCCACGCAGTCCATCATCATCGCGGCCGCTCCGACGGCCGTGCTCGACGTGATCTCCGACTTCCCCGCCTACCCTGAGTGGGCGGACTCGATCACCTCCGCGAAAGTCCTCACGCACGACGACGAGGGCCGCCCCGAACAGGTCCGGTTCACCCTGGACGCCGGTCCGCTCAAGGACACCTACGTGCTCGCGTACGACTGGGTCGACGACGGCGTCACCTGGGACCTCGTGTCCGGGCAGATGCAACGCGGCCAGCGCGGGCGCTACCGGCTCGAGGGCTCCGAGAGGGAGACGACCGTGACCTACACGCTGTCGGTGGACCTGGCGGTCCCCATGCCCGGCCTCATCAAGCGCCGCGCCGAGAAGAGGATCATGGACACCGCGCTGTCCGGCCTCAAGCGGCGCGTGGAGGGCTAGTGCGGGTCCTGCTCTTCACCGGCAAGGGCGGGGTCGGCAAGACGACGACCGCGGCGGCCACGGCGGTCGCGCTCGCACGCTCGGGTCGCAAGGTCCTGGTGCTCTCGACCGACCCGGCGCACTCGCTCGGCGACGCGTTCGACGTCCCGCTGGGCGGTGAGCCCACCGAGATCGACGGCGTGGCCCTGCCCGGCCTGTTCGCGGCGCACGTCGACACCCGCGCCCTGGTCGACGAGGCCTGGGAGCCGCTGCGGGCCCAGCTGCGCACGCTCCTGTCCGGCGCGGGCGTCGACGACATCGTCGCCGACGAACTGACCGTGCTGCCCGGGGTCGAGGACCTGCTGGCCCTCGAGCAGGTCCGCCGCGCGACCGAGGACGGGCCGTGGGAGGTCGTCGTCGTCGACTGCGGCCCCACGGCGGAGACGCTGCGGCTGCTGAGCCTGCCCGAGGCCCTGGGCGGCTATCTCGAGCGGCTGTTCCCGGCCCACCGCCGCGCGGTCCGCGGTGTCCTCGCGGGTCTCGCGGGCAGCGGGGCGACGGTGGCGAAGTGGGACGCCGCCGCGGCGTCGCTGTCCCGCCTGGCCGAGCAGCTCTCCGGGCTACGCGCGATGCTCGCCGACCGGCGCACCACCACGATCCGGCTCGTCCTCACCCCGGAGCGGGTCGTCGCGGCGGAGACCCGCCGCACGGTGACGGCCCTGGCGCTGCACGAGCTCCACGTCGACGGCCTCATCGCCAACCGGCTGGTGCCCGACCCCGGCGCCGGGCGCAGCGCGGCCGTGCAGTGGCTGCGGGTCCGCCGGCAGGAGCAGGACGAGGTGCTCGCCGAGCTCGCGGAGCTCACCGCGGGTACCGGCGTCGGCGTGCGGACGGTCGGTCACCGGGCCGGGGAACCGGTCGGCGTCGCGGAGCTCGGCGAGCTCGCCGACGACCTCTACGGCGACGACGACCCGCTCGAGGGCGTCTGCGCCCGCCCGTTGATGGAGCTGCGCCGGACCGCGGGGGAGGGCACCTCGGTCGACAGCGAGTACGCCCTGGACCTGCAGGTCCCCGGCATCGGCGACGGCGAGGTCGACCTCGCGCGGATCGGGGACGAGCTCGCGGTGACCGTCGGGGGCCGTCGGCGCACGGTGGCCCTGCCGCCGGTGCTGCGCCGGTGCGAGGTCATCGGGGCCGAGCTCGACGACGACGTCCTCTCGGTCGCCTTCCGCCCGGACCCCGCGGTCTGGATGCGATGACGGCGCGGGGGATCGGGGGCACGCCACGATGACGACGGACGCCGACCGGGCGGCTCGCGAGCGCCTCGCCCGCGAGGCCCGCGAGACCGCGACCACGCTGCTCGACTGGGTCGGCACGCGTGTCGAGGGCACCCGGGCCGACGGCGCCGGGCGGCCCCGGCAGAGCGCCGGTCCCTGCTCCTGGTGCCCGGTGTGCGCGCTGGTCGCCGCGTTGCGCGGCGAGCAGCCCGAGCTGACGGCCACGCTCGCCGAGCAGGCTTCCGGCCTGCTGGTGCTGCTGCGCATGCTCGTTCAGGCACACGCGTCCGGCAGTCACGACCACCATGCGCCGGCCCCGGAACCCGCACCGACCAGCTCGTCGGCCGCGCCGGCCTGGCCGGCCGAGTGGGGTGCGCCGACCTGGCCGGCCGACGTCCCCTGGGACGTCGCGCCCCACGCGACGTTCGACCCGGCCCCCGCGAGCCGGACCACGGGTCGGTCCATGAGCCCGACCACGACCGTCGCCGGGCCGGCCCCGGATGTCCCTGCCGGTCCGTCCCCCGAACCCGTCCCGGACGCCGACCCCCGGCCCGCCGAGCGGCCCACCGGTCGCCGGGGCCCGCGCCCCAGCCCCCGCCACAACGTCGCCCCGGCGGCCGCTCCCGCCGCTGCCTCGACCGCCGCTGCCTCGACCGCCGCTGGCTCGACCGCCGCTGGCTCGACCGCCGCTGGCTCGACCGCCGCTGCCCCGAGTGCCGCGGCCGACGACGTCGCCCCCGAGCCCCCGGTCCCGGCCGCGGCGACCGCACCCGTCGTCGGGAACGGGAACGCGACCCGCAGCGGTACCCGCCGCGGCGTGCAGCGCATCACCGTCCGCCGCCGGCCGCGCCCGTGCTGACGGTCGGGGTCGACATCGGCGGCACGACGGTCAAGGCGGGCCTCGTCGACGGCGACGGGACGCTGCTCGCGAGCCGGGTCGCCGCGACACCGCGGCAGTCCGCGGAGCTGGACGAGACCGTGGCGAAGCTCGTCGGCCACCTGTCCGACGAGGCCCGCGCCACCGGCCGCGAGGTGGCCGCGGTGGGACTCGCGGTCGCCGGGTTCGTCGACCCGGACCGCCGTGCGGTGTCCTTCGGCGCCCACCTGCCGTGGCGGGACGAGCCCGTCGTCGACCGGATGACCGAGCGGCTCGGGCTGCCGGTGACCCTGGAGCACGACGCCAACGCCGCGGGCCTCGCCGAGCACCGGGTGGGGGCGGCCCGGGATGCGCGGGTCGCGGTCCTGGTGGCGTTGGGGACCGGCATCGGCGCCGCGCTGGTGATCGACGGCCACGTGTTCCGCGGGGCCTTCGGTGTCGCTCCGGAGCTCGGGCACGTCATCGTCGTGCCCGACGGCCGGCCGTGCCCGTGCGGCAAGCGCGGGTGCCTGGAGCGCTACTGCAGCGGCACCGCGCTCGGGGCGAGCGCCGACGAGCTGGTCGCGGCGAGCGAGGACTTCTCGATCCTGCGCGCGACGTGGGAGCGGGGGTTGCCGCTCTCCGGCCGCGACGTCGCGCACGCCGCCGAGGGCGGGGACGCCCTCGCCCGGCGGGTCGTCGCCGGCTTCGCGGCATGGCTGGGCCGGGGGCTCGCGCTCGTGGCGGACACGTTCGACCCCGACGTCGTGGTCATCGGCGGCGAGGTCTCGGCGTCGTCCGCGCTGTACCTCGACGACGCGCGCCGGGTCTACGCCGAGGAGGTCACGGGTCGTGGCCACCGCCGGTTGGCCGACCTGCGCGCCGCGGTCCTGGGCGGGGACGCCGGCATGATCGGCGCCGCGCTGGACGCGGGGGAGCGGGCACTCTGACGACCACCGCTCGGACTGCCACCGCTCGGACGGCCACCGGTCGGTAGCGGCCGCGCCGGCAGCGGCACCGGTCGGGCGCGACGACCGGGGTCAGAGCATTCCGTCGTCGTCGCGCTCCGAGGGCCGCCGCATCCCGACGACGAGCCAGCCCAGTCCGGCGGCCATCGCGAGCAGGCCCGGCACGATGCCCAGGCCGGCGATTCCGCCGACGAGCGCCGGCAGGGCGAGCAGCACGACACCCGCGACGAGGAGCAGCAGCCCGAACAGGCTGGAGAGGCCGATCCGGGGGAGCGGCGGCGGTTCCGGCGGGACGAAGTGGTCGTCCTCGGCGGGCGTCGGGTGCGGACGGTGCGCGGCCGGCGGCGTCGGGCGCACCGGCTCCGGCTCGGCGGCGGGCGTGAAGAGCTCGTCGGCGGGCCGCTCGGGGTGAGCGGAGGGCTGACCCTGCGGGGGCGTGGCGAGCCCGATCCCGGACGAGGGCCCGTCGTCGGGCACGACGGGCCAGCGGGGCGCGTCGGAGGCGGCCCAGTCCGCGACGATGGCGGCGAAGGCGGCGTCGACGTCGGCCGGCTCGGAGAACTGTCGGGCGTCCGCCGGTCGGCCGGAGGCGGTCTCGTCCCGGCGGGCGGCGTCCTCGGGGTCGGGAGTGCTCATGCGGGGTTCCCTGCTTCGGCGCGGGCGGCTCTGGCGGCATCGAGCCGGCGGGTGAACTCGGTGCTGCCGGCGAAGATCGTGGGGGCGTCGTGGTCGAGCGTCGCCACGTGGAAGCTGTCGTGGAGCACGACCTCGGAGACGTCGGTGGCCGAGACCCCGTCGAGGACGAGGCGGGCGTTCACCGGTTCCACCACGTGGTCCGAGGTCGAGCGGTAGAGCAGCACCGGGCTCGTCACGCGCGGGAGGTCCTCGCGGACGACGGCCCAGAGCTCGGTGAGGGAGACGAACGCCTTGAGCGGCACCCGGTCGTAGCCGAGCTCGGTGACGCCGGGCTTGGCGACGTCGTTGGCCACGCCGGGCGCCCACGGCCAGAGCCGGGCGAGGTAGCGGGCGAAGGCCGCGTCGCGGCGCAGCGTGGTGACCGAGGGGTTGACCAGGCAGATGCCGGCGATCCGGTCGCCGTACTCCTCCGCGACGCGCAGCGTGAGCGTGCCACCCATCGAGAGCCCGAAGACGAACACGGAGCGGTACCGGCCGAGCAGGTCGTCGACCGCGCGTGAGATCTCGCCGTACCAGTCCGGCCAGCGGGTGGCCTGCATGTCGCGCCACCGGGTGCCGTGCCCGGGCAGGCGCGGGCCGCGCACCGCGATCCCCTCGGCGGCGAGGTACTCGCCCCAGGGCCGCATGCTCTGCGGGCTGCCCGTGAAACCGTGCGAGAGCACGACGCCGATCTCGGCACCCTCGGGGTCGGCGGAGAAGGGCTCCGCCCCGGGCATCACCGGCACACGTGCCTCCACGACGGGGATCTCGGGCGCGGCGACGCCCGGCTCCCATCGTGGCACGTCCCACACCTCGGCGGTACGTGCAGGTGCCCGATCCGGTGGTGTCGTCGGTGGCCGGTCGGTGGACGGTCCTGACGCGCTGTCGTTGTCGCCCGACACGCCGCTGCCTAGGCTGCGACATCCGAGGGGTCCTCCGGAAGGGGAGCGGTGCTCTACTGGTTGATGAAGTGGGTCTTCATGGGCCCGCTCATGCGCATGGCGTTCCGGCCGGAGGTGCGGGGCGCGGACAACCTGCCCCGCACCGGGGGTGCGCTCGTCGCGTCGAACCACCTCGCGGTGCTGGACTCCTTCGTGCTGCCGTTGATGGTGCCCCGGCGGATGGCGTTCCCGGCCAAGGCGGAGTACTTCACGACGCCGGGTCCGGTCGGGACCCTGCAGCGCTGGTTCTTCACCGGGATGGGCCAGGTCCCGATCGAGCGCGGCAACGGCCGCGCCGCCCGCGCCGCCCTCGACACCGGCATCGGCGTGCTGCGCGAGGGACGGCTGTTCGGCATCTACCCCGAGGGCACCCGCTCGCCCGACGGCCGGCTCTACAAGGGGCGCACCGGCGTGGCCCGCATGGCGCTCGAGGCCGGGGTGCCCGTCGTCCCGGTGGCGATGATCGGGACCGACCGCGCCAACCCGGTCGGCTCCCGGCTGTGGCGTCCGGTGAAGATCACGATCGTCATCGGCCGGCCCCTGGACTTCTCGCGCTACGCCGGGATCCCCGACGACCGCCAGGTCGAGCGCGCCATCACCGACGAGGTGATGGACGCCATCCTGGAGCTCTCGGGCCAGGAGTACGTGGACGTCTACGCGTCGAAGGCGAAGGAGAGCGCGGGCGACGCCACCGCGGCCTGACAGAATCGGGCGTCGTGGCCCGGATCTTCTACGACTGCGAGTTCATCGAGGACGGGACGACGATCGACCTCGTCTCCCTCGGGGCGGTCGACGAGGACGGCCGCGAGTTCTACGCGATCTCGCGGGCGTTCGACCCCATGAAGGCGGGCCCCTGGGTCCGCAAGCACGTGCTGGACAAGCTCCCGCCGTCGTCGGACCCGGCCTGGCGCAGCCGCCTGCAGCTGCGGGAGGACTTCCACGCCTTCGTGACGGCGGGTCCGGGTCCGGTGGAGCTCTGGGCGTGGAACGCGCCGTACGACCACGTGGTCGTCGCGCAGCTGTGGGGCGCCATGCCCGACCTGCCGCGGAACCTCCCGCGCTTCACCCGGGACCTGCGCCAGCGGTGGGACGACGTCGGGCGCCCCGAGCTCCCGCCGGCGCCGCCGGACGCCCACGACGCGCTCGCCGACGCCCGACACAACCTCGTCAAGTGGAAGGTCATCGACGAGATCTGGCGCGCACGGATGGGCGCGCCGGAATGATCGCCCGCGGGGGCGGGTTCCCTCGCGGTATGAGCGAGCAGGTGGAGACCAACCCGACCGACTGGGTGCGCGAGCAGATCGAGCAGATCGAGCGCACCGGCACCACGGAGGGCATCACTGTCAAGGGGTCGCCGATCGTCCTCATGACGCTGCGCGGCGCGAAGACCGGGAAGCTGCGCCACACCCCGGTGATGCGCGTCGAGCACGACGGCGACTACGCCATCGTCGCGTCCAAGGGCGGGGCGGACGAGCACCCGACCTGGTACCACAACATCGTCGCGAACCCGGAGTTCCCCATCCAGGACGGACGCGAGACGAAGACCTACCGCGCCCGCATCGTCGAGGGCGAGGAGCGCGCCACGTGGTGGGAGCGGTCGGTCGCCGCGTACCCGCCCTACGCCGACTACCAGAAGGCCACCGACCGCGAGATCCCGGTGTTCGTGGCCGAGCCCGTGTAGGTCGCCGCGGCCCGTGAGTACGTTGGGTGGCGATCACCGCCGCACTCACGGGCCGGAGGCACCTTGCGCATCGGACTGGTCGGCGGCGGCTTCCCGGAGGTCCGGCGGTGCCTCACCGCGGCCCTGGCCGAGCTCGCGATCCCCGAGCTGGACGGGGCGGAACTCGTCGACGTGCCGCACGCCGCGCCCGCCCCGGCCGACGTGCTCGCCCCGCTGGGCAGCACCGTCGACGGCCCGCTGATCGACGCGTGCGGGGCACGGCTGGTCCAGCAGTTCGGCGTCGGCGTGTCCGGGGTCGACCTGGCCGCGGCCCGGGAGCGGGGCGTCCCGGTGGCCAACGTGCCCGGCGGCGGCTCGGGCAACGCCACGGCCGTCGCCGAGATCGCCCTGCTCCTGCTGCTGGCCCTGCTGCGCCGCTACGAGGAGGCGCGGGCCGGGGTCGCCGAGAAGGCGGTCGGCTCGCCGATGGGCGTCATGCTCCGCGGCCGCACGGTGGCCGTGCTGGGCACCGGCGACATCGGCGTCGAGGTGGCCGTCCGGCTGCGGGCCTTCGGGGTGCACGTCGTCGGCATCGGGCGCCGGGAGGCGGCGGACTACCCGGCGGCCGCCGCCGTGATCGACGAGTACCGCCGCGGCGACCTCGCGGCGGCGCTCGCGGGCTGCGACGACCTCGTCGTGGCGTGCCCGCTCACCGAGGAGACCCGCGGCGTCGTGTCCGACGCCGCACTCGCCGCCCTCAATCCGGGTGGCCACCTGGTCAACGTGGCCCGTGGCCCCGTCGTCGACCGCGAGGCGCTGCTGGCCGCCCTGGCCGGAGGACGCCTCGCCGGCGCGGGCCTGGACGTGACGTGGGTCGAGCCGATCGACCCGCACGACGAGCTGCTCGACCACAACGTGCTGGTCACCCCGCACGTCGGGGGCATCACCGAGCAGTCCTACGCCGGCATGGCCCGGGAGTTCGTGACGAACGTCGGCCGCTTCGTCCGAGGGGAACCGATCCGGCACCGCGTCGCGTGACAGTAGGGTGATGTCTCGTGTGGTCCGTCGACCTGCCCGTGGATGCCCTGCCCGGCCTGCCGCCCCTGCCCGCCGAGATGCGGGAGCGGTTGGACGCGGCGTTGTCGAAGCCGGCGGCGCAGCAGCCGGCGTGGCCGGACGCCTCGGCGGTGACCGACGCGCGGACCGTGCTCGAGCACGTCCCGCCGATCACGGTGCCCGCCGAGATCGACCGGCTGCGCGGCCAGCTCGCGGCGGTCGCGCGGGGTGAGGCGTTCCTGCTGCAGGGCGGGGACTGCGCGGAGACCTTCGCCGACAACACCGAGCCGCACCTGCGCGGCAACATCCGCACGCTGCTGCAGATGGCGGTGGTGCTGACCTACGGCGCCTCCACCCCCGTGGTCAAGATCGGGCGGATCGCCGGGCAGTACGCCAAGCCCCGCTCGAGCGAGGTCGACGCGTTCGGCCTGCCGTCCTACCGCGGCGACATGGTCAACTCGCTGGCCGCGAACGCCGAGCTGCGGATCCCCGACCCGGGCCGGATGATCCGGGCCTACGCCAACGCCTCCGCGGCGATGAACCTGACCCGGGCGCTGACCTCGGGTGGGATGGCCGACCTGCACGAGGTCCACGACTGGAACCGGGAGTTCGTCGCGAACTCCGCCGCCGGCGAGCGCTACGAGGCCGTCGCCGCCGAGATCGACCGGGCGTTGCGGTTCATGTCCGCGTGCGGGGTCACCGACCACTCCCTGCACGCCACCGAGATCTACGCCAGCCACGAGGCGCTGGTGCTGGACTACGAGCGGGCCATGCTGCGCCTGGACTCGACCCGCCGTGACGACCCGCGGCTGTTCTCCCTCGGCGCGCACTTCCTGTGGGTCGGGGAACGCACCCGGGCCCTGGACGGCGCCCACATCGCGTTCGCGGAGCTGCTGGCCAACCCGATCGGGCTGAAGATCGGGCCGGGCACCACCCCGGAGCAGGCCGTGGAGTACGTCGAGCGGCTCGACCCGAACCACGAGCCCGGCCGGCTCACCCTGATCTCCCGGATGGGTGCGGGGAAGGTCCGCGACGTGCTGCCGGGCATCGTGGAGAAGGTCACCGCCTCCGGGCACCAGGTGATCTGGCAGTGCGACCCGATGCACGGCAACACCTACGAGGCCACCACCGGGTTCAAGACCCGCCACTTCGACCAGGTCGTCGACGAGGTGCAGGGCTTCTTCGAGGTCCACCACCGGCTGGGCACCCACCCCGGCGGCATCCACGTCGAGCTGACCGGCGAGGACGTCACCGAGTGCCTCGGCGGCGCCCAGGAGATCTCCGACACCGACCTCGCCGGCCGCTACGAGACCGCCTGCGACCCCCGCCTGAACACCCAGCAGTCCCTCGAGCTCGCCTTCCTCATCGCGGAGATGCTGCGCAACTAGGGCGTGCCGGCGGTCAGGGGGTGCCGAGCCCCCAGCCGACGATGCCCGACGCGACGCTGACGGCGGTCACGGCGAACACCCACGCGACGAAGATGCGTCGGGACCGGATGCGGTCCCGGCGGCGGGCGTGCCGCTCCACGCGGTCGACGACGTCCGCGTTGCGGGTCTCCGTTCGCGACGGCGGGTCCGGCTCGTCGTCCGGGTCGGGCTCCGGCTCCCGGGCCGGGGGCGGCGGGTCGTCGACCGGGGCCCGCGGCGTGGGTCCGGTGAACACGCGGGTCCCGGTGTGCGGGGGCGGCGCGGCCGCGGTCCGGCGTCTGCGCGGCGCGCCCACCGGAGCGAAGGGCAGCGACTCCTCCTGCCGCACCCGGCGGGCCTGCTCCAGGAACGCCGCCGCACTGTCGAGCCGGTCGTCGGGGTCGCGCCGGGTGGCCGCGACGACGAGCCGGTCGAGCGCCCGGGGTATGCCCGGGGCGCGGGTGGACGGCGCGGGGACGTCGACGTTCACGTGGCGGTACGCGACGGCCAGGGCGGTGTCCCCGCCGTGCGGCGGGACGCCCGTGAGCAGTTCGAACAGCACGACCCCGGCTGCGTAGACGTCGCTGCGCTCGTCGGTGCGGCCGTGCTGGACCTGTTCGGGCGCGAGGTAGGCGGCGGTGCCGAGGATGAGGTCGTCGGAGGTGGAGCCGCCGGTGTCGAGCGAGCCGTCGGCGGCGCCGTCCCAGGCGGCCGCCACCAGCCCGAAGTCGGCGACCTTGAGCGCCCCGGTGCTCGACACGAGCACGTTCTCCGGCTTGACGTCCCGGTGCACCATGCCCATCCGGTGCGCCACCGACAGCGCCGCGAGCACCTGCTCCACCACGGTCAGGGCGGTCGCGGGCGCGAGGCGGACCTGCTCCCGGATGACGTCGCGCAGCGTGCCGCCCTCGACCAGCTCGAGGACCAGGAAGATCGTGCCGTCGGCGTGACGGCCCTGGTCGTGCACCGCGACGATCCCGGGGTGGGAGAGGCGGGCCGCGGCGCGGGCCTCCCGCTCGAAGCGGCGGACGAACACCGGGTCCTGCGCGAGCGACGGGTCCATGATCTTGACCGCCACCGGACGGTCGAGGCGCAGGTCGGTGCCGCGGTGGACGGTGGACATCCCGCCGCGGGCGATCACCTCGCCGACGCGGTAGCGGCCGTCGAGCACCGTGCGGGCGGTCCCCGGGGCGGTGTCGCGCGGCATGGTCGGATGCTAGGCGCGCGGACGGCGGCGCGTCGGTGACGACGCGCGGAGCCCGGTTTCCCGAGAGACTGATGTCGCGGCGCGTGCGCTCTGGCACAGTGTGCTCCGATGACCGCCGCACTGACCGCTCTCGTGGGTCGCGAGATCGACGCCCTCACCCTCGCCGAGGCCGGCGAGCGACTCGGCGTGCCCCGCACCCGTGTCAGCCAGATGATCAAGCAGGGCCAGCTCCTCGGCGTCCGCGAGGGCGACAAGTGGGTGGTCCCGGCCGCCTTCCTCGTCGACACCGGCGTCGTCAAGGGCCTGCCTGGCCTCATCACGCTGCTGCGCGACGGCGGCTACACCGACGCCGAGATCCTCCGCTGGCTCTTCCAGGAGGACCCCACGCTGCCCGGGGCGCCCGTCGAGGCGCTGCGCTCGGACCGCGGCGGGGAGGTCAAGCGCCGCGCCCAGGCGATGGCGTTCTAGGTCCGGTCCGGCGGAGCAGGGTCGCGACGACGGGGGCGAGGGCCGCGGTGCGTCGCGGTCCGAGGGTGCGCAGCAGTCCGGTCACGACGGCGGGCCCGTGCCAGGCCCGGACGCGGTCCACGCCGTCCACGACGTCCACCGCGAGGAGCGTCGGCGCGTGCGGCGGGTCCGCGCCGTAGGCCTCGGCCCGCCACTGGAGCACGCGGTAGTCGCGGAGCGGCAGCACGTCGAGTCCCGCGACCCGTCGTCGTACCTCGGCGGCGACGGCCCGGCAGCGGTGGCAGTCCCCGTCGAAGGCGAGGACGAGCTCGTCGGGCATCCCGGTCACCGGGTCCGGCGGCGGGCCCCGGGTCGGTGGCGGGCCGCGACGGCGCGGAGCAGGCCCGGACCGGCGACGGCGGCACGGCGGGCGTTGCTCACGACCACGCGGCGGGCGAGCACGTCGTAGTCCGCGGCGACGATCTCGTCGAGGATGCCGCCGTAGAGCACCGACGCGGTCCGCACGCAGGGCCGGGAGACCGGGTCGAGCAGGGCGATCCCCGCGTCGGCCCGCCGGTAGATCGCCCGGGTGCGGGCGACGAGGTGCGCGATCGCCCGCCGGACGCGGGGGTCGGTGTACTCCCGCTCCCGGCACCAGCCGAGCAGCTCGCGGTCGACGCCGAAGGCGGCCAGTTCGTCGGCCGGCAGGTAGACGCGGCCGCGGTCGAGGTCCTCCCCGACGTCGCGCAGGAAGTTCGTGATCTGGAACGCGACGCCGAGCGCGGCCGCCGACGGTTCGGCCTCCTCGCGGGGCACGACCGTGCCCAGCACCGGCAGGACCTGCAGCCCGATCACGGCGGCCGACCCGTGCACGTAGACCGCGAGGTCGTCGAACGTCGGGTAGTCGGTGACGGTGAGGTCCATGGCCATCGAGTCCATGAAGTCCTCGAAGTACCGGTGGTCGATGGCGTAGCGCTCCACCGTGTGGGCGAGGGCGGCGACGACCGGCTCGTCGGCCAGCACGTCGCCCGTCCACCCCCCGTCGCCGTGCTCGCCCGCGTCCCCGGACAGTGCCACCCGCATCCGCGCGCGGATCTCCTCGATGCGCGCCACGACCTCGGCCACGGTGGCGGCGCCCGGGGCGTCGACCACGTCGTCGGCCATCCGCGCGAACCCGTACAGCGCGTGGATCGCCGGGCGCTGGGCGGGCGTCAGCAGCCGGGTCGCCAGGAAGTAGGTGCGGCCGTGCTCGGCGTTCAGCGCGCGGCACCGGGCGTAGGCGCCGCGCAGGGCCGGCGTCGTGATCCCGGCGGCGTCCAGCTCGGCCGCCGCCCCGCGCGCCGGCAGGGCCACGCCCGTCGTCATGGTCGAGCTCCGCTGCGCTGCGTCCGCCCCGTCATGAACGCTTCCCGACGATCCTCGCTGCCGCCAGCTTGCCGGAGACGACCACCGTGGGGACGCCGACGCCGGGCGTGGTGCCGCACCCGGCGAGGAAGGCGTTGTCCACGCCGCGGATCCGGTTGCTCGACCGGAAGGGTCCGGTCTGCGCGAAGGTGTGCGCCGCCGAGAACGGTGTCCCGGCGGCCATGCCCATCGCGGCCCAGTCGGCGGGGGAGATGCGGTGCTCGGCGACGACGTGGTCGCCGAGGTCGATCCCGCGCCCGGCGAGGACGTCGAGCAGCTCGTCGCGGTAGCGCGGTCCCACCCGGTCCCAGTCGAGGTCGGGCGCCGTGGCCTGGTTGGGGCACGGCGCCAGCACCGAGACATAGTCGCCGCCCGCGGGCGCGAGCGTCGGGTCGGTCGCGGTCGGGCGGGTGACCAGCAGCGACGGGTCGGACATCAGCCGGCCGTCGGTGATGATCTCGTCGAACGTCGACGCCCAGGCGTCGCCGAAGGAGATCGTGTGGTGGCCGAGGTCGGGCACCGGTCGGTCGAGGCCCAGGTGGACCACGTACGCGGACGGCGACCAGCGCAGCGGCACGGCCCGGCGCGGGGTCCGGCCCAGCATCCGGTGGACGACGGGGAGGTCCGGCGTGAGCACCACCGCGTCGGCCGGGATGGAGCCGTCGTCGGTCTCGACGGTGGTCACCCGCGACCCGCTCCGGGTCAGCCCGGTGACGGTGGTGCCGTAGCGGAAGGTGACCCCGGCCGCGGTCGCGGCGTCGGCGTACGCCTGGGGGAGGGCCCGCACGCCCCCCTTCGGGAAGTACACCCCGGCGATCGTGTCCATGTAGGCGATGACGGCGTAGGCGGCCAGCGCTTTCGCCGGCGGCACCCCGGCGTAGAGCGCCTGGAAGGAGAAGATGCGGCGCAGGCGCTCGTCGTCGATGAACCGGCTGATGCGCGGGCCGAGCCGGCCGAAGCCGCCGAGCAGCCCGAGCCGGACGAGATCGGGGGACAGGACGTCGAGCGGCGAGTCGAAGTTCGCGTCGATGAACGTCGCCATCTGCACGCCGTAGAGCTCGGTCAGCCACGTCCGCAGCCGGCGGTAGCCCTCGGCGTCGCGCGCCGAGACCTTCTCCCGGATCTCCTGCTCCATGGCGTCGCCGTCGGTGTGGACCCGGAGTTCGGAGCCGTCGGCGAACCGCGCGTGGTAGGCGGGGTCGAGGCGCACCAGGTCCAGGCGGTCGCCCAGCTTCTCGCCGACCGCGGTCAGCGGCTCCTCGAGCAGGTCGGGCATCGTGATGACCGACGGGCCGGTGTCGAGCCGGAAGGCGCCTCCCCGGCCGTCGGGGAGGTCGATGCGCCCGGCGCGGCCGCCGGCGAACGGTTCCCGCTCGACGACGGTGACCTCGCGTCCCGCGCCCCGCAGGTGCAGGGCCGCGGTGAGCCCACCGAGGCCCGCACCGACGACGACGACGTGGTCGCCGGCCATCAGAACGTCCGCCGCGTGGCCTTGACCGCGAGCCCGCTGAGCCGCTCGTGGGCCTCGGGGTCGAGCGGGGCGGCGGCCAGGGCGTCGAGCGCGGACGCGGTGAGCGTGGTGATGCGTTCCTCCACCTCGTCGACGACGCCGAGCTCCACCAGAGCGTGCCGCGCGGCGTCGACGTCGGTCGGGGTCAGGTCCTCGCGGCCGAGGGCGTGCTCGACGGGCGCGGCGGCGTCCTGGTCGGGGTGGCGGCGGGCGAGGGCGACGAGCAGCGTGCGCTTGCCCTCGCGCAGGTCGTCGCCCGCGGGCTTGCCGGTGACGGCCGGGTCGCCGAAGACGCCGAGCAGGTCGTCGCGCAGCTGGAAGGCGATCCCGAGGTCGGTGCCGAACCGGCGGTAGGCCGTGACGATGTCGTCGTCCGCACCCGCGAGCGCGGCGCCGAGGTGCAGCGGCCGTTCGATGGTGTAGGCCGCCGTCTTGTACCGGCTGATCCGCAGCACGCCCTCGGGGGTGGCCAGATCGGTGGCGTGCCCGACGACGTCGAGGAACTGGCCGGTCAGCATCTCCGTGCGCATGGCGTCCCACACCGCGGCCGCGCGCGTGAGCTCCGGGCCCGTGAGTCCGGCGGACCGGAGCATGTCGTCGGACCAGGCCAGCGCGAGGTCCCCGACGAGGATGGCGACGGCGGCGCCGAGCCGCTCGGAGGAACCGATCCAGTCACGCTCCGCGTGCCGGGCCGTCCAGCGCGCGTGCACCGTCGGGATCCCGCGGCGCAGGTCGGAGTCGTCGATCAGGTCGTCGTGCACCAGAGCGCAGACCTGGACGAGCTCGAGCGCGGCCACGGCGCGCAGCACGACGTCGGGGGTGGGGGAGGGGCGGGTCGCCCCGCCGGCGCCGCGCCAGCCCCACCAGGCGAAGGTGGGACGCAGGCGCTTGCCGCCACCGAGCGCCATCGTCGCGAGGTCGTCGACCGCGTCGACGAACTCCGGCGCGAGGTCCGCACACGTCTCGCGACGTCCCTCGAGGTAGTGGCCGAGCTCCGCAGTGACCGCGGCCGGCAGGTCGGCCTCGATCCCGTCGATCTGCCCGATGTGCCCCGTGTCCTGCGCGGACAGCGTCCGGCCCACGGTCATCCGATCTCCTCCCGCCGTCACCGATCGCCAGCGTAGGGAACCCGCGCCGGACCGGCTGGGCGGGCGCAACCCCTCGCGTCGACCGTCACACGAAAGCCCCACACGCGCCGCTCGGCCACGTATGGTCACCGGATGGCCACTGTCATGGAGCGGATCCAGCGTGGGACGCCGACCTTCTCGGTGGAGTTCTTCCCCCCGAAGACCGACGAGGCGGAGCGCACGCTCTGGAACACCGTGCGCTCGATCGAGCCGCTGGACCCGGCGTTCGTCTCGGTGACCTACGGTGCCGGGGGGTCGAGCCGGGACCGCACCGTCCGCACCACCGGACGCATCGCGACCGACACGACCCTCACCGCGATGGCCCACCTCACCGCGGTGGACGCCTCGATGGACGACCTGCGCCACGTCATCGGCTCGTACGCCGAGGCGGGCATCTCCAACGTCCTCGCGATCCGGGGTGACCCCCCGAACGACAAGGACGCCGAGTGGGTGCCGCACCCCGCCGGCTTCTCCTACACCGAGGAGCTGGTCCACATGGTCCGGCGCCTCGGCACGTTCTGCGTGGGCGTGGCGGCCTTCCCGTACCTGCACCCGCGGTCGGCGGACGAGGACGCCGACACGCGCTTCTTCGTGCAGAAGGTGAAGGCGGGCGCGGAGTTCGCGATCACCCAGATGTTCTACGACGCCGAGCAGTTCCTGCGGATGCGTGACCGCATCGCGGCCGCGGGCTGCGAGATCCCGATCATGCCCGGGCTCATGCCGATCACCACGCCCAAGGCCATGGAACGGGGCGCGGACTTCTCCGGGGCCGCACTGCCCGCCGCCATGACCGAGCGGCTCGAGCCGCTCGTCGACGACGCCGCCGCGTTCCGGGACGCGGGCATCGACCTGTGCGTCGAGCTCTCGCAGCGGATGTACGACGAGGGCGTCCGCAACATCCACTACATCAGCATGAACCGGCACCCCGCCGTGGTGGACGTGGTGCAGCGCCTCGGCGTCGCGGCCACCCCGGGCGCCTGACCCGCCTCAGCGGCGCGCCCGCCGGTCCACCCGGGGGCGCGTCGCGGCGGCGAGCGCGAACACGATGCCCGCCGCCACCAGCACCACCGCGGTGAGCAGCAGGGCCCAGCTCACCCACGACGGGGCGTTCGGGTCGGGGTACTCGGCGACCGCGTTGACCTCGCCCACCGCGCCCGGCGTGAAGGTCCAGGTCACGACGCCCTGCGTCTGGGTGCCGTCGGTCTGGCGCACCGTGCCCGGGAACGCGATCTTGAGCTGGACGTCCGCGCTCTCCGGCGACACGCGCGTCAGGTCGACCTGGCCCGAGAGCACCACCCGGTCACCGGCCCGGCGCAGCTGGAGCCGGATCGCCGACGACGTACTGGGGCTGAGCTGGGGGAGCAGCCGGGACACGTCGTCGAACGACAGGTCCTGGAACACGACGTGCGACCCGACGTAGCCGTCCTGCTCGTAGCGGGTGACCGTGACGTCGCCCGAGAGGTCGGACGGCACCTGCAACGGCGGACCGTTCCCCGCGGGCGTGCCGTCGGGCGTGCCGACGTCGATCGTCCCCGAGACCCTGTCCTGCGGCGACACCGCGAGCCCGGCGCGCACCCGGACGCACCCGGTGCCCAGCAGGCCCACCAGCGCCAGGACGAGGGCGAACAGGACCAGGGAGCTGCGACGGCGGGTGGGCACGCCGACATCGTGCCAGGCGGGTCCGACACCCTCCGGCGGACGCGCGCTCAGGGCCGGTCGGCGGGCTCGAGCGGGAGCGTGCGGCCGAGGACCGCGAACGGGCGCGGGTCGCTCGAGAACCGGTGGTGGCGCAGCACGTCGCGGAAACCGCAGCGGCGGTAGAGGAGCCAGGCGCGGGTGGGTGCCGGCGCCTCGGGGGTGGAGAGCAGCACGTGCCCGGCGTCCGCCCGGTCCAGCAGGCGGCGCAGCAGCGCCTCCCCGAGGCCGTGGCCCTGGGCGTCGGTACGCACGTGGAGCTCGGTCAGCTCGAAGTAGTCGCCGAGGTAGCGGTCCGGGTCGTCGTCGAGGGGCCACGGGTCGAGGTCGGGGGCCTCGGACGACCCACCGGACCCGCCGGGGTCGCCGAGCAGGCGCCCGAGCCCGTTGCCGAACAGCCCGCCGCCGGATCCCCGGGACGGCCGGTGGGCGCGCCGCAGGCCGCGGCGCACCTCCTCGTACCACCACTGACCAGGGGCGCCGGGGTAGCCGTACGCGATCCCGCGCAGGGTGTCGTCGGCGTCGACCGCGCCGACCGCGCGCCAGCCGACCCGCCGGGCGTGCTCGAGCCACATCGGCGCCCGCTGGCGGGCGGTGCCCGGCGGGTAGCCCATGGCCCGGACGTAGAGGTCCAGCGCCTCGTCGAGACGGCGGCCCAGCTCCGCGGGGTCCAGGTCGACCAGGTGCGGGTCCTCCGGTGCGGCCGTCACCGGTCGGCCCGCGCCGGTCGGAGCCCGTGGGCGGGTGTCACCGACGCCACTGCCTCCCGGTCCATCGCCCCATCTCATCACGCCGGGCGTCGCGGATCACGCCCACTCCCGGACGACTTGACGATCGCACCGGTGCAGGGTTCACTCGTGGATGTCGAACACGTGTTCGACAGGGCCGGTCGGCGGGGCGTGGGGAAGCGTCCCGTCGGCCGCGCCGGCCGCCGGCTTCCCCACGGTGGCAGGCACAGCCCGCTCCCGCACGAGGCGGGGCGGGGAGGAGCGCGCCGCCCGTGGAGGACGCATGGTTCGCAGCCCGTCGCCGGTGCAGGTCCGGTGCGTCGACGGGGACCCCGTCGAGTTCCAGCGCCGACCCAACCGACGGGACAGCCACTACCTGGTCACCGAGGTCCAGGAGCGCTGGATCGAGGAGTCGCGATGGCCGTTCCGGTCCGCGATGCCGATCGGGGGCGACCGGTGCCGGTGCTGGCGGGTCCTCGCCCGGCGCTCCGACGAGCCGCATCTGCCGGCCAGCGAATTCGTCCTGCGCATGCGCTCCGGCCCGGGGGTCTGGGACCTCCGCTGGCTGACCTGACCACCCCACTCCCCGAGGAGACCTCCGTGAGCACCACGACCACCGCCACCACGGGCGACCTGTTCGACACCGGCGCGGCCTCCGCGCCCGTCCCGCGCAGCCCGCGTCGCGGCCCGGCCTCCGGTCGGGCCCCGGTCGCCGGTCACCGGGGCGAGGGCCGCCGGCGTGCGGCCGCCACACCGCGGCCGCCCGCCCCGCCGCCCTCGCGCTCGGTGGTGACGCTGCTGGGTTCCGCCCGGGAGGGGCTGCGCGAGGCGCAGGGCGCGTCCACGCCGGCCGAGCGTTTCCGCCTGGCCCACCTGTCGGCGCTCCGCTCGGCCGCCGCCGTGCTGGCGGTGCGGGCGACGGCGCGACGTTCCTCCCGGCCCACCGACGCGTGGACGCTGCTCAGCTCGGTCGCCCCGGAGTACGGCGAGTGGGCGGCGTTCTTCGCGGCGCACTCCTCGACGCGGTCGGCGGTCGAGGCCGGCGCGACGCGGCTGGTCGGGCAGCGCGACGCGGACGACATGGTGCGCCAGGCCGACCTGTTCCTCGCCCTCGTGACGCGGACGGTGGCGGGCCTGCGCCCGTCCTGAGGTCAGCCGGTCCGGCGGCCGCGTCGCTCGCGGGCGCTGTGGCCCGCCCGCACGATCCGGCCGAGCAGCACGTCGAACTGCTGGGCGATCTCCCGGGCGCCGGGGGTGTCCCACCGCTGGATCGGGACGCCCGCGCCCTGCGCCTGCTGCACGGCCGTGCGGTCGGGCAGCACGCCGGAGAGCACGAGCGGACCGAACAGCTCGCGGAGCTCGTTCACGCGGAACTCGTGCTCGGCCGACCGGGCGCGGTACTTGTTGATCAGGACGCCGAGCGGCTGCAGCCGGGGGTTGTGGGCCCGTTCGGCCTGGACGGCCTCGAAGGCGCGCTGCACGCCGGACACCGCGAAGATGGTCGGCTCGGTGACGAGGACCGCCCGGTCGACCGCGACGAGGGCGGACCGCGTGAGCTGGCCGAGCGAGGGCGGGCAGTCGATCAGCACGAGCTCGTAGTGCGGCAGGGACGCCCCCGCGGTGGCGCCGCGTCGCGGCGGCGCCGTCTCGTCGAGGTCGGCCACCGTGCTGCGCGGCAGGGCGGCCAGCAGGCGGGACAGCCGGCCGAGGCGCTGCGAGCCCGGGTCGGGGTGGTTGTGGCGCTCGATGTCCTCCGAGCCGACGAGGACGTCGATGGCGTCGTCCCACGCGCTCGGGGCGATCGAACTGGCGAGCACGGCGGGGGAGGGGTGCTCCAGGGCGTCGGCGACGGTGGTCTCGCTCTCGCCCGGCTCCAACGCGGTGGTCGCGTTGCCCTGGGGATCCAGGTCGACCACGAGCGTGCGCAGTCCCTGCTTGGCGGCGGCCCCCGCCAGCCCGAGGGTGACGGTGGTCTTGCCGACCCCGCCCTTGAGGCTGAGCACACCCGTCACATGCACGGGGGCAACGTACCGGCTCGCGCGCGGATACCCGATGGGTGAAGCACTACGGTGTGGCCGTGACCGCCCGCCCGGCCCGCGCGCCCGTCCCCTCGGCCGTCGACGTCGTGGCGACGAGCCTGCGCGACGAGCTCGACGCCGTCCGCTCCCGTCGGTCCGCCGACGACGCCGCGGTGCACGTGCTCGACGTGGGCGGGGGCAGCGGCGCGTGGGCCGTGCCGCTCGCCGTCGAGGGCTGCGAGGTGACGGTCGTCGACTCGAGCGCGAACGCGCTGGCGGTGCTGCGCAGCCGCGCCCGGGACGCCGGGGTCGCCGATCGCGTCCGCGCCCTGCAGGCCGACGTCGACGCGCTCGCCGACGTCACCGACGGGGTCCGCGCCGACCTGGTCCTCGGGCACGGCCTGCTCGAGTACGTGGACGACCCGGCCGCCGCGCTGCACTCGCTCGCGACCGCCACCGCACCGGGCGGGCTCATCTCGCTCCTCGTGGCCAACCGCTACGCCGCCGTCCTCGCGCGCGTGGTGAGCGGACGGGTGGGGGAGGCCCACCGCATGCTCGCCGACCCGGCCGGGCGCTGGGGTGCGGCGGACCAGCTCCTGCGGCGGATGGACACCACGGAGATCACCGCCCTCGTCGAGCAGGAGGGGTCGCTCTCCCTGGAACGCGTCCAGGGGCACCGGGTCCTCGCCGATCTCGTGCCCGAGCACGCACCGGACGCCGGGTCCCCGGCCGACCTCGCCGCCCTCGAGGAGCTCGCGGCCACCACGCCGCCGCTGCGCGACCTCGCCTCCCGGATCCACGTCCTCGCCCGCCGTGGGGTCGCCTGACCCCGCGCCGTGAGGTCGGTGTGAGCGGCGTGCCCGTGGATCCGCCCCGTGATCACCGCGCGAGGTCGGATGATCGCGCGGCGTGCCTTGCGGCAGGCGTCTCACCGGCCGAAAGAATGATCGTCGGCGCAGAACACCGGTCCGGGTAGTCGGACTGCCGGACGGCTCGTACGATGAGGACAGCCATCACGTCGATGTGCCGATCGTCCCTTCCCCAGGGATCGATCCTCGCTCTCGTTCCGGTGCCGGAGGAGAACCATGCCGCTCTCCGAGCACGAGCAGCGCTTGCTCGACCAGATCGAGCGCGCGCTCTATGCCGAGGACCCCAAGTTCGCGTCGACCGTCCGCGGTGGCCGACTGCGCCGACCGTCCCGCCGCCGCCGCATCCAGGGTGTGGTGCTCTTCTTCGTCGGGGTCGTCGCGCTCGTGATGGGCCTCGTGTTCATCCAGGCGCTCTCCCCGGGTGGATTCCCGGTCGTGAGCGTGATCGGCTTCCTCATGATGTTCGCCGGCGCGGTCCTCGCGATCACCGCGACCGGGAAGAAGGGCGAGGCCGCCGCCGGTGAGGGCGACGGCAAGGGTGCTGCGGCGGGCGACAAGGACAAGAGTCGCTTCACCACGAAGATGGAGGAGCGCTTCCGCAAGCGCTTCGAGCAGGAGTAGCTCCACCCCGACATTCCGACGCGCCGTCGACCCGCTCAGGGTCGGCGGCGCGTTCGCGTGTCCGGGCTCCGCTCTCGGTCCGTGCCGTCGCGGGGGCGACATGAGGCAGGTCCCGCGGGCCGTGGGCCTGCCTGATGTCACTCTCGCCGACTTCGATTCCCCACCGGGCCCCACCCGACTCCCCACCGGGCCCCACCAGGTCCCCCACCTCTCCCCACCAGGCACCCGAACAGCCCCCGAGCAGGCCCCGAGCAGGCCCCGAGCAGGCCCCGGACTGCCCCGGAGCAGCCCGGACGGCGTGTCACTGCCTGCTCCGACCAGGTGGATCAGGGATGGTCGACGGGCGGTTCCCCCACGTCCCCCACCTCTCCCCACCGGCACTGACCTGGGCGAACTCCACCGATCGGGGCGTACACGCGGCCCCGGCGAGGTTGAAGGTGGAGCGCTGTGGGGTATTGTGGTGCGCAGTGGGGCGATAGGGGCCCATCGGGGAGGTGGGGCCGTGTTCCTCGGCACCCACACCCCGCGATTGGACGACAAGGGCAGGTTGACCCTGCCCGCCAAGTTCCGGGACGAGCTCGCAGGGGGGCTGATGATCACGAAGGGGCAGGACCACTGCCTGTACGTGTTCCCCCGTGACGAGTTCGAGCAGATGGCCCGGAAGGTCGCCGAGGCTCCGTTCACCGACGAGCGGGTGCGCGCCTACCAGCGCTACCTGTTCGCCGGCACCGACGAGCAGCGGCCCGATTCCCAGGGGCGCATCCCCATCAACGCCGAGCTGCGGCGGTTCGCCGGGCTCGACCGGGAGTGCACCGTCATCGGGGCGGTCAGCCGTCTCGAGATCTGGGACTCGGCGAGGTGGCAGGCCTACCAGGACGCCCACGAGGACAGCTACGCGCAGGCCCAGCAGGAGGTTCTCCCCGGGGTCTTCTGACGAGGACCACCGTGTACGACCCACGCCCAGGCGTGGGGGCGTCGGTGCCGTGAGGCCCCGACCCGCAGGGTGACGGCCCTGGCGCACCTTCCCCGGTGCCAGGTCCGCCCGCCCTGCGGGCCGGGACGTGACGGCATCGCCCCGCCCCACCGGGCGCAGGCCGGCGTCCCCGCCGGCCTGCACGCAGGCGGACCGACATGCCGGCCCGCACGCAGCAGACGAGCGCCCGAGTGGAACACGGTGGAGGCGGAGGATGGACCCGACCGGGCCCTCGGGCGACGACGCCCCGCCGTTCACCCACATGCGCCCCACGGGTGAGCGCCACGTCCCGGTGCTGCTCGAACGCTGCCTGGAACTCCTCACCCCGGCGCTCGACCGGTCCGACGCGGTGGTGGTCGACGGCACCCTCGGGCTCGGCGGTCACGCCGAGGCGCTGCTCGCCCGCCACCCCGACCTGACCCTCGTCGGGCTCGACCGCGACCCCGAGGCCCTGCGGCTGGCCGGCGAGCGGCTGGCCCCCTACGCCGGACGCACCCACCTCGTGCACGCCGTGTTCGACGAGATCGCCGACGTCCTCGACCGGCTCGATCTCGCCCGGGTGCACGGGGTCCTGTTCGACCTCGGCGTCTCGTCGCTGCAGCTCGACGAGGACCAGCGCGGCTTCTCCTACTCCCGCGAGGCACCGCTCGACATGCGCATGGACCCCACCACGGGTCCGAGCGCCGCGGACGTCCTCAACACCTACGCACCCGGCGACCTCGTCCGGGTGCTCCGCGACTACGGGGAGGAACGTGCGGCCCGACGCATCGTCGAGGCCGTCGTCCGTGCCCGGCGACGAGCTCCGCTGCGGACCAGCGCGGAGCTCGTCGCCCTCCTCGAGCAGGCGATCCCGGCCGCGAGCCGCCGCACCGGCGGCCACCCGGCCAAGCGCACCTTCCAGGCGCTGCGCATCGAGGTCAACGGCGAGCTCGACGCGATCGCGAACGCCGTCCCGGCCGCCGTGGACGCGCTCGCCCTGCACGGGCGGCTCGTCGTCATGAGCTACCAGTCGCTGGAGGACCGCATCGTCAAGCGGGTCCTCACCCAGCGGTCCCAGGTCACCGCGCCGCCGGACATGCCGGTGCTGCGCGAGGAGGACCAACCCGAACTCGCGCTGCTCACCCGCGGCGCGGAGAAGGCCGACGAGGCCGAGATCGCCGCCAATCCGCGGGCGGCCTCGGTGCGGCTGCGAGCGGCGGAACGCGTCCGGGAGGCGGCATGAGCTCGGCAACCCTGACCCAGCGCACGACGGCGGGTCACGGCACCACCACGGCGACGAGGACCGCGACGACCACCGAGGGTCCGTCGACGGGCACCACGAAGGCCGGCGCCCGGGCCCGTGCCACCTCACGGCGGGCCCCGGCCCCCGGGACGCGGCGCCCCCGCGCGACGAGCACCGCCGCCACGGCCGAGGCCGCGGGTGGCACGGCGCCGTTCGTCCTGCTCATCATGGTGCTGCTGACGTCGGGGCTCGTGGCGACGCTGTGGCTCTCCACCGCCGCCGCGGCCGACTCCTACCGGCTCGACGACGCCCGCCAGGCCACCCGGGACCGCTCCGAGGAGGTCGAGCGGCTCCACCGCGACGTCGCGGCGATGCAGGCCGCCCCGGCCCTCGCGGCGTCCGCCGAGCGCATCGGCATGGTCCCCGCGGGCACGCCCGCCGTCATCCTCGTGCACCCCGACGGCAGCAGTCAGGTCGTCGGCAACCCGCAGAAGGCCCGCGCCGCGGCCCCGCCGCCGCCCCCACCCGCCGCCGCGCCGGGAGCCCCGGCGAACCCGGCCGTGCCCGCGAACCCGGCCAACCCCGCGACCCCGGCCAACCCCGCGAGCCCGGTCCCCGCCGCGGCCACCCCGCAGGACGCCCGGTCCCAGGGTGCTCCCGACCCCGAGGCCCTCGCGTCCGACCCCACCACCGGGGTGCAGTCCTCCGCCGGCGGCGCCCCGGCGCCCGCCCCGGCCGGCGCCGGCGCCACGGGCGGCCGCTGATGGCCCGCCCGCCCGCGACCCTGACGCGGCCCCCGTCCCGCGTACCCAGCGCGCGCCCCCGCGACGACCGTCCGCTCCCGCCCCGTCGACCGGCGCCGCCGCCCCGCAGCGGTCCGCCCCGCCGCCCCCGGGCGCCGCGGCCGCCGGACCCGCGCCGCCGCCTGCGGGTCGGGCGCCTGCTGCTCGTCGTGCTGCTCGTGATCGCCGCGGGCAAGCTCGTCCAGGTCCAGGCCATCAGCGCCGGCGACCTGGCCGCGGACGCCGCGAAGCAGCGCATGACGCGGCTGGTCGTGCCGGCCGAGCGCGGCGCCATCCTCGACCGCGACGGCACCCCGCTGGCGTTCTCCGTCGAGGCGAAGGCACTCGTCGCGAACCCGCGCCGGATCACGGCCGACTGGTCGAGCCCGGAGATCCGCAACACCCCGGGCGCCCCGACCCCGGAGCAGCGCAAGGCCGCGATCGCGCAGGGCATGGGCGCGATCCTGCGCACCGACCCCGCGCCGTTCTACGCCGCGCTGATGAGCGACCGCAGCTACGTCGTGCTCGCGCCGCTCGTGGACCCCACGGCCGCCCGCACGATCCGCGCGCAGTTCCCCGAGATCGCCCAGGAGGACCGCGAGTCGCGGCAGTACCCGGCCGGGGACGTCGGCGGGTCGGTCGTCGGCAGCGCGTCCTGGTCGATGGACAAGAGCCGCATCAACGGCAACGTCGGGCTGGAGAGCGCCGAGGACAAGGTGCTGGCCGGCCAGGACGGCTTCCGCATCGTCGACACCGCCGAGGGCAGCGACGCCGTGATCCCGGGCTCCACCCGGGCCGAGCAGCCCGCCCAGGCCGGGACCGACATCGTCCTCACCCTCGACGCCGACCTGCAGTACACGGTCCAGCAGAAGCTGTCCGCCTACGTCGCGCGCACCGGGGCGAAGGACGGCAGCGCGGTGGTGCTGGACTCGCAGACCGGGCAGATCCTCTCGCTGGCCAACGCCGGCGCGGGCGGCGCACCGGTGTCCGGCGACCCCGCCGTGACCACGCCGTTCGAGCCGGGCTCGGTGAACAAGGCGGTGACGTTCTCGGCGGCGCTCGAGGCCGGGCTCATCAAGCCCGAGGACGTCCTCACGGTGCCCGGCAGCATCAAGGTCGCCGACCGCACGATCAACGACGCCTGGGTCCACGGCCCGGTGCCGATGACGATGAACGGCATCCTCGGCAAGTCCTCGAACGTCGGGACGCTGATGACCGCCCAGCAGGTCGGGCCCGACCGGTTCGCCGACATGCTCGGCAAGCTCGGCATCGGGTCGAAGACCGGCGTCGAGCTGCCGGGCGAGAGCGGTGGCTCGGTGCCGGCCCGGGACCAGTGGTCGGGCTCCACGTTCGGCAACCTGCCGATCGGCCAGGGGCTGTCGATGACGACGCTGCAGATGGCCAGCATGTACCAGGCCATCGCCAACGACGGGGTGCGCGTGCCGCCGCGGGTCATCTCCGCGACGGTCGCCCCCGACGGCGTGCGGACCCCGGCGCCGGCCCCCGAGCCGGTCCGCGCGATGTCGCCGCAGACCGCCGAGACGATGCGCCAGATGCTGCAGTCGGTGACCCAGTCCGGGAAGAGCCCCAACGAGGGCACCGGGGCGAAGGCGGCGATGGACGGCTACCCGGTGGCGGGCAAGACCGGCACCGCGCAGCAGGTCGACCCGGGCTGCGGCTGCTACGCGAAGTCGATCTACTGGATCACCTTCGCCGGCATGTTCCCCGCGGAGCACCCGCGCTACGTCGTGGCGCTCATGCTGGACGCCCCGCCCGGCGGCGACTCGGCGGCGCCGCTGTTCCACGACATCGGCTCCTACCTCGCCGCGCACGGCAACGTGCCGGTGTCGACCGCGCCCCCGCGTCAGGTGCCGCTGCAGCTCAGCCCGTAGACGGGCGGGCGGCGACGGCGCCGCCGACCGGCTCGCGCACACTGACCGCCGTGACGGTGACCGACGAGGATTCCCGCCGGCGGGCGGAGCTGCTCGACGCGACCTACGGCCGCCTCCTGGGCGCGGACGGGGCGGAGCCGTCGCTCCCGGCCCTCGCCGCGATGGTGGGGGCCGAGCCGCGGGCCCTGCTCGACCGGTTCGGCACCGAGGACGGCCTGGTCCGCGCGCTGCTCGCGCGGGCCCGCACCGAACAGCTGCGGGCCCTCGACGCGCTCCCCGACGACGCCGGGCTCGCCACGGTCGGGCGGGTGCTGTGGGAGTGGCTCGCGGCCCCGGCGCACCGCCCGGTGCTGCGGCTGTGGCTCGGGTCCTACAGCCGGTCGCTGGGGGACGGGGCGGGCCCGTGGGCCGGGTTCGCCCGCGACACCGTCCGTGACTGGGACCTCCTGCTCGCCGCCCACCAGCCGACCGACCGCGTGTCGACCCCGGCCGGGGTCGCCGAGCGCGCCCTGCTCCTCGCCGTGCTGCGCGGCGCCCTGCTCGACCTGCTCGCCACCGGCGACGCCCACCGGGCCACGGCGGCCGTGACGGCCCACCTGCACGGGTTCGACGACGGGCGGTGAGGTGGCCCGCGGTCGTGTCGCCGGCGGGAGGGCGCGGGCGGGACCGATCGGGACGGTGAGTAGCCTTCCGCCCGTGCCGCCCGCTCCGAGCCGGACCGCCGTGGGGCCCCTCCCGGGGCCGACGGAGACCTCGCCGAGCGCGTCCCCCGGCGACACCGGCCCGACCGGCGAGGAGGGCGTGATCCGGCCCCGCACCGTGGTCCCCACGGCCCTCGAGGCCCTCGCCGCGCGCATCGCCGAGGCCACCGGGACGGCGCCGGAGATGCGCGGCGCCGCCGGCGACGTCACGACGACGGGTGCCACGCTGCGGGCCCACGAGGCGCGGCCCGGGGACCTGTTCGCCGCGCTCCCCGGGGCGCGCGCCCACGGCGCCGACTTCGCCGACCAGGCGCTCGCCCGGGGCGCCGTCGCCGTGCTCACCGACCCCGCCGGGGCGACCCGACCCGGCGTCGGGACCCTGCCGACGCTGGTGCACCCGCAGCCCCGCGAGGCGCTCGGCCCCGCGTGCTCGCGGCTCTACGGCGACCCGTCGTCGCACCTGGCCCTGCTCGGGGTGACCGGGACGAGCGGCAAGACGACCACGGTCTACCTGCTCGAGGCCGCCCTCGCCGCGGCCGGCGGCACCACCGGGCTGATCGGCACCGTGGAGACGCGGATGCACGGCCGCCGCGTCCCCAGTGCCTTCACCACCCCCGAGGCGCCCGACCTGCAGGCGCTGCTCGCCGCGATGGTCGAGCAGGGCGTGAGCCACGCGGCGATGGAGGTCTCGAGCCACGCGCTCGCGCAGGGCCGGGTCGGGGGGACGCGGTACGCGGTCGGCGCGTTCACCAACCTCTCGGCCGAGCACCTCGACTTCCACCCGACGATGGAGGACTACTTCGCCGCGAAGGCGCGCCTGTTCGACGGGCGGGCCGACCGGCACGTCGTCTGCGTCGACGACGCGTGGGGGAAGCGGCTCGCCGACTCCGTCGCGGCGACCACGGTGAGCACCACCGGCCCGGCCGACTGGACCGCCGCCGACGTCGTCGCCCACCCCGACGGCTCGCAGACGTTCCGTGCGCTCGGCCCGGAGGGGCTCGCCCTGCCGGTGTCGCTGCGCCTGCCCGGCGGCTTCAACGTCGCGAACGCCCTCGTCGCGCTGGCGTGTGGCCACGCGGTCGGGCTCGACCCGGAGCGGCTGGCCACGGGGCTCGCGGCGGTGACCGTCCCCGGGCGGATGCAGCGCGTCGAGGCCGGGCAGCCGTTCCTCGCCGTCGTCGACTACGCCCACAAGCCCGCCGCGGTCGAGGCGTTGCTGCGCACGCTGCGGACGCAGGTCGGCCCCGGCGAGCGCGGCGACGCGGGAGACCGCGGCCGGGTCCTGACGGTGCTCGGGTGCGGCGGCGACCGCGACCGCGAGAAGCGGCCCGTGATGGGCGCGCTCGCCGCACAGCTCTCCGACCTGGTCTGGATCACCGACGACAACCCGCGCACCGAGGACCCGGCCGCGATCCGGGCCGCGATGCTGGACGGGGCGCGGACGGCGCCCGACGCCCGTGCGATCGTGGCCGAGGAGGGCGACCGACGCGCCGCGATCCGGGCGGCCGTGGCCGCCGCGCGACCGGGCGACGTCGTCGTGGTCGCCGGCAAGGGCCACGAGCCCGGCCAGAAGGTCGGGGCGGAGACGTTGCCCTTCTCCGACGTGGACGAACTCACGACCGCCATCCAGGAGGACCCTGCGTGATCGAGCTGACCCTCGCGGAGCTCGCCCGCCTCGTCGACGGGCGACTGCACCGCGCGACCGGGGACGAGCGCGTCACGGGCACGGTCGAGTTCGACAGCCGCGCGGTCACCCCCGGCGGACTGTTCGTGGCGCTGCCGGGCGAGCGGGTCGACGGGCACGCGTTCGCGACGACGGCCGTGGCCGCCGGGGCGGCCGGGGTGCTGGCCGCGCGGGAGGTCTACGCGCCGGCCGTGCTCGTCGAGCCGCTGCCCGCCGACGCGCACGTCCCCGACGCCGCCCACGACGCGGCCGGCGCCGCGGTGCTGGTGGCCCTGCAGACCCTCGCCCGCCACACGGTGGACGCCCTCCCACAGCTCGACGTCGTCGGCCTCACCGGCTCGTCGGGCAAGACCTCCACGAAGGACCTGGTCGCGACGCTGCTGGAGCGCGACGGGACCACCGTCGCGCCCCCGGGCAGCTTCAACAACGAGCTCGGGCACCCCTGGACGGTGCTGCGGGCCGACGCGACGACGAAGCACCTCGTCCTCGAGCTCTCCGCGCGCGGCCGCGGCCACATCGCGGCCCTGTGCCGGGTCGCGCCGCCGCGGATCGGCGCCGTGCTCAACGTCGGGTCGGCGCACCTCGGCGAGTTCGGCTCCCGCGAGGCGATCGCGCAGGCCAAGGGCGAGCTGGTCGAGGCCCTGCCGGCCGACGGGGTCGCCGTGCTCGGTGCCGACGACCCGGTGGTCGACGCGATGCGGGCGCGCACCGCCGCGCGGGTGGTGCACGCCGGGCGCGCCGCCGGCGCGGACGTCCGGGCCGTCGACGAGACGATCGACGACGAGGGGCGTCCCCGGTTCCGCCTGGTCACGCCGGTCGGTGAGGCCGACGTCGCCCTCGGGCTGCGCGGGGCGCACCAGGTCGACAACGCGCTCGTCGCCGCGGCGATCGCCCTCGAGGCGACCACGGGCGGGGCGAGCGGAGCGACGGGGAGGGGCCTCGACGTCGGGACGGTGGCCGCCGCGCTGGGCGAGGCCGTGCCGCGCAGCCGCTGGCGCATGGAGGTGGGGGAGCGCGCGGACGGGGTCCGGGTGCTCAACGACGCCTACAACGCGAACCCCGAGTCGATGCGCGCCGCGCTGGCCACCCTGGCGGCCATGGGCGGCCGCCACACCGCCGTGCTGGGCGCGATGGCCGAGCTCGGCGACGACACGGACGCCGCGCACGCCGAGCTGGGTCGCCTCGCGGCGAGCACCGGCCTGCACCGCCTCGTCGTCGTCGGGGAGGCCGCGCGCGGGGTCCACGAGGCGGCCCGTGCGGCCGGCCTGGACTCCGACCTGGTGCCGGACGCCGCGAGTGCGGTCGAGGCCGTGCACGCCGAGCCCGGCGACGTCGTGCTCGTGAAGGCGAGCCGGTCGGCCGGGCTGGAGACGGTCGCGAGCGCGCTGCTCGAGGCGGTGGCGCAGCGATGAAGGGCGTGCTGGTGGCCGCCGGGCTCGCCCTGGCGGTGTCGATCCTGCTGACGCCGTACGTGATCCGGTTGTTCATCCGGCAGGGGTTCGGCCAGGAGATCCGCGAGGAGGGCCCGCAGAGCCACCAGGGCAAGCGCGGCACCCCGACGATGGGCGGGGTCGCGATCCTCATCGCGATCTGGGTCGGCTACCTCGCGTCCCACCTCGCCGCGGACGTGTCGATCTCGGCGTCCGGCCTGCTCGTGCTGCTGCTGATGACCTCGCTCGGGGTGGTCGGCTTCCTCGACGACTTCATCAAGATCCGGCGCCAGCGCAACCTGGGCCTGAACAAGACCGCGAAGCTCGTCGGCCAGTTCGTCACCGCGGTGATCTTCGCCGTGCTCGCGCTGCAGTTCGTCGACGAGCAGGGGCTCACCCCGGCCTCGACGAACCTGTCGTTCGTCCGGGACATCGCGGTGGTCGGCTTCGGCAGCGTCGGGTTCGTCCTGTTCTGCTACCTCATCGTCACGGCCGCCTCGAACGCCGTGAACCTGACCGACGGCCTCGACGGGCTGGCGGCGGGCATCTCGGCCATGGTGTTCGCGACGTACCTCATCGTCTCGTTCTGGCAGTTCCGCAACGACTGCGGGACCGCGATCGAGGCAGGCTGCTACCAGGTGCGCGACCCGCTCGACATCACGCTCGTGGCGGCCGCGGGCATGGGCGCCTGCATCGGGTTCCTGTGGTGGAACGCGGCCCCCGCCCGCATCTTCATGGGCGACACCGGGTCGCTCGCCCTGGGCGGCCTGTTCGCCGGGCTGGCGATGGTCACCCGGACCGAACTGCTCCTCGTGGTGCTCGGCGGCGTGTTCGTCGTCGAGGCGCTCTCCGTGGTGCTGCAGGTGGCGGTCTTCCGGACGACGCGACGGCGCCTGTTCCGCATGGCGCCCTTCCACCACCACTTCGAACTCGCGGGCTGGGCCGAGACCACGGTGATCATCCGGTTCTGGCTGCTCGCCGCCATCTGCTGTGCGCTGGGCCTCGGGCTGTTCTACAGCGAGTGGCTGGCTGCCTCCGGTGGCTGAGTCCGGCCGGGGCGAGCGGAGCGGCGGGGTGGGTGCGGCGTGGACCGGCCACCACGTCCTGGTCGCCGGGGCCCGGCGCACCGGGGCGTCCGTGGTCGACGTGCTGCTGGAGCTCGGGGCGCGGGTGACGGTGGCGGACGCCGACCCGGCGCAGCTCGCGACGCTGGCCGACCGCGCGGTCGCCTCCACCACCGACCTCGCGACGGTGCCCGCGGGCTGCGACCTCGTCGTCACGAGCCCCGGGTTCCGCCCCGACTCGCCGCTCGCCCTCGCCGCCCGGGACGCGGGCGTCGAGATGATCGGCGAGCCGGAGCTCGCGTGGCGGCTCGGGCAGGACCCCGCGGTGTGCCCGGAGGGGCCGCCGGTGTGGCTCGCGGTCACCGGCACGAACGGCAAGACGACGACGACCGGCATGCTCGAGGCGATCCTGCTGGCGGCCGGTCTCGACGCCGTGGCGTGCGGCAACATCGGGCTGCCGGTCGTCGACGCGCTGCGTGCCGGGCACCGGGTGCTCGCGGTGGAGCTGTCGAGCTTCCAGCTGGAGTGGTCGCCCACGGTCGCGCCGTTCGCGGGGGCCGTGCTCAACGTCGCCGACGACCACCTCGACTGGCACGGCTCGATGGCGGCCTACGCCGCGGCCAAGGCGCGGGTGCTCCGGGGCCGGATCGCGATCGGCGGGCTCGACGACGAGCGGGCGGCGGGCCTGCTGCGCTCGGCGCCCGGACGCCGGGTCGGGTTCACCCGCGGCGAGCCGCGGCCGGGGGAGCTGGGCGTCGAGACCACGCGCGGCGTGCGGCGGCTCCTCGACCGCGCCTTCGACGACGCCGGAGGTGAGGACCGCCGCGGGGTGGTGCTGGCCGAGGTGGCCGACATCGTGCCGGCCGGCCCGCCCGGGGAGGCCAACGCGCTCGCCGCGGCCGCCCTCGCCCGCGCGTACGGCGTCCCCGCGGACGCGGTCGCCGCCGGGCTGCGCGCCTACGCCCCGGGCGCCCACCGCGGCGCCGTGGTCGCCGAGTCCGGCGGGATTCGCTGGGTCGACGACTCGAAGGCCACCAACCCGCACGCGGCCGCCGCGTCGCTCGCCGCGCACGCCCGCGTGGTGTGGGTGGCGGGCGGGCTGCTCAAGGGCGCGTCGGTGGACGACCTGGTCCTCGCCAACGCCGGGCGCCTCGCCGGCGCGGTGCTGCTGGGCGCCGACCGGGCCCGCTTCCTGGAGGCGCTGGCCCGACACGCCCCCGAGGTGCCCGTCGACGACGTCGGCGGGGGCGACGATGGGGCGATGACCCCAGGGGACCCGATGCTGGCGGCGGCCCGGTCGGCCGCGACGATGGCCCGGCCCGGCGACGTCGTGCTGCTCGCCCCCGCGGCCGCCTCGATGGACATGTTCCGCGACTACGCGGCACGCGGCGACGCGTTCGCCGCGGCCGCCCAGCGGGTCGCCGGTGCGGACGGCCCGGCCGCGGAGCCGGGGCTGGACCCCGACACCGCGCCCGAGCCGGGCGCCGACGGGGCGAGCGGAGTGACGGGGGACGACCTCGTCGAGCCGGCCGCGGACCCGTCGTCGTGACCGGGCGGCGGTCCCCGTCCACCCGTGAGCGTGGCGCGCCCCTGACGGCCGACGTCAGCGGTGGGCCACGGCTGACGGGCGGGCGCCGCCCGAGGCAGGCCCCGCCGGACGTGCGGGCCCTCGGTGGCGCGCTGTCGGCGTGGCTGGGGCGCCCGCTGACCTCGCTGCACCTCGTGCTGGCGGTCTTCGGGCTGCTGACCGCGCTCGGCCTCGTGATGGTGCTGTCCGCGTCCTCGGTCAACGCGTACGCCGCGGGCGGGTCGTCCTACGGCGTGTTCTTCCGCCAGCTCGCGTTCGCCGTGCTCGGTGCGGGCCTGTTCTGGGTCGGCCTGCGCGTCCCGCCGCGGCGCTGGCGGGCCGCGAGCCCCTGGCTGCTCGCCGGCTGCCTGGTACTGCTCGCGCTGGTCCTCGTGCCGGGGCTCGGGGCGCAGGTCAACGGGTCGCGGTCGTGGTTCCGGGTGGCGGGCCTGTCCCTGCAGCCCAGTGAGATCACCAAGATCGCGCTGGCGCTGTGGGGCGCGCACGTCCTCGTCCGGCACCGCCCGGCCCCGCGCCGGTGGCGGCAGGCGCTGCTGCCGATGGTCCCCGTGGCCGTCCTGATCTTCGTGCTCGTGATGCTGCAGCCCGACCTCGGCACCACGATCTCGCTCGGCGTGATCGTCGTCGGCCTGCTGTGGTTCGCGGGCGCCCCGCTCGGCCTGCTGGCGCTGTTCGGCACGCTGGGCGTCGTCGGGGTCGTCGTCCTCGGGGTGGCCGCGAGCTATCGGCAGAGCCGGCTCACCGCGTTCCTCGACCCCCTGAACGCCGACCCGCTCGGCCCGGCCTACCAGGCCCGGCAGGCGCTGTACTCGCTCGCCGACGGCGGTGTGTTCGGGCAGGGCCTCGGGCAGGGCCGCGCGAAGTGGAGCTACCTGCCCAACGCCGACAACGACTTCATCTTCGCGATCATCGGCGAGGAGCTCGGGTTCCTCGGGGCGTCCGCCGTGATCTCCCTGTTCGTCACCCTGGCCTACACCGGGCTGCGCATCGCCGCGCGCTCGGTGGACCCGTGGATCCGGGTGGTGGCCGCGACGCTGACGGTGTGGCTGGTGGTCCAGGCGGCCATCAACATCGGCTACGTCGTGGGCCTGCTCCCGGTCACGGGCATCCCGCTGCCGCTGGTGTCCTCCGGCGGCACGTCGCTCGCCCTCGCCCTGTTCGCGGGCGGCCTGCTCGCGAACTTCGCCCGCCACGAGACCGACGCCGCCGCCGCGCTGCGCGCGCACGGCCAGGGCCGCCTCGCGCGGGCCCTCGGCCTGCCGCCGCCCGAGCCGGGGCGCGCCCGCACCACGTAGGAGTCGTGTGTCCGACAGTCCCCGCAGTCCCCGCCGTCCGCTGTCCGTCGTCGTCGCCGGCGGCGGGACCGCCGGTCACATCGAGCCCGCGCTCGCCCTGGCCGACGCGGTGCGGCGGCTGCGCCCGGACGCCCGCGTGACGGCCCTGGGGACGGCCCGGGGGCTGGAGACGACCCTCGTCCCGAAGCGCGGCTACCCGCTGGAGCTGGTGCCGCCGGTCCCGCTGCCGCGCAAGCCGTCCAGGGATCTCGCGGCGCTGCCGTGGCGGGTGGTGAAGTCCGTGCGGCGCACCCGGCAGGTGCTCAAGGCCGTGGACGCCGATGTCGTCGTCGGGTTCGGCGGCTACGTGGCGCTGCCCGCCTACCTGGCCTCCCGGCTGCCCGGCACGCGGGTGCCGGTCGTCGTGCACGAGGCCAACGCGAGCGCGGGGATCGCGAACAAGGTCGGCGCCCGGCACGCCGCGGCGGTCGCGGCGGCGGTGCCGGGCAGCGGGCTCGACGGCCCCGTGATCGGGATGCCGTTGCGCCGCGCCATCACCACGCTCGACCGCGAGGCGCTGCGGGCGAAGGCGCGGGCCCACTTCGGGCTGGACCCCGACGCGCCCACCCTGCTCGTCTTCGGTGGGTCGCAGGGGGCGCGCTCGCTCAACGCGGCCGTCGCCGGGGCGGCCCCCGAGCTCGCCCGCGCCGGGATCGGTGTGCTGCACGCGCACGGGCCGAAGAACACCGTGGACGTCCCGGGCGGAGACGCAGCGGAGCGGAGCTCGACCGCGCGGGCGAGCACCCCGCCGTACGTGGCGGTGCCCTACCTGGAGCGGATGGACCTCGCCTACGCCGCCGCGGACCTCGCGATCTGCCGGTCGGGGGCGATGACGGTGGCCGAGGTGTCGGCGGTCGGCCTGCCCGCGATCTACGTCCCGCTGCCGCACGGCAACGGGGAACAGCGCCTCAACGCGCTGCCCGTGGTGGAGCACGGCGGGGGCGTGCTCGTGGCGGACGAGGAGCTGACGCCCGAGAAGGTCGTCGAGCTCGTCGTCCCCCTGCTGACCAGCGGGGAACGGCTGTCGGCGATGAGCGCGGGAGCCCGCCGTACCGGCCATGCGGACGCGGACGAGACACTGGCGCGCATGGTGCTGGAGGCGGCCGAGGGAGCAGGGGGGACGCAGCGGTGAGCGAGGAGATCATGCAGCCGGGCGAGCAGGCGGTCGTCCCGGAACTGCCGCGGCTGCTCTCACGCGTGCACTTCATCGGCGCGGGGGGCGCCGCGATGAGCGGGATCGCCCGGATCCTGGTCGCCCGCGGCGCCATGGTGTCGGGTTCGGACGCGAAGGACTCGCGGGCGGTCCTCGCGCTGCGGACCCTCGGCGCCGAGGTCTCGGTCGGCCACGACGCCGCGAACCTCGACCTGCTGCCCGGCGGCCCCACCGCGCTCGTCACCACGAAGGCCGTCCACCAGGCCAACCCGGACAACCCGGAGCTGCTCGAGGCCGCCGCCCGCGGCATCCCGGTGCTGCACCGCTCCGCCGTGCTCGCCGAGCTGATGGCCGACCACCGTGCCGCCTGCGTCTCGGGCAGTGCCGGCAAGACCTCGACCACCTCGATGCTGGTCGTCGCGCTGCAGGCCTGCGGCACCGACCCGTCGTTCATGATCGGCGGCGACCTGCTCGCCTCGGGCTCGAGCGCCCACCACGGGCACGGCGACGTGTTCGTGGCCGAGGCCGACGAGTCCGACGGCTCGTTCCTGGCCTACTCGCCGGCCGTCGCGATCGTCACCAACGTCGAGCCCGACCACCTCGACCACCACGGCACCGTCGAGGCCTACGTCGCGGTCTTCGACGCGTTCGCCGCTCGCATCGAGCCCGGCGGTGCCCTCGTGGTCTGCGCCGACGACCCCGGCGCCGCGGCGCTCGGCGACCGGGCGGCCGCCGCCGGCGTGCGGGTGCGCCGCTACGGCCGCGCCGCCACGGCCCCCGAGGACGTCACGGTGCTGGACTACCGCGCCGAGGCCTCCACCGGCGTCCTGCGGATCCGGGTGGACGGTGCCGAGCACACCCTGCGGCTGGGCGTCGCGGGGGAGCACCAGGCGCTCAACGCCTGCGCCGCCCTGCTGGCCGGGCTGGACCTCGGCGCGCCGCTGGGGACGCTCCTGCGCGGGCTCGCCTCCTTCACCGGGGTGCGTCGACGCTTCGAGCTGCGCGGCGAGGCCCGCGGCGTGCGCGTCTACGACGACTACGCCCACGCGCCCACGAAGGTCGCCGCCCAGCTGCGCGCGGCGCGCCCGGTGCTGGGGGAGCGGGGCCGGCTGATCGTCGCGTTCCAGCCCCACCTCTACTCGCGGACCCGGGACTTCGCCGAGCAGTTCGGCGAGGCGCTCTCGCTGGCCGACGAGGTGGTGCTGCTCGACGTCTACGGGGCGCGCGAGCAGCCGGAGCCCGGGGTGAACGGCGCCCTCATCGCCCGTCAGGTCGCGCTGCCCGCCGAGCACGTGCACTACGAGCCGTCCTGGGCGGCCGTCCCGAGCCTGCTGGCCGACCTCGCCCGGCCCGGCGACCTCGTGATCACGATGGGCGCCGGCGACGTCACCGTCCTCGGTCCCGAGGTGCTCACCGAGATCGAGGGGCGCGAGTCGCCCGCGCCCGTCGGGGGCTGAGTCCGCTGCCGCCCTCGACGCGTCGCTCCCGGTCCGGCGTTCCCGACGGCAGGTCGGGTCGCGCGGGCGGGCGCGCCCGCGGCGAGGGCGGCCGCCCGCGCGGGGAGGGTGGCCGGGACGGCCGGGCCCGCCGCCCGTCGTCACGGCCCCCGCGCGACCGTGGTCCCCGCGACCACGCCGCGCTGGAGGCCCGGGCGGCGCGCCGGCGCATGCTGCGGCGGCGCTGGACGGTCGGCGCGCTGACCGTCCTGGTCCTCGGCGGGCTGATCTACCTCCTCGGCTTCTCGCCCGCCTTCGACGTCCGCGGCGTGGAGGTCACGGGCGCCTCCCCGGAGACGCTCCCGGCGGTGCAGCAGGCCGCGGCCGTCCCGCCCGACACCTCGCTGCTGTGGCTCTCCACCGCCGACCTGGACGCCCGCGTCACGGCCATCCCGCGGGTCGCGTCGGTCGACGTGCGGCGCTCGTTGCCGGGCACGGTGACGGTGACGGTGACCGAGCGGGAACCGGTCGCCGCGGTGCCCGCCCCGGGCGGGGTCGGGCTGCTCGACGGCACCGGGTTCGTCTACCGCGCGATGCCCGCCGCGCCCGCCGGTGTGCCCCGGCTGGTGCTGCCGCCCGGGGTGGCGGCGTCGCCGACGGACCCGTCCACGGTGGCGGCCGTGCGCGTGCTGCAGGCCCTCCCGCCCGCACTGCGCGGGCAGGTCTCCGAGCTGCGGGCGACCGGCGCCTTCGACGTGTCGTTCGTCCTCGACGGCCGGACCGTGCGCTGGGGCGCGGACACCGACGACGAGCGCAAGGCCGCCGTCCTGGGCCCGCTCCTGACGCGGCCGGGCTCGGTGTACGACGTCTCCTCGCCGGACCTGCCGGTCGTCGGCTGACGGTCCCGCACCGCGACCGCCGAACCCTCGATCACCACTGGAAGTGTCACGGCCCGTCACCGTGTCCCCGGTCGTCGGGGGCACCGACGGTGGCGAACCGGGCCCCACCGTCCCCCGTCCGAGGTGAGGACCACCCCGTCGGGGGACTGGTGAAAAGCGTGTGACCTGCGCCGACGGGTTTCACCACTCCGGTTATCACTCACGTGCACACCACGCGTTTCGCTTGACCCAGATGTGTCACGCAGCGTCAACTCCCTCGCGTCGTCACGACGGTGGGAGAGGTGCAGCGCGATGACCAAGAGGACGGGCCGCGACCCCAGGGGTGCGGCACCACCGCGGAGGCGGCGGACGGTGGCGACGGCCCTCGCCGCCGCCGCGATGGCGGGTGTCCTGGCGCTGTCCCTGGGCCACGCGGCCTCGGCGACCTCGCCGGGGGAGACGTGGGTGCCCGAGCTCTCGGTGCAGGGCGGCGACGACACGAACGTCGTCGCGGTCGCCGGCGCGATCCGGCTCGCCGACGGTGTCGTCCGCGCCCAGAGCGCGCGCTCGCCGCGGACGGAGGGCGAGCTCTACCTCGCCCCCTACCGCGTCGCGACCCCCGTCGACCGGATCACGGCGAAGGTGACCGCCGACGTGCCGCCCGGCGGCCAGGTCGTCGTCGACGTCCGTGGCGTGAAGTCCGACGGCACCTGGAGCGAGTGGAGCACGGCGAGCGGGGCCGCCCCGGCCGTCCTGGCTGCGCCCACCATCGACCTGCAGGTGCGCGTGACGCTCGTGGCGGGCGACTTCGGAGCGAGCCCGGCGCTGCAGCGCCTGTGGTTCACCACCGAGCTCAGCAAGCCGCTCGCGGGGACGCCCACCACCCCGGTGGCGCCCACGACGACGCCGGTCCCCGCCACGACCGCCCCGACCACCACGCCGGCCCCCACCACCGTCCCCACGGTGCCGCCGTCGCCCGCGAAGGTCGCGCCGCTCACGAGCCGGGTGTTCGCCACCCGCATCGGTCTGGTCGGCAACACCACGGCCAACGGCCACGTGATCGTCCCGCGCGACCACTTCGTGGCGCTGCCCTCCCGGCGCGGTCTCGCGCCGCGGGACACGGGCGACTACACGGTCAAGATCTGCGCCCCGAACGGCCGCTGCGCGTGGTCGCCGGTGTGGGACGTCGGCCCCTGGAACATCCAGGACGACTACTGGAGCGCGCCCGGCACCCGGCAGCAGTGGGGCGACCTCGCCCGCGGCTTCCCCGAGTCCCAGGCCGCCTTCCAGCAGGGCTACAACGGCGGCAAGGACGGCTTCGGCCGCCGCGTCGCCAACCCCGCCGGCATCGACCTCGCCGACGGCACCTACTACGACGACCTGCAGCTGGCCGACAACAGCTGGGTGACCGTCACCTACCAGTGGACCGGCACCGGGCCCTCCGCCCTCGCCCGTCCCACCGGGGCCGCCACCCTCGTCGTCCGCTCCGCGCCCACCGACGCGTCGTCGTCGGTCGGCGCCGTGGCCGGGGGCGCGCGGATGGCCGTCACCTGCACCGCCGCCGGACAGTCGCGCTCCGGCTCGCAGGGCACGAGCAGCCAGTGGCTGCAGATCGGTCCCCAGCAGTACGTCCCCGCCGCCGCCGTGGAGGCCCCCCGTGTCGCGCCCTGCTGATCTCCTCGAACCCCTGCCCGACCGCCCCCTCTCCCCGCACGCCGGGGCCGGGGCGCTGCCCCCGACGGCCGCCGCCGACCGCGAGCGCCGCACCCGCCGTCGTCGTCGCGGGGTCCTGACGGCGGGGGTGGGCGCGCTGCTCGCCGCCGTCATCGGCCTCGCGGCCTCCGCCGCGGCGGTCCCGACCGGGGAGAGCTGGGGCGCCGAGCTCGCCGTGTCCGGCGGCGACGACCTGAACGTGCGGCTCGTCGACGGGGCCCTGCGGCTCGCGGTGCCCTCGACGGCCAAGACCCGGTCGGAGGGCGTCATGGTCCTGGCCCCGCGCCGGCCGGCCGCGGCCACCAACGCGATCACCACCGAGCTCACCGCCGACCTCCCGCCGGGCACGGCCGCCCGCGTCGACGTCCGCGGGGTGCTCCCCGACGGCTCGTGGAGCCGCTGGCTGCCGACGAAGGACGACGTCCGCACCGTCCTGCCCGCGCTCACCACCCAGGTCCAGGCGCGGATCGTCCTGCTCGGCGGCACCGACGCGGTCAGCCCGGCCGTGCAGCGGCTCTGGCTCACCACGTCGACCACGTCCGCGGCGCCCGCCTCGGCCACCGCGCCACCCGTGCCGAGCACCACGGCGGCCCCCGCGGCGACGACCGCCGCCGCTCCGACGACGACCACGGCACCGCCGGCGACGACGGTGCCCCCGACGACCACGGTCCGCCCCTCGA
The DNA here is from genome assembly GCF_000379625.1 of Actinomycetospora chiangmaiensis DSM 45062. GTDB lineage: Bacteria > Actinomycetota > Actinomycetes > Mycobacteriales > Pseudonocardiaceae > Actinomycetospora > Actinomycetospora chiangmaiensis. The sequence goes on along the minus strand of NZ_KB903248.1, from coordinate 85,689 downwards.
CGACGACCCCGGCCCCGTCGTCGACCACCACCATCCCGATCCGTCCCACCCCCGCGTCCGGGACCACCCCGGCCCCGGCGCCCGCCCCGAAGGCCCTCTGGGACGCCAACATCACCGCGCAGGGCCTGGGCATGTTCAAGGACACGCCCTGGAACATGGTCGGGGCGAAGACGCCGACCGTGGTCCCGGCGACCGACCTGGCCGGGCGCAAGGCGCTGCGCTTCACGATGCCGGGCGGCGGCAAGCGTTCGGAGATCGAGCCGAACGTCGACAACTTCACCGAGGGGCAGGACCGCTACATCCGGCTCTCGGTGCGCCTCGCGGACGGCTTCCCGGTGGACACGAACACCTGGCAGCTGATCACGCAGTTCAAGAACGAGGGCACCGGCAGCCCGCCCCTGGAGCTACGGATCGGCAACGGCAACTTCATCCTCTCCGGCGGCTTCGACCGCCCCGGCGGGTCGAAGAACTTCGACAAGGTCATCGCCCCGGCCGTCACCGGCAAGGTCACCACGCTGGTCCTGCACGTGACGTTCTCGAGCACGAGCGCGAAGAGCGTCGTCGACGCCTGGGTCGACGGGCAGCAGAAGGTCGCGGGCTTCCGGCCCCCGGGCGGCACGCTCTACCCCGGCAACTACAGCTACTGGAAGCTGGGTCTCTACCGCGACACGGCCATCGGCCAGCCCGCGACCTACGAGCTGTCCGACGCGAGGCTCGGCACGTCGTACGCCTCGGTCGCCGGCTGACGGCGGTGGGCGGCGGGAACTCTCGACCCGTCATCCAGGGTTCGCACCGGTTGGGGCAGACGGGTGACATCGACGCGGGACACGCCCGGCGCGCCTGCGTGCATCACGCGGCGTCGGCTGCCTACGGTCACGCGGACACCGGAACGGGGAGCCCTCGACCATAGACCTCCACTCGAGGTCGAGGGTGAGGGTCGGCCCCGCGTGTCGGCCGGTGTCGCCGAACTCCGCAGTGAAAGGCGGTCCCATGACGCCCCCGCACAACTACCTGGCCGTGATCAAGGTCGTCGGCATCGGTGGCGGCGGCGTCAACGCCGTCAACCGCATGATCGAGGTCGGCCTCAAGGGGGTCGAGTTCATCGCGGTGAACACCGACGCCCAGGCCCTCCTGATGTCCGACGCGGACGTCAAGCTCGACGTCGGCCGCGAACTCACCCGTGGTCTCGGCGCCGGCGCGGCCCCCGACGTGGGGCGCCGTGCGGCCGAGGACCACGCCGAGGAGATCGAGGAGGTCCTCAAGGGGGCCGACATGGTCTTCGTGACGGCGGGTGAGGGCGGCGGGACCGGTACCGGCGGCGCGCCCGTGGTCGCCGGCATCGCCCGCAAGCTCGGCGCGCTGACCATCGGCGTCGTGACCCGCCCGTTCTCCTTCGAGGGCAAGCGCCGGGCCACCCAGGCCGAGAACGGCATCCAGGAGCTGCGGAACGAGTGCGACACGCTCATCGTGATCCCGAACGACCGTCTCCTGCAGCTCGGCGACGTGTCGCTCTCGCTGATGGACGCGTTCCGGTCCGCCGACGAGGTGCTCCTCTCCGGTGTCCAGGGCATCACCGACCTCATCACGACGCCGGGTCTGATCAACCTCGACTTCGCCGACGTCAAGAGCGTCATGTCCGGCGCGGGCAGTGCCCTCATGGGCATCGGGTCCGCGCGCGGCGACGGCCGCAGCGTCGAGGCGGCGGGCAAGGCGATCAACTCGCCGCTGCTCGAGGCGTCGATGGACGGGGCCTACGGCGTGCTGCTCTCCATCGCGGGCGGCTCGGACCTCGGCCTGTTCGAGATCAACGAGGCCGCCTCGCTGGTGCAGGAGGCGGCGCACCCCGACGCCAACATCATCTTCGGGACGGTCATCGACGACTCCCTGGGCGACGAGGTCCGCGTGACCGTCATCGCCGCGGGCTTCGACTCCGGGACCGTGCCCCACGCCAAGGCGGTGCCGAGCGCCATCAGTCAGCCGCGCGGGCAGGCCCCGGGCCGCGGTCCCATCGCCTCCGGGGACTCCGGCGCGCGGCACCAGCAGCCGCCGAGCCAGCCGCAGCCGGTGATCCCGCCCGCCGTCGCGCAGGCCCCGACGACGCCGGCCACGCCGGTGCCGAAGCCGGAGGAGCTCGAGGCGGCCCGGCAGGACGCCGCGACGAAGGAGCCGGAGCCGGCCCCGGAGAAGCCGGCGAAGAAGGCCGAGGACGACGACGTGGACGTCCCCTCGTTCATGCGCTGAGCCCTCGGCGGGTTCGCGGGACCTGGGACGATGGGTGGCGTGCGGGTACGTCGTGTCCTGACCACGCGTGCGGGCGGCCGGTCGAGGCCCCCGTACGACTCCTTCAACCTGGGCGACCACGTCGGGGACGATCCGGCGGCGGTCGCCGCGAACCGGGAACGTCTGGCCCGGGGGATCGGGCTGGACCCGACCCGGGTCGCGTGGATGAACCAGGTCCACGGCACCGACGTGACGGTCGTGGAGGGCCCGCAGGACGGGATCCCCACGGCCGACGCACTGGCGACCGAGCAGCCGCGCCTCGCGCTCGCCGTCGTCGTGGCCGACTGCGTGCCGGTCCTGCTGGCCGACGCCGAGGCGGGCGTGGTCGCGGCGGCGCACGCGGGCCGCACCGGCGCCGCGGCGGGCGTGCTGCCCACCACCCTGGCGACCATGGAGAAGCTCGGCGCCGAGCGTGGCCGCATCGACGCCCTGCTGGGCCCGAGCGTCTGCGGGCGCTGCTACGAGGTGCCCGAGGAGATGCGCGACGAGGTCGACGCCGCCCTGCCCGGCAGCGCCGCCACCACCCGGATCGGGACCCCCTCGCTGGACCTGCGCGCCGGACTGGTGCGCCAGCTGCGCGGCGAGGGCGTGACCGCGGTCGACGCGGACGGGCGCTGCACCCTCGAGGACGACCAGCTCTTCAGTCACCGCCGGACCCGGCCCACCGGGCGGCTCGCGGGCGTCGTCTGGTGGGAGTACGACCGCCGGTGACCGCACGAGAGGCAGCGGAGCCGGCGACGGGGGACACCGCCCGGCGGGAGGTCCTGCGCCGTGCCCTGGAGGACGTGCGGGCCCGGATCGACGCGGCCGCCCGCGCGGCCGGGCGGGACCCCGCCGAGGTGGGCCTGCTCGCCGTCACGAAGACCTGGCCGGCGTCGGACGTCGCCCTCCTGGTCGACCTCGGGCTCGCGGAGTTCGGGGAGAACAAGGAGCAGGAGGGCGCGGCGAAGGCCGCCGAGCTCACGACGCTGCGGCCCGACGCCGCCGCGCGTTGGCGGATCGTGGGGCGGCTGCAGCGGAACAAGGCGCGCTCGCTCGCCCGCTGGGCGCACGCGGTCGACTCGGTGGACTCGCCGCGCCTCGTCGACGCGCTGGACCGCGCGGCCGGTTCGGCCCGGGAGGCGGGGGAGCGGTCCGGGCCGCTGCACGTGCTGGTCCAGGTGAGCCTCGACGGCGCCGAGGGCCGCGGCGGGGTGGGGGTCGACGACGTGGAGGGGTTGGCCGAGCGTGTCGAGCGCTGCGCCCACCTGTCCCTCGACGGCGTGATGACGGTGGCCCCGCGCGACGCGGACCCGGCCGAGGCCTTCGGCACGTTTGCCGTCGTCGCCGATCGGGTGCGGCGGTCGTTTCCGCAGGCGACGACACTCTCCGCGGGCATGTCGGGCGATCTCGAGGCCGCGATCGAGCACGGATCGACGTGTGTGCGTGTCGGAACGGCTCTCCTCGGCGCCCGGTAGCTAGCGTTCCGTGTGAGTGAATGACACGGATGTAAGTCGGCTGTCTCGCGGGTCGGTCGGCGGTGAAGGGGAGAGGGCTGCCATGACCGCTCTGCACCGGGTGAAGGCGTACTTCGGCATGGTGCCCGCGGACGAGTTGGACGCCTACGACGGGTACGGCGACCACGACCCGTACGGCGACCGCCCCTCCCGTGCCGGGGACCGCTACGACGCCTACGCGGGCGACCGCTACGGCCGCCGGCGCCACGAGGCCGACCGGTACGAGTCCGACCGCTTCGAGGAGCGCTACGACTCGTACGACGACCGGTACGAGTCCGACCGGTCGGAGCGTGCCGACCGCACCGAGCGTGCCGACCGCTACGAGCGCCGGGGGACCCCGGAGCGCGAGCGGGCGCTGTCCGACGACCGGGTCCGCACGCCGCGGCCCCGGGACCCCGAGTCCGAGGGGCGCACCGAGCGCGACCTCCCGCGGCTCGCCGCCGACGACCGGACGACGTCCGGTGACCGTGACGAGGAGGCCGACGTGTCCGTCCGCTCGAGCACCCGGGGTCGTAGCTGGGAGCAGAACACCGGCCCGAACCACACGTCGCGGTCGCGCTCCGGCGCCCTCGCCGCCGTCGGCAGCTCGTCGTCGGGGTCCTCGGGGTCGCTCTCGGGGTCGCTCGCCGCCGGCGGGTCGGGCTCCGAGGCGCTGCGCGCGTCCGGCGCGGCGGCCCTGGCGCTGTCCGAGGAGCCGGTGCGCCCGGTGCGGGCCGTCGAGGCCGCCCCGGCGAAGGCCACCGACACCCCGGCGGTCCCCGAGATCACCACGCTGCGGCCCACCAGCTACAACGAGGCCCGGGTCATCGGTGAGCGCTACCGGGACGGCATTCCGGTGATCATGAACCTCACCGAGATGGACGACGCCGCGGCCAAGCGGCTCGTCGACTTCGCGGCGGGTCTGGCCTTCGCCCTGCGCGGCTCGATCGAGAAGGTCACCAACCGCGTGTTCCTTCTCTCACCGCCCAACGTCGAGGTCTCCGCGACCGAGCGGCGCAAGTTCGCGGAGACGTCCTGACCCGCTCTTCCTGAGCCGAAGCTGAGAGCGGGCAAGACCTCCCCGGGCGATTGCGGTGGGTGGTCGGACGGGGGCGCTGAGCGTCCGTCCGGCCCAGGGGTGCCGCGTGGAGCAGGGGAAGTCGGACCGCTACGGCCGGTCGACTTCGGTGAGCGGTCCCGCACCGTCCGGCCGATCGCTCTCTGGCGTGTCGCGAGGTACGCGTGTGAGTGGCATGGCCTTGATCCGTGGCGCTGTGTCACCGATCGGGCGTCGTTCGCAGCGCAGCCCTGGACCCGTCCACTATGGTTCACCTGCTCGCAGAGGTCATACTCTGCGTGTCGCGGAGCTCGAAGAGCCCGAGGTACCTGGGGTTCCGCAGCCGAGGAGTGCTTGAGGAGATCCGATGCCGCTGACCCCCGCCGACGTCCACAACGTCGCGTTCAGCAAGCCGCCCATCGGCAAACGGGGCTACAACGAGGACGAGGTCGATGCGTTCCTCGACCTCGTCGAGGCCGAGCTCGGGCGACTGCTCGAGGAGAACAACGATCTCCGCGAGCAGGTCGAGCAGCTCGAGCAGCAGCTCTCGAGCGCCCACGCCGACCTGGACGATGCCCGTAGCAAGGCCGCCCAGGCCCCGTCGCAGCCGAGCCAGTCGCAGCCGCCCGCGCCGGCCACCACGATGGTGCAGCCGCCGCAGCAGCGTCCCGTCGAGGACGCGCCGCGCACGGTCCAGCAGCCGATGCCGGTGGCCCAGCAGCCCGTGCCGCAGCCGCAGCAGTCGATCGTGCCGCCGCCCTACGGCGCCGATCCCTCGCCGATGGCCGGGGGTGACCACCACGTCCAGGCCGCGAAGGTCCTCGGGCTCGCCCAGGAGATGGCCGACCGGCTGACCGCCGAGGCGAAGTCCGAGGCGGACGGCATGCTGTCCGACGCCCGGACCAAGTCCGAGCAGCTGCTCTCCGAGGCGCGCACCAAGTCCGACAGCATGGTCAACGAGGCCCGCAGCCGCGCCGAGACGATGCTCAACGACGCCCGGACCCGGGCGGAGACCCTGGAGCGGCAGGCCCGCGACAAGGCCTCGACCCTCGAGCGGGACGCGCAGCGAAAGCACAACGAGACGATCACCCTGATCGAGCAGCAGAAGAGCGGGCTCGAGAAGAAGATCGACGAGCTGCGCACCTTCGAGCGGGAGTACCGGACCCGGCTCAAGACGTACCTGGAGTCCCAGCTGCGCGACCTCGAGGGTCGTGGGTCGGCGGCGCCGGCCGACGGTGCGAGCCGCAACGGTTCGGGTGGGTACGCGACCAGCGGATACGGCTCCCGGGCCGAAGCCGGCAGCTGAGTCGGGCGATCCGGTCGGGGCAGGGGAAGGCTTCCGATCGGTGACCCGACCCGCCAGGTGAGGGGTCGAACGTGCTACTGCTCGTGCTGCTCTGCGTCGTCGTGGCGTTCGCGCTGCTCGTGGTCGCCGTGGTCACCGCCACGGCAGCCTGGGCGTGGGGTTCGGTCGCGGCGAGCGCCGTGGCCGCGGCCCTGCTGATCGCCGACGTCATGCGGCGTCGCAGGGCGCGGGCGGCCGAGCCGGCGGCCGCGCCGGCCGCGGTCGGCGCTCTCGGTGGAACCGGTGCCCCGGGCCAGGAACCGTGGGCCCAGCAGCCCGGGCCGCCGTCGGCCCCCGGTACCGCAGCTCCGGCGTCGGGGCCCGTGCCGCAGAACGGTCCCGGTGGACGTCCGTTCGCCGGCCCGCCGCAGGGCGCGCCGCCGCAGGGCGGCCCCGGCCAGCACGGCCGGGCACCGATGCCCCCGCCGCCCGCCCGACCCCGCGGAATCCCGCGGGGTCTGCGTGCCTCGGCGTCGGGTCGTCTCGGGCACGACCCGTCGCGGGTGCCGAACGCTCCCGAGGGCTCCCGGTTCCTCGGTCTGGTGCCCCTCCCGGGCACCCCGGCCGCCGGTCCCGGTGGCCGTCCCGGCGGGATGCCGCCGCAGGGCCCGCGCGGGCCGCAGGGTCTCGGTGCGCCGCAGGGTCCTAATGGCCCCCAGGGTCCCGGTCGCCCCGGAGGACCGCAGCAGCCCGGCCAGCCGCCGCGCGACGCCGCCGCGTCCGCCCCGGAGACGACCGGCGGGGAGACGGCGACGGTCCACGGCGCCGATGCCGACGCGACCCGCGTCGACGGGCAGGGACTGACCGCGGCCACCGTCGCGGCCGGGACGGCCGGTGCCGTGGGTGTGGCCGCTGCTGCCGCCGGCCACGACCGCGAGGACGAGCAGGACGCGACCAACCGGATCTCCGCGGACGCCCTCGAGCGCATGCGGCGGGACGCTCCCTCGGGTCGCCCGGACGACCGTGACGAGTCCGCGGACGCGCCGTCCGACTCCGACTCCGACGCCGTCCGGCGCCCGGAGGGCCAGGACCGGCCGGGCAACAGCACGGGCGCCCCGGGTGCCTTCGGTGCCGGTGCCGGTGCCGTCCAGGACGGGCGCCGTGCCGCGGACGACGCTGCAGGTCAGACGCCCGGCTCGCCGGAGCGGGACGCCGCCGGTCCGTCCGGACAGCAACCGGGGCGACCGCCGCAGGAGTTCCCCGGCCGACCCGCCCAGCAGGACCAGGTGCCCCAGGAGGGCCAGGTGCCGCGCCAGGGACCGCCGTCCCAGCCGGTCCAGGACCGAGGTGTGCAGGCCCCGCCGTCCCAGCCCCTCCAGGGACAGGGGCACGGACTGCAGGGCCAGGCCCCGGCATCGCAGCCGCTGCAGGGCCAGACGCCGCAGGGCCAGGCGTCCCAGGGGTACGCGCCCCAGGGCCAGGCGTCCCAGGGGTACGCGCCCCAGGGCCAGCCGCCGCAGGGCCAGCCGCAGCAGGGGCTCGGTCAGCCGGCGCAGACCCGCCTCGGTGACGGCCCGCCGCCGCGCGTGCCGGCCGCCGACGGCGACGCGGACGCCACGGCGACGCAGGCCCAGACCCCGCCGAGCCAGACCCCGCCGTCCCAGACCCTGCCCGCGCAGGGCCGCGACCAGGCGGACTCCACCGAGCGGACGGCTCACGGGGCGGACGCGGGGCGCACGGGGACCAACGGCCACGACCGGCAGGCACCGCCGGCCATGACGCCGCCGCCGATGACGCCGCCGCCGATGACCCCGCCGCCGGCCCGCGCCCCCGAGCCCGACGACGAGCAGCCCGACCGGGCCAGCCTCGACGTCGTCGCCGCCCGGGTGGACGAGGTGCTGGTGATCGACGAGGAGCCGCGCTTCCACCTCGGGCGCTGCGGCTACCTGTTCGGTCGCGAGGTGATCCCGTTGCCCGTGTCGGAGGCGATCGAGCTCGGGTTCACCGGCTGCTCGTGGTGCACCCCGGTCCGGTCGCTCGCCGAGCAGCACGGGGCGGACAGCCGCCGCTGACGGGGTGGAGCGGGCGGCGGGCCCCGCGTGATCAGATGGTCGTCGTGGAGACCCCGACCGGCACGCAGCCCGGCACCGCCGCCGCTCGTTGGTCCGCCCTGATGGCGGCGCGCGCGGTCCCGGACGAGATCCTCGCCCACGCCCCGGCCAGTCCCTACCGACAGGACCCGGAGCGGTTCCGGCCGGTGGCCGACCCGCCGGACACGCCGTCGCGCCGGGTCGGGGTCGCGGTGCTGGCGGAGTCGGCCGAGCGGACCGTGCTCGACGTCGGGTGCGGGGCCGGGGCGGCGTCGCTCGCCCTGGTCGGGGAGGCGCGCCACGTGGTCGGGGTGGACCCGGCGTCGGACATGCTCGCCGCCTTCGTGGGGGCGTGCCTGGAGTGGGGGATGCCCTACCAGGCGGTCCTCGGCTCGTGGCCCGAGGCGCTGCCCGACACCGGCACCGCCGACCTCGTCCTGTGCCACCACGTCGGCTACGACACCGCCGACCTCGCCGCCTTCGCGGCGGGGCTGGGGGCCGCCGCCCGCCGCGGCGTCGTCATGGAGCTCCACGCGACGCACCCGCAGGCCTGGCTCGACCCGTTCTGGCAGCGGTTCCACGGGGTCCGCCGCCCCGCGCCCCCGACCGCCGACGACGCGCTCGCGGTGCTGACCGAGCTCGGCGTCGAGCCGGAGGTGCAGCGCTGGACCGCGGACCCGCGGCCGCCGGAGGACCCCGACGCCCGCGTCGTCCGGGTCACCCGCCGGCTGTGCCTGCCGCCCGAGCGCGCGGGCGAGGTGGCGGCCGCCCTCGCCGCGCACGACGGCCCCACCGCACCACCCGCGGAGCGAGTGACGTTCAGCTGGCGGCCCTGAGGTCGACCCGCCCGACGCTACGATCCCCTCTCGGGTCGGGGCGGGTGACGACAGGGGTGATCGCGGCGCGTGGACCGGCTGCCGCTGCTGCTGGGGATCGGCTCGGCCGTCGTGCTGCTCGCAGTCGTCGCCGTCCGCTTCTCGACGCGGCTCGGTCTGCCCTCGCTGCTGCTCTACCTGGGCATTGGCGTCCTCATCGGCGAGGCGGGCCTCGGCATCCGCTTCGACGACGCCGTGCTCACCCAGGCGCTCGGGGTCGCCGCGCTCGTCCTGATCCTGGCCGACGGGGGGCTCTCCACCCGCTGGTCGACGGTCCGGCCCGCCCTCGGGCTCGGGGTCGCGCTGTCGACGGTCTCGGTCGCCGTGAGCATCACCGTGACCGGCTACGCGCTGCACTGGCTGCTCGGTCTCGACCTGCGCGTCGCGTTCCTGTGGGGCGCGGTGCTGGCCTCCACCGACGCCGCGGCCGTGTTCAGCGTGCTGCGCGGGCTCGGGCTCGGCGGGCGGCTGGTGGGCGCGCTGGAACTGGAGTCGGGCCTCAACGACGCCCCGGCGTTCATCGCCGTGCTGCTGCTCTCCGCCGGCACCGCGATCTCCTGGACCGACCCCCTGCTCGTGGTCTACGAGCTCCTGCTCGGTGGGGTCCTCGGCCTGCTCATCGGGCGGCTCGGCGCCGCGGGGCTCCGGCGCGCGGCGCTCCCCGCCACCGGGCTCTACCCGCTGGCGACGCTCGCCGTCTGCGTCGGGGCCTACGCCCTCACGCAGAGCCTCCACGCGTCGGGGCTGCTCGCCTGCTACGTGGCGGCGCTCGTGCTCGGCAACGGCGCCCTGCCCCACCGCGAGGGCACCCGGTCCTTCGCCGAGGGACTCGGCTGGCTCGCCCAGATCGGGCTGTTCGTGCTGCTGGGCCTGTACGTGTCCCCGGACCGGCTGCTCGGGGCCGTCGTGCCCGCCGTCATCGCCGCGGCCGTGCTGCTCCTCGTCGCCCGTCCGCTCTCGGTGGTGGCCGCCGCGGTGTGGTTCCGGGTGCCGTGGCAGGAACAGGCGTTCCTGTCCTGGGCGGGCCTGCGCGGAGCGGTCCCCATCGTGCTCGCGCTCGTCCCGCTCACCGGCGGCCTGCCAGGCGCCCGTGAGCTCGTCGACGCCGTGTTCGTGCTGGTGGTGGTGCTGACCGTCGTGCAGGGGACGACCCTCCCCGCCGTCGCGAAGGCCCTCGGCCTGGCCAAGCCGCCGGTGCAGGAGATCGAGGTCGACGCCGCCCCGCTGGAGGCGCTGCGGGCGGACCTGCTGCAGATGACGGTGCCGCAGGGCTCGCGGATGCACGGCGTCTACGTGCGGGAGCTGCGGTTGCCGGAGGGCACGGGGCTGTCGCTGGTGGTGCGCCGGGGCGCGAGCTTCACCCCGCAGGCCGACACCCGCATCCAGGAGGGCGACCAGCTCCTCGTCGTCGCCACTACCACGGCACGCGAGGCCGCCGAGGACCGGCTGCGGGCCGTGGACCGGTCGGGTCGCCTCGCGCGCTGGCGCGGCGACTCCGGCACGTCGCCGTCGCCGTGAGCGAGGGGCCTCACGGCGAGCTCGCCGCGCGGCGGGGGAGGATGGGGACATGACCGACGCGAGCGACGGCACCGCCGCGACCGACGCGGCCGGCACCGTCGGGGCCGACACCCCCGGGTCCGACGACACCGCGCCCGCGGCACCGCCCGCGGCACCCGCCCGACGTCGGCTGCCGCTGCTGGTCGCCGTCGCGGTGGTGGTCGTCGTCGTCGACCTCGCCACCAAGATCGCGATCGTCGCCGCGTTGGCCGACGGGCAGCGCATCCCGCTGCTGCTCGACGGCACCATCAGCCTGGTCCTCGTCCGGAACCCGGGTGCGGCCTTCTCCTTCGCCACGGGGATGACGTGGCTGCTGACGCTGGTGGCGGTCGCCGTCGTCGTCGGGATCGCGCGGTACGCCCGGCGCATGCGCTCCCGGGGCTGGGCCGTCGCCCTGGGGCTCGTGCTCGGCGGCGCCCTGGGCAACCTCATCGACCGGTTCTTCCGCGGGCCCGGTCCGCTGCAGGGCCACGTGGTCGACTTCGTCTCCGTGGGGTGGTGGCCGGTGTTCAACGCCGCCGACTCCGCGATCTGCCTCGGCGGTGCGCTGCTCGTCGGCCTCGCACTGTGGGGCATCGAGATCGACGGGTCCCGGTCCGGCCGCGCGGCGGTCGGCGCGGGGGAGACCTGATGACCCTGCGCACGCTCCCGGTGCCCGACGGGCTCGACGGGCTGCGGCTCGACGCCGGGCTCTCCCGCATGCTCGGGCTCTCCCGGACGGTCGTGGCCGCGCTCGCCGAGGACGGCGCGGTGCGCCTCGACGGGTCCGTGGCCGGGAAGTCCGACCGGCTCGTGGCGGGCAGCTGGCTCGAGGTCGACCTGCCCGACCCGGAGCGGGAGCCCGCCGAGCGGATCGTCACCGCGCGGGCCGTGGAGGGCCTCGTCGTGCTCCACGAGGACGACGAGATCGTGGTGGTGGACAAGCCGGTCGGTGTGGCGGTGCACCCGAGCCCGGGCTGGACCGGGCCGACGGTCGTCGCCGGGCTGGCGGCGCTCGGCGTCTCGATCGCCACCTCCGGCGCGGCCGAGCGGCAGGGCATCGTCCACCGGCTCGACGCCGGGACCACCGGCGTCATGGTCGTGGCGAAGTCCGAGCGTGCCTACTCGGTGCTCAAGACCGCCTTCCGCGAGCGGACCGTCGCCAAGACCTACCTCGCCGTCGTCCAGGGCCACCCCGACCCCAGCGACGGCACGATCGACGCCCCGATCGACCGCCACCCCAAGCACGACTGGCGGTTCGCGGTGATGACCGACGGCAAGCCGTCGGTCACGCACTACCGGACCCTCGAGGCGTTCCCGGCGGCCTCGCTGCTCGAGGTCGAGCTCGAGACCGGGCGCACCCACCAGATCCGCGTGCACTTCTCCGCGCTGCGCCACCCCTGCGTGGGCGACTCCGGGTACGGCGCCGACCCGACGCTCTCCAAGCGGCTCGGGCTCACCCGCCAGTGGCTGCACGCGCACCGCCTCGGCCTGCACCACCCCGCCGACGGCCGGTGGGTCGAGTTCGTCAGCGAACCACCCGCCGATCTCGCCCACGCCCTCGACGTGCTCCGGGCCTCGAACTGAGCGAGCGCCGTCCCGACGACGAGGCCGGTCCCCACGACGAGGCCGGTCCCGACGACGAGGCCGGTCCCGACGACGAGGAGCAGCCGCGCTGGCCGCGGTACGCGATCGGGGCGGCGGTGCTGCTGGTCGTCCTCCTGGTGACGGCGTGGGTGGCGGGCTCGCAGCGCGACGGGCCGGACGGAGGTACCACGTCGACCGACGCGGTGCGGCTGGGCCCGGAGCCGGGGGAGGACGTGACCGCCTACCTGGCGCGGGCCGCCGTCGTCCCCGACCCGGCCGACCCGTCGGCCCGGCCCGCCCTCGTGGAGTTCGACACGGGCCTGACGCCGGCGGCCGCCGCACCCGCGGTCGGGAACGGCGGGGCGGTGACCCCCCTGCAGGCAGTGGTGCGGGTCCCGTTCCCCCGGGTGCAGACGGCGTTGCGGGAGGTCGACCTCCAACCCGCCCCACCCGAGGCGGCGCTGCGTGCCGCGGTGACGACGGCGGCCGGGCAGGCCGCGCAGGACGCGATGGTCGCACCGGCCGGGACGCGACGGGCCGCGGTGGCGGCCGCCGAGGCCGCGGCGCTGGGTCGGCCGGACTGCGCCTGCCTGGTGGCCGTGGTGGTCCGGGTCGCGCCGGCCGACGTCCCCGCGCTGCGGGCGCGACCGGGGGTGCGCGCGGTGCAGGTCGCGCCGCCGGGGACGGCACGGTCGGGCCTCGCGGTGTCGCCGCTGCTGCCCGAGCAGGGCGCCGGACGGGCCGACGGACCCGTCGTCGGGCCCGTTCCCGACGACGGACCGGTGCCCTCGACCGGGTGACGCACGCCGGTGTCCCGGGCGTGAGCGGGGACACGACGTGACGTGCGCTTCACGGGGCGACGCCCCACCGCGTGGCGTGACGGGGGAGCATGGAGGGTAGTCAGAACACGCGTGCTGGGCCGCTCTGAATCGAATCGGCCAGCGCGAAGGGGAGAGGAGCGCAGGGCTGATGAGTGCCGCGGTGTCGAAGGGGGCGGCGGAGACGGACACGCGTCCTCACGTCGTCGTCGTGGGAGCGGGCTTCGCCGGGATCTCCGCGGTGAGGTCGCTGCGCAAGGCCCCGGTGCGGGTCACGCTCATCGACCGGCACAGCTACTCCACCTTCCAGCCCCTGCTCTACCAGGTGGCCACCGGAGCGCTGAACCCCGGCGACATCACCTACGGCGCCCGCTCGTTCGTCTCCGGCGTCGAGCGCAAGAGCTCGACGTGGGTCACCTTCCGCAAGGGTGTCGTCACGGAGATCGACCCCGAGGCGAAGGTCGTCACGCTCGACGTCGGGCCGGACCTGACCTACGACTACCTGATCCTCGCCAACGGCGTCACGACGAACTACTTCGGCGTCCCCGGGGCCCGGGAGAACGCCTACCCGATCTACACGCGCGGCGAGGCGCTCGCGGTGCGGGACCGGATGATGGGCTATCTCGACCACATCTCGGCGACGGGCGAGACCGACGGGGCGTCGGTCGTCGTCGTCGGCGGGGGCGCCACCGGCGTCGAGATGGCCGGCACGCTCGCCGAGCTGCGCAACTCGATGCTGCCCACGCGGTACCCCGAGCTCGACCCCGACCACGTCAAGGTCATCCTGCTCGAGATGACCGACAAGGTCCTCGGGCCGTTCGACGCGAAGCTGCGGCGGTACGCGGCCAACCAGCTGCGCGAGCGCGGCGTGGAGCTGCGCCTGGGCACCGCGGTGGCCGAGGTGCGGCCCGACCGCGTCGTGCTCAAGGACGGCGAGGAGATCCCGGCCCAGATGACCATCTGGGCGACCGGCGTCGCCGCGCACGACACCGTGAAGAAGTGGGGCCTGACCCAGGGACGTGGCGGCCGCATCGTCGTCGACTCGCAGCTGCGGGTCCCCGAGCACCCCGAGGTCTTCGTCGCCGGCGACATCGGCGTCATCGACGACAACCCGCTCCCGCAGCTCGCGCAGCCCGCGATCCAGACCGGCGCGCAGGCCGCGAAGAACCTGCTCGCCCTGATCGAGGGACGGGCGCCGGCGCCGTTCAAGTACTTCGACAAGGGCACGATGGCCACCATCGGGCGCCGCGCCGCCGTGGCCGAGATCGCCCACGGCCCGAAGCTCACGGGCACCATCGCCTGGCTGGCGTGGATGTTCGTGCACATCTTCGCGCTGCTGGGCAACCGCAACCGGATCATGGTCTCGCTCGCCCTGACCTTCCGGTACATCGGTCAGCGGCGCTCGCAGCTCGTCGTCGGGGACTGATCGGGGCCGGCGCGGTGGGGTGACATGCCTCGCCGCGTCGCCCCTGGCCGGACGTGGGAGGCTGGCGGCCCGGAAGATCAGGGTCCTCATCGTCTGGAGACTGAGCATGGCCTCGCCCGTCAACGTCGTCGTCACCGGTGCCGCCGGTCAGATCGGATACGCGCTGCTGTTCCGTATCGCCTCCGGCCAGCTGCTGGGGGAGGGCCGCAAGGTCCGGCTCAAGCTCCTCGAGATCCCGCAGGCCGTGAAGGCCGCCGAGGGCACGGCGCTCGAGCTCGAGGACGGCGCGTTCGAGCTGCTCGACGGCGTGGACGTCTACGACGACGCGACGAAGGCCTTCGAGGGCGCCAACGTGGGCCTGCTGGTCGGCGCCCGCCCGCGCACGAAGGGCATGGAGCGCGCCGACCTCCTCGAGGCCAACGGCGGCATCTTCAAGCCCCAGGGCGAGGCGCTCAACGGCGCGGCCGACGACGTGAAGGTGCTCGTCGTCGGCAACCCGGCGAACACCAACGCCCTCATCGCGGCGTCCAACTCGGACGTCCCGAAGGACCGCTTCACGGCGATGACGCGGCTGGACCACAACCGTGGTCTCGCGCAGCTCGCCAACAAGTTCGGCGTCGGCGTCGGCCAGATCTCGAAGTTCACGATCTGGGGCAACCACTCCGCCTCGCAGTACCCGGACGTCTCGAACGTCCTCATCGACGGCAAGCCGGTGGCCGACCAGATCGACCAGGGCTGGCTGACCGACGAGTTCATCCCGCGCGTCGCGAAGCGCGGCGCCGAGATCATCGAGGTCCGGGGCGCGTCGTCCGCGGCGTCCGCGGCCGCCGCGGCGATCGACCACGTGTACACGTGGGTCAACGGCACCCGCGAGGGCGACTGGACCTCCGCCGCGATCGTCTCCGACGGCTCCTACGGCACCCCCGAGGGCCTCGTCTCGTCCTTCCCGGTCACCGCCAGGGACGGGAAGTGGGAGATCGTCCAGGGCCTCGACATCTCCGACTTCTCCCGCGAGCGGATCGACGCGTCGACCGCGGAGCTCGCCGAGGAGCGCGAGGCCGTGAAGAAGCTCGGCCTGGTCTAGGACCGGCCACCCGGTGTCGACGGCCGGCACCCCGACAGGGCAACCTGTCGGGGTGTCGCTCGGAACCGTCCTCACCGCCATCGTCACGCCCTTCGACGAGCAGGGCGCCGTCGACGAGAAGACCTTCGTCGACCTGATGCACCACCTCGCCGCGCACGGTTCCGACGGGATCGTCGTGTGCGGGACCACCGGTGAGTCGCCCACGCTCTCCATCGAGGAGCACATGCGCCTCGTGGAGCTCGCGTGCACCGAGCGCCCGGCCGGCGTGACGATCGTCGGGTCCGCCGGGTCGAACGACACCCGCCACGCCGTCGAGATGACCGAGCGGGCCACCGCCGCGGGCGTGGACGCGATCCTGTCGGTGACGCCGTACTACAACCGGCCGAACCGGCGGGGCCTGGCCGCGCACTACCGCGAGGTCTCGAAGGCGACCGACAAGCCGATCGTGCTCTACAACATCCCCTCGCGGGTCTCGCGGGACGTGCCGAACGACGAGCTGGCCGAGCTGGCCCAGATCGAGCACGTCGACTACGTGAAGCAGGCCGCCAACGCGAACCTCGCCAAGGTCGACGGGCTCGGCATCTACGCCGGCAACGACGAGCTGTACGCCCCGGTGCTCGACCTCGGGGAGTGCGGGGTCATCTCGGTCGCCTCGCACGTCTGCGGCGACCTCATGGCCCGCATGGCCCGCGAGCCGGAGCACCGCGCCGAGCTCGAGACGGTGTTCAAGCCGATCCTCGACGCGCTCTCGGTGACGGTGAACCCGATCCCGGTCAAGGCCGCCCTGGCGATGCTGGGCCTGTGCGGGCCGAAGCTCCGTCTCCCGCTGGTGGAGGCGTCCGAGGACGAGGCCGCCGTGGTGCGGGCCGCCCTGGAGGGCGCGGGGCTGCTGTAGCCCTCCTTCCCGACGGCGGGTGGTGCGGGTCCGCGCGAGGGGCCCCTTCGGTCGGTCTCGTCGTCCGAGAGTGCCCTCCGCCGTGGCGTGGCCCGGTTCGTGCGACGGCTCGGTGCGCTGTCCGTGCGGGTCCGAGCGACGCGCCGGCGGCCCGCCGGGGCGCCGACACGCCGTCCGGGTGCGGTGAGCAGGGCCGACGTCCCGCCGCCCGAGTGAGCGCCGAGACTGTCGGACCCGACGGGTAGCGTGGCCCGCGTCCTGACCGGCTGCCTGCGGGGAGGTTCCTGGCGTGTCCGACGACTCGTTCGTCCACCTCCACACCCACACCGAGTTCTCGATGCTCGACGGCGCGGCGCGGTTGGACGACCTGTTCACCGAGGCCGCCCGCATGGGCATGCCGGCCCTGGCGATGACCGACCACGGCAACACCTACGGCGCCTACGAGTTCTGGAAGAAGTCGAAGGCGCACGGGGTCAAGCCGATCATCGGCATGGAGGGGTACATCGCGCCGGGCTCCCGGCACGAGCGCAAGCGGGCCACCCTGAACGGCGTCAAGGCCGACCAGGACAACCCGGGCGAGATGTACACCCACATGACGCTCCTGGCGGAGAACACGGAGGGGATGCACAACCTCTTCCGGCTCTCCAGCCTCGCGAGCCTCGAGGGGTACTACTACAAGCCCCGCATGGACCGGGAGCTCCTGGAGACCTACGGCAAGGGGATCATCGCGACGACGGGGTGCCCGTCGGGCGAGGTCGCGCGCCTGCTCCAGTACGGCGACCGCGACGGCGCGATGCAGGCCGCGAGCGACTACCGCGACATCTTCGGCCGCGACAACTTCTTCTGCGAGCTGATGGACCACGGCATCGAGATCGAGCGCCGGGTCCGCGACGACCTCTACGACCTGAAGAAGAAGCTCGACCTGCCGGGCCTCGCGACGAACGACCTGCACTACACCTACGCGAAGGACGCGAAGCCCCACGAGGTGCTGCTCTGCGTCCAGACCGGCAAGACGATGAACGACCCGAACCGCTTCCGGTTCGACGCGCAGGACTTCTACCTGAAGTCGGCCGCGGAGATGCGCGCGCAGTGGGACCCGGTCTTCCCCGAGGCCTGCGACAACACGCTGGCGATCGCCGAGCGGGTCGACATCACCTTCACCGAGGGCCGCGACCTGCAGCCGGTCGCCCCGGTGCCCGAGGGCGAGACCGAGGGCTCGTGGCTGGTGAAGGAGGTCGAGCGGGGCCTGCACTGGCGGTTCCCGAACGGCGTCCCGGACACCTACCGCAAGCAGGCCGAGTACGAGGTCTCGGTCATCATGCAGATGGGCTACCCGGGCTACTTCCTGGTGACGGCCGACCTGCTGAACTACGCGCGTTCGGTCAACCTGCGCGTCGGGCCCGGTCGAGGCAGCGCGGCGGGCAGCCTCGTCGCGTACGTCCTGGGGATCACCGACCTCGACCCGATCCACCACAAGCTGATCTTCGAGCGGTTCCTCAACCCCGAGCGCGTCTCCATGCCCGACATCGACATGGATTTCGACGAGCGCCGGCGCGGCGAGATGATCCGCTACGTCACCGAGAAGTACGGCGAGGAGAAGATCGCCCAGATCATCACGTACTCCACGATCAAGGCGAAGGCCGCGATCAAGGACTCCGCGCGGGTGCTCTACGGCCAGCCCGGCTACGCGGTGGCCGACCGGATCACCAAGTCGATGCCGCCCGCCGTCATGGGCAAGGACATCCCGCTGTCGGGCGTGTTCGACCCGAGCCACAAGCGCTACTCCGAGGCCGCCGAGATGCGGGCGCTCTACGAGTCGGACCCGCAGGTCAAGGAGATCGTCGACACCGCGCGGGACCTCGAGGGGCTGAAGCGCCAGTGGGGCGTGCACGCCGCCGGCGTGATCATGTCGAGGGAGAACCTCATCGACGTGATCCCGATCCAGCGGCGTGAGGCCGACGGCGCGATCATCACGCAGTTCGACATGGGGGTCTGCGAGACCCTCGGGCTGCTGAAGATGGACTTCCTGGGCCTGCGCAACCTCACGATCATCGACGACGCGCTCAAGAACATCACGCTGAACGGCAAGGAGCCGCTCGACCTCGACAACCTCGGGCTCGACGACCCGGCCACCTACGAGCTGCTCTCCCGCGGCGACACGCTCGGGGTCTTCCAGCTCGACGGCGGCCCGATGCGCGACCTGCTGCGGCGCATGGCGCCCACCGAGTTCGACGACATCTCCGCCGTCGGCGCGCTCTACCGCCCCGGCCCCATGGGCGCGAACGCCCACAACGACTACGCGGACCGCAAGAACAAGCGCCAAGAGGTCACGCCGATCCACCCGGAGCTGGCGGAGCCTCTGAAGGACGTCCTGGGCGAGACGTACGGCCTGATCGTCTACCAGGAACAGGTCATGGCGATCGCCCAGAAGCTCGCGGGCTACTCGCTGGGCAAGGCCGACCTGCTTCGTCGCGCCATGGGCAAGAAGAAGAAGGAGATCCTCGACAAGGAGTACGAGGGTTTCGCCCAGGGCATGAAGGACAACGGCTACTCGGCCGCGGCGATCAAGACGCTGTGGGACATCCTGCTGCCGTTCTCCGACTACGCGTTCAACCGCGCGCACTCCGCGGCGTACGGCGTCGTGTCCTACTGGACCGCCTACCTCAAGGCCAACTATCCCGCCGAGTACATGGCCGCCGTGCTCACCAGCGTCCGCGACGACAAGGACAAGGCGGCGATCTACCTCGCCGAGTGCCGGCGCATGGGCATCACGGTGCTCCCGCCCGACGTGAACGACTCGGTGCGCGACTTCGCCCCGGTCGGCAGCGACATCCGCTTCGGTCTCGGCGCCATCCGCAACGTCGGCGCGAACGTCGTCGAGTCGATCGTCGGCAGCCGTCGCGAGAAGGGCAACTTCACCGACTTCTCGGACTTCCTGCGCAAGGTCGAGCAGCAGGTCTGCAACAAGAAGACGGTCGAGTCGCTCATCAAGGCGGGCGCGTTCGACTCGCTCGGGCACCCGCGCAAGGGCCTCGCCTTGGTGCACGCCGAGGCGATCGACGCGGTGATGACCACCAAGCGGGCCGAGGCCGACGGCCAGTTCGACCTGTTCGGCAGCTTCGACGACGACGGGGCCGCCGAGGAGGCGGACACCACCGGCATGTTCGACGTCAAGGTGCCGGAGGGGGAGTGGGAGCCGAAGCACCGGCTCGCCCTCGAGCGGGAGATGCTCGGGCTCTACGTCTCGGGGCACCCGCTCAACGGCATCGAGCACGTGCTGGCGAGCCGAGCCGACACCCCGATCACGAAGATCCTGGAGGGCGACGTCCCCGAGGGCGCGTCGATCACGGTCGGCGGCATCCTCGCGAACGTCAACCGGCGGGTGAACAAGAAGGGCGAGCCCTGGGCCTCGGCCCAGATCGAGGACCTCGCCGCCGGCATCGAGGTGCTGTTCTTCCCGCGGACCTACGCGGCCGTGTCGATCGACGTCTCCGAGGACGCGATCGTGCTGCTGAAGGCGAAGGTCAACAAGCGGGACGACCGCGTCAGCCTGTTCGTGGAGGACCTCGCGGTACCCGACCTCTCCACCGGGGCGCAGGCCGCCCCGCCGGTGCGGGTGACGATCGAGAGCGCGCGCTGCACGCCGGAGCGGGTCGGGAAGTTCAAGGAGGTCCTCGTCGCCCACCCCGGTCCGAGCGAGGTCCACCTGACACTGCTCGCCGCCAACGGCGCGTCGCACGTGCTGCGGCTCGACGACGGGCTGAAGGTCACCAACTCCGGCGCCCTCATGGGCGACCTCAAGGCCCTGCTCGGCCCTCGCTGCCTGAGCTGACGTCGAGGGCGCCGGTCTGTCGGGCCGGCTCCACGATCGGGTGCGCAGGTGCGCGAGGGCGACGTGAGGCAACTTCGTGGGCCGTACGGCATGTCTGGTGTGCGTCTCGCCCACGGGTGAGCGGGTGGGCCCGCTCCCAGAGAGCACGTCACGCCGGGATCAGCCCGGAGTGTCGAAGCTCCCGTGCCGACCCGCCCCGGCAGCGAAGCGCGCCGCGCCGGGCACGCCCTCGGCGAGGAGCGCCGCCATGCCGCCCGAGAACTCGGCGGCGAGCGCGGACTCCTCGTCGAGCCCCTCCTGGCCGAGCACCGACGCCCGGTCGGCGCGCAGACAGACCTGCGGGAAGGCGGCCAGGTCCCGGGCCAGGGCCTGCGCGGACGACAGCGCCTCGCCCGCCGGGACCACGCGGTTGGCGAGCCCGATCGCCAGCGCCTCCGCGGCGTCGACGGCCCGGCCGGTCAGCACCAGGTCCATCGCCCGGCTCGCGCCGATGAGGCGGGGGAGGCGGACGGTCCCGCCGTCGATCAACGGCACGCCCCAGCGGCGGCAGAAGACGCCGAACACGGCGGTCTCGTCGGCCACGCGCAGGTCGCACCACAGGGCGAGCTCAAGTCCGCCGGCCACGGCGTGACCCGACACCGCGGCGATCACCGGCTTCGAGAGCCGCAGCCGGGTCGGGCCCATCGGGCCGTCGCCGTCGGGGTCCGTGCGGTTGCCGGACGCGCTCCCCACCGCGGTCAGGTCGGCGCCCGCACAGAACACGCCGTCGGCCCCGTGGAGCACGGCCACCGAGGCGTACTCGTCGGCGTCGAACGTCCGGAAGGCCTCGGCGAGGGCCAGCGCCGTCGGGCCGTCGACGGCGTTGCGCCGCTCGGGGCGGCGCAGGGTCACGGTGGTGACGGGACCGTCGTGCGAGACCTGCACCGACCCGGCGTCGGGAACGAGGCTCACCGCGGGCTCCAGCCCAGGGCCGGGCCGAGCTTCGTCGCCACGTCGGTGAGGATCTGCACGTAATCGGCGTGCTCGAAGGTGAAGGGCAGGGCCCACACCACCTCGCGGACCTGGCGGAACGCCGGGTTCGCGTAGAGCGCCTCCGCGATCTCCTCGGAGGGGCCCATGAGGTCGCGGGCGTAGAGCATCTGGCGGGGACCGTGGGCCACCGCCGTGCGCGGGGTCCGGTGCTCGACGAAGGCGGCATAGCGGGCCTTCTGGTCGGCGGTCGCGGAGTCGGTCGGGATGACGACGAGGCCCTGGGACACGCGGGCCGCCGCGCCGAGCGGGTGGACGGAGCGGAACAGCTCGATCTGCTCGGCCTGGATGAGAGGGAAGACGCGGGCGGCGTCGTCGCCGAGGTCGTGCCCCTCGGACTGGATGACGTTGCTGGTGAGCATGGCGAGCCCCTGCTCGCCGGCCCAGCGCACCGAGCGACGGCTGCCGCCGCCGTACCAGACGCGGTCGGCGAGCCCCGGCGACTGCGGCTGCACGTAGTCGGAGAAGGACTCGATGCCGTCGACCCCCGCGAACGTGCTCGCGGGTTCGCCGCGCAACATCGCGAGGAGGCGCTCCACGCGGTGGTACGTCAGGTCCTCGACGTCGGCGGTGTCGGGGTAGAGGCCGGCCTTGACGTCGTCCCAGTGGATGGGCGGGCCGACGGACAGGCCCGGGTTCATGCGGCCGCCGGAGAGGACGTCGACGGTGCCGAGGTCCTCGGCGTAGCGCAGCGGGTTCTCCCAGCCCAGCGGCGTCACCGCGGTGCCGAACTCGATCCGCGACGTCCGCTGCGAGGCCGCCGCGAGGATCGCGATCGGCGAGGAGATGCCGGACTGGAAGTGGCGGTGCCGCAGCCACACCGAGTCGAAGCCGAGCTCCTCGCCCAGGACGATCTCGCGCAGCAGGTACTCGTGGCCGGGGGCTGGATCGGCGCCGTCGTACGTGCCGAGGGTCAGGAAGCCCTGCCGCTCCAGGGGCACACCGGGTTCGGGCATGGACAGATCATGCCCCGGCACGACCCCCCGTCGCTCCGCTCGCCACGCCCGGCCACCCGAGCACCGGACCGAGATGCGTGGCCATGTCCGTCAGGATCTGGACGTAGTCCTCGTGCGCGAACCCGAACGGCAGGGCGAACACCACCTCGGTGACCTCCCGGAACGCCGCGTGCGCGTAGAGCGCCGCCGCGATCTCCTCGGAGGTGCCGAGGATGTCGCGGGCGAACAGCAGCCGCCCCGGGCCCTGCGGCGACGACGTCCGCGGGGTCCTGCCCTCGACGTACTCGGAGTACTTCGCCACCTGCTCGGACGTGGCGGAGTCCGTCGGGATGACGACGAGCCCCTGCGAGACCCGGCCCGACCTGCCGTCGGGAAGGGCCTTGCGGTAGGCCTGGATGGTGCGGGACTGGATGCCCTCGAAGTCCGGCTCCTCGTCCTCGCCCACGCGGACCACCGACGAGGTCAGCAGGTTGAGTCCGTGTTCCCCGGCCCAGACGGCGGAGCGGTCGCTCCCCGCGCCGTACCAGACGCGGTCGGCGAGGCCGACGGCGTGCGGCTGGACGTGGTCGGAGAACACCTCGATGCCCTGGACGCCGGAGAACGTGCTCGCGGGCTCGCCGCGCAGCAGCGACAGGAGGCGCTCCACGCGGGTGTAGGTGAAGTCCTCGGCGTCGGCGGTGTCGGGGTAGAGCGAGTGCTTCACGTCGTCGAAGTGCCCGGGCGGGCCGACCGAGAGGCCCGGGTTCATGCGGCCGCCGGAGAGGACGTCGAGAGTCGCGAGGTCCTCGGCGTAGCGCAGCGGGTTCTCCCAGCCGAGCGGGGTCACCGCGGTGCCGAACTCGATCCGCGACGTGCGCTGCGAGGCCGCCGCGAGCAGCGTCACGGGGGAGGAGACCCCGTGCTGCAGGTGGCGGTGGCGCAGCCACACCGAGTCGAACCCGAGCTCCTCGGCCAGCACGATCTCCTGGAGCAGGCTCTCGTGGCCGGGGCGCGGGTCGTCCGGGGAGAAGGTGCCGATCGTGAGGAAGCCGAGCTTCTCGAGCGGGGTGCCGGGTGCGGGCATGCCCCCGATCATGCCCCCCTCTTGACCCGCGCGCGGGCGGCGGCGCACCGTCGAGGCATGGCCGCACCGACGCAGGACCGCCCCAGCTCCGACGAGATGTCGGGCTTCCGCCCCTCGCAGGAGGGGATCCAGATGCCGCAGCCGCCGACGTTCGCGACCGTCGAGGAGGAGCGGCTGCACCGCAAGCAGCAGCTCGCGGGCGCGTTCCGGGTGTTCGGGCGGTTCGGCTTCGGGGAGGGGATCGCCGGACACATCACGGTGCGCGACCCCGAGGACCCGCACATGTTCTGGGTCAACCCGTTCGGCATGAGCTTCCGGCACATCCGGGTCTCCGACCTCATCGCCGTGAACCACGACGGCGACGTCGTGTACGGGAACAAGCCGGTCAACCAGGCGGGCTTCGTCATCCACTCCGCGGTGCACCACGCGCACCCCGAGATCGTGGCGGCCGCCCACGCGCACTCGGTGTACGGCAAGGCGTGGTCCTCGCTCGGCCGCCCGCTCGACCCGATCACCCAGGACGCCTGCACCCTCTACGAGCAGCACGGTGTGGTGTCCGAGGGGCGCGGCGCGGTGGTGCTGGACCCGGAGGTCGGGCGGGCCCTGGCCACCGGGCTGACCGGCCGCAAGATGGTGTTCCACCAGAACCACGGCATCTTCTCGGTCGGCAAGACCGTCGCCGAGGCGGCCTGGTGGTTCATCAACACCGAGCGCAACTGCCAGGCCCAGCTGCTCGCCGAGGCCGCCGGCACCCCGACGCAGATCGACCACGAGAACGCCAAGTTCTCGGCCGAGCAGACCGGCTCCGAGTACGCCGGGTGGTTCTCCTTCCAGCCCATCTGGGACGAGATCGTGCGCACGGACCCGGACCTGTTCGACTGAGGTGCGCTCCGCGCTCGTGAGCACTTGGTGGTGCTATAACGCCACTTTCTGCTCACGAGCCCGGAGGGCACATGATCGTCGACGCCCACGTCCACGTCGCCCACCTCGCCCGGTTGAAGGTGTCGTGGGAGACGTGGATCGGCCCGGCGGGCGACACCGCGGCGTGGGCGGCGATGTACGACGACGAGGGGGCGCCGATCCCGGAGCGGGTCAGCGCGTATTTCGCCGACGAGGGCGTCGACCGGGTGCTGCTGTTCTGCGAGTACAGCCCGAAGGCCACGGGCTGGCAGACCGTCGAGGACATGCTCCCGATCGTCGAGCACGACCCGGAGCGCTTCCGGATCGTCGCCAACGTCAACCCGCACGTGCACCACCCGGTGGCCCGGGAGCTCGACCGGCAGCTCGACCACGGCGCCGTCGCGCTGAAGATCCATCCCGTGCACGCCGGGATCGCGCCGAACGACCGCGAGCTCTACCCTGCCTACGCCCGCTGCGCCGAGCGCGGCGTCCCGGTCATCGTCCACACCGGCCCGTCGTTCTTCCCGGGCGCGTCCTCCAAGCACGGCGACCCGGTGCTCATGGACGACGTGATGCGCGACTTCCCGGAGCTCGTCGTGGTCCTCGCGCACGGCGGGCGCGGCTGGAGCTACGACGTCGCCGCGTCCCTCGCCCTGACGCGCGAGAACCTCTGGCTCGACCTCGCCGGTCTGCCGCCCAAGCGCCTGCCGACCTACTACGCGAGCTCCGGCCTGGAGCGCGTGGCCGCCAAGTCGATCTTCGGCACCGACTCACCCGCCGCGAGCCCGTCGCGCAACATCGCCGCCGTCCGCGACCTCGGCCTGCCCGAGCACCTCACCGACGCCGTCCTCGGCGGCAACGCGGCGCGCGTCTTCCCGGGTCTCGCGGGGTAGTCCCGCGCGCATGAGCTTCAGCGGCATCGCCCACGTGGCGCTCGTGGTCCGGGACATGGCGGCGAGCGCCGAGTTCTACGGTCGGGTCCTCGGGTTCGAGGCGGTCACCGACCGGCTCGAGGGGCCGCCCGAGGCGCGCCATCCGCGGCAGCTGCTGCGCCATGCCGACTCCGGGATCACGCTCGGCATCCACGAGCCGCTCGACGGGTCGGGGGAGCGGTTCAGTCCGCAGCGCACGGGCCTCGACCACGTCGCGCTGACCGTCGCGGACCGCGACGCCCTCGACGCGTGGGGCGAGCAGTTGACCGCCCACGGCGTCGAGCACAGCCCGGTCCGCGACATCGGCTACGCGTCCTTCATCTCCTTCGCCGACCCCGACGGGATCGCCTGGGAGATCTGGCTGCCGACGCCCTGACCTCAGGCCGCAGGTTCCAGCGTGCCGGCCTGCTCGACCTTCTGCTGCGCGACGACCTCGGGGCGGTAGTGCTCGATGATCTCCATGAACTCCTTCGTCTCCGCCTCGGGGACGCCCAGGAAGCGCAGGGTGGCCTCGATCTCGAAGGACACGGCGTTGAACTGCTCGTCGGTGATGTGCAGCGAGGTGTGGGCGGCGATCATGTCCAGGCCCGGGTAGCACTTCGGTCCGCCGGCGGCCTCGATCGACCACGCCGTGACGAGGAACTTGTAGCCCGGGCCGTTGGCCGCGACGTGGTGCTCGGCGACACCCGGGTTCGCGATGACGCCGGCGTTCTCGAACAGGCGGTCGACCAGGACGTCGACCGCGCCCGCGATCGCGTAGGTCCCGCCGAGACGGGTGTAGAGGCTGTCGGTCATGTCGTCTCCCCCGAGCACGAGAGTGGTGGTCGACCCGAGCCTGCCCAGCTCGGCGACCGTCGCGCCAGAGCACTACTTCCGATCTGGAAGTAGTTTTACGCGATCGTCACGACGGCCGCGGCCCGGCTCCCGTTGCATGGGGAGCATGACGACGCAGGACGGGAACGGTCGGCTCGACTGGGAGCAGGTCCGTGCGCGCTACGCCGGTCGGCCGTCGCTGGCGTCCCTGCAGGGGTCCTCCCGCGTGCAGGTGGAGGAGGTCGACGAGGACCGGATCTGTCTGTCCCAGCGGCTGTGGCGCGACTGCGTCTCCCGCGCGGAGCTCGACGACGCGCTCGCCCTGCTCCGCGACGGTCGGCTCGCCGCGACGCCGATCGCCTTCGCCGAGGGGCTGCGCCGGTACTACGCCTCCGGACCGCGGGTCGAGACGGGGTGCACGCGGGTGCCGAACCTGACGGCGGTGGTCCTCACCGACCTCGGTTACCTCAGTTCTCCCTGACCCCGCTGGAGAGCCGGTCGAGCACGTCGAAGTGCACGCCCTGCGCCTCCGCGACGTAGACGTCCTGCACGGCGTGGGCGCCCCGCACGACGACGTCGCCCCGCGGCCCGCCGAAGTGGACCGCCTCGCTCACCGCCAGCAGGTCCTCGCGACGCACGGAGCCCGCGCGGCGGACCAGGGCGGCGTAGAGGTTCATGCCCTCGTAGCAGGACTCGCCCGGGCTCGAGGGCACCGGTGCGCGCATCCCGAACCGGTCGCCGAAGCGCGAGGTGAACTCGAGGGCGTCGCTGGTCGCGAGGTCCTCGAAGTACCCGGCCGCGGAGTAGAGCCACTGCGTGGCGCGGGCGCCGGAGGCGAGCAGCATCGTCTCGTCCATCAGCGTGGACAGGCGGGTCCGCCGGTGGTGGTGGCCGGCGTCGGCGAAGGCCCGGTTGAAGTGCACCGCGTCCTCCCCGACGAGCAGCATCAGCACGCCGTCGGCGCCGCTGAGTTCGACGCGGCGCAGCACCGGGGCGAAGTCGCGCGTGCCGAGGGGTACGAAGATCTGGTCCGCGAGCGGGCGGTCGTGGCTCCGGGCCCAGCGGGCCGCGACCGCGGCCGAGGCCCGGGGCCAGACGTAGTCGTTCCCGACGACGACCCACCGGCGGACCCCGAGCTCGGAGCGCATCCAGTCCAGGGCCGGCGCCAGCTGGTTCGCCGGGGTCTCGCCGGTGACGAACACGCCGGGCGTGCGCTCCCCGCCCTCGTAGAGCGCGGTGTAGACGTACGGGATCTGACCGGCGACGCGCGGGGCCAGGCGGCGTCGGACCGCCGAGATGTGCCAGCCCACCACCGCGTCGACCTCGCCCGCGCGCACCAGGGCGGCGACCTGCTCGGCCACGGCGCCGGGCGGCGCGCCGCCGTCGACGTGGTGCAGCGTCAACGGCCGGCCCAGGAGTCCGCCCGCGGCGTTCACCTCGGCGGCGGCGAGTTCCGCGCACATCCGGCAGGAGAGGCCGAACATGCCCGCGGGACCCTGCGCGGGCGTCACGAGGGCGACGCGGACCTCGTCGTCGGCGCGCCGCGGAGCCGGGATCGTCGGCGGCAGGGACGGGAGATCGGCCACGGTGAGCACCCCCGGGCGATTCGAGGTCGCTCGCAGTATGGCGCCGACGGGCCGCTTTCCGGGATCCTTGTATCGTTTCGAGCAGGTCAAACCCGGGAGGCCAGGATGGGCGGTCGGCCACGGACCACCGGCCAGCGGGTGGTGGACCTCCTCGACCTCGCCGACCGCACCGTCAACGCCTGCCTCGCCCGCATCACCGCCTCCTCGAGCCTGAGCCGGGAGCAGTGGCGGACGCTGATGCTGCTCGACGAGGGCGTCGGCGAGGACGGGCTCGACGCCCCGGGCCACAGCATGGGCGAGATCGCGGCGCGCGCGGCGGTGCCCGCACCGACCGCGACCCGCATGGTCGACAAGCTGATCGCCGAGGGGTTCGCCTTCCGCCGCAGCGACGACTGGGACCGCCGTCGCGTCCTCGTGCACGTCTCCCCGGCGGGCCACCGGCTGGTCGCGACGGCCGCGGCCGACCTCGACGCGGCGTTCGGCACCGTCCTGTCGGACCTGGGCACCACCGACCGGATCGACCTCTTCGGGCTGTTGATGCGCCTCGAGAGCGCGATCGGCGGCGAGGACCGGACTCCCACCTCCTGATCTACGGGTCGATCCCCTGACATCAGGTTTCGCCTGAGTTACTTCTACTTCGGAAATATTGTGATTGCTGCCCCGGCTCGTACGGTCGGTTCCACCAGCGGGTGGATTCCCCACGGACGACGGGTGGAACGGGCATGCGGCACGGAGACATCTCGAGCAGCCACGACGGCGTCGGCGTCGCGGTCGTGAACTACACGATGCCGCGCCTGCACGATCGGGAGGGAATCCGCGCGAACTGCGAGAAGATCGCGGACATGGTCGTCGGGATCAAGCAGGGATTCCCCGGCATGGACCTGATCATCTTCCCCGAGTACTCGACGCACGGGATCATGTACGACCGGCAGGAGATGTTCGACAACGCCGCCTCGTGCCCGGGCTTCGAGACCGAGATCTTCGCCGAGGCGTGCCGCACGGCCGGGGTCTGGGGCGTCTTCTCCCTCACCGGGGAGCGCCACGAGGATCACCCGCACAAGAACCCGTACAACTCGTTGGTGCTGATCAACGCCGAGGGCGAGATCGTCAACAAGTACCGGAAGATCCTGCCCTGGGTGCCGATCGAGGGCTGGTACCCGGGGGAGCACACCACCGTCGTGGACGGGCCCAAGGGCCTGAAGCTGGCACTGATCATCTGCGACGACGGCAACTATCCCGAAATCTGGCGCGACTGCTCCATGAAGGGCGCCGAGCTCGTCGTCCGGCCGCAGGGATACATGTACCCCGCGAAGGAACAGCAGATCATGATGGCGAAGTCGATGGCGTGGGCGAACAACGTCTACGTCGCCGTCGCCAACGCCACCGGATTCGACGGCGTCTACTCCTACTTCGGGCACTCCGCGGTGGTCGGGTTCGACGGCCGCACCCTCGGCGAGTGCGGCACCGAGGAGATGGGCGTGCAGTACGCGGAACTGTCGATCTCGCTCATCCGTGACGCGCGGAAGAACTGGCAGTCGCAGAACCACCTCTTCAAGCTCCTGCACCGTGGCTACACCGGGGTGATCCAGTCCGGCGACGGCGACAAGGGCGTCGCGGAATGCCCGTTCGACTTCTACAAGACCTGGGTCACCGATCCGGCCCTCGCCCAGAAGCAGGTCGAGGAGATGACCCGCGAGTACATCGGGACCCCCGAGGCCCCGGTCGAGGGCATCCCGAACGGGGCCTGACCCCCTGCAGCAGGCACACCGGCGGACCCGGGCGGCGACGACGCCGCGGCCGGTCCGCGGACGGCGCGCGCCCGCGTGCCCCGCCGTCCCCGTCCCGTAGCGCATCCGCATCCAGGAGGACCCGGCCATGGCCGCCGAGCACGACCACGAGCACGACCACGAGCACGACCACGGCGACACCGCGATGGCGCGCATCGAGGCGCTGCGCTCCGAGGGGGTGCACCGCGCCGGCGACCACGAGGGGCCGTTCTCCCTCCACGTGCTCGGGCTGGGCGCCACCGGGGCGGACCTCATCACCTCGATCATGCGCAACCAGCCCGAGGGCTTCCTCTCCGAGCCGGGCACGCGCTTCTCCGCGCTCGCGGTGGACATCGGCGACGAGGACCTCGCCCAGGTGCGCGACGCGGCCGCCGCGCTCCCCGCCGAGCAGTCCCACGTGGCGACGGTCGCGCTGCCGGTCCCGACGCACGCCGACCTCTCCTACGCGCTCAACCGCTACCGCGAGTTCCTGAAGATGGAGTACCCGCGGTACTACTGGAACCCGAACTACGAGCCGTGGCTCCCGGCCGACGTCGAGATCGCCCCCTCCGACGGCCACTACTCCCGCGCCGTCGCGAAGGCGATCTACGGCGCCGAGTACTACCAGGGCCGGGAGATCGCGGGCGCGCTCGACGACTTCGCCGCCAGCGTCATGGCAAGTGAGGCCACCCCCCTCGTGGTGGTCGCCTTCTCGATGGCCGGAGGCGTCGGCAGCGGCATCGTCGTGGAGATCGCCCGCCACCTGTCGTCGATCAAGCTGGGCCGCCGGCCCTGGGTGGTGGGCCTCGGCATCCTGCCCAACGCCGCCGACCCGGCCGAGTACGCCGACGGCTCGCTGTTCCCGGTGATCAACGAGCTCGACTGCATGATCGACACCGAGAAGAACAAGGGCGTCATGGCGGTCTGGGGTGACCTCTACAAGAACCCCTTCACCGGCGGCTTCTTCATGGTCGACCAGAACGACGTGCAGGCGATGACGAACGACCTCGCCGCCACCCACGCCTACGTCGACGCGGGGATCGGCTCGTTCCTCACCCGCGACGCGAGCGTGCACCTCTACGAGACGCTCAAGGCGCTGAACTGGCTCGCGGTCCCCGCCGACGCCTGGCACCCCGCGATCCGCGGCGAGCAGGGCGACCGCTGGATCAACATGCTCGCGGTGCGCAAGCTCGCCGACGTCGACTCGCTGGGCACCTCCGGGCTGGTGAAGGGCTTCTCGACGGAGTACCTGGAGGCCCGGGTGTTCACCGGCGACCTCGACCCGTCGGCGGCCGACTCGGTGTCCGCGGCCGTGTCGGGGGCGGCCACGGGACGGGTCGACCCGGTCGTCCTCGGGCTCCCGGGCGCCGACGACCTCGTCAGCGTCGTCATCCCCCGGGCGAGCAAGCTGGACCTCGCGGCCTTCGTCCCGGCCCGGGACTACTACGACACCCTCGAGTGGGACGACAAGCTGCTCATCCACTCGTGGCTGCTCGACCTCGGCGTCATGCTCTGCGAGCCCTCGATCCGGTTCGACGGCATGGGCGGCGAGTGCATCTGGGGCTGTGCCTGCTGGGTGGTCGTCCCGCACGCCGCGATCCGCGGGGAGGCGGCGTCGCCGGCCGCGGACGCGGTCGTCGACTCGCTCGCCGAGCCGGAGCCCATCGCCCCGTTCGTCACCGGCTGAGCGCGTCATGGCCGTCCCCTGGTCGGAGATCGTCGCCCGCTACAGCGGCGGGGCGCAGCTGCCCTCGATGCCCGGGGCCCGCACCCTGCAGGTCACCGGCGCCGACGACGAGTACATCTACGTGTCCCACCGCCTCTGGTCGGACAAGCTCACCCGGGCCTACCTCGAGAAGGCGATGGCGCTGCTCGACGAGGGCCGCATGACCCGCGACTACGCCTCGGTGATCGACCACTACCGCACCTTCATCGCCGACGAACGGCCGACGACGGCCGCGACGGTCCTCAAGGACCTCGGCTACGTCGACTGACGGGCCGCGTCGGTCGACCTCCCGCGTGGCGGGGCCCGGTCCGAGCGGGCCCCGTCACGCCCTCCACCCGCAGGCCCACCCGGGCCCCTCCGGGCCCACCGCCCCGGCGGCACCGGGCGCGCTGCCGCGCGCCCGCAACAGGAAGGTTCCACCATGGGAATGTCGCTCTACCACTCCGCGACCGGCAGCCAGTCCCCGCACTGCATCCACGCCCTGGGGATCGGCAAGACCGGCGCCTACATGGTCGAGGCGCTGCTGCGTACCGGCGAGATCGAGGACCAGCTCGACGACCCGCGCGCCCGCTTCACCGGCCTCGCCGTCGACATCGGCGAGCAGGACATGCACGAGCTCAAGGAGTACGCGGGCGGGTTCACCCAGCGCCTGCAGGAGCGCGAGATCCCGACCGACCGTCACCAGGTGCGGACGGTGGCCCTCGAGACGCCCAGCTCCGAGGAGCTCCGGACCAGCCTCAACCGCTGGCGCGAGTACCTGAAGATGGAGTACCCGCGGTACTACTGGAACCCGAACTACGAGCCGTGGCTGCCGGCCGACATGGAGATGCCGAAGCCGGGGGAGACCTGCCCGCGCGCGATCGCGAAGGCCATCTACGGCCACTACTACTACGGCGGCGACAAGACCCTGGAGAAGGAGCTCGACCTCTTCGTCGACTCCATCAACAAGACCAAGCTCCCCTCGATGGTGCTGGTCTTCTTCTCGCTGGCCGGCGGCACCGGCTCGGGCATGGTCGTCGACATGGTGCGTCACCTGTCGAACGTCAAGCTCGGCCGGCGCATCCCGGTGATCGGCGTCGGGGTCATGCCGTTCTCGGGCGACGAGGAGCACGCGGGCGGCAAGGCCGCGCTCTACCCCGTCATCAACGAGATCGACTGCATGCTCGACGACGAGAAGAACCAGGGCGTCATGGCGGTCTGGGGCGACCTCTACAAGAACCCCTTCACCGGCGGGTTCCTCGCCCTGCCCCAGGAGCACGCGTGGCAGCGCCTGGGCTCCTACACCAAGACCGGCACCCCGGCGATCCGCGACGGGCTGCGCAAGGGCGTCACCCGCAAGTTCGTCGACGACTCGTTCACCCGGTTCGTCGTGCAGGACTACGGCCGGCTGCTGTTCAAGATGCTGCGTCCCGCGGGCTTCACGGGCGCCCCGCACGAGCGCAACATCTCCGGCGACCGCACGTGGACGATCTACGACGTCGCGAAGTACACCCACCCCGGCGTCGAGGTGCTGCCCGGCCAGCCGCGGAGCCGGTGGCGCGAGGTCGTCACCAAGTGGATCGACTACATCCCGAAGTTCTCCGGGCTGAAGGAGGGCTTCAAGACCGACTACATCGAGTGCAACACGGTCGGTCCGCGCGAGATGTGGAACGACACGCTGCAGAAGAAGCTCGAGTCGGTGCTCGGTGAGTACCTCCTCGACGGGGACGACGGCACCCTCGTCACGAGCAACGGCGAGTTCTTCGACGAGCTCACCGTCTACTCCAACATCATCATCCCCGGCGTGGCGAAGACGGACCTCACGGCCTTCTACGAGGCCCGGGACGCCTACGACCAGATCGAGGACTGGGACACGAAGCTGATGATGCACTCGTGGCTGCTCGACCTCGGGGTGATCCTCTCCGAGCAGTCGATCCGCTTCGACGGCATGGCCGGCGAGTGCATCTGGGGCTGCGCGTGCTGGGTGGTGGTGCCGCACGCCGCGATCCGTGGCGACGCGACGCCGTCGGCGGACATCACCGAGGTCCAGCAGGCGCACATCGCGCCGATGGTCCAGACGCTCGTCGAGACGCCCTGACCCGTCGATCGTCCCGGGGTGCCGCGCCGTCGGCGGGGCGCCCCGGCAGCATCCGGAGAGGAATGCCGCGTGACCTCGATCGCCCCGTCCCCGCCGAGCTGGTTGCGCGGTGAGCGCGTGCAGCTCTCCACCGTCGTCGCGGCGATCGCCGCGGGCTAGGGCACCGTGGTGGACCGCGACGATCTCGTCCCCGAGTACGCGGCGTGGATCGACCGCGTCACCGCCACCTACGAGGCGGTCTCGTACACCTGCCGCGTCCGGCTCGGCGACCCGGAGGCGGCGGCCGGGGTCGCGGTCCGTGTCGCGGGCGGGCTCGTCGCGCGACCCGGGGTGTTCCGCTACTGGGGCCTGCCCTACTCCGGGCGCATCGCGAAGCTCGCCGAGGCGGGGATCGCGGACGCGCAGGCCGGCCGGACCTGCCGCGCGTCCTTCGGGCCACTGCGCGGTGCCCTCACCGACCTGCCGCGCGCGCTGCAGACGGACTTCGTCCTGTGCTGCGTGGAGGGGGTCGACGACGACGAGCTCGCCGCCCGCTCCCGGTGCGACGTCCCGACCGCGGCGCGCCGCCGGGCGGCGGTCCTGCAGCACATGTCCGAGCTCGCCACCCGCCACGTCGGCGACCCGACGCCGAGGGAGTGACCACCGTGCCGTTGGACTGGACCGGCCTGCAACGCG
The DNA here is from genome assembly GCF_000379625.1 of Actinomycetospora chiangmaiensis DSM 45062. Taxonomy (GTDB): domain Bacteria; phylum Actinomycetota; class Actinomycetes; order Mycobacteriales; family Pseudonocardiaceae; genus Actinomycetospora; species Actinomycetospora chiangmaiensis. Next base: position 51,926 of record NZ_KB903248.1, on the reverse strand, counting down.
ACTTCGGCGACGGCGGGGAGATCCCGACGGTGGCCGGGGGCAAGACCCTGCGGATCACTGCCGTGGACGACGAGTTCGTCCACATCCGGCACTCCCTGTGGCACGACCGGCTGGCCCGCGCGCACCTGGAGAAGGCCGTCGCGCTCGTCGAGTCGGACCGCATGACCCGGCACGCCGGTCTGTTCGCCGAGGAGTACCGGACGATGGTGGCCGACGTCCGGGCGACGTCGGTCGCGCACGTCCTCAAGCACCTGGGGATCCTGGAGTGACGGCCGTCGGCAGCACCTACGAGCTGCACGGGGTGATCGCCGCACCCGAGGTGCTCGAGCCCGTCGTGGAGCGGTTCCCGCACGCCCGGCCGACGCTGCTCGACGGGGCCGAGCTCGCGCTGCTGCCGCTGTGCGAGGAACTGTTCGCCGCGATCGACCTGCCCGGCTTCCCGATCGAGGCGGAGTGGGCGTTCGACCGGCTGTCCTCCGGGGTCGCCGCCGTGCTCACCGCGTCCTCGCGCCGCGGCACCGTCGTCTACGTGGAGGCCGAGTACGCGGGCGGCCTCGGCCGGCAGTCCGCCGCGGCGTGGCTGGACTGCCGACCGGTCTACGGGCCGGAGCTCCTGCTGCCCGAGGACCCGTTCCCGGTCTCGACGCCCGACCCGGCGAGCGGCAGCCCGATCGTCCAGGCGTTGCGCTACCTCGGGGTGCAGTCGGTCGGGCGGGCCGACGAGTTCGTCGTCCTCGGCCTGGGCCGCCACCGCTCGACCCGGGACTGGTGCGCCGCCGGCGCGTTGCCGTGAGCACGTCCGCCGTCCTCGCGGACCTCGCCGCGCTGGGACCGGCCTTCGCGCTCTCGACCGGGCCCGTGGACGCGGCGGCCGTCCCGCTCGCCCGTCTCGTCGCGGAACCGGCGCTCCTGCGGGACCGGGTGGCCCACGGCCGGGAGCGGCTGGGCACGGGCGAGGACCGGGTCGCGGCGTCCTGGCTGCACGGGGCGTGGACGGCACGGCTGGTCGCGCCGGTCCTCGGCGCGGCCGCGCTCCACGGGGTCCTGCTCCTGCTCGCCGAGGGCGACCTGCGCTGGCGCGGGCCCGAGCACGGCGGCTGGTGGACCGACGGACCGCGCGTCGTCGCGAGCCCCCGGCCGGACGAGGTGGCCCGCGAGGTGCTCGGCCCGCTCGGCGCGCTGGTCGACGCCCTCCGGGCGGTCACGGGGGTCTCCGAGCCGCTGCTGTGGGGCGAGGTCGTGGCGACCGTGGTGAAGGTGGGGCGGGTGGTGGAGCGCACGGACCCCGCGCGGTGCGAGGCCGTGCGCGACCTCGTCGGCGGGCTCCTCGCCGTGCGCCCGCTGGCCGGGGTGCAGGGCGGTCCGCCCGAGCACCGTCGCCGGACCTGCTGCCTGGCCTACCGCGTCCCCGGCGGGCACACCTGCCGCGACTGTCCGCTCGGCGCGTACCGGGCCGGTGCCGACGTCCGGCGGGGGAGGCGTGCGCCCTGACCGGCCCGACGACGGGTCGGTGCGGGTCGGGGCGCCCGACGACGTGGTTTCCCTGCCACTGGACGCCAGCAACGACGCTTCGCTGCCAACCCGGGAGGGGCTCAGCCCGCCAGGGCCGCGAACGCCGCCTGGGCACCGGGCGCCCACGCCTCGTGGCGGGCGTGGAACACCTCGGCCGCGCGGGCGCCGACCCAGTCCCCGGGCAGGAGTTCGGCCGGCAGTTGCGGGTCGAGGAACGGGAAGCGCCGCCACGCGTCGACGAGCCGGACCTGGGCGGCGAGCACCCCGCCGTCCGCCTCCGGCGCGAGGTCGGCGAACTGGTCGACGAACGCCGCGTAGCGCGCCTCGACCTCGCGCAGGTCCCACGCCTGGGCCACGAGCTCGGCGTCGGACAGCCCGCCGTGGGTGCCGCCGACCACGACGAGCGCGGACGAGTCGAGCCCGACGTCGACGAGCGCCCGGTGCGCTTCGCCGACCCGTGACGCGTCCGGGCACACCCACACCCCGGGTGCGGGCGATCCCAGGCCGGCCCACGCGAGCTGGGTCCGGAGCTGGTGGCGGAGCGCCCGTTGCGCCTCGGGGACGCTGACGACGAGCACCAGCCACCGCCCGTCCCACGCCTCGCGCGGCGTGCCGTGCCCGTAGATCCGGGCGGCGCCCTCGGACAGCAACCGGCGGCCGGAGTCGGTCAGCGACCACCGCACCCGTCGTCCGGAACGCTCGGAGACCACCACGTCGTCGGCGGCCGTCCGGGCCAGCGCCTGGCGGGCCGACTTCTCCTCGACGCCGACGCGGCCGAGCGCGTCGAGCAGGGTCTGGGTCCAGACCGGCTCGCCCGCGGGGAGCACGAACTCGCCCAGCACGGTGAGCAGCAGCGAGCGGGCGCTGGTGGCCGCGACCTCACGGCGGCGCGAGAACGCGTCGCCCGCCGCCCCCGCCGTCATGGTCGATGATCGTAGGTGAGCGATACCGTCGCAGGGGTGTCAGGCCGTCCCCTCCCGTCGCTCCGCCCGCCCTCGACCTCGGACCCGGACCCGGTGCGCGCCCTCGACCGCCGGCACGTGTGGCACCCCTACGGCCCGATGCCGGGCCGCACGGACCCGCTCGTCGTCACCGACGCACGAGGCGTACGGCTGACCCTCGACGACGGGCGCGAGCTGATCGACGGGATGAGCTCGTGGTGGGCGGCCGTCCACGGCTACCGCCACCCCGCGCTCGACGCCGCGCTGCACGCCGACGCGTTCAGCCACGTCATGTTCGGCGGGCTGACCCACCACCCGGCGGTCGAGCTCGCGACGCGCCTCGTGGAGATCACCCCGGCGCCGCTCGAGCACGTCTTCCTGGCCGACTCCGGGTCGATCTCGATCGAGGTCGCGGTCAAGATGTGCCTGCAGTACCAGCGCGCCCGCGGCCGCCCGGGCCGCACGCGGATGATGACGTGGCGCGGCGGCTACCACGGCGACACGTTCGCCGCGATGAGCGTCTGCGATCCCGACGGCGGGATGCACGCGCTCTGGCAGGGCTTCCTGCCCGAGCAGGTGTTCGCCGACGCCCCGCCGGCCGCCTACGACCCGGCCTACGACGAGCACCTCGCGGCTCTCGCCGAGCGGCACGCCGACGAGCTCGCGGGGATCGTCGTCGAGCCGGTGGTGCAGGGTGCGGGCGGCATGCGCTTCCACTCGCCGCGGCACCTGCGGGCGCTGCGGGAGATCGCCGACCGGCACGACCTCGTGCTCGTGTTCGACGAGATCGCGACCGGCTTCGGGCGCACGGGCGAGCTCTTCGCGGCCGACCACGCCGGCGTCGCGCCCGACGTGATGTGCGTGGGGAAGGCTCTCACCGGCGGCTACCTGACGATGGCCGCCGCGCTCTGCACCGGCGCGGTCGCCGCCGCGGTCAGCGAGGAGGCGGGCGGCGGGGGCCTCATGCACGGCCCGACGTTCATGGCCAACCCGCTCGCCGCCCGGGTCGCGCTCGCGAGCGTCACCGAGCTGCTGCGCCGGGACTGGCGCGGCGAGGTCGACGGGATCGGCGACGTCCTGACGGCAGGTCTGGGCCCGGCCCGCGGGGCGGCGGGGGTGCGTGACGTCAGGGTCCTGGGCGCGATCGGCGTGGTGCAGCTCGACCACGCCGTCGACGTCCCGGCCGCGCAGGCCGCGGCGGAGCGTCACGGGGTGTGGCTGCGGCCCTTCCGGGACCTGATCTACACGATGCCGCCCTTCGTGGCCGCCCCGGACGACGTCGAGCGCATCGCGGCGGGCGTCGTCGCGGCCGCGGCCGCGGGGTGATCTCGTCGACCCGGCGGGAGACAAAGCGCGACCCTGAATTCACCCAAGACAAGGTAAAGCGCATCTTCACCTGATCGGCGCACCGCAGCGACCTACCTCACGCGGCCGAACAAACGAGTGGCGCGCTGCGTGATCTTCGACGGCCCGCAACTCACCCCCCGCGGCCGGGCGCGGTGACGATGGCCGGTTCCCGGTACCGCGCGTCACGTGAACGGCGGGTGAACCGGCCGGGAGAGGATCGGACCACGGCACACTGCGTCCGGCGCCCCGTCCGGACCCCGGTCCCGACGAGCGGCCGCCACCACACGCAGTGACAGCCGAGACGACTGCCGCTGTCGACGTCGGAGACGACGGCGAGAGCTTCAGGACCGCTCGGACCGCCCCGGGCCACGGGTCGGGGCCGGCGAGGACGCCGCCGCCGACCCGTGGTCGAGACGATCCGTCCGGAGGACGAACCCGCCCATGAGCGCTCCCCATCCGCCGACGCCCCGCGCGTCGGACGTCACGACCCCCGCCCCACCCCCTCCCGCGCCACGCGGCGGGTCGCGCGGTCCCGCCGCCGCCCTCGCGAGCCTGCGCGCGAACATCCGCCACGACCTGCCGGCCTCGCTGGTGGTCTTCCTGGTCGCGGTGCCCCTGTCGCTGGGCATCGCCGTGGCCTCCGACGCGCCGCTGACCGCAGGGCTGATCGCCGCGGCCGTCGGCGGCATCGTCGCCGGGGCCCTCGGCGGCTCGGCGTTGCAGGTGAGCGGCCCCGCCGCCGGCCTCACCGTGATCGTGGCCGACCTGGTCAACCGCTTCGGCTGGGGCGTCACGTGCGCCATCACCGTCGCCGCCGGACTCCTGCAGATCGGCTTCGGTCTCACGCGGGTGGGCCGGGCGGCGCTCGCGATTTCACCCGCCGTCGTGCACGGGATGCTCGCCGGCATCGGCGTGACGATCGTGCTCGGCCAGCTGCACGTCGTCCTCGGCGGCGAGCAGCAGGGCGACGCGTTCGCCAACGTGGTCGCGCTGCCCGGGCAGCTGCTCGCCGCGTCCGGCCCGGCCACCCTGCTCGGGCTCGCCGTCATCGCGGTCCTGGTGGTGTGGCCGAGGCTGCCGAAGGCGGTGCCGTCCTGGATCACGGGCATCCCCGCGCCGCTGCTGGCGGTCGTCGCGCTGACCGTCGTGGCGTCGGTGTTCGCGCTCCCCGTCGTCCGGGTCGAGATCGGCGGCGACGTCCTCGACGCCATCGCCCTGCCGATCGTGCCCACCTCCGACCTCGGTGGCGTGCTCGTCGGCGTGTTCACCGTCGCGATCATCGCGTCGATCGAGAGCCTGCTCTCCGCCGTCGCCGTCGACCGGATGCGTCCGGGCTCGCAGACGAACCTCGACCGCGAGCTCGTCGGCCAGGGCGCCGGCAACACCCTGTCCGGGCTGCTCGGCGGCCTGCCGATCACCGGCGTCATCGTCCGGAGCTCCACCAACGTCGCCGCCGGTGGCCGGACGCGGGCCTCGGCGATGCTGCACGGCGTCTGGGTCGTGGTCTTCTCCGTCGCCCTCCTCGGCCTCGTCCAGCAGATCCCGATGGCCGTGCTCGCCGGGCTGCTGGTCCACATCGGCACGAGGCTCGTCGACGTCGGGCACATGCGGGAGCTGCACCGCCACGGCGAGCTCCCGGTCTACGTCGTGACGATCCTCGGCGTGGTCTTCGTCGACCTGCTCACCGGTGTCCTCCTCGGTCTCGGCCTCGCCCTGCTGATGGTGCTGCGCCGCGTGGTGTGGGCGTCGATCGAGGTCCAGGAGCCCCGTCCGGAGGAGACCGGACCGTCGCGTTCCTGGCGCAAGGAGGGCGGCACCTGGCACGTCGTCGTCGAGGGCGCGCTGTGCTTCCTCTCCGTGCCGCGGCTCTCGCGCCGGCTCGCGCAGATTCCCGAGGGCGCCGACGTCGTCGTCGACCTCGTCACCGACTACCTCGACCACGCCGCCTACGACCACCTCTCGGAGTGGGAGGAGCGCCACCGGCTCGCCGGCGGCACCGTGCGCGTCGACGAGGTCGGCACGATGGGCCTGGTCGCCCGCCGCGAGTCGACCGCCGGCGGGCCGGGGGACCGGCGGCCCGGTCCCGTGCCGCGGTTCCTCTCTCCGTGGTCGGTGTGGCAGTCGCGCCACGACGCCACGGACGGCGAGGGCTGGGGCCACGGCCACCACGACGACGGGGCGGAGCCGCGCACGTCGGAGCCGGTCGACCCGATCCTCACCGGCCTGCGCGAGTACCACCGCCGGGCGGCCGGCCTGGTGGCGCCGTACCTGTCCGACCTCGCCGACGGGCAGGCCCCGCACGCCTGGTTCCTCACCTGCAGCGACTCGCGGGTCGTGCCCAACGTGATCACCTCGTCGGGCCCGGGCGACCTGTTCACCGTGCGCAACGTCGGCAACCTCGCGCCGCTGGGCACCGAGGCGGACGACTCGGTGGGCGCCACCGTCGAGTACGCCCTCGACGTCCTGCGGGTGCCCACCCTCGTGGTCTGCGGCCACTCCGGCTGCGGCGCGATGCAGGCCGTCAACCGCGACGTCACCGGCGACTCCGCCCTGGGCCGCTGGCTCGCCGGCGCCCAGGAGTCGCAGGCGCGGTGGGCGGCGAAGCACCCGGTCGGGGAGCACGCGCGCACCGGCGGCCGGGGCGACGTCGACCAGCTCGCCATGGTCAACGTGGCCGTGCAGCTGGACCGCCTCGCCCGGCACCCGGGCGTCGCGGCGGCCGTCGCCGAGGGCCGCGTCCGCCTCGTCGGGCTGTTCTTCGACATCCCGACCGCCCGGATGCACGTCCTCGACGGCGACCGCTTCGTCCCGGCCTCGACCGACCGCCTCGGTGCGGGCGCGACGGGGGCCCGCCCCGAGCCGGCGACGTCGGTGTTCCCGGTGGGCCCGCTCTCGTGACAGCGGAGCGTCGTTGCTTGCACCCGGTGGCAGCAACGACGCTTCCCTGTCATCGGCGTGGGAGGTTCCCGACGCCGGGCCGGTGCCGGCGGGGCGCCTAGGCTGTCCGTCCGTGGACGATCCCCTCGCCTGGCTGGCCGACACCGCGCAGGAGCGGCGTGCGGCCGGCCTGCGTCGGGTCCTGACCTCGCGCGACGTGGTCGAGCCGCTGGTGGACCTGGCGTCGAACGACTACCTCGGCCTCGCCCGCGACCCGCGGGTCGTCGAGGGCGCGGTGGCGGCGGCCCGGACCTGGGGCGCCGGGTCCACGGGCTCGCGGCTGGTCACCGGCTCGACCCGACTGCACGCCGAGCTCGAGGCGGGGCTGGCCGAGTTCGTCGGTGCGCCGGACGCGCTCGTGTTCTCCAGCGGGTACACCGCCAACCTCGGCGCGGTGACCGCGCTGTCCGGGCGGGGCGCGGTGGTCGTCAGCGACGTCGCCGCGCACGCCTCGCTGGTGGACGCGGCGCGGCTCTCGCGGGCCCGCGTGGTCGTGGGTCGCTGCGCGCGGCCGGACGAGGTCGACGCGGTGCTGGCGGACGCCCCGGAGGCGCGTCGGCTCGTGGTCACCGACGGCGTGGACTCGGTCGACGGCGGGCTCGCCCCGCTCCGCGCGCTGCACACCGTGTGCCGGGCGCGGGGCGCGGTGCTGCTCGTCGACGACGCCCACGGCCTCGGTGTCCGCGGCCCGGGCGGCGCGGGCCTCGTGGCGGAGGCGGGGTTGGCGGGGGAGCTCGACGTCGTGACGACGGCGACCCTGTCGAAGTCGCTCGGGTCGCAGGGTGGGGTGGTGCTCGGGTCGACCGCCGTGATCGCGCACCTCGTCGACGCCGCCCGGGCATTCATCTTCGACACCGGGCTCGCCCCGACGAGCGTGGGCGCCGCGCTCGCCGCGCTCGAGGTGCTCCGGACCGAGCCCGAGCGTGTCTCGGCGCTGCACCACGCGGCGGCGTCCGTCGCGGCGTCGGCGCGCGCCGCGGCCCCGTCGCTGGGCGTGGCGGAGCCGACGGCGGCGATGGTGCCCGTGGTGCTGGGGGAGCCCGAACTCGCCGTCGCCGCCCGCGACGCGTGCGCCGCGGCCGGGCTGCGCGCCGGGTGCTTCCGCCCGCCGTCGGTGCCGGAGGGCACGTCGCGGCTGCGTCTCACCGCGCGGGCGGACCTGTCCGACGACGACCTCGCGCTCGTCGACCGCGTGCTGCACGAGGTGCTGGGTCCGATCGTGGGCGGGTCCCCGGCGGGGTCGGCGGGGCCCGGGATGGCATCCTGGGCCGAGCACTTCTGAATCGATGGTGGAGGAGATCGCGGTGACCGTCACGGACAGCCGCCAGGCGTTCCGGCTCTGGCACTGTGGCCGCTGCCGTCGCCCGCTGGCCGAGGCCGCGGACTACCTGCGCTGCCGCTGCTGCGGCGCGGTGCACGACGTCGACGGGACGCCGCGCCCCGACGTCGAGGCCGCCGAGCGCCCCGTGCCGGACCCGAACGTCGTCCGCGTCCGCGATTGGCTGTAGCCCACCCGTCAAAGCCCGACCAGCCGTCGTGAACGCCGCGTCCACGACGGGACCGGGGCGCGGGAGGTGAGCGCAGGCTCGTCGTCGTGACCCTGGAGCGCCGTGCCCGGCACGGGCGCCTACCACCACAGCATGGCCTCGGCGTACAACCTGGTCGGCCGGCCGCCGCTCGTGGGCGTGCGCGAGGGCGTCGCCCGCGTCCTGGTCCGCCGGGAGTCGACCGCGGACTTGCTGGCCCGGGACTGCTGCCTGCCCCGGAGCGTTCCGGACGCCGGGTCCCGGGACGGCTGCTGGACGACGACGCTTGGTGCGGCGGGGTGGTGCTCGGCCGCGACTGAGGGCTGCCCACTGTCGACCGGAGGGCACCTTCCGTCGGATAGACGGGCCGGGGGCGCCCGTCGCCAGGCAGCGCCCGATGGACCGGGGGCGCCCTTCGCCGGGTCTATCGAGCGAGGGGGCCCTTCGGTCGGAACCGGGCATACCGACGGGCCGGAGATCTCATCGCGCCGCGCAACGTGGTCGGTGAGCGAGCACTTCGCGCGGCTCGATGAGATCGTGCCGGAGGTGGTGACGACGATGTCCCGTTGCTCGCAGCCAGTGGGAGCCACGGGACATCGTCGCGCCATGCGTCGGGCGAGGGCGACGTGACGCAGGCCCGGCGGCTCCGGGACGTGCGTGGTGTGCACCTCGCGACGGCGGGAGGGCGCCGCAACGCCGACGCCTACCCTCGGTCCCGTGCGCACGATGATCGTGACCGGGACGGGGACCGGCGTCGGGAAGACCGTCGTCACGGCGGCCGTGGCGGCGCTGGCCGCGGCGGCCGGGGAACGGGTCGTCGTCGTGAAGCCGGCGCAGACCGGGATCGAGCCGGGAGCGCCCGGGGACCTGGCGGACGTCGAGCGGCTCACCGGCGGCCGTGTCGCCACGCTCGAGCTCGCGCGCTACCCCGAGCCCCTCGCGCCCGCGACGGCCGCCCGTCGCAGCGGACTCCCGCCGTTGCGCGTCGAGGAGATCGAGAAGTCCGTGCGGGCGATCGGGGACGCCGATCTCGTGGTCGTCGAGGGTGCGGGCGGCCTGCTCGTGCGGATCAACGACGACGGCGAGACGCTCGCCGACGTGGCGACCGCGCTGGACGCGCCCGTGCTCGTCGTCGCGACCGCGGGACTCGGCGTGCTGAACGCTGCCGCGCTGACCGCCGAGGCGCTCGCGACCAGGGGAATCCGGCTCGAGGGCGTCGTCGTCGGCGCCTATCCCGCCGAGCCCGATCTCGCCGAGCGCACCAACCTCGACGACCTGCCCGAGGTGACCGGCGCGCCGCTGCTCGGTGTGCTCCCGGCCGACCTCGGCGGTGCCGACCCGGAGGACTTCGAAACCGCGGCGCGGTGTGGTCTCCATCCCGTCCTGGGTGGGCGGTGGGACGCGACCGTCGCAGTGAGGCAGACTCCGACCGTCCGACCCCCGAACTCCAGGAGCGACGCGTGACGACGGCGAGCACCGACACCGCCACCGGGACCACGGGCGAGCGGGGCGACATCCTCGCCGTCGCCCGGGAGCAGGTCCTCGAGCGCGGCGAGGGGCTGTCCGAGGCGCAGGTGCTCGAGGTGCTGCAGCTGCCGGCGGAGCGGCTGACCGAGGCGCTCGCGCTGGCCCACGAGGTGCGGATGCGCTGGTGCGGCCCGGACGTCGAGGTCGAGGGCATCGTGAGCCTCAAGACCGGCGGGTGCCCGGAGGACTGCCACTTCTGCAGCCAGTCCGGCCTGTTCGACTCCCCGGTGCGCGCGGCGTGGCTCGACAAGGACCGGCTCGTCGAGGCCGCCAAGCAGACCGCGAAGACCGGCGCGACGGAGTTCTGCATCGTCGCCGCCGTCCGCGGGCCGGACGAGAAGCTGATGGAGCAGATCCGGGTCGGCGTCGCGGCGATCCGCGCCGAGGTCGACATCAACGTCGCCTGCTCGCTGGGGATGCTGACCCAGGACCAGGTCGACCGGCTCGCCGCGATGGGCGTGCACCGCTACAACCACAACCTCGAGACCGCGCGCAGCCACTTCCCGGAGGTCGTCACGACCCACACCTGGGAGGAGCGCTGGGAGACCCTGCAGATGGTGCGGGCCGCGGGCATGGAGGTCTGCTGCGGCGGCATCGTCGGGATGGGGGAGTCGCTCGCGCAGCGCGCGGAGTTCGCCGTGCAGCTCGCCGAGCTGGAGCCCGACGAGGTCCCGATGAACTTCCTCATCCCGAACCCGGGCACCCCGTTCGCGCACCTCGACGTGCCGCAGGGCCCGGACGCGCTGCTGACGATCGCGGCGTTCCGCCTCGCGATGCCGAAGACGGTGCTGCGCTTCGCCGGCGGCCGCGAGCTCACCCTCGGCGACCTCGGCGCCGAGCAGGGCATGCTCGGCGGGATCAACGCGATCATCGTCGGGAACTACCTGACCAACCTGGGCCGCCCGGTGGAGCAGGACCTCGAGATGCTCGAGACCCTGAAGATGCCGATCAAGGCGCTGAACGACACGCTGTGACACGGAGCGGGGCGGAGCTGGAACCGGAGGCGTTGTCCACCATGTTCTGTTCCTTCTGCGGTGGCGAGACCGCGTCCGGCGACCACGAGCGCTGCCGGGCGCGGCTGTCGCTGATCGACCCTCCCCGGTACTGCGCCGAGTGCGCCCGCAAGATGGTCGTACAGGTCGACCCGATGGGCTGGACCGCGCGGTGCAGTCGCCACGGCGAGCGGACGAGTGCGGAGGCCGCGCAGCGGTGAGCGTCGGCACCGGAGGAGACGGGGCGCGGCAAGGCTCGACCGGGCTGGACGAGTTCGTCCCGGAGGAGCCGCGCGGGCTGCTGTCCCGCGGCGAGGTCCTGGGCGACCTGCGCCCCACGGTCCTGACGATGGTCGTGGTCGCGCTGGCGGGCGTCCTGCTCGGGTTGCTCTGGGCGCTCGTCGCGCCCGGGCAGGCGACGGTGACGACGGCGAGCGGCGCGAGTTCGCCGCTCGCGGCGGAGGGCGACCACGTCTTCGACGCGACCGCGATCTTCTTCCTGCTGGCCGCGGCGTACGGCGTGGTGGTCGGGGCGCTCGCCTGGCGGCGCGTCGACCGGCGCGGCCCGGTCCTCCTGATCGGCATCGGGATCGCGACGACGGCGGGGGCCTGGCTCGCAGCCGTCGTCGGGACCGGCCTGGCCGGGCCGCTGACCGACCGGTCCCCGATCGGGGTGCTGCTCGACCGCGCGGAGGCCACCGGCAGCGCCACGGCGGGCGCCCCGATCCCCGCCACGCTCTCGACCGTCCCGCCGACGATCGGTTCCTTCTGGACGGTCGTCGGGGCCGGTCTCGGGGCGGTCCTGGCCTACCTGCTGTGCGCCATCGCGCTGGGCGAGGACGACATGTGCCGTCCGGAAGGTGAGCAGTGAGGGTCGCTCCAGCGATCTCTTCCGCTCACGTGCGGAGCACCTAGTTGGGGTTCGTGGGCACCATGAACTTGGCGGTCGGGGCCCACACGGCGCCGAGCCGGCCGAGCAGGGTCGCCTCGCGGCTCATGGCGTGCGAGACCAGTTCGAGGCGGGCCCTCGGGCAGGTCTGCTCGAGCAGCTCCTGCCGGTCGGCGAGGGGGAGCAGGCAGTCGGCGGCCAGCACGTGCGGCAGCACGGTGACGTCGACGTCGGTCCGCTCGGTCGACACCGGCGGGGCCTGCGCGTCGTCGAGGCCGTCGTCGTCGAGCTCCTCCTCGGCGTCGGTGAGGTCGGTCAGGTCGGTCAGGTCACTGACCTCGTCGACGTCCCGCTCGGCGCGCCGGCGGTAGCTCCAGGCGGTGGTGCAGTAGCGGCGGTGCGCGGCGCGGGCGGCGCGCTCCAGGGGCTCGAGGGCGGCGGGGTCGTCGCCCTCGAGGTCGGGCAGCCACTCGATGCTCGCCGTGAGGTAGGGCGCCGACGTGGCGTCCACCGACAGCAGCCGGAACCGCCGGTCGCCCACCGTGAGGATGTCGAACCGGCCGTCGGGCAGGCGCCGGACCTCCCGCAGCGCGGCGGTGCAGCCGACCTCGTGGAGCCCGTCCGTCCCGTCGTCGGGACCCCATCCTTCGCGAACGGCGACCACGCCGAACTGCTTGCCGGGGAAGGCCCCGGTGACCAGGTCGATCGTCAGCTGGCGGTAGCGCGGCTCGAAGATGTGCAGCGGGAGCGGTGCCCCGGGCAGCAGCACCGTGCCCAGCGGGAAGAGGGGCAGCGTCTCGGGCACGGCGCTCACGCTACGGCCCGGACGCCCCCGTCGCCGGGTGAGCGTGCGCGGACGGTACGGGCGTCACGCCTGCGGTACCGCTAGCAGTCCCGGGCGCCCTCGGGGGGACGGAGCGTGGCGAACGGGTCGGTCACCCGCAGCCGCCGCTCGGAGAACCGGAAGAGCGCTGCAGGCCGTCCGCCCGAGGGCCCGGGCGCGGCGGTGGTGCCGGTGGGGACGAGGACCCCGCGCCGGGTGAGCACGCGCTGCAGGTTCGTCGCGGACACCCGGTGACCGAGCGCGGCCGCGTAGAGCCGGCGCAGTTCGGAGATCGAGAAGACCTCCGGCGCCAGGGCGAACCCGATGTTCGTGTAGGAGAGCTTCGCCCGCAGCCGCTCGAGGCCGTCCCGGGTGATCTCGCCGTGGTCGAACGCGGTCTCCGGGAGGGCGTCGACGGGGTGCCACGCGGTGTCGGCCGGGACGGCCGGGTCGGCGTCGCTCGGCACGAGCCCGAGGAACGCGGTGGCGACGCGCCGGGGTGCGGGCCCGCGGTGCGGGTCGGAGAACACGGAGAGCTGCTCGACGTGCGCGACCTCGCCGAGGTCGACCTTCTCGGCGAGGTGACGGCGCACCGACACCTCGACGTCCTCGGTCGCCCCGAGACGTCCGCCGGGGAGGGCCCAGCGCCCGGAGTGCGGCTCGCGCGCCCGCTGCCAGAGCAGTACCTCGGGCGAGCTGGGTGCCATCCGCAGCACGACGGCCAGCACGTCGTGCGCGATCAGGCCCTCGGCCTCCACGTGCCACACGGTAGCGGTCCGTGACCAGGTGTGTGCTCCGTCATCCCCACCGCTCGGACAGCTGGCGCAGCGCGGGCACGCCGCGTACCGTCGCCCGTGTTTTCGACCAACAGGCGAAAACCTCGGACAGAACCGGCAGGCCCTTGTCCCGACAGGCGGAGCAGTACGCCGACAGGGGGTGGGTCGGGTCGGGGGAGGACCGTCCATGACCGTCACCGACAGCGCCGTCACCGATGGGGCCGTGCACCAGCCGCCGACGGACCTCGTCGAGCCGCGCTCGCTCTCCGAGCCGCACGAGGTGGAGGCCTGGGCCGCGCAGGTGCGCGAGCTCGCCCGGGCCCGGGACGCGGTGGTGCTCGCGCACAACTACCAGCGCCCGGAGATCCAGGACGTCGCCGACCACACCGGCGACTCGCTCGCGCTCTCCCGGCTCGCGGCCGCCTCCGACGCCTCGACGATCGTGTTCTGCGGTGTCCACTTCATGGCGGAGACGGCGAAGATCCTCGCGCCGGAGAAGACCGTGCTGATCCCCGACGCCCGGGCCGGCTGCTCGCTCGCCGACTCCATCTCCGCCGACGAGCTGCGGGCCTGGAAGGCCGAGCACCCGGGCGCGGTGGTGGTCTCCTACGTCAATACGACGGCGGCCGTGAAGGCCGAGACCGACGTCTGCTGCACCTCGTCGAACGCCGTCGAGGTGGTCGCGTCGATCGACCCCGACCGCGAGGTGCTGTTCCTGCCCGACCAGTTCCTCGGCGCCCACGTCCGCCGCGAGACCGGCCGGACGAACCTGCACGTGTGGGCGGGCGAGTGCCACGTCCACGCGGGCATCAACGGTGCCGAGCTCACCGCGCAGGCGCAGGCCGACCCGGACGCCGACCTGTTCGTCCACCCCGAGTGCGGGTGCGCCACCTCGGCGCTCTACCTCGCCGGGGAGGGCGCCGTGCCCGCCGAGCAGGTCCACATCCTGTCGACCGGCGGGATGCTCGACGCCGCGAAGAACACGACGAAGTCGTCCGTGCTCGTGGCCACCGAGGTCGGGATGCTCCACCAGCTCCGCCGCGCGAACCCCGCCGTGGACTTCCGGCCGGTGAACGCCCGGGCCGCGTGCGGCTACATGAAGACGATCACGCCGGGCGCGCTGCTGCGCTCGCTGCAGGAGGGTCGCGACGAGGTGCACGTGGACCCGGCGACGGCCCTGAAGGCGCGCGCCTCGGTGCAGCGGATGATCGAGATCGGGAAGCCCGGGGGTGGGGAGTGAGCACCTCCGGACCTGACGAACGGGTCGTTCGTGCACCTGGAGCGGACGAACGACCCGTTCGTCCGGAACGCGGCGACCCCTGGGCCGCGGCCGCCGACCTCGTCGTCGTCGGCTCCGGTGTCGCGGGCCTCTCGGCCGCGGCGGAGGCGTCGCGACGGGGGCTGCGGGTCGTCGTCGTGACGAAGGACGCGCCGTCGGAGGGGTCCACGCGCTGGGCGCAGGGCGGGATCGCCGTGGTGCTGGGCGACATCGCCGGCGATACGGTCGACGCGCACGTGTCCGACACCCTCGGCGCCGGCGGTGGCCTGGTCGACGAGGCCTCGACCCGCGACATCCTCGCGGGCGGGCGCGACGCGGTGGCCGAGCTGCGCTCGCGCGGCGCGCTGTTCGACGTGCAGGGCACCCGGCTCTCCCGCACGCGCGAGGGGGGCCACGGCACGACGCGCGTCATCCACGCGGGCGGTGACGCCACCGGCGCGGAGGTGGAGCGGGCGCTGCTCGCCGCCCTGCCCGGCGAGGTCACGGTGCTCGCCGACCACACCGCGGTCGCCGTGTGCCGCGACCGGGGGCGGGTGAGCGGCCTCGAGGTCGTCACCGCCGACGGGCGCCTCGGCGTCGTCGCGGCGCCGGCGGTCCTGCTCGCCACGGGCGGGATCGGCGGGCTCTACGAGTCGTCCACCAACCCGGCCGTCGCCACCGCCGACGGCTGGTCGCTCGCCCTCGGTGCCGGAGCGGCGCTGGCCGACGTCGAGTTCGTGCAGTTCCACCCCACAGCGCTGTTCGTCCCCGGGCTCGTCGGGCGCGCGCCGCTCGTCACCGAGGCCCTGCGCGGCGAGGGGGCGCACCTCGTCGAGCTCTCCGGTCGCGGCGTGATGGACGAGGTGGACCCGCGCGGCGACCTCGCCCCGCGTGACGTCGTGGCGGGCGCGATCACGGCGGTCCTCGCCCGGACCGGCGCCGACCACGTGCTGCTCGACGCCACGGCGGTGCCCGACGTGCGTCGCCGCTTCCCGACCGTCGCCGCCTCGTGCGACGCGATCGGGGTCGACCTCGCCCGCGACCCGATCCCGGTGCGCCCCGCCCAGCACTACGCGTGCGGCGGCGTCGTCACCGACACCACCGGGCGCACCGGAGTGCCGGGCCTGTGGGCGGCAGGCGAGGTCGCCCGGACCGGGCTGCACGGTGCCAACCGGCTCGCGTCGAACAGCCTGCTCGAGGGGCTCGTCGTCGGGCGCCGGGCCGGGGCGGACGTGGCCGCCGCCCTCGCGGGTCCGCGGCCCGTGCTCGTCGCGGGGGAGCCCGTCGTCGGGAAGGCGCCTGCGGCGGACCGGACCACGCTGCAGCGCGCGATGAGCCGCGGGGCGGCCGTCGGACGCGACGCGGCCGGGCTGGCCGCGACCTCCGACGCGATCGAGGCGTCCACCGCGTTCCGGGCCCTCGACACCCGCGCGGCCGTCGAGGACGCCGCGCTCACCCTCGCCGCGGGCGCCGTGCTCGCGGCCGCGGGGTGGCGCACCGAGTCCCGCGGCTGCCACCTGCGCCGCGACTTCCCGCGCCGCGACGACCGGTGGCAGGGCACGTCGGTCGCGGTCACGCTCGACGACGGCGCACTGCGCGTCGCGCCGCTCGACACGGCTCTGGGAGGTGCCGCATGACCGCTGCGCCCTCCCGTGTGAGGGGAGCCCTCGTGCCGCAGGAGCGCTCGGAAATTCCCCTCACGATCGCCGGAGGTGCCGCATGACCGCCGTCCTGCTCCCCGAGGGGCTCGACGCCGCCGAGATCGACGCCGTCGTCGACCGGGCGCTCGACGAGGACCTGCGCGACGGCCCGGACCGGACCACCGCGGCGTGCGTCCCGGACGGGGCCGTCGCCGTCGGGGAGTTCCGGACGCGGCCCGCGGGCACGCTGGCGGGCGTCGGGGTCGCCGTGCGGGTGCTCGAGCGGGTCTGCGGCCCCGACCTGGAGATCCTCTCCGTGCGCGACGACGGGTCGCGCCTCGCCGCGGGGGACGTGGCGCTCGCCGTGCGGGCGCCGCTCACGACCCTGCTCACCGCCGAGCGGACGGCCCTGAACCTGCTCTGCCAGCTCTCCGGGGTCGCGACGGCCACCAGCGCCTGGGTGGACGCCGTCGCCGGCACCCCCGCCCGTATCCGGGACACCCGCAAGACGGTGCCGGGCCTGCGGGCGCTGCAGAAGTACGCGGTGCGCTGCGGCGGCGGGGTCAACCACCGGATGTCGCTCGGCGACGCCCTGCTGATCAAGGACAACCACGTGGCGGCGGCCGGATCGGTCACGGCCGCGGTGCACGCCGCGCGGGCGGCCGCCCCCGAGCTGCCGTGCGAGCTGGAGGTCGACTCGTTCGACCAGCTCGACGAGGCCCTCGGGCTGGGCCTGGAGCTGATCCTGCTGGACAACTTCAGCGCGGCCGACTGTGCCGAGGCGGTCCGGCGGCGCGACGCCGGGGCCCCGGACTGCGGGCTGGAGGCGTCGGGTGGGCTGACGATCGACACCGCCGCGGCCTACGGGCGGGCCGGGGTCGACTACCTCGCCGTCGGCGGGCTCACCCACTCGTCCCCGGCGCTGGACCTGGGGCTGGACCTGCGGACGTGAGCACGATCGAGGTGCCCGACTTCCGCGGCGTCCCCCGGTCGACGCGGCTCGACGAGCTCTCGTGGTGGCCGAGCGCGTACGCCATCGTGCTGCGCGAGGACGTGGCATGACGACGGCCGGGGCGGTCGTCGTCGGCGGCGGGATCGGCGGCATGTCCGTCGCGGCCGAACTGGCGGCCGCGGGCGTGGAGCGGCCGGTGCTCCTCGAGGCCGAGCCGGAGCTGGCCCGCCACACCACCGGACGGTCGGCGGCGAGCTACATCCCCGGCCACGGCGCCCCCGCGATGCGGTCGCTGGTGGCCGCGAGCCGCGACCGGTTCGACGCGCTCGCGGTCGAGGCCGGCCACCCCTTCCTGCGTCCACGGCCGGTGCTGCACGTGGCGACGACCGCCGACGAGGAGCGGCTGCTGCGCGAGGAGATCCTGCCGCTCGGGCCGGTCGAGGAACTCGACGCCGCCGAGGCCGTCCGGCGCTGGCCGGCGTTGCGACCCGACGTCGTGCGGGCCGCCGGGTGGGTGGCCGAAGCCCAGGACGCCGACCCGATCGGCCTGCACCAGCACTACCGCCGTCGCTTCCGCGCCGCGGGCGGGACGATCCGGACCGGGGCACCCGTCGTCGGGATGGTCTCCCGCGGCACCGGGTGGCGGGTCTCCCTTCCCGACGACGAGCTCGACACCGGTCTCGTCGTCCTGGCCGCCGGGGCGTGGACCGACCGGCTGCTCGCCCTCGCCGGGGCGCCCCCGCTGGACCTGCAGGCGTACCGGCGCACCATCGCGATCGTCCGGGCCGACGTCCGGCCCGACGACCCGTTCGCGGTCAGCGTCTCCGACGCCTGGTACGCCAAGCCCGAGGGGCAGTACCTGCTGGTCAGCCCCTCGGAGGAGACCCCGCAGGAGCCCGGCGACGCCCGGGCCGACGACCTCGACGTGGCGCTCGCGCTCGAGCGGGTCGACGCGGTGACCACGCTGGGTCTGCGCTCGGTGGTGACCAGCTGGGCGGGGCAGCGCACCTTCGCCCCCGACCGCACACTCGTGGTCGGCGAGCGGGCACCCGGCCTCGCCGTCGTCGCCGGGCAGGGCGGGTCGGGGATCGAGACGGCTCCCGCGGCCGCCGCCCTCGCCGCCGCCGTGCTGCTGGGGCGGTCCGTGCCCGACGACCTGCGACGACACGGCGTCGAGGCCGCCGCGTACCACCCGGACCGCCTCCTCTAGCCTCCCCCGTATGGGTCAGTCCCGGGAGGCCACCACCTCGTCCCGACGCCTGCTCGTGGTCGCCGCCGCCGTGCTCCTCATCCTGCTGGCCGCCTGCGGGGGCCCGCAGGAGACGGTCCCGCCGATCACGGTCGACCACACCGCCGACGCCGGGTCGCAGCCCCTCGCGGGCGCGTCGCCGCTCCCCGCCCCGCTGCCGGCCCTGCCCGCCGCGCCCGCCGTCCCGCAGCTGCTCGCGCCGCTCTCGGCGATCGCGAACCGGACCGGGCCGCGGGTGTGCGAGAAGTTCGGGTCGGTGCCGGTCGCGGGCGGCCGCTTCGAGGTGCAGAACGACGCGTGGGGCGCGAGCACCCCGCAGTGCACCACCGCGTTCGACACCGGTTTCAGCGTGCAGGCGAACCACGACAAGGACTCCGGGCCGGCCGCCTACCCGAGCATCGTGTGGGGCTGCAACCACGGCACCTGCACCCGGGGCACCCCGTTCCCGCGGCCGCTGTCCGATCTCGGCGACGTGCGCTCCAGCTGGGCGGTGACCGTGCCCGACTCCGGGCGCTACAACGCCTCCTACGACATCTGGCTCGACCCGACCCCGCGCCGCGACGGCGACAACACCGGCGCCGAGCTGATGATCTGGACGGTCCGGGCCGGCGGGATCGACCCCATCGGCTCGAAGCGCGGCACCGTGAACCTCGGCGGCGCCGCGTGGGACGTCTTCACCGGCGACAACAACGGCGTCCCGGTCATCTCCTACGTGCGCCAGCAGTCGGTCCGCCAGGTGCTCGACCTGCCCATCACCGACTTCGTCCACGACGCCCAGCGGCAGGGCGTCGTGCAGCCCTCCTGGTACCTCACGAACCTCCAGGCCGGCTTCGAGCCGTGGGTCGGCGGGACGGGCCTGTCCACCGACGCCTTCAACGCCACCCGCAACGGGGTCTGAACTCCTCACCCGAGTGGGTGTGAAGAGCTCACGCATCCGCCCGAACGGCTGACGCCGCCTGGCGCGCTGGACTGCGCCGAACGTACGTTCCTGCGCGCTGAACGGTCCAACGGGGAGGACGGCGCGGATGAACGGTCGGTCATCGACGGCGAACGAGACGCCGGAAGCCCGACAGCAGGTCGGGCGGCACCGGCGCCCGGGTGCGGCCCGCCGCATGGCGGCGTGGACGGCCCACGGGCCGCGTCACGGACGACGCGCCGGTCGCCGCGCCGACGCCGTGCGCACGCTCGGCGGGGGACTGGCGCTCGTCGCGCTCGCGGTGCTGACCGGGCTGCCGCACGGGGCCTCCGCCGCCACCGCCGCCACCGCCGCGCCGGTGCCCGCCGCCGTGATCACCACCGACGCGGCCGGGGCCACCACCACCACCACCACCGCCACCACCGCCACCACCGCCTCCGCGGGGCGCGCGGAGAAGAAGGTGTGCGACAAGTTCGGGTCCACCGCCGTCCAGGGCGGCCGCTACGAGGTGCAGAACGACCTGTGGGGCGCGAGCACCCCGCAGTGCATCTACGCCTTCGACACCGGCTTCCGGGTCGAGGCCAAGCACAACAAGACCAGCGGCCCGGCGTCGTACCCGTCCATGGTCTTCGGCTGCAACTACGGCAACTGCACGAAGGGCACGCCGTTCCCGCGCCCGATCGCCGACCTCGGCGACCTGCGGACCTCCTGGTCGACGAAGACCCCGGCGACCGGTGACTACAACGTCTCCTACGACATCTGGCTCGACCCGACCGCCCGCAAGGACGGCCGCCCGACGGGCCTGGAGCTGATGGTCTGGCTCAAGCACACCGACCGGGTGCAGCCGATCGGCAAGAAGGTCGGCACGGCGACGGTCGACGGCGTGGGCTACGACGTCTGGCTCGGCAAGGCCGACCTGCCGACCATCTCCTACGTGCGGCAGCAGCCGACGAACGAGGTGAAGGACATGAGCATCACCGACTTCGTCACCGACGCCCAGAAGCGCGGCCAGGCGAAGGAGGGCTGGTACCTCACGAGCGTCCAGGCCGGGTTCGAGCCGTGGATCGGCGGCGACGGGCTGGAGACGACGTCGTTCTCGGTGACCCGCAACGGCCAGTAGGAGCTCAGTCCCCGGGCTCGAGCTCGTGGTCCACGGTGTGGAGCAGCGAGGCCTGCTCGAAGGCCTCCATACGGCGTCGGTCGCGCTTGGTGGGGCGGCCGGCGCCGCGTTCGCGCTGCGCCACCGCGACCACGGTCTCCTTCGGCGGCGGTGGCGGGGTGTGGTCGACGTAGCAGGTCACGGCCACCGGGGCCCCGACCCGCTTCTCGATGACGGTGCCCACCTCGACGATGCGCGGGATGTCGTAGAGCCGGGTGCGCACCGTGTCGCCGGGGCGCACCGGGGTCGAGGGCTTCGCGGGCTTGTCGTTGACCCGGACGTGCCCGCCGCGGCACGCCGTCGCGGCGTCCGCCCGGGTCTTGCTCAGCCGCACCGCCCACAGCCAGCGGTCCACGCGCGTCGTCCCGTCCATACCTCTCCCATTCTGGCCCATCGGCCCGCCGCCGGGGAGGACGTGCTCACCGCGTGACCGCCGGACCGGCCGCCGCTCCGGCCACATCGCCCTTCCGGAGCAGGCCGCGTACGGTCGTTACCACTCGTGTCACCGGGGGAGGGGAGCGCGGGTGTCGCAGGACCCGGGCGCGTCCCCGGCCGAGGAGGCCGCGCTCCACCACCTGCTGGCCGCGGGCACCGTCGACCCGGTCTTCCAGCGCATCGCCGACGTCGCCACCGGCACCGTCGTGGGGGTCGAGGCGCTCGCGCGCGGACCCGTCGACGGCCCGCTGCGTCGGCCCGACCGGATGTTCGCCGTCGCCCGGGCCGTCGGCCGCCTCGGCGACCTGGACGAGCTGTGCCGGCGGCGGGCGGTCGAGGTCGCCGCCGCGGCCGGGCTCGCCGGCCCGCTGGGCCTGTTCGTCAACGTCGAGCCCCTCGCCGCTCCGACCGTCCTGGACCCGGGCCCCGCGGCGGTCGCCCTGCTCGACCGCGGCGTCCGCCTCGTCCTCGAGCTGACCGAGCGGGACCTCACCGCGGACCCCGCCCGCCTGCTCGTCTTCGCCGAGCAGGCCCGGGCGCACGGCTTCCGGATCGCGCTCGACGACGTCGGCGCGGACCCCGCCTCGCTCGCCCTCATGCCGTTCCTGCGCCCCGAGATCGTCAAGCTGGACCTGTCGCTGGTGCAGGGCCGGGACCCGCGGGAGGTCGCCGAGATCATGTCCGCGGTCGCCGCCTACGCCGAGCAGAGCGACGCCGTCGTGCTCGCGGAGGGGGTCGAGACGGCGGATCACCTCGCCACCGCGCGCGGGCTCGGCGCCACCCTGGTGCAGGGCTGGCACGTGGGGCTCCCGGCGCCCGCGGAGCACCTGGCCGGGCTGGCCCCGCCGTGGCGGCCGCCGGTCCTGCGCCGCCCGGTCGCCGAGGCGGTGGCGCGCAGCCCGTTCGCGACGGTCGCCCGGGTGCGCACGCCGCGGCGGGCGTCCAAGGCCCTGCTGGTGGCGGTGAGCCGCCACCTCGAGCGGCAGGCCGCCGAGCAGGGGGAGCTCGCCGTCGTGCTGGCCGCCTACGAGGACGCGGTGAACCTGACCCCGGCATCCCGTCGGCGCTACCGGGCGCTGGCCGCGTCGGCGGCCTTCGTCGGTGTCGTCGGGCGCGGCGTCGAGGCGGAGCCCGAACCCGGGGTCCGCGGCGCCGACCTCGTGCCGGACGACCCGGTGCACGGGGAGTGGGACGTCGTCGTGGTCGGCCCGCACTTCGCGGCCGCCCTCGTCGCCCGCGACCTCGAACCGCACGCCGACCCGACCGACCCCACCCGCGAGTTCGACTACGTCCTCACCCACGACCGCCCGATGGTGCTCGAGGTCGCCCGGTCGCTCATGGCGCGCGTCGTCCCCCGTTCGGCGTCGCCCGCGTCCGGAGCGTCGTCTTCGGCGTCCGTCCGGGTCCCGTCCGGGGTGCGCCGCTAGCTCCAACGGATCATCCGGGTAGCGTGCGCGGTACGGAGAGCGGACACCGGAGTACCGAGGGGCTGAGTCGTGACCGACATCTGGCGCGTCAGCGGTGCGCGGGCCGCCGCCGAGGCCGGGGACGAGCTCACCGCCGCGATGGAGTCGCTGGTCACCGCCTTCCAGCCGATCGTCGACCTCTCCACCGGCGGCGTCATCGCCCACGAGGCGCTGACCCGAGGTCCGGCGGGCTCGCTCGCCCGGCCCGAGCAGCTCTTCGAGCGGGCCCGGGTCGAGGGGCGCCTCGCGGAGCTCGACGAGCTCTGCCGCATCCGCGCCCTCGAGGCCACCCTCGCCGCGGGCGACGACGGCCCGAGCACCCTCTTCCTCAACGTCGAGCCCGACGGCATCCCGGTCGGCCCGCCGCCGCCCGAGGCGCAGGAGTTCGCGGCCCGCGGCGGCCGGCTCGTCATGGAGTTCACGGAACGGGCCCTCACCGCCGACCCGGCGCGGGTGCAGTGGTTCGCGACGCGGCTCCGCCACGTCGGGATCGCCGTGGCCCTGGACGACGTCGGGAGCCACCCGAGTTCGCTCGCCCTGATGCCCTTCCTGCGGCCCGAGGTCGTCAAGCTCGACCAGCGGCTGATCCAGGATCCGCACGACGACGCCGCGGCCCGGATCGCCACTGCGGTCTTCGCCTACGCCGAGCAGAACGACGCGATCGTGCTCGCCGAGGGCATCGAGACCGCCGAGCACGAGCGGACCGCCCGCGCCCTCGGCGCCACCCTCGGCCAGGGCTGGTACTACGGCCGGCCCGGTCTGCTGGGGCCCGACCCCCGGCGCATCCTGCCCGTGAGCGCGCCGTTGGCCCGCGCCCCCGAGGGACCCACGCGCCGCAGCCCCTTCGCCACGGTGTCGCGCAGCCGCCCGATGCGGCACGGCGGGCTCTCCGAGGTCTCGCTCGCCGCGGAACTGCTCGAGCGTCGGGCACTCACGGCCGAGGGACCGACCGTCACCCTCGCCACCGTCGGACCCGGCGGCGTCCCCTCCGGTGCGCGGGCCGACCGCTACGTCCGCGCGGGCGCCGAGACCAGCCTCGTCGCACTCCTCGGCGCCGGCCCGGAGCCGTTGCCCGGGGTACGTGGCGCCGACCTCGGCGGGGGCGACCCGCTGCGCGCCGAGTGGGACGTCATCGTCGTCGGCCCGCACGTCAGCGCGGCCCTCGTCGCCCGCGAGACGTTCGGCGGCGAGTACCAGTACGCCGTGGTCTACGAGCGCGACCTCGTCCTCGAACTCGCCCGCTCGCTGATGAGCCGCACCGTCCCGGCGCCGGGGGCGGCGATGCCGGGCAACTGAGCGGGACGTCCGACACCCCCTGTCGGCGTGCTCGCCGCGCTGTCGGGAGTCCTACCAGCCGCGCTCGCGCCACTCCGGCAGCTGCGGGCGCTCCGCGCCGAGCGTGGTGTCGTCGCCGTGGCCGGGGTAGACCCAGGTGTCGTCGTCGAGGCGATCGAAGACCTTGCGCTCGAGGTCGTTCATCAGCGCGTTGTGGTGGTCGACCGTGGCGGTCTTGCCGTGGCCGCCGGGGAAGAGCGAGTCCCCGGTGAACAGGTGGGCGCCGCCCTCCGGCTCGCGGTAGAGCAGGGCGATCGACCCCGGGGTGTGCCCGTCGAGGTGGATGACCTCGACGAACGACTCGCCGAACCGGACCTCGTCGTCGTCGCCGACGGTGTGGTCCGGCGCCACCGGGAGCTCCGGGGCGTCCAGCTCGTGGGCGTAGGTCTGCGGCGAGAGCTCCTGCGTCATCGCCTCCAGGGCCTGGACGTGGTCCCAGTGCTGGTGGGTGGTGATGATCGTCTTCGTGTTCCCGCGGTCGGCCACCGTGTCGACGGTGTCGAGCAGCCGCTCCGCCTCGTTCGCGGCGTCGATCAGCAACGTCGCTCCGGTGGCCTTGTCGACCAGCAGGTAGGCGTTGTTGTCCATCGGGCCGACGGAGACCTTGGTGATCGCGACGGGGCCGAGGTCGCGGCGGGCGGCCGGGCCCTCGGGGTCGACGTGGCCGGTGTAGGTGTCGAGGAGCTCCACGCCCGACAGTCTGCCCGGTCACCCCGACACCCATGCGTCGCCGAGTCCGGACCCGTCGTCGGGAAGACCGCCGGTCCGGAGCCGGTCCGGGGGAGCGGGCGGGCCGTGGTGGTCACCCGGGAGGCGTACCCGCTCGTCCGTTCACCGCACATGGCCCCTCCCGACGACGGGGTGTGTCCGCGCCCGCCGTCGTGGAGCGGCCGTTGACCGCCCGGATCCGGGCCCGGCGGGCGACCTGGACACCGGCTCCTACAGTGGAGGTGAACCCCCGCGAGTCGCTGCCGGACGATGTTGTCGGTGCCCGGGGGTATGACAGGCGAGCACCGCCCTGTCCGAGATCGCCCTGGGGAGTTGATCCGTGGCCGACCGCCTCGTCGTCAAGGGCGCCCGTGAGCACAACCTCACGGGCGTCGACATCGACCTGCCGCGCGACAGCCTCGTCGTGTTCACCGGGCTCTCCGGCTCCGGGAAGTCGAGCCTCGCGTTCGACACGATCTTCGCCGAGGGGCAGCGGCGCTACGTCGAGTCCCTCTCGGCCTACGCGCGCCAGTTCCTCGGGCAGATGGACAAGCCCGACGTCGACTTCATCGAGGGGCTCTCGCCCGCGGTGTCGATCGACCAGAAGTCGACCAGCCGGAACCCGCGGTCGACCGTCGGCACGATCACCGAGGTCTACGACTACCTGCGGCTGCTCTACGCCCGGGCGGGCACCCCGCACTGCCCGACGTGCGGCGAGGTGATCTCCAAGCAGACCCCGCAGCAGATCGTCGACCAGGTCCTCGCCATGGAGTCCGGGCGCCGGTTCCAGGTCCTCGCCCCCGTCGTGCGCGGCCGCAAGGGCGAGTACGTCGACCTGTTCGCCCAGCTCCAGGGGCAGGGCTACTCCCGCGTGCTGGTCGACGGCACGGTCTATCCGCTGTCCGAGCCGCCGACGCTGAAGAAGCAGGAGAAGCACGACATCGCGGTGGTGGTCGACCGGCTGTCGGTCAAGGCCAGCGCCAAGCAGCGCCTCACCGACTCGGTGGAGACCGCGCTGCGTCTCGCCGAGGGCATCCTCGTGCTCGAGTTCGTCGACCTCGACGAGGACGACCCGGAGCGCGAGCGCCGCTTCTCCGAGAAGATGGCCTGCCCGAACGGCCACCAGCTCGCGGTGGACGACCTCGAGCCCCGCGCCTTCTCGTTCAACTCGCCCTACGGCGCGTGCCCGGCCTGCAGCGGCCTCGGCACGAAGATGGAGGTCGACCCCGAGCTCCTCGTCCCCGACGACGAGCTCTCCCTGGCCGACGGGGCCATCGCCCCCTGGAACATGGGGCAGACGGCCGACTACTTCCAGCGCCTGCTCACCGCCCTCTCCGAGTCCGTCGGCTTCCGCATGGACACGCCGTGGCGGAAACTGCCGGCGTCGGTGAAGAAGGCCGTGCTGCACGGGTCGACCGACCAGGTGCACGTGCGCTACCGCAACCGCTACGGCCGCGAGCGCTCCTACTACGCCGCCTTCGAGGGCGTCGTGCCGTTCCTCGAGCGGCGGCTCGACCAGGCCGAGTCCGACAGCGCCCGCGAGCGCTACGAGGGCTACATGCGCGAGGTGCCGTGCCCCACGTGCTCCGGCACGCGGCTCAAGCCGGAGATCCTCGCGGTGACCCTGCGCCACGACACGCAGGGCGACCGATCGATCGCCGAGGTCTGCGCGCTCTCCGTGGCCGACTGCGCGGACTTCCTCCAGGGACTCGTGCTCGGGGCCCGGGAGCAGGTGATCGCCGGGGCGGTGCTCAAGGAGATCCAGGCGCGTCTGGGCTTCCTGCTCGACGTCGGGCTCGACTACCTCTCGCTGTCCCGCGCGGCCGGCACGCTGTCCGGCGGCGAGGCCCAGCGCATCCGCCTCGCCACGCAGATCGGCAGCGGGCTGGTCGGCGTCCTCTACGTGCTCGACGAGCCCTCGATCGGGCTCCACCAGCGCGACAACCGCCGGCTGATCGACACCCTCACGCGGCTGCGCGACCTCGGGAACACGCTCATCGTCGTCGAGCACGACGAGGACACCGTGCGCGCCAGCGACTGGGTGGTCGACATCGGCCCGGGTGCGGGGGAGCACGGCGGTCAGGTGGTGCACTCCGGGTCGGTGGAGGAGCTGCTGGCCAACACCGACTCGATGACCGGCGACTACCTGTCCGGGCGCCGCTCGATCCCGGTGCCCGACATCCGCCGGCCGCGCGACCGCAAGCGCCAGATCTCGGTGGTCGGTGCCCGCGAGCACAACCTGCACGACGTCGACGTCTCGTTCCCGCTCGGCTGCCTCGTGTCGATCACGGGGGTGTCGGGTTCGGGGAAGTCGACGCTGGTCAACGACATCCTGGCGACGGTGCTCGCGAACAAGCTCAACGGGGCGCGGCAGGTGCCGGGCCGGCACACCCGCGTGACGGGGCTCGAGCACCTCGACAAGCTGGTCCGCGTCGACCAGTCGCCGATCGGGCGCACGCCGCGCTCCAACCCGGCGACCTACACCGGCGTGTGGGACCACATGCGCAAGCTGTTCGCCTCGACGAACGAGGCGAAGGTGCGTGGCTACGGGCCCGGCCGGTTCTCGTTCAACGTCAAGGGCGGCCGCTGCGAGGCGTGCGCCGGCGACGGCACGATCAAGATCGAGATGAACTTCCTCCCGGACGTCTACGTCCCGTGCGAGGTGTGCAAGGGCGCCCGCTACAACCGCGAGACGCTCGAGGTGCACTACAAGGGCAAGACGGTCGCCGAGGTCCTCGACATGCCGATCGAGGAGGCCGCGGCGTTCTTCGAGCCGATCACGGCGATCCACCGGCACCTCAAGACGCTGACCGAGGTGGGGCTGGGCTACGTCCGTCTCGGGCAGCCGGCGCCCACCCTCTCCGGCGGTGAGGCGCAGCGCGTGAAGCTGGCGTCCGAGCTGCAGAAGCGCTCGATGGGCCGGACGATCTACATCCTCGACGAGCCCACCACCGGGCTGCACTTCGAGGACATCCGCAAGCTCCTGGGCGTCATCAACGGGCTGGTCGACAAGGGCAACACCGTGCTGGTGATCGAGCACAACCTCGACGTCATCAAGGTGTCCGACTGGGTCGTCGACATGGGCCCGGAGGGCGGCAACGGCGGCGGCACGGTGGTCGCGGAGGGCACGCCCGAGCAGATCGCGGCCGTGCCGGAGAGCTACACCGGCCAGTTCCTCGCCGAGCTGGTCACCCCGGAGAAGGCGCCGGCCAAGCGCACGCGCGCGAAGGCGGGCTGACCCGGCACGAGCGTGACGCCAGGCATCCCGGGACGCCGTCGAACCTGCCTGAGGTGAGTCTCGGCGGAGGCCGGGACGCGCCGTGGGAGTCCGACACGCGCCCGGTGGTAGAGTCCCGGTGAGCGACCAGCTCGACGGGTGCTTGCGTGTCCGTCGAGCGGCAAGTGGAGCCCGTCTCCCACCCGAGCCGCCCCCGGTGGCCGGGTCCCGGTCTTCAGCCGTCCCGCGAGGGACGGCCGAAACAAGACCCGTCGTCGGGAAAGATCCGACAACGAGTCCGATCGGTACGAGTCAGGGCCCCCGCCACGAGCACGACGGCGCGGGGCCCGGCGTCGTGAGGGAACAAGGACACCTCTCGCCGGGTTGCGGCCGGAAACACTGTCGAACCCGAGGAGAACTCATCAGCGCAGAGACGCGCATCAACGAGCGCATCCGCGTGCCCGAGGTCCGTCTGGTCGGTCCGAACGGCGAGCAGGTGGGGATCGTCCGCATCGAGGACGCCCTGCGGCTGGCCCGGGAGGCCGACCTCGACCTCGTCGAGGTCGCGGCGCAGGCGCGCCCGCCGGTCTGCAAGCTCATGGACTTCGGCAAGTTCAAGTACGAGAGCGCGCAGAAGGCCCGCGAGTCGCGTCGCAACCAGCAGCAGACCGTGATCAAGGAGCAGAAGCTCCGGCCGAAGATCGACCCGCACGACTACGAGACGAAGAAGGGTCACGTCACCCGCTTCCTCGGTCAGGGGCACAAGGTCAAGGTCACGATCATGTTCCGTGGTCGCGAGCAGTCCCGCCCGGAGCTGGGCTTCCGGCTGCTCCAGCGGCTCGCCGAGGACGTCGGCGATCTCGCGTTCGTCGAGGCTTCACCGAAGCAGGACGGCCGCAACATGACCATGGTGCTCGCGCCCAACAAGAAGGTCGCGAAGACGCCCAAGCAGCAGGCTGCGGCCCAGGCGGAGAACGAGGCCGCCGCGGAGCCCACGCCGACCTCCTGACGTCGCGGAGGCGGGCCGTACCCTCCGGTACGGCCCGCACCGCGGACGCGGGAGCCGCCCCCGCCCGGGTCGCACTCGAGGACACCGGGACGGCAGGACGACCAGGACGAGGACGGATGAAGAACAAGACCCACTCCGGGACCAAGAAGCGCATCAAGGTGTCGGGCACCGGCAAGCTGCTGCGCGAGAAGGCCGGCAAGCGCCACCTGCTGGAGAAGAAGTCCAGCGAGCACACGCGCCGCCTCGCGGGTCAGACGGAGGTCGCCAAGTCGGACGACCGCCGCATCCGCAAGATGCTCGGTATCTGAGCAGCCCCTGACCACCCGGTCGCCGTGACGCCCCGGTGACCGTTCCCGACACGATCGAAGGCAGGACGACGTGGCACGCGTCAAGCGCGCAGTCAACGCCCAGAAGAAGCGCCGTACCGTTCTCGCGGACGCCAGCGGCTACCGCGGGCAGCGTTCCCGGCTCTACCGCAAGGCCAAGGAGCAGCAGCTCCACTCGCTGACCTACGCCTACCGCGACCGCAAGCAGCGCAAGGGCGACTTCCGGCAGCTCTGGATCACCCGCATCAACGCGGCGGCCCGGGCCAACGACATGACCTACAACCGGTTCATGCAGGGCCTCAAGCTCGCGGGCATCGAGGCGGACCGCAAGGTCCTCGCCGAGATCGCCGTCTCCGACCCGACCGCCTTCGCGGCGCTGGTCGAGACCGCCCGCGCCGCGGTGGCCGACGTGCCCAAGGGCGCGGAGAAGACCGAGGACGCCGCCTGACCGAGCTCCTCACCGAACGCACCCCGCGCGTCGCCGCAGCCCGCAAGCTGCTGCGGCGCGCGGCGCGTGAGGACACCGGCCGCTTCCTCCTCGAGGGGGTCCGGCCGGCGTACGACGCGGTGACCCGGGCGGAGACCGACCCGGGCGCCGTGACCGACCTCTTCGTCACCGAGCACGTCGCCGACCGCGAGCGCGACCTGCTGATCCGGGCCCGGGAGGCCGGGATCCGGATCGCCCTCGTCAGCGAGAAGGCGATCGCGGGCCTCACCGACACCGTGCGCCCGCAGGGCCTCGTCCTGGTGTGCCGGCAGCCGCGGGCCGAGTTCCCGCCGCAGCCACGCCTGGTCGCCGTCCTCGTCGACGTCGCCGACCCGGGCAACGCGGGCACCGTCATCCGCACGGCCGACGCCGCGGGTGCCGACGCGGTCCTCCTCGTGGGCGACTCCGTCGACCCTTACAACCCCAAGTGCGTCCGCGCCAGCATGGGGAGCCTCTTCCACCTCCCGGTGCTGCGCGAGCGCTTTCCCGACGTCGGGTTCTCCCGGCTCCGCGAAGCCGGGCTCGCCCTCGTCGTCGCCGACGGTGGCGGGGAGACCGTGCTGGGCCCGGACACGGACGACCTGCTGGCACGTCCGACCGCCTGGGTCTTCGGGAGCGAGGCCCACGGGGTCCCGGCCGAGGTCGCCGCGCAGGCCGACCACCGGGTCCGCGTCCCGATCCGGGGCCACGCCGAGAGCCTCAACCTCGCCACGGCCGCCGCGGTCTGCCTCTACGCGTCGGTGCGGGCGCAGGAGACGGAGCGCAGCGGGACGCAGGTTGCGAACCCTGTCGGACCCCCTCGATAGACTCGGATCGCACCGACCGTCCCAGAGCAGGAGCGTCCGCCGAGCATGTCCGGCACCAACGACTCGTTCGACCCCAAGCAGGTCTCCGCGCTGGCCCCCGAGTCCCTCGAGGCCGCGCGCGACGAGGCGACCAGTGCCTTCGCCGGCGCGAGCACGCTCGAGGCCCTCACCGCGCTGAAGCCCGCCCACCTGGGCGACCGGTCGCCGGTGCTGCTGGCCCGGCGCGAGATCGGGTCGCTGCCACCGCAGGCCAAGGCCGACGCCGGCAAGCGGGTCAACGAGACGCGCGTGGCGGTGCAGGGCGCCTACGACGCGCGGCACGCGGTGCTCCTGGCCGAGCGCGACGAGCGGGTCCTCGGCGAGGAGGCCGTCGACGTCACGCTGCCGACCACGCGCCACGCCCGCGGCAGCCGCCATCCCCTCACCCAGACCTCGGAGCGCATCGCCGACGTCTTCGTCGCGATGGGCTGGGAGGTCGCCGAGGGCCCCGAGGTCGAGTCGGAGTGGTTCAACTTCGACGCCCTGAACTTCCTGCCCGACCACCCGGCGCGCACGATGCAGGACACCTTCCACGTGCAGCCCCCCGGGGCGAAGCAGGTGCTGCGCACCCACACCTCGCCGGTCCAGATCCGCACCCTGCTGGAGCGGGACCTGCCGGTCTACGTGGTGTGCCCGGGCCGCACGTTCCGCACCGACGAGCTCGACGCGACCCACACGCCGGTCTTCCACCAGATCGAGGGCCTCGCCGTCGACAAGGGCCTGACGATGGCCCACCTCAAGGGCACGCTCGACGCGTTCGCCCGCGCCATGTTCGGGCCGGACTCCCGCATCCGGATGCGGCCGTCCTACTTCCCGTTCACCGAGCCCTCCGCGGAGCCCGACGTCTGGTTCCCGCAGAAGAAGGGCGGCGCCGGCTGGGTCGAGTGGGGCGGCTGCGGCATGGTCGACCCGAACGTCCTGCGCGCCTGCGGGGTCGACCCCGAGGTCTACTCCGGCTTCGCGTTCGGCATGGGCCTCGAGCGGACGCTGATGTTCCGCAACGGGCTGCCCGACATGCGCGACATGGTCGAGGGCGACGTCCGCTTCACCAGCGCGTTCGCCGTCGAGCCCTGATCGTCCCCGCCCGACACCGGAAGGTCTGATTCTCCCGTGCGCGTCCCCGTCTCGTGGCTCACCGAGCACGTCGGTCTGACCGAGCAGCCCTCGGCCGACGACCTCGCCGAGGCCCTGATCCGCGTCGGGTTCGAGGTCGAGGACGTCGTGGCGCTCGAGGCCGTCCCCGGCCCGCTCGTCGTCGGGAAGGTCCTCGAGATCGAGGAGCTGACCGAGTTCAAGAAGCCGATCCGGTTCTGCCGGGTCGACGTCGGGACGCGGGGGAGCGACCCGGCGGCGCCCCAGGGCATCGTCTGCGGCGCCACGAACTTCGCCGTCGGCGACCTCGTGGTCGCGGCGCTGCCCGGCACGACGCTGCCCGGCGACTTCGCCATCGCCGCCCGCAAGACCTACGGCCGCGTCTCCGACGGCATGCTGTGCGCCCTCGACGAGCTCGGCCTCGGCGACGACCACGCCGGCATCCTCGTGCTGCCCCCGGACACGGCGGAGCCCGGCACCGACGCCGCGCCCCTGCTCGGGCTCGCGGAGGGCGACGCCGACGCGGTCCTCGACATCGCGGTCAACCCCGACCGCGGGTACGCGCTGTCGATCCGCGGCATGGGCCGGGAGCTCGCGGGCGCGTACGACGCACCCTTCGGCGACCCCGCCGCCATCGACCACGGGGTCCCGACGACGGGGGAGGCCGGCTACCCGGTCGTCGTCGACCCGTCGTCGGGCTGCCGTCGTTTCGTCGCCCGCCGGGTCACCGACCTCGACCCGACGGCGCCGTCGCCGTGGTGGATGATCCGCCGGCTGCTGCTCGCGGGCATCCGTCCGATCTCGCTCGCGGTCGACGTGACGAACTACGTGATGCTCGAGCTCGGCCAGCCGATGCACGCCTACGACGCCACGCGGGTGACCGGCGACGTCGTGGTCCGGCGGGCCCGCGCCGACGAGAAGATCACGACGCTCGACGACGTCAGCCGCGCCCTCGACCCGGACGACGTCGTGGTGAGCGACGACTCCGGCCCGATCGGGCTCGCGGGCGTCATGGGCGGGGCGTCGACCGAGGTCACCCCGACCACCACCGACGTGCTGCTCGAGGCGGCCACCTGGGACCCGGCGTCGGTGGCGCGCACGGCCCGGCGTCACAAGCTCCCGAGCGAGGCCGCGCGCCGCTTCGAGCGGGCGGTCGACCCTGCCGTGGCGCGGGCCGCCACGGACCGCGCCGCCGCGCTGCTCGCGCACCACGGGGGCGCGACGATCGAGGGCGGCGTCACCGACGTCGGCCCGTTCGCGGCGGGCATCGAGGCGCCGACCCCGACGATCACGATGCCGCTCGACCTGCCCGACCGCGTCGCCGGCGTGACCTACCCGCGCGGCGCGAGCGTGCGGCGCCTCGTCCAGGTGGGCTGCGGGGTCGACGTCGGGGGTGACGGCGTCGCCGTGGTCCCGCCGACCTGGCGGCCCGACCTGACCCGCCCCGCCGACCTCGTCGAGGAGGTCCTGCGCCTCGAGGGCTACGACGTCATCCCGTCGGTGCTCCCGGTGTTCGCGGGCGGCACCGGGCTGACGATGGCGCAGCGCCGGCGTCGGCAGGTCTCCCACGCGCTCGCCGACGCGGGCTTCCAGGAGGTCCTGCCCTCGCCGTTCATGTCGCCGGCCGTGCTCGACGCCTTCGGCCTGGACGACGACGACTCGCGCCGCACCGCGGTCCGGCTCGCGAACCCGCTCGACGCCGACCGCTCGCTCATGGCGACGACGCTGCTGCCGGGCCTGCTCGACGCGGTCGTCCGCAACGTCTCGCGCGGCCTGCGCGACCTCGCGCTCTTCCACGTCGGCCAGGTGGCCCGCCCCGACGGGGAGCCGGCGGACGCACCCGTCGTCGGGACCGACGCGCGACCCTCCGACGCGGAGATCGCCGCCCTGCTCGAGGCGCTGCCGGCGCAGCCGCTGCGGGTCGGCGCGGTGCTCACGGGCGCGTGGGAGCCCAAGGGCTGGTGGGGCGAGGGCCGGCCGTCGACGTGGGCGGACGCGGTCGAGGCCGCCCGCACCGTCGCCGCGGTGTACGGGGCGACGCCCACGGTGTCGAACGACCGCCACGCGCCGTGGCACCCCGGGCGCTGCGCGGCGCTGCACGTCGACGGCGTTCTCGTCGGGCACGCCGGCGAGCTGCACCCGAAGGTGCTGGAGGCGCTAGGGCTGCCGCCGCGGACGTGCGCGATGGAGCTGGAGCTCGACCGGCTGCCGGTGCGCGAGGTGCTCGCGCGCCCGGAGGTGTCGCCCTTCCCGCCGGTGCTGCTCGACGTCGCGCTCGTCGTGGCGCAGGACGTCCCGGTCGCCGCGATCGAGGCCGACCTCGTCGAGGGCGGCGGCGAGCTGATCGAGGACGTGCGGCTCTTCGACGTCTACTCGGGTGCCCAGGTGGGGGAGGGCCGGCGGTCGCTGGCGTTCGCGCTGCGGCTCCGCGCGCCCGACCGGACGCTGACCCTCGAGGAGGCCGGCGCCGCCCGGGACGCGGCGATCGCGCTCGCCGGGGAGCGGCACGGGGCGACGTTGCGCGCCTGAGCGCTTCCCGCGGTCGAGCGAAGGGCACCTCCGGTCGGATAGATCGAGCGAAGGGCCCCTTCGGCCAGGGCGGACCCCGGTGGCGAAGGGCGCCCACGGTCGGTCTACCCGACCGACGGTGCCCTTCGCTCGACGGCCGCCGCCGACCCCAGCGCCCCGTCGACCAGCCACGACAACCCCGCGGCGTAGGTGGCGCGCAGGACGTCCGGCGGCAGCGGGGCACCGTCCGCGGTCACCCCGAGGGCGGCGTTGCCGATCGCGTGCACCACGAGGACACGGATCGCGGTGTCCTGCGCGGCGCGGTCGAGCACGCCCGCCGCCGCCAGACAGGAGCGCATGCTCTCGCCGAGCCGCTGGGCGTTCGGGCCGCGCGAACCCTGCCGGGCCACGAAGTGGGGGACCAGGCCCGGGTGGGCGAGGAGCAGGTCGTGGGTGGCGGTCATCAGGTCCACCAGCCCGGCCCGTGGATCCCCGACGACCGGCGACGGCAGGGCGGCGAGCAGGTCGTCGAGCACGGCGTCGAGCAGGGCGTCCCGGCCGGCGACGTGGCTGTACAGGGCGTTCGGGGCGACCCCCAGGCGTCCGGCCACGGCGCGCATGGAGAACGATGCGCCGTCGTCGAGGACCTCGCGCGCCGCGGTCACGACGGTGGGTCGGGTCAGACCGGCCCGCTGCCCGGGGGTTCTCACGCTTCCCAACTGTACAGCGTCCAGCTACGGTATTGGACTATGTACAGCACCTCCGCCGCCGGAGTCCCGTACGTGCTCGAGCCGCCGTCGTCGGGACGGGCAGACGCGCCGCTCGTCATCGCCTGGCACCTCATGGACGCGCCGCGCACGGAACGGGCCTTCGCGGCCGCGTTGCCGCTCGCAGGGCTGGACGTGTGGCGGCTCTACCCCGGCCTGCCGCTGTGCGGCGAGCGTTCGCCGGGTCAGGAGGAGGTCATGCGGCTCGGCTACGAGGAGCCGGTGCTGAACCTGCACGGCCGCATCAACGAGGAGGCGGTCGCCGAGCTCCCCGGCCTGCTCGACGAGGTCCGCGCCGCGCAGGGGATCGGCGACGGACCGGTCGCCGTGGTCGGCGGCTCGGCGGGGGCGGGGGTCGCGGGAGGGGTCGTCGTCGGGAAGGTCGTCGAGGCACGGGCCGCGGTCCTGATCAGCCCCCTGGTCCAGCTGCGGCCGCTGGTCGACGTCCTGGCGCGCGAGTTCGGCGTGGACTACCGGTGGACGCCGGAGTCCGAGGCGGTGGCCGACCGGATGGACCTGGTGTGGCGGTCCCACGAGTTCGGCGCCACCGCCGTGCGGTGCATCGTCGGCGGCGACGACGACCTCGACGCGGTGCTCTACCCGGCCGGGCGCCTGCGCGACATGCGCCGCGAGCAGGGGGTCCGGGCCGACCTGCGGGTCGTCAACGACATGGGGCACGCCCTCGCGGACGAGCCCGGCGTCGAGCCCGCCCCGCAGACCGACGCCGCGCGGCAGGTCGACGCGATGACCGTGGAGTTCCTCGCTCAGGAGCTGGCGTCGGAGTTGGCCTGACCCAGCGCCTTGGTGAGGTCGGCGAGCAGCTGCGGCACGTCGTCGCGCGGCACCACCGCCTGCACGATCGCCGTCGTCGTCGGGTCCTCCCGCGCCGCGCGTAGAGCGGCCCGGAGCTCGCCGACGGTGCTCGCGCGCCGGGCCGTGGCCCCGCCGCCGGGGGCGAACATCGCGGGGGCGGCCGTCCAGTCCCAGCGGACGATGTCGTTGTACGGCTCGGCCGGGCCGTGGATCGCGCGCTCGACGGTGTAGCCGTCGTTGTCGACCACCACGATCACCGGCGCGAGCCCCTCGCGGACGATCGTGCCGAGCTCGGCCACCGTCAGCTGCGCGGCGCCGTCGCCGATGAGCAGGACGCCGCGCGAGTCGGGCTGCGCGAGGCAGGCCCCGAGCGTCGCCGGCAGCGTGTAGCCGATCGACGCCCACAGCGGCTGCCCGAGGAAGTCCACGCCGCGCGGCAGCCGGTGGGTGCTCGCCCCGTAGAACGACGTGCCCTGGTCGGCCAGCACCACGTCGCCCTCGCGCAGGAAGTCCGCCACCTCGGCCCACAGCGCGTCCTGCGAGAGCGGCTCGGAGGCGTCGGAGGCCGTGAGGACCGGGGCCGGCGCGGGACGCGGCGCGGTGACCCCGCCCCGGGCCGCGAGCTCCGCGACCAGGGGGACCAGCGCGGCGAGGGCGGTCGGCAGCTCGACCGGCGAGAACGTCGCGGCGCCCACGCTCGCCGTCCGCGCGCCGAGCTCGATCGTCCGCGAGCGCGTGATCCGCTGGGTGAAGAACCCGCTGGTCAGGTCGGTGAAGTAGACCCCGGCCACGATGAGTGCGGCCGCGTCCTCCACCGCTGCCCGGACCTCCTCGGCGCTCGCCGCGCCCGCGTAGGTGCCGACGAAGTGCTCGACGCTCTCGTCCACCAGGCTCTTCGACCACACGTCGGTGGCGTGGCGCAGCGGCCCGGCGTCCAGCAGGTCCCGCAGCACCTCCCGCCCGCCCACGCGGTGGGTGAGCAGGCCCGCGAGCACGCCGACCCGGTCCACCGAGCCCGCCTTCTCCAGCAGCGCGCGGGCGCTCTCGACGAAGCCCGCCAGCGCCTCCGGGTCGGTGTGGTCCACCGGCGCGGGGAGGCTTCCCGACGGCGGGTCGACCGCGGCGGCGGAGACGTCGGTCGGGATGAGGAGGTAGCCGGGGAGGTGCCGGTCGCGCACCTCGACGAGCACCCGGTCGATCTCCGCGCGGGCCGACTCCACGGTGAGCGCCGCCCGCGCGCAGGTGATGCCCTCGTGCATCGTCATGAAGTGGGTGAAGACCCCGTCGCCGAGCGAGTGGTGGACCATCCGGTGCGCCGACTGGTGGTCGGTCGACGGCGCGCCCACGACGTGCACCACGGGCACGTGCTCGGCGAAGCTCCCCGCCACCGCGTTGATCGCCGACAGCTCGCCGACGCCGAACGCGGTGGCCAGGGCCGCCATCCCGCGCAGCCGCCCGTACCCGTCGGCGGCGTACCCGGCGTCGAGCTCGTTGGCGCACCCGACCCACTGCAGCCGATCGTGCCCGACGACGTGGTCGAGCATCGCGAGGTTGTAGTCGCCGGGCACGCCGAAGACGTGCTCGACCCCGACCTCGGCGAGGCGGTCGGCCAGGTAGTCGGCGACGCAGTAGGTCATGTCGGCCGATGCTGCCAGGATCCGGGGTCGTGAAGAACATGGTCGGACTCCTCCGGCTCGCCGCCCTGCGTCTGGTGGGCGAGCGGTGCGTCACACCCGCGGACGCCGCGGCCTGGCTGGGCTGCGCCCAGGGGCAGGACCTGCCGGGTGTCCTGGAGTCGATCGCGCTGCGGACGACGGCGGGCGACGTCGACGCGGTCCGTCGGGCGTTCGACGACGGACGGATCGTCCGGTCGTGGCCGATGCGCGGCACCCTGCACGTGGTCGCGGCCGAGGACCTCGCCTGGATGCTGCCGCTCGGCACGCCCCGCCCCCTGGCCGCGGCGGCGAAGCGGCGCGCTGGGCTCGGGCTCGCGGAGGACACCCTCGAGCGGGCCGGGGAGGTCGCGGCCGAGGTGCTGCGCGGCGGTGGGCGGCGGACCCGGGCCGAGATGGCCGCGCGCTGGGCCGACGCCGGGCTCGACCTCTCCGGCTCGCGCGCCTACCACGCGCTGAGCGTCCTCTGCCAGCGTGGCCTGCTCGTCCAGGGGCCGTTCGCCGGACCGAAGGAGCAGGCCTTCGTGCTGCTCGACGAGTGGGTGCCGACGCCCCGGCGGCTCGACCGCGACGAGGCCCTCGTCGAGTGGGCCCGCCGCTACTTCCGCTCCCACGGCCCGGCGGACCGGAAGGACTTCGCCCGGTGGACGGGGCTGCCCGCGGCCGACGTCACGACCGCGATCGACGGCGCCCGCCCCGACCTCGCCGAGACCGACGGCCTGCTCCACGACCCGGGGACGCCTGACCGCCTCGCGGCCGCGGAGGTCCCCGACGAGCTCCTGCTGCCCGGCTTCGACGAGTTCGTCCTCGGCTACGCCGATCGCTCGCAGGTGCTGGACCCGGCGCACGCCGACGCGATCGTCCCCGGGGGCAACGGGGTGTTCCGCCCGACGGTGGTGCGCGACGGCCGGATCGTCGGGACCTGGGCGTGGAAGGGGAGCGGCCGCAACCGTCGGGTGGAGCGGGCGCTGTTCTGATCCGTCGTGGCAGCGAAGCGTCGTTGCTGGCGTCCAGTGGCAGGAAATCCACGTCGT
Organism: Actinomycetospora chiangmaiensis DSM 45062; assembly: GCF_000379625.1. Lineage (GTDB taxonomy): Bacteria > Actinomycetota > Actinomycetes > Mycobacteriales > Pseudonocardiaceae > Actinomycetospora > Actinomycetospora chiangmaiensis. Next base: position 13,767 of record NZ_KB903248.1, on the reverse strand, counting down.
GGAGGAGCAGACTCCCGGTTCATGACGACGGGCTCGACGCTGCGCTCCCCGATCTCCATCGACCTCCCCGTGGTCCCCGTCGGGGCCCTGCTCGACGGCGCCGCCCGGCGGTACGGCGACCGCGCCGCCCTCGTGCACCACGACGACGCGCTGACGTTCCGCGACCTGTGGGCCGAGGCGTGCGCCGTCGCCCACGCGCTCGTGGCGCGCGGGATCCGGCCGGGCGACGTCGTCGGGCTGCACCTGCCGAACTCGCTGGTCTGGCCGGTCGCCTACCACGGCATCCTGCTGGCCGGTGCCACCGTCGCGCTCGCGAGCCTGGCCCTCCCGCCGGACCTGCTGCGGGCCCAGCTCGAGGACGCCGGGGCCGTCGCGGTCGTCAGTCGCGACACCACCCTCACGAACGTCATCGGGACCGACGGCCGGCACCTCGACCTGCCCACCGGCCCGGCCGACGCCCCGCCCGACGTCGAGCTCGACCCCACCGTCGCGCTGGCCCACCTCGCCTACACCGGCGGGACGACGGGGCGGTCGAAGGGCGTGGAGCTCACCCACGCCAACGTCGTCGCGAACGTCCTGCAGTACGCGGCGTCGGGCTCCGGCACGGTCCCCGCCCCCGACGTCCACGGCGGCATCACCGTCGAGCAGACCTCGCCGCCCGAGGAGCACCCGGTGCGGCTCGGGCAGGGCGTCGCCCTCGCCGTCGCGCCGTGGTTCCACGCCATGGGCACCAACGGGCTCACCATCGGTCTGGTCACCGGAACCACGGCCGTCGTCCAGGACCGCTTCGACCCCGCCGTCTACCTGGCCGACGTCGAGCGGCACCGCGCGACCACCCTGTCCGGGGCGCCCGCGATGTACCACGCGCTGCTCGCGCACCCCGACGCCCGCACCCGCGACCTCTCCAGCGTCCGGTCCGTGACCTCCGGCGCGAGCCCGATGGCGGTCGCGCAGGCCGAACGCATCGCGGCCCTGATGCCCGACGCGATCGTCCTCGAGGGCTACGGGCTCACCGAGGCGACGATGGCGCTCTGCACCTCGCCGTCGGCGCGGTCCGCGCACCGGCGCATCGGCACCGTCGGCGTCCCGATCGCCGACACCGAGCTCGCGTTGCTCGAGGTGGGCTCCGGGCGCCCCGGCGACGACCCGGTCGGCGTGGGGGAGCGCGGCGAGATCTGGGCGCGCGGGCCGCAGGTGATGCGCTGCTACCACGACCGTCCCGACGAGACGGCCGAGACGCTCGTCGATGGCTGGCTGCGGACCGGGGACATCGGCATCGTCGACGCCGACGGGCTCGTGTCCGTGGTCGACCGCGTCAAGGACATGCTGCTGTTCAAGGGCTACAACGTCTACCCGCGCGAGCTCGAGGAGCGTCTCGTCGCCCGCCCGGAGGTCCTGACGGCGGCGGTGGTCGGCCTGCCCGACGACGCCGTGGGTGAGTTCCCGACGGCGGCCGTGGTCCTCTCGGCGGGGTCGGGTCCCGACGTGGTCGCCGACCTCGCGGCCGCGATCAACGGAGCCGTCCGGCCCTACGAGCGGCTCCGACGGATCTTCGTGGTGGACGCGCTGCCGATGTCGGCGGCGGGCAAGGTCCTCAAGCGGGATCTCCGCGACACGCTCCTCGGCGCGGCCGGCGGTCCGGCGTGGAGTGACGCCGCTTCCTGAGAGGTCGAACGCGCGTTCGCTGCAGGGCACTGCTCCGCGCGGACCAATCCGGCGCAGTTGAGCGCGGGCCGGACGGCGTCGGGCGGCGAGGGCCCGAGCCCTTCTCAGCTGCGCGCTCCGCACGCGTCCGTGTGCCTAGCGTGAGCAGTCGTCCACCGGCTCCCCCCGGGTCCGCCCGGTCGGTGGACGACAGCCACCCCGTCCTGCCCCCGACAGGAGCCCACGCGATGCCGCAGTACCCGGCGCAGTACCCGGGCGTGCCCGATGTGCCGACCCAGTGGTCCCCGACGGGCCGCCGCCCCCGCACGCCGACCCGGCTCGTCGCCCTCCTCGGCGTACTCACCGGGCCGGCGCTGATCCTCGGGCTGTGGGCGGCGGGCCTCGTCGGCTGGTGGCTCGCCGCGGGGCTCGCCGTCGTCGCGCTGGGCGGCGGCGCGGCGCTCGCCGGCGGCACCGTGCTGCGGTCGCCGGGCGTCCTGCCCGGCCACCCCGACACCGGGGACTTCGTGCCGGGCGCCCGGGTCCTGGTGGTCGGCGGCGGGTACGTCGGGCTCGTCGCGGCCCGGGCCCTGCAGGCGCGTCTCGGGCGTTCCGGCGACGGGCGGCACCGCGGTCGGCGCCGAGGCCCGCGGGACCGCGCGTCGACCCCCGTCGGCTCGATCACGGTGGTCGACCCGCAGCCGCACATGACCTACCAGCCGTTCCTGCCCGAGGCGGCGGGCGGCTCGATCGCCCCGCGGCACCTCACCGTGTCGCTGCGCCGGGTGCTCGACCGCTGCGACGTGGTCACCGGGTCGGTCGTCGCGATCGACGACGCCCGCCGTCGTGCCGTGGTCTCGCTGCCCGACGGGCTCTCGAAGGAGATCCCCTACGACGTGCTCGTGATCGCGCCGGGCGCCGTGGCGCGGGAGCTGCCGGTGCCCGGGCTCGCCGAGTGCGCGTTCACCTTCCGCAGCGTGTCGGACGCCGCGGCGCTGCGCGACCAGGTGCTCTCCCGGCTCGACGCCGCCGCCTCCGTCGTGCCGACCACCCCGGCCGAGGCCGCACGGCGGGCGCGGCTGCTCACCTTCGTCGTCGTCGGGGGCGGCTTCGCGGGGGTGGAGGCCCTCGGCGAGCTCGAGGACCTCGCCCGGCGCGCGGGACGCCAGGTCGGGATCGACCCCGACGAGCTGCGGTGGGTGCTCGTCGAGGCCGCGAAGCGGATCATGCCCGAGGTGAGCGAGCCGACCGCGGCCCGCGTCCACGGCCGGCTCGCCCGGCGCGGCGTCGAGGTCCGCGTCGGCGCCGGTCTGGTGTCCGCCGAGGGCGGCGTGGTCCGGCTCGCGGACGGGACCACGGTCCCGACGGACACGGTCGTCGTGGCCGCCGGCACCCGGCCGCACCCGCTGCTCGAGCGCACCGACCTGCCGCTCGAGCGCACCGGCAAGGTGCGGTGCACCGCGATGCTGCAGGTCATCGGCCGGACGCACGTGTTCGCGGCCGGGGACGGCGCCGCGGTGCCGGACCTCGCCCGCGGCGCCCTGCTCGCCGACGAGAACCCGCAGGTGCTCACCGCGCCGACCGCCCAGCACGCGGTGCGTCAGGCGCGGGTGCTGGCGGGCAACGTCGTCGCCCACCTCGGCGGCCGCCCGCTGCAGCCCTACCAGCACGCCTCGGCCGGGGTCGTCGCCGGACTCGGCCGCCGCCGGGGCGTCGCGGAGATCCGCGGGGTGCGCCTCATGGGCTGGCCCGCCTACGCGCTGCACCGCGCCTACCACCTCTGGGCCATGCCGACCGCCGAACGCAAGGCGCGGATCGTCCTCGACTGGGTCGCGACCGCCCTGCTCGGCCGGGACCCGGTGGCGGCGGGCGCCGTGGCGCCCTCGCCCCGTCGCGGCGACGGGGACCCGGTGGCCCCGGTGGCCCCGGTGGCCTCTCCGGTCGCTGCCTGCGGCGAGGTCCCGACGACGGGTGCGGCGGCGCCCGCCGCGCCGACCCCCACCGTGGTCGACCCGGCCGTCATCGACGGCCCTACCCTGCGCGAGCCGCACCCGTCGTTCCCGACGCCCACGCCCACGCCCGCACCCGCCGGCACGGGTGGACCGGAGGTCGTCCGGGCACCCGCGACCGGGGACCAGCCGGCGCTCACCTGGCTGACGCCGGGGCGACACGAGTTCCGCTGACCACGTTGCATGGAATTCCGTGATCGTGCATAGTCATGCGCATGCGGATCGCGGTGGCCGGAGCCAGCGGCTACGTCGGAGGTGAGCTCCTGCGGCTCGCGCTGGGCCATCCGGAGCTCGAGGTCGGCGCGCTGACCGCGGGGGACTCCGCGGGCAGTCTGCTCGGTGCCCACCAGCCCCACCTCACCCCCCTGGCCGACCGGCCGATCGTCGAGACCACGGTGGACGCCCTCGCGGGGCACGACGTGGTGTTCCTCGCCCTGCCGCACGGTCGCTCGGCGGAGCTCGCCGCGCAGCTGCCGGACGACGTCCTCGTGGTCGACTGCGGGGCGGACCACCGGCTGCGGGACGCGGCGGCGTGGCAGCGCTGGTACGGCGGCGAGCACGCGGGGCACTGGCCCTACGGCCTGCCGGAACTCCCCGGGGCGCGGGATGCGCTGCGGGACAGCCGCCGGGTCGCCGTCCCGGGCTGCTACCCGACCACGGCGACGCTCGCCGCGCTGCCGGCCGTCGCCGGCGGGATCGTGGCGCCCGAGATCAGCGTCGTCGCCTTCTCCGGCACCTCCGGCGCCGGCCGCGCCGCGAAGGCCCACCTGCTCGGGTCGGAGGTCATGGGCTCCGCGACGGCCTACGGCGTCGGCGGCGCTCACCGGCACACGCCCGAGATCGTCCAGAACCTCTCCGACCTCGGGGCGGGGGCGGTGCGTGTGTCGTTCACCCCGGTCCTCGCCCCGATGCCGCGCGGCATCCTCGCGGTCGTCAGCGCCCCGCTGGCCGACCCCGCGATCGACGCCGCGGAGGCCCGGCGGGTCTACGCCAAGGCGTACGACGACGAGCCGTTCGTGCACCTGCTGCCCGAGGGCGTCCAGCCCGCCACCAAGAGCGTCCTGGGGTCGAACTCGGTCCAGGTGCAGGTCGAGGTGGACGCCGACGCGGGCCGGCTCGTGGCCACCGCGGTGATCGACAACCTGACGAAGGGCACCGCCGGCGGGGCCTTCCAATCGGTGAACGTCGCCGTCGGCCTCGAGGAGACCCTCGGTCTGCCCACCGCGGGGCTCGCCCCGTGACCGTCCCCGTCCCGTCCGCCGACCATCCCCGGAGCACGTCGTGAGCGTCACCGCCGCCGCCGGCTTCCGCGCCGCCGGAGTCCGTGCCGGCCTGCGCGCCCACGGCGACCGTCCCGATCTGGCCCTCGTGGTGAACGACGGGCCGTCACACACCGCGGCCGGGGTGTTCACCCGCAACCAGGTCAAGGCGGCCCCGGTCCTGTGGTCGCAGCAGGTGCTGCGGGAGCACGCGCTGCGGGCGGTCGTGCTCAACTCCGGCGGCGCCAACGCGTGCACCGGTCCGGACGGGTTCGGCGACACCCACCGCACCGCCGAGAAGGTCGCCGAGGTCCTCGGGTGCGGTGCGATCGAGGTCGCCGTCTGCTCCACGGGGCTGATCGGGGAGCGCCTCCCGATGCCCTCCCTGCTCGCCGGGGTGGACGACGCCGCGGGGTCGCTCGGCGCCGACGCCGAGGCCGGGTCCCTCGCCGCCACCGCGGTCCTCACCACCGACACCGTCGACAAGCAGGCCGTCCGCTCCCGCGACGACTGGACCGTCGGCGGGTTCGCCAAGGGCGCCGGGATGATGGCGCCCAGCCTCGCCACGATGCTCGTCGTCGTCACCACCGACGCGGAGCTCGACGCCGGCGTCGCCGACCGCGCACTGCGGGCGGCCACGGCCATGACGTTCGACCGGCTCGACATCGACGGGTCCACCAGCACCAACGACACCGTGCTGCTGCTCGCCTCCGGCGCCTCCGGGGTGGCCCCCGACGAGGCGACCTTCGCCGCCGAGCTGCGCGAGGTGTGCGCCGAGCTCGCGCGCGGTCTGCAGGCCGACGCCGAGGGGGTCACGAAGCGCATCGTCGTCACCGTGACCGGCGCGGCCTCGGATGCCGACGCCCTCGTCGGTGCACGGGCCGTCGCGCGGGACAGCCTGGTGAAGACGGCGCTCTTCGGCTCCGACCCGAACTGGGGACGGATCGCGGCCGCCGTCGGGGCCAGCGAGGCCCGGGTGGAGCCCGAGACGCTGTCGGTGACGGTCAACAACGTGCTGCTGTGCGCCGCGGCGGCCGCGGTGGGGGACCGGTCGAAGGCCGATCTCTCCGGCCGCGACGTCACCGTCGAGGTCGACCTCGGGCTCGGCGCCGGCACCGCGACGGTGCTGACCACCGACCTGTCCCACGCCTACGTCGAAGAGAACAGCGCCTACTCGTCATGACCAGCACCGTGCACGAGGACGCGCAGGCCAAGGCGGCCGTCCTCGCCGAGGCCCTGCCGTGGCTGCGGGAGTTCCAGGACGCGGTCGTGGTCGTCAAGTACGGCGGGAACGCCATGGTCGACGACGAGCTGCGGCGCGCCTTCGCGGAGGACATGGTCTTCCTGCGCCTCGCCGGGATCCGTCCCGTCGTGGTGCACGGGGGCGGCCCGCAGATCACGGCGATGCTCGACCGGTTGGGCATGACCGGGGAGTTCCGTGGCGGTCTGCGCGTCACCACTCCCGAGACCATGGACGTCGTCCGGATGGTGCTCGTCGGCCAGGTCGGGCGCGAGCTCGTCGGCCTGGTGAACGCCCACGGACCGCTCGCGGTCGGCATGTCCGGGGAGGACGCGCAGCTGTTCACCGCCGCGCGCCGCACCGCCTCGGTGAACGGGGAGCAGGTCGACGTCGGACTCGTCGGGGACGTCGTCGACGTCAACCCCGCCGCCGTGCTCGACCTCGTGGCGGGCGGTCGCATCCCGGTCATCTCCACCGTCGCGCCCGACGTCGACGGCGTGGTGCACAACGTCAACGCCGACACCGCCGCCGGAGCGCTCGCCGTGGCACTCGGGGCCCGCAAGCTCGTCGTCCTCACCGACGTCGAGGGGCTCTACACCGACTGGCCGGACCGCTCCAGCCTGCGGTCCGAGATCGACGCGACGGAGCTCGCCGAGCTCCTGCCCGGTCTGTCGAGCGGCATGATCCCGAAGATGGAGGCCTGCCTGCGGGCGGTCGAGGGCGGCGTCCCGCGCGCCCACGTCATCGACGGGCGGGTCGCGCACTCGGTGCTGCTCGAGGTCTTCACCAGCACGGGCGTCGGGACGATGGTCGTCCCTTCCCCCGTCGCTCCGCTCGCCCCGGCTCCGCTCCCGCACCCACACGAAGGAGGTCCCCCCGCATGACCACCACTGCACCGACCGGTGAGGACCTCCGTCGTCGCTGGTCCGACGCCATGATGGGCAACTACGGCACCCCGCCGGTCAGCCTCGTGCGGGGCGAGGGGGCCCGCGTCTGGGACGCCGACGGCCGCGAGTACCTCGACCTGCTGGGCGGCATCGCCGTGAACCTGCTCGGTCACGCCCACCCGGCGGTGGTCGAGGCCGTGTCCCGGCAGGTCGCGACGCTCGGCCACACCTCGAACCTCGTCATCAACCCGCTGACCGTCGAGCTCGCCGAGCGCCTCCTGTCGCTGCTCGGCGTGTCCGGAGGCCGCGTGCTGATGTGCAACTCCGGCGCCGAGGCGAACGAGGCGGCCTTCAAGATCGCCCGGCGGACGGGCCGACCGAAGATCGTGTCCGCCCAGGGCGGCTTCCACGGCCGCACCATGGGCGCCCTCGCACTCACCGGGCAGCCCGCCAAGCGCGAGCCGTTCGAGCCGATGCCGCCCGGGGTGGAGTTCGTGCCCTACGGCGACGTCGAGGCGCTGCGGACCGCGGTCGACACCGACACGGCCGCGGTCGTGCTCGAGCCCATCCAGGGTGAGGCCGGCGTCATCATCCCGCCCGAGGGCTACCTGCAGGCCGCCCGCGAGATCACCTCGGCGTCCGGCACGCTGCTGGTGATCGACGAGGTGCAGACCGGGATCGGCCGCACCGGCGTGTGGTTCGCCCACCAGCGGGCGGGGATCGTCCCGGACGTCATCACGCTGGCCAAGGGCCTCGGTGGGGGCCTCCCGCTCGGGTGCTGCATCGGCATCGGCGCGGCGGCCGAGCTGCTCGGCGCCGGGCAGCACGGCACCACCTTCGGCGGCAACCCGGTGTGCTGCGCGGCGGCCCTGGCGGTGCTCGACACGATCGTCGCCGACGGCCTGCTCGACCGCGCGGACGCGCTCGGCAAGGACCTGGGCACCCGCATCGAGGGGCTCGACCACCCGCTGGTCGACCACGTCGACGCCGCCGGTCTGCTCGTCGGGGTGGCGCTCACCGCACCCGCCTCGCCGCAGGTCACGGCGGCCGCGCTGGAGGCCGGGTACCTGATCAACGGGGCGGTCCCCGCCCGGGTGCGGCTGGCCCCGCCCGCCGTCGTCACCGACCAGCAGCTCGAGGGGTTCCTGACGGCCTTCCCCGAGATCCTGTCGCAGGGTGCCGCGAGCGCGGAGGGGACGTCGTGACCGCCGCCCCGCCGCGCACGGCGACCGGTGCGGCGTCCGCGACCGCGCGGCGCCCGCGCCACCTGCTCCGCGACGACGACCTCACGGCGGCCGAGCAGGCGGAGGTGCTCGAGCTCGCCGCCGCGATCAAGGCCGACCCGTACGGCCACCGGCCGCTCGCCGGCCCGCGCGCGGTCGCGGTCATCTTCGACAAGCCGTCCACCCGGACGCGCGTGTCGTTCCAGGTCGGGATCGCCGCCCTCGGCGGCATGCCGGTCATGATCGACGGCCGCGACGCGCAGTTCGGTCGCGGCGAGACCATCGCCGACACCGCCCGGGTGCTGTCGCGCTACGTCGACGCGATCGTGTGGCGCACCAGTGCAGACGAACGCATCGAGGAGATGGCCGCCCACGCGGGCGTCCCGGTGGTGAACGCGCTGACCGACGGCTTCCACCCGTGTCAGGTCCTGGCCGACCTGCAGACCGTCGTCGAGCGGCACGGTCGGGCGGCAGGTCTGACGCTCACCTACCTCGGCGACGGGGCCAACAACATGGCGCAGTCACTGCTGCTCGGCGGTGTCACCGCCGGCATGCACGTGCGGATTGCGGCCCCCGCGGGCTTCCAGCCCGACGCGACGGTGGTCGCCGACGCGCAGGCCCGGGCGAAGGAGACCGGCGGGTCGGCGGCGGTCGTCGGGGTCGACGGCCGGGCGTCGGCTCTGGCCGCCGCGGCCGACGCGGACGTGCTCGTCACCGACACCTGGATCTCGATGGGGCAGGAGGACGACGGGCTCGACCGGGTCGCCCCGTTCCGGCCGTGCCGCATCGACGGGGAGCTGCTCGCACGGGCCGCGCCCGGTGCCACGGTCCTGCACTGCCTGCCCGCCCACCGGGGCGACGAGATCACGGCCGAGATCCTCGACGACCCGGCCTCGGCCGTCTGGGACGAGGCCGAGAACCGGCTGCACGCCCAGAAGGCGCTGCTGACCTGGCTGCTCGGCCGATGACGCACCCGGACGAGGCGCTCGACACCGACCACGGAGCCGCACCCGATCCCCGGGTGGCCCGGGAACGGCTCGAGCGGCTGCGTCCGGGGACCAGCCGGGCCGCACGGCAGGCCCGCATCGTCGAGCTGATCAGCAGCGTCGAGGTGCACAGCCAGGGCGAGCTCGCCGCGATGCTCGCGCGCGAGGGCGTCGAGGTCACGCAGGCGACGCTGTCGCGGGACCTCGACGAGCTCGGGGCGGTGAAGCTGCGGGGCGCGGACGGCGGCGTCGGGCGGTACGTGGTGCCCGACGACGGCAGCCCGGTACGCGGCGTCACCGGCGGGACCGACAGACTGTCTCGGCTGCTCGCGGAGCTGCTGGTCTCGGCCGACCACTCCGGCAACCTCGCCGTGCTGCGCACCCCGCCCGGCGGGGCGCACTACCTGGCGAGCGCCCTGGACCGGGCCGCGCTCGCCGAGGTGGTGGGCACGATCGCGGGGGACGACACGGTCGTGGTGGTGGCACGGGAGCCGCTCGACGGGGCCGGTCTGGCCGCGGTCCTGGTCGGGCTGGCGACGAGACCGACGCCGCGGACGGCGCGGACACGACAGGACGAGGGAGAGGGACTGCGGTGACGGCGGGATCGGGCAGAGACGCAGCGCAGCGGAGCTCGACCGGCGGTTCAGCGGCCCTCTGGGGTGGACGCTTCTCCTCGGGGCCGGACGCGGTGATGGCGGCACTGTCGAAGTCGACGCACTTCGACTGGGTACTCGCGCCGTACGACATCGCGGGGTCCCGGGCGCACGCCCGGGTCCTCCACGGCGCCGGCCTGCTCGACGACGACGAGCTCCGGGGGATGCTCGACGGCCTCGACCGGCTCGAGACCGACGTGGCCTCCGGCGCCTTCGTGGCGGCCGAGGCCGACGAGGACGTGCACACCGCGCTGGAGCGCGGCCTCATCGAGCGCGTCGGACCCGAGCTCGGCGGCAAGCTGCGCGCGGGGCGCTCGCGCAACGACCAGATTGCGACGCAGCTGCGGATGTGGCTGCGCGACCGCCTCCGGGAGCTCGCCCGGGGCGTGTGCGACGTGGTGGACGCCCTCGTCGGACAGGGCCGCGCCCACCCGGACGCCGTGATGCCCGGGCGGACCCATCTGCAGCACGCCCAGCCGGTGCTGCTCGCCCACCACCTCGGGGCGCACGCCCAGGCGCTGCTGCGTGACGTCGAGCGCTGTCGCGACCTCGACCGCCGACTCGGGCTCTCCCCGTACGGCTCCGGCGCGCTCGCGGGGACCTCGCTGGGCCTGGACCCCGCGGCCGTCGCCCGGGACCTCGGCTTCCGCGACGCCGTGGACAACTCCATCGACGGCACCGCTTCGCGCGACCTCGCCGCGGAGGGCGCCTTCGTCCTGGCGATGGTGGCGGTCGACCTCTCCCGGATCGCGGAGGAGGTGATCCTCTGGGCCACCGCGGAGTTCGGCTACGTGACGCTCGACGACGCGTGGTCCACCGGGTCGTCGATCATGCCGCAGAAGAAGAACCCCGACGTCGCGGAGCTGGCGCGGGGGAAGGCCGGGCGTCTCGTCGGGAACCTCGCGGGCCTGATGACGACGCTGAAGGCGCTGCCGCTCGCGTACAACCGCGACCTGCAGGAGGACAAGGAGCCGCTGTTCGACTCGGCGGCGCAGCTGGCGATGGTGCTGCCCGCGATGGCCGGCATGATCCGCACGCTGACGGTGCACACCGACCGGCTCGCCGAGCTCGCGCCCGCCGGGTTCAGCCTGGCCACCGACATCGCGGAGTGGCTGGTCCGGCAGGGCGTCCCGTTCCGCCGGGCCCACGAGGCCGCCGGCGCGTGCGTGCGCACGGCCGAGGGGCGCGGAGTCGGGCTGGACGAGCTCACCGACGACGAGCTGCAGGCCTGCGACCCGGCCCTCACCCCCGACGTCCGGACCGTGCTCACCGTTGAGGGGTCGATCGCCTCCCGCGACGCCCACGGCGGGACGGCCCCGAAGCGGGTCGCCGAGCAGTACGACCGGATCGTCGGCGCCGTGATCGAGGCGCGCGCCTGGGCGGCCCGGCCGATCGACCGGCGGTGACCGCACCGCTCGACCGTGCCGAGCTCGCCGTCGACCCGCTGGCGGCGGCCCGGCACCTGCTCGGGACCGAGCTCGTGGCCCGGGTGCCGGAGGGCGAGGTGCGCGTCCGGATCGTCGAGGTCGAGGCGTACCGCGGGGAGGACGACCCGGGCTCGCACTGCTACCGCGGCCGCACCCCCCGCAACGACGTGATGTGGGGTCCGGCCGGACATCTCTACGTCTACTTCGTCTACGGAATGCACTTCTGCGCCAACGTCGTCGCGCTCGTCGACGGCCGACCGGGCGCGGTGCTGCTCCGGGCGGGGGAGGTGCTCTCCGACCCGGCCGTGGCCCACGTCCGTCGGCCGACCGCCCGTGGGCGCGACGCCGAGCTCGCCCGGGGTCCCGCCCGGCTGTGCACGCTGCTCGGCCTGGCTCGGGAACACAACGGCCTCGACGTCCTCGACCCGGCGTCGCCGGTGCGGCTGGAGCGGGGGACCGGCGTGCCCGACGGGTCGGTCCGCACCGGCCCGCGGGTCGGCGTGGCGGCAGCCCAGCAGCGGCCCTGGCGGCTGTGGGTGGCCGGGTCGCCCGCGGTCACGCCGTACAAGGCCGGACGCGCCCGGGCGGACGGTCCCGACTGGTAGCGCGGCGTACCGGGGACAATGGGGTGGTGACCGCACCGCACATCCTCGACGACCTCGCCTGGCGGGGTCTGATCGCCCAGAGCACCGACCTCGACGCCCTGCGCCGCGACCTCGACGCGGGGACGGTCACCCTCTATTCCGGCATCGACCCCACGGCGCCGAGTGCGCACATCGGGCACCTGCTGCAGTGGCTGACCCTCGCGCGGTTCCAGCAGGCCGGACACCGGCCCATCGCACTCGTGGGTGGGGCCACCGGGCTCATCGGCGACCCGAAGCCGACGTCGGAGCGGACGCTCAACGACCGGGACCTCGTCGCCGGCTGGGTGGACAAGATCGGCGCACAGCTGCGGCCCTTCCTCGACTTCGACGGCAGCAACGGCGCGCTCCTGGTGAACAACCTGGACTGGACCGAGGGCGTCTCGGCCCTGGACTTCCTCCGCGACCTCGGCAAGCACTTCCGGGTCGGCCGGATGCTCGCCAAGGAGGCCGTGAGCCGGCGCATGGAGTCCGACGAGGGCATCAGCTACGCCGAGTTCTCCTACCAGATCCTGCAGTCCTACGACTTCCTCGAGCTGTACCGCCGCTACGGCTGCACGATGCAGACCGGCGGCAGCGACCAGTGGGGCAACCTGACCGCGGGGATCGACCTCATCCACCGGGTGGAGGGCCGCTCGGTCCACGCGCTCGGGACGCCGCTCATCACCAAGGCCGACGGCTCGAAGTTCGGCAAGACCGAGGCGGGCACCGTCTGGCTCGACCCCTCCCTGACGAGTCCGTACGCCTTCTACCAGTTCTGGATCAACGCCGAGGACGCGAAGGTGGGGGAGTACCTGCGGGCCTTCACGTGGCTCTCCCACGAGGAGATCGAGGACCTCGAGCGGCTGACGGTCGAGAAGCCACAGGCGCGGGCCGCTCAGCGGGCCCTCGCGGAGTCCGTGACGGCACTCGTCCACGGGCCCGAGGAGGTCGCCCGGGTCGAGGCCGCCAGCCAGGCGCTGTTCGGGCGGGGGGAGCTCCGGGAGCTCGATGCGGCCACCCTCGCGGCGGCGCTGGCCGAGGTGCCGTCGACGACGGTGCCCCGCAGCGACAACCCGACGATCGTGGACCTGCTCGTGGGCACCGGCCTCGCCACCGGTCGTGGCGCGGCCCGCCGGACGGTCGCCGAGGGCGGCGCCTACGTCAACAACGCCAAGGTCGAGGCCGAGGACTGGACGCCGGCGGAGACCGATCTGCTGCACGGCCGCTGGCTCGTGGTCCGTCGCGGGAAGCGGACGACGGCGGGCGTGGAGCTCGTGTCCGCGGGGTGACGACCGTGGGTCGGGCGGGGAACACCGCCCGACCTGCGGGAACGTCGAAGGGGGACCCCCCTCGAGAGGGCGTTCAGGGCCCGTGTAATGTTCTCGATGTCGCCAGGGCGAGGGGGTTGCCTCCGGGCCGGGCGGCGGGATAGGTTCGAGAGGTTGCCCTCCAGTCGGTCTGGTAGGGTGTGACTCGATCGGGACACCGAGCGGTGCCGCATCTGGTGGGTGTGGGCGGGTTCGTGTGGTCGTCCTTTGAGAACTCAACAGTGTGCTGACGTTTTGTGTGTTCTGGCCCCAATTTTGTTGGGGTTTCTTTGAGTAGCTAGTTTTTGTCAGGGACTTGGTTGTCTCTAACGTTTTTTGTTGGAGAGTTTGATCCTGGCTCAGGACGAACGCTGGCGGCGTGCTTAACACATGCAAGTCGAGCGGTAAGGCCCTTCGGGGTACACGAGCGGCGAACGGGTGAGTAACACGTGGGTGACCTGCCCTCCACTCTGGGATAAGCCTGGGAAACTGGGTCTAATACCGGATAT
>NZ_KB903247.1 GCF_000379625.1 Actinomycetospora chiangmaiensis DSM 45062 | reverse complement strand
GTCGCGCTGCGCCTCGACGGCCACCTCATCCACGCCCATGCCGGGACGATGCTGCTCGGCTCCTGGCCCCACACCATCGACCTCGAGCGGCGTCTGAGGCTGCGCGGCGCCCGCCGCACCGACGGCGTCTTGCCCGCCCCGAGGCCCGCTCACGCTCCGCGCGCCCAGCGCGTCGTCGGCGCCNACGGCGTCGTCATGGTCGCCCGCCAACGGCTGCGCATCGGCCGAGCGCACGCCGGCAAGACCATCACCGTCATCGCCGAGGACACCAGCTTCCGCGTCCTCGACGGAGACCGCGAACTCAGCAGCTTCGCCCGCGACCCCAGCAAGCCCCTCACCCGCTTCAAGGCATGGTCACACGCTCCCACGACAAGCATGTCCTGACGACAATCCGTCAACCATGTCCCGAGACCGCACACATCACCAGTCCCCTAACCCCTAAAGCGTAGGCATCGACGACGGGGCGTGCTCGGGCCGGCGAGTTCGGTCCGAGCACGCCGGCCGACGCGCTCGCCACGGTCACCGCGGAGCCGCGGCAACGTCCGATGTCCCGTCCCCCTCCAAGCCCCGCGCTGCTCCTCGTTGGACGAACGACTAGTCGTCTCCTGCAGGAGGGAACACGCTGTTGATTATCGCGACAAGCTGGCGGGCGCGTGCTTCATCAAGTTGCAAGCTTTGGCTCGACTTCCGGTCGGAGACCCTATCTTTGCTACCGAAGGTGCTTAGGTGAAGCAACGGCCCTCTTGTTGAATTTAGGGCAAGATACTCACAGTCGACCTCGGTTTCGTGGGGACGAATCCGTTGCTTAGATTCGGTGAAGCCAGTTACATAAGCCACGCTCGCTGCTCCCTCTCATCGTGCGGCGTAAGAGACTCGGTCTCGTTGCGGATAAATTGCTGCCGGACGCTCGACGACAGCGTGACGTTGGCACGTGACTGGCCGGCCGGAGCTATGAGAGGCAGGAACATCCGCCCTGCTGTCTACCGTATCTGGTCGTAGCCCCAAGGTCGTCATGTCTATGCGGCGTTGTCTAACTGAAGAATAAATGAGGTGATGTTCAGCGCTTTGGCCCAACCAACAGGCCTCAACAGATTGTCACGCTTGAAAGCTACAGGCCACAATACTCCAGAACGTACCACAGGCGCTCGCCCTCGAGAACAGCGCCGAGATATTCAGGTAGCATTAAAGGACGAGCGCCCGACGGGCATCGATCGAACTGGAACCTCCAAGGCTGATACTGCACGCTCAGCTGTACCTCGCCAAACCATAATCTCAGCCGCACCGGGCGCAAGATCGTAAGGGTGGTGGTGTGCGGCACGACTGAGCGCATTCCAGAGTTCGGCGACCCGCCACGCTTCCTCCGCCTCCAAATACCTTCGAAGCACGAGGAGCTGCGCCCGCCGCGACGCCTGGACGAGGTCCGGCGAGCACCTCGTCCACAGATCGTCCAGGGCGTGCTCTACGGCGAGGCGCAGTAGCCACACCGAGGCGCGCGCCGACGTCCGGGAGTCGGCTGACGAGGCGGCCAACGCGTCGACCGCCGCCAGCCGCCGGTGGGGTCCGGACAGAGCGTTGGTCATTGGCGCGCGACCCAGGTGCAGAGGGACTTGGTGTCGCCGATCAGACGATTCAGGTCGCCGGCGTATCCCCGGTGTGCGCCTTCCTTGCAGGCGTAGAAGACGTCCACCGCGCCCGGGCCCGCTGAGCGGAGACGTCGCTCGAGCTCCCCGGCCCGGTCGGAGTCGTTGAAAACCGCGAGGGTCAGGACGGCGCGCGTCGTGTGTGCGGCTGCCAACCGCGCCTCGACCTCGTCCCGGTCGTCGCCCCTGCTGATCCGTGCGCGCCGGAACGCCGCGTGCGCGGCCGCCTCCAGTGCGCTGCGGCACGACGAGGCGATGACCTCGCCCTTCAGATCCTCCGGGACGTGGTCGCTCTTGGCGAGGGCTCGGGCGTCCTCGAGATGGCGGGCGACCGGGTCACTCGACGCGTGTAGTTCCACCCGCGAGCGGTCCCGCCGCGCGACCTCGACGATCCGCGCCGGGACCTGCAGCCGCCGGACCGACTCGGCCAGACGGTCGTCGTGGGAGAACACCACCACCTGCCGATCGTGCGCGACCCCGCTCAGCACGTGGGCCAGCCCGTCGACCTTCGCGGGGTCCATGGCCTGCACCGGGTCGTCGATGAGCACGTAGCGGAACGGGCTCTCCTCGACGGTCGCGCGTGGCAGGAACAGCGAGAGCGCCAGGCTGTGCAGCTCCCCCTGGCTCATGACGCCGAGCGCGGCGCCCTCGACGTCGTCGACGGTGACGTCGAACGTCGCGCGACGCCGGGTCGACGAACCCTCCAGGCGGATCGGGCCGAGGTCGACGTTGCTCTGCTGGCGCAGGTCGTTCCAGATCCGCTGCGACTGCTCGGCGAACGGCCGCAGCCGCTCGTCCCGGATTGCCGTCGCCGCCTCCTTGAGCCACGCCTCGGCCTTCTTCACCGCCGTGAGCTGCGCCTTCTCCTGCGCCGCCCCGCCGAGCAGGCCGTGCAGCTCGAACAAGCGGGACGCGAACGGACGCCACTGCTCGTCTCGTCGGGAGAGCTCCGTCTCCGCTCGCTCAACGACGGCGGCGAGTTCCTCTCGAAGCGCCCGTCCGGCCTCGTCCAGCTCCGATGCCACTTCCGCGGCGTCGAGCGCCCCGCGCCACCGCGCCCAAGCGGCGTGCGGACCCGCCGTCGGGAAGGGGAGGGTCTCGCCGAGGACGGCCGGAACAGGCTCGATGAGCAGGACGAGCGCAGCGCGAGCCGCGTCGACGCGGCGCTGCGCCGTCTCGAGCGCCGCCGCACCCTGCTCGGCCTCGCGGGTCCGACGTTCCGCATCGACCTGCCACGTCGCGTCGAGGAGCCCCTGCCCGCAGACCGGGCAGGGCTCGTCATCGTGATCGGCATGGTGGTCGAGCGCGGTCCGCAGGAGGCGGGCCAGACCGGCGCTGGCCCGCGCCTGGCTCGAGGACGCGGTCTGCAACGCCTCCCGGGCCTCGTCGTACTCGAGAGCGGCGTTCTCGACGACGTCTTGGGCGGGCAGCGTCAGCGCGCGTACCCGGCGGAGGAGCGCGGTGGTCGTGAGGTCCTCGTCGTCGCCGAGTGCGAGCTCGCCGAGGACCTCGAGATCCGGTGCGGTCGCCTTCAGTGCGGAGGCGGCACGCGTCGCGCGCTCGTCGTCGAGCCCGCCGGCGGCGGCGAGGAGTTCCTGACGAAGGTCGCGAGCGGCCTTGGCCCGCTGCTCCCTGGCCTTCTTCGCCGCCGTCAGGCGCGTCTGGGCGGCGGTCAGGTCGGCCAGCCCGAGCAGGGTGAACAGCGCGTCGTGCATCTCGCTGGGCCTGCCGTCGACCACGGAACCGAGCTCGTTGTAGGACAAGAACGGCCGGTAGGTCCGGACGGCCTCGCCGGCGCCGTCGATCGGCTCCATACGCTCCCCGCGCACCTGCCGGGTCCACGACCCGCCGTCGAGATCGTCCTCGGGCTCCCACGCGCGGCGAACCGTGACCGGCCCGGCTCCCCCGCCGACGGTCTCGACGACGATCCGTGCGGGCGCCGGCCGGTGCAGGTTGCGCCACCCCTCACGCCATACCGCCGACCGGTTGCCGCTCCACCGGCGGTTCGCGCCCGTGACGGCGAGCTCGGCCGCCTCGGCGAAGCTGGACTTCCCCGACCCGTTGCGCCCGACCACCAGGGTGAGTCCGGGGCCCGGGTGCATGGTGAGCGTGGCCGGCTCCCCGACCCCGCGGAAGCCCTCGACGGTGATCGAGGCGAGGTAGCTGCCGGCGGTCGGGGCAGCGTCGACGGGGGCGGGATCGGTGGCGGCCTCCTCGGTGCTCTCGCCGAGCGCTCGGGCGAGGGCCGCGTCGCTGTCGAGCGCCTCGAGCACGAGAAGCCCGTGCTCGGTGTCGAGCGACGCGTCCTCGTCGACCATGCGCGCCACGACGTCGCGGAGCCCCAGCGCCGCAGCCTCCGACGACCGGTCCTCCACCATCACGCCCCCGGGTGACTCGATGATCGCCAGTGTGTTCGCCGCCAATCGGAGATCCGTTACCGATGGAGTGAGTCGCGGCACGGGTGACCACCGAACCTGACGGCGGCGGCGCGTCGCTGCGGCTCGTCACCCCCCTCCGGCAGCACTGGCGACGGATGACGTGTCGTTCCTGCTCGACCCGCATACGACTCGCTGAAGTCGGTCACCGACCAGCGGCTGGCCAACGAGCTCCTCGGGCTCGTTGCCGGGGTCGACGGTGACGGCGCCGCGTACGCTGTAGGCGACAGGCTGTTGCGGTCGCTGAGATGGCGACGGTCCTGACCGAGGATCACCCCATGGACCGCGCCGAGTTCCTGGACCGACTCTCTCGGCTCCGCCGGCCCAGGTCGGCGCGGCCCGCGCGCCGCACAAGCCGCTCCTGGTGCTCTGGCTGCTCGGACGGCACCGGGGCGGTGCGTCGGGACCGGTCAGCTACGCCGAGCTCGAGGAGCCGGTCGGCCGGCTGATCGAGGAGTTCGGCCCGCCGAGCCGGTCGGGCCGCTATCCCGGTCGGGCCGCCTGGCCGTTCAGCCGGCTCGAGAGGGAGCTGCGGGACCCGCGCCGCGCGGACGGGACCCCGGTCCCGACGACGGGTCAGCCCTCCCGTCGGCTGCTCCTCGACCGTCATGCGGTCGGCACCTTCACGTCGCCGATCCAGGCGCTGCTCGACGACCCGCGGCTCGTCGTCGAAGCTGCGCGTCTGCTGCTCGACCTGCACTTCACGCCCGTCCTGAGCCCGCTGATCGCGAGCGCCTGCGGACTCGACCTCGACGAGCCCGTCCCGCGCTACGGCGGCGAGATCGAGGTGGTGACAACGCGCCGGCCGCGACGGGCGGGCTTCGCCGAGGAGGTCCTGCGGGCCTACTCGTACGCCCGCGCCTTCTGCGGCTACGCCGGTGCGGTCGGGCGGAACCCGGTCGGCCTCGAGGCCGCGCACGTGAAGTGGCACAGCCAGGGCGGCGAGGACGAGCTGGTGAACGGGCTCGCCCTGTGCTCGCTGCACCACGTGCTGTTCGACGTCAGGGGTCCTCGGGCTCAGCGTTGACCGTCGCCTCCACGTGTCTCCGCTCTACGTGGCGCGCAGCGAGGCTGGGCGAGCGCTAGACGACTTGGCCGACCGGGTGATCCCGCAGCCGCGACCTTCGCCGTCGGTCGTGCACGCGGACAACGTGGCCTGGCACGGCCGGGAGGTGTTCAAGGGGTAACTGATCCGCCCCGAAGAAAGTGGGAACCGATCGGACCCGGCCACAGTCCAAGCCGACGAAAAGCTCTGCCACTCGTCGTCAGGAGCCGGCCGTGACCATCCGCCTACGCGTTCTCCTCATCGCCATCTTCGTCTGTCTCGTCGGACCCCTCGTCCCCGCCGAGGCCCTCGCGCAGTCGGGCCTGCCTCCGTGGGCAGCATGCGGTCGGAGCGACCCCGAGACCAAGCCGGTGAAGACGTACCCCGTTCTCCCGCCCGTCGGAGGGCCGCCGCGGACCTACGCGGTGTTGATGTGCGGGAACGACTTCTTCGGCCAGCGCCACATCGCGAACAAGCACGGGCAGCAGTGGTCGAACCTCGCCGTGTACACCGCCGGGCCGTGGCAGAGCTTGGCCGACTTCGCCATCACGCAGACACTGACGTTCCCACAGCCCGGCTATCCGCGGTTCAATCCGGAGCGGAACACCTGGACCTACAAGTCGCCGCTGCAGATCAAGGACCAGCAGGGGCAGGTCCGCGTGACCTACTGGGCCGTGGTCGGGGTCGCGGCGCAGGATGGGAAGGTCCTGACCAGCTTCTACAGCCGCGACCCGAGGTGAGGCGAGATGCCCTCGACGGAGGACCAGGTCCTCTACGCCAGGCTCCTCACGGCCATCGGAGAGGGTGGCGTCGTTGAGCAAACAGCCGACGGCGTCGTCATCGACGCGTTCGAGGACAACAGCTTGATGCAACTCATGCACCTTCGCGTGACTCCAGCGTCGTTCGGGCCGCTGTTGCGGTCGACGGCCGGTCGCTCAGCGTCCGCCTTTCCTGACGTCGAACCGCTGGAAGCAGCGTGGCAGCTGTTCCTAGTGCACCTCGACGCAGCGATACAGACGGCGGCGCCGGGCGAGACCGAACTCGTTCCGACACCAGACGGCGTCGGCTCGTTCCGCCCCGACCTGACCCGCGTTCCTCGCACGCCTGAGCAGGAGGATCAGTGGATCAACCAGCAGCGGTACGACCGCCTGATTCAACACTTCGCCGATCGGGGTGGCGTGGAGGTGCACCTCGAGGCGCAGACCCTCGTCCTGCGTGAACTCGACGGCCAGGAACTGCCCCGCCCGGTTCGGGTGCGCCTGCCGTTCCGCGCGCTCTCCGACCGTTTCCGCCGAGCCGACGACCCAGACAGCGCCGTCGACGGGCTCATCCGTGAGCTGGAGACAGAGATCGGCGCGGGGCGGACGGACATGGAGGTGCGCGCGGACGGGTCGATCCACGTGGGCAAATGACGGCGGCCCCTTGCGATTCGCCGGACTGCCATCTCGGGACGGCTCGCACGAGCGGAGCAGACGGCCGAACGCGACCAGCAGCGCACGCGCAACCGGCACGAGCTGCTCATGGGCAGCCGGCCGAGCACGATGACAACGCAGTGGACTGCGCCAGCTCGGTGCCGTGGCGAGGATGGCTCGGAGACTGTCTTGCTCACGCGCCCACCGTCAGCGCCACTGCGAGCGAGTCGACACGTGCGGATCCGAAGGGTCTTACGAGCTGGCGCTGCGATGGCCGCACCGGCCGGTGATCGAGTTGCCCGATTCGCCGTCACATTCGGGGTGGATCGCTACGGTGGTGTCGTGAGCGCGTCGTCCTCCCCCCAGCCCGAGCGACGAGGATCGCTGGCCAAGGGAGCCCAGCCCGCCGCTATCAGGGCGGCCCTGCTGCCAGAGGACCAGCCCCTCTTCGATGCCGCCTATGAGCAGGCTTTGGACCAGGCGAAGCGCGACTACGACCTGGCAGCCCTCCACGCCACGCTGGAGAACTGGCGACGGCAGGCCGTCGCCCAATCGAACCCGGAGGCGTTCCGGTTGATGGTGCGCCGGGCTGCTGCGTTCTTCAGTGGTCAGCCTGTGCCGGAGAACGAGCCCTTTGCGGTCACGCGTGCCAAAGCCGGCATGTAGCGGATGTTCCGCGTCGAGCCGGTCGGCGAGGACATCTCTGCCGCAATCGACGCCCTTCCTACGGACCTCCTGGCTGCTTTCGCGGATCTATGCGCGGCGCTGGAGGTGGCGCCATGGTCGGTCGGCGAGCCGTACCACCCGGCGAATCCCACGGGCTCACGTGCTGCCACGTTCGGGCCCGACGAGCGCGGGCTGGTGGTCTACGCCGTCGAGGACAGCGACCGCCGGGTCGTGTGGCTGTGGTCGGTGCTCATCGCACCGTTGCTCTAGTGAGCGTATCGGCGGTTCCTGGGCGCCGCGTGAGGGCGCCCTTTCGTGCTCGGGCCGTATGGGCCTGGGAGTGCAATTTCTCGTGCCCGGAGGTGGTCCGTGAAGACAATGTCCTGCTCGGAGGTCAGGGCGCGCTACGCCGAGGTCCTCAGGTCCGTCATCGACGATCGCGAAGAGGTCGTGATCACCAGGGCGGGGGACGAGCCCGTGGTGATGGTGGCACTTGATGAGTACGAGTCTCTGAAGGAGACCGCCTACCTCGTACTGAGCCCCGAGAACGCTCGGCGTCTGCTGGCCTCGATCGACCGGTTGGAGGGCGGAATCGGCGAGCCCCACGGACGGGTCGACCCGGAACCGTGAACCTGGTCTTGGACGACTGTGCTCCTCATCCCACTGTCCATCGCGCCCAGGCGAGGTCGGACGCGCGGCACACGCCCGAGCGTGCGCAGTCCTATCGG
The DNA here is from genome assembly GCF_000379625.1 of Actinomycetospora chiangmaiensis DSM 45062. Taxonomy (GTDB): domain Bacteria; phylum Actinomycetota; class Actinomycetes; order Mycobacteriales; family Pseudonocardiaceae; genus Actinomycetospora; species Actinomycetospora chiangmaiensis. Next base: position 252,359 of record NZ_KB903247.1, on the reverse strand, counting down.
CCAGGATGAGCAGCAACCACGGGCCATCTGGGGGGCGGAGGTACGGTCCCTCCATGTCGCGGCTCGAGCGCATCACGGTCAGGCCCGGGTTGTGTCATGGTCAGCCGACTATTCGCGGCCTACGTTTCCCGGTGTCCTCCCTGCTCGCGCTCCTCTCCTCGGGCATGACCACCGACGAAATCTTGCAGGATCATCCCGACCTCGAGCACGACGACATCGGGGCGGCGCTCGAGTTCGCGTCGTTGACGGCGGGTCGGGCGAGGACCATCCCGCTCGCCGCCGAGTAGGACTGGTGGCCGTGGCCGCTCTTCAGCCGGGAGCTGCAACTGCCCGAGCTCTGGCCCAGTTCGGCCATCTTGTCGGCGGCCTCATCACGACGACGAGAGCCGGTCGCACTGGAGGCCCTGCGACCCTGGCTCCGCATTACGCCCAGCGGCGTAGCCGGCCCGGTCGTTGCCAGCGAGGTGGCTGCGCCCCGTGAGCAGTCATCCGCGCTCCGGCACGGAAAAGTGCTCACGAGGCGAAGCCACCTACGCGAGGGACCGGGCGAAGCCCGTCACGTCCCGGACCGCCTCGGCGTACACCTCCGGCATGGCGTTCTGGAACAGCAGCTCGCCCACGTGGCACAGGCCGAGGTTGATCTTCCCGACCGACGGGACACCCGCGGCGACCAGCAGCCGGTGGTAGGCGAGGCCCTCGTCGCGCAGGGGGTCGACCTCGTTGACCGAGATGACGTGCGGAGGCAGGCCGCTGAGGTCGTCGGTCGTGGCGCGAGACGGCCAGCAGGTGGGCTCGTCGATGTTCCTGCCGTCCGGGTCGTAGACCTCCGCGAGGAGCGGGAACAGCGCGCGATCGAGCCAGTACTTGTCGTTCTCCCACAGCGAGTGGAACTCCGCAGGCGGCTCGTCCCACGAGCCCAGGATGTACGGGCACTGCGCGTAGACGCCCGCGATCTCCTCCACCCAGCCCTCGCGGCGAGCCTTGATCGCGACCGCCAGGGATAGGTTGGCGCCACCGGAATCGCCTGTGAGCACGACGTGGCTGCCGCCCAGCTCCGGGAGGTTCGCGTGCACCCAGCGCACGGCCGCGGCGCAGTCGTCGAGGCCGGTCGGGAACGGGTTGGCGCCGGCGACACCGCCGGCGTTCCGGTAGTCCACCCCGACGACGACGGTGCCCGCCTTCGCGAGCTCGTCCCGCCAGTGCGCGTAGAGACCCCCGGTGGACGAGAGCATCACCATGCCGCCGCCGTGGATCTGGACGATCACCGGGAGCGGCCCGTCGACACCGTTCGGCCGGTGCACGTGCAGCGCGATGTCGTGCCCGTCGCGGGTCACCGTCATGACCTCGCGTGACACCCCGTCGACCGGCTTCAGGTCCTGCGCAAGCACCGTGAAGAGGCCCTCGAACGCCTCCTCGGCCGCGACGCTGAACCCGAGCAGGGTCTCCCGGCCGGCGTCACGGGTGAGCGGGTTGGCCGGCGGGTGGTCCAGCGCCCCGAGGGCCCCGAACACGGCGACCATGCGCGGGTCGGAGCGGGGGTCGGTGCCGAGCGTGAGGGCCGGGTCGCCGAGCCGACCGGGAGCGACGTGCGGGGTGTCCGTGGCCATCAAGCGTCTCCTCGACGGGCTGCGGGGTCAGCGTCCCAGGAAGCGTGGCCCAGGTCACTTCAGCCGTCAACGACGCCGTCGTCGCAGACCCAGGGTTCCGTCAGGGGAGCCATTCCATCGACGCGCGCGGCTCGTCCGACGTGAGCCATGCACTCAGGGCGCGGACGAGCGGAGCGGGGTTCTGCCGCGATCGGGGGTACCGCCGTGAGCTCGTCAGGAGGACGCGCAGCGGCGGCTCGACCGTGGCGAGCAGGGGGACGAAATCGCGCACGTTCTCCGTGACTACCCGCCGACCCTGCTGCGCCGCCCACGCGGCGACCTGGACATCGGCCGCCGCCGCGAGGGTCGCGTGACCCGCGACGGCGACCACGTCGTGCCCGGAAGCCACCAGTGCCTCGGCGAGACGCGGACTGAACATCTCATCGAGGAGCAGCGGCTCGGACGCCGTCACCGTCACGCGAGCAGCGCCCGCCGACGCTCCCACTCCGCTTCGGCGCGCTCCGACGCCTCGCGGGCCTCGACGATCCAGGCGTCGACCTCTGCGGAGAACTCCGTGTAGTAGCGGATGCCGGCCGAGACCGCCGCCGTGGAGACCGCGAAATTCTCGGAGGCGGCGTCGACGGCGAATTCGCCGCGTTCGTCGATCTCCTCGAGGAACACCACCAACTCCCAGACGTCCGGGCCGACGACGAGCGCGGGTCGCCGACCGCTCGGACCATCGCGGAAGACGATCCCCGGATGATCAGCCATCCTCAGCCCCTCGTCGACCAGCCGTTGCGCCAGGCCGGAGGGGGTCGCTCCTGGCATGGCCGCTGCCCGCTGACGGAGCCGGTGCAGCACGTCGGTGTCGAACCGCACGGAGAGGGGCGACGTCATGTCATCACTGTAGCGCGACGACGACGCGTATCTCCTCGAGCTCGCGCCCAGCTTCGCCGCGCTCGACGACCGCGACCTGACCCCACACCTCGTTGGGAAGAAGCACCTCGGAGACTGGCGCCCGTGGCCCTCACCTTCGCCGAGTACCTGGAGACCCTCGACGACGAGGCGCTGGCCGCGCTCCTGACCCGCCGTCGGGACGTCTGCGCCGAGCCCGTTCCCCGTGATCTCGCGCATCTGGCCGACCGGCTGTGCACCGCGGACTCCCTGTTCGATGCCCTCGCGGAACTCGACCGGGACGCCCTCGAGGTGGGGCGGGCGGCCGCCGTCCTGGGCCCACAATCCACTCCCGAGACGATCGCCGCGCTGCTCGACGCCGACCACGCGGTCGTCGAGGCGGTCGTCGAGCGGCTCGTCGCGCTCGGCTTGGCCTATCCGGACGGCGCCCACCTCCGTCTCCCCGAGCGCGTCGACCGGCACTTCCACGCCGACCTCGGCGGCGGAGCACCGGTCACGACCCTCGTCCGCTCGATGGTCGTCGAGGACCTGCGGGTGCTCGCGGACGCCCACGGGGTCGCGACGGAGGGGCTGCGCAAGCCCGAGCTGGTGGAGGCCGTCGTCGAGGCGATGCACGACGTCTTCGGCGTCGCCGACCGCGTCCGCGCCCTCGACCGCCCTCTCCTGCACCGGCTCGGCGGCATCCTCGGTCCCGGCGGTGGCTACGCCTACCGACTCGAGGCCGCTGAGGAGGGCCTCGTCGACCGCGGGATGCTCGTGCTCCACAACCGCGCGCTCGAGGTGCCGCACGAGGTCGCGATCGCGACCTGGTTCCTCGTCGCGAAGGTCACCGGGCCTCCGGCCCTCCCGCCCGCCGTCGCCGGTGACACCACCGGCGCCGCCCAGGAGTTCCTCCGCCACGTCGGCTCCGTCCTCGACCACCTCCGCGAGTCGCCGTCTCCGCAGGTCAAAGCGGGTGGGGTCGGGAAGCGCGAGCGCGTGCGCCTGGTCAAGGCCCTCGATCTTCCCGACGACGGGCAGCTCGCCCTGGTGCTCGACCTCGCCTTCGCGCTCGGCCTCGTCGCGCCAGGTGCCGACGGCCTGACGACCACCGACCGCTACCCCGGCTGGCGTGTCCAGCCCGCGGCCCGCCGCTGGTCGAGCCTCGCCGCCGCCTGGGTCGACCTTCCCCACACCCCGACCCACCGCGTCGACCCCGACGGCACCGAGTCCGCTCCCCCGTTGCCGCCGACCGTCGACTCCCACTCGATCCGCCACGCCCTGCTCCGCGTGGGGCGCGACGGCGGGTCGCTCCGCGCCGCGGTCGGCGAGATCGCCTGGTACGCGCCGATGCGCGGGCCCGAGGACTGGCGGGCGGCGATCGCCCACGCCGTGGTGGACGAGACGCGCCGGCTCGGGATCGGCGACGGGGACGCGCTCGGGCCGCTCGACCCGTCGTCGGGAACAGTGGACGAACTGCTGGGCGACGTCGGCTGCCAGGTGATGCTGCAGTCGGACCTGACCGCCGTCGTTTCCGGGGTTCCCGACGACGAGGGTCAGCGGCTGCTGACCGACGCCGCAGACGTCGAGGCTCGTGGCGCGGCAACCGTGCACCGGTTCTCGACGCGCAGCGTCCGCCGGGCCCTCGACGTAGGATGGACCGCGGACTCCCTGCTCGCCGGCCTCCGGGAGCTCGCCGGCGAGATCCCCCAGCCGTTGGACTACCTCCTCCGCGACGCGGCGCGGGTGCACGGCTCGATCCGCGTGCACGAGGTCCGGACCTGCGTCGTGGCCGACGAGTCCCTGGCGCTCGAGCTCGCGGCGGCCCGATCGCTGCGCAAGCTCGGGTGGCGACGGATCACGGCGACCGTGCTCGGCTCCTCGGAGCCGCCCGCGCTCGTGCTGCGCCTGCTGCGCGACGCGGGGTACAGCCCGGTTCTCGACGACGGGTCGGGTGCGGTCGCGGTGGAACGTGCGCCCGTCGAGGCGGCGGAACCGCTGGAGGACGTCGCGACGACGGGTGTCCCGGCGGAGGAGTTCGTGCGGCGGCTGCGGTCGTCGGAGGGTCGGGTGAACCCGACGGCGCAGAGGCTCGCGCACGCGGCGAGCAGTCGACTCTCGCCTGACGAGCTCGATCAGCTCGCCTACGCGCTCGACCACACGTCCCCGGTTCGGATCACGTACCGCGTCAGCAGCGGGGCGGTGGGCAACCGGGTGATCACGCCGCAGGTGTTCCAGCACCGGTGGCTGCGGTCGTGGTGCCACCAGGCGGGCGACGTCCGCGACTTCACGGTCTCGTCGATCCTCGGGGTCGGACCGGCGTAGGTGGCTTCGCCTCGTGAGTAGTAATCCGTGCCAGAACACGGAGAAGTGCTCACAGGGCGGAGCCACCTCGGCCGACGAGGGCGAGCAGTCGGTTCTGCGGGTCGTCACTGCGCGGCTCGACCGCGGACGCGAACAGGCCCGGGCCGGCGAGCATGATCGGGTCACTCGCGATGTAGGCCAGCGCCTCTGCCACGGCCTCCGGGTCCACGTACTCGTCCAGCCCGGCGCCTCGGGCGAGGTCCCACTCGTGGACGGTGAGGTCGACGAGCATCTGCACCGCGTACTCCTCGACCCCGAGCCAGCCGAACGACGTGTGGACCAGCGCAGCCCCGCCGTACCACGCGGGATGCGAGAGCCGAGCGGCCTCGTCCCACGCGCGGACCGGGTCGTCACCGACCAGGTCACCGTCGTACCGCTCCCCCACCTCGTCCATCGCCTCGCCCGCCAGCACGTGCGGCGCCCACCGGTGCTCGAAGACCATGTGCGCCACGAGGTCCCGCACGCTCCACTCCGAGCACGGCGTCGGCGCCGACCACCGGTCCGCCGGCACCGCGTGCACCCGCGCGCCGAAGCGGTCCATGGCGGCCGGGATCAGCCGGCGGGCGTCGTTCACGCCGGGAGACCCTTCCCGACGACGGGTCGGCTACGCCAGGTCCGTCGTCAGGAAGTCGACGATCGCTGTGCCGAGCTCGGGGGCGACCATCGCCCTGACGTGGTCGCCCGGCACCGCGTGAAAACGGCCGTCGCCGAGGGACGCGGCCAGGGCGGGCGCGGTGAGTCGGGCACGGTCGTCCTCCCCTGTGAGAACGAGGGTCGGGACGGGGATGGCGGCGAGGACGTCGTCCGGAGTGGCCGCGTAGGTGCCGAGGAGGTGCAGGAGTGCGATCGGGTCGAAGCCGTGGTCGACGATCCACTGCCCCTGCGGATCGAGCACCTCGCCCCGCGAGATCGCCGACAGCCGATCGCGGAACGCCGCGGTGTTCGGCCCGTCTGCCCCGGCCGCCGCGCGACCTTGACCGGCGATGACCGCCCGTCGTGGTCGGGCGCCCCGCGCGAGCATGCGCAGCACCACCCGACCGCCGAGCGAGTAGCCGGCGAGGTCGTAGTCGTCGAGGCCGAGCGCCTCGACGAGTGCGAGCCCGTCGTCGGCGAGGACGTCCGGGGGCCAGGCGGACGGGTCACGCGGGGCGGCGCTGTCCCCGTGGGCGCGCAGGTCGGGAAGGATCACGCGGAAGCCCGCGGCGGCGAGCGCAGGCGCCGGGCCCTCGTCGACGAGCTGGGCCGCCGAGCCCGTGAAGCCGTGCACGAACACCAGCGGGCGACCCGCGCCCAGCTCGAGGTACGCCAGTGCGATCCCGTCGTGAGCGCGGAAGAACACGTCGCCCACTGTCCCGCGAGTTCGACGAAACGGCCCCCGAGGACGGGCGCGGTTTGCCACGCTCGACCCGTGCCCGACGGCTTCGACGTCCGCCCCGACCAGCTCCGGGCGGGTGCGAGCGCTCTCCGTAACGAGGTGAGCAGCGTGACCACGGCGCGGGCACGGGCCGGCGCCGCCGCGCAGTCGGCAGCCGACGGCTCCGGTGAGGGTCCGTTGGCGTCGGCCGCGAACGAGCTGTCGTCGCAGCTCGACAAGGCGGTCGCCGCGATCGAACGCAGCGTCACCGCGACTGCGGCCGCGATCGACGCGACGGTGAGGAGCTATCAGAGTTCCGACGCCGCCGCCTCACGCTCGATCCCCGGCAGCGTCCCCGGCTCCTGATGCCCGTCCTCGGTGACCCGGATGCGGTCCTCGCCGCGTCGCAGGAGCTGACGTCGGCGGCGAACGACATCCAGGTGGCGAGGGAGGGGCTCGCGGCTCGGGGCACCACGATCACTGCCGGTTGGAGTGGGCGGGCGGCAACGGCCGCACTCGACCTCATCACCCGCCACGTGGCGGACCTGCAGCTCGCCGTGGACGCGGTCGCCCGGTCCGCGCCACCACTGGCCGCCTTCGCCGCCGAGCTGCGGGCCGCGCAGCAGGACTACGCGCGGGGCGAACAGATGATGCGCGCCGGCGAGGCGGCCAAGGTGTCCGCCGGCTCCGGACCCGTACCGACCGCCGACGCCGCCCGTGAGGCCGCCGAGCAGACCGTGGACGACGCGGCCGAGATCATGCTGGCCGCCGAGGAACGCGCGCTGCAGGCGAACGAAGGCGCGGCACGCGCAGTGGGCGAGGCCGCCGCGGCGCTGTCGGCCATCGCGCCGCGCCAGCCTGCCCCGCCGATCGTCGGGAACCCCCGACCCGACGTCGGCAGCTTCCTTACCGATGTCGGCAACACCGCGGCCTCGGTCGGCAACGCGGCGCTGCAGGACCCGGGAGCCGTCGCGTCGATGCTCGGCGGCGCCGGGCTGATCACTCTCGGAGCAGGCGGTCAGCTCGGCGGGCTCGCCCTCGATGCGACCGGGGTCGGCATCCCGGCCGGGATCGCGACACACGCCGCCTCCGCCGGCGCCATCGCGGCGGGACTTGGGCTGGTCGGCGTCGGGGCGATGACGGTGGCCCAGTCCGCCTCCGGTGGCGGCAAGGTGGAGCCGTTCGGGAGCGGCGGGTCCGGATCGGCCCGACCGCCTGCTGCGCGGAAGCCCGACATCAGCGACCCGGCACTGAACAGGATCGTCCGCCCTCTCTACCGCGGCACGGGGTCCGAGTCCCGAGTCGGCAGCGGGACCACCGCGGACGCCGTGCGCTACGAACGGGCGACGGGCTCAGCGGCCGGCGGGAAGTTCCACACCGAGAAGGCCAACAACACGGTGCGGGCGCTGCGAAAGTGGCTGCGACGCAATCCGCAGGCCTCCGCGGAGGACCGCGCAGTCGCGCAACGGGAGTTCGATGATCTGCTCGAGGCATTTGGGAGGACAGAGTGAGCGACGATGATCCGCCGATCGACTCCGCGGTCGCACGACAGGTGGCGGATGCGCTGAGCGCAACCTCGACCACGGCCAGGACGATCGTCGACGACCACATCGAGCAGTTCGACGAGGTCCTGTCCACGGTGCTGCTCGACGAGGTCGGCGAGTGGTACCGAACCTCTGTCCACCACGGCGCGGAGGGTGCCGCGGACGCTGCTCGTGCTGTCGGCGCACTGGCCGACCTGTTCACGGCGGGCGGCGACTCGATGAGGACCGTCATCGCGACTGGCTTCCTCGAGGCCCTGCCTCGACGAGAGGACCCGGAACGGGAGGTCGTCGACCAGCTCCCTGAGCCACTCCGCGACGAACTGCGACGCATGGAGAACTGGCAGCCACCCGCACCGTGATGCACCGGTCCGGACCGCGGAAAGGCGGAGTCATACCACCGCTACGCCGGTGACGGGTTGGGCCTCGTCCGAGGCGCTGCGCCGACTGCCGGCGCTGAATGGACAGTTCAGCGACCGACGGTTCCGCACTCCGCGGTGATCTCGGCGGTCGCCCGGGCGGCAGCGACGAAGTCCTCGACCAGCGGCGAGGTGCGTGACGCCGTCGTCGCGAGGAGCACCTCGTCGGGCGCGAGGTCGGGGATGGGCACGTAGCTGATGTCGGGGCGCGAGTGGAAGCCGGCCTCCGAGCGGACCACGAACGAGATGCCCCGTCCGGCGGCCACGTGCTCGAGTTTCTCGTCGACGCCGCGGGCGCGCAGGCCGGAGTCGGACAGCGGGTGTCGGGTCGGCTGGGTGCTCGGGTCGCCGTGCCAGACCACGGTCTCCCCGGCCAGGTCGGCCTCGGCGATCTCCTCCTTGCCGGCCAGGCGGTGCGAGACGGGCAGCGCCACCACCCACGGCTCGGCGTAGAGCGGCACGACGCGGAGGCCGGTCTCGTCGACCGGGAGCCGCAGGTACCCGACGTCGACCCGGCCGTCGAGCAGCATCGCGGCCTGGTCGTCGCCGTCCGTCCGCTGCACCTCGACGACGACGTCGGGGTGGCGCGCCGCGAAGGCCCGCTGCGCCGGGATGACGGGGATGCCGGCGCGGAAGCCGACGACCAGCCGCCGGCCGCCCTCGGCCGCGACGCGCACCCGACGTCGGACGGCCGCCGCCGACGCCAGCAGCGGGCCCGCGTCCTCGCGCAGCTGACGACCCGCGTCGGTCAACGCCACGCCGTGCCGGTCGCGGACGAACAAAGACGCGCCGAGGTCGTGCTCCAGAGCGCTGATCTGGCGACTCAGCGCCGGCTGGGCGATGTGCAGCTCCTCGGCCGCGCGGCCGAAGTGCAGCCGGTCGGCGACCGCGACGAAGTACCGCAGCTTGCGCAGGTCCAGGTCCACGGCCGCTCCCGTCACGGTGATGCCTCGACGCTATCACCGCCGCCAGAACGGGTCTTGGACACCGATTCACCGCGAAGGCAGGGTCGAAAATGGCCGAAGTGCACAACTGTCGGGAACGAGGAACCGTGGGAAAGCTCGACGGCAAGGTCGCGGTGATCACGGGCGGATCGAGTGGAATGGCGCTCGCCGGAGCCCAGCTGTTCGTCCAGGAGGGCGCACACGTCGTCATCCAGGCGCGGCGGAAGAAGGAACTGGACGACGCGGTCGAACAGATCGGACGGAACGTCATCGCCGTGCCGGGCGACGCGTCCGACCTCGACGACCTGGACCGCCTGGTCGACACCGTGAAGCGCGAGCACGGGGCGATTGACGTGCTGTGGGCCAGCGCCGGCATGGGCGAGCCCGGCCTGCTCGGCGAGATCACCGAAGAGCAGTTCCACCGCACGTTCTGGCTCAACGCGCGCGGCACCCTCTTCACGGTGCAGAAGGCGCTGCCGCTGATCAACGACGGCGGCTCGATCCTCATGACCGGCTCCAACGCCTCGCTCGGGGCCTTTCCCGGCTGGAGCCTGTACGCCGGGAGCAAGGCCGTGCAGCAGGCCTGGGCCCGCGTCTGGCTCAACGAACTGCGCGACCGCCGCATCCGGGTCAACGTCCTCACGCCGGGACAGGTCGCCACGCCCAAGCAGGAAGAACTGTTCGACGAGGCCACGAAGGCCGCGTTCGAATCGCTCATCCCGCGCGGCGCCATGGGCCGTCCCGAGGAGATCGCCTCGATCGCGCTCTTCCTCGCCTCCGACGACTCCAGCTACGTCAACGGGCTGGAACTCGTCGCCGACGGCGGCACCACCGCCATCTGACAACCACTCACGAGACAAGGACAGACAATGGGCAGCATCACCGTCATCGGCACCGGGAACATGGCCCGCACCCTCGCCGGGTTGGCGATCAGGGGCGGGCACACGGTCGAGGTCATGGGTCGGGACCAGGCCAAGGCCGACGACCTCGCGGCCCGCCTCGGCGCCACCGCCGGGAAGTGGGGCGAGGCCCCGACCGGCGACATCGTCATCACCGCCCTGCTGGCTGCCGCGGTCGTCCCGACCGTCGCCGAGTTCGGCGACGCCCTCGCCGGCAAGGTCGTCGTCGACATCAGCAACCCCTTCAACGCGACCTTCGACGGGCTGGCTCACGACGCCGAGACCTCCGTCGCGCAGCAGGCCGCTGACGTCGCACCCGCCGACACCGCCGTAGTGAAGGCGTTCAACACGATCTTCTCGGGGGTCCTGGAGAACGGTCGGCCCGACGTCTTCGTCGCCGGCGACAGCACCGAGGCCAAGGCGGGCGTCGCGGCGTTCGTCGAGAGCATCGGGCTCCGCCCGCTCGACGTCGGCGGGCTCCGGATGGCGACCTGGTTGGAGGGGATGGGTCTCGTCGCGGTCGGCCTGGCCGGGCACGGCGTGGGCCACGGCAACTTCGCCCTCGGGGTCGCCGAGTTCACCGGCTGAGCGACGGGCGCCCGTCGCCCGTGGGTCACCTGTTGCGGGTGATGTGTGGGTGGCGGGCAATTTCCGACGGTGAGGACTCGCAACCCCGGGAGGTCCTCGTGTCCCAGCCGTCGCAGCTCGTCAACACCCGCCTGCTGATCAGTGGCGCCGTGCTCACCGGCGTCGGCAGCATGCTCGCCACGCTCGGCCTCGCCCTCGGCGGCGCCGCGGCCGTCGGGGCGGCCCGCCGCTGGCAGCAGCGGACGGAGATGACGCCCGCCCAGCTCGCGCTGCACGCGTACGGGGCGGCGCGGACCGCGCAGGCGGCGGGCCTCAGTGCCTGGCGCAACCCGACGCCGACCCCGATCCCCGCGCAGCGGACGTCGTCCCGGGACGCCGGGGTGCCGGTGTCCTGAGCCCGGACGACCCCGTGCTGAGCGAAGCCGTCCCGGCCGCCTTCGGGGCCGCCCTCTATCCCCCGGCGCTGCTGTTCGTCGCGTTCCTGCTGGTCAACCCCCAGCCCTGGAAGCGGGCCCTCATCTTCCTGGCCGGGGCCGTGATCGCCACCCTCGGCGTCGGCTTCGCGGTCGTCTTCATCCTCCAGGGGACCGGGGTCGAGCGCGACCCGCACCACCGCACGGTGCCGGCGTGGGTCGACCTCGCGATCGGTGTCCTGCTGGTCGGGGCCGCCATCTACGTCTGGTTCCGACCACCGCGCGGGCCGAAGGCCGCCACGGAGCGCAAGGAACTCGACCTCCTCGGCCTCCTCGCCGTCGGGCTGGTCATGTACTCCCCCTCGCCCCTCTACCTCGCCGCCCTGCACGCGATCGCCAAGGCCCACGCGGCCGTGCTCGTCACGATCCTGAGCGTGCTGCTCGTGGCCGCGATCTACATGCTCGTCGTGGAGATCCCGGTCGTTGCCCACGCCATCTGGCCCGAGACCACGATCCGGGCGGTCACGGCCGTCAACGCCTGGCTCGGCCGCCACGGCCGCACGATCGTCGTGCTCGCCGCCGGCGCCTTCGGCGTCTACCTGATCGTCGCGGGCACCGTGCACCTGGTGACCGCGTGACCGGCACCGACCCGTCGTCGGGAAGGCGCTACGCGAGGTGGAACGTGTCCGCGAAGCGGTCCAGGAGCACCTCCGGACCACGGATCACCTCGACGACGCCGGTGGCGATCGCGCGGCCGGGCGCGAGCTCCCCGGAGAGGATCCGGCGGATGTCCGGGCCGGCCGCGAAGGCGAGGTCGGCCGGACCGTCCCCACGCGCCACCTCCAACGACGGCCCGTCCACCCGGATCAGCAGCTCGGCCGGACCGAGCCGCGCGGCGTAGGCGGTGGCCGGCAGCGACGCCGCCACCTGCGCGCGGAAGGCGGAGCGCAGGGCCATCGTCATGGAGTCGGGGGTGATGACCTGCTCCTCGCGCGGGTCGCCCAGCGCCTTGAACCCCCACGCCGAGAGGGCGAGCACGATCGGTTCGAGCTCGCGGCCGTAGTCCGTCAGCTCGTAGATGATCACGCGCGAGCGCGGGACGCGGCGGATGATCCCGGCCGCCTGCAGTTCCTTCAGCCGGGCGGCGAGGATGTTGCTCGGAATGCGCGGGAGGCCGGCGGCGAGCTCGCCGTTGCGACGGGGCCCGACGAGCAGGTCACGCACGATGAGCAGCGCCCAGCGCTCCCCGACGAGCTCGATCGCGCGCGTGACCCCGTCGTACTGCCCGTACTCCCGGGGCGCCATCAGGCCTGCTGGTCCGCCATGAACGCCTCGGGGCCCTGCGCGGCGGCCTTCGGGTCCATCCAGCCGAACTCGAGCAGGTTGCCGTCGGGGTCGGTGAGCTGGCGCTGGTACATGAAGCCGTAGTCCGACGCCGGACGGTCCTCGCGTCCCCCGCTCCCGAGGCCCGCCGCGACGGTCGCGTCCACGGCCTCGCGGCTCTCGAGGAACAGCGCGGTGGCGACGGAGACGTCCTTCGACGGGTCGCCGATGGGGCGGTCGGTGAAGGTCTGGAAGAAGTCGCGGAGCAGCAGCATGAAGAAGTTGTGGTCCTCCTCCACGACGACGCACGCGGCGTTGTGGTCGGTGAACGCCGGGTTGATGCGGAACCCGAGGGCCTCGTAGAACGCCTTGGCGCGGTCGAGGTCGGTCACGGGCAGGTTCACGAACATCGCGGTCATCGGGCTCTCCCTGCATCGCTGCTGCTGACAGCGATGACACTTGCAAAAAACAAGTGAGCGGTCAAGGCCTTTCGTACGTTTGTAGGACCATAGCGTTGCGCGCTGGGGGCACAAGGGCGAAGAGCCGGACGAACGTCGAGGTCAGGCCGTCGGTCCGCGTCGCGGTGGCGTCGACGAGGGAGAGCTCGTCGACGAGCCGCGGGGCGACCCGGGCGAGGTCGGCGGTCGACGACCGGAACCCCGTGTCGGCCGCCCGCATCGCCGGCTGCAGGCCCGCCACCCACGGGACCCACGGTGCGACCGAGTCCGCCACGAGCGTGCTCCCCGGCGTCAGCGCGCGGTCGACGACCGTCCGCACGCCCGCCGGGTCCAGGTACATCAGCAGGCCCTCGGCGATGACGAGACGCGGGAGGTCGGCGGGGAACTGCCGGTAGGACGACGGGTCGGTCACGTCGCCGACGGTCGCCGTCCGGGAATCGTCGTAGAGCCGGCGCCGGAGCTCGATCACCGGCTCCTGGTCGACGTCGAACCACCGCACGCCCGGCCCCGGGTCGAGCCGGAGCACCCGACTGTCCAGCCCGCAGCCCAGGTGCAGCACCACCGCCTCGTCGTGCCGGGCCAGCCAGCCGCGCGCGATGTCGTCGATCAGCTTCGCCCGCGCACAGATCAGCGGGGTGTTGCCGCCGAGGCTGAGCCCGAGGTCGGGCGGGTCGTCGACGCGGGCAAGCAGGTCGGCGGCGTACCGGTCGCCCAGGATCGGGCGCTCCGACGCGGCGTCGTGAGCGTGCATGGTCAGCGTCCAGAGCATCGTCCGCTGCTCCTGCTGCAGGTCCACCATACCCCGGGACTTCCCGACGACGGGTCGGCTCAGCCGCCGCTGCAACGCCGTCCGGCGGCGCGGGGTTCTCCGCTCCGTGACCCTGGAACTTCTCGACGATCCGCTCGGCTCCGCCCTCGACGACGCCGGGTTCGCCCACCTGCCCGGGCTCCTCGACGCCGGGACCTGCCAGGAGCTGGCGGCGATGTTCGACGACGACGCGCGCTTCCGGTCCACCGTCGTCATGGCCCGGCACGCGTTCGGCGAGGGCCGGTACCGGTACTTCGCGGACCCGCTGCCGGACGTCGTCGTCGGGCTGCGCACCGGCCTCTACCCCCGCCTGGCCGCCGTCGCGAACCGGTGGGCGGAGGTGCTCGGCGAGCCCGGGTATCCGGCGACGCACGCCGAGTACCGCGCCCGGTGCGCGGCGGCCGGCCAGACGAAGCCGACGCCGCTGCTGCTGCGGTACGGGCCGACCGGCTACAACTGCCTGCACCAGGACCTCTACGGCGAGCTCGTCTTCCCGCTGCAGGTCCTGGTGATGCTCAGCGAGCCGGACGTTGACTTCACCGGCGGCGAGAGCGTGTTCGTCGAGCAGCGGCCGCGGCAGCAGTCACGCGCGACCGTCGTCCGACCGCGTCAGGGCGACGCGGTCGTGTTCCCCGTCCACCACCGCCCCCGCCGCGGCGCGCGAGGCCACCACCGGGTGCAGATGCGCCACGGGGTGTCGACGGTGCACAGCGGGTCACGTCACGTGCTCGGGGTGATCTTCCACGACGCGGCCTGATCAGACCTGCGTGAGCACCTGCGGTCCGTCCGCCGTGATCGCGACGGTGTGCTCGACGTGCGCCGCGCGGGTGTGGTCGACGGTGCGGAGCGTCCAGCCGTCGTCGTCCTCGCGGTATTCGTCGGTGCCGCCGGCGATGAGCATCGGCTCGATCGCGAGGACCAGCCCGGGACGCAGCCGGTAGCCCCGGTTCGGCCGGCCCTCGTTGGGCACGTGCGGCGCCTCGTGCATCTCGCGGCCGATCCCGTGTCCACCGTGGCCCTCCATCAGCCCGTACCCGGCGGCGCGGGCGACGGTGCCGATGGCGTGCGCGATGTCGCCGATCTTGTTGCCGGGCTGCGCGGCGTCGATCCCGGCCTGGAGCGCCGCCGTCGTGACGTCGATGAGGTGCTGGTCGCCGACGTCGGGGTCGTCGCCGACGATGAAGCTGATCGCCGCGTCCCCGCTCCACCCGCGCAGGCGGGCGCCGCAGTCGATGCTGACGAGGTCGCCGGGCCGCAGCGGCTCGGTGCTCGGGATTCCGTGGACGATCGCGTCGTTGACGCTGATGCACGTGACGGCGGGGAAGGGTGTCGACGCCGAGCTCGGGCGGTAGTTGAGGAAGAGCGGCTCGGCCCCCGCCCCCGCGATGACCTCGGCCGCGACGTCGTCGAGCTCCTTCGGCGTCACGCCGACGCGCGCCGCGTCCTTCGCCGCCACCAGCGCCTGCGCGGTGATCCGGCCGGCCTCGCGCATCAGCTCGATCTCGTGACGGTTCTTGATCTCGATCATGGCTCGCTCCGACGGCAGGGATAACTATCCCGGTATTAGTATCACGGTCATGGTGCGCCTGCCGCTGACCCCGGACGAACGTGAGCGTGGGACCCGCCTCGGCGAGGTGCTGCGCGCCGCGCGGGGGCCGCGGTCGATGACCGAGGTGGCGGCCGCCGTCGGGATGCCGGTCGAGACGCTGCGGAAGATCGAGTCGGGCCGCGTGCCCACGCCGGCGTTCTTCACCGTCGCGGCGCTCGCCGCGGAGCTGTCGCTGCCGCTCGACGAGCTCGTCGCCGCGTGCCGGCCGTCGCCGCAGGTCGAGGAGTCGCGGAGCGCCTAAGAAAATTCTCGAGGACGGTGTCGAAGGACGGCGAACCCGTTCGACGCCGGGGTGAGAGACCGGCACGAGGCCGGTCACCAGCCCTCGGAGGCCACCATGTCCGTCCTCACTGCTCCCGCCGCCACCACCCGCACCGGCTCGCTGGTCCTCGGCGGGCTCGCCGCCACCGCGGTCGCCTCGGTCGCGACCTCGACCGTCGCCGCCGCCGGGAACGCCGTCGGGATCAGCCTCGACCTCGCCGGCAACCCCGTCCCGATCCCCGGCTTCGCCACGCTGACCGCGCTCTTCTCGGTGATCGGCCTCGTGATCGCCCTGGTCCTGTCCCGCGCCGCCCGCCGCCCGCGCACCGCGTTCGTCCGGACGACGATCGTCCTCACCGCGCTGTCGCTGGTCCCCGACGTCCTCGTCGACGCCGCGACGGCCACGAAGCTGCTGCTCATGGTCACCCACCTCGTCGCGGCGGCCATCGTCGTGCCGGTGATCGCCCGGCGGCTCGCGGCCTGACCGCCCCGTCGCCTGCTAGGCAGATGATCATGTCGAGCGCGACGTCGCGCTCGACATGATCATCTGCCTAGCGGACCGAGGTCGACCGCGACGCTCCCCGGCCCACCGACCGCAGGCGTCCCGGCGACCCCCTACGGTGCCGAACCGTGGCACCCGGACTCACTGAGGACGACCTGACCGAGCTCAGCTCCGAGGCGATCGGGTCGGACGATCCCCGGCCGTACATCGACCGGTTGGTGGCGGCCGTCGACGAGGACCGGCTCGCGGAGCCCGATCTCGCCTCCTACGCGCTCGGGCTGGCGGCCGACCTCGCCGAGGGCCTGCACGACGGCGACCTCGCGTTGTCGCTCTCCGAGCGATCGGGGACTGCGGCCCGGGGCTCGCGCGACGAGAACTGGACCCGCGCCCGGCACGCCGAGTTGCTGCTGCGCTTCGGCCGCGAGGACGAGGGCATGCAGGAGCTGCACACGCTGCGGCCCCAGCTCACCCGCGACGAGATGGCAAGCATCTACGTCACCGAGGCGCTAACCGAGAACGGCCGGGCCGAGGTCGCCGAGGAGTGGCTCAGCTCGGCGTTGGCCACCGCGGCCGAGATCGTCGAGCGGGCCGGGTCGGGCCCCGAGGCCGACGAGGCCCGCGAGATCGAGTCGGCGCTGGCGGTCCGCCGCTTCCACGTCCGCCGCGACCTCGGTCTCCCCTACGACGAGGTCGACCGGATCGCCGAGCAGCTCGACGACGAGGGACCGGACTACATCTTCTGGCCGCAGGCTGCGTTCGACCGTCTCCTGCAGGCGCAGCCCGAGGCGGCCGAGGAGCTCGGCGCCACGTGGGACGAGCACCGAGCGATGATCGAGCGCGACCTGCAGGAGAGCGACCCGACGGACCTGCCGCTGGTCGAGGTGGGCACGCCCGACCTGCTCGCGGCGCTCCTCGCCGACGACGCCGACGACTCGGTCGCGGCACCGGAGCCCGGTTTCGAGCTGGAGTGGCCGCCCGGGCGGAACGACCCGTGCTGGTGCGGCTCGGGCGCCAAGTACAAGAAGTGCTGCCTGCCCCGCGGGCGCGCCTGAGTCACGCGGCGCCGAACCAGCGGGCGAGGTGGTCCTCGAGCTCCTGCTGGTCGTCACCGGCCCAGGCCACGTGGCCGTCGGGCCGGAGCAGCAGCGAGTCGCGACCACACCCGTCGTCGGGAAGGCGGACGACGCGGTCCGACCAGGCGCCGACGGTGAGGCCGGCGCGGTCGAGCAGGACCCCGCGGCCGTCGTGCATCCGCGCGTAGAGGCGGCCGTCGCCGAGCTCGACGTCGGGCATCCGTCGGCCGACGCGGTCGTCGTCGGCGCCGAGGTCGTAGCGGACGCCCGTCGCGGCGATGCGACCGGTGAGGTGCGCGCTGACCCCCGGGAGCTGCCCGACCTCGGTGAGCAGGGTCCGCAGCGCCGCCGTCTGCGGGTCCTCACGCAGCAGCGCGACCATCGCCCGGCAGCTCACGACGACGGCCTCGGCGACCGGTCGGCGTTCGGCCTCGTAGGAGTCGAGCAGGCCCGCGGGCGCCCACCCGTCGACGACGGCGGCGAGCTTCCAGCCGAGGTTCACCGCGTCCTGCAGACCGAGGTTGAGGCCCTGCCCGCCGGTGGGCGGGTGGACGTGCGCGGCGTCGCCGGCGAGGAACACGCGGCCGACCCGGTAGGAGTCGGCGAGCCGGTCGCCCGTGCCGAAGCGGGAGACCCCGCGGGGTGAATGGGCTCCGAAGTCGGTGCCGGCGAAGGCGCGGAGCCGGTCGAGGAACTCCTCGAACGTCGGCTGCGGGCCGTCCGAGACGGTGGCGGCGGGCAGGATCACCCGGGACACCCCGCCCTCGAACGGCGCGATGCCGAAGCGCAGGTGGGTCCTGCGGAGCTCGGTGACGACGGCGGTCGGGTCCTCGGTGAGCTCGACGTCGGCGAGGTAAGTGTCGGCCGTGGACGGCTCCCCGTGGAATCCGATCCCGAGGGCCGAGCGGACGACGCTGCGGCCGCCGTCGGCGCCGACGAGGTACCGGGCGCGCAGGGTGTCGCCGTCGGCGAGGGTGACCGTCACCCCGTCGTCGTCCTGGTCGAGGCCGGTCGCCTCGACCCCGCGCCGGATGTCCGCCCCGAGCTCGAGGGCGTGGTCGGTCAGCAGCCGCTCGATCTTCTCCTGACGGATGGCGAGGCCGTAGGGGTGCGCGGTGTCGAGGTCGTCGGGCCAGGGCAGCGCGATGCCCGCGAAGGGCCCCCCGACGGAGAACCGCGTGGCCTCCGCCTCGAACCGGTCGAGCAGGCCGCGCTGGTCGAGGAGCTCGACGCTGCGCACGTGCAGGCCGAGCCCACCCGCGCGCCACGTGGCACTGGCGCGCTTCTCCAGCACGACGACCTGCACCCCGTGCAGCCGCAGCTCCGCCGCCAGCATCGTCCCCGTCGGTCCGGCTCCCACGATCAGCACGTCGGTCACGGCGGCAGAGTCTGGGCTCCGGGGGCGGTCTTGTGGCAAGTCCCCCCGCCCGCTATACGTTGAGGTGGCAGGAGAATCCGAGTCATGACGACGACGGTGCGGTCGGTCCTCGCACGCCCGGTCCTGGCTCCCCTCGACCCGCCGCTGCAGACGGCGAGCGGCGAGGTGCCGACGGCCCCGCTGGTGCTGATCGACGTCGAGTCCTCGGACGGCGTCGTCGGGCACGCCTACCTGTTCTGCTACACGCCGCTGGTGCTGCCGGCGCTGGCGAGCCTGGTCACCGAGCTGGGCGCGGCCGTCGTCGGGACCTCCGACGCCCCGCGGGCGGTCGAGTCCGACCTACGGGCCCGGCTGCGGCTGCTCCGCCCGCAGGGCCTCGCGACGATGGCGATCTCCGGGATCGACATGGCGCTCTGGGACGTGCTCGCGCGGCGGGCCGGGCTGCCGTTGGTGCGGCTGCTCGGTGGTTCGCCCGAGCCGGTGCGGGCCTACGGGAGCCTGCGGCGGATGGCTCCCGACGACGTCCGGGTCGAGGCGGGCGAGCTGGCCCGGCTCGGGTTCGGCGCCTACAAGGTGAAGGTCGGGTCGGCCGGCCTCGCTCGGGACCGGGAGGTCATCGCGGCGCTGCGCGAGGCGGTCGGCCCGGACGCGGACCTCGCGGTCGACTTCAACCAGACCCTGCCCGTCCCGGAGGCCATCCGCCGCATCCACGCCCTTGCGGACGAGGGCCTGCTCTGGGTCGAGGAGCCCACGCGCGCCGACGACGCCGCGGGGCACGCCCGCATCCGCGCGGCCGTCTCGACGCCGATCCAGCTCGGCGAGAGCTGGTGGGGCGAGGACGAGATGACGGCGAGCCTGCGCGCCGACGCCGGCGACCACGCGATGTTCGACGTCGCGCGCATCGGCGGCGTGACGGGGTGGCTGCGGGCCGCCCCGGTGGCGCACGCCTTCGGACGGCCGGTGTCCAGCCACTTCTGGCCGGAGATCAGCGCGGCCCTGCTCGC
The DNA here is from genome assembly GCF_000379625.1 of Actinomycetospora chiangmaiensis DSM 45062. Lineage (GTDB taxonomy): Bacteria > Actinomycetota > Actinomycetes > Mycobacteriales > Pseudonocardiaceae > Actinomycetospora > Actinomycetospora chiangmaiensis. The sequence continues at coordinate 232,941 of NZ_KB903247.1, read as the reverse complement.
GGTGACGCCGAGCGCGTTCCTGCTCGAGTACCTCGACGTCGCCGCGGAGGTGCTCCGCTCCCCCGCCCGCGTGGTCGACGGGTCGGTGGTGCTGCCCGATGAGCCGGGCAGCGGGGTCGAGTGGGACGAGGACGCGGTGGACCGCTACCGCGCCTGACCCTGGTCAGACCTTCTTCGCGTAGACGATGGTCTGGCCGAGGTAGTTGTGCGCGCTGCGGTCGAGCGTGCCGCCGCAGGTGATCAGCCTGAGCTCCGGACCGACGGTGTCGGAGTACACCGCGGCGGTCGGGAACTCGGCCTTCGGCGCCGTCTCCGTGCGGGTCACCGCGAAGCTGACCGGCCCGGACGGAGTCGTCACATTGATCTCGTCGCCGGCCGCGAGGGTGTGGAAGCCCTCGCCGAAGCCGGGCGTGCCGTTCGCGTTGATGTGCGCGAGGACGACGGCCGGTCCGGTCTGCCCCGGCATCGGGCCCTTCGTGTAGACGCCGGCCTGCATGGGGTCGGCCAGCGGCGGGACCTGGATGGACCGGTCGGCGTTGAGGCCGAGCCCGATGAGCTGTGACGTCTCGTTCAGCTTCGGGATCGAGACCGAGTACCCGGGGACGAGGCCGGCCGTGCTCTGCTGGCTGGCAGCCAAGGGCTGATCGTCCTCGGAGCCGCTCGAACACGCCGTGGCGACGAGGGCGAGGAGCGCCGTCACGAGGACGGCGACCGCGGTGCGGCGGCGCAACATCAGGCACCCCCGGTCTGGGCCGAGCCCTCGGGCACCTCGGTGACCTGATCACCGGAGGTCTTCGCCGTCGAACCGTCGTCGCCCGTGGTCGTGGCCTCGGCGTCCTGGTTGTCGCCGTCGTCGCCGAGGCTCTCGCAGGCGATGCCGTTGTGGTTCTCGTCGAGCCGGTCGGCGTTGTTGGTCGCCGAGCCGCCGATGGACTCGAAGTACTGCTGGGCCTGCTGCTGCGTGGCGAAGTCCGCGCAATCGCGGTCACCCGCGGGGCGTCCCGGGCGGTTCGGCGGCGTTCCGCCGGTAGCCGCGGCAGGACGGCTGGACGAAGGACGACCGGAGGCCGCCGGCGCCGACGAGGGCGAACTCGACGGCGGTGGCGTCGACGTCGACGAGGACGGCGCGGAGGACGTCGTCCCCGCCGGGGTACTGCAGAGCTCGGCCTCAGCCTTCTGCTTCGCGTCCGGCAGGCCGCCGGCGGACCCCTGGCCGGCGGCGACGACGCCGGGGTCCTTGGCCACCAGCGCGTCGCACTCGGCCGAGCCGACGACGGGTGGGTCGGCTGCCGCGGCAGGTCCTGCGAAGAGCAGCGCGCCGGCGGCCATCGCGATGACCAACGGCCCGACGCGTGATGGACGGATCACGTGTTCCCCCCTCGGAACGTCGAGAGATCCTTCTCTCGGGTGCCGGGAGGATGCCACCACGGGTCACGAAACGGTCACGCGGGGTCGTCACAACCGACCGCGCGCCCCGTTTCTCGGTCACCCATCCGTGAACGTCAGTCCGAGCTGATCCAGATTCGGACGATCGAGCCGGTCTCCACGGACGTGCCCGGCTCGGGGTCCTGCCGACCCACGTGAGCACGGCCCGCCGCGGTGTGGAAGGCGTTCTCGGGGACCGCGAGCAGGCCGGCGTCGAGCGCCCGGTCGTGCGCCTCGGAGACCGGGACCCCGGTCAGCTCGGGCACCCGGGCGGCGGGGCGGGACGGCGTGGTGGCGGTGTCGTCGGACATGGATGGCCTCCCGGGCTGGTCGGGCAACGTGGGATCGGTCGGCATCAGGCGGCCGGGTGGGTCGAGCGCTCGCGACGGAGCGCGGCCCGGCGCTCGTCCTCGCTCTCGCCACCCCAGATGCCGTACGGCTCCTGCACGGCGTGCGCCCAGCTGCGGCACTCGTCGAGCACGGGACATCGTGTACACACCGCGCGGGCGTCGGCGACGCGTCTGCTCCGGGACGGGTCGCGTTCGCCGTCGGGGTGGAAGAACATCTCCTGGTTCAGGTCACGGCACGCAGCGTGCCGCTGCCAGTCCCAGTGGGCCACGAGCGCCGCGGGCAGGCGTGAGACATCAGCCACGACGAGTACCTCCTACAGGACGTCGTAGACCACGAGACTACCCCGGGGTAGACCACCGAACCGTCACATCGGAACAGAATTCGCCCGACCTACGGTGGGAGGTGTGGTGGGGGCATTCGTGAGCTGGTCGTGCGGCAAGGACGGTGCGCTCGCACTGGCCGAGGTGCGCTCACACCTCGCGGTCAGCGGCCTGCTCACCACCGTCACCGACGGCGTGGTGGCGATGAGCCGGGTGCCCGTCGCCCGCCTCCACGCCCAGGCGGATGCCCTCGGCCTGGCCCTGCGAACCGTCGACCTGCCCTGGCTCTGCCCGAACGAGATCTACGAGCAGCGCATCGGCGCCGCGCTGGCCGACCTGCGCGCCGCGGGCGTCGACGAGCTGGTCTTCGGCGACCTCTTCCTCGCCGACATCCGCGCGTACCGCGAACGCTCGCTCGCCGGCACCGGGCTCACCCCGCGCTTCCCGCTGTGGGGGCGCACGACCGACGCCCTCGCCCGCGACATGCTCGCCGCCGGTCTGCGTGCGGTGGTCGTGTGCGTCGACCCGACGCAGGCACCACCGGAGATCGCCGGGCGCCCCTTCGACGAGGCACTCCTGCGCGACCTGCCGCCCGGCGTCGACCCGTGCGGCGAGAACGGCGAGTTCCACACCTTCGTCACCGACGGGCCGGGGTTCGCCCATCCGCTCGACGTCGAGACCGGCGAGCCCTACGACCGCGACGGCTTCCGCTACGTCCCCCTGCGACCGCGCGGGCCCAGCACGGGCTGACCGCCCCGCCGGTCGTCGAACCGCGCGCTCCACGGCCAGCGCCGACGTCCGTCCGACCACACGAGCTGCAGTGCGTGCAGCGGATGGTCGGGAAAGAGCGCGCGGGCAGTGCGCAGGTGCACGTCGGGCCGGGCCACCGCGACGACCTCCACCCTGGTGTCGTCGGCCAGCCGGAACTGCTGCCCGGGCACCCAGCTCTCCTCGTGACAGAGCACCCCGTGCGCCGTGTCGTTCAGGAGCTCCCCCGCCCGGTCCGGCGCCAGCCCCGTCACCACGAACTCGGGCAGGCCGTGCTGCACGAGACCGGCCGTGTAGGCCCAGGCGGGACGGCTCCGGACGGCGTCCACCTGCACGACCGCCCAGCCGTACCGCTCGATCACGTCCCTCGTCCGCCGCAACGCCGACTCGCACGAACCACACACCGGAGCCTCCACTCCTCGAACGCATGTTCGAAGCGTGCACCAGGGGTCCGACAGTCTCGCCGTGGCACGCTCGGCGCCGTGCCGCTCGACGACCTCCCGCCGTGGGCGCGGGGTTGGTGCCGCCGACACCTGGGCGCCGAGCCGGTCGACGTCGCGTTCCGGCTCGACCAGATGTCGGTGGTCCTGGGCGTCGTACTCGACGACGGCACCGTGGTGGTGCTCAAGGCCCGTCCCGACGACGGGTGCGCGGCGTCGGGCGTCGCGGCCCAGGCCGGTCTCGCGGCGCGGGGCTTCCCGTGCGCCCGGCCGCTGACCGGGGTCACCCGCGTCGGCCCGCTCGCCGTCCACGCCGAGGAGCACCGGCCCGGCGGGGACCTGCTGCCCGGCGACTCGCCCGCGGTCGCCGCGCGGTACGCGGTCGTCTTCGCGCGGATCGTCACCGAGCTCGAGCTCGTCGACGTCGCCCTACCGCCGGCGAGTCCGAGATGGGTCGCGTGGGACCACCGCGGGCCGGGCCTGTGGCCAGCCGTCGCGACCCTCGACGCGCTGGACCAGGACCGCGTGCCGGACCTCGTCACCGCGACGGCCTTCCGGGCCCGCGACCGGCTCCGTGCCGCCGCCCTCCCCCGGGTCCTCGGCCACGCGGACTACGAGGCGCAGAACCTCCGCTGGCACGGCGACGCGATCTGGGCGGTCCACGACTGGGACAGCCTCGCCCACCAGCCCGAGGCCGCCCTGGTCGGCGCGGCGAGCGGGACCTTCCCCCGTTGCGTCGGGCCACCCACGCTGGCGCCCCTCGCGAGCTCCGAGGCGTTCCTCGACACCTACGAGGCATCCCGACGACGGGCCTTCACCGCCGAGGAGCGCGAGGTCGCCTGGGCGGCGAGCCTCTGGCCGGCCGCCCACAACGCCCGGTGGGAGGCACTGCACGGCGACCCGCCGGTCGCCGGGACCGCCCTCGCCGACCAGGCGGCCGAGCGCCTGCGACGCGCGGGCGCCTGACCGACCCCTCAGGCGGCCGTCGAGGAACTCCGCATCCGGACCAGCCCGACGAGGGCGAACACGGCGCCGGCCAACGCGTACCCGGCCAGCGGCGTCAGCGCGGGAGCCGGACCGGCGGCCATGACGACGAAGGCGACCCCGACCGCGCAGGACAACCCGCCACTCGCCACCAACGGCCACTGGCCGCGGCGCACCAGTCGTCGGGACAGCGCGACGACGAGCTGCCCCAGACCCGCGACGACGGCCCAAACGCCCCATACCCGCAGCACGCTCGGCACGTCCTGCGTCGCGGCCGCCGCGAGAGCCACGGCGGCGACCGCGCTGAGCGCCGCGTTCACCGCCAGCCCGGCGCGCGCCGTCGACCCCGACCGCCGCGCGTCCAGGACCACGAGCACGACGTCCCCGAGCGGATAGAGGGCCAGCAGGATCGCCGCGCCCCACCCGATCCCGGGCGCGACGAGGGCCACCACCGCCGCCCAGGCCAGCGCGAACAGGACCCGGGCGAGCAGGAGCGGGACCTGCTCCCGGCCGGTCGACGCGGGCGGCGCGGTGGACACGGGGGTCGTGGTCGACATGGTGACTCCTTAGGCAGAACGACCATTCTTTCTGCTGTCGACCCTGCACCTTTCCGGTCACGAACACAAGACCGATCGTTCTTTCTGCTAGCGTGCGCTCGTGCCGTCGACCGACCCGACACGCTCCGAGGCCCGTGAGCGCCTGCTCGCCACCGCCGGGCAGCTCTTCTACGGCGAGGGGATCCGCGCGGTCGGCGTCGACCGGCTGGTGTCCGAGGCGCGGGTGACCCGGGCGACCTTCTACCGGCACTTCCCGTCGAAGGAGGACCTGGTCCTCGCCTACCTCCGCGGGGTGGACGCCCAGGTCCGGGCGGCCGTGCGGGAGGCGACCGGCGACGCCGCCTCGGCCGCCGACGCCCTGCGGACGATCGCGGGCACGATCGGCGACGACCTGGTCCGGCCGGAGTTCCGGGGGTGCGCGTTCCTCCGGGCGGCCGCCGAGTTCCCCGACCCCGACGATGCGGTGCACCGCGAGGTCGCCGGCCATCGCGCCTGGTTCGTCGGGGCCGTCCGCGACCTCTTCGCCGAGGTCTACCGCAACGAGGGGCCGAGCGCCCGCCCCGACCGCGCCGCGCGGCACTTCCTGATGCTGCGCGACGGCGCGATGAGCGCGGCGGCGATCGACGACACCGAGGACGTCGGGGAGACCTTCCGGCGCGGGGTCGAGGGCCTGATCACCGTCGTCCACGTCCCGGGGAGCCTGCCGCACCTGCCGGTCTGATCGACGGTGCAGGGAAACCTGGCACTGGGTGCAAGCAGTGACGCATTGCTTGCACCCGGAGGGTGCACACCTACAGCAGGCGCGCCACCGCCGCGAGATCGTCGGGCAGGCCCTGGACGGCGATCTCGTCGACGACCGTCGACTCCCACCGGTCCAGGTCCCGCCGCACCTTGGCGAGCGGGCCGATCAGCGAGACCTGCTCGACCAGCTCCGTCGGGATGGCCGAGGCGGCCTCGTCCTTGCGGCGGTCGAGGTAGAGCGCCTGCACCTGCTCGGCGACGCCGCCGTAGCCCATGCGGACGAAGACGTCGTGGTGGAAGTTCGCGCCGCGCGCGCCCATGCCGCCCATGTAGAGCGCGAGTTCGGGGCGGAGCCGGTCGGCGGCGCGCTCGACGTCGTCGTCGATGACGACCGGCACGGTCGCGATCACCTCGAAGCCCTCCGGCCGGCCACCCCGGCGGGCGAAGCCCTCGTCGAGGGAGGCGCGGTACGAGTCGTCGAACGCCGGCGCGAAGAACATCGCGAGCCAGCCGTCGGCGATCTCGGCGGAGAGCGCGACGTTGCGCGGGCCCTCCGCGCCGAGCACCACCGGCAGCGACGGCCGGTACGGGTGCAGGGACGAGCGCAGCGGTTTGCCCAGCTCGGAGCCGGGCGACGGCAGCGGGAAGAACTCCCCGTCGTTGCGCACCGGCGCCTCGCGTGCCAGCACCTGCCGCACCACCGACACGTACTCGCGGGTCCGGGCGAGCGGCCGCGCGTAGGGCACGCCGTGCCAGCCCTCCGACACCTGCGGCCCGGACGCGCCGACCCCAAGTACGACGCGGCCGCCTGACAGGTGGTCCAGGGTCGTCGCGGCCATCGCCGTCGCCGCAGGGGTCCGGGCGGGGACCTGGGCCACGGCGGTCCCGAGACGCACCCGCGACGTCAGCGCCGCCGCGAACCCGAGCGGCGTGAACACGTCGGACCCGTACGCCTCGGCGAACCACACGGAGGCGAACCCACGCTCGTCGATCTCGCGCAGCCGCGCTGCGAGGTCGGCCGGCGGCGCTCCCGCGAAGTGCCCGACGTTGACGCCGATCCGCACGGCTACACCGTCGCGGCGAACAGGTCGGCGTACCGCGCGCGGAGCTTGTACTTGAGGATCTTCCCGCCGACGGTCTCGGGCAGCTCGTCGGTGAACACGACCGCCTTCGGCGTCTCGTAGCCGCCGAGCCGCTCGCGGCAGTGCGCGATCAGCTCCTCGGCCGCCACGTCGGAGCGCACGACGACGACCGCCGTCACCGCCTCGCCCCACCGCTCGTGCGGGAGCCCGATCACTGCCACGCGCTCGACCGCCGGGTGGGCATAGAGCGCGGCCTCGACCCGAAGGCTCGAGACGTTCTCACCGCCGGTCTTGACGATGTCCTTGATCCGGTCGACCACCACGCGCAGGCCGTCGTCGTCGAAAGCGGCGCTGTCGCCGGAGTGGAACCAGCCGGTGCGGAAGGCCTCGCGGGTGGCCTCCTCGTTCCGGTAGTAGCCGGCAGTGACGGTCGGCGTCCGGTAGACCACCTCCCCCGGCACGCCCGGACGGTCCCGCAGCGAGACCCCGTCGTCGTCGAACACGTCGGAGGCGAGCAGCGGGCTCGGCAGTCCGACGTAGTTCACGACGGGGGCCGTGGCCGCGTAGGTCTCCGCCCAGCGACGGGGCCAGAAGCGGTAGCAGGCGATCGCCTCGGTCTGGCCGAAGATACCGAGGACGACGGGGTCGCCGGCCTGCTGCATCAGCCGGTCGTAGACCTCCGGCGGCAGCGCCCCCCAGCCGTAGACCAGGACGTCGAGGCACGACACGTCAAGCCCCTCGAACTCCTTGGTCAGCGCCGTGACGAACTGCGGCGAGCCCGCCCACAGCGCGGTGATCCGGTCCTCGGCGACGGCCGCCGCCACGTCGGCCGGGATCGGACGACGCCCCAGCACGAGCGTGCCCCCGGCGACGAACGCGCCGAGCGCGAAGATCAGCTCGCCCACGTGGTAGATCATCGGCAGGAAGGTGCCGACGCGGACCTCGTTCTCAAGCCCGGTGCCCCGCGTGAGCGACAGCGCGAAGTTCAGCGCCGCGTAGTAGCTGGCCGAGTGGGAGATCATCACGCCCTTGGGCATGGCGGTGGTGCCCGAGGTGAAAAGCATCTCCCAGATGTCGTCGCCGTGAATCTCGACGTCGGGCTCGGTGTCGGGGGCCGCGTCGACGAAGGCGGTGAAGTCCTGGCTGCCCTCGACCGGCCCGCCGCCGATCCGGATGGTCACGCCGGGCGCGAGGCCGGCCGCCTCGAAGGCGCGGGCCGCGCGCGGGAAGGTCTCGGCGTCGACGATCGCGAACCCGGGCTCGGCGTGGGCGATGAGGTGCTCGACGACGTCGGGGGCGAGATTCGGGTTGAGCGGTATCGCGACGAGGCCGGCCTTGGCGATCCCGATCTTCGCGAGGTAGGCCTCGACGGAGTTCTCGCAGAACAGCAGCACCCGCGCACCGGGCTCGAGCCCCCGGGCGATCAGGGCGTTCGCCACCCGGTTCGCGGTGCGGTCGGCGTCGCGGTAGGTCACGGCGGCGAAGCGCTCGTCGGCGTAGGCGCCGGGGCGGCCGACGATCGCGACCTGGTCGGGGTAGCTCCAGGTGAGGCGCTCGAGGACGTCACCGACCGACGTGCGCTCCCACCGGTGCACCGCGCGTCGGCCCCGGAGCGTCGTGACGTCGAACGTGATGGCGTCCAGGTCCACACGGGCCTCCCTGCCGCGGCGATGTGACGTGCAGCATTCCCAGGGGGCCGCTCGGAACGCAAGCCCCGAGTTATCGGCGGTTCACTCGTCGAGGCCGAGCACGCTGCGCGCCATCCCGCCCAGCATCGCGGCGAGCCGGTCGGCGGGGAGTCCGCTGTGGTGGAACAGCACGGCCTGCGTCGTGCCCAGCGCCCCGTGCACCACGACGCGCAGCTCCGCGTCGGAGAGCTCGCGCCGCAGCGGGGCCAGCACGATCACCCACTCCTCGATGTAGTGCCGCTGCGCACGGCGCAGCCGTCGGAGGTCCTCCTCGGGCAGGTGGTGGGCCTCGCGGTAGTACACCTGCAGCAGGCGACGGTCCTCGATGGCGAACCGCACGTGGTTCACGACCAGCCGCTCCAGAGCGTCCCGGTCGTCGGCCGCCTCGGCGACCACCTCGGCCGCCGTCCGCTGCATCTCGTCCATGAGCTGCTCGAGCAGCGCGGAGAGCAGCGCCGACTTCGAGCCGAAGTGCCGGTAGATGCCCGACCCGACGATGCCCGCGGCCGCACCGATGTCGGCCATGCCGACCGCGTGGTAGCCGTGCCGGGCGACCAGCTCCGCGGCCGCGGTCAAGATGCGGTCCTTGCGCGCGGGGTCACGACGACGGCGGGTGCGGGTCCCGTCCGCCACCTCCGCGAGCTCCATGTGCACCTCCGGTGCTCGTGAGCACTTTCCGGGGCTATCGGCACGGAAAGTGCTCACGTGCCGCAGGCACCTTCCGGCCCGCCGTCCGGGACGCTACGGTACGCCGCGAGTGAACGGCCAGTCACAACGCAGGACCGAGGAGTCGGCGTGGACTTCGTGGAGACCGACGAGCACCGCGACCTCCGGGCCGCCGTCGCGAAGGTGTCGGCACCGTACGGGGGCGACTACTACGTCGACCACGCCCGGCGCGGCGCCGAGTGCACCGAGCTGTGGCACGCCCTCGGCGACGCCGGGTACGTCGGCGTCTCCGTGCCCGAGGCGTACGGCGGCGGGGGCGGCGGGCTCGTCGAGCTGGCGCTGGTCTGCGAGGAGACCGCGGCGGCGGGGGCACCGATGCTGCTGCTCCTCGTCACGCACGCGATCTCGGCGGCGGTGATCGCCGAGTACGGCACCGAGGAGCAGCGCAAGGAGTGGCTGCCGGGGCTCGCGTCGGGCCGGGAGAAGGTCGTCTTCGCGATCACCGAGCCGGGCGCCGGCTCGAACACCCACCAGCTCTCCACCCATGCCCGTCGCGAGGGCGACGAGTGGGTGATCCGCGGCGAGAAGTACTACATCTCCGGGGTCGACGAGGCCGAGGCGCTGCTGCTCGTGGCGCGCACCGGGACCGACGAGCGCGGCCGGGCCCAACTCTCGCTGTTCCTCGTCCCCACCGACGCCGAGGGCCTGCAGAAGGTGCCGCTGCCTGTGGACGTGCTGCTGCCGGAGAAGCAGTTCACGCTCCGGTTCGACGACGTGCGGGTGCCCGCGTCCGCGCTGGTCGGCGACGAGAACCAGGGGTTCCGGCAGGTCTTCCACGGCCTCAACCCGGAGCGGATCACGGGTGCCGCGCTGTGCGTCGGGATCGCCCGCTACGCCCTGGCGAAGGCCACCCGGTATGCCACCGAGCGCGAGGTGTGGGGCCGACCCATCGGCACGCACCAGGGCGTGTCGCACCCGCTCGCCAAGGCCAAGATCGAGATCGAGCTCGCCGCGCTCATGACGCAGAAGGCGGCCTGGCTGCACGACCGCGGCCTCCCGGCCGGCGAGGCGTCGAACATGGCCAAGTACGCCGCCGCCGAGGCCGCCCTCGCCGCGTGCGACGCCGCGATGCAGACCCACGGCGGCAACGGGGTCTCCCAGGAGTTCGGGCTGCTCCCCTACTGGGGGCTGGCCCGCCTGCTGCGGATCGCGCCGGTCAACCGGGAGATGGTGCTGAACTTCGTCGCGCAGACGACCCTGGGTCTGCCGAGGTCGTACTGATGGACCTCGGCCAGAACCTCGTCCAGCGCATCAACGTCGGCGACGCGCTGACCCGCAGCGCCTTCGCCCGGCCCACGCAGCTCGCCGTCGTGGACGGCGACCGGCGGTGGACCTACACCGAGTTCGACGCGTGGGTGAACCGGCTCGCGCACGGGCTCCTCGCACGTGGCTACGCGGTGGGAGACGCCCTCGCGCTCGCCGCCGGCAACAGCGCCGAGTTCCTCGCCGTCTACTACGCCTGCGCGAAGACCGGCGTCGTGTGCGTGCCGATCAACTTGGGCTGGCGCCCCGACGAGGTCGCCTATGTGCTCGGGCACTCGCAGGCCCGCGGGATCGTCGTCGAGAGCCAGCTGCTCGAGCCGATCACGGCCGCCGTCGGGAAGGTCCCGTCGGTGGCGGACGTGTTCGTGGCCCCGGGCATCGAGCGTGGCGACCTGCTGACGTCGGACGTCAGCGGCGGCACACGGCTGACGCTGGCCGACCTGGAGGCCGACGACGCGTCACCGGTCGAGGTGCTGATCCACGACCGTGCGGCGCTCTCCTACCTCTACACCTCGGGCACGACGTCGTTCCCCAAGGGCGTGGTGGGCACGCACCTCGGCATCCACCTCGAGTCGATGTCCGCGGCGCTCGACTCGGGCTGGAACGCCGGCGACCGGTTCCTGGCGATGATGCCGATGTTCCACACCGCGCAGCTCAACGCGTTCTGCACGCCCGCCGTCGTGGTCGGCGCGACGATCCACGTGCACCGCGGCTTCGACCCCCAGCGTTTCCTCGACACCGTCGAGTCCGAACGCATCACCCAGGTCTTCGGGCTGCCGATGATGTACCGCGCGGCGCTGGACCACCCGTCCTTCGCCGGCCGCGACCTGAGCTCGCTGCAGCGCGCGGTCTATGCCATGGCCCCGATGCCCGAGGCGCAGATCAAGGCCTGCCTCGACGGGTTCCGCTGCGACTTCGCGCTGCTGTTCGGCCAGACCGAGATGTCGCCGATCACCACGCTCTTCCGCCCGGAGCACCAGCTCACCCACGTCGGGGCGGTCGGCACCCCCTTGACGGGGGTGCAGGTCGCGATCATGGGTCCGGACGGCGAGCTGCTGCCGCGCGGGGAGCAGGGCGAGATCGTCTACCGCGGGCCCTCGACGATGCAGGGCTACCTGCACGACGAGGCCGCCACCGCCACGGCGTTCGCGCACGGCTGGTTCCACTCCGGCGACGTCGGGCGCCTCGGCGACGACGGCGTGCTCTGGTTCGCCGACCGCACCAAGGACGTCATCAAGACCGGCGGCGAGAACGTGGCGTCGCTCGAGGTGGAGCGGGCGGTGTACGACGCCGAGCCCGACGTCGCCGAGGTGGTGGTCGTCGGGCTGCCGCACCAGCGGTGGAGCGAGGCGATCACCGCCGTCGTCGTGCCGAAGCCGGGCGCGACGATCGACGCGGAGAAGCTCACGGCCGCCCTCAAGGACCGGCTCGACGGCTACAAGGTGCCGAAGGCCGTGATCGTCGAGCATGAGCTCCCCCGTACCTCGACCGGCAAGATCCAGAAGAACGTCGTCCGGGAGACCCACGCGATGCACTACGGAGGCCGCGGGTGAGCGTGCTGACCAGCCTGCTCGACCCGTCGTCGGAAACCTTCGCCTCGAACCGCAAGCAGCAGCTCGAGGTGATCGCGCAGCTCGACGAGCAGCTCGAGCTCGCCGTCGCGGGCGGCGGCGAGCGGTACACCCAGCGGCACCGCGACCGCGGGAAACTGCCGGTGCGCGAGCGGCTCGCGCTGCTGCTCGACCCGGACTCGCCGTTCCTGGAGCTCTCGCCGCTCGCGGCGTGGGGCACGGAGTTCACGGTCGGCGCGTCGATCCTCACCGGGATCGGCGTCGTGTCGGGCGTCGAGTGCGTGGTCATCGGGCACGACCCGACGGTCCGCGGCGGTGCGATGAACCCGTACTCGCTGCGGAAGACGCTCCGGTCGCTGGAGATCGCGCGGCTCAACCGGCTGCCGGTGATCAACCTCGTGGAGTCGGGCGGGGCGGATCTGCCGACGCAGGCCGAGCTGTTCGTGCCGGCGGGGCGCATCTTCCACGAGCTGACCGAGCTGTCGTCCATGGCGATCCCGACGGTCGCGCTCGTGTTCGGCAACTCGACCGCCGGCGGCGCGTACGTGCCCGGCATGTGCGACTACGCCGTGCTCGTCGACCGCGCCGCGAAGGTGTTCCTCGGCGGCCCGCCGCTGGTGAAGATGGCGACCGGCGAGACCGCGGACGACGAGGCGCTCGGCGGGGCGGAGATGCACTCGCGCGTCTCGGGCCTCTCGGACTACTTCGCGACCGACGAGCGCGACGCGATCCGGCTCGGCCGCGAGATCGTGTCGCGGTTCCACTGGCGCAAGCTCGGGCCGGCTCCGTCCGCGAACGTGGCGCCGCCGCGCTACGACCCGGAGGAGATCCTCGGCCTCCTGCCGCCCGACCCGAAGGTGCCCTTCGACCCGCGCGAGGTGCTCGCCCGCACCGTCGACGGCTCGGAGTTCGACGAGTACAAGCCGCTCTACGGCACCTCGCTGGTGACCGGGTGGGCGAGCATCCACGGCTATCCGGTCGGGGTCCTCGCGAACCACCGCGGCGTGCTGTTCTCCGAGGAGGCGAAGAAGGCCAGCGAGTTCATCCAGCTGGCCAACCAGACCGACACCCCGCTGGTCTTCCTGCAGAACACCACGGGCTACATGGTCGGCACCGACTACGAGCAGGGCGGGATCATCAAGGACGGCGCCAAGATGATCAACGCCGTCACCAACAGCGCGGTGCCGCACCTGACGATCAACATGGCGTCGTCGTTCGGGGCCGGGAACTACGGCATGTCGGGCCGGGCCTACGACCCGCGGCTGATGTTCGCCTGGCCCGGCGCGAAGCTCGCGGTCATGGGCGCGGCCCAGCTCGCGGGCGTCATGTCGATCGTCGGCCGGGCGTCGGCCCAGTCGCAGGGAAAGCCGTTCGACGAGGAGGCCGACGCCGCCCGCACCCGGGCGATCGAGGCGCAGATCGAGGCCGAGTCCCACAGCTTCTTCATCTCCGGGAAGCTCTACGACGACGGGATCGTCGACCCCCGGGACACCCGCACCGTGCTCGGCCTGTCGCTCTCGGCCGTCCACTCGAACCCCGTGCAGGGCCGTCGCGGCTACGGCACGTTCCGGATGTGAGCACCCGTGAGCATTAATCCGTCCCCTGGCACGGAAAAGTACTCACAGGCCGGAGGCACCTCCCGATGATCACGAAGCTGCTCGTCGCGAACCGTGGCGAGATCGCCGCCCGCGTCATGCGCACCGCGCAGGCGCTGGGCATCGACACCGTCGCCGTGTACTCCGACCCGGACGCCGACGCCCCGTTCGTCGCCCTCGCCGACGAGGCGGTGCGGCTGCCGGGCGCGTCGCCGGCCGAGACCTACCTGCGCTCCGACCTCGTCGTCGCGGCGGCCCGGGCCACCGGCGCCGATGCCGTGCACCCCGGCTACGGCTTCCTCTCCGAGAACGCCGGGTTCGCCCGGGACTGCGCTGCCGCCGGGTTGACGTTCGTCGGTCCGACGCCCGACGCCATCGCCTCGATGGGCTCGAAGCTCGAGGCCAAGGCGATGATGGACGCGGCCGGCGTGCCCGTGCTGCCGGGCGCGTTCCTGCCCGAGGGCGCCGAGCTCCCGACCGACCTCGACTTCCCGGTCCTCGTCAAGGCCGCCTTCGGGGGCGGTGGGCGTGGCATGCGGATCGTCCGTCGGGCCTCCGACCTGCGCGAGGCCGTCGAGGGCGCCCGCCGGGAGGCCGCGTCCGCATTCGGCGACGGGACGGTGTTCCTCGAGCGCTACGTGGAGGACCCGCGCCACGTCGAGGTGCAGATCGTGGGCGACACGCACGGCGAGGTCGTGCACCTCTTCGAGCGTGAGTGCTCCATCCAGCGGCGGTACCAGAAGATCGTGGAGGAGAGCCCCTCCCCCGCGGTCGACGCGACGCTGCGCGCCGAGCTCGGTGCGGCCGCCGTCGCCGCCGGCAAGGCCATCGGCTACACCGGCGCGGGCACCGTCGAATTCGTCCTCGACCGCGACGGCAGCTTCTTCTTCCTCGAGGTGAACACTCGCCTGCAGGTCGAGCACCCGGTGACGGAGCTGGTCACGGGCCTGGACCTCGTCGCGCTGCAGCTGCGGGTCGCCGAGGGCCGTCCGCTCCCGCCCGAGGTCGTCGGGGCGCACATCGACGGACACGCGATCGAGGTCCGCCTCTACGCCGAGGACGTCCCGGCCGGCTACCTCCCCGCGACCGGCACGCTGCACCGCTTCGACGTCCCGGCCCTGCCCGGCGTCCGGATCGACGCCGGGGTGACCGACGGCTCCGTCGTGAGCCCGCACTACGACCCGATGCTCGCCAAGGTCATCGCCCACGGCCCGACCCGCACCGAGGCCGCCCGCACGCTGGCCCGCGCGCTCGCGCAGGCCGGCATCCACGGCGTCACCACCAACCGCGACCTGCTCGTCGGCATCCTGCGCGACGAGGAGTTCCTCGCCGGCGGCACCGACACCGGCTACCTGCCCCGCCACCCCGAGCTCCTGACGCCGGGCGCGCCCGCCGGCGAGCGGGTCCGGGCCGTGGCGGCCGCCCTGGCGGCACAGGCGCGGCACCGCGCGGATGCGGTGGTGCTGCGCGACCTGCCGTCGGGATGGCGGAACGTCGGCGGTCCGCCGCAGACGGTCGGGTACACGGCGGGCGACCGCACGCTCGAGGTCGCGTACTCCTTCCGCCGCTCCGGGCTCGGCGTGGCGGTCGACGGCGAGCCGCTCGACGTCGGGCTGGTGTCGGCGACCCCGTCGGAGGTCGTGCTGACGCAGGACGGCGTGCGCCGGACCTACCGGATCCACCGCGCGGCGGGCCGGACGTTCGTCGACGGTCCCGACGGGTCGAGCGCCTTCGACGACGTCCCGCGCTTCGCCGACCCGAACGCCGTCGCGCACGCCGGGTCCCTGCTCGCGCCGATGCCCGGGACGGTGGTGCGGGTGCTCGCGGCGAGCGGCGACACCGTGGCCGCGGGAGCGGCCCTCGTCGTGCTGGAGGCGATGAAGATGGAGCACACGGTCGCGGCGCCGGTGGACGGCACGGTGACGGAACTGCACGTCGGCGCGGGTGACCAGGTGGAGACGCGCCAGGTGCTGGCGGTCGTCGAGGCGAGCGCAGCGACGGGGGAAGCGTCATGAACCTCGCGACCCTGCTGCGGCGTGCTGCCGCCGACCACGCCGGGAAGGTCGCGCTCCGGCTGGACGCCACCGAGATCCCCTACGCGGAGTTCGCCGACCAGGCCGCACGGTTCGCCGGCTACCTCCGGGCGACCGGCGTGAACGAGGGCGACCGCGTCGCCGTGCTCGCGCCGAACTGCCTGGAATACCTCGTCGCGATCGTCGGGGCCTGGCAGGCCGGCGCGGTCGGGGTTCCGCTGAACTACATGTTCCCGGACGCCCCGCTGCGCCACGCGCTCCTGGACTCCGGCGTGCGGCTCGTCGTCCTGCCCGCGCAGGACGTCGAGCGCGTCGAGCGGGTGCTCGGTGAGGAGACCCCCGTCTTCCTGACGACGGGTGACGCAGGGTCGTTCGCGACGGCGGTCGCCGGGGCGGAGCCGCTCGACGGCGTGGTGCCGCGCCTGGACGGCGACGACGCGCTGTTGATGTACACGTCGGGGTCGACCGGGGTGCCGAAGGGCGTCCGGCAGACCCACCGGAACATCGCCGCGCAGGTCGACGGTGCGATCGAGGTCTACGAGCTGTCCGGGGACGACCACGTCCTCAACTGCATGCCGATGTTCCACGTCGGCGGGCTGCAGCTCGCGAGCCTGCCGATGCTCCTGCGCGGCGGGCAGATCACGTTCATGCCGCGCTGGGACGTGGTGCGCTGGCTGGAGCTGGTGGAGGAGTTGCGGCCGAGCTACGGCGGGCTGATCTCCACGATGATGATCGACGTCGGGAACCGGACGGTGGATCAGCCGGTCGTGCTGGACTCGTTCCGCGTCTGCATGTTCGGCGGTTCGCGGACGCCGACCGCGGCGATCGAGCGGCTCGAGAAGGGCACCGGGATCCTGGGCACGGAGATCTACGGGCAGACCGAGCAGAGCGGGCTCGTGGTCACCTACTCCGCCCGCGAGACCCGTCGTCCGGACTCGATGGGACGACCGCTGTCCCAGATCGTCCGGACGCGCCTGGTGCCGGTGGACGGGTCACCGGACCTGGCGCCGGGTGACTCCGGCGTCGGCGAGCTGTGGGTACGCGGCGACGCCGTGACCCCCGGGTACTGGGGCGTGCCCGACTCCGAGAAGTTCCCTGTGTCCGAGGACGGGACCGGCTGGTTCCGCACCGGCGACCTCATGTCCTGCGACGCCGACGGCTACCTGTACTACGTCGACCGGATCGACGACATGATCGTCTCCGGCGGGGAGAACGTGTTCCCGCAGATGGTCGAGGAACACCTCGCGGGCCACCCCGACCTGGCCGAGGTCGCCGTCATCGGCACCGCGCACGAGCGGTGGGTGGAGCAGGTGACGGCCGTGGTGGTGCCGCGCCGCGACGGCGTCACCGTCGAGGCGCTGCACCGCTGGTGCGCCGAGCACCCCGACCTGCAGGGCATGCACCGTCCGCGGCGAATCGAGATCGTCGACGCGCTGCCCCGCACGGGCAGCGGCAAGCTCAACCGGCCCGACCTGCGGAGGATGTTCCCGTGACAGTCCGGTACGAGGTCGACGACGGCGTCGCCTGGTTGACGATCGACCGCCCGGAGGCGCGGAACGCGCTGTCGAAGGAGGTCCGGGACGGGCTGTGGGAGGGCACGCGACGGTTCGTCGACGACCCCGACGCGGCCGTGCTCGTGCTCACCGGCGCCGGGGAGAAGGCGTTCTGCGCGGGCGGCGACCTCAAGGAGATGGCCGAGACCTCGCTGGAGGTCCCGCCGCCGGACTTCCTGCCGCAGTTCGGGCGGAACATCAACGTGCCCAAGCCGACGATCGCCGCGGTCAACGGCGTCGCCTATGCCGGTGGGTTCCTGCTCGCCCAGCAGTGCGACCTCGTGGTCGCCGCCGAGCACGCCCGCTTCGCGGTGAGCGAGGTGAAGGTGGGCCGCGGGTCGCCGTGGGCGGCGCCGCTGTCGTGGCTGGTCCCGCCGCGCGTGGCGCTGGAGATCCTGCTGACCGGCGACCCGCTCGACGCGACGCGGGCGCGCGAGGTGGGGCTGGTGAACCACGTCGTTCCCGCCTCCGACCTGCGTCGACACACGCAGGAGCTGGCGTCGCGCATCGCCGCGAACGCCCCGCTCTCGGTGCGCGCGGGGAAGGCGACGGCCTACCTCTCGCGACCCGACGTCTGGGAGCGGGCCGAGGAGATCTGGGCGCCGGTCTACCGGTCGGCGGACGCACAGGAGGGACCGGCGGCGTTCCGCGACAAGCGCACGCCGGTCTGGACGGGGAGGTAGCACCGATGCCGGTGTCGATGGACGCGCTCGCCGACGACCTCGCGGCCGAGTCCGCCGAACTGCGGTCCGTGCTGGCGGGGCTGAGCGAGGTGCAGTGGGAGCTCGCGACGCCCGCCGAGGGTTGGACGATCCTCGACCAGGTCTCCCACCTGGCCTACTTCGACGACGTCGCGCTGCGCTCGGCGACCGACCCCGACGCGTTCGCCGCCGAGAAGGCCGCGATGGACGCCGAGGGCGGGGTCAGCCCGGACACGTTCGTCGAGCGGTACCGGTCGCTCTCCGGCGCCGAGATGCTCGCCTGGTTCGACGAGGCCCGGGCCCGGCTGATCGCCGCGTTCCGGGAGCTCGACCCGAAGACCCGCGTGCCGTGGTTCGGGCCGGCCATGAGCGCGGCGTCCTCGTTGACCGCGCGGATCATGGAGACCTGGGCACACGCGCAGGACGTGTACGACACGGTCGGCGCGACCCACGCGCCGTCCGACCGGCTGCGGCACGTGGCCCACATCGGCGTCGGTGCCCGCGCGTTCAGCTACGCCGCGCACGAGCTCGTCATGCCCGACGTCCCGATCCGGGTGGAGCTCACCGCCCCCGACGGCTCGACGTGGGCCTGGGGTCCGGAGGACGCGCCGGACCGGATCAGCGGGCCCGCCGAGGACTTCGCGCTGCTCATCACCCAGCGGCGCCACCGGGACGACCTGGCGCTGGCCGTCGTCGGGGACGCCGCGACGGAGTGGGCGCGCATCGGGCAGTCGTTCGCCGGCGACGCGGGCACGGGGAGACAGAGCCTTTCGGAGAGGACGGCGCGGTGAGCGACCCCATGCGTGAGGGGAACCCTGGTGCCACGAGAGCGCTCGGATCCTCCCCTCACGGCGGGCGCCCGGTCCGGATCGGCAACATCTCCGGGTTCTACGGCGACCGCCTGAACGCCGCCCGGGAGATGCTCGACGGCGGGCCGGTCGACGTGCTCTGCGGCGACTACCTGGCCGAGCTGACGATGCTCATCCTCGCGAAGGCGCAGGCCAAGGACCCCGACGCCGGGTACGCCAAGACGTTCCTGACGCAGCTGCGCGACATCCTCGCCGACTGCGTCGCCCGCAGGGTCAAGGTCGTCTCCAACGCCGGTGGACTGAACCCCGCCGGGCTCGCGGCGGCGATTGAGGACCTCGGCACGGGCGCGCGCGTCGCGTACGTCGAGGGCGACGACCTACGGGGGTCGCTGGACGCGATCACGCCCGAGGTCACGGGGAAGCCCGTCTCCGCCAACGCCTACCTCGGCGGCTGGGGCATCGCGGAGGCGCTGGCCGCGGGCGCGGACGTCGTCGTGACGGGGCGGATCACCGATGCGTCGCTGGTCGTGGGGCCGGCGGCCTGGTGGCACGGCTGGTCGCGGGAGGACCTCGACGCGCTGGCCGGGGCGGTGGTCGCGGGCCACGTCATCGAGTGCGGGCCCCAGGCGACCGGCGGGAACTACTCCTTCCTCGACGAGGTCACCGACCGCCGCTATCCCGGGTTCCC
Source organism: Actinomycetospora chiangmaiensis DSM 45062 (assembly GCF_000379625.1). Taxonomy (GTDB): domain Bacteria; phylum Actinomycetota; class Actinomycetes; order Mycobacteriales; family Pseudonocardiaceae; genus Actinomycetospora; species Actinomycetospora chiangmaiensis. The sequence goes on along the minus strand of NZ_KB903247.1, from coordinate 213,646 downwards.
GATCGCCGAGGTCGCCGCCGACGGGTCGTCGGTGATCACGAAGCACCCGGGCACGGGCGGACTGGTGTCGGTCGGCACCGTCACCGCGCAGCTGCTCTACGAGATCGCCGCGCCCGCCTACCTCGGCCCGGACTGCACGACGCACTTCGAGACGATCTCGCTCTCCGACGACGGCGAGCACCGGGTGCGCATCTCCGGCGTGCGCGGGTCGGCGCCCCCGCCGACGTTGAAGGTCGCCCTCAACGACGCCGGCGGCTACCGGAACTCGATGACCCTCGTCCTCACCGGCCTGGACATCGAGGCCAAGGCGGCGTTCGCCGAGCAGCTGCTGTTCGAGGTGCTCGGCGGGCGCGACCGGTTCGCCGAGGTCGACGTGCGGCTGCTCCGCTTCGACCACCCCGACGCCGCCTCGAACGCCGAAGCTACCGCGCACCTGCGCGTCACGGTGAAGGACCCCGACCCGCGCATCGTCGGCCGCGCGTTCTCCAACGCCACGATGGAGCTGGCCCTCGGCGGCTACGCGGGCTTCCACACCACCACCCCGCCGAGCGCCGAGTCCGCCTTCGGCGTCTACCGCCCCGCCGCGGTGCCGCGCGCCGCCGTCACGCACACCGTGGTGCTGCCCGACGGGGAGCGGCGTGTGGTGGCGGACCCGCCCACCTTCGGTAGCAGCAATGCGTCACTGCTTGCACCCAGTGCCAGTAACGCCACACCCTTGGCGCCAGCCGGACCGACCCGCCGTGTCCCCCTCGGCGGGGTCGTCGGCGCCCGCTCGGGCGACAAGGGCGGTGACGCGAACATCGGGGTCTGGACCCGCGACGACGTGGCGTACGCCTGGCTCCGCGGCTTCCTGACGACGGACCGGGTCCGCGAGCTCCTCGGGCCGGAGGTCGCCGACCTGGCGATCGAGATCCACGAGCTCGCGAACCTGCGGGCGCTGAACGTCGTGGTGCACGGGATCCTGGGCGACGGCGTGGCGTCCTCGACCCGCCCCGACCCGCAGGCCAAGGGGCTCGGCGAGTACCTGCGCAGCCGGCTCGTCGACGTCCCGGAGGCGCTGCTGGGGTCGTGAGGGGAAGCCGCGAGCGCTCTTGTGATGCGAGGGTTCCCCTCACGCCGGGCACGGATCACGTGGGAGCGGGCGGAGCGACGGGTAGCCGCGCGCCATGTCGCACCCCGTGTCCCCACCCCTGTCCCGTCCCGATCGCGTCCCCCGCGTGACCCTCACCGACGGCGGGCCGATGCTCGTCGAGGGCCCCGTGGAGCTGGAGACGCCCGACGGCGAGATCGTCCGCTCCGAGCGGCCGGTGGTCGCCGTGTGCACCTGCCGTCGCAGCAAGCGCTTCCCGTTCTGCGACACCAGCCATCGGCGCAAGGTCCGTCAGACGAGGGTCCGCAACGAGGACGACCCGGCGTCCCAGGACCGCATGAGGTGATCGCCGAGGCGGTCCTCGAGCAGCGTCAGCGCGCGCATCCCGAACACGACGTCGACGGCGAGCTCCGGCTCCCGCCCGACGAGGTCGGCGAGCAGCCCGCGACGCACCAGCTGCTCGTGCACGGCGTCGGCCTCGACGTGTTCGACGTAGAAGGCGGTCGCCGCCTCGCTGGTCCCCAGCCGTTGCATCGCCTTGACCAGCCGCGCCGACCCGGGTGACGACGTCACCTCGATGAGGGCGAACTGCCCGACCGACGCTCCCCGCCACCGGCGGTGCAGCCCGCACAGCGACATCAGGTTGACCGGCGCGAGCGCGTCCGCCGGCACCGCCTCGAGGTAACCGTGGTAGCGCGGGTCGAGGTCCAGCTCGGTCATCATGTCGGCGAACACCTGCGCGTGGACGCGCTCGGCGCGGCCCCCACCGAACTCGTCGTGCTCGACCGTCACCAGCGACGCCTTCGCCTGCCCGTCGATCCGCGGGATCACCCAGGCCTGCGGGTCCGCCTCCTTGAGGTGGTAGATCGACCGGTGGATGACGTACTCGCGCAGCTGCCAGAGCTGGCCGTCCCGCGCGAGCCGCCACGACGGTCCGTCCCCGTCGGCCTGCTCCACGAGCAGCGCCTCCACCTCGGCGTCGACGTCGTCCCCCGCGGGCACCTCGGCCTGCAGCGCGGCCAGGAACGTCCGCTCCAGCGAGCGCCGCAGCCGCAGCAGCTCGGGCTCCCACTCGAGCTCGGGGTCGACCTCGGCGAAGCCGTGGTAGTGCAGCTCGTAGAGGACGTAGAGCGCCAGCTGCAGGTCGTCGCCGTAGGGGTCGAGCGCGGGCTCCGACGGCAGGTCGGTCACCGGACGCCGGCCGGCGAGGACGTCGACGACGGCGGACGAGACGGGTCCCCGCGAGGCCGGCAGGGCGTCGGCACGGGCCACGGGCGGGTGGAGGACGTCGGTCACGCGGAGATCTCCTCGGACGTCGGGGGCGGGCGATCGAGCGGTCCGGCTACCCGACGACGGGTGCGGTGTACGCGGTGTGTGCATCACATCGAATACGACGATCGGCTCGCGTAATCACCGGGTAACACAGGCTCACTCCCGTCCCCGGCGGTTGAGTGCGCAGCTGCTCTTCGGGGACGCCCGGCCGCCGGACGCCCGGCAGGCCTCCGCGTCCGCGCCCCCGTGACCGCCGAGGAGCATGCGTATGTCCATCTCCCTGCCCACCCCCCGCACCACCGTGCCCGCACCGGTCGTGCCCGACGTCGTCGTTCCCGTCCCCACCCCCCTCCCCGCCGCCGACGGCACCCGCGCGCACCTCCCGCTGCTGCGCGGCCCGGGCGTCTACCCCGCCCAGCGCGACACGTGGCTGCTCGCCGACGTCCTGGTCCGCGAGCTCCTCGACTCACCGCTCCCCCGCACCCGGGTGCTCGAGCTCTGCGCCGGCGCCGGGGCGTTGTCGCTGGTGGCGGCCGGTGTGCCGGGCACCGAGGTCACCGCCGTCGACGTGTCACGCCGTGCCCTGTTCAGCTCGTGGGCCAACGCCGGACGGCTGGGCCGCCGGGTCCGGCTGCACCGCGGCGACCTGGCCGCACCCGTCGTCGGGAAGCAGTACGACCTCGTCGTCTCCAATCCGCCCTACGTCCCCACCGCCGACGCGTCGCTGCCGACGCATGGCGCCATGCGCGCGTTCGACGGCGGACTCGACGGGCGCACCCTGGTCGACCGCGTGATCGACGAGGCCCCGCGCGTCCTCGCCCCCGGCGGCTGCCTGCTGCTGGTGCACTCGGCGATCAACGGGGTCGACACCACGCTCGCGCGGCTCGCGGGACACGGTCTCGACGCCGACGTCGCCGCCCGCTGCGAGCACCCCTTCGGCCCGGTCTTCACCGCCCGCGCGCAGATGCTCGAGCAGCGCGGCCTGATCGAGCCCGGGCAGCGCACCGAGGAACTCGTCGTCGTCCGCGCCCGCCGCGCGGGCTGACGCAGTGGCCCGTTCCCGACGGCGGGTGGGGCCGCCCACGCCGCGGGTCTCGTCCGGGTGAGTCGGCCGGATCCGGTCTGCTCCCTGGCCTACCGTCCGCCGCGTGCTGCGCTTCCTCCGGGACACCCTGATCATCGCCGTGTTCGCCGGCGCCCTGACCGGCTTCGTCCTGCACGAGGCCGTGATCGGCGCGGTGCTCGCCGTCGTCGGGGGCGTCATGGTCAGCCTGAGCGCGCGGGGGCACAAGGCCATGACGTTCGGCGGCCTGGTCCGGTGAGACGACGCGCGTAGGGTGAGCGCTGCCTGCGCCTAGGGTTCCGTCCGACGCCCGCCTCCTGACCGACAACCAGGGCGATCCGGGGTCTGGACCGAGCGGCGCCACGGCCCACGGCCGACACCTGACGGGAGAGAAACCCCGAGGGCTCCAGTTCGACGCGCCCGCACCCGGAGTGCGGTCCGACGCCCCAGGAGCCGCCGGTGTCCCCCGCCGTCATCACCCTCACCCTGCTCGCCGCCGTCCTGCACGCGACGTGGAACGCGATCGCCCACGGCGTGGGCGACCGCCTCGTCGGTTTCGCGCTGATCGGCGCGTCCTACGTCGTGGTCGGCGGCGGCGCGGCCCTCGTGCTCGGCCCGCCGCCGGCGCACGCGTGGCCGTTCGTGCTCTCGTCCGCCGCCCTGCACGTCGGGTACACGCTGCTGCTGTGGGCGAGCTACCAGCTCGGTGAGTTCAGTCAGGTCTACCCGGTGGCCCGCGGGACGGCGCCGTGGGTCGTCGCGCTCTACGAGGTCGTGTTCGGCGGCGGCCTGCCCTGGTGGCAGGTGCTCGGCGTCGCCGTCATCTCCCTCGGGCTGATCTCGCTCGCGCTCGACGGCGGGCGACTGACGCGGGCCGCCCTGCCCGCCCTCGCGGCCGCCGTCGCGACCGGCCTGTTCATCGCCGGGTACACGCTGGTCGACGCGGGCGCGGTGGCCACGACCCCGGTGCCGGTCTACGCCGCGTGGATGTTCCTGGTGCAGGGCCCGGTGATGCCGGTGCTCGCCGTCGTCCGACGGGGACGGGGGCTCGCGCGGGCGCCGTGGTCGTCGCTGGCCGTCGGCTTCCTCGGCGGGCTCGTGTCGCTCGCGGCGTACGGGCTGGTGCTGGTCGCGCAGACCAGCGGGGCGACCGCGGCCGTCGCGGCCCTGCGGGAGACCTCCATCGTCATCGGCGCCGTCATCGGGACCCTGTTCCTCGGCGAGCGGTTCGGGTGGCGGCGGGCCGTCGCGGCGGCGGTCGTCGTGGTCGGGATCGTGCTGGTGGATCTGTGAGTCCGGCCGGGCACCCCGCGGCGGTGGAACGCTTTGACGGCTGGATCGGCGGACTCGGCACCGCGTCCGGGCTGCGCTACGTGATCGGCCACTGGCCGCACTCGCCGCTCGGGACCTTCACCGACGTCATGCTCGAACGTCCCGACGGGCACCGGATGCTGCTCGCGCCCTCGCCGGAGGTCGCGGCGTTCGTCGGCGCGACGTACACGTTCGACGAGGTCCGGTACGTCCCCGTCGACCTGCGCTCCGCCGGCTCCGCGTTCTTCCTGACGGCGGGTCCGCTCGAGTCCCGCTTCACGCTCGGCGGGCGGTCCCCGCTCGGGCTGCTGCTGCGCGCCGTGCCGTGGCGGGTGGCGACCGCGCCGTGGTGGATCGCGACGATCGACGCGATCGCCCGTCGGGTGCTGCCCGGCGTCCGGACCGTCGGCAGCGCCGGCGGGGGCCGCACCGAGTACTACGGCGCGCAGGACCTGCACCGGATCGTCGCGGCGACGACGACGCTCGACGGGGTCGACCAGGGAGCCCTCCGCCCGGTCTCGCCGCCGGTGCGGTTCGGGTTCGGGTCGACGCCGACCGCGCCGTCCTGGGTCCGGATCACGACGTTGATCGCGGGCGCCGGGAACGCCGGGAATTCGGTGGAACCGATCGGGTCCGGCGGCAGTCCGAGCAGGTGAGAGGCCGTGATCGACACGGCCCCGAGCCGTGGAGGTCACCGTGCTCCGTCCGTTCGTCGTCGCCGTCCTCGCCCTGGGCGCCGTGTTCCTGCCCGCGCCGTCCGCGCTGGCCGAACCGCCGGACGTCTGCGGGCCCCACACGGCCGAGGACCAGGTGGTGCGTGTGTTCGCCCGGGGCGAGGAGACCTCGGACCTGCTCTGCGGCAACCGGTACTACGGCTTCCGCCGCATCGACTGGGGCACCGTCTCGCTCGACGCGATCGGCCGGACGCTGGCCGACCCCGCCACGTCGGTCTACGACGACCGCAGCGAGACCTGGACCCTGACCGGCGCCGCCGTCGTCGTCATCACGGCCGCGCACGGCCAGGTGATCACCGCCCGGGCCGCGTGATGGACGTCGTGGAGGAGGTCGGGCTGTGGTGGCCCGCCGCCGACGAAGAACGCCTGCGCGCCGCGGCCGCCGCGTGGGACCGGGCGGCGGCCGAGCTGGACCGCGCCCGCGAGGTGGGCTGGTCGGGGGCGACCGCGGCGCGCGCCTCGTGGGAGGGCGGCGCGGCCGACGCCTTCGCGACGACGTGGGCGGCGCACGAGACGGCGCTGCGCGAGGACGCGGCCGGGTGCCGGGCGCTGGGCGAGGCGCTCGTCCGGTTCGCGGCGGCGGTCGAGGACGCGAAGGCCCGGGTCACCGAACTGGCCGTGACGGCGGGCGCCACGATCGTCGCCGGGGTGGGCCTCGCGTGGCTGACGTTCGGCACCTCCGCCGCCGCGGCCGCGGGGGTGGGTGCCGGTCTGGTGGCCGCGGCGGCCGCGATCGGGGTGGAGCTGTCGGCGACGGCCGCCGCGGTCCTCGGCGGGGTGGTGGTCGGCGCCGTGTTCGGGGCGGTCGAGGCGGCGGTGGTCGACCTCGCGGTCGCCCAGCCGCTGCGCGTCGAGGCCTTCGGGCACGGCGGCTGGTCGCTCGACGAGGTCGGGGCCGCCGCCGCGACCGGCGGCGCGTTCGGGGGCGTGCTCGGTGGGATCGCCGGTGGGCTCGGCGCCGTCGGGCCCGGCGCCGGCCGGCTCGCGCCGGGTGTGGTCGAGGGCGACGCCGTCGCGCCCGGAGCCGGTCGGCTCGCGCCGGGTGTTCCCGGGGGTGACGCCGGCGGCCCCGCAGCCGGTCGGCTCGCGCCAGGGGTTCCCGAGGGCGACGCCATCGGTTCGGGCGCCGCGGCTCCCGCCACCGGGAAGGGCCTCGCCGACGACCTCGGCGTCCTCGACGGCCGCATCTCCGCCGCGCTCGACCCGTCGTCACGCGGCGCCCTCGGTCCGCTGTTCCGGCCCGGCGTGCACGAGTCGCCCGGCGCGGCGTTCTCTCCGGAGCAGGTCCCGACGGCCCGGCTCCTCGAGTCCGAGGGCATGAGCGTCCACGCCCGGGCCGACGCCGGTGCCCTGCTACGGGCCCACCCGGGCGACCGCGGGCGGTTCGTCGAGCTGACCGTGCCCGAGGTGTCGTCGGCGGAGTCCGTCGAGGCGGCCGTGCTGGAGGGCAGTGGCCGGCTCGCCCGCCAGGGTGGCGGCGACCTCGTGGTGGACGGCCGGATGATCGCGCTCGACGTCGACGAGGCCGGGAAGGGCCTGCTCGCCGCGGTGCTGCGGGCGAAGGACGAGGGGCTCGAACTGCCGACCTCGATCCGGTTCGTGTTCGACGAGGGGAGCATCTTCTGGCCGTGACCCCTCCCCCTCGTGGCAGGGAAGCGTCGTTGCTGTCATCCAGTGGCAGGAGAGCCACTTCGTCGAATCGGGCCCACGGGACGCGTCGGGCTTCCTACGCTCGCCCGTGTGACAGGCGGATTCGGCACGCGCCCGGAGGACCTCGAGGCCGCCGCGACCCGGTTCGACGAGGCCGGCCGGATCGCGGCGGACGCGGCCGCGGCCCTGCGCTCGAGGTTGATCGGCCTCGGCGACGTGGCCGGCGACGACGAGCAGGGCCGCACCTTCGCCGCGCAGTACGACCCGAAGGCGGCCGAGGGGACGGACGCACTCGGGCAGGAGGCGGCGGGCCTGTCGTCACTCGCCGGGGCGCTGCGCGCGACCGCGGCCGAGTACCGGGCGGGCGACGCCGGAGCGCTGGGCCCCGGGGGCTGACCGCCCTCGATCATCCGAGTCGTCGTGACTCGGATGGTCGACCACGCTTCGCTACCGACGCAGGCCTCGCCCCAGCGCTGAGCGTCCTGGACCACGCCTCGGGCTCCCTCCCCGGCCCGCGCGGTACCGCTCCTCAGCGGACCAGCAGCTCCCGGGCGAGCGCCCGCGCCTCGGCGACCAGCGGCGACGGCGGTCCGGAGCGGGTCGCGAGGACGACGGGCGTCGGCGGGATGTCGTCGACCGGCACCGCGACGAGGTCGTCCCGGAACCCGGTGCTCGTGGGGCGCTGCGGCAGCACGAGCAGCGCCTCGCCCGCTGCTACCAGCTCGAACTTGCTCCCGAAGGCGTCGGCCAGGGGCCCGTCGGGGGCGCGCGAGCCGTCGGGGCGCGGGTCGACGCGCCACCACGCGTCGACCGCGGGGTCGCCGTAGCGGGCGAGCGGCTCGTCGGCGAAGTCGGCGAGCGTCACCGACGCCTGGTCGGCCAGCCGGCTCCCGACCGGCACGACCAGCGCCCGTGGCTCGTCGTACAGCCGGTCCAGACACAGGGGACCGTCGGGGAGCGGGAGGCGGGCGATGACGGCGTCGACCCGGCCGGTCAGGAGGGCGTCCGGGACCGGCTCCACGACCGCGACGGTGCGGACGTCCGCGTCCGGGTGCCGCCGTCGGAGCTCCCGCACCACCGGGGTGATGACGAGGTTGCCGGTGTGGCCCACGACGAGGCGGTCCGGCTCCGTCGTCGCGCGGGCCTCGGCGACCGCCCGCTCCGCCGCGTGCAGCAGCTCCTCGGCGTGGGAGAGCAGGACCTTCCCGGCCGTGGTCAGCGCGCTCCCCCGGGCCGACCGGTCGAGCAGACGGGCCCCGACCTGCGACTCCAGCCGCTGCATCTGCCGGGACAGGGACGGCTGCGCCACCCGCAGCTCCGCCGCGGCCCGGCCGACGTTGCCGTGTCGCGCCACCACCGTGAAGTACTGCAGCAGCCGCAGGTCCAGCTCGGTCATACCGCCACGGTATGCCTCCCAGGCCGAACAGGTCTTGGACGCCGTGATCACCCGGTTCCTAGCGTCGACGCCATGCGAGCACTGCAGTACGACAGCATCGGCGACCCGGAGAAGGTCCTGGCCCTGCACGACGTCGACGAGCCGCACCCCGGTCCCGGCCAGGTGCGGGTCCGCGTCGCCGCGTGCGGGCTCAACCCCGCCGACTGGGCCCTGTGCGAGGGCCTCCTCGGGGACCAGGGGCTGCCCCGCGGGATCGGGCTGGAGGTGTCCGGCACCGTCGACGAGGTCGGCGAGGGCGTTCCCGACGACGAGCTCGGTCGGCTCGTGCTCGGGCCCGCGCGCTACGACGCGGCATCGGCGGGGGCGGCCGAGCTCGCCGTCCTGACGGCGTGGACCGCGGTCCCCGACGGGCTGGACCTCCCCCACGCCGCGGCCCTGCCGATGGCGGCCGAGACGGCGACGCGCTGTGTGGACCTGCTCGGGATCCTCCCGGGCGAGACGCTGCTGGTGCACGGCGCGGGCTCGGTGATCGGGCGCATGGCTGCGCAGCTCGCCCTGCACCGTGGGGTGAGGGTGATCGCGACGGCGGGGCCACGGAACGCCGATTCCCTGCGGGCCTCCGGGGCGCAGGTGACCGGGTACGGCGAGGGCATGGTCGAGCGGGTGCGGGAGCTCGCGGGCGGGCCGGTGGACCGCGCCTTCGACAGCGCGCCCGTGGCCTGGACACCGCCGGAGGCGCCTCCGGCCCCCGACGGCGTCCTGCTCGCGCTCGTGGCGATCACCGGCGACCCGGACCGGGTGCTGACGGTCGCGCGCCCCGCGGAGGCCGCGACGCTCGGCGTCCGGAACAGCGGGGGCGCGCTTCGGAACGACGCGCTGCCCGAGGTGGCCGCGCTCGCGGCGCGCGGCGTCGTCGACGTGCCGATCGCCGGGACCTACCCGCTGGCGGAGTTCGCCGAGACGGTCCGGCGGAGCCGCTCGATGCAGGCCGGCGGCAAGTTGCTCCTGACCCCCTGAACTGCACGAACGCCACGGCGCGCACCGGCCGCCGGTACCGGGCGGGCGACGCCGGAGCGCTCGACCCGGAGGGCTGACCGTCTCCCGTCACGTCACCGTCCCCGCTCCGCGAGTGCGGTGGAATGCGCCAGCAGGGATGCACATCGCCGCACTCGCGCCCCACCGACGTCGATCGACGTCAGTCCAGGCGGGCCAGGAAGGCCAGGACGTGCTCGGTGACGGCGTCGGCGTGCCGGGCGGGGAGCCAGTGACCCGCACCCGGCAGCGTCACGCAGTCGAACCCGCCCGTGACGTACACGGCGGAGCCGGCCATCTGCGCCTCGGTCAGCGCGACGTCGTCCGCGCCGATCAGGCCCAGCACCGGGCAGCGCACCGGCGGGAGGTCGAGCGGGTGCTCGTCGGCGAAGGTCCGCGGGTCGACGTTGGCGCGGTACCAGTTCAGGCCCGCGGTCAGCGCCCCCGGACGGGAGAGGTCGCGGATCTGGGTGCGGACGAGGTCGTCGTCCTCGGTGCCGGGGTGGGCCCAGCGGCGGAGGAAGGCCCAGTCGTCGGCGGGCAGCACCGCCTCCGCGACGCCGGGGTGGGTGAACCAGAGCATGTACCAGGACAGGGCGCGCTGCGGGAGCCCGGCGGCCCGGAACGCGTTGGGGTGGCCGACGGAGAGCGCCACGTAACCCCGCACCGCCTCGCTGGATATGGCCAGGGCCCAGCCGACCGCCGCCCCGTAGTCGTGGCCGACCACGACGACACGGTCCACCGCGCGCTCCCGCAGCAGCGCCACCACGTCGGCCACGGAGTGGCGGATCCGGTAGGCCGCGACGTCGTCGGGACGGTCGCTCTCGCCGAACCCGCGCAGGTCGGGCGCGAGCACCCGGTACCCGGCGTCGACGAGGCGCTCGATCTGGGCGCGCCAGAGGGTCGCGCGGTCGGGGAACCCGTGCAGGAGCAGCACCGCCGGCCCGGACCCGACGTCGTAGACCGAGAGCGTGACGTCGGGCAGCGGGATCCGCTCCGGGTCGGGCAGCGTCATCAGGCCCCCGTCAGCGCGATCGCCACGCCGTCGGCGAGCAGCCGACCGTGCCGGGTGAGGACCGCCTGCCCACGGGCCCAGGACCCGTCGTCGAGCAGGCCGTCCCGGACCGCCTGCTCGGCGGCCGCGCGGCCGTCGTCGTCGAGGACCCGCTGCGGGAGGCCCTCGATCGTCCGCAGGTGGAGGAGGACCTCCTCGACGTGCCGGTCGGCCGGGGTGAGCAGCTCGCGCGCCTCGGCGGGCGACTCCCCCGCGCCCAGCTGCTTCGAGTAGCGGGCGGGGTGACGGACGTTCCACCAGCGGACGCCGCCGACGTGCGAGTGGGCGCCGGGGCCGGCGCCCCACCAGTCGCCGCCGGACCAGTAGCCGAGGTTGTGCCGGCAGCGGGCGGCCTCGGTGCGCGCCCAGTTCGACACCTCGTACCAGCCGAACCCGTGCGCGGCGAGGACGTCGTCGACGATCTCGTAGCGGTCGGCGAGGACGTCGTCGTCGGGCATGGGCAGCTCGCCGCGGGCGACGCGGCGGGCGAGCGCGGTGCCGTCCTCGACGATCAACGAGTAGGCCGAGACGTGGTCCGCGCCGCTGGCGAGGACGGCGTCGAGGGAGCGGCGGAGGTCGTCGTCGGTCTCGGTGGGCGTGCCGTAGATGAGGTCCAGGTTGACGTGGCGCAGCCCCGCCTCGAGTGCCGCGCGGGCCACGGCGACGGCCGCGCCCGGGGTGTGGCGGCGGTCGAGCACGGCGAGGACGTGGTCGACGTCGGACTGCATGCCGAGCGAGAGCCGCGTGTACCCGGCGCCGGCGATGGCGGCGAGCAGCTCTGGGGACGTCGACTCGGGGTTGGCCTCGGTGGTCACCTCCGCGCCGGGGGCGAGGCCGAACGTCGCCCGGACAGCGTCGAGCACGGCCGTGAGCCCCTCCGCTCCCAGCAGCGACGGCGTGCCGCCGCCGAGGAAAACGGTGTCGGCGGGTGGCGGTGAGCCGAGCACGCGGGTCGCGAGGTCGAGTTCCCGACGGAGGCCCTCCAGCCAGCTGGCGGGCGACGCCGGGTCGTCCGTGCTGGTCAGGCCCAGGTCGGAGGCGGTGTAGGTGTTGAAGTCGCAGTACCCGCAGCGGGTCGCGCAGAAGGGCACGTGGACGTAGACGCCGAACGGGCGCGTCCCCAGCCCGGTGAGCGCGTCGGGTGGGAGCGAGCCGTCGGCCGGGGCGGGTTCACCGCCGGGGGGCACGGAGGGCATCCGTCCATTGTGCGCGTGCCGACGATGTGGCTTCCCTGCCACTGGACGACAGCAACGACGCTTTCCTGCCACGAGGGGCCACAGAGGGCCACCCCACACCCGGTGCCGGTGGAATCGTGTCCGACGACATGGCACGCTCGTCGTCGTGCGTGCCCTGGACCCGATGCTGGTCGGTCGACCCCACGTCGACCTCGGCTACGTGTCCAGCGCGCTCTGCCCGGCGTGCTGAGGCACGGCCGCTGACGCCCGAGAGGGCACCCACCACCACGATCGTCAGCAGGCGCGCGACCGCACCCGTCGTCGGGAAGGTCCTGCGTGCCTGCGTCCGGAGGACGCACCACCGATGACCAGCGCCCCGTCCAGCGAAGGTGCCACGACGCCGGAGCAGTCGTACGCGGAGACCACCTCGGTCGGCATGCGCGGCGACGTGCCGGACACGCCGGTGAAGCCGAAGCGCGCCCGGAAGGGCAAGGCCGAGGGCCAGTGGGCGCTGGGGTACCGCGAGCCGCTGAACAAGAACGAGCAGTCCAAGAAGGACGACAACCCGCTCAACGTGCGGGCGCGCATCGAGAACATCTACGCGCACCGCGGGTTCGAGTCGATCGACCCCGCCGACCTCCGCGGCCGCTTCCGCTGGATGGGTCTCTACACCCAGCGCGCCGAGGGCTTCCCCGGGACCGACACCGGTCACGTCGAGGAGGAGGAGCTCGACGCGTCGTACTTCATGCTGCGCGTCCGGGTCGACGGCGGGGCGCTGACCACCGAGCAGCTGCGCGTCATCGGCGAGATCTCGCAGACCTTCGCCCGCGACACCGCCGACGTCACCGACCGCGAGAACATCCAGCTCCACTGGATCCGCGTCGAGGACGTCCCGGAGATCTGGCGCCGCCTCGAGGGCGTCGGGCTCACGACGACGGAGGCGTGCGGCGACTGCCCGCGCGTCATCCTCGGCTCCCCGGTCGCCGGGATCAGCGCCGACGAGATCCTCGACGGCACCCCGGCGATCACCGAGATCGCGGCGAAGTACATCGGCGACCGCTCGCTGTCGAACCTGCCCCGCAAGTTCAAGACCGCGATCTCCGGCCAGCAGGACGTCGCGCACGAGGTCAACGACGTCAGCTTCGTCGGCGTGAACCACCCCGAGCACGGCCCCGGCTTCGACCTCCACGTCGGCGGCGGGCTCTCCACCAACCCGAAGCTCGCGGTGCGGCTCGGCGCGTGGGTGCCGCTGGAGGAGGTGCCGGACGTCTGGCACGCCGTCGTCCAGGTCTTCCGCGACTACGGCTACCGCCGGCTGCGCACCCGCGCCCGCATCAAGTTCCTCATCGCCGACTGGGGCCCCGAGCGGTTCCGGCAGGTCATGGAGGACGAGTACCTGCACCGGAAGATGCTCGACGGCCCGGCGCCCGAGGCCATCGCCGGCATCATCGACCACGTCGGCATCCACGACCAGACCGACGGCCGCAAGTACGTCGGTGTCGCGCCGCCCGCGGGCCGCACCTCCGGCTCCACGCTGGTCGGCGTCGCGAAGGCCGCTGAGGACGTCGGGTCCACCCGCATCCGGCTCACGCCGTACCAGAAGATCCTGGTCCTCGACGTGCCGGAGGAGAAGCTCGAGACCCTGACGACGGCGCTGGACCACCTCGGGCTGCCCGCTCGGCCGAGCGTCTTCCGCCGCTCGACGATGGCCTGCACCGGCCTCGAGTTCTGCAAGCTCGCGTTCGTCGACACCAAGAACCGGGCGGGCGACCTCGTCACCGAGCTCGAGCAGCTCTGCGCGGACGTCGCCCCGCAGCTCGACACCCCGATCTCGATCCACCTCAACGGCTGCCCGAACTCGTGCGCCCGGGTCCAGGTCGCCGACATCGGGCTCAAGGGCCAGATCGTCAACGACGCCGACGGCAACCCCGCGGCGGGCTTCCAGGTGCACCTGGGCGGCGGCCTCGGCCTCGACTCCGGCTTCGGGCGCAAGCTGCGCGGCCACAAGGTCCTCTCCGCCGACCTCGGTCCGTACGTCGAGCGGCTGGTCCGCGCCTTCGTCGCCGACCGGAACGACGACGAGCGCTTCGCCCAGTGGGTGCTGCGGGCGGAAGAAAGCCGGCTGCAGTGAGGTTGGCGATCCAGTACTGCCCCTACTGCGGCGAGCAGGACCTGCGCCCCCGGGAGACACCCGAGAACGCCTGGGAGTGCGCCGACTGCCGCAGCACATTCGTCGTCTCAGGAGTGGCCGCATGACCAGCACCGAAGCTGACACCCGCGCCGACGCCCTCGCTGCCGGGGAGCGCTTCGCGGCGCTCGAGGGCACGACCGACCACGTCGAGCTGACCGCGCAGATCCTCGCCTGGGCGGCCGCCACCTACGGCGACCGGCTCATCGTGGCGTCGAACATGCAGGACGCGGTGCTGGTGAAGCTGGGCGCCGAGGCGCGTCCCGGCGTCGACGTGCTGTTCCTCGAGACCGGCTACCACTTCGCCGAGACCCTCGGGACCCGCGACGCGGTCGCCCAGGTCTACGGCGTGAACATCGTGCAGGCCGAGCCGGAGCTGACCGTCGCCGAGCAGGACGCGCGGTTCGGGAAGAACCTCTTCGCCTCCGACCCCGGCGCCTGCTGCAACATGCGCAAGGTCGAGCCGCTCAAGAAGACCCTCGCGCGCTACGACGCCTGGGTCACCGGCGTGCGGCGCGTCGAGGCCCCGACCCGGGCGAACACCCCGCTGGTCACCTGGGACGAGCGGCACGGGCTGGCGAAGGTCAACCCGATCGCGCACTGGACCGACGAGCAGATGGACGCCTACATCGCGGAGCACGCGGTGCTGGTCAACCCGCTGGTCGGCGAGGGCTACCCGTCGATCGGCTGTCAGCCGTGCACGGCCAAGCCGGCGCCCGGCGCCGACCCGCGCAGCGGCCGCTGGGCGGGCTTCACCAAGACCGAATGCGGGCTGCACGGATGACGGCGACAGAGTCAGGGGTCGAGCTCCGCTCCGCTGCGTCCCCGGCGGGAACCGACCAGCTCGACGTCCTCGAGTCCGAAGCGATCCACGTGATGCGTGAGGTCGCCGGCGAGTTCGACCGCCCGGTGATCCTCTTCTCCGGCGGCAAGGACTCGATGCTGCTGGTGCACCTCGCGCACAAGGCGTTCTGGCCCGCGCCGATCCCGTTCCCGGTGCTGCACGTCGACACCGGGCACAACTTCGACGAGGTCATCGAGTTCCGCGACGCCGTCGTCGAGCGCTACGGGCTGACCCTCGAGGTCGCGAGCGTGCAGGACTACATCGACGACGGGCGCCTGTCCGAGCGCGCCGACGGCACCCGCAACCCGCTGCAGACCACGCCGCTGCTCGACGCGATCGCCGACCACCGCCACGACGCGGTGTTCGGCGGCGGCCGACGCGACGAGGAGCGGGCGCGGGCCAAGGAGCGCATCTTCTCGCTGCGCACCGCCTTCGGGGCGTGGGAGCCCTCGCGGCAGCGGCCGGAGCTGTGGAACCTCTACAACGGGCGCCACAAGCCGGGCGAGCACGTGCGCGTGTTCCCGCTGTCGAACTGGACCGAGCTCGACGTCTGGCGCTACATCCAGCGCGAGGAGATCGACCTGCCGACGATCTACTACGCGCACACCCGCGACGTGTTCGCCCGCGACGGCATGTGGCTGACGTCGGGCCCGTGGGGCGGCCCGCGCGACGGCGAAGAGGTCATCACGAAGTCGGTCCGGTACCGGACCGTCGGCGACGGTTCCTGCACCGGCGCGGTCGAGTCGACCGCCACGACGCTCGACGAGGTGCTCGCCGAGGTCCGCGAGTCCCGGCTGACCGAGCGCGGCGCCACGCGCGCGGACGACCGCCTCTCCGAGGCCGCGATGGAAGATCGCAAGAAGGAAGGCTACTTCTGATGACCGATCTCCTGCGGCTCGCGACGGCGGGCTCGGTCGACGACGGCAAGTCCACGCTCGTCGGTCGGTTGCTCTACGACACCAAGTCGGTCCTGGCCGACCAGCTCGAGGCCGTCGAGCGGGCGTCGAAGAGCGCCGACGGCGAGCCCGACCTGTCGCTGCTGGTCGACGGCCTGCGCTCGGAACGGGAGCAGGGCATCACGATCGACGTGGCGTACCGCTACTTCGCGACGCCCCGCCGCTCCTTCGTGCTGGCCGACACCCCCGGCCACGTGCAGTACACCCGCAACACCGTCACCGGTGCGTCGACCGCGCAGCTCGCGGTGCTGCTGGTCGACGCGCGGCACGGCGTGGTCGAGCAGACCCGCCGTCACGCCGCGGTGATGGCGCTGCTCCGGGTGCCGCGTCTGGTGCTCGCCGTCAACAAGATCGACCTCGTCGACTACGACGAGGCGACCTACCTGACGATCGCCAAGGAGTTCCGCGACCACACCGCGGCGCTCGGCTACGGCGAGGACACCGTCGTGACGATCCCGGTGTCGGCCAAGAAGGGCGACAACGTCGTCCTCGCGTCGGACCGCACCCCCTGGTACGACGGCCCGACGCTGCTCGACCACCTCGAGTCGGTCCCGGTCGACGGCCCGGACGACACCGCGCCGTTCCGGTTCCCGGTGCAGACCGTGATCCGGCCGCGCTCGGCCGAGTACCCCGACTACCGCGGCTACGCCGGACTCGTCGCGGCGGGCTCGGTGTCGGTCGGCGACGAGGTCGTCGTGCTCCCCGACGGCCAGCGGACCACGGTCGAGGGGATCGACCGGTACACGTCGGCGTTGGACAGCGCCTCGGCGGGCGACAGCGTGGTGCTGCGGCTCGCGCACGACCTCGGCATCGCCCGGGGCGCCGTCATCACGGCCGCGGGGTCCGCGCCGGACCCGGTCACCGAGTTCACCGCGACCCTGGCGTGGCTGCACGACAAGCCGCTCACCCCGGGGCGCCGGCTCCTGGTCAAGCACGGGACGCACACCGTGCAGGCCATGATCACCGCCGTCGAGGACCGCCTGGACATCCAGACCCTCGCCCTCGACGCCGACCCGGGCACGCTCGAGATCAACGACATCGGCCACGTGGCGATCACGGTGGCCGAGCCGCTGCCGCTGGACGACTACGACACGGTCGCCGCCACCGGGTCGTTCCTCGTCATCGACCCGCAGGCCGGCGACACGCTCGCGGCCGGCCTGGTCGGGCGGCCGTTGGTGACGACGCCGGTCGACGCGTAGGCGGGGACGTCTGCTGGTGAGTGAAGGGCCCCTTCGGTCGGATAGATCGACCGAAGGGGCCCTTCGCTCAGGCCGGGGAGGTCACCTGACCTCGTTCAGCTTCCCCGTCGCGACGTCGATGACGAAGCCGCGCACCGAGTCCTTGTTCTTGACGAACGGGCTGTCGGTGATGCGCTTGATGGAGTCGCGGACGTCGCCCTCGGCGTCGGGGAAGGCGTTCGCGGTCCACGACGGGCGCTGGCCGGTCTCCTTCTCCAGGATGTCGGCGAACTGCTCGTCGGTGAACGTCACCATCCCGCAGTCGGTGTGGTGGATGAGGATGATCTCCTCGGTCCCGAGCAGGTGCTGCGAGATCGCGAGCGAGCGGATCGTGTCGTCGGTGACGACGCCGCCGGCGTTGCGGATGACGTGCGAGTCGCCCTCCTTCAGGCCCAGCGCACCGTAGGGGTTCACGCGGGCGTCCATGCAGGCCACGACGGCCGTCTTGCGGGCGGGCGGCAGCGGCAGCTCGCCGGGGAAGTTCGCGACGTAGGTCTCGTTGTTCTTCAGGTAGTCGTCGGTGACCGACACGACGGGTTCCTCTCAGGGATTCGACCAGGACACGACGGCACGGACCGGCCGCGGGGGCACGCGCGGGAACGGCTGCGGGCTCACGCGGCCCGGCGACACCACTGGTCGAACTCCTGCACGCGGCGGCTCGGCCAGAAGGCGTCGAGTCCACCTGCGCACATACGCATCATTCGATCGCACCTGCGGCGAGCGGCGCAAGCAACTACCGTCGCCGCGGTGACCGGCTGGCTGCTCGTGGAGCGTGAGCACATCGACCTGCTGCTGGTCGCCTCGTCCCTGTGTCGGTAGGGCCGCCCCTGGACCACCGACCTCCGGAGACCCGTGTGACCACCACGACCCAGCCCGTGACCACCCCGCGCCGCGTCGCCCTCGCGAGCGCGGTCGGCACCGCCATCGAGTGGTACGACTTCTACCTCTACGCCACCGCGACGGCGCTGGTGTTCAACACGCTGTTCTTCCCGTCGGTCAGCCCGACGGCGGGCACCCTCGCCGCGTTCGCGACCTACGCCGCGGGCTTCGGCGCCCGGCCGATCGGCGCGGTCGTCGCCGGGCATCTCGGTGACCGGGTGGGGCGCAAGACCGTGCTCGTCGGCGCGCTCGTCGGGATGGGCGGGGCGACGACCCTCATCGGGGTCCTGCCCGGGTACGCGAGCATCGGCGCGCTGGCGCCAACCCTGCTCGTGGTGCTCCGGCTCGTGCAGGGCTTCGCGGTCGGGGCCGAGTGGGGCGGCGCCGCGGTGCTGTCCACCGAGCACGCCCCACCGCACCGCCGCGGCTGGTACGGCAGCTTCACCCAGATCGGCTCGCCGGCCGGGATGCTGCTCGCGACCGGGTCGCTGTTCCTCGTGCGCGCCACGACCTCCGACGAGGCGTTCCTGTCGTGGGGCTGGCGCATCCCGTTCCTGGCCAGCGCCCTGCTCGTGGCGGTGGGCCTGGTGATCCGGCTGCGCCTCGAGGACGCCCCGGAGTTCGTCGCGCTGCGCCAGGAACGTCGGGTCGCCCGGCTGCCGATCGTCGAGGTGCTGCGCACGGCGCCGCGGGAGGTGCTCCTGACGACGGGTCTGCGGCTCTCGCAGATCGGGCTCTACACGCTGATCACGACCTACGGGCTGACCTACGTCACCCAGAAACTGGGGAAGGCGTCGTCGGCGGGCCTGACGGCCGTCGTCGTGGTGTCGGCGCTCGGGCTCGCCACCACGCCGCTGTGGGCGGTGCTGTCCGACCGGGTCGGTCGCCGACGGCCCTACCTGGTCGGGGCGATCGGCGGGACGGCGGCGCTGGCGCTGTTCTTCCTCGCCGTCGACACGGGCTCGACCGTGCTGATCGTGCTGGCGGCGGTCCTCGCGATCAACGTCGTGCACGACTCCATGTACGGCCCGCAGGCGGCGTGGTTCGCCGAGATGTTCGACGTCCGCGTCCGCTACAGCGGGGCCTCGCTCGGCTATCAGATCGGCTCGGTGCTCTCCGGCGGACTCGCCCCGCTCGTGGCCGCCTCGCTGCTCATCGCCGGGAACGGGCGGCCGTGGTGGATCGTGCTCGCCTACGCCGGGCTCGCCGTCCTGACGACGGCCGCGGCGCTGCTCGCCCCCGACCCGAGCCGTCGTCGGGAAGGATCGACGGTGTGACCGTGCGCCTCGGCTCCCCCGAACTGCATGAGCTGCTCGCCGAGATCGCGGCGGGCGCCGCCGAGCGCGAGCGCGACGGCGTCAGCCCGTTCGACCAGGTGAAGGCGGTCGCGACGGCGGGCCTCGGCGCGCTCGCGCTGCCCGTCGACGAGGGC
The DNA here is from genome assembly GCF_000379625.1 of Actinomycetospora chiangmaiensis DSM 45062. GTDB lineage: Bacteria > Actinomycetota > Actinomycetes > Mycobacteriales > Pseudonocardiaceae > Actinomycetospora > Actinomycetospora chiangmaiensis. The sequence goes on along the minus strand of NZ_KB903247.1, from coordinate 194,332 downwards.
GGGCAGGGCGCGACCATCCGGGAGCTGCTCGGGTTCGTCATCGACCTCGCGGAGGCCGACCCGATCGTCGCGCACGTGCTGCGCACCCACTACAGCCAGACGCTCGGCTTCGTCCGCGGCGGGCACACCCGCTGGCTCGACGAGGTGCGCGCCGGGACGGTGTTCGGCAACGCGATCTCCGAGACCGGCACGGTGGCTGCCGGGAACCACGACTTCACGACGACGCTCACCCCGGTCGACGACGGCTGGCGACTCGACGGCGTGAAGTACTACAGCACCGGCACGCTGTACTCGGACTGGATCTCGGTGGCGGCGCGGGTCGAGGGCGACCGGGTGGCGACGGTGCTCGTGCCCGTTTCACGAGCGGGCGTCACGGTCGTCGACGACTGGGACGGCATGGGCCAGTCGCGCACCGGGACCGGGACGACGCGGTTCGACGGGGTCGCGGTGGCACCCGACGAGTTCCTCGCCGTCCGGCCCCGTCACGAGCCGCGTCCCGCCTCCGACGTGCCCTTCCTCCAGCTCTACCTGCAGGCGCTCGTGGCCGGGATCCTGCGGTCGGTGGCGAGCGACGCCGCGGCCCTCGTCCGCTCCCGGACCCGGACGTTCGACCACGCCCCCGCCCCGCGGCCGGTCGACGACCCGATGCTGCAGGAGACCGTCGGCCGGCTGGTGTCGACGGCCTGGGTGGCGGAGTCGGCCGTCCTCGCGGCCGCCGACGCCGTGCAGGCCGCCGAGGACGCGGTGCGCGCCGGGGAGCCGACCGACGAGGTGGGTCGGGCGGCGTCGGTGGCCGCCAGTGCGGTCAAGGTGCACCTGGACCGGGTGGCGGCCGACGCGGCGACGACGCTGTTCGACGTCGGCGGCGCGTCGGCCTCGGCCCGGGCGAAGAACCTGGACCGGCACTGGCGCAACATCCGCACCCTGACCCTGCACAACCCGGCGTCGTACCGGGCGAGCGCCCTCGGCCGCCTCGCGATCAGCGGCGAGGAGCTGCCCCGCAACGGCTACTTCTGATCGACGACCTGCAGCGTCTCCTCGCTGACGGGCTCGGACGAGCCGACGTGCGAGCGGATGTCCTCGAGGCCCTCCCAGACGTTCACGTTCATCACGGCGAGGAGGCGGTCCTTGCTGTCCAGCCAGGAGGCGACGAACTCGCGGCCGGCGACGTCGCCGCTGGTGACGACCCTGGCGTAGCTGCCCTGCGGGGCGTGCCCGACGTACTCCATGCCCAGGTCGTACTGGTCGGAGAAGAAGTACGGCGCCTCGGTGTAGGTGTCGTTGCCGCCGAGCATCGCGGGGACGGCGGTCGCCGGGTGGGTCGAGGCGGCGTTCCAGTGCTCGACGCGCAGGCGGCCGTAGGTCGGGTGGTCGTGCGCGGCGATGTCACCGACGGCGTAGACGTCCGGGTCGCTGGAGCGCAGCGACGCGTCGACGAGCACCCCGTCCTCCACGTCGAGCCCGGCGGCCTGCGCGAGCTCGAGGTCGGGGGCGGCGCCCACGCCGATCAGGACGGCGTCGGCCTCGACGGTCGATCCGTCGGCGAGCCGGACCCCGGCGGCCCGGCCGTCCTCGACGACGATCTCCGCCACCTCGACCAGCGTGCGCAGCTCGACGCCGTTCTGGGTGTGCAGGTCGGCGAACACCTGCGCCATCTCCGGGCCGAGGACCTTCAGCAGCGGGAGCCCCTCGTGCTCCAGCACGGTCACCGACGTACCGGCGCCGCGGGCGGTGGCCGCGACCTCCAGCCCGATCCACCCGGCCCCGATGACCACGAGGCGGCGCCCCTCGCCGAACTCCGCCTTGATCGCGTCGGAGTCGGCCAGCGTCCGCAGGGTGTGGACGCCCTCCGCGTCGGCGCCGGGCAGCCCGAGGGTGCGGGCGGTGGAGCCGGTGGCGAGGACGAGCTTGTCGTAGGTGAGCGTGTCGCCGCCCTCGAGCGTCACCTGATGGGCCTTCGGGTCCACCGCGCTCGCCCGCGTCCCGAGCCGCAGGGCGACCCGGTTCTCGTCGTACCAGCCCCGCTCCTGGAGCAGGATGTCGTCGGCCCCCGAGGAGCCCGACAGGTAGTCCTTCGAGAGCGGCGGCCGATCGTAGGGCAGCCGGTCCTCGCCGGCGAGGAGCGTGATGTCCCCGTCGAATCCCTGGTCGCGGAGGGTCTGCGCCGTGGTGGTCCCGGCGAGTCCGGCTCCGATGATGACGATGTGCATGCCGCGAGGGTGCCTTCGGCCTGTGAGTACTAATCCGTTCCAGAGCACGGATTAGTACTCACGGGGCGGAGCCACCCTGGAACGTGGAGTTCATCGGCCAGCTCAGCACCCGGTACGGCTCGGAGATCCACCCGCCGTCGGGACCTCTTCTCGACGTCGGGTTCGTGCGCCGCTTCGCCGCGGCGCACGAGGAGGCCGGGTTCGACCGGGTGCTCGTCGGCCACAGCGCCTCGTCGCCGGACGGGATGCAGGTGGCCGCCGCGCTCGCCGCGTCGACCGACCGGCTGGGCTTCCTCGTCGCGCACCGGCCCGGGTTCGTCGCGCCGACGCTCGCCGCCCGCGCCTTCGCGACCCTCGACGCGTTCGCCGGGAGCGGGCGGGTCGCGCTGCACACGATCTCCGGCGGCAGCGACGCCGACCAGGCCCGCGACGGCGACCACCTCGACAAGGAGGGCCGTTACCGGCGCACCGACGAGTACCTCGACGTCGTGCGGCGCATCTGGGCCGCGACCGAGCCGTTCGACCACCACGGCGAGTTCTACGACGTCGTCGACGTCCAGACCGACGTCCGGCCGGCTCAGCCGATCCCGGTCTTCTTCGGCGGGTCGTCGGCGTCCGCCTACCGGGTCGGCGGGAAGCACGCCGACGTGTTCGCGCTGTGGGGCGAGCCGCTCGCGCAGACCGCCGAGCAGATCGCGTCCGTGCACGCCGCGGCGCGGGCGGCGGGTCGGACGGAGATGCCGGGGATCTCCGTGTCCTTCCGCCCGATCCTGGGCGCCACCGAGGAGCAGGCCTGGGACCGGGCGCACGACGTCCTCGACCGGATCGTCGCGGCGGGCGGGGGCGGCGGGTCGTTCACGGGGCGCTCGGCCAACCGGCAGGCCCACGAGACCACCCGCACCAACGTCGGGTCGCAACGGCTGATGGCCGTGGCCGAGCAGGGCGAGCTGCACGACCGGTGCCTCTGGACCCCGACCGCGGCCGCGAGCGGGGCGGCCGGGAACTCCACGGCGCTGGTGGGCACGCCGGAGACGGTGGCCGCGGCCCTGCTCGACTACGCCGCGATCGGCGTGACGACGTTCCTGCTGCGCGGCTACGACCCGTTCGACGACGTTGCCGCGTACGGCCGGGACCTGCTGCCGCTCGTGCGGTCGGAGGCCGACCGGACGCTGACGCCGGTTGTGTGATCGCGACCACAGGCGTACAGGTGGATGGTGACGACGACGTCCCCGGAGGTGTCGGCCATGACCGAACCACGCCCGTTCACCACGCCCCTGCCCCGCCACGACGCCGACGAACCGACGCGCGCCGGCACGGTCTCCGGCTGGGTCGAGTCGGTGCGGATGTGGGCCCGTGAGCGGGGCCTGCCCGTCCCGTCGTCGGGACCGCTCCCGCCCGGGATCGTCGACCAGTACCGGCGCCGCCAGAGCCGCGAGTAGGGAAGGTTCGGCGGTCCGGATTCGTTGTGCACGACGAGTCGAGAGAAGGGACCTTCATGGCCACCGAGACCGCGATCCTCGCCGGCGGCTGCTTCTGGGGCGCCCAGGACCTGCTGCGCCGTCGCCCCGGCGTCATCTCCACCCGCGTCGGCTACTCCGGCGGGGACGTCCCGAACGCCACCTACCGCAACCACGGCGACCACGCCGAGGCCGTCGAGGTCGTGTTCGACGACGAGAAGATCTCGTTCCGCGAGATCCTCGAGTTCTTCTTCCAGATCCACGACCCGTCGACGCGCAACCGTCAGGGCAACGACATCGGTCGCAGCTACCGGTCGGCGGTCTTCTACACCTCCGAGGAGCAGAAGCGCGTCGCCCAGGACACCATCGCCGACGTCGACGCCTCCGGCCTGTGGCCGGGCAAGGTCGTCACCGAGGTCGAGCCGGCCGGTGACTTCTGGGAGGCCGAGCCGGAGCACCAGGACTACCTGATCCGCCAGCCCTGGGGCTACACCTGCCACTGGGTGCGCCCGGACTGGAAGCTCCCGAAGCGCTCCGAGTCCGCGCAGGCCTGACGCGCACGTCACCTCCGGTTGTCGGGTTCGTCCGGCGACCGGAGGATGACTCCCCATGACGGTCGACCGCACGTGCCTGCTCACGCAGCGCCGCCACGTCGACCTCCGCCGGGTCACCAGCTGTGCCTGTCCGGGCTGACCACCGCCCGGTGTGCTTCGCAGGTGAGCACTAACTGGGGCTATAGCCCCACTTAGTGCTCACGAGCGCGGAGCGCACACCGACGTCCAGCCCGGATCGGACCCCTCCCTCGTGATCACTGCCCACTGGTTCCTGCCCACCTACGGTGACTCCCGCGGCCTCGTCGGCGGCGGCCACGGCATGGCCGCCTCGGCCGCCGGCACGCCCCGCGAGGCGTCGCTCGGTTACCTCGCCCAGATCGCCCGCGCCGCCGAGACCGTCGGTTTCGAGGGCGCCCTCACGCCCACCGGCGCGTGGTGCGAGGACGCCTGGCTCACCACCGCGATGCTCGCCGCGGAGAGCGAGCGGCTGAAGTTCCTCGTCGCGTTCCGCCCCGGCGGCACCTCCCCCACGCTCGCCGCGCAGATGGGCGCCACCTTCCAGCGCCACTCGGGCGGCCGCCTGCTCGTCAACGTCGTCACCGGCGGCGAGCCCTCCGAGCAGCGCGCCTACGGCGACTTCCTCGGCAAGGACGACCGCTACACCCGCACCGGCGAGTTCCTCGACGTCGTCCGCCGCCTGTGGGCCGGCGAGGAGGTCACGCTCGAGGGCGAGCAGATCCACGTGGAGGGCGCGAAGCTCGAGCGCCTCCCCGACCCGGTGCCGCCGATCTACTTCGGCGGGTCGTCGCCGAAGGCCGGCGAGGTCGCCTCGAAGCACGTCGACGTGTACCTGACCTGGGGCGAGCCGCCGGAGCAGGTGCAGGAGAAGATCACCTGGATCCGCAAGCTCGCCGCCGAGGAGGGCCGCGAGGTCCGGTTCGGCATCCGGCTGCACGTGATCACCCGCGACACCGCCGACGCGGCGTGGGCCCAGGCCGAGGAGCTGCTGCGCGGCATCCCCGACCACATGATCGAGCAGGTCCAGGCCGGGCTCTCGAAGAGCGAGTCCGTCGGCCAGCAGCGGATGCGCTCCCTGCACGACGGCGGGGCGAAAACCGCCGCCGACCTCGAGGTCTCCCCCAACCTCTGGGCCGGCGTCGGCCTGGTCCGCGGTGGGGCGGGCACGGCACTGGTCGGCAGTCACGCCGAGGTCGCCGACCGCATGGCCGAGTACCACGACCTCGGCATCACCGAGTTCGTGCTCTCCGGGCACCCGCACCTCGAGGAGGCCTACTGGGTCGGCGAGGGCCCGCTGGCCGAGCTCGGACGCCGCGGCCTGTGGACCCCGGCCGACGGCTCCGAGGCCGCCCGCGCGCTCGACGCCCCCGCCGCGTCCGTGCCGTTCGCCGGGCACGCCCGGTGACCGCCACCGCCGACCCCGCGGTCCCGTCCGCCGGGAGCCGCGAGGGACGTACCGTCCTCGCCGCGTCCCTCATCGGCACGACGATCGAGTGGTACGACTTCTTCCTCTTCGCCACCGCCGCCGGGATCGTGTTCCCGCAGCTCTTCTACGGCAACGGCGACCCGACGGTGGCCACCCTGCTCTCCTTCGCCACGTTCGCGATCGGCTTCGTCGCCCGCCCCATCGGCGGGCTGATCTTCGGGCACATCGGCGACCGCGTCGGCCGCCGGAGCACTCTCATCGTGACGATGGCCCTGACCGGGCTCTCCACCGCCGCGATCGGGCTGCTGCCCACCTACGCCGCGATCGGCGTGGCCGCGCCGATCCTGCTCGTGCTGCTCCGGGTGATCCAGGGCATCGCGATCGGCGGCGAGTGGGGCGGCGCCGTGCTCATGGCCGTCGAGTACGCCCCGCCCGGCAGACGCGGCCTCTACGGCGCCACCCCGCAGATCGGCCTCGGCCTCGGCCTGGCCCTGGGGACCGGCGCGTTCGCGCTGCTCGGCGCCGTGATGGACGACCAGGCGTTCATCGACTACGGCTGGCGCATCGCGTTCGTCGCGAGCGTGATCCTGGTCGTCATCGGCCTCGTCGTGCGCCTCGCCGTCCTGGAGACCCCGGCGTTCCGGCGGATGCAGGAGGCCGCCGAGGTCTCCCGGGTGCCGGCGCTGGACGTGGTGCGCGACCCGGAGTCGCGCCGCAACCTCGGCCTCGGGCTGCTCGCCCGCTGGGCCGAGGGCGCCTCCTTCAACACCTGGGGCGTCTTCGTCCTCACCTACACCGTGTCGACGCTCAAGCTGCCGCGTACCGAGATGCTGATCGCGGTGACGGTCGCGGCCGTGGTGAGCGCGTTCGTCGTGCTGCTGGCCGGCTTCCTCGGCGACCGCATCGGGCGTGGACGTGTCTTCGCGATCGGCTGCGCCGTCCTCGCCGTCGGGGTGTTCCCCGCGTTCGCGCTGCTCGGGTTGAGGTCGACGCTCGTCGTCGGGCTGGTGCTGATCGTCATGCTCGGCGTCTCCTACGGGCTGACCAGCGGCGCCGAGTCGACGCTCTTCGCCGAGATCTTCCCGACGCGGACCCGCTACACCGGCATGTCGCTCGCGTTCCAGGGCGGCGGGATCTACGCCTCCGGGCTCACCCCGCTGATCCTCACCTCGCTGCTCGCCCTGGGTGCCGGCACGCCCTGGTACGCGGCGGGCTACCTCTTCATCGCGGCCCTGGTGAGCATCTGGGCGGCGCTGCGGGCCCGGCCGCTCGAGCACCTGTAGGAGGATGCCGACCCACGACCCGCGTCAGGAGGTGCGCCGTGCCCGCTCGGGCGGTCGACCGTGACGACGCGCTGCCGCTGTGGGCCCAGGTCCAGCGGGACCTGCGACGACGCGCGGGTCGTGGTGAGTTCGACGACGCCTTCCCGGGCGAGAACGTGCTGGTCGCGCAGTACGACGTCAGCCGCAACACCGTCCGGGAGGCGCTGCGGGCGCTGCGGGAGGAGGGCCTGGTCACCGCCGAGCGGGGCCGGGCCCCCCGCCTCGTCCGGGGCCGGGAGATCCAGCAGCCGGTCGGGGCGCTCTACAGCCTCTTCGAGTCGGTGCGCGCCGCCGGGCTGAGCCAGCGCAGCGTCGTCCGCCGCCTCGAACGGCAGACCGACGGGCTGGTCGCGGTGCGGCTGGGCCTGGAGGAGTCGACGCCGCTGGTCCACCTCGAGCGGCTCCGCCTCGCCGACGACGAGCCCCTCGCCCTCGACCGCGTCTGGCTGCCCGCCTCGCTCGGCGACGCACTGCTCGACGTCGACTTCACCCACACCTCGCTCTACGAGGAGCTCGCGGGCCGGGCGGGGGTCCGACTGCAGGGCGGGGAGGAGCAGATCCGCGCGGCCCTCCCCTCCCCCGCCGAACGGGCCCTGCTCGCCTGCCGCCCGGACACGGCGGTCTTCGCGATCGAGCGGTCCGGTCGCGTCGGCGACCGGGTCGTCGAGTGGCGGCAGACCGTCGTCCGTGGCGACCGCTTCGCCTTCCGCGCCGAGTTCTCCGCAGGTGGGTACCGCCTCGCCGTGTCCTCGCTGGTCGGCGGCCGCTGACGGACCGGTCACACGGTGCCGATCAGGGCCTGGATCCCGAGGCTCGACACGGCGACCGCGACCCACAGGCACCCGCCGAGGACCAGCGGGCGCACCCCGGCCCGGCGGAGGTCCGCGAGGCGCATCGAGAGCCCGATCGCGACGAGCGCCACGGTGATGAGGAAGGTCCCCGCCGCGGACAGCCCGGCGTGCCACGTCGCGGGGACCACGCCGACGGTGGTGAGCGCCGAGGCGACGACGAAGCCGACGAGGAACCACGGCACGATCCGCGTCCACGGGAGCCGGGGCCGCGGTTCGGGGGCGTCCGGGCCGACCGGTCCCATCGGGTCGGCCGCCGCCCGCGCCGCCTCGCGCCGCGCGCTCCACACCGCGAGCACGACGACGACCGGGATCAGCATCAGGCTGCGGGTCAGCTTCACGACGACGGCGTCGGGTCCCGCGCCGTCGCCGTAGGAGTAGGCCGCGGCCACCACCGACGACGTGTCGTTGATCGCGGTCCCGGCCCACAGCCCGAAGGCGTGCCCGTCCATGCCCAGGGCCTGCCCGAGGCCCGGGAAGGCGAGGACGGCGGCCACGTTGAACACGAAGATCGTGCCGAGCGCGTAGGCGACCTGGTGCTCACGCGGGCGCAGGACCGCCGCGGTCGCCGCGATCGCCGAGGCGCCGCAGATGCCCGTGCCGATGCCGATCAGCAGCTGCGTGTCCCCGCGGACGTGCAGCAGCCGGCCGAGGACCCACGCCCCGCCGAGCGCCACGGCGAGCGACCCGAGCATCACCGGCAGCGAGTCGAGCCCGACGGCGACCACCTGGCGCAGCGACAGTGTCGCCCCGAGCAGCACGATCGAGAGCTGCAGGACGGGCCGCGACGCCGTTCCGAGCCCGGGCCGCCAGACCGGCCCGGGACGCAGGACGGCCCCCAGCGCGATGCCCAGGACGATCCCGACGACGGGGGCGCCGAGGATCGGCGCGAGTCGCCCGAGCGGGGTGGCGACGGCCGCGACCAGTACCGCGAGGCCGAGCCCGGCACCCGTCGTCCGGAGCCGGTCGCCGACGGTGGACCGGAGCGCGGCTCCGGCGTGACGCACGTCCAGCACGACGTTCCTCCTCACGACCACGACCCGACGTGTACCTACATTAACGGCCGCGTCCACTCGGTGCGACCCAATGTCGGTACGTTTCCGACCCGGACGCGTCGAGATGTCGGTACAGCACGACTACGCTGCCGGGTATGGCGACCGCTGCCCGCACCCCGGCCTCCACGGACGCCGGGCTCGTGTGGTCCCGGCACTGGGAGACCGAGCTCGGCGAGACGGAGCACGATGCGATCGCCCTGCTCCTCGCCGCCGCGTTCCCCCGCACCGGGGCATTCGGGCAGGGCCGGAGCTGGGTGGGCGCCCGGCCCGAGCGCCGGCTGGTCGCCCGCCGCGACGGCCGCCCGGTCGCGCACGCGGCGCTCGTCCGACGCTTCCTGCGCGCCCCCGACGAGGGGCGCAGCGTCCTCGTCGGCGACGTCGGCCTGGTCGCCGTCGACCCGGCCCGGCAGGGCACCGGGCTCGGCGCCGCGCTGCTCGCCGAGGTGGCCGCGACGCTCGCCGACCTCGACCTGCCCTTCGGGTTCCTCACCTGCGGCCCCGAGGTCGCCGCGTTCTACCGGCGGGGCGGCTGGCAGCCCGCGGACCAGCCGCTGCACGCCATCGACGTCCACCACCACGTCGAGACCGACCGCGCCAACGGCATGCTGCTGCCGGTACGCCAGGCGCGGGCCGACTGGCCACGCGGACGTCTCGTCCGCGACGGCGAGGAACTCTGAGCGGGTCGGTTCAGGCGGCCACCGCCCCGACCGCGTCGGCAAGCAGCTCGTAGCTGCGCACCCGGTCGGCGTGCTCGGTGGTGATCGTCGTGATGAGCAGCTCGTCGGCGCCCACGGCGTTGACCAGCGTCGTCAGGCCCGCGCGGACCGTGCACGGCGAGCCGACGAACTGGGTGTCGACCCGGTCGGCCACCCCGGTGCGCTCGGCCTCCGACCAGCGGCGGGCCCGGGCCTGCGCGGGCGTCACGTAGGGGTGCGCACCCCGCCCGGTGCGGATGTCGAGCACCCACTGTCCGTACGGCGCGGCGAGCTCGCGGGCGGCCGCGTCGGAATCGGCCACGACGACGTCGGCCGAGACCATGACATGGGGCCGGTCCAGCCGCTCCGAGGGTCGGAACGCCTCCCGGTACGCCGCCACCGTCTCGAGGACGGTCGTCGGCAGCGTGTGGTAGTTCACCGCGAAGGGCAGGCCCAGCTCGCCCGCCGTCCGCGCGCTCACCCCGGGGCTGGAGCCCAGGATCCACACGTCGAGATCGGCGCCCTCGGCCGGCAGGGCGTGCAGCGGCGCGCCGTCGTCGCGGGTCGCTGTGCCCCGCACGTAGGACAGGATCTCGAGGACCTGCGCACGGTGGTCGGGCGCGTCGCCGTCGATGCCGAAGCGCTCGGCCAGCGAGGCGAAGGTGGAGAGGTCCGCCCCGGGGACCCGCCCCGGCGTCGGGATGAGGAGGCCCTCGACGTGGCGGGACGGCGGCGGGGGCGGGGCGTCCGCGGCGGCCGCCGAGCGCTCGCGGATGCGAGCCAGGATCTTGTGGATGTCGAACCGGCCGAGGCCCAGGTCGACGCGGCCGGGGTGGACCGCGGCGACCGTGCCGAACTGCTCGGCGATCTGCAGCGGCGGCGTCAGCGGCATCTGCACCGCGCCCGACCCGACGCGGATGCTGCTCGTCGCGCTCGCCACCAACCCGGCGAGCACCGGGGTCGAGGACGAGGCGACGCCGGGATTCAGGTGGTGCTCGGCGAGCCAGTAGCGGCGGTAGCCGGCCGCCTCGGCGACACGGGCGAGGTCGATCGTGTTCCGCAGGGCGTCGGCGGCGCTGCCACCGGCCGGGACGGGGCCGAGGTCGAGGATCGAGAGCGGGACGGACGAGGGCACGGTGCACCTTCCGGGCGGGCGAGGGCGGGCGTCGGGACCGTCCCCGGACTCACCGCGCTCGCCGTCCGCACCAGGTCGACGTGCCGGCGCAGGGTGCCGTGGCGGAGCATCCCGGCCCCCCTCCCGCTCGATCCGACCGTGAACTCCTACTCCACGCCTCGATCAGTGTCCGCGCAAGCGGTCCGCCGCGACGAGCAGCGCGGCGTACGCCTCCTCCACGTCGGTCGCCGTGAGGTAGGCGCACGCGATCGTCACCGCGGGCACGGCGTCGGAGGGGCCGAGGGTCAGTTGCTCCTCGAGGGCGGTCCGCAGCGTCGTCTCGAGGCGGCGGCACCGCGAGTAGCGCTCCTGCGGCGGCTCGGCGTCGACCGCCTCGAGCTGGCGGACGCCCGCGACGACGGCCCGGTGCAGCGGGTCCGGGGCCGACCGTCGACGCCGCGGGGCGGTGACAACGACGACCGGGTCCGCCGCGGCGGTCGGGGTGGAGGTGGCAGGCACGGACGAGGGCACGAGGGTTCCTCACGAGGAGCGGCCCGGGGTGGGCCGACGGGTCGGGCGGGTGAGCTCAGCTCGCCCGACACCCCGCGGAGACGACGCGCAGCAGATCGACGTACGTGCGGCGCACGAGTCGCGATCCGGGTCCCGTCACGACGACCACTCTGACACGGGCGGTCCCTCGATCACCAGAGCACCGGGTCCTCACCGAGCGTGAGTGACCTGCTCCGCTGTGGGCCGAGGACGGTTGACAGATCACGGGTCCGACTCCATAGAGTCCTTCGTAGCCATCCCGAGCGGCCGAGAGACCTGGCTCCCTGACGCCGCAGCAACCCCCCGCATCCCGCGGGCGAGGGTGCTCATGCCAGGACCGATGGAGGACCCATGCGCACGGACCGGGACGTCGTCCTGCGCTGTGAGCACCGCGGGAGCTACCGCCGCCACGTCGACCTGCAGCGGGTCGCGAGCGCGGTCTGTCCGGGCTGACGCCCCCGAGCAGACCCCTCCCCCTCCATCGCAGGAGCGCAGTACCCCCATGCCTGGATCCCCCCTGCCCTTGCACGTCGCCGTCGCCCTCGACGGCGCGGGCTGGCACCCCGCCGCCTGGCGCGAGCCCGGCGCCCGACCCACCGAGCTGTTCTCCGCCCGCTACTGGACCGACCTCGTCCGCACCGCGGAGCGCGGTCTGCTCGATTTCGTCACGATCGAGGACTCCCTCGGTCTGCAGTCCGGTGACCACCTCGCCGCGCCCGAGCGCCGCACCGACCGCGTGCAGGGTCGGCTCGACGCCGAGCTCATCGCCGCGTTCGTCGCGCCGCTGACCAGCCGGATCGGGCTCGTCCCGACGGTCACCACCACGCACACCGAGCCCTTCCACGTCGCGTCGGCGCTGGCCACGCTCGACCACGACTCCCGCGGCCGCGCCGGCTGGCGCGTGCAGACCTCGGTGCGGCCCGACGAGGCAGCCCACTTCGGGCGCCGCTCGATCCCCGGCCTGCGCCGTGACCAGCTGCACACCCCGGAGGCGGAGGCGCTGGTCGCCGAGCTGTTCGGCGAGGCCGCGGACGCGATCGAGGTGGTCCGGCGGCTCTGGGACTCCTGGGAGGACGACGCCGAGATCCGCGACGCCGCCACCGGGAAGTTCCTCGACCGCGCCAAGCTCCACCACGTCGACTTCGTCGGCGACCGGTTCTCGGTCCGCGGCCCGTCGATCGTGCCGCGGCCGCCGCAGGGCCAGCCGCTGGTCGTCTCGCTCGGGCACGGCGACGAGCCCTACCGCCTCGCCGCGCGGGGCGCCGACGTCCTCTTCGTCACCCCGCACGACGTGCACCAGGCCCGCGGCATCGTCGGACGGGTCCGCGAGATCGAGACGGAGGTGGGCCGGGACGAGCCGCTCCGGGTCCTCGCCGACCTCGTCGTCGTCCTGGCCCCCACCCGAGAGGAGGCCGACGAGCGCCTCGCCCGCCTCGACGCGACCGACCCGCTGACCAGCGACGCCGCGATCCTCGCGACCACGCCGTCCGCCCTCGCGGACCTGCTCGTCTCCTGGCAGGAGGCGGGCCTGGACGGGTACCGGCTCCGGCCCGCCGTCCTGCCGACCGACCTCGACCACATCGTCGACCGCCTCGTGCCCGCGCTGCAGGAGCGGGGCGCGTTCCGGACCGCCTACGTCGGGTCGACCCTGCGCGAGCGCTTCGGGCTGCCGCGTCCCACCAGCCGTTACGCGACCGTCGGGAGCCCCGCGTGAGCCAGCCGGACCGACCCCGCAAGCAGATCGTGCTGGGGGCCTACTTCCCCGGCGTCAACCACGACACCGTGTGGAGCGACCCGGCCTCGGGGAGCCACATCGACTTCGCCTCGTTCGAGCACTGGGCGCGCACCGCGGAGCGCGGGAAGCTCGACCTGCTGTTCCTGGCCGAGGGTCTGCGCATCCGCACCCGCGGCGAGGACTTCTTCGACCAGGACGTGGTCGGCCGCCCCGACACGTTCACCGTCCTCGCCGCGCTGGCCGCCGTCACCGGGCACATCGGGCTCGCGGGCACGATCAACTCGACGTTCAACGAGCCCTACGAGCTGGCCCGGAAGTTCGCCACGCTCGACGTGCTCTCCGGCGGCCGAGCCGCGTGGAACGTCGTGACCAGCTCCGACGCGCCCACCGGCGAGAACTTCCGCCGCGGCGGCTACCTCGGGCACCACCAGCGCTACGAGCGGGCGGGCGAGACCCTCGCCGCGGTCCGCGCACTGTGGGACTCCTGGGGGTCGGACGCACTCGTCGCCGACCCGTCGTCGGGAACGTTCCTGCGCGACGGCCACGTCGGCGACTTCGAGCTCCACGGGAACCAGTTCGACATCGCCGGCCGCTTCACCGTGCCGCGCAGCCCGCAGGGTCACCCGGTGATCCTGCAGGCCGGGGAGTCCCCGGCGGGCCGCGACTTCGCGGCCGCGAACGCCGACGCGATCTTCTCGCGCTACCAGAAGTTCGACGAGGCACGGGCGTTCTACGACGACGTGAAGGCCCGGGTCGCGAAGGCCGGCCGCAACCCCGACGAGGTGCGGATCCTGCCGTCGGCGGCGGTCGTCCTGGGTGACACCGAGGCCGAGGCGCGTGAACGGCACGCCGAGATCCACGACCGCCAGGTCGATCCCTGGACCGCGATCGTGCTCGCCGAGATGGTGTGGAACCGCGACCTCTCGGGCTTCGACCCCGACGGTCCGGTCCCGGACGTCGAGCCCACGCCCGAGGCTCCGACCTGGATCCGCGGGCGCGCTCCGCTGACCCAGGACGCGCACGCGACCGCGAAGGCGTGGCGGGAGATCTCGACCGCCCGCGGGCTCTCCCTGCGCGAGACGGTCAAGCACGTCTTCGACCGCGCCGTGTTCGTCGGCACCCCGGAGCACGTCGCCGACGAGATCGACCGCTACGTCCGGGCCGACGCCTGCGACGGCTTCATCCTCGGCTCCCACGTGAGCCCGACCGGCCTCGACGAGATCGTCGAGAAGGTCGTCCCGATCCTCGCCGCGCGCGGGGTGTTCCGCACCGAGTACGAGGAAGGCACCTTGCGCGAGAACCTCGGGCTGGCCCCACCGGCCCGCTTCGGCGAGCGTCGTGCGGCGACCTCCGCGGGGGTGGCCTCGTGAAGCGGTCCGTCCTCCCCGCCTTCCTGGTGGCGGGCCTGCTCACGCTGGCGGCGTGCAGCGGCGGTGGTGGCCAGGGCCAGGACGCGGGCCCGCCCCGCCCGGGTGGTGACCTGGTCTTCGCGGTGTCCAGCGACGCCGGGTGCGCCGACCCGCAGCAGGTCGGCAGCAACGACTCCATCTACTCGATGCGCCAGATCGTCGACTCGCTGACCGACCAGGACCCGAAGACGGGTGACATCAAGCCCTGGCTCGCGACGTCGTGGTCGTCCAACCCACAGGCCACCGAGTGGACCTTCCAGCTCCGGTCGGGCGCCACGTTCTCCGACGGCACCCCGGTCGACGCGAACGCGGTCAAGGCGAACTTCGACCGCGTGCCGTCCCTGGGCGCCCGCGGCACCCTGCCGAAGGGCTACCTGGCGGGCTACCAGGGCACGACGGTGACGAGCCCGACGTCGTTCACCGTGCGGTTCGCGCAGCCCAACGTGCAGTTCCTGCAGGGCACGTCGACCCACAGCCTCGGGCTGCTCGCACCGTCGAGCGTCGCGCAGACCGACGACCAGCGCTGCGCCGGGGTGATCGGGTCCGGGCCGTTCGTGCTGCAGTCCTACGCCAAGAACCAGAACACCGTGCTCACGAAGCGGGCCGGCTACTCCTGGGGCTCCTCGCTGTTCACCCACCCCGGCGAGACCTACCTCGACATGGCCGAGTTCCGGGTGGTCCCGGAGTCGGGCGTGCGCACCGGCAGCCTGCAGTCCGGCGAGGTCGACGCGATCGCGAGCATCGGCCCGCAGGACGAGGCGCCGCTCTCGGGCGCCGGCATCGACCTGCCTTCGCGGGCGAACCCGGGCACGCCGTTCGGCATCGTGTTCAACCTGGCCACGCCGCTCGGGGCGGACCCGGCGGTCCGCGAGGCCGTGTCGGCCGCGATCAACCGGCATGAGGTCGTGTCGGCGGTCTACACCTCGCAGACGAAGCCGGCGACCTCCGCGCTCGCGTCGACGACACCGGACTACGCCGACCAGTCCGCGCTGCTCGCCTTCGACCCGAACCGGGCGAACCAGGTCCTCGACGCCGCCGGCTGGGTCCGGGGCGCCGACGGGATCCGGGCGAAGGGCGGGACCCGGCTCTCGGTCCCGCTGTCCTACGCGCCGGTCATCGCGACGAACCGGCCGGCCCTGGAGCTGCTCCAGCAGCAGCTGCGGGCGGTGGGGATCGACCTGCAGATCCAGGAGGTCCCGGTCGCGAACCTCGCGGCCGTCCAGCAGAGCGGGCAGTTCACCGCGGCCTGGGGCAACATCAGCCGCGCCGACCCGGACATCCTGCGCTCCCAGTACGGCAGCGGTGGCTCGAACTTCTACCGCTTCCCGGCCGGCACGCCGGTCGACGCCCTGCTCTCCGCCCAGGCCGGCACGCTCGACCCGGGCCAGCGGGCGCAGATCGTCGCGCAGGCCCAGCAGCAGCTCGTCGGCCAGCACCTGGTGATCCCGGTCGCGGAGCTGACCACGACGCTCGCCGTGGGCCCGAACGCGCACGACGTCGCGTTCGACGCCTCGTCGCGCATCCAGCTCCACGACACCTGGAAGTCGGCGTCGTGATCTATCCGGCGAGACGACTCGGGTTCGCCGTCCTGGTCCTCTGGGCGGCGTACACCGTGTCCTTCGCGGTGCTCTTCCTGCTGTCCGACCCCGTGGCGACGCTGGTCGCCCGGGCGTCGGACGGCGCGTCGGTGACGCCGGCCGACCTGGCGGCGCTGAAGGCCCGTTACGGCTTCGACCAGCCGCTGGTCGTGCAGTACCTCGAGCGGCTGGGCGCCGCGGTGCGGGGCGACCTCGGGACGTCCTTCGTCAGCGGCCAGCCCGTCGGCGCGACGATCGCCGACGCGCTGCCGCCGACGCTGCAGATCGCGACGGCGGGCCTCGTGCTCGCCGTCGTGTTCGGCGCCGGGGTCGCCCTCGTCGCCACCTACACGCGGCACCGCTGGCTCGCGCAGACCCTCATGGGGCTGCCGTCGCTGGCGGTGTCGCTGCCGGTGTTCTGGGTCGGGCTGATGCTGGTGCAGCTGTTCTCGTTCCAACTCGGCTGGCTGCCCGCCGTCGGGGCGCGCGGGCCGGAGGCGCTGATCCTGCCCGCCGTCACCCTGGCCCTCCCCACGGGCGCGCTGATCGCGCAGGTGCTCGTCAAGAGCATGTCGACGGCGCTCGCCGAGCCGTACGTGACCACCGCGCGGGCCAAGGGGGTGGGCCCGGTCGCGGTCCACCTCCGCCACGCGCTGGGCAACGCGGCGATCCCGGCGCTGACCGTGCTCGGGTACGTGGCGGGCAACCTGCTCGCGGGGACCGTCGTCGTCGAGACCGTGTTCACCCGCCCCGGCCTCGGCCGCATCACGGTGGAGGCCGTCGCCGACCAGGACGTCCCGCTCGTGCAGGGTGTCGTGCTGTTCGCGGCGGTCGTGTTCGTCGTGGTGAACCTCGTGGTCGACCTGATCTACCCCCTGCTCGACCCCCGCGTCACCCAGGCGGTGCCCGCATGACCGACCTCCTCGATCCCCGGGCCACGACGGCGCAACCGGCGCCGCCCCCGACGTCGGGAACGTCTCCCGGGACGGGCCGCGCCCGGCTCGGCCGGTTCCTGCGACGCCGTCCGGGGCTCGTCGTCTCGGTCCTCGTGATCGTGTTCGTGCTGGTCTCGGCGGTGTTCCCGGCGGTGTTCGCCCCGGGCGACCCGAACCTCGCGATCCCGCGACAGCGCTCGCTGCCGCCGGGGCCCGGGCACTGGTTCGGCACCGACTACCTGGGCCGCGACATGTGGACCCGCGTGGTCCACGGCACCTCCCTGTCGCTGCAGGCGACCCTGACCGCCGTGGCGGTCGCGCTCGTCGTCGGCGGGCTGATCGGGCTGCTGGCGGGCTTCGTCGGGGGCTGGGTCGACGAGGTGCTCATGCGCGTGGTCGACGTGCTCCTCGCGATCCCGCCGATCCTGCTGGCCCTCGCGCTGATCGCGGCGCTCGGGTTCGGCACGACGAACGTGGCGATCGCGGTGGGCATCGCGAGCGTCGCGCAGTTCGCCCGCGTGATGCGGGCGGAGACGTTGCGGGTGCGCGGCACCGTGTACGTGGAGGCGGCGCGGGCGGTCGGCACCCGGTGGTGGGTGTCGTTAGGTCGCCACGTGCTGCCCAACGCCGCCGGCCCGGTCCTGGTGCTCGCGGTGCTCGAGTTCGGGCTCGCGATCCTCGCGGTGTCCTCGTTGTCGTTCCTGGGCTACGGGGCCCCGCCGCCGGCGCCGGAATGGGGCTCACTCGTGGCCGAGGGTCGCAACTACCTGGCGACCTCCTGGTGGATGTGCGCCATGCCCGGCCTGACGATCGCCGCGACGGTGCTCTCGGTCAACCGCGTCTCCAAGGCGCTCGACGGCGAGTGGGGGCGGGACCGATGAGCCTGCTGAGCGTGACCGACCTGCAGGTCGACTACCGGGTCGCCGGTGGGACCGTCGAGGCCCTGCGCGGGGTCGACCTCGAGGTCGCGGCCGGCGAGGTCGTCGCGGTCGTCGGGGAGTCCGGCTCCGGGAAGTCGACGTTGGCCCAGGCCGTGATCGGGCTGCTCGCCGGGAACGGCGCGGTGCGCGCCGGGAGCGTCGCGCTCGACGGGGAGGAGCTGCTCGGCCGTTCCGAGAAGGCCCTGCGCGCGGTGCGCGGGGCCCGGATCGGGCTCGTGCCGCAGGACCCGGGCGTCTCGCTCAACCCGGTGCAGAAGGTCGGCCGACAGGTCGCGGAGGTGCTGCGGGTCCACGCCCTGGCCGACCGTCGCTCCGCTCCGGCGCGCGCCGTGGAGCTGCTGGAGCGGGCGGGCATCCCGGACGCCGCCGTCCGCGCCGGCCAGTACCCGCACGAGCTCTCGGGCGGGCTGCGGCAGCGGGCGCTCATCGCGGTAGCGATCGCCGCGTCGCCTGCCCTGCTGATCGCGGACGAGCCGACCAGCGCGCTCGACGCGACGGTCGCGCGGCAGATCCTCGACCACCTCGAGGACCTGCGGGCCGCGACCGGCAGCGCGTTGCTGCTGGTCACCCACGACCTCGGGGTCGCGGCCGACCGCGCCGACCGGATCGTCGTGATGTCGCAGGGACGCATCGTCGAGCAGGGCCCGACCGCGGAGATCCTGGAGCGGCCGACCCACCCGTACACGCGGGAGCTGCTCGCCGCGGCACCCGGGCTCGCCGACGTGGACGCCCTGCCGCCGGTCGCCGCGAGCGGGACGCCGATCGCCGAGGTGCGGGACCTGGTGAAGGACTTCCCGCTGGCGCGGGCGCGCGGATCGTGGCGGCGGGAGCACCTGCGCGCGGTGGATGGCGTGTCGTTCACGATCGCGCGCGGCGAGACGCTGGCGCTCGTCGGGGAGTCCGGGTCGGGGAAGTCGACGACCGCACGGCTCCTGCTGCGCCTCGCGGACCCGACGTCGGGACAGGTGTTCCTCGACGGCGAGGACGTGACGACGGTGCGCGGTGCGGCCTGGCGCGACCTGCGCCGCCGGGCCCAGCTCGTCTATCAGAACCCCTACGCTTCGCTCGATCCCCGCTTCGCCGTGCGGGAGGTGATCACCGAACCGCTGCGGGCGTTCGGGGTGGGCACCCGCGAGGAGCAGGCGACGCGCGCGGCCGAGCTGGTCGACCGGGTGGCGTTGCCGGCCGCGATGCTCGACCGCAAGCCGGTGGAGCTCTCCGGCGGGCAACGGCAACGGGTGGCGATCGCCCGGGCGCTCGCGCTCTCCCCCGACCTCGTGGTGTGCGACGAGCCGGTGTCGGCCCTCGACGTGTCGGTGCAGGCCCAGGTGCTCGACCTGCTCCACGAGCTGCAGGAGCGCGACGGGCTCGCCTACCTGTTCATCTCGCACGACCTCGCGGTGGTCCGCCGGGTCGCCCACCGGGTCGGCGTGATGCAGGGCGGGAAGTTGCTCGAGCTGCGGCCCACGGGCGAGCTGTTCGACGCCCCGCACCACGAGTACACCCGGACCCTGCTCGGCGCGATCGCCGGTCAGCGTGTGCCTGCGGCTCGTGAGCACTAAATGGGGCTATAGCACCGATAAGTGCTCACGAGCAGGCTTGCACCCGTGGACGACGAGCTGCGCGCGGTCCTCGACCTCGAGCTCCGGCTGCTCGACCTCGAGGTCCGGCGCTCCCCGGAGCTCGCGGGCCCGCTCATCGACCCGGACTTCCGCGAGTACGGGGCGTCCGGGCGGGTGTGGGACCGCGACGCGGTGCTGGGCGTGGAGTTCGGCCCCGACCACGAGCCGCTGGTCGTCTCCGACGAGGCGGCGGTCCGCCTCGCGGACGACGCCGTGCTCGTGACCTACCGGACCCGTCGTCGGGAACGGACCGTGCTGCGGAGCTCGGTCTGGCGCCGGGAGCCCGGCGGGCCGTGGCGCGTGCTCTTCCACCAGGGCACGCCGGTCCCCGCACAGAAGTAGCGCATCCGAACGCACAGGCCTCGAATCCGCGACGTCTCACCGCCGCCGGGACGCGCCGGGACCACTCCGCGGGCGGCGTTGACCCGCCGCCGCCCGCGGAGGACGGTGGAGGTCGTGCCGTTCCTGACGCGTCGGCGTCACATCGACCTCGAGCGGGTCTGCTCCGCGACCTGAGGTGGGCCCTGTGCCCGCCCACCCGTCGTCGTTCGCCCCTGGAGTAGAGCCGTGCCCGTCGAGTTCCTCGGTATCGCCGCCACGAACGACGGATCGGAGACGGGGGCCCGCAGCGGCCCCGCCTTCGACCCGGACTACACCCTGCGCCTCGCCCGCGCCCACCGCGACAACGGCTGGGACCGGGTGCTCACCGCCTACGGGTCGGGCAGCCCCGACCCGGCGCAGGCCGCCACCTACATCCTCGACCACGTCGAGGGCCTGCAGCTGCTGGTCGCCCACCGGCCCAACCTGTCGATCCCCACCTTCGCGGCGAAGACGTTCGCGACGATGGACGCGATCAGCGGCGGCCGCGTCACCGTCCACGTCATCACCGGCGGCAGTGACCACGAGCAGGCCCGCGAGGGCGACCGTCTCTCGAAGGACGAGCGCTACGGCCGCACGCGGGAGTACATGCAGATCCTCAAGCAGGCGTGGACCCGGACGGCGCCGTGGGACTACGCGGGCGAGCACTACGCCTTCGAGGACTTCGTCGCCGACGTCCGCCCGCTCCAGTCACCCCGGCCGAACCTGAGCTTCGGCGGGTCGTCGACCGCGGCCTACGCCGTGGGGAGCGCGGAGGCCGACATCTACGCGCTGTGGGGCGAGCCGCTCGCCGACACCGCGGAGCAGATCCGCACCGTGCACGCGGCGGCGCGGGCCGCCGGTCGCACGACGATGCCTCGCATCCAGGTCGCGTTCCGCCCGATCCTCGGCGCCACCGAGGAGGCGGCCTGGGAGAAGGCGTACGCGACGGTGGCGCGGATCGAGGAGCGGACCCAGGGCGGGTCGGTGCCGCTGACCAACCGGCACCGGCTGCAGAACCCGGAGAACGCCGGCTCGCAGCGCCTGCTCGCCGTCGCGGCCCGGGGCGAGCGCTTCGACCGCGCGCTGTGGACGGTCACCGCGAAGGCGACCGGGGGCGGCGGGAACTCGAACGCGCTGGTCGGGACGCCGGAGACCGTCGCGGCGGCGCTGGTGGACTACTGGGACCTCGGCGTCGACATCATGTCGGCGCGCGGGTACGACCTGCTCGCCGACGCCGAGGAGTTCGGCCGCGAGGTCATCCCGCTGGTCCGCGCCGAGGTCGCGCGCCGCGAGGCCGACGGCCGGCCCCGCCAGGTGGCGTAGCCCCGTGAGCGGAAAGTGGGGCTATAACCCCACTTTCTGCTCACCTGCGCGCAGCGCACCTGCGCGCCCGGCGTCGTCGGTGCCCCACAGCGTCGTCGACACCTCACGGCGCACCAGCGGGATGACCTCCTCCGCGAACCGGGCGAGGACCTCCTGCTGCTCGCCGTGGGGCAGCACCGGGTTGATCGACACCGACTGCAGGTCGTGGCGGTAGGCCTTGTGGTAGTCGAGGATCTTCTCGGCCACCCGCTCCGGGGTCCCGACGAGCGCGGGGCCGTGGGCGACGGCGTCCTCGATCGTCGTGAACGACATCGTCTTGCCCTTGCGCGGGTCGTCGGCGTGCGCCGCAGCGAGCTTCGCCGCCATCGCCTCGTAGATCGGCCGGTACTGCCGCACCGCCTGCTCGTCGGTCGCCGCGAGGTAGAGCCCGCCCGAGCCGGAGCCGACATAGCCGACGGCGGGGTCGTGGCCGTGCTCGACGAGCTTCTCGCGGTACCGGTCGATGAGGACCAGGTAGGCCTCGCGGGGCTGCAGGGCGTTCGCCGTCATGAGCGGGTCGCCCCAGCGGGCGGCCAGGTCGACGGCGTCGGTCGAGGTCGCCGACCCGTGCCAGATGCGGAAGGGGCCGTCGAAGGGGCGCGGGTGCGTGGTGATGTCGTGGAGGTCGGCGTGGTGGACGCCCGTCCAGTCCACGTGCTCCTCGCGGAGCAGTCGCCGGAGCAGCTCGTAGTTCTCCCGGAGGTACTCGTACTGCTTGCCGATCTCGAGGCCGAACATGCCGAAGTGCCGGTCCTCGTTGCCCTTCCCGACGACGATCTCGAGACGGCCCCCGGAGAGCTGGTCGACCGTCGCGTAGTCCTCCGCCACACGGACCGGGTCGAGCAGGGAGAGGACCGTGACCCCGGTCGAGAGCAGGATCCGGTCGGTGGCCTGCGCGAGCGCCCCGAGCAGCACGGTCGGCGACGAGGACAGGAAGTCGCCCGCGTGCCGCTCCCCCACCGCGTAGGAGTCGAAGCCGAGCGCCTCGGCGTGCACCGCGGTCGAGACGACCCGGTTCAGGCGCTCGTGCGCCGAGAGGATCTCGCCGGTGACCGGGTGCGGGAGGTGCGGGACGATGTCGAGGACTCCGAAACGCATGGACGTGCCTTCCTGACGGCGGGGGTGGCGGGGTCGGGGACCCGGCGACAGCCCTGCGCCGTCACGCGGAGGAGATCCACGTGACGGCGGCGCGTCAGGACGGGACGAGGCACGGTTCGAGCGTCAACCGTCGCCCGGTCGGGTGTCAAGCGCCTACCGGTCGCAGCCGGGCAGCCCCTCCCGGTTCCCGACGGCGAGCGGGTCGAGATCCCGCGGGTCGGGCGTTGGCACCCAGCGGCCGTCGCGCTGCGCGTAGGTCCAGCCCGGGCCGCGGGCGACGAGCTGCGCCACGGCCGCGATCAACCGCTCGACGTCGTCCGCCGTGCTCGCGAGGCCGAGGCTCGCCCGCACGGCGTCGCGGCCGCCGGTGAGGCGGTCGAGCAGCGGGTGGGCGCAGAAGCGGCCGTCGCGCACCCCGATGCCGTGCTCGGCGGACAGGGCCGCCGCGACGAGCCCCGACGGGAGGGACCCCACCTCGAACGACACGACCGCCACCTGGTCCGGGGCGTCCTCGAAGCACGCCAGGAGCCGCACGCCGGGCACGTCGGTGAGGCCCGCGCGCAGCCGGGTGGCGAGCTCCCGCTCGTGCGCGGGCACCACGCTGTCGATCACCGGCTCGAGTGCCCGGCACGCGGCGGCCAGCGCGACGGCGCCGAGCAGGTTCGGGGTGCCGCCCTCGTGGCGCTGGGGCGCGGGCAGCCACGCCGTGTCGGTCTCCCCGTCGGCGACGGCGACCGACCGGACCGCACCCCCGCCCGCCAGGTGCGCGGGCGCGACGTCGAGGCAGTCCCGCCGTCCGACGAGGACCCCGACGCCGTACGGGGCGTACAGCTTGTGCCCGGACAGGGCGAGGTAGTCGGCCCCGAGGGCGGCGAGGTCGACCCGGCGGTGCGGCGCGAGCTGCGCGGCGTCGACGGCGACCCGGGCCCCGGCGGCGTGCGCGAGCTCGACGATCGCGGTCAGGGGCAACGTCTCGCCGGTGACGTTGGAGGCGCCGGTGACCGCGACGAGGGCCGGGCGGTGGGCCTCGATGCCGGCCCGCAGCGCGCCGAGCGTCGCCGCGACCGACCCGCGCGCGGCCACCACGTGGTGGGCGGTGTGCCGCCAGGCGAGCAGCGTCGCGTGGTGCTCGAGGTCGAGGGTGAGCACCGGGCCGGGCACGGCCCGCGCGAGCAGGGCGAACGCGTCGGTGGTGTTGCGGGTGAACACGACGACGTCGTCCTCCCGCGCCCCGAGGAACCGGCCGACGGTCTCCCGGGCCGACTCCAGCAGCGAGGTGCAGACCCGCGAGGTGTAGCCCGCACCGCGGTGGACGCTCGCGTAGTAGGGCAGGACCTCCGCGACGTGGTCGGCGACGGACTGCAGCGGCGGCGCGCTGGCGGCGGCGTCGAGATCGGCGTACCGGACGCGGCGCCCGTCGACGAGCGGGACCTCGAGGTCCGCACCGACGGTCGGGGGCAGGGCAGGGCGCAGGACGGCAGTCATGACGGTTCTCCGTGACCGTCGGGGACCCGACGGTGCGGGTCCGCGCTTGCCGGATCGCGGGTGTCGCGCCGGCCGGGTCATCACCCGGAGCACCCCGCCGCGGAGGAGGGTTGCCGACCAGCGAGCCGGGGCTTGACGCTGGTACTCGTGACCTGGTCGAGGACGCTAACACGGCCGCCCGCTCCCGCACCCCGGTGATCCGCTCCACGACCTCGGCGCAATCCGGGGTCGGCGGGGTCGACCGGGACCATGATCACGTCGAGGGGACCGTCCTGGCTGTTCCGGAGATCGACATCAGCCATGACCGTCCCCTCGACGTGATCATGGTCCGACCGGGTCGGCGGCCCCGTCCCTGGTCCGCGAACCCGGGCGTGATCGTCGGCGACCGTGACAGCCACGGACCGCGGACGACCCGGTGGCGACGCGTCGTACCGCCCGCGGTGTGGTTCCCTGCTCTGCCATGAGGTGGACCTGGCCCCGGCTCGCGGCGACCGCCGCGGGCGTGTTCCTGACGGCGGGTGCGGCGACCGTCCTCGCGGTGGTGCTCTCGACGTCGGGGGCGGCGCCGGTCCAGCCGCCGGCCGCCGTGCTGCCGGCGGCGGGCGCGCCGATCGTCCCGGCGGGGGTGGCCCCGCCGACGACGGCGGCAGCGGCTCCGCTCGCCGAGGACGCACCGGACCCGACGACCGTCCGGGCGCCCCGGGCGGCGGCACCCGCCGACGACGGAGCGCGCGCCGCGCCCCGACCCGCCGTCGGCAACGGGTCCGGCGACGACGGACCGGGGCAACCGGGCCCGCCGGGGCAGGACAAGGGCAAGGGCCCGAAGGGCGACAACGGCAACGGGAACGGCAACGGCAAGGGGCACGGCGGGGGCGGTCACGGGCGGGGCGACTGAATATTCCGCCCCCCGGGCGGACGTTGCTCACCTGCACGCACGGCGCGACGGTGGTTACGGTGGCGAGGTGATCGTGCTCGTGTCGCGCCGCTGGCTCGACGGCGTCGGCTCGCCGCCCGGGCTGTAGTTCCCCTTCAGTCCTGCGATCCCGGAGGACCGACAGGGAGGACACCCGGTGGACGCCCCCACCACGACCGTGCTGGACGACCCGCTGCGCGCCGCACTCGACGGCCCGCAGGCCCATCTCGCGGTGCGCCGCGGCGACGCCGTGCGCTACCACCCCGACGTCGGCCCGTTCCTCGCGCCGCCGCGCTCGCCGCAGGAGTGGCAGGACGCGGCCACGCTCGGCGACGTCATGGTGGTCCGCACGTCCGGGCCGCTCGACGTGCCCGCCGGCTGGACCCTCGAGCGGGAGCTGCCGGGCGTGCAGATGGTGCTCGACGACGCCGTCCCCACGCCGACCGCGCCCGACCCGCAGCTCGTCCTGCTCGACGACACCGACGTCGACGCCATGCTCGCGCTCGTCGGCCGCACGAAGCCCGGCCCGTTCGCCCGGCGCACCCGGGAGCTGGGCGTCTACCTGGGGATCCGCGACGACCTGCTGGGGCTCGTCGCGATGGCCGGCGAGCGGATGCACGTCCCCGGCGCCTGCGAGATCAGCGCCGTGTGCACCGACCCGGCCGTGCGTGGCCAGGGTCTCGCCACCCGGCTCATCCTCGCCGTCGCGGCGGGTATCCGGGCCCGGGGGGAGACCCCGTTCCTGCACGCCAGCGCCGACAACACGACCGCCATCTGGCTCTACGAGCAGCTCGGATTCCGCCTGCGTGCCCGGCCCTCGTTCGTCGCCGTCCGCGCTCCGTCGCACGCTACGTCTCCGGAGGAGACATGACCTTCCACCTCGCCGTCGCCCTCAACGACACCGGCTGGCACCCCGCCGCCCCACCCGGCGACGTGCTCGAACCGGACTTCTGGGTGTCGCAGATCCAGGAGGCCGAGCGCGGCCTGGCCACCCTGGTCACCCTCGAGGACGGCTTCGCGCGCCCCGGTCTGGACTCGGTGCTCATCGCGCTGCGGGCCGGGCCCGTGACGTCGCACGTCGGGCTGGTGCCGACCGTGGTCGCCACCCACACCGAGCCGTTCCACGTCTCGACGCAGATCGCGACGCTGGACTGGGTCACCGCGGGCCGCGCCGGCGAGCGGATCAAGGTGTCCGCGGACCCGGCCGAGGCCGCCCTGTTCGGCCGCCGCGACCCGTCGTCGGAGAGCCGCGAGACGCTCTTCGACGAGGCGGTCGACCACGTCGAGGTGCAGCGCCGGCTGTGGGACTCGTGGGAGGACGACGCCGAGATCCGCGACGCCGCGACCAACCGCTTCGTCGACCGGGAGAAGCTGCACTACATCGACTTCGTCGGCTCGCACTTCGCCGTCCGCGGCCCGTCGATCACGCCGCGCCCGCCGCAGGGGCAGCCGATCGTCACCGCGCTCGCGCACGTCGACACCGCCTACCGGCTCGCCGCCCGCTGCGCGGACCTCGTGTTCACCACGCCGGACGGCGTCGGCCGCGACGGGCCCACCGGGGACGCGGCGACGACGCTGCGCGGGGTGCGGTCGGCGGAGGCGGAGGTCGGGCGCGACCAGGGAGCCCAGGTTCTCGGCGACCTGATCGTCTTCCTCGACGACGACGCGACCGCTGCGAGCACCCGGTGGACGCGGCTCGACGGCGAGCGGACCCTGCGCTCCGACGCGGACGTCTTCGCCGGCACCGCGGAGCAGCTCGCCACCAAGCTCGAGGGCTGGGCCGCCGCCGGCCTCGACGGGGCACGCCTGCGGCCCGCCGTCGCCGACCACGACCTGCCCCGCATCACCCGTGACCTCGCGCCCGAACTCGCCCGGCGCGGCCTGACCCGCACCGCCTACGAGGCGGACACCCTGCGGGGCCTGCTCGGCCTCGCGAAGCCTGCCGACCGCTACGCAGGAGTGCAGTGATGACCCAGAAGAAGCAGATCCACCTCGCCGCGCACTTCCCGGGCGTCAACAACACGACCGTCTGGAGCGACCCGGCGTCGGGCAGCCACATCGAGTTCGAGTCGTTCCGGCACTTCGCGCAGTCCGCCGAGCGGGGCCTGTTCGACTTCCTGTTCCTCGCCGAGGGCCTGCGCCTGCGCGAGCAGGGCGGGAAGATCTACGACCTGGACGTCATGGGGCGCCCGGACAACCTGTCGATCCTGCAGGCGATGGCGGCGGTGACGCAGCACGTCGGGCTCGCGGGGACGGTCAACTCGACGTTCAACGAGCCGCTCGACGTCGCCCGCAAGCTCGCCACGCTGGACTACCTCTCCGGCGGGCGTGCGGCCTGGAACGTCGTCACCAGCTGGGACGAGTTCACCGGCGAGAACTTCCGTCGCGGCGGCTACCTGCCCAAGGAGAAGCGCTATCTCCGGGCGAAGGAGATGCTCGACGTCGCCAAGCAGCTGTGGGACACCGACGGCGGCGACTTCGACATCCACACCGACCAGTTCGACATCACCGGCCGGTTCCCGATCCCGCGCAGCCCCCAGGGCCACCCGGTGATCATCCAGGCCGGCGACTCGGAGGAGGGTCGCGAGTTCGCGGCGAGCTCCGCCGACGCCATCTTCACGCGGCACGGCGAGAAGCAGGCCGGCATCGAGTTCTACGTCGACGTCAAGGGCCGGCTGGCGAAGTTCGGCCGCCGCGAGGAGGACCTCAAGATCCTCCCGGCCGCGACCTTCGTGCTCGGCGACACCGAGGACGAGGCCGCCGAGAACGCCCGCGAGGTCCAGTACCAGCAGGTCTCCCCCGCCACGGCCATCGCGTTCGCCGAGCAGGTGTGGAACCGCGACCTCTCCGACGTCGACCCGGACGGCCCGGTGCCGAGCTTCGACCCGGTGACCGAGAACGACGTGGACTCGGGGCAGCACTTCTCCCGCGGACGCGCGAGCGTGCGCCAGTACCGGGACCCGGTCGCGACCGCGCAGGAGTGGCGGGAGCTCGGCGAGGCCAAGGGCTGGTCGCTGCGCGAGGTCGTCATCGCGAAGAACGGCCGGCACACCTTCGTCGGGACGCCGCAGCGGGTGGCCGACACGATCGACGACTTCGTGCAGTCGAACGCGTCGGACGGCTTCGTCCTTGTCCCCCACATCACGCCGGGCGGGATGGACCCGTTCGTCGACCAGGTCGTGCCGCTGCTGCAGGAGAAGGGGTCGTTCCGCACCTCCTACGAGGGCACCACGCTGCGGGAGAACCTGGGGCTGGCGCCGGTGCGGGCCCTCTCGCAGTCGTGAGCGGGCTCCTCGACCTCGTCGGCGGCACGCCGCTGGTGTCGCTGCGGCACAGCGGCGTGCTGGCCAAGCTCGAGTACCTCAACCCGGGCGGTTCGGTGAAGGACCGGGCGGCCCTGTCGATGGTGCTCGCCGCAGAGGCCTCGGGCGCCCTGCGGCCCGGCGGCACGATCGTCGAGGGCACCAGCGGCAACACCGGGCTGGGGCTCGCGCAGGTCGCGGCCGCGCGCGGCTACCGCATGGTGTGCGTACTGCCGGACAAGACCGCCGTCGAGAAGCTCGACGCGCTGCGGGCGTACGGCGCGGAGGTGGTGCTGACCCCGTCGGCGCTGCCGAAGGAGCACCCGGACCAGGTCGTCGCGTACGCCGCCCGGATCGCGCGGGAGACCGACGGTGGCTGGTGGGCCGACCAGTACGGCAACCCGGCCAACCCGGCGGTCCACGTCCGGACGACGGGTCCGGAGATCTGGGAGGCGACCGAGGGCCGGATCACGCACTTCGTGGCGACCATCGGCACCGGCGGCACGATCTCCGGGACCGGACGGTTCCTCAAGGAGGCCTCGGACGGCCGGGTGCAGGTGATCGGCGCCGACCCCGTGACGTCGTCCTACAACGGCGGCGACGGCTCGCCGTTCGCGATCGAGGCGGCCGGGCACTACGTGCACCCCCAGACCGTGAACGACCCGTGGCCCGACTCCTACCACCGCGACGTCGTCGACGCCGTCGTCGCGGTGCCGGACCGGTCGTCGATCGAGGCGTGTCGGATGCTCGCGAGGACCGAGGGGCTGCTGGTCGGCGGGTCGTCGGGCACGGCGTTCGCGGTGGCCCGGGGAGTGAGCGGGGACTGCGTCGTCGTGCTGCTTCCCGACTCCGGGCGCGCCTACCTGTCGAAGTACCACTCGGACACGTGGTGCCGACGGCAGGGCTTCCTCGACGGCGAGCTGTCGGCGTTCGTCGCGGACGTCGTCTCCGTGCCCGTGGGGACGCCGGTCGCCGAGGCGCGGCGGGTGCTGGAGTCGAGCGGGCAGCCGGCGCTCCCGGTGGTGCTCGCCGGGCGGACCGACCGCTTCCCGCCCGCCGCGGGTGAGGTGCTGGCGCTGCTGACGGCGTCGCAGCTGACCGGCTCCGGGACGGTGGGGCCGGCTCCTGCCCCGCCGGTCGGGCTCGGTGTGGGCGAGTCGGTGGCCGACGCGCTGGAGCGTCTTCCCGACGGCGGGGTCGCGCACCTGGTCCGCGACGGCCGGCTGGCCGGCGTCGTGACCCGGAGTGCGCTCCGCGCACGTGAGCACTCAGTGGGGCTATAGGCCCACTGAGTGCTCACCTGGCGGAGCCACACGACGTACGGTCCCCGCCGTGACGGAGCGACCCGACAAGCACGACCCGTCGTCGTGCCGGCTGGAGACGCAGGCGGTGCACGGCGGCAACGCCGTCGACCCCGGGACGCGGGCGATCCGCACGCCCCTGGTGATGGCGAACTCGTACGCGTTGCCGGAGGACCCGTCGTCGCTGTCGTGGTCGGGGTTCGACACGCCGCTGTACACCCGGAACTCCGGGGTCAACCAGATCGCGCTGCAGCACAAGCTCGCGGCCCTGGAGCACGCCGAGGACGCGGTGGTGCTCGCGTCCGGGGTCGCGGCGCTGCACGGGGTGTTCTTCAGCCTGCTGCGCACCGGCGACCACGCCGTGATCTCCGACGTGACGTACGAGGCGACGTTCCGGCTCTTCCGCGACATCCTGCCCGCCCGCTACGGGGTGACCGCGACGTTCGTCGACACCTCCGACCCCGCCGCCGTCCGCGCGGCGATCCGGCCGGAGACGAAGCTCGTGCACACCGAGGTGGTCGCGAACCCCACGACTCGCGTGTGCGACATCCCGGCGGTCGCCGCGATCGCGCACGAGGCGGGCGCGCTGCTCTCGGTGGACTCGACGTTCACCCCGCCGCCGCTCTACCGGCCGCTCGAGCACGGCGCGGACCTCGTCGTGCACTCGCTGACGAAGTTCGTCAACGGCCACGGCGACGCGATGGGCGGCGCCGTCCTCGGGGCGACGGAGCTGCTCGACCCGATCCGGGCCGACGTCATGATCGACGTCGGCGGGGTCATCTCGCCGTTCAACGCCTGGCTGATCGCGCGCGGGGCGATCACGCTGCCGCTACGACTGCGGCAGCACCTGGCGTCGGCGCAGCGGATGGCGGAGTTCCTGACGACGAGGCCCGAGGTCGCCTACGTCGCGTACCCCGGCCTGCCGTCGCACCCGCAGCACGACCTCGCGACGCGCCTGTTCGACGGCGATCCGCCCGGCGCCGTCATGGCCTTCGCCCTGGACGGCGACGCCGACACGCAGAACCGGTTCGTCGCCGACCTGCGCGTCATCACCTCCGCGGTGTCGGTGGGGCACGACGAGTCGCTGATCGTGCACGTCGGCCCGGACGGGCCACGAGCCGCCCACTGGCCCGAGGAGTTCCGCCGCTACGGGCACCTGCGGCTCTCAATGGGCCTGGAGGACCCGGAGGATCTGATCAGCGATGTGCGCTCCGCGCTCGTGAGTACTTTTCCGCGTTCTGACACGGATTAGTGCTCACGGGCGGAGCGCCTCCCAGTTGCCGTGCCCGATCGCGTCCTTCTCGGCGTCGGTGAGGTCGGACTCCTCCAGGAAGCGCCGGGCGGCGCCGCCGGAGTTGTCGATGAAGGGGTGGTCGACCGCCGTCATGACCCGCTCGACCCCGACCAGCTCGATCGTCCACCGCAGCAGACGCGGCACCGTCAGGCCGCTGCCGGTGTAGGAGACGTTCTCCCGGAAGTAGTCGGCGACCGGCCGCCGCAGGTCGGTGCCGAAGCGACCGGACACCGCGGAGATGCGGTCGAGGAAGAACAGCACGACCTCACCCCAGTGCCCGATCACGAGCTGCAGCTCCGGGTGCCGGTCGAACGCCCCCGAGAGGATCAGCCGCAGGACCTGTATGCCGGTCTCGTAGTGCCAGCCGATCGCCGCGCTCGCGAGGGCGGAGTCGGTCGCCGGGTCGAAGCCCGTGTAGTAGGCGTCGCGCACCTCGTCGACCGGCTGGTGCGGGTGCACGTAGATCGGGGCGCGCAGCTCGGCGGCGGCCGCCCAGATCGGCTCGTTGCGCGGGTCGTCCAACCGCACCGGCCCCGTCCGGCCGTGGATCATCGCGCCGGCGAGGCCGAGGTCGGTCACCGACCGCCGCAGCTCGGTCGCCGACGCCTCCGGGTCCGGGGTGGGCAGCGTGGCGAACGCGTCGAAGCGGTCGGGGTGGGCCGCGACGGCCTTCGCGATCGCGTCGTTGGCGCGCCGGGCGAGCGGCACGGCCCGCTCCGCCTCGAGGTTCTGCACGCCGGGGGCGGTGAGCGACAGGACCTGGACGTCGATGCCCGCGTCGTCCATCGCGGCGAGGCGGCCCTCCCCCACGTCGAGCAGGGCCTCACCGGCCACCTCCATCATCCCGGCCACGTCCGCCCGCTCGCGGTCGCTGCCCGGCGCGGTCCGCCACGCCTCGGCGACCTCGGACACCGCGATGTGCTCCTCCAGAGCAATGAGCTTGCGCATGCTCACCATCGTGCTCCCGACGATGTGGGGACGCTGCGTGGGTAGGGCTGTCCCCCCTCGAGAACGGGGGTCCTCCCCGGCAGACCCGGGGGTTCGCACGATCGTTGCGGGGACCCGATCGCGACAGGCTTCTCCCATCACCGAATCGGGGTCGACGAGGCCCCGGGAGACCGAGGAGCCCCCCGATGACCACGAACATCGACCCCCGCGCCGCCCGCCCGAACCACCCGCAGCAGCACTTCATGCGGGAGCCGCACCGACCCTTTCCGCCGCAGCCGCCCCTCGGTGGGCAGGCTCCCTTCGCGCCGCAGGGCTTCGCCGGCCGGCAGTTCGGCGGCCCGGTCCCGCCGCCGTCGTCGTCACCACTGCCCAGGAAGCGCCCGATCGCCGGCAAGATCATCGCCGGGCTCGTCGCCGCCGGTCTGGTCGTCGGCGGTGCCGGCGCCTGGTACACGCTGTCGGGTTCCACGCCCACCGTGCAGGCCACCAGCTTCGCCGGGGCCGACCCGACCACCGCACCGTTCGGCACCGACCACGCGGAGGTCGCCACCGTCGCCGCCACCGGCAACCAGCCCGGCGACACCACCGGTCTCTTCGCCACCACCGACCCGGCCAGCTGCGACAGCGCCGCGTTCCTCCAGCAGCTCCAGGCCGACCCCGCGAAGCTCGCCGCCTGGGGCGGGGTGTTCGGCCTCGGCGCCGCCGACGTGCCCGCCTTCGTCAACTCGCTGTCGCCGGTCGTCCTCCGTGCCGCCACCAGCGTCACCGACCACCCGTTCCACCAGGGAGCCTTCGTCGAGGAGCCCGTCGTCCTCGCCCCGGGCACCGCCGTGCTCGTGAACTCGTACGGCGAGCCCACCGTCAAGTGCTTCAACGGCAACCCGCTCACCCCCGGCGCCCCCGCCCCCGAGGCGATCACGATCGTCCCCACCCAGCAGATCATCACCCAGTTCCACGTGACCACCATCGACAACAGCCACGTCGTGGTGATCGAGGGCAAGCCCGACCCCAAGCCGCACCCCGGCCCCAACAAGCCCGGCGGAACCACCACGCCCACCACCGGCAAGCCCGACCCGGTCCTCGTGCAGAAGGCCGACGAGGCGAACAAGCTCGCCGACCAGGCCCGCAAGGACGCCACCGACTCGCGGGACAAGGCCGACAGTCTGAAGATCAACGCCAAGGTGTTCCGGAGCGAGGCCGACCGCCTCGCCGGCCTCAAGACCGAGGCCGAGACCCGTGCCACGGCGGCGAACAACGCCGCGGCCGCGGCGCAGAAAGACCTGAGCGCCGCCTTCCTCGCCTTCCCGCCGAACCCCGCCCGCGTCCTCGAGGCCCAGGAACGGCTGGCGAAGGCCAGGTCCGAGCAGGTCAGCGCGGCCACGGCCCTCATCAAGGCCGGCAACGACGCCGTCAAGGCCGACCAGGAGGCCGACACCGCCGAGAGCCAGCTCAAGAACGCCGAGGCGAAGGCCCGGAACGACGAGAACGTCGCGAAGGTCGCCGAGGAGGCCGCGAAGAAGGCGAAGGACGCCGCCGAGGCCTCGGCGACCAAGCCCGCCACCGACCCCGCGAACAAGCTCGCCACCGACCCCGCCACCGATCCTGCGAACAAGGCTGCGGCTGATCCCGCGAACAAGGACGCGAACAAGGCCGCGACCGACCCGGCCGCCGGCGGCCCGAAGCAGCAGACCGTCGCCGGCGCCGACGGCGGGAAGGCACCGGTGAACCCGGCCAAGGGTGGCACCGCGAGCGTCTCCTGCCCCGCGGGCACCAGCCCGACGGTCTCGTCCGTCACCGACCCCGCCACGCAGTGCACCCCGAGCGCGGCGACGTCCGGGACCTCGGGCGCCGGGTCGACCTCGACCGGCTCGACGACGGGTACGACGGGCACGCAGGGCTCGACGGGCACGGGGAGCTCGACGGGCACGGGGAGCTCGACGGGCACGGGGAGCTCGACGGGCAGCGGGGAGTCGTCGGGATCGAGCAGCTCCGGCACCTCCGGGGCCACGAGCTCGGGGTCCTCGGGGTCCGGCTCGCAGGGCTCCTCCCAGAGCAACGGCAACTGAGCCCACCACGACGGAAGCCCGGCCCCACCCCTCCGGTGGGGCCGGGCTTTCCTGCGTGCGCTGCGCGCCTGTGAGCACTTTTCCGTGGCAGGACACGGAGAAGTGCTCACGGGCGCGGAGCGCACCCCCGGGTTGCGGTGCCGGGTCCGGTTCCGCACGATCGAGGCATGCTCCGGGGCTGGTGGTTCACGTGGCGTCGCCACGTGGATCTCATGTGCCTCGACGCGACGACCTGTCGGTAGGACAGAGCTGCCGGTGCCCCCGGCCGGATGCGCTTCGCCGACGTGATCGACCGCCGATTCGAGGGGAGGTGGGCTCCGCCTCCGTGAGCAGAAAGGGTCGCTAGGGCGACCGGAACTGCTCACCTGCGCGGAGCGCACACCATGACCATCGTCCCGCACTGGTTCCTGCCGACCTCCGGCGACGCACGCGGCATCGTCGCGCGCCGCCACGCCGACCGCGGCGACATCGGCGACGCCTCCCGCGGCGCCGACATCGACTACCTCGCCCAGGTCGCGCGCGCCGCCGAGCACCTCGGCTTCGTCGGGGTGCTGACGCCGACCGGGTCGTTCTGCGAGGACGCCTGGATCACGACGGCGGCGCTGCTCCGGGAGACCCGCCGGCTGCGCTACCTCGTCGCGTTCCGGCCCGGCGTCATCTCCCCCACCCTCGCCGCCCAGCAGGCGTCGACCTACCAGCGCATCTCCGACGGCCGGCTGATGCTCAACATCGTCACCGGCGGCGACGCCGTCGAGCAGCAGCGCTTCGGCGACTGGGCCGACCACGACGCGCGGTACGCCCGCACCGACGAGTTCCTGACGGTGCTGCGGGGCGCGTGGGGCGCGGAGCCGTTCGACTTCTCGGGCGAGCAGTACCGCGTCGTCGGGGCGTCCACCTACGCGCCGCCGGACCCGACCCCACCGATCTACTTCGGCGGCTCCTCCGACGCCGCCCTGCCCGTCGCCGCCCGCCACGCCGACGTGTACCTGACCTGGGGCGAGCCGCCGTCGGGGGTCGCCGAGAAGATCGGGCGGGTCCGCAAGCTCGCCGACGAGCTGGAGCGCCCGATCCGCTTCGGTATCCGGCTGCACGTCGTCGCCCGCGACACCTCCGAGCAGGCCTGGGCCGAGGCGCAGCGCATGCTCGACTCCCTCGAACCGGCCGCGATCGAACGTGCCCAGGCGGCGCTGCGCACGAGCCAGTCGGTCGGGCAGCAACGGATGCTCGCCCTGCACGGCGGCTCCACCGACTCGCTCGAGATCAGCCCCAACCTGTGGGCCGGGATCGGGCTGGTCCGCGGCGGGGCGGGGACGGCGCTGGTCGGGAGCCACGAGCAGGTGGCGGAACGGATCGCCGAGTACCACGAGCTCGGCATCGACGAGTTCGTGATGTCGGGCTATCCCCACCTCGAGGAGGCCTACCAGTTCGGCGAGGGTGTGCTGCCGCTGCTTCGGTGAGGACGAGGTCCCGGGCCGGCGCCGGGCCCCGCTCGACGCACGCGTCACGCGCACACTTCTCGAGGTCGGGCGAAGGGTCCCGTCGAGCCCTGCGCGTCGCGCGCACAACCTCGGAGGTCGGGCGAAGAGTGCGACCGACCCTGCGCGTCGGGCACACATCGGGTCGAGCGCCCGGGCCTCGTGGGAGCTGTCGCCCCGGGCCCGGGTCGGCGCACCGGGACTCGCGCGGCCGACCTTGCGCAGAGGCACGTAGTCGAGGACCAGTTGTGTGCGGGACGCGTCGGAGTCGACAGCACCGGTCGCCCGACGACCGAGCGGAATGTGCGCGCGACGCGTCGGAGTCGCGAGGACCGAACGCCCGACCGACCGTAATGTGTGTGCCACGCGCAGGGCTGCGCCACTGTGACGGACCCGGGTCGGACTCGACATCGGTTGCGCCCCACTGGTTGACTGACGCCATGGGCCAGCTCCTCGTGCGCCGTCTGCACGTCGACCTGTGCCGCGTGCCGGCGATGGGCTGTCGCCCCGCCCGCGCCCTCGTTTAGCGGGTCCGTCACCGCGGTGAACCCGCGCTGACCTCGGCGCGTACGTCGAGCGCCACCCCTGCACGTGCCGGCCCACGTCCCGTGGGCCGGTCCCCGCCTGATCTCACAGGAGAGACACCCAGCATGGCCATCAAGCCCAAGGAGACCGTCGTCCCGTTCCCCGTCCACGCGGAGGGGACCGGCGTCTACCAGACCCTCACCGCCGGCGGCGAGGGCGGCCACGTCTTCCACACCGACGCCTACCCGGCCTTCGGCGGCAAGGACTCGGCCCCGAGCCCGCTGTTCTACCTGCTCGGCGCCCTGACCTCGTGCAACCAGGTGACCGGCAGCATCGTCGCGAAGGACCTGGGCATCACCGTCACCAAGTGGACCTTCGACATCGTCGGTGACCTCGACACCGCCGTCTTCGTGGGCGGCGCCGAGGGCAACGCCAACTTCGACCGCGTCGAGGTGCGGGCGACGGTCGAGACCGACGCGACCGAGGAGCAGTTCGAGAAGTTCGTCTCGGAGGTCGCGCGCCGCTGCCCCGTGACGCAGATGTTCACGCGCAGCGGGCTCGAGTTCGACAACCAGTGGACCCGCGTCCCGGCGTCCGCCACGGTCTGACACACCCCGCGAACGGGCCGTTCGTCACGATCAACCGTGACGGACGGCCCGTTCGCGTCCAGCGCCCACGGGTGGTAGCCCGAGGTTCTCGCGCAGGGTGCGGCCGGGGTAGGGCGACCCGACGATGCCCCGCCGTCGGAGTTCGGCGAGCAGGCCGTCGACGACGAACTCGTGCCGGCGGGGATCGTCGAGCCCGTTCAGCGAGATGACGTCGAGGACCCCCGCCCGGAACCGTTCCTCGACCGCGTCGGCCAGCTGCTCGGGGGTGCCGGCGACGGTCCAGTGGCCGGTGTCCTGCGCCGCGATCACCAGCTCGCGCAGCGTGTCGCCGCGGGCCACCTGGCGGGAGAAGACCTCGACGCGTCCACGGCGCCCGTTGATCGAGGACAGCGTGGGGAGCAGGCTTTCGGGCACCGGCCGGTCGAGGGGCAGCTCGGCGAGGCGCGCGAGGAGGTCCGGACCGCCGCCGAGCATGTCGGCGACCTGCGCGCGGCCGCGCTCGAAGTCGATCGCCTCCCGTCGCTCGGCGACCAGGCGCTGCGCCTCGGCCTCGGTCGCCCCGTAGGTGGCGTGGAACGAGCTGAAGATCAGCGGCAGTCCGGCGGGTCGGCCCAGGGCGGCGGCGCGGGCCCGGATGCGCTGCGTGAAGTCCTG
Source organism: Actinomycetospora chiangmaiensis DSM 45062 (assembly GCF_000379625.1). Classification (GTDB taxonomy): domain Bacteria; phylum Actinomycetota; class Actinomycetes; order Mycobacteriales; family Pseudonocardiaceae; genus Actinomycetospora; species Actinomycetospora chiangmaiensis. The sequence continues at coordinate 157,474 of NZ_KB903247.1, read as the reverse complement.
CGCGACGTCCAGCGTCGGGAGCGACGTGAAGACCACCTCGGCGTACCGGGCGCCGAGCTCGAGCCCCGCCGCCGACTGACCGGCCTGGATCTGGACGGGCCGGCCCTGGGGCAGCGGCGGCACGTTCAGCGGGCCTGCCACGGAGAAGAAGTCGCCGACGTGATCGATCGGATGCACGCGGTCCGGGTCGAGCACCGCTCGGCCGTCGGGTCCGAGAGTGAGCGCACCCGGCTCCCAGCTGTCCCACAGCGCGTTGACGATCTCCAGGGTCTCCGCCGCCCGGGCGTAGCGCTGCTCCGGGCTCGGCAGTTCGCCGGGACCGAAGTTCTCCTCCCCCAGCGCCGAGGTGACTAGGTTCCATGCGGCGCGTCCGTTGCTGACGTGGTCGAGGGTCCCGAACAGGCGCGCCAGGTTGAACGGGTGGTGGAAAGTCGTCGAGACCGTCGCGATCAGCCCGATCCGCGAGGTGACCTGGCTCAACGCCGACACGAACACCAGCGGTTCCTGCGCCCCGATCACGCCCTGGGCGCCGAAGCGCAGCAGGTCCGCGGTGAACAGCGCGTCGATGCCGGCCGCCTCGGCGAGTCCGGCCACCCGGATCGCCGTGTGAAGCGTCGAACGCGTCGGGTCGAGGGCGAGTTCGTAGGTTCCGTCGGTCCCACCGGCGTGGGTGACGGTCGCGAGCGTGCGGGGCACGGTTCTCCCGGGGGATGCGTCGACGGCGATCTGGCGGCGAGGAGCGGGCGACCTCAGCGACAGTGCTCGTCGAACGCGTGCCCGCGCCGCGAGGGCCAGAACGGCTCGAGGCGGGCGGGCACCTGCCCGAGTCTCGGCCGCGGCGGTCCGAGGGGCAAGCCGGGCGGCCGCGCCCGGGCACCCGTAGCGTGATCGGCGTGCTCGAGCTCGACACCGACGTCCTGGTCGCCGGCGGCGGCCCCGCCGGGACCTGGGCCGCCCTGCGGGCCGCGGACGCGGGCGCCGACGTGGTGCTCGTCGACAAGGGCTGGTGCGGGGCGAGCGGCGCGACCGCCGCCTCGGGCACCAGCGTCTGGTACGTCGAGCCGGACGCCGAGGCCCGCGAGACGGCCATGGCCTCGCGCGAGGGCCTGGGCGGCTACCTCTCGGACCGCGGCTGGATGGCGCGCGTGCTCGACGAGACGTATGCGGGCGTCAACGAGCTGGCCGACCGCGGTCGCTACCCCTTCCCCCGCGACGACGAGGGCCGCGAGATCCGTCGCGGTGTCCAGGGACCGGAGTACATGCGCCGGATGCGGACGCTCGTCCGACGCGCGGGCGTACGCATCCTCGACCACTCCCCCCTCACGGGACTGCTCACGACGTCCGACGGCGTCGTGGCGGGAGCCGCGGGGACCCGTCGTCAGGAAGGCGTGGACTACCGCGTGCGGGCGGGCGCGGTGGTGCTCGCGACCGGAGGCTGCGCCTTCGGCAGCGGCGCCCTGGGCTGCGACGTCGACACCGGCGACGGCGCGCTGGCGGCCGCGGAGGTCGGCGCGCACCTCTCGGGCATGGAGTTCTCCAACGCCTACGCGATCGCGCCGGCGCACAGCACCGTGACGAAGACCGCCTACTACAGCTACGCGAGCTTCTACCGCGCCGACGGCACGGTCCTGGAGGGCGCGGGCAGCACCCGGGGCCGGTCGGTCATCGCCCGCACCCTGCTCGACGAGCCGGTGCTCTGCCGCCTCGACCACGCCGGCCCCGCCGAGCAGGTCGCGATGCGCCGGGGCCAGCCCAACTTCTTCCTGCCCTTCGACCGCGCGGGCATCGACCCGTTCCGCGACCTCTTCGAGATCACCCTGGTCGCCGAGGGCACGGTCCGCGGGACCGGCGGCATCGCGCTCGCCGGGACGGACTGCGCCACGGGCGTCCCCGGCCTCTACGCCGCGGGCGACGCCGCCAGCCGCGAGGACATCTGCGGCGGCTTCACCGGCGGTGGCAGCCACAACGCCGCCTGGGCGCTGTCCTCGGGGAGCTGGGCCGGGCGCGCGGCGGCCGCGCACGCCCACGCCCACGGCAGGCCCTTCCCGACGACAGGTGCGGGTCCCGTCCCATCCGGAAGGACCCCTGCCCGGGACGTGGTGGCGGCCGTGCAGGCCGAGGTGCTGCCCTATGACATCAACCTGATCCGCCACGGCGACCGGCTCCGCCCCGCGCTGGAACGGCTCGACGGCGTGTGGGACACGGTCCGCGCGGGTCTCGACGGCGGGTCGTGGCGGGTCCGCGAGGCCACCGCGATGACCGCGGTCGCGCGCTGGATGTACACGGCGGCCCTGGCGCGGGAGGAGTCGCGCGGGATGCACAAGCGCGAGGACCGTCCGGGGACCGACCCGGCCTGGCAGCGTCGGATCGCGGTCGGCGGGCTCGACGACGTGTGGTTCCGGACCCCCTCATCGGTCGAGCTCCCCTATCGGCGTGCTCCCCTCGATGCGGCGTCTCCCGCATGATCGAGCTGCTCTCCACCGACCGCTGCATCGGCTGCGACCGCTGCGTCGACGTCTGTCCCACCGACGTCTTCGACCGCGTGCCGGGCGCCGTCCCCGTCATCGCCCGGCAGGGCGACTGCCAGACCTGCTTCCTGTGCGAGGCCTGGTGCCCGGTCGACGCGCTGTGGGTGGCGGCCGAGCGCACGCCGCTGCCCGCCCCGCCCGCCGAGGCCGACGTGGCGCTGGGGAGCTACCGCGCCGCCCTCGGCTGGGGGCAGGGCCGCACACCGGGAGCGCGGATCGCGATCGGACCGCCCCTGATCCACGAGCCCGGCGACCCGCCCGGGCCGCCGCTCGTGTGACCCGGCTCGTCAGGCCAGCTTCTCGCGCAGCTCCTTGATGCCGGTGCCGAAGACGCCGTCGGCGAAGGTCGTGTTCAGCTCCTGCTCCTGGCTCGCGTCGGCGTCGTACTCGGCCCACCACTCGACGAAGGTCTCGCCGGTGTCGGTGATCGGGCTGACCCGCACCGTCGACAGGTAGCGGCGGACGCCGAACGGGTTCGCGCCGGTGAACGTGTAGGTGAAGGTGCGGATCGTGTCGTCGAGCGTGATCAGCTTCTCGTCGAAGGGGTCCCCGCCGGAGGCCATGGTCAGGCGGCGCACCGCTCCGACCTGCCCGTCGACGCCCTCGACGAGCTCGCTGCCGCCGACGGCGGGGTGCCACGACGGCAGGTCGTTGAAGGCACGCAGCTGGGCCCAGACCAGCTCGACGGGGGCGGCGATGACTCCACTGCTGTACGGACGCGGCACGACGACTCCTCGCTGGGTGGGGACCGACGTGCCCGGCGACCGACCCGCCGCTGCGGAGCGGGCTCCGGACACGATCACCACGCTATAGCGGGCGTCACACCCTCCACCAGGCGAGCGCGGGAGCGTTGAGACGCCGTTAGGACACGGTCCGCCCCCCGGCCGCCGGGCGAGGTCAGTGCAGCCGCACCTCGTGGCGGTCGCCGAGGTCGACCTCGAGCAGCGCCCGGCCGTGCTCGTCGGCGGTGACGGTGTCGGTGGCCGTCCCGAGGCTCGTGTACGTCCGGCCGGGCACCAGACGGTCGACGGCGAGCGTGGTCCGCACCGGCCCGTCGCCGGGCCGCAGCACGAGGTCGAGGGCGCGGCCGTCGGTGACGGCACGGGCCACCTGGACGTCGGGGTAGGCGACCTCGGCGAGGCGCGGGCCCTGTCGACGGACCACGACCACATGCGGATGGCCATGTCCGGGCCGGTGTGGCAGGGCATCGTCGCCTGGGTCCTGGCCGTGGCGTTCCTGCTCGACGCGGTCCTGACGACCGGCCTGGTCGCCCTGGTCCCACGGACCGCCCTGGCCGGGGCCCCCGCCACGACGACCAGGGTGCGGACGTTGCGGGTGGCGAGCGTCCCGCACGTCGTCATGGACCTCGGCATGGTCGCCATGCTGATCATGGTGACGTGAGTCAGGACCGGAAGGTCGCGACGGCCGCGGCGAGCCCGGCGAGCGCGCAGAGCACGCCGGGCACGACGACGAACACGGCCGGGACCTCCGGCGGCACCAGCACGGCCAGGGCGATGGCGGTGAGCGAGAACCCCAGTGAGAACCGCATCCGGGAGAGCGTGGTGCGCTCCCGCGCGAGGAACCACCGGGGATCGGGCATCAGCTCCGCCAGTCGCCGAGGTCCCAGCCGGTGATCTTCTCGAGGCGGGCGACGTCGTCGGCGAACCAGCCGAGGGCCTCCGCCCGCTCGTCGGGCGACAGCCCGGCCGAACGGCCGTGCACGTCGGGACGCACGTGGTGGCGCGGCACCCCGCGCACCACCCCGGTCTCCACGCCGAGGAACGCGCAGACGCGGTCGGCCGTGCAGATCGGGGAGTCCCGCAGGGAGCGGTAGCGCAGCAGGAGCACCTGCTCCGGGTCGAACCGGGAGTACAGCGCCTCGACCTGATCGCCGTAGCGGCCCTGGGCGACGTAGTGCCAGAAGTGCGCCCAGCCCGCGGCACGGCGCTCGTCCTCGAGCCGGCAGGCGGTGAGGAAGTCTGCCTCGGGTTCGAGCCCGGCCTCGCGCAGGTGCGACCAGTTGGAGTGCGCCCGCTCCACCGGGTCGCGCAGCACGGCGATCAGCTTCGCGTCCGGGACGAGGTCCCTGATGCGCTGCTGGGCGTCGGTGTCGTAGAGGTAGAAGACCGTGCCCTCGCCGGTGAGTGCCCCGGGTGGGGCCGGGTCGAAGAGCGCCTCGTAGTCCGCGCGACGCCACACGTGCTCGCCCCACGTGGGCACGTCCCCCGGCCCGCCGCCGCTGGTGGGCGGTGGGCCGTCGGTGAGGAAGAACTTGGGCTCCTTCACCTCGGGCAGGAACAGCTGCGGGTGCCCCTGCAGCGCCTTGTGCAGGGCGGACGTGCCGCACTTCGGGGCGCCGAGGAGCAGGAAGTCGGGGAGCGCCACTAGGTCGCCCCCACCAGGGCCGGCACGACTTCGGACCGCAGTTCGTGGGCACCGTCGGGCCGGGTCACCTCGTAGTAGAGGCGGTACTCCCCGCCCGGCAGCGGCAACGCGTGGACGTAGCGCAGCCCCGGGCCGGCGCCGTCGGCGGCCTCCGCCACCGGGCCGGACCCCTCCGCGCGGAAGCGGCCGAACCCGCCGTCAGGAAGGGAGACGGCGACCCCGGTCCGTTCCTCCCAGTTCTCCCCCGCGCTCGCGCGGCCGTCGTAGAGGGCGACGAGCCGGTCCCCGAGGTCGACGACGGTGCTGACGCGGACCCCGCGCGCGTCCCACTCCCCCGGCCGCGGCGCGAGCGCGGTGCCCTGCCAGGTCCACGCGACGCCGTCGGGGCTGGTGGCGTACTCGGTGGTCATGCGGTCGGTCGCGTCCGGGTCGTCGAGCGGGTGGACCGAGGCCCACAGGTGCCACTGCCCGCCGTGGGACTGCACCACGGGGTCCTTGACGGCGAGCTCGTCGGAGCCGGGCAGGACCGTCACCGACGGCGCGGACGCGAGCCCCTCGGGGGTGTCGGCCTCGAGCAGCTCGACCCACCAGTGCTTCGTGCCGGGTGTGGCACAGCTGACGTAGAGCCGCCAGCGACCCGCGGGGGTGACCACCAGCGCGGGACGCTCGAGCGACTCGGCGTCGAACCGCTCCTTCTCGACGATCGCGAGGACCTCGAACGACACCCCGTCGCCCGAGCGCGCCACGACGTTGGCGTACCCGCGCCCCTCCCCCTCCGGCCGGCGCAGCCGGTACGCGAGGTAGACCGCGCCCTCGTGGCGCACGGCGCTCGGTGCGCCCGCCCAGGTGCCGGGGCGGCCGTCGGGTGGGGGGACGACGACGGTCGCCGCGGCGCCGTCGGGCAGCGGGGCGCCGGTCGGGTCGATGTGGCTCACGCGGACTCCTTGGTCAGGCGGTCGGGCTCGCGCGACAGGATCCCGCGCCGGACGAGGTGGTCGAGCAGGGCGCCCACCGACTCGTCGACCGTCTGCTCGTGGGTGGGCAGGACGAGGTCGGGGCGCTCGGGGACCTCGTAGGCGTCGTCGACACCGGTCAGCCCCGTGATCTCGCCGGCCCGGTGCTTGGCGTACAGCCCCTTGACGTCGCGCTGCGCGGTCACCTCGACCGGCGTCGACAGGTGCACCTCGACGTAGGGCACGCCGAGCGCCTCGTGGTCGCTGCGGACCTGCGCGCGGACGTCGGCGTGCGGCGCGATCGAGGCCACCAGCACCACCACGCCGTTGCGGGCGAGCAGGCCGGACACGAAGCCGATGCGGCGGATGTTCACCGCGCGGTCCTCGCGGCTGTAGCCGAGGCCCTTGGAGAGGTTGGTGCGGATGATGTCGCCGTCGAGCACCTCGACGCCGCACCGCTCGGTGCGGAGCCGGTCGGCGACACCGGCGGCCACGGTCGACTTGCCGGCGCTGGGCAGGCCGGTCAGCCAGACGGTGGCGCCGCCGGCGCACGGGACGGAGGACGGGTGGACGGCAGGGCCGGAGGACATGGCGACTCCTGGTTCGCGGACGGGCCCGGGGCACCGTCAGCGACAGAGCGCGCTGTCCACCCGCCCGTGGTCGACGTGCCGCCGACGCGTCAGCACCGACACCCTCACGGCCCTGTCCCGAGGCCGCGGGCCCGCAGCACGCGGAGCTCGGCCGGCCGGAAGAACAGCAGCTCGACGCCGATCCCGACGATGAGGATCAGGATGATCGCCGCCATCACCGAGGGCATGTCGGACAGCGCCTGCCCCTCGTTGAGGTAGGCACCGAGGCCGAAGCCCAGGCTCGGCGAGGTCGCGATGATCTCCGCGGCCATCAACGAGCGCCAGGCGAAGGCCCAGCCCTGCTTCAGGCCGCCGAGGAACCCGGGCAGGGCGGCGGGCAGCATGATCAGCCGCGCCGACTGCGAGCGGGACGCACCCATCGCGAACCCGACCCGCGGCAGCAGTGGCGGCACCTGCTCGATGCCCGAGACCAGCCCGTTCGCGATCGACGGCACCGCGCCCATGAGGACGACGAAGTAGATCGTCTGGTCGTTCAGGCCGAACCACAGCACCGCCGCCGGGACCCACGCCACCGACGGCAGGCTCTGCAGCCCGGTGAGGACCGGGCCGATCGCCGAGCGCACCAGGGGCACGCTCGCCACCAGCAGACCGATCGGGGTCGCGATCACCACGGCGAGCAGGAAGCCGAGGACCGCGCGGCTGATCGAGGTCCAGATGATCGACAGCGCCCGGCCGTCGGCGACGTCGGTGCCGATCGTGCCGAACACCGCCTCGGGCGAGGGCAGCTTGAACTCGGGCCAGATCGCCGAGGCCCAGAGGATCTGCCAGACCACCACGAAGAGCACCACCGCCACGATCGGCGGCACCACGCCGGTGAGGAGCCGCTTCCACAGCGGGGTGCGCTGCTCGGTGGGGGTGTCGAGGGCGTCGAGCCCGCGCCCGAGGTCGACGGCGTCGTCGTCGGTGGTGGCGGCCGTCGCCGCCGTGGTCGTCGTGCTGTCAGCGGCCATGGGCGGAGATCACCTCGCGCAGCTCACCGGTGATGTCGCCGTGCAGCTCCTCGGCGTCGTCGGCGGTGGAGGTGGCCCACTCGCGGACCACGCGCCCTGGCCGGGACGACAGGAGCACCACGCGCTCGGCGAGCCGGACCGACTCCCGCACGTCGTGGGTCACGAACAGCACCGTGGTGCCGGTCGCCTCCCAGACCCGCAGCAGCTCGGCCTGCAGCACGTCCCGGGTGATCGCGTCGAGCGCACCGAAGGGCTCGTCCATGAGCAGGACGCCCGCCTCCTCGCGACTCTTCCCCTCCCCACCCAGGCCGGTCGCCGCCGCGAGGGCCCGGGCCAGGGCCACGCGCTGGCGCATGCCGCCCGAGAGCTCGTGCGGCCGCTTCGCCGCCTGGCCCTCCAGCCGCACCAGCGCGAGCAGCTCGCGGGCCCGCTCCCGCCGCTGCGCGCGGCCGATGCCGGCGAGGCGCAGCGGCAGCTCGACGTTGCGGCCCGCGTCGAGCCACGGCAGCAGCGCCGCCTCCTGGAACATCACCGCCGGCCGCGCCGCGGTGGTCTCGACCGTGCCGCTGGTCGGCCGGTCGAGCCCCGCGACGAGGTTCAACAGCGTCGACTTGCCACAGCCCGACGCGCCGAGGAGGCACACGAACTCCCCCGGCGCGACCGACAGGTCGACCCCGTCGAGGGCCACGACGGCGTCCTCCCCGCTGCCGAAGACCTTGGACACCCCACGGACGTCCAGGGCGGGCGGGCCGGTGCGCGGTTCCGGGGCGTGGCGCTCGAGCGTGGCGGTCATGGTGGGAGTCCCTTCCTGGGGAACTACTTGGTGTCGAGACCGGCCGGGTCGACCGTCGGTCGGCCGGCGGCCTGCAGCGCCTGGTTGAGCGGGCCGAGGTCGAAGAGCCCCTTGACGTTCGTGGCCGACTGGGCGGTTCCCGCCGTCACGGCGTCCTGCGCCAGCTGCGGGAACGTCGAGGCGAGCGGGTCGGGGTTGAGCGCGACCTCGCTCCACGCCCGGTCGAGCACGTTCTGCGCGAGCGGCTTGCTGCCCGACGCGCCGAGCCCGGCGTTGGCGGCGGCCTTCGCCGCGTTCGGGTCGGTCTGCGACAGGTTCTCGGCGGCCACGAGGCCCTTGAGGAACGCGGCGACGGTGGCGGGGTGCTGCTGCACGTAGTCGGTGCGGGCGATGACCACCGTGGTCGGGAACTGGCCGTTCGGCCACAGCGTCTTCTCGTCCACCAACGGGGTCGCCCCCGCCTCCAGCACGAACCGCGACGCGAACGGCTCCGGCAGCCACCCGCCGTCGAGCTGGCCGGTCTTGTAGGCGTCGAGCGCCCGCGCGTTGTCGATGTTGACCACCTCGACGGCGCCCGGGCCGGTGCCCGTCGGCAGGTTGTTCTGCTTGAGCCACTTCTTCAGCGCGATGTCCTGCGTGTTCGCGAGCTGCGGGGTGGCGATCTTCTTGCCGAGGAGCTGCTGCGGGCTGGTGATGCCCGGCCGGACCACGAGCTGCGCCCCGCCCGAGGTCGCCCCGGAGATGAGGCGGATGCCGTCGGGGTTCTGCTTGTAGGCGTTGATCGCCGGACCCGAGCCGATGAAGCCGATGTCGATGGAGTTGCCGAGCAGGGCGCTCGTCTCCTCCGGCCCGGCGTTGAACGTCTGGGTGGAGAGCTTGGTCTGGCCCAGCTGCTGGGCGAACAGACCGTTCTGCACGCCGATCAGCGCGCCGGCGTGGGTGATGTTGGGGAAGTACCCCAGGCGCAGCTGCTGGGCGGGGCCCTGGTCCGCGGCGGGCGTGCTCGAGGACTCCTGGGCTCGGGAGCAGCCGGCGAGAGCCAGCGCTGCGACGACGAGGGCGATGACGACGGCGGGCAGGGTGCGCCGACGGTGGCGGGTCACGGGTGGTGGTTCTCCTGAGGAGGCCTCGCCTCGGGGCGGCGAGGTCGACTGACGGGTGGACCGGCGCGCTGGACCCGCGTTCGGCCCGCCGTCACGCAGCGGGACGGCAGGGGCGGAACGGGGTGCGTCAGGAGGAGAGACAGGCGCAGCTGTAGACGCGGCCGTAGTCCACGTGACGACGGGCCACGAGGCGCACGTCGGCCGCGGAGGTCATGGACGGTAAGCCTGCCATGACCCGTCCGTGGGGGCCACCGACGTGATGCGGGTGACCCCGACGGACCAGTGCGACCGGACGGGTCACTCGGCGAAGGCGGTGCGGTGGCGCTGCAGCTCCGTGCGCAGCAGCGCCAGTGATCCGGCCACCTCGGCCGCGATGCGCTCGGCCTCGATCTCCCAGCGGCCGGCGCCGGCGTCGACCGCCGAGACCTCGCGCTGGACGACGGCGTCGAGATGGGTGAGGAACGTGGCCACGGCGGCGCCGCGGGGGGTGAAGGGCACAGGTGTCTCCTGGGTACGAGGTGTTCGGGGAGGTCAGGCCGGTTCGGGCGGGTCGACCTGGGAGGTGCGCAGCGCGGACGGCGAGGTGCCCCACTTGGCGAGGATCCGGGCATAGGTGCCGTCGGCCATGAGGGTGGCGACGGCGGCCTGCACGGCCGGGATCAGCGGGGAGTCCTTCGCGAGGGCGAACCCGACGTCGAGCCGGCGGTACTCGTTGACGAACCGCAGCCGCGGCTGCTGGGACACGAGGTAGCGCAGGCCGTTGATCGTGCTCATCGTGACGTCGGCGCGCCGCTGGGCGAGCGCGAGACCCGTCGTCGCGCCGTCGGGGTAGCTGCGGACCTCGATGTCCGGTCGGCCCGCCCGACGACATCGCGGCTGGGCCTGGGCGAGGGTGGATTCGAAGGTGGAGCCGGTCAGCACCGAGACGGTGCGGCCGCAGAGCTGGACGAGGTCGGTGATCGGCGGCTGGGGGTCGTCCGCGCGCACGGCGAAGGCCTGGCCGTCGTTGATGTAGGTGACGAAGCTGACCTGCTTCTTGCGGGCCTCGGTCACGGCGAAGTTGCCGGTGCCGACGTCGAACTTCCCGCTGGTCAGGCCCGGGACGATGCCGTCGAACGTCGACTCGGTGCGCTGGACCCGCAGGCCCAGCGTCCGGGCGACGGCCTCGGTCATGTCGATGTCCTGACCCGTCGTCGTGACCCCGTCGGCGAGCGTGAACGCGGTCGGTGGGGCCGAGATGCTCGCCCCGACCGACAGCACGCCGGCCTGCGCGACCGCCGCGGGCAGCAGCGCCCGCACCGCCGGGTCGACGGTGACCACCGAGGTCACGTCCTCGCGCGGGACACCGGCGTCGGCGTCGTCGAGCGGGGACGCGCAGCCAGCGAGCAGCGCGCCGACGACGGCGAGCACGGCCAGCAGCACGGCGCGGGGCATGGCGGTCCTGTCACGGAGGGAGCGGAACCGTGCGCGGGCCCGACGCGGTGAGGCGACGAGGGGCGGGCCCGGGACGGCGGTGAGCGACTCGCTCAGCGACAGGCCGCGGACCAGACACGGCACAGGTCGACGTGCTCACGCGTGATCAGCGTGCCGCCGGGTGCCATGCAACCGACAGAACCACCCGGACCCGACATGGTCAAGCAGGCTGTGACGGCGTCCGCCCGATTCGACGCCTCCGGGTCACCGACGTACGGTCGGAGTCGTCTGCGTTGAGGGACGCCGGCGTTCCCGTGAAGCCCCGTGTACCGGAGTGATCCGATGACGTCCCTCGCTGCCCCCGAAGCGCCCCCCGGGTCCCCGCCCCGCACCGTCCGCTCCCGCCACGTCGGGCGCTGGGTGTGGGCCGCGCTCGTGGTCGTCCTCGTCGTCTGGGCGCTGCGCTCGGTGGCGCTGAACCCGGCGTTCGGCTGGGGCACCGTCGCGCAGTACCTGTTCACGACGGCGGTGCTGCACGGCCTGGCCACGACGCTGCTGCTCACGGTCGCGACGACGGTCCTCGGGTTCCTGCTGGGCATCGGGCTCGCGGCGATGCGACTGTCCGGCAACCCCGTGCTGTCGTCGGTCAGCTGGGGCTACGTGTGGCTGTTCCGCTCGACGCCGCTGCTGGTGCAGCTGCTGTTCTGGTACAACATCGGCGCGCTGTACCCGAAGCTCTCGCTCGGGATCCCGTTCGGGCCGACGTTCTTCTCGATCGACTCGGTGAACCTGGTCAGCGTCCTCGTCGCGGCCCTGCTGGGGCTGATCCTGCACGAGGCGGCGTACGCGGCGGAGATCGTGCGCGGCGGCATCCTGTCGGTCGACGCCGGCCAGTCCGAGGCGGCGGTGTCGCTGGGCATGACCCGCGCCCGGGTGCTCCGGCGGATCGTGCTCCCCCAGGCGATGCGCTCGATCATCCCGGCCACCGGCAACATGGTGATCGGGACGCTCAAGGGCACCTCGATCGTCTCGGTCATCGCCGTGACGGACCTGCTGTACTCGGTGCAGACGATCTACGACCGCACCTACGAGATCATCCCGCTCTTGCTGGTCGCAACGGTCTGGTACGTGATCCTGACGTCGATCCTCTCCGTCGGGCAGTACTACGTGGAGCGGTACTACGCGCGCGGAGCGGAGCGGACGTTGCCGCCCACGCCCCTGCAGCGACTGCGGAGGTCGTTCCGATGAGCCTGCTGGAGATCCGGGGCCTCACCAAGGCGTTCAACGGCGTGACGGTGCTCGACGGGGTCGACCTCGACGTCGAGGCCGGGTCGGTCACCGTCCTCGTCGGGCCCAGCGGATCCGGCAAGTCGACGCTGCTGCGCTGCATCAACCACCTCGAGACGCCCGACGCCGGGACGATCGCCGTCGACGGCTCGCTCGTCGCCTACCGCCGGGACGGCGACCTGCTGCGCGAGCTGCCGGAGCGCGCCATCGCCCCGCAACGTCGTCGCATCGGCATGGTCTTCCAGCAGTTCCAGCTGTTCGGGCACATGACGGCGCTCGCGAACGTCATCGAGGCGCCAGTCGGGGTGCTGGGCGTGCCGCGGCGGGAGGCGATCGAGCGGGGTCGCGCGCTGCTGGCGCGCGTCGGACTCGAGGGCCGCGAGGACGCCTACCCGCGCCAGCTCTCCGGCGGACAGCAGCAGCGGGTGGCGATCGCCCGGGCCCTCGCGATGGAACCGACCCTGATGCTCTTCGACGAGCCCACCTCCGCCCTCGACCCTGCCCTCGTCGGCGAGGTCCTCGAGGTCCTGCGCGACCTCGCCGCCGGCGGCACGACGATGGTCGTGGTCACCCACGAGATCGCCTTCGCCCGCGACGTGGCGGACACGGTGGTGGTGCTGGGCGACGGGCGCATCGAGCATTCCGGTCCGCCGGCGGAGGTTCTCGACGACCGGTCGGTGCGGGTGGCCTAGCCCGGGAGCGCGTCCCGCCCACAATTGTGTGGTCGCGGCGTTCGACTCGTGTCACCCCTGCGCGTTCCGGACACCTCGCCCGAGGACGCCGCGCCCTGTCGCGGTCCACCGACGTCGGCCGACGCTCTTGTCGCAGTGATTCACAACGACAAGGTCAGCGGGAGCAGGCGAGAGGCCACGACAAGGCAGGGCGACCGGCTCGACGAGGCTCGCCCGGCGAACTGTGTGCGCCGCGCGCAACACCCGACCGAGCGACCGTGCCGACCCGCCGTCAGGACGCCGCCACCATCTCCAACGCCGCGCTGTAGGCCCGTGCGGCCGCGACCCGGGCCTGCACGACGCGGAGTCCGGTGTCGGTGAGACGGAAGCGGCGGCGGTCGCCGACGACCCGCCGGAGGAGCCGGTTGCGTTCCAGCCGGTGGAGAGAGGTCCAGAGCTGCCGTACGGACGGGCGCGCCGTGCGGCGGGCCGTCCGGGCGAGGTGGTCGAGGATCTCCTCGCCGGTCCGCGCGGACGACTCGAGGGCGGCCAGGACGAGCGTGTCGCAGCGCTCGCGGTCGATCGTGCTCATAGCAGGGAGGGCTGCCCGATCGCCGCCCGTCGCACGCGTACGCGGGCGTCCCCCTCCGTCGTCCACCGCCGGCGGCACAGTTCGGGTCGTGCATCGCACGCGGCGCAGGGAGCCGGGATGATCGGGCCATGGCCGACCACCGCACCCTCCTCGCCGAGAGCCGCCTCGCCGTGCTCGCCACGCTCAAGCGCGACGGGCTCCCGCAGCTCTCCCCCGTCACCCCGTTCTACGACCCCGACGCCGGGACGCTGCAGGTGTCGATGACCGAGGGCCGCGCGAAGACGGCCAACCTGCGTCGGGACCCCCGGGCCGCGGTGGAGGTGACGTCGTCCGACGGCCGGTCGTGGGCCACCGCGGAGGGCCCGGTCACCCTCGTCGGGCCGGGCACCGACCCGCACGGCCCCGAGGTCGAGGCGCTCGTCGCCTACTACCGCGCCGCCGCGGGCGAGCACCCCGACTGGGACGAGTACCGCGCCACGATGGTCGCGGACCGGCGGGTGCTCATGACGATGACCGTCGAGAGGATCTACGGCGACAGCATCTGAGGCGGATCCTGCTCACGTCAGCGGCACGACGGCGGGTCCGGGCACGATCCGCGCGGTGAGCGCGCCGAGGCGCTCCACCTCGATCGACACCTCGTCCCCGGGCTGCAGCCACGGGTAGGCCTCGCTGCCGTGCAGGTGGGAGAGCTCGAGCAGGCAGCCGGTCCCGACGGTGCCCGACCCGATCACGTCCCCCGGCCGCAGCTCGGTGCCGCGCGAGGCGTAGGCGAGCATCTGCCCGAAGCTCCACCGGATCGTCGACCAGGACCCGCCGCCGTACTCGCGCCCGTTGACCACCGCGCGCATGCGCAGGTCGAAGCCGTTGCCGGCGCGGACGTCGGCGAGCTCGTCCGGCGTCACCAGCCAGGGCCCGAGGCCCGTCGCGGTGTCCTTGCCCTTGGTCGGGCCCAGGCCCACCGGCGACTCGGTGGCCTGCAGATCGCGCGCCGAGAAGTCGCACAGGATCGTGTAGCCGGCGATGTGCGACTCCGCCTGCTCGGGCGTCAGGTCCGACCCGGCCTTCCCGACGACGGCCGCGACCTCCACCTCGTAGTCGTAGCGGCTGCTGCCGGGCGCGATCGGCACGTCCTGCCCCGGCCCGCGGATCGCCGCCGGGTTGGAGAAGTAGAAGACCGGCTGGTCGAACCAGACGTCGGGCACGTCGGTGCGGCCGAGCCCGGCGAGGGCGTTGCGCAGGTGCTCCTCGAACGCGAGGAAGTCCCGCACCGACGGCGGGCGCGGGATCGGGGCGCGCAGCGTGACGTCGGTGCGGGCGACCGTCTCGACGGGCAGCGCCGCGGCCGCCGCCGGGAGGTCGCCGAGCAGGTCGACCAGGGCGGCGTCGAACCCGCGCACCTCGTCGCCGACGAGCAGGCCGGCCCGCTCGCGGCCGTCGACGGGCGAGACGTAGGTGACCCAGTGGCTCATGCGGGCCTCATGCCACGCAGCCGATCGGCCCGCCGTGGAAGGCGACCATGTCCGGCCAGATGTCGGCCAGTGGCAGACGGGTCCCGAGCGGGTTCCCGTCGAGCTCGGAGTACGCGCGGTGCAGGTTCCCGACGAGGCGCTCGCTCTCCTGCCAGGAGGCGAACGGGTTGTCCTCGTGCTTGCGCGCGGCCTCCAGCGGCGAGAGCCCGGCGGCGTGGGACTCGCGGGCGACCTCGTCGAGGAAGGCGGCGTAGGCGGTGAGGTCGTCGAGCAGGCGCGGCACCTCGTCGCCGCGGCACACGGGGCCGTGGCCGGGCACGAGGACGGCGGGCTCGAGGGCCCGGAGCGCGTCGAGGGCCCGCGGGTAGCCGGCGAGCGAGCCCTCCGCGAGGAACGGCTGGCCGCCCGCGAAGGCGAGGTCGCCGGCGAAGACGACGTCGTCGTCCGGCAGGAACGCGATGACGTCGCTGCGGGTGTGGGCCGGGCCGACGTGGGTGAGGTGCACCTGCCGCTCCCCCGCCCAGAGGGTGAGCGTGTCGGTGAAGGTGACGTCCGGCGGGCGGACCTCCTGGTGGCCGTAGTCCGGGCCGGTGAGCACCTGGGCGGCGATGAGCCCGGCGGCGAGAGTGTCCTCGCGGCAGTGCACGTGCCCGACGACCGGCGTGCTCGCGGGCATCAGCCAGTTGCCGAACGTGTGGTCGCCGTGGTGGTGGGTATTGACCAGCGCGCGCGGGTCGCCCGGCGCGACCTCCGCCACGGCGGCCAGCAGCGCTCGGTTGCGGGCCTCCGTGGACGTCGTGTCGATCATGACGTGCGCACCGTCGGCGACGACGACCCCGGTGTTGTTGATCATCCAGCTGCCGTCGGGCTGGACGTAGGCGTACACGCCCCGGGCGACCTCGACCATCTCGGGCGGGGGCAGGGTCACGTCGGTTCCTCTCCGAATGGTCGAGCTCCGCTGTGCTCCGTGTCCCCCCGCAGGAGGCCGCCGAGCACCATGTCCGCGTAGGCGGCGCCGATCTCGGCAGCGGAGACGGTCGCGGTCTCCGGGTTGAACCACCGGTTCGACCACGCGACCATGCCCAGGATCCCGTAGGCGATCACCCACGGCTTCGTGTCGGCCTCGAAGCTGCCGTCGGCCAGTCCGTCCTCCACGATCGCGACGAGGACGTTCTCGTACCGCTTGTTGTAGCGGGCCATCGTCCGGCCCCACTGCGACCGCGGCGCCAGCGCGCCGAGGTCCTCCTGGATGTAGAGGTACAGGTAGGGGTAGTTCTCGGCGTAGGACACCATCAGCTCGGTGACCAGCGTCCGCAGCTTCTCCGGCGGGGTCCCGCCGGCTGCGAGGATCTCCTCCGCGCGCAGACAGTTGCGCTCGACCGCGTCGCCGACGGCGGTGTGGAAGAGCTCCTCCTTGCCGCCGACGTAGTAGTAGATCGTCGCGCGGTCCATGCCGACCGCCTCGGCGATGTCGCCGATCTTCGTGCCACGGAAGCCGTGCCGCTTGAACACGTCGCCGGCCGCGCGGACGATCGCGGCGCGGCGCTCCTGATAGGCCGCACCGCCCTCGTCGAGCGCCGCGGCCCGTCGTCGGGAAATGGCACTGACCTTCGAGGTCGGGCCAGACGCGACGCCGCCGGCGTCCCCGCGGGGTTCACGTGCCGTCATCCGACCTCCCACTCGTCCTTGCTCGCAGTCAGCGCCAGAACGGGGCGCGGAGCTCGCGCTTGAGCACCTTGCCAGCCGCGTTGCGTGGCAGGACCTCCACCACGTCGATCGACGTCGGGCACTTGTAGCGGGCGAGGCGGGTGCGGACGTCGGCGAGGACCTCGTCGGGGTCGAGGACGACCCCGGGCGCGGGCACGACGATCGCCTTGACGGTCTCGCCCCAGCGCTCGGACGGTACGCCGATGACGGCGACGTCGGCGATCCCCGCGTGCGCTGCCAGCGCGTTCTCCACCTCGGCCGGGTAGACGTTCTCGCCGCCGGAGATGATCAGGTCCTTGATCCGGTCGTGCAGGTAGAGGTAGCCCTCGGCGTCGCGGTAGGCGGCGTCGCCCGTGCGCAGCCACCCGCCGTCGAGCAGCGTCGCCGCCGACTCCTCGGGCCGGTGCCAGTAGCCCGGCGTGTTCTGCCCGGACCGCACCCGGATCTCCCCGACCTCGCCGACCCCGACCTCCTCCTCGGTCACCGGGTCGACCAGCGTGATCTCCAGCCACGGCAGCGGGCGCCCGACGGAGCGCAACCGGTGCGGCTCGTGCTCCTCCGGCGCCATGCTGACGACGGTGCCCGCGGTCTCGGTCATGCCGTACACCGCCATGAACCCGCAGCCCAGCACGTCGATCGCGCGGCGCAGCAGTGCCTCGGTCATCGGTGCGCCGCCGTAGGCGATCCGCTGCAGGGAGGACAGATCCGCGGTCCCGACGACGGGTGAGGCCAGGATGGCGGCCACGATCGCCGGCACGGCGAACGCGTGCGTGACGCGGTGGCGCGCCATGACCTCGACGAGGTGGTCGGGCGTCAGGTCGGAGAGCAGGATCGTGTGACCGCCCTGGCCGAGGCTGGTGAGCCCGTAGCCGATGCCGCCGATGTGGAACAGCGGGGAGGGCACGAGGTTCACCGAGTCCGGGCCCATGCCGTAGAACTCGCGGCCCATCCGCGGGGTGAAGGCGAGGTTCGCGTGCGTGAGCCTTGCGCCCTTGGGCAGGCCCGTCGTGCCCGAGCTGTAGAGCTGCAGGACGACGTCGTCGGGCGCCGGCTCGTGCTCGACCTCGGGGCTGCCGTGGTCCAGCCACGCCTCGTAGGCGTCCTCGAGGACCAGCGGCCGCCGGTCGGCCGGCACGAGGCCGAGCTGGTCGCGGCCGCAGACCAGCAGCGACGGCTCGGCGTCGTCGAGGATCGCCCGGACCTCCGCCCCCGCGAGCCGCCAGTTGAGAGCGACCAGCACGACGCCCGCCCGGGCCGCCCCGAAGAGCAGCTCGAAGTACTCGGGCTGGTTGCGGAGCAGCACGGCCATCCGGTCGCCCGGACGCAACCCAGCGCGGACGAGCGCGCCGGCCACCCGGTGGGCGCGGCGGTCGAAGTCCCCGAAGGTCAGCGTCCGGTCGTCGATCGTCAGCGCGGGCCGGTCGGCCCCGAGCGACGCCACCCGGCTCAGCGTGTCGCCGAGGGTGGCGTCCATGACGGGCGTCGAGGTGGTCATCAGTAGCTCTTGGGCAGGCCGAGGTTGTGCTGGGCGACGTGGTTGAGCACCATCTCGCGGCTCACCGGCGCAGTGCGGAACATGCGCGCCGCGAACCACAGGTCGGACAGGCCGTACTCGTTCGACAGGCCGTTCCCGCCGTGGGTCTGGATGGCCTGGTCGACCGCGGCGGCCGCCGCCTCGCCCGCGGCGTACTTCGCGACGGTGGACGCACTCCCGGTGGCCGCCGGGTCGGCGCCCTCGTCGGTGAGCTTCGCCGCGTGCATCGTCATGAGCCGGGCGAGCTGGACCTCGACGAAGCACTTCGCCAGCGGGTGCGAGACGCCCTGGTGGGCGCCGATCGGGGTCGACCAGACGGTGCGGTCGGTGGCGTAGCGGGCGGCGCGGGCGAGCGCGAAGCGGGCGATGCCGTTGGCCTGCGCGGCGGCGGTGACCCGCTCGGGGTTCAGGCCCGCGAACACCTGGCGCAGCCCCGCGCCCTCGACGCCGATGAGGTCGTCCCGGGTGACCCGGACGTCGTCGAAGAACGTGGTGAACTGGTTCTCCGGGATCTGCAGCGCCGAGTCGATCGGCTGGAAGCTCAGGCCCTCGGCGTCGGTGGGCACGAGGAACATCGAGATCGGGTGACGCCCGCGCGCGTCGGGCTCGGTGCCCCGGGCGACGACGATGACGGCGTCGGCGTCGTCGATCCCGGAGGTCCAGTACTTCTGCCCGCGGATGCGCCAGGCGTCGGGGCCGTCGGCGTGCGCCGTCGTCGTGATGTTGTGGGTGTTGGTGCCGGCGTCGGGCTCGGTGATGGCGAACGCGATGCGCTTCGTGCCGTCGGCGACGCCCGCGAGCCACTGCTCCTTCTGGGCCTGCGACGCGTGCGCGGCGAGCAGGGAGCCGGCGATGGCCGGGGAGATCACGAGCATGAACAGTGGGCAGCCCGCGGCCGAGGTCTCCTCGATGACGATCGCGAGGTCGGTCAGGCCGCCGCCCCCGCCGCCGTACTCCTCGGGCAGGTGCACGCCGAGGTAGCCGGCGTCGCCCAGGTCCTTCCACAGCTCGTCGGGACGCGCCCCGCGCTTCGTGACGTCCTGGAAGTAGCTCCGGCCGTAACTGCCCACGAGCTTCGCCACGCTCTCGCGCAGCGCCTTGCGCTCGTCGGTGTCGAGGAGCAGGTCGTCCCTGACGATGCCGTCGGCCATGTCGCCTCCTGTTTCAACAGCACTGTTGACTGTAGGTGCGGCTCCGGAGGGCGTCAACGGTCCCAGCGGTAGAAGCCCTGCCCCGTCTTGCGCCCGAGGTGGCCCTGCTCGACGAGGCGCTCGAGGATCGCGGGGGCGGCGTAGCGCTCGCCGTAGACGGTCGAGAGGTGCCGTGCGATGTCGAGCCGCACGTCGAGCCCCACGACGTCGGACAGGCGCAGCGGGCCGATCGGGTGCCCGTAGGCGAGCACCGCGGCCTTGTCGATGTCCGCCGCCGTCGCGACCTCCTCCTCGACCATTCGCATCGCCTCGAACGCGGCGATGTTGTCGAGCCGGCTGGTGGCGAAGCCCGGGACGTCCCGGACGACGATCGACTCCTTGCCGATCGTCGTCGCGTAGTCCTGGGCGGCGGTGATCGCGGCCTCGTCGCTGGCCCGGCCGCGGACGACCTCGACCAGCGGCAGCGACCACACCGGGTTGAAGAAGTGCATCCCGAGGAACGACTGCGGCCGGGCGAGGTTCCCGGCCAGGTCGTCGATCGAGATCGAGCTCGTGTTGGAGGCGAGCAGGCGGGGCTCCCGCGCCTCGGCCGCCGTCAGGACCTCCGCCTTGAGGGTCGGGATCTCGGGGACGGACTCGACGACGAGGTCGAGCCCGGTGGCGAGCCGAGTGGTGTCCCCGACGACGTCCAGGAGGTCGGGCAGGCGCTCGGCGGCCGTCGGGTCGAGCTTCCCGCGCTCGGCGCCGGTGCGGGCGCGCTGTGCGAGTTCGCCGACGAGGGCCTCGGCCCTGGTCGGGTCCGGCTCGACGACCGTGGTGGGCAGCCCGGCCGCGGCGAACACGTACGCGATGCCGCGGCCCATCGTCCCGCCGCCGATGACGGCGACGCTCATGTCGTCCTCCTCAGGTTCTCGGCGATCCACGTGATGAGGTCGGCGGTCTGCGGCAGCTCGCCGCCCATGCCGAGGAAGCCGTGGATCATGTCCGGCCAGTCGCGCAGCTCGACGTCGACGCCGTTCTCCCGGAGGAGCTCCGCGTACGCGACGCCCTCGTCGTGCAGCGGGTCGAAGCCGGCGACGGCGATGGATGCCGCGGGCAGTCCGGCCCCGTCCTCGGCGAGCAGGGGCGCGGCGTCGGGGACGGGCTCGTGCCCGGACAGGTAGTGCTCCCAGAACCACGCCATGTCGGCGTGGGTGAGCAGGTGGCCCTCGTTGTACGCCGGGTAGCCGTCGGGGCCGGGCGGCGCGAGGGGCGGGTAGACGAGGAGCTGGCGGGTGATCGCCGCGCGAAGCCGTCGGGCGACCGCGGCGGCGAGCGTGCCACCCGCGCTGTCGCCGCCCACGACGACGTGGTGCGGGTCGGCGCCGAGCTCGGCCGCGTGCTCGATCGCCCAGCGCGTGGCGGCCTCGGCGTCGTCGACCGGGCCCGGGAACGGGGTCTCGGGGGCGCGGCGGTACTCGACGGAGACGAGGGTCGTGTGGGCTTCTCGCGCGATCGCGCGACACGGACGGTCGGCGTTCGCGACGCTGCCCGTCACCCAGCCGCCGCCGTGGAACCAGACCGTCAGCGGCAGCGTCGTGCCGGGCTCGGGGTGGTAGACGCGGGCGGGGAGACGGCCGGCCCCGCCGTCGACCAGCAGGTCGGTCGTCGCGACGGCGACCTTCTCCCCCTGCATCCAGCGCGACGCCTCGACGGCGTGCCGGGCGGCGAGGACTCCCACCTCGGCGTAGGGCCGCAGGCCGAGCTCGGTGAGCCGCCGCAGCAGGTCGGCGGCCTCGGGGGCGAGCTGGGCCGTCGTGTGTCCTGCGGGGGCGGCGGTCGTCGATGGCCGATCCGTCGCACTGGACGCGTCAGGGGAGCCATCGACGCCTGCTGCCTCCGCCCCGGTCAACGGTGGCCCACCGCTGACGTCGGGTGTGCGTCGTGGCCCACCGCTGACATCGGGGGCACGGTCCGGCTCGGTCAGCGGTGGCCCACCACTGACGTCGGGTGTGCGTCGAGGCCCACCGCTGACACCGGGGGCGGTCATCGGGTGAGGGCGCGGTAGACGCCGAGCCGGTCGCGGACGACGTGCCCCGTGAGCGTGCCGTCGGGGGCGACGTCGAGGAACGCGGCGAGGCCGAGCGTCACCTCCGCACCGTCGGGCTCGGGACCGTCGGGCAGGCCGCCGGCGTAGCGACCGCGCGCCGCGCCGTGCACCGCGACCCGTCGCCCGGCGACGACGAGGGCGTCGACCTCGACCGACGCCGCCTCCAGCAGGTCGGCCCGGGTGAGCCCGTCGTCGCAGGTGATCCCCGGCTGCGCGGGCGCCCCGTCGTCGAGCCAGGTGCGGACGGCCTTCTCGGCGTCGGCGTCGGGGTCCGCGGGCGGCTCGGTCCAGGGCGCGACCATCGGCGGGTCGACGGGGTCGGGGGTGCCGGTGAGCAGTTGGCGGCGCCGGCCGAGGTAGTCCTCCTCGGTCGCGTTGTGCACGAGGAACCCACCATCGGCCCGGAACAGCCCGATGCCGCGCCATGCCGCGGACCCGCCACGCTCCGAGGCGCCGTGCTCGGTGAAGCGCAGGGCGGCCCGGCCGTCGGTCGTGTAGAGCGCGTCGTGGACGGTCACCGTCAGCCCCGGGAAGCGGGCGAGCTGCGCACTCGTGGCCTCGAGGTACGCGTCGCGCCCGGGCATCTGCACCCCGGCGATGTCGATCGCGTAGCCCGGCGCCATGATCTGCGGAGGGACCCCGGTGTCCGCCCGGTCGAGCCAGTCCACGACGAAGCGCCGCATGAGCGCACCCATCGGGTGGATGTCCACGGTGACCTCCCTGTCGTCAACTCCAGTGTTGACTAGCTGTCCGGGGATGTCCAGGCTGGCCGCGTGGAGAGCACCGGTGTGCGCACGGAGCGGCCGACCGACGGGGTCCTGCTGATCACCCTGGACCGCCCGCGGAAGCGCAACGCGATCGACGGGGCGATGAGCCGGGCGGTCGCCGCGGCACTGGACGACCTCGACGCCGACCCCACCCTCGCGGTCGGCGTGCTCACCGGGGCCGGCGGGACGTTCTGCAGCGGGATGGACCTGCGTGCCTTCCTCGACGGCGACGCCCCCGAGGTGCCCGGCCGGGGCTTCGGCGGGCTCACCCAGGCGCCGCCCGCGAAGCCGTTGATCGCCGCCGTCGAGGGGTTCGCCCTGGCCGGTGGGTGCGAGCTGGTGCTGGCGTGCGACCTCGTGGTCGCGTCGTCCGAGGCCGTGTTCGGGTTGCCGGAGGTGGGGATCGGGCTGATCGCCGGGTCCGGCGGGTTGTTGCGACTGCCGCACCGGGTGCCGCGGGCCGTGGCGACGGAGCTGGCCCTGACCGGCGACCGGTTCTCCGCGGTGGACGCCCACGGGTGGGGCCTGGTGAACCGGCTCGTCGACCCCGGGTCGGCCGTGTCCGCGGCGACGGAGCTCGCCGAACGTATCGCCCGGAACGCCCCGCTAGCGCTGGCGGCGACGAAGCGGATGCTGGCCGCCGCCGACCTGCCCGTGGACGAGGCGTGGGCGCGCCAGGAGGCCGAGCTGGTCGCGATCAAGGCCACCGGGGACGCCCAGGAGGGGGCGCGGGCGTTCGCCGAAAAGCGCGCGCCGCGCTGGTCAGGGCGCTGACGCCGCGCGAGACGCACGTGGGGCAGGCCCACCGACCGCTGGACCTGCCCCACGTCGCCCTCGCGGCCAGGGGTCGCGGAGCCTGGCACCGACCCGTCGTCGGGAAGGGTCAGCCCTTGGACGCCTGGTAGGCGTCCCAGTAGGTGCGGTGCTCCGTGAACGGGGCGTCGCGGTCCTCGACGGCGGCCCGGACGCCGGAGGCGCGCTGGATGCGCTCGAAGTCGGCCATCGCGGGGCCGGCGATCGCCATGGCGTCGGCGTCGTTCGCGGCGGCGATCGCGGCGGTGATGCCCATGGCGTCCCACCAGCGGTTCGTCGACTCCTTGTGCGCGTAGATCATCTCGAGCGGCACGTTCGCGACGCGCTCGGCGTAGGCGTACGCGACGGCCTCGACCTCGTCGGCGGGCACGGCCCGGTTGGCCAGACCCAGCTCGGCGGCCTCGACGCCGGTCATCTCGTCGCCGGTGAACAGCCACTCCTTGGTCTTGCGCATCCCGAGGTGGACCGGCCACATCCCGAACATGTGGATCTCGCCCATGGTGCGCGCCTCGGGCTGACCGAAGCGGGCGTCCTCGGCGGCGAAGACGATGTCGAGCACGCCCGCGAGGTCGAGCCCACCGGCGACGCAGGCACCCCGGACGATGCCGACGGTCGCCTGCCGGATGCGCCAGAGCCGCATCCAGCGCTCGCGCGACTCGTGGAACTCGCGCCGGGAGAAGATCGGCGCGCGCCGGTGCGGGCGGGCGTCCTCGGGCCGGCTCGGGGTCTCGGCGGTGCCCCAGAGGTAGGCCCACTCGGTGAGGTCGTAGCCGGTGCAGAAGTTCTTGCCGTTGGACTTCACGACGAGGACGCGGGTGTCGTCGTCGGAGTCGAGGTCGTCCAGGACGAGGTCCATCTCGTCGCGCAGCGCGCGACACAGCGCGTTGCCCCGGTTCGGGCGGTTGAGCGTGAGGGTCGCGATCCGACCCTCCTTCTCGTAGATCAGGTGCTCGAAGTCCACGTCCGGACGGTAGCGCGTCCGTCAACACTCACGTTGACGTTGTCGGGGGGTCGACCTAACCTCGGGACCATGCGCCAGGTCGACATGCTCGTGGTGGGCGCCGGCTTCGCCGGGCTCCGCACCCTGCACACCTTCCGCGAGCGCGGCCTCGAGGTCGCGGTCGTCGAGGCCAACGACGGGCTGGGGGGCGTCTGGTACGTCAACCGCTACCCGGGCGCGCGGTGCGACGTCGAGAGCTACGACTACTCGCTGTCCTTCTCCCCCGAGCTCGAGCAGGAGTGGCGCTGGAGCGAGCGCTACGCCACCCAGCCGGAGATCCTCCGCTACGTCGACCACGTGGCCGAGCGCTTCGACCTGCGCCGCGACGTCCACCTCTCCACCCGGATGACGCGCGCCGAGTACGACGAGGCCGCCCACCGCTGGCACGTCACGACCGACCGGGGCGACTGGAGCGCGCGCTACCTCGTCATGGCCACCGGCCAGCTGTCGGTGACCAAGCAGCCCGAGCTCGAGGGCCAGGCGGACTTCCGCGGGCGTATCCTGCACACCGGGTCGTGGCCGCACGAGGAGGTCGACCTCACGGGGCAGCGGGTCGGCGTCATCGGCACCGGCTCCTCGGGCACGCAGCTCATCCCGGTGCTCGCCCGGCAGGTGGAGCACCTGACCGTCTTCCAGCGCACGCCCAACTTCTCCATCCCGGCCAACAACGCGCCGCTCTCCGACGAGCGCGACGCCGAGGTCAAGGCCACGTACGCCGAGCGCCGCGAGCGGGCGCGCTGGTCGCCCTCCGGGCTGGGGTTCAAGCCGAACAAGCAGTCCGCGGTGCAGGCCTCCCCCGAGGAGCGCCGCGCGCTCTACGAGGAGCAGTGGCAGACGGCGGGCTTCGGCTTCCTGCTCGCGTTCTACGACCTCATGCTCGACGAGCAGGCCAACGACACCGCGGCCGACTTCATCCGCGAGAAGATCGCCGCGAAGGTGGACGACCCGGCGACCGCCGAGCGGCTCATGCCGCGCGGCTACCCCTTCGGCGCGAAGCGGCCCCCGGTCGACTCCGGCTACTTCGAGACGTTCAACCGGGAGAACGTCGACCTCGTCGACATGCGTGACACCCCGCTCGAGCGGATCACCGAGAAGGGCATCCGGACGACGGCGGCGGAGATCGAGCTCGACACCATCGTCTTCGCCACGGGCTTCGACGCCATGACGGGCGCCCTGCTCAAGCCCGAGATCGTCGGGCGGGGCGGGCGGACGCTGCGCGAGCACTGGAACGCCGGGCCGCGCACCTACCTCGGCGTCGGGGTCTCGGGCTTCCCGAACTTCTTCGTCATCGCCGGTCCCGGCAGCCCCTCGCTGCTGTCGAACGTGCTGCTCTCCATCGAGGCGCACGTCGACTGGATCGCCGGGCTGATCGACCACGCGGCCCAGCAGGGCGCGGACGAGATCGAGGCGTCGGAGCAGGCCGAGGCGCAGTGGGTCGAGCACGTCAACGAGCGCGCGGCGGCCACGCTCTACCCGAGGGCCGCGTCGTACTACATGGGCGCCGAGGTCCCCGGGAAGCCGCGCGTGTTCATGCCCTACGTCGGAGGGGTGCGCGGGTACCGACGGACCCTCGAGAAGGTCGTGGCCGACGACTACGAGGGCTTCACGTTCACCGGCAGCCTCGTCGGCGCGCGATGAGCGTCCACCCGCTGTCCGCGGCCCAGCGGCGGGCGGCGATCGAGAAGCGGCAGCCGACGTGGGTGCCGCGCACCCTGTCGGGCGCCCTGGACGCCGCGTGCGAGGAGTTCGCCGACCGGCCGTTCGTCATCACCGAGGCCGGCACGTGGACCTACGCGCAGCTGCGCGACTGGTCGGCGCGCGTCGCCGGTGGCCTGCGAGATCTCGGGGTCGGGCGCGGTGACCACGTGGCGGTGGTGCTCGCGAACGACGCCGAGTTCGTCGCCGTGCGCTACGCCATCGCCCGGCTCGGGGCCGTGACGGTGCCGATCAACGTGGCCAACCGCCGCGACGAGCTCGGGTTCATCGTGCGCCGGTCCGACGCGAGCGTGCTGATCACGATGGACTCCTTCCGCGACCTCGACCACCTCACGATGCTCGACGAGCTCCTCGGCGACTGGGCCGGCGGGGTGGCCGCGGCTGCCGCCCCGGAGCTGCGTCACGTCGTCGTGCACGAGACGGGTGACCCCCGCCCCGGTGTCACCACGCTCGCCGGCCTGGCGACGGCGGACCCGGTCCACGTGCCGGTCGGTGAGCCCGACGACGTCGCCGACATCCTGTTCACCTCGGGCACCACCGGCGAGCCGAAGGGCGTGCAGCTCACGCACGACATGCTGCTGCGCACGGCGTACGGATCGACGTGGGGCCGCGCGTACACCGACGCGCACCGCGTCGTGTTCTCGCTGCCGCTCTTCCACGTGTACGGCTACGTCGAGGGGCTGCTGACGGTCCCGTTCGTCGGCGGCTGCGTGATCATGCGGCGGACGTTCGACCCGGCGGCGATCCTCGACGCGATCGAGGCCGAGCGCGCCGACGACGCCCTGCTCATCCCGACGATGACCGCGGAGCTCATCCGGGTGCAGCGGGCGGCGCCGCGCGACCTGTCGTCGCTCACGCACCTGTACTCCTCGGGCGGGGTGTCGCCGCACGGCATCTGGCCGGAGATCGACGAGGTCCTCTCCCCCGGCGAGGTCGTCACCGGGTACGGGATGAGCGAGACGACGGCGTCCACCACGTGCACCTGGCCGGAGGACCCACCCGAGCGGCGGATGACCACCAACGGCCGGATGAAGCGGGCCGGCGTGGCGGGCGACCCGGCGATGGACGGGCGGCTCGTCGAGTACAAGGTGATCGACACGGCGACCGGCGAGGACCTGCCCTTCGGGTCGGTCGGCGAGCTCGTCTGCCGCGGGTGGGGCGTCACGTCGGGCTACTACCGCAACCTCGAGGCGACGGCGGCGGCCTTCACGGCCGACGGCTGGCTGCACACGGGGGACCTCGGCGTCCTCGACCCCGACGGGTACCTGCACCTCGTCGGGCGCACCAAGGACAGCTACCGCTGCGGCGGCGAGCAGGTCGTGCCGGGCGACGTCGAGACCGTCCTCGCCCGGCACCCGAGCGTGCACCAGGCGTTCGTCGTCCCCGTTCCCGACGACCGGCGCGGTGAGGTCGGGTGGGCCTGGATCGTCCCGCGGGAGGGGCACACCGTCGACGCCGAGGTGCTCGTCGCGTGGTGCACGGAGAACCTCGCGCGGTTCAAGGTGCCGCGCCACGTCGCGGAGATCGCGGTGGCCGACATCCCACTCACGCCGTCGGGCCGGGCGCGGAAGTTCCTGCTGGCCGAGCGGGCGGTGGGGCTCCTCTGAGGGTCGCCGCGGCACCCAGGGCCACGAGCAGGCAGATCCCGACGGCGGTGAGCAGCGCCGCCGTCGGGGACACCCGGTCGATGAGCACGCCGGCGAGGGGCTGCGCGATCGCGGCGCCGAGCATGATCGCCGCGCCGTGCAGGCCGGTCGCGATCCCGCGCGCGGCGTCGGGGGCGAGCCGCCCGACCGCCTCCGCGGCCGACGACATCGCGGGCGCGCAGAACGCGCCCGCCGGGACGATCAACGCCGTGACCAACCACCACGGGCCGCCGAACGCCACCGGGACCGTCCCGACGGCGAGGGCCGCGAGCAGCGTCGGCATGCCCGGCGGACGCGTCGCGACGCCGTAGCGGAAGCCGCCGACCAGCGACGCGAGGCACCACACCGTGTTCGCCAGCGCGAACCAGCCGGTCTCCCCGCGCGTCGTGAGGGCGGCGACGACGCTCAGCTCGGTGGCCGAGAGCAGCAGCACGGCGGCGACCGCCCCGGCGAGCGCCGTGACCATCGGCGCGCCCATCCAGTGCCGCATCGAGGGCGCGGCCGTCCGCTCACCGCCCGCGTGGGTCGGCGGGTCCAGCCACCACAGCGCCGCCGTCCCGAGGACGAACGCGGCGCCGACGAGCCACAGCGCGACCGTCGACGGCAGCGCGAGGACGGCCCCGGTCCCCGCGGCGGGTCCGACGATGAAGGAGACCTCCGACGACATCGCGTCCAGCGCGAACGCCGGGCGCCGCCGGGCCTCGGGCACCACCGCGCCGAGCGACTGCCGGACGACGGGGAAGGCGGGCAGCGCGAGCAGCCCCGCGGCGAAGGCCGCGGCCGCGAGGAGCCCGACGTCGAGCAGCGGCGCGACGCCCCAGAACACCGCTTCGGACACCCCGCACAGCAGCAGGACCGGCCGCAGACCGACGCGGTCGACGAGCCGGCCGAGCAGCGGGGCGCCGAGCACCGTCCCGAACGTCACGGCGCCGCCGACCAGCCCCGCGGCCGCGAACCCCCGGTCCAGCCCGACCGCCACGTGCAGCGTGAGCACCACCCCGGTCGCGCTCACCGGGAGGCGTGCGCCGAACCCGACGAGGTAGAGCGCCCGGAGCCCGGGCCGCGCGAGCACCTCCCGGTACGCCGTCGTCACGAGGTCCATGGTCGCCCGGCGACGGGTCCGCCGCCCGGCCTGCGACGCCGTCGCGCTCCCACCCTTGCCGGGCGTGTCAGTCAACGGCTACGTTGACGGTACGACGTGATCGCCGTCATAGTTTCGATCTTCAGCGAAGCTCCCGGCCGACGAAGGAGTCCTCCGTGTCCCGCATGCGCTTCGGTATCTTCCTGCCGCCCCACCACGTCCCCGTCGGGCAGAACCCGACCTACTCGCTGCAGCGCGACGTCGAGCTCGTGCAGCGACTCGACGAGATGGGCTTCGACGAGGCGTGGTTCGGCGAGCACCACTCGTGCGGCGTGGAGCTCATCGGCGACCCGATGCTGTTCATCGCGCACGTCGCGCAGGTGACCAAGCACATCAAGCTGGGCACCGGCGTGATGTCGCTGCCGTACCACAACCCGTTCCACATCGCGGACCGCCTGATCCTGCTCGACCACCTCACCCGTGGCCGCACGATCCTCGGCGTCGGGCCGGGCGCCCTCGCCACCGACGCCGGCATGTTCGGCCTCGACCCGGCCGACGCGCGGGCCGCGCTGGAGCAGGACGTCGACGTCCTCATGCACCTGCTCACCAGCGACGAGCCGATCTCGATCGACACCGGCCGCTACAAGCTGGTCGACGCGCGCCTGCAGATGGACGCGTACTCGTGGCCGCACCCGGAGATCGCCACCGCCGCGATCGTCTCGCCGTCGGGCCCCCGCCTGGTGGGCAAGCACGGCCTCGGCATGATCTCGATCGGCGCGACGATGAGCGCCGCCGGCTTCGACGCGCTGGCCATGCACTGGGACGTCGTCCAGGAGATGGCCGCCGAGCACGGCACCGAGCCCAGCCGCGAGGGCTGGCGCCTCGTCGGGCCGATGCACATCGCCGACACCAAGGACCAGGCGATCAAGGACGTCGAGTACGGCATCAACGAGTGGTTCGACTACCTGCAGCACACCGCGGCCGCGCCGCAGCTCGGCGTCCAGGGTGAGAACACCAAGGAGCGCATCGAGTTCGTCATCGAGTCGGGCATGGGCGTCATCGGCACCGTGGACGACGCGGTCGACCAGATCGAGCGCCTGGACGAGCAGTCCAAGGGCGGCTTCGGCGCCTACCTGATGTTCGCCCACAACTGGGCGCCGTGGGAGGCGACGCTGCACCACTACCACCTGTTCGCCAACCACGTGATCCCGAAGTTCAAGAAGACCGACCGTCGTCTGCTCGCCAACGAGGCGTGGACCCGCAGCGTGCGCGACCCGCTGGCCGCGAAGCAGTGGGACGCGATCAACTCCTTCACCGCGCAGCACCAGGCCGAGCGCGAGGCGCGTCAGGTGGCGCAGACGTGACGACCTCCTTCCCGGCGGGCCCGGCCCCGTCGTTCCGGCTCGACACGGACGGCCCGGTCACGGCGCTGGTCACCGGGGCGGCCGGTGGGATCGGAGCCCGCGTGGCCCTCGGCCTCGCCGAGTTCGGCGCCGACGTGGCCTGCGTGGACGTCTCGGTCGACGGCCTCAAGCAGACGGTGGCCGCCATCGAGGACCTCGGCCGGCGTGCCCTGGCGATCGAGGCCGACGTCGCGGACGCCGACGCGATGGCCGCGGCCGTCCGGCGCGCACAGGACGAGCTGGGCCCGGTGCGCCACGCCGTCAACTGCGCGGGGGTGCACGACAACGCCCCGGCCGAGGAGATGCCGCGCGCGCAGTGGCAGCGGCTCCTGGACGTGAACCTCACCGGCGTGTTCACGTGCTGCCAGGCCGAGGGCGCGGCGATGCTGGCCAACGGGGGCGGCAGCATCGTCAACATCGGGTCGATCTCGGCCACGATCGCCAACCGCGGCCTCTCGCAGGTGCACTACAACGCGGCGAAGGCCGGCGGCCTGCACCTGACGACGTCGCTGGCGCTGGAGTGGGCGGACCGCGGCGTGCGCGTCAACGCCGTCAGCCCCGGCTACACGGCCACGCCGATGGCCAAGCACCCCGATGTGTGGCCGCACGTGCAGGCCTACACGAAGGACATCCCGCTCGGACGCATGGCGGAGACCGAGGAGCTCGTAGGTCCGGTCGTATTCCTGCTGAGCGGGGCGGCGTCCTACGTCACGGGCGCGAACCTGCTGGTGGACGGCGGCGCCGTCGCCTGGTAGGTGCGCGTCGCGCTCGTGAGCACTAAGTGGACCTATAGGCCCACTTAGTGCTCACGAGCGAAGCACCCGGCGACCCGGTCCAGCGTCGCGGCGAGCCCGTCCGCGTCGACCACGGGCAGGTAGGGCAGCAGCCGCTCGAGGGTCACGGCGGACCAGTCGTAGACGTGGGTGACCCGGGTGCTGCCGCCGCCGTTGCACGCCTCCAGCCGGTAGCCCCACACCTGGCCGCCCCGGTCGCCGCCGTGGGTGGCAGGCGCCCAGGCGATCTCGGTGTCGGGCTCGTATGTCACGACGTGGTTGTCGACGACGTAGTCGCCCATGTCGCGGCCGTGCATCTCCATCTCGAACACGTCGCCGACGCCGGTGAGCGGGCGGTGGGTCCGGGACCCGCGGACGGTGCCGGAGGCATCGAGCTCGGGGTGTCGGTCGGGGGCCGCCAGCAGGGCGAACACCTGGTCCGGGCGGGCGTCGACGACGCGGGACGCTTCGAGGGACTTCTCGGTCACGGCGCCGGGGTGCCTCCGGCCCTTGAGTACTAATCCGTGTCAGGACACGGAAAAGTACTCACAGGACGAAGTCACCTGGCGGCCCAGATCCCACCGTCGACCGGCAGCACCGCACCCGTGACGTAGGCCGACGCCCGCGAGGCCAGGAAGACCGCGGCGCCCGCCATGTCGTCGGGCTGCCCGATCCGGCCCAGCACCGAGGACGCCGCGATCTCGTCGCCGCGCTCGGCGAGCGTCGCCGCCATCATCTTCGACTCGAACGGACCCGGCGCGATCGCGTTGACCCGCACGTTCCGCGGTCCGAGCTCGGCGGCCAGCACGCGGGTCAGCTGGTGCACGCCCGCCTTCGACGCCGAGTACGCGTAGGTCGGCAGCGGGGTCACGCGCAGGCCGTCGATGCTCCCGATGTTGATCACCGAGGCCGTCTCCTCCGGTGACCCCGAGGCCTCCAGCAGGTCCACGAAAGCGCGGGTCAGGAAGAACGGCGCCTTGAGGTTCAGGTCGAGGACCTTGTCCCACGCCTCGGCCGGGTACTCCTCCAACGGCTCCCCCCACGTCGCGCCCGCATTGTTGACGAGCACGTGCACGGCCGATTCCCTCTCCCGCACGAGGGCCGCGAGGTGCTTGCACTGCCCCTCGGTCGAGACGTCGGCGGGGATCGAGACGACGTCGCCGTGCGGCGCGAGCTCACGCACCGCGTCGTCGCCCGCCGCGGCCTTGCGCGAGCTGACGTACACGCGCGCCCCGGCGTCGAGCAGGCCGCGCGCGATCATCAGCCCGATGCCGCGCGTTCCGCCGGTGACCACCGCGACCTTGCCGGTCAGGTCGAACAGCTGCACGAGTCCTCCAGGTCAACGTCTGTGTTGATTACGGGTCGTCCGGCGAGGATCATCGCACCTCATGACCGACATGCTGGACGGCATCGTCGCCGTCGTCACCGGTGGGGCCAGCGGCATCGGCCGTGCGATCGCCGAGCGCTGCGCTCGCCACGGAGCCCGTGCCGTGGTGGTCGCCGACCGCCGCGAGGACCCGCGGGAGGGCGGGGTCCCGACGACGGAGCTGGTGCGGTCGGCCGGGGCGGAGGCGGTCTTCGTCCGGACCGACGTGACCGACCCCGCGCAGGCCGAGGCCGCCGTGGCCGCCGCCGACGCGCTCGGGGGCGTGGACGTCCTGGTCACGGCCGCCGGTATCGCCCGACGCGGCGGGCTCCTCGACGTCACCGAGGCCGACTACGACGCGGTGATGGACGTCAACGCCAAGGGCACGTTCTTCACCGCCCAGGCCGCCGCCCGGCGGATGGTGGACCGGGGCCGCGGCTCGATCGTGCTCGTCTCCTCGACCGGCGGACTCAAGGGACAGTCCGACCTCGCGGTCTACACCGCGTCGAAGGGCGCCGTCCGACTGCTCGCCTACTCCCTCGCCGCCGAACTCGGCCGTGCGGGCGTGCGGGTCAACGCGTTGCACCCCGGGCTCACCGAGACCGAGATGACCCGCACGGACCTCGGCCGCATCGACACCGGCTCGGTCAGCGAGAGCCGCATCCCGCTCGGGCGTGCCGGGCAGCCCGGGGACATCGCCGACGCCGCGGTCTGGCTCGCGAGCCCGATGGCCGCCTTCGTGCACGGCAGCTCCCTGGTGGTGGACGGCGGGTCGACGTGGGCCTCCTGAGCTTCCCGGAACCCGACCCGGACGCGGTCGCCCGCTGGCGCGCCTCCGGCCACTGGCCGAACCGGCTCCTGGACTCCTGGCTCGACGACGCCGCGGCCGCCCACCCCGCCCGCAGGGCCGTCGTCGAGGGCCGCACCCGCCTGACCTAC
The DNA here is from genome assembly GCF_000379625.1 of Actinomycetospora chiangmaiensis DSM 45062. Lineage (GTDB taxonomy): Bacteria > Actinomycetota > Actinomycetes > Mycobacteriales > Pseudonocardiaceae > Actinomycetospora > Actinomycetospora chiangmaiensis. Next base: position 124,695 of record NZ_KB903247.1, on the reverse strand, counting down.
GCCGCGCTCGCGGACCGGGTCGCGCGCACGACGGCGGGCCTGCGCGGCCTCGGCGTCGGGCGCGGCGACGTCGTCTCCCTGCAGCTCCCGAACTGGTGGGAGGCCCTCGTCGTCCACCTGGCGGTGCTGCGGCTCGGTGCCGTGTCGAACCCGCTGATGCCGATCCTGCGCGAGCGGGAGATGCGGTTCGCGCTGCGCACCGCACGGTCGAAGGTCCTGGTGGTCCCGGGCGTCTTCCGCGGCTTCGACCACGCCGCCCTGGGCCGGACGCTGCGGGAGGAGCTCGACGACCTGGCGCACCTCGTCGTGGTCCGCGGCGACGGGGAGCTCCGCTTCGACGCCCTCGACGGGGACGACCCGGCCGCCGCGCCCGGCCGCGAGCCGACCGACCCCGCCGTGCTGCTCTACACCTCCGGCACCGAGTCCGACCCGAAGGGCGCCGTGCACTGCCACGAGACGCTCGCGGCCGAGGACGCCAGCATGATCGCCCACCTCGGGCTGACCGCCGACGACGTCGTGTGGATGCCCTCGCCGGTCGCCCACGTGACCGGCGTGCTCTACGGCTTCCACCTGGCGACGATGCTCGCCACGACGGTCGTCTACCAGGACGTCTGGGACCCGGGCGCCGCCCTGGCCCTCGTCGAGCGCGAGCGGTGCAGCGTCACCGTCGCCGCGACCCCGTTCCTGCACGGGATCGTCCACCACCCCGACCGCGACGCCCACGACCTCTCCTCGCTGCGCGTCTTCGCCTGCGGCGGCGCCGACGTGCCGCCGGGCCTGGTCCTCGACGCGACCGCCGCGCTCGACTGCCTCGTCGTCCGCGTCTACGGCTCCACCGAGATCCCGACGGCGACGGCGGGGCACGCGTCCGACCCCCCCGCGCAGCGCGCCGGCACCGACGGCCGCCCGGTCGGCGCCGCGGAGCTGCGCGTGGTCGACGAGACCGGCACCGACCTGCCGTCGGGAACGGCGGGCATGCTGCTGGCGCGCGGACCGGAGATGTTCGCGGGCTACCTGGGCCGTCCGAGCCCGTTCGAGGACGGCTGGTTCCCCACCGGCGACCTCGGCTCCCTCGACGACGACGGGTTCCTGACGGTGACGGGGCGGAGCAAGGACATCATCCTGCGCGGCGGGGAGAACCTGTCGGCGAAGGAGATCGAGGACCTGCTCTACACCCACCCCGACGTGGCGGACGTGGTCGTGGTCGCGGTGCCCGACCCGGTCATGACCGAGCGGGCGTGCGCGGTCGTGGTGCCGCGGCCCGGCGCGGAGGTGACGCTGGCGTCGCTGGGGGCGTTCCTGCTCGGGCAGGGCGTCGCGCGACAGAAGTGCCCGGAGCGGCTCGAGATCGTGGCGGAGCTGCCGCGGACGCCGACCGGGAAGGTGCAGAAGTTCAAGGTGCGCTCCGCGCTCGTGAGCACTAACGGGGGCTATAGCCCCACTTAGTGCTCACGAGCCGCAGGCACCTCAGCGCCGACAGGTCCGTCAACGGGTCCCCGTCGACGACGATCAGGTCCGCCGCGAGACCCGGCAGGAGCCGGCCGGTCACGCCGCCGAGGCCCAGGGCGTCCGCCGCGCGGCCGGTCGCCGCCGCGAGCACCTGCGCCGGGGTCCAGCCGACCGCGGCGTAGTACGTCAGCGCGTCGTGGAGGTCGTCGAAGCGACCCTGCCCCGCGCCGGCGTCGTTCCCGACGATCACCGGGACGCCGTGCCCGTCGGCCCAGCGCTGCCGGGCGAGCGCGGCCGTCCGCTCGGCCGCCGGCCAGTCCGGCCAGCCCCGGAAGCGGGTCGGCACGGTCACGGCACCACTCGCGGCGACCAGCTCCGCGACCGCGTCGTCGAGGTCCCGCCCGCCGTCGGGGGCGTACCAGCCCGCGTGCTCGATGGTGTCCGCCCCCGCCCGGGCCGCCATCGCGATCGACGCGGTGCCGTGCGCGTGCACCGCCACCGGCAGCCCGACCTCCCGGGCGGCCTCGACGACGAGCCGCAGCGTCGGCAGGTCGAACTGCACGTCGGCGATCCCCGGCCCGGCCGGCGTGAGCATCCCGCCGCTCGCCATCACCTTCACGACGTCGAGCCCTGCCGCGGCCCGGGCGGCCACCGCGGCCCGCACCCCGTCGCGCCCGACCTCGCCACCGAGGAACCAGCAGTGGCCACCCGGCGGCGTCAACGGGGCACCCGCCGTCAGGACCCGCGGGCCGGGGACGACCCCGGCGGCGACGTCGTCGCGGAAGGCCGCGACCAGCCCGTCGCGGTCACCGAGGTCGCGCACGGTGGTGATCCCCGCCGCGAGCATCGCGGCGGCGTGGGTGCGGATCGTCGTGCGCAGGGCGTCGTGGTCGGCGTCGCGCAGCGCGGGGACCGGGTCACGTGTGACGTCGAAGGCCAGGTGGACGTGGGCGTCGATCAGGCCGGGCAGGACGGTCGCGTCCGGGAACGCCCGGTGGGTGACGTCGGGATGGGCGGCGACCAGGTCCGCCGTCGGGCCCACCGCCGCGACCCGGCCGTCGGCGACCAGCACCGCCGCGTGGTCGAGCGGCGGGCGCTCCGCGTCGACGACCACCCGGCGACCGCTGACGAGCTCCACGTCGGGTCACCCTGCCCGCTCGCGAGCCCGCCGCCGAGGTCGCCGTGGCGTCGCCCACAGGCGGCTCAGGCCAGCGACCTCGCCCGCGCCGCGACCCCGGCCGACCCGAGCAGACCCGCACCGATCGCGGCGAGCGCGATCGCGGGGCCCGAGCGCTCGATGCCGAGGGCGTGGTCCAGCGACAGCTCCCCCGGGCCGGCGGCCGCGACGGCGAAGACCACCGCGGTGAGGACGGCGTTGTACTCCCAGCCGCCCTGGGTCACCCAGGGGCCGTTGGTGCGGTGCACGTGGTAGACCGCCGAGCCCATGGCGCCCGAGATCATGGTCGCGGCGAGCGGGGTCGCGAGCCCGGCCGCGAGCAGCGCGCCGCCGCCCGCCTCCGAGACGCCGGCCGCCACGGCGTTGTCCCGGCCCGGCTTGATGCCCATGCTCTCGAAGCCCGCCGCCGTGCCCGCCACGCCGCCGCCCCCGAACCACCCGGCGAGCTTCTGCATGCCGTGACCCACGAACAGCAGGCCCACCACGAGCCGCAGCACGGCCATTCCGATCTTCACGAGGACTCCGTTACCCGAGCGAACAGTTGTGACGTCAAGCTAGACCACACCGCCGACGGACGTCACAGGTGCCGTCGTCCGCCGATAGGTGCACAATGCAACGGTTGTCGTTGCACGTCCTAACGATCAGAGGTCCGACCGATGACCACGACCGCACAGGAGCCCGTGCCCGTGTCCCGGGCCGACCCGGCCCACCCCGGGTACAAGTGGCTCGCCCTGTCGAACACCACGCTCGGCGTGCTGATGGCGACGATGAACTCGTCGATCGTCCTCATCTCGCTGCCCGCGATCTTCCGGGGCATCGGCATCAACCCGCTCGAGCCCGGCAACATCAGCTACCTGCTGTGGATGATCATGGGCTACATGCTGGTCACCGCGGTGTTGGTGGTCACGCTGGGCCGCTTCGGCGACATGTACGGCCGCGCGAAGATCTACAACGCCGGCTTCGCGGTGTTCACCGTCGCCTCGATCGCCCTGGCCCTCGACCCCTTCTCCGGGGGCGGCGGGGCGCTCTGGCTCATCCTCGTGCGCGTGGTGCAGGGCATCGGCGGCGCCATGCTCATGGCGAACGCGACCGCGATCCTCACCGACGCCTTCCCCGCCGAGCGGCGCGGCTTCGCGATCGGCACCAACTCGGTGGCGGCGATCGGCGGCTCGTTCATCGGCCTGCTGGTCGGCGGCGTGCTCTCCGAGGTCGACTGGCGCCTCGTGTTCTGGGTGAGCGTGCCGTTCGGGGTGCTCGGCACGATCTGGGCGTACAAGACCCTGCGCGACCCGGCCGGCCGTCGTGAGCACAAGATCGACTGGTGGGGCAACCTGACCTTCGGCGTCGGGCTGATCCTGCTGCTCGTCGGCGTCATCTACGCCATCCAGCCCTACGGCGGGCACGCCGAGGGGTGGACGAACCCGTTCGTGCTCGGCTGCCTCATCGGCGGCGTGGTCGTGCTGGCGATCTTCTGCGTGGTCGAGACCAAGGTCGACCAGCCGATGTTCCACCTGGAGCTGTTCAGGATCCGGGCGTTCACCTCGGGCCTGGTCGCGACGCTGATGAGTGCGCTCTCCCGTGGTGGCCTGCAGTTCATGCTGATCATCTGGCTGCAGGGGATCTGGCTGCCGCTGCACGGGTACGACTACGAGCAGACCCCCTTGTGGTCGGCCATCTACATGCTGCCGCTGACGGTCGGCTTCCTGATCTCCGCGCCGATCTCGGGCGTGCTCTCCGACCGGTTCGGCGCGCGCCTGTTCGCCACCGGCGGTCTCGTGATCGTCGCGCTGACCTTCGTCGGCCTGCTCGTCCTGCCGACGGACTTCAACTACTGGTGGTTCGCGGCGATCCTGTTCGTCAACGGCGTCGGGTCGGGGCTGTTCATCTCGCCCAACATGACCGGGATCATGAACTCGCTGCCCGCCGACCAGCGCGGCGCCGGCAGCGGCATGATGTCGACGCTGCAGAACTCCGGCATGGCGCTCTCCATCGGCATCTTCTTCTCGATGCTGATCGCCGGGCTCGCGTCCTCGATGCCCGCCGCGCTGCTGGGCGGTCTGACCGCGCAGAACGTCCCGCTGCCGGTGGCGCAGCAGGTCGCGGCGCTGCCGCCGGTCGGGACCCTGTTCGCCGCGTTCCTCGGCTACAACCCGATGGCGGAGATCCTCGGCCCGCAGGTGCTCGGCGCGCTGCCGCCCGGGAACGCCGCGACGCTGGTCGGCAAGCAGTTCTTCCCGAACCTCGTCACCGGCGCCTTCCACGACGGCCTCGTGGTCGTGTTCGCCGTCGCCATCGCGGTCTCGCTCGTCGGTGCGATCGCCTCGCTGTTCCGCGGCGGGAAGTACGTCCACGGGCAGGACGCGGTGGAGCCCGCCGAGGGTGACCCGGCCGGTCCGGCACTCCCGGCGCCCACCGTCTCGCACGCGGCACCGGCGGCGGTCGACACCGACGACACGGCGGACACCGCGGAGTTCGCGACGGCGGGTGCTCCCGCCACCCCCCGTGGCAGCGACGCGTCGTCGCTGTCGTCCGGTGACAGGAACACCACTGGGTCGGCGGCGGTCCTCACCGGCCGCGTCACCACCGCGGAGGGCCGCCCGGTCGGCGCGACCCTCACCGCGACCGACGCGAGCGGACGCCAGCTCGGGCGGGCCCGCGCCGACTCGGAGGGCGCGTTCACGCTGCGCGCCCGGCCCGGGACGGCGCTGCTGATCTGCTCGGCGCCCGGCCACGCGCCGCGCGCGGAGACGCTGACGATCGGCGTCGGGGGCACCCGGCACGACGTGGTGCTCGAGTCGACCACCCGCGGCGCCCGGACGCCGGTCGCCGGGTCGTAATCCCGCCGTCCCCGTGGCCCGTCGCCGACCCCGGCGGCGGGCCACCGTCTTCTCCGGGACGACCACGCCGGTCTCCCCGCCCATGATCACGTCGGCGGGACGGCCAAGGCTGATGTCGATCTCCGGCCACAGCCATCACGGTCCCACCGACGTGATCATGCGGGTCGATCGTGCGCACGTCGGGCACCGACCCGCCGTCGGGAAGGGCCCGGAAGGCTTCCATCGGTCGAGCTGTAGCGTGATCCGGGTCACATGAGTCGATGCTCCGTGTGGTGCAGCGAGCAGGCGCCGATCGGCCCGGTTCCTCACTGCCGCCGACGCCGTACGACTGATCGAGTGGCCCTCGGACGACACCGGTGTCATTCGGTTCTACGACGCGTGTCCGACGGGCGCACCGCTCCGGTCCTGCCCTCGACCGGGTCGCTCAAGCCTGATCGGGGGACGACCGATGGAGTGGTGTGTTCCCGCTCATCGACCACCAGTCCTTCGTCCGTCCGGAGGCTGCCGCTCCGTCGGGTGACACCCGTCGGGCGATGATCCCGGCCGCACGCACCCCCCACGCCGAGCGGGCCGCGCCCGGCTCGCTCTTCGCCCCGTCGCTCCCGGGCTCCGCCGAGGACCAGGTGCGCCTCTCGGTGCTCGTCGTCGACGGCGAGCAGCGGCGGCGCGAGGCCCTCACCCGCTCCCTGGCCGAGGCCGGCGCCGGCACCGTCCACGAGGCATCCTCCGCCGACGAGGCCCGGCGTCGCGCCCGCAGCGGACCGCCCTGCGAGCTCGCCGTCGTCGACCTGGGGCTCGACGACGGCGACGCGCTCGCCCTCATCGCCGAGCTGCGGGCCGACGGCTGGCGCGCCGTCGCGGTCGGCCCCGACGACCACACCGCCGCCCAGGCCGCCTTCGGGGTCGGTGCGCTGGCCTACCTCACCTCCGACTCGGGCGTCTGCCGGGTCGTCGAGCCGGACGCCTCGGTCGGCCCGCTCGTCGGCACGGGCACCCGCATCGCCGCCGTCGACGGTGCCCCGCGCGAGCTGTCCCCGCGGGAGGTGCAGGTGCTCCAGCAGGTCGCCGACGGCCACTCCAACGCGGAGATCGGCACCGAGCTCGGCCTCTCCGCGCTCACCGTGAAGTCCCACCTGTCCCGCATCGGGCGCAAGCTCGGCACCGGCGACCGCGCCCAGATGGTCGCGCTGGCCATGCGGGCCGGGGTGGTGCGCTGACCCTCCTGCCGGCGACGCGTCGTTGCCGGCACGGGACGACGGCAACGACGCGGTGCCGTCATCGGGGAACGCCCCGATAGCGTGGCCGCCCGTGACCGAACTCGTGCACCTCGAGGTCGACGCGGGCCGCGCGACCATCACGCTGGACTCGCCGTCGAACCGCAACGCGCTGTCCGCCCAGCTGCGCCGCGAGCTGCACGCGCACCTGGAGACCGCGCTCGACGACGATGCCGTGCGCGTGATCGTGCTGACCCACACCGGGTCCGTGTTCTGCTCCGGCATGGACCTGCGGGAGTCCCGGGGCGCCGGGTCCGGGGACCAGGGGGTGCGCGAGTTCCCGGCGATCCTGCAGCTGCTCTGGACCTCGCCGAAGCCCGTGGTGGCCCGCCTCGCCGGCCCGGCCCGCGCGGGCGGGGTCGGCCTCGTCGCCGCCTGCGACATCGCGGTCGCCGCGCGGGCGGGCGGGGACACGAAGGGCGCGACGTTCGCCTTCAGCGAGGTGCGCATCGGCGTCGTGCCCGCCGTCATCTCGGTGACCGTGCTGCCGCGGCTGCTCCCCCGGGCCGCGCACGAGCTCATGCTGACCGGAGAGGTCGTCGACGCCGATCGGGCGGCCGCGGTCGGCCTGCTCAACGCCGCCGTCGACCCCGGAGAGCTCGACGCCGCCGTGGACCGCTACGTCGGGATGCTCGCCCTCGGCGCCCCGCACGCCCTGGCCGCGACGAAGGAGATGCTGCGCCGCACGCCGGCCGAGGACATGGCGGCCGAGTTCGACGCGATGCTCGCCCTGTCCGCCGAGTTCTTCGCCTCCGAGGAGGGGCAGGAGGGCATGGCGGCGTTCGCGGAGAAGCGGCCGCCGAGGTGGGCTCCGCCCTCGTGAGCACTTTCCGTGGCTCCTGCCACGGAAAGTGCTCACCTGCGGAGCACGTCGAGCACGATCACCAGCAGGATCAGCGCGACGAGGGTGCCCGTGACCCAGAGCCGGGCGTAGCGGCGGTCCACTAGTCGGCCGAGCCGCTGCGACGCTCCAGGGCGGCGAGGCGCCACGCGACCGTCCGCTCGACCAGGGTGTCCACCAGCGCGGCGACCGCCCAGCACGCCGGCCCGACGACGCCGATCACGATGATCACCTGCAGCGTGAAGTCGAGCTGGGTGAGCCACAGCTCGACCCCGTCCCACCAGGTCGCGACGGCGTGCAGCACGGTCGCCACGGTACCGGTCCACCATCGTCGAGCTCCGTCGAGCTCCGTCGAGCTCCGTCGAGCTCCGTCGAGCTCCGTCGAGCTCCGCCGCGCTCCGTCTCCCCGGCGCGCGGGTCGGCGCTCCCCGCTAGGTTCGGCGCCATGTTCGCCGTCTACGCGTCCGAGCCCAACAGCGACGACCCGCTCGCCTCCCTCGTCGTGGGTGAGCGTCCCGATCCCGAGACCCCCGAGGGCTGGGTGCGGGTCAAGGTGGAGGCCGCGAGCCTCAACATGCACGACCTGTGGACGCTGCGGGGCGTCGGCATCAAGCCCGAGCAGTTCCCCATGATCCTGGGCTGCGACGGCGCCGGCACGCTCGACGACGGCACCCCGGTGGTCCTGCACTCGCTGATGGGCGACCCGGACTGGAAGGGCGACGAGACCCTCGACCCGAAGCGCAAGATGCTCACCGAGTGGGCGCAGGGCAGCTTCGCCGACTACGTCGTCGTCCCGAAGCGCAACGCCCTCCCCCGTCCCGAGGGCATGACGGCCGTCGCCGGGGCCGTCATGGGCACCGCGTGGCTGACCGCCTACCGCATGCTGTTCACCAAGTCGGGCCTGCGCGGCGGGCAGACGATGCTGGTCCAGGGCGCCTCCGGCGGCGTCTCGACCGCGCTCATCGCCCTCGGCCGCGCCGCCGGGATGCAGGTCTGGGTGACCGGGCGCAGCGAGGAGAAGCGGGAGCTCGCACTGCGCCTCGGCGCCCACCAGGTCTTCGAGTCCAACGGCAAGCTCCCCGGCAAGGTCCAGGCGGTCTTCGAGACCGTCGGCGAGGCCACCTGGAAGCACTCGGTGCGTTCGCTGGTGCCGGGCGGCACGATCGTCTGCTCCGGCGCCACCTCGGGCAACCAGCCGCCCGCCGAGCTCGCGCAGATGTTCTTCCTGCAGAAGAACCTGGTCGGCTCGACCATGGGCACGCTCGACGAGCTGCGTGACCTCCTCGACTTCGTCGCGACCACCGGGATCACCCCGGAGGTCGGCCAGGAGCTGCCGATGACCGAGGCCGAGACCGGATTCCGCTCCATGTTCGACGGCGAGACCGCCGGCAAGATCGTCTTCACCCGCTGAGGACGCCGTCCCGACGACGGGTCCGCCGCCGGACCCGTCGTCGGTCATGTTTGATCTTCCCGAGCACCGGGAATCTCGATGTCCCAGGGTTGAGCAACCAGTTCTGGTTCCGGGCCTGCCGCTCCAGGTGGCCCGGCTGCTCCCCCGTCGTGGTTCACACCGCAGCCAGACGGACCGCATCCTTGCGCGTCTGTGAGGTCTGCCCGTGTCCGAGCGCACCAGTGCCTACGACCAGTACGCCCCGCAGCTCGAGGAACTCGCCTCGTTGGCGGCGGACGACCCCCGTCGGACCGTCCTCGTCGCCGAACTGACCGACGCCTTCCGGCCCGTGGCCCGCAACATCGCGCGGCGCTTCTCGCGGCGCGGCGAGTCCGTCGACGACCTCGAACAGGTCGCCGCGATCGGGCTGCTCCACGCCCTGCGACGGTTCGACCCCGACCAGGGCCGCGACTTCCTGTCCTACGCCGTCCCCACGATGATGGGCGAGGTCCGCCGCCACTTCCGCGACGCCGCCTGGGCGATCCGCACGCCGCGCGGGGTGAAGGACCGCTACCTGCAGGTCGGGACCGCCTCGACCACGCTCGGCCAGCAGCTCGGGCGGGCCCCCACGGCCACCGAGCTCGCCGAGCACCTCGGGATCGACCGCGAGGAGGTCATCGAGGCGATCTCGGCGCACCACTCCTACCGGCCGGACTCGCTGGACTCGACCCTCACCCAGGGCACCGACACCACCGTCGCCGACGTGCTCGGTCACGACGACCCGGACCTGGCCCACGTCGAGTCCCGCGCCCTGGTGCGCGACCTCGTCGGCACGCTGCCCGAGCGGGAGCGCACGATCCTCGTGCTGCGCTTCGTGCACGAGAAGACGCAGTCCGAGATCGCGGAGCGGCTGTCGATCTCGCAGATGCACGTGTCCCGGCTGCTCGCGCAGACGCTGGAGCGTCTCCGCGAGCGCGCCCGGGTGCGCGACGCGACGTCGGGCGCTCAGTCGTCGTCGGTGATCGCCAGGAGCGCCTGAGCGACCGCGTCGTTGGCGCGGAAGCTCAGGCTGTTCGTGTTCGGCCGGGTGAACGCACCTGGCAACCGGACGGTGGTGTGCGGGCCGATGGCGAACAGCCGCGGGTGCGGCTCCTCCTCGGGGCCGGTGAGCACCCGGTAGTCCGACGGGTCCACCGGGAGCAGCCCCGTGGAGTGCTCGACGACGCCGGAGTAGTCGTCGCCCCGGGAGCACGCGTTCCAGCTCAGCGTCTCCTCGTCGACGAGGCCGGCGCGCATCAACGAGCGCAACATCGGGTCCGAGCTGCGACGCACGCTCGGGGACGCCAGGCGGGCGTCGACGAAGGTCGTCGCGCGGGTCGGCGGCGCGTCGAGGGCCGCGCCGGTGGCGAGGAACGACGGCCCGTGCTCGTCGACCTCGACCGACAGCCCCGACCCCAGGAACGTCACGAACCCCGCGCGGTTGAGCGCGAGCAGCTGCCGCAGCCGCGGCCCGGGCGGACCGCTCGCCATCGACGAGAACAGGTTCTGCCACCAGCCGAGGTCGCGGGCCCGCGACTTCGCGGTGAGCCCGCCGCGGCTCGCCAGCTCCACCGACATCATGAACGCGCTCAGCAGCGCCGTGAACGCCCCGAGCTCCTCGGTGTGGGCCGGGTCGACGTGCCGCGCGAGGTCGTCGCCGATGTAGGTGCGCAGGAACTTCTGCAGCGTCTCGGGGTCGGTCCGCAGCCCGTCGAGCGGCCGGTCGAGCTGCTCGAAGTCGAGGCGGTCGGCCTCGTCGGGGACGTGCCGCTCGACGAGGCGCTCCCGCTCGACGGAGTACCAGTCGACGTCCGCGTAGGCGGCGGCGAACGTGTCCCAGTCGCCCGTGACGCGGTCCGGGTGGCCGTGGAAGAGCTCGTGGTACCAGCCCCAGCCCGCCTCCTTGGCGATCAGCGGCCAGGCGTCCTGGCGCAGGCTGACGCCGCCCTGCCGACTCGCGAGCTCGGCGACCTGGTCGGGTCCGAAGAAGCGCGGCAGCGGCGGGCGCGGGCCGATGAGGGTGTACTCGGTCTTGGCGTGGTAGGGCACCCCGCGGCCGGACCCGACGTGCAGGGACACCTCCCGGCCCGACGGGACGTAGACCAGCCGGCCGCGCCCGGACCCGTCGTCGGGACCCTCCGGCTCCTCCTCGAAGCGCCCGCCGCGGCCCTCGAAGAGCAGCACCATGAGGTCGATGAAGGCGAGACCCATGCCGCGGGCGATCACCGTCTCGCCGGGCGGGATCGCGTCGAGGTCGGAGTCGGTGGTCTGCTCGGGGGCGAAGTAGCGCAGGCCGAGGCGCTTCGAGCACCGCAGCAGGGCGGCCTCGTCGTCGGTCGGTGACGCGTCGAGGTGACCGGACGCGAGGACCACGACGTCGGCGTCGAGCGTCTCGCCGTCCTCGAGCCGGACCCGGCGGACGTCCCCGCCCTCGATCCCGGTGGCCTTCTGCTCGTGGACGTGGACGCGCACGCCCTCGGGCAGCGAGTCGAGGACCCGCTGCAGGACGGCCGCGAGGTAGTGGCTCTGCAGCTGCCGGGTGGGGAACGTCGACGCCGTGAGCCCGCGGATCTCCTCGCCCACGCGGCCCTCGGGCTCGGCGTGGGCGTCGCGGACCTCCTCGGCCCACTCGATGAGGCTCGGCCCCGGCACGATCGGACCGGTGCAGGTGACCGAGTCGTCGGTCCACATCGTGACGTCGGCCGCCATGGAGTTCATCCACAGCAGCTCGGACTGCCGCGTGCGCCAGATGCGGCCGGCCCCGGCCGGGTACGGGTCGACGAGGTGGACGTCGAGCGGGTGCTCGGCGTCGACCCCCGCGCCGGGCGCGCCGGCGACGAGCCGCTCCAGCACCCCGGTCCCGCGTGGTCCGCCACCGACGATCACGACCGAACGCGTCATGTCATCCGACGGTAGGCGCGGGATCCGATTGCGGCCACCCGATGTGGTGTGGTCCGGCCGGCCCCGGACACACGACGGGCCCCGCCGCAGGTCTGCGACGGGGCCCGGTACGTGCTCGGACTATCGGGGCTGGCGGTCCCGACGCGGGCCGCGCTTCTCGGGACGCGACGGCGCGGAGCCGCCCGCCTCGGAGGCACGGCGCAGGCCCATCGGGCGGCCGGCGACGCGGGCCCGCTGGAGCTTCTTGACGACGGGTCCGGGCACGTCGGCGGGCAGCTCGACCAGGGTGTGGTCGGTGCGGATGTCGATGTGACCGATGTGCGCCGAGTCGAGGCCGGCCTCGTTGGCGATGGCACCCACGATCGCGCCGGGCTTCACGCGCTGGTTGTGCCCGACCTCGATGCGGTAGGTGTCCGTGGCCGACCCGACGTTCCACGACGAGACGGTGGTCGGACGCTTGCCCTGCCCGCGGGCGGGCTTGTCGTCGCGGCCCCGCTTGTCCCCGCGCACCGGGGCGGTGGGGAGCTCGTCGACCAGCAGCGGCCTGCCGCCCTGGACCATCTTGGCGAGGGCCGCGGCGAGGGCGAGCGGGTCGACGTCGTGCTCGGCGACGTACTCGTCGATGACGCGACGGAACACGTCGATGGAGTCGCCCCCGTCGTCGTGACCCTCGAGCTCGGCGGTGATACGGCTCGCGAAGCGGGCGCGGCGACGGTCGTTGACCTCGTCGGTGCCGGGCACCGACATCTCCTCCGCCTTCTGGCGGGTGGTGTTCTCGATCGCGCGCATCAGCCGGATCTGGCCGCGCGTGACGAACGAGATCGCCTCGCCGGAACGGCCCGCGCGCCCGGTGCGACCGATGCGGTGCACGTAGGACTCGGGGTCGGTCGGCAGGTCGTGGTTGACGACGAGGCTGATGCGCTCGACGTCGAGCCCGCGCGCGGCGACGTCGGTGGCGACCAGGACGTCGATCTTCCCGGCGCGCAGGTCGGCGATCGTCTTCTCGCGCTGGGCCTGCGACAGGTCGCCCGAGATCGCGACCGAGGAGAACCCGCGACGGTTCAGCGCCTCGCTGACGTCGGTGGTGTTCTGGCGGGTGCGCACGAACACGAGGGCGGCGTCGAAGTCCTCGACCTGCAGGATTCGGGCCAGGGCGTCGGCCTTCTGCCGCTCGGGCACGACGACGTAGCGCTGGCGGGTGTTCGCCGCCGTGGTCGTCCTGCCCTTGATCGACACCTCGGCGGGCGCGTTCAGGTGTTTGCGGCTGACCTCGCGGATCGCCGTCGGCATGGTCGCCGAGAACAGCGCCACCTGACGGTCGGCCGGGAGCAGGCCGAAGATGTTCTCGACCTCCTCGAGGAAGCCCATGTTGAGCATCTCGTCGGCCTCGTCGAGCACGAAGTACCCGACGTCGGTGAGGTCGAGCGTGCCCTTCTCGAGGTGGTCGGCGACGCGACCGGGCGTGCCCACGACGATCTGCGCACCGCGGCGCAGCGACGAGAGCTGCGGGCCGTAGGGGGCACCGCCGTAGAGCTGCACGACGTGCACGTGCGGCAGGCCGGTGGCGAACGACTCGATGGCCTCGGCCACCTGGATCGCGAGCTCCCGGGTGGGGGTGAGGATCAGCGCCTGCGGGGCGCGCACGCTCGCGTCGAGCCGCGAGAGCAGCGGCAGCGCGAAGGCCGCCGTCTTGCCCGTGCCGGTCTGGGCGAGACCGAGGACGTCGCGGCCGGCGAGCAGCAGCGGGATCGTCTCGGCCTGGATCGGCGTCGGGGTGTGGAACCCGGACTCGACCAGCGTGGCGACCACGCGGTCGTCGAGGCCGAGCGGGGCGAAGCCGTTGGCCGGCTCGGCGTCGGCGTCACCGTCGAGGGAGTCCTCGAGGAAGGGGTCGAGCGGGAGATCGGAATCGGACAGGACAGCAGCGTCGGTCACAGAACTCTTTCGAGGGAGGGGTTCATCGGACGGTGAGAGCTGTCCGCGGACCCGACACACACGCGGTCCATCCCAGGCCGACAGCTCGGCACCTACATGACGATCGTACGCGAAGCGGCCCGGCCCGCCGTCGGGAAGGGGCTTCCCGACGGCGGGTCATGCGTCACTTCTTGCCGGACTTGGCCTTGTCGACGGCGTTCTGGTCGGTGGAGAGCGCGGCGACGAAGGCCTCCTGCGGGACGTCGACCCGGCCGATCGTCTTCATTCGCTTCTTGCCCTCCTTCTGCTTCTCCAGCAGCTTGCGCTTGCGCGTGATGTCGCCGCCGTAGCACTTGGAGAGCACGTCCTTGCGGATCGCGCGGATCGTCTCGCGGGCGATGATGCGCGAGCCGATCGCGGCCTGGATCGGCACCTCGAACTGCTGGCGCGGGATGAGCTCGCGCAGCTTGCCGGCCATCGTGTTGCCGTAGGCGTAGGCGGCGTCCTTGTGCACGACCGCGGAGAACGCGTCCACCGGCTCGCCCTGCAGCAGGATGTCGACCTTCACCAGGTCGGCGGGCTGCTCCCCGGCCGGTTCGTAGTTCAGCGAGGCGTAGCCGCGGGTCTTCGACTTCAGCACGTCGAAGAAGTCGAAGATGATCTCGGCCAGTGGCATCGAGTAGCGCAGCTCGACCCGGCTGTCGGACAGGTAGTCCATGCCCTCGAGCTGCCCGCGCCGCGACTGGCAGAGCTCCATGATCGAGCCCACGAAGTCGGCCGGGGCCAGCACCGAGACCTTCGTGACCGGCTCGTAGACCTCCTTGACCTTGCCCTCGGGCCACTCGGCCGGGTTGGTCACCTCGACCTCGCCGCCGTCGTCGAGCTCGACCCGGTAGACGGTGTTCGGCGCGGTGGAGATCAGGTCGAGGCCGTACTCGCGCTCGAGCCGGTCGCGGGTGATCTCGAGGTGGAGCAGGCCGAGGAAGCCGCATCGGAAGCCGAAGCCCAGCGCGGCCGAGGTCTCCGGCTCGTAGGACAGCGCGGCGTCGTTGAGACGCAGCTTGTCGAGGGCGTCGCGCAGCAGCGGGTAGTCGCTGCCGTCGATCGGGTAGAGCCCGGAGAAGACCATCGGCTGTGGATCCTGGTAGCCGCCCAGCGACTCGGTGGCGCCCTTGCGCTCGGTGGTGACGGTGTCGCCGACGCGGGACTGGCGCACGTCCTTCACGCCGGTCATCAGGTAGCCCACCTCGCCGACCCCGAGGCCCTGGGAGGCCTTCTGGTCGGGCGAGATGATCCCGACCTCGAGCAGCTCGTGGACCGCGTTCGTGCTCATCATCCGGATGCGCTCGCGCGGGGTGATCTTCCCGTCGACCACGCGGATGTAGGTGACGACGCCGCGGTAGGTGTCGTAGACCGAGTCGAAGATCATCGCGCGCGCCGGGGCGTCGGGGTCGCCGACCGGGGCCGGGATGCGCCGCACGACCTCGTCGAGCACCGCCGCGACACCGTCACCGGTCTTCGCCGAGATGCGCAGCACGTCGTCGGGCTCGCAGCCGATGAGGTGCGCGATCTCGGCCGCGTACTTCTCGGGCTCCGCCGCGGGCAGGTCGATCTTGTTGAGGACCGGGATGATCTCCAGGTCGTGGTCGAGCGCGAGGTAGAGGTTCGCGAGCGTCTGGGCCTCGATGCCCTGCGCCGCGTCGACCAGCAGGATCGCGCCCTCGCACGCCGCGAGCGACCGGCTCACCTCGTAGGTGAAGTCGACGTGGCCGGGGGTGTCGATGAGGTGCAGCACGTGGTCGCGCAGCTCGCCGTCGGGACCCGCGGCGCACCACGGCAGCCGGACGTTCTGCGCCTTGATGGTGATGCCGCGTTCCCGCTCGATGTCCATGCGGTCGAGGTACTGCGCGCGATAGGCACGGTCGCCCAGGACGCCCGTGAGCTGCAGCATCCGGTCGGCCAGCGTGGACTTGCCGTGGTCGATGTGCGCGATGATGCAGAAGTTGCGGATCCGGTCCGGGGGCGTGAACGTCTCGTCGGCGTAGCCCACGGTGCCCGGTCGGCCAGGGGTCTTGGTCGACTGCTGGGTGGTGGTCTCGGTCAACGAGGTCTCGCCTTCCATGTCTTCGGACATCTCCGGCCCATCGTCCCACGTGACCCCGACCGACATCGTCGGCGAGGGCCGTTGGTAACCTGGAAGCCATTGCGCCGTGCGGGCCGGCTGGCCTGGTGCGCGCCCGCACGAAGACACCCCAGCGATCAAGAGGTTCGAAAGCCCCGTGGCGAACATCAAGCAGCAGGTCAAGCGTAACCGGAAGAACGAGGAAGCCCGCCAGCGCAACAAGGCGGTCAAGTCCGAGATCAAGACGGCGATCCGCCGCTACCGCGAGACCGCCGAGACCGGCGACGCCACCGCCGCCGACGAGCGCCGCCGTCACGCCGCGCGCCTGCTCGACAAGGCCGTGAGCAAGGGCGTCATCCACAAGAACCAGGCCGCGAACAAGAAGTCGCGCATGGCCCACCGCGCCTCGACCCACACGGTCGACGCCAAGGGTGGCAAGACCCCGGCCTAGCTCTTCCCGACGACGGGCGTCCTCCGGTTCCGACCGGAGGGCGCCCGTCGTCGTTCCAGGGGTGCGCTGCCGCTCGGCGAGGTGCACACGACGCAGGTCGTCGGTCTCCATGCCTCACCCCCGCGCGGCGGCTGCCTGCGTGAGTGGCGCCGTCCTGACGTCCGACGTCAGGGGTGTGCCACGCACGACCCCCGGGCCCGACCGCTCAGCGCCGGCGCGACTGCCCGGCGAGCTCCGCCAGCTCCGAGGTGGCCCGCTCCAGGGCGTACGACGCGTCCGCGGCCACGCCCTTGACGTCCGCGTTGACGTCGGCGACGAGCGCCATCGCGCGCGTGAGGCCCGGCGCGTCCCATCCGCGCGCCTGGCCCATCGCCTTCTTCACCTTGAACGGCGGCATCCGCAGCCGGCTCGCGAGCGCGCCCGGGTCGCCCCGCCCCGCCGCCGACACCCGGGCGATGGTGCGCACCGCGTCGGCCAGCGCGTCGGCGACCAGCACGTGCGGCACGCCGGTGTCGAGGGCGTACCGCAGCGCCTCGAGGGCACCCGCGCGGTCGCCCGACACCGCCTTCTCCGCCACGGCGAACCCCGTCACGTCGGCGCGCCCGCGGTGGAAGCGGCGGACCGACTCGGCGTCGACCTGGCCGCCGGAGTCGCTGACCAGCTGCGAGGCGGCCGCGGCGAGCTCGCGCAGGTCGGCCCCGACCGCTTCCATGAGCAGGCTCAGGGCCTCCCCCGTGATGCCGCCGCCCGCCTGCCGGATCTCGTTGCGGACGAAGTCGGCCCGCCGGTCGTTCTCCCAGGGCTTGAACTTCGCCGCCTCGCTCACGGCGGCGCCGGCCTTCTTCAGCCCGTCGAGCAGGGCCTTGCCCTTCGCGCCGCCCGGGTGCACGACGACGAGCGCCACCCCGTCGGTCGGCGCCTTCGCGTACTCCACCAGCACCGTCGTGACCTCGGCGTTCGCGTCCTGCGCCGCCTCCAGCACCACCACCCGCGACTCCGCGAACAGCGACGGGCTGACGAGCTCGGCCAGCACGCCGGCGGTGATCTCGTTGGCCTTGAGGGTGCGGACCTCGACGTCCGGGTCCTGACGGCGGGCCGCGGTGATCGCCGTGGACACGGCGCGCTCCACGAGCAGGCCCTCGTCGCCGACGACCAGCCGCACCGGCACGAGCTCGTCGGCGGGCCTGCTGCGGGCGCGGGGTGGCACGTCCTCATCCTCGCACCGCCCCCCGACAGCGTGGCGTGGGCAACGCGTCCGGCTGTGGCCTCGTGTGCTCCGGGTGCCGTAACGTGCCCGTAGCGCGACCGCGGGTGTCGACCCGCGCGGCGCCCACAACCGAATACGGCTCATCCAGAGGGGTAGAGGGAACGGCCCGACGACACCCCGGCAACCGGCGGCGCACGTCCGTGCGCAAGACCGGTGCCAATTCCGACCCGCGACACGCGGGGAAGATGAGGAGAACACTCTTCCATGACCCTGACTGCGCCCGACCAGACGTCGACCGGTTATGACCTCGGCCCGGCCGCCGCCCTCTCGTGTCGCGCCTGCGGCCACCGCACCCCGTTGGCCCCGGAGTTCGCGTGTCCGCAGTGTTTCGGTCCCCTCGAGATCGCCTACGACTTCCCGTCGATCACCCGGGAGGAGATCGAGCGCGGTCCGAAGTCGATCTGGCGGTACCAGAAGCTCCTGCCGGTGCCGACCACGGTGCAGGACCACCCGAACATGGACCCGGGCTTCACCCGCCTGATCCGCGCCGACCGCCTCGGCGCCGAGCTCGGCATCCGGAACCTCTGGGTCAAGGACGACACCGGCAACCCGACGCACTCCTTCAAGGACCGCGTGGTCGCCGTGGCGCTCGCCGCCGCCCGTGAGCTCGGCTTCACGGTCCTGGCCTGCCCCTCCACCGGGAACCTGGCCAACGCCACCGCTGCCGCGGCCGCCCGCGCCGGGTGGGAGTCGGTCGTGCTCATCCCCTCCTCGCTGGAGCGGGCCAAGGTCCTCATGACCGCGGTGTACGACACGAACCTGCTGGCCGTCGAGGGCAACTACGACGACGTGAACCGCCTCGCCACCGAGCTCGCGTTCGAGCAGGAGGACTGGGCGTTCGTCAACGTCAACGTGCGCCCGTACTACGCCGAGGGCTCGAAGAGCCTGGGCTACGAGATCTCCGAGCAGCTCGGGTGGCGCATCCCGGCGCAGACCGTGATCCCCGTGGCGTCGGGCTCGCAGCTCACGAAGATCGACAAGGCGTACGGCGAGCTGGTCTCGCTCGGCCTCGTCGACGGCGCCGACTGGAAGATCTTCGGCGCCCAGGCCGCGGGCTGCTCCCCCGTGTCGACCGCCTTCCGCGAGGGCACCGACGTCGTCCGCCCGCAGCGGCCGGACACGATCGCCCGCTCGCTCGCGATCGGGAACCCGGCGGACGGCCCCTACGTGCTCGACACCGTCCGCCGCACCGGCGGCGCGGTCACCGACGTGACCGACGACGAGGTCCGCGACGGCATCCGCCTGCTCGCCCGCACCGAGGGTGTCTTCGCCGAGACTGCGGGCGGCGTGACCGTCGCGAACGCGAAGAAGCTCGTCGAGACCGGGCAGCTCGACCCCGACGCGGACACCGTCCTGCTCATCACCGGCGACGGACTGAAGACCCTCGACGCCATCGAGCACCAGGTCGGCCCGAAGGCCACCGTGCCCGCGACCTCGAAGGCCGTCCGCGAGGCCCTCGGGATCTAGTCGGGTCGCTAGCGCCGTCGCGGGTCCGGCAACGGGTCGCCCCGTGCGACCACGGCCGGGCCCCGCGACCCCGGCACGAGCGCGAGATCGCCGCTCTCGTCGGTACGGCGCACCAGCGCGCCCGTCCCGGCGAGCAGCCCCAGGACCGACGGGTTCGGGTGGCCGTAGGAGTTGCCGCGCCCGACGCTCACGAGCGCCAGGCGTGAGCCCGGGGCCACCAGGAACGACGGCAGCGACGACCGCGAGCCGTGGTGCGGCACCTTGAGGACGTCGGCGTGCAGGTCCACCCCGGCGGCGAGCAGTGCGTCCTGCGAGGACCGCTCGGCGTCGCCGGGCAGCAGGACGCGGCCCAGCGGCGTGCTCGCCCGCAGCACGAGCGACGTGTCGTTCACCTGCGACCCGTCGTCGCCGTCGACGTGCACGCTCGGGTGCACCGGCCCGAGCACCTCCAGCACGAGCCCCGGCCACCGCAGCACCATCCCCCGCTCCATCCCGACGACGGGTGCTCCCGCCGCCCGGGCCCGTCCCGTCACCTGGGCCAGGGTCGCGACCGGCTCGCGCACCGGACCCACCGCGACGGCGCCCGTCGACCGGCCCCGCAGCGCTCCCGCCAGCCCGCCGACGTGGTCGACGTGCAGGTGCGAGAGCACGACCAGCGCGAGCGACCGCACCCCGAGCCGCGCGAGGCAGCGGTCGACCGGTCCGGCGTCGGGCCCCGCGTCGACGAGCACCGCACGCCCCGGTTCCCCGGTCGCCAGCACGAGCGCGTCGCCCTGCCCGACGTCGCACGCCACCATCGCCCAGCCCGGCGGCGGCCAGCCCACCGGCACCACCCGGGTGGGCACGAACACCAGCAGCAGTCCGATCGCCGCGGCCATCGCCACGAGCCGCACCGGCCGCCACCGCAGGGCGACCGCCCCGAGCACCACCAACCCGGCCAGGGCCAGGCCGCCCACGACACCGCCCGGCCAGCTCACGGCGGCCCCGTCGACGCCGGCGCAGCGCCGGGCGATCCACACGAGCCAGGACACCTCCGGCCCGGCCAGCCACACCGCGGCCTGCGCGCCCCAGGCCCACCACGGGGCACACAGCGCGGCGACCACGCCCAGCACGGTCGCCGGCGCGACGACCGGCGCCGCGAGCAGGTTCGCGAGCACCGCGACGAGGCTGACCTCGCCCGAGAGCCCGGCGACCACCGGCGCGGTGACCACGTGGGCCGCCACCGGGACGGCGAGGGCCTCCGCCACGACCGGCGGTACCCGTCGGGCCCGTAGCGCGGCGACCAGCGGCGGCGCGAGCATCACGAGCGCCCCCGTGGCCAGTACCGACAGGGCGAACCCGGCGTCGGTGGCCAGGGCCGGGTCGACCAGGAGCAGCCCGACGACCGTCGCCGCCAGCGCCGGCAGCACCGACCGGCGGCGTCCGAGGGCCAGTGCCAGCAGCACCACCGCCCCCATCGCGCCCGCTCGCAGCACACTCGGCGAGGGACGTGCCAGGACCACGAACCCGACCAGGGCGAGCGCCGCCAGTACCGCCGCCGTCCGCGGCCCGAGCCGGGCGAGACGCACCAGGAGCAGGACCGCCCCCAGCACGAAGGCCACGTTCGAGCCGCTGACCGCGGTCAGGTGGGTCAGCCCCGCCGTCCGGAAGTCGTCGGCGAGGTCGGCGCCGACCCCCGAGGTGTCGCCCACGACGAGGCCCGGCAACAACCCCGCCGGGTCCTCGTCGAGGACCGCGCGGGCGGTGTCGCGCAAGCCGGCCCGGAGGTCACCGGCCGCCACCTGGACGGCCGGGGGCGGGCCGACGTCCCGGGGCGGACCGCGGGTCCGGAGCACCGCCACCGTCAGGTCGCCGCGGGACGACGCCGCGAGCGAGCCGCTCGCGGTGGCGCGCTGCCCCGGGAGCAGCCCGACCCATCCCTCGGCGGGCGCCAGCAGGACGACGTGCCCCTCCCCCGCCCACCGCCCGCCACCGGTCTGCGCCACGACGAGGTCGGCGTGGACCACCACCCGCGGCCCGCCGAGGCCCGACGAGCGCAGCGGCGCCGGGTCGTCGGTGAGGACCACCTCCAGCGTCGCCGCCGAGCCGGAGGCCGCCGCGGCGTGGACCGGGTGGTCGGCCACCCGGAACGCCGCCGCGGACGCCACGCCGCCCACGGCCACCACACAGGCTCCCGCCGCGACGAGCCCCGCGGCCCAGCGACGATCCCGCCGGACGACGGCGAACCCCACCACGACGAGGGCCGTGACCACCACCGCCGCGCCCGGCCCCCACCCGAGGCCGAGGGCCACGAGGGCCGCGCCCCACGCCCCGAGCGCCGCGGGGACCAGCCGTGCGTCGAGGCGGGGCCGGTCCTCGTCCGGGCCGGTCACACCCGCACCAGCTCGCGCAGGGTGCCGAACCGGGCCTCACCGATGCCCGGGATCTCGCGCAGCTGCTCGGTCGCGGCGAACCGGCCGTTCTGCGTCCGCCAGTCGAGGATCTTCTTCGCCGTCACGGGTCCCACGCCGGGCAGCCCGTCGAGCTGCTCCAGGGTGGCCGCGTTCAGGTCGAGCTTCCCGTCCCCACGGCCCGCCGGTGCCGCGGCAGCCGCAGGAGCCCCCGGAGCCGCAGCCGCCGGAGCCGCCGGAGCCGCCGGGGCCGCCGGGGCGCCCACGACGATCTGCTGCCCGTCCGTCACCCGGGCCGCGAGGTTCAGCGGGGTCAGATCGACCGCCGGCAGCGCCCCGCCGGCCGCCTCGACGGCGTCCCCGACCCGGGCACCGTCCCGCAGCGTCACCAGCCCCGGCCGGCGCACCTTGCCCGCGACGTGCACCACGACCGGCCCGCGGGACACCGGCACCGCCGTCGGCGCCGCGGTCGCCTCCGCCACCACGGGCAACGCGGGCACGGGCTCGGCGACCGGGCGCCCGCCCCAGAGGCCGACCCCGGCCACGAGCGCCGCCACCACCACGACCGCCGCCAGCGCGACCGCGCCCCACCGGCCCGGGTCCCAGCGCGCGGCGGTCCACGACGCGGGGAGCCACCGGGCGAGGCCCCGCGCCGGCGGGTCCCACGCGCTCGGCCGCGCCGGCGGGTCCCACCCGGCCGACGCCTCCGGCGGGTCGTCCGGGAGCCCCTCGTCGTAGGCGAGCGACGCCCCCGGTGTCCCCGGCGGGGCTGTGGGCCAGCCCTGGCGCCCCGGCCGCGCCGGCCCCCCGTCGCCGTGCTCGGCCACTCCGTCGGGAACGACGGCGGCCTGCAGCCGGAGGCGGGGATCCTGGGTCACCCGGCCGACGCTAGGACTGCTGCGCTGCGTCCTCCCAGGTCAGCGCCTCGTCGTGTGGACAACTGCCCCCGCCGGTGCCACTGGGGACAACTCGCTGCTCCGCACGGAGCAGACGGGCCACCGCCTCCCCGACCACCCGGTGGGCCGGCCAGCCCCAGTGGATGCCATCGGGGTTGCCGTGGCCGCCGAGCACGTGCTCGACGACGAGCGGGGCCACGTCCAGCGTGCGCACACCGGACGACGCCGCCCACGTCCGCATCGCGTCCACGTGCGCCGACCGTCCGGGGTGCGCCCCGGCGTAGAGCGGGGAGCGGTGCACCGACGGCAGGAGCAGCACGACCGGCGCCTGCGGGCGCAGCGTCGTCACCGCCACCCGGATCTGCTCCAGGCACCGCACCGTCTCGGCGGGCGGCAACGCGGTGGGACGCCCTCGCGAGAGGCGCACCAGGCGGGCGTGCCGATCGCGGTAGAGCCGGCGCGCCCGCGCGGCGAGCGGCGCCGGGCGCAGCACCGGGATGAGCTCGCGCACCGCCGTGGGCAGCGGGGAGGGCAGCGAGTCCATGCCCCCGACGCCGAGCACGAGGGCGTCGGCGGTCCGCACCGAGGCCCACACCCGCGGGTCGGTGCGGACGGCGCTCCACGCGTGCCGGGCGGTCCAGCCGAGGCCGGCGTGCAGGTCCGTCGTCGTGCCGAGGCAGGCGCCGGCGACCTGCGGCCACAGCCGCGGCTCGTCGACCGGGTGCGCGGTGCGTGGCCCGTGGAAGCTCAGCGAGTCCCCCAGCACCAGCAGGGTCACGCCTCGGCGCCCCACCGGGCCAGGCGCCAGCGGTCGACCCGGTACTCGAGGACGGCGGTGCGGCAGTTGCCCAGCGGCGCGAGTGCGCCCCAGTGCTCCGGCGGCAGACCGAGGAAACCGCAGGTCAGCGCCATGATGACGCCGCCGTGGGCGACGAGCAGGGCGGTCCCGTCGAGGTCGGCGTCGAGCAGTTCGTGCAGCACCGGCAGCGCGCGCAGGTACGCGTCGTGGCGCGACTCGCCGTCGGGCGGGCGGTAGTGCGCGTCGACCCGCCAGGCGTCGATCCCCCCGGGCCAGGTCGCGTCCACCTCGGCGTCGACGAGCCCCTGCCACTGCCCGACGTCGGTCTCGCGCAGCCGCGGCTCCTTGCGCGGCTCGACGTCGAGACCCTCGGCCGCGGCCGCCGCCGTCTGCCAGGCCCGTGCCTGGTCGGAGGCGATCACGACGACGGGTGCCAGGTCCCGGATGCCGGGTGCGGTCGCCTCGGCCTGCGCCTGCCCGGTGGTGTCGAGCGGCGGGTCGAGGCGGCCCTGCATGCGCCGCTCGGCGTTCCAGGCGGTCCGTCCGTGCCGGAGCAGGACGATGCGACTCACCACGTCAGCTCACTCAGCTCACTCCGCGCTGTGCGGCAGCGAGACCTCGGCCGGCAGGTCGATGTGCGGGCAGTCCTTCCACAGCCGCTCCAGGCCGTAGAAGTCGCGCTCGTCGGAGTGCAGCACGTGCACCACGACGTCGCCGAAGTCCAGGAGCACCCAGCGGGCCTCCTGCGTGCCCTCGCGGCGCACCGGCTTGACGTCCTCGCCGCGCAGCTTCTCCTCGACGTTGTCGACGACGGCCTGCACCTGGCGCTCGTTGGGCGCGGAGGCGATGACGAAGCAGTCGGTGAGGGGGAGGCGCTCGGAGACGTCGATCGCGACGACGTCCAGGGCGAGCTTGTCCGCGGCGGCCAGGGCCGCGACCTCGGCCAGGCGGCGCGCGTGATCGGTGGCGGCCATCGCGGTGAGCTTACCGCTGCCCGGGTTTCGCTGTCGGTGGTGGCGTTCATACTCCCGTCATGCACGACGCCGCGACGACGCAGACCTCGGCGTTCGGGGACGGGCTCGCGCAGGGGCCCGATCTCGAGGCCGCCGCCGAGACAGCCGTGGCCGCCGCCACCGCTCCCCTGCAGGGCCGCCGGCCCGATCTGATGTCGGTGTTCGTCTCGCACCCCGACCCGGAGGTGGCCGCCGCCGTCGGCCGGCAGGCGATGCAGGTCGCCGGGGCCACCACCACGCTCGGGTGCCGGGCGTCCGGCGTGATCGGCGACGGGCGCGGCGTGGAGGACGCGCCGGCCGTCGCGGTGTGGGCGGCGACGTTGCCGGGGGTGCGGGTCACGCCGTTCCACCTGCAGGCCGCCCGCCACGAGGGCGGCATCTCGGTCGGCGGGATGCCGGTGCCCGCGCCGGACGACGCCGTGGCCGTCCTGCTGGCCGATCCGTTCACGTTCCCGGCGCAGGGCTTCGTCGAGCAGTCGGGGCAGGCGCTGCCCGGCCTGCCGCTCGTGGGGGGCCTTGCGACGGCGCCGGTCGGCAGCACCGCGCTCGGCCCGGCGCGCCCCGGTCCCGGCGGCGCCCGGCTCTTCCTCGACGGCGAGGTGCACGACCGCGGCGCCGTCGGGGTCCTGCTCGGCGGCGACGTGGCCGTGCGCACCCTCGTCAGCCAGGGGTGCCGGCCGATCGGCCCGGCCATGACGGTCACGGGCTCGTCGGGCTCGCAGCTGACCTCGCTCGCGGGGCAGCCGGCCTACCGCAAGCTCGAGGAGATCCTGCGCGACCTCGGCGAGGAGGACTCGGCGCTCGCGATGCGGGGGCTGCACCTCGGCATCGCGATGGACGAGTACGCCGACGAGCACGGCCGGGGTGACTTCCTGGTCCGCGGCGTGGTCGGCGCCGACGAGGAGGCGGGGACGGTCACCGTCGGGGACATCGTGGAGGTGGGCCGCACCGTGCGCTTCCACGTGCGCGACGCGTCGACCGCGGGCGAGGACCTCGACGCCCTCATGGCGCTCACCGCCGAGGACGCCCCCGCCGGCGGGGCGCTGCTGTTCTCCTGCACCGGCCGCGGCCGCGTGATGTTCGGGGACGACACGTCGCACGACGTCCGGGCGATCAGGCGCGGCCTCGCGCCCCGGGTCGCCGGGTTCTTCGCCGACGGCGAGATCGGGCCGGTCGCGTCGAAGAACCACCTGCACGGCTTCACGGCGTCGGTGCTGGCGTTCGGCTAGGAGCCCGCCGCGCCCGGGTGCATTTCTCCGTGTTCCGGCACGGATCACTGCTCACGGGGCCGACGGCCACCCTGCGGGTGGATCGTCTCGCCGCGCTCGAGCATCGCGACGTACTCGGCGACGCGGCGTTCCCGCGTGCGGGCCGTCTTCAGCTGGCCGAGCCGGTGGGTGAGCGCGTACCGGTTCTGGCTGGTGAGGGTCTCGAACATGGCCGTCGCGGCCGGTGACGCGGCGAGCGCGGCCGCGAGGTCCTCGGGCACCGTCGCCGTGGCGGGCCCCGCGTACGCGGCCTCCCACCGGCCGTCGGCCCGCGCCCGCTCGACCTCGGCGAGCCCGGCGTCGTGCATGCGCCCCGCCGCGACGAGCCGGTCGACGTGCCCGACGTTCCGGGCCGACCACGGAGACCGCGCCCGCCGGGGCGTGAACCGCTGGAACAGCGAGAGCTCGTCCCGCCGGCGGACCTGCCCGTCGATCCAGCCGAAGCACAGGGCCTCGTCGAGAGCCTCGGCGTAGACCAGCGTCGTCGGTGGGTCGACGGCCGTGAACGCCGCCTTCTTCGCGAGCACGAGCCACACCCCGGTCGGGTCGGCGTGGTTGGCCTCGAGCCAGCGCCGCCAGGACCCGGCGTCGGGGAGGAGGAGCTCCGGCTGGTCCACGGCGCGACATCCTGCCGCCACCGCGAGGCGGACACCAGGCAAGGCCGACGATGCGGCTTCCCTCCCACTGGATGACAGCGACGACGCTTCGCTGCCACGGCGGGGCGCGACTACCCCAGGTGCTCCAGGCGCGACGGGGAGCCGCCGTTGCGGTAGAGCCCGCGCTTGGCGATGTACTGCACCACGCCGTCGGGCACGAGGTACCAGACCGGCTCGCCCTTCCCGACCCGCGCGCGGCAGTCGGTCGACGAGATCGCCATGGCCGGCACCTCGATCAACGACACCGCGCCCTTCGGCAGGTGGTCGGACACGAGCTCGAACCCGGGCCGGGTGACGCCGACGAAGTGGGCGATCTCGAACATCTCGTCGGCCCGGTGCCAGGAGAGGATCTGCTCGAGCGCGTCGGCGCCGGTGATGAAGAAGAGCTCGTCGTCGGGGAAGACCTCGGCGAGGTCGCGCAGCGTGTCGACGGTGTAGGTCGGGCCGTCGCGGTCGACGTCGACGCGGCTGACCGTGAAGCGCGGGTTCGACGCGGTGGCCACCACCGTCATCAGGTAGCGGTCCTCGGCGGCGGTCACGTCCTTCTTCGTCTTCTGCCACGGCTGTCCGGTGGGCACGAACACGACCTCGTCGAGGTCGAACCGCAGGGCGGCCTCGCTGGCCGCCACCAGGTGCCCGTGGTGGATCGGGTCGAACGTCCCGCCCATCACGCCGACGCGCATCGTCGTCTCCGTTCCAGCTCAGACCGGGAGCAGTCCGCCGACCACGCCGGCGAGCTGGGCCGCCGTGCGGCACTCGTGCATCGGCATGACCCGGCCGTACTCGATCGCCGCCGAGTCGCCGGTCCCCCACTGCCGCTGCGGTTCAGGATTCAACCAGTGCGCGTGGCGGGCCCGCGCGACGACGGCGCCCAGGACGCCGAGCCCCGGGTCCTGGTGGTTGGTGCGGGCGTCGCCGAGGACGAGCAGGGAGCTGCGGTCGGTGACGGCGTCGGGCCAGCGGTCGGCGAAGCGCTCGAAGGCACGTCCGTAGTCGGAGTGGCCGCTCCACGCGACGAGCCCGCGGCGCGAGTGCACCTCGGTGAGGATCCCGGCGAGGTCGGCGCCCGGGGTGAACAGGTCGGTGACCTCGACGCAGCCGTCAACGAAGCAGAAGATCCGGATGCGGGAGAATTGCTCGCGCAGCGCCTGGACCAGCATCATCGTGAAGTGGCTGAAGCCCGCCACCGAACCGGAGACGTCGCAGAGCAGGACCAGCTCGGGGCGGCCGGGGCGCGGGCGCCGGTGCACCAGGTTCACCGGCACGCCGCCGGTCGACATCGAGCGGCGCAGGGTGCGGCGCATGTCGATCGGCCCGCGGTGCGCCCGACGACGGCGGGCCGCGAGTCGCGTGGCGAGGTGGCGACCCAGCGGCGCCACCCGCCGTCGCAGGTCGGCGAGCGTGTCGGCGCCCGCGGAGAGGAAGTCGGTCTGCTCGGCCTGGCGGCGCACCCCGGTGCGCGCGGCGGCCTCCCGGCCGCGGATCTCGCTGCCGCGCCGCGTCGTCTCGCCCTGCACCATGCGGCGGAACTCCGCGATCCGCGCGCGGGTCTCGCGACGGGCGACCTCCTCGGCGAAGGGGCTGTCCGCCGCGTCGGCCTGCCGGCGGGTGCGCAGCTCGGCCAGCACCCGCGCGAGCAGCGTCTCGGGCTTCACGCTGTTCAGCGCCTGGTAGGAGGAGAAGCCCGACGGCGGGCCGCCCTGCCCGTCCCGGCCCTCGCCCCCGGAGCCGCCCGACCCCGGGCCGCGGCCGGCCCCGAGGGCGCCGAGGCCGTCGACGACGGCGCGGGCGAGCTCGGAGAGCGCGGCGGTGTCGCCGTCGACGAGCAGCTCGGCGAGCAGGTCGCGCAGGGCGTCGACGTCGACCGAACCGTCCTCGCTGTAGGGCAGCGCGACCTCGCCGAGGGCCGCGCCCTGCCCGAGCGGCCACCAGAGCTCGAACAGCGCGTCGAAGGTCTGGCGCTGACCGCTGCGGCGCAGCAGGGCGGCGGCGAGACCCTCGCGGAGCTGCTCGCGGCGTAGCAGGTCGATCTCCGCCATCACCGCGGCGGCGTCGACGGTCTCCCCCGGGCCGACGTCGACGTGGTGACGGCGCAGCGCCTGCACGAAGTCGACGAGGTGGGCCGGGAGACCCCGCTCCGGGGTGGTGGCGGTCATCAGTTCAGCCGCAGTTCCGAGGAGGCCTTGACCAGGTCCGCGCGGTGCTTGAGGACGACGCCGAGGCTCCGGCGCACCGCGTCGTCGTCGAGGGTGTCGAGACCGAGCGCGACGAGGGTGCGGGCCCAGTCGATCGTCTCCGACACCGACGGCGCCTTGCGGAGGTCCAGCCCGCGCAGCACCCCGATGATGCGCACCAGCTCCTCGGCGAGCGCCTCCCCGAGCTGCGGGACGCGGGAGGCGACGATCCGGCGCTCGAGCTCGGCGTCGGGGAAGTCGAGGTGGAGGAAGAGGCAGCGGCGCTTGAGCGCTTCGGAGAGCTCGCGGGTCGCGTTCGAGGTGAGCAGCGTGAACGGCCGCTGGGTGGCGGTGATCGTGCCGAGCTCGGGCACCGTGACCTGGAAGTCGCCGAGCACCTCGAGCAGCAGTCCCTCGACCTCGACGTCGGCCTTGTCGGTCTCGTCGACCAGCAGCACGGTCGGCTCGTCGCGGCGGATGGCGGTGAGCAGTGGACGGGTGAGCAGGAACTCCTCGGAGAACACGTCGTCGCGCGTGGCGTCCCAGTCCTGGCCCTGGCTCGCCTGGATGCGCAGGAGCTGCTTCGCGTGGTTCCACTCGTAGAGCGCGCGGGCCTCGTCGATGCCCTCGTAGCACTGCAGCCGCACGAGACCGGCGTGGGTCGCCTCGGCCACCGCGCGGGCGAGCTCGGTCTTGCCGACCCCCGCCGGCCCCTCGACCAGCAGCGGCTTGCCGAGCCGGTCGGCGAGGAACACCGTCGTCGCCACGGCGGTCGACGCGAGGTAGCCGACCTCGCCGAGGCGCGCCAGGACGTCGTCGACGGAGTCGAAGAATGTCGTCCGGCCGGTCGCGTCGCTGCCCACGATTCGCATCCTGCCCGGAGATCGACGAGTTGTCCCCCGCTGATCACGGGACGCGGGTGCGGTCCACGTCGCACCCGTCGTCGGGAACGGAGGTGTAGCCGGGGGCGCCCGGCGCCCATCCCGGGCGATGACCGCGCCACCGACCACCACCGTCACGCTCCCCTGGGTCGGCCCCCTCCGGCTGTCCCGCCCGCAGCTCGTCTTCGTGGGAGGTGTCGCCGTGCTCGGCGCGCTCGGCGTCCTCGAGTGGCCGATCGCGCTGGTGCTCGGGGCCGGCCACGTGCTCGCCGCCGACCGCTCCGACCCCTCGGTCCGGGAGGCCGGCCGGGCGCTCGAGGAGGCCTGATCAGACGAAGGCCCCCGCGTACGCGTTGAGCGCGGGCTGCCCGCCGAGGTGGGCGTAGAGCACCGTCGAGCCGCGGTCGATCTCCCCGCCGACGACGAGGTCGACGAGCCCGGCCATCGACTTGCCCTCGTAGACCGGGTCGAGGATGACCCCCTCCAGGCGGGCGGTCAGCTCGATCGCGGCCCGGGTGGAGGCGACCGGGATGCCGTAGCGGTCGCCGGCCCAGCCCTCGAGGACCGTGACCTCGTCGTCGCGCAGGTCGCGCTCGAGCCCGATGAGCTTCGCGGTGTGGCGCGCAATGCGGTCCACCTGGTCGCGGGTCTTCTCGAGGGTCGCCGAGGCGTCGATCGCGATGACCCGGCGGGGCCGGTCGGACGCCGCGAAGCCCGCGATCATCCCCGCGTGGGTCGAGCCGGTGACGGTGCACACGACGACGGTGTCGAAGAAGACGCCGAGGGCCGCCTCCTGCGCCTCCACCTCGCGGGCCCACTGCGCGAACCCCAGCCCGCCCAGCGGGTGCTCGGACGCGCCGGCGGGGATGCCGTAGGGGACGCCGCCCGCGTCGCGCACCTCCTGCAGGGCGCGCTCGTAGGAGTCGCGCAGGCCGATGTCGAAGCCGGCCGGGTCCAGGCGCACGTCCGCCCCGAGGATGCGCGAGAGCAGGATGTTGCCGACCTTGTCGTTGACGCTGTCCGGCCAGTCGACCCAGCGCTCCTGCACCAACCGCGCCTTCAGCCCGAGCTTCGCCGCGACCGCCGCGACCTGGCGCGTGTGGTTGGACTGCACCCCGCCGATGGAGACGAGCGTGTCCGCGCCGCTGGCCAGGACGTCCGGGACGATGTACTCGAGCTTCCGCGTCTTGTTGCCGCCGTAGGCCAGGCCGGAGTTGACGTCCTCGCGCTTGGCCCAGATCTGCGCCCCGCCTCCGAGGTGCGCCGTGAGCCGGTCGAGCCGGTGGACCGGGCTCGGCCCGAAGAGCAGCGGGTAGCGGTCGAAGTCGTCGAGTGACACGGCGGTCTCCTAGGTGAGGGTGAGCCAGTTGGCGCGGGCCTCGCGGCCCGCCCCGTCGGCGTCGCCGGCCGCCACGAGCTCGACGATCCGGGCGTGCTGGGCGACCGACGCGCGGCCGGTCAGCGAGGCGAAACGGGTGCGCTCCATGCGGCGGAGCAGGGGCGTGACCTGGTCGAGCGTGTCCCCGAGTGCCTGGTTGGCGGCGACCTCGACCGGAATGCGGTGGAAGGCGTCGTCGGCCGTGATCGCGGCGTCGACGTCGTCGCGGGCGAGGGCGCGCGCGAACCGGTCGTTGGCGGCGGTCATCGCCTGCCGGTGATCCACGGTGAGGTGCGGGGCGGCGCTGCGGGTGGCGAGCTCGTGCATCGCCGCGGCGACCTGCGCCGCGTCGCGCGCGGCGCGGTGGTCCAGCGGGCTGACGACGGTGGAGCTCCCCGGCTTCACGACGACGAGGCCCGCCGACTCCAGCCGCGCGATCGCCTCGCGCACCGGGGTGCGGCTGACCCCGAGCCAGCGGCAGAGCTCGGCGTCGTGCAGGCGCTCCCCCGGTTCCAACGTGCCGTCGACGATCGCCGTTCGCAGGCGCGTGAACACCTGCTCGCGCAGCGACGTGCGCGAGGCAGCGGCGTCGGAGCTCGGGACCGGCATGCGATATATCGCATCTCGGATGTCGTCCCCCGTCAAGGACGTCTTCCCGACGGCGGGTCCGGGTGCGGGCCGTCAGGGGCTCCTGCCACGCTGCGGGCATGACGCCGGGGGCCGCACGCCGCGTGCTGGTGGCGGTCGGGATCGCGCTCGTGGTCACGATCGCGGTGCTCGGGCGGATCGGCGTGGTGGCCGGCGAACCGGTCGGGGCCGCGGACAACGCCGACGGGGTCCGCCTCTTCTGCACCGCCCGCCTCGCCCCCGACGCCACGGACGGCCGGGCCTCGGGCCACGGCATCGTCGTCGACGCGTTCCGCACGGGCGGTCCGGAGTGCCGTCTCCCGGCCCCCGTCACCTCCGGCGGGGTGATCCTGCGGGCGACCGTCGCGCTCACCGCCGGGGACGCCTTCGACCTGAGCCGGCTCGCCACGGCCTACGCCGCACTGCTGGGACTGGGCGCGGGGGTCGCGGCGTGGGCGGCCGGGCGGCGGCCCGGGCCCGCCGTCGCGGTCGTCGTCCCGCCGCTGCTCCCCCTGCTCGTCGTGCCCTGGTGGAGCCGGTTCCTCGTCTCCACCTACGCCGAGCCGGCCGGACTCCTCGGGGCGGCCTGGTGCGTGTGGGGGCTGCTCGTCGTGGCGCTGACGCGCCCGGTCGACCGGTCGGCCCGCCTCGCGGCCATCGGGCTGGTCGCGGTCGGCGGGGTGGTCGCGGCCACCGCCAAGCCCGGCTTCATGCCCGTGGGCGTCGCGGCGGTCGCCGCCGTCGCCCTCGTGACGGTCGGGACGGGGCGGCGGTGGTGGTGGCGCCGCGGGCCGGCCCAGGTGGCGGCCGCGCTCGCCGTCGGGATCGCCGCGTCCCCCGTCCTCGCCGGCATCCGCTACCAGGACGCGCTCTACGAGGTGCCCAACACGCACGACCTGGTGTTCACGGCGATCCTGCCGGAGTCCGGCCCCGCTCCGCTCCCCGCTCTCGGGCTGCCCGCCGCGGCGTTCCGGGCCTCCGGTGAGCACTACTACCTGTACGAGGGGCGGGACGTGCGGGGCTGGGACGAGACGCCCGGGCCGCGCACGCTCGAGCTGCGCTCGGCCGCGCGGCGCTACGTGGCGGAGCACCCCGTCCTGCTCGCGCGGATGGTGCACCGGGGTCTGGTCATCACGGTGCGCCCGCAGATCCCCTACCTGGTGTCGACGACGGCGGGCGACCGGACCGTCGACGGCTCGCTGCCGGTGCCGGAGGTCCCGGAGGCCGCCCAGCGGATGGGCGTGACCTTCGCCTACCTGGACCGGCTGCCCGGGCGTCCGGTCCCGCCCCTCGTCCTGGCCGTCGCACTGCTCGGCGCCGCGTCGACGGTGCTGTTCCCGCGGGCGACGCGCCGCCTGGGCGCGGGTCGGGGGCTCCTGCGCGTGGCGGGCGTCCTCGCGGTGGGCGCCCTCGGGACCGTGGTGCTCGCCGTGCTGGGCGACGGCTACGTGGAGCTCGCCAAGCACGTGTGGCTCGCCTCGTACCTCCTCGTGGTGACCGGGACCCTGCTGATCGCGGCGGTGGTGGCCGCCGGGCTCGCCGCGGTCCGCCGGCGGGCGCGGGGGTCCGGGACGTCGGAGGACCGGACCGCGGGATCCCGCCCCACGGTGTCGGACCCCTGTGCTTTCGTGGAGCCATGACCACCTTGCCTCCCGGTCTGGCCACCGATCTGCGGGACGACGCCGAGGCCACGCTGCAGCGCCTGGCCGGGTCCGGGGCGCGCCTGCGCGAGGACCAGTGGCGGGCGATCGAGGCGCTTGTCGCGCACGGGCGGCGAGCGCTGGTCGTGCAGCGCACGGGGTGGGGCAAGTCCGCGGTGTACTTCGTGGCGACGGCGCTGCTGCGGGCCCGCGGGAAGGGGCCGACGGTCATCGTCAGCCCGCTGCTCGCGCTCATGCGCAACCAGATCGAGGCGGCCGAGCGGGCCGGGATCCGCGCCGTGACGGTCAACTCCGCGAACACCGACGACTGGCACGCGGTCTACGACGAGGTGCGCGCCGGGCAGGTCGACGTGCTGCTGGTGAGCCCGGAGCGGCTGAACAACCCGGAGTTCCGCGACCAGGTGCTCCCCGAGCTGTCCCGCACCGCCGGGCTCCTCGTGGTCGACGAGGCGCACTGCATCTCCGACTGGGGGCACGACTTCCGGCCCGACTACCGGCGGCTCCGCACGCTGATCTCCGAGCTGCCCGACGGGGTCCCGGTCCTCGCCACCACGGCCACGGCGAACGACCGGGTGACCACCGACGTGGCCGACCAGCTGGGCGTGTCCGGGGACGGCGACGGCGCGCTGGTGGTGCGCGGCGAGCTCGACCGGGAGTCGCTGCACCTCAACGTGCTGTCGCTGGCGAAGGGCGCCGACCGGTTCGCCTGGCTCGCGCAGCACCTCGACGAGCTGCCGGGCTCCGGCATCGTCTACACGCTCACCGTGAGCGCCGCGGACGAGCTGGCCGCGTTCCTGCGCGAGCGGGGCCACGCGGTCACGGCCTACACCGGCAAGAGCGACCCGGCCGACCGGGAACGCGCCGAGGACGACCTGCTGGCCAACCGCGTGAAGGCACTGGTCGCCACGAGTGCACTCGGGATGGGGTTCGACAAGCCCGACCTCGGCTTCGTCGTCCACCTCGGGGCCCCGCAGTCGCCCGTGGCCTACTACCAGCAGATCGGCCGCGCCGGCCGCGGCGTGGAGCGGGCCGAGGTCCTCCTGCTGCCCGGCCCGGAGGACCGCGACATCTGGGCCTACTTCGCGTCGCTGGCGTTCCCCGGCGAGCCCCAGGTGCGGACGGCGCTGTCGGTGCTCGGCGACGCCGGGCGCCCGCTGTCCACCGCCGCGCTCGAGCCGCGGGTCGAGCTGTCCCGCGGGCGCCTCGAGATGATGCTCAAGGTCCTCGACACCGACGGTGCGGTGAAGCGGGTCAAGGGCGGCTGGGAGGCCACCGGGGAGCCCTGGGAGTACGACGGCCGGCGCTACCTCGGCCTCGCGAAGGCCCGGCGCGCCGAGCAGCAGGCGATGCTCGACTACATCACCACGTCCGGCTGCCGGATGGAGTTCCTCCGCCGCCAGCTCGACGACCCCGGGGCCGCCCCCTGCGGTCGGTGCGACAACTGCACGGGGAGGCACTACGACCCGTCGGTCGGCGAGGACGTCCGGGCGCAGGCCCAGGAGGTGCTCGACCGGCCGGGCGTGCCGCTCGCCCCGCGCAAGCAGTGGCCGAGCGGGATGGACGCCCTCGACGTACCGCTCAAGGGCAAGATCAAGCCCGACGAGGCCGCCGAGGAGGGGCGGGCGATCGGCCGGCTCACCGACGTGGGCTGGGGCCCGCGCCTGCGCCCGCTGCTCCGGGCCGACGACCTCGTGCCCGACGCGGTGGTCGACGCCGCGGTCGAGGTCCTCAAGGGCTGGGGGTGGTCGGAGCGGCCGTCCGGGATCGTGTGGCTGCCGAGCCGGACCCGGCCCGCGCTCGTCGAGAGCTTCGCCCAGCGCATCGCGTCGATCGGCCGGCTCCCGCTGCTCGGTGCCCTGGCCGACGACGCGCCGCCGGTCTACTCCGACCCGGAGGACGACAGCGAGCCGGAGCCGCCGAACTCCGCCCAGCGGCTCGCCGAGGTGTACCGGCGGCTGTCGGTGCCGCGCGGGCTCGACCCGGGCGCGCTGGGGGCGGGACCGGTGCTGCTGATCGACGACGTGTCGGACTCCGGGTGGACGCTCACCGTCGCGGCGATGCTGCTGCGCCGCGCGGGCGCCCCGGCCGTCCTGCCGCTCACGCTCGCGACGACGAACTGAGCGGGCCCGCCGAGCCGCCCGTCTCTATCGTCGGCTCATGAGAAGCGCCCGGACACCACTCCGCGTCGTCGGGATCGTCGCCGCCCTGCTCGGCCTGCTGTTCGCCCTGCAGGGCCTCGGCCTGGTGGGTGGCAGCTTCATGACCGGGCAGCGACTGTGGCTGATCATCGGGATCGTGCTGGTCGTGCTCGGCATCCTGGTGGCCTCCGGCGGCCTGTTCCGCCGTGACCCGCCTCGCGGGCGCTGAAGGCCGGTCGGACCCGGGGGGGCGGTCGAGCTCGGGCCTCCGCACCGCGATACGCACACCTGGCAGGCCGAGGGACCTGCCCCAGACCCTCACGGCGCCAGCGCCCGGGTGCCGCCCGGCGACTGGACGCGTACCGGTCGAGCGGCGAGAGTGACCGGGCACACGCACGGCTCACGAGAGGACGACGTGGACACCCGCGCCAACACCGTGGACGGCGTCCTGCGCCGCAGCGCCCGCCGTACGCCCGACCGCCCCGCGCTCGTCTTCGCCGACCGCACGTGGACCTACCGCGAGCTCGACGACGCGACGACCCGCACCGCCGGGTGGCTGCGCGGGCTCGGTGTGTCCCAGGGCGACCGGGTGGCCACCTACGGGCGCAACTCCGACGCCTACGTCCTGAGCTTCCTCGGCGCGGCGCGGATCGGCGCGGTCCACGTCCCGATCAACTACGCGCTCACCGGGGACGAGCTCGCGTACCTGATCGACCAGTCGGGCTCGAAGGTGCTCGCCGTCGACCCGGGGCTCGCCGGTCACGTCGAGGCGCTGGACCACCGACCCGACCAGGTCGTCCCGCTGCGCGACGCGCCCGGCAGCCTGCTCGAGGCCGCCCGCACCGGCGAGGTGCCGGAGCTCGACGTGACGGTCGAGGACACCGACCTCGTCCAGCTGCTCTACACGAGCGGCACCACGTCGAGGCCCAAGGGCGCGATGATGACCCACCGCGGCCTGGTCCACCACTACGTGTCCTGCGTCCACGCCCTGACGTTGGAGCAGGACGACGACCCGCTGGTCTGCATGCCGATCTACCACTCGGCGGGCATGCACGTGTTCACGCTGCCCTACCTCGCTGTCGGCGCCACCGTGCGCATGATGGAGGCACCGGACGTCCCGGAGATCCTGCGCCGCGTCGAGGCCGAACGCATCGGGTCGCTCTTCCTCGCCCCGACGGTGTGGGTGCCCGCGGTCAACCACGCCGACTTCGCGACGCGCGACCTGTCGAGCCTGCGCAAGGCCCAGTACGGCGCCTCGATCATGCCCGGCCCGATCCTCGCGCGGCTGCGCGAACGGCTCCCCGAGCTCGGCGTCTACAACTGCTTCGGCCAGTCGGAGATCGGCCCCCTCGCCACGGTGCTGCAGCCCGAGGAGCACGACGAGCGCCCCGAGTCGTGCGGCCGGCCGGTCCTCTTCGTCGAGCTGCGGGTGATCGACGAGCACGGCGACGACGTGGCCCCGGGCGAGGCCGGCGAGGTCGTCTACCGCTCCCCCCAGCTCTGCGAGGGCTACTGGGACAAGCCCGAGGAGACCGCGGAGGCGTTCCGCGACGGCTGGTTCCACTCCGGCGACCTCGTCCGCATCGACGAGGAGGGGTTCATCACCGTCGTCGACCGGATCAAGGACGTCATCAACACCGGCGGCATCCTCGTGGCCTCCCGTGAGGTGGAGGACGCGCTCTACACCCACGAGGCCGTCGCCGAGGTCGCCGTGATCGGCACGCCCGACGAGACGTGGATCGAGGCCGTCACGGCCTTCGTCGTGCTGCGTCCGGAACACGCCGAGGGCTTCCGGCCGGCCGCCCTCATCGAGCACGCGAAGGGGCGGCTCGCGAGGTTCAAGGTGCCCAAGGCGGTGCACCTGATCGAGGAACTGCCGCGCAACCAGTCGGGCAAGCTCCTCAAGCGGGTCCTGCGGGACACCGTCTGACCCGGCCGGTACGCGATCGGCCGATCGCACTCCAACCGACACGGTACCCGGGGACCCGGATGAGTGATCGCTGAGAGCGTTTCGTACGGTCGGCGGATCGACCTGACGACCCTCCCCGCCGGCGACCGGCGGGGCTCCGCCCTGCGCGACGGTCTGCGCACCGCGGCGAGCGAGCTCCACGACGCCGCCCGGGCGGTGCCGCGCGCCGTCGCCGTCCCGATCGCGATCGGACTCTCGGCGGCGCTCGCGACCCTCCTCGGGCTCGCCCTGCGGATCGGGCTGCTCACGCTGCCCGGTCTCGGGGGCGGTCTGATCGGGGCGGGCGACAACGGTGACGCCTACCGGCTCTTCTGCACCGCGGGCCTGACGCCGGACACGCCGTCGCGGGTGTCGCTGTGGCGCGGGGTGGTGGTCACCGCCTT
The DNA here is from genome assembly GCF_000379625.1 of Actinomycetospora chiangmaiensis DSM 45062. Lineage (GTDB taxonomy): Bacteria > Actinomycetota > Actinomycetes > Mycobacteriales > Pseudonocardiaceae > Actinomycetospora > Actinomycetospora chiangmaiensis. Next base: position 87,333 of record NZ_KB903247.1, on the reverse strand, counting down.
CACCACGGGCGCCGAGCCCTGCACCGCTGCGCCCTCGTCCGCGGCGGTCCTGCTCCGCCTCGTCGTCCCGGGCGGACCCGGCACGTGGTCGCTGACGTCCTACGCCTGGCTGCTCGCCGGGATCACCGCGCTCGTGATCGGGATCGGTTCAGCGACGCTGGCCACCGTCCGGCCGTGGCGCGCCGCGATCGTCGCGATCCCGCTGGTCGGGCTGCTGGGCGTCTCGTGGTGGTCGCGCTTCCTGGTGTCGCTCTACGCCGAGCCGACCGCCCTCGTGGCCACCGTCGCCGTGCTCGTCGGCCTCCTCGTGGTCGCCGGGACCCGCCCCGAACACCGCTGGCAACGGCTGGCCGCGCTCGTCCTGCTCGGCCTCGGCGGACTCGTCGGCGCCACCGCGAAGCCCGGCTTCGTGCCCATCGGGCTGGTCGCGGCGGGCTGCGCCGCGCTCGTCGTCGTGCGGGCCCGGTCCCGACGGCGAATGTGGCGCCTCGCGGGGCCGCTCGTCGCGGTCGCCCTGGTCGCCGGCGCGGCGTACCCCGTCGAGGCCGCCATGGTGGGCCAGGACCGGAGCTACGCCGCGGTGAACGCCCACAACCTGCTCTTCACGGCGGTCATGCCCGAGGTCGGCCCGGACGTCGTCGCCCGCGCGGTCGGCCTGCCACCGGCCGCCGCGGCCCACTCCGGCGAGGGCTACTACTGGGCAGGCGGCGTCGGCATCCCCGGCTGGGCGACCGCCGTCGGCGATCGCCCCGAGCAGGCCCGCGCCACCGCCCGTGACCTGCTGCTCGAGCACCCGGGGGCCTTCGCGACGATGGTCGGGCGCGGCCTCACCGCCACGCTGCGGCCCCAGCTGACCTACCTGCCGTCGGCCCCGAGGGGCACGGCCCCGGAGCACTTCGAGGGCCGCACGATCTACCCCGAGGCGGGCCCGCAGACGAGCCTGCTCCTGCGGTGGCTGGACACGATCGAGCTGGGTTGGCTGCCGCTCGCGCTCGTCGTCCTCGCGCTCGGGGCCGCCGCCGCGACCGTGGTCCGCCGCGGCGACCCGCTCGTCGTCGGCCTGGTCCGCGTCGCGGGCGCCATGGCGCTGCTCGGGCTCGGCATCGTCGCGCTCGCCGTCGCCGGCGACGGCTACTACGAGCTCTCCAAGCACGTCTGGCTCGGCTCCTACCTCGTCCTGACGGCGGGTGTCACCGACCTGGTGGCCGCGGCCGCCGCGATCACGGCGCGGTACCGACGCCGGGCCTGAGGGTCAGGACCGGGCGTACCACCGGCCGCCGATCACGGTGGTGCCCGGCGGCAGGGCCGGGACGCCGGGGTTCGCGCCGTCGGGCCCGCCCTTGTCGATCTGGTACTGCAGCAGGGCGTTGCTCGCGTCGGAGTCGGCGACGAACAGGTCGATGCGGTAGGGGGCCGTGTCGGGGTCGAACTGCCGGCCGAGGTAGTACTGGCCGCAGTCGAACGTGTCGTCGGGACGCACGAGGCACGGTTTGTCCTGGGGGAAGTAGCGGTTCGTGCCCGGGTCGTACGTGGTGGCCCACAGCAGCGTCCCGTCACGGAGGTTCCGCGACGAGCCGACCAGGCGGAACGTCTTCGGCACCGTGCTGGTGACCGGGTCCAGCACCGTCGCCGACGGGGGCTGCGACGGCTCCGACGCCCGCGCCACGAGGGCGACCCCACCCAGGGCCAGCGCGACCCCGAGCAGCAGTGAGACGACGGCGACGACCGCCATCGGCAGCCGTCGTCGGGGCGCCGGGGCGGCGGCCACCTCGTCCCGGTCGGCCTCGGGGGGCGCCGGGACCTCCTGCGGCGCCACCGCGACGGCCCACGGGGGCGGGTACGCGGTCACCGGCTCGTTGCGTCGGCGCCGCTGCTCGAGGTCGTCGAGCTCGTGCCAGTAGGTGGTCCAGGCCGCGACCTCGGCCTCGTCGGCACCCGCGGTCCGCAGGACCGCCTGCACGAGGGGCAGGTAGGCGAACGTCTCCCCGCGCAACGCCTTCGCGAGCGCAGAACGACTGAGCCGGACCTCGTCGGGCATGCCGGTGAGCATCGCCTCGAGCGTCGGCTCGCCGTGTGCCGCGAGGCTGCGCCGCAACCAGTGCGCCAGCTCGCGGCGCGGTGACCCGTCCCGCGGCACGGGCACGGGCCGCCGACCCGGCTCCCCCTGCCGGGGCCCCTGCTCCCCCATGCCCGTCACTATGCCGGATCGACCGCGAGAAAACGCAGGTCGGAGCGTTGGAAGGGTCGATCTTTTCGGCGCGTCTGGTGCGCGACCCGATCTTCTCGGTATCCAGGGACCCGACGGCGCGAGGGGGGCGGGCCGTCACCCGCGGCCGGCTCCGACCGGCCGTGGCCGCCGGGGGGAGCGGCCGGGCACCACGGTGCCCGGCCGTGGCCGGCGAGGACGTGCCGAGACGGCGGCGTCTACCCGAGCCCGACGGCCGTCGACGCGGGCACCACCACGAACTGCCGCAGCACGAGGTCGGTGAACACGACCGGGCCGCGCGGGCCGGGCACGTGGTCGACGTTGATGCCGGTCTCCGGCACGCGGCGCAGCTTGAACCCGTCGAGCAGGCGCGTGGTGGCGTTCCAGAAGGCACCGGTCCCCGCGTAGGTGTCGAGGAAGATGCGGGCGGCGGCCTCGTCGGCCGTCACCACGGTCGCGGCGAGCCCCGAGGTCTCCCGGTTCGCGATCGCGGCCGCGTCGGCGGGCCCCTGCGCGGGAGCCACCGTCACCGTGGCCTCGTGCCCGTCGTCGAGGGCCCACTCGTGGCCGAGGGCGTGCTCGTGCGGCGGCAGCGAGGCAGTCACACCGGCGTCGGCCAGCAGCTTGACCAGGACCGGCGTCACCGTGTCCCACTGGGGCGCGTCGACGAGCAGCAGGTTCAGCCGGTTGCAGACGCCGAGCCGGTCGACCGAGTCCGTCACCAGCCGCGCCGCCACCTCGCGGTCGGCCGCGCGGTCGACGTAGAGCACCCCGCCGCCGTCGGCGTGGGCCAGCGTGCGCACCCCGTGCTGCGCCGCCTCGAGCCCGAGCGAGCGCGTCGTCTCCCCCGACCCGCGCAGGATCACCAGCGGGATCAGCCCAGGACGGCGCACCAACTCCACCGCGCACTCCCGGCTCGCGTCTCCGACCAGCGTGACGGCGTACGCGGGCAGCCCGGCACCCGCGAGCGCCGGGCCCACGACGTCGGCCATCAGCGCGCTCGCCGACGCCAGGGCGGCACCGCCGGTGCGCAGCACGCCCGCGTTGCGCGACTTCACCAGCTGCGAGGCCACGTCGACCACCACGTTGGGCCGCGCCTCGAAGTTCGCGCCGATCACGCCGACCGGCCGCCGGCGTTCGATCAGCCGCAGCCCGTCGGGCCGCTCCTCGACGACGGTGTCCCGCGGCGGCACGGTCACGTCCGCGAGCACCCGCAGCGACTCGGCCATCGTCGCGAGCCGGCCCTCGTCGAGCCGCAACCGGTCGAGCAGCGCGCCGGTCATCCCCGCGTCCCGAGCCGCGGCCAGGTCGGCGGCGTTCGCGACCGCGAGCGTGGGCGCCTTCGACACCAGCAGGTCGGCCATCCCCCGCAGCGCCGTCGCGATCTGCGCGTCGGTCGCCGCCGCCATGGCCGGTGCGGCCGCGGCCGCCCGTTCGCCACAGTCGGTCACGATGTCGGCGGGAGTACGCATCGGACCAGTATGCCGATCTCCGCCAGGGCCTTTCCCGGTGGCGGGTGGGGCCGGCTCGGGTTCGACTGCCGGTCAGCCGTTCCCCCGGTCGGCTCCTCCGCGCCACGCGCACACTCCGGCCGCCACGACGAGCAGACCCCAGGAACCCGACGCGCCACGCACACACTCCGGCCGCCCACGACCCAACCCCGACGACCTCGACGCGTGGCACACACACTCGCTCCGGGCCGCGACGTGTGTGCGCGACGCGCAGGGGTTGCCGGACCTCGACGCCGCCGCCGGACTGTGTGCGCGACGCGCAGCTCCGGTCGGTCCTGCCCGCGGCCGAGGGGCCGCCGATCCGCACCGGCAGACGCACCTTTCCCGACGGCGGGTGGGGTCGGATCGGAGCCGCAGCACAAGATCTCGACGTGCCGCGCGAGACGGTCGCTGAGCGAGCACGTCGCGCGGCTCGTCAGGATCTCGGACAGTCGGGCCCGTCAGTCGTGTGCGACCGCTGACATCAGGGGGCAGCCGTGGGCCACCGCTGACACCCGGTGGCAGCCGTGGGCCACCGCTGACATCAGGGGGCCGACGTCGCCGCGGCCGGCACCGACCGGCGACCGACCGGCACCAGGTCGTCGGCGTGCACCACCTCGCGGCGCTGCTCGGGCGCGAGGTCGCGGGTCTTGCGGCCGACGAGCTCGGGCATCTCCTCGGAGTCGAACGCCACGACCCCGCGGGCCACGGTCTCGCCGTGAGGGCCGACGAGCTCGACGACGTCGCCGGCCTCGAAGTCGCCGTCCGACCCGGTGATGCCGGCCGCCAACAGCGAGCGCCGCGTCGAGGCCGAGCCCGACGTCACCGCCCGCACCGCCCCGTCGTCGAGATGGAGCCGGCCGCGGGATCCGGCCATGTGGCGCAGCCAGAAGCGGCGGGCGGAGAGCCGGGGACCGGTCGGGGCGAAGACCGTCCCGACGTCGCCCGGTCCGAGCGCGGCCGCGGCATGGGCGGCGCCGGCGACGAGGACCGGGACGCCCGCCCCGGAGGCGAGGTCCGCGGCCGCGAGCTTCGAGGCCATGCCCCCGGTGCCGACGGACGAGGCCCCGGGCTTCGCGATGCGCACGGCGGCGAGGTCGGCCATGCCGTGCACCTCGTCGAGCAGGGCGGCCCCGGGGGCGCGGGGGTCGTCGTCGTACACGCCGTCGACGTCGGAGAGCAGCACCAGCGCGTCCGCGCCGACGATGTGGGCGACGAGTGCGGCCAGCCGGTCGTTGTCGCCGAACCGGATCTCGTCGGTGGCCACCGTGTCGTTCTCGTTGACCACCGGCACCACGCCGAGCCCGAGCAGCCGTTCGAAGGTCCGCTGCGCATTGCGGTACGGGGCCCGGCGGACGACGTCGTGGCTGGTCAGCAGCACCTGCCCGACGACCCGCTCGTGCCGGGCGAACGCGTCGGCGTAGGCGCGGGTGAGGTGGAGCTGGCCGACGGAGGCGGCGGCCTGCTGCGTGGCGAGATCCCGGGGACGCCGCGCCAGCCCGAGCGGGGACAACCCCGCGGCGATGGCGCCGGACGACACCAGGATGACCTGGGTCCCGGTGGTCGCCCGTGCGGCGACCGCGTCCACGAGGGCGTCCAGCCGCGCGATGTCGAGCCCGCCGGAGACGCTGGTCAGCGAGGACGACCCGACCTTGACGACGAGCCGCCGCGCCTCCTGGACCGTCCCGCGTGCCCCGGTGCCCACGCCGGAGCTCACTCCTCGTCCCACCCGGCCAGGTTCTCCCACGACACGGACTCTCCCCCGTCGGCCCACGAGGCGACACCGAGTTCCTCGTCGTCGCGGTGGCGGCGGCGCTCGATGCGGGCGGCCTTGCGCTCGGCCGCCGAGGAGCGATCGGCGCGGCCCACGTTGTCCAGCCGGGCGTCGGTGCCGCGGTTGCCCGACTGCACCGGCGACCCGAGGGCCGCCACGCCGGCCGGGGTCGAGGGCTCCCAGTCGAAGGTGTGCACGCCGATCGTCACCATGTCGCCCGGCGCGGCGCCCGCCTCGGCCAGCGACTCCTCGACGCCCAGCTTCGCGAGCCGGTCCGCGAGGTAGCCGACGGCCTCGTCGTTGCTGAAGTCCGTCTGGCGCACCCACCGCTCGGGCTTCTCGCCGCGCACCACCCACGCCGGACCCTCGGTCGGGTCGACCGAGGTGTCGCGCGCGACCGTGTACCCGGCGTCGTCGACCGCCTTGGGCCGCAGGACGACCCGCGGCGGCACGGTGACGAGCGCCGTCCGACGGGCCTCCTCGACGGCACCGGCCATGAGGAAGGTGAGTTCCCGGAGGCCGGTGTGCGCCGCCGTCGAGATCTCGACGACGGGCCATCCGAACGCCTCGACGTCGGGCCGGACCAGCTCGGCGAGGTCGGCGGCGTCGGGCACGTCCATCTTGTTCAGCGCGACGATGCGGGGCCGCTCACTGAGGTCGGTGCCCAGCGCCGGGGTGTAGGCGGCCAGCTCGGCCTCGAGCGCGCGGATGTCGGAGACCGGGTCACGGTCGGTCTCGAACGTCGCGCAGTCCACGACGTGCACGAGCACCGAGCACCGCTCGATGTGGCGCAGGAAGTCCAGGCCGAGGCCCTTGCCGTCGGACGCGCCGGGGATGAGGCCCGGCACGTCGGCGACGGTGAACGTCGAGTCGCCCGCGCTCACCACGCCGAGGTGCGGGGTCAGCGTGGTGAAGGGGTAGTCGGCGACCTTCGGCCGGGCGGCGGACAGGGCGGAGACCAGCGACGACTTGCCCGCGCTCGGGAACCCGAGGAGCCCGACGTCGGCCATCGACCGCAGCTCGAGCACGAGGTCGCGACTGTCACCCGGCTCGCCGAGCAGCGCGAAGCCGGGCGCCTTGCGGGTGGGGCCGGCCAGGGCGGCGTTGCCGAGCCCTCCGCGGCCCCCGGCGACGGCGACGAAACGCATGCCGGGGACGTTGAGGTCGCCGAGCACCTCGCCCTCGGGGGACATCACGACGGTGCCCTCGGGCACGGCGAGCTCGACGTCCTCGGCGTTGGCGCCGTTGCGGAACGCGCCCATGCCAGGGCGCCCGTTGCCGGCGACGGCGTGCGGGCGGTGGTGGAAGTCCAGGAGCGTGTGCACGCCCGGGTCCGCGACGAGGACGACGTCGCCGCCGCGGCCCCCGTTCCCGCCGTCCGGGCCGCCGAGCGGCACGAACTTCTCACGGCGGATCGAGGCGCAGCCGTGTCCGCCGGACCCGGCGGTCACGTGGAGCGTCACGCGGTCGACGAAGCGTGCCATGGTGCCTTCCTGGAGACAGACGAAGGGGCGGACCCGATCGGGCCCGCCCCTCGCCTGATGGTGCTTGCTGGTGGAGGCTCAGGCCTCGACCGGCACGATGTTGACGTTCTTGCGCCCGGCCTTGGTGCCGAAGGTGACGGCGCCCGGGATCAGGGCGAACAGCGTGTCGTCCCCGCCGCGGCCGACGCCGACGCCCGGGTGGAACTTGGTGCCGCGCTGGCGGACGAGGATCTCGCCGGCCTTGACGACCTGGCCGCCGAAGCGCTTGACCCCGAGCCGCTGGGCGTTGGAGTCGCGACCGTTACGGGAGCTGGACGCACCCTTCTTGTGAGCCATGAGTTCCGCTCCCCTACTTCGAGATGCCGGTGATCTCGACCTGGCTGTAGCGCTGACGGTGCCCGACGCGCCGCTTGTAGCCGGTCTTGTTCTTGTACTTCATGATCTTGATCTTCGGGCCCTTGACCTCACCCGTGATGGTGCCGGTGATCGACACCTTCGCCAGGTCGTCGGCCGAGGACAGGACGGTCGAGCCGTCCACGACGAGCACGGGCTGGAGGTCGACCGAGTCGCCGTCCAGCAGCTCCACGTCGAGGACGTCGCCGACCGCGACCTTGTACTGCTTGCCGCCGGTCTTCACGATCGCGTACATCTCGGACGCAGGCTCCTGTCGTACTGGACGTTCTGTTCGGGGTCGGGAGGCCCGCCCTCGAGGGCGCCTCACCGTGTGCCGGCGTGGTCCACCCCGGCACTGCTCGCTCCACGATACCCGCCCGGTCCGGCTCCCCCGTGTCCGGGGTCGCCGGGCCGGCGTCGGGTGATCAGGTCCCGGCGACCGCCACCGGCGGGCCGGCGGGACGCGACGCCGCCCGGCGTCGCTGCCGCTTCGGGGTCGGCTCCGCGTCCCCGACGACGGGCGCGGTCTCCTCGGACTCCTCGGGCTCGTCCTCGGCCTCCGGCGCGGCCACCGCCTGCGGCGGCAGCATCGCCCCGATCCGCCCGGTGATGAACGGCTCGTCGGGGTCCTCGGGCTGGTCGGGCTCCTCGGACACCGGGCCCGACACGACCTCCGCGGGAGCGGACTCCTCGGTGTCCTCGGTGTCGGACTCGACGGTGGTGTCCGACGTGACGGGGTCCGCCGTGACGGGCCCGTCGGCGTCGGGGGCGACCGGCTCCGGGGTACCGGCGGACTCCGCCGCGAGGTCGGCCTCCAGGGCCACCTCCGGCTCCTCCGCCACGGCGTCGGTGTCGGCGTCGGTCCCGTCCGCGGCTGCCGTGTCGGACGTCCCGGACGTCTCCGCCAGGGCCGCCTCGACGGGCACCCCGGCGGCCTCGGCGGTGTTGTCGGCCTCGCCCGTCGACTCCTCGGCGAGGTCTGCCTCGAGGGCCACCTCCGGGTCGCCCGCGGCGGCCGCGGTGTCCTCCGCGTCGGCGTCGGGCCCGGTCGTCGGGACCGTCTCCTCGACCGACCCGATCGACTCCTGGGCGAGGTCGGTCTCGAGGGCCACCTCGGACTCCTCGGCGTCGTCCGCCGCCGAGGACCGGCGGGCGGCGACGTCGGCCGGGCTCGGCACGGGCCCGTCGTGGCCGTTCGCGCTCGCCGCCACGGTGCTGGGCGAGCCGCCCTCGGAGGACGCCCCCCGACGACCCCGCCCGCGTCGACGGCCGCCGCCCGACCCGGTCGAGCCGTTCGAGCCGCCGGACGTGGACTCGGTGGAGCCCCCGTCGCCCGACCCACCCGAGGCGACCTTGGCCGGCTCGTGGGTGTGGCCGTTGCCGTTGGGCCCGATGACGGGCTCGGTCGAGACGATCACGCCGCGGCCCTTGCAGTGCTCGCAGACCGTGGAGAACTCGTCGAGCAGCCCCTGGCCGACCCGCTTGCGGGTCATCTGCACGAGCCCGAGCGAGGTGACCTCGGCGACCTGGTGGCGGGTCCGGTCGCGCCCGAGGCACTCGGTGAGCCGACGCAGCACGAGGTCGCGGTTCGACTCCAGGACCATGTCGATGAAGTCGATGACGATCATGCCGCCGATGTCGCGGAGCCGGAGCTGGCGCACGACCTCCTCGGCGGCCTCGAGGTTGTTGCGGGTGACCGTCTCCTCGAGGTTGCCCCCGGAGCCGGTGAACTTGCCGGTGTTGACGTCGACCACGGTCATGGCCTCGGTGCGGTCGATCACCAGCGTGCCGCCCGAGGGCAGCCAGACCTTGCGGTCGAGGGCCTTCATCAGCTGCTCGTCGATCCGGTAGGCGCTGAACACGTCCTCCGGGCCGGTGTGGCGCGAGAGCCGCGGCACCAGCTCGGGGGCGACGTGCGAGATGTAGCCCTCGAGGGTCTCCCAGGCCTGCTCCCCCGAGATGACCAGCGAGGAGAAGTCCTCGTTGAACATGTCGCGGACGACCCGGATGAGCAGGTCCGGCTCCTCGTGCACGAGCGACGGTGCCTTGGGCTTGTTCTTCCCCTTGCCCTCGGCGGCGTCGCGGCCGGTCTTCTCGATGACCTCCCACTGGGCCGCCAGGCGGCGCACGTCGGCCTCGAGCTCGGCCTCCTCGATGCCCTCGGCGGCCGTGCGGATGATGACCCCGGCCTCGTCGGGGACGATCCGCTTGAGGATCTCCTTGAGCCGCTTGCGCTCGGGCTCGGGCAGCTTGCGGCTGATGCCGGTGGCGCCGCCCCCGGGGACGTACACCAGGAACCGGCCGGGCAGGCTGATCTGCGTGGTCAGCCGGGCGCCCTTGTGGCCGACCGGGTCCTTCGTGACCTGGACGAGCACCGCGTCGCCCGAGGACAGCGCGTGCTCGATCTTGCGCTGCTTGCCGTCGAGCCCTGCGGCGTCCCAGTTGACCTCGCCGGCGTAGAGCACCGCGTTGCGGCCGCGGCCGATGTCGACGAACGCCGCCTCCATCGAGGGCAGCACGTTCTGCACGCGGCCGAGGTAGACGTTGCCGACCATCGAGTTCTGGCCGCTGCCCGCGACGAAGTGCTCGACGAGCACACCGTCCTCGAGGACGCCGATCTGGTTCCGGTCGGCCTGCTGGCGCACGACCATCGTCCGCTCGACGGCCTCGCGGCGGGCCAGGAACTCGGACTCGGAGAGGATCGAGGGGCGGCGGCGACCCGCCTCCCGCCCGTCGCGGCGCCGCTGGCGCTTCGCCTCCAGGCGGGTCGAGCCCTTGACGCCCTTGACCTCGTCGTCGCTCGAGCGTCGCGGCGCGTCCTTCTCGGACTTCTCGCTCTTCTCCGCCTTCTCGCGGACGTGGGTGACGGTGTTGGGCGGGTCGTCGTTCGTCGACGACGACCCGTCCGACGAGTCGTCGGACCCCCGCCGACGGCGCCGGCGGCGGCGCCGCGACGACCCGGACTCCGAGGAGCCCTCGTCGGACGACGCGTCACCCTGGTCCTCGGCGTCGTCACCGTCCTGCTCGTCGGTGTCCTCGGCGTCGTCGCTGTCCTCGGCGTCGTCCGCGGCGTCGTCGTCGCCGGTGGTCTCGTCGCCCCCGCGACCGCGCCCGCGACCCCGGCGTCCCCGACGACGGCGGCGGCGGCCGGACTCGTCGTCGCCCTCGGCGTCCGTGCCGTCGGCGGCCGGGCCGGAGCCGCTCGCGGCGTCCTCGTCGGCGGTGTCCTCCGCGGGGTCCTCGGTGGCGGGCGCGTCGCCCTGGCCCGGGGTGACGACCCCGGAGCTGCGGCTGCCGCGACGGCGACGGCGGCCCCCGCCGGTCTCGCCCTCGTCGGAGGACGAGGAGGACGGGGCGGCCGGCGTGGTCACGTCGGGCGCGAGGAAGAGGGCGGCGGGCGCGGCCGGGGCGGCGGTGATCGCGCCGGTGACCCGCGGCTCGGCGTCGGCCGCCGGGTCGTCGAGGGTCAGGTCCTCGGGGATCTCGGGGAGCGTCTCGGCCGTGATCGTGGCCTCGGACGCCTCGACCGCGTCCTCGACGGCCTCGGGCGAGAGCGGCTCGCTCGGGAAGAAGTTCTCGACCACCTGCGAGACGGTCGCCCGGTCCACGCTGGACTGGGCGCTGCGGGCGGGCACCTCGAGCCGGGCCAGCAGGGCGAGGACCTCACGGCTGGAGGACCCGACCAGCCGGGCGAGGGCGTGCACCCGCAGCTTCGCGGGGAGCGCGGCGAGGGCGGCCTCGTCGGGGCGGGACGGTGATGACGCGTCGGGCTGGGCGTCGTTCTCGGACATGCAACTCCTTCGGCCCCCGGGCGCGACCTCGCGGTCGCGGCCACACGAGGGCATCGCGTGGTCTCGCCTGGAGTGGCCGTCCGCTCGGGGCGACCACGGAAGTCCCGGGACGTGCCGCGCGGTGCGGGGTCAGCGACCGATCGGGTCGCGGTCCGCCTCGAGCGGGTCGAGCAGCGCTCCGTCGTCGTCGAGCCGGCCCTGCGCCGTCCTCGTCGCCTTGACGGGGACGGGCGGCTCCAGCCCGGCGACGATACGCAGCGCGCTCACCACGTCGTCGGGTCGTACGGCCGGCGTGGTGTGCCGTACGACCGCCGTCAGTGTCCCACACACCGCCGATGGCGCATGCGCTCGGCGGTCGTTCTCGACCGACGGGCGTGTCGGCGGCGTGTCGCGCGTGGTGCGTTCATCGTTCGGGTGACGCTCGTCGAGCGGCTCCGTGACGCCGTCCTCGACGGTGACCGCCACGAGCGCCGAGCGGACGTCGAGCGTCCGCGGGCCGTTCTTGGTCATCCGCTCGACCTCGACGACGTCGGAGGCGAGCAGCGCCGCCACGGCGGACGCCAGATCGGCGGGGTCCACCCCGGGCAGCTCGATCCGCCAGGCGGACCCGTCGATCCGGTCGGCCAGGGCGCCGGGGCCGGAGCGCACCACGTCCAGCACGACGAGGCCCTCGGGCAGGACCGCGCCGACCTCACGGGCGACGGCCGCCGGGTCGAGGTCGGCGGTCAGGCCGATCTCGACGAACTCGGCCTCGCTCGCGGCGCCGGTCGGCGAGGCCCCGATCCACGACAGCCGGGGGTGCGGGCTGAACCCCTGGGAGAGCGACACCGGAACGCCCGCGCGGCGCAGCGCCCACTCCATCGCCCGGGCGACGTCGCGGTGGGAACTGAACCGGGCGCGGCCGCGCTTGGCGAACCGCATCCGCACCTTCGCCACGGTCGGCGCGGACGGGTGAGCGGCCTCCCCCTTGTAGCTCATGCCGGGTCCTGCCCCGCCAACCTCGGGTTGTGCACCGGCGTCGACGTCCGCGTCTCCACCGGTGTCAGCGACAGCATCCGGCCCGGGGCCATCGCACCCGCCGTCGGGCCGATCTGGATCTCGGTGCCCATCTGCGGGCAGACGCCGCAGTCGAAGCAGGGCGTCCAGCGGCAGTCGTCCTGCTCCCGGGAGTCGAGCGCGTCCTGCCAGTCGTCCCACAGCCAACCCCGGTCCAGGCCGGAGTCCAGGTGGTCCCAGGGCAGGACCTCGTGCTCGTCGCGCTCGCGGGTGGTGAACCAAGACAGGTCCACGCCCTGCGGCGGGAGCTCGGCGGCCGCCGCGGTCTCCCAGCGCTCGAAGGAGAAGTACTCGCTCCAGCCGTCGAAGTGCCCGCCGTCGCGCCAGACCGCCTCGATGACCCGCCCGACCCGGCGGTCACCGCGGGAGAGCAGTCCCTCGATGAGCGAGGGCTGCCCGTCGTGGTAGCGCAGGCCCACGTTGCGCCCGAGCGACCGGTCGGAGTTGATCGCCTCGCGGAGCTTGCGCAGCCGGTCGTCGACCACCTCGGGCGCCGTCTGCCCGGCCCACTGGAACGGTGTGTGCGGCTTCGGGACGAAGGCGCCGATCGACACCGTGGCCCGCACGTCCCCGCGCCCGGCGGCCTTGCGCCCGGTGCGGACGACCTCGTGGGCCATCGCCGCGATCTGCAGCACGTCCTCGTCGGTCTCCGTGGGGAGCCCGCACATGAAGTAGAGCTTGACCTGGCGCCAGCCGTGCTCGTAGGCCGTCGCCACGGTGGCGATGAGCTCCTCCTCGGAGACCATCTTGTTGATCACCCGGCGCAGCCGCTCCGAGCCGCCCTCGGGCGCGAACGTGAGCCCCGACCGGCGTCCGGAGCGGGTCAGCTCCTCGGCGAGGTCGACGTTGAACGCGTCCACCCGGGTCGAGGGCAGCGAGAGCCCGGTGCCGGTGCCCTCGTAGCGGTCGGCGAGACCCTTGGCGATCTCCCCGATCTCGGAGTGGTCCGCGCTGGAGAGCGAGAGCAGGCCCACCTCGGAGTAGCCCGAGGCCGCCAGACCGGCCTCGACCATCTCCGACACGCCCTGCTTCGACCGCTCGCGCACCGGCCGCGTGATCATCCCCGCCTGGCAGAACCGGCAGCCCCGGGTGCAGCCACGGAAGATCTCGACGCTCATCCGCTCGTGCACGGTCTCGGCCATCGGCACGAGCGGCTGCTTCGGGTACGGCCAGTCGTCGAGGTCGCTCGTGGTGCGCTTGTGGATCCGCTCGGGCGCGGCCGGGGACGTCGGGCGGACCGCGGCGATCGACCCGTCGTCGTGGTAGTCGACGGCGTAGAGCGCCGGGACGTACACGCCGGGCACGCCGGCGAGCCGCTCGAGCGTCGCGTGGCGCGAGAGCCCCTCGGCCCTGGCCGCCTTGACGACGTCGGTGATGTCCCCGACGACCTCCTCGCCGTCACCGAGGGCGACGAGGTCCACGAAGTCGGCGATCGGCTCGGGGTTGAACGCCGCGTGGCCGCCCGCGAGCACGAGGGGGTGCTCGCCGGTGCGGTCGGCCGCGTGGAGCGGGACGCCCGCGAGGTCGAGGATCTCGAGCAGGTTCGTGTAGCCGAGCTCGGTGGCGAACGAGACACCCAGGACGTCGAAGGCGGCGACCGGCCGGTGCCCGTCCACCGTGAACTGCGGGACCCCGTGCTCGCGCATCAGCGCGGCGAGGTCGGGCCAGACGGCGTAGGTGCGCTCGGCCAGCGCGTCCGACCGCTCGTTGAGGACCTCGTACAGGATCATGAGGCCCTGGTTGGGCAGGCCGACCTCGTAGGCGTCGGGGTAGCAGAGCGCCCAGTGGACCTCGGCGTCCTCCCACGGCGTCACCGTCGCGTTGCGCTCACCACCGACGTACTGCACGGGCTTGCGGACCCGGGGCAGCAGCGGCTCGAGCCGGTCGTACACCGACCGCGGCGAGGTCGTGACATCGACGGTCATGGTTCTCCAGGGTAAACGTGCTCCTGAACCGCGGTGCGGGCGCGGGCGAACGACCGGTCGTGACCGGCACCGAGCGCTTCGTCCGCTCCGGCGACCTGCGGATCTGCACGACGACGACGGGCTCGCCCGACGACCCGGCCGTCCTGCTGATCATGGGGCTGGGCCTCGCCTACGACTGGTGGCGCGAGGACTTCTGCGACGAGCTCGCCGCGCGCGGCCGCTTCGTCGTCCGGTTCGACAACCGCGACGTCGGGCGGTCGTCCCACGTCAGCGGGCGGGGCATCTCGCCCTGGGGCTTCCTGACGCGGCGCGCCCGTCCGGTCTACTCGCTGGGCGACATGGCCGACGACGCGGCGGCGGTGATCGCCGAGGTCGTGCCGAGCGGTCGCGCGCACGTCGTGGGGGCCTCGCTCGGCGCGATGGTGGCCCAGGAGGTCGCGATCCGGCACCCGGGGCGGACGCTGTCGCTGACCTCGATCATGGGGCGGCCCGGGGACGGCCGTTCCGGGAAGGTCTCCTGGCGCCGCGTGCCCGACTTCCTGCGACCGCCCGCGGCCGACCCCGTCGAGGACATGGTGCGGGCGTTCCGCCGGATCGGGTCGGCGGGCCGGACCCTTGAGGACGACGAGGACGTGCGCGTGACGATTGGCCGCGCCGCCGGCCGCGAGGCCACGGTGGCCCACGACGGGCAGGGTGGCGGGCGCCAGCTCGCGGCGTGCGTGGGCGAGCGGGACCGCACCGCCGACCTGCGCGCCCTGACGATGCCCGCGCTGGTGATCCACGGGGCCGACGACACCGTCATCCGTCCCAGCGGCGGCCACGCGACCGCCGCCGCCATCCCCGGCGCCGAGCTGCTCGAGCTGCCGGGGATGGGTCACGACCTCGCACGCGCCTCCTGGCCCGCCGTCGTGGACGGGATCGTCGCGATCTCCGGGACGGGAGACGCCGCGGGGCGGAGCTCGACCGGGTAGGTCAGCCGAACCAGAGCTTGATCTCGCGCTCGGCGGACTCCGGCGAGTCGGAGCCGTGCACGATGTTCGAGCCGGTCTCCAGCGCCAGGTCGCCGCGCAGCGAGCCGGGCGTGGCCTTCTCCACCGGGTCGGTCCCGCCCGCGATCTGCCGGAAGGCCGCGATCGCCCGCGGGCCCTCGACGACCATCGCCGCCACCTTGCCCGAGGTGATGAACTCGATCAGCTCCCCGAAGAACGGGCGCTCGGCGTGCTCGGCGTAGTGCTGCTCGGCCACCGACCGCTCGACGTCGCGCAGCTCCAGCGAGACCAGCCGCAGGCCCTTGCGCTCGATGCGCGAGATGACCTCACCGACCAGTCCGCGCTGCACGCCGTCCGGCTTCACCAGCACCAGGGTGCGCTCGTCGGACACGGCGCTCCTCTCTGTTCATGCTCGACAGTCCGGCTCGAGCCTACTGAGACCCCCGTCGCACGTGCCGTCCGGCTCCGGCGGCGATGGGAGGCGGAGCGGCTGCGGCATCCCCGTCCGGGGCGGCGGGTCCCACCGGTCGACGGACCGCTGCACCCACCGGACGATCTCGTCCGACGTCACGCCCAGGCAGTGGACCATGGCGGGCGCGACATCCCCGACGTCGCGCTCGTCACGATCATCTGCCCGGGCGACCCGGCAGGGGATCCTCCGGGACCCGCCGGTCGAGCACCTCGACGTCGAGATCGGCGTCGTCGACCTCGATCGCGGTGCGACGGGCGCGTCGTACCTCACGCGTCTTGTCCCGCGAGCGCTGCGCGCGGCGGGCGCGGTTGTCGGAGCCCATCAGCCCACCCTCGCAGCTCACTGCGGGGCGAACCAGGCCTCCTGCCGACGAATCACCTCGCGGCGCATCCAGAGCATGAGGCCCCACACCAGGCAGAAGATCAGGCCCATCACGCCGAGCGACGGCGAGAGCACCCACCCGAGGAGCATGAGGACCTGCAGCCCGACCGCGAAGGGCAGTCCCCATGGCCTCAGGATGACGATGCAGCCCACGATCATCCCGACAGCGAGCACGACGACGAGGATCAGCTTGGGCGCCGTGATGCCGCCCTCGACGTAGTTCATCACCGGCAGGACCAACGGCACCGCGATCGCCTGGAGGACCAGGCACGCCGACGCCGGGCCGCGGAACGCGCGGCGTGGATCCGGTCGGGGGACCTCGTCGGTCCCGGGGGTGGTCATGCGGGCTCCCGTCCGAGCAGGGTGCGGGCCTCGCCGGCCGCGACCACGGAGCCGATGACGAGGACGCCGCCACCCGCGGTGGCCCCGTCGTCGGAGGTCTCCTCCGACATCGAGACGGCGGTCTCGAGCGCGGCGTCCATGCGGGTCTCGACGACGACCCGCTCCGACCCGAACCGGGCGACGGCGAGCGCTCCGAGCTGGTCGGGATCCATCGCGCGGGGCGAGGACATCCCCGTCACGACGATCTCGTCGAGGATCGGTTCGAGGGCGGCGAGGATCCCGTCGGCGTCCTTGTCGGCCATGATCGCGACGACGCCCACGAGGCGGCGGAACGAGAACTCGTCCTTCACCGCGGCGGCCGCGGCCGCGGCACCGTGGGGGTTGTGCGCGGCGTCGACGACGACCGTGGGCGCCGACCGCAGCCGCTCCAGCCGACCCGGCACGCGGACGGCGGCGAAGGCGTCGCGCACCGCCTCGATGTCGAGCTTGCGGGAGGACCCGGCGCCGAAGAACGCCTCGACGGCCGCCAGGGCCAACGCGGCGTTGCCGGCCTGGTGCTCGCCGAACAACGGCAGGTAGATGTCGTCGTACTCGCCGCCGAGCCCCTGCAGGCGCAGCTGCTGCCCGCCGACGGCCACCGACCGCTCGAGCACCCCGAACTCGACACCCGAGCGTGCGACCTCGGCGTCGACCTCCACCGCCCGCTCGAGCAGCACCTGGGCCACCTCGGGGGTCTGCTGGGCGAGCAGGGCCACCGACCCGGGCTTGATGATCCCGGCCTTCTCGCGGGCGATCCCGAGGATGTCCGAGCCGAGGTAGTCCTGGTGGTCGAGCCCGATCGGTGTGATCGCGGCGACCGCCGCGTCGGCGACGTTGGTGGCGTCCCACGACCCGCCGAGTCCGGTCTCGATCACCCCGACGTCGACCGGCGCGTCGGCGAAGGCCGCGAACGCCATCGCCGTCAGGACCTCGAACTTCGAGCAGTGCACGCCGTCGACGGCGTCGCGGGCCCGGTCCACCACCCCGACGTACGGGGCGATCTCCTGCCAGGTCTCGACGTAACGCCGTGCCGAGATCGGCCGCCCGTCGAGGGCGATCCGCTCGGTGACCCGCTGCAGGTGCGGGCTGGTGTAGCGGCCGGTGCGGGGACCGATGCGCGTGAGCAGCGCGTCGATCATGCGGGTCACCGAGGACTTGCCGTTGGTGCCCGCGACGTGGACGACCGGGTAGGAACGCTGCGGCTCCCCGAGGACGTCGCAGAGGGCCCGGATGCGGTCGAGCGACGGCGCGATGCGGGTCTCCGGCCATCGCCGGTCGAGCTCCGCCTCGACCTCGCGGAGCGCCGCGAGGTCCTCGGCGGTGTCGTGCTCGGCCGCGGGGACGGCGTCGGGCTCGGGACCCGTGCGGACCATCGCGTCCGCCAGGGCACCGCCGCCCGCCGTCGTGTCTCCCCCGGCGGCCGCGAGGAGCTGCGCGATCTCGTCCGGGTCGGTGTCGCCCGCGGCGTCCGCGTCGAAGGTGTGGGGCTCGTAGCGCATCGACCCCGATCCTACGACCCGCTCAGAACAGCGCCGGCAACTTGATCACCAGCTGCCACACCCCGTACAGGAACGGGATCAGCACCCAGAGCCACGCCACGACCGTGAGGGCCGTCCGAGTCCCGCTCGTCGCCTGGCTCATCGCGCGGCCTCCTCCTCGCGCACCGGGGTGGCGGTGCTCTCGTAGAACCTCGGGTCGACCGGCCTGACGAGCTCGTTGGCGATGAAGCCGACCACGAGCAGGCCGATCATGATCATGAAGGAGACCGAGTACTTGCCCGGCCCCGGGACGTCGCCCTGCGCGTCGACGATCGCGTTGACCACCAGCGGACCGAGGACGCCCGCGGCGGACCATGCGGTGAGCAGCCGGCCGTGGATCGCGCCCACCTGGTAGGTGCCGAAGAGGTCCTTCAGGTAGGCGGGGATCGTCGCGAACCCGGCGCCGTAGAAGGACAGGATGAGCAGCGCGGCGACGAGGAAGACGACCTTGTTGCCCTCGCCCAGGGTGAGGATCACCAGGTAGAGCAGGGCGCCGACGCCGAGGTAGAGCCGGTAGATGTTCTTCCGCCCGATCACGTCGGAGGCCGACGACCAGACGAAGCGGCCGAGCATGTTGGCCAGCGACAGGATCGAGACGAACGCCCCGGCGGCCGCGGCGATCTGGGTGCTCGGCGCCGTGGTCGCGAAGAAGTCCCGGTAGATCGGGTTGGCGCGCTCCAGCAGGCCGATCCCGGCGGTCACGTTGAAGCACAGCACGATCCAGAGGAACCAGAACTGCGGCAGCCTGATGGCGGTCGCGGCGGACACCGCCGGACCCGCTGGACCCGTCGTCGTGCCGGACGCCTGCGCGGTCGGCCGCGGGGTGTCGGGCGGGGCCCAGTCGTCGGCCGGGACGCGGACGAGCAGCCAGCCCATCGACATGAAGATCGCGTAGCCGACGCCCATGACGAGGAAGGTCAGCGAGAAGCCGCCGTAGTCCCTGCCGAAGGTCGCCATGAGGGCGGTCTCGATCGGCGCGGCGATGAGGGCGCCACCGCCGAAGCCCATGATCGCGATGCCGGTCGCCATGCCGGGCCGGTCGGAGAACCACTTCATCAGCGTGGAGACGGGCGAGATGTAGCCGATGCCCAGGCCGATCCCGCCGAAGAAGCCGTACCCGATCACCACGAGCCAGTACTGCGACAGGGCCATCCCGAGCGCGGAGATCAGGAACCCGCCGGAGAAGAAGATCGTCGAGACGAGCATGGCCCAGCGCGGACCGCGACGCTCCACCGTCGTCCCGCCGAAGGCGGCGGAGAGCCCCAGCATCACGATGGCGAGCTGGAAGGGCAGTGCGGTGGCGACGCCGGAGTACCCGAGGTTGCCGGCCCCCGTCCCGAGGCCGGTCTTGAGGTTGCTCCACGCGTACGCCTGGCCGATCGAGAGGTGCACGGCGAGGGCGGCCGGCGGCACGAGCCAGCGGCCCCATCCCGGCGGTGCGACGATGGCCGAGCGGTCCAGGAATCCCAACGCGACCTCCACTGTGCGCGACCCGAAGTAACCGTTGTGTGACGGCTGCGTAACGGGAGCACTATGGCAGGCGTGGTGGGAACCAGCCATTCGGGACGGAAGGGGTGGTCGGTGTGGGCAGGGTGACGGTCCGTCGACCCGTGGTGCGCGTCCGGGAGAGTGGCGTGGCCCGCCGTCCGGACGCGCTCGCCGCCGAGGAGCCGCTGGAGCTGCGGATCGAGGGGAAGCCGCTGGCGGTGACGATGCGCACGCCGGGGCACGACGTGGAGCTCGCGCACGGCTTCCTGCTGACCGAGGGCGTCATCACCACGGCGGACGACATCGCGACGGCGCGCTACTGCGACTCGGTCGACGACACCGGCCGCAACACCTACAACGTGCTCGACCTCGCCCTCGCCCCCGGCGTCGCCCCGCCGGACGACTCGGTCGAGCGCCGCTTCTACACCACGTCGAGCTGCGGGGTCTGCGGCAAGGCCTCCCTCGACGCGGTGCGCACCCGCACCGCCTTCTCCCCCGCCGCCGACCCCGTGACGATCCCGGCCGAGGTCCTCTTCGGCCTGCCCGACGCCCTGCGTGCCGCGCAGAAGGTCTTCGACTCGACCGGGGGGCTGCACGGCGCGGGCCTCTTCCGCGCGGACGGCACGCTCCTCGCGGTCCGCGAGGACGTGGGTCGGCACAACGCGGTCGACAAGGTGATCGGGCACGCCCTGCTCTCGGGCGGCATCCCGGCCGCCGGTACCGTGCTGATGGTCTCGGGGCGGGCGTCGTTCGAGCTGACCCAGAAGGCCGTGATGGCCGGCATCCCCGCGCTGGCGGCGGTGTCGGCGCCGTCGTCGCTCGCCGCCGAGATGGCCGAGGACGCGGGCATGACCCTGGTCGGCTTCCTGCGTGGCCGGTCGATGAACATCTACGCCGGAGCATCGCGGGTGACCGGGATCGAGGCGGCGGCGCGGTAACGTCCTCCGGCGTCGGCCGATACCCGATCGGACGGTGTCGAAACCTGGTTGGAGGACGCGACGTGGCGGGGCAGGAACGCCGGGTGAGCCGTCGACGGCTCCTCCTCGGTGGCGGGGCCGTGCTCGGCGCCGGAGCGCTGGCCGCGGGTGCGACGAGCCTGGCGTCGGCCGTCGAGACGCCCGCGCCGATCCCGCAGCGCGTGCCGGCCCCGCCACGCCCCGCCCGCGTCCCCGACGCGGTCTCGACGGTCGAGTGGGTGAGCTCGGTCGCCCGGGGCCGCTCGGTCCGGCTCGTCATCACCTCCCCCGCCGGCGTGGATCGCCGACCCCTCCCCGTCGCGGTCGGCCTGCACGGCCTCTACGCCAACGCCCTCTGGTGGGGCGACCCGGGCATGCGTCGGGCCCTCGGGCTCGCGTGGGCCTCCGGCGTCCCGCCGTTCGCCGTCGCCGCCCTCGACGGCGGGGACAACTACTGGCACCCCTTCCGCCCCGGCGACAACCCCATGCGGATGCTGCTCGAGGAGCTGCCCGGCTGGCTGGTGGCGCGCGGGATGGCGCGGGAGACCGGGGGCGCGCCCGTGCTGTCCTCGGGCGTCTCCATGGGCGGGGCCGGCGCCCTCATGTACGCCCGGGCGCGCGCGCAGCGCGGGACGCCGGTGAAGGCCGTGGCCGCCATGTCGCCGGGCCTGTTCACCGACTGGGCCGTCGCCGCCAAGCGCCCGTTCGCGGGGATCGCCGACTGGCAGGCCAACGACCCGCTGCGCTTCTACCCGGAGCTCGCCGGCACCCCCACCGGGATGTGGTGCGGGGACCGCGACTCCTTCGTCGACGCCGTCCGCCGCTACATCGCCCTCGCGCGGCCGCAGTACTCGCGGATCAGCCCCGGGGCCCACACCGGGTCGTACTACGGGACGATCCTGCCCGAGGTGTTCGCGTTCCTGGGCCAGCACGTCGCGCCGACCACGCTCCCGGTCGGCCCCGCCCCGGCGACGACGGCCTTCCCGCACCTGTAGGCGGTGCCCTCACCGCGAGGGTGAGGTGACGCAGGCTCCCGGGCCGCCGGACCTGCCTGACATACACCCAGCGGAGGCGGGCCCGGAACGACGGGCGGGCCGCCCGTCACCGGTGACGGTGACGAACGGCCCGGACGTGCGGGTGGATCAGGCCGACTTGTCGCGGCGCTCCCGGCGGGCGGGCTGACGGGGGACGATCGTCGGGTTGACGTTCTCCTTCACCGTCTGCTCGGTGACGACGACCTTGGCCACGTCGTCACGGCTCGGGATGTCGTACATGACCGGGTTGAGGACCTCTTCCATGATCGCCCGCAGACCACGCGCACCGGTGCCGCGCAGGATGGCCTGGTCGGCGATCGCCTCGAGGGCCTCGGGGGTGAACTCGAGCTCGACCCCGTCCATCTCGAACAGTTTCCGGTACTGCTTCACCAGCGCGTTCCGAGGCTCGGTGAGGATCTGGACGAGGCTGGGCTGGTCGAGGTTCGACACCGAGGCCATCACCGGCACGCGGCCGATGAACTCGGGGATGAGCCCGAACTTGATGAGGTCCTCGGGCATCGTGTCGGCGAACGACTCGGCGGACTCCATCTCGGCCTTCGACCGGATGTCGGCGCCGAAGCCGAGTCCGCCGCGGCCGACCCGCTCGGCGATGATCTTCTCGAGGCCCGCGAACGCCCCGGCCACGATGAACAGCACGTTCGTCGTGTCGATCTGGATGAACTCCTGGTGCGGGTGCTTGCGCCCGCCCTGCGGGGGCACACTCGCCGTCGTGCCCTCGAGGATCTTCAGGAGCGCCTGCTGGACGCCCTCGCCGGAGACGTCGCGCGTGATCGACGGGTTCTCCGACTTCCGCGCGATCTTGTCGACCTCGTCGATGTAGATGATGCCGGTCTCGGCACGCTTGACGTCGTAGTCCGCGGCCTGGATCAGCTTCAGCAGGATGTTCTCGACGTCCTCGCCGACGTAACCGGCCTCGGTGAGGGCCGTGGCGTCGGCGATCGCGAAGGGCACGTTGAGCAGCTTCGCGAGCGTCTGCGCGAGATAGGTCTTGCCGCAGCCCGTGGGGCCGAGCATGAGGATGTTCGACTTCGCCAGCTCGACGGTGTCGTCGCTGCGCGAGTTCTCGCGGTTCTTCTCCCCCGCCTGCACCCGCTTGTAGTGGTTGTAGACGGCGACCGAGAGCGTCTTCTTCGTGTCGTCCTGACCGATGACGTACTGGTCGAGGAACTCGTGGATCTCGGTCGGCTTCGGGAGCTCGTCGAGCTTGACCTCACCGGCCTCGGCGAGCTCCTCCTCGATGATCTCGTTGCAGAGATCGATGCACTCGTCGCAGATGTACACGCCGGGACCGGCGATGAGCTTCTTGACCTGCTTCTGGCTCTTCCCGCAGAACGAGCACTTCAGCAGGTCCCCGCCGTCACCGATGCGTGCCATCGCAGCAGACCCCGTGTCCCATCCGGCGCACCCGGACGGTGCGCGCTGTCGTGATTGACCGTACCCGTCCACTCCGCCACGGCGGGAGGCTTCGGGGTGCGGCGATCCTGCTGGTCGAGTGCCCGGGACGAGCGGCGACGCGCCGTCCCGGCCGGGCGACGCGGTGGACGGCCCCGATCGGGAACCGCCCACCGCCGAGCGCTACCGGTTCGCCGAGAGCTTCCGGCTCGCGACGACGTCGTCGATGATCCCGTAGTCCTTGGCCTCGTCGGCCGTCAGGATCTTGTCGCGCTCGATGTCCGCGCGAACCTGGTCCGGCGTGCGGTTGGTGTGGTTCGCGAGGGTGGTCTCGAGCAGCCGGCGCATGCGGGTGATCTCGTTGGCCTGGATCTCCAGGTCGGAGGCCTGCCCGTAGAAGCCCTCGGTGGCCGGCTGGTGGATCATCACGCGCGCGTTCGGCACGGCCAGGCGCTTGCCCGGGGCACCGGCGGCAAGCACGACCGCGGCGGCCGACGCGGCCTGCCCGAGGCAGACCGTGGCGATGTCGGGCCGGACGTACTGCATGGTGTCGTAGATCGCCATGAGCGCCGTGAAGGACCCGCCCGGCGAGTTGATGTACATGGTGATGTCGCGGTCCGGGTCGTTGGACTCCAGGAACAGCAACTGCGCCATGACGTCGTTCGCGGACGCGTCGTCGATCTGCACCCCGAGGAAGATGATGCGTTCCTCGAAGAGCTTGTTGTAGGGGTTGGACTCCTTGACGCCGTAGCTCGTCCGCTCGACGAACGACGGCAGGATGTACCGGGCCTCCGGCGACGCCGAGGCACGCCCACCCGGAACGTGAAGCTCACTCATCGTGCGTCTCCTCAGGCGCTGGTGCCGTTGCCGTTGCCGTTCGAGCTCGCGTCGCTCGCCCGGGTCACGACGTGGTCGATGAAGCCGTACTCGAGGGCCTCGTACGGGTCGAACCAGCGGTCGCGGTCGGAGTCGGCCGTGATCTGGTCGAAGCTCTGCCCGGTGTGCTCGGCGATCAGCTCGGCGAGCTGGCGCTTGAGCTTGCGCAGCGACTCCGCGCGGATCGTGATGTCGGTTTCCGTGCCGCCGAGACCACCCGACGGCTGGTGCATCATGATCTGCGCGTGCGGGAGCGCGAAGCGCTTCCCGGGGGCTCCGGCCGAGAGCAGGAACTGCCCCATGGACGCAGCGAGCCCCATCGCCACGGTGGACACGTCGGGCTCGATCCACTGCATGGTGTCGTAGATCGCCATGCCCGCGGACACCGAGCCGCCCGGCGAGTTGATGTACAGGCGGATGTCGGACTTGGGGTCCTCCGCGGACAGCAGGAGGAGCTGCGCGGAGATCTGGTTCGCGATCGCGTCGTTGACCTCCTGGCCGAGAACGACGATGCGCTCCCGGAGAAGGCGCTCGTAGACCGAGTCGTTGAGCGTCATCGACCCGCCGGCGGAACGCATGACCGCCCCGGCTGGGTCGGAGGGGTGCTGGCTCACCTGTCCCTGCTTTCCTTGGGTTTGGGGTACTTGACGCAGCGCTGCCACCGACACTAACGATCGAGAGAGGCTCGAACGTCCGTCGCGGGCCCGTGTTCGCTGACGGCACACGGACCCGTGACGGCGGGGGTCAGCTCGACGCGGGCGCGCCCGTGTCGGCCGACTCGACGGTCGAGCTCCGCTCCGCTCCGTCTCCGGCCTCGACGACCGCGTCCTCGTCCTGGTCGGACCCCGACGCGACGGTGGCGGTCTCGTCCGCCACCTCGGCGGCGTCGGCCGCCTCCTCGCCGTCCTCGGGCGTCGCAGTGCCGAAGAGCTCCGAGAGATCGACCGGCTCGCCGTCGGGGCCGAGGACGGTGGCGGCCTGCACCACGGAGGCCAGCGCCTTGCCGCGGCGCACGTCCGCGAAGATGGCGCCGAGCTGGTTGGCCTCCTGGGCCTGCTGGATGTACTGCTCGGGGCTGATGCCGAAGCGCTGGGCCTGCATGAAGATGCGCTCCATCAGCTCCTGCTGGTCGACCTGGATCTCGCCCTTCTCGGCGACCTCGTCGAGCAGCAGCTGGGTCCTCACGGCCTGCTCGGCCGCGGTGCGCAGCTCGGCGTCGAACTCCTCGCGGGTCTGTCCCTGCGACTCGACGTAGGCGGTGAGCTTGTCCTCGTCGTGGTCGAACTCGTGGACCGCCTCGTGGGCGCGGACCTCGACCTCGGAGGAGACGACGCCCTCCGGCGCGGGGATGTCGGCGGCCTCGAGGAGCGCCTCGAGCACCTTGTCCCGGGCCTGGCCGGCCTGCTCCATCTTCTTGACGCGACCGTGCCGCTCGCGCAGGTCGGCCTTGAGCTCGTCGAGCGTGTCGAACTCGCTCGCGAGCTGGGCGAACTCGTCGTCGGCCTCGGGGAGCTGACGCTCCTTGACCTGCGACACCGTGACGGTGACCTCGGCCTCCTCGCCGGCGTGGTCGCCCGCGACGAGCTTCGTGGTGAAGGTCTTGGTGTCGCCGGCCGACATGCCCTCGAGGGCCTCGTCGAGACCCTCGATGAGCTGGCCGGAGCCGACCTGGTGGCTCATGCCGCTGGTCTGCGCCTCCTCGACGGCCTCACCGTTCACGGTGGCCGCGAGGTCGATGACCACGAAGTCGTCCTGCGCGGCCGGCCGCTGCACGCCGGTGAGCGTGCCGAAGCGCGCCTGGAGGCCCTTCAGCTGGTCGTCCACGTCCTCGTCGGTCACCTCGGCGGCGTCGACCGACACCGAGATGGACGAGAAGTCCGGCAGCGTGATCTCGGGGCGGACGTCGACCTCGGCCGTGAAGGCGATCTTGTCGCCGTCGTCGATCGAGGTGACCTCGATCTCCGGCTGCCCCAGCGGGTTCAGCTCGGCCTCGCCGACGGCCTCGCCGTACTTCTGCGGGACGGCCGTGTTCACGACCTCCTCGAGCACGACACCGCGCCCGAGCCGCTGGTCGAGGATGCGGGCGGGAGCCTTCCCCGGGCGGAAGCCGGGGACGCGGACCTGCTGGGCGATCTTCTTGTACGCCTGGTCGAAGGTCGGCTTGAGCTCGTCGAACGGCACCTCGACGGCGAGACGGACGCGCGTCGGCGACAGGTGCTCGACGGTGGACTTCACAGCTCGTTCTCCTCCGGGCGGGACTTCTGAGATCGCGACCCGGGGGTGTACGACGGTGACCCGTACGGGCCTCGACGTCGACACCCGCCCGGGCGTTGGCCGCGAGTCTAGACGTGCCCCCCGACATCGCGCCGTGGCGGCCCTGACCAGCGCCGATGCCACCGTCCGCCCACGACGGGCCCGATAGGGTGCGGACATGACCGCGATCGGCCTGGGTCTCGCCGCACTCGGGCGGCCGACCTACGTCAACGTGGGCCGGGACGGCGTGCACCGCTCCGTCGACGAGCTGCGCGCCCTCGCCCACGCCACGCTCGACGCCGCGTGGGAGGCCGGGGTCCGCCGCTTCGACGCCGCGCGGTCCTACGGGCGGGCCGAGGAGTTCCTCGCGGGGTGGCTCGCGGCCGACCCGACCCGTCGTCGGGACGCGTCGATCTCGAGCAAGTGGGGCTACCGCTACACCGCGGACTGGGACCCGGACGCCGACGTCCACGAGGTCAAGGAGCACTCCCTCGCGCACTTCGAGTCGCAGTGGGCCGAGACGCGGGCGACGCTCGGCGTGCCCGACCTCTACCAGGTGCACTCGCTCACCACGGACTCGCCGCTGTTCGACGACGACGGCCTGCTGCGGGCGCTCGCCGGGCTGCGCGACGACGGGGTCCGGCTCGGCTTCTCGACGTCGGGCGCCGACCAGGCCGACGCGGTCCGGCGCGGGCTGGCCCTCGAGGTCGGCGGGTCGGCGCTGTTCACCGCGGTCCAGTCGACGTGGAACCTGCTCGAGACCTCCGTCGGCCCGGCGCTCGCCGAGGCGCACGACGCGGGGGCACTCGTCCTGGTGAAGGAGGGCGTGGCGAACGGCCGCCTCGTCGTCGACCCGCCCGCTCCGCTGGCCCGGGTCGCCGCGGACCACGGGGTGGGCCCGGACGCGGTGGCGCTGGCCGCGATCGCCGCGCAGCCCTTCGTCGACGTCGTGCTCTCGGGGGCGGCGGACCCGGCGCAGCTGCGCTCCAACCTCGCCCCGGTGCACCTCACCGACGACGACCTCGCGACGCTGGGCACCCTGGCCCGGCCCGCGGCGGAGTACTGGACCGCACGGCGCGCGATGGCGTGGGTCTGAGGAGAAGTTCCGGCGTCGTCGTCGGACCTGTCGGGCACACTCCGGTCGTCCAGTGATCACCGGGGAGGGACCCGCGTTGCCCGGCATCGGCTCGTACGACTTCAGGAACGCCTACCGCCACGGGTTCGCCCGCGTCGCGGCCGCCACGCTGCGGACGTCGCTGGCCGACCCGCCCGCCAACGCGTCCGCGGTGGTGGAGATGGCCCGGACGTGTCACGACGACGGGGCGGCGCTGGTCGTCTACCCCGAGCTCACGCTCTCGGGCTACTCCGTCGAGGACCTCCTGCTGCAGGACACGCTGCTCGACGCCGTGGAGTCGGCGCTCGGCACGGTCGTCGAGGAGACCGCGGCCCTCACCCCGGTGCTCGTCGTCGGCGCCCCGCTGCGCCACCGCCACCGCATGTACAACTGCGCGGTCGTGATCCACCGGGGCCGCGTGCTCGGGGTGGCGCCCAAGTCGTACCTGCCGACCTACCGCGAGTTCTACGAGCGTCGGCAGGCCGCCGCGGGCGACGACCAGCACGGCACGATCCGGCTGCTCGGTGCCGACGTCCCGTTCGGCCCGGACCTCCTGTTCGCGGCCACCGACGTCCCGGGGTTCGTGCTGCACGCGGAGATCTGCGAGGACATGTTCGTCCCGGTCCCACCCAGTGCCGAGGCCGCGCTCGCCGGGGCCACCGTCCTCGCGAACCTCAGCGGCAGCCCGATCACCGTGGGCCGCGCGGACGACCGGCAGCTCCTGGCCCGGTCTGCGTCGTCCCGCTGCGCGGCCGCCTACGTCTACGCCGCGGCCGGCGAGGGCGAGTCGACCACCGACCTGGCCTGGGACGGCCAGACCTCGATCCACGAGTTCGGCCGGCTGCTCGCCGAGACGCAGCGTTTCCCGCAGGGCCAGCAGCACGCGGTCGCCGACATCGACCTCGACCTGCTGCGTGCGGAGCGGCTGCGCGCGGGCACGTTCGACGACAACCGCCGGGCCCACGCCGACCGGCTGGCGGGCTGGCGCACCGTCGAGTTCACGCTCGACCCCGCGGACGGCGACCTCGGGCTGCGCCGCGAGGTGGAGCGCTTCCCGTTCGTGCCCGCCGACCCGTCGCGCCTCGAGCAGGACTGCTACGAGGCCTACTCGATCCAGGTGTCCGGCCTCGAGCAGCGCCTCCGCGCGATCGGCCAGCCGAAGATCGTCATCGGCGTGTCCGGCGGCCTCGACTCCACCCACGCCCTCATCGTCGCCGCCCGCGCGCTGGACCGGGCGGGGCGTCCCCGCAGCGACGTCCTCGCCTTCACGCTGCCCGGGTTCGCCACCGGCGAGCGGACGAAGGGCAACGCGCAGCGGCTGTGCGAGGCCCTCGGCGTCACGTTCGCCGAGATCGACATCACCGAGACCGCCCGGCTGATGTTGAAGAACCTCGACCACCCCTTCTCGCAGGGGGAACCGGTCTACGACGTGACCTTCGAGAACGTCCAGGCGGGCCTGCGCACCGACTACCTGTTCCGCGCGGCCAACCAGCGCGGCGGGATCGTGCTGGGCACCGGGGACCTCTCCGAGATCGCGCTGGGGTGGTCGACCTACGGGGTCGGCGACCAGATGTCGCACTACAACGTCAACGGCGGCGTCCCGAAGACGTTGATGCAGCACCTCATCCGGTGGGTCATCTCCTCGGGCCAGTTCGACGAGGAGGTGGGCGAGGTCCTGCAGTCGGTGCTGGACACCGAGATCACGCCCGAGCTCGTGCCCGCCACGGAGGACGCCCCCGTGCAGTCGAGCGAGCAGCAGATCGGGCCCTACAACCTGCAGGACTTCACGCTCTTCCAGATCCTGCGCCACGGGTCGCGGCCCTCGAAGGTCGCGTTCCTCGCCTGGCACGCCTGGCACGACGCCGAGGCGGGCGCCTGGCCCACCGGGTTCCCCGAGGACGACCGGGTCGCCTACGATCTCCCGGAGATCCGGCACTGGCTCGAGGTCTTCGTGCAGCGCTTCTTCCAGTTCGCCCAGTTCAAGCGGTCCGCGGTCCCGAACGGCCCGAAGGTCTCGGCGGGCGGCTCGCTCTCGCCTCGCGGCGACTGGCGCGCGCCCTCGGACTCCTCGGCCCGCATCTGGTGCGACGAGATCGCTCGCGAGGTCCCGGAGGCATGGCCGCACTGACCGGGACGTCGGGCCGGCGGTGTCCGACCCGGGGACGGTGTGCGCCGGTGCGGCGCACACCGTCAACCCCGGGTGCGGCTACTGACGCTGAGCGAGGCCCTTCAGGCACCACGAGCCCTGCGACTGGCCCAGCACGATCTCCGAGGGCAGCGTCTGGGTCTGGCCCTGGTAGGTGAGCGTGAGGTCGACCGGGGTGCGCGCCTCGGTGTCGATCACCGTCGTCGTCGGCCCGGACGGCTTCACCGAGGCGATGAGCTGGAGCACCTGCGGGGACAGCGGGGAGACGGAGTTGCCGTCGGGCCCCTTGCAGGAGACCTGCTGGAGACCGGCCGCGTCCTTCGCCGCCAGCGCGGTGACCACCTGGTTCGCCGTGTCGTCGGGGCTGCCGGGACCACCGAGATAGCCCGGGTAGACGAAGGCGCCGAGCAGCAGCGCGACGATCGCCCCCAGCACGAGCCCGCCCGCGATCCCGAGGGCGAGGCCCTTGCGCAGCTCCTGCTTGTAGGCCTTGTCCTCGGCGTCGGCCCAGGAGTTCTCGTCCTCGGGAGCGCCGTGTCGGCCCTCGGCCCCGTCCTGCTCCCCGGGCAGCGACGCGGCCGCGACGGTGTCGCCCGGCTGCGGCTCCCCGGAGGTCCCGACGGCGGGCGTGGTCGCCTCCCCCGCGCCGGCGTGCTCGGCGTGCTCGGCGTGCTCGCCGTGCTCGCCGTGCTCGCCGTGCTCGCCGTGCTCGGAATCGGCAGGCCCAGAGCCGGCGTGCTCGACGTCGGAGCCCTCCGCGTCCGTGTGCTCGGGCGTGGTCTCCGGCGTCGTCGAGGTGTGCTCGACCTCCGCGTCCGGCTGGCCGACGCTCGTGCGTCCCTCGGTCATCGCGGGTCCCTGCTCCCCTTCTCGCCGGTGGCGGCACGGGTACGTGCCGTGGCCGCGACGATGCCTCATGGACCCGGTCACTCTCCGGGCGGGGCCCGGCATGCGGAGTTGACCATGCGGCTACCCGGCCGCATGACCGATCACCAGGCGATCTGGCTGGACACCCAGGAACGGGTCGCGGGCCTCGCGCGGACCCTCACCGACGCCCAGGCCGCGGCGACGGTGCCGGCCTGCCCGGACTGGACGGCCAAGGACCTGCTCGCCCACATGACGGGTGTCGACACCGACGCGTGGAACGGCGACGTCGACGACGACTTCTCCGACCGCTGGACCGACACCCACGTCCGGCAGCGCGCCGACGCCTCGCTGGCCGAGGTGCTCGCCGAGTGGGACGGACACCGTGAGCACGCCGACGAGCTCTTCGCGCAGGCCCCGGAGGCGCTGCAGGGCGGCATGGTGGTCGATGCGTCGGTCCACGAGCAGGACTTCCGGGGCGCGATCGGGCAGCCCGGCGCGAAGGACCAGCCGGGCAACCGGATCACGCTCGACGTGTTCGCCGACGGCTTCGACGGGCGGGTGCGCGAGCACGGACTCCCGGCGCTGCACGTGGACGCCGGGGCGTGGCAGCGCACGTTCGGCGACGGCGAGGCCGCCGTCCGGGTCGCCGTCGAGGAGTTCGAGTTCCAGCGCGCGCTGACCGGCCTGCGGTCCGCCGCGCAGGTGCGCTCGTGGGCGTGGAGCGACCCGCTGGCCGCCGAGCAGTACGAGCCGGTGATCTCGGGCTTCGGATCCCTGCGCGACACCGACCTGGTGGAGTAGACCATCGCCTGTGGATCCGAAGGCGACGCTGCACCGCTACCTCACCCAGGCCCGCGACGCCGTCGTCTGGAAGCTCGAGGGGCTGGGTGAGTACGACGTCCGACGTCCGCTGACCCCCACCGGCACCAACCTCCTCGGGCTGGTCAAGCACCTCGCGATCGTCGAGTCCGGCTACCTCGGCGAGGTGTTCGACCGGCCCTTCGTCGAGACCGTCGGCTGGTTCGAGGCCCACCCGGAGCCGGAGGCGGACCTCTGGGTGCCCGCCCACGAGTCCCGTGGGGACGTACTGGGCCTCTACGCCCGCGCGGCGGTCCACGGCGACGCGACGATCGAAGCGCTGGACCTCGACACCGTCGGGCGCGTCCCGCACTGGCCGGAGGACCGGGCCACGGTGTCGCTGCACCAGATCCTCGTCCACGTGATCGCCGAGACCAACCGCCACGGCGGCCACGCCGACATCGTGCGTGAACTCGTCGACGGCGCGGCGGGGCTGCGCCGGGACCACGACAACCTCGGCAATCTCGTCGCGGCCGCGCGGCAGGGCCACGTGGCGCGGCTCGAGCGCAACGCCCGCCGGGCCGCGGAGGTGCGCTCCGCGCCCGTGAGCACTAATCCGCGTCAGGGCACGGATTAGTACTCACGAGACGAAGCCACCTCGGGAGCAGCCGCGGGGTCACCGTCGCGTAGGCCCCGTACCCGGGGAGGTCGCGGCGCAGCAGGGCGTCCTCGGCGTCCATGCGGAGCCGGTAGGCCGTCCCGACGGCGGCGAGGGTCAGCGCCGGGGCGAGCGCATTGCGGGCACTCGTCGCGCCGCCGAGCCAGAGCAGCAGCATGCCCGCGTAGCCGGGGTGCCGGACGTGGCGGTACGGGCCGGCGCGGACGACGGGCTGATCGGGGACGACCCGCAGGGCGCGGGCGTAGTGGCCCCGCAGGGTGCGCATGGCCCACACCCGCAGTCCGACGCCGCCGACCTGCACGAGGAGCCCGGCCGGACCGCACCACCGGGGCAGGCGGACGTCGTCCGCGAGCAGCGGGCTCGCGACGATCGCGCCGGCGGAGAGGAAGTACGCCCGGGTCAGCTCCCCGATGCCGACCTGGTTCTCCGGCGCCCCGACGTCGTCCGCCGTCACCGCCGGCCGGAGCCGCTCCATCGCCGCCATCGCACCGAAGGCGCCACCGACGCCGAGCACGGCCCACAGGATGTCGGCGACGGTCCGGCGCACGGGTCGCAGCCTAGGAGCGACGGGCGGGTGACAGCCACCGACCACCGGGCGGCCGGGACGTTCGGCCCTGCCGCCGGCCGCGACACCGTCACACGCTCCGCACCCGTTCCGGAGACCACGACCTCGCGCGGAGGCGACGATGACCGAACAACAGGCACGGTCCGGGAGGACCGAGGGCACCGCGAGCGGGGTCCGTACCGACCGCTCCGTGGCCTACAGCGAGCCGGGCACGGGCTGGGTCCGCTTCGCGGGCGTGGTGATGGCGGTGGTCGGGGCCTTCGGCGTGATCGAGGGCTTCATCGCCCTGTTCTCCCCGACCTACTTCGTCACCGTGAGCGGGACCGTCCTCGCCGTCGACCTGTCCGCGTGGGCGTGGCTGCACCTGGCCGTCGGTGCGCTCACCCTCGTCACCGGGCTCTCCCTGCTCGGTGCCGCGCCGAACTGGGCCCGAGGGGTCGGCATCGGGCTGGTCGCCCTCAACATGCTCGTGCAGCTGGCGTGGCTCCCGGCCTACCCGGTGTGGTCGATCATGGTCATCATCCTCGACCTCGTGATCATCAGCGCGCTGGCGATGACCTGGAACGACCGCATCACGCGGGTCTCCTGAGGGCCTCGGCCGCCATCATCACGCCGCGAGCAGCGTCCGTGCTGGTCGAGTACCGGTCGGGGTGGCGGGATTCGAACCCACGGCCCCTCGCTCCCAAAGCGAGTGCGCTACCAAGCTGCGCTACACCCCGTCTGTCACGAGTGTAGGGCGCCCACCTCGTGGTGCTCGCGCCCGTTCGACGACGCCGACTCCGGGGGGTCGCCCCGGGGCGTCGGTGGGCGGTCGGTGGGCCGGGCGTGCAGGGCCACCGGATCCTCGACGGCCGGGCGGCGGTCGCCGCTCCGGCCGGAGATTCGTCGTGCTGACGGGCCGTGCGGACAGCGTCGTCCGCACCCGTCGTCGTGCTCGGGTCCTGCTCGGGTCAGTCGAGCCCGCGGACGATGTGGTCCTCGTCCATGTCGATGACCCTGGTGTCGCGCTCCGTGTTCATGCTGCGGTCCTTTCCGATTCGCTCTCATCGGCCTACGAGGGCCATGCTCCCCGCATCGTCGGACCTACCGTGAAGTACCAGGTGAGCGTCACACATCAACAACGTGTGCCGCCCCCATCGCGTCCGTCGACCGCGTCTGTGTACCCGTTCACACCACGGTCGGCCAAGTGCTAAACCGTGACAGAGCGTCGACTGAACGATCCAGTAGCGCGAGATTCACCCGCGGGGGCAACCACCTGGACGGAGCAACGTCTCTGCGGGAACGCCCGGCAGCGTGGCGCCGGTCGGGGATCGGCTACGGTGGTCACGGTCCGGGGTTCCGGACCGCCGCGGGCGTAGCTCAATGGTAGAGCCCCAGTCTTCCAAACTGGCTACGCGGGTTCGATTCCCGTCGCCCGCTCCACCGCCTCGACCGACCCCTCGGGACGCGTCCGGCGGACTGCTGTAGCGTCGTCACCGTTGCAGTCTCGTTCTCCTCGCCGTGCGCGGTGCCGTGGATGATGTGACAACGGCCCCGGTCAGCGCTGCTGGAGGAACCTCTCCTTCGTCCGTGCCCCGGGAGTCGGGCAATGCTCGTGGACAGAGTGTCCACGAGGAGCTCGACCCTGAAAGAGGATTCGTGGCTGAAGGAACGGTCAAGTGGTTCAACGCGGAGAAGGGCTTCGGCTTCATCGCGCCTGACGACGGTGGCAAGGACGTCTTCGTCCACTACTCGGCGATCACCGGCGGCGGCTTCCGCTCGCTCGACGAGAACCAGCGTGTGAGCTTCGAGTCCAGCCAGGGCGCGAAGGGCCCGCAGGCGGACCAGGTGCAGGCGCTCTAGCCCGCACCGACCCGGTCGGGCGCCGCCGTCAGGCGTCGCCGCCCGACCCGCCGGGGCTGTGGACCCATGCCTCATACCCATGGGCTCACAGCCCCTTCGTCGTCTCCGGGGCCTGCCCCCGCCGTCAGGACAGCACCTCGTCGAGACGCTCGTAGCTCTGCACGACGCCCTCCTCCATCCCGGAGCCCAGCACGGCGTCGCGCGCCTCGAACGAGCCGCACACCGAGAACCCCTCGAGGCGGCAGCGGCCCCCGGCGAGCTCGGTGAAGGTGACCGTCTCCAGCGCCACCTGATCGGCGACGGGGACGTAGGCGAACGTCTGCACGATCCGCGCGTCGGGCCGGACCTCGTGGAACGACCCGAAGAAGTGGTGCTCAGTCCCGTCCTCGCCGACGTGGGTGTAGGCGTAGCCCCCACCGGTCTGCGCGTCCCAGCGCTGCACCGTCATGGTCAGCCGTCGTGGACCGAGCCACTGCACGACGAGTCGCGGGTCGACGTGCGCGCGGAACACCGCGGCGACCGGGGCGTCGAACTCCCGGGTGATACGGATGGCCGGCACGGTGGGGTCGGCCTCGATGGTGGTCTGCAGGGTAGTGGTCACGGCTCTCTCCTCAGGAGGTCGTCGAGCCGCTGGTGACGCAGCTCGGCACGGCGGCGGTAGGTGTCGATCCAGCCGGTGAGCAGGTCGAACACGTCGACCTCGAGGTGCGCCCAGCGCTGCTGGCCGTCCCGGCGGCGGCTGATCAGGCCGGCCGCCTCGAGCACCCGCAGGTGCTTGGAGACGGCCTGGAAGCTCACGTCGTGGTGCGACGCGAGCTCGGTGACGGTCATGTCGTCCGCGGTGAGGCGGGCGACGATGTCGCGCCGGATCGGGTCGGCGAGGGCCGCGAACGCCCGGGAGAGCTCGTCGTCCACCGTCGCTCCGATCGATGTATTCAACCTTGCGGTTGAGTACGACGGTAGGACCGCGCAGTGCAGGGCGTCAACCCGGCACACTGTCGCCCATGTCCGGCAGTCGGGCCGCCGCGAAGGCGCGCACCCACGAGAACCTCCTGGACGCGGCGGCGACGGTGTTCGCCGAACGCGGCTACGGCGCCGCGTCGGTCGAGGAGATCGCCCGCACCGCCGGGACCTCCGTCGGATCCGTCTACGCGCACTTCACCAGCAAGGAGAAGCTGTTCGTCGCGCTCATGGAGCGGCGCACGGCCGCCGAGTTCGCGCGCGCGGAGGCCGAGCTCGCCGACGGCTTCGAGGCCGCGGTGCCTGCGTTGAACCGCCAGCTGCTCGCCGAGGCCGACTCCGACCATCTCGCCGAGCTCGGCGCCGAGGCCTGGCTCTACGGCCTGCGCTCCCCCGCGTTCGGCGCGGAGCTCGCGGCCCACCACCGGCGGGTGCACGAGGTCATCACGGACCTGGTGGCCCGCGAGCGCACCCGACGCGGGACGACGTTCGCGCTCACCGACGCCGAGGTCGGGACCGTCGCGTCGGCACTCGCCCGCGGGTTGGTGCAGTTCCGGCGGCTCGTCCCGGAGTCCGTGCCCGACGACCTGTTCGGGCGCGTCCTCACCGCGTTGCTGGCGGGTCTGGAGGCGACTCCTCCGTCTCCGCCGGCATCGGGTCCGGGCGCTCCGGGGTCAGCCGACGCATGAGGTGGTAGCCGGCGATCGCCACGACGGTGCCGAACGCGATCCCGCCGAACTGTCCGCCGGAGAACTTCATCGTCACGTCACCGACCCCGATGACGATGCCCGCGGCCAGCGGCACGAGCACCTCCGGCCGCGAGAAGTCGACCCGGTTCTCCACCCAGATACGGGCCCCGAGCAGGCCGATCATCCCGTAGAGCACCACCGTGATCCCGCCGAGCACCCCGCCCGGCGTGGCCGCGACGACCGCCCCGAACTTCGGGCAGAACCCGATGAGCACCGCGACCACCGCCGCGACCCAGTAGGCCGCCGTGGAGTACACGCGGGTCGCGGCCATGACCCCGATGTTCTCGGCGTACGTGGTGGTGGGTGACCCGCCGACCCCGCCGGCGACGGCGGTCGCGATCCCGTCCGCGGCGAGGGCCCGGCCGAGGTAGGGGTCGAGATGATCCCCCGTCGCTCCGCTCGCCTCGTCGTCGTCGCGGGTCATCGACGCGACGGCCTTGACGTGCCCGGTGTTCTCCGCGATCAGCGCGACCACCACCGGCACCACGACGAGGATCGCCGACGCGCTGAACGCCGGGAGGTGGAGCCCGGGCGCCTCGGGCGTCCCGAGCGGCAGCCCGATCCAGGGCGCGTCGGCCACCTTCGAGAAGTCCAGCCGCAGGTGGGTGGAGACCGTCCCGGACGCGTCCGGCGCGGTGATCGGGCCCAGCACCGCGTCGAGGATCACCGAGAGCAGGTAGCCGACGACGAGGCCGACCAGCACGGCGAGCCGCCCGAGCATCCCGCGGGCGGCCACCGCCACCACCATGACGACGAGCATGGTCACCAGGGCCACGCCCTGGTCCTGCGGCCAGTACGTCCCCGCGACGACGGGGGCGAGGTTGAAGCCGATCAGCAGCACCACCGCGCCGGTGACGGCGGGCGGCAGGATGGCCGAGATCACGCGGGCGCCCCCGAGGTGCACCGCGAGCCCGACCAGGGCGAGGACCACCCCGGTGACCGCGATGGCGCCCGTGACCTCGGCGCTCGTGCCGCCGTCCGCGCGCACCGCGGCGACCACACCGACGAACGACGCGCTGGTGCCGAGGTAGCTCGGGACGCGGCCACGCGTCATGAGCAGGAAGAGCATCGTCGCGAGCCCGGAGAGCAGGATCGCGAGGTTGGGGTCCAGGCCCATGAGGACGGGGAAGACGAACGTGGCCCCGAACATCGCGAGGACGTGCTGCAGGCCGAGGCCGACGGTGCGGCCCCAGCTCATCCGCTCGTCGGGCCGCACCACCTCCCCCGGGCCGGGAGCACGGCCGTCGCCGTGGACCGTCCAGCGCAGGGTGCGCGTCACTCGGGGCTCCTGTCGGATCGTCCGAGCCGCTCGGCGACCTCGGCGCGCGGCGGTGGGGCGAGGGCGGGCAGCGGGGTGTGCTCGGCCCGCGCGGCGAGCCCGTCGAGCAGGACGGCGAGGTACCGGCACCAGGCGACCTCGTCGACGTCGCACCCGAACGGGGCGGCGACCGAGGCGAGCATGTGCGCGGTCGCGGGGAGGTCGCGGGCCTCGAGATCGGAGCGCACGGTGCCCTGCTCGCGGGCCCGCTCGACGAGGTCGTGCAGCGGCCCGATGAAGCGCAGCACGAGCTCGGGGGTGAAGGCGCCCGCGTCCTTCGCGGCGCGCAGGATGCCGCGCTGGTGCACGAACGCGCGGGCGATCCCCTCGACGACGTCGGCCACCGCGCGGCCGGTGTCGGCCTCGGCCTCCAGCCGGGCGAACAGCGGCTCGACGTGCTCGACGAAGTACTCCGAGAACACCGCGGTGACGAGCTCGTCCCGGCCGCCGAAGCGCCGGTAGAGCGTGGAGGGACCGACCCCGGCCCGTCGCGCGACCTCCTCGAGGGGCACGTCGGGGCCGACCTCCTCGAACGCCTCCCGCGCCGCCGCCACGATGGCGCGGTGGTTGCGGGCGGCGTCCGCGCGCAACGGTCGGGAGGACAGGTCGGTCACGGGCGGGACGCTAGCAGCGCGACGGGGCGATCCGGACGTGTCACGCACGACCGCCCCCTCGTCTCACTCCTCGCCGACGGTCGGGCTCCGCTGCGCTACGTCTCCTCGATCGACAGCGCACCCGACGGGCACGAGCCGACGGCGTTGCGGGCGGCCTCGGCGTCGGCCCCGTCGGGGGTCTCCTGCAGCACGACGACGATCGCGTCGTCGTCCTGGTCGAAGACGTTCTCGGCGGCGAGCACGCAGTTGCCCGCCCCGATGCAGACGTCGCGGTCGGCTCGGATCCTCATCAGGTGGTTCCCCTCCGGTGGTGGGCGACAGGACGGCTGATCTCACCAGGAGACCGGCAGGTGCCGCAGCCCGTAGACCACGGCGGCCGACCGGAACTCCGGCTCCCCGGCGACGGCCAGCGCCGGGAAGCGGCGCAGCAGGGCCGGGAACGCGATGGCCATCTCCATGCGCGCGAGGGGGGCGCCCAGGCAGTGGTGCACGCCGTGCCCGAAGGCCACGTGCGGGGACGCCGCCCGCCCGACGTCGAGCCGGTCCGGGTCCTCGACGAGCGCCCGGTCGCGGTCGGCGGCGGGCAGCGAGACGACGACGAACTCCCCCGCGCGCAGCGTGGTCCCCGCCACCTCGGTGTCCCGGGTCACCTGGCGCGGCATCCCGGAGTGCACGACGGACAGGAACCGCATGAGCTCCTCGACGGCGGGGGCGGTCACGGCCGGGTCCTCCCGGACGGCCGCGGCCTGTCCGGGGTTCTCCAGCAGGGCGAGCGTGCCGAGCGCCAGCATGTTGGCGGTGGTCTCGTGGCCCGCGATGAGCAGCAGCGAGGCGACCCCGATCAGCTCGGCCCGGCCGAGGTCCGCGCCGTGCTCGCGGACGAGCATCCCGAGCATGTCGTCGCCCGGGTCGGCCGTGGCGCGGTCGACGAGCGTGCCCATGTACGCACGGGACTCCGCCGCCACGGCCCCCCGCTCCGACAGCGGCCGGGTGAGGTCGAGCTGGATCGCGGCGCGCCGGTGGAAGTCGCCGCGGTCGGCGTAGGGCACTCCGAGGAGCTCGCAGATGACGAGGCTCGGGATCGGCAGGGCGAAGCGCTCGACGAGGTCGGCGGGCGGGCCGGCCTGCTCCATGGCGTCGAGGTGCTCGGTGACGATCTGCTCGATGCGGGGCTGCAGCCGACGGATGCGGCGCACCGTGAACTCGCCGGTGAGCAGGCGCCGCAGCCGCGTGTGGTCGGGCGGGTCCAGCGCGAGGAGGTTGCCGGCCCGCTCGTCGGGGTCCGCTCCCGGCAGGCCCGGCAGCCCGGCGCTGGAGAAGCGCTGCGCGTCCCCGAGGATCTCGCGCACGTCCTCGTAGCGCGTCGCCAACCAGGCGCGGAGACCGAGCGGCGTGGTGACGGGCTCCAGGCCCGGACGCTCCCGGAGCTCGGCCATGCGCGACGGCGGGTCGTACCGGTCGCGTTGCATGTGGAGGGGGAGGGCGATCGCGCCGGTCATCCACCGACGGTAGCACCGGAAACGGTAGCCAGCTGTCAGATACACGTGCCCACGGGGCGGGCACCCCGCCGCATGAGCCGCACCGTCCTCGTCACCGGCGCGTCCCGGGGCCTCGGCCCCGAGATCGCCCGCCAGCTCGCCGCCGCCGGCTGCACCGTCGTCGCCGGCACCCGCGACCCCGCCGACGGCGAGCGCGTCGCCGCCGGGCTCGGGATCCGCTCGGTCGGCCTCGACGTCACCGACCAGGCCTCGGTCGACGCCGCGATCGCCTGGATCGACGAGCACCTCGGGCGGCTCGACGCGCTGGTGAACAACGCCGCGGTCCACTACGACCCGGGGGCCGACCCGCTCAACGAGGACCTCGCGGTCGTCGACGAGGCGTGGCGCACCAACGTGCTCGCGGTCTGGCGGATGATCCAGGCGGCCGCGCCGCTGCTGCGCGACGGGACCGAACCCGTCGTCGTGAACGTGACGAGCGAGCTGGGGTCGCTGGCCCGGATGCGGGCGCACTCGCCGGCCTACTCGGTGTCCAAGGCCGCGCTCAACGCGACGACGCGGGTGTTCGCGGACGCGCTCGCACCCGTCGTCGTGCAGTCGGTCTCCCCCGGCTGGACCGCGACCGACATGGGCGGGCGCGGTGGCCGGCCGGTCGCCGACGGCGCGGCCGGCATCGTCGCGACCGTGCTCCGCCCGACCGTCCACCCGAGCGGCTCGTTCCTGGCGGACGGCCGCACCGTCCCCTGGTGACTCAGCCCGGCTCGGCGCACGCCTTGGCGGCCGCGACGAAGTGGGCCACGGCCGGGGACCGGTCGCTGCGACGGTAGGCGACCTGCAGGGCGACCTGCGGGACGTCGCCGTCGAGGGGCAGGAAGACGACGCCCGGCGGGCGCAGGTTCGCGTAGTAGGACGGCTGCAACGACACCCCGAGCCCCGCCGCGACGAGACCGAGCTGGGTCTCGATGTCGGCGCCCTCGGCGACGATGCGCGGGCTGAACCCGTGGCCGAGGCAGTAGCTGACGATGATGTCGAAGAAGGCGCGGCCCAGGGGGCGGGGCCACAGCACGAACGCCTCGTCGGCGAGGGCGCGCGGGTCGACGGTGGGGCCGTCGGCGAGCTGGTGGTCCGAGGGCACGGCGCACAGCAGCGGCTCGGACACGAGGTGCTCCACCGCCACGGCCTCGGTCGGCTGCGCGGCGCGCACGAGCCCCACGTCGATCCGGCCGTCGGCGAGCGCGACGAGCTGCGCGGACGTGTCGTGCTGGCTCACCTCGAGCTGCAGGTCCGGGAACTCGGCGCGCACCAGCCGCAGGATGCGCGGCGCGATGGAGGCGAGCGCCGTCCCCACCGACCCCACCGTCAGCAGTCCCACGGCGCCGCGGGCCGCCTGGGTCACGAGCGACTGCGCCCGTTCCGCCTCGTAGAGCACCCGCGGCGCCGCCTCGAAGAGCACCCGCCCGGCGGCGGTGAGCTCGGTCGCGCGGCTGGAGCGGTCGAACAGCGCCGTGCCGAGGCTCTTCTCCAGCGCCCGGATCTGCTGGGAGAGCGCGGGCTGGCTGACGTGCAGCCGCCGCGCCGCCCGGCTGAAGTGCAGCTCCGAGGCCACCGCGAGGAAGGCCCGCAGCTGCCGGAGCTCGAGGTCCATGCGCTCGATGGTGCCCGACCTCCGGCGGACACCGGACGGCGGCGCGCGCGATCCATAAGTCACGCCTTCTCAGAGCAGTGGCGTTGCCGATCAGGCCGCGCCACCACGTCCCGGTCTCGGCTTGCAGGGTGGAGGGCAGCCGTTGCACCCGACCCCGGGAGCCCCGTATGAGCTCCGAGTACCGCGTGATCGTCGTCGGCTGCGGCGGGCCGGGGAGCGCCGCGCTGTACTGGGCGGCTCGCGCCGCGGGGGGTCGGTCCGGCGCCGTGCTCGGCCTCGAGGCCGGTCGCGCCGGCACCCGCCCGGACCGCACCCTCGTGCTCTCGCCCACCCAGCCGCTCGACGTGCACGCGGCCCTCGCGCCGGGGGCGCTCGAGACGTGGCGGGACGTGGAACGGGTCTCGGGTCAGACGCTCGTCGCCCCGACCGGCGAACTCGTGGTCGCGGAGGCCGGGCGGGGCGGGGAGGCCGTGCTCGACGGCTACCGCGCCGTCGCCGCCCGCCACGGCACGCCGGTCGAGGAGCTCGACGCGCGCGCCCTGCACGCCCGCTGGCCCCAGATCCGGGTGACCGGCGGGGAGCGCGCGCTGCACCAGCGCGGCGCCGGCGTCGTCGACGCGGGCCGGGCCGCCGCCGTGCACCGGGCGCTCGCCCGCGGCCGGGGCGCCGAGGTCCGGGAGGACACCCCGGTCCGGGCGGTGCGGCCGCGGCGCGACCACGTCGAGGTCGTCACCGACGACGCGGTCCACCGCGCCGATCAGGTCGTGGTCACGGCGGACGCCGTCGCCGCGGGCCTGCTCGCCGACGTCGGCCGTCCCCTCCCGCTCGTCACCCGCCACGAGCAGGTGACGAGGTACGCCACGGCGAACCTGCTCGACCACTCCCCCGGCCCGTTCCCCGTGGTGCGCTGGCACGGCGCCGAGGACCTCGTCGGGTTCCCGGTGCACGGTGCGGTCGCGACGACGCTGGACCAGGAGCTCGACGGCGAGCCGTCGTTCGAGGCCGACGCGCTGCTGCGCAAGCGCCGCGAGGAGTTCCTCGAGGAGCACCTGCCCGGGTTCGGCGGCCCCGAGCTGTCGAGCACCACCTGCGCCACCACGATCGCCCCGGACCGCCACCTCGTGGTCGACACGGTGCCGGAGGCACCGGCCGTCCACGTGGCGGTGGGCACGGGCCACGGGGGCGCCTACGCCTCGCTGCTGGGTCGCGTCCTCGCCGAGTTCGCGACGGCGGGTCGGTCCCGGTTCCCCGTCGACACCTTCAGCCTCGACCGGCCCGCCCTGCTCGACGCCGACTTCGAGCGCCGCTTCGGCTTCTAGGCCGGGGTCACCGCGCCGCCGGTGTCAGCACCGGCTGGTGACCCGGGCCAGGTGTTCGTGGGCGAGGCGGACCGCCATGGCCCCCTCGCCCACCGCGGACGCCACCCGCTTGATCGACTCGCTCCGCACGTCGCCCGCGGCGAACACGCCCGGGACGTCGGTCTCCAGTGTCGCGGGTGCGCCGTCCGGGGCTCCCCGGTCGCCCTCCCCGTCGTCGTCGCGGGCGGCGAGGGCGGGGCCGGTGCGGACGTAGCCGCCGTCGTCGAGCGAGACCGCCCCCGCCAGCCAGTCGGTGCACGGACTGGCGCCGATGAAGACCATGAGCTCGCGGGCGGGCAGCTCCGCGCGCGACCCGGTCGTCGTGTCCTCCACGACCACCGTCTCGAGCCGGCCGTCCTCGCCCTCGAGATCGCGCACCTCGCTGTGCAGGTGCACCTCGATCCGCGGGTCGCGCAGCACGCGGTCGGCCAGGTAGCGCGACATGAACTCGTCGAGGGTGTGCTCGCGCGCGACGAGCCGGACCGAGCCGGCGTGATCGGCGAGGAAGAGAGCGGCCTGGCCTGCCGAGTTCCCGCCCCCCACGACGACGACCGGGTCGGCCACGCACAGCTGGGCCTCGACGAGCGTCGCGGCGTAGTAGACGCTGGTCTGCTCGAACTCGTCCAGGCGCGGGACCGGCAGCCGCCGGTAGCGGGCCCCGGTCGCGATCACGAGGGTGCGCGTGGGGATCTCGTCCCCCTCGGACAGCCGGACCGTGGGGTGGGACCCCGACACGTCGAGGGTGACCGCGTCGGCCGGCACGGTCGCCGTCGCGCCGAACTTCCGTGCCTGCACCTCGGCCCGCTCGGCCAGCTCGGCCCCGGAGATGCCGGCCGGGAAGCCGAGGTAGTTCTCGATGCGTGACGACCGGGCCGCCTGCCCGCCGACGGCGACGGCGTCGAGGATCCGGGTGGCGAGCCCCTCGGACGCCGCGTAGACGGCGGCGGCGAGGCCCGCGGGCCCGGCGCCGACCACGAGCAGGTCGCACGGCCCGGACGAGGACCGGTCGGACCGGCGCCCGACGAGCGAGGCGAGCTCGGCGACGTCGGGATTGCGCAGGACCCTGTCCCGCCAGAGCACCACGGGGGTCTCCGCCACCGTGACGCCGAGTCCGCGCAGCAGCGACTCGGCCTCCCGGTCGGCCTCGACGTCGACGAACCGGTGCGGGAGCCGGTTGCGCGCCGCGAACTCCCGCAGCCTGCGGGTCTCCGGCGAGTACCGGGACCCGATGATGCGGAAGCCCAGTCCCTCGCCGATCGCGAGCGTGCGCCGGATGAGGTAGGCCCGG
Source organism: Actinomycetospora chiangmaiensis DSM 45062 (assembly GCF_000379625.1). Taxonomy (GTDB): domain Bacteria; phylum Actinomycetota; class Actinomycetes; order Mycobacteriales; family Pseudonocardiaceae; genus Actinomycetospora; species Actinomycetospora chiangmaiensis. Next base: position 43,994 of record NZ_KB903247.1, on the reverse strand, counting down.
AGGATCTCGTCCCCGAACGCCTGGTCGCGGCTCAGGACGTCCCGCAGGCGCTCCGCGGGGACCTCGAGCAGCTCCCCGGGCTCCAGCACGACCGTCGAGAAGAAGGCGACCTCCCCGGTCAGCAGGCCGAGCTCCCCGAGGAACCGTCCGGCCCCGTGGACGCGGACCACGCGCTCCGCCGGGGTCCCGAGCGACTCGACCACGGCGACCCGGCCCGACACCACGACGAGGAAGGACTCCTCGGGGCGCCCCTCGGTGACGAGCACCTCCCCGCGCCGGGTCCGCCGACGCGACCCGTACCCGTCCAGCACCCGGATCCGGTCCTCGGACAGCCGCGGGTAGGCCCCCGTCAGGTCCGGGGTCTCGTCGGGCGGCGCGGAGGCGAGCAGCCGCTCGACGTCGTCGGCGGTCGTCGTCCCGGGGGTCACGCGAACGCCTCGTCCACGAAGCACCAGCGCCAGAACTCCCCCGGCTGCGCCGAGCGCACGATCGGGTGCCCGACGACGCCCGCGTGGGCACGGGCATGGCGCATCGGCGAGGAATCGCAGCACCCGACGTGGCCGCAGGTCAGGCACAACCGCAGGTGCACCCAGGGGGTGCCCATCCGCAGGCACTCCTCGCACCCGTCGGTGCGCGGGGCCACGTCGCGGACCCAGCCCAGGTGCGGGTCGGTGGCGACCTGGCGCGGGGCGGTCATCGCCGACCTCCCCGGCGAGGCGTCCGTGCGGTCGGGGGCAGGTCCGTCGGCAGGCCGAGCGCGCGGCTCGACCCGGAGCGCGTACACGTCACGAGCGACTCCTGGAGGTCCGAGGTCGGTCGCGGGCCGTACCGTCCGCCCGGCCCGCGCCATCACCGTCACACCGGCGCGCCGCGCCCGAACCGGTCCGACGGAGGCAATCCCCACGGGGCTCCTGGACCCGGCAGGTCGGTCCGCCCGCTCGCCCGCACGCGGCACCGTCGTCGGTCGGCGGGGCACGCCGACGACCGGGAACCGCGGGAAGGGCGAGCCGATGACAGCTGGCGGGCCGCCCCGTCGCGCGTCCCCGGGGAGCGGCGGGGCGCGGCCGGCCGACGTCGCCCCGCCGGAGCTGGCACTGCTCGCTCAGGTGTTCCCCCGGATGGACGCGCGGATCGCGCCGCCCGGCGCGCGGTCGGGCGTCGTCCGGTGTCCCCGGTGCCGGTGGCGCAACCGGATCCCCGCTGCCGGGTCCGGGGTCCCGGTCTGCGGGAACTGCCGTCACGCCGTCCCGTGGATCGCCGCCGCCGGGGACGCGGACTTCGCGGTGGTCGCCGACCGGGCGACGCTGCCGGTGCTCGTCGGGCTCTGGGCACCCTGGTGCGGGCTCAGCTGGGCGGCGCGGGTGGTGCTCGAGCGGGCCGCCCTCGCCCGCCCCGGGCAGGTCAAGCTCGTCGAGGTGGACGTCGCCGCCGCGCCGCGGCTCGCCCGACGGTTCGCGGTCCGCATGGTCCCGACGCTGCTGGTCCTGCGGCGCGGACGACCCGTCGCACGCCGCCACGGACTCCCGACCGCCGCCGAGCTGGCGACCTGGCTGGACGCGACCGTGGGGCCGGAGCCCACCGTGGCCTCCCCGTCCTGACGGTCCGGCGCGGTCGACGGCACGGTCGGCCGGGAGGTCCGGCCGGACCGTCGCTGCCCCGCCGGGCCCAACCCGGTCCGAGAGTTTGCACCTGCGGGACCGGTTCGGTGCCGGACGGGCGGGGAGCACCGTGAGATCGCTCGGCAGCCGCCGAGGCGCCCCTGCGTACGACCGCCCCAGGCTGGAGGCCCTCCATGGCCCTGATGCGATTCGACCCGTTCCGCGAGTTCGACCGGCTCGCGGAGCAGACCCTCGCCACCGGAGCGCGCGCCGCCCGCGGCATGCCGATGGAGGCGCTCCGACGCGGGGACGAGTTCCTCGTGCACCTCGACCTGCCCGGCGTCCGTCGCGAGGACGTCGACATCAGCGTCGAGCGCAACGTGGTGAGCATCCATGCGAACCGCGCGCCGCAGCGGGCCGAGGGCGACGAGGTCATCGTCGACGAGCGTCCCTACGGCGTGTTCGGCCGCCACCTGTTCCTCGGAGAGAACCTCGACCCCTCCGGCCTGTCGGCGGAGGTGGCTTCCGGGGTGCTGACCCTGCGGATCCCCGTGAGTGAGGCGAGCAAGCCCCGCAAGATCGCCGTGAGCTCGACCGCCGAGGGCGACGGCACGCCCGACGAGTCCGCCGAGCACAGCGCGTCCGCGGACACCCCCGTCGGGGCCGGTTCCCGCTGACCCCGCGCCCAGGAACTCGACGTTGACCGGCCACGCGGGGGCGGCGGCGCAGGCCGTCCGGCCCGACGGGGTGGCCCCGCTGCTCGATCGGAGGAAGTGACATGGCACGCGCCGCGGGTATCGACCTGGGCACCACGAACTCGGTGATCGCCGCCTGGGAGGGCGGGGCCTCCGAGGTGGTCCCCAACGCCGAGGGAGCACGGACCACGCCGTCGGTGGTCGCGTTCACCGACACCGGGGAACGCCTGGTGGGGCAGCTCGCACGCCGGCAGGCGATCCTCAATCCGCAGGGCACGGTGTACTCGGTCAAGCGGTTCATCGGACGCCGCTTCGACGAGGTGACCGACGAGGCCGCCCAGGTCACCTACGACGTGGTGGCCGACGAGAACGGCAACGCGCGGATCCAAATCCGGGACAAGCTCTACGCCCCGGAGGAGATCAGCGCGATGATCCTCCGCAAGCTCGCCGACGACGCGGGCCGGCAGCTGGGCGAGAAGGTCGACAAGGTCGTCATCACCGTGCCGGCCTACTTCAACGACGCCCAGCGCACGGCGACCCGCGATGCCGGCCGGATCGCGGGTCTCGAGGTCCTGCGGATCATCAACGAGCCGACGGCCGCGGCGCTGGCCTACGGGATGGACAAGCGCGAGCACGAGACGGTGCTGGTGTTCGACCTGGGCGGCGGGACGTTCGACGTCAGCATCCTCGACGTGGGTGACGGCGTCGTCGAGGTGCGCGCCACCGCCGGCGACACCCACCTCGGCGGCGACGACTTCGACCGGCGCATCGTCGATCACCTCGCCGACGGGTTCGCCTCGGAGAACGGCATCGACCTCCGCCGTGACCCGCAGGCCCTGCAACGGCTCTACGAGGCGGCGGAGAAGGCGAAGGTCGAGCTGAGCTCCGTCGCCCAGACGCAGATCAACCTGCCGTTCGTCACGGCCGACGCCACCGGCCCCAAGCACCTCACCACGACCCTGATGCGCTCGACGTTCGAACGGCTGAGCGCGGACCTCGTCGACCGCACGATGGGGCCGGTGGAGCAGGCGATGGCCGACGCCCGGGTGACGGCCGACGACATCGACGAGGTCATCCTCGTCGGCGGCTCCACCCGCATCCCCGCCGTGCAGGCCCTCGTGCGCCGGCTCACCGGCGGTAAGGACGCGAACATGAGCGTCAACCCCGACGAGGTGGTCGCCGACGGCGCGGGCACGCAGGCCGGCGTGCTCACCGGGGACGTCTCCGACGTGCTGCTGCTCGACGTCACACCCCTCTCGCTCGGAGTGGAGACCCAGGGCGGCGTCATGACGAAGATCATGGAGCGCAACACCACGATCCCGGCGCGGGGCAGCGAGACCTTCTCGACGGCGGCGGACAACCAGCCCGCCGTCGACGTGGTGGTGCTGCAGGGCGAACGCGAGCGCGCCGCGGACAACCGCGTGCTCGGCCGCTTCCAGCTCGGCGACATCCGGCCGGCGCCCCGCGGCGAGCCGCAGGTCGAGGTCACGCTCGACGTCGACGCGAACGGCATCCTCAACGTTACCGCCCGCGACCGCGACACCGGGGCGGAGCAGGGGATCACGATCTCCGAGAGCTCCACCCTGGACCAGGCCGAGGTCGATCGCATGGTCGCCGACGCGGAGCGGAACCGGACCTCCGACCAGGAGCTGCGGCGCGACGTCGAGGCCCGCAACACCCTCGACGCGGTCGCCCACCAGGTCCAGCGCCTGCTCGACGAGCTGGGCGACGACGCCCCGGCGCACGAGCGGGCGCGGGCCGAGATGCTCGTGGCCGACGCCCGCTCCGCCGTCGGCGAGGAGGTGCCGCGGGCCCGCGCCGAGGAACTGACCCAGGAGCTGCAGGGCGTGCTCGACGGGCTCCGGGCCGCCTCGGCCGGTCGGGGCAACGGGTCGTCGGGCCGGGCGGCCGCCGGCGCCCCGGGGGCCTCGGGAGCCGGTGGGGCCTCGGGAGCCGGTGGGGCCTCGGGAGCCGCGGCGGACGCAGGCGGCAGCGACGACGACGTGATCGACGCCGAGTTCGATCGCACCTGAGCCGCACACGATGACCTCCCCGACGCCCGGGCACGACCCGGGATCGACGCAGACCTCTCCCGACGACGAGGCGGACGACGGCCGCCGCGACCCGGACGGCAGGTCCGAGCCGGACCCGGGCCGGGACGGGGGCGGGGACGCCGGTGGAACGGACGGGCCGGCCCGTCCGTCCGCCGCCGAGCTCGAGGACCGGTGGCGGCGGGCCGTCGCGGACCTGGACAACCTGCGCAAGCGGCACGCCCGGGCGCTCGGTCGGGAACGGGCGGAGGAGCGGGGGCGGGTGGCCGGGGCGTTCCTCCCGGTGCTGGACAACCTCGACCTGGCCCTGCAGCACGCGCAGGCCGATCCGGGCGCGGTCCTGGAGGGCGTCCGGGCCGTCCGCGAGCAGGCGGCGGCGATCCTGGCGGGCCTCGGCTACCCCCGCCAGGACGACACCGGCGTCCCGTTCGACCCGTCCCGCCACGAGGTGGTGGGGGTCGTCGCCCCGGCGAACGGCGAGGAGCCCGGACACGTCGCGGACGTGGTCCGTCCCGGCTACGGCACCCCGGAGCGGCAGCTGCGGCCGGCGTCGGTGACCGTCACCGGGCCGGCGGAGGGGTGAGCGGAGGTGGCCCGCGACTTCTACGAGGTGCTCGGCGTCCCCCGCGACGCCGGGAGCGAGGAGCTCCAGCAGGCCTTCCGCCGGCTGGCCCGCGCCAACCATCCCGACGTCAACCGCGACCCCGCGGCGGAGGAACGGTTCAAGGAGATCAACGAGGCCTACCACGTCCTGTCCGACCCCGCGCAGCGCCGCCGCTACGACCGGTTCGGGGAGGACTTCCGCAAGGTCCCCGACGACTGGGAGCAGACCGTCGGCGCCGGGGTCGGCGGCCGGCCGGGCGGGCGGTCGTCCGCCGGCCCGGGAGCCCGTTCCCGCTCCGCGGGCTTCGACCCGTCGGGCTTCGACTCCGCGGGCTTCGACTCCGGGGGCTTCCGCTCCGCGGGCTTCGACGACTTCGCCGGGGACATCGACATCGAGGATCTCCTCGGCGGCATGTTCGGCCGCGGGCGCGCGCGGTCGGGGCCGATCACCGGGGCCGACCAGGAGGCGGAGCTCCCGCTGACCGTCGAGGAGGCGTACCGCGGTGGGCGCCGCCCGGTGACGCTGACCGGGACGGCCGGGCCCCGCACCTACACGGTGACGATCCCCGCGGGCGTGACCGACGGGCAGCGCATCCGGCTGGCCGGCGAGGGCGGGCGCGGGACCGGCGGTGGGGAGCCGGGCGACCTCTACTTCGTCGTGCGGCTCCTCCCGCACCCCCGGTTCCGGGTGACGGGCCGCGACATCACCGTCGACCTGCCGCTCGCGGCGTGGGAGGCCGCGCTCGGCGGGAGCGTGCCCGTCCCGACGCCCGCGGGTGGGACGAAGGTCGAGGTCCCGCCCGGCTCGTCCACCGGGCGCCGGCTGCGCCTGCGGGGGCAGGGCATGCCCAACCCCCGGGGGGCACCGGGAGACCTGTTCGCGGAGATCCAGGTCATGGTCCCGCCCCGGCCGACCGACGCCGAGCGGGACCTCTTCGCCCGCCTGGCCGAGGTCTCCGACTTCGACCCGCGCCGCGACGCACGACGAGGTGACCCATGACGGAGAGGTACGCGATGACGGTCCACCGCCTGCCGGTGCGGCGGTTGAGCCGGGAGGAGTTCTGCCGGCGCAGCGGGGTGCACCCCGACCTGCTGGGCCGCTTCGTCGCCCTCGGGCTGGTGCAGGCGGTGCGGGCCGGCGACGAGCTGCGGTTCCCGCCGGGGCAGCTCCCCGTCGTCGCCCGCATCGAGCGTCTCCGCCGGGGGCTCGGGCTCAACTACGCCGCGATCGGGCTCGTCTGTGAGCTGCTCGATCGCATCCAGGAGCTGGAAGGCCGACTGCGGGAACGGAGCAGCTGATGGACCTGAACCGACTCACCCAACGATCGCAGGAGGCGTTGTCCGCCGCAGGGGACATCGCGACGCGGGCCGGGCACACCGAGGTCGACGGCGAGCACCTGCTGCTCGCCCTGCTGGAGCAGCCCGACGGGTTGGCGCCCCGCCTGCTCACCGGCTCCGGGGTCGACGTGTCGCGGCTGCGCGGGGACGTCGAGGCCGCGCTGGCGCGCAAGCCGAGGACGACCCGCCCGGCGGCGTCCCCGGGCCAGGTCTCGGTCACGCAGACCCTGGCGCGTGTCCTGGAGGCGGCCGAGCGCGAGGCGGCCCGGATGAAGGACGAGTACGTCTCGGTCGAGCACCTGCTGGTCGCGCTCGCCGACGGGGGCGAGCAGACGGGGACGGGTCGTCTCCTGGCCCGGCACGGGGTCACCCGCGATCGCATCCTCACCGAGCTCACGACGATCCGCGGCAACCAGCGGGTCACGTCGGCGAGCCCGGAGGGCACCTACGAGGCACTCACCAAGTACGGCCAGGACCTCGTCGCGAACGCGCGGCAGGGCCGGATGGACCCGGTCATCGGCCGCGACGCCGAGGTCCGTCGCGTGATCCAGATCCTGTCCCGCAAGTCGAAGAACAACCCGGTGCTGATCGGCGACCCGGGCGTGGGGAAGACCGCGATCGTCGAGGGACTCGCGCAGCGCATCGCGCACGGCGACGTCCCGGAGGGCCTCATCGACCGGACGGTGTTCGCCCTGGACATGGGTCTGCTCATCGCCGGCGCGAAGTACCGGGGCGAGTTCGAGGAGCGGTTGCAGGCCGTGCTCGCGGAGGTCAAGGCCGCCGAGGGCCGGATCCTGCTCTTCGTCGACGAGATGCACACCGTGGTCGGCGCCGGCGCGGCCGAGGGCTCGATGGACGCGAGCAACATGCTCAAGCCGATGCTGGCCCGGGGCGAACTGCACATGATCGGCGCCACCACGCTCGCCGAGTACCGCCACGTCGAGAGCGACGCCGCGCTGGAGCGTCGCTTCCAGCCGGTCCACGTCGAGCAGCCGACCATCGAGGACACCGTCTCCATCCTGCGCGGCCTCCGCGAGCGGCTGCAGGTGTTCCACGGGGTGCGGATCCAGGACGGCGCACTGGTGGCGGCCGCGACCCTGTCGGACCGCTACCTGACCGAGCGCTTCCTCCCGGACAAGGCGATCGACCTGGTCGACGAGGCGTGCGCCCGGCTCCGCACCGAGATCGACTCGATGCCCGCGGAGCTCGACGGGATCACCCGCCGGGTCACCCGGCTCGAGATCGAGGAGGCGGCGCTGGCCCAGGAGGCGGACGCGGCGAGCGCCTCCCGGCTGGAGGAGCTGCGCCGCGAGCTGGCCGACCTCCGCGCCGAGGCCGACGCCATGCGCGCCCAGTGGGAGGCCGAGCGGCAGGCCATCAAGCGCGTCCAGGAACTGCGGGCCGAGCTGGAGCAGGTCCGCCACGAGGCCGAGGAGGCCGAGCGCGCCTACGACCTCAACCGCGCCGCCGAGCTGCGGTACGGCCGGCTCGTCGAGCTGGAGCGCCGGCTGGCGGCCGAGGAGGGTCACCTCGCGACGAAGCAGGGCGGTCGGCGCCTGCTGCGCGAGGAGGTCACCGCGGAGGAGATCTCCGAGATCGTGTCCTCCTGGACGGGCATCCCGGTCAGCCAGCTCACCGAGGGCGAGCGGGAGAAACTGCTGCGGCTGGACAAGATCCTGCACAGCCGGGTGGTCGGGCAGGACGAGGCGGTCCGCGCGGTGTCCGACGCGATCATGCGGGCCCGCTCGGGGATCAAGGACCCGCGGCGCCCGACCGGGTCGTTCATCTTCCTCGGGCCCACCGGCGTCGGGAAGACCGAGCTGGCCAAGGCGCTGGCGTCGGCACTGTTCGACTCCGAGGACAACATGGTCCGCATCGACATGAGCGAGTACCAGGAGCGGCACACCGTGTCGCGCCTGGTGGGGGCCCCGCCCGGCTACGTCGGCCACGAGGAGGGCGGTCAGCTCACCGAGGCGGTCCGGCGGCGGCCCTACGCCGTGGTGCTGTTCGACGAGATCGAGAAGGCACACCCCGACGTCTTCAACACGCTGCTGCAGGTGCTCGACGACGGCCGCCTGACCGACGCGCAGGGCCGCACGGTCGACTTCCGCAACGCCGTCGTGATCATGACCTCCAACATCGGCTCGCAGTACCTCATCGAGGGGGTGACCCCGACCGGGGACCTCACCGACGAGGCGCGCGACCTGGTGCTGGCCGCGCTGCGCGCGCACTTCCGCCCCGAGTTCCTCAACCGGGTCGACGACACCGTGCTGTTCACCCCGCTCGTCGCGGACCAGATCGCCGAGATCGTGGACCTGATGCTCACCGAGCTGCGGGCCCGGTTGGCCGAGCGGCACATCGGGCTGCGGGTGACCGACGCGGCGCGCGCGTTCGTGGCCCGGGAGGGCTACGACCCGGTGTACGGGGCACGGCCGCTGCGCCGGTTCATCGCCCGGGAGGTGGAGACCGCCGTCGCGAGGGCGCTGGTGGCCGGGGAGGTCGTCGACGGCTCGACGATCGACGTCGACGTCCGCGACGGCCGGCTCGTCGTCAGCCACGACGCCCCCACCCGGACCGACGAGGTGGTGGTGCCGGTATGACGGCCGGAACGGGCGGCGACCCGGTGGTGACCTGCCCGAACTGCGGCATGCGCAACCGGGTGCCCGCCGTGGGCGCCGGGCGACCGACGTGCGGGAAGTGCCACGCGCACCTGCCGTGGATCGCGGAGGCGGGCGACACCGACTTCACCGAGATCGCCGAGCGCGCGCCCCTGCCGGTGCTGGTCGACCTGTGGGCCACGTGGTGCGGGCCCTGCCGCATGGTGAGTCCGGCCCTCGAGCAGCTCGCCACGGAGCGGGCCGGCCGGATCAAGCTGGTGAAGGTCGACGTCGACGCCAACCCGGGCATCGCCCGGCGCTTCGAGACCATGGCGGTCCCCACCCTGCTCGTCCTGCGCCGGGGCGAGGTCGTCGCCCGGCAGGCCGGCGCGGCGCCGCTCCCGACGCTGCGCACCTGGCTGGACGAGTCCCTCGGCGCGGACGCCGGGACCACCCCCCACGAGAAGGAGACGACGGGATGACGAGCACGGTGGCGGACACGCTGACGAACGCGGCGACCGGTGCGAGGACCGGTGCGAGGACCGGTGCGACGACGGGCCTGCGCGACCGGGCCTGGGTGATCCCGCTGCGGCTGGTGTCGGGCGGCTACGTACTCGACTCCGGCCTCTCCAAGTGGGGCGCCGACGAGGCCACCGCCAAGTACCTGCACGGGTTCGCCCGGGGCGCCTACCCGTTCCTCGAGAAGATCACCCGACGACCTTCGCGAGGGGCCTCTCCGCCGGTGAGGTGGGCCTCGGCGCGGCGCTGCTGCTGCCGGTCGTGCCGAACGTCGTCGTCGGGGTGGGCCTGCTCGGCTTCGGCGGGGGCCTGCTCGGGCTCTACGCGGCGACCCCCGGGATGCGGCGCCCGGGCAGCGTCTTCCCGACGCCCGACGGCATCCCGCTCGCGAAGGATGCGTGGCTCGTCGCGATCGGAGCGGCCCTGGCGTTGGCCGGCCGGGCGCCCGAGCGCCGGTCGCGTCTCTCCCGCCTCGTGGCACGCCTCGGGGGTTAGCCCCGGCGAGGTCGCGGCCTGCCCGCGCCCCGGACCCGGTCGAGATCCAGGACCGGACGAATCGGATACGCCGTGTGATGATCTGGGTGCGCGGGGTAGTGCGACTCGCATGACCGAGATCCGCGACGCGGCCACGGCGACCCGGGCGGACAGCGGCCTGCGGAAGGATCTGGGGTTCTGGTCCCTGCTCGCCGCCGGGCTGGGCAGCGTGATCGGGTCCGGCTGGTTGTTCTCCTCGCTCTACGCCGCCCAGGACGCCGGGCCCGCGGCGATGCTCGCGTGGGTCATCGGCGGCGCCCTGATGCTCTGCGTCGCCCTGGTCTTCGCCGAACTCGGCATGGCCAAGCCGGAGTCCGGCGGCCTCGTGCGCTACCCGATGTACAGCCACGGCGGTCTCGCCGCGGGCATCGTCGGGTGGGCGAACTGGATCAGCTACGTCGGCAACCCGCCGACCGAGGCGGCGGGCGTCGTGCAGTACGCCGCCGCGTACCTGCCCGGCGTCTACGAGGGCAACCGGCTCACCGTCCTGGGCATCGCCCTCGCCGTGGTGCTCATGGCCGCCTTCGTGGCGCTGAACTGGTTCGGCGTGCGCCTCTTCGCCCGCTCCAACACGGTCATCACCGCGATCAAGATCCTGATCCCGACGACGACGATCGTCCTGCTCGTCGCCAGCGGCTTCGACTCGTCCGACCTCACCGACCACGGCGGCTTCGCCCCCTACGGCTGGAGCGCGGCGCTGGGATCGATCGCGACGGCGGGCATGGTCTTCGCCTACACCGGCTTCCGCAACGTCGTCGAGCTGTCCGGCGAGGCACGCGACCCCCGCCGCACCGTCCCCCGGGCCCTGATCATCACGATCCTCGTGACGATCGTGCTCTACCTCGGCCTGCAGCTCGCGTTCCTCGGCGCCGTCCCCGCCCCGGCCCTGCTCGGGGGCTGGCACGGCGTGAACTTCGACTCGCCGTTCGCCGACCTCGCCATGGTGCTCGGGCTGACCTGGCTCTCGTGGACGCTGATCGCCGACTCGATGCTCTCGCCCTCCGGCTCCGGGATCGTGTTCACGGCCGCCAACGCCCGCAACGTCTTCGGCCTGGCCAAGAACGGCTTCTTCCCCTCCTGGCTGACCGGCCTCAACGCGCGGGGCGTGCCCGCCCGGGCCCTCGCGGTCAACTTCGTCATCGGCCTGGCCTACCTGCTGCCGCTGCCGAGCTGGCACTCGATCATCTCGGTGACCGGGTCGATCGCGGCGTTCACGTTCCAGATCGGGTCGGTCTCGCTCATCGCGTTCCGGCGCTCCGGCCTGACCCGGCAGGACACGCGCCTGCGCGGCATGACGGTGATCGCCCCGGTCGCGTTCGTGGTGTCGTCGCTGGTCATCTTCTGGGTCGCGTGGCCGAAGCTGCGCGTCGCCATGGCCATCACGGTCATCGGGGTGCTCGTCTACGTCGTGGTGTGGCTGCGCTCCGGCCGGCCCGCCGGACAGCTCGCAGGCGGCTGGTGGCTGGTGGTCTACCTGGCGGGGATCACCGTCCTCTCCGCCCTCGGGAGCTTCGACGGCGCCGACCTGGTCCCGGCCCCCTGGGACAGCGTCGTCGTCGCGGTCTTCGCGCTCGCCGTCTACTCGTGGGGCGTGCGCAGCGGGGTGGCCCACATGCTCGCCCGGCCCGACATGGTCCGGGAGCTGCGCGCCGAGGCCGACCACGACCGCGGCGACGCCCCCGAGGTCACAGACGCGCGCTGAGGGTCTTCGGCGCCACGTGCCGGTAGGCGTCGGTGACGAGGCCGCGCAGCTCGTCGTCGTCGAGGGCGTCCTCGCCGGTGAGGTCGAGGCGCAGGCCGACCCACCCGCGGGGCCCGACGTAGGGCGGACGGAAGAAGCGCGCGGGTTCGTCCTCGATCAGCTGCTCCGCGACCCCGGGTGGGGCGGCGGCCCACAACGCCACGTGCGGGTCGCCGTGGTGGTGGTCGGCGAACATGACGAACGTCTTCTTCCCCCGCACGAACCAGCACGGTGAGCCGTGGCTCGGGCGCTCCACCACCTCGGGCAGCGCGAGGCAGGCGGCACGGACGCGGTGCAGCAACGGCTCGGGGTCCATGCCGCCTAGACGAGCAGAGCTCCCACCAGGAGCGCCAGCACGAAAGCCACCAGAACCACGAGCGTGACGATCTTCGTCCACGGCGCGTGGGTCGTGCCGGTGACACCCTCGCGCTGGTCGTCGTCCACCGTGGTCCTCACGTCGTCCGGTTCGTCCGGATTCCGAGGCTACCCGCCTAGCTCGCCCGCCGTCGTCCCGCCTCGGCCGCGACCGCGTGGCGGGCCCGGCGCGGCACCGTCTCCACCTCCGGGGCGGGAAGCGCCGCGTGCCGACCCGTCGAGGGCTCCGGCACCGGACCGCGCGGCGCCGGCGCCCACGACTCGGGCGCGGGCTCCGCGGGCACGACGCGACCCCCGAAGGTCAGTCCGCCGCCGAACGTCGCCGTGGTCTCGGTCGACCCCGGAGGCCCTTCCCGACGACGGGTCGCTCCGGTCGCGGCGGGGCGCGCCGCCCGGTCCGCCCGTTCCGCTCGAGGCGCGTCAGGCAGGCGCGACGGGCCGCGATCCGGTGTGACGCGGTCCTCGCGCGGGGTGCGATCGCTCCCCGGTGCCGCGAGGGGCACGTCAGGCAGGCGCGACGGCCCGCGACCCTGCGTGGCGTGACCCTCGCGCGGGGCGTGCTCCCGCTGCTGCGCGGCGGTGCGACGCGCGTGCGAGGACCGGCGGAGGGTCGCCCCGTCGTCGTGGGCCTCCGCGGCGCGGCGCCCCGGCGTGGGCCGCGCCGCGCCGGCGGCCCGGACGCCCGACGGGCGGGGCCGCTCCCCGCTGGGCGCCGGACGGGGCGACGGCACGGCGTCGGCCGGGGCGGCACCGACGGCCGGGGCGGCACCGACGGCCACCGCGGCGTCGGCCCGGGCGGCACCGACCGGGGCGGCACCGACGGCCGCCGTGGCGGTGGGCGGGACGACGGGCGGGCGGGGCGGCGTCGCGGCCCGGGACTCGTCCGCGAGCCGGCGGCGTCCGCCGCTGCGACGGACCGTGCCCGTCGCGGCAGCGGCACCGGCCGTCGTCGTCGTCCGGGCGTCGTCGTCGGCCCGCACCGGCGCGGCTGGGCGCGGGCGGGGTCGGACGCGGCCGTCACGGATCGCGACCGTCTCGGCGGTCACCGCAGGACGGGCGGTGTCGTGTCGCCCGGCCAGGGGCGTCTCCATCGACCGCACGGCCGCCTCGACCATGGCGACGGCCCGGACGGCGTGCCGGGAGGTGACGGCGACGGTAGTCGTGCGCTCCTCCGCGGCCTGCGACGGACGCCAGGACGGCTCGGGACGCGGGGCGGCGACGATCCGCTCGCGGGACACGGCCGTGGCGCGCTCGCCCGCAGGCGTCGGCCGCGGCGGGCGCGCGCGCACGGTCGGCGTCGGAGCCGCGGGCGCGGGGGCCACAGGGTCGGTGGGCTCCCCCACCTCGGCGACCGCGTCGGGCTCCTCCCACCGGCGGGGCCGGGCGGGACGGACGGGGACGGGCACGAAGGGCACGGGATCCACCGGGGGTCGGGCCGTGACGGCGGCGCGCCGGCGCGCCCGCACGCGGGTGCCGACGGCGGAGACGAGGAACGCGAGGCCGACCGCGACCCAGAAGGCGACGACCGCGAGCTGGTACCAGGGCGGGGGCGAGGAGAAGAGCACCACCTGCACGCCCGCCGCCGCGAGCGAGACCAGCGCGAGCACCGCCGCCGTCGAGGGGCGCGTGGTGAGCTGCCAGAGCGGCCGACCCTGACGCGTGCGCAGCACGACGGAACGCACAGGGCGACCTCCTCGGCTGTCACCCGGACGAGTGACCCCGCCGTTATAGCACCTCGATCAGCCCGTGTTCTGACAGGACGGGCACCAGAACAGGTTCCGGGCGACGTGCGTACTCCGGACGATCTCGGTCCCGCAGAGCAGACAGGGGCGACCGTCCCGCCGGTAGACGTACACGGGTCGGTCCTGGGCGAGGTCGGCGTGCTCCGGGCGCAGGGTGCGGATCGACCCGCGCTTCACCCCGTCACGCAGGAGTTCCCCCAGGTCGTCCCACACGGCGAGGAACCGGTGCCGACCGAGCGCGCGGCCCTCGAGCAGCGGGTCGAGCCCGTGGCGGAACAGCACCTCGGCCCGGTAGACGTTGCCGACCCCGGCGATCACGGCCTGGTCCATCAGCAGCGTCGCGAGCGGTGCACGTGACTTCGAGATCCGCGCCCACACCCGCTCCGGGTCGCCGTCGGGCCGCAGCGGGTCCGCGCCGAGCCGGGCGTGCAGCGCCTCGACCTCACTCTCGGTGAGCACCTCGCAGGCCGTGGCACCCCGAAGGTCCGCGACATGCGTCGGTCCGACCATGCGCATCCGGACCTGCCCCACAGGCGGCGGAACCGCCTCGGCTCCGCCGTCGCCGGGAAGGGCGGTGAGCGAGAACTTCCCGTACAGCCCCAGGTGCACGTGCACCACGAGGTCGGCCTCGTAGACGTGGAAGAGGTGCTTGCCGTGGGCGTCGATATCGCGCAGCACCCGGCCGTCGACGAGTTCCGCGCCGGCGGTGAACCGTCCCTGCGGCGAGGAGACCGCGACGGGCTTCCCGCGGAACCGGCGGCGGTGCGCGTCGGCCAGCCGCCGGATGGTGTGACCCTCAGGCACCCGTGATGTGCCCGGTCTTCTCGTACTCGGTGAGCATGTCGATGCGGCGCTGGTGCCGGCCGCCCTCGAACGCCGTGGCGAGGAAGGCCTGCACGATCGTCGTCGCCTCCTCCGTCGTGTGCATGCGCGCACCGATCGCCACCACCTGCGCGTCGTTGTGCCTGCGCGCGAGCTCGGCGGTCTCCGTGTTGTAGGCGAGCGCCGCACGGATGCCGGTGACCTTGTTGGCCGCGATCTGCTCGCCGTTGCCCGAGCCGCCGATCACGATGCCGAGCGAGCCCTCGTCGGCGAGGACGCGCTCCCCGGTGGCGGTGCAGTGGGGCGGGTAGTCGTCGGTGGCGTCGTACTCCGCCGGCCCGACGTCGACCACCTCGTGCCCGGCGTCGGCCAGCGCCGAGAGCAGATGGGCCTTGAGCTCGAAGCCGGCGTGGTCGGAACCGATGTAGACGCGCACGGCGAGAGTCTCGCAGCCCGATACCCGTTCCCGACGGCGGGTGCGCCCCGTTCGGGGGAAGGTCACGACCGCGACCCGTGAAACATCCCCGTGACACGGCCGATCTAGCGTGCTCACCATGGCGGAGGGACTGGCAGGCCCCGGTGGCGTCGTGCTCGGTGTCGAGGAGGAGTTCCACCTCGTCGACCTGGAGTCCCGCTGCGCCGTCCCGCGCGTCCCCGAGATGCTCGACGAGCTCGCGGCGCTCGACGCGGACGCGTTCGCGGCGGAGCTCAAGCCCTCCATCATCGAGACCAACTCCGACCCGACGTCGAGCCTCACCGACCTGCGGGCCGACCTGGTGCGGCTGCGCCGCATGCTGTCGTCGCTGGCCGAGTCCCGCGGGCTCGGCGTCGTCGGCGCCGGGAGCGTCCCGCTCGTGGAGGGGTCGCAGTCGGCCATCACGCCGAACCCCCGCTACGAGCGGATGCGCGACGAGTACCAGATGCTCGTCTTCGAGCAGCAGATCTGCGGCACCCAGGTGCACGTCGACGTGCCCGACCGCGACGCGGCCGTCGCCGTCATGCAGCACTCCGCGCCCTGGCTGCCCGCCCTGCTCGCGCTGTCCGCGTCGAGCCCGTTCTGGCAGTCGGAGGACACCGGCTACGCCAGCTCCCGCACCCTCGCCTGGCACCGCTGGCCGACGGCGGGTCCCCCGGCCCCGCTGCGCGACGCCGCGGACTACGACGCCCTCATCGACGACCTCGTGCGCTCCGGGACCATGTCGGACCCCGGCATGGTCTATTTCGACATGCGTCCCTCCGCGCACCAGAAGACCGTCGAGCTGCGCATCTGCGACGCCTCCCCCACCGTCGACGGCGTCGTGCTCATCGCCGGGCTGGCCCGCGCACTGACGACGCACGGTGTGCGCGCCCACCTCGAGGGCCGCCCGCAGCCGCGGTACCGCCCGGAACTGCTGCGGGCCGCGTCGTGGCGTGCCGCGCGCTCCGGGGTGGAGGGCGACCTGGTCGACGTGACCGGGCGTGAGCTGGTGCCGCCGTCGCGGGCGGTGCGGATGCTGCTCGACCACCTGCGCGACGACCTCGAGGACGCCGGCGACTGGGACGTCGTCTCCGAGCTGGCGCTCGAGGCCCTCGCCCGCGGGTCGAGCGCGGCCCGGCAGCGGCAGCGGTTCGCCCGGACCGGCACGCTCGAGGGCGTCGTCGACATGCTCGTCGGCGAGACCCGCGGCGAGCCGCAGGTCGAGATCGAGCTGCCCGTCCCCGAGGTCGTCGCGCCCGTGCTGCTCGGCGGCTACCACCCGCCGTCGTACGACGAGGCGGTGGACCACGACGGGCACGTCCGTCCCACCTACGCGTGGATGGTGTCCGCGCTGGAGCGCATCGGGCCGGGCGGACTGCTCGCCCACGAGAAGAGCCGGGACGCCGAGCAGCGGGCGCGGTCCATGTTCTTCCCGCAGCCCGACGACCCGGAGCGGCTCTTCCCCCTCGACCTCGTCCCCCGCCTCATCACCCGGCAGGACTGGGAGGGCCTCTCGGCGGGCCTCGTGCAGCGGGCCCGCACCCTCGAGGCGCTGCTCCAGGACCTCCACGGCGAGCGCGCCTGCCTCGCCGACGGGGTGCTGCCCCGGGCGGCCCTGCGCTGGCTCCCCGAGCCCGGCGACGCGTCGTCGATGGTCCCTGCCGGGGCCACGCGCGCGCTGATCAGCGGGCTGGACGTGGTGTGCGACGGCGAGGGCCGCTGGAAGGTCCTCGAGGACAACCTGCGCATCCCGTCGGGGATCGCGTACGCGATGGCCGACCGGCGTGTGGTCCGGTCGGTGTTGCCGGAGCTGCAGGCCCCCGAGGGCGTCGTGGACTCCGACGACGGGCCGGCGATGCTGCGCGCCGCCCTGCTGTCCTGCGCGCCGGCGGCCGTCGGCGACGACGCGTCGCTGGTGGTACTCACCGAGGGACCGCACGACTCGGCCTACTTCGAGCACTCGATGCTCGCCGAGGAGATGGGCGTCCCCCTGCTCGAGCCGTCCGGGATCCGGGTGACCGACGACGGGACGATCACGGTCGCGGTCACGGGCCGCCGGATCGACGTGGCCTACCGCCGCATCGACGAGGAGAAGCTCTACGCCTCCCCCGACGCCGACGGCCGCACGCTGCGCGATCCGCTGCAGGCCGCGGTCCGGGAGAACCGGTTCGCGCTGCTCAACACGCCCGGCAACGGCCTCGTCGACGACAAGGCCGTCTACCCGTTCATCCGCGCCCTCACGGAGTACTACTTCGGCGAGAAGGCGCTGCTCGACGACGTGACCACCTACTCGTGCGCCGAGCCCGACCAGCTCGCCCACGTCCTCGAGCACCTCGACACCCTCGTGCTCAAGCCCGTCGACGGGTACGGCGGAGCGGGCATCGTCATCGGCCGCGACGCCTCGGAGAGCGAGCTCGCCGCGGCCGCCGCCGACCTCCGGGCCAACCCCGCGAGCTACGTCGCGCAGGAGACGATCGAGATCTCCACGCACCCGACGTTCACCGGCACGGACCTCGCGCCGCGGGTGGTCGACCTGCGGGCGTTCGTGGTGCTCGGCGACGAGCCCGCGGTGCTCCCGACGCCCCTGACACGAGTCGCGCCCCCCGGGAGCCTCGTGGTCAACTCGTCGCGCGGAGGCGGGTCGAAGGACACCTGGATCCTGCGCTGAACCCACCCCTCCTGAGAGGAGTCGACGCATGTGCGGCATCGCCGGGGAGTTCCGGTTCGACGGGGGCGCGGCGCAGGTCGGCGCGGTGCTGGCGATGGCCCAGGTCCTCGAGCCACGCGGCCCCGACGGCTGGGGCGTCGTCGGGCACGGGCCGCTCGCGCTCGCCCACCAGCGGCTGCAGATCATCGACCTGACCGAGACCGGGGCCCAGCCCATGGTCGACGCCGAGCTCGGGCTCACCGCAGTGTTCAACGGCTGCATCTACAACTACCCCGAGCTGCGCGAGGAGCTGGGGCGCGAGGGCTACCGGTTCTTCTCCACCTCGGACACCGAGGTCATCATCAAGTCCTTCCACCGCTGGGGTCAGCGGTGCGTGGAGCACTTCAAGGGCATGTTCGCGTTCGCGATCGCCGACCGCGCGACGGGTCGCCTGACCCTCGCCCGCGACCGGCTCGGCATCAAGCCCCTCTACGTCGCCCCGGTGTCGGGGGCGCTGCGCTTCGCCTCGTCGCTGCCCGCCCTGCTCGCCCCCGGCGGCGTCGACACCTCGATCGACACGACCGCGCTGCACCACTACATGAGCTTCCACGCCGTGGTGCCCGCCCCGCGGACCATCCTCGCCGGCGTCCGCAAGCTCCCGCCCGCCGTCGTGCGGACCGTGGAGCCCGACGGCTCGTCGAGCGACTGGACCTACTGGGAGCCGGAGTTCGTCCGGGGCCGGACCGAGCACTCGGAGTCCGAGTGGGCCGAGATCGCCCTGGAGTCGCTGCGGACCGCCGTCCGGCGCCGGATGGTCGCCGACGTGCCGGTCGGGGTGCTGCTCTCCGGCGGGATCGACTCCTCGATCGTGGTCGCCCTGCTCGCCGAGGAGGGCCAGAAGGACCTCAAGACGTTCTCGATCGGCTTCGAGTCCGAGGGCGGGCAGAGCGGCGACGAGTTCGACTACTCCGACCTCGTCGCGAAGACCTACGGCACCGACCACACCCGCATCGAGGTGCCGAAGTCCGAGACCGACGAGGCGCTGCCGGGCGCGGTCGCGGCGATGTCGGAGCCGATGACGAGCCACGACGTCGTCGCCTTCTACCTGCTCTCCCGGGAGGTCTCGAAGTCGATCAAGGTGGTGCAGTCCGGTCAGGGCGCCGACGAGGTGCTCGGCGGGTACGACTGGTACCCGCCGATCGCCGAGGTCGGGCGCGAGGGGGCCGTCGACGCGTACCACCGCTCCTTCTTCGACCGGCCGTCCCCCGAGATCGCCGACCTCGTCGCCCCGGAGTACCTGGTCGCGGGCGACCCGTCGCTCGACCTCGTCCGCGAGCACTTCGCCCGGCGCGGCGCCGACGAGGCGGTCGACGCCGCGCTGCGGCTCGACACCACCGTGATGCTCGTCGACGACCCGGTGAAGCGCGTCGACAACATGACGATGGCCTGGGGTCTCGAGGCGCGCGTGCCGTTCCTCGACCACGACTTCGTCGACACCATGGGCGCCTGCCCGCCGGCCTACAAGATGGCCGACGGCGGCAAGGGCGTCCTCAAGGCCGCCGCCCGCGGGGTGCTGCCCGACGAGATCATCGACCGGAAGAAGGGCTACTTCCCGGTCCCGGCCATCCGCCAGCTCTCCGGTCCGGTCCTGGAGCGGGTCACCGCCGCCCTGACCGACCCCGCCGCGAAGCGCCGCGGGCTGTTCCGTGCCGACGCCGTCGCCACCATGCTCGACGACCCCAACTCCGGGCGCACCAACCTCGGCGCCAACGCACTGTGGCAGGTCGCACTCCTGGAGATGTGGCTGCAGGCCCACGAGATCGACTGACGTAGGTTCGTCCTTCCCGGGTGGCAGCAACGCGTCGTTGCTGTCATCCAGTGGCAGGGAAACCCCATCGTCGAGGACGGATCCGGGAGGTCGGCAGCGTGGACGAGTGGATCAGCGCCACACGATGCTGGTCGCCCAGCCCGTCGCCCGACGGCACCACGATCGCGTTCGTCTGGGACGGGGACGGCCGCCCCGTCGTCCGGATGCACGAGCGCCGGACGGGCCGTGAGTGGTCGGTCGACACCGGTGACGACCTCGTCTCGACGGTGCGCTGGTCCCCCGACGGACGGTGGCTCGGGGTCGAGGCGGCCGCCGACGGCGGGGAGCGCACCAACGTCTTCGTGGTGCGCCCGGACGGCACGGGGATGCGGCCGATCCGCGGGGTCGGTGACGACGACCGCGGGGCGGTCTCCCTCGACCGCTGGACCCACACCGGCGCCGTCCTCGCGATCACCGAGTCCGACTACGAGACGACGACGGCCTGGCTCGTCGACGTCGACACCGAACTGCGGCAGCGGCTCGGCTCCGGCCACGCGCTGCAGATCCTCGACGTGTCCCGCGACCGGCGCCGGGTACTGCTGCGCCGCGGCCGTCGCGGGTCCCGCCACGTCGGCATCGTCGACCTCGACGGCACCGAGGGCTGGCACGAGATCGACAGCGGCCGCGGACCGGGCGGGCCGCCCGGGGCCGTGGAGCACCCCGTCGCGATCACCCGCGACTCGTCGGTGGTGGCCGCCCGCTTCACCCCCGACGGCACGCGGATGCTGATCCTCACCGACGGCGGGCGGGAGCGGGCCGCGCTGGTCAGCGTCGACGTGGCCACCGACGCCCGCCCGATGTTCCCCGAGGTGCTCGCCGAGCGGGACGACGCCGAGCTCGAGCGGTTCGCCCTCACCGAGGACGCCGCGACCGCCGCGCTGGTGTGGAACGTCATGGGCCGCAGCGAGGTCGACCTGCTCGACCTCGCCACCGGCAAGCCCGCTCACTACACCCCGCCCGGCGATGTCGTCACCTCCGCGGTCTTCAGCCACGACGCCGACTCGCTGGTGCTCGGCATCCAGTCGCCGTCCGTGCCCGCCGCCGTGTGGTGCCACGAGCTGTCGTCGCAGACCACGGCCCTCATCTGCCCGGCCGAGGAACCACGGGCGGCCGTCGTCCACCCGACGTTGGAGACGGTGACGACGCCGGACGGCCTCGCCCTGCCTGGCTGGCTCTACCGGCCGCCCGGCACGGTGGGCCCGATGCCGACCCTGATCTACCTGCACGGTGGGCCGGAGGCCCAGGAACGGCCCGTGTTCACCCCGCTCTACCAGGTGCTGCTGCAGCAGGGGATCGCCGTGTACGCCGCCAACGTGCGGGGCTCGTCCGGTTTCGGACGGTCGTTCGTCAACGCCGACAACGGCGCCGGCCGGTTCGCCGCCATCCGGGACGTCGCGTCGTGCGTCGAGCATCTCGTGGGGACCGGTGTGACCGATCCCGCCCGCGTCGGCGTCATGGGCCGTTCCTACGGCGGCTACCTGACCCTCGCCGCGCTGGTGAACCACCCGGAACTGTTCGCGGTCGGTGTGGACGTGTGCGGGATGGCCGACTTCGAGACCTTCTTCGCCCGCACCGAGCCGTGGATCGCCGACGCCGCCGTCGGCGAGTACGGGCACCCGATCCACGACCGCAACCTGCTCCGCGAGCTCTCCCCCGTCCACCGGATGTCCCGTCTCGCGGCGCCGCTGCTCGTCGTCCACGGGCGCTACGACACCAACGTCCCGGTCCACGAGGCCGAGCTCGCGGTGCACGGTGCGAAGGCGGCCGGCGTCGACGTGCGCTACCTGCTCTTCGAGGACGAGGGCCACGAGATCCAGCGCCTCGACAACCGCCGCACCTTCATCCACGCCGTCACCGAGTGGTTGACCTCGTACTTCGGGCTCACGCGGGCCTGAGCACTCACGCTCCCGGCCGGCTGCCGAGGCCGAACACGTCCGGCGTTCCCGACGACGGGTGCGCCCCCCAGGGCAGCACCTCCCCCGTGGGCGACGGGTCCTCGAACGGCTCCGGCAGCCACGGCTCGAGCGGCAGCGGGTCGACCGCGTAGGGGTCGGTGGTGGATGTCCACGCGTCCGGCACGGGTCGGAGCGCCCGGGCCCGTGGTGCGGCCGGCGCGACGGCTCGGTGCCGCTCGCGGGGCCCGACCGGGACCGGTACCGACCCGTCGTCGGGATGGGGCCGTTCTGGTGGCAGCGCGGCGTTGCTGTCGTCCGGAGGCAGCGACGACGCTCCGCTGACACGGCCGGTGAGCCGACCGACGAGCGCCGGCAGGTCGACGAGGAGCCGGCCGGACCAGTGATCCTCGATCGCCCGGAGCCGCCACGTGCTCAGCCCGAGGACGAGCCCGAAGACCACGTGGCCGAGGAACGACAGCGTGACCGTCACCGGGGTCAGCGGGAACATCAGCTGCTGGCCGCGCGGGAGGAGCACCGTCGCGATGAGGCCGCCCCAGGTCGGGCCGACCGCGAAGAGCACCGCCGCGCCGACCGTCCACCGCGGGCCGAGGCGGCGCAGTCCGGTGGCGGCGGCGAGGGTCACGAACACGACCCCGAGCCCGCCGCCGTCGCCCGCGTACCGCCAGACGTAGCCCGCGACACCGCCGAGGACCTGCTCGGAGCGGTCGACGTCGAGCAGCCAGGTGCCCATCGTCGGGATGAAGTCGTCCCACCAGCCGAGCAGGGCGACGGTGTCGAGGCGGAACACGTCGTAGACGACCGTCGCGACGAGCCCCCTGCGCAGCCCGTCGAGCACGAGCCGGTCCTCCGGCACCGGACGGAACACCGCGAGCAGCACGAGCACCGCGGCCCCCGGCACGATCACCAGCCCCGCCGAGACGTGCATCGGTACCAGCCCGCCGACGTGCGCCGTGATCGACAGCAACGGCAGCGCGGCGAGCACGAGGTGGGCCACCACCCGCGGCGTCACCGGTGCCCCCCGCCGTGCGCGACGCCGGCGTTCCGGTGCCCCGCCATCGCCGTCGCGAAGTTCTTCGTGACGGCGAGCTCGTCGCTGCGGCCGCGGGGGCCGGAGTTCGCGGTGTCGTCGTCGGCGCCCTGCTCGCAGCGCTGCGCGTCGTTGATGCAGTCCGCGCCCGCCTGGGCCCGCGACTCCGTCGAGAGGTACTCGAGCAGGGCGTGGTCGGTGATCGGGTCGTGCTGCTGCTCGGGGAAGCTGTCGATCGCGAACGACCGCCCCGGCGGCTGGTCGTAGGACACGGTGATTCGCAGCGCCGGCACCGGGATCAGGTCCTGTGAGCACTCCCCCGACTCGTCGGGGTACTGCAGGTGGCTCACGAAGTCCGCCGACGACAGGTCCTCGCCGTTCCAGCAGCTGGGGAAGTCGTAGACCCGCTGCAGCTGCGAGCCCGAGGGACAGATGGGGTAGCGCTCGGTGAGCCGGTCCGCGAACCCGGAGCACGTGAACTTCGAGTTCGACCCCTCCCCCGTGCTCCCGGCCTTCGCCGACCCGGTGATGAGCTGCATGTTGAGCGGCATCGGTTCGGTGCGCTGCGTGCCGTGCCCGTGGAACGTGTAGTCGACCGACGCGGGCACCACGAACGACCCGACGTTCCCGTCCAGGCTGCCCCCGTCGGCGCCGACGTCGGGGCCCACGCCCTCCAGGTCACGCAGCACCGGCCAGAAGATCGGCGACCGGTCCCCGTTCGTGCAGGTGGTCTCCGCCTGCTCGAGGGCGTCCTGGTTCTCCGACGACGCCGCGTTGGTCGACTCGTTGCCCGCGTAGTCGTGCGTGTGCTGGGCACCGTTGCGCTTGCCCGGGGCGACGATGAAGTTGTCGGAGTTGTGGTGGTCCGACAGCGGACAGGTGAAGGAGTAGCTGCCGCCGGAGAAGTCGCCGCCGTTCTTGATGTTGCCGTTCGGCTCGACGTCGGAGATGGTCTCGTACTCCTGCGCGGACGCCTTCCCGATCTGGTCGCGGCCCTCGAACCCGCCGTCGCCCGCCGCAGCGCCCGAGTCCTTCTTCTCGCCCTTCTCGCCGGAGCCCTTGCCGCCGCTCGAGCCCGAGTCCTTCTTCCCGCCCGAGTCCTTCTCCCCGTCGGACTCGCCGTCGCCCTCGTCGTCACCGTCGTCGTCGCTGTCGGCGACGAGCACCACGCCGACCGCCTGCCGGGCCCCCGTTCCGATCGCACCCGCGAGGCCCAGGGGCAGCCCGACGCCGACCACCAGCCCGAGCGCGACGAACACGGCGATGAGCTCCGCTCGTCGCCGGGTCCCGGGCGCGTTCCGCCGCATCCCCCACCTCCGCGAGCGGACGCTAGAGAAACGCCCGGACCCGCGGGTGCGCTTTGGCGAAACTCGCGCCCGTGAGGTGCGCACCATGCAGGTCGCCCAGCCCGCGGACCTGCCCCACGGCACCCTCGCGAACGGCCGGCCGCCCCACCTCGCCGACCGACCGCAGGAACCGATGCCGCCGGCACCGGAGCCACAGCACGTCCCGCAGCCCCAAGTCACCCGCCGTCACGACGGACGGGCACAGCATGCGCGAGTCGCCTACAGCTGGATGGACTTCACCTCGAGGAACTCCTCGAGCCCGTAGCGGCCGAGCTCCCGCCCGGTGCCGGACTGCTTGTAGCCGCCGAAGGGCGCGAGCGGGTTGAAGGCACCGCCGTTGACGTCGACCTGGCCGGTCCGCATGCGGCGCGCGACCTCGATCCCGCGCTCCTGCGTCCCCGCGAACACCGCGCCGGCGAGGCCGTAGATCGTGTTGTTGGCGATGGACACGGCCTCGTCGACGTCGGAGTACGGCAGCACCGAGAGCACCGGGCCGAAGATCTCCTCCTGCGCGATCGTCATGTCCGGTCGCACGCCCGCGAAGATCGTCGGCCGCACGTACGCACCGTCGCCGAGCCCCTCCGGGGCGCCCGGCCCGCCCACCGCGAGCTCTGCACCCTCCTCGACGCCCCGCGCGATGTAGCCCTCGACGCGGGACTGCTGCGCCGTCGAGGACATCGGCCCGATCCGCACGGATTCGTCCGTCGGGTCGCCCACCGTGTACTTCGCGGCGGCCGCGACGAGCTGCTCGACGACGGAGTCGTGCAGCGTCGCCGGCACCAGCAGGCGAGTCCAGGCCGTGCAGGTCTGGCCGCCGTTGATGAAGCAGTTGCCGAGCCCGACCTTGACGGCCTTCGTGAGGTCGGCGTCGTCGAGCACGATGTTGGCCGACTTGCCGCCCAGCTCGAGGGCGACCCGCTTGATCGTCCCGGCCGCCACCTCCTGCACGCGGCGTCCGGCGGTGACCGACCCGGTGAACGACACCATGTCGACGCCGGGGTGCGCGGCGAGCGCCTCGCCCGCCTCGGGGCCGGTGCCGTGCACGACGTTGAACACCCCGGCCGGCAGGCCCGCGTCCGCGCTGATCTCGGCGAGCACCCCCGCCGTCAGGGGCGCGACCTCGGAGGGCTTGAGCACCACGGTGCAGCCCGCGACGAGCGCCGGCGCGAGCTTTGCGACGACCTGGTGCAGCGGGTAGTTCCACGGCGTGATGGCGCCGACGACGCCCACCGGCTCGCGCACCACGAGCGAGTTGCCGATCTCCTCCGACCACGCGAAGTCCCCGGCGAGCGCCGCCACCCCCTTCGAGGTGGCCATCGGCATGCCGAGCTGCACCGAGCGCGCGAACGTGATCGGCGAACCCATCTCCGCGGTGATCGAGCGCGCCAGCTCCTCGTGGCGCGCCTTGATCCCGTCGCGGATGCGCAGCACCATCGCCGCCCGGTCCGCCACCGGCACCCGCGACCAGGACAGGAACGCCTGGCGCGCCGCGAGCACCGCGGCGTCGATCTCGGCCGCCCCGCCCCGCGGCACCTCCGCCAGGACCGACCCGTCGGCCGGGTTGACGACCTCGATGGTCCCGCTGCCCCCGCCCGCGCGGGCCCCGTCGATCCAGTGGTCGGTCAGCGTCCCGATGCTCGCGCTCATGCCTCGATTCTTCCCGACGCCGGGTCGCGCTGCCGGTCACGCGTGACGGTTTCTGCTCCCGGTATGTGATACACCGAGTCCGGCACAGCCGCGTCCCAGAGCCGACCTTGAGGAGCCGCATGCGCACCGCCCTGACCGAGATGCTCGGCGTCGAGCACCCGCTCGTCGGCTTCAACCGCTCCCCCGCCGTGGTCGCCGCGGTGACCAACGCCGGCGGGTACGGGGTGCTGGCCGCCAGCATGTACACCCCGGCGGAGCTGGACGCGCAGCTGCGCTGGATCGAGGAGCAGGTCGACGGCCGCCCGTACGGCGTGGACCTGCTCGTGCCGGAGAAGTTCGCCGTCGGGGACCCGGACCAGCTGGTCGCGAGCCTGCGCGCGCAGATCCCCGACGCGCACCGGGCGTTCGTCGACGCCCTGCTCGAGGAGTACGGCGTGCCCGCCGACGCGCACGACCCGCGCGAGGACACGAGCGACGAGATCGCCGCGGCGATCAACCCCGCGGGCGCCGAGGCCCTGCTCGACGTCGCGTTCTCCCACCGCATCTCGATGGTCGCCAATGCCCTCGGCCCGCCCCCGGCCGATCTGGTGGAGCGCGCGCACGCCGCGGGCATCGTCGTCGCCTCGCTCGTCGGCGCCCGCAAGCACGCCGAGCGCCAGCTCGCGGCCGGGGTCGACGTGCTCGTCGCCCAGGGCACGGAGGCGGGTGGGCACACGGGCACGGTCGCCACGACGGTCCTGACGCCGGAGGTCGTCGAGATCGCCGACGGCCGCCCCGTGCTCGCCGCGGGCGGTATCGCGACGGGCGACCAGATGGCGGCCGCCCTCGCGCTCGGCGCGGCCGGGGTGTGGTGCGGCTCGGTGTGGCTGGGCAGCCACGAGGACATCACGCCGCTGCCGGTGAAGGAGAAGTTCCTCGCCGCCGGCAGCAGCGACACGCTGCGCTCGCGCACGATCACCGGCAAGCCCGCCCGCCAGCTGCGGTCGGCCTGGCACGACGCGTGGGACCGTCCCGACGCCCCCGCCCCGCTCCCGCTGCCCCTGCAGCCGATGCTGGTGGGCCGCATCTGGGACCGGGTGCACGACGCGGCCGCCGCCGGGAACGCCGGCGCCCTCGCGCTCGACACCTACTTCATCGGGCAGGTCGTCGGCGGGTTCCGCGAGCTCCGTCCGGCGGGCGACATCGCCCGCGGGATGGTCGAGGACTGCCGCGCCCGGCTGCGCGCCCTCGGCGAGCTGGCCTCGTCGTGAGCGACCGCACCCCGGTCCTCGTCGGCGTCGGGCAGGCCTCCGAGCGGCTCGGCGAGCCCGGGTACCGCGGCCTGTCCCCCGTCGAGCTGGGCGCCGAGGCCGCCCGGCGGGCCCTCGCCGACAGCGGCGCCGACCCCACCGCCCTCGCCGCCCGCGTCGACCTCGTCGCGGCGGTCCGCCAGTTCGAGGCGTCCGCGCCCGGGGCGGTCGCGCCGCTGGGCGCCTCGGACAACGTCCCACGCTCGATCGCCGCCCGCGTGGGGGCCGACCCGCGGATCGCGGTCCTGGCCGTCGTCGGGGGCCAGACGCCGCAGGCGCTCGTCACCGAGGCGGCCGGCCGGATCGCCGCGGGCGAGATCGACGTCGCCCTGCTCGTGGGCGCGGAGGCCATGTCCACGGCCCGCCACCTGCTCACGGCCGTCGCCGAGGACGAGCGCCCGGACTGGTCCGAGCACGTCGGCGGGCAGCTCGACGACCGCGGGCTCGGCCTGGAGACGTTCATCGTCCCCGAGCAGGTCGAGCACGACGTGCTCGCGCCGGTGGTGCAGTACGCGCTGTTCGAGCACGCCCGGCGCAGCCGCCTCGGGCTCGACCGCGAGGCCTACCGGCACGACATGGCGGCCCTGTTCGCGCCGTTCACCGAGGTCGCCGCGAAGCACCCGCACGCGGCGGCCCCCACCGTGCGCGGCGTCGACGAGCTCGGGACCCCCGCGGCGGACAACCGCCCGATCACCGACCCCTACCTGCGCTTCCTCGTGTCGCGCGACCAGGTCAACCAGGGCGCGGCGGTGGTCCTCGCGGCCGCGGACACCGCCCGCGAGCTCGGGGTCCCCGACGACCGGTGGGTCCACCTGCACGGGCACGCGGACCTCGTCGAGCCCCCGCTGCTCGACCGCGCCGACCTCGGGACGAGCCCGGCGGCCGCCACGGCGGTCCGGCGCGCCCTCGACCAAGCGGGGATCGGCCCGGACGACCTCGCGACGATCGACCTCTACAGCTGCTTCCCGATCGCCGTCCGCGTCGTCACGGACCCGCTGGGCCTCGCCGCGGACGACCCGCGCGGGCTCACGCTGACCGGTGGCCTGCCGTTCTTCGGGGGCCCGGGCAACGACTACTCGATGCACGCGATCGCTGACACCGTCACCGCCCTCCGTGCCCGCCCCGGCACGTTCGGGCTGGTCGGGGCGAACGGCGGCGCGATCCACAAGTACTCGGCGGGCGTCTACTCGACCCTGCCCGCCCCGTGGCGACCCGGCGACGACGACGCGGCCCAGGCCGAGGTGGACGCGCTCCACGCCCGCGAGGCGCCCGGGAAGGTCGCCCGGGCCGACGGCGCGGCGACCGTCGAGACCTACACCGTCGAGTACGGACGCGACGGCCGACCCTACGGGGCCGCCGTGGTCGGGCGCCGGCACGACGACGGGCGTCGGTTCCTCGCCCGCGTCGCCCCGGACGACGCCACGACCCTGGACGCGTTCGCGACGACGGATCCGCTCGGCCGGGCGGTCACGGTCACCTCCGGGGAGAAGGGCAACCGCGTGGCGGCCTGAGGGTTCTCCCCGTCCGGGGCGGGGCAGCCGGTGCGATGGCTGACTTCAGCTCCACCATCACGGTCGACGCCTCGCCGGACGACCTCTTCGCGTTCCTCTCCGACGTGGGCAACCTGCCCCGCTACTTCGCGCGCATGACGAGCGCCGAGTCGACCGGCGGCAACGCCGTGCACACCACGGCCGAGCTGCCCGACGGCTCGCAGATCGAGGGCGAGGCGTGGTTCGAGGTCGACCGCGACGCCCAGCACCTGAGCTGGGGCGCCGAGGGGAGCAGCGAGTACCACGGCTCCCTCGACGTGCGGCCCGCCGAGCACGGCGCGACCGTCGAGGTGCACATCCACACGACCCGGGTCGAGGCCGGGGACCACGAGGTCCAGAACGGCGTCGACGCGACCCTGGACCGGATCAGGACCCTCGTCGAGGAGCAGCGGGTGGCCGGCTGACGGCCGACGACGGGTGCCGGGCCGGCACCCGTCGTCGGGAGGGGTCAGTCGAAGGAGAGCTCGGTGTCGCGGGTGCGCTTGAGCTCGTAGAAGTACTCGTAGCCCGCGAGGAGCTTGGCGCCGTCCCAGACCTGGCCGGCCTGCTCGCCCTTGGGGATGCGCGTCATGACCGGGCCGAAGAAGGCCGAGCCCTCGACGTGGATGACGGGGGTGCCGACGTCCATGCCGACCGGGTCCATGCCCTGGTGGTGGGACGTCTTCAGCGCGTCGTCGTACTCGGTCGAGGTCGCGGCGTCGGCCAGCTCGGCCTCGAGGCCGACCTCGGCGAGCGACTTCGCGATGACGTCGTCGAAGTCCTTGTTGCCCTCGTTGTGGATCTTCGTGCCCATCGCCGTGTACAGCGGGGCGAGGATCTCGTCGCCGTGCTTCTGGGCGGCGGCGATGCAGACGCGGACGGGCTTCCAGCCCTCCTCCATCATCGCCTGGTACTTCTCGTCGAGGTCGCGGCCCGAGTTCAGCACCGACAGGCTCATGACGTGCCACGCCACCTCGATGTCGCGGACCTTCTCGACCTCGAGGACCCACCGCGAGGTGATCCACGCGAACGGACAGAGCGGGTCGAACCAGAAATCGACGCGTGCCTTCTCAGTGCTCATGACTCCAGGCTTCCCTCGATCGGCGACAGGTATCCAGGAGCAACGGTCGAAGCCTCAAGTGTGTTCCGGGCCGCAGGCGGGCGCCGCGGATAGGGTGCGTGGCGTGGCTGCTCCGAACCTGACCAGGGACGACGCGCGGACCCGCGCCGAGGCGCTCGAGGTCGACTCGTACCTGATCGCCCTCGACCTCACCGACGGCACCGACGAGCCCGGGGAGTCGACGTTCCGCTCGACCACCACGGTGCGGTTCCGGTCGGCGACGCCGGGGGCGGCGAGCTTCATCGACATCGTCGCGGCGGGCGTGCGCAGCGCGACGCTCAACGGGGTCGCCCTCGACGTCTCCGGCTACGACGAGGAGAAGGGCATCGCACTGCCCGACCTCGCGGCCGAGAACGAGCTCGTCGTCGACGCCGACTGCCGCTACATGAACACCGGTGAGGGCCTGCACCGGTTCGTCGACCCGGTCGACGGCGCGGTGTACCTCTACAGCCAGTTCGAGACGGCGGACGCGAAGCGGATGTTCGCCTGCTTCGACCAGCCCGACCTCAAGGCGACGATCACGCTGACCGCGCTGGCGGCGCCGGACTGGCACGTGATCTCCAACGGCGCGCCGTCCACGACGACGACGCTCGACAGCGGCGCGGTCCACCACGCCTTCGACACCACGGCGCGGATCTCGACCTACCTGGTCGCGCTCATCGCCGGCCCGTACGCGCGCTGGACCGACACCTACGCCGACGAGCACGGCGAGATCCCGCTCGGCATCTACTGCCGGTCCTCGCTGGCCGAGCACATGGACGCCGACCGGCTGTTCGCCGAGACCAAACAGGGCTTCGGCTTCTACCACCGCAACTTCGGGGTGCCCTACCCCTTCGCGAAGTACGACCAGCTGTTCGTGCCGGAGTTCAACGCCGGCGCCATGGAGAACGCCGGCGCCGTGACGTTCCTCGAGGACTACGTCTTCCGCAGCCGCGTCACGCGCTACCTCTACGAGCGCCGCGCCGAGACCGTCCTGCACGAGATGGCGCACATGTGGTTCGGCGACCTGGTCACCATGCGCTGGTGGGACGACCTGTGGCTCAACGAGTCGTTCGCCACCTGGGCGTCGGTGGTCAGCCAGGCCGAGGCCACCGAGTACCGCAACGCGTGGACGACGTTCGCGAACGTCGAGAAGTCGTGGGCCTACCGGCAGGACCAGCTGCCCTCCACCCACCCGATCGCCGCCGACATCCCCGACCTGCAGGCCGTCGAGGTCAACTTCGACGGCATCACCTACGCCAAGGGCGCGTCGGTGCTCAAGCAGCTCGTCGCCTACGTCGGGCAGGACGAGTTCCTCGCCGGGCTGCGGCTCTACTTCTCCCGGCACGCCTACGGCAACGCGACCTTCGACGACCTGCTCGGCGCGCTGACCGAGTCCTCGGGCCGCGACCTGTCGGGCTGGTCCGCGGAGTGGCTCCGCACGACGGGGCTGAACGCGCTCTCGCCGTCGTTCGAGGTCGGTGACGACGGGGCATACCGCAGTTTCGCGGTGCTCCAGGGCGGCGCGCGGCCGGGCGCCGGCGAGACGCGCACGCACCGCATCGCGGTCGGGATCTACTCGCCGGACGAGTCCGGCCGCCTCGTGCGCGTGCACCGCACCGAGCTCGACGTCACCGGCGAGCGCACCGAGGTGCCCGAACTGGTCGGTGTCCCGGCGGGCGCGCTCGTGCTGGTCAACGACGACGATCTGACCTACTGCACCATGCGCCTCGACGAGCGCTCGCTGGCCACGCTGATCGAGCGCATCGGCGACGTCGCCGAGCCGCTGCCCCGCACCCTGTGCTGGTCGGCGGCGTGGGAGATGACCCGCGAGGCCGAGATGCGCGCCCGCGACTTCGTCGCCCTCGTGGTCGGCGGGATCGCGGCCGAGACCGAGGTCGGCGTCGTGCAGCGGCTCCTGCTGCAGGCCCAGACCGCGCTCGCCTCCTACGCCGACCCGCAGTGGGCGGTGGAGCAGGGCTGGCCGTCGTTCGTCGCGACGCTGCTCGACCTCGCGCGCACCGCCGAGGCCGGCTCGGACCACCAGCTGGCGATCGTCAACGCGCTGTCCGGCTCGGTGCTGACACCGGAGGCGCTGTCGGCGCTGGCCGGGTGGCGGGACGGCACCGCGCCGCTCGAGGGGCTCACCGTCGACACCGACCTGCGGTGGCGGCTGCTGCACGCCCTCGTGGCGCACGGCGCGGCGACGGCGGACGACATCGACGCCGAGCTCGCCCGGGACAACACCGCGACCGGGCTGCGCATGGCCGAGCGGGCCCGGGCGCTGGTGCCGACGCCCGAGGCGAAGGCGACCGCCTGGGAGCGCGCCGTCTACGACGACACGCTGCCCAACGCCATCAACATGGCGATCATCATGGGCTTCTCGCACCCGGCGCAGGGGGCGCTGCTCACCGACTACCGGGAGAAGTACTTCGCCGCGGTGGACGAGGTGTGGGGCCGGCGTTCGAGCGAGCAGGCGCAGCCGATGGTGCAGGGCCTGTTCCCGTCGTGGGCCGTGGAGCAGGCGACCGTCGAGGCGGCCGACCGCTGGCTCGCCGACGAGCACCCGAGCGCGCTGACCCGGCTCGTGACCGAGGGCCGCGCCGGGATCGTGCGGGCGCTCGCGGCGCGCGCCGCCGACAGGAGCTGACGCCTGTGAGTACTAATCCGTGTTCTGGCACGGATTAGTACTCACAGGGCCGGAGGCCACCTAGTGCTTGCTGCCCGCGTGGTCGCCGAGCACGCGCAGGCCCTCGACGATGCCGCCGACCAGGTCGGACTCGGTGAACGACGAGACCATCGCCATGACGCCGAGCTTGGCGCCGCGGTCGTCGACGCGGCGGGCGGACTCCTCGCCGGTGACGACCTCGACGACCCGCTCGCCGGGCGACACCGCGATCAGCACCGCGTCCTCGGCCTGGTCGCCGAGTGCGGCGTGCAGCTCCTCGGCGCGCTCGCGGGAGCGCCCCCCGAGCTCGCCGACCCAGACGCTGAACAGCAGGCCGGTGTCGGCCGAGGTGCGGGTGAGCGCCTCGTCGATCCGGGAGAGCTGCGAGGACGAGAACGGGACCCGCTGGTCGTCGGCGAGCACCTCGCTCGCCTCGGAGATGCGGCCGGAGGCGGTCGGCACGCGGGAGTGCCCGTAGACCGGGTCCTCGGCCAGCCCGGTCTCGTTGATCATCGGGGTCTCGCCGGGGCGCGCCTGCGGGCGCGCGAGCTCACCAGGTGCCACGTGCGCCTCCTCGGGCGGTGCGGGTCGCGGTGACGCCGACGGCCTCGACGGTCGGCTCCGGCAGGCCGGTCCCCTTGGGGTTGCCGATCCACCACAGCGGCTCGTGCGGCCAGTCGTCGCCGGCCCGGTACGACGCCGCCCTGCCCGTGCCCCGGACCGCGGTCAGGGCGAAGAGCAGGAGCAGCGCGACGACCGGGATCACCGCGTAGATCAGGATCGTCTCGATCGGACTCACGGCCCGAACCGTAGTGGAAAGCAGCTCCGACGTCGTGTCGTAGGTCGGTCGAGCTCCGCTGCGCTGCGTCTCCTGGGTCGGCTCACCACACGGGAGGCCGCCGGTGCGACCACGGCATCGCGGCCTCCAGCTCGGCCCCGAGGGCCAGCAGGACGTCCTCCTCGCCACGGCGCCCGCGCAGCGTGACACCGACCGGCAGCGTCGTCCCGTCGACGGTCGGCCAGCCGGTGGGCAGCCCGAGGGCGGGCTCCCCGGTCATGTTGGCGATCGCGGTCCACGGCGTGAAGGCGACCTGGTGGGCGAAGTCGGTCTCCGGGCCGTCGGCGGTGAACCACCCGACCGGCCGCGGCGGCAACGCCACCGACGGCGTGAGCACCGCGTCCAGCCCGGCCCGCTCGGCGACGATCCGGCGCGTGGCGACCTGCACGGTCTGCAGCGCGCCGAGCGCGACGATCCCGGGGACCTCGCGGCCCCGGGCGCGCAGGAGCCGGGTCAGCGGCTGGAGGCGGTGCTCGTCGGCGGGATCGACCGGGTCGGCAAGGGCGAGCGTCGCCCACAGCGTGAGGAACGCACCGACCACCTCGTCGGGCAGCCGCACCTCCACCGGCTCCACCACGTGCCCGAGGGACTCCAGGGCGCGGGCGGTGTCCTCGGCCGCGGCCTTGCACACCGGGTCGACCGACGCGCCCGCCCAGCCGGGGACGAGCCCGGCGAGGTCGCCGTAGGGCGCCGTGGTGCACAGCCCGACCCGCCGTCGCGGGCCGCGCCCGCGACGCACCAGGCCGAGGTACCCGTCGTCGGGAAGGTTCCCCGGGACGAGCGGCTCCCCCGGCCAGACGCGACGCCCGCACAGGGCGTCGAGGAACGCGGCCGCGTCGGCGACGGTCCGCGCGAGCGGCCCGGGCACCGAGAGACCCGCCGGGTCACCGGCCGCGGGGCCGGCGGGCACGCGACCGCGCGTCGTCTTCAGCCCGACCAGCCCGCACACCGAGGCCGGGATCCGGATCGACCCGCCGCCGTCGGATCCCTGCGCGACCGGCAGCACCCCGGCCGCCACCGCGGCGGCCGCACCACCCGACGATCCCCCGGCCGACCGCGAGAGGTCCCACGGCGTCACCGCGGGCGCCGCCCCGGCCGGCTCGGTGTAGCAGGGCAGGCCGAACTCCGGCACCGCGGTCTTGCCGATGCTGACCGTCCCCGCAGCGGCCAGCAGGCCGACGAGGTCGTCGTCGACCGCCGGCACCCAGTCGCGGCACGTCACCGACCCGCGGCCGGTGCGCACGCCCGCCGTCGCGGTGAGGTCCTTGATCGCGGTCGGGACCCCGCGAAGGCCCGACGACGCCCGGGGCGCCGCGTCGAGCGCCCGCGCGGCCTCCCGGGCGCGCTCCGGGGTGAGGAACGCGAAGGCGCCGAGGCGCGCGCCGAGCGTCTCGGCGCGGGCCAGGGCGTGGTCGACGACGTCGAGGACCGAGGCGTCCCCGCGCCGGACCGCCTCCGCCGTCTCCAGCGCGGTCAGCTCGTGCAGATCGCTCACGTCGGCCGATCATGCACGCTCGCCGGGATCGCCGCGCTGCGCCCCCGGCGGGTGCCCACCGTCAGGCCGCGCTCTCCCCGAGGTAGGGCAGCCACTGCGGGTCGGCGTCGACCAGGCCGGCGAGGAGGCGCCAGTGGCGCCCGCGGGGTGCGGTCGGCATCGTCCGCAGCGGCCAGCCGAGCTCGGCGAGCAGCTTGTCGGCCTTCTTGTGGTTGCACCGCGCGCAGCAGGCCACGCAGTTCTCCCACGTGTGCGTGCCGCCCCGGCTGCGCGGCACCACGTGGTCGATGGTCTCCGCCTTGCCCGAGCAGTAGGCGCAGCGGAACCGGTCGCGGTGCATGAGCGCCGCCCGCGTGAGCGGGACCCGGGCCCGGTACGGCACGCGGACGAAGACCCGCAGCCGGATCACCGAGGGGACCTCGACGGCGCCCGTCGCGGAGTGCAGGACGAGGCCGGAGGAGTCGCCGTGCACGACGTCGGCCTTGCCGCACACGAGCAGGACGATCGCGCGGCGCAGGGGGAGCGCCGTGAGCGGTTCGTAGGTGGCGTTGAGGAGCAGGACCCGGCGACGACCCAGGAACGGGGCGGGCGTGACCGGGGCGGCGACCGTGACGTCCGTCGCCACCTCGGCGGGGGTCTCGGGGACGAGCGGGACGACATCGGGGGGTTCGGTCCGCACGCTCTGTCCCTCGACCCCGCTGACCAGCGGCGTCACGGTCCTGAGTTGTCGTTCGGGCACACGACCACCTCCCACCGGGATGTGGGCACAGTCGACCACATCCGGGGGCGTCGTGCACCTGTGATAAGGCACCGTTCACCTCGGCGGAGCCGTCGCGACCCCGCTCCACCGCGATCCGTATCGTCCCGGGAGTGCTGATCTCCCCCGGCATGATCGACCAGACGCCGACCCCGACACCGTCCCCGGGCACCACGTCCTCCGTGGTCCCTTCCGTGCCGGTCGACGCACCGTCGTGTGCCTCCGACGCGGGCTCGCTGTGCGCGCGGGTCTTCCAGTACACCCACGCCTCGTGGCTCTCGCGGTCCGCGGACGTCATCGTGCCCCACGCCGTGACGACGGTCGTCATCGTCGTGGTGGCGGTGGTGCTGCGCTCGGTGCTGCACCGCGGCATCCGCCGGATCGTCGACGGCGCGAGCGCCGGGCGGGTGCCGCGCCTGCTGCGGCCGCTGCGCGACCGCGCGGCGGCGAGCCTGCGGGAGTCCGCCCCGCAGATGATCGAGCGCCGCACGCAGCGGGCCCAGGCGATCGGGTCGGTCCTGCGCTCGGTGGTGACGCTCACCATCTACGGGATCGCGTTCACGCTGATCCTGGGCGAGTTCGGCGTCGACCTCGCGCCCATCATCGCCTCCGCCGGCATCCTCGGCGTCGCGATCGGGTTCGGCGCCCAGAACCTCGTGCGGGACTTCCTCTCCGGCATCTTCATGATGCTCGAGGACCAGTACGGCGTCGGCGACGTCGTCGACCTCGGGGAGGCCACGGGCACGGTCGAGGCCGTGGGGCTGCGCGTGACGACGCTCCGGGACATCGCCGGGACCGTCTGGTACGTCCGCAACGGCGCGGTGCTCCGGGTCGGCAACTCCAGCCAGGGCTACTCGGTCGCCGTCGTCGACATCCCGGTGGGGCACTCCGCCGACGTCGACGACACCTCGGCGCTGGCGCAGCGTGCGGCCACCGAGGAGTGCACCGAGCCCGCCATCTCCGCGAAGGTGCTCGCCCCGCCGGAGATGCTCGGCGTGCAGTCGGTGACCGCCGAGGGCGTCCTGCTGCGCCTCACCGTCCGGACCCGCCCCGGCGAGCAGTGGGCCGTCCAGCGCGCGGTGGCGGGCGCGGTGAAGTCCGCCTTCGACGACGCCGGGGTGCCGGCCCCGACGCCCTTCGGTGCGACCCCGGCCGCGACGCCCCACGGCGGCGACCGTTCGGCCCGATCGTGAGACGGTGGAACCCGTGAGCAGTCCCCAGACCTTCTACGACGCGGTCGGCGGTCACGAGACCTTCCACCGGATCGTGCACCGCTTCTACGAGCAGGTGGCCGACGACCCGGTCCTGCGTCCGCTCTACCCCGAGGAGGACC
Organism: Actinomycetospora chiangmaiensis DSM 45062; assembly: GCF_000379625.1. GTDB lineage: Bacteria > Actinomycetota > Actinomycetes > Mycobacteriales > Pseudonocardiaceae > Actinomycetospora > Actinomycetospora chiangmaiensis. The sequence goes on along the minus strand of NZ_KB903247.1, from coordinate 7,464 downwards.
TCGGGCCGGCCGAGGACCGCCTCCGGCTCTTCCTCGAGCAGTACTGGGGCGGCCCGCAGACCTACTCCCAGCAGCGCGGCCACCCCCGGCTGCGGATGCGCCACGCGCCGTTCCCCATCGGTCCCCTCGAGCGGGACGCCTGGCTGCGCTGCATGAAGGTGGCCGTCGACGAGGAGAACCTCGCCCCGGAACGGCACCGCCAGATCTGGGAGTACATGGAGATGGCCGCCATGTCGATGATGAACAAGTCCTTCTAGCGGGAACTAGGTCGGCGATGACCGAGAACCCGCTCCAGAACGTCTCCTTCCCCTCCAACGGCGGCACCGCCCACGGCTACCTCGCCCTGCCGGAGTCCGGCTCCGGACCCGGCGTCGTCGTGATCCAGGAGTGGTGGGGGCTCACCGCCCACATCGCCGACGTGACCAACCGGCTCGCCGCCGAGGGCTTCGTCGCTCTCGCCCCCGACCTCTACGGCGGGACCACCACGCACGACTCCGACGAGGCCGGGCAGCTCATGCAGGACCTCCCGGTCCAGCAGGCCGCGACCGACCTCGGCGGGGCGGTCGACTACCTGCTCGCGCACGAGGCCGTCGTCGGCGACAAGGTCGGCGCCGTCGGGTTCTGCATGGGCGGCGGGTTCGTGCTCGTCCTCGCCGCGCAGCAGGGCGACAAGATCGGTGCCGCGGTGCCGTTCTACGGCGTGCTGGGCGAGGACTACCCCAGCTTCGAGAAGCTCGCCGCGCCGCTGCTCGGCCACTTCGGCGAGCAGGACACCATGGCCACCCCGGACGCCGTGAAGTCCCTGGCCGACCGGATCGAGGCCGAGTCGGGCACGCGTCCCGACTTCCGGCTCTACCCGGCCGGGCACGCGTTCTTCAACGACGAGAACCACATGGGCACCTACGACCCCGAGCAGGCGTCCATCGCCTGGAACGCGACGCTGGAGTTCCTGCGCGCGAACCTCCGCTAGGCGGTCAGAGCAGCGGCAGCTGCGCGCGGCGGCGTCGCACCACGGCGCCGCCGCGCGCGTCCAACCGCAGCCACCCGCCGTCGGTCGACACCCGCACCACGTCGTCGCCGCCGGCGCCCGGGCCGACGAAGCCCATCCCCGACAGCGCGAACACGCAGCGCATCGGCACCCGCACCTCGAGCCCCGACGCGTCGTCGGTCACCGTCAGCACGATCTGGTCGAGCAGCGCCGCCGAGGGCCGCCCGCCCGGGTCGCCCGCCCGCGCCGCGGCGACACCCTTCTCCGCGAGCCCGTCCAGCGCCGTCGTCGGGACCTCGCCCACCACCTGCCACCGCGCGTCGGGCCGCAGCGGCGGCAGCGGGCCGCGCCAGCGCTCGTCGACCGACGTCCCCGGCTCGACGGACTCCCCGACCGCCACCGCGAGCGCCGCCAGCAGGTCCGACCCGACGAGGGTGACGTCGGCCGGCTCGAGCGTCCCCGGCGCGCTGCGGGTCACCAGGGCGTCGAACGGGGTCGGCGCGAACGCCTCGACGGCGTCCCGCTCCCCCGGCCGGGCCCGCAGGCGGACGACGACGGCGGGGTCGAGCCGCACCGCCCGGCCCACGAATCCGGCGAGGTCCTCCCGCTGGGCGGTGTCGGGGACCGACAGGACGGCGCGCGCCACCCGGGTCGAGCCCCGCCCTGCTGCGTCTCCCGCCCCGATCATGCGACGTACCGCGCCAGGAACGTGCGCTCGTCCTCGGAGAGCCGGCGGGGGCGCGCGGCGGCGAGGTCGTAGGGCACGAGCTGGGTGTCGGCGGTGACGGCGGGCTTCGGATCCCAGCCGTCCCCGGCTCCGTCGTCGGGAAGGAGGAGCTCGTAGCCGACGGTGAACGACGCCGCCCGGACCGAGTGCGCCCACATCCGCGCCCGGAGACCACGGCGCGTCCAGGGGATGGGGCGCCGGTAGCGGACGTCGACGTGGGCGACCAGCAGGCCCGCCTCGAACGCCGCGACGCCCTCGCGGGCGGCGGCGTCGAACAGCAGCGCGGTCCGCGCGTCCTCCAGCAGCGTGACGACCTTGGCGTGGTTGACGTGCTGGTACGGGTCCTGGTCGGACCAGCGCACCGGCACGTCGACGTCGTAGGTCGCGCTCATCGCACCATGCTCCGGATCTGGCGGGCGGCCACGGACACCGTGGTCAGGTCGGTTCGTCCCGAGCGGGCGATCTCGGCCAGCGACGTGCGTGCGCGCATCAGCCGCGAGGCGTTCGCCTGCTCCCAGTGCGCGATCTTCTCATCCGCCGTCTCGCTGCGGTCGGTGTCCGCCAGGACGTCGAGCGTGACGGCCCGCAGCGAGGAGTACAGCTCGTCGCGCAGCGAGAGTCGCGCCAGGGCGTCCCAGCGGTCCCGCCGCGACAGCGACGCCACGACCGTCAGCAGCCGGTCGATCCCCAGGTGGTCGGAGAGCGCGTAGTAGAGCTCGGCGACCGCCCGCAGGTCGTCCGGGTCGTCGTCGTGGTCCGCCTCCGCGATCTCGGTGACCTCGGTGACGTCGAGCAGCCCGAACCCGTACAGCCCGCCCACGACGCGCCCGGCCAGCTCGGCCGGGGCACCCAGCGCGACCATCGCGTCGACCCGCTCGGTGAGGCCCTCGGCCTCGGTGCCGCGCAGCAGCCCCGCGACCTGCGGCCCCAGGGTCCCGACGACGGGTGAGAACCGCTGGATCTCCGCCCCCATCGCGAGCGGCTGCGGCCGGTGCGTGAGCAGCCACCGCGACGCGCGGTCCAGGACACGTCGCGCGGCGAGCGTGAGACGGTCCGCGGCCGCCGTCGGCAGCCCCGCCGCCGTCGCGTCGGCGATGTCCGGGGCGAGGCGGTCGAGCCCGAACACCCGCGTCGCGACCTGGTAGGCGCGCACCGCGTCGGCCGGGGTCGCCGAGACCTCCGCGACCAGCCGGTGGACGTAGGAGAGTCCGCCGCCGTCGACGACCTCGTTCGCCACCATCGTCGTGACGATCCGGCGCCGCAGCGGGTGCGCGGCGACGGCCGCCGGGTACGTCGTCGCCAGCACCGGCGGGAAGTACGACGGCAGCCGCCGGGTGAAGACCTCGGCGTCGGGCAGGTCGTCCTCGGCGAGCGCCTCGGTGAGGTCGAGCTTCACGTGCGCCATGAGCTGGGCGAGCTCCGGCCCGCTGAGCCCCTCCCCCGCCTGCCGCCGGGCCTCGAAGCCCTCGGCGTCGGGCAGGACGTCGAGCTCCCGGTCGATGCGCCCGCGGGCCTCCAGGTCGGCCACCTGGGCCTCGTGGACGTTGAGCATGTCGCCGGCGTGGGCGCGGGCGACACCGAGGACGTCGTTCTGCGCCACGTTGTCGGCCAGGACGAGCGCCGCCACGTCCTCGGTGGTCGCCGCGATCTGCTCGTCGCGCCGTTCCTCCGCGAGCTCGCCGCGCTCCACGAGCGAGTCCAGCAGGATCTTGATGTTGACCTCGTGGTCGGAGCAGTCGACGCCCGCCGAGTTGTCGACCGCGTCGGTGTTCACGCGGCCGCCGGCGCGGGCGTACTCGATGCGACCGCGCTGGGTGAGCCCGAGGTTGCCGCCCTCGCCGACGACCTTCGCCCGCAGCTCGTGGCCGTCGACGCGCACGGCGTCGTTGCTCTTGTCGCCCGCGTCGGCGTGGGTCTCCTCCCTCGCCTTGACGTAGGTCCCGATCCCGCCGTTCCACAGCAGATCGACGGGCGCACGCAGGATCGCGCGGATCAGCGCCGGCGGGTCGAGCGCCTCGGTCCCCGCGAGCCCGAGGACGGCGGCGACCTGCTCGGAGACCGGGATCCGCTTGAGCGTGCGGGGGTACACCCCGCCGCCAGGGCTGATGAGCGACGTGTCGTAGTCGGCCCAGGAGGACCGGGGCAGGTCGAACAGGCGGCGACGCTCCGCGAACGAGGCGGCGGGGTCCGGATCGGGGTCGAGGAACACGTGGCGGTGGTCGAACGCGGCCACGATGCGCAGGTGCTCGGAGAGGAGCATGCCGTTGCCGAAGACGTCGCCCGACATGTCGCCGACGCCGACCACGGTGATCTCCTCGGTCGCGACGTCGCGCCCGAGCTCGCGGAAGTGGCGGCGTACCGACTCCCACGCGCCGCGGGCGGTGATGCCCATGGCCTTGTGGTCGTACCCGACCGACCCGCCGGAGGCGAACGCATCGCCCAACCAGAAGCCGCGCGAGGTGGCCACCTCGTTGGCGAGGTCGGAGAACGTCGCGGTGCCCTTGTCGGCCGCGACGACGAGGTAGGTGTCGTCGCCGTCGTAGCGCACCACCCGCTCCGGGACGACGACGTCCGCCTGCGCCCCGTGGTTGCTGCGGTTGTCGACGAGGTCGAGCAGGGCCCCGACGAACAGCCGGTAGCAGGCGACGCCCTCCGCCCGCTGGGCGTCCCTGTCGGTGCCCGGGTCACCGCTCGGGGCCGGGGGACGCTTGACGACGAAGCCACCCTTCGCACCGACCGGGACGATGACGGCGTTCTTCACGGCCTGCGCCTTGACCAGCCCGAGGATCTCGGTGCGGTAGTCCTGCAGGCGGTCCGACCAGCGCAGTCCGCCGCGGGCGATGGGCCCGAAGCGCAGGTGGACGCCCTCCACCCGGTTGGAGTGCACGAACGTCTCGATGGCCGGCCGCGGCTCCGGCACGCCCGGCACCCGCGCCGGGTCGAGCTTGAACGCCATGACGTCGCGCGGGGCACCGTCGGCGTCGCGCAGGAAGTAGTTCGACCGCAGCGTCCCGCGGACGAGGCCGAGCATCGCGCGCAGGATGCGGTCGGCGTCGAGGCTGGTCACCGCGTCGATGGCGGCCTCCACCTCGCGGTCGAGCTCGGCCACGCGGGCGTCCCGGTCGCCGGGGTACTCCGGGTCGAACGTCGTCTCGAACAGCTCGACGAGCCCGACCGCCACGTCGGTGTGCGCGGTGACGACATCGGTGATGTAGCTCTGGCCGTAGGTGCTGGCGATCTGGCGCTGGTAGCGGGCGAGTGCCCGCAGCAAGGCGGCCTGGCGCCAGGTCAGGCCGGCGGTGAGCACGAGGGCGTTGAACACGTCGGTGCCGACGCGGCCCCGCCAGATCTCGGTGAACGCCTCGGCGGCCCGCCGGGTGAGGTCCTCGTCCTGCGCGGCCCGCGCGCCGAGCCGCATCCGCAGCCCGAAGTCGTTGATCCAGGCGGTCCGCCCGTCGCTGCGGCGCACCTCGTACGGCCGCTCGTCGACGACCTCGACCCCCATCGACTGCAGCACCGGCAGCACGGTCGACAGCGTGATCCGTCGTCCGACGAGGTAGAGCTTGAGCCGGCGGTCGCCACCCTCCGGGTCGAGCCCGTCGTCGTCCGGCCGGTAGAGGCGCACCGCGAGGTCGTCCGGGCCGCTCAGCCCGTCGAGGACGAGCAGGTCGGCGACGCCGCGCTCGGGCGGGAAGTCCTCCTGGTAGGCCTGGCTGAACGGCTCGCCGACCGCGGCGATCGCGGCGCGTTCCGCGGGCCCGACCGCGGCGCGGAGGCGGTCGTCCCAGGTGCGGGCGGCCTCGGCGAGCTCCGCCGTGAGCGCGGCGACGTCGGGCCGGACGGGCTCGCGCTGCCCGGTGTGCACGGTGACGTGCAGCAGGGCGAGCCGGTCCTCGGTGACGCGTGCGGTGTACTCGATGTCCGCGCCCTCGAGCCGGTCCAGCAGCAGCTGCTGCATGCGCAGGCGCGCGGCCGTGGTGTAGCGGTCGCGCGGCAGGTAGACCATCGCCGAGAAGTAGCGGCCCCAGCGGTCGCGACGCAGGAAGAGCCGCACCCGTCGTCGTTCGGCGAGCGCGAGGACGCCGGTGACCGTCTCGAGCAGCGAGGCCCGGTCGGTGCAGAGCAGTTCGGCGCGCGGGTAGGTCTGGAGCACCTCGAGCATCTGCCGGCCCGACCACGACTCGACCGGCAGCTCGCTGCGGCTGATCACGTCGGTGACCCGGCGCGACACCACGGGGATGCGCGTGACGTCGGCGCTGCGGGCCGCGACGGAGAGGACCCCGAGGAAGCGGTGCTCGCCGACGACGCGGCCGCCCTCGTACACCTTCACGCCGACGAACAGCGGGTGGACGGGGGCGTGGACGGTGGAACGCGCGCCGGCGCGGGTGAGGAGGAGCAGCACGCCCGGCTCGGGCGGCTCCTCCTGCTCCGCGAGGTCGGGACCCGCCGTCAGGGTGCGCGCGTACTCGGTGTCGCGGCGCAGGATGCCGAGCCCGTCGGAGTCCGGGTCGCCCGTGGTGGAGCGGTACCGGTGCCCCAGGAACGTCAGGTTGCCGTCGGCGAACCACCGCAGCAGCGCGACCGTCTCCGCCGTGCGGTATTCCGCCACCGGTGGGGGCGCGGCCTCCAACGCGTCGGCGAGCCGTCGGGCGCGGTCGAGCATCCGCTCGCGGTCCTCCACCACGTCGCGGACGTCGTCGAGCACGGCGGAGAGCCGTTCGTGCAGGTCACGGGCCAGGTCACGGACCGAGTCGGGCGTGGTGTCCGCCTCGAGCTCGAGGTTCATCCACGACTCGGCGACCGTTCCCGACGGCGGGTGGGTGGGGTCCGCGTCCGGGCACACCTCGAGCAGGGCGCCGTCCGCGTCCCGGCGCACCACGACCACGGGGTGCACGACGCGGTGCACCGTCGCGCCCGTCCGCGAGAGCTCCGCGACCACGGAGTCGATGAGGAACGGCATGTCCTCGGTGACGACGAGGACGGACACCCGGTCGGGGTCCGGTGCGTTCGTCGTGGATTGCGCCCCGGCGCCCAGGACGGCCGTCACCGGCCGGCCGGGGACGCGCAGTCGGGCGAGGCTCCGGTGGGCCCGCACGATCGCGAGCGCCTCGTGCGGGTCGTCGCCCATCTCGCCGACCCCGACCCGGGCGAAGTACAGCGCCGCGAGGTCACCGAGTTGGGCGTCGTCCGCGGCGTGGACCTTCGCCGCCTCCCGCAGTGCGTCCGCGTCGAGCGCCGGGGCCGTCATCGCTGCACGATGACGTGCGGAGGGACAGGGCCACACCAGGGCGTGAGCACGCAAGCCACTGTAACGACGCCGTTGCGGCGTAGGACGATCCGCCGACTGGCGGGCGGACGTTCGTGGCCGGCTCTGCAGGTTGTGCCCTGGTGACCGCGCAGTCGCGAGGGGATTGTGTCGGCCCGGCCGAGCCTGCGGGGAGTGCCCGGCGCCCTCGTCGCTTCGCGAGGAGGACGCGAGGCAGGTTCTGGGCTCGCTATTCCTGCCTGGCGTACATCTCGCGGGGCGCCATCCGGCCTTGAGCGCACGGAAGCCCCCCGGTGGTGGCTGGGGGGCTTGGGTGGTGGGGGTGGTTGGGTGTTCCGGCGGTGTCCTACTCTCCCACGACCTGGCGGTCGCAGTACCATCGGCGCTGGAGGGCTTAGCTTCCGGGTTCGGGATGGGACCGGGCGTTTCCCCTCCGCTGTGGCCACCGGAACACCGAACCACCCCCACACTCGTGTGCGGGTT
>NZ_KB903246.1 GCF_000379625.1 Actinomycetospora chiangmaiensis DSM 45062 | reverse complement strand
TGGAAGCGGATCGCGGCCGCGGCGATCGGCCAGTTCTGCTCGACGATCAGACGCGCGAGCTTCAATCGGCTGCGCGGGGTCAGTGCCGCGTTAGCGTGGGCCACGGAGGACCTCCCGGTGGTGATGGGTGCCGTCAGACAGCTCCACAGCACTCCCGAGAGGTCCTCCCCTCAAGATCATTCAGACCGTGTCGTCACACCGGTTCAACCAACGTGTCCGGTCAGTACACCTAGCCGCGCGCCGAGTGGTCCCGCAGCGTCGTGAGGAACCCCCGTCGGCAGCGACGCGGGACCACTCGACGGTGCACCGGGTGCTCGGTCAGAAGAGCATGGTGTCGGCGGCCTCGAGGTCGAGCAGCGCGCGCTTGGTCCCCAGGCCGCCCGCGTAGCCGGTGAGCGAGCCGTCGGCGCCGACCACGCGGTGGCACGGCACGACGATCGCCACGGGGTTCCGCGCCATCGCACCGCCGACCCGGCGGGAGTCCGAGAGCGGGAGCCCGACCTTCGTCGCGAGCGCGCCGTAGGTGATCGTCGTGCCCCACCCGACGTCGCGCAGCCCGTCGAGGATGCGGCGGTCGTGGGCGCCCGCCAGGTCGACCGGGACGGTGAACTCCCGCAACCCGCCGTCGAGGTAGGCGTCGATCTCGCGGCGCGCGAGGTCGAGGTGCTCCGTCCCGACGTCGGGCGGGGTGGGGCTCGTCGGGGCGGTGAACCCCAGGAGCGTCAGCCCGTCCGCCGAGGCCGCGAGGTACAGCGGCCCGATCCGTGTCTCGTGCACGACCGTCATGTCCGGGAGAACACCCCGAGCCGCCCGGGTGTTGCGGGTCAGCCCCCGGCGAAGGGCGGCAGCACGTCGACGACGGCGCCGTCGGCGAGGACCTCGTCACGCGAGTGCACGGCGGTGCCGTCGAGCAGGAACGACGACGCGGCCAGCACCTTCACGAGTGCCTCGCCGTGGTCCGAGGCGATCGCCTCGACCAGCGCGGCGACGGTGGTCCCGGTCGGCACCGTCAGTGCCTCCGAGCCGCAGCCCGCGGCGGCCTTCGCGCCGGCGAAGTAGCGGACCGTGACGGTCAGGGTGCGGGTCTCGAGCGAGCTCGTCATCATCCTCCGATCGCGCTCATGGGACGGTCGGGCTGCAGGAACCCGGGGTCGTCGATGCCGTGGCCGGGCTTCTTGCCCCACATCGCGACCCGCCACGCCGCGGCGATCTCGGCATCGGTGCCGCCGCCGCGCAGGAGGGACCGTAGGTCGTTCTCGGAGCGGGCGAACAGGCAGGTGCGCACCTGACCGTCGGCGGTCAGCCGCGTGCGGTCGCAGGTCCCGCAGAACGGGCGGGTGACCGACGCGATGACGCCCACGCGGGCCGGGCCGCCCCCGGGGCGCTCCCACCCGTCGACGAGGAACCGCTCGGCCGGGGCGCCGCCGCGCTCGGCCGGGTCGGGTCGCAGCGAGAACCGGGTCTGCAGCGAGGCGAGGATCTGCTCGGCGGTGATCATGCGGTCGCGCTGCCAGGAGTGACCGGCGTCGAGCGGCATCTGCTCGATGATGCGCAGCTCGAAGCCCTCGGCCAGGGCCCAGCCGAGCAGGTCCGGGGCCTCGTCGTCGTTCAGACCCGGCATGAGCACCGTGTTGATCTTGATGGGACCGAGGCCCGCGTCACGGGCGGCCGCGAGGCCGTCGAGGACGTCCCCGAGCCGGTCGCGCCGGGTGATCTCGGCGAACCGCTCCGGGCGCAACGTGTCCAGCGAGACGTTGACCCGGTCGAGGCCGGCGTCCGCGAGGCGCCGGGCCCGCTTCGTCAGGCCGAGGCCGTTGGTGGTGACCGACATGTCGGGCTTCGGGGTCAGCGCCGCCGTCGCCGCGACGATGTCCTCGAGGCCGCGCCGGAGCAGCGGCTCCCCGCCGGTGAACCGGATCTCCTGCACGCCGAGGTGCTCGACCGCGATGCGCACCAGTCGGACGACCTCGTCGTCGGTGAGGGCCTGCTCGGTCGGCATCCACTCCAGGCCCTCCGCGGGCATGCAGTAGGTGCAGCGCAGATTGCACCGGTCGGTCAGCGAGACCCGCAGGTCGGTCGCGACCCGGCCGTAGCGGTCGACGAGGCGGGCGTCGGAGGGGCGGTCCGCGGCGGTGTCCGACGTCCCCGGAACGGACGGGACGCCGAGGTCGAGGATGGTCATCGCCGTCCACCCTAACCACGATCGAGGACCTGCGTGAGCAGCATCTCCGCAGGTCGGGGGCATGACCCGCAGATGCGGGGACCACCCCGAGGTGATCACGCACCTGCGGCTCGGGTCGGCCGGAACCGTACGATCGGAGGGGAGCGGGACAGCCGAGGCCCAGCGCGCCGCCGGGGTCGCGGATCCGGGGCCCGGGCGTCCGGATCCGCGACCTCCGCCCGCCGGTGGTGAGGTCGCCGTCGGCGCCGCCGCCCTCCGGACCGGCACGCGTCGGCCGTCCCCCAGCCGGGTGACACGCCGAACGAAGCGGACGTCCCGGGACGCCCGGGCGGGCGTCACTAGCGTCGGACCGTGACCACCACGGCGATCCGGCCGCCCACGACGGGTCCGGGTCCCGCCCGACGCCGGCGGCGCGGACGCGGCGTGCTGGCGGTCCTGCTGCTGCTCGTGGTCGTCGTCGTCCTCGGGGGCCTGGCCCTCGCCGCCGACGCCCCGCTGCGGCCGGTGACCGCGACCGTGGTCCGCGGCAGCGTCGTGCTGTCGGCCCACGTCGACGGCACGGTGGTGAGCCGGCGGAGCTCGGCCGCGTCCTTCCCGGTCGACGGCGTCGTCGCGTCGGTCGACGTCACGACGGGCGGTGAGGTCCGGGCGGGGGACGTGCTCGCGACCCTCGACGAGAGCGCCGTCCGTCCCCGCCTCGACGCGGCGCGCGCCGCGCTCGTGGCCGACCAGCGGGCCCGCGACGCCGCGGCCCGGGCGCCGGTGCCCGTGCCCGTATCGGTGCCTGCGCCCGTGCCGCCGCCGGTGCCCGACCCGGTCGCGATCGCCCGCCTCGACGCCACGATCTCCGCCGACCGGGCGACGCTCGCGGAGGCGCAACGGGTGCTGGACGGCGGCGTGCTGCGCGCCGCCCAGGACGGCACGGCGACCGTGGTCCGGGCGCAGGTGGGCGACCGTGTCACCGCGACCTCGCCGCCCGTCGTCGAGATCGCGGACCTCACGGGGCTCGCCGTCCGCGTCGGGATCGAGCCCGGCCAGGTCGCCGCCGTCCCCGTCGGGCGGCCGGCCGTCGTGACCACGACCGGCCCGCCGCGGTGGGGCGAGGTCGCCGACGTCGCCCCCGTGCCCGGACCCGACGGGCGCTACGCCGTCACCGTCGACGCCCCGCTCGGGGGCGCCGACCGGATCGGCGTCCCGGCCCGGGTGGACATCGTGCTCGAGCGCCGGGACGGGGTGCTCGTCGTGCCGGTCGCCGCCCTGCACCCGGGACCCGCCCCGGGTACCGCGACCGTCGAGGTGCGGCGGGATCAGGGCACGGGGACGGTGACCCGGACGGTCGGGGTCGGGCTGGTCGGCGACGGCGCCGCGGAGGTGCTCGTCGGCCTCGCGGCCGGTGACGAGGTGGTGCTCGGCGCCGGGCTCCCAGCGACGGCGGAGTAGGTCTCGCCGAGCCGGGCGACGCCGAGGTCGGCGGTCGCGGTGCCCGCGTTCGCCGTGTCGCGGTAGAGCCCGACCTTCCAGTAGCTCTGCTTCCCCGGGTAGAGCGTGCCGCCGGGCGGGCGGAAGCCGGCCACGGTCTGCTTCCCGTCGAGCCAGACGTCGACCCGGCCCTTGCCGGGGTCGGAGGAGAAGACGATCCCGACGACGATGTCCACGGGCCGCCCGGTCACGGCCGGCCCGACGTCGGTGGCGAACAGACGCGAGCCCCCGGGCCGGCCGAAGCCACCGCCGAGCCGGAACTTGCCGTCCTCGACCCGCAGTTCCAGGGGCGGCGAGCCGGTGCCGTCGTTCTTCCACTGCGTGGCGAGCTGGAAGCCCGACGGCTTCAGCGGGAACGACGGCGGCAGGGTGTAGGTCAGACGGAAGAACCGCGTCTCGCCCTCGGAGAACTCGGCGACGTCGGGCTCGACCTCGGCCCGCTGCGAGCCGCTGGGCACCGTGAACCGGATGGCCCGCGGCGGCCCGTCGACGACCTTCACCGACGAGCTGCCGGTGATGTTGTACGGCGTGTCCTTGAACCCGCCCAGGCCCTTCGTCGCGATCGCGCCGTCCCAGACGAGGCCCGTGGTCGACGGGGCGGGGGTGGCCCCGCTCGTCACGGCGGCCGGCCGCGCGGTGGGGACCGTCGTGGTGGTCGCCGGGGCCGTGGGCTCGGCGGTCAGCCAGACCCCATGGGCGGCAGGGACCGCGGACCCGTCGGCGGCGCCGCGCAGGAGCAGCCGGACCTGCACCTCCGCGGTGGGGGCGGCGAAGCGCGCGGGCGCGGCGTCCCGGACGGCGAGCCACGGTCCCCACGTGCCGTCGGGGGCCAGGCCGCGGGCCTGGAGGTCGACCGCGGTCCCGGCCGGGGTGTCGGCGGCGACGGTGCCCGCGAGGCCCGCGGCCGGCGCGAGCAGGCGGCGCGGGGCCGTCGTCAGGACCCCCTCGGTGCCGGGTCGGGCGGGGCGGACGCCACCGTCCGCGACGAGCACACCGGAGTCGTCGCCGCCCCCGAGGGCGAGCTCGGCGGCCCAGCTCTCGCCGGGCCCGGTCGGGGTGACGATGGCCGGGCCCGCGGTGGCCGTCGTGCCGGCCAGCAGGAGGGCCGCAACGACGGCGCCGCCGAGTCCCGCGATCCGACGGCCGGCCCTCGGTGATCCGGCGGCCGTCCCGACCACCGCAGGTGCTCGATGACCGTCGGCCGGTCGTCGGCGCTCAGCACGTCGGGACATCGGGGACCTCCAGAGCGGTGGCGGGGACGTACTGACCGGTGCCGAGGCGCAGCCAGCGCGCGGCGGGCGACGTCGTGGTGGTCGACGGCCTGGTGGTCGACGGCGCGGAGATGGTCGTGGGTGCGGTGGTGGGCGTCGGACGGGCCACGGCCGCCGGGTCCACCGCGGCGGCGGTGACGGGGGAGGTCGTCGGCGGTGGACCGGCCGGGGCGGAGCACTCGACGAGGACCCGGGAGCGGGGTGCGATCGCCCCGATGTCGGCAGCGTCGGGCGAGGGCGCGGAGCGGACCGTCAGCGGGTCGTCGCCGCGGGTGGTGCCGGCGGGCCCGGTGCCGGTCCAGAGGTAGGTGACGTCGACCGGGGAGTTGTCCGCGAGGCGGAGATCGCGGCGGAACGTGCCGTCGGCGAGGTCGATCCCGGCGGGGTTCGCCACCTTCCGGCCGAAGCCGTCCCGGCCGTCCGCGTACCCGTCGTCGTGCGCGGCCTGGGCCTGGGGCACGCCCCGGCGGAGGTCGCCGAAGGACTGGCGGTCGGTGTTCCAGTAGTCGTCGCGGACGTTCCACGGCCCGACGTCCCAGACCGGCGCCCACGTGCAGCGACCGTTGTCGGCGCAGATGCGGACCGTGTAGTCCCCGGCGCCGTCGGGGGCGAGGCCGCGGCGGGAGGGCAGGGCGACGAAGCGGTCCTCGGTGACGATGCGGTGCCCGTTGGCGGTGGTGTTCCCGACGAGCCCGATGCGGGTGGCGAACACCCGGGCCGTGAAGGGCGCGGTCGCGACGGTCGTCGCGAGCCGCCGCGGCGCGGGGGTCGCGTCCGCGGTGAGCCAGAGGCGGCGCAGCGCCGGGCCCACTCCGCCGTCCCCGGCCACCAGGGTCACCCGCACCTGCACCTGGAGGGTCGCGGCGGGCAGCTGGGCCGGCCCCCGGTCGGCCGTCGGGATCCACTCGGACCAGGACCCGTCGTCGCGCAGTCCCCGGACCGCCACCAGGACCTGGGAGCCCGGCGGCGTGTCCGCGGTGGCGGCCGCGGACACCCGGTCGGCCACGGCGCCGAGCCGGCGCGGGGCGAGCAGCAGCGTGCCCTCGGCGGGGGCGGGGCCGGCCGTCGTCGTGCGGGCTGTGGTGTCGCGCAGCCGCACGGCGCCGTCGGTGGCGACGACGTCGACGTCGTCGCCGTCCGCGACGGCGAGCTCGGCCGCCCAGGTCTCCCCGGAGGGCAGTGCGGGCAGTGCGGGCAGTGACGGCAGGGCTCGCGCCACGGGGGCCGCGGGGAGGGCCAGCAGCGTCGCGGCCACCGTCAGGACCAGCCTCCAGCGCTTCGCTCTCCGCACTCGATCATGCAATCGGGCACTGCCCTGCACACGCAATCGATGCACGCGTGACGCATGTGAGTGATGACCCGCGGGGTGAATTACATCGGTGTCGTCATGATCGGCGCGCCACCGGCGCCACGGTCGTGCCACCCGGTAGAGCTACGACGTCCACGATCGTGTGAAGGAGCTGCGCGCGATGGGGCGCACCTGTCTGGTGCACGACGAGCGGGAGCAGACCCGTCGGCGCCTCGAGCTGTTGCTCGCGGGCTCCGGCGAGGCCGACGAGGTCGTGGCCGCGACCGACCTGGCCGACCTGCTCGCCCGGGTGGCGGCCGGCCCGGCGGACGTCGTCGTGCTGGGCATCTCCCGGTCGGGCACCGTCGCGTCGACGCTCGCCGCGGTCCGGGGTGCGGCGCCGGGCGTGCCGGTGCTCGTGGCGGGTCCGTCGGACGATTCCGCCGCGGTCGCGGAGGCGCTCGCGGCCGGGGCGGTGGGCTACCTGCGGTGGGACGCACCGCGGGCGATGACGCGCACGCTGGCCGCGCTCGCGGCCGGTTCCTCGCCGGAGGAGGAACTGCTCACGCCCCCGGCCGAGGGCGTCCACCTGGACCGGGCCACCCAGCGGGAGCTGGACCTGTCGGCGCGCGAGGTGCAGGTGCTGATCGGGCTGAGCCGGGGGATGACCCACGCCGACATCGGCGGGCGGTTGTACGTGTCCGCGTCGACCGTGAAGTCGCACGCGGCGCGGCTGTTCCGCAAGCTCGACGCGACCGACCGCGCGGAGGCGGTCGGCCGCGCCTGGGCGCTCGGGGTGTTCAGGCGCGGCTCTTGATCTCCACGCGGGCGACCGAGCGCAGGTGCACCTCGTCGGGCCCGTCGGCGAGGCGGAGCGCGCGGGCCCAGGCGTAGGCCGAGGCGAGCGGGAAGTCGTCGGACACCCCGCCACCCCCGTGCACCTGGATTGCACGGTCGATGACGCTGCACGCCATCCGCGGGCAGACGACCTTGATCGCGGCGATCTCGCTCGCCGCGCCCCGGGACCCCACCTTGTCGATGAGGTCCGCGGCCTTCTGCACGTAGAGGCGGGCCTGGTCGATCTCGATGCGGCTCTCGGCGATCTGCTGCTGGACCACGCCCTGGTTCGCCAGCGGGCCGCCGAAGGCGATCCGCTCGTTCGCCCGGCGCACCATCGCGTCGAGGGCGCGCTCGGCCATGCCGATGAGGCGCATGCAGTGGTGGATACGGCCGGGGCCGAGGCGGGCCTGCGAGATGGCGAAGCCGCCGCCCTCCTCGCCGAGCAGGTTCGACACCGGGACCCGCACGTCGTGGAACTCGATCTCGCAGTGCCCGTGCTGGTCCTGGTAGCCGAACACCGGCAGGGCCCGGACGATGTTCACGCCCGGGGTGTCGCGCGGCACGAGCACCATCGACTGCTGGCGGTGCTTCGAGGCCTCCGGGTCCGTCTTGCCCATGACGATGAAGATCGCGCAGCGCGCGTCCGCGGCACCGGAGCACCACCACTTCTTGCCGTTGATGACGTACTCGTCGCCCTCGCGGCGGATCTCGGTGGTGATGTTGGTGGCGTCGGAACTCGCGACGTCGGGCTCGGTCATCGCGAAGGCCGAGCGGATCTCGCCGGCGAGCAGCGGGACGAGCCAGTCCTGCTTCTGCTCGGCGGTGCCGAACAGGTGCAGCGTCTCCATGTTGCCCGTGTCGGGCGCCTGGCAGTTGATCGCCTCCGGTGCGATCACCGGCGACCACCCGGTCACCTCGGCGACCGAGGCGTACTCGAGGTTGGTCAGACCGGACTCGGACGGGAGGAACAGGTTCCAGAGGCCGCGGTCGCGGGCCTCGGCCTTGAGGGTCTCGACGACGGGCGGCAGCTCGTGCTCGGCGGGGGTACCTCGGCGCGCGTCGCGAAAGGCGTCGTACTCGGCCTCGGCGGGGAGGATCGACTCCTCCAGGAAGGCGCGCATCCGCTTGGTGTAGTCGTCTGCCACGGCGCTGGGGGCGAAGTCCACGTCCGCGACTCTCCCACCGGTGGGTGCGGTGCGCGAGGGTGGTGATCCACGCGATCTCCACCACGGTCACCCGCCGTCCCGAAGATGCTCCCCCTTCCGGGTCACCACAGCCGTACCTACGTGCCTAGACTGCGCGCCGTGACGCACTTCCGGATCGCCGAGGCGGCTCGTCTGCTCGGGGTCAGCGACGACACGGTCCGTCGCTGGACCGACGGCGGCGCCCTACCCGTCGAGGCCGACTCCAGTGGCCGCAAGGTCATCGCCGGGGCCGACCTCGCGGCGTTCGCGCGGGCCCAGGCCCACGCCACGCCCGACCCGTCGGGCGTCGGGCGCTCGGCCCGGAACCGCTTCGTCGGCCTGGTGACCGACATCCAGAGCGACAAGGTCATGTCGCAGGTCGAGATCCAGTGCGGTCCGCACCGCGTCGTGTCGCTCATGAGCACCGAGGCGGTGCACGAGCTCGCCCTCGAGGTCGGCTCGCTCGCGGTCGCCGTCGTCAAGGCCACCCACATCATCGTCGAGACCCCTGGAGGAACCGCGTGAGGACCCGCTTCCGTGCCGCGCTCATGGCCGGCACCGCTGCCGTGCTCGGGCTCGCCCTGACCGCGTGCGGCGGATCCGATTCCGGCTCCGGCGCGCAGGCGCAGGCGCCCGCCCGCACCCTCACGGTGTCGGCGGCCGCCTCGCTCACGAGCGTCTACCAGCAGCTCGGCACCGAGTTCCAGAACGCGAACCCCGGCACCACCGTGAAGTTCAACTTCGGCGGCTCGGACGCGCTGGCCCAGCAGGTCGTGCAGGGTGCGCCGGCCGACGTGCTCGCGACGGCGAGCTCGAAGACGATGCAGACCGCGGTGCAGGCCGGGAAGATCCAGGGCGAGCCCGTCGTCTACGCGACGAACTCGCTGCAGATCGCGGTGGCCCCGAACAACCCGAAGGGCATCACCTCGCTCCAGGACCTGACCAAGCCCGGCGTCGTCTCCGTGGTCTGCGCTCCCGCCGTCCCGTGCGGCGCGGCCGCCCAGGCCGCCGAGAAGGCCGCGAACGTCATTCTGACGCCCGCCAGCGAGGAACAGGACGTCAAGGGCGTGCTCAACCGCGTCCAGACCGGCAACGCCGACGCGGGCCTCGTCTACGTCACCGACGTGAAGTCCACCGCCGGCAAGGTCGCCGGCGTGAGCTTCCCGCAGGCCTCGGCGCAGGGAGCGATCCAGTCCTACCCGATCGGCGTGGTCACCGGCTCGCAGAACGCCGACCTCGCGCAGAGCTGGATCAACTTCGTCCGCAGCCAGCAGGGCACCGCGGCGCTGCAGCAGGCGGGGTTCGTCACCAAGTGACCCCCGCTTCGTGAGGACCACGGTCCCGCGGTTCCTCTGGGTGCCGGCGGCGCTCGCGTGGCTCCTGGTCGCGATCCCCGTCGCGGGGCTCGTCCTCCGGGTGGACTGGCCGAACTTCCTCGGCCTCGTCACGACGCCGTCGGCGCTCGCGGCCCTGCGTCTCTCGCTGGAGACCGGGCTCGCGACGATGGCGCTCTGCCTGCTGTTCGGCGGTCCGCTCGCCGTGGTCCTCGCGCGGTCGTCACTGCCCGGCCTGCCGTTCATCCGGTCGGTGGTGCTGCTGCCCCTGGTGCTCCCACCCGTCGTCGGGGGCCTGACGCTGCTGTTCCTGTTCGGGCGCACCGGCCCGGTCGGCGGGTTCCTCGACCGCGAGTTCGGGATCACCATCCCCTTCTCGACGGGGGCGGTGATGCTGGCCCAGACCTTCGTCGCCATGCCGTTCCTCGTCGTCTCGCTCGAGGGGGCGTTGCGGACGGCGGGGGAGCGCTACGAGGCGGTCGCGGCGACGCTCGGAGCCTCACCCGCGACCACGCTGTGGCGGGTGACGGTGCCCGTCGTCCTGCCGGGCCTGATGTCGGGGAGCGTGCTCGCGTTCGCCCGCGCGCTCGGTGAGTTCGGCGCGACGATCACGTTCGCGGGCTCGCTCGAGGGCACCACCCGCACCCTCCCGCTGTTCATCTATCTGGAGTCGGAGAGCGACCTCGACGGTGCCGTCGCGATGTCGCTCGTCCTCGTCGTCGTGGCGATCCTGGTGATCGTCGTCAGCCGCACCCGGGATTTGCGGTGAGCCGCCTCGAGGTCGACGTCGCGGTCACCCGCGGGTCGTTCGCACTCGACGTCTCGGTGACCGTGGAGTCCGGCGAGGTCGTCGCGGTGCTCGGCGCGAACGGCGCCGGGAAGTCGACGTTCCTCGGCGCGCTCGCGGGGCTGTACCGCCCCGACCGGGGCTCGATCGTGCTCGCCGGCCGCGCCCTCGACGACGTGCCCGTGCACCGCCGGCGGGTCGGTCTGCTGAGCCAGTCGGCACTGCTCTTCCCCCACCTCACCGCCCGCGACAACGTCGCCTTCGGGCCGCGCTCCACCGGTTCCCGACGACGGGCCGCGCGGGAGACCGCGGACCGCTGGCTCGCGATGGTGGACGCCACGGCCCTCGCCGACCGGCGGCCCGCCGAGCTGTCCGGCGGCCAGGCCCAGCGCATCGCCATCGCGCGCGCGCTCGCCTGCGACCCGGAACTGCTGCTGCTCGACGAACCCTTCGCGGCGCTCGACGTCGACGTCACCCCGGCCGTCCGGTCGCTGCTGCGCCGCGTGGTGCGCGCCGCCGGGGTGACCACGCTGATGGTCACCCACGACGTGCTCGACGCCGTCGTCCTCGCCGACCGCCTCGTCGTGCTCGACGGCGGCCGCGTCGTCGAGTCCGGCCCGACCGCCGAGGTGCTGCGCCGGCCGCGGTCCGCCTTCGCGGCGCGCATCGCGGGGCTCGACCTCGTCCCGGGCCGCTCCTGCCGGGAGGGCCTGCGGACCGCGGAGGGCACGGTGATCGGAGGCGTGCACCCGGAGCCGGTCGCCGACGGGGAGCCGGCCGTGGCGCTGTTCTCCCCGGCCTCGGTGGCCGTGTTCCGCGACCCGCCGAAGGGATCGCCGCGCACGATGGTGCCGGTCCGGCTCGCCGCGATGGAGCCGCACGGCGAGCTCGTCCGGCTCCGCGCGGGCGTTCCCGACGACGGGCCGGGCTGGGTCGACGGCCTCGCCGCCGACGTCACCCCGGCCGCCGTCGCCGACCTCGGCGTCGAGCCGGGCGACGAGCTGTGGTTCACGGTGAAGGCGGCCGAGGTGGAGGTCTACCCGGCGGGCCGGTGAGGACCGGACTCACTCCGTGCAACGCCCGCATCACCCCAACGTGTCGGTGGTTGGACCCCGTCGGCGGTTACCGTGGCCCTCAAGCGAAGTCGATATACCGGATCCGAGGATCGGGGCGGACGCCGGAGGAGGGGGCGGGATGGCGGTCGAGACCACGGAGGACGTGGACGCGGACCTGCGCGCCGTCCTCGCCGAGCGGTCGATCCGCACGGTCTTCCAGCCGATCGTCGAGCTCCCGACCCGTCAGGTCGTCGGCGTCGAGGCCCTCACCCGGGGACCGCGCGACACGGCCCTCGAGCGCCCGGACGCCCTGTTCGCCGCCGCGCGGGCGGCGGGGCTCACGGGGGAGCTCGACCGGCTCTGTCACGACGTGGCCCTCACCTGGTGGGAGACGGCACGGCCGCCCGCCGAGCTGCGGCTGTTCCTCAACTGCGAGCCCGCCGGCCTGGGCGCCACCTCGTGGGCGGCCCTCCTCGCCACCATCGCGCGGTACCCGGAGGTGCAGGTCGTCGTCGAGATCACCGAGCGCGACCTGGCCCGCGACCCCGCGGAGCTGCTCACGTTCACCGAGCACCTGCGGGCGGCGGGAGTGGGGATCGCCCTGGACGACGTCGGGGTGGACGCCGACTCGCTCGCGCTCATGCCGTTCCTCATGCCCGACGTCGTCAAGCTCGACATGGGCATGCTGCGCCGAACCCCGGACAACGCCCTCGTGCGGGTGCTCTCCGCGGTGCGGGCCCATGCCGAGCGCCGGGGGGCGCTGGTCCTCGCCGAGGGGGTGGAGACCCTCGAGCACGAGCGCCTGGCGATCGCCTTCGGCGCCACCCTCGCGCAGGGCTGGTACTACGGGGCGGCGCGCCCACTGCCGGAGCACTGGCTCCCGGGCGGACTGCCGCGGCCCCGGTGGCCCCTGCCGCTGCACGGCCTGGACCAGGTGACGCCGGTCGGGAGCCCCTACGAGCTGGCGACGGCCCGGCACCCGGCGGTCCGCGTCCCGGTCGATCTGTTGATCGCGATGCGGCGGGAGCTCGAGGACGTCGTCGGCCGGAACGCCGGCCTCGCCGTCGTGCTGATCACGTGCCTCGATCCGCGCAACACGCCCGCCGAGCTCGCCGAGCACTACGCGGCCCTCGCGACGCACGCCCGGTTCGTCGGCGCCCTCGGGGCCGACATGCCCGCGGAGCTCGTCCCCGGGTTGCGCGGCTCGGCGCTCGCCCCCGGCGACCCGATCGCGCGCGAGGCGACCCTCGTCGTCGTGAGCCCGCACTTCGCCGCGGCCCTCGTCGCCCGCGAGCGCCGCGACGTCCACCCGGGCGAGCGCCGGGTCTTCGACCACGTCCTCAGCTACGACCGCACCCTCGTCGTCGAGATCGCCCGGTCCCTCATGGCGCGGGTGCTCCCGCTCGCCGACGACGAGCCGCTCCCGGAGGAGCGCCGGTCGGCGTGACGCGTCCTACGTGTCCGACGGCCCGCCGAACAACGGCTCGTCGACCGAGCGGATCTCTTGGCCGGGCAGCCCGCCCGGGTGCTCGCGGCGTACCCGGTCGAGCGCGGCAAGCGCGATCCCGAGGTGGTGGCGCTTGGAGGTCTCGTAGAACGTCTGGGCGTCGGCGGAGAGCTTCGGCGAGCCGTGCAGCGGCTTGTCCGAGACGCAGAGCAGCGTCGCGTTCGGGATGCGGTAGCGGAACCCGTTGGCGGCGATCGTCGCGGACTCCATGTCGACGGCGACGCTGCGGCTGGTCTGCATGGCCGCGAGCGTCAGCTTCTGGTTGAGCTCCCAGTTGCGGTTGTCCGTGGTGTGCACGGTGCCGATCCGGTACTCGGCCCCCGCGTCCTCCAGCGCCTCGAGCAGGAACGTGTTGAGCCGGTGGTTCGGGATCACCGGCACGTTGAGCGGCAGCACCTCGTCGAGCACGTGGTCGAAGCGCTGGTAGCCGGTCGCCAGGACGAAGTCGCCCTTCTGCTGGTGGTTCCGCAGCCCGCCGCAGTGCCCGATCATGATCATCGTGTCGGGGCGCAGGACCGCGACGTGGTCGGTCGCGGTCTTCGCGTTGGCCGGCCCGACACCGATGTTCACCAGGGTCACGCCGTCGCCCTCGGGCAGCACGTGGTGGTAGGCGGGCATCTGGACGTCGTGGTCCGGGCGGACGGCGTCGGGCCAGCGCTCCAGGAACGCCTCGACGTGCATCCCGTAGTTGGTGAACAGCACGTGCCGCTGGAAGGCCGCCGCGGGCGTGCCCGTGTAGTGGCCGAGCCGGTCGGTCGAGAGCTGCATCCGCTCGGGACCGAACAGGAAGAGCTTCTTGGAGCGGGCGTCGACCCGGTCCTCGTCGAGGGCGGCGAAGAACGACGGGTCCTCGAAGGCCAGCGCGGGCCGCGCCGGTCGCACCGTGATCCGGGCGCCCGCGCGCAGGAGCGCCTCGAGCTCGCGGCACAGGTAGCGCCGGATCGCCGCGGTGCGGGAGAACTCGCCGGTCAGGCGCGGGTTGACCGCCGACCAGGGGCGCACGACCTCGATGGTCGAGTACCAGCCGTCGTCGTCGATGGCGCCGAGCGTGTCCACCAGGCGGGCCACGGCGTCGTCGTAGGTGTCCAGGGCCGCGCCGTCGGCGCTCGCGGTGGTCCGGGGGTGGGTGGCGGTCACGGCACCCGATGCTCCCAGCTGGTTCCCGACGGCGGGGCGGCGAGGGTTCACGCTGTCGGTGGGTCGTGCGATCGTGAGGTGGACCACGATCGGATCCGTCATGGAGGTCATCCGGTGAGCGCCCCAGCCGTCCCGTCCTACGCATCCGGAATCTCGGACGAGCCGCTGCTCGGCGACACGATCGGCGACAACCTCGACCGCACGGTCGCCCGCGTCCCCGACGGCGAGGCGCTCGTGGACCGGGCGCAGGGGCTGCGCTACACGTGGTCGGAGTTCCTCGCGGAGGTCGACGCGCTGGCGCTGGGCCTGCTGGACCTCGGGATCGTCAAGGGCGACCGGGTCGGCATCTGGGCGCCGAACTGCGCGCAGTGGACGCTGCTGCAGTACGCGACGGCGAAGGTCGGCGCGATCCTCGTCAACGTCAACCCGGCCTACCGCACCCATGAGCTCGAGTTCGTGCTGAACCAGGCCGGGGTGCGGCTGCTGGTGGCGGCGCGGGAGTTCAAGACCTCGAAGTACGCGGAGATGATCGAGGAGGTCCGGCTGGGCTGCGCCGCGCTGGAGACGGTGATCATCACCGACTCGCCCGAGTGGTCGGCGCTGTTCGTCGACGGCGACGTGTCACGGGTGCGCGCGGTGCAGGCGGAGCTGTCGGCCGACGACGCGATCAACATCCAGTACACCTCGGGCACCACCGGGTTCCCGAAGGGTGCGACGCTCTCGCACCACAACATCCTCAACAACGGCTACTTCGTGGGCCGGCTGTGCGGCTACACCGAGGCCGACCGGGTGTGCATCCCGGTGCCCTTCTACCACTGCTTCGGCATGGTCATGGGCAACCTGGCGTGCTCCAGCTCGGGCGCGACGATGGTCATCCCGGCGCCGGGGTTCGACCCGAAGCTCACGCTCGAGGCGGTCGCGCAGGAGCGCTGCACCTCGCTGTACGGGGTGCCGACGATGTTCATCGCCGAGCTCTCGCTGCCCGACGTCGACTCCTACGACGTCTCGAGCCTGCGCACCGGGATCATGGCGGGCTCGCCGTGCCCGGTGGAGGTGATGAAGCAGGTCGTCGAGCGGTTCGGGATGACCGAGGTGTCGATCTGCTACGGGATGACCGAGACCTCGCCGGTGTCCACGCAGACCCGCGCGAACGACTCGCTGGACCGCCGCGTCTCCACCGTCGGGCGCACGATGCCGCACCTGGAGTCGAAGGTCATCGACCCCGAGACCGGCCTGACGGTGCCGCGCGGGACGCCGGGTGAGCTGTGCACCCGCGGCTACTCGGTGATGCTCGGGTACTGGGAGCAGCCCGACAAGACCGCCGAGGTGCTCGACCGGGCGCGCTGGATGCACACCGGCGACCTCGCGGTGATGGACGACGAGGGCTACGTCAACATCACCGGCCGGATCAAGGACATGGTCATCCGCGGCGGCGAGAACGTGTACCCGCGGGAGATCGAGGAGTTCCTCTACACCCACCCCGACATCCTCGACGCGCAGGTGATCGGGGTGCCCGACCAGCGCTACGGCGAGGAGCTCATGGCGTGGGTGCGCCTGCGCGACGGGGTCGACGGGCTCACCGCCGAGCAGGTCCGTGAGTTCGCCGCCGGCAAGCTCGCGCACTACAAGATCCCGCGCTACGTGCACGTCGTCGAGGAGTTCCCGATGACCGTCACCGGCAAGGTCCGCAAGGTCGAGATGCGCGCCGCGTCCGTGGAGCTGCTGGGCCTCGAGGCCGCCGCGCCGACGGCGTAGGCCGCCTCCCCCGGAGGCAGCGGAGCGTCGTCGCTGCCACGGGACGACAGCCACGACGCTCCGCTGTCACCGACGGCGCGCGGCCCTCATCTCCGACGACTCGGCGGGCCGTGCGGGATACGATGGTGGGACGCGCTCCGGCACACTGCCGGGGCGCGTTCTCGTCGACGAGAGAACGGGTGAGCACGGTGCCGACCGGCAAGGTCAAGTGGTACGACGCCGAGAAGGGGTTCGGGTTCCTCTCCCAGGAGGAGGGGGCCGACGTCTACGTCCCCAAGGGGTCCCTGCCGCGTGAGGTGGAGTCCCTGAAGTCCGGTCAGCGGGTGGAGTTCGGCATCGCCGAGGGACGCCGCGGCCCGCAGGCGCTGCAGGTCCGCCTGGTCGACCCGCTGCCGTCGGTCGCGGAGGCCAAGCGGCGGTCGCCGGACGAGCTGCACGGGCTCATCGACGACATGATCAAGCTGCTCGAGATCAAGGTCCAGCCCGACCTGCGGCGTGGGAAGTACCCCGACCGGCGCAACACGAAGAAGCTCGCCGAGGTCGTCCGCGCCGTCGCCCGGGAGCTGGAGGGCTGAGCGCCGGCCGGACGGGCCCGGCCGACGGTCAGCCGGGGCCCGTCGCGGTCAGCACCCACGTCGAGCGGGTGGAGAACAGGCTGCCCTGCGGCGTGACCGTCTGGCTGGCCCCGAACTGCTGCACCTCCACGCGCTGGAGGCGCCAGCGGGGGTCGGGGAGCACCAGCCGGAACTGGCCGCGCGCGTTCGGCGGGAACACCTGGCTCCGCCCGCTCTGCTGGGTACCGGTCTCGTCGAGGTAGGCGAAGGCGACCTGCCACGGCGTCGCCAGCACGGCGTCGGGAACGGTCAGGTCGAGCGCCACCCCGGCCGGCAGCGGCAGCGTCGCGACGTTGCCCGGGTCCGTCCGGCAGTCGGTGACCATGAGGTCGCAGTAGACCGTGGGCTCGGCCTGGACCGTGGCGCCGCCCGCGGCGAAGGTCACCGCACCCGGATCGTCGGGACCGGAGGAGACCACGAGCACGGTCACCACCGCGACCACCACCACCACGATCGCGACGACGGCGATCCAGGCCCAGCGGGGCACCGCCCGCAGCCGGGTGAGCATCAGGCGGAACGGCGGGGGAGCAGCGAGCGGCCGCGTGAGGTCATCACGGTCTGCACGGTACCGATCACCAGCACGCCGCTGATCACCGTGAACCCGATCCACCACGTCGGGGGCAGCAGCACCCCGAGCGTGCCGCCGAACACCCACGTGAGCTGCAGGATCGTCTCCGACCGCCCGAACGCCGAGGCGCGCGCGGCCTCCGGCATGTCCTGCTGCACCACCGCGTCCAGGCACACCTTGAGCAGCGCCGAGGCGGTCGCGCCGACGAGGCCGACCACGGCCGCCGTCGCGAGCCCCACCAGGACCGCGGCGGCGACGGTCGACGCGAGGGCCGCGCACAACGCGGTGATCAGCAGCCGGTCCGGCCGGTCGAAGCGACGCCGCGCGCCGAGCGCGTTCCCGAGGAACCCGCCCGCCCCCGCCGCGGCACCCACGACGCCGAGCAACAGCAGCTGGCGGCCCGGCGTGCCCTCGGTCTGGGCCTTGACGACGAACGCGGCGAAGAGCGTCAGGAACCCGGTGAGCGCGCGGATCGTCCCGTTCGCCCACAGGGCCGTGACGACCTGCTGACTCATCCGCACCCGCCGTCGGGACGTCCCGGGGCGGTCCCGACGGCCCGGCTCCGCTTCGCTGCGCGGGCGGGGGATGAGCACCGTCTCCATCTCGCCCGCGGTGACCTCGACCCACCGCGGGATGCGCAGGCAGAGCCAGACGGCGAAGAAGCAGATGCCTGCCGTCAGCCACGCCGCGCCCGGCGAGCCGAACAGGTACGACACGCCGGCGGCGATCGCCCCGAACACCCCGGACGCGACCAGGCCGAACACCGTGAGCCGGGAGTTGGTGGTGACCAGCGTGACGCCCGGTGGCAGCACGCGGGGGGTGACCGCGGCCTTGAGCACGCCGAAGGACTTCGACAGCACGAGGATTCCCAGCGCCGCGGGGTAGAGCGCCCAGCTGTCCAGGTACAGCGCGAGGACGACCGCGAGGGCGCCCTGACCCGCCGTCGAGACCGCGAGGGCGACCCGTCGGCCGCGCTGGACGCGGTCGAGCAACGGGCCGACCACCGGCGCGATCAGGGCGAACGGCGCGACCGTGATCAGCAGGTAGAGCGCGACCTTGTCCTTCGACTCCGCGCTCGCGGCCGAGAAGAACAGGGTGTTGGCGAGCGCGACGGCCAGCGTGGCGTCGGAGGCGTAGTTGGCCATCCACGCGTAGGTCAGCGCGGTCAGCCCGGAGCGGTCGGCCCCGTCGGCGGAGGCGGCGCGGTGGAAGGCCCGGATGCCCGCCCGGGTCAGGTTCCGCGTCCGCCACGCGGCGACCCGGGTGACGGTGATCTTGCGCGGTCCGGTGTCGCCCTCGTCCTGGCCGGTGAGCCGCCGCGTGGGCCGGGGTTCCCGACGGGTGTCGCGGTCGGTCTCGCGGTCGGTCTCCCGATGGGTCCCCCGGTCGGTCCCTCGGTCGGTCTCGCGGTCGGTCCCGCGCTCGCGCCGCCGCCCGGCCGACCAGCCGGCACGGCCGGTGTCGGCGTCGGGGTCGGGCTCGGGGCGGGACACGGGTCCATCGTCGCCCACGACGGCCGGATGATCACCGACGATGTGTTCCTGGCGTCGGGTGACGGCGGTGACGCATCGCTCTCGTGGGCCGCCGGGAAGCCCGGAGGCTGTCGGGGTGTTCTCGTAGACTGGCCATCGATCCTCCCCACCTGCTCAGGAGTCGGTTCCCGGGTGTCTCCCGCTGCGCTGTCCGAACTCACCGCGGTCGTGCTCGCCGATCCCGGCCTGCGCGACGTCGTCGACGCCGCCGGGCGCGACGCCGCAGTCGAGGGCCCCACGGCCCTGCGCCCGCTGCTCGCGGCGGCCCTGGCGTCCGGGGCGCAGCGCACCGTGCTGGTCGTGTGCGCCACCGAGCGCGAGGCCGACGAGCTGGCCGCCTCTGTCGGCGAGCTGATCGGCCCGGAGGTCGTCGCCTACCTGCCCAGCTGGGAGACGTTGCCCCACGAGCGGCTGTCCCCGCGGGCGGACACGGTCGGTCGGCGGGTCGACATCCTGCGGCGCCTGGCCCACCCCGGCGACGCCCCGCTGCGCATCGTCACCACCGCCACACGGTCGCTGATCCAGCCGCTCGTGCCGGGCCTGGGCGACCTCGAGCCGGTCGTGCTCCGCGAGGGCGTGGAGATCGAGCTCGGCGAGCTGTCCGAGCGTCTGGTCGGCCTGGCCTACGCGCGCGTCGAGATGGTGGAGAAGCGCGGCGAGTTCGCCGTGCGCGGCGGCATCGTCGACCTCTTCCCGCCGACGGCCGACTCCCCGGTGCGCGTCGAGTTCTGGGGCGACGAGGTCTCGGAGATGCGCTGCTTCTCGGTGGCCGACCAGCGGTCGCTGCCCGACGGGCCGAACGCCCGCCCCACCGAGGTCGTCGCGCCGCCGTGCCGCGAGCTGCTGCTCACCCCCGAGGTGCGCGAGCGTGCCGCCCAGCTGCACACGGTGCACGGGAACGACGCCGCGCTCGGCGAACTGCTCGGCAAGGTCGCCGCCGGCATCCCCACCGAGGGCATGGAGTCGCTCATCCCGGCGCTGCTGCCCGGCGAGCTGCGCCTGCTGCCGGAGTTCCTTCCCGACGACGGGTCGGTCGTCGTCTGCCACCCCGAGCGGGTGGCGCGGCGCGCGGCCGACCTGGTGCGCACCGGGCAGGAGTTCCTCGAGGCCAGCTGGCTGGTCGCGGCCGACTCGGCCGAGGGCCGCGCCCCGATCGACCTGGGCGCCTCCGCGTACCGCGACCTCGACGTCGTGCGCGCCACCACGCGCGAGGCGGGCCACCCCTGGTGGACGCTCTCGAGCCTCGCCACCGACCCGGACCTCGAGGACGACTCGGTGACGAGCGACGGGGTGCGCGTCCTGCGCACCGGGATCGTCGGCGTCGACTCCTACCGGGGTGACTGGGAGAAGGCCGCCGTCGACCTGCGGGCCCACGCGGCCACGGGCGGCGCGGCCCTCGTCGTGCTCCCCGCCGCGGGCACGGCCGAGCGGGCCGTCGAGCAGCTGCGCGAGTTCGTCGGCGAGGACGTGCCGGTGGTGTCGGGCCGCGCGGAGCCCCGCCCCGGCAGCATCGTCGTGACCCGCGGCCGCCTGGCCGACGGGTTCGTCGCCGAGGCGAGCGGCCTCGTCGTCGTGACCGAGGCCGACCTCACCGGCGCCCGGAACGCCGGCGCGGACACCCCCACCAAGCGGGCGGCCGTGAAGCGCCGCAACGCGGTCGACCCGCTGACGCTGCAGCCGGGCGACTTCGTGGTCCACGCCCAGCACGGGATCGGCAGGTTCGTCGAGATGACCCAGCGGACCACGGGCACCGGCAAGGCCGCCACCACCCGTGAGTACCTGGTGCTGGAGTACTCGTCGTCCAAGCGCGGGCAGGCGTCCGACCGGCTGTTCGTGCCCACCGACCAGCTCGACCAGATCAGCCGCTACGTCGGCGGCGAGCTGCCGACGCTCAACAAGCTCGGCGGCTCGGACTGGTCGAAGACGAAGTCGAAGGCCCGCAAGGC
Organism: Actinomycetospora chiangmaiensis DSM 45062; assembly: GCF_000379625.1. Classification (GTDB taxonomy): domain Bacteria; phylum Actinomycetota; class Actinomycetes; order Mycobacteriales; family Pseudonocardiaceae; genus Actinomycetospora; species Actinomycetospora chiangmaiensis. Next base: position 245,410 of record NZ_KB903246.1, on the reverse strand, counting down.
CGTCCGCGACATCGCCGCGTCGCTGGTGCAGCTCTACGCCGCCCGGCAGGCCGCGCCCGGCCACGCGTTCGCCCCGGACACCCCGTGGCAGCGCGAGATGGAGGACGCGTTCCCCTACACCGAGACGCCCGACCAGGCGAGCGCCATCGACGAGGTCAAGGCCGATATGGAGAAGGCGGTCCCGATGGACCGCGTCATCTCCGGCGACGTCGGCTACGGCAAGACCGAGATCGCGGTGCGCGCGGCGTTCAAGGCGGTGCAGGACGGCAAGCAGGTCGCCGTGCTCGTCCCGACGACGCTGCTGGCCCAGCAGCACCTGCAGACCTTCACCGAGCGGATGCGCAACTTCCCGGTCACCGTCCGCGGGCTGTCCCGGTTCACGGCGGGCAAGGAGGCCGAGAAGACGATCAAGGGGCTGGCCGACGGGACCGTCGACGTCGTCGTCGGCACCCACCGCCTGCTGCAGACCGGGATCACCTGGAAGGACCTCGGGCTCGTCGTCATCGACGAGGAGCAGCGCTTCGGCGTCGAGCACAAGGAGCACATCACCGGGCTGCGCGCCCACGTCGACATGCTCTCGATGTCGGCGACGCCGATCCCGCGCACGCTGGAGATGAGCCTCGCGGGCATCCGCGAGATGTCGACGATCCTCACCCCGCCCGAGGAGCGGCACCCGACGCTGACCTACGTCGGCGCCTACGACGACAAGCAGGTGGCCGCCGCGATCCGCCGCGAGCTGCTGCGCGACGGGCAGGTCTTCTACATCCACAACCGGGTGCAGTCGATCGACGACACGGCCGCGAGGCTCCGGCGGCTCGTGCCCGAGGCGCGCATCGCGACGGCGCACGGGCAGATGGCCGAGGAGCGCCTCGAGCGCACGGTCAACGAGTTCTGGGAGCGCGAGCACGACGTGCTCGTCTGCACCACGATCGTCGAGAACGGCCTCGACATCTCCAACGCCAACACGCTGATCGTGGAGCGGTCGGACACCCTCGGGCTCTCGCAGCTCCACCAGCTGCGCGGTCGGGTCGGCCGGGGGCGGGAGCGGGGCTACGCGTACTTCCTCTACCCGACCGACAAGCCGCTGACCGAGACCTCGCACGAGCGGCTCGCCACCATCGCGCAGCACTCGGAGCTGGGCGCGGGCACGGCGGTCGCGATGAAGGACCTCGAGATCCGCGGCGCCGGCAACATCCTCGGCGCCGAGCAGTCCGGGCACATCGCGGGCGTGGGCTTCGACCTCTACGTCCGCCTGGTCGGCGAGGCCGTCGAGGCGTTCAAGAAGCACACCGACGCCGCCGGCGACGACGAGCCGCTCGCCGAGGTGCGGGTCGACCTCCCGATCGACGCGCACGTGCCGCACGACTACGTCGACACCGAGCGGCTGCGCCTCGACGTGTATCGCAAGATCGCCGAGGCGACCGATGCCGCGGCGCTCGACGCGGTGAAGGAGGAGCTGGTCGACCGGTACGGCGAGCCGCCGGTGCCGGTGACCAACCTGCTCGCGGTCGCCGCGTTCCGGCAGGCGTGCCGGCGCTACGGGATCACCGAGGTGTCGGGGCAGGGCAACCAGATCCGGTTCGCGCCGGTCGACCTGCCCGAGTCCGCGCAGATGCGGCTCAAGCGGCTCCACCCTCGCGCCCAGCTCAAGGCGGCGTCGCAGACGTTGTCGCTGCCGAAGCCGACCGAGGGCTCGTCGGGCGCAGGTGGCCAGAAGGGCCCGGTGAAGATGGGCGCCCCGCCGCTGCGCGACCTCGAGCTCCTCGCCTGGTGCGAGCAGCTGTTCGTCGCCCTCTACGGCGAACGGCCCGCGGCCGCGAAGGTGCCGGCCGGGGTGTAGCGCTCGTCGCGAGGGTGACGCCGGGCAGGTTCCGCGGCACCGGAGCCTGCCCGGTGTGGACGTCGCGAGGCGCCCTACGGCCCGCCGAGCACGAGCAGGAACACGGTCCCGGTGGTCTGGCCGTTGCCACCGCCGGCGGTGCACGAGGCGCTGACGAACAGGATCACGGCGAGGATCACCAGCAGGGCGAGGACGCCGCCGAGGATCGCCCCCACCGGCAGACGTGAGCGTCCGCCGGCGGGCTTCTGCTCGGCGTCGGGGCGCTTCTCGAACAGCGTGGGGTCGGGACGGTCGTTGTCGCTACTCACGGGTCGGGCTTCCCGTCCCCGGCCCCGTCGATACACACCCTCGGGAGTGATGTCCGCCTAGGGTGCGCGGCGTGACCCGACTCGCGCTCCTGGCCACCGGCGGCACCATCGCGACCCGTGCCACCGCCGACGGGCGCGCCGTCTCCGCCACGGCCGCCGACCTGCTCGCCACGGCGGGCACCGACCTCGACGTCACGCCGGTCGACGCCGCAGGTCGGCTGAGCTTCGCCGCCACCCTCGACGAGCTCGCCGCCCTCGCCCGCACCGTCCGCGAGACGTGCGCGAGCTACGACGGCGTGGTCCTCACCCACGGCACCGACACCCTCGAGGAGACCGCGGCGCTGCTCGCGCTCACCCACGACGGCGCGACGCCGGTGACGATCACCGGGGCCCAACGTCCCTTCGACGACCCGGCGCCCGACGGCCCGACGAACCTCGCCGCGGCCCTGCGGTGGGCCGCCCACGGCCGTCCCGGGGTCACCGTCACCTTCGCCGGCCACGTGTTCCCCGCGATCGGCGTGCGGAAGGTCGACGCCGAGGCGCTCACCGCCTTCGCCGCACCCGGCCGGGGAGCCCTCGCGGCCGCCGACGTCGACCGGGTCCGCGAGCACGCCGTCGCCCCGCCCACCGAGCTGGCCGACCCGCCCCCGACCCTGCCGCGCGTCGACGTCGTCGCCCAGTACGTCGGCGCCGACGACCACGCGATCACGGCGGCCGCCGACGCCGGGGCGCGGGGAGTCGTCATCGCCGCGTTCGGCGCCGGGAACGCGACCCCACCGGTCGTCGGGAAGGCGCGGGAGCTGCTCGAGCGCGGGATCCCGGTGGCGGTGGCGAGCCGGACGGGATCGGGTCCCGTCGCCGGGCTCTACGCCGGCGGGGGTGCCGAGCTCGCCCGGGCGGGCGCGCTGTTCGCCGGCGACCTCTCGCCGTGGCAGGCCCGGCTGCTGCTCGCCGTGGCGCTGGCGGCGCACCCGGACGACCCGATCGGGGCGGCGCAGGAGTGGATGGTGCGCGTCGGGGTCGCGTGACCATGAGAAGGTGTCGCCCGTGCTGCGCCGGATCGTCCTCGCACTGGTCGCGCTGACCGCCCTGACCGCCTGCTCCACCACCACGGCGCCCCAGGTGGGAGCCGGGACGGCGGCCGTCGTCGGGAACGTCGCGATCCCCTCCGACCTCATCGAGAGCCGGCTGCGCACCGCGGCCCCGATCCTCGCGCAGGCGGTGGACCAGCAGGCGCAGCAGGAGGGACGCCAGGGCTCCGGGCTCGACGCGGCGACCCTCGCCGACCAGAGCCGCGAGCTGCTGACCACCTCGATCCTCCACGAGGTCATCGCCGAGGCCGGGCGGCGCGAGGGCATCGCCGTCGACCCGGCGCAGGTCGAGCAGCGGGTCGCGGCGGCCGGGGGCGTGCAGGCCGCGACGTCCGCGGGCTACGACCTCGACACGCTGCGCCAGCTCATCACCGACCAGCTGGTCGTCGCCGAGATCGGCCGCCGCCAGTTCGACCGGCTCCAGGTGACGGTCGACGTCGGGACCTTCGGCGACAAGGCCACCGCCCAGCGGGCCGCCGCGCAGCTCGCCGTCGACCCCGGGCCCGGACCGCTGGCGACGCTGCCCCCCGAGGCCCGCATCGTCGCCTCGACGCTGCGGCCCGGCACCACGCAGCCCGGCGAGCAGGTGCGCACGGCGTCGTCGCTGCTCTTCGGCCTGCCCGGCCGCACCGTCAGCATCTCCGCGCCGCAGCAGCAGACCGCGCCGGGGACACCGCAGCCGGACCCGACGACACAGCCGTGGACGGTCGTCCGCGTCCGCGACCGCTCGCTGAACGCCCCGGCGCCGAGCGGCTCCACCGTGCCCGCGGCGCTCGTCGACACCCGCACGATGATCCAGTTCGGGCTCCGGGCGATCCAGCCGCTCGCCGACGAGATCGGGGTGCAGGTCAACCCGCGCTACGGCACGTGGGACCCGACGCAGGTACGCGTCGTCGCCCCGCCGTCCGCGGCGGGGACCATCACCCCGCTCGCGCCGACCGTGACGTTCGGCCCCTCCTCCCCGTGACCCTCCCGCCCGGCCACCCGCTGATCACGGTCCCCGTCGACCCCCGGCTCGGCGCGGTCCTCCCCGCGGGCGCGGTCCGCCTCGTCGCCGCCGCCCCCGCGGTGCTGCTCGACCCGTCCCTGCCCGAGCCGGTCGCGGCGCGCTTCGCCGCGGAGCTCGGCGCCGTTCCCCTTCCCGACGACGGCTCGGGGCCGGAGGGGGCCGTCGTCCTCGTCGCGGGCGCGGACCCGCAGGCGCCGGCGGGCGCCGAGCTGCTCGCCGCGGTCGCCGTGATGGACCGATTGCGCTCGCCCGGCGGCTGCCCCTGGGACGCGGAGCAGACCCACGAGAGCCTGCTGCGCTACCTCGTCGAGGAGACCTACGAGCTCTACGACGCGGTCGCGGCGGGCGACGTGGCGGCCACCCGCGAGGAGCTCGGGGACGTGCTCCTGCAGGTGCTCTTCCACGCCCGGGTGGCGGCCGAGGCCGAGGGCTACGACGTCGACGACGTGGCCGCCGAGCTGGTCGCGAAGCTCGTCGGCCGCCACCCGCACGTGTTCGCGGGCACGGATGACGTCGCCACCGCGAGCGACCAGGACCGCCGCTGGGAGGAGCTCAAGGCCACCGAGAAGCAGCGGGAGTCGGTGCTCGACGGGGTCGCGCTCGCCCAGCCCGGCGCCGCGCTGCTGGCCAAGTACGTCAGCCGGCTCCGCCGCGCGGGCGTCCCGGACGACGTCCTCGCGGCCCTCGCGGCGACCGACTCGGAGGTCGCCCGTGCGGTCGTCGCGGCCGCCGGACCGGGCGGCGACCCGGAGGGCGAGCTGCGGGCCGCGGCGACGGCGTTCGCGGCGCGGGTGCGGACATTGGAGACCTTCGAGGCCGGTTCGTTCCGAGATGTCGCGTTCTGGCGTCGCGCTGCGCGACGTGCCGGTTTCGTGAAGTAGTCGCCGACCCGGCGCTTCCGTCACCGGCCAGAGAAGGCTAGCCTCACCTCACTTCGAGTGGATCGACGTGAGGACGGACGGATGCTGGGCAACGCTCTGATCGGCCTGCGAGAGGGCCTCGAGGCCTCGCTGGTGGTCAGCATCCTCGTGGCCTTCCTGGTCCAGACCGACCGACGCCGTGAGCTCCCCCGGGTGTGGCTCGGCGTCGGGGCCGCGATCGCGGTGAGCATCGGCGTCGTCCTCGTCCTCACGCTGACCGAGCAGGCCCTCACCTTCGAGGCCCAGGAGACGTTCGGCGGCGGCCTGTCGATCATCGCGGTCGGGTTCGTCACCTGGATGATCTTCTGGATGCGCCGGGCGGCGCGCTCCATCTCGACGGAGCTGCGGGGCGGCCTGGAGAAGGCCATCGCGATGGGTCCGGTGGCGGTCGTCGTGATGGCGGCCCTGGCGGTCGGCCGTGAGGGACTCGAGACCGCGATCTTCTTCTTCGCCGCGGTCCAGGCCGCGGGCTCGACGACGGGGCCCCTGATCGGCTTCGTCATCGGGATCGCCGCGTCCGTGGTCATCGCGTACCTGATCTACCGCGGCGCGCTGAGCCTGAACATGGGGAAGTTCTTCACCGTCACCGGCGTGCTGCTCGTCTTCGTCGCGGCCGGCATCCTCGCGTACGGCGTCCACGACCTGCAGGAGGCCGGCGTCCTGCCCGGGCTCTACACGCTCGCGTTCGACGTGAGCGCCGCCGTCCCGGCCGACTCCTGGTACGGCACGCTCCTCAAGGGCGTCTTCAACTTCTCGCCGCAGACCACCGTGCTCGAGGCGGCCGTCTGGGTCCTCTACGTGGCCGTCGTGCTCACCCTCTTCGTGCGGCCGGTGCGCCGGACGGCGCCGCCCGCCGACCGCGGGACCCCGGCCGCCAGCGCCGCCTGAAATTCCCCCCCACGCCTCGTCCTCGACAGGAGAACCGTGTCTGCACGTCCCGTCCTCGCGACGCTCGCCGCGACCCTGGCCGCCGTCGTCGTCTCCGGGTGCACCAGCACCGCGACCCCGCAGAGCGCCCCCGGGCAGCCCGGCCCGATCTCGGTCACCGCGAGCGACACGTCCTGCGACCTGTCCGCCGCGACCGCGCCCGCCGGGACGGTCTCGTTCACGATCCGCAACGCCGGGTCGAAGGTGACCGAGTTCTACCTCTACGGCGCGGGCGACCGCATCATCGGCGAGGTCGAGAACATCGGCCCCGGTCTCACCCGACCGCTCACCGTCGAGGTCCCGCAGGGCGGCACGTACACCACCGCCTGCAAGCCGGGCATGCTCGGCGACGGCCTCCGCGCGCCCTTCACCGTGACCGGCAACGCCGCCACGGCCGTCGAGGGCGACGCGGGACTGGCGGCCGCGGTGCAGGGCTACCAGCGCTACACCACCTCGCAGACCGAGGCCCTCGTCGCGAAGACCGGCGAGTTCACCGACGCGGTCAAGCGCGGCGACGTCCCCGCGGCGCAGGCACTCTTCCCCGTCAGCCGCACCTACTGGGAGCGCATCGAGCCGGTCGCCGAGTCCTTCGGCGACATCGACCCGAGGATCGACGGCCGGGAGGACGACCAGCGCGACCCGGGCGTCGCGTTCACCGGCTACCACCGCCTGGAGAAGGACCTGTGGGTCACCGGCCTGCAGCCCGACTCGGGCGCGATGGCCGACCGGCTGATGGCCGACGTGCGGGAACTGCAGTCGCGGGTCGGCACCGTGCAGCTGACCCCGCTGCAGATGGCGAACGGCGCCAAGGAACTGCTCGACGAGGTCGCCACCCGCAAGATCACCGGCGAGGAGGACCGCTACTCGCACACCGACCTGTTCGACGTCCGCGCCAACGTCGACGGCTCGCAGGCCGCGGTGTCCGCGCTGCGCCCGGTGATCGACCAGCGCGACCCGGTGCTCGGGCAGACCCTCGACCAGCGCTTCGCCGCCCTCGACGCGCTGCTGGAGAACTACCGCGCCGGTGACGGCTTCAAGCTCTACACCCAGCTGACGCCGGACGACACGAAGAAGCTGACCGAGGCCGTCGACGCCGTCGCCGAGCCCGTCAGCCAGGTCGCCGGGGTCATCGCGGCATGAGCCTGCGCGGCTTCACCCGGCGTCGGCTGCTCGGAGCGGCCGGCGCCGGGACCGCCCTGGTCGGCGCCGGCGTCGCCGGGGGCTACCTCGCCGGGTCGTCCACCGAGCCGGGCCCTCCGGAGCAGGCGGTCGTCCCGTTCCGCGGGGTCCACCAGGCCGGGATCGTCACCCCCGCCCAGGACCGGCTGCACTTCGTCGCCCTCGACGTGACCGCGACCGGCCCGATCCTGCGGCAGGCCGTCGTCGCGCTGCTCAAGCGATGGACCACGGCCGCCGAGCGCATGACGGCGGGCGCGGAGGCGGCGCCGGGCGGCGCGATCAACCGCAACCCGGCCGCCCCGCCGACCGACACCGGCGAGGCGCTCGACCTCCCGGCCGCCTCGCTGACGCTGACCTTCGGCATCGGCGGCTCGCTGCTCGACAAGCTCGGTATCCCGCGGCCGGCCGCGCTCGCCGACCTCCCGCCGTTCCAGCGCGATCGCCTGGACCCGGCGCTCTCCGGGGGAGACCTGTGCATCCAGGCGTGCGCCGACGACCCGCAGGTCGCCGTGCACGCCGTGCGGAACCTCGTGCGGATGGGCTTCGGGACGACGGCGGTGCGCTGGTCGCAGCTCGGCTTCGGCCGGACCTCCTCGACCTCGACCACCCAGCAGACCCACCGCAACCTGTTCGGGTTCAAGGACGGCACGAACAACCTCAAGGCCGAGGACACCGCCGCGCTCGACGAGCAGGTCTGGGCCACCCCCGCCGACGGCGCCCCGTGGATGGCGAACGGCACCTACCTCGTCGCGCGCCGCATCCGGATGCACGTCGAGACCTGGGACCGCACCTCCCTCACGGAGCAGGAGTCGCTCACCGGGCGCACGAAGGGGACGGGCGCGCCGATCGGCGCGGCCGACGAGTTCGCCCCGATCGACCTCAGCTCCCCGATGATCGCCGACGACGCCCACATCCGGCTCGCCTCGGCGTCCTCGCTCGGCGGCGTGCGGATCCTGCGGCGCGGCTACAACTTCGTCGACGGCAGCGACGGCGCGGGCCACCTGAACGCGGGCCTGTTCTTCCTCGCCTTCATGCGCGACCCGCAGCGGCAGTTCGTCCCGATGCAGAGTGCCCTGGCCCGGCATGACCGGATGATGGAGTACATCGAACACACCGGATCGGCCGTCTTCGCCTGCCCGGGCGGGCTCGCCGACGGCGCCTACTGGGGACAGTCCCTGCTCGAGGCATGACCCGCCGTGACACGGGACCGGGCCGGACGAAGATCGCGGTGACCGGCCCGTAACCTGATCCGCGATGAGCACGAGCGTCGACTCCCACCGCGGAGCGGGCCCGTCCGACGAGGACGGCGAGCCCGACGACGTCACCGCACCCCTCCGCCGTCCGGCGCCGGACGGCCCGGAGACCGAGCGCCTCCCCGTTCCCGACAACGGGTGGCGCGGCCGGGCGGGCGCGGCGCCCGCTCCCGCCGGGTGGTTCGACGAGGGACCGGCGCCCGCAGAGTCGCCCGATGTGGACCCGGCTGCGTCGCCCTCGTCCGTCGTGGACCCGGGCGAATCCGCCGCGCCGGTTTCGCCGGCGTCCGCCCCGCCCTCCGATCCCTCCGCCGAGGCCTCCGCGGGGATGCCGGTGGTCGAGGCGACGGGGGAGAGCCCGGCCGTCCGGTCGCGCCGCCGCTCCCGCGGGCTCCGTGTCCCGTCGGCGCCGACGGCCGCCGTGCGGGCGGGGGCCGCGACCCCGCCGCCCGTGGACGCGGTGGCGACCCCGTCGGACACCCCGACCGGCACCGGCCGGCCGCGGCCGACCCCGGGGCCCCGTCCCACCCCGGCCCCGCGCCCGACGGGGACGCCGGACCCGTCGTCGGGCGGTCCGGTGCTCCCGGTGGGCGGACCGCCCCCGCCGAGCACGCCGAAGGAGCCCCCGAAGAAGCACACCGCGGCACTCGGGCGGCTCGTGCTCGTGCTCGTGCTCGTGGCGGCGGTGGTCGGCACGGTCGTGGTGCTCCAGCAGCGCAGCCAGTTCGGACGCACCGACGCCGGTGCCGACGAGATCCCGGCGCTCGAGGTCGCGCCCGCGCAGGTCGACCTCAACACCGTCGGGCAGCCGACCGCGGTGGCGCCGCCGTCCGCCCTGCTGCCGGGGACCGCGACCGCGGCGGCGCCGGGCCGCGCGCCCACCATCTCGGCGTGGGCGAACGGGCTGGCGCCCCGGACGAACATCCCGCCGATCGCGCTCCAGGCCTACGGCATGGCGGACCTGGCGATGCGCAAGCTCGACCCCGGCTGCCACCTCAGCTGGGTGACCATCGCGGGGCTGGGGCGCATCGAGTCGAACCACGGCCGCTACCGGGGGGCGACGATCGCCCCGAACGGCGCCGTGTCGCCCCCGATCATCGGCGTCCCGCTCGACGGCACCAGCGGCAACCGGGCGATCGCCGGGAGCGGCGGCGGCTACGACCGCGCGGAGGGCCCGATGCAGTTCATCGAGTCCACGTGGGCGCGGTGGGGCTCCGACGGCAACGGCGACGGCATCGCGGACCCGAACAACATCTACGACGCCGCGTTCACCGCCGGCCGCTACCTCTGCGCGGGCAACCGCGACCTGGCCACGGGCGAGGGGTGGCGGGACGCGGTGCTCTCGTACAACTACTCCGACGACTACGGCCGCCGGGTCTACGCGGCCGCCCAGGCCTACGCCAACAGCACGTCGCCGTAGATCACCGGTCCTCCGGCGGGCTCCCGGGGCCCCCGGTGACCCCGCCAGGGGACCGTTGATCACGGCAGCGCGGCCCGGATGACAGCGAAGCGTCGTTGCTGCCACTGGGTGACAGCAACGACGCTCCGCTGTCATGGAGGTCGGCTACGCCCCCCGGCGCAGCGCGATGGACGCGCTCACCTCGCCGAGCGCCTCCTGGTACTCCGGACGCGGGTCCATGGCGGCGGCCATGCGGAGCTGGGCGCGCGCCTCGGGGAGCCGGGACTGGCGCTGCAGGCACCGACCGAGGGCGAAGCGGGCGTAGTGGTCGGCGGGGTCGAGCTCGAGGACCCGGAGGAACCCCGCCTCGGCGCGCCGCAGCTGGGCCGACGCGAGATAGGCGCGCGCGGCGAGCAGCTGCACCGACGCCGCCTCGCTCTCGGTCTCGGGGAGCGTGCCGAGGGCCTTCAACGCGTCGAGCGGACGTCGGTCGTCGAGCAGCTGCTCCGCCCGCCGGAAGGCGGTGACACCGGATTCGGAGGACCAACGCGGCGTCGACATTCCCGCACGGTAGGACCCGAACGGCGCCGACGCGAGGGGTGAACCGGGGTGCCCGCGGTGTGACGCTGCGTGGCGCGGCTCGATCACGCTGGTGGAGCGGTTAGAGTCGGCGCCCGACCAACGGCGAACAGCATGGAGGCGGAGCCCGTGGCGGTCATCGAGCAGGTCGGCGCACGGGAGATCCTGGACTCCCGCGGCACCCCGACGGTCGAGGTGGAGGTGGCGCTCGACGACGGGACGCTGACGCGCGCAGCCGTCCCCAGTGGCGCGAGCACCGGTGAGCACGAGGCCGTCGAGCTCCGCGACGGGGACAAGGGTCGTTACCTGGGCAAGGGTGTCGAGAAGGCCGTGTCCGGCGTGCTCGACGAGATCGGCCCGGGCATCGTCGGGATGGACGCCACCGAGCAGCGCGTCGTCGACCAGAAGCTGATCGACCTCGACGGCACCCCCGACAAGTCCCGCCTCGGCGCGAACGCCCTGCTGGGGGTCTCCCTGGCGGTGGCCCGGGCGGCGGCCGAGTCCGCCGAGCTGGACCTGTTCCGCTACATCGGCGGGCCGAACGCGCACGTGCTGCCGGTGCCGATGATGAACATCCTCAACGGCGGCGCCCACGCCGACTCCGGGGTGGACATCCAGGAGTTCATGGTCGCGCCGATCGGCGCCGAGACGTTCCGCGAGGCCCTGCGCTGGGGCGCGGAGGTCTACCAGGCGCTCAAGTCGGTGCTCAAGCAGAACGGCCTGTCGACGGGCCTCGGCGACGAGGGCGGGTTCGCCCCCTCGCTCGCGACGAACCGCGAGGCGCTCGACCTCATCGCCACCGCGGTCGGCCAGGCCGGCCTCACCCTCGGGCGGGACGTCGTCCTCGCCCTCGACGTCGCCGCGAGCGAGCTCTACTCCGACGGCACCTACACCTTCGAGGGACAGAAGCGCTCCGCCGCGCAGATGAGCTCGTACTACGCCGAGCTGATCGACGCCTACCCCCTGGTCTCGATCGAGGACCCCCTCGGCGAGAACGACTGGGAGGGCTGGGCGCGGATGACCGCCGACGTCGGCGACCGGGTCCAGATCGTCGGCGACGACCTCTTCGTCACCAACATCGAGCGGCTCGAGGAGGGCATCGAGCGCCGCGCCGCGAACGCGCTGCTGGTCAAGGTCAACCAGATCGGCACGCTGTCCGAGACGCTCGACGCGATGAGCCTCGCCGGCCAGTACGGCTACCGCTCGATGATGAGCCACCGCTCCGGCGAGACCGAGGACACCACGATCGCCGACCTGGCGGTCGCCACCAACTGCGGCCAGATCAAGACCGGTGCCCCGGCGCGCTCCGAGCGCGTGGCCAAGTACAACCAGCTGCTGCGCATCGAGGAGGCGCTCGGCGACGCCGCCCGCTACGCCGGCGACCTCGCCTTCCCGCGCTTCGACCCGGAGGCCTGAGGCCCCCGATGGCCGCCGCCCCCGCTCCCGACCAGGGATCCGTCCCGACGACGGGTGCGGGCGCGGCCCGGTCGCGGGGCCGGCAACGGGCCCGTCAGGGTCCGCGCCGCGATCCGCAGCGGGCCGCCCTGCGGCGGCACCCGTTGTCGGGTCGCGGGCGGAACACCCCGGCGGCGGCCCAGGCCGCGGCGCGGGCGGTCCACGCCACGCGCGGCGCGCTCGGGCTGTCGACGGCGCGGCGCGCGGCGCTGCTCGCCGTGGTGGTCTGCGCCCTGGCGCTGACCGTCGCGGTCCCGCTGCGCAACTACGTCTCGCAGCGCCACGAGCTCGCCGCCGTCGCCGCGCAGCAGCAACGGCTCGACGCCGAGGCCGCGCAGCTGCGCGCCGAGCGCACGGCGATGGACGACCCGGCCCACGTCGAGGCCCTCGCCCGCGCCCGCCTCGGGTACGCGCGGCCGGGGGAGACGCCCTACCGCGTGGAGCTGCCCGGGGACGCCGGCCGGGTGGCGGCGCAGGCCGCCCCGATCGCGCCGTCCGAGGCCGACCTGCCCTGGTACACCCGTGTCGCCCGGGGGACCCTCGGGACCCCGACCACCCAGCCCTGAGCGACCTGACGTCAGGAACCCATGGAGCCCGTCGTCGAGGGCGACCGCGAGGCGGTCGCCGCCCAGATCGGCCGCGCCCCGCGCGGCCTGCGTGCCGTCGCGCACCGGTGCCCGTGCGGCCTGCCCGACACGGTGCAGACCGCCCCGCGCCTCGAGGACGGCACGCCGTTCCCCACGCTCTACTACGCCACCTGCCCGCGCCTCACGTCCCGCATCGGGTCCCTGGAGGCGGAGGGGCTGATGCGCGAGCAGACCGACCGGCTCGCGACCGACGCGGAGTTCGCCGCCGCCTACCGCGCGGCCCACGAGCGCTATCTCGCCGAGCGCGACGCGATCGAGCCGCTGGGCACCGACGTCAGCGCGGGCGGCATGCCGGAGCGGGTGAAGTGCCTGCACGTCCACGTCGCGCACACCCTGGCCGCCGGGCCCGGGGTGAACCCGGCCGGGGACGAGGCGTTGGCCCTGCTCCCCGCGTGGTGGGCGGCGGGGCCGTGCGTGGCGGTCACCCCCGAGGAGTGGTCGTCCGGGTCGCCCGCGACGGGATTTCCGGACGGTCGGGGCGGCACGCAGCGTCGCGACGCCGAACGACACGGGTGATCACGTGCCACGGCCCGGTGTCGGAACCGGTTCCGGATTGCTCCGGGGGCCCGCGACGCGCGACCATGGTGCGGTCGCCGGGAACGGCGACCCGGTTCACCGGTGGTGCGGACGGCCCACCGGTCCGCGGGGTTCTCCGCCGGACCCCCGCGGGTGCCAGGACCGGCCCCCGGGAGGCGACACCCGCCGTCCGCCTCCCGGGGGCCGGTCCGTGCCCCGACGTCGGAGCGCCGTCGGACCCCTGCCGTAACCTCACGCGCGACCATCCGCCGGAGGGAGCGCCCATGCCGCGCGTCGCGGCCATCGACTGCGGGACCAACTCGATCCGCCTGCTCGTCGCCGACGTGACCGTCCGCGAGGACGGCTCGCAGTGGCTCACCGACGTGCACCGCGAGATGCGCGTCAACCGCCTCGGCCAGGGCGTCGACGCGACGCACCGCATCGCGCCGGAGTCGCTCGCGCGCACCAAGGAGGCGCTCCTCGCCTACGGGGAGATGCTGCGGCGCACCTCGACCACCACCGTGCGGCTGTGCGCCACCTCGGCGACGCGCGACGCGGAGAACCGCGACGAGTTCTTCTCGATGGTGCGCGACATCCTCGGGGTCGAGGCCGAGGTGATCACCGGCGAGGAGGAGGCTCGCCTCTCGTTCGCGGGCGCCGTGGCCGACCTCGATCCCGACGAGGGGCCGGCCGTGGTCGCCGACGTCGGCGGCGGGTCCACCGAGCTGGTCGCCGGGACGTGGGACGCGGTCGCGGCGGAGGTGGCGGCGGCGTACTCCGCGAACGTCGGCTGCGTCCGGCTCACCGAGAAGGTCCTGCACGACGACCCGCCGTCCGCCGCGCAGGTCGCCGAGGCCGAGGCGTTCACCCGCGAGACCCTCGCGCCGGCGTTCGAGGCGGTGGACGTCGCCGACGTGCAGACCTGGGTCGCGGTGGCGGGGACCGCGACCACGATCGCCGCGGTCGCCATGGGCCTGCGCACCTACGCACCCGAGAAGATCCACCTGGCCCGGCTCGGGCTCGACGAGGTCCGTGAGACCTGCCTGCGCCTCGAGGCGATGCCGCGCTCGGAGCGCGCCGCGCTGGGCCCGATGCACCCGGGGCGGGTGGACGTCATCGGCGGCGGCTCGCTCGTGGTGCGGGTCCTCGCCGAGGAGCTGGCCGAGCGGGCGGGCGTCACCGAGCTCGTCGTCTCCGAGCACGACATCCTCGACGGCATCGCCCGGGAGTGCGCGCGGGCGAGCCGCACGCAGTGAGCGCGCTCGACGCACTCGACCGCGAGATCAGCGAGTGCCGGGCCTGCCCCCGGCTCGTGACGTGGCGCGAGCAGGTCGCCCGCGAGAAGCGGGCCGCCTTCCGCGACCAGACCTACTGGGGCCGGCCCGTGCCCGGCTTCGGCCCGGGGGACGCCCGGCTCGCCATCGTCGGCCTCGCCCCCGCGGCGCACGGCGCCAACCGGACCGGGCGGATGTTCACCGGCGACCGCTCGGGCGACGTGCTCTACGCGGCCCTGCACGCGGTCGGCCGCGCGTCCCAGCCGACGGCGACGTGGCCCGGGGACGGCCTGGAGCTCTCCGGCGTCCGCATCGTCGCGCCGGTGCGCTGCGCCCCGCCCGAGAACAAGCCCACCCCCGCGGAGCGGGACACCTGCCGGCCGTTCCTCGAGCGGGAGCTGGCGCTGCTCACCGAGGTCCGGTCCGTCGTCGTGCTGGGCGGTTTCGGCTGGCAGGCGCTGCTCCCGGTGCTCGACGCCGGGTGGGTGGTCCCGCGGCCGCGGCCCCGGTTCGGGCACGCGGTGCAGGTCGAGCTCGCGTCCCGCCGGCCGGAGCGCGACCCGCTGCAGCTGTTCGGCTGCTACCACGTGAGCCAACAGAACACCTTCACCGGCCGCCTCACTCCCGCCATGCTGGAGGAGGTCCTGGCCGCGGCCGCGCGGGCGGCGGGCCTGCGAGACTGACGGAGGCAAGGCCCCTGTAGCCCAATCGGCAGAGGCAGGCGACTTAAAATCGCCGCAGTGTGGGTTCGAACCCCACCGGGGGCACGTCACCGAGCGTTCACCCGCTGTCGGCCCCGGGTCGGGCGAGTCGTCGTCATCTCATCACCGCAGCGTCGCTCCGGCGAGAGACGGCGGACGCGGCGACCTCACCCGGCCGCGTCATCCTCGTGGCGACGGAACCGAGGGGGTGCAGCACCGCGTGACCGTTCGCGTCCTGCCCCGGACCGCTCGGCGTTCCCGGTCGTGTGCTGCTCCGAACGGGCGACGTCCATGGGACAGACTTCCGACGGGGAGGTGAGCAGGGTGGCTGACTTCGCGGAGGCGTCCGACGCTGCGCGGGAGACCGACGCGTCCGTCCGGGCGCCCTGGTCCGCGCTCGAGACGCTGCGTCCGCTGACCCTGCGGTCGTGCCGCCGCATCGTCGTCGTCGCGCCGCACCCGCGGGACGAGATCCGCGCCGCCGGCGGGCTGCTGCGGCGGCTGGGGTCGCGGCACGCGGAGGTCGACGTGCTCAGCCTGACCGAGCGGCCCACCCTCACCTGCCCGCCGCCCTCCCTGGTCGAGGACACCGTGCGGGACGGGCGGCTCCCGGACGTCGTCGCCGACGGTCCGCTCGGCCTGGACGACCTGCTGGGCGCCGACCTGGACGACCTCGACGACGACCTGACCCCCGAGGACGACGACGTCGACCCGGACGAGGCGGCGGCCGAGGCGGCCTACCGCGCGCTCGGCCTCTCGGTCGTGCGCCGCCACCGGCTCGGACTGCCCGACGGCGGGGTGGCGGCGGCCGAGTCCGACGTCGTCGCAGCCATCAGCGAGATCGTCGGCTTCTCCGACGACCCGGGCGGCCTGTGCGTGCTCGCCCCCTGGTCGGGCGACGGGGACGACGACCACGAGGCGGCGGGGCGCGCCGCCGAGGTGGTCACCGCCGCCTACCGGGTGCGCCTGGTGCGCTGGCTGGACCGGGCGTGGACCTGGGCCGGGCCGGACTCGTCCGAGGTCCCGTGGCGCCGGGCGCGCCAGGTGCTGCTCACCGACACGCTGATCGAGCGCAAGCACGCGGCCAGTGCGGCCTTCACCGCGGCGCTGCGCGCACCGGGCCGCGACGCCTCCGACACCGAGCACGACGCCGAGCTGCCCGACGGGTGGGCCCCGGGGCCGCGCGAGGTCTTCCTCGTCTGACGGCCGGTCGCCGTGTCCCGTACACCGTCCGTTGCATCCCAGTCCGACGCATCACGGCGAGGACCCCGGTCCGGGGCATCCCCGCCATCCGTGTCGGGCCGAGCTTGCCGCGGGTGGCTAGGCTGCCCGGGGTGACGGGCAGGTCGAACGGGGACGGGCACGCCGGCGACGGTGCGGCCCCGACATCTCGTTCCCGGGGTGCCCGCGAGACGACGCTGACGGGAGGAGTCGGGATCGAGCACGTGGAGACCGCAGAGGGCGCGCAGTGGAGCCCGACGACGGACGCCCCCGGCACCGGGTCTGACGACTCCGGAATGGCCGACGCGGCTGCGCGGGTCCGCGACAGCGTGACCTCCGACGCGGGCGGCGGCGATCTCCCGCAGGTCCTGCACACGGCACCCGCCGCGGTCGCGCTGATCGACCTCGACGCCGGCACCGTCACCTACGCCAACGGGTCCGCGCAGGACCTGACCGGCGGCAAGGCGCAGCTCCCGCTCGACATCGACGCCTGGAGCGAGGCGGCCGGCCTCACCGACCTGTCCGGCCGGCCGATGCGCGATACCGCCTCCCCGCTCTCCCGCGTGGCCCAGGGGATCCCGGTCTCCGGGGAGCCGGTCGCGGTCGCCGACGCCGCCCGCAAGGGCTCCGAGGCCACGGTGGAGGAGCGGGAGGAGGCCGAGGGCCGCCTGCTCTGGGTCACCGGCTTCCCGCTCTCCGAGGCCGACGACGACGAGCGTCGCCGGCTCGCCCTCGTGGTGTTCCTGCAGCTCTCCGGGGCCGGCGCCCAGCGCCACCTCGAGATGATGCGCGACCGCGCCGTCGTCGCCACCGAGCTCTCCTTCACGATCTCCGACCCGAACCGCGAGCAGAACCCGCTGGTGTGGGTCAACCCGGCCTTCACCCGGCTCACCGGCTACGACCTCGACGAGGTGCTCGGGCGCAACTGCCGCTTCCTGCAGGGGCCCAACACCGACCCGACCTCGATCTCGCGGATCCGCAGCGCGCTCGCCGACGAGCGGCCGATCACCGAGGTGCTGCTGAACTACCGGCGCGACGGCACCGCCTTCTGGAACCAGGTGTCGATCTCCCCGGTGTTCGACGGCGGCGGACGCGTCGTCAACTTCGTCGGGGTGCAGGCCGACGTCACCGAGCGGGTGATGGTCGAGAACGAGCGCCGCGCCGCGCTCGCGGCCGCGGAGGAGACCCGCGAACAGCTCCGGCTGCTGACCGACTCCACGGCCGCGATGACCGCCTCGCTCGACTCCGGCGGCGCCGCCCGCGCCCTCGCCCGCATCGTCGTGCCCGCGCTCGCCGACTACTGCTGCGTCGACCTCCTCGAGGAGGTCGGGGACCCGTCGTCGTCGAACCGGGTGGCGGTCAACCACCGGGACGACTCGAAGACGGGCACCGTGTCCGCGCTGGGCCGCTGGATCACCCCCACCGAGGACGGCGACCCGGTCGACCGCGTCCTGGGCGGCGGCGCGCCGTCCCTGCTGCCGGAGCTCCCGGTGCGGCCCGAGGGGTTGCGGGAGGACACCGAGCTGCTCGGCCACTACGAGCAGCTGCGGCCGCGATCGGCGATCGTGGTCCCGCTGCGCGCCCGCGGCCAGGTGCTGGGGGCGCTGACCCTCGGCACCGAGCTGCCGTACGGCCGCCGCTACTCCCAGCGCGACCTCTACCTCGCGAGCGACCTCGCGGCCCGCGCCGGCCTCGCCGTCGACAACGCCCGGCTGTACGCGCGGGAGCACGGCGCCGCGGAGACCCTGCAGCGCAGCCTGCTGCCGGCCGTGCCCGAGGTCCCCGGCCTCACCGTGGCCTCGCGCTACCTCGCCGCCACCGACGGCGCCCAGGTCGGCGGCGACTGGTACGACCTGCTGCCGCTGCCCGACGGTGCCGTCGGCATCGCCGTGGGCGACGTCGTCGGCCACGACCTGCGGGCCGCGGCCGCGATGGGTGAGCTGCGCGGTGTGCTCCGCTCGTACGCGTGGGAGGGCCTGGGCCCCGACGCGGTGATCGACCGGTGCAACGACCTCGTGCAGGGCATGCACATGGCGGCGATGGCCACGGCCGTCTTCGGTCGCCTCGAGCGCCCGGAGGACGGCGAGGGCTGGATCCTCGGCTACTGCAACGCCGGTCACCCGCCACCGCTGCTGCGCCGGGTCGACGGCTCCGTCGAGATGCTCACCGGGAACCTGTCCCCGCTGATCGGCGCCACCCGCTCCGCGGCGCGTGACTGCACCGAGGTCCACCTGCATCCGGGCGACCTGCTCGTGCTGCACACCGACGGGCTGATCGAGGCGCCGGGCAACGACCCCGACGAGCGCACCGACCTCCTCGCCCGCACCCTCGCCGAGGCCCCCGACGTCGACGACGTCGGCGCGATCTGCGACCGGGTGCTCGAGGTGCTCGGCGCCGACGGGCTGCGCGACGACGCGGTGCTGCTCGCCGTCCGGCTGGGCTGACCCACCCCCCACACCACGACGGCCGGTGCCCCTCTCGTGTGGAGGGGCACCGGCCGTCGTCGTGTGGAGCTGCTACTGCTGCGGCGGGGGCGGCGGCTGCTCGCCCTGCGGCGGCGGGGGCGGGGCCTGCTCGCCCGCCGGCGGCGGGGCCTGCTCGCCCTGCGGCCCGTGCAGGTAGTCCTTGGCCTTCTGTGAGGCCTGGTCGAACTGCTGGTCGTGACCGGCGAACTTGCCCTTGAGGGCGTCGCTCCCCTTGTCGACGAAGCTGTCGGCCTTGTCGGGGTTCTGCCCCGCCCACTCCTTGGCCTTGTTCACCATGTCGCCGAGGCCTGCCACGACGAACCTCCTGGTGTTCTCGGGTACACGTACTCCGGACACTCGGAGGGTGACCCGGTCCGCCCGCTTCCATGCCCCGGCGGGCCGAACAGGATGGTCAAGTTCCCTCGTATGCTGGACCCGGTCACACAGCGCGCTGCCCGGTCCGTCCGGATCGCGTCGTTCAGTGCAAAAATTCTTTTACCCGTGCGGGAACCCGGGCCCCGGGTCGCGCGTTGGGACCAGTGAGAGCGGTCGACCGGCCGCTTTGTGCACGTGAGGAGGACGAGTGCGCACCAGCAGCAACCCGGCGTTCCGCAACCTGCCGACGTCACCCGGTGGGTACGCGCGGTTCGGGGACGCGCCGGCGGGCCTGGGCGGTGCCTTCGGGGGAGGCCCGGGCGGCCCCATGTCCACGGCGGGCGCGGGCGACCGGCCCCTGACCGTCGACGACGTCGTCCAGAAGACCGCGCTCAACGCCGTCATCACCATCGGTGTGGGCATCGCGGCCGCGATCCTGCTCAGCCCGATCCTGGGCATCCTGGGCTTCGTCGTCGGCCTCGTCGTCTCGCTGATCATCATCTTCAAGCAGAGCTCCAACCCGGCGCTCGTGCTGACCTACTCGGTGTCGCAGGGTCTGGCCCTGGGCACGATCACCGGATTCCTCGAGGCCTCGAGCAACCGGTACGCGGGCATCGGCTTCCAGGCCGTCGTCGGCGTGGTCGGCGTCTTCGTCGGCATGCTCGTCGTCTACAAGACCGGCGCGATCCGCGTGACGCCGCGCCTGACCAAGATGGTCGTCGGCGCCGTCATCGGCGTCGTGGTGCTCATGCTGGTCAACCTGGTGGTGTCGTTCTTCAGCGCCGGCGGCATCGGCCTGCGCGACGGCGGCCCGCTCGCGATCATCTTCTCGCTGGTCTGCATCGCGGTCGGCGCGTTCATGCTGCTGCTCGACTTCGACCAGGCCGACCAGGCGGTCAAGGCGGGCGTGCCGGCGAAGTTCGCCTGGTACCTCGCCTTCGGCTTCATGACGACGCTGGTCTGGCTCTACATCGAGATCCTGCGGCTGCTGAGCTACTTCCGCGGCGACTAGTCGCCCCGACCGACGACGGCCCGCCCCGGGGACTCCCGGGGCGGGCCGTCGTCGTCGTGGGACCCGCCGTCAGGACAGGCGCTCGAGCACCATCGCCATGCCCTGGCCACCGCCGACGCACATCGTCTCGAGCCCGATCGTCGCGTCCTTCGCGCGCAGGCCGTTCAGCAGCGTGGTGGCGATGCGCGCCCCGGTCATGCCGAACGGGTGGCCGACCGCGATCGAGCCGCCGTGGACGTTGAGCTTCGACTCGATCGTCTCGTCGGTGAGCCCGAGGCCGCGGGCCGAGGGCAGGACCTGGGCGGCGAAGGCCTCGTTGATCTCGACGAGGTCGACGTCGTCGATCGACAGCCCGGCGCGGCGCAACGCCTGCTGCGAGGCCCCGACCGGCCCGAGGCCCATGATCTCGGGCGAGAGCCCCGTCACGCCCGTGGAGACGATCCGGGCGAGCGGGGTGATGCCGAGGTCGGCGGCGCGGGTCGAGGACATGACCACCACGGCCGCGGCGCCGTCGTTGAGCGGGCACGCGTTGCCCGCGGTGATGCGCCCGTCGGGGCGGAACACCGGCTTGAGTCCGGCGACCGCCTCGTAGGTGGTGCCCGCCCGCGGGGAGTCGTCGGCCGAGACCACCGAGCCGTCGGGCAGCGTCACGGGCGTGATCTCGCGGGCCCAGAAGCCGTCGGCGTTCGAGCGCTCCGCGAGGTTCTGCGAGCGCACCGCGAACCGGTCCATCTCCTCGCGGGAGACGTCCTCCAGCAGCGCGACGTTCTCCGCGGTCTGCCCCATCGCGACGTAGGCGTCGGGGAGCAGGCCGTCGGCGCGCGGGTCGTGCCACTCCGACGCACCGGCGGCGGCGGTCTCGGCGGTCCGGGCCTGCGCCTCGTCGAACAGCGGGTTCTGCGTGTTCGGCAGCCCGTCCGAGGAGCCCTTCTCGAAGCGGGAGACGGTCTCCACCCCGGCCGCCACGAAGACGTCGCCCTCGCCCGCGCGGATCGCGTGCGCGGCCATGCGGATCGTCTGCAGCGACGAGGAGCAGTAACGGGTGATGGTGGTGCCGGGGACGGTGTCGAGCCCGAGCTGCACGGCCACGATGCGGCCCATGTTGTAGCCCTGCTCGCCCCCGGGCAGACCACAGCCGAGCATGAGGTCCTCGACCTCGGCGGGCGGCAGCGAGGGCACCTGGTCGAGGGCGGCGCGCACCATCTGCGCGGCGAGGTCGTCGGGGCGCATGCCGGCGAGCGTCCCCTTGCGGGCCCGGCCGATGGGGGAACGGGCGGCGGACACGATCACGGCGTCGGGAGTGGCCATGACCTGCACCTTAGGCGCGACGCCGGGCGACGGAGCGCCGCGGAGGTGCACCCCACGGACCGGCCCCGGTCGGCGGTGATTCGCCGCACAGCCACGTCGTGGCCGACGGTCTTCGGCAGGATGGTGCCATGCAGTACGCCGAGCACGTCGCCGACCTCGTCGGACACACCCCGCTGGTGAAGCTCAACAAGGTCGTGCCGACCGGGCCGGACGCGCCTCTGGTGCTGGCGAAGGTCGAGTACTTCAACCCCGGCGGCAGCGTGAAGGACCGCATCGCCGAGAAGATGATCGACGCCGCCGAGGCGTCGGGGGAGCTGAAGCCCGGCGGCACGATCGTCGAGCCGACCTCGGGCAACACCGGCATCGGGCTCGCGATCGTCGCCCAGCAGCGCGGCTACCACTGCATCTTCGTGTGCCCGGACAAGGTCTCGCCGGCCAAGCGGGACGCGTTGCGCGCCTACGGCGCCGAGGTGGTCGTCTGCCCGGCGGCGGTCGAGCCCGACCACCCCGAGTCGTACTACTCGGTCTCCGACCGCCTCGCCCGCGAGACCGAGGGCGGCTGGAAGCCGAACCAGTACGCGAACCCGGCCAATCCGGCGTCGCACGTGGAGTCGACGGGTCCCGAGATCTGGGAGCAGACCGACGGGCGCATCACGCACTTCGTCGCGGGCGTCGGCACCGGCGGCACGATCTCCGGCACCGGGAAGTACCTGAAGGAGGTGTCGGGCGGCCGGGTGCAGATCATCGGCGCGGACCCGCAGGGCTCGGTCTACTCCGGCGGCGACGGGCGGCCCTACCTCGTGGAGGGCGTCGGCGAGGACTTCTGGCCGACGACGTACGACCGCGAGATCGCCGACCGCATCCTCGCCGTCTCCGACGCCGACTCCTTCCACATGACGCGGCGGCTGGGCCGGGAGGAGGCGCTGCTCGTCGGCGGCTCCTGCGGGATGGCGACGGTCGCCGCGGCGCGGCTCGCCGCGGAGCTCGGGCCCGACGACGTCGTCGTCGTGCTCCTGCCCGACGGCGGGCGCGGGTACCTCTCCACGGTCTTCAACGACCAGTGGATGCAGTCCTACGGGTTCCTCTCGGCCGACACCGCGGAGTACACCGTCGGCGACGTGCTGCGCCTCAAGGACGGATCGATCCCCGACCTCGTGCACGGGCACCCGAACGAGACGGTCTCCGACATCGTCTCGATCATGCGGGAGTTCAGCGTCTCCCAGATGCCGATCGTGCAGGCCGAGCCGCCGGTGATGATGGCCGAGGTCCGCGGCGCGGTGACCGAGCGGGACCTGCTCGACAAGCTGTTCACCGGCAAGGCGGCGCTCACCGACAAGGTCGCCGACCACCTGGCGCCCGCGCTGCCCACGGTCGGCATCGCCGAGCCGCTCTCCGAGGCCATGGAGAAGCTGCAGGGCGGCGACGGCCTGCTGGTCATCTCGGACGGACGCCCCGCGGGCATCGTCTCGCGGGCCGACGTCCTCGCCTTCCTGGCCGGGCGGTAGGGCCCGGGGTCGTCAGCGGTGGCACACGGCTGACGGCCGGTGTCAGCGGTGGCACACGGCTGACGGCCGACCC
Organism: Actinomycetospora chiangmaiensis DSM 45062; assembly: GCF_000379625.1. Taxonomy (GTDB): domain Bacteria; phylum Actinomycetota; class Actinomycetes; order Mycobacteriales; family Pseudonocardiaceae; genus Actinomycetospora; species Actinomycetospora chiangmaiensis. The sequence goes on along the minus strand of NZ_KB903246.1, from coordinate 222,353 downwards.
GGCCCGACCCGTCGTCGGGAATCCGGGCAGACTGGCCCGGTGAGTCAGGACCACGGTTTCGCCACCCGCGCCATCCACGCCGGCCAGGAGCCGGACCCGACCACCGGCTCGGTCGTCGTCCCCGTCCACGCGACGTCGACGTTCGCCCAGGACGGGGTCGGCGGGCTGCGCTCGGGCTACGAGTACGCCCGCACCGGCAACCCCACCCGCGCCGCGCTGGAGACCCAGCTCGCCGCGCTCGAGGGCGGGCGGTTCTGTCGGGCGTTCGCGTCGGGCATGGCGGCGGAGGACACGCTGTTCCGCGCGGCGCTGCGCCCGGGCGACCACGTGATCATCCCGATCGACGCCTACGGCGGGACGTTCCGGCTCGTCTCCACCGTGCTCGCCGACTGGGGCGTGCGGTTCTCGGCGGTCGACCTGTCCGACCTCGCGGCCGTCCGCGCGGCGGTGCTGCCCGAGACGAAGCTGCTGTGGTGCGAGACGCCCACCAACCCGCTGCTCTCGATCGCCGACATCCCGGCACTGGCGGGGATCGCCGACGAGGTGGGCGTGAAGCTCGTCGTCGACAACACCTTCGCCTCGCCCTACCTGCAGCAGCCCCTCGGACTCGGGGCCCACGTGGTGCTGCACTCCACGACGAAGTACCTCGGCGGACACTCCGACGTGGTCGGCGGCGCGGTGATCACCTCCGACGAGGCGCTGGCCGCCGACCTGGGCCGGCTGCAGAACGGGATGGGCGCCGTGCCCGGGCCGTTCGACTGCTTCCTCACCACCCGCGGCATCAAGACCCTGGCCGTGCGGATGGACCGGCACTGCGACAACGCCGAGCGCGTCGTCGAGGCCCTCGCCGCCCACGACGCGGTCTCGACCGTGCTCTACCCGGGGCTCGCCACCCACCCGAACCACGAGGTGGCCGCCAAGCAGATGCGGCGCTTCGGCGGGATGGTGTCGATCCGGCTCGCCGGCGGGGAGCAGGCGGCGCGGGCGCTCTGCGCGGCCACGACCGTGTTCACCCTCGCCGAGTCGCTCGGCGGTGTGGAGTCGCTGATCGAGCACCCGGGCGCCATGACCCACGCGTCGACGGCGGGCTCCCCGCTGGAGGTGCCGTCGGACCTGGTGCGCCTGTCGGTCGGCATCGAGGACGCCGACGACCTCGTCGACGACCTGCTGACCGCCCTCGGCCGGCTCTGACCGCCCTCGGCCGGCTCTGACCGCCCTCGGCCGGCTCTGACTCCCTCCGGGCCGCTGGCTCTCTCTCGGGGCCGCTGGTTCGCGACGCCGGGGCGGGTCAGCCCCGGCGGGCGTCCGCCTGGTCGTCCGCGGAGCCGTGCGGGGCGGTGTGGCCCGGCGTCACCAGCCCCGGCACGCTGCAGCCACCGACGTAGACGGCGCCGTGCTGCGTGCTCACGAGCGTGCCCGGGTCGTCGCACCCGGCCTGCTCGACGGTGAACACGGCCGCCCCGGCCAGCGCGGCGGCGACGACGAGCGGCGCGACCATCCCGGCCCGGGTGGCACGTCGACGCGTCTCCATCCGATCCTCCCCTGGAATCTCACGCTCTCACCACAGGCTACCGAGGACGTCCGGTGCGCGGACCCGTTCGGTTCGGGCCGTCCGGTCGGCGTCGACGCCCACGCGGCGACCGGACCGTGGGACGGTCCGTACGGCATCCGGTTGCCCGCCCGTCGCGGCTCGGAACCGGTCGGCGACGTCACCGTGGTGCCGGGAACTCCCGCCCGATCGGCCCTCACGTCCCGCGTGAGGGGAACCCTCGCGCGCTCGTGCGGCCCGAGGGTTCCCCTCACGCGGCAACCGGGGCGGGCTGGGGCACCATGCACGACGTGCCGACCCTCGTCACCCGCGCCGACGTCGAGGCCGCCCGCGCGGACCAGCACGGCGTCGTGCGGCGCACGCCCGTCGAGCCGTCCCGGGTGCTGTCGGCCCCGGCCGGCGGACCGGTGCTGCTCAAGTGCGAGAACCTGCAGCGCACCGGGAGCTTCAAGATCCGGGGTGCGTACCGCCGCATCCAGCGGCTGTCCGACGCCGAGCGCGCCCGCGGCGTGGTGGCGGCCAGCGCCGGCAACCACGCGCAGGGCGTCGCCCTCGCCGCCGGCCTGCTGGGGGCCGAGGCCACCGTGTTCATGCCCGCCGGTGCGCCGCTGCCGAAGCTCGCGGCGACCCGCGGCTACGGCGCCCGGGTGGAGCTCGTCGACACGTTCGACGCCACGCTCGTCGCGGCGCAGGAGTTCGCGGACCGGACGGGTGCGGTGCTGATCCACCCCTTCGACCACCCCGACATCATCGCCGGGCAGGGCACCGTCGGGCTCGAGATCGCCGAGCAGGTCCCCGACGCGCGGACGGTGGTGGTGTGCACCGGCGGCGGTGGGCTCGTCGCCGGGATCGCGGCGGCCCTGCACGGCACGGGGATCCGGGTCGTGGGGGCGCAGGCCGAGGGCCTCGCGGCGTGGCCGGTCTCGCTGGCGGCGGGCGTCCCGACGACGGTCACCGGCGCCACCATCGCCGACGGCATCGCCGTGCCCCGCCCGGGCGAGCTGACGTTCGCCCAGGTGACCGCGCAGGTCGACGAGATCGTCACGGTCTCCGAGGAGGCCCTCAGCCGCGCCGTGCTGCAGTCCCTGGAGCGCAGCAAGCTCCTCGTCGAGCCCGCCGGCGCCGCGGCCGTGGCGGCGATCGCCGAGTACCCCGGGCGGTGGGAGGCGCCCGTCGTCGGGCTGGTCTCCGGGGGCAACGTCGACCCGCTGATGCTCGCCGAGATCGTCCGGCGGGGCATGGTGGCGGCCGGGCGCTACGCAGGCCTGCGCGTACGCATGCCCGACCGCGCGGGCTACCTCGCGGACCTGCTCGCCCTGGTCGGGCGGCTCGGCGGCAACGTGGTCGACGTCGAGCACCGGCGGCTCGGGGCGTCGGCCGACCTGGGCCCGCTCGCGCTGGGCACGGTCGAGGTGGCGCTGACGCTGGAGGCCCGTGGCCCCGAGCACCAGGACGCGATCCTCACGGCGCTCCGCGACGCCGGGCACGTGGTCGCGGAGGGAGCCGTCTGAGGCCGATCAGGGCGAGTACGGCTCCGCCGAGACCAGCGTGACCTCCATGGACCCGCCGTCGGGGAGGTCGTAGCTCACGGTGTCCCCGGCCTTGGCGCCGATGAGGGCGGAGCCGAGCGGCGAGTTGGGGGAGTAGACCTCGATCGAGCCGGCCGACCCCTCCTCGCGGGAGCCGAGCAGGAAGGTCTCGGTGTCGTCGTCGCCCTCGAAGCGCACGGTGAGCACCGTGCCCGGGACGGCGGTCCCCGACTCGGTGGGCGTCTCGCCGACCTTCGCGGTGTGCAGCAGCTCCTGGAGGTGGCGGATGCGGGCCTCCATGACGCCCTGCTCCTCGCGGGCGGCGTGGTAACCGCCGTTCTCCTTGAGGTCGCCCTCCTCGCGGGCGGCGTTGATCTTCTGTGCGATCGCCGGACGCTGGGCCACCAGGTCGTCGAGCTCGGCCTTGAGGCGGTCGTGGGCGTCCTGGGTCAGCCAGGTCACCTGGGTCTGCGTCTCGGTCACGGCGATCAACTCCTCGGGGTCCGGTCCCGCGGGCGCGGGGCGGCGGCCTGCACGCGCCGCGGCCGGGCGGGGTGCCCGGACGGAGGCGGCCACAGACGGAAAAACACGACCCGCGGCATGCGGGCCGTGTCGGTGGACACTAACACGGTCAAGGCCCCGGAGAGCCGGTACGAACTTCCCCGCCGAGAGGTTCCCGGATCTCCCGAGAAAGTCACACGACCCTGCCTACCTGCGACGATCGGCGTGACGGGGTGCGGTGACCCGGTGGGCGCGACGGGCTGTCGGGGGGTCGGGGGATGATGGTGTACGTGGGAGATCAGCTGCGACTGATGTCGGTGCACGCGCACCCCGACGACGAGTCGAGCAAGGGGGCGGCGACCTGTGCGCGCTACGTCGCCGAGGGCGTCGAGGTCATGGTCGTCACGTGCACGGGAGGGGAGGCCGGGAGCATCCTCAACCCGGCCATGGACCGCCCCGAGGTGCTCGCCGACATGGTGGGGGTGCGCCGCGAGGAGATGGCGCGCGCCGCGGAGATCCTCGGCGTGCAGCACCGCTGGCTGGGGTTCGTCGACTCGGGGCTGCCCGAGGGCGACCCGAAGCCACCGCTGCCCCCGGGCTGCTTCGCGCTCGAGCCGATCGAGGTGCCCACCGAGGCCCTCGTCCGGGTGATGCGGGAGTTCCGGCCGCACGTGGTGGTGACCTACGACGAGAACGGCGGCTACCCCCACCCGGACCACATCCGCTGCCACGAGGTGTCCATGGCCGCCTGGGAGGCGTGCGGCGACCCGGACCGGTTCCCCGGGGCCGGCGAGCCGTGGCAGCCGCTCAAGCTCTACTACTCGCACGGGTTCTCCCGGGCGCGCATCGTCGCCTTCCACGAGGCGATGCTCGCCACGGGCGAGGAGTCGCCGTACGCGGAGTGGCTGGAGAACTGGGACACGTCCTCGCGTCCCGACCCCGGCGCCCGCGTCACCACGCGCGTGCGCTGCGCCGAGTACTTCCCGGTGCGGGACCGGGCGTTGCTCGCCCACGCCACGCAGATCGACCCCAACGGGCGCTGGTTCCAGACGCCGATGGAGCTGCAGCAGCGGGTCTGGCCCACCGAGGACTACGAGCTGGCCCGCTCCCTCGTCGGTGACCCGGCGGACACCGAGTCCTCCGAGGACGGCGACCTGTTCTCGGGCGTGCGCGAGCAGGTGCTGACGTCGTGATGCCCGCCTCGCTCGTCATCCTCCTGGCGCAGGCCCAGCCGCCCGCCCCGGGCTCCGACCGCGGGGAGGAGTTCGGCAAGACCTCGCCGATCGCCCTCGTGGTCATCCTGCTGCTCGGCATCGCCACGTTCCTGCTCATCCGCTCGATGACCAAGCGGCTGCGCAACGTCCCGGAGTCGTTCGACCAGCCGGAGTCGTTCGACCAGCCGGGGGAGGGCGGCGAACCGGCCCCGGACGAGGACGGGACGCCCGACCCGTCGTCGGGACCCGTCGACTCCCCGTCACGGAGAGGCCGGACGACCCCCGACGGCTGACCCGACGGCGGAACGGTCCGGTGACGCCGTGCGACCATCGACGGCATGGCCAACCGGCTCGCCGACTCGACCAGCCCCTACCTGCGCCAGCACGCCGACAACCCGATCGACTGGCGGCCGTGGGAACCGGGCGCCTTCGCGGAGGCCCGTGAGCGCGGGGTGCCGGTGCTGCTGTCGGTCGGCTACTCGGCGTGCCACTGGTGCCACGTCATGGCGCACGAGTCGTTCTCCGACCCGGAGGTCGCGGCGTTCGTCAACGAGCGGTTCGTGGCGATCAAGGTGGACCGCGAGGAGCGCCCGGACGTCGACGCGGTCTACATGGAGGCCACCCAGGCCATGACCGGCCAGGGTGGCTGGCCGATGACGTGCTTCCTGACGCCGACGGGCGAGCCGTTCCACTGCGGCACCTACTACCCGCCCGAGCCGCGGGGCGGCATGCCGTCGTTCACGCAGCTCGTCGCGGCCGTGGCGAAGGCGTGGGAGACCGACAACGACACGGTGCGCGAGGCGGCGTCGGGCATCGCCGAGCGGCTGGCGGGGGTGGCCCGGTCACTGCCCGCGGCGCCCGTCGACGCCGAGGTGCTGGCGGGGGCCGTCGCCTCGCTGGAGTCCGGGTTCGACGCGAACCACGGCGGCTTCGGCGGCGCTCCGAAGTTCCCGCCGTCGTCGGTGTGCGAGTTCCTGCTGCGCCACCACGAGCGCACGCGCAGCGCGGCGGCCTGGCGGATGGTCACGGCGACGCACGAACGCATGGCCCGCGGCGGCCTGCTCGACCAGCTCGCCGGCGGGTTCGCCCGGTACTCGGTCGACGCCCGGTGGGTCGTGCCCCACTTCGAGAAGATGCTCTACGACAACGCCCTCCTGCTGCGCAGCTACGCGCACGAGGCCCGGCTCGGCGGCAGCCTGGCCCGGCACGTCACCGAGCTGACCGCCGCCTTCCTGCTCCGCGACCTCCGGACGCCCGAGGGGGCCTTCGCCGCGGCCCTCGACGCCGACGCGGCCGGGGTGGAGGGCTCGACCTACGTCTGGTCGCCCGCCGAGCTGGTGGAGGTCCTCGGTCCCGAGGAGGGCGCGTGGGCGGCGGACCTGCTCGGCGTCACCGCCGAGGGCACCTTCGAGGAGGGCCGCTCGACCCTCCAGATGCCGGTCGACCCGGTGGACCCCGCCCGGTGGCAGGCCGCGCGCAAGGCCCTGCTGGCGGCCCGGGCGACGCGGCCGCAGCCCGCGCGGGACGACAAGGTCGTCGTCGCGTGGAACGGGCTCGCGATCACCGGCCTCGTGGAGGCGGCCACCGCCCTCGGGCGTCCCGACCTGCTCGCGGCGGCCCGGCGCGCCGGCGGGATGCTGCTCAAGGTCCACCTCGTCGACGGGCGGCTGCGGCGGACGTCGCGCGACGGCGTGGTGGGGGACGCCCCGGGCGTCCTGGAGGACCACGCCGCCCTCGCCGAGGGTCTGCTCGCGCTCCACCAGGCGACCGGCGAGGCCCGGTGGCTCGACGAGGCGTGCCGGCTGCTCGACCTGGCGCTCACCCACTTCGCCGACGCCGACCCCGGCCTGTTCTGGGACACCGCGGACGACGCCGAGGCGCTGGTCACCCGTCCCCGGGAGATCACGGACGGCGCGACCCCGTGCGGGTCGTCGGTGCTCACGTCGGCGCTCCTGACCGCCTCGGTGCTGGTCGGGCCCGAACGCTCCGCCCGGTACCGGGAGGCCGCCGACGCCGCCCTGACGACGGCGGGCACCCTCCTCGCCCGCCACGCCCGGTTCGCGGGCGGCTGGGCCGCGGCCGCGGAGGCGGCGCTGACGGGGCCCCTGCAGGTCGCGGTGGTGGGGCCGAGCGCGGCCGACCGGGAGGCGCTGGTGAGTGCCGCCCGTCGGCACGCCCCGGGCGGCACCGTCGTCGTCGGCGGCGAACCCGACGCGCCGGGCGTGCCGCTCCTGGCCGAACGCCCCCTCGTCGACGGCCGGCCCGCCGCCTACGTCTGCCGCGGCTTCGTCTGCGAACGGCCCGTGACCACGCCCGACGAGCTCGCGGGGGCCCTGCACACGGGCTGACTCCCGATGGCAGCGAAGCGTCGTTGCTGTCGCCCGGTGACAGCAACGACGCTTCCCTGGCGCGGGGGGACGGTGTCCGCCCACCGCGAACCGACTCGACCGCTGCATGCTCGTAATGCTGTAATCACAGCATCGGCAGTGCAGGACGAAGGAGTCGATGATGATGGTGGGACGAGGACACCGGGGCCGTCCGAGCGGCGGCGGCCGGGTGAGCCGGGGCGGACGCCCGGCGGGCGATCTGCCCGCGACCGACGACCTCGAGGCGTGGCTGGCCGGGCGCCTGCCGGAGGGCTGGTTCCTGGGCGCCCCCGAGGTGACGGTGGACCGCGAGGAGATCCTCATCGTGGGTCAGCTGGCCGCCCCGGAGGTCGAGGGTGACGCCGCGGCGCGGGCCGCGAGCGCGGTGGGCCGGATCAGCCGGTTCCGCGAGGAGACCCGCGAGGACCGGATGGAGATCGCCCGGCAGGCCGAGCACCGCTACGGGCGCAAGGTCGCCTGGGGTGCGCGCATCGCGGACGGCGACGGCGGGGTCGAGGAGCTGTTCACCACGCTGTCGGTGCCGGTGATGACGCGGCTGCGCCAGCCCGAGCGCCGGGTGCTGGACACGCTGGTCGACGCCGGGGTGGCCCGGTCCCGCTCGGAGGCGCTGGCGTGGGCGGTGGCCCTGGTCGGCGAGCACACCGAACCGTGGCTCGCCGAGCTGCGCGAGGCGATGAGCACGGTCGACGAGCTCCGCACCCGTGGGCCGCGCCTGGACCCGCCGTCGGGAACCCCCGACGAGGGGCCGGGCGAGGAGCCGACCGACGATCAGGCGTAGAGCACGAGCCAGATCGCGATGTGGTGACAGATCGCGGCGATGACCGTCGCCGCGTGGAAGAACTCGTGGTAGCCGAAGGTGGCGGGCCAGCCGGCCGGGCGCCGGAAGGCGAAGCACAGCGCACCGAGCGTGTAGAACGCGCCACCCACCACGAGCAGCACGAACGCCGCCACACCCCCGCGCGCGAGCAGGTCGGGCAGCACGAACACCGCGACCCACCCCAGGGCGAGGTAGATCGGGACGCCGACCCAGCGCGGGGTGTGCGGGCGCAGCAGCTTCAGGGCCGCGCCCGCCACCGCGCCGGTCCACACCACGGCGAGCACCACCAGCCCGGTGGTCTCGGGCAGGGCCAGCACGGCGAACGGCGTGTAGGTCCCGGCGATGAAGACGAAGATCATCGCGTGGTCGAGGCGCTTCATCGTCGTGAGGGCGCGGGGTGAGACCCACGACCGCCGGTGGTAGAGCGCGCTGATGCCGAAGACGCCGAGGACGGTCGCCGAGTAGACGGCGACCGCGGCGGCGGCCCCGCCGGAGACGGTCGCCCCGGCGAGCGCGATGAGGGTCGCGCCGGCGGCGATGCCCACGGCGAAGGACCAGAGGTGCAGCCACCCCCGCAGCCGGGGCTTGCCGGGTGTCGTCGGAGCGGTGTCGACGATGGTCACGCCTCGGAAGAGTACGACAGCAGCCCGTGGAACCGGAGAACTCCTGGGGTCGGGCGGGTGACGAGGGGGTCGGTCCGCGGGGGCGGCGGCGTAGCCTGGTCGCCCGTGAGCGTCCGCGCAGGGGTCCGTGAGCTGGCGGTCTCGCTCTACGAGCGACGGCTGCGTCGCAAGGTCGCGGCGAGCCACCCGCCCCGTCACGTCGGGGTGATCCTCGACGGCAACCGGCGGTGGGCGAAGGAGGTCGGCCTCACCGATCCGAGCGACGGGCACCGGGTCGGGGCCCGCAAGATCGTCGACATGCTCGACTGGGCCGACGAGGCCGGGGTCGAGGTCGTCACGCTCTTCATGCTCTCCACCGACAACGTGGGGCGGCCGCCGGAGGAGCTCGAGGCGCTCCTGGAGATCATCGCCACCGCCGTCGAGGGCCTCGCGACGCCGGACCGCGACTGGCGGCTGCGCGTCGTCGGCGCGCTGGACCTGGTGCCGCCCGCGACCGCCGCGCGGCTCACCGCCGCGGCGGACTCCACCGAGGGACGCGGCGGGATGCAGGTCAACGCCGCGGTCGGCTACGGCGGGCGGCAGGAGATCGCCGACGCGGTGCGCAAGCTGCTGCTGCGCCACGCCGAGGCGGGGACGTCGATCGAGGAGCTCGCGGAGGTCCTCGACGTCGACCACATCGCGGAGAACCTCTACACCTCGGGCCAGCCCGACCCGGACCTGGTGATCCGTACCTCGGGTGAGCAGCGCCTCTCCGGATTCCTGATGTGGCAGTCGGTCTATTCGGAGTTCTATTTCACCGAGGCCTTCTGGCCGCAGTTCCGGCGTATCGATTTCCTGCGGGCGCTGCGGGACTACTCGGAACGCAACCGCCGTTTCGGCGGCTGATCGCGGACACGACGAACCGGCGTACCCGTGCCATCCCCCGATGGGCACGGATACGCCGGTGCGTCTTCTCATTCCTCCGGTCCCGACGGCGGGTGCGGGTCCGCTCCCACAGTGCGCACCCGCCGTCGCGGACCGTCGATCAGCCGGCGTTGTTGTACGCGCTGAGGAGGCCGAGCTGGTTGATCGGGGCCTGCACGTTGAGGCCGTTGGCGCCGATGAGCTGGTTGCCGAAGTTGTAGGAGTCGCCGTTGCGGGCCGAGGCGTTGCCGTTGCCGCCGCCGTCGCGCCCGTCGCGGGCGTCACCGGTGCGGGCGTTGCCGTTGCGGCCGTGCCCGTGGTCGCTGCTGTTGTCGTACGAGCTCAGGACGCCGAGCTGGTTGATCGGGGCCTGCACGTTGATGCAGTTCAGGCCGACGAGCTGGTCGCCGAAGTTCGCGCAGTCGCCGTTGCTGGCCGAGGCGTTGCCGTTGCCGCCGTGCGAGTGGCCGTGGCCGTGGTCCCGACCGTGGTCGCCGTCGTGGTCGTGGCCCCAGCTCTGGGACTGACCGCCCGAGTCGCCCGGCCAGTCGCCGGCGAACGCGGTCCCGGAGAGCGCCGCCACGCCCGCCGCAGCACCGAGGACGACCATTCCCGCCTTCTTGAGCAGCATTCCGAGAATTTCCCCTCGTCAGAGCGCGATTCCCCGATCAGGGACCGGGTGACCGCTTTCGTGTGTTCCAGCCCCACGGACGGTGCGGCTGATGACGTGAAACCTAACGGGCGACCCCGGCCGTGGGTATCGGCAGATCCCCGATCGAGTGGCACCTACTTCGTAGGGCGACTTGAGTGCATTCTCCGGGTGAGACGTGGGTGGAATCGCACGCAGCGCACTGCCCGGTGAGCGCATTCAGCTGGCGCTGCGTGATCCACCTCGACACCCGTCCGTCGTATTCAGCGACGCGGTGTCCGCTCCGAGGCCCGATCCGCCCACGACGGGTAACGTTCCCCGACGGTGGACGGAACGGACGGCGAGGGCCTCGACGGGGTCGCGTGGGACTACGTGCGGCTCGGGCTGCGCCTCGGACGCGTGGTGCCCGGCCTCGTCGACGCCCACCTCGGTGACGCCGCGGCGGCGGAGCGTGCGACGGCCGGGCCGTCGCCCATTCCGGAGGACCTGCGCCGCGAGGCGGTCGCGCTGCGCCACCGGCTCGCCGGCCACCCCGGGCGGCGGGCGGAGTACCTCGACGCCCAGCTCGCGGCGTGCGAGGTCGTCGCCTCCCGCGCCGCCGGGGCCACCGCGGAGTTCACCGCCGAGGTCCGCAGCTGCCTCGGCGTCGCGATCGCCGCGGGCGACGAGGACCGCTACCGCGCCGCGCACGACGCCCTCGCCGCCCTCCTCGGGGTCCCGCTGCGCCGCCTGCCCGCTGCCATGGCCGCGTTCCGTGACGCGGACCGGGTGCCGCCGGAGGTCCTGCGCGAGGCGACCGCCGCCGTGCTGGCGGGGCTGCGGGAGGCGACCGCGGCCGCCGTCGGGCTGCCGGCGGGGGAGCGGGTCGACCTCGAGGTGGTGACGGGCGCCCCCTGGGCGGGCTTCACCCGACGGACCGGGCCGCGGCGCTCGACGATGCAGGTCGCCGTCGACGCGGGGCACCGGTGGAGCCACCTGCCGCTGCTCGCCGCGCACGAGGCCTACCCCGGTCACCACTTGGAGGCGGCCCGGACCGAGGGCACGCCCCGGCCCGAGCGCACCCTCCTGCTCGCCCGGACGCCGCAGAGCCTCGTGGCGGAGGGCGCGGCCGAGCTCGGACTCGAGGCCGTCGTCGGGCCGGGCTGGGGACCGTGGGCCGCCGAACGCCTGGCGGGCGTCCCCGGGGCCCCGCGGCCCGAGCGCGCCGCGCTGGGCGAGGCCGTCGAGACCGCGAGCGAACCGTTGGCGAGCGTGCGGCAGGACGCGGCGCTGCTCCTGCACGGCTCGTCGGCCCCCGACCGGGAGGACCGGGCCCGGGCGCACCTGCGGCGGTGGCTGCTCGTCGACGACGACCGCGCCGGCCGGATGCTCGAGTTCCTCGTGCACCCGCGCTGGCGGATCCACACCTCGACCTACGTCGAGGGCGCCCGGCTCGTGCGCCCCTGGCTCGCGGCCCGCCCGCCCGGGACGACCCCGGGACAGCGCTTCGCGCGCCTGCTCGACGAGTCCTGGACCCCTGCGATGCTGCGCCGCGAGATCGACACCGCGGCTCGCGGCGAGCGGTACCCCCGACACGTCGACGACACGCCGATGTCGCCCAGCGTGTGACCTGCGACCCGAAATTGTCACGCTCGGCGCGCGACAACGACCGGTCACCGGCTGTACCGTCCGCCTCGACGGCGCCGTAGCGGATGCGGACCGTCCGGGGAGGCCGGAGAACGTGACGGGTCGGTTCGGGACACGGTGCCGCGGCACCGTCGGGGCGTGGACCCCGACGGCACGTGCGGTGCCCGACCCGGCCGACACGGCGGGAGGGCCGGCACCCGGTCCTCGCGCGCGGCGCCGGAGAGGGAGGTCCCCCGGCGGGGGACCGCCCCGACGGCACCGGATCACGACGTAGGTCTTCTCGTCCCAGCGAGGACGTGGTCGTGGGTGTCGCGACCGCCACGAGGGAGTAGCCGTGAGCGCAGAGCACGTCGCACAGCCCCCGTCGGTCACCCCGATCACGTACGTCCTGGACACCTCGGTCCTGCTCAGCGACCCGTGGGCCCCCACCCGCTTCGCCGAGCACGAGGTCGTCGTCCCGCTCGTCGTGATCACCGAGCTCGAGGGCAAGCGCCACCACCCGGAGCTCGGCTGGTTCGCCCGGGAGGCCCTGCGCCTCCTCGACGACCTCCGCATCACCCACGGCCGCCTGGACCAGCCGATCCCGATCACGCCCGAGGGCGGGTCGCTGCGCATCGAGCTGAACCACACCGACCCGTCGGTCCTTCCGGCGGGCTTCCGCACCGGTGAGAACGACGCGCGCATCCTGGCGTGCGCCGCGAACCTCGCGGCCGAGGGTTCGCGGGTCACGCTCGTCACCAAGGACATGCCGCTGCGCGTCAAGGCCGCGGCGGTCGGGCTGCCGGCCGACGAGTACCACGCCCAGGACGTCGTGACGTCGGGCTGGACCGGCATGGCCGAGGTCGCGGCCGAGCCCGGGGAGATCGCCGACCTCTTCGCCGACGGGCTCACCGAGGTCGAGGCGGCCCGCGAGCTGCCCTGCCACACCGGGCTGCGCCTGCTCGCCGGCGGTTCCTCCGCCCTCGGGCGCGTGACGCCGGACAAGCAGGTCCGCCTCGTGCGCGGCGACCGTGACGTCTTCGGGCTGCACGGCCGCTCCGCCGAGCAGCGCATCGCGATCGACCTGCTGACCGACCCCGACATCGGGATCGTCTCCCTCGGGGGCCGCGCCGGCACCGGCAAGTCCGCGGTCGCGCTCTGCGCCGGCCTCGAGGCCGTTCTCGAGCGCCAGCAGCACCGCAAGATCGTCGTGTTCCGCCCGGTCTACGCCGTCGGCGGGCAGGACCTCGGCTACCTGCCCGGCGGTGAGAACGAGAAGATGGCGCCCTGGGCGCAGGCCGTCTTCGACACCCTCGGTGCGCTGGTCTCGACCAACGTCGTCGAGGAGGTCATCGAGCGCGGCATGCTCGAGGTGCTCCCGCTGACCCACATCCGCGGGCGCTCGCTGCACGACGCGTTCGTCATCGTCGACGAGGCCCAGTCGCTGGAGCGCAACGTCCTGCTCACCGTGCTCTCCCGGCTCGGCACCAACTCGCGGGTCGTGCTCACCCACGACGTCGCCCAGCGCGACAACCTGCGCGTCGGCCGCCACGACGGCATCGCCGCGGTGATCGAGAAGCTCAAGGGCCACCCGTTGTTCGCCCACGTCACGCTCACCCGCTCCGAGCGCTCGCCGATCGCCGCGCTCGTCACGGAGATGCTGGAGGGCGAGGCGCACGGGGGCTGATCACCCGTGGCCGTCCTGAGCGAAGGGCCCCTTCGGTCGAACAGATCGACCGGGGGGGCCCGTCGCTCACCACGGGGCCGTTCGCGCAGGTGACGTCAGGCAGGCCGGCGGGCGCCGGGCACTGCCTGGTGTGCACCTCGGCGGGGACTCACCACCCCGTCGGGAGCGGCCTACCCTCCGCGAACCCGGACGCCGACTGGATCCCCAGCACGGCGCGGGCGTGGAACTCCTCGAGGGACGCAGCGCCCGTGTACGTGCACGCCGAGCGGACGCCGGCGCAGATGGAGTCGAGCAGGTCCTCGACGCCGGGCCGCGCCGGGTCGAGCCGCATCCGCGAGGAGGAGATGCCCTCCTCGAACAGTCCCTTGCGAGCCCGGTCGAACGCCGAGTCGGTGCGGGTCCGGGCGGTGACGGCCCGCTTCGAGGCCATGCCGAACGACTCCTTGTACGGCGCGCCGTGCTCGTCGCGCTGCAGGTCGCCGGGGGACTCGTAGGTGCCGGCGAACCACGAGCCGACCATGACGGCGGACGCGCCGGCCGCGAGGGCCAGCGCGACGTCGCGCGGGTGCCGCACCCCGCCGTCGGCCCAGATGTGCTTCCCGCGTGCGCGGGCGGCCGCGGCGCACTCGGCCACGGCGGAGAACTGCGGTCGGCCGACGCCGGTGGCCATGCGGGTGGTGCACATCGCGCCGGGCCCCACCCCGACCTTCACGACGTCCGCGCCCGCCTCGATGAGGTCCACCGTGCCGGCCGCGGTCACGACATTGCCCGCTACCACCACGGCGTCGGGCGCCGCCTCGCGGACGATGCGCAGCGCGGCGATCGTCTTCTCCTGGTGGCCGTGCGCGGTGTCGACCACGAGCACGTCGACCCCGGCGGCCACGAGTTCCTTGGTGCGGGTTGCAACGTCGCCGTTCACGCCCAGGGCCGCCGCCACCCGCAGCCGCCCGTCGGCGTCCACCGCGGGCGCGTAGACCTCCGCGCGCAGCGCGCCGGTGCGGGTGAGCACGCCGGCGAGGCGCCCGTCGGCGTCCACCCCGAGCGCGAGGTCGCCCGCCCCCGGGGCGGACAGCGCGTCGAAGACCTGCCGCGGCTCGGTGCCGACCGGCACCGTCACCGCCGGCACCAGCACGTCGGCGAGCCGGGTGAAGCGGTCGACCCCGGTGCAGTCGGCCTCACGGACGACGCCGAGCGGCCGCCCGCCCTCGTCGGCGACCACGACCGCGCCGTGGGCCCGCTTGCTCACCAGGTTCAGCGCGTCGGCGACGGCCTCCCCGGGGGCCAGGACGACGGGGGTGTCCCACACCGTGTGCCGCGACTTCACCCCGGCGACCGTGTCGGCGACCGCGGCCGGGTCGACGTCCTGCGGGATGACGGCCATGCCGCCGCGCCGCGCGAGCGTCTCGGCCATCCGGCGTCCGGACACCGCCGTCATGTTCGCCGCGATCACCGGGATCGTCGCGCCCGAGTGGTCGGCGACCGCGAGGTCGACGTCGAACCGGGAGGTGACGTCGGAGCGCTCGGGGACGAGGAAGACGTCGTCGTAGGTCAGGTCATGGGCAGGGATGTGCCCGTCGAGGAACCGCACGTGCGCACAGGTTACCGGCCCGGTGGGCCGTCAGCGACGAGCTTCGTCGACCCGGGCCTCGGCCTCGTCCACGAGCGTGTCGAGGTCGACGCCGACCACCCGCTCGCCGCGGTGCGCCTCGAGCAGCGCCTCCACCTCGGCGGCGACGTCGGGCTCGACGACGCGCACCTCGTCCGGCATGCCATCGGCGTCGCGGGCCAGGGAGATCGCGACGACGGAGGTGGGCCCGTGCGTGGTCAGGCGGAGCTCCATGTCCTCGAGTGTGCTCCGTCGGGGCCGGTGCTCCCAGGTCGCGACCGTCACGTCCCGACGAGCGAGACGAGCAGGTCGACGGCGGCCGTCACCGGCGGCAGCGCGAGCATGGCCCGCTGCGCGGCGCGGACCCGGTCGCGCGCCGTCGCGTCGTCGAGCACCGCGCTGAGGCCGGCCGCGAGCGTGGCGCCGTCCACCTGCCGGCCGAGGCCGAGTGCCGCGATCCGGCCCGCGCTCGCGAACTGGTCGCCGAACTGCGGGAACGCGACCAGCGGGACGCCGTGGCGGACGGCCTCGCGCACCGTGTTGTAGCCGCCGTGGGTGACCATCGCGTCGGCGACCTGCAGCAGCAGCGGCTGCGGCACCCACCGCTCGAGGTGGACGTGCGGTGCGGGCGCGACGTCGCACTCGAGCCCGCCCGTGGCGACCACGACCTCGGCGTCGACCCCGTTCACCGCGGACACGAGCGCCCGCAGCCCCGCGGCGGGGTCCGCCGGCGGCGCGCCCGGGGCCGCCCGCCGGTCCGCGCCCTGCATCATCGGCAGCGCGGTGCCGAGCGAGGCCAGCACGAGCCGCCGCCCGGCCGGGAGCGTCGCGACCCACTCCGGCAGCCGCCCGCCGCGGTCGACCTCGTCGTCCTGGCGGAAGGCGAACGCGTCCGGCAGCCACGGCGGGGCGAACGAGAACGCGGCGGGCATGCAGTCCAGCCGGCCGTACGGCGCCAGCGCGTGCGGGTCGCGGGGTGCCGGCAGCCCGAGCTCGGTGCGGCACGCGGTGAGCAGCGGGCCGACGTGCAGCGGGTCGAGCACGTGGGCGGCCCCGGACGGCGCGGGCAGGTGCGGTACCCGGAGCTCCTCGGCGTGGAGCATCCCGGCGAGCTCCCCGCCGTCGCGCAGCACGAGGTCGACCGGACCGAGCTCCCGCAACGCCCGGACCTCCTCGACGAGGTGCTCGCCGGCGAACACCCGCGCGACGACGGCCCCGGGTTCGGCGTCCGGCCCCAGGGCGCGGATGCGCGGGATGAAGCGGGCCGCGGCCTCGGCGAGCGGCACCAGCACCGGCGCGACCCGCACCGGCGACCCGTCGAACGCCGACGCCAGGTCCGGCGGGCAGGCCACCACCACGTCGTGCCCGGCGGCGCCGACGGCCCGCACGAACGGCAGGACGGCCCGGGCGTGGGACGGGGACCCGGTGACGGTCGCGAGGAGGCGCACGCGCCGGGGGTGCCCCGTCGTCGGGCCGGTCAGCGCCGCAGCGCCCGGAGAGTGTCGAGGGTGTCGGTCTCGGCGAGCGGCTTGTCGTCGCGGTAGCGGACCACCCGCGCGAAGCGCAGGGCGACACCGCCCGGGTAGCGCGTCGAGGTCTGCACCCCGTCGAGCTCGATCTCCACGACGATCTCCGGCCGCAGGTACACGGTGTACGCGTCCCGCGAGGTCTCGTACTGCGGGAACGTCTCGGTCTGCCAGCGCAGCGTCTCGTCGGTCATGCCCTTGAAGGTCTTCCCGACCATCACGAACCCGTCGTCGGTGCGGGCGCCGAGATGGATGTTCGACAGCCAGCCCCGCCGTCGTCCGGAACCCCACTCGCACGCCAGGACCACGAGGTCGAACGTGTGCGACGGCTTGATCTTCTGCCAGGCCTTCCCGCGGCGCCCCGCGGTGTAGGTCGAGTCGAGCGCTTTCACCATCGAACCCTCCTGGCCCGCGGCGAGCGCCTCGTCGATCGCCTGCGCCGCCCGCTCGGGCGTCGGCCGGACGACCGACGGGATCACCCGGTCCCCGACGATCTCCGCGAGTTCCCGACGACGGGTCTCCAGGGGTTCGTCGACCAGGTCCCGGCCGTCGCGGTGCAGGCAGTCGAAGAACCACGGCTGCATGGCCCCGTTGCCGAGCCCCTTCATCGACTCCTGGAACGCGCGCGGCCGCCCGTCCTCCGCGACGGCCAGCGTCTCCCCGTCCAGCACCACCGTGTCCACCGGCAGCGTGCGGGTGAGCGCGACGATCTCGGGCACCGCGTCGGTGATCTCGTGCAGCGTGCGCGACCAGACCCGCACGTCGTCGCCGGACCGGTGGACCTGGATGCGGGCGCCGTCGAGCTTGTGCTCGACGACGATCTCGGTGCCCAGGTCGGCGAGCGTGTCCGCCAGCGAGTCGCCGGGGGAGGCCAGCATCGGACGGACCGGGCGCATCACCTCGAGCCCGACCGCTTGCAGGGCGGCCACCGGGTCGTCCGTGGTCAGCGCCGTGCGCGCGGTCTCCGGCAGCTGCCCGGAGAGCATGAACGCCCGGCGCACCACCTCGGCCGGGACGTCAGCGGCCGCCGCCACGGCTTCGACCATCAGGCCCTCGAGCGCACCCTGCCGGAGTTCGCCGCCCAGCAGCCGGACCAGGAACCGGCCCTCGTCGGCGGTGGCGGCGCCGAGCAGCGCCTCGAGCTCCGCGGTGCGCCGGGCGCCCACCCCGCTGCCGGACCCGGCGAGCGCCGCGAGCCGGTCCAGGGACGCCTCGACGTCGGGAACCTCCAGCGACGGCTCGCTTGCGGGAGAGACGTCGAGGCCGGACAGCGTGCGCCACCCGATCCCGGTCCGGCCCTGGAGCATGAACCCCGCGAGCCACGCCGTGACGGGCGCGACCTCGTCGGGCGCCGCGTCGGCCAGGACCGCCGCGAGCGCGGCGGTCTTGGCCTTGCGCGACCGGGTCGCCCCGACCTCGCCGGAGGTCGCGACGACCCGGGAGAACAACATGCTCAGGAATCCACCCGCGTCATGGCCAACACGTCGAGCGCGGTGTCGAGCTGCTCCTGGGTGAGCTTGCCGTCGCGGACGTAGCCGTCGGCCTCGATGACCTCGCGGATCGTCTTCCGCTCCTTCATCGCCTTCTTCGCGATCTTCGCGGCCTCCTCGTAGCCGATGAGGCGGTTGAGCGGGGTGACGATCGCCGAGGACGACTCGGCGTAGCGGCGGCAGGCCTCCTCGTCGGCCTCGGTGCCCTCGAGGACGCGGTCGGCGAGCAGGCGCGCGGCGTTGGCGAGCAGGCGGGCCGACTCGAGGATGTTGCGCGCCATGACCGGCATCATGACGTTGAGTTCGAGGTTGCCCTGGGTGCCGGAGAAGCCGACGGTGGCGTCGTTGCCGATGACCTGGGCGCAGACCATCATCGTGGCCTCGCAGATCACCGGGTTGACCTTGCCCGGCATGATCGAGCTGCCCGGCTGCAGGTCGGGGATGCGGATCTCGGCGAGCCCGGTCGAGGGGCCCGAGGACATCCAGCGGATGTCGTTGGCGATCTTGTAGAGGCTGACGGCGACGGTGCGCAGCGCGCCGGACACCTCGACGAGGCCGTCGCGGGCGCCCTGGGCCTCGATGTGGTCGCGGGCCTCGGTGAGCTCGGGGATGCCGGTGGCCTGGCGCAGCTCCTCGACGACCTTGCCGCCGAAGCCCTCCGGGGTGTTGATCCCGGTGCCGACCGCCGTGCCGCCGATCGGCAGCTCGCCGAGGCGGGGGAGGGTCGCGCGGAGCCGCTCGGCGCCGTGGGTGCACTGGGTGGCCCAGCCGCCGGCCTCCTGGCCGAGCGTGATCGGGACGGCGTCCATGAGGTGCGTCCGGCCGGACTTCACGACGTGCTTCCAGTCCTGCGCCTTGCGGTTGAGCACCGAGGCCAGGTGGTCGAGTCCGGGGATGGTGTCGCGGACGACGGCCTCGGTGGCCGCGAGGTGGATCGTCGTCGGGAAGACGTCGTTGGAGCTCTGCGAGGCGTTGACGTGGTCGTTCGGGTGGACCTTCGAGCCCGACGCGCGCGAGGCGAGGGTCGCGATGACCTCGTTCGCGTTCATGTTCGAGCTGGTGCCCGAGCCGGTCTGGAACACGTCGATCGGGAACTCGCCGTCGTGCGCGCCGGAGGCGACCTCGTCGGCGGCCGCCGCGACGGCGTCGGCGATCCCGGCGTCGAGCACACCCAGGTCCTTGTTCACGCGGGCGCACGCACCCTTGACCAGACCGAGCGCGCGGATCTGGGCCGGCTCGATCGGGCGGCCGGAGATCGGGAAGTTCTCCACCGCGCGCTGGGTCTGGGCCGCGTAGAGCGCCTGGGCGGGGACCTGGACCTCGCCCATCGTGTCGTGCTCGGTCCGGTACTCCTGTGCGCCGTTGCTGCTCATGGCTGGAATCCTCGCCCCTGACCCCGACGGGCACACCCCGGGGTCGGCACGACTCACACCCAGGGCGACTCCTGCACGCCCTCGTCGTCGCCCCCGACGTCGAAGCTCGAGTACTCGCGCAGCTTCGAGAGCCGGTGGTAGCCGTCGATGAGGCGCACGGTGCCGGACTTGGACCGCATCACCAGCGACTGCGTGGTGGCCCCGCCGGCGCGGTAGTGCACGCCGCGCAGCAGGTCGCCGTCGGTGACGCCGGTGGCGCAGAAGAAGATGTTCTCGCCCTTGACCAGGTCGGTGGTGTGCAGGACCTGGTCGAGGTCGTGCCCCGCGGCGAGGGCCTTCTCGCGCTCCTCGTCGTCCTTCGGCCACAGCCGGCCCTGGAAGGAACCGCCCAGGCAGGTGATCGCGGACGCGGCGATGATGCCCTCGGGCGTGCCGCCGATGCCGAGCAGGATGTCGACGCCGCTCTCGGAGCGGGCCGCCGCGATCGCCCCGGCGACGTCGCCGTCGGAGATGAAGCGGATGCGCGCCCCGGCGTCGCGGATCTCCTGCACGAGCTGGTCGTGGCGGGGCCGGTCCAGCACGCAGACCGTGACGTCGCCGACGCCGCCGCCCTTGCGCTTCGCGATCGCGCGCAGGTTGTCCTTCACCGACCGCGTGATGTCGACGACGTCGGCGTACTCGGGCCCGACCGCGAGCTTCTCCATGTAGAAGACGGCCGACGGGTCGAACATCGCGCCCCGCTCGGCGACCGCGAGCACGGCGAGCGCGTTCGGCATGCCCTTCGCCATCAGCGTGGTGCCGTCGACCGGGTCGACCGCGACGTCGCACTCCGGGCCCTCGCCGTTCCCGACCTCCTCGCCGTTGAACAGCATGGGCGCCTCGTCCTTCTCACCCTCGCCGATCACGACGACGCCGCGCATCGTCACCGACCCGATGAGCTTGCGCATCGCGTCGACGGCCGCACCGTCGCCACCGTTCTTGTCCCCGCGGCCGACGAAGCGGCCGGCGGCCATCGCGGCCGCCTCCGTCACCCGGACGAGTTCGAGGGCCAGGTTCCGGTCCGGGGCCTCGGGACGACGGCGGGTGGGAGAGGTCACCGGGTGCGCTCCTTCTTCCAGCGGGCGAGGGATCGCCATCCTCCCAGATCAGGGCCTCGTCCGGCGGCGCGTCGGGCGCCACTGGAACGATGGAGGCCATGAGTTCGCCGCAGCCGGACCGCACCGGAGGGATCCGACCGTTCGCGGTCGGCACGATCGTGCTCGCCGTCATCGTCCTCGCGCTGACCGGACTCACCCGCGCCTGCTCGGTCTCCGCCCCGGGCACGGTCGACCGCGGCTCGGTGCAGCGCATCGACGTCGCGGGCGTCACCGCCTCCGCCGCGTCCACGCTGCCGTTCCGCGTGGTCGGCCCGCAGCTGCCCGCCGACTGGATCCCGCAGTCCAGCGACATCCGCGACGTGGCCGGTGGGCGCGCGTTCCGGCTCGGCTGGCTGACCCCGGAGAACGGCTTCCTCCGCCTCGTGCAGTCGAACGGCACGGAGGCGGGCCTCGTCGCCTCCGAGCAGGGCGACCCGCGCGCCGGGGCTCCGGTCAGTGCGGGCGGGCTCACCTGGGCGACCTATCGCGGCCAGCGCGACGAGGCGATGTGGGTGACCGACGTCGGCGGGGTCCGCTGGCTCGTCACGGGCAGCGCGCCCGCGAACCGGTTCGTCCAGCTGATCACCGCCGCGCGGCAGTCGCCCTGACGTCGGTCGGCCGAGCGTCAGCGGTGGCACACGGCTGACCCTGGACGTCAGCGGTGGCACACGGCTGACCCTGGACGTCAGCGCGGGGGCGGACCCCACCCGGCGTCGTCGCGGGTGACGTGCTCCCGCCACTCCTGCACCCAGCCCGCAGTCGGGTCGGCCGCGGGCGCGGACCGCGGCAGCGCCTCCCGGCGTTCCTCCCGACGAGCAGCGTCGTCCGGACGAGCGGCATCTTCCCGACGACGGGGCGGGTCGGCCCGGGCGGGCTCCTCCCGGTCCGTGACGGCCGGCGGTGGCTCGTCGCCTCGTCGGGACGGGGTGCCGGCAGCGTCGGCCCAGGCTGCGGCGGCAACCCCCTCGCGGGCGAGCGAGTGCACGCTCTCCCGCATCGCGCGGGTCGACGCCGCGCGCAGCTCGGCGGAGAAGACAGGAAGCGGGGCGAACCGGCCGAAGGTGTCGCGCAGGAAGTGCGCGAGCAGCGTCGCCGTCGAGCGGGAGCGCCACATGGTCCAGCCGACGTAGAGGTCCCGGCCGTAGGGCTGGACCAGCAGCATCGCCCGCTCCGCGCGCTGGCGGAACAGCAGGACCGGCACCCCGGCGACCGTGCTCGGCGCGACCTCGGCGGGCGTGCGGCGGGCGCGGGCGGCGCGGGAGACCCAGTCGTAGGCGCCCCGGGCGGCCCCGGCGCGGTTCTCGAGGAGCCGGGAGTACTCGGCGATCGGCTCCTTGGCCGGCGCGAAGAAGGCCGCGACGCCCGCGAGGTAGAGCACGACGATCACGGCGAGCAGCACGTTCATCACGAGCCGCCCCGTGATCGACGGTCCCGAGGTGGACGCGAGGTAGTCCAGCAGCAGCCAGATCACCAGCAGCACGGTCGGCGCCACGAGGAACGCCAGGGCCCGCATCAGGTGCGGCGAGAGCATCCGCCAGGAGACGACGTCCTCGACGAGCACGTCGGGATCGCGGTGGAGGCGGGTCTCGTCGTGGTAGCCGTCGTGCGCGTCGGCGATCGCGCGCTCCCAGGCCTCCTCCGGCGGGTGGCTCATGGGACGTCAGTGTGACTCACGGGGCGGTTCCTGCGACTCCGCCTCCCGGAGCACCGCGTCGACCTTCGCGCGGGCGCCCGCGAGGTGCCGCTCGCACACCCGGGCCAGCGCCTCGCCGCGTTCCCAGAGGGCGAGCGAGTCCTCCAGCGACAGCCCGCCGGCCTCCAGCTTCGCGACCACCTGCGCCAGCTCGTCGCGGGCCTGCTCGTAGCCGGGTTCGTCGTCGGCCATGGGGTCCTCCTCCGCCGTCATTCCGCGGCCTCGCCCGGCGTGGTCTCCTCCGGCGCCGCCTCGACCCGGGCGGTGACGGCGCCGTCGGCGAGCCGGACCCGCAGCAGGTCGCCGGGCCGTGCGTCGGCCGCGGACCGCAGCACCGGGGAGCCGACCTCCCCGCCGCGCTGCACGATCGCGTAGCCGCGGGTCAGCGTCGCGGCCGGGCCGAGGGCGGTCAACGACGCGCGGCGATGGCGGATGTCGGCCTCCCGCTCCCGCAGCCCGCGGTCGACGCTGCGGCGGGCGCGGTCGGTGAGCGCCACGATCTCGCCGGCCCGGGCGTCGACGGTGCGCAGCGGGTCGGCCAGCACGGGGCGGGCCCGCAGCCGCGCGATCAGGGCGTCCTCGCGCTCGACCCACGCGTGCAGCGCGCGGCGGGCCCGGGTGCGCAGCGCGGTGAGGTGCGCGGTCTCCTCGGCGAGGTCGGGCACGATCCGCTTCGCGGCGTCGGTGGGCGTCGCGGCGCGGACGTCGGCGACGTGGTCGACGAGCGGGGTGTCGGGCTCGTGACCGATCGCGGTGACCACCGGGGTGCGGCAGCGGGCGATCCCGCGGCAGAGGGCCTCGTCGGAGAAGGGCAGCAGGTCCTCGACGCTGCCGCCGCCGCGGGCGATGACGATGACCTCGACGGCGGGGTCGCGGTCCAGCGCCTCGAGCGCGTCGAGGATCTGGGGCACCGCCTGCACCCCCTGCGTCGCGGTGTTCTCCACCCGGAAGTGGACGGCGGGCCACCGCGTCGTCGCGACCGTGACGACATCGTGCTCGGCCGCGCTCGCCCGGCCGGTGATCAGGCCGACGCAGCCCGGCAGGCGGGGGAGGCGGCGCTTGCGGGCCGGGTCGAACAGACCCTCGGCGGCGAGCAGGGCGCGGAGCCGCTCGATGCGCGCGAGGAGCTCACCGACGCCGACCGCGCGGACCTCGTCGACGCGCAGCGACAGCGTGCCGCGACCGAAGAAGAACGAGAACTTGCCGTGGACCACCACGCGCTGGCCCTCGGTCAGGGCCTTCTCGCGGACCAGGGCGGTCGGCGCGGTCAGCGACAGCGAGACGTCGGCGGCCGGGTCGCGCAACGTCAGGAAGGCGGTGCCGGTGCGGGCCGAGAGCTGCGTGAGCTGCCCCTCGACCCACACCGGTCCGAGCCGGTCGATCCACTTCGAGACCTTGAGCGCGACCGTGCGCACCGGCCAGGGGGACTCCGGGCTGGTGGTCGGCTCGGAGCCGCCCCCCGTCGCTGCGCCCGCCCCGGTCACTGCTCCGCGGTGAGGGTGGCGATCCGGTTGGTCAGCATCGTGACGAACGGCGGCCTATCGGCGTGCGCCGACTCCCAGGCCAGCAGCTCGGTGAGGTCGTCCACCGAGAGCGTGCGCAGCCGCGCCCGCAGCTGCGCGATGGTCATCGACTCGTAGCCGGGCAGGGCGTCCGGGGTGATGCTCGGGGTGTCCTCGGCGATCCCGACGGCGGGTGCGTCCGCACCCCGGGGCCGTGCGTGGCCGTTGGTGGCCGCCTGCTCCAGCGGCGGGCGCTTCGGCGCGGTGATGGCGCGGCCGGTGTCGACGTCGTCGTCGAAGCGGGCCCAGGACGGGGCGTCCTCGACCGGGCGCCCACCCTCGAGCGCGGTGTCGCCCTTGATGGCGAGCTCGGTGACGACCTGCTGCGCCCGCATGGACAGCTGCAGCACGGTGCTCACCGCGGTGATCGGCAGGCCGACGATCGTCCGGGGGAGGGCCTGCACCTCCTCGACCGCGGTGACGACCAGTCCGGCGGCGACACGCACCGGGAACGGCAGGGAACTCATGACCCCACCCTGCCAGCACCGGGCGGTGGTGTGCGAATCGCCACGAGGGCGCCGGTCACACCTCCGCGGGCCCGTCGTCCCGATCGCCGCATCCGTACTCTCGGGGGCATGTCCGTCACCTCGTCCACCGGCCTCGGACCGACCGCCGCCCCGCAGAAGGTGCTGCTGGCCAAGCCCCGCGGCTACTGCGCCGGTGTCGACCGTGCCGTCGTCGCCGTGGAGAAGGCCCTCGAGACCTACGGGCCCCCGGTGTACGTGCGGAAGGAGATCGTCCACAACCGTCACGTCGTGAACACCCTCGCCGCCCGCGGCGCCGTGTTCGTCGAGGACACCGCGCAGGTGCCCGAGGGCGCGACGGTCGTCTTCTCCGCGCACGGGGTCTCGCCGGCGGTGCACGCCGAGGCGGCCCAGCGCGAGCTCAAGACGATCGACGCCACGTGCCCGCTGGTGACGAAGGTGCACCAGGAGGCGAAGCGGTTCGCCCGCGAGGACTACGACATCCTGCTGATCGGCCACGAGGGCCACGAGGAGGTCGAGGGCACCTCCGGCGAGGCCCCCGAGCACATCCAGGTCGTCGACGGGCCGGCCGCGGTCGACTCGGTCGAGGTGCGGGACCCGGAGAAGGTCATCTGGCTCTCGCAGACCACGCTCTCGGTCGACGAGACGATGCAGACCGTCTCCGCGCTGCGCGAGCGGTTTCCGGCGCTGTCCGACCCGCCGTCCGACGACATCTGCTACGCCACCCAGAACCGCCAGGTGGCCGTGAAGGCGATGGCGCCGCAGTGCGAGCTCGTCATCGTGGTGGGGTCGAAGAACTCGTCGAACTCGGTGCGCCTCGTCGAGGTGGCGCTGCAGGCCGGGGCGAAGGACTCGCACCTGGTGGACCACGCCGGCGAGATCGACGAGGCCTGGCTGTCGGGGGTGTCCACCGTCGGTGTGACGAGCGGGGCGTCGGTGCCGGAGATCCTCGTCGGCGAGGTGCTGCACTGGCTCGCCGACCGTGGGTTCGGCGAGGTCGAGGAGATCACGACCGCCAACGAGAAGCTCACCTTCTCCCTCCCGCGCGAACTCAAGCGCGACATGCGCCCCGACGCCGTGCGCTGACGCGCTCCGTCGTTCGCGAGGGTGACGCGAGACAGCTCCGGGCGGCCCGGAACCAGCGTGGTGTGACCCTCGGCGAGCTCAGCGCGGTGGGCGCTCGGGCGGCCGTTCGCGGACCGGATGCACTCCGGGTGGACGTCCGCCACCGCGGCGTTCCTCGCGGAGCCGTTCCTCCCGCATCCGCTCCTCGCGGCTGCGCGCGTCCCGGGCGGGCGGCGGCTGGTCGCGGGGCGGGGTCTTCTCGCGGGGCGAGGTCTTCTTGCGGGCGGGCGGTACCTCGTCGCGGCCCGCGCCCTTGAGCGGCGAGCGCTGCGGGGTCGGGCCGGGCGGGGCCTCGGCGGCGCCCCGAGCGAGGCGTTCGCGGTCGCCCTCGGGGCGGCCGCCGTCGGCGCGGTCGTCGCGCCGGTCCTCGCCGCGGTCCTTCGGACGCTTCTTGGCGGGCCGTTCACGACGGGCCCGGTCGCGGTCGGCGAGCTCCTGCTCCCGACGCTCGCGCTTGGCCCGATCGCGCTCGAGCATCTCGCGGTCCCGCTCGGCGCGCGCCCGCTCCTGGGCCCGCCGCCGTTCGCGCTCGGCCTGGTCGCGGCGCTCGGCGGCCTCGGCCCGGTCGCGGTCGTCCCGCCGCTCGCGGTCGTCCCGTTGGTCACGGTCGTCGCGCCCACGCTCCCGGACCCGGCCCGGCGCGGCGGCCTCGCGACGGTCGCGCTCGTCGCGCGCCCGGTCGTCCCGCGGTCGGCCGGTTGCCGCCGGCCCCGACCGCACCGGCTCCCGACGTTCCCCGGCCTCCGCCGGCCGCCACCGTTGGACCCGTATCCGGGCGAACCCGATGAGCACGCACAGGACGGTCGTCACGGCCATCGCCGGGAACCCGTTGATGAGAGGGGCGCCGACGGCCAGGGCCGTGGACACGAGGCCCCCGGACTTCGGCAGCGTCCCGGTCGCCGCGATGGCCACCGGGATCGACACGGCGAGCAGCAGAGGCGGCTGCACCATCGGCACGAAGACGTCGCGGCGCTGGGCCAGGACGGCGGCGAGCACGCACCCGCCCGGGTACGCCGCGAGGAAGACGACACCGAGCGTGCCGCTGCGCAGGACGTCGACCGCCACGCCGCCCGCCGTCAGGACGAGGGCGAGCAGCAGCACTGCCCACCACCGCAGGCCTCGGACGCCCGGAAAAGCGGACGCCTCGCCCACCTCGGCAGGACTCGCCGACGTCGTCGCGCCGTCCCGCGTCGTGGTCACCCGATCACGGTAGCGGGCGCGCCGACGACCGCTGGCGCCCCTCGGCGCGAGACATAGCACGTGTACCGCGGACGCGCCGCGTACCGAGCGTCCCGGGTCCGGGATCAACCGGTCAAGCGACGCACCTCGCCCTCGTCCGGGCCGTCGACCGCGTCGACCCCGTCGTGCTCGCCGGCGAGCTCCGGGGCGCCGGGGACCCGGGCCCGGCGGTCGACCTGCTCGACCTCCTCGAGCGTGCCCCGGGTGACCGACAGCTCGGAGAACCGCCGCGCCGTGACGAGCACCCGCGACTCCAGCGACCCGACCGTCTCGTTGTAGGCCCGCACCCCGGCGTCGAGCGACCGGCCGAGCTTGCCGAGGTGCCCGCCGAGCGTGCCGAGCCGGGCGTGCAGCTCCCGTCCGAGCGCGTGGATCTCCGCCGCGTCCCGCGCGACCGACTCCTGGCGCCACGCGTAGCCCACCGTCCGCAGCAGCGCGATGAGCGTGGTCGGCGTGGCCACCACGACGTCGGCGGCGAACGCGTGCTCCAGCAACCCCGGGTCGGCCTCGAGCGCGGCGGACAGGAACACCTCGCCGGGTAGGAACATCACGACGAACTCCGGTGTCGGGTCGAAGCTGCGCCAGTACGCCTTGCTCGAGAGGCCGTCGGCGTGGGCCCGCACCTGCCGGGCGTGCGCGGCCGTCCGCTCGCGGCGCGCCCGGTCGTCGGGGGCCTCCAGGGCCTCCAGGTACGCCGCGCAGGGGACCTTCGCGTCGACCACGACATGCTTGCCGCCCGCCAGCCGCACGACCATGTCCGGGCGCTGCGCCGCGCCCTCCGCGCCGCCCGTCGACTGCCGGGTGAAGTCGCAGTGCTCGACCATGCCGGCGAGGTGCACCACGCGCTCGAGCTGCATCTCGCCCCACCGCCCGCGCACGTGCGGGGTCCGTAGCGCTGTGGCCAGGGCCCGCGCCTCCCCGGCGACGCCGCGAGCCGATGCGGCGACCGCGCCGACCTGCTCCCGCAGCCCCGCGAACGCGGCCTCCCGCTCGGACTCCGCGCTGCGCATCTGCCCCTCGAGCCGGTGCAGCGTCGCCGCCACCGGATCGAGCAGGGACGAGACCGCGTGCTCCCGCTCGCGCATCCGCGAGTCGGCCAGCCGCGAGAACTGCTCCGAGTTGGACGCCAACGCCTCCGCCGACAACGCCGCGAACGACTCCCGTGCCGCCGCCCCCGCCCGCCGTTCGGCCTCCAGCTCCGCGCGCGCCGCGGAGGCCGCCGCGCCCCACCGTCGCGTCGCCTCCGCGATCGCCGCCTCCTGGCGCGCGCCGGCGAACCGCGTGGCCACCAGCGCCCCGCCGAGCGCGCCGAGCAGCAGGCCCAGGAGCAGGCCCACGAGGACGCCGGAGATCGTCATGCCGCGCACGGTGGCACAGGGGTCCGACAGTCTCGATCACCGCAGGTCACGGCCAGTTCGCCTCCATCTCGAGCAGCTTGGCCTTCACCTCCAGGCCCCACCGGTAGCCGCCGAGCGACCCGTCGCCCCGGCGCACCCGGTGGTCGGGGACGAAGAGCCCGACCGCGTTGTTCTGGCACGCCTGCCCGGCGCCACGCGGGGCCAGCGGCCGGCCGGCCAACGTCGCGAGCTCGGTGTAGGACACCGGCGACCCGGCCGGGATCTCCCGCATCCGCGCCCACAGCTCCTGCATGAAGACGCCGCCGTGCTGGCGGACCGGCACCGTGGCCGCCGCCGCCGGGTCGCCCGCCAGCCAGGCCCGGACGGCCGCCGTCACGTCCCCGAGGTCGTCGCGCTCGACGACCTCGGCGGGCGCCAGCGACGCGTGGATGAGCGGCAGGAGCCGCACCTCGGGATCGGGCGTGAAGCCGGCGGCGAGGACGACGCCGTCGGCGTCGACCACCGCGGTGAAGGGGCCGAACGGGGTGTCGAGGGTGGAACGCGAGCCGATCACGGGAGTCTCCGCATCCGTCGTCGGGAAAGGGCCTTCACCCGCTCCGACGCACGCCCGACCGCTGCGGATCCATGCAATCCCTAGACTGGACTCCCGTGAGCTTGACCCTCGGCATCGTCGGCCTCCCCAACGTGGGCAAGTCGACGATGTTCAACGCCCTGACCAACAACGACGTCCTCGCCGCGAACTACCCGTTCGCCACGATCGAGCCGAACGTCGGTGTCGTCCCGCTGCGCGATCCGCGGCTCGACCGGCTGGCGGCGATGTTCTCCTCGGAGAAGGTCGTTCCCGCCACGGTGAGCTTCGTCGACATCGCGGGCATCGTCGCGGGGGCGTCCGAGGGCGCGGGGCTCGGCAACAAGTTCCTCGCGAACATCCGCGAGGCGGACGCGATCTGCCAGGTCGTCCGCGTCTTCACCGACGACGACGTGGTGCACGTCGACGGCCGGGTCGACGCCGCCGCCGACATCGAGACGATCGCGACGGAGCTCGTGCTCGCCGACCTGCAGACCGTCGAGAAGGCGGTGCCGCGGCTCGAGAAGGAGTCGCGGATGCAGAAGGACCGCCGGGCGGTGCTCGAGGAGGTCCAGAAGGCCGCGACGATCCTCAACGAGGGCCGCACCCTCTTCTCGGCCGGGATGAACTCGCCCGCGCTGCGCGAGCTCAACCTGCTCACGATCAAGCCGTTCCTCTACGTCTTCAACGCCGACGAGGGCGTGCTCACCGACGACGCGCGGCGCAAGGAGCTCGCCGAGCTCGTCGCGCCCGCGGAGGCCGTGTTCCTCGACGCGAAGGTCGAGCAGGAGCTGCTGGAGATCGACGACGAGTCCGCCGCCGAGCTCCTCGAGTCGATCGGCCAGACCGAGCCCGGCCTCGACGCGCTCGCCCGCGCGGGCTTCCGCACGCTGGGCCTGCAGACCTACCTGACGGCGGGTCCGAAGGAGTCGCGCGCCTGGACGATTCCCGTGGGCGCCACCGCGCCCGAGGCCGCCGGCGTCATCCACACCGACTTCCAGCGCGGTTTCATCAAGGCCGAGATCGTCTCCTACGACGACCTCGTCGCCGCCGGCTCCATGAACGCCGCCAAGACGGCGGGGAAGGTCCGCATGGAGGGCAAGGACTACGTCATGCAGGACGGCGACGTCGTCGAGTTCCGCTTCAACGTCTGAGCCTTCCCGACGACGGGTCGCTCCGGTCCTGCATCCATTCTCGCCACGCTCGACGTGGGGCTGTCCCGGGGCGTCCCCGGGAGGACCTTCCTCGTCCCGGAGACCGTCTGACGCTGTCGGACCCCCGTCCTACGATCCCGCCCCAGGCGGACAGGGGGGCGTCATGGGTGGGACGAGAGTGTTGGTGGCGGGGGCGAGCATCGCGGGGCCGGCGCTCGCGCACTGGCTGCGGCGGCATGGGGCCGAGGTCACGGTGGTGGAGCGGGCACCCGCTCTGCGCCCCGGCGGGCAGGCGGTGGACGCCCGCGGCGTCACCCGCGAGGTGATCCGGCGCATGGGCCTGGACGGGGCCGTGCGCGCGGCGCGCACGGAGACCGCCGGGGCGCACACGGTGGCGGCGGACGGGACCGTGCTCGAGACCCACCGCGCGAACGACCACGGCGGCGACGGGTACATCGCCGAGATCGAGATCCTGCGCGGGGACCTCTCGCAGGTGCTCTACGAGGACACCCGCGATGACGTCGAGTACGTCTTCGGCGACCGGATCGCCGCGCTCACGCAGGACGCCGACGGGGTCGACGTGACCTTCGCGGGCGGTGACCGTCGGCGCTTCGAGCTCGTGATCGGCGCGGACGGGCTGCACTCGGCGCTGCGGGCCCTCGTCTTCGGGCCGCACGAGCGCTTCGTCCGCCACCTCGGGCTGGTGCTGGCCTTCTACAGCGTGCCCAACGACTTCGGGCTGGACCGCTGGCTGCTCGAGTACCAGGACCGGGCGACCGGGCGGTCGGCGCTTCTGCGGCCCATCGCCAACGCCACGCGGGCGATGGCCATGTTCTCGTTCCCCGCCACGGAGTTCGCGGTCGACCACCGCGACGTCGAGGCGCAGCGGCGGCTGCTCCGCGACGGTGTGGCCGACCTGGGGTGGGAGACCCCGCGGCTGCTCGCGCACCTCGACGACGCGCCGGACTTCTACCTCGACCAGGTCGCGCAGGTGGTCATGGACCGGTGGTCGAGCGCGCGGGTGGCCCTGCTCGGGGACGCGGCCTGCAGCGCGTCCCCGATGTCGGGGCAGGGGACCGGGATCGCCCTGGTCGGCGCCTACCTGCTGGCCGGCGAGCTGGCTGCCGCCGGGTGGGACCCGGCGGTCGGCTTCGCACGCTGCGAGGAGCGGATGCGCCCCTTCGTCGACGCGAACCAGGAGATCGGCCGGATGCACGTCGAGAGCCTGCGGGCACCCGATCCCGACGCGGGGCCGCCCCCGGAGCCCGACATGGCCGCGCTGACCGCGCTCGTCGAGCGGGCGATCAACGGCGTCGAGCTGCCGGACTACGCGGGTGTGGCCTCCTGACCCTGTGATCGGGGACACTGCCCGTGTGACGGCGTACCGCGTGCACTTCGTGACCGATCTGATGCGGCTCGACGACGACGGGATCGACGATCTCGTCTGGCGGCTCGCCGAGGTCGGCGGCATCCCCTCGGCCCCGGACGGGGCGCTCGAGGTCACCGGGACCACGGACGCGCCGGACGCGCGGTCCGCCGTCGACACGGTCGGCCGGGTGCTCGAGCACGCGTTGAAGGCGATGAACCGCCCGTGCCACGTCGTGGGGGTGCAGGCGGGCGCGGTCCGGCTCTACGAACCGTCCTGACGACGGGTCCTGGCCGGACCCGTCGTCGGGAAGGGGCTCAGCGCCAGCCGAGCTCGGGAGCGAGGTGGGTGAGCACGCTCTCGATGACGTGGGCGTTGTAGTCCACGCCGAGCTGGTTGGGCACGGTGAGCAGCAGCGTGTCGGCCGCGGCGATCGCCTCGTCCTCGGCGAGCTCGGCGATCAGCTTGTCGGGCTCCCCGGCGTACGTCTTGCCGAAGCGGGCGTTGCCGCCGTCGAGGTGGCCGACCTGGTCGGTCGAGTGACGCTCCCGCCAGAACAGCTGCTTGTCGAGGTCGGAGACGATCGGGAAGACGCTGCGGCTGACCGACACGCGGGGCGTGCCCTCGTGGCCGGCCGCGGCCCACGCGTCGCGGAAGCGCTGGATCTGCTCGGCCTGCAGGCGGTGGAACGGCACGCCGGTGTCCTCGGTGAGCAGGGTCGAGCTCATGAGGTTCATGCCCTGTTCGCCGGCCCACTCGGCGGTCGCGCGGCTGCCCGCGCCCCACCAGATGCGCTCGCGCAGCCCCTCGGCGTACGGCTCGATGCGCAGCAGCCCGGGCGGGTTCGCGAACATCGGCCGCGGGTTGGGCTGCGCGAAGCCCTCGCCCTGCAGCGCCTCGAGGAAGATCCGGGTGTGTTCGCGGGCCATGTCCGCGTCGGTCTGCCCCTCGGCCGGGGCGTAGCCGAAGTACCGCCACCCGTCGACGACCTGCTCGGGGGAGCCACGGCTGATGCCGAGCTGGAGCCGGCCGCCGGAGATCAGGTCGGCCGCGCCCGCGTCCTCCGCCATGTACAGCGGGTTCTCGTAGCGCATGTCGATGATCCCGGTGCCCAGCTCGATCCGGCTCGTCTTCGCCCCGGCGGCCGCGAGCAGCGGGAACGGCGACGCGAGCTGCTGGGCGAAGTGGTGCACCCGGAAGTAGGCGCCGTCGGCGCCCAGCTCCTCGGCCGCGACCGCGAGGTCGATCGACTGCAGGAGGGAGTCCCGCGCCGACCGCACCATCGAGTGCGACGACGGCGACCAGTGCCCGAAGGAGAGGAACCCAATCTTCTTCACAGTTGAAGCAACAACTCTCTCGTGCGGCTGATTCCCGATGGCGGGAGTCGATGATCCCCGACGCCGGGTCCGATCCACCAGCGTGACGCGTCTGGCGATGCTCGACGACGTCGCGGCCGACCGGTCGACCCGCCGGGCCGAGACACGTCCACGCACCTGGTCTGGCGGTGGCGACGAGCCGACACTGATCGACGTGTTCACGGCGATCCACCACGTGCAGCTCGCCATGCCGGCGGGCCGGGAGGACGAGGCGCGGGCGTTCTTCGTCGGCGCGTTGGGAATGGGCGAGGTGGCGAAGCCGCCGGTGCTCGCCGCGCGCGGCGGGGCGTGGTTCCGGGGCGGAGGCGTGGAGCTGCACCTCGGGGTCGAGGAGCCGTTCGCCCCGGCGCGGAAGGCCCACCCCGGGCTCGTCGTGGACGACATCGAGGAGGCGGCGCGCCGCGTCGGGCAGGACGTCGAGTGGGACACCGACTTCCCGGGCTTCCGACGCTTCTACGCCCACGATCCCTTCGGCAACCGCCTGGAGTTCCTGCAGCCGCTCCGACGATGCGGCGAACCTGCCACTGGGTGACAGCAACGACGCTTCGCCGTGACCGGGCGGGTCACGTCCGGACGGCGAGCCCGAGCAGTTCGGGGAGGTCGGCGACCCCGCCCACGACGTGGGTCGGGTGGGCTGCGGCGAGTTCGCCGCGGCTCTGGGCTCCGGTGAGGACCCCGACGACGAGGGCCGCTCCCGCGGCGAGGCCGGCCTCGACGTCGAGGACGGTGTCGCCCGCCGCGAGCACGGCGGACGGGTCGTCGACGCCGGTCATGGCCATGGCCCGCCGGATCATCGCCGGCGACGGCCGGCCGGCGCCGACCTCCTCGGCGCACACCACGCCGTCGACCTCGAGCCCGACCACCTCGAGCAGGGGGTCGGTCACCTGGCGGTCGAAGCCCGTCGTCAGGACCACGGCGACACCGCCGGCGCGGAGGGCGGCGAGCGCCTCCGGGACGCCCGCACAGGGCCGCGGCGGGACCTCGGCGTACGCGGTGCGGAGCCGGTGCACGAACTCGGTGTGCAGGTCCTCGACCTCGGCCAGCCCGGTCAGGGCCCGCAGCGCCTCCCGCTTGTCGGCGCCCATCCAGCGGCGGATGTCCTCGTCCTCCGGGGTGGCGCCGTGGTCGGTGACGACCTCGGCGAGGACGCGGTACACCGCGCCGCCCTCGTCGACGGTGGTGCCGGCGATGTCGAGGGCGGCGAGACGGATGTCGCTGCTCACGGGTGCTCCAGGAGGGTGTCGAGGACGGAGGGGGCGAGTCCGAAGGCCGTCGTCATACCGATTCCGGAGGTCACCGAGACGGCGACGACGCCGGGTGCGAGCGGTGCCCGCAGGAACTCGCCGGGCGCGGAGGCGTAGGTGCCCTGCCAACGGCGGACGACCTGCAGGTCGGCCTGCAGCAGGGCGCGGGTCTCGGCGAGCAGTAGCTCGTCGAGGATCTCCTCCGACCAGGGTTCGGGGGTGCGCGCGTAGCGGTGGGTGTCGCCGACGACCAGGTCGCCGTCGGGGAGCTGGGTGAGCATGTGGTTGACGACGGCGTCGAGCATCTCCGGGCGCTCGGTGCGCCAGCGTTCCCGCAGCGCGGCCGCGCCGGGCGTCGCCGCGAGGGCGGGGTAGCGCAGCATCGAGCTGCCCGTGAGGACGGCGGGCGCGATCCGCACCAGCGTCACCGGTCGCAGCTGGAGCATCTGCAGCGTGCACCGCTCCAGGGCGGCCTCGTCGGCGACCGCGGGGGCCAACCGGTCGAGGTCGTGGCCGACACAGACCACGACGTGGTCGGCCGCGAGATCGCCACGCCCGGTGCGCACACCGCCCGCGTGGACGTCGAGGACGGGCGTGCCGCGCAGGACCGTCACCCCCGGCTGCTGCTCGAGGTGGTCGAGCAGGCGCGGCGCGGCGACCCGCTGCTCGACCCGCACGTCCCGGGGCAGGAACGCCCCGCCGAGCAGGCCCTCGGGGTGGACCGGGAGCCGGTCGGCGACCTCGGCCGCGCTCAACAGGCGGACCTCGTCGTCGCGCAGGCCCGCGAGTTCCTCCAGCGCTGCGAGCTCCTCCTCGGCCCGCGCCACCACGACGGTGCCGCACTCGGCGACGTCGAAGCCCGCGGCCTTGCCGGCGCGCAGCCACGTCCCGCGGGCCCGCCGGGCGAACTCGAGCGCCTCGCCGGCCTGGGCCGTGAAGCAGCCGTGGCCGAAGTTGCGGACGGACGCGCCGACCGGGTGGTCGTCGCGTTCGACGACGGTCACGGACAGGCCGCGCTCGGTCGCCTCCAGGGCGTGGGCCAGGCCGACGATGCCGCCGCCCACCACGATCAGGTCGCTCACGGGCAGCCACGCTCGTCCTGGGCACCGCACTTGTCAATACAAGTTGGGGTAGTGTTCACCTGTGGCCGCCGAAGCGTTGCACCGCACCGTCGCCGCGAGCCTGCGCGCGCGCATCGGCCGCGGGGAGCTCGCCGTCGGGACGCCCGTGCCGTCGGAGGCCGCGCTGTGTCGCGAGTTCGGCGCCTCCCGCGGCCCGGTCCGCCAGGCGCTCGCGGCCCTGCGCGACGAGGGCCTGATCGGCGGGGGACAGGGCCGACGCGCGGTGGTGCTCACCGACGTGCCGGGGCAGCCGTTCGAGTCGTTCCAGTCGTTCACCCGCCGCGCGGAGCTGACCGGGCACCGGCCGGGGCAGCGCACCTGCCACATCGGCCGGCGGGTCCCGGACCCGCCGGCCGCGGCCGCGCTCGGACTCGAGCCCGGCGAACCCGCCGTCGTGCTGCTGCGCCTGCGCCTGCTCGACGACCGCCCCGCGATGGTGGAGCGGACGACCTTCGTCGCGCCCGTCGGCGACCTGCTGCTCGACGCGGACCTCGACGCCGGGTCGATCTACGCCGTCCTGATGGCGGGCGGCGTCGATCTCCACGCCGCCCGCCACACGCTCGACGCCGTGCCCGCCGACGCGACGGACGCCCGGCTCCTCGAGGTCGCCCCGGGCGCGCCGCTGCTGCGCGAGCGTCGCGTGACCACCGACTCCCGGGGGACGCCGCTCGAGTGGTCCGACGACCGGCACCGGCCCGACGTCACCACGATCACCCTCATGACCGTGCGCGCCCGCTCGTGACCGTGGTCCCGAAGGCCGGAGCGAGGTGCTGCTCCTGTGAGCACACATCCGTGTCAGGACACGGAGAAGTACTCACCGGCGCAGCACCTGGCAGGTCCGCGGCGCGGAGCCCGCGGCGCGCGTGAAGGTGTAGCGGAAGGTGCCGCCGGGCTCGGCGGTGCGGCGGAGGTCGGCGATCCCGGCGTCGAACGCCTCGGGGGTGGCGAGCCCGGCTGCAACGGCGGGTTCCCGGACTCCGGCGATCATCGCGGTGAAGGTGCGCAGGACGAACGCCTCGGCGGGTCCGGCGTCGTCGACCCGGACCTCGCGCGGTGAGGTGAGGACGTCGGCGAAGCCCGCCTCGGCAAGCAGCGCACCGAGCCGGCCACCGATCATCGGGTCCCCGCCGGCCTGGCGTTGCAGCACGACCTGGCAGTCGACCGCGGCCCGCGCGGCCGCGCTGTCCGGGGTGAATTCGGTGCTGGCGTGGTCGCCCTCGATCACGGTGATCGTCCCGCCCGGACGGAGCGCGTCGCGCACGGTCCGCAGCACCGCGAGCGGGTCCGACAGGTGCTCGAGCACGAAGCAGACGACGACGTGGTCGATCGGCCCGAGCCCGGCGTCGGGAAGGTCGTGGACGTCGAGCCGGCGGAAGGTGACCCCGGCGGCGAAACCGGCCGACCGGACCCGTCGTCGGGCGCGGGCGAGCGATTCGGCCGAGACGTCGATCGCGGTGATGCGGGCGCCCGGGCTGCGGCGGGCGATGACCGCGGTCTGGGCGCCGACGCCGCACCCGACCTCCAGGATGTGGCTCCCCGCGGGGAAGGCAGTGTCGTGGTGGAGGAGGTCCTCGAGGGCGTCGGCCTGGTCGGCGAGACGCGCGCCCTCCTCGGCGCGGTAACCGTGGACGTACCCGTCCACCATCGTCATCGCCGAGATCACCGACATGACCGAGCCCTCGCCGTCGAGCGCGGCCCGGAGCCGGTCACGCAGGCGGACCGACCGCTCGATCTCGGTCTCGAGCCGCTCGAGGTGGTCCTGCAGTACGGCCGTCGCGTCGGGCGTCCGCTCGTCCAGCGCCGTGCCGATGGCCTCGAGACCCAGCCCGGTGCGCCGCAGCGCGAGGGCCCGGTAGAGCCGGGTGACGTCGGGGCCGCCGTAGCGGCGGTGCCCGCTCGTCGTCCGGTCGGGACGCACGATGCCGACCTCGTCCCAATGCCGCAGCACCCGCACCGAGAGGCCCGACGCCGCCGCGAGTTCGCCGACCGTCCACGTCCGTTCGTCCACCCGA
The DNA here is from genome assembly GCF_000379625.1 of Actinomycetospora chiangmaiensis DSM 45062. Taxonomy (GTDB): domain Bacteria; phylum Actinomycetota; class Actinomycetes; order Mycobacteriales; family Pseudonocardiaceae; genus Actinomycetospora; species Actinomycetospora chiangmaiensis. The sequence continues at coordinate 185,455 of NZ_KB903246.1, read as the reverse complement.
CGGACGCTAGGTCCTCACACCGTGGGAGGTGCCAGGTGCTGCGCCTGTGAGCAGAAATCCGTGTCGGGACACGGAGAAGTACTCACAGGCGCGCAGCGCACCTGCCGCTCAGTTGAGCTTGCGGACGTTCTGTGCGAGCCCGCCGTGCTCGTAGGCGCGCTCCGCGAGCTCCGCGAGGGCGGTCAACGCGGTGTTCTGCGACCAGGGGCCGAAGGAGATGCGGGCGAGCCCGATGCGCTGCGCGGCCTCCTGCGAGATCGACCCGGGGATGCCGATCATGTTGACCTTGCGCTCGCCCAGCGCCGAGACCAGCTCGGTCCACTGCGACTCGTCGAGCTTGCCGGGCACGAAGAAGTTCGACGCGCCGGCGTCGAGGTAGGCGCGGCCACGCTCGATGGCCTCCTTGAGGGCCTCGGACGGGTCGCTCACCTTGAGGAACGCGTCGGTGCGGGCGTTGAGGACGAAGTCCACACCCTCCTGCTGCGCCGCGGCGACGGCGGCCTCGACGGCCTTGACGGCGTCGGCCAGCGGCTTCATCTGGTCCTCGAGGTTCGCCCCGACGATCCCGACGCCGATCGCGCGGGCCACCGTGCCGCCCGGGTCGCCGTAGCCGGCCTCGAGGTCGGCCGAGACCGGGAGCGAGGTCTGGCGGGCGATCAGGCCGACCTCGGCGATCATCTCGTCGCGCGGGATGTTCTCGCCGTCCTCGTAGCCACGCGACGCGGCGATGCCGTGGCTGGCGGTGGCGAGGGCCTTCGTGCCGGGGATCTCGGACACGACCTTGGCGGTGATGGCGTCCCAGACGTTCACGACGCGCAGCAGTTCGGGCGCGGCGTGCAGCGCCTGCAGGTCCGTGGCCTTGTCAGCAGTGCTCATGTCGGCAGGAAACCCTCATTGTGCACAACCGATTTCCTCCTGTGCGGTCAGTCACCCGAATCGGGGACACGGCATCCCGGTCATCACGGTTTCCCGACGACGGGTCCTCGCCGCCGCCGCGGCGGCGATCCGGGACCTGACATTCTGATCTCGGCGTGTCGCCGGAGCGGCGCGGACGGGTGGTCCCTCCGGTGCGACGACCGGTCGGCGGGGCCGAAGATCGACGATCGGTGAGGGCGAGCGGTCGATCCGGGCGCCCGACCGGGTGAGATCTCCTCGGGTCGTGTGCCTACGCTGTCCGCCGTGCGTTCCGAACGATGGTCGGCCCCCACCCGGGAACTGACCCTGCCCGAGCGCATCGCGTGGGTGCTCGGCGACGAGGACGGACGTCCGGTCTCGAGCCTCACCGAGCCGGCGGGGCTGCTCGTCGCCGCCGCGATGGTCGAGCTGTTGCTCGACGCCTCCCTGCTCGACGCCGGGTCCACCTACCGCCGCGGGCCCGTCGAGCCGACCGACCCGCTGCTGTGCTGGGTCGCCGATGGCCTGCTCCGCCCGGGCGGGCACAAGAGCGACCTCGGGCACGCGGTCACCGGCCCCCGCGGCGCCCAGATGATCCGCCGCACCATGGACCGGCTCGTCGAGCGCGGCCTCGCCCACCGCGAGCCGCGCCGGGTGTTCGGCTACCTCGCAATGCCGGTGTTCGGTTCCGCCCTGCGCGTGCACGAGACGAACGCGCTGCACCACGACCGCAGCGTCGTCCGCCAGGTGCTCGACGGCGCCGAGCCCGACGAGGACACCGCGATGGTGGTCGTCCTGCTCCACCACGGGCGCCGGGTCCGGGCGCTGCACCCGCTCGACGTGCCCGCCGCCGGTGGACGGGCCCGCGCGATCGCCGCGGGACGCTTCGTCCGGCCGGGGATCGACCAGGACATCGTCCGGCTCGTGAGCCCGACGGTGCAGACGGTGCTCGCCGCGCTGACGGCCACCGAGGTCCTCAGCTCCGGCGGCTGACCCGTCCGCTAGCACGTCCTCCGAGGTCGGATCGACGAGGGGTCCCGATCGGGGCCTCGGCGGTCTAGTCTCGTGGAGTTCCACGCGCAGCGTTCCTCCAGGGGGCAGCCCATGCCGAACACGCAGCCGTCGTCCGCCACGCCCGAGGGGCTCCCCGTGCTGGAGGCCGGCGCCCATCGCGACGCCCGCTCCGGGAGCTGCGTCATGGAGTACGTCTCCGTGCTGGCCGGCGAACGCTTCACCGATCGACCCGCCTGCACGCACCCGGCGGTCGCCGCGCTCGCCTGGCAGGTCAACGACGCCGTCTCCCACGAGGTGCGTCAGCGACTCGGGCTCCGCGCGGTGGACCTGGTCGGGGCCGGCCGCGGGACCGACGGGCCCGTGCGCCCGCTGGTCCTGGCCGCCGTGGCCCGCGCCGGGCTCGCGCTCGACCCCGGCAACCGCTTCTTCACCCGGCTGGTCCGCCGGGTGTCCGCCGCGCAGGAGCGGGCCGCCGCCCGACGCGCGGCCGGGCAGGACGCCGGCGACGGCGGGGGTGGTCGCGTCGCGACGCTGCTCCACGTCGGGCCGGTCAACCACGCCTGCGCCCACCTGCTCGTCGCCGCCCGCGCCGCGGGTCTCGACGGGGCGGGTCGGGACGCGATGATGCTGGCCCTGCTCGACGACTGCCTCGCCTCGCTGCGCGGGGCCCGGACGGAGATCGCCGCCCCGGCCGCCGCCGGCTGACCTCAGCCGAGCCGCACGCACGTCCCGGCGACGACCTGCAGGCACACCCGCGCCACCGGCTCCCGCGGAGCCGGGGACGCGGCACCCGGAGCCGCGCTCACCGGGGGAGACGCCGCCGTTCCCGACGACGGGTTGCGCGGCGCCGCGGCGCGGGCGCCGGGCATCGGGGCGGGAGCGGCCTCCGGGACGACGGGGCCGTTGCCGGAGGTCGCCGCCGGGGCCGTCGGCCGGACCGCCGGCACCGGCGGCGGCAGGGGCGCCGGGGTGGTCGTGCCGGCAGCCGGGCCCACCACCGCGAGCGGCGCGAGCACGGTGGACGGGGCGACGACGGCCGGGGCGGTCGTCGCCGGCACCGCCGCGTCGGCGTCCTCGGCGACGCGCGTGAGCACGGTCGCCACCTGCGCCACGAGCATCATCGCGAGAGCGCCACCGGCGACGGCGAGCAGCATCCGGCGCATGACTCCGTTGTCGGGCCGGTCGCGCGCGGTATTAGCGGTGACGGGCGTCGACGGCCCGGGTTCACCCGACCGTCGCATCGCCGGTCGCCGAGCGCCGCCACGTTGCTCCGAGCGCGACCGTGCAGGCCAGCGCCGCGACCGCGAACGACCAGGGCGCCCCCGACGCGCCGAGCACCGCCGCCAGTGCCGTGGCGCCGATGCCCGTGCCCGCGTCGTACGCCGTGTTCCACACGCTGCTGGCGGTGCCGGAGCGGCCGGGTCCGGCGCGGTCGAACAGCGTGACCAGCGTGTCGTTCTGCACGGCGCCGAATCCCAGCCCGACGAGCCCGGCCCCGGTCACGACGACGGGTGCGCCGCCGGCGAGCAGCCCCCACGCCGCGACGGCCGCGCCGAGGGCGGTGACCACGAGGGCGGGCCGGGTGATGCGGCCGGCGAGCCGGAACCGGTCGCCGAGTTCGCCGGACACGGCCCGCCCGACGAGCTGGGCAAGCGTGAGCGCGAACAGCGAGACCGCGGCCGTGCCGCTCGCCGCCGCTCCGACGAGCGGGAGCACCGTGATCACCCCGCCGGCGCTCGCCGCGCAGACGAGCATCACGACCCACGGCCCGGCGACCGTGCGGACGTGGAGCGCCCGTCCGTGCGCGACCGGCCCCGACCGGTCGTCGGGAAGGACCCGGCGGGGGAGCAGCAGCGTCGCGGGCAGGGCGAGGAGCGGCAGTGCCGCGCCGAGGAGGAGGACGGGGGTGGGGCCCAGGTGCGTCCACGCCCAGACGCCGCCGGTGAGGAGCACGAGCTGCGGGAGGCCGATCGCGATGCCGTACACCCCCGTGGCGCGGCCGCGGATCCGCGGCGGGACGAGGTCGGAGACGAGGGCGGCACCGGTCACCGTGAGCACGCCGAAGCCGATCCCGCGCACGACGGCGACGGGCACGAGCAGCGCGAGCGAGGAGCTCAGCGGCAGCAGCGCGGCCGGGACGCCGAGGCCCAGCGCGGCGAGGGCGAGGGCCGCACGGTGCCCGACCGCGCGCAGCAGGGCCGGCACGCCGAGCTGGGACAGCACGGTCGCCGCCATGAAGACGCCGGTGACCGCCCCGGCGAGACCCGGGCCGACCCCGCCGTCGGAGGCCCACAGCGGCAGCACCGGCAGCAGCAGCGCGTAGCCGCCGAACGTCGCGAGGGTCGCCGCGAGGACGGCGAGGAAGGGGGCGCTGCGCAGCGGGTCAGGAGTGCGCGTCGATGGCGGCCGAGATCTTCGCCGCGAGGTCGGGGTCCTTGGCGGTGAGCCCGCCCTCGGAGTGCGTCGAGAGCCGGAACGTCAGCGTGGAGTACCGGATGTCGATGTCCGGGTGGTGGTCCGCGGCCTCGGCCTCCTGCGCGACCGCGTCGACGACGGCGATGGCGTCGAGGAAGCCCGGCAGCTGCGCCGTCCGGACGAGGGAATCCCCGTCCCGTTCCCAGCCCGGCAGGTCGGAAAGAGCGGTCGCGACGGCGTCGTCCGAGAGCAGGTCGGCCATGGGAGGTCATGATGCACGTGATCGCCGACGACGGGGGAACGGACGTGAAGATCGTGGTGGGCGCCGCGGTGGTGCGCGGCGGCCGGCTGCTCGTGGCGCAGCGGGCCGAACCCCCGGACATGCGGGGGCGCTGGGAGCTGCCCGGCGGCTCCGTCGAGGACGGCGAGTCCGAGGCCGACGCCCTCGTGCGGGAGCTGCGCGAGGAGCTCGCGTACGCCGTCGTCGTCGAGGAGCGGCTCGGGCCGGACGTGCCGGTGACGGGGCGCTCGGGCGAGTCGCTGGTGCTCCGCTTCTACCGGTGCCGGCCGGCCAACGGGGCCGAACCCGTCGCGCTGGAGCACCTGGCGCTGCGGTGGGTGCGCGCCGACGAGCTCGACGGCATCGCGTGGCTCCCGGCCGACGAGGTGCTGCTGCCGGCCCTGCGGGCGGCGCTGGAGAGCTGAGGGCCGGGTCAGGCCGCGCGGGCGCGCTTGACGGCCTTCGCCAGGTCCTTGCCGGTGAGCCCGGACTCGGCGGCGCGGGCCGCGCGCATGAGCACCACCGGGCAGCCCTTGCAGCGCGGGGTGGACCGGCAGCACTTCTTCTTCGCCCGCTTCGCGCCGGTGATCGCGCAGGCCTGCACCGGGTCGACCGCGACGGGGCGGGGCGGCGGACCGGCGGCGACCCGGTCCCGGGGCCGCAGACGCGCGAGGGCGTCCACCCACGACGACGCAGCAGCCTTCCCCATGAGGTGAGGCTAACCTGATCGACTGCTCGCGGGAAAGGGCCGAACGCGGGTCAGACAGGGTCGCGTGTCACGATGTCTCGCCCCCGGGACCGGACGCCTCCCGAGGGCCCGTCGCTCCGCTCGCCGAGTCCGAGAGGCACTGCTCACCGCCCCGTCATGAGAGCTCTCCTGGTCGCCGTGCTCGCCGGTCTGCTGGTGCTGGCCGGGTGCTCGTCGTCGCCCCCGCCGGTGGTCGGCCAGGCGCCGACGACGGCGGTGCGACCGCGGCCGCAGCTCGAGCCGGACCCGACGCAGCTGCGCATCGGCGTCGACGACCTCGGGATCGGGTTCAACCCGCACCGCATCGCCGACCTCACGCCGACGAGCCGCGCCACGGCGTCCCTGGTCCTGCCCAGCGCCTTCCGCGTCGGGCCCGACGGGGTGCGCCGACCGGACCCGACCGTGGTGACCTCGGCGCGGGTCACGTCGACCCGCCCCTACACCGTCTCCTACGAGATCACCCCCGCCGCGGCGTGGAGCGACAACGCCCCGATCGCGGCCGAGGACTTCGTCTACCTGTGGCAACAGATGCGCTCGCAGCCCGCGGTGGTCGACGCGGCCGGGTACCGGGCGATCTCCGACGTCCGGTCGCGGGCGGGCGGCAAGGCCGTCGACGTGGTGTTCGACCGGCCGTACCCGGCGTGGCCGACGCTGTTCGACTCGCTGCTCCCCGCCCACCTGCTGAAGGACGCGCCGGGGTCCTGGGGCGGCGCTCTGCAGGACAGCATCCCGGTCTCCGGCGGGCCCTACGCGATCCGGCTCGTCGACCGCATCCGCGGCCAGGTGACCCTGGTCCGCAACAGCGTCTACTGGGGCACCCCGGGGGTGCCGGACCAGATCGTGCTGCAGGCCGCCGACCACGCCTCGCTGATCGACCGGGTGCGCACCGGGGACGTGCAGGCCACCCAGTTCCGCGCCGACGGCGACGACCTCGCGGCCCTGAACGCGCTCGCCGCCGCCGCGCCCGGCCCGGCCGGCCCGCTGGCCGTCCGCACGGTGCCCGAGGCGCAGCTCGTGCAGCTCGCGCTGCGCTCCGACGACGGCCCGCTGGCGGATCCCCGGGTGCGGCGGGCCGTCGTCTCGCTCCTGGACCGTGACGCCCTGATCGCCGCCGGCGCGAACGGCGGGCCCGGCACCGCCCTGCGGGCCGACGCCTACGCGACGGCGCCGAGCGAGCCCGGCTACCGGCCGACGATCACCGCCGACGCCCCGGCCCGCGCCCCGGACCGGGCGGCGGCGACGCGGCTGCTCGCCGAGGCCGGCTACCTGGTGGGCCCCGACGGCCGGTGGACGCGCGACGGCTCCCCGTTGCGGCTGCGCCTCGCCGCCCCGTCGCAGGCCTCTCCGTTCGGTCGGCTCCTCACCACCGTCGCCGCGCAGCTGAACGCCGCCGGGATCGGGACGACGGTCGTCGCGGACGCCGGGGCCAACCCCTTCCCGCCCGGCCGGGGTCCGATCCCGTCGGACACGCCGTCGGTGGTGGCGACCCCGTCCGTGCCCGGGCCGCTGACCTCCTCGGCCGTCCCGGGGACGACGACGACCTCGCCGCCGCCGTCGTCCACGACCCCGTCCACGACGACGTCCGCGGCGGGGACCACCACCTCGGTCCCGCCGATCCCGAAGTCGCCCTCCGACATGGCGGTCGCCGACCTCACCGTGCTCGCGCTGCCCGTCGGGCCCGACCCGATCGCCGGGCTCGACTCGATCGTCGGCTGCCCCGGCCGCCAGGCCCCGACGACCTCCGGGGTGTCGCCCGCCGTCCCGCGCACCACGACGGCGACCGCCCCGCCGACCACCTCGCCGGTGCCGCCGCCGACCACCACCAACGCCGCACCGACGTCGACGCCGCAGGCGCCCACCACGACGACCGCCGCCCCGCTCGCGGCCCGGGGCACGCCGGAGGCCTCCGAGGCGCTGTCGGTGACCGGGTACTGCGACCCGACGCTGCAGTCGATCCTCGACGGCGCGTCCTCCGGGTCGATCGACGCCGACACCGCGCTCGCGCTCGCCGAGCCGATGCTCTGGCGGGCCTCGCCGCTGGTCCCGCTCTTCCAGGCGACGTCCACGCTGGTGGCCCCGCAGACCCGGACGGACGCGATGGTACCGCCGTTCGGCGTAAGCCCCTTCGCCTCGGCGGACCGGTGGGCGCCCCCCGCCCGGCAGGCCCAGGCGAACGGCGACGCCAACAACTAGTCCGAGGTCGTGCCCCGTTCGAGTGTGCCCGACCGGACACTGGGCGACGAACTCGTGACACGGAGGCAACACCCTGGGGTAGCGGAACAGGTCTGGACCACTTAGGTTCCCCCCGGCGGCGATCCCGCCTGTCAAACGTCTTCTGGAGGTGTGGTGACCAGGTTCACCAGGCGCGGTCGGTCGCGCTGGATTGCTGCCGGGGCGTTCGTCGCCGCCGGTGCGCTCGTGCTCTCCGCCTGCGGCGGGGGCGGGGGCGACAACAACTTCGGCTCCACCACTGCGCCCCAGGCGAAGGGTCGGCAGGGCAACACCTACGTGTCGCCCCAGGTGCCGTCGGGCCCCGCCGTCACCGTCGCCGCCGACACCGCGTACACGGCGTACAACAACGACACCGCGGCGAACAACACGGTCTACAACCTGTACGCCTCGCTCCCGGTCCTCGCCTCGGCGACCGTCCTCGACAACGACGGCACCCCGCTGGTCAACGGCGACATGATGGCCGGCATCACCGAGGTCTCGACCAACCCGCAGGTCGTGCAGTGGAAGACGAAGCCCGGGGTCACCTGGTCGGACGGCCAGCCCTGGAACTGCAAGGACTTCTACCTCGCCTACCTCGCCGGCAGCGGCAAGATCCCCGGCTTCACGGCGGCGAGCTCGAACGGCTACGGCAACATCGGCCAGGCGCAGTGCCTGGACGACACGACCTTCCAGGCGACGTTCGCCCAGCCGTTCGCCGACTACATCGGCCTGTTCAGCCAGAACAACGGTGACCTGCTCCCGGCCCACGTCCTCGAGCAGAAGACCGGGGTGGCGGACATCCGCCAGATCAACCCGCAGTCGCCGCCCGACGTGCTGGCCCGCATCACCCAGTTCTGGAACACCGGCTGGAACGGCTTCGACAAGTCCGTCATGCCGGCGTCGGCCCAGTACCAGCTCGACAGCTGGGTGCAGGACCAGTCGGTGACGATGACCCGCAACCCGGCCTGGAAGGGCAACCCGGGCGGACCGGAGCGGATCACCTACCGCAACATCGCCGACGCCACGGCCGCCGCGCAGGCGCTGCAGAACAACGAGATCCAGGTGACGGCGAACCAGCCGGACGTCAACGCCGCGAACCTGCTGCGCAGCCTCTCCGCGCAGGGCGTGAAGTTCCAGGCCACCTCGGGTGCCTCCTACGAGCACCTGGACATGAACTTCAAGAACCCGCTGTTCGCCGACAAGGCCGTCCGCACCGCGTTCGCCCAGTGCGTCCCGCGCCAGGACATCACCGACAAGCTGGTGAAGGGCGTGCAGCCCGACGCCGCGCCGCTGCAGAGCCTGATGTTCCTGCCGTCCCAGAAGGGCTATCAGGACTCCTACTCCCAGCTCATCGGGACCGGGAACGCCCAGCAGTCCGCCCAGACCCTCACCCAGGACGGCTGGGTCAAGGGACCGGACGGCGTCTTCGCGAAGGCCGGGAAGCCGCTGCAGTTCCGCATCAGCCACACGAACGTGCCCCGGCGCGTGCAGACCGTGCAGCTCATCCAGGCCGCGTGCGGCCAGGCCGGCATCAAGATCGTCGACGACAACGACCCGAACTTCCTCGACACCCGTCTCGGGGCCGGTGACTACGACGTCGCGCTCTACGCCTGGCAGAACGACCCGTTCACGTCGTCGCACGAGTCGATCTACAAGACCGGTGGCTCGCAGAACTACCAGGGCTACTCGAACCCGCAGCTCGACGCCCTCATGACCCAGGCGTCCGGGAACCTCGACCCGAACGGCTACCTCGCCCAGTGGCAGCAGGCCGACAAGCTGATGGCGCAGGACCTCCCGTCGATCCCGCTCTACGTCCAGCCCAACACCGTCGGGTACACGGACAAGATCGACAACGTCTGGTACCAGCCGAACCTCGGTGCGATGCTGCACGCGAACGAGTGGGCGGTCAGCCAGTAGCTCGGCCTACAGGTCAGCGACGCCCGACGGGGCCGGCGATCCCGGCCCCGTCGGGTGCGCTCGACGGAAAGAGGTGACACGTGGCCGCGTACATCGTGCGGCGCGTCCTGATCTCGATCGGCGTCCTCCTCGTGGCGTCGTTCCTGCTCTACGTGATGGTGGCGAGCTCGGGTGACCCGCTCGCCGGCCTGCGGGCCCGGCCCGGGATCACCCCCGAGGCCATCGACGCGACGGCCCGCCAGCTCGGGCTCGACCAGCCGATCCTGGTGCGCTACTGGGAGTGGCTGACCGGGATCCTGTCCGGCAACTGGGGCACGAGCGTCGCGCTCGGGCAGGCCCAGGCCCAGGTGCTCCCCGCCGTGGGCAGCGCGCTCTGGGTGACCATCCGGCTCGTCGTGATCGCGGAGATCATCGCGCTGCTGGTCGGTGGGGCGGTCGGCGCGATCGCCGCGCTGCGCCAGTACTCGATCACCGACTACACCGCGACGACGCTGGCGTTCGTGCTGTTCGCGATGCCGGTGTTCTGCATCGGCATCATCCTCAAGGTCTACGGCATCCAGTTCAACGTGCTGCTGATCGACCTCGGGCTCGACCGCTGGCTCACGACGGCGGGTCCTCCCGCCGGCGGGTTCACCGGGTCCCCCGGCGAGGTGTTCTTCAAGTTCACCGGCGCGTACCTCCTCCCGACGATCGCCCTCGCCGCGATCAGCTTCGCGGCCTACAGCCGGTTCCAGCGCGCCTCGATGCTCGAGACCATGCGGTCGGACTACGTGCGCACCGCCCGGGCCAAGGGGCTCACCGAGCGGCAGGTGGTGCTCCGGCACGCCCTGCGCAACGCACTGCTGCCGGTGACCACCTACTTCGCCTACAACTTCGGCGCCGTCTTCGGCGGGGCGATCGTCACCGAGCAGGTGTTCGGCTGGAACGGGATGGGCTCGCTGCTCGTCCGGTCCATCCAGCAGTACGACCCCAACATGCTCATGGGTTGGCTGATCGTCACGGCGACCATCGTCGTGCTGTTCAACCTCATCGCGGACATCGCGTACAGCTACCTCGACCCGAGGATCCGTCTTGGCTGAGACGACACAGGCCACCCCGACCCTCCACCCGGGCAAGGTGCCCGACCCGCCGTCGGGACGCTCCGACGGGGGCGACGTGGGAGGCGCGTTCCTCTCCCAGGGCCAGTTGGTGCGGCGGCGCTTCCTGCGTCACCGCGCGGCCATGACGGCGCTGACGATCCTGGTGCTGTTCATCCTGTTCGTCTACATCGCCCCGTTCTTCCTGGGCTACTCGCTGACGAACCTCTCGGCCGGCTCCTACGAGGACCCGAGCCCGGCGCACGTCTTCGGCACCGACCAGGTCGGCGCGGACGTGTTCTCGCTGGTGATGAAGGGCTCGCAGTTCTCGCTGCAGATCGGGTTCATCGCGGCGATCATCTCGACGGTGGTCGGGGTGCTCCTCGGCACCACCGCTGGCTACCTGCGGCGCGGGACCGACACCGCCGTCTCCCGCGTCACCGACCTCTTCCTCGTCGTCCCGCTGCAGGCCGTGGCCGCCATCCTCATCGCCGGGCTCGGCGGGTCCTGGTGGCTGGTCGGGCTCATCCTCGGCTTCTTCCTGTGGATGCCGATCGCCCGCGTGACCCGGGCCGAGGCCCTGGCGCTCTCGCAGCGGGAGTTCGTCGAGGCGGCCCGGGCCTCCGGCGCGACGACATGGCGGATCGTGACCCGGCACCTGGTGCCGAACATGATCGGCACGATCGTGGTGAACGCGACCCTGACCCTCGCGCTCGCCGTCCTCACCGAGGCGGCGCTGTCGTTCATCGGGCTCGGCGTGCAGATCCCGGACACCTCGCTGGGGCTGGTGCTCAACCAGAACTACACCCAGCTCGGGACGCGTCCGTGGCTGTTCTGGGCGCCGTTCGTGGCGATCGTGCTGATCTCGCTGACCATCAACTTCATCGGCGACGGGTTGCGCGACGCGTTCGACCCACGCCAGACCAGGCGGTAGGACATGTCCCTGCTCGAGGTGGACGGCCTGTCCGTCACGTTCCCCTCCGAGGACGGCGAGGTGCACGCCGTCCGTGACGTGAGCTTCACCGTGGAGCCGGGCGAGGTGCTCGGCGTCGTGGGGGAGTCCGGGTCCGGCAAGTCGGTGTCGCTCATGGCCGTCCCGCGGCTGCTGCCCGCGACCGCCCGGGTCACCGGTTCGGTCCGGTTCGACGGGACCGAGCTGGTCGGCGCGAAGTCGGAGACGCTGCGGGGGCTGCGCGGCTCCGAGATCGCCATGATCTTCCAGGACCCGATGAGCTCGATGAACCCGGTGCACACCGTGGGCCGCCAGATCGCCGAGGCCCGGCGGGCGCACGCGGCGGTGTCCAAGGACGAGGCGTGGCGCGACGCCGTCGCCGCCCTGGCCCTGGTGGACATCCCGCAGCCGGAGACGCGGGCGAAGCAGTACCCGCATGAGTTCTCCGGTGGCATGCGCCAGCGCGCGATGATCGCCATGGCGATGGTGAACCGGCCGCGCCTGATCATCGCCGACGAGCCGACGACGGCCCTCGACGTCACGGTGCAGGCCCAGGTCCTGGAGGTGCTCGACCAGGCCCGCGTCGAGTCGGGCGCCTCGCTGGTGCTCGTGAGCCACGACCTCGGCGTCGTGGCGGGGACGGCCGACCGGGTGCAGGTCATGTACGGCGGGACGATCGTCGAGACCGGCCCGACCGAGGAGGTCTTCGAGCGGCCGCGCATGCCCTACACCGTGGGGCTGCTGTCCTCGCTGCCCGCGGTCGACCAGATCGGCGGCCGGCTGCACCCGATCCCCGGGGCCCCGCCGTCGCTGGTGTCCCTCCCGCCGGGGTGCTCGTTCGCGCCCCGCTGCCCCCTCGTCGAGGACGCCTGCCGCGAGGCGGAGCCGGAGCTGGTGGCGGTGGGCACCGACCACCTCTCCCGGTGCCGGCGCTGGCAGGTGCTCGCCGAGAGCCCGACCGAGAACCTCTTCTCCCGGACGGATACGGCGAGCGGAGCGACGGGAACCGAGATGGAGGTGTCCGCATGAGCGCACCCAGCACCGAGGCGCACCCCGGGACGGCGGGCGAGCGCGACGGCGCGCTGCTGCAGGTCCGCGACCTCACCACCACGTTCCCCGTCCGCAGCCAGGGGGTCCTCCGGCGGGTCGTCGGGAAGGTCCAGGCCGTCACGGAGGTCTCGCTCGACGTCGACGCCGGCGAGACCCTCGGGGTGGTCGGCGAGTCCGGCTGCGGGAAGTCCACGACCGGCCGCTCGATCCTGCAGCTCATCAGGCCCGACTCCGGGTCGGTGCGCTACGACGGCCGCGAGCTCGTCGGGCTCTCCGCGAAGGAGATGCGGCCGCTGCGGCGCGAGCTGTCCATGGTGTTCCAGGATCCGTTCGGCTCCCTCGACCCGCGCCTGCCGGTCTCCGAGCTCATCGCGGAGCCGCTGCGGATCCACCAGGTGTACCCGTCGGAGTCGGACCTGCGGGACCGGGTCGACGAGCTGCTCGGGCTGGTCGGGCTGAAGTCCGAGCACCGCAACCGCTACTCGCACGAGTTCTCGGGCGGGCAGCGCCAGCGCATCGGGATCGCCCGGGCGCTGGCGGCGGACCCGCGGGTGGTGGTGCTCGACGAGCCGGTGTCCGCGCTCGACGTCTCCGTGCAGGCCGGCGTGGTCAACCTGCTCGAGGACCTGCAGGAACGGCTCGGCCTGTCCTACCTGTTCATCGCCCACGACCTGTCGGTGGTCCGCCACATCTCCGACCGCGTCGCCGTGATGTACCTGGGCAAGGTCGTCGAACTGGGTGACGCGGCCTCGGTCTACGAGAACCCGCGCCACCCCTACACGCAGGCGCTGCTCTCGGCGGTCCCGCTGCCCGACCCGGCCGCGGAGCGTCGTCGACGGAAGTCCCGCGTGGTGCTCACCGGCGACATCCCCAGCCCGGCGGACCCGCCGTCGGGCTGTCGCTTCCGCACGCGGTGCCCGAAGGCGCAGCAGCGCTGTGCCGACGAGGTCCCGGTGCTGCGGGCGAGCGACCCGGCCGGCACGCACACGTTCGCCTGCCACTTCCCGATGGGCGACGCCGACTCGGCCGCGTGAGCTCCGACCCGTGCTGACCGGACGGCACTCCCGCTGCACCGAGGTGAGCGGGAGTGCCGTCCGGTCATCCGGGGTGCTGGGCCAGCCGGACCAGCGCTGCGGTGTGCGGGCTGTCCGGGGCGGCCCGCAGCGCCGCGACCGCGTTCGCCGGGGCGAGGGCGCGGCACCAGGCGTGCACCCGGTCGGGGTCGAGGCCGCCGAGCTCCCGGGCGAGGCGGTCGACCGTCGCGTCCAGGGCGTCGGGGTCGAGCAGGACGAGGTCCACGAGGTCGAACGTGCGGTCGCCGAGGTGCGGGCGGGGATCGATGACGACGGCCCCGTCCGGCCCGGTGAGCAGGTTCGCCGGGTGCAGGTCGCCGTGCACCACCCCGGGGTGACCGCACTCCGCCCCGAGCTCGGCCGCCCGCTGCGCGGCGGCGTCGAGCAGGTCGAGCGGGATCCGGTCGTCCAGGGCGTCCTCGACGACCTGCTCGCGCACCCGGCCCAGCCAGAACGCGATCCGCGCGCCCAGCGGGGGCAGGTCCGGCAGCGGGCCGTCGGCCGCGAGGAGGTCGCGCAGCGCGGGCAGGACGTCGAGCACGCGGGTGCTGGCCGGCAGCGCGGTCCCCGGCCGGACACGGGCGAGGAGCAGCGCGCCCGCGTCGTGCTCGAGCAGGTCGACCACGTGCTCCTGCGGGGCCCAGTGCCGCAGCGCCGCCGCCTCCGTCGTCGCGATCCCGACGTCGGGTGTCAGCTTCAGGACGCCCCGGTCGGCCGGGACCACGAGCCCGGAGTTCCCGGAGAGCACCGGGCCGTCCGGCGTCACGTGCCACCGTCGTGCGAGCCGCTCCACCCGCGCCGGGACGGCGGCGAGCCACCCCTCGACGTCCGGGCCGTGGCGGACCAGCATCCGCCGCCGCGCCTCGTCGGGGACCTCGATCATCGCTCCAGGGTGCCGACGTGAGCCCATGGCGGCGACGGGGTTTCCCGTCCCTGGTCACGTCCGCGACCGTCAGCGAGGTCGGCAGCCAGGTCAGCGTGCTGGTGCTGCCGGTGATCGCGGCGACGGTGCTGGCAGCCACCCCGTGGGAGATGGGCGTGCTGTCGGCGGCCGGGATGGCGCCGTTCCTCGTGGTGGGGCTGCCCGCGGGGGCGTTGGTCGACCGGTGGCGCCCGCGGCGGGTGATGGTCGTGTGCGACCTGGTCCGGGCCCTGCTGCTCGTCACGGTGCCACTGACCGCGTGGCTGGGCGGGTTCTCCCCGGGCCAGCTCGTCGCCGTCGCGTTCGCCGTCGGGGTGGCGACCGTGTTCGGCGACGTCGCCTCGCAGAGCATCCTGCCCGGGCTCGTCGACCGGGACGACCTGGTGCGGGCGAACTCGGTGCTCATGACCGGCGCCACCGCGGCCCAGGTGGCGGGCCCTGGAGTCGGCGGGCTCCTCCTGCGCGTCGTGTCGGCCCCCGTGGCGCTGCTCGCCGACGTGGCGAGCTTCCTGCTGTCGGCGCTGCTCCTGCTGCGGGTGCCGGCCCCGCCGCGCCCGGTCCCGTCCCGACGGCGGGCGCTCCTCGCCGAGATCGCGGAGGGGCTGCGGTACGTCGTCGGGCACCCGGTGATCCGCCGGATCACGGTGTGCACCGCCGGCATCAACCTCGCCTCCGGGCTGCGGGACGCGGTCGTCGTGCTGTTCGCCCTGCGCACCCTGGGGCTGTCACCGTCGACGCTCGGCCTCACCCTGTCCGTCGGTGCGGTCGGCGGCGTGCTCGGGGCGGTGTCGGCCGGCCGGCTCGCGGATCTCGTCGGGCAGGGCCGCGTCGTGCCCCTCATGGCGTTGGTCGAGGTCCCCTTCGCCGCGCTCACGCCGCTCGCGGACGGGGCGGTGCTGCTCGCGGTGTCCTCGGCCGGCGTGGCGTTCGTCGCGGTGGCCTACAACGTCGCGCAGGTCAGCATGCGGCAGCGCACCTGCCCGCCCGCACTGCTCGGGCGGATGAACGCCTCCATCCGCACCGTGGTGTGGGGGACGCCGCCGGTCGGGGCCCTGATCGGCGGCGGGCTGGCCGGCGCGCTGGGCCTCGCCACCGTGCTGTGGATCGCCGCGGGCGTGACGCTCCTCGCGGCGGCACCGGTCGTGTTCTCCCCGCTCCTGCGGAACGAGCTCCCGCTGAAGTGAGGCACGATGATCGGTGTGGACCCGATCGAGGAGTGGAGCAAGGCCCAGGAGCGCGTGATCGCGCTGCTGGAGGGCGCGTCCGAGGAGCAGGTGGAGCGTCGCGTGCCCTCCTGCCCGGACTGGACGGTGCGCGACCTGTTCAGCCACATGGTCGGGCTCGGCACCGACGTCGTCGCGGGTGACGAGCCCGACGACCACAACGAGACGTGGACCGCCAAGCAGGTCGAGGCGCGCCGCGACCACTCGGTCGCGCAGCTGATCGAGGAGTGGCGGCGGACGGCCGAGCCGCTGCGCGCGTGGATGCGCGAGAACGGCCCGCGCCCCCTCGGCGACGTGATCATCCACGAGCAGGACCTCCGCGGCGCCCTCGGCGTGCCCGGCGGCAAGGACTCGGGCGGGGTGGCCCTCATCCGCGACCGCTTCGCCCCGCGCGTGGGCGGCCGGCTGCCCGAGGGCACGACCCTGGGCCTCGTCGGGCGGAACTGGTCCTGGGCGTCGGACGACGGCGACCCCGAGCAGGCCGACGTCGTGCTCCACGCCGACGAGTTCGAGCTGCACCGCGCCTCGCTCGCCCGCCGGTCGGCGGACCAGCTGCGGTCGTGGACCACGAAGGGCGACGTGGAGCCGATCCTCGACGCCTTCGCCACGCTCGGGGACCTCCCGGAGGAGGACCGGACCGAGTGAGCCGCATGGTGCTCGTCCACGCCCACCCCGACGACGAGACGATCACGTCCGGCGGCCTCATGGCCCGCGCGGTCGACGCCGGGTGGGACGTCACGCTCGTGACCTGCACCCTCGGCGAGCTCGGCGAGGTCATCCCGCCGGAGCTGAGGTACCTGGAAGGTTCGGCCGACCTCGCGCCCTACCGGGCCAAGGAGCTCGCGGCCGCGTGCGCCGCCCTCGGCGTCACCGACCACCGCCTGCTCGGCGAGGAGGGCCGCTGGCACGACTCCGGCATGGTCTCCACCGGCGAGGGCATCCGCGCGGCGGCGCCCGCCCACCTGTCGGCGGGCGCGTTCGCCGCGCGCCCGGACGTCGACCTCCAGGTCCACCAGCTCGTGGCGATCCTCGCCGAGACCACGCCCGACGTCGTGATCAGCTACGACGCCTCGGGCGGCTACGGCCACCCCGACCACGTCCGCGCCCACGAGATCACCGGCGGCGCGGTGGAGCGGATCGACCCGCTCGCCGAGCGCGTCGCGCTGTACGCGGCCGTCGCCCCGCACGACGAGGTGGCGCGCGGCCTGGCGGCGCTGCGCCGCCGTCCGTGGCTGGGGCTGCCGGTGCCGGACGTCAGCGGGCTGCCGACGGTCCCCGACGACGACATCACGGTGCGGATCGAGCTCGGCCGCGCCCGCGTGCGCAAGCTCGCCGCGCTGCGGGCGCACGCCACGCAGATCACCGTGCACGACGACGGGTCCGAGCCGCCGGCCTTCGCCCTCTCCAACGAGCTGGCGCAGCCGGTGATCGGCAGCGAGGGCTTCATCCTCCTGCGGGGTCCCGACGGCGGGTTGGCGGCGCTCTCGGCGTGAGGGTGGCCGTCCTGGCGGTGGTGCTGCTCGACGTCGCGCTGCTCGCGTTCGCCGAGGTCGCGTGGCTGACCCTGGCCGTCGGGTCGGTCCCGCTGCCGGTGTCGATCCTCGTGGCGGCGCTGACGACCCCGCTCGCGGTGCGCGTGGTCGACCGGTGCTTCCCCGGGTCGCGGGCGGTGTTCGCGCCGCTGGTGACGTGGTTCCTCGTCGTGGTCGTCTTCGGCTTCTGGGGTCCGGCCGGCAGCGGCACGTTCCCCGCGGACTGGCGCCCGCTCGTGCTCATCGCGGCCGGCCTGTTCCCGGGCGTGTGGGTGGCGAGCCGTCCGGTGCGGCCCGTCGAGGCGGACGCCGCGGCCTGATCCCCCAAGGCGTCGCGCGGCATGCTCGACGGCGCGACCTCCGGGAGACCGTCCTCACCCGCCGACGCGCCCGGGCGGGTGTGCCCCCGTGCCCTGCACGGGAACGCACGCGCATGCCGAACGAACACCTCCGCGTCCTGCTTACCGGCGGCACCAGCGGGCTCGGGCTCGCCATGGCCCGCGCGCTGGTCGACGACGGGCACCACGTCGTGCTCACCGGACGGGACACCGACCGGGCGGCCGCCGTCTCCGCCCGGCTCGACGGCCCGGGGACCGCGCACGGCCTCGGCGTCGACGTGCGGGACGCCGACGCGGTCGCCGCGGGAACCGGGCGCGCGGTGGCGCTGCTGGGCGGCCTCGACGTCGTCGTGCTCAACGCGGGCATCGGCATGCGCACCGTCAACCCGGACTTCCTCACCGACCCCCAGCCGTTCTGGGAGGTCGACCCGGACGCGTTCCGGGCGGTCGTCGACACCAACCTGACCGGCTACTTCCTCACCGCCCGCGCGGCGCTGCCCGCCCTGCGCGACGGCGGCGGGCGCCTCGTCGTGGTCTCGATGAACCACTCGACGATGGTGCGGCGCGGCTTCGTCCCCTACGGCCCGTCGCGCGCCGGCGCCGAGGCGCTGGCCCGCATCATGGCCGCCGACCTCGAGGGCGGTCCGGTGACGGTCAACATCCTGTTGCCCGGTGGCGCGACGCGCACGGGCATGGTGCCCGACGAGGCGCGTATCGAGGGCCTGCTCGATCCCGAGGTCATGGTGCGGCCGCTGCGCTGGCTGTGCTCCGAGGCGGCAGCGGGCGTCCACGACGAGCGCCTGGTGGCCACCGAGTTCGACGCCTGGCTCGCAGCACACGGGTTTCGGGATCGGTGACCGTGCGCCGGGGAGGAGCCGGCGGCAGCGGCCCGGGATCAGCGCCGCCGATGCTCCGCCCCGGACAGCCCGATGAGGGTCCACACCGCCGAGACGCCGAGCAGCGGGACGGCGAAGGCCGCGATGTTCGGCGCCAGGTCGATGTCGATCCGGCACGCCGCGAGCAGGGCGACCGCGACGAGCATCCCCAGCATCCCGTCGGCGACCCGCACCGTCCGCGGCGGGGGAGGCGGGCGGTGCGCGGCCGCGGCGGCGGCGGCCGCGCGGGGTCCGGGAGCCGGACCGTCCGCGACGACCGGCCCCGACCCGGCGTCGGGAAGGAGGCGTCCGCGGCGGCGGGGGAGCCCACGGCCGACGAGCTCGTCGACCGCGGCGGTCAGGTCGGCGCGGGGGACGCGCACCGTGCGGGTCCCGTGGGAGAGCACGCGACGGCCGTCGGCGGAGTGCTCCGCGTACTCGACCTCCCACTCGTCGAGGCCGCGGACGGGCCGGAAGAGCAGGCGTCGCTCGCGGCGGCCCGACGGCGGGAACCACCACGAGACCGCGCCCGCGCGGCAGGCTCCGGGGTGGGCGCCGAGCGCGGTCAGGTGCGCGCCGACCTCGGCGCGCACCGCGTTGCCCCGGACGTCCACCCGCCTACTGTGACCCACGCCATGCGGTGTGGCCACCCCCCGGATCGGGCATGAGGCGGACATGGCCGCCGTGTCCGACGAGTACATCATCAGCGTGCTGCGACCCTTCGTCGCGGCGACCGGGCCGGTGCTGTCCGGGCTGCGCGACGCCGACCCGTTCCGGCTGGGCAGGCTCGCCCAGCGGCGGTCGCTGGAGCTGGAGGGCCCGACCACCGAGGAGCCGCCCGCGCGGAGCCGGCGGCAGAAGATCGGGCGGACGGTGCGGCGGCTGCGGGGCCGTGTCCTGGACCGCCTCGCCACCTCGCGCCTGCCCGGCACCCCGCGCTGGGCCGTGATGTCGCCCGAGGAGCGGGACCAGTGGTGGGTCGGGCGGGTCGGCCGCTTCACCTCGGCGATCGCGGCGTTCCCCGGGATCGGTGGGGCGCTGGCCCGCCGTCTGCCCGTGTCGGACATCCTCGGGCTCTCCGCGCAGGGTCTGGTGATCTGCGCGATCGCGGGCGAGCACGGGCTGACCGGCCGCGACGAGCAGGTCCGGCTCCTCGCGTCCGTGCTGTTCGAGCGCGATCTCGACCCCGCCGGCGACGCCCACGGCGAGCAGATCGAGCGCGACGCCGCCGACCTCACCGGGGACCTGCACCGCGACCACTCCGGCGACAGCCGGCTGCGATCGCTCGCGCGGGCGGTGTGGCGGATGGGACGGTCGCTCTTCGCGCTGCACGACGAGCTGGGACGCCGACCCCAGGGCCGACGGTTCTGGCGGGCGCTCGCGAACCTGCCTGTCGTGGGCGCGTTCGGGGCCTACAAGGCCGAGCGTTCGGGCCTCAAGCGGGCCGCCAAGCGGGCCGCCGCATGGGTGGCCCGGGAGCACGGGTAGCCGTCGGGGTCCCCCGTGACGGGTGTGGCGCCCGACACGTCGTGGGACGGGCGACCCGCCCGGGCACGACGCGCCGCCGGACGGAATACTGCGGGGGCGTTTCATCACCCGTGCGGGCCGACCACCACCGGCCCGGTGGTGAGGACACCTCGAGTTGAGTAGGGAGCAGGAGCCGACGTGACGTACGTGATCGCCGAACCGTGTGTGGACGTGCTCGACAAGGCGTGCATCGAGGAGTGCCCGGTCGACTGCATCTACGAGGGCGGCCGGATGATGTACATCCACCCCGACGAGTGCGTCGACTGCGGTGCCTGCGAGCCGGTGTGCCCGGTCGAGGCCATCTATTACGAGGACGACGTGCCGGACCAGTGGTCCGTCTACACCCAGGCCAACGTCGACTTCTTCGACGAGCTGGGGTCGCCGGGCGGCGCCTCCAAGGTCGGCAAGGTCGACAAGGACGCGGGCCCCGTGCCGAGCCTGCCCCCGCAGGGCGAGTGACACCGGGGCCGGATCGGGCGAGCGGAGCGACGGGAGGTCTCCCGGTCCTCCCGGACTTCCCCTGGGACAGTCTCGCCGCGGAGACGGCGACGGCGCGGTCGCATCCCGACGGCGTCGTCGACCTCTCCGTGGGCACCCCGGTCGACCCGGTGCCCGCCGTCGTCGCGACCGCCCTGCAGGAGGCCTGGAACTCGCCGGGCTACCCGCAGACCCACGGCACGCCGGCGCTGCGGCACGCCGTCGTCGAGGCGCTCTCGCGGCGTTTCGGCGTCGCCGGGCTGGAGCCCGACGCGGTGCTGCCCACGATCGGCTCCAAGGAGCTGGTCGCGTGGCTGCCCACGCTGCTGGGACTGCGCGGTGCGACCGTCGCCATCCCGTCGCTGGCGTACCCGACCTACGAGGTCGGCGCGCTGCTGGCGGGCGCCGAGGCGGTCCGCGTTCCCGACGACGGGCCGCTGCCGCGCGACGCGCGGCTGGTCTGGCTGAACTCGCCGTCCAACCCGACCGGTCGGGTGCTGTCGGCCGAGGCGTTGGCCGCACGGGTCGCCGAGGCGCGGGAGATCGGCGCGGTCGTGGCCTCCGACGAGTGCTACCTGGGCCTGCCCGGACCCGGGTCCGACCCGGTGTCGGTGCTGGACCCGAGGGTCCACGGCGGGTCGCTCGAGGGCCTGCTGGCGGTCCACTCGCTGTCCAAGACCTCGCAGCTCGCGGGGTACCGGGCGGCGTTCGTCGCGGGTGACCCGGCGCTGGTGGCCTCGCTGCTCGCCGTCCGGAAGCACGCCGGGATGATCGTGCCGCGCCCGGTGCAGGAGGCGATGACGGCGGCGCTGTCGGACGACTTCCACGTGGCCGTGACCCGCCAGCGCTACGACGCCCGCCGTGACGTGCTGCGTCCGGCGCTGGAGAAGGCCGGGTTCACGATCGACCACTCCGAGGCCGGGCTCTACCTGTGGGCGACCCGCGGGGAACCGTGCCGGACGACCGTCGGGTGGTTCGCCGAACGCGGCGTCCTCGTCGCGCCCGGGGAGTTCTACGGGCCCGACGGCGGCGAGCACGTGCGGATCGCGCTCACGGCGTCGGACGAGCGGATCGAGCGGGGCGCCTCGCGCCTCTGAGTGCCGGTGAGCGCCACGCCCGTGAGCGCCCTGAGGCCCCGTGGTCCCGCGGCGCTCACGAGCGCGGCGCGCACCGGCGGTAGAGCCCCGGCGCCGCGCCCTGCACCACGGACGCGGCGCGGAGCCAGCGCGGGACGAACACCTCCGCCCGACGCCGGGCCACCCCGCGTAGCAGGGCGTCGGCCACGGCGTCCGCCGACACCGGCCGGGGGACGCGGCGGTCGTAGCCGCGCCGGGCCAGGAACGGGGTGTCGACCGCCCCGGGCAGCACGGTGGTCACGCCGACGTCGCGGGACTCCAGGCGCAGCGCGTCCGCGAACGTCCGCAGCCCCGCCTTCGCCGCCGAGTACGTCGTCTCGCCCGCGACCCCGAGCGCCGCGATCGACGCCACGAACACCACGTGCCCCCGGGCGGCGACCAGTCCCGGCCACAGCGCGCGCGTCAGCTCGATCGGCGCCTCCAGGTCGGCGGCGAGCAGGGGTCCGGCAGGACCCGTCGTCGGGAAGGGGCCGTGGGCGCCGATCCCGGCGGCGTGCACCGCGAGCTCGACGGGGCCGGCGCAGGCGGCGGAGACGGCGGCGCGGCCCGAAGCGTTCGTGAGGTCGGCGCGGACCGGGGTGCCGCCGGTCGCGGTCGCCGTGGCGTCCAGGCGGGCGGCGTCGCGGCCGACGAGTACCAGCGGTCGGCCCGCGAGCCGACGGGCGACGGCCGCGCCGATGCCCGACGAGGCGCCGGTCACGAGGATCGTCACGGGTCGCGGGCCTCCCAGGCGGCGGCGTCCTCGGGGGCGGTGCCGCGTCGGAGCAGGATCGTGCTGCGCAGGGTCACCGACGCGATCCCGGCCAGCACGACCACGCCGGACACGATCTGGCCGACGAGCAGCGGCCAGGACGTGTCGATCGACTCGCCGAGCCACGCGATGCCGGCGAAGACCGCGACGATCGGGTCGGCGGTGGTGATCACCGCGACCGACGGCGACACCAGCCGGCCCTGCTGGAAGGTGTTCTGGCTGAGCAGGAAGCCCATGGGTCCGATCACACAGGCGGCGTAGAGCGCGGGCGTGGTGAACAGCTCCCCGGCGCCGCCGCGCACGGCTGTGGTCACCGCCTTCATGAGTGCGGCGGTGACGCCGAAGAGGATCCCGGTGCCGAGGGCGAGGGCGAGGACACGGCTCGGATGGGTCGAGACCCCCGCCCACACCAGGCACCCGGCGAGCACCACGACCAGCGTGACGAGGAAGGTCGGGTTGTCGGTGACGTCGAGGTGCTCGGCGTTCGGGCCGGCCGCGACCGGCCGGGCCAGCAGGAGGAAACCGGCGAGGCCCGCGGCGGTGAGCAGGCCGCCGCCGACCACCCACCGGTCGGGGGCGCGGTGGTGCAGCAGCGCGGCGAAGACGCCCGCGAACACGCAGCCGGTGACGAGCAGCGGCTGCACGATCGTCAGCGGGCCGAACGCCAACGCCACGAGCTGCATGGCCAGCGCGAGCACCGTCGTGCCGAGTCCGAGCAGCCACCACGGGTGCCGGGCCAGCTCGACGAGCAGGCGGGGCGACAGGGTCGGTGCGACCGGCACCTCGTGGGTGGCGCGCTGCTGGGCGGCGCTGGACATCCCGAATCCGGCCGCCCCGAGGATCGCCGCGGGGACGGCCACGAGCAGGGACACCGTGTCGGTCATCGCGCGCTCCTTCCCGTCGGCGCGAGCCCACGATCCTCCGTCCCGCGCCGGGCCGCCGGGCCGCAGAGGCGTGCCAGCGCCGCGCCCACCCGGGCGGGGACGTCGAGGGCCGGGTCGACCACGGCGTCGTCGAGGGTGATGCCCACCCCGAGCGTGTCGGCCCACGCGATCGCCCCGAACGCCAGCCCCACCCCCGGGGCGAGCGGCAGGATCGGCACCACCTGCCGGATCCGGCCGCCCGCGACGTGCAGCGGGCGCCGGACGCCCGGCATCACCGACGTCAGCAGGTGGAAGAACGCCGACCGGTAGGTCAGGCGGGCGAAGGCGTGCTGCACGCCGGCCGGCAGGCGGCCGAGCACGGCCAGCACCGCGACCGCCCCGTCGGCCTGGCCGGAGCGCCGGGCGGCCTCGAGCGTCGACGCGACCCGGGCGAGGCGGTCTGCGGGGGACAAGGGTGCGGTCGGCAGGTCGATCGCGACGGCGGCCGTCCGGTTACCCGCGGCGGCGGACCACGCGGCGCCCCGGAGCCGGGTCGTCAGCGGCACCATCGCCCGGATCGTCGGGGCCCCGGTGCCGGACAACGCCTCCGCGAGGACCGTCAGGACGACCACGGTCGTCGACGTCCCGTGCGCCCGGGCGGTCCGCCGGATCGTCGCGGCGTCCCACACCCGGCCGACGTGGTGCACGCCCCGGGCGTTCCCCGCGGGGAACGGGCGGCTCCCGGCGAACCCCCGCGACGCCAGCGCGACGACGCCCCGGAGGCTCCCGACGGCGGGTGGGTGCGGGTCACCGGCGCCGGTCCGGGCGCTGGTGGGGAGGGCTGCCGACTCGTCGGTGAGCAGCCGGACGAGCGCGTCGGTGACGGCCAGACCGTCGCCGAGCGCGTGGTGCACGGCGGCGACGATCGTGGTCTCCCCGCCGGTGGTCGCCGCGGCGAGCCGCCAGCCGACACCGCGCGGGTCGACCGGGGCGGTGAGCACCTCGGTGGCGAGGTCGTCGGGATCGGTCGCCCGGGTCGGCACGACGTGGTCGGCCGGGTCCGGCACGACCGGCACCCACGTCCGGCCGACGAGGCGCCGGGCCAGCAGGTCCAGGCCGGCGGCCCGGTCCCGCACCCGGCCGGCGAGCAGCGCGGGCCAGTCCACCTCGGGGCCCGCCGCCACCACGATCCGCGCCCCGAGCACCTGGGGCACCGTCCCGGTCGCGGCGTCGAGGAACAGGGCGTCCTCCGCCCGCAGCGGCGCCCGGGCGGTCCCGACGACGGGGGCGATCGCCGCCGCGAGGTCGGGCGCCGTCCCGACGTGGGCGGCGGGGAGATCCCCGCGCAGCGCCGTGGTGAGCTCGGCGGTGGTCCGGCAGTACCGGGCCAGGCCGGCCCGGGCGAGGACGAGGGCGTTGGCGCGGCCGTGCCCGGGGACCGGGTCGACCACGAGCAGCGGGACGCCCGCGGCCAGCGCCTCGAAGCAGCTCGCGCCGCCGCCGGTGGTGACGACGGCGTCCACGGCCCCGAGGACGGCCGCGGGGTCGTCGATCCAGGCGTGGACCTCGACGCCCGGCCCGGCGAGGCGGCCACGGACGGTCGGGTCGGCGTGGGCGGTGACGACCTCGGCGCCGGCCGCCCGCACCGCCGCGACGATCGCCGGCAGGTCGCCGAAGCCGAGCGAGCCCGTCGTCACGAACACCCGTCGTCCCGCGTGTCCGCCGACGGCGGGGACGCCCCGCCGGGCCGCGGCGACCGGGACCTCCGCGAGCCCGACCCGCGCCCCCGGGGCGTGCCGCGCGACGCGGCGGGCGGCCTCCGGGGTCGTCACCAGGTGCAGGTCCAGGTCGGCGTCGCACCACAGCGGGTGCGGGGCGGGGTCGGCGAGGACCACGACGACGGGGGCGGCCACCCGCCCGCGTCGTCGCAGGTGGGCCAGGGCCTGGACGCCCTCGGGAACGGTCGTGACGACGAGGTCGGGGGCGTGGTCGCGGAGCGCGGCGGCGACGGCCCGGGCGTGCAGCCGACCCAGCACGGCCCGGGTGCCGGCGCGGAACACCGGGACGTGCCCCAGCAGCCAGTGGTGCAGCGCGTACAGCCACGGCAGGGTGCGGACGCACGCCGCGTAGATGCGTTCCGACGTGGCGGAGCCGCCGAGCACGTCCACCACGGGCGCGGACGCGTCCGGCCACCGTGCGGCGACCCGCTCCGCGACGGCCGCGGCCGCCGCGTCGTGGCCCGCGCCGACCGACCCGGTGAGGACCAGGACGCGCGTCGGGTCGTTAGCGTGCGGTCGTGCGGTCACCACGGCGGGTCCTGGTGCTGTCGGCGCCGGTCGGCGAGGGTCACGTCGCGGCCGCCCGGGCGCTCGCGACGCGGATGCGGGCGCTGTGGCCGGCCGCCGTCGTCACCGAGGTGGAGACGGTCGCGGGCGGCCCGCGCCGCACGGCGCTGCTGACGGCGGCCTACCGCGTGGTGATGCGGTCGGCGCCCGGGCTGTACGGCCTCGCCTACGACGTGCTCGGCCGGCTGCCCCCCGTCGCCGCGTTCTTCCAGCGGCTCGGGGCCCCGGCGACCGCGCGAGCCCTCCGCCCGGTGCTGCGCGCCCACGACCCGGACCTCGTCGTGTGCACCTACCCCGTCACCACCGGCGGGCTCGCGCTGCTGCGCCGCCGCGGCGAGCTGGCCGCCCGCACCGTCGCCGTCGTCACCGACCCCGCCGTGCACCCCTTCTGGATCTGGCCCGACGTCGACGAGACCTGGACGATGCTCGACGCCGCCGCGGCCGACGCCCGTCGGCTCGGGGCCCGGGAGGTCCGGGTCGTCCCGCCGGCGGTCGATCCGCGGTTCACGCCGTCGCTTCGTGACAGCGGAGTGTCGTTGCTGCCACCGGGTGACAGCAACGACGCTTTGCTGCCACGAGGGGGGATCACGGTCCTCGTCACCGGCGGATCGCTGGGCTTCGGGTCGCTCGAGGCGGTCACCGACGCGGTCCTGACGGCGGGTGCGCACGCCGTCGTGCTCGCCGGGCGCAACGACGCGCTCCGCCGCCGGCTCGACGCCCGGGGCGACCCCCGGCTCCGGGTCCTCGGCTGGACGGACACAGTGCCCGTCGAGATGGCCGCGGCCGACGTCGTGCTGACCACCGGCGGCGGGATGATCGCGAGCGAGGCACTGGCGGTCGGTCGGCCGGTCCTGTTCGCCACACCGGTGCCCGGGCACGGGCGGGCGGCCGCCCGCGCGCTGGCCGACGCCGGGCTCGCCGTCGCCTGCCCGACCGTCGCGGACGTGGCCCGTGAGGTCGCGGCCCTGGCCGCCGACCCCCGTCGTCGGGACGAGCTCTTCCGGGCGGCGCGGACGTTCTCCGCTCGTGACCTCGACGCCGAGCTGACCGCCCTGGCCGCGCGCGGCTAGGCGGCGGCGGGGCCCAGCCGCAGGCGCACGCCTTCGCCCGCGAGGGAGGACCGGAACCACCACAGCGAGATCGCGATCCCGGCCGCGACCACCGACCAGGACCCCGCCGTGGACACCACGAGGTACTCCTCGACGGTGGACAGCGCGAGCGTGGTCACCGTGGTGATGCCGTTGATGACGAACACCGCCGCCCACAGCAGCGACACCCGGCGGAAGAACTGCTGGACCTTCGGGCGCGACGTCAGCGCCTCCGGGAACGCGACGAAGTCCTCCGCGAGCCGCGCCAGCAACGGGCGTCCGCCGCCGACCAGCGTCACCAGCAGCGCGGCCGCGAACAGGAAGTTCTGCGCCGAGGGCTGCAGGAAGTAGAGCAGGGCACTGCCCGTCCAGAGACCCACGACGGTGCGCACGACCAGGATCGCGGTGGACAGCAGCAGGATGGCGGGCAGCGCACGACGGCGGACGAGCCGCGCCGTGATCGCGAGGCCCGACCAGGAGAGCGCCGCCCACAGGCCGGCGTCGAACCCCGCGGTGCGCAGCAGCACCGCGAAGAGCAGCAGCGGGATCACCGTCGATTCCAGCAGCGGGACGAGCGCGTGCCGGGCCATCTCCCGCCAGTGCGGCAGGTGGATCGTCACGTGGGGGTGCGCCATGGGGGTGCACGACCTCTCGACCGGGGACCGGACCCGCCTCACGGTAGACGGCGCGATGACGCCCCGTGAGGGGACCCACCCGTTTCACCCGGGCCTCACGGGAGATCAACTACCCACCGTGTCCATCGCGGCGCGGATCGACTCCCGCAGCGAACCCATCGTGGCGAACACCGCGGAGGGTTCGTACCCGCAATGGGCCATGCAGTTCTCACATTTCTCGTTGCGCCCGCGCCCGTAGGCCGACCAGTCGGTCTCCTCGACCAGCTCCCGGTAGGTCGCCACGTACCCGTCGTCGAGCAGGTAGCAGGGCTTCTGCCACCCGAGCAGGGAGTACGACGGGATGGCCCACGCCGTGCAGGCGAAGTCCGTGCGCCCCTCGAGGAAGTCGAGGAACAGCGGCGAGTGGTTGAGGCGCCACTTCTTCCGGCGGCCGTCGGCGAAGGCCTTGCGGAACAGCTCGCGGGTCTGGTCGACGCCGAGCCAGTGCTCCTGGTCGGGGGCCCGCTCGTAGGCGTACGCGGGGGAGATCTGCATGTTGTCGACGCCGAGGTCGTCGTTGAGGTAGTCGAGGACGTCGATGACGTCCTGCGGGGTGTCGGTGTCGAAGAACGTCGTGTTCGTGTAGACCTTGAAGCCCGCCGCCTGGGCCTGCCGGATCGCGTCGACCGCCGCGTCGAAGCCACCCGCCTTGCGCACGGACGCGTCGTGGCGCTCGCGCAGCCCGTCGATGTGGACCATCCACGCGAAGTCGCGGTGCGGTGTGAAGCGGTGCAGGTGCTTCGGCAGCAGCAGCGCGTTGGTGCACAGGAAGACGATCTTCTTCCGATCGAGCAGCTGCGTCACGATCTCGTCGATCTGCGGGTGCATCAGCGGCTCGCCGCCCGCGATCGAGACCATCGGCGCGCCGGCCTCGACGATCGCGCCGACGGCCTGCTCGACCGGCATCCGCTGCTTGAGCAGGGAGGCCGGCTGGGCGATCTTCCCGCAGCCCGCGCACTTGAGGTTGCAGGCGAACAGCGGCTCGAGCTCGACGAGGATCGGGAACTTCTCGCGGCGGCGCAGCTTCTGCGCCGTGAGGTATGTGCCGAGCCGGAGGCTCTGCCGGAGGGGGAATCCCACGGTCAGCTCACTTCCTGGGGGAGGGTGAAGCGGACGTCCTCGGTCGTGGTCGACCGGGGGGTGACGGTGACGGGGCCGAGCCCGCCCAGGACGGCGACGACGTCGTCGACCAGGTGCTCCGGGGCGGAGGCCCCGGCGGTGACGGCGACGCGGCGGGCGCCGGCGAGCCAGGAGAGGTCCAGCTCCGCGGCGTGGTCGATGCGGACGGCGGGGACGCCGGCGCGGGCGCCGACCTCGGCCAGCCGCACCGAGTTCGACGAGTGGGGCGAGCCCACGACGACGAGCCGGTCCGCCTCGGCGGCCACCGCCCGCACCGCGTCCTGGCGGTTCGTCGTCGCGTAGCAGATGTCGGCGGTGCGGGGCTCGGCGAGCGCGGGGAAGCGGCGGCGCAGCACGGCGGTGATCGCCTCGGCCTCGTCGACGGCGAGCGTGGTCTGCACCGCGGTCGCGACCGCGGCCGGGTCACGGACCGCCACGGTCTCGGCCTCGGCGACGCTGCCGACCACGACGACGTCGTCGGGGGCCTCGCCGACGGTGCCCTCCACCTCCTCGTGTCCGGCGTGGCCGATGAGCAGGACGGTGGCGCCCCGGTGGGCGTGGCGGCGGACCCCGGCGTGGACCTTCGTGACGAGCGGGCAGGTCGCGTCCACCACCCGCAGCCGACGCTCGGCCGCGGTGTGCCGCACCGCCGGCGCGACCCCGTGCGCGGCGAGCACCAGCACCGCGCCCGTCGGGACCTCGTCGGCCTCCCGGACGAACACGGCCCCCCGGCGCTCGAGCTCGGCGACGACGTGGTCGTTGTGGACGATCTGGCGCCGCACGTAGACCGGGGCGCCGTGGCGGTCGAGCGCCCGCTCGACGGTGGCGATCGCCCGGTCCACGCCGGCGCAGAACGACCGCGGCGCGGCGAGCAGCACCTCCCGCTCGCCCGTGGCGTCGCACCAGGCGCGCAGCACCGGCGCGGCCCGGCGCAGGGACCGCAGCGCCGTGAGACCCCGCCGCACCGTCCCCGGACGCAGCAGCGGGTGGTCGGGTGTGTCGACGATCGCGCGCACCACCGCGGACGGCGCGGTGCCTGACACCAGCCACGACGACTCGGTGTCGACGGCGACGGCGGGGGCGCCGGTCAGCGGTGGCCCACCGCTGACGACGGGTGGCAGCCGTGTGCCACCGCTGACGTCCGGTGCCGACCCGGACGACAGGCGCGCGCGCTCCGCCCCGGTCACGACGTGGTCGGCCGACACGACCGGCCCCACGTGCACGGTCAACCCCGTCGCCCGCAGCGCCGCCGCGAGCACCGGCGCCGTCGGGAGTGCCACCGACGCGCCGTCGGGACCCCGGACCTCGGAGGCCACGACGAGGTCGCCCGGCGCGATCCCGCCGACGAGCGCGCCGCCGGCGCCGGCGACCAGTCGCGGTCGGTCGCCCACCGCCGCGGCCGTGCGGGCGGCACGCCGCGGCCCGGCGCCGGAGCGGCGCGCACCCGGGACGGCCCAACGCTCGACGGTCAGCGGTGTCATGATCATCCCTGCTCCCCGCCGGGTCGAGCTCCGCTCCGCTGCGTCTCCCACCGACCCAGCGCCGCCACCGGGAACACGACCCGGTAGAGGTGGTAGGCGATGTAGAAGTCGCCGGGGAACCCGGTGCCGGTGAACCGGTCCTCGTCCCACCCGCCGTCGGGCCGCTGGTGCGTGACGAGCCACGCGACGCCCCGCTCGGCGACCGGTCCGCGCTCGCCCGCCGCGAGGAGCGCCAGCAGCGCCCACGCCGTCTGCGACGGGGTCGACGTCCCCCGGCCGATCCAGGCCGGGTCCCGGTAGGAGCGCAGGTCCTCGCCCCAGCCGCCGTCGTCGTTCTGGTGCTCGGCCAGCCAGCGCACGGCGCGGCGGACCGGTCCCGACGACGGGTCGACCCCGGCGGCGACGAGCGCGGGCACCACCCCGCCCGTGCCGTAGAGGTGGTTCGCCCCCCACCGCCCGAACCAGGACCCGTCGGCCTCCTGGTGCTCGAGCAGCCACCGGACCCCGGCCGTGGCGTCGCGGCCCTCGGCGGCGAGCGCCTCGACGACGTGCGCGGTGACGTCCGCCGACGGCGGGTCGATCACCTCGCCGAAGTCGCAGAACGGCAGCTTCGTCACGAGGGTCCCGACGTTGTCGGCGTCGAACGCGGCCCACCCGCCGTCGGCGCTCGCCATCCCGACGAGCCAGTCGAGACCCCGGT
This sequence comes from Actinomycetospora chiangmaiensis DSM 45062, assembly GCF_000379625.1. Lineage (GTDB taxonomy): Bacteria > Actinomycetota > Actinomycetes > Mycobacteriales > Pseudonocardiaceae > Actinomycetospora > Actinomycetospora chiangmaiensis. Next base: position 154,774 of record NZ_KB903246.1, on the reverse strand, counting down.
CGACCGCGGCGCGCAGCCGGGCGGGGTCGGGGTGCGCGGTCCGGCGCAGCGCCAGGATCACCTCGGCGGTGTCGTCGGTGTCGGGGTAGACGTCGTTGGCGAACTCGAAGGCCCAGCCGCCGGACGGCAGCGTCGGCCGGCGGACCTGCCAGTCGCCGTCGGCGGTGACCTGCTCGTCGAGCAGCCACGTGCTCCCCGCGACGACGGCGGGATCGTCCGGCGCCACCCCGGCGTCGAGCAGGGCGTTCACCGCGAGGCAGGTGTCCCACACCGGCGACTGGCAGGCCTCCAGCCGGATCACGGGCCCCTCGTCGGAGTCGGTGACCAGCGTGAAGCCGTCGAGGCCCCGGATCGCCGCGGCGACGGCGGGGTGGTCGTGCGGGTAGCCGAGCAGCACCAGCGCCATCACCGAGTACACCCACGGCGGCTGGATGCCGCCCCACCCGCCGTCGGCCTCCTGGCGGGCGAGGATCCACTCGGCGGCACGCCGCATCGCCCCGCGCCGGACGACGGCGAGCGGTCCGCGCCGGGCGGCGCGGCCGTAGGCGTGCAGCACCCCGTCGAGCCGGGCGAAGACGCCCGACCACGACAGCAGCGGCACGCGGCGCGGAGCCGGCTGCGGCACCCGCAGCGCCTCGACGTCGAACGCGACCGGCGTCGACGGCCGCAGCGTCGCGACGACCGTCAGCGGCACCACCGTCTGCCGGGCCCAGCAGGCCCAGTCCGCGACGTTGAGGGGGAACCACCGCGGCAGGTGGATCAGCTCGGGCGGCATCGAGGGCAGGTCGTCCCAGCTCCAGAGCCCGACCAGCGCGAGCCAGATGCGGGTGAACACCCGGGTCCGCTCCACCCCGCCCTCCGCGCGGACGAAGGCGGCGGCGCGGCGCATCGCCGGGGTGTCGGGCGGGTCGCCGGCCAGGCGCAGCGCGACCCAGGCCTCGACGGTGGTGGACAGGTCGCCGGGGCCGCCGGGGAAGGTCGCCCAGGTCCCGTCGGACCGTTGCTGCGAGCGGATCCAGCGCGCCGCGCCCGCGGTGCGTTCCGGGTCCGCCAGCCCGAGCACGTGGCGCAGCAGGAGGTCCTCGGCGTCCATCGTGACGTTGGTGTCGAGGTCGCCCTTCCACCAGCCGGCGGCGTCCTGGCGCGCCCGCAGGTGCGCCACGCCGGCGACGAGCGCGTCGGCGGCGGTCCGGGTCCCGACGGCGGGTGCGGTGACGGCGGTCATCAGGCCTCCCGGTGCGCGAGGTGGCGGCCGAGGGCGACGAGCTCCGCCCGGGCCGTGGTGTCGGGCAGCTCCGCGAGGGCGGCCTCCGCGGCGAGGAGCCGCCGCCCGGCCTCGGCCTCCGCCCAGGCGCGACCGCCGCCCGCCTCGACGAGCGCGGCGGCGCGGCGCAGGCCGGGTTCGTCGCCGTCGCCGTCGCGGTCGCGGTCGCCGTCGTCGGGCGTCCCGAGCCAGGCCGCGAGTTCCCGCCCGGCCCGGCCGCCGTGGGTCAGGGCCCAGGTCACGGGCAGCGACTTCTTGCGTTCCCGCAGGTCGGAGAGCACGGGCTTCCCGGTGACCGCCGGGTCGCCCCAGATGCCGAGCAGGTCGTCGACGAGCTGGAACGCGAGGCCGAGCTCGGACCCGAAGACGTGCAGCGCCGCGCGGGACGCGGCCGGGGCGCCGGCGAGGACGGCCCCGATCTCGGCCGCGGCGGCGAGGAGCGTGCCGGTCTTGCCGTGCGCCATGGCGAGGCACTCGGCGACCCCGACGTCGTCGCGCCCGACGAAGGCGACGTCGGCGACCTGGCCACCGACGAGCTCGCGGACGGTCCGGGCGAGGAGCAGGGCCGCCGTGGCGCCGTCGGCCTCGAGCAGCACCTCGGTGGCGAGCGCCAGCAGCGCGTCCCCTGTGAGGACCGCGGCGGCGGCTCCCCAGAGCGCCCACACGGTGGGCCGGTGCCGGCGCTCGGTGTCGCCGTCGATGAGGTCGTCGTGCACCAGGGAGAAGTCGTGCACCAGCTCCACCGCGACCGCCCCGGGCACCGCGTCGGCCGGCGCGGCCCCGCAGGCCTGCGCGGCGAGCAGCGTGACCGCGGGCCGCAGCGCCTTCCCGGCGCCGCGCCCGGGGCGGCCGTCGGCGTCGGTGAACCCCAGGTGGTAGCCGCTGCGGGCGGCGCTCGTCGGGTCGAGCCGGGCGATCGCGGCCCGCAGCCCCGGGTCGACCTGCTCCCGGCACCGCGCGAGGACCGCGGGGACGTCGATCGCGGTCCCGACCGCCGGCGCGGCCGTCACGCGGCCACCCGGTCCGCCGCCCGGGGTGCCGCCACCAGTGCGGCCGCCGTCGAACCACTGCGCACGGCACCCTCCATCGTCGCGGGCCATCCGGTGTCGGTCCACGCCCCGGCCAGCGCGAGGCCGGGCAGGGGTGTGGCCGCGGCCGGTCGGTGGGCGGCGGTGCCCGGGACCGGCCGGAACGTCGCCCGCGGGGCGCGGGTGACGAAGGCGTCGAGCACGCGCGCGGCGCGGGCCCGGGGGAGCAGGGACGCGAGCGCGGCGGTGAAGGTCGCGACGAGGTCGCGGCTCGGCCGGGCCAGGTACGCGTTGGCCGCGGACAGCGACACCACGAGGTACTGGCCGGTGTCGCCCTCGCGCGTGCGGTCGAAGACCCACTGCACCGGCGTGTCCAGGCCCGCGGCGAACGGCACGTCGAGGACCGTGCGGTCGTAGCGCAGGTGGACGTCGACGATCGGGCTCGTCCCGAGGGCGGCGGCGTCGACGGCGAGCCGGGTCGCGAGCGGCGCGGGCAGCACGGCGGCCGCGATCTCCGGGGGCAGGGCGCACACCACGGCGTCGGCGGCGAGGGTGTCGCGTCGGCCGTCGCGCCCCGTCGTCGTGACCCGGAGGTCACGGTGGACCGCGACCACCCGCGTGCCCGTCGCCACCGTCACCCCGGCCCCCGTGAGCGCCCGGCGGGCGGCGACGTCGTGGAGCTCGCCGAGGGGGACCCGCGCCCAGCCGAGGTCCGCGGCGTCGGCCGCGCCGAGCAGGCCGACGCGGAAGACGACCGCGGCGAGGGCCAGCGACGCCTCGTCGGCCGGGAGGTTCAGCGTCGGGAGCCCGATCAGGTCCCACACCCCGCGCACCGCGACGGCACCCTGCCCGTGACGGCGCAGCCAGGCGCCGAAGGTCTCGCGGTCGGCCGCCGGGTCGGCGGGGTCGACCGCGCGCAGGGCGAGGGCGGCCCGGCCGAGGGCGACCCGCGCGCGTCGCGGCACGGGGTCGTAGCGCAGCAGGCTCGCCGCGAGGTGGAGCGGCGCGGGGGCGCCGGTGCGGCGCAGCCGGGCGGGGGCGCGGCCGGGGCGCAGTACGGTGACGTCGAGGCGGTCCTGCAGCACGGTGGCGTCGGTGACGGCAAGCCGGTCGAGCAGCGCGCGGTAGGCGGTGCAGCAGCGCAGGAACACGTGCTGGCCGGTGTCGACGCCCCGGCCCGCCCGCTCGAAGGAGCCCGCCAGGCCGCCCAGACGGGGGGCGCGTTCGAGGAGTGTCACCGCGTGGCCGGCGTCGGCGGCGTCGAGCGCGGCGCGGATCCCGGCGAGGCCGCCGCCGAGCACCGCGACCCGGCTCACCGGGCGGCGCCCGCGAGCGACCGGACCGCGACCAGGGCCTTGTGTCGGCCCGAGAGCGAGAGCCGCCGGTCGTAGGTCCTGCGCGGGTCGTCGGCGATCTCGTCGAGCAGCCGCCGGTAGATCCCCGACATCGCGGTGGTGCAGGCGGCGGAGCGGCGGTCGAGCATCGGCACCAGCCGCAGGCCCTCGGCGTAGAAGCCCCGGGCCCGGACGGCGGCGTCGCGCAGGAGGTCGGCGAGGGCGCCGTCCGGGTCGTCGAGGACACCGTCGGGCCGCAGGGCGAGCGTGACGCCGGCCCGGTCGAGCTCCTCGGCGGGCAGGTAGATCCGTCCGTTGCCGAGGTCCTCCCGGACGTCGCGCAGGATGTTCGTCTGCTGCAGGGCGAGGCCGAGGGTGTCGGCCAGGGGTGCGGCGTCCTGCACGGGCACCCCGGCGCGGGTGCCGAACACCCCGAGGCAGAGCCGCCCGACCGAGCCGGCCACGCAGCGGCAGTAGCCGAGCAGGTCGTCGAAGGTCCGGTACGGCCGCGCGGGGACACCCGTCGTCGTGACGGCGTCGTCGGCGGCGACGTCGGCCGCCACGCCGTCTACGAGCTCGTCGAACGCGTCGAGGGGGATGGGGAAGCGCCGCACGGCGTGGGCGACGGCGACGAGCACGGGGTCGTCGCCCGCCTCGTCGGGCAGGCGCCGGATCCGCAGGCGGAGGTCCTCGAGGGCGGCCTGCTTCGGCGCGGCGGCGCCCGGTCCGTCGCCGATGTCGTCGATGCGGCGGGCCAGCGCGTAGACGGCCGACAGCGCCGCGCGGCGCGGCGGTGGGAGCAGCCGGATGCCGTAGTGGAAGTTGCGGGCCTCGGTGCGGGTGATCCGCTCGCACGCCGCGTACGCGTCGGCGGGAGTCGTGGTCGGGACGCTCATCGGGGCTCCTCGGCCTGGGCGGGACGGGTGGCCCGTGCACGGGTGACGAGCAGGCGCAGCAGGTGACGGGCGACGTCCCGACGACGGGTCCGGGCGGTCCGGCCCAGGACGTCGCCGCCGGTGCGGCGCAGGGCGTCGGCCGCGGCGTGCCCGCCCGCGGCGTAGCCCGCGACGGCGAGCCGGGCGGGTCCGTGCAGGTGGGCGACGAGCGGGTCGCCCGCCGTCAGGAGCTCCTGCGCCTCCGCCGTCCGGGCGAGGACGAGGCGGCGCAGCGGGTCCGCGGCGACGGGGGCGTCGAGGTCGGCGGGGGTGACGCCGGCGGCCGTCATCGCGTCGGCGGGCAGGTAGATCCGGCCGCGGCGCCGGTCCTCGCCCACGTCGGCGAGGTGTTCGAGGAGCTGCAACGCGGTGCAGACGGCGTCGGAGGCCCGCAGCACGGACGGCGTCGTCGGGACCGCGAAGACGGCGAGGACGAGCCGGCCGATCGGCACCGCGGAGAGCCGGCAGGAGGCGAGGAGCTCGTCGTGGGTGGCGTACGCGGTGACGTGCTGGTCCTGCCGGTTCGCGGCCACCAGGTCGTGGAAGGGCGCCTCGGGCAGGCGGGCGACGTGCGGGGCGAGGGCGGCGACCACCGGGTGGTGGGCCGGTTCCCCGGCGAAGACCCGGCGCACGTCCGCGTCGAGCGCGTCGAGGGCGGCCAGCCGGTCGGCCGGGGCGGCGTCGCCCTCGTCGCCGACGTCGTCGACGGTGCGCACCACGGCGTAGACCGCACGCAGCTCGGCGCGGCGTGCGGCGGGGAGCACCCGCAGGGCCACCGGGAAGTTCTCGGCGCCCTCGGCCTGCGCGAGCCGGGTGGCCGGACCGGTGGGGGCCGAGGGGCCTGCGGGCATGGGTCCGATGGTGCTTGTGGCGGACACGACAAGTCTTGACCCTCCCGATCAAGTCGAACAAGGCTTTTTGTCGGTGCGGCACAACTCGACGCGGACTACCGTCGGATTCGGTTCGACTCCCGGGGCCCAGCTTGTTCCACGTGGGGGGTGTGGGTCGTGTCGGTCATCTCCGCCGAGTCACGGGACGTCCTCGGCGACGCGGTCGCGCGCCGTGTCCCGACGCTCGTCGCCGAGGTCCGCGACGCCCTGGCCGGGCGGGTGCCGGACTACGCGCGCTTCCTCGACGAGCACCTCGAGGAGGTCGTGTCCTCGACCGCCGCCGTCGTCGGCCGCATCGTGTCCCTCGCGTGCGATCCGACCCTCGAGCGCGACGGGGAGACGGGTTTCTTCGAGTCCATCGGCCGTGGGCAGTGGCGGGAGGGCCGGGAGCTCCCGGACCTGCTGGCCGCCTACCAGGTGGGCGGCCGGGTGTTCTGGCGGCACGTCTCGGCCGCCGCCCTGGAGGTCGGCCTGCCGCCCGCGGACCTCGCCGGGCTGGCCGAGGCGGTGTTCGCGTACGTCGACGAGCTCTCCTCGGCCTCCGCGCACGGGTACGTGCTCGAGCAGGAGGAGTCCGGGGCACTGCGCGAACGCCACCGCGACGAGCTCGCCGACCTGCTGCTGCGTGGCCCGGCCGAGGCGGGGGCGGTGCGGGCGGCCGCGCGGCGCGCGGAGTGGCCGGTGCCCGAGAAGGTGTCGGTGGTGCTGGTCGATCCGGACGACGTGCGGGTGCTCTCCCGCCTCGACGGGCAGGCGCTGCCGGTGCGGCGTCCCGGGGTGGTCGGGGCGATCGTCCCGCACCGGACGGTTCGCGGCGGTGAGCGCGCCGCCCTCCGGACGCTGCTGCGGGGCGCGCACGCCACGGTGGGCGCCCCGGTGCCGCTGGAGCTGGTGCCCCGCTCGCTCGCCCTCGCCGAGATCGCCGCACGCCTCGGCCGGGAGCACCTGCTCGACGACGACCCGCTCTTCGTCGCCGACCACCTCGACGCGATCATCGTGCACCGCGACCAGCCGCTGCTCGACGCCCTCGGCGACCAGGTGCTCGCCCCGCTGGAGGCGTGTCCGCCGTCCTCGCGCGACCGGCTCCGCGAGACCCTGCGGTCCTGGCTGCGTCACATGGGCGACCGGCGGGCGATGGCCGAGGAGCTCCATGTGCACCCGCAGACCGTGCGGTACCGGATGAACCGGTTGCACGAGATCTTCGGGGACGCGCTCGACGCCCCCGACGTCCGGGCGCGGATGCAGCTCGCGCTCGGCTGGTAGGCCGCCGGCCTAGTTCTGGTGCAACGCCTCGTTCAGCTCCACCTTCGCGCCCTCGGTGCGCGGCAGCGCCTCGACGGCGCCGGAGGTGGAGTTGCGGCGCAGCAGCAGCCCGGAGCGGCCGGAGAGCTCGGCCGCCTTCACGACGGCTCCGTCGTCCAGCGTGACCCGCGTGCCGGCGGTGACGTAGAGGCCGGCCTCGACCACGCAGTCGTCGCCGAGGGAGATCCCGATGCCGGCGTTCGCGCCGAGCAGGCAGCGCTCGCCGATCGAGATGACCTCCTTGCCGCCGCCGGAGAGCGTCCCCATGATCGAGGCGCCGCCGCCGACGTCGGAACCGTCGCCCACCACGACGCCGCCGGAGATGCGCCCCTCGACCATCGAGGCGCCCAGCGTGCCGGCGTTGAAGTTGACGAAGCCCTCGTGCATGACGGTGGTGCCCTCGGCGAGGTGCGCGCCGAGCCGGACGCGGTCGGCGTCGCCGATGCGCACGCCCGTCGGCACCACGTAGTCGACCATCCGCGGGAACTTGTCGACCGCGTACACCGTCACCGGACCGCGGCCGCGCAGCCGCGCACGGACCCGCTCGAACTCCGGCACCGGGCAGGGCCCGTGGTTGGTCCAGACGACGTTCGCGAGCAGCCCGAACAGGCCGGTGAGGTCGACGCCGTGCGGCGGGACCAGGCGGTGGGAGATCAGGTGCAGCCGCAGGTAGACGTCGTAGGCCGACGTGGGCGGGCCGGTCAGGTCGGCGACGGTGCGGATCGCCACGACCTCGACGCCGCGGACCTCGTCGGTGCCCAGCGCGTCGACCAGCGACGGCTCGAGCTCGCCCGCGGGGACGACGACGGTGCCGGGCTCGGTGGCCATGTCGTCGGCGTCGGAGGACAGCTCCGGCAGCGGGTACCAGGTGTCGAGGACGGTGCCGTCGAGGGCGACGGTCGCGAGGCCGAGTCCGACGGCCCTTCCCGGGGTGGCGCTAGCGGTGCTCATCGCCCGCCAGCCTATCGGTGTCCGACTACCCTGGACGGCCGTGCGCATCGATCTGTCCGCCGACCCCGTCGACCTCACCGCGGCGCTCGTGGACGTCCCCTCGGTGTCGGGGGAGGAGAAGGTGCTGGCCGACGCCGTGGAGATCGCGCTGCGCGAGCACGACCACCTCGAGGTGGTCCGCTCCGGCGAGGCCGTGCTGGCCCGCACGCTGCTCGGACGCGACCGCCGCGTGCTGCTCGCCGGGCACCTCGACACCGTGCCGATCGCCGACAACGTGCCCTCCCGGCGCGAGGGCGACCTGCTCTACGGCTGCGGGACCTCCGACATGAAGGCCGGGGTGGCGGTTATGGCGCACCTCACGGCCACGCTCGCCGCGCCCGCCCACGACATCACGCTCGTGCTCTACGACTGCGAGGAGATCGAGGCGACGCGCAATGGGCTGGGCCGCATCGAGCGCACGCTGCCGGACTGGCTCGACGCCGACCTCGCGATCCTCGGCGAGCCCACGTCGGGCTTCGTCGAGGGCGGCTGCCAGGGCACGATGCGCGCGGTCCTGACGCTGTCGGGCCGCCGGGCGCACAGCGCGCGGTCCTGGTTGGGGGAGAACGCGATCCACGCCGCGGCGCCCGTGCTCGACCGGCTGTCGGCGTACGAGCCGCGCACCGTCGACATCGACGGCTGCGTCTACCGCGAGGGCCTGCAGGCCGTGCGCATCGCCGGCGGCGTCGCGGGCAACGTCGTGCCGGATACCTGCCAGGTGACGGTCAACTTCCGGTTCGCGCCGGACCGCTCCGTCGAGCAGGCCGAGCAGCACGTCCGCGAGGTGTTCGACGGCGTGCCGCTCGAGATCACCGACCGCTCCCCGGGCGCGCTCCCGGGGCTGTCAGCCCCCGCGGCGGCCGAGTTCGTCGCGGCCTCGGGCGAGACTCCGGTGGCGAAGTACGGGTGGACCGACGTCTCCCGCTTCTCCGCCCTCGGTATCCCGGCGGTCAACTTCGGCCCGGGCGACCCGAACCTCGCGCACACCCGGGACGAGCACGTCGACGTCCGCCGCATCACGGCCGGGACGGAGACGCTGCGGAGGTACCTGTGTGCCTGACGGCCTGTGAGCACAAAGTGGGGCTATAGCCCCACTTTGTGCTCACCTGCGAAGCACCTCAGCTGGCCGCGAGCGCCGCGTCGCGGCCCGCGGTCAGCTGCGCGGCGATCCCCGCGACCCGCTCGCCGGCGAACTGCGCGGCCTGCCGGGTCTCGTCGGAGATCGGGATCGAGCCCTGCCCGTCGACGTGCGAGACGCCGTAGGGGTTGCCGGTCGCGAACATGATCGCGTTGGTGTAGCCGGGCGACACGATGATCCCGCCGAAGTGGTGGATCGTGTTGTACAGCGCGAGGAGCGTGGACTCCTGGCCGCCGTGCTGCGTCGAGCTCGAGGTGAAGCCCGAGTAGACCTTGTCGGCCAGCAGGCCCTGCGCCCACTGCGGGCCGAGGGTGTCGATGAACTGCTTGAGCTGCGCGGAGACGTTCCCGTACCGGGTCGGCGTGCCGAAGATGACGGCGTCGGCCCAGAGGACGTCGTCGGCGGTGGCCTCGGGGGTGTCCGCGGTCTCCTCGCGGTGGGCCTTCCACTTCTCGTTCGAGTCGATGGCGGCCTGCGGCGCGAGCTCGTGCACGGTGCGCAGTCGGACCTCGGCGCCGGCCTTCTCGGCACCCGCGGCGTACTCCTGCGCCAGCTGGTGGATCGTGCCGGTCTGGCTGTAGTAGATGACGGCGACCTTGGTGGCCATGGGTTCCTTCCCGACGTCGGATGTGGTTGCTTCTTCAACCGCATACCCGGCGGGCGGGGGCGCACACGCTGAATTCCGGGTGACCGCCTCGCGTCCGCCGCGAACCGTCCGATCCGGCGTCCCTACGCTGGCGGTGTGACGGAAGCCCGATTCGACGACCTGACGACGCCGCGGCCGACGACCATCGACAAGCGGCGTCCCGAACACAAGGACCCGGCGCGGCTGTCCTCCACCACCGACCAGCGGCTGCTCGACTCGCGCGGCCCGGGCGACTGGGTGCACTCCGACGCCTGGCGGGTGCAGCGCATCCAGGCCGAGTTCGTCGAGGGCTTCTCGGTGCTCGCCGAGATCCCGCGTGCCGTCACCGTGTTCGGCTCCGCCCGTACCCAGCCCGATCACCCCGACTACGCCACTGGCATGGCCCTCGGCGCCGCCCTCGCGCACGCCGGCTACGCCGTGATCACCGGCGGCGGGCCCGGGATCATGGAGGCCGCGAACCGCGGCGCCTCCGAGGCGGGCGGGCTGTCGGTGGGGCTGGGGATCGAGCTGCCGTTCGAGCAGGGGCTCAACCCGTGGGTCGACCTCGGCGTCGGCTTCCGCTACTTCTTCGCCCGCAAGACGATGTTCGTGAAGTACGCCCAGGCCTTCGTCTGCCTGCCGGGCGGCTTCGGCACGCTCGACGAGCTGTTCGAGGCGCTCGTGCTGGTGCAGACCGGGAAGGTGACCCGCTTCCCCGTCGTGCTGCTCGGGTCGGCGTACTGGGGCGGGCTCGTCGACTGGGTGCGCACCACCGCGCTCGAGCACGGCGTGATCAGCCCCAAGGACGTCGACCTCATCCACGTGGTGGACGAGGTCGAGGAGGTCGTGGCCATCGTGGAGCAGCGCTTCCACGAGCTGGTCGAGAAGTGAGCTCGACGAAGGCGGTCTGCGTCTTCTGTGCCTCCGGGCCGGTCGGCGAGGAGTACCTGGCCCTGGCCCGCGACGTCGGGACCGGCATCGCCGAGCGCGGCTGGACGCTGGTCTCCGGCGGCGGCCGCGTCGGAATGATGGGCGAGGTCACCCGCGCCGCGCGGGCGGCGGGCGGGCACACCGTCGGCGTCATCCCGGAGGGCCTCGTACACCGCGAGGTGGCCGACGAGGAGTCGACCGAGCTCGTCGTCGTGCCGGGCATGCGGGAACGCAAGGCCGAGATGGACGCCCGCTCCGACGCGTGGATCGCGCTGCCGGGCGGGCTCGGCACCCTGGAGGAGCTCTTCGAGGCCTGGACCTCGCGCTACCTGCAGATGCACGACAAGCCGGTCGTGGTCTGCGACCCGCACGGCTTCTTCGACGGGCTGTTCGCCTGGCTCGACGGCCTGGTCGGCACCGGGTTCGTCGGGAACCTCTCGCTCGAGGCCCTGGTCCGCACGACGACGGTGGACGCGGCCCTGGACGCCTGTGGCTGAGTGGTTCGAGCGCCGCACGTGGGCGGAGCCCTCGTGGACGGTGGCCGGGCTCGTGGCGGCCAAGGCGGGCCGGACGGTGTCGGTGGTGCTGCCGGCGCTCGACGAGGAGGCGACGGTCGGGGGCGTCGTGGCCGCGGTGCACCCGATGCTCGGCTCGCTGGTCGACGAGCTCGTCGTCGTGGACTCCGGCTCGACCGACGCGACCGCGGCCGTGGCGCGGGCGGCGGGCGCGCGGGTGGTCACCCGTGAGGAGGCGCTGCCGGGGGTCGCGGTGCGCCCGGGCAAGGGCGAGGTGCTGTGGCGGGCGCTCGCCGCCACGACCGGGGACCTCGTGGTGTACCTCGACGCCGACCTCGTCGACCTCGACCCCGGCTTCGTCCCGTCGCTGCTCGGGCCGTTGCTGACCGCCCCGGGCGTCGAGCTGGTCAAGGGCTTCTACCACCGGCCGCTGCGTCTCGGGGACCACGACGCGGTCCGCGACGGTGGCGGACGGGTGACCGAACTGGTGGCACGCCCCGCGCTGGCGGCCCTGCGCCCGGAGCTCGCCGGCATCGTCCAGCCGCTCGGCGGGGAGTACGCCGCGACGCGGGACCTGCTGGAGTCGCTGCCGTTCGCCGGCGGCTACGGCGTGGAGATCGGCCTGCTGCTCGACACCCACGAGCGCCGCGGCCTCGACGCCATCGGTCAGGTCGACCTCGGGGTGCGCAAGCACCGGCACCGCTCGCTGCGCGAGCTGGGGGTCACCTCCGCGGAGGTGCTCTCCGCGGTGCTCCGCCGGTGCGGCCTTCCCGACAATGCAGCTGAGCACGCCGACAGGGGGGCGGGGCGGCTCACGCAGTTCGTCCCGGTCGGGGGGCACTGGCTGCCCGAGGACCACGCCGTGGCGGTGCACGACCGGCCGCCGATCCGGCAGTACTCGGCCCGCCGCTGACGCGGGTTGTCGGACCCCTCTGCCACCATCGGTCCCATGGGCAGTGCTCTGGTGTACGTCCTCGTCGTCGGGGCCGTCGCGGCGGTGATCTACCTCGCGACGTCGCTGCTGGCCGGGCGGGGGGAGGAGATGGCCCCCATGCCCCCGGGCGCCACGCCCACGCGGCTGCCGGCGCGGGACCTCCTCGGGTCCGACGTGCGGGGCCTGCGGTTCCAACAGGCGTTCCGCGGATACCGGATGAGCGAGGTGGACTGGGCGCTCGACCGACTGGCCGCCGAGGTCGACACGCTGCGTTCCCGCTTGGCGGTCCACGAGGGGCCCCCTCGCGCCGACGACGGGGACGCGGACGCGCCGACCGCGGTGCCCGGCACGGAGGCCGGGCGGAGCGGAGCCCGACCTGACGTCGGGGACCCCACGCCCACCGACCCCACCGACGTGAGCGGAGCGACGGGCATGACCACTTCAGCCGGAGCCACCGGAGGAGCCGCACATGGCCACCCGTGACATCACGGTCGGCGTCGACATCGACGCCCCGGCCGACGTCGTCTGGAAGGCCGTCACCGACTGGGAGGGCCAGGGCGACTGGATGCTCGGCACCGGGGTCCGGGTGACGAAGGGCGACGGGGTCGGCGTCGGGTCCGAGCTGGCGGCCACCACCGGCGTCGGGCCGCTCGGGGTCACCGACACGATGCGGATCGTCGGCTGGGACCCCCCGCACCGGGCCACCGTGGTGCACACGGGTTCCGTGGTGCGCGGGTCGGGCACGTTCACCGTCATCGAGCTGGGGCCGGGCCGGTCGCGGTTCGAGTGGGGGGAGCGCCTCGACCTGCCGCTCGGGGCGCTCGGCGCCCTCGGGTGGCCCCTCGTGTCGCCGGCGTTCGCCCTCGGGCTGAAGTACTCGCTGCGCAAGCTCGCGGCGCGCTGCGAGGCCGAGCGGTGAGCACGCCGCTCGACGAGGAGCGGGCGAGCGCAGCGACGGGGGACGACGAGCGGGCGAGCGCAGCGACGGGGGACGACGCGGTCGTCGGGGAGGACGGCGTCGCCCGCTGCCCGTGGGGCGCGCAGGACCCGCTCCTGCGCGAGTACCACGACACGGAGTGGGGGCACGTCCTGCACGGCCGGGACGCGTTGTACGAGCGGCTGTGCCTGGAGGCGTTCCAGTCGGGGCTGTCCTGGCTGGTGATCCTGCGCAAGCGCCCGGCGTTCCGGGCGGCGTTCGCGCGCTTCGACGTGGACGCAGTGGCGGACTTCGACGAGGGCGACGTGGAGCGTCTCCTCGGCGACGCGGGCATCGTCCGGAACCGGCAGAAGATCGAGGCGGCGATCTCCAACGCGGCGGCCGTGCTGCGGGTCGAGGCGGACGGGCCGGGCCTCGACGCCCTGTTGTGGTCCTTTGCGCCCGACCCGCCGCCGGCGCCGCCGCGCACCCTCGGCGAGGTCGCGGCGACGACGCCGGCGTCCACGGCGATGGCGCGGGAACTGCGCCGGCGGGGCTTCCGGTTCGTCGGTCCGACCACCGCGCACGCGTTGATGCAGGCCACCGGCATGGTCGACGAACACCTGGCCGGGTGCTTCCGCGCGACGCGCTGAGCGACACACCGGGGCCGATGATCGCTCCGGTGTCGTGGTCGGCGACGGAATGGGGAAGAATCGTCGCGCGGTGTGCAGCGTTCCCGCACTGGGTTCACTGCCACGACGACCATGTGGAGGGAGCACGACTATGGCGGCCATGAAGCCCCGGACCGGTGACGGTCCCCTCGAGGTCACCAAGGAGGGGCGCGGCATCGTGATGCGCGTGCCGCTCGAGGGTGGGGGCCGGCTCGTCGTCGAGATGACCGCCGACGAGGCGGGCGATCTGCGGGAGGCCCTCTCCTCGATCTCGTCGTAGCGGTGACCGCCCTGAGGCTTCCGGCCACGCCCTTCGCCGCGCCGACGCTGCCGACCCCGCTCGCGGAGATCCGTCTCGTCGACCCCGGGGTGGGCGCGTCCGGCGCGGCGCTCGTCCGCCTGTGCCGGACCGGCGACGATGCCGGGGCACCGGCCGACGCGCCGAGCGGCTGGGTGCCGTCCGCGGGTGCCGTCGCCGCGCTCGCTCCGGAGGACGGGGCGGGCCGATGGCTGGTGGGCGCCGGGTCCGCGGGCGCCACGGAGTGGCGTGGTGCGGGCGCGGCCGCCGTCCGCGTCGCGAGCGGCCGGTCCGACCCGGGCGCGCTGTTCGGAGCTTCGGCCGACGGCGGCCCGGCGCGCCTGCACGTCGTCCCCGAGGACGGCGTGACCCCGGACTGGGCGGCGCTGGCCACCGGGCTGCTCCTGGGCTCGCACCGTTTCTCGGTGCGCTCGTCGGCGCCCGCCGACCCGCCGCACGTGACGGTCGAGGTCCCGGCCGCCGAGCGACCCGTCGTCGAGCGCGCGCTCGTGCTCGCCGGCGCGACGGCGATCGCCCGCGACCTCGCGGACAGCCCGTCGGGTGCGAAGTCGCCCGAGTGGTTCGCCGAGCAGGCGCTGGCTGCCCTCGCCGCGGCCGACGGTGTCGACGCCGTGGTGCGCGACGAGCGGTGGCTCGCCGAGCACGGCTTCGGCGGCGTGCTCGCCGTCGGGGGCGGCTCGTCCCGTCCGCCGCGGTTCCTCGAGCTCACGTGGGCGCCGGCCGGCGCGGGGACGCACGTCGTGCTCGTCGGCAAGGGCATCACCTTCGACACCGGCGGCATCTCCATCAAGCCGAACGCCGGCATGGCCGACATGCGCACCGACTGCTCGGGCGGGGCCGCCGTGGTCGGCGCGCTCGCCGCTGTCGCCGCGCTCGACCTGCCGGTGCGGGTCACCGGGCTGGTGCCGCTCGCGGAGAACCACGTCTCCGGGTCGGCCTACCGGCCCGGCGACGTGGTCCGCCACTACGACGGCCGCACCACCGAGGTCACCAACACCGACGCCGAGGGCCGCATGGTCCTCGCCGACGCGCTCGGGTACGCGGTCGCGACGCTCGCCCCGGACGTGGTCGTGGACGTCGCGACGCTGACGGGGGCGATGAAGGTCGCCCTCGGCGTACGCACCGGTGGCCTGTTCGCGACGACGGACGACCTCGCGTCGGCGATCACGGCCGCGGGGGAGTCGAGCGGCGAGGCGTGGTGGCGCGTGCCGCTCGCCGCCGGGCACGACGGTGACGTCGACTCGCAGCTCGCCGACGTCCGCCAGGCCCCGCCCGGCCCGGGCGGCATCGTGGCGGCGCTGTTCCTCCGCCGGTTCGTCGGTGACGTGCCGTGGGCGCACCTCGACATCGCCGGCCCCGCCCGGTGCGACAGCCCGCACGAGGAGGTCGCCAAGGGTGCGACCGGCTTCTCCGCGCGCACCCTCGTGGAGTTCTGCGCCGCCCACGTCTGAGCCGCCCGTCCGAGCGAACGGCACCCTCGCAGCATCGCCGTGCTCGAGAGGGTCGTTCGTCCGGCCGGCGGTGCGGTTCCGGGCGGGGCGGTGCCGTCGCTCAGCCCAGCAGTGAGGCGCAGAGCAGCCCGTCGGACAGCGGCAGGAGCAGCGGGGCGAGCCGCTCGTCGGTGCGCACCATCCGCACCGTCTCGCGCAGGGCCGCGGAGATCGCGTCGCGGCGGGCGGGGTCGGTGACGCGCCCGGTCCAGCAGACGTTGTCGAGCACGACCACGCCGCCCGGGCGCAGCAGCCGGATCGCCTCGGTGAGGTAGAGCGGGTACTCGACGGTGGCGGCGTCGACCAGCACGAGGTCGTAGGCGGAGTCGGAGAGCCGCGGCAGCACCTCGAGGGCCCGTCCTGTGATCATCCGGACCCGACCGGACCCGAAGCCCGCCTCGGCGCAGGAGACACGGGTCAGGCGCTGGTGCGACACCTCGGTGTCGATGCTCGTCAGCAGGCCCTCGCGGGGCATCCCGCGCAGCAGGCTGATGGTGCCGACCCCGGCGCCGGTGCCGATCTCCACGACGGCACGGGCGCGACCGGCGGCGGCGAGGAAGGTCAGGGCCGCGGCGGCGCCGACCCCGACCGGGACGATGCCGTGTTCCGCGGCCCGCTCGCGTGCGGCGGCGAGGACCTCGTCCTCCGGACTGAAGTGCTCGGCGCGCGCCCGCAGCCGCTCGCGCTCCCCGGCGTCCTGGTCGCGGTCGTCGCGCACGTCGCCGTCCCCGGGACCCGGGGGAACCGGCTCGACCGGCACCGACCCGGCGTCAGGAGGGAGAGCGGGATCGGCGGACACGAGCCGCGGCAGCGTGTGCGGGGTGGTGGTCGCCTCCGCGGCGCCGGGGTCCTCGGGCACGCGCGGGCGGCCGGCGAAGGACGTGCTCGGCAACCGCAGCGGGCCGGTCGGCACGCGCGGGTAGACGGGGATGCGCGCGGTGCTGCGCCCCGGTCGGTGGGTGCTGCGGCGGCTGGCGTCATCGGTGCCCCGCACGGGTGTCCTCCCGGGGGGCGGGCCGGCCGCCGGCGGGGCGGGAGGGGGCGACGTGGGATCGGGACCGACGACTCGCAGTGTGCGCACGCGTCGCGTCCCCTCGAGTCCCCCGTCCTCGCTCACGCGGCCCAGGCTAGATCGACCGCGCCGGTCGATCACCGCGCCGCGCCGCGCGCGTCCGGATGGTGGCGCCCACGGGAGTGATGGCGGTCGCGTCGGCCGGGGGTGTTCCTCAGCCCCCTCTCAGACGAACCTCACCCGCATGTCATGACCGACGGAGAGAGTGTTGCCATGACCGAGACGCTCGCCGCGCGCCCCGACCACCGTGAGGGGCACGTCCCGGGCTTCACCGAGGACGCGGCGTCGACCCCGCCGTCCTGGGACGACGTCGTGCGCGAGCACGCGGACCGCGTGTACCGCCTCGCCTACCGGCTGACCGGCGACGCGCACGACGCCGAGGACCTCACCCAGGAGACCTTCATCCGGGTCTTCCGCTCGCTCGCCGCGTACAAGCCGGGCACCTTCGAGGGCTGGCTGCACCGGATCACGACGAACCTGTTCCTCGACATGGTGCGTCGCCGCGGCCGGCTCCGGATGGAGGGCCTGCCCGAGGACACCGACCGGCTCCCCGGCGGCGGCCCGGACCCCGAGCAGGTCTTCTCCGAGGCCCACCTCGACCCCGATCTGCAGGGCGCCCTCGACGAGCTCGCGCCGGAGTTCCGCGCGGCCGTGGTGCTCTGTGACGTGGAAGGGCTCTCGTACGAGGAGATCGCGGCCACCCTGGATGTCAAACTGGGGACCGTGCGCAGTCGAATCCACCGGGGCCGGCAGGCCCTGCGCAGTGCGCTGGAGCGTCGTCGCGGCGACGCGGAGCGGGCGGGGGAGCTGACGTGATCGGGCGCGCCCCGGGCGCGCCCTGGTCGCGCTGGTCCGACTCCGGCCACCTGACGCTCGACGCGGTCGTCGCCTTCGTCGACGGCGAGCTCGGCGAGGCCGCTGCCGGGCGGGCCGCCGCCCACGTCGACCACTGCCCGAGCTGTGCCGCGGAGGTCGCCGCGCAGCGGCAGGCCCGCCGTCGGCTTCGCGCCGCCGACTGCCCCGGCGTCCCGTCCTCGCTGCTGGCGTCGCTGCGCAACATCCCCGACGACGCCGAGCTGCCCGAGGCCCCCGCGGGGCTCGGGATCGACGCGCAGGGCCGCTTCGTCGTGCCCGCCGAGGCGCCGCCCGCCCGGCACGGCCGGCGGGGTGGTCGCGGTCCCCGTTCCCGACGACGGGTCCTCCCGGCCGTCGTGGCCTCCGGCCTCGTGGCCGGGGCGGCGGCGGTCGCGGGCCCGGTGCTCGCCGCGGGCGCGGTGTCCCCCGCACC
The DNA here is from genome assembly GCF_000379625.1 of Actinomycetospora chiangmaiensis DSM 45062. Lineage (GTDB taxonomy): Bacteria > Actinomycetota > Actinomycetes > Mycobacteriales > Pseudonocardiaceae > Actinomycetospora > Actinomycetospora chiangmaiensis. Next base: position 137,133 of record NZ_KB903246.1, on the reverse strand, counting down.
CACCCCCGGGCGTGCCCCCGAGGTCGGTGCCTCGCTCACGGCTGCGGCGCCCGCGGTCGGCGACCGCGGCAACGTCGTGGTCGGCGCGGTGGTGCAGGACGCGGCGGCGCGCGCCGCCACGACGACGCCCACCACGCCGCCGATGGCACCGCCGGACGCCACCCGGGCGCGCCCGTCGTCCTGACCGCTCCTTCACGGACCGACCCGGACGATCGGGTGGTGTCGCCCCGGGAGTCGTCCGCGCTCTACCGTGGCAGGACGATGACCACCCACCGCGCGCGCCCGAACACTCCCGGCCCCCGGCCGGCGACGGCGGCGTCGTTGACGAGAGCGCAGCCATGAGCAGCCCCTGGTCGCGGAACGCGACGACGGAACGCCCCGAGGCGCCCCCGGAACCGGACACGGAGGCCGCCGCCGACGGCCACCGCAACGGACACGCACACCGCGTGAACGGCCGGACCAACGGCCACGCCGAGCCCAACGGCGACGCCGAGCCCAACGGCGACGCCGAGCCCAACGGCCATGCCGAGCGCAACGGTCATGCCGAGCGCAACGGCCACGCCGAGCCCGCCTCGGCCGACCTCGCGACCGAGTTCGGCCGGCCCGCCGGGTCCGCGGGCTCCTTCGCCGACCGCCCGACCACGGACGGGGCCACGGCACCGTCGGGGTCGCGGGAGCCGTCGGTCGCGCTGGCCGGCGCCTTCGGGCGGCCCGCCGACGCCGCGGAGCCGCTGCAGCGCCCGCGGGACGGCGCGCGGACCCCGACGGACGTCCCCGACGACTTCTGGGCCGGGGAGACCGCCGAGCGCGACCCGTGGCGCGACCCCGCGGCCGCCGTCGAACTGGGTGGGCCGGCCGTGCGGGAGAGCGCCCCCGCGCCCGACCGCCGCGCCACCGGGCCCCGCCTGTCGGCCCGCGAGCTGCTCTTCGGCCGCCGGGTCGCGCCGAGCGCCATCGCGATGCTGGCCGTGCTGGCCCTGCTCGTCGGGGCCGTCGGCGGCGTCGTCGGGCACCTCACCGCCGAAGGTGCGGCCACCGTCGTCGACCCGGGGGCCACCCTCGCGCAGGTCGACGCCGGCAAGGAACGGCCCGCGGGATCGGTCGCGGACGTGGCCGGGCGGGTCGTCCCCGCCGTGGTCTCCATCGAGGTGCGCTCCGGCACCACCGGCGGCACCGGGTCCGGCGTCGTGGTCGACCCGCGCGGCGACATCGTCACCAACAACCACGTCGTCTCCCTCGCGGCCACCGACCCGCGCGCGACGCTCGAGGCGGTGTTCGCCTCCGGCGTCCGCGCGCCGGCGCAGATCGTCGGGCGCGATCCGCAGACCGACATCGCGGTGATCAAGGTGAACGTCGCCGACCCGGTCGTCGCCCAGCTCGGGCGGTCGTCGGACCTGCGGGTGGGCGACGGCGTCATCGCGATCGGCTCGCCGCTCGGTCTCGCCGGCACGGTGACCACCGGCATCGTGAGCTCGCTGCGCCGGCCCGTGCGGCTCGACGCCGAGACCGCGAACGTGAACCCGGTGATCGACGCGATCCAGACCGACGCCGCGATCAACCCCGGCAACTCCGGCGGGGCGCTCGTGGACTCCACCGGAGCCGTCGTCGGGATCAACACCGCCATCCGCACGCTCGGGGGCTCGGACTCCTCGGGTCAGGGCGGGTCGATCGGCCTCGGGTTCGCGATCCCGATCGACGACGTGCGGGTGATCGCCGAGTCGCTCATCCGCACCGGCTCCTTCGCGCACACCGACCTCGGGGTGAACGCCAAGTCGGTCACCGACGGCACCTCCGACGGCGCGCAGGTGCTGAACGTCGTCCAGGGCGGCCCGGCCTCCCGCGCCGGGGTGCTGGAGGGCGACGTCGTCACTCGCGTGGACCAGCGCCCGATAGCCTCGGCGGACGAGCTGGTCGTCGCGATCCGGGAGCACCGTCCCGGGGACGCGGTGACGCTCGGGGTCGTCCGCGGTGGCCGGCCCCTGTCGCTGCAGGCGCAGCTGTAGGCCAGGAGGACCTCCGGTGTTCGAGAGCGTCGGGTGGGGCGAGATCCTCGTCCTCGCGCTGATCGGGCTGTTCGTGCTGGGCCCGGAACGGCTGCCCGGCGCCATCCGCTGGGTGGCCGACACCATGCGCACGGTCCGCGAGTACGCCGCGGGCGCCCGCGACCAGCTGCGCGACGAGATCGGGCCCGAGTTCGACGAGTTCCGCAAGCCGCTCGAGGACCTGCGCCAGATCCGCAACATGGACCCCCGGGCGGCCGTGCGGCGCTCGCTGTTCGACCCGGTCCAGGACGGCACCTGGACCGGCGCCGCCACGCCGGCCGACACGGCGCCCCCGCCCGTGAACGGCTCGTACGGCACGAACGGCTCGAACGGCATGGCCCACGGGCTCCCGGCGGCCGGGGCGGGCGGCACGATCAAGGGGCAGTCCGACCGGGCGACCCCGCTCCAGCCGGGCGAGGCGGCCCCGTTCGACCCCGACGCGACCTGAGCCCTCAGCAGCCCTGGCTCAGCGGGTTGGCGCGCATCTTCCCGCCGGGGTCGAGGCGGCGGAGGATGGCGCCCGTGATGGCGTCCAGGTCGGCGATGCGGTCGGGGCCCACGGCGTCGATCACGAGCCGCCGCACCTCGGCGGCGTGCCCGGGTGCGGCCGCGACCACCTTGTCCCACCCGGCGTCGGTGAGCCGGGCCATCGTCACGCGGCCGTTGTCCTGGCACGGCTCGCGGGTGACCCAGCCCTGCTTCTCGAGCCGCGAGACCACGTGGGAGAGACGGGACAGCGACGAGCTGACCATGGACGCCAGCTCGCTCATCGGCATGGTGCGCCCCGGCTCCTCGGAGAGCATGGCGAGGACCAGGTACGAGAACTGGGTGAGGCCGGCGTCGCGCTGCATCGCCGCGTCGAGCGCGGCGGGCAGCAGGGTGAACATGGCGGCGGTGCGTCGCCACGCCCGCTGTTCCTCTGCGGTCAACCAGTCGGCCATGTCCACCACTTTACACTTGATGCTTCAACTGTGCACGGGTAACGTCCGTGGCCGAACCATCACGTAGCAGGAGTGTCCGCCATGAGTTCCCCGTTCGACACGGCCGTCCCCGGCGCCGCCTTCGACGCCTTCATCGGCCCGGCCCGGGACACCGCGTCGGGTCGGCGTCCGTGGAGCCCGACCGACGGTCCCATGCCGGCGATCTACCTCTCGCACGGCGCGCCGCCGCTCTACGACGACGGCGGGTGGATGCGCGACCTCTTCGGCTGGGCGCACCGCATGCCGCAGCCGCGCGCGATCGTCATCGTCTCCGCGCACTGGGAGTCCGCCCCGCTGACCCTCTCCGCCCCGGAGGAGGGCACGCCGCTGGTCTACGACTTCGGCGGCTTCGCCCCGCGCTACTACACGATGACCTACGCGACGCCCGACGCGACGACGCTCGCCGACCGCGTCGCCGGCCTGCTGGGCGACGGCACCGAGCAGGTCCACCGGTCCGCCCGCGGGCTCGACCACGGCGCCTGGGTGCCGCTCTCGGTGATGTACCCGAACGCCGACGTCCCGGTGCTGCAGGTCTCCATGCCCGACGAGGACCCCGAGCGGCTCATGCGGATCGGCGCCCGGCTGCGCGAGCTGCGCCACGAGGGCGTGCTCGTCGTCGGGTCCGGCTTCATGACCCACGGTCTGCCCTTCCTCACCCGCGACATGCTGCGCGGCGACGCCGTGCCCGGCTGGACCGACGACTTCGACGCCTGGGTCGCCGACGCCCTCGCCCACGGCGACGTCGAGGAGCTCCGCCGCTTCCGCGACGCGCCGGGCATGCCCTACGCCCACCCCACCGCCGAGCACTACGTGCCGCTCTTCGTCGCCCTCGGCGCGGCCACCGATCCCGAGGCGCCCGTGCGCACGGAGATCGACGGGATGATGTGGGGCCTCTCCCGGCGCTCCTTCTCCCTCGCCTGACCCCGTCCCGACGACGGGTCGGGTCAGGTCGTCAGCGCCGGGTCACCGCCACCAGGTAGCGCACCGGCTCGTCGGTGGCGTTGCGGTAGACGCAGTCGACCGGCGGTCCGAGTTCGAGGCAGTCGCCCGTGTGCAGGCGGTGCACGGTGGTCCCCTCGACGAACTCCAGGACCCCCTCGAGCACCCAGATCCGGTGGCGCAGGAACGCGTGGGTGTCCGCGGCGAACCCGGCCTGCGCGTGCGGCGGCATCGTGACCTCGACGAGCTCGAGGTCACCCCCGGCCCGCGGGGAGACCGCCCGGCGGACGTAGCCCGACGTCGGGTCGGTCCAGGTCGGCTGGTCGGCGCGGCGGGCGAGGCGGTCGCCGCCCTCGGCGCGGGCGACGAGCTCCGACAGGCTCAGTCCGAGCGCCCCGGACAGTCGGCCGAGCAGCGCGGCCGTGGGCTGGGCCTCGCCCGCCTCGACCTTGGCGATCATCGCCCGGGACACCCCGGCGCGGTCGGCGAGCGCGCGGACGGTGAGGTCACGCTCCAGTCGCCGCTCGCGCACGACCGTGGCGAGCGAGGTCGTCAGGTCCACGGAGGTCACTATAGTGGCCGTTCATGCTGACCATCCGAGACGCAGGAGTGGACGACGCCGCGGCGTGTGCGGCGATCTACGCGCCCTACGTCCGGGACACCGTCATCAGCTTCGAGGAGCACCCGCCGTCGGCCGCGGAGATGGCGGACCGGATGGCGGCCGCGCACGCGTGGCTCGTGGGCGAGGACGGCGGCCGGATCGTCGGGTACGCCTACGCAGGCCGGTTCAACGACCGGCACGCCTACCGGTACGCGTGCACAGTCAGCGTCTACCTGGAGACCGGGCGCCGTCGGACCGGGGCCGGCCGCGCGCTCTACGAGGCGTTGTTCCCGCGACTGCGCGCCCGTGGCTTCCTCCGCGCGGCCGCCGGCATCACCCTGCCCAACGCGGCCAGCGTCGGCCTCCACGCCACGCTCGGGTTCGCGCCGATCGGCACGTTCCCACGCGTGGGGTGGAAGTTCGACGACTGGCACGACGTCGCGTGGATGCAGCGCGACCTGTGAGCCCGTGGCGCGCTGCTGCCACGGGACGTCAGCCGTGTGCCACCGCTGACGTCCGGCGGCGGGTCAGCGCCCGGCCGGCGAGATGTTCAGCGACATCCCGGCGAGCCCGCGGGCCCGGACGGTGAGGCGGTCGGCGACCTTGCGCAGCGCCTCGCCCGCCGCCGACTGCGGCGCCGAGAGCACCAGCGGCACGCCGGCGTCGCCGCCCTCGCGCAGGCGGGTGTCGATCGGGATCTGGCCGAGCAGCGGGACCTCGGAGCCGATCGACTTCGTCAGCGAGTCGGCCACGGTCTGCCCGCCGCCGGAGCCGAACAGGTCCATGCGCGACCCGTCGGGCATGTCCATCCAGCTCATGTTCTCCACGACGCCGACGAGGCGCTGGCGGGTCTGCAGCGAGATCGCGCCCGCGCGCTCGGCCACCTCCGCGGCGGCCTGCTGCGGTGTGGTGACGACGAGCAGCTCGGCGTTCGGGATGAGCTGCGCGACCGAGATCGCGATGTCGCCGGTGCCGGGCGGGAGGTCGAGCAGCAGGACGTCGAGGTCGCCCCAGAAGACGTCGGCGAGGAACTGCTGCAGCGCGCGGTGCAGCATCGGGCCGCGCCAGACCACCGGGGTGTTGCCCGGGGTGAACATGCCGATGGAGATGACCTTCACGCCGTGGGCCTGCGGCGGCAGGATCATCTCGTCGACCTTGGTGGGCAGGTCGGTGGTCCCGAGCATGCGCGGCACCGAGTGGCCGTAGATGTCGGCGTCGACGACCCCGACCTTCAGCCCCCGGTCGGCCATGGCCGCGGCGAGGTTCACCGTCACCGAGGACTTGCCGACGCCGCCCTTGCCGGAGGCGACCGCGTAGACGCGGGTCATCGAGCCGGGCTGGGCGAACGGGATGACGGGTTCGTCGGCGTCGCCCTTGACCGTCTTGCGCAGCTCGCGCCGCTGCTCGTCGTTCATGACGTCGAGCTCGACGGCGACGGCACTGACGCCGGACACCCCGGAGACCGCGGTGGTGACGCGGCTGGTGATGGTGTCCTTCATCGGGCAGCCGGCGACCGTCAGGTAGACCGCGACCTCGACCTTGCCGTGGTCGAGGACACGGATGTCCTTGACCATGCCCAGTTCGGTGATCGGACGGTGGATCTCGGGGTCCTCGACACCGCCCAGTGCGGTGCGGATCGCCTCGACGGACGGTGCAGCCATACCCCGATGCTACGTGTCGGTACCGACGGCCCCGTTCGACGGACCCGTGTGCTCCAGCACCCTCCCCAGCGCGCGCTCGACGGCCTTGTCCACCGCGCGTTCGAGGGCCCGCTCCAGCGTCTTGTCGAGGGACTTGTCGACCGCGCGGGTGAGGGCCTTCTGGGACTCGCGGTCCACCCCGGAGCGTTCCGCGCCCCGCTCGGCGAGCTCACTGCGCAGGAAGTCGCGGGTCACGGTCTCACCGACCGCGATCCGCACCGCGGCGAGCTCCCGCGAGAGGTACTCGGTGTCGGCGATGGTCCGCTGCGCCCGGGCGCGGTCCTCCTCCAGCGACACCCGGTCCCGGTCGTCCTGCCGGTTCTGCGCCAGCAGGATGAGGGGCGCCGCGTACGCGGCCTGGGTGGAGAACGCCAGGTTGAGCAGGATGAACGGGTAGGGGTCCCACTCGCCGATGATGCCGATCAGGTTCAGCGCGATCCAGATGATCACGAAGACCGTCTGCCACAGCAGGTAGGTCCCGGTCCCGAGGAAGCGGGCGAGGCGCTCGGCCATGCGCCCGAAGGCCTCGGTGTCGACGTCGACGCGGAGCCGGCGCTGGGGCCCGGCGGGCTGGTCCAGCCGCCGGCGGACGGAACGCTCAGGCACGGGGGGCTCCCTTGGCGGCGCCGGGGTTCGGGAGGGCGGACTCCGGGATGCGGATGCCGCCCGTCGTCGTGGGATCGGGGTCCTGGGACCGCCAGTCCTCGGGCAGCAGGTGGTCGAGGACGTCGTCGACGGTGACGGCGCCGAGCAGGTGGTCGTTCTCGTCGATCACCGGCCCGCACACCAGGTTGTACGTCGCGAAGTAGCGGGTCACCTCGGTGAGCGAGGCGTCCGGGTGCAGCCGGGTCAGCTCGGCGTCGAGCACCCCGGCCACCAGCTCGAACGGCGCCTCCCGCAGCAGGCGCTGGGCGTGCACGCAGCCCAGGTAGCGCCCCGTCGGCGTGGCCGAGGGCGGGCGGCAGACGAAGACCATCGAGGCCAGCGCCGGCGTGATGTCGGGGTTGCGGACCCGCGCCAGCGCCTCGGCGACCGTCGCGTCCGGGGCCAGCACGATCGGCTCCGGCGTCATCATCCCGCCCGCCGTGTCGGCGGAGTAGGTCAGCAGCCGGCGCACCGACTGCGAGTCCTCGGGCTCCATGAGGCCCAGCAGCTGCTCGGACTCCGGGTCGGGGAGGTCGGCGAGCAGGTCCGCGGCGTCGTCGGGGTCCATCGCCTCGAGCACGTCGGCGGCGCGCTCGGAGGCGAGGTGGCGCAGCAGGTCGCGCTGCTCGTCGTTCGGGAGCTCCTCGATGACGTCGGCGAGGCGCTCGTCGTCGAGACCGTCGGCCACGTCGAACCGACGGCGGGTCGGGAGGTCCAGCAGGGCCCGCGCCACGTCGGCGGGGCGCATGTCCTCGAACGTCGCGAGCAGCTGCTCGGTGCCCTGGCCCTCCTCGGCGAGCGAGAGCCCGCTGATCGCGGCCCAGGGCAGCACCTGCACCGGGCCCCGTCGGCCGAGAACCCCCACCCGTTCGGTGACAGCGAGCCGCGTGATCAGCCAGTCGCGGCTGCGGGTGTGCTCCATCAGCACGTCGACCACGGTGGCGTCGGTCTGCCGGTCGACGATCCGCACGCCGGCGTCGAGCATCTCGCCGACGACGAGGACCTCGTTCGGGCGCTGCGCGAACGGCCGCAGGTTGACCTGACCGGTCGTCAGGGTCACCGCCCCGGCGTCGATGGCGGTGATGCGCAGCATCGGCACGAAGATCCGTCGTCGCGACCCCACCCCGACGACGAGACCGAGCACCCGGGGCGGTCGCGGACCGACCGAGACGGCCGACACCGCGTCGCGCACGCGACCGATGTGTTCGCCGTCGGGGCCGAGAACGGGCAGACCGACCATCCGGGCGACGAACACCCTGGTCATCGCGGTGGTGGCGGGACGTGTCACGCGCTGAGGTTAGCGGCGTTGCCATCGCGGCTCGCGGCGGAGAGGGTGCTCACCTGAATCGGGACAGCGGTGTCGCCGCGTGTCAACATCCCGGTCAACCGTGCGCCTCCGCGACGACAGGCGGAGGCCTTCGAGGAGGTCAGTGCGAGTGAGTGTCGAGAACCGCCCGCGTCGGTCGTGTCTCGCGGTCCCGGGGTCGAGCCAGAAGTTCATCGACAAGGCGAGGACCCTGCCGGCGGACCAGATCTTCCTCGACCTGGAGGACGCCTGCGCGCCGCTGGCGAAGCCGGGCGCGCGCAAGACGATCGTCTCGGCCCTGAACGAGGGTGGCTGGGAGGGCAAGACCCGCGTCGTCCGCGTGAACGACTGGACCACCGAGTGGACCTACCGCGACGTGACAGAGGTCGTCGAGGGCGCCGGGGCCAACCTGGACGCGATCATGCTGCCGAAGGTGCAGACCGCGGCGCAGGTGCACGCCCTGGACTTCCTGCTCACGCAGATCGAGAAGTCGATGGGCTACGAGGTCGGCCGCATCGGCATCGAGGCGCAGATCGAGAACGCCCTGGGCCTGACCAACGTCAACGAGATCGCGGCCGCGTCCCCGCGCATGGAGACCATCGTCTTCGGCCCGGCCGACTTCATGGCCTCGATCAACATGAAGTCCCTCGTGGTCGGCGAGCAGCCCCCCGGCTACACCGAGGGCGACGCCTACCACTACATCTACATGCAGATCCTCATGGCGGCCCGCGCCTACGACCTGCAGGCCATCGACGGCCCCTACCTGCAGATCCGCGACGTCGACGCGTTCCGCCGCGTCGCGCAGCGCTCCGCGGCGCTCGGCTACGACGGCAAGTGGGTGCTGCACCCCGGCCAGATCGACGCGGCCAACGAGGTCTTCTCGCCCAACCAGGACGACTACGACCACGCCGAGAACATTCTCGACGCCTACGAGTACTTCACCTCCGAGGCCGGGGGCAAGAAGGGCTCGGCGATGATCGGCGACGAGATGATCGACGAGGCCTCGCGCAAGATGGCCCTGGTCATCGCGGGCAAGGGTCGCGCCGCCGGCATGACGCGTGGGGAGCGCTGGACCCCGCCGGAGAGCTGAGCGCATACTCGCCGGTAACAAACCTTCGTCAGGAGCTCATCGTCATGGCACGTCTCGCCCAGACCGCCGGCCTCACCGAGGTCCAGGAGGAGATCCTCTCCACCGTCCGCGACTACGTGGACAAGGAGATCATCCCGAAGGCCCAGGAACTCGAGCACGCCGACGAGTACCCGCAGGAGATCGTCGACGGGATGAAGGAGATGGGCCTGTTCGGGCTCATGATCCCGGAGGAGTACGGCGGCCTGGGCGAGTCGCTGGCCACCTACGCGCTGACGGTCGAGCAGATCGCCCGCGGGTGGATGAGCGTGTCGGGCGTCATCAACACCCACTTCATCGTCGCCTACATGCTCATCCACCACGGCACGGAGGAGCAGAAGCAGCGCTACCTCCCGAAGATGGCGACCGGCGAGATCACCGGCTCGTTCTCGATGTCGGAGCCGGAGCTCGGCTCGGACGTCGCCGCCATCAAGACCCGCGCGACCCGCGACGGCGACGACTACATCGTCAACGGCGCCAAGATGTGGCTGACCAACGGCGGCTCGTCGAACCTCACCGCGGTGCTCGTCAAGACCGACGAGGGCGCGGAGAAGCCGTACCAGAACCTGACGACGCTGCTGGTGGAGAAGCCGCGCGGCTTCGGCAAGGTCGCCGAGGGGCTCTCGGTCCCCGGCAAGATCGACAAGATGGGCTACAAGGGCGTCGACACCACCGAGATGGTGTTCGACGGCTTTCGCATCCCGCAGACCCAGGTCCTCGGCGAGCTGCCGGGCAAGGGCTTCGCGCAGATGATGGACGGCGTCGAGGTCGGCCGCGTCAACGTCGCCGCCCGCGCGTGCGGCATCGCGATCCGCGCCTTCGAGCTCGGCATCGAGTACGCCCAGCAGCGCTCCACCTTCGGCAAGCCGATCGCGCAGCACCAGGCGATCGCGTTCAAGCTCGCCGAGATGGCCACCAAGGTCGAGGCCGCCCACCTCATGATGGTCAACGCCGCCCGCCTGAAGGACCGCGGCGAGCGCAACGACGTCGAGGCCGGCATGGCCAAGATGATCGCCTCGGAGTACTGCAAGGAGGTCACCGAGGAGTCGTTCCGCATCCACGGCGGCTACGGCTACTCCAAGGAGTACGAGATCGAGCGGCTCATGCGTGAGGCGCCGTTCCTGCTCATCGGCGAGGGCACCTCGGAGATCCAGAAGACGATCATCAGCCGGGGTCTGCTCAAGGACTACAAGCTGCGCTGATCCGGCTCCTCCCCGGTGGCAGCGAAGCGTCGTTGCTGTCATCCAGTGGCAGGGAGACCACATCGTCACGAGGGAGATGCTCCTGGGGAGCATCTCCCTCGTGGCGTCTCCGATTCGCTCGGTTGGTAGGCGCTGCGCCGTTCGGCCGCGCTCGTCGGCGGGCACACACACTCCGTAGGGCACTTTCCCCCGGTTCCGTCCGTTGGAAGGATGCGCGGACCGGAGAGCACCGGGCCGAACTGCCAAGCGGAGGTAAGTCGTGAGCGCGCCGTTCCTCGGCAACCGTCCCGGGGCAGCCCCCGGGCTGCCGAACCTGCCGGAGCCGCCGTCGGGCTGGCCGATCGGGTCGTACGCCAAGTACGAGGAGGCGCAGCGGGCCGTCGACCACCTCGCCGACAACGACTTCCCGGTCGCCGACGTCACCATCGTCGGGGTCGACCTGATGCTCGTCGAGCGGGTCATCGGCCGGCTGACCTGGGGTCGTGTCCTCGCCACCGGTGCGGCGTCGGGCGCCTGGCTCGGCCTGTTCGTCGGCGTGATCCTGTCGCTGTTCAGCGCCAACGGGTCGTTCGGCGCGATCCTGCTCGGACTCGGGATGGGCATCGTGTTCGGCGTCGTCTCCGGGGCGATCACCTACGGCGCCTCGCGCGGTCGGCGGGACTTCACCTCGGCGAGCCAGCTCGTCGCCGGCCGCTACGACGTCCTGTGCCAGCCACGCAACGCCGAGAAGGCCCGCGACATGCTCGCCAAGCTCGCGATCGGCTCCGAGCAGACCTAACCCGTTCCCGACGGCGGGTCCCGCTCGCCGGGCGCGCGCCGGGCAGCTCTGCCCGTGGCGTCACCCTCGCCGCGGTGGATCAGGCCGCCGTCGCCCGGGCCGTCCACGACTCGAAGCGCCGCCAGAACAGCCGCTGCGAGAAGGCCCAGAGCCGCAGCAGCCGCGGGTGGACGTGCGCGTCGATGCGGAGCTCCACGGCCGTGCCGCCGGGGGCGTCCGCGACCCCGATCCACAGCCGCGTCGGGCGCAGCAGCCGGAACGAGATCGCGTAGGCGCCGTAGAGGTACTGCAGGTCGCGCGACTCGCCCTCGCGGATCTCGCCCAGCACCCCCGGCAGGTGCAGGCCCGGACCGTGGTGGGTCGTCACGACCCCCTCGGCGAACCCACCGCCCAGGAACTCCACGCGCCACGGCGGGATCTGGGTGTCGGTGAAGGTGGCCGGGTCGTTCAGCCACGCCCAGACCCGGTCACGCGGGGCCGGGGTGACGAACCGCTGCACGTGCTGGTGCGACCGCCACCCGGGCGGTGCCGGCTGGTCGGGCCCGGAGAGGCTGCTCACGGCAGATGATGCTGCCGGGAGACCGACGGATCGGCAGCGCCGACGGGGAGCGGACGCCTGCGGTGGTCGGGGAGGCGCGCCGACCACCGCAGGCGCTCGCCGATCACGAACTCGCCGCGCCCGTCGCCCGCACCACCGACAGCGGCTGGGCGATGTCCTCCAGCGACTGTCCCTCCGCCTTCACGCCGAGCGCGATCGTCACGAGCCCACCGACGATCATGATCGCCGCGCCGACGATGTAGCCGATGAACAGCTTCGAGGGGTCGGGGGCGTTCTTGTCGATCAGCGAGCCGTAGAACAGCGGCGCGATGGACCCGAAGCCCTGGGCGATCGCGAAGAACACGGCGATCGCCTTCGCGCGGACCTCCATCGGGAAGACCTCGCTGACCGTCAGGTACGCGGCCGACGCGCCCGCCGAGGCGAAGAAGAAGATCACGCACCAGGCGATCGTCTGGGTGGTGGCCGTCAGCGCCCCGGCCCGGAACAGGAACGCCGAGATCACCAGCAGCCCGCCGGACAGGATGTAGGTGCCGGAGATCATCGGCTTGCGGCCGATCGAGTCGAACAAGGGCCCGAGCAGCAGCGGACCGAGGAAGTTCCCGACCGCGAACGGGATGTAGTACAGCGCCGTGTCCTGCACGCCGAAGAACGTGCCGAGCACCGTCGCGTAGGTGAAGAAGATCGCGTTGTAGAGGAACGACTGCGTGATCATCAGCGTCGCGCCGAGCGTGGAGCGGCCGGGATAGGTCCGGAAGAGCACCCGGAGCAGGGCGAGGTAGCCGGTCTGGTCGGTCGGCGTGATCTCGATGGCCCGACGCTCGTCGACCGGCGGCAGCTCCTTGCCGGTCGACGAGACCTCCTCCTCGATGTAGGAGATCGACCGCTCGGCCTCCTCGCCACGGCCGTGCATGATCTGCCAGCGCGGGCTCTCGGGCAGGTTGCGGCGCAGGAACAGGATCGCGATGCCGAGGACCGGGCCGAGCAGGAACGCGATGCGCCAGTCGATGGCGGGGGAGAGCGCCCCGGAGAGCAGCGGGACCTGGACGACGGCGGCGATCGCGGCGCCCGCCCAGTACGTGCCGTTGACCGCGATGTCGACGCGTCCCCGGTAGGTCGCCGGGATGAGTTCGTCGATCGCCGAGTTGATCGCCGCGTACTCCCCGCCGATGCCGGCCCCCGCAATGAAGCGGGTCAGGTAGATGAATGCGATCGCCCCGGCCCCGGAGCCGACGGTGAACGCGGTCAGTGCGGACCCTCCGAAGTAGATCGCCAGCGTGATCATGAACAGCCGACGGCGGCCGAGCCGGTCGGAGATGTGCCCGAAGACCAGGGCGCCGACCACCTGGCCGATGAGGTACGCCGTCGCGAGCCCGCCGACCGCCGTCGCGGAGAGCCCGAGCCGCGAGGAGTCGGTCAGCTTGTCGCCGACGTTGCTCGCGATGGTGATCTCGAGGCCGTCGAGGATCCACGCCGTCCCGAGCGCGACCACCATGCGCGTGTGGAACGGCGACCACGGCAACCGGTCGATCCGCGCGGGGATGAGCGAGCGGACGCTCTGCGGTTGATCGGTCGCCGTCACGAGAACCCCCCGGTGTCACGGCCGGGCCGTTGGTGAGCCCAGCTACACGAGGGCCCGTGTGCCCGCCATCCGTCGCCTCCAATCGGGTTTCCGACGGCGGGTGAGCCGGGTTGCGCCACCCGGCTCAACCCGTCGTCCGGAATGACCGGAAGGTCGGAAGAACCCCTCAGAGCCAGTGGTTGCGGCGGAACGTGCGGAAGAGCCAACCGCAGATCGCGAGGATCACGACGATCACCAGCGGATAGCCGAAGGTCCAGTGCAGCTCGGGCATGTAGTCGAAGTTCATGCCGTAGATGCCGGCGAACATCGTCGGGACCGCGAGCAGGGCGGCGTAGGCGGTGATCTTGCGCATGTCGTTGTTCTGGCGCAGCGTGATCTTGGCGAGCACCGCGTCCACGAGGGTGGTCAGCAGCTCGTCGAACTGCGCCACGCGCTCCGCGACGGTGGCGAGGTGGTCGTCGACGTCGCGGAAGTAGCTGCGCACCTCGGTCGGCACCAGCGGCGAGTAGCCCTCGGTGAGCCGGCGCAGCGGGTTGACCAGCGGCGCCACGGCCCGCCGCAGCTCGAGCACCTCGCGCTTCATCAGGTAGATCTGGTCGGCCGAGAAGTCGGAGTAGGGCGCGAAGACCTCGGCCTCGATGGTGTCGATGTCGCCCTCCACGGCGGCGGACACGTCGAGGTAGGCGTCCACGATGTGGTCGGCCACGGCGTGCAGCACGACGGCGGGACCGAGGGCGAGGTGCTCCGGGTCCGCCTCGAGCGTCCGGCGGACCCGCCGCAGCCCCGAGTGCTGTCCGTGGCGCACCGTCACCACGAAGTCGCGCCCCACGAAGCACATCAGCTCGCCGGACTCGACGATCTCGTTCGCCGTGGTGGGGGAGGCGTGCGCGACGTAGCGCATCGTCTTGAACACCGAGAACAGCATGTCGTCGTAGCGCTCGATCTTCGGGCGCTGGTGGGCGTGCACCGCGTCCTCCACCGCGAGCGGGTGCAGCCCGAAGACCTCGGCGATGTCCTCGATCTGCTCGGCGTCGGGCTCGTGCAGGCCGATCCAGACGAAGCCCTCGCCGCGGCTGCGGACCTCGGCGATCGCGTCCCGCGGGTTCCAGCGCCCCTCGACCCGCGCACCGCCGACGTAGATCGCGCAGTCGACGACGAAGGCCGACATGGGGACGTGCGGGACGCCGACGCCCTGGTCGAGCGCGCGGGGGCGGCGGACACGGGCGGCGGTGCGCAGCGAGGGGAGGGCGGGCATGGCGGGGCCTCGGTTCTCGGGTCGGAGCGGCGGGCGGCTCTCCGCGTCGCCCCGCGCCGGCACGCCCGCGTCAGCGGCGCGGCGTCGGACGCGAGGGGACGCGGCCGGTACTTCCGCCGGGGGTGTCGGCTGCCTGCTCGGGCTGGTCCACGTCCACCTCCCTCGTCGCGGCGCGCACGCTGTCTCGATCCATGAGGCACGGCTCACGCGTTCGTGCTGGTCCGCGCCGTGCACCGATGGTCCATCCTACGACTCGTCCCGGGGCCACCGCCGTGGGAGTGACATGCGACGTCGCTGTCGTCGAGTGAATTCAGGGAGTGGACACGTGCAGTTCGGTCGGTACTTCGAGGAGTTCGAGGTCGGGGCGACGTACAAGCACTGGCCCGGCAAGACGGTCACCGAGTACGACGACCACCTCTTCTGCCTCATCACCATGAACCACCACCCCCTGCACCTGGACAACCACTACGCGTCCGGGACGCAGCAGGGCCGCAACGTCGTCGTCGGCAACTACGTCTACTCGCTGCTGCTCGGCATGTCGGTGGCCGACGTGTCCGGCAAGGCGATCGCGAACCTCGAGGTCGAGTCGCTGCGCCACGTGAAGCCGGTCTTCCACGGCGACACGATCTACGGCGAGTCGACGGTGCTGGACAAGAAGGAGTCGTCGTCGAAGAACGACCGCGGCGTCGTCCAGGTCGAGACCATCGGCTACAACCAGGACGGCGTCGTCGTCTGCATCTACCGGCGCAAGGTGATGGTGCCGAAGCGGCCGGTGGCCGACACCCCGGAGCAGCAGTTCGCGCTGGAGCAGCCGGGTCGACCGGTCCCGCAGGACCGCTGACCGCGCGTCACGCGGAGGTGGTCCTCCCCGTGCGTCCGGCGGGTTAGGCTCCTGCCGGGCGCGGGAGCCGCGGCGCGGCGGAGCTCGACCATCGCTGAACGGGGGAGGGCCACCGTGCTGGCACCGCGGGACATCGACGAGTACGTCCTGCCGACCGAGCGGCGCGTGATCCGCTTCCGGCGGCACTGGTTCGTCATCGTCAACGAGGTCGTGCAGGCGGCCGTGCTGGTGATCGTCCTGATGATCGCGGCGGCGGTGCTGCCCGAGGGCCCGGTCATCTCGAACATGCTCTGGTACGGCGCGCTGCTCGTGCTGATCAAGGCGTCCTACAAGATCAGCGAGTGGTGGGTCGAGAAGGTCGTCATGACCGACAAGCGCGTGATGCTCGCCGAGGGTGTCTTCACGCAGCGGATCGGCATGATGCCGCTCGGGAAGGTCACCGACCTCACCTTCGAGCGCACCTTCATGGGCCGCATCCTCGGCTACGGCACCCTGGTCATCGAGTCGGCCGGTCAGATCCAGGCCCTCAACCGCATCAGCTACATGCCGGACCCCGACGAGTTCTACGAGGCGATCTCCGAGCTGGTGTTCGGGGAGAAGCGCCAGACCCCGTCGCGCCCCTGACCCGGTGATCGACCTCCACCTGCACTCGAACGCCTCCGACGGGTCCGACGACCCGGCCGACGTCGTCCGGCTCGCGGCCGCGGCGGGTGTCACCACGCTCGCGCTCACCGACCACGACACGACGGCGGGCTGGGAGGCGGCCGCGGCCGCCGTCCCGTCCGGGGTGCGGCTGGTGCGGGGCGCGGAGTTCTCCACCGAGGCTCCCGACGGCCGGGGTGGCCGGGTCCCGGCCCACCTGCTCGGCTACCTGTTCGACCCGGCCCATCCCGCCGTCCTCGCCGACCAGGAACGGCTGCGGGGTGAGCGGCTGCGCCGGATCCGCGTGATGGCCGACCGGCTGCGCGCCGACGGGTACGACGTCGACCCGGAGGGCATCGCGGCGCGCACGGGTGCGCCCGTCGGTCGCCCCCACGTCGGGCAGGCGCTGCTCGACCTCGGGGTGGTCGACTCGGTCGGCGAGGCGTTCCGCACCTTCCTGGGCAAGGACGGGCCGTACTACGAGCCGAAGGTCGACACCCCGGTCGACGAGGCCGTCGCGACGATCCTCGCCGCCGGTGGCGTCCCGGTGTGGGCGCACCCGTGGGCGCGGACCCGGGGCGAGGTGATCGAGGAGTCGGTCATCGTCGAGCTGGCCGGCCGGGGCCTGGCCGGGATCGAGGTCGACCACCCCGACCACACCCCCGCGGACCGGGACCGCCTCCGCGGGCTGGCGCGTGAGCTCGGGCTCGTCGTCACCGGCTCGAGCGACTACCACGGCACCCGCAAGGAGATCCCGATCGCGGCGGAGACCACCGCGCCCGACGAGCTCGACGCCCTGCTCCACGGGGCCACCGGCGCGGAGGTGATCACCGGCGGCGCCTAGGATGGACCCGATGAGCGGGCAGCTGAGTCTGGCGGACATGCCCCTCCCGCTGGTCAGGGTCACCCCGGCGCGGCTCGCCACCTGGGACGACTGCCGGCGCCGGTACCGCATGACCTACCTGGACCGGCCGACCCCGCCCCGGGGCGGCGCCTGGGCGCACGCGACGCTCGGCGCCGTGGTGCACAACGTGTTCCGCGCGGTCTACGACACCCCGCCGGCCCGCCGTTCCCCGGTGGCCGCCGCCCGCCTCGTCGGCACCCTCTGGTCCTCCGAGGGGTTCCGCGACGACGCCCAGGCCGACGAGTACCGCGGCCGGGCCCGGGAGTGGGTCGCGCGGTACGTGGCCGAGACCGAGGTCGGCGAACCGCTCGGCGTCGAGCGGTGGGTGGCCGCCCCCGTCGGCGGGATCGTGGCCGAGGGCCGGGTCGACCGCATCGACGCCGGTCCGGGCGGCGAGGCCGTGATCGTCGACTACAAGACCGGCCGCCACGTGCCCACGGCCGCGGACGCCCACGGCTCGCGGGCGCTCGCGCTGTACGCCCTGGCGGCGGCGCGGACCCTCCGGCGGGCCTGCCGACGGGTGGAACTGCACCACCCGCCGTCGGGAACGGTCGCGGTGGCCGAGCACGACGAGACGTCCCTGGCGCGGCACCGGCGCGCGGCCGAGACGACCGCCCGGACCATGGCCGACGCCACCGAGGCCCTCGCCGCGGGCGGCGACCCGGAGGCGCTGTTCCCGCCCGCGCCCGGCCCCGGCTGCTCGCGCTGCGACTTCCGGCGCAGCTGCCCCGCGGGGCGCGCCGCCTCGGCGTCGCTGCCCGCCTGGTCGTTCCTGGCCCCGTGAGAGCCCCGTGACCGCCCCGTGACCGCCGTCTGGGAAGGACCCCGATGACCGTCCGGCAACCGGACGACCCGACGCCCCCCGAGGGCTGGGCGGCGATGGACCGCGCGTTCACCCCGGCCCCGGGGACGCCGATCGAGCGGCCGGCCGTGCCGTTCGACGGGCCGACGCTGCCGCACCCGGCGACGCCCCGGCACCTGCAGGCCCTGCCCTCGCCGCTGCCGTCGTCCGCGCCGCGCACCGGCGCGTTCGGGCGTCCGATCGGGCGGCACCGGCCGACCGCGCTCATGCGCCTCGTCGAGGTCGCGCGGGTGCTCACGGGCGGCCTCATGGTCCTGGCGCTCGTGGTGGTCGTCGCGCCGCTCGCGCTCCGCGCGGTCGGACCGGGGACGGGCGTGGTCGTGGGGCACGTGGCGGGCGCCGTGGTGGCGCTCGCCGCGACCGGGATCGCGGCCTGGCGCCGCACCCCGGTGTGGCCGGCGACCGTCGCGGCGCTGGCCGTGCCGGTGACCGTGCTGGTCGTGCTCTACCTCAACTGGTGGGCGTGACCGCGACCAGTTCGGCGAGCACCCCGAGACCGGCCGCGACCTCCGCGAACGACGTCGACAGCGGGGCGAGCCCGACGCGGATGCCGTCGGGGGCCCGGTAGTCGGGGATGACGCCGCGCTCCCACAGCACGGCGACCAGGGCCCGGGCGTCCGGGTGCCGGAGCGTGAGGTGCCCGCCGCGCCGGTCCGGGTCGCGGGGGGAGGCGAGCTCGAGGCCGACCGTGTCCGCGTACTCGACCGCGAACGCCGTCAGTGCCACCGACTTGGCGCGGACCGCGTCGATCCCGGCCTCCGCGTACAGCTCGAGCCCGATCTGCAGCGGCACGGTGGCGAGCACCGGCGGGGTCCCGGAGAGGAACTGGCGGATGCCGGACGCGGGCTCGTAGCCGGCGGCCATCGCGAACGGGTCCCGCCGGCCGAACCAGCCCTGGATCGGCTGACGCAGCACCCCGTGGTGGCGGGCCGCGACGTAGGCGAAGGCGGGCGCCCCGGGCCCGCCGCCGAGGTACTTGTAGGTGCACCCCACGGCGAGGTCCGCGCCCCAGCCGTCCAGGTCGATCGGGACGGAGCCGACCGAGTGACAGAGGTCCCAGAGGACCGGTGCGCCGGCGTCGTGGGCCACCGCGGTGATCGCCGCCGCGTCCGCCAGGTACCCGGAGCGGTACGTGACGTGGGACAGCACGACGAGGGCCGTGCGCGCACCGATCGCCGCCGCGGCCTGCTCGACCGACACCCCGCCGGCGCGGTCGGTCGAGATCCAGCGCAGCGTGCGGCCGGTCTCCGCGGCGATGCCCTCGAGCAGGTAGCGGTCGGTGGGGAAGTCGTCGTCGGAGAGCACGATCTCGTCGCGCTCCGGCGGGGCCGCGTCCACCGCCGCGCGGGCGAGCTTGTAGAGCAGCACGCTCGTCGAGTCGCCGACGATCGTCTGCCCCGGTGCGGCGCCGAGCAGGAGCGACCCGAGCCGGTCCCCGAGCTCCGTCGGGAGCTCCACCCAGCCACTCCCGGTCGCTCCGCCCTGCTCGCCCCAGCCCCGGATCAGCCGCCCGCCCCAGTCCTCGCGGGTGAAGCGGGCGAGGGCGTCGGCGGTCACCGCGAGCGGGCGCCCGAGCGAGTTGCCGTCGAGGTAGGCGGTCTCCGGGCCGAGCACGAAGCGGTCGCGGCAGGCCGCGAGCGGGTCGGCGGCGTCGAGCTCCGCGGCGCGGTCGGCCAGGTCGGTCACGCCGCGGTCCCCAGCAGGGCCTTCTCCTTCGCCAGGGCCTCGCGGGCCACGGGGCCGCGCAGCCAGGTCTCGGGGAGGGCGAGCACCGTCGTGCGCAGCGCGCGGATCGCGAGCCCGGCCGCGAGGTCCGTCGTCGGGAGCCCGGGGAGGCCGTGCATGCGGCGGGCCCAGCGGGGCTGCAGGGCGAAGCCGAGGGTGGCGAGAGCGGTCCAGGCGGGGCGGGCCGGCGTGGCCAGCGCGACCTTCGTCGGCATCGGCGGGGCGAGCAGGCGCAGGGCGCCGCTGCGGCTGGTGGCCGAGGCCCGCAGCTCGGGGCGGACCGCCTCGAAGTAGGCCGCGACCTCGGCGCGGGAGGCGGGCACGTCGGTCGCGCCGAGCAGCTCCGCGGCCCGGACCTGCTCGGCGAGGAAGCGGTCGGCCTCGTCGTCGGTGAGCCCGCCGCCGGCGCGCTGCACGGCGTCGAGGAAGCCGTGGACCTCGGTGACGTGGACCCAGCGCAGCAGGTCGGGCTCGGAGGCCGCGTAGGTCCGGCCGGTCACCGGGTCGACGCCGCGGACGTGCTCGTGGGCCGCGCGGACGTGCCCGGCGATCCGGTCCACCTCGTCGCGCGGCCCGTAGGTGACGGTCATGACGTACTCGGCGGTGCGCGCGAGGCGCGGCCAGAACTGCGTGCGGAAGTCGGAGTGCTGGTCGACGCCCGCGAGCGCGCGGGGGTGCAGGGCCTGCGTGAACAGCGCGGCGATCCCGCCCGGGCCGGCGGCGGGGTCGGCCATCACCTTCCAGGTGGCGCTCCCGGGCCCGAAGTAGCCGAGCGCGGGGTCGGCCGGCAGACGCAGCGCAGCGGAGCCCGACCCGGGAACCTGCGGGAGATCCGTCATGGTTCCAGGGTGTCCTCGCGCAGCCAGGTCCGCCACGTGGGGACCAGGACGTCGAGCAGGCCGGCGGGGTTCTCGACGTTCGGGGAGTGCGCCGCCCCCGGCACCGCCGCGAACTCCGCCTCCAGCCGGTCGGCCATGGTGCGCTGGGTGGTGACGGGCCAGGCGTCGTCGTGCATGCCGCAGACCACGAGCGTCGCGAGCCGGCGACCACGCAGCGCGGCCACCAGCTCCGGCACCCGGTCCGGCTCACTGCGCAGCGCGTCGCCCATCCCGAGCAGGGCGACCGGCGACGAGCGCTCCAGTCGCTGTCGGAGGAAGGTCGCGACGGCGGGGGTGGCCGCCTCCCAGTCGCCGGCCTCCTCGCGCAGCGCGACGACCGCGTCGAGGCCCCGGCGGCGCAGGACGGGTTCCAGGACGTCGAGGCGGGAGCGCCGCGGTCCCATCGGCAGCTCCCCGGGCCCGGAGTCCATGAGCGTCAGCCCACGGACGGGCGCCCCCGCGAGCACGGCCGCCCGCGCGACGAGCCCGCCGTAGGAGTGCCCCAGCAGCAGCACCGTGCGGCCCGCGTCCGCCTCGTCGCGCACGATCCGCGCGACCACCGCGCCGAGCGCGCTCGCCCGGTGCTCGATCTCGCCGTCGAACGGCGGCGACTCGTACTGTCCCGGCAGGTCCAGCGCGAGCACGTCGATGCCCGCGTCGGCGATCGGGTCGATCAGCGGGGCGAAGTCCTCCTTCGACCCCGAGTAGCCCGGCACGAGCACCGCGACCGCGTCCCACGGCTCGTCGGGCGTGCGCGGGCGGGCCGGAGCCCGGAGCGCGACGACCGGGCCGGGCAGCTCCACCCGTTTCCCCCGGTGCGGCGTGAGCTGTGCCGCCGCACGCGGCGCCTCCTCGACCCGTACGGGGAGGGGCTCGTGGCTCATCCTCCGGAGTGTGCCCCATGAGGGGGTGTGCCCGCGGTTCTCTCCGACGGGCGGGCTGCTGCGCGCCACGGCTGACACCGGGGCGGGCTCAGCGGGGCGGGCTCACCGGGGCGGACGCAGTCCCACGACCGTCCCGCCGCGCTGCTCGACGACGGTCGCCCCGACCACGTCGAGCCCGATCGGGCCGGGCGGGTCCGCGCGCCGATCGACCGGGAGGACGGGGCGCACCGCCCCGGTCGCGGCGTCGACGGGGGTGAGGCCCCCGGGCACGGGGACGAGCACGGTCGTCGGGGCACCGAGCACCCCGGTCGGGATCGAGGCGCCCGGGCCGAGGGTGCCGGGCAGCGTCCACCGCGGGAGCATGGTGGACGGGTCGAGCCCGAGCGTGGCCGTGCCGGTCCACCACAGCAGCACCGGGCCCGCGAGGCGCGCCCCGAGGCCCTGGCCGGCGGGGTCCGTGGCCGTCGAGTCCGGGATCGTGCCGGCAGCGGGGCCGAGCGGGAGGGTGGCGACCGGGGTCCCGGCCGCGTCGTACACCCGCAGCGTCCCGTCCGGGGCCTCGAGCGCGGTGCGGGACTCCGAGGTGGCCACCAGTCGGCCGCCGCTGACGCCGGAGAGCACGCTGAAGCGGTCCTCGGGCTTGTCGTACTCCGCCGGCGTGGTGGAGAGCACCGAGAGCCGGTCGGACGGCTCGCCCGGGCAGCGCTCCAGGACCGCGACGTCGTCCGCGCCCACCGTGATCGAGGTGTGCGGGCACTGCGCCCGGGCCTGCGGGGTGCTCTGCACCGGGGTGGGCAGCGCGCCGTACTCGAGGGTCGCGACGAGGTCGTCGCGCCACACCTCGAGGTAGTCGCGACCGGTCGCGGTGACGTGGGAGCCGTCGGCGAGCAGCCGGGTCCCGGGACGCACGTCGGCGTTCCGGGTGGGCCCGCGGGCGCCGCTCGAGGGGTCGAACGAGGCGACGTCACTGCAGTAGGTGCCGACCGGCGACGTCGTCCCGAAGAGCGCGAGGACCACCCCGGAGCCCTCGCCGAGGGTGCAGAGCGGGTCCGGTCGGCGGTACTCCCAGGCGACCGTGCCGGTGGCGGCGTCGAGCCCGGTGACCACGCCGGTGCCGTCGGGCTCGGTGCGGCCGGTGGCCACGGCGGCACCGACGCTCGTCGGCCCGCCGAGCAGGCCCGGCCCGGGCGGGGCGCCGACCGGGTCGGCGGCCCGCCACGCCTCGGTGAGCGCGGTCGGCACGCCGGCCACGTCGGGGGAGGGGATGGTGCGGAACTGCCGGAGGGTGGTCGAGGCCTCGTCGCCGGAGCGGACGACGAGGACCACACCGACGACGGCCGCGACCACGATCAGCGCGATCACGACCAGGTCGGCGCGGCGGCGGCGCTCCGCCCGGGGCCACCACGTGTCCCGCCGCGTCGGCGGGACCGTGCTCCCCGGTCGGGCTCCGCTGCGCTCCGTCTCCCCGTCGCGCTGCTCCGGCGGTGCGCTGCTCACCCGCCTATGGAATCAGTCGGCGTCGGCGCCGACTGCGACGGCCTCGCCCTCGGCGCCGCTGTGCGCACGACCGCGGCCGCGACGACGACGCCGCGGGCGCGAGCGTCCGGCCTCGTCGTCCGACGCGCCCTCACCCGTGTCGGGGCCGGCGGCCGAGGACTCCTCCGGCGCCGCCTCGTCGGCGGCCTCGGCGGCCTCGCCGTCCGTGCCGGTCACGACCTCACCCGCACGACGGCGGGTGCGGCTGCGGGCGCGGCGCGGGCGCGACGGCTCCTCGGCGGCCTCGGTCTCGCGCGCGGGCGCACCGTCCTCGGCCTCCTCCTCGGCGGGCCGGCGGCGGCGGGCCACCCGACCGGTCGCGTCGGCGGGAATGTCGAGGTCGCGGTAGAGGTGCTTGGAGTTGGAGTAGGTCTCCGGCGGCTCCGGGGCGTTCAGCTCCAGGTCGTCGGAGATCATCTTCCACTTGGGCAGGTCGTCCCAGTCGACGAGCGTGATCGCGATGCCCGTCTTGCCCGCGCGGCCGGTGCGCCCGATGCGGTGCACGTAGGTCTTCGCGTCGTCCGGGCACTGGTAGTTCACGACGTGGGTGACGCCCGTGACGTCGATGCCGCGCGCGGCGACGTCGGTGCAGACCAGGACGTCGATGCGTCCGTTGCGGAACGCCTTGAGGGCGTGCTCGCGGGCGCCCTGCCCGAGGTCACCGTGGACGGCGCCGACCTTGAACCCGCGCTCGGCGAGCTCCTCGGAGACCTTGCTCGCGGTGCGCTTGGTGCGGGTGAACACCATCGTGGGCCCGCGGTCGTGCGCCTGGAGCGTGCGGGCGAGCATCTCGACCTTGTCCATCGCGTGGGCGCGGTAGACGAACTGCGCGGTCCGCTCGCCGATGGCGCTGGCGTCGACCTGCTCGGCGCGGATGTGCGTCGGCTGCGTGAGGAACGTCCGGGCCAGGGTGATGATCGGGCCGGGCATCGTGGCCGAGAAGAGCATCGTCTGACGCTGCGTGGGCAGCATCGCGAGGATGCGCTCGACGTCGGGCAGGAAGCCCAGGTCGAGCATCTCGTCGGCCTCGTCGAGGACCAGGCCGCCGACCTTCGCGAGCACGAGGTGCCCCTGCTGCGCGAGGTCGAGGAGCCGGCCGGGGGTGCCGACGACGAGCTCGACGCCGGTCTGCAGCGCGGCGATCTGCTGCTCGTAGGGGCGGCCGCCGTAGATCGAGACGACGCGGGTGCCGAGGCCCTTCGACGCGCCCTCGAGGTCCTTCGCGACCTGCAGGCACAGCTCACGGGTGGGCACGACGACGAGCGCACGCGGCGTGCCGTCCTCGGTGGGGGTGCCGAGGCGCTGGAGCAGCGGCACGCCGAAGCCCAGCGTCTTGCCGGTGCCGGTGCGTGCCTGGCCGATGACGTCCTCGCCGGCGAGCGCCAGCGGCAGCGTCAGCTCCTGGATGGCGAAGGTCCGCTCGATGCCGTTCGCGGCGAGCGACTCGACGATCTCGGGCATGACGCCGAGCTCGGCGAAGGTCGGGGAGGCCTCCGACGACGTCGTGGTGGCCACGGCCTGCGTGACGACCTCGGCGACGTCGTCCGCGCCCTCGGTGGTGTCGGGGTTCTCGCTGGGGTTCAGGGGTCTGCCTTCCTCGCGGCTGGTGCACGCGAGATGTGCCGGTTGGCTCGACCGCTCCGCCCGGGCATCGCTGCCGCCGGGCACGAGGGCGGGAGAACCAGGGAGACCCGCGCGCGCTGATGCGTCCCGCTCCGGGGGCCGACGGCGCCGGCCCGCTCGGGGGCGGGAGGCCCGACGGCCGGCGACGGGGCGTGGGGGAGCGGCCCCGGGTGGGGCCACATCGGTCAGGTAGGGGGTGTCACCGGCCCGGACCGATGCCCATGATACCTGCCACGACGCCTCCTGTTCACCACCACCGCACCGCGTCCCGGTCGCGGGCGCTCCCCGGACGGGTGGTCGTAGGCTTCCGCGCCGTGAGCGACGGCGGCGGACGGGACGAATCGCGGGCCCTGCTGGGCCTCGTGGCCTACGGCGAGCTCGCCGCGTTCAGCCGGCTCGCCGCGGACGCCCAGCGGGCGCCGGACCTCGCGGGACGGGTCGAGCTCGCGACCCTGGCCGCCGTCGAGATGGACCACTTCCGCCGGGTGCGCGACCACCTGGCGGCGGACGGCGTCGACGTGCTCGACGCGATGGCCCCGTTCACCGCGCGCGTCGACCGGCTCCTCGCCACGGTCGTCGGCCGGGACTGGGCCGAGGCGCTGGTCGCGACGACGCTGGGCCGGGGCCTGGTCACCGACCTGCAGGCCGAGGCCCTGGAGAGCCTCTCCGGCCCGGAGGCCGACCTGGTGCGCGAGGTGATCGCGGACGCCGGGCACGACGCCTTCGCCGCCGCCCGGATCCGTGAGGCGTGCGCGGACCCGCAGGTGCACGGGCGGCTCTCGATGTGGGCGCGCCGCCTGCTGGGCGAGGCACTGGCGGCGGTGACGGCGGCGCTGGAGGAGAGCCCCGGGCTGGCCGCGGTGGTGGCGGAGGGGACGAGCGGCACCCGTTCCCCGGTGCTCAAGCGGCTGAAGTCGGCGCACAACAAGCGGGTGGCCGCGCTCGGGCTGTAGTCCGTTCGCCCTGAGCGAGCCCACCGGCGGTGGGAGCCCGATCTCGACTAGCCTCGCGGTCGCCAGGTCAACGAACGAGGACCGGAGGGTCGCGTGGAGGTCAAGATCGGCGTCGCGGACAGCCCGCGCGAACTCGTCGTCTCGAGCGGGCAGACGCCCGACGAGGTGGCGGAGCTCGTCGACGGTGCCCTGTCCGGCAGCAGCGGCACGCTGTCGCTCACCGACGACAAGGGCCGCCGCTACCTCATCCCGGCCACGCGCATCGCCTACGTGGAGATCGCGCCGTCCGAGGTGCGTCGCGTCGGCTTCGGCGTCGGCTGAGCAATCCCGACGACGGGAGCTCCCGGCGGGTCGGGCGTCAGCCCTCCTGCCGGGGGAACCCGCCGCCGATGCCCCGCCAGGCCAGCGTGGACATGAGGGCGATCGCGTCCTCGCGCGGCGGTTGCAGCCCGGCGTCCAGCCAGTAGCGCGCCGCCGTCGTGGACAACCCGACGAGTCCGACCGCGAGCAGCCTCGCCCGCTCGGGCTCGAGGCCGGCGTCCGCGGTGACCACCTCGGTCACCGCGTCGATGCAGTCGCTGGTCGCCCGGTCGACGATCTCCGCGATCTCGGGCGTGGCCCGGGTGTCGGTCTCGAACACCAGGCGCATCGCGCCGTCGCGTGAGGACACCACGTCGAAGTAGGCCTGCACGGCCGCGTGCACGCGGGCCTTGTTGTCGGTGGTGGAGCGCATCGCCGCGCGGACGGTGCGCACCATCTCGTTGGCCGCGGATTCCACGAGCGCCCGGTAGAGGTCGAGCTTGCCCGGGAAGTGCTGGTAGAGCACCGGCTTGCTCACCCCGGCCCGCTCGGCGATCTCGTCCATCGCCGCCGCGTGGTAGCCCTGGGCCCCGAACACCGACCGGGCGGCGGCCAGCAGCTGGGCCCGCCGCTGCGAGCGCGACATGCGCGGGCGACCCGCCGATCCCGGCGCGGGCGACCCGCCGGCCGCCGCGTGCGCCGCCGCTCCGGTCTCGCTCATCGACTTCCCCGCTCCCCGCATCCACGTCCCGTCGGCCGCGCGGGGGTGCCCCGCGCGGTCGGGGCGACCCTACCGACCGTGACGCGCGGACGCGTCCGTCACGCGCGGTCCGTCGTCGGTCGCCCTCCGGAGTACCGCCCGGGTGGATTCGCTTCACCTGCCGTCCACCTGCACCATGGTCATCGTGACCATCACGGTTCCGGGGAGTGGCCCGCAGGTGAACGGAGGCGGGGCGAGCGCGACGACGGCGGTCGACACCGTCCCGTTCGCCCCGACCGGCGCCCTCGGGCCGATCGGCGACCCCACGCCGCACTGGCCGGGCCGGCGCGTCGTGGTCGACGGCGTCGAGCTGCACGTGCGGGACACGCCGGCGACGGGCCCGGCCTCCGGCACGGTCGTCTACGTCCACGGCCTCGGCGGGTCCGCCACCAATTGGACCGACCTCGCGGGCGCGCTGTCGTCGCGCTGGGCCGGGCACGCGGTCGACCTCCCGGGGTTCGGCCACTCCACCCCGCGCGCCGACCGGGACTACTCGCTGCGCGCGCACGCCGACGCCGTCGGCGCGTACGTCGCGTCTCTCGGCGGGCCGGTCCACCTGGTCGGGAACTCCCTCGGCGGGGCGGTCGCGCTGACGGTGGCGGCCGACCGGCCGGCGTCGGTCCTCACGACGACGCTGATCAGCCCCGCGATGCCCGACCTGCGACCCGCGCCCGCCCGGCTCGGCGACGGGAAGATGGCGCTCGCCGCGATCCCGGTGGTGGGGGCCCGGACCCGGCGGGAGCTCGCCGCGGAGGACCCCGGGACGCGGCTGCGGCGCACGATGCGGCTCTGCTACGCCGACCCCGACGCGGTCAGCCCCGCCGCCTTCGCGCAGGCGGTCGCCGAGCAGGCCGAGCGCGCCGCGTACCCCTGGCTCGCCGAGGCCCTGCAGCGTTCGTTCGGCGGCCTGGTGTCCACGTGGTTCGCGCCGCGGTCGCGCTCGCTGTGGTCGGTCGCCGCCCGCGTCCGCACGCCGACGCTCGTGGTGTGGGGCGAGGTCGACCGTCTCATCTCCGTGCGCAAGGCCCGCCGCACCGTCGCGACGATCCCCCGCGCCCGCCTCCTGCGCCTGCCCGACACCGGGCACGTGGCGCAGATGGAGCGCCCCGCCCTGGTGGCCCGCGCCGTCCTCGGGATGGCCGACGCGGTCGACGCGGGCACATGGGACTCCGTGCCGATTCGTCCGGATGTCCGTGAGACCGTGCGGGGGTGACCCGATCGACCGGTTCGTCCCGCGGGACGCGCCCGTCCGGTCGCGCGGGCGACGGCCGCCGGTCCCTCCGACGTCGGGGTGAGCCGTTGGCGGCCTCCTGGTCGCCGTCCCGCGAGGCGGCCGCGCCGGGGACCCCGTCCCGGTCGCGGCGCGGTGCGCTCGCGGCGCTCGCGGTCGTCCTGCTGGCCCTGACCGGCTTCGTCGTGGCCCGCGCGGTGTCCCCGCGCGCGGAGAGCACCGACGTGCGCTGGCCCGCGGCGGCGGCCGAGCGGGGACCCGTCGTCGGGGAGGCGCCCTCCGGCGGGGAGTACGCGGGGATCGACATCCCGACCGCCGAGCTGCCCGCGGGCGGCGACGTCCCGGTGTCGGGCGGCGGGACGTGGCGGGTGGTGCCGGGCTCGACGCCGCAGGTCGGCACCGGACGGGTCTACACCTACACCGTCGAGGTGGAGGACGGCGCGACACCGGCCGAGGGCGACACGGCCTTCGCCACCGCGGTCGACGCGACGCTCGACGACCCCCGGAGCTGGACCGGCCGCGGCGAGATCGCGCTGCGCCGCGTGGACGCGGCGGACGGTGTGGTCCCCGACTTCCGCATCAGCCTCACCTCGCAGCTGACCACCCGGGCGCAGTGCGGCTACCAGATCCGCTACGAGGCCTCGTGCTGGAAGTCCGACCTCGGGCGGGTGCTGATCAACGGGTCGCGCTGGGTGCGCGGGGCCGCCGCCTTCGAGGGGCAGCTCGGGCTCTACCGGCAGTACGCGATCAACCACGAGGTCGGCCACGTCTTCCGCAACCAGCACGTGCCGTGCCCGGGCGACGGCGCGCCGGCGCCGGTGATGATGCAGCAGAGCTTCGGCGTGTCGAACGACTACCTCGCGCAGCTCACCGACGACCACCCCCAGGGCATCCGGATCCCGCGCGACGGCAGGGTCTGCCGCCCCAATCCGTGGCCGAACCCGGTCCGCTGAGAGCGACCACACCGGCCGTCGGGAACACGGCGTCGACACGTGGGGTTGAATCGGGTCGAGCAGTCGTCCTAGAGGAGCTGAACGCGCGATGGCAACCCTGCCGCCCCTGGTGGAACCGGCCGCCGAGCTGACGAAGGAGGAGGTCGCCCGCTACTCGCGGCACCTCATCATCCCGGACGTCGGCGTCGACGGTCAGAAGCGCCTGAAGAACGCGAAGGTCCTGGTGGTCGGCGCGGGTGGCCTCGGCAGCCCGGCCCTGCTCTACCTCGCGGCCGCGGGCGTGGGCACGCTGGGCATCGTCGACTTCGACGTCGTCGACGAGTCGAACCTGCAGCGCCAGGTCATCCACGGCCAGTCCGACATCGGCAAGCCGAAGGCCCAGTCGGCGAAGGAGTCGGTCGCCGAGATCAACCCCTTCGTGCACGTCAACCTGCACCAGCAGCCGCTGGACGCGTCGAACGCGCTGGACGTGTTCCGCGACTACGACCTGATCCTCGACGGCACCGACAACTTCGCCACCCGCTACCTGGTGAACGACGCCGCCGTGCTGCTGGGCAAGCCCTACGTGTGGGGCTCGATCTTCCGCTTCGAGGGCCAGGTCTCGGTCTTCTGGGAGGACGCCCCGAACGGGCAGGGCCTCAACTACCGGCACCTCTACCCCGAGCCCCCGCCGCCGGGCATGGTCCCGTCGTGCGCCGAGGGTGGCGTGCTGGGCGTGCTCTGCGCGTCGATCGGCTCGATCATGGTGACCGAGGCCATCAAGCTGATCTGCGGCATCGGCGACACGCTGCTGGGTCGGCTCAAGGTCTACGACGCCCTCGACATGGAGTACCGCGAGGTGAGGATCCGGCGCGACCCGAACGCCACGCCGGTCACCGAGCTCATCGACTACGAGGCCTTCTGCGGCGTCGTGTCGGACGAGGCGCAGTCGGCCGCGGCGGGCCACACCATCACCGCGGTCGAGCTCAAGGAGAAGATCGACGCGGGCGACAAGTTCGAGCTGATCGACGTCCGGGAGCCGCACGAGTTCGAGATCGTGAAGATTCCGGGCGCGAAGCTCATCCCGAAGGACAAGATCCTCTCGGGCGAGGCGTTCTCCGAGATCCCGCAGGACCGCCAGACGATCCTGTACTGCAAGTCCGGCGTCCGTTCCGCCGAGGCGCTCTCGGCCCTGCACAACGCCGGGTTCTCCAACGCCGTGCACGTGGGTGGCGGCGTTACCGGCTGGGCGCAGCAGGTCGACACGTCGCTGCCGACGTACTGAGTCACCCGTCCCGAGCGAAGGGCCCCTCTGGTCGATCTGACCGGAGGGGCCCTTCGCTCGTTCCGGAGACCTACGCGGACGCCCCGACCGGGGTGCGGTCCGTCGACCCCACTGCGTCCTCCTCGCTGCCGTGCGTCTCCTGCTCGATGGCGTCGCGGACGAGGGACGGGTCGTCGAGCGCGGCCTGGAAGCGCTCGTCGTCGCGCTCGCCGCACCAGCCCGCCACGACCATGACCGCCACCGTGTTGCCGATGACGTTGGTCAGCGCGCGGCCCTCGCTCATGATGCGGTCGATCCCGGCGATGATCGCGATGCCGATGGCGATCGACTCCACCGTGTAGAACTCGCCGCCGAAGGCCTGCAGCGAGGCGGCCAGCGTGACGAGCCCGGCGCCGGAGACCCCGGCGGCGCCCTTGGAGGTCAGCAGCATCAGGGCGACGAGGCCGAGCTGGACGCCCCACGGCAGGTCCTGCCCGCCGGCCTGGGCGATGAACAGCGCGGCCATCGTCAGGTAGATGCAGGTGCCGTCGAGGTTGAACGAGTACCCGGTCGGCAGGACCATGCTGACCGTCGAGCGGGAGGCGCCGGCGGCCTCGAGCTTGGCCAGCAGGCGGGGGAGCACGGTCTCCGACGACGAGGTGCCGACGATGATGAGGATCTCGTCCTTGATCATCCGGATCAGCTTGAACACGTTGAAGCCGGAGAGCGCGCAGACCACGGCCAGCACGCCGAAGACGAAGAGGGCACAGGTCGCCCAGAACGTGAGCATGAGCGAGAGCAGGTTGGTGAGGCTCTTCCCGCCGAGGGCGCCGACGGTGTAGGCGATGCCGCCGAAGGCCGCGAGCGGCGCCAGGAACATGATCATGCGGATGATGCCGAAGATGACCTTGGCGATGAGGTCGACCCCACCGACCACACGCCGGCGCAGGGCCGGGGCCAGCATCGAGGTCGCGGCGGCGACGAGGACCGCGAGGACGAGCACCCGCAGGATCTCGTTCTCCACGAACGGCCCGAGGAAGCTCTCGGGGAGCAGCGTGCCCCGGATGAAGTCGAGGGCGCCGCCGCCCTGGGCGCTCTTGGCGATGTCCTGCTGCGCCTCGGCGAGCGTGGCCGGGTTCGGGGGAATCCGGGGGAAGCCGGCACCGGGCCGGACGAGGTTGACCACGACCAGCCCGAGCCCGAGCGCGATCATCGTCATGAGCAGGAAGTAGGCGAGGGCCCGGCCGGCGATGCCGCCCGCGCTCGCCAGGTTGCCGATCGAGGCGATCCCGACGATGACCGTGCAGAAGATGACCGGGGCGGTCACCATCTTGATCAGCTGGATGAAGATGTCGGGGAGGACCTTGAGGTCGGAGGCGAAGCCGGGCGCGGTGAAGCCGACGACCACGCCCGCGACGATCCCGACGATGACCCAGAACCAGAGCTGCCGGTACACACCGCCCCGGGTCGTGCGCCGCGGCGGCGGATCGGTCGGCGGGGCCTGTGTGGTCGTCGACATCGGTGTCTCCTCAGGAGCGGGGCGTGGTACAGCTCTCATTCGCTGCGGCGAGTGTGAGGAAGGCCCTCCCCGTGGACCCAGATCGCGCCCTACGAACTTGAGGAACCTTTGAGCCGGCGATGAAGGTCTTGCTCGTCGAGGACACCGCACCGGTGCGGGACGCACTGGCGAAGGTGCTGCGCGCCCAGGGCTGGCGGGTGGGCACCGCGACGACCGGCGTGGCCGCGGTCGCGGCGGTCGGCGACGAGGTCGATCCGCCCGACCTCGTCCTGCTCGACCTCGGGCTGCCCGACCTCGACGGCATCGAGGTGTGCCGCCGGATCCGCGGGCGGTCGCCGGTCCCGATCATCGCGGTGACCGCCCGGGGCCACGACAGCGCGCGCGTGATGGGGCTGCGCAGCGGCGCGGACGACTACGTGGTCAAGCCGTTCTCGATCGACGAGCTGCTCGCGCGCATCGACGCCGTGATGCGGCGGGTGTCCGGACATGCGCTGGCCTCGACGATCACGTCCGGCCCGCTCGAGATCGACCTGGGGGCCCGGTCGGTGCGGGTCGACGGCGCCGAGGTCGCGCTGCGCCGCAAGGAGTTCGACCTGCTGGCCGCCCTCGCCCGCCGCAAGGGGCGGGTCGCGAGCCGCGAGGAACTGCTCGACGACGTCTGGGGGCTCGCTCCCGACGACCACGGCGCCGACGCGGGCGGCCGCACCCTCGAGGTGCACGTGGCCGCGCTGCGCTCACGCCTGGGCGTCCCCGGCCTGGTGGTCACCGTGCGGGGCGTGGGCTACCGGCTCGCGAGCACCTGACGGGGCCCGCCGGGGCAGGACGACGACGAAGCCGGTCCCGGCGCCGTCGACCCCGGGGCCCGTCGTCACCGTGCCGCCGCGGCGCTCCACGACCCGCGCGACGAGGGCCAGCCCGAGGCCGCGCGGCCCGCCCGGCTTCGTCGACCAGCCCGCCGTGAAGGCCGCCGCCGGATCGGCGAGTCCCGGTCCGTCGTCGGCCACCCGGATCGTGAGGTCGTCCCCGACGTCGGTGAGGTCCAGCTCGACCACGCCCCGTCCCGTCGTCGCGAGCACCGCGTCGAGGGCGTTGTCGACGAGGTTCCCGACGACCGTCACGAGGTCGTCGCTGCCGTCCGTGGTCCCGGTGCGGCCGGTCACCCGCAGGTCGACGCCGCGGTCGCGGGCGTCGGTGGCCTTGTCGAGGACGAGCGCGGCGAGCGCGGGGTCGGCGATGCGTTCCCGGAGGTCGGCGCCGAGGTCGGCGATGTCACGGCTCCAGCGCACGGCCAGCTCGCGGGCGTCGTCGTGGGCCCCGAGCTCGATCAACGTCGACACCGCCTGCAGGTGGTTCGCGTGCTCGTGGGCCTGGAAGCGCAGCGCCCCGGCCACCGACCGCGCGTCGTCGAGCGCCCGCATCACGTGCTCGATCTCGGTGCGGTCGCGCAACGTGATCACCCAGGAATCGTCGGTCCCTGTCCGGTTCACCAGCAGCAGCCGCTCCCCGACGAGCAGCGACTCGTCCGCCACCGGGCTCGGGTCGGCCAGCCGCGCCGCGAGCGCGGGGTCCACCCCCAGCTCCGCGAGGGTCTTCCCGACGGCGGCCGTGGTCATCTCGAGCAGGCGGGTCGCCTCGTCGTTCACCACGACGACCCGGTCGTCCGCGTCCAGGACGAGCAGCCCCTCCCGGATGGCGTGCAGCACCGCCTCGTGGTGGCGGTGCAGCGCGGTGATCTCGGCGGGCTCCAGGCCCAGCGTGTCCCGGCGCACCCGGCGGGCGGCGACGACGGCGAGGCCCGTCCCGATCGCGAGAGCGGCGACCGCGCCGAGCGCCAGGTAGCCGAGCTCGCGCAGCACCCGCGAGAGCACGTCGACGCGGAGCAGGCCGACCGCCACCATCCCGACGACGGGTCCGGTCCCACCCGCGCGCACCGGCACGATCGCGCGCACCGAGGGGCCGAGCGTGCCCGGGAACGTCTCGACCAGGGCCCCGCCGCGCGCCGCGGGCAGGAAGGTGCCCTGGTAGGTCTGCCCGATCAGGCCCGGGTCGGGGTGGCTGAGCCGCGTGCCGTCGGGCGTCATGACCGTGACGAACGAGGCGTCGGCGTCGCGGCGGACCGCCTCGGCGGCCGGCTCGAGCCGCGCGACGTCCCGGGCGGCGACGGCCTCCGGGACGCCGGGGGCGACGGCGAACGCGGTGGCGAGCCCGAGCATCCGCGCGGCCTCGTCGTCCTCCACGAGCGTGCGGGTGCTCACGGCGCTGACCCCGGCCGCGATCAGCACGGTGAGCAGGACGGTGACGAGCTCGACCACCAGCAGGCGGCGGACGAGACGGGACCGTCGACGGGGTGCGGGCACACCGGAACCGTGACGGTGTTCACCGGGCGCCCGCAAGTCCGGTCCCGTTGCTCCGGACCGTGACGATCAACGGGCGGAAACCCGACGTACCACCCGAGTGTGATGACCCACCGTGCAATGCCACCGTCGGGACCTCGGCGACGTGACCGGAACGAGATGTCACACTACGGACACGGTCACGGTGCGTGGCCCCGATCGGCGCGAGGGTGGTGGAGGCACGTGGCACGACGCTCGTCCTCCGAGCGGTCCGGCCCGTCGGTCGGGACCTGGCTCGTGGTCGCCGTGCTCACCCTGCTCGTGGCCACGGTCCTCGGCGTCACCGGCCTGGTGAACGCGACGATCGGCAACGACGCGAACCACGACCAGGGCGCGAGCGGGGCCGTGCCGCTGGAGGTGTCGCGCGGGGGGACCTTCGTCGACGGCCGGGTCGACCCCGCGCGCTCCACGGGTCTCCCGCCGCGCACCATCGCGCTGACCTTCGACGACGGGCCCGACCCCACGTGGACCCCGCAGGTCCTCGCCGTGCTGGCGAAGCACCGGGTGCCGGGCACGTTCTTCGTGGTCGGCTCGCTCGGGGTGCGTCACCCCGACCTGCTGCGCGATATCCGGGCGTCGGGCAGCGAGATCGGCATCCACACCTTCACCCACGCCGACCTGTCCCAGGTGCCGCGCTGGCGGCTGGAACGCGAGCTCGGCGAGACCCAGCTCGCGATCGCCGGTGCGACCGGCGAGACCACGTACCTCGTCCGGCCGCCGTACTCCTCCACGCCCGACG
The DNA here is from genome assembly GCF_000379625.1 of Actinomycetospora chiangmaiensis DSM 45062. Lineage (GTDB taxonomy): Bacteria > Actinomycetota > Actinomycetes > Mycobacteriales > Pseudonocardiaceae > Actinomycetospora > Actinomycetospora chiangmaiensis. The sequence continues at coordinate 102,435 of NZ_KB903246.1, read as the reverse complement.
CGATCGACGACCGCGCCTACGCGGCCGTGGAGGAGTCGGGGCGCGACGGTTACGTCAACGTCTTCACCGACGTCGACGGCGAGGACTGGCAGCGCCCCGGCGTCGACGCCATCGTCCGCAACGCCACCCCGCTGAACGGGGTGGGCGCGACGGTGCTGCTGCACGACGCGGGCGGTGACCGCTCGCAGACGGTGGCGGCGCTGGACCGGCTGATCCCCGAGCTGCAGGCGCAGGGCTACCGCTTCGCCACCGTGACGGGGGCGGTCGGCGCGCCGTCGGCCCACGCGCCCGCCTCGGACCGCGACCGGCTCGTCGGCGGTGCCCTCGTCGGGGCGGTCGACCTCGCCACCGGCACCGTGCGGGTGCTGCAGGGGCTGCTGATCGGGGTCGGGCTCGTCGTCGTGCTGCGGCTGGTGCTGACGCTCGTCGTCGCCCGCCGCCACGCCCGCCGTCGTCGGGACCCCGCGTTCTCCTGGGGACCGGCCCCCGCGGCCGTGCCACCCGTCTCGGTGATCGTCCCGGCCTACAACGAGACCGAGAACATCGAGGCCACGCTGCGCTCGATCCTCGCGAACGACCACCCGCTGGAGATCCTCGTCGTCGACGACGGCTCCACCGACGGCACCGCCGAACTCGTCGAGTCCCTCGGGCTGCCCGCCGTCCGCGTGATCCGCCAGCCCAACAGCGGCAAGCCGATCGCCCTGAACACCGGTGTCGCCCGCGCCCGCCACGACCTCGTCGTGATGATGGACGGCGACACCGTCTTCCAGCCCGACACCATCGCGCACCTCGTCGCGCCGTTCGCCGACCCGGGGATCGGGGCGGTCGCGGGCAACGTCAAGGTCGCCAACCGGGCCGCGCTGATCCCGCGCCTGCAGCACATCGAGTACGTGGTCGGGTTCGGCATCGACCGCCGCGTGCAGGACACGATGCAGGCCATCACGACGATCCCCGGCGCGGCCGGGGCGTTCCGGCGCGAGGCGGTGCTCGAGGTCGGCGGGCTCTCGCTGGACACCCTCGCCGAGGACACCGACCTCACGATCGCGCTCGGCCGCGCCGGGTGGCGGGTGGTGTACGAGGAGCGCGCGATCGCCTGGACCGAGGCGCCCACCACGCTCACCCAGCTCTGGCGCCAGCGCTACCGGTGGACCTACGGCACGATGCAGGCGGTCTGGAAGCACCGCCGCTCGCTGCGTGAACGCGGCCCCTCCGGGCGCACCGGCCGGCTCGGCCTGGGCCACATCGGGCTGTTCCAGGTCCTGTTCCCGCTGGCCGCGCCGCTGGTCGACGTCTTCTTCGTCTACGGCCTGCTCTTCGGGAACGCCGCGCTCACGCTCGTGCTCTGGGGCTCGATGCTGGTGGTCCAGACCGGCGCCGCGGCGTACGCCTTCCGGCTCGACGGCGAGCCGATGGCGCCGTTGTGGGTGGCCCCGGTCCAGCAGGTGCTCTACCGCCCCCTGATGTACGCGGTGCTGCTGCGCTCCCTGCTCTCCGCCGTCACCGGGGGGCGGGTGCGGTGGCAGCGGATCCAGCGCCTCGGGGCGCTGCGCGCCCTCATGCCGGGCCAGGCGGCGCCGGTCCCCGTCCCGGTCCCGGCCCCGGCACCTGCCGGTCCCGGCACGGCGTCACCGCCTCCCCCTCGCGCGACGAAGGACACACCGTCGGAGCCGGCCGCACCGGCCGTCGGGAAGGACGACAAGCCGCTGGAGCGGACGCGGTGGCTCGACGTGCTGCGCGCGATCGCGCTGGTCCGCGTGATCGGCTACCACATCGCCGGCTGGGGCTGGCTGTCGTTCGTGTTCCCGTCGATGGGCGTCATGTTCGCGCTCGGCGGGTCGCTGATGCTCGCGTCGCTCGCGCGCGCCGAGGCCGTGGACGTGATCGGGCGGCGGCTCAAGCGGCTGCTCCCGCCGTTCTGGCTGTTCGGGCTGATCGTCGTGCCCGCCATGCTGTGGCACGGCTTCGGGCCGGAGGAGACGCCGAACGCGTCCGAGTGGCTGTTCTGGTTCGTGCCGGTGCTCGACCCGCCCGGCAGCGCCTGGGCCGTGGACGCCACGGTCGTGCTCTGGTACATCCGCACCTACCTCTGGCTGGTGCTGCTCACCCCCGCGCTGCTGTGGGCGTGGCGGCGGCGTCCGGCGGTCGCGATCACGGTGCCGCTGGCCCTCGTCGCGCTGGACGCGGTGCTCGGCGGCGCGATCCGCGAGTTCGGCGCGGTCGGCACCGCCCTCACCGACGCCGCGATCTTCGCCGGCTGCTGGATGCTCGGCTTCGCCCACCGCGACGGCTCGCTGCGCCGCATGCCGTGGGGCTGGGCCCTGCTCGCAGCGGGCGTGGCGATCGGCGCCGGCACCGCCTGGGCGCTGGCGAACCCGGCCGGCGACAACGGCATCGACCTCAACGACATCCCGCTCGGCCAGGCGCTCGTCTCCCTGGGCGCCGTGCTGCTGGTGCTGCGCTACACCCCGCGGCTGGCGTGGCTGGAGCGCATCCCGCTGCTCGGCCGCCTCGTCACGGTGATCAACGCCCGGGCCGTGACGATCTACCTCTGGCACAACGTCGCGATCGCGCTCGCCCCGGCCATCGACGAACGGTTCGGGTGGGCCGGCGACGGCGCCCTCGTGGGTACCGCGGTGGGCCTCACGGTGGTGCTCGCGCTCGGCCTCGGCTGGATCGAGGACCTCGCCGCCGGGCGCCGTCCCGCGTTGATCCCCGGGCCGGCGCAGCGCCCGCTGAGGCCCCGGGGGCCCCGGCGGGAGGCCCCGCGGCCGCCGCAGATCCCGGCCGGCGCGCTCGTCGTGCCCGCCGAGACCCAGGAGAGCCCGCTGGCCGCGCTCAACGCGCTCCGTCCGGCGTCGGACTTCCGCCGCGACCCCCGCTTCGGCGCCGTGCCGGTGCCCGACTCCCGCCGGGCGGGCCCGTCGTCGCTGCCGGGTCCGGCCGTGCGTCCGGGCCCGACGCGGGGCGGTCGGGTGCGCAGCGCCCCGACGGCGATCCCGACGGCGGCTCCCCGGACCCCGAGCGGTCCGACGGCGGTGCCCACGGGCCGGCCTGCCACCACGACGACGCGGCGGGCCGAGCGGGTCGAGCCGGACGCCGTCACCGGCGTGGTCGGACGCGCCCCGGCCGGACGCCGGCGGCTGATGACCTTCGGGGACGCGTCGCCGTCGCCGTCGCCGTCGCCGTCGCCGTCGCCGGGGTCGGGCACGGAGCCGACCGGTCGCCGCCGTGCCGACGACACCCCACCTCCGCCGTCGGCGCGGGGGACGGGCACCACCCGGCACCGGGCCGAGCACGACGACGGACGGTTCACGAACCTGGACGCGCCGAGCCGCCACCGGCGGTGAGCCGCTCGGCCCGCAGCGCCGAGCGCCGCACCTTCCCTGCGTCGTCGCGCAGCGGACCGTCGACGACCTCCACCCCGGTCGGCACCGCCCACGGCGGGAGGTCGGCCGCGGCGACGACCGCGTCGGGATCGGCCTCCCGGTCCAGGTCGAGCAGGGCGTGCACCCCGTCGTGGAGTTCGAACACCGCGGCCGACCGGACGGCGGGATGCCGTTCGAGGGCGGCCTCGACCCGCGCGGGGTGCACGTCGTGCCCGTCCCGGCGGATCACGTCGTCGGCGCGGTCGACGAGGAACAGCCGCCCCTCGTCGTCGAGCCACCCGAGGTCGCCGAGCGCGTCCCAGTCCTCCCAGCCCGGCATCCGGCGGGCCGTCCCGCCGAGGTAGCGGTACCGGGGTCCGCCCGTGCGGGTCATGATCACCTCGCCGACCTCCCCGGCCGGGAGCTCTCCGCCGTGGGCGTCGACCACGCGGAACGACGACCCGCCCACCGGCCGCCCCACCGAGCCCGGCGCCGCGAGCCATTCGTCACCCCGGATCATCGTGATCCCGGCCGACTCGGAGCTCGCGTACACCTCGACGACCCGCTCCGCGCCGATCCGTTCCAGCCACCACCGCTTGAGGTCGGGTGGGCACGGGGCGCCGAGGTGCACGAGGTGACGTAGCGAGCCCAGGTCCGCCGACCCGACGTCGGGATGGCGGGCCAGCCGGTGCAGCATGCTCGGGACGAGCAGCGCCCAGGTGACGCCGAACCGCGGGATCGCGGTGAGGACGGCCGTGGGGGAGAAGCGCTCGAGCAGCACGAGCGTGTGCCCGGTCATGAGGCCGCGCAGCGCGTAGGTGAACGGCGCCGAGTGGTGCAGCGGTCCGCTGACCAGCTGGACCTGCTCGCGGGGCAGGTAGGGGGCGACGTCGGCGTCGGGGTCGACCGTCGCGGCTCCGGTCGACAGCACGACCTTCGGGGGCCCGGTGCTGCCGCCGGTGGCGGTCGCCTTCCACGCCGACGCCGGCGCGCGGTCGGCGATCCGTCCTGACGCCCGGTCGGGCAGGGTCCCGACGACGAGGGCGGGGTCGGCGACGTCGAGCGCCGCCGCGGGCTCGGGCGGCAGCGGCAGCGGCGTGGCACCGAGGCGCCACACCGCCACGCAGCCCACGACGAGGTCCGCGGTGTTGCCGAGGTGGAGCCCGACGAGGTCGCCGGGCGCCACGTCGTCGGACCACGCCGCGGCGACGGCCGCGGACCTCGTCGCGACGTCCCGGCGGGAGAGGGTGGTCCCGGTCGCCATCTCGTGGACGGCGGTCCGGTCCGGGTCACGGTCGGCGAGGAGGTCGAGCGCGGCACCGATCGGTTGGACCGTCACGACGGATCCACTACCCCGTTCGGCGTCCGTCTCGTGTCGTGCTGGGCGATTGTGCGACAACGGTGACACAGGGTTGACCGTCTGTTCACGACCTCTTGGCCGACGACCGGGAACCGACTGTTCGTATGCCTTCCGACATGATCCCGTCGTCCGAGAGGTGACCATGCCCATCCCCATCACCGAAGCCGTGGACGAGCAGGCCGAGGCTGCGAACACCAAGCTCCGCGCCTCGCGCTCGCCCGTCTCCTACCTCGTGAGCGCCGCGCTGGCCGGGGCCTACATCGGCGTCGCGGTCACCCTGATGCTCGCCGCCGCCGGTCCCCTCAGCGCCGCGAACAGCCCGTTCACCAAGCTGGTGCAGGGACTCGTCTTCGGGATCGCCCTGACCCTGGTCGTGTTCGCCGGCGGCGAGCTGACCACCGGCAACATGATGACGATGGTCCTCGGCCTGTTCGGCCGGGCGCGACGCGTCGGGGTCGGCGCGGTGGTCGCCGTCATCCTGTGCTCGTTCGTCGGCAACCTCGTCGGCGGGCTGCTGTTCTCGCTGCTCGTCGAGGCCTCGGGCGTGCTCAAGATCGCGAACCCGGGCCAGCCGCCTGCCGCGTTGAACTTCCTCACCTCGACGTTCCGGTCGAAGGAGACCGAGACGGTCTCGACCATGTTCTTCCGCGGCGTGCTCTGCAACTTCCTGGTCTGCCTCGGGGTGTGGATGGCCGCCCGGACGCGGTCGGACGGCGCGAAGCTCGTCGTGCTGTTCTGGGCGCTCCTCGCGTTCATCACCACCGGCTTCGACCACGTCGTCGCCAACATGACGATCTTCGGCCTCGGCCTGTTCAGCGGGCTGCCGGAGGCCACCATCGGGCACTTCGCCTGGAACCTGCTGTGGGTCGGGCTCGGCAACCTCGTCGGCGGCGGCCTGCTCGTCGGTGCGGCCTACGGGTTCGTCGCGCGCAGCGAGAAGCCGGGGCGCGACGACGACGTCCCCGACTCGGCGGTGCCCCGCGAGCGCGAGGTGGCGCAGGCGTAGGTGCCTCCGGCTCGTGAGTACTCGTCCGTGCTCGGGCACGGAGAAGTGCTCACGGGCCGAAGGCGTAGCGGCTGCCCACGGCGCCCGGCACGAACGCGTCGCCGAGGGCCTGGGCCAGCCGCATCTGCGCCCGCCAGCCCGTGCAGTGCGCGGGGACGACGACGTCGGGGGCGAGGTCGACGAGCGACGCCACGGTGGGCTCGATGATCGGCTCGAACCCCGGACCGGTGAGGTGCAGGCCCCCGAGCAGGGCGTGCAGCCGGTCGTGACCGGTCAGCCGCAGCGCGTGCCGTGCGATGTTCACCGACCCGGCGTGCCCGCAGCCGGTCAGCACGACGAGGCCCCGACCGCGGACGTCGACGACGAGCGCCTGGTCGTCGACGATCCACGGGTCGGGCGCCCAGGTCCCGTCGACCCGGGCCTCGTGGAACGGCATGCCGCGCTCGAACTCCGTCGTCCGGTCGACCTCCCCGGTGACGAGGACGCTGCCGCCGAGCAGGAAGGACGGCTCGCGGCGCTCGATCAGCTCGATGCCGTCGCCGACGAGGGCCGCGCGGTCGAGCCGCGGCATCACGAACGGCTCGCCGCCCGGCGGCACGAGACGCCGCTCGGTGAACGCCACCGGGTGCAGGACCAGCGGGCTCGCGGTGCGACCGAGCCACCGTTCGAGGCCGGGGAAGCCGCCGGTGTGGTCCGCGTGGCCGTGGGAGAGCACGACGGCGCCGATGTCGGTGGGGTCGATGTCGAGCCGTCGCCCGTTCACCGCCATGCCCTCCGGCGAGACCCCGGTGTCGAACAGCAGCGTGTGGTCGTGCCCGTCGCGCGTGACCGTGACCAGCGCCGAGAACCCGTGCTCCGCCACCAGCCCGGGCCGGGCGAGCCCGCCGACGTACTGCCCGGCCTCGAGGCCCGGACCGGTGCCGAGCCGGGCCCGCGTCACCCCCGGCCCGTCGGCGAGCAGCGCGTCGAAGGAGTTGTCGACGAGCACGGTGATCGTCAGGGCGTCGACCGGCTCGAGGTGGACGGGGTCGACGGCGGTACCGTCCGCGGCGCGCGGGGCCGCGAAGGCGACGGCGGCCGCGTCGGGGGTCTCGGTGCACACGCGGGGTGCCTCCGGCCGGTGGGGACGTGTCCGGCCCGGAGCGCGGAGTGCTCACGGGCCGCAGGGCACCTAGTAGTACCAGGGGAACGGCGACCAGTCGGGCGCGCGCTTCTCCAGGAACGACTCCTTGCCCTCCACGGCCTCGTCGGTCATGTACGCGAGGCGTGTGGTCTCGCCGGCGAAGAGCTGCTGGCCGACCAGCCCGTCGTCGACGAGGTTGAACGAGTACTTCAGCATCCGTTGGGCCTGCGGGGACTTGCCGAGGATCTCCCGCGCCCACTGCAGCGCGGTGGTCTCCAGCTCCGCGTGCGGCACGACCTCGTTGACCGCGCCCATGCGGTGCATCTGCTCGGCGGTGTAGGTCCGGCCGAGGAAGAAGATCTCGCGGGCGAACTTCTGCCCGACCTGGCGGGCGAGGTAGGCCGAGCCGTACCCGCCGTCGAACGACCCCACGTCGGCGTCGGTCTGCTTGAACCGGGCGTGCTCGGCGCTCGCCAGGGTGAGGTCGGAGACGGCGTGCAGCGAGTGGCCCCCGCCCGCCGCCCACCCGTTGACGACGGCGATGACGATCTTCGGCATGAAGCGGATCAGCCGCTGGCACTCGAGGATGTGCAGCCGGCCCGCGCGGCCCTGCTCCTGGGCGCTGACCGCGGTCTCCGACGAGGCGTACTGGTAGCCCGTGCGCCCGCGGATGCGCTGGTCGCCGCCGGAGCAGAACGCGTGGCCGCCGTCGCGCGGGGAGGGGCCGTTGCCGGTGAGCAGGACGACGCCGACGTCGGCGCTCGTTCGGGCGTGCTCCAGCGCCGTCGCGAGCTCGTCGACGGTGTGCGGGCGGAACGCGTTGCGCACCTCGGGCCGGTCGAAGGCGATGCGCACGCATCCCAGCTCGACCGAGCGGTGGTACGTGATGTCGGTGAGGTCGAAGCCCTCCACCGGGCGCCAGACCGAGCTGTCGAAGAGCGGTTCGTCCACGAGGAGCGACCCTAGGCGTCCGGTCCCCGAGCCGCGGACGTGACGGGGACCCGACGCGGGAACCGGACCGTCGTCCGCGCGGGGTGAGCCTGCTGGTCTTCCTCGCCGTCGACACGGCGTACGCGGCGGTGGGCTCCTCCCGGGCCGACCGAAGGGCACCGTCGGTCGGGTAGATCGAGCGACGGTGCCCTTCGGTCAGGACACCGAGGACCGGGAGCGGACCGGCATCAGGGGCAGCGACGGCCGACCCGGACCCTCGTCGTCCCCGGCCTCCCACGCCAGGCCGGGCAGGCCTCGCAACGCCGACACGAACGGCTCCAGGCCGGTGCGGGCGACGCTGTCGGCGAGGGTCTCGTGGCCCACGCGCAGGTCCTCCCAGATGCGCACCACCTGGTCGACGAGCAGGGGCACCTGGTCCTCGGCGACCCGACCGAGCACCGTGCCGATGCGGTCGCGGCCGAGGTCCCCGCCGAGGTGCACGCGGTAGCCGGGCACGCGCCGGCCGCGGACCGAGACGAGGTTGCCGGCGAGGCCGAGGTCGGCGGCCTGGTGGCGGGCGCAGGAGGCGGGGCAGCCGGAGATGCTCACGGCCACGCGGGAGTTCCGGCGCAGGGCGGGCAGGTGCCACAGGACGCGGGCGAGGTCGCGGGTCGGGGTGATGGCGAGCGCGCACGAGGCGGCGCCGACGCAGGCGCGGACGTCGCGGGCCGGCCGGTGGGTGTGCACGGCCAGGCCTACCGCGGCGACCCGGGCGGCGACCGCCCCGACGTCGTCGACCGTCACGTCGCGCAGCACGACGTTCTGCTCGCGGCTGAGCCGGACCACCCCGTCGGCGTGGTCCTCGGCGACCTCGGCCAGCACGTCGAGCGCCGCCGCCGACAGGCTTCCGAGCGGCACCGTGACCGTCACGGTCGCGAGCCCCGGCGTGTGCTGCGGGCGCACGTCGTCACCCCAGCCGTCGGGCGGGGCCGGTCCCTCGGGCACACCGGGCGCGCGGACCGCGGGCAGCGGGGCGGGCGGCGGCCACGCCCGCGCGGACAGGTCGGTCTCGGCCTCGGAGACCAGCGCGCGGAACCGGTCGGGGCCGAGCCGGGCGACGAGGAACTTCAGCCGCGCGCGGTTCGGGCTCTCGAAGGCGCCGTGCGCGAGGAAGACCGCCAGCACGGCGTGCACGGCCGGGAGCAGGCCCTCGCGGGGGACGAAACCGGCGAGCCGGGTCGCGAGCGTCGGCCGGGAGCGGCCGAGCCCGCCGCCCACCCACAGCTCGTAGCCGGGGCGGCCGTCGTCGTCGAGGACCGACACGAGCCCGACGTCGGAGATCTTGGCCTGGGCGCGGCAGCCGGGGCAGCCGCCCAGGCTCACCGAGAACCGTTGGGGGAGCCGCGTGTTCAGCTCCGGTCCGAGGCGCAGCAGCGAGTCGGTGAGCTGCTCCGCGTCGGGCGTGCAGTCGAACGGCTCCTCGGCCGAGACCCCGGCGTCCGGGCAGCTCGTGACGCCGCGGACGGTGTGCCCGCACGTCGCGTCGGTGTCGAGGCCCGCCGTGTGCAGGGCGTCGAGGGTCCCGACGACGAGCGCCGCCGGCACGTCCTGGAGCTCCAGCTGCTGCCGGGTGGTGAGGTGCACCGGGCCGAGATCGCGCTCGCGCAGGAGGGCGGCGAGCGCCCGTACCGCCGCGGCCGGCACCCGCCCGCGGGTCCGGGCGCGCAGCAGGAACAGCCCGTCCTCGCGCTCCGAGCACGCCCCGAGTGTCTTCAGGCTGTAGCGCTCCAGGGCGCCCAGCCGGGCCGGTTCCGCCACGGCGTCGAGGTCCAGCGGCAGCCCGGCGCGCTTGCTCGCGACGACGTCGCCGGGCGCGTCGCGGCCGCCCGGCCGGGCCGGGGACGACGGGGCGTCGAGGGCCTCGTCCGGGCGCAGCGGTGCGGCGACCCGCGCGGGCGGGGCGACGCGGTCGGGGACCGTCGCCGCACCCGTCGTCGGGAAGAGGGCGTAGCCGACCCCGCGCAGGGTGCGGATCAGGTCGCGGTGGGGGGGCCCGAGGACCCGGCGCAGGGCCCGGACGTGGACGTCGACGGTGCGGGCGCTGCCCTCGTAGTCGCGGCCCCACACGTGGCGGAGCAGGGCCGCGCGGGTGGCGGGGCGGCCGGGACGCGCGGCGAGCGCGGCGAGCAGTTCCAGCTCGCGGCGGGCCAGCGCGAGCGGGCGCCCCGCGAGGAAGGCCTGGTAGGCGACGGTGTCGACGACGAGGTCGTCGACGACGAGCGCGCCCGGCGGCGGCGCGGCGGGGCGCCGGTCCCGACGCGGGCGTGGGGCCGGCGGCACCGGGCGGGCGAGCAGGCGCAGACGGGCCGCGACCTCGGCGGGCGACGCGTCGGGCAGCAGCAGCGTGTCCACCGGCACGTCGTCCTCGACGGGGAACGCCGCGTCCGGCCCCACCACCACGGCGACCGGCAGCCCGGGACGGGTCGCGTCCACGGTGGCGGCGAGCTCGGCGGCCGCGAAGGGCCGGGTGCGGGCGTCGAGCAGGACCGCGTCGACGTCCACCGCGGAGGTGACGGCCTCGGCCGCCGTCAGCGCGCCGAGCGTGACGCGGTGGTCGGGCAGCATCGCGAGTCCGGGGAGCACCTCGTCGACCGAGGACGCCCCGGTGAGCAGGAGCAGGTGCACCCGGCCATGTCATCACCCGGCGGTTACGCCCGTGTTGCTCCGCCCTCCACGGCGAACAGATCACGCACCGCGGCCCGGTCGGGCTTGCCGATGCCCCGCAGCGGCAGCTCGTCGAGCACCCGCACGGCCCGCGGCGTCGCCCGGCCGAGCCAGTCGACCTCGCGGCGTACCGCCTCGGGCTCCAGTCCGGCGCCGGTCACCACGGCCACCACCCGGGCGCCCCACTCGGGGTCCGGCACCCCGACCACGCAGGCCTCCCGCACCCCGGGCACGGTGAGCAGCGCCTGCTCGACGACGACCGGGGGCACCTTCTCGCCGCCGGTGACGATGACGTCGTCGGCCCGGCCGAGCACCTCGAGCCGGCCGCCCGGGAGTACCCGTCCGAGGTCGGACGTCCGGAACCGGCGGCCCGGGAGGAACGCGGGGTCGTCGAGGCCCTGGTAGCCCTCGGCGACGGTCGCCCCGCCCAGCACGATCCGTCCGGCGCCGGACGGGTCCTGGTCCTCGATGTCCAGCGTGACCCGGTCCAGCGGCACGCCGTCGTACACGCAGCCGCCGCAGGTCTCGCTCATGCCGTAGGTCGTCACCACCCGCACGCCCGCGGCCCGGGCGCGGTGCAGCAGCGCGGCCTCGGCGGCGGCCCCGCCGACCAGCACGGCCCCGAACCCGCGCAGGGCGTCGAGGCCGCGGCCGGTCCCGTCCTGCGCGTCGTCGAGCAGCCGCCGCAGCTGGGTGGGCACCAGCGAGAGCCGTGTGACCGTAGGGCGGGCGGCGGCCACGGCGTCCGCGAAGGCGTCCGGGCGGAACCCGTCGCGCAGGTCCATCACGGCGGCCGGCACCCCGGCCCGTGCGGAGCGCAGCAGCACCTGGACCCCGGCGACGTGGTGCGCGGGGAGGGCGAGCAGCCAGCGGCCCTCCCCGCCGAGGCGGGCGGCGGTGGCGGTCGCCGACGCGGCGAGGGCGGTCCCCGAGAGGAGGACGGCCTTCGGAACGCCGGTGGAGCCCGACGTCGTGACCACCGCGGCGACGCCCGGCGCGACCGGCGCCCTCAACCGCGCGGGCGGGGGCGCGTCGTCGGGGCCGGTGGGCAGCACCGCCGGCCCGTGCCCCGACACGGCGGCGACGAGACGTTCGCCGAGGGCCCGGGCCGCCGCCGCGGACCCGTCGGTGGCGACGACCTCGACCGGTCGGGAACGATCCATGGTCATGACGTTAGGCCCGACCCCCGCCGAACCCGCGCCGACGGTCGACATCGTCACGACCGTCGGCGGCGTCGGGCTCCGGGCGTACCCCGTGGCCCTGCCGATGCGCGTCCGCTTCCGCGGCATCACGGTGCGGGAGACGCTGCTGCTCGAGGGTGCCGACGGCGGGTGGGGCGAGTTCTGCCCCTTCGCCGAGTACGACGACGACGAGGCCGTGCCCTGGCTGCGGTGCGCGCTGGAGTCGGCGCTCGGTCCCGCGTGGCCGGCCCCGCTCCGGTCGACGGTCCCGGTCAACGCCACCGTCCCCGCCGTCGATCCGGAGCACGCGCACCGCATCGTCACGGCGTCCGGGGCCGGCACCGCGAAGGTGAAGGTCGCCGAGGCCGGCCAGGACCGGGCGGCGGACCTCGCCCGCGTCGAGGCGGTGCGCGACGCCCTCGGCCCGGGCGGCCGCGTGCGGGTCGACGCGAACGGCGGCTGGGACGTCGACGGGGCCGTCGCCGCCGTCCGGGCGCTCGACCGCGCCGCCGGGGGCCTGGAGTACGTCGAGCAGCCCTGCCGCACCGTCGAGGAGCTGGCCGCGGTCCGCCGCCGCGTCGACGTCGCGGTCGCCGCCGACGAGTCGATCCGCCGGGCGTCCGACCCGATGCGCGTGGTCGCGGCCGGGGCGGCCGACGTCGCGGTGGTCAAGGTCGCGCCGCTCGGCGGGGTCGCCGCGTCGCTGCGGATCGCCGAGGCGATCGGGCTGCCGTGCGTGGTGTCGTCGGCGGTGGAGAGCTCGGTGGGGCTCGCCGCCGGGCTCGCGCTGGCGGGCGCCCTGCCCGAGCTGCCCCACGCCTGCGGGCTGGGGACGACGAGCCTGCTCGCCCGGGACACCGTCGCGGCGTCGCTGGTGCCGGAGGGCGGCGCGCTGCCGGTGCCGCCCGCGGCGCCCGCACCCGGCGTCGGGAACCTCGCGGGGAACGCGATGTCCCCGGACCGGGCCACGTGGTGGCTCGACCGGGTGAGGCGGGTGCTACTCCTGGTCGAGGACCGGTGAGGCGCGACCCCGGGCCCGACAGGCCGGGACGGACACGCCGGGGCTCGTGTCCCTGACTCGACCCGCGTCGGGTATAGCGTGCGGAGCGTGACGGGCAGGGTGTCCATGGCGACGGGGGAACGATGACCGCGGTTGCTCAGGGCTCGTCGCAGGGACCGTCGGCCGCGGGGGAGCCCGAGGGGCCCCCGCAGCACGTCCGCACCGCCTTCGGGGTGCGCGACTCGGTGCCGCGTCCCCGCCCCCACCTGCCCGGCCCGGCGTGGAGCTGCGACGGCGTCCTGCTGCGCCCGGTGTCGGACACCGTGCTCGCCGCGTGGTCGGCCGCGACCCTCGAGGAGCTCGCGGGCGGCGGCGTCGACGGGATCCGGCTCGCCCGGCCGGTCCGTGCCTCCGACGGCCGGCGCGTCGTCTCCGGGTGGTCGGCCTGCCACGACGTCGCGGGGGAGGTCCGGCCCCGGCACGACGACGTGGTCGCCGTCTCGCTGCGCCTGCACCGCGCCACCGCGCGCCTGTCCCGCCCGCGGCTGGTCGACGACCGCGACGACATCCTCGCCCGCGCCGACCGTGCGGCCTTCGGGGAGAAGCAGGTGCCGCTCGACCCCGAGACCGGGGGCGACCTGTTCGCGGAGCTGGCCCGCCGCCGGATCGCGTCCACTCTGCCGCTGCAGCTCGTGCACGGCGACCTGTTCGGCACCGTGCTCTTTGAGGGCGACGGAACCGGGGAGGACCAGCCGCCCGCCGTGCTCGACCTCGTCCCGTTCTGGCGTCCCGTCGAGTGGGCCGCGGCCGTCGTCGTGGTGGACGCCCTCGCGTGGGGCGGCGCCGACGCCGGCCTCGTCACGCGGTGGGGCCACCTCCCGCAGTGGCCGCAGATGCTGCTGCACGGGCTGCTGTTCCGGCTCGCCGTGCACGCCCAGCACCCCGCCTGCACCAAGGAGTCGCTGCGGGGACTCGAGCACGCCGCCCGGATCATCAGCGAGCTGCTCTGAAAACCGTGACGGTGCGCTCTTCGACCGTCGTTCCACCGAAACACGCTGTCATCGCCGCGTAACGGGCGCTTCCTAGCGTCCCCGCCGAGACGACGTCCCCCCGAACGGGACGTTCCCGGCGAGGCGGAGGACGACGAGATGACGGTGGCCGCGAGGTCCGAGGGGCTGATCCGGGGTCGGTGGATCGACGACTGGCGCCCGGAGGACGAGTCCTTCTGGGAGGGCGGCGGCAAGCGGGTCGCGAACCGGAACCTGTGGTTCTCGGTGTTCTCCGAGCACATCGGGTTCTCGATCTGGACCCTGTGGTCGGTCCTCGTGCTCTTCATGCCGAACGACGTCTTCGGGCTCGACGTGGCCGGGAAGTTCTTCCTCGTCGCCATGCCGACGCTGATCGGCTCGTTCCTCCGCCTGCCCTACACGATGGCCGTCGCGGTGTTCGGCGGCCGCAACTGGTCGATCATCGCCGCGGCCCTGCTGTTGATCCCCACGATCCTCGCGGCGTTCATCGTCCAGCCCGGCGTCAGCTACACGACGCTCATGGTGCTCGCGGCGATCGCGGGCGTCGGCGGCGGCAACTTCGCCTCCTCGATGACCAACATCAACGCCTTCTTCCCCGACCGCCGCAAGGGCTACGCGCTCGGCCTCAACGCCGGCGGCGGGAACCTCGGCGTCGCGGTGATCCAGCTGCTCGGGCTGCTCATCCTCGCGACGGCGGGCGGCGGCGTGGGCGGCATCCGCATCCTGCTCGGGATCTACATCCCGCTCGTCGTGATCGCGACGCTGTCCTGCGCGCTGTTCATGGACAACCTGAGCTCGGTGCGCAACGACACCGGGGCACTCAAGGAGGCCACGAGCCAGGCCCAGACCTGGGTCATCTCCTTCCTCTACATCGGCACCTTCGGCTCGTTCATCGGCTACAGCTTCGCGTTCGGGCTCGTGCTGCAGAACCAGTTCGGCCGCACCCCGCTGCAGGCCGCGACCCTGACCTTCATCGGCCCGCTGCTCGGGTCGCTCATCCGCCCCGTCGGCGGCTGGCTCTCCGACCGCATCGGCGGCGTGAAGGTCACCTTCTGGAACTTCGTCGCGATGGCCGTCGCCTCGCTGCTCTGCATCGTCGCGTCGGGGCAGAAGTCGCTCGCGCTGTTCGTCGTCGGCTTCACCCTGCTGTTCATCACCTCGGGCATCGGCAACGGCTCGGTCTACAAGATGATCCCGGCGATCTTCCGGACGAAGGCCCTGGCCTCGTCGGAGAGCAAGGGATGGGACCAGGACGCGGCGCTGCTCTGGGCGCGACGCATCTCCGGCGCCGTGATCGGCATCGCCGGCGCGATCGGCGCCTTCGGCGGGCTGCTGATCAACCTGGCCTTCCGCCAGTCATTCCTCACCGTGAAGAGCGGCGTGCCGGCGTTCTGGGCGTTCCTCGCCTTCTACGCCGTCTGCTTCGTCGTGACCTACCTCGTCTACATGCGCAACGCGAAGGCGGCGACCGACCCGACGACGGGCTCGAAGGTCTCGTACGCGTCCGTGTGAGCACAGGTGAGCAGAAAGGGTCGCCATAGCGGCCCTTTCTGCTCACCTGCGACCGAAGGGAGCACATCGCCATGAACGCCCGCACGGTCGTCGTCGTCGGCCACGGGATGGTCGGGCACCGGTTCGTCGAGAGCCTGCGCCGGCTGGACACCGACGACGCCTGGAAGATCGTGGTGCTGGCCGAGGAGAACCGGCCGGCCTACGACCGGGTCGCGCTGTCGTCCTACGTGGGCGACGCCTCGGCCGAGGACCTCACCCTCGACGAGCACAGCGACCCGCTGGTCGAGCTGCACCTCGACGAGCCGGTCACCGCGGTCGACCTCGCCGCCCGGACGGTGCGCACCGCGAAGGGCCGGGACGTCGCCTACGACGAGCTCGTCGTCGCCACCGGCAGCGTCCCGTTCGTGCCGCCGGTCCCCGGCCGCGACCTCGACAACGTCTTCGTCTACCGCACCCTCGAGGACCTCGACGGGCTGCGCGCGGCCGCCGAGAAGGCGGTCTCGACGGCGGGCGCGGGACGGCGGGCCGGCGTCGTCGTCGGGGGCGGCCTGCTCGGGCTCGAGGCGGCGAACGCGCTGCGGCAGCTGGGCCTGTCCCCGCACGTCGTGGAGATGGCGCCCCGGCTCATGCCGGTGCAGGTCGACGAGGGCGGCGGGGCGCTGCTCGCGCGGCTGGTCTCGGAGCTCGGTCTGCGGGTGCACACCGGCGTCTCCACCAGCTCGATCGCGAAGGACCACCGCGGCGGCCTGACGGTCACGCTGTCCGACGGCACCGAGCTCGACGCGTCCGTGGTCGTCTTCTCCGCGGGCATCCGGCCCGCCGACTCGCTGGCCCGCGAGGTCGGGCTCGAGGTCGGGGAGCGCGGCGGCGTGCTGGTCGACGAGCGGTGCCGGACCTCCGACGAGCACGTGTGGGCCATCGGCGAGGTCGCGGCGGTCAAGGGCCGCACCTACGGCCTCGTCGCGCCCGGCTACGCGATGGCCGAGGTCGTCGCCGAGCGCCTGACCGGCGGGGACGGCCGTTTCACCGAGGCCGACCTGTCGACCAAGCTCAAGCTGCTCGGCGTGGACGTGGCGAGCTTCGGCGACGCCCACGCGGCCACCGCCGGCGCGCTCGAGGTGACGCTGAACGACCCGGTCGCCGGGACCTACTCCAAGCTCGTCGTCTCCGACGACGCGCAGACCCTGCTCGGCGGCATCCTCGTCGGCGACGCCTCGAACTACGAGACGCTGCGCGGGTTCCTCGGCGAGAAGCTCCCCGGCGACCCGATGTCGCTCATCGCGCCGGCGGGCGACGGCGCAGTCGGCGTCGGCATCGACGCCCTGCCCGACGGCGCCCAGATCTGCTCCTGCAACGCGGTCACCAAGGGTGCGCTGGTCGCGGCGATCGCCTCCGGCGAGGCGACGACGGTGCCGCAGCTCAAGGCGTGCACGCGCGCCGGGACCACGTGCGGGTCCTGCGTGCCGACGCTGGGCAAGGTGCTCGCGTCCTGCGGCGTCGAGGTGTCGAAGGCGCTCTGCGAGCACTTCTCCCAGTCGCGCGCCGAGCTCTACGAGATCGTCATGGCGACGGGCCTGCAGACGTTCTCCGAGATCATCGGGCAGTACGGCACCGGACGGGGCTGCGACATCTGCAAGCCCGCCGTCGCCTCGATGCTCGCGACGCTCGCCGGGGGCCACGTGCTCGACGGCGAGTCGGCGGTGCTGCAGGACACCAACGACCACTTCCTCGCCAACATGCAGCGCAACGGCACCTACTCGGTGGTCCCGCGGCTGCCCGGCGGGGAGGTCACGCCCGAGGGCCTCATCGCGATCGGCTCGGTGGCCAAGGACTTCGGGCTCTACACGAAGATCACCGGTGGCCAGCGGATCGACATGTTCGGCGCCCGCGTCGACGACCTGCCGAAGATCTGGCAGCGCCTGGTCGACGCCGGGTTCGAGTCCGGCCACGCGTACGGGAAGTCGCTGCGGACGGTGAAGTCGTGCGTCGGCACCGACTGGTGCCGCTACGGCGTGCAGGACTCCGTCGGGCTCGCGGTGGCCCTGGAGCTGCGCTACCGCGGCCTGCGCTCGCCGCACAAGCTGAAGTCCGGGGTGTCGGGCTGTGCCCGCGAGTGCGCCGAGGCCCGCTCGAAGGACTTCGGGATCATCGCCACCGAGACCGGGTGGAACCTCTACCTGGGCGGCAACGGCGGCTTCACCCCGCGGCACGCGGAGCTGATCGCCTCCGACCTGGACACGACGACGCTGGTCCGCACGATCGACCGCTTCCTCATGTTCTACATCCGCACGGCCGACCGGCTGCAGCGCACCGCGCCGTGGATCGAGGCGCTCGAGGGCGGTATCGACCACCTCCGTGACGTGATCATGGAGGACTCGCTCGGCATCTGCGCCTCGCTCGACGAGCAGATGGCGCGCCACGTCGAGGGGTACGCCGACGAGTGGGCCGCGGTCCTCGCCGACCCGGACAAGCTCGAGCGGTTCACGTCGTTCGTCAACGCGCCGGGCACGCCCGACCCGACGATCGAGTTCGTCGACCACCTCGGTCGGCGCGTGCCGGCGGGGATGAAGGACGGCCAGCCGACCGACCTCGCCGCTCTCGGTCTGGGCGGCGTGCCGATCACCGACGGAGCCCGGATCCCGATGGGAGCGCCCGCATGACCGCGCAGGCCGACGTTCGCCAGCACCCCTCCGGCTCGACCGACGGAGCCGAGTCCAAGGACCCGCAGCCGACCCCGGCGACCCCCGCGGCCCCGCCGTCGGGAACGGGATGGACCGCGGTCTGCCCCCTGGCGAAGCTCCAGCCGGAGCGTGGGGTGTGCGCCCTGGTCGACGGCGAGCCGGTGGCGGTGTTCCGCACCCACGACGACCGGCTGTTCGCCCTGCACAACGTCGACCCGTTCTCCCGGGCCTCCGTGCTCTCGCGCGGCATCGTCGGGGACCTCGGCGGGACGGCGGTGGTGGCCTCGCCGCTGCACAAGCAGCACTTCGCGTTGGAGTCGGGCGTGGCGCTCGAGGACTCCGACGTGGTGGTGGCGACCTATCCTGTGCGGGTGGTGGACGGGACGGTCGAGGTCGGGAGCCCATGACGGAGGACGCTGTCGCGCAGGACACGACCCGGGTCGCGGGTCCGCTCGGGGGCGTGCGCGTCGGCGTCACCGCCGACCGCCGCGCCGACGACCAGATCGAGCTCCTGCACCGCAAGGGCGCGACGACGGTGCACGGGCCGACGATGCGGATCGTGCCCCTCGCCGACGACTCGCAGCTCGCGGACGTCACCCGCGGGCTGGTCGACACCCCGCCCGATGTCGTCGTCGCGACCACCGGGCAGGGCTTCCGCGGCTGGCTCGAGGTCGCCGACGAGTGGGGTCTCGGGGAGCGACTGCGGGAGGTGCTCGGTTCCGCGGAGGTGCTGGCGCGGGGCCCGAAGGCGCGCGGTGCGATCCGTGGCGCCGGGCTCCGCGAGGTCTGGTCGGCCGACGAGACCGAGTCGTCGCCGGAGGTGCTCGAACACCTGCTCGACGTGGGGGTGTCCGGACGACGGGTCGCGGTGCAGCTGCACGGCGACCCCATGACCTCCTTCCTCGAGGCCCTGCGCGAGGCCGGGGCGGACGTCGTCGAGGTGCACGTCTACCGGTGGGAGCCGCCGCCGGACCTGCCGGCGGTCGACGCGCTGATCGCGGCGATCGTGGACGGGGAGGTCGACGTCGTGACCTTCACGTCCGCGCCGGCGGTGGAGGGACTGTTCCACCGCGCGGAGGCGACCGGGTCGGCCCCGGACGTCGTGGCCGCGTTCCGCGACGGCGTGCTCGCGTGTGCGGTCGGGCCGGTCACCGCGGCCCCGCTGGACCGGCTCGACGTCCCGTCGATCGCGCCGGAGCGGTTCCGGCTGGGAGCGATGGTGAAGCGCCTGGAGGAGCACGTGGCGGCGTCCTCGTGAGCGGGGCGGCGTCCTCGTGACGCTCGTGGTCCTCGCGCACGGCACGAACGACCCGGCCGGCCGGGCGACGTGGGGTGCGCTGCTCACGCGGGTGCGGTCGCTGGTCCCGGACGTCGGGGTTCGGCTGGCCTGGGCGGGCGTGGCCCGACCACAGCTGGCGGACCTGCTGCCGAAGCTGGACCCGGGACCCGTCGTCGTGGTCCCGGCGTTCCTCGCGTCGGGCTTCCACGTGCGCCGCGACGTGCCGGACCAGCTGGCCGCGCTCGGCCGGACCGACGTGCGGGTGACCGAGCCACTGGGCCCCGACGCGGTGCTGGTGGACGCGGCGCTGTCACGGCTGCGCGACGCCGGGTGGCGCTCGGAGCGGGTCGTGCTCGCCGCGGCCGGGTCGACCGACCCGGTGGCGCAGGCCGACCTGCGGGTCGCCGCCGACCTGATGCGGGAGCGGGTGGGTGCCGCGGTGCCGGTCGGCTACGTCGCGGGGGGCGACCCGCGGCTGGCGGAGGTCGTGGCGGCCCAGGACGGGCCGGTGGCCCTGCTGACGTGGCTGCTCGCCCCGGGAGTGTTCCACCGCTGGGCGTCCGCCGTGGGCGCCGCGGTGGTCGCCGAGCCGTTGGGGGACCACCCGGCGGTCGCGTCGTTGCTGGTCGACCGGTACCGGGCGTCGGTGGCGCTGGCCGGCTGAGGCCGCCCGCCGCGTATGCCCGGCGGCCCGGGTGGGCACTCCGCACCGCGCGGACGGCGGAGGGAGAGACAGCGGGTGGCCGAGGACGAGGTGATCGGCGGGCGCTACCGGGTCGTCGCGCGGGTCGGGAGCGGGGCCATGGGCGTGGTGTGGCGCGCCGAGGACGAGCGGCTGCGCCGCGCGGTGGCCCTCAAGCAGGTCCGGCTGCCCGGCGGGGTCGACGAGCGGAGCACCGAGCAGGCCCACCAGCGCGTGATCCGTGAGGGCCGGCTCGTCGCCCGCATCCACCATCCGCACGCCATCACCGTGTTCGACGTCGTCGACCACGGCGGCGAGCCGTGGCTCGTCATGGAGTACCTGCCCTCGCGGAGCCTCGCCGAGGCGTTGGCGGCGGACGGGCCGCTCTCCGCGCGGGACGCCGCGGCCGTGGGGCACCAGGTCGCCGCGGCGCTCACCGCCGCCCACGCGGCCGGGATCGTGCACCGCGACGTCAAGCCGGGCAACGTCCTGCTCGGCACCGACGGCGTCGTCAAGGTGACCGACTTCGGCATCTCCCGCGCGGTCGACGAGGCCACGATCACCTCGACCGGGATGATGGCCGGTACGCCCGCCTACCTGGCGCCCGAGGTCGCCCGCGGCACGGCCGCCGACTTCCGCTCCGACGTCTACTCGCTGGGCTCCACCCTCTACGCGGCCGTCGAGGGCGAGCCGCCGTTCGGGTCGGGTGAGAACGCGCTGGCGCTGCTGCACCGCGTCGCGACCGGGGACCACCCGGCCCCGCGGCACGCCGGGACCCTCGCACCGTTGCTGGAGCGGATGCTCGCCACCGACCCCGTGCACCGCCCCGAGATGCACCAGGTGCGCGACGAGCTCGAGCGCCTCGCCGCCGTCGACGTCGAGACCGACGCGTGGCCCGAGGAGCAGCCCCCGACGAGCCCGACCGTGCCCGTCCCGCCCCGCGACGACTCGCTCGCCGGCGCTCGTCGGCAGGCCGCCGTCCTCCACCCGGCGACACCCCCCGGCGCCCCGGCTGCCGTCGCAGAGGCGACCCGGCCGCAGGAGACCGGCCCGGTGTCGGCGCCGCCCGAGGAGGGG
The DNA here is from genome assembly GCF_000379625.1 of Actinomycetospora chiangmaiensis DSM 45062. Taxonomy (GTDB): domain Bacteria; phylum Actinomycetota; class Actinomycetes; order Mycobacteriales; family Pseudonocardiaceae; genus Actinomycetospora; species Actinomycetospora chiangmaiensis. The sequence continues at coordinate 81,487 of NZ_KB903246.1, read as the reverse complement.
CAGGAGCGGGCGGGACGACGGCGCACCCCGCTCCTGGTCGGGCTCGCGCTCCTGCTGGTCGGGGCGGTCGTCGCGGTGGCGCTCGTCCTGAGTACGGGGAACGGCGCTCCCAGCGCGAGCACGGCGCCCGGCACCGGGGCCGGGGCCGACCAGCCCGCCGATCCGGGGTCGAGCTCCGGGGCCGGTTCCGGCTCCGACTCCGGCGGTGGGACGGGTGGCGGCGGTCGGTCGACCCCGCTGCGGGGCACGGCCGACCAGGTCGCGCAGCAGCAGGCGGTGATCGACTACTACGGCCTCATCCCCACGGACCTCCAGGAGGGCTGGCAACGCCTGACGCCGTCGTACCAGTCCACCACCGCGGGCGGCTTCGCCGGCTACTCCCGGTTCTGGGGCGACATCGGCCGCGTCGACGTCCGCGGGGTCTCCTCGGGACCGGGCGACACCGTCGACGCCACGGTCACCTACGAGCGCCGCAGCGGGGGCACGAGCGAGGAGCGGACGCTCTTCCGGATGGTCCAGCAGGACGGCGGGTGGAAGATCGACGGGAGCCAGGTGCTCTCCAGCCGCTGACCCGTCGTCAGGAACGCCGGTAGCGCTCCGCGTAGCGCGCGGCGGCCGCCTCGTCCTTGTCGCGGTCGCGTTCGGCCCGGGTCGCCACCCCGGTGCCCACCGGGTAGCCGGCCTTGAGCAGCCGGTGCTCGGCCGTCTCGTGCACGTAGGCCACGGCGAAGATCATGCCCATGATGCCGCCGCCGAGCGCGCACATCGTGCGCAGCCACAGCGGGCCGGGCACGAAGATGATGATCGCCGCGGCGACGGGCGCGATCTGGACCAGGATCCGTACGACGTGGCGGAGCCACCACGTGCGGCAGGTGGTGTCGTGCAGCACCCACGGCGCGAACCGCTCCGGCAACCCGCCGCCGTAGGCGTACCAGAGCCACCACAGGGGACCGGGCCGCTTGACGTCGTTCACTCCATCAGTATGCGGACGAAGTCGACCCGGGAGCGGGGCGCCGGCCTGCTGCGGCGGACGGCATGATCACGTCGGCGGGACGCCGGTGGCGGATGTCGATCTTCGGGAGAGCCACCACCGTCCCGCCGACGTGATCATGGTCGGGCCCGTCGATTTACAGGTCGGTCGCCGGCGGGGACGCTGCTCGGTATGACCACCACCACACCGGCGGCGCGGGACGTCGACGTCGCGGCGGCCGGGGACGTGCCCGAGCGGGGCCGCCTCGTCGTCGAGATCGACGGCACGACCACCGTCGGCATCTTCCGCTTCGCCGGGCGCCTCTACGCGTGGGAGAACGTCTGCGCGCACCAGGGCGGGCCGGCCTGCCAGGGGCGGATCGTCAGCCGGGTCCGCGAACGGCTCGACGACGGGAAGCGCAGCCTCGGCATGCGGTTCGACGAGGACACGATGCACGTGGTGTGCCCGTGGCACGGCTACGAGTACGACGTGACGACGGGCCGGCACCCGGGCGTGCCGGGGGCGTCGCTGCGCTCGTTCCCGGTGGCCGAGGTGGAGGGCCGCATCCGTGTCACGGTCTGAGCGGATCGCCGCGCTCGTGGCGGACCTGGACGCCGAGGTCGCGGCGGGGCTCGACGACGGGGCGATCGCGCAGCTCCCGCCGGAGACCGCGCGCCGGCTCGTCGGGGTCGCCGGACGGTGCTGGGCGGTGGCCGCCGAGGAGGGGCACGACCCGCCGTCGGGAAGGGATCTGACCCCGACCGACGCGGTGGTGCTCGCGACCGCCGCGCTGCGCAGCAACGACCTCAACCCGTTCGACCTCGCCCTGTGGTTCTCGAGGAGCAGCTCATGAGTGTCCGTCGCCTGGAGCCCCAGGAGATCACCACCGCCACCGACACCCGTGACATCCTCGCCAACGCCCGACGGGACACCGAGCGCTACGGGCTGGACGACTACTTCATCGTCGACGTCGACTCCCACCACGTGGAGCTCGACTCCTGGCCGGAGATCCTCGCGTACCTCGACTCGCCGGTCCTGCGGGACACGGCCGCGCAGATGATGCGCAACTGGCCACAGGCCTCGCACCTGGCCCTCCACAACCACCCGCCGGGCCTGACGATGCAGGACGTCTCCGGGCGCATCCCGCACCAGGCGTCGCTGGGCGAGCCGACCCCGGACGTCGGGTCGGGCGCGGAGCGCGACGTGACGCTCGTGCGGCGCGCGATGGAGGCCATGTCGATCGACGTCCAGGTCGTGTTCCCGCAGCCGATGCTGGAGACGGGGCTGCACCCGCAGCCGGAGGTCGCGACCGCCCTGCTGCAGGCCTACAACCGGTGGTTCACCGCCGAGGTGCTGCCCCGCGAGCCGCGGATCCGCACGATGCTGGGGCTGCCGTTCGAGAACCCCGACGCGTGCCTCGCGACGATCGAGGAGTTCGCGGACGTGCCCGGCGTCATCGGGTTCCTCGTGACCTCGCAGCGGCACGCGGGGGTGCACCGCAACGCGTACATGCCGGTGTACCGGGAGCTGGAGCGGCGCGGGCTGCCGATCGGCTTCCACGCCGGGCCGAACCAGGCCGACACGATGACCTCGACGATGAACCGCTTCCTCTCGGCCCACGCGATGAGCTTCGTGACCTGCAACATGACGCACATGACGAACTGGGTCGTCAACGGCATCCCGGAGCGGTTCCCGGGGCTGCGGACGATCTGGATCGAGAGCGGCCTCGCGTGGCTGCCGTTCATGATGCAGCGCCTCGACCACGAGTACTCGATGCGTCAGTCGGACGCCCCGCTGCTCACGCGCCCGCCGTCGCACTACATCCGCGAGATGTACTACACGTCCCAGCCGATGGAGTGGACCGACGACAAGCTGCTCGCGGCCACCCTCGAGGCGATCGACGCGGAGAACACGCTGATGTACTCCAGCGACTGGCCGCACTGGGACTTCGACGTGCCCGGCAAGATCGCGGCACTGCCGTTCGTGTCCGAGCACGGGAAGCGGAACATCCTCGGCGAGACGGCGCGGAAGGTGTTCTCGCTAGGTGGCTGACGCCCTGTGAGCACTTCTCCGTGTCCCGGCACGGATGAGTACCCACAGGCACCCTGTGCCCATGAGCGGATTCGTGCGACCGGCCGGGACCGGGGACACCTACGACTTCGACGGTGCCGTGTTCACGGTCAAGGCGTCGGCCGACGACACCGAGGGCCGGGTGTCGGTCATGGAGCAGGCGGCGCCCGTGGGCCTCGTCGTGGCGCCGCACACGCACGAGGGCGAGGACGAGATGTTCCACGTCCTCGCGGGCGAGGTCGGCGGGCGGTGCGGTGACGACGAGTTCACCGCGGCCGCCGGGGACTTCATCTTCCTGCCGCGCGACGTCGAGCACACGCTGTGGGTGCTGGGCGACGAGCCGGTGCGCATGCTGACGATCTGCGGGCCGGCGACGTTCGACCGACTCGTGGCGGAGCAGGGGCGCCGACGCGGGTAACCGGCCGGATGGCGAAGGGCAAGCAGGACTACGAGAAGGACTACACCGACCCCGAACTGCGGGAGCGCCTCAAGGAGGAGATCAAGCAGTCGGACAAGGGCGGTGCGCCCGGGACGTGGTCCGCGCGCAAGAGCCAGCTGCTCACCCAGGAGTACGAGAAGCAGGGTGGCGACTACAAGCACGAGGACCAGCCGACCGAGCAGCAGCGCAGCCTGGAGCAGTGGACCGACGAGGACTGGCAGACGGCCGACGGGTCCACCGAGGCGCGCGGGGAGGACGGCACCGACCGGTACCTCCCGAAGAAGGCCTGGGAGGAGCTCTCCGACGACGAGAAGGAGAAGACCCGGGCCAAGAAGAAGGACGCGTCGAGGAAGGGCCAGGGCACCGTCGACAACACGGCCGAGGCCAAGCAGGCCCGCACGGACGCGAAGCTCGAGGAGATGAACGCCGACGACGCCGTCAAGCGGGCGAAGAACATGGAGCCCGACGAGGCGGAGAAGGCCCTCGAGCACGAGAAGGACACGAAGGACCGCAAGACCGTGAAGCAGAAGCTGGAGAAGGTCGCGGCGGACTAGGGACGCCGCGGGTCCTCCGGCCACGCGTGCTTCGGGTAGCGGCCGCGCAGCTCCGCGCGCACCTGGCGGTAGCCCTCGTCCCAGAACGACGCCAGGTCGGCGGTCACGGCCGCCGGCCTCCCGGCGGGCGAGAGCAGATGCACGACGACGGGGACGCCCGCCAGCTCCGGCGCCTGCTCCCACCCGAAGGCGTGCTGGAGCTTCAGGGCGACGGTGGGCGTGTCGGGCTCGCTGTAGTCCACGCGGACGCGCCGTCCGTCCGGCGTGACGACGTGCGTCGGTGCCAGCTCGTCGAGCCGCGCCGCCTCCGGCCAGGGCAGCAACGCCGTCAGGGGCGGCGTCAGCCGGGCGAGGTCGGCGCGGCGCCGGACCCGGCTCAGGTCGAGCCACTCGTCGGCCCGGTCGAGCAGCGACGCGTCGTCGACGGCGGGCCACGGCTCGCCGACCGCGGCGTGCAGGAACGCGAGGCGCCGGCGGAGCGCCGTGACGTCGTCGGTCCACCGCAGCAGGTCGAGTCCCTCGGCCTCGAGCCCCTTCCGGACGGCGGGTGCGAGGGCTTCCACCGTCGGCTGCGGGATCGGCCGGCGGGCGAGCACGATCGCGCCGAGCCGTTCGCGGCGCTCGGCCACGACGTCGCCGTCCTCCCAGGCGACGACCTCGTCGTCGGTGTGCAGGTGGGACGCCGCGGAGCGGGCCAGGTCCTCGTCGATCGGGACGGCCAGCCTGACGCGCGCCACCCGGTCGCCCGGGCCGCGCGCTGCGTCCGCCACCACCAGCCACGCCTGGCCCCGCAACGACGACGACGGCCCGACCTCGACGCCCGTGCCACCCGTCGTCAGGAACTCGCGGGAGTCCGCGCCGCGTGCCCGGGCGAGGCGGTCGGGATAGGCGAGGGCGACGACGGTGGCGGCACTCCGCGCGAGGGTGACGCCGTCGGCCTGCCCGGCGGGCCGGTCGCGGAGGGCGCGGTCGAGGCGGCGGACCTCGGCGCGCCAGCCGGGGTCGTTGCCGGACCGCACCGCACGGAGGCGCTCCTCGAGGTCGTCGGAGCCGACGGGGCCGGCCGTGGCGAGGAGCGCGACCACCTCGGTGGCCAGGCGTGACCCGACGACGTCGGCGCCGTCGAGCAGCGCCCGGCCGAGTCGCGGGTGCACCCCGACGCCCGCCACCACCCGGCCGCGCGAGGTGATCGACCCGTCCTCGTCGACCAGCCCGAGGCCGCGCAGCATGGCGCGGGCGGCGTCGAAGGCGGCGGGTGGGGGAGGGTCGAGGAGGGCGAGGCCGGCCGCGTCGGGCGTGCCCCAGCGGGCGAGTGCGAGGGCGAACGCGGCGAGGTCGGCGTGGGCGACCTCGGGGTCGTCGTCGCGGTCGCGGTGGGCGTGCTCGGCCTCCGACCAGCATCGATACGCGACGCCGGGCGCCTCACGACCCGCGCGGCCGGCGCGCTGCGTGGCCGACGACTGCGACGCGAGCACGGTGACGAGGGCGTCGAGGCCGCGGGCGTGGTCGGTCCAGGGCTGCCGGGAGAGCCCGGCGTCGACGACGACCCGCACGCCGGGCACGGTCAGGCTGGTCTCGGCGATGGACGTGCTCAGCACGACCCGTCGAGCGGGCAGCCGTGGCCCACCGCTGACGTTCGACGTCAGCAGGTCGCCACGCTGGTTCCCCGCGAGTACGACGTCCTGGGCCGCCGCGGTCAGCCCGCCGTGCAGGGGGAGCACCTCGACGTCGGTCCCGGAGAGTCGGCGTGCCACGTCGTCGATCTCCCGCCGCCCGGGGAGGAACACGAGGACGTCGCCGTCGGCCTCGGCGAGGGCCCGGCGGGTCGTCGCGGCGACGTGGTCGAGCAGGGCCGGCTCGACGCGCATGCCCTGGGGCGGCGGGACGGGTCGGGGTGGCGGGGTCCAGCGGATCGCGACGTCGTGCAGCGGGTCGGGCGCGGTGACGACGGGCCCCTCGAGGGCGGCCGACAGCCGGTCGGCGGCGGCCGTGGCGGAGGTCGCGAGCAGGCGCAGGTCGGGGCGCAGCACCCGGGCGTCGACGGTGAACGCGAGCGCGAGGTCGGTGTCCAGGTGCCGTTCGTGGCACTCGTCGAGGACGACGGCGTCGACCCCGGCGAGCTCCGGGTCGTGCTGCAGGCGGGCGACGAGCAGGCCCGTCGTGACCACCTCGATGCGAGACCCGGGCTTCCGTTCGCCCCGGATCGCGTAACCGACCCGTTCGCCCACCTTCTCCCCGAGCAGTGAGGCCATCCGCGCGGCGGCCGCACGGACGGCCACCCGTCGCGGTTCGGCGACGAGGACACGACCGTCGACCTGCCCGGCCAGCGCCAGCGGCACGAGCGTCGTCTTCCCGGTGCCGGGCGGGGCCACGAGCACCGCCGCGCCGTGCTCGCCGAGTGCCGCGGTCAACGACGGCAGCGCGGCCCGCACCGGCAGGTCGAGCCGCACCTCGTCGATCACGCCCGCCGGTCTACCAGGAAGCGGTCACCGGCCGGGACGGCCGGTCGACGACGTCGTCGTGCGTCGGTGGCTCCCCCGACGCATCCGGTGCGACGGATCGGCCACCGACGCCGCTGGGCGCCCGTCCGGCACGTGAGTGCCGGCGCCCTGCTGACATCGGACGTCAGCGGTGGGCCACGGCTGACACGTGACCGGACGGCCTGTCACCGGACGCCAGCGCCGTGCCAGCCCCGTGCCAGCCGACCGGCCCAGAGTCGTCGCCATGCACACCACCCCCGCCCTCGAGGTCGAGGACCTCGTCCGGTCGTTCGGCGACGTCCGCGCGGTCGACGGCATCTCCTTCACCGCCGAGAAGGGCCAGGTGCTCGGCCTGCTCGGACCCAACGGGTCGGGCAAGACGACCACCGTCCGCATGCTCACCACGCTGCTCCCACCCACGGGGGGGCGGGCGAGCGTGCTCGGCCACGACGTGGTCACCGACGCGGCGGAGGTCCGCGGTCGGATCGGGCTCACCGGGCAGTACGCGGCCGTCGACGAGGCCCTGACCGGCCGCGACAACCTGTTTCTCATCGGGCGGCTCCTCGACCTGCCCCGGCACGAGGCGAAGGCCCGCGCGGGCGAGCTCATCGAGCAGTTCGGGCTCGTCGAGGCCGCCGGTCGGCGTGCGAAGACCTACTCCGGCGGCATGCGACGGCGGCTCGACCTGGCCGCGAGCCTCGTCGGCCGACCCGAGGTGCTGTTCCTCGACGAGCCGACCACGGGCCTCGACCCGCACCACCGCAACGAGGTCTGGGAGGCCGTGCGGACCCTCGCCGACGACGGCGTCACGGTCCTGCTCACCACCCAGTACCTCGAGGAGGCCGACCAGCTCGCCCACGACCTCGTCGTCCTCGACCGCGGCCTCGTCATCGCCTCCGGGACCGCCGCCGAGCTGAAGTCCCGCGCGGGCGGCCGGCGGCTCCACGTCCGCCCGGAGCTGCCGGGCGAGGCGGCGATGGTCGCCGCGATCGTCGCCTCCGACGTCGGACGGGAGCCGACGATCGCGCCGTCCGGCGAGGTCGTCGTCGGCACCTCGGACCCGCTCGCGCTGCGCCGCGTCGAGGAACGCCTGGCCGTCGCCGGCATCGCCGTCGCCGAGATCGGCCTGCGCCTGCCCAGCCTCGACGACGTCTTCCTCTCCCTCACCGGCCAGGCCACGCAAGGAGTGCCCGCATGACCACCACCCTCGAGCCGACCGCACCCGTGGTCGGGAAGGCCCCTGCCCGACGACGGGTGCCCTCGACCCTGCGCCACGGCGCGGCGCTCGCGCGGCGGGGGATCGTGAAGACGATCCACTCGCCGGAGGCGCTGATCGACGTCACGCTGCAGCCGGTCATCTTCCTGCTGCTGTTCGTCTACGTCTTCGGCGGCGCGATCGCGGGGAACAGCGCCGACTACCTGCACTTCGCGCTCCCCGGCGTGCTGCTGCAGACCGTCGTGTTCGCCTCGGCGGGCACCGGGGTCGGGCTCGCCGAGGACCTCAAGACCGGCATCTTCGACCGGTTCCGGAGCCTGCCGATCTCGCGTGCGGCCCCGTTGCTCGGCGCGATCGGCGCCGACCTCGTCCGCTACCTGACGGCGGGCGTGATCATGCTGGCGTTCGGGTTCGTCCTCGGCTACCGGACGAGCGCCTCACCGCTCGCGGTGCTCGCCGCGTTCGGCCTCGTCGTCGCCTTCGCGTTCGCCCTGTGCTGGGTGTTCACGGCGCTCGCGATGGTGGTGCGGGAGCCGCGGTCGGTGCAGGGGCTGTCGGCGACGATCATGCTGCCGCTGACGTTCGCCAGCTCGGTCTTCGTCCCGACGGCGACGATGCCCGGTTGGCTGCAGGGGTTCGTCGCGGTCAACCCGGTGTCCCGGTCGGCCGACGCGGTGCGCGCCCTGCTCGACGGCGCACCCGCCGGGGGAGCGGCGGCGATCTCCCTGCTGACCTCCGCCGTCGTCGTCGTGATCTTCGCTCCGCTGGCCGTCGCGCTGTACCGGCGCCGCACCTGATCCGTGAGGGGAGTTCTCGAGCGCTCTTGTGGCTCGAGGGTTCCCCTCACGCGAGTGGTCAGCCGACCGGATGCGACCCGTCCGCGGCCTTCGGGACGAGCACCTCGCCCTCGAGCCCGTCGGGGTCGCGGAAGAACATGCTCCAGGCCGACCCGAAGTCGGTGACCGTCCCGTCGGAGGCGCCCTCGGCGATCAGGCGTTCGCGGATCGTCGCGAACGTGGCGTAGGACGACGCGCGCAGCCCGAGGTGGTCGAGGCGGCCGCGGTGCCACATCGGCGTCTGGCGGTCGGCCTCGTCGCTGCTCGGGACGGTGAAGACGTTCAGTTCGGTGTGCGGCCCGATCCGCATCACCGTCATCGTCTCCTCGCCCTCCTGACCGTGCCGCTGCGTCGGGCCGATCTCGGCGTCGAACACCGTGGCGTAGAACGCCCCGAGGCGTGCCGGGTCGTGGGTCAGGCAGGCGACATGGTCGACCCCGTCGAGCAGCATGTCCGCATCCCCTCGTCGACGGAACGGGAGCACGGTACCGATGCGTGAGGGGAGTGTTCGAGCGTTCTCCTGGCCCGAGGGTTCCCCTCACGCGGGAGGGGCGAAGCCACAGCCGTCCCGGGTCGCGACGACGTCCGGATCGCCCAGGTGCAGCGTCCCCCGTCGGGCGACGGCCTCCGCCAGCAGCTCCGCGGCCCGCACGGCGTCGCCCTCGGCGAGCGCCAACCGGGCGGCGATCTCGGCGACCTGGCCCCGGACCGGGCCGTCCTTGGCCTCCTCGGCGGCCCGACGGGCGGCGTCGACCTCGACGCGGGCCTCGTCGAGGCGCCCGAGGTCGATCAGGGCGGCGGCGGTGGTGCCGTGGACCACGGCCTCCCGCTGGGCGCGGCCCGGGCCGAGGCCGTCGCCGGCCGACGGCGGGTGCGCGCGCAGCGTGGCGAGCGCCCGCTCCGGGTCCCCGAGCCGCCGGTCGACGTCGGCGCCGCCCCACGCGAGCCAGGCCGCGGTGCTCGGGTCGCGGGACGCCTGCGCGGCCTCGGTGGCGAGACGGAGCTGCTCGCGGGCCTCGGCGCCGTCGCCGTCGCGGGCGGCGAGGGCGGCCAGGCGCATGCGGTACTGCGGCACGTCGTCGGCGTTGTCGAGCTCCGCGGCCAGCGCGATCGCCGTCGCGAACGTCTCGCGGGCCGCGACCCGGTCCCCGGCGAGGTCCTCGAGCTCGCCGAGCGAGAACGTCGTCATGCCCAGGCCGAACCGGTCGCCGACCGCGGCGAAGCCCTCGTGTGCCGCGCGCAGGGCCCGGCGCTGGCCCGCGAGGTCGCCCGCGTTCTCGGCGTGCACCGCCGCGATCTGAGCGGCCGCCGCCCGGAGCCACGGGTCGTCGGCGCCGGCGGCGAGGTCGAGCAGCCCCGACCGGTCGTCGTCGAGGAACGCCCGCGCCGTCGGCTCGTGCAGCGCGACCACGGGGTGCCAGGGGCGGGGCAGGTCCCGGATCGTCGCGACGACGGCGTCGGACTCCCCGCGCACGTCGGTCCCGGGCACGGTGACGGCCAGGAGCACCGTGTGCAGCGACCGGTTGAGGACCACGCCCGCGTCCGTCGCGGACACCGGGAGCGCGAAGAGCCGCTCGGAGGCCCGGATGAGGCTCGCCATGTCGCCGCGGACGACCCAGCTCCACGTCAGCGCCGCGAGCAACCGGTGCGCGCGGGTCGCCTCACCGGCGTCGACCGCCCGCTCGAGGGCCCGCACCGCCTCGCCGTCGACCTCCCGCACGACGGCGAGCGCCTCGAGCTGCCGCCCGCCGCGCAGGGCCGGTTCCACGGGCTCGAGCACCCCGAGCACCCACGCGGCGTGGGCGGCGACCACGGCGTCCCGTTCCTCGGACGCGTCCAGCCGGGCCAGTGCGTACTCGCGGATCGTCTCGAGCATCCGGTAGCGCGTCGGCCCGCCCGGGACCGCGACGACCAGCGACTTCTCCACGAGCGCGTCGAGGAGGTCGAAGTCCTCGCACACGGCCTCGACCGCCCGCGCATCGACGGCGCCCGCGAACACCCCGAAGCGGGCCGCGGCCCGGCGCTCGTCGTCGGTGAGCAGGTCCCAGCTCCAGTCGACGACGGCGCGCAGCGTCTGGTGCCGCGGCAGCGCGGTCCGGGCCCCCGTCGTCAGGAGCCGGAAGCGGTCCGCCAGCCGGTCGGCGATCTCCGCCGGTGCCAGGCTCCGGACGCGGGCCGCGGCCAGCTCGATCGCCAGCGGCTGCCCGTCGAGCCGACGGCAGATGTCGCGGACCACCGCGGTGTGCTCGGACGGCACGAACCCCGGTCGGACCGCGGCGGCCCGCTCGGCGAAGAGCCGGGTCGCGTGCTCGTCGTCGAGCGCGCCGAGCGGGTGGAGCACCTCGCCGGGCACCCCCAGCGGCTCCCGGCTGGTGGCGAGGACGACCAGGCCGGGGACGGCGGTCAGCAGGTCGTGGACGAGCACGGCCGCCGCGTCGACGAGGTGCTCGCAGTTGTCGAGGACCAGCACGGTGTCCGCCCCGGTGAGCGCGGCACGCAGCCGGCCCAGGACGGCGTCGTCCGTCGGGCGGTCGCCGAGCGCGAGCTCCTGGCCCCCGACCGCGTGCAGGACGGTCGGGGCCACCTGGTCGGGGCTGGTCAGCGCGGCGAGCTCGGCGACGGCGACCCGGCGCGGGTCGTCGCGGACGGCCTCCGTCGCCAGCCGGGTCTTCCCCGCGCCGCCGGGTCCGGTGATGGTCACCAGCCGGGTGGTCGTCGCGAGGGCGTGCAGCCGCGCGAGGTCGTCGTCGCGACCGACGAACGAGGTCAGGGCCTGCGGCCGGGCCTTCCCGACGACGGGTGGGTCGTCCTGGAGCAGTTCGGTCCGGGCGTGCTGCCAGCCCGGTCCGGGATCGACACCGAGCTCCTCGGCCAACGCGGCGCGGGTCCGGTCGAGGACGGCGAGCGCGTCGGCGCGCCGCCCGCCCGCGTGCAGGCCGCGGGCCAGGGCGACGGCCGTCGTCTCGCGCAGCGGGTCGGCGTCGAGGACCGCGTCGAGGACGTCGCGGCCGGCGTCTGGGCGGCCGGCGGCGCGGCCGAGGGCGGCCAGCTCCTCCGCCGTCGCCGCGCGGGCGTCGGCGAGGCGGGCGAGGGCGGGGCCGGCGAACGGCAGGTCCTGCACCCCGCCCAGGACCGGGTCCTGCCACAGGCCCAGCGCCTCGGTCAGCAGCGCGCAGGCCCGCCCGGCGTCGGGCTCGGCGGCCGCGGTCCGGCGGAGGGTCGCGAACCGCAGCACGTCGACGTCGTCGGGATCGACCGCGAGGACGTAGCCACCCGCCGAGGACCGCACCCGGTCCGGCCCGAGGGCGCGGCGCAGCCGGGAGGCGAGGGACTGCAGGGCGTTCGCGGTGGCCGGTGGGTCCTCGCCCCACAGCGCGTCGACCAGCGTCGCGGCGTCCACCGGGCGGCCCGCGTCCAGCGCCAGCCGCGCGAGCAGCCCCCGCACCCGCGGCCCGGCGGGCAGCAGGTCGCGCCCGCCGTCGTCGACCACCGCGACGGGGCCGAGCAGCCGGATGGACACCGGATCATTGTGCCGCCGCGCGGTCGGGCCGGCCCGGAATGCACGAACGGGCCGTCCGTCACGCACGAACGTGACGAACGGCCCGTTCGTCCGGAAGGGGAACCGTCAGGAACCGAGCGCCAGCACGTTGCAGACGTCCCCGCGGCCGCCGGAGCTGGTCAGCCCGCGCTGCGAGCGGATGCGCTCGGCGAGGTAGCGGGCGTCGTCGCCGACCCCGGAGAAGCGGCCCGAGCCCCAGGTCCACTGCCAGGGCAGGCCGAGGAAGTACAAGCCGGGGGCGCTGGTGACGCCCCGCTGGTGGCCGGGGGCGCCGCGGCCGGAGAAGACCGGGACGTCGACCCAGGAGAAGTTCTGCCGGAAGCCGATGCACCAGACGACGGAGGTGATGCCGGTGTTGGCCAGGCGGAGCTCGGTGGTCTCGGTGGGCTCCCAGACCGGGGTGTAGCGCTCCTCGGTCGGGGCGTCGAGCTCCTGCGCAGCGATGTACTTGTCGATCGTGTCCTTGATCGACTCGGACACCTCGTCGGCGTGGTCGAGGCGCTCGGTGAGGTCCGGGTTGAAGTGCAGCACGCCGTCGCGGTGGTCGGTCATGAGGCCGTAGAGGCGCATGCCGTCGCGGGCGTGGGCGCGCAGGTCGATGTCGCGGCCGCCGTCGCGCCCGGTCACGTAGTGGTTCGCCTGCGCCCGGACCGCCTCGCGGCGCGGGTGCTCGGTGACGGGCATGCGGTAGTAGCCCATCTCGTCGAGCCAGTCGGTGACGTCGCGACCGCGGTAGAAGCGGGCCACGCGCGGGGCGTCGCCGACGACGAGGTGGACCTGCCGGCCCTCGAGGTGCAGGTCCTCGGCGATCTGCGCCCCGGACTGCCCGGAGCCGACGACGAGCACCTCGCCCGGCGGCAGCTGCGCCCCCGACTTGTAGTCCTGCGACTGGACCTGGGTGATCGTGTCGGGCAGCGGCTGGGAGAGCGGCGGGGTGATCGGGGTGTGGTAGCCGCCGGTCGCGACGACGACCTGGTCGGCCGTGCACTCGCCCGCCGTCGTGGCGAGGTGGTAGGTGCCGCGGTCGTCGCGGGACAGGCGGGTCACCCCGACGCCCTCGAGCAGCGGCGGGTCGACGAGGTCCCGGTAGGCCTCGAGGTACTCCACGATCTGCGAGCGCACCATGAAGCCGTGCGGGTCGGTGCCGCCGAACCCGCCCTCGCCGTACGGGAAGTCCGGCAGGTTGCACTGCCAGTTCGGGGTGACGAGGCAGAACGTGTCCCACCGGTAGGTCTTCCACGAGTGCGCGACCTCGTCGCGCTCCAGCACGAGGTGGTCGACGCCCGCCCGCTGCAGGCACCGGCTCATGGACAGACCGGCCTGACCGCCCCCGATCACGATCACGGGGCGGTGGACTCCGGTGAGGTCGCCCGGGACGTCCGGGCGGCCGCGAGCGGGAAGCGGCGTGACGGTCATGGCCGGGGTGTTCCTTCCGGAGCGCGGGTGCGAACGACGGCAGCGTTCGCCCGCGGTGTTTCCGAATGGTTGCGCGCGGAGGACCGGCGTATTGCGAGATGTTTCGCAACACGGCGGTCATGAAGGGGTCGACCGGTGACGCCTTCGTAGTCACGTGGAAACGACCGGGAAACAGGCGGTTGGTGTGCTCTGGCTGCACAACGCCCGGGACAGCGACGACCCGGTTCCGTCGTTCCGGACCGAACGTCACCAGGGGGTCATCGTGCCCGGCTTCTGGGCGACGGTGCGGCAGAAGGTGACCGGATCGTCCGGGGGCAGCCCCGCGACGGCCCCGTCCACCACTGGCCCACCGGCGTCATCCGACACCGCTCCGCCCACCGCAGATCCGAAGGAGAACGGCATGACCACGGCCGAACTGTCCGACGTCGAGCAGAAGAGCCTCGAGGAGATCCCGCACCCGTCCCTGCCCGAGGGCTCGAGCATCTACGGCGGCACCAAGGTCTTCCCCGACCTGCAGGCCGAGAACGGCGAGACCTACTTCACCCTCGTGCACGGCATCGCGCACGAGTCCTCGGTCAGCTTCGTCGCCGTCCTGCAGGCCACCCGCGCGCTGCGCAAGGGCTTCGAGACCGCGATCTACTTCTACGGCCCCGGCTCGCTGAACTGCCTCGCCACCCGCGGCTTCCCGACGACGGGCAGCTCGGCCTTCCCCGGCGAGCACAACATCAACGACCAGCTGAAGACCTTCATCAGCGAGGGTGGCAAGGCGTACTGCTGCCGCTTCGGCCTGTCGCTGCACGGTGCCCGCGAGGAGGACCTGATCGAGGGCGTCATCCCGACGCACCCGCTCGACGTCCAGGACGCGCTCATCTACTACGCGCGCAAGGGCGCGATCATCAACTCGACCTACCAGCTCTAGGTGGCTTCGCCCTGTGAGTACTAATCCGTGCCCCGGCACGGATTAGTACTCACAGGCGGCTCGCCGCACATTCCAGGAGGTCTCCCGCGTTGTCCGCTCCCGCCGAATCACGATCCGGGCTCGACGTCCGTGCCGAGGTGGCCGTCCGCGGCGTCGCGGTCGATCTCGGCTCCACCATTCCCCTGCGCCGCCCCGGTGGCGCCGGCCCCTCCGACGACGGGCACCTGCTCGTCGACGGGCGCAAGGCCGCCCTGCCGATCGACCCGTCGAGCCCCTTCCGGCTCCGGGACGGCCGGATCGTGCGCACCGGTCCCGACGGCGGGATCACCGACCTCGGCGTGGCCGTCGACACCGTCGCCCGGCCCGCCTTCTACGACCTCACCACCGCCGACGGCGTCCGCTACGAGCAGATCGCCCGCCTGCACGGGAACGACGTGCTCGCGACGACGGTCGTGCAGACCTGCGTGCGCTACGGCACGGACGACGACGCTGCCGACCGCTGCCGCTTCTGCGCCATCGAGCAGTCGCTGCGCAGCGGCGCGACCACCGCGGTGAAGACCCCCGACCAGCTCGCCGAGGTCGCCGAGGCCGCGGTGCGGCTCGACGGCGTCCGCCAGATGGTCATGACGACGGGGACGAGCAACGGCCGCGACCGCGGCGCCCGCCACCTCGCCCGCTGCACCGCCGCCGTCCGGGCGGCCGTGCCGGGGCTGCCGATCCAGGTGCAGTGCGAACCTCCGGCGCCGGACGACCTCGCCGCCCTGCAGGCGCTCAAGGACGCCGGGGCCGACGCGATCGGCATCCACGTCGAGTCCCTCGACGACGCCGTGCGCGGCCGGTGGATGCCGGGCAAGGCCACCGTCCCGCTCTCGCAGTACTGGACGGCGTGGCACGAGAGCGTCCGGATCTTCGGCCGCAACGCGGTGTCGACCTACCTCATCGTCGGCCTCGGCGAGGACCCCGACGAGCTGGTGGCGGGCGCCGAGCAGCTGATCGACGCCGGGGTCTACCCCTTCGTCGTCCCCTACCGCCCGATCCCGGGCACCCTCGCCTTCGCCGACGGCGACCCGGCGCCCGAGCCCGCCCTCCTCGCCGACGTCACCGCCCGCGTGGCCGCGTCCCTGCGCGCCGCCGGCATGCGCGGCGCCGACCAGGCCGCCGGCTGCGCCGCCTGCGGGGCGTGCTCCGCGCTGTCCGCGGCGGGGGGCTGACCGTGGCACCGCCGCTCGACGATGTGGCGTTCCGCCCACTGGATTTGCCAGCAGATTCAGGGGAGCACGCCGATAGGGCTTCGCTGGCACAGCGGGGAAGGGCCCTGACCGCCGCCGAGGAGATCCTCGGCGGCCTGGTGCACAAGCCCCGCGGGGTGACCGTCTCGGAGGCCCCGGCCGCCGACGCGACCCACCCCGACGTCGTCGCCCACCGCGCCCTGCGCCGTGCCGTGTTCGTCGACGAGCAGCAGGTCTTCGCCCACGACGACCTCGACGACGTCGACACCGACCCCCGCGCGATCGTCCTCGTCGCCCGGGACGCCGACGGCAGCGTGCTCGGCGGGGTGCGCCTCGGCCCGGCGCGGCCGGGCGAGCCCGATCTCGGCTGGTGGACCGGCAGCCGCCTCGCCGTCGACGTCCACGGCCGCCGTCGGGCCGGGGTGCGGATCGGCGCCACGCTGATCCGGGCCGCCGTGGCCCGCGCGGAGTCGGCCGGCGTGCTGCGCTTCGAGGCCGGCGTCCAGGCACCCAACGCGCGGCTGTTCGAGCGGCTCGGGTGGGAGACCGTGGCCCCGGCCCGCACGGTCGGCGGCATCGAGCACGTGCGGATGCGGCACCCGATGGACCGGATCCAGCGCCTGGTCGCCGCCACGAAGGCCCCGCTCGCCGGCCTCGTCGCCGGGCTGGCCCCGCCCGGGTTCGTCGGCGACGACGGCGCGCCCGTGCCCGGCACCGACGTCGTCGCGGCCTGCGACGCGATCCTGCCCGCGATGGTGGAGCGCGACCCGGAGTGGGCCGGCTGGTGCTCGGTGCTGGTCAACCTCAACGATCTCGCCGCGATGGGCGCCCGGCCCGTCGGCCTGCTCGACGCCGTCGGCGGGGCGGACGCCGCGGCCGTCGGGCGCGTGCTGCGGGGCCTCCGCGCCGCCGCCGACGCCTACGGGGTGCCGGTCCTCGGCGGGCACACCACCGTCGACGTCCCCGCCTCCCTCGCGGTCACCGCGCTCGGCACCACGCCCCGACCGGTCCCGGCGGGGGGCGGACGGGTCGGCCACGCCGTGCGGCTCACGTCCGATCTCGACGGCGGGTGGCGCCCGGGCTACTCCGGGCGCCAGTTCGACACCACCTCGCGGCGCCGGCCCGAGGAGCTCCGCGCGATGGTCGGGGCGATCGGACCGGACGCCGCGTACCGCCCGGCGGCCGCGAAGGACGTCAGCATGGCGGGCCTCGCCGGAACCCTCGGCATGCTCGCCGAGGCGAGCGGGACCGGGGCGGTGCTCGACGTGGCCGCCGTCCCCCGGCCCCCGGGCGTCGGCGTCGCGGACTGGTTCACGTGCTTCCCCGGCTTCGCGCTGCTGACCACCGACGAGCCGGGGGCCCCGCTCCCGGCCGCGGGACCCGCCGTCGGGAACGCGTGCGGGGAGCTCGTCGAGGGCGCGGGCGTCGCGCTGCGCTGGCCCGACGGGGAGACGACAACAGCCGTCACGGACACCGTGACCGGACTCGGGAGGGCCTGATGACGCTCACCTTCGCCGCCGCCGCCGAGGGCTTCGTCCGAGACCTGGACGAGGACTTCCGGCGCATCGAGGCCCTCGTCGGCCGGGCCCGCGCGGCCGGGGCCGACCTGCTCGCGCTGCCGGAGGCCGCGCTCGGGGGCTACCTGTCGTCGTTGCACGACGACCCGGACGACGTCCCGCCGCAGCTCGACCCCGACGGGCCCGAGATCGCGCGGCTGGTCGCCCTCGCGGGCGACCTCGTCATCACGGCCGGGTACTGCGAGCGGGGGGACGCCGCGTCGGACGGGCTGCCGTACAACAGCGCCGTCGCGGTCCACGGCGACGGCGTGCTCGGCCGGCACCGCAAGGTCCACCAGCCGTTGAACGAGAACAACTCCTACGCCGCGGGGGACCGGTTCGCCGCGTTCGACTCCCCGGTCGGGCGGCTCGGGATGATGATCTGTTACGACAAGGCGTTCCCGGAGGCCGCGCGGGCACTGGCCGTCGACGGGGCGCGGATCGTGGTGTGCATGTCCGCCTGGCCCGCGTCGCGGACCAACCGGGCCCCGGTGCTCGCCGACGACCGGTGGACCCGCCGGTTCGACCTGTTCGACCGGGCCCGGGCGCTGGAGAACCAGATCGTCTGGGTCTCGGCGAACCAGGCCGGGACCTTCGGGTCGATGCAGCTCGTGGCGAGCGCGAAGATCGTCGACCCGGGCGGGGAGGTGCTCGACACCACCGGTACCCGTGCCGGGCTCGCAGTCGCCTCGATCGACGTCGACGACGCCGTGGACGCCGCCCGCCGGTTCATGGGCCACCTGCGCGACCGCCGGCAGGCGAGCTACACCTCGGTCCCGGCCTAGGTCGCGGGCCCCGTGCTCCGGATCGCCGCCGCGGCGGCCCACTTCACCCGCGACCTCGAGTTCGACCTCGAACGGATCGGCGTCATCGTCGCCCACGCCCGTGAGGCCGGGGTCGGGCTGCTGGCCCTCCCCGACGGGGCACTCGGCGGCTACGTCACCGACCTGCGGCCGGACGACCTCGAGGCGGTGGACCTCCCGCCGGCCCTGGAGCCCAACGGGGACGCGGTGCGGTCGGTCATCGCGCTGGCGGGGGACATGGTGGTGTGCCTGGGGTACTGCGAGCGGGGCCCGGGCGGCGAGCTCTACAACGCCGCGGTGGCGCTGTGCGGGAGCGGCATCCTCGGCCGGCACCGCAAGGTCCACCAGCCCGCCGGGGTGGCGAAGCTGTTCACGCCCGGCTGCGGGTTCGCCGCGTTCGACAGCCCCGTCGGGCGGCTCGGCATGCTCATCGACCACGACAAGACGTTCCCGGAGTCGGCCCGCGCGCTGGCCCTGGACGGGGCGACCACGATCGCCTGCCTCTCCGCGTGGCCGACGTCGCTGACCAACCGCGCCCCGCGCATGGCCCAGGACCGCCAGGCCCGGCTGTTCGACCTCTACGACCAGTCCCGGGCGGCCGAGAACCAGGTGCTGTGGCTCTCGGCGAACCAGAGCGGCCGGTCGGGCGCGCTGCACTTCCTCGGGCGGGCGAAGGTCGTCGGACCCGGCGGCGAGATCCTCGCGCGCACCTGGTCGAAGGGCGGGCTCGCGGTCGCCGAGGTCGACCCGGCGGCGATGGTCGACGCCGCGCGCGCCGTGCTCCACCACCTCGACGAGCGTCGGCCCTCGGCGTACTCGTGAAGATCCGGCTCTCCACCTACTCCACCAAGCCGCGCGGCGGGGTGGTGCACACGCTCGCCCTCGCGGAGGCGCTCGGCCGCGCCGGGCACGACGTGGAGGTGTGGGCGCTCGCGCGCGGGGGCGACACGGCCTTCTTCCGCGAGGTCGCCGTACCGATCCGGCTGGTCGAGGTGCCCGAGCTCGACGGCGAGTCGGTCGGGGACCGCATCCTGCGCTCGATCGCGCTGCTGACCGATGCCCTGGCCGCCGCCGGGCCGGTCGACGTCCGGCACGCCCAGGACTGCCTCACCGCGAACGCCGAGGGCGCCGCGCACGGCTACGGGGACCTGGTCCGCACCGTGCACCACCTCGACCAGTTCACGACGCCGTCGCTCGCCGCCTGCCACGAGCGCGCGCTCGTCGAGCCCGCGCAGCTGCTCTGCGTCTCCGACGCCGTCGCCGCGGAGGTGGCCGCGGGCTGGGGCCGCACCGCACCCGTCGTCGGGAACGGGGTGGACGCGGCGCGGTTCGCCGCGGCGGAGGCGGCCCGCGCGGGGGAGCCGTGGCGGGCCCGGTTCGGGCGCTACGTGCTGTCGGTCGGCGGCATCGAGCCGCGCAAGGGGACGCTCGACCTGGTCGAGGCGATGGCATCCGTCGATGCGCCGCTGGTCGTCGCCGGCGGGGACACCCTCTTCGACTACCGCGGGTACCGCGACGAGGTGTTCGCGCGCGCGGCGTCCCTCGGCGTCGAGCCGGTGGTGCTCGGACCCGTTCCCGACGACGGGCTCCCCGGGCTCGTGGCGGGCGCGGCCGCCTTCGCGTTCCCCTCGACGAAGGAGGGCTTCGGGCTCGCCGCGATGGAGGCCCTGGCGGCCGGGGTGCCCGTCGTCGCGCGGGACCTGCCGGTGCTGCGCGAGGTGTTCGCGGGCGCGGTCCGGTTCGCGGCGGACGCTCCCGGGATCGCCGCCGAGCTCCGGGGTGTGCTCGCGGGGGACGACCCGGGCGCCCCGGCGCGCACGTCGGTCGGGCGCGCCCTGGCCGCCTCGCACACCTGGGACGCCGTCGCGGCGCGGCACCTGGCGGCGTACCGCGCACGCCTCTGACAGCGGGGGGTCGTCGCTGTCATCCGGTGGCAGGTCCGGCCACGTCGTCGGCCGCGGCTCCCGCGTGGACCTCCTCGTAGACCGCGGGCGTGGAGGCGACCTCGGCCCACTCCGGCCCCGCTGACGAGGGCCCGGAACTCCTCGTCGTGCGCCGCGGCCACGGCGGCAGCCGAGGTCCAGCGCGCGACGTTGACGAAGCGGAAGCGCGCCTCGGGCGCGAGCGAGCGGTACAGGTGGTGACCCTCGTACCCGGGCCGGGTCCGCATGTGGGCGTTGACGTCGCGCCAGCGGGCGAAGAAGTCGTCCTCGCGACCGGCGGGCACCTCGAAGCAGTTGACGAACGTGACGGACATGGGAGCTCCTCCTCGATGTAAGTGCACTGCTGTGCAGTGAGTGCACTGTCGTATAGTGAGCACATCGTCGTCAAGGAGGAGCCGCGATGGACACCCGGGAGGCGCAGCGCCGTCGGACGCGCCGCGCGATCGTCGACGCCACCGCGGGCCTGCTCGCCGCCGACCCCGCGCACACGCCCGCGGTCGCCGAGATCGCGGCGGCCGCCGAGGTCTCGCGGCGGACGGTCTACCTGCACTTCCCGACCCTCGACCAGCTCCTGCTCGACGCCGTGCTCGGCAGCCTGTCCGGCGACGTCGACGCGGCGCTCGAGGGCGCACCGGCCGACGACGTCCGGGCCCGGCTGATCGCACTCGTGGACGCGGTGGTCGCCACGATGGACACCTCGCTCGGCCTGGGTCGCCGCCTGGTCGCACTGACGGCCGGGTGGAGCCCGCACGAGGACGGGGCACCGCGGCGCGGCTACCGACGCGTCGGGTGGATCGAGGCGGCCCTCGCGCCGCTGCGGGGGGTCCTCGACGCCGGAGCGTTCGAGGACCTCGTCTCGGCGCTCGCCGTCGTGATCGGCTGGGAGGCCGTGGTGGTGCTGACCGACGTCCGGGGGCTGACCGTCGCGCAGGCCGGCGAGGTGTGCCGCCGGGCCGCGCTCGCGCTCCTCGACGCGGCGACGGGCGAGGTGTGACGCGCCCGTGGGTACACGCCGGGCATGAGCACCCCCGACGTCCGGTACTGGTTCGACCCCGTCTGCCCCTACTGCTGGCTGACCAGCGGCTGGGTGCGCACCGTCGCCCGTCGTCGTGACCTGACCGTGCAGTGGCAGTTCATCTCCCTGCGGCTGCTCAACGCGCACGTGGACTACGACGCGCAGTTCCCGCCGGAGTACGAGGCCGGACACACCGCCGGGCTGCGGCTGCTACGGGTGTGCGCGGCGGTACGGGAGGCCCACGACGACGAGGCGGTCGGCCGGTTCTACGAGCACCTCGGCGAGGCCGTGTTCGAGCAGGGCGAGGTCCCCGAGCACTCCAGCGAGCGGGAACGCCGCGGCACCCGCGCCTTCGTCGTGCCGGTGCTGGAGGCGGCCGGGCTGGACCCCGCGCTGGCCGACGCGCTCGACGACGACCGCCACGACGCGACGATCCAGGCCGAGACCGACGAGGCGCTGGCGCTGGTGGGGAAGGACGTCGGCACCCCGCTGATGCAGATCTCCCCGCCCGACGGGCTCGCCTTCTTCGGCCCCGTCATCAGCCGCCGGCCGACCGAGGAGCAGGCCGAGGAGCTGTGGGACCACGTCGTGGGGCTCGCGAGCTTCCCCGGGTTCGCCGAGCTCAAGCGCAGCCTGCGGGAACGCCCGCAGCTCCCGGCGTTCGGCGTCGCGGCGGGCGAGACCGGGATCGTCGAGGACTGGCACGGGGGCAGCCGCCGGCAGCACCGGTGACGTGACACGCCATCGGGCGCGACCGGCCGCGCGGACTGCTTAGGCTGGCGAACGATGAGTGCCCAGGCGGAGGCCCCGCCCACCCACCTCGGCCGCCCCACCGTGCTGCTGCTCGCCGTGGTGTGCGGCGCGGCGGTGGCGAACATCTACTACGCCCAGCCGCTGCTGCCCGTCGTCGCGCAGGCCTTCGGCGTCGGGGAGGGCACGGCGGGCTACCTCGTCACGGCCTCGCAGATCGGCTACGCCGTGGCCCTGGCCTTCCTCGTGCCGGCGGGCGACATCCTGGAGCGGCGCCGGCTGGTCAGCACGCTGCTCGCCCTCACCGGCGTCCTGCTGCTGGGCGCCGCGGCCGCACCCACGCTCGGGGTGCTGCTCGGGGCGATCGCGATCGTCGCCGTGACCTCCGCGGTCGCGCAGATCGTGGTGCCGATGGCCGCCTCGCTCGCCGACGACGCGAACCGCGGCTCGGTGGTCGGGACCGTGATGAGCGGGCTGCTCGTCGGCATCCTGCTCGCCCGCACCGTGGCCGGGCTCGTCGCCGAGATCGGCGGGTGGCGGCTGGTGTTCGTCCTCGCGGCCGTCGTCATGGTGGTGCTCGCGGCGCTGGTGCGGCTCGCGCTGCCGAAGGTCGCGGTCGCGGCCGAGGCGTCGTACCCGTCGCTCCTGGCCTCGGTCGGCTCGATCGTGCGCCACGACTCCCTGGTCCGACGGCGGATGCTGCTCGGCGGCGTCGGGTTCGGCTGCTTCACGATCCTGTGGACGGCGCTGTCGTTCCTGCTCGCCGCGCCGCCGTACTCCTACGGGTCGGGCGTCATCGGGCTCTTCGGGCTCGCCGGTCTCGCGGGGGCGCTCGCCGCGATCTGGGCGGGGCGGTTCGCCGACCGGGGGCACGGGCGGCGCACCGTGACGGTCGGCCTGGTGCTGCTGCTCGGGAGCTGGGGGCTGCTCGCGCTCGGCGGTGGCTCGCTGGTCGCCCTGCTGGCGGGCATCGTCGTGCTCGACCTCGCCCAGCAGCTGCTCCAGATCAGCCACCAGCACGCCATCTACGCCCGCCGTCCGAACGCCCGCAGCCGCGTGACCAGCGCCTACCTGGTCTCGGCGTTCATCGGCGGCGGGATCGCGTCGGCCCTGACCTCGGGGCTCTACGCGACCGTCGGGTGGGCCGGGGTGTGCACGCTCGGGGCGGTGGTCTCCCTGGTCGGGCTCGGCGTGTGGGTCCTCGAACTGCTCCGACCGGCGCCGACCGAGCCGGTCGGCTGAGACCCGTCGTCGGGAAGGAGCCCCGGAACGGAACGAACGACCCGTTCGTGGCCTCTAGGTGCACGAACGACCCGTTCGTTCCGGCTCCGGTGCAGCGAACACGTGCCGCTGGTCCTTCGCGGCGCGCGCGTCGACGACGAGGACGCCCTCGAGGGTGAGGCGCCGGATCTGTTCGACGGCGATGTGCGGGGCCGGCGTCCCGGTGGTCCGCAGCACGCGGTGCCACGGGACGTCCGCGCCGTCCTCGCGCAGCACCGTGCCGACCACCCGGGCCGACTTCTCGCCCGCCGCCGCCGCGACGTCGCCGTAGCTGCACCACGAGCCCTCCGGGATCGACGCGACCACCGCGCGGATCCGCTCGTGCCGTTCCTCGTCCACGGCCCGACAGTGTGCGCCGCCGGGGTCAGCGGGCATTCCGCGGCATGACGACCACGCCCCTGCAGGACCTCGCACGCGTGGGACTCGGCACCTTCCTCGCCGGCGCCGGGCTCTCCCACCTCACGTTCGCGCGCCGGGGATTCCGGGCGCAGGTGCCCGACTTCGTGCCCCTCGACGTCGACCGCACCGTGGTGCTCTCCGGCGTCGCGGAGATCGCGCTCGGCACCGCGCTCGCGGCGCTCCCGTCGCAGCGCCGGCGGGTCGGGACGGTCGCGGCCCTGTTCTTCACCGCCGTGTTCCCCGGCAACGTCGCGCAGTGGCGCCACCGCCGCGACGGCTTGGGCCTCAACTCCGACCGGACGCGGTTCCTGCGGCTGTTCGCGCAGCCGGTGCCGATCGCGGTCGCGCTGTGGTCGACCGGGGTGCTGCCGCTCAGGCGCGACGGGCGTACGCGTCGATGAAGCAGTAGACGCCGTACGCCGCGAGCCCGCCGCTGACCCCGACGAGGGCCACCGTGCCGAACGGGCCGGCGCCCTCGATGAACCACATCGCCTGCGTGAAGCCGCCCGAGTGCCGCGCGTCGCCGGTGAGCGCCGCCGCCGCGAACAGGACCCCCACCGAGCCCGTGAGCACGGCCCGGGCGAGGTTGCCGTAGCTCCCCGCGACGAGCGCGGTCCGCCGCAGCCACGGCGTGAGGCGGTCGGCGTGCAGGTCACCGAGGTACGAGGCGTGCAGCCCGGTCCAGCACATGCCGACGGCCATCCCGAGCGCGATCGCGGCGGCCACGCCCACCGCGACCCGCCCGGCCGGGAGCGCGAAGATGCTCGTGACCAGGTCACTGACCCCGTGCGGGGCGGACGGGGCGGGCGGACCACCGGGCGGCGGCCCCCGGAGCGGGCCGATCGCCGGCGGGAACGCGAGCGAGGCCATCGAGAACATCGCGACCGCCTTGCCGGCCGCCCCGAAGCGCTTGCGGAACCGTTCGCCCCCGCTCACCCACCCGAAGCCCACCAGGGCCGCCCGGACCTGCCACACCCCGAACGCGACCAGGCCGAGCGCCGAGAGCCCGAGCAGGGCGGCCCCGACCGGCCCGAGGCCCGCGACCACCGCGATCGCGCCCTGCTGGTCGGCGTGGACCGTGGGGCTGCCGCGCATCAGGACGACGGCGAGCCCGGCCAGCAGCAGGTGGAGCACCCCGTAGCAGACGAGACCGGCGCGCCCGAGGAGCTCGACCCCGTACGGTCCCGCGTCCCCGGCGTCGGCGGTCACCCACGAGGTCGCCCGCCGCAGGCGCCCGGGGGCCGGAGCCGGTGCTGGCGCCGGGGCCGGGTCCGCCACCGGCACGACGGCGGGCGGCGCGTCGGGTTCCGCCCCGGGCGGGACGAGGCGCGGCGGGCGCGTGGCGCGGCGGCTGCGGACGAGGGGTGACACGGCGCTCCCGGGCAGGACGACAGGGCGGCTCCCCACGGCCGCGTACCCGGACCGGATCCCCGCAGGGCCGCGGACCACACGCGGGCGGACCTGAAGATGTGCGCCCGTGCCCGAGGCTGTCGGGGGGTCGTGGTTCCCTCGGGGGCATGACGGTCGAGTCGGCTCCGAGACTGCTGCGGTCAGCCACGCGGCTGCCCGCCGATCTCCTGCTCGACGACTCCTCGCGGCGGGTCCTCGAGCACACCGCGGGCTTCCTGCGGGTCCTCGGCGGCCCCGGCACGGGGAAGACCACGCTGCTCGCGGAGCGGGTGGCACGGCTGCTGCACGCCGATGCCGACGAGGCGGGCGCGCCGACGGGGCGGCCCGGCGGAGCCGGGTCGCTGGTCCTGGTGGGCGACCGGCGGTCCGCGGCCGCGCTGCGGGAGCGCATCTCGGCCCGCCGCCGGGTCCTGGCGGGGGAGGTGGGCGGCGGGCTGACCGCCGCCCGGGAGCCGCTGGTGCGCAGCGTGCACTCCTACGCGTTCGCGGTGCTGCGTCGCCACGCCGCCCGGCAGGACCAGGCGCCGCCGCGGCTGCTCCCGGGGGCACAGCAGGACGCCGTGGTGCGGGACCTGCTGGCCGGCGAGGCCGAGGGGGTCGGGCGCGGGTCGGGGTGGCCGGCCCGGCTGGCGCCGGCGCTCGAGGCGCCCGCGTTCGCCGCCGAGGTGCGGGACCTGCTGCTGCGCGCCGCCGAGCGCGGGCTGGGGCCGCGGGAGCTGCGGGCCCTGGGCAAGGAGCACGACGTCGCGGTGTGGGTCGCGGCCGCCCGCTTCTACCAGTCTTACGAGGAGGTCACGCTGCTCCGGGCGGCGGCCGGCTCGGCGAATCCGCTGGCCTCGGCGCCGCCGCTGGACGCCGCCGAGCTCGTCGCCGCCGTGCTCGACGCCTTCGCGCACGATCCGGGGCTGCTCGAGGCCGAACGGGTGGCCGTGCGCCACCTGGTGGTCGACGACGCGCACGACATGGACCCCCAGCAGCTCGAGCTCGCCCGGGTGCTCGGCCGCAGCGCCACGACCTTCCTGCTCGCGGGCGACCCCGACTCCTCGGTGCTCGGCTTCCGGGGCGCCGCGCCGGCGCTGCTGCGCGACGCGGACCCGTCGGGCGGGACCACCGCCGTCCTGCACGTCGACCACCGGTGCACCCGCGCGGTGCGCGACGCGGTCGCGCGGGTGATCGAGCCGCTGCGCGGCACCGGGCCCGCGCGGACCCGCACCGGCCCGCCGGGGGAGGACCCCGACGCCGGTGCCGCCACGGTCTCGGTGTTCGCGACGCCGGGGCACCAGGCGGCCTGGGTCGCCGACACGCTGCGCCGTGCCCACCTCGTCGACGGCGTGCCGTGGTCCCGGCTCGCGGTCGTCGTGCGGTCCGTGCCGCTGTCGCTGCCGCCGCTGCGCCGGGCGCTGCTCGCCGCCGGGGTCCCGCTGGCGGTCCCGGCCGACGACACGCCGCTCGCCGCGCTGCCCGCGGTGGCGCCGCTGCTGACGCTGCTGCGCGCCGCCGCGGCGGCCGCCGTCGCCCCGCCCGCGGAGGCGCTCGACCCCGACATCGCCCTGGGCCTGCTCGTGTCCCCCCTCGGGGGTGCCGAGCCGCTCGGGCTGCGGCGGCTGCGGCGCGGGCTGCTGCGGCTGCACGAGGGTGCGGGCGGGGAGTCCCGTTCCAGCGACGAGCTCATCGTCGACGTCCTCGTCGACCACCTGGCCGGCCGGGCCGACCGGCTCACCCTGCTGCCCGACGCGGACGTCGGCCCGCTGCGGCGGGTCGCCCGGCTGCTCGCCACCGCCGTCGAGGCCATCCGCGCGGGGCAGAGCGTGCCCGACGCGGTGTGGTCGGTGTGGTCGGCGAGCGGGCTGCAGCGGCGCTGGGTCGCGGTGAGCGAGCGGGGCGGCGTGGTCGGCGCCCAGGCCGACCGCGACCTCGACGCCGTCGTGGCCCTCGTGGAGCGCGCCGGCCGGTACGCCGAGGAGCTGCCGGGCGGCACCGTCGCCGGGTTCGTCGCGCAGGTCGACGAGCAGCGCATCCGCAGCGACTCGCTGGCGCCCCGCGCGCCCGACGGCGAGGCGGTCGCCCTGCTCACCGCGCACGCGTCGCGGGGGCGGGAGTGGGACGTGGTCGTGGTGCCCGACGTCCAGGAGGGCGTGTGGCCCGACCTGCGCCGGCGCGGCACGCTGCTCGGCGTCGAGCGGATGATCGACGTGCTCTCGGGCGTGCCGGACGACCCGGCGCTGTCGAGCCGGGTGCCGCTGCTCGACGAGGAACGACGGCTCTTCGCGGTCGCGCTGTCCCGCGCCCGGCACGCCGTCCACGTCGGGGCGGTGGAGGCCGAGGACGTCACCCCGTCACGGTTCCTCGACGACGTCTCACCGACGGTCGCGACGGACGACGCCCCGCGCCCCCGGTCCCGGCCTCGGCGCTCCCTGGTGCTCGCGGAGCTGGTGGGGGACCTGCGCCGCGCCGTCACCGACGCCGACACCGACCCCGCGCGGCGGGAACGTGCGGCGGCCCACCTCGCCCGCCTCGCCGAGGCGGGCGTGCCCGGCGCCGACCCCGACGAGTGGTACGGCCTGCTCGCGGTCTCCACCACCGACCCGCTGCGCGAGGACGGGGCGCCGATCGCGGTGAGCCCGAGCGCGGTCGAGACGATCCTGACCTGCCCGCTGCGCTGGGCCCTGCAGGCCCACGGCGGCGACGACTCGGACTCGCTCGCCTCGGTGACCGGCTCGCTCGTGCACGCCCTGGTGCAGCGCGCGGCCGAGGGCGCGGGCGAGCGGGAGCTCGACGAGGCGCTCGACGTCGCGTGGGCGTCGGTCGACGCGGGGGCGCCCTGGTTCTCCCGTCGCGAGCTGGCGAACTGCCGTTCCATGCTGCGCTCCTTCCTCGCCTGGCGCGACGCGTCGCGGCGGGAGCTGACCGAGGTGGCGGTCGAGGAGTCGGTGGCCGCCCGGCTGGCGGAGGGGGTGGCGATCCGGGGCCGGGTCGACCGGCTGGAGGTGGACGACCGGGGGCGGCCGGTGATCGTCGACGTCAAGACCGGCAAGTCCCCGATCAGCGCGCCCGCGGCGCAGGAGCACCCGCAGCTCGCGGTCTACCAGCTCGCGGTCGCCCTCGGCGCCTTCAGCGAGGTGCTGACCGGGCCGGCCGACTCGGCCGCCCGCTCGGTCCCCGGCGGAGCACGGCTGATCTACCTGCAGCGCGACGGCGCCGAGGCGAAGACCCGTGCGCAGCCGCCGCTGGACGAGGCGGGCGTCGAGCACTGGCGCGAGCAGGTGGCCACGGCCGCCCGGCTGACGGCCGGCCCGCGGTTCGTCGGGCAGGAGAACGACGCCTGTCCACGGTGTCCGGTGCGCACGGCCTGCCCCGTGCACACCTCGGGGAGGCAGGTCCCGTGACCGGCGTGATGACCGGGGTCATCGACCCCATGGAGCTCTCCGAACGGCTCGGGCTGCGCCGCCCGACCGACGAGCAGGCCGAGGTGATCGCGGCGCCGTTCGCCTCGGCGCTGGTCACCGCGGGTGCGGGCTCGGGCAAGACCGAGACGATGGCGGCCCGCGTGGTCTGGCTGGTGGCCAACGGGATCGTCACGCCCGACCAGGTCCTCGGGCTCACGTTCACGCGGAAGGCCGCGGGGCAGCTCGCCGACCGGATCCGCAAGCGGCTGCGGCGCCTGGCGTCCGACCCGCTGCTCGACGAGATCGACCCGAGCGGCGAGCGCCGGGTGCTCGTGCGCACCCTCGAACCGACCGTGTCGACCTACCACGCCTACGCCGGGCGGCTGCTCACCGAGCACGGGCTGCGACTGCCGACCGATCCGGGCGCCCGGCTGCTCTCGCCCACCGCGTCGTGGCAGCTCGCGCACCGGGTCGTCTCCTCGTGGGCCCGCGACCTCGACACCCCGCTGATGCCGACGACGGTCACGCAGTACGTGCTGGCCCTCGCGGGCGAGCTCGGGGAGCACCTCGCCGACCCGGAGGCGCTGCGGGCGCACACCGAGGCCCTGTGCCGGGTGATCGAGTCGACGCCGCCCGCGAAGCGGCAGAAGGCGGCACTCCCGCAGGCGCTCGTGAAGATCGTCGAGCGGCAGCGCTTCCGGGCCGCGCTGCTGCCGCTGGTGGCGGAGCTGGCCGCGCGCAAGCAGGCCGAGCGGTGCCTCGACTTCGCCGACCAGATGGCGGCGGCCGCCCGGCTGGCCGACGAGCACCCGGAGGTGGGGCAGGCCGAGCGGGGGATGTTCCGGGCGGTCCTGCTCGACGAGTACCAGGACACCGGGCACGCCCAGCGGATCATGCTGCGCGCGCTGTTCGCGGGGGACGGGGCGACGGCCGTCACGGCGGTGGGCGACCCGTTCCAGTCGATCTACGGCTGGCGCGGCGCGAGCGCGGCGAACCTGCCGCGGTTCGTCACCGACTTCCCCCGGCCCGACCCGGACGGCGAGTGGGTCGCCGCCCGCCGCTTCGGGCTGCTCACGAGCTTCCGCAACCCGCCCGAGGTGCTGGACCTGGCCAACGGCGTGGTCGAGCCGCTGCGCGAGCCCCGGGCGCTCGACGGGGTGGGCGAGCTGCGCGCCTTCGCCGGGGCCCCGGCGGGGGACGTCCGGGTCGCGCTGCACCCCGACGTCCTCGCCGAGCGGACCTGGCTGGCCGACGCCGTCGCCGACCGCTGGCGGGCGGCGCTGGACGCCGGGGAGCCGGCCCCGACGAGCGCCGTGCTCGTGCGTCGCCGCGCCGACATGACCGAGATCGCCGCGGCGCTGCGGGCGCGGGGCCTGCCCGTCGAGGTCGTCGGCCTAGGGGGGCTGCTCGACGAGCCCGAGGTCCGGGACCTGGTCTCCGCGCTGCGGCTCGTCGTCGACCCGCTCGCGGGCGGGGCGGCGGTCCGGCTGCTCACCGGCGCGCGGTGGCGCATCGGCGGGGCCGACCTCGCCGCGCTGTGGCGCCGCGCGCGGGAGCTCGCCGCCCCGCCCGTCCCGCCCGACCTGCCGACCGCGGCCGCGCCCGACCCGGTCGCCGACGCCCTGCCCGGCGAGCACGCCGAACGCGCCGGGCTCGTCGACGCGCTCGACGACCCGGGGCCCGCCGCGCGCTACTCGGCGGCGGGGCACGCCAGGATCACCCGGCTCGCGCGGGAGCTCGCGGGCCTGCGACGGCGGGTGACCGCCCCGCTGGTCGACCTCGTCGCCGACGTCGAGCGGACCCTGCTGCTCGACGTCGAGGCCGTCGCGCGCCCCGGGGCGGTGGGGCGGGCCCACCTCGACGCGTTCGCCGACGTGGTCGCCGACTTCTCCGGCGGCGCGGCCGCCTCGGGCGGCACGGCGACGCCGACGGCGCTGCTCGCCTACCTCGACGCCGCGGAGGACGCGGAGGACGGCCTGACGCCGGGGGAGGTCGACGTGGCGGCCGCCTCCGACCCGGCGCTGGGTGGGACCCGCGTGCAGGTGCTCACGGTCCACGCCGCGAAGGGCCTGGAGTGGCAGGTCGTGGCGGTGCCGCACGTCTGCGCGAAGGTGTTCCCGGGCCCGAAGCTCAGCGGGTCGTGGCTGACGACGATCCCGTCGCTGCCGGTGGACCTGCGCGGGGACCGGCCCGACCTGCCCGTGCTCGACGTGGCCGGGGTCGCCGACCGCAAGGAGCTGACCGAGCGCCTCGACCGGCACGAGCAGGACTTCGACGAGCGCCGGCTCGTCGAGGAGCGGCGGCTGTTCTACGTCGCGCTCACCCGTGCCGAGCGGACGTTGCTCGTCTCCGGGCACTGGTGGGGCGAGTCGGGGAGCACGCCGCGGGGCCCGTCGGACTTCCTGCAGGAGGTCGGGGCGCTGGCCGGGTCGGGCGGGGCCGTGGTGGACACGTGGGCCGACCCGCCCGAGGAGGGCGCGGAGAACCCGCTCGCCGAGACGGTGCGCGCCGAGGCCTGGCCGACCGACCCGCTCGCCGAGCGACGCGGGGCGGTCGAGGAGGGCGCGGCCCTCATCCGCGCGGCCCGCGAACGGCCGGTCGAGGTGCCGCCGGAGGACCCGGATCCCGACGGCTGGGCGTCCGACGTGGCGGTCCTGCTCGCCGAACGGGCCGCGGCCCGAGAACGGCACGCCCGCGTCCTGCTGCCCCCGCAGCTCTCGGTGAGCCAGCTCGTCGACCTCGCCGCCGACCCCGACGCCCTCGCCCGGCGCCTGCGCCGACCGGTGCCGCGCCCGCCGGACCCCCGGGCGCGTCGGGGCACGGAGTTCCACGCCTGGGTCGAGCGGTGGTTCGCCCGCACCGAGCTGCTCGAGTTCGACGAGCTGCCCGGGGCGGCGGACGAGGCGGCCGACGACGACGCCGAGGCCGCCGCCGATCTGGCGGTGCTGCAGGAACGCTTCACCGGCAGCCGGTGGGCGAACCGGACGCCGGTCGCGGTGGAGGTGCCGTTCGAGACCGAGGTCGAGGGCACCCTCGTCCGCGGCCGCATCGACGCCGTGTTCGCCGACCCCGACGGCGGGGCCACCGTGGTCGACTGGAAGACCGGTGCACCGCCGGGCCCCGAGGCGATGCCGGCGCTGTCGGTGCAGCTCGCGGCCTACCGGCTGGCGTGGGCGGCGCTCACCGACACGCCGGTGGAGCGGGTCCGCGCGGCCCTGCACTACGTACGCGAGGACCGCACCGTGACCCCGGCCGACCTGCTCGACGCCGCCGGGCTGCGAGCCCTCGTGGCGAGCGTGCCGGTGGAGGTCCGTGACCCGGTCGGCGACGACGCCGTGCGGTGGACCGACACCGACGACGAGGCCGACCCCGACACGACCGGTTTCGACGACGGCGACCCGGAGGTGCGTTGACGGCCGGCCCTAGAGGGGGTGCCAGTGGCCGTCGCGGATCGACCCGAGCTGGCGGTCGGCGAAGTGCACCCCGTAGCCGATGGTGTCCTCCCGCGACAGCTCCTCGAACAGCCGGAGGCGCGACTCCCGGGCGACGTCGGTCTCGTCGTCCACCGCCACGTCCCAGTCCGGGTGCTGGATCTGGGCCGGGCTGTGGACGGCGTCGCCGAAGGCGATGACGCGGCGGCCGTCGCCGGTGTCGAGCACCCAGCCGGTGTGTCCCGGGAGGTGTCCGGGCAGCGCCCACGCCCGCATGCCCGGCAGCACCTCCTCGCCGTCGCCGACGAGCCGGGAGCGCCCGTCGTGGTCGGCGGGCCGCTCCGCTGCCTCGTCACCGGGCGCCGAGCCCTCGCCGAGCAACCACGTCGCGCGCCGGAACAGGCTCTCGCCGTGCTCGACGGCGGCCGCGGAGGCCCAACCGACGTGGTCGAAGTGCAGGTGCGTGACGGCCACGAACTCGATCGCGTCCGGGTCCAGCGCGGCGTCCGAGAAGGACTGCGGCAGGCCTCCCGAGGTGATCGTGCCGATCGGCGGGGGCGTGTCGTCCTCGCCAAGGGAGACCGGCCCGGCCCCCGCGTCGAGCAGCAGGCGGTGCCCGCCGAGTTCCGCGAGCAACGCCCCGGCGCCCGCCGTCAGCCGGCCGGAGGGAGCGACCAGCTGCGGGTGCCCGTCCCAGTCCGCCCCAGTGCTCGTCGAGAAGAAGGCCGTGGGCACCAGCTCGAGCGTCGCGTCGGGGAGGTAGGTGAGGGTCAGGTCGCCGAAGCGGCGCTGCCAGGGGCCGGGGGACCGGGTCCCGCTCACGGGGTCGAGATCGTCGCAGCAGCTCATGGCGGGCCTCCCGGACTCGCGGCCGCGCTCCGGTGCGCCGGGCCGTGGTCACGGGGGAGTACCCCACGGACGGCGACGGCCGTGTCCCCGCACGCGAGGCACGCCCGCGAGGCCGAGGAGCTGCCCCCGGTGCCACTCGCGGCGAGGGCGGGTCGGGTCGCCGCACGGGTGCTGGCGACCGGGGCTCGGCGAGGGGGATGATCGGGGGGTGAGCAACGTCGAGACGGCCCCCGACGAGGTCCGCTGCGACGGCAGCGAGCCGCCGGACGACGTCGTCGAGATCCTGACGCCGCGGGAGGTCCCGCTGGGCGGGCCGCGGGCGATGACGGTCCGCCGTACCCTGCCCCAGCGGCGGCGGTCGCTCATCGGCGCCTGGTGCTTCCTCGACCACTACGGGCCGGACGACGTCGCGGTGTCCGGGGGCATGGACGTGGCGCCGCACCCGCACACCGGGCTGGCCACCGTCAGCTGGCTGTTCACCGGCGAGGTGGAGCACCGCGACTCCCACGGGGTCCACGCGATCGTGCGGCCCGGTGAGCTGAACCTCATGACCGGCGGGCACGGCGTGTGCCACTCCGAGGTCTCGACGCCCGACACCACCGTGCTCCACGGCGCGCAGCTGTGGCTGGCCCTGCCCGACGCGCACCGCGACACCCCGCGTGCCTTCGCCCACCACGCCCCCGACGCGGTCGACCTCATGGGGGTCACGCTGCGGGTGTTCCTCGGCGAGCTCGCCGGGGTCACGAGCCCCGTCGAGACCTTCAGCCCGCTGCTCGGCGCGGAGCTCCTGCTCGAGCCGCACGCCTCGGTGGGGCTGGACCTCGACCCCACGTTCGAGCACGGCGTGCTGGTGGACACCGGGCGGCTCGGCGTCAACGGCCACCCGGTGGCGGCCGCGGAGCTCGCCTACCTCGCCCCCGGGCGCGAGCGGCTCGACCTGACGAACCCGGGGGACGAGCCGGCGCGCATCCTGCTGCTCGGCGGCACGCCCTTCGGGGAGCAGATCGTCATGTGGTGGAACTTCGTCGGCCGGTCCCACGACGAGATCGCGGCGTTCCGCGCGGCCTGGGAGGACGACCCGGAGTCGCGGTACGGCCACGTCGTCGGGTACGTCGGCCGCGACGGCGGCACGGCGCGGCTGCACGCCCCGGCGCTGCCGAACGCCACGATCCGCCCCCGCGGCTGACCACGGCCGGTCGCAGCCCGACCGGACACGGAACGTAGCGCCTTCCCGCCACTCTCCGTGCCAGATCCACCGCAGAACTGCGTCTTGTGTCACTCTCGGTAGAACCCATACCGTCATCGGCACCGGCCACTCGCCCGAGTGGCCCTGGTGCGATCACGGAGAGTCGAGATGACCGAGCTTGCTGCCCCCATCACCGCCAACGACGACCTCGTCGAGCTGCGCAGAGGCGTGTCCGGACCCGTGTGGGATCCGGGGGAGGTCGAGGTCGTCACCGAGCTCGCGGGCTTCAACCTCGCGCCGGTGCACGAGCCGGTCGGCGTCGTCGGGGCCACCGACGCGCACGACGTCGCCGCGGCCGTGCGGTGGGCCCGGGCGCGGGACCTCGGGGTCGCCGTCGTCGCGACCGGCCACGCCGACTTCTCCCACCGCGGCACCCTGATCGTCTCCACCCGGCGCCTGGACCGCTGCGACGTCGACCCCGCTGCGCGCACCGTCACCGTGGGCGCCGGCGTCAAGTGGGCGCGCGTCCTCGAGGCGGCCGCCCCGAACGGCCTGACCGGCGTGAGCGGCTCGTCCAGCGACGTCGGCGTCGTCGGCTTCTGCACCGGCGGCGGGATCGGCCCGATGGTCCGCCGCTTCGGTCTCGGGTCCGACCAGGTCCGGTCGATGCGGGTCGTCACCGGGGAGGGCGAGATCCGTGACCTCACGCGCGGGGACGCCCACTTCGACGCGATGCTCGGCGGCAAGGACGCGGCCGGGATCGTCGTCGAGATGACCGTCGAGCTCATCGAGGTGTCCCGCTTCTACGGCGGCGCCGTCTTCTACGACGCCGCCGACGCCCCCGCCGTCCTGCACGCCTGGCGGGCGTGGCAGGCCCGGCTCGGGGAGAACACCACCACCTCGATCGCGATCCTGCGCATGCCCGACCTCGACGCCGCACCGCCGCCGCTGCGCGGCCGGACCGTCGTGCACCTGCGGGTCTGGCACCTCGGGCCCGAGATCGAGGGCCTCGAGATCCTCGCGCCGATGCGGCGGGTCGCGACCCCGATCGTCGACCTGGTCGACGAGCGGCCCTCGGCCGCGATCGACGCCGTGCACTGCGACCCGACCGACCCGATGCCGTCGTGGATCACGGGCGGGTACCTGCGCGAGATCACTCGCGAGACGATCGACACCGTCCTCGAGATCGCCGGGCCGCAGCGCGAGCTGCCGGTGGTCGTCGTGGAGCTCCGGCAGACCGGCGGGCAGGCGCTGCGCGGCACCCAGGGCGTCGCCGCCCGCGCGCCCTACGCCGTCGGGGTGGTCGCGCCGATGGTGCCGGAGCTGGCGACGGTGGTCCCGCCGCTCGGGCTCGGGCTGGTCGACGCCCTCGCCCGGTGGTCGGCGGGCACGGTCCCGGCGAACTACGCCTCCCCGGAGACGATCACCGCGCGTCCCGGGGCGTGCTGGGACGACGACGGACGGGCGCGGCTCGCCGCGGTCGTCGCCCGGACCGATCCGGACGCCGTGCTCGGCGGCCGGCGGCTCGGGCTGCGGTGAGGACACGGTAGGCGGGGACGCGGTGGGCGAGGACGCGGTGGACACCGTCGGGTCGACGACCGGGGAGACGTCATGACCCTCGGACCGCAGGAGCTGCCTCCCCGGCGCGGACCCCGCGCCGGGAGGGCGGGCCGGGCGGCCGCGGAGCTCGAGCCGCTGCTCGACGGCCCGGTGCACGCGCCGTACACGATCGACGCGGCCGTCGAGCTCGCCACCGATCCCGCGGTGGGCACCCTGCCGCGACTGCTCGCCGTGGTGGGCGCCACGAGCACCGACGACGTCGCCGCCGCCGTCTCCTGGGCGGGGGCGCACGACGTCGGGGTCGTGCCGCTCGACCCCCGCGCGCACCGCCCCGCCCTGCCGGGCGGCCGCAGACCCGCGGGCACCCGGCCGGTGCTCGCGATCTCGTTGTGTCGCATCGACCGGGTGACGCTCGACCCGTCGACCCGGACGCTGCGTGCCGGCGTCGGCGCGTCCTGGGCGGCGTGCCACCGCACCGCCGCGTCCGGCGGGCCCGGGCCGCGGGCCCTGCTGCACCGCCCCGGGCTCGTCGCCCACGGCGTCGGGTCGGTGACGAAACGGGGGGTCGTCCTCGTCACCGGGGACGGGACCGTGCA
Organism: Actinomycetospora chiangmaiensis DSM 45062; assembly: GCF_000379625.1. GTDB lineage: Bacteria > Actinomycetota > Actinomycetes > Mycobacteriales > Pseudonocardiaceae > Actinomycetospora > Actinomycetospora chiangmaiensis. The sequence goes on along the minus strand of NZ_KB903246.1, from coordinate 45,634 downwards.
CCGGCTCGGCGCCGGGGTCGGGGACCCCGACCTGTGGTGGGCCCACCGGGCGCACCCCGAGCGGATCGGCGTCCTCACCGAGGTCGTCCTCGACCCGTGGGACGTCGCGACGCTGCAGCAACGGCCCGCGGGGACCGCCGCGGACCGCAGGCGGTTCGCGGACCTGGTGCGGCGACACGACCCGCACGCGATCCTCACCCGATCGATGGGGGAATCCGGATAACCCTTCCGGGTCGGGGAGCGATGCACCGGGCGTGACCATCAGTCCGCGCCCGCACCGTGGTGGCGCCGCCGGCCGCGTGGCCCGTGCGGCCATGGAGCTCGGCGACCTCGTCCACGGCCCGGTGCTCCCGCCCTACACGGCCGACGCGGCCGTCGAGCTGCTGCGGACGACGTCGATCGGTCGTCCGCCGTCGCGGCTGATCGCGGTGGTCGGCGCGACCGGCACCCCCGACGTCGTGGCCACGCTCACCTGGGCGAACGAGCACGACGCCGAGGTCGTGGTCCTCGACCCGCACACCGCGCAGCCGCCGAGCCGGTCGGCCCGCCCCACGGTCGCGCTCTCGCTCACCCGCGCCGACCGCGTGGTCCGCCGCGACGGGCTGGTCCACGCCGGGGTCGGGGCGGCCTGGTCGCAGGTCCGCCGGGTCGTCGGCGCGAGCGGTGGCACCGTCCGGGTGCCCCGCCGCCCGGACACCGTCGCCGACGCCCCCGGCGCCGGCGGGCTCCGCGGCGTCACGCTGGTCACCGGCGACGGGACCGTGCACCACCTCGCGGGCGCCCACCCGGACCCCGAGCTGTGGTGGGCCTTCCGGTGCCGCCCGGAGGCGGTCGGCGTGGTCACCGAGATCGTCCTCGACCCCGACGGGGCCGGCCCGGCCCTGCTCGCCGCCGAGCCCGCCGACACCGACGAGGCCCGCTTCGCCGCCCTCGCCCGCCGCCACGACCCCGCGGACGTGCTCGGCCTGCCGGCCTGAACCCGGGTCGAGCTCCGCGGCGCTGCGTCTCCCGTCCGCCCCGGGTCGAGCTCCGCTGCGCTGCGTCTCCCGTCCGCCCCGGGTCGAGCTCCGCTGCGCTGCGTCTCCCGCCCGACCCCCCCGTCAGGCGTCCGCGCGCACCCGCAGCGCGTGCGTGACCATCGGGTACTGCAGCGGCAGCCGCCCGAGCGCGACCGCGAGCCACGGCCAGGATCGGCGCCGCCAGTCCCAGGCCATCTGCACGTTGGCCGGGAACACGGCGAGGAACAGCCCGACCGCGGCCGTCGCGCCCAGCCGACGCGTGCGCGGCACCGCCACGGCCGTCCCGACGGCGAGCTCGGCGACGCCACTGGCGTAGGTCCAGAACCGCGCCCCGCCCGGGATCCACGGCGGCACCAGCGCGTCGAACGGGGCCGGCGCCGCGAAGTGCAGGACCCCCATGCCGAGCAGCGGGTAGGCGAGCAGGGCCGCCGACGCCTCGGGGGACGGACGACGGCGGCGACGCAGCGGGAAGGCCATGTCGATCACCTTCCCACCGCGTAGCCCTGCATGCCCCGGGGGTTCGCCGCGCCCCACAGCACCCCGCGGTCGCGGTCGGTCCCGACCGCCGACAGCCGCCCGAGCGACCAGTCGCCCGCCCGCGTCACCCGGTGGCCCCGCCGCTCCAGCCCCGCGATGACCGCGTCGCCGAGCCGGTCCTCCACCGCGGCGCCCGCGGGTTCACGGTCCCTTGGCCAGAACGACCCCGGCGACGACGTCGTGTGGAAGGCCGGCGCGTCGATGGCCGCCTGGGGCGACCAGCCCCCGACCAGCGTCCGCAGCAGGTAGAGCAGCTGCCACTGGTCCTGCTGGTCCCCGCCGGGCGATCCGAGGGCGACGACGGGTCCGCCCTCGTCGAGCACCAGCGTGGGCGTGAGCGTGGTGCGCGGCCGCCGGCCCGGCGTCAGCGTGGAGGCCAGCCCCTCCTCGAGCCACGTCATCTGCAGGCGGGTGCCGAGTGCGAACCCGAGCCCGGGGATCGTCGGGGAGGACTGCAGCCAGCCGCCCGACGGCGTCGCCGACACCAGGTTGCCCCACCGGTCGACCACGTCGACGTGGCACGTGTCGCCGCGCATCTCGCCGTGCGAGCTCGTGCCCGGCTCGCCCTCCAGGGTCACGGTGGGTTCACCCACCGCCGAGCCGAGGCTCACTCCCGGCGCCACCCCCGCCGTCGCGAACTCCGCCATCCGCGGCTCGCGCCCGCCGACCCGGCCGGGCCGGACGTCGGGGGAGGCCTCGTCGCCGATCAGCGCCCGCCGCCGGGCGAGGTAGGCCGGGTCGAGCAGCTCGGCGAGCGTCACCGGTGACGGGTCGCCGAACCACGCCTCCCGGTCGGCCTGCGCGAGCTTGATCACCTCGAGGACCCGGTGGGCGCCCTCCGCGGTCGACGGGTCCGGCGGGTCCGGCTCGAGGAGCGCGAGCATCTGCAGCAGGGCGGGGCCCTGCCCCCACAGCGGGGTCTTCGCGATCCGGTACCCCCGGAAGGTCCCGACGGCCGCGTCGGTCACCGACGCCCGCCAGCCGGCGGAGTCGGCGACGGTCAGCACCCCGGCGTGGTCGGTCCCCGACGCGTGCCGGTGCGGGGTCCGGCAGAACGCCTCGACCGCCTCCGCGACGAACCCCTCGGCCCACACCGTGCGCACCGCGTCGACGCGGGCCTCGCGGGTCGGGCCCTGCGCGGCCGCCGTGAGGCGGTCCAGGGTGTCCGCCCAGGCCGGGTTGCGCAGCACCTGACCGGGGGCGGGCGGACGGCCGTCGGGCAGCCACAGGGCGGCGCTGGAGGGCCAGTGCTCGCGGAACAGGTCGGCCACCGCGGCGACCGTCGACCCGACGCGGGCGACGGCGGGGAAGCCGTCGCGGGCGTACCCGACGGCCGGCCCGACGACGTCGGCGACCTCCCACGTGCCGTGGTCGCGCAGCAGGAGCAGCCACGCGTCGGTGGCGCCGGGGATCGCCGCGGCGAGCGCGCCCGCCCCGGGCACCCGGTCGAGGCCCTCGTCGCGGTACCGGGCCGCGGACGCTCCGGCGGGCGCCGAGCCCTGGCCGTCGAGGACCCGCGGAGTCGGGTCACCCGCCGTCGTGAAGACCGCCGTCAGGTCCCCGCCGGGGCCGTTGAGGTGGGGCTCGACGACCTGCAGGACGAAGGCGGCGGCGACGGCCGCGTCGAACGCGTTGCCGCCGCGCTCGAGCACCCCCATCGCGGTCGCCGAGGCCGCCCAGTGGGTGGACGCCGCCATCCCGACGGTGCCCTCCAGGGTCGGGCGCGTGGTGAAGGCCGGCGGGCGGGAGAAGCTCACCCGGGCATCGTGGCCCACCGACGGGGCTAGCGTGGGTGCGTGACCAGCACCGTCGAACCCCTGTCGGGCACCGTCGAGCAGACCGAGGTGGCGGCCCGGGCCGACGCCTTCGTCGCCGAGCTCTCGGAGTGGCTGCGGATCCCCTCGATCAGCGCCGACCCGGGCCACCACGGCGATGTGGCGCGCTCGGCGGAGTGGCTCGCGACGACGCTGCGGCGCGACGGGTGGCCGACCGTCGAGGTCTGGGGCCGGGCGAGCGCAGCGACGGGGGACGGGGACGACACGGCCGCACTGCCCGCGGTGTACGCGCACTGGCCCGCCGCCGACCCGGACGCGCCGACCGTGCTGGTCTACGGCCACCACGACGTGCAGCCCGCCGACCTCGGGGACGGCTGGTCCTTCGCCCCGTTCGAGCCGCAGGTGGTGGGGGAGGAGCTGCGCGGCCGCGGCGCCTCCGACGACAAGGGCCACATCGCGATGGTGCTGCTCGGGGTGCGGGCGCACCTCGCCGCGACCGGTGCGACGGCCCCCGCGGTGTCGCTCAAGCTGCTCGTCGAGGGCGAGGAGGAGTCCGGGTCCGCGCACCTCGCCGAGCTGCTGGCTGCGCACGGCGACGCGCTGGCCTGCGACGAGATCGTCGTGACCGACACCGGCATGGTCGACCGCGAGACCCCCACCGTGTGCTGCGGGATGCGCGGGCTGGTCGACCTCGAGGTCGTCTACCGGGGCGCGTCGGTGGACCTGCACTCCGGCCAGTTCGGCGGCGCCGTCCCCAACCCCGTCACCGAGCTCGCCCGCCTCGTCGCCGCCTTCCACGACGCCGACGGGCACGTCGCGGTGCCCGGCTTCTACGACGACGTCCGGGAGCCGACGGCCGAGGAGCGGGCCGCGTGGGCGGCGCTCCCCTTCGACGAGCCGGCGTGGCTCGCGGGGTCGGCGGCCGGCGCGATGGCGACCTCCGGGGAGGCCGGCTGGACGACCTACGAGCGGCTCTGGGCGCGCCCGACCGCCGAGGTCAACGGCCTGCACGGGGGCTACGCCGGCCCCGGCCACAAGACGATCGTCCCGCACACGGCGACGTTGAAGATGACCTTCCGGCTCGTCGACGCGCAGGACCCGGCGCGGATCAAGACGCTGGTGGAGCGGTTCGTCGCCGACCGCGTGCCGGCCGGGATCGACGCCGAGGTGTCCACCGGCGGCCCCGGCGTCCCGCCGCTGATCTGTGACCTCGGCTCCCCGCTGGTCGCCTCGATCCGCGAGGCGATGGGGCTCGCGCTCGGCGCCGAGGTGCTCCCGGCGCGCGAGGGCGGGAGCGGTCCCGAGGCCCTCCTGACGACGGCGCTCGACGCCCCGCTGGCCTTCCTCGGCGTCATGCTCCCCGGCGACCGCATCCACGCCCCGGACGAGCGTGCGGTGCTCCCGCTGCTGCTGCGCGGCGCGGAGTCGGTCGCCCACCTCTGGCGGCTCCTGGGGGAGCGCCACACCCGGTGACAGCCTTCCTGCCACGGAGGACGGTGTTGCGTTCGAGCGCGCTCGAAGACCTAGCGTCGACCGCATGATCACTGCGCAGCAGACCCCGATCGGTTCCGGGTTCGGTGCGACCACCACGGCCGCCGAGGTCCTCGACGGTCTCGACCTGAGCGGGCGCGTCGCGCTCGTCACCGGCGGCTACTCGGGTCTCGGCCTGGAGGCGACGAAGGCGCTGACGGCGGCAGGGGCCCGCGTGGTCGTCCCGGCCCGTCGTCCGGACGTCGCGGCGGAGGCCCTGGCCGGCCTCGACGGCGTGACGACCGACGAGCTCGACCTCGCCGATCTGGACTCGGTCGCCGCCTTCGCGGACCGCCGCCTGGCCGAGGGCGCCCGCATCGACATGCTGATCGACAACGCGGGCGTCATGGCCTGCCCGCTCGAGCGCGTCGGGCCCGGCTGGGAGCGGCAGCTCGCGACGAACCACCTCGGCCACTTCGCCCTGGTGAACCGCCTCCTGCCGCTGCTCGACGACTCCTCCCGGGTGGTCTCGGTGTCCTCCCGCGGCCACCACTTCTCCGACCTGCACCGCGACGACGTCCACTACGAGCACCGCGACTACGACAAGTGGCAGGCATACGGCCAGTCGAAGACGGCGAACGTGCTCTTCGCGGTCGGGCTCGCCGCCCGCGGCGTCCGCGCCTTCGCGGTGCACCCGGGCGGGATCATGACGCCGCTGCAGCGTCACCTCCCGCTCGCGGAGATGGTCGCGCTGGGGTGGAAGGACGAGGACGGCAACCCCGGGCCGGCCGCGGCGGCGCTGAAGACGCCCGAGCAGGGCGCGGCGACCGAGACGTGGGCGGCGACCGGCCCGCAGCTCGCCGACCTCTCGGGGGTGTACCTCGAGGACTGCGAGGTCGCGATCGCGGTGGACACCTTGGTGCCGCCGGACTCGCGCGGCGGCTATCCCCGCGGCGTGATGCCCTATGCCATCGATCCCGACGCCGCGGAGTGGCTGTGGGCGGCCTCCGTCGAGGCCACGGGGGTGGACGGCACGCGGTGACACCCGGCGCCCGGCGGGCTGCGGCCGACCCGGTGGCGGCTCGGCCGGTCGGGACGGCCGCGCAGCGTGCCGGTGTACCAGTCGGTCGCGCCGGGTAAGGGGTGGGGATCCCTCCAACGGGTCCGGCGTGGCGTGAGCAGAATGTCAGCCGTGTCACTCACGGTCGACGGCTTCGCGTCCCGCGCCTCCTCGCTCGCGCGACCCCGGGCCGCCGAGAGTGATCCCCGCGCCACCCGCACGCTCGTGCTGCTGATCGCGCTCGCCCTCGGGGCGATGGCCGTCGTGGCGCTGGTCGTGCCCCGCGTGCCCGCGCTCGCGCAGGCGGTGGGGCTCGGCCCGGCGCCCGCCGCCGCCCCGGTGGCCCCGCCCATCACGACGACGGCCGTGGTCACCGCCACCGCCTCGTGCCTGTCCGCCGACCCGCACGACCGCGTGACGCTGCAGGTCGGAGGCGTGCGCCGCGACGCCACGCTCGACGGCTGTGGCCGCAACCCGGGCTTCCCGGTCCCCGTCGCGGTCCCGGCGGACGGGGCGATCACCGGCCCGCTGGCCGTCGTGGGGACGGGCGCCGGCGCCACCCGCACCGCCACCGACGCGGCGGGCGAGAGCGTGTCCCCGCTCGTCGCCCGCCTCGAGCTCGCGCTGGCCGTCGCCGCGGCCCTCGGCGCCGGGTCGCTCGTCGTCGCGCTGAGCCGGCAGCAGCGCCGGCCGGCCCGCGCGGCCCGTCCGGGGCGTCGCCCGGAGGCCCGTCCGGCCCGCGGGCGGGCGTGCGCGGCGACCCGTCGTCCGGGCCGCCGACCCGCCGTGCGCGCCGTCCCCGCCCAGCGGGACCGCCCCCGCCGTTAGGGTCGGGGGGTGAGTACGGCCCCCACCTCCGCCCCGCCGGAGCAGCGACAGCGCCTGACGCTCGACAACGGTCTGCGGGTGCTCCTCGCGCCGGACCGGACCAATCCCGTCGTCGGGGTGGCCGTCCACGTCGACGTCGGGTTCCGCAGCGAGCCGGAGGGCCGCACCGGGTTCGCGCACCTCTTCGAGCACCTCATGTTCCAGGGCTCCGAGAGCCTGGAGAAGCTCGCCCACTTCCGCCACGTGCAGGGGTCGGGCGGGGTGTTCAACGGGTCGACCCACCAGGACTACACCGACTACTTCGAGATCCTCCCCGCGGGCGCGCTCGAGCGCGGGCTGTTCCTCGAGGCCGACCGGCTCCGCGCCCCGAAGCTCACCGAGGACAACCTCCGCAACCAGATCGACGTGGTGAAGGAGGAGATCCGCCTCAACGTGCTCAACCGGCCCTACGGCGGATTCCCCTGGATCCTGCTGCCGCCGGTGCTGTACTCGACCTTCGCGAACGCCCACAACGGCTACGGCGACTTCACCGACCTCGAGACCTCCACCCTCGACGACGCCGCGGCCTTCTTCGACGCCTACTACGCGCCCGGCAACGCGGTGCTGACCGTCGTCGGCGACTTCGATCCCGACGACGCCGCCGGGCTGGTGTCCCGGCACTTCGGCGACATCCCCGCCCGCCCGGTTCCGGCCCGACCGTCCTTCGGCGAGCCCGCCCCCGACGGCGAGCGCCTGGAGTCCGTCGTCGACGCCCACGCCCCGCTGCCCGCGCTGGCCATGGGCTACCGGCTGCCCGACCCCGGCACCGACCTCGCCGGCTACCTCGCCCACGCCGTCCTCGGCAGCCTGCTCACCGACGGGGAGGCCGCGCGGCTCACGCAGCGCCTCGTCTACGGCGACGGGCTGGTCACCGACGTGTCCGCCTCGGCCGGGCTCATGGGGGCGCCGCTCGACGCGCGCGATCCGGACACCTTCACCATCACCGCCGTCCACCCCGACACCGTCGACCCGCGGCAGGTCGTCGACGCCGTCGACGCCGAGGTGCTGGTCCTCGGCGAGCGCGGCCCCGACCCCGAGGAGCTGCGACGGGTCACGGCCCGCTGGGCGGGTGCGCTGCACCGCGAGCACGACCGGCTGATGAACCGGATGCTCGCCCTCGGCTCGGCCGAGCTGCTCCACGGCCGGGCGGAGCTCTCCGACGAGCTGCCCGCGGCGATCGCGGCCGTGACCCCGGAGGCGGTGGCCGCCGCGGCGGACGCGCTGCGCCCCGACGCCCGTGCCCTGCTGGTCCTCACCCCCGGAGCGTCCGCATGAGCGCTGAATCTACGGTCGAGCTCCGCTCCGCTGCGTCTCCCCCCACCGCTCCCTCGCCCGCCGAGCGCCGCTCGGCCGCCGAGATCGGCCGCACCCCGGCCGGGCCCCGGGACCTGCCCCCGCTGCGGCCGCAGCCGCAGGTCCCGGCCCCCGAGGAGACCGACACCGTCCTGCGGACGGGCCTGCGGGTCATCGCGGTGCGCCGGCCCGGCGTCCCGATGGTCGAGGCCCGCCTGCGGATCCCGTTCTCGGGCGAGGACGCCGAGCGCCCGACGCACGCGGCCGTCGCCGAGGTGCTCGCCTCGACGGTGCTCTCCGGCACCACGCGCCGCAGCCGGGTCTCCCTCGACGACGACCTCGCGGGCGTCGGCGGCGAGATCGGCTTCTCCGTCGACCCGGAGCGGCTCGCCGCGGCCGGCCACGCCCTCGCGGACGGATTGCCGACGCTGCTCGACGTCATCGCCGACGTCCTCACCGGCGCCACCTATCCCGACGAGGAGGTGGCCCGGGAGCGGGAGCGTCTCGCCGAGCGCATCCAGGTGGCCTCCGCGCAGCCCTCGGTGATCGCCCGGCGCGCGCTGCAGCGGCACCGCTACGGCGACCACCCGGTCACCCGGGAGATGCCCGACGTCGCCGACGTGGCCGCCGTGACCCGGGACGACCTGCTCGTCATGCACCGTCGCCACGTGGTGCCGCGCGGCTCGGTGCTCGTGCTCGTCGGCGACCTCGAACCGGACGCGGCCGTGGCCGCCGCCGACGCGGCCCTGGCGGCGTGGGACACCCCCGGGGACGCCGGGCTCCTGCCGCCGCTGCCCGAGCTGCACGGTTCCGAGCTGCTGCTGGTCGACCGGCCCGGCGCGGTGCAGTCCCAGCTGCGGCTCTCCGCGGCCGCCGTCCCGCGGACCGACCCGCGGTATCCGGCCCTGCAGCTCGCCAACCTGGCGTTCGGCGGCTACTTCTCGTCGCGCCTGGTGGAGAACCTGCGCGAGGACAAGGGCTACACCTACCACGCGTCGTCGTCGCTGGAGTTCGACCCGTACGGCGCCGCCCTGCTCGTCGAGACCGACTGCGCCTCCGAGGTCACCGCGCCCGCGCTCCTCGAGATGCGCTACGAGCTCGGCCGGGCCGCCGTCGTCCCGCCCGACGCGGCGGAGCTGGAGTCCGCGCGCCGGTACGCCGTCGGCTCGCTGCTCATCTCCATGAACACCCAGGCCGGGCTGGCGTCGACGCTGGCCGGGCTGGCCGGGGTCGGGCTCGACCCGGAGTGGGTGCGCGAGCACCCGCAGCGCCTCGAGGCGGTGACCCTGGAGCAGGTGCACGCGGCGGCCGCGGAGTTCCTCGCCCCGTCACGCTTCACCGGGGTGGTGGTGGCCGACGCCGCCACGACGGCGGAGTCGTTGCGGGCCCTGGGTGGTATCAGGATTCCGTGACCTCTGCACCCACCGCGGGCCCCGACATGCGCGCGGCGTTCCACCTCGACTCCCTGCCCCGGCTCTCGCGCTCCACGGTCGACCGGCGCGAGCAGGTCCGCGACGACCCGGACCACGTGGCGTCGACGTGGCCGCTCGCCCGCGTGGTGCGTGTCGACCCGCAGGGCCGCACCCCGGTCGAGGAGCAGCCCGACGGGACGCTGCGCGTCGTCGACGTGCCGTCCCGCGAGTTCGGCACGTCCATCCCGGAGGGCGCGGTCCTGCTGGGCGCGGAGGACGGCACCGTCTACTGGGGCGTGCGGGTGCCGGACGCCGACGCCTCCAACGACGCCGGCTCGGGGTTCTCCTCGACCGAGCTGTGGCGCGACCTGCGGATGTCCGGTGGCGACCTCGACGCCCACTCCGCCGGGTTGCTGACGACGGCGGTGGCCCTGCTGTCGTGGCAGGAGCGGGCCCGGTTCTGCACCCGCGACGGCTCGCCGATGCGGTCGATCAAGGCCGGCTGGGCGCAGCTGTGCGAGGCGAACGACCACGAGGAGTACCCCCGCACCGACCCCTCGATGATCTGCCTGGTCCACGACGGCGCCGACCGGGTGCTGCTCGCGCGTCAGCCGATCTGGCCGGCGGGCCGCTACTCGGTGCTCGCGGGCTTCGTCGAGGCCGGCGAGTCGCTCGAGGCGTGCGTGGCGCGGGAGTGCGCCGAGGAGGTCGGGGTCACGGTTTCGACGATCACCTACCTGGGCTCGCAGCCCTGGCCGTTCCCGCGCTCGCTGATGATCGGCTTCTCCGCCGTGGCCGACCCGGAGGAGACGCTGAAGCTCCAGGAGGGCGAGATCGAGAACGCCCGCTGGGTCACGCGGGACGAACTGCGCGCGGCCCTCGACGCGGGCGACTGGATGACCCGCGAGGGCGATGGTCCGCGCGGCGCCCACGGCGTGGGCGGCACGGCGTTCGAGGCCGGCGAGGACCGCGAGCTCATCCTGCCCGGCGGGGTGTCGATCGCGCGCGCGATGCTCGAGGCGTGGGCGGCGGCGGGCTGATCCCCTCCTCGTGACAGCGAAGCCCTATCGGCGTGCTCCTTTGAACCGCTGTCATCCAGTGGCAGGAACGCCACATCGTCGGCGCGCCGTCGGCCGACCCCGGAATGAGCGAAGGGCCCCTCCGGTCGAGTAGATCGACCGGAGGGGCCCTTCGCTCAGCATGGGCCGACGGACTCAGGCGCCCGAGGCGGCCTCCGCCTTCGCGAGGGCGGTCTTCACCTCGCCGAAGCTCGGGTTGGTCGCGGCCGTGCCGTCGGGGTAGACGACCGTCGGTACCGTGCGGTTCCCGCCGTTGATCCGGGTGACGATCTCCGCGGCGTCGGGCGTGCGCTCGATGTCGACCTCGGAGTAGCCGATCCCCTCGCGGTCCAGCTGGCTCTTCAGCCGCCGGCAGAAGCCGCACCAGCTGGTCGTGTACATCGTCATCTGCGCCATGTGGGGCACAACGCACGGGAGCGCGTCAGGCTTCCACGTGTCCGAAGCGGTGACGGGTCACACTCACGGCCTGCTCACGCAGCACGGTGAGCAGCTCGCGGCGACCGTCGGCGAGCACCGGGCCCTCCACCAGCGTCGCCCCGACCTCGCCCGCCCGCCGGCGCAGCGCCTCCGTCGCCGATCCGACCACGCGCAGCCGCTCGCCCGGCTCCGGGACGACCTCGGGGGTCACGTCGGCGACCGGCACCCCGGCACACGCCCCGGCCAGCCGCAGCCGCACGACCTCCCGGTCCGTGGCGCCCTCGCCGACCACGACCCGCAGCCCCGGCAGCGGCCGGTAGCGGAACACGTTGGCCTCCGCGGCAATGCCGGTGGGGTCGTGCTCCACGTCGAACTCCTCGCGCCACCAGAACGCGTCCGACCCCGCCGCCGCGCGCAGCCACGTCAGGTCCGCGGCCGGCACCGACGACGCCACCGCGGCGAGCAGCTCCGACGCCTCGCGCCCGATCGGTGCGGCCTCCGGCGCGGCCGTGTCGGTCCAGGTGCCGAACTGGGCCACGTAGTTGGGTCCGCCCGGCTTGGCGCCCGGCCCCACCACCGAGCCCTTCCAGCCCCCGAACGACTGACGCTGCACGATCGCCCCCGTGATGTGCCGGTTGACGTAGGCGTTCCCGACCTCGACCCGCTCCATCCAGTGCCCGATCTCGTCCCGGTCGAGCGAGTGCAGCCCGCCGGTGAGCCCGAACCCGGTCGCGTTCTGCCACGCGATCGCCTCGTCCAGCGACCCGGCCGCCATCAGTCCGAGGACCGGGCCGAAGCACTCGGTGCGGTGGAACCACGAGCCGGGCGCCACGCCCTCACGCACTCCTGGAGTCCACTGCGCGTCACCCACCCGGCGGGGCTCCACCAGCCACGTCTCGCCGTCCTCGAGCGTGGTGAGCGCCCGCTCCAGCTTCGGCGACAGGTCGCCCACGAGCGGGCCCATCGTGCTCGACAGGTCCGTGCCCGGGCCGACCCGCAGCGTCCGCACGGCGTCGACCAGCTGGCGACGGAACCGGCGGCCGACCTTCGAGCGCGGGTCACCCACCGGCCCCACCAGGATGGCGAGCGACGCCGCCGAGCACTTCTGGCCGGCGTGCCCGAACGCGGACCGGACGAGGTCGGCGACCGCGAGGTCGGGGTCGGCGCCCGGGGTGATGACGAGCGCGTTCTTGCCGCTGGTCTCCGCGACGACGGCGAGCTCGGGCCGCCACGAGCGGAACAGGGCGGCGGTCTCGCTCGCGCCCGTGAGCACGACCCGGTCCACCGCGGGGTGCGTCACGAGCCGCCGGCCCGCGTCGCCCTCGTCGGTGTGGACGAGTTGCAGGGCGTCCGCGGGGATCCCGGCGGCGTGCAGGGCCGCGACACCGACCTCCGCGCAGGCCCGGACCTGCGGCGCGGGCTTGATGACGACGGCCGCCCCCGCCGCCAGTGCCGCGAGGCAGCCGCCCAGCGGGATCGCGACGGGGAAGTTCCACGGCGGCGTCACGACGACGACCCGGTCCGGCGTGAACCGTGCCGGGTCGAGCTCCTCCGCCCGGTCGGCGTAGTAGGCCGCGAAGTCGACGGCTTCCGAGATTTCGGGGTCGGCCTCCGCGACGGTCTTGCCCGCCTCGTGCACCATCGTCGTCAGCAGGTCGGTGCGCGCCGCGGCCAGCGCGCGGGCGCCCTCCCGCAGCAGCCGCGCCCGCTCCGCCGGCGCCACCGTGCCCCACGTCGACGACGCCGCCCGGTCCACCACGGCGTCGACCGCGGCCGGCTCGGTCAGCTCGGGCGCGGCCACGACGGCGGGTGCGGCCGCCACGGCGCGCCGCGCCCAGTCCCGGTTCGCTCCGAGCGAGGGGTCGGTGTCGGGCTCGTTGCGGAACCGCGCCGGGAACGGGCCGACCACCTCGGTCGACCGGTCCTGCGTCCGACGCGGCGTGGCGGCGATGTGGTCGCGGTCGGCCACCGAGGCGCGGAACCGGTCGAGGTAGGACCCCGGACCCTGTTCCGAGAACATCGCGTACAGGTAGTTCTCCTGCCCGGCGTTCTCCTCCAGGCGCCGCACCAGGTAGCTCACGGCGGCGTCGAAGTCCTCGGCGTGCACCACCGGGGTGTAGAGCACGAGGCCCGAGTCCGGCAGGTCGGCGGCCACCGCCCGTGCCTGGGCCGGCGCCATGCCCTGCAGCATCTCGACGTCCATCTGCGCGGAGACCCCGCGGGCACCCGCCAGCTCCACCGCCAGGGCCACGTGGTGCAGGTGGTGGCTCGCCACCCCGATGCGCAGGGCGTCGGCTCGTTCCGGGCGCAGCGCGTGGTCGAGGAGCCGGACGTAGTTGGCGTCGACCTCGGCCTTCGTCGCGTACGGCGCCTGCGGCCAGTCGTGCAGGGCGGCGTCGACCCGCTCCATCGCGAGGTTCGCGCCCTTGACCAGCCGGACCTTGACCGGCGCGCCGCCCGCGTCGACCCGTCGTCGGGCGAAGGCGGCGAGGTGCTCCAGCGCCGCCACTGAGTCCGGCAGGTAGGCCTGCAGGACGATCCCCGCGGAGTAGCCCCGCAGCAGTTCCTGGTCGAGGAGCGCCGTGAACAGCGCGACCGTGAGGTCGAGGTCCTTGTACTCCTCCATGTCGAGGTTCACGAAGACCCCGTGGTCCCGTGCCGCGACGAACAGCGGCGTGAGCCGGCGGACCAGCCGGTCACGGCTGCCCTCGAGGTCCCACGGCACGAGCTGGCTCGCGACCGACGACGCCTTGACCGAGACGTAGTCGACGTCGTCCCGACGGATGAGCTCGAGGGTGCGCGCGAGCCGCCGGTCGGCCTCGTCCTCGCCCAGCACCGCCTCGCCCAGCAGGTTGAGGTTGAGCCGGAAGCCGTCCTTGCGGGCGGCGGCGAGGCGACGGCCCAGCGCGCGGCCGGACGCGTCGACGACGAGGTGACCGACCAGCTGCTGCAGCCGGCGGCGCGCGAGCGGGACGACCAGCCGCGGCAGCCGCGGGGCGAGTGCCGCACCGGACCGCAGCATGAGACGGTCGAGGGCCGTGGCGAACCCCGGCAGGGTGGCGCCGCGACCGGCGATGCGGGCCAGCTCCCGAGCGGCCACCGCGTCGTCCTCCGGGCGGGCGACCCGGTCGACGAAGTGCATCGCGAAGTCGACGCCCGCGGGATCGTGCACCAGGGAGGCGAGCCGCCGGGTCGCCGCGTCGTGCCCGGCGTCGTCGCTCGCGTCGGCCCACCGGTCCGCCCGCGCCACCGCCCGCCCGACCAGCGCCTCGTCGAGACCCCCCACCACCACAGGGGCCGAGCTCCGCTGCGCTCCGTCTCCCACCACCTGCTCGCTCATGTCCTCACTGTGCACCCGGGGTCCGACACTCCTCTTGTCCGAATCCGGCGCCCCCGCCGTCGGGACCCGCCAACGAGGATGGACAGCGTGGACCTGCCCGCCGACGCCCTCCTCGCGCTGTTCGCCGAGCTCACCGGCGTGATGTTCTGCGCGAAGGACGCGCAGGGGCGCTACACCGCGGTCAACGACGCCTTCGTCCGGCGCACCAACCAGCGGGACCGGGCCGGCGTCGTGGGCCGCCGGGCGGGGGAGCTGTTCGTCCCGGCGCTCGCCGAGCGGTACGAGGAGCAGGACGCGCGCGTGCTGGCCGAGGGCCGCACGCTGCGCCACGAGCTGGAGCTGATCCGCCGCGAGGGCGGGGTGCCCGGCTGGTACGTCACGACGAAGGTGCCGGTCCTCGCGAGCGGCGCGGTGGTCGGCGTCGTCAGCGTGTCCGAGGATCTCCGGTCCGCCGACGAGACCGACCCTGCGATGCCGGCGCTCGCCCGGGTCGTCGACCTCGTGGCGGACCGGGTCGAGGACCCGCCGCGGCTCGAGGAGATGGCGTCGACGGCGGGGATGTCGACCTCGGCCCTGGAACGGCGCATGCGGGCGGTCTTCGGGCTCGCGCCGACCCAGTTCGTCCTCCGGGCACGGATCGACCGCGCCCGCTCGCTGCTCACCGGTGGCGACCTCCCGCTCGCGGAGGTGGCGCTGGCCTGCGGCTTCTACGACCAGCCCGCGTTCACCCGCCAGTTCGCCCGGCTCGCGGGGGAGACCCCGGGGCAGTTCCGACGACGGGCCCGCTGACGGAGCGGACTTCCTGCCACCGGAGGGGCCGGTCGGGCCCCACGGTGTCGGACCCGCTTGAGACGATGACGGGCGTGGCGGTGGACCGGAGTGCGACCGACGGACTGGACCCCGAGCAGCGGGCGGCGGTCGTGGCCCCGCGCGGTCCGGTCTGCGTGCTCGCCGGGGCCGGGACGGGCAAGACCCGCACGATCACCCGCCGGATCGCCCACCTCGCGCGCACCGAGCAGGTCCGGCCCGGCCAGGTCCTCGCGGTCACCTTCACCGCCCGGGCGGCGGGGGAGATGCGCACCCGGCTGCGGGACCTCGGCGTCGGCGGGGTGCAGGCCCGGACGTTCCACGCCGCGGCGCTGCGCCAGCTGCGCTACTTCTGGCCCCGCGCGGTCGGCGGCGAGGTGTGGCCGCTCGTGGAGAACAAGGTGCGCTTCGTGGGCCAGGCCGCCCAGCGGGCCGGGGCGGCCACCAACCGGGAGTCGCTGCGCGACCTCGCGAGCGAGATCGAGTGGTCGAAGGCGTGCCTCGTGGCGCCGGACCGCTACGTCGAGGCCGTCGCGTCGGCCCAGCGCGACACCCCCGCCCCCGCGGAGCAGGTCGCCGCGGTCTACGCGGGCTACGAGCAGCTCAAGAACCGCGCGGAACAGCTCGACTTCGAGGACCTGCTGATCCACACGGCGGGCGCGCTGGAGGAGACCGCCGAGGTCGCGGACGAGTTCCGCGAGCGGTACCGCTGTTTCGTCGTCGACGAGTTCCAGGACGTCACGCCGCTCCAGCACCGACTGCTCGACGCCTGGCTCGGCGGCCGCGACGACCTGACGGTCGTCGGCGACGCCAACCAGACCATCTACTCGTTCGCCGGGGCGAGCCCGTCCTACCTGCTGGACTTCCCCCGCCGTCATCCCGACGCCGAGGTGGTCCGGCTGGTGCGCGACTACCGGTCCACCCCCCAGGTGGTCGCGGCCGCCAACACCGTCATCGGCGCCGCGCGGGGCCGTGCGGCGGGCAGCCGACTGCGCCTGGAGGGCCAGCGGCCGCCCGGGCCGGCGCCGGACTTCGCCGAGCACGACGACGAGCCCGCCGAGGCGGTCGCGGTCGCGGAGCAGATCCGGGAACTCATCGACGACGGGGTGCCCGCCGCCGAGATCGCGGTGCTGTTCCGGATCAACGCGCAGTCCGAGGTCTACGAGCAGGCGCTCTCCGACCTCGGGATCGCCTACCAGGTCCGCGGCGGGGAGCGGTTCTTCCAGCGCACCGAGGTGAAGAACGCGATCGCGGCGCTGCGGACCCTCGGCGGCCGGCTCGAGGGCGGGCCCGACGCGGTCGTCGGCGCCGACGTCGTCACCACCGTGCGGGCGGCGCTGGGCGAGCAGGGCCTCACCGACACCCCGCCGGCGGGCAGCGCGTCCGACGGCGCGCAGCGCCAGCGCTGGGAGTCGCTGCGCGCGCTCGCGGAACTCGCGAGCGACCTCGTCGAGGCGCTCCCGGAGGCCACGTTCGGCGGGTTCCTCGCCGAGCTGTCGACGCGGATGCAGGCCCAGCACCCGCCGACGGTGCAGGGCGTCACGCTCGCGTCGCTGCACGCCGCCAAGGGCCTGGAGTGGGACGCGGTGTTCCTCGTCGGGCTCGTCGACGGCACGCTGCCGATCCAGCACGCCGACGGCGACGACGAGGCGGTGGAGGAGGAGCGGCGCCTGCTCTACGTCGGTGTCACCCGGGCCCGGGTCCACCTGCGGATCTCCTGGGCGCTCGCCCGGCAGTCGGGCGGGCGGCGGTCCCGGCGCCGCAGCCGTTTCCTCTACGGGCTGGTGCCCGAGAACCACCCCGCCGCCCGCAAGCCCGGCACCGGGGTCGACGGCGGCCCGAAGGCCAAGGTGGCGCGCGCCGCGTGCCGGATCTGCGGGAAGGCCCTCGGCGACGCGGCGGCGCAGAAGATCGGGCGCTGCACCGAGCACCCGTCCGACGTCGACGTCGAGCTGCTCGACGCGTTGCGTACGTGGCGGTCGAACGAGGCCAAGCAGCGCTCCGTGCCGGCCTACGTCGTGTTCACCGACGCGACGCTGGTGGCCCTGGCCGAACAGCGCCCGCAGGACACGAAGGGCCTGGTCACGATCCCCGGGATCGGCGCCTCGAAGCTCGAGCGCTACGGCGAGGACGTGCTCACGATGGTGCGCGACCACGCCGGCTGACATTCCGGGGACGGATCTCCGGGTAATTCCGTTGCGGGCCCCGCAGGAGGGCCCCTAGGTTCGAAACCACTCCGGCGCAGCAGGTGCCGGGGCGAGACGAGGGGGGTGTGCACCGCGATGAAGCTCCTGTCCACGGGCACACCCGTCTCCGGCGCCGTCCTCGCGCAGCGAGCGACGGCACACGTCTGCCGGTGGGACCGCGTCGCGGTCGGGGCGCAGCTGGTGCGCACCCGCGCGTTCGCGGCCGTGCCGTCGGGTCCGGTGACCACGGGAGGGATCCCGATGTCGGGTCTCCCCGGCTCCCGCCCGGCCGGTTCGCCCGACCCGCAGCGTCACGTCGATCTCGCCCCGCAGAGTCCGCGCCCGAGCGGCGGTCAGCCCCAGGACTGACCGACCACGCTCTCCCAGGCCGCGGACCCACTCCGGTTCGCGGCCTTCGTCGTCCCACTCCGACGACGGCTCCGCGGTCCGGGTGACCACCCCGAGACACCCGCCGTTGGAGGTCCGACCCATGTTCTCCGTGCCCGCCGCCCTCGACCAACCCGTGTCGGTCTCCCTGCCGTGCCGCACGGAGCCCGACGACCTGTGGTTCTCCGAGAGCCCGTCCGAGCTCGAGCAGGCCAAGGTGCTCTGCGCCGCCTGCCCGATCCGGCGCGCCTGCCTCGCCGGCGCCCTCGAGCGCCGCGAGTTCGCCGGGGTATGGGGCGGCGAGATCCTCGACCGTGGTGCCGTGATCGCGCGGAAGCGTCCGCGGGGTCGGCCGTCGAAGGCCGACCTGGCGCGCGACGCCGAGATCGCGGCCGCCCGGGCGGCGGCCGGTGTGGCGTGACGCCCCGGCCCCGTCCCGCGTGAGGGGAACCCTCGGGCCACGAGAGCGCCCGAGGGTTCCCCTCACGCAGGTGGGACGAGGTCAGACGTCGAAGCCCGGCTGCCAGTCCCGGAAGATGGAGCGCAGCGCGATCTCGGCGTCGAGCTGGCAGAGCACCGCGACCGAGGCGAGCGTCACGCGGTGGATGAGCAGGTACTGCGGCGGGAGGTTCAGCCCGCGGCCCGTCTCGAACTCCGGGCGCCGCAGGTCGCCGAGCCGCTCGGCCTGCCCGCGGATCCACTCGCGCGTGAAGTGGAACTTCTCGGTGCGCAGCGGGTCCACGAGCGGCCCGAGGTAGGCCATCGCCCGTTCCGGGGTCATGTCGGTGTCGGGCAGCACGAAGTTGAGGTCGCGCATCAGGTCCAGCAGCTCGTCGGCCCGGTCCTCGACGGACAGCGCGAGCATGTGGCCCAGCTCGTGCGGCAGCCCCTCGGGCAGGCGGGCGACGGCGCCGAAGTCGATGACGCAGAGCCGACCGTCGGGCAGCACCTGGAAGTTCCCCGGGTGCGGGTCGGCGTGCAGCATCCCGACCCGGGCGGGCGCGGAGAAGTGGAAGGTGGAGAGCAGGGTGCCGACGCGGTCGCGCTCCTCCGGCTCCCCGACGCGGATGACCTGCGACAGGGGGGTGCCGGAGATCCACTCCGACACCATGGCCTTCGGCGCGGACGCGACGACCCGCGGCACCACGACGTGCTCGTCGCCCTCGAAGGCAGCGGCGAACGCGCGCTGGGCGTCGGCCTCGTCGCGGTAGTCCAGCTCCTCGGCCATGCGGTCGCGCAGCTCCTGGAGCAGCGGCTTGATCTCCATGCCGGGGACCATCGGCTGGATCACGCGGGCGAAGCGCTGCAGCTGGCGCAGGTCGGCCATGACGGCCTCCTCCGCGCCCGGGTACTGCACCTTCACTGCGACCTCGCGCCCGTCGCCCCACACGGCGCGGTGCACCTGGCCGATGCTCGCCGAGGCGGCCGGGGTGTCGTCGAACTCGCGGAACCGCTCGCGCCACCCGCGCCCGAACTGCTCGGCGAGCACGCGGTGGGTGCGCGCCGTCGGCATCGGGGGAGCGGCGGTCTGCAGCCGGGTCAGGGCCTCGCGGTAGGGCTCGGCGAGCTCCGGGGGCACGGCGGCCTCGAACACCGACAGCGCCTGCCCGAACTTCATGGCGCCGCCCTTGAGTTCGCCGAGGACGGCGAAGAGCTGTTCGGCGCCCTTGCGGGCCACGTCGGCGGAGATCTCGCTCGCGTCGCCGCCGGCGAGACGGCGGCCCCAGCCCGCGGCCGTGCGCGAGGCGAACCCGAGCGGCAGCGACGCCAGGCGCGCGGAGCGTTGGACCGTGCGGCGCGGGATGTCATCGGACACGCCCCCGATTCTCCCCCGCCCGCACCTCGGGGGCGCGCGGAGGTGCGCCGTCACACGGGCAGCGGGGATGGGCCGGACACGGACGACGGCGCATCGACCCGATCGCCGCGTCGATCTCGTCGGCGGCCCCGAGGAGTCCCGACCGCCCCTGCAGGAACGCGAGGACCGCGCCGGTGACGAGCCCCGCGAGGGTCGTGGCCGCGGCGATCGACACGGGGACGGCGGACGCCGGCGGGCACGGGTCGCCGCCGTCCGCCCGGTGCCGGGCGACGCACCGCAGGCAGGACGTCCGCCCCGGCAGGACGAGCGGGCCGACGACGCCGACCGGATCGCCGGCCGCGACCGCGAGATGGGGCTGGTGCCGCGCGTGCAGCGGGCCGGTCACGGTCGGGTCGGTGGTCGCGGGGCCGGTCAGGACGACCAGCTCGGGACGACGCCGGGACGGCTCGGCGACGGCGACCGCGGGGTCGGCGCGGGCCACGGCCGCTGCCGCGGCGAGCACCGCCGGGTGACCGACGTCACCGGGCTCCAGTCCGGTGCCGAGGTCGTCCGGCCCCACGGTCCCGCCCGCCCGGACTGCCACCCGGCCGATCCCGGCGCGGGCCAGCACCGTCGCGATCGCCACGCCGAGGCGCCCCGCGCCGTGCACCCGGACGTAGGCCGCCCGGTGCCCCTCGTCGGGGGTCGGCCGCAGCAGGCCCGCGGCCGTCAGGTCGGCCAGCAGGGCGGCGGTGTCCTCGGGCCGGGCGCCGCGGGCCACCGCGTCGGCCAGCGGCGAGGCGGTGGGGGTCGGGGCGGCGAGCGCGGTCAGCAGCGCCCGCACCGGCGGGTCGACCCCGTCGACCTGCCAGCCCGGGTCGTCGCCGAACCGGGCGGTCGTGGTGTCGGGCCACCGGGGGACGGCGACGAGCCGGGGAGGGACGGAAGAAGGCCTCACACGGGTTCCGACGCACGAGGACGGCCCCCGGATCCGTCTCGCCTACCGTGGCCGTCGTGGAGGACCCGAAGGTCGTGGTGCGCCGCAGCGCGCGGCGCACGCGCACCATCAGCGCCCGGCGCGAGGGCGACACCCTCGTCGTCTCCATCCCGGCCTCGGCGAGCCGGGCCCAGGAGGAGCGGTGGGTGGCCGAGATGGTCGCGAAGCTGCAGCGCTCGGAGGCCCGGAAGCGACCGGGCCGTCGGGCGGCCGACGAGGACCTCGCAGCCCGCGCGGACGCGCTCGCCCGCGCCCACCTCGACGCGGTGGGGCCCGACGGCCGCTGGCCGCGCCCGGTGTGGGTGCGGTGGGTGCCGCCGATGCGGACCCGCTGGGCGTCGTGCACCCCGACCGAGGGCACGATCCGCGTCAGCGAGCGCCTGCGCGACGTCCCGGGCTGGGTGCTCGACCACGTCCTGGTGCACGAACTGGCACACCTGCGGGAGGCCGGGCACGGCCCGGCGTTCCGGGCGCTCGAGGCCCGGTACCCCCGCTCGGAGCGGGCGATCGGCTACCTCGAGGGCCTGTCCGACGGCGCCGGTCTGGAGATCGGCGCCGAACCGGACGACTGAGGCCTCAGGCCTTCGGGTCGGCCGACCCGTCGTCGGGACCCTCGGTCTCGGACCCGTCGGGCTTCTCGGTGGAACCCTCCCGCTCGGCCTTCATCTCCGCCTCGAGGCGGGCGATCGGGTCGTCGAGGTCGGCGAAGGAGCCCTCGCGGCCACCCTCGGCGATCTCGGAGCGGCCCCGGACGAAGGCGGCCGGGTCGTCGAGGTCCTCGGCGGTCGGCAGCAGGTCGGGGTGGGCCCACACCGCGTCGCGGCCGTCGACGTCCCGGGCCTCGCCGAGCCGGCGCCACAGCTCGGCGGCGTCGCGCAGGCGGCGGGGCCGCAGCTCCAGGCCGACGAGCGTGGCGAAGGTCTGCTCGGCCGGGCCGCCCGAGGCGCGCCGGCGGCGCATGCTCTCGCGCAGCGCGTCGGCGCCGGGCAGACGGTCGCCGATCGCGGCCGCGACGACGTGGTCGACCCAGCCCTCGACGAGCGCGAGCAGCGTCTCCAGGCGGGCCAGCGCGGCCTTCTGGGCCTCGGTGGTCTGCGGCTCGAACAGGCCCGAGGACATGGCCTGCTCGATCGCGGCCGGGTTCGACGGGTCGAGGTCGCGCGCGAGCTCCTCGATGCGCGAGGTGTCGATGGAGATGCCGTGCGCGAACTCCTCGACGGTGGCGAGCAGGCGCTGGCGCAGCCACGGGACGTGGCCGAACAGGCGGTGGTGCGCCGCCTCGCGGGCGGCGAGGAACACGAGGACCTCCCCGGCGGGCCGGTCGAGCCCGTCGGTGAAGCGGGCGATCGCGTCGGGCAGCAGCGCTGCAGTGCCCTCGGGCCCGAGCGGCAGCCCGACGTCGGACGAGGTGAGCACCTCGCCGGCGAGCTGCCCCAGCGCCGCGCCGAGCTGCGACCCGAAGGCCATCCCGCCGACCTGCGAGATCATCCCGAGCATCGGCCCGGCCATCTCGCGTGCCTCGGCGGGCAGTCCCTCGACCCACGCGCCCGCGACGCGCTGGGCGACCGGGTCGCACAGCCGCTGCCAGGTGGGGATGGTCGCGTCCACCCAGTCGTCGGGCGACCAGGCCGTGACCGTCGAGGCACCCGAGGGCAGCGTGGTGGCGTCGTCGAGCCAGAGCTCGGCGAGCCGCACCGACTCGACGATCGCGTTCTTCTGCTCCGCGGTCGGCGCGCCCTTGACGGTGATCTGCTGGTGCGCCATCTGTGCGGCCAGCTTGTAGTTCACCGGGCCGTTGCCGCCGCCGGGACCGCCGGAGGCGGAGAGCATCTGCCCGAGCTGGGTGAGCATCTGCCCGAGCTGGTTCATGTCGAAGCCGCCCGCGCCGCCGGGACCGCCCGCGGCACCGAACGGCATGCCGCCCGGACCGAAGCCGAAGCCCTGCGGGCCCCCGCCGGACCCGGACCCGGAGGAGCCCCGCCGGTGCTCGTCGTCGGGGTCGGACGGGCCGAAACCGAAGGGCAGGTCACTCATGGCGCCCACGGTACGCGCGACCCCTGATACCGGGACCCGTCCCGAGGAGCCCACCGCACGCCTGCAGCGAACAGGCCCGTATCCCGAGCCCACACGGTCGATCACTACCCTCGCGGCCCGTGACCCGGTTGCGCGCGACGCTGGCCCTGGGGCTCGTGCTCGCCGCGGTGCTGGGACTCACCGGAGCGACGGTGCGGGTGCCGTTCGTCGCCCTCGGCGACGGGCCGACCTTCGACGTCCTCGGGGCCCAGGACGGCCGCACGATCATCGACGTGTCCGGGTCGGTCCCGACCTTCCCGACGACGGGTCAGCTGCGGATGACCACCGTCGCCGTCACCAGCCAGGTGACGCTCTTCGGGGCGATCGCGATGTGGATCAGCGGCTCCCACGAGGTGGTGCCGCGCGAGCAGGTCTACCCCTCGGGGCAGTCCAGCCAGCAGGTCGACGCGGAGAACACGCGCCAGTTCACGCAGTCCGAGGACGACGCCCAGAACGCGGCGCTGCACTACCTCGGCTACCCGAGCGCGGTGCAGGTCGGGGACGTGACGACGCCCGGCCCGTCGGTGGGGCTGCTGCGCCAGGGCGACCGGATCAGCGCGATCGGCGGCCGCCCGGTGACCACCCCGCAGGACGTGGTGGACGCGGTCGGCGCCGTCCGGCCGGGCACGCCCCTCGTCCTGACCGTGGTGCGCGGCGGGGCCACGAGCGACGTCACCGTCGTCACCGCACCCCGTCCCGGCGACGCGACGAAGGGCTACCTCGGCGTCACCGCCACCTCCGTGGTGGACGCCCCGGCCTCCATCCGCATCGGGCTGGCCGACGTCGGCGGACCGTCCGCGGGCCTCATCTTCGCCACCGCGATCGTCGACAAGCTGACCCCGGGCGACCTCACCGGCGGCAAGGACATCGCGGGCACCGGCACCATCGACGCCTCCGGCCGGGTCGGCCCGATCGGGGGAATCCGCTTCAAGATGGACGCCGCGCACCACGACGGCGCGACCGCGTTCCTGGTGCCCGCGGGCAACTGCGCGGAGGCGGTGCGCAACGCACCGTCCGGCCTCACGCTGGCGCGTGTGTCCGACCTGCGCGAGGGTGTGGCCGCCGTCCAGACCCTCGCGGCCGGGCGCATCCCGCCGACCTGCTGAGACGACCTGCCGGAAAACGGACGAACTCGTCCACAGGGAACCCACACGGGCTCAATAGAGTTGTCGCTCCGAGCCCGCCATCGAAATCTGGAGTGTGACCGCCCGTGGCCAACCGGCCGGCGACCGGGAACCCGCAGCTCTCCCGGCGTACGAAAACGCTGCTCGTCCTGGGCGCGGTCGTGCTCGTCGTCCTCGTCGGTCTGGCCCGGCTCGTCGACGTCTACGTCGACTTCGCCTGGTTCGGCGAGGTCGGCTACCGCAACGTCTTCACCACCGTGCTGGCGACCCGTGTCATCCAGAGCGTCGTGGCCGCGGTGTTCATGGGTGGGCTGATCGCGCTCAACCTCTACGTCGCCTACCGCACCCGCCCCGTGTTCGTGCCCGTCGCGGGCCCGGAGGACCCGGTCGCGCGCTACCGCACCGTGGTGCTCTCCCACCTGCGCCTGTTCGCCATCGGCATCCCGGTGGTCGTCGCGGTCATCGCGGCGCTCTCCGCACAGAACGACTGGCAGACCACGCAGCTCTTCCTCAACCAGACGCCGTTCGGCATCGCCGACCCCGTGTTCAACCACGACATCGGCTTCTACGTCTTCGCCCTGCCGTTCTGGCGCGCCGTGCTCTCGTGGCTGTTCGTCGGCGTCGGGGTCAGCTTCGTCGCGGCACTCGTGGCGCACTACATCTTCGGCGGCATCCGGCTCGCGGGCCGCAACGGGTCGCTGGCCACCGCCGCCCGCGCCCACCTCGCGATCCTCGTGGGCGTGTTCGTCCTGCTCAAGGCGGTCGGCTACTTCTTCGACCGCTACGAGCTGCTGTTCTCCGACCGCAAGGCCTCGATCGGCGGCGCGAACTTCTACGGCGCGAGCTACACCGACCTGAACGCCGCGATGCCCGCCAAGCTGATCCTGCTCGTCATCGCGGTGATCTGCGCCGTGGCGTTCTTCGCCGCGGTCTTCCTGCGGAACCTGCAGATCCCGGCGATCGCCCTCGCCCTGCTGGTGCTCTCCAGCATCCTC
The DNA here is from genome assembly GCF_000379625.1 of Actinomycetospora chiangmaiensis DSM 45062. Lineage (GTDB taxonomy): Bacteria > Actinomycetota > Actinomycetes > Mycobacteriales > Pseudonocardiaceae > Actinomycetospora > Actinomycetospora chiangmaiensis. The sequence continues at coordinate 21,001 of NZ_KB903246.1, read as the reverse complement.
GTCGGCGCCGCGTGGCCCGCCGTGCTCGAGCAGTTCTCGGTGCGCCCGAACGCCAACCAGCGCGAGGCGCTCTCGATCCAGCGCAACATCGACGCGACCCGACAGGCGTTCGGCATCACGGATCAGACCGTCACCCGCGAGCCGTACGCCGGGACCACCGACCAGAGCGCAACGGCCGTCCAGCAGGCGATCGCCACCGACACGGCGACGGTGCCGAACATCCGCCTGCTCGACCCGTACCGGCTCTCGCGGACGTTCACCCAGCTCGAGCAGCGACGGAACTTCTACGGCTTCCCCGCCACCCTCGACGTCGACCGGTACACGGTCAACAACCAGACCCAGGACTACGTGGTCGCCGCCCGCGAGATCGCGCCGGGCAACCTCGCCGGCAACCAGCAGGACTGGATCAACCGGCACCTCGTCTACACCCACGGCAACGGGTTCGTGGCCGCACCGGCCAACACCGTGAACGCGCCGCTGGACTCCAACGGCGGGCAGGGCGGTTACCCGCAGTTCCAGGTGTCCGACGTCGACAACCCGGGCCCGTTCGGCCTGCAGCAGCCGCGCATCTACTTCGGTGAACTGGTGAACGGCCCGGACGACTACGCGATCGTCGGCGCCGACGCGGGCACCCCGCCGCGCGAGTACGACACCGACTCGAAGCAGTTCACCTACACCGGTCCCGGCGGTGTCTCCCTCGGGAACCCGATCAGCCGGCTCGCGTTCTTCGCCTACTACGGCTTCGAGCGCAACATCCTGTTCAACTCCTCCATCGGCGACAACTCGCGGATCATGTACAACCGCGATCCGCTCACCCGGGTGCAGAAGGTCGCGCCCTGGCTGGAGCTCGACAACGACGTCTACCCGGCGGTGGTCAACGGGTCGATCAAGTACATCGTCGACGGCTACACGACGCTGCCGCGCTACCCGTACTCGCAGCAGGTGCCCCTCGGCGACGCGACCCGCGACTCGGTGAACGCCGCGACGCTCGCGCCGCAGACCGCCGGGTACATGCGGAACTCGGTCAAGGCCACCGTCGACGCCTACACCGGCCAGGTCGACCTCTACGAGAACGACCCGACCGACCCCGTGCTGCAGACCTGGGAGAAGGTGTTCCCGGGCGTGGTGAAGCCGGCGGCCGACGTGCCGCCCGCCCTACGCGCGCACTACCGGTACCCGGAGGGCATCTTCAAGGTCCAGCGCGACCTGCTGACCCGCTACCACGTGTCCGACCCCGGCGAGTTCTACTCGACGGTGTCGTTCTGGGACGTCCCGTCCGACCCGACGAGCGACGCCGCGGCCGCCGCGGGCGACCCGCAGCCGCCGTACTACCTGCTCGCCGACGATCCCCGGCGCGGCACGGCGAACGTCGCGCAGTTCCAGCTCACGACCGCGCTGGTCAGCCTCCGTCGTGAGTTCCTCTCGGCCTACCTGTCGGTGAGTTCCGACCCCGGGACCTACGGGCAGATGACGTTGCTGCAGCTGCCGGCGGACACCCAGACCCGGGGTCCGCAGCAGGTGCAGACCCAGTTCCTGTCCTCGCCGCAGGTCTCCAGCGAGCTGAACCTGCTGCGCCAGCAGGGCACGCAGGTGCTCTACGGCAACCTGCTGACGCTGCCGGTGGCGGGCGGCCTGCTCTACGTCGAGCCGGTCTACATCGAGCGCTCCAACCAGGAGTCCTCGTTCCCGCAGCTCTCCCGCGTGCTCGTCAGTTTCGGCGGCCGGATCGGCTACGCGCCGACCCTCCCCGAGGCGCTGACCCAGGTGTTCGGCTCGTCGGGCGCGGCCACGACGACGCCGGGCGCCACCGGCCAGACGCAGGCGCCCACCACCGGGCAGGCCCCGACGACGGGCCAGGCCCCGGCGCCGGCTCAGGCCCCGACCGCCGGCGGAGCGCCGGCGGCCGGCAACTCGGCGGCGGTCACGTCCGCGGTCACGGCGATGAACACCGCCCTGGACGAGCTGCGCACCGCGCAGCAGCAGGGGGACTTCGCCGGTATCGGCCGGGCCCAGCAGGACCTGGCCAACGCCATCAACCAGTACCGGACCGCGACCGGGGGGACCCCCGGCTGATCCACTCCACCCCGCGTCGCGTACTGTTGGTGACACGACGCGGGGTGGAGCAGCTCGGTAGCTCGCTGGGCTCATAACCCAGAGGTCACAGGTTCGAATCCTGTCCCCGCTACTCGCAGGAGGGCCCCTCACCACGGTGAGGGGCCCTTCGTCGTTCCTGGAGTCGGGTGGCCTCGGCGCCCGCCGCGAGGGTGACCCGAGGCAGGTCCGGGGGCTCGGCGAGCTGCCCGGTGTGTCTCTCGGCGGCCGGCGTGGCCCCACCCCCCTGCGAGCCCACGGTTCACCGCCCGGTAGTCTTGCCGTCATCGCCGGAAAGCACGGCGACGGCGCGGGGTGGAGCAGCTCGGTAGCTCGCTGGGCTCATAACCCAGAGGTCACAGGTTCGAATCCTGTCCCCGCTACCACCACACGAAGGCCCCCTCACCACGGTGAGGGGGTCTTCGTCGTTCCCGCCCGGTCCCCGTCGTGGTGACCCACCACGACACCCTCGCAGGGCGGTGCCGGAGACCGCGACGAGGCAGCCGGGGAGATCCCGGCTCAGCGCTCCGCGAGCGACGTCGGCAACCGGAAGGACCCGTCCGGCTCCGGCGGGAACGGGTGCACCGCGACGACGGCGGCCACGGGCAGCGGGCCGTACACGTGCGGGAACCACGGCCCGGAGGTCTCCACCTGTCCGTCGCGCACCCCGGGCTCCCACCGGACGGGCGCCTCGCAGCGGGCCGGGTCGACCTCGAGCAGCAGCAGGTCCTCCCGGCCCCGGTAGAGGCGGGTGGCGGGCAGGGCGACGGTCCCCGGGTCGGAGCAGTGCACGAAGCCCTCGCCGGCCAACGACGGCGGCTCCAGCGCCGTGTCGGCGGCCTCCCAGTCGGAGCGGGGACAGATGTGGAGGATCATGACCCGGGATCCTGGCCTTCACGCCGAACAGGGGACACTGGGGGCATGTCGAGCCCGACGGACACGATCCTGCTGGTCGTCTACTACGTCCTGTTCGTGTTCTACCTGTTCATCATCGGGCGACTGGTCGTCGAGGTGGTGCGGGGCTTCGCGCGCGAGTGGCGCCCGGCCGGGGGCACGGCGGTCAGCCTCGAGCTGATGTACCGGGTGACCGACCCGCCGGTGAACCTGCTGAAGCGGCTCATCCCGGCCGTCCGGATCGGCAACATCAGCCTGGACCTCTCGATGATGATCCTGCTGTTGGTCGTGTACATCGTGATGCGTGTGGTCGACCCGCGGTGACGTCCGGCGGCTTCCGGTGGTCGCCCGGCGGGTGACCTGACACGCTGCCTGGCGTGACGGCTGCTCGTGACCTGCTGACCTTCGTCTCCTCCGCCGTGCGGAGCCCCGGTGTGATCGGTGCGGTCGCCCCGAGCGGGCGCGCACTGTCCGACCTGCTCGCCTCGGTCGCACCGGCGGACACGGCGGCCACGGTGGTCGAGCTCGGGCCGGGTACCGGCGTCGTCTCCGAGGCCCTGCGTCGCCGGCTGCCGCCGGAGGCCCGCCACGTCGCCGTGGAGTTGGACCGCAGCATGGTCGGCCTGCTGCGGCGCAACCTGCCGTGGCTCGAGGTCATCCAGGGCGACGCGAAGGACCTGCAGAAGCTCCTCGCCGACGTCGGGATCACGACGGTCGACACCGTCGTCAGCGGCCTGCCGTGGACGCTGTTCAGCCGCGACGCGCAGCGCGGGATCATGGACCAGGTCAACCGGGTGCTCGTGCCGCGCGGGGTGTTCACCACGTTCGCCTACGCGCACGTGATGAACCTGCCGACGCAGAAGCGCTTCCGTGAGCTGCTCCAGGAGAGCTTCGACGAGGTGTCGGTGACGCCGATCGTGTGGCGCAACGTCCCGCCGGCACTGGCCTACCAGTGCCGGAACGTGTGACGGTCAGCCGACGAGCTTGGCCCCGATCACCGCGGCGGACATCTCGCCCGGCGCGGTCGACGCGCAGAACCCGGTGAGCAGGCCGACGAAGCGCTCGGGCTCGTCGCAGTGCGGGAAGTGCCCGGAGCCGTCGAAGATCTCGAGCCGCGAGCCGGGCATGAGCGCCGCCGCCCGGTAGGCGTGGCCGACCGGGATGATCGGGTCGCGTCGACCCCAGACCACCATGGTCGGCAGCCCCTCGGTCAGGTAGAGCCGGTCGGTGCCGCTCACCCGCTGTCCGTGCGGGCCGATGACGCCGCGGATGGTGTCGACGAAGGCGTCGGCGTGGGCGCGCTCGGTGAGCGACCCGACGTGGCGGGAGTACTCGACGAGCGACACCTTCTCCGCGGGCGGCAGCGGCAGGGACGCCGCGGCGCGCAGCGCGCTGACGCCGAGGCCCAGCAGTCCGGTGCGGGCCAGCAGCGGGAGCACGATACCGGCGCCCGGCAGCGCGGCGAGCCGCAGCGTGGGGCTCACGCCCCGCCCGAGACCGCCGGAGGAGACGAGCACGAGCCGGGAGCACATCTCCGGGAACTGGTAGGCGAACTGCATCGCCACCCCGCCGCCGAGCGAGTGCCCGACGACCGTCACCCGACGGCGCCCGAGGGCCGCGAGCAGGTCGCGCAGCCCGTTCGCGTAGGCGCCCATGGAGAAGTCGCCGCTCGGCCCCGCGGACTCGCCGTGCCCGAGCAGGTCCGGGGCGATCACGAGGTGCCGGCAGCCCTGCTGCTCCAGCCGGTCCAGCACCGGCTCCCACGTGGACGAGCTCCCGGCCACCCCGTGGAGCAGCACCAGGACCTCGGGGTCGTCGCCCGACGGCTCCGGGCACGCCTCCAGGTACGCCATCCGGTGCCCGTGGAGCGTGATCGCCCGCCGTGTGGTGCTCATGGGTGCATCGTCCCGCATCCGCAACGCCGGTGCCCACCCTCTCCCTTCGTGACGACGGGTCGTCCCTACCCTGGCCCGCGATGTCCCGTTCCGGTCTCGCCGCCTCGTTGTCCGCCCTGGCCCTCGTCGCGGGCTGCGGCGCCGGGCAGGCACCGGCCGCCCCGCCGCTCGCCGTCGGCTCCGCCGCGCCCGCGGCCGCCCCGTCGACCACCGCGGCCCCCGCCTCCTGCGCGGACCGGACCTACGACCGGCTGAGCGACCGGCAGCGCTGGGCCCAGCTCGTCGTGATCGGGGTCCCCGCGGGCGGCGTCAGCGCGGCCGCCCGCACCGCCCTCGGGCTCGAACCGGGCGGGATCATCCTCACCGACGGGAAGTCGGCGAGCGTCGACGACGTCACGCGCGTCGTCACCAGCGCGCAGGCGACGGGCGGCGGCGAGGTCCCGCTGCTGGTCTCGACCGACCAGGAGGGCGGCCAGGTCCAGGAGCTCGAGGGCCCGGGATTCCCGACGATGCCCTCCGCCCTGGAGCAGGGGCGCGACCCCGCCGGTCTCGCCGCCCGGGCGAAGAGCTGGGGCGACGCCGTGCGCAACGTCGGCGTGACGGTGGACCTCGCGCCGGTGGCCGACGTCGTCGACCCGGCGTTGGGCAGGCAGAACGCGCCGGTGGGCCGGTACGACCGGCAGTACGGCGACGACGCCGCGACCGCCTCGGCGGGCGTGCGGGCCTTCGTCACCGGGATGCGGAACGCGGACGTCGCCCCGACGCTCAAGCACTTCCCGGGGCTCGGCGAGGTCCGGGAGAACACCGACTTCGCCGGGGGAGTGGTCGACTCGACCACCACGACGGACTCGCCGACGCTGCAGTCCTTCGCCGCGGGCATCCGCGCGGGGGCCCCGCTGGTGATGATGTCGTCGGCCCGCTACAGCCGCATCGACCCCGACAACCAGGCGCTCTTCTCCTCGCGGGTGATGAACGACCTGCTCCGCGGCCGGTTGGGGTTCGGGGGCGTGATCATGACCGACGACGTCGGGGCGGCGGCCGCCCTCGCGGACACCCCCGTCGGGGCGCGGGCGACCAGGTTCCTCGCGGCGGGCGGCGACCTCGTGCTCGACATCCGTCCGGGCGACCTCGCCCCGATGCTCGACGCGATCACCACGGCCGCGCGCGAACCGGCGTTCGCGCAGCGTGCGCAGGACGCGGTCCGGCGGGTCCTCGCGTTCAAGGAGCAGCAGCGCATCCTGACGTGTTGACCGGAGCTACCGGGCGGTAGTGCGTCCCGCTGCGGGACCTGCGAGAGTGCGGGCCGTGGACCTGACCTACACGGCCGAGGAGGAGCAGTTCCGGCAGGAGCTGCGCACCTGGCTCGCCGAGAACATCCCCACCGAGTGGACCGTTCCGGGCTACTGGGCGACGCTCTCCGACACCGAGTCGTTCGAGAAGCGCCGGGAATGGGAGGCGCGCAAGACCGCGGCCGGCTTCTCGGGCATCCAGTGGCCCGTCGAGTACGGCGGCCGCGGCGGCACCCCCGCGATGAAGGCCATCTACGACGAGGAGACGGTGCGGGCGCACGCCCCGCAGACCGTCAACGTCCTGGGCCTCACCTTCCTCGCCCCGACGATCATGGCGATCGGCACCGAGAAGCAGAAGGCCGAGATCATCGGCCCGATGCTGCGCAACGAGGTCATCTGGTGCCAGGGCTTCTCCGAGCCCGGCGCCGGCTCCGACCTCGCGGCGGTCGCGACCCGCGGCGTGCTCGACGGCGACGAGTACGTCGTCAACGGGCAGAAGATCTGGACCACCAACGCCATGCACGGCGACAAGATCTTCACCATCGTGCGGACCGAGGCGGGCTCGGAGAAGCACAAGGGCCTGTCGATGCTGCTGATCGACATGGACCAGCCCGGCGTCGAGGCCCGTCCGCTCAAGCAGATGAGCGGTGCCAGCGAGTTCGGCGAGGTCTTCTTCACCGACGCGCGCGTCAAGGCGGAGGACTGCCTGGGCGAGATCGGCCAGGGCTGGCGCACTGCGATGCTGCTGCTCTCCTTCGAGCGCGGCGCCTCCGGCGTGGGGCAGTACACCGAGTTCCGCCGCCAGTACGACGAGATCGTGGCCGAGGCGAAGCGCTTCGGCCGCGCCGACGACCCGGTGGCCCGCCAGGAGCTCGCCCGCTGCCTGGTCGAGCTCGAGTGCCTGCGCTACCACGCGATGCACATCCTCACCCAGGTCGAGCAGGGCCGGGACCTCGGTTCGGAGTCCTCGATGACCAAGCTGCAGTGGTCCGAGGCGTTCCAGGACCTCTGGGAGGCCTTCGAGCACGTCCTGGGCCCGGAGGCGACGCTCGCGGCGCCCCGCCCCGACGTCGACCTGTCCCCCTTCCACGCGCAGGACCACTGGTCCCGGTCGGTCACGATCTGGGGCGGCTCGTCGCAGGTGCAGCGCAACATCGTCGCCGAGCGCGTGCTCGGCCTGCCGCGGTAGAGGAGAGACACGTGTTCTTCGCACTGACCGACGAGCAGCAGGCCTTCGCCTCGACGGTGACCGAGTTCCTGGCCGACCGCTTCGACCTCGAGGCCGTCCGCGGCGTCGTCGAGGACCCCGACGGCGACGGTCACCCGCTGACGCTGTGGAAGGGCCTCGCGGACCAGGGGGCGCTCGCCGTCCTCGTCCCCGAGGAGCACGACGGCCTCGGGCTCGGCCTCGTCGACGCCCAGGTGGTCGCCCGGGCGCTCGGCGCCGGCGTCGCACCCGGGCCGTGGCTCGCGACCGTGCTGGCCGCCGAGGCCGTCCGCATCGCGGGGTCGGCCGAGCAGCAGTCCCGCTGGCTCCCGGCCCTGGCGGCGGGGGAGACCGTCGGCATCGTCGCGCTGCGCGGTGAGGGCGGGGCCTGGGACGGCTCGGGCATCACCGTCGACGCCAACAGCGCGGAAGGAGAAAGTACGAGCCGCCTGAACGGGTCGGCCTCGCCGGTCGACTACCCCGCCGTGGCCGGCCTGATCGTCGTGGCCGCCACGGACGCGTCCGGGACCCCGGGTCTGTACCTGGTCGAGGCCGGCGCGTCCGGCCTGACGGTCCGCGACCAGCGCACCTACGACGGCACCGCCCGCGTGGGCGCCGTGGAGTTCGCCGACACCCCGGCCGAGCCCCTGGCGAACGGGGACGCCGCCGCGGTCCGGGCCCTGCTCGCCCGCGGCGCGGTGCTCAACGCCGCGGACCTCGTGGGCGTGGCGCGCGAGGCGCTGACGCGCACCGTGGCCTACGACCGGGACCGCAACCAGTTCGGGGTGCCCGTCGGCTCGTTCCAGGCCCTCAAGCACGCCCTGGCCGACCTGCACGTCGCGGTGACGATGGCCGAGCACGCGGTGCTGTTCGCCGCGCACGCGCTCGACACCGACGACGAGGGCGCCGCGATCGCCGTGGCGGTCGCGGGCTCGAAGGCCGCGGACGCCGCCTGGAACGCGACCGGCGCGATGATCCAGTTCTTCGGCGGCATCGGCTTCACGTGGGAGCACGAGGCGCACTTCTTCTACAAGCGCGCCCGCCGCCGGGCCCCGCTCTTCGGCTCCGCCGCGGAGCACCGCGAGGCGCTGTTCGTGGCTACCGCCTTGTGAGCACTTTCCGTGGCGGGAGCCACGGAAAGTGCTCACGAGGGCGGAGCCCACCCCTTCGGATAGGTCGGGGGTGCGCACCGGGTACGGGGGTGATGGCATGACCGGCGTCACCCCCTCACCGACGAAGGAGATCCCCGTGGCCAGCACTCCGACCCAGGACGACCGCAGCCTGCTGACGGTCGTCGCACGCATGACGGCGAAGCCCGGCAAGGAGGACGAGCTCCGCAAGGGGCTCGAGGCCCTGATCCCGACCACGCTCGCCGAGGACGGCTGCGTCAACTACGACCTGCACGTGGCCGAGGACGACCCCGCGACGTTCTTCTTCTACGAGAACTGGACCTCCGGCGAGAAGCTGGACGCCCACCTCGCCGCGCCGCACCTGGTCGACTTCGCGGGCAAGCTCGACGACCTGCTGGTCAACGGCTCCGAGGGCCTGATCATCCAGCGCCTCAAGCGGATCGCGTGACGGCGACCCCCGCGTCCGTCGCCTCGGCCATGGCCGAGGCGGCGGCGGCCTGGCAGGAGACCCTCGACGACGAGCAGTCGGCGCAGGGCGCCTGGGACTGGCCCGGCTCGAAGGCCGCCGAGGCCGAGCGCCTGAACTGGTATTACACACCCACCGACCACGGCGGGCTGACGATCCACGAGCAGCTGCCCCACCAGCAGCGGGCCGCGATGAAGCTGCTGGCGACCGGGCTCTCCGAGCCGGCCTACGTCAGCGCGTCGACGATCATGGGCCTGGAGAACATCCTCGACCGCACCGAGGGGTTCGCCACCGGCTTCGGCCGGGACCGCGGCCGCGACCCGGGCATGTACTACCTGCGGGTGTTCGGCGACCCGACCGGCGACGCCCCCTGGGGTTGGCGCTTCGGCGGCCACCACGTGTCGGTCAACCACCTGGTGATCGACGGCGAGGCGGTCGCGGGGTCCCCGTGCTTCCTCGGGGCCGACCCGATGGTCTCCCCGTTGCTCGGCGGGCAGGAACTGCGTCCGCTGGGCGGGATCGAGGACTCGGGGCGCGCGCTGCTGCACGCGCTCGACACCGGGCAGCGCGAGCAGGCGATCCTGACGCCGACGGCGCCGGCCGACATCATCGGCGCCAACCGGACCCACACGTCCCCGGGCGACCGGCTGATCCCGCTGCCCGACCTGTGGCGCGGCCACTTCGACGACCAGGCCCTCGAGGACCGGCTCTGGTCGATGCACGACGGCCTGGAGGCCCAGCTCGGCGTGACCGACGCCGACCGTGCCGCCACCGAGCTGTCGGCGCAGCCGAAGGGGATCGCGGGGAAGGACCTCTCGGCCGGGCAGCACGAGCTGCTCCGGGCCGTCGTCGGGGTGTACCTCGACCGGATGCCGCCCGGGCTCGTCGAGCGGGAGTACGAGCGGCTCGATCTCGACGGCGTGCACTTCGCGTGGGCGGGCGGCCTCGAGCGCGGCGACCCGCACTACTACCGCCTCGAGGGGCCCGGCCTGCTCGCCGAGTGGGACAACACCCAGCGCGGCGTCAACCACGCGCACAGCGTGTGGCGGGTGCCCGGACACGAGTTCGGCCGGGACGTCCTGGGCGACCACCTGCGCGCCCACCACTGAGGACACCCGTTCCCGACGACGGTGCCCCGCACCCGCCGTCGGGAAGGTTGGGTGAGGTCGAGGATTACCCTGGACCCGTGGACGACTCGACCGCGACCCAGCTCAAGGACCTCGCCGCCAGCCTCGACTCGGTGGAGGCGGCGATGGACCTCGACGGTCTGCGGCGGCAGGTCGCCGAGCTCGAGTCGCAGGTCGCGGCCCCGGATCTCTGGGACGACGTCGAGACCGCGCAGAAGCTCACCAGCGAGTTCACCCACAAGCAGGCCGACCTGCGCAAGGCGGAGTCGCTGCGCTCCCGGCTCGACGACCTTTCGACGCTCTACGAGATGGCCGACGAGGAGTCGGGCGCCGACGCCGCCGAGCTCACCGCGGAGGCCGACGCCGAGCGGGCGTCGCTGCACACCGACATCTCGGCCTTCGAGGTGCGCACCCTGCTCAACGGCGAGTACGACGAGCGCGACGCGCTGGTCACCGTCCGGGCCGAGGCGGGCGGGGTGGACGCCGCCGACTTCGCCGAGATGCTCATGCGGATGTACCTGCGCTGGGCCGAGCGCCACGGCTACCCGACCGAGGTCTACGACACCTCCTACTCCGAGGAGGCGGGGATCAAGTCCGCCACCTTCAAGGTCACCGCGCCCTACGCTTACGGCACCCTGTCGGTCGAGCAGGGCACGCACCGCCTGGTCCGCATCTCGCCGTTCGACAACCAGGGCCGGCGCCAGACGTCGTTCGCCGGGGTCGAGGTCGCGCCGGTCGTGGAGTCGACCGACCACGTCGAGATCGACGAGAAGGACCTCCGGGTCGACGTCTACCGCTCATCGGGTCCGGGCGGCCAGGGCGTCAACACCACCGACTCCGCGGTGCGCCTCACCCACATGCCGACCGGCATCGTCGTGAGCTGCCAGAACGAGCGCTCGCAGCTGCAGAACAAGGCCTCGGCGATGGCGGTCCTGGCCGCGAAGCTGCTGGCCCGCCGCCGGGAGGAGGAGCGGGCCCTGCTGGACTCGCTCAAGGACTCCGGCTCGTCGTGGGGCAACCAGATGCGCTCCTACGTGCTGCACCCGTACCAGATGGTCAAGGACCTCCGGACCAACCAGGAGACCTCGCAGACCTCGCAGGTCCTCGACGGCTTCATCGACGACTTCCTCGACGCCGGGATCCGCTGGCGCAAGCAGAGCGGGGTCGCTGCGTAGCTCCTCCCGACGGGGCGTTCGCCCGACCGGGAAGATCGACACCGCTTCAGTAGCATCGCCAGCCGTGCTCCGGCTCGAGAACGTCACGAAGATCTATCCGACGTCCGCGCGGCCGGCGCTCGACGGCGTGTCGATGGACGTCGAGGCCGGGGAGTTCGTCTTCCTGATCGGCCCGTCCGGCTCCGGGAAGTCGACGCTGCTGCGGCTGCTGCTGCGCGAGGAGGTCCCGAGCGGCGGCAGCGTCTACGTCGCGAACTGGAACGTGGCGCGGCTGCCGAACCGCAAGGTGCCCAAGCTGCGCCAGCGGATGGGCTGCGTGTTCCAGGACTTCCGGCTGCTGCCGAACCGCAGTGTCGCCGACAACGTGGCGTTCGCCCTGGAGGTGACCGGCAAGTCCGAGCACACCATCCGCACCGTCGTGCCGGAGATGCTCGAGCTGGTCAACCTGACGGGCAAGGCCGACCGCATGCCCGCGGAGCTCTCGGGCGGCGAGGCGCAGCGGGTGGCGATCGCCCGGGCCCTGGCGAACCGCCCGCTGGTGCTCCTCGCCGACGAGCCCACCGGCAACCTCGACCCGGAGACCAGCGACGACATCATGCTGCTGCTCGACCGGATCAACCGGGCCGGCACCACGATCGTCATGGCGACCCACGACCGGCAGATCGTCGACGCGATGCGCCGCCGGGTGGTGGAGCTGCACCTCGGCAGGCTGGCGCGCGACGACGCCCGCGGGGTGTACGGGGCCCGCCGGTGAACGGCGTCGGCTTCGTCTGGCGGGAGGCGGTCGCGGGTCTGCGGCGCAACGTCACGATGAGCGTCGCGATGATGCTGACCACCGCCATCTCCCTCGGTATGCTCGGCGCGGGCCTGCTCGCGGTCCGCACCATCGACCGCACCCAGGACCTCTACTACTCCCAGCTCGCCGTCCAGGTCGCCCTCGACGAGCCCACCAGCGCCGGGGACCCCGACTGCAGCAGCCCGACCTGCGCGGCGCTGCGGGGGCAGCTGCAGTCCGACCCGCTCGTCGCCGGGGTCACCTACGAGTCGCGGGACGCGGCCTACCAGCGGTTCCTGCGCATCTACGCGGGCCAGTCGATCCTGCAGCTGGTCCGCCCGCAGTCGCTGCCGGCGACGCTGCGGGTCACGCTCCGGGACCCGACCCGCGGCGACGCGATCGTGCAGGAGTTCTCGAACCGGCCCGGCGTCCGCAACGTCGTCGACCAGCGGCGCCTGGTCGAGGACCTGTTCACGTTCCTCGGCAGCGTGCGCAACGCCGCCTTCGGGCTCGCCTCGGTCCAGGCGCTGGCCGCGCTGCTGCTGATCTCCAACACCATCCAGGTCTCGGCCTTCACGCGGCGGACCGAGGTGGGGATCATGCGGCTGGTCGGCGCCACCCGCTGGTACACGCAGGTGCCGTTCCTCATCGAGGCGGTGATCACCGGCGTGGTCGGGGCGGTCCTCGCGACCGGCGGGCTCGTGCTCGGCAAGCTCTTCTTCATCGACCGGCTGCTCTCCGGGCGCCTGATCTCCAACGCCATCCCCGCGGTCGGAATGAGCGACGTGCTGCTGTTCGTTGCACCCCTGCTGATCGTGATCGGCGCGGTCATCGCCGCCGCCACCGGGTATGTCACCCTGCGGCTGTACGTACGGAGCTGACAGCAGTCAGGACAGGAGGGCCCTCGTGGCCAAGACGGCCGTCCCCACGGACTCGGGTCGCGCCAAGGAGAAGGCACAGAAGAAGGCCAGCTCCAACCGGCCCGAGGAGCGACGCAAGGTCGTCGCCACCAACCGCAAGGCCCGCTACGACTACTCGATCATCGACGTCTTCGAGGCCGGGATCGCGCTGCAGGGCACCGAGGTCAAGAGCCTGCGCGCGGGCCGGGTGTCGCTCGCGGACGCCTTCGCCACGGTCACCGACGGCGAGGTGTGGCTGCGCGGCCTGCACATCCAGGAGTACGACTTCGGGTCCTGGACCAACCACGAGCCGCGCCGGCACCGCAAGCTGCTGCTGCACCGCGCCGAGATCGAGCGGCTCATCGGGAAGACGCGCGAGGGCGGGATGACGCTCGTCCCGCTGTCGGTCTACTTCTCCGGTGGCCTGTGCAAGATCGAGCTCGCCCTGGTCAAGGGCAAGGCGTCGCACGACAAGCGCCAGGCGATGGCCGAGCGCGACGCCAAGCGCGAGGCGGAGCGGGTCGTCGGGCGTCGGATCAAGGGATGGTAGGAGACGCGGGAGACGGAGCGGAGCGGAGCTCGACGGTCGGTGGGGTGAGCCCGCTCGAGGCCCCGCTGGCGTCCGACGACGACGTCGCGCCCTGGGTCCGGTCGTTGGGGCTGGGTCTCGACGGCGGGTCGGGGCTGGTCGACGTGCACGTCCACTTCCTGCCCGACCGGATGCTGCAGAAGGTCTGGGCCTACTTCGACGACGCCGCGACCCACTACGGGTACGACTGGCCGATCCACTACCGCCTGCCCGAGTCCGAGCGGCTCGCCCGCCTGCGGTCGTTCGGGGTGGAGGCGTTCGCCCCGCTGGCCTACCCGCACAAGCCGGACATGGCCGCGTGGCTGACCGGCTGGGCCCTCGACTGGGCGGCGGAGGTCCCGGAGGCGGTGCCGACCGCCACGCTGTTCCCCGAGGAGTCGGTGACGACCTACCTCGGTGACGCGGTGGAGCGCGGCGCCCGGCTGGTGAAGGCGCACGTGCAGGTCGGCGGCTACGACCCGCGCGACGAGCTGCTGGACCCGGCCTGGGGGCTGCTCGCCGAGGCGGGCGTCCCGGTCATCGCCCACTGCGGGGACGGACCGATCCCCGGGCGGCACACCGGCATCGAGATCATGGGCGAGGTGATGGACCGGCACCCGCGCCTGCCGCTCGTGCTGGCCCACGCCGGGCTGCCGGACTACGACGCCGCCCTGGCGCTGGCGCAACGGCACCCGGCGGTCCGCCTCGACACCACGATGGTCGGGACACCGTTCACCGAGGGCTTCGCGCCGCTGCCGTCGGACTGGGCGGCGCGGCTCGCCGACCTCTCGGGTGCGGGCCGGGTGGTGCTCGGCACCGACTTCCCGAACATCCCGTACGCCTACTGGCGCCAGCTGGAGGCGATCCGCGGCTGGGCGGCGGCCGACGACCGGCTCGGGGAGCCGTTCCTGCGCAGCGTGCTGTACGACGCACCCGCCGCACTCGTCGGGCACGGATGATCCGCCGACGCCGGGGCGTTATGATGGGCAGTCCCGCCGGACGACACTGTGAGTGCCGGTGGGAGAAGGGGGTGACTGGTTTCGACTCCGAGCGGTTGATCAGGGGAAGCGTGCCGAGGAAGGCGACGATGATCTCGATAACCACCCGTCGCAAAGAAATAAGCGCCGAGAACAGTACTCAGCGCGAGTTCCAGCTCGCTGCCTAAGTAGCGAGGTTGGACTCTGTCGGCCCGGGTTCGTTCCCGACCCGGTCGCCGGCATCAGCTAGGGGACTCCACCTCCGGGCCCGGTCGCGGGGCCCGGTGGGACATCGAACAGCGACTGGGGTCGTCACACCGGTGTGTCTGCGCATCCGGTGGACCCGAGCAGAGACGCAGCAGACTGCGCACGGAGAAGTCCTGACAGGTGTTCGGAGGACCCGGGTTCGATTCCCGGCACCTCCACCCCCCGTCGAAGGCCGGAGAGCACACCGCTCTCCGGCCTTCGTCATGTGACGGGCGTGTTGCCCCTTCCTGACGGCGGAACGGCCGAGATCCTCGTCCCACCGCCGCGTCGGCGAACGGTGTCGACCACGACCGGCCCGGGGAGATACGGTCACCCGGCCGAGTGAGCTGGTTGGCACCAGTGCTGCACACCGTGAGGTGGGGGGAACGTTCGTGGCCGCCGACGACACGGTCGAGATGACCGGATCGACCCGGGACGGTGACGGCAGTTCCGCGCCGGACACGGACGGTGCGCACGTGGACACCGACCGTACGGGCGGCTCGGAGGCGGTCACCGAGGCCTTCGTCGGCGGGGCCGCGGACGCCGCGGTGCGGGGCGTGGACGAGGTCCTCGGGCGCGAGGTCCGGCTGGTCACCCTGCCGCCGGCCACGGGCGAGGCGCTCACCGACCGGATCGAGCAGGTCCGCCACCTCGCCCGCCTGCACCACCCGCACCTGCTCGAGGTCTACGACGTCGACGGGCTCGCGCCCGACACCGAGAGCACCCTCGTCCTGGAGAGCGTGGCCGGGGAGCCGCTGCCGCTGGTCCTGCGCGACGGCCCGGTGCCGCCCGTCGACCTCGCGCGCATGGGCGCCCAGCTCGCCTCCGCGCTCGCCCACGCGCACGCGCACCACGTGGAGCACGGCGCCGTCGGCCCGGCCAGCATCCTGGTGAACCGGGCGGGCGCCGAGGCGTGGCTCGTCGGCCTCACCGCCTCGTTGTCCGGCCCGCTGCCGGTCATCGCCGAGGTCGAGGACGCGGCCGCGCGCCGCGCCGCCGACGTCCGGGCCCTCGCCCGCACCCTGGCCGAGGTCGCCGCCCACGACGGGGAGGCCGACGCCGAGGGACTGGTCGCGCTCCTGCGCGACGCGGACTCGGCCGTGCCCCCGTCGGCCGCGGCGCTCTCGGAGCGGCTGATCCGGTTCGGCCGGGACGACACCCCGGCCACCGACGACGCCGTCGCGGCACGCCTGGTCCCGGTGGTCGCCTCGTGGGCGGAGAGCCCGGCGGTCCCCGCGGAGACCGGTCCGACCGTGGGCGTCCCGGTCGCGGTCGGGCCCGCCGTCCGCACCCCCGGCAGGTCGGGCGTGACGCCCTTCGCGGTCGTCCACGCGCAGCGTGCGCGCCGCGCTGGCGTGCTCGCCGCGGCCACGGCGACGCTGGCGCTCGCCTCCGGGCTGGTCATCTGGGCGGGGGAGTCGCACGTGGTGCGCTCCGTCCCGCAGGCCGAGGTCGGCTCGAGCGTCGCCGCGCCGGCGGGCCTGCCCGCCCTCCCGGTCTTCGTCCCGGCCGTGCCCGTGACGGCGGGGGACAGCTCCGGTTCCGCCGACGCCGACACCGGGAACGACCCGGGCGGGTGGACGCGCACGGCGGAGTCCTCCTCCGCCACGCCGCCCGCGTCGCGGGAGCAGGCAGCGCCGTCGACGGGCGAGACCTCCACGACGCCCGGCCCGACGACGACGAGGCCGGACCCGACGACGACCCGGCCGGATCCGACGGCCACGACGACGGTGCCGCCGACGACGAAGCCGGTCCCGCCGACGACGAAGCCGGTCCCGACGACGACGAAGCCGGTCCCGACGACCACGACGACGCCTCCGCCGGCCGCCACCAGCAGCACGGTCCCGGCGTCCGTGGTGCCGGCCGTGCCGCCGACGACGACCACGCCGCCGACGACGACCGTGGTCCCGCCCACCACGACGACGACCACCCCTGCGCTCCCGGTGTCCTCGCCGTCCAGCGCGCTGCTCGCCCTCGGTCTCTAGACCGGGACCCGTCGTCGGGGTCCCGGCGTAGCGTCGGTCCCGGTCGGGCCAGGGGCGGGGACACCGCCGGAGAGGACGTCGATGTCCGTCGCCGCCGAGCGGCGTGCCGCGCTGCCCTGGGAGGTCTGGGCGCTGCTGGCGGGGAGCTTCCTGGTCGCGGCCGGCTACGGGATCGTGGCGCCGGCGCTGCCGGTGTTCGCCCGCAGCTTCGGGGTCGGGGTGACCGCCGCGGCCGCCGTCGTCAGCGCACTGCCCGTGCTGCGCCTGCTGTTCGCGCCGGTGTCGGGCCGGCTCGTGGCCCGGGTGGGCGAGCGGTCGATGTACCTGACGGGCCTGCTCGTGGTCGCGGCGTCGACCGGGGCGTGCGCGCTCGCGACGAGCTACCCGCAGCTGCTCCTCTACCGGGGCCTCGGCGGCATCGGGTCGACGATGTTCACGGTCTCGGCCTTCTCGCTGATCTTCCGGCTCGCGCCGCAGGACCGGCGGGGCCGGGTCAGCGGGCTGTTCACCGGGTCGTTCCTCCTCGGCGGCATCAGCGGGCCGGCGCTGGGCGGCGGGCTCGTCGCGGTGGATCTCCGGGCCCCGTTCCTGGTCTACGCGGGCGCGCTGGTGGTGGCCACGGCCGTCGTCGGGGGCCTGCTGGCGCGCTCGACGGGGCTGGCCCGCCGCCGGGACGACCCGTCGGTGGCCCCGCTGACGCTCCTCGGCGCGCTGCGCTTCCCGACCTACCGCGCGGCGCTCGCGTCCGGGCTCGCGACCGGGTGGGCGGTGCAGGGCGTGCGGGTCGGGCTGGTGCCGCTCTTCGTCGCGGTCGCCCTCGGCCGTGAGCCGCTGTGGACCGGGATCGCGCTGACCGTCTTCGCCCTCGGCGACGGCGCCATGCTCCTCGCCACGAGCGGGCTCTCCGATCGTCGGGGTCGTCGCCCCGTGGTGGTCGCGGGGCTCGCGATGGTGGCGGTGGGCACGGCCTGCCTCGGGGCGCTGCCCGACCTCCGGGTCCTGCTCGTCGCCTCGCTCGTCGCGGGAGCGGGGGCAGGTCTGCTCCAACCGGCGCAGGGCGCGGCGGTGGCCGACCTCGTCGGGTCGCGGCGCTCCGGCGGGCCGGCGCTGTCCGGGTTCCAGATGGCGTCCGACGTCGGCACGATCGTCGGCCCGGTCGCGGCCGGCGCGTTGGCCGAGCGGTCCGGGTTCGGCGCCGCGTTCGTCGTCTCCGGCGGGGTCGCCGCCGTCGCCCTGGTCGTGTGGCTGCTGACCCCGACCGGTTCGGTCGCCGAGGAGCAGGGCACCCGCCGGGCATGAGCATCGGGCCGCGCAGCGTGCCGGACGGGGTCGTCGGGATCTACGGCGACGCGATCGACACGGCCCTGGACGGCGTCGCCGAGGACGCGCCGCTGTGGTGCTTCGGCGACCAGCTCGGTCCGGCCGTGTACGGGTTGCCGCAGCACGCGAAGCGCGAGGTCGTGCTCGTGGAGTCCTCCGGGGTGCTGCGCCGCCGCCGCTACCACCGCCAGAAGCTGCACCTGCTGCTCTCCGGCATGCGCCACCTCGACGACCACCTCGGTGACCGCTCCACCTACCACCGCACCACGACCTACCGCGAGGCGCTGGAGAAGGTCGACCGACCCGTCGTCGTGCACGAGCCCACCTCGTACGCGGCGGCGGAGTTCGTGGACGCGCTGCACGCCGAGGGGCTCGTGGCGGCGGTCCTGCCCACCACGACCTTCGCGCGGCCGAAGACGGAGTTCGCGGCGTGGGCGGGGGAGGGGGCCGACGCCCGGGGCCGGTCCGGGAAGACCTCCTTCACGATGGAGAACTTCTACCGCAACCAGCGGCGGCGCTTCGACGTGCTCATGGAGGGCGCGGACGCCCCCGTCGGCGGGAAGTGGAACCTCGACCACGAGAACCGGGAGGAGCCGCCGAAGGGCAGGACGCTGGGGGTGAAGGAGCCCTGGTGGCCCACCGAGGACGAGATCGACGAGCGCGTGCGCCACGACCTCGACGCCATGGACCTGCCGACGGTCGGCGAGGACGGGCCGCGGCTCTTCGCGGTCACCCCGGACGAGGCGCGGTACGCCCTGAAGCGCTTCGTCGACCACCGGCTCGACCCGTTCGGCCCGTACGAGGACGCGGTGATGGCGGGCGACTGGACGATGGCGCACTCGCTGCTCTCGGTCCCGCTCAACCTCGGCGTGCTCCACCCCCTCGACGCCGTCCACGCCGCCGAGGAGGCCTACCAGGAGGGACACGCACGGCTGAACTCCGTCGAGGGGTTCGTCCGGCAGATCCTCGGCTGGCGCGAGTACATCTGGCACCTGTACTGGCACTTCGGCAAGGGCTACGTCCGGAGCAACGAGCTCGGGGCCAGCACGAAGCTGCCGGACTGGTGGGCCGACCTCGACGGCGACGCGGTGACCGCGGCGTGCCTGGGCCACACCCTGAACGAGGTCCGGGACCGCGGCTGGACCCACCACATCCCGCGGCTGATGATCCTCGGCAACTTCGCCCTGCAGCGCGGCTACCGCCCGGGCGCGCTCTCCGAGTGGTTCGCCACGTCGTTCGTCGACGGCTTCGCCTGGGTGATGCCGCCCAACGTCGTCGGGATGAGCCAGCACGCCGACGGCGGCCGGCTCGCGACGAAGCCCTACGCCTCCGGCGGGGCCTACCTGAACCGGATGACCGACCACTGCGGCGGCTGCGCCTTCGACCCGAAGGTGCGCGTCGGCGAGAAGGCCTGCCCGTTCACGGCGGGCTACTGGCAGTTCGTGCACCGCCACCAGGACCTCCTGCGGGCCAACCAGCGCACCGCGCGCGCCGTCGCGACCATGGACCGGCTCAAGGACCTGGACGCGCTGCTGGAGCAGGAGAAGGGCCGTACGGAGTTCTGATCGCGGCTGGCTACGGTTGACACATGGCCAAGCAGCGTGCACGGGGTCGGGGCAGTGCCCCGACGGTCGGTCGGTCCCGGACCCCGACGATCATCGCGGTCGTCACCCTCCTGGTGCTGGTCGGGGTGATCGCCGTGGCGGTCATCTCCGCGCAGTCGAACAAGAACGCGGCGCTGCCGGTGAACCAGCCGGTGACGCCGGTGAACGCCACGTACCAGACGACCGTGCAGAACGGCGTGATCGTGGCGGGCAGTGGGCGCACCACGCTCGACGTCTACGAGGACGCGCTCTGCCCGGCGTGCAAGCAGTTCGAGTCCGTGTACGGCCAGCGCGTCACCGACGCGCTGAACAGCGGGAAGATCACCGTGCGCTACCACATGGTGAACCTGCTGGAGCAGAGCTCCGTCCCGCCCGGCTACTCGACGCTCGGCGGCAACGCCCTCATCTGCGCCGCGCAGAACGGCGCCTTCCCGACGCTCCACAAGACCCTGTACGACCGCCAGCCCGAGGAGGGCGGGGCGGGCTACACCGTGGACGACCTCGTGACGCTCGGGAAGAACTCCGGGGCCGGCGACGGCTACGAGTCGTGCGTCCGGAACGGCACCTACAGCGGTGCGGTGGCGCAGAACTACCAGCAGGCCTCGACGAACCCCGCGCTGCAGCAGAGCTCCGGGGGCAGCACCGGCTTCGGCACCCCGACGATCCAGCTCGACGGCCGGCTCGTGCAGCCGAACGACCCGCAGTTCGCGGCCGCCCTCGGCTGATCCCGCTGATCGCCGCACCCCCCTGACGGCGGGCGTTCACCCCCCGTGTAGCGTTCCGTCGCGTTGGGGCTGTGGCGCAGCTGGTAGCGCATCACACTGGCAGTGTGAGGGTCAGGGGTTCGAGTCCCCTCAGCTCCACCCACGGACACGACGGCCCGTCGACCACCCGGTCGGCGGGCCTTCGTCGTGTCGGCGGACGGGTGTCCCGCCCTCCCCGCCCGGCTGTCGTACGACAGTGTGTCGGAGATACCGTCTCCCGGTGAGCCACCGGGCTCCCCGGCGGTTACGATCGCCGGGTCGAGGACGGCGCATCCAGGTGCCGTCGATCAGGAGGCAGTAGCCGTGGGCAGGAGGCAGACGTGACGGCCGTCGCACCCAAGCCGATCGCGACCACGCCGTACCCGGCGCGGGAGACCAAGCGCGGTTCGTTCATCGGCCGGATGCTCAAGACGACGGATCCCAAGGACATCGGGATCCTCTACATGATCACGTCCTTCGCGTTCTTCCTCATCGGCGGGCTGATGGCCCTGCTGATGCGGGCCGAGCTCGCGCAGCCGGGTCTGCAGATCCTGTCGGTCGAGCAGTACAACCAGCTGTTCACCATGCACGGCACGATCATGCTGCTGCT
>NZ_KB903245.1 GCF_000379625.1 Actinomycetospora chiangmaiensis DSM 45062 | reverse complement strand
CGACATCGCCGTTCGCGGTCGTCCCACCCGCGGCGCCGAAGCCGCCCGCGCCGCCCTCGCCGGCGAGCCCCCCGCCGTCCAGCACGCCGCCGAAGGCGACCCCGCCGTCGTCGACCCCGCCGTCCAGCACCCCGCCGTCCAGCACCCCGCCGTCCAGCACCCCGCCGTCCAGCACCCCGCCGTCCAGCACCCCGCCGTCCAGCACCCCGCCGTCCAGCACTCCGCCGTCCAGCACCACCACGACGTCGAAGGCCGCCACCATCCCGGTCGCCACGCTCTGCACTGCGGAGCCCGCCGCGGTGGCCACGGCCTTCGGCGTGCCGGCCGCTGACCTCACCGCCGCGACGACCGCCGGTCCGCAGCCCGGTCAGGTCACCTGCACGGTCAGCCGCGCCGGGAAGCCGTTCGTCGTCGCGGTCGTGGCACCCACCGCGGCCGTCCCGGCCCCGACGGCCGGACCGGGCGTCACCCGCAGTGCCGCCGGGGGACGGGTCGTGCTCGCGGTCCCGCCATCGGCCGGTCTGAGCAGGGACGCGGCGACCGCCGGGCTGACGAAGCTGGCGCCGTCCTGGTCCTGACACCCCGAGCCGTTGGAAAGATCCTCTTCCGCCGAGCGACGTGTTCGCTCAGCGAGCGGTGTGCTCGGCGGATGTGGACCTCGACGCGAGGCCGACGAAGCGACGTCAGGCCGTCCCGGCGGCGACGAGCGCGGCGACGCGGGCACGGCAGGCCCCGTCGTCGGGAAGGGCTCCCGCCGCCTCGGCGTCCGCGAGCGACGGGGCAGCGGCGTCCTTGTCGGAGAGGATCAGCTCGGCAGCGGGTACATGGTCTGTCCAGGGCAGCTCGAGGGCGGGGTCGAGCGGGTTCACGCCGTGCTCCGCACCCGGGTTGTAGGCCGTGGAGCAGAGGTAGGTGGCGACGGTGCCGTCGACGAGCGCGAGGAACGCATGTCCGAGCCCCTCGGACAGGTAGACGGCGTCGAGCGTCTCGCCGTCGAGCCGCACCGCGTCCCAGCGCCCGAAGGTCGGCGAGCCGACGCGGATGTCGACCACCACGTCGAGCAGCGCCCCGGCCGAGCACGTCACGTACTTGGCCTGTCCGGGCGGCACGTCGGCGTAGTGCAGACCCCGCAGCACCCCCCGGCGGGATACGCTCGTGTTGGCCTGCGCCACATGCAGCGGGTGCCCGACCGTGCCGGCGAACACCTCCGCCTGGAAGGGCGCTGCGAACGCGCCACGCGCGTCGGGGAAGACCGGCGGGGTGAACACCCACGCACCGGGCACCGCGAGTTCCTTGGCCTCCACGGCGCCGGACCCTATCGGCCGACGGGCCCGGACCACGGTGAGCCTGTGACCGGTCCGACCCCGTCGGGGCGCAGACACCGCGCCCCGCGCGCGCGAGGATCGACCACCTCCGGGTCACCCCTGCCCGCTCCGCCCGACGTGAGACACCCCTCTCCGGCGCCCGGCGGCGACCGACGCCCCTGCGGACCCGACCGTCCGCACCGGTGGGCGCACCCGTCGTCGTCCCCAGCCCCATCGCCTCGTCCGGATCCGTGGGGACGACGTCCCACCACCGCGACCACGACACGCAGGAGGACCGCGTGAGCAGCACGAGCTCCGTCCCGGCAGCCGACACCGCCGCCACGGCCAGCGACCCCGACGGCCGCGACCTCACCGACGCCGACATCTTCGGCCCGCACGAGGGCGGGAAGCTCTCGGTGGCGCCGACGGTGGCCCTCGCGGGGCGCCGCGACCTCTCCATCGCCTACACACCCGGCGTCGCGAAGGTGAGCCGCGCGATCGCCGACGACGCGGCGCTCACCGCCCGCTACACCTGGACCCACCGGCTCGTGGCCGTGGTCAGCGACGGCACGGCCGTGCTCGGCCTCGGTGACATCGGCCCGCGCGCGTCGCTGCCGGTGATGGAGGGCAAGTCGGCGCTGTTCAAGGCGTTCGCCGACCTCGACTCGATCCCGCTCGTCCTCGACACCACCGACGTGGACGAGATCGTCCAGACCCTGGTGCACCTGCGGCCCAGCTTCGGCGCGGTCAACCTCGAGGACATCGCGGCCCCGCGCTGCTTCGAGATCGAGCGCCGGCTGATCGAGGCCCTCGACTGCCCGGTCATGCACGACGACCAGCACGGCACCGCCATCGTCGTGCTCGCCGCCCTGCGCGGTGCGGCGGCGGCGCTGGACCGGGACCTGGAGCCGCTGAAGGTCGTCGTGAGCGGCGCCGGGGCGTCGGGCGTGGCCTGCGCGAAGATCCTGCTCGAGGCCGGCGTCGAGGACGTGACGGTGCTGGACTCCCGCGGGGTCATCCACACCGGCCGCGAGAACATGAACGTCACGAAGTACGCGTTGGCCGAGCAGACCAACCCGCGCGGGCTGCGCGGCGACCTGACCACCGCCCTCGCCGACGCCGACGTCTTCCTCGGTCTTTCCGGCTCGACGGTCCCCGAGTCCGTGATCGAGACGATGGCCGACGACGCCATCGTGTTCGCGCTGTCGAACCCCGACCCCGAGATCGACCCGCACGTGGCCCGCCGTCACGCCGCCGTGGTCGCCACGGGGCGCAGCGACTACCCGAACCAGATCAACAACGTGCTCGCGTTCCCGGGCGTCTTCGCGGGCGCCCTCGACGCCTCGGCCCGCCGCATCACCGAGCACATGAAGCTGGCCGCCGCGGACGCCATCTTCCGGATCGCGCAGGAGGAGCTCGGCGTCGACCACATCGTCCCGAGCGCGCTCGACCCGCGCGTGGCCCCGGCCGTCGCGGCGGCCGTGGCGGAGGCGGCGGGGGCGGACGGGGTCGTGAAGGCCCACGTCGCCGAGGTGGCCTCGGAGGCGTGAGCCGGATCACCCGTCGACGAACGGCACGGGCTTCCGGGTGATCAGGTGTGAACCGATCGGGCAACGGGTACCGGTCACGGCTCGTCGGCGACCGCTGACGTCGTCGCGCTCGTACGCTTCGTGAGAAGCGGCACGCGTCTGAGTGAATCGATGGCAGGGCGAACGACACGCGATGGGATCTGTGCCGTTCGTCGCCTCGACCCGCAGTCTCCGGACCGTTCATCGTCCGAGTTGAGACATACCCGTTCGACTTGATGCAGGCGGCCGCGTGAGAGCGGACGGTCGGCGCCTGGGTGCACCCGACGGGGTGATGTGCCCGGACCCCGACGGGGTGTCCTTCGTTGCGGAGATCAGATGGCGGTCCGGCCGACCCGAACGGGTCGGAGGAGAACCGCCGGTGAAGGGGTCGATCGCGTGAACGGAGCCAGGCGGATGCCGCGACTCGCCGTCGTCCGGGTGGCGGACGCCGACGCGTCCGACTCCTCGCTCGGCCTCGTCGGCGACCAGGTGCCCGGCCAGGTCCGTTCCGACACCTCCCGTCCGGAGGCCCGGGCCGATCACGGTGCGCCGCCGGCCCGCCACTCGTCCGAGGACCGCACCGGGACCGTCCCCGAGGCCCCCGCCGAGCCGGCCGGGCCCGGGCGGGCCGGCGAGGCCGACACCCTGCCCACGGTCCCGCGTGGCCGACCCGCCCGCGGGGAGGCCACCTCCGGACGGCCCAGCCCGCGTCCCCGTGCCGACGCCCCGCGGCGACGTCGGCCATCGCCCGCGCCCGCCGTCGAGCCCCGTTCCGCGACGCCGAGCCCGGTCGAGGCGGCCACGATCGCCACGCCGGTGCCGTCGCCCGGCGGCAGCGACCCGCTCCTGGAGCTGCTCCCGGAGGGTCCGGCGGTCGTCGTCGACGCCCACGGCCTCGTCGTGACCGCCTCCCGCGAGTTCGCCCGCCTCGTGGGCGCGCCGGTGGGGGAGATGGCCGGCGCCCCGGTCGACGCCGTCGTCGTCACCGCCCCGGGCGCCGGCGGGCGGGGCGAGGTCCGGCGCCGCGACGGTGCCACGGTGCCGGTGCGTCTCGTGCGGTGGAACCGGCTGCCCGGCACCGCGCACTCCGCACTCGTCGTCGTCGACGTCAGCGACACGGACGAGGACGAGGTGGTCCGGCGGGCCGTCGACATCGCGGTCGCCGACGAGCGCCGCCGGCTCGAGGGCCTCACCCGGCTGGCACAGGTCGGGTCGTGGGAGAGCGACCGGACGCACGACGCCTGGTCGTTCTCCTCGGTCGCCCGCACCCTGTTTGGGCTCCCGCCCCGGGGCACGGTCAGCCGGGCGACCGTCGCCGACTGCGTGCACCCGATGGACCGCCCGCAGGTCTCGGCCCACTGGGCGGCGATGATGGAGTCCGGCGCGCGGCTGGACCTGGAGGTCCGCCCGGCCCACGACCCGTCGCGGCTGCTGCACGTCCGGGCCGAGCGCACCGCGGTGGGCCACCGCACCGTCGTGGCCGGCGCGGTGGAGGACGTCACCGAGCGCCGCGCCCTCGAGACGCGGATGCGGACCTCGAGCCAGCGGTTCACCGACCTGCTGGCCGTGGCGCCGGTCGGCGTCGCGATCTTCGACGACCACGAGCGCCTGGTGCAGGCCAACCAGTCGCTGTGCCGGCTGCTCGGCGAGGGGCAGGAGTCGCTGCGCGGCCGCCGTGCCGACGAGCTCCTCGACCTGGCCGCCGAGCAGGGCCCGGACACCGTCGCGATGCCGACGCCGCTGCTCGCCCGGCCGGCGGGCTCGGCGGGCTCGATCAGCTGGTCGTGCGCGGCCCGGGCCCTGCACCGGCGCGAGCGCGGCGCCCGTGGCGAGCTCACCGAGCCGGTGTGGTGCGAGCTGCACGTGTCGGTCTCGGTGGACGACGCCGGCGGTGCCACCCACCTCGTCGTCTTCACCGACGTCACCGAGAACCGCCGGGTCGAGGCCTCGCTGCGCCACCAGGCGATGCACGACGAGCTGACCGGCCTGCCCAACCGCCGGGCGCTGACGCGGGCGGTGTCGCACCTGCTCGGCGGCCCGACCGCCCGCCGGACCGCCGTCCTGTTCTGCGACCTCGACAACTTCAAGCGGGTCAACGACTCGCTGGGCCACGACGCCGGGGACGAGCTGCTGGTGTGGCTCGCCGACCGGCTGCGCGACGGGCTGCCGCCCGGCTGCACCGCCACGCGCCACTCCGGCGACGAGTTCGTCGTCCTGTGTTCCGACGTCGACGCGCACGGTGGACTGGACGCCCTCACCGAGCTGGTCGGCAAGCTGCTGCGCACCGCGGTGCCGGTGCACGGCCAGCTGGTCCGGGTCTCCGCGACGATCGGTGCCGCGGTCGGCGCGGCGCTCGGACTGCCCGCCCTGCTCGACGGCTACGAGGTCGACCCCTACGCGGACCCGGTGGCGGGCGTCCTCGCCGCCGCCCGCGCCCAGACCGACGCCCCCGACGAGCCGGAGCACCCCGCGACCGGCGACCTCATCCGCTTCGCCGACGCCGCGCTGTTCGAGGCCAAGAGCGGCAGCAACCGCGTCGCGCTGGCCGACGAGGCCATCATGCGGGGGGCCGACGAGGCGCTGCGCATGGAGATGCAGCTGCGCCAGGCGATGGTCAACGACGAGCTGGTGCTGCACTTCCAGCCGGTGGTCGGCCCGGACGGCTGCGTCCAGACCGCCGAGGCCCTGGTGCGCTGGCAGCACCCGGAGCACGGGCTGATCTTCCCGGACAAGTTCCTCCCCGTCGCCGAGGCCGCCGACCTGCTCGGCGAGCTCGACCGGTGGGTGCTCCGGACGGCGGTCCGCGAGGCCGCCACCTGGCCGGCGTACGGCGACCGCCCGGCGGCCTCGGTCGCGGTGAACCTCGCGGGCCTGCTCCCCGGCGACCCGGACTTCCTCGCCACCGTCCACGAGATCGTCACCGCGTCCGGGCTGCCCTGGGACCGGCTGGTGCTCGAGCTGGTCGAGACGTGCCTGGCCGACCTCCCACCGTCGACGCTGCGGGAGATGAACGAGCTGATCGCGGCCGGTGTGCGGTTCGCGGTGGACGACTTCGGCACCGGCTACTCGTCGCTCTCCCGCCTCACCGGGCTCCCCGCGCAGATCGTCAAGCTCGACCGCGGCTTCGTCCGCGGGGTCGCGACGGGAGAGTCCGACCGGGCCGTGGCCCGGGCGGTCGTCGAGCTCGCCGCGGCGATCGGGCAGACCTGCGTCGCCGAGGGCGTGGAGGACGAGGACCAGTTCGCGGTGCTGCGCGACCTCGGTGTCGACGCCTACCAGGGCTGGCTGTTCGCCCGGGCCATGCCCGGCCCGAAGCTCGCCGAGATCCTCGCGCGCGGCCCGATCGCACCCGAGGTCGCCGACGCCTCCTGAGCGGTTTCGGCAGTGATGGCCGGCAATGGGTGCTCACGAGCGCGAAGAGCACCTTTCGGTTACGGTGCTCCGATCCAGGTGGCCGGTCAGGCGCCGCCCTGGCCGCGGAGGAACCACTGCGGTGATCGAGTTCTCCGACGTGCGCAAGGCCTATCCCGACGGCACCGTCGCCCTGCAGTCCCTCTCCCTGACCGCCCGCGCCGGTGAGATCACCGTGCTCGTCGGGCCGTCGGGGTGCGGGAAGACGACGACGCTCCGGATGGTCAACCGCATGGTGGACCCGTCGTCGGGCACGGTGCGGCTCGACGGCGTGGACGTGTCCACGCAGGATCCGCCGACGCTGCGACGCGGCATCGGCTACGTCATCCAGAACGCCGGGCTCTTCCCGCACCGGACGGTGCTGGACAACGTCGCGACCGTCCCCGTGCTGCTCGGGCGTCGGCGTGCCGAGGCCCGGCAGGCCGCCGGCGAGCTGCTCGAGCGGGTCGGACTCGACCCGAAGGTCGGCGGCCGCTACCCCTCCCAGCTCTCCGGCGGGCAGCAGCAGCGTGTCGGCGTCGCCCGGGCCCTGGCCGGCGACGCGCCCGTGCTGCTCATGGACGAGCCGTTCTCGGCGGTCGACCCGGTGGTCCGCGCCGACCTGCAGGACGAGCTGCTGCGCCTGCAGTCCGAGCTCGGCCGCACCATCCTCTTCGTCACCCACGACATCGACGAGGCCATCCGGCTCGGTGACATGGTCGCGGTGCTGCGGGTCGGCGGCACGCTCGCCCAGTTCGCGCCACCCGCCGACCTGCTCGCGGCCCCGGCCGACGACTTCGTCGCGGGCTTCGTCGGCCGCGACCGCGGCTACCGGCGGCTCCAGTTCGTCGGGACCGGCTCGCTCACCCTCCAGGACTTCCCGACGACGGGTGACGGCTGGCTGCTCGTCGTCGACGACGACGGCCGGCCCACCGGCTGGCGCCAGGGCGACGAGCACGTCGCGCTGGGCACGGTGCACGCGGAGGGCGGGTCGCTGCGCAGCGCGCTCGACGCGGCCCTCAGCTCGCCCGCGGGACGCGGGGTGGCGGTCGACGACGACGGGCGGGTCCTCGGCGGCATCGAGCCGGAGGCCGTGATCACGCTGCTGCACGCGTCGTCGAGCCCGGCCCCCGAGGCGGTGCGGTGAGGCTCTTCGGCGCGGACATCCTCCCGCTGGCGGCCGAGCACATCGTCCTCGCGCTGGTCCCGGTCCTCCTCGGCCTCGTCGTCAGCCTCCCGTTGGGCTGGTGGGCGTGGCGCTCGCGGGGTGCGCGACGGGTCCTGCTGCCGCTGACCGGCGTGCTCTACACGATCCCGTCGCTGGCGCTGTTCGTCGTCATGCCCCTCATCCTGGGCACGCGCATCCTCGACCCGGTCAACGTCGTCGTCGCGCTCACCGTGTACGCGGTGGCCCTGCTCGTCCGCAGCGTCGTCGACGGGCTCGACGAGGTGCCGTCGGAGGTCATGACGGCGGGGGTCGCGATGGGCTACCGCCCGCTCGGTCTGCTGTTCGGGGTGCAGCTCCCGCTCGCGGTGCCGGTCCTTGTCGCCGGGGTGCGGGTCGCGGCCGTGAGCTCGTTCAGCCTCGTGGCCGTCGGCGCGATCATCGGGCAGGGCGCGCTCGGCACGCTGTTCACCCAGGGGTTCGAACGCTTCTACACCGCGCAGATCGTGTTCGGCCTCGTCTCGATCCTGGTGCTGGCCCTGCTGATCGACGCGCTCCTCATGATGCTCGGCCGCCTCCTCGCGCCGTGGGCGGCGGCCCGGGCGCCGCAGAAGGCAGGAGACGCAGCGCAGCGGAGCTCGACCCGGGAGCAGGGAGAGGCAGCGCAGCGGAGCTCGACCCGGGAATCGGCGGTCTGACATGTTCTCGAGCCTCATCGCGTGGTTCGGCGCGCCCGCCCAGTGGTCGTCGGCCTCCGGCATCCCCGTCCGCCTGCTCCAGCACCTCGGCTACACCGCGCTCGCCGTGCTCGTCGGCGCGGTGATCGCCGTCCCGGTCGGCCTCTACATCGGCCACACCGACCGGGGCCGGTTCCTGGTGGTCGGGCTGGCCAACGGGCTGCGGGCGCTGCCCGAGCTCGGCGTCCTCGTGCTGTTCGTGCTGCTCCTCGGGCTCGGCCTCACCCCGGTGACGCTGGCCCTGATGCTGCTCGCGATCCCGCCCCTGCTCGCCGGTACCTACGCCGGCATCTCCGGGGTGGACCCGGCCGCGGTCGACGCCGCCCGTGGCGTGGGCATGACCGAACGCCAGGTCCTGTTCCAGGTCGAGCTGCCCAACGCCCTGCCGCTCATGGTGGCGGGGCTGCGGACCGCGACGCTGCAGGTCGTCGCCACCGCGACGATCGCCGCGTTCGTGTCCCTCGGCGGCCTCGGCCGCTACATCGTCGACGGCCAGGCCCAGCGTGACTTCACGCAGATGGCCGGCGGCGCGATCCTCGTCGCGCTCCTCGCGATCGTGCTCGAGGTCGCGCTCCAGGGGCTCCAGCGGGCGGTCACGCCCGGGGCCCGTCGTGCGCGATCCGGTTCCCGACCCCCCACACCCGCCGTCGGGACGTCCGACGTCGTCACCGCTGGAGGCTGATGCCCGTGAGACCGACCCGCGCCCTCGGCGCCGCATTCCTGGCCGCCCTCGCGCTCCTCGTCGCCGCCTGTGGCGGCGGGGGCGACCCGCTCGCGTCCCAGCCCCAGGCTCCCGCCGCGGGCGACACCATCCGCGTCGGCTCGGCGAACTTCACCGAGAACCGGCTGCTCGCCGAGATCTACGCGACCGCGCTGTCGATCCGGGGCGTCAAGGTCGAGCGCCAGTTCGGCATCGGCAGCCGCGAGACCTACTTCCCCGGGCTGCGCGACGGGTCGATCGACCTCGTTCCCGACTACACCGGCAACCTCCTGCAGTACCTCGACACGAACGCCACCGCGACCGCCCCGGCCGACGTGTACGCCCAGGTGCAGCAGAAGCTGCCGCCGAACCTCAAGGTGCTGCAGGCCAGCCCGGCCGAGGACAAGGACGCCGTGGTGGTCACCCGTGCGTTCGCCACGCAGAACAACCTCACGTCGCTCGACCAGATCGGGCCGCTGTGCGGGAACGTCGTGTTCGGCGGGCCGCCCGAGTTCCAGACCCGGCCCTACGGCATCCCGGGCATCCAGAAGTCCTACGGCTGCACGTTCAAGGAGTTCCGCTCGCTCGACGCCGGCGGCCCGCTCACCGTCGCCGCGCTGCGTGACGGCTCGATCCAGGCCGCGGACCTGTTCACCACCGACACGTCGATCCCGAACAACGACTTCGTGATCCTGCAGGACCCGAAGTCGAACTTCGCGGCGCAGCAGGTGGTGCCGCTGATCAACGCGTCCAAGCTGTCGAACCCGGCGGTGGCCGACGTGCTCAACCTGATCTCGCAGAAGATGGACACCGCGACGCTGACCGACCTCAACAAGCGTCTCGACGCGCCCGACAAGCCCGATCCCGCCCAGGTGGCCCGGGACTGGCTGTCGTCGGCCGGGATCGGATAGGTGCCTGCGGCCCGTGAGCACTTTCGGGGGCCATAGCCCCCGAAAGTGCTCACGGGGACGTCAGTCCACCTCGTCGTCGCGCGCGAGGAACACTGCGAAGCGGTCGGCCGCACCCGCGTGCTCGGGGTGGGCGTCGACGAAGGCGCGGAGGCGGTCGGCCAGCCACGCCAGGCTGACCTCCTCCTCGCCCCGTCGGTCCTCGAGCTCCTCGATGCCGCGATCCGTGAAGTACATCCGACCTGCTACTCGCCCTCGATGGCCTCGGCGATCAGCGCCTTCTGCTCCACCTCGTGCACCTTCGCGACGCCGGCCGCGGGGGCCGCCATGCGCCGGCGGGAGATGCGGCGCAGGCCGCGCAGCCGCTCGACCTTCTCCGGGAGCATGAGCCCGAGGAAGGGCCACGCGCCCTGGTTGGCCGGCTCCTCCTGCACCCAGGAGACGCTCCGGGCGTTCGAGTAGCGGCCGAGGATCGAGGTGATCTCGTCGCCGG
Source organism: Actinomycetospora chiangmaiensis DSM 45062 (assembly GCF_000379625.1). Taxonomy (GTDB): domain Bacteria; phylum Actinomycetota; class Actinomycetes; order Mycobacteriales; family Pseudonocardiaceae; genus Actinomycetospora; species Actinomycetospora chiangmaiensis. The sequence continues at coordinate 298,806 of NZ_KB903245.1, read as the reverse complement.
CGATCGGGTAGAGCTGCTCGAGCCGGACGATCGCGATGTCGTCGGTCCTCCCGGCCTTCTCGCGGGCCGCGACCAGCTCGTAGTAGATCTTCCCGGCGCACATCAGGACCTTCGACGCCCCGGCGGCCTTCTCGTTCGACGAGAACGCCGGGTCGTCGAGCACCGGGTGGTAGCTGCCGGTGGTGAAGTCCTCGACCGGGCTCACGGCGGCCTTGTTCCGCAGCATCGACTTCGGGGTGAAGACGACCAGGGGGCGGCGGACCCCGTCGGTGGCGTGGCGGCGCAGCAGGTGGAAGTAGTTCGACGGCGACGACGGGAGCGCCACCGTCATCGAGCCCTCCGCGCACAGCTGCAGGAACCGCTCGATGCGGCCCGAGGTGTGGTCCGGGCCCTGGCCCTCGTGCCCGTGCGGCAGCAGCAGCACGACGTCGGAGGTCTGGCCCCACTTCGCCTCACCGGACGAGATGAACTCGTCGATGATCGACTGGGCGCCGTTGACGAAGTCGCCGAACTGCGCCTCCCAGCAGACCAGGGCGTCGTGGTTGACCACCGAGTAGCCGTACTCGAAGCCGACCGCCGCGAACTCCGAGAGCGCCGAGTCGTAGGGCATGAACTTGCCCTGGTCGGCGGTCAGGTGCCGCAGCGGGACGTACTCCTCGCCGGTCCTGCGGTCGATCAGCACGGAGTGGCGCTGGGTGAAGGTGCCGCGTCGCGAGTCCTGGCCCGAGAGCCGGACGAGCTTGCCGTCGATGAGCAGCGAGCCGAACGCGAGCAGCTCGGCCCACGCCCAGTCGATGCCCTCGGCGGTCTCGGTGGAGGCGGCCTTGCCGCGGCGCTCCAGGACCGGCTTGACGCGCGGGTGGACGCTGAATCCCTCGGGGGGCTCGGCGAACGCCCGGGCGATCCGCTGGATGACCTCGAGCGGCACCTTGGTCTGCAGCGAGTTCGGGACCGCCTGCTCCCACTCGACCGACGGGCTGGGCTCGATCTCGGCCTTCTCCAGCTCGCGGACCTCGTTGAAGACGTGCTCGAGCTGGCTGCCGTAGTCGCGCAGCGCGTGCTCGGCCTCGTCCAGCGAGATGTCGCCGCGGCCGATCAGCGACTCGGTGTAGGTCTTGCGCACCGAGCGCTTGGCGTCGATGACGTCGTACATCTCCGGCTGGGTCATCGAGGGGTCGTCGCCCTCGTTGTGGCCGCGCCGGCGGTAGCAGACCATGTCGATGACGACGTCGGAGTTCCACCGCTCGCGGAACTCGACGGCCAGGCGCGCCACCCAGACGCAGGCCTCGGGGTCGTCGCCGTTCACGTGGAAGACCGGCGCGTCGATCATCTTCGCGACGTCGGTGCAGTAGTGCGTCGAGCGGGTGTGCTCCGGGGCGGTGGTGAAGCCGACCTGGTTGTTCACCACGACGTGCACGGTGCCGCCGGTGCGGTAGCCGCGCAGCAGCGCCAGGTTCAGCGTCTCGGCGACCACGCCCTGGCCCGCGAACGCGGCGTCGCCGTGCATGGCGACCGGCATGACGGTGAAGCCCTCGGGGCCCTTGTCGAGCATGTCCTGCTTCGCGCGGACGATGCCCTCGAGCACGGGGTCGACGGCCTCGAGGTGCGACGGGTTGCTCGTGAGGGAGACCGTGGTCTCGCCGTCGCCGAACATCCGGAAGAACTTGCCCTCGGCGCCGAGGTGGTACTTCACGTCGCCGGAGCCGTGGGCCTGGCCCGGGTCGAGGTTGCCCTCGAACTCGCGGAAGATCTGCGAGACCGGCTTCCCGACGATGTTGGCGAGCACGTTCAGCCGGCCGCGGTGCGGCATGCCGATGACGACCTCGTCCATCTCGTGCGCCGCGGCCTCGTCGAGCACCGCGTCCAGCAGCGGGATGACGGTCTCGGCGCCCTCGAGGGAGAAGCGCTTCTGGCCGACGTACTTGGTCTGCAGGAAGGCCTCGAACGCCTCGGCGGCGTTGAGCTTCGACAGGATGTACTTCTGCTCGGCCGCCGACACCTTCTCGTGCGGCACCTCGATGCGCTCCTGGAGCCAGGCGCGCTTCTCGGGGTCGAGGATGTGCATGTACTCGACGCCGATCGTGCGGCAGTACGAGTCGCGCAGCACCCCGAGGATGTCGCGCAGCTTCATGCAGGAGCGGCCCGCGAAGCCGTCGACCGGGAACTCGCGGTCGAGGTCCCACAGCGTCAGCCCGTGGCTCTGGATGTCCAGGTCGGGGTGCTTGCGCTGCGGGTGGTCCAGCGGGTCGGTGTCGGCCATCAGGTGGCCGCGGTTCCGGTAGGCGTCGATCAGCTCGAGGATGCGGGCCGTGCGGTCGATGTTCGACTCGGGCAGGTCCTGCACCCAGCGGATCGGCTCGTAGGGGATCCGCAGCGACGCGAAGATGTCGTCGTAGAAGCCGTCCTCGCCGAGCACGAGGTGGTGGATGCGCCGCAGGAAGTCGCCGGACTCGGCGCCCTGGATGATCCGGTGGTCGTACGTCGAGGTCAGCGTGATGATCTTGCTGATGCCCATGTTCGCCAGGCGCTCGTCGCTGGCGCCCTGGAACTCGGCGGGGTACTCCATCGCGCCGACGCCGACGATCGTGCCCTGGCCGACGGTGAGGCGCGGCACCGAGTGGTTGGTGCCGATGGTGCCGGGGTTGGTGAGGCTGATCGTCACCCCGGAGAAGTCCTCGGTGCCGAGCTTGCCCGAGCGCGCCTTGCGGACCATGTCCTCGTAGGCGGCCCAGAACTGCGCGAAGTTCATGTTCTCGCAGCCCTTGAGGGCCACGACCACCAGCGAGCGCGAGCCGTCCTTGCCCGGCAGGTCCATCGCCAGACCGAGGTTCACGTGCCCGGGGTCGACGACGGCGGGCTTGCCCTTCGCGTCCGACCCGTAGTGGCGGTTCATGTTCGGGAACTGCGCGAGCGCCCGGACCATCGCGAACCCGAGCAGGTGGGTGAAGGAGACCTTCCCGCCGCGGGTGCGCTTGAGGTGGTTGTTGATGACGATGCGGTTGTCGGCGAGCAGCTTCGCCGGGACGGCGCGCACGCTCGTCGCCGTCGGCAGCTCGAGCGACGCCTGCATGTTCTTGGCGATCGCGTTCGCGGCGCCCCGCAGCGGCGTCACGGTCTCGGTGGAGGACGCGCCGTCGTCGGAGGCCTTCGCCGGCGTGGTCGAGCCCGCGGCCGGCTTGCTCTCCTTCGGCTCGTCCTTCGACGGCGCGGGGCGGGACGCCTGCTCGGTCGTCGCGGCCGGCCTGGCGGGCGCGCTCCCGTTCGACGAACCGGACGACGAGCCGTTCGACGTCGCGGTCTTGGCCGCACCACCGGTGCCGGACCCGCTCGACCCGCTGGAGCCGTTGCGCTCGGTGCGGCTCGCACCGGACCCGGCCGAGCCCGAGGCGGACCCGTTGCCCGCGGCGCCGGAGGCCCCGTTGCCGGACGTCCCGGTGGAGGACGCCGACCCGGCGCCCGCGACGGAGGACCCGTCGTCGGGCGCGTAGTCGGCGAAGAACTCGTGCCACGCGGCGTCGACGGAGTTCGGGTCCGCGAGGTAGCGCTGGTACATCTCGTCGACCAGCCACTCGTTGGGACCGAACTGGGCTGCCGGGCTGCTCGTCGACACGGCTGGAGATCGCCTCAATCACGTGCGGGAGTGGAAACGGACACCAGATTAGCCCCACCCGCGCGCGCGGGTGGGGGCCGTGTCGCCCACTGCACCGGTTCACGAACGGGTCACACCCCGCGGCCGTCGGCGGGCCTTCCGCGGCGCCCGGCGGGCGGGGTCGGTCGGGCGGGTCCACGCGCCGCAGGACCGGCGTCCTCGGTCACGGGCCGCCGCGGACGCGCCCCACGGATGCGGAGCGTGTCCGAACCGGTACGGGGGGTGGCTGCGGAGGCCCAGTCACGGGGTCGTGGCGTCGAGGGGGTGTCACGACCCCGTGCCCACCTCCACGGTGCCGAGCTCGACGAGCTCCTCCGCGTCGTCCGCGGTCGCCGCGCCGGTGTGCCACAGCAGGGCGTAGCGGCCGTCGCGGGCGAGCAGCTCCTCGTGGCTGCCCTCCTCGACGATGCGCCCGCCGTGCAGCACCACGATGTGGTCGGCCCGGGCCGCGGTGGCGAGCCGGTGGGCGACAACGAACGTCGTGCGGCGCGCCGCCACGCGGTCGCCCGCGGCGAGCACGGCCGACTCCGTGGCGGGATCGAGCGCCGCGGTCGCCTCGTCGAGCAGGAGCAGCGCCGGGTCGACCAGCTCGGCGCGGGCCAGGGCCACGAGCTGACGCTGGCCGGCCGACAGCCCGCCGCCGCGCTCGCCGACGGGCTGGCGGAACCCGGCGGGCAGTGAGCGCACGACGTCGAGGGCGCCGACCCGCCGGGCCGCCTCCTCGATCTGCGCGGGCGTGGCGTCCGGGCGTCCGTAGGCGATGTTGGAGGCCACGTCGCCGACGAAGAGGTGCGCCTCCTGCGGCACGACGCCGAGGCGGCGGCGCAGACCGGCGAGGTCGTAGTCGCGCACGTCGACCCCGTCGATCAGCACCGAGCCCCGCGTGGCGTCGTAGAACCGCGCGACGAGCTTCACCACGGTCGACTTGCCCGCTCCGGTGGCCCCGACGAGCGCCACCGTGCGGCCCGCCGGCACGTGCAGGGACACGTCGACGAGCGCGGGGGTCCCGTCGGAGCCCGCGTAGGAGAACCCGACGTCACGCAGGTCGACGTCGCCGCGCAGGGCGCCCACCGGCACCGGGTCGGTGGCGGCGGGCACGGTGGTCGGCGTGCGCAGCAGTTCGGAGATCCGGGTGAGGCCCACCCGCGCCTGCTGGTAGCCGTCGAAGACCTGGGAGAGCTGCTGGACCGGGCCGAAGAACATGGTCAGGTAGAGCAGGAAGGCCACGAGCACGCCCGACGACAGGTCGCCGCCCGCGACCCGCGCCGCGCCGACGCCGAGCACGGCGGCCTGCGCGAGGTCGGAGAGCAGGTTCGCGCCCGGGAAGTACGTGGCGATGAGCCGCTGGGCCCGCAGGCGCGCGCGGCGGTAGGCGTCCGAGTTGTCGGCGAAGTGCGCGGCCGAGCGCTCCTCGTGGGTGTGGGCCTGGGCGACCCGCAGCCCGGCGACGTTCTCCTGCAGGTCGGCGTTGACCACGCTGACCCGTTCCCGGGCCTCGGCGTAGGCCACCGAGGAGAGTCGCCGGAAGACGAGGGTCGCGACGACGAGCACCGGCATCACCGAGAGCGCGACCAGCGCCAGCTCGACGTCGGTGAGCAGCAGCGCGGTGGCGACGCCGACGACGGTCAGCAGGGCCACGACCGCCTGGGCGAGCCCCGTCTGCAGGAACGACGAGAGCGCGTCGACGTCCGTCGTCATCCGCGTCATGATCCGGCCGCCGAGCTCGCGCTCGTAGAAGTCGAGCCCGAGGCGCTGCAGGTGGGCGAAGCTGCGCACGCGCAGCAGGTAGAGCCGGCTCTCGCCGACACGCGCGGTCAGCACCGTCTGGAACCAGACCACCACCCAGTCGACGAGCACCACCGCGAGGCCGATCCCGACGGCGAGGGCCAGGACCGACGGCGACCGGCCGTTGATCCCGCCGTCGACGGCGACCCGGGCGAGGCTGGGGAAGGCGAGGGTGGCGAGCGCGTCCAGCGCGACCAGCACGATGACCCCCGCCAGCGCCCAGCGGACCGGGCGCAGCAGGCGGCCGAGGCGGAACCCGGGGTCGGCGGCCGTCGGGTCCTCCCCGTAGAGCACGGGCCGCTCGTCGGCGGGCGGGAGCGTGGCCAGCGCCGTCTCCATCTCGCGCGAGGCGACGCTGCCGTCGAGGCCGGCGCTCACGCCGCGGTCGCCGGGCGGGGCGTCGGCGCCGTCCGCCGGGGTGGCCGTGGGCCACAGCTCGGGCGTGACGCCGTCGGGGCCCGGGAGGTCGGGCTCCGGGCGACGGACGGCCTCGTCGATCTGCTCGCCCGGCCCGGCGAGCAGCGCGGTGAACAGCGCGCAGCGCTCGGTCAGCTCGGCCGCCGTCCCGACGTCGACCACCCGGCCCGCGTCGAGGACCGCGATCCGGTCCGCGAGCACGAGGGTGGAGCGGCGGTGCGCGATCACGAGCGTCGTGCGCTCGGCGGTGACCGCCTGCAGCGTCTCGCCGATGGCGGCCTCGGTGGCGGCGTCGACCGCGCTGGTCGCGTCGTCCAGCACGAGGACGCGGGGGTCGTAGAGCAGGGCACGCGCGAGGGCGATGCGCTGGCGCTGCCCGCCGGAGAGCGTCAGGCCGCGCTCGCCGACGCGGGTGTCGTAGCCCTCGGGCAGCTCGGAGACGAACCCGTCGGCCTGGGCCGCCCGGGCGGCCGCGCGGACCTGCTCGTCGGTGGCGTCGGGGCAGCCGTAGGCGATGTTGGCCCGCACCGTGTCCGAGAAGAGGAAGGCCTCCTCGAAGACCACGCCGACGGTGCGGCGCAGGGAGGTGAGCGACAGGTCCCGCACGTCGGCGCCGCCGACCCGGACGGCACCCTGCTGCACGTCGTAGAAGCGGGGGATGAGCAGCGCGACCGTCGACTTGCCCGAGCCCGCCGTCCCGATGACCGCGAGCGTCTCGCCCGGCTCCACGCGCAGCGACAGCCCGTCGAGCACCGGCTCCGAGCGGGCGTACCCGAAGCGCACGTCGTCCAGCTCGAGCGGTACCGGCCCGGCCGGCACGGGCACCCGTCCGGGCGCCTCGGCGTCGGCCACGATGTCGGGCTGGGAGTCGATCAGCTCGTACACGCGCTCGACGCCGGAGCGGGCGAGCTGCCCGACGACGACGAGGCCGGCGACCATGCGCGCGGGGCCGATGAGGGCGGCGATGTAGGTGGTGAACGCGAGGAACACGCCGACGGTGATCTGACCCGTGAGCGCGAGCCCGCCCCCGAGCGCGAACACCACGAGCTGGCCGACCGTGGGCAGCGCGGCGAGCGTGGGCGTGAGGCGGGCGGTGAGGCGGGCGGCGCGCAGCCGGTCCCCGTAGAGCTCGCCCGCGAGCCGCGCCAGCCGCGCGGTCTCCCGCTCCTCCTGCCCGAAGCCCTTGACCACCCGGACGCCGGTGACGGTCTCCTCGACCCCCTGGGCGACCTCGGCCGCGCGCTGCTGCGCCGCCCACGTGGCGGGGTAGAGCTTGCGGCGCATCACCGTGGTGAAGGCCAGCGCCACCGGCAGCGTCACCAGGGCGACGAGCGTGAGCAGGGGCGACAGGAACAGCATGATCACGACGGAGACCACGACCTGCGCGAGCGTGCCCACCGAGTACGGCACCATCCCGAGCAGGCCCTGGACCTGCTGCAGGTCGGAGTTCGCGCGCGAGACCACCTGCCCGGTGCGCAGTGCGTCCTGGCGCGGCCCGTCGAGCCGGGAGATCGAGCCGAACACCCGGCGCCGCAGGTCGTGCTGCACCGAGAGCGAGAGCCGCCCGCCGAGGTAGCGCCGCAGGAACGCCATGCCGAACTTGATCGTCGCGAGGACGACGAAGGCCGCCACGATCAGCCCGAGGCCCTGGGTGGAGCCACGGACGGCACGGTCGACCGCCACGGCCGTGAGCAACGGACCGATCGACTCGAGGCTCACCCCCAGCACGGAGGCGCCCACCGACGCGACGGTCAGTCCACGGTGTCGCCAGCAGTCGCGCGCGAGGCGGGCCACCCATCCGGTGGTCCCGCCGCTGGGTCTCTCGGAGTCCGGCACGAACGCCAGGCTAGGTGGGGGGTCCGACACCGTGCCCGTCGGAGATCGTGGTAACAATGTCACGTGCAGCTCCGCGTCCGCATCGACCCGTTCTGGGTGAGCCGGCGCGCGGACACGTTCGACCAGTTCTGTCGCTGACGGTCGACCTCCGTTCCCCGCGCGCGGCCCTGTGCCCCGGGGAGCGTCTCCCGCGGCCGGAGTGCCGGTCGCGCACCCCCTGAGGCGTCGTCATGACTGCAGTCCTGCCTGCCCGGTCCTTCCTGCCCCGCACCCTCCACGGTGACCGTCGCCGCTGGCACGACGGCCCGACCCCGGTGAGCCTGGCCGACCTCACCTCGCTGACCCGCCAGGTCGCCGCCGAGGTCGTCGCCGGCCACCACGACGTGCGCATCGACGCGGCCAACCGCTGGTCGCGCCGGCTGCACGCCGACCCCCACCTCGACGTCTGGCTGATCAGCTGGGCCACCGAGCAGGCCGCCGAGCTCCACGACCACGGCGGCTCCCTCGGCGCGCTGACCGTGGTCAGCGGCGAGCTCACCGAGTGGCGCTGGAGCGCCGGCCAGGCCGACGACCACCTCGCCACCGCCGAGGAGATCGCCTCGCGGGGCCCCGGCCTGCGACGCCGGGTCCTGACGGCGGGTGGCGGCGCGGCCTTCCCGCTGGGTCACGTGCACGACGTGTCGAACCGGCGCGCCGAGGCCGCCGTCAGCGTCCACGCGTACTCGCCGCCGCTCTCGGCGATGTCGTACTACGCCGTCGAGCGCGGCACCCTGACCCGGACGCGCTCCGAGCTCGTGGAGCCGGGAGCATCGCCCGAGTGACCACGATCGCCGACGTCCTCGCCGCCGCCCGCGCCCGGCTGACGCGCCTGGAGCCCGCCGACGCGGCCCGGGTGGTCGACGAGGGCGGCCGGCTCGTCGACATCCGCCCCGGGTGGCAGCGGGTCGCGGAGGGCGAGGTGCCCGGCGCCGTCGTCATCGAGCGCAACCACCTCGAGTGGCGGCTCGACCCGGCGTCGGACGCCCGCATCCCCGAGGCGACCGACCACGACGTGCCGTGGGTGGTGCTGTGCTCCGAGGGCTACACGTCCTCGCTGGCCGCCGCGGCCCTGCAGGATCTCGGCATCCACCGCGCGACCGACGTCGTCGGGGGCTTCCGGGCGTGGGAGGCGGCCGGCCTCCCCACCGCACCCGGCACCGGCGAGCCGCCGGACTACGCGCGGGGTGCGCACCGCCACTGAGCAGCCGTCACCGGGCCGCCGCCGCTGAGCCCATGATCACCGGTCCCTGACGGGGCTCGCGGTGGGTCCGGGGGACCGCTGAGGGGCCGTTGATCACTCGCGGGCCCGCCGCGGCCACCCCCGCAGCGCGCGCCACCGGGCTCACAGGCGCGTCGCACTCCGGACGATCGCGTCCGCGTCGATGTCGTGCAGGGCGTGCGCGGCCGCGAGGTCGGAGGACTGCCCGAACCCGCTGACGCCGAGGTGCTCGGCGCGCACCCCGTGCACGCCCGCGAGGAACGCGAGCGTGTGCGGGTGCCCGTCGAGGACGGTGACCAGCGGCGCGGCCCGGTCGACCGGGAAGCAGGCGTCGAGGATCCAGCTCGGGTCCCCGGTGTCGGACCGGCGCGCCCGCACGGCCCGGAACAGCCGGTCGGCGCTGGTCACGACGACGACGTCCGCGGGGATCCCGAGGGCGTCCAGCCGGTCCGCGGCCGCCAGCGCGTTCGGCACCGTCGGGCCCACGGCCGCGATCGTCACGCGCGGAGCCGACGAGGCCCGCCGCAGCACGTACCCACCGGCCACGACCTGGCGCCGCCGCTCTTCCCGCGCCGCCGGGTCGTCCGGCACCGCGGCGAGCGACTGGTCGACCGGCGCGGTGGACAGCCGCAGGTACGACGACGAGCCGTCGGGGCGTCCGAGCCGGCCCAGCCCGTCGAGGAGGCACCACGTCACCTCGATCGCGAACGCGGGCTCGAACGCCACGCAGCCCGGCTGCTCCAGCCCGATCGACGGGGTGGTGATCGACTGGTGCGCCCCGCCCTCCGGGGCCAGGGAGACCCCGCTCGGCGTCCCCACGAGGATCGACTGCCCGCCCGCGTAGACGCCGAACGACCACGGTTCGAGCGCCCGCGAGACGAACGGGTCGTAGAGGACCCCGATGGGCAGCAGTGGCTCGCCGTAGCGCGACCACGTCGCCCCCAGCTCGCCGAGGAGCCCCACCAGGTTCGTCTCGGCGATGCCCAGCTCGATGTGCTGACCGGTGGGCCGCTCCCGCCAGTGCAGGATCGTCTCGGCGTCGTCGTCGAACCAGTCGCGGCGCTCGGAGGCCGCCCACGACCCGACCTTGTTCAGCCAGCCGCCGAGGTTCGTCGACGAGGCGACGTCGGGGGAGCAGGTCACGACGCGGCGGGCGGCCTCCGGGGCGGAGCGGGTGAGGTCGAGGAGGGCACGCCCGAGGGCCTGCTGGGTGTTGCCCGTTCCCGACGGCGGGCGCCCCAGGTCGGTCGGCACGCGTACCGCGGGGGCCTTCCCGACGACCGGTCGCTCGAGCCGGGCGGCGGCCGCCGCGCACAGTTCGGCCGCGGCGCTGCCGCGCGGCAGCGGCGCCCAGGGCTCGTCGAGGCTCGCACCCATCCGCGCGGCGAGTTCCCGCATCTGCGGCTCGGAGAGCAGCGTGGAGTGGTTCTGCGGGTGGCCCTGGGTCGCGAGGCCGTAGCCCTTGACGGTGTAGGCGAAGATCACCGTCGGGCGGGTGTCGTCGATGCGGGCGTAGGCGTCGAGCAGGGCCCCGAGGTCGTGGCCGCCGAGATTGCGGATGGCGGCGTGGACGCCGTCGTCGTCGATCGTCTCGAGCAGCGCCGCGAGCCGCGGCCCGTCGTCGGGAAGGCCCTGGGGGAGCCGTTCGCGCAGCTGGGCGGGGGTGCAGCGCAGGAGGCGCTGGTACTCGGGGTTGGTCATCGTGTCGATGCGGCGGCGCAGCGCGTCGCCGCCCTCGCGGGCGAACAGCTCGTTCAGCACGCGGCCGTACTTGACCGTGATGACCTGCCACCCGGCCGCCTCGAAGAGCCCCTGCAGGCGGGTGGCCGAGATGTCGGGGACGACGCGGTCGAGGGACTGGCGGTTGAAGTCGACGATCCAGGTGATCTCGCCGAGCTCGCGGACCATGGGGTCGAGGACGGCCTCCCACACGGCGCCCTCGTCGAGCTCCGCGTCGCCGACCAGCGAGAACTGGCGCCCGGTGCCGGCCTGCCCGCCCACGCCGTGGGCGTACCGGCGCGCGATCGCGCCCCAGATCGGGGCGGTGGCGCCGATGCCGACGGAGCCGGTCGAGTAGTCGACGGGATCGGGGTCCTTCGACCGCGAGGGGTAGGACTGCAGCCCGCCCTGCTCGCGCAGCGTCGTGAGGAAGCGCTCGTCCAACCGCCCGAGCAGGTGGTTGATCGCATGGAGGACGGGCGAGGCGTGCGGCTTGACCGACACCCGGTCCTCCGCGCGCAGCGCCGCGAACCACAGCGACGTCATGATCGAGACGATCGACGCCGACGACGCCTGGTGGCCGCCGACCTTGAGCCCGCCGGGGTTGGGCCGCACCCGGTTGGCGTGGTCGACGATCGCGGTGGCCAGCCAGAGCACGCGGCGCTCCACGTCGGCGAGGGCGTCGAGCGTGGGGGTCGTGGCGGTCGTCGGCTCGGTGACGCGGGCGGTCATGCCGGACATCTCAGCGACCGCGCGCACGAGAGACAAGCTGGAGAGCCGGAAGGCGCAAAGCTCGACGCGCCGAGGGCCTTCCGACGAAGATTCGTTGCATGGACGAACCTCGGGTCGCTGACGTCGACGACACCGACCACCGCCTGCTGGCCCTCCTGCGCGAGGACGGGCGGCGGACGTTCTCCGACATGGCGCCGCGGCTCGGGCTCTCGGTGGCCGCGGTGAAGCGGCGGGTCGACCGGCTCCGCGAGACCGGGGTGATCACCGGGTTCACCGTGCAGGTCGACGCGACCCGGCTCGGCTGGGGCGTCGAGGCGTTCACCGAGGTGCGGTACGCGGGCAGCACGCCGGTCGGGGACATCGTCTCGACCGCGTCGACCGTGCCCGAGGTGCAGGCGGTCTACACGATCGCGGGGGACCCCGACGCGCTCGTGCAGGTCCGGGCCCGCGACCTCGCCGACCTGCAGCGGGTGATCGACCGACTACGCCGCGCGGGGACGATCACCGGGACGAAGACATTGATGGTGCTGGGGCGCTGGACGCGGGCATGATGCGCGCGTGGCTGCCGAGACCTGGATCACCGAACTGACGCCGTTGTCGTTCCTGCGGCGTTCGGCGGGGGTCTACCCCGACAAGACGGCGATCGTCCACGGGGCGTCTCGCTGGACCTACGCCGAGTTCGCGCGCGACGCGCAGCGGCTCGCCCGGGGACTACGGGCCTCGGGGGTGGCGCCCGGCGACCGGGTCGCCTGCCTGCTGCCGAACGTCCCCGCGATGCTGCACGCGCACTTCGGGGTGCCGTTGGCCGGCGCGATCCTCGTCGCGGTGAACACCCGACTCTCGGCCGAGGAGGTCCGCTACATCCTCGACCACTCCGGGGCGACGGTGCTGGTGGTCGACTCGACGCTGCTCGCCGCGGTGGACCCGGTCCGCGAGTCGTTGGAGACGGTGCGCGAGATCGTCGTGCACGTGGACCCGGAGGGTCCGGACGCCGGATCGGCGGAGGACGGCTACGCGGCGCTGCTCGCGCGCGGCGACGAGGGCGACGACCTCTCCTGGGACATAACCGACGAACGCTCGACGATCACGATCAACTACACGTCCGGCACCACCGGCAAGCCCAAGGGCGTGCAGTACCACCACCGCGGGGCGTACCTGAACTCCTTCGGCGAGATCGTCCACAGCTATCACGACCCGTCGAGCGTCTACCTGTGGACGCTGCCGATGTTCCACTGCAACGGCTGGTGCACGCCCTGGGCGATCACCGCCATCGGCGGCACCCACGTGTGCCTGCGCGAGGTGCGCGGCGACGTGATCTGGCGGCTCATCGGCGAGCACCGCGTCACCCACCTCAACGGCGCCCCCACGGTCGTCACGACGATCATGAACGCGGCCGAGGCCCGCGAGCTCGACTACGCCCTCGTCGTCACGACGGCGGGTGCGCCGCCCAGCCCGACGACGATCCTCGAGATGGAACGGCTCGGCTTCCGGGTGGTGCACGTCTACGGGCTCACCGAGGTCTACGGCCCGTACACCGTGTGCCAGTGGCAGGACGACTGGGCCGCGCTCGACCCGACGGAGCGGGCGAAGCTGCAGGCCCGGCAGGGCGTCGCGATGGTGCAGGCGGACCCGGTGCGCGTCGTCGAGGTGCTGGGCGAGGATGTGACCGACTGGGCGTCGGTCGACCTCGTCGACGTCCCCGCGGACGGTTCGACGATGGGCGAGATCGTCATGCGCGGCAACAACGTGATGAGCGGCTACTACCGCGACGACGAGGCGACGGCCAAGGCGTTCGCCGGTGGCTGGTACCACTCCGGCGACCTCGGGGTGATGCACTCCGACGGCTACGTCGAGCTCCGCGACCGCGCCAAGGACGTGATCATCTCCGGCGGCGAGAACATCTCGACCGTCGAGGTGGAGCAGGCCGTCCTCTCGCACCCCGCCGTGCTCGAGGCCGCCGTGGTGGGCGTGCCCGACGAGCGGTGGGGCGAGCGCCCGAAGGCCTTCATCACCCTGCGCCAGGGGCGGACGGTCGAGCCGGACGAGGTCGTCGAGCACGTCAAGACGCAGATCGCCCGCTACAAGGCCCCGCGCGAGGTCGAGGTGATCGAGGAGCTGCCGAAGACCTCGACCGGCAAGATCCAGAAATTCGAGCTGCGCGCCAAGGAGTGGGGCGGGCAGGAGCGGAAGATCTAGCAGGTGCGCTGCGCGCCCGTGAGTACTTGTCCGTGCCCCGGCACGGATCACTGCTCACCGGGCGTGAGCCACCCTGGTGCGGGGAACGCACTCCCGACCGTGCACCATGCAGAGGACGAGATCGGGAGCGAGCACCGTGAGCGAGCAGTACGAGGCCGTCGTCGACAACGACACCAGCCCCCTCGACGACGAGCCGTCGGTCGTGCTCGACGAGGACCGGCTCGGCACCGACCCGCTCGAGGACGGGATGGACACCGCGGAGGACTACAGCCGCGACGTCAAGCTGGGCGGCGACGACAACGACCCGGAGCGCGACTCCATCGCCTACCGCCTCCCGCAGGAGGAGCCCGACGTCGTCGACGGGCTCGAGGAGCCCCCGGGCCGCCCCATCGCGGCGACCCCGGCGATGGAGCTCGACGAGACGGTGGACGACCCCGAGAACGCCGTCGACGGCGTGGGCGACTTCGGCACCACCGGTGCCCCGGTCGCCGACCCGCTCGACCCCGACGGCGCCGTCGAGGCGCAACTCGGGGGCGAGGTCCAGGTCGGGCTGTCCTCGGCCGCCGACGCCGCCGAGGAGACCGGGCTGCCGGCCGACGACCGGGTCGGCGAGGTGGCCGCGGTGGAGAACGAGTGGCCCACCGAGGGTGCCGAGCAGCAGGCGCTGCACGTGGACCAGGAGAGCTGAGACCGCTGGAGCTCCCCGCCGCCCTCCGCGACCGCCGCCTCCTCACCGGGGCGGGGGCGGTCCTGCTCGTCCTCGTCGTGTTCGCGGCCGGGGCGCTGGTGGGCGGCTGGCGGCCGTTCTCCGACGAGCCCGCCGTCTACACCTTCGGACCGGGCGGCGACCTCCCGGCGTTCACGCTGTTCGACGGGCAGTGCGCCACCGGGCGGCTGAGCGCCGGGACGACCTACACCGACGCCACCAACGCGCCGTGCGGCGACGCGCACGACATCGAGGTGGTCGGCACCGGGACGCCGCTGAACTCCAGCCGCGAGGTCAGCTACCCCGGGGCGGCGGCGTTCGCGGCGTACGGCCGCGCCTTCTGCGCCATGGTGGTCGCCTCGGGACAGGTGGCCGAGTCGGCGAGCGGGGTCGACAAGTCGGCGCTGGACGTCGCGGCCGTGGTGCCCACGCAGGCCACCTTCGACGAGCCGAACGGCACGGCCTCCGGCTCGTCGGGCGGCCGTCTGGTCTCGTGCGTGATCAGCCGTTCGGACGGTCAGAAGCTGACGGACCGCTTCTCGGTGATCTGACCCTTTCCGCTCGGTGAAGTAGGCGTTGCCCTCCATGGGGTGTGACGCGCATCATCCTGCGCCATGGCCGATGCCCCAGCAGCTCAGCTGAACGATCCCGTCGCACGGCGACGTATCAAACGTCGCGCCGTGCTCGCCAGCACCGTCGGCACCACCATCGAGTGGTACGACTTCTTCCTCTACAACACCGCCGCCGCGCTCGTGTTCGGGCCGTTGTTCTTCAACAACTCGGCGTCCGGCGGCGTCCTGCTCGCGTTCTCCACGCAGTTCGTCGGCTTCGCCGCCCGACCACTCGGGGCGGCGATCTTCGGACACTACGGCGACCGCATCGGCCGCAAGTACTCGCTCGTCGCCACCCTGCTGATCATGGGCGGCGCGACCGTGCTCATCGGTCTGCTGCCGACCTACGCCACGATCGGCGTGTGGGCGCCGATCCTGCTGACCGTGCTGCGCGTGCTGCAGGGCATCGGCGTCGGCGGTGAGTGGGGCGGCTCCGTGCTGATGGCGATGGAGTGGGGGCACCGTCGGCAGCGCGGGCTGATGGCCTCGTGGCCGCAGGCCGGGGTGCCGATCGGGCTCGCTCTCGGCACGTTCGTGGTGTGGGCGTTCGCCGGCCCCGACTTCCTCAATGGTGGGTGGCGCTGGCCCTTCCTCGCGTCGATCGTGCTGATCGCGATCGGGCTGGTCGTGCGGCTGACGGTCCTGGAGTCGCCCGCGTTCGCCGCGATGCGCTCCAGCGGTCACGTGGTGAAGATGCCGCTGGCCGAGACCCTGCGCCACCAGTGGCGCGACGTGCTCAAGGCGCTGTTCGTGCGCACCGCCGAGCAGGCGCCGTTCTACCTCTACACCTCGTTCGTGCTGGTCTACGGCACGCAGCAGCTGAAGCTGGCACGGACGGACCTGCTGCTCTACCTCATCGTCGCGGCCCTGATCGGCATCATCAGCGTGCCGTTCTTCGGCTGGCTCTCCGACGTGCTCGGCCGGCGCCTGGTCTACGGCGCGGGCGTGGTGCTCACCGGCCTGTACGCCTTCCCGTACTTCGCGCTGCTCCAGACGCGGGTCGGGGGACTGGTGATCCTCGGCATGATCCTGGGCCTGATCTTCCACGACATGATGTACGGCCCGCAGGCGGCGCTGATCTCCGAGTCGTTCGGGACCGGGGTCCGCTACACCGGCGCGGGGCTCGGCTACCAGCTCGCCTCCATCACGGCGGGTGGCCCGGCACCGCTGATCGCGACCGCGGTGCTCGCCGCCACGGGCGGCACCTTCTGGATCTCGGTCTACATCATCGCGTGCGCCGTGGTGTCCCTGATCGCGCTCGCGACGATGCACCCGCGGCCGCCGGACGAGTACGACGAGCACTCCGAGGACGGCGCCTCGCTGCCCGTGGTCGAGGGGGAGGCGGCCACGGCCTGAGCCCGAGGGGTCCGGTGTCGGTCGTGGCCGTGTGCCACGGCCGACACCGGACGTCGGCGGGTCACCACGCCCGGGGCCTGGGATCCTGGGGGCGATGTCGATCGCTCCCCTCACCCCGGACGTCCTGCTCGACCGGCTCGCCGAGGCCGTGCACGCGCTGCCCGTTCCCGACGGGGCCGTGCGGGTCCTCGTGGACGGTGCGGCCGCCGCGCGGCCCGACCGCTGGGCCGACGGGCTCGTCGACCGGCTGCAGCGGCTCTCCCGGCCGGTGCTGCGGGTGTCGGCGTGGGACTTCCTGCGCCCGGCGTCGGTCCGCCTCGAACGGGGCCGCACCGACCCGGACGCCTTCTACGACGACTGGCTCGACGCGGGCGCCCTCGTGCGCGAGGTGCTGGCCCCCGCCGTCGTCGGGAAGCCGGTCCTCCCGCGGCTGTGGGACGTGGCGACCGACCGTGCGGTGCGCGCCGAGCGGGTGCCGCTCGGCCCCCGGGGCGTGGTGATCGTCGACGGGCCGCTGCTGCTCGGGCGCGGGCTGCCGGCGGAGCTCGAGGTGCACGTCGCCATGTCGACGGCGGCCCTCGCGCGGCACACGCCCGACGACGAGGCGTGGACGCTGCCGGCGTACGCCCGGTACGACGAGGAGGTCGCGCCGCAGGACCTGGTGCCGTTCGTCGTCCTGGCCGACCATCCGGACCGCCCGGCCCTGAAGACGCCCTGACCCCGCCCCGGGTGGCAGCAAGGCGTCGTTGCTTGCATCCAGTGGCAGGAAGGCCACATCGTCGTCGCCGTGCAGATCGCGTTCACCTTCACACGCCTCGCCGTGATCGTCCGCCGCTGGTTCGAGATCGGGCCGGACGCGACGATGGAGCACGGCACCCGGGTGGAGCTGCGGCTGCTGGAGCCGCAGCCGCACCGCGGCACCGAGTCCGCGGCGCAGCGGCTGGTCGTCGACGGCGCGGTGTGGCGGGCGGACCTCTTCGACCGGCTCGACCGCCCCGCCGGCTCGTTCTCGGCGGCGCACCACCACCCGACGTTCGACGGGGTCGAGCCCTCGGACCGGGTGTGGTCCGACGCCCTGACCGCCGACCCGTGGGGGTGGCTCGCCGCGCAGCTCACCGACGTCGCGACCCTGCTGCGGGAGGCGGGACACGACCCGGCGCTCGCCGACGACGACGCCGAGGACCTCCGCGAGCAGGTGCCCCACATCGTCGCGACCGCCCGCCGCTTCGGCCCGGAGGACCCGATGTCGCGCGACGGCGACTTCCGCCTGACCCGGGACGCCGCCGAGCGGGTCCGCCGCATGCTCGACCTCATCGACGCGCCCACCCCGGCCGTCCGGGACCACCTCCGGCCGTGGCTCGAGCAGGCCTGACCCCTCCCGTGGCAGCGAAGCGTCGTTGCTTGCATCCAGTGGCAGGAAAGCCACATCGTCAGCGCCCGTGATCGATGCCGCCGACCGGGCCCTGCACGACCTCTGGCGTGCCCTCGACACCGACCTCCCGGCCCCGGAGCCGCGCTGGACGGGCCCCTCCACCGGCCTCGCCTGCCCGATGCCGGTCGAGGCCCTCGCGCTCGGCGCCGTCGCCGCCGCGGCCGGTGCCGCCGGGCACCGCGCGCCGGACATCGACCCCGCCCGCGTCGGCAGCTCCTTCCGCGCGGACCAGCTCCTGCGCGTCGACGGCACGACGCCGGGCGGCTTCGCCCCGCTCTCCGGTTTCTGGCCCGCCGCCGACGGCTGGGTCCGCACCCACGCGAACTACCCCCACCACCGCGCCCGCCTCCTCGACGCGCTACAGGTTCCCGCCGATGAGGTGGGGCCGGCCATCGCCGCGCGCCCGGCACGCGAGGTGGAGGAGCTCGTCGTCGGGAAGGGCGGGATCGCGGTGGCCGTCCGGGATCGGCCGACCTGGGCCGCCACCGAGCAGGGGAGCGCCGTGGCGGCCGAGCCGCTCGTGACCGTGCAGCGCGCGGAGCGACCCGCACCCGTCGTCGGGACGCCGCGGGTGCTGGACCTGACGCGGGTGATCGCGGGCCCGGTCGCGACCCGGACGCTCGCGCTGACCGGCGCGGACGTGCTGCGCGTCGACCCGCCGTCGATGCCGGAACTGGCCGCGCAGCACCTCGACACCGGGCTCGGGAAGCGCACGACGGTCCTCGACGCGTCCGACCCCCGGCTCCGGGACCTGGCGGACACGGCCGACGTCGTCGTGACCGGGTACCGCCCCGGCGCACTCGACCGGTTCGGCCTCGCCCCGGAGGACCTGCTCGCGCGCCGGCCGGGACTCGTCGTCGTGCGGCTGGACGCCTGGGGCTGGACCGGGCCCTGGGCGGGCCGTCGCGGGTTCGACTCGATCGTCCAGGCCGCGTCGGGCATCGCCGTCGCGTGCGGGACGGACGAGCGGCCGGGCGCCCTGCCCGCGCAGGCGCTCGACCACGCGACCGGTTACCTCGTCGCGGCCGCCGCCCTGCTCGGGCTCGCGGAGCGGTCGACGCGGGGCGGCTCGATCCGGTCGCTGTCGCTGGCGCGCACGGGGGAGTGGCTGTGGGCGCACCCGGAGCTGGTCACCGACGCGCCGCCGGTCGAGCCGGTCCGGCAGACGCTGGGCGCCGTCGAGGTCCCGCCGCCGGTGTTCGGCGGGTCGTGGGCGGCGCCGGCGCACGAGCTCGGTGCCGACGCCCCGCGGTGGCGTCAGGTGTAGAGCTCGGGGCGCAGCTCGTCGACCTTCACCAGCAGCCCGTCGGGCGTGGTGAGCCGCAGCTGGCGCCCGAACGCCTCGTCGGTCGGGTCGACGCCGAGCCGACCGGCCAGGGCGTCGAGGTCGTCGGTCTGGAAGTTGAGCTCGACGGTGCCCTCGTCCTGCTCCGGGTTCGGCGGGTGCGCGAGCAGGCCGAGGCGCGAGCCGCCGAGCTCGAGCAGCACCCAGTCCCCGTCCCGGCTGCCGTGCACCACGGCCGCGCCGAGCTGCTCGTAGAACGCCACGGACGCGGCCATGTCCTCGACGTGCACCATCGGCCGGACCTCCACCCCTTCCCGACGACGGAGGCGGTCCTGCAGGGCCTCCGCCACCAGGTCCGAGAGGGAGAGCTGGACGTCGACGGCGTGGTGCTTCACCGCGCGGACGAGGTCGCGCGGGAGCGTCACGTTGAACTGCTGGCGGTCGTCGGGCACGAAGCTCAACCTAGACTCCTAGGGGCCTAGATCGCCAGGGGTCCCGTTCCGGTGACACCGGAGTGTCGTCGCTGCCACCGGGTGACAGCAACGACGCTCCGCTGTCACGAGGGGACTACCGCCGCGCCGCCCGCTTCTCGGCGCGCACGATGTTCATGACCGCCTGGATCAGACCCAGGTGCGTGAACGCCTGCGGGAAGTTGCCCAGGTGCCGCCCGGAGTGGGGGTCGATCTCCTCGGCGTAGAGGTGCAGCGACGATGCAGCACCGAGGAGCTTCTCGCACAGCGCGGTCGCCCGGTCCACCTCGCCGATCACGGCCAGCGCCGAGACCAGGGCGAACGAGCAGATCGTGAACGTGCCCTCCTCGCCGGAGAGCCCGTCGTCGGTGTCCTCGACGAGGTAGCGCAGCACCAGGTCGTCCTGGGTGAGCTCGTCGGCGATCGCGAGCACGGTCGCCCGGCAGCGCGGGTCGTC
This sequence comes from Actinomycetospora chiangmaiensis DSM 45062, assembly GCF_000379625.1. Lineage (GTDB taxonomy): Bacteria > Actinomycetota > Actinomycetes > Mycobacteriales > Pseudonocardiaceae > Actinomycetospora > Actinomycetospora chiangmaiensis. The sequence continues at coordinate 278,897 of NZ_KB903245.1, read as the reverse complement.
GGGGGAGAGGAACCCGACGATCGGCATGAGCAGCAGCGACGCGTCGAGCCCGGTGGTCGCGTAGTGCTGGCAGAGGACGCCGCGGTCGTCGACGGCGTGCGTGAGGACGTCCTCGCGGATCTCCTCGGCCGCCCGGCGCCAGCGGTCCTCGCGCTTCTCGTCCCCGCGCAGCGCGGCGAGTCGGGCACCACGGTCCGCGGCGAGCCAGCAGGCGATCTTCGACGTGGTGAAGTGCTGCGGCTCGCCGCGCACCTCCCACGGCCCGCGGTCGGGTCCGCGCCAGTTCTCCAGCGCCGCCTCGACCTGCGTCACGACGATCGACCACAGCCGGTCGTCGAGCCGGTCCCGGCTCCGGACGTACTGGTAGATCGCGCCGACCGCGGCACCCCAGACGTCGTGCTGGGCCTGGTCGTAGGCGCCGTTGCCGATCCGCACCGGGTAGGCGCCCTCGTACCCGTCGAGGTGGGCGAGCACCTCCTCGTCGAGCTTCGAGCGCCCGTCGACGCCGTACATGATCTGCAGGTGCCCGGCCGCCGCCTCGGCCGCCTCGGCGACGAAGTAGAAGAAGTCGTTGGCCTCCCAGTCGAAGCCCAGGGCGTACAGCGCCCAGAGCGCGAGCGCAGAGTCCCGGATCCACGAGTACCGGTAGTCCCAGTTCCGCTCGCCGCCCGGCGTCTCGGGCAGCGACGTCGTCGCGGCGGCCGCGATCGCGCCCGTCGGGGCGAACGTCAGGCCCTTGAGCGTCAGGGCGGAGCGCTGCAGGTAGGGCAGCCAGCGGTGGTCGGGGAAGTCGCCGCGGTCGAGCCAGTGCCGCCAGTGGTGCTCGGTCCAGGTGAGCCGCTCGAGCGCCTCGTCGACGTTCGCAGGCGGCGCGTGTTCGCTCCACGAGAGCGCGACGTAGCGCCACTCGCCCTCCTTGAGCAGCGTCCGCGACGTGGCGAGCGTCCCCTCGAACCCGATGTTGGTGTCGGTGGTCAGCAGCAGGTCCGAGCCGCCGCCGGACGCGCGCGCCGCGCGGTACCCGCCGTCGGGATAGCTCCACCGCGCGGGCTCGCGGCCGTAGTCGAAGACCGGCGCGCACTCCATCCGCAGCTGCACCTGCCCCGAGAGGCAACGGGCGACCCGCAGCAGGACGTGGTCGGCGTCGTAGTCGGTGGGCGCGCGGCGGTGCGAGCCCGACCGCTCCGTCTCGTGGTGCCACGGGCCCATCAGCAGCACGTCGAGGACCTGCAGCCAGCCCGACCGCGTGCACCACGTCGTCTCCAGCACCATCGTGCCGGGCACGTAGCGCCGGGCGGCGGGGACGTCGGCCCCGTCGGGGTGCAGGCGGAAGGTTCCGGCGTCGCGGTCGAGGATCGCCCCGAACACGCTCGGCGAGTCCATCCGCGGCAGGCACAGCCACTCGACGGCACCGTTCGGCGCCACCAGCGCGGTGGTCTCGCAGTCGGAGAGGAACCCGTAGTCGGCGATCGGCGGGAACGGGCTCCCGGTGCGCTCGTCGCTCATGGAGCGGGATCGTGCCGTACCACCGCTGCGACCGGCGCGGGGAGTCACCGATTACGGTGACCCGACATGGTCGTCCGCAACGCCCCCGTGATCTCCCCGCAGGCCCACGACGACGTCGAGCCGGTGCGGGTCGAGGTCGTCGGCGTGGTCGACCTGACGCCGCGGATGCGCCGGGTGCGGTTCGCCGGCGACGTCGACGGGCTGCCGGTCTCCGGCCCCACCGACCACGCCAAGCTCTTCTTCCCGACGTCGGGTGCCGAGGCCTCCCGCCCCGAGATCGGCCCGCGGGGGCTGGTGGCTCCGCTGCCGGGTCGGCCCCGCCCGTACCGGGAGTACACGCTGCGGTCGGTCGCCGACGGGGTCGTCGAGGTCGACTTCGTCCGGCACGGACACGGGCTCGCGGGCTCGTGGGTGGAGGACCCGGGCGGGGCGCTCTGGCTGTACGGGCCGCGGTCGTCCCTGCGCCACGACCCGCGCGACTGGTACCTCCTCGGCGGCGACGAGACCGCGTTGCCGGCCCTCGGTCGGTGGCTGCGGTCGTTGCCGGCGTCCGCGGTCGGCACCGTGTTCGTCGAGGTCGCGGACGCCGCGGAGGAACAGCCGCTGCCGGGCCCGGCGGGGATGACGGTGCAGTGGCTGCACCGGGAGGGCGCCGAGCCGGGGACGACGACCCTGCTCGGTGACGCGGTGCAGGCCTGGACCCGTCCCGAGGGGGAGGGCCTGGTGTGGATGGGCGCCGAGGCGTCGGCGCTGCGGCCCGTCCGTCGGCGCCTCCGTGACCTGCTGCCCACCGAGTGGATCGACCTCGATGGCTACTGGCGCCGCGGGGTGGAGGGCACCGGGCTCGGCTGATCCCCTGCGCGTGGCGCGCACAGTTCGGCGGGTCGACCGACCAGAGCCGGCGACTCCTACGCGTAGCGCACACATTCCGACGGTCTCGACGAACGACCTTGGCGACCCCTGCGCGTGACGCATACAGCGCGGCGGGTCGGGCGGCGACAGGTGGGTTCGCGAGCTACCACCGCACCAGCAGCACCACCGACCCTGACACTGAGGGTGACGTGGGGCAGGTCCCGGCGGCGGCGCGCCTGCCTGATGTGGACCTCGGCATCTCGGCGGCGGACCGCGACATGTGTCCGCGACGCGTCGGGGTGGCTGGAGTCGATCGTGCGGGGCGCCGGATTGTGTGCGCGACGCGTCGGAGTCGACGGGGTCGCTCGTCGGGTCCGCCGAATTGTGTGCGCGACGCGCAGGGGTGGCCGGAGTCGGTCGTCCGGGACGCCCGAGTGTGTGCGCGACGCGCACCGACCGGCCGTCAGGACCCGAGGACCTCGCGGAGTCGCACGGCGAAGGCCTTGGCCTGTCCCGGCCACGGCGCGTCCTCGGCGGCGAACCCGCCGTGCCCGCCCGGGAAGACGACCACGTCCTGGCCGAGCTGGTCGGCGAGGGCGCGGGTGGTGCGCCCGGTAAAGGTGTCGCCGGTCTCCTCGCCGACCGCGAGGATCACGCGCGTGGGCGCGGCCGCCAGTGCCTCGAGGTCCGGCCGGTACCGGACGATCGCGAGGGCGCGGTCGCTGAGCAGCGGGTCGTCGCGGGACCCGTCGTCGGAGCTCGGCATGCCGAACATCGCCGGGTCGGGGGCGGGCCGCGAGAGGTACTCCTCGGTGTACTCGCCGGACCAGGACGTGTACGCGACGAAGGCCGCCATCCCCGCACCCCAGCCGCGCTCGGCATAGGCGCGCCGGACGGCGTCGTGGCCCCGCTCGGCGGCCTCGGCGTCGGGGAGCACGGTGAGCAGCGGCGGTTCGTGGGCCACGAGCGTCGCGACGTCGTCGGGGTGGGCGGCCACCCACGCCAGGGCGGTCACCGCCCCGCCGCTGGAGGCGAGCACGTCGACCGGGCCGGCATCCAACGACGCGACCAGCCCGTGCAGGTCCTCGGCCTGGACCTCCGGCACCGACGTGTCGTCCCCGTCGGAGCGCACCGACCGGCCGAGCCCGCGGGGGTCATACAGCACGACGCGCCGCTCCGGCAGGTGCCCGGCGAGGGCGTGGAAGCCCTCCGCCGTCATCGGCTGGCCGATCATCACCAGCGGCCGCCCGTCGGCGGCGCCCAGCACGTCGTGGACGAGCTCCACCCCGGGCAGCGACAGCGTGTGCGTGGTCACATCGGTACGGTATCAGGACCGATCGGTGGACCGGAACAACCAGAGCAGGCCCAGCACCGGCAGGATCAGTGGGAAGAGGCCGTAGCCGATCCCGAAGTCGGTCCAGACCGTGTCGTCGGCGAAGTCCTGCGGCGCGAGCAGCGTGAACAGCCCGATGCCGATCACGCCGACCAGCTCGATCCACACCGCGACCAGGGCCAGCCGCCGCCGTCGCCGCCCGATCGCCACCGCGGCGAGGATGTAGACCGCGGCCGAGAACGCGGAGAGCAGGTAGGCGAGCGGGGCGAGCGAGAACTGGGTCGCGATCTGATAGAGCGCCCGGGCGCCCGCCGAGATCGCGAACAGCACGTAGACCGCCAGCAGGACCTTCCCGGGCCCGCTGTTGAGGCGGCGCTCCGTCACCTCAGACACCCGTCACCTCCCACACCTGCGTGGTCCGCAGCACCAGCACCGCGAACGTCACGCCCGCGATCGCGAGCACCACCGAGCCGTACCGGTTGCGCTCGCCGTAGGCCAGGGCCGCGCCGATCGGCAGCACCACGAGCAGGGCGATGAGGTAGCCGACGATCTCCGCGACCGCCCCGGCCGACCGTCCGGGCGCCACCACCAGCAGGACGACCGCGATCACGACCTGCGCCAGCGCGAGCACCTCTAGGGCCACGAGGGCGAGGCGGTGGTAGTACGTCGGCGCCTGGTCCACCAGGGCCGACACCCCGCACCAGAGCGCCCAGCCGAGGCCCGCCACGCCGAGCACCCAGGCGAGGAGAACGATCACGGTCCCCAGTATGGCCGCCGCGGGCGTCGGGCACTCTCGCGCCCATGTCCCGACGTGACCTCGCCGCCACCCTCCGCGACCTCGACGGCCAGAGCTACGGACGGTACAGGTCGCTGGTCGGGAGCTGGGACGTCGACGGCGGGACCCTGGAGGTCCTCCGCGCCCAGGCCGACCCGTTCGCCCCGCCGTCACGCGTCCGGGTCACCCTCCCCGGCGCCGCCCCCGACGAGCTGACCAGCACGGCCGACCGGCGCCGCGCCCACGCGTCGTTCCTGCTCCGCCGCCTCCACCGGCAGCTCCGGGGGACGCCCCTGCAGCTCGACGCGGGCGGCCAGGAGGTGCTCGACCGGACGGCCGGGCGCGTGCACCCCGACGGCACGGTCGTCGTCGAACTCGGCGCGCCCCTGCCCGGCCCGAGACGGCGCATCCTCGGCCGCGAGGCCGCGACGCTGCTCGGGGAGACGTTGCCGGCCGCGGTCGCCACGCTGCGCTGGGAGGGCCTTCCCGACGACGACCGCGGTGCGGCTCGCGCGTTCGCCGCCACGGTCGAGGACGCGGTCGCCCTCCGCGGCGCGCTGGCCGACCGGGGACTGGTCGCGTTCGTCGCCGACGGCGCCGTGCTGCCCCGCCGCTCGGGCATCGACGACCGCCCCCTGGAGCGCGCGGTTCCGATCGCGGCGCCCGAGGGCCTCCGGGTGACGCTGGCGACGCCGAACGCGGGACCCGTCGTCGGGATGGGGATCCCGGAGGGCGTGACGCTGATCGTCGGCGGCGGCTACCACGGGAAGTCGACGCTGCTGCGCGCGATCGAGGCCGGCGTGCACGACCACGGGCCGGGCGACGGGCGCGAGCAGGTCGTCGCGCGGGTCGACGCCGTGAAGGTGCGGGCGGAGGACGGGCGCAGCGTCGTGCGCAGCGACGTGTCCGCGTTCGTCTCGCACCTGCCGTCGGGGGAGCCGACCGACGACTTCTCGACGACGAACGCGTCGGGCTCCACGAGCCAGGCGGCGTCGATGGTGGAGGCGATCGAGGCCGGGGCGGGCGTGCTGCTCGTCGACGAGGACACGTCCGCGACCAACATGATGATCCGCGACGCCCGCATGCAGCAGCTCATCGCGACCGAGCCGCTCGTGCCGTTCGTGGAGCGCATCCGTCCGCTGCACGCCGAGCGCGGGGTGTCGTCGGTGCTGGTGATGGGCGGGTCGGGCGACTACCTCGGGGTGGCCGACACCGTGATCATGATGTCGTCGTACACCGCGAGCGAGGTGACGGCGCGGGCGCACGAGATCGCCGCCGCGACCCCCGGCCGCACGCAGGAGCACTCCGGGTTCCCGGCCGTCGCCGCGCGGGTGGTCGACCCGGGCTCGCTGGACCCGTCCGGGCGGCAGGGGAAGCGGCGCATCACCGCCCGTGGGGTGGACACGCTGACGTTCGGCGAGGACGACGTCGACCTGTCCGCCGTGGAGCAGGTCGTCGACCGCTCGCAGGTGACCGGCATCGGGCGCGCGATGGCACTGCTGGGCGACCACGTCCTCGACGGCGACATCACGCTCGCCGAGGGGCTCGACCTCGTCGACGCCCAGATCGCCCGCGAGGGGGTCGACGCGCTGCGGGACGGCCCGCGGGACCCGGCCGACCTCGCCCTGCCGCGCCGCCACGAGATCGCGGCGGCGCTGAACCGGCTGCGGTCGCTGCGGGTGCACGCCCTGCGTCGATAGACGCTCCGTGGCCGGAAGGTCTGATTGCGATGGGCTGAACGAGTGACGACCGACCAGTAGGGCGCGCGACTGTGGAACGCTCTGCGACGGCGGGGGGCTGCCGAGGGGGAGTGCGGAGGGGGCGGGTCGTGGGCGCGATGCCGATGGAGACCAGGGACGACGAGCGGCGGTGGGAGTTCTACCGCACCGCGATGGCGGCCTGGGTCGAGGCGGCCGGGCGCGCGCCCGTCCCCTCGCCGCGCGAGGCCCCGGAGGAGGCCCTGCGCCACGTCCCGCGGTAGCGGATCAGCCCACCCGCAGCGGGCGCCCGACCGGTCGTGCGGGGGTCGTCCCGACGACGGGTGTGGCCGGCTCCCCGTGCCCCGCGGCCTCGAGGGCGCGCCGGATCCGCGCGGCCACGGCGGTCAGGACGGCGGGCAGCTCGCCCGGTGCGGTCTCGTCGTCGTGCACGACGAGGCTCAGGGCGGCGGTGACGTCGCCCCGTTGGTCGTGGACGGGCACGGCGACCGCGAGGGCACCGTCGGTGAGTTCCCCGCGCAGTACGGCGACGCCGTCGCGGCGGACGCGGGCGAGGCGGGTCCGCAGCAGGTGCGGGTCGACCAGCGTGCGCGCCGTGTAGCGGGCGAGCGGACGGGCGAGGACCTCGTCGACGTCGGCGGGGTCGGCGTGGGCGAGCAGGACCGTGCCCGTCCCGGTCGCGTGCAGCGGCCAGCGGTCGCCGACGCGGCTGGTCACGGGGGCGCTGCGCCGCGAGCGCAGGGTCTCGACGTAGACCACCTCGTGCCCGTCGCGCACGCCGAGGTGGACGTTCCCGACCGTCGCCCGGTGCAGGTCGTCGAGGTGCGGGAACGCGATCTCGCGGAGCCCGAGACCACGCGGGGCGAGGGCGGAGAGCTCGAGCAGGCGCAGGCCGATCGAGAACCGGCCGTCCTCGCCGCGCTCCAGCCCGCCCCACGCGGACAGCTCGCCGACCAGGCGGTGCGTGGTCGACAGCGACAGGCCGGCCCGGCGCCCGATCTCGGAGAGGCTCAGGGCGCGGTGCTCGGGCCCGAAGGCGCCGAGGACGTCCAGGACGCGGCTCGCGGCGGTGCGGTGGGGCATCGCCTGCGATGTGACCACATCGGCGAGGTGCATCACAAGGTTCCTTGATGGTGTGGTGGGCGCATGGACAGCTCCGCCCTCGATGCCCTGGACGCGATCGACGTGCACGTGCACGTCGAGGCCGACGCGCACGGTCACTGCTCGCTCGACCCGGAACTGCTCGACGCGTCGGCCGGCTACTTCAAGGCCGGGGAGAACCGGACCCCGACCGTCGAGGACATCGCCGCGTACTACCGCCAGCGGAACACCGCGGCCGTCGTCTTCACCGTCGACGCGAGCAGCGCGACCGGCCACCCGGCCCTGTCGAGCGAGGAGATCGCCGACCGCGCCGCCGCCCACGCCGACGTGCTGATCCCGTTCGGCTCGGTCGACCCGCACGGCGGGGCCGCCTCGGTCCGGCGCATCCGCACGCTCGTCGCCGACCACGGTGTGCGGGGCTTCAAGTTCCACCCGAGCCTGCAGGGCTTCGAGCCGCACGACCGCCGGTACTACCCGCTCTACGACGCGATCACCGAACTCGGCGTCCCGGTCGTCTTCCACACCGGTCAGACGGGGATCGGTGCGGGCCTGCCGGGCGGGCGCGGCATCAAGCTGCGCTACTCCGACCCGATGCTGCTCGACGACGTCGCGGCCGACTTCGCCGAGCTGACGATCGTCATGGCCCATCCGAGCGTGCCGTGGCAGGACGCCGCCATCTCGATCGCCACGCACAAGGCCAACGTGTTCATCGACCTCTCCGGGTGGTCGCCGACGTACTTCCCGCCGCAGCTCGTCCGCGCGGCCGGACGCTGGTTGGCCGACAAGGTCCTGTTCGGATCCGACTACCCGGTGCTCACGCCCGACCGTTGGCGGCGCGACTTCGCCACGCTCGACCTCCCCGACGAGGTCCGCCCGCGCATCCTCAAGGACAACGCCCGCCGGCTGCTGAGACTGTGAGACCTCAGAAGCGCGCGATCTCGTCGTCGGTGTAGCCGAGCTCACGGAGTACCTCGGACGTGTGCTGCCCCATCGTCGGCGGCGGCCCGGACGGCGCCGGCGGGGTGGCGGCCTCGCCGGAGACGTGGACGGGGAAGCCGGTCCCGACGTACGTGCCGATCCCGGGCTGCTCCAGCGTCACGTGGTGGCCGCGCTCCTGCGACCACGGGTCGGCGTAGAGGTCGTCGAGGGTGTTGATCGGGCCGGACGGCACCCCGGCCGCCTCGAAGCGCTCCGCCCAGTGCGCGACGGGCTGCTGCGTCATGACCTTCTCGACGACGGCCATCAGCTCCTCGCGCCGCCCGGCACGGTCGGCGTTGGTGGCGAAGCGCGGGTCGTCGACCAGTTCATCGAGCGCGAGCACCCCGCAGAACCGCCGCCACAGCCGCTCGCTGCCCACGGCCACCACCAGCGTGCCGTCGGCGCACGCCATCGGCTGGTAGGGCACCACCGTCGGGTGCGCCGCGCCGAGCCGCCGCGCCCGCGGGGCGTCGTGGAAGACGTTCTGCGCGGCCCACGTGTGCCACACGGTCTGCGCGTCGAGCAGGGACACGTCGAGGTACTGGCCGCGTCCCGTGGTGTGCCGGGCGTGCAGGGCCATGAGGACCCCGACGATCGCCCACGTGCCGGCGTTGAGGTCCGCGACGGGCAGCCCGATCTTCGTCGGCGGACCGTCGGGCTCCCCGGTGACGCTCATGATCCCGCCCATGGCCTGGGCGAGGACGTCGTAGCCGGGCTTGTCGCGGTACGGCCCGGTCTGCCCGAACCCCGAGATCGCGAGGTGGATCAGCCGCTCGTTGCGCGCGGTGAGGGTGTCGTAGTCCAGCCCCCATCGCTCCAGGGTGCCGGGGCGGAAGTTCTCGACGAGGACGTCGGCGCGGTCGGCGAGCCGTCGCGCGGCGTCCTGCCCGTGCTCGGTGGACAGGTCGAGCACGATGCCGCGCTTGTTGCGGTTGGTGGACAGGTAGTAGAGCGACAGCCGGTGCTCGTCGTCGCCGAGGAACGGCGGACCCCACCCGCGGGTGTCGTCGCCGTCCGGGGGCTCGACCTTGATGACGTCGGCGCCCATCTCGCCCAGCCACTGCGTGGCGAAGGGGCCCGCCAGCACCCTCGACAGGTCCAGGACACGGATGCCTTCCAGAGGACGCACGATCACCGACCCTATGCTCGATGCATGCAGCACCGAGGGTCCGGCTCCGTTGCGCTGGGCGTCCGGTCCGTCCCCGTGGTCCTCGTCGCGGGCCACCTCGGGGTCGGGAAGTCCTCGCTGGTCAACCACCTGCTGCGCCACGCCGACGGGACACGGATCGGCGTGGTGGTGAACGACTTCGGCGCCCTCGGGATCGACGCGATGCTCGTCGCCGGGCAGGCCTCGTCGGTGACCGCGCTGTCCAACGGCTGCCTGTGCTGCGTGACCGACGCGGACGGGCTCTCCGGGGTGCTCGCCGACCTCGTCGCGCCCGAGACCGGGCTCGACCTCGTCGTCGTGGAGGCCAGCGGTCTCGCCGAGCCGCGCGAACTGGTGCGGCTGCTGCTCGCCTCGCCCGACCCGCACGCCGTGTACGGCGGCCTCGTCGCCGTGCTCGACGCGTGCGCACCGGACCTCGACCACGCCCGCCTCGCCGACCTCGCCGTCGTGAACGGGTTGGACCGGCCCGGGTCCTCGGGCGCCGTCGAGGCCGTCCGCGCCGTGGCGCCGGGCGCCGTCGTCGGGACCTCGCACGGGGCGCTCGACCCGGCCCTGTTCGTCGACCCGGTGCGCCGCCCGCAGCCCGCGCAGCTGACCCTCGACGTCCTGCTCCGCGAGGCCGACGGCGAGCACCCGCACATGGCCGCCTCCAGCGTGTCGTTCGCCGCGGAGCGTCCGCTCGACGCCGGTCGGCTCGCCGCGCTCCTCGAGTCCGGTCCGGCCGGTGTGGTGCGCAGCAAGGGGATCGTGCGGCTTCCCAACGGAGCGACGGGGGAGGAGGAGCGCGGGGGTGGCGTCCTGTCGGAGACCCCGGACGTCTGGGAGGTGCAGACGGTCGGCACCGCGATCCGGGTCCGCCCGGCGCCCGGACGCCTGACCACCCGCGGCGCGCGTCTCGTGTTCATCGGCACCGACCTGGACGAGCCCGCGCTCCGGGCGTCCCTCGAGGCGTGCGTGGTGCGCGAGGACGAGCCGGCGCCCTCCGAACACGCGGCCCTGGCCCTGACCCGCTACCGGATCGACCTGACCTCGGCCTGACCCACGCCGGCCGCAGGGGCGGACCGAGCCGCCCGCCGGAAACGCCCCCGTCCTCCGGAACCCGCCATGATCACGTCGAGTGGACGGTCAGTGCTGACGTCGCTCGCCGCGACAGCACCGACGGTCCACTCGACGTGATCACGGCCGCGGCACCCCGAGGGACCCCGGCTTGACCGGCTCCGCCCCGCCGTCCACCGTCTCCGAGGTGGCGAGCGAACCGGACGAGACGCGCGACGGCGTCGGGCTGACCCATCTCGACCAGGCGCTGCTGGCGGACGACACGGTGACGAAGCGGCAGCTCGTCGACCACCTCGACGCCGTGGCCGACCGCATGCTCCCGCTGCTCGGCAACCGCCCCCTGTCGGTGGTGCGCGCCCGCGGCGACCAGCGGTTCATGCAGAAGAACCTGCCCAAGGGCGCGCCCGACTGGATCCGCTCCGTCACGTTCTGGTCCGAGAGCTCGCAGCGCGACGTCCACTACGCGCTCGCCGGGGACCGGGCGACGCTGCTGTGGTTCGCCAACCAGCGGGCGATCGAGTACCACGTCCCGCTGACCACGGCCGACGAGCCGGGCACGCCGACCCACCTCGTGATCGACCTCGACCCGCCCGAGGGTGCCGACCTCGCGCCGGTCGTCGCGGCCGCCCGCGCGGTGCGGAGCGTGCTGCAGCAGGCCGGGTTCGAGCCCGCCGTCAAGACCTCCGGCGCGAAGGGGCTGCACGTGGTGACGCCGATCCGGCCCGCGGCCATGGAGGACGTGCACGCGGCCACGCGGGCGGTCGCCGCGCGGGCCGAGAAGCTCGAGCCCGACACCACGACCACCGCGTTCATCCGGGCCGACCGCGGCGGCAAGGTGTTCCTCGACGCCACACGGGCGGGCGGGGCGACGGTCGTCGCCGCCTACAGCCCGCGGGTCCGGCCCGGCCTGCCCGTGAGCTGCCCGGTGGACTGGGACGACCTCGACACCGTGATCCCGCGGGAGATCACGGTGCGCACCCCGGAGCGGTTCCTCGAGGGCCCGACCTGGACCGAGCGGCTCGGGGACGCCCGGCCGATCCCGCAGGACCTGATCGACGAGGGGCACACCATCCCCGTCGCCCGCGTTGCGGCGATGCACGAGGGGAAGCGCCGCAAGCGGGCGGCCGAGCGGGGTGACAGCTGACGGAACCCCGAGTATCAGGTACCTTCGGTATCGACTACACCGTCGTACCGAGGAGGAACCGTGCTCGGAGACCTGGCCGGGATCGGCCCCGTCAAGGACGCGCTCATCATCACCAACGCCCTGCTCGAGCGGGTGCTCGCGGAGCTGAAGGTCACCAACGTGACGCAGCTGGAGGCCGTGGTCACCGAGCTGCGGGCCGTCCGCGAGTCGGTGGACCGGCTCGTCGCCCTCCAGGAGCCCGGGCCGCAGGTCGCGGCGGGCTGACCCGACGACGGGTCGGCCTCAGCGGCGGGCCACCACGAACTCGCTGTCCAGCGTCGTCCCCGTCGCCATCGTCGGCAGCGGCCGGCCCCACTGCGCGGCCACGTCGACCGCCGGCGTGACCTTCGTGTCCCAGCCGTCGCGGCGCAGCTCGTCCGCCGGGTGCGGCCGCGGCTCGGTCATGTCGACGAGCCCGACCATCTCGACGCCGAACGGGCGCCCGAAGCGCGGCAGCACCGGGTCGTGCCGGAGCTGGGCGAACGCACTCGCGAAGTTCTCGACGACCACGGTGCTCCCGGGCGCGGTCAGGGTCCCGACGCGGTGCAGCAGGTCGGACTCGGCCGCCGCCGGCAGGAACGGCAGCAGGCCCTCGGCGAGGAACGCGGACGAACGGGTGTCGTCGAAGCCCGCCGCGCGCAGGGCGCCGACCCAGTCGTCGCGCAGGTCGACGGGCACCGCCACGCGCCGGCAGCGCTCCTGCGCCCCCGCCGTCGTCAGGACCTCGTCCTTGAAGGCGAGGACCTGGTCCTGGTCGATCTCGAACACGGTCGTCCCGGCGGGCCAGTCGACGCGGTAGGCCCGGGCGTCGAGACCGGCGGCGAGCAGGACGACCTGGTCGACCCCGGCGTCGAGCAGGGCACGGTCGAAGAAGCGGCTGCGCACGCCCTGGTAGGTCGACATCAGGGCCCAGAACTCGTCGACCCCCGTCGTCTCGTCGCCCACGCGCTCGGGGTCCGGCCACGGCTGGTCGGGCCGCGTGGGCACCGGCTGCGGGGTGTCCGCCCGCGCCACGAAGAGCTCGGCGTAGGGGTCCTCGACCAGGGGGTCGGGGCGGTGGCTCTCGACGGCCCGCCCCGCCGCCACCATGAGCGCGGTCCAGCCCACGCTCGAGACGATGTCCCACCGGTCGTCCGCGGTCCGCATGATCGCGGGATACCCGGTACTTGTGCAGCCTAACAATCTCCCGGACTGGCAGGGTGGGCCGGTGCGCTGGCTGCGACGGATCGGGATCACGCTGCTGACGGTCGTGATCGTGCTCCTCGCGGCGTCCGGGCTCTACCTCGCGTGGGACGACCTCGCCCCCGTGCGGGTGGCGGTCGACGTCCCCGGCGCCACGGTCGACGCGGCCGGCGTGCCCACCCACGTCGAGCACTGGCCGGCGCTGCACCCCTCCGGCAAGGCCCCCCTCGTCCTGGTGCCGGGCTTCGCGGAGTCGACCTACGTGTTCTCCCGGCTGGGCCCGCGCCTCGCCGCCGACCGAGACGTCTACGCCTACGACGTCCGCGGCTACGGCTTCACCGCCCACGTCGGGCCCTACACGCTCGCCTCCGACACCGACCAGCTCGCCGGGCTGATCGGCGCCCTGCACCTGACCCGGCCCGTCGTCCTGGGTCACTCCCTCGGCGCCGCCATCGCCCTCTCGCTCGCACTGCGGAACCCGACGGCACTGGGAGGGGTCGTCGCGGCCAACGGCGACGGCACGCCGTACTTCGGCACCGACCGCAGCAGCCCGGGCGGCGGGGGCCTGCGCACGGCCCTGACCCTGCCGCCGGTGGGACCCGCGGTCGTCACCGCGATCGTGCGGCACCGCGGCCCGGTCCGGAGCCTCGTCGAGAACCAGTGCGGGTCGGGGTGCCCCGTCGACGACGCGGCGATCGACCGCTGGCGCGCACCCTTCCTGACGCCGGGCGGGGTCTCCGCACTGCTCGCGATCGCGCGCCAACCGCTCATCGGGCTGACCGACGACCAGGAGCGGCAGGTCCGCGTCCCGGTCGCGATCGTGTTCTCGTCCCTGGACACGAGCTTCGACCGCGGGAACGCGGCGGCGATGGCGGACCGGGTGCACACGACCCTGGTGACCGAACTGCCCGACGCCCGCCATCTCGCCCTGCTCGGGGAGCCCGACCGCTTCCAGGCGGCCGTCACACCGCTGCTCGATCGGCTCGGGTGAGCGGACGGGTCGGGTGGGCACCCGGGCCGCATGGCTGACACCCGCAACGGTCCCGACCTGCACCCCATGACCAAGGAGCTCGCGTCCGGCGCGAACTTCGCCGCGGTCTCCACGATCCTGCCCAGCGGCCTGATCCAGTCGCAGATCCTGTGGGTCGCGATCAAGGACGGCCGCCTCGTCCTCAACACCGAGACCCACCGGAAGCGCTACCAGAACCTGCAGCGCGACCCGCGGATCACGGTGCTCATCCGGGACGAGAAGGACCCCTACCGCTACGCCGAGGTGCGCGGCGAGGTCACCGAGTTCACCACCGGCGACGAGGCCCGCAAGCACATCGACGAGGTGGCCCGCAAGTACTTCGGCAAGGACTACCCGCCGGAGGCCATCAAGTCCGAGCGCGTCATCCTCTGGATCACCCCGCACCGCCAGACGATCATCGACCAGAACGTCGACACCAGCGACTGATCACCCCAGCAGCACGAGCGCGCCGAGCGCGGTGATCCCGACGAACACCCAGGCGACGTAGTCCCCGACGTGCCCCGAGTGCAGGCGCTCGAGCCCGAGCACCGCGCGGTTCTGCCGGGGCACCCGGCGTCGCAGGACCGTCGGCAGCCGCCCGGCGTACACGGCGCCGAGGGCGAGGAGCACGGCGACGACGGCCGCGGCGGTCCCGACCACGAGTCCCGACGCCGACCACGCGACCTCGGCCGGCGGCGTCGTCGGGGGGACGCCGCCGAGCACGAGGTCCCGGTACCCGGCGCCGTCGACGAGCGCCGTGCCGGCGGCGCCGAGCACACCCGGCGTCAGGAGCCCGACGGCGAGCGAGCCGCCGAGCAGCAGCACCGGCCCGGCGAGCATCGTCACCGGGAGGCGCTCCAGCCGGCGGGTCTCGCGCTCCTCGCCCTCACCGGTCGTGCGTACGTCGTCGGCGCGGTCGGCAGGGAGCGGGCCGATCCCGACGAGGCGCAGCGCCACCCGTAGCACCGCCGCGCCGGTGAGGACCGCGACGAGCGTGAGGACCACGGCGACCGGCACGGGGACGGCCTGCTCGATCAGGCCCTTGCCGAGCGCCGACCCGAAGGGCGGGAGTCCGGCCAGGGCCAGCCCACCCAGGGCCATGAGCGCGGCGATGCCGCGGGACCGACGGCACGACCCGCCGAGCTCGATCTCGTCGACGCTGCCGTGCCGGGCCAGCAGGACCCCCACCAGCAGGAACAGGGCGCCCTTGACGCCGGCGTGGCCCACCACGTCGGTCAGCCAGCCCGCCGACGCCTCCGGGGACGAGACGGCGACGGCCACGACGAACGTGCCGATGTGCGCGATCGTCGAGTAGGCGAGCAGCCGCTTCACGTTGCGCTGGAGCACGCACATCACGGCGCCGAGCACCGCGGTGACGAGGCCGAGCACGGTGAGCGCCACCGTCACGTCGAGCGCGCCGAACACCACCGCGTGCACGCGGGCGAGGCCGTACACGCCCAGCGGCGCCATCACGCCCGAGAAGAGCACGCACACCGGGGTGGGGGCGACGGCGTGGGCGTCGGCGAGCCAGAAGTGGAACGGGACGACCGCGGCCTTGACCAGCCACCCCGTCGACACCAGGACGAAGGCGGCCACGGTCGCGGTGTCGGCCGGCAGGTGCGCCGCGCCGAGCGGGGCGAGCCCGAGCGTGCCGGTGCGGGCGTAGAGCAGGCCGATGCCGCAGAGCGTCAGGTACGCGCCGAGGGAGTTGACGATCCCGAACGTCAGCCCGCCCTGCAGCGAGCGCGCCTCCTCGATCTTGTACGCCGCCAATGCGAACCCGCAGGCGCCCATGAGCTCGAAGAACACGAGCATGTCGAAGAGGTCGCCGGAGAGGGCGAAGCCGCCGAGCCCCGCGACGAACAGCAGGACGAGCCCCTGGAAGTGGGCCTCGACGTCGGAGAAGTAGCGCCACGAGAAGAGCAGGGCGACGGTCGCGAGCGTCCCGACGAGGGTGACGAGCACGCGGGAGGCGCCGTCGACGACGAGCGGGATGCCGACCCCCGCCGGCCAGCCGCCCGCGGTGACCGCACCCGGCGTCAGGAAGGCGCCGGAGACCCCGACGGCGGCCGTGGTGAGGATCGCGACCCCGTCGACGACGGGGCGGGGCAGCCACCGCCCGCACACCAGCAGGAGGGCCGCGACGACGATGGGGCCGGCGACGACGCCCACCGGCGAGAGCGTGGTCATCCCCGCAGCTCGCGCAGC
The DNA here is from genome assembly GCF_000379625.1 of Actinomycetospora chiangmaiensis DSM 45062. GTDB lineage: Bacteria > Actinomycetota > Actinomycetes > Mycobacteriales > Pseudonocardiaceae > Actinomycetospora > Actinomycetospora chiangmaiensis. The sequence goes on along the minus strand of NZ_KB903245.1, from coordinate 262,828 downwards.
GCGTCCGGGTCGACGGTGCCGTGCCGCTTCGCGATCTGCACGGTGAGGGCGAGCAGGAGCGCGGTGACGGTCGCGGAGACGACGACGTCGGTGAGGGTCATCGCCTGCACCACGGGGTCGACGATCGGCGTGCTGCCGGCGCCGCCCGCGCCGAGGATCGGGATCGTCGCGTCGCGCTGGTAGCCGACGGCCAGCAGCAGGATGTACGTGCCGGACTGCGCGACCGACAGCGACACCACCGCGTGCACCAGGTCGTCGCTGCGCAGGATGCCGTACGCACCCACCACCACCAGCCAGAACGCCGTGCCGAACGCGACGACCGTGAGCAGCGTCGTCACCGGACCAGCACCTCCTGGCGCAGGAACTGGGCGACCAGCACCACGAGCCCGAAGCCGACGCCGATCCCCACCGCGACGTTGAGCAGGATCACGGTCGGGCTCGACAGCGGGTCGCCGAGCGTGCCGAACGGCAGCACCCCGCCGAGGAACCCGACGCCCGCGACCGAGCCCGCGACGCCGAGCCCGACGAAGCCCAGCGCCCCGACGGGCTCGGCGACCGGTGCCCACCGTCGCGGCCGGAGCCGTTCCAGCGCGGCGAAGCTGCCCGCGAGGTAGAGCAGGTGCACCGCCGTGGCGAGCACGACGCCGCCCTGGAACCCCCCGCCGGGCGTCAGGTGGCCGTGGAGCACGACGTCGAGGCCGACGAGCAGGGTCGCCGGGAGCAGGAGCCAGCCGGCGAGTCGGGTCGCGGGGGAGCGGGACCGGACGACGTCGGGTGGGGGCACGTCGACCCGCTCGTCGTCGGCGGGGCGGAGCAGGGCGACGGCGGCGGTCACCGAGGCGAGCAGGATCGTCTCCTCGCCGAGGGTGTCGAGGGCGCGCTGGTCGTAGTTCACGGTGGAGACGACGTTCGCGGTCGCGTGGGCGAGCGCCCCCGCGACGGCCGCGTCGCGGTAGGGGTGGACGTCGGTGCCGACCGGCGGGGCGCCGAGCACCGCGAGCACCCCCGTCGTCAGGAACCCGGCGGCGCCGAGGAGGAACAGCACGAGCCGGACCCGCGGGCTCATCGCTGCCGCCGGCGCACGGTGCGGACGGTCAGCATCACCAGCAGCGGCACGATGGCGGCGCCGATCGCGAGCTGCGAGAGGGCGACGTCGGGCGCGTCGAACAGCACGAACGTGACGCCGAGCAGGAGCCCGAACGCCGAGAGCGTCACGGCCTGCTTCTCGGGGTCCCGGGTCAGGGCGACCACGCCGCCCGCGACCGCGACGCCGAGCAGGGCGACCAGCAGCAGGACCGGGCTCACGACGGCGGATCCGTCCGCGCGAGCGCGACCTGCAGCACGGGAGCGGCGACCGCGAGCAGCACGACGATGACGAGCACGCCGAGCGAGGACGTCGACACCCCGAGGCTGAGCACGCAGGCGAGGCCGAGCAGCGGTCCGGCCACCGTGGTCAGCGGGGTGACCACGTGCAGGCGCTCGGCGGTCGTGGACACGAGAAACGCACCGACGCAGACGCCGATCACCACCAGGCAGGCGAGGGCGACGAGCACCCAGATCACGACGGTCACGAGCGGCGCCGGAGCAGGCGGGTGAACACGAGCGTCCCGGCGAACGCGAGGAGCACCAGGACGAGCGGGACGATGAGCATGCTCGTCTGGCCGAAGGCGACGGACAGCACCGTGAGCAGCAGGACCGTCAGCGCCGTCGCGAGCTGGAGCCCGACGAGCCGCTGGGCGGCGGTGCCGCGCGCGCTCAGCAGCAGGGCGGGGCCGACGAGGGCGAGCAGCAGGACCCCGGCCGCGACCTCGAAGGGGCTCACCGGGCGACCGCCCGCTCCAGCGCGGTGGGCTCGTCGCCCAGCGCGTGCAGCTCGAGGCTGCCCTTCTCGTTCTCCTGCACGTAGCTGCCGGGCGTCGCGCCGATCGCGATCGTGCCGAGCGCCCGCCGGGCGTCGGCCCGCGCGTGGTGCTCCTCGGGCAGCGTGAGCGTGCGCGTCGTCCCCAGCGGCGTCCCGTCGCGCCGGGCCCGGACGATCCCGACGACGAGCCGCCCCAGGTCCCCGACGACGGCTCCCGGCAGGTACCGCAGCCACCCGAGCCACGCCCACCGCGGTCGTTGCGCGATGCCGAGCGTCCGCCGCGTGGCCAGCCCGACGCCCGCGCACACGAGGGCGCAGACCGTTCCGGCGACCAGCTCGACGACGTTGACGGTGGTGAGGGTGGAGACCCACAGCACCACGAGCAGCGCCGTCCCCGTGACCACGCCGGCGCCGGTCCTCAGCATGGGCGCGGACTTGCCCACTCCGGCGTGAGGGGAACCCTCGCGCCACAAGAGCGCTCGGATCCTCCCCTCACGATTCGGGCCGCGCCGGTTCAGCCTCCGGTGAGCCGGTCCACCTCGGTGAGCAGGTCCGAGACCTGCCGGACGACGCTGAACTTCTCCCGGGCGTAGGCCGCGGCCCCCGGGCCCTTCGTGTGCTTCCAGTCCTCGTCGAGCGCGCGGTCGATCGCGGCGACGAGGGAGTCGGCGAGGGCCTGCCGGTCGTCGGTCTCGGGGACGAGGACACCGACCTCGGGGGTGACGAAGTCCCGCGGGCCGCCGGAGTCCGCGCCGATCACCGGGGTGCCGCACGCCATGCACTCCAGGAACACGAGGCCGAACGGCTCGCGGTAGGAGGGGAACACCCCGACGTCGGCGGCGGCGAACATGGTCGCGAGGTCCTCCTGCTGGCGTGGCCCGAGGAACACGACGCGCTGCAGGTCGAGCTCGGCGACGAGGTCGCGCATGGCGCGCTGCTGCTCCTCCGGCCCGCCGCCGGCGACCACCGTGACGATGCGGCGGTCCTCCTGCTCGTACTGTGCCGCGGCGCGCAGCAGGGCGTCCAGACGCTTCCAGTCGGCGAACTTGCCGCAGAAGGCCACGACGGCCTCGAAGTCCGGCACGTCGTCGGCGAGCTGGGCGAGCGCCTGCGCGGGATCGGTGTCGGACTCGCGGAAGACGCGGTCGTTGTAGCCGTTGTGCGAGAGCACGATGCGGTCGCGCGGGAAGTCCGGGAACACGTCGGCGAAGGCGTCGATCTGTTCGGACGAGATCGACGCGACGACGTCCACGCCGCCGGGGAAGATGTGTTCCTGCTGCATGAACGGCAGGAACCGCAGCGGGAACTCCTCGGGTTCCTGTCCGGCCTGCTCCTTGTGGAACATCTTCAGCTCGGTGCCGTGCACGAAGCACACGAGCGGGATGCGAGGCTTGCCCGCCTCGACGCGCGCGGCGATGACGTCCCGCATGACGACGGGGTTCATGAAGGCGTGGTGGGCGATCGCGAGGGTGAACTCGTCGCCGGTCGACGCCTCGACCTCGTCCATGAACGCCGTGACCTCGCGGGTCAGGCGCGCGCGGTAGGCGTCGACCTCGTCCGGGCCCATCCCGTGCCAGCGGTAGCTCGAGACGGGGGAGACCGACTCGCAGATCGGGATGTCGTGGTCGAGTTCGAAGACGCGGACGTCCTCCTCGCGGAACCGCTGCACGCGCGAGGGGTACATCGAGTAGGCGCGGACGCCGTCGATCTCGTTGTAGGCGCGGTGGTGCGCCTCGTGGAGAATTCCCGACCCGGGCGCGAACTCGCCGCCGCGCTGCCAGTTGTTGGTGCCGAGCTGGAAGATCAACCGGTCGCCCATGCGGCGATCGTAGAGAACTGCGGTGTGGGTGCCCCCGGCAGGATTCGAACCTGCGCTCCCGCCTCCGGAGGGCGGTGCTCTATCCCCTGAGCTACGGGGGCGGTACCGGCGTCGACAGTACTGCATCGGCTCCGGTGATCACGCGGGTGGGGCCCGGGCCGATCACATCGGCAGGGGTGCAGCACCCCGCTGCGCGAGCAGCTGCGTCATCGTCGTCGCCTCCGCGGTCTGCGACGCGACCATCGAGGACGACAGCGCCTGGACCGCGGGGACCGACGCCCCGGCCGCCGCGGCCTGCATCATCGACAGCCCGCCCCGGTGGTGGCGCAGCATCAGCTGCAGGAACGCGACGTCGAGCTGCGACCCCGTGGCCGCCCGGAAGCGCTGCAGGTCCGCCTCGGAGGCCATGCCCGGCATGGACGGCACGGGCATGCCCATCCAACCCATGTAGTTCCCGGGCGCCGACTCGGTCGGCTGCGCCCACAACTGCAACCAGCCCTGCATCATGCCCAGCTGCTGGGTCTGCGAGGACTCGATGTCGAAGGCGAGCTGCCGCAGCGCCGGGTCGGTCGTGTTGGACCGCTCCCACACCGCCATCTGGATCGCCTGGCGGTGGTGGACGCTCATGTCCTGCAGGAAGCCGACGTCGATCGAGCCCGCCGCCGGGCCGTAGGTCGGGGCGGTGCGCTGCCCGATCACCGCCCCTGCGAGACCGCCGGCCAGCAGCAGGATCAGCACCACACCGGCGGCGAGCACGCCCTTGGCCCAGCCCGGCGAGTTCGACCACCAGCCGCCGCCGTCGCCCTCGTCGAACTCGTCGTCGACGACGGGCGGCTCGGGCGGGGAGCTCACGGACGAGGCCGTCATCCGGTGCCTCCCATCCCGCCGGCGCCGGAGGTGCCCTGGTAGTTCATCGGCAGCGCGTTCCGCGGGTAGGGCGGCGGGTCGAATGCGGGCGGGTTCGCCGGGTCGAAGTAGCCCGGGCCGAGGGCGTCGCAGCTGGCGCCGACCTCGGGGTACACGCCGTTGGGGTTGCCCTTCAGCGACGTGATGAACTGGTCGATCCGCGGGTCGTTCGCGTCGGTGACCTTGAGCTGGTGGCCCCACGACTGCAGCGAGATCGGCTGGTCGAGGCCGGGGTAGGGCGACATCATCATCTGGTTCTGGCCCTGCACCTTGGCGGTCAGGGTGTCGAGCGCGGCGCCGCTGACCCGCGTCGGGTCGTAGGCGATCCACACCGCGCCGTGCTCCAGGGAGTGCACCATGTTCTCGTTGCGCACCGGCTGCGAGTAGACCTGCCCGTTGCAGGCCGCCCAGTACCCGTCGTGCGGGCCGCCGAACGGGGGCAGCCGGTCGTAGGCGACCCGCTGCTGCGGCGTCACGTGGTGCTGGCCCTGGTAGGACTGCGTGACGATCCCGGGAATGGCCAGCGACGGGTCCTTGTTGTCGCTGCTCGGGCGCCAGGGGCTGATCTGCGCGGACCGGTCGAAGAGGAAGAACCCGATGCCGCCGATGAGGGCGAGGACGACCACGATCGCGCCGATCAGCAGCCAGGGCACCTGCCGGTTCTTCGGCGCCGCCCGCCCGGCCGAGGAGGTCCGCCGCCGCGCCCCCGCGACGGGGTTCTTGCCACGTTGCGGTGGACGACCACCCTTGCCACGCTGCGGGGTCCCCGTGGAGCGTCCACTCGCCATGTCTCCCGAGTCTAGGGATGAGCTGAGCGTGAGTTCCCCCTACCCGGGGTGATCGGCGGCCACCGGCGTACCCGCTGGCAGGCGCTCCCTAGACTCGGTGGACGTGACACCCGCTGCGCTCGCCGATCTCCTGCACGCCGTCGCCGTCGACGTGCTGACCGAGCGCGGGCTGGACACGGGGGCGCTGCCCGACGAGGTGACCGTCGAACGCCCGCGCAACCCCGAGCACGGCGACTACGCCACCAACCTCGCCCTGCGCAGCGCGAAGAAGGCCGGCGTGAAGCCCGCCGACCTCGCCGGATGGCTCGCCGAGCGGCTCGAGTCCACCGACGGGGTCGCCGCCGCGGAGGTCGCCGGCCCCGGCTTCCTCAACCTGCGGCTCGCCGCCGACGCCCAGGCCGGGATCGTCGCGGAGATCCTCGACCAGGGCGAGGGCTACGGCCACGGCGACGCGCTGACCGGGCAGGCGATCAACCTCGAGTTCGTCTCCGCGAACCCCACCGGCCCGATCCACCTCGGCGGCACCCGGTGGGCGGCGGTCGGCGACGCCCTGGGACGCGTGCTCGAGGCCCAGGGCGCGGCCGTGACACGGGAGTACTACGTCAACGACGCGGGAGCGCAGATCGACCGGTTCGCCGAGTCGCTCATCGCCGCCGCCCAGGGTCGTCCGGTGCCGGAGAACGGCTACGGCGGCGCCTACGTCGCCGAGGTCGCGGCCCGGGTCGTCGAGACCGAGCCCGGGATCCTCGAGCAGCCCGAGGACCAGCAGCTCCAGGCGTTCAAGCGGCTCGGCGTCGCGGTGATGCTCGACGAGATGCGCACGTCGCTGGAGTCCTTCGGCACCCACTTCGACGTCTGGTCGTCCGAACTGGCGCTGCACGCCTCCGGCGCGGTCGAGGACTCGGTGCAGAAGCTCAAGGACGACGACGCCCTCTACTTCGCCGACGGCGCCTGGTGGCTGCGCTCCACCGAGCACGGCGACGACAAGGACCGCGTCGTCATCAAGTCCGACGGCCGGCCCGCCTACATCGCGGGTGACATCGCCTATTACCGCGACAAGCGGGCGCGCGGCGCCGACCTCGCCATCTACATGCTCGGCGCCGACCACCACGGCTACATCCACCGCCTCAAGGCCGTGGCCGCCGCGTTCGGCGACGACCCGGCGCGGGTCGAGGTGCTCATCGGGCAGCTGGTGAACCTGCTGCGGGACGGCGAGCCGGTGAAGATGTCGAAGCGGGCGGGCACGATCATCACGCTCGAGGACCTGGTCGACGCGGTCGGCGTCGACGCCGCCCGCTACACGCTGACCCGCTCCAGCGTCGACCAGGTGCTCGACATCGACCTCGACCTCATCAGTCGGCGCACGAACGAGAACCCGGTGTTCTACGTGCAGTACGCGCACGCCCGGCTCTCCGCCCTGGCCCGCAACGCCGCCGACCTGGGGGTGGGCCGCGAGGACCCCGACCTCGCGCTGCTCGTCGAGCCCCGCGAGGGCGACCTCATCCGCACCCTGGGCGAGTTCCCCCGGGTGCTGGCCTCGGCCGCCGCGCTGCGCGAGCCGCACCGGGTCGCGCGCTTCCTCGAGGAGCTCGCCGGCGCCTACCACCGCTTCTACGACACCTGCCGCGTGCTGCCGCAGGGCGACGAGGAGCCCGGCCCGCTGCACACGGCCCGCCTGGCCCTCTGCGAGGCGGCCCGGACGGTGCTCGCGTCCGGGCTCGGCCTGCTCGGTGTCTCCGCCCCGGAACGGATGTGACCGCATGACCCGCGCCCACCCCGCCGGGCCCCGGCACGCCGACGTCCTGCCGGCCCACGACATCCCCGGCCCGGTCCCGCGCACCGGCGCCGACCTCGACCTCATGCCTGAGGTCGTGTGGCCCCGGCACGCGGCCCGGCACGACGACGGGGTCGTGCGGCTCGCCGGCGTCGACGTCCGGGACCTCGCCGAACGCCACGGCACGCCGCTGTTCGTCGTCGACGAGGCCGACTTCCGCTCCCGCTGTCGCGACCACGCCGAGGCCTACGGCGACCCCGCGCTCGTGCACTACGCCTCGAAGGCATTCCTGTGCACCGAGGTCGCCCGCTGGGTGGCCGACGAGGGTCTGGGCCTCGACGTCTGCAGCGAGGGCGAGCTCGCGACGGCGCTGCGGGCCGACTTCCCGCCCGAGCGGATCGCGATGCACGGCAACAACAAGTCGGTCGCCGAGCTCGACGCCGCCCTGGCGGCCGGCGTCGGCAAGATCGTCGTCGACTCGTTCGCCGAGATCGCCCGCCTGGACGACCTCGCCCGTCGTCGGGACGTCACCGCGGACGTGATGGTGCGCGTGACGGTGGGCGTCGAGGCCCACACCCACGAGTTCATCGCGACCGCGCACGAGGACCAGAAGTTCGGCTTCTCGCTCGCGGGTGGGGACGCCGCCGAGGCGGCGCGCCGCGTGCTGAAGTCGCGCGGGCTGCGCCTGGTGGGGCTGCACTCGCACATCGGGTCGCAGATCTTCGACGCCGGCGGCTTCGAGCTCGCCGCACGGCGCGTGGTCGGGCTGCTGGCCGAGATCCGGGCCGAGCACGGGGACCTCGCCGACACCGCGAGCGCGCTGATCGACCTCGGCGGCGGGATGGGCATCGCCTACACCACCGCCGACCAGCCCCGGACGGCGTCGTGGCTGGCCGGCGAGCTGCACGCGATCGTCGGGCGCGAGTGCGAGCGGGCGGGCATCCCGGTGCCGCGGATCGCGGTCGAGCCGGGCCGGGCCATCGCGGGACCGGGGACGGTCACGCTCTACACCGTCGGCACCCTCAAGGACGTCGAGCTGGGCGGAGGAGCGCGCCGCCGCTACGTCTCGGTCGACGGCGGGATGAGCGACAACATCCGCACCGCCCTCTACGACGCCGCCTACGACTGTCGGCTGGTGTCACGGTCCGCGGTGACGGCGGAGCCCGGCGCTGCGAATCCGGGCGGGGACACCCCCGTGCTCTGCCGGGTGGTCGGGAAGCACTGCGAGTCCGGCGACGTCGTGGTCCGCGACTGCTGGCTGCCCGCCGACCTCGCGCCCGGCGACCTGCTGGCCGTCGGCGCGACCGGGGCGTACTGCTACGCGATGGCGAGCGCGTACAACAAGGTCCCGCGGCCGCCCGTCGTCGCGGTCCGCGACGGGGCGGACCGGACGATGCTGCGCCGCGAGACCCTCGACGACCTGGCGCGCCTGGAGGTGCTGTGAGCGGGATGGGACGCAGCGAGGCGAGCGCAGCGACGGGCAGCGTCGCAGCGGAGCGGAGCCGGACCGGTGAGATCGGGGCGGTCAAGGTCGCCCTGCTCGGCTGCGGGGTGGTCGGCTCGCAGGTCGTGCGGCTGCTCGACGAGCAGGCCGAGGAGCTCGCCGCCCGGGTCGGCGCCCCGGTCGAGCTCGCGGGGATCGCGGTCCGCCGTCCCCAGCGTCACCCCGAGGTCCCGTCCGAGCTCCTGACGACGGACCCGGCGAGCCTGGTCTCGCGGCCCGACGTCGACGTCGTCGTGGAGCTCATGGGCGGCATCGAGCCCGCCCGCGACCTGCTGCTGGACGCGTTGAAGAACGGCCGCTCGGTGGTCAGCGCGAACAAGGCCCTGCTCGCGGAGGAGGGCGAGGCGCTGGCCGCGGCCGCCCGCGAGTCCGGGGCCGACCTCTACTACGAGGCCTCGGTCGCGGGCGCGATCCCGCTGCTGCGCCCGATCCAGCAGTCCCTGGCGGGCGACCGCATCCGCCGGGTCGCGGGCATCGTCAACGGCACCACCAACTTCATCCTCTCGGCGATGGAGTCCACGGGCGCGGGCTACGCCGACGCGCTGGAGGAGGCCGGCCGGCTGGGCTACGCCGAGGCCGACCCGACCGCGGACGTCGACGGCTACGACGCCGCGTCCAAGGCGGCCATCCTCGCGAGCCTCGCGTTCCACACCCGGGTGACCGCCGCCGACGTGCACCGCGAGGGCATCCGCGACGTCACGGCCGCCGACATCGCCTCGGCCCGCGCCCTCGGGTGCACCGTGAAGCTGCTGGCGATCTGCGAGCAGGTCGACACCGCCGACGGCCCCGCCGTCTCGGCCCGCGTGTACCCGGCCATGATCCCGCGGTCGCACCCGCTGGCCTCCGTGTCGGGCGCCTTCAACGCGGTGTTCGTCGAGGCGGACGCCGCCGGCCCGCTGATGTTCTACGGCCAGGGGGCGGGCGGCCCGCAGACGGCGAGCGCCGTGCTCGGCGACCTCGTCGCGGCGGCCCGCAACAAGGTGATCGGCGGTCGTGGCCCCCGCGACTCCGCCTACGCCCACCTGCCCGTGCAGCCGATGGGCGACGTCCGCACCCGCTACCACGTCAACCTCGACGTGCACGACCGTGCCGGCGTGCTCGCGGCGGTCGCCGGGGTGTTCTCCGACCACGACGTCTCGATCGCGACCGTCAAGCAGGAGGGCGGACGGCGCGACCCAGGTCATGGCGGCGAGGAGGACACGCCCGCCACACTGGTCGTCGTGACCCACGAGGCCCCCGACGCGGCCCTGCGGGCCACCGTGGAGGCCCTGTCGGGCCTGGAGTCGGTCCGCGGTGTCGCCAGCATCCTGCGCGTGGAGGACCTCGGCCGTCCCGTCAGCGCCCTCGGAGGACCCCAGTGAGTCTGCTCGGTACCCACGTCGAGTGGCCCGGCATCATCCGGGCCTACCGGGACCGCATGCCGCACGTGAAGGACGGCTGGGACGTCGTCACGCTGCGCGAGGGCGGCACGCCGCTGCTCCCCGCGCCGCACCTGTCGGCCCTGACCGGCTGCGAGGTCCACCTCAAGATCGAGGGCGCGAATCCGACCGGGTCGTTCAAGGACCGGGGCATGACGGTCGCGATGACCGAGGCGGCCGCGAGCGGGGCGAAGGCGGTCATCTGCGCCTCCACCGGCAACACGTCCGCGTCGGCGGCCGCCTACTCCGCCCGCACCGACATGACCTGCGCGGTGCTCGTTCCGCAGGGCAAGATCGCGCTGGGCAAGCTCGCCCAGGCCACCGCCCACGGCGCCCGCATCCTGCAGCTCGAGGGCAACTTCGACGCGTGCCTGGAACTCGCCCGCAAGGCGGCCGAGGAGTACCCGATCGCGCTGGTGAACTCCGTGAACCCCGCGCGCATCGAGGGCCAGAAGACGGCGTCGTTCGAGATCTGCGACCAGCTCGGCCGTGCGCCCGACCTGCACGTCCTCCCGGTCGGCAACGCCGGCAACATCACCGCCTACTGGCGCGGCTACACCGAGTACCACCGCGACGGTGTCGTCGAGGCCACCCCCGAGATGCACGGGGTGCAGGCCGAGGGCGCCTCGCCGCTGGTCTCGGGGGCGCCCGTGAAGCACCCGGAGACGATCGCGACCGCGATCCGCATCGGGTCGCCCGCCTCCTGGCACGGGGCGATCGCCGCCCGCGACGAGTCCGGCGGGCGCATCACCGCGGTGGACGACGACGCGATCCTCGCCGCCTATCGGCTGCTGGCCGCCCGGGAGGGCGTCTTCGTGGAGCCCGCCTCGGCCGCGTCGGTGGCGGGCCTGCTCGCGCGCTCCGCGGCCGGCGAGCTGAGCCCGGGCCGGCTGGTGGTCTGCACCGTCACCGGGCACGGCCTGAAGGACCCGGGGACCGCCCTGGCCGACGTGCCCGAGCCCGTCGTCGTCCCGGAGCGGGTCGACGCGGTGGCCGACGCGCTCGGGCTGGGCTGAGTGATCGCGGCGGGCGCAGCGACCGGCGTGGGTGCGGGGAGGGTCAGGGTCCGGGTGCCGGCCACGTCGGCCAACCTCGGGCCGGGCTTCGACTCGCTCGGCCTCGCGCTGGGGCTGCACGACGAGATCGAGCTGGCCGAGCTCGACGCGGGCCCGAGCACCGTCGAGGTGCACGGCGAGGGCGCCGGCCGGGTGCCCCGCGACGAGCGGCACCTCGTGCTCAAGGCGGCCTGCGCGACCTACGACCTCGCCGGGGTCGACCGGCCGCCCCTGCACCTGACCTGCCACAACGTCATCCCGCACAGCCGCGGGCTGGGCTCCTCGGCGTCCGCCGCGGTGGCCGGCATCGTCGCGGCCTGCGCGCTGCTCGGCCCCGGCAAGGCTCCCGACGACGAGGCCGTGCTCGACCTGGCGGCACGCTTCGACGGCCACGCCGACAACGTGGCGGCGTGTCTGTACGGCGGGCTGGTCGTCACGTGGTGCACGGCCGGGTCGTACCGCGCGGCGCACCTCGAGCCGCACCCCGACGTGGTGCCGGTCGCGTTCGTCTCCGAGCACTCCAGCTCCACCGAGGCCACGCGTGGCCTGCTGCCCGACCGGGTGCCGCACGGCGACGCGGCGTTCACCGCCTCGCGGTCCGCCCTCGTGGTGCACGCGCTCACTCGCGCGCCGCACCTGTTGCTCCCGGCCACGGAGGACCGGCTGCACCAGCCCTACCGCCGGCCGGCCTACCCGGCCACCGCCGACCTGGTGGACGCCCTGCGCGCGGCGGGCGTCCCGGCCGCGGTCTCGGGCGCCGGGCCGACGGTGCTCGCGCTCACCACGGGCGAACCGCTCCCGGACGACCTCCCCACCAGCGGGTTCGAGACGGTCCGGCTCCCGATCGACACCGCCGGTGCGGTCGTCACCGACTGATCGGGACCCGATCCCCCTCGTGCGACCCGGTTGTTGCCCACCTGTGTCGCTGGGGCTAGTGTGAGCACCGACAGCGACCAGCGTGATCCGCGCCGGTGCCACGTCCCGGGGATCCCGGGACGGTCTTCCCCGCTCCGCTTCTCGGACGGGTCGTGCACGGTCGTTGCCTCTCAGAAGTTCCGCAACGTGCCTGCTCCGGGGACGCCGATCCACCTCGTTCTGCTCCCTCGACGCGGCGTTGCAGTGGATTCGCGCGCCCGAATGCGTGCGGACACGTCCGCTGGCCCGGGATGAGGAGTCCCCGGCCGGTCCAGGAAGGACCTGCGTGACCGAAACCGACGTCATCACCCCCGACGCCGCCCCCGCCGGCACCGAACGTCGCCGCCGTGGAGGTGTATCCGGGATGGTGCTCGCCGAGCTGCGCGAGCTCGCCGGGACGCTCGGCGTCACCGACACCACCGGCATGCGCCGGGGTGACCTCATCGAGGAGATCAAGAAGCGGCAGGCCGGCGCCGCCCAGCTCCCGCTCGGGGAGGGCCCCGTCGAGCAGGCCGCCGCCGAGGAGGCTCCGGCCGAGGCGGCCCCGGCCGAGGAGAAGCCCGCCCGCCGCCGCGCGAGCCGGCGCCGGGCCGTGACCCCGGACGCCGAGCCGGAGCAGCCCGCCGAGGCGCTGAGCACCGCGGACGCGGTCACCGCCGCCACCGACGCGCCCGCCGCGGACGCCGACGCGGCGCTCGGGCAGCCGGCGGCCGAGCCCGCCGCTGCCGAGCCGGTCGCTGCCGACGCGACCGCCGAGGACGCGCCGTCCGACAAGCCGTCGCGCCGTCGGCGCAGCGCACGACGCGACGCGGGGCCCGCGGCCGGGTCCGAGGACGCCGCCCCGGCAGGGGCCGAGCCCGAGGTGAGCGCCGTCGCGGCACCGGCCGAGGCGCCGGAGCAGGCGCCGCGCGAGGACGAGGGCCGCCAGGACCGTCGTGCGACGGAGCAGGACCGGGGCGACCGGAGCGGCCGCGACCGCCAGCAGGGCCGCGGCGACCGCGGCCAGGGCCGCGACCAGCAGGGCCGCGACCAGCAGCAGGGCCGTGATCAGCAGGGCCAGGACCGCGACCAGGGGCCCGACCGCGACGCCGACGGGGACGACGACGGCGACCGCGGCGGCCGGCGCCGCAACGGCCAGGGCCGCGGCGACCGCCAGCAGAACCGCGACCAGCAGCAGCGGGACCAGCAGGGCCGGGACCAGCAGAACCGGGACCAGCAGGGTCGCGACCAGCAGGGTCGCGACCAGCAGGGCCAGCAGCGCGTGGACGACGACGAGGACGAGGACGGCGGTGGCCGTCGGCGCGGTCGGCGCTTCCGCGACCGTCGCCGCAACCGCAACGAGCGCGGGGGCGGGCAGGACGGCCCGCAGGACACCCGCGAGCCCGAGGTCCGCGACGACGACGTCCTCATTCCGGTCGCGGGCATCCTCGACGTGCTGGACAACTACGCGTTCGTCCGCACGTCGGGCTACATGGCCGGCCCGAACGACGTCTACGTCTCGCTCTCGCTCGTGCGCAAGTACGGGCTGCGCCGCGGCGACGCCGTCACCGGTCAGGTCCGCCAGCAGCGTGAGAACGAGCAGAACCGGCAGAAGTTCAACCCGCTGGTCCGCGTCGACTCGATCAACGGGCTGGACCCGGAGCAGGCGAAGCGCCGTCCCGAGTTCACCAAGCTCACGCCGCTCTACCCCAACGAGCGGCTGCGCCTCGAGACCGAGCCGCACCTGCTGTCCACCCGCGTGATCGACCTGGTCATGCCGGTCGGCAAGGGGCAGCGCGCCCTGATCGTCTCGCCGCCGAAGGCCGGCAAGACGATGGTGCTGCAGGCGATCGCCAACGCGATCACCACGAACAACCCCGAGGTCCACCTCATGGTCGTGCTCGTCGACGAGCGCCCGGAGGAGGTCACCGACATGCAGCGGACGGTGAAGGGCGAGGTCATCGCCTCGACCTTCGACCGGCCGCCGTCGGACCACACCTCGGTCGCGGAGCTGTCGATCGAGCGGGCGAAGCGCCTGGTCGAGCAGGGCCACGACGTCGTCGTGCTGCTCGACTCGATCACCCGCCTCGGCCGGGCCTACAACCTGGCCGCGCCGGCGTCGGGCCGCATCCTGTCCGGCGGTGTCGACTCGACCGCGCTCTACCCGCCGAAGCGGTTCCTCGGGGCGGCGCGCAACATCGAGGACGGCGGCTCGCTGACCATCTTCGCGACGGCGCTGGTCGAGACCGGCTCGACGATGGACACGGTGATCTTCGAGGAGTTCAAGGGCACCGGCAACGCCGAGCTCAAGCTCGACCGGAAGCTCGCCGACAAGCGCATCTTCCCGGCGATCGACCCGGACGCCTCGTCCACGCGCAAGGAGGAGCTCCTCCTCTCGCCCGACGAGCGGGCCGTGACCCACAAGCTGCGCCGGGTGCTGGCCGCGCTCGACTCGCAGCAGGCCATCGAGCTGATCCTCGACCGGCTGCGCAAGACGCGGACCAACATCGAGTTCCTCATGTCGGTCGCGAAGACGATGCCGACGAAGGACGACGAGTAGTCCGTCCCTCCCACGACGACGGGCCCTGCCGCAGCTGCGGCAGGGCCCGTCGTCGTGCGGGTACTCCCCGGTGACAGCGGAGCGTCAATGCCGGCGTCCAGTGGCGGGTAAGCCACATCGGGGCGGCGCTCAGGCGATCCGGCTCGCGTAGACCACCGTGTTGTCCCGGTAGGACCGGGTGCTGTCGTCGAACGCCCCACCGCAGGTGATGAGCCGCATCTCGGGCCGCGGGGTGGGTCCGTAGACCTCCTGGCTCGGGAAGGCGTCCTTCGGGTACTGCTGCACCGAGTTGACCCGGAACACCAGCACCACGCCGTCGGCCCGGGTCACCGTGAACTCGTCGAGCGGGCGCAGCTGCGCGAGCCGGTAGAACACCGACGGCCCGTTCTTCGCGGAGTCGATGTGTCCGAGGATCACCGAGGGGCCGTCCTGGCCGGGGGAGGCGGAGCCGGTGTACCAGGCCGCCTGGTCGTAACGCGGGCCCGGCGCCGGCACCTGGAGCGTCCCGTCCGGGTTCAGCCCGCTCGGGTTGACCACGGAGTCGACGCCGATCGCCGGGATGGCGATCCGCGTCGGCGGTGATGCCGGCAGCCGTACCGGGGCGGGAGGCGGGGTGGCCGACACCGTGACCGGCGCGCGGGTCTCCGCGGTCGCCACCGGGGCGGCGCTGCGCGGACCCGCCGTCAGGCCGAGGACCACGAGGACCACACCGACCATGCCCACCACGGCGAGCAGCGCGATCACGATGCGGCTGCGGACGGTCATCGGGGTGCTCCAGGGAGAAACGGACGACGGGTGCCCCGGCCGGGACACCCGTCGTCAGGAAGGGACTCGATCAGCCGCGGGCGCCGGCACGGCGCCGGACGACCACGAGCGCCCCGCCGACCACCGTGAGGGTGAGCACGCCGCCCGCGAGCAGCGCGGGGTCGATGCCGCCGGTGGCCGTGCTGCCGCCACCGGTCTCGGCGCCGCCCTGCGGCATGGCACCGGGCATGCCCGAGCCGCCCTTCGAGCCCGGCAGGTTCACGACGATGGTCGCGATGCCGACGGTGAGCCCGCCCTTGATCGCGTCGGTGGAGAAGGCCTTGCCCAGCGCGGCGGCGGCGTCGTTCGACAGGCGCACGGTGGTGCCGGTCAGCGTGGCGGTGCCGGCCGAGGCGTCGGTGGTGATCGGCTTGAGGGTCGAGCCGTCGAGGTCGAACAGGGTGACCGAGTCGGCCACGGTCTGGCCGTTCGCAAGGACCTTGCCCTTGAGGGTGGCCGGCTGACCCGGGTCGATCACGAAGTTCTCGAGGGTGACCTTGGTGTCGCCCTTGGTCAGGGACAGGCCCGAACCGTCGTGCATGATCATCCCCTGGACGTAGGGGGTGACCTCGCCCGGCTTGTAGACGGTGACGTTGCCGCCGGTGATCGGGAACGAGGCGACGCCGTCCTTGACGGTCGCGTTGCCGGTCGGTGCGGGGGTGACGCCGAGCGAGGACAGGGCGCCGGTGAAGCCGGAGTCGAGCTTCACCGAGGTGCTCTGTCCGGTGAGGCTGGGGATGGTCGCGACCGGCGGCGGGGTCTGGGCGAGCGCCGGGGTGGCGGCGAGCCCGGTGAGGGCCAGGGCGGCCAGCGTGGCGACGGCGGTGGTCCGCAAGGACATGTCGTGCTCCCTGAGTCGGTCCCGGCGTCGGCGCCGGGTGTCGCCCCTACTTCCGGCCCAGCGCCCTGACCTGTTCGGGTCAGGTAAACCGTCACAAATCGCGAACCGGACCGGGGCCGGGAGCGAAGGCGCGCCCGGGAACAACGCCGGGGGCGGGCCGGTTACAGGGACCAGCGGGCAGTCCTGAGAGAATGCCCGGTGGCACAGTTGCCTCCGGTTCACCCCACGAGCACTCACGCGCTCCCTGGGGACCCGGCGGCCCATGATGAGAGGACCAGCCACATGAAGTCCGGGATCCACCCCGAGTACGTCGACACCACGGTGCTCTGCAGCTGCGGGAGCTCGTTCACCACGCGCAGCACCAAGGCGGGCGGCAACATCACCGTCGAGACCTGCTCGGCGTGCCACCCGTTCTACACCGGCAAGCAGCGCATCCTGGACACCGGCGGCCGCATCGCCCGCTTCGAGGCGCGGTACGGCAAGCGCTCCAAGTAGCTCCCTCGACGCCCGTCGTCGTCCCGCCTCCGGGCGGGCGGCGGCGGGCGTTCGTGCGTTCACAGGACACCCGCGGGGGAGCAGGAGAAGACCATGACATCGGTGGCCGACAACTCGGTCCGGGCGCTCGTCGAGGAGCACGCCGGGCTGGAGGCACGCCTGGCTGACCCCGACGTGCACGCCGACCAGGCCCTGGCCCGTCGGCTGGGGCGCCGCTACGCCGAGCTCGCGCCGATCGTCAGCACCGCCGGCGAGCTCGAGCGCGCCGAGGCCGACCTCGCCGACGCCCGGGAGCTCGCCGGGGAGGACCCGGCGTTCGCGGCCGAGGCCGACGCGTTGCACGGGACCGTCGAGACGCTGCGCGACCGCCTCTCCGAGCTGCTCGTCCCGCGCGACCCCGCGGACTCGCACGACGTGGTCGTCGAGGTGAAGTCCGGCGAGGGCGGCGAGGAGTCCGCCCTGTTCGCGGGCGACCTGCTGCGGATGTACTCGCGCTACGCCGAGCGACGGGGCTGGAAGGTCGCGGTGCTCTCCGCGACGGAGTCCGACCTCGGCGGGTTCAAGGACGTCACGGTCACCGTCACCGCCCCGGGCAACGACCCCGACGGGGTCTGGGCCTGGTTCAAGTACGAGGGCGGCGTGCACCGCGTGCAGCGGGTGCCCGTCACCGAGTCGCAGGGCCGCATCCACACCTCCGCGGCCGGCGTCCTGGTGTACCCGGAGGCCGAGGAGGCCCCCGACGTCGAGATCGACGAGAAGGACCTGCGCATCGACGTGTTCCGCTCGTCGGGCAAGGGCGGGCAGGGCGTCAACACCACGGACTCCGCCGTCCGGATCACCCACCTGCCGACCGGCGTCGTCGTGAGCTGCCAGAACGAGCGGTCGCAGCTGCAGAACAAGGCCCGCGCGATGGACGTGCTGCGGTCCCGGCTGCAGGCGATCGCCGACGAGAAGCAGGCCGAGGCGGCGTCCGCCGACCGCCGCAGCCAGGTCCGCACGGTCGACCGCTCCGAGCGGGTGCGGACCTACAACTTCCCGGAGAACCGCATCTCCGACCACCGCATCGGCTACAAGTCCCACGACCTCGACCGGGTGCTCGACGGCGAGCTGGGCGGGGTCCTCGACGCGCTGCGCGCCGCGGACCGGGCCGAGCGGCTCGCGACGGCCGCGAGCGAGGAGGCGCGGGGGTGACCTCGTCGACGGGGACCCACCCGACCCGGACGCGCGTCGCGGCCGCGGCGGCGCGCCTCGCGGCGGCCGGGCTCGACAGCCCCCGCGTCGACGCCGAACTCCTCGCCGCCCACGTGCTCGGCATCCCCCGCACCCGGCTGGTGCTGGCCCCCGATCTCGACGACGAGGCCTCCCGCCGCCTCGACGAGCTGGTCGCGCGGCGGGCGGCGCGGGAGCCGCTGCAGCACGTCGTGGGGTCGGCGGTGCTCGGACCGGTGTCGGTGGCGGTGGGTCCCGGGGTGTTCGTCCCGCGGCCCGAGACGGAGGTGCTGCTCACCGAGGGCGTCGCGAGCCTGCGGGGCACCGCGACCCCCGTCGTCGTCGACCTCTGCACGGGCTCCGGCGCGCTGGCCCTCGCGCTGGCCGTCGCCCGTCCCGACGCCGCGGTGTGGGCCGTCGAGGCCGACCCGGCCGCGCTCACCTGGGCGGACCGCAACCTCGCCGGGTCGGGCGCGACCCTCGTCGAGGGCGACGTGACCGCCCCGGACACGCTGGCGGACCTGGACGGCACGGTGGACCTCCTGGTGGCCAACCCGCCCTACGTGCCCGCCGGCACCCCGGTCTCGCCCGAGGTCGGCCACGACCCCGCCCGGGCCGTGTTCGGCGGGGCCGACGGGCTCGACGTGATCCGACCGCTCGCCCTGACGGCGGCCCGGCTGCTGCGGCCCGGGGGCCGCGTGGCCGTGGAGCACGACGAGTCGCACGCCGACGACGTGCTGGCGGTCCTCCGCGCCGCGGGCTTCACCGCCCTGGGCACCCGCCTCGACCTGACCGGACGGCCGCGGGTGGCCGTGGGCACGCGGGCCTGAGCGGTCCCCGGCCATGATCACCGGTCGGGCCGCCATCCACGCGCCCGCGATCGCTAGGGTCGGCCCCGTGACGACGTTCGACTGCCGCATCCCCGACACCCGTGCGGCCGGGCTCGCGGCGGCGCAGTCGGCGGTCCGGGCCGGGCGGCTCGTCGTCGTGCCCACCGACACCTCCTACGGCGTCGGCGCGGACGCCTTCGACCAGAACGCCGTGCGCGAGCTGCTCGTGGCCAAGCGGCGTGGGCCGGAGACGCCGGTGCCGGTGCTCGTCGGGAGCTGGTCGACGATCGACGGGCTCGTGTCGGTGGTGCCGAGCACCGCCCGCGACCTCATCGAGGCGTTCTGGCCCGGCGGCCTGAGCCTCGTCCTGCCGCACGCCCCGTCGTTGGCCTGGGACCTCGGGCGCACCCGGGGCACCGTGGTGCTGCGCATGCCGCTGCACCCGGTGGCGCTGGAGCTGCTGCGCGAGTGCGGGCCCATGGCGATCACCGGCGCGAACGCCGCCGGGGGAGCGGTGCCGCACACGTGCGCCGACGCGTACTCGCAGCTGGGGGACCTGGTGGAGGTCTACCTCGACGGCGGGCCGATGGCCACGGACGCGGGGTCGACGATCGTCGACCTCACCGGCACCGACCCCGTGGTGCGGCGCGAGGGCGCCGTGAGCCTCGCGCAGATCGCCGAGGTGCTGGGGCGGCAGCCCGTCGTCGCCTGAGGGTCCGAGGGCACGCCGTCGGACGGTCGGCGTGGGCTCCTATCATGGAGTCGCGATGAACGAGGTGACCTTCTCCAGCGGCGGACCGGACGACACGGCGCGCGTCGCGGCGGCCATCGCCCCCCACCTGCGCGCGGGCGACGCCCTGCTGCTGACCGGGGACCTGGCGGCCGGCAAGACGACCTTCACGCGCGCGCTGGTGGCCGCGCTGGGTTCCGACGCGGCGGTGACCAGCCCGACGTTCTCCCTGGCCAACTTCTACGACACCCCGGGGCCGCGGGTGCTGCACGTCGACACCTACCGGCTCGACGACGTCGCCGAGTTCCGCGACCTCGGGCTCGACGAGTACCTCGACGAGGTGATCGCGGTGATCGAGTGGGCCGGCCTCGTCGCCTCGGAGTTCCCCGAGCCGCTGAACCTGACCTTCGCGAAGCACGGCGACACGGGGCGGACGATCACGCTGACCGGCGCCGGCCGGTGGGACGCGGTCCTGAACGCGGTGGCGGTGCACGCGTGACCCTCACCCTCGCCGTCGAGACCTCCTCCCGCGTCTACGGCGTCGCCCTGCTCGACGACGACGAGGTGCTCGCCCGGGCGAGCGCCGACCGCTCCGACCCCGGCTTCGTCGACGTCGGCGTGCTCGCGAGCTCCGTCATCGCCGAGGGCGGACGCACGGTGGCCGACCTCGACCGACTCGCCGTCGACGTCGGCCCCGGCAATCTCGCCTCGGTGCGCGCCGGGATCGCCTACGTCAACGCCGTCGCGTTCGCCCGGGAGATCCCGGTCATCGGCCTCGACGCGCTCGCCCTGCTGAGCCGGGGCGGGCCCACGCTCGCCCTGCGGATGGCCGGTGGTACCGCCGTCTATGCGGCCCTGACCCGCGCCGACGGCACCGTCGCGACCCGCCACGGCGACCTCGCGGTCGTCCTGAAGGACCTCTTCCCGACGCCGGGCGCGGTCACCTCGGGCACCTCCGCTGCCACGAACGGCCCGTTCGTCACGGAAGAGGGTGACGAACGGGCCGTTCGTCCGAATCCGGGCGTCGGCCTCCGCGTCGCCGGGGCCAAGCGACCGCAGGCACTGGCCCTGCTCGCCGATCTCGGGGTCGAGGCGACCGACGCCGGGATCGACGCGCCCGAGATCGACGACCTCGTCGCCGCGCTGCGGTGCGGTGACCACGAGCCGCCCGTGGTCAGCGCCGCGCCGCTCACCGAGTCGAGCGTGCGGTTCCGCGGCGACGCCTGGGCCGCCGCGCGGGAGGCGCTGCTCGCGGGCGGCGTCGCCCTGCTGCCGACCGACACGGTGTACGGGCTGGCCGTCCACCCGCGCCGTCGGGAGGCGATCGACACGCTGTTCGCGCTCAAGGCGCGACCGCGGACCCGGGAGCTGCCGATCATGGTGGCCACCCCCGACGAACTGCCGAGCCTCGGCGTCGAGGTGCCCGACACCGCGCGGCGGCTGCTCGGCGCCTTCTCCCCGGGACCGATCACCGTGGCGCTCGGCATCGACGACACGGCGCCCGCGTGGCTGGCCGGGCGCGCCGAGGTCGGCGTGCGCGTGCCGGCCGACCCCGACCTGCGCGCCCTGCTCTCCGACGTCGGCGCCCTGCTCGTGACCAGCGCGAACGCGCACGGCGAACCGACCGCCCAGGCGACCGGCCCCATCCTCGCCCAGCTCGCCGGCCGCCCCGACGCCGTCGTCGACGGCGGGGAGCGCTCGGGGGTGCCGTCGACGGTCGTCAACTGCCACCTGGAGACGCCGCGCATCGAGCGCGAGGGCGCGATCCCGGCGGCGGAGATCGAGAGGGTGCTGACCCATGGCTGACCCGATCGCCCCGGACGAACTCATGCTGGGCATCGAGACCTCGTGCGACGACACCGGTGTCGCGATCGTCCGGCCCGACGGCACGGTCGTCGCGTCGGCGGTCGCGAGTCAGGTCGAGCTGCACGACCGCTACGGCGGCGTCTACCCCGAGATGGCGAGCCGCGCGCACGTCGACGCGATCCTGCCGACCGTCCGCAAGGTGCTCGACGACGCCGGGCTCACCCCGGCCGACCTCACCGCGATCGGGGTGACGCGCGGTCCGGGGCTGATCGGCAGCCTCGTCGTCGGGACGAACTCCGCGGTCGGGCTGGGCGACGGGTGGGGCCTGCCGGTGTACGGCGTGAACCACCTGCGCGGGCACCTACGTTCGGCCGACCTCGACGAGCAGCGCGTGACGTACCCGGCGATGGTGCTGCTCGTGTCCGGCGGCCACACGCTGCTCGCGCACGTGCAGGAGAACGGGGACGTCGCCCTCGTCGGGTCCACGCGCGACGACTCGGTGGGGGAGGCCTACGACAAGGTCGCCCGCATGCTCGGCCTCGGCTACCCCGGCGGCCCGGCGATCGACCGGCTCGCGAAGACCGGGACCCCCGACGTCGACCTTCCCCGCCCGGGCAGGGACCTGGAGCTGGACTTCTCCTTCTCCGGGCTGAAGTCCGCGGTGTCGCGGTTCCTCGCGGCGAACCCGGACCACCCGCCGGCCGACGTCGCGGCGAGCTTCGTGGAGGCGTGCCTCGACGTGCTGCTGTCGAAGTGCCGCAAGGCGCTGGAGCGGTACCCGAGCCGGTGCCTCGTCGTCGTGGGCGGGGTGGCGGCGAGCCCGCAGCTGCGCGAGCGGGCGGCGGCGCTGTGCAGCGGGACCGGCGTCGAGCTGTGCCTGCCGCCCCTGCGCTGGTCCACCGACAACGGCGCGATGATCGGGCTCGCGGCCTGGGACTACCGGGCCCGTGGCCTGCAGGAACGCCCGCGACCGAGCACGTCGCTGACGATCGCCGACTGGTGACGAGGCGGTGACAGGGCGCACAAAGCACCCGGTCCGTCCGCCGAACGGCGGGTACCGTCGATCGACGCCGACATCCCGACCTGAGTGAGGTACTGCACCGTGGCAAGCACCGACCACTTCTGGGGCCCGGACTTCGGGTCCCTCTCCGCCGTCGACCCCGAGATCGCGCAGGTCCTCGACGACGAACTCGGTCGGCTCCGCGGCGGACTCCAGCTCATCGCGAGCGAGAACCTGACCAGCCCCGCGGTCCTCGCGGCGCTCGGGTCGACGCTGTCGAACAAGTACGCCGAGGGCTACCCCGGCCGCCGCTACTACGGCGGCTGCGAGGTCGTCGACCGCGCCGAGGAGATCGGCATCGAGCGGGCCAAGGCCCTCTTCGGCGCCGAGCACGCGAACCTGCAGCCGCACTCCGGCGCGAACGCGAACCTCGCGGTGTACGCCGCGTTCTGCCAGCCGGGCGACAAGGTGCTCGCCATGTCGCTGCCGCACGGCGGCCACCTCACGCACGGCGCGAAGGTGAGCTTCTCGGGCAAGTGGTTCGAGCCCGTGCCCTACACGGTGCGCGAGGACGACCACCTCATCGACTACGACCAGGTGCGCGACCTCGCGCTCGAGCACCGGCCGAAGATGATCGTCGCGGGCGCCACGGCGTACCCCCGCCTCATCGACTTCGCGCGGTTCCGCGAGATCGCCGACGAGATCGGCGCGATCCTCTGGGTCGACGCGGCCCACTTCATCGGGCTCGTCGCCGGCCAGGCGATCCCCAGCCCGGTGCCCTACGCCGACGTCGTCACCTTCACCACCCACAAGGTCCTGCGCGGCCCGCGCGGCGGCATGCTCGTCTCGAAGGCCGAGCACGCGAAGGCCCTGGACAAGGCAGTCTTCCCGTTCCTGCAGGGCGGGCCGCTCATGCACGCCGTCGCCGGCAAGGCCGTCGCCCTCGCCGAGGCCGCGACCCCGGAGTACCAGCAGTACGCCCGGACGGTCATCGAGAACGCGCAGGCCCTCACCGCGGGGCTGGTGGAGCACGGGATGCGCGCCATCTCCGGCGGCACCGACACCCACCTGTCGCTGCTCGACCTGTCGCCGCTCGGGGTCACCGGCAAGGAGGCCGAGGCCCGCAGCGGGCTCGCCGCCATCACGCTGAACAAGAACGCGATCCCGTACGACACGCAGCCCCCGATGGTGGCCTCGGGCATCCGCGTCGGCTCCCCGTCGATCACGACGCAGGGGATGACGCCGGCCGAGATGCCGGAGGTCGCGCGCCTCATCGCGGCGGCCGTCACCGCCGACGAGACCACCGAGGACGGCAAGCGCACGCTCGCCGACACCCGGGACGCCGTGTCGGCCCTGGTGGGGCGCTTCCCGGCCTACCCCCGGGGCTGACCTAGTCTGACGGTCGTGGACCCGTCGCCACCGTTCGCCCCGCAGGGCCTGCCGATCCGGGAGTACCTCCTGGTGGCGCTCTGCGCGGCGGTGGTGACGTTCCTGGTCACCGGCGTCGTCCGGCGGCTCGCCATCCGCGCCGGGGCCATCGCGGTCCCGCGCGGGCGCGACGTCCACACCGTGCCGGTCCCGCGCCTCGGCGGCGTCGCCATGTACATCGGCGTCCTCGCCGGGGTGTTCGTGGCCTCGCAGCTGCCGGTGCTGCGGCGCGCCTTCGACTACTCGTCGGAGACCCGGGCGGTCATCGTCGCCGGGGGACTGATCTGCCTGGTCGGCGCGCTGGACGACCGCTTCGGCGTCGACGCCCTCACCAAGCTCGCCGGGCAGGCCACGTCGGCGGGCGTCATGGTCCTGCTCGGGGTGCAGTGGCTCATCCTGCCCGTTCCCGACGGCGGGTCGGGCACGTTGCTCATCCTCGGTCCCGACCAGGGCGTCATCCTCACGGTCTTCCTCACCGTGGTGCTGGTGAACGCGATCAACTTCGTCGACGGCCTCGACGGGCTGGCCGCGGGCATCGGCCTGATCGCCGCCCTGGCGGTCCTCGCGTACTCGCTCGGGCTGCTCGGCCAGCGCGACGGGGACGTCACCGCCTACCCGCCCGCGCTCATCGCCGCCGTCCTGGCGGGGGCGTGCGCGGGGTTCCTGCCGCACAACTTCCAGCCCGCCCGCATCTTCATGGGCGACTCCGGCTCGATGCTGATCGGCCTGATGCTGGCCGCGGCCACCACCACGGCGTCGGGCCGGATCACCTACTCCGACTCCGCACCGCGCAACGCGGTCGCCCTGCTCGCGCCGATCGTGGTGGTCGCCGCCGTGGTCCTGGTGCCGCTGGTCGACCTGCTGCTCGCCGTGGTACGCCGGACGCGGGCCGGGCGCAGCCCGTTCGCCCCGGACAAGATGCACCTGCACCACCGCCTGCTCGAGTTCGGGCACTCGCAACGGCGGGCCGTGCTGCTGATCTACCTGTGGGCCGGGGTGTTCGCGTTCGGCGCAGTCGCCCTGGCCCTCATCACCGACGTCTTCCTCGTGGTCTGGCTGGTCGCCCTCGGGCTGCTGGTGGCCCTGCTCGCCTCGGCGGTGCCGCGCCTGCGCCGGACCGCCCGTCCCTGATCCTCCCGGAGAGTCACCGATGAACGAACCGAGCGCCGGCGTCGAGCCCGGTGCGGAGGACCGGCTCGCCGCCGCCGTCGGCGTCCAGGTCCAGCAGGTCAGCGGCGCCATGCTGCGCGGCGGTCTGATCCCCGCCGTCGTCGTGGCCGTCGTGGTCGTGGTCCTGGCGGGCGTCCTCGCCGGTGGAGCCGGGCTGGGCACCGCGGTGTTCGGGGCCGTCGTCGCCCTCGTCGTCTGCGCCCTCGGGCCGCTGGTGATGCGCTGGACGGCGAGCTCCGCCCCCGTCGTCGTCATGGGCATCGCCATGATCAGCCTCGTGACGAAGCTGGCGGTGCTCGCGGTGCTGCTGATCGTGCTCGACCGGCTCGCGCTCGTCGACACCCGGATCTTCGCGCTGGCCCTCGGGCCGGTGGCGCTCGTCTTCGTGCTCGGCGAGACCGTGGCGTTCGCGCGGGCCAAGATTCCCACCATCGCCACGTGACCGGTCCGTCCGCTTCATCCGGTTGGTCACCCGATGGTGGGGCGTGTGACCTCCGACAGTCCGTAGTCGACTGTCGTGATCGCCCTGATATGGTGCGCGCGATGGCGCAGGACAGCCTCCGCGGTGATGCGGGTCGCACCCCTCAGGGTGCTGCCGCACACCCTCCGGTGGCCGAAGGTTGGACCGTCCTGTCGCACCTCCTCGCCGGTTTCCTCCTCTTCGGTGGTATCGGGTGGGGGATCGACCTTCTGTTGGGTACACGCTGGGTGCTCCTCGTCGGGCTGTTGCTCGGCGGGGCGGCGTCCTTCGCGCTGATCTACATCCGCTACCTTTACGTTCCGCCGGACACCCGTCCGGCCCAATCACCCTCGCGTTCCGGTGAACAGACCGGGCAGCAGGACCGGAAGGAGCCCGGGTGATCTCGTCGTTGCCGACGTGGCTGTCGCAGGCGCCTCAGCCGCCGGCCCCCGGCTTCAAGGCCCCGAGCGGCGAGGACTTCAACATCCCCCCGATGTTCCAGGGGGTGCCGGTCCTCGAGTACGTCGACAAGCCCGTCATCCAGCTGATCTTCAGCGTGGTGCTGATCCTCGGCTTCTTCGCGATCGCCACGCGTTCCGCGCAACTGTTGCCGGGACGGACGCAGTGGCTCGCCGAGAAGTTCCACGTGTTGGTGCGGGACTCGATCGCCCGCGACAACATCGGGCCCGAGTTCCGCAAGTTCGTGCCCTACCTGGTGGCGCTCTTCGCGTTCCTCGTGGTGAACAACCTCTTCGGGATCATCCCGCTGATCCAGTTCCCCACGTTCTCCCACCCGGGCATGGCCTACGCGATGGCGATCCTGACGTGGTTGATCTACAACATCGTCGGCATCCGCAAGCAGGGGTTCGGCGGCTACATCAGGCTCATGACGTGGCCCCCCGGCGTGCCGGGCTGGGTCCGCATCATCCTCACCCCGATCGAATTCCTCTCGAACATCCTGCTGCGTCCGGTGACCCTCGCGTTCCGGTTGTTCGGGAACATGTTCGCGGGTCACCTCGTGCTGCTGCTGTTCGTCTTCGGCGCCGAGTACATGCTGCTCATCGCCGACTCGGTGCTGCTGAAGGTGCTCTCCGTCGGCTCGTTCGCGATGGCGCTGGTCTTCACCGGGTTCGAGGCGTTCATCCAGCTCGTGCAGGCCTACATCTTCACGATCCTCACGGCGTCCTACATCGGCGCCTCCCTGGCCGACGAGCACTAGCTCGCCGGTCACACCACCGAACCTCCTCCCGCACCGCGAAAGGACGCTGGAATGCTCTCCGGAAACCTCAACGTCGTCGGTTACGGTCTCTCGGCCATCGGCCCGGGTATCGGCGTCGGCATCGTCTTCGCCGCCTTCATCAACGGCGTCGCCCGCCAGCCCGAGGCCCGTGGCCAGCTGCAGTCGATCGCCTTCATCGGCTTCGCCCTCTCCGAGGCCCTCGCCATCCTGGGCCTGGTCCTCGCCTTCGCCCTCCAGTGAGCCGACCCCCGCGCATCGCGGGCTGACTCCCTGACAGGCGGAGGAAGCACATGAACGTCATCGTGGTGGTGGCGCAGGAGGCCGGCGAGCCCGGTGCCGCGCTGCCGCACCTGGCCGAGATCGTCGTCGGCTTCATCGCGTTCGCCGTGCTCGTCTTCATCATCGGCAGGTACGCATGGCCGAGCCTCGTCCGGTCCCACGACCAGGACGTGACGCGGTTGCGCGACGGGATGGAGCGGGCGAAGTCCGAGTACGACGACGCCCAGGCGCAGCTCGAGCGTTCGCGCGCCCGGCTGGGCGAGGTCGACAACGAGGCCGCGCGGATCCGGGACGACGCCCGGGCCGACGCGGAACGCATCAAGACCGATCTCGCGGAGAACGCGGCCGAGGAGGCCGAGCGGATCAAGGCGCAGGGCCGGCAGAGCGTGGACGCCTCCCGGGCGCGCACGGTCTCCGAGCTGCGCTCCGAGGTCGGCGCGGGCTCCGTCGAACTGGCGCGGCGCATCGTCGCCGCGTCGCTGTCCGACGACACCGCGAAGTCCCGGTCGGTCGACTCGTTCCTCGACAACCTGGAGTCGATGTCGAGCCGGTCGAACGGATCGGCAGCGAGTACGAACACGGGGAACGGAGTAGGCGCATGACCGCGGCGACGGGTACGGCCGCGCTGGTCGCGGACTTCCGCGCCACCAGCCGGGAGTCGTTGCAGGGCGTCCGCCGCCGCTTCGACGAGGTCACCCGCGACGCCTCCTCCGACGACCTGGTGACCACCGGCGAGCAGCTCGACGCCGTGGCCGACCTCCTCGACCGCGAGGCCGTGCTGCGCCGCACGCTCGCGGACTCGTCGACGGACCCGGAGGCCCGCGAGGGGCTCGCCGGGCGCGTGTTCGACAACCAGGTCGGCCGCCCGGTCGCCGACGTCGTGAAGGCGGCGGCGAAGGCCTCCTGGTCGAAGCCCGCGGACCTCGTCCAGGCGCTGCGCGTCGTCGGGCGGGAGGCGCTGCTGGCGGCCGCCGAGGCCGACGGCCGCCTGGACGCGGTGGAGGACGAGCTCTTCCGCCTCGGCCGGATCGTCGGCGGGCAGCCCGACCTCGAGCGGCTGCTCGGCAGCCCGTCCGCCGACCCGACGGGCAAGCAGAAGGTGCTCGACGACCTGCTGGAGAACAAGGCGGAGCCGATCACCCGTCGGCTGGCCTCGCAGCTCGTCGCCCACCCCCTGACCCACCACATCTCCACGGGGCTGGAGCGGCTCGCCGAGCTGGCCGCCGACCGGCGCCAGCGGTCCGTCGCCACCGTGCGCTCCGCGGTCGAGCTGTCGGCCGAGCAGCAGGAGCGGCTCGCCGGTGTGCTCGCGCGCATCTACGGGCGTGACATCACCGTGCACCTCGAGGTCGACCCGCAGCTGCTCGGCGGCCTGGTGATCCAGGTCGGCGACGAGGTCATCGACGGCAGCGCCGCGGGACACCTCGACGACCTGAACCGCCGGCTCGGGTAGTCGGTACCGAACAGAAGCCTTCCACTAGCACCACGTTCTAGGACATCAAGCGAGAGCGGGAACCATGGCCGAGTTGACCATCTCCTCCGACGAGGTCCGCAGTGCGATCGAGGACTACGTGTCCTCCTACTCCGCGGACGCCTCCCGGCAGGAGGTCGGCATCGTCACCTCGACGGGTGACGGCATCGCGTACGTCGAGGGCCTGCCCTCGACGATGACCAACGAGCTGCTCGAGTTCCCCGGGGGCGTGCTGGGCCTGGCCCAGAACCTCGAGGAGCGCGAGATCGGCGTCGTGATCCTGGGTGAGTACGAGACGATCGAGGAGGGGCAGCAGGTCACGCGGACCGGCCGCGTCCTCTCGGTCCCGGTCGGCGACGGCTTCCTCGGCCGCGTCGTGAACCCGCTCGGCCAGCCCATGGACGGCCTCGGTGACATCGAGTCCGAGGAGAACCGGGTCATGGAGCTGCAGGCCGCCACGGTCGTGCAGCGCAAGGAGGTCAAGCAGCCGCTGCAGACCGGCATCAAGGCGATCGACGCCATGACGCCGATCGGCCGCGGCCAGCGCCAGCTGATCATCGGTGACCGCAAGACCGGCAAGACCGCGGTCTGCACCGACACGATCATCAACCAGCGTGAGGCCTGGGAGACCGGCGACCCGGAGCAGCAGGTCCGCTGCGTCTACGTCGCGATCGGTCAGAAGGGCACCACGATCGCCGGTGTGCGCCAGGCCCTCGAGGAGGCCGGCGCGCTGGAGTACACGACCATCGTCGCGGCCCCGGCCTCCGACCCGGCGGGCTTCAAGTACATCGCCCCGTACGCCGGCTCGGCCATCGCCCAGCACTGGATGTACCAGGGCAAGCACTGCCTGATCATCTTCGACGACCTGTCGAAGCAGGCCGAGGCCTACCGCGCGATCTCCCTGCTGCTGCGCCGCCCGCCGGGCCGCGAGGCCTACCCGGGCGACGTCTTCTACCTGCACTCGCGGCTGCTCGAGCGTTGCGCGAAGCTCTCCGACGACCTCGGGGGCGGCTCGCTGACCGGCCTGCCGATCGTGGAGACCAAGGGCAACGACATCGCGGCCTACATCCCCACGAACGTCATCTCGATCACCGACGGCCAGTGCTTCCTCGAGTCCGACCTGTTCAACCAGGGCCAGCGGCCCGCGCTGAACGTCGGTAACTCGGTGTCGCGCGTCGGTGGTTCCGCGCAGATCAAGGCCATGCGCTCCGTCGCCGGCCGCCTGCGCGTGGAGCTGGCGCAGTACCGCGAGCTGGAGTCGTTCGCGGCCTTCGGCTCCGACCTCGACGCCACGTCGCAGGCGCAGCTCGACCGCGGTGCCCGCCTCATGGAGCTGCTCAAGCAGGGCCAGGGCGAGCCGTACCCGGTCGAGGAGGAGGTCGTCGGGATCTTCCTCGGCACCCGCGGTCACCTCGACTCGGTGCCCGTCGAGGACGTCGCGCGCTTCGAGACCGAGTTCCTCGAGTTCGTCCGCCGTGACGGCGGCGTGCTCGCGGAGATCCGCGACACCGGCCAGCTCTCGGACGAGAACGAGGAGCGCCTGAACAAGGCCGTCTCCGAGTTCAAGGACCAGTTCGAGACCAAGGACGGCGACAACCCGGCCGACGACGGCGGCTCGGGTGAGATCGGCGGCGAGGACTCCTCCGAGGAGTCCTCCGACGAGTCCTCCGACTCGGAGAGCTAGTCGCATGGCAGCCAATCTCCGCGTCCTGCGACGACGCATCCGGTCGACCAAGAACATCGCCCAGATCACCAAGGCGATGGAGATGGTCGCGGCGTCGCGCATCTCGAAGGCGCAGGCCCGCGTCGAGGCGTCGCGGCCCTACGCCGACGAGTTCACGCACGTGCTGCGGACGGCGGCGAAGGCGGGCGCGAGCGACCACCCGCTGCTGACGCCCCGCGAGGAGCCGAAGCGGGCCGCGATCGTCGTCGTGACGAGCGACCGCGGCCTCTGCGGCGGCTACAACGCCAACGTCCTGCGCGAGACCGAGCGGCTCATCCGCCGGCTCTCCGACGAGGGCAAGGAGTCGACGCTCTACGTCATCGGCGGCAAGGGCACGGCGTACTTCCGCTTCCGCAACCGCGAGATGTCGGGGCAGTTCACCGGCTTCTCCGAGGTGCCGGACTACGCGAACGCGGCCCACGCGGCCGACCACCTCACCGCGGCGTTCCTCGCCGGCGGCGAGAACGAGGTGTCGGTCGAGCACGACGACGACGAGCAGGGCGAGTCCGGCGGCGAGCGCACGGTCATGTTCCGCGCGCCGGAGGACGCCGAGGGCAAGCCGGGCGTCGACGAGATCCACGTCGTCTTCACCCAGTTCCGCTCGATGCTGACCCAGACCGCGATCGCGCTGCAGGTGGCGCCGCTGGACCTGGAGTCGGAGGAGGACGACGAGGGCTCGGAGTCGAGCTCGTCGTCGGAGGACTCCGACGGTTCGGACCGCGAGGCGGAGTACGCCTTCGAGCCCGAGCCCGAGGTCCTGTTCGACAGCCTGCTGCCGAAGTACGTGCGGGCCCGCGTGTTCGCCGCGATGCTCGACGCGGCGGCCTCGGAGTCCGCGGCGCGGCAGCGGGCCATGAAGGCCGCGACCGACAACGCGAACGACCTGGTCGACAACCTGGTCCGCGAGTCGAACCAGGCCCGGCAGGCCCAGATCACGCAGGAAATCAGCGAGATCGTCGGTGGCTCCGACGCGCTCGCCCAGTGAGCGAGCAGATCCCACGGGAGTGACCATGACCCAGTCCACCGCCACGGCCGAGTCCGGCCGCGACGAGCAGCAGTCCGGGGCCACCGGCCGGATCACCCGCATCCTCGGCCCCGTCGTCGACGTGGAGTTCCCGCGCGGCGAGGTGCCGGACCTGTTCAACGCCCTCAAGCTCCCGCTGGAGCTGAACGGCGAGACGAAGACCCTGACCCTCGAGGTCGCGCAGCACCTGGGCGACAACCAGGTCCGCACCATCTCGATGCAGCCCACCGACGGTGTCGTCCGCGGCACCGAGGTCCAGGACAGCGGCAAGCCGATCTCCGTCCCGGTCGGTGACATCGTCAAGGGCCACCTGTTCAACGCCCTCGGCGACTGCATGGACGAGCCGGGCTACGCCGAGGACGCCGAGCACTGGGGCATCCACCGGCCGCCGCCCCCCTTCGAGCAGCTCGAGGGCAAGACCTCGGTGCTCTGGACGGGCCTCAAGGTCGTCGACCTGCTGACCCCCTACGTCGAGGGCGGCAAGATCGGCCTGTTCGGCGGCGCGGGTGTCGGCAAGACCGTGCTCATCCAGGAGATGATCCAGCGCATCGCCCGGAACTTCGGTGGCACCTCGGTGTTCGCCGGCGTCGGGGAGCGCACCCGTGAGGGCAACGACCTCTGGGTCGAGCTCGACGAGGCGAACGTCCTCAAGGACACCGCGCTCGTCTTCGGGCAGATGGACGAGCCGCCGGGCACGCGCATGCGCGTCGCCCTGTCGGCCCTGACGATGGCGGAGTACTTCCGCGACGTGCAGGAGCAGGACGTGCTGCTCTTCATCGACAACATCTTCCGGTTCACGCAGGCCGGCCAGGAGGTCTCGACGCTGCTGGGCCGCATGCCCTCGGCGGTGGGCTACCAGCCGACCCTGGCGGACGAGATGGGTGAGCTACAGGAGCGCATCACCTCGACCCGTGGCCGGTCGATCACCTCGATGCAGGCGATCTACGTCCCCGCCGACGACTACACCGACCCGGCGCCGGCCACGACGTTCGCCCACCTCGACGCGACCACGGAGCTCTCCCGTGGCGTGTTCGCGAAGGGCATCTTCCCCGCCGTGGACCCGCTGACGTCGACGTCGACGATCCTCGACGCGCAGTACATCGGCGAGGAGCACTACCGCGTGGCCCGCGAGGTCATCCGCATCCTGCAGCGGTACAACGACCTCCAGGACATCATCGCCATCCTCGGTATCGACGAGCTCTCCGAGGAGGACCGGCTCACCGTCGGTCGCGCCCGTCGCATCGAGCGGTTCCTCGGCCAGAACATGTACGCCGCGGAGCAGTTCACCGGCGAGCCCGGCTCGACCGTGGACGTCAAGGACACCGTCGAGGCCTTCGACAAGATCGCGAAGGGCGAGTACGACAACGCCCCGGAGCAGGCCTTCCAGATGTGCGGTGGCCTCGACGACGTCGAGGCGAACATCAAGAAGTACTCGGAGTAGTCGTGGCCGAGATGCAGGTCGACGTCGTCGGCGTGGAGAAGAAGATCTGGTCCGGGACGGCCGGCTTCGTCTCCGCCCGCACGGTCGAGGGGTCGATCGGAATCCTCCCCGGCCACGAGCCGCTCATCGCGCAGCTGCGCGAGGCGGGCGTGGTCCGGGTGGACCCGACCGACGGCGAGCCCTTCCACGTGGCCGCGTTCGGCGGCTTCCTCTCGGTGACCGCGGAGTCGGTCACCGTGCTGGCGGAGCTCGCGGAACTGGCCTCCGAGATCGACGTGGCCCAGGCCAAGGACGATCTCCGCGAGGCCGAGCACTACATCGGCGACTCCGACGACCAGGAGTGGCGCGTGGCGCGCGACCGGGCCCGCGCCCGCCTCCAGGCCGCCGGGGAGTCGGTGGAGCAGTAGGGGCGCACGGAGGGTGCAGGACCGCACACGGGACGACGGCGTATGACGACCGGGGGGATGACGGTCGAGATCGCGCTCGTCGTCGTGGCGGCGGTCCTGCTCCTGCTGGCCCTCGTCGCGCTGCGTCGCCTCCAGTCGCTGCGCCGCGGCGGGGTCGACGTGGCCCTGCGCCGGGCCCTGCCGGTCGACGCGGTGTCCGCGGCCGACGACCAGCGCGGCTGGCACTCCGGGATCGCCCGCTACCGCGGGGACCAGTTCCGCTGGTACCGCGTGAGCGGGCTCCGGTCCGGCCCCAACGTGGTGCTCGACCGGTTCGAGGTCGAGATCGTCGACCGGCGCGCACCGCGACCGACCGAGCTGCACGCCCCCGGCTCGACGGTGCTGCGCTGCCGCACCGGGGAGGGCACCTTCGAACTCGCGATGGGCGCCGACGTCGTCACCGGGTTCTCGTCCTGGCTGGAGTCGACGCCTCCCGGCCGGTCGACCGGCTACCGCCAGGCGTCGTAACCCGCTCCGGAACGAGCGGCACTGTCGCGTATCGATGCTGCGGACGTGCCGTTCGCTCGTTCCCGGGGAGCCGTCGGACGGGCTCGTCCTGCTGCGCTTCAGCTTCCCCCGTCGCTGCGCTCGCCCGCTTCCGGCCCGCCCGGCACCCACAGGACGTCCCCGTCGGGGTTCGCGACCCGCCCGAGGATGAACAGCAGGTCCGACAACCGGTTGAGGTAGCGCGCCGGCAGCGGGCCGGTGCGCTCCGGGTCGGCCTCGAGCACCGCCCAGGTGCTGCGCTCGGCGCGGCGGCAGACGACGCGGGCCACGTGCAGGTAGGCGGCCCCGGGCGTGCCGCCCGGCAGGATGAACGAGTCGAGCTTCCCCAGCTCCTCGTTGAACTCGTCGCACCAGCCCTCGAGCCGCTCGATCTGCGCCTCGGTGACGCGCAGCGGGGGGTACTCGGGGTTCTCGACGACGGGGGTGGCGAGGTCCGCCCCGACGTCGAACAGGTCGTTCTGGACCTGGCGCAGCGGCCCCGCGACCCGCTCGGGCAGGTCCCCGACGGCGAGCGCGACGCCGATGGCCGCGTTGGTCTCCTCGGAGTCGGCGTAGGCGCCCAGCCGGGGGTGCGTCTTGGGGACCCGGGAGAAGTCGGACAGGCCGGTCGTCCCGTCGTCGCCGGTGCGCGTGTAGATGCGGGTGAGGTGGACGGCCATGCGCGGAGTCTAGGCGGCCCGGGCCCCGCCCCGGCGTCGTGCGTCCGGGCCCGGCCGGTAGCGTCGCGGGACGTGAACGAGCACTTCGTCGTCCGCCCGGCCGACTCCCTCTCGGGGACGGTGGACGTGGTCGGCGCCAAGAACAGCGTGCTCAAGCTGATGGCCGCGGCGCTGCTCGCCGAGGGCCGGACGACGATCACGAACTGTCCGCAGATCCTCGACGTCCCGCTGATGGGCGACGTGCTGCGCAGCCTCGGGTGCGAGGTCGTGATCGACGGCGACACGGTCGTCATCGACGTCCCCGCCGAGCTGAACCCGGAGGCCGACTACCGGTCGGTGTCGCGGCTGCGGGCGTCGGTCTGCGTCCTCGGCCCGCTGGTCGGCCGGTGCCGGCGCGCGGTGGTGCCGCTGCCCGGGGGCGACGCGATCGGGTCCCGCCCGCTGGACATGCACCAGGCGGGCCTGCGGCTGCTCGGGGCCCGGTCGGAGATCTCGCACGGCTGCGTGATCGCGGAGGCCGGCGGCGAGACACTGCGCGGCGCCCAGATCTGGCTGGACTTCCCGTCGGTCGGGGCCACCGAGAACATCCTCATGGCCGCGGTGTTCGCCGAGGGCACCACCGTGATCGACAACGCCGCGCGGGAGCCGGAGATCGTCGACCTGGTGCGGATGCTGCAGGAGATGGGCGCGAAGATCTCCGGTGGGGGCACGTCGACGCTCACCGTGCAGGGCGGCGCCGATCTCACCCCCACCACCCACCGCGTCATCGGGGACCGCATCGTCGGCGCCACCTGGGCGTTCGCGGCCGTGATGACCGGCGGCGACGTCACCGTGCGCGGCGTCGACCCGCACCACCTCGACCTGGTGCTCGACAAGCTGAGCCAGGCCGGCGCGACCACCGAGATCGTGCCGGAGGGCTTCCGGGTGCGGGTCGACGACCGGCCGCGCTCGGTGGACTGGGTGACGCTGCCCTACCCGGGGTTCGCGACCGACCTGCAGCCGATGGCGATCGCCGTGTCCGCCGTCTCCGAGGGCACGTCGATGATCACCGAGAACATCTTCGAGGGGCGCTTCCGCTTCGTCGAGGAGATGGTGCGGCTCGGGGCGGACGCCCGCACCGACGGCCACCACGCCGTGGTGCGCGGGGTGCCGCGGCTCTCCAGCGCCCCGGTGTGGGCCTCCGACATCCGGGCCGGCGCCGGCCTCGTGCTCGCCGGCCTCGTGGCGGACGGCGAGACCGAGGTCTGGGACGTCGCGCACATCGACCGCGGCTACCCGCTGTTCGTCGAGAACCTCCGGGCCCTCGGCGGCGACGTGGAGCGGGTGAACGCGCCGCCGGTGCGCTGACGCGCATGTGAGCACTTTCCGTGGCTGGCGCCACGGAAAGTGCTCACATGCGCAGCACCACCCGCGCGTCGTCGGCGTCGCCGGGGAAGACGAGCAGGTTCCAGCCCTCCTCGCCCTGCGCGATGGTCGCGCGCACCTTCTCGCGGGCCAGCCGGGCCGCGAGCACCTCGGCGGCCTCGCGGGTCGGCACCGTCGCGACCGTCTCGAGCAGCCCGACGTCGCCACCCCGGCTGGGCAGCGCCCCCGACGGGCCGGAGCCGAAGGTGTAGCGCAGGAAGCCCGCCAGCAGGATGACGGCCGCGATCGCCGTCAGGATCTCGCCGATGGAACCCACCACGGGTCCATCGTGACCGATCCTGTGAAAAGCAGCATGTGCAGCGCCGACGCGACCCGCCGGTAACCTCGGCGGGTCCGGTCCCTGCTCGGAGGTTCACCCATGCCGTACCCGACCGACGACTCGCGTGACCGCCCGTGGGTCATGCGGACCTACGCCGGGCACTCGTCCGCCAAGGCGTCGAACGAGCTGTACCGACGCAACCTGTCCAAGGGACAGACGGGCCTGTCGGTCGCCTTCGACCTGCCCACGCAGACCGGGTACGACCCCGACAACGAGCTCGCCCGCGGCGAGGTCGGCAAGGTCGGGGTC
This sequence comes from Actinomycetospora chiangmaiensis DSM 45062, assembly GCF_000379625.1. Classification (GTDB taxonomy): domain Bacteria; phylum Actinomycetota; class Actinomycetes; order Mycobacteriales; family Pseudonocardiaceae; genus Actinomycetospora; species Actinomycetospora chiangmaiensis. Next base: position 226,693 of record NZ_KB903245.1, on the reverse strand, counting down.
CCGGTGTCGCACATCGGGGACATGCGGGCGCTGTTCGACCGGATCCCGCTGCACGAGGCGAACACCTCGATGACGATCAACGCGACGGCGATGTGGCTGCTCGCGCTCTACGTCTCGGTGGCCGACGAGCAGGCGGTCGCCGACGGGCGGGACCCGCAGGCGGAGCGGGCCAAGCTGGCGGGCACCACCCAGAACGACATCGTCAAGGAGTACCTCTCGCGCGGGACGTACGCGTTCCCACCCGGGCCGAGCGTCCGGCTGATCACCGACATGATCGCGTGGACGGTCTCGAACGTCCCGAAGTGGAACCCGATCAACATCTGCAGCTACCACCTGCAGGAGGCCGGGGCGACGCCGACGCAGGAGGTCGCCTACACGATCTCCACCGCGATCGCGGTGCTCGACGCCGTGCGCGACTCGGGGCAGGTGCCCGAGGCCGACTTCGGCCGCGTCGTCGGCCGGATCTCGTTCTTCGTCAACGCCGGGCTGCACGTCATCGAGGAGATCTGCAAGCTCCGGGCCTTCGCGCAGCTCTGGGACGAGCTCTGCCGCGAGCGCTACGGCGTCACCGACGAGAAGATGCGCCGCTTCCGCTACGGCGTGCAGGTCAACTCGCTCGGGCTCACCGAGGCGCAGCCGGAGAACAACGTCCAGCGCATCGTGCTCGAGATGCTCGCGGTGACGCTGTCCAAGGACGCCCGCGCCCGCGCCGTGCAGCTCCCGGCCTGGAACGAGGCGCTCGGCCTGCCCCGGCCCTGGGACCAGCAGTGGGCGCTGCGCATGCAGCAGGTGCTCGCCTACGAGACCGACCTGCTCGACTACGACGACATCTTCGCCGGCTCCCACGTCATCGAGACGAAGACGGCGTCGATCATCGAGGGTGCCCGCGCCGAGATCGCGAAGGTCGCCGAGATGGGCGGCGCGGTCGCCGCCGTCGACTCCGGCTACATGAAGTCGCAGCTCGTCAGCTCGCTCGCGGCGCGCCGGATGCGGCTGGAGTCCGGCGAGGACACCGTCGTCGGCGTCAACAAGTTCACCTCCACCGAGCCCAGCCCGCTGCAGGCCGAGGGCGCCGACGCGATCTTCGTGGTCGACAAGGAGGTCGAGGCCCAGGCCCGGGAGGCCGTCGCCGCGTGGCGGGCCGACCGCGACGAGGAGGCCGTACGGGCCGCCCTGGAGCAGCTCACGACGGCCGCGGGCGGCACGGACAACCTCATGGACGCCACGCTCGCCTGCGCCAAGGTCGGCGTGACGACGGGGGAGTGGGCCGGGGCGTTGCGCTCGGTCTACGGCTCGTACCGCGCCCCGACCGGGGTGACCGCGGCCTCGTCGTCGGGATCGGCCGCGCCGGGCTCGGAGACCGCCGACGGCGAGCCGACCGAGCTCGAGCAGGTCCGCGAGCGGGTCCGGCAGACCGCCGCCGACCTCGGGGTGTCCGCGCTGCGCATGCTGGTCGGCAAGCCCGGGCTCGACGGGCACTCCAACGGCGCCGAGCAGATCGCGGTGCGCGCACGCGACGCCGGCTTCGAGGTCATCTACCAGGGCATCCGCCTGACGCCGGCCGAGATCGTCGCCGCGGCCGTGCAGGAGGGCGTGCACGTCGTGGGGCTCTCGATCCTCTCCGGCTCGCACCTCGAGGTGATCCCGGCGGTGCTCGACGGGCTGGCCCGCGCGGACGCGGCGGACATCCCGGTGGTCGCGGGCGGCATCATCCCGCCGAAGGACGCCGAGCAGCTGCAGCGCCTCGGGGTGCACCGCGTGGTGACGCCCAAGACGTACTCGCTCACGGGGATCATGGGCGAGTTCGTGGACGTGATCCGTGAGGTGCACGGGTTGGACCGGGGCGAGCACAGCGACGGGGCGGCCGTCGGCCAGACCGCCCAGGCCTAACCGGCCAGGCGGAAGGTGTCCCGGGCCGTCGTCAGGAAGGCGGCGTCGCGCAGCGGGTCGTCGGTCGAGGCCGTGACGATGCACGCGCGGCCCGGGCCCGCGAGCGCGGACACCTGCTGCACGGTGAGCACGCGGCCGTTCGACACGGTGCGGTAGGTCCCCGCCACGCGGGGACCCGCCGGGCCGGTGGCGGGCAGGACGCCGAAGTCGGGGGCGCCGACCGGACCGACGCTGCGCTCGACCGCCTCCCGTGCCTCGGCCGCGAGCTGGTCCAGGTCCTGCGCCGGGACGAGGGTGCAGTACCCGCCGGCGGTCGGGGAGTAGCCCTGGCGGCGGTCGATGGCGAGGACCCCGACGCCGCGCTGCAGGGCCTCGCCGAGCGCCGGGACCGCGAGGGCCTCGGGGGCGGTGACGGGCACGTCGACGAACCGCGCCGGCACCTCGACGGTGAACAGCCCCCGTGCGGGCGTGAGCACCCGGGTGTCCGTGGGGTCGGGGGTCGCGGCGCTGCTCGTCGGCGGGACGGCGGTCGGCGCGGCCGTGGAGCAGCCCGCCGCGGCGAGGACGGCGGCGAGGACGAGCAGCAGGCGGCGCATGCCGAGATCGTGACCGGCGGCCCGTCGTCGTGGTGGCCGTTTCGTCCAAGCCGTTTCCCGACGGCGGGTGCGGTCAGCTCGACGCCCGTGGGCGCGAGAGGACCCTCAGGGGGCCGGACGGGGTGTCCAAAGCCCGCTGCGGGTCCGCTCGCCGTCGGGACGGGGCCTTCCGGTCGGCCGGGAGCCCGACGAGCGACGTGTCGAGGGTGGCGTCAGCCGCCGTCGTCGTCCTTGTTCTCGCCGCGGCGCTTGAGGAACGAGAAGCCCGGGATGCCGTCGATGGCGTTGCGGAGGTCCTTCGTCACCTCGAGCAGCTCGTTGAGGTCCGGGCCGACGCGATCGAGGGTCTCCAGGATCGGGAGGATGTCGGTGGTGAGGTGGTGGGCGAGGGCGGGCAGCTCGTCGACCAGCGCGATGGCCGCGTCGATCTCCTCGGGGGCGAGGTCGTCGACGAACTTCTGCGCCAGCGGCGCGGCCCTCTCCAACATCGGGCGGTAGAGGTCGATCAGCTCCTGGGCGCTGCGGCTGGCGTTCCCGGCCGTCGTCAGCACCTCCTCCGCGCCCGCCGTGATCTCGCGTGCCGAGCCGACCACCTCGTTCGCCCCGGAGGTGATCTCGCGCGCCGAGCCGACGACCTCCTTCGCGCCGACGGTGATCGACCGCGCGTCGTCGACCACCGAGGAGGCGCCGGAGGTGATCTCGCGGGCGGAGTCGACGACCTCGTTCGCTCCGGAGGTGATCGACCGCGCCTGGTCGACCACCGACGAGGCGCCCGAGGTGATGGTGCGTGCCTGGTCGACGACCTCGTGAGCGCCGGCCGTGATCTCCCGGGCCGACCCGACCACCTCGTTGGCCCCGCCGGTGATCGACCGCGCCTGGTCGACGACCTCGGTCGCCCCGGTCGTGATCTCCCGGGCCGACCCGACCACCTCCTGGGCGCCCGAGGTGATGGTGCGGGCCTCGCCGATGACCCCCTCGATCTCGCCGACGATGCCCTCGGCGCGGTCGAGCAGGCCGTCGACCCGGGTCGCGATCCCGTCCAGCCGGCCGACGAGCCGGGTCACCTCGCCGAGCAGCGCGCCGACCTGCTCCGGCAGCCGGGCGCCCACGGCGGCGACCTCCGCGGTGAAGGAGAGCGCCTCGGACGGGGTGGGCACGGCCAACGGACCGAGGCGCACGAGCGGCATGACCACAGTGTTCCCCGTGTGATCAGGGACCGGCGGTACCGATTCCGCGGACGCCACGACGCGGCGTTCCTGCCACTGGACGCCGGCAACGACGCTTTCCTGCCACCCGGCACGATCAGCGACCCGACAACAACAGGAGCGCGTACGCCGCGATCGACTGGGCGTCGGTGATCTCGCCGGTCCGGACCATGTCCTCGAACTCGCCGCGCCGGACCCAGGCGGCGCGCATGTCGGCCTCGGTCTCCTCGCGGTCGGGCTCGCCGGGGACGAGGTCGGTGGCGAGGAACGCCCGGCCGCGCTGCGAGGAGAGCCCGGGCGCGACGTCGAGCAGGCCCAGCGGCTGCCACGTCCGCGCGGTCAGGCCCGTCTCCTCCTGCAGCTCACGGACGGCGAGCTCGGCCGGGTCCATCTCGGCGCGGTCGGGGGCCGTGCCCTGCGGGAACTCCCAGCGGCGCAGCCCGATCGGGTACCGGAACTGTTCGACCAGCATCATCGCGTCGCCCTCGAGGGCGATCACCAGCGCGTAGTGCGGCTTGTCGACGACGCCGTAGACGCCCGGCGAGCCGTCCGGACGGACGAACGTGTCCTCCCGGATCGTCATCCACGGGTTCGTGTAGATCTCGCGCGAGCTGGTGGTCTCCACACCCCGCGATGATCCACGAACGGCGTCTGGAACCCTCGGGTCCGTGCGTCTCGTCATCGCCCGCTGCACGGTCGACTACGCGGGCCGGCTCACCGCGCACCTGCCCAGCGCGACCCGGCTCCTGCTCGTGAAGGCCGACGGGTCGGTGAGCATCCACGCCGACGACCGGGCCTACAAGCCGCTGAACTGGATGAGCCCGCCCTGTTGGCTCACCGAGGAGTACGGGGCGAGCGGAGCGACGGGGGAGCGCTCGGGCACGTGGATCGTCCGGAACAAGGCGGACGAGACGCTGACGATCACCCTCGAGGAGATCCAGCACGACTCGACCCACGAGCTCGGCGTCGACCCCGGCCTGGTCAAGGACGGCGTCGAGGCCCATCTGCAGGAGCTGCTGGCCGAGCACGTCCACACCCTCGGCGACGGGTGGACGCTCGTCCGCCGCGAGTTCCCCACCGCGATCGGCCCCGTCGACCTCCTCTGCCGCGACCATGACGGCGGGTCGGTGGCGGTGGAGATCAAGCGTCGCGGTGAGATCGACGGCGTCGAGCAGCTCACCCGCTACCTCGAGCTGCTCAACCGCGACCCGCTGCTCGCCCCGGTGCAGGGCATCTTCGCCGCGCAGCAGATCAAGCCGCAGGCACGCGTGCTCGCCACCGACCGCGGCATCCGCTGCGTCACCCTGGACTACGACGCCCTGCGCGGCATCGAGTCCGACGAGTTCCGGCTGTTCTGAGGGCGAGCGGAGCGACGGGGAGAGGATGCTGAACCGGTGCGCCTCCCGCCCATCCGCCGCACGCCGAAGCGGCAGGTCCTGCCCGCCGAGGTGGGCGGCGAGTGCGTCTTCTGCGCGATCGTCGCCGGGCGGGCGGAGAGCAGCCCCGTTGACGACGACGGGGTGGGACCGGTCGCGTTCCTCGACCTGCAGCCCGCGGTCGAGGGCCACACGCTCGTCGTCCCGCGGCGGCACGTCCCCGACCTGGCCGGGCTCACCCCGGAGGAGGGCGCGGCGATGTGGGAGCTCGGCCGTCGGGTGGCGGCCGCGGCCCGCCGTGCCGGCCTCGCCGACGGCGTGAACCTCTTCCTCGCCGACGGCGCGACGGCGGGGCAGGAGGTGTGGCACGTCCACCTGCACGTTCTGCCGCGGGCGCCGGGCAGCGTGCTGCACCTCGACGCCGCCCGTCCCGCCGAGCGGCCCGCGCTGGACGTCACGGCCGCCCGTCTTCGTGACGCACTCGCCTGAACGGTGTACCGACGAGTAACGTCCGGCACATGACGAGCACGGCAGCGCGGCCCTCGAACGACACCGGACCAGCGTCGACCTCGGGGACGACCTTCGACTCCCTCGACCCGCGGGACGGCTCGGTCATCGCGACCCACCCGGTCCAGGGCCCCGACGAGGTCAAGGCCGTGGTCGACCGCGCCCGCCGCGCGGCGCAGTGGTGGGCCGACCTGGGCTTCGACGGCCGCCGCGACCGGCTCGGCGCGTGGCGCAAGCTGCTGATCGAGCGCACCGACGAGCTCGCGGAGCTGGTGAGCCGCGAGACCGGGAAGCCGCTCGACGACTCGCGGCTCGAGGTCGTCCTCGTCATCGACCACCTGCACTGGGCCGGCAAGCACGCGAAGGCGGCGCTGGGCCGCAAGCGGTTCGAGGCCGGCGCGCTGATGGTCAACCACCGGGCGACGATCGAGTACCGCCCGCTCGGCGTCATCGGCGTGCTCGGGCCGTGGAACTACCCGGTCTTCACGCCGATGGGCTCGATCGGCTACGCGCTGGCGGCCGGCAACGCCGTCGTCTTCAAGCCCAGTGAGCTGACGCCGACCGTCGGGAAGTGGCTCGTCGACTCCTTCGCCGAGGTGCTGCACCGCACCGACGGCTACGGCGAGGGCCTGTTCTCCCTCGTCACGGGGGAGGGGGAGACGGGTGCGGCGCTCTGCCGGGCCGGCGTCGACAAGGTGGCGTTCACCGGCTCGACGGCGACCGCGAAGAAGGTCATGGCGACCTGCGCGGAGACGCTGACGCCGATCCTCGTCGAGTGCGGCGGCAAGGACGCCCTGCTCGTCGACCACGACGCCGACCTCGACGACGCCGCGGCCGCCGCGGTGTGGGGCGCGATGTCGAACGCCGGGCAGACCTGCATCGGCGTGGAGCGGGTGTACGTCGTCGAGTCGGTGGCCGAGGAGTTCCTCGACAAGGTGGCCCAGCGGGCGGCGAAGCTGCACCCGGGAGGCGAGCCCCGCTCGGTCTACGGCCCGATCACGATGCCGAGCCAGCTCGACGTCATCTCCGGGCAGATCGACGACGCGCTGTCCAAGGGCGGCCGGGCCGTCCTCGGCGGCCGCGAGTCGGTGCGGGCGCCCTACGTGGACCCCGTGGTGCTCGCCGACGTGCCGGAGGACTCGACGGCGGTCACCGAGGAGACGTTCGGCCCGACCGTCGTGGTCAACCGCGTCCGCGACATCGACGAGGCCGTCGAGCGCGCCAACGCCTCGAAGTACGGGCTGGGCGGCTCGGTGTTCGCGAAGAAGCGCGGCTACGAGATCGCGCGGAAGCTGCGGGTCGGCATGGTGTCGGTGAACGGGGTCATCGCGTTCGCGGCGATGCCGTCACTGCCGTTCGGCGGGGTGGGCGACTCGGGCTTCGGGCGCATCCACGGCCGCGACGGGCTGCGGGAGTTCACGCGGGCGCTGGCGGTCTCCGAGCGCCGCTTCAAGAGCATCAACGTCATGACGTTCGACCGGCCAGGCTGGGTGGTCAAGCTGCTGTCCGTGCTGGCGGGCGTCATCTACCGACGGAACCGGTAAAGCGCGCGGAGGGGTGCGTCACGTGCGGGGCGGAGGGGTAGGGCCCACGTCCCGCGCGTGCCACGATCGCCGCAATCAGCAATGTCGCCGACGAAGGGACGAGTAGTGGCGCGCGAGTTCGCCCGGGTGGGTGTGGTCGGTCTCGGCACGATGGGGGCTGGCATCGTCGAGGTGTTCGCGCGAGCGGGCATCGAGGTGGTCGCGGTCGAGGTGAACGAGGCCGCCGCCGCCCACGGTCAGGACCACATCGAGTCCTCCACCGCGCGTGCCGTGTCCCGCGGGAAGCTCGCCGAGGACGACCGCGCCGCCCTGCTCGAGCGGGTGCGGGTCACGACCGACATGGCCGACCTCGCGGACGTCGCGCTCGTCGTCGAGGCGGTGCCGGAGCGTCTCGAGCTCAAGAGCGAGGTGTTCGCCGCACTGGACAAGGTCTGCGCGGCCGACACGATCTTCGCCTCGAACACCTCGTCGCTCTCGATCACCGAGCTGTCGGTGCGCACGCAGCGGCCGAGCAAGGTCGTCGGGATGCACTTCTTCAACCCGGCGCCGGTGCAGCCGCTCGTCGAGCTGGTGCGGACCGTCGTCACCGAGCCCGACGTCGTGGACGACGTCCGGGCGCTCGCCGAGCGCCTCGGCAAGTCCCCGGTGGTGTGCGGCGACCGCGCCGGCTTCATCGCCAACCAGCTGCTGTTCACGTACCTGAACCAGGCCGTGGGCATGTTCGAGTCGCACTACGCGGGCCGCGAGGACCTCGACGCGGCCATGAAGTTCGGCTGCGGCTACCCGATGGGCCCGCTGGCCCTCATGGACCTCATCGGTCTCGACACGGCCTACGAGATCCTCGAGGAGATGTACCGGCAGTCGCGCAACCAGCGCCACGCGCCGGCGCCGGTCCTCAAGCAGATGATCACGGCGGGCCTGCTCGGCCGGAAGACCGGGCGCGGCTTCTACACCTACGCCGAGCCCGGTTCGGGCACCGTCGTCCCCGACGCCCTCACGCCGCCCCCGCCCGGGGCCGACGCCGCCGACCTGCGCCCGATCTCGCGCGTCGGCGTGGTCGGCACCGGCACGATGGCCACCGGCATCGCCGAGGTCTTCGCGAAGGCCGGCTACGACGTCGTCGTGCGTGGCCGTTCGGAGTCCAAGGGCGAGGGCGCCGTCGCCGCGGTGCGCAAGTCGCTGGAGAAGGCCGTCGTCAAGGGCAAGCTCACCGAGGAGGCCCGGGACGAGACCCTCGGGCGCATCTCCACGACGGTCGACTTCTCGGGCCTGGCCGAGTGCGACATCGTCGTCGAGGCGATCGCCGAGGACCTCGAGGTCAAGCAGGCGGCGTTCTCCGCGCTCGACGAGGTGTGCAAGCCCGGCACGATCCTCGCGACGACGACGTCGTCGCTGCCCGTCGTCGAGTGCGCCGCCGCGACCTCGCGTCCCGACGACGTGATCGGCATGCACTTCTTCAACCCGGCCGCCGTGATGAAGCTGGTGGAGATCGTCTCGCCGATCACCACCGCGCCCGACGTCACCGCGACCGTGCGCGACCTCTGCGCGAAGATCAAGAAGGCGCCGGTGCTCTGCGGGGACCGCGCGGGCTTCATCGTCAACGCGCTGCTCTTCCCGTACCTCAACGACTCGGTGGCGATGCTCGAGGCGCACTACGCGACCGTCGACGACATCGACTCGGCCATGAAGAACGGCTGTGGCCTGCCGATGGGGCCGTTCGCCCTGCTCGACGTGGTGGGCCTGGACGTCTCGCTCGCGATCGAGCGCTCGCTCTACCAGGAGTTCCGCGTCCCCGGCTTCGCCCCGGCGCCGCTGCTGGAGCACCTCGTGACGGCGGGCCGGCTCGGCCGCAAGACCGGTCACGGGTTCCGGGACTACAGGTGACCTCCGGTCTCGTGAGCACTGACCGGGGCTATAGCCCCCTGTAGTGCTCACGAGGCGAAGCCACATGGCCAGACGCAACCGACGGGCAGCGAGCGGGGAACCCCGTCCGCTGTTCGGCGGCGCCCTCTCCAACGTCGAGCGCGGGGGACGCCGGTGGGCGGTCCGGCGCGTCGCGGGGTCCGGGGCGACGAAGGTGTACCGCTGCCCGGGCTGCAACCAGGAGATCTTCCCGGGCACGGCCCACGTCGTGACCTGGCCGGTCGACGAGATCGGGGGCGGCGACGAACGCCGGCACTGGCACTCGGCGTGCTGGGCCCGTGGCTGAGCCCCGCCTGCGCCTCGTCGGTCGCCTGCTGCTGGGCCTCTTCCTGACGGCGGCCGGCGTCACCCACCTCGGCCCGCTGCGGCTCGAGTTCCGCGGGCAGGTGCCGTCGTGGTTCCCGGCCGACGCGAACCTCGTCGTGCTGGTCTCCGGCGTCGTCGAGATCGCGCTCGGCCTGTCCCTGCTGGTGCTCCGTTCCCGACGACGGGTGGTCGGGGTCGTCGTCGCGCTCTTCTTCGTCGCGGTCTTCCCCGGCAACCTGTGGCAGTACCTCGACGGCGTGCCCGCGTTCGGGCTCGACGACGACGGGGCCCGGCTCACGCGGCTGTTCTTCCAGCCGCTGCTGATCCTCTGGGCGCTGTGGGCGACCGGGGTGTGGCCGCGGGTCCGGCCCCGGCCGCATGATCACGTCGAGTGGACCCCCAGTGCTGGTTCCGGAGCACGGGAACAGCACTGACCGTCCCCTCGACGTGATCATGGTCCGGGCTCAGCCGGTGGCGGCGTCCCCATAGGCGACCACCGACAGGAACCGGATCGGCAGCTCCACCAGCTCGCGCGGCCCGTGCGCACCCTCGCCGTCGAGCTGCAGCGCGTCGCCCGGGCGCATCGTGTACGAGGCGTCGCCGTGGCCGTAGACCATCGCGCCCTCCAGCACGAACAGCAGCTCCGTGCCGGGGTGCTGGAACAGCGGGAACTCCTCGCTGCGCTCGGTGAGCGTGACGAGGTGGGCCTCCATGCGCTTGTGGGGGCCGCGCAGGGCGCCGAGCAGCGTGTAGTCGTGACCCACCCGGGTGCCGCGGGCGACGATGCGCGCGCCGCCGCCCGCCGGGGTGAACACGGCCTCCCGCGGCCCGTCCGCGTCCCGGAACAGCGCGGTGACCGGCACGTCGAGGGCCGAGGCGAGCCGGGCCAGCGTCGTCAACGAGCACGAGATCTGCGCGTTCTCGATCTTGGACAGCATCGCCTTCGACAGCCCGGTCCGCGCCGCCATCTCGGCGAGCGTCCACCCGGCGTCGGCCCGGATGCGCCGCACCTGGGCGCCGATGGCGCGCTCGAGCCGACCCTCCCCGTCGTCGGGAACGTCGACCTCGCGAGCGGCCGGGCCCGTCCCGATGGTCGAGCTCCGCTGCGCTGCGTCTCCCGCCTCGATGGTCGAGCTCCGCTGCGCTGCGTCTCCCGCCTCGATGGTCGAGCTCCGCTGCGCTGCGTCTCCCTGCTCCGGCGTCACCGCATCTGCCCCGCGCCGACGTAGGGGTGAGGGCTCGTGAGCAGGTCGCCGTCGGCGAAGCGGGACAGCCGGAAGTCCGACGCGGGCGTCTCCGGAACGGAGCTCTCACCGTCGACGACGAGGTCGGCCACCAGCCGCCCGACCTCCGGCGAGATCTTGAACCCGTGCCCGGAGAACCCGGCGGCGACGACGAGCCCGTCCAGGCCGTCGACGCGGGAGATGACCGGGTTGAAGTCGGGCGTCACGTCGTAGCAGCCGGCGTAGGAGGAGGCGATCGAGGCGTCGACGAGCCCGGGGAACCGGGTCCCGACCTTCTCGACGGCGCGGTCGAGGGCCTCCGGCGTCGCCTGGTTGGAGTACCGGTCGGGGTCGGCGGGCTCGAGCGTCCCGAGGTCGGAGTTGCCGACGAGCAGTTCCGCGGAGACCCGCTCGTACCGCACGTACTGCAGCGACACGAGGTCGGAGAACACGGGCACCTCGCCGAGGTCCTGTCCGGGGTCGACGAGCACGAGCGACTCCCGGTGCACCGTCAGCGGCAGCTCCACCCCCTGCTCGGCGAGCAGCGGCACCGACCACGGGCCGGCCGCGAGGACGACCGCGTCGGCCTCGAGCACCTCGCCGTCCGAGCACCGCACGCCGGTCACCCGCCCATTCCCGACGACCAGCCCGGTCACCAGGGTGCCCTGGCGCAGGTGCGCCCCGGCCCGGCGCGCAGCGCCCGCGAAGCCCTGGGCGGTGCGGTAGGCGTCGCCGTAGCCGCCGCGCTCCTCCCACGCGAACGCGCCGAACGGCTCCAGGTCGGCGACCGGCCAGAGCTTCGCGACCTCGGTGTGGTCGATGTCCTCGGTGCGCACCCCGACCGCCCGCTGGTCGGCCATCGAGGCGTGCAGCGCGGCCACGTTCTCCGGACCGACCCCGACCACGTAGCCGATGCCGAAGAACCCGACGTCGACCCCGAGGACGTCCTCGGCGTGCTCGAAGGTGTCGAGCGACCGGGTCGCCATCGCGGCGAGGGAGGAGACGCCGTAGTGGCACCGGACGACGCCGGACGACTTCCCGGTGCCCCCGGACCCGACGGTCGCGCGCTCGACGACCGTGACGTCGGTGATGCCGCGCCGGGTGAGCGCGTACGCGGTGGCGCAGCCCTCCAGGCCGCCCCCGACGACGATGACCTCAGGCATGCTCCGCTCCTCCCCGGGTCGAGCTCCGCTGCGCTGCGTCTCCCGTCCCCGGGATCCAGTTCGTCCCGGCCAGCGGTACCCGCGCCATCGCGGCCGCTTCCACGGTGAGGGCGACGAGGTCATCGGGCTCCAGGTGCCGCAGGTGCGCCTTGCCGCAGGCGCGGGCGATGGTCTGCGCCTCCATCGTGAGGACACGCAGGTAGTTGGCCAGGCGGCGCCCGCCCTCGACCGGGTCGAGCCGGGCCGCGAGCTCCGGGTCCTGCGTGGTGATGCCGGCCGGGTCGCGACCGTCCTGGAAGTCGTCGTAGGAGCCGGCGGCGGAGCCCAGCGCCTCGTACTCCGCGGCGTAGCGCGGGGAGTTGTCGCCCAGCGCGATGAGGGCGGCGGTGCCGATCGCCACCGCGTCCGCGCCGAGGGCCATCGCCTTCGCGACGTCGGCGCCCGAGCGGATGCCGCCGGAGACGATCAGCTGCACGCCGTGGCGGTGCAGCCCGAGCTCCTGCAGCGCCAGCGCGGCCTGGGGAATCGCGGCGAGGGTGGGGATGCCGACGTGCTCGATGAACACGTCCTGTGTCGCGGCGGTGCCGCCCTGCATCCCGTCCACCACGACGACGTCCGCGCCGGCCGCGACCGCGAGCTTGACGTCGTAGTAGGTGCGGGTGGCGCCGACCTTGACGTAGACCGGCTTCTCCCAGTCCGTGATCTCGCGCAGTTCGAGGATCTTGATGGCGAGGTCGTCCGGTCCCGTCCAGTCGGGGTGCCGGCAGGCGCTGCGCTGGTCGATCCCGGCGGGCAGCGTGCGCATCCCCGCGACCCGGTCGGAGATCTTCTGGCCCAGCAGCATCCCGCCGCCGCCCGGCTTCGCGCCCTGCCCGAGGACGACCTCGATGGCGTCGGCCTTGCGCAGATCGGTGGGGTTCATGCCGTAGCGCGACGGCAGGTACTGGTAGACGAGGTGCTTGGACTCGCCGCGCTCCTCGGGGGTCATGCCGCCGTCGCCCGTCGTCGTGGACGTCCCCACCTCCGAGGCGCCGCGCCCGAGCGCCTCCTTGGCCTGCGCGGACAGGGCGCCGAAGCTCATCCCGGCGATGGTCACCGGGGTCTGCAGGTGCAGCGGGTAGCGGGCGTTGCGGCCGCCGAGGACGACGTCGGTGTCGCAGCGCTCGCGGTAGCCCTCCAACGGGTAGCGCGACATCGAGGCGCCGAGGAAGAGCAGGTCGTCGAAGTGCGGGACGGCGCGCTTGGCGCCCCAGCCGCGGATGTCGTACACCCCGGTCTCGGCGGCGCGCTGGATCTCGGCGATGACGTCGCGGCCGAAGGTGGCCGATTCCCTGGGCATCAGTACGCCTCCGCCTGCTCGGACTGGAAGTGGTAGAGCCGCCGGGCGGAGCCGTAGCGGCGGAACTCGGCCGGGTCGTGGTCGAGGCCCGCTGCCGCGAGGAGCTCGGCCAGCTCGGCCCGGTGCTCGTCGCGCAGCTCCTTCTCGACGCAGTCCGCGCCCAGCTCGCCGACGCGGCCGCGGACGTAGAGCCGGGCCTCGTAGATGGAGTCGCCGAGCCCGTCGCCCGCGTCGCCGCACACGACCATCCGGCCCGCCTGGGCCATGAACGCGCTCATCGGGCCGACGGACCCGCCGACGACGATGTCCACGCCCTTCATCGAGATCCCGCAGCGCATGGACGCGGAACCCTCGATCACGAGCAGCCCGCCGTGCGCGGTCGCCCCCGCGGACTGCGAGGCGTCCCCGGTGATCCGGACGGTCCCGGACATCATGTTCTCCGCCAGGCCGGTGGCGGCGTTGCCGTGGACGGTGACCGACCCGCCGTCGTTCATGCCCGCGCAGTAGTAGCCGACGTGCCCGCGGATCTCGACGGCGATGCCGGTGTCGATCCCGGCGGCCACCGCGTGCGCGCCGTCGGGGTGGAGGACCTCGTAGCTCTTGACGGCGGGGTCGTGCAGCTCGGCGTTGAGCGCCCGGACCGGCGTCGTGGCCAGGTCGAAGCTCACCGTCTCCATGCGTAGACCCTCCCGGGCTCGGGCTCGTACAGACGGGCGTGGTCGATGTCGGGCAGGGCCGCGAGGGCGCGGAACTCCGACGCCATCGCCACCCAGGCGTCGGTCTCGGCGATCACCGCGGGCTTGCAGGCGATCGGGTCGCGGACGACGGCGAACCCGTCCGCGCTGGTCACGAGCAGCGTGTAGAAGCCGTCGAAGGTCTCGCGCAGGGCGAGCAGGGCCTTCTCGAGGTCCTCGCCCTGGGCCAGCCGCGAGGCGACGAACCGGGCGCCGACCTCGGAGTCGTTCTCCGAGTCGAACTCCACGCCCTGGCGCACCAGCTCGCGGCGGATCGAGGCGTGGTTGGAGAACGAGCCGTTGTGCACGAGGCACTGGTCGGGGCCGACCGAGAACGGGTGGCAGCCCTCGGGCGTCACCGCCGACTCCGTCGCCATCCGCGTGTGGGCCAGGCCCTGCCAGCCGACGGCGTCGGCGAGGCCGTAGGTCGTGGCGAGCTCGCGGGGGTGGCCGACGCCCTTGTAGACGGTGAGGTCGTGGCCCGACCCGACCACCCTCGCCGTCGGGAAGAGGCCCTTCACGCGGGCGACGAGGTCCTCGGGGACGACGGGGGCGGCGACGATCGTGGTGTCGCCCGCGACGCTCACTTCTGCGTCGAGGCCGTTGGTGTCGGCGCCGGGTGGGAGCAGCACCGAGACGGCCGCGTGTCCCTCGGGGACCCGCCGTCGGTCGCCGTAGACGGCGACGCCCGCGGAGTCGGGGCCGCGCTCGACGACCCCGCACAGCATCGACTCCAGCAGGCGCCCGAGCTGCGGGTGCAGCTCTGGGTCGCGCAGGTGGAGCCCGACGATCCCGCACATCCGCGTGTCCTCCTAGAACGCCGTGAGGTAGCGGTCGTGCTCCCAGGAGCCGACCGTGCCGTGCCAGTCGAGGAACTCCTCGCGCTTGAGGTCGGCGAAGTACGCCGCCACCCCCGGCCCGGCCGCGTCCAGGGCCTTCCCGACGACGGGATCGGCCCGGAGGGCCTCCACCGCGTGCAGCAGTGTCGGGGGCAGCTCGGGCCGGTCCTCCGTGCTGTCGGGCTCGAGGCTCCGGTCGATGCCGTCGAGGCCCGCGGCCAGGGCGACGGCGAGCGCGAGGTAGGGGTTGGCCGCGCCGTCGCCGCCGCGCAGTTCCACGCGGTGGCCGTCGGGGACGCGGACGAGGTGGGTCCGGTCGTTCCCGCCCCAGGTGGCGCGCCGGGGGGACCAGGTGGCGCCGGAGCGGGTGGAGGTGGCGCCGGTGCGCTTGTAGGAGTTCACCGTCGGCGCGAGGACCGCCTGCATCCCGGGCGCGTGCTCGAGCAGGCCGGCGAGGAAGCGGTAGGCGAGCTCGGAGAGGCCGTGGCCGCGCCCGTCGGTGTCGTCGGGGAAGCGGGAGGACCCGTCGGACCAGAGGCTGAGGTGCAGGTGCATCCCGGAGCCGGTGCGGTCGGCGAACGGCTTCGGCATGAACGTCGCCGTCATGCCGCGCTGCTCGGCGAGCATGGAGATCAGGTAGCGGGCCGTGATGACGCGATCGGCGGTGGTCAGCGCGTCGGCGTAGGCGAAGTTCTGCTCGAACTGGCCGTTCGCGTCCTCGTGGTCGTTCGCGTAGTTGCCCCAGCCGAGGGCGTTCATCGCGGTGGAGACGGCGGTGAGGTGGTCGTACATCCGCGTCAGGCCGCGGGCGTCGTAGCAGGGGCGGATGCCGTCGTCGAGGGTGTCGGCGGGGCGCAGCGTGCCGTGCTCGTCCTTCGCGACGAGGAAGTACTCGACCTCGGCGCCCGCCATCAGCTCGAGCCCGGCGGCTCGGGTGAGCATCGCCTTGAGCAGGACGCGGGGGGCGTAGGGCCAGGGCCGGCCCTCGACGTGCGGGTCGCAGTGCACGAGCGCGAGGTCCTCCCGGACCCACGGCAGCGGGGTGTAGCTGGTGACGTCGGGGATCGCGATGAGGTCGGGGTCGCACGGCTGCTGGCCGATCGCGCCGACCGCGTACCCGGCGAACCCGACGCCCTCGTGCTCCAGCTCGTCGGCGCTCTCGACCGGCACGAGCTTCGCGCAGGGCTTGCCGGTGAGGTCGACGAACAGGGCGAGGAGGAACCGGACGCCGTCCGCCCGGGAGCGCTCCGCGAGGGAGGCGGGGGCGGTGAGGGTCGTCGGCGACCCGTCGGTCCGGGGGTCGGTGACCGTCATGAGGGCTCCTCGGCGGATCGATGATCTCTCGCTGAGAAACAGCGTCTCTCATGAGGAGACCATCGGGGTTGCCGTGGTGTAAAGCCCTCGGGCCGTGGGCGCGCGAGGGTGACGCCAGGCAGGATCGGGCGCCCGGGGGCATGCCTGGTGTGCACCTCGTGGTGGCGCCGGTCAACCGACCCGACGATGTGGCTTTTCTGGCGTTCAGTGCAAGCAGTGACGCATTGCTTGCACCGGAGGTGCCCCTACGTCGACGTGGTCTCGTAGTCCCGGCGGGGCGTGTGGTTGTCCGCGGCGACGGTGGGGGTCGGGACCGGGGCGGTCGCGTCGTCCGGCGTCTCGTCGGGGAAGGCGTCGAGGCTCGGCAGGTCGGCGAGGGACTCGCGCAGGGTGGCGAGCTGGTTGGTCACACGGGCGCGCAGGCGACGGACCTCCGCGACCTCGCCGTCGGCCTCGCGCAGCCGGCGTCGGGCCTCCTCCGAGGCGTCGCGCAGCTGCTTCTCGGCGCGCGAGCGGGCGTCGGCCTCCGAACGGGCGAGCACGCGCATCGACTCGGTGCGCCGTGAGGCCATCGCGATCTCGAAGTCCTCCTCGACCTGCGCGCGGCGGGCCCGGGACTCCTCGTCGAGGCGGCGACGCTCGTTCTCCGCCTCGGTGCGGATGCGGGCGGCGTCGGCGCGGGCGGAGTCCATGAGGCCGCGGTGCTCGTCCTCCATCTCGGTGCGCCGCCGCTCGTTGTCGGCGAGGCCGGCGTCGTAGCGGGAGCGGGTCTCGGCCGCGGCCGCCTCGGCGGCCTCGTGCATCTCCTGCGCCTGGCGGCGGGCCTCGTCGGCCGTGTTCCGCGCGTACTCGTCGGCGTCGGTGATCGTGCGGGTGGCCTGCTCCTCGGCCTCGGTGATCGTCCGACGGGCCCGCTCGTCGGCGTCCTCACGGGTGCGCCGCGCGGCCTGTTCGGCCGACGAGCGCATCTCGCGCGCCTCGTCCTGCGCGAGCCGCAGCATCCGCTGCAGGCGCTCGGAGAGGCCCTCCATCGAGTCCGGCGGCGCGGCCAACCGGTCGATCTGGGCGCGGAGCTCCTCGACGTGTGCACGGGTGCGATCCAGCGCGCGTGCGAGCTCGGAGGCCTGGGCCACCGCGGCGTCGCGGTCTGCGGTGAGGATGCGCAGGTCGGCCTCGACGCGGTCCAGGTGTTCCTCCACCTGGCCGCGGTCGTAGCCCCGACGCACGACGTCGAAGCCGGTGCCCAGGGGCAGCAGATCACGGTCTCCCGACGGCATCGGCCCAGGTTACTAGGGCTGTGCGCGACACGGCCACGGTCGGGTGACGGACACGCCGCTCCGGCCCGGATCGGTACCGGTCACACGGTCGGGTGAGTCCCGTCACCCGCGCCGACCACCTATCGGCGTGCTGCCCTGGATCCTGTCGGAAAAGGCCCCGGAAACGCACGAACGGCACTCCCGCGCACGACGATGCTGCGGAAGTGCCGTCCGGTGGGACAGGGGACTACTGGCCGCGGAAGCGGTTGATGCCCTCCAGGTGCCGCTCGCGCAGCTCCGGGTTCGTGACACCGAGCCCCTCCTCGGGGGCGAGGCAGAGCACGCCGACCTTGCCCTGGTGGGAGTTGTGGTGCACGTCGTTGGCCGCCTCGCCGGTCTCCTCGAGCGCGTAGCTCTTCGAGACCGTCGGGTGGATCTTGCCCTGGGCCACCAGGCGGTTCGCCAGGTAGGCCTCCTTGTAGTTCGCGAAGTGCGACCCGATGATCCGCTTGAGGTTCATCCACAGGTAGCGGTTGTCGTACTGGTGCATGAAGCCCGACGTCGAGGCGCAGGTGACGATCGTGCCGCCGCGCTTGGCGACGTAGACCGAGGCGCCGAAGGTCTCGCGACCCGGGTGCTCGAAGACGATGTCGGGGTCGTCCCCGCCGGTCAGCTCGCGGATCTTCGAGCCGAAGCGCTTCCACTCGCGGGGGTCCTGGGTCTCGGGGTCGGACCAGAACTTGTAGCCCTCGGCGGAGCGGTCGATGATCAGCTCGGCGCCCATCCGGCGGCACAGCTCGGCCTTCTCCGGCGAGGAGACGACGCAGACCGGGGTGGCGCCGCCGTTGAGCGCGAACTGGGTGGCGTAGGAGCCGAGCCCGCCCGAGGCGCCCCAGATGAGGACGACGTCGCCCTGGGTCATGTTGGCGCCGTTGTGGCTGACGAGCTGCCGGTAGGCGGTGGAGTTGACCAGCCCGGGGGAGGCGGCCTCCTCCCACGTCAGGTGGTCCGGCTTCGGCATGAGCTGGTTGGTCTTGACCAGCGCCATGTCGGCGAGGCCGCCGAAGTTGGTCTCGAAGCCCCAGATGCGCTGCTCGGGGTCCATCATCGTGTCGTCGTGCCCGTCGGGGCTCTCCAGCTCCACCGAGAGGCAGTGCGCGACGACCTTGTCGCCCGGCTTCCACATCTGCACGCCCGCGCCGACCTTGAGCACGACGCCGGCGAGGTCGGACCCCACCACGTGGTAGGGCAGGTCGTGGCGCTTCGCGAGGTCGGAGATCCGGCCGTAGCGCTTGAGGAAGCCGAAGGTGGACACCGGCTCGAAGATCGAGGTCCACACGGTGTTGTAGTTGATGGCGCTGGCCATGACGGCCACGAGCGCCTCGCCGGGAGCGACCTCGGGCGTCGGCACCTCGTCGAGGTGCAGCGACTTGCGCGGGTCCTTCTCCTTCGAGGTCATGCCGGCGAACATGTCGGCCTCGTCGGCGTGCACCGTGATGCCCCGGTAGGACTCGGGGACGGTCATGGAGCCGATGCCGGCCAGATCGTCGGCGAGGATGGCGTCGCGGATTTGCTGCACTGGTCTTGCCTCCGGGGTGGTCGGGTGCGGTGAGGCTACC
Source organism: Actinomycetospora chiangmaiensis DSM 45062 (assembly GCF_000379625.1). Lineage (GTDB taxonomy): Bacteria > Actinomycetota > Actinomycetes > Mycobacteriales > Pseudonocardiaceae > Actinomycetospora > Actinomycetospora chiangmaiensis. The sequence continues at coordinate 207,859 of NZ_KB903245.1, read as the reverse complement.
GACGAGTAGCTATGGCGAGAAGGGTGATGTGGGTCAGTGTCCGGCGGAGTCGGCCGCAGGCTGGACCAGCTCCACGAGGACGCCACCGGCGTCCTTGGGGTGCACGAAGTTCACGCGGGAGTCGGCGGTGCCCCGGCGCGCCTGGTCGTAGAGCAGCCGGACCCCCTTCTCCCGGAGCTTCGCCGCGGTGTCCTCCACGTCGCGCACCCGGTAGGCGACCTGCTGCAGGCCGGGGCCGTTGCGGTCGATGAACTTCGCGATCGTCGAGCGCTCGTTCAGCGGCGCGAGCAGCTGGATGGCGGTGCCGGCGGGGTCGTCGGGCGCGTGGAGCATCGCCTCGCGGACGCCCTGTTCCTCGTTGGTCTCGGTGTGCGTGGCCTCGAGGCCGAGGGTGCGGGCGTACCAGGCGATGGCCTCGTCGAGGTCCGGTACGGCGATCCCGACGTGGTCCACGGCCACGATGCCGACCGCTGCGTCGAGCTGTGCAGTCATGCTCGGGACAGTAAGCGACTGAATCGCGACACCAAGCAGGTGACGGCCACCACCCCGACCTCGGACGGGTGACCCTGACGTGTCGGGCGGGTCCTGCCACGATCGCCCGCGTGCCCGTCCTGACCGACCTCGTCGCCCGTGCCCGCGAGGGCTCCCCGCGTGCCGTCGCGCAGCTCGTGTCGATGGTGGAGGACGGCGGGCCGGCGGTCCGGGAGCTCGCTGCGGCGCTCGCCCCGCACGCCGGCCACGCGCTCGTGGTCGGGCTCACCGGCTCGCCCGGGGTCGGCAAGTCGACCACCACCTCCGCGCTCGTCGCCGAACTGCGCCGTTCCGGACGACGGGTGGGCGTGCTCGCCGTCGACCCCAGCTCGCCGTTCTCCGGCGGGGCCCTGCTCGGGGACCGGGTGCGGATGAGCGAGCACGCCACCGACCCGGGCGTGTTCATCCGCTCGATGGCGACCCGCGGGCACCTCGGCGGGCTCTCGGCGGCGGCCCCGCAGGCGCTGCGGGTGCTCGACGCAGCCGGCTGCGACGTGGTGCTGGTGGAGACGGTGGGGGTGGGGCAGTCGGAGGTCGAGGTGGTCGCGCTCGCCGACACGACGGTCGTGCTGCTCGCGCCCGGGATGGGCGACGGCATCCAGGCCACGAAGGCCGGCATCCTCGAGATCGCCGACGTGTTCTGCGTCAACAAGGCCGACCGCGAGGGCGCGGAGACCACGGTCCGCGAGATCGAGAACGCGATGGCGATGGGCCGGCGGGGGACCGGTCCGCAGTGGCGTGCCCCCGTCGTCCGCACCGTGGCCGCCGCGGGCCGCGGGATCGACGACCTGCTGGCCGCGATCGACGCGCACCGCGCGTGGATGGACGGCCACGGCCGCGGGGACGAGGGCCGGCGACGGCGGGCGCGGGCGGAGATCGAGGCCATCGCCCTGGCCGACCTGCGGGCGCAGCTGCGCGCGGTCGCGGGCTCGGCGGCCCTCGACACGCTTGCGGGCGAGGTCGCGTCCGGCGCGCTCGACCCCTACGCGGCGGCCGACCGGCTGCGTTCGGCGGCCGAGGGTGACGGGGGGTGAGTGTACGGTCCGCGCCGCGGGAGACGGAGCGGAGCGGGAGCTCGATCCCGCGGTGAGGCGAGAGGGGGTGGCCGCGTGCTGTGCTGGTGGGTGGTCACGGTGATGGCGCTGCTGCAGGGCGCGGACTACGCGGGGCGGTGGCGCCGCCGTCGTCACCGGCGGGGGCGGGGCGCGCACCGGGGGCGCCGCGGGGCGATGCGGGAGTGGCCGGGTGGTCGGCCTGGGCCGTGAGCCTCAGCGCACGCCGACGGTGGGCAGCGCGTCGGTGAGCCACGGGATGACGATGGTGACCGTCGGGACGACGACGAGCGCCACGGCGGCCAGGTAGGTGCCGACGGCGAGCGCGCGCCCGCCCCGTACGCAGGCGCGGATGCGCTCGAGCCGTTCAACGACGTCGGGGCCGTACCCGGCCCGGCCGCTGGAGGCGAAGGCGTCGAGCGCGCCCGCCATCGCGTCGTCGCCGACCCGGCGTCGCCCCGCGTCGTCGGCGAGCATCTCCAGCAGGAGCGCCACGGCGTCGCGGGCCTCGCGGCTGCGCACGATCACGGGGAATGCGCGGTGCAGGGCGGTGAAGCCCTCGCGGACGAGGTCGTGGCGGGCGGCGAGGTGGGCCTGCTCGTGGGCGATGACGGCGCGCAGCTCCCGCGGGCAGAGCGTCTGCAGGGCCGCGCCGGTCACCACCACGCGGCCCTCGCGCCCCACCCGTCCCGGCACGCAGTAGGCGAACGGGACGGCGCCGTCGAGCACCCGCAGCACGGTGCCGGCCCGCAGCGCCCCACCGGCGTCGACCTCCTCGGCGCGGGCGAGCAGGTCGATCATGTCGCGGTGGCGGGCGCGCCGGACCCGCGTGCGCACCGCGAGCAGCACCAGGACCACGACGAGCCGCGCCACGATGAGGCCGGCGAGCACGGCGGCCACCCCCACCGCGACCGCCAGGGCGATCCCGGTGCGCTCCTCGGGGTGCAGGAACACGCGCAGCAGGGCCTCGGGGGCGGCGAGAGCGCTCCCGACGGCCGCCAGCACGGCCGCGACCGCCACCGACTGCCACAGCACGATGGCGGCGCGCGGCACGGACCGGGTCCACCGGGCGCGTGCCAACAGGGCGGGCACGGGCCCGGCGAGCACGAGGGCGAGCCCCGTCAGCCACACCGACGCCATGACGGGTCAGTGTGGCGCGTCAGTGGTGGTTCTCACGACCCGGGTGATCCCTCCGCCGGGCGCGGCGTGCCGTTCGCGGGCGTGTCGAGGGCGCGGCGCAAGGCCTCGGCCTCCGCCGGACCGACCCGGTCGACGAAGGCCACCAGCGCCGCGGTGCGGTCCTCGCCGACGTCGCCGAGCGCGTCGAGCATCAGTTCCGCGGCCATCTGCTCGCGGCTCGAGGCGGCCGCGTAGCGGTAGGCCTTGCCGTCCCGTTCCTGTCTGACCAGCCCTTTCTTGGCCAGCCGGCCCAGGACGGTCATGACCGTGGTGTAGGCGAGTTCGCGCTCCAGTCGATCGTGGACGTCGCGCACCGTGAGCGGCTCCTCCGCCGTCCACAGCTGCGCCATGACCGCGCGTTCGAGCTCTCCCAGGGCCACGCGGAGGAGTGTACCCAGCGACACAGGGTGTCAACGACACCTGTCGTACTACCGTCGGTCGTAGGTACTACGAAGCGTCGTAGTCGACAGGAGGTCGGGTCGTGACCGCACTGGAGCTCTCACGCCTGCAATTCGCCGTCGTCACCGTCTACCACTATCTGTTCGTCCCGCTGTCGATCTCGCTCTCGGCGCTGACGGCGGGCCTGCAGACCGTGTGGTGGCGCACTCGGGACGACCGGTACTCGCGGGCCACCCTGCTCGCCGGGAAACTGCTGACGGCCACCTTCGCCGTGGGCGTGGTGACCGGCCTCGTCCAGGAGTTCCAGTTCGGGCTCTCCTGGTCGGCGTTCGCGCAGTACTACGGCGACGTCTTCGGCCCCACGCTCGCGATCGAGGGCATGCTCGCGTTCTTCCTCGAGGCCACGTTCCTGGGCCTCTGGTGGTTCGGTCGCGACCGGCTGCGCCCCGGGCTGCACCTCGCCACGATCTGGGTCGTCGCGATCGGCACCCTGGTCTCGGCCTACGTGATCCTCGCGGCCAACGCCTTCATGCAGCACCCGGTCGGCGCGGCGACCGACCCGGCGACCGGGCGTGCCGTGCTCGGGAGCTTCGGCGCCCTGCTGACCAACCCCGTCGTCGTCGCCTCGTTCCCGCACACCATCGCGGGCGCGTTCATGTCCGGCGGCGCGCTGCTGATGGCCATCGGGATGTGGCGGCGCCGGGACGACGCCGAGCAGGCGCCCACGTGGCGCGTCCTCGCCCGCGTCGGCGCCTGGACCACCCTCGTCGGCGGTACCGCGGTCAGCCTCACCGGCGACGCGCTGGGCAAGGTGATGACCGCGGTCCAGCCCATGAAGATGGCCGCCGCCGAGGCGCTGTACGAGACCACCGGGCACGCCCCGTTCAGCCTCGTCGCGATCCAGCTGCCCGGCATGGCGCAGCCGTGGTCGCTCGACGTGCCGTGGCTGCTCAGCTTCCTGGCCACCGGCGACCCGACCGCCACCGTGCAGGGGATCGACGACCTGCAGCGCCGGTACGAGCTGCAGTTCGGCCCGGGGGACTACACGCCGTGGATCCCGGTCGCCTACTGGACCTTCCGTCTCATGATCGGGCTCGGGGTCCTCGCCACGGGCATCGCCGCCTACGTCCTCTGGCGCACCCGCCGCGGCCGCGAGTTCACGCCCACCTGGTTCGCCGACCGCTGGCTGCTGCGCTTCCTCTGGGTGCTGCCGGTCCTGCCGACGGCCGCGGCGACGTTCGGCTGGCTGTTCACGGAGACCGCCCGCCAACCCTGGCTCGTGTTCGGCCTGTTCCGCACCCACGACGGCGTCTCGCCCACCCTCACCCCGATCGAGCTGACCGCCTCCCTCGCCGGGTTCGCCCTGGTCTACGGCGTCCTCGCCGTCGTCTGGGTCCGCCTCGTGCTGCACGTCTCGCGCCGGGAGCCGGCGCCGCTGCACCCGACGTCGGGAACGGAGCAGGAGCCCGAGCCCGTGCTGGAGATGAGCTACTGATGGACGTCCTCTGGTTCGCCCTCGCGGTCCTCTGCTGGGTGCTGTTCCTCGCCCTCGAGGGGTTCGACTTCGGCGTCGGCATGCTCGCCCCGGTCCTCGGGCGCGACGACCACGAGCGCGGCGCGGCGATCCGCACCGTCGGGCCCGTCTGGGACGGCAACGAGGTGTGGCTGGTCGCGGCGATCGGCGTGACCTTCGCGGCCTTCCCCGCCTGGTACGCCGCGCTGCTCTCCGGGCTCTACCTGCCGATGGTGCTGGTACTCCTCGCGCTGGCCGCGCGAGGCGTCGCGATCGAGTTCCGCGGCAAGGTCGACACCCCGGCCTGGCGGCGGCGCTGCGAGGTCACCCTCGCGGTCTCCTCCTTCCTGACGGCGGGTCTGTTCGGTGCCGTCGTCGCGGTCGCGACGACGGGCCTCGCGCTCGACCCGGCCGGAGCCGTCGTCGGGACCGGCCTGGAGCGCTCGCTCGCCCCGCTGCTGTCCTGGCCGGCGCTCGCCGGAGCCGTGCTCGGCGTCCTCGCGGCCCTCGTGCAGGGCACGACGTTCCTCGGGCTGCGGACCACCGGGCCGGTCCGTGTGCGGGCGCAGCGGGTGGCGGTGGCTGCCGCCGTGGCCGCGGCCGTCGGCGCGGCCGGGGTGGGCGTGGCCGTCGGGGGGTTCGCGGCGCTGTTCGCCGGGGTGATCGCCCTGCTCGCGGTGGCCACGGCCGTCGCCGCCGGGTGGCGGTACGAGGGGGCGGCGTTCGCCGCCGCGACCCTCGGCGTGGTGGGGGCGGTCGTCGCGGCGTTCACCGCGCACGTGCCGGTGGTGCTGCCCTCGACGCTCGACCCGGCGTCGTCGCTGACCATCTCGGGCGCGGCCGCGTCCCCGTACGCGCTGACCGTGATCACGGTCGGAGCGGTGCTGATCCTGCCCGGTGTGCTGGCCTACCAGGCGTTCTCGTACTGGGTGTTCCGGCGGCGGGTCGCGAGCGAGCGGATCGCGGCGTGAGCGGCCCGGTCGACCCGCTGCTGCTGCGCCTGGCGCGCCCGGCCCTGCCCGGGGTGGCGGGGCAGGTCGTGCTGGGGGTGGTCGGCGCCGTGGCCGACGCGGTCGCGCTGGTCGCGGCCGGGCTGCTCGTGGCGTCGCTGGTGGGAGGGGCGCACCCCAGGGCCGAGATCGCGTGGCTGGTCGGTGCCGTCGTGGTCCGGGCGTGCGTCGCCGCGGTCTCGCCGTGGGTCGCGGCCGGCACGGCGACGAGGGTGGTGGAGCCGCAGCGCGAACGGCTCCTCGACGCCCGGGACGCCGACGCCGACGCCGAGCGACGCGACCCGGGCGCGGGCCGTCGTCGGGAACTGGCCGCCGGAGGCATCGACGACCTCCGCGCCTGGTTCACGTCCTACCTGCCCGCGCTCGTCCTGGCCGCGGTGCTCCCGCCGCTGGTGCTCGTCGGGCTGTTCCTCGCCGACCGCACCTCGGCGCTGATCGTGCTGGCGACCCTGCCGCTGCTGCCGGTGTTCGCGGCGCTCGTCGGGTGGGCCACCGAGAAGCGCGCGGCCGCGCAGTGGGACGCGGGGGAGCGGCTCGCCGGGCACGTGCTCGACGTCGTCACCGGGCTCGCGACGCTGCGTCTGTTCGGCCGGGCGCGGCGACAGGTCGACGAGGTCGCGCGGACCGGCGAGGCGCACCGGCGGGCGACCGCGTCGGTGCTGCGGGCGGCGTTCCTGTCGTCGACGGCGCTGGATCTCGTGGCGACGGTGTCGGTGGGGTTGGTCGCGGTGTCGGCCGGGCTGCGGGTGGTCGACGGTTCGCTCGGGCTCGCCCCGGCGCTCGTCGCGATCCTGCTGGCGCCCGAGGCCTACCGCCCGATCCGGGAGGTCGGGGCGCGGTTCCACGACGCGCAGGTGCCCGCCGGGCTCGTGAGTACGTCTCCGTGCCCGGGCACGGAGACGTACTCCCTGGGCGCTCGCGCCACCTCGGTCCGCGTCCGCTACCCCCACCGCCGGGCCGACGCGCTGGCGCTGGACACGCTCACGGTGGCGCCTGGGGAGGTCGTCGCGCTGGCAGGGGAGTCGGGCGCAGGGAAGACGACGCTGCTCCGCGTGCTGGCCGGTGCGATCCGGGCGGACGAGGGCACCGTCGAGGTCGGCGGGCCCGTGCAGTACCTGCCGCAGCGTCCGACGCTGCCGCACGCGCGGACGGTCGGTGAGGCCCTGGGGTCGTCGGACCGCTCGGTGCTGGACGCGCTCGGGCTGCCGTTCGACGTCGGGGCGCCGCTCGCCGAGGAGGGCGGCTCGGTGTCGGCCGGGCAGCGCGAGCGGCTCGCCCTCGCCCGGGTGCTCGTCGCGCTCGCGGCCGAGCCCCGCCAGACGGTGCTGCTCGACGAGCCCACCGCCCACCTCGACGCCGCGACCGAGGCCCGGGTGCTCGAGCTGCTGCGTGCCGCCGCGTCGCGCGGGGCGGCGGTGCTCCTCGTCGCGCACCGTCCGGCCGCCCTCGCCGCGGCCGACCGGGTCGTGACGGTGACGCGCCCGGCGGGCCCCGTCCGGCGTGAGGGGAACCCTGAAGCCACACGAGCGCTCGAGGGTTCCCCTCACGCTGCGGGTGACGGTTCTCGCCACCGGTTCCCGACGGCGGGTGGGGTCGCGCTGGGGGCCGGCTCGGTGCTCGCCGGCCTCGTGCTGACCGCCGCCTCGACCTGGCTCATCGTGCGCGCCGACGCGCGGCCGCCGGTGCTGACGCTGTCGATCGCGGTCGTGATCGTGCGGGCGACCGCCGTGCTGCGTCCGCTCCTGCGCTACCTGGAGCGACTCGTCACCCACGACGACGCCCTCGCCCGGGTCGCCGGCTGGCGGCGGGCCCTCGTCGCCGTGCTGGTCGACCGCGTGCCCGGGACGGTCGCGGGACGGCGGGGCGACCTGCTGGCGCGGGCGGTGAGTGACGTCGACGTGCGGCTCGACGGTCTCGTGCGGGGCCGGCAGCCGCTGCTGGTGGCCGTCGTCGTGCTGCCGGTCGTCGTGCTGGTCGCCTGGCTCGCGGTGCCCGCGACCCTGCCGGCGCTGGTGCTCGGCCTTGGCGTCGCGACCGTGGTGGTGCCGCCGCTGGCCGGGGTGCTGGCGCACCGCGACGGCCCGGCGCTCGACCGGGCGGGCGACCGCCTGCGGGCCGCCGTCGTCGAGACCCTCGCCGCCCGGGAGGAGCTCGCCGTCCGCGACCGCGACGACGTGCTCGCCGTCCCGCGTGCCCGGGTCGCGGAGCTCGACCGGGCGCGGCGCCGGGCCGCGCGGCACGAGGGTCTGCTCGACGGGCTCGCCCACCTCGCGCTCGGCGTGACGACGGTCGGGGCGGCGCTCACCGCGGTGTCGCTCGACGCGTCGCCGGAGCTCGTCGGGATCGTCGTCCTCCTGCCGATCGCGCTCGCCGGGACCGTGCTCGCACTGCCCGCCGCCGCCCGCGCCGTCGTCCGCGGTGCCCAGGCCCGCGCGCGGCTCGAGGGGCTCGCGGCCGTGGCGCCGCCCGCGACGGAGCCGGACATGGATGGCTCATCGCTGTCGTCAGGTGCGCGAACGGCGCCACCGACGCCCGATGAGCCCGGCGACACGAATGGCTCATCGCTGTCGTCAGGTGCGCGAACGGCGCCACTCACGTCCCGCAACGGTGACGCGCTGCTCCCACTCGGTGCGTTCCGGGCGCCGTCGTCGATCGCGGTGCACGACCTCGTGGCCGGGTGGGGCGACCAGGAGGCGCTCCGTGGGGTCGACCTGGACCTCCCGCGCGGCGCCCGGGTGGCGGTGACGGGTGCGTCGGGCTCGGGGAAGTCGACGCTGGCGGCCGTGCTGCTCAAGTTCCTCGACCCGTCGTCGGGAGCCGTGACGATCGACGGCGTCGACGTCCGGGAGCGGCCGGGTGACGACGTCCGGCGACGGGTCGGCCTGCTCGGCGACCATGACCACGTCTTCACCGCGTCGGTGCGCGCCAACCTGCTGCTCGCTGCGCCCGACGCCGCCGACGACCGCCTCCACGCCGCGCTGCGTCGCGTGCACCTGGACGGCTGGGTGGCCTCGCTCGGGGACGGGCTGGACACGGTGATCGGGCCGGGCAGCATCTCGGGCGGGGAACGACGACGGCTCGCCGCGGCCCGGCTGGTGCTCGCGGGCGCGGGCGTGTGGGTGCTCGACGAGCCGACCGAGGGGCTCGACGTCGGGACCGCCCGGGCCCTCATGGCCGACCTGCTCGACGGCGACCGCACCGTCCTGCTGCTCACCCACCGCCCGGAGGGACTGGACCGGATGGACACGGTCCTCGAGCTGGCCGAGGGCCGGCTCCGGACCCGAGCACTCGTCGCTGCGCACTGACCGCGGTCCTCCGCCTGTCGTTGCGAATCCGAACGACAGGAGGGCGGTGTGGCGGAGGGAGCCCGCGACAGGGTCGCCGGGCGGCTACGAGGCAGCCCACGACAGCACCGCGGGCGACCCGCCGGCGGGACGATCAGGCGAAGTCGCCCGCGGCGTGCCGGACCTGGGCGAGCAACCGGAACAGCGTCTGCGCCTCGTCGGCCTCGAGCCCGACCAGGCCGAAGTCGACGCCCGTCACCGCCGCCGTCGCCTCCTCGCAGCGCAAGCGGCCCGCGTCCGTGAGCTCGACGAGGGTCGTGCGCTTGTCGTGGGGGTGCGGGGTGCGGCGGACGAGGGCCGCGCCCTCGAGCCGGTCGACGATGTTGGTGATCGACGTGGGGTGCAGTTGCAGCCGCTGGCCCATGAGGTTCATCGGCAGCGCGCCGTGCCGGGAGAACGTGAGCAGGACGAGCGCCTCGTAGCGGGCGAAGGTCAGCTCGTGCGGGCGCAGCGCGGCGTCGACGGCCTGCTGGAGGATCTGCTGGACGCGGAAGACGCTCGTGGTGGCCGCCATCGTGGTGGCGTCGCCGATCCGGGTCGACCAGATTCCGGCGGCCCGCTCGATGGGGTCGAACGGCAACGGGTCGGACGCGGGCATCGGCGGGAATCTAGCAGGATGATGGACGGATGATCGTCGCGTTCAGTGTCGCCCCGAGTGGCGGGGAGTCCGATTCGGTGAGCGAGGCCGTGGCGGCCGCCGTCCGCGTGGTGCGCGAGTCGGGCCTGCCGCACGAGACCTCGTCGATGTTCACCTCGATCGAGGGCGAGTGGGACGAGGTGATGGACGTGGTCAAGCGGGCAACGGAGGCGGCGGGCCACTACGGGAGCCGCGTCTCGCTCGTGCTGAAGGCCGACATCCGGCCGGGCTGGACCGGTCAGATGGACGCGAAGGTGGCACGGGTCGAGGAGCATCTGTCGAGCTGGCAGGATTGATGACGTGGCACGCCCCGATCCCCGTCAGGCCGCGCAGGCGGCAGCCCTGTCCTCGGCCATGGCCGGGGCCGTCGACCTCTCCGGGCTGAAGGCCCGGGCGGAGCAGCGCTCGGCGCCGCCGGCCCGTCCGGCCGCGCAGCCCCCGGCAGACGGCGCTCCGGGTCAGGCACCGACGGCCGGCTCTTTCGTCATCGACGTCACCGAGGACACCTTCCAGACCGAGGTCCTCGAACGCTCGATGACGGTCCCCGTCGTCGTGGACCTCTGGGCCGAGTGGTGCCAGCCCTGCAAGCAGCTCTCGCCGACGCTGGAGAAGCTCGCCGCCGAGGGCAACGGGTCGTGGATCCTCGCCAAGGTCGACGTCGACGCGAACCCGCGCATCGCCCAGATGTTCCAGGTGCAGTCGATCCCGACGGTCTACGTCGTGGTCGCGCAGCAGCCGGTCACCTCGTTCTCCGGGGTGCAGCCCGAGGAGCAGCTGCGCGGCTGGATCGCCCAGATCCTCGACGCGCTGCGCGACCGCATGCCCGGGATCGCGGAGGCCGAGGCGCGCGGTCCGGCAGAGGGCGCGGCCGAGCCGGTGCCGGAACCGGAGGACCCGCGCTTCACCGCCGCCGAGGACGCCCTCGAGCAGGGCGACTACGACGCCGCGATCGCCGCCTACGAGCAGATCCTCGCCGCCGAGCCCGCCAACGCCGAGGCCCAGGCCGCGCTCTCCCAGGTGCGCTTCATGGCCCGCGCCGAGTCCGCCGACCCGTCGGCGATCGCCGCGGCCGACGCGAGCCCCGACGACGTCGCCGCGCAGAAGGCCGCCGCCGACGCCGAGCTCGCCGGGGGGCAGGTCGAGGCGGCGTTCGACCGGCTCGTGAAGACCGTCCAGCGCACGGCCGGCGAGGACCGCGACGCCGCCCGCGAGCACCTGGTCTCGCTGTTCGAGCTGTTCGCACCGGACGACCCGCGGGTCACCACGGCCCGCCGCGCCCTCGCCCGCGCCCTCTATTAGCCGTCGGTCTCCGACGCCCGTTCCCGACGACGGGTCTCCACGGCGATCGCGGTCAGCGCCACCAGCGCCGCGACCGCTGGGACGAACCCGGCGAGGCGATCCGTCGTCAGGGTGAGGGCGGCGCCGAGCGCCGCGCCGCCGGCGAACGAGCCCACGATGCCCGCGAGCACGCCGAACCGGCGGCGGGCCTCCGGTGCCCGGTCGGCCACCCAGCTCGCGAACTCGGCGACGAGGCTGCGGAGGTTGCCGGTGGTCACGGTCGCGTTGTAGGGGACGTCGCCGACCTTCTTGAAGGTCGACACCTGCAGGGCCGCGACGAACGCGACCGCCACGGTGACGACGGTGCCGGGCAGCGCGAGCGCGGCGACGACGGCGAGCACCAGCGCCTCGGCGCCGAGCACCACGCGGGCCGGCCGCCGCAGCGCCCGGCGCGCCCACGGGCGGGCCAGCGACTCCGCCACACCCAGCCCCACCAGGAACGACAGCAGCGGGGGCACGTGGCGCAGCGCCTCGGCGAACTCGCCGCGGATCAGCCCGATCGCCAGCAGCACCACGTTGCCGGTCTGGGCGTTGGCGAACACCCCGCCGTAGCCGACGTAGGTGTAGGCGTCGAGGTAGCCGCCGACCGCGCTGAGCAGGAAGCCGACCCCGAGCGCCTCGGGGTGGTGGCGGATCGTGGCCATCGGCCGCTCAGCGTAGGGCGAGGCAGCGGTCCGCGCCGACGTCGACCCCCAGCCGGAAGTCGGCGATGCGCGCGTAGGCCGTGGTGTCGGCGACCGCGCCGTCGGTGGCCGTCGCGGCGTCGCCACTGCGGCGCAGCAGGTTCACGGCCTCGTCGAGGTCGCCGGGGGAGAGGCTGAACCCGGAGCCGGGCGCGCCGACGTCAGCGGTGTAGGCCCCGGCGAGGCAGAGCGCGGCGCGGCCCGCGGCCGCACCCGTCGTCGGGCGGTCCAGCGCGGCCAGGGCGGCGAGCGCGTAGCGGGAGGCGAGCAGGGTGCCGCTCGCGTAGTCGCCGAGCCCGTCGTGGACGCCCTGCAGGGCGTCGTCGGTCTGCAGGATCCCGCCGCTGCACAGCCCCACCGCGCCCTGTCCGCACCCGTCGCGGCCCGCGCGGATCGTCGGGGCCGTCCACGAGCCGTTCTTGGCCCGGACCAGCCCGCCGAAGAACCGGTCGAGGTCGCTGCCCATGGCGCTCAGCAGCTCGGGCAGCGGCAGGTTCCCGCCGCTCTGGGCGTCGGAGAGGGTGGCGAAGGCCTGCTGGGTGAACGTGCGGTTCTGCAGCGTGATCTGCGCGCACGTCCCGACGCCGCCGTCGTAGCCGTCCTGGAACGACGAGACGCGGTCGAACGCGTTGCCGTGCGCCCGGTCGTCCCGGGCGTCGGTGCCCACCGGGTCGCGGAAGGTGATCAGCGCGCTCATCGCGGCGTCGATGCCGGCGTCGCCGGTGCGCAGGTCGGGTGTCTGCCCGTCGTGCACCGCGCGCAGGAAGGAGCCCGCGTAGCAGTCGGCCTGCCCCTCGGACAGGATCGTCGGCGCCCCGGAGCCGAGGCTCGCGCTGCTCGGCACCACGCCCTGGAGCCGCTGCTGGATCGCGTGACCGAACTCGTGGGCGAGCACGACGACGACCGCCGAGTCCCCGAACTCGTCGCGCAGCACCGGGACGAGGGCCGCCCGGTCGTAGGCGATGACGTCGGCCCGCGGGCAGTAGAACGCGTTGCCCTCGACCTCGTCCGTCGAGCTCGTGCAGGGCGGCGGCGGCCCGGGGCGCGACGAGTCGACCGAGAAGTAGCCCCGTAGCGGCTCGAAGCGCCGTCCGTCCGCCAGGCGCGGGAACTGCCGGCCCCACCAGCCCTCGAGGTCGCGGAGCACGGCGGCGGCCAAGCGGTCGTCGTCCGAGCCGTCGTTGTCCCGGACGAACTGCGGGTCGAGCCCGGCGCTGACCTGCGGGCCGGCGAACGCCCGCCCGTCGACCGCCGCGGCGCACCCGGCGGTGAGCAGCACGGCGAGCACCGCCGCCACCGCGAGCACGACCCGGATCCGCACGACGATCAGTGTGCGCGACCCGGGTCGGCCGTGGGGGCGGATCCGGGCGATCGGCGCTCGGCCCGGACGGTGTGGGTTTCCTGGCGTCGAGTGCAAGCAGTGACGCATTGCTTGCACCGGGAGGTGCTCAGGCCCCCTCGTGCACCAGCCACAGCATCCCGGAGGCGGGCAGGGTGATCTCCGCCGACGCGGGTCGGCCGTGCTGCGGCACGGAGGCCGCGAACACCGAGCCGAAGTTGCCCGCCCCGTCGCCGCCGTAGATCTCCGCGTCGGTGTTGATCACCTCGCGCCAGCGGCCGGCCTGCGGCATCCCGATCCGGTAGCGGTCGTGCACGATCCCGGCGAAGTTCGCCACGCACACCACGTCCGGGCCGCCCGTCGGGTCGTGCCGCACGAACGAGAAGACGTTGCCGCCCGCGTCGTTGGCGTCGATCCAGGAGAAGCCCGCCGGGTCGGTGTCGGCGACGAACATCGCCGGATGCGCCCGGTAGGCGGCGTTGAGGTCGGAGACGAGGCGCGCGACCCCGGCGTGCAGCGGGTCGTCGAGCAGGTCCCAGTCCAGGGAGCGCTCCTCGGACCACTCCCGGACCTGCCCGAACTCCTGACCCATGAACAGCAGCTGCTTACCGGGGTGGGCCCACATGTAGGCGAGCAGGGCCCGCAGCCCGGCGGCCTTGCCGTGGTCGCCACGGCCCATGTCGGGCATGCGGGTCCACAGCGAACCCTTGCCGTGCACCACCTCGTCGTGGCTGAACGGCAGCACGTAGTTCTCCGACCAGGCGTAGGTCAGCGAGAACGTCATCTGGTTGTGGTGGTAGCCGCGGTGCACCGGGTCACGCATGACGTAGTCGAGCGTGTCGTGCATCCAGCCCATGTTCCACTTCATACCGAAGCCGAGGCCGCCGAGGTGGGTCGGGCGGGTGACGCCGGGCCACGCGGTCGACTCCTCGGCGATCGTCACGACGCCGAGGTGGTGCTTGTAGACGGTGGCGTTGAACTCCTGGAGGAACGACACCGCCTCGAGGTTCTCGCGCCCGCCGTACTTGTTCGGCACCCACTCCGAGCGCGAGTAGTCCAGGTAGAGCATCGAGGCGACGGCGTCCACGCGCAGGCCGTCGACGTGGAACTCCTCGAGCCAGTACAGGGCGTTCGCGACGAGGAAGTTGCGGACCTGGGAGCGCCCGAAGTCGAAGACGAGCGTGCCCCAGTCGAGCTGCTCGCCGCGGCGCGGGTCGCCGTGCTCGTAGCAGGGCGTGCCGTCGAAGTGGGCCAGGGCCCACTCGTCGCGGGGGAAGTGCGCGGGCACCCAGTCGACGATCACGCCGATCCCGGCGCGGTGCATGGTGTCGACGAAGGCCCGGAAGTCGTCGGGCGTCCCGAACCGGCTCGAGGGCGCGTAGTACGACGAGACCTGGTAGCCCCACGACCCGCCGAACGGGTGCTCGGCGACCGGCAGCAGCTCGACGTGGGTGAAGCCGCGCTCGGTGAGGTAGCCGACGAGCTCGTCGGCCAGCTCGGCGTAGGTCAGGCCCTGGCGCCACGAGCCGGCGTGGAGCTCGTACACGCTCATCGGCTCGGCGTGCGCCCGGGATTCCCGACGACGGGTCATCCAGGCCTCGTCGTCCCAGGTGTGGGTCGAGGCGGTGACCACCGAGGCGGGGGTGGGCGGGAGGTCCGCCGCGAACGCCATCGGGTCGGCCTTGTCGAGCCACACGCCGGCGGGGGTGAGGATGCGGAAGCCGTAGCGGGTGCCGAGCCCGACGCCGGGGAGGAAGAGCTCCCACACCCCGGAGCCGAGCGCGCGCATGGGCGTGGCGGCGCCGTCCCAGCTGCCGTGCTCGGGCGCCCAGTCCCCGACGACGCGCACACCGCGGGCGTTCGGCGCCCACACCGTGAACGACGTCCCCTCGACCGGCCCCGACGGCGTCGGCCAGCGGCGGAAGTGCGCCCCGAGGGCCTCCCACAGCCGCTCGTGGCGGCCCTCGCCGATGAGGTGCAGGTCGACCGGCCCGAGCACGGGGGAGAAGCGGTAGGGGTCGTCGACGATGCGTTCGGTCGCGTCGCCGTGGGCGTCCCCGCCGGACTCGTCCGTGGTCCGCACCGCGAGCCGGTAGTGCGGCAGCGGTCCGGGCACGGGGCCGGCGAACAGGCCGGAGGTGTCGACGGGGGCGAGCGGGTAGCGACCCGCCGTCGGGCCCGCCTCGACGACGACGTCGACCTCGTCGGCGCCCGGCTGCAACGTGCGGACGACGACGGTGCCGGGATTCTGCGGGCGGCGGTGCGGGCCGAGCACGCTGTGCGGGTCGCGGTGCGAGCCCTCGACGAGCAGGTGCACGTCGAGCTCGCCGGGGGCGACGGGCAGGGGGCCGGACGTCGGGGTGGGGCGGGTCATCGGTGGTGCGCACTCCGGGGTCGGGTTCTGGTGCGGTTCTCCTACCCCGCACGGCGGGGGCGGGAACCGGGCGCGCGGTGAGGGGAGGGTCGGGGCGTCCTAGTGGTCCGAGGCCCCGCGCGCGGGATCGGTGTCGTGCACGAGCCGCGCCATCGACCGCAGCGGGATGGTCAGCCAGTTCGGCCGGTTGCGGGTCTCGTAGAGCGCCTCGTAGACGGCCTTGTCGAGCTCGTAGGCGCGCAGCACGGCCAGCTGGTCGCGCGGGTCGGTGCTCGCGATCGCGGCGTAGCCGTCGCAGAACGCGGACCGGTTGCGGTCGGCCCACTCCTGGGCGCGGCGTTGCAGGTAGGCGGGCGCCTCGGCCCCGGTCTCCCACTCGGCGAGCTGGTGGAACGCCGCGTAGTCGAACGAGCGGAGCATGGCCGCGACGTCGCGCAGCGGGGAGTCCGGGCGGACGCGGTCGTCCAGCGGGCGGGACGGCTCGCCCTCGAAGTCGATCGCGAGCCAGCCGCGCGGGGTGCGCAGCGTCTGGCCGAGGTGCAGGTCGCCGTGGATGCGCTGGACCAGCAGGCCCTCGTCGTCGGCGGCCCGGACGCCGTTCAGCACGCGGGCGATCTCCTCGCGCTGCGCGGCGACGGCCTCGACGGCTCCCGCGGCGAGGTCGAGCCGCTCGAGCATCCAGTCGGCGACCGCCGCGACACCGTCGGCGCCGAGCCGCTCGGTGCCCAGGGCACGGGCCAGCTCGATGTGGACGCTCGCGATGGTCTTCCCGAGCCGGTGGGCCTCGCCGGCGAAGTCGCCGCCCACCTCGTCGGGGCGCAGGTCGCCCTCGGCGAGCAGGTCCCGGACGCTGGTCAGCGCCATCGACCAGCCGTCGGCGGAGTTGGCGGCGTAGTCCTGCAGCATGGCGACGGTCATCGGCACCGGAGCACCCCCGTCGTCGGGAACGATCTCCCCCTCGATCGCGCCGAGCAGCGGCGCGACCTCGCGGGAGTTCTCGCGGCGCAGCGCGCGGTGCAGCTCGAGGTCGGGGTTGAGGCCCGGCGTCGCGCGGCGGAAGAGCTTCATGATCGCGCGCTCGCCGTAGATCACCGACGAGTTCGACTGCTCGCCGAGCAGCGGGCGCCCGGGGCCGACGATCGGGGCCTCGGTGCCGGGCTCGGGGACGAAGTGCAGCGACCCGACCGTGGTGTCGGAGACGATCAGCGAGAGCAGCAGGCGGCTGATCTCCCCGTCGGCGAGACCGTCGTAGACCACGCGGTCGCCGACGCGGCCGATCACGGCGTGCTCGAGCTCGCCGGACACCTCCGGCCGCGAGCCGAGCAGCAGCTGGAAGCGGTCGGTGGGGCCGTCGTCGGTGAACGACACCGCGATCACGGCGTGGGCCACCGCGGGGACCGCGTCGGCGGGCGTGATCTCCTGTTGGCCGACCAGGCGGACCCCTGAGACGGTGCGGTCCTTGGCGGCGAACCAGCGCTGGCCCGGAAGCCAGTCGGTCAGGGCGGGCAGCAGGGCGTCGAGGGTCGGAGCGCTCATCACCGCTCCTGCCCGGGCTGGATCGAGAACCAGTAGAAGCCGTGCCCCGGCAGCGTCAGCAGATAGGGCAGTTCACCGATCGGTGGGAAGGGGACGCCTCCGGTCAACTCGGTGAGCGTCCAGTCCTTCCAGGCGATCAAGTCGAGCTCCACGGGTTGCGGGAAACGGGACATGTTGTTGACGCAGAGCACCACGTCGCGGTGGCCGTCGGCGTCGACGGTCTGGCGGACGTAGCTCAGGACCGACGAGTTGGAACCGCCGAGCTCGTGGAAGTCGCCGAGCCCGAACGCCGGGTGCTGGCGCCGGATCTCGATCATGCGCCGGTTCCAGTGCAGCAGGCTCGCGCTGGAGTTGGACTGCGCCTCCACGTTGACGGCCTGGTAGCCGTACACCGGGTCCATGACGATCGGCAGGTTGAGCCGCCCCGGGTCGCACGAGGAGAAGCCCGCGTTGCGGTCGGGCGTCCACTGCATGGGGCTGCGGACGCCGTCGCGGTCACCCAGCCAGATGTTGTCGCCCATCCCGATCTCGTCGCCGTAGTAGATGACGGGGCTACCCGGGAGGGACAGCAGCAACGCGGTGAACAGCTCGAGCTGGTTGCGGTCGTTGTCGAGCAGCGGGGCCAGCCGGCGGCGGATGCCGATGTTGGCCTTCATGCGCGGGTCCTTCGCGTACTCCGCGTACATGTAGTCGCGCTCGTCGTCGGTGACCATCTCGAGGGTCAGCTCGTCGTGGTTGCGCAGGAAGATGCCCCACTGCGCGTTGTGCGGGATCTCCGGGGTCTGCGCGAGGATCTCCGAGATCGGGAACCGCGACTCGCGCCGGACCGCCATGAAGATGCGGGGCATCAGCGGGAAGTGGAACGCCATGTGGCACTCGTCGCCGCCGGCCTCCGGGTCGCCGAAGTACTCGACGACGTCGGCGGGCCACTGGTTGGCCTCGGCGAGCAGGATGCGGCCCGGGTACTCGTCGTCGATGACCTTGCGGCACCGCTTCAGGAACGCGTGGGTCTCGGGGAGGTTCTCGCCGTTCGTGCCGTCGCGCTCGAACAGGTACGGCACCGCGTCGAGGCGGAAGCCGTCGATGCCGAGGTCCAGCCAGAACCGCAGCGCGTCGATCATCGCCTCGCACACGGCCGGGTTGTCGAAGTTGAGGTCCGGCTGGTGGGAGAAGAAGCGGTGCCAGAAGAACTGGCCGCGCACGTAGTCGTAGGTCCAGTTCGACGCCTCGGTGTCGACGAAGATGATCCGCGCGTCGGGGTAGCGGGTGTCGTCGTCGGACCAGACGTAGAAGTCGCCGTACGGGCCGTCGGGGTCGCGCCGCGACTCCTGGAACCACACGTGCTGGTCGGAGGTGTGGTTCATGACGAGGTCGGTGATGACGCGGATGCCCCGGGCGTGCGCCTGGTCGACGAACTCGACGAAGTCCTCGACGGTGCCGAACTCCGGCAGCACCTTGCGGTAGTCGCGGATGTCGTACCCGCCGTCGCGCAGCGGCGAGTCGTAGAACGGCGGGAGCCAGAGGCAGTCGACGCCGAGCCACGCGAGGTAGTCCAGCTTGTCGGTCAGGCCCCGCAGGTCACCGAAGCCGTCGCGGTTCGAGTCGGCGAAGGCGCGGACGAGGACCTCGTAGAAGACGGCCCGCTTGTACCAGTCGTCCTCGACCGGCAGCTGGCGCGCGCGGCGGAAGTCCTCCGCGCTCGGTTCGACGACCTCGTGTCCCGGTTCGGCGACATGGGTGCTGGTGGGCGCGCTGGGGGTCCCGTCGTTCATCGCGCGCCACGGTAGTGGTCGGACCCGCCCCCGTGCCGCACCGGACGGGGTTCATTGTGTCCCCTGCCTCAGCGGTCCCCGTCCGGGTCGGCCGGGGCGCCCTCGATGACCATCGGCGCGCCCTGCTCCGGCCGCCGCGCGGTGGGGGCGCCACCCCCGATCACGACGACGGACGGGGCCATCCTGGCGCTGCCGGCCCGGACCGAGCGGGCCGCGGCCCGACGAGCGAGGGCACGGCGCACCGGCGGGACGAGCAGCACCAGCGCCGAGAGCGTCGAGAGCATGCCCGGCACCACGAGCAGCACGCCGGCCAGCGCGACGTACATGCCGTCGGCGACCTGCGCCTCGGCCGGGCGGCGGCTCTGCACCGCGCGCCCGAGCTCGGTGATGGAGCGCCGGCCCTCACGCCGCAGCGCCCACGCCCCGACGACGGCGGAGAGGACCAACAGGCCCAGCAGCCCCAGGAACCCGACCGCCTGGCCCACCAGGACCAGGACCCAGACCTCCAGGGCCACGTAGGCCAGGAACGCGAGCAGGAGCGGCACGGCTACCTCCAGGGAGGGAGACGGGGCGAAGCGGAGCTCGCCCCGTCGGATCTGTCGCTCCGTCCAACGTGCGGGGCGCCGCGAAAGTGCCCGGACCCGGCGTCGGGAAGGCCCCGGAGACGGACGAACGGGCCGTTCGTGCAGCTAGAGGCCACGAACGACCCGTTCGTCAGGTCCGACGGGTGAGCCGCTACCGCTTCTGCACCGACACGATGTGCGCGACGTCGCGCCACGGCTCGAGTCGGACGTAGTTCGCCTGGCCCCAGTCGAACACCTGGCCGCTGACCTCGTCGTACGCCCCGAAGCGCGCGAACGGGTCGAGGCCGAGCGCCGCCATGTCGAGGTGCAGCGTCCCCTCCTCGGCGCCGAAGGGGTTGAGCGTGACCACGCCGATCACGGTGTCGCCGGTGACCGGGTCGGTCTTGGACCAGGCCAGCAGCGCGTCGTTGTCGGTCTCGTGGAACCGCAGCGTCCGCAGCTGGCGCACCGCCGGGTGGGCGTGGCGGATCTCGTTGAGCCGCGTGATCCACGGCTGCAGGCTGCGGCCCTCGGCGAGCGCGCGGTCGAAGTCCCGGGGCCGGAGCTGGTACTTCTCCGAGTCCAGGTACTCCTCGCTGCCCGACCGCACCGGCTGCCACTCGAACAGCTCGAAGCCCGCGTACACGCCCCAGCTCGGCGCCAGCATCGCGGCCAGCGTCGCCCGGATCGCGAACATGCCCGGGCCGCCGGTCTGCAGCGACTCGTGGAGGATGTCCGGGGTGTTGACGAAGCAGTTCGGGCGGGCCTCGTCGATGCGGTCGCGGTGCATCTCGAAGAACTCGCGCAGCTCGTCGCGGCCGGTCCGCCACGTGAAGTACGAGTAGGACTGGCTGAACCCGGCCTTCGCGAGCCCGAACAGGCGTGCGGGGCGGGTGAAGGCCTCGGCGAGGAACACCACGCCCGGGTCGACCTCGTGGACCTTGGCGATCAACCAGGACCAGAAGTCGGCCGGCTTGGTGTGCGGGTTGTCCACGCGGAACACGCGCACGCCGTGGGAGAGCCAGTACAGGACCACCCGCAGCGACTCGGCGTAGATGCCGGCCGGGTCGGTGTCGAAGTTGACCGGGTAGATGTCCTGGTACTTCTTCGGCGGGTTCTCGGCGTAGGCGATGGTGCCGTCGGGACGGACGTTGAACCACTCCGGGTGCGACGCCGCCCACGGGTGGTCGGGCGCGCACTGCAGGGCGAAGTCGAGGGCGACCTCGAGGTCCAGCTCCCGTGCCCGCGCGACGAACGCGTCGAAGTCGTCGATCGTCCCGAGCTGCGGGTGGACCGCGTCGTGCCCGCCGTCGGCCGAGCCGATCGCCCAGGGCGACCCGACGTCGTCGGGGCCCGGCGTCAGCGTGTTGTTCGGGCCCTTGCGGTTGACCACGCCGATCGGGTGGATCGGCGGCAGGTACACCACGTCGAAGCCCATCGCGGCGGCCCGCTCGAGCTCGCGCTGCGCGGTGACGAACGTGCCGTGCACCGGCCTGCCGTCCGCGTCCCACCCGCCGGTCGAGCGCGGGAAGAACTCGTACCAGGCGCCGTCGAGGGCGCGCGGGCGCTCCACGAGCACGTGGTGGTCGGCCCCGCGCGTGATCAGTTCCCGCACCGGGCGCTCGGTCATCGTGTGCTGCACGGGCTCGGAGAGGGCCTTGGCCAGGCGTTCCACGAGCGGGCGCTCGGTGTCGCGCAGCGACGCGGCCGCCTCCCGCAGCGCGGTGGCGAACGCGAACGACGGCGGCATCTCGAGCGGCGTCGTCGCCTCGGTCGCGGGCTGGTGGGGGACCTCGTCGGCCGAGGAGCGGTCCTCGATCTGCGCGGCGCCCCGTTCGAGCAGCCGGGCCCCGCTCTCGAGGTCGTTGGCCAGCTCGCCCGGTCCCTGACCGGCCGCGACCTTCACCTCGACGGCGTGGCGCCACGTGGCCCACGGGTCGCTCCACGCGTCGACCCGGAAGCGCCAGAGGCCCTCCGTGTCGGCCACGAGGCTCGCCGCGGCCCGGTCGGTGTCCTTGCCGAGGCTGACCATGCGGACGCTGCGCTCGTCCCCGACGACGGGCGCGGTCGCGACCGCCTCCGCGTCGGCGTGGTCGACGTCCGCGCAGCGCTGCCAGACCAGGGTGGCGGCGATGGCGTCGTGGCCCTCGCGCCAGACCGTCGCGGTCACGGGGACGACCTCCCCGACGACCGCCTTCGACGGGAACCGCCCGCCCGACACCTCGGGTGTGACCTCGTCGATCCCCAGCCGACCCTGCGCGAGGCGGGCCCGCTCGGCGGCGAGGTCGGCGGTGCCGAGGGTGCCGCTGGTGCGGGCAGGGGTCGGCGCCGGCTCGGGGTCGGCCTGCGCGATCGCGTCCGCGACCGTGCTCGCCGGGGCCTCGGCGGGCGCGGCGCCGGCGGTCTCGGCCGCGGTCGGCGCGGCGACCTCGGGCTCGTCGGCCACCGGGGTGTCCTCGTCGGCCACCGGGGTGTCCTCGTCGGCCTTCCCGACGGCGGGCGTGGCGGGCTTGGTGGAGCCGCTCGTGAGGAGCCCGTCGGGCTCGGTTGCGGCGGTCTCCGGTGCGGCGTTCCCGACGGCGGGCGCGGCCGGCTCGGGTGCCGGGGGCGTGGTGGAGCCGCTCGTGAGGAGCCCGTCGGCGCCGGGGTGCTTCGCGGTGGTCGGCTCGGCCGGGGTCCACTCCGCGTCGGTGATCTGCTCGGCACGGCCCGGGGTCGCGGCGGCCGCCGTCGCAGCACCGGCCGCGACGGTCGCTCCGGCGGCGACGGCGCCGAGCGCGGCACCCGACCCGGTCGACCCGCCCGACGTGTCCGGCGTCCGCGGGGTGGGCTCGTCGAGCGGCTCGTCGGCCGCACCGCGACGCTGCAGGTCGAGGTCGTCGGTCGAGCCGGAGGTGCTGCCGGCGTGCACGTCACGGGCCGGGAGACCGGAGCCGTCGGCCGCCGGGGACGTGACCGGGTCGTCCGACCCGACCGACCCGACCGACCCGACCGACCCGGCCGGCGGGACCGGCGCGTCGGCGCGGTGGTGGCGTCCGGGGGAGGTGAGTGGGGCGTCGTCGGCGCGCCCGCCGGCCCCGGCGGAGCGGGTGGGCGAGGACGCACCGTGCTCGGTGGTCGGCCGATCGGCGGACGAACTCATGTCGGTCGCCCTACCCGAACCGGCCGGTTTCGATGCGCTCGATGCGTCCGGGCGCGGGGTGGACGCGGTGGGCGCCTCGGCGGGTGCGGGTGCGGGTGCGGGCACGGGGCCACCGGGGCGGGCCGGGGTGTCTGCGCCGGCCTGCGGCACCACGGGCCGACGCCATGGCGGCACGACGGCCCGGAAGCCGCCGGTGTTCGTCGACCGCGACCACGCCGGGGCGGCCGGGGGACCGGCCGGGGCCGGCCGCGGGCGGTCGACCTGCGGCACCGGCGTCGCCGGGATCGTCGGGCCGTTCGCGATCGAGGCGTCGAGGGACCCGCCGTCGTGACCCCGGCGCCGGTCGTCGCGGGCCGCGGGACGCGCGTGGCCGGGGATCGGGATCGGGCCCGACGGCAGGCCCGGGTTCACGGACGCGTCGGGCGGCGGGGGCGGCCCGAGCTCGACCTCGCCCGACGAGCCCCACGACCGGCGGGTCGGCGACGGGCGGTCGCGCGGGTCGTAGCGCGGCGGGAGGTCCTCCGCCGCGGCCGCGCCGTCCGAGCCCCAGTGACCGGACCCCGCCTCGGGGGCGTCCGGCCCGGCCGGGGACGACCCGTCGTCGGGACCCTCCGCGTCGGGCCGTCGACCGGTGACGATCGCCCGGAACCGACCGCTCCACGGCTCGCTACGTCGCGGTGCGGCGTTCTCCTCGGCCGGGGGCTCGACCCGTTCGAACCCGCCCGTCCCGCTCTCGCCGTACTCGCCCTCGGACCGTCGTCCGGACGGCCACCATCTCCCCAGCACGCTCACGCCACGCAGGGTAGCCAGGGAATCGATCCAGCCGCGACGGGCGATGACGGCGCGTCGGAAGGGTTTGCCTAGGCTTCGACCCCGTGAGAGCACTGCGTCGTTTCTCCGTCCGCGCCCAGCTGCCGGCCGCGCTCGCGCCGCTGCAGGACCTCGCGACCAACCTGCGCTGGACCTGGCACGGTCCGACGCAGGATCTGTTCGCCGCGGTCGACGAGACGGCCTGGCGCCGCGGCGGGGGTGACCCCGTCCGTCTGCTCGGCGAGGTCAGCCCGGGCCGCCTCGCCGCGCTCGCCGAGGACGACGCGTTCGTCGCCCGCGTGCGGGAGGTCTCCGACGACCTGCGCGCCTACCTGACCGAGCCGCGGTGGTACCAGGGTCGACAGGACCTCCCCGCCGGCATCGGCTACTTCTCGATGGAGTTCGGCGTCTCCGAGGTGCTCCCGAACTACTCGGGGGGTCTCGGCATCCTCGCGGGCGACCACCTCAAGGCGGCGTCCGACCTCGGCGTGCCGCTGATCGCGGTCGGCCTGCTCTACCGCTCCGGCTACTTCCGGCAGTCGCTCTCGCTCGACGGCTGGCAGCAGGAGCAGTACCCCGCGCTCGACCCGCAGGGCCTGCCGCTGCACCTGCTGGCCGGGTCGGACGGCACGCCGCTGCTGGTGCACGTCGGGATGCCCGAGGGCCGCGTGCTGCGCGCCCGCGTCTGGGTGGCCTCCGTCGGCCGGGTGCCGCTGCTGCTCCTCGACGCCGACATCGAGGACAACGACGCCGACCTGCGCCAGATCACCGACCGCCTCTACGGCGGCGACGCCGAGCACCGCATCCGGCAGGAGATCCTCGTCGGGATCGGTGGGGTGCGCGCGGTCCGTGCCTACTGCGGCGTCACCGGCCACCCGGCCCCCGAGGTGTTCCACACCAACGAGGGCCACGCCGGGTTCCTCGGCCTCGAGCGCATGCGGGAACTGGTCACGACGGCGGGTCTCGACATCGACCAGGCCCTCGCCGCCGTCCGCGCCGGCACCGTGTTCACCACGCACACCCCGGTGCCCGCCGGCATCGACCGCTTCCCGATCGGCCTCGTGGAGCACTACTTCTCCGCCGACCTGCTGCCGGGCATCGGCGTCGACCGGGTGCTCGCGCTGGGCCGCGAGCCCGACTCCGACATGTTCAACATGGCGCACATGGGCCTGCGGCTGGCCCAGCGCTCCAACGGTGTCTCGCAGCTGCACGGCGAGGTCTCCCGCGGGATGTTCTCGTCGCTGTGGGGTGGGTTCGACGCCCCGGAGGTGCCGATCGGCTCGGTGACCAACGGCGTGCACGGCCCCACCTGGACCGCCCGCGAGATGATCGGCCTGACGGCGGGAGCGGCCGCCGCCGGCGCCGGCCCGGAGCTGTTCGGCGTCTCCGACTCGCTGCTCTGGGAGGTCCGCGGCCAGCTGCGGTCCCGCCTGGTGCACGAGGTCCGGCGTCGGGTGAGGGCGTCGTGGCTCGACCGCGGTGCCTCCGAGCCGGAGCTGGGCTGGACCGAGCGGGTCTTCGACCCGAACGTCCTCACCATCGGCTTCGCCCGCCGCGTGCCGACCTACAAGCGGCTCACGCTCATGCTGCGCGACCCCGAGCGGTTGAAGGCGATGCTGCTCGACCCCGAGCGCCCGGTGCAGCTGGTGATCGCCGGCAAGTCGCACCCGGCCGACGACTCCGGCAAGCGGCTCATCCAGGAGATGGTCCGGTTCGCCGACGACCCGGCGATCCGCCACCGCATCGTGTTCCTCCCGGACTACGACATGTCGATGGCCCGCTACCTCTACTGGGGCTGCGACGTCTGGCTGAACAACCCGCTGCGCCCGCTCGAGGCGTGCGGCACGTCGGGCATGAAGTCGGCGCTCAACGGCGGGCTGAACCTGTCGGTCCGCGACGGCTGGTGGGACGAGCTCTACGACGGCCGCAACGGCTGGTCGATCCCCACCGCCGACGGCGTCGACGACCCCGACCGCCGCGACGACATCGAGGCCGCCGCCCTCTACGACCTCATGTCCACCCAGGTCGCGCCGCTGTTCTACGACCGCGGCGCCGACGGCGTGCCCGACCGCTGGACCGCGCTGGTGCGCCACACGCTCGCCACGCTGTCCCCGAAGGTCCAGGCCACGCGCATGGTCACCGACTACGTCACCGACTGGTACGCGCCCGCCGCCCGGGCCGCCCGCCGCGTGAACGCCTCCGGGTACGCCGGCGCCAAGGAGCTCGCCGACTTCCGCGCCCGCCTCGACGCCGCGTGGCCGTCGGTGCGGGTCGCCGAGGTCGACGCGTCCGGTGCCGCCGACACCCCGGTGCTCGGTGCTCCCATGACCGTCCGCGCGTCCGTCGAGCTCGGCGGCCTGTCGACCTCCGACGTGCTCGTGCAGGCCGTGGTCGGGCGCGCCGACGACCACGACGAGCTGTCGGCCTCGGTCGTCGAGCCGATGGTCCCGGTCGGCTCGTCCGGCGACACCGAGACCTTCGAGGCCACCGTCGCCCTCCCACACGCCGGCGTCCTGGGCTACACGGTCCGCGTCCTCCCGGCGAACGAGCTGCTCGCCTCGCCCGTCGAGCTGGGCAAGGTCGTCCTCCCGGCGTAGGCCCTTCCCGACGACGGGTCCAGGGTCGCCCCCGGCCCGTCGTCGGGATGTGCCCCGGACTTGTGTGGCGTCGGGGCACGGCAGGTGCACGTCGCGCCACACAGGTCAGGACCGGACTCGGTCGGCGAGCGCGGCGCGGACGGTCAGGACGAACACGTCGGGGCGTTCCTTCAGTTCGTGCCAGTTCGTCCTGATGACGACCCAGCCCGCGAGCACCAGGGCGTTCTGTCGTCGGGTGTCGTGGAGGAAGGCGCGGAGATCGCGGTGGTAGGCCCAGCCGTCGATCTCCACGAGGACCCGCTGTTCGAGGAACGCCAGGTCCAGGACGGCGGGACCCTGGCGGGGCAACATCACGCGGTGGTCGGCCTCCCATCCGGTGAGGCCCGCCTCCCGCAGGACCCGGTGTGCCATCCGTTCGGCCTCGGACCGGGCTCCACCGGCAGCCAGGGCCAGGAGCGTCGCGCAGACGGGGGCGCCATGACGTCCCCGGCTGCTCTCGTGGCTCTCCCTGAGCGCATCGAGGGCGACCAGCCCTTTCTGCAGCACCCGATCCATGAACTTGGCCCCGGCGAGCAGCCCGAGGGCGGCGACCGCGGCCAGGACGGTGGCGGCCTTCTTCGTGACCTGGAGCCCGTCGACGGACACCCGATCGCACGGGGACAGGTCCCGGCGGATCGTGCTCACGCCCGGGCGACGGCGCGGTTGACTGCGCTTCGGGACGGCGACCTCGACCTCGACCGGCGCGATGTCCGTCATCTGCCACCAGTAGGCGGCGGACCGTCCGACGAGGGTCGCGTCGGCGCCGACCGACAACATGGCGACGCGGATGCGGGACCTCGGGGTGATCGGGTGATCGGTCGTCCGCAGCACCCCGTGTGCCGGCCGCTCCCACTCGCCGCGCCGGACCTTGCCGGCGATCACCACTTTCGAGTAGCCGGCGTCCTTCGCCTGCCGGACGGTGGCAACGCCGTCCTGGTCCTGCATCTGACGGCGCAGTCGAGCCGCGCCCAGCTGTCCGTTCCCCACACGGGCTCGGACGCAGCGACAGGCCGGACGGCTCCCACGATCTCCTGGCGATCCGACTTGTGTGACACGCAGGGCACCTGGGTGCACCCGGTGCCACACAAGTCGGGGGCGGGGCCCCTCAGACCGAGCGGAACACCAGGAACGAGTGCGGCGGGACGGTCACGGTCGCGCCGGCGGGCAGCGGCTCGACCGACGCGGGCACCCCGTCGGGCGTGCCCGAGGTCAGGTCCGGGACGAACGTGGTGTCGCCGAGCCAGGTCGGGAGCTCCACGTCGACGTCGCCCTCCCCGGAGTGCAGCACGAGCAGCACCGGGGACGACGAGCGGACCCGCACCACGAGCGTCTCCTTGTGGTGGCCCCAGTCCTCGGCGCCGAGTTCGCGGGCGGTCTCGGAGAGCCACACGATGTCCGGCACCTCGCCCGGCGGCAGGTCGGAGTGGCCGTAGAAGAAGTCGTCGCGGCGCAGTTCGGGCACCGATCGGCGCAGCGCGAACACGCGGCCCACGAACGCCGCCAGGGCAGGGTCGGCCGACGACCACGACCGCCACGACGTCTCGTCGTCCAGGCAGTAGGCGTTGTTGTTGCCGTGCTGGGTGTGGCCCAGTTCGTCGCCGCCGAGCAGCATCGGGGTCCCGGCGGACAGGCCGAGCGTGGCCAGCAGGTTCCGGGTCTGGCGGTCCCGCAGCGCCACGATCCCCGGGTCGTCCGAGGGGCCCTCGACGCCGCCGTTCCAGGAGCGGTTGTCGTCGGTGCCGTCGCGGTTGTCCTCGCCGTTGGCCTCGTTGTGCTTGTGGTCGTAGGAGACGAGGTCGCGCAGGGTGAACCCGTCGTGGGCGGTCACGAAGTTCACCGACGCCCACGGGCCCCGACGCGGCCAGTAGATGTCCGAGGAGCCCGCCAGCCGCGTGACGATCTCCGACACCGCGCCGTGGCGCCGCCAGAAGTCGCGCACGCCGTCGCGGTAGCGGCCGTTCCACTCCGCCCACACCGCGCCGAACCCGCCGACCTGGTAGCCCTCGCCGGTCGCGTCCCACGGCTCGGCGATCAGCTTGACCTGCGACAGCACGGGGTCGGACGCCAGCGCGGTCAGCAGCGGCGCGTCCCGCGAGAAGCCGGATCCGCCGGGCCGGCCCATCGTCGATGCCAGGTCGAACCGGAAGCCGTCCACGCCCATCTCGGTCACCCAGTACCGCAGGCAGTCCAGTACCAGGGCCTCGACCAGCGGCGACCCGGCGTCGAAGGTGTTGCCGCACCCGGTGAAGTCGATGTCCCGGCCGTCCGGCCCGATCTGGTACCACGACGGCGCGTCCAGCCCACGCCAGGACAGCGACGGCCCGCCGACCCCGCCCTCGCAGGAGTGGTTGAACACCACGTCGAGCACGAGCTCCAGGCCCGCCGCGTGCAGCGTGTCGACCATCGCCCGGAACTCCGCGATCTCCTGCCCGCGCACCGACGCGTACCGCGGCTCCGGCGCGAGGTAGGCGAGCGTCGAGTAGCCCCAGTGGTTGTGCGCCCCGCGGGACAGCAGCGACGGCTCCGGCGCGTTCGCGAACACCGGCAGCAGCTCCACCGTCGTCACCCCGAGCCGCGTGAGGTGCTCGATCACCGCCGGGTGCGCGACCCCGGCGAACGTGCCCCGCAGCGCCTCGGGCACCTCCGGGTGGCGCATCGTGAGGTCCCGCACGTGCGTCTCGTAGATCACCGTGTCCCGCCACGGGACCTCCGGCCTCCCCGTCCCGACGACGGGTGACGGCTCCGGGACCAGCGCGTACGGCACCCGGCCGGCCGAGTCGAGCACGGAGGCCCGGCCGAACGGGTCGTCGTCGACGTGGGCGAGCGCCGCCCCGAGCGAGGTGAAGGCGCCGTCCACCCGGCGGGCCCAGGGGTCGACCAGCAGCTTCGCCGGGTTGCTGCGCACCCCGGTCCCGGGCGACCACGGCCCGTGGACCCGCAGGCCGTACCCGGTTCCCGGCGCGACGTCGGGGACCTGCCCGCGCCACCAGCCGTCGTCGTCGGGAACGAGCTCCACCCGGCGACCGGACTCCCAGGAGTCCGCCAACAGGCACACCTCGACCGCCTCGGCGGTCGACGTCGCGGGGACGGCGACCGACAGGGTGCCGTCCTCCCCGAGCTCGACCCCCCGGAGTGCGGTGCCCGTGGGGCTGGTGGTGCGCATGGCGGTCGATCGTGCCCGATGAACCCCGTCCCCTCCCATGATCGCCCCGATCGGATCGGAGAGGATGGCCACTGTGAGCGCTGACCCGGTTCCGGCCACCGACGACCGCCCGCACGACGACGAGATCGTGCGCATGCGCGAGGTCACGGTGCGCCGCGGCGGGAACACGCTGGTCGGCGGCATCGACTGGACCGTGGAGCTCGACGAGCGCTGGGTGGTGATCGGCCCGAACGGCGCCGGCAAGACGACGCTGCTGCGCCTGGCGGCGGCCGAGCTGCACCCGACGACGGGTCGGGTCGACCTGCTCGGGGAGCGCATGGGCCGGGTCAACGTGTTCGAGCTGCGGGAGCGGATCGGCCTCGCGTCGGCGGCCCTGGGCGGCCGGGTGCCGGGCGACGAGCGGGTGCTCGACGTCGTGCGCTCCGCGGGCTACGGCGTGCTCGGGACGTGGCGGGAGTCCTACGACGCGGTCGACGACGGGCGCGCGGAGGCCATGCTCGAGGTGCTCGGCGCGCTGCCCCTGTCCGACCGCCCGTTCGGCACCCTGTCCACCGGCGAGCGCCAGCGCACCCTGCTCGCCCGCGCGCTCATGACCGACCCGGAGCTGCTGCTGCTCGACGAGCCGGCGTCCGGGCTCGACCTCGGCGGCCGGGAGGACCTGGTCGCGGGCCTGACCGCGCTCGCCGCGGACCCCGACGGCCCGACGATGGTGATGGTCACCCACCACGTGGAGGAGATCCCGCCGGGCTTCACGCACGGGATGCTGCTGCGCGAGGGTGGGATCGTCGCGCAGGGCCTGCTCGACGACGTGATGACCTCGGAGAACCTGTCGGCCGCCTTCGACCAGCCGCTGGAGCTGCTGAGCCGTCGCGGCCGCTTCACCGCGTACCGGCGCTAGGGTCGCCGCGATCAACCCAGAAGGAGCAGCTGTGACGGAGTTCGTGCGCCTCGAGGTCGAGGGCGGCATCGGCACCATCCGCCTGGACCGTCCGCCGATGAACGCGGTGAACCGCCAGGTCAACATCGAGCTGGCGCAGGTCGCGGCCGAGGCGGCGCAGCGCGAGGACGTGCGCGCGGTCGTCGTCTACGGCGGCGAGAAGGTCCTCGCGGCCGGCGCCGACGTCAAGGAGATGGCCGACCTCACCTACGCGCAGATGGCCGCGCGGTCCCACGAGCTCTCCCACGGGTTCGGCGCCGTCTCGGAGATCCCGAAGCCGACGGTGTGCGCGCTGACCGGCTACGCGCTCGGCGGCGGGTTCGAGATCGCGCTGTCCTGCGACCGCCGGATCGCCGGCGACAACGCCACGGTGGGCCTCCCCGAGATCCTCCTCGGCATCATCCCGGGCGGCGGCGGCACGCAGCGCCTCGCCCGCCTCATCGGCCCGGCCAAGGCCAAGGACCTGATCTTCTCCGGGCGCTTCGTGAAGATGCCCGAGGCGCTGGAGCTGGGGATCGTCGACGAGGTCGTCGCGCCGGACGAGGTCTACACCCGCGCCCGGGCATGGGCCGAGCAGTTCGCCAACGGCCCGACCCGCGCGCTCGCCGCCGCGAAGAACGCCATCGACCGCGGGCTGGGCATGAACCTGCGCGACGGTCTGGACTTCGAGTCCGAGGTGTTCGCCGCGCTGTTCGGCACCGAGGACCAGGTCATCGGCATGCGCAGCTTCGTCGAGAACGGGCCCGGCAAGGCCCAGTTCCTGGGTCGCTGATGGCCGCCCCGAACGCCCACCCGACCCAGGCCGAGGTCGACGCGGCGCGGAACGACCCCAAGCTCGCCAACGTCCTCTACCACGACTGGGAGGCGGGCACCTACGACGAGAAGTGGTCGATCTCCTACGACGAGCGCTGCATCTCGTTCGCGGTCGGCCGGTTCCGGGCGGTCGCGGGTGAGGTCGGCCCGTTCGAGCACGCCCTCGAGATCGGCAGCGGCACCGGCTTCTTCCTGCTCAACCTCATGCAGGGCGGGATCGCGCAGAAGGGCACGGTCACCGACCTGTCGCCCGGCATGGTCGAGGTGGCCGTGCGCAACGCCGAGGGACTCGGGCTCGACGTGGACGGCAAGGTCGCCGACGCCGAGACGATCCCGATGCCGGACGACTCGGTCGACCTCGTCGTCGGGCACGCGGTCCTGCACCACATCCCCGATCTCGACCGGGCCTTCCGCGAGATCCTCCGCGTGCTGAAGCCGGGCGGGCGGTTCGTGTTCGCCGGGGAGCCGACGCGGATCGGCGACCTCTACGCGCGCAAGCTCGGCCAGGCCACGTGGTGGGCGACGACGAACCTGACGAAGCTCGGCCCGCTGCAGGGGTGGCGGCGGCCGCAGGCGGAGCTGGACGAGTCGTCGCGGGCGGCGGCGCTGGAGGCGGTCGTCGACCAGCACGTGTTCGACCCCGAGCGACTGGAGCGGTTCGCGCTCGGGGCCGGGGCGGTCGACGTGCGGTGCGTGACCGAGGAGTTCGCCGCGGCGCTGTTCGGCTGGCCGGTGCGGACCTTCGAGGCCGCCGTGCCGCCGGAGAAGCTCGGGTTCTCGTGGGCGATGTTCGCCTACCGCTCGTGGCAACGGCTGTCCTGGGTCGACGAGCACGTGCTCTCCCGGGTCGTCCCGCGCGGGCTGTTCTACAACGCGCTGGTCACCGGGGTGAAGCCGGCGCCGGCGGTCTCCCTCTAGGTCGGCCGCAGCGTCAGCCGTGTGCCACCGCTGACGCTGATCGTCAGCGGTGGCACACGCTCGGAGGGCCGCAGTGGCGTTCGCCTTCTCGGTTCCCGACGTCGGGTTCCTGACGTCGGGTGCCGGGCGCGCGGCGCTGGCGTCGTTCGTCCCGGGCGGGGACCCGCTGCGCGACGTCGCCGCGGCCCGGCGCCTCGTGGGGGAGGAGCACGCGGCGGCGCTGCTGGAGACGGCGCTGCTGCGGGCCCGGGCTCGCGGCCGTTTCCCCGACGGCCGGCTGTGGACCTCCGACGCGCTCGAGCAGGCGACGGCCGTCCCGGTCGCCGAGCACCGCGCGCGCCGGCTGGCGGCCGTGGCGGCGGACCGGGTGGTGCACGACGTGACCTGCTCGGTCGGCGTCGAGGTCGCCGCCCTGTCGGCGGTGCTGCCCCGCGTCGTCGGCTCCGATCTCGACCCGGTGCGCCTCGCGATGGCCCGCGCCAACGTGCCGGACGCGTGGCTGGTCCGGGCGGACGCGCTCGCGCCCGTGACGCGCGGTTCCGTGGTGGTCGCGGACCCGGCGCGGCGGACGGCGTCGGGTCGACGGGTGCGCCGGCCCGACGAGATGGCCCCGCCGCTCGGGTCGCTCCCGGGCCCGGACCTCGTCGTGTCGACCGCACCGGGCCTGGACTTCGGGCTCGTCCCGTGGGCGCGCGAGGTGGAGCTCGTGTCGTTGGACGGGCGGGTGCGCGAGGCGGCGCTCTGGTCCGCGGGTCTCGTTCCCGACGACGGGCCACGCCGCCGGGCCACGGTGCTGGGCTCCACCGGGGAGGCCTGGGAGCTGACGGATCTCGACGACGACTCCTGCCCGGTCACGCCGGTCGACCGGTGGCTGGTCGATCCCGACGGCGCGGTGGTGCGGGCCGGCCTCGTCCGCCAGTTCGCCGCCCGGCACGGCCTGGCCCAGCTCGACCCGCACCTGGCCTACCTGACCGGGCCCCACCCGCCGTCGGGAATGCGGGCCTTCCGGGTGCTGGAGGAGGGGCCCTTCAGCGAGAAGGCGCTGCGGCAGACGCTGCGCCGTCGCGAGGTGGGGCGGGTGGAGATCCTGGTGCGCGGGCTCGACGTCGAGCCGGACCGGCTGCGGCCCCGGCTGAAGCTCGCGGGGTCCGAGGCGGCGACGGTGGTCCTGGCCCGGGTCGGCCGCGGCGCGCGGGCGTACGTGTGCGAGGCCGACGGCCCGCGTCCGGTCCGGCCCTCGATGCCCCATTCGGCCTGAAGGACGATCAGGTTTCCTTCCATAGAACGGGAAGGTGCTGGTCGAGGTGTGGGCGGCGTTGGTGAGACTCAGGTCACCATTCACTCCGAGTGCAGGGACCGCCGATGACCGCCTCCGTCGACGCGCCGACCCCGGCCGCCGTCCACACGCCGCACCTCACGACCGGCACCCGCGTGGCGACCACCTTCGCGGTGCTCGTGGCGCAGGTGGGGCTCGCGATCCCGGCCGTGCTCAACGGGCTCTTCCAGCAGGATCTGCACACCACCTCGTCGCAGCTGACCTGGATCTCCGACGCCTTCCTGGTGCCGGTGACCCTGCTCGAGCTGACCTTCGGGGTGCTCGGCGACCTGTTCGGCCGCAAGCGGCTCCTCATCGGGGGCAGCGTGCTCCTCGCGCTCGGCGAGTTCCTCAGCGTGCTCACGCCCGCCGGCGGCACCGCGGCGATCGCCACCCTGTGGACCGGCCAGGCCCTCGCCGGCATCGGGGCCGCGGTGCTGTTCCCGACGACGCTCGCGATGGTCGCCGCGGGGACGCACGACGTCCGCAGCCGCGCGAAGGGCATCGCGATCTGGGCGGCGGGCCTGTCGTCGGGCGGGTTCGTGTCCCCGTTGCTCGGCGGGCTCGTGACCCGACTCCCGTGGGGCGCGTCCCCGGAGGCGTCGTGGCGCTGGGCCTTCGTCGCGGTCGGCATCCTGGCGGTGGCGAGCGCCCTGATCGGCACGGCCGCGCAGAACTCGTCGTCGCCCGAGGGACGTTCGCTGGACTGGGGCGGCCAGGCGACGATCGCCATCGCCCTGTTCGCGCTGCTCTTCGCCGTCATCCAGGGATCGACCACGGGGTTCTCCGACCCCACGATCATCGGCGGCTTCGTGGTCGCGGCGGTGTTCCTCGTGCTGTTCGTCCTCGCCGAGCGCCGGTCGCCCGCCCCGCTGCTGCGACTCGACCTGTTCAGCACACGGGCCTTCTCGGTGAACTCCGTGGTGACCGTGCTCGGGATGTTCGCCTTCCTCGGCACCGCCTACGCGACGAGCATCCGGCTGTCCGCGGTGCAGGACCTCAGCCCGCTCCAGACCGCGGTGGCGTTCGTCCTGCTGCAGGGCTTCGCACTCGTCCTCATGCCCCTGACCGCCCGGATGATCGACCGGTTCGACCCGCGGCTGGCACTCGGGGGCGGGTTCGCGCTGATCGGCGTCGGC
This sequence comes from Actinomycetospora chiangmaiensis DSM 45062, assembly GCF_000379625.1. Lineage (GTDB taxonomy): Bacteria > Actinomycetota > Actinomycetes > Mycobacteriales > Pseudonocardiaceae > Actinomycetospora > Actinomycetospora chiangmaiensis. The sequence continues at coordinate 173,716 of NZ_KB903245.1, read as the reverse complement.
GACGTCTGGATGTCGCTCCTGCCGGTCTCCGACCTGTCGCTCCTCCCGGTCGTCGCCCCGCTCGCGCTGTGCGGGATCGGGTTCGCGTTCGCGCTCTCCGGGGTCACGGCGGTGGCGGTGAACACGGTGCCCGGCCACCTCGCCGGCATGGCCTCCGGCACGACGAGCCAGCTGCGCGACTTTGGATTCACCCTCGGCCCCGCGATCATCGGGGCGATCGCGCTCTCCCGGGCGGCCTCGGTGATCGCCGCCGGCCGGCAGGCGGACCCGTCGCTGGAGGCGCAGGTCGAGCAGTACGTCGCCCACGCGCCACGCGCGGTGGCCGGGGCGATCGAGTCGGGCCCGCTCGGTCAGGTCAGCGTGCCCGGACCCCTGCACAGCCTCGCCTTCGACGCCCTCGGCGACGCCTACGCCGTCGGGTACGTGGTGTGCGGGATCGCGGCGCTCGTCGCCGCCGTCCTCGCCGTGGTCGCGCTCGGCGGGACGTCGCAGCGACCGAACATCACCGACGAGGGCGTGCCTCCGGCAGGTGAGCAGAAAGTGGGGCTATAGGCCCAATGAGTGCTCACGAGCGCTCCGCGCACAGCCGCCGCCGCAGCTCCGCCCGCACGAACGTGGCGTCGGCGTCGAGGGCCACGTCCACCGGGCGCCCGAGCGCGACGGCCTCGGCGCCGCGCATGTCGCCGATCGTCGCGCCCCGTCCGGGACCGGACGAGGTGTCGACGTCGACCGGCATCGCCATGGTCCGCACGGTTCCCGGCGCGATCGCCTCGAGCACGGCGACGGCGTCGTGCACCGGGATCGCGGGCGTGCCGAACCGCGCGGAGTAGGCCGCCAGGTACGCCTCGCGGGTCGAGGACAGGGCGGCGCCGAGCGGGGAGGCCTGCGCGAGGTCGTCGAGCCAGGCGTCGGAGAGCGTGATCCGCATCGTGAGGTCGAGCGGGACGAGCGTCGTCGGGACGACGGACCCGGCGAGGACCCGCCGGGCCGCCTCCGGGTCGCCCCACACGTTGAACTCGGCGGCCGCGGTGACGTTGCCCCCGAACGCGATCGAGCCGCCCATGAGGACGAACCGGCCGATCTTGTGCTCCAGGTCCGGGCGGGCCGAGAGCAGCGTCGCGATGTTCGTGTACGGGCCGATCGCCGCGATCGTCACGGGTTCGGTCGCCTGCTCCAGGACGGACGCCATGAGGGCGACGGCCCGCAACGGGGACTCGTCGACCGGGGGACCGAAGTCCCCGGCCCTCCCCCCGAGCCCGTCGCCGCCGTGGACGTCGTCGGAGCGGCGGTCGAGCAGGTGCACCAGGGGGCGGTCGGCGCCGCGGCCGACCGGCACGTCCGGCCGCCCGAACGTCCCGAGCAGCCGGCGGGCGTTCTCGGTGGTCTGCTCCACGCCGACGTTGCCGTGCACCGTGGTGACGGCGAGCAGGTCGACCTCGGGGGCGCGGGAGGCGACGGCGAGGGCGAACGCGTCGTCGACGCCGGGGTCGGTGTCGATGATCAGCGGGGTCATGCGTGGCCCTCCAGGAAGGCGTCGAGGTCGGGGCGCGTGGGCAGGGCGGGTTGGGCGCCGGCGCGGGTGGCGGTGAGGGCCCCGACCGCACAGGCCCGCGTCAGCGCCTCGTCGTCGGGACGGCCCTCGACGAGCGCGAGGGCGAGGGCCGCGGTGAAGGCGTCGCCGGCGGCGGTGCCGTCGACCGCGTCGACGGGCGGCGGCTCGGCGGAGGCGGCCTCGCGGCCGTGGCGGTACAGCGTCGCCCCCGACGCCCCGCGGGTCACGACGACGGCCGGGAGCGCGTCGAGGTCCGCGGTCCGGCCGAGGGTCGCGTGCTCGTCGTCGTTGACGCTCAGCAGATCCACGGTTCGCAGCACGGCCTCGTCCACGGCGCGGGCCGGGGCCGCGTTGAGGACGGTGAACCCGGAGGCGGCCATCGCGGCGGCGACGGCCTCGTCGGGGACCTCGAGGACCGTCAGGACGAGGTCGGCCGCCAGGTCACCCGTCGTCACGAATCCGTTCGCGCCCGTGTCGATGACGATCGTGGTGTCGCCGTGGTCGTCGACCTGGATCAGCGCCGTGCCGGTCGGGGCGTCGACCTCGCGCACGGCGGACAGGTCGACCCCGCCGTCGCGCAACAGCGCCAGGGCCTCGTCGGCCAGCGGGTCGGAGCCGACGGCGCCGACCAGTCGCACCGTCGCACCGAGCCGGGCGCAGGCGAGCGCCTGGTTGGCGCCCTTGCCGCCGGGGTGGCGCGTGACGCCGTGCGCCGTGAGCGTCTCGCCGGGGGAGGGCAGACGTTCCACGCGGGCGACGAGGTCGAGGTTCACGCTGCCGACGACCACCACGTCGAGCTCCGCTGCGCTTCGTCTCCCGGTCACCGAGGTCACCGGCACATCCTCGCCGTACCCTCTCGCGGGTGGGCAGTTGGGCGACACGGAAGGACCCGGACCAGGCACGCCTCGTCTCGCTGGCGTCGCTGCGCTGGATCGTGCGCCACCGCGCGTGGACGCCGTGGTACCTCGTGCGCTACTGGCGGATCCTGCGGGTGCGGATGCGGCAGCCGCACATCGTGCTCAAGGGCATGGTGTTCCTCGGCAAGGACGTGTCGCTGGAGTGCCGGCCCGGGCTCGGGCGCCTGGAGATCGGGCGGTTCACGCACATCGGCGACCGCACGAAGGTCCGCTGCCACGAGGGCTCGCTGCGTATCGGCGACAAGGCCGTGTTCGGGGCCGACAACACGATCAACGCGTACCTCGACGTCGAGTTCGGGGACGCGACGCTGCTCGCCGACTGGATCTACGTCTGCGACTTCGACCACCGCTACGAGGACATCCACCGCCCGATCAAGGACCAGGGCATCGTCAAGACCCCCGTCCGGGTCGGGCCGGAGACCTGGGTCGGCACGAAGGTGACGATCCTGCGCGGCACCACCGTGGGCCGTGGCTGCGTGCTCGGGGCGCACGCCGTCGTGAAGGGGATCATTCCGGACCACGCGGTGGCGGTCGGGGCGCCCGCGCGGGTCGTCCGGGACCGGGTGGCCGACTACGAGGCGGCGGCCGCCGAGCGCGCCGCCCTCGCTGATATCGCTCGCAAGACCGCCCGTGCCGCGGCGGACGCGGCCCGGGAGTGACGAGCGGACCCTCGGCGGGCCGACGCGGTGGGGATCAGCCCGCTGAGGGACCGCTCGAGCCCTGGGTCCGGCCGAAGACGTTCCCGCCGGGGATCTTCGGCCGCTCGAGGGGCACCGCGTCCCGACGACGGGTGGCGCGGTAGAGCGCGGCGGTGTCGGCTGCGATGGTGGGCCAGGCGAAGTCGGTGTCGAGGCGCTCCCGGGCCGTGGCGGCCCGTCGTCGGGAAGCCTCGGGGTCGTCGAGCGCCGCGATGACCGCGGCGGCGCAGCCCGCGACGTCGCCCGGGTCGAACGACAGCCCGGTGACACCGTCGAGCACCACTTCGCCGAGCCCGCCGGCCCTCGACGCCACCAGGGGCGCGCCCGCGGCCGCCGCCTCGAGCGCCACGATGCCGAACGGCTCATAGCGCGACGGTAGGACGACGGCCGACGCCGACCCGAGCAGCCGCGTGAGCGACACGTCGTCGACGTGGCCGAGCATGACGACCGCGCGCCGGACCCGGGCCTCGCGGGCGCGCGCGGACAGCCACGCGGCGTGCGAGCCGGAGCCCGCGATCATCAGCCGCGTCCCGGGGTGGGCCCGCCGGATCGCGGGGAGGGCGGCGATCACGTCCTGGATGCCCTTCTCCCACTCGAGCCGTCCGAACGTGACGAGGGTGTGGGCGCCGCGACGGTGTGGCGTTTCTGGCGTTGAGTGCAAGGAGTGACGCATTGCTTGCACGGAAGGGCCCCACGCCGACGCGTCGATCCCGTTGTGGAGCACGGTGATCCCCACGGGGTCGACGTCGAACAGGTCGGCGACCTCGGTGCGCATCGCGTGCGAGCAGGTGACCACCGCGTCGGCCGCGTTCGCGAGCCACCACTCCACGCTGTGGACCTGCTGGTTGAGCGGCTGCGAGAGCCACCCGCCGTGCCGACCGGCCTCGGTGGCGTGGATCGTCGCGACCAGCGGGACGTCGGCCAGCTCGCGCAGGGTGATCGCGGCGTGGGCGACGAGCCAGTCGTGGGCGTGGACCACCTCGGGCCGCCACTCCCGCAGCAGCGCCGTGGCCGTGCGGACCAGGGCGTGGTTCATCGCGAGCGTCCACGCCACGAGGTCCCGGAAGAACTCCAGGTGCGGCGGGTCCTCGGCGACCCGGAGCACGCGCACGCCGTCGACGACGGTGTCGGTGGTCGGGTGGGTCGCGGCGTCGGTGCCCGTGGGCTGGCGGGTGAGCACGACGACGTCGTGGCCCTGCGCGGCGAGGTGCGTCGCGAGCGCACCGACGTGGCGCCCGAGCCCACCGACCACCACGGGCGGGTACTCCCAGGAGACCAGCAGGATCCTGGTCGGGGCCGGCGGGGAGGCGGTCATGCGTCGACCAGCACCCGGGAGCGGACCGGCATCAGGTGCCGCGCGTCGAGGTGACCGAACAGGTCGTCCTGCGCCGCGAACGTCGCCGCCCGTGCGGCGGCCTCCTCGTGCCGCCCGGCGGGCAGGAGGTCGGTCAGCTCGCGGACCCGGTCGCGGTGCTCCGCGGCCCGGCGTCGGGCGTAGTGCGCGGCCGAGTCCTTCGTGACCATGAACGCCCAGTCGCTCGACAGCGCCAGCGCCGCCTGCACGGCCAGCGCGTCGAGCGTGGCGTCCCGTCCGGTCGACCGCGGTACGCCGTCGACCGCGGCGAGCAGCCGGGTCGCGACACCGGTGTTGTCGGCGACCATGTCGGCCACCGCGGCGCCGTCCCACACCCGCCAGTCCTTGCCCGAGCCCCACGAGGACGGCGGGAGCACCACCGGTTCCTCGACGTGCCCGGCCTCGACCGCGCCCCGCAGGGTGGTGACGCGCACCCCGGCGTCGGGAAGCAGCGTCAGCACCTGCTCCAGCCACGCCGGGCCCTCGTGCCACCAGTGCCCGAACAGCTCGGTGTCGTACGCCGCGACGACGAGGCCCGGCCGGCCCCGCCGTGCGCGCAGTTCCCGCAGCCGGGCCACGACGGTGTCGACGAAGTCCCGCGCGTCCTTCCCGACGGCGAGCGCGGCCCGGTCGGGCTCGTAGGGTGCCTTCTCGGCGACCCGCTTCCCGGTGACGCGGTAGGGCTTGAAGCCCGAGCCGTGGTCGAAGGTGTGGAAGTCGCGGTAGTCGGGGCCACCCGGGTAGCCGGCCCGCGGCGACCAGACGCGGTAGGTGACGTCGAGGTCGCGGCCGAACGCGACGACGTCCGAGCCGTCGACCGGGTGCGCGGCCGCGGTGTCGCCGCGCAGGGCGGGGCCGTCGACGAGGAAGCGCTGCACCCCGGCCGCGGCGTACTCGCGCTCCATCCCCGGCGCGTAGCCGCACTCCGGGGCCCAGATGCCCTGCGGGCGGGAGCCGAGCCGCCGGACGGTGTCGCGCAGCCCGCCGTCGAGCAGGAATCGCCGGACCCGGCCGGGCAGCAACGGACCGAACGGGTGCGTGACCGGGCCGCCGAGGAGCTCGACCACACCCGCGTCGGTGAGGGACCGGAACACCGGCGAGCCGCCGTGGCGCCAGGTGTGCTCGAAGGTCTCCAGTGCCGCGGCAGCGACCCGGTGCTCGCGCGCGGCCACCTGCGGGAGCCGCGCGTGGGCGGCGTGGGCGCGGAGCTGCCAGTCGGCGAGCCAGGAGTGCATCGCACGCAGCGTGTACGGGTGGTCGAGCTGTGCGGCGAGGACGGGCGTGACGCCGAGGGTGAGGACGTCGCGGTGCCCCTGCTCGGCCAGCCGGTGCAGCACGTCGACCACGGGCAGATAGGAGTGCGCCCACGCCTGGTAGAGCCAGTCCTCACCGACCGGCCACGACCCGTGCCGGGCGAGCCAGGGCAGGTGGGAGTGCAGGACCAGGCAGAACGTGCCCTCCTCCATCGGCCTCCTTCGCACCGGGACCCGCACGTTACCCAGCGGTAGTCGGCGTTCGTCCTCCGGTGTCGACGGTACGGTCGCACGACCGCGGTCGAGCCGGGGCCGCCCTGCTGCCGAGGAGCGCGCCATGAAGAAGATCGCCGAACTGCTCGTCTGCTTCCTGCACCCGGTCGCGGTGATCCTGGTGTGGCTGAACCTCGTCGTGCGGCCCGAGCTCAGCGGCACCGCGAAGATCGTCTGGGGCGTCCTGGCCCTGGTGCCCGTGGTGCCGTTCGTCTACGTGCTCACCGGCGGCGAGCTGTGGGAGAAGAAGACCCCGGCCGTACCGCGCTGACCACGAGGTCGAGCGAGGCGTCGACGTCGTCGCTGCGCAGCTCGAACTCGTCGACGGTGACGGCCTCGACGTCGGCCTGCAGGTCCGCGGGCCACGGGGCGCCGGACAGGGCCAGCGCGATCTGCGCCTCGACGAGCGACCCGCCGTGCCGTGCGTCGCGCTCGACCAGCCGAGGGCCGTGGTGGAGCCCGCGCACCTCGACCGCACCGAACCCGGCGTCGGGAAGCATCGCCGTGAGGTCCGCGGCGGCGAGCTCGCGGGTGTGGAAGGGGTTGAGCGGGCGGTCGTCGAGCGCGTTGCCGGGGGAGAAGGTCAGGCGGTTGGGCGTGGAGCAGTGCAGCCGGCCGCCCGGACGCAGCACGCGGGCGCACTCGCGCAGGAACCCGGGCTGGTCCCACAGGTGCTCGATGACCTGGAGGTTCACCACGACGTCGACCGAGGCGTCGGGCAGGGGGAGGCGCTGCAGGTCGGCGCGGACCACGTCGAGCCCGTAGCGGCGCCGCACGTGACTCGCCGTGACCGCCTCCAGTTCCAGCCCGACGACACGCTGCGCGACGTCCGACAGCAGGGCCGCCCCGTACCCCTCGCCGACCCCGGCCTCGAGCACCACGGCGTCGCGGCAGTCGTCGACGAGCGCGAGGTACACCGCCTCGTGCCGGCGGAACCAGTAGTTCTCCGCCGGGATGCCGGGGACGGTGCGCTCGCCGGTCAGCGGCAGGGTCTCGATCACGGGGGACATCCTCGCGACGACGCGGTGCGACCGGCGATCGGGGCGTGAGTTAGGTTTGCCTGGCCTCAGTCGAGGGAGGGGCCCATGACCGCGCTCGCCGACCGACCGGCCGGGACCCGTTCCCCCCGGACCCGCCGGCCCGCACTCGTCGTCGGGATCGCCGTCGTGGCCCTCCTCGTCGCGGGGGTGCTGTCGATCATGGTCGGGGCGGCCCTGCTGGACCCGGCGCAGGTGTGGGCGGGGCTCACCGGCACCGGGACCGACCAGTCGGTCGCGATCGTGCGGGACCTCCGGGTGCCGCGGACGCTGCTCGGGGCCCTCGTCGGGATCGCCCTCGGGGTCGCCGGCGCGCTGATGCAGGGCCACACCCGCAACCCGCTCGCCGACCCCGGCCTGCTCGGGGTCAGCGCCGGGGCGGGGTTCCTGCTCGTCGTCGCGATCCAGTTCCTCGGCATCACGAGCCTGTACGGCACGGTCGGGTTCGGCTTCGCCGGCGCGGCCCTGGCGAGTGCGCTCGTGTTCGGCCTGGCGTCGCTGGGCGGCAGTCGGGCGGGCGGACCGACCCCGGTCACCCTGGCCCTCGCGGGTGTTGCCGTCAGCGAGCTGCTCATCGCCGTCACGTCCGCGCTGGTCCTGCGCGACACGTCCTCCCTCGACGCCTACCGCTTCTGGTCCGCCGGCGCTCTCGACGACAAGGACGCCGCGGCCTCCCTGCAGATCGCCCCGTTCGTGCTGGCCGGGCTGGTGCTCGCGGCGGCCAACGCCCCCGGGCTCGACGTGCTCGCGCTCGGCGAGGACACCGCCCGCGGGCTGGGCCACCACGTCGGGCGGGCCCGGGCGCTCGGGATCGCCGCGATCACGCTGCTCGCAGGCTCTGCGGTGGCGGTCGCGGGTCCGATCTCCTTCGTCGGCCTGGTCGCGCCGCACATGGCGCGCTTCGTCACGGGGCCCGACCACCGGTGGTTGCTGCCCGTCGCGGGCCTGGGCGGCGCGACGTCGGTGCTGCTCGCCGACGTGATCGGCCGCCTGGTGGTCCGCCCGGGGGAGCTGCAGGTCGGGATCGTCCTGGCCGTGGTCGGGGCGCCGTTCTTCATCGCGCTGGTGCGGCGGCGGAAGCTGGCGCGCCTGTGAGCGGGGGAGACGCGGCACGACGGAGCCCGACCCTCGGGCCACCGGTCCTGACGACGGCCCGCCGCGGCTTCCGCATCGGGCCCGTCACCGGCGTGTGGCGGCCGCGCGCGGCCGCGGTGGCGGCCGTCGCCGCGGTGCTGCTCGTCGTCGTGTGCGCGGTCAACCTCGGCCGGGGGGACTTCCCGATCCCGGTCACGGAGGTCGTGCGGATCCTGCTCGGTGGGGGCGACTCCGCCGACGCCTACATCGTCACCGAACTGCGGCTGCCCCGGACGCTGACCGGGGTGTTCGTCGGCGCCGCCCTGGGGCTCTCGGGCGCGCTCACGCAGGCCGTGGCCCGCAACCCGCTGGCCAGTCCGGACATCCTGGGGGTGACCGACGGCGCCAGCCTCTTCGCGGTGGCGTCCGTCGTCCTCGCCGGCGGTGCCGGGGTGTCGGGCCTGGCGGTCTCGCCGTTCGGAACGCCGATTGCGGCCCTCGCGGGTGGGCTGGTCGCCGCGGCCCTGGTCCACGCCCTCGCCTACCGGAAGGGGCTCGACGGGTTCCGGCTGCTGCTCGTCGGGGTCGGGATCAGCTCCGCCGCGGTCTCGCTGACGACCTATCTGCTGGTGTCGGCGAACGTGCAGCAGGCGGGCCAGGTGCTCACCTGGCTGCGTGGCTCGCTGGCCAGCCGGTCGTGGGAGAACGTGGTGCCGGCCGCTCTGGTCGTGGCCATCGGGCTGCCGTTCGCGCTCGTCCTCGCGTTCCGCCTCGCCGCCCTCGAGCTGGGCGACGAGTCCGCCCGCGGTCTGGGGCTGCGGGTCGACCGCGCCCGGGCCGGGGTGGTGGGCGTGGCCGTGGCGCTGGCTGCGGTGGCGACGGCCTGCGCCGGGCCCATCCGCTTCGTCGCACTCGTCGTCCCGCAGATCCTGCTGCGCCTCTCCGGGGGCTCCCGGCCACCGCTGGTGGGTTCCGCGCTGGGCGGGGCGCTGCTGGTGGTGACGGCCGACCTCGTCGCCCGCACGGTGCTGGGGGAGGCGGTCCCCGTCGGGGTCGTCACCGTCGTCGGCGCCCCGTACCTGCTGTACCTGCTCGTCCGCCCAACTCGGAGGAGGACCGTGTGACCACGGACCTGACCGCACCCGCCGTCGGGAAGGCGAGGCGGACCCGGCTGCGCACCGAGGGGCTGCAGGTCGGCTACGACGACACGCTCGTCGTGGGCGCGGACGGCGGCCTCGACCTCGACGTCGTCGAGGGCACCGTGACCGCCGTGATCGGGCCCAACGGCTGCGGCAAGTCGACCCTGCTGCGGGCGATGGCCCGCCTGCTCGCCCCGCGGCACGGGCACGTGCTGCTCGACGGGGAGCGCATCGACCGGCTGCCGTCCCGGCAGGTCGCGACGGTGCTCGGGGTGCTCCCGCAGGACCCGGTGGCGCCCGAGGGACTGCTCGTCGCCGACCTCGTGGCGCGCGGCCGGCACCCCCACCAGCGCTGGTTCCGGCAGTGGGGTCCCGACGACGAGGCCGTGGTCGCCGAGGCGCTCGCCTGGACGGGGACGAGCGAGTTCGCCGACCGGCCGCTCGAGACGCTCTCCGGCGGCCAGCGGCAGCGGGTGTGGATCTCGATGGCGCTGGCGCAGGGCACCGACGTGCTGCTGCTCGACGAGCCGACGACGTTCCTCGACCTCGCGCACCAGGTCGACGTCCTCGACCTCGTCGAACGGCTGCACCGCGAGCGGGGCCGCACGGTGGTGATGGTGCTGCACGACCTCAACCTCGCGGCCCGCTACGCCGACCGCCTCGTCGCCATGCGGGACGGCCGGATCGCCGGTGCCGGCGCCCCGGCCGACGTCCTCACCGAGCAGACGATGCGCGACGTGTTCGGCCTCGAGGCGAAGGTCGTCACGGACCCCGTGTCCGGCACTCCGCTCGTGCTGCCGATCGGTCGGCGGCACCGCGTTCGTGATGATTCGAACAGTTGACCTTCGACTCCGATTAGGTAAGCCTCACCTTTGACTTCCATCGCCGTTCGTCCGGAGCCCCCATGAGTCCTCGCCGCCGCCCCGTCGTGGCGCTCCTCCTCGGCCTCGTCGCCGCCCTCGTGCTGTCCGCCTGCGGTGGTGGGGCGGAGTCGGGCGCCGCCGCGTCGTCGGCCCCCGCCGCGCCCGGCTTCCCGGTGACGATCACGCACAAGTTCGGGACGACGACGATCCCGACCAGGCCGGTCCGGGTCGTCACCGTCGGCTACAACGACGTCGACTTCGCCCTCGCGCTCGGCGTCGTGCCCGTCGGCGAGCGCCAGTTCCTCGGCTCCTTCGACGCCGCGAACCGCCCGTGGGCGCAGCAGGCCCTCGGCGGGCAGCGTCCCGAGCTCGTCGGCGGCAACCAGATCGACGTGGAGAAGGTCGCGTCGCTGCGGCCCGACCTCATCCTCGGCGTCTACTCCTACATGGAGCGGGCCGACTACGACGCCCTCTCCCGCATCGCGCCGACGATCGCCGACCCGCAGGACGGCGTGGCCGTGCCGTGGCAGGAGCAGACCCGGATCACCGGGCAGGCCCTCGGGGAGACCGCGCGGGCCGACCAGGTGATCGCAGGCGTCGAGCAGAAATTCACCGACGCGAAGAACGCCAACCAGCAGTTCGCCGGGAAGACCGTCGCGGTCGACCTCACCGCCAACGGCTCCACCAACTCGCTCGGCGTCGACGACCTGCGGACGCAGCCGTTCACGGGGCTCGGCATGCAGGTCGCGCCGACCACCCAGGAGCTGTCCGCCGAGCAGCTCGGCGAGCTGAACAAGGACGCGCTCGCCGTGTTCGGCGCCGACGAGGCGACGGCCCGGGCCGTCCCGACGTTCGACACCCTGCCGGTGGTGGCACAGGGCAAGGTCGCGTTCCTCGGCGGCGAGACGTCGGTGTTCGCCGGCGCCGTCGGCTTCGGCAGCCCGCTGTCGCTCCAGTACGCGATCGACGCGATGGTGCCGCCGCTCGCGCAGGCCCTGCGCTAGGACGTGCCCGTGACGAGCGAGCGGCACCCCGGCGATGGTCCCGTGGGTGCCGGTCGCCCGGTCCTGGCCGACGCCCTGCGGCACGCCGCGGACCGATCACGGCCGCCACCGTCCTCTTCTGCGGCCACCAGGCGGGGGAGGCCCTGTCTCCGACGAGGGACGCGAGCAGCGAGTTGGGCGGGCTGGCCTGCTCAACGTTGATGGTCCATCGTCGGCCGGACCAGGCGTGGTGTCCGATCGTGACGGTCCGCAGACCGCGCGGTCGGACGAGTTTCAGTCCGGGCGGGCGACCGGTCGGGTGGTCGGACGTCGCCGGGAGGTCGTTCGAAGTTCACCCGCACGGGCGGCACGGCTCAGGCGTCGGGCCGCGACGAGTGGCCGCAGAATGGACACATGACGACCGAGACGCGCCGAGTGGTTCGTGCAGCGCGTCCAGCGGTCGACGAGGCGCCGTCCGGCGCATGGGGTGCGTGGCCGCCGCCCCTGCCCGGTGACCGACCGCTGTCGATGACCTCCTGCGCCGACCGCACCGAGCACGCCGTGATGGCGACCGAGCTCGAGCAGGCCAATCGCACCGGCGAGCCGCCGATGGGCCTGTGCGGCGTCGTCGTCGACCCGGCGCCGCTCGGTGCCACCGCCGCGCACGTGTGCCGGCCCTGCCGGGAGGCCGTCACCCGACGCCGCCGCGAGTCCCGTCCACCCGCGCCGACGCCCTGGGCCGTGCTCATGCAGTGGTACGAGGCGCTGGTGCGTCTGCTGCGCGCCGGCGTGCCGACGCCCGCGCCGAAGGCGATCACCGCCCGGGAGGTGCTGGCGCTGCCGGCGCCCCCGATGGCGTCCCAGCCCGTCCGCGAGGCGGGCGGGCGGCACCGTCGGCCGGAGTAGCCGTCAGAGGGCGTCGACCACGAGACCGACCAGGTCGATCACCTCGTCAGGGGTGAGCCGTCGGGGGGTGCGGTACGGCGCGGCCGGTTCCTTGCGATACACCCAGGCCGCTTGCCGGGTAACCCGGCCCTGGACGACCAGGCTCGCCGTCACGTCGCGCCCGCGGGGTTCGACCGTGTGCACGATGTCAGTGCCGCACAGGTAGACGTCGCCGCGCGGCCGCAGTACCGGCGTGCCCTCCCGCAGGCACATCTCGATGCCTCCGACGAGTGGCTCGCCGCTGAGGGGGTCATAGGCATAGCCCCCGAAGAGCTCACCGTCGTCCGGGACGACCTCCCACTCGACGACGTCGAGGCCCGTGCCGACGAGAACGGTCGACGCGAAGTTCCACCGGTGGCCGTGCGGGTCGGTCTCACCGCGAGGTGCAGCGCTTACCGTCTCGGGCCAGACGTGCAGCCGAAGTTTGCGGCCGCGGGGATCCTCGTCGGCATCCAGCACGATCTTCGCGAAGCCGTTGCTGTGCCAGGAGGATCGCGCGGCCACCTCGAGCAGCGTGGTGCGCGCGTATCGCAGGCGGGCCAGCAGGATCGCGAACAACGGGTCGCCAGCGATGTCCTCCACAGTGCGCGCGAGGTCGACGAGACGTTCGCCCGGGAAGCGAACAGCGCGGTCGAGCACAGAGGTCACGGACGGAACCGGACGGGAAGTCATTGCACCTCGGAGTCGGGGGAACGGGCCGGATCCGAGCGGGGAGCGTGGTGCCGGCGTTGCAGATGGTGGGTGACGGCGAGCACGGCCTCGTGCTGCATCCAGATGGGTGTGTCGCCGTTGGGCCAGGCCCAGAGACCGGCGTCGGGCACGTAGTGCCGCCAGGTGGTGGCCACCGCGCGTTCGATACCCGTCCAAGCGTCCGGGCGACACCGCAGCAGTGCCTGTGAGACGAGTGCACCGGTGAAATGTCGAATCTCCAGGTCGCCGTACTCAGGGTCGTCGGGCGAGGGCTCGAGGTTCTCTCGGACCAGGTAGAGGCGGTCTTCCTGGGCGGCCAGCCACTCGGTGGCGGCGTCGAGCGCTGCGCCGATCTCGCCGTTCTCGACCTTTCCGCCGCACTCGCGGTAAGTGTCGAGTGCGATCACGGCACGAGCGGTGTGAGCCATCGAGGGCTGCGGCCGGATCCCGGCCCGGCCCGTCTGCTTCTCCGGCCACTGGCCCGGACCCACCCTCACGTCGAGCAGGGCCCGCACGACCTCCACGGTGAGACCAGCGTCGACCCGTAGGGGCGCGACGCTGCGCAGGACCTCGGTAAGTACGTGGACCTGACCGAGGGCGCGGCGGTCGACCTGATCGGTGAGGACGGGAAGAAGGCGCTTGAGGTCAACCGGGCCCCCGATACGAGCGAGCGCATCCATGACGAGCGCCGTGACCTCCGGCCGGTGCCGGAACCCACGCGCACCCCAGCCCCCGCCAGGATCCTCCATTCTCGCCAGCGAGCGACCGAGTGCTGCAAGATCGACGAAGGGCGTCTCGAGCAGAGTGAGCAGGCGGATCCCGGTCGCGGTACTCAACGGGCTCGCGGGTCGCCGCCCGAAGTCCCGCCGCCACCCCACGGGATCGCCGTTCTCGTTTCGGGCCAGTTCGTCCACGAGAATGCGACCGATTCGTCGGAACACTTCGTAGACCGAGACCGTCGACGGGCTCGCCGGTGCATGCTCGGCACCAGCGATCCCGGCCAGCTCGCCGTCGGAGTCGAGCAGTCGGTCGAGCTCGTCGATGTTGCGCTGAGATGGCAGGTGACTCCCCGTCTCCCACTGCGAGATGGTCGCGCGCTGTACCGACAACGCGTCCGCGAGGGCCTGCTGGGTCATGCGCGCGGCTTGTCGGAGCCGGCGCAGGGCGCGGCCGAACTCCTCGGGTACCTCGGAACCGCCGCGTGTCATTCCGTCCCCTACTGCAGGTAGGTGGCTCCGGACATCTGTCGCACCCTAGTGGTGTCGGCAGATGCTGCACAGAGCTGAATGACCCGGCCGTGTCACGTGCGTCGACCCGGACGTGCCGGCCGTTTGCGCTGTTCAGGTCACGGTCTTGTCCCGGACCTGGAAGGTAGGCCAATACGTAGGTGACAATAGTAGGTGGCAGTGTTCACCATGAGCTGACATCGCCGAACGAGCCTCGGGGGGCAGGCATGTCGCACAGGATCGACGTTTTCTCCGACGCGGTTCCGCGAGGCGCGCCGTGAAGCGCCCGGATCCAGGCGACTGGCGGGAGTTCCCGGTCCCACGCCGACCGCGCGCACCCTGGCTCGTCATCGCCCGCCACGGTGCCCTCCTCGAGCTGACGGTGGTCGCCACCGCACTCGGGGTCTCGACCTGGATCGCGTCGGACTCGCTCTGGCGCCTGGTGGTCGTCGCGATTCTCGCGCTCGGCCTGTGCTCGGCGGAGGTGCGGGAGATGGTGTGGGGGCAGTTCCGACGTATTCGTGACACCCGCCGACTCCAGGCGGCCTTCCTCGAACTCGGCATCTGCAGCCGTCGCCGTCGGCTCACGCCGTCCGTCCTGGGCAGCGCCGCGTTCCCCGGGGCCACGGTGGTACGGGTCTGGCTGCCGGTCGGCCTCACCGTCGACGACATCGCGGCCCGCCGTCACGACCTGGCGGCCGTCTGCTTCGTCGACACGATCGTCGTGGAGCGTCGGCCGGGCGTCCGCAACACGATCGAAGTCGTCATGATCCACCGGCAGCTGGGCCGGCGGACCTGAACGTGGCGCCCTGCTGACGATGAGCGTCAGCAGGGCGCCACGGCTGACAGCCGGGGCTCAGGAGACCAGGCGCTTGCCCAGCTCCTGGGCCTGCTCGACGCCGCGGGCGAGCGTCTCCGCCGCTCGCGCGTCCCACGTGTGCTCGACCCGCAGCACGTCGACCTCCCGCACGCCGATGATCTGCAGCCAGAACCGCACGAAGTCGACGTGGAAGTCGGTCGGCGGACCCGGGATCGGCATCGTCGTCCCGTCGCGGGAATGACCGCGCACGGCGAGCACTGCCCCGCGCGGGACGGACAGGGCGGGGGAGTACTCCTGACCGTCGAACTCGAACAGTTCGCCACGCTGGCTGACCAGGTCGATGAGGTGCTTGAGCCGGTAGGGGATCGACCAGTTCCACATCGGGGCGCCGACGACGATGCGGTCGGCGGCCCGGAACCGGTCGACCAGATTGCGGATGACGGCCCAGGCGTGGTCCTCCTCGGCGGACAGCTCGTCACCGGACACCAGTTTGTACTTCGTGCCGATCGTCGACGCGTCGAAGTCCGGCAGGTCCGTCGCCCAGACGTCGAGCGTGTCGACCTCGAGCGTCGGGCACGCCTCGTGGGCCGCGGCGACCAGCGCGTCGGCCACCGCCCTCGACGAGGACTCGGGACCGCGGGGGGAGGACCGGACGTCGAGGAGTCGCACGGCGTCGGTTACCCCCTCACCGGGCGGGGACGCCCGGATGCCGACGGCCGGGCCGATGCGTAGCTTCCGCACCCATGCGCGACGACGTGGCGGCCCTCGGCGGTGACCTCGCGGAGCTCCGGCGGCGACTGCACCGCACCCCCGGAGCTCGGCCTGCAGCTGCCCCGCACCCAGGAGACGGTCCTGGAGGAGCTGCGCGGGCTGCCCCTCGAGATCACGACGGGCACGACCACGACGAGCGTGACCGCCGTCCTGCGCGGGACCACCCGTGAGCGGGCGGTCCTGCTCCGCGGGGACATGGACGCCCTGCCGGTGGACGAGCAGTCCGGCGAGTCGTTCAGCAGCGAGGTGCCCGGCGCGATGCACGCGTGCGGCCACGACCTGCACACCGCGATGCTCGTGGGCGCCGCCCGGGTGCTCTCCGCGCACCGCGACACGCTGGCCGGGGACGTCGTGTTCATGTTCCAGCCGGGGGAGGAGGGCTGGGACGGCGCGTCGTACATGCTCGACGAGGGCGTGCTCGACGCGGCCGGCCGTCGGGTCGACGCCGCCTACGGCCTCCACGTCATGGCGGCGGGCTTCGAGCACGCGACGGTCAACACGCGGCCGGGCACACTGATGGCCGCGAGCGACGCGGTCAGCGTGACCGTGCGCGGCTCCGGCGGCCACGGCTCCTCCCCGCACCGCACGCGCGACCCGATCTCGGCCCTCGCGGAGATCGTGTCCGGGCTGCACGCGCTCGTCACCCGCCGCTTCGACGTCTTCGACCCGGTCGTCCTCACCGTCGGGCGCATCGAGGGCGGGACGAAGCGCAACGTCGTCCCCGACACCGCGTCCTTCGACGCGACCGTCCGCACCTTCTCGACGGCGGCCCGGGACCGGATGGTCGAGCTCGTCCCGCTGCTCTGCCGGGACGTGGCCCGCGCCCACGGCTGCGAGGCCGAGGTGCGCTACGACGCCGGGTACCCGGCGACGGTCACCGACGTCGACGAGGCGGCCTTCGCCCTCGACGTCGCCGCGGAGGTGCTCGGCGACCGGCGCACCCGCCTCCTGGCCCATCCCTCGACCGGCGCCGAGGACTTCTCCCGTGTCCTCGACGCCGTGCCCGGCGCGTTCTGCTTCCTCGGCGCCTCGGTGGGCGACCCGGAGGGCAGCCCCGGCAACCACAGTCCGCGGGCCGTCTTCGACGAGTCGATCATGACCGACGGCGTGCTGCTCCACGCCGAGCTCGCCCGTCGCGCTCTCGCCCGCGGGCCCGTCCGCGCGGAGGTCGCGCCGTGAGGCTGCTGCTGCGCGGCGGACGGTGCTCGACGGCACCGGTGCACCCGCCGCTCCGGCCGACGTGGTCGTCGCCGACGGACGCGTTCTCGACGTCGGGTCGGGTCTCGACGGCGACGAGGCGCTCGACTGCTCGGGCGCGACGATCACGCCGGGCTTCGTCGACGCCCACGTCCACGTCACGAGCTCCGGGGTCGACCTGATGGCCCGGTTGGCGACGCCGTTCAGCTACCAGTTCTTCGCCGCGGCCCGGAACCTGACCGCGACCCTCCGGGCGGGCGTCACCACCGTGCGCGACGCGGGCGGCGCCGACGCCGGGGTGCGCCGGGCCGTCGAGGACGGGCTCGTCGACGGCCCGCGGATGCGCATCGCGATCTCGATCCTGGGCCAGACCGGGGGCCACTCCGACGGCTGGCTGCCCTCCGGGCACTGCGTCCCGCTCTCGCTGCCGCACCCGGGTAGACCGGACGGGGTGTGCGACGGCGTGGACGGCGTGCGGCGGACGGTGCGGGAGGTGCTGCGCGCCGGCGCCGACGTCGTGAAGATCTGCTCGACGGGCGGGGTCCTCTCGCCCGGCGACGACCCGGAGCACACGCAGTTCTCCCCGGAGGAGATCGCGGTGGTCGTGGCCGAGGCCGCCGCGCAGGGGCGCGAGGTGATGTCGCACGCGCAGGGCGCGCTCGGGGTGAAGAACGCCGTGCGGGCAGGGGTGCGGTCGATCGAGCACGGCATCTTCCTCGACGCCGAGGCGATCGCGCTGATGCTGGAGCACGACACCGTGCTCGTGCCGACGCTCGTCGCGCCCCGGGCCGTGCTCGAGGCGGCGGAGCGGGGAGCGCAGCTGCCGCCCGAGGTCGTCGCGAAGGCGGCCGCCGTCGTCGACGTGCACGTCGACTCGATCACGCGGGCCGCGGCGGCGGGGGTACGCATCGCCATGGGCACCGACTCGGGCGTCGGACCGCACGGCCGCAACCTCGAGGAGCTCCCGCTCATGGCGGCCTGCGGGATGACGCCGGAGGCGGTGGTGGCCGCGTCGACCTCGGCGGGCGCGCGCCTGCTCGGGCTGGGCGACGAGACCGGCCGCGTGGCGCCGGGACTGGCCGCCGACCTCTGCGTCGTCGACGGCGCCGTGACCGGCGAGGGCGGGCTCGACGACCTGTCCGCCCGCTTGCGTGCGGTGTTCCGCGACGGCCGGGCGGTGGCCGTCACCTGATCAGTGCTTCCTGCCGCCGCCGAAGCGCTTGAACAGGTCCTGCGCCTTCTGCCGGTTCTTCGGGTCCGAGGCGTAGCGCTTCGCCTGGTCGGTGTACTTGCGTCCCTGCGGGCTCTTGAGGAAGTCCTGGACCTTCTGGAACAGACCGGGCACGGGCGATCTCCTACCGGGAATCCGTTGTGTCCGACTCAGCATACGAGGCACAAGTTACCCATCAGTAGCTCCCTACTACCTACTCGCGAGTAACATGAGAGGGGTACGCCACGTCGCTCCGACGACCAGGACGTGGGACAGTCGGATCAGTGGCGTTGTTACCCGCCGGTAGCCATGAGGCCCGCGGGAACCGCCGGCACGTGAGCACAGGAGGTCACGAACGACCATGAACATCGTGGTTCTGATCAAGCAGGTGCCCGACACCTGGTCGGAGCGCAAGCTCTCCGACGGCGACAAGACCCTCGACCGCGCGTCGTCGGACGCGGTGCTGGACGAGATCAACGAGCGCGCCGTCGAGGAGGCGCTCAAGATCAAGGAGGCCGGCGGCGCCGAGGTCACCATCCTCACCGCGGGCCCCGACCGCGCCACCGACGCCATCCGCAAGGCCCTCTCGATGGGCGCGGACAAGGCCGTGCACGTCAACGACGACGCGATCCACGGCTCGGACGCGATCGCCACGGCGAAGGTCCTCGCGAAGGCGATCGGCACCGTCGGCGACGTCGACCTGGTGCTGGCCGGCAACGAGGCCACCGACGGCCGCAGCGGCGCCATGGCGGGCATGCTCGGCGAGCTGCTCGGCTGGCCGTCACTCACCCACGCCAACGAGCTGACCGTCGAGAACGGCACGGCGAAGGCCAAGCGCGAGACCGACGAGGGCACCAGCGACCTCGAGGCCTCGCTGCCCGCCGTCGTCTCGGTCGGCGAGAAGATCAACGAGCCGCGCTACCCCTCCTTCAAGGGGATCATGGCGGCCAAGAAGAAGCCGGTGACGACCCTCGGGATCGCCGACCTGGGGCTCGACGCCTCCGAGGTCGGGCTCGCCGGCTCGCTCGTGCAGGTCGACTCCTTCGCCCCGCGGCCGCCGAAGTCGGGTGGCCAGAAGGTCGAGGACGAGGGTGACGGCGGCGCCAAGATCGCCGAGTTCCTCGTCGGCCAGAAGCTCATCTGAGCTGCCGTCCACGAGCGATAGAGGAGAAGAGACATGGCTGAGGTACTCGTCCTCGTCGACCACGTCGACGGCGAGATCAAGAAGAACACCTACGAGATGCTGACCGCGGCCCGCCGCATCGGTGAGCCCTCCGCAGTCGTCGTCGGGACCCCCGGTACGGCCACGAAGCTCGCCGAGGGCCTGGCCGCACACGGCGCCGAGAAGATCTACGTCGCCGAGTCGGACGACACGGTCAACTACCTGTCGACCCCGCAGGTCGACGTGCTGGCCGCGCTGGTCGAGCGGGTCTCCCCGCCGGCCGTGCTGATCCCGGCCGGTGCCGACGGCCGCGAGGTCGCGGGCCGCCTGGCCGTGCGCACCAACTCGGGCTGGCTGAACGACCTCGTCGACATCGACGGGGAGCGCGCGGGCACCCACTCGATCTTCGGTGGCGCCTTCACCGTGCAGTCGCGGGCCACCACCGACACCGCGATCGTCTCGTGGCGCTCGGGCTCGCTCGAGGTCGAGGAGAACGCGGCCGCCGGTACGCAGGAGACCGTCGAGGTCCCGGCGACCGACGCCGCGAAGTCGGCGAAGGTGTCCAACCGGGCCCCGATCGTCGGTGGCGACCGCCCCGAGCTCACCGAGGCGTCGGTCGTCGTCGCCGGTGGCCGTGGGGTCGGCTCGGCCGACAACTTCAACGTCGTCGAGGGCCTCGCGGACTCGCTGCACGCCGCCGTCGGTGCCTCGCGTGCCGCCGTCGACTCCGGCTACTACCCGAACCAGTTCCAGGTCGGGCAGACCGGCAAGACGGTGTCGCCGCAGCTCTACATCGCGCTCGGCATCTCCGGCGCGATCCAGCACCGCGCCGGCATGCAGACCTCGAAGACGATCGTCGCGGTCAACAAGGACCCCGAGGCCCCGATCTTCGAGATCGCCGACTTCGGCATCGTGGGCGACCTGTTCTCGGTCGCGCCGCAGCTGACCGAGGAGGTCGGCAAGCGGGCCTGATCCGCTCCGACGTGCGAGAAGGGCATCTCCGGGACTCCCGGGGGTGCCCTTCTGCCGTTCCTGGGGTGTCCGGCGGTACATCGGCGGGTGCGCACGCCACGAAGGGGATTACGCTCGACGGACGATGACGTACCTCGACCACGCGGCCACCACGCCGATGCTGCCCGTGGCCGTCGCCGCCTACACCGAGGCGCTCGGCCGCGTCGGCAACCCCTCCTCGCTGCACACCGCCGGCCGTCGCGCGCGCCGCGACGTCGAGGAGGCCCGCGAGACGATCGCCGACGCCGTCGGCGCCCTGCCCACCGAGGTCGTCCTCGCGACCGGCGGCACCGAGGGTGACAACCTCGCCGTCAAGGGCCTGTACTGGGCCCGACGGGCGCAGGACCCCCGCCGCACCCGGGTCGTCGTGTCGGCGGTCGAGCACCACGCCGTGCTCGACGCCGCGGAGTGGCTCGCCNCCCACGAGGGCGCGACGCTGGTCGTGCTGCCCGTGGACGCCTTCGGCCGCGTGACCCCCGAGGTGCTGCGCGCGGAACTCGACGCCCACGGCGGCGAGACCGCGCTGGTCAGCGTGATGTGGGCGAACAACGAGGTCGGGACGGTCAACGACGTCCGCGGCCTTGCCCAGGTCGCCCACGAGTTCGGCGTCCCGCTGCACACCGACGCCGTGCAGGCCGTCGGGTCGCTGCCCGTCGACTTCGCGGCCTCCGGCGCCGACGCGCTGTCGCTGACCGGCCACAAGCTCGGCGGTCCGGTCGGGGTCGGCGCGCTGCTGCTGCGCCGCGACGCCACCTGCGTGCCGCTGCTGCACGGCGGCGGCCAGGAGCGCGACGTCCGCTCGGGCACGCTCGACGTCGCCGGCACCGTGGCCCTCGCGACCGCCGTGCGGGCGGCCGTCGACGCCGTGCCGCGCCGCATCGTCGAGCTCGCCGCCCTCCGCGACGACCTCGTGGCGCGCCTCGTCGAGGCCGTGCCGGACGCGACGTTGAACGGGGTGCCGCTCGACGCGCCCGCGGTCAACGGCGGGCCCGCCCGGCTCGCCGGCAACGCCCACCTCTCGTTCCCGGGCTGCGAGGGCGACAGCCTGCTCATGCTGCTCGACGCGCACGAGATCGAGTGCTCGACCGGCTCTGCCTGCACCGCCGGCGTCGCCCGCCCCTCGCACGTGCTGCTCGCGATGGGGGTCGACGAGGCCGCCGCGCGGGGCTCGCTGCGTTTCTCGCTCGGGCACTCCTCGACCACGGCGGACGTCGACGCGGCGGTCGCCGCCATCGGACCCGTCGTCGAGCGGGCCCGTGGCGCGCTCGCCCGCGCCGGGGGCCGGGAGCGGGTGGGGACCTGATGCGCGGCTCGGACCCCGGGTCCGGCGCCGCTCCGCTGCGCGGCTCGGCCACCCGGTCCGGCTCCGCTCCGCTGCGCGGCTCGGCCACCCGGTCCGGCTCCGCTCCGCTGCGCGGCTCGGCCACCCGGTCCGGCTCCGCTCCGCTGCGCGGCTCGGCCACCCGGTCCGGCTCCGCTCCGCTGCGCGTCCTCGCCGCCATGAGCGGCGGGGTCGACTCCGCCGTCGCCGCCGCGCGGGCGAAGGACGCCGGCCACGACGTCGTCGGGGTGCACCTCGCGCTGTCGGCGAAGCCCGCGACGATGCGCGAGGGCGCCCGGGGCTGCTGCTCGGTCGAGGACTCGCGCGACGCGCGACGGTGCGCCGACGTCCTCGACATCCCGTTCTACGTCTGGGACATGGCGGAGCGGTTCCGCGAGGACGTCATCGAGCCGTTCGTCGACGAGTACGCGGCCGGCCGCACCCCGAACCCGTGCCTGCGCTGCAACGAGAAGATCAAGTTCTCCGCAGTGCTGGACCGTGCGCTGGCGCTGGGCTTCGACGCGGTCGCGACCGGCCACTACGCCCGGCTGACCGACGGCGAGCTGCGGCGGGCCGCCGACCCGGACAAGGACCAGTCCTACGTGCTCGGCGTCCTCACCGCCGACCAGCTGGCGCACGCGATGTTCCCGCTCGGCGACTCGCCCAAGTCCGAGGTGCGCGCCGAGGCCGCCGCCCGGGGCCTCGTCGTCGCGGAGAAGCCCGACAGCCACGACATCTGCTTCATCCCGTCCGGCGACACGCGTGGCTTCCTCGCCTCGCACGTCCCGGACGCGCCGGGGGAGCTCGTCGACGCGATGTCCGGGGCCGTCCTCGGGCAGCACGGGGGCGTGCAGAACTTCACCGTCGGCCAGCGCCACGGCCTCGGGCTCTCGCGGCCCGCCCCCGACGGTCGGCCGCGCTACGTCCTCGGCATCGAGCCGGTGTCGCGGCAGGTCCGGGTGGGGCCGGCGGAGGCGCTCGACGTGTGGTCGCTGAGCACCGGCGCCCCGGTCTGGCACAGCGCGCCGCAGCGGTACGACGACGTCACCGTGCAGGTCCGCGCCCACGGCGGGCTCGCCCGCGCGTCGGTGGAGGTCCACGACGAGGGGCTCGCGGTCACCCTGCAGTCCCCTCTTCGTGGGGTCGCGCCGGGGCAGGCGGTCGTGGTCTACGACGACGACCGGGTGCTCGGCTCGGCCACCATCGCCGCAACGTCCTGACGGCGGGCCCCGGGTCGCTGGGTCGCGGATTTCAGTGGCACGGGGTGCCCTCAGGGTGTCCCGGTGCCACTGACTTCTGCCGAAGATCCTGACGCACGGCTCGACGAGATCTCGGCTCCGCAGACGGTCCCGCCCGGCTGCGCCGACCCCCTATCGGCGTGCTCAGGAGCGCGTCGGAAGAACGGATGACCCTATGATCGGCGGCCATGGGCTTCGAGGCCGAGAACATCCGCGACTGGCTGGGCAAGAAGGTCGTCGACCCGAGCGGGTCGAAGATCGGTGACCTCGAGGCGGTGTACTACGACACCGCCACCGACGAGCCGACGTTCGTCACCGTGACGACCGGGATGTTCTCCGGCAAGCGCCTGGTGTTCGTGCCCCTGCACGGGGCGCGGGTGCACCCGGACCACGTGAAGGTCACGGTCGACAAGGACCTCGCGAAGGACGCACCGTCGATCGACACCGACGGCGAGCTGCCGGCCTCGGACGAGCCGGCCATCTTCGAGCACTACGGCATCCCCGCCGCCCCGGGCACGGGCCGGCGGCTGGCGCGGCGCTGACCGATCAGGTCGCCGGGGAGGACCGCACGACGCTGCGGGAGGCGCTGGCGAGCGTGCGGACCCGCCGTCGGGAGGACGGGGATCTGGAGCTGACCGGCGACATCGCCCCGGAGCTCGCCGAGGCGTTGCTCCGGGCGCTGGCGCGGGTCGGCGACGAGCTCCGGGCCGACGACGAGCGCCGGGGCGAGGAGCCCCGCTGCGGAGGGCGGTTGCAGGCCGACGCCTTCCTCGCCCTCCTGCTGCGGGTCACCGATCAGCCCTGACGGGCCTTCCACTTCGGGTTCAGCTTGTTGATCACCAGGACCTTCCCGTGGCGGCGCACCACGGACGACCCCGGCTTCTGCTTCAACGCCTTCAGCGACGCACGGACCTTCATCGCACTCCTCACCAACTCGACTTCGTGACGCCGGGCAGGTAGCCGGCGGGGGCGTACCGGCGGAGCCGGACGCCCGGTCACTGGACAGCGGCGGCTCAGCGCGCCGCGGACGTGAAGGGCAGCAGCGCCGTCTCGCGGGCGGTCTTGATCGCCGTGGCGACCCGGCGCTGATGCCGGCCGGTCAGCCCGGTGACGCGGCGGGATCGGATCTTGCCGCGATCGGACACGTTGGTGCGCAGCAGCGCGGTGTCTTTCCGGTCGATCTCGGTGATCCCGCGCGCGACCAGCGGGTTGACCTTCTTCCTCGGCGGTCGGCCGACGCGGGCCGCGCGGGCCGCCATCAGCGCTCCTCGCGGAAGTCGACGTGCTGTCGGACGCGCGGGTCGTACTTGCGCAGCACCAGGCGGTCGGGGTCGTTGCGACGGTTCTTGCGGGTGACGTAGGTCGTCCCGGTCCCTGCCGTGGACCGCATCTTGACGACCGGTCGCACCTCGTTGCGAGCCATGGCTCCTCCTCGCTGTTAGTATCGATTATCATTAACGCTCGCCGATCGAGGAGGATTCCCGATGCCCGACGCGCTGGTGATCGTCTGCGGGGCCGACCGCCACGCCGTGCTCGCCACCGGAGACGCGGTGGCGACACGGAGCTCGACCGTGCCGGAGGGGTCCGTCGACCCGAACGACGGGCGGAAGCGGTGAGCGGCGTCACCCGGCGCCGCCGCACCTGGTGTGCGGGGTGTTGGCCGACCGGGGAACGACGTGAAAAGGGTGTTGACGACCCCGAAAACCTCTACCTAGAGTTGTAGGTATCGGAAGTCCTCGAGGACGCTGAAGCCGGTCGAGCAGTCCGGAGGAGGTGTTCGCATGACGGTCGACGTGCTCGAGCCCGCCGCGCCGGAGGTCCCCGACGGTCGGCGTGGCCGGCCCGCCGCGGAGCCGGCCCGCCCGCTGGGCGATGCCCCGGTGGACCAGGCGGTGTTCGACGCCGAGTTCGTGGCCATCGTCCTCACCGAGGCTCCCTGGGAGGGGCCGGAGCCCGCACCGCGTGCGCTCCCACCGCGCGCCGCCACCCGGGCGCGACGGTCCCCACCACCGCGACGTGCGCGGGACGCCCGGTCCCGGACGCCACGCGCCCGCCTCCCGCACGTGACGCGACGGGGGACCCGCCGACGAAGCCACTCCGGAGCCCGGTCACCTCCGCCGCCCCGGACGGCCCTCGTCGGCCTCACGGGAAGGAGGTGGTCACTCGAGACGCATCGATGATCAACACCCGTGCTCGATGATCCCGCGCGACGAGCCCGGGACCGCCCACACGACGACCAGCGAGCGGCCGAATGCCGCAGTACCCGGAGATCTCGGGTCGTCCGCCGTGGTGCAGGTCCCGGGCTCGTTGCCGTCGAGGGGCCGCGCGATCAGGCGTGCGGCGCCCCGGTCGGCGCCGTCGAGTCCTCCCCGAACCGCCACGGCTGGCCCGTCGACTCCAGGACGGCGAGCCACAGGTCGCCGTGCGGGTCGACCTGGTTGCGGCGGCTGACGGCGAGGCTCATGGGGATGTGCACGAACCGGCGCCGGACGCGGCCGACCACCATCGCGGTGCGCCCCGACATCGCTGCGTGCACCGCGGCGTGCGAGAGCCGGACCGTGTAGACGCTGTCGTACGGGTTCGCGGGGACGCTGCGGATGAGGTAGCTCGGGTCGACGTAGCGCACCGAGGTCTCCGTCCCCGCCGTCGTGAAGTGGTCGGTGATGCGCTCCTTCAGCCAGGGCCCGACGTCGGCGAGCTTCTGGTTGCCCGACGCGTCGGTGCTCCCGATCGGGTCGAGCAGGTCCTGTCCCGCGCCCTCCGCGACGACGACCACCGCGTGCCCGCGGTTGGTCACCCGTCGTCGCAGGTGCTCGAGCAGCCCCGTCGCGCCCTCCAGTTCGAAGGGCACCTCGGGGATCAGCACGGCGTCGGCGTCGGAGCGGACGAGCGAGGCGTAGCAGGCGATGAAGCCGGAGTGCCGGCCCATGAGCTTGACCAGGCCGATCCCGCCCGGCGTCGACTTCGCCTCCACCGTCATGGACCGGATCGCGTCGCTGGCCTCGGCGAACGCCGTCTGGAAGCCGAAGCTCTGGTCGATGAACGGGATGTCGTTGTCGATGGTCTTCGGGATGCCGACGACGGCGATCCGCAGCCCGCGCTCGCGGATCACCCGGGCGATCTCCATCGCGCCGCGCATCGTCCCGTCGCCGCCGATCACGAACAGCACGTTGAGGTGCATCTGCTCGAGGCAGTCGACGATCTCCTCGGGGTCCTGCGGGCCGCGCGAGGTGCCGAGGAAGGTGCCGCCGTCGACCGGCGAGTCGCGCACCGACTCGGGCGTCAGCTCGACGACGTCGTGCCCGTAGGCGGAGACGAAGCCCCGGTAGCCGTTGCGGAAACCGACCACCCGGCGCACGCCGTAGTGGTAGGTCAGCGTGCGGACCAGGCCCGCGACGACGTCGTTCAGGCCGGGGCAGAGCCCGCCGCAGGTGACGATGCCCGCCCGCGTCTTGGACGGGTCGAAGTAGATCTGGCGCCGGGGGCCGCAGGGTTCCAGGCCGGGCAGGTCCTCCACCGGGACGCCCCGCGCGCGGATGCCGGCCGCGGTGTCGTCGAGCAGCACCCGGTCGCCGGAGTCGACGTAGTGCTCGGTGGTGCCGCGGCTGGCGTCGAGCAGCGGGGAGAGCGGCGAGGTGATGCGAGCGGGACCCAGGGTCTCGATGGCGAGGTCGTCGGCCTTGATGTCGTCGGCCAGCCCCGCGTCGTCCCCTGCTGTCGCCGTCACTGGTCCTCCGCTCGCATCGGCCCGTCCACGCCCACCACGAGGTCGGCGTGCGGACGGGTGGCCTCGATTAGGCGAGCGTTCGGCTCGTCGACGGCCTCGACCCACGCGACGGCCTCGTCCCGGGTCTTGCCGAACCGTACGTGTCGCTCGACCAGGCGGGAACGCCGCAGGACCTCGTCGGTCCCGTGGAACCACACCTCGTCGAAGCGGGCGCGCACGGCCCGCCAGGCCGGGTCGTCGACCAGGAGGTAGTTCCCCTCGCTGACGACCAGGCGGCACGAGGAGGGTACCGGGATCGATCCAGCGATGGGCTGCTCGATCTCCCGGTCGAAGGCGGGTGCGTACACGGTTCCCGACGCCGGGTCGCGCAGCCGGCCGAGCAGCGCGGCGTACCCGCCGGCGTCGAACGTGTCCGGCGCGCCCTTGCGGTCGCGGCGGCCCAGCCGCTCGAGCTCGACGTCGGCGAGGTGGAAGCCGTCCATCGGGACGTGCACGGCGTCGGAGCCGAGCGCCTCGACCAGGGCGAGCGCGAGCGTCGTCTTGCCCGCACCGGGGGCGCCGGCGATGCCGAGCAGGGCCCGGTGGTCGTCGCGCATCAGCCGTCGTGCTCGCGCGACCAGGTCCTCGAGGGTCACGACGACGGGTCGAACACGGTGATGCCGGTGTGCTCGAAGTCCCGGACGTTGCGGGTGGCCAGCGTGGCTCCGCGCGCCCGGCAGATGGCGGCGATCTGCGCGTCGGCGATCGCGATCGGCCGACCGGCGGCCCGACGCGCGGCGACGACGGTCCCGTATCGCTCGGCCGCCGCCCGGTCGAACGGGATGACGTTGCCCTCGAGACTGTCGTCGACGATCGCGCGCATGGCGAACGCCTTCATCTCGCGACGGGCTCCCGGCGGCATGATCGCGATGCCCATGTCGATCTCCGCGAGGGTCACGGCGGACACGGCGACGAGGTCGGACTCCGTGGCGAACCAGCTCTCGAGCCTCTCGTCGCGGTCCGGCTTCGTGAGGTCGGAGAGAACGTTCGTGTCGACGACGATCATCGGTCGAAGGGATCTTCGCGCGGATAGTCGTCACGCGGCGGGATGTTCGCGAAGACGTCGTCGAGGCCGCCGACCTCCGCGGCCAGCGCGCGCGCCTTCTGCAGACCCGCCCGCCGTCGTTCCGGGCGCGACGGGCGGACCGCCGCCTCCAGGATGGCCCGGACCTCCGCCTCCATCGACCGGCCGTTCTCGGCCGCACGGACGCGCAACCGGGAGCGCACCTCCTCGTCGAGGTCCCGGACGGTGATGGTGGCCATGCCAGCAATGCTAGCAATCGCGAAGGACGTCCAGGAGCCGTTCGCGCAGGTTCGCGCCGCGGTCCGCGAACCCCTGCTGGGCCTGCGCGTACGTCGCCTTCCCGGCGGCCGTCTCGATGCGGACGGGCGCGTAGCCGTGGTCGGCGAGGTCGTAGGGCGAGGCGCGCATGTCGAGGGTCCGGACGTCGCGGGCGAGCTCGAAGCAGTCGAGCAGCAGCTCGCCGGGCACGAGCGGGCCGAGCTTCGTCGCCCACTTGTAGAGGTCCATCGTCGCGTGCAGGCAGCCCGGCTGCTCCAGCTCGACCTGCCGCTCGCGGGTGGGGGTCTCGACGTTGCGCGGGGCGGCCTCGGCGGTGAAGAAGCGGTACGCGTCGACGTGCGTGCACCGGATGCGGTGCTGCTCCACGACCGCGTCGGTGCCGGCGGCGCCGAGCCGCAGCGGGACCGGGTGCCGGGTGTCGTCCGCGCGGTAGACCATGGCCCACTCGTGCAGCCCGAAGCAGCCGAGGTGCGGCGCGCGGGACGCGGTGGCGGCGAGCAGGCCGCGCACGAAGGCCACGGTGGCGGGCCGGACCGTCGTGGGGTCGACGTAACCGCCGTCGGGGGAGTAGTGCTTCCAGCCCGCCCGGTCGGAGTGCTCCAGGACGACGCCGGGCCCCGGGTGCCAGACGCGCAGCCGGTTCGGGCGCGTGGGGTAGTAGGTGTAGAGGAAGTCCTCGACGGGGTGCGACTCGTGGCGTTCCCGCCGTGAACGGTGCGCGGCCGTCAGCGCGTCGGCGCGGTCGGCGTGCGCCTGCGCCCGGGCGCGCCAGGTGGGTTCGTCGAGATGGAGCATGGCGTGCTCCAGGGTGCCAGGACGTGCTGCCATGGCCGTGTCAGCGGTGGCACACGGCTGACACCCGACGTCAGCAGCGCGCCACGCGCACGCTCACCCGTCGTCCGGAACGGGGCGCCGGCGCCGCCGCAGCAAGTGCACGATCTCCCGCACCGCCATGACGGCGGCGAACGTGCCGAACACGACGCCGAGCACCACGTTGCCGAGGGCGAGCGCGAGCAGGGCGCCCGCGACCGCGCCGGGCGCCGCCGCGAGGCCGACCAGGTTCGCGATCCGCAGGTCCGCCGTCCCCTGCCGCCAGTGCGAGAGGCCGCCGACCAGCGAGTTCGGCAGGAAGACGAGCAGGGACGTGCCGGCCGCGGTGTGCAGGTCCACGCCGAACAGCAGCACCAGCGCCGGGACCGCGAGCAGCCCGCCGCCGAGCCCCATCGCGCCCGCCCATGCCCCGACCACGACGCCCACCACCACCGACAGCGGCACCACGAACCACCACGCCGCGAGCAGGTCCGCGGGGACGGCCGCGCCGCCCGACACCGGGTCCAGGCCCGCGGCGTCGAGGTAGAGCTTCGTCGCCGTGAGCACGAGGATGACGATCAGCAGCACCCGCAGCAGGGTCTCCGACGCGCGGGCCACCAGCTTCGCACCGTAGAACCCGCCGATCATCCCGCCGACGATCATCCCGCCGCCCGCGCGGAGGTCGATGGTGCCGCCGACCAGCCAGTACACCAGCGCGCCGGCCGCGCACACCCACGTCGCGGCGAGCGTCGAGGTGCCGTGGACGGCCGGCCGCGGGAGCGCCGTGTAGTGGTCGAGGGCCGGCACCGTGAGCACCCCGTTGCCCCCGCCGAGGAGCCCGCCCACCACGCCGCTCGCGGCGCCGATGCCCAGCAGCCGTCCGTTGCGGTCGGTCACGGTCCTCCCTGGTACACCTGGTCCCATGGTCGAGCTCCGCTCCGCTGCGTCTCCCGGCCGGGTGAGCGATCTTCCCGGTCTTCCCGACGACGGGTCGGTGCCGGTGCCCGAGGACCCCGAGCCGTCCGAGCCCCTGCGCCCCGAGGAGCGTGCCACCGGGATCGGTTCGCTGCCCGGTGTCGATCACCACGAGGCGGCGCGGACGGTGGTCGGCGAACTGCCGGGCTTCCCGCACGTCGCCGAGCTGCCCGACCGCGGGGTCGGGGCCGACATGATCGGCCGCGCCGCGGCGCTGCTCGTCGACCTCGCGGTGGAGGTGTGGCCGTCCGGTTACCGCGTCGCCGGGCGACCCGGCGCGCAGCACCGGCGTGCGGTCGACCTGCTCGCCCGCGACGTCGACGCGCTCGACTCGACGATCGGCGAGACCGGCGCCGCGCCGCGTCGGGTGAAGACCCAGGTCGCCGGGCCGTGGACGCTGTGCGCGGGCGTGGAGCTGCGCTCCGGCAACCGCGTGCTCACCGACCGCGGCGCGGTGGCGGAGTTCACGGAGAGCCTCGCCGAGGGGCTGCGCGGACACGTCGCCGAGCTCGCCCGGCGGACCGGGGCCGGCGTCGTGGTGCAGATCGACGAGCCGACGTTGCCCGCGGTGCTCGCGGGGTCGCTGTCGACGCCGAGCGGCTACGGGACGGTGCGGTCGGTCTCCGGGGCGGACGCGCGGGCGGGCCTCGCCGTCGTGGTGGACGCGGCCCGCGAGGCCGGGGCCGTCGCCGTGGTGGCGCACTGCTGTCACCCGACGCCGCCGCTCGCCCTCCTCGGGGCCACGGGGGTGGACGGGCTGGCCGTGGACCTGTCGGCGCTGGGGCGCCCGGGTGGGGACGGAGCGCAGCGGAGCCCGACCATCGACACCGCGGTGCTCGACGCGGTGGGGGAGCAGTGGGACGCGGGCCGCGAGCTGTGGCTCGGGCTGGTGCCGTCGGTCGCCACCGGACCCGGACCCGAGCTGGCGGCGCTCGCGCGCCCGGCGCTCGACCTCGCCGACCGGCTAGGGTTCGACCGGGCCCGCCTGGCCGACCGGGCGGTGGTCACCCCGACCTGCGGGCTCGCGGGTGCGACCCCGGCGTGGGCGCGCACTGCGATGGCGCGGACGGTGGAGCTGGCCGAGGCCTTCGCGGACCCGCCGTCGTCCTGGTGAGACCGGTCCGGGGGAGCCGCGTCCGGAACGGGCGTGACTGTCGGACCCCGCGGCTACCCTCGGCCCCGTGAGCAGCGAGACCCCTGCCTTGACCTCCCCGGACGTGCCGCCCGACGTGCTGGCACGGCACAAGGAGCTGGCCGAGCTCGTGGCCGACCACCAGTTCCGCTACTACGTGCTCGACGCGCCGATCGTCACCGACGGCGAGTTCGACGAGCTGTTCGGGGAGCTGCAGCGGCTCGAGGAGCAGTACCCGTCGCTCGTCACGCCCACCAGCCCCACCCAGCGGGTCGGCGGAGGGTTCTCCACCGACTTCGTCGCGGTGGACCACCTCGAGCGCATGCTCTCGCTCGACAACGCGTTCGAGCCCGAGGAGCTGCGCGAGTGGGTGCTGCGCGTGCAGCGCGAGCTGGACTTCCCGAAGGACGAACTGCAGTACCTGTGCGAGCTCAAGATCGACGGCCTCGCCTGCAACCTGCTCTACGAGAACGGCCACCTCACGCGCGCGCTGACCCGGGGGGACGGGCGCACCGGCGAGGACATCACGCTGAACATGCGCACGCTGGCCGACGTGCCCACCGAGCTCACGGGCACCGCCGAGTTCCCGGTGCCCGAGCTCCTCGAGGTGCGCGGTGAGGTGTTCTTCCGGGTGGAGGACTTCGAGGAGCTGAACGCCGGGCTCGTGGCGGCCGGCAAGCAGCCGTTCGCCAACCCGCGGAACTCCGCGGCCGGCAGCCTCCGGCAGAAGGACCCACGGGTCACCGCCACTCGCCCGCTGCGCCTGATCTGCCACGGGCTGGGCAAGCGGCGGGGCTTCACCCCGGAGCGGCAGTCCCAGGCCTACGACGCCCTCGCCGCCTGGGGCCTGCCGGTCTCCACCCACACCCGGGTGCTGCACGGCGTCGACGCGGTCATCGAGCACACCCGGTGGTGGGGCGAGCACCGCCACGACGCCGAGCACGAGATCGACGGCGTCGTGGTCAAGGTCGACGACGTCACCCTGCAGCGGCGGCTGGGGTCCACGGCCCGGGCACCCCGCTGGGCGATCGCCTACAAGTACCCGCCGGAGCAGGCCACCACCACGCTGCGGAACATCAGCGTGAACGTCGGCCGCACCGGGCGGGTCACGCCGTTCGCGGAGATGGACCCGGTGCTCGTGGCGGGCTCTACGGTGTCGATGGCGACCCTGCACAACGCCGGGGAGGTCGAGCGCAAGGGCGTGCTGATCGGCGACCGCGTGATCATCCGCAAGGCGGGCGACGTCATCCCGGAGGTGCTCGGCCCGGTCGTCGAGGCGCGGGACGGCAGCGAGCACGCCTTCGTCATGCCCACGCACTGCCCGGAGTGCAGCACCGAGCTGCGCCAGATGCGGGAGGGCGACAAGGACCTGCGCTGCCCGAACTCGCGGTCGTGCCCCGCGCAGCTGCGGGAGCGGTTGTTCCACGTCGCGGGACGCGGGGCCTTCGACATCGAGGTGCTGGGCTACGAGGCGGCGACGGCGCTGCTGCAGTCGGGGGTGCTGCACGACGAGGGCGACGTCTTCGCCCTGACCGAGGAGCAGCTCGAGCAGGTCCCGTTGTTCCGCACGAAGGCCGGGAACCTGTCGGCGAACGGCCGCAAGCTGCTCGCGAACCTCGAGTCCGCGAAGCACCGGCCGCTGTGGAAGGTGCTCGTCGGCCTCTCCATCCGCCACGTCGGGCCCACCGCGGCGCAGGCGCTCGCCCGGCACTTCCGGTCGATCGACGCGATCGACGCCGCGACCGAGGAGGAGCTCGCCGACGTCGACGGCGTCGGGCCGACGATCGCGGCCGCCGTGCGCGAGTGGTTCGCGGTGGACTGGCACCGCGAGGTGGTGGAGAAGTGGCGCGCGGCCGGGGTGGACCTGGTCGAGGCGGTCGACGAGTCCACGCCCCGCACGCTCGAGGGCCTGTCGATCGTGGTGACCGGGTCGCTGCCGGACTTCTCGCGCGACGAGGCGAAGGAGGCCATCCTCGCCCGCGGCGGTCGTGCGGCGGGCTCGGTGTCGAAGAAGACGGCGTTCGTGGTGGTCGGCGACGAGCCCGGCTCGAAGTACGACAAGGCGGTGGCGGCGAAGGTGCCGATCCTCGACGAGCCCGGCTTCCGGGTGCTGCTCGAGCAGGGTCCGGACGCAGCCCGCGAGGTGGCGCAGGTGGGCGGCGGGGACACCGGCGGCGACGACACCACCGAGCCCGCCGAGGCCACCGAGGCCACTGAGCCCGTCGCCACGACCGACACGACGACGGACGCGGCCGGCGGGCCCGCCGAGGAGGGTTAGCGGGGCCACACCCGATGCCCGCCCGTGTCCGTGCCGCCCTCCGGAACGTCGAGGCACACTGGACGTCGCAGAGTGACGACCGCTGTGGCGGACGGGTGGCGTTGCGGGAAAAGCGTGCAGACGCACGTGCAGACGTTGCCGTCGACGGCCGAGAGGTTGAAGACTGGACGCACCCGGGCGAGGCTGGCGTCCCCAGGACGGTGGACAGGGAGGTGACGCGACGTGCTGCAGTGCTGTCCCAACGGCGCCCGGCCCGCCGACGTGTACCCCGCCGTCCCCATGACACCGCGCCATCTGGCGCGTGATGCCCGGGCCGTCGCCGCGCTCGGCGTCACGAGCTTCCACGTGCACCCGCGGGACGTGGACGGCCAGGAGAGCCTCGACCCCGGCCCCATCGGCGCCGTGGTGTCGGCGATCCGGCAGTCCGCGCCGTCCATGGAGATCGGTGTCACCACCGCCCGCTGGGTGGAGCCGAACCCGTTCAAGCGCACCGAGCTGGTGCAGCAGTGGTCGCACCTGCCCCAGCACGCCCGCCCGGATGTCGCGTCGGTGAACGTGCACGAGCGGGGCTGGGAGATCGTCTGCGAGGCGCTCGACTCGGTCGGCATCGGCATCGAGCTCGGGGTGTGGACCACCGGGGACGCGGTCCAGCTCAAACAGGCCGGCGTCCCGCGCGGCACGGTGCGCGTCCTCGCCGAGGTGACGGTGACCGACCCGGAGACCGCGGTCGCCGAGGCGGTGCGGATCCTCAAGGCGCTCGGCCCGATGCAGGTCCCGATCCTGCTGCACGGCGAGGAGGGCGGGGCGTGGCCCGTGCTCGACTACGCCCGCCGCAACAACCTCGACACCCGCATCGGCTTCGAGGACACCCTCAAGGGTCCCGACGGCACGTGGCTCGCCACGGGCAACGAGGAACTCGTGCGCTACGCGCTCGGCCAGGCCGTGACCCCCCGGCTCGCCGAGCGACGCCGACCCGGGTGGGGCGCGAACTTCGGGGGCTTCGGCGCCCTGCGCGGCCGCCCCGACCACCGGCGCTGACCACCGGCGCCGACCACCGGCGCTGACCACCTGCGCCAATTGTGCGCCGGTTCCGGGCGGCTCAGCCCGTCATCGTCGCGACGATGCCCGCCAGGTGGGAGAGCCGCGCCAGCTCCGAGGGCCGGAACCCCGGCCCGCCCGGACGGCCCACCACGAGGGCCCGGTCGGACCGGCCCAGGGGGGCGGCCGCGAGCTCGGTGTCGAGGTCGGTCCACGCCGAGGGCACGGAGTGGCCGGCCGTCGGGTCGAGCACCGTGGCCTTCATCAGGGGCAGCCAG
Organism: Actinomycetospora chiangmaiensis DSM 45062; assembly: GCF_000379625.1. Classification (GTDB taxonomy): domain Bacteria; phylum Actinomycetota; class Actinomycetes; order Mycobacteriales; family Pseudonocardiaceae; genus Actinomycetospora; species Actinomycetospora chiangmaiensis. The sequence goes on along the minus strand of NZ_KB903245.1, from coordinate 139,402 downwards.
GGCAGCGTCTCGGCCTCGGTCTCGGGCGCGGCCGAGCTGGATGCGACCCGCCGGACGCGGGTGCCGCCGTCGCTCCACACGTCGCCGGTCGAGGCCTCGACCACGAGGGCCCAGGCCGACCGGAAGATGCGGGGCACGGCGTCGACCAGCAGCTCGATCCCGTTCTCGGGGGCGGCCGCGACGCTCTCCACGAGCTCGAGCTCGCGAGCGGTGTCGAGCGGACCGAAGAACGGGCGGACGGATTCGACGACGACGTCGCGCACCGACTCCGCCGCGGTGATCAGCACGTCGGGGGGCCGGGCCGACGGCAGGTCGACGACGAGGTCGTCCACCGCCTGCCCCTGGTGACGTTCGACCACGTCGACGCTGAGGATGTCCGCGCCCTCCACCCCGAGGGCCGAGGCCACCGCGCCGAGGGTGCCCGGCCGGTCGGGGAGCACCACCCGCAGCAGGTAGGTCACGTCGCCTCCGTCCAACTCGTCGAGCGTTCCCGCACGCCCGGGCCCCACCCCCCACCGATGAGCCCGCGGCGACCCGTCGTCGGGCGCGGCGAGTGTGCCAGTCGAGCGGCCCGCGGGCGAGGAGGGCGGGGTCGGGACGGGTCGTCGTGCACCGCCCGGCGGGAGGTGGCCCGGCGGCGGTCCCGGCAAACCTGGCCGGGGCGGCCGACGCCTAGACTGGACCGGTAGCCCCGCGCCACCGCGCGTGGGATCGACGATCTCGAGGGGTCGAGCACCGCTTCGCTCCGTCTCCCCACACGGAGGATCATGTCCGACATCACGCGCTCCGACGTCGCGCACCTGGCCCGACTGGCCCGACTGGCCGTCACCGACGACGAGCTCGACGTGTTCTCCGGGCAGCTCGACGCGATCCTCGACACCGTGGGTCGCGTCTCCGACATCCCCGACGACGTCCCGCCGACCAGTCACGTCGTGCCGCTGACGAACGTCCTGCGACCCGACGAACCCGCCCCGAGTCTGCCCCGTGAGGCCGCTCTCGCGGGCGCTCCCGACGCCGAGGAGGGGCGCTTCCGCGTCCCGCGCATCCTGGGGGAGTCGCAGTGACCGAGCTGACCCGTCTGTCCGCCGTCGAGATCGCCCGCCGCGTCCAGGCCCGCGAGATCACCTCCGCCGAGGTCACCCGCGCCCACCTGGACCGGATCGAGGCCGTCGACCCGTCACTCAACGCGTTCCTGCACGTGGACCGCGACGTGGCCCTCGCCGCGGCGACCGCCGTCGACGACGAGATCGCGGCCGGCACCGTCCGCGGCCCGCTCGCCGGGGTCCCGGTCGCGATCAAGGACAACATCGCGACGCGCGACATGCCCACGAGCTGCGCCTCGCGCATCCTCGAGGGCTGGCGTCCGCCCTACGACGCGACGGTGGTGCGCAAGCTGCGCGAAGCCGGGCTCGTCCCGCTGGGCAAGACGAACCTCGACGAGTTCGCCATGGGCGGCTCGAACGAGAACTCCGCGTTCGGCCCGGTCCGCAACCCGTGGGACGCCGGCCGGGTCTCCGGCGGGTCCAGCGGCGGGTCCGCGGCGGCAACGGCGGCGGGGGAGACGCCGCTGGCGCTCGGGTCCGACACCGGCGGCTCGATCCGCCAGCCCGGGGCCTTCACCGGCATCGTCGGGGTCAAGCCGACCTACGGCACGGTGTCGCGGTTCGGCCTGGTCGCCTTCTCGTCGTCGCTCGACCAGATCGGCACCTTCGGGCGCAGCGTGCTCGACGCCGCGCTGCTCCACGAGGTGATCGGCGGGCACGACCCGGCCGACCAGACCTCGATCGACGCCCCGCTGCCGCCGGTCGTCGAGGCGGCCCTCGCGGGCGCGCGCGGCGACCTCGCCGGGGTGCGGGTCGGCGTCGTCCGCGAGCTCTCCGGGGAGGGCAACCGGCCCGGCGTGTTGACCGCGTTCACCGACGCCGTCCGGGTGCTGACCGACCTGGGGGCCGACGTCGTCGAGGTCGACTGCCCCTCGTTCACGTACGCGGTCCCGGCCTACTACCTGATCGCGCCGAGCGAGGCGTCGTCGAACCTCGCCCGCTTCGACGCCATGCGCTACGGGTTGCGGGTCGGGGACGACGGGACGCACTCGACCGACGAGGTCATGTCGCTGACCCGCGAGGCCGGCTTCGGCCCGGAGGTCAAGCGTCGCATCATGATCGGCACCCACGCCCTGTCGGCCGGCGCGTACGACGCGCTCTACGGCCGGGCGCAGAAGGCCCGCACGCTGATCGTGCGCGACTTCGCGGCGGCCTTCGAGCACTGCGACGTGCTCGTCTCGCCGACCGTGCCGGTCACCGCCTTCCCGATCGGCGAGCGCGTCGACGACCCGGTCGCGATGTACCTCGCCGACCTGTGCACGATCCCGACCAACCTGGCCGGCAACGCCGCCCTGTCCGTGCCGTGCGGCGTGTCCGTCGACGACGGCCTCCCGGTGGGCCTGCAGATCATGGCCCCGGCGCTGGCCGACGACCGCGCCTACCGGGTCGCGGCCGCCTACGAACTGGCCCGGGACACGTCGTCGGGGACGCCCTTCGCCGACACCATCCCGGAGCCCGCCGTCCTGGAGACCACCTCATGACCAGCACCGTCGACGCGGCGCCCTACACCGTCGAGGAGGTCTGCGAGCACTTCGACCCCGTGATGGGGCTCGAGGTCCACGTGGAGCTCAACACCGCCACCAAGATGTTCTGCGGCTGCCGCAACGAGTTCGGGGCGGAGCCGAACACGCACGTCTGCCCGGTGTGCCTCGGCCTGCCCGGGTCGCTGCCGCGGCTCAACGCCCGGGCCGTCGAGGGCGCGGTGAAGATCGGCCTGGCGCTGAACTGCCAGGTGCGGGAGCGCAGCGGCTTCGCCCGGAAGAACTACTTCTACCCGGACATGCCGAAGAACTTCCAGATCTCCCAGTACGACGACCCGATCGTCTTCGACGGCCACCTCGACGTGCCCCTCGACGACGGGTCGACGTGGCGGGTGGAGATCGAGCGCGCCCACATGGAGGAGGACACCGGCAAGTCGCTGCACATGGGTGGCGCGACCGGCCGCATCCACGGCGCCTCCTACTCGCTGCTCGACTACAACCGGGCGGGCGTGCCGCTGATCGAGATCGTCACCCGGCCGATCCTGGGCGCGGGGACGCGGGCCCCGGAGATCGCGCGGGCCTACGTCTCGGCCCTGCGCGACGTCATCCAGGGGCTGGGTGTCTCCGACGTGCGCATGGACCAGGGCTCGATGCGCTGCGACGCCAACGTCTCGCTCATGCCGAAGGGGAGCACCCGGTTCGGCACGCGGACCGAGACGAAGAACGTCAACTCGCTGCGGTCGGTCGAGCGGGCCGTCCGCTACGAGATGGGACGGCACGCGGGCGTGCTGCTCTCCGGCGGGACGATCACGCAGGAGACCCGGCACTTCGACGAGCAGTCCGGCACCACGTCCGCCGGCCGTCCGAAGGAGACCTTCGCCGACTACCGGTTCTTCCCCGAGCCCGACCTCGTGCCCATCGAGCCCTCCGCCGCGTGGGTGGAGGAGCTGCGGGCGGGCCTGCCGGAGCGGCCGTGGGAGCGCCGGGCCCGGATCCAGACCGAGTGGGGCCTGTCCGACGAGGAGCTCCGCGACCTGGTCAACGCGGGCGCGCTGGACCTCGTCGCCGACACCGTCGAGGCGGGCGCCCCGGCCGAGTCGGCCCGCTCGTGGTGGGTCTCCTACCTGACCCAGCAGGCCAACGCCGCCGGGGTGGAGCTCGCCGACCTGGCCGTCACCCCGGCCGACGTGGCCCGGGTGATCGCGCTGGTCGCCGAGGGGACGCTGACGAACAAGCTGGCACGCCAGGTCGTCGACGGCGTGCTCGCCGGCGAGGGCACCCCCGACGAGGTGGTGGCCGGTCGCGGCCTCGCCGTCGTCAGCGACGACTCGGCGCTGACCGCGGCGGTGGACGAGGCCCTCGCGGCGCAGCCGGCGATCGCGGAGAAGATCCGTGCCGGCAAGACGAAGGCCGCGGGCGCGATCGTCGGCGCTGTCATGAAGGCGACGCGCGGACAGGCCGACGCATCCCGCGTGCAGTCCCTGGTGCTCGAGCGGGTCGCCGCCGGGTCCTGACCGTCCCCTCGCCCTGACCGAACGGCACCGTCGCGCACCCAGATGCTGCGGAGGTGCCGTTCGTGTGTGACGGGTTGATCACCGTCCGTGTGTCGCGGTGACGCTGGGTTGTAGCGACAGCGTTTTTCGGCATCCGTCGTGACCGATCCGTAACCCATTCAGGAGTCGTCCGTTGGAGTGGGCGGAGAACGGTTCGTAGCCGGACTCCAGGTGGACCAGCACTTGATCCGCCGACCGGTCGTATCCGCACACATCGATAGGAGGAGGCCTTCGCATGGGCGCTCATCACGCTCCCCACGCTCCCCACGTGGCGTCCCAGGCAGCTCGCCTCGCCAGCCGCGGCGCCTTCACGGCCGCCGCCGTCGCCGTCGTCGCCGGGGGCACCGCCTCCATGGCGTTCGCGCACGAGGCACCCAGCGTCCCGCAGGCGCAGTCCGCGGGCCACGAGGTCCAGGGCAAGCTCACCGACGGTGCCCACCAGTTCTCCGGGGCCTCGCAGCAGATCCGCTCGTCCGCCGACGCCGGCTCACTGCAGAGCCACGGTGCCGACCTGCAGCACCGGTCGTCGGACGTCGCGTCCTCGCTCAAGAGCAAGGCGTCGTCCTCGGTCGTCGCCGACATGGCGACCGACGGCGGCCACGCGCTCAGCAACACCAAGAACGACCTGACGCACGCGCGGGACAACTGGACCGCCGCCGCCAAGGACGGGCTGACCGCCCACGAGGCCTCCGACCAGTTCGGTCTGATGGGCAACGACGTCCAGCACGCCGTGGACAACGGCCGCAACGACCTGCAGCACTGGGGCGCGAAGGCCTCGTCGTCGGCGCCGAGCGTGCTCTCCTTCGGCGGCTAGTCCGCCACCGACCGCCCCGCGTCGTCCCCGGCCCTCCCCGATCGGGCCCGGACGCGGGGTCGGGTGCCGGGTCTCCCCGCCCGGCCGCGGCGACGCGGACTCCTGGCCACTCCGACCGACTCCGACCCGGTCGGCGACCCGCTGTCCGTCCTCGTCCGCTCCCCGAACCCACGACCCCGTCACCCTCCCCGCTGCCCCGGGGTGGGAGACGGGGTCGTGGTGCGTCCGGGGGTGGACGGTCGGCCCGAGGCTCCCGGCGCTCCGGGCGGCGGTCCACGGCGTTCTCTCGTCGGCGCCGGACGGGTGCCCGTCCCACGGCCGGACGGGTCAGGCGATCCGCTGCCACGACGCCGTGTCGCAGCACCCGCAGGAGTGAGTGACACAGGTCTCCCTCTCACTGGATGAGAGGACGAGCTGTGCGTCGGAAACGATCATCATCAGTGTTCGGACGAGCCGACGCAGGCCTGTACGGTCCATCCGCAGAATGCCATTGCGAATTGTCGTCCGTCTGGATGCCCCTATTTACGGAAGCATCCGCTGTGGTATCGGAAGCATTCATCCGCCCCCTGCCGGGAAATGATCGCTGCCGTTCGGCCGAATCTTGCCCGATCTTCTCGTGCGCCGTCGCCCGCGGCGATCACGACTTGTAGGGTCCGCGGCCACCGATGTTCGGCGCACATGTCGACACGGTTGGCCGACGAGGTTTGGAGGCGCCGAGTGTTCGGGAAAGACGGCGATCACGCGCGAGGGGTCGAGCCAGCGCGCCCGATCGAATTGCGGGGTAACTGCTGATGGATGGCGCGAAACTGGTTCTCGCCGTCGTGGGGGGCTACCTCCTGGGGCGGACGAAGAAGATGAAGTTGGCGATCATGCTCGGCGGGGCCCTCGTCGGGAAGAAGATCCCCACCGATCCCACGCAACTCCTCGCGGCCGCGTCGAAGCTCGTCGACGCCTCCCCGGAGCTGCAGCGGCTCGACTCCGCCGTGCGCGGACGGTTGCTCGAGGTCGGCAAGGAGGCGGCCATGGCCGCGGCGGCCTCGCGGATGGAGTCCCTCACCGACAGCCTCGTGCATCGCGTGGAGAACCTCGGCAAGCCCGCCGCGGGTGCGACGCAGGCGGCCGGGCAGGCCGCGACGCAGGCCGGGGGTGCCGTCGGGGACACCGCGACCGAGGCGGGGGGCGCGGTCGGGGACGCCGTCGGGCAGACCGGCAAGGCGGTCGGCGGCGCGGCGGGCTCCGCGGGCGGCGCCGTGCGCAAGGGTCTCGGCCGCCGCAAGCGGCGCGGGAAGAGCGAGGAGGCCGCCGAGGAGACCTCGGCGCCGCAGGACACCACCGACGAGGACGTCGAGGACGTCGACGCCGCGGACGAGGTCGACGACGACCTGGACGAGGAGACCGCCGAGCAGGACGCGGCGGACGAGGACGACACGGACGAGGAGACCGCCGCGGCGGAGGACGCCGACGAGGCACCGCGAGACGCCGACGCCGGTCGGGCGTCCGGGGACGACGCCCCCGTCACCGACCAGGAGCGCCCCCGCCGATCGCGGCGGACGTCGAGCAGTTCCGGGAGTTCCGGGAGTTCCGGGAGTTCCGGCAGCTCGAGTTCCGGCAGCCGGTCCTCGGCCCGCGGCAGCACGAAGTCGGGCGCGTCGGGCAACGGACGGTCGGCCTCCTCGGGGCGGTCGTCGCGCACGTCGTCGGGGGGTGGCCGTTCACGCTCGGGCGCCACCGCCTCGTCGGGCCGACGGACGAGGAGCAGCGATGACTGAGACCGCGACGAAGACGGCGGACGGGGCGGGCTCGCTCGCCGGCGCCCTGCCGACCGACGCCCTCAAGGAGGCGGCCCAGCGGCTGGTCCAGGCCCTGGTCAGCAAGCTCGGTGACGCCGCCCTGCAGCAGGTGGAGGGACTGACCGACCGGCTCACCGAGGTGGCCGAGAACGGCGGGGTCGGACTGACCAGCGCGTTCGGCGGCGGCGGCGACGGCGAGGGAGGGAGCTCCATCATGGGAGCACTGAGTTCCGGTGCCGGGACGCTGAAGGACAAGGTGACCGGGGCGCTCGGCAACGTGGTGCCCGGTCTCGGTGGCGGGGACGACGACGAGGACGACGACGCCGAGGGCGGCGGTGGCGGCGGCGGCGGGAGCAACAAGAGTGCCCGCGGCAAGTTCAAGTTCATGAACATCTTCGAGACCCAGGACGTCGGGGTCCCGTTGCGGCTGGCCTACGACCAGTGGACGCAGTTCGCCGACTTCCCGAGTTTCATGAAGAAGGTCGAGAACGTCGACCAGAGCTCGGACGAGAAGGTCACGTGGCACGCCAAGGTGTTCTGGTCGAAGCGTTCGTGGGAGACCACGATCGTCGAGCAGATTCCCGACTCGCACATCCTGTGGACCTCCTCGGGGCAGAAGGGACGCGCCGACGGAATCGTCACCTTCAGTGAGCTGGCGCCGAACCTGACGCGCATCGTGCTGATCATGGAGTACTACCCGCAGGGATTCTTCGAGAAGACGGGGAACCTGTGGCGGGCGGTCGGTCGGCGGGCGCGCCTCGAGTTCAAGCATTTCTGCCGTCACGTGATGATGGATTCGCTGGTCAATCGTGATCAGATCGAGGGCTGGCGCGGCGAGATTCGCGACAGCGAGGTCGTCAAGACCCACGAGGAGGCGCTCGAGGAGGAGGAGCGCGCGGCCGCGGAGGACGGTGACGACGAGTACGCCGACGACGAGCTGGACGTCGCGGACGAGGACGTCGCGGACGACGAGCTCGAGGACGACGAGCTCGACGACGAGGACGTCGCGGACGACGAGGTCGATGACGCCGACGTGGCCGACGACGAGCTCGACGACGAGGACCTCGCGGAGGACGAACTCGACGAGGAGCCCGCGGACGACGAGCCCGCGGACGACGAGGTCGACCGGGCCGACGACGAGGCCGACGAGGTCGAGGACTCCGAGGACGCCGAGGACGCCGAGGACGCCGAGGAGTCCGACGGGGGTGGGCGCCGTGCCCGCTCCTCGCGGCGGCGTGGCCGTCGCCAGCCCGCACCGGCCTGATCCGCACCGGCTCCCCGGGCACAGCAGCGCGCCCGGTCACGCGAAGTTCTGGACCGAGGAGGAGACGTGACCGTCAGCCAACGTCAGGGCGGTGGGGTGCAGAAGGCACCCCAGGGTGGATTGGCCGAGGTCCTGGATCTGATCCTGGACAAGGGCCTGGTGATCGACGCCTTCGTCAAGGTCTCGCTGGTCGGCATCGAGATCCTGACCATCGACGCCCGCATCGTGGTCGCGAGCGTCGACACCTACCTGCGGTTCGCCGAGGCCACCAACCGGCTCGACCTGCACGCCAAGGGCGGCAAGGACCTCGGCGAGTTCATGGGCGGCATGACCGAGAACACCATGAAGGGCGGCGCCAAGGGCAAGACGAAGGGTGTCCTCGACGCCGGCAAGGAGAAGTGGGACGAGCTCCGCGAGGAGCGCCGTGCGAGCCGGAAGCAGGAGTCGTGAGCGCGGCGGCGTCGGAGCAGGACTCCGGCGAGGAGCGCGTCGGCTCGTACGTCTACGGGATCCTGCGCTCCGGGCAGCGCATCCCGGACGGGCTGGAGGGCATCGACACCGGGAGCGACTCGGGCGAGTCCGGTCTGGGGCTCGTCAGCTCCGGTCCGCTCGCCGCCGTCGTCAGTGACGTGGCGACGGACCGTCCGCTCGGGACGCGCCAGCACCTGCTCGCCCACGAGCGGGTGCTGAACGCGATCGCGGTGGAGACCGCGGTGCTCCCGATGCGTTTCGGGGGTGTGCTCACCGACGACGACGCGGTCCGGTCCGAACTGCTCGAACCGCACCGGGACTACTTCGCGCGGGCGCTCGACGACATGGCCGACCTCGTGCAGTTCTCGCTGCGGGGTGACTACGACCAGGGCGTCGTGCTCACCCGGATCGTCGAGGAGAACCCGTCGATCCGTGATCTGCGGGAACGCATCTCGGGGATGGACGAGGACAGCTCGTACTACGACCGCGTGAAGCTCGGCGAGGCCGTGTCGCAGGCGATGGACACGATCCGGGCGAACGACGCCGACGCGACGGTGGACGCGCTGGGGCGCTACGCCGTGGCGACGGTCGTCAAGGAGGTCAGCGGCGAGACCGGCGCCGTGCACGTCGCGTTCCTCGTCCGGCGGGACCACCGCACGGACTTCGAGCGCGCCGTGGACGACCTCGGCGACGAGTGGTCGGGCCGGGTCGAGCTCCGGCTGTTCGGCCCGACGGCGTGCTTCGACTTCCTTCCCGAGTACGACGTGCCGGATCAGGACGAGGAGTAGCCGTGGGGCTCTTCACCGAGCTGCTCCTGCTGCCGCTCGCCCCGGTGCGCGGCGTGGTGTGGGTGGCCGAACGGATCGAGGAACAGGTGGACCACCGCCTGAACGACCCGGCGGTCATCCGCGCGCAGATCGACGACCTCGACGCCGCCCACGAGCGCGGCGAGATCAGCGAGGCCGAGCGCGACGCCCAGCAGGACGTGCTGCTCGCCCGGCTGACCGGGCGTGAGCCGTCGGGCGGAGGAACGTGAGCGCAACCGACCGCCCCCGTCGTCGCAACCCGCTCGAGGAGGCCGACCGACGCCGACCCGGCGGCCGGTCGGGCTCCTCGACCGCGGGGAACGGCCGGCGACGGCGCCGGGACGCCGACGACGACGAGGCGCCGCCACGTCGCCGTCGGGAGAGCGACGACGCGGCGCCGACCGACCAGGAGCGGCCCCGCCGTCGTCGGTCGGAGAACGGTGNNGNGNCGACNGANCAGGAGCGGCCCCGTCGTCGTCGGTCGNNCNCCGACGAGGGGACGACGGACCAGGAGCGGCCCCGTCGTCGTCGGTCGGACTCCGACGAGGGGACGACGGACCAGGAGCGGCCCCGTCGTCGTCGGTCGGACTCCGACGAGGGGACGACGGACCAGGAGCGGCCCCGCCGACGTCGTCGGGAGGAGCCCGCGGAGCCGGAGGTCGACGAGCCGGTCGACGACGTCGAGGACGACGACCTCGACGACGACGACCTCGACGACGACGACCTCGACGACGACGACCTCGACGACGACGACCTCGACGACGACGACGAGGAGCCCGAACCCGAGCCCGAGCCCGAGCCGGAACCCGAGCCGCGGCGTCCCAAGAAGGTGCCGGCCCGGGTGGTCGCCCGGTGGGCGGCGGAGCAGGTCATGGAGATGACCGGCAAGGAGTCCGAGAGCGTCACGTCGGTCCGGCGCGACGAGGACGGGTGGACGGTCTCGCTCGAGGTCGTGGAGAGCCGCCGCATCCCGGACTCGACGGACCTGCTCGCGATCTACGAGGTCGAGATGGACGCCGACGGAGAGCTCGTCGGCTACAAGCGGGTCTCCCGCTACACCCGCGGCCGGGGCGACGACGACTGAGGAGGACGCATGAACGAGCCGGTCCGGTGGACGGGCTCGATGCCGTCGGCGCAGGGCCGCCAGGGCGGCCAGGCCGCCCGGGCGCCGCAGGGCACCGATCTCGCCGACATCCTCGAACGGGTGCTCGACAAGGGCATCGTGATCGCCGGGGACATCCAGATCAACCTGCTCGACATCGAGCTGCTGACGATCAAGCTCCGTCTCGTCGTCGCCTCGGTGGACCGGGCGAAGGAGATGGGGATCGACTGGTGGGAGCGCGACCCGACGCTGTCGGCCGGGCGCAGCGAGCTGGAGGAGGAGAACGAGCGGCTGCGCGAGCGGATCACCGCGCTGGAGCAGGCGCAGACGCGTCCGGCGCGTCGTCGCAAGAAGGTGGAGCGGGCGCCGGAGCCGGAGCCGGAGGGGGAGCAGTGATCACCTACCTCTACGCGGTGGGTCGGGACCTCGAGCTTCCCGACGACGGGTCGCGCGGCATCGACGGCGGGGAGCTGCGGCTGGTGGACGAGGCCGGTCTGCAGGCAGTGGTGTCCGACGTCGAGCGGGAGGCGTTCGAGGACCTCGACGAGCACCGGGAGGACCTCACCTGGCTCGCCGCGGTGGCCCGCGCGCACCACGGTGTGGTGGCCGCCGTGGGCCGGGACCACGCCGTGGCGCCGCTCTCGCTGGCGACGGTGTATCTCGACGACGACCGCGTCCGGGCCGTGCTGCGGGAGAGCCGCGAGGCGTTCACGGCCGTGCTCGACCGGGTCGAGGGCCGCGACGAGTGGGGGGTGAAGGCCTACGTCCGACCCGGGGCCGGGAAGGCCGCGGCGACGGACCGGCCGACGTCGGGCGCGGCCTACCTGCGGGCGCGTCGTGAGGCCCTCCGGGCCGGCGACGCCGCGGTGGCCGCCGCGGAGCGGGAGGCCGACGAGGTCGACGCCGCCCTCGCGGCCCTGGCGGTGGAGACGCGGCGGCACCCGCCGCAGGACCGGTCGCTCACCGGGCGGGCGGAGCAGATGGTGCTCAACGGGGCCTACCTCGTGGAGCGCGCGGGCGCGGACGACCTGCGGGCCCTCGTCGAGAAGCTCGCGAGCGAGGGGTCGCTCGACCTCGAGCTCACGGGACCCTGGGTGCCGTACTCCTTCGCGGGCGGTGCGACGTGACCGTGGAGCACCGTCCGACCTCGCTGTTCGGGGACCGCGAGGTCGCGCTCGTGGACCTCCTCGACCGCCTGCTCGCCGGCGGTGTGGTGCTCAGTGGCGACGTGACGATCTCGCTGGCCGGGGTGGACCTCGTGCGCATCTCCCTGCGGGCGCTCATCACCTCGATCGCCCCGGCCGATCCGGGGCCGGGCGACCCGGCGCCCACCGTCACGGTGCCCTCCGAGCGGGTGGCGGAGTGACCGACCGGCACGACCACCGCATCGAGATCGACAAGGACGCGGTGCGCCGCGACCTCATGAAGCTCGTCCTGACGATCGTCGAGCTGCTCCGCCAGTTGATGGAGCGTCAGGCGATCCGGCGGGTCGAGAACTCCGAGCTCTCCGAGGAACAGGAGGAGGATCTGGGAACCGCGCTCATGTTGCTCTCGGACGCCATGGACGAATTGACCGAGCAGTTCGGGCTCACGCCCGCGGACCTGAATCTCGAGCTCGGTCCGCTGGGCCCGCTGCTGCCTCGCGACCGGTGAGCGCTCAGTCGTCCTTCACGGTGTCGATCGAGGCCTTCAGGCCCCGGTTGATCTCGTCCAGCTCCAGGGTCCGTGGGCCCTCGTTCAGGGTCATCGACTGGATGACACCCCAGTTGACCAGCACCATCGCACCGTTGTCGAGGTGGTAGCGGTGCACCTTCGCTCCTTCGACGAGCTCGTGGAGGTGGGCGGCGACCTCGTCCATCGGCTCTTCGAACTTGAGTGTCAGCGGAATCTGCGGAAGGGACACGTAGACGGTCACGGACCGACTCTACGATTGTCGGCGTCGAGGAGGAAGAATTCATGGAGATCGACGGCATCGAGGTCATCGAATCGCCCGAGGACCACGGGTACTCGTGGCGCTGGGACGATCCACGCGGATTCGAGTCGGAAATCCTGTGGGACCGGCAGATCGGTTACCTGACCCTCGGGACGCGCGTGCCCCCGGGCGGGTGGACGCACTCGACGCTGGACACGGACCGCTGGGGCCACGCCCGCACGGTCTACGAGGCCCGCGACGCCGTCGAGCGCTACGTCACGCAGGCGACGGCGAAACCGGAGTGAGGGAGGCCTACTCCGGGCCGGACCCGCCGCCCGACGGCGGCCGGATGCGCACCACCCGGTCGTCGGTGGCCCCCGGGCTGCCGCCGTCCTTGTTGGTGGTGCCGAACCAGACGAAGCCGTCGGAGGCGAGGTCGGCCCCCGAGATCCGGCCGTAGCGGTTCTGCAGGACGGTCTGCGGGGCCCCGACGAACCGGCCCTGCGCGGTCGGGTTCAGCACGTAGAGGCCCTTGGCGTCGCTGAGCCCGACCAGCAGCGTGCCGCCCGCGGCGGCGCACCCCGACACCCCGGGCCGGTCGGGCCAGGTCCAGGCGGGTGCCGCCGCGGCCGCCGTCCCGACGGGCGCGCCGGGCCGGACGGCCAGCAGCACGTCCCGGGCGCCGGCACGGTCGGTCACCCAGGTCGTGTTGGAGGCCGTGTCGGTGCACGCGTCGCCGGGGGAGTGCAGGCCCGACCCGACGATCGGCGATGTCGGGTCCGGGTTACCGGCCGCCGGGCGGCCGAAGAGGTCGATGCGGAGGAGCTTGCCGGCGAGCGAGGTGGGGCCCGGGTCGGGCGTCCCGGCGTCGCCGGTGGCCACGAGCAGGGTCCCGTCGGGCTCGACGCCCACCGCCCCGCGGTTGTCGGTTATCCCGCGCGGGATGCCCCCGAGCACCGGCTTCGGGGTGTCGCCGGGCGCGATGCGGAGCACGGCGTTGCCCGAGGGCGTCGTCGCGTAGGCGTAGAGGAGCTGGTCCTCGGCGTAGCTGGGGGAGAGGACGAGGCCGGTGAGCCCGCCGTCGCCCGCGGCGTCGACCGGCACCGTGGCCACGAGCTGCGGCGCGGTCTGCGGCGCGACCCGCAGGATGCGGCCGGTGGTCCGCTCGGCCGCGAGCGCCGCCTGCCCGCCGGGCAGCGTGACCACCGCCGACACCGGCGCGAGGCACGTCGCGACGACCTGCGGGTCCGGGTCCACGCAGGGTCCCGACGGCGGGGTGCCGCCGCCGGGCGCCGCCGGGGCCTGCGGTTCGGACGGGGCCGGCGACTGCGGCTGCGGCGCCCGCTCGGCGCCGATCTCGGGCTTGTCGCGCCACGGCGCGTCGGAGGCGTCGGGGAACCGGGCGCAGCCCGTGACGAGCGCGGCCAACGCGACCAGCACCGCGGCGACACCGAGGGCGCGTGCGACGGGACCCGGGGACGACATCGGTGGTCAGCGTAGGCGGGACGGACTGAACCCGTCGTGAGCCCCGCGTGACCGTCCGGGGGTGGTCTAGCCTCCGGAGCCGATGAGCGACGACACGCTGACCGTGCTGGTCCCCGACGAGGTCGGCGAGCGCGAGCTCGCCCGGGTCGACGGCGTGCGGGCGGTGCGCTACGACGAGTCCGCGGGGGTCGACGGGCTGCCCCCGGAGGCCGCCGAGGCGCAGGTGTTCATCCCCGGCTTCCTCGGTGCGGACGCGGCCCGCGACCTCCTCGCGGCCTGCCCGCAGGTCCGCCTGGTCCAGCTCCTGACGGCGGGGGCGGAGAAGTTCGTCGGCGTGCTCCCCGACTGGGTGGCGCTCTCGGACTGCAAGGGCGCGCACGGCGGCGTCACCGCGGAGTGGGTGCTCGCGACGATCCTCGCGGTGCTGCGCGAGATCCCGGAGTTCGTGCGCCACCAGGTCGCCGCGCACTGGGACCAGCACCTCACCGACACCCTCACCGGCAAGAGCGTGCTGCTCGTCGGCGCGGGGGATCTCGCCGAGCAGACCCGTCGTCGGCTCGAGCCCTTCGACGTCGGGCCGGTGACGCTCGTCGGCTCGCGCGCCCGGGACGGTGTGCACGGCGTCGACGAGCTCCCCGACCTGCTGCCCCGGCACGACGTCACCGTCCTGCTCGTGCCGCTCACCGACGCCACGCGCGGCATGGTCGACGCCGCGTTCCTCGCCGCCATGCCGGACGGGGCGCTGCTGGTCAACGCCGCCCGCGGCCCCGTCGTCGACACCGACGCGCTGCTCGCCGAGCTCACCGCGCAGCGGCTCCGGGCCGCCGTCGACGTCACCGACCCCGAGCCGCTCCCCGCCGACCACCCGCTGTGGCGTTCGCCCAACCTGCTGATCACCCCCCACGTCGGCGGCAGCGTCCCCGGGCACCTCGAGCGGGCCTACCGGGTCGTCGTGCCGCAGATCGAGGCCGTCGTCGCGGGGGAGGACCCGCCGAACCTGGTGGTCGGGCAGTACTGAGTGGGGCAGTACTGACGGGCGCCACCGACCAGGTGCGGCCGGGATCTCCCGCGCGTCGTCGCCGTCACCCGGACGTGTCGACCTACGCTGCCCGATCGTGAGCCTGTGGCGGCGGGAGCGGGTCGAGGGCGGCGGCGTCGCGTTCCTCGGGTTCGAGGGTGCGCCGAGCGACACCGCCGTCTTCCCCTGGCGCGAGGAGCGCGGGGCGTCGACGGTCGACGAGCCGGTCCCGACGACGACCGTGGTCGCCGTCCGCCCGTGGGGCACCGAGGTCGGGCTGCTCGTGGCGCGGGTCGTCCTCGGCGTCACCGCCGTGGTCGGCGGCGCCCGCACGCTGTTCGACCTGCCCCGCGGCCACGGCGACGGCACCGCCCACACGCAGGCCCTGCTGACCGGCTACGGCTTCCGGCCGGTCGCGGAGCTCGCCACGGCCCTCGGCTGGGTGCAGCTCGTCGCCGGCCTGCTCGTCGCGGTGGGCGTGTTCGCCTCGTTCGCGGGCTCGGCGCTGCTCGCGATCGCGCTGGTCGCGCTCGTCGTCACCCTGCCTGCGGCCTGGGCCTCCGGCACGGTCGGACCCGCCGAGCTCCCGCTGTTCGCGGTGGCGCTCGCGGCCGTTGTCGTCCTGGCAGGTCCCGGCCGGATCAGCGGCGACGCCGACCGGCCCTGGTACCGGGGGCAGACCGCCGTCGGGGTCACCGCCGCCGTCATCGCGGTCGGCTCCGCCCTCACCGTGCTGCTGGCGATGCGTTCCTGACGACGGGTGCGGCCGGGTGCCCGGCAGCACGGGCGAGCGCGCGGGCCTCCACCTCGTCACGGCGACCGACGCACCGGGCCGGGTTCCCGGCCCACACCTCCCCAACGCCGGTCGAGCGGGTGAGCACCGCGTTCGCACCGATCACCGAGTCGCGGCCGATGATCACCGGGCGGTCCGGGCTGCCCGCGACCACCGCGCCGGTGCAGATCACGGCGCCGTCCTCGACGATCACCGACGGGCGCTCGTCGCGCCGGTGCAGCCACGGCACGGCGTCCCCGAGCATCACGCCCTGGTAGAGGGTGACGTCGGCGCCGATCCGGGTGTGCGGGAGCACCATCGTGCCGAGCGCGCGGTGCTGCAGCGAGAGGCGCGGTCCGATCTCGACCGTCTCCGGCCAGTCGATCCCGTACAGCGCCAGCAGCTCCAGGGCGACCCGGCGCACGAGCCGGGAACGGCTGCGGCGGGCGCGAATCAGACGGAGGACCACGGACATGGCGAAATCCTGCGTCCGCGACCGCCGTGACGCCGCCGCCACCACCCGATCGAGGTGGAGTGGACTCCCGGTCGTGACCCAGGTGTGCCCGCCGCGTGACCGCTCAGGCCGGGAGCCCCTCGGCGCCGCCGCCCCGGGTGCCGACGCAGCGCGCCGGGTTGCCCTCCCAGATCTCGTCGGGCCCGGTCGAGCGGGTGACCACGGCGCCCCGCGCACCACCGTCCCGCGTCCCAGCACGGTGGGTCGGCCCGGGCTGCCGACGACGACCGCGCCGTCCCCGAGCGTCACGCCGTCCCCGAGGACCACGCGGGGACGGTGGTCGTCGTGGGCGCGGAGCCATGGGACGGCCTCGCCCACCGTGACCCCGCGTCCGATCGTCACGTCGGCGCCGATGCGCGTCCACGGGTGGACGACGACGCGGGGCGCGCGGTCGGGGAGACGCAGCCCGGGCCCGACCACGACGGTCGCCGGCCAGTCCACGCCGCGCAGCGCCAGGACCTCGAGCGCCACCCGGCGGACGAGGGCGATCCGGCTGCGGCGGGCGCGGAGGAGGTGCGGCACGAGGGACACGATCCGATCGTCCGTGACCGGGCTCCCCGGCGACAGGTGGGCCACCCGTTGGAGATCTTCCCCGACGCCGGGAGCCGGACCGGCACCCGGCGTCGGGACCGGGGCTACAGGTCGCGCACCGCGCCCGTCGCGCCCGACGTCACGAGCTTCGCGTAGGCGCGCAGCGCCGCGGTGAGGTTGCGGCCGCGGTCGGTGCGCGGCTGCCACGGGCGCTCCGAGGCCTCCATCTTGGCGCGGCGCTCGGCGAGGACGTCGTCGTCGACGAGCAGCTCGATCTGCCGCGAGTCGACGTCGATGAGGATCTGGTCGCCCGGCTCGACGAGCGCGATCACGCCGCCGTGCGCGGCCTCGGGGGAGACGTGCCCGACGCTGATGCCCGACGACCCGCCGGAGAAGCGGCCGTCGGTGACCAGCGCGCACACCGCGCCGAGGCCCGCGCCCTTGAGGAAGGCGGTCGGGTGGAGCATCTCCTGCATGCCCGGCCCGCCCGCGGGGCCCTCGTAGCGCACGACGACGACGTCGCCCGGCTGCACCTCGCGGTTGAGGATGATCGAGACGGCCTCCTCCTGGGA
Source organism: Actinomycetospora chiangmaiensis DSM 45062 (assembly GCF_000379625.1). GTDB lineage: Bacteria > Actinomycetota > Actinomycetes > Mycobacteriales > Pseudonocardiaceae > Actinomycetospora > Actinomycetospora chiangmaiensis. The sequence continues at coordinate 122,214 of NZ_KB903245.1, read as the reverse complement.
GTCGACCACACGGGCCGGGCCCTGGAAGTGGCGGCCGTTCTCGGGCAGCCCGGCGCTCTTGATGACGGCGCCGTCGGTGGAGAGGTTGCCGGTCAGCACGGCCAGGCCGCCGTCGGCGGAGAAGGCGTGCTCGACGTCGTGGATGCAACCGTCGGCCGCGTCGGTGTCCAGCGAGGACCACCGGTTCGTCGTCGAGAACGGCTCGACGGTGCGCACCCCGCCCGGGGCGGCGTGGAACAGCTCGACGGCCTCCTCGGACGGGTTCGCGCCCCGGATGTCCCAGTGGCCGAGCCAGCTCTCGAGGGAGTCGGCGTGCACGGCGTGGACGTCGCGGTGCAGCAGCCCGCTGCGGTCGAGCTCGCCGAGGATCGCGGGGATGCCGCCCGCCCGGTGCACGTCCTCCATGTGGAAGGACGAGTTCGGCGCCACCTTGGACACGCACGGCACCCGGCGGCTGACCGCGTCGATGTCGGCGAGGGTGAAGTCCAGGCCGGCCTCGTGCGCGGCGGCGAGGATGTGCAGCACCGTGTTCGTCGAGCCGCCCATCGCGACGTCGAGCGCCATCGCGTTCTCGAACGCGTGCTTGTTCGCGATCGCGCGCGGCAGGACCGACTCGTCGTCGCCCTCGTAGTACCGGCGGGCGAGCTCGACGACCGTGCGACCCGCCGTCAGGAAGAGGTCCCGGCGGGCGGCGTGGGTGGCGAGCGTGGAGCCGTTGCCCGGCAGGGAGAGGCCGAGGGCCTCGGTGAGGCAGTTCATCGAGTTGGCGGTGAACATGCCCGAGCAGGACCCGCAGGTCGGGCAGGCCGACCGCTCGACCTCGGTGAGCCCGTCGTCGGTGACCTCGCTGCTCGCGCTGGCCGAGATGGCGGTGATGAGGTCGGTCGGCGCCTGCGCGACGCCCCCGACGACGACCGCCTTCCCGGCCTCCATCGGCCCGCCGGAGACGAAGACGGTCGGGATGTTCAGCCGCATCGCGGCGTTGAGCATGCCCGGGGTGATCTTGTCGCAGTTCGAGATGCAGACCAGGGCGTCGACCGCGTGCCCCTGCACCATGTGCTCGACCGCGTCCGAGATGACCTCGCGGCTCGGCAGCGAGTGCAGCATCCCGCCGTGGCCCATCGCGATGCCGTCGTCGACGGCGATGGTGTGGAACTCCCGCGCGATCCCGCCCGCCTCGCGCACCGCGCCGGCGACGAGCTCGCCCATCTCCTTGAGGTGCACGTGCCCCGGCACGAACTGCGTGTACGAGTTCGCGATCGCGATCAGCGGCTTGCCGAAGTCGTCGTCGGTCATGCCGGTGGCCCGCCACAGGGCGCGGGCGCCGGCGGCGTTGCGACCCTGGGTGGTGACGCGGGAACGGAGCGGCGGCACGGGGGTCCTCCAGAACGGTGGCAGTTGTCCGTTCGGAGGCTACGCCCGGGCTTCCCGACGTCAGGTCGGTGCGGGTCAGCCCTCCCGGTGCTGCGTCCCGGCGGTCGTGTCCTCGTGCTGCACGGTGTCGGCGGCGGTGTGCTGCGAGGCGTTGCGCGCGGTGTCGGCGCTGGTCCCGGGGGCCTCGGCGGTCCCCGTGTCGTCGACGGCGCCGGTGTCCCTGGTGGCGCCGGAGTCGTCGGTGGAGGCGGTGTCCTCGGAGTTCTCAGCGGTCCCCGCGTCCTCGGCGGCGCCGGTGTCCCCGGTCTGCTCGGGGTTCCCGGTCTGCTCGGGGTCGTCGCCTGCCGCCGACTGCCGCTCGCGCAGCTTGGCGACGCGCATGCGGGCGGCCTCGAGCTCGCGGGCGTGCTCGGCGGCGGCCTCCGCCTCGGCCGGGGTCGGCGCCGAGATCCGGTGGCCCGACGCCTCGGCGACCCGCCCGAGGTCACGGATGCGGATGCCACGCAGCTCGACCTCGGCGCCCTGCGCCGGCACGGCCCGCACCCAGCCCTTGCCCGGCAGCCGCAGCCCCGTCAGGTCCGACCAGGCCACCGAGCGGGTGCCGACGATGCGGCGCACGTGCAGCCCCGCCTCGTCGACCCGCGTTCGGGAGCGGACGACCCAGACGGCGACCGCGGCGGGCGCGAGGAACAGCAGGAACCAGGGCCCGCCCTGGAAGGCGATCGGGGAGAGGCACAGGGCGAGGAAGCCGACGGCCACCAGCGCGACGGTCGGCACCGCGCGGAAGGTCGCGGGCGCGGCGGGGGTGGACGTCCCGGTCGCGGTGGGGGTCTGCTGCTCGTCGGCCACGTCGGCGATGGTGCCAGCCGGGGCACGACCCGGCGTCGTGAAGGCGTGGCCGGGTGTGACGCTGGTGATGGTCCCGGGGCCCGTCCGGGCCGCGTGCTACGGTCTTGGCCATGCAGCGAATTCTCGTACTCGCCGGGCGCGTCAGCGTCTGACGAGCATCGTGCTCGCCGCCTGAGAAATCCTGACGCGCCTGCCCTCTCCGCCTCCCGGCGGCGGGGGTTTTTTCGTGTCCGGGGCCCGTTGACCACCCACAGAGGCTGATCACCGATGACCACAGCCAGACCGCGCCCGGCGCCTCGCACCGGCGCGCCGAGCGAGCAGCAGGACACCGTGGCCCAGGCCGGTGTGTCCGGCCGCCCCGCGGCGCCGCGCCCCGCCCGGGTCGACCCCACCCCCGCCACCGGGGCGCAGTCCCTCGTGCGCTCGCTCGAGGCCGTCGGGTGCGACGTCGTGTTCGGCATCCCCGGCGGGGCGATCCTCCCGGCCTACGACCCGCTCTACGACTCGACGCTCGTGCGCCACATCCTCGTGCGACACGAGCAGGGTGCGGGCCACGCCGCCACCGGCTACGCGCAGGCCACCGGCCGCGTCGGGGTGTGCATCGCGACGTCGGGTCCCGGGGCCACCAACCTGGTGACGCCGCTCGCGGACGCGATGCTGGACTCGGTGCCCGTCGTCGCGATCACCGGCCAGGTCGGGCGCAAGATGATCGGCACGGACGCGTTCCAGGAAGCCGACATCTGCGGCATCACGCTGCCGATCACGAAGCACAACATGCTGGTGACCGACCCGGCGGACATCCCGCGGGCCATCACCGAGGCGTTCCACATCGCGTCCACCGGCCGGCCGGGCCCCGTGCTCGTCGACCTGCCCAAGGACGTGCTGCAGGCGCAGACCACGTTCTCGTGGCCGGTGGAGATGGCGCTGCCGGGCTACCGGCCCACCACCAAGCCGCACGGCAAGCAGATCCGGGAGGCCGCCCGGCTGATCGCCGAGGCCCAGCGCCCGGTCCTCTACGTCGGCGGCGGCGTCATCAAGGCCGAGGCGTCGGCGGAGCTGATGGACCTCGCCCGGGAGACCGGCGCACCCGTCGTCACCACCCTGATGGCGCGCGGCGCGTTCCCCGACTCGCACCCGCAGAACCTCGGCATGCCGGGCATGCACGGCACGGTCGCGGCGGTCGCGGCGATGCAGCGCTCCGACCTGCTCATCGCGCTCGGCGCCCGCTTCGACGACCGGGTGACCGGGGAGCTGTCGACGTTCGCGCCGGAGGCGAGGATCGTCCACGCCGACATCGACCCCGCGGAGATCGGCAAGAACCGCGTCGCCGACGTGCCGATCGTGGGCGACGCCCGCGAGGTCATCGGCGAGCTCACCGCCGCGCTGCGCGCCCGTTCGCAGGACGGCGCCGAGCGCCCCGACCTGACGTCGTGGTGGAACCAGCTCGACGCCTGGCGCGAGACCTTCCCGCTCGGCTACGACGAGCCGGCCGACGGCACGCTCTCGCCGGAGTACGTCATCGAGCGGATCGGCAAGATCGCCGGCCCCGAGGCGATCTACGCCGCGGGCGTCGGGCAGCACCAGATGTGGGCCGCGCAGTTCATCGGCTACGAGAACCCGCGGACGTGGCTCAACTCCGGTGGCGCCGGGACGATGGGCTACGGCGTGCCGGCCGCGATGGGCGCGAAGGTCGGGATGCCCGACACCACGGTGTGGTGCATCGACGGCGACGGCTGCTTCCAGATGACGAACCAGGAACTCGCCACCTGCGCGATCGAGGGCATCCCGATCAAGGTCGCCGTCATCAACAACGGCAACCTCGGCATGGTCCGGCAGTGGCAGACCCTGTTCTACGGGGAGCGCTACTCGAACACCGAGCTCGGGACGCACAAGCACCGCGTGCCCGACTTCGTGATGCTCGCCGAGGCGCTGGGCTGCGAGGGCCTGCGGTGCGAGTCGCGCGACGACGTCGACCGCGTGATCGAGCAGGCCATGGCGATCACCGACCGGCCCGTCGTCATCGACTTCACCGTCGGGGCCGACGCGCAGGTGTGGCCGATGGTCGCCGCCGGGACCGGCAACGACCAGATCATGGCCGCCCGGGACATCCGGCCCCTGTTCGACGACCCCGAGGCGGGCGGGGCCGACGAGGTCGTCACGAACATCGAGCGGGAGAACGAGGCCCGATGAGCACGCACACCCTGTCGGTCCTCGTCGAGGACAAGCCCGGCGTGCTGGCCCGCATCTCGGGCCTGTTCTCCCGGCGCGGCTACAACATCCAGTCGCTCGCGGTCGGCCCGACCGAGGAGCAGGGGATCTCGCGCATGACCATCTGCGTCAGCGTCGACGAGTTCCCGCTCGAGCAGGTGACCAAGCAGCTCAACAAGCTGGTGAACGTCATCAAGATCGTGGAGCTGGAGCCGGCGACCTCGGTCCAGCGCGAACTGGTCATGCTCAAGGTGCGGGCCGACGCGACCGTGCGTTCGCAGGTGCTCGAGGTGACGCAGATGTTCCGGGCCAAGGTCGTCGACGTCGCTCCCGACGCCGTCACCGTCGAGGCCACCGGCACGGCTGACAAGCTGTCGGCGTTGCGGCGGATGCTCGAGCCCTACGGCATCCGCGAGATCGTCCAATCGGGGATGGTCGCGCTGGCCCGCGGGCCGCGCGCGATCGCCGCGAATCGTTAGTACGTCTTCTGAGTACGTCAGTCAGGAAGGAACCGCAGTTCCCATGAGTGTCGAGATCTTCTACGACGCCGATGCCGATCTCTCGATCATCCAGGGCCGCAAGGTCGCCGTGATCGGGTACGGCTCCCAGGGCCACGCCCACTCGCTGTCGCTGCGCGACTCGGGCGTCGACGTGCGCATCGGGCTCCCCGAGTCCTCGAAGTCGCGCGCCAAGGCCGAGGAGGAGGGGCTGCGGGTGGTCACGCCGGCCGAGGCCGCCGCCGAGGCCGACCTCATCATGATCCTGGCGCCGGACACCAAGCAGCGTCAGATCTACGCCGACGACATCGCCCCGAACCTGAAGAGCGGCGACGCCATCTTCTTCGGGCACGGCTTCAACATCCGCTACGACCTGATCAAGCCGCCGTCGGACGTCGACGTCGCCATGGTCGCGCCGAAGGGCCCGGGCCACCTCGTCCGCCGCCAGTTCGTCGACGGCAAGGGTGTGCCCTGCCTCATCGCGGTGGAGCAGGACGCGTCGGGCCACGCCGAGGCGCTCGCCCTCTCCTACGCCGCCGCCATCGGTGGTGGCCGCGCCGGCGTCATCAAGACGACGTTCACCGAGGAGACCGAGACCGACCTCTTCGGCGAGCAGGCCGTGCTCTGCGGCGGCACCTCCGCCCTCGTCCAGGCCGGGTTCGAGACCCTCGTCGAGGCCGGCTACCAGCCCGAGATCGCCTACTTCGAGTGCCTGCACGAGCTCAAGCTGATCGTGGACCTCATGTGGGAGAAGGGCATCTACGGCCAGCGCTACAGCTGCTCGGACACCGCCGAGTACGGCGACCTCACCCGGGGCCCGCGCATCATCAACTCGGCCGTCAAGGACGAGATGCGCCGCGTGCTCACCGAGATCCAGGACGGGTCCTTCGCCCGCGAGTGGATCGCCGAGGACGACAACGGCCGCCCGAACTTCACCAAGCTCGAGGACGAGGGCAAGGCCCACCAGATCGAGCAGGTCGGCGCCAAGCTCCGCGACCTCATGCCGTTCATCCCGAAGCAGGCCCTCTGATCTGCTGCGGTTCGTGACGGCGGGTGTACCTCACGGTGCGCCCGCCGTCGTTCTTCGTATCCTGTGTGCCCGTGCCCGTGCCCGGCCTCCGGACATGAATGGCCCATCAGCGGCACGGGGCGCGTCGATGGCGTTTCTCGCTCACCTCGGCCGGGAGTCGGTTGGACCGGTCGGAGCAACTGTCCGTCCCCACCGGTAGGGCGCCCCGACCCTGTCCACAGGCGTCGGCGCGCTGTTCGACCCGGCCGTACCGGCCGGCGCATCGTCGGATCCGTGAGACGAGGGGACTGGGCCCACGACGCGGAGGCGATCCGCGCCGAGGCGGTCGACACCATCATCCGCGTCGCCGTCCTGGTGGGGCTCGGAGTCCCGGCGTGCACGGTCTATCGCCGGTGTCGCGAGGACGGGCCGTGGACGCTCATGGCTCCTGCCACCGTCCGCCTCGGGACGGGCACCCCCACCCGACGGCAGCTGGTTCGCGCGGCGCTCGTCTACGCGGGGGACCGCGCGGCGCTCACCGGGCTCGATGCCGCTCGTGCGCACCGCCTCCGACGCGGGGTGCTGCCCGAGCCGGTCCACCTGCTGATCCCGGCCGCCGTCAAGGTGCAGTCGATCCCGGGCGTCCGCGTGGAGCGGACGCACCGGATGCCACCCGTCCGGGAGCGTGACGGGCTGCCCGTCGCGCCCATGGAGCGCTGCCTCGTCGATGCGGCTCGACGCATGTCGTCACGGTCGGACGTCGCCGCGATCCTGACGGAGCCGGTCCAACGACGGATGCTCCTGCCATCGGCGCTGCACGCGGAGGTCGAGGCGGGAAGTACCCGAGGGTCGGCGCTGCCGCGGGCCGTCCTCCGCGCGATCGCGGCCGGAGCGCGGTCCGCCGCCGAGGTCGACTTCCACGACTGGTGGTTCGCGCAGCCCGAGCTCGCGGGCGTCGCCATCCTGTTCAACGTCCGGCTCTCCGTCGGCGGGGTGTTCCTCGGGATCGCCGACGGCTACCTGCCCGACATCGGTGCCGTGCTGCCCGTCGACTCGGTCGAGCAGCACTTCATGACGCCGGACCAGGTCATCGAGACCGAACGTCAGCACCGGCGCTACCGCTCGGTCGGACTTCACGTGTACGGCCTGCGACCCGGACGCATCCACGGCGACTCGACGGGTCTGCTCCGCGATGTGCTCGACGCGATCGCGGTGGCGGAACAGCTGCCCACACCAACGGTCGCGTGGGTCCCCGACCTGCCCCGTGCGACCTGACGGGTCGATGACTCCTCTGACGCATCCAGTGACATGGATCGGCCACCGACAACAGGCGCGAGAGGCAGGATGTGGTCCAGGCCACAGCGAGGCGTGCCCCGGAGTGTGGCGTAGGGCACCATGTGCTCCCAGTCCGCAGCGTCGCCGACCCGGGGGAGCAGCATGTCGAAGCCCGTCGTCCTGATGGCCGAGAAGCTCGCCCCGTCGACCCTGGCGGTGTTCGGCGACGAGGTGGAGGTCCGGCAGGTCGACGGCACGGACCGGGCGGCCCTGCTGGCGGCCGTGGTCGACGCCGACGCGCTCCTGGTCCGCAGCGCCACGCAGGTCGACGCCGAGGTGTTCGCCGCGCAGAAGCACCTCACGGTCGTCGGGCGGGCCGGCGTCGGGCTGGACAACGTCGACGTGCCGGCGGCGACGGCGGCGGGCGTGATGGTGGTGAACGCCCCGGTCAGCAACATCGTCTCGGCCGCGGAGCACGCGCTCGCGCTGCTGCTGGCGACGGCCCGGCACATCCCGGCCGCGGACGCCGCCCTGCGCCGCGGGGAGTGGGCACGCTCGAGGTACTCGGGGGTGGAGATCCAGGGCAAGACCGTCGGGGTCGTCGGCCTCGGGAAGATCGGCCAGCTGTTCGCCAGCCGCATCAAGGCGTTCGACACCCACGTCATCGCCTACGACCCGTACCTGCCGGCCAGCCGCGCCGCCCAGCTCGGCATCGAACTGGTCGAGCTCGACGAGCTGCTCGCCCGCGCCGACGTGATGACGATCCACCTGCCGAAGACCCCGGAGACGCAGGGGCTGATCGGCAAGGAGGCGCTGGCCCGCACGAAGCGCGGCGTCATCGTCGTCAACGCGGCCCGTGGCGGGCTGGTCGACGAGGACGCGCTGGCGGAGGCGATCCGGTCGGGGCACGTCGCGGGGGCGGGCGTGGACGTGTACGTCACCGAGCCCACCACGCAGAGCCCGCTGTTCGAGCTCGAGCAGGTCACCGCCACCCCGCACCTGGGGGCGAGCACCGCCGAGGCCCAGGACCGGGCGGGCACCGACGTGGCGCACTCGGTACTGAAGGCGCTGCACGGGGACTTCGTGCCGGACGCGGTCAACGTGCAGGGCGGGGCGGTCGGCGAAGAGGTCCGGCCCTGGCTCGGCCTCACGCAGAAGCTCGGCATCCTGCTCTCGACCCTCGTCGGGCAGCCCGAGGCCATCGTCGTGGAGGTCCGCGGCGAGCTCGCGCACGAGGACGTCGGGGTCCTGGAGCTCGCGGCGCTGCGCGGCGTGTTCGGCGAGGTCGTCGACGAGCCGGTCACGTTCGTCAACGCGCCGGCCCTGGCGGCCGAGCGGGGCGTGTCGGTCACCGTGGAGACCGCGACCGAGAGCCCGAACCACCGCAGCCTCGTCACGCTGCGCGCGGCGAGCACCACGGTCTCCGGCGCCCTCACGGGCACCGATCAGGTGGAGAAGCTGGTCGAGATCAACGGCCGCTCGTTCGACCTGCGCGCCGAGGGCCACGTCCTGCTCGTCGAGTACATCGACCGCCCGGGAGCGATGGGGCTGATCGGTACCCGGTTGGGGGAATCGGACGTGAACATCGAGGCGGCCCAGCTCTCCCAGACGCGTGACCGGGGCTCGTCGGTCATGTTGCTGCGCGTCGATCGGGCGGTCCCGGAGGACGTCCTGGCCCCGATCGGGGCGGCCCTCGACGCCCGGACCACCCGGATGATCCCGTTCGGATGATCCCCGGACGGGTCACAGCGGGCGGCCGGGACCTCCCATGGAGTGATCCGGTGCGGAGTCCCGCCGACACGCGCGGTAGCCTCCACCGCAGGTGAGCCCGGTCGCACCATCGAGGTCGGCCCGTCGGGGGAGGAAGACTGGACATGCGACTCGCGGTGGTTCCCGGTGACGGCATCGGACCCGAGGTCACCAACGAGGCCCTCAAGGTCCTCTCGGAGCTCGCGCCGCAGATCGAGTCGACGCACTACGACCTGGGCGCCGCCCGCTGGCACTCGACCGGTGAGCTGCTGCCCGAGTCGGTGCTCACCGAGCTGCGCGAGCACGACGCGATCCTCCTCGGCGCCGTCGGCGACCCGTCGGTGCCCAGCGGCATCCTCGAGCGCGGCCTGCTGCTGCGCCTGCGCTTCGAGCTGGACCACCACGTCAACCTCCGGCCGGCCCGGCTCTACCCCGGCGTGCGCGGTCCGCTGACCGCCCAGCCGGAGATCGACCTCGTCGTCGTCCGCGAGGGCACCGAGGGCCCGTACGCCGGCACCGGCGGTCTGCTGCGCAAGGACACCCCGCAGGAGATCGCGACCGAGGTCAGTATCAACACCGCGTTCGGGGTCGAGCGGGTCGTCCGCGACGCCTTCACCCGCGCCGCGAACCGCCCGCGCCGCAAGCTCACGCTCGTCCACAAGACCAACGTCCTCACCCACGCCGGCTCGTTGTGGTCGCGCGTGGTCGAGGAGGTCTCGCTCGAGCACCCGGACGTCTCGGTCGACTACCAGCACGTCGACTCGACGACGATCCACCTGGTCACTGACCCGTCGCGCTACGACGTGATCGTCACCGACAACCTCTTCGGCGACATCCTCACCGACCTCGCCGCGGCCGTGACCGGCGGTATCGGCCTCGCCGCGTCCGGCAACCTCGACGTGAGCCGGGCCAACCCGAGCATGTTCGAGCCGGTCCACGGGTCGGCCCCGGACATCGCCGGCAAGGGCATCGCCGACCCGACGGCGGCCGTGCTGAGCGTCGCCCTGCTGCTCGACCACCTCGGCGAGCCCGAGCTGGCCCGGCGCGTCGAGGCCGCCGTCGCGTTCGACCTCGCGACCCGCGACCACCAGAACCCGGGCGGCACGAGCGCGGTGGGCGACCGGCTCGCCGCCCTCGTCTCCAGCGCCGCGGGGACCCGCACCTCCGCCTGACCGCGGTGGACCGCTGGTCCCTCGACGACCTCCTGGCCCTGCTGTGGGGCGCAGGAGGTCTCGTCGTCGCCGGGTACTTCCTCCACCTCGCCCTCGGCCCGGGGAGCCTGGAGGGGTCCCGGTGGCCGCTCGTCGGGCTCGCCGTCGTCGCCCTCGTCGTGTTCTCGACGGTGGCCGTGCGCCACCGCCGCGCTGCGAACCTCGCCCGCGCGGAGCGTGAGTCCGGCCCGGTGTCCGGGTGGCGGGTCACCCCTCGGCCCGACGACCGGTCGGTGCCGGCGAGGGGGCTGGTGAGCGGGCCGGGCGGGGCCGGACGCCGGCCGCCGCCCGAGCTCAGCGTCGAGGGCCGGGCCGAGCTGGCCCGGGTGGTCGGCGTCCTCGACCGGGCCGGCCTCTTCCGGCCCCGCACCCCGAGGCCGGTCGACCTGATGGAGGCCGTGGCCGACGCGGGCGAACCGGTCACCACCGTCAGCACGCTCTCGGCGCTGTGGGAGGGCGGCCACTACCACCCGGACTTCGACACCGACGACCACCTCGCCGCCCTCGCCTACCACGACGGCCACGTCGAGCAGTTCGAGGACACCCTGCGCCGGCACGTCGCCGACCTCGCCCGGCTCACCCGCACGAAGATCACCGTCGAGCACCTCGACGTCGGGGAGCGACGCACCGAGATGACCCTGGCCGTCGTCGGGACGACCCTCGACCTGGCGTGGGCGAGCCACCTCACGTACCTCTCGACGGTGCTGCACGTGGCCGTGGCGCAAGCGCTGCCCGACGTCCCGCTGGCGTGGACGTGGTCGGACCAGGGCGTGTGGCTCGCCGTGCCGCGCACGGACGTCCGGGCGCTGAACGCCGAGCTGGGACGGGCCGGGACCTGGGAACTCGTCGCCGCGACGGAGCCGACGGCGGCCGGAGAGGTGCTGCGGCGCGGCGACTAGGGTGGACGCCGTGCGTCTCGCCCGGATCGCCCACGCCGACGGTGTCTCCTTCGCCGCCCTCCAGTCGCCCACCACCGCCGGTGGCAGCCCGGAGGGAGGCGACGTCTGCGCGGAGATCGCCGAGCACCCGTTCGGCGAGCCGACCTTCACCGGCCGGACCTGGCCGCTCGCGGACGTCCGGCTGCTCGCGCCGATCCTGCCGTCGAAGGTGGTCTGCATCGGCAAGAACTACGCCGAGCACGTCGCCGAGATGGGCGGTGGGGACGCCCCCGCCAACCCGCTGATCTTCATGAAGCCGTCGACGAGCGTCATCGGCCCGGGCGTGCCGATCCTGCGCCCCGCGGACTCGGAGCGGGTGGACTACGAGGGCGAGCTCGCCGTCGTGATCGGGCAGCCGTGCCGCGACGTGCCCGAGGCGCGGGCGAAGGACGTGGTGCTCGGCTACACCGTCGCGAACGACGTGACCGCGCGTGACCTGCAGTCCGCCGACGGCCAGTGGACCCGCGCGAAGGGCTACGACACCTTCTGCCCGCTCGGCCCGTGGATCGAGACGCAGCTCGACCCGTCCGACCTCGCGATCGAGACCACCCTCGACGGCGCGTCGGTGCAGAAGTCGCGGACGAGCATGCTCATCCACGGGATCGACAAGCAGATCGCCTACATCTCGCGGGTCATGACGCTGCTGCCCGGCGACACGATCCTCACCGGCACCCCGGCCGGTGTCGGGCCGATGGTCGACGGCCAGACGGTCACGGTGACGGTGGAGGGCATCGGCACGCTGACGAACCCGGTGCGGGACCGATGACGGGCGAGCGGAGCGACGGGGGACGACCCTGATGGCGCGCAGGCGCGGCGGCGACGCCGAGTCCACCTCGCAGGACTGGGTGGCGACGCTCGCCGACGACGTCGTCGCGAAGGCCGAGCCCGGCCGGACGATCGTCTGCGCCTCGGGGCTGAGCCCGTCCGGGCCGATCCACCTGGGCAACCTGCGCGAGGTGCTCACCCCGCACCTGGTCGCGGACGAGATCCGGCGCCGCGGGTTCCCGTGCGAGCACGTCATCTCGTGGGACGACTTCGACCGCTTCCGCCGGGTGCCGAAGGGCGTCGAGGGCATCGACGACTCGTGGGCCGAGCACATCGGCAAGCCGCTCACCGCGGTGCCGGCGCCGCGCGGCAGCGAGCACCCGAACTGGGCCGAGCACTTCAAGGCGCCCATGATCGCGGCGCTCGAGGAGCTCGGCGTGCTGTTCCGCGGCGTCTCGCAGACGCAGATGTACACCTCGGGCGCCTACGTGCCGCAGACGCTGCTCGCGATGCGCGAGCGCTCGCGGATCGACGCCGTCCTCGGCCGCTTCCGCACGAGGAAGACCCTTCCCGACGACGAGGGCGAGGGTGGGGACGCGGGGGTCGACACCGACGAGGCCGTCGGCTCGGCGACCGGCGAGTACTACCCCTACAAGCCGTTCTGCTCGACGTGCGGCAAGGACGACACCACGATCGTCGCCTACGACGACGACTCGACCGAGATGACCTTCACCTGCGCCTGCGGGTCGTCGGAGACCGTGCAGCTCTCCGAGTTCACGCACGGCAAGCTCGTGTGGAAGGTCGACTGGCCCATGCGCTGGGCCTACGAGGGAGTCGACTTCGAGCCGAGCGGGGTGGACCACTCGTCCCCGGGGTCGTCGTACGAGGTCGGCGGTCTGCTCGTCTCCGAGATCTTCGGCGGCCGGCAGCCGATCGGACCGATGTACGCCTTCGTCGGCATCTCCGGGCAGGCCAAGATGTCCTCCTCGAAGGGCGGCGTGCCGACCCCGGCGTCGGCGCTGGAGGTCTTCGAGGTGCCGCTGCTGCGCTGGCTCTACGCCCGCCGTCGGCCGAACCAGGCCATCAAGGTCGCCTTCGACGCCGAGCTCTCCCGGCTCTACGACGAGTGGGACGCGCTCTCGCGCAAGGTCGCGGGCGGCACGGCCCCGCCGATCGAGGCGCTGGGGCACGCCCGGTCGGTGGCGACGGCGGAGCGGGCGCTGCCGGTGACGCCGCAGCCGGTGTCGTTCCGGACCCTCACCTCCGTCGTCGACGTGACCACCGGCGACCCCGCACAGCTCGGCCGCATCCTCACCGGGCTGGTGTCGAGCGACCCCGAGGAGCCGGTGACCCTCGACGACCTGCGCCCGCGCCTCGACCGCGCGGAGGCGTGGGTCGAGCACTACATGCCCGAGGAGTCGCACACCCGGCTGCTGGCGGCGCCGGACACGGGGTTGCTGTCGTCGCTGGACGACACCGACCGCGCGTCGCTGCGGCTCCTGCTCGACGGGCTGGAGCAGGACTGGTCGCTCGAGGGCCTCACGACGCTGGTCTACGGCGTGCCCAAGCAGCAGGCCGGCCTGCCGCTCGACACGAAGCCCACCGACGAGCTGAAGGCCGCCCAGCGCCGCTTCTTCGTGCTGCTCTACCGGCTGCTCGTCGGGTCGGAGACGGGGCCCCGGCTGCCGACGCTGCTGCTCGCCGCCGGCCCGGAGACGGTGCGCACGCTCGTCACAGCGTGAGGTCGTGCCCGCCGTAGCGGTGGGACTCCTCGCGCGGGTGGCCGATCATGACGGTGCGGTGGGGCCGGTCCGACAGCGCCTCGTCGACGACCCGGGCCGACGTCCCCTCCAGGTACGGCTCGACCATCGTGACGGTCGGGACCTCCCCGACGGCGGCGCGCAGCCCGGCCGCGTCGAAGGGGCGCACCGTCGACGTGTAGAGCACGGTGGCGCCGCGGAACCGGTCCGCGGCGAGCACGCGGTCGAGCGTCGGGCCGACCGCCACCACGACGTCGTCGGGTGAGCCGACCCGGATCGTCTGCAGCCCCGCGCCGTGGTGCGGTGCGGCGTTGCTCGCGCTCGACAGTCGGACATAGACCAGACCCTCGCCCGCGATCGACTCCCGCACGAGGCGGTCGGCCTCCTCGGGGTGGCCCGGCACGTGGATCGTCCAGCCGGGCAGGGTGTCGACGACCGCCACGTCCTCCGGCGCCTCGTGCGTCCGCCCGATCCCGGGCTGGTCGTAGGAGGCACCGATCGAGACCAGCACCGCCCCGACGTCCTGGTGGCCGAGGTCGAGCTTGAGCGCCTCGTAGGGCCGCTCGACGAGGAACGGCGCGTAGGAGTGCACGACCGGCCGCAGCCCCGTGAGCGCGAGGCCGCCGGCGAGGCCGAGCAGGAGCTGCTCGCGGATGCCGACGTTGACGACGCGCCCGGGTCGGCGCCGCGCGAGGGCGGGCACCGGGTCGGCGCCGGCGGAGATGTCGGCGAGGACCAGGACGGCCCGGTCGTCGGCGTCGACGGCGTCGGCGGCGGCGTGCAGGAAGGCCTCGCGCATGGTCGTCGCGGCGATCGCGGTGGTCATCAGGACTCCTTCGGCTCGACGACGGCCACGACCGCGAGCGGCCGGTCGTCGTGCGCGGCGGTCAGCGCGGTCTCGAGGACGTCGTGGTCGCGGCCGTCGACCGTGATCGCACGCCAGCCCTCGACGAGGAACAGCTCGGCGAGGTCCCCACGGTGCGTCGCGGACGCGTTGTCGACGACGACCGTCGTCAGGTTCGCCATCCCGGAGCGCCCGGCGTAGGCGATGGCCTCGTGGTTCGAGCCCTCGTCGAGCTCGGCGTCGCCGACGAGGACGACCACCCGCGGCGTCGTCAATCCGCGGATCCGCAGGCCCAGGGCGGTCCCGACGGCGAGCGGGAGACCGTGTCCGAGCGAGCCGGAGCCGATCTCCACGCCGGGGACGAGCACCCGGTCGGGGTGCAGCCCGAGCCGCGAGCCGGGGCGGGCCCACGTCGCGAGCTCGGACTCGTCGAGGAACCCGTGGGCGGCGAGGACGGCGTAGTACGCCATGGGGCCGTGCCCCTTGGACAGCAGGAACCGGTCGCGGACCGGGTCGTCGGGGTGCGCCGGGTCGACGCGCAGGACGCGGTCGTAGAGCACCTGCAGGACGTCGAGCGTCGAGGTCGCCGCGGCGGAGTGCTTCTCGTCGCCGGTCATCAGCGACATGAGCCGGTGCAGCTCGGCCGGGTCGGTGGGAGGTCGCACGGTGGTCATGGCGACGACCGTGCAACCTCGACGGCACTTCAGGTCAACCCCGGGGATCACGCACCCCTCGGTGGCGACCGGGCGGTCGGACCACCGAGGTGCTCGCCCGATCAGCGCGGCGAGGCGAAGACGATGACGTTGTCCTCGTAGGAGCGCACGGTGCGGTCGAACGGCCCGCCGCAGGTGATCAGCCGCAGCGAGGGACCCGCCGTCGGGCCGTAGACCGCCTGGGTGGGGAAGGTGTCCTTGTCGACCGTCTGCACCCGGTCCACCGCGAACCGCGCCACCGTGCCGTCGCTGCGCGGCACGTCGATCGGGTCGCCCGGCTTCAGGTCCTTGAGGTTCCAGAACACGCCCGGCCCGCGCCACGAGTCGACGTGCCCGACCAGCACCGCCGGCCCGGTGTCGCCCGGCGTCGCGCCGAACCAGCCGACGTCCTGCGGAGTCGCGGGCGCCTGCAGCTCGCCGTCGGGTTCGAGCCCCAGGGTCCCGACGACGGGGGTGTCGATCTTCGCTCCCGGCGCGACGAGACCGGCCGGCCGTACGGGGCTCGTCGGCGCGCCCCAGGTCGGCAGGCCGGGCGTGATCGGTGCCACGCCCGGCAGCGTGCCGTCGACGAACGAGGTCGCCATGCCGCCGAATCCGGCCGGCACCCCGCCCTGGGGGGTCGGCCGCGGGATGCCCGTCGACGGGGTGGTGCCGGTGGGTGGCGCCGAGGGGGTCGTCGCGGGGGGCGCCGAGGTGGTGGCCGGCGCGGGGGTGGTCGTGGGCGCCGGGGTGGGCGGCCCGGAGGTGCTCACCTGGGCCGGTGCGGGCGGCGCGGCGGGTGCGGGCGGCGCGGCGGGTGCGGGCGGCGCGGCGGGCGCAGGGGAGGCGGGTGCGGGCGGGGCGGCCGGCGCGGCCGGCGCCGGGGAGGCCGGCGCGGCGGGTGCGGGCGGGGCGGCCGGTGCCGGGGAGGCGGGCGCCGGTGCTGCGGGTGCGGGCGGCGCAGCGGGCGCGGGCGAGGCCGGTGCCGGGGAGGCGGGCGCCGGAGCCGCGGGTGCGGCCGGGGCTGCGGGTGCGGGCGGCGCAGCGGGCGCGGCCGGGGCGGGAGCGGCCGCGAACAGGGGCGCGGCGTCCGGCACGGCCGTGACGGCGAGGTCGCCCTGCGGGTTCCGGGTGACGACGACCGTGTTCACCGAGGTGCTCGTGACCGGCAGCGTCGCGCGGACGGTCTGGCCCGACGTCGTCGTGACGTCCATCGTCCAGGACCGGGCGTCGACCTGGGCGTACGGCGAGCTGGCGCCATAGAAGATCGAGGAGGCGATCGGCCCGCCGCCCTCGGCGACGACGCTGAGCGGCCCGACGCCGGCGGCCGCGGACACGACGCGCACGAAGGCCTTGCCCGGGGCGGCGACCTGCGTGCCGTCCTGGAGGACCTCGGCCTGCGGTGTCCCGTCGGGGCCGACGTCGACGAAGGCGGCGGTCTCGGCGGTGCGGACCCCGACCTCGACGTTCGCGCTCAGGGCGGGCGGGGTCGACGCGGGGGCTCCGGCGGGGCGGGCCTGCAGCGTGTACGTGCCGGGGGAGGCGGCGAGATAGCCGGACAGGGCGCGGTAGCCGACGTCGGACGCGACCTTCGTCAGGGGCAGGCCGGGGCCCTCGATGTACATGTCGACCGTGCCGGTCGAGGGGGAGAGGTGCGCGACCCGGAGCACGCCCTGGTCGCCGACCGGGGTCCCGGAGATCTGGCTCGGAAGTGCCCGGACCGGGGCCGTCACGACGAGCGGCACCAGCGCAGGGGCCGTCGGGGTCTCGGCCGCGAGGGCCGCGGCGTTCGACCCGAACGCCTCCTGCACGGACGGCAGCCGCGCCGCCCGGTCGACCGGCGCCGCCGCTTCCTGCGCGACGAGGGCCGGACCGGCGGCGAGGACGGTGGGAGGAGGAGCCTGGGAGCACAGGGCGACGCCGACCCCGAGGGTGGAGACCACTGCCAGGGCAGTTGCGGTGCTCGCGGCTCTCATGTCCCCACTCCTGGTGTCACTGGGCCGAACAGGTGTCGCTCATTCGTGGAAACACCCCCGGTCGGTTCGTGTGACGCGGAACGGATGCGTGACGCGGACGACGGCGCGCGCCGGGCGGTCGGGACGGGCACGATCTCCGGCATGGTCGAGACCCGGGCCCTCCCGTTGGACGGCATCCTCGTGGTGTCCTGCGAGCAGGCGGTGGCGGCGCCGCTGGCCACCCGTCACCTCGCCGATCTCGGGGCGCGCGTGATCAAGGTCGAGCGGCCCGGGCGGGGGGACTTCGCCCGGGACTACGACACGACGGTCAACGGGCTCTCGAGCCACTTCGTGTGGCTGAACCGGTCGAAGGAGTCGGTCACGGCCGATCTCAAGGACGCCGAGCAGCTCGGCCGCGTGAAGGAGCTGATCGCGCAGGCCGACGTGTTCGTGCAGAACTTCGCGCCCGGTGCGGCGGAACGCCTCGGGCTCGGGGCCGAGGACCTCCGCCGGGACCACCCGGAGCTGATCCACTGCAGCATCTCGGGCTACGGCTCGTCGGGCCCCTACCGCGACGCGAAGGCCTACGACGCGCTGATCCAGGCCGAGACGGGGCTCGTCTCCGTCACGGGCACCGAGGAGTACCCGGCGAAGGCGGGCATCCCGGCCGCCGACATCGGCGCCGGCATGTACGCGTTCTCCGGCATCCTCACCGCGCTCTACGACCGCGAGCGCACCGGCGAGGGAACCACCTTCGAGGTCAGCCTGTTCGACGCCCTCAGCGAGTGGATGGGCTTCCCGCTGCACTACGCGTCCGGCAGCGGCAGGGCACCGGTCCGGGCCGGGACCAGCCACGCCGCGATCGCCCCGTACGGCTCGTTCGCGGCCGGCGACGGGCAGGAGGTCGTGCTCTCGATCCAGAACGAGCGGGAGTGGAAGCGCTTCTGCGAGGTCGTGCTGGGTGACACCGCGATCGCCGAGGACCCGCGGTTCGTCACGAACTCCGACCGCATCGAGAACCGCCCCGCGCTGCACGAGACGATCGACGGGGTCCTGCGCGACCTCACCGGCGACCAGCTCGTCGAGCGGCTTGAGGAGGCCGGGATCGCGAACGCCCGGCGGCGCACGCTCGACCAGGTGCTCACCCACCCGCAGCACGAGGAGCGCGGCCGGTTCGTGGAGGTCGGCACCCCCAACGGGCCGATCCGCACCCTGCTCCCGCCGATCACCTTCCTCGACGGGCGGGTGCCGCGGATGGACCCGGTGCCCGACGTCGGCCCGCAGGTCTAGTTCCTCCACCGGCGAGCGAACGGCACTCTCGCCGCATCGATGTGCGCGAGAGTGCCGCTCGATCACGGGCGGGCAGCGCCACCCGCCGTCGGGACCTCAGTCGATGTTCTCCTCGACGTCGATCCCCAGGGGCCGGGTGACGCCCCAGACCAGGAAGATCGCGGCCACGACGAGCAGGCCGATCCCGGTCCAGAGGTTGATCGAGATGCCGGCCGCGCGGGCGAGCTGCTCGGGCCCGTCGAGCAGGCCGCGGATGACGAGGACGATCCCGTAGACGCCCATGAGGGCGCCGATGACGTAGCGCAGATCGAACAGCCGCTGCATGCGGCTGCCGGTCTCGACCTCTGTCTGCGGCCGACCGGGCTGGACGGATTCGCTCATGGTGACTCCCCGATCAGGCGAAGACGATGTTGAGGACGACGGTCAGCGCGAGGGCGAGACCGCCGAGCAGGACCGGCTTGCGATACCAGACGCGCTCCTTGGGCTGGCGCAGCGTCGGGACGACGCCGTCGGCGCCGGGCACGCCGTAGACGATCCCGGCGAGCCGCTCCGGCTCCGGCTTCGCGGTGGCCAGCGAGACGACGACGGTCACGACGACGTCGACGATGAACGCGGCGCCGGCCTGGTAGAAGCTCGTGGCGATGCCGGACCCGAAGTCGACCACCCCGGCCTCGGCGAGGACGAACACGAGCGCCCCGGCGAGCACGCCGGTGAGCAGGCCCGCGAAGCCGCCCCAGCCGCTGGTGCGCTTCCAGAACATGCCGAGGATGAACGTCGCGAAGATCGGGGCGTTGAAGATCCCGAACAGCGACTGCAGGTAGGTCATGATGTTGTTGAAGTCGGCGGCCAGCAGTGCGGTGAAGATCGCGATGACGACGCCGACCGCGGTGACCACGCGCCCCGCGTTGAGGTAGTAGCGGTCGCTGCGGCCCTTCGCGAGGTAGGGCTGGAGCAGGTCGTAGGTGACCACCGTGTTCAGCGAGCTGACGTTCGCCGCCACGCCCGCCATGAACGAGGCGAACAGGCCGGTCAGCGCGATACCGAGGACGCCCTCGGGGAGCAGCTGGCCGATGAGGGCCGGGATCGCGTCGTTGTACTTCAGTCCGCCGGTGGCGTCGTTGCCGAAGTTCGGGATCGCGACCAGCGCGACGAGGCCGGGGATGATCGTGACGGCCGGGATGAGGATCTTCGGGAAGGCCGCGATGAGGGGTGTGCGCTGGGAGGCGCTGCGGTCCTTCGCGGAGAGCGCGCGCTGGATCTCGGCGAAGTTCGTCGTCCAGTAGCCGAAGGAGAGCACGAAGCCGAGGCCGAGGACGATCGAGATCCAGTTGGCGCCGATCGGGTTGGTGACGTCGCCGATCCCCGTGCCCTGCCAGGCGTGCAGGCCGCCCTCGCCGAGCGCGGAGGCGGTGACCTTGTCGGCCAGCGCGGAGAAGCCGCCGACGTGGCGGACGGCGACGATCGCGAGCGGGATCAGCCCGGCGAGGATGACGAAGAACTGGAGCACCTCGCCGTAGATCGCCGACCCGAGCCCGCCGAAGCCGATGTAGACGAGCACCACCGCGGCCGACACGACGATGCCCAGGAACTCCGGCCAGCCGAGCAGGGCGTTGAGCACGATCGCCAGCGCGTAGAGGTTGACGCCGGCGATCAGCACCGAGGCGATCGCGAAGACGAGCGCGTTGAGGATGTGCGTGCCGTTGCCGAACCGCAGCCGCAGGAACTCCGGCACCGACCGGACCTTCGAGCGGTAGTAGAAGGGCATCATCACGATGCCGAGGAAGACCATCGCCGGGACGGCGCCGATCCAGTAGTAGTGCACCGTCGCGACGCCGTACTCGGCCCCGTTCGCGGCCATGCCGATGATCTCGGTCGCGCCCAGGTTGGCGGCGACGAAGGCCAGGCCCGTGACCCAGGCGGGCAGGGAGCGGCCGGCGAGCAGGAAGTCGGCGCTGGTGCCGACGGCGCGGCGGGCGACCAGGCCGATGCCCAGTACGACGACGAAGTAGAGCGCCAGGAGTGTGTAGTCCAACCATCCCGGGTTCAGGCGCAGCATCGCGACCTCTCGTGCGGTCCGGGGTTCCGTGAAGGTTCCCGTGAACGTTATCGTTAGCTGGCGCACACTGTGGGCCCGGATCGGCCGGGCGTCAAGGGGGCGTGAAGGGACGGGCCGGATGACGGGCGAGGACGATCAGCGGTGGCCCACCGCGGACGCCGGGTGTCAGTCGTGTGCCACCGCTGACACCGATCCCGGCGCGATGCCCGGGCTCGTCGTCGAGCCGGAGCGCCTTCCCGACGGCAGGTCGATCACCTATTTCTCGGCGGGAGACGCAGCGCAGCGGAGCTCGACCGGGTCGTTCGGAGACGCAGCGCAGCGGAGCTCGACCGGGTCGTTCGGAGACGCAGCGCAGCGGAGCTCGACCGGGTCGACCGGAGAGCCCACGCGATGAGCGAGCGCCGCTACGACCCCACGCACGACGAGTGGGTCACGTTCGCCACCCACCGGCAGGACCGCACCTACAAGCCGGCCACCGCGGACTGCCCGCTGTGCCCGACCCACCCGGGTGGCCCGGCAACCGAGATCCCGCGCGGGCACTACGAGATCGCGGTCTTCGACAACCGCTTCCCGTCGCTGTCGCGCACCCCGCCACCGCCCGACGTCGCGGGCGACGACCTCGTCCCGGTCGAGCCCGCGTACGGGCACTGCGAGGTGGTGGTCTTCACCGACGACCACGAGGCGACGCTGGCCTCGGTGGGGGAGCGGCGCATCCGGCTGCTCGTCGACGCGTGGGCCCACCGCTTCCGCGCGCTGGCCGCAGACCCCATGA
This sequence comes from Actinomycetospora chiangmaiensis DSM 45062, assembly GCF_000379625.1. Taxonomy (GTDB): domain Bacteria; phylum Actinomycetota; class Actinomycetes; order Mycobacteriales; family Pseudonocardiaceae; genus Actinomycetospora; species Actinomycetospora chiangmaiensis. The sequence goes on along the minus strand of NZ_KB903245.1, from coordinate 100,970 downwards.
TCGGCTACGTGCTGCCGTTCGAGAACAAGGGCGAGGCGGTCGGCGTGACGCTGCACCACCCGCACGGCCAGATCTACGCCTACCCCGAGGTCCCCCCGCGTCCCGCCCGCGAGCAGCGCGCGGCGCGCCACCACCGCGACCGCACCGGCCGGTGCGTGTTCTGCGACGTCGTGGAGCACGAGAAGGGTGGCCCGCGGGTCGTCGTCGAGGGGACGCACTTCCTCGCCGGGGTGCCGCCGTGGGCACGGTTCCCCTACGAGGTGGACGTCTGGGCCCGCGACCACGTCGGCACGCTGCCCGAGCTCGACGCCGAGGCGCGCGACGACCTCGCCCGCGTCCTCGCCCGCGTGCTCGCCGGCTACGACGAGTACTTCGGCTCCCGCACCTCGTACCTGCTCGGCGTGCACTCGGCGCCGGTGAACGTTCCCGACGACGAGCGCGGGCTCGGCCACCTGCACCTCGAGATCTGTCCGCCGCACCGGGGCGGCGGGAAGCTGAAGTACCTCGCCGGTTCGGAGACCTTCGGCGGCGCGTTCCTCACCGACGTCGCGCCCGAGGTCGCCGGCCCCCGGCTGCGCGAGGCGGCCGAGCGGGCGACGGTGCCGGCGTGAGCGCCGAGGGTGCGGACCGGATTCTCGAGGCGTTCCGCGACGTCCACGGCCGCGACCCCGAGGGCGTCTTCTCCGCGCCCGGCCGGGTCAACCTCATCGGCGAGCACACCGATCACAACGAGGGGCACGTGCTGCCCTTCGCGATCGACCGGCGCACGTTCGTCGCGGCCGCCCGCCGCGACGACGACCGGGTCACCGTCTGTTCCGACGACCCGGGCACCGAGCCGGCCGAGCTCGTCGTCGGGAAGCTCGGGATCGCGACCGGGTGGAGCGCCTACCCGCTCGGCACGCTGTGGGCGCTGGGGGTCGAGCGGGGCTGGGACCTCGTGGTGCACGGGGAGGTCCCGCTCGGGGCGGGGCTGTCGAGCTCGGCGGCGCTGGAGAGCGCGGTCGCCCTCGCCGTGAGCGAGCTCGCCGGGCTCGGGCTGGACCGCGTCGCGCTCGCCGCGGCCGGGCGGCGCGCGGAGAACGAGGTGGTGGGGGCGCCGGTCGGGATCATGGACCAGGCGGCCTCGCTGCTGTGCCGGGAGGGCTCGGCGCTGCTGCTCGACTGCCGGTCGATGGCCACCGAGGACGTCGCGCTCGGGTTCGAGACGGCGGGTCTCGCGGTCCTGGTGATCGACTCGCGGGTGCGGCACGACCTCGCCGACGGCGGGTACGCCGACCGCCGCGCGGCGTGCGTCGCGGCGGCCGAGGCCCTCGGGGTGCCGGCGCTGCGCGACGCGACCCCGGCCGCCGTCGAGAACCTGCCCGAGGGGGCGCCGCGGAAGCGGGCGCGGCACGTGGTCACCGAGGAGGCGCGGGTCCACGAGACGGTGGCGCTCGTGCGGGCGGGCCGGCCCCGGGAGGTCGGCGCGGTGCTCACCGCGTCGCACGCCTCGCTGCGCGACGACTACGAGGTCTCGGTGCCGGAGGTGGACGCGATCGTCGGGGCGGCGGTCGGCGCGGGCGCCCTCGGGGCCCGCATCATGGGGGGCGGATTCGGCGGGTCGGTGATCGCGCTGGTGCCCACGGACCGCGCCGCGGCCGTGGGCGAGGCCTGCCGGACGCTCGACCCGGAGCCGACGGTGCGGGAGGTCGCCCCGGCGCCGGGGGCGCGGAGGGAGCGGTGAGGACGACCGCGTCGCCCTACGATCACCGCATGGTCTCGGCGCAGCGGTTCGGTGACGTCTTCGACCGGCTCACGCCCGTGGTCTCCGCGGCGACGCGGGCCCACGTGGCGCTCTACCGCCTCACCGGCGGGCGTATCGGGCACACGGCGCCCGGCGCGCCGACGATGCTGCTGCTCGACCACGTCGGCGCCCGCAGCGGCGCCGCGCGCACCACCCCGCTGCTCTACCTGCCCGACGGGGACGACCTCGTGATCGTCGCGTCGGCGGGCGGCCATCCGCGCCACCCGGCCTGGTTGCACAACCTCCGGGCGCACCCCGACACCACCGTGCAGGTGCGCGACGAGGTGCGGCCGGTGCGGGCGCGGGAGGCCGACGAGAGCGAGCGGGCCCGGCTCTGGCCGCGCCTCGACGCCATGTACGGGTCCTTCGTCTCCTACCGGCGGCGGGCGGACGAGGTCGGGCGGGTCATCCCGCTCGTGATCCTGGAGCGTCGGCCCGCCGGCCCACCGTCGTGACCGGCGGGTCGGTCCGGGTGACGATCGACGACGTCGCCCGGGCGGCCGGGGTCTCCCGGCAGACCGTGTCGCGGGCGATGAACGACAAGGGCGACATCAGCGAGGCGACCCGCCGTCGGGTCCTCGCGACCATCGAGGAGCTCGACTACCGGCCGTCGGCCTTCGCGCGCGGGATGCGGACGCAGCGCGCGGGGACGGTCGCGCTCGTCCTGCCCGACATCGCGAACCCGTTCTTCCCCGCCGTCGCCCGCGGGGTCTTCGACGCGGCGGCCGCCCGGGGGCTCGCGGTGGTCGTGCACAACACCGACGCGGACGCGGGCGCCGAGGCCGAGGCGGGCCGCGCGATCGTCGACGCGGGAGCGGCCGGCGCGATCGGGTTCTTCGAGGCCCTCGACGACGCGGCGCTGGCCGCGCTGGGCCGCCGGGTGCCGCTCGTCGTCGCCGACCGGCCCGCCCCGGACCCGTCGGTGGCCACCGTCCGGACCGACTTCCGCACCGGCACCCGCCTCGCCTGCGAGCACCTGGCGTCGCGGGGGCACGACCGGCTCGGGATGCTCGACGGCGCGGTGCAGAACAAGCCCGAACGTCGTCGGGCGTTCCTCGAGGTGGTCGGCGGCGACGCGGACCGGGTGGTCACCGGGCCGCCGACCGTCGCCGGCGGGGTGGCGGCCCTGCGCCGCCTGCTCGCCCGGCACCCCGACGTCACCGGGGTGTTCGCGTTCAACGACCTGCTCGCGATCGGCGCGGTCCAGGCGCTCCGGACGACGGGCCGCCGCGCCGGTGAGCAGGTCGCGGTGGTCGGCTACGACGACATCACCATGGCCGCCCTGCTCGACCCGCCCCTCACCACGGTGCACACCGACAAGTACGAGCTCGGGCGCACGCTCGTGGAGGTGCTGGGCCGCCGCCTCGACGGCCACCCGGCCGAACACCGCACGCTCGCGCCGCGGCTGGTGGTGCGGGGAAGTGCCTGACGGCCCGTGAGTACTTTTCCGTGCCAGGGCACGGAAAAGTACTCACAGGGCGCAGCCACCCCTAGTCGAAGACGGGGATGCCGGCGCGGACCGAGTCGGCTCGCCCCTTCGGCTCCTCCCAGTCCTCCTGCCGGCCGAGCGCGGTGAGGTCGAGGTAGGCGAACGACCCGCCGAACCACTCCGCGGCGCGGGCGTAGGACGAGTACGTGTGGAACACGCGGTCGTCGACGCGGAGGAAGGCGCTGAAGCCCGGCAGCTCATGCGTGCCTTCCGCCCCCTCCCAGGTCGGGTCGTCGCGGTAGTTGTAGTGCATCGTCCCGCCGGAGACGTCGACGGTGACGCCGAAGTCCGCGTTGAAGCCCGACCCGTACGACGAGTACCAGGGGATCGTCCAGCCCTGGCGTTCCTTCCAGGCCGCGAGCTTCTCGTAGGGCGCGCGGGACACGAAGACCTGTTCGGTGTCGCGGGAGCGCAGGTGATCGCGCGTCCCCGGCGACCACTCACGGATGCCGGCCGAACAGCTCCGGCACATCTCGTCCCAGTCCGGGTCGAACATGACGTGGTTGACCACGAGCTGCCGGTGGCCGTTGAACAGGCCGCCGAGCGTGACCTCGCCGTCCGGCCCGGTGAACCGGTAGTCCTCCGTCACCTCGACCATCGGCAGTTCCCGACGACGGGTGTTGAGCGCGTCGCGCGCCCGCGTGAGCGCCTTCTCCTCCTCGAGGAGTTCGCGGCGGGCCGTCAGCCAACTCTCACGGTCGGTGATCTCCGGGAGGCTCATGGCGACCACCGTGACAGATCGGACTCCGCTTCGACAACCCCCTGGTTCTGTTCTAGGACTGAAGATGGCAGACGGCCTCGAGGTTGGTGCCGTCCGGCGTGCTGACGAACGCGCCGTAGTAGTCGGCGTGGTACTCGGGCTGCAGCCCCGGGGCGCGGAGCGTCGTGGCGCCCGCGTCGAGTGCGGCGGCGTGGAAGGCGTCGACCGTCGTGTGGTCGGGGGCGGTGAAGGCGAGGTGGGTGTCGTCGTAGGTGACCCCGGGGCCGACCTCGACGAGCCAGAAGAACGGCTTCGGGTGCACCCCGAAGGCCTGCATCGCCTTCTGACCCGGCGCTGTCGGCACGGCGATCAGCGGCTCGATCCCCAGCGGGGCGAGTACGGCGGTGTGGAACGCGACGGACCGCGCGAGATCGACGACCGGGAGGTTGAGGCGGTCGACATGTGCTTCGCAGGTAAGCACTAAGTGGGGCTATAGGCCCACTTAGTGCTCACCTGGGCGTAGCCCACACCGTGAGGCCGAGATCCTCCGACGGCTGGCCCGACAGCGCGGCCGGGCCCTCGCCCTCCGTGATCGACACGGCCAGGCACTCGGTGGCGAGCGTGTCGGCGCCGTTCCGGATCGCGGCCGCCGTGTCGGCACGCCCCGCCGTCCACCACAGCTCGATCCGGTCGGACACCTCGAAGCCCAGACGCTTGCGGGCGTCCTGCACGAAGCGCAGCACGTCGCGGAGCAGGCCCGCCTCGCGCAGCTCGTCGGTCAGCTCGGTGTCGAGCCCGACCGACAGGCCGCCCTCGGAGCGCACCGCCCAGCCCTCGCGCGGGGTCTCGGAGACGACGATCTCGTCGCCCGACAGCTCGACCGGCGCCCCGTCGACCGTCACCGTCAGCACCCCGTCGACCGGGGCGTCGGTGGAGGCCTTCACGGCGTCGGCCACGGTCGGCGTCTGCTTGCCGAACCGCCTGCCCAGCGCCCGGTAGTTCGGCTTCACGTCGAGCTGCACGAGCTCCGAGCCGGCCGGCTCGACGACGGCGACGTTGAGCTCCTCGGCGATCTCGTCGAGCAGCTCGCGGCCGAGCGAGGCGAAGCCGGGCGCGGAGACGACGGCGCGCGACAGCGGCTGCCGCGTGCGCACCCCGGACGCGGCGCGGGTCGATCGACCGAGCTCCACCACGCGGCGGACGAGGTCCATGTCCGCCCGCAGCGACCCGTCGTCGGGAAGGCCCTCGGCGACCGGCCACGGCGCGAGGTGGACCGAGTCCGGCGTGCCCTCGGGCAGCCCGGCGCCACCCTCGCCCTGCAGCAGCGTCCACAGGTAGTCGGTGGCGAACGGGGTGAACGGCGCCATCAGCCGGCTGACCGTCTCGACGCACTCGTGCAGCGTCGCGAGCGCGGCCGGGTCACCGTCCCAGAAGCGGCGCCGGGAACGGCGGACGTACCAGTTCGACAGGTCGTCGATGAACGCGACGATCGCGCGACCGGCCCGCGACGAGTCGAAGTCGTCGAGCGCCGCGGTCACCTCGGTGACGCATCCGCGCAGCTCGCCGAGGGCCCAGCGGTCCATCACGTGGGTGGCCGCGGGAGCGTCCGAGGACGGCGCCCAGCCTGCGGCGTTGGCGTAGGTGACGAGGAACGACGCCGTGTTCCAGTAGGTCAGCAGGACCTTCCGGACGATCTCACGCAGCGTGTCGTGCCCGACGCGCCGGTCCACCCACGGCGACCCCTGCGCGAGCATCAGCCACCGGACGGCATCCGCGCCGTGGGTGGAGAAGAGCTCGAACGGGTCGAGGATGTTGCCGAGGTGCTTCGACATCTTGCGGCCGTGCTCGTCGAGCAGCAGGCCCAGGCAGACGACGTTCTCGTAGGACGACCGGTCGAACACCAGCGTCCCGACCGCCATCAGCGAGTAGAACCACCCGCGCGTCTGGTCGATCGCCTCGCAGATGTACTGGGCCGGGTAGGCCGTCTCGAAGTCGCCCTCGTGGTGGTGCGGGGCGCCCCACTGGGCGAACGGCATCGCGCCGGAGTCGTACCAGACGTCGATGACGTCGGGGACCCGGCGCATCGTGCCCGTGCCGCTCGGGGCGGGGAAGGTGACGTCGTCGACGTAGGGGCGGTGCGGGTCGAGCGCGCTCAGGTCCTGGCCGGCGTGCTGCCCCAGTTCGGCGAGCGAGCCCACGACGACGACCTCGGACGGGTCCGCGTCGTTGCGCCAGATCGGCAGCGGCGTGCCCCAGTAGCGCTTGCGGGAGAGCGCCCAGTCGACGTTGTTCTCCAGCCAGGCGCCGTACCGGCCGTGCTTGATGTGCGGCGGGTACCAGTTCGTGCCCTCGTTCTCGGCGAGGAGCTTCTCCCGGATCGCGGTCGTCCGGATGAACCACGACGGCAGCGCGTAGTAGATCAGCGGCGTGTGGCAGCGCCAGCAGTGTGGATACGAGTGCTCGTAGGACTCGGCGCGGAACATGACGCCGCGCGCCTCGAGGTCGGCGATCAGCGTCGGGTCGGCGGCCTTGAAGAACATCCCGCCGACGAGGGGCACGTCGTCGAGGAAGTGGCCGTTCGAGCCGATCGGGTTGACCATCTCGAGGCCCTCGTTCTTCGCGACGAGGTGGTCCTCTGCGCCGAAGGCGGGGGCCATGTGGACCAGGCCGGTGCCGGCGTCGGTGGTGACGTGGTCGCCGTGGACGATCCGGAAGGCGTCGCCGAAGCGGTCGCCCGCGAGCAGCTCGAACGGCCGCGTGTAGTGGGAGCCGATGAGCTCGGCGCCGGTGAGGCGGGCCGTCACCTCGACGTCGTCGGACCCGAGCACGTGCCCGAGGAGGTCCTCGGCCAGCACCAGGTCCTCGTCGCCGTGGCGCACCCGGACGTAGACCACCGACCGCTCCACCGCGACCGCCGTGTTCGACGGCAGGGTCCACGGCGTGGTCGTCCACACCAGCATGTCCGCGCCGGCCCAGGGGCCGTCGGTGAGGGGGAACCGGACGTAGACGCTCGGGTCGACGTCGTCCTCGTAGCCCTGGGCGACCTCGTGGTCCGAGAGCGGCGTCTCGTCGCGCGGGCAGTAGGGCGTGACGCGGTGGTCCTCGACCAGCAGCCCCTTGTCGAAGATGGTCTTGAGCGACCACCAGACGCTCTCGACGTAGCGCGGGGCCATCGTCATGTAGGCCTCGTCGAGATCGACCCAGTAGCCCATGCGCTCGGTCATCGCCGCGAAGGCCGAGACGTTCCTGAGCGCCGACTCGCGGCAGGCCGCGTTGAACTCCGCGATCCCGTACCGCTCGATGTCGCCCTTGCTCGTGAAGCCGAGCTCCTTCTCGACGGCGAGCTCCACCGGCAGGCCGTGGCAGTCCCAGCCCGCGCGTCGCGGCACGTGGTAGCCGCGCATCGTCTTGAAGCGGGGGAACAGGTCCTTGAAGGCGCGGGCCTCGACGTGGTGGGTGCCGGGCGTGCCGTTCGCGGTCGGCGGGCCCTCGTAGAAGATCCACGGCTCGCCCTCGGCGGTCTGCTCCAGCGAGCGCCGGAACACGTCGCGCTTGTCCCAGCGCTCGAGGATCTCCTGCTCGACCGCCGGCAGGTCGACGCTGGCGGGCAGGGGGGCGAAGCTCGGACTCACCGGTCCAGCGTACTCAGCGTGCCCGCACGCCCGGACGGGTGCGTGACCTGCGGGAAGGGTGCGACGGGTGGGGGGTGCTCGAACCCGGTCTCGGGCGTTCGGTACAGTTGTCCGCGTCGGCGCCGGGGCCTGCTGGTCACGGTGGGTGACAGCCATGGGGTATGGTGTAATTGGCAACACGGCTGATTCTGGTTCAGTTGTTCTAGGTTCGAGTCCTGGTACCCCAGCTGCGGGCAGCGACCGGGCGATCTTGTAGAGTTCCAGCCGCTGTTCCTCCTAGGGCCCCGTCGTCTAGCGGCCTAGGACGCCGCCCTCTCAAGGCGGTAGCGGGGGTTCGAATCCCCTCGGGGCTACATCACGGAGCGCCTCGACCCCTGCGGGTCGGGGCGTTCCGTCGTTCCCGGGGTCTTCCCGACGGCAGCGGGAGGGCTCACGGCTCCACGAAGACCGACGGTGTGTCGATCTCGTCGAACCACAGGTACGCGAGCAGGACCGCCCGGTCGCCGGTGCGCATCGCGTGCGGCTGCCAGGGCGCGTGGTGGATCAGCTCGCCCGCCGGCTCGTCGACCCACCCCTCGCCGTGGTCCCACCGGATCGCGCCGAGCGGCAGGTAGTACTCCTCGGCAGGGTGGTGGTGGGCGCGGTAGTGCACGCCGGGGCCGAGGAGGACGAGCCCGAGCACGACGTCGTCGTCGGTGCGGAGCGGCGCGTGCGCGTACCCGGCGAACAGGGCGTCGTCGGATACGTACGAGGCGGTCCGGGTCCATGGGGCCCGGCGGGCGAGCAGGCCGACCGCCTCGGCGAGCTGGCCGTCGACCTCGTCGGCGACCCGGGCGGCCGCGTCGTCGAGGTGGGCGAGCACGGGGAGGTCCGGCACCGGGTCGACGAGCGGCACGGCGCCGCCGAGGCTCGCCACGGCCATGAGCTCCGCCATCGCCCCGCGTCGGCCCAGGGCGGCGACGAACCGGGCCGTCAGCGCGTCGACGGCAGGTCCGGCGGCGGTCACCCCGGTGATCCTGCCCCGGTCGGGCCGGGAGCGACAGGACGACGTCGGACGGACGACGGCGGGATCCGGCGCGAGGGGTCGACGTGACCGCTGACACACGTTACCGTCGACGAATCCGATTGGACACAACCGAACACCTCGGGGGACCGATGACCACCGTCCGCGACGACACCGCCCTCGCGAAGGCCACGCTCGACGAGACGTCGGGGGTGATGGGGTCGGTGCCCGGGCACCGTGTCACCCACACCAAGGGGGTCCTGCTCACCGGCACGTTCACCGCGACGCCGGAGGCGAGCAAGCTCACGCGGGCGGCCCACATGCAGGGCGACCCGGTCCGCATCACGGTCCGGTTCTCCAACGGCGCCGGCAACCCCCGGTGCTCCGACGCGGCGGTCAACGACCCGCGCGGCATGGCGGTGAAGTTCTACCTGCCGGACGGCTCCGAGACCGACCTCGCGCTGCAGACCTGGCCGGTGTTCCCGGCGGCGACGCCCGAGGAGTTCCACGGCCTGATGAAGGCGCAGAACTCCGGTCCGGTCACCACCGAGGAGTTCCTCGCCGAGCACCCGCACATCAAGGAGGCGCTCGACGCCATCGCCGCGTTGGGCGACCCGCCACTGGCCTGGGGTCGGACCGCGTTCAACTCCATGAACGCCTACAAGCTGGTCAATGCCGACGGCGACGAGCAGTACGTCCGCTTCCGCTTCGAGCCCGTCGACGGCATGGCGTTCCTGCCGCAGGACCAGTGGGAGACCGCCGACAACGACTACCTCATGGACGGCGTGTTCGAGCAGCTCCCGGTGCGCCACCGCCTGCTCGCCCAGCTCGCGCAGGACGGCGACCAGACCGTCGACCCGAGCCGCGCCTGGCCCGAGGACCGCGAGTGGGTCGACCTCGGGCTGGTCAAGTGCACCGGCCCGGACACCGAGCGCGAGCAGAACGGCGACGTGCTGGTCAACGACCCGACCCGCGTCACCGACGGGATCGAGATGTCCGACGACCCGATCCTGCACTTCCGCTACCACGTCTATGCGGAGTCGGTCCGGCGCAGGACCTGACGGTCGTGTGCACTTTTCCGTGCTCCGGCACGGATGAGTACTCACGGGCCGGAGGCACCTGGCCGGGCGCGGGTCAGGGTGGCGTCGTCCCGTACATGATCGCGCGGGTGTGCTCCTCGGTGTAGAACGCCTCCATCTGCTCCACCGTCATGTCGTCGGTGGTGCGGGCGGCCATCTGCGCGATCGACGGCAGGTCGTCGGCCGGCCATGCCTCGGGCTTCCACAGGTCGGAGCGCAGGAACGCCTTCGCGCAGTGCGTGAAGACCTCCTCGACGGTGACCTCGAGGACGATCTGCGGCACGTGGCCGCGGTGGCGCATCCGCTCGGCGTAGGGCGGGTCGAGCAGGATCCGGGCGGTGCCGTTGACGCGCAGCGTGTCGTGACGCCGTGGCACCAGGAACAGCAGCCCGACGTGCGGGTTCTCGACGATGTTGGCGAAGCCGTCCACCCGGCGGTTCCCAGGACGGTCCGGGATCGCGAGCGTGTGGTCGTCGAGCACCAGCACCGAGCCGGCCGGGTCGCCCTTGGGGGAGACGTCGACCCGGCCGTGGGCGTCGGAGGTCGCGATCAGCTGGAAGGGGCTGCGGGCGATGAAGGCCCGGTCGACGTCGTCGAGGCGGTCGCGCTCCTTGACGACCGCGCGTCGCACCGGCTCGCCGACGACCTCGCGGAGCTGCTCGAGACTGGTGATCTGCTCGCTCACCACCTCACCGTAGGCAGCTCCGCGAGGGGTTTCTAGACGCTGCGCCCGCCGTCGATCGGGAGCACCACACCGGTGAGGAACGCGGCCGCGTCGGACGAGAGGTACACCGCGGCGTTCGCGATGTCCTCGGGCTGCCCGAGCCGGCCGAGCGGGATGCTGCCGATGAACCGCTCACGGGCGCCCGCCGGGTCCTCCGGCCCGAGGAACTGGGGGAGCATCGCGGTGTCGGTGGCCACCGGGGCGAGGCAGTTGACGCGGATGTCGGGCGCCAGTTCGAGGGCCAGGGTGCGCGCGAGGTGGTTCACTGCCGCCTTGCTCGACGCGTAGGCGCCGAAGCCCGGGCGGGTGCGCTCACCCATGATCGAGCCGACGATCGTGATCGCCCCGCCGCCGCTGCGCCGCAGAGCGGGCACGGCGGCCCGGACGCCGAGCCAGACGCCCTTGACGTTGATACGGAAGATGCGGTCGAACTCGTCCTCGGACGCGTCCATCGTCGGCGTGGGGAAACCGGTGAACCCGGCGTTGCAGGAGAGGATGTCGAGCCGGCCGAACTCCTGCTCGGCCAGGGCGACGGCGGCTGCGGAGGCCTCGGCGTCGGTCACGTCGACCTGTGCGGAACGCGCGGTCGGCCCGAGCTCCTTCGCGACGGCGGCCGCGCCCTCGCCGTCGAGGTCGGTCACCACCACGGAGGCGCCCGCCGCAGCGAAGGCCACCGCCGTGGCCCGGCCGATCCCGGAGGCACCGCCCGTCACGATCGCGACCTTGTCCTGCAGTGCCGTCATGAGGCCTCCTCGCCGGGGGAACGGACACGATCGACATTCCCCGACGGCGGCCCGCTCACGCCGGGGCCGACGTGGCGGCCTGCTGACGTCGAGCGTCAGCGGTGGCACACGGCTGACATCGAGCGTCAGCGGTGGCACACGGCTGACGCTGGACGTCGGCAACCGGTCACGCCAGCGCCTTCTCCAGCGCCCGGGCGGCGGCGAGCAGGTCGTTGGCCCAGCGGGAGCCGGGTTTCCGCCCGATCCGGTCGACCGGACCCGAGACCGAGACCGCCGCGACCACCGAGCCGTCGGGCCCCCGGACCGGCGCCGACACGCTCGCGACCCCCTTCTCCCGCTCGGCCACGCTCTGCGCCCAGCCCCGACGACGGATCTCGGCCAGCAGGTCGGGATCGAACGCCGTCGGGTCCTCAGACCAGGCCATCAGCACCTTCGCGCCCGAGCCCGCCGTCAGGGGGAGGCGCACCCCGACCGGCACCGTGTCGCGCAGGCCCGAGGCGGGCTCGGCGGCGGCGACGCACACCCGCGAGTCGCCCTCGCGCCGGTAGAGCTGGACCGACTCCCCGGTGAGGTCGCGCAGCGTCGGCAGGACCTCCTCGGCGGCGGTCAGCAGCGGGTCGTGGTGGCCGTGCGCCATCTCCGCGAGCGCGGGGCCGGGACGCCACCGGCCGTCGGGATCGCGCTCGAGGAGACGGTGGACCTCCAGCCCGACGGCGAGCCGGTGCGCGGTGGCGCGGGCCAGGCCCGTGCGCTCGACGAGCTCGGAGAGCCCGCACGGCGCCACCGCGGCGGCGCGCAGCACACCCACCGCCTTGTCGAGCACCCCGATTCCGCTACTCTGTCCCACAGAGCGACACACTAATCCCACGATCTGGGATTCACCACCACGCAGGCAGGGACGGATGGGACGCACACTCGCCGAGAAGGTCTGGGACCAGCACGTCGTGAGGCAGGGGGAGGGCGACGAGCCCGACCTGCTCTACATCGACCTCCACCTGGTCCACGAGGTGACCAGCCCGCAGGCCTTCGACGGGCTCCGCCTGCACGGCCGCACGCTCCGCCGTCCGGACCTCACGATCGCCACCGAGGACCACAACGTCCCGACGCTCGACATCCTCGCGCCGATCGCGGACGAGGTGTCCGCGACCCAGGTGGCCACGCTGCGGCGCAACGTCGAGGAGTTCGGCGTCCGGCTCTTCCCGATGGGCGACGCCAACCAGGGCATCGTGCACATGATCGGCCCGGAGCTGGGGCTCACCCAGCCCGGCACCACGGTCGTCTGCGGCGACTCCCACACCTCCACCCACGGCGCGTTCGGGGCGCTCGCGTTCGGCATCGGCACCTCCGAGGTCGAGCACGTCATGGCGACCCAGACGCTGCCGCTGAAGCCGTTCAGGACCATGGCCATCGAGATCGACGGCGAGCTGCGCCCGGGGGTGACCAGCAAGGACGTCATCCTCAAGGTCATCTCCCAGATCGGGACCGGCGGCGGCGCGGGCTACGTGCTCGAGTACCGCGGCGAGGCCGTGCGGAACATGTCCATGGAAGCGCGCATGACGATGTGCAACATGTCCATCGAGGCCGGCGGCCGTGCCGGGATGGTCGCGCCCGACGAGACGACCTTCGCGTACCTGAAGGGCCGCCCGCACGCCCCGCAGGGCGCGGAGTGGGACGCCGCGGTCGCGGCCTGGCGCGAACTGCGCACCGACGACGACGCCGTGTTCGACGCCGTCGTGCACATCGACGCCGACTCGCTGACCCCGTTCGTCACCTGGGGCACCAACCCGGGCCAGGGCCTTCCCCTCGGCGAGTCGGTGCCCGACCCCGCGACGATGGACGACGACGCCGCGGCGGCCACCCGCAAGGCGCTCGCCTACATGGGCCTCGAGCCCAACACGAAGCTGCGCGACATCGCCGTCGACGTCGTCTTCCTGGGCTCGTGCACCAACGCCCGCATCGAGGACTTCCGCGCGGCGGCGGACGTGCTGCGGGGCAACAGGGTCGCCGACGGCGTCCAGATGCTCGTGGTCCCCGGCTCGATGGCCGTGAAGGCCCAGGCCGAGGCGGAGGGCCTGGACCAGGTGTTCCTCGACGCCGGCGCCGAGTGGCGCAACGCGGGCTGCTCGATGTGCCTCGGGATGAACCCCGACCAGCTCGCGCCGGGGCAGCGCTGCGCCTCGACGTCGAACCGGAACTTCGAGGGCCGGCAGGGCCGGGGCGGGCGCACCCACCTGGTGTCGCCGCTGGTCGCGGCCGCCACGGCCGTGCGGGGGACGCTCAGCTCCCCCGAGGACCTGACGCCCACCGTGCTGACGACGGTCTGAGGGAGCTGACCATGGAGAAGTTCACGACCCACACCGGCATCGGCACCCCGCTGCGGGTGTCGAACGTCGACACCGACCAGATCATCCCGGCCGTCTTCCTCAAGCGCGTCACACGCACCGGGTTCGACGACGGGCTGTTCGCCTCCTGGCGCTCGGACCCCTCGTTCGTGCTCAACCAGGAGCCCTACGACCGCGGGTCCGTGCTCGTCGCGGGCTCCGACTTCGGCACCGGCTCGTCGCGCGAGCACGCGGTCTGGGCGCTCATGGACTACGGGTTCCGGGTGGTCGTCTCGTCGCGGTTCGGCGAGATCTTCAAGGGCAACTCGTCGAAGGCAGGCCTCCTCGCCGCCACCGTCGACCAGTCCGACGTCGAGCTGCTGTGGAAGAAGATCGAGTCGCGGCCGGGCCTGGAGCTCACCGTCGACCTGCACTCGAAGACGATCACCGCGGAAGACCTCGTCGTCCCGTTCTCCGTCGACGACTACACCCGCTGGCGGCTGCTCGAGGGCCTCGACGACATCGGCCTGACCCTCCGCCACGAGGAGGACATCACGGCCTACGAGCAGGCCCGTCCGTCGCACAAGCCGACGACGGTCTAGCACCCGACCCGTGGCAGCGGAGCGTCGTTGCTGTCGACCAGTGACAGCGACGACGCTCCGCTTTCACGGGCGTGGTCACCACGGGATCGGGCCCGCGTCCTCGAAATAGCCGCCGGTGGGCCCGTCGTCGGGAAGGGTGGCCAGGCGGATCGGGGTCGCCGCGCCCTGCTGCGGGGTGCGGTGGCCGCGGAAGCCGTTGAGGTCCGTGGCGACGTAGCCGGGGCAGGCCAGGTTGATCAGGATCCGGGTGTCCGCCAGCTCCTTGACGTACTGGACCGTCACGGCGTTGAGGAACGTCTTCGAGGGGGAGTAGGCCGCCGAGATCGGCCCGGTCTCGCCGCCGGAGCTCTGGCGGGTGAGGGACCCGACGCCGGAGGACACGTTGACGATCCGCGGATGTGCCGAGGCGCGCAGCAGCGGCAGCATCGCGTTGGTGACGCGCACGACGCCGTAGACGTTGACCTCCACGGCGCGGCGGATGGTGTCGATCTCGACCTTCGTCGGCAGCTGCTCGGCGCTCCCGGTGATGCCCGCGTTGTTGACCAGCACGTCGAGCCGGTCCAGCGACGCCGCAGCGGCCGCGACGCTCGCGTCGTCGGTGACGTCGAGCGGCACCCCGAACGCGTCCACGCCGGCGGCCTGCAGCTTCCCGACGGCCTCCTCGCGCCGGGCGTCGTCGCGCGCCCCGACGCCGACCCGCATCCCCAGCGCGCCGAGGCCCGCCGCGATCTCGTACCCGATGCCCTTGTTCGCCCCGGTGACCAGGGCGACCGTCTGCTCCTCGCTCATGGCACCGATCCTCGGCCCGCCGGCCGCCCGGGGTCCAAGACCGCCTCGGTCGCCGCCGATACCGCAGGGGTATCAATGACGGGGTGGAGACGCGGGAGCTGCGGTACTTCGTCGCGGTCGCCGAGGAGCGGCACTTCGGTCGGGCGGCCGAGCGGCTGGGCATCGCCCAGCCGCCGCTCTCGCGCGCGATCGCGCAGCTCGAGCGCCGCGTCGGGGCCCGCCTGCTCGAGCGCACCACCCGCGAGGTCGCCCTGACCGCCGCGGGTGCCGTCCTGCTCGCCGAGGGCCGGGTCGCCCTGGAGGCCGTCGAGGCGGCGGAGCGGCGCACGCGGCGCGCGGCGCATCCGGGGCCGGGACTGGTCCTCGTCGCGAAGGCGGGCGCGTCGGAGGAGCTGCTCGCGAAGCTGCTCGACGCCTACGCCGCGGAGCCCGGCGCCGTCGAGGTCGACGTGCAGCTCTGCGGTCCGGGGCAGCAGGAGCGGATGCTCCGCGACGGGCGCGCCGACGTCGCCCTGCTGCACCGGCCGTTCGACTCCACCGCCGGCTTCGACGGCGAGGACCTCGCCACCGAGGGCCAGTCGCTCTTCCTACCCGCCGGGCACCCGCTCTCCACGCGGGGCGAGCTGCGGCTCGCCGATGTCGCCGACGTGCCGCTGCCGCGCTGGCCCCGTCCCGACGGCGGGTACGCGGACGGTCCGGGCCCGGCGGTCCGGGACACCGCCCAGCTCCGGCAGCTCGTCTCGCTCGGCCGGGCCGTCGCGGTGCTGCCGGACTCCGCACGGCACGGGCTGGCCGACGACGTCGTGGCCGTCCCGGTGGTCGACGCCCCCCGGGTGACCACGATGATCGCCTGGCCGCCGCACAGCCGCTCCCGGGCGGTGGCCGACCTCGTGCGGTGCGCGACGCGGCTGTAGATCAGCCGTCCAGGTCGACCGGCGCGAGCTCGGTGAAGCGGTCGCCCGGCCCCGGGTTGCCCGGCGCGGAGTGACCGCCGAGCTGGTGCACCACGCCCCACACCGCGTTCAGGGCGGTGTGCACGGCGCCCTCGGCCCACCCCGGGGTGAACGAGATGTCGTCGCCGGCGAGGAACAGGCCGCGGTGCTCCGGGGGGAGCGCGTCCTGCACGAAGTGCGTGAACAGGCGCCGCTGGTAGCGGTAGTGGCCGGGCAGGTTCCCGCGGAACGCGCCCATGAAGTGCGGTTCGCGCTCCCACGAGATCGTGATCGGCTCACCCAGGATGTGCGAGGCCACGTCGAGGTCGGGATAGATCTGGCGCAACGAGTGCAGCATGAGGCGCACCCGCTCGTCGGTCGGCAGCGCGAGCCACTTCAGGGCGTCGTCGTTCCAGGTGTAGCTCAGGCACACCACGGCCGGGCGGGTGGCGGCGTCGGGATCGTCGAGACCACCCCCGCCGTCGAGCAGGTAGGTCCCGCGGGTCATCCGGTCGGTGAGCGTGGTGGACAGGACGAACCGGCCCGACGACGGGTCGCGGTCGCGCCAGAACGGCCGGTCCACCAGCACGAACGTCTTCGAGCTCTGCATGTAGTGCGAGCGTTCGAGGGCCATCCAGAGGTCGTGGGAGAACAGCGACTCGTCGGTGTCGATGCCCGCCGAGAGCAGCCACGACTGCACCGTCGAGACGGCCGCCGGGTAGGCCCGCTCGGTGCCCCACCGGTCGAGCACGCCGATCCGCCCGTCCGGTCTCCGGCGCAGGGCCCGCACGGCGGGACGCGGGGACCCGCCGTGCAGCGACTCCAGCGAGGCGCCCGGTGTCCAGTGGTGCAGCTGCGAGGGCGCCCGGCGCCAGAGGGCGAGCGGGACGGACTGGGCGCCGCCGTGGATCCGGACGTGCTGGTCGTCGGCGTCGGTGGCCACGACCCGCAGGATCTCCAACATCGAGTTGGGGAAGTCGGTGTCCCAGCCGCCGGTGCCGAAGCCGACCTGGCCGAACAGCTCCCGGTGGTGGAAGTCGGCGAACGATGGAGAGCGGGCGAGGAAGCCGGAGAAGCTCTCGTCGTCGAGGGCGGGGACCAGACGGTTCCAGATCGACTTGATCGCGCTCGGGGAGCGGGCGGCGATCGCGGCGCGCAGGGCGGGGAGCTCGGCCCCGTCGGCGAGCGCGGTCGCCCACGCCCGGGAGACCTCCCCGAAGACCGGCGGGAGGTCCTCGGCGGTCTCGGCGTAGTGGCTGCGCCCCGCCAGCTCGATCACCGTCGAGGGGGTCTGCGGCGCGAGCGGGTTCGGGAACGGCGAGGTGCGGACGCCGAGGACGCGCAGGTAGTGGCCGAACGCGCGGCCCGAGGCGGGGAAGCGCATGCCGCCCAGGTCGGCCACGGCGTCCGGGGCGCCGGGGAAGGCCTGGGAGCGGAGCCGGCCCCCGATCTCGCCGGCCTCGTAGACGACCGGTCGGAGGCCGAGGCGCATCAGCTCGTAGGCCGCGACCAGCCCCGCCATCCCGGCGCCGATCACCGCGACCTCGGTGCCGAGCGCCGCGTCCGGCACCCGGCCGAGACCCGCCGGGTGGGCGAGGTAGGTGTCGTAGGCGAAGGGGAAGTCCGGCACCAGCATCGACGGCCCGTCGGAGATCACCATGACGGTCCCCGTCGCTCCGCTCGCCCCAGCCGGTACACCTCCGGACGCCGGTCACCGAGGTAGTCGGTGAGCCCCGGGGGTCGCGACACGTCCGCGACGAGCAGCTCCTCGTCCTCGCCCGCGCGGGCGAGCACCGTGCCGTCGGGGCCGACGATCAGGCTGGCGCCGCAGAACGGGTCGCCGCACTGGTTGGCGTAGGCGATCGCCACGCCGTTCTCCATGGCCCGGGCGGGGACGAGGACGCGGGCGACGGCGGGGTCGTCGAGGGCGGTCGGGACGAGGACCGTACGCGCCCCGGCCAGCGCGAGGGACCGGACGACCTCCGGGAACTCGACGTCGTAGCAGATGACGACCGCGCACCGTTCGCCCGCGAGGTCGACGATCAGCGGGGTGCCGTCGCCGGGCGTGAACGCGGCCCGCTCGTCGTCGCCCCAGAGGTGGGTCTTCGTGTAGCGGCCGAGCAGCTCGCCGTCGGGCCCCACGACGGCCGCGGTGACGTGCCCGTCGTGCGGCTCGGAGACGACGAGCGCGACGCCGTGCGCGGCCGCCGCCTCCCGGGCGCGCGGCAGCAGGTCGGGGTCCGGCCCGCCGAAGGGGACGCCGTACCCGGTGGCGAACAGCTCCGGGGTGACCAGGACGTCGGCCCCGGCCGCGGCGGCCCGGGCGACGGCGGCGACGAGCCGCTCCGACCCGGCGTCGGGACCCCGTGCCTGCCAGACCGCGATCCGCATGGCTCCTCCGAGCGTGCTGACGGCTCACCGGCCGGCGGCGAGCACCGCCAGCAGGTCGTACACCACGTGCGCGGCGGCGATGCCGGTGATCTCGGCGTGATCGTAGGCCGGGGCGACCTCCACCACGTCGAAGCCCACGATGTCGAGGCCCTGCAGACCGCGCAGGGTGTGGAGCAGTTCCCGGCTCGTGAGCCCGCCGGCCTCCGGGGTCCCCGTCCCGGGGGCGGCGGCCGGGTCGAGGACGTCGATGTCCACCGACACGTACACCGGGCCACCGTCGAGTCGCCTTCGCAGCCGCTCCACCGCGCGCGCCACACCGTCGGTCTCGTAGTCGTCGGCGCGCACGACCGCGAAGCCGAGCCGGGCGTCGTCGTCGAGGTCCGCGGCGGAGTAGAGCGGACCGCGGATCCCCACGTGCATCGACCGTTCCCGGTCGATGAGCCCCTCCTCGGACGCCCGCCGGAAGGGGGTGCCGTGGGTGTACGGGGCTCCGAAGTAGGTGTCCCAGGTGTCGAGGTGCGCGTCGAAGTGCAGCACCGCGACCGGGCCGTGGAGGGCGTGCAGCGCGCGCAGCGCCGGGAGGGCGAGGGTGTGGTCGCCGCCGAGGCCGACGACGGTCGCGCCGTCCTCGGCGAGCCCCCGGATACCGGTCTCGGCCGCGGCGAGGGCCTCGACGATGTCGAACGGGTTGAGCGCCAGGTCCCCGGCGTCGGCGACCTGCAGCGCCGCGAACGGCGAGGTGCCGACCGCCGGGTGGTACGGCCGCAGCAACCGGGAGGACGCCCGGATGTGGGCCGGCCCGAAGCGGGCGCCCGGCCGGTAGCTCGTCCCCGCGTCGAACGGCAGCCCGACGATCGCGACGTCGGCCCGGGACACCTCGTCGAGCCGGGGGAGACGCGCGAACGTCGGTGGCCCCGCGAAGCGCGGGACCACCTGACCGTCCACGGGCCCGATCATCGACCGGGCGTCCGGCTAGGGCACATCGACGATCTTCGCCTCGCTCGGCACGCCCTTGTCGTCGACGAGGAACAGCATGTACGGGCCGGGCGGCACGATGGTCGCCTCGTTCGGCACCGTCACCGACACCCCGTCCGGGGTCTTCTGCATGTCCAGGGCCACGTCCCGCATGTCCGACGTCGTCACGTGCGTGGCCGACGAGGTGCGGATGAGACGGGCCTTCGCGATGCGGGAGGCGTCCGGGGTCGGGATGGTCACGGTCTGCCCGCGGGTCATCGTCGGCGGGGCCGAGGAGATCGTCGGGCGCGGCGCGCCGGACTCCAGGTACGGCGGTGTGAAGATCTCGATCCGCTGCTCGAACGTGCCGGGGACCGTGTTCTTCTCGTCGTCGAACAGCGGGTCCGAGCCGGCCACGAGCACGCGGCCGTCGGGCAGCAGCAGCGACTCGGTGTGGTAGTCGCGCCCGATCCGCGGGTCGGCCATCGGCGTGAGCTGGTTCGTCGCCGGGTCGAGGGTGTAGGCGAGATGGTTGTTCGTCGCACCCTTGCCGCGGTAGTCCAGCGATCCGTTGGTGATCAGCGTGGTGTCGTCGGGCAGGTTGACCAGGTTCGGGTACCGGGTCGGCTGCGCCAGGTTCGGGCCCGGGGTGAAGTGCGGCGCCGGGTCCTTGAGGTTCAGGAAGTCGATCCGCGCGGAGGAGACCGGGCTCTCACCGACCCCGCCGCCGCCGACGACGGCGAGGCGCTGGTCCTGCACCGGCCCGATCCACGACGAGCCCGAGGTCTCCATGAGCTGCGGGTCGCGCAGCCCGGGGATCGGGGTGAACGCGCCCGTGTTGATGTCCCAGAACCCGGGGGTGCGGCCCTCGGTCGCCGGGCCGTAACCGGCGTTCGAGCCGGTGTAGACGATCTGGCGGGGCTTCTCGGTCTCGAACAGCGCCGGGTAGGTCGGGAAGTACTGGGTGAGCGTGTTCCGGCGGTCGATCCAGGTGTTGGTGCGGGGGTTGAACTCCTCGGAGAGCCCGTTGAGCACCTGCCCGACGCCGTCCAGGCCGGCGACGGTGAGCACGTTGCCGTCGGAGAGCGGGGTGAGCGTCGGGTACCAGCGGGGCTGGTTCATGTCCGGCAGTTGGGTCCACGCCTCGGTCTTCGGGTCGAACGTGTATGCCTTGTTCGTCCCCTGGTAGTCCTGCTTGTCCAGGGTCATCGGCTCGCCGATGCCGTAGACGTTCTTCGAGTCCGCGGCCGGGAGACCCGAGACCGTGTACTTGTCGCGGTTGCCGTTGACCGCCTGCGGTCCGGGGGCCTCCGACTCGACGAAGACCTTCTCCTCGGCCGCCGTGACCTGCGTGCGCCGGCCGACGCCCGCCTTGGTGGCGGGGGGCACGGTGACGTCGAAGTCCGACTTGTACTTCTGCCCGGACGGGGCGACGAACTCCGTCCCGGCCGGCAGGAAGCGCGGCCCGTCGGGGCTCTCGTTCTTGACGCGCATCGCGCCGGCCGCGTTGGTCACGGCGCCGTCGAGCTTCTCGTAGCGCTGCGTCCCGCCGGCGAAGAGCACCCGGCCGTCGGGGAGCACGGTCTGCCCGCCGCAGAACATGTCGTCGGGGACCGGGATCATCCGCGACTGCCCCGTCGTGGGGTCGTAGACGAGGCTCTTGAGGGCCTTCGTCGCGAACATGTCCTCCTTGTTGCCGGACCCGGCGATGAGGAGGACCTTGCCCGTGCTGAGCAGGACCGCGTGGATGGAGTTGACGCGGTTGTCGGGCGGCACCTCGATGGTGTCCCAGTGCCCGTACTGCGCCTTGTAGTCGGGGCTGTTGATCAGCCGCTCGTGCCGCCACTCCTGCACGTAGGAGAACGCCGGGGGCACGTTGACGCCGAGCAGCACGGCAGCGGCGACGGCCACCAGTGCGATCTGCCGGTACCGACGTGTCTTCGCGCGCAAGCCCACCCTCCACGGACCACGAGCCGGGTCGGGCCTGACGACGGGGGAGCGCAGGCCGGGGGCCGACCCGGCGGACGGCCTTGCCTCACGCTAATCGAGTCCGTTTCGTGATCCCGCGACGGGGCCGGGCCGTCGACGACCGGGGTGTGATCATCGACGGACGGCGCTCGTCGCCCGCTCAGACGGCCGGGTCGCGCACGTAGTCGGCGGCGACGAGCGTGGTGCCGTGGAACGAGAGCACCCACGCGCTGCCCTTGCGTGACGGCGGGTCGGACAGCCGGCGGTTGCTCCGCACCCCGGGGCGGGGGCCGGCGTCGGAGTCGGGGTCGGCGGCCAGGTCGCGGACCAGGGCGGGGATGCCGTACCCCTGGGCGCACACCGCCGCGACCCCGTCCCGGCCCGCCAGCTCGAGCAGCCGCTCGCGGGCACGGTGCGGGTCGGCGGCGACGGCCTCGTCGGCGAACGCGTCGTCGACGGCGATCCCGACGCCGAGCCGGTGCGAGGCGGGCTCGAGCGTCTGGATGCAGCGGGTCCGCCCCACGGAGTAGAGGCGTTCCACGCCGTGCGCGGCGAGCAGGTCGCCGAGGCGCCGGGCCTGTTCGCGGCCCGCGTCGACGAGCGGGCGGGCGTCGTCGTCGTGGCTGCCCCGCTTGCCCGCCTTCGCGTGGCGCACCAGCAGCAGCGTCCGCAGCGGGAACGGGGCGTCGGTGAAGTCCGCGAGGACGTCGCGGTCGGAGTCGTAGGTCAGCAGCGGCGCCGCGGCCGCGGGGGCGAGCCAGCGCAGCTCGTCGGTCTCGCCGTTCGGGGTGAAGCTCCCGGCGCCGGCCCGTGCGTCCCAGTAGTCGACGACCTTGCGGTCCTCGCCGACCATGTAGCGCACGGTGGCCACGTGGCGCCCGAGCACGGCGCCGAACCCGGTCTCCTCGGCGATCTCGCGGACCGCGGTCCGTGCCCGGGACTCGCCCTCGTCGACCTTGCCCTTCGGCAGGCTCCAGTCGCCGTGGTGCGGACGGTGCACCACCGCGACCTCGACGCCCCCCGCCGACGCCGGCCGCCAGAGCACGGCACCGGCGGCGTGCACCGCCTTCGGCACCGGCCCGTCGTCGGGCGGCGTCGTCATCGGTCCGGCTCCGCTGCGCTCCGCGTGCCTGCCCTCGGCGTCCCTGCCCTCACGCCTTCCCTTCCCGGCGCAGCAGCAGCTGGGTCTGGTGGTCGCACACCTGGATCCCCTCGGTCCCCTCCCCGGCCGCGACCGGCCACGGCGTCCAGGAGCCGTCCGGGTCGAGGCTCCAGCACCGGGTCGACGGGGCGGTCGCCGAGTCGAGGATCTCGTCGAGCTGGGCGACCAGTCGTGGATCGGTGACCGGCGCCAGCACCTCGACCCGGCGGTCGAGGTTGCGGTGCATGATGTCGGCACTGCCGATCCAGTGCTCGCCCGCCCCCACGAAGTGGAAGATCCGCGAGTGCTCGAGGAAGCGGCCGAGGATGGACCGGACGCGGATGTTCTCCGAGAGCCCGGGCACCCCGGCCCGCAGCGCGCAGATGCCGCGGACGACGAGGTCGATCGGCACACCGGCCAGCGAGGCGCGGTAGAGGGCGTCGATGACCTGCTCGTCGACCAGCCCGTTCACCTTGATCCGGATGCCGGACCGCTTGCCCTTCTGCGCCCGCTTGCGCTCCGCGTCGATCCGCTCGATCAGCCCGCGCCGCACGCCGTAGGGCGCGACGAGCAGGCGGCGGTACTTGCGCCGCCGCGCGTAGCCGGTGAGGACGTTGAACAGGTCGGTGAGGTCCGCGCCGATCGTCTCGTCCGCGGTGAACACGCCGATGTCCTCGTAGAGCCGGGCGGTCTTCGGGTTGTAGTTGCCGGTGCCCAGATGGCAGTAGCGGCGGATCGTCGAGCCCTCCTGGCGCACCACCAGCGCGGCCTTGCAGTGCGTCTTCAGGCCGACGAGCCCGTACACCACGTGCACCCCGGCGCGCTCCAGCGCGCGGGCCCAGTTGATGTTCGCCCGCTCGTCGAACCGCGCCTTGATCTCCACCACGGCGACGACCTGCTTGCCCGCCTCCGCCGCCTCGATCAGCGCCTCGACGATCGGGGAGTCGCCCGAGGTGCGGTAGAGCGTCTGCTTGATCGCGAGGACCTTCGGGTCGTTCGCCGCCTGTTCGATGAAGCGGTGCACGCTCGTGGAGAACGAGTCGTAGGGGTGGTGGACCATCACGTCGCCCTCGCGCAGGGTGGCGAAGACGCTCTTCGGCGTCTCGCCCTCGCTGAACGCGGGGTGCGTCGCCGGGACGAACACCGGGTCCTTCAGCTCGGGGCGGTTGAGCGAGAGCAGCTCCATCAGGCACGAGAGGTCGAGCAGCCCGGGCACCTGGACGACGTCGTGCGGGTCCACGTCGAGCTCGCGCAGCAGCAGCTCGAGCATGTGCTCGCTCATCCGGTCGGTGATCTCGAGGCGGACGGGCGGCCCGAAGCGACGGCGGGCGAGCTCGCGCTCGAGGGCCTGCAGCAGGTCCTCGTCGCGGTCCTCCTCGACGTCGAGGTCGGCGTTGCGGGTCACCCGGAACACGTGGTGCTCGGCGACCTCCATGCCCTCGAAGAGGTGGTCGAGGTGCTCGGCGATGAGGTCCTCGATCGGCAGGAACCAGCAGCGGCGGTCGAGGTTGGTCGAGTCGGCGCCCTCGTCGTCGTCCTCGCCCGGCTCCGGCCCCACCCGGACCAGCCGGGGCACGTTGTTCGGCACCTTGACGCGCGCGAAGTGCTCGACGCCGGTCTGCGGGTCGCGCACCGCGACGGCGAGGTTGAGCGACTGGTTCGAGATGTAGGGGAACGGGTGCGCGGGGTCCACCGCGAGCGGGGTGAGCACCGGGAAGACCTGGGCGTCGAACCACGCGGAGAGCCGCACGCGCGCCTCGGCGCTGACGCGGTCCCACCCGATGACGTGGATGCCGGCCTCCTCGAGGGCCGGCCCGACGTCCTTCTGCCAGATCCGGGCGTGCTTCTCGGCGAGCTCCTGGTTGCGTGCGGCGATTCGGGCGAGCTGCTCGCGCGGGGTCAGGCCGTCGGCGCTGCGCACCGACAGTCCGGTCTCCTCGCGGCGCTTCAGACCGGCCACCCGGACCATGTAGAACTCGTCGAGGTTCGACGCGAAGATCGCCAGGAACTTGGCGCGCTCCAGCAGCGGCTGGCTGGTGTCCTCGGCCAGCGCGAGCACCCGGGCGTTGAACTCCAGCCACGACAGCTCGCGGTTGTCGTAGCGGTCCTCGGGGAGGTCCGCGGGGTCGTCCTCGCCGGTGGCCGGGGTCGCGGCCGCGGGCGCGGCCGGCATGCGGCCGCGCCCCTCGGGCGACCGGGCCGGCGGCGCCGGGGCGGGCGGGGGCGGGCCGGGGTCCGAGATCGGGCCGGCCTCCTCGAGCGTGGTGTCCGTCGAGTCGCTCACCCGGCCCATTCTGACGGGACGCGGCGCCGGACGCCGAGGGTTGCGGGACACGCCACCCGAGTCCGGCGCCTCAGCGTCGTCCCGCGGCGAGGGGGGCGAGGCCCGGCCAGGCCCGCGTCGCGGGGCCGACGCCGAGCGCGCGCACCTCGTCGAGGTCGGCCGGCACGTCGACGTCGTGGCGCAGGCCCGGCCAGTCGCCGCCGAGCGGGACCGCGCCCGCCGCCGCGTGGGCGGCCGCCGACCGCGGCCCGAACCGGGGCAGGAAGCCCGGCCCGGCGAGCAGCAGGGACGTGCCCTCGCCGGTGTGGTCGGCGACGAACGCCGCCGGCGCCGTCCGCAGCGCTTCCCTGCCCGCCGCGAGGGCCGCATCGAGCTCCTCGGGGCGCAGGGCGGGGAGGTCGGCCAGCAGCACGCCCACCGGCCGCCGTCCGAGGTGCTCGAGGCCGGCCGTGATCGCGGCGTGCAGCCCGCCGCCCGGGTCGGCCACGAGCTCGACCCGCGGATCGGTCCCGACGACCGGCGGGTCGGCCGCCGCGGTGAGCCGCGGTTCGGAGGTCACGACGGCGAGCCGACGGACCGACGAGGCGAGGACCGCCGCGAGGGTGTCGGCCGCGAGGGCGAGCGCGAGGTCGGCGTGAGCGGCGCGGTGGTCGACCACCGTGGCGGCCACCGCGGCACTGGCGGCCGCCAGCCGGGTCTTGGCGCGGCGCAGCTCCTTGACCGGGACGACGAGTCCCGCCACCTCGGGGGCCGCCGCGGGACCGCGCTCCGCCATGGTCACCATCGTGGACCCGGCGGGCGGGGGAGGCCACCGGCCGACCCCTCCGGGCGGACGGGGCCGCCGTCGTCGGGCGTCGGGAACCCTCGGGGACGATCGTCTGGACGGCGATCACGGGTCACGACAAACTCCCTCGCAGCGTGCCGGGGGCCGCCCCGGCAGGTCGACGAGGACGTGCGACGAGGAGGCTGGCCCGCGTGGCGATCGCAGACGGTTCCCCGACGGCTCCGGCGCCGGTGACGCGACGACGGCGGGAGCCCGGCGGCCCGTGGGTCTTCCTGGCCGCCGTGGTCTTCTACCCGATGACGTGGCTGCTGGCCCGGCGCCGGATGCAGGGGCTGGAGCACGTGCCCGCCGAGGGCCCGGCCCTGCTGGTCGGCAACCACGTCTCCTACCTCGACCCGGTCTACACGGCGGTCTTCGTGCACCGGGCACGGCGCGTGCCGCGGTTCCTCGCGAAGGACTCGCTGTGGCGTACGCCGGGGTTCGGGCGGGTCATGGCCGGCTCGCGGCAGATCCCGGTCTCGCGCGGGTCCCGGGACGCGGGGACGAGCCTCGCGGCCGCCGAGCGGGCGCTCGCTGACGGCGGCGTCGTGGTGATCTACCCCGAGGGCACGATCACCCGGGACGCGGCGGGGTGGCCGATGGCGGCGCACTCGGGGGCCGCCCGGCTGGCGCTGCTGCACGACGTGCCGGTGATCCCGGTGGTGCACTGGGGGACGCTGTCGGTCTACGACCACTACCGGAAGCGGTTCCGGCCGTCGCCGCTGCGCACCACCATCACGGTGCGCGCCGGGGAGCCGCTGCCGATGGACGACCTGCGGGCCCGGGTCGGCGACCGCCCGCCGGGCGCGCGGCTGATGAAGGAGACGACGGAGCGGATGATGGCCGCGATCGGGGCGCTGCTCGAGGACGTGCGCGGCGAGGTCCGGCCGGCGGGGGACGCGGCGTGAGCCGCTACGCGGTGCTCGGCGCCGGCTCGTGGGGGACCACGTTCGCGAAGGTGCTCGCCGACGCGGGCACCGACGTGACGCTCTGGGCCCGTCGGCAGGAGGTGGCCGACGCGATCGCCACCGACCACGTCAACCCGGAGTACCTCCCCGACATCAAGCTGCCCGCCGCCCTGCGCGCCACGCACGACGCCGAGGCGGCGCTCGACGGGGTCACCACCGTCGTGCTGGCGATCCCCGCGCAGCGGCTGCGGGAGCACCTGGCGGACTGGGCGGACCAGCTGCCGCGCGGTGCGACCGTGGTGAGCCTCGCCAAGGGCGTCGAGATGGGCACGCTCAAGCGCATGAGCGAGGTGATCGCGGACGCCGGACGGGTGGCGCCCGATCGGATCGCGGTGCTCTCGGGGCCGAACCTCGCCGGGGAGATCGCGGCCGAGCAGCCCACCGCCACCGTCGTCGCCTGCACCGACCACGACCGCGCGGTCGCCGTCCAGCACGAGTGCTCGACCGGCTACTTCAAGCCCTACACCAACGTCGACGTCATCGGCTGCGAGCTCGGCGGGGCGTGCAAGAACGTCATCGCGCTGGCCTGCGGCATGGCGTCGGGCCAGGGCTACGGCGACAACACGACGGCCTCGCTCATCACCCGGGGCCTCGCGGAGATCTCGCGCCTGACGGTCGCCCTCGGGGGCCAGGCGATGACGCTGGCCGGCCTCGCCGGAATGGGCGACCTCGTCGCCACCTGCTCCTCGCCGCTCTCCCGCAACCGTCGCTTCGGGGAGTCGCTGGGGCGGGGCATGTCGGTGGCCGAGGCCGAGGAGGCCAACCACGGTCAGGTCGCCGAGGGCGTGAAGTCGTGCGAGGCGATCGGGGAGCTGGCCCGCACCCACGGCGTCGACACCCCGATCGTGGACGCCGTCCGCCGGGTGTGCGCCGGGACGGTGTCGGCGCGTGACGTGGGCGACGAGCTGATCAACCGCTCCCGCAAGCCGGAGTGAGGGGTCCCGCCGCATCGAGTGCGTTTCGTGTCGGGTCGCCCGAGGAAACCCCG
This sequence comes from Actinomycetospora chiangmaiensis DSM 45062, assembly GCF_000379625.1. GTDB lineage: Bacteria > Actinomycetota > Actinomycetes > Mycobacteriales > Pseudonocardiaceae > Actinomycetospora > Actinomycetospora chiangmaiensis. Next base: position 73,656 of record NZ_KB903245.1, on the reverse strand, counting down.
GTCTCGTGGACGTGCTGCAGCGCATGGGGCCGCCGCCCCGCGTGACCGCCGAGCGCCCGGTGGTCGCCCTCGAGCGGACCGCCCCGGCGGACCGGGCGAACGCCTCCGCGCTGCGCCGCACCTTCCGCACCTGGCTGCGCGAGTGGGCCGACCCGGACACCGCCGACGACCTGGCGCTCGCCGTCTACGAGGCGCTCGCGAACGTCGTCGACCACGCCTACTCCACGGCCGAGCGTCCCGGTGAGATGCGGCTGTGGGCCGCCGTCTCGCCGCCCCTGTTCGGCGGCCGTGACCTCGTGGTCACCGTCTCCGACGACGGCGCGTGGCGCCGCAGCACGGGGTACGGCTGGCGGGGACGCGGGCTGCCCCTCATGCACACCCTCGCCCGCGCCACCGTCCTCTCGGGCTCCCACGGCACCACGGTGCAGTTGCGGAGCCGGGTCTCCCCGTAGCCGTCAGGCGCGGTCGAGCACGTGCGCCGGCACGGGGGTGTCCGGCGGTAGCGCCGGGCACGTCCGCGGCGCCCCGAGCACGGTGGTCACCGGGACCACCCCGGCCCAGCGGTCGTCGCCCGCGGCGACGAGTTCCGGGTCGCCCGGCGGGCCCTGCCGGACCTTGACGCTGGCCTCGTCGAGGTCCAGTGCGAGCACCGCGGTCGCCGCACTCTCCCGGCGGTCCGGCTGCCTCGCGTGCGCCCACTGGCCGGGGGTCAGGTGCTCGACGATCGCCTCGAGGGCCCGGAGGTGCTCGTCGGGGTCGGTGACCCGCCGGGCGCGGCCGCGGACGACCGCGCTCCGGTAGTTCGCGGAGTGGGCGAACACGGAGCGGGCGAGCACCAGGCCGTCGAGCAGGGTGACGGTGAGGCAGACCTCCCGCTCGAGCGCGAGGGTCGCCGCGCCGCTCGACCCGTGGACGTAGACCACGTCGCCCACGCGGGCGTGCATCGTCGGGAGCACCAGCGGGGCACCGTCGGGGTCGACGACCCCGAGGTGGCAGACCAGCGCCTCGTCGAGGATCGCGTGCAGGGTCGTGGGGTCGGACGCCTGGCGGTCGCGCTTGCGGCGGAGCCGGGTCCGCGGCGTGGGGGAGAGCATGCCGGTGATCGTCGCCCGGCACGGTGGCATGCTGCGAGGGCCACTTCCTCGCCGTCCCGGGAGGCCACTCGTGATCGTCGTGCTCGACCGGTCGGCGTCGACCCCGCTCGCGGTCCAGGTCGCGGACGGGCTGCGCACCGCCGCGCTCGACGGCCGGCTCCGCACGGGCGACCGGGTCCCGGCCACCCGCGTCCTCGCCCGCGAGCTCGGTGTCAGCCGCACCGTCACCGCGGCCGCCTACGACCAGCTCGTCGCCGAGGGGTGGCTCGGCGCCCGCCACGGGTCGGGGACGTTCGTCCTGGCGTCCCCCTCGCCGGGCGGGGGGCACGCGACGCCGGCGCGGGCCGACGTCCCCCCGGCCCCGGCCCCGGTCCCGGCCGGGACCGACCTGCGTCCGGGCGCCCCGTGCCTGGAGGTGCTCGACCCGGCGTCGTGGCGGCGCGCCTGGCGTCGCGCGGGGGACCTCCCGCCGCCCGGGCGGCCCGAGTACGCGGGGGTCCCGGGGTTCCGCGCGGCGGTGGCCGAGCACCTCCTGCGTCCCCGGGGCCTGGTCCGCGCCGACGTGATCGCGACCGCCGGTGCCACCGCCGGGCTCGCCGAGCTGGTCGCCCTGCTGACCCGACGCCTCGGCCGCCCGCTCCGCGCCGGGCTCGAGGACCCGGGCTACCGCCGGGCGGCCGGGGTGTTCCGCGCGGCGGGCGCCGAGGTGACCCCGCTCGCGGTGGACGCCGACGGCCTCGTCGTCGAGACGCTCCCACCCGGTCTCGACCTCGTCTACACGACCCCGGCCCACCAGTACCCGCTCGGCGGCCGGCTGCCCGTGGCGCGTCGCGCGGCGCTGGTCGACCGGGCGCGGGCGGCCGGGGCGTGGGTGGTCGAGGACGACTACGACGGCGAGCTGCGCTACGACGTGGCCCCGCTGCCGGTGCTCGCCGCGCTCGGGCCCGACGTCGTCGTCCACCTCGGGACCGCCGGCAAGATCGCGACGCCGGGCCTCGGCGTCGGGTGGCTCGTCGCGCCGCCCGACCTCGGGGCGGACCTGCTCGCGCAGCGGCGCGCGACCGGCACCCGGCCCGCGCCGGCGGGCCAGCAGGTCTTCGCGGCGTGGGCCCACGACGGCGGGTTGGGCCGGCACCTCGCGCGGCTGCGGCGGGAGCTCGCCGTACGGCGCACGCTGGTGGTCGGCGCGGTGCGGGCAGCAGGCCACACCGTGCTGGGCGACCGGGCGGGCGCGCACCTGGTGGTCCCGCTGGCCTCGGCCGCGGCCGAGCGGACCGTGGTCGCCGCCGCCGGGGAGCGGGGGGTGCTCGTCGACGGCCTGGCCGCGCACCACCTCGACGCCCCGGCCGTGCACGGGGTCCTCGTCGGGTGGGCGGCCCCGACGCGCGCGGAGCTGGCCACGGCGCTCGACCGGCTGCGGGGCGTGCTGGCCGAGGTGGGCGTGGGGCCCGCGTAGGCTCCGGCGCCATGGGAGCGCGGCCGACGTTGCTGGTCCTGTTCGGCGGGCGGTCGGGGGAGCACGCGATCTCGTGCGTCTCCGCCGGCGGCATCCTCGACAACCTCGACCGCGACCGCTTCGACGTGGTCCCCGTCGGGATCACCCCCGAGGGCGTCTGGGTGGCGGTCGGCGACGACACCGCGCCCTGGCGCCTGCACGGCCGCGAGCTGCCGCAGGTGGGCCTCACCTCGGGCGAGCCGGTGGCGCTGCTGCCCGACCCCACCCGCCGCGAGCTGATCAGCCTCGCCGACGGCCGCCGCGGCGCGACGGTGGCGACGATCGACGTCGTCTTCCCCGTGCTCCACGGCCCGGCGGGCGAGGACGGCGAGATCCAGGGGCTGCTCGAGACCGCCGGGATCCCCTACGTGGGGGCCGGGGTGTGCGCGAGTGCCGCCTCGATGGACAAGGTCGTCACCAAGCGGATCCTGCGCGACGCCGGGCTCGCCACGGGCGACGCCGTCGCCCTCGACCGCACCGCCACCGACCTGGCGCCCGCCGACCGCGAGCGGCTCGGCCTGCCCGTCTTCGTCAAGCCGTCCCGCGCGGGGTCCTCGGTGGGCATCTCCCGGGTGACGGCCTGGGAGGACGTGCCCGCTGCCGTCGCCTTCGCCCGCGGGAGCGATCCGAAGGTCATCGTCGAGGCCGGGATCGCCGGGCGCGAGATCGAGTGCGGGGTGCTGCAGTTCCCCGACGGGCGGGTCGAGGCCAGCGTGCCCGCCGAGATCCGGCTGACCGGCGAGGCCGACTGGTACGACTTCGACACCAAGTACCTCGACGACGCCTGCGAGCTCGACGTGCCGGCGAAGCTCGACGACGCGCTCGCCGAGCTCGTGCGCGAGCAGGCGGTGCGGGTCTTCCGGACGATGGACTGCGCGGGCCTCGCGCGCGTCGACTTCTTCGTCACCGAGGACGGCCGCGTCCTGGTCAACGAGCTCAACACCATGCCCGGGTTCACCGCGACCTCGCTCTACCCGCGGATGTGGGCCACCACGGGGGTCGACTACCCGACGCTGCTCACCACGCTCGTCGACTCCGCGCTGGCCGGCGGCACCGGGGTGCGCTGATCAGCGCGTCGGCACCGGGCTCGGGGTGGCGCTCGGACCCGGCGTCGCGTTCGGGTCGGTCGGCGCGGTGGAGCGGCTGACCAGCGTGATCTTGACGCCTCGCGAGACGTCCTGGATGGCGCCGCTGCCGATGCCGTCGGGCAGCGTGAGCCCGACGAAGATCGCGCGGTCCACGGTCACCCAGGTGGTCGTCCCCGTCCCCGGGATGCGCAGCCAGTCGACGCCGTCGACGTCGAGCAGCGGGGTGGTCGGCCCCAGCTCCGGCGGGGTGGGCAGCCCGCAGCGGAGCACCACGGGCTGGTCCTCGGGACGCCCGGACGCCTGCTTCTCCCCGCCCCAGGCCACCGTCCCGGCCGGCACGGGGTCGGCGAGGGCGCGTCGGGGCAGGAGGCCGTCCCCGGTGTTGATCTCCTGGGGGAGCCCGGAGAGCAGCCGGGAGCAGTCCGCGGACGCGGCCGCGGGGACCGGGACGGCCGCGAGCGCGAGCGGCCCCGTGTCCGGGTCCGGGTCGGCCTGCCGCCCGAGGACCTGGGACGCGATCAGCACCCCGACGACGAGCAGCACCGGCAGGGCCAGCGCCACGCCCAGCACGACGCGCGGGAGTCGGCGGTCGAGCTCCGGTGCCCGGGTACGCGCCACCGCGCGGTCAGGCGACGGGGGAGCCGACGACCGAGCAGGTCAGCGTCCGGGTGATGCCCGGGACCTTCTGCACGGCCGTGATGGTGTCCGACAGGGCCGCGTCGTCGTTGGAGTCCACGTGCACGATCACGTCGTAGGGGCCGGTCACGTCCTCCGCCCGGGCGACGCCGTCGATCCCGGCCACGTCCGACGCGACCGCGGCGGCGCGGCCCACCTCGGTCTGGATCAGGATGTAGGCCTGGACCACGAACGGGCCTCCTCGGGGAGCGGGTGCACCCGCTCGAGGCTCGGGTGGGTGCACACGGGTGACACGACGGGTCGGAACGTACCGCAGGGAGCAGACGGGTGAGGCGGTCGGGAGACGGAGCGCGGCGCAGCTCGCCCCCGGACGTGGGAGACGCGTCACAGCGGACCACGGCCCGGGGGAAGACCGGCGGGCAGGTGTCCGACCTCGGCGAGTTCGGGGTGATCGACCGCATCACGGCCGGGCGGCCCCAGCCCGAGGGGACCCTGCTCGGGCCCGGGGACGACGCCGCCGTCGTGGCCGCCCCCGACGGCCGGGTGGTGGCCACCGTGGACACCCTGGTACAGGGCGTGCACTTCCGGCTGGACTGGTCGGCCCCGGAACAGGTCGGCCGGAAGGCGGTCGCCGCGAACCTTGCCGACATCGCCGCGATGGGGGCGGTGCCGACCGGTCTGCTGCTCTCGCTGGCGTGCCCGGCGTCCACCCCGACCGACGTCGTCGAGGGCCTCGCCGCCGGCATCTGGGACGCGGCGTCCGAGGCCGGCGTCGGGGTGGTCGGCGGGGACACGGTGTCCGCCGAGCAGATCGTGGTGACCATCACGGCGCTGGGCGACCTCGAGGGCCGCGCGCCGGTCCGCCGCTCGGGGGCCAAGGTCGGCCACGTCGTCGCCGTCTGCGGGGTGCTCGGCTGGTCGGCCGCGGGCATGGAGGTGCTGCGCCGCGGGTTCCGCTCCCCGCTCGCGATGGTCGCGGCGCACCGCACGCCCCGCCCGCCCATCGCCGCCGGCCCCGTCGCCGCCCGCGCCGGGGCCAGCGCGATGATCGACACGTCGGACGGCCTGCTCGCCGACCTCGCGCACGTCGCCGAGGCCTCCCGGGTGCGCATCGACATCCGCTCCGAGCTCGTCCCCGTCGCCGACAAGCTGCGCGACGTGGCGTCCGCGCTCGGCGGGGACGCTCTGCGGTGGGCGCTCACCGGCGGCGAGGACCACTCCCTGGTGGCGTGCTTCCCCGACGAGAGCCACGTCCCCGAGGGCTGGACGGTGTTCGCCGAGTGCCGGCTCGGCGTCGGCGTGACCGTCGACGCCGATCGCTGGGGCGGCGCCGGCGACCCCGGCTGGCGGCACTGGAGGTGAGCGCCCGTGAGTACTTTTCCGTGCTCCAGCACGGAGAAGTACTCACAGGTGATCACATCCCGGGCGGACGCACTCCCCGGATCGACGCGTCGATCAGCTGGATCGGGTGCAGCATCGGGAGGTCGCCCTCGAGGTACTTGCGGATCTGCAGCAGACAGCCGGGGTTGGCGGTGACCAGCAGGTCCGCGCCGGTGCCCCGGATGTTGTCGGCCTTGCGCCGGCCGAGGTCACCGGCGGCCTCGGGCTGGAGCATGTTGTAGATCCCGGCCGACCCGCAGCAGATCTCCGCCTCGGGCAGCTCGACGAGGCCGACGCCCGGCACGGAGCGCAGCACGTCGCGGGGCTGCTGGCGGATCTTCTGGGCGTGCCCGAGGTGGCAGGCGTCGTGGTAGACCACCGTCGCGTCGATCCGGTGCCGCGGGGCCCGGGACTCGGCGAGGGCGTCCGCCAGCACCTCGGAGACGTCGCGGACCTTCCGCGAGAACTCCTCGCCGCGCTCCTTCCACTCCGGGTCGTCGGCGAGCAGCTCGCCGTACTCCTTCATCGAGGACCCGCAGCCGGCGACGTTGACCGCGATGACGTCGACGTCGGCCTGCTCGAACACCGCGATGAGGTCCTTGGCGCGCCGGACCGACTCCTCCTCGCGCCCCGCGTGCAGCCCGAGCGCGCCGCAGCACGCCTGCTCGCGCGGCGCGACGACGTCGTAGCCCTCGGCGGCGAGCACGCGGGTGGTGGCGAGGTTGACCTGGTGGAAGAAGACGTCCTGCACGCAGCCGGTGAGCATCCCGATCCGCCCGCGGCGCACGGGGTGCTCGGAGGTCGTGCGCGCCGGGGTGACGGCCGGGGTGCGGGCGAACGCGTCGCGGACGCTGACCGGCGGGAGCAGCGACTCCATCGCCACGAGCCGCTCGAAGCGCCGGGGCAGCTTCGCGAGCAGCGCGTCCATCCGCTTCGGGCGCAGCTTCTGGTACAGCGCGCCGCCGAGGGAGGCCGCCCGCAGCCGCCGCCGGTAGGGGAACAGCGTGAAGATCGCCTCGCGGAACAGCCGGTCGGCGCGGCTGCGGGGGACGTTGCGCTCGATCTGCGGGCGGGTGGCCTCGAGCAGCCGGTCGTACTGCACGCCGGACGGGCAGGCGGTCACGCAGGCCATGCAGCCCAGGCAGCGGTCGATGTGGGTGGTGAACGCGCCGTCGAGGGGGATCTCGCCCTTCTCGGCCATCTCCATGAGGTAGATGCGCCCGCGGGGCGAGTCCATCTCCTCGCCCCACAGGGCGTAGGTCGGGCAGGTCGGCAGGCAGAACCCGCAGTGCACGCAGTCGTCGAGCAGCTCGCGGGCCGGCGGGTGGTGGTCGTCGAAGCTGCCGTGGGAGGCGGCGGCCAGGGCGTCGGTGCGCTCCGGGCCCGGGGCGTTCTCCCCGCGCTGCGAGGTGAAGTCGGGGCCGGGCCCTGCGGGACCCGTGGTGGGCGTGCTGGTCACGCGGACGCTCCTTCGGGGACGGGCAGCCAGGGGGCGAGACGACCGCGCCCGAGGCGTTGGTCGGGGTCGAACGCGGCGGCGACGGACCGCAGCACGGCGGCGCTCGTCGGGGTGGGTCCCCACGCGGGGACGTCGGCGCCGGCGGGGCGGGCGCGCAGGGTCGAGGTGCCGCCGAGCGCCGCGACCCGGGTGTGCACCGCGTCGACGGCGGCCGCGTCGGCCGGCACCGTCAGGGTCGCGACGCCGGTGGCGGGCGCGGCGGTGACGTCGGCGGCCCCGGCGTCGGCGACCAGCCCGGTGAGCAGGTCGCCCAGGCGGGTGGGGGCGACCCCGACGCGCACGACCGCGCGGTCCTCGGGCCGCCGGTCGACGGCGTCGTGGTGGGCGACCCAGGCGGCGTCGGCGTCGGCGGGGGCGAGGACCTCGGCGCCCTGCCCGAGCAGGTCCACCAGGCGCGACGCCCGCGCCTCGACGCCGGCCTCCGTGCCCTCGAGCAGGGCCAGCAGGCGCCCGTCGACCCACTCCAGCGCGGCGGCCTCGACGGGCGTGTCCGTGACGGCCCGGCCCGCCGCGGGCAGTCCGCCGACATCGGCGAGTGGCAGGGCGACCGTACGCGTGGCGGACGGTCGCGGGTGGAGCCGCAGCACGATCTCCGCGACCACCCCGAAGGTGCCGTACGCGCCGTGGAGCAGCTTCGCGAGGTCGTAGCCCGCGACGTTCTTGATGACGTGCCCGCCGGAGCGGGCGACGGTCCCGTCGGCGAGCACGACGGTGACGCCGATGACGAGGTCGCGCAGCGAGCCGAACCCGAGCGCGAGGGGCCCCGCGTCCGCCGTCGCGAAGAGGCCTCCGACGGTGGCGCCGCGGCGGGCGCGGGCCGCGTCGAGGGCGACCCGCTGACCGGCCGCCGCGAGGGTGTCCTGCAGGTCGGACAGCGGGGTGCCCGCGCCGACCGAGACGGTCATGTCACCGGGGTTGTGGGTGATGACGCCGGTGAGCCCGGTGACGGAGACTCCCGTGGCGTCGCCGACGAGGGCGCCGCCCCAGTCGGAGGCGGTGCCGGCGCCCGTGGCGACGAGCGGCCCGGGGAGGTCGCGGACCGCGTCGCGCAGCTCGACCAGCGAGCTCGGTGTGGTGTTCACAGTCGGCTGATCACTCCGGCCTCTTCCAGGGGGTGCGGGCGGAACGGTCCGGGCCGCTCGCCGCACAGCCGCGGGGTGGGGAAGATCTTCCCGGGATTGCACAGGCCCGCGGGGTCGAACCCGGTGCGCACCCGCTGCATCACCGCGAGGTCGTCGTCGGTGAACATGCGTCCCATCGAGCACGCCTTGTCGGCGCCGATGCCGTGCTCGCCGGAGAGGGATCCGCCGAGCTCGACGCACAGCTCCGCGATCCGGCTCGAGAGGTCCTCGGCCTTCTCGTGCTCGCCCGCGGCCTCCGAGTAGAGCACCAGCGGGTGGAGGTTGCCGTCGCCGGCGTGGAAGACGTTGGCCACGCGCAGCCCGACCTCGGAGCCCATCGACGCGATCTGCGAGAGCACCTCGGCGAGCCGCGTCCGCGGGACCACGCCGTCCTGGACGATGTAGTCGGGGCTGATGCGCCCGACCGCGGCGAACGCGGCCTTGCGGCCCTTCCACACCCGGGCCCGCTCGTCGGCGCTGTCGGCCACGTGGATGCGCGTCGACCCGTGCTCCTCGCAGATGCGCGTGATCTCGGCGAACTGCTCGTCGCACTCCTCGGCGGGCCCGTCGAGCTCGATGATGAGCGCGGACGGGGACTCGACGGTGTAGCCCGCGCCGACGGCGGCCTCGGCGGCCTCCATCGCCAGGGAGTCCATCATCTCGACGGCGGCCGGGACGATCGACGCGTCGACGATGGCGCCGACGGTGTCGCCCGCGGCCTCGATCGACGGGAAGTCGGCGAGCACGGTGCGCACCGCCTCGGGCTTGCGCAGCAGCCGCACCGTGACCTTCGTGCAGATCCCGAGCGTGCCCTCGGAGCCGAGGAAGAGCCCGCGCAGGTCCGGGCCCGCCTGCTCCGCCGTCGGAGCGCCGACGGTGACGACGCTGCCGTCGGCGAGCACGACCTCCATCTCGAGCACGTGGTTCGTGGTGAACCCGTACTTGAGGCAGTGCGCGCCGCCGGAGTTCTCCGCGACGTTGCCGCCGATGGTGCAGACCTGCTGGCTCGAGGGGTCGGGCGCGTAGTACAGCCCGTGCGGCGCGGCGGCCCGCGAGATGTCGAGGTTGAACACGCCGGGCTCGAGCACGGCCCGCCGGTTCTCGACGTCGATCTCGAGGATGCGCCGGAGCTTCTGCAGCGAGATGACGACGCCGTCGGCGACCGGGAGCGCGCCCCCGGACAGGCCGGTCCCGGCGCCGCGTGCGACGAAGGGCACCCCGTGGCGGGCGCACACCGCCACGCAGGCGGCGACCTCGGCGGTGTCCCGCGGCAGGACGACGACGGCGGGGACCTGGCGGAAGCCGGTCAGCCCGTCGCACTCGTAGCTCCGCAGCCCCACCTCGTCGGTGATCACGCAGTTCTCGGGCAGCAGGGCGGCGAACTCGCGCGCCAGCACCGGAGCCAGGGCGGCGGTGCTGCTCGCGGCGGTGGTGGTCGTGCTCATGGCGTCACACATCCCCTCGGGTCGCCCGTGGATCCTGGCCCGCCGCGCGCACGACCGCCACCAGAGCGGCCGGGTCGGACAGGTCCTCGCTCACGTGGTCGGCCCCGGCGGCCCGCAGATCGGCGAGCGTGGCGGCGCCGGTGGCGACCCCGACGGCGAGCGCGCCGGCGGCGTGGGCGGCCTCGACGTCGCGCGGCGTGTCGCCCACGACGACGAGCCCCACCTCCCGGCCGTGCCGGCGCTCCAGGGCCGCCCGCGCCGCGTGGACCAGGGCGGACCGCGGCCCGGGCAGGTGGCCGTAGACCCCGTCGTCGAGATCGAAGGTGCCCGGGTGGAGGCCGGCGACGGTCAGCTTCAGCTCGGCCCCGGCGCGCACGTTGCCGGTGAGCACGATCTGGTCGACCCCCGGCTCGTCGGCGAGCAACCGCACCGCCTCGCGGACTCCGGGCAGCACCCGCAGCGTCTCGGCGAGAGCGGCGTCGCGGCCGTCCCACTGCGCGCCGATCGCCGCGATCATCGCGTCGGTGTACTCGTGGCCGCGCCGGTGCAGGGCCGCCGCCTCGCCGGGCGGCAGGCCGTCGCGGAACGCCTCGGCGACGAGGTGGTCGGTCATCCCGCCCATGGGGACGTGCGGGGGTTCGCGGCCCGCGACGGCGACGAAGGCGTCGCGCAGTACGTCGCCGCCGACCCGGCCGCCGCGCAGCAGCGTCCCGTCGATGTCCCAGCAGACCCCCACCGGACGTCTCACGTCCCGTCCCGCTCCTTCCCGACGACGGCCCTCCGACGTCCGCATGCTGCCCGCGTCCGGGATGATCGGCGAGATGGGGACCGCCGGACTGACGCTCGGGACCGCCGCCTACGACGACCCCGCGAGCGTCCGGTTCATCGACGCCGTGCAGGCGTTCTACCGCGAGCGGTACGGCGGGACCGACCGCACCCCCGTCGACCCCGCCGAGTTCGCCCCGCCCCGCGGGATCTTCCTGCTCGGGACGGTGCCCGGCGTCGGCCCGGTGTGCTGCGGCGGGTGGCGCCGGCTGACCGCCGAGGCGATCCCGCCGGCGGACCGCGGGGTGCTCCGCCCGCTCGACGCCGAGATCAAGCGCATGTGGGTCGATCCCGCCCACCGCCGTCGTGGGTTCGCCGTCGCCCTGCTCGACGAGCTCGAGCGCACCGCGACGCCGCGGGGTGCCGGCGGACCGTGCTGGAGACCGGGACCCGCCAGCCCGAGGCCGAGGCGCTCTACCGGCGCCAGGGCTACCGGCCGATCCCCAACTTCGGCGTGCACCGCGACGAGCCGGACAGCACCTGCTTCGCCCGGGAGCTGGGCGCCGACCCCGCGGCGGGCCCGCGGGCCATCCGCGGCTAGCGTCAGCGACGTGCCGATCTACGCCCTCGGCGAGGCCGAGCCCGACATCCATCCGGACGCCTACGTCCATCCCGACGCGGTGGTCATCGGCTCGGTGACGCTGGGCGCGGAGGCGTCGGTGTGGCCGACGGCGGTGCTGCGGGGCGACGACGGCTACATCGTGGTCGGCGACCGCACGAGCATCCAGGACGGCTCGATCGTCCACACCACGCGGCGGCAGCCGACGCTCATCGGGAACGACTGCACCGTCGGGCACAACGTCCACATCGAGGCCGCCACCATCGCCGACCACGTGCTCATCTCCTCCGGCTCGGTGGTGCTCAACGGCGCCCGGGTCGACGAGGGGGCGATCGTCGCGGCGGGCGCCGTGGTCAGCCCGCGCTTCCACGTCCCGGCCCGCCGGATGGCCCGTGGTGTGCCGGCCACGATCCGCGAGGGCCACGAGGTCCCCGAGGGCGCCTTCGACCACGCCGTGACGTCCTACCGCGAGCGGGCCCGCCGCTTCCGCGCCGAGCTCCGGAGGATCGCCTGATGGCCCGCCCGCTCTCCGAGACCGTCGAGGCGGGATGGGCGCAGGCCCTCGAGCCCGTCGCCGACACCATCGCCACCATGGGCGACTTCCTGCGCGCCGAGGTGGCCGCCGGCCGGACCTACCTGCCCGCCGGGAAGAACGTGCTGCGCGCCTTCAGTCAGCCGTTCGAGCAGGTCCGCGTGCTCGTCGTCGGGCAGGACCCGTACCCGACCCCCGGCCACGCCGTGGGGCTGTCGTTCTCGGTCGCCCCGGACGTCCGGCCGCTGCCGAAGAGCCTGCAGAACATCTTCAAGGAGTACACCGAGGACCTCGGCCACCCGCCGCCCACCAGCGGCGACCTGACGCCGTGGACCGAGCAGGGCGTGCTCCTGCTCAACCGGGTCCTCACCGTCGCCCCGGGCGCTCCCGGGTCGCACCGCAACAAGGGCTGGGAGAAGGTCACCGAGCAGGCGATCACCGCGCTCGTCGAGCGGATCGACCAGCCGCTCGTGGCGATCCTGTGGGGACGCGACGCCCGGTCGCTCGTGCCGCTGCTCGGCGAGGACGTCCCCGCCGTCGAGTCGGCCCATCCCAGCCCGATGTCCGCCGCGGGCGGCTTCTTCGGCTCGCGCCCCTTCAGCCGGGTCAACGAGTTCCTCGAGGAGCTGGGCGACGAGCCGGTGGACTGGCGCCTGCCCTGAGCTCAGCGGCGCACGCCGAACCGGCGCCGGTCGCGCCGGTGCGGGGCGAACATGCTCCAGCCCCGGCTGGGGATCGTGTCGGGACGGTGCCGGCCGGCCTCGCCCCGGCGCCGGCCCCGGATGAGAGCGAGCAGCCGGGCGACCGGCCGTCGGCGGTCGAGCACCGGGAGGGCGTCGGCGCGGCGGACGGGCAGCCCGACGACATCGGGCGAGGGAAGCGGGGCGGCCTGCAGGGTGGCGACGGCGCCGGTCGCCGGGACGCCCGCGACGGCCGTCGGCACCGGGGCGGGCACGGGCCGCTGCGTCGTCGCGGCCGGGACCGAGGCGGGGCGGTCCGCCGTGTCGGGCCGGTCCGCCGTGTCGCCGGGGCTCACCCGCTGCGAGACGACACGGAGCGGGACCGGGGCGGAGCGACGGTGCACGGTGCGCTGCGCGCGCGGGAGGCGGGGCTCGTCGGCCGCTGAACCCGGGGATGTGTCCGGTCGGCTCACCGGATCCCCCGCTCGTCGCTGCTCTGCGTCCGCCTCACCCGTTCGATCTTCACGTACGTACGGTGCAGGCGCAAGAACGAACGCATGTGCGTGAGCCGGATCGCCCGCTCCGCCGTCCACCCCGAGGGGGCCCTCGATGTCCTGCCCCCCGTGCGAGTGGGTCGCCAGTGGTCCGGGCCTGGAGACGGCACGCCACCCAGACGGCGGACTGCTCGTCCGGGCCGTCGGCGACGCCGACGGCCCGGTGCTGCACTACACGCGCGCGGAGGTCGACGCGTTCGTGCGCGGGGTGCGCGACGGCGAGTTCGACGACCTGGCCGACCAGGGCTGACCCGGACGACACCCGGGCCCGGACAGTACTCGGGCCCGGCACGCCGTGGCGTACCGGGCCCGAGGACCGTTCACGACCGCGTCAGGCGCGGCTGACCTTGCCCGCCTTCAGGCACGAGGTGCAGACGTTGAGGCGCTGCCGGTTGCCGTTGCCGATCCGGGCGTGCACGGTCTGCACGTTCGGGTTCCACCGGCGGTTGGTCCGGCGGTGGGAGTGCGAGACCGACTTCCCGAAACCGGGGCCCTTCGCGCACACGTCGCACACCGCAGCCACTTCGAACACCTCTCGACCTCAACGGACACCAGAGCACGCGGGAAGCTCCACCGCGCGGCAGGTCACCAGGGTAGCCGAGCCCACCGGGCGCTGTCGGACCCGGGTGGCACGCTGGCGGCCGTGGTGCACATGGACTCCCCCCTCGCCGAGGCCATCGGAGGCCGCTCGGCCTCGGTGCTGGGCAAGCACCTCGACATGCACACCGTGGGCGATCTGCTGCGTCACCTGCCCCGGCGCTACGAGACGATGAACGACCTGGACAAGGTCGATCCCCGTGATCTCACCGTGGGCGACCAGGTCAACATGATCGCCGAGGTGCGCAGCGCGCGGGGCGAGCGCAAGTTCCGCCGCGGCGGCGGCAAGCAGCTCCACATCACGACGATGACGGTGGCCGCCGGGGCCCTCGAGCTCTCGGTCACGTTCTTCAACCAGCCCTGGCGGGTGCGCACGATGCCCGTCGGGAGTCGCGCCTTCTTCGCGGGCAAGCTCGAGAAGTTCCGCGACCGCTGGCAGCTCGGCTCGCCCCGCGCCATGCGGATCAGCACGGGCGACGACGAGTCCGATCCCGACGACGAGTCGATCAAGCTGCCGCCGGTCACGCCGATCTACCCGGCGACGAAGGACGTACAGACCTGGGAGCTGCTCGCCGCGGTCCGCCAGACGCTCGACGTGTTCGACGACCCGATCGACCCGGTGCCCGCGGAGGTCCGGGAGCGGCACGGGCTGATCGACCTCGGCAGGGCCCTGCGCGACATCCACCTGCCCGCCACGCTCGAGGCCGCGCGACCCGCGATGCGCCGGCTCACCTGGGACGAGGCGCTCGGGCTGCAGCTGGCCCTGCAGGGCGAGCGGCTCAACGCCGCCACCCGCCCGGCGCCGGCCTGCCCCCGCGCCGAGGACGGGCTCGCGGCGGCGTTCGACGCACGGCTGCCCTTCGAGCTCACCGCCGGACAGCGACGGGTGGGGGACGAACTCGCGGCGGCACTGGCGGGCACCACGCCGCTGAACCGGCTGCTGCAGGGCGACGTCGGGTCGGGCAAGACGGTGGTCGCGCTGCGGGCCATGCTGCAGGTCGTCGACGCGGGCCGGCAGGCCGTGCTCCTCGCGCCCACCGAGGTGCTGGCCGCGCAGCACGCGCGGTCGCTGCGGGCGATGCTCGGCCCGCTCGGTCGGGCGGGGGAGCCCGCCGGCCTCTTCGGCGACGACGACGAGCCGGTGGAGCTGGACACCTCCGAGCAGGCCACGCGGATCGTCCTGCTCACCGGCTCGCTGGCGGCGAAGGAGCGGCGGCAGGCGCTGCTCGAGGTGCAGTCGGGCACCGCCGGCATCGTCGTCGGCACCCACGCGGTCATCCAGGAGAAGGTGGGCTTCGCCGACCTCGGGCTGCTCGTCGTCGACGAGCAGCACCGCTTCGGGGTCCGCCAGCGCGACGAGCTGCGGTCGCGGCCGGGGGAGACGGCGCCGCACCTGCTGGTCATGACGGCCACCCCCATCCCGCGCACCGTCGCGCTCACGGTGTACGGCGACCTCGAGAACTCCGTGCTCGACGAGCTGCCCGCCGGCCGCAAGCCGATCGAGACACACGCCGTCCCGGGCGGCCGGCCGAAGTGGCTGGCGCGGGTGTGGGAACGGGTCCGCGAGGAGGTCGACGCCGGCCACCAGGCCTACGTCGTCTGCCCGCGCATCGGCGACGACGGGCCGCCGAGCGACGAGGAGGAGGGCGGCGGTCCCGGCGGTCCCGGCGGTCCCGGCGGCTCGCACGGCTCCGACGGCTCCGACGGCGAGGAACGGCGGCCGCCGCTCGCGGCGCTCGAGGTCGCCGAGCTGCTCGCGGCGGGGCCGCTGGCCGGGCTGCGCCTCGAGGTGCTGCACGGGCGGCTGCCCGCGGAGGAGAAGGACGACGTCATGCGTCGCTTCTCCGCGGGCGACGTCGACGTGCTCGTGTCCACCACCGTGATCGAGGTCGGGGTGGACGTCCCGAACGCCACGGTCATCGTGGTGCTCGACGCCGAGCGGTTCGGGGTCTCCCAGCTCCATCAGCTGCGAGGGCGCGTCGGTCGTGGGGACACGGCGTCGTCGTGCTTCCTCGTCAGCGACCTCGAGGGTCCGTCGATGGAACGGCTGCAGCGGATCGCCGAGATCACCGACGGGTTCGCCATGGCCGACCTCGACCTCGAGCTGCGCAACGAGGGCGACGTGCTGGGCACCGAGCAGGCCGGCCGGCGGAGGACGCTGCGCTTCCTGTCGGTCCGGCGGCACCTCGAGGAGATCACCGAGGCCCGCGAGGTGGCCCGCACCCTCCTCGCCGAGGACCCCACGCTCGCCCACCACCCGCGCCTCGCGGGGCTCGTCCGCGGCGTGGTCGGGGACGAGGGCGCGAGCTTCCTCGACAAGCTGTAGGCGCCGTTCGCCGCGGCACCGGCGGGGGCCCGGACGGATACCCGGCGGTAGCCGATCGGCGCTCCGGGTCGACCTCCGGGCGCGACACGCACCGGGCGGGTGGGCGCGCGGGGTCACGGTTCGGTTACGGTCTGGCGGTCGGTTCGCAACAGCGCACCGATGCGCTCGGCCGCTTCGCCCGGTTCCCGTCCGGCGGCCTCCCCGGAGCGCACGACGTCCAGGACGGGACGGAGATCGTCGGTCGACCGCACTCCCCAGCGGTGGTCCGACATGGATCGGGTCGGCCGCGCGCCTCCCGCCGGGTCCCGCCGGGCGTGGAGACGCGCATGACCGCAGTGCTGCCGCCGGTGAGGTCCGACAACGGGCGCCACCGGGCCCCGGACGCGGCCACGACCGGCTCCCTCGGCCCGATCCCCGCCGGCACGTCCGGGCGCGCCGCCCACGGCGCCCCCGTCGGCCTCGGCGACGCCCGCCAGGTTCGTGCCCAGCACCGCACCGAGCAGTACCGCACCGAGCCGTACCGCGCGGACCGGCAGCGCACCCGCCGTCCCGCCCCGCAGGGACCGGCACCCCTGAACCGGGCCGTCCGCACCGCGGGCCTGTCGCTGGCCGCGCTCGGGGCGCTCGCCGGCGCCGGCGGTGCCGCGGCGCACGGGCTCGTCCCGACCGGTGACGAGCCCGCCGCCACCGGCGAGTTCGCGCTCCCGACGGACCTCGCCGCGAGCAGCATGACCCTCCCCGCCACCGTGGCGCAGGCGCCGGCGATCACCTCGGTGATGCCGGTCGTCGCCCCGGCGGTCGCGCAGGCGAGGCCGCAGTACAAGACGGTCGCGGCGAGCACCCGCCAGGCCGCCGCGCAGCAGGCCCCGGCCGCCCCGAAGCTCTCCGCCGGTCAGCAGATGGCGCAGGACGCGATCGACGCCGCCGAGTCCCGGCTGGGCAAGCCCTACGTCTGGGGCGCCACCGGCCCGAACTCCTTCGACTGCTCCGGCCTCATGCAGTATTCGTTCGAGAAGGCCGGGAAGGACCTGCCCCGCACGGCGGCCGCGCAGTCGCAGGTCGGCCGGAAGGTCTCGATGGACGACCTGCAGCCCGGCGACCTCATCTTCCTCTACAGCCCGGTCAGCCACGTCGTCATGTACATCGGCGACGGCACGGTGATCGAGGCGCCGGACAGCGGACAGGACGTCAAGTACACGCCGCTGTCGAAGATCGAGAAGAACGCGGTGGGCGCACGACGCGTCGTCTGATCGACGAGAGTGGCCCGGGGTCCCCTCCCCGAAAGGAAACCCCGGGCCTTGTTCGGTGATCGGACGCTCCCCAGCTCCGGCACCGAAGGTCTCGCGTCGACTCCTGTGGCCGACACCTGGAGGATGTCCGTTCGGACGGGCCGTCAAGCGGGTCTGATCGTGTGATATTGCGTGGATCACACCGTCACCATGTGCATCGACATGCCATCGACCGAGGAACCGGCACACCCACAGGCAGGGATCCGGGCCGATCCGACGTCATGACCCCGCCCGTCGCGGGTCGTCCCGTCCCGTGTGCCGCGTCCTCCTGCTGGTCGCGGTCCTCGCCGCGCTCCTCCCGCTCCCGACGGCCGCCGCGACCCGGTGCGGTGCCGACGTCCCCGGCCTGACGCGGACGACCGTCGACACCGGGACGGTGCGCCTGCACGTGGTGGTCGGCGGGCCGCCGGACGGTCCCGCCGTCGTCCTGCTCCACGGCTTCCCCGAGACATGGCGCACGTGGCGGACGGTGGCGCTCGACCTCGCCTCCGACCACCGCGTCGTCGTCCCCGACCTGCGGGGGGTCGGCTGTTCGGACCTCGGCCCCACGCCCGACCCGGATGCCGCGACCCTGGCCGGCGACCTCGCCGTCCTCGCCACGACCCTGCACCTCGCGCCGGCCGTGGTCGTCGGCCACGACATGGGGGCGATGCCCGCCTACGCCTGGGCCCGCGCCCGCCCCGACCAGGTCCGGCACCTCGTCCTCTCCGGGGGCGGCGTCCCCGGCCTCGGGCTGGAGGAGCTCGCCCCGCCGCACGTCGCCGCCTTCGCGGCCGCGCCGCCGGGACGGCTCGCCGCCGAGGTGGCGGGGCGGGAACGGGAGGTGCTCGGCCGCTTCGTCGGCGACCCGGCCGTCGTCGCGTCGGGCTCCCTCGACGACGCGGTCCGGGCCTACCGGGCGCCCGGCCGCTACGACGCGGCGATGGGCCGCTACCGGGCCCTGCCCCGCGACGCCGCCCGCAACCGCGCCGACCCGCGCCCGCTCGTGATGCCGACGACGGCGCTCGAGGGCGGCGCCCCCGGCATCAGCGCGGCGACGCTGCCGGGCGCGGACGTCGTCGTGGTCCCCGGGGCCGGGCACTACCTGCAGGAGGACCGCCCGCACGAGGTCGCGGCGGCCATCCGGGAGATCGCGGCCCGCCGGGAGTGAGTGGCGCCGTTCGCACCCGACGTCAGGAACGAGCCGTTCGCGACGGCGCCTGCGTCGGCGTAGGTCGCGGGGAGCGAGTGGCGCCGTGCGCGCACCCGACGTCAGGAACGAGCCGTTCACGACGAGGGGTGCGGCGGCTCAGGCGCGCAGGCGTCCTTGGAGATCGCGCATGCCCCGGGCGGCCGCCCGGCGCACGGCCTCGGCGACGGCGGCGTACTCGTCGGGCGGGGGGACGGCCCGGGGAGGGCGGGTCGCGGCCGCACGCGGCGGTCCCGGCATCGAACCGGCGAGGGCGTCGGCGTGCCGACGGGCGGCGTCCCAGGCGGCGACCGCCCGGTCGACGGCGGCGACGAACTGCTCGCGGTGGGGGTCGCCCGGCTCGGTGGGGGTCGCGAGCATCTGGGCGTCGGCGAGGGCCTCGACGAACGCCTCGGTGGCGGGGACCGAGACGTCCACCAGGGCCGGGCGGGCCGCCACCGCACGGGGGTCGGACTCGAAGGCGGCGTAGTCGCGCTGCAGGGCGGCGAACCGGTCCCGGGCGAGCGCCCAGCGGGCCGCGCGGTACTCGGCGAGCCGACCCGACCTGCCGTCGGGATGGCCGAGGACGACCGTGCGGACCCGGCGGACCCCGCGCTGCGCGGCCAGCACCGTGGCGACGAACGCGGCGAGGGCCGCGGCCACCAGGTCGGCCACCGCGGCGAGGAGGGCGGCGCCGAACCCCTCGATGGTGCCGTCGGCGACCCACGCCCCCAGGAACACCAGCGGCGACACGATCACCAACAGGACCGACAGGCCGTAGAGCCAGGGCACGGCGGAGCGCCGCATCGGCCTGATCGTCGAACCCGGCATGAGCGCCCTCCTCGTGTCCCCTTCTTTGGTACCGGAAGACCCGTCCCGGGACCACGATCGCGGTACCGTGCGCCGCCGAGATCAAGCTCGTTCGCGGGAGGACGACCGAATGTTCCGCAAGGTGCTCGTGGCCAACCGGGGGGAGATCGCGATCCGCGGTTTCCGCGCCGCCTACGAGCTCGGAGCGGCCACCGTGGCCGTCTTCCCCGTCGAGGACCGGCAGTCCGAGCACCGCCTCAAGGCCGACGAGGCCTACCAGATCGGCGAGGCCGGCCACCCGGTCCGCGCGTACCTGTCGATCGAGGAGATGATCCGCGCCGCGCAGAAGGCGGGCGCGGACGCGATCTACCCCGGCTACGGCTTCCTCTCGGAGAACCCGAAGCTCGCCGGGGCCTGTGCCGAGGCCGGGATCACCTTCATCGGCCCGCCGGCCCGGGTGCTCGCGATGGCCGGCAACAAGCACCGCGCGGTGGCCGCCGCGCGGGAGGCGGGCGTCCCGGTGCTCGACTCCTCGGACCCCTCCGACGACATCGAGACGCTGCTCACGGCCGCGGGGGAGATGACGTTCCCGCTGTTCGTCAAGGCGGTCGCGGGTGGTGGTGGTCGGGGCATGCGGCTGGTCAAGGAGGAGCACGCGCTGCGCGACGCGCTCCAGGCCGCGATGAACGAGGCGTCGTCGGCGTTCGGTGATGCCACGGTGATCCTCGAGCAGGCGGTGATCGACCCGCGGCACATCGAGGTGCAGATCCTCGCCGACGCCGAGGGCAACGTCATGCACCTGTTCGAGCGGGACTGCTCCGTGCAGCGGCGTCACCAGAAGGTCGTCGAGATCGCGCCGGCGCCGCACCTCTCGCCCGAGCAGCGCGAGCGCATCTGCGCGGACGCGGTGAAGTTCGCGACGGCGATCGGCTACGTCAACGCCGGGACCGTCGAGTTCCTCCTCGACGGCGACGGCAACCACCACTTCATCGAGATGAACCCGCGCATCCAGGTGGAGCACACGGTCACCGAGGAGGTCGCCGACGTCGACCTCGTCGGCGCCCAGATGCGCATCGCCTCCGGCGAGAACCTCGCCGACCTCGGGCTCTCGCAGGACACGGTGTCGCTGCACGGGTTCGCGCTGCAGTGCCGCATCACCACCGAGGACCCCGCCAACGAGTTCCGCCCCGACGTCGGGATGATCTCGGCCTACCGCTCGGCGTCGGGCTCCGGCGTCCGGCTCGACGGCGGGACCGCCTTCGCCGGCGCCCGGATCAGCCCGCACTTCGACTCGCTGCTGGTCAAGGTCACCTGTCGAGGCCGCGACTTCACGACGGCGGTCCGGCGCGCCCGCCGTGCCCTGGCCGAGTTCCGCGTCCGCGGGGTCTCGACGAACATCCCGTTCCTCATGGCCCTGCTCGACGAGCCGGACTTCCGCGAGGGCCGGGTGACCACGAGCTTCATCGCCGAGCACCCCCAGCTGCTCGCCGCGCGGGCGCCCGCCGACCGCGGCACCCGGATCATGACCTTCCTCGCCGACGTCACGGTCAACAGGCCGCACGGTCCGGCGCCGGACCTGGTCGACCCGCGGGACAAGCTGCCGGCGGCCGACCTCGCCGTCGCGCCGCCGGACGGCTCCCGGCAGCGCCTCGGCGAGCTGGGCCCCGAGGGGTTCGCGTCGTGGCTGCGGGCGCAGTCGACGGTGCCGGTCACCGACACGACGTTCCGGGACGCCCACCAGTCGTTGCTGGCCACCCGGGTGCGCACCCGGGACCTGCTCGAGATCGCCCCGCAGGTCGCCCGGACCACCCCCGAGCTGCTGTCGCTGGAGTGCTGGGGCGGCGCCACGTACGACGTCGCGCTGCGCTTCCTCGCCGAGGACCCGTGGGAGCGGCTCGCCCGGCTGCACGAGGCGGTGCCCAACCTGTGCCTGCAGATGCTGCTGCGCGGCCGGAACACCGTCGGCTACACGCCCTACCCGACCGAGGTGACCGACGCCTTCGTCGCCGAGGCGGCCCGCGTCGGGATCGACATCTTCCGGATCTTCGACGCGCTGAACGACGTGTCGCAGATGCGGCCCGCGATCGACGCCGTCCGCGCCTCCGGCGGGGCCGTCGCCGAGGTCGCCCTCTGCTACACGAGCGACCTGATGAACCCGGCCGAGGACCTCTACACCCTCGACTACTACCTGCGGCTCGCCGAGCAGATCGTCGACGCGGGCGCGCACGTGCTCGCGATCAAGGACATGGCGGGCCTGCTGCGCCCGCCGGCGGCACGCAAGCTCGTGACCGCCCTGCGCGACCGCTTCGAGCTGCCGGTCCACCTGCACACCCACGACACCGCCGGCGGGCAGCTCGCGACGCTGCTCGCGGCGATCGACGCCGGGGTGGACGCGGTGGACGCGGCGGTCGCGAGCATGGCCGGGACGACGTCGCAGCCGTCGCTGTCGGCGCTGGTCGCGGCCACGGACCACAGCGAGCGGGAGACCGGGCTGTCGCTCGACGCCGTGAACGCGCTCGAGCCGTACTGGGAGCTGGTCCGCAAGGTCTACGCGCCGTTCGAGTCGGGCCTCGCGTCGCCGACCGGCCGGGTCTACACCCACGAGATCCCCGGCGGACAGCTGTCCAACCTGCGCACCCAGGCCGTCGCGCTCGGCCTCGGCGACCGGTTCGAGCAGGTCGAGGACGCCTACGCCGCGGCCGACCGGATGCTCGGGCACCTCGTGAAGGTCACGCCCAGCTCGAAGGTGGTGGGCGACCTCGCGCTGCACTTCGTCGGCGCGGGCGTGGACCCGAAGGACTTCGAGGCGGACCCCTCGAAGTACGACATCCCCGACTCGGTGATCGGCTTCCTGCGCGGCGAGCTGGGCGACCCGCCCGGGGGCTGGCCGGAGCCGCTGCGCAGCCGCGCGCTGGAGGGCCGCACCGAGCGCCCCGGGGTCGCGGAGCTCACCGACGACCAGCGCAAGGGGCTCGAGACCGACCGCGCGGGCACGCTCAACGAGCTGCTCTTCCCCGGCCCCACCAGGGAGTTCCGCGAGCACCGGACTGCCTACGGCGACACCTCGGTGCTGCGCAGCCAGGAGTACTTCTACGGGCTGCGCCCCGAGGTCGAGTACGGCGTCGACCTCGAGCCGGGCGTGCAGCTGCTCATCGAGCTCGAGGCGATCTCCGAGCCCGACGAGCGGGCGATGCGGACCGTGCTGATGTCGCTGAACGGGCAGCTGCGGCCGCTGCAGGTCCGCGACCGGTCGGTCGAGACCGACGTGAAGGCCGCCGAGAAGGCCGACCGCTCCGACCCCTCGCACGTCGCGGCGCCGTTCGCGGGCGTGGTCACGCTGCAGGTCGGCGAGGGCGACCGGGTCGCCGCGGGCGACACGATCGCCACCATCGAGGCCATGAAGATGGAGGCCGCCATCACCGCCCCGTCGTCGGGAACGGTGAAGCGTCTGGCGCTGGGCACGGTGCAGCAGGTGGAGGGTGGCGACCTGGTGGTGGTGCTCGGGTCGTGAGCCGCATCGTCGCGGGCACGGCCGGCGGGCAACGGATCCAGGTGCCCCCCCACGGCGTGCGCCCGACGTCGGACAGGGTGCGGGAGGCGCTGTTCTCGCTGCTCGCGGCGCGGGGCGTGCTCGAGGACGCGGTGGTGCTCGACCTGTACGCCGGGTCGGGCGCCCTGGGCCTGGAGGCGCTCTCCCGCGGGGCACTGACGGCGACGCTCGTCGAGCGCGACCCCCGGGCGTGCGGGTTCATCCAGACCAACGTGCGCTCGACGGGGCTCACGGGCGCGCTGGTCCGCCGGGCGTCCGTGCCCACCTTCCTCAAGCGGCCCACCGACATTGTCGACCTCGTGTTCGTGGACCCGCCCTACGCGGGGACCGAGGACGAGGTCGACACCGTGCTGGGCCTGCTCGTCCCGTGGCTGAACGCCGACGCGCTCGTGGTGCTGGAGCGGGACTCGCGGACCCGGCCACCGGCGTGGCCGGACGGGCTGGAGGCCGAGGAACCGCGGGTCTACGGGGAGACGACGCTGCACCTGGGTGGGCCGGCCTGACGTCAGCGCCGGGACACGACGAGCGGGTACCCGGGCCGGGTGGACCTCGAGGAGCGGTACCTGGAGCTCGTGCGGGACGAGCTCCCGGCTGCGGCGCGCCGTGACGGCTGGGTCATCCGGAACGACCACTGCTTCGGCCGCGTGCTGCTCGACGACGCGGTGGGCGGGTGCTGGTACGACGTCCTCGGCCGGGGTCGGGGGGCGGCGTTCCGGCGACTCGAACCCGGTCAGCTCGCCCACGCCGTCGAGCAGGGCGAGCGGATGTTGCGCGAGGGGGCCGAGACGGTGCGCGCCCTCGACGCGCAGTCGCTCGCGTGGCGGGGGAAGGCCCCGAAGCACTGACGGTCCCGCCGAGAGGTCCCCCAGCGCGGTCACGGTGGCCGACGAGCAGCACTGAGGGACCACTCGGCGCGTACAGGGAACCAATGGGGCGCCAGGACACTCAGAGCCCGTGTGAGGGCAGAGGACACCTGGCACGCCGACCGACCGTTCCGTGGCTCGCAGGCCGTCCGTGACGGACGGCTGACGAGCGCCCAGCTGCGGGGACCCACGGTCCGGCGGGTCGCGCACGACACCTACGTCGTCGCGACCGTGTCCGACTCCCCCCGGCTGCGCATCCGGTCCGCCTGGACCCGGGCCGGCGACGACGCCGTGGTGACCGGGTGGTCCGCCTGCCGGTGGTGGGGTTGCGAGGTCCTCCCCTCGCCGGAACCACCCGTCGAGCTGGCGGTCGGCCGCCGACACCACCGACCGCCCGAGGGAGTGAGGGTGCGGCGGGTGCGGTTCCGGGACCTGGACGTACGCCGTTCCGACGGGTTGCGCGTCACGAGTCCGATGCGTCCCGCCTACGACCTGGCGCGGTCCGAGCCCCTTGGAGGACGCGGTCGTGGCGGCCGACGCGCTCGCCCGGGCGGGGGAGTTCACCGGCACCGATCTCTCCGCGTTCGCCGAGTTCGCGGGGCCGCGGCGGGACTGCCGAAAGGTCGAGCGGGTCGTCCGCCTCGTGGACCCGCGGGCGGAGTCGCCGCGCGAGTCCCGGATGCGCGTGCGGCTGGCGCTGGCGGGGCTCCCGCTCCCGGTCAGCCAGTACCGCGTCCTCGACGGTTTCCGGTTCGTCGCCCGCGTGGACCTCGGCCGGCCGGAGTGGAAGGTGGCGCTCGACTACGACGGTCGCGACCACGCCGAGAACGACCGGCGGGGGAGGGACATCGACCGCGTCGACGAGCTGCGCAAGCTCGGGTGGGTGGTCATCACGGTGACGGCGCGGCAGTTCCACCGTCCCGGCTGGGTCCAGCAGCGGGTGCGCGAGGAGCTCGTGGCGCGCGGCTTCGTGCCGAGTGGTGCCGCAGCGCGGTGAGAGACCCGTCCGCGCAGCGCTGCGGGACCACTCGAGGGCGCGGCATGATCGCGGGCGTGGACCTCGCGGACGCGACGCAGGGCTGGGCCCCCGAGCCGGTCACGACGACGGGTGGGACCTCCGCCTGGACGGTCGCGGCGGTGAGCGGGATGTTCGACCTCGACCCGGTGGCCGGGCCGGGCGACCCGCTGCCGCCGATGTGGCACTGGTTCGGGTTCCTCGAGCACCCGCGCACCGACGAGCTCGGCGACGACGGGCACCCGCTCCACGGGCACTTCCTGCCGCCGATCCCGGACCGGCGCCGCATGATCGCGGGCGGTCGGCTGCGGGTCGGGGAACCGATGCGGGTGGGGGAGACGTACACGCGCCGGTCGTCGCTGGTGAGCTCGCAGGCCAAGCACGGCCGGTCGGGCGACATGCTGCTGGTGACGGTCCGCACCGAGTTCCTCGCCGGCGACGACGTGCTGGTGACCGAGGAGTCGGACGTGGTGTACCGCTCGCAGGCGCCCGGGCAGGCCCGCGGCATCGCCTTCGACGAGCCCGACGCCGACGCGCCGCCGCCCTCGGACGAGGCGGTGGTGCTCACGCCCGACGAGCGGCTGCTCTTCCGGTTCTCGGCGCTCACCTACAACACCCACCGCATCCACTACGACCAGCCGTACGTCACTGGCGTCGAGGGCTACCCCGGGCCCGTCGTGCACGGGCCGCTGCTGGCGCTGATGTGCCTGGAGATCCCGCGGCGTCGGGGGCACCCGGTGCGCTCGTTCGACTACCGGCTCTCGCGGCCCGCGTTCGCCGGGACCCGGATCGTCGCCGACCGCACCGACGACCGCGGCGGTGTCGCCGCGGGCGTCCCCGGGGCACCGTTCTCGATCACCGCGACGCTGGGCTGATCGCCGCGAGGAACGGCTCGACGCCCTCGACCACGACGTCGTCGAGCCGTCGGCGCCGCCATGCGCCCGGCGTCACGGCGAGGTGCACCTCGGGGGTGCCGTCGGCGTGGCGGCGCCGGTGGGTCTCGCGGTAGCCGCAGCGCTGCGAGACGCGCAGCGAGGCACGGTTGTCGTCCGCCGCCGTGGTGACGGCGCGCGTCATCCCGAGGTGCTCGAAGGCCAGCTCGAGCAGCATCAGCCGGACCCGCCGTCCGAGACCCCGGCCCTGCTCCGCGCGGGCCAGCCACGACGACGTGTGCACGGTGCCGGCGGGATGCTCGACCTCGTGGGCGAGGACCACCAGTCCCAGGGCGCGGCCGCCCTCGAGGACGGCGAGCGGCAGCCGCCACCGACCCGTCGTCGGGAACTCGCGCAGCCGCCAGGCCCATTCGAGGAAGACGCGGGCGGCGTCGTCGTCGCCCAGGGCGCGGGTGAGGAAGTGCTCCTGACCCGGACCGAGGATCCCGTGGGGCTCGGCGACGATCGCGGCCAGCTCGAGCAGCTCGTCGTCGGTCGGGCCGACGAGCACCAGCCCCGCGTGCGCCACGCGGACCCCGACCTGCGGGTAGAGCGCCGCGAGGTCGTCCCGGACGAGGTCCATGGGGGGATCCTGCTATAACTCCCGGATCATGAGGCGGGAGACGGATCCGGGGGAGCACGCCGATAGGGGAGTTCGACCGTGAAGGCCGTCTGTCCCGGGTCGTTCGATCCCGTCACGCTCGGCCACGTCGACGTGGTGCGTCGGTCGGCGGTGATGTTCGACGAGGTGGTGGTCGCGGTGGCGATCAATCCCAACAAGCAGGGGCTGTTCACCGTCGACGAGCGCCGCGAGCTGCTCGGGGCCACGTTCGCCGACCTGCCGAACGTCTCGACGGCGGCCTTCTCGGGCCTGCTCGTCGACTGGTGCCGCGAGCAGGGCGTGGGTGTCATCGCCAAGGGTCTGCGATCGGACACCGACTACGCCTACGAGCTGCCGATGGCGCAGATGAACCGGCACCTCACGGGCGTCGACACCGTCTTCCTGTCCGCCTCGCCGGAGCACACGTTCGTCTCCAGTTCGTTGGTCAAGGAGGTCGCCCGCGGGGGTGGGGACGTCTCGGCCTTCCTGACGACGGACGTGCACACGGCGTTGCTGGAGCGGCTCGGCTCCTGACCCCCGACACGCCCGACGCGCCGCAATGCGCCGGGCGGCGGAGCCCGCGCCGCACACTGGCGGCCGGTCTTCGACGCGGGAGGTGGATCGGCGTGTACCGGGTGTTCGAGGCGCTCGACGAGCTCGTGACCATCTGCGAGGAGGCGCGCGGCGTCCCCATGACGACGAGCTGCGTCGTCCCCCGGGGTGACGTCCTGGAGCTCCTCGACGACATCCGCGAGGCGATCCCGGGCGAGCTCGACGACGCCCAGGACGTGCTCGACCACCGCGACAAGCTGGTCGCCGACGCCGCCGACGAGGCCGAGCGCGCGACCGCCGAGGCGCGCACCGAGGCCGACCGCCTCCTCGCCGAGGCCCGGGAGCAGGCCCAGCAGATGATCGCCGAGGCCGAGCACGAGGCCGAGCGGGTCGTGGCGCGGGGGCGCCGTGAGTACGCCGACCTCACCGACCGGGCCGCCGCGGAGGCGGACCGCATGACCGAGGCCGGCCGCCAGAGCTACGAGCGGGCCGTGACCGACGGGCGTGCCGAGCAGCAGCGCCTCGTCTCCGAGCACGAGGTCACCCTCGCCGCCCGCGACGAGGCCGGGCGCATCCTCGACCGGGCCGCCGACGACGCCCACCAGGCGCGCACCGACTGCGACCACTACGTCGAGACCTCGCTCGCCGAGTTCACCGAGACGCTCGAGTCGGTGCTCGACACGGTCGGGCGCCACCGCCACCAGCTGCGCACCGGACAGGTCGGCGCGGCCGCCCAGGAGCACGCCCCGGAGCGGGCGAGCGCGTAGGGCCGGGCGGTCGCCGCGTACGCTGAGCGACGGATCCGCCCCGACGTCGGGAACACGTCCCGGCCTGCAGCACGTTGGTCCGTCTTGAGATGACTGAGAAGCACACGACCGGCCCCGACGCGACGAGCCCCTGGGTCGTCGACGTCCTGCGCGAGCTGTCGCGCCGGCCCGGCACCATGAAGCCCTGGGTGCGTGACGTGCCCGCGCCCTCCGACTTCGGGCTCGAGGTGATCGGCGTCCCCACGGGCGACCCGATCCACCTCGACCTGCGCCTGGAGTCGGTGATGGAGGGCGTCCTCGCGAGCGGCACGGTGAGCGCCCACGTGGTGGGCGAGTGCTCCCGGTGCCTCGGCGAGGTCCACGAGGACGTCGAGGTCGACGTCACCGAGCTCTACGCCTACCCCCACTCGGTCACCGAGGAGACGACCGACGAGGACGACGTGGCGCGGATCGTCGACGAGAAGATCGACCTCGAGCCCGCCGTCCGCGACGCGGTGCTCCTGGAGCTCCCGAACGCCCCGCTGTGCAGCGACGACTGCCCCGGAGTGCCCTCGCCGGACGAGGAGGCATGGGCCTTCGTACCCGCGGGAAGCGCTCGTGAGAGGATTGACCCTCGCTGGGCCGCCCTGCAGGAGCGTTTCGCCGGCGGCAGCACAGAGAACTGAGGAGATCGAAGCACCGTGGCCGTCCCCAAGCGCCGGATGTCGCGCGCCAACACCCACGCCCGTCGCTCGCAGTGGAAGGCGTCCGTGCCGACCCTCGTGGCGTGCCAGAACAAGGCCTGCGGCAAGCCCAAGCCGCCGCACGTCGCCTGCCCCACCTGCGGCCAGTACGCCGGCCGCCGGGCCGTCACCCCGGCCTGAGCCGGGGCGAGCGCAGCGACGGGATGGGTGGACGCGTGGCCGCCACGGCGGCCGGCGCCACTGACCAGGACGGTTCGCCGGCCGAGCGGCTCAGCCGGGTGCTCGGGATCGAGGTCGATCCCGAGCTGCTCCGGCTCGCCCTGACGCACCGGTCGTACGCCTACGAGAAGGGCGGGCTGCCGACCAACGAGCGCCTGGAGTTCCTCGGGGACTCCGTGCTCGGGATCGCGGTGACCGAACGGCTGTACCGGGAGCACCCGGACCTGCCGGAGGGGCAGCTCGCGAAGCTGCGCGCGAGCGTGGTCAACATGCACGCGCTCGCGAGCGTCGCGCGCACGCTGGGGCTCGGCGAGCTGATGTACCTCGGGCGCGGCGAGGAGATGACCGGCGGGCGCGACAAGGACTCGATCCTCGGCGACGCCGTCGAGGCGATCCTCGGGGCCGTGCACCTCGAGCACGGCATCGACGTCGCGCGCGAGCTCGTCGGCCGCCTGTTCGGCGACCTGCTCCACCAGGCCCCGCGCCTCGGTGCCGGCCTGGACTGGAAGACCAGCCTGCAGGAGCTGACGGCCGCCTCCGGGCGCGGAGTCCCGGAGTACCGGATCGCCGAGGAGGGCCCCGACCACGCCAAGGAGTTCACCGCGACGGCCGTCGTCGCCGGTGAGGCACTCGGCACCGGCGTCGGGCGCACCAAGAAGGACGCCGAGCAGAAGGCCGCCCAGGCCGCCTACGAGGCGATCCACGGGCCCGTCACCCCGTGACCAGCTAGGTGCCGGAGCTCCCCGAGGTCGAGGTCGTCCGCCGCGGGGTCGCCGACCACGCGGTCGGGCGGACCGTCGCGTCGGTCGAGGTGCTGCACCCGCGCGCCGTCCGACGGCAGCCCGGGGGAGCGCCCGAGCTCGCCGTGCGGCTGGCCGGGCGGACCCTCGTCGCCGCGCGTCGGCGCGGCAAGTTCCTCTGGGTCGACCTCGACGACGGCACCGCGCTGCTCGCCCACCTCGGCATGAGCGGCCAGCTCCTCGTGCAGCCCGCCGAGCGCCCCGACGAGAAGCACCTGCGGGTGCGCCTCCGGTTCCTCGACGACGGGTCGGAGCTGCGGTTCGTCGACCAGCGCACCTTCGGCGGGCTCACCGCCGTCGACACCGTGTCCTCCGACGGGGAGCGGGTGCCCCTGCCGGTCGAGCACATCGGGCGCGACCCCCTCGACCCGGCGTTCGACCTCGAGGCCGCCGTCGGCGCGTACCGGCGCCGCCGCACCGAGCTCAAGCGGGCGCTGCTCGACCAGACGCTCGTGTCGGGGATCGGCAACATCTACGCCGACGAGTCGCTCTGGCGGGCCCGCCTGCACTCGCTGCGCCCGACCGCCCGGTTGACCCGACCCGACGTCCGGAAGGTCCTCACCGCGGCGCACGAGGTGATGACCGAGTCGCTCGCGCAGGGCGGCACGTCGTTCGACGCGCTGTACGTCGACGTGCACGGCGACTCCGGCTACTTCTCCCGCTCGCTCGCCGTCTACGGCCGGGAGGACGAGCCGTGCCTGCGGTGCGGCACACCGATCCGGCGCTCGGCCTTCACGAACCGCTCGTCGTTCTGGTGCCCGACCTGCCAGAGGGTGCCCCGACGCACGTGAGCCCGCCGGGAGCTCGATGCTCCCGGCGGGCTCGGCGTGCGGGTCGACTAGTGGCGGCCGTCCTGCGGGGTGATCGCGACGGTCGGCGCCTGCGGGTCGTCGGCGCGGACGGCACCCGGCTCGTCCGACGTCGACGTGTGCTGGTCCGCGACGCGGGAGGCCTCGGCCTGGCCGCGCTGGTAGCCGGTCTGCAGGTCGGCGCGGACCTGGTCGCTGTTCTGCTGGGCCTTGCGGTACCCGGTGTTGATCAGGTCGGCGGCGGCGTCGCGGCCGCCGAGCCCGAACGCCAGCGCGGCGCCGAGGGCCAGCGCGCCGATCAGGGCGATGAAGGTGGCGTTGACGATGACCTCGGCGATGCCGAGCTGGTTGAGGATCATGAACACCGCGATGACCATGACCAGGGTGGGGGCGGCGGAGCGGGCGACGCGGCCGGTGGGGGTGTCGCCCATGGTGCGGTGCACCAGGCCGCCGACGGCGGCGGCGATCGCGGCGGCGATCAGGAAGATCAGCAGCGCGGCGATGACGTTGGGCAGGTAGGACAGCACCAGGTTGACGAACCCGGTGACGGCGGGGATGTTCAGGGTGCCGACCGCGGAGACGATGACGAAGACGAGCAGCACCCATTGCACGACCAGGCCGACGAGCTTGGCGGGGCTGCCGTCGGGGGAGAAGCGGGTGACGTACTCGCCGCCGGAGCCGTGGGTCAGGCGCTGGTCGAGCCGGACGCGTTGGAGCAGTNNGGTGATCGCGGCGCGTAGCAGGCGGGCGATGAGGTAGCCGATGAGCAGGACCAGCAGGGCCCCGATCACGTTGGGGATGTAGTTCAGCAGGGTGGTGAACGCGTTCTGCAGCGACTGCAGCGCGTTGAAACCGCCCCCGCCGCCGGACGGGTCGGACTGGGTGGGCAGAGCGATCATGGCGATCTCCTGTGTGGTGTGGAGAGGGCCCGAACGACGCGGGGCTCGATCGAGAGGGCCGGGCGTGGACAGCGAGGAACCGGCCCGCGGCGATCGCGGGCCGGCTCCGGGGCACTAGCGGGTGGTGTTCGACTCCATGAGCTGCTTGAACTCCTGGAGCGCCTTCTCGATCTTCTTCTGGGGGTCGGCGAAGAGCTTCGCGCCCAGGTCGCCCAGCGCCCCGGCGGGCGTCTCCACGTGCAGGCTGACCTCCACCCCGGTCTTGGGGCCGTGGTCGTCGAACCGCACGGCGCCGCCGGTCTCGACGTGGTTGTTGCTCTCCTCGAGCGACGTCCACGCGATCTTGCGGTCCTGCTCCTCGTCGATGATCTTCGCGTCCCACTCGATCTTCTTGCCGAGCGGCCCGTCCACCACCCAGTGCGTCACGTCGGCGCTGCCGTCCTTCGGCTCGACCGACTCGACGTCGTCCAGGATCTGCGGCAGATGGGTGAGCGGCCGCCACCAGCGGTAGCACTCGGCGGCCGGTGCGTTGACCTCGAGATAGTGCGTTGCGGTTGCCATGAACGATGATGGGCGCTCGGCCCCTCGTCGCAAACGGCGGAATCTCAGCGGCGCGGGGCGTGCCCCACGAACGCGCCGACGCCGGTGATCGAGCGCCCGACGACGAGGGTGTTGATCTCCCGCGTGCCCTCGTAGGAGTAGAGCGCCTCGGCGTCGTTGAAGAACCGCACCACGCTGTTCTCCAGCAGGATGCCGTTGCCGCCGAACACCTCGCGGGCCCGGGCCACCGCGTCGCGCAGGTGGATCGTGGCCTCCCGCTTGGCGAGCGCGGCCTGCTCGTCGCGGAAGGTCCCGGCGTCCTGCATCTGCGCCACCTTCACCGCCATCGCGAGCGACGCCGTGACGTGGCCGAGGATCGACACGAGGTGGTCCTGGATCAGCTGGTAGGACGCGATCGGGGAGCCGAACTGCACCCGCTCGCCGGCGTAGTCCCGCGCCAGCTCGAACACGCCCATCATCGCGCCGACCGCGTTCCATGCCACCCCGCCGCGGGTCACGCGCAGCACCCGGTTCGTGTCTGCGAAGCGCCGCGCGCCGGGCAGCCGGTTCGCCTCCGGGACGCGGGCGCCCTCGAAGGTCAGGTCGGCGTTCTGCACGGAGCGGAGCGCGAGCTTGCCCTCCATCTTCGTCGCGGTGAAGCCGGGGGTGCCCTGCTCGACGACGAACCCCTTGACCTCACCGTCGTCGGTATCCCGGGCCCACACGACGACGAGATCGGCGAACGTCCCGTTGCCGATCCAGCGCTTCGCCCCGTCCAGCACCCATTCGTCGCCCTCGCGGCGCGCCGTCGTCTCCAGCCCGCCTGCGACGTCCGACCCGCCGTGCGGCTCGGACAGCCCGAACGCCCCGATCTTCTCCATCCGGCGCATCGCCGGGAGCCAGCGCTCCTTCTGCTCCTCGGAGCCGAGCAGATCGATGCTGGTCAGCGCGAGCCCGGCGTGGACGCCGAAGAACGTCGCCATCGACGGGTCGATCCGGGAGAGCTCCAGCGAGACGAACGACGTGAGCAGGCGCGAGTAGGCGCGGCGGTCCGGCCACTCGCGGGCGAGCCCGACGACGTCGAGCTCGGCGAAGCCCTCGATCAGCTCGTGCGGGAACTCCGCGTCGGCCCAGTACCGGTTCGCGATCGGCGCGATGCGCTTCTCGGCGAACGTCCGAACGCGGGCCAGGATCTCCTGCTCCTCGTCGTCCAGCAGCTCGACGTAGCCGTACACATCACCGGGCAGCGGCTCGATCATGCGTCCTCCCGGGCGCTCAGCACGGCGGCCTGGGCGCGGTCGCGGTGCGCGGTCAGTGCGTCGTAGTCGTTCCCGTAGGCGGACTCGGTGCCCGTCACGAGGGCCTCGACCGTCTCGTCGTCGAGGGTGGGGTTCCCCAGATCCGCCCACCGCCTGCTCATGCCCGGGCCGAGGTGGGTCAGCAGGTGTCGCAGCCCGCCGGGCCCGCCGCCGAGGTGGAACGACAGGAACGGACCCCCCGTCGCCCAGCGCGGGCCGAGCGAGCCGGTCACCACGCGGTCGAGCTCCTCGGGCGACACCACCCCGCGGCGCACGAGGCTCACGGCCTCGCGGAACAGGGCGGACTGCAGCCGGTTCGCGACGAAGCCGGACACCTCCCGGTGCTCCACCACCGGGTCGCGGCCGACGGAGCGCAGGAAGGCCGCGGCCCGCTCCACGGTCGCGGGGGCCGTGCGGTCCCCGGCGACCAGCTCGACGAGCGGCAGCAGGTGCGGCGGGTTGAACGGGTGCGCGACGACGAGCCGCGCGGCGACGTCCGCGTCGAGCTCCGCCGCGATGTCGCTCGCGACGATGCCCGACGTCGAGGTCAGCAGGAGGGCGTCGGCGGGAGCCGCCGCACCCGCCGTCATGACGATGTCCTGCTTGACCGCGAGCCGCTCCGGTCCCTGCTCCTGGACGATCTCCGCGTTCCCGACGGCGGCGGCGAGGTCCGGTTCGGTCCGGACGCGGCCGAGCAGCTCGTCGGGGTCCGCGCCGAGGGCCGGGGCGAACCGGCGGACGCCGTCGCGGACGGCCTCGTCGAGGTCCGGGCGCGGGTCGGTGACGACGACCTCGTGGCCGTGGGCGGCGTGCAGCACCGTCCAGCTGACGCCGATCGTGCCGGCGCCGATCTCGGTGATCCTCATGCGTGCTCCAGGTAGTCGTGCACCGGCGTGAAGGGCGCGAGCGTGAGGTCGGTCAGCACGTGCGAGGCGCTGACGACCTCCAGCACGGGCAGGTCGGCCAGCGGCGCCATGACGTGCGCGTGGAGCTCCAGGCGGGCGGGTCCGGTCCAGGCGTCCTTCACGACGAGGTCGGTGATCCGGGTCCGCTGCAGGATCGCGGCGGTCGGGCCGCCGCGGCCGGGGGAGAGCTTGACGGCGAAGGTCGGGACGCCGACCTGCGCGCGGGCCTCGTCGGGGTCCAGCGGCGTGTGCTTGTAGGCCATGGTCGCCGTGGCGACGGGCAGCGACCCGACGTGCAGCTGCCCGACCAGCGTGCCCTGCTCGATCCACAGCCGCGGCGATCCGAACGCCTTGGGGTAGGCGCTCTGCTCGCGCCCGGCGAAGGTGGCGGGCGCGTTGTCGAGGTACATCGCGTGCAGGTACTCGCCCTGTTCGCCGTCGAACGCGCAGGTCAGGGCCTGCCCGCACTCGGTGTAGGGGCCGAAGCCGTCGACGTCGCCCATGCGCATCACCTCGAAGCGCACCAGCGGCTCGACCGTCTCCAGCGGCTCGGGGAGCGCGGCGCGGAACGCGTCGGGGTCGGTGCGGTAGACGACGTTGAGGTACTCGCGGTCGGTGAACCGGTGCGACCCGGGCGGGAAGGCCGGCGCGCTGAGCGGCGTGGTGCCGCGGCGGAGGATCTCCTCGGTGTTCATGCCGTCACCGCCGTCATCTCCGCGATCTGCTCCGCCGTGCGGCCGAGTTCGCGCAGGACCTCGGCGGTGTGGTCGCCCTGGCGCGGGGTCGGCGTGCGCATGCCGGCCGGGGTCGCCGAGAACCGCACGGGGAAGCCGACGGAGCGGTAGGTGCCCTCGGTGGGGTGCTCCTGCTCGGTGAGCAGGCCGCCGTCGACGACGTAGGGGTCCTCGTGGGCGCACTCGAGCTCGAGGACCGGGGCGAACGGGATCGAGTGCCCGGCGCACAGGTCCGCCCACTCGTCGGTGGTGCGGGTCGGCGCGATCGCGGCGATCTCGCCGTAGAGCTCCTCCTGGTGGCGGGCGAGCTGCGTGCGGTCGACGAAGCGCTCGTCGGTCGCGAGGTCGTCGCGCCCCGCGGCGGCGAAGAAGTCGGCGATGTTGCGCGGGCTGTAGGGCAGGATGCATGCCCACCCGTCCTTCGTCGCGACCGCGGCGTGCCCGGCGGCGAGGGACCGGTTGAAGCCCGTGCCCCCCTCGTCGGGGACGAAGGTGTGGCCGGAGAGGTGCTCGACGAGGGTGAAGGCGAGCATCGTGTCCGCCATCGGCACCTCGACCTCCTGGCCCTGCCCGGTGGCTCGCTGGTGGATCAGCGCGGCGAGGACCGAGTAGGCGATCGTGAGCGCGCAGACCTTGTCCGCGAGCACCGTCGGGACGTAGCTCGGGGTGCCGGTGGCGCGCCGCACGATGTCGGTCATGCCCGACGCGGCCTGGACGATCTCGTCGTAGGCGGCGCGGTCGGCGAGCGCAGAGTCGGACCGGAAGCCCTGCGCCCGGCACGTGATGAGGCGCGGGTTGATCGCGGCGAGCTCCTCGTGCGAGATGCCGAGGCGGTCGAGGGCGCCGGGCCGCATGTTGGTGATGAGGATGTCGGCGCCCGCGACCAGGTCGCGGAACGCGGCCTTCCCGGCCGGGGACTTCAGGTCGAGGGTGACCGACCGCTTGTTGCGGTTGACGTTCAGGGCGAGATGGCCCATGCCGGGGTGCCGCGCGGGCGGGGCGAGGCGGGCGCTGTCCCCGCCCGGGGCCTCGACCTTGATGACGTCGGCGCCCAGGTCACCCAGGATCTGGGCCGCGTACGGCCCCATCACCACGGTCGCGAGGTCGATGACCCGAACTCCGTCGAGTGCTGTCGTCGTCATGGGAACGACGTTAGGCGCGCTAACGATCTCTCCGCAATGTGAGATACGGTTACGCATATGGGTAACAAGCACCACCGGACCGTCGACCGGGTGGCCGAGCTGCTCGAGGCGGCGGTGGCCCGGCCGGGGGCCTCGCTGACGGAGCTCGCGCGGGCGGTCGACGCGCCCGTGTCGTCGGTGCAGAAGCTCGTCGACGGGCTCGTGGCCGTCGGCTACCTCGACGAGGACGGCCGCCGGTACACCCTGGGGCCCGCGCCGTCGGTGCTCTCGGTGCGGGCCGGGCGGCCGGCGGTCCCGGTGCGGCACGGGACGCTGGTCGACGTGTCCGCGCGGCTCGGGCTGCCGGTGCAGCTCGCGGTGCGGGTGGGGGACGACGCGGTCTGGGTCGACTGGGCGGGCGCCGACGAGGCCTTCGACTACGCCCTGTCCTCGCAGATCCGGCGCCCGCTCGTGGACACCGCGGCCGGGCGGGTGCTGGTGGCGCACCTGTCGGCCCCGGCCCGGCAGGCGGTGGTGCGGGCGGCCCGGCCGGACGACCCGGCGGCCGGGCTGGCACTGCTCGAGGACTGCGAGCGCATCCGGGCGACGGGGTGCGAGACCGGGCGCAGCGGCCGGCTCGTCCCCGGCGCGGTGGCGGTCGCGGTGCCCGTGTGGTCCGAGGGGCTGGTGGTGGCCGCGATGTCGGCGATCGACCGGTCGGGGGCGCTCGGCGACGGCGCCGACGGGGCCGCGGCGGTGCTGCGGGAGGCTGTCGGAGGGGTCGCGTAGCTTCCTGGACAGGTCGGGGGAGACCTGGGCGAGCGGAGCGACGGGAGGGGGTGGGGCCGGGGTGCACCTGAAGAGCCTGACGCTCAAGGGCTTCAAGTCCTTCGCGTCCTCGACCACCCTGCGCTTCGAGCCCGGGATCACCTGCGTGGTGGGCCCGAACGGGTCCGGCAAGTCCAACGTCGTCGACGCCATCAGCTGGGTGCTCGGCGAGCAGGGCGCGAAGGCGCTGCGCGGCGGGAAGATGGAGGACGTCATCTTCGCCGGCACCACGGGACGTGCCCCGCTGGGCCGCGCCGAGGTGACGCTGACGATCGACAACAGCGACGGCGCGCTGCCGATCGAGTACACCGAGGTGTCGATCACCCGGCGCGTCTTCCGCTCCGGTGCGGGCGAGTACGAGATCAACGGCAGCTCCTGCCGCCTGCTCGACGTGCAGGAGCTGCTGAGCGACTCCGGGATCGGCCGCGAGCTGCACGTGCTGGTCGGGCAGGGGCAGCTCGACGCGATCCTGCAGTCGCGTCCGGAGGAGCGGCGGGCCTTCATCGAGGAGGCCGCGGGCGTCCTCAAGCACCGCAAGCGCAAGGAGAAGGCGCTCCGCAAGCTCGAGGCGATGGAGTCCAACCTCGCCCGCCTCGGGGACCTCACCACCGAGCTGCGCCGCCAGCTCAAGCCGCTGGGCCGCCAGGCCGAGATCGCGCGGCGGGCGCAGACCATCCAGGCCGACCTGCGCGACGCCCGGCTCCGCCTCGCCGCGGACGACCTGGTGACGCTGCGGGGCACCATCGCGCGCGACGCGGCCGACGAGGACGAGGCCCGGCGGCGGCGCGACGAGACCGAGCGGGCGCTCGCCGCCGAGTCCGCGGCGAGGGAGGAGCTGGAGGCCGCGCTCGAGGTCGACGCCCCCGCCTACGAGCGGGCCCAGGAGGCCCACCACCGGCTGGCCTCGCTCGCCGAGCGCCTCCGGGGCACGGTGGCCCTGGCCGCCGAGCGGCACCGGCACCTGACCGGCGCGGAGGAGCCGGCCTCGGGGCCGGACCCCGACGAGCTGGAGCGGCAGGCGGCCGCGGCGGCGGAGAACGAGGCCGCGCTCGCCGAGGAGGTCGCGCTCGCCCGGGAGACCCTCGAGGATGCCGCCGCCCGGCGGGAGGACGCCGAGGAGACGCTCGAGGCCGCCGACCGTCGCGTCGCGGCGGCCACCCGTGCGGCGGCCGACCGGCGCGAGGGGCTGGCCCGCCTCGCGGGTCAGGTCGAGACGCAGCGGGGGCGGGTCGCCGCGGCGATCGAGGAGCTCGAGACGCTGGCCGCGTCGATCGGCGAGACGACGGCCCGGGCGGCGGCCGCCCGCGCGGAGCTCGCCGAGGAGGAGGCCGCGGCGGGCGCCGTCGACGCCGCGGAGCCGGGGGAGCCGACCGCGCAGGCGTCGGTCCCCGAGGACGCCCCTGATCCCGAGGCCGCCTTCGACGCCGCGACCGAGCGCCACGAGCAGGTCCGGGCGGAGGTCGACCGCGCCGCCGCGGCCCACCGCGACGCCGAGCGGGACCGGGCGCACTGGAAGGCGCGGGTGGAGGCCCTCGAGCTCACGCTCACGCGCCGCGACGGGGCCGGGGAGCTCCTCGCCGGGGGTCGCGAGGGGGTGCTCGGGTCGGTGGCCGCCCTGCTGCGGGTCGGGCCCGGCGACGAGACGGCGGTGACGGCGGCGCTGGGACCGGTGGCCGACGCGGTCGTCGTCGCCGGGGTCGACGCGGCCGCGGACGCGCTGGCGCACCTGCACGCCACCGACGCGGGCCGGGCGGGCCTGCTGGTGGCGGACGCCGGTCCCGTGGTCACCGCGGGGGACCCACCGGCCGGGGCGACGTGGGCGGCCGACCTCGTCCGGGCGCCCGAGGCCGTGGCCGGGGCGGTGGCGCGGCTGCTCGCCGGCGTGGTGGTGGTGGACGACCTCCCCGCGGCGCGCACGCTCGTCGCCGCGCACCCGGAGCTCACGGCGGCCACGCGGGCCGGCGACGTGCTCGGCGGGGTCTGGGCGGTCGGGGGGCCGTCCGGGAACCGCTCGATCCTGGAGATGCAATCGGCGGCCGACGAGGCGGGGGACCGGCGCGCCGACGCGGAACGGGCCGAGAAGGCGGCGGCCACGGCACTGGAGGCGGCCCGGCACGCGGAGGCGGCGGCCCGCGCGGAGGTCGGGGTGGCCCGGCAGGTGCGCGACGACGCCCGCCGCGCCGACGTCGAGCGACGGAAGGCGGCCGACGCCCGGCGGGTGCAGGACGACGCCCGTCGCGCCGCGCGCGCCCGTCGCCTGGGCGGGCTGGCGGAGACCGTGCGCGGCGCCGAGGCGGAGCTCGCCCGGCTCACCGAGCGCCGCGCGACCGTGGAGCAGGCCCGCGAGGAACGGCGCGCGGAGCTGGACGACCTGAGCGAACGCCTCGAGATGGCGACCGACCAGGCCGACACCGACGCGTCCGACGATGCCGACGGCAGCGACGTCGGCGCCCGCGATGCTGCCGCGGTCGCCCTCAACGCCGCGCGGGCCGCCGAGGTCGAGGGCCGGCTCGCGCTGCGCACCGCCGAGGAGCGGGCGCGGGCGGTCACCGGGCGTGCGGAGGCTCTGCGCCACCGGGCCCGGGCGGAGCGCGAGCAGCGGGAGCGCGCCGCGACCCGGCGTCGGGAACGGGAACGGCAGGCCGCGCTGCTCACCGAGATCCTCGAGCACGGCCGGACGGGGGTGGACCGGATCGCCGGCTCCGTGACGGCGGCGGCCGCGGCCCGGGACCGGCTGGCCGCGGCCCGGCAGGCGCGGGCGGCCGAGCTCGACGGGGTGCGCGAGCGGACGAGGAGCCTGCAGCAGACCCTCGAGCGGCTGACCGACGCCGTGCACCGCGACGAGGTGCTGCGCGCCGAGCAGCGCACCCGGCTCGCGCAGCTGGAGGAGTCGATCGTCGAGCGGTTCGGGATCGGGCTCGAGGACCTCGTCCGCGAGTACGGCCCGGCGGCGGGCATCCCGCCGAGCGAGGCCGAGGTCGCGGAGGTGACGCAGGCCCGGGAGCGCGGCGAGCAGGTCTCGATGCCGCCGCCCATGCCCTACGACCGGGCCGAGCAGCAGCGCCGGGCGACACGGGCGGAGAAGGAGCTCGGCACGCTGGGCAAGGTCAACCCGCTGGCGCTCGAGGAGTACGCCGCGCTCGAGGAGCGCTACCGGTTCCTGTCGACCCAGCTCGAGGACGTGAAGGCCTCCAAGCGCGACCTGCTCTCGGTGGTGGCGGACGTCGACCAGCGGATCCTCGACGTCTTCGCGGAGGCGTTCGCCGACGTCGCGCGGGAGTTCGAGGTCGTGTTCCCGGTGCTCTTCCCCGGCGGCGACGGGCGGCTGGTGCTCACCGACCCCGACGACCTGCTGACCACGGGCGTCGAGGTCGAGGCCCGTCCGCCGGGCAAGAAGGTCAAGCGGCTCTCGCTGCTCTCGGGCGGGGAGAAGTCACTCACCGCGGTCGCGATGCTGGTGGCCATCTTCCGGGCGCGCCCCTCGCCGTTCTACGTCATGGACGAGGTGGAGGCCGCGCTCGACGACGCGAACCTCCGCCGGCTGATCTCGCTGCTCGACGACCTCCGCCGCACCTCGCAGCTGGTCATCATCACCCACCAGAAGCCGACGATGGAGATCGCCGACGCGCTCTACGGCGTCAGCATGCGCGGCGACGGCATCACCGCGGTGGTCTCCCAGCGGCTCCGGGGCGCCGATGCCCCCGGTCCACTCGCCCGAGCGGACCCCTCGCCCGTGTCGTGACGCTGTGTCGCGCTAAGATAGCGGTGCGTGATCAACACATCATGCGACCGTGACCGACGAACGACGCGCACGGGGCATCCCGCTCGGGGTGGCGCGGGCCTACGGTCGAGTCGTCGGGGCCGGGGAGCGGTGGCTCCCCCGGGGGAGGGTGGGTCGGGATGACGGTGCTCCAGCCCAAGCGTCGCGCGGCGGTCGAGCGCAGCGCGTCGGCCGTGTCTGCTGCGTCGGCCGTGTCCGCTGCAGCGACCGTGGCCGCGCCGGCGGCCCGCCGGTCCTGGCGGGTGTCGTCCGCCCCGCAGCCCGCCGTCGGGCACCTCGTCGTCGACGCCTCCCACAGCGCGCTCGTGCCGTTCCTCGCCGCGTACCCGGTGACGGTCCTCGTCGACGACCTCCCGCTGAGCATCCGCTGGGGCCGCACCGACATCGCCCTCCCGCCCGGCCGGCACCGGGTGGAGATCGCGGTCGACCGCGGGGAGGGGTGGGGCTGCGTCGTCGAGGCCGTCCCGGTCGCGGCCGGGCACACCGTCGACGTCTTCTACCGCGCCCCGGTGCTGCCCGGCGCGGGTGCGCTCGGCCCGGTGCCGCAGCAGACCCGCGGCGTGGTCGCCCTGCTCGCGGGCCTCGTCCTGATGCTCGCGATCCTGGGCGTGGGCGTCTGGTCGCTGCTCTCCCTCGTGGGCTGACCCCCGTTCCACGCCCCGTGCGGCCGTCGGCGGAGCCGTACGGCTGACAGGATGGGAGTCGTGAGTTCGCCGCTGACCACCCTCGGACCCTCGTCCCGG
The DNA here is from genome assembly GCF_000379625.1 of Actinomycetospora chiangmaiensis DSM 45062. Lineage (GTDB taxonomy): Bacteria > Actinomycetota > Actinomycetes > Mycobacteriales > Pseudonocardiaceae > Actinomycetospora > Actinomycetospora chiangmaiensis. The sequence continues at coordinate 32,898 of NZ_KB903245.1, read as the reverse complement.
GACCTGCTCGCCCAGGCCCCCGCCGCCGGGCTCTCGCCGGGTGTGCTGACCGGGATCATCGTCGCGGTCGTCGTGGTGGTGCTCGTCCTGGTGCTGATCATCGGGCTGCTCCTGGCCCGCCGGCGCCGGATCTCGCTGCGCGACCAGGCAGCGGAGCAGGCCGAGCCGCCCAGGCCGACGAAGGGCAGCTACACGGCCGGGGGCGGCTTCAACTTCTCCTCGGGGGGCGGAACTGCGACCAGGGACCGGCCCGAGGTCGGTCCCACCCCGCCCACCATCGAGACCCCTTCGGCCGAGCCGGCCCCGGGCGAGCCGTCGAGCACCCAGGCGCCCCCGGCCCGCCCGTCGCGCCCCGCCCCGCCGTCGCCGCCGGCCCGCACGACCCAGGCGCCGCCCGCGATCCCGGAGTCCACCACCGAGGTCACGCCGGCCGCGCCCGACCGCACGACGGAGGTCCCGTCCGCGACCGATCGCACGATGGAGATCGCGCCTCCGACGGACCGGACGACCGAGATCCCGCCCGTCGCGCCCCCGGGCGACCGGACCACGGAGGTCCCGCCCGCCGGGGCGACGCCGGCCCCCGCTCCGGACCGGACCACCGAGGTTCCGCCCACGCCGGAGCGGACGACCGAGGTCCCGCCCGCCGCGGACCGGACCACCGAGATGCCCCCGGTCGCGCCTCCGGCCGACCGGACGACCGCGATCCCGCCGACCGCGGCGGCGCCCGCTCCGCCGGCACCCGCGCCGGACCGGACGACGGAGGTGCCGCCCACCCCGGCGCCCGCTCCCGACCGGACGACCGCGATCCCGCCGGCCGCGACTCCTGCCCCGACGCCGTCCGCCCCGCCGGCTCCGGCACCAGCCACACCGGCACCGGCCACGCCGGCACCGTCGGCCGGGGCCCCGGCCCCGAGCGAGCCGATCGCCCCGCCCGAGGGGCGGCTCGAGCGGCTGCGGGGGCGGTTGGGACGCAGCCGCTCCACCCTGGGCACCGGCCTGCTCGGCCTGCTCGGGGCCGGCGACCTCGACGAGGACTCCTGGGAGGAGGTCGAGGACCAGCTGCTCATGGCGGACCTGGGCTCGGCGACCACACAGGAGGTCGTCGGCAAGCTCCGCGAGCGGATCGCCTCGCGGGGCGTCCGGACCTCCGACGAGGTGCGGGAGCTGCTGCACGAGGTCCTCGTCGAGACCCTCGGCGCCGACATGGAGCGCTCGGTGCGCGCCCTGGCGCACGACGGCCGACCCGCCGTCGTCCTCGTCGTCGGGGTCAACGGCACCGGCAAGACGACGACCACCGGCAAGCTCGCCCGCGTCCTCGTGGGCGGCGGGCACGAGATCGTGCTCGGCGCGGCCGACACCTTCCGCGCCGCGGCCGCCGAGCAGCTGCAGACCTGGGGGGAGCGGGCCGGGGCACGCGTCGTGCGCGGCGCGGAGGGCGCGGACCCGGCCAGCGTCGCGTTCGACGCCGTCAAGCGGGGTGCCGACGCGGGCGTCGACGCCGTGCTGCTCGACACCGCCGGCCGGCTGCACACCAAGACCGGCCTGATGGATGAGCTCGGCAAGGTGAAGCGCGTCGTCGAACGTCAGGCCGAGGTCGACGAGGTGCTGCTGGTCCTGGACGCGACCACCGGGCAGAACGGGCTGACCCAGGCCCGGGTCTTCCGCGAGGTCGTCGACGTGACGGGCGTGGTGCTCACGAAGCTCGACGGCACCGCCAAGGGCGGCATCGTCTTCCAGGTGCAGCGGGAACTGGGCGTCCCGGTGAAGCTCGTCGGTCTCGGCGAGGGCCCGGACGACCTCGCCCCGTTCGAGCCGCACGCCTTCGTGGACGCGCTCCTGCGCTGATTCCGGCGCGTGAGACGCACGCCGGGCAGGGTCCGACCCCGCCGGACCTGCCCGACGTCATCCTCGCGGCACGACCACCGGCGCTGCCGAACGGGTGATACGCAGTGTCACGAACGAGCGATCAACGGTGGCACACCGTCACCGACCATGCGTGACCTGTGACACGGTCGCTCTCGATGTCCGAATCGGCAACGTGATGGTCACACGCGTCGGGGCCGTGTTAACTGCCGAGAAACACCAGGGCACGTCGCTCGAAACAAGCTCTCAGCATTCTCTCCTCCCAGTGACCGCGCCTGACGGCGACCGCAGGAGGGACGAAGGCTCGTGTTGAATGCCGGAAGTACCGCATGGGTACTCGCCAGCGCCGCGCTGGTGATGCTCATGACGCCAGGGCTCGCGTTCTTCTACGGCGGCATGGTCCGCTCGAAGAGCGTCCTGAACATGCTCATGATGAACTTCATGTGCCTCGCGATCGTCGGGGTGCTGTGGTGCCTCTACGGGTTCTCGCTGGCCTTCGGGAACGACGCCTTCGGCGGCCTCATCGGCGGCGGCGCCTACCTGGGCCTGGGCAACGCCTTCCCCGGCGGCAGCCAGTACATCGCCGGGACGAGCAGCGGCGACGGCATCCCGGTCTACGCCTTCGCGATGTTCCAGCTGATGTTCGCGGTCATCACGCCCGCGCTGATCTCGGGTGCGGTGCCGGAGCGCATCAAGTTCTGGTCGTGGGGCCTCTTCGTCGTCCTCTGGTCGACGATCGTGTACTTCCCCGTCGCCCACTGGGTGTTCGCCTTCGACGGCTACACCGGTGAGAAGGGCGGCTGGATCGCCAACCAGCTGAAGGCCCTCGACTTCGCGGGCGGCACCGCCGTCCACATCAACGCCGGTGCGGCAGGCCTCGCGCTCGCGATCGTCCTCGGCAAGCGCCGCGGCTGGCCCCGCGACCCGGGCCGTCCGCACTCGCTGCCCTTCGTGCTGCTCGGCGCGAGCCTCCTGTGGTTCGGCTGGTACGGCTTCAACGCCGGCTCCGCGCTGGGTGCGAACTCGAACGCCGCGATCGCCTTCACGACGACGACCCTGGCCACCTGTGCCGCGACGATCGGCTGGCTGGTCGTCGAGCAGATCCGCGACGGCAAGCCGACCACCCTCGGCGCCGCCTCCGGTGCCGTCGCCGGCCTCGTCGCGATCACCCCGGCCTGTGCCTACGTCAACCCGCTCGGCGGGCTCGCGGTCGGCCTCATCGCCGGTGCCGTCTGTGCGCTCTGCGTGTCGATCAAGTTCAAGCTGGGCTTCGACGACTCGCTCGATGTCGTCGCCGTCCACCTGATCGGCGGCCTCATCGGCACGCTCCTGATCGGCTTCTTCGGCACCAACTCGCTGAACACGTCGGGTGCCAACGGCCTCTTCTACGGCGGTGGGTTCGACCAGCTCTGGCGGCAGGCCGTGGCTGCGGTCTCGGTGCTGCTCTACTCGTTCATCGTCACGTCGGTCCTCGCCCTGATCATCAAGTCCACGGTCGGGTTCCGGGTGAGCGACGAGGACGAGGCCGCGGGGATCGACGAATCGCAGCACGCCGAGTCCGGGTATGACTACTCGGGTCTGAGCGGCGGGGGCAACCACTCGCTGCTGGGTGCTGGTGCGACCGGGTCCGCGACCCCCGCGACCCCGAGGGAGGGTGCTCCGCGATGAAGATGGTGACGGCGATCATCAAGCCGTTCGTGCTGGAGGACGTGAAGGGCGCGCTCGAGCAGCTCGGCGTCCTCGGGATGACCGTGAGCGAGGTCCAGGGCTACGGCCGCCAGAAGGGCCACACCGAGGTCTACCGCGGTGCGGAGTACTCGGTGGACTTCGTCCCGAAGGTCCGCATCGAGGTCGTCACCGACGACTCCACCGCGGAGAAGGTCCTCGACGCGATCTCCGAGACCGCCCGCACCGGCAAGATCGGTGACGGCAAGGTCTGGGTGACCCCGATCGAGACCGTGGTGCGCGTGCGCACCGGCGAGCGCGGGGCCGACGCCCTCTAGCTCGCAGGTCGACCGGCACCGGACCCGCCGTCCCGCACGTGGACGGTGGGCCCGGTGCTGTCGTGTCGACCCCCGGACGTCACCGTGCGGCCCGTCGACGGGGCCGCACCACCGGAGAGGAACGGCATGGTCGCAGTCGGGACGGGGCGCTCCGGCGACGAGACCGGGAGCGAGGGCACGTCCCCCTCCCTGGCCGTCTCCGGGGAGTCGGACGAGGGTGCCGCCGTCGACCTCGTCCGGGCCCGTACGGCCCTGCTCTCGCCGCCGCCCGGGGCGCGGCGGCTGGGCCCGGCCGCGCTGCGCGAGGCCCTCGTCGAACTGCACGACTTCTGGCTCGCGACGCGGGCCGCCGCCGTCGGCGTCGGACCCGGGTCCGGGACGGCCCTGGTGGCGGTCGGGGCGCTCGGTCGTCGCGAGCTCGCCCCGTGGTCCGACCTCGATCTCGTCCTCGTCCACGACGGCGCCGGGCGCGGCCGGGGCCGGAGCCCCCAGGAGGTCGCGCGGATCGCCGACGCGCTCTGGTACCCGCTGTGGGACGCCGGGATCGGCCTCGACCACTCGGTCCGCACGGTCGGCGAGGCGGTGGGGGTGGCCACCGAGGACCTCCGGGTGGCGCTCGGGCTGCTCGAGGTCCGGCTCATCGCGGGCGACCCCGAGCTCGCCGAACGACTCTCCTCCTCCGCCCGTCAGGCGTGGCGCGCCGGGATCCGCAACCGGTTCGACGACCTCGTCGAGACCACCCGCACGCGGTGGCAACGCGCCGGCGAGGTCGCCCACCGCGTCGAGCCCGACCTGAAGAACGGCCGCGGCGGTCTGCGCGACGTCCAGCTCCTGGACGCCCTCTCCGCCGCCCAGCTCGTCGACCGGCCCGCCGTCGACGTCCGCTCCGCCCGCACGCTCATGCTCGACCTGCGCACCGAGCTGCACCGCCGCGCCGGCCGCGCCCGCGACGTGCTGCAGGCCGAGGACGCCCACGAGCTCGCCGGCATCCCCGACCTCGGCGTCGCCGACCGCTACGACCTCGCCCGGTCGCTGTCCGGGGCCGCCCGCACCGTGGTCTACGCGACCGACGTCGCCCTGCGGTCGGCCCGGGCGGCGCTCCCGCGTCGTGGACTGGCGGCCCTGCGGCGCACCCCGGCCCGGCGGGGCCTCGACGAGGGCGTCGTCGAGCAGGCCGGCGAGATCGTGCTGGCCCGCGAGGCCCAGGTGACCCGCGACCCGGCCCTCGTCCTGCGCCTCGCCGCGGTCGCCGCCCGCACGGGCCTGCCCATCGCCGCCGGGACGCTGCGCCGGCTCGCCGACGCCGCGCCCGAGCTCCGCGAACCGTGGCCCCGGGCGGCCCGCGAGGAGTTGCTCGCGTTGCTCGCGGCGGGCGAGGGCATGGTCGACGTCATCGAGGCCCTGGACCGCACCGGCCTCTGGGGGCGGCTCTTCCCGGAGTGGGGCGCCGTCCGCGACCTCCCGCCGCGCGACCGGACCCACGTCTGGACCGTCGACCGTCACCTCGTCGAGGTCACCCGCCGCGCGTCCGAGCTGACCACCCGCGTCGCCCGGCCCGACCTGCTGCTCATCGGCGCCCTGATCCACGACATCGGCAAGGGCCGCGACGAGGACCACTCGGTCGTCGGCGCGGAGCTCGCCCGGCACATCGGCCGCCGGCTCGGCCTCTGGCCGGCCGACGTCGAGACCCTCGGCCTGATGGTCCGCCACCACCTCCTGCTGCCCCACACCGCGCAGCGCCGCGACCCCGAGGACCCGGCGACGGTGCAGCGCGTCGTCGACACCCTCGGTGGCGACCCGGTGCTGCTCGAGCTGCTCCACGCCCTCGCCGAGGCGGACGCGCTCGGGACCGGACCCGGCGTCTGGACCCCGTGGCGCGCGACGCTCCTGGGCGACCTCGTCCGGCGCTGCCGCCAGGTGATGGCGGGCGACGGCATGCCCGGGCCGGAGCCGCTCTCCGACGACCGCCTGGCGCTCGCCCGCGCCGTCGCCGCGACCGGGAACCCGGAGGTCTCGGTCGAGGCCGCGGACGAACTGACCACGGTGACCATGACGGTGGCCGCCCCGGACCGCCCGGGGCTGCTCAGCCGCGCGGCCGGGGTGCTCGCGCTGCACTCCCTGCAGGTCCACGCCGCGGTCCTCGTCGAGCACGACGGCGTCGCGGTCGACAGCTTCACCGTCTCGCCGCGGTTCGGGCGCCTGCCCGAGGCGTCCCTGCTGCGCGAGGACCTCGTGCGGGTGCTCACCGGCTCGCTCGACCTGCCCGCGCGCCTGGCCGCCAAGGAGCGCGACTACTCGTCGTCGCAGACCTCGGGGTCCCCGCCCGCCACGCGGGTCCTCTGGTTCGACGACGAGGCCACCGGCGCGGTGGTGCTCGAGCTCCGCACCGCCGACCGCATCGGGCTGCTCCACGGCGTCGCCGCCGCACTGGAGGCCGAGGGCGTCGATGTGCGGTGGGCCCGCGTCTCCACGCTGGGCTCCTCGGTGGTCGACGCCTTCTGCCTGGAGGCCTCCCCGGAGGGCGAGGCGGGCGAGCACGAGAGCCCCGGCACCGGTCGCGTCGTCCCGCTCGACCCGACCCGCCGTCGGGACATCGAGGCGGCGGTCATGGCGGCCGTCGCCCCGGACCCTTCCTGACGACGGGTCGCGGAGCGACGTCACACCCGGCGGTTAGGCTGGAGCATCGTCGGGGGCCGCCCGCGTGTGCTCACCGCGACGGTCCGACCAGCCAGACCCCGGGAGTGCGCCCGCCGTGTTCGACACCCTCTCCGATCGCCTCACATCGGTCCTGTCGGACCTGCGCGGCAAGGGCCGGCTCTCCGAGACCGACATCGACACCACGTGCCGCGAGATCCGCATCGCGCTGCTCGAGGCCGACGTCGCGCTGCCGGTGGTGCGCGCCTTCGTCAAGCAGATCAAGGAGCGCGCGAAGGGTGCCGAGGTCTCCGAGGCCCTCAACCCCGCGCAGCAGGTTGTCAAGATCGTCAACGAGGAGCTCATCGGCGTCCTCGGCGGCGAGACCCGCCGGATCCGCTTCGCGAAGAACCCGCCGACGGTGATCATGCTCGCCGGTCTGCAGGGGTCGGGGAAGACGACCCTCGCGGGCAAGCTCGCGCGGTGGCTGAAGAACCAGGGCCACACCCCGCTGCTCGCGGCCTGCGACCTGCAGCGCCCGAACGCGGTGAACCAGCTGCAGATCGTCGGGCAGCGCGCCGGCGTCGAGGTGTTCGCCCCGGAGCCCGGCAACGGCGTGGGCGACCCGGTCGACGTCGCCCGCCGCGCCGTGGCCGACGCGCGCAACCGCCAGTACGACGTCCTCGTCGTCGACACCGCGGGTCGCCTCGGTGTCGACGAGGAGCTGATGGCGCAGGCCGCGGACATCCGCGACGCCGTGTCGCCCGACGAGATCCTGTTCGTGCTCGACGCCATGGTCGGTCAGGACGCCGTCAACACCGCCGAGGCCTTCCGCGACGGCGTCGGGTTCAACGGCGTCGTGCTCACCAAGCTCGACGGCGACGCGCGCGGTGGTGCGGCGCTCTCGGTCCGCGAGGTCACCGGCCAGCCCATCCTCTTCGCCTCCAACGGCGAGGGTCTCGACGAGTTCGACGTCTTCCACCCCGACCGGATGGCCTCGCGCATCCTCGGCATGGGCGACGTCCTCTCCCTCATCGAGCAGGCCGAGCAGGCGTTCGAGGAGGGGCAGGCCGAGAAGGCCGCCCAGAAGATGTCCGAGGGCGACTTCACCCTCGAGGACTTCCTGGAGCAGATGCAGGCCGTCCGCAAGATGGGCCCGATCGCCAACATCCTCGGCATGCTGCCGGGCGCGGCCAACATGAAGGACCAGCTCGGCCAGATCGACGAGAAGCACCTCGACCGCGTCCAGGCCATCATCCGCGGGATGACGCCCGCCGAGCGGGCCGACCCGAAGATGATCAACGGATCGCGGCGCCTGCGGATCGCGAACGGCTCGGGCGTCGGCGTCTCCGACGTCAACCAGCTCGTCGACCGCTTCTTCGACGCGAAGAAGATGATGACGAAGATGGCCGGTCAGTTCGGCCTGCCGGGCTCGGCCGGGCGCGGTGCCGCCCGCAAGGCCGCGCGCAACGCCCGCAAGGGTGGCGGCGGCCGCCCGCAGCGCGGCCCGAAGCAGATGCCGGCGATCGCGGGCATCGCGACCGAGAGCGGCGGCCAGCGTCAGGTCGGCTCCTACGAGACGCCGGGCCTCAACCAGCTCCCGCCCGGCCTCGCGGGGATGAACGACCTGCCGGCCGACTTCGACCCGACGGCCCTGACCTTCCCGGGCGCCAAGTCCGGCGGTGGCGGGCCGAAGGGCAACAAGAAGAAGCGCCGCAAGTAGCGCTCGGGGGGTCACGATGCCGCGGACAGCATGATCACCGGACCCCGAGCGGGCTCGAGAGGGTCGACCGAGGCCGCTGGGGGTCCGGTGATCATCGCGCTGGCCTCGATGTCCGTCGAAGCGTGACGTACGGCATCGCCCGCGCGAGCCGGTGGACGTCGTCGGCGGTGCTCATCGCACCGGCGGGGCCGTGAGGTCGACCCGCAGCCGGAACGGGGCGTGGGCGAGGACGTGCGCCGACGCCGCGACCTGCTGGTGCACGCCCTCGCGCAGCGCGAACACGCGGATCGTCGGCGGCTCCGGGGTGACCCGCCAGACGTGCGGGACGCCGTGCTCGCCGTAGACGGCGGGGGAGCTCGTCCGGTCGTCGTCGGTCGGCTCGACCTCGACGGCGAGGAGGACGTCGGCCGGACCGTACGACCTGCGGGCCGGGCCGACGACCAGCAGGGCGGGGGTGCGGACGACCCCGCCGGGGAAGTGCACCGGGGCGCGGCGGACGACGGCGAGGTCGGCCGGGGCCTGGGCCTCGAGCGCGCCCGCGATGAGCGCGGCCACGGGATCCACCGCGCGACCGTAGCGCGCGAGCCGTCGTCGGGACGGGGACCGGGCACGATCTCGTCGTCCGGAGCGACTCACGCGGCTGCGAGGTCTCCTAGGCTCCCCGCCCGTGCCCCTCCATCTCCACGGCCCGGTCCTCGACGGCAGCGGCGACGACGAGCCGCGCGACCTCTGGGTCGGCGCGGACGGCCTGATCAGCGCCGAGCCCGTCGCGGACGCCGAGCGGATCGACGGGTGGATCCTGCCGGGGCTGGTGGACGCCCACTGCCACGTCGGGATCGGCCCGGACGGTCCGGTGGAGCTCGAGGAGGCGCGCGCCCAGGGGCACACCGACGCCGCGTCGGGGGCGCTGCTGCTGCGCGACTGCGGTTCGCCGATCGACACGCGCCCGCTCGACGACGACCCGCGGATGCCCGAGATCGTGCGCGCGGGTCGTCACCTGGCCCGGCCCAAGCGCTACATCCGCGGGCTGCCGATCGACGCCGAGGACCCGACGGAGCTGCCCCGCCTCGTCGACGAGCAGGCCGCGCGCAACCCGTGGGTGAAGCTCGTCGGCGACTGGATCGACCGGGACGCCGGGGACCTCACGCCGCTGTGGCCCGAGGACGTGCTCGCCGAGGCGATGGCTGCGGCCCACGCCCGGGGCGCCCGCGTGACGGCCCACGTGTTCGGCGAGCACGCCCTGCCGGGGCTCATCGGGGCGGGCATCGACTGCATCGAGCACGGCACGGGACTCACCGACGAGACGATCGCGATGATGGTGGAGCGGGGGACGGCGCTGGTGCCGACGCTGGTCAACGTCGAGAACTTCCCGTCCTTCGCGGACGCCGCGGGGGAGAAGTTCCCGGCGTACGGCACCCACATGCGGGATCTGTACGCGCGTGCCCACGACACCGTCGCCGCCGCGATCGACGCCGGCATCCCGGTCTACGCGGGAACCGACGCGGGCGGTGGCATCCGGCACGGCCGCATCGTCGACGAGATCGCGGCCCTGGCGGACGTCGGGCTCGGGGCGGAGCGGGCCCTCGCGGCGGCGTCGGGGGCGGCCCGGACGTGGCTGGGGCGGCCGGGGTTGGAGGCCGGGGCACCGGCCGACGTCGTGATCACTCCTGGGGACCCGCGCGCCGACCTCGACGTGCTGCGTCGGCCCGTCGCCGTCCTGCGGCGGGGGAGGGACCTGACCTGATGCTCGACCTCAACGCCGACCTCGCCGAGGGCTTCGGCCCGTGGGCGCTGACCGACGACGACGCCCTGCTCGAGATCGTCACCTCGGCCAACGTCGCCTGCGGCTTCCACGCCGGCGACGCCTCGACCATGCGCCGCGTGTGCGCCCGGGCGGCCGAGCGCGGCGTGCGGATCGGGGCCCAGGTGTCCTACCGCGACCTCGCCGGCTTCGGGCGCCGGTTCCTCGACGTCGACCCGGAGACGTTGACGGCGGAGATCCTCTACCAGATCGGGGCGCTGCGGGCGTTCGGCACGGTCGAGTACGTGAAGCCGCACGGCGCGCTCTACAACACGGTCGTGCACCACGAGGCGCAGGCACGGGCGGTCGTCGACGCAGCGCGTGCGGCCGGCGACCTGCCGGTGATGGCGCTGCCGGGCGGGAAGCTGCTGGAGTTCGCCGCCGACGCCGGGCTCGTGACGATCGCCGAGGCCTTCGCCGACCGGGGCTACACCGCGGCGGGGACGCTGGTGCCACGCTCCGAACCCGGCGCGCTGCTGCCGGACACCGACGCCGTCGTCGAGCGCGCGGTGCGCCTCGCCCGCGACGGGGTGATCGTGGCGGTCGACGGCACCGAGCTCGCCGTGCGCGCCGACTCGCTGTGCCTGCACGGCGACACGCCGGAGGCCGTCGGGAACGCCCGCGCGGTGCGCGCGGCGCTGGAATCGGAGCCCGCCGACCCGTCGTCGTGACGGGGCCTGGCACAATGGGGGAGTTGCGTCACGGCCACCCTCTCCCTGGGCCGTGACCGTCGGACCTCCGGCGCACGCACGGCACCCCACGCCGCGCGGGGACGTCGAGCACTCGAGCAGTACCGCGAACGAGGAGTACACCGGACCCGTGGCCGTCAAGATCAAGCTCGCCCGCATGGGCAAGATCCGCGAGCCCCACTACCGTGTGGTCATCGCCGACGCCCGTAACCGTCGCGACGGGCGCGTCATCGAGACGATCGGCGAGTACCACCCGAAGGACAACCCGAGCACGATCAAGATCGACTCGGAGCGGGCGCAGTACTGGCTGGGTGTCGGCGCGCAGCCGACCGAGCCCGTCCACAGCCTGCTGAAGATCACCGGCGACTGGCAGAAGTTCAAGGGCCTCCCGCACACCGAGGGCCGCCTGCAGACGAAGGCGGAGAAGGTCGACAAGCAGGCCCGCTTCAACGAGGAGCTCGCCAAGGTCAGCGGCAACGCCGCTGCCGAGTGAGCCCTCGATGAGTGATCTCGCCGAGGCTCTCGAGCACCTGGTGCGTGGCATCGTCACGCACCCCGACGAGGTCTCGGTCGACCTCGTCACCAACCGTCGTGGCCGGACCCTCGAGGTGCGGGTCCACCCCGACGACCTCGGGAAGGTCATCGGCCGCGGCGGACGGACGGCCACCGCGCTGCGCACCGTGATCAGCGGCGTCGGCGGTCGCGGGGTCCGGGTCGACGTCGTCGACACCGACCGCTGACCGTGGCCGCTGAGCACGACCCGTCCGACCTGCGTGTCGTCGGACGGGTCGTCAAGGTGCACGGGCTGCGCGGGGAGCTCGTCGTCGAGCCGTCCACCGACGACGTCGAGACGCGGTTCGCCCCCGGCGCCCGGCTCCGCCTTCCCGACGGCGGGTTCCTGACGGTTCTCGGGGCCCGCTGGCACTCCGGGCGGCTGCTGCTCGCCGCCGAGGAGGTCACCGACCGGGACGCCGCCGAGCGACTCCGCCGGGCGGTGCTGTCCGCCCCGCCGGCCGAGTCGGCCCCTCAGGACCCGGACGAGTACCACGACCACCAGCTCGAGGGCCTGCGGGTCGAGCTGACCGACGGCACCGTCATCGGCACGGTCACCGCGGTCGACCACGGCGCGGGCGGCGAGCTGCTCGTCGTCGACCGCGACGGCACCGAGCTGCTCGTGCCGTTCGTGCACGCCATCGTGCCGACGGTGGACGTCGACGGCGGCCGCGTCGTCCTGGACCCGCCCGAGGGGCTGCTCGACCCGGAGTAGGCGCCCCTCCCGGTGACAGCGGAGCGTCGTTGCTGTCATCCAGTGGTAGCGACGACGCTCCGCTGTCACCGGGGGCCGTCAGTCCGCCGGCTCCTCGTCGTCCTCGGCGATCCGCACCCCGCGCACGCCCGGGATCTCGGCGAGCTCGCTGGTGAGCGGGTGCAGCGGGATGCGGCCCAGCAGGGAGAGGGTCACCGCCGCGGTGCCGTCCTCGGTGCCGTCGCGGTCCACCGTCATGCCGGCCACCGCGAAGCCACGCTCGGTCGCGCTCGTGAGGACCTGACGCAGCACGCCGCGCCCGTCGGCGTAGGAGACGTGCACCGCGCGGGGCGCGCCGGAGTTCCGCGACAGGGCCCGGGCGAGCGGCCGGAAGCCGCGGGTCACGAGGTAGTGCGCGACGACCCCCGCCCCGGCGAGCAACGGCAGGCCGGCCCCGCACGCGGTGCCCACGGCGGCCACCACCCAGACCGTCGCGGCCGTCGTCAGGCCGCGGACGGCGTCCCGGCGGACGAAGATCAGCCCGCCGCCGATGAACCCGATGCCCGAGACGATCTGGGCGGCGACCCGCGACGGGTCGAGGGACACGTGCTCGAGCCCCACCAGGTCGTCGAAGCCGTACTTCGACACGAGCATGAAGGCGGCCGAACCCACCCCGACCAGCGCGTGGGTCCGCAGCCCCGCGCTCTTGGCGGCGAGCTCCCGTTCGATCCCCACCAGCGACGAGAGCACGAGGGCGAGCGCGAGGGGCGCGAGCACCCCCAGCTGACCGGCCAGACCCGTCGTCCAGAACACCTCGCGTCCTCTCCCGCGCCGCCGACCGGCAGGATCCCCGGCGTGCGCATCGACGTCGTCACGATCTTCCCCGACTACCTCGCGCCGCTCGACGACGCCATCGTCGGGCGCGCCCGACGTGCCGGTCTGATCGACCTGCACGTCCACGACCTGCGGCGGTGGGCGTCCGGCGTGCACCAGGCGGTCGACGACGCACCGTACGGCGGTGGGCCGGGCATGGTCATGACCCCGACGGTGTGGGGCGAGGCGCTCGACGCGGTGCGCGCGGCCGTGCCCGACGACCCCGGGGTGCTGCTGGTCCCGACGCCCGCGGGTGCGCCACTCACCCAGCGCCGCGTCGCCGGGTGGGCGGCGGGCTCCCGGCTGACGATCGCCTGCGGGCGCTACGAGGGGATCGACGGCCGGGTCGCGGTGGACGCGGCCCGCCACGGACCGGTGGAGGAGTTCTCGCTCGGCGACTACGTCCTGGCCGGCGGCGAGGTCGCGGCCCTCGTGGTCGTCGAGGCCGTGTCGCGGCTCGTCCCCGGCGTGCTCGGGAACCCGGCCTCGGCCGAGCTGGACTCGTTCTCCGACGGCCTGCTGGAGGCCCCCGCGTACACCCGCCCGGAGTCGTGGCGGGACCTCGACGTGCCGCCGGTGCTGCGGTCCGGGGACCACGGCGCCGTCGCCCGGTGGCGCCGCGACCGGTCGCTGGAGCGGACCGCCGCGGTGCGGCCGGACCTGCTGGACCGGCTCGGTCCGGCGTCGTTCGACCGGCACGACCGCGAGGTGCTGGCGGCGGCGGGCTACGAGGTGCCCGGCTCCGGCTCCTGACGGTCGTGGCCGACCGCCCCGCCTGCCCGGCGTGGCTGAGCCGTCTGGCAGACTGGGGGAGTTGCCACGGGCCGCGGGCCGCCTTCCGGGCGGTCCCCCGTGACAGGGACGACACCCATCCGGTCGTCCGGGTCGCCCACCGTCTCCATCCCGACGGTGCCGCGCGGGCCCGGAGCCGACCCGAGACAGGCGAGGACGACAGACCATGAACGCCCTGGACGAGCTCGACGCGCGCTCGCTGCGCTCCGACATCCCGGATTTCCGCCCGGGTGACACCGTCAAGGTGCACGTCAAGGTCATCGAGGGTTCACGCTCTCGTGTACAGGTCTTCCAGGGCGTCGTGATCCGCCGCCACGGTGGCGGACTCCGCGAGACCTTCACCGTCCGTAAGGTCAGCTTCGGCGTCGGGGTGGAGCGCACCTTCCCGGTCCACACCCCGAACATCGACCACATCGAGGTCGTGACCCGCGGTGACGTCCGCCGCGCCAAGCTCTACTACCTCCGGGAGCTGCGCGGCAAGGCCGCGAAGATCCGCGAGAAGCGCGAGACGACCTCCGCGTCCTGACGCGGCCCGCCGTCTCCTAGCCTGACGTCGTGCCACCGACCGACGAGCCCGGCCGTCGCTACCGCGAGCCCCGCCACGGCGGGACCGATCCGCGGTGGGGCGGGCCCGGTGAGGCCGCCCCCACCGACGACGCGTACGGCGACGTGGGTGACCGGTGGTCCGCCGGTCGGCACGGCCAGGCGCCCCCGCATGACGAGGACCGGTTCGGCCCGGCCGCGGGCCGGCACGGTGCCCCCGACCCGGATCCCCTCGGCGGACGTCGTCCCGCGGCCGAGTGGCCGCCGCCGACCGCGCTGCCGTCCGGTCCACCCCGCGACGCCCGCCGCGGCCCCGCGCCGCTCCCGCCGCGCTACGGTCAGGCCCCGCTGTCGCCGCCCTACGGCCAGGCTCCGCCCTCGCCGCCCTACGGTCAGGCGCCGCCGGTGTCCCCGTACGGCCAGGCGCCCCCGTCGCCGCCCTACGGGCAGGCCCCGCCGTCGCCCCCGCACGGCTACGGGCCGCCGAACGGTCGTCCCGCCGGGCCGCCCTCCAACGGGCACGGTCCGCTCCCGACCACCGGTGAGCAGTGGGCCGGTCGGCCAGCCCCCACCGCGGTGCAGCCGTCGGCCGAGGCCGCGGCCGCCCCGCCGCAGCGCGACGTCCCCCTCCTCGCCGGCGGGACCCCGCCGCCGTCGAAGGTCGTCGATCCCGACGACGGGTCGGACGTCACCCAGACCACCGGGCTCGGCCCGGACACCGGCAAGCACAAGCACCGCCGTGGCGCGGCCGCCGACACCCAGGTCGACGGAGCCGCCGTCGGCGACGACGAGCGTCCCGCGGGCCGCCGTCGCGGTGCGGCCTCCGGACCGGGGCGCGTGGACGACGACGCCGGGTCCGCCGGGCCCGGCCGCCGCGCCCGCAGCAAGGACGGCGCGGCCGCCGCGACGCCGGGCGGCAAGAGGAAGCGCAAGGGCTCCTTCTGGCGCGAGCTGCCGCTGCTGGTGGTCGTGGCGATCGTCCTGACCTTCGTCATCCAGACCTTCATCGCGCGGATCTACGTCATCCCGTCGGCGTCGATGGAGCAGACGCTGCACGGCTGCACCGGCTGCGCGAACGACCGCGTCGCGGTGGACAAGGTCAGCTACCGCTTCACCGACCCGGCGCCCGGCGACGTCGTCGTGTTCAAGGGCCCGCCCGCGTGGCTGGACAACGACGAGGTGGGCGACAACCAGCCCTCCGGCAACCCGATCGTCCGGGGGTTCCAGGAGGCGCTCTCGCTCGTCGGGCTCGCGGCGCCGAACGAGAAGGACTTCGTCAAGCGCGTCATCGCCGTCGGCGGCCAGACCGTGCAGTGCTGCGACGCCCAGAACCGGGTGCTCGTCGACGGGCAGCCCCTCACCGAGCCGTACCTCTACTACCAGTCCGGGCTCGGCGACCGGCAGGCCGCGTTCGACCCCGTGCAGGTGCCGCAGGGCCAGCTCTGGGTGATGGGCGACAACCGCAACAACTCGGCGGACGCCCGCTTCCACGGCCCGGTCCCGCTCGACGACGTCATCGGCAAGGTCCGCGTCGTCGTCCTCCCGATCACCCGCTGGCGCACGGTGCCGGCGATCGACCCGCAGCAGCAGGCGGCGACCGCCCTCGCCCCGCCGTCGGGAACCGGCGGTCCGCCCGAGGGCACCCCGGAGGTCGCCGGCGCGCTGCTCGCCGTCCCCGTGGTGTGGGGCGGCCGACGGCTGCGTCGCGCGGTCGCCGAGGCGACGACCGGCGCCCCGCCGGACCCGAGCCGCCGTCCGGAAGGGCCCGCACGCGAGTGACCACCGCCCGTCCCCGCCCCGGGGACGGGCGCTCCCGGAGCGTGGGTCAGCCCTCCGGGGGACGTCCGCCCCGTCGTATCCGCAAGCCGCTGCCCCCGCGGACCGGGGTGCAGCCGCCCCGCGCGATCGTCCGCCGGTCCAGCGAGGCCTGGGCGCTGCAGTCGGCGCTGGAGCGGCACGGCCTCGGACCCGTCGTCGGGGTCGACGAGGCCGGCCGGGGGGCCTGCGCGGGACCGCTCGCGGTCGCCGCCTGCATCCTGCGGCCGAACGACGCGAAGCACTTCGACGGGCTGACCGACTCGAAGCTGCTCTCCGCGTCCGAGCGGGAGCGGCTCGCGGTGATCGTGCGTCGGCGCGCGGTGGACCACCGCGTCGTCCTGGTCGACCCCGTGGAGGTCGACCACCGGGGCGTGCACGCGGCCAACATCGACGGCATGCGGCGTGCGGTCGCGCAGCTCGGGGTGCGCCCCGGCTACGTGCTCACCGACGGCTTCCCGGTCACCGGGTTCGGGGTGCCGAGCCTCGCGGTGCCGAAGGGTGACCTCGCGGCCGCCTGCGTGGCGGCGGCCTCGATCCTCGCGAAGACCACGCGGGACGTCCTGATGACGGAGCTGCACGAGCGTCGTCCGGAGTACGGCTTCGACGTGCACAAGGGCTACTGCACGCCGACGCACACGGCGGCGCTCGCGGCGCACGGCCCGAGCCCCGATCACCGCTACAGCTTCGTGAACGTCGCCGGGGCGGCTCGCCTCGCCGGAGGGCGGGCGGCAGACTCACCACCGGCAGCGGTGGGCCACAATGAGGCGTTCGACGAGTACGCGGACGACCCGGACGCGGAGGGGGGAGAGGGACCATGAGCGCGGAGGATCTCGAGAAGTACGAGACCGACATGGAGCTGTCGCTCTACCGCGAGTACCGCGACATCGTGAGCCAGTTCTCCTACGTCGTGGAGACCGAGCGCCGCTTCTACCTGGCGAACTCGGTCGACGTCGCCGTCCGCAACGCCGACGGCGAGGTCTACTTCGAGGTGCGGATGTCCGACGCGTGGGTGTGGGACATGTACCGCCCGGCGCGCTTCGTGAAGAACGTGCGCGTGGTGACGTTCAAGGACGTCAACGTCGAGGAGCTCGAGAAGCCGGACCTGCGCCTCGACGACGGTCCGTTCGGCGGCTGACGCTGCGCCACCCGTCGCCGCGCTGACGGCGCACGGCCCACCCATCCGTCCCCAGCCCCCGGCTGTCCCCAGAGCACCGCTCGCTGTTCGCGCGGCGGGGTGCGTCGTCGCCACCGTGGTGATCGGACGGCGGCGGTGGGAGGACGGACGTGGCGGCGGCGAAGGACGAACTGGGGCGCGCGGGGGAGGACCTCGCGGTCGAGCACCTGACGGCGCGGGGCCTGGTGGTGCTCGCGCGGAACTGGCGGCGGCGCGAGGGTGAGCTCGACGTGGTGGCCACCGACGGGGACCGGCTGGTCGTCTGCGAGGTGAAGACCCGCTCGGGCACCGGCTACGGGCGGCCGGTCGAGGCGGTGACGCGCACCAAGGCGGCGCGGATCCGCCGGCTCGCGCACCAGTGGCT
This sequence comes from Actinomycetospora chiangmaiensis DSM 45062, assembly GCF_000379625.1. Classification (GTDB taxonomy): domain Bacteria; phylum Actinomycetota; class Actinomycetes; order Mycobacteriales; family Pseudonocardiaceae; genus Actinomycetospora; species Actinomycetospora chiangmaiensis. The sequence continues at coordinate 15,375 of NZ_KB903245.1, read as the reverse complement.
CGCGGAGTCGCGGGCGCGCTGGTGCGAGGTGCGCTTCGACGTGGTCTCGGTGCTGCTCGTGCGCGGCGAGGAGCCGCGCGTGGAGCACTACGAGGGAGCCTTCTGATGGGGCTCGCGCGCTCGTGGTCGATCGGGCTGCACGGCGTCGACGGCGACCTGGTGGAGATCGAGGCCGACGTCGGGCCGGGGCTGCCCGGGCTCTCGCTGGTCGGCCTGCCCGACGCCGCGCTGGCCGAGGCGCGGGACCGGGTGCGCGCCGCGGTGGTGAACTCCGGCAAACCGTGGCCGGCGCGGAAGATCACGCTCGCGCTGTCCCCGGCCACGCTGCCCAAGCAGGGGTCGAGCTACGACCTGGCGCTGGCCTGCGGGGTCCTGGCCGCCGACAGCCGGGTGCGGCCGTCGGCGCTGGAGGGCGTCGTGCTGCTCGGCGAGCTGGCCCTCGACGGTCGGATCCGCGCGATCCGGGGCGTGCTGCCCTGCGTCGTGGCGGCCCGGCGGGCCGGCATCCGTCGGGTGGTGGTGCCCGAGGACTGTCTCGAGGAGGCGTCCCTCGTGGGCGACGTCGAGCTCCTCGGCGCGGGCCACCTCGCCGACGTGCTGGCCTGGCTGGACGGCACGGGGACGCTGACGCGGGCGCCGTCGCGGCCCCCGCTCGCTCGCCCGCGGACCGTCGAGGACCTCGGGGAGGTGGTGGGGCAGGGCGGGGCGCGCCGGGCGGCGGAGATCGCGGCCGCGGGTGGCCACCACCTGCTCTTCGTGGGTCCGCCGGGGTCCGGCAAGACGATGATCGCCCGGCGGCTGATCGGGGTGCTGCCCGACCTGTCGGTCACCGAGGCGATGGAGGTCGCGGCCGTGCGCTCCCTGGCCGGTGCGCTGCCGCCGGACGGGGACCTCGTGGTCACCCCGCCGTTCGTCGCACCCCACCACGGGGTGTCGGCCGCCGCGCTCGTCGGGGGCGGGTCGGGCCTCGCGCGCCCCGGTGCGGTGTCGCTGGCCCATCGCGGCGTGCTCTTCCTCGACGAGGTGTTCGAGTTCGGCCCGCACCTGCTCGACGGCCTGCGGACGCCGATGGAGGAGGGCGAGGTGCGGCTCGCCCGTAAGGACGGGGTGGTGCGCTACCCGGCGCGCTTCCAGCTGGTGATGGCGGCGAACCCGTGCCCCTGCGCCCCGCCGCGGCCGGAGGACTGCACCTGCAGGCCCGACGCCATCCGTCGCTACCGGAGCCGGCTGTCGGGGCCGATGCTCGACCGCACGGACCTCCAGATCACGCTGCAGCCGATCACCACGCTCGATCGCGCCGTCGACGAGAGCGAGGAGGACACCACGACCGTGCGGGCCCGGGTGCTCGCGGCACGCGAGCGGGCCCGCGATCGCTGGGCGGGCACCGGGTGGCGGAGCAACGCGGACGTCCCCGGGCCGGCGTTGCGCCGGCTGTGCCCGGTCGAGCGGGGCGTCACGCTGGAGCTGGACAACCTCCTGCGGTCGGGCCTGCTGACGGCCCGGGCGCTGGATCGCTGTCTGCGGGTGGCGTGGACGGTGTGCGACCTGCGTGGGGGCGACCGTCCCGATGCCGACGACATGCACGTCGCGCTCGAGCTCAAGCAGCAGGGAGCCGCGCCATGAGCGCCGCGGTGGCGGCGGTCGGGGAGGACGTCCTGCTGGCGCGCGCCTACCTGCTGCGGGTCGCGGAACCGCCGGCACCGGCGGTGTCGCACCTGGCCGAGCTGCTCGGGCCGGTCGAGGCCGCGGCGCGCATCCGAAGCGGGGCGGACCTCGGGCCGCACGTCGGGGCGGAGGTCGGCGCCCGCCGCGACGACGACCGGTCGGTCACCGACCTGGCTGCGGCGCGGGCGTTGGGCGGCCGGCTGCTCGTGCCCGAGGACCCGGAGTGGCCGACGACGGCGATGGCGGGGTTCGCCTCCCTGCCGGGCCACGCGGAGTGGGTCGCCCCGCTGGGCCTCTGGGTCCGTGGCCCCGCGTCGGTCGCCGGGCTCGCCACGAGCGACGGGCGCAGCGTGGCGGTCGTGGGGTCCCGGGCGGCGAGCGGCTACGGCTCGTGGGTGGCCCGCGACTGGTCGGCGTCGTTCGCCGACGCCGGGCTGGCGGTGGTGTCGGGCGCCGCGCTCGGGATCGACGGGGAGGCGCACCGCGGCTGCCTCGCGGCGGGCGGGGTCACCGTCGCGGTGCTCGCGTGCGGTATCGATCGCGCCTACCCCGCCTCGCACGGCCGGTTGCTCGAGGCGATCGCGGCGCGGGGCGTGGTCGTCAGCGAGTACCCGGTGGGTGCCGTCCCTGCCCGGCACCGGTTCCTCGTGCGGAACCGTCTCATCGCGGCGCTCGCCACCGGCACGCTGCTGGTGGAGTCGGCGCGTCGCAGCGGGGCCGCCCGGACGGCGCTCGTCGCGAAGGAGCTGGGTCGCCCGGTGCTCGTGGTGCCGGGGCCGGTGACGTCGGCGCTGTCGGTGGGCAACCACGTCCTCGCCCGGGACGGCTACTCCACGATCGTCGGGAGTGCCGCGCACGTGCTGGAGGACCTGGCCCCGATCGGCGAGGACCGGCTGCCCGCCCCCGCCGCCGACGAGCGGTCGTCGCCCACGGACGGCCTCTCGGGCGCGGCGGTGCGGGTGCACGGTGCCCTGCGCGGGCACGCCCCGGCCACGGTGCCGGAGCTCGTCCGGGAGTCCGGGGTGGTGCCGCGGGCGGTCAGCGGGGCCCTCGACGAACTGCACGCCGCGGGGCTGGTCGTCCCGGACGGGGAGAGGGGGTGGCGCCGGTCCGTCTGACGCGTGCTCCGTGCGACGAACGGTTGCACAGCGCGACGAGTGTGACCGTTGCCCGCTCGGCACGCACGGTCACCGACGCGAGCGCGGCGGTGCTTGACGACCCCCGGTCGAACTTGGAGTCTCGTGGCGATGACCGGCAGATTCTCGTCTCACGACGCGGACCCGCAGCGCGACGCGGCGGAGCCCGCGACGCCCGTGGACCCCCGTGATGTGGGGGTTGACGGGTCGGAGAACTCGTCACACAGCGCGACGAAAAACGGGATCTCCGCGGTGGGCACGGCGGGCACCGAGGGGCTGCCCGCCGCGCTCGCGCGGGCGCTCGAGCAGTTCACCGCGCACCTGCGGTACGAGCGCGGCCTGTCCGAGCACACCGTCCGGGCCTACACCGGCGACGTCTCCGCGGCCCTGCACCACCTGGTCACCCGGATCGCCGCCCGGCGCAGCGACGCGGCCGGGGGGAGCGGGGTCACCCTGGTCGACCTCGACCTCGCCGCCCTGCGGTCGTGGCTCGCCCAGGGCGGCGCCGAGGAGCCGGGCCGTCGCCGGGGCGAGTCGACCGACGGCCGACGCGACGCCGGCCGGCGCCCCGCCCGCCGCACCACGGTGGCCCGGAGGGCCGCCTCGGTCCGGGCGTTCACCGCGTGGGCCGTTCGGACCGGGCACGCGCCGACCGACGCCGGGGCGCGCCTCGCCTCGCCGCGGGCACACCGCACGCTGCCGTCGGTGCTCCGTGCCGACCAGGCCGCGGCGGCGCTCGACAACGCGGCGCGCGGGGCGGCGGAGCGCGATCCGATCGCGCTGCGGGACCACCTGCTGCTCGAGCTGCTCTACGCGACCGGTGTCCGCGTGTCCGAGCTGTGCGGCCTCGACGTCGACGACGTCGACGACGCCCGCCGGACGCTGCGCGTGCTGGGCAAGGGCGCGAAGGAGCGCACCGTCGTGTTCGGGGCCCCCGCGGCCGCAGCGCTCGACGCGTGGCGCACCGACGGGCGCCCCCACCTCGTCGTCGCGGGCTCACCGCCCGCCCTGCTGCTCGGCGCCCGGGGCGGGCGTCTCGACCCGCGGATCGCGCGCGCCGTCGTCCACGACGCGGCGGGCTCGGTGCCGGGCGCGCCCGATATCGCGCCGCACGGGTTGCGCCACTCCGCGGCGACCCACCTGCTCGAAGGGGGAGCGGACCTGAGAAGCGTCCAGGAGTTGCTCGGGCACGCCTCGCCGGCGACGACGCAGCTGTACACCCACGTGACCGCCGACCGACTGAGGGCCGTTCATGACGCCGCGCATCCCCGAGCCTGAGTCGATGCGGCCCGCCGCCGCCATGATGGGCAGCGCCGCCCGGGCGGTCGCGCCCGCCGCGTTCCCCACGTCCCGGTCCGCCCGTGACGTGGCCGTGCGGGCCCGCCCGACGACCATCCACCCCGGTCAGGCCGCCGACGGCTCGGTGCCCGACGAGGAGGCGATGGTCGAGGCCGGCATCGCCCGGATGTGGGCCGACTACGCCGAGGCGCCCGACGACCGCGTGGTCCGCGACCGGCTGGTGCTGCACTACGCCCCGCTGGTCAAGTACGTCGCGGGCCGCGTCGGCACCGGGCTGCCGAGCCACGTCGACGTCGCCGACCTCGTGCAGTGCGGCATCTTCGGCCTGGTCGACGCGATCGAACGCTTCGAGCCCGACCGCGGCCGCAAGTTCGAGGTCTACGCGATGCAGCGGATCCGCGGCGCGATCCTCGACGAGCTGCGCTCCCAGGACTGGGTGCCGCGCTCGGTGCGTTCCCGGGCCCGCGAGATCGAGCGGGCGATCGAACGGCGCGAGACCCGTGAGCAGCGGACCTGCAGCGACTCCGAGATCGCCGACGAGCTCGGGATGGAGACCAACGAACTGCGGTCGACCTTCGGGCAGATCGCGATGACCAGCGTCGCGGCGCTCGACGAGCTGGTGTCGGCGGGCCGGTCGTCCGGTGGCGGCGCCGGGACCGGGGCGGGCGCGCCGTCGCTCGCGGACTCGCTGCCCGACGTCGCGGCCGAGGACCCGGTCGCGGCGATGGAGTCGCGGGAGACCCGCCGGCTGCTCGCCGACGCCATCGGCGGGCTCGCCGAGCGCGACCGGACGATCGTCGGTCTGTACTACTTCGAGAACCTGACGCTGGCCGAGATCGGCAAGGTCCTCGGGGTCACCGAGTCCCGTGTCTGCCAGCTGCACACCCGCGCGGTCCTGCGGCTGCGGGCGCGCCTCGCGGAGTCGCACGCGGACTGAGCCCCGGTCCTCCCGCGAGGGTGCCGTGGCGCAGGTGCCGGGACAGCTTGCTCTGCCTGGCGTGCGCCTGGCAGTGGCGGATCACCTCGTCGGCCACAGGCGGGTGCGCCCGAGGCCGACGAGCAGCAGCGGGTCGAGGTACTGCTCCCGCGCGGCGCCCGGCGGGTGGGCCCACCGGAGGCCCCAGTGCAGGCAGGCGACCGCGCCGCACCCCGCGTGCCCGGGATCCAGCGCGCCCAGCACCGTCCCCCGTGCGACCACCGCCCCGACGGGGACCGTCGCCCGGACCGGCTCGTAGGTCGTACGGAGCCCGCCGGCGTGCTGCACCGACACCACGCCCCGCCTGGCCAGCATCCCGGCGAACACCACCGTGCCCGCCCCGGCCGCGACGACGGGACCACCGGCGGTCCCGGCCAGGTCGACCCCGCGGTGCCCCCGGCCGTACGGCGTCGGCGGCGGCAGGAAGCGGCGCACCACACCTCCGCCCGTCGGCGCCCCGTCGGACAGCCCGGCCACCGGCCAGCCGAAGGCGCGGACCGGGATCGACGGCAGGACCGGGTCGGCCACGGCGGGCGACGCGCCCGCCGTCAGCACCAGACCCGTCGTCAGGAACGCCAGCACCAGCCTCACACGGGCACCGACGCACGGGCGGCCGCGACGGCTCCCGGAAAACCCGACGAAGTGGATTTCCTCCCGCTGGATGACAGCAACGACGCTTCGCTGCCACCGAGCTGCCACCCAGCTGCCACCGTGCCAGCCCTAGCGAGCACCGAGCGAAGGCAGGAACGGGCGTCCGCGTAGACTGCACCTCAGCGGCCCGCCACCGGTGGGTCGACTTCGCGTGCCTCGACCAGCCCGCCCTCGAGCGAGCCATCACCCGCACACCGAGCGGTCCCCCACGGGGGATTCGGATCGTGCGGCCGGGGCACCAGGGCGCCGGTCCACCCGGAACGGCGCGGCAACCGCAGCAGAGACAGAGGTAGTACCACCACCATGGCCGTCGTCACCATGCGACAGCTGCTGGACTCGGGTGTCCACTTCGGACACCAGACCCGGCGCTGGAACCCCAAGATGCGTCGCTTCATCTTCACCGAGCGCAACGGCATCTACATCATCGACCTGCAGCAGACGCTGTCCTACGTGGACCGCGCCTACGACTTCGTGAAGCAGACCGTCGCCCACGGCGGCACGGTGCTCTTCGTCGGCACGAAGAAGCAGGCCCAGGAGGCCATCTCCGAGCAGGCCGACCGCGTGGGGATGCCCTACGTGAACCAGCGCTGGCTGGGCGGCATGCTCACGAACTTCCAGACGGTGCACAAGCGTCTGACCCGCCTCAAGGAGCTCGAGGCGATGGAGCAGAGCGGGGGGTTCGAGGGTCGCACCAAGAAGGAGATCCTCATGCTCACCCGTGAGCACGAGAAGCTCGAGAAGACCCTCGGCGGTATCCGCGACATGGCCCGCGTGCCGAGCGCGGTGTGGATCGTGGACACCAAGAAGGAGCACATCGCCGTCGGCGAGGCTCGCAAGCTGAACATCCCGGTCGTCGCGATCCTCGACACGAACTGCGACCCGGACGAGGTCGACTACCCGATCCCGGGCAACGACGACGCGATCCGCTCGGCCGCCCTGCTCACCCGGGTCGTGGCCGAGGCGTGCGCCGAGGGCTTCCGTGCCCGCGGCCAGCGCCAGAGCGGCACCGAGGACGAGCCGGCGGCGGACGCCCAGGCCGAGCGCGACTTCGCGCCGGTCGGCGGCGACGGCGCCTCCGCCCCGGAGAGCCTGCCGACCAACTCCGCGGTCGACGCGGGCGGCGACGCCCCCGTGGCGAGCGTCGAGGCCGAGGCGACCGCGGCTGCCGCGGGCGACGAGGTCCAGCCGACCGGCGAGGACGCCCGTCCCGAGCGCACCGCGGGGGTCGCCGAGACCCCGGGCGGTGCCGACGACAACGCGGTCGAGGCCGCGCCGGCCGCCGGGACCCCCGAGAACGGCCAGGCCAGCCGCTGACCCCCTTCCCGACGGCGGGTGCGCGTGCACCCGCCGTCGGGAACCAGCCACCCGAACCAAGGACAGGAACACGATGGCGAACTACACCGCCGCCGACGTGAAGAAGCTCCGTGAGGCCACCGGCTCCGGGATGATGGACTGCAAGAAGGCGCTCGAGGAGAACGACGGCGACTTCGACAAGGCCATTGAGGCGCTGCGCATCAAGGGCGCCAAGGACGTCGGCAAGCGCGCCGGGCGCGCGACCGCCAACGGCATCGTCGCCGCCCGCGACGGCTCGATGATCGAGCTGAACTCCGAGACGGACTTCGTCGCGAAGAACGCCGACTTTATCCAGCTCGGCGAGGACATCCTCGGCGTCGCGATCTCCGAGAAGGTCTCCGACCTCGAGGCCCTCAAGGCCGCGAAGCTGGGCGACGGCACCGTCGACGACGCCGTGCAGGCCCTCTCGGCCCGCATCGGCGAGAAGCTCGAGCTGCGTCGCGTGGTCACGCTCGACGGGCCCACCACCACCTACCTGCACCGTCGGTCCTCCGATCTGCCGCCGGCGATCGGCGTGCTCGTCGCCTACACCGGGGACGACCAGGAGGCCGCCCGCGGCGCGGCCATGCAGGTCGCCGCGGCCCGCCCGCTCTACACCACCCGCGAGGAGGTGCCGGCCGACGTCGTGGAGAGCGAGCGCCGCGTCGCCGAGGCCACCGCGCGGGAGGAGGGCAAGCCCGAGAAGATCATCGACAAGATCGTCGAGGGTCGGCTCAACGGCTACTACAAGGACACCGTCCTGCTCGAGCAGGACTCGGTGTCGGTCGACAAGAAGTCGGTCGGTGCGGTGCTGAAGGACGCGGGCGTCGACGTCCGCACCTTCGCCCGCTTCGAGGTCGGCCAGGCCTGATCGCGTTCCCGACGCCGGGTCGGTGCCAGTCACCGGCCCGGCGTCGGTCGCACCGCCGCCAGCGCACGAGGGGAGATCGACCGTGACCGGCACCGTCGAGGCCGAACGCAGCAGCGGTACCTGGACCTCGGGGCCGACCCGTCGGGTCCTGCTCAAGCTCGGTGGCGAGATGTTCGGCGGGGGCGGCGTCGGGGTCGACCCGACCGTCGTCTCCACCGTCGCCCGTCAGATCGCCGACGTCGTCGCCTCCGGCGTGCAGATCGCCGTGGTCATCGGCGGCGGCAACTTCTTCCGCGGCGAGGAGCTCTCCCAGGCCGGGATGCAGCGCCAGCGCAGCGACTACATGGGCATGCTCGGCACGGTGATGAACTGCCTCGCCCTGCAGGACTTCCTCGAGCGCGAACACCACATCGACACCCGCGTGCAGACCGCCATCACGATGGGCCAGGTCGCCGAGGCGTACATCCCCCGCCGCGCGATGCGCCACCTCGAGAAGGGCCGCGTCGTCATCTTCGGCGCCGGCGTCGGCATGCCCTACTTCTCCACCGACACCACCGCCGCCCAGCGCGCCCTCGAGATCGAGTGCGAGATGGTGCTGCTGGCGAAGGGGGTCGACGGCGTCTTCACCGCCGACCCGAAGGTGGATCCCACGGCGACCATGTACACGGAGATCACCCACCGCGAGGTCCTGGAGAAGGGTCTCAAGGTCGCCGACGCCACCGCGTTCAGCCTGTGCATGGACAACCAGATGCCGATCATGGTGTTCAACCTGCTGGTCGAGGGGAACATCGCGCGGGCGGTCCGGGGTGAGAGGATCGGCACGCTGGTCCACACCCCGGCGTCCTGAGCCCGGCGTCAGAGAGGAGCCCGAAGTGATCGACGAGACCCTCCTCGACGCCGAGGAGAAGATGGAGAAGTCGGTCGACGCCGCGCGCGCCGATCTCCAGGGTGTGCGCACCGGGCGGGCCAGCCCGGCGATGTTCAACCGCATCCAGGTCGAGTACTACGGCGCCTACACCCCGCTGCCCCAGCTCGCCTCGGTGAGCGTGCCCGAGGCGCGGATGGCGATCATCAAGCCGTACGATCAGAGTTCCCTGGGCGTGATGGAGCGCGCGATCCGCGACTCCGACCTCGGCGTCAACCCGTCGAACGACGGTCTGATCATCCGCGTCGTGTTCCCGGAGCTCTCCGAGGAGCGGCGGCGCGAGATGGTCAAGGTCGCGCGCGGCAAGGGCGAGGACGCCCGCGTCTCCATCCGCAGCGTGCGCCGCACCGCGATGAGCGAGCTGCAGCGCATCGTCAAGGACGGCGAGGCCGGCGAGGACGAGGTGGCCCGGGCCGAGAAGGAGCTCGAGAGCGTCACCGCGACCTACATCACCAAGATCGAGGACATGGTCAAGGCCAAGGAAGCCGAACTGCTCGAGGTCTGAGCGGAGAGCCGACGGGAGGTCTCGGGCGGTGGCTGAGGACGTGGCGGTCCCGACGGGGGATGCCAAGCCGGGTGGCTCGTCCTCCCGCGCGGGGCGCAACCTGCCGCTGGCCATCGGGGTCGGCCTCGCCATGGGCGCGGTCATCCTGCTGGCGCTGCTCACCGTGCGGCAGACCTGGATCATCATCGTCGCGGTGTCCGCCGCGATCGGGATCTGGGAGGTCTTCGGGGCCCTGAACCGTGCGGCCGGCATCCGGCTCTCGCGGGTCCCGGTCCTCGTCGGCGGTCAGGCCATGATCTGGCTGTCCTGGCCGTTCGGCCCCGAGGGCATCCTCGGCGCCCTCGTCGTCACCGTGCTCGGCTGCTTCGTCTGGCGCATGCGCCTCGGCGCGGCCGGGTTCGTCCGCGACGTCGGCGCCTCGATGCTCGTCCTCGTCTGGATCCCGATGTGCATGGCGTTCGGCGCCATGCTCGTCGTGCCCGCCGACGGTACCGCCCGGGTCCTGACGTTCCTCATCATCGTCATCTGCTCCGACACCGGCGGCTACGCGGCCGGCGTGCTCTTCGGCAAGCACCCGATGGCCCCCAAGGTCAGCCCGAAGAAGTCGTGGGAGGGGCTCGGGGGCTCGATGGTCCTCGGCGCCACCGGGGCCTCGCTCTGCGTCGCGTTCCTGCTGGGCGGCGCGTGGTGGTACGGCCTGATTCTCGGTCCGGTGCTGGTGGTGACCGCAGTGATCGGTGACCTCGTCGAGTCGCTGGTCAAGCGCGACCTCGGCATCAAGGACATGGGCCACACGATCCCGGGGCACGGCGGCCTCATGGAGCGCCTCGACTCGCTGGTGACCTCCGCGCCGGTGGCCTGGCTGCTGCTGTTCGTGTTCCTGCCCTACGCCACCTGATGACCTTCCCCGGGGTCGCCGAGAGCCCCAACATCTGGCGCTGGCCCGACGTCTACGAGGCCGAGAACGCCGCGCAGGACGCGACCGGGGCGCTGTGGGAGGCCCTCGCGGCGAGCGTCGACCTCTCCGGCGACGTGCTCGACGTCGGGTGCGGCGACGGCTACCACCTGCCCCGGTTCGCGACGACGGCCCGCAGCGTCACCGGCGTCGAGCCCCACCCGCCGCTGGTGGCCCGTGCCCGGGCGCGGTGCGCGGACCTGCCCTCGGTGTCGGTCACCGGGGGAAGTGCGGCGGCCCTCCCGCTGCCCGACGCGTCGGTCGACGTGGTGCACGCCCGCACCGCCTACTTCTTCGGGCCGGGCTGCGAGCCGGGACTCGCCGAGGCCGACCGGGTGCTGCGGCCCGGTGGGGCGCTCGTGGTGGTCGACCTCGACGCGACCCGGCACTCCTACGGGGCGTGGATGCGAGCCTCGGCCCCCGGCTACGACCCGCGCCGGGCCGCGGCCTTCTTCACCGCACAGGGGTTCTCCACCCGCCGCGTCGACACCCTCTGGCGCTTCCCCGACCGCGCGACGATGGCCGCGGTGCTGCGGATCGAGTTCACCCCCGCGGTCGCCGACCGGGCCGTCGACGGCACCCCGGGCCTCGCGCTGCCGGTGGCGTACCGGATCCACGTCCGCCACCGGCCCGCCGGGCTCCTTTCCGCCCGCTGAGGAGGGCCCTCCCACATCGGCGACACACCGGACGCGGCTACCGTGGAGGGCGTGTCGTACCCCCATCCCGGCCAGCGCCCCGGTGATCCGTACCGCGGCGGCGGCTTCCCCGCGCCGGGCCGTCGTGGCCCCACCGGCCCGCCGCCCGGGTCGTACGGCCCGCCGCAGGGTCCCCCGCGCGGTCGGCCGCCGTCGTCGAGCGGTCGCGCGCCGGGCGGCCGGGCGGTCCGGCTCGACCCGGTGCTCGTCGAGTGCCTCGTCGGGGTGGCGTGGCTGACGGTGGGGACGCTCGGGCTGGGCGCCGACGGCGCCGGCACGCTGCTGCTCGCCGTCGGGATCGCGGGTGTCGTCGTGATCCTCGTCGAGAACCGGCGGCGCGGTTCGCGGCCGTTCGACGGGTCCCGCTCGGCGGACCTGCTGCGCTACGGCGGCATCGCGCTCGGGGCGGTCATCGTGGTGTCGGTGCTGCTCGGGCTGATCCCCTGGTCGGAGGCGGCGCCCGGCATCGCCGCCGTGATCACCGGCGGGGCGTTCCTCGCGCTGTCGCGCTCGACCGGGCAGCGCCCGACCCAGTGGCTCGGGATCGCACTCGCGGTGCTCGGGGTGCTCGCGGCCGTGATCAGCACGCAGGAGGCCTCCGGCTTCGTCTCCCAGGGCCTGCTCGGCCTCGTGTGCGGCGTGCTGGTGCTGGTGTCCGCGGCCGACCGGATCGGTCTGCTCGAGACGCTGCGGGACCGGATCCGATGACGGAGACCGAGTCGGAGAGGCAGCTCCCCGTCCTGTCGCTGACCGGCACCGGGACCCGTCGCACCCGCCCGCCACGGCACTTCGCCGACCTCGCGCCGGACGACCGCAAGGCGGCAGTGACGGAGCTCGGCCTGCCGGCCTTCCGCGCGGACCAGATCGCCCGCCAGTACTTCGCGCGCCTCGAGGCCGACCCGGCGTCGATGACCGACCTGCCGGCCGCGGCCCGGGAGAGCGCCGCGCAGCTCTTCCCGCACCTCTTCGAGCCCGCCTCCGTGGTCGACTGCGACGGCGGCGCCACGCGCAAGACGCTCTGGCGGGCCGCCGACGGCGCGCTCGTGGAGAGCGTGCTGATGGGCTACCAGGACCGGGCGACGGTCTGCATCTCCAGCCAGGCCGGCTGCGGCATGGCCTGCCCGTTCTGCGCGACCGGCCAGGGCGGTCTGCAGCGGAACATGTCGACGGCCGAGATCGTCGAGCAGGTCCGCTCGGCGGCGGCCGCGGCCCGCGACGGCGCCCTCGGCGACGGCGTCCCGGCGCGGCTGTCCAACGTCGTGTTCATGGGCATGGGGGAGCCGCTCGCGAACTACCGTCGCGTGGTCGACGCCGTGCACCGCATCTGCGACGCCCCGCCGGCCGGGCTCGGCATCAGCCAGCGGTCGGTCACCGTGTCGACCGTGGGGCTCGTGCCCGCCATCCACCGGCTCGCCGACGAGGGGCTGCAGGTGACCCTCGCCGTCAGCCTCCACACCCCCGACGACGAGCTGCGCGACACCCTGGTGCCGGTCAACACCCGGTGGCCCGTCCGCGAGGTCTTCGAGGCGGCCCGGCACTACGCCGACGTCACCGGCCGCCGCGTCTCCATCGAGTACGCGCTCATCCGCGACATCAACGACCAGCCGTGGCGGGCCGACCTGCTCGCCAAGCTGGCCTCCCAGCACCTCGGCCGGCTCGTGCACGTGAACCTCATCCCGCTCAACCCGACGCCGGGCTCGAAGTGGGACGCGAGCCCCGCGCCGGTGCAGGCGGAGTTCGTGCGGCGGGTGCGCAACGGCGGCGTCGCGTGCACGGTCCGCGACACGCGGGGACGCGAGATCGCCGCCGCCTGCGGCCAGCTGGCTGCCACCGGGGGATGATCGCCCGGTGGTGACGCCGGAGGTGCGGACGTTCTCCCCCCGGGTCATCGAGGGCTCCGTCGACGCGGGCACGGTGGCGTGGACCCGCGCGCAGCTGGCGGCGTTCCTCGGGCCGCGGCTCGACGCCGAGATGCTCGCCCGCGTCGGGACCGCGTTCGAGGGCAACCGGCTGCGGGGCGCCTACGCCGACCCCGATCCGGCCCCGGTCGCCACCCTGCGCTCGTGGGACGCGCGCCTGACGGTGCCCGGCGGGGAGGTGCCCGCGGATGTGATCACCGGTATCGGCGTGCGGTCCACCCACCGGCGGCGGGGACTGACCGACCGCCTGCTGACCGAGGACCTCGGCGCCGCCGCGCGGGCCGGCGCCGCGGCCGCCGTCCTGACCTCCACCCAGGGCGCGCTCTACGAACGCTGGGGCTTCGGCCTCGCGACCCACACCCGGCGGCTCACCGTCGACACCGCCCGCGCCCGCTTCCGCGACGCCGTGCCGCGGGGTTCGCTCGAGGTCGTCGAGCGGCCGGACGCCGCCCTCGCTCTGACCCGCCCGCTGCACGACCGTGCCCGGCGTCGCCACCCCGGAGCCCTCGAGCGGCTCCCGTCGCAGTGGGACCAGGTGCTGGTGGGCGCGGGCCCGTGGAACGGGCTGGAGCCCGACCGGCTCCGTCAGGTGGTCGTCTGGCGGGACGACGACGGGCGACCCGCGGGCTACGTCGTCGTCCGGGTCGAGGAGAGCTGGTACGCCACGGGCTCGGGGACGCTCGGCGTCGTCGACCTCCAGGCCCTGACGCCGACCGCCTACATCGAGCTCTGGCGCCACCTGTGCGGGCAGGACCTCGTCGGCACCGTGACCTGGTCCGAGGCGTCGGTCGACGAGCCGCTGCCGTGGCTGCTCACCGACCCGCGGGCGGTGGTGCTCGGCGAGAGCCGGCCGATGCTGTGGCTGCGGGTGCTCGACGTCCCGGCCCTCCTGCGTGCCCGGCGCTACCCGACCGAGGACACGCTGGCGATCGAGGTCACCGACCCCCTCGGGCACGCCCGTGGGCGCTGGCGCCTCGACACCCACGACCGGGTGGCACCCGCCGTCGGGACGGAGCCGGGGGAGCCCGACGTCAGGATGCCGGCGCCGACGCTCGGGTCGGTGGTGCTGGGCGGGGTGGACCCCCGGGTCCTCGTCCGGGCCGACCGACTCGAGGAACGGTCCGCGGGCGCCGCGGCGCGCCTCGCGCGGATGCTCGCGGCCCCCTCCGTGCCCTGGAACGGCACCCGGTTCTGACCTTCTCGTCAGTGATCTCGTCGCCGCTCGACCGCTACCCCGTCGAGACTTAACTGTTTTGTCGTACGCTTTACCGATCGTTTAGGTCACCCACACGGTTTGTCCCGGTCTGGAGGGGAGTGCGCCGTTAGGCCGTTCGGGGATTAGCTCTGCGTCACGGAGCGACTGCGGGGAGTCGCCACGCCAGCGATACGAGGAGCGAATCCATTGAACGCCGCACGTCGCGCAGTCGCTGCCGCCGCGATCGTCGTCACGGGTCTGGGGACCACGACCGGCCTCGCCTCCGCCGATGCGCAGAACCGCATCTCGGCGAGCAACACCACCGTGGGGAACGGTCTGGGGGACACCACCGGCGGAGACATCACGATCACGGCCCGCAACACGAGCAACATCGGCAACGGGAACCGGATCCTGTCCGGGAACAACATCGCCACCCTGGGCGGCACGATCGTCAACGGTGACACGACCACGATCACCGACACGACCACGACGACGAACGCCGGTGCCATCCCGACCGCCGGTGCCGGCATCGTGACGGTCCCGTCCACCGGGGTCTCCCCGGCCGACTTCGCCGCCTCCGTGCAGCAGGCCATCGACCAGGCCCGCGCCCAGGCGCAGCAGCAGGCCGACGCGGCCCGCGTGTACGCCGACGCCCTCCGCGACTTCTATCGCAACGGTGGCGTCGGGGCGTTCCCGACCTTCCCGGGGACGGGCACCGGTACGGGCACGACCCCGGCGATCCCCGACTACGACGACAGCGACTACTTCGACGACGTCTTCGGCAACGACTTCCCCTTCGGGCCGGGCGGCTCGCCGTTCGGTGACGACTTCCCGTTCGGCCCCGGCGGCTCGCCGTTCGGGCCGGGCTTCCCGTTCGGTCAGGGGGGCTTCCCGGGCACCGGCGGCGGGACGGGCGGCACGCCGGGGACGGGCGATCTGCCGGGGACGGGCGATCTGCCGGGGACGGGTGACCTGCCGGGTGCGGGGGACACGCCGGGGACGGGCGACCTGCCGGGTGCGGGTGACACGCCTGGGACGGGCGACCTGCCCGACACGGGCGGCGACGGGCTGCCCGGGCTGCCCGGCGACCTGCCGAGCACCGGCGACGGTGGGATCGACCTGGGTGACCCGCTGGGCGACGGTGCCGGGACCGGCGGCTCGGACAACGACGTCGTGGACGCGGACGTGCCGGTGCTGGGCGACGGCGGCTCGTCGGGTGGTTCGAGCTCGGACAACGACGTCGTGGACGCG
>NZ_KB903244.1 GCF_000379625.1 Actinomycetospora chiangmaiensis DSM 45062 | reverse complement strand
GCTCGGACAACGACGTCGTGGACGCGGACGTGCCGGTGCTGGGCGACGGCGCCGCGTCGAGCGGCTCAGGCTCGGACAACGACGTCGTCGACGCCGATGTCCCGGTGCTGAGCGACTCGGGCAGCAGCGACTCGGGCAGCAGCGACTCGGGCAGCAGCGACTCGGGCAGCAGCGACTCGGGCAGCAGCGACGCCGGCGACGCGGTGTCGGACGCCGTCGACACCGCGAGCAGCCTCCTCTGAGGACCGTCACGACCGGAGGGCCCCGTCCCGCACACCACGTGTGGGGCGGGGCCCTCTTGTGTGTCCGGGGCGAGTCCGACGCGGACCGGGGCGGCCCGCTCCGGCCGTGCGTCGCCCGCGACCACGGCTCGCCCGACCGGGGCCCATATCGGCTCAATCGGGCAAAGCAGGCGCGACGCGACGGTGACAGCGGCGACGCTCCGTCGTGACCTCACACGATTGCTGCACGGCGCGGAACGCGACGCGCTCACTCGAACGGGGCGAGTCGGAGGAGCACGGGTCGCGTGCTGGGCCGAACGGGGGATTAGCTCTGTGTCACCAAGCGACTGCGGGGAGTCGCGATCCGGAGCTGATCGAAGGAGCCCCACCCATGCCCATCGTCCGCCGCGCCGCCGTGGCCACCGCCATCGTGGCGACCGGTCTCACGGTCTCGGCCGGAATGGCCTCTGCCGCGACCGACGACGGCTCGTCCGGGTCGTCGCACTCGTCCTCGTCGTCCTCCTCGCACTCGTCGTCGTCGCACTCGTCGAGCTCCTCGTCGCACGACTCGTCGAAGTCCTCGACGTCGTCGGCGCAGACCAAGAGCGCCGACACCAGCAGCTCGTCCTCGTCGCCACGATCCTCGTCCACGCGTTCGGCGTCGACCTTCTCGACGTCCGACGGCGGGACGTCGAGCACCCGGTCCACCGTGACGCAGAGTTCGGGTGGATCGTCCAACCGCATCTCGGCGACGAGCACGACCCGCGGCGGCGGCCTCGGTGACACCACCGGCGGGAACATCACGATCACGTCGCAGAACACGAGCGACATCGGGAACGACAACACCATCCTCAGTGGCAACAACGTGGCCACCGGCGGCAGCACGATCGTCAACGGCAACACGACCACGATCACCTCGACCAACGGCACCACCACGACGACCACCACGGGCGGCACCGGCACCGGCACCGGCACCGGCACGGGCACGGGGACTGGCACGGGCACCGGGCTCGGCGGCACGGGTACGGGCCTCGGCGGCACCGGCACGGGTACGGGGCTCGGCGGCACCGGCACGGGTACGGGTCTCGGCGGCACCGGCACGGGCACCGGGCTCGGCGGTACCGGCACGGGCACCACGACGGGCGGCACCGGCGGCACGGGTGGGCTGGGCCTCGGAGCCGGCGGTGGCCTCGGCGGCCTCGGCGGCCTCGGCGCCGGCCTCGGCGCCCTCGGCGGTACGGGGACCGGCACCGGCGGCGGCGCGACCGGCACCGGCACCGCCGGGCTGCTCGGCGCGGGCTTCGGGGGCAACCTCGGCAACCTCGGCCTCGGCGGTGGCCTCGGCGCCCTCGGCGGTACGGGGACCGGCACCGGCGGCGGCGCGACGGGCACCGGCACCGCCGGGCTGCTCGGCGCGGGCTTCGGGGGCAACCTCGGCAACCTCGGCCTCGGCGGTGGCCTCGGCGCCCTCGGCGGTACGGGGACCGGCACCGGCGGCGGCGCGACGGGCACCGGCCTCGGTGGGCTGCTCGGCGCGGGCGCCGGGGGGAACTTCGGTGACCTCGGCCTCGGCGGTGGGCTCGGTGCCCTCGGTGGCACGGGGACCGGGACCGGCGGCGACGCGACGGGCACCGGCCTCGGTGGGCTGCTGGGCGGTGGCCTGGCGGGCGACCTCCCGGGCCTGGGCGGTCTCGGCACCGGCCTCGGCGCCGGCGGCGGTACGGGGAGCGGCACCATCGGCGGCTCGCCGGTCGTGACGCTGCCCGCCGGTGGTTCGGCGGCCGACCTCGGGGCGGCGATCCGGGACGCGCTCAACCAGGGTCTCGCCCCGCTCGAGAGCCCGAACTTCCCGTTCGACGCGCCCGGCTTCGGTCTCGGGGCGGGTCTCGGGGCCGGCACGGGAACGGGTACCGGCCTCGGGGGCGGTATCGGCCTCGGCTCGGGGACCGGCACCGGCACCGGCACCGGGACCGGCACGGGCACGGGGACCGGCACGGGCACCGGCACCGGCACGCTGCCCGGCACCGGGACCGGCACCGGGACCGGGACCGGCACGGGGACCGGCACCGGCACGCTGCCGGCCCCGGGCACCGGCGTCGACCTGCAGGGCCTGGTCACCGCGATCGTCAACTTCCTCGGCATCGCCGGGACCGGCCAGACCCCGGGAGCGGGCAACAACCTGTTCCTCAACCTCGGTGGGCTGCTGGACGCGGTCACCACGTCCCTCGGCCTCGGCGGCACGACCGCCTGACCGGAACGCACGACACCACGGGCCCGGTCCCGCTCCTCGCGAGCGGGACCGGGCCCGTCGTCGTTCCCGCATCCGCAACGGGGGTTCCTCACCCGATCTGACCATGCGTGGGCGAGATCCGTACCAGTGACGTGAAGTCGACGTTGGACGGTCCGTCACGCCCGGTCGCGCTCCGTGATCTGGCTCCTGTGCAAGGAGGAATCACATGTCGATCGTCCGTCGCGCCGTCGTGGGTGCCGTCGTCCTCGGCGCCGGGCTGGCGTCCACCGCCGGGATCGCGTCCGCCGCGCCCGTCGCCCCGCCCGGGGTCGACGGCGCGATCAACGCCGCGAACGCCGCCGCGAAGGCCGGCACCCTGGCTGGCCTCGCGGGCGCCCAGTCCGGCCTGAACGCGGCCAACGCCGCCGCCACCGTCGCGAAGGCCGTCGGCGGGGTGAACATCCCGGGGCTGGACAAGCTCCCCGGCTTCACGTCGGTCAGCGAGATCCCCGGCCTCACCCAGGGCCTCGCCGCGCTCCCGTCGGCCTCGGACTTCACCAGCTTCTCGAAGCTCCCCACCGACCCGACCGCGTTCGGCGACACCCTGACCAAGGGCCTCCCGACGGCCGACAGCCTCTCGAAGGGCCTGAGCCCCGCGGCCCTCACCCCGGACCTGTCGGCGCTGACCGGCCTGGCCGGCGGCTGATCGCCTTCCCGACGACGGGTGGGGGCGCGCCGGGGGCGCGCCGGCACCCGTCGTCGGGAACGGTACGACGCCGGACGGTCAGACCTCGGGGGTCTCCGGTTCGGGGGCCTCGTCGCGGTCGGCCCACTCCAGCAGGGGCGCCAGGTCGAACACGGCCTCGTCGATGCCCGCGTGCAGGTCGCCGAGCTCGGCGTAGCGCGCGGGCATCGTCGCGATCGTGAAGTCGGCCGGCTCGACGTCCGCGATCTCGTCCCAGCGGACCGGGGCCGAGACGATCCCGAGCGGGGTGCCGCGGACCGAGTAGGCGCTGGCGATGGTGTGGTCGCGGGTGTTCTGGTTGTAGTCGACGAAGACGGTGCCGGGCGCGCGGTCCTTGCGCCACCAGGCCGTCGTCACCAGCTGCGGGGCCCGCCGTTCGACCTCGCGGGCGAACGCCCAGGCCGCGCGCCGCACCTCTCCGAACGAGTGCTCGGGGCGGATGCGCACGTAGACGTGCAGGCCCTTGCCGCCCGAGGTCTTCGGGAAGCCGACCGCGCCGAGCTCGTCGAGCACCTCGTGCACCACCGTCGCGACCTGCCGCACGGTGTCGAACCCGACGCCCTCCATCGGGTCGAGGTCGATGCGCCACTCGTCCGGGGACTCGACGTCGGCGGCGCGGGAGTTCCAGGGGTGGAACTCGACGGTCGACATCTGCACGGCCCAGACGACGTCGGCGAGCGAGGAGACGCAGAGCTCGTCGGCGGTGCGGTTGTAGCGCGGGAAGCGGACCCGCACGGTCGGCACCCAGTCCGGCGCGCCCTTGGGCAGACGCTTCTGGTGGACCTTGTCGCCGTCCACCCCGCTCGGGAAGCGGTGCATCATGCACGGCCGGTTCCGCAGGGCGTTGACGATGCCGTCGCCGACCGAGACGTAGTACCGGGCGAGATCGAGTTTCGTCTCCCCACGCGCCGAGAAATACACCCTGTCCGGGTTGGTGAGCCGCACCGTGCGGCCGGCGACCTCGAGCTCGGCAGCTTCTGCCACGAGCGCACGCTAGCGGAGGGGATGCCAGATGACCCGTCGGATCGTCGTCATCGGGGGCGACGCGACCGGGATGAGCGCGGCGAACACCGCGCTCCGGCACACCGCGGCGGACGGCGGCGAGGCCCCCGAGGTGATCGTCCTGGAGCGCGGGCACTACACCTCGTACTCCGCGTGCGGCATCCCCTACTGGATCGCCGGGGACGTCACCGGGCGCGACGACCTCGTCGCCCGCACCCCGGAGCAGCACCGCGAGGCCGGGATCGACGTGCGGATGCGCACCGAGGCGACCGCGGTCGACCTCGACAGGCAGGTCGTGACCTTCCGGGCGCTCGACGGCGACGGGTCGGAGGGCGAGCTGGAGTACGACGACCTGGTGTTCGCCACCGGCGCGGCCCCGGTGTACCCGCCGCTCGACGGGATCGACGCCGACGGCATCCACGGCGTGCAGTCGCTCGAGCAGGGCGAGCAGATCGTCAAGGACCTCGACGCCTCGCAGGCCCGGCGGACCGTCGTCGTCGGCGCCGGGTACATCGGCGTGGAGATGGCCGAGGCGATGCTGACCCGCGGCCTCGAGGTGACCGTCCTCGACCGCGCGCCGGAGCCGTTCACGCAGATCGACCCGGACCTCGGGACGATCGTGCGGACCGCGATGGAGGACATGGGCATCACGGTGCTCACCGGCACCTCCGTCGAGGGCTTCGACGTCCGGGAGGACGGGCGGGTGGCCGCGGTGCGCGTGCGGGGCGAGCGCAGCGACGGGGAATCGGGCGCGGACGGCGCCGTGGCGGCGGACATCGTCGTCATGGGGCTCGGGGTGGCGCCGAACGTGTCGCTCGCGCAGGAGGCGGGGCTGACCGTGGGGCCGTCCGGGGGCCTGGTCACCGACGTGCGGATGCGCTGCCTCGGGCACGAGAACGTGTGGGCGGGCGGCGACTGCGTCGAGGTGCACCACCGGCTCTCGGGGAAGGGCGTCGCGATCGCGCTCGGCACCCACGCGAACAAACACGGCCGCATCATCGGCACCAACCTCGCCGCCGGCTACGGCACCTTCCCGGGGGTGATCGGGACGGCGATCTCCAAGGTGTGCTCGCTGGAGATCGGCCGGACGGGCCTGGGGGAGCGGGAGGCCACGGCGGCCGGCTACGGGTACGTCACCGCGACCATCGAGTCGTCGAACGTCGCGGGCTACATGCCCGGCGCGGAGATGATGACCGTGAAGGTGATCGCCGAGGAACGCTCCGGGCGACTGCTGGGCGCCCAGATCGTCGGGCGGGCCAACTCGGCCAAGCGCATCGACGTGTTCGCCACGGCGATCTGGAACGGGATGACCCTGGAGGAGATGACCTTCATGGACCTCTCCTACGCCCCGCCGTTCTCACCGACCTGGGACGCGGTCCTGGTCGCCGCGCGCAAGGGCGCGAAGGCGGTCCAGGACGACATCCCGCGCAGTCCGGTCTGAGCGACGCTCCCGGCCGGGTCCGCCCGGCCGGCGGTCAGCGGCGCCAGGAGGTGCGGCTGCGGATGATCGACCCGAGCGAGAGCGCGAAGAACGCGACCGCGATGACGACGAGCCAGACGTCCTCGGAGCGTCCGCGGTGGTTGCCCCAGAGCATGATCAGGCAGACGGCCGCCACCACGAAGCCGGCGAAGCGCGCGGTCTTCGGGTAGTGCCCGTGCCAGCCCCACTCGACCGAGGGCTCGTCGTCGGAGGAGACGCCTCGCACGACGACGGCGCGGTGGCTGTCGGCCTTCGAGACGTCACCGTGCGCCTGCCGGGCCGGGCTCGAGCTCGCCACGGGGTCCTCCTGGTCGAGATGTGCGGTTCGCGCGTCAATCTATCGGTCGGCGCGGCCCGCGGCAGTCCGTGGGGCGGGTGGCCGCGCCGATCCGGTGCCCCCGGGCCAGGATGAGCGGCGATGAGCACCGCGCGCCCCGTCGTCCTGCTGGGTTCCACCGGATCGATCGGCACCCAGGCGCTCGACCTCGTCCGCGCGAACCCCGACCGCTTCTCCGTCACGGGCCTCGCGGCCGGGGGCGGCCGACCGGAGCTGCTCGCCGCGCAGGCCGCCGAGTTCGGGGTCCCGACGGTGGCCGTGGCCGACGCGGGCGCCCGGGCGGCGGTCGCCGACGCGCTGCGCGCCGCCGGCAGCGACGCCGAGGTGCTCGCGGGCGCCGCGGCGCTCACCGACCTGGCCGGCAGCGGCGCCGCGGGGACCACCGTCCTCAACGCCGTCGACGGGTCCCGCGGGCTCGCCCCGACCCTCGCGGCGCTGCGCAGCGGGGCGACGCTCGCGCTGGCGAACAAGGAGTCGCTCGTGGCGGGCGGGCCTCTGGTCACCCGTGCCGCCACCCCCGGGCAGATCCTCCCGGTCGACTCCGAGCACTCCGCGATCGCGCAGTGCCTGCGCTCCGGGGCGCTCGGGGAGGTCGACCGCATCGTCCTGACGGCGAGCGGGGGCCCGTTCCGCGGCCGGTCGCGGTCCGAGCTGGCCTCGGTCTCGCTCGACGACGCCCTCGCCCACCCCACCTGGGCGATGGGTCCGGTGGTCACGCTCAACTCCTCGACGCTGGTGAACAAGGGCCTCGAGCTCATCGAGGCGCACCTGCTGTTCGCGGTGCCCTACGAGCGGATCGACGTCGTGGTCCACCCCCAGTCGGTGGTGCACTCGATGGTGACCTTCGCCGACGGCGCCACGATCGCCCAGGCCAGCCCGCCCGACATGCACCTGCCGATCGGCCTCGCCCTCGCCTTCCCCGACCGCCTGCCCGGGGCCTCGCGCCGCGAGTCGTTCGCCGAGCCGCAGGCGTGGACCTTCGAGCCCCTCGACGCCGCGGCCTTCCCCGCCGTCGACCTCGCCCGCGCCGCCGGCTCGGCCGGGGGATGCCTGCCCGCCGTGTTCAACGCGGCGAACGAGGAGGCCGTGCGCGGCTTCCTCGCCGGCCGCGGCACCTGGCTCGGGATCGTCGACACCGTCGCGGACGTGCTGAGCTCGGCCACCGAGTGGGCGGGCGACCCCCGCGACGTCGACGACGTGTACGCCGCCGAGGACTGGGCGCGCACCCGGGCGGGGGAGCTGCTGGCGGCCTGAGCGCCGCCCCACGCCGAGATCACCGGGCGGCCCGCTACCGTGGCGCTCCGTGATGCTCGTCCTCGGGATCGTGCTCTTCGCGCTCGGTCTGCTGTTCTCCATCGCCTGGCACGAGCTCGGCCACTTCGTCGCCGCCCGTCGCTTCGGGGTGCGTGTGCCCGAGTTCATGGTCGGGTTCGGTCCGACGGTGTTCGCCCGTCAGCGCGGCGAGACCTCGTTCGGGATCAAGGCGGTCCCGCTCGGCGGCTACATCCGCATGATCGGGATGATCCCGCCGGCGCCGGGCGAGCGGATCGGGCGCAGCCGCCGGTCGGGGCCGTTCCAGGGGCTGATCGACGACGTCCGCGCCGACTCGGTGAAGGACATCCGCCCCGGCGACGAGGACCGGCAGTTCTGGACCCGCAAGCCGTGGCAGCGCATCGTCGTGATGTTCGCCGGGCCGTTCATGAACCTGATCCTCGCGGCGGTGCTGTTCATCATCGTGCTCATGGGCTTCGGCATCCCGACGGCCCAGCCGGTGGTCTCCTCGGTGAGCAAGTGCGTCGTCCCCGCCTCGCAGGCGACCACGACGACCGACTGCCCGCCGGGCGCGCCGCTGACCCCGGCCGCGCAGGCCGGCTTCCAGGCCGGCGACCGCATCGTCAGCTTCGACGGCCGCTCCTACGACTCGTGGGAGGACATGCAGCAGGCGATCCGCGCTGCCAGCGGCACCGTGCCCGTCGTCATCCAGCGACCCCTTCCCGACGGCGGGTCGCAGACGCTGACGCTCTACCCGCGGCTCATCCAGACCCAGCTGCTCGACCTCGACTCCGCCCGCAGCTCGGGGGAGCCGAAGTACGTCACCGGTTCGTTCCTCGGCCTGAGCCCGATCCAGCCCACCACCCGGCAGACCCCGACGCAGGTGGTCGGCTTCGTCGGCGACATGGGCGTGCGGGCGGTCAACAGCATCCTCGCCCTGCCCACGAAGGTGCCTGCGCTGTTCGGCGCGGTGTTCCTCGGCGAGCAGCGGGACGCGAACGGGCCGGTCAGCGTGGTCGGGGTGTCGGTGCTCGGCGGTGAGGTGCTCGCCTCCGACAGCCCCGTCGCGACCGAGATCGCCACCATGCTGCAGCTGCTCGCCGCGGTGAACGTGTCGCTGTTCCTGCTCAACCTGCTGCCGATCCTGCCGCTCGACGGCGGGCACATCCTCCCGGCGCTCTGGGAGGCGGCGAAGAAGCGGATCGCCCGGCTGCGGGGCCGTCCCGACCCCGGGCCGGTCGACATGGCGAAGCTCATGCCGATCGCCTACGGCTTCGCGATCGTGATCATGCTCTACGGCGGGCTCGTGATCCTGGCGGACATCGTCAACCCGATCAAACTCAACCTGTAGGTGAACAGATGCCGGAGTCACGTCCGTGACCCCGGCATCGTCGGGACGGCTTCGGCATAGTGGAGGCATGACGATCGACCTCGGCATGCCGGAGGCTCCTGCGGTGCTCGCGCCGCGGCGCAAGACCCGCCAGCTCGACGTCGGCGGCGTCGGCGTCGGGAGCGACCACCCGGTGTCGGTGCAGTCGATGACCACGACGTTGACCTCCGACGTCAACGCCACCCTGCAGCAGATCGCGGAGCTCACCGCGGCGGGCTGCGACATCGTGCGCGTCGCCGTCCCGTCGGCCGACGACGCCGACGCGCTGCCGGCGATCGCGAAGAAGTCGAACATCCCCGTGATCGCCGACATCCACTTCCAGCCGAAGTACGTGTTCGCCGCGATCGACGCCGGCTGCGCCGCCGTCCGCGTGAACCCGGGCAACATCAAGCGCTTCGACGACAAGGTCGGCGAGATCGCGAAGGCCGCCAAGGACGCGGGCACGCCGATCCGCATCGGCGTCAACGCCGGGTCGCTCGAGCCGTCGATCATGGCCAAGTACGGCAAGGCGACGCCCGAGGCGCTCGTCGAGTCCGCGCTGTGGGAGGCCTCGCTCTTCGCCGAGCACGACTTCCACGACATCAAGATCTCGGTCAAGCACCACGACCCGGTGACGATGGTGCGCGCCTACGAGCTGCTCGCCGAGCAGTGCGACTACCCGCTGCACCTCGGCGTCACCGAGGCCGGGCCGACGTTCCAGGGCACGATCAAGTCCGCGACCGCCTTCGGGGCGCTGCTCTCCCGCGGGATCGGCGACACCATCCGCGTCTCGCTCTCGGCCCCGCCGATCGAGGAGGTCCGGGTGGGCCTGTCGATCCTGGAGTCGCTGAACCTGCGCCCGCGCAAGCTCGAGATCGTCTCCTGCCCGTCGTGCGGCCGCGCGCAGGTCGACGTCTACAAGCTCGCCGACGAGGTCACCGCCGGGCTCGAGGGCATGGAGGTCCCGCTGCGCGTGGCCGTCATGGGTTGCGTCGTCAACGGGCCCGGTGAGGCGCGCGACGCCGACCTCGGGGTCGCCAGCGGCAACGGCAAGGGCCAGATCTTCGTCAAGGGCGAGGTCATCAAGACCGTGCCCGAGGCGCAGATCGTCGAGACCCTCATCGAGGAGGCCATGCGCCTCGCCGAGGAGGCCGGCTCCGACGAGGAGCTCGCGGGCGGCGTGGCGGGCGGGGCGCCGACGGTCACGGTCGGGTAGGTGCGCTCCGCGCCGGTGAGTTCCCGTGCCCTGACACGGATTCGTGCTCACGGGCGCGCGGCGCACCCCCGTGGTGGGATCGGGGGTGATGAGCACCTTCGACGACCTCGACGCCTTCGTCGCCACCCGCCGTCAGGCCGGGCTCGCGCTCTCCCCGGACGGTGCACGCCTGGTCACCACCGCGGCCGAGCTCTCGCCGGACGCCACCCGGTACGTCACCTCGATCTGGGAGGTGGACCCGCGCGGCGAGGAGCCCGCCCGGCGGCTGACCCGCTCGTCGAAGGGTGAGGCGTCGGCGGCCTTCGCCCCCGACGGCGACCTGTACTTCACCTCCGGCCGCCCGGACCCGTCGTCGGAGCCCGCGGAGGACGAACCGGCCGCGCTGTGGGTCCTCCCCGGGCACGGCGGGGAGTCCCGTCAGGTCCTGACGGCGGGTGACGGCGTCGCCTCCTTCCAGGTGGCGCGGGACTCGGGGCACGTCGTCGTCGCGACGTCGGTGCCGGTCGGGGAGGCGCCGAAGGCCGAGACCGAGTCCGAGGGCGAGATCGAGTCCGAGGGCGACGTCGAGGACCCGGCGGGGGCCCTGCGGGCCGCCCGGAAGAAGGCGGGCGTCTCGGCGCGGCTGCACACCCGCTACCCGGTGCGCTTCTGGGACCACGACCTCGGGCCGGGACGTCCGCAGATCCGGGTCCACGAGCCGCTCGGCGCGGACCGGCTCGCGCCGCCCGCCGTCGTGATCGACCCCCTGGAGCCCGGGCAGCGGCTCCGGGAACACGCGATCAGCCCGGACGGACAGGCGCTCGCGGTGGCGGTCGACGTGCGCGACCCCGAGGACCCGGCGGCCGTGCGGGTGCGGCTGGAGGTGCGGCGGGGGTCGGAGGCCGAGGTGGTCGCGGACGAGCCCGGCGTGGACCACGAGCGGCCGACGATCACACCCGACGGCCGGTGGCTGCTCTGGATCCGCGAGCGCCACGCGGAGCCCGGCCGCGCGCCCGCCCACACGCTGCTGGCTCGCCCGCTCGACGGCGGGGAGACCACCGTCGTTCTGGCAGAGGGCCGGTTCACGCTGCAGTCGGTGGTGGGTGCCGCCGATCGCGACGCCGTGTACGTGACCGCCGACGAGCAGGGGCACTGCCCGGTGTTCCGGGTGTCGGTCACGACGGGCGAGATCAGCCGCCTGACCCGGTCCGGGGCGTACACCGACGTCGTCCCGACCCCCGAGGGCGGGGCGCTCTACGCCCTGCGGTCGGCCCCGGACGCGCCGCCGACCCCGGTGCGGCTGGACCCGTACGGCACCGACCAGGACCCGACGACGCTGCCCGGGGCGACGGAGATCGACGCGCTGCCCGGGACGCTGACGGAGGTCACGGCCACCGGCGAGGACGGTGCCGCGCTGCGCGGCTGGCTGGCGTTGCCCTCCGGTGACGGCCCGCACCCGCTGCTCGTGTGGATCCACGGCGGCCCGTTCAACTCGTGGAACGCCTGGACCTGGCGGTGGAACCCGTGGACGGCGACCGCACGGGGATACGCCGTGCTGCTGCCAGACCCGCGGCTCTCCACCGGGTACGGGCAGGAGTTCATAGACGTGTCCTCCGGGGCCTGGGGCGGACTGCCCTACACGGACCTGATGGCGCTGACCGACGCGACGGAGGCGCTCCCGGAGATCGACGCCTCGCGCACCGCCGCGATGGGCGGGTCGTTCGGCGGCTACATGGCCAACTGGGTCGCCGGGCACACCGACCGGTTCGACGCGATCGTCACGCACGCATCGATCTGGCACCTCGACGGCTTCGTCGGGACCACCGACGGCTCGTATCACTGGACCCGGCAGTGGGGCGACCCGATCACGGACCGCGAGCGCTACGACGAGCACTCACCGCACCGGTTCGCCGCCTCGATCACCACGCCGGTGCTGGTGATCCACGGTGACAAGGACTACCGCGTGCCGATCGGGGAGGGACTGCGCCTCTGGTACGACCTGCAGCGCCACGGGGTCGAGTCGCAGTTCCTGTACTTCCCCGACGAGAACCACTGGGTGCTCAAGCCCGGCGACGTGAAGGTCTGGTACTCGACGGTCTTCGCGTTCCTCGACCACCACGTGCTCGGGCGGGAGTGGACTCGGCCCGAACTGGTCTAGAGACACGACACGCCCGCCGCGACGCTGCGGCGGGCGTGAGGGGAGCGGTTCGGGTGGGGAGTCAGCGACGGGTGCGGCGCGGGTTCGCGACGCTGCCCTGACGCGCGAGGGCCTCGAGGGCCGCGGCGTCGATGTCGTCTCGGGTGGTGTCGTCTGCCATGGCCCCAGGGTCCCCGATCCAGCTGTTCGGATCATGTCCGACACCTGTGGCGATCATGACGATGCGATGAAGCAACCCGCGCGAGGTGTACGCACCGTGCACGGTTCATGGCGCCCGCGGTGTGGCACTCTTGCTGGGTGCTCCGTACTGCCGGTGCGCGGCTCCTCGATGACCGTGACCGGTCGAGGGTGCGCGGTGTGCTCGACGCTGACCCGGTCGCGACCTGCATGGTCGCGTCGCGGGTCGAGACCGTCGGTGTCGAACCCTGGCGCCTCGGCGGCGAACTCTGGGGCGTCGGCGGCCGGCTCGACGGACTGTGCTTCTCCGGCGCGAACCTCGTGCCGCTGCGCGGGGAGCGGGCCGCGGTCCGGGCCTTCGCCGACCGCGCGCGGCGGGGCCGACGGACCTGTTCGTCGCTGGTCGGGCGCCGCGAGCTCGTCCTGCCGCTGTGGGAGGAACTCTCCGAGCACTGGGGCGAGGCCCGCGAGGTGCGGCCCGACCAGCCACTGATGGCCACCGACTCCAACCCGTCGATCATCCCCGACCGCGAGGTCCGCCAGGCCCGCCCCGACGACATGGAGCGCTACCTCCCGGCGGCGATCGCCATGTTCCTGGAGGAGGTCGGGGTCGACCCGCGGGTCGGCGACGGCGGGGCCGGCTACCGGGCCCGGGTGTCCGAGCTGATCGCCTCCGGGCGCGCGTTCGTGCGCTTCGAGCAGGGCGAGGTCGTGTTCAAGGCCGAGGTCGGCGCCCTCTCGACCCGCGTCGGCCAGATCCAGGGCGTGTGGGTGCACCCCGACTGGCGGGGCCGTGGCCTCGGGCAGGCCGGCACCGCGGCCGTGGTGGACCACCTCGTCCGCGCCGGCCGGATCGCGTCGCTCTACGTGAACGCGTTCAACACCCCGGCACGGGCCGCCTACGCGCGCGTCGGGTTCGAGCAGGTCGCGAGCTTCGCCACCGTGCTGTTCTGACGATCGCCGCGACGATGTGGCGTTCCTGCCACTGGACGACAGCAACGACGCTTCGCTGCCACGAGGGACAGGAGCCCGGCCTACCCTCGATCCCGTGCGCACCCGTGCCCTCGCCCTGATCGACGTCCTGGCCGTCCTCGTGTTCGCCGCGATCGGGCGGCGCTCGCACGAGGAGGACCTCGCGATCGTGGGCATCGCGGAGGTCGCGGCGCCGTTCGTGCTCGGCGCGCTCGTCGGCGCCCTCGTGAGCCGCTCGTGGCGCGACCCGCTCTCGTGGCGCAGCGGCGTGAGCGTCTGGCTGGGCGCCGTCGTCGTCGGGATGCTGCTCCGCTGGGCCTTCGTGGACACCCCGCCGCTGAGCTTCATCATCGTCGCGACGATCTCGCTGGCGGTACTGGTCCTCGGCTGGCGCGGGGTGGTGCGCGCTGTCACGGCGGTGCGGGGAAGGCGCCGGCACCAGGAAGCCTAGGGTGGAGGGCATGCCGGTGCGTGCCCCTCTGCGCCCCGGGCAGCAGACGCCTCTGCGCCCGGTGCCGTCGTCCATCCCGCGGCCCGAGTACGTCGGGAAGCCCGCGCCCGCGCGCTCGACCGATCCGTGGGTGCAGGACCCCGAGGTCATCGAGAAGATGCGCCACGCGAGCCGGATCGCGGCGCAGTCGCTGCAGGCCGGCGGCGAGGCCGTGAAGCCGGGGGTCACCACCGACGAGGTCGACCGGGTGGTCCACGAGTTCCTCGTCGAGCACGGCGCCTACCCGTCGACGCTCGGGTACCGGAACTTCCCGAAGTCGTGCTGCACCTCGCTGAACGAGGTCATCTGCCACGGCATCCCGGACTCGACGGTGATCGAGGACGGCGACATCGTCAACATCGACGTCACCGCCTTCATCGACGGCGTGCACGGCGACACCAACGCCACGTTCCTCGCGGGCGACGTCGCCGAGGAGGACCGCCTCCTCGTCGAGCGCACCCACGAGGCGACGATGCGCGCGATCAAGGCCGTGAAGCCGGGCCGGGAGCTGAACGTCGTCGGGCGGGTCATCGAGGCGTACGCCAACCGGTTCGGCTACGGCGTGGTCCGTGACTTCACCGGGCACGGCATCGGGCGGACCTTCCACAGCGGGCTCGTGGTGGTCCACTACGACGACCCGTCGCGGCACGAGATGCTCGAGCCCGGCATGACCTTCACGATCGAACCGATGATCACGCTCGGCTCGATCGACTACGACATCTGGGACGACGGGTGGACGGTGACGACGAAGGACAAGTCGCGCACCGCCCAGTTCGAGCACACGATCCTGGTCACCGACACGGGCAGCGAGATCCTGACGCTGCCGTGAGGCCGCACGTCCTCGCCAGCTGCGCCGTCTCGCTCGACGGCTTCCTCGACGACGCGTCCCCGCAGCGCCGCATCCTCTCCGGCCCGGCCGACCTCGACCGGGTCGACGAGGAGCGGGCCGCGGTCGACGCGATCCTCGTCGGCGCGGGCACCGTCCGCTCCGACGACCCGCGCCTGCTGGTCCGCGCCCCCGAGCGCCGGGCCGCCCGCGTCGCCCGGGGGCTGCCGGCGAGCCCGCTGCGGGTGGTCCTGACGACGGGCCGGATCGCCGAGGGTGCGCGGGTGCTGAGTGGTGAAGCCGACACGATCACCCTCGCCGGCACCCCCGAGGAGGTTCTCGACGCCCTGGGGTGCCGCGGGGTGGTCCGGCTGATGGTCGAGGGCGGCGCGACGGTCCTGCGCGAGTTCCTGACGGCGGGTCTGGTCGACGAGCTGCAGCTGGTGCTGGCGCCGCAGCTGGTCGGGGACGGCCCCCGGTTCACCGGTGGCGGCCGTCCGCCGCATCTCGTCGAGACCGGCCCGATCGGCGGCGACGTCCTGTCGCGGTACCGCTTCGGGGAGGCCGACGACCGGCACCTCGCCGAGGCGTGCCTCCTCGCCGAGCACTGCCCGCCGTCGGCGACCGCGTTCAGCGTCGGGTGCGTGGTGGTCGCCGAGGACGGCACGGTGCTCGGCACCGGGTGGTCCCGGCGCGACCACCCGCTCGACCACGCCGAGGAGGGCGTGCTGCGCGCGCTGGGCCACGACCCGCGGCTGCGTCGGGCGACGCTCTACAGCTCGCTCGAACCGTGCGGGGAACGAGGGTCGCGCCCCGACCCGTGCGCCGCGCTCATCGCCCGCGCCGGCATCCCACGGGTGGTCCACGCGTGGCGCGAGCCGCCCGACTTCGTCACCGCGCCGAGCGGGTCGGAGCAGCTCGAGGCGGTCGGGATCGAGGTCGTGCACCTCCCGCGCTGGGAGCCGCTGGCGAAGAGGTGCGCTGCGCGCTCGTGAGCAGTGATCCGTGCTGGAGCACGGAATACTGCTCACCTGGCGGAGCCACCTCGAAGTGCACCGTCGACCACGGGTCGGGCCGGGCGTCGAACACCTCGACGAGCCCGGGGAACGACCGCCAGAAGGCGAGCGCGCCCGGCACGGAGGCGTTGGTGTGCAGGCAGACGATGTCGAACCGGGCCACCGCCCAGTTAACGGCGGCCCGGGCCAGCGTCCGCCCGACCCCGCCGCGTCGAGCCGAGGGCGCCACCCACACCCGGCAGACCTGACCGACCGAGGCCGACGCGTAGCGCGCCGCCAGCCAGTGCGGGACGTACTCGGGCTGCGGCCCGCCCGGTCGCACCGAGGCCGTCCCGGCGACCGTGCCGTCCTCGGCATAGGACACGAGCAGCACCCGGTCGTCCTGGTCGAGGTAGGCGCCGGCGAGGTCGTCGACGTCGGCGTGGAACCGCGGGTCGTGGCCGCCGAGCTCGACCAGCATGGCGCGCATGTGGCGCTCGATCGCGGGCAGATCCTCGACGGTGGCGGGCCGCACGGTCGGCCTCCCCAGAGCGACGGTCATCGCCCTACTCTTGCACACGAGCGGCAGCAGACACGTTTCAGCGACGGGGGCTCACGCGCTGCGAGCGGTGCCGGTCATGCGTGATCACGGCGTTGTCGAGAACCGGGACCCGGCTCCGTCCCCGGGGTGTCACACCTCGATCGAAGGAGCACCCGTGGACGCCCGCACCGTCGCCGAGACCCTCGCGCAGCCGATCGCGCAGGAGCTGCTGTTCTCCGACATCCCCGCCCGCCTGTCCTACGTCGGCCTCGACGGCGACCCGCGGGTGGTCCCGACGGCCTTCTGGTGGAACGGCACCTCGGTCGTGATCACCACGGTTCCCCGCTCGGCCAAGGTCGCGGCCATCACCGCCCACCCGCGGGTCGCCGTGGCCGTCGACCGTCCCGGCATGCCGCCGCGCTCGCTGCTGATCCGCGGCCGCGCGGAGATCGAGGTCGTCGACGGCGTGCGCGAGGAGTTCGTCGCGGCCGCGCGCAAGATCACGCCGGCCGAGGCGATGCCGCAGTGGGAGGCCGGGGTGCGGGCGCTCTACCTGCGGACGGCGGTGCTGACGATCATTCCCGACCACGTCGTCCTGCACGACTTCGAGACGACGATCCCGAAGGCCGTCGCCGATCTCGTCGCGGGCCGCTAACCCTTGACCGCGACCGCCGCCCAGGTGGCGGCGGGTCGGGGTGCGAGGCCCGCGCGCGGCCAGTCGGTGATGTCGACGATGCCGGGCTCGACGACGGCGAAGTCGCCGACGAGCGTCCGGAGCTCCGCGCGCGAGCGCAGCGTCACCGGGGAGGCCGTGTCGCGGAAGCTGTCGACGACGGCGCGCATCCGGGCGGCGTGGTCGGCGTCCTCGACGTCGTCGCTGCCGTGGCTGATGGCGAGCACGCTGCCGGGCGCGAGCCGCTCGCGGTAGATGGCCATGAAGCGCTCGGCGTCGCCGACGACGAAGTGCAGGCACGCGACCGCGAGCAGGGCCACGGGTTCCTCGAAGCGGAGCAGCCCCGCGACGCCGGGTGCCCCGAGCACCGCGGCGGGGCGCGTCAGGTCGGCCCGGGTCACGGTGACCGTGTCGAGCCCGTCGATCACCGCGGCGCTGTGCGCGACCGCGATCGGGTCCTGGTCGACGTAGGCGATCCGCACCGCCGGGTCGTGGGCGTGCGCGATCTCGTGGACGTTGCCGACGGTCGGCACCCCGGACCCCAGGTCGAGGAACTGGGAGATCCCGCGTCCGACGCACCAGTCGACCACCCGGCGGAGGTAGGCACGGTTCGCCCGCGCGCCGACCTGCTGGTCGGGGTTGGCGGCGAGGAGGCGCTGCGCGTGGTCACGGTCGACCTGGAAGTTGTGGGCCCCGCCGAGCAGGTAGTCGTAGACCCGGGCGCCGTTCGGACGGCCGATGTCGAGCTCGTCCGGCCAGGGTCCGTCCACCATGCGCCGACAGTAGCGCCCGATCCGGTCGTGTACAGCCGTCCTGAGCAGCAGGGACGGGTGCGGCAGGGCCGCCGGGACCGGGACGAACGGCCGGTCGACCGATGCGCGCCCCGCCCCGGAGCGCGCAGGATGACCGCCGTGGACGGAACCCCTGCCGAGATCGACCCCGCCGCACCGCCCTCGGGTGCCGGCTGCCTGGAGTGCGACCGCGCCGGCGGGTGGTGGTTCCACCTGCGCCGCTGCGCCGCGTGCGGGCACGTCGGGTGCTGCGACTCCTCGCCGGCGCAGCACGCCACGCGCCACGCCCGGGAGGCGGGTCACCCGATCCTGACCAGCTACGAGCCGGGCGAATACTGGTTCTACGACGACCGGACCGGGACGGTCGGGGAGGGGCCGGACCTCGCCGGTCCCCGGCACCACCCCGTCGAGCAGACCGTGCCGGGCCCGGCCGAGCGCGTCCCGCGCGACTGGACCTCGCAGCTGCACTGATCCGGACCGACGGCGGGACTCACACCACCCGTCGTCGGGACGGGGCCGGCGCAGCCGCGGCACGGCCACCGCCCCAGCGGTGGACGCTGTAGGCCAGCAGCCCCAGCAGGACGACCCCGACAGGATCAGGCTCGAGCCGGTGCCGACCCCGCCGAAGGGCAGCGTCGGCACCGCGATCCACACGATCCCGCCGACGATCAGCGCCAGGCCCACGGCGGCGGTCCAGGCGATGCGGAGGTTCGAGGCGACGCTGAACTGCGCGGCGCTGATCGCCCGGTGGCGGACCGGGGCGACGTGGCGCTGCGCCCAGGGGTACTCGTTGGCCAGCACGACCAGGCCGGCGAGCACCAGCAGCAGGCCGGGCCCGGGGAGCACGAGCAGGACCACGCCGACGGCGACGAGCGCGACGCCCACGATCGTCACCACGGTCCGACGGAGCAGGACGCCGGTGCCACGCGCCCCAGGAGGTGCCATACCGGACGAATACCTGCCGGCTCGGGTCCCGTCCCGTGACGAGTGCCGTCGGTGGGTATGCCTGCGGTGATCACCCCGCAGGAGGAGGACCCATGACGGCCCCGCAGGACCCGTACGCCGCCGCCG
This sequence comes from Actinomycetospora chiangmaiensis DSM 45062, assembly GCF_000379625.1. Taxonomy (GTDB): domain Bacteria; phylum Actinomycetota; class Actinomycetes; order Mycobacteriales; family Pseudonocardiaceae; genus Actinomycetospora; species Actinomycetospora chiangmaiensis. Next base: position 427,032 of record NZ_KB903244.1, on the reverse strand, counting down.
AGGCCGTGGCCGTGGCGGCCAGCAGCATCCCGGGCGAGTTCCTGGTGCCCGACCTGGTGGAGCGCTTCCGCGCCGAGCAGCCCGAGTTCACCGTCGCGACCACCCCGACCGACTCCGCCGGGGTGTTCGCCGCGCTGCGCGACGGCGAGGCCGAGGTCGGCTTCGCCGGCGTCGAGCCCGACGGCGGGGACCTCGTCGCCGAGGTCGTCGGGGCCGACGAGATCGTGCTGGCGGTCCCCGCCGGGCACCCGCTGGACGGGGCCGCGTCGGTGACCGTCGCCCAGCTCGCCACCACCCCGCTCGTCGAGCGCGAGGAGGGCTCGGGCACGCGGCGCTCCTTCGCCGACGCCCTCGCCGATCGTGGCACCCCGCTGGTCTCCGACCAGGAGTGGACGATCCGCGACTCGAACGAGGGCCTGATCGAGGCGGTGGCCGCCGGCGAGGGCGTCGGCGTCGTCAGCGCGTGGGCGCTGGAGCGGCACGGGCGCGACGACGTCCGCGCCGTGCGCCTCGACGGCGACCCGATCGAACGCTGTCTCTACCTGGTGCTCCGCGCCGACGACGACCTCGGACCGGCCGCGACGACGTTCGTCGCCCTCGCCCGCGAGCTCGCCCGTCGGTGAGGCAGGATCTCCCGACGACGGGGCCGGATCGTTCCCGGGGGTGCGAGGTCGCTCAGGTCGCTCCGGGGACCGACGATCGCGGTCCCGGCGGCGCCGCGACGTCCGAGTGAGCGACCGCCCGCGGCCGACCGGCGCAACTTCGGGCGCGGCGCGCCGATCGCGGTAACTCCGTCGCCCGCGGGCCCGACAGGGGACCGAACGGTCTGTTCCCGACCCCCGCGAGGTGGCTGATGGCGGTGCGGCTCGACGTCGGGTCGGTGGGGTTCACGGTCCGCCTCTCCGGGATCGACGTCGTCGGCGGGGGCCGTCGGGAACTGGTCGTGCCGTTCGCGCGGGTCCTGGGCGTCCGGGTGATGGCCCGCCGGGACGCCCTCGCCTCGAGCCCCCGCCTCGCGGCCCCGGCGTTGTGGTGGCCGCGGCGGCTGCGGACCGGCTGCTGGGGGATCGGGGAGCGCCGGCAGTACTGGGCGGTGCACCACGGCTCCGACCTGGTCGTCGTCTACCTGAGCGGCCGCCCGTTCCACCGCGTCGTCGTCGACGTGGACGACCCGCGCCTGACCCACCGCCGCCTCGACGCGGCGCTGCTGGCCAGCAAGAGGGCGGAGCCGCGCCGTCCGCTGCGTGGCCGGGGCGGAGCCCGTCAGCCCTCGAACCACCAGTTCGGCGCCCGGTGGTCGTCGCCGTAGTCGAGCGTGACCAGCAGGGCGTGCCCGTCCAGGTGGCTGCGGTAGACGAGTCGCTCGTGGTCGACGTGCACCACCTCGAGGTGGGCGCGGTGCAGCCAGTCGTGGCGGCGACGCAGGCCGATCAGCTCCTGGTGCCGGTGCAGGACGTCGAGGTCGGCCCCGGGCGGCGGGTCGTCCGTGAGCTCGGGGCGGACCGCGTCGTCGCCGCCGTGACGCTCCTCCTTGACCCCGGCGAGGCCGAACTCGTCGCCCGCGTAGATCGACGGGGTCCCGGCGACCGTGAACAGCACGGCCAGCGCGAGGGGCAGCGTGCGGCGGTCGTCGAGGCGGCTGGCGAGGCGGGTCACGTCGTGGTTGCCGACGAAGGTGGCCGGGACCTCGGCGGAGAGGAAGTGCTCGTGGCGGCGCAGGGCGTGGGCGAGCTCGTGCGGGTTGCGGTCGTTCAGGCTCGACCAGATGGCCTTCCACAGCTCGTACTGGGTGAGCGAGTCGATGGTCGTCGCGAGGGCGATCTCGGCGTGGTCGCCGTGGAGGACCTCGCCGAGGAACCAGGCGTCGGGGTGGCGCTCCCGCACGCGGGGGAGGACCTCGGCCCAGAAGTCGGCCGGCACGGCGTAGGCGGCGTCGAGCCGCCAGCCGTCGATGCCGTGGTCGAGCCAGTGGCACAGCACCTCGACCACGTGGTCGCGGACCTCGGGCCGGGTGTGGTCCAGGGCGAGCAGGCCGGGGTGCCCCTCGAAGGTCGCGAGCCCGCCGTCGGCGTCGTGGCGGAACCAGCGCGCGTCCGGGCCGGCGGGATCGGCCCGCGCGGCGAGCACGCGGGGGTGCTCGGGCCCGAGGTGGTTGAACACGCCGTCGAGCAGGATCCGCAGACCACGGTCGTGAGCTGCCGCGATGAGGGCGTCGAGGTCCCCCGTGTCGCCGAGGCGGGGGTCGACGCGGAGGTGGTCGGTGGTGTCGTAGCCGTGGCTCGACGACGCGAAGACCGGCCCGAGCAGGACGCCGTTGGTGCCCAGGCGCTGGACGTGGTCGAGCCATCCGACCAGGCGGCGCAGCCGGTGCTCGTCGGGACCGGGCGGCGTGTCGGCGGGGTACGCGCCCACGGCGCCCAGGGGGTAGACGTGCCACCAGATGGCGTGGTGGACCCAGTCGGGCTCGCTCATCGCGGAGATGGTGGCACGGGTCGCGGTGCCGGGGCGGTCGGATCCCGCAGGAACGGGTAGCCGCTACGCATGACGGACACCGACACACGGCCCGGCAGGAGCAGGTGAGCGCCGCGGACGACGTCCCGCGCACCGAGGGTCCGGCGTGCGTGTGCTGGCCCGAGCCGGAGGGGGCCGGCGTGCGGCAGCGGCTGGACGCGGAGCCGGAGACGGTCCGGGTGCTGCGTCGGGAGGTCCGGGCGTGGCTCGACGGCGGTCACGTCGACGAGGAGACCGCAGAGTCGATCCTGCTCGTCGTGGACGAGGCGGTGACGAACGCCGTGGAGCACGCCTGCCCGGGGTGGGACTGCTCCGTCGAGCTCGTCGCCGGTCCCCGTGCCTGCGGTGGCGGCGTGTCCGTGCTCGTGGCCGACGACGGGGAGTGGCAGCCGCGCGGCGATCCCGGCTTCCGCGGGCGCGGCATCGACCTCATCGGTCGCCTCGCGCAGCGCAGCACGATCGAGACCGGCGGCGACGGGACGACCGTGCGGATGTGCTGGCCGTCGTCCTCCGACCGCTGATCGACGAGGTCCGGCCCCGCGAGTGCGGCGGTCTGCGTCATGGCTGACGCACTTCGCCGCACTCCGCCGCGACCCCGACGACGGATGAGCCACCCGTCGTCGGGACCGGGATCAGGCGTGGACGGTGACGCCCGCCGGCTCGCCGGCCACCGCGCTGCTGATCTGGCCGCGCGTGGTGCCGTCGACGACGCGAACCTCGCGCACGTGCTTGGCGCGCTCCAGCAGCTCGCCGACGATGCGGTCGAGCGGCAGGTCGGCGTCGGTGGTCGCCAGCTCCTTCGCCGACACCCGCTCGGCGCCGGCGAACCGTGCGAGGGCGTCCGCGTCGCGGACGTAGGTGACCGAGCGGGCGCCGAGGGCGTCGGCGAGCAGCAGCGCACCGGCATCGGAGCGGTGGCGCGGCAGCTTGGTCTGCCGCGACGTGAACTCGTGCACGCCGTAGGGCGGGTAGCCGTTGGAGACGACGGCGGGCGCGGCGGCGAGGTGGACCGAGAGCTGGCCCGCGACGGCGCCGTGCGGCAGGTAGGAGACGCCCTCGCTCGCGAGCAGGGCGGCGACGAGGTGGCCGTTCTGCTCGGCCTCGGTCGCGGCGAGCCCGGCCAGCGCGCCGGTGGGCAGGCCGAGGTCGAGCCCGACGCCGAGCACGTGGCGGGCGCGGACGCCGGCCCCCGTCAGAATGAGCATCCGGTGGGAACGGAGCAGGGAGCGGAGCTCGTCGACGACGGGGAGCAGGGTCTCGCGGCCGCCGTCGATGATCGTCGACCCGCCGAGCACGACCACGTCGAGCCAGGGCAGCAGCCGGATCGGGCCGTGCTCGACGTCGGTGGCCTCGCGCACGCGCTCACGGTCGAGCAGGGTCTGGCGCATCAGCGCGGAGGGGACGTCCTTGGTGTCGCTCATGGTGGTCTCCTCTACGCCGAGATGATGGTGCCGACGTGCTCGCCGGCGAGGGCGGCGGTGATCCGGCCGGGCACCAGCCCGTTGACCACCTGGACGGACCGCACGCGGCGGGCGTCGCGCAGCAGCTCGAGCATGCCGCGCTCCAGCACGAGGTCGGGCAGGTCGCGGGCGAGCAGCTCGTCGACGGTGATCTCGGGGATGAACTCCGCCGAGGGGTCGTTCTTCGGGTTGGCCGTGAAGAGGCCGTCCTCGTCCTTGATGTAGATCATCTGCCGACAGCCGTAGGTCTCGGCGACGAGGAAGCAGCCGGCGTCGGTGCGGTAGGGCGGGATGACGCCCTCGCCCGGCACGCGCTGCCACATCCCGTACGGCGGCATGCCGGCGAAGATCGCGGCGCCGACCTCGGCGACCTGCAGGGGCAGGGAGGCGAAGGCGTTCGGGGCGACCACGGGGATGCCGTGGCGGGCGAGCAGGTAGCCCAGCATCGTCGCGTTCTGACCGGCGACCGCGGAGCCGACGTCGCTGAGCACGCCGGTCGGCAGGCCGAGCTCGGCGGCGAGGGAGTAGGCGTGACGGGCGCGGGTGCCGCCGCCGGTGCCGATGAGCAGCTGGTGCTGCCCGCGGGCCGCCAGGAGCTCCTCGACGACGGGCAGCACCGCGGCAGCGCCCCGGTCCATGAGGCTCTGGCCGCCGACCTTCACCACGGTCGCGTCGGGAAGCACGGCGTGGTCGGGGGCGTCGACGCTGGCCGCGGCGAGCGCGGCGTCGTCGTACGAGCGGGTCCGGAGCAGCGACGCCAGGTCACTGCTGGTCGGGGCGGTCACGACGGGTTCCTCTCCGCCCCCGGGTCGTGGAGGGCGGACGCGAATCTAGTGGCGCCCGACCGAGGTGTGCCACAACCCGCTGACCAGCACCGACGCCTGTCTGCGGACCTGTTCGTCACGCTCGGCCGCAGGCGCGGGGCGGGTCCGGAGGTGGCTCCGCGCCGACGGGACCGGGGTCTGATCGGGTGATCTCGCCGACATCCGACGACGGGTCCGCGACGCGGACCCGTCGTCGGGAACGGTCGGTCACCGCAGGTAGCTCGCCGGCGCGTAGATCGACTTGTACTCGAGGTAGTTGTTGATGCCCTCGGGGCCGAGCTCGCGGCCGATCCCGGAGTCCTTCATCCCGCCGAAGGGAGCCCCGAGGTCGATGTCGTACCGGTTCACCCCGATGGTGCCGGTACGCACGCGGCGCGCGACACCCATGGCGCGCTCCTCGTCGGTCGAGTAGACCGAGCCGCCGAGCCCGTAGTTCGAGTCGTTCGCGATCCGCACCGCCTCCTCGTCGGAGTCGAACGGGATCATGGCGAAGACCGGGCCGAAGACCTCCTCGCGGGCGAGCTGATCGTTGTTGTTCACGTCGGCGAACACCGTGGGCTCGACGAACCAGCCGCGGTCGAAGTCGCCACGACCGCCGCCGGTGACGAGGCGGGCCGAGGAGTTGCGGCCCACGTCGATGTAGCCCATGACGCGCTCGAGGTGCGTCTGCGAGGCCATCGGCCCGAGGGTCGTGGCCGGGTCGAGCGGGTTGCCGACGACCTGGTCGCGGGAGAACTGCGCCACGGCCTCGACGAGCTCGTCGTAGCGCTCCCGGGCGACGAGGATGCGCGACGCCGTGGTGCAGGTCTGGGCGTTGTTCATGAACGACGACGTGGGCATGGCGGCGAGGAAGGTGTTCACGTCGGCGTCGGCGAGGAAGATCGACGCGGACTTGCCGCCCAGTTCGAGGGTGCAGCGGCGGATGAGGCGCCCGCACTCGGCGCCGATCTCGCGGCCGGCCCGGGTGGAGCCGGTGAACGCGACCTTGTCGACGCCGGGGTGGGTCACCAGCGAGGCGCCCGCCTCCCGGCCGGCGAGCACGATGTTGAGCACCCCCGGCGGCAGACCGATCTCCTGCGCGGCGTCGGCGAAGACGTATGTGTCGAGCGCCGTCTCCGGCGAGGGCTTGAGCACCACGGTGCAGCCGGCGGCCAGAGCAGGGGCGAGCTTGAACATCGCGAGCGCCTGCGGGTAGTTCCACGGCGTGATCGCGGCGACCACGCCGACCGGCTCGCGGCGCACGACCGTCGCCCCGTGCACGCCGGTGCTGGGGCGTACGGACTCCAGCTCGACGCCCTGGATCACCTGGGCGAACATGCGCAGCAGGCCGGCCGGGGCGCCGCCGTTGAACGCCGACGACAGCGCGATCGGCATGCCGTTCTCCTGGCTGACCAGGCGGCTCGTCGACTCGGCGCGGGCCTCGAGGGCGTCGGCGAAGCGGAGCATGAAGTCCACCCGCTCCGCCACCGTCGTCCGGCCCCAGGGGCCGTCGTCGAGGGCCCGGCGGGCCGCGCGGACCGCCGCGTCGATGTCGGCGTCGGTCCCGAGCGCGGCTTCCCCGAGCACCTCGCCGGTGGCTGCCTCGAGAGCGCGGTGGGTCTCGCTGCCCCGAGGCTCGACCCACTCCCCGTCGATGAAGAAGCGCGTGCGGTCGAGCTCGGTGCGAGCGTCGGCGATGGCGGTCACGTCAGGAGCTCCTGCCGTAGGTGAGGTCGGTCATCCCCACTGTCGCCGCAGATGCGGGCTTTGACAAGAGATAGGCCCGTCGATGCGGAACTATGCTGACTCTGCGGGTTCCGGGTCCGGAGCCTCAACCCGTGATCGGTCGGCCAGGACCGGAGATGCGGCGTCGGATAGCCGCTGCAATCCGTCGTTGCGGAGCTCGGGCTTCCAGGATGACGTAGTTGCGGAGCAGGATGGTCGGGTGATCGTCCCGCTCCCGTCGTCCTCCCGCCCGGCCCGGGCCGTCGGCGCCCTGGCGCTGCTCGTCCTACTGTCCGCCTGCGGGGGCACGGCCGCTCCGGCCGCCCCCACGCCCGCGCCCACGAGCGCGGCGACCGACGTCCCGGCGGGCGCGGTCCGGGTCACCGGCGCCGTGCGGGACCCGGGCCGTGTCCTCACGGTGCAGGACCTGGCCGCGGCGCCGCAGCGCGACGTCGCGGTGTCCTTCCAGAGCGCCCGGGGGACCGAGAACCACCAGGAGCGCGGCGTCCCCCTCGACGCCCTGCTGCCGGCCCAGACCCTCGCGACCGATCCCGCCACGAAGAACGACCAGCTCCGCTTCGCCGTCCTGGCCGTCGGCGCCGACGGGTACGCGGCGACCGTGTCCTACGGCGAGGTGTCGGCCGACTTCGGCAACCGCGGTCTGCTCGTGTCCCTCATCGAGGACGCGAAGCCGCTGACCCGGCCGCGTCTCGTGGTGCCCGGCGACGTCAAGGGTGGGCGCTACGTCTCCGACCTGGTCGAACTGCGGGTGGTCCGAGTGTCCTGACGTCGGACGGGTCGGGTCGACGTCAGGGCGAGCAGCCCCGCGACGAGCCCGAAGACGAGGTGGAGGAGCACGACGCCGCCTATCCCGGCCAGTGCGACGGCCGGGGTGACGCCGACCGCGAGGCTCCGTCCGAGGGGGACGACGAGGGCGACGAGGTGGATCGGGGCGGCGGCGACCGCCAGCAGGACGGGGTGGCGTCGGACGACCGCGAGGACGGCGATCCCCTCGAGCGCCGCCGCGGCCGCGAGGTAGGGGACGACGCCGAGCGGGCCCTGGGGGACGAGCCCGAGGAGCAGGGCCGACGCGGACGCGAGGAGCGCGACCGCCGTCGTCGTGCCGGGGCGGGGCGCGACGTGGGCGACCCCGACCAGTAGTCCGAGCCAGAGGACACCCCGCCAGCCGGGGGCGTGCAGGGCGAGTCGCAGGTCGGCCTGGGCGACGATCCCGGCCGTGGCGACGACGGCCACCGCCGGCATGCGCAGCGTCGGCAGGCGGACGACGGCGGCGGGGGTGTGGATCACGGTGCTCCCTTTCGTCCCCGGACGACCCGGCTCACGCTACGTTCCTCGCCTGCGTGACGTGAACTCCGGTCGCCGAGGAATCGCGGCACCGGACGACGGAAGGAGCCGTAGGTGCGGAGTCGGTCGGGTGTCCTGCTGGTCGGGATGCTCCTCGTCGCCCTGCTCGCCGGGTGCTCGTCTGGCAACCGCCCGGGGACGGGGCAGGGGTCGGGGCCGGGGACCGGTTCGGGGGCCGCCGCTGCGGGGTCGTACGCGGTGACGGTGCAGCGCGGGACCACGGTGCTCGCGAGCCTCGCGCCGGAGCGCCTCGGCGCCCTGCCGCAGCGGGAGGTCGCGACGCCCGCGTCCGCCGGCGACACCACGCAACGCGGACCCGCGCTGGCCGACGTCCTCACCGTCGCCGGGCAGGGTGCGGGGTACACCTCGATCCGGGTGCTCGGGCCGAGCGAGTCGGTGACGCTCTCCGCCGCGGAGGTCACGCCCGATCTCCTCCTGGCCACCACCCGGCGCGGCACCTACAAGCTGGCCGGGACGGCGCTCGACCCCGCCCGCTGGGTCCGCGACGTCACCCGGGTCGAGGTGACGCCGTGAGCGTGCCGCGCTGGGCGGACGCCCCCGTCGACCTGCTGATCGGGATCGACGACACCGACAACCCGACCAGTCGCGGCACCGGGTGGCTCGCCCAGCAGCTGCTCGCCGAGCTGGCCGCACGCGGCTTCGGCTCGTGCGCGGGGGCGACGCGCCACCAGCTGCTCAAGCACCCGCGCATCCCCTACACCTCGCACAACAGCAGCGCGTGCCTCGCGTGGTGCGCGGCGCCGGACGTCGGGCCCGAGCGGCTCGCGGACGTCGTCGGGGCCTTCCTCGAGGAGCGCAGCGCGCCGGGCTCGGATCCCGGACTCGCGGTGGCGGCCCCCGGTCGGTTGTCGGCCGACGACCGGACCTACCTCGGCGAGCTCGGCCGTCGGGCGAAGGCCGAGGTGTTGCCGGTGCCGCTCGCCCACGACGTCGCCCGCGACGTCGGGGTGCACCTGTCGGGGCACGGCGGCACCGAGGACGGGGTGCTCGGAGCGCTCGCCGCGGTCGGGCTGCACCTGAGCGGCGCGGACGGCTTCTTCCTGTGGATGCCGGGCACGCGGGAGCTGCCGACGAGCGCGACCTACGCGGAGCTGCGGGACCGTGTCCCGATCGACGCGGCGTGCGACCCGCACGGTGCCGAACCCGCCCCCGGGGACGTGCTCGAACTCGGGGACTGGGTGCGGCCGGTGCTCCTCGCGGGCCGCGCCGTCCTGCTGCTCCGGCCGCAGGCCGACGACGGCTCATGGGTCGTCCAGCCCCGGTACGTGGTGCGGGAGCACTAGATCGCTCCACCGCAGGTGCGGTTCGGCGCGCCGGACGACGCCGTGAAGGCGGAGGTTCTAGGCCGATCGAGTGGTATCTACGGTAGATTGCAATCTCCGGGTTAACGCAGAGTTCGATCACCACGACTCCTGCCGGGCGCTCCGATCCGGACGCCGACGAACCGCCCCGCCCCGGGGCGTGCAGGAGTGGAGTCGCTGGTGTCACGACGGTCATCGTGGTTCTCCGTGGCCCGGACGGGCGCGTGCGCCGTCCTCGCCGCGACGGTCCTGCTCGGTGTCGCGCCGAGCGCCGTCGCGGCCGTGCCGACGGTCGCCGCCGCCCCGATGGCCGACCCGGGCGGGTCCGGCTCGGGGTCCGGCTCAGGGACGACGACGGGTGCCGGTTCGGGCTCGGGTACGACGACGGGTGCCGGTTCGGGCTCCGGCGCGACCGCGGGCTCCGGCAGCGCCGGGAGCGGTGCCGGGACGACGACGGGTACGGGCTCCGGCGCCGCGGTGGCCGCCACGCCCGCGACCATCACGATCTCGCCGAACCCGGCCACCGGCCAGTCCGGCCGGGCGACCGCGTTCACGGTCACCGGCCGGTCCGCCGACGGCACCGACCTCGGCGACGTGACCGCGTCGAGCACGTTGCGGATCTCGCCGGACGGCGCCTGCACCGTCGGCTCGTGCACTCCCGTCAAGCCGGGGCAGCACACGGTGACGGCGACCGATGGCTCGGCGACGGCCACCGCGACCTTCCGCGTCCCGGACCAGCTCCCAGTCACGCAGGGCGAGAGCTACTCCGTCGACTCCGGCGCGACTCTCTCCGTGCCCGCCCCGGGCGTCCTCGCGAACGACACCGACGCCGACGGCGACCCGCTCACGGCCAAGGTCGCGGGCGCCTCGGCGAACGGCACGCTGGCCCTGAACGTCGACGGGTCCTTCACCTACACGCCGAACGCGGACTTCGTCGGGCAGGACACGTTCACCTACGTCGCCTCGGACGGCCGCACCAACGGCACCAGCGGCCCGACGACGGTGCGCATCACCGTCGGTCCGCCCGCGGCCACGGGGATCACCCTCAACCCGGTGAGCTCCACGGGAGCCGTCGGCGTCGCGCAGTCCTACACCGTCACCCAGCAGCCCGGCGACGCCGACGTCACGGCGGCGGCGACGCTGACCATCACGCCGGACGGCGCGTGCACCGTCGGCTCCTGCAACCCGGCGAAGCCCGGCCCGCACACGGTCACCGCCACCAAGGACGGGATGCGCGACTTCGCGACGCTGTCCGTCGCCGACCGCCTGCCCACCGCCGCACCGGACACCTTCACCGTCCACGCGAACCGCGTCCTCACGGTGCCCGCGCCCGGGGTGCTGGCCAACGACACCGACCCCGACGGTGATCCGCTCACTGCGGCCCAGCCCGGCCAGGCGGCCCACGGCACGGTCGTGCTCGCCCCCGACGGGTCCTTCGTCTACACCCCGACGCCCGGCTACGTGGGCCCCGACCAGTTCAGCTACTACGCCCGCGACGGCCGGCCACAGGGTCTGAGCGCGGTGCCGGCGACCGTCACCCTCGACGTCACGAACGCCGCGCCGGTGGCGCAGCCCGACACCGCCCGGACCTCGATCGACACCCCGCTCGTCGTTCCCGCGCCGGGTGTACTCGGCAACGACTCCGACGCCGATGCGGACCGGCTGACGGCGCTGCTCGGCTCGGCGCCGGCCCACGGCACCGTCGTGCTGGCGCCGGACGGCTCGTACACCTACACCCCTGCGCTCGGCTTCACCGGCACCGACCGGTTCACCTACACCGCGACCGACGGGATCGCCCCCTCCGCGCCGGCCACGGTGACCATCACGGTGAGCGCCCCGGCCGGCCCGGTGCGCGCCGACGTCGTCACCACGCTCGCGCTGCCGGGCAGCACGCCGCGCGATGGACAGGTCTCCGCCGTCGTCACGACCCGCAACGCCGGTCCGTTCACCGCGAACGCGGTGGGCACGGTGCTCGCCGTCCCGCCGGGGTTGCGGATCACCGCCGCGCCCGGTGCGACGGTGAGCCGTGACGGGCGGGCCGCGGTGTTCCTCGCCGCGCGCCTCACCCCAGGGCAGGCCGTCACGTACCCGGTCACCCTGACCGCCGACCGGTCGGCCACCGGACCGCGCCTCGTCGTCGCCAGTGCCGGGTCTCGCACTCCGGATCCCGCCTACCGCAACAACATCGCGTTCGGGACGACGACGATCGGCGCCCGGCCCTAGCGGGGCGCTCCGGGTGGGTCACCCGTCGACGGGCAAGTCCCGGCAGTCCGCCGCGCAGCCCGCGGCGGACCGTCCGGGAGCCGCGGCGGGCCGGTGCAGCACGGCCCGGTGCGGCGTCACGACGAGGCCGTCGCCGGACACGGCGGCGCTGCCGTCGACGATCAGCGAGTACTCGCCGGGCTCCGCGGGGGTCCAGAGCAGCGTCACGGCTGCGTCCCGGGCGACGTCACCGAGGGCGGTCCGGCCGACCCCGTCGACGCGGACCGTCCCGCCGGTCACCGTGGCCCGGACCGACCCGACGTGCGGGCGCGGTCGGCCGCCCACGGTGAGGAGGTGGGCGACGGGGAAGCCCGTCACGGTCTCCGCGAGGTCGTCCGGCTCGACCCTGATGCTCACCGGGCCACCGTAGGGCCGACGCGGCGGCATCCGCGGCGCCGCACGGCGATCAGAAGGCCGTCCGCCGCGTGGTGGGGAGCTGTTCGGCGAGCGTGACCGCGACGAGCAGCTGCTCGACCGTCGGGCGCCGGACCTCGGTGCTCGCGGTCAGGAGGAAGCACCCGCCGTCGTGCCCGGCGGCGAGTTCGATGACGTCCATCCCCGGCAGGCCGTCGTGACGGACGTCGAGGACGTGCCCGCGGCGGGAGATCGATCCGTCGCGATGCAGCACCGGGCGGTCCGGCTCGGCGCCGGGCACGGCGAAGGCGTCGAACCGGCAGGCGTCGAGGTCGAGGACCTCGGTGATCATGGCGGCGATCGTCTCGCCCACCTCGCGGCCCGGCCGGCCCTCGGCGGCCAGGCGGGCGGCGCGGGCGACGCCGTCGAGGTAGTCGGCCCGTTGCCCGGAGGCCGCCTGCTGCCGCCGGCCCCACGACGCGATCTCGCTGACCGCGAGGCCGATCGCGAGGAGCAGCACGGCGGTCTCGACGTCCTCGCGGTCGAGGATCGCGAAGCTGTGGACCGGGACGGTGAGGAAGAAGTCGAACGCCGCGGCCGAGGCCAGCGCGGCGAGGACACCGGCGAGCCGGTCCCCGAGGGCGGCCGCCGCGACCACGACGAGGACGAGTACGAGGGCGGCGTCGGTGTTGGCCAGCACGTCGGCCAGCAGCCCCGCGAGCCAGGCGACCACGAACGGCACCACCACCGCGGCGGCCCGTACCCAGCTGCGTCCGCGCTCCGTCATCGGAACAGGGGAGCGCAGTGGGTTCCCGCCGAGGACGACGTTGACGCGACGTTGACGGCCGCAGGCCCGACGTTGACGGCGCGGGCTCACCCGCCGTAGGTCGCGACCGGGATGAACGACGCCGGGTCGGGCGCCACTCCGAGGCCCGGCCCCTGCGGCACCGCGAGGTGTCCCTCCTGCACGACGACGGGTCGGTGCGGGTCGTCGTGGCCGTCGATGTGCTCCTGCGCGATCCAGACGCCCTCGAGCAGGTGCGGCTCGACGGTGGCGGCGAGGTGGAGGCAGGCGGCGGCGATCACCGCGCCGCCCCACGCGTCGTCCCAGGTGTGGGTACCCGACCGCTTCCCACACGCGGTGCGCGGTCTCGACGTCCCGCGCCAGATCCCGTCCACTGATCTTCACCTGCACCCGCGGGTAGCCCGCAGCGACAGCTGCGGCCGCGCTCCGGGCGCTGTCCTCCGGGTCCCCGACGATCACCGACTGGTAGGCCGGTACGTGGTCGACCAACGCGCCGCCGAGCAGTGTCGAGACCGGGACGCCGAGCTGCTGGCCCAGGAGGTCGAGCACCGCGGTGTCGAGCGCGGCCTTGACGTAGCCGTGGCCCGCGAGCAGCCCGTCCATCCGACGGGCGAGCGCGCGGGGTGTGTCGATCTCCGTCCCGACGAGGCCGGGGGCGATCTGCGCGAGCCCGGCGCGGGCGCCGAGGGCGTGGTGGGGCTGGTACACCGGCCCGAGCGGGCAGGTCTCGCCCCAGCCGCGGCGGCCGTCGTCCGTGACGACCTCGACCAACGTGCTGTCGAGCTCGTGCACCGTGGTCTGCGACGTCCGGTAGGGCTCGCCGACCACGGGGAGCAGCGCGCGGTGGACGTGGATGCGGTCGATCCTCATCGAGAGCTCCGGAGCGGGAGGACGCCGTCGGCCTCGTCGCGAAGGTTCCGGACGATCAGGTGCACGGGGCCCTCCGGACGACGACGGTCTTGCGGGTCAGGTAGCTCTCGAGTGCGACCAGACCGCGTTCGCGCCCGGTGCCGGAGAGCTTGGTGCCGCCGAACGGGACCGCAGGGCCCCCGGCGAAGTAGTCGTTGACCATGACGTAGCCGGCGTCGACCCGGTCGGCCACGCGCAGCGCCCGGTCGACGTCGGCGGTGTGGATGCCGACCCCGAGGCCGTAGTCGGTCGCGTCGGCGAGATCGAGCGCCTCGGCCTCGGTGCCGAACTCCAGCACCGCGAGAACCGGGCCGAAGATCTCCTCGCGGGCGATCCGCATCGTCGGCGTGACGGCTGTGAACACCGTCGGTGCCACGAAGTGCCCGACGGTCGGGAGCGCCTGCGGTGGGGTCGGGGCGTCGGCGCCCTCGGCGCGGCCGAGGTCGACGTAGTCGGTGACCCGCCGCCGGTGCTGCGCGGACACCATCGGCCCGAGGTCGGGGTCGTCGGCGCCCGCCCCGAGCGTCAGGGCGCCGGCCCGGACCCGGATGCGCTCCACCAGGTCGGCGGCGACGGCCCGGTCGACCAGCACCCGGGACCCCGCGTCGCAGTACTGGCCCGAGTTCGCGGTGAACCCGAGGACCACCTGGCGGGCGACCTCGTCGAGGTCGGCGTCCGCGAACACGATCTGCGGGCTCTTGCCGCCGAGCTCGGTGACGACGGGCGTGACGTGCTCGGCTGCGGCGCGCAGCACCGCACGTCCGGTGTCGACCGAGCCCGTGAACGTCAGGGACCCGATCCCGCCGTGCGCGGCCAGGGCGGCCCCGGCCTCCGCGCCCAGGCCGGTGACGACCTCGTAGGCGCCGGCGGGGAACCCGGCCGCGGCCACGAGGTCCGCGAACCGCAGCGCCGTGAGGGGCGTCAGCTCGGCCGGCTTGACGACGGCGGTGTTCCCGGCGGCGAGGGCGGGCGCGACGCTGCGGCAGAGCATCGACAGCGGCGCGTTCCACGGCACGATGTGCGCGCTGACCCCGACCGGCTCGGGCACGGTCCAGGCCAGCGTGCCCGGCCCCAGTGGGATGGTGTCTCCCTGCAGCGTGCCCGCCGCCCCGGCGTAGTAGTCGAGGTAGCCCACGCACCCGGCGACCTCGCGGCGGGCGAGGGAGAGCGGCTTGCCGGTGTCGAGCGACTCCAGGCGCGCGAGGTCCTCGGCGGCGGCGTCGACCTCGACGGCGAGCCGACGCAGCGCGCGGCCTCGTTCGAGCGGGAGGGAGTCGCGCATCGTGCGGGTCGCGGCGCGGGTGGCGGCGACCGCCCGGTCGACCTCGGCGGCGCCACCCCGGGCGACGTGGGCGATCACGGTCCCTGTGGACGGGTCCTCGACGGGCAGGGTGCGCCCGTCGAGGGCCTCGTGGTTCCCGGGAACGACGGCGCGGGCGGTCACGGGTCCGGGAACATCCGCGTCATGGTGTCGCCGTCGTCGAGCCCGTCGCCCGCGGGGACCCGGTCGATGCCGACCATCCTGTCGATGACCATGTTCTGGAACCGGTGCAGCGGCTCCTCGAAGCGGAAGCACATCCGGCCGCCGCGGTAGGCGGGGTTCTCCAGTCCCTCCTGGACGCGTTCGACGATCTCGAGATCCTGCCGGTTGACCAGGTCCCAGAACTTCGCGAGCGCCTCCACACCGGCCTCGGCGTCGGGGTCGTCCGCGGACTCGGGGTGGGTGAGCAGGACGGCGGTCTCCACGGTCCGGTTCGCGGCGACGGGGCGGTTGAACAGCACGAAGGCGTGGTTGGGGAGGACGACGAGCGCGGTGGACGGGAACAGCCAGACGAACCGGCCGGCGTCGGCGTCCTGCGGGCCGAGCGAGCTGAGGGGTCGCAGCCCGTCCCAGCCGCCGGCCTCGGTGTTGCGCGAGACGGGAGTGGTGCACATGCCCGTGTAGCGCCCGGGGCCCTGCCACCGGTAGTGGTCGGAGAACCTGGAGACCTGGTTCAGCTCGGGGTGGACCCAGGGCAGGTGGTAGTACTCCATGAAGTTCTCGCCGACGAGCTTCCAGTTCGCCGCGACCTCGTAGGTGAGCCGGCGCTGCGCCGTCCACCCGTCGAGGTGGTGGTCCGCGAAGCGCTGCGGCAGGTCGCCCAGCGCCGTCGTCAGCGGCTCGGGCTCGGCGGCGAGGGAGACGAAGAGGAAGAGACCCCAGCTGTCGACCGACACCGGCAGCAGGCCGTGGTCGGCCCGGTCGAAGCCGCGGGCCATCCGGTCGAAGACGGGCTCCTCGCCCGTGGGCACGTCGGAGCCCTCGAACAACGGCGTGCCCAGGCACGCGCCGTCGGTGTCGTAGGTCCAGGAGTGGTACGGGCACCGGATGCGGTGGTGGCGGCCGACCTCGCGGGCGTCGTCGTCGAGCAGCTTCGTCGCGCGGTGGCGGCACACGTTGTGGAAGCCCCGCAGTTCGCCGTGCCGGTTGCGGGTGACGAGGATCGAGCGGCCGGCGACCTCCACGACGACGCACCGGCCCGGGGCGTCGACGTCCCCGACGAGGCCGACCGCCACCCAGCCGGACGCGAAGACCCGCTCCCGCTCCAGCGCGAAGAACTCCGGGGAGCAGTAGGCGTCCGGGATCAGGGTCGAGGCCAGGTCCACCGGGAGCCGGGTCTGCCGGTAGGTCTCCTCGTCGGTGAACCGCTCCGGGGCGACGGGACGGGCGGGGAGCGCGAGGTACGGGTCGAGGGTCATCGCCGGTCTCCTGCCTAGACGTGGAAGCTGCGCGGGAAGGTCGGGTCGGTCAGCGCCGGCCGGTCGAGCGCGAAGGCGTCGATCGGGTGGGCGGGGGTGCGGTCGAGGGCGAGGTCGGCGAGCAGCGACCCGATGAGCGCGGCGAACTTGTAGGCGTGCCCGGCGCCGATCGCGACCACGATCTGCGGCTGCTCCGGGAGCCGGTCGAGGACGAAGTCCTGGTCCGGCGGCACCGTGTAGAGGCAGGTCTTCGAATAGAGCTCGGGCCCGAGGAACCGCGGCACGTGCGCGTCGAGGAACGCGGCGTACCGCGCCCGCCGGGCGTCGTCGGGGACGAAGCTGCGACCGTCGGCCGTGGTCTCCTCGCCGCCCATGTGCTGGCCGAGCTTCGTCGCGACCTCGCCGTAGACGGGGAACCCGTAGAAGTTGTGCGCCCCGTGCCACATGAACACCGGGAACCGCGACGGCGCGAACTCCGCGAGGTGCGGGGTGGAGTAGTAGGTGACCTGCTCGCGCAGCACGGTCAGCGGGAGCTGCCGTCCCGTGTCCGCGAGCACCTGGTTGGTCCAGGCGTCCGCGGCCACGACCACGCGGTCGGCGCGGACCGTCGCGGAGTCGGTCACGACGACGACGCCGTCGCCGTCCGGCCGGATCGAGCGCACCGGCGTGTTCGACCGGATCTCCGCGCCGTGAGCGCGGGCGAGGGACAGATGCACGGCGTTGGCCCGGGCGGCGTCGACGATCCCGGACTCGGGCTGGTAGAGCGCCTGCTCGCCGCCGGTGACGCGGAACTGGGGCCAGCGGGCGACGAGCTCGTCGGCGTCGAGGACCTCGTAGGCGTAGCCGAAGCGGTCGAACATCGCGGTGTAGCCCTCGATGTTGCGGCTGCCCGTCGCGGCGCCCCGCCGCGCGACGCGGTCCTCGACGACGAGGCCGCCGGTGCGGGTGACGAGCTGCTGCAGCGACTCGCCCTCGACCTCGTCCCACGCCTTGTAGGCGGCCGAGGCGAGCGCGGCGTACTGCGGCTGGTGCTGGGCCAGCCGGATGATCCGGGAGTGGTCCTGGGAGGCACCCCGGACGTGGCCGACCTCGAACTGCTCCAGCCCGAGGACACCGGATCCGAGCTCGGAGGCGAGGCGGTAGAGGGCGGCGGAACCGAGGCCGCCGCAGCCGACGACGACGGCGCGGTACGTGTCCATGACGGACTCCAGACGACGGAGGTGCAGTTCCGGGTCGCGGCGCCGGGCTCCCGGGTGGCAGCGCCCAGTGTGCGGAGGCCTATTCGTTGCGTCCATCGAAGGTTCTTACACGTGACCTTGTACGCTGCGTACATGATCGACCGGCGGCTGAAGGTGCTCCAGGCGATCGCCCGGCACGGCACCGTCACCGCCGCCGCCGAGGTGTGCCGGTTGACCCCGTCGGCGGTCTCGCACCAGATGCAGGCCCTGGCGCGCGAGCTCGACGTCGTCCTGCTGGAGCCGACGGGCCGCACCGTCCGGTTGACGGCGGGTGCTCACACACTGCTCGAGCACGCGGCGGCGCTCACCGCGCAGTGGGAGCGGGCCCAGGCCGACCTCGCGGCGCACCAGGACCGCACCGAGCTGACCGGCACCCTGCGCCTGTCCGGCTTCTCCACCGCCGCCGCCGTCGTCGCCCCGCGGGCCCTCGCCCTGCTGCGGGAGCGCCACCCGGGCCTGCGGGTGCAGCTGCGCGAGTCCGAACCGGCGCGGGCCTTCGACCTGCTCGCGGCCGGCGACACCGACATCGCCGTCGTGGTGGCCACCCCGAGCATCCCGCCACGGACCGACGAGGCCTTCGAGCAGCACCCGCTCTACCAGGAACCGCTCGACGTCCTCGTCGGCCCGGACCACCCCGCCGCCACCCGGAGCTCGGTCTCCCTCGACGAGCTCGCGGGCGACCCCTGGGTCCTGGGGTCGCCCGGGCGGGCCTACCACCAGCTCGTCACGCTGGCGTGCACCGGCGCCGGTTTCGATCCCGCCGTCGAGCACCACGCCGACACCTGGGACACCGGGGCGGCCCTGGTCGCGCGCGGCTTCGGCGTCGCCCTCATCCCGCGCCTGGTCGACCTGCCGGCCTCCGCCGAGACGCGCCGCATCCCCATCGCGGGCGCGTCGGTGCCCACGCGCCACGTGATCACCGCGGTGCGTCGCGGTGCCGCCGAGCAGCCCGGGATCGCCGCGGGTCTATCCGCGCTGCGCGAGGTCCGTCGCTACGAGCTGCCGGAGCTGACCGAGATCGTCTGACGATCGTGTACCTGGCGTACACGGTCCTGTGCACGAGGTGTCGATTGACGTGCAGGGTGGCATCGGCGACCATCCCGGTCCCGACGGTGCTTCCTCCGGGCACGGCGGTCGGCAGCGACCGGCCTGCTTCCACCGAGCGGGACACGACCACGTCCGCCGTCGGGTCGCCGAGTATCGGGAGCCCTCTGTGGGGAACAGAGGACCCGATGAGTCCAGCAGACGAGAGAGGCGGTCCGTCAGTGTCCGAGACGTCCGAACGGTCCGGGCTCCAGGTCGACGAGCACCTGCGAGCGTTCGTCGAGGACGAGCTGCTCGCGCAGGTCGAGATCACCCCCGAGAAGTTCTGGTCGACCCTGGCCGACCTGCAGCAGCGGTTCGCTCCGCGGATCGCGACGGCCCTCGCCGAGCGCGACGACCTCCAGGGGAAGATCGACGCGTGGCACCGGGAGCACGGCGCCGGGTCCCGGGACGACTACGAGAAGCTGCTCACCGACCTCGGCTACCTGCAGCCCGAGCCGTCGAGCGTCCCCACGATCGACGTCGACCGGGTCGACCCGGAGATCGCCGAGGTGCCCGGCCCGCAGCTCGTGGTGCCGTCGACGAACGCGCGCTTCGCGCTCAACGCCGCGAACGCCCGCTGGGGCTCGCTGTTCGACGCCTTCTACGGCACCGACGCGCTCCCGCTGGACCACGAGCTCGCGAAGGGCTACGACGAGAAGCGCGGCGCGCAGGTCATCGAGGCCGCCGACCAGCTGCTCGACGAGCTGTTCCCGCTCGAGCGCGGGAGCCACGCCGACGTCACCGCCTACCGTCCCTCGACCGACGGGTTCGCCGCCGAGACCGCCGACGGCACCGTCGGCCTCGCCGACCCGTCGGCGTTCGCCGGCTTCAACGCCCCGGACGACGACGGCCGCGGGAGCGTGCTGCTCGCCCGTCACGGCCTGCACGTCGACCTGGTGATCGACCCGTCGACGCAGGTGGGCCGCCAGCACCACGCCGACGTCAGCGACGTCGTGCTCGAGTCGGCGGTGACCACCATCGTCGACCTCGAGGACTCGGTCGCCACGGTCGACGGCGAGGACAAGGCCCTGGCCTACCGCACCTGGCTCGGTCTGATGACCGGCGACCTGGTCGCGGAGTTCTCGAAGGGCGGGGAGACCGTCACCCGACGGGTCCACGCGGACCGCGAGTACACCGCCGCCGACGGGTCGTCCCTGACCCTGCCGGGCCGATCGCTGATGCTGGTCCGCACCTGCGGGCACCACATGACGACGAACGCGGTGCTCACCGCCGACGGCGAGGAGGCCAACGAGGGCGTCCTCGACGCGCTCGTGTGCGCCGTGGCCGGCCTGTACGACCTGCGTGGGCTCGGCCCGCACACCAACTCCCGCGCCGGCAGCCTCTACCTCGTCAAGCCCAAGCAGCACGGGCCCGACGAGGTCGCGCTGACCGTGGAGCTGTTCGCGGCGATCGAGGAGGCCCTCGGTCTCGACGCGAACACGCTCAAGATCGGCATCATGGACGAGGAGAAGCGGACGACGGCCAACCTGTCGGCCTGCATCGGCGCGGCCTCCGACCGCGTCATCTTCGTCAACACCGGGTTCCTCGACCGCACCGGCGACGAGATCCACACCTGCTTCGCCGCGGGCCCGGTCCTGCGCAAGGGCGACATGAAGTCGACGACCTGGCTGCAGACCTACGAGGACCGCAACGTCGACGTCGCGCTGGCGGCCGGCTTCGAGCACCACGCGCAGGTCGGCAAGGGCATGTGGGCCAAGCCCGCCGCCATGGCCGAGATGCTCGAGCAGAAGATCGGCCACCCGAAGGCGGGCGCGAACACGGCGTGGGTGCCCTCGCCGACGGCCGCGACGCTGCACGCGCTGCACTACCTGCGCGTCGACGTGCACGCGGTCCAGGACGAGATCGCGCAGCGGCCCGTGGCCGACCGCCGCAACCTGCTGGAGCTCCCGCTCTCCGACCCGAGCACGCTGTCCGACGAGGACGTGCGCCACGAGCTGGAGACCAACGCCCAGTCGATCCTCGGCTACGTCGTGCGCTGGGTCGGGATGGGCATCGGCTGCTCCACCGTGCCCGACCTCGAGGGCGTCGGGCTCATGGAGGACCGGGCGACGCTGCGCATCTCCAGCCAGCTCATCGCCAACTGGCTCGAGCACGGCGTCGTCGACGCCGACACCGTGAAGGAGACCTTCGCGCGCATGGCCGCGCTGGTCGACGAGCAGAACGAGGGCCAGGACGGCTACCCGCCCATGGCCCCGGACCTGGAGCACAGCGAGTCGTTCCAGGCCGCCCTCGAGCTGGTGTTCTCCGGCGGGACGGAGCCCAACGGCTACACCGAGCGCGCGCTCACGCAGTGGCGTCGGAAGGCCAAGGCGTCCGCCTGAGTCGTGACCCTGACCCCGGCGGTCAGCGGTCGTAGTCGACCGCGACCTCCGGGGTCGTCGGGCGGGCCTGGCAGGTGAGTACCTTCCCGGCGTCGATCTCGGCGGGGGAGAGCGCGTAGTTCTGCTGCATGTGGACGCGGCCGTCGGTCACGGTGGCCACGCAGGTGCCGCAGATGCCCCCGGCGCACAGGTAGGGCGCGTCGACCCCGCCGGCGAGTGCACTCTCGAGCAGCGACGCCGTTCCAGTGCTCGCCACCGCCGTCGTCTCACCGCCGCGCGTCACCGTCACGGTCGCCGGGACGATGTCGCCGAGGTCGCCCGGCTCGTCGTCGGGGGCGACGAACAGCTCGCGGCGCACCTCGGTGACGCCGTGCTCGCGCAGCACGGGCTCGAGGTCGTCGAGCATGGCGGCCGGTCCGCACAGGAACCACGCCGCGGAGCGCAGAGCCGGGTCGGCCAGGTGCTCCGCGAGCCGGGCGGCGTCGAGCCGGCCGGGCACGACCCGTCGTCGGGACGAGGTCCCGCGGCTGTGGTGGTGGACCACCGCGAGCCGGCCCTCGTAGCGGCGCACGAGCATGGCGAGCTCGTCGTCGAACATCGTGTGCTCGGCGTCGCGGTTCGCGTAGAAGAGCGTCGCGCGGGAGCGCGGCTCGACGTCGAGGGTGCTGGTGAGGATCGAGATGACCGGCGTGATCCCGCTGCCGGCGGCGACGGCGGCGACGTGGCGGGCGTTCCGCCGGTCCAGCTCGACGGTGAAGGCGCCGGCGGGCGGGGTCACCTCGAGCTCGTCGCCGACCCGGAGCCGGGTGTTCGCCCAGGTGGAGAAGCGTCCGCCCTCGACCTGCCGCACCGCGATCCGCAGGAGCCCCGATCCCGCCGCGGTGCAGATCGAGTAGTTCCGCCGGACCGTCTCGCCGTCGATCTCCGCCGCCACCGTGACGTGCTGGCCCGGGGCGAAGCGGAAGGCCTCGCGGAGCTCGTCCGGCACGGCGAGGGTGACCGACACGGCGTCGGGGGTGAGACGCCGGACCACCTCGACGCGCAGCCGGTGGGGGAGGCGGGGCAGGTCGGCGTCGCGGTCGTAGGTCGAGATGATGTTCCGCCAGGCGCGGTACTCCGACGCGGAGAGCTCCGTGCCCCATGCGGTGACGATCGGGACGTCGCGCTCGAGCCAGTCCGACTCCGAGCGCCGCCAGACCTGGACGTAGCGGTAGAACGGGATCGTCGGGTGGATGTGATGCACCAGGTGGTAGTTCTGGTAGAGCATCAGCGGATTCATGATCCGCTCCCACCCGACGCGGATGCGGGTGGCGTGGAAGCGGTCCGACCGGGCGGTGGCCTCGAGGTCGTGGTGGGGCAGCCAGTCGAACCACCAGACGAGGATGCCGACGCCGATCCGCTGCGGGATCAGGTAGATCATCAGCAGCTCCCAGCCGTGCCCGGTGAGCGCGAGCGTGACGAACCCGCCGATCACCACGGCGGACACGGCGAACTGCTCGGCCAGCTCCCCGCGGGGGCGCCCCGGGATGCGCGGCGCGTAGAAGCGCAGGTACCAGAGGTCGAGGGTCGCCCAGCGCAGCGGCCAGAGCCAGGCCGGGCCGGCGGACGACCAGGCGTCCGGGTCGGTCGCCACGTCCTCGTTGGTGTTCCGGTGGTGCTCGATGTGCAGGTAGCGCACGAGCGGGAACGCCGCCCAGGCGACGACGAACGGCATGGCGAGTCGGCCGAGGACCTCGTTGACCGTCCGCGACCGTCCACCCGCGAGGTGGATCGTCTCGTGGAGCACCGTGAACATCGTGAAGGTGACGACGGCGTGCACCGGGATCGTCACGGCGTAGCGCCAGGGGTCCCCGCCCGCCAGCACCCACCAGGTCGCCCCGATCCAGGCGGCAAGCGACCCGACGAACAGCGCGAGCGTCGGCAGGGCCACCACGGGCATCGGCACGCGGGGATGGGGGACCCCGCGCCGGATCGCGCGGGACTCCTCCTCGCTGAGCACCCGGTCCTCGTCGGCGGGCTCGGCGGTCGTCGTCATGCCGCCGAATCGTTGACAATTGATGCTTGCTTGTCAACGCCGTTGTCGTCTGGTTCGGTTCTGTAAGGTCGGGTTCATGACGACGGGTGGCTCGTTCCGCGAGGACACGCGGGCCGAGCTGCTCGCCCGGCTGCTCGACGCGGCCCGGGAGCTCACCACCGCCCAGGGGTGGTCGGCGGTGACGATGGGCGCCGTCGCGCGCCGGGCCGGGATCAGCCGGCAGCACGTCTACAACGCGGTCGGCACCAAGCAGGCGCTCGGGGACGCCCTCGTGGGGCGCGAGACCGACGCGTTCCTCGACGTCGTGCGCAGGGAGCTGCGGGCCCACCCGGACGACCTCGTGGCGGGGGCGGTCGCGGCCGTGGTCGGCGCGCTCGCGTTCGGGGCGTCGAACGACCTGCTCAAGGCGATCCTGACCGCCGACGGCGGGGAGAGCCTGCTTCCGGTGGTCACCGCGCGCCCCGAGGTGGTGCTCGACCGGGGCGTCACCGTGATCGCGGCGGACCTCGCGGCCCTGCACGGCGAGCACCCGGACCTGCCGGCCCTGGCCGACGCCCTCGTCCGGCTCGTCATCAGCCACGCCACGCAGCCCACCGGCCCGGACCTCGCGGCGACCCAGGCGCGCTGGCTGGCGGAGGGTCTCGCCCGGCGGTCATGAACCGGCGACGTATGCTATCGACCAACGTATCGGTCGATCCGGAGGTCGTCATGCCGCTGCCCGAGCTGTCTCCCGAGGCGGGGTCGCCGTTCGTCGTGGCCGCCGGCCTGCACGTCGAGTCCGTGACCGGCACCCGGGTCGTCGGGCGGATCGACCTCGGCGCCCAGCACCACACCCCGTGGGGCGTCGTCCACGGCGGCGTGTACACCGCCGCGATCGAGAGCGCGGCGAGCATCGGGGCGAGCGCGGCGGTCGAGGACCGGGGCCAGTTCGCCGTCGGGGTGCACAACGCCACGGATTTCCTGCGCAGTGCCACCGACGGCCGGGTGGACGTGGTCGCCGAGCCGGTGCAGCAGGGGCGGGTGCAGCAGCTCTGGCTCGTGCGCGTCACCCGGAGCGAGGACGGCAAGGAACTCGCGCGCGGGCAGGTCCGGCTGCAGAACGTCCCGTTGCCCACCTGACCGCACTTCATGTGACACAGCCGAAAGCCTGACGTCTGCGTCGTCTTCGCCCCTGCGGCGTAGCGTCGGGGCATGAGCACCGGAACCCCGCACTTCGACTTCAGCGACTCCGTCGTCCTGGTCACGGGAGGCGGGTCCGGCATCGGGCTGGCCATCACCCGGGCCTTCCTCGACGCGGGGGCGACCGTGGTGGTCGCCGGCCGTCGCCGGGAACCCCTCGACGAGGCGCTGCGCGACGCACCGGCCGAGCGGGCGCTCGCCGTCCCGACGGACCTGGCCGACAAGGAGCAGATCGGCGCCCTGGTCGACGAGGCGGTCCGCCGCTTCGGCCGCCTCGACGTCGTGGTCAGCAACGCGGCGGGGTACGCCAACGGCGAGATCACCGACCTCGACGACGCCGACTGGGAGGCCATGCGGGCCACCAACGTCGACGGCTTCTTCCATCTGGCGAAGAAGGCGCTGCCCGTCCTCGCGACGAGCGGCGGCAACCTCGTCGCCGTGTCCAGCGTCTCCGGCCTGGCCGGCGACTGGGGCCAGGCCGGCTACAACGCCACCAAGGGCGCGGTGTCGAACTTCGTGCGGTCCCTGGCGCTCGACTGGGGGCCGCGAGGGGTCCGGCTCAACGCCGTCGCCCCCGCGCTCACCCGCACAGGTGCCGTCGCCGCGGTGACGGAGAACCCGTCCCTGCTGGAGAAGTTCGTCGACCGGGTCGCCCTCGGCCGCATCGGCGAGCCCGAGGACATCGCTCCCGCCGTGCTGTTCCTCGCCAGCGACGCCGCCCGCTACGTCACCGGCGTCGTCCTGCCCGTGGACGGTGGCACCAGCGCGTCCACCGGCCAGGGCCGTCCCGCCTGAGGACGGCCCCGGCGGGGCCGGGGCTCCGGTCAGCCTCGCGGCTCGGGCCCGGGCCCCGGCTCGCGGCCGAGCCGGAGGCGGACCCGCGCCGCGTCGAGCAGCGGCGACGCGAACCCTCCGCGCCGGGCGAGGGTCGCGAGCTCGTCGAGGACCTCGACCTCGACCGGCCGCCCGGCCCACAGCTCGCGGGTCAGCGACGGCACGAACCGCGAGGTCGGGTCGGAGAAGGTGCGCATGAGCGCGTCGGGGTCGCCGTCGTGGCCGTCGATCGTCGCGATCGCGGACAGCTCGTCGACCACGGTGCGGACGAGGTCGGGCCCGCCCGCGGTCGCCGCGACGTCGCCCACCGGCGCGCCGGCCAGGCTCGTCAGCACGGTGCTCGCGGCGATGAAGAGCCACTTCGCCCACATCGCGGCGCGGATGTCGTCGACGACGCGCACGTCCACCCCGTCCACGAGGAGTTCGCGGCGCACGGCCTCGAGGTCCTCGCCCGGGACTCCCAGACGTCCGAGCTCGAGCGTGGCGCCGGCGGTCTGTTCGACGATCACCCCGTGCGGCAGCAGGGTGGCGGCCAGCCGGGCGGTCGCCCCGAGCACCGCCCCGGCGCCGAAGGCGTCGGTCAACGTCTCCAGGTGGGCCATCCCGTTGAGCAACGGCACGACCCGGGTGTCGGGACCGACCGCGACGGCGACGTCCTTCACCGCGTCCGGCAGCGCGCGGCCGCGCACCGCCACGACCACCAGGTCGTAGGGGCCGCGCAGTTCGTCGGCGGTGAGCACCGACGGGGCCAGGTGCGAGCGGGTCGTCCCGTCGACCCCGCGGACCTGCAGGCCCTCGAGGGACAACCGGTCGGCGGCGACCTGCCGCACCAGGAAGGTGACGTCGCGGCCCGCGGCGAGTAGCTGCGCGCCGAGGTAGCCGCCGGTCGCGCCGGCGCCGAGCACCAGGGTCCTCATCGGGCCCCGCCCCGCTCGTCGCCGAGCTGGATGGGCACCCCCACCAGCGATCCGTACTCGGTCCAGGACCCGTCGTAGTTCTTGACGTCGGCGTGGCCGAGCAGTTCGTGCAGGGCGAACCAGGTGTGGGAGGAGCGTTCGCCGATGCGGCAGTAGGTGATCACCGGGGTGGACGGGTCGACCCCCTCCCTGCGGTACAGCTCGCGGAGCTGGTCGTCGGAGCGGAACGTCCCGTCCTCGGCGACCGCGCGGCTCCACGGGATGTTGACGGCGCCCGGGATGTGTCCGGCCCGCTGCGCCTGCTCCTGCGGGAGGTGCGCGGGCGCCAGCAGGCGGCCCGCGTACTCCTCCGGCGAGCGGATGTCGATGAGCGTCTTCGAGCTGATCGCGCCGACGACCTCGTCGCGGAACGCGCGGATCGAGTGGTCCTGCTCCTGCGCGGTGTAGGAGGTCCGTGCCCGCTCCGGGACCGCGGTGTCGAGCGTGCGGCCGTCGAGCTCCCACTTCTTGCGGCCACCGTCGAGCAGCTTCACGTCGGTGTGGCCGTAGAGCGTGAAGTACCAGTAGGCGTAGGCGGCGAACCAGTTGTTGTTGCCGCCGTAGAGCACCACGGTGTCGTCGTCGGCGATGCCCTTGCCTGAGAGCAGCTTCTCGAAGCCGGCCCTGTCGACGAAGTCGCGGCGGACCTGGTCCTGCAGCTCGGTCTTCCAGTCGATCCTGACGGCACCGGGGATGTGCCCGCCGTCGTAGGCACTGGTGTCCTCGTCGACCTCGACGAACACCACACCGGGAGCGTCGAGGTTCTCCTGCGCCCAGTCGGCGGTGACCAGGGCGTCCTGGCGGCTCATGCTGTTCTCCTCGGGTGACGACAGAACTGAACGGTGAAGGTATGTGTCGGAGGTAGGATCGGGCCATGCCCTGGGACACGACGACGCGCTACGGCTGCTCGGTGGCCGACGGCGGCCTGGCGCTCGTGCAGGACCTGCTGAACACGATCGCGGCGGGACGGCCGCGGGAGGCCGACCTGCTGGACGCGCCCGGAACCGCGCAGGAGTGGGCCGACGCCGCCCTCGCCGACCACGCCGAGGGGCGGCCGGTGGGTGGCGTCGAGCTCGACGACCGGGGGGTCGACGAGCTGCGGGCGCTGCGCGCGGAGCTGCGGGCCGCCGTCGCCGCCGGAGGGGAGCGGGACGGCGCGCCGGCCGAGGTGCGCACGTCCGGTGCGGTCCTGGCCCTGCGCCCCGACGGCACGGTCGACCTGGAGCCGCGCGGCCAGGGGTGGCGTCGGCTGGTGGGCCTCGTGCTCGTCGAGGTGCTCGAGGCGCAGCGCGCGGACACCTGGCGTCGACTCAAGGTGTGCCGCAACGACCGGTGCGGCGTGGCCTTCTACGACCGTTCCCGCAACAACAGCGGTGCCTGGCACGACGTCCGGGTGTGCGGGAACGCGGTCAACCTGCGCGCGTCCCGGGCCCGCCGGCGGGCGGCGGCAGACGCCGGTCGCTGACGGATCACGACGCATCGGGCACCGAGCCGGAGGGCGACCAGGCGTCGGTCCCGATCGGGCTGTAGGTCTCGTCGTGCTCGTCGAGGCGCCGCATCCGCCCACCGCGGGCCGCGAGCAGCCCGTCGTCGAGCGGGGTGGTGAAGACGTTCTCCACCAACGTGTACTCGGCGGCCAGGCGGCCGACCGGGGCGAGGGCGGCCGTGTCGACCCGCCCGCGCTCGAGGTAGAGGTCGTCGCGCACGTGCACCCGCTCGACGACGCCCCAGACGACGTGGTCGTCCAGGTCGCCGACCGGGATGATGCGCTCGAGCCGGCACTCGAAGTGGATCGGGGCCTCGGCCACCCGCGG
Organism: Actinomycetospora chiangmaiensis DSM 45062; assembly: GCF_000379625.1. Taxonomy (GTDB): domain Bacteria; phylum Actinomycetota; class Actinomycetes; order Mycobacteriales; family Pseudonocardiaceae; genus Actinomycetospora; species Actinomycetospora chiangmaiensis. The sequence continues at coordinate 399,293 of NZ_KB903244.1, read as the reverse complement.
CGGGGCCACGAGCTGACTCGGTGCCTTGGTCAGCCCCACCGCCTCGAACTCGTCGACCTCGCTCGGGAACTCGTGGGCCGTCCGGTGCATCTGGTGGGCGTGCGGCAGGGAGACCAGGTTGGTGACGAACTCCCCGGTGTCGCGGATGTTGGTGAAGGTGTCCTTGAGCTCGCCGGTCGAGCGCGGCTGCATCGTCAGCGACACCATCGGCGGCTTGCGACCGACGGCGGTGAAGAACGAGATCGGGGCGAGGTTCGCGATCCCGTCGGGGGAGAGCGTGCTGACCCAGCCGATGGCGCGCGGGACGATGCTGCCGATCAGGAGCTTGTAGCCTGCCGCGGCGTCCAGTTCGGACGTGTCGATGATCATGCGGGGCTCGCCGTGGCGAGAGCGGCGCGGACCGAGCCCCAGAGAGCGCCGGGGTTGACGCGGTCCGGGTGGCGCTCCCGCATGGCGCGGTAGAGCCCGACGTCGTCGGTGGCCGTCGTCAGGAGCTCCTCGAAGTCGTCGAGGTACCGCCGCGTCGCCTCGATCGCGGCCGGGTCGCCGCTGCTGCCGGGGCGCTGGTGGCCGGCGATCACGGTTCGCGGCGCGAGGTCGCGGACGACGTCGAGGGCGTCCCGCCACGCCTGCCGGCCCGCGTCCGGCGACTCGGCGAGGTAGAGGTGGACGTCGTCGTAGACGGCGTCGCCCGCCACGACGAGGTCGAGCGAGGGCACGTGCAGGCAGCTCGTGTCGTCGGTGTCGGTGTGCCCGAGCGGGACCGCCACCAGCTCGTGCCCCTCGAGGTCGAGCGTCCGTCCCGTCATCGGCTCCGGTGCCACCCGGTGGGCCGGGATCTGCCCGCCGGGGAACCGTGCCTCCCAGAAAGCGGTGACGTCCTCCGGGCTCTGGGCGCGTGCCCGTGCCGCGACCTCGGGCAGCGCGATCACCCGGGCGTCGGGGAACTGCTCGAGCAGCGCGGCCGCCCCGAACCAGTGGTCCCCGTGGGCGTGGGTGACGTAGATCGTGGTCAGCTCGCGGCCCCAGGCGCGGACGCGTTCGACGACGGAACCCGCCTGCGCGAGCGTCAGCGGGGGATCGACGACCACCGCCTCGCGCTCGCCGCCGATCAGCGTCGTGGCGATCGGGGACCAGACGCGGACGTCGAGGTCGGGCGGGAGGTCGGTGACCGCGGTGGGGATCGAGGGGCTGACGTGCACGTGGACGTGTAGCGGCGGTGGAGGCATGGTCGCTGGTCCTCTCAACGGCCCTGGAAGGGCATGGGCGGGCGGGGTCGTCCGGCCCGCAGGGCCTCGACGGCGGTGGGGATGGCGGTCCGGGTGTCCGCGGAGTCGAAGAGCGGCAGCGCGACGTCGAGGATCACCTCGTCGGCCGCGGCGACGCCGCCCACGGCCCAGGTCCGCAGCAGGGCCTTGTGGGCGGCGTGCGCGAGCGTCGGTCCCGCGGCCACCCGGGCGGCGAACCCGGTCGCCTCGTCGAGGAGGTCGGCGTCGTCGACCACCCGGTCGACCACGCCGAAGCGCTCCATCTCCGCGGCGTCGACCTGCTCGGAGGTCAGCGCCCACCGCATCGCCCGGGAGCGGCCGGCGCGCTCGGCGATCCGGTAGACCCCGCCGAGCAGGGTGACGATGCCGATCGACTGTTCGGGGTGCCCGAACCGGGCGGTGCGGCCCGCGATGATCACATCGGCCCGCACCGCCAGCTCGAGACCGCCGCCGAAGCACAGTCCCTGCACCGCGGCGATCGTCGGGACCGGCAGCCGCTCGAAGCGGTTGAAGGTCTGCAGGAAGTGCTCGAATCGGCGCCGCATCTCGCGGCGGTCCCAGTCGGGCCAGGGCTCGATGTCGCCGCCGAAGCTGAAGTCGGGACCCTCGGCGCTCAGCACCACGGCGCGGGCGTCCCCGGCGGCGATCTCGTCGAGGGCCCGGTCGAGCTCGTCGACCATCGTGGTCCCGATGCGGTTCTGCGGTGGTCGGTGCAGCACGAGGGCGGCCACGCCGTGCCGGGTGCTCACCGAGACGTGGGACATCCGGGTCATGGCCGTTCCTCCGGGGACAGGTGCTCGGCGAACCAGGCCCGGGCGGCGGCGCTCGCCGTCGGGAAGTGTTCCCGGTAAGGGGCGAAGTGGCCGCCGGCGATCGTCACGAGCCGCTTGGGTTCGAGAGCCCGCCCGTACGCGGCGAGGGCGGTGTCGGTGAGCGTCACGGTGTCGGCCGTGGCGACGACCATGAGCAGCGGCACGGGGCTCACGTGCGGGACGTACACGCCGGGCTCGTAGGACGTGGCCGCCAGCGTGGAGCGCACCGTGACCTCGTTCGACCACACGCCCTCGGGCACGTCCTGGAGGTAGAACGCCACGGCGTCGGGGGCGCGGTAGGACGCCGGGACGGCCGGGTCGGCCGAGACGATCGCGCGGCGCGCGGGCGCCTTGCCCGCTGCGCGGTCCCGCTCGTCGTCGAGCAGCCCCGCGCGGAAGACCGCCAGGTCCTCGGGGCGCACCCGACGGCGGGTCTGCTCGGTGCCGCTGATCGTGGGGACCTGGGCGACGACGGCGCGCAGTCGCGGGTCGGTGGCGCCGAGGACGAGGGCGTGCCCGCCCGCGTAGCTGGTGCCCCAGAGCCCGATCCGGCCGGCGTCGACCGCCGGGTGGGCCTCCAGGTACGAGAGGGCGCGGCGCCAGTCGGCGATCTGGGTCCAGGGATCGACGTCCTGACGGGGCTCGCCGTCGCTGGCGCCGAAGCCGCGGTGGTCGTGCAGCAGCACGACGAGGCCGTCCGCGGCGAACGCCTCGGCGAACGGCTCGAGCCCGTGGTGGCGGGTCCCGGCGTACCCGTGCGCCAGGGAGACCGCGGGGTGCGGCCCGGGGGAGTCGGGGAGGTAGAGCCAGCCCCGCAGCACCGTGCCGTCGTCGGCGGTGAACTCGGTGTCCTCGCGGTGGAAGGTGCTCATGCGCGGTGGAACCGGTCGGGCGAGACGCGACCGGCGAGCCGGCGGCCGAGCTCGTCGGAGAAGTGGAGCAGGCCGTCGAGGGGACGGTGGTGGATAGCGACGTCGACCGTCCGTCCCTCGTCGTCGGCGAGCAGCCGGGTGACCCCGCCGAGCTCGGTGCCGTCGGCCAGCGTCGCGACCCACTCCAGGTAGGTCCGCGGCCCCTGCCGGGCCTCGTGCGTGAAGCTCAGCGAGGAGTAGAGGCCGCTCGCCGCCGCCATCACGGCGGAGACGGCCTCCCGCCCCTCGACCGGTGCCCGCAGGGCGGACGCCCGCAGCACGACGTCGGCCGACAGGGTGTCGGTGAACGCCGAGGCCGTCCGCGCCCCGAAGGCGGCGGTCCAGCCGCGCCCGCCCGACCCGTTCGACCCGGGGGCCCCGGCGACCCGGTCGACCAGGTCGTCGAGCAGGCCCGCCACGGCCTCGGGCTGCTCGAGGTGGGGCCAGTGGCCGGCGTCCGCCACGGTGGCGACGGCGACGTCGGTGAACCGCGGGACGACGCCGGAGTCCAGCACCGCCGCGGTGACGAAGGGATCCTCCTCGCCGCGGACCACGAGGACGGGCGCCCCGACGGGGGACGTCGCCGTGCCGGCCGGGTCGCCCTCGTTCCACGCGCGGACGGTGTCCGCCACCGCCTCCGCGGTCGTCGCCGCGCCGACGCGCACGAGGCGGTCCAGCTCCGCGGCGGGGAACGCGACGGAGAGCTGCTCCCGCACCGCGCGCTGGGCCTCCCCGTCGCCGCCCAGGGCCGCGAACGTCGCCACGGCCGCCTCGGGCAGGCCGGCCCCGGCCAGCGGAACCGGCGTGAGCAGCACGAGTCCCGCGACGCGGTCCGGCCGTCGGACGGCGACGAGCTCGGCGATCTGGGCGCCCACGCTCTGACCGACGAGCACCGCCGGTCCGTCCAGACCGTCGAGGAGGGCGGCGACGTCGTCGGCGTGCCGGGCGAGCGTGAACGGACCCGCCGCCTCCGGCCGGCCGCTCATCCCGGCCAGCTCCGCGACGGCCGTGGGCGTCGGCCGGGCGCGCTGGTCGATCACCCGCCGCCACACCGCGCCGTCGTCGAGGAACCCGTGGACGAACACCGTCGTCGGTCCCGTCTGCGTCATCGCCAGACCTCGTTCCCGGGGACCGGGCCCTCGCGCCGGTCGATGTTCTCAACGTAACCGAACGCTTTTGACCTCTGTCAAGAGCGGTCTCGACGGGGTGTGCGCCGGAGCACCTCGGCCGACGTTGACCGCGAACGGCGACGAGCGCAGGATAGCGGACCGAGCGGTCCGGGACCGATCGGTCCGCTATCTGGAGGAGAGACCATGAGAGACGCGGTGATCGTCGAGGCGGTCCGGACGCCGCTGGCGAAGGGCAAGGCCGACGGGGCCTACGCGGGCGTGCATCCCGTCGAGCTGCACGCGCACGTGCTGCGGACGCTCGTCGACCGGGTGGCGCTCGACCCCGCCGAGATCGACGACGTCATCGGCGGGGCGGTCGGGCAGGTCGGCGAGCAGAGCGGCAATACCACGCGCTTCGCCGCCCTCGCCGCCGGCTTCCCCGAGTCGGTGCCGGGGACCACGGTCGACCGGCAGTGCGGGTCGAGCCAGCAGGCGCTGTCGTTCGCGGCCCAGGGCGTGGTGGCGGGTGCCTACGACATCGCGATCGCCTCGGGCGTCGAGTCGATGTCACGTATCCCGATCGGCAGCCAGACGCGCGTGGACGGTGTCACCCAGGACGTCGCCGGGCCCTCGGTCGCGGCCCGCTACGCGCCGGGGCTGATCCCGCAGGGGGTCAGCGCCGAGCTGATCGCGCGGCGCTGGGATCTCTCGCGGACGCAGCTCGACGAGTTCGCCCTCGGCAGCCACCAGAAGGCGGCCGCGGCGTGGGCCGACGGCCGGTTCGCCCGCGAGACCGCCCCGCTCAAGGCCACGCGCCTCGACGGCTCGGTGGGGGAGCTGGACACCGACGAGACGATCCGGCCGGGCACCACCGCGGAGGCCCTCGCCGGCCTGCGCACGCCGTTCGCGGACCCGCGCTGGACCGCACGCTTCGGCGACATCGACTGGACGGTGACCGCCGGCAACGCGAGTCCCTACAACGACGGTGCCGCGGCGCTGCTGGTCACGACCTCCGAGATCGCGGCCGCCCACGGCTGGACCCCCCGGGCCCGTGTCCACACCGCCACGGTGACCGGCGACGACCCGGTCTTCATGCTCACCGGCATCATCCCGGCGACGGCGAAGGTGCTCGCCCGGGCCGGGCTCGCGCTCGGCGACATCGACGCCTTCGAGGTCAACGAGGCGTTCGCGTCGGTCGTGCTGGCCTGGCTCGCCGAGACCGGGGCCGACCCGGCACGGGTCAACGTCAACGGCGGCGCGATCTCGATCGGCCACCCGCTCGGCGCCAGCGGGGCGCGGCTCGCGACGACGTTGCTCGGAGTGCTCGAGCAGACCGGCGGGCGCTTCGGCCTGCAGACGATGTGCGAGGCCGGCGGCACAGCAAACGCCACGATCGTCGAGAGGCTGGACCGATGACCATCACCGGGAAGAACGCGCTGGTCACCGGCGCCAACCGCGGCCTCGGGGCCGCCCTGGTCGACGAGCTGCTCGCCCGCGGGGCGGGCACCGTGTACGCGGCGGCCCGCGATCCGCGGTCCGTCGCGCACCCGGACCCCCGGGTGGTCCCGCTGCGGCTCGACGTCACCGACCTCGCGACGATCCGGGCGGCCGCCGCCCGGGCCGACGACGTCGACCTGTTGATCAACAACGCCGGGACCAGCGGGGCGGGTTCGCTGCTGACCGGCGACCCGGAGCACGCCCGCGCCGAGATGGAGACCAACTTCTGGGGTCCCGTCGCCGTGCTCCGGGCCTTCGCGCCGGTCCTCGCGCGGCGGGGCGGGGGAACGGTCGTGACCGTTCTGTCCGCGCTGTCCTGGGCCGCCGCGCCGTGGGCCGGTTCCTACGCGGCGACCAAGGCCGCGGCGTGGTCGTTCACCAACGGCGTGCGGGTGGAGCTGCGTGAGCAGGGCACCCACGTGGTCGGTGTCCACCTCGGCTTCATGGACACCGACATGGTCGCCCACCTCGACGTCCCGAAGATCGCCGCGCCCGCGGTCGCGGCGCAGATCGTCGACGGCATCGTCGCGGGCGCCGACGAGGTCCTCGCCGACGCGCCGAGCCGCGGCCTCAAGCAGGCCCTGGCCGGCGCGCCCGCCGGTCTGGAGGTGTGAGGGGACCTCCCGCCGTGGCAGGGAAGCGTCGTTGCTGTCACCCAGTGGCAGATTCGCCGCACCGTCGGCGGGAGGGCAGCGGACCCGGCCGTGAGTGTCGGGGGTCGCTGCTAGCTTGCGAACATGAGTTCGAACGAGGTGGTGGACGCGGTCAGCGCCGAGCTGACCGCGCTCCTCGCCCGCCTCGGCGAACTCGCGCAGTGGCCCACCGACCCCGTCGGCAACGGTGCCGTACAGATCGACCGGATCGCGCTGCTCGAGCAGGCCCGCGCCGCGCTGGCCGCCGCCCAGCACACCGCGATCGTCACCTTCGGCCGCGCCCAGGTCGAAACCCAGATCGAGCAGATCGCCGACGGCCGCCTGGACCCGGAGAAACTCGGCCGCGGGATCGCCGACCAGATCGCCCTGGCCGCCCACGTCTCCCCCCACGTCGCAGACCGCCGCCTCGGAGTCGCCCGAGCCCTCGCGACCGACCTTCCCTGCACCCGCGCCCTGCTCGTGGCCGGGCGGATCACCGAACACCTCGCCGAACACATCGTGTCCCTGACCTCGCACTTGGATGCGGAGAACCGGCGGCTGGTCGACAAACAGATCACCGACGCCGGCCTCGAGGACATGGGGCGCAAACAGGCGGAGGCGGCGGTGAAGAAACTCGCCTACGAGGCCGACCCGGTCGGGTTCACCCGCCGCGGCCGCACCGCGCGGAAAGACCGGCGCGTGACCTTGCGGCCCGCCCCGGACACCATGAGCGTCCTGTCCGGGCTGCTGCCGGTCGAGCAGGGCGTCGCGTGTCTGGCGTCGCTGCGGAAGTACGCCGACAGCCTCATCGCTACCGGGGACACCGACGGCCGCACCCGCGACCAGATCCTCGCCGACACCCTCGTCGAACGGCTGACCGGTCAGGCGCGGGCGGAGGACGTCAACGTCGAGGTCGGGATCGTGCTCCCCCTCGACGCCCTCACCGACCCGCAGAGCCCGACGACCGGCGAGCTGGTCGGGCACGGCCCGCTGCCCGGGCCGATCGCCCGGGAGATCCTCGCGACCTCGAAAGGCCGGCGCTGGTGGCGGCGACTGTTCGCCCACCCCGACCACGGCACCCTGGTCGGCGGCGACCCCCAGCGGCGGCTGTTCGACGGGTTCCTCGCCACGCTCATCCGCTGGCGCGACCACGGCTGGTGCCGCGAACCCTTCTGCACCGCCCCCGGCCGCCACCTCGACCACATCATCGGCAAGCAGGCAGGCGGACCGACCAGCTTCGGCAACGGCCGCGGCACCTGCGCCCGCCACAACCAGAACAAAGAACTCCCCGGCTGGCGCCACCGCATCGTCCACGACGGCCACGGCAACCAACCCCACACCGTCGTCACCACCACCCCGACCGGCCACACCTACACCAGCCGCGCCGGACCCTGACCGGCGACGTGGTGTCCGACGACCGGGGGACGGGTCCCTCCCCGGGGCGACCATGCGTCCGGCGGACACCGCGCGGCCGCGCCCGGGACGAGCCTGATCCCAGAACGGCGCGGGCACGAGACCCGGCCGGCGACGAGATGGAGGCGGTCATGTTCACCGAGGAGACCCCGCGGGCGTGCGGCGAGGACGGGACGTCCGACCCGGACGGCTACATGATCCTGGTGATCGACCCCGCGACCGGCCACGGCGACTGCTTCGGCCCCTACGCCACGGCGGCCGCGGCGCAGGAGCAGGCCTTCTGGCGGCGCCTCGAGTACGACGTGGCCGACCTGCCCGACGTGCTCATCGGGGTCGTCCCGTGGCACGCCGAGGGGGACGGGCCGTCGCGGTGATCGACCGGGTCACACCTCCCGGGCGAGCATGTCGCGGATGCCCTGGTCGATGAAGGCGGTGTCGTCGGGGTTCATCCCGCCGCCCGCGAAGTGGCCCCACACCCCCGGGATGACGCGGACCTCGCCGTCGGGGATGTGCTGGGAGGCCCACTGCTCGTCCTCGGGCGGGAAGTACAGGTCCTTCTCGGCCGGCATCGCGAGCAGGGGGCAGCGGATCGAGTTCAGCGCGGCGACGGTGTCGCCGCCGAACCCGGGCGTCTGCCCGACGTCGCCGTGGAACCAGGTCCACGCCATGGCGAGCAGGTTGTTCGGGTCGCGCTCGTCGAGGAAGAACGCCTCCCAGAAACCGATCAGGAAGTCCTCGAGGGAGGAGAACCCGACCTTGCGCCACTCCTCCTGCCAGTAGAACGCCTGCGAGAAGCCCCACCCGGCGTAGACCCGCGCGAAGGCCCGCAGACCCGTCGTCGGCCACGCGTCGTCGGGGTACCAGCCGCCGGCGAAGGCGGCGTCGGCCCGGAGCGCGGCGGAGATCGACTCGAGGAAGACGCGGTTGTGCGGCGCGGTGACGCTCGAGCCGCAGAACGGCACCGCCCGTTGCACCATCTCGGGGTGGCTCACCGCCCACTGGTAGGTCTGGCCCGCGCCCATCGACCAGCCCGTCACCAGCGGCAGCGTCTCGATCCCGAAGTGCTCGGTGACGAGGCGGTACTGGCACTCGACCTGGTCGTGGAACGTCACGTGCGGGAACCGGGCGCGGTCGTACGGCGGCGGGGTGTTGCTCGGGGAGGACGACAGCCCGTTGCCCAGCATGTTTGGCACGATGATGAACCACTCGTCGGGGTTCAGCGCCTTGTCCGTGCCGATCAACCACTCGTTGTCGGTGTGCCGGCCGGAGTACCAGGTGGGGTAGACGATCGCGTTGCTGCGGTCGGCGTTGAGCGTGCCGTACGTCTGGTACGCGAGGCGGGCGTCCCGCAGCGTCGCACCGTGCTGGAGGACCACGTCGCCGAGGTCGAACACCTCGAAGTCGGTCGGGGCGGGCATCGGGGTCTCCTCAGCTCGCCGTCGCGCACTGGCCACGGTCGACCCGGGTGGGTCCGTCCTTGCCGGGGCGGATGTCGACGTCGAAGATCCCGGTCGGCACGTAGAGGGAGCAGCAGGCGTTCGGGATGTCGACGATGCCGCTGACCCGGCCCTCGATCGGCGCCGCGCACAGGATGAGGTAGGCCTGCTCGCCGGTGTAGCCGAACTGGGTCAGGTAGTCGATGGCCTGCAGGCAGGCGCGGCGGTAGGCGATCGTGGCGTTCATGTAGTGCTGGTCGCCCGCCTCGTCGACCGAGATGCCGATGAACGAGACGAAGTCGTCGTAGCGGGGCTCGTGGCGACCGGGCTGGAAGATCGGCGTCGTCGCCTTGTACTTCGCGACGCCGTCCTTGATGAGGTCGACGTGGACGTCGACGTAGCCGCCCATCTCCACCGCACCGCAGAAGCTGATCTCGCCGTCGCCCTGGGCGAAGTGCAGGTCGCCGATGGAGAACTTCGCGCCCGGCACGTAGACCGGGTAGAGGACGCGGGAGCCGATCGAGAGGTTCTTGATGTCGACGTTGCCGCCGTGCTCGCGGGGCGGCACGGTCCGCGCGGCCTCCGCCGCGGCCCGCTCGACGTCGCCGCCGGCCATCGTGCCGAGCAGGGCGTGCTCGGGCAGCGGCGGCAGCGCGAGGGGCGGCACCCGGTCCGGGTCCGTGTCGATCAGCGCCTGCTCCCGACGGTTCCACTCGGTGAGCAGCTCGTGCGAGGGGGCGCAGCCGGCGAGTCCGGCGTGCACGTTGGAGGCGATCCGGACGCCGGGCAGGTGCCGCGACGTGGCGTACTTGCCCTGGAAGTCCCAGATGGCCTTGCCGGGGTCGGGGAAGTGGTCGGTGAGGAACCCGCCGCCGTTGCTCTTCGCGAAGATGCCGGTGTAGCCCCAGCCCTGGCCGGCCTCGGGGCCGACGGCCGGGGCGCCGCCGTGCGCGGGCCCGAGGTCGAGGTAGTCGACGACGAGCAGGTCGCCGGGCTCGGCGCCCTCGATCTCGATCGGCCCGGAGAGCATGTGGTTGTGGTCGAGGACCATGTCGCGGATGTCGTTCGCGGAGTCGTCGTTGCGGACCTGACCGTCGGTCCAGTCCTTGCACTCGATCCGGAACACGTCGCCCGGCCGCACCGAGGCGGCCGCGGGGATGTCGGGGTGCCAGCGGTTGTGGCCCGGGACCTCCTGCTCCCGCATCGACTTCGACTGGTCCACGCGGAACACGGTGTCGGACACGGTGGCCTCCCCATCGACGACTTGTTCTCATATGGGAATACCGTCGGGGTGGGCGCGTCAAGGGGAGACGGCGGGCAGGGCGGTGATCACATCGAAGTCGAGGCCGTCGGCGACGGCAAGGTGCACGGGCTGGCGCGCCTGGCGTCCCCGGAACTCCACGGTGCCGCGGGGTCCCTCCCAGGCCGTGCCGTCGACGACGGCGTCCCAGGCGTCGAGGCGGTCGTCCGCTGCGCGCTCGGCGAGCGCGGCCAGGGTGCGCAGCCCCTCGTAGCAGCTCTCCGCCGCGCTGCTCAGCGCCGGGGCGTCCGGGCCGTGCGCGTGCAGGTAGCCGGACAGCAGGTCGAGGGCGCCCGTCGTCGTGAGGGACCGGAAGTAGGAGGAGGCGACGAACAGGTTCTCCGTCGCCTCGGCGCCGCTGGCGAGGAGCATGTTCTCCTCCATCAACGGGCTGAAGCGCACCAGCCGGTCGGCGAGGCCCCGGCGGGCGAACTCCCGGTTGAACTCCACGGCGTCCTGCCCCACCAGCAGCATGAGCACGCCGTCGCACGCGGCCCGTTCGACCCGGTCGACCAGCCGGCCGACCCGCCCCGCGCCGAGCGGGGTGAAGGACTGCCCGACCACGTCGAGGCCCAGCTCGCGGGCGAAGCCGTGCACGGCGCGGGCGGAGACGCGGGGCCAGACGTAGTCGTCGCCGACGACGTACCAGCGGCGCGCCCCGAGCTCGTCGCGCAGCCACCGCAGCGCCGGGGCGATCTGCTGGTCCGGGGTCTCCCCGCTGCAGAACACGCCCGGCCGCGTCTCGCCGCCCTCGTAGAGCGACGGGTAGGCGTAGGGCACGCGGCCGGTCACGGCGGGCACCAGCGCCCGGCGGACCGACGAGATGTGCCAGCCGCTCACCGCGTCGACCGTGCCCCGCGTGACCCGGGCGCCGACGTCCGCCGCGACCGCCGTCGGCGCCCGCCCGCCGTCGACGACCTCGCTCACCACCCGGCGCCCGCGGATGCCGCCGCGGGCGTTGATCTCGTCGACGGCGAGCCGGATCACCGCCTCGCACGAGGGCGCGAACAGGCCCGCGGGACCGCGCAGCGGCAGCACCATGGCCACCCGCCAGACCGCCTCCGCGGTGTTCGCGCCCATGGGCCCTCCAGCAGGCCGTCGGGTGACCCGGCATGGCACCCGCCGGGATATTCTCACGGGGGAGCGACGGGCGAGGAGGCTCGATGGACGGGGATCTCGACGCCGGGTCGCTGACGGTCGCCCTCCACCAGGTCCTCGCCCGGGTCGCCGCCCGGGTCGAGGAGATCACCGCGGCCGCGGGTCTGGCGCTGCCGCAGTGGCTGGTGCTGGCGTCCCTCGCCGACCGGGGCGACCTCGCGATGGGCGAGCTCGTCGCCGGGACCGGGCTGAACGACTCCACGCTCACCCGCGTCGTCGACCGCCTCGCGAGCCTCGGCCTGGTCTACCGGGGCGTCGACCCCGCCGACCGCCGCCGGGTCCGGGTGTCGCTGAGCGCCCGGGGCCGCGCCCTGCACGGCCGGATCGCCCCCGACGTCGCCGCCGCGGAACGCGCCCTGGTGGACGACCGCGACGGCGACGCCGTCGCGACGTTCCTCGCCGGGCTCGGCCGCGCGGGCGTCCGGGCCTGACGGCGCGCTCCTCCCGACGGCGGGTGGGCGTCCCGCCGACGATCTCCGCCTCCTACGCTCGGATCGTGCAGGGCGCCCTCCTCGTCGCGGGGACCACCAGCGACGCGGGCAAGAGCGTCCTCGTCGCGGGGATCTGCCGCTGGCTCGCCCGGCAGGGTGTCGACGTCGCCCCGTTCAAGGCGCAGAACATGAGCAACAACTCCGTCGTCACCCTCGACGGGGGCGAGATCGGCCGCGCGCAGGCGCTCCAGGCGGCCGCGTGCGGCCTCGCCCCGAGCGTCGCCTTCAACCCGGTGCTGCTGAAGCCCGGGTCGGACCGCACCAGTCAGGTCGTCGTCCACGGCCGCGTGGACGGCACTGTGAGCGCGTTGTCCTACCGCGAGCGCAAGCCGGCCCTCCTCGAGATCGTGACGGCGGGTCTCGCGCGGCTGCGGGCCGAGCACGACGTCGTCATCTGCGAGGGCGCCGGGTCGCCGGCCGAGATCAACCTGCGGGCCACCGACATCGCCAACATGGGGCTCGCCCGCGCGGGGGAGCTCCCGACGATCGTGGTCGGCGACATCGACCGCGGCGGCGTGCTGGCCCACCTCTTCGGCACGCTCGCCGTCCTCGAACCCGGCGACCAGGCGCTGGTGAGCGGCTTCGTCGTCAACAAGTTCCGCGGCGACCCCGCCCTGCTCGAGCCGGGGCTGGCGCAGCTGGAACGGCTCACCGGCCGACCCACGCTCGGCGTGATCCCGTACGCGCCCGACCTGTGGGTCGACGCGGAGGACTCCCTCGGCCACGACGGCGCCGTCGGCCGGCCCGCCGCGCCGCTCGGCCGGGACTGGCTGCGGGTCGCGGTGGTGCGGTTCCCGCGCGTCTCGAACGGCACCGACGTCGACGCGCTGGCCGCCGAGCCCGGGGTCTCGGTCCGCTACGTGACCGCCCCGTCCGAGCTCGTCGGCGCCGACCTCGTCGTCCTGCCCGGCTCGAAGACGACCGTCTCGGACCTCGCCTGGCTGCGGTCGTCCGGGCTCGCGGACGCCGTGCTCGCCCACGCCCACGCCGGCCGCCCGCTGCTCGGGATCTGCGGTGGTTACCAGATGCTCGCCCGCAGCATCGACGACCCGCACGGCGTCGAGGCCGCCCCCGGCCGCCACGAGGGCCTCGGGCTGGGTGCGTTCGACGTCGTCTTCGACCGCGACAAGCACCTCGGCACCCCGCGCGGGACGGCGCTCGGCGAGGAGGTCGGCGGCTACGAGATCCACCACGGGCGCGAGCTGCGCGACGGCGGCGCGCCCCTGGTGACGACGGCCGACGGAGCCCCGGAAGGGCTCGACGTCGGGAACCTCTGGGGAACGCACTGGCACGGGTTGCTGGAGAACGACGGTTTCCGACGGCGGGTGCTGACGCGGGTGGCGGCGGCGACCGGCCGGGACTTCCGGGTCTCGCCGACGACGTCGTTCACGGCGGCACGCACCGCCCAGCTCGACCTGCTCGCCGACCTCGTGGAGTGTCACCTCGACACGGCGGCGCTGCGGCGGCTGATCGAGGGCGGGGCCCCAGCCGGGCTGCGGATCGTGCCCCCGGCCGGCGCTCCCTGAACGACTACTTCGCGGCGTTCGCGACCTTGTCGATGGTCTCGGTCATCTGCTCCTCGGTGACCATCGGGAAGAAGCCCTTGAAGTTCTCGTCCTGCACGCCCGACCAGTCGTAGACCTGCGTGACCTGGGTGCCGGAGCCGGCGGGCTCGAGCTTCCAGGTCCAGGTGTGGCCGGTCGCCTTCACGTCGCCCAGCTTGTCGGTGTACCCGTCGATCGGGTGGATGGTGGGCGCCCAGCCGATCTCGCGGTTCTCCTCGAACGAGGTGACCTCGTTCTTCATCTGGTAAGGGCCCAGGGCGTCGTTCGTCATGTTCATGACGAACTCGTCGCCCGACTTCGAGACCTTGTCCGGGCCCGAGTCGAGGCCCTGGAGCATGCCCGCACCGTCGAACTCGGTGTGGCGCTCCGGGCGGGAGAGCAGGTCGAAGATCTGCTCCGGGCTGGCGTCCACGGTCTTGGTGACGGTCTGCTGCTCGCTCACGCTCGTCCTTTCCTCGGGGAAGTCGGGGCGGACCGGGTCGTGCGGCACACGACCGGTCGACACGGAGGAGCGTGCCCCGATCGTGTCCGTCTCAATCGCGCACGGTGGGCCGGACGGCCCAGACCGGGCGGGTCGTCCGCACCATCAGGTCGTCCCGCCGGAGGATGCTGCCCGGCCCGTCCGGGTCGACGAGCCGGTCCAGCGCCCCGAGGTCCTCGGGCTCCAGCCCGTCGGCGACGCCGTCACGCAGCCGCTGCAGCCCCGCCAGCGCGTAGCGGCCGACCGCCGCCGAGTGCGACCCGTCGACCGTCAGCGTGTCGGTGCGCTGCGCCTCGATCCGGAGCCCGGCGGCCTCGATCAGCGGGGCGAAGTCCGCTCCCCGGTGCGGCATCCGCTCGGCCGCGAGACGGTCCGCCACCACGTGGGCGCGCGCCTCCAGCCCGGGCCGGTCCGCGGGCGCGTCGTCGGGCAGGAAGCGCGGGAAGCCGTCGATCTCGACGACGACGATCAGGCCGCCAGGCGCGAGCGCGGTGCCCAGGCGGCGCAGCATGCCCTCCGGGTCCGCCAGGTGGTGCAGCGAGGCCGACGCCCACACGAGGTCCGGCGTCCCGAGGGGGACCCCGGCACCGTCGAGGTCGCAGGGCAGCACGTCGACCTGCCCGGCCAGCCCGGCGTCGTCGGCCTTCTCCTGCAGCCGCCGCAGGTGCGCCGCGGAGGAGTCGAGCGCCGTCACGTGCGCCCCGGGGAAGCGGTCGAGCAGGGCGAACGTGCCGACGCCGGTACCGGCGCCGAGGTCGACGATCTCGCGCGGGGTGTCGCGCACCGGCAGCCAGGCGGCGAGGTCGGCCAGGTGCTCGGCGAACACGTCGGCGTCGAGGTCGAGGACCTCCGCCATGTCGCCGGCGTGCCCGTCGTCGTGCCCGTGCCCGTGCCCGTGGCCGTGCCCGTGTGCGTCGCTCATGCCGCGCGCGAGGCCTCGTACACGTGCCCCGCGGTGCGCAGGCGCTCGACGAGGGCCGGCCCCATCGCGGTCGCGGGCGTGAGCGAGCCGGCGCGCGAGGGCAGCCGGTCGCCGTCGAGGGCGAGGCAGAGCACCGACTCGCCGAGCATCACCGCGGTGGCCGCGTACCCGGGGTCGCCGGAGCCGGAGACGCGCGCGGTGTAGTGCGCACCCGTCGTCGTGACGGCGTCGAGGTCGTGGCGGAAGAAGCCCTTGCGGCGCGTCTCCTCCGACGGGCCCTCGCCCGGCTTGGGGAGGACCCGGTCGAGCAGCTGGCGCGCACCCGGCGTCGCGAACCCGGCGAGCATCGCGCCGAGACCCGCCGTCACCGCGCCCGCCGTGACCGCTCCGACGGGGCCGGCGCCCGTGGCCATGACCTCTCCGTAGCGCAGGCCCTTGCCGTAGGAGTAGCCGGCGATCGCGTTGGAGCGGCGCACGATGCGGGTGTTGTAGGACGCCATGACGAACGGGGCCGCCCACTTCCCGTCGGGGAGGCGGTGCGGCGCCGGGTTGTCGCTGGGCTGGCGGGTGTCCGGCTCGGCGTCGCGGTCGGGGGACAGGCCGTACGGGTCGCGCAGCAGCTTCACCGTCGAGCGGTCGGCCTTCACCTCGTCGGCGATGCCCCGCATCGAGTCGATCGTCCCGCCGGAGACGCCGCCGCGGACCCGGGCGACGGCGGTGACGTCGGTCAGGTCGCCCTCGCCGTCGGCCTGGACCTGCGAGTGCAGCAGCAGGACACCGAGGTCGGACGGGACGGAGTCGTATCCGCAGGAGTGCACGATGCGGGCCCCGGTCCGCTGCGCGACGGCGTCGGTGGCGTCGATCGCCTCGCGGGCGAAGGTGACCTCCCCGGTGAGGTCGGCGTAGTGCGTTCCGGCCGCGGCGGCCGCCTCGACGAGGGGGAGCCCGAACTTGGCGTAGGGGCCGACCGTCGACGCGATCGCCGTCGTCGACGCCACCATGGCGTCGAGGGCCGCGCGGTCGGTCGAGTCGGCGACGATCAGCGGCCAGTCGCTCCCCGGGGCCGGGAGCCCCGCACGGACGGCCTCGAGCTTCGACCGGGACCGGCCGGCCAGCGCGATCCGGGTCCCGGTCGGGGCGTGCCGGGCCAGGTAGTCGGCGGTCAGGGCCCCGACGAAGCTGGTGGCGCCGTAGAGGACGACGTCGTGCTCGCGCTCGCTCATCCGGCGCACGCTAGCGCCGCCGCCGGGCGGGCGCGCCCGGAGTCAGTCGAGGATCACGAACACGGGGTGACGCGGGGCGATCGCGGCCAGGTCGGCGTCGGACGAGTCGGCCGACACCCCGTCGAAGAACGCCCCGACCTCCCAGGCCCAGACCTTCAGGTAGGCGCGCAGCACCGGCACGATCTCGGCGGGCGCGGTCAGCTCGCGGACGACGATGCGCTCGGTCCGGCGCCCGACGGTCAGCTCCGCCTCGCCCGCGACGCGGATGTTGCGGACCCACTGCGTCTGTCCCCGGGCGGCCACCAGGTAGCGGCGGCCGTCGAGCGGGAGCGGGTTGACGGGCGTCGTCCGCACCTCGCCGCTGGACCGTCCGCGCACCCCGAGGACGGCGGACCCGGCGAGGGAGAGGCCCCGGCGGGTGAAGAAGCTGACCAGCGGGTTCATGACGCGCCGCGTGATGATGCCGGGCTGCTGGTAGTGGGTGGTCATGGCCGGTCTCCCTTGTGTGAGCACTGCTCTCGTTCCTGCGAGAGCAATGCTCTCTGTTGTGGGTCCTGCTGTCAAGAGCAGTGCTCTCTGAAATGCTGGTGCCATGACCACCCGCCAGGAGCAGCGCGCCGAGACGACCGAGCGGATCCTCGCGGCCGCCCGCGCGCAGCTCGCCGAGGTCGGCGCCGCGGCGCTGTCACTGCGGGCGGTGACCCGTGAGGTCGGGATGGTGTCCTCGGCGGTCTACCGCTACTTCCCGAGCCGCGACGACCTGCTCACGGCGCTGATCATCGAGGCCTACGACGCCGTGGGAGAGGCGGCGGAGGCGGCGGACCACGGCGGCGAGCCGCTCGAGCGGTGGGTGTCGGTGTGGCGGGCGGTGCGCGCGTGGGCGCGGGAGCACCCGGCGCAGTACGCGCTGATCTACGGCTCGCCGGTGCCCGGGTACGCGGCGCCGCAGGACACGTTGCCCGCCGCCGGCCGGGTGGCGATCGTGCTCGCCCGCATCGCGATCGAGGCCGGGGGACCGGTGGCCGCGCCCCCACCCGCCGTCCGGAACGCCCTGGCGCCCGATCTCCTGCCGGGCCTGACCGCCGAGCTCGCCCCGGCCGCGATGGCGGCCTTCACCCAGCTCTTCGGGACGGTCGGCTTCGAGCTGTTCGGGCAGTACGAGAACGTGGTGCACGACCGCGACACGTTCTTCGACCACGTCGCGCGGACGGCGGGCGCGACCTGCGGGTTGTGAGGAGCCGTTTCGGCGACCGGGTGGTCCGGTCATCCGCCGGCGTCGTCATCGTGGACGAGGACCGGGAGGTACTTCGGTGGACGAGCCCCTCGACGTGGAGCCCGAACAGCTCGCGCAGGAGATCTCGGACGGCGCGAGCCGGGACGGACGCCGGATCGCGGTGGTGGAGTCGTTGACGGGTGGCCTGGTCTCCAGCGACCTGGCGGCCGCCCCGGGATCGAGCGAGTGGTTCCGGGGAGGCGTCGTCGCCTACGACCGCACCACCAAGCACGGGGTCCTCAAGGTGCCCGACGGGCCGGTCGTCGCCGAGCCGGCCGTCCGGGCCATGGCGGAGAACGCCGCCGAGATGTTCGGCGCGGACGTGGTCGTCGCCGTGAGCGGCGCGGGCGGGCCCGACCCGCAGGACGACCAGCCGCCCGGCACGGTCTGGTTCGCGGTCAGCGACCACGGCCGCACCGACGCCTGGGTGAAGCAGTTCCCGGGCGATCCGCCGGACGTGCTCAAGGCGACCCGGATCGAGGCCCTGCACACGCTGCGCGAGCACACCACCGCGGCCCGCTCGCAGGGCTAGGCGCCGAGGGCGGCCTGCCAGTGCGCGCGCAGCGCCCGGCCGGCCGCCCCGGGGTCGATCGAGTCCGGCGCCACCAGGTACTGCAGGGCGAGGCCGCGCAGCTCGGCCACCACGATCGCCGCGACGATCGCGGGCTCGACGTCCGCGCGGACGTCCCCGGCGGCCCGCCCCGCCTCCAGGTCGGCGGCGATGTCGGCCCGGAACAGCGCGTCGCGCTCGCGGAACACCGGGCCGAGCTCGGCCGAGGCGACCGACTCCGCCCACAGCACGAGGAACGCCCGCGAGAGCGACCCGATCCCGCCGACGGCGCCGAGGTAGCGCTCGACCAGGGCGAGGAACCGGCCGAGGCCGGGATCCATCTCGTCGAGCCCCGGGACGAAGCCGGCCTGGCTCGCCGACACGAGCGCCTCGACGAGGGCCTGCTTCGAGCCGAAGTGATGCGTGACGATGCCGCGGCTGTAGCCCGCACGCCGCCCGACCTCCGCGAGCGTCACCGACCCGAGGCCGGACTCGACCACGAGGTCGGCGGTCGCGGTCAGCAACGCGCGCTCGGTCGTCTCGCGCCGCTCCCGCTGCGTTCTCCGTTCCACGGGCGGATCGTATCGTGCTAACTTGCGTGTTAGTCGACAAGTAAGTGAGGCCGAGATGACCGCGGTGTTCGTGCACGGCAACCCCATGACGGCGGCGGTCTGGGAGGGCCTGCTCGCCGCGATCGGGCGCGAGGACGTCGTGCTCCTGTCCCCGCCCGGGTTCGGCGCGCCCCTGCCCGGCGGGTTCGACGTCTCCCCGGACGGCTACCGGGACTGGCTGGTGGGGCACCTGGAACGGTTCGACGGGCCGGTCGACCTGGTCGGGCACGACTGGGGCGGGGCCCACGTCGTCCGGGTGGCGATGGACCGTCCGGACCTGGTGCGGAGCTGGGTGAGCGACGCGCTCGCGCTCTACCAGCCCGACTACGTCTGGCACGACCTCGCGGTGACCTGGCAGACGCCGGGCGCGGGGGAGCGGCAGGTCGCCGGGCTCGCGGACCGGCCGGCGTGGACGGCGCGCCTGACGGGCCGGGGCATGCCCCGGGCGGTCGCCGAGCGCATCGTCGACGGCTACGACCCGTCGTTGGCCCACGCGATCCTCGCGCTGTACCGGGCGGCCGCCCAGCCGGTCATGGCGCGCGCGGGGCAGGGGCTGGAGCGGGCCGCGCTGCGACCCGGCCTCGCCGTCGTGGCCACCGGCGACCCCGTCGCCGGCACCCTCGCGCAGCGCCGGGCGGCCGCGGCCCGCGCCGGGGCGCAGGTCGCGGTCCTCGAGGGTGTCGGCCACTGGTGGCCGGCCCGCTACCCGGTGCGGACCGCCCAGCTCCTCGGCCGGTTCTGGCGCTCGCTCGACGTCGTCACGACGACAGTGGGAGCCCCAGCAGTGCGTTCTCGATCAGTTCGGGCAGTGCCGGGTGGATCCAGTACTGCCCGGTGGCGACCTCCTGCGCGGTCTGGCCGAACACCATGGCCTGGACGAGCACCTGGATCAACGAGGACGCCTGCGGTCCCATGAAGTGGGCGCCGAGGAGCTCGCCCGACGGGGAGGCGAGCACCTTGGCGAAGCCGGTGGAGTCCTCCATCGCCCAGCCGAAGGCGACGTCGCCGTAAGCCTGCACCTTCGAGACGTACGGGGTGCCGTCGCGGCGCAGGTCCTGCTCGCGGGCGCCGACGCTCGCGACCTGCGGGTCGGTGAACACGGCCGACGGGACGAACCGGTGGCTCGTGGCGCGGGGCGCGTCGGGGTGCAGCAGGTTGTGCTGCACCACCTTCGCCTCGTGGTTCGCGACGTGCTTGAGCTGGTAGGGCGAGCTGACGTCGCCGAGCGCGTAGATGCCCTCGACCGGGGTGCGCTGGTACTGGTCGACCTCGACGCGGCCGTCGGTGGTGAGCTGCAGGCCGGTCTTCTCGACGTCGAGCCGGTCCCCGTTGGGCCTGCGGCCGGTGGCCACGAGGAGGGCGTCGCCCTCGATCTCGCCGCCGTCGGGGCAGGTGAGCACGATCGTGCCGTCGGCGCGCTGCTCGGCGGCGGTCGGCTCGGCGTCCAGGTAGACGTTCCACCGCTCCTGGGCGAGGCGGGTGAAGCGCTCGGAGACCAGCTCGTCCTGCTCGCGCAGCAGGGCCGGCCCGCGGGTCACGATCGTGACCTCGGTGCCCAGCGCCGAGAACACGTGGGCGAACTCGCAGGCGATGTAGCCGCCGCCGACGATCGTCAGGCGGCGGGGGAGCTCCGGCAGGCGCATGACGTCGTCGGAGGTGTGGAACGGGACCCCGGAGTCCGCGATCACCGCGGGCGCGGTCGGCCGCGAGCCGGCGGCGATGACGATGCGGTCGGCGGTGACGGTCTCGCCGTCGCCGCCCGCCGTCGGGGTGATCGAGAGTTCCCGGTCGCCCGTGAACACCGCGTGCCCCTGGTACACGGTGATGTTGGAGCACTCCTGGTCGCGGTAGCGCAGACCGCCCGCGGAGATGGGGTCGATGCGCCCGAACACGCGGTCGCGGATGTCCGGCCAGCGCACCTTGTCGATGCTCGCGTCGACGCCGTACGTGCTCGCGCGGCGGATCGTCTCGGCGACGTCCGAGGCGTAGACGTACATCTTCGTCGGGATGCAGCCGACGTTGAGGCACGTCCCGCCGAACACGCCGTGCTCGACGATCGCCACGTCGAGGTCGTCGAAGCGCGAGTCGAGGATCGAGTTGCCCGATCCCGAGCCGATGATCACGAGGTCGTGGTGGGGCACGTGCCCCACTCTATTGAGCCCCGCCGGGTGCGGCTCGTCCGTCCGGCGGTGAACGGTGTCTCCTCGGTCTCGACGACGCTGCGTGATGATCACGGTTGTCCCCGGTGAGCGGTCCTCATTGACCGTTCATCGCCGTCTCCTCACTCGCCGGTGTCGTTTACCGTCCGAAATCGACCGTTCGTCGTCGCTCGGCGGGGCGAACTCCCGCTCGCCGACTTGTTGACCACCGCCGGTCTCTGGTCACCTCTGCTCCGACGGACGGTGAGCGGTACGCCGGACGGGCCCCGCGAGGGGGCGGCGGAACTGCAGTACGTGAGCGGAGGCGGGATGCGGGAGCGAACGCACGGTCGGCACCGTGTCGAGGTGACCCGGACGCCGCGGGGGCCGCTGGTGCGGCGGGCGGTCCTGTGCGCCTCGACGGCCGTGGTGGTGCTCGCGGTCGTGGCGGTGGGGCTGGTGGGGTTCGGCGGACGGAGCTCGGCGGTGACGACGGGGAGCACCGGCGACGACCCGGGGGGCACCGGCGGCGACGGGGTGGCGCAGGCGCGGATCGTGGGCGGCGAACGCACCAGCACGGCCGACGAGCCGTGGGTCGTCTACCTCACCGACTCGTCGGGCTTCCAGTTCTGCGGCGGCACCCTCGTCGCGCCGACGAAGGTGGTCACGGCCGCGCACTGCACGGCGTCGGCGCCGGACCGGAAGATCCTCGCCGTGGTCGGGCGGGACGACAAGGACTCGAGGACCGGCCGCTCGGTGGCGGTGTCACGGGTCTGGATCAGCCCCACCTTCCAGTCGGTCGGCTCCGGGCTCGACGTGTCCGTCCTGACGCTCGCCCAGGCGGTCACCACCCCCACGCTGCCGCTGGCGACGGCCGCCGACTCCGCGCTCTACGGCGCCGGCACCGCCGCCCGCATCTACGGCTGGGGCGCGACGTCGGAGAACGGCTCGGCCTCCCGCTACCTGCTCGGGGCCACGGTCCCGATCCGCGAGGACTCCTACTGCCGGTCGTCCGCGTCGTCCTACGACCCGACGCTCCTGACCTGCGCGGGCTTCGACGCCGGGGGCGTGGACACCTGCCAGGGCGACTCCGGCGGGCCCCTGGTCGCGGGCGGCAAGCTCATCGGGATCACGAGCTTCGGCGACGGGTGCGCCCGCGCCGGCAAGCCCGGCTACTACACGCGGGTCGGTCCGAACGCCGATCTGATCGAGAAGCAGATCGCGTCGTAGGAGAGGGACATCCCGGTCGGAGGGCAGACCGGACGGGGGACCGAGGGCGGATCGGCGGGCAGGCCGGTCCGCCCTTCGTCGTGCCCCGTCCGTCCCGCCGTTCCCGACGCCGGGTCCTGCCGGACTTGCACCGGGCCGCCGGGGCGATCTAGCCTGAACTCACCAGTTAGTACATGGAGGTTCCGGTGACCCTGACCCTGCCCGACGTCGCTGCCGCCGACCCCGCCCGGGACGACCGCGCGAGCCACCTCGTCGGGCTGGTGGGCACGGGCATCGGCCCGTCGCTGACGCCCGCGCTGCACGAGCGCGAGGGCGACGCGCAGGGGATGCGCTACCTCTATCGACGGCTCGACCTCGACGTGCTCGGCATCGGTGCCGCCGAGGTCGGCCGCGTCCTCGACGCCGCCCGCCTCACCGGCTTCTCCGGGCTCAACGTCACGCACCCGGCCAAGCAGACGGTGCTCGCCCACCTCGACCGGATCGACCCCGACGCCGCCGTGCTGGGCGCGGTGAACACCGTGGTGTTCGGGCCGGACGGCGCCGTCGGGCACAACACCGACCGCTCCGGCTTCGCCCGCTCCTTCCGGCGCGGCCTCCCCGGCGTGCCGGTCGACCGGGTGCTGCTGCTCGGCGCCGGCGGTGCCGGGGCCGCGGTCGCCCACGCCCTGACCGATGTCGGGGTCCGTGAACTCCTCGTCGCCGACGCCGACCGCGCCCGTGCGGAGGCCCTCGCCGCCGCCGTCCGCGAGGCCGGCCGGGCGACCACGGCCGTCGTCGGGACCGGGGACGTCGAGGACACGCTGCGCCGCGTCGACGGGTTGGTCCACGCGACGCCGACGGGGATGGCGGCCCACCCGGGGATCCCGGTCGCCCCCGACGCGCTGCACCCCGGGCTGTGGGTGGCCGACGTCGTCTACCGCCCGCTCGCCACCGCGCTCGTCACCGCGGCCCGCGCCCGGGGCGCCCGCGTCCTCGACGGCGGGGGCATGGCGGTCTTCCAGGCCGTCGACGCCTTCCGGCACTTCACCGGCGTCGAGCCCGACGCCGGGCGGATGCTCGCCCACTTCGCCGAGCTCGTCGCCGCCGGGGCCTGACGTGGGAGGTCGACGGCACGGCATCGCGACCGCCTGTCTCTCGGGCCTGCTCGAGGACAAGCTGGCCGCCGCGGCCGCCGCCGGGTTCGACGGCGTCGAGCTCTTCGTGCCCGACCTCCTCGGCTCGCCGGAACCGCCCGAGGACATCGCCCGCCGCTGCACCGACCTCGGGCTCGCGATCGACCTCTATCAGCCGATCCGTGACGTCGAGGCGCTCCCGCCCGACGCGTTCGCGGCCGCGCTGCGCCGGGTCGAGCACGCCTTCGACGTCATGGCGCGGCTCGGGACCACCACGGCCCTGATCTGTTCCTCGGTCGACCCCCGGGCGATCGACGACGACGAGCTCGCCGCCGCGCAGCTCGCCGAGGTCGCCGCCCGGGCCGCCGACCGGGGACTGCGGATCGCCTACGAGGCACTGGCGTGGGGTCGGCACGTGAACACGTGGGACCACTCGTGGCGGATCGTCGCGCTCGCCGACCATCCGGCGCTGGGCCTCTGCGTGGACTCCTTCCACCTCTACGCCCGCGACGGCGACCCCACCGGTCTGCGGTCGGTACCGGCCGGCAAGCTCTTCTTCTGCCAGCTCGCCGACGCCCCGCGCCTGGACATGGACGTGCTGCCGTGGAGCCGGCACCACCGGCTCTTCCCCGGGCAGGGCGACTTCGACCTCACCGCCCTCGTCGGTCACCTCGACGCCGCCGGCTACGACGGCCCGTGGTCGCTCGAGGTGTTCAACGACGTCTTCCGCCAGGCCGACCCCGGGCCCGCCGCGCTGGACGCCCGGCGCTCCCTGCTCGGACTCGAGGAGTCGCTCGCCGGGGGCACCATGCCCGCAGTGGACGGGACCGCCTTCGTCGAGCTGGTGGTCGACCCCGCGACCTCCGCCGAGGTCACCGACGCGCTGGCCGCGTTCGGCCTCGTCCGCACCGGCGAGCACCGCACCAAGCCGGTCGGGCTGTGGGAGGCCGGCGGCGCGCGCGTCGTCGTCCGCGAGGAGGCCCCCGTTCCCGACGCCGGGTCGGCGCCGGCCGCCGTCGCCGCGCTCGCGGTGCGCACGCCCGACCCGGAGGCGCTGGCACGGCACGGGGTCGAGCTGCTGGCCCCGCGCGTGCCGCTGCCCCGCGCCGCGGACGAGGCGGAGCTGCGCGCGGTCGCCGCCCCCGACGGCACCCTGCTGTTCTGCTGCCCCGACCGGCCCGATCCGACCGCCGACGACTTCTGGCCGGGGGACTTCCTCGTGACCGGCGCCGTGGCGGGGGTCGGCGTGAGCGGGATCGACCA
This sequence comes from Actinomycetospora chiangmaiensis DSM 45062, assembly GCF_000379625.1. Lineage (GTDB taxonomy): Bacteria > Actinomycetota > Actinomycetes > Mycobacteriales > Pseudonocardiaceae > Actinomycetospora > Actinomycetospora chiangmaiensis. The sequence goes on along the minus strand of NZ_KB903244.1, from coordinate 374,898 downwards.
CGTCGCGCTCAGCCCGCCGTTCGACCTGATCGCCGAGGCCGAGCTGTTCCTGCGCACGGTCGTCGGGCTGGCCCCGGTCGGCGCGCCCACCGAGATCGTGGCGCCCTTCGGACTGGTCCGGGGTCGGATGTTCGCCTCGACGGGACCCGACCCGGTACGGGTGGTGCTGTCCTCGACCCTGGTGCGCCGCGGTGGCTGGGCCCCCGGTGTGCCCGCGCCGCAGAGCGTGGCGTTCGCGGTCCCCGACGTGCTCGCCGTGGCGCGGGCCGCCGCGGCCGCGGGGCTGGAGCTGCTCGACGTCGGGCCGAACTACTACGCGGACCTCGCGGCGCGGGGGGTGGCGGACGTCGACCTCCTGGCCGCGCACCGCGTCCTGGTCGACGTCGACGGCTCCGGCGGGCAGTACCGCCACGTCGTGACGCCGGTGCTCGGCGGGCGGGTGTTCCTCGAGGCCGTGCAGCGGGTCGGCGGGCACTCCGGATTCGGTGCCGCGGACGCCCCGGTGCGGATGGCGGCCCACCGGCGGGCGCGACGCTAGGACGCTGACCGGCGTGTCCGGTGCACGCCGACGCGCCGGTCCCGTGTCGAGCGAAGGGCCCCTCGGCTCGGTGGAGCGGGCCGTGCGCGCCCTTCGCCGGCCGCATGGCGAGGGTGCCGTCAGGCAGGTCCGCGGGTGCTCGGGGACGCGTGGTGTGCACCTCGGCGCGGGAGCGGCCCTGACCGCGAGCCCGGCCCTCCACACACGACGACGGCGGGCCCGGTCGAGGTGACCGGACCCGCCGTCGGGAACGGGGGAGCGTCAGACGGCGGCGGGGACCGCGGGGGTGCCGTGGTCGGCGACGCGGTCGAGGTCCGCGGTGGGGACGTGGGCGGTCTCGCGGGCCGTGAGCCCGGCGATCGCGGCGAGCGCGCAGAGCCCGGCGCCGAGGATCGCGACCGGCACCCAGCCGCCCGCGCCCTTGCCGACGAGCGACTCGGCGATGGTGGGGACGAACCCGCCGACCGCGAAGCCGATCTGGGTGCCGACGGCCATGCCGGTCAGCCGGACCCGGGCCGGGAACATCTCGCCGTAGAAGGCGGGCCAGACCCCGTTCGCGGCGCTGTAGACGACGCCGGAGAGCAGGACCCCGAACACGAAGATCAGCGGGTAGCTCGCCGTCGAGATCGACCAGAGGTAGAAGGCCAGGACGACGGCGCTGGCCACGCAGCCGAAGACGAACACCGGCTTGCGGCCGACGCGGTCGGCGTACCGGGCGAACAGCGGGATCGCGCCGAGGGCGACGGCGTTCGCGGCGATCGAGACCCACAGCATCACGGTCTTGTCCAGGCCCTGGGTGCTGGTGGCGTACGACAGCGCCCAGACGCTGACCAGGGTGCTCACCGAGGAGACCAGCGCGCCGAGGACGACGCGCAGGACGGCGGCCCAGTGGTCGCGCAGCAGCGCGACGATCGGCAGGCCCTCGGTACGGCCCCGGGCGCGCTGCTCCTCGAAGACCGGGGTCTCGGAGAGGGTGCGGCGGATGACGACCCCGGCGATCACGACGACGACCGACAGCCAGAACGGCACGCGCCAGCCCCAGCTGAGGAGCTGCTCCTGGGGCATCGCGGCGACCGGCAGGAACACGAACGTCGCGATGATCATGCCGCCCTGGGTGCCGCCCAGGGTGAAGCTGGAGAAGAAGGCCCGCTTGTCGTCGGGGGCGTGCTCGAGGGTCATCGAGTTCGCACCGGCCTGCTCCCCGCCCGCGGAGAAGCCCTGCAGCAGCCGGCAGACGACCAGCAGGACCGGGCCCAGCGCGCCGACGGTGGCGTAGTCGGGCAGGCAGCCGATCGCGAAGGTGGCCGTGCCCATCATGACCAGCGTGAGGATGAGGACGCGACGACGGCCGACGCGGTCGCCGACGTGGCCCAGCACCACGGCCCCGAGCGGCCGGGCGACGTAGCCGACGCCGAAGGTGGCGAGGGCGAGCAACGTGCCGGCGGTCGGGCTCGACGACGGGAAGAACACCTTGCTGAACACGAGCGCCGCCGCCGTGCCGTAGATGAAGAAGTCGTAGTACTCCAGGGCGCTGCCGATCCAGGCGGCGAGGGCCGCCCGGGCGGGCTGCGCGCCGGCGGGCGCGGCGGGTGCGGAGGACATCGTCGGGCTCCTCGGGATCGTGCTTATGTACCGTCTGGTTACGTACCAGATAGTGAGTTGCGTGGAGCGGCGGTGTCAAGGGTCGACGTGGGCCCGATCACCGGACGATCTGTGGTCAGGGTCTCCCGACGTGCGCGGTGAGGTACTCGACGACCAGGTCGGAGAGCATCCGCCGGTAGTGGTCGCGCTGCGCGGGGTCGAGCATGTCGCGGTCGAAGATGGCGGCGACGGTGTGCCGGTTGGCCGTGCGGAAGATGCAGAACGAGCTGATCAGCAGGTGGATGTCGAGGGCGTCCACGTCGTCGCGGAAGAGCCCGGCGTCGCGACCCCGCGCGAGGATCCGCTCCAGCACGGCGAGGGCGGGCCCGGAGAGGCCCTCCCGGATCGGCGAGGCGCGCAGGTGCTCGGCGTGGTGGATGTTCTCGATGCTCACGAGGCGGATGAACTCGGGGTGCGCCTCGTGGTGGTCGAAGGTGAGGTCGCAGACCGCGCGGATGGCCGCGGTCGGGGCGAGCTCGTCGACCTCGAGGTGGCTCTCCAGGGAGCGGATGCCCAGGTAGGCACGCTCGAGGACCGCGAGGTAGAGGCCCTGCTTGCTGCCGAAGTAGTAGTAGAGCATCCGCTTGGTGGTGCGGGTGCGGGCCGCGATCTCGTCCACGCGCGCGCCCGCGAGGCCGCGTTCGGCGAACTCGGCGGTGGCGACGTCGAGGATCTCCGCGCGGGTGCGCTCGGCGTCGCGCTGGCGCGGTTGGGACTCGGTGCTCACAGCGGCCCTCCTCGCACTGGACTCACCGGCTAGTACATCATGACGACCGTGAACCGCGTCGCCGTGCACCATTCGGTCCTCGACCCGGGTGACCCCGTCGCCTGCGTGCTCGCCGCCCGCGCGGGTGGGCTCGACGCGGTCGGGCTGCACGTCGCCGCCGAGCCGGAGGCCGAGCGGGCGTGGGGCCACGGGGCCGGGACGCCCCTGCTCGCCGCACTCGTGGACGTGCTGCTCGTGACCCGGGTGACCACGCTCGACGTCGGCCGCATCGACCTCGGCGAGCCCGGCACCGACGCGACCGACGACCCGCGGCGGCGCACCCTCGACCTCGGGGCGCGGCTGGGGGCGCAGTTCGTCACGGTCCGGGCGGTGGACGGCGTCGACACCGGGGACGCCCTCGCGGGGCTCGCCGTCCAGGCCGCGTCGTTCCGGGTGCGCCCGGTGCTGGTGCCGGGCGGCGACGTACGCGACGCCCTCGCCGCGGTCGCCGGGACGACGGCGGGGGTCGTGCTCGACGTCGTGCCGTCGGTCGCCGACCCCGAGGAGGTTGCCGAGCTGATCGTCGAGGCCGGGGACGCGCTCGGCTACGTCCGGGTGCCCGCCGACGAGCTCGGCCCGGACATGGGCGCGGCCACCTCGCTCCTGGCGACGTTGCCGCCGTGGGTGCCGGTGGTGGTCGGGACGCCGCGCACGCCCCTGTCGGCCCGCGACCCCGCCGACCCGGCCGCTCCGGCCCGGGCCGGCGCCTTCCTCGCCGCCTGTCGGGCCGGGGTGGACCGGCTGCTCGTCCACCCCCGCGCCCTCGCGGCCGAACGAGGGGAGTGACCGCACCCGTCGTCGGGAAGTAAGGTGAGCCTCACCTACGAAAGGGTGAGGGCATGGCGAAGGGCGGACCGGGACATCGGCTCGAGGTGCTGCGCAGCGAGCAGCTGACCCCGCACCTGCGGCGGGTCGTGCTGGGCGGGCCGGGGCTCGCGGGCATCGAGGACAACGGGTTCACCGACCGGTACGTGAAGCTCGCGTTCCGGCGGCCGGGCGTGGTCTACGAGGAGCCGCTCGACGTCGGGGCGGTGCGGGCGGAGCGGCCGCGCGAGGAGTGGCCGATCTCGCGGACGTACACGGTGCGCGCACTCGACCACGCCGCCGGGGAGATGACGATCGACTTCGTCGTGCACGGCGACACGGGTATCGCCGGTCCGTGGGCGCTCGCGGCGCAGCCCGGTGACGAGCTGATCCTGCTCGGGCCGGGTGGGGCATACGCGCCGGCGGACGACGTCGACGCCCACGTGTTCATCGGCGACGAGGCGGCGCTCCCGGCGATCGCGGCGGCCTGCGAGCGGGTCCCGGCGCGGACGACGGTGCGGGTGTTCCTCGAAGTGGACGGATCGGCCGACGAACTCCCTCTGACCTGCGACGGCGACCTCACGGTCCGCTGGGTGCACCGCGAGGCCGGCGAGACGCTGGTCGACGTCGTGCGGGCGGCGGACTGGCCCGCGGGCCGGGTCCAGGCGTTCGTGCACGGCGAGACGAGTTCGATGAAGGCGCTGCGCGGACTGCTGCGCGACGAGCGTGACGTGCCGAAGGAGCTGCTGTCGATCTCCGGCTACTGGCGCCGCGGGATGGACGAGGAGGGCTTCCAGGCCGACAAGCGCGCGGGCAACGGGGTGGCCGCCTGACGGAGGTGCACATCTCAGCGACCGCTGAGATGTGGGCGTCGGCCGCGGGATAGGGTCGGCGCCCGTGGCGTTCCCCTTCTCGGCCGTCGTCGGCCACCCGGACCTGCGGCTCGCGCTCCTGCTGTCCGCCGTGGACCCGGGGATCGGCGGGGTGCTGGTGCGCGGCCAGAAGGGGACGGCGAAGTCGACGATCGTGCGGGCTCTCGCGGCCCTGCTGCCCGAGGTCGAGGTGCGGGCCGGCGACCGGTTCGGGGTGGACGTCGACGCCGGTGAGGAGAGCCCGGACGGCCCGTTCCCGGCCGACACGCCCGTCGAGCGGCGCCCGGCCCGGCTGGTCGAGCTGCCGGTCGGCGCGTCCGAGGACCGGCTGATCGGGTCGCTCGACCTGCAGGAGGTCCTCGCCCACGGTCGCGGCTCCGTCCAGCCCGGCCTGCTCGCCCTCGCCCACCGCGGCGTGCTCTACGTCGACGAGGTCAACCTGCTCCACGACCACCTCGTCGACCTCCTGCTCGACGCCGCCGCCTCCGGGCGCTCCCACGTCGAGCGCGACGGCGTCTCGTTCACGCACCCGGCGCGGTTCCTGCTCGTCGGGACGATGAACCCCGAGGAGGGCGAGCTCCGCCCGCAGCTGCTCGACCGCTTCGGCCTCACCGTCCGCGTCGAGGCGTCCCGCGTGGTCGCCGAGCGCACCGAGGTCGTCCGGCGCCGGCTCGCCCACGACGCGGACCCCGCCGGCTTCGCCGCGCGCTTCGCCGGCGACGAGGACGCGCTGCGCGCGCAGATCGGCGAGGCCCGGACACGGCTCGGCGCGGTCGCCCTGACCGACCGGGAACTGGTCCGCATCTCGGCGGTGTGCGCGTTCGTCGAGGTCGACGGGATGCGCGCCGACGTCGTCGTGGCCCGCACGGCGGTCGCCCACGCGGCGTGGCGCGGGGCCGCCGCGGTCGACGTCGACGACGTCCGCGCCGCCGCCCGCCTCGCGCTGCCGCACCGCCGCCGCCGCGACCCCTTCGACGAGCCGCACCTCTCCGACGAGGAACTGGAGAAGGCGCTCGAGGCCGCCGAACAGGCGGTGCAGGACCTGGACGACGCCGACTCCGACGACGAGGGTCCGGACGACGACGGCCCCGGCGGTCCGGGATCGGACGGTCCGGGGGAGTCCGATGGTCCCGACGACGGGTCCGGTCCGGACGGCGGGTCCGCGGCGGCTCCGGAGGTGGGCGACGCCGGGGGCGCACCAGCTGGTGGCGACACCGGGTCCGACGGACACGGTGCGGAAGCCGCATCCGCGTCCCCGAGCCGATCCGACCCGGCGTCGGGACGGGGGAGCGGGAGCGACGGTGCGGATTCTCTGCCACTGGACGACAGCAACGACGCTCCGCTGTCGCCGGTCGGCGCTCCACGACCGGTCCGGCTGCGGACCCGCCGCTTCGAGGTGCGCGGGGTCGGGGAGGGCGTGCCGGGACGGCGGTCGCGGGCGCGTGGGCGCCGGGGACGGACGGTGCGTGCGGTCGCGGAGGCCCCCGACTCGGGGCCGGCGCCGCACGTGCCGGCGACGGTGATCGCGAGCGTCCGCAGCGGGCGGCGCGGTCGGCCGGGACCGGACGATCTCCGGCACGCGCACCGCGAGGGCCGCGAGGGCAACCTCGTGCTGTTCTGCGTCGACGCGTCCGGCTCGATGGCCGCCCGCAAGCGGATGTCGGCGGTCACCGGGGCGGTCGACGCGCTGCTGCGGGACGCCTACCAGCGGCGGGACAAGGTCGGGGTGGTGACGTTCCACGGCACGGGCGCGGCCGTCGCCCTGCCTCCGACCTCCAGCGTGCACACCGCCCACGCCCGCCTCGCGGACCTGCGGACGGGCGGCCGGACCCCGCTGGCCGAGGGACTGCGCACCGCGCGACGCGTGCTCCGCGCGGAGCGGGTGCGCGACCCGCGGCGCCGCGGTCTGCTGATCCTGCTGACCGACGGGCGCGCGACCGTCGGCGGCCCGAAGCCCCTCGACGCCGCGCTCGACGCCGCCCGCGGCCTGGCCCGTGAGGCCGGACCGGGGCGCGGGGGAGCGGCGATGAGCACGGTGGTCGTCGACTGCGAGTCCGGGCACGTCCGGCTCGGGTTGGCGGGCCGGATCGCCGGGGCGGCCGCCGGTGCGATCGTGACCCTCGACGAACTGACCGGCGAGAACGTCGCGGCGGTGGCCCGGACCGCCGTCGGCGGCTGAGCCCCGACCAGGAGGAATCGTGCCTCAGGGCGTCCCCACCACCGTTCCCGACGACGGGCTCACCACCCGCCAGCGCCGCCGGCGCCCGCTGCTCGTGGTGCACACGGGCGTGAACAAGGGCAAGTCGACGGCGGCCTTCGGGCTCGCGCTGCGCCAGTGGACGGCCGGCAACTCGATCGCGGTGTTCCAGTTCGTGAAGTCGGCGAAGTGGCGCGTCGGCGAGGAGACCGCGCTGACGGCGCTGGGCGAGCTGCACGAGTCGACCGGTCAGGGCGGGTCGGTGGAGTGGCACAAGATGGGCGAGGGCTGGTCGTGGAGCCGCAAGGCCGGCTCCGAGGAGGACCACGCCGAGGCCGCGCGCGAGGGGTGGGCGGAGATCCGGCGTCGGCTCGAGGCGGGCGCACACGACTTCTACGTCCTCGACGAGTTCACCTACCCGCTGAAGTGGGGGTGGATCGACACGGGCGAGGTGGTCTCGGTGCTGGCCGACCGGCCCGGGTTCCAGCACGTCGTCATCACCGGCCGGGACGCGCCGCCGGCCCTGGTCGAGGCGGCCGACCTCGTCACGGAGATGACGAAGATCAAGCACCCGATGGACGCCGGTCAGAAGGGTCAGAAGGGCATCGAGTGGTGACGCCGTGAGCGCTGTCCTCCCGCCCCGCGTGGTGATCGCGGCCCCGTCGTCGGGCAGCGGGAAGACCACGATCACGACGGGGCTGCTGGGCGCGCTGGCGGCCCGCGGCACGGTCCCGGCGCCGTTCAAGATCGGCCCGGACTACGTCGACCCCGGCTACCACGCGCTCGCCTCCGGACGGCCCGGCCGCAACCTCGACCCGGTGCTCTGCGGCGCCGACCGCCTCGCCCCGCTCGTGGCCCACGGCGCGGCCGGGGCGGCGCTCGCCGTCGTCGAGGGCGTGATGGGGCTGTTCGACGGGCGGCTCTCTCCCGGTGGCGGCGCCGACGCCCGGCCACCGGGGATCCATCCCGACGACGGGTCCACCGCGCACGTCGCGCGCGTGCTCGACGCGCCCGTCGTGCTGGTCGTCGACGCGCGCGGCCAGCACCGGTCGGTCGCGGCGCTGCTGCACGGGTTCCGCGCGTTCGACCCGCGGGTGGCGCCGGCCGGCGTGATCCTCAACCGGGTCGGCACCGAGCGACACGCGGACGCGCTGCGGGTGGCGTGCGCGGAGGTCGGGGTGCCGGTGCTCGGTGTCGTCCCGCGCCGCGCCGAACTCGCGGTGCCGTCGCGGCACCTCGGGCTGATCACGGCGGCCGAGCACGGTGCCGACGCGCGCGCGGCCGTCGACGCCATGACCGCGCTGGTCGCCGCCCACGTCGACCTCGACGCCGTCGAGCGGCTCGCCCGCCGGGCGCCCGCGACCCCCGTCGAGCCCTGGGACCCGGTGCTCGAGGTCGCCCCCACCGACCGCCGGGCCCGCCGCGTCGTCGCCGTCGCCGGTGGTCCCGCGTTCACGTTCGGCTACCCGGAGCACGCGGAGCTGCTGCAGGCCGCCGGGGGAGAGGTCGTCGTCGTGGACCCGCTGCGCGACGAGGCGCTGCCCGAGCGCACGGCCGGCCTCGTGCTGCCGGGTGGGTTCCCCGAGGAGCACCTCGAGGCGCTGTCGGCGAACGTCGCGCTGCGCTCCGCGGTGCACGCGTTCGCGACGGCGGGTGGCGCGGTCCACGCGGAGTGCGGCGGCCTGCTCTACCTCGGCCGGTCGCTCGACGGGGCGCCGATGTGCGGGGTGCTCGACGCCGAGGCGGCGATGGGCCCGCGGCTGACCCTGGGCTACCGGACCGCGACGGCGCTCGTCGACTCGCCGGTCGCGGCGCGGGGGGAGATCGCGACCGGGCACGAGTTCCACCGCACCGTCACCACGCCGCGCGCCGGGGCGACCCCGGCCTGGGCCTGGAACGACACGACCGAGGGCTTCGTGCAGGGCAACGTCCACGCCTCCTACCTGCACACCCATCCCGCCGGCCGGCCGCAGGCGGTGCGCCGTTTCGTCGCGGGACTGGTCGGCCCGCCGTGATCGTCCTCGGTGTGGGCGTCGAGCCGGGAACGCCCGTGGCGTACCTCGCGGCGGCGGTCGGCGACCTCGAGTTCGACGCGGTCGCCACGATCGACCGCCGCCTCGGCGAACCGGCGATCGACGCGGTCGCCGCGGGCCGCAAGCTCCTGGTGTTCACGACCGCGGAGCTCGACGCAGTGGACGTCCCGAACCCGTCCGCCGTCGTCCGGCGCCTGACCGGGACCGGCTCCGTCGCCGAGGCGGCCGCGATCCTGGCCGCCCGGGAGCTGGGCGGCGCAGGCGAGCTCGTCGTCGAGAAGCAGCGCGGCCGGATGGTGACGGTGGCGCTGGCGCGCTGAGACCGGGTCGCCTTGGCCACCCCGCCCGCTCCTCGGGCATCGGGGCGACGGGACCCGGACGGGCGATCCGGACACCGGTCGCAGAGCGCTGCAAACGCCCACTGACCTGCGGAGACGTGGCGGCGCACCGGTGTAGCTTCGGCGGTGTGTCCGAGCAGTGGGACGGCCGGGGCCTGCCGCCGGTGGCGGCCGAGCGGGTGCGTCGCGCGGCGGCCGGGGGCCCCTGGACCTCGATGCTCTCCGTGCCGTCCGCGGCCGGCCTCGCGACCACGGAGTACGAGCCGGTCGGTGAGGTGATGGGCTCGATCGTGCAGAACGTCGGCTGGTCGGGCTACGGCGGGTGCGGCGGCTTCGGGGGCGGCATCCTCGGTGGCGTCGCCGGACCGATGGCGCCGATGCCCGCCTTCCGGCCCTACGTGGAGGCGCTCGAGCGTGGCTACGGAACCGCCCTGCACCGCATGCGGCTGGAGGCGGCCGCCATCGGCGCCGACGGCGTCGTCGGGGTGATCCTCAGGGCCGACCACCTCGGTCAGGGCAGTCGCGAGTTCGTCGCGCTCGGGACCGCCGTCCGCTCGCGCACCGGCCCACCTCCCCAGAAGTTCACCACCTCGCTGGCCGGGCAGGACGTGGCCAAGCTCCTCGCCGCGGGCTGGCTCCCGGCCGAGATCGTCTACGGCATCGCGATCTCCATCCGCCACGACGACTGGGCCACCCGCCAGCAGGCGTCGTGGGTCGCCGGCAACACCGAGGTCACCGGGTACACCCAGCTCGCCACCGTGGTCCGCGCCGACGCCCGGCACCGTTTCGCCGAGCAGGTCGCCGGGGCCGGCGGGCAGGGCGCGATCGTGTCGAGCCTGGGCGTGCGGATGTGGCACGTCGAACCGGCCGAGAACCACCGCGACCACGTCGCCGAGGCCACCGTCTTCGGCGACGCGCTCGTCGCGGTGGAGCGTTCGGCGCCGCGCGTCGCGGCGCCGTTGACCGTCATGCCCCTGCGCCCGCGAGGAGGACTCTCGTGACCGACGTCTCGACCCAGGCCGGTGTCCCGCAGGACGCGATGCGGCGCCTCGAGCACATGCGACCCGGCCAGCCGACCAGCATGTTCACCTCGGATCTCTCGGTGAACGAGTTCCTCCTGGTGCGCGAGGCCGGGTTCCGCCCGCTGGGGCTGGTGCTGGGATCGAGCATCTACCACGTCGGCTTCCAGGTGGGCCGGTGGGGGAAGAACCAGGAGCTGACCACGCTCTCGCAGGCGATGTACCACGCGCGGGAGCTCGCGATGACCCGCATGGAGGCCGAGGCCGACGCACTCGGCGCCGACGGCATCGTCGGGGTGCGCCTCGACATCGAGTTCAAGGAGTTCGGCAACGACCTCGCCGAGTTCATCGCGGTCGGCACGGCCGTCGGGGCGGACCACGCGCCGCCGACCGGGGACTCCTGGCGCAACGTGCACCGCCAGCCCTTCACCTCCGACCTCTCCGGCCAGGACTTCTGGACGCTGATCCAGGCGGGCTACGCGCCGCTGGGCATGGTGATGGGCTCGTGCGTCTACCACATCGCCCACCAGGGGATGTTCAAGGCGATGTCGAACATCGGGCAGAACGTCGAGCTGCCGCAGTACACCGAGGGGCTCTACGACGCCCGTGAGCTCGCGATGAGCCGCATGCAGGCCGAGGCGGAGGCGCTGCACGCCGAGGGCATCGTCGGGGTCCGGCTGAACGCCCACGGACACCGCTGGGGCGGGCACACCACCGAGTTCTTCGCGATCGGCACGGCCGTGCGCCCGCTGCGCGAGGACCACCACATCGCGACCCCGCAGCTCGTGCTGCCCCTGACCGATGGGTGACCTCGTTCCCGACGCCGGGTCGAGCGGCATGGGGCCGCTCGCGGACGTCTCGGTCCTCGCCGCCGCGCTGCGGGCCGACCGGCTGGACGTGGCGTCCTACGCGCGGATCCTGTCCGGGTCGCTCGGCGAGGCGATGCCGGCGGGCTCCGTGGAGATCGGGCGCCGTCGCGGACTGGGCGACCGGATGGCGGGGCGCGAGGGCCGCGTCGAGTCGGTCGTCGTGCACGGCGAGGGCCGCGACCTGGAACTGCGCGCCGAGGGGGAGCGGGTGCACGCGGAGGTCCGGCGGGTGTCCGGCGGGGTGGTGATCAGCCGCCGTCGGGTCGACGTGGAGACCTGGCTGCAGGCGCTCGCCGAGGACCTCCGGCAGATCGCCGCGCGCGACGCGGCCGCCCGTCGGGCCCTCGAGCGGTGGCTCGCCCCGGGGAGCGCCTGACGACCCGTCCTCAGAGGTCGAAGACGCCGCTCGTGATCGGCGCGGTCGTGTGCGGGAACGGTCCGGCGCCGGGCACGTCGGCGCTCCGGCGGGTCCGGGTGTCCGGGCCGGTCGGGCTCGCCTCCGGCTTCCCGGCGGCGGTGGTCTCGGTGATCGCCACGGGACGGGCGGCGGCTCCGGGGGCCGGGAGGACCGCCGCGAGGGTGCCGGCCCCGCCGAGGGCGGCGATCCCGGCGAGCGTGGCGGTCAGGCGGAAGCGGTTCCCGGTCATGCCGACGAGCCTGCGGGGCGGCGGTGGGGCACGGCTCGGAGCTCGATGAGGGCCGGCTGTGCGCCTCAGCCCGCGAGGATCTGCTCGCGGAGGATGTCGGCGTGCCCGCCGTGCTGGGCGAGCTCGCGCAGGACCTGCAGGAGGACCCAGCGCAGCGTGCGCGGCCCGCTCCGGTGGCCGGTCACGACGGTGTCGAGGGGCAGGTCCGCGACGATCCCCCGCGCCGTCGCGCACGCCGCGCGGTGGGCGGCGATCACCGCGTCGACCGAGTCGGCGTCGTCGAGCCGGAACGACGCGTCCGGGCTCCCGACCAGCCCGAGCTCCCCGCGGGGCGTGCCGCCGACGCACTCCTCGAACCACACGCGCTGCATCCACGTCACGTGCTTGAGCAGCCCCAGCAACGTCGTCGCCGACGGGACGAGGCGGCGACGGGCCTGCTCCTCCGTCAGACCGTCGAGGGTGCGGTCGGCGGCCGCGCGGTGGTCCTCGAGGAACGCCTCCAGCTGCGTGCGCTCGTCCTCGAGCGGTACGTCGAACGCTCCCATCGGGTCCTCCTGTCGTCTCGTCGCCCCGGAGATCTGCCGCGGGTGGTCCCCCCGGACGGACCCGCCATCAGGACGGGACGAACGTCCCACCCGCCGCGACCGCGAGATCGGCCCCGAACAGCGCCCCGGGCGTGAACGCGCCCGGTCGCCCGTGGCCGGCGGCGAGTCGACGGGCGGTCTCCGCGGTCGCGGCGGCGGTGAAGTCCATCGCGTCGTCGAGGCGCAGCCAGGTGGAGCGCACCGTCCCGTCCGGCCATGACGCCCGCGCGTGGGCCCAGGAGTGCGGGCGCGGGCGCTCGGCCGCCGGCACGGGGACGCGCGCGAGCCCCGCCGTCGCGAGCCGCGTCGCCCCGGGGACGCGCAGGAGCGCGCTCAGGGCCGGCATCGCGATCCGCACCGCCGCCCCGCCCGGCACCATGCTCGACGCCGCCTCGACCTCGGGCGCCCCGCTGGCCCGCCAGGCCGCGAGGAGCTCGCCGAACGGGGCGACCGTCGTCGGGATCGCCTCCCCGTCGGGGGTGTGCAGCACCTCGGTGCCGCCGACGGGGGCGGTCCGGACGAGGCGTCCGCCCCGGACCGCCCGACCCCCCTCCGGGAACTGCCCGACGATCGTCCCGGCCAGCGCGGGGCCCACCGGGCCGGCCTCCGCCGCGACCGACGGCATCACGGCGACCCGCACCCGCTGCGGCGCCGGCCGGTCCTCGACGAGCCGCAGCACCACCGACTCCCCGGCGAGCACCCCGAAGCCCGCCCCGGTGACCACCGTCCGTCCCTCCCGCTCCGCGACCCCGGCGAGGGCGAAGAGGGCCTCGAAGGCCGGGATCTCGTTGGCGACGTCGACGTAGTGCGTGCCGGGCGGGCACGTCCGGGCCGCGGCAGGACCCGTCGTCGTGAAGGGACCGACGGCATTCACGACGACGGGTGGGGCCGCGTCGGGCAGCTGCGCGAGCAGCTCGCCGAAGGAGCCGGCGCGGACCCGGGCACCCAGCTCGGCGGCCGGGCCGGCGAGCCGTGCGGCGGAGCGCCCGCACAGGGTCAGCGGGACGCCGCGCTCGGCCAGGTGCCGCGCGATCGCCCGACCCGTCCGGCCGGTCGCCCCCAGGACCCACACCTCGTCGTTCATCGGACCCTCCATGTCAGAGACTGACATCAGAGTAGCGGCCGTGTCGGCTCCCCGTGAGGCGTCGAAGGCGCCAGGATGGGCGCCATGAGCGAGAAGGACGCGGCCGGCCTGCCGGACCTCACCGCGCCGTCCCCGGCCGACGGGCCCACCGTCGAGCAGTCGACCGTCGCCCGCCGGGACAACCCGCCCGCAGAACGCGAGACCGAGCGCATCCCCGGCGGCACCGCCGGGGCCGCGCCGACCCGCACGCACGCCACCCCGCGCGGCCCGGGGCGTACTCGCATCGGCGGCGCCTGGGTCGGGCTGATCCTCGGCGCGGTCGTCCTCGTCTTCCTCCTGATCTTCATCCTGCAGAACCTCGACCCCGCCCGCGTGCAGTTCCTCGGCTTCCAGGCCGAGCTGCCGCTCGGCATCTGGATGCTCTTCTCGGCGATCGCCGGCGTGCTCCTCCTGGCCATCCCCGGGCTCGGGCGGATGATCCAGTGGCGCCGTGCCGCGAGGGCCCCGAAGCGCTGACCGGGCTCGGCGGGTCGAACCCCCTCGGTCCGTCGCCCGACCCGGCAGGATGGCGGCGTGACGACCTCGCGCCTCGCCCTCGCCGGAGAACCGCTGCCGACGGTCGGGCACGCCCGCGCCTACGTCTGCGGCATCACCCCCTACGACACGACCCACCTCGGCCACGCCGCGACGTTCGTCTGGGCGGACGTCGCGACCCGCGTGCTCCGCCGCGTGGGCGTCTCCGTCGAGGTCTGCCGCAACGTCACCGACGTCGACGACGTCCTCGACGCCGCCGCCGAGCGGGCCGGCAGCCGCTTCGACAGCTTCGCGGCCGTCGGCCAGTTCCGCTTCGACCGCGACATGGCGGCCCTGAACGTCCGCCCGCCCGCGCACGAGCCGCGGGCGCACAACCACGTCGACGACGTCGTCCGGCTCGCCGCCGGCCTGCTCGAGCGGGGCGTCGCCTACGAGCGCGACGGGGAGGTGCTGCTGCGCGCCGCCGCCGTCGGGCTCGCGGCCCCCGTTCCCGACGACGGGTCCTCGCAGGTCCCGCCGTCGGACCGCGCCGAGGACCCGGCCGACCCGACGGTCTGGCGCCCCGCCCTGCCCGGCGAGGCCGCGTGGCCCAGCCCGTGGGGCGACGGCCGCCCCGGCTGGCACGCGGAGTGCGCGGCGATGGCGCTCTCGGCGCTCGGCCCCGCGGTCGACCTGCACGTCGGCGGCGCGGACCTGCGCCACCCGCACCACACCGCGATGGGGGCGATGGCCGAGGCGATGACCGGGGTGCGGCCCTTCGCCCGGGCGCGGCTGCACGTCGGGACGGTGCAGGTCGACGGGGCGAAGATGGCGAAGTCGGCCGGGAACCTCGTCCTCGTGTCGGACCTCCTCGAGTCCTGGCCCGCCGCGGCGGTCCGGCTGCTCGTGCTCGACCGCCCCTGGGCGCAGGCGTGGGACGTCCACCCGGCCGACGTGACCGCCGCGGCCGACCGGCTGGAGCGCCTCTTCTCCGCCGCCGGCCGGCACGTGGACGGCGTCGCGGCCGCCGACGCCGTCGTCGGGGCCCTGCTCGACGACCTCGACGTCCCCGCTGCACTCGCCGTCGCCGAGACCGAGGGCGGGGAGGCCGCGCGGGTGGCACTGTCGGTGCTCGGCCTGACCTGATCGGGGGTCGGGACCGGTGATGCTTCTGTGACACGCGGGGCGGATGTGCCGCGGAACGGGCCGCCGCTGCCTACGGTGTGACGTCGGGTGTCGACGCTCCGGTCGCGCCGGGGGAGCGGAGGAGGGCGTCATGCGCTGGGGCGGACCCGAAGAGGTGACGCTGAAGCCCACCGGAGGGACGGAGCCGGCCGAGCCACCCGCCCCGCGGACCTCGCCGGAGAACACGCCCGGTCCCGACGACGGGTCGCGCGAGTCCGCCAGCCGGTCCTCGTGGCGTGCCCGACGGCGGGGCAAGGACGCCCGTCGCGGGGCCGCCCCTCCCGTCGAGGAGGCCCGCCAGGAGTCCGCCGCGCCGGCGCCCACTCCTGATGACGACGGCGGGTCCCCGACGTCCGACGCCACGTCGCCGCCTGCGCCGGCCGTTCCGTCACCGAAGAGCGCCGGCGACTCCGACGAGCCTGATGTGCACAAGTCCGGGCCGACGTCGTCGGGCACCGCCGACGAGCGGCGGACACCCCGCGAGCAGCCCACCGTCCCGCAGGGGCGCGCGGTCCCGCCGGCCGAGCGGACCGGGGCCGACGCGCGCCCGGCGGTCGGCACCCCGCCGGCACCCACTCCGCCGCGATCGTTGTGGCGCAGCCGGACGTCGGGCCCGAAGCCCGCTCCGGCGGGCCCTCCGGCGCCACCGACCGACGCCGGGAGCGGGGACTCCCCGGCGCCCACCATGACCCCGCGCACCCCGCCGTGGCGCACCCCGGGGCTGACCCCCTCCGCGGACGACGCGCCGTCGACGCCCCGTCCGCGGGACACCGTGCCGTCGGCGCGCGCGACGTCGTCGCCACCCCGCCCGTCCGGCTCGACGCCGTCGCGGCCGGGCCCCACTGCCCCGAAGGCGACGGCGGCCACCGCGGGGGCGGCGGCTGCGGCGTCGGGTGCCGCGCCCGCGGTCAAGGCCCCGGGCAAGGCCGTGGACGCGGCCGAGAGGAGGGGCGTCGACGAGAAGGGCGCGACGGAGAAGGGCGCCACGGCGACGACCGTCGCCGCCACCGGGGAGGCCCGCACCGAGCGCCCGACCCCCACCGAGCCCGGGACCGTGCGGACCGCGTCCCCGACCGCCGCCGACGAGCACGCCACCGACACCCTCGACCGCGTCCGCGATGAGGACCGGCCCGGCGCCGACGGTGGCACCGAGGTGATCGACCGGGTCGACGAGGCGCCGCGCACGGGCGGCACGCCGACCGAGTCGCCGCGACGCGGTTCCGGGCGCGGCGGTGCCGTCCTCGGCGCCGCCGCTGCCGGTGTGGGCGCCGTCGCCGGCGCGATCGCCGGTCGCTACCGCCGTCGGGACACGGAGGGCGCGACCCCGCAGCAGGCCCCGCCGCGGCCGGACACCACCCCGCGCGACAAGGCCGCCACGCGCGACGAGACCCCTGCCCGGGACGAGACCAGCACTGCGGTCCCGACGGCAGCCGGCGCCTCCACCGCCGAGCGCCCCGCGACGACCGAGCGCCCCGCGAAGGGTGCCCGCGCCGCCACCGACCGCGCCGCCACCGACCGCGCGGCCACCGACCGCGCGCCCACCGAGCGACGCGGCTCTGCGCGTCCGGCGACCGGGTCCCGGACGTCGAGTGGCGAGGGGTCCTCCCGTGCGGCCGTCGGGGTCGCCGCGGCGGGTGCCGCCGGTCTCGCTGCCGCGGCGAGCAGCGGGACGACGACACGGTCCGAGCCGGAGTCCGGGCCGCGGTCGGCCGGGGCCACGACGAGCACCGCGTCCCCGACACCCACGAGGCCCACGACCGACGCGGACGCTCCGACGACCGGATCGACGTCGACGACCTCCGAGGCCCCCACCACGCCCTCTGCCCCGGCGGTCGACCGTGCGGCGCTCGCGGCGCCGACCACCGACGAGCCGGCCGCCGACAGGACGACCGCCGACAAGACGACCACGGAGAAATCCGCCGGGAAGCCGACCGCCGCGGCGACGGCTGCCACGGCGACGGCAGGTACGTCGACGGCTGCCACGTCGACGGCACCCACGGCGACGGCCGCCACCGCCCCGCCCGAGTCGGCCGCCGAGCGCACCGAGATCACCCCGTCCGAGCGCACCGACGTGATCTCGCCGGTCGAGGAGCCGCGCCCGGCGAGCGAGCCGCGGCCCGGCGTCGTCCGGGACCGCCGTCGTCGTCGGCGCGTGGTCTTCGCGTTCGTGCTCGCGGCCCTCGTGCTCGCGGCGTTCCTCGGGCTGGTCGCGCTGATCACCGACCACGGCGACGGACCGGCGCCACCCCGTGCAGCGGCCACGGACCCCGCGATCCGGGTGCCGGTCGAGTCGGCGGCCCCGCCCACGCCGCCGCCCGTGCCGCAGCTCCCGCGCGGGGGCACGACGTTCTTCCCGCAGCACCGGGTCGTGGCCTACTACGGCACCGCCGGGACCAACGCCCTCGGCGTCCTCGGCGAGGGTTCGCCCACGGACGCGGCGACGAAGCTCGAGGCGGCCGCGGCGCCGTTCGCGACGCCCGGCAGGACCGTCCTGCCGGCCATGGAGCTCATCGTCTCCATCGCGAACAGCACGCCGGGCCCCGACGGGACCTACCACAGCGACATCGACCAGGCCGAGGCCCGCCAGTACCTCGCCGCGGCCCGCGCGAAGCAGCAGGTCATGGTCATCGACATCCAGCCCGGGCGCGCGGACTTCATGACCGCCGTCCGCCCCTGGGAGTCCCTGCTCCGCGAGCCCGACGTCGGCCTCGCCCTCGACCCGGAATGGCGGATGCCGCCCGGCCAGGTGCCCGGGAAGACGATCGGCACGGTCAGCGCCGACGAGGTCAACCAGGTCTCGACCTGGCTCGCGAACCTCGTGATGACCAACAACCTCCCGCAGAAGCTCTTCGTGCTGCACCAGTTCACGCCGAACATGATCAGCAACCCGGAGCGGCTGCAGACCCCGCCGCAGCTCGCCGTCGTCCAGCACATCGACGGTTTCGGCGCGCCGCCCAACAAGATCGGCAAGTACCGGGAGCTGCAGCGCCCGCAACAGCTCCACCTCGGGTTCAAGCTGTTCATCGACGAGGACACCCCCACGCTGACCCCGCAGCAGGCCCTCGCGCTGCAGCCCGCCCCGGACCTCGTCACCTACCAGTAGGCGGCGGTCCGGCCCGCCCCGCGGGCCGGGCAGGCCCCGGAAAAGCCGTCGGCCCGGTCAGTAGGCTCGACGCATGGCACGAGGCGTCACCCGCATGTCCGAGTTGTTCCTGCGCACGCTGCGCGAGGACCCGGCCGACGCCGAGGTGACCAGCCACAAGCTGCTCGTGCGCGCGGGCTACGTCCGCCGGGTCGCGCCCGGTATCTACTCGTGGCTGCCGCTCGGGGTGCGCGTGCTGCGCAACGTGGAGCGCATCGTGCGCGAGGAGATGGACGCGATCGGCGCGCAGGAGGTCCACTTCCCGGCGCTGCTGCCCCGCGAGCCCTACGAGGCGACCGGCCGCTGGACCGAGTACGGCGACACGCTGTTCCGGCTCAAGGACCGCAAGCAGGCCGACTACCTCCTCGGGCCGACCCACGAGGAGCTCTTCACGCTGATGGTGAAGGGCGAGACGTCGTCGTACCGGGACTTCCCGGTGACGCTCTACCAGATCCAGACGAAGTACCGGGACGAGGAGCGGCCCCGCGCGGGCATCCTGCGCGGCCGCGAGTTCACGATGAAGGACTCGTACTCGTTCGACCTGACCGACGAGGGCCTCGCCGAGTCCTACGCCGCGCACCGCCTGGCCTATCAGAAGCTGTTCGACCGGCTCGGCCTGGAGATCCAGATCGTGTCGGCGATGTCGGGCGCGATGGGCGGCTCGGCCTCCGAGGAGTTCCTCGCGCCGTGCGAGGCGGGCGAGGACACCTACGTCCGGTGCCTGGAGTCGGGGTACGCCGCGAACGTCGAGGCCGTCACCACGCCGCCGCCGCCCGCGCAGTCGATCGAGGACAAGCCCGAGGCGGTCGTCCACGACACCCCCGACACGCCGACCATCGACTCGCTGGTGGCCGTCGCGCGCGAGGTCGCCCCGGACCGCGGCTACACCGCGGCCGACACGCTGAAGAACGTCATGGTGAAGACCCGGCTGCCCGGGGCCGACGAGTGGCAGCTCCTCGGCGTGGGCGTGCCCGGCGACCGCGAGGTCGACATGAAGCGCCTCGAGGCGGCGGTGTCGCCGGCGGAGGTCGCGCTGCTCGAGGACGCCGACTTCGCCCGCAACCGGTTCCTGACCAAGGGCTACATCGGCCCGGTCGGCCTGCAGAAGAACGGCGTCCGCTACCTGGTCGACCCGCGCATCGTCACCGGGACCGCCTGGGTCACCGGCGCCGACGAGCCCGGCCGCCACGTCTTCGACCTGGTCGCCGGCCGCGACTTCACCCCCGACGGCACCATCGAGGCTGCCGAGGTCCGTGCAGGCGACCCGTCGCCCGACGGCGCGGGCACCCTCGTCGCCGCGCGCGGCATCGAGATGGGCCACATTTTCCAGCTCGGCCGCAAGTACGCGCAGGCGCTGGGGCTCGAGGCGCTCGGCGCCGACGGCAAGCGCACCACGGTGACGATGGGCTCCTACGGCGTCGGCGTCTCGCGCGCGGTCGCCGCGATCACCGAGCAGCACGCCGACGCCAAGGGCCTCGTGTGGCCGCGGGAGGTGGCGCCCTACGACGTCCACCTCGTCATCGCCGGCAAGGACGACGCCCAGCGCGCGGCCGCCGAGACGATCGCCGCGGGCCTCGCCGAGGCGGGCCTGGAGGTGCTGCTCGACGACCGCAAGGCCTCCCCGGGCGTCAAGTTCGCCGACGCCGAGCTGCTCGGGATGCCGACGTCGATCACGGTCGGGCGCGGTCTCGCGAACGGGGTCGTCGAGGTGACCGAGCGCCGGTCGGGCGAGCGGCGCGAGGTGCCGGTCGACGACGTCGTGACCGCGTTGACCGGCGGTGCGTGATCTGATCGTCGGCACCCGTCCCTGATCATGATCAGGTGCGCGTGCTCCTCACGTCCTTCCCCGCCGTCGCCCACGTCCTCGCCCTGCGTCCGCTCGGCGTGGCGCTCGTGGCCCGGGGCCACGACGTCGCCCTGCTGAGTGCCCCCAGCGCGGCGCCGCTGCTCCCACCCGGGGTGCGGCACGTGGTCGCCGGGCCCGACCTCGACGACCTGCTGGCCCTGCCCCGCCCCGAGGCGGAGCGGCCCGACGGACTGCCCATCGACGTTGGGCACTTCTTTGGCGGCCTCCGGGTGACCGCGACCCTCGACGCCGCGTGGGAGGCCCTCGGTTCCTGGCGGGCGGACCTCGTCGTCGCCGAGGGCCTCGACGGCCTCGGGCCCGTGCTCGCCGCCGCGTGGGACGTCCCCCTCGAGCTGGTCTCCCTCGGCCCGGTCTGCATGGCGGACGTCGACGCCGACATCCGTTCGACGGTGCTCGCGACCGGGCTGCCGTTCGCCACGCCCGACCGCCGCCTCGACCCCTGGCCCGCGGCACTGCGCCCGCCGGGCTGGGAGGCCCCCGGACCCCTCACCCCGGTGCGCGCCGAGCTGGCCCTTCCCGACGCCGGGTCGGTGCCGGTCGCGGTGCCGGCTTACGGGGGACCGGTCGTCCTCGTGACCCTCGGGACGCTGTTCCTCGACGGGCCGACCCTGGCAGGAGTGGTCGACGCCGTCACGGCCGGCGGGGCGCGGGCGGTGGTCGCGCTGCCGCCGACGCTCGACACCCTGGACGTGGCCCGCCCCGACCGGGTCGCGCTCCGTCCGTTCGGCCCGCTGGGACCGGTGCTCGAGCGGATCGACGCGGTGGTCTGCCACGCGGGAGCGGCGACGGTGCTCGCGGCCGTGATCCACGGTCGGCCGCTCGTGGTGGTCCCGCAGGGCGCCGACCACCACGTCAACGCGGCGGGCGTCGTGGCGGGTGAGGTCGGGATCCGGGTCGACGCCGCGGACGGAGCGGACGCGATCGCGGCGGCGACCACGGCCGTCGTCGGGACGGCCTACCGGGAGCGCGCGGCGGCGACGGCCCGGACGATCGCGGCGACGCCCGGGTGGGAGGACCGCCTCGCCTGACCGAGTGGTCCCACAGCGCGGTCACCGTGGGCCCGCCGCAGCGCTGGGGGACCACTCGGCGTCAGCCCAGACCGACGCACACCCCGGCGACGATCTTGGCGCAGACCGTGACCCCGCCGCCCGAGGAGCCGCCCGATCCCTTCGACCCGCCGGACGACCCGGAGGACCCCGACCCGCCCGACGACCCGGACCCGCCCGACGACCCGGACCCGCCCGACGACCCGGACCCACCCGACCCCGAGGACCCGCCGGCCGAACCGGAGGACCCGCCGCCGGACCCGGAGGACCCGCCGCCGGACCCGGAGGACCCGCCCGCGCCCGACCCGGTCCCCGCCGTCGATCCCGACGAACCGGCGGTGCCGCCGACCGCCGTGCCGCCGACCGCCGTGCCCGGAGCCGCGGGTGCGGGCGCCGCCACGCCCGGAGCTGGGACGCCCGGCCGGACCCCCGGCGCGGCGGGGGCGGCGCCGGGGACCGGGACGGTCGTGCCTCCCGGGGGCGCGGCCAGGCTCGTCGTCACCGCCGCGACCGCGGGACCCGGCACGCTGGCGCCGGCGGGGACGGCCGGGGAGACGCCGGTCGGCCCGGGGTCCGTGCCGGTCGACACGATCAACAGGGTCGCGATCCCGGCCACGCCCAGCACCGCCGCGACCGCGACCACGAACGCGAGCAGCACCCCGGCGCCCCGCCCGCGGACCCGACGGTGACGGTGCCGCGGGGGAGCCGCGCTCCTGCGTGTCACCACTCTCACGGCCGGCTCCCTCCCGACGCCGGGTCGGGGCGTGGTGTCGCCCCCGTGGTCCCGGCCGGAGAGTGTCGACGCAGGTCGCAGGGGCGTGAGCCGTCGTCGGGTGGTCCCACCCGGGCGGAGCAGCAACAGTGCTCCGACGGACGATCAGGGGGTCGCGGACGGGGACGCGCGCGTGGTCCGGACACCCGGATGACCCCGCCTGACGGTCCGTCCGGCGGGGTAATCGGAGCGCTTCAGGCCCGCCGCTCGAGCGCGACGCTCACCCCGAACACGGCCAGCCCGAGCAGCGGCAGGGCCGCCCCGACGAGGGCCGGCGCGTCGTAGCCCAGCCCGGCGGCGAGGACCGCCCCGCCGAGTGCGGCGCCGAGGGCGTTGGCGACGTTGAACGCGGAGTGGAACGTGGCGGCGGCGAGCGACGGCCCGTCCGCGGCGAAGTCCATGAGCCGGCCCATGAGCGCGGGGCCGGCCGAGAGGCCGACGAAGCCGAGCAGGAACAGCCCGATCGCCGCGGTGACGGCGTGGTGCGCCGCGACCACGAAGACCAGCAGTACCACGGTGTACACCGCGAGCGCGACCGCGATCGTCGCGCGCGGCGCCCGCTCGGCGAGCCGGCCGCCGACGACGTTGCCGACGGTCATGCCGATGCCGAGCGCACCGAGCAGCAGCGGGACGGTGCCCGCGGCGACGCCGGCCTGGACCGTCAGGATCGGGGTGATGTAGCTGTAGACCGCGAACAGGCCGCCGAAGCCGGCGCTGATCGCGCCGAGGGTGAGCCACACCTGCGGGCGGGTGAGGGCCGTGAGCTCCCCGCGGACGCTGCCGCCCTGCGCGGACGCCGCGTTCGGCACGAGGACCGCCACCGCGACGACGGTGACCAGCGCGATCACCGTGACCGCGAGGTACGCCGACCGCCACCCGAACGTCTCGCCCAGCCAGGTCGCCGCGGGCACGCCGACGATGTTGGCGATCGTCAGACCGAGCATCACGGCGGCCAGCGCCCGGGCCCGGCGGGCCGGTTCGACCAGCGCGGCCCCCAGCACCGCGGCCGTGCCGAAGTAGGCGCCGTGCGGCAGCCCGGCGAGGAAGCGCAGCGCGACGAACGGCACGAACGCCGGCGCCAACGCGGACAGGGCATTGAAGACGACCAGCGCGGTCGCGAGGGCGAGGATCAGCTTCTTGCGGGCCCACCGGGCGCCGGCGATGGCGATCAGCGGGGCGCCGACGACGACGCCGAGGGCGTAGGCGCTGATGGCCACCCCCGCCGTCGGGACGGAGACCCCGAGGTCGGCGGCGAAGCCGGGCAGGACGCCCATGCTCGCGAACTCGGTCGTGCCGATGGCGAGTCCGCCGAGGCTCAGCGCGGCGAGGCTCACGCCGGTCGGCACCCGGCGCGGGCTGAACCGCCGGGTCTGCGGTGCGGTCTCGAGGACGGCGCTCATCGCGTCAGCTCCAACAGGTCGGTGAGGCTGGTGATCGGGAGATCCGCGTCGATCCCCTTGAGTCCGGCGACCCGCGCGCCGGCGGCCTTCCCGGCGGCGGCGCCGGTGGCGGAGTCCTCGACGACGAGGCAGCGGGTCGGGTCCACGCCGAGCTCCTCGGCGGCCCGGAGGTAGCCCTCGGGGTGGGGCTTGCCGTGGGTGAGGAGGTCGCGGGTGACGAGCAGCGGGGCCGTGATGCCCGCGGCGCCGAGCCGGAGCCCGGCGAGGCGCGCGTCGGCGCTGGTGACGACGGCCCACGGGACTCCCGTGCGGTCGAGCGCGGCGAGCAGGTCGTGCGCGCCGGGCGCGGCGACGACCCCGTCGAGGTCGACGTACTCCTTCGCGAGCTGCGCGCGCCCCTGTTCCTCGGCGTCGAGGTCGGGGCGCAGCTCGCGCACGGTGTCGGCGGCCGGCCGCCCGGGCATCGTCGTGAGGACGAGGTCCTCGTCGACGTCGTGCGCGCGGGCCCAGGCACGCCAGATCCGCTCGACGACGGCGTCGGAGTCGACGAGGGTGCCGTCCATGTCGAACAACACGGCCTCCACGGTCGTCTCCACCTCCACGTCGCTTTTCCTCGCCAACCGAGGATAATCGAGGGATGTTCCCGACGACGGGTGGTGAACCCGGGATCCGCTGTGAGCCCGGTCGCGCGGCGGTCGACCGTTGGCGTACCGCCGCCCGCGTGCTCGACGTCGTGCGCGATGCGCCCGGGGTGACCCGGGTGGCCCTCGCCGAGCGCCTGGGCCTGTCGAGCGCGACGACCACGGAGACGGTCGCCCGGCTGCGCACCGCGGGCTGGGTGGCCGAGGAGCGGGCGCCGGTGTCCGGGCGCGGCCGCCCGACGACGTGCCTGGTCCCCGCCCCCGACGGCCCGACCGTGCTCGCCCTGGACCTGCGCCACGAGGACTGGCGGCTCGGGGTCGCGGGGCTCGACGGCGTCCCCACGGTGGTGGCATCCGGACGGCGGGTCCGGGAGTGCCCGGAGGAGGTGGGCGCGGCCGTGGGGGAGCGGGGCGCGCTCGCCCTGGCCGTCTCCTACCCCGCGCCGCTGTCCGACGGCCGGGTGGTGCACGCCGGCGAGCTGGACTGGACGACGCTCGACCACGCGCGCCTCACCGGCGGCGCCGCGTTGCCGGTGCTGCAGGGCAACGACGCGACCCTCGCGGGGCTCGCAGAGGCCCGCAGCGGTGCGGCCGCCGGCGCGGGGACGGCGCTGTCGGTGCTGGTGGAGGTCGGCCTCGGCGGGACCCTGCTCCTCGACGGGCGACCGCAGACGGGGGCCCACGGCGCGGCCGGCGAGTTCGGGCACCTGCCGTTCGGCGACCCGGCGGTGATGTGCGGGTGCGGCGCCCGGGGCTGCTGGGGTCCGGAGGTGGACGGCTACGGCCTCGCGCGGCGACTCGGAGTGGCCCCGCCCGCGGACCCCCGGACGTTCGCGACGACGGTCCTGGACCGGCAGGACCCCGCGGCGCGGGCCGCCGTGGCGGGCGCGGGTGCCGCCCTGGGACGGGGTCTCGCGGGCCTGGTGAACGCGCACGACCCCGACGTCGTCGTCCTCGGCGGCCTCGCCCCGCGGCTGCGCGGGCCGGCGTTCGACACGGCGTACCGCGCCGGGCTCATGGCGTGGCGCCGCGCGTCGCCGACCCCGGTCCGCGACGGGGTGCTGGGCGCCGACGCCGCTCTGTACGGCGCGGTCGCGCTGGCCCTGGACCAGGTCACGAGCGCGACGGGGCTGGCCCGGGCCGCGGAGTGAGCCGCATCGTCGGCAGGGTCTGCCGACGGGGACCGGTTTCTGGTGGGGACGCGCCGACCGGGCCTACCGTGCGGAGCCGTGACGGCGGCCCGGGTGCTCGACGCCGCCCGCGAACGGTTCCGGCGCGGCGGCCGGGCGTCGCTGCCCGCGGGCGCCGTGCGCGAGGAGATCGTGGCGTCGTGGGAGCGCTCGGCCGTCCTGCCGACGGACCCGCCGTTCGTCGGCCACCACGACGGCGGGCCCCTCGTCGCGGCCGCCGACGCCGTCCTGCACCGCTTCGTCCGGGAGAACCCCGAGGGGGGATGCTCGGTCGCGCTCGTCGGCGACGACGGTGTCGTCCGGGTGCGCTACGACACCGACCCCGCGCTCGGCGAGCTCCTCGACGCGGCGGGGTTCGTCCCGGGCCACCGGTGCGACGAGGCCGCCGTCGGCACCACGGCCGCGGCCGTCGCGCGGGCCGAGGGGCGGGCCGTGCTGGTCGACGGCCCGGAACACCTGCACCCCGCGTGGCGGACGCTGCGGGAGGCGGCCGCGCCGGTCGGCGCCGGCCAGATCGTGATGGTCGCGCACGCCGGGGACCCGGTGTCGGTCGCGGTGGCCCGGCTGCTCGCCGACGCGGTGGCCGACCACGACGAGCGCGACCGTCGCCGCCGCGTGCTCGCCGTCCACGACGCGATGTCCGCCCTGCGGGCCGAGGGCGTCCCGTGGGTGGTGGCGGCGACCGGCGACGAGACCTGGCTCGGCCGGGAGGTCGTCGCCCTGCCCGACGCCGACCGGCAGACCCTCGCCGACGCGCTCACCGCCTGCGTCCTGCTCGGTGAGACGGGCGGGCCCCGCCACCTCGACCTGCCGTCCGGGACGTGCGCCGAGGTCGACCTGCGGGAGGTGCACGGGGACGACGGGGAGGTGTTCGGCGCGGTGCTCGCCGGCGGTCCGGTCGCGGTGCACGCCGGCGCCGGGCGGGTGAGCGTGGCGGCGCGCGAGGCCCGACGTCGCCAGGGCTCCCACGTCGCGCCGACCGCCCGACGCGACTTCGCGGCGGACCTGCACCGCGACCCGTCGTCGGGGGAGGAGGCCCGGCGACGCGCGACCCAGGACCTGTTCGGTCCCTACGCGCGGGTGCGGCGCGACGCCACCGCGGCGCTCGGCCGACGGCGGCACCTGCTGCTCGTGGGGGAGACCGGGGTCGGGAAGCGCACGCTCGCGCGGGAGCGGTTCACGTTCCTGTTCCCGCGCGGCACCTCGACGACCGTGGACTGTTCCGCCCCCGCCGACGACCTCCGGCTCGACCCGGGCGGTGGCGACGCGCACCTCGTCCTGCTCGACCAGGTGCACGCTTTGACGCCGGTCGCGGCCCGCCGGCTCGACGAGGCCCTCCGACCCCTGACCGCGATACCGGGACAGGTGATCGTCGTCGGCTGCCTCGACTCGGCCGCCGTCGACGCGGGCCGGCCCTACGGGCTGCTCCTGCGCCACTTCCACGACACCGTCCGGGTGCCCGCGCTGCGCCACCGCACGGACGAGCTCGCCGGGCTCGCCCAGGCCGTCCTGCGCGCGATGAGCGGCGGCCGGTCGCTGCGGCTCTCGCACCAGGTCGTCCGCGTGCTCGAGGGCTACGCCTGGCCGGGCAACATCGCCGAGCTGGAGGACGTGCTGCGCTACGTCGTGGCGCGCAAGCCGGTCGGGATCGTGCAGCCGCCCGACCTCCCGGCCCTGTGCTTCACCAGCGCCCCGCGCCTGACGATGCTCGAGACCGCCCAGGCCGACGCGATCATCCACGCGCTCTACGAGACCCGCGGGAACCGCTACAAGGCCGCCGCGATGCTCGGTATCGCCCGGTCGTCGCTGTACCGCAAGATCGACGCGTTCGGGATCAGCTACATCGCCTGACGGGTGTCCCGGCCCCGGGACAGCACCCGCTCCGTCGTCGGCAGGCGGGCCGGAGGATGTCCCGGAATCGGACAGTCGCCGTGTGGCCTGCGCCATAGCGTCGGGGACGCAGAGCGGGCGCAACCAGCGGAGGTCGCGATGAAGGCCCTTGTGTACCACGGTCCCGGTCGGAAGGCCTGGGAGGACGTCCCGGACGCCGCGATCGTCGAACCCACCGACGTCGTCGTCAAGGTCGACACCACGACGATCTGCGGCACCGACCTGCACATCCTGCAGGGCGACGTGGCCGCCGTGACCGACGGCCGCATCCTCGGCCACGAGGCCGTCGGCACGATCACCGAGGTCGGCGGCGCCGTGCGCGGGTTCTCGGTGGGCGACCGGGTCCTCGTCCCCGCGATCACCAAGTGCGGGCGCTGCGAGTACTGCCAGCGCGGCATGCCGTCGCACTGCCAGACCGTCGGCGGGATCGGCTGGATCTTCGGGCACCTCATCGACGGCACCCAGGCCGAGTACGTGCGGGTGCCCTACGCCGACACCTCCCTCTACGCCGTCCCCCCGGAGGTCACCGACGAGCAGGCCATCTTCCTGGCCGACTCGCTGCCCACCGGCTACGAGGTCGGGGTCCTCGCAGGCGGGGTGCGGCCCGGTCACACGGTGGCCGTCGTCGGCGCCGGGGCGGTCGGACTCTCCGCGGTCCTGACGACGGGTCTCTGGGGCGCCTCCAAGGTCATCGCCATCGATTCGAACAAGTTCCGGCTCGAGAAGGCGATCGAGTTCGGTGCGACCGACGCGGTCGAGGTCGGGCCGGGCACGGTGTCGGACGTCGTCGGGCTGACCGACGGGCTCGGGGTCGACGTGGCCATCGAGGCGGTCGGCTACCCGGAGACCCTGCTGACCGCGGCGTCGCTCGTGCGGCCCGGCGGGACGATCGCCAACGTCGGTGTCCACGGCACGCCGGTGGAGATCCCGATGCAGGACATGTGGATCGCGAACGTGACCCTGACGATGGGCCTGGTCGACACGGTGTCGATCCCGACGCTGCTGAAGATGGTCGCCTCGGGCCGCATCCCCGCCGAGAAGATGGGGACGCACTCGTTCACCTTCGACCAGATCGACGAGGCCTACGACGTGTTCGGCAATGCGGCGGCGAACCTCGCGCTCAAGGTCGTCATCACGCCCTGATCCGGGCGCGGCCGCTGCTCCGCCTCGACACCGGAGGGTGGTGGGCCCCCTGTCGAGGTTCCGGGCGACCTCACGGACGGGTCGGTCGGTCGCGACGGGCCACGCGTCGGCGTCCCACGCGTCGTCGCCCCGGTCCTCGTCCCCGGCCAGGTGCGGCCGCAGGACCTCGTCGCAGTGCACGCGCAGTTCCTGCTCGACGTACGCCGGGTCGGTGGCCGCGGCGATCGAGGTCAGGAACTCCTCGGCCTCCGCCAGGGCGCCGGCGTCATGGCCGTCGGCGGCCAGCGAGGCCAGACAGTCGAGCACCGCGCGCACGCCCACCGTGCCGAGGACGTCTGCGGCGACGGCCCGCGCGAGCAGCGGCACCCCCGACGTGGCGAGGGTCGACGCCAGCTCGGCACGGGGGTCGGACGGCAGGTCCTGCGGCATGATTCGAACACTAGTACGAAGGTCTGACAGTCACGCCCCGTCGCGACGCGGGCGCGGGCGGAGTCGGGAGCGGCAGGGTCGGGTCGTCAGCCCGCGACCGGCGTCCGCAGGTCGGCCGCCGGGAACGGGGGCAGCTCGTCGGCCTTCAGCGACGCCTTCCCCGCCAGCCGCCACGCCCGGGCCACCACGTCGTGGTCGGCCTCGGTGACGAGGTTGCCCATCACGCGCAGGGCCACCGTCATGAGCGCCTTCGACCGCATACCCACCGGACCCGCGACGGGGAGCAGCTTCGGCACCGTCAGGAGCTTCGCGAGGCGGCGGGCGATGGAGAAGGCCGAGCCGTAGTGCGAGCGCAGGGTCGCCGGCCAGGCGAGCGACCAGTCGTCGGCGTCGAACAGGTCGACGACGAGCCGGCCGGTCTCGAGCCCGTAGTCGATGCCCTCGCCGTTGAGGGGGTTCACGCAGCCCGCGGCGTCGCCGACCAGCGCCCAGTTGCGGCCCGCCACGCCGGACACGGCGCCGCCCATCGGTAGCAGCGCCGAGGCGACGTCGCGGACCTCGCCGGAGAGCTGCCAGTCCTCCCGGCGCTGCGCCGCGTAGTGCTGGATGAGGGACCGGAGCCGGACGTTGGCCGGACGCCTGTCGGTGGCGAGCGTCCCGACGCCGATGTTCACCGACCCGTCGTGCAGCGGGAACACCCAGCCGTAGCCGGAGAGCACCTCGTTCTCGGTGCCGCGCAGCTCGAGGTGCGAGGAGATCCACGGGTCGTCGTGGCGCGCCGAGGTGATGTAGCCCCGCGCGGCGACACCGAACGCCGTGTCCTTGTGCCAGACCCGCCCGAGCACCCGGCCCAGGGTCGACCTCGCCCCGTCCGCGACGATCAGCCGACGGCAGGAGATTCGCGACCCGTCGTCGAACACGACCGCGGACACCGCGTCCCCGGCGAACTCCACGTCCACCGCGCGGCGGCCCTCGACGGGCACCGCGCCGCGCTCCAGCGCCACCGAACGGATGCGGGCGTCGAGCTCGGTCCGTGCCACCGCGCCCCCGTGCGCGGGGAGCGAGCCACCCGGCCACGGCAGCGTCAGGAGCTGCCCGAACCCGGCGGCACGCAGACCGCGGTTCTCGCCCCGGCCGCGGACCCATTCGCCGAGTCCGAGCTTCGTCAGCTCGGCGATCGCGCGGGGGGTCAGGCCGTCGCCGCAGGCCTTGTCGCGGGGGAAGACGGCGGCGTCGGCGAGGACGACGTCGTGGCCCGCCTGCGCGGCCCACGCGGCCGCGGACGAGCCGGCCGGGCCGGCGCCGATGACGAGGACGTCGGTGTTCACGTCGTCCAGGATGCCAAGATCCGCTCAGCCCGCGAGCAGGCTGAGACGAATCTTGCGCGAGGGGTTGTCGGTATTGGTGTCGACCAGGCAGACCGACTGCCACGTGCCCAGCGCCATCCGCCCGCCGAGCACCGGCACGCTCATGGACGGCGCAATCAGCGCCGGGAGCACGTGGTCGCGCCCGTGGCCGGGGGAGCCGTGACGATGCCCCCAGCGGTCGTCGGCGGGGAGGATCTCGTGCAGCTGGCGCAGCAGGTCGGAGTCCGACCCGGCGCCCGTCTCGATCACCGCGATCCCCGCGGTCGCGTGCGGGACGAACACGTGCAGCAGGCCGTCGTCCGCGCCCGCGTCGCGCAGGAACCGTTCGCACTCCGCCGTGATGTCCCGGACCGTCTCCTGCTCGCCCGTCCGGACCTGGATCTCCTCGCTGCGCATCGCCGAGGAGCCTACGTCCGCCGTCCCGACGACAGGTGCGCGAGACTCCGCGCCACGAAGCCGGATTTCCTGCCACTGGGTGCCAGCAGTGACGCATTGCTGGCACGGGAGCCCGAGAGGAGCAGCACATGACCGACGTCGCCGTCGTCACCGGCGCGGGACGGGGGATCGGCGCCGGCCTGGCCCGGGCGCTGTCGGACCGCGGGCTCCACGTCGTGGTCACCGACGTCGACGGCGCCGCTGCGACGCGGACCGCCGACGCCCTGCCCGGCCCGGCCACCGCCCTCCCGCTCGACGTGCGCGACCCCGGCGCCCACCGGTCCGTCGCGGCCGCGGCGGCCGACCTCGGCGAGGTCACGGTGTGGGTCAACAACGCCGGCGTGCTCTCCACCGCCCCGGTCTGGGAGGCCACCGACGCCGAGGTCACCGCGACCGTCGAGATCAACACCCTCGGCGTGGTCCACGGCTGCCGGGCCGCGGTCGACGTGATGCGCCGCGGCGACATCCTCAACGTCGTCTCGCTCTCCGGGCTCGGCCCGACGCCGGGTCTCGCGATCTACGGCGCCTCCAAGGCCGCCGCGCTCTCCTACGTCCAGGCCCTGCACACCGAGCTCGGCGGGGCCCGGCGGCCGATCCGCTGCCTCGCGCTCTGCCCCGACGCGGTATCCACCGAGCTGCTGCGCGCGGTGTCCGACCGGCCGTCGTCGGCGCTGCTGTTCACCGGCCCGCGGGTGCTCGGTGTCGACGAGGTCGTCGCCGCCGGGATCGCGATGCTCGACGGCCGGCGCGAGCTGCGGGTGCTCCCCGGGTGGCGGGGTTGGCTCACCCGGACGCAGTCGATGCTCCCGACGGCGGCGCGCACCCTCACGCCGATGGTCGCCCGGATCGGCGAGCGGCGGCGTCCGGGCGGGTGACCGACGCGACAAGGCGGGGGTCGTGACGCTTCCGTGATCTCGGCGGCTACCGTGAGCGCCGCCCGTCGTCACCCGGTCGTGGAGGTCGGATGCTCCTCGTCGCCCCGGATCCCCGTCACGGGATCGCACCGGAGCGCGTGCGCCGGACCCGTCGTCTGCTCGACGGGCTCCCCACGGCACCCGGGGTGGCCGTCGCGCTGCCGGGCGGTCCCGACGGCGTCCTCGACGCCCTCGTGCTCCGGCCCGACGGGGTCCTCGGGCTCGTCCCGGCCGGGGACCGGGTGCCGGTCCCCGCGGGCCCGGGCGGTGCGGCCGGCGCGCAGGACCGTGCCGCCGCCGAGATCGACCGGCTGCTCGCCCTCGCCGACCCCACGCCCACGGCGCCCCGCCAGGTCGTCCCCGTGGTCGACCGTCCGGCGCCGGACCGTCGCGACCCGGAGCGCACCGCCGAGGACGCGGGCATCGGGGTCGCCACCGCCGCGAGCCTCGTGCTGACCGCCTCGTCCGGCCCGACGGTGCTCGACGCCGCCGAGGTCCGCCGGCTCTTCGCCGCCTGGCGGCTGGCCGAGTTCGTGCCCGACCCGGTCGACCTCGCGGCCGCCGGCTTCGCGGGGTCGCTCCCGCCCGGCGCGGTCCCCGCCGCCCGGTCCGCGGCCGTCTCGAACCCGGGCGGGCCCCTCGCCCGCCCGGCCACCGCGCCCCTCACGGTGGCGCCCGGGTCCGTCCCGGGCCCGGAGGAGTCGCCGCGGCTGGGGGGCATCCCCGGCGACACCCGCCGTCGTCGGCGGGCGCGGCGGGAGGTGGCGCTCCCGGCCCTCCCGGGGTGGATGGCGACCTGGCGCGGCCTCGGTGTGGCCGCGACGGTCGCCTTCGGGCTCGCGCTCGGCGTCGCCGTGCTGGTGGTGCGCAGCGGCGGGACCGCGCCCGAGGAGATCTCAGCCGAGCCGGTGCGCGTGGTGGACGGCATGTCCTGGACCCAGCGCGTCGTCACCACGGAGCCGACCTGCGAGGGCCACGCCTACGGCCTCGCCGTGCAGTTCCTGCAGGAACGCCCGTGCACGCAGCTCGACCGCGCGCTCTGGACCGCCGACGCCGGCGGCACCCCGGTCGTCGCGTCGGTCGCCGTCGTCCGGATGCACGACGCCGCGTCCGCCGCGGCCCTCAAGTCGCTCGTCGACTCCTCCGGCACGGGCAACGTGGCGGACCTGCTCCGCGAGGGACACGGCTACCCGGGCGCCCCGACCGGGCTCTCCGGCGCCGGCTACGCCTCGACGCAGCTCGGGGAGTCCGTCGTCATCACCGAGACCGACGGCACCGGCGGGGCGAAGGTCCCGGAGTCGACGCTGGATCGCGTGGCCCGGACCGCGCTCGGCCTGCGGTAGCACCCGCCGTCAGGCGAGGTGGGCGGCGGCCAGGAGCACGAAGGCGAGCAGGGCGGCCGACGAGCGCACCACGTCGATCCGCTCCCACCGCCGCACGAGGCCCTGCCATCCCGACGGCGGGTCGGCCGGGTCCCAGCGCGCGATGCGCATGTTGACGGGCACGGTCCCGACGCCGGTGACCAGGACGAAGACCGCGAGCGCCCCGACGGCGGCCCAGGCCACGGCGTCGCCGCCCCGGGCCACGACCACCACCGTGACGACGACGGTCGGCACGATCACGACCGGGACGACCACGCGCAGCCGGTGCACCAGGGCGACCCGCGCGCGGACGTGGGCGTCGTCGGGCAGCGCCCGCAGGGCCGGGGCGAGCCCCCAGCGCACGAGCAGCTCGCCGCCGGCGAGGACGCCGCACAGGACCAGGCAGAGCACGGACATGGCACCCTCGTTATCGATCGACCGGTAAGTTGGCGGGCATGCCGAAGCGCGCGGGGGCGAACGCCGGGCCGGAGACCCGGGAGGCGGTGCTCGTGGCCGCGCGCCGGCTGTTCACCGAGCGCGGGTACGACGCGACCTCGATGCGGGACGTCGCGGCGGCGGTCGGCCTCACCAACGCGGCGCTCTACTACCACTTCGCGGGCAAGGAGGCCCTGCTGGCGGCCCTCTCCGAGCAGCGGCGCGACGAGATCGACGCGCTGCTCGCCTGGGTCGGCGAGCAGGAGCCGGGGCCCGGCCTGCTTCGGGAGACGGCCCTGCGCCGGGTCGACACGGCCTCGCAGGAGCAGCTCGACGGCCTGCGGTTCGCGCTGGCGAACCGTCCCGCCCTCCAGCGGGCCACCACGCCCGAGCAGGCCGTCCCTCCCGGAATCGACGCCCTCGTCGACGTCCTCGCGGCCGGGGCCGACCCGACCCGGCGCGTGGTGGTCCGCCTCGCCCTCGAGGCCGTCAGCTGCGCCGGGCTCGCCGCCGGGCCGGACGCCGACCTGGAGACGGTCCGCGAGGCCGCCCGGGTCATGGTGCTCGCGCTGACATGAGGGCAGCTTACTTACCGGCTGATCGGTAAACAAGCCTCACGTGGCCCCGGGCGTGCCCGGGAGGGGTGCCACGGACGGCGTGATGCCGGCGAGCACCCGCCAGCGCCGCCCGGTCGTCGCGGCCGCCGTCATCGCCCCGACGCCGGTGGTCCGCAGCCCCCGGTCGTCGGTGCGCTCCAGCACGGCCCGCCAGGCCGTGGCGACGTCGTCCTCGGCCACCACGAGCAGGGCCGCGGCGCTCGCGGCGTCGGTCACCGGCCGGGGGGTGGCGTAGGCGGCCGCGGCGGGCACCGGCGGCTGACCCGCCGCCTCGAGCTGGGCGATCAGCGCGTCCCGGCGCTGCCGGTGGGCGAGCGCCGCGTCCGCGAGCGGCTGGGCGGCGGAGGCGGGCAGGAACGCGGTCGCGAGCCCGTAGCACCAGACCGCGGCGTGCTCCGCGCCGAGGGCGGCCTGGGCGGCGTCCCGGGGGTCCGGGGAGTCCAGCGGTGCGGTCATGCGGCCAGCGCCTCCGCCCAGCCCGCGCACGAGGCCGCGACGGACGCGACGAGCCCGGCGCGGTAGCGGGCCGTCGTGACGGCGAGCGCGCCGCCGGCGTCGCGGGCCGCGCCCAGCGACCGCGTGAGCGAGGCGGTCGCGTCGGCGGCGGACGGCGGGTTCCCGACGGCCGGTGCGGGGGCGTCGAGCACCTCCGCGCGGTCCGGACGGGCCCGCCGGATCTCCGCCGCGAGCGCCTCGGCGTGGACGCGTCGGGCGTCGGCGACCGGGGTGAGCCGGGCGGCGGCGTCGGGGAACGCGCCGGCCGCGGCGGCGGCCAGGGCCGCGTCGGCCCGCGCGGCCGCCCACGGCGCCTCGAGCTCGTCGGGCCCCTCGTCGCGGGCGCACCCGGTGGCCCCCAGGGCGACCGCACCCGCCGCCAGGACGGCGAAGGATCGACGGGACAGGAGCGGCATCACCGGCCATCGTGCCAGCCGGGGGCGGGACTACTCTGGGGGCACCGCTCCCTCACCGTCCTGGAGGCTGACCCGTGCCCGTGGGCCCACCCACCGGTGCCGCCGCCACCGCCCTGACGCCCGTCGTTCTCGACGTCGTCGAGCGGGCCGGCTTCGTGCTCGACGACCTCGACGTGCGCCCTGCAGGCCGCCGTCTCCTCGTCCGCGTCACCGTCGACACGCCCGACGCACCCGCCGTCGACGACGGCCCCGCCGGAGGCGTCGACCTCGACGCCGTCGCCGCGCTGAGCCGCGACGTCGCCGCGGCCGTCGACGCCCACGAGGAGGCGCACGGCGCGGTGCTGGGGGAGTACACCCTCGAGGTCTCGACCCCCGGCACCGACCGGCCGCTGACCGAGCCCCGGCACTGGCGCAAGGCGTGGCTGCGCCGCGTGGCGGTCACCCTCACCGACGGGACGAAGCTCTCGGGCCGGGTCGGTGCCGTGACCGACGAAGCGGTCACGCTCGCCGTCGAGAAGGGACTGCAGGAGGTCCCGCTCGACCGGGTGGAGCGGGCCGGGGTCGAGGTCGAGTTCAAGCCGGCGCCCGAGGCGCAGGTCGAGGCCCTGCGGGATGACCGATCGGACAAGGAGAAGGTGCAGCAGTGAAGGTCGACCTGATGGCCCTGCGCGCGATCGAGCGTGACAAGGACATCGCCTTCGAGACGGTCGTCGCGGCCATCGAGTCGGCCCTGCTGACCGCCTACCGCCAGGCCGGCAACGAGGCGCCCGGCGCGCGGGCCGAGGTCGACCGCACCTCCGGGGAGATCCGCGTCCTCGTCCCCGAGACCGGCGAGGACGGCGAGACCGTCGGCGAGGTCGACGACACCCCCGCGGGCTTCGACCGCATCGCGGCGTCGACGGCCCGGCAGGTCGTCGTCGCGAAGCTGCGCGACGCGGAGAACGACCGCAGCTACGGCGAGTACGCCACCCGCGAGGGCGAGGTCGTCTCCGGGGTCGTGCAGCGCGACGCGCGGGCCAACGCCCGCGGCGTGGTGGTCGTCGACATCGGCACCGTCGAGGGCGTCATCCCCTCCGCCGAGCAGGTGCCCGGGGAGAAGCTGGAACACGGCGAGCGGGTGCGCTGTTACGTGGTCGGGGTCTCGCGGACCCCGCGCGGCACGGCGGTGACGCTCTCCCGGACGCACCCGAACCTGGTGCGCAAGCTGTTCGCGTTCGAGGTGCCCGAGATCGCCAGCGGCGCCGTGGAGATCACCGCGATCGCCCGCGAGGCGGGCTACCGCTCCAAGATCGCCGTGCGGTCCACCGTGCCCGGGCTCAACGCCAAGGGCGCCTGCATCGGACCCATGGGCGCCCGGGTGCGCGGCGTGATGGACGAGCTGCACGGTGAGAAGATCGACATCATCGACCACTCGGACGACCCGGCGGAGTTCGTGGGCAACGCCCTCTCGCCGTCCAAGGTGGTCTCGGTCGAGGTGGTCGACCTCCGCGCCCGCGCCGCCCGCGTCGTCGTGCCCGACTACCAGCTCTCGCTGGCCATCGGCAAGGAGGGTCAGAACGCCCGCCTCGCCGCGCGGCTCACGGGCTGGCGCATCGACATCCGCTCGGACGCGGAGCCCGGCTCCGACCTCGTCGCGCCCTGAGCGTGGGTACGGGGCTTCGGCGACGCGGCGAGGACGCGGTAGAGTCAGACATGGCCCGGACCCGTCCGGTACACCACGAGGTTCCACCGATCGAAGGACCGGTGCGCACCTGTGTGGGGTGCCGATCGCGGGGGCCGGTGTCGCAATTGCTGCGAGTGGTGGCCGTGGACGGGACCTGTGTGCCCGACCCACGGCGTCGCGAGCCGGGGCGGGGTGCCTGGGTGCATCCCGACGCCGACTGTCTGCACCGCGCGGAGCGCCGATCGGCGTTCCCCCGGGCGCTGCGCGTCCCGGGGCCGTTGGATCTCGGTGCCCTGCACGCACTGCTCGCACCGCAACCGACACCGACCGACCCGAGCGCAGGCCCCGACGCCCGTCGGGGTCGGAGAACCAGGAAGCAGGTCGACCCCCATGAGCCAGCCGTGAAGCACTCGCGATGAGCGCGCAGGCGTAGGACACGAGGTCGCGGGCATGCCGCCGACCTCGAGAATGAGGAGATCAGTGGCAGGCAAGGCCCGGGTGCACGAGCTCGCGAAGGAGCTCGGCGTCACCAGCAAGCAGGTACTTTCGCAGTTGGAGTCGCTCGGCGAGTTCGTGAAGTCCGCGTCCTCGACGGTCGAGGCTCCCGTCGCGCGCAAGCTGCGCGACTCCATGAACGGCGGCGGCAACGGTGGCCCGTCGCGCGGCCCGCGTCCCGGCGCCCGCCCCGGCGGCTCGTCCTCCGGCGGCAACGGCAACGGCAGCGCGTCCGCCCCGGCTCCCGGCCCGCGTCCCGGTGGCGCACCGCGTCCCGGCCCGGCGGCCCCGGCCGCTCCCGCGGCCCCGGCCGTCCCTGCGGCCTCCGCTCCGGCGGAGTCGGCGCCGGCCGCGTCCGCGCCCAGCCCGGCGGCCCCGCGGCCGTCCGACGCCCCGCGTCCGGGCGCCGAGCGCCCGGGCCCGCGTCCCGGGCAGGACCGTGGCCAGGACCGTGGGCAGGACCGTGGGCAGGACCGTGGTCCGCGCCCGAGCGGCACCGACCGTCCCGACCGTCAGCCCCGTGGCATCCCGAAGCCGGGCAGCCAGCGTGGCGGCACCGTCGAGCGTGGCGGCGACCAGCGCCAGGGCGGTCCCCGTCCCGGCCAGGGCCGTCCCGGCGACCAGCGTCCCGGCGCGCCGCGCCCGGGCCAGCAGGAGCGTCCCGCGGCCGCTGCGGCATCCGCCGGCGACACCTCCACCGCGCCGCGTCCGTCCGCCCCGCGCCCGGGTCCGAAGACCCCGCGGGTCGGCAACAACCCCTTCGGTGTCGGCTCCGGGGCCCCGCCCCGTCCGCAGGCACCGCGTCCCGGTGGCGGCGGCACGGGCGAGCGCCCGCCGCGTCCGCCGCGGGACGGCGAGGCCCCCATGCCGCGTCCGCCGCGTGACGGCGAGCGCCCGGCGGCGAACGACCGTCCGCCGCGTCCCGGTGGTTCCGGCGGCGCGAACCCGGGCAACATGCCCCCGCGCCCGAACCCCGGCATGATGCCGGCCCGTCCCGCCGGTGCGCCCGGTCGTGGCGGTCCCGGTGGCCCCGGTCGTGGCGGCCCCGGTGGTCGTCCCGGTGGCGGCGGCGGTCGTCCCGGTGGCGGCGGCGGTGGCTTCCGTCCCGGTGGCGGTGGCCCCGGTGGCGGTGGTGGCGGTGCCCCCGCGGGTGGTTTCCGCGGTCGTCCCGGTGGTGGCGGTGGCCGCGGCCGTGGTGGCGGCGCCGCGGGTGCGTTCGGTCGCGCCGGTGGCCCGGTGCGCCGTGGTCGCAAGTCGAAGCGGCAGAAGCGTCAGGAATTCGACAACATGCAGGCGCCGTCGGTCGGCGGTGTCCGCCTGCCGAAGGGCAAGGGCGAGACCGTCCGGCTGCCCCGCGGCGCGTCGCTGACCGACTTCGCCGAGAAGATCGACGCGAACCCCGCGTCGCTGGTCCAGGTGCTGTTCCACCTGGGCGAGATGGTCACGGCCACCCAGTCGGTGTCCGACGACATCCTCGAGCTGCTCGGCGGCGAGATGAACTACGACGTGCAGGTCGTGTCCCCCGAGGAGGAGGACCGCGAGCTGCTCGAGTCGTTCTCGATCAGCTACGGCTCCGACGAGGGCGACGAGGACGACCTCGCGGCCCGGCCGCCGGTCGTCACCGTCATGGGTCACGTCGACCACGGCAAGACGCGCCTGCTGGACACCATCCGCAAGACGAAGGTGGCCGAGGGCGAGGCCGGCGGCATCACCCAGCACATCGGCGCCTACCAGGTCGAGACCGAGCTGGAGGGCGAGGAGCGGCTCATCACGTTCATCGACACCCCGGGTCACGAGGCGTTCACCGCCATGCGTGCCCGTGGTGCGAAGTCCACGGACATCGCGGTGATCGTGGTCGCGGCCGACGACGGCGTCATGCCGCAGACGGTGGAGGCGATCAACCACGCCCAGGCGGCCGACGTGCCGATCGTGGTCGCGGTGAACAAGATCGACAAGGAGGGCGCGAACCCCTCCAAGATCCGTCAGCAGCTCACCGAGTACAACCTCGTCGCCGAGGAGTTCGGTGGCGACACGATGTTCGTCGACATCTCGGCACGCGAGAACATCAACATCGACGGGCTGCTCGAGGCCGTCCTGCTCACCGCGGACGCCTCGCTGGACCTCCGGGCCAACCCGGACATGGAGGCCCAGGGTGTCGCGATCGAGGCCCACCTCGACCGTGGCCGCGGCCCGGTGGCGACCGTCCTGGTCCAGCGCGGCACGCTCCGCGTCGGGGACTCGGTGGTCGCGGGCGACGCCTCCGGGCGTGTCCGACGGATGCTCGACGAGTTCGGCGAGGACGTGCGCGAGGCCCTGCCCTCGCGCCCGGTGCAGGTCATCGGCTTCACGTCGGTGCCCGGTGCGGGCGACACGTTCCTGGTCGTCGACGAGGACCGCGTGGCCCGGCAGATCGCCGACCGGCGGCGTGCGCGTGAGCGCAACGCCCAGCTGGCGAGCCGCCGCAAGCGCATCTCGCTCGAGGACCTCGACGCCGCGCTGAAGGAGACCAACGAGCTCAACCTGATCATCAAGGGTGACAACTCGGGTACGGTCGAGGCGCTCGAGGACGCGCTGGTGAAGCTGGACGTCGGCGACGAGGTCCAGCTGCGGGTCCTGCACCGCGGGGTCGGTGCGATCACCGAGGGCGACATCAACCTCGCGATCGCGTCCGACGTCATCGTCATGGGCTTCAACGTCCGTGCCGAGGGCAAGGCCACGGAGCTGGCCAACCGCGAGGGCGTCGACATCCGCTACTACTCGGTGATCTACCAGGCCATCGACGAGATCGAGGCGGCCCTCAAGGGCATGCTCAAGCCGATCTACGAGGAGGTCGAGCTCGGCACCGCAGAGGTGCGCGAGGTCTTCCGCTCCTCGCGCATCGGCACGATCGCGGGTTGCCTGGTCACCGAGGGGATCATCCGGCGCAACGCCAAGGCCCGACTGGTCCGCGACGGTGCGGTCGTCGCCGAGAACCTGACGATCAACTCGCTCAAGCGGTTCAAGGACGACGCGACCGAGGTCCGCGACGGCTACGAGTGCGGTCTGACGCTCGGGTCGTTCAACGACATCAAGGTCGAGGACAAGATCATGACCTACGAGATGCGGGAGAAGCCGCGCGAGTGACGGTCATGGTGAGCTCGGGGACGCCGTGTTCGTAGGCGTCCTCGAGCTCGACCTGCTGCTCGGGGACGTGTTCTCGATCAAGCAGAAGCGCTCGGTCGTGCGACCCGTCGTCGCCGAGCTGAAGCGGAAGTACGCGGTCTCGGTCGCCGAGGCCGGACACCTCGACCTCCACCGCCGCGCCCTCATCGGCGTGGCGGTGGTGGCCGCGGACGCCGAGCACGTCTCGGACGTGCTCGACCACTGCGAGCGCCTGGTGAGCTCACACCCCGAGTTCCAGGTGCTCTCCGCGCGGACCCGCTGGCTCGGTCCGCACGACGACTGATCTGTTGGAGGATGGCCCGAGATGGCCGATGCACCCCGCGCCCGGCGGCTCGCCAAGCGGATCATCCAGATCGCCGCCTCGACGCTGGAGCACGAGGTGAAGGACCCGCGCCTGAAGCTGGTCACCATCACCGACGCCCGCGTCACCGCGGATCTCCGCGAGGCGACGGTGTACTACACCGTCT
Source organism: Actinomycetospora chiangmaiensis DSM 45062 (assembly GCF_000379625.1). Lineage (GTDB taxonomy): Bacteria > Actinomycetota > Actinomycetes > Mycobacteriales > Pseudonocardiaceae > Actinomycetospora > Actinomycetospora chiangmaiensis. Next base: position 334,461 of record NZ_KB903244.1, on the reverse strand, counting down.
ACGGCGACGAGACCGACCACGACAACTCCGCGACCGCGCTCGCCAGCGCGACCGGTGTCGTCCGGACCGCGGTCGGACGCCAGACCGGTGTCCGCCACACCCCGTCGATCGCGTTCGTCCCCGACGCGGTGCCCGAGGGCGCCGCGCGTATGGAGGAGCTGCTGGCCGGAGTCCGCGCGGCCGACGAGGAGGTCGCCTCGCTCGCGTCCGGCGCGAGCTACGCCGGCGAGGCCGACCCGTACCGGAAGCCGCACGAGGACGACGACGAGGACGGCCTGGACGAGGACGACCCCGACGACGGGCCCTCCCGCGCCTGATCACCCTGCCCCTGGTGGCAGGGAAGCGTCGTTGCTGTCACCCAGTGGCAGAGAAGCCACATCGTCGGGGAGCCCGGTGACCACCTCGCTCGACGCCGGGCCCACCCGGGTGCTGTCGCTCTCCGCGGCCGCCCTGGTGGTGCTCGTCGCGGAACCGCTGTACCTGCTCGTCGACACCGCCGTGGTGGGCCGCCTCGGGGCCCTGCCCCTGGGCGCGCTCGCCGTCGGCGCGGTGGTCCTCGCACAGGTGTCCTCCCTGGGCACGTTCCTGGCCTACGGCACCACCGCACGGGCCGCGCGGGCGTTCGGCGCCGGCCGTCGCGACCGCGCGGTCGCCGAGGGCGTGGCCGCCACGTGGCTGGCGGTGCTCGCGGGTGTCGCGGTCGTCGTGGTCGGTCAGCTGCTGGCCCGGCCCGTCGCGGACGCGCTCGGCGGCGGTGGGGTCCTCGCCGACGAGGCCGTCGGCTGGATGCGGATCGCGCTGTTCGGCGCGCCCGGCATCCTCGTCGCGATGGCCGGCAACGGCTGGATGCGCGGCGTGCAGTCGACCCGCGCCCCCGTCGTCGTGGTGCTCGCCGGCAACGGGGCCTCCGCGATCGCGTGCCCGATCCTGGTGCACGGGGTCGGGCTCGGCCTCGAGGGCTCGGCCATCGCGAACGTCGGGGCGCAGACGGTCGTGCTCCTGCTCTTCGTCGGGGCGCTCGTGCGCGAGACGGGGCGCCTCGGCGTGACCCTGCGGCCAGTGGGCGCCGACCTGCGCGCCCAGCTCGGGCTCGGCCGCGACCTCCTGCTGCGCAGCCTCGCGTTCCAGGCCTGCTTTCTCTCCGCGACCGCCGTCTGCGCGCGGTTCGGGGCGTCGTCGGTCGCCGCGCACCAGGTGGTGCTCCAGCTGTGGGCCTTCATGGCGACGGTGCTCGACTCCCTCGCGATCGCGGCGCAGCAGCTGGTCGGCGCGGCCCTGGGCGCCGCGGCGGCCGCCTCCGCGCGCATCGTCACCCGGCGGGTCACCGGTTACGGCATCGCGCTCGGCGTCGTGGCCGGCCTCGTGTTCGCCGCGCTCGCGGGCGTCCTGCCGCGCGTGTTCACCCCCGACCCGACGGTGCTCGCCACCATCCCGGCCGCCTGGTGGTTCTTCGTGGCGCTGCAGCCGGTCGCCGGGTTCGTCTTCGCCCTGGACGGGGTCCTGCTCGGCGCGGCGGACGCGGCGTTCCTGCGCCGGCTCACGCTCGGGTGCGCGCTCCTGGGCTTCCTCCCCGCGATCTGGGCGTCCCTGGCCTTCGGGTGGGGCCTGGCCGGGGTGTGGGCCGGACTGTCGCTGTTCATGCTCGGCCGCGCGGTCGGGGTCGGACTCCGGGCGCGGGGCGATCGGTGGATGGTGACGGGGGCGAGCGCAGCGACGGGGAAGGTGACCGGTCAGGCGTGACCGGTCCCACCCGTCGTCCGGAAAGCCCCGGGTGCAGGATGGGCCGGAACCGACCCGTACCAGGAGGTCCTCCTGTCATGACCGCTCCCACCCCCCGCGTCGCGATCGTCACGGGCGCCGCCCGCGGTCTCGGGGCCGCGACCGCGCTGCGTCTGGCCGCCGACGGGCTGGCCGTCGCCGTGATCGACCTCGACGAGTCCGCCGCGAAGGGCACCGCGGACGCGATCACCGAGGCCGGCGGGACGTCGATCGCGGTCGGCGCGGACGTGTCCGACAACGACGCCGTCACCGCGGCGGTCGAGCGGATCGTCGCGGAGCTCGGCCCGCCCACGGTGCTGATCAACAACGCCGGGATCACGCGGGACAACCTGCTGTTCAAGATGACCGAGTCCGACTGGGACCAGGTCATGGGCGTGCACCTGCGCGGCTCGTTCCTCATGACCCGCGCGGTCCAGGGCCACATGGTCGCCGAGCACTTCGGCCGCATCGTGAACCTGTCGTCGACCTCGGCGCTGGGCAACCGCGGCCAGGTCAACTACTCCGCGGCCAAGGCCGGCCTGCAGGGCTTCACCAAGACCCTCGCCATCGAGCTCGGCCGCTTCGGCATCACCGCGAACTGCGTCGCCCCCGGCTTCATCGCCTCGGAGATGACGAAGGCGACCGCCGAGCGCCTCGGGCAGGACTGGGAGGAGTGGCAGGCCGCGCGCGCCAAGGAGATCCCGGTGCAGCGCGTCGGCGTCCCGGAGGACATCGCCAACATGGTGTCGTTCTTCGTCGACGAGCGTGCGGGCTATGTGTCCGGCCAGGTCATCTACGTCGCGGGCGGCCCGAAGACGTAGTCCTCCTTCCCGACGACGGGTCGGGTCACGCTGTCGGGGGGTTCTGGTTCCATCCCGGGCATGGATGGACGGTGGGATCCGGGCGCGATGGCGTGGCTCCGGGAGGTACGGGACCGGTGGCGGGCCCTCGGGGTGCTCGGGCTCCTCGAGGACGCCGTCGCCGCGGTGTGGGAGCACAACGTGGCGCGCCACGACCCGGCCGTCGCGGGGGACACGGCGCTGACGCTCGGCCTCACCTCGTCGGAGAACCTGCGCACCCGGCTGCTCGCGGTGGCGTCGGAGTGGGCGGGACGGGGCGTGCGGATCGGGGCGCCCCGCAACTCGCTGGTCGTCGAGCACGAGCACGTGGCCCTGCACGCGATGAAGGCACCGCCGGGTCACGGCCCGGCGCCGAACTTCGCCGCGTTGCGCTGGGACGGCGCCCTCCGCGTCGACGCCGCGGCCGAGAACGGTGCGGGCTACCTGCCGGTCGGCGGTCAGCTCGCGCTGGACGGCTTCCCGGTGCCCCGGCGGGCGCCGGAGCGCGAACCGGGCCTGCGCCACGTCGTGCTCGTGTGGACGGGCCGGCCGAGCACGATCACGACGACGGGGTGGCTCGCCGTCCCGTGGGAGGGGGCGATCGGCGCCGACCCGCCCGGGCCGGCGTGGCTCGCGGCGCTGCCGGTGTGGTCGCACGGCCCACCGGACGTGCCGCACCCGCCCGACGTCCCCGCCGTCTCGATCCCCTTCGGGCTGCTGTGCCCCTGATCGCCGTGGCCGCCCGGGCAGGGGAGGATCCCGGGTGATGAACGCCAAGGCTCCCCGCCGCCCGCCCCCGCCGCCCGGCCTGCTCGTCGTCGACAAGCCCGCCGGGTGGACCTCGCACGACGTCGTCGGCAAGGCCCGCCGGCTCGTCGGCACCCGGAAGGTCGGGCACGCGGGCACGCTCGACCCGATGGCCACCGGGGTCCTGGTCCTCGGCATCGAGCGGGCGACGAAGCTGCTGGGGCACCTCGCGCTCGACACCAAGACCTACCTCGCGACCATCCGGCTCGGGGCCGCCACCACCACCGACGACACCGAGGGCGAGGTCACCGCCACGGCTGACGCGTCCGCCGTCACCGACGCCGCGGTCGACGCCGGCGTGGCCGCCCTGACCGGGAACATCGAGCAGGTGCCGAGCACGGTGTCCGCGATCAAGGTCGACGGCCGCCGCGCCTACGAGCGCGTGCGGGCCGGCGAGGAGATCGTGCTGCCCGCGCGGCCGGTGCACGTGGCCCGCTTCGACGTCCTCGACCGACGCCACGAGGGGGAGGCGCTCGACCTGGACGTGCTCGTCGACTGCTCGTCAGGCACCTACGTGCGGGCCCTCGCGCGCGACCTGGGCGCCGCACTGGCGGTCGGCGGTCACCTGACGGCGCTGCGTCGGACCCGGGTCGGGCCGTTCACCCTGGCCCACGCCCGCACCGTCGACGAGCTCGTCGCGGAGGCGGACGGGGAGGCGGGCCGGGCCGGGCTGTCGCTGGACCTCGACGCCGCCACCGGCACGGCGTTCCCCCGCCGCGACGTCGACGCCGCCGGAGCGGCCGACCTCGCCCACGGCCGCCCGCTGCCGCCGACCGGCGAGCCCGGCACCACGGCCGTGTTCGGCCCGGACGGGCACGTCGTCGGGCTGGTCGCCGACTCCGAGGGACGCGCCCGCCCGGTGCTGGTGCTCGCGCCGGCGAGCTGAGTCGGCCCGGCCGTCCGCGAGGGTCACGTGGAGCAGGTCCAGCGGCGCTCCGGCCTGCCCGGTGTGACGCTCGCGAAACGGCCCGACACCGGGTGAGGTGACGCCGCCCCCGTCCCGGGGAAGCCCACCGGGCCCGGCCGTAGGCTGGGCATGATCCGACGACACCCCCGCGGGGAGGCCCGAGGCACGTGCAACGCTGGCGCGGTCGTGACGGCGTGCCCCCCGGCTGGGGTCGCTGCGTGGTGACCATCGGCGTGTTCGACGGGGTGCACCGCGGTCACCAGCAGCTCATCGGCCACGCGGTCGAGCGGGCGCGGGAGCTCGGCGGCCTGCCGACCACCCTCATCACGTTCGACCCGCACCCGAGCGAGGTGCTCCGCCCCGGGTCGCACCCGGCGCAGCTGACCACGCTCGCGCGCCGGGCGGACCTCGTCGCCGGTCTCGGGATCGACGCGTTCTGGGTGCTGCCGTTCACCACCGACTTCGCCCGCGTGGAGGCCGACGAGTTCGTCCACGAGCTGCTCGTCGACCGGCTGCACGCCTCGGCGGTGGTGGTCGGCAAGAACTTCACCTACGGCTACCGCGCGGCCGGGGACGTCCCGGAGCTCGTGCGGCTCGGCCAGCGGTTCGGGTTCGAGGCGGTCGGCCTCGACCTGGTGGAGGACGGAGACCGGGGGCGCACCGTGACCTACTCGTCGACCTACATCCGCAGCTGCATCGCGGCGGGCGACGTCGAGGCCGCCGCGGACGCCCTCGGACGCCCGCACCGCGTCGAGGGCGTGGTGGTCAAGGGCGACCAGCGCGGCCGCGACCTGGGCTACCCGACGGCGAACGTCGCCGCGACGGCCCACGCCGCGATCCCCGCCGACGGCGTCTACGCCGGCTGGTTCATCCGCGACGGGGAGAAGCTGCCGACGGCGGTGTCGGTCGGCACCAACCCCACCTTCTCGGGGCAGCAGCGGACCGTGGAGGCGTTCGTCCTCGACCACACCGAGGACTTCTACGGCCAGCGGGTCGGCGTCGAGTTCGTCGCCCGGGTGCGGGGCCAGGAGCGCTTCGACTCGGTCGAGGAGCTCATCACGGCGATGGACGGCGACGTCGCGAACACCCGCAAGCTCCTCGGGATCTAGTGCGCCTGTTCGTCGCGGTGTTCCCCGACGAGGCGGTGAACGCCGCCGTCGACGCGGTGGTCGCGGATCTCGACCGGGACCGGTGGCGGCCCGTCGCCCGCGAGCGTCGGCACGTGACGCTGCGCTTCCACGCCGACGCGGACCCCGGGGCGGTCGCCGCGGACCTGCGCCGGGGACTCGCCGGCGGGACGGCGACCACCGGCCTGCACTGCGCCGGGGCGGGGGTCTTCGGCTCCGCGCTGTGGCTGGGCGTGCACCCCGACGACGAGCCCGCGTGGCAGCGGGTCCTGCAGGCCGTCGCCACCGACCCCGCCGACCACGTCGCCCACCTCACCGTGGCGCGGGGGAGCGGACCGGTGCCCGCGGCGCTGCGGGACCACCACGGTCCGCGATGGCGCCCGGACGCGGTCGCCCTCGTCGCGAGCGGGACGCCGTACCGGGTGCTCGAGCGGTTGCCGCTGGTCGGCGCACCGGGCGCCGACGAGGCCGTCGGAGGTCCCCGGTAGACTCGGGAGTGATCCGGCTGCGGTCCGTGGTGGCCGGGCACCGAGACGTGGGAGAACGCGGCGTCGCGCCGCACCCGCCGTCGGGAAGACACACGGTACCGGGCGTCCGAGCCCGGGTACGGCATCGAAGACACGAGGAGCACCACCGACGTGGCCCTGACCACCGAGCAGAAGAAGTCGATCCTCTCCGAGTACGGCGTGCACACCACCGACACGGGGTCTCCCGAGGCCCAGGTGGCGCTGCTGACGAAGCGGATCACCCAGCTCACCGAGCACCTGAAGCAGCACAAGCACGACCACCACTCCCGCCGCGGCCTGCTGCTGCTGGTGGGTCGCCGCCGCCGCCTGCTGAAGTACGTGGCGTCGGTGGACATCAACCGCTACCGCACGCTGATCGAGCGTCTCGGCCTGCGCCGCTGACCCCCCGGGCCGCCCGCGACACCCTCGCGGGCGGCCCGATCTGCACCACCGACACCTGAACACGAGCCCCGCCGCCGTCGCCCCACCCGGGGAGGACCCGGTCTCCGACAGTGGCTCCCGGAACGAGCGTCCGGGCGCTTCGATCGAAGACCGGTCACGTCACCAGGTGGGAGGCGCGGGACTCGCCTCACCGTTCCCTCTGGAGGCCACCCATGGCGAACTCCGCCACACCTGCCGTCGTCGACACCGAGACCGGGGTCCACGAGACCACCGCCGTCCTCGACAACGGCGCTTTCGGCAGCCGCACGATCCGCTTCGAGTCGGGCCGCCTGGCCCGCCAGGCCGCGGGTGCCGTCGTCGCCTACCTCGACGAGGAGACGATGCTCCTCTCGGCGACCACCGCGTCGAAGCGGCCGAAGGACAACTTCGACTTCTTCCCGCTGACCGTGGACGTCGAGGAGCGGATGTACGCCGTCGGGCGCATCCCCGGCTCGTTCTTCCGGCGCGAGGGCCGCCCGTCGACCGACGCGATCCTCACCTGCCGCCTCATCGACCGCCCGCTGCGCCCGACGTTCGCCGCGAACCTGCGCAACGAGGTCCAGGTCGTCGTCACGGTCCAGAGCCTGGACCCGAACGACCCGTACGACGTGCTCGCGATCAACGCCGCGTCGGCCTCCACCCAGATCTCCGGCCTGCCCTTCGAGGGCCCCGTCGGCGCCACCCGCGTCGCCCTGATCAACGGCCAGTGGGTCGCGTTCCCCACGTGGGAGCAGCTCGAGGACGCCGTGTTCGACATGGTGATCGCGGGCTCGATCACCTCCGACGGCTCCGACGTCGCGATCTCCATGGTCGAGGCCGAGGCCACCGACAAGGCCGTCTCGCTCGTCGCCGGGGGCGCCCAGGCGCCCACCGAGGAGACCGTGGCCGCCGGCATGGAGGCCGCGAAGCCGTTCCTGCGCACGCTCTGCGAGGCGCAGCAGAACCTCTACACCTCGCTCGGCGTGTCGACGAAGGACTACCCGACCTTCCCGCCCTACCAGTCCGACGTCCTCGACGCCGTGACCTCCGCGGCCGGCGACGAGCTGGACAAGGCTCTCGCGATCGCGGGCAAGCAGGAGCGCGACGCCGCCCAGGACGCGGTCAAGGAGCGCCTGGTCACCGAGCTCGCCCCCAAGTTCGAGGGTCGCGAGAAGGAGATCGGCGAGGCGTTCCGGTCGCTGACCAAGTCGACCGTCCGGAAGAAGATCCTCACCGAGGGCTTCCGCATCGACGGCCGCGGCGTCACCGACATCCGGCCGCTGGCCGCCGAGGTCGAGGTCATCCCGCGCGCGCACGGCTCGGCGCTGTTCGAGCGCGGCGAGACCCAGATCCTCGGCGTCACCACGCTGAACATGCTGCGCATGGAGCAGTCGATCGACTCCCTCACCCCGGAGACGACGAAGCGCTACATGCACCACTACAACTTCCCGCCGTTCTCCACCGGCGAGACCGGCCGCGTCGGCTCGCCGAAGCGCCGCGAGATCGGCCACGGCGCGCTCGCCGAGCGGGCGCTCGTCCCGGTCCTGCCGACCCGCGAGGAGTTCCCCTACGCGATCCGGCAGGTCTCCGAGGCCCTCGGCTCCAACGGCTCGACGTCGATGGGCTCGGTCTGCGCCTCGACGATGTCGCTGCTCAACGCCGGTGTGCCGCTGAAGGCGCCGGTCGCGGGCATCGCGATGGGCCTCGTCTCGGGCGAGGTCGACGGCCAGGAGACCTTCGTCGCGCTGACCGACATCCTCGGTGCCGAGGACGCGTTCGGTGACATGGACTTCAAGGTCGCCGGGACCAAGGACTTCGTGACGGCGCTGCAGCTCGACACGAAGCTCGACGGCATCCCCTCGGAGGTCCTCGCCAAGGCCCTCACCCAGGCCCGCGGCGCCCGCCTCGCGATCCTCGACGTCATGGCCGAGGCCATCGACTCGCCCGACGAGATGAGCGAGTTCGCCCCGCGCATCACCACGGTGAAGGTCCCGGTCGACAAGATCGGCGAGGTCATCGGCCCGAAGGGCAAGATGATCAACTCGATCACCGAGGAGACCGGCGCCGACATCTCCATCGAGGACGACGGCACGATCTACGTCGGTGCGGCCGACGGGCCGAGCGCCCAGGCGGCGGTCGACCGGATCAACGCCATCGCCAACCCGCAGATGCCGAAGATCGGCGAGCGCTACCTCGGCACCGTCGTCAAGACGGCCGCCTTCGGGGCCTTCGTCTCGCTGGTGCCGGGCCGCGACGGCCTGGTCCACATCTCGAAGCTCGGCGGCGGCAAGCGGATCGGCAAGGTCGAGGACGTCGTGAACGTCGGCGACAAGATCCGCGTCGAGATCACCGACATCGACAACCGCGGCAAGATCAGCCTGCTCCCGGTCAAGGAGGACGACGCGGCGGACGCGTCGGCCACCAACGGTGCCCCGCAGGGCACCGGGGCCGAGGGCGCGGGCGCGAAGCCGGCCGCGGAGGCGACCTCCTGACCGGCCTGATCCTTCCCGACGGCGGGCTCGTCACCACCGAGCACCCGGGTCCCGGCGTGGCACGCACCGTGCTGCCCGGGGGCCTGCGGGTGGTGACCGAGCACGTCGCCGGGGCCCGGTCCGCCGCCGTCGGCCTGTGGGTCGACGTCGGCTCGCGCGACGAGCCGGGGTTCGACCCGGCCGCGCGCGGCGCCGCGCACTTCCTCGAGCACCTGCTGTTCAAGGGGACGCCGCGGCGCACCGCGCGGGAGATCGCGGAGGAGATCGACGCCGTCGGGGGCGACCTCAACGCGTTCACCTCCAAGGAGCACACGTGCTTCTACGCGCACGTGCTCGACTCGGACCTCGCGCTCGCGGTCGACGTGGTGTGCGACGTCGTGCTGAACGGCGTCATGGACGCCGCCGACGTCGAGCTCGAGCGCGACGTCGTGCTGTCGGAGATCGCGGGCCGCGACGACGACCCCGAGGACCTGCTCGCCGACGACTTCGACGACCTGCTCCTGGGCGACCACCCGCTGGGTGGCCCGGTGGTGGGGTCCGAGGAGTCGGTCGGCGACATGACCCGCGACGTCCTCGCCCGCTTCCACGGCGCGCACTACGTGCCGTCGCGGTCGGTCCTCGCCGTGGCGGGCAACGTGACGCACGCCGAGGTGCTCGAGGCGGTCGCGGCCGCGTTCGGGTCCCGGCTCACCGGGAGCGCCGCCGCGGCGGCCGCCCGGCCGGACGCCCCCGCCGTCGTGGGGGTCCCGGCGGACCGCCTGTCGGTGCGCGAGGACGACACCGAGCAGGCCCACCTCATGCTCGGCGTGCCGTCGGTGCGCCGCGGCGACCCGCGGTGGGAGGCCCAGCTGGTCCTCTCGACCGTGCTCGGCGGCGGGACGAGCTCGCGGCTGTTCCAGGAGGTCCGGGAACGTCGCGGGCTGGCGTACTCGGTGTACTCCTCGGCCACCGGCTACTCCGACCTCGGCGTGCTCAACGTCTACGTCGGCTGCGCCCCCGAACGGCTCGGGACGGCGGCCGGGGTGCTCCGCACCCAGCTCGCCGACCTCGCCCGGGACGGCATCACCGAGGCCGAGCTCACCCGGGCACGCGGCCAGCTGCGCGGCGAGTACGTGCTCGGGCTGGAGGACACCCCGTCGCGGATGAGCTGGTTGGGTCGCCGTGAGCTCGACGGCCCGGCGGCCCCGCTCGACCTCGGCGACGCCCTCGCGCGGGTGCAGGCGGTGACCGTCGACGACGTCTCCGCCGTGGCGCGCGACCTGTTCACCACGCCGGTGACCGCCGCCGTCGTCGGGCCCTACGCTGACGTCGAGGATCTTCCCGACGAGGTGCGTGAGGTGGGCGAATGACGCTGCGCGTCGGTGTGCTGGGAGCCCGCGGTCGCATGGGGTCCGAGGTGTGCCGCGTCGTCGGGGAGGCGGACGACCTCGAGCTCGTGGCCACGGTCGACGACGGCGACCCGATCTCGGCGCTCGCCGACGCGGGCGCCCGGGTCGCGGTGGACTTCACGCACCCGTCGGCGGTGGCCGACAACGTGCGCTGGCTCGTCGCGCACGGCATCCACGGCGTCGTCGGCACCAGCGGCCTCACGACCGACGTGCTCGACGACCTGCGCGGGCGGCTCGACGACGCCCCCGGGCTCGGCGTCATGGTGGTGCCGAACTTCGGGATCGGCGCCGTGCTGATGATGCGCTTCGCGGCGCAGGCGGCCCGGTTCTACGACTCGGTCGAGATCCTCGAGCTGCACCACCCGAACAAGGCCGACGCCCCGTCGGGCACCGCGACCCGGACGGCGCAGATGATCGGCGAGGCCCGTGCGGCGGCCGGCGTCGGCCCCGGACCGGACGCCACGACGCACGACCCCGACCACGCCCGCGGCGCCACCGTCGACGGGGTGCACGTGCACGCGGTGCGGATGGCCGGACTGGTCGCGCACCAGGAGGTCCTGCTCGGTTCGGAGGGCGAGACCCTGACGATCCGGCACGACTCGTTCGACCGCGCCTCGTTCATGCCGGGCGTGCTGCTGGCCGTGCGCTCGGTCGTGTCCCGCCCGGGCCTGACGATCGGCCTGGAGTCGGTGCTCGACCTCGACTGACCCCCGCGAACCTGACGAACGGGTCGTTGGTGCCGACAGCGCGGACGAACGACCCGTTCGTCCACCTCAGAGCAGCGGCAGACCCAGGTCGGCCGCTGTGGGCTGCACCGCGAACTGCAGGTCGAGCGGACCACCGAGGCGGACCTCGCGCAGCGGGCGACCGCCGGCGTCGAGGGTGCGCACGGTCCCGTCGGGCTCCCACCCGGCGCGGGCGTAGAAGGCCCGCGAGGCGGCGTCCCGCTCCGGGACCCAGGTGATACCCCGGGTCGCGCCCGCGGCGCGCAGGGCCTCGGCCGCCGTCACGAGCAGCCGACCGCCGTGGCCCCGCCGGCCCCAGCGGGGCGAGACCAGCAGCGTCGCGACCAGGCCGACCGACCCGGCGTCGTCGGGGACGGTGCCCACCGCGTCGGCGAGGTCGTCGGCGGACGCCGGGCCGGCCAGGACGAACCCCGCGACCGCGTCGCCCTCGGTGGCCACGAGCAGCCCGTCGACGGAGCGTTCCCAGGCGGCGGTGACGGCGGCGTCGTCGAACCCCTCGGTGAGACCGGCGGGCAGGAACGCGGCCCAGGCCGTCGTCCACACCTCGCGCTGCACCGCGGTGACGGCGGCGGCGTCGTCGGGGGTCGCCGGGCGGACGTGCGCGATCGCCATACCGAGACACTAGGACGCGGGTCACCTCGCGACGGCGACCGCACCCGCCGTCCGGAATGATCACGAACGACGCATACCGCCGAGAGACAGGGAGACACCGTGTCCGTCACCGACGAGATGCTGGCCGCCAACGAGTCGTTCGCCGCGGGCTTCGGCGACGGGGGGCAGCCCGGGCCGCCGTCGCGGCACGTCGCCGTGGTCGCCTGCATGGACGCCCGCCTCGACGTCTACCGCGCCCTCGGGCTCGGCCCGGGGGAGGCGCACGTCATCCGCAACGCGGGCGGCGTGGTCACCGACGACGTGCTGCGCTCGCTGACGATCAGCCAGCGCAAGCTGCAGACGACCGAGGTCGTCCTCGTCCACCACACCAGGTGCGGCATGGCGACCTTCGACGACGACGAGTTCGTCGGCGAACTGGAGAGCGCCAGCGGGCAGAAGCCGTCATGGGCGCCGGGCGCGTTCTCCGACACCGAGCAGGACCTCCGCGACTCGCTCGCGGCCGTGCGGTCCTGCCCGTTCCTGCTGCACACCGACGCGGTGCGCGGGTTCGTCTACGACGTCGACGCGGGGACGCTCACCGAGGTGTCCTGACCTTGCTCGACACCTAGGCCGGGCGCGGCAGGGGCAGCGCGGGCGGCTCGTCGTCGGCGAGCCGCACCGCCGAGGCCGGGTGCTCGACGAGCGCGAGCACCCGCGAGGACATGAACCGCGCGGTGCGCACCGGGGTGCCGCCGCGGGTCACCTCGCTCACCTCGACGACACCGCGCCCGTGCGCGATCTCCACCCGACGGCCCGCGCGGGTGGCCTCGACGTCCCAGCTACGCGTGGTGCCACCGGCGTCCACGACGATCTCGACGCGATCTCCGACCATGGGTCCTCCTCAGACGTTCTCCCAGGTCAACGCCGGTGCGGGCGGCTCCATTCCGGTGGTTGTCGGGGGTGGCTGGCAGGATCGCGGGTGTGGGATCACCGGAGCGGATGGGGGCGGACGCGGCGCGGCGCGCGGCGCTCGGCGCGCAGGGCCTCGATGCGCCGCCGCGGCCGGTCCCGCCGAACCGCGGCGGGCTGACGCGCCTCGTACGCCACCTCGGGCTGCTCCAGCTCGACTCCGTGAACGTCGCCGTGCGGGCGCACTACGCGCCGGTGTTCGCCCGGCTCGGGAGCTACGACCGGGACGTCCTCGACGCGCTCGCCTGGCCGCGGACGGCGGCCGACCACCGCCGGCGGGCGTTCGTCGAGTTCTGGGCCCACGAGGCGAGCCTCGTCCCGGTGGAGGACTGGCCGCTGCTGCGCTGGCGGATGCGGGACAACACCGCGCGCACCAGCCGGTGGCTCGGCAACGCGCTGGACCACCGGCCGGACATCCTCGACGCCGTGCACGACGCGGTGGCCACGCACGGCCCGCTGGAGGCGCGCGAGGTCGAGGCGGTGCTCGGGGACGGCGGGGAACGCCGGGCCCGCGCACACGGCGGCTGGTGGCACCGCTCGGACGTCAAGGTCGCCTGCGAGCACCTCTTCGCCACGGGGGTCCTGACGACGGGGACGCGGCGCGGCTTCCGCCGGGCCTACGCGGTGAGCGAGGACGTCATCCCGCCCGAGGTGTTCGCACAGCACCCCGACCGGGCCGAGTCGATGCGGCAGCTGACGCTCCGGGCCGCGGCCGCGCACGGGGTGGCGACGGAGCCCGACCTGCGGGACCACTACCGGCTGCCGCCCGCCGAGAGCCGGGTCGCCGTCACCGAGCTGGTCGACGAGGGGGAGCTGGAGGAGGTGGAGGTCGCCGGGTGGGGCGCGCCCGCCTACCGGTTGCCCGGCACCCGGGTGCCGCGCCGGGTCACGGGCGGGGCGCTGCTCGCGCCGTTCGACCCGATGATCTGGTTCCGGCCCCGGACGGAGCGCCTGTTCGGCTTCACCTACCGGATCGGCATCTACACGCCCGCCGAGCAGCGCACCCACGGCTACTACGTCTTCCCGTTCCTGCTCGACGGGCAGCTGGTCGGCCGGGTCGACCTCAAGACCGACCGGGCGGCCGGGGTGCTGCGGGTGCCGGCCGCATTCGCCGAGCCGGAGTGCGTCGAGCGGGGTGCCGACGAGGCGCGGGTGGCGGCGGAGCTGGCCGTCGCCCTGCGCGACATGGCGGCGTGGCTCGGGGTGGACGACGTGGTCGTCGAGGGCGGGCCACTCGCCCCGGCGTTGAGCCGGGCGCTGGCGAGCCGGACCGTCGCCGTCGCGGGCGGTCACTGACGCCGGTCCCGTTCAGCTCCCGCGCGGCTACCCGGCCGAGCGGCCGGCGCACGCGCGCTCGTCACCGACGCCACGTCCGCCGAGAACCGCCGTTTGCGGGCCCCGAGCGGTCGGGGAGCACCTTCCGTCGGGCCGCGGGCGATCCGCCGGCCCGCGCCTGCGACGAGGAGGACTCGGGTGTCGGACGAACAGCGCAAGGTGGGGGTCGCCGTCGTCGGGGTCGGGGGTGCGGTCGCCACCACGGCCATCGCCGGCGTCGAGCTGCTGAAGGTCGGCGCGTGCGGGTTCGAGGGGCTCCCGTTCGCGGACGTGACGTCGCTGGTGCCCTACACCTCGCTGACCTTCGGCGGCTGGGACCTCGACGGCGACGACCTCGCGAAGGCCGCGCACCTGCACGGGGTGCTCGAACCGCGCGTGGTGGAGGCGGCGGGGGCCGGCCTCGCGGCCGTGGCGCCCTGGCCCGCGGTCGCCGACCCGGACTACTGCCGCAACGCGATCGGCGCGAACGTCATCCCGATCTCCTCGCTGCGCGGGCGCGTGGACCACGTCCGCGGCGACATCGAGCGGTTCCGCGCGGCCCAGGGACTCGACCGCGTCGTCGTCGTGAACCTCGCGTCGACCGAGCGGTGGCCGGACCTGACCCTGCCGTCGCTGCAGACGCCGGAGGCGTTCGAGGCGGCCATCGACGCGGACGACCCGGTGATCAGCCCGAGCATGGTCTACGCCTACGCGGCGATCACCTCGGACTCGCCGTACGTGAACTTCACGCCGAGCGCGTCCGCCGACATCCCCGCCCTGCTGGAGCTCGCGCTGCAGCGGGGCGTGCCGGTCGCGGGCAAGGACGGCAAGACCGGCCAGACGATGATGAAGACGGTCCTCGCCCCGGCCTTCCGGTCGCGGTCGCTGCACGTCGACGGCTGGTACTCCACCAACATCCTCGGCAACCGCGACGGCCAGATCCTCGAGGACGCCGACTCGCTGTCGAGCAAGCTGCAGACCAAGGGCACCGTGCTCGACCAGTGCCTCGGCTACGAGGTCGAGGACCACGTCGTGCGCATCGACTACTACCGACCGCGCGGCGACCAGAAGGAGGCCTGGGACAACATCGACCTGACCGGCTTCCTCGGGCAGCGGATGCAGGTCAAGGTCGACTTCCTGTGCCGGGACTCGATCCTGGCCGCGCCGCTGGTGCTCGAGCTCGCGCGGCTCGTCGACGAGGCCGCGCGCCGGGGCGAGGGCGGCGCGCAGGAGCAGCTCGGCTACTTCTTCAAGCAGCCCATCACCCGCGACGGCTCCGAGCCCGAGCACGCGCTCCACCGCCAGGAGCAGGTGCTGCGCGCGTGGCTCGACCGGTGACCGGACCCGGCCCGCTCGTCGGGCTCCTGCGCGAGATCGGCGATCTCAAGCGCGTCCACGTGGCCGGTCGGGCCGGGTCCCTCGCCGACCACGCGTTCCTGCGCGCGTGGTCGGCCCTCGTCGCGGGGGAGGACCTCACGACGGTGGCCGAGGCCGAGTGCGCCGCGGCGGTCGCGGGGGCGCGCCTCGCCGGGCTCGACGGCCCCGTGCTCCGGGCGGCGGGTCTCACCGCCGAGGAGGCCCGCGCGGTGCGCACCCGCGCGATCGACGAGGTCGGGGCCGCCCTCCCGCCCGACCTCCGGGCCCGGCTGGTCGCCGCGCCGGACCCCGTCGACGACCTCACCCACGCCCCGGCCCTCGCGCACACCCTGGTCGACCAGCCCCGCGCCGGCGCGACCGCCCCGGGCCGCCCCCGGCTGATCGTCGAACCGCCGGAGGACCACGGCGAGCACTGCTGGGCGGTCGCCGTCTCCGGCGCGCTGCTCGCCCCGGGCCAGGACGCCGACCCCGGCGAGGCCTTCCTGCTCGGGCTCGGCCACCACCTGCACAACGTCGCCCTGCCCGACGCCGGGTTCGCCGGGGAGATCCTGCTCTCCGACCACCTCGAGCCCGTGATCGAGCGGCTGACCGAGCGCGAGCTCGCCACGCTGCCGGCGGCACTCGCGGACCGGCTCCGGACGCTGCTGACGGCCCGCGCCGACGCCGACACCCCGCTCGGGCGCGCCTTCCACGCCGCCGACGTGCTCGACCGGGTGCTGCAGGTCCACCACCACGCCCGCGCCGCCGGGTTCACGGCGAAGGACGCCCTGGTCGACCTCGAGCTCGTCCACGCCTCGCCGGTCTCGGCCTACCACGACGCCGTCCTCGCCGAGGCCGGGTTGCTGCCGTGACTCCCACCGACCCCCGTCGCTCCGCTCGCTCCGGGCTCCTCGACCCCGTGTCCCGCCGACCGCTCGCGCCGGACACGCCGCACTCGCTGTCCGACCTCGCCGACGGTGCGCGCCGCTGGCCCGTGCTCGACGGCATCCCCTACCTGCGGACCGGCCGCGAGGAGGTGGTGGAGCGCGCGCTCGCCGCGCTCGACGACGGGCGGGTCGCCGATGCCGCCGCAGTGCTGCTCGCCGACAACGACGACTGGTGGGACCAGCCGCCTCCGCCCGCGGACGAGCTCGCCGCGGCCTACGCGGCGGCCGCCGACCCCGGGACGACGCTGCGGGACGCCGCCGCCGCGCTCGGGCTCGGCCGGGTCGGCGACTACTTCCTGCACCGCGACCACGACCCGTCGGGCCTCGCCGTCACCGCGCTGGTGGCCACGCACCCGCCCGCGGGCCGACCCGTCGTCGACCTCGCATGCGGCGCGGGCCACCTGCTGCGGCGCCTCGTCGCGGAGCCGGGGGAGTGCGCGGGTGTCACCGGGATCGACATCGTGTTCGCGAAGCTCTGGTTGGCCCGCCGGTTCGTGCTCCCGACGGACGCGGCCGTGCGGCTGGTGTGCGCCGACCTCCGGTCGTCCTGGCCGGTGACGGACGACGGTGACGCCTGGGTCTCCTGCCACGACACCCTGTACTTCCTCGACGATCCGGCCGACGTGCTGCGCCGCGCGGCGGACCTCGCGGGTCCCCGCGGCGCCGTGCTGGCCGCGCACTGCCACAACGCCGACCACCCGCTCGGCGCCGCCGGACACCCGCGCCGCCCCGAGGAGTGGGCCGCGATGCTGCCCGGCGCCGCGACCTACGCCGAGGAGGAACTCACCGCCGCCGCGCTGGCCGCCCGACCCGCGGGACCCGCCGTCGGGAAGGACCTCGACGGGACCGAGGCCGTGGCGCTGGCGCTGGACCGGGCTGCGGCGCCCCCGCAGGAGAGCCTGCTGCGCCCCGCGCCGGGTGCGCGGCTGCACCCCAACCCGCTCTACCGCGACGGTGCGCGGGAGTGGCCGAACGCGCGGTGGGGCGCCGAGTACGGCGAGCGGGCGGCGGCCTACCTGCCGGAGCGGCTGCCCGAGCTCGACCACGACCTCGACCACGACGAGGCCGTGCGCCGCCGGGTCCTCGTCGACCTCCCGGGACGGTGGTGAGCACCGGCTGGGGCGTGGTCGGGCTGGGCTGGGTGGCCCGCGACCACGTGCTCCCCGCCATCGCCGCCGATCCGCGCGCCCACGTCGTCGCCGTGTGCGACCGCGACCCGGCCGCGCTCGACGGCCTGCCCGACGGCGTTCCCGACGACATCACGGCCACCGACGACCTCGACGTGCTGCTGGCGGCGGAGCCCGACGCGGTCTACGTCGCGACGCCCAACCACGCGCACCTGCCCGTGGTCCGGGCGGTCGCGGCCGCGGGCGTCCCGGTGCTGTGCGAGAAGCCGATGGCCCACACCGTGGCCGACGCCCGCGCGATGGTCGCCGCGGCGGGGGACGGGCTCGTGGCCACCGCGTTCGACCAGCGCTTCCACCCGGCGCACCGGATGATCGCCGACCTCGTCGCCGCCGGACGCCTCGGCACGGTCACCGCCGTGCGGATCGTCTACGGCTGCTGGCTGCCGCCCACCTGGACCCCGCCGAGCGGCGCCGCGGGCGCGAACTGGCGCGTCGACACCGCGCTCGCGGGCGGCGGCGCGGCGATCGACCTCGCCCCGCACGGCCTGGACCTCGCGGGCACGCTGCTCGGCGAGGACGTCGTCACGCTCACCGCCGTCCCGCGCCGCCGGGTGCACGCCTACGCCGACCCGGCCGCCGACGACGGCGCCGTGCTCGTCGGCGCCACCGCCTCGGGCACGTTGTTCGACGCCCACGTCAGCTTCGCCCTGCCCGACGCCCTGCCCCGCCGCCGGCTCGAGCTCGTCGGTACCCGCGGGCAGCTCGTCGCGGAGAACACGCTCGGGCAGGTCGCGGGCGGCACGCTCACCTTCCTCGACGCCACGACCGGTGCGGCCGAGGCGGTCGCCTTCGATCCCGACGGTCCGTTCGAGCGCCAGATCGCCGCGTTCGGCGCCGCCGTGCGCGGCGAGACGTGCTGGCCCTACCCGCTCGCCCGGGACCTCGCCCTCCACGAACTGCTCCTGGACGCCCTCACCGAGGAGGCACCGTGCCCCTGAGCCCCTGGACCTGCACGAACTGCGGCCACTGGCAGCGCTGGTTCGCGGCGCCGCCGCTCTGCCCGGTGTGCACCGACGTCCGCAACGCCCTGCCCGACGACGGGTGGGACTTCCGGCCGCTCGACGAGATCGCCCGCGGCCGCGAGGCCCGCTGGACCGAGGTGCGCCCCGGGATCACGGGGTTCTGGTGCGAGCCGCAGGTGGGGCTCGGCACGTGCGGTTGGGTCATCGAGACCGACGTCGGCCTCGTCGGCTGGGAGGGCGCCGGCTTCTATCCCGACGACGGGCTCGCCGAGATCCGCCGCCGGGGCGGCCTGGTGTCCCTCGCGGCGAGCCACGTCCACGGCTACGGCGCGCTGTTCCAGCTGCAGGACGAGCTGGACCCACCGGTCGTGGCGGTCGGGGTGCGGGACCTGGAGTGGACCAAGGCGTTCCGGGTGACCTGGCCGCTCGACGACCGCCACGAGTTCGCGCCCGGCCTCGTCGCGCACCGCACCGGCGGGCACTTCGACGGCCACATGGTGCTCCACGACGAGCAGCGCCGGGTCCTCTTCTGCGGCGACATGCTCAAGGCCGCCCTCGACGACGCGGGCCGCGCCACCGGCCTGTCCGCCCACAAGGCCTTCCACGCGCAGATCCCGCTGTCCCACCAGGAGATCCGCGACGCGTACGAGGTCATCGGGAACCTCGACTTCGACGCCGTCGCCACGCCGTTCGAGTTCGTCGAGGGCGTCACCACCGCGCACGTGCTCGCCCTCTACGACCGGCTGCTGTCCGCGCAGCCGGTCGCCGGGCCGATCCCGTTGGCGGAGCTCGCGTGAGCGACCTCGACGCGGTCGCCCGGGCCTACACCGACGCGCTCCCGCCGGGCGACACCGACGAGTTCGACCTCCGGGCCGCCGACCGCACCGGCGTCCACGTCGTCGCCGCCGACTTCGCCGACCCGACCGGCACGTGGCCGCGCTCCGGCTCGTTCGGCTACGGCCTCGCCCCCGACCGCGCCCGGGTCGCGGCCCGTGCCGAGCTGGCCGAGGAGATGCTGCTCGCGGTGCACCTGCGCGGTCTGGAACGGACCCGGGACTCCTACTCGGCGCTGCGGGCCCGCCTCGGCGACGACGGCGTCGTCGACCCCGTCCGGCTGACGCTGCCCGCGGGCACCGCGTTCGACCCCGACGCGCCGCGCTGGTGGCTGCCCGCCACCCGCGTGCGGACCGGCGACACCGTGCTCGTGCCGGCCGAGTTCGCCGCGGCCTACCCCGTCGACCTGCCCTGGCAGGACCCGGCCGAGCGGCTCACCACCGTCATCACCAACGGCTGCGGCGCCGGCGACACCGTCGAGCGGGCGCTGGCCCACGCCCTCGGCGAGCTGCTGCAGCGCGACGGGAACGCCACGGCCTTCCGCGCCCTGGACCGCGGCACCGTCCTGGACCTCGGGCCCGACGACGAGCAGGTCCGCGACCCCGACACCCGCGCGCTGCTCGCGCACCTGCGCCGGGTCGGCATCCGGGTCGTGCCGAAGCTGGCCTCGACGGCCTTCGGCGTCACCGACCTCCACGTCGTGGGTCACGACGTGGCCGGCGACGCCCCGCATCCCATCGCCCTGACGGCCTGCGGCGAGGCCGCCCACCCCGACCGCGAGGTCGCCCTGCAGAAGGCCCTGCTCGAGTTCTGCTCCGCCCGCGTGCGCAAGACCTTCGCCCACGCCGACCTCGCGACCGTGCGCCCGCTCGCGCCGGCGGACTACTGGGACCGCGAGCTCGCCACACCGGTCCCGCCGCAGGAGACCCGTGCGTTCACGACGATGCAGGACTGGACGGCGCGGAGTGCCGACGAGCTCCGCGACCTGCTGGAACCGGTGCTCGCGGAGCACACGCGGGTGCGCTTCGACGAGCTGCCGACCACGGACGTCGGCGGGCCGGTCGCGCTGCTGCACGACCTCATGGAGCGGATGGCCGGGTTCGACGTGCTGGCCGTCCTGGCCGACGGCGGGGGAGAAAGCGGGGGAGACGGAGCGCGGCGGAGCCCGACCGGGACCGACCGCGGGTGCGCCGCCAAGGTGATCGTCCCGGGCCTCGAGGTCGAGACCATGTCCTACGGCCGGATCGGGCGCCGCGGGGTGGACCGGCTGCTCGACCGCGCCGCCGACCCGCACGACCCCGCCTTCGGCCTCGTCGGGCTCGGCGACCCGCCGCACGCCGGCGCGCTGCCCGTGGTCCTCCCCGACGACGAGGCGGCGCGGCTCGGCGACGAGCGCGGCGACGACCGCGCGTGGCTGGACCGCGACCGCGTCGACCGGGTGGTCGGCGACCTCTACCCCCTCTACCGCGAGCCGACCCGGCACGCCGTCGCCCGGGCGGCGGCGGGCGAGGAGGTCGAGCTCCGATGACACGCACCGGAGCGGAGCCGGACCGTCGAGTCAGCATCCGCTGGGCCTACAACACGAACGGGCTCTCCTCCCACCGCCTCGACGACGCCCTGGAGCTGCTCGCCGACCACGGGTACGCGGGGGTGGCGCTCACCCTCGACGTCGCCCACCACGACCCGTTCGCCCCCGAACTGGCGCGCCGGACCGCGGCGCTCGCCGAACGGCTCCGCGGGCTCGGACTGGGCAGCGTCGTCGAGACCGGCGCGCGGTTCCTGCTCGACCCGCGCCGCAAGCACCACCCGACGCTGGTCAGCGCGGACGCCGCGGACCGGGCCCGCCGGGTGGCGTTCCTCCGGTTGTGCGTCGACGTGGCCGCCGACCTCGGCAGCGAGGCCGTGTCCTTCTGGGCGGGCGTCCTCGCGCCGGGCCTCGACCGCGACGACGCGTGGACCCGGCTCGTCCTCGGGGCCACGGCGGTCGCCGAGTACGCCCGTGCCCGCGGCGTGACGGTCGCCGTCGAGCCGGAGCCCGGCATGCTCGTGGACGACCTCGACGACTGGTCGGCGCTCCAGGTCGAGGTCCCGGGGATCACGCTCGCGCTCGACACCGGCCACTGCATCGTCTCCGGGCGGTGGGACCCGGCGGCCGCGGTCCGCGCGTTCGCGCCGCACCTCGGGGCCGTCGCCGTCGAGGACATGCCCCGCGGCGTGCACGACCACCGGGCCCCGGGCGAGGGGGACATGGACCTGGGCGCGGTCGTCGGCGCGCTGCACGCGATCGACCACCGCGGTCTCGTCAGCCTCGAGCTGTCCCGCGACTCCCACCGCGCCGACCGGCTCGTGCCGGAGGCCATCGCGACGCTGCGCGCCCTGGAGGACGCCCGATGAGGATCTGTTTCGTCTCGCGCCGCTACTGGCCCGCCGTGTCCGGCATGAGCGCCTACGCGGAGAACCTGCTGCGCCACCTCGTGCGGGCGGGCCACGACGTCACGATGATCTCGCAGTACCGGGGCGACCCCGCGGGCCGCGCGGTCTACGGCGGCGGGCCGCCCCCGCCCGAGCGGGTCCCCGACGGCGTCGAGGTCGTCGCGCTGGAGGCCCACGGCGAGCAGGAGGTCGCGGCCGGCCGTCCCGCCGACTTCGAGGCCGACGTCGCGACGATGCACGCGACGATCGCCCGGCTCCACGCGCGGCGGCCGATCGACGTGCTGCACGCCCAGTACGCCTACCCCACCGGCCTCGCGGCGCTCCGGGCCGCGCACGACCTCGGGCTGCCCGCGGTGGTGAGCGTGCAGGGCGGGGACGGGCACTGGGTCGGGACCTGCTGCACCACCCACCGGGACCTCGTGCGCGCCGTGTTCACGCACGCGCCCGCGCTGGTGATCGGCTCACCGTCGTTCGCCGCCGAGGTGTCGGCCCGGCACGACGTGGACCCCGCGCGCTGGACGATCGTCTCCGGCGCCACCGACACCGCCCGGTTCACCCCCGCCCACGAGCCCGGGGCGCTCCGGGAGCCGGCGACGCTGCTCTACCACGGGCGCGTCGACGCCCGGAAGGGCGTGCTCGACCTCCTCGAGGCCCACCGGACCCTGCTCGACGCCGGCCGCCGGGTCCGCCTCGTGGTCTCCGGGATCGGCCCGGACACCGGGCTGGTCGCCGACCGGGTCACCGAGCTCGGGCTCGACGACCACGTCGAGCAGCTCGGCTACACGCCCTACGAGCGGGCCCACGAGGTCTACGGCCGCGGCGACGTCTTCGTCAGCCCCACCTACGCCGAGGGCTTCTCCAACACGATCCTGGAGGCGATGGCCTCGGGCCTGCCGGTGGTGTCCACCGACGTCGTCGGGGTCCGCGACTGCGTCCGGCCCGACGACAACGGCGTCCTCGTCCCCGCGAAGGACCCCGCGGCCCTGGCGGCCGGGATCGCGCGGGTCCTCGACGACGGGTCCTTCCGCACCGGGCTGGCCCGGCGCGCCCTCGAGGAGGTGCGGGCCGTGTGGTCGTGGCCGGTCATCGCGGACCGGGTCACGGCCGTCTACGACACCGTTCGGGGCGTGCCGGTGCCGGCGATCGCCGACCCGCCCGTGGACCCGTCCTGCCGGTTCCGCGCGGCGCCCCACCTGCTGTGAGGCCGCACGTGGTGGCGGTCAGCCCGCACCTCGACGACGCCGTGTTCTCCGTGGGCGGCACCCTCGCGCGCCTGGGGGAGGCCGCCACCGTCACCGTGGTCACCTGCTTCACCGGCTCGGTCGACCCCGCCGTCGCCACCCCGTTCGCCCTGTCCACCCAGCTCGACAAGGGGCTCGCGGCGGACGTCGACTACATGGCGCTGCGCCGCGCGGAGGACCGCGGCGCCCTCGGCGTGCTGGGTGTCCCCCCACGCCATCTGGGCCTGCTCGAGGCGCCGCACCGCGGGTACGACTCCGCCCCGGCGCTCTTCGCCGGGCGCCGGGGCGACGACGTGGTGGCGCGGCCGCTCACCGAGGCGTTGGTGCCGGTGCTCGCGGGCGCCGACCTGGTGCTCGCCCCGCAGGCCCTCGGCGACCACGTCGACCACCAGTGGGTCTCGGCGGTGGTCGCCGACCTGGTCGACCCCGACCGTCGCGCGTGGTGGCGCGACACGCCCTACGTGGCACGGCGGCCGGACGCTCTCCCGATGGCCCACGTGTCCGGTGACGAGCTCGCCGTGGACGTCACGGCGGAGCTGGAGCGCAAGATCGCCGCGGTCGCGTGCTACCTCACGCAGGTGCCCTTCCAGTTCGGGTCGGCCGACGCGGCGGGCCCGGCCCTCGCGGGGCTGGCCCACGACGAGGGCGCGCGGGCCGGGGCCGGGGGAGCGGCCGAGGTGCTGCGCGCCGGGCCCCGGGCGGCGGCGGTGCTGGCGGCGCTGCTCGACGCCCCTAGGACGACGGGTGGATGAACCGGACGCCGGGCGGGAGACCGCCGGTGCGCGAGGTGCGGGCGAGGACGGCCAGCAGGGTCTCGCGGAACGCCTCGGCCGCCCGCGTGGGGGCGACGTCGGTGCGGTGGGCCAGCACGATCGTGCGGTGCGTCCAGCCAATGCCGTCGAGCCGGGTGGTGTGCAGGCCGGTGCGGCCGGCGAGCACGAGGCTCGGCACGATCGCCACCCCGAGACCCCGCTCCACCATGCGCAGCACCGCGTCCATCTCGCCGCCCTCCACCGCGATCCGCGGCGTCACCCCCGCCGCCGCGCACGCCGAGAGGACCGCCTCCCGCAGCTCGTAGCCGGGACGGTTGATCACCAGCGGGTGCCGGGCGATCTCGGCGATCCCGGCGTGGTCGCCCAGCACCTCGTCGAGCGGGGCCCGGCCGGCCGTCGCGGAGATCGCGACCAGTTCCTCGCGCAGCACCGGGGTGAGCCCGAGCGCCGTGCCGGGGATCGGCGGGCCGGGGGCGGGGAGCCGGCCGCGCAGCCGGCCCGGGGTCGTGCCCGAGGCGCCCGGACCCGGCGTCGGGAAGCGGTCGGGTTGGTGGATGACGAGCGCGAGGTCGAGCTGGCCGTCCTCCAGGTCGGCCACGAGGTCCTGCGAGCCGCCCTCGGAGATCTGCAGCGAGACGCCCGGGTAGGCGTCGTGGAAGACGGCCAGGACGTCGGCGACGACGCTGACGCAGAGCGAGGGGGTGGCCCCCAGTCGCAGTCGACCCCGGCGCAGGGTGGCGAGCTCGGCGATCTCCAACCGGGCCGTCTCGACGTCGGCGACGATGCGCCGCGCGAGGGGCAGCAGGGTCTCACCGGCCGAGGTGAGTGTGACGTGATCCCTACCCCGCGTGAACAACGTCTCACCGAGATCATCTTCCAAGGCCTGTATCTGTCGGCTCAGCGTGGGCTGCGCGACCCGCGACTCCGCCGCTGCCTGCACGAACCGTCCCGTGTCCGCCACAGCGAGGAAGTAGATGAGCTGTTTGAGGGTCACCCCGATAGCTTAAGAGCATCGCTGAACCGTCTTGCATGCATTGGCAGACGGCGTGTTCGCGGGCTTAGCGTGTCGCCGTGGTCCTGACCCAGCAGCGCAACATCGTGACGAGGACGTGGGGATCGTCCGTCGGCAAGAAGTTCGTCATGGCCGTGACGGGCGTGATCTTCTTGCTGTACGTGATCGCCCACATGATCGGCAACCTGAAGATCTTCTTCGGGCGGGAGACGTTCGACGCGTACTCCGAGCACCTCCGGACCCTGGGAGCCGACATCTTCGGCTACTCCGGCGTCCTGTGGATCATCCGTGTCGTCCTGATCGCGGCGGTCGTGCTGCACATGGTCGCGGCCTTCAGCCTCTGGTACAAGGCGAAGCGCGCGCGGCCGGTCGGGTACCAGCACAAGGGGCACCAGGGCAGTTACGCGGCCCGCACCATGCGGTGGGGCGGCGTGATCATCGCGCTCTTCGTGATCTGGCACATCCTCGACCTGACCACCGGGACGGTGAACCCGGACCCGGCGGGCGGCGCCTACGGCAAGCTCGTGGCGAGCTTCGACCGGCCGGTCGTGGCGATCTTCTACATCGTCGCGATGGTCGCCCTGAGCTTCCACATCAGCCATGGTTTGTGGTCGGGCATCCAGACGTTGGGCGGCAACAGCGCCGTCAAGCAGCACGCGTTGAAGTCGTTCTCGATCGGTGTCGGCGTCGTCGTCGCCGTCGGGTTCGCGATCATCCCGGTGTCCGTCATGATCGGTCTGGTGAGGTGACCATGTCAGAGCTGCAGCAGGAGCCCACGTCGGTCCAGGGTGAGGGTCGCTGGTTGCTCGGTGACCCGATCGCCGACGACCGGGCACCCGACAGCCCCGTCGGCGACCGGTGGAGCGACCGGAAGTTCTCCGCCCGGCTGGTGAACCCCGCCAACCGGCGCAAGATGACGGCGATCATCGTCGGCACGGGTCTCGCGGGTGGCGCGGCCGCCGCGACGCTCGGCGAGGCCGGCTACCACGTCAAGTCGTTCTGCTTCCAGGACTCGCCCCGGCGCGCGCACTCGATCGCCGCGCAGGGCGGGATCAACGCGGCGAAGAACTACCGCAACGACGGCGACTCGATCCACCGGCTGTTCTACGACACGGTCAAGGGCGGCGACTTCCGCTCCCGCGAGTCGAACGTCCACCGGCTGGCCGAGGTCAGCCTCAACATCATCGACCAGTGCGTCGCGCAGGGCGTCCCGTTCGCCCGCGAGTACTCCGGTCTGCTCGACACCCGGTCCTTCGGCGGCACCCAGGTCTCGCGCACGTTCTATGCGCGCGGCCAGACGGGCCAGCAGCTGCTGATCGGCGCGTACTCCGCCCTCGAGCGGCAGATCGCGGCCGGCACGGTCGAGATGCACCCGCGCACCGAGATGCTCGACCTGATCGTCGCCGACGGGCGGGCCCGCGGCATCGTCACGCGCAGCATCCTCACCGGCCGGATCGAGACCCACCTGGCCGACGTGGTGGTGCTCTGCACCGGCGGCTACGGCAACGTCTACTACCTGTCGACGAACGCCAAGGGCTCGAACGTCACCGCCGCCTGGCGCGCGCACAAGCGGGGCGCGCTGTTCGCGAACCCCTGCTACACGCAGATCCACCCGACCTGCATCCCGGTCTCCGGCGAGTACCAGTCGAAGCTGACCCTGATGTCGGAGTCGCTGCGCAACGACGGCCGCGTCTGGGTGCCGAAGGAGCGCGGCGACAGCCGCCCGCCGAACTCCATCCCGGAGGAGGAGCGGGACTACTACCTCGAGCGCCAGTACCCGGCGTTCGGGAACCTGGTCCCGCGCGACATCGCCTCGCGCGCCGCGAAGAACATGTGCGACGCCGAGCAGGGTGTCGGCCCCGGCGGGCTCGGCGTCTACCTCGACTTCAAGGACGCCATCGGGCGTCTCGGCCGCCACGCGGTCGAGGCCAAGTACGGCAACCTCTTCGAGATGTACCAGCGCATCACCGGGGACGACCCGTACGAGGTCCCGATGCGCATCTACCCGGCCATCCACTACACGATGGGCGGGCTGTGGGTCGACTACGACCTGCGCTCGACGATCCCGGGCCTGTTCGTGGGCGGGGAGGCCAACTTCTCCGACCACGGTGCGAACCGCCTCGGCGCCTCGGCGCTGATGCAGGGCCTCGCCGACGGCTACTTCGTGCTGCCGACGACGGTCCCGAACTACCTCGCCGACGGCCCGTTCGACCCGATCGACGAGAGCCACCCGGCCGTCGTCGAGGCGGTCGAGGCGACCAAGGGCCGCATCGACAAGCTGCTCTCGGCCAACGGCAACCGCACCGTCGACTCGTTCCACCGCGAGCTGGGCCAGCTGATCTGGGACCAGTGCGGCATGGCGCGCAGCAAGGAGGGGCTGGAGAAGGCCCTCGACCGGCTGCCGTCGCTGCGCGAGGAGTTCTGGCGCGACGTCAAGATCGTCGGCACCGGCGACGGGTTCAACCAGTCCCTGGAGAAGGCCGGCCGCGTCGCCGACTTCCTCGAGCTGGGTGAGCTCATGTGCACCGACGCGCTGCACCGCGAGGAGTCCTGCGGCGGCCACTTCCGCGTCGAGCACCAGACCGAGGACGGCGAGGCGCAGCGCGACGACGAGAACTTCGCGTACGTCGCGGCCTGGGAGTACGGCGCCGACAAGCCGGGCGGCAAGCCGATCCTGCACAAGGAGGACCTGGAGTTCTCCTACGTCCACCCGAGCCAGCGGAGCTACAAGTGAGAATCACGCTGCGCGTCTGGCGGCAGAAGAACGCCGACGCCAAGGGCAAGATGGAGAAGTACAAGCTCGACGACGTCGAGGAGGACATGTCCTTCCTCGAGATGCTCGACGTGCTGAACGAGAAGCTGGTCCTCGCGGACGAGGACCCGATCTCGTTCGACCACGACTGCCGTGAGGGCATCTGCGGCTCGTGCGCGATGGTCATCAACGGGACCCCGCACGGCCCGCAGAAGAACACCACGACCTGCCAGCTGCACATGCGGCACTTCAAGGACGGCGACACGATCGACGTGGAGCCGTGGCGGGCGCGGGCCTTCCCGGTGATCAAGGACCTGGTGACCGACCGGTCGGCCTTCGACCAGATCATCCAGGCCGGCGGCTACGTCAGCGTCAACACCGGGTCCGCCCCCGAGGCGCACGCCACCCCGGTCGACAAGGTCTCGGCGGACGACGCGTTCGACGCCGCCACCTGCATCGGCTGCGGCGCCTGCGTCGCCGCCTGCCCGAACGGCAGCTCCATGCTGTTCACGTCGGCCAAGGTCACGCACCTCGGCCTGCTGCCCCAGGGTCAGCCCGAGCGGCAGACCCGCGCGATCAGCATGCTGGCCAAGCAGGACGAGCTCGACTTCGGTGGCTGCACCAACGTCGGCGCCTGCGCGGAGGTCTGCCCCAAGGGCATCCCGCTGGCCTCGATCTCGCGGCTGAACCACGACGTCCTCGGCGCCACCCTCACGGGGGCGCGCGCGGACTAGTCGGTCCGAACGCCACGAACGGCCCGTTCGTCACGGTAGATCGTGACGAGCGGGCCGTTCGTGTGTTCCCGGCAGGCGCGTTCAGGCGCCCGCGCGGACCACGCGGGTGTCGCCCGCCGCGGCGCGCCCGCGGATGCGGACCGTTCCCGACGACGGGTCGTCCTCCGGTCGCGTCGCGGTCACCGGCAGGTCCGACGAGGCCGACCCGGCCGCCGACCGGAGGTCCACCGAGGCGTCGACCCCGGCGTGGACGCCCACCCGCACCGACCCGGCCCCCGTCGACAGGTCGAGGTCACCGGCCGAGGCGTCCCGGACCGTGACGTCCCCGCTGCCGCAGCGGACGGCGAGGTCGGCGGCGACGCGCCCGGCCGTCACCGAGCCGCTGCCGGTGACCACCTCGACGCCGGCGTGGACCTCGTCGAGGAACACGTCCCCGGCGCCGCCCTTGACGCGCAGGGCACCGTCGACCCGCCCCACCGTGACGTCCCCGGCCCCGCACGTGATGGACGAGCGGGCCGCGACCCGGTCGAGCGACACGGTGCCGGTCGTGCGGATCGTGGCGGGCCCGGGGCTGCCAGCGACGTCGACCGGGGCCGCGCCCGCCCGGACCGTCACCGCGGACGACTCGGGGGCGTGCACCGTGATCGTGAGCGGGATCGTGCGCAGCGCGACCTCCCGGGGCGAGCGGACGGTCAGGACGCCGCCGGCCCACTCGACCGTCGTCTCCGCGACGGCCCGCGCGGCCCGCTCCTCGGGGGACTCGTCGCGGCGCACCCCGAGGCCCGCCACGGCACTGAGGTCGAACCCGAACCGCCGCTCCAGGCCGCCCGCGGCGTCGACCAGACCCGCGAGGCCCTGTACCCAGCCGGGCGCGCCCTCCCGGTCGGCGACCACCTCGACGGTCACCGCCGCCGTGGGGTCCGGGCGGGAGTCCAGCCGCACGTCCACGCGCCCGGCGTCGAGCTCGACGACCAGCTCGGCCGGTCCGGCGGCGTCGAAGCGCTCCCGGCGGGCCGTTCCCGGCGCGCTCATCCGCGCACCCACCCGGTCACGCCCGAGCCACCCTCGTCGTCGGGACCGGACCCCGGACCGGACCCCGGACCCCGGTCGCGGCCGGGCCCGGCGTCCGGAGCGGGCGCCTCCGGGGCCACGGGCGGTTCCGGGGCCTCCGGCCGTTCCGGGGGCTCCGGCCGCGTCCCGGACCGGTGCTCCGGGTCCCAGGACCCCTGCCACCGGCGCTGGCCGTGCCGGCCGAGGTTGTCGCGCAGGGCGCCCTGGACGGCCTGCGAGATCCACGAGTTGAGCGACATGCCCTGCGCCGCGGCGGCCTGCTCGGCCTGGCCCTTGATCTGGTCGACCAGGCGCAGCGTCATGCGGGAGATGTCGCCCATGTCGGCGCCGCGGCCGGCGGCGTCACCGGGCCGCGAGAACGGGCCGCCGGGCCCGGCGAACGGGCTCGACGACGGCCCGGCGAAGAAGCCCGCGCCGGCGTCGGCCCCGCCGTCGCGGTCGACGACGACCTCCACCTCGCGGCCGCGCAGGCGCAGCGAGACGGAGCGGTCGTCGAGCTTCTCGGAGATCTCGGCGGTGAGGTCGGAGAGCGCGGACTGCAGGGCGAGGCGGACGGCGGGCTCGAGGGCCCCGGCCAGCGCGGTGCCGGCCCGGGCGGTCTGCTCGTCGCCCACGGACGCGGCCGCGGCGAGGTCGTCCCGCAGGGCGGTGACGTAGGGCGTGAGGTCCATGTCACCACCGTGACACCACGACGACACCACGGCAAGCGGTTCTGCTGTCGGCGGACGACACCATGCGACGCCACTCGGAGGGTGTCGGGGTCGCCGGTTACCGTGGCGCCGTGGCCCAGGCAGGAGACGTAGCGCAGCGGAGCTCGACCGTGGACACCGTGACGCCCCGGGTGCAGCTCATCGCGAAGACCGAGTTCGTCCCGCCGGCCGACGTGCCGTGGGAGACCGACGCCGACGGCGGCCAGGCGCTCGCCGAGTTCGCGGGCCGGGCCTGCTACCAGTCGTGGTCCAAGCCGAACCCGGTGACGGCCACCAACGCGGGCTACCTGCGGCACATCCTCGAGGTCGGGCACCTGTCGGTGCTCGAGCACGGGACGGTGAGCTTCTACCTGACCGGGATGTCGCGCAGCCTCACCCACGAGCTGATCCGCCACCGGCACTTCTCCTACTCGCAGCTCTCGCAGCGCTACGTCCCCGAGTCCGACGCGGCGATGGTCGAGCCCGCCGTGATCGCCGACGACCCCGAGCTGCACGCGCTGTTCGAGGAGGCCTCGGCTGCGGCGCTGGCCTCCTACGAGAAGCTGCTCGCCGGTCTCGAGGAGCGGTTCGCCGACGAGCCGAACCGCACGCTGCGCCGCAAGCAGGCCCGGCAGGCGGCCCGGGCCGTGCTGCCCAACGCCACCGAGACCCGCATCGTCGTCACCGGCAACTACCGCGCCTGGCGCCACTTCATCGCGATGCGCGCCTCCGAGCACGCCGACGTCGAGATCCGTGACCTCGCGATCCTGTGCCTCGAGGCCCTCCAGGCCGCGGTGCCCAACGTGTTCGCCGACTTCGTGATCAGCGAGCTGCCCGGCGGGTCGCGCGTGGCGTCCAGCCCCTTCGTGACGGAGGGGTAGAGCCACCCCTCGTCCGGGTAGGGACTGCGCATGAGTGGAGCAGCGGTCGCGGCCGCCGAGCGCAACGCCCTCGCCGACTCGCTGCTGCGCGAGGGACCCGACGCGCCGACCCTGTGCGGGGACTGGACCACGCGCGACCTCCTCGCCCACCTCGTCATCCGTGAGCGGCGCCCCGACGCCGCCCCCGGCATCCTGATCAAGCCGCTCTCGTTCTGGACCGAGCGCGTGCAGAAGCGCGCCGCCGCACAGGACTACGGCACCAACATCGCCGCGATCCGCAGCGGCCCGCCGCTGTGGAGCCCGATCGCCCTGCCGTTCCTCGTGGGCGTCGACGTGCAGGAGTACTTCATCCACCACGAGGACGTGCGGCGCGCCCAGGAGGGGTGGGCGCCGCGGCCGGCCGCCGACGAGCGCGACCGCATCCTGTGGTCGCAGCTCGGGCTGCTCGGCCGCCTGTCCTACCGGTCGAGCCCGGTCGGGGTGACCCTGCAGCGCCCGGACGGGGCGGAGCACGCCGTGAAGAGCGGCCCGCGCACCGTGACCATCGTCGGTGAGCCCGGCGAGCTGCTGCTGTTCAGCGCCGGTCGGGAGCAGGCCGTGGTGTCGTTCTCCGGCGAGCCCGCCGACGTGGCTGCGGTGAAGGGCACCGACCGCGGGCTCTGAGGCGGCCGCGACGACGCCGGGTGCCACCCGGCGGGTGACGTCGCGGACACCACCGCCCCGGTCCGACCGAGGCGACGCACCGCACCCGTCCTCGCGGTACGGTGAGTACGGCATGAGCACGACCGTGGACCCCGGCCCCCGACGGCCGACGAGGCGCGACACCGCTCATCGTCAACTCGGACTTCCCGCGGCTCACGAGCAGCCGCACCCGCGGGCGGCTGCCCGCGCACCCGGCGTCAGGAACGCGTCTGCCGGGAGCCGCCCCCTGACCAGGAGGAACCCATCTCCCACGTGACGAGTACCGGGGTCGCCCGGTGAGCCGATCGACCGCCCAGCGCCGCCGCAACGGCGGGGGCCAGAACCAGCAGGGTCAGGGCGGCCAGAACGCCCAGGTCCCGAAGCACGACCACGACTGCGGCGCGACGGGCACCCCGACCCAGTCCGTGCCCGACCCTGACGCCCACCCGAAGCCGCTCGCGGACGGCGCGCTGCGCGTCGTCGCGCTGGGCGGGGTCGGCGAGGTCGGCCGCAACATGACGGTGCTGGAGTACGGCGGCCGCATGCTGGTCGTCGACTGCGGCGTGCTCTTCCCCTCGGAGGACTCGCCCGGCGTCGACCTCATCCTGCCCGACTTCCGTGCCATCGAGGACCGCCTCGACGCCGTCGACGCCCTCGTGCTGACCCACGGGCACGAGGACCACATCGGCGCGGTGCCGTTCCTGCTGCGCCAGAAGCCCGACCTGCTGATCGTCGGATCGCGCTTCACCCTCGCGCTGGTCGAGGCGAAGTGCCGCGAGCACCGCCTCACCCCGCACCTGCTCGAGGTGCGCGAGGGCGAGCGCGGCCACTACGGCTCGTTCGACTGCGAGTTCTTCGCGGTCAACCACTCCATCCCCGACGCGCTCGCCGTCGCGGTCCGCACCCCCGGTGGCACCGTGCTGCACACCGGCGACATCAAGCTCGACCAGCTGCCCCTCGACGGCCGGCTCACCGACCTCGCGGGGTTCTCGCGGCTGGGCGACGAGGGCGTCGACCTGCTGCTGATCGACTCCACGAACGCCGAGGTCCCGGGCTTCGTCACTCCCGAGCGCGACATTGCGCCGGTGATCGACGACGTGTTCCGCACGGCCCCAAGCCGCCTGATCGTCGCCTGCTTCGCGAGCCACGTGCACCGCGTCCAGCAGGTGCTCACCGCCGCGCAGAAGCACCACCGGAAGGTCTGCTTCACGGGCCGGTCCATGGTGCGCAACATGGGCATCGCCGCCGACCTCGGCCTGCTCGAGATCCCCGAGGGCCTGCTCGTCGACCTCGACGACGCGCTCGCCATGCCCGAGCGCGACGTGGTGCTCGTGTCGACGGGGTCGCAGGGCGAGCCGCTCTCGGCGCTCGGGCGCATGGCGCGCGGCGACCACCGGCAGATCACGATCACCCCGGGCGACACCGTCGTCCTGCTGTCGTCGCTGATCCCGGGCAACGAGACCGCGGTGTTCGCCGTGATCAACGGTCTGACCCGGCTCGGCGCCGAGGTCATCCACTCCGGCGTCGCGAAGGTGCACGTCTCCGGCCACGCGAGCGCCGGCGAGCTGCTCTTCCTCTACAACGCGCTGCGCCCGCGCAACGTGATGCCGGTGCACGGCGAGTGGCGCCACCTGCGGGCCAACGCCGCGATCGCCCGCCGGACCGGGGTGCCCGCCGAGCGGGTCGTCATCGCCGAGGACGGCGTGGTGGTCGACCTGGTCGAGAAGAAGGCGAGCATCGTCGGCCGGGTCGAGGTCGGGCACGTCTACGTCGACGGCAACCAGGTCGGCGACGTCGGCGAGTCCACGCTCTCCGACCGCCTCGTCCTCGGTGAGGGCGGCTTCATCGCGATCACGGTGGCCGTGGAGGCCGCGACCGGGCGCGCCGTCGCCCCGCCGCGCATCTCCGGCCGCGGGTTCTCCGACGACCCGAAGGCGCTCGAGAACGTCGTCTCGCTGGTCGAGATGGAGCTCTCGCGCACCGAGGCGGAGGGCATCACCGACACCCACCGGATCGCGCAGGCGGTCCGCCGGGTGGTGGGCAAGTGGGTCGGCGAGACCTACCGCCGCCGCCCGATGATCGTGCCGACGGTGCTGCCCGTGTGAGCTCCGCTCAGGTGAGCACTGAGTGGGGCCATAGCCCCACTCAGTGCTCACGAGCGCGGAGCGCACCTCGCACGAACGACGGCAGGTCCGGCAGCACCAGGTCGACCTGCTCGGGGCGGTACCAGGCGACGTGCAGGCTCACGGCGACCTCGTCCGCCGGCGGCTCGACGACGGGTCGCGCGGCCACGTAGGTGGTCGCGATCCCGTCGACGAGGTCGCGGCCGAGGACCTTCCCGGCGCGGATGCGCACCCGGGTCTCCTCCAGGCAGCCGCGCTCCGCGGTGGCCCCGACCGACTCCCGCGCCTCGGGACGCCCGCCCGGCAGCACCGCGGGCGGGGTCTCACCGGGCCGGTGCAGGAGCAGCACGCCCGGGCGCGCGACGACCACCGCCAGCACCAGGTGGTTCGCCCTGCTCATGGGGCCTTCCTACCCTGACCGGCCGCGGTCGAGCAGGTCCACCACGCGTTCCCGACGACGGGTCTCGGTCGCCGCGGGCACGCGACCGGCGCGGCGCAGGGTCGCCAGACCGTGCAACGCCGCCCACCCGACCTCGGCGAGCTCGTCGTCACCGCCGAGCGCGGTGCGCACCGCGTCGAAGCCCTCGTGCAGCGGCGCGGGCGTGTCCGCGGCGGCGAAGGGGAGGGCGGCGAGGTCGAACATCGCGACGTAGACCGCCGGGCGGTCGGCGGCGAAGTCGAGGTAGGCCCCGGTGAGGGCGGCGACGGCGTCGCGTCCGTCCCGGCCGTCGATCGCCGCCCGCAGCGTCCGGGCGAGGTCGGCGAAGCCCTCCAGCGCGACCGCGGCGACGATCTCGTCCTTCCCTCCGGGGAAGTGGCCGTAGAGGACCGGCTGGCTGTACTCGATGCGGTCGGCGAGCCGCCGGGTCGTCACGGCGTCCCAGCCCTGGTCCTCGGCCAGTTCCCGGGCCGTGGCGACGATGCGCGCGTGCCGGTCCGCCCGCTCCCGGGCCCGCCGCTCCTGCGCTGTCACAGGCCGAATCTAGCAGTGCTAGCGACGCTGTTCCACGACTCCGACCGCGCCCAGGTGGTCCAGCGCGTAGCGGCCGCCGGCGCCGCGGTGGGGCCAGTCGACGACGTCGACCACGGGGCCGACCTCGGCGAGCGCCTCGCGGATCTCGGTGCGGCTCCGGGTGGTCACCCCGGCGAGGCCGCGGCTGTAGGTGCCGTCCAGCACGGCGACGGCCTTGCGGTGGGCGGGCGCGCCGTGGGTCGCGGCGAGCACGCTGCCGGGCGCGAGCAGGTCCCGCCACCGGCGCAGCAGGGCCGCGACGTCGTCGTGCACGAAGTGCAGCACCCCGCAGACGAGCAGGGCGATCGGGCGGGACAGGTCGATCGTGGCGGCGACCTCGGGCGTCGCGAGCACGCAGTCGGGGGCCCGGAGGTCGCCCCACGTGACGGAGACGCCCGGCAGGTGGGAGACCAGCTCGCGGGCGTGGGCGACCACGACGGGGTCGAGGTCGACGTAGGCCACCCGCGCCTCGGGGTTCACCTGGTGCACGAAGCCGTGCACGGACTGGATCGACGGGATACCGCAGCCCAGGTCGAGGAACTGGTCGATGCCGAGGGCGTGCGCGTGGCGCACGACGCGGCGGGCGAACGCCCGGTTCGCGCGGGTGCGGGCCTCGAGGAGCGGGTCGATCACCGACAGCGTGGCCACGGCCTCCCGGTCGACCGCGAAGTTGGCGCTGCCGCCGAGGAGGGCGTCGACGGTGCGGGCGAAGTTCGGCAGTTCGAGGTCGGCCGCGGTGGTGACGATCCCGTCCAGCTCGAGCCCGGCGTCGTAGGGGAGCCCGGTGCCCCGCGGCCCCGGCGGCGGTGGCGCCGGGTAGTACTCGACCTGCATGTGGTCACTCCTTCGGACGTGCCTCTCCCACGATGTCGCGACGACACGTCGAACCGTGAGCCCACGAACGAGTGAATTCCCAACGCAGCGTCGCCCACGAGGTCGAACCGGCGGGTGCGGCACCGCGATGGTCGACACTGGACCTCGTGACGATCGTGGCCACGCGGGTCAGCACGGTGACCTCCCCGACGCTGCTGCTCGCCGTGCTGTACCCGGTGGTCGGCGCCCTGGCCGCGGGCCCGCCCGGGATCGCGTGGTCGCTCCTGGGGATGGTCTTCACGGTGGTGATCCCCGCCGCGATCGTCGACGTCGGGGTCCGCCGCGGCCGCTACACCGACCACCACCTCTCCCGCCGCGAGCAGCGGGCCGTCCCCCTCGGGCTCGCGGCCTTGTCCGTGCTGGTCGGACTGGTGGTGCTGTGGCTGGCCGGCGCCCCCCGCGCGATCGTCGCGCTGCAGGTCGCGGTGCTCGCCACGGTGCTCGTGGCCACGACGGTCACCCTCTGGTGGAAGGTCAGCTTCCACGTCGCGGTGGTGGCCGCGGCCGCCGCCGTGCTCACACTGCTCGGCGGCGGCTGGTGGGCGCTCGCCTGGCTCGCCGTTCCGATGGTGGCGTGGGCGCGCCTGACGCTGACCGCCCACACGCTCGCGCAGGTGATCGTCGGCGGCCTGCTCGGCGCCGGCGTGAGCGGGCTGGTCCTGATCGTCGCCGGCGTAGCGTGACCGGCGTGGCCACGACCTGGGACCCGGCCCTCTACCTGAACTTCGACGACCACCGCTCCCGCCCGTTCGCCGACCTGCTCGCGCGCATCGGGGCGCAGGCCCCGCGCCACGTCGTCGACGCGGGCTGCGGGCCGGGCCACCTCACGGCGGTCCTCGCGGCGCGGTGGCCGGACGCGCGGGTGAGCGCGTTCGACTCGTCCCCGGCGATGGTCGCCGCCGCCCGCGAGCGCGGCGTCGAGGCCACCGAGCAGGACGTCGAGACCTGGGCGCCCGAGGGTGACGTCATCGTCTCCAACGCCGTGCTCCAGTGGGTCCCCGGGCACCGCGCGCTGCTGCGTCGCTGGCTCGCGGCCCTTCCCGACGCCGGGTGGCTGGCCGTCCAGGTGCCGGGCAACTTCACCGCGCCGTCGCACGTGCTGGCCCGCGAGGTCGCCGACCGGTTCGACGTGCCGCTGCGCCACGACAACACGGTCGCCGAGCCCGCGGAGTACGCCGCGGACCTCGCCGTGGCGGCCGCGGTCGACGTCTGGGAGACGACCTACCTGCAGCGGCTGACCGGCGAGGACCCGGTGCTGCACTGGATCTCGGGCACGGCGCTGCGCCCGGT
The DNA here is from genome assembly GCF_000379625.1 of Actinomycetospora chiangmaiensis DSM 45062. Taxonomy (GTDB): domain Bacteria; phylum Actinomycetota; class Actinomycetes; order Mycobacteriales; family Pseudonocardiaceae; genus Actinomycetospora; species Actinomycetospora chiangmaiensis. The sequence continues at coordinate 297,746 of NZ_KB903244.1, read as the reverse complement.
CCGCGACGCTCTCTCCGACGCCGCGTACCGCGACTACGTCGAGCTCCTCGCGCCGCGCCTGCGCGAGGCCTACCCCACGAACCCCGACGGCTCGACCTGGTTCCCGTTCCGCCGCATCTTCCTGGTCGCCCGGCGGTAGCAGTTCAGGCGTCGAGGCGTTCGCTCAGCTCCCAGAGCCGGCGGGCGTCGTCGGGGTCGAGCATCGCCGAGTTGGCGTCGGCGGGGACGCTGTCGGCGGTCAGCGGGCGGTCCTCGTCGTCGAGCACGGCGATGTCGGCGTCCTTGAGGTAGACCCCGCCGTGCCCGTCGAGCAGCGGGCTGGCCGCGCCGAACACGATGGCGGCGGCGCCCTGCTCGATCGTCTTCTTCCCCGCCTCCGGGGCGATGATCGTGGTGCCCTGCTCGTCGATGAGGCCCTGCGCGCGGTAGGAGTCGACCCGGCCAGCGGCGTGGGGCCCGGGGCCGATGACCACACCCGGGTGGACCGCGAACGCGCGGATGCCGTCGTCGGCGTGGCGACGGTCGAGTTCGACGGTGAAGAGGACGTTGGCCCGCTTGGACTGGGCGTAGGCGGCGAGCGGGGAGTAGTCGGTCGCGAGGTCGAGGTCGTCCCAGTGGATCGAACCGATCCGGGCGGCCCCCGAGGTCACGGTGACGACGCGGGCCCCGCCCGCCGCGCGCAGGGCCGGGAGCAGGGCCCGGGTGAGCCGGAAGTGACCGAGGTGGGAGGTCGAGAACGACAGTTCGTGGCCGCGGGCGTCGACGCGGCGCTCGGGGCTGTTGAGCACGGCCGCGTTGTTGACGAGCATGTGGAGCGGGCGTCCGGAGTCGAGCCACCGGGCGGCGAAGGGGTCGATCGAGGCCGGGTCGGCGAGGTCCAGCGGCTCGACCCGCACGGCTCCGTTGTCCGCGACGTCCGCGAGGATGCCGGCGGCGCGGTCGACGTCGCGGGCCGCGACGGTCACCCGGGCGCCGGCGGCGGCGAGGGCACGCGTGACCTCCCGGCCCAGCCGGCTGTGGCCCCCGGTGACGATCGCCTCGCGCCCGTGCAGGTCCACGCCCGCGAGGACGTCGGCGGCGGTGTTCGCGGCGGTGAAGGGGGAGGGGAGCGGGGCCTGTGCGGTGGTCATACCGTCAGCGTCGTCCCGCGGCGCCGGACGCGGAATCATTGCGCGTCCCGTTCTCCTGCGCGAGAGTACGGCGATGACCACCGTGTTCCCGACGGACACGCTCTCCGACGTCCTCGAGCAGGTCGAGGTCCGCGGCATGATGACCGGCGGGTTCGCGGTCCGCGAGGCCTGGGTGTCCCGCGGCGCGGTGTCCACGCCGCTGAAGCTCGTCGCGCTGGTCGCGGGGTCGGCACGGCTGCGCGTCGACGGACCGGGTGGGCCGGAGGGACCGGTCGAGCTGGCGCGCGGCGACGTCGTCCTGCTCAACCACCGCACCCACCTCGACGTGCGCGGCGGCCGGGGCGACGGCCCGCCGGTCGAGCTGGTCCCCGAGGCGGGCTTCGACTCGGCGGCCCTGGCCGCGGCCGACCCCGCCATCGACGACGTGATGGTGGGCGGCGCGATCCGGGTGGGCCCCGCCGGACTCGACCTGCTCGCGTCCGCGCTGCCCGGCCTCGTCCACGTCCGCGGCGCGACCCCCGCGGCCGCGCGGCTGGCCGGCCTCGTCGACCAGCTCGTCGTCGAGGCGTCGAGCCCCCGGCTCGGGTCGGCCTTCGCGATCCGGCAGCTGGGCCAGCTGATCCTCCTCGAGTTCCTGCGCGCCTACCTCGAGCAGGAGGAACCGCCGACGGGCTGGCTCCGACTGCTGGCCGACGAGCAGCTCGCCCCCGCTCTGCGGCTCGTCCACGACCAGCCCGGGCGCTCGTGGGACCTGGTCGGGCTCGCCCGGGCCGCGGGCATGTCCCGGACGTCCTTCGCCGAACGCTTCCGCGCGGTCGCTGGCGTCCCGCCCCTCGCCTACCTGGCGCGCTGGCGGATGGTGCTCGCACAGCGCGCCCTGCGGGACCCCGACGTCCGGGTCGGCGCGCTCGCCACCGAGCTGGGCTACGGGTCGGAGAGCGCCTTCAGCACGGCGTTCAAGCGGGAGGTGGGCGAGTCCCCGGTGCACTACCGGCGGCGGCTGCTCTCCGGGCCGGACCCTCAGACCTCCACCCGGGCCGGGGCCAGCAGTTCGGCGGCGTTCCCGCCCCGGATCCGCTCGGCGTCGGCCGGGTCCAGCCCAGCGGCGGCGAGCCGGTCCAGCGGGTCGGTCACGGCCATGTCGAACGGGTAGTCGGTCCCGAGCAGCACGCGGTCCGCGCCCGCCACCGCGACGAGGTGCCGCAGCGCCTCGGGGGTGTAGACGAGCGCGTCGAACCACAGCCGCCGCAGCGCGGTGCTCGGCGGTGCGGCCGCGGCCCGGTCGTCGGGACGCGCGTGCCAGGCGTGGTCCTGGCGGGCCGTGCCGGACGGGAAGAACCCGCCGCCGTGCGCGGCGAGCAACCGGCACCCGTCGTCGGGAAGGCCCGCGGCGACCAGCCGGGAGAGGGCGACCGTCGTCTCGACCGGGTTCCCGACGGTGTTCGACAGGTAGCCGACGTCGAGCCGCTCGCCCAGCGTGCAGCCCCACGGGTGGACGAAGACGACCGCCTCGAGTTCGGCGGCCACCGCCCAGAAGCCGGCCAGGTCGGGGTCGTCGAGTTCCCGACGACGGCCGTCGGGGCCCGTCACGTGGGTGGAGACCTCGACGCCGCGCAGCCCGTCGCGGACGGCCTGCCGCAGCACGGCGACGGCGAGGTCGGGGTGCTGCAGCGGGGCCGTGCCGAGGCCGACGAGCCGGTCCGGGGCGCCCGCGCAGTGCTCCAGGACCCCGGTGTTCACGACGTCGGCGTAGGCCGTGGCGAGGTCGCGGTCGGCCCACGGGTGGTGGATCGGCATCGGGCTGACCAGCTGGCGCTCGATCCCGGCCGCGTCCATCGCGGCGAGCCGGTGGTCGAGGCGGGTCAGGGCCGGGCCGAGGGCCGCGATCTGCTCGCGGTTGACCCGACTGCTCGCCGCCCCGGCCGCCCGGCCCTCGGCCGCCCGGGCCGCGCCGAGCTCGGGCCGGTCCGCGACGAGCGCCTCGGCGCCCGGGACGAGCAGGTGGGCGTGGACGTCGGTCGTGGGGCTCATCCCCAAGCTCCTGACGGTGTGGCGCTGCTGGCGTCCAGTGCACGCAGTGACGCATTGCTGGCACGGGAACGTGCCCGGGCGGGCGGGATCGGGACCGGGTCGACGCCGGGGACGACCCGGCTCGTGAGCGTCCCGATGCCCTCGACCGACAGCGACACGACGCTGCCCGAGCGCAGGGGCGGCAGCTCGTCGTGCGACGTCCCGCGACCCCACAGCTCGCCCAGGCACCCGCCGTGCCCGCAGGTGCCCGAGCCCAGCACGTCGCCGGGGCGTACCTCGGTGCCGCGCGAGGCGTACGCGACGAGGTCGCCGAAGGTCCACGCCATGTTCGAGAGCCGGTCGGTGCCCACCACGACGCCGTCGACCCGCGCCTCCAGCGCGAGGTCGAGGTCGGTGAACTCGTCGGCCGTGACCAGCCACGGGCCGAGGGTCGTCGCCGTGTCCTTGCCCTTCGCCGGCCCGAGCCCGACCTGCATCTCGGCGGACTGCAGGTCCCGCGCCGACCAGTCGTTGAGGATCGTGAACCCCGCGATGGCGGCCGTGCCCTGCTCCGGGGTGAGGTCGCGCCCGGTCCGGCCGATCACCGCCGCCACCTCGAGCTCGAAGTCCAGCACGGCCGACCCCGGGGGCACCGGCACGTCGTCGGCCGGGCCGAGGGTGGCGTACGGGTTGGAGAAGTAGAACGCGGGCGCGGCATACCAGGCGTCGGGGACGCCCGCGAGCTGCCGCATGCCCTCGACGTGCTCCTCGAAGGTGACGAAGTCCCGCACCGTCGGTGGCTGCAGCGGGGCGAGCAGACGCACGGCGTCCAGCGCCACGGGCGGCGCCGACAGCGCGGCCTCGCCCGCCTCGAGCAGGGTCCCGGCGCGCAGCAGGTCGAGCACCGTGTCCGGGGCGTCGAGCACGTGCACGGCGTCGGCAGGGTCTCCGACCACCCGCCCGACCCGCGCCGACCCGGCGTCGGGAAGGACGACCGTGGCGATACGCATCAGACCGGGGGAGCGACGAAGACGCCGCGGTCGACCTCGTTGAACGACTTCTTCGCGACGAACTCGCTCATCGGGTTCGCCGTGCCCCACTGGTCGGAGACCTCGGGCCGCGTGACGTCGTACAGCGACGGGTGCCAGGTGTCCTCGTCGAGGCACTCCAGCTCGGTCGTGTACTCGACGGTGTTGCCGTGCGGGTCGAGGAAGTAGGAGAACGTGTTGTTCCCGGCCATGTGCCGTCCGGGGCCCCACACCTTCTCGACGCCGGCCCGCAGCAGGCGTCCGGTCCCGCGCATGTACTCGTCGATGCCGCGGAGCTCGAACGAGGCGTGGTGCAGCGAGACGTGCGGGCATCGGGCGATCGCGAGCGAGTGGTGCTGGGGGTTGCAGCGCAGGAAATACATCATCTCGCCCAGGTGGGGCGAGTAGAGGGTGTCGGAGAGCCGGAAGTCCAGGTGCCGGTCGTACCAGGCCACGAGCGCCTCGGGCTGCGGCGAGTTGATCACCACGTGCGAGAGCTTGACGGGCACCGACTCGCCCTCCTCCACCTTCCGGTGGGCGCGCACGGCGACGTCGGCGGACACCTCGACGGTCCGGCCCTCGAGATCGAAGAACCGGAAGCCGTAGCCGCCGCCCGGCGTCTGCAGCTTGTCGGGCGTCGTCACGAGCGTGACGCCCCCGGTGCCGAGCTTCTCGGCCAGCGCGTCGACGTCGGCCGGGGTCTCGGCCCCGAACGCGATGAGGTCGACCCGCTTCTCCGCGGCCTGCCGCAGCCGCACCTGGTACTGCTCCGGCGAGCCCGCGGCGGCGAGGAACGCGATGCCGGTGTCGACGGTCTCCGGGGAGAGCTGCCAGAGGTCGCGGTAGAACTCGAGCTGGCGGTCGTAGTCGGGCACGGCGAGGTCGACGTGCCGGAGGTGGGTGATCAGGCGGTCCATGTCTGGTCCTCGTTACGGGCGCTGCGCGAGCAGCGCGGAGGTGCGGCCCATCAGGCCGGGGACGTCGGCCGTGCCGCCGGCCTGCGGCGGTGGCTCGTGGTCGAGCAGCCAGCGGGCCAGCTGCACCGAGCCGGCCACCACCGCTCCGGCCCGTTCCCGACGACGGGTGGCGTAGGCCGTGAGCGCGGTGTCGGTGTCGTCGTGGGCGGTCAGCTCGTCGACCAGGACGCTCGCGTCCTCGAGGGCCATCGCTGCGCCCTGGGCGAGGGTGGGCGGGCAGGAGTGGGCGGCGTCGCCGACCAGCACGACGCGCCCGCGGTGCCACGGCCCGTCGACGATGTGGTGGGTGAACCAGGTGTAGTTGACCCGGTCCGCGTCGGTCATCCGGTCCCGGATCTCGGTCCAGGGCCCGCCGTACCGCCCGGCCAGCTCGCGCATCGTCGCGAGGCGCTCCTCCGGGGTGAGGGCCGACCGGTCGCGCCCTTCCCCCGTCGCTCCGCTCGCCCCACCGGCGTCCTCGACGAGGTAGGCGTAGATCGAGTCCTCGCCCGTCGGGCAGTACCCGGCGATGTAGGCGGCGCCGCCGTAGGCGAGGTCGGTGCGGGTGATGCTCTCGGGCCGCGTCGTGAAGACCCGCCAGATGCCCATGCCGAGCGGCTCGGGACGGGTGTCGATCCCGAGCTCCGCGCGGACCCCGGAGTGGAGCCCGTCCGCGGCGACGACGAGGTCCCAGGTGCCGGACGTGCCGTCGTCGAGGGTGGCGTGGCCGTCGGCGTCGACGTGCGTGACGCGCGTGCCGGTCCGCACCGTGGCCCCGGCGGCGCCCGCCTGCTCCAGCAGCAGCGTGGCCATGACGGCGCGCGGCATCCCGACCGTCGCCGGCAGGTCCTCCCCGCCGGTGCGCGCGTCGGGGATGACGGCGAGGACGGTGCCGTCAGGCGCGCGGAGCCCGACCTCGTCGAAGGCGTAGCCGTGGGCGAGGATCGCGTCGAGGACGCCCAGCTCGCGGAACACCCGCAGCGCGTTGCCCTGCAGGGTGATGCCCGAACCGGCGGTCCCGACGTCGGGGGTGGCCTCGACGAGGTCGACGGCCACGCCCGCACGGGCGAGCAGGATCGCGGCGGCCGCGCCGGCGGCGCCGCCGCCGACGACCAGGGCCGAACCGATCATCACCGCACCGCGATCGGGTTGACGGGGGAGCCGACGGCGCCGGTGATCCGCAGGGGGGCCGCCGTCAGGAAGAAGTCGTACCGACCGTCGGCGGCGCAGGCGTCGGCCAGCCCGTCGAGGTCCCACATCTCGCCGAGGAACAGGCCGAGGTGCGGGATCGCGACCTGGTGCAGCGGCTGGAAGGCGACGTCGAACTCGTTGGGCCGGACCTCGACTCCCCAGGTGTCGGTGGCGATCGCGGCGACGTCGGAGCCGTGCAGCCAGTCCAGCGTGGTGAACGACAGGCCGGGGGCGGGCCCGCCGGCGTAGCCGCCCCAGCCCTCGCGGCGGGTGCGGGCGTACTGGCCGGTGCGGACGACGACGATGTCGCCGGGGCGGACCTCGACGCCGTGGCGCCAGGCGATCTCGTCGAGGTCGTCGGCGGTGATCGGATAGGAGTCGGGCAGTTCGCCGCGCTCGTCGCCGAGCACCCGGCCGGCGTCGAGCAGGACCCCGCGTCCGGCGAGGTGGGCGGCGGCGGTCTCGATGCCGGTGACCCGGTCGCCCTCGACCCGCACCACGTCGGCGGCGTCCCGGCCGTTCCAGGCCTTGCCGTGGTCGAAGATGTGGCCGAGGCCGTCCCACTGGGTGGAGCACTGCAGCGGCATCGCGATGACGTCGTCGGCGCCGCCGATGCCGTGCGGGAACTCGCCGTCGAGGGCCTCGTGGCCGGTGCCGAGCATCGTGTGCACCGGGTTGGTGCGCTTCTTCCAGCCGTTCTGCGGCCCGCCCTCGTCGAACGGCTGGGAGAGCGAGAACGCCTCCCCGGTCCGCACGCACGCCGCACCTTCCAGCCGCTTGGCCGGGGTGAGCAGGTTGAGCGAGCCCAGGACGTCGTCGGCACCCCACCGGCCCCAGCGGGAGTCGCGGGCGACGACGGCGGCGACGGCCCCCTCGGGGTCCGCCGGGTCGTGTCCGGCGGCGAGGACCGCGGTGCGGTCGGTGGTGGGGACGGTGGCGGTCACGGCGCCACGACCCGGGTGCGCTGCGTGCCGAGGTCGACGCCCGGGCCGGTGATCGCGCCGATCATGACGTCGCCGTCGCGCAGCAGCCGGCCGCGCGCCATGCCGTTGCCGGCCGGGCTGCCGGTGAGCACCAGGTCGCCCGGACGCAGCGGCGTGATCTCCGCGGCCGCGGCGACCAGGGCCGCGACGTCGAAGAGCATGTCCTTCGTCGTCTCGTCCTGCATCACCTCGCCGTCGAGCTCCAGGCGGATGTGCAGGTCGGCGGGGTCGACGTCGCGGGCCGGGACGAGCCACGGGCCGAGCGGGGTGAAGCCGGGGCCGTTCTTCGCACGGAACCAGTCGGTGCCGATCTCGGGCATGTCCCGGCGGAACACCTGGTCGCGGGCCGTGAGGTCGTTGGCGACCGTGTACGCGGCGACGTGGTCGAGCGCGTGGGCGCGGTCGACGTGGAACGCCTCCCGTCCGATGACGGCGGCCAGCTCGAGCTCCCAGTCGAACTGCTGCGTCCAGGCCGGGATCGTGACGTCGTCGCTCGGCCCGGTGACCGCGCTCGGCAGCCCGACGAACAGGTAGGGCGTGCCCTCGGCGGCGCGGCGGTCCATCAGCGCCGCGACCTCGGCGCGGATCTCGGCGTCCGGCCGGGTGCCGCGTTCGGCGTGGTGGGCGGCCGCGAGGTCGATGACGTGGGTCCGGTAGTTCGCGCCGGACTGCAGGATCTGCCCGGGCGCGACCGGCGCGTGCACGGTCAGCTCCGCGAGCGGCGTGCCGCGCTCCTCGGCGCGGGCGTCGAGGGCTGGGAGCACCGCGTCCCAGTCGGCGAGCAGGGCCGCCGTGGTGGTGTCGAGGTCGACCACCTCGTCCGCCCCGGTGACGAGCCCGGCGAACCGGCGGTCGTCCCCGGGGCGCGAGAACGTCCCCAGCCTGATCATGGGCCCTCCGCGGTGAGAGTCGGTGTGGTGCACACGACTCTGCGGTGGCCTCGCAGACCCCGGAAGGCCGAACTGCTGATGGTGGGCATCCACCGGGCCGATCCCTGCTGGTCAGCGCCCTGCCGGGACGGTCACGCCGGCCGTCCGGGACCGCGAGAGTGACGTCAGGAAGGTCCGGGGCGCGGCGGACCTGTCTCCTGTACCCCTCGGAACGGCGGGTGCCGCGTCACGTCGACGAGTCGTCGCCCGAGTCGGCCCCGGAGTCCGAGCCAGAGCCGGAGTCCGAGCCCGAGCCGGAGTCCGAGCCGTGCCGCGAGCCGTGCGCGTGGTCCGACGTCCGGTCTGCCGTCCCGCTCGTGAGGCGGTCCACCAGGCGACCCGGACCCTGGTCGGAGCGGCTCGTCCCGGAGTCGTCGGAGTGTCCGGACCGGTCGGCCTGCTTCGCGTCCTGGCCCGAGCCCTGGTCGCGCGAACCGGAGTGGTCGGACCCGTCGGAAGCGGTCGACCGGTCGGCCCCCTCGGTGCGGTCATCCCCGTGCGCGGCGGACGTGCTGGAGGCACTGTGGGACCCGGCGTCGGAGCGTGCCACGGCCGGCTGCTCCCGCACCTCCGCCTGCCCGTGGCGGGCCGGCGCGACCGCTGCCGCGACCTCCACCGGTGCCCGGGCGTGCCCGGCCGGCTGGGCCGGCTCGGCGTCAGCAGCCGGCGCAGGGACCTCGGCCGGAGCCGCCGGCCGTGGGGGCGCCGCCGCCACGATCGGCGGCAGCGGCACCCCCGGCACGCGGGTGGGCCCGGCGGCCGCGTAGGCGGCCGACCCGGTGCCCGCCCCGTTCACCACGGCTCCCAGGCCCACCCCCGACGCGAGCAGCAGCGCCGCGGCGGCGACCACCGCGGCCCGGCGGCCGTGGAGACCGGCCGCCGCGACCCGTCGTCGGGACGGGTGCGACAGCGTGCCCAGCCGCTCGGCGACGACGTCGACCGCGGGTCGCGCGTGGGGGTCGGCGGTCGTCATGTCCGCGAGGAGCGCCCGCAGCGGGCCGGGGACGGGCCGGGGGGCGAGCTCGTCGAGCAGTCGGCCGAGCGCGTAGACGTCGGCCGCGGGGGTCGGGTCCGGCTCCGGGGCGGGGAAGGGCGGGGTCAGCGGCACGTCGGACCAGCGGGCGAGCCAGGGCAGGAGCCCGACGTCGGAGAACGCGGCGCCCTGCTCGGACCAGGCCACCGTGCCCGGGCCGAGGCCGCCGTGGCAGCGGCCGCGCCGGTGCAGCGGCGCGAGGGCGGTGGCGACGGCGAGGCCGAGGTCGCGGACCTCGTGGACCGGCAGCCCGGTGGGCGGCGCCGTCTCGGCGAGCGTGCGGCCCTCGGGGTGCTGGGTCACGAGGAACAGCCGGCCGCGCCAGGGGCCGCCGTCGTACAGCTCGGCGACCTCGGGCGACCGGCCGTGCCAGGACTGCGCGGGGAGGTGCAGGCCGTCGCCCTCGACCAGCGTCACCGACACCGTGCGACGCAGCAGCCGGTCCACGGCGCGGTGCGAGCAGCAGCCGGGCGAGCGCCGCAGGACCGCTCCGAGCCGGTAGCGGCCCGCGATCTCCTCGACGTGGTCGGAACAGGGCTCGGCGATCGGTCGCACGTCGGGCACGGTCCGCCCCCTCCTCAACGGGCCGGGCAGGACCCGGCGGACGACGGCCGCGCTCGTGGACCCCGCCGCAGGATGACCCGGCCGTCGACCCCCGAACCATCCGGATGCAGACGATCTCGGGAAGGCGTGTGGCGACCGCCCGCGGCTGGTATCCGGGCCCCTCGCCGACACCCCCGAGGGAGCACGCATGGACGCGGAAGACGCCCGACGCACGCTGACCGAGGAGCGCCGACGCCTCGTCGAGGTCGGCGACTTCAACCGGGAGCAGCAGCCCGAGCCCGCCGTCGAGCAGGAGGGCGCCATGGGGCAGCACCCCGGGGACTACGGCACCGAGGTCGAGGAGTTCATGGACGCCGACGCCATGGACGACTTCACCCGCCGTCAGATCGAGGAGATCGACGCGGCCCTGCGCCGCATCGACGACGGGACGTGGGGCCGGTGCGTCGTCTGCGGTCGCGAGATCGACGGCGAGCGGCTCGAGGCCCGCCCGCAGGCCGAGCGGTGCCGCGAGCACCAGGAGGAGCTCGAGCGCTCCTCCCGGTGAGCCGTCACGACGACGGGCGGTGGCCCGGGTCGACCTCGTCCCCGCGCAGCCGGGCGGCCGGGCCGCTCGTGCCGGGGTCGTCGCCCGCGCCGTCGGCGCTGCGGTCGCCCGGGGCCGTGAGCTCGTCCTCGTCGATCTCGTGGACCGCGGCCTCCTCGGCGGCGGCCACCCCACCCGACAGCCCCGCGTCGTCGGCGTCGAGGACGTCGGTCGCCCGGGTGTCGGGGGCCGTGTCGTCGGCCACGAGCCGGCCCGCGCGCTCGTCGCCGGCCTCGCTGCCGAGGTCGTCCGCGGTCGGGTCCGGGGCGGCGGTGACCCCGTCGAGGCCGACCGTGTCGTCCGGGATCTCGCGGGCGAGCCGCTCGTCGACCGTCTCGCGGTTCCGTTGGCCCTCGGGGGTGGTGTCGGGGTCGTCGAGGCCGAAGGGACGGTTGGGCGCCACGTACAGGGCGTCCATCGCGTCGGTGCCGGGCGGCCCGTCGAGGGTCTCGCCGCTCTCCAGCTGGATGGCGGAGCCGAGGTCCGGCTCCTCCGGGACGGCGTCGTCCTGCTGCTCGGGGTGCGTCATCCGACCCGGCTACCCCGAGGGCGGGCGCGGCGATGTGCCCGATTGACGGACACCCGTCGTCGGGAACCCGCGCGGCCATGGCGGACACCGTGATCCTCGACGTCGACGGCACCCTGGTCGACTCCAACTACCAGCACGCGCTGGCGTGGTACCGCGCGTTCCGCCGCCACGACATCACCGTCCCCGTGTGGCATCTGCACCGCGCGATCGGGATGGGCGGCGACCAGCTGGTCGCCCACGTGACCTCCCAGGAGGTCGAGGACGCGCACGGCGACGACCTGCGCTCCGAGCACTCCGAGGAGTTCGACGGCCTCATCGACGAGGTCGCGCCCTTCGCCGAGACCGAGCAGCTCCTGCGGGGGCTACGCGACCAGGGGCTGCGGATGGTCCTCGCGACGTCGGGCGGCAGCAAGCACGCCGAGCACTTCCTCGACCTGATCGACGGCCGCTCGTACGCCGACGACGTCATCACCTCCGGCGACGTCGAGGCCAGCAAGCCGGCCCCGGACCTCATCGAGCTCGCGCTCGAGCGGGAGCACAGCGGGGACGCGGTCCTCATCGGCGACTCGGTGTGGGACGGGCAGGCCGGCGTCCGGGCCGGGGTGCCGTTCCTCGCGGTCCGCACCGGCGGCTTCTCGGCCGACGAGCTCACCGAGGCGGGCGCGGAGTTCGTCGCGCACGACCTCACCGAGCTCCTCGACCACGTCCGCCGTGAGGTGTCCACCCCGCAGTAGCGGGTCGATGCGGTATGCCTGTGCGATGCGCGCCGAGCCCGGGCCGCCGGTGGTCGAGCGGTCGGCCCTCACCCGACTGGTCAACCTCGACCTCAACCTGCTGCTGTCGCTGCGCGCGCTGCTCGCGGAGCGCAACGTCACGCGCGCGGCCGCCGCGCTCGGGCTCTCCCAGCCCGCCGTCAGCGCGGCGCTCGCCCGGCTGCGCCGCCACTTCGGCGACGAGCTGCTCACCCGGGTCGGCAACCGCTACGAGCTGACCCCCCTCGCCGTGCGCCTCGTCGACCGCACCGAGGCCGCCGTTGCGGGCATCGAGCGGGTGTTCTCGGCGGCACCCGACTTCGACCCCGCCGCCACCACCCGCGAGTTCACCCTCCTCGTGTCCGACTACGCCACGAGCGTGCTCGGCGCCCCGTTGGCCGCCGCGTTCGCCCGGGCCGCCCCCGCCGCACGGCTGCGGCTGTGCCCGCATCGGCCGGAGGACATCGCCGGCGCGGCCGACCGGTTGCGCGCCGTGGACGGCCTGTTCATCCCGCACGGGTTCATCGACGACATGCCGTTCCTCGACCTCTACGAGGACCACTGGGTGGTGCTGGTCGCGGTGTCGAACCCGCGGGTGGGGGAGCGGATCACCCTCGACGACCTCGCCGCCCTGCCCTGGGTCACCGTCTACCACCGCCCGACCGCCTTCACGCCCGCCGCCCAGCAGCTCCGCGGGCACGGGATCGAGCCGCGCGCCCAGGTGGTCGTGGAGTCGTTCCTCCCCATCCCCGAGCTGGTGGCCGGCACCGACCGCGTCGCCCTCGTCCAGGGACGGCTCGCCGCGCGGCTGCGGCCCGCCGACGGGCTGCGGGTGCTGCCGTGCCCGATCACCACCTCACCGCTCGTCGAGGCGTTCTGGTGGCACCCGATGTACGACGCCGACCCGGCCCACCGGTGGCTGCGCAGCCTGCTCGCCGAGGTGTGCCGCGGGCTGCCGACCATCGATCCCGTGGATGGTGCCCCCCAACCGGAGTGATTTCCGATCACCCGCGACCCGCCCCGAGACTCCGCTGTGGTGCCGATCACGGCCCCATCCAGGACGACAGGGAGGTCGGCCGTGACGGTCACACAGCAGCAGGGGGCGCCCCCGACGACGGGTCGCGCGGTCGGGCAGGGCGCCATCCTGCTGGCGGGCAGCTGCTTGCCGATCCTCGGTTCGGTCCTCCTCGCCCCGGTGCTGCCGCGGATGATGGACGCCTTCGCGACGACGGCCGGGGTCCAGGTCCTCGTCCCGGTCGTCCTCACCGCCCCGGCCCTCATGATCGGCCTGCTCGCCCCGGTGGCGGGCCGCCTGGTCGACGCGGCGGGCCGCAAGCGGGTGCTCGTCGTCGCGCTCGTGGTCTACGCGCTGTTCGGCACCGCGCCGCTCTACCTGGACTCGCTGGTGGCGATCGTCGCCAGCCGCGTCGGGGTGGGGATCTGCGAGGCCGCGATCATGACCGCCTGCACCACCCTGCTCGCCGACCTCTTCGCGGGCCCCACCCGCGACCGCTGGTTCGCCCGGCAGACGATCGCGACCACCCTCGCCGCCACCGTCTTCTTCGCCCTCGGCGGGGCGCTCGGCGCCGTGAGCTGGCGGGCGCCGTTCGTCCTCTACGTCTCCAGCCTCGTGATCGCGGTGCTCGCCGCGGTGTTCGTCCGCTCCACCGGCCGCACCCCGGCCGCCGCGCTGCCCCCGATCCCGTGGCGCCTGATCGCGGTGCCGTGCCTCGTGAGCCTGTTCGGCGGCATCGTCTTCTACACCCCGATCGCCGAGCTCTCGCTCGTGCTCGCCTCGGTCGGCGTCGGCTCCACCGCCACCATCGGGCTGGTCAGCGCCGTGGCCTCGCTCGCCACGGCGGTCGGCGGCTTCACCTTCGGTCGCGTTTCGGGCCGGGGCACCCGCGTGCTGCTGCCGGTCGCGCTCGGTCTTGCGGCGGTCGGTCTGGTCGTCGTCGGGCTGACGTCGTCGGTGGTGGTGATCGCCGTCGGGGCCGTGATCGCCTCGGCGGGGACCGGCCTGCTGCTCCCGACCCTGCTGACCTGGGCCCTGTCCGGCCTCGGCTTCGCCGAACGCGGCCGCGGCACCGGGATGTGGACCGCCGCGATGTTCATCGGCCAGTTCTTCTGCCCGCTCGTGCTGCTCGCCGTCGCCGTCCCGCTCGGCGGCCTCTCCGCCGCCGTCCTCGCCCTGGGCGTGGTCACGGCCGTGGTCGCGGGTGTCGCCCCGGTGATCGTGCGCCGCTGGGCCGCCCGCGTCGCCTGAGCCCGTTCGCTGCCGGCCCGCGCGGTGGTGCCACAGCCCGACAGGTGACGTCTCGCCGCGGTGTCGCCGGATGTCAGTAGCAGCCCGACGGGTGACGTCTCGTCGCCGGACCACAGCGGAATGCGACGACTCCGACACCCGGCCGGACGCGTGTGGCTCCCGGGGCGTGTGGGGCGCCGCGGTTACCGTGTCCGCCATGGCCCGTACCGACACGCGTTCGCAGCGCAGCCGCCCGCTCACCGGTGGGCGGACGCCGGGGCGCACGGTCGCGACCGCCCAGCCGTCGCGGTCCAGGTCCGGTCGCCGGACGCCCGCCCGCAAGCCCCCGGCGCGCCGGCCGGCGTCGCGGCGGACCGGGCCGGGGCCGTTCGTCCGCGGGATGCGCGGCGCGTGGACGCTCACGGCGCGCGGCCTCGGGTCGGTCGCCCGCACCATCGGGCGCGGGCGGGAGATCGACGCGGCGCACCGTCGGGACGGGGTCGCGCTCGCGCTGGTCGTGCTCGCGCTGGTCACGGCGGCCGGGCTGTGGCTCGGCGCGGGCGGCCCGATCGGCGCCGGTATCCAGATCGCGTTCCGGACGGTGCTGGGGTCGCTGGCCCTCGCGCTCCCGGTGGTGCTCGTCGGGATCGCCGTGTTGCTCATGCGCACCGACCCGAATCCCGAGACGCGGCCGCGCACCGTGGTCGGTGCCCTCCTGCTCACCCTCGGCGTGCTCGGGGCCTGGCACCTCTCGGTCGGCGCCCCCGCGCCCCTCGCCGGGCGGCAGGCCGGGGGAGGGGTGATCGGCGCGTGGCTCGCCGACCCGCTGACCGCGGGCGTGACGGTGTGGATCGCCATGCCGGTGCTCGTGCTGGTCGGCGCGTTCGGGCTGCTCGTGCTCACCGGCACGCCCGTCCGCGACGTCCCGCGGCGCGTGCGTTGCCTGGTCACCGGGGAGGCGTTCGACGAGGACTACGACGACGAGTGGGGCAGCCCCGAGGACGTCGAGGACACCACGGACACCACGGACACGGCGGACGTCGCCGAGACCGAGGTCATCGAGAAGCCCCGGCGACGCCGCAGGAAGGCCGTCGACGAGGACGCGGCCGAGTCGCTCGAGGCCGACGCCCACCCGGCCCGCCACCGCGACCACCTCTCGGAGCCGGTCGAGCGGCCCGCCGAGCCCGAGCCACCCGTCGTCGAGAGGCCCGAACCCGCCGTCGCGAAGGAGCCGGCGAAGAAGCGGCGCCCGGCGGCGGAGATCCCCGAGACGCCCCCCGTCGTCGAGGACTCCGAGACCGACCCGCAGGCCGCGCAGTCGTTCTCGAGCCACCGCGAGCCGCCGGAGGGGGAGCGGGACTACCACCTGCCGCCGCCCGACCTGCTGGTTGCGGGCGACCCGCCGAAGGCCCGGTCCGCCGCGAACGACGCCATGATCGACGCGATCACCGGCGTGCTGGAGCAGTTCAAGATCGACGCGCAGGTCACCGGCTTCGTGCGCGGCCCGACGGTCACCCGGTACGAGGTGGAGCTCGGCCACGGCGTGAAGGTCGAGAAGATCACGCAGCTGCACCGCAACCTGGCCTACGCCGCGGCGACGGACAACGTCCGGCTGCTCGCGCCCATCCCGGGGAAGTCGGCGGTCGGCATCGAGGTGCCGAACTCCGACCGCGAGATGGTCCGGCTGGCGGACGTGCTCTCCTCGAACACGGCCCGCCGCGAGACGCACCCGATGGTCATCGGCCTGGGCAAGGACATCGAGGGCCAGATGGTGCTGGCGAACCTCGCGAAGATGCCGCACCTGCTGGTGGCGGGGTCCACCGGCTCCGGTAAGTCCAGCTTCGTCAACTCGATGCTGGTCTCACTGCTGGCGCGGGCGACGCCGGACGAGGTCCGGATGATCCTCATCGACCCGAAGATGGTCGAGCTGACGCCCTACGAGGGCATCCCGCACCTGATCACGCCGATCATCACCTCGCCGAAGAAGGCCGCGACCGCGCTGCAGTGGCTCGTCGAGGAGATGGAGCAGCGCTACGCGGACATGCAGGCCAACCGCGTGCGGCACATCGACGTGTTCAACGAGCACGTGCGCTCGGGGAAGATCCAGGCGCCGCTCGGCTCGGAGCGGGTGTACCGGCCCTACCCGTACATCATGGCGATCGTCGACGAGCTCGCCGACCTCATGATGACCGCCCCGCGCGACGTCGAGGAGGCGATCGTCCGCATCACGCAGAAGGCGCGTGCGGCCGGCATCCACCTGGTGCTCGCGACGCAGCGGCCCTCGGTCGACGTCGTCACCGGCCTGATCAAGACGAACGTGCCGTCGCGGCTCGCGTTCGCCACCAGCTCGCTCACCGACTCGCGGGTCATCCTCGACCAGCCGGGCGCCGAGAAGCTGATCGGCATGGGCGACGCGCTCTTCCTGCCGATGGGCGCGGGCAAGACCAACCGCCTGCAGGGTGCCTTCGTCGGCGACGACGAGATCCAGGCGATGGTCGACTTCGCGAAGTCCCAGGCCGACCCGGACTACGACGACTCCGTCACCACCGAGGCCGCGGCCGAGAAGAAGGAGATCGACCCGGACATCGGCGACGACCTCGACGTCCTGCTGCAGGCGGCGGAACTCATCGTCACCAGCCAGTTCGGCTCGACGTCGATGCTGCAGCGCAAGCTGCGCGTCGGGTTCGCGAAGGCCGGCCGCCTCATGGACCTGCTCGAGACGCGCGGGGTCGTCGGCCCCAGCGAGGGGTCCAAGGCCCGTGACGTGCTGTTCAAGCCCGACGAGCTGCCCGACCTGCTCGCCTCGATCCGCGGCGAGCCGGCGCCGGCCGCCGTTCCCGACGACGGGGATCCCGGCTCCGAGGACCCGGATCGGGTGGACGCCTGATCGTGTGCGCGTGTCCCGCGAGGGCACACAGGGTGGTCTGTCAGGCTGCCTCCCGGCTGGTTCCTCCGGGGGTCGGGAGTGGCGGACATGATCGGTGACGAGGAGCAGGACGCAGCGCGGACGGTCGAGACGGTCGGTCCGGACGTGCCGGGCGCCGTCGCCCGGGAACGCGACCGGGTGGCGGGCGACCTGCGGGCCGTCGTCGTCGACCACCTCCACCGCCTCGAGTCCGCCCTGGACGACGAGGCCGCCGGGCACGCCGCCGCGGCGCTCGACGCCGCGAGCCGGGCGGCCGCCCTCGGCGGCCTCCCGACCGTCGAGAGCCCGACGCGACCCGGGCGCGGCCGCTGGCCGTGGCTCGTCGTCGGGACCGCCGTGGGCGCCGCGATGCTCGCGCTCCTCGCGCTCGTGGTGGTCCTGCTGCCCGCGTCGGTGGCCGCCGGGCCGCTGCTGGTGCTCGTCCTCGCCGTCGCGATCGCCCTCACCGCCCGCCACGCCCCGCCGACCGCCTCCGCCCTCGGGCTCGCCGTCGTGCTCGGTGTCCTCGTCGTCGCCGCTCCGTTCGCGACGACGGCCGCTCCCGCGGCCGGGGTGGTCGCCGGTGCGGTGGACCTGCCGACCGGCACCACACCGGAGTCGGGGGCCTGCCTGCTCCTCGGGGTCGTACTCGCCGCGGCGTGGGGCCTCGGGCTCCACCGTCGCCGCCGCGCCGACGCGGCCCGTCGCCGCCGCTGGCTCGGGGCGGTCGACGCGCTCGGGCGCTGCGACGCCCACGGCCGGCTGGGGCTCGCGCCGGTCGTGCACCGGACCCTCGTGCACGAGCTCGCGGTGCTCGCCTCCGGCGCGGCCGAGGCCCGCCGCGCCCGGGTGGCCCGGCACCGCCTCGCCGGCGTGCTGCCCGCCCTGACCGTGGTCGACCCGGCGGGCCGGCCGCAGACCGTCCTCGCCGCGACCCTCGACGCCGGGCGCGTCGCCATGCTGGTGGCCGACGCCCAGCAGGCCGCGCTCGGCGACGTGCGCCGGGCCGGGCGCCCGCCGTCGGTCGTGGTGTGCGGGGTGCCCGCGACGGACCGTCCCGAGGTGGGCCTGCTCGCCGCGCGGCTGCTCAGCGACCTCGTCGCTGACGTCGCCTCGTGCCCCGGGCCGGTCCCGGCGAGCGTGTCCGTCGAGCACCGCGCGGACGCCGTCACCCTCGAGGTGACCTCCGGGCGGGGACGACGGGCCACCGACCTCCCGCCCGCCCTCGCCGAGCGGGCGGCCGTGCTGGGCGGCACCGTCGACGTGATCGCCACGAGCGGCACGCTGGCCGTGCGGGTCGTCCTGCCGACCGGCGCGCCCGCCGACGCCGGCGACCTGCCCGTCGCGCCGCCCGTCGTCGTGGACGAAGGCCCCGCGCGGGCCGCCTGAGAGCTACAGGTCGAGCAGCATCCGCGTGTTGCCGAGGGTGTTCGGCTTCACGTAGGCGAGGTCGAGGAACTCCGCGACGCCCTCGTCGGCCGACTGCATCATCTCGACGTAGATCTCCTGGCTCACCGGCGAGCCGTCGATCTCGCGGAAGCCGTGGCGCAGGAAGAAGTCGACCTCGAACGTCAGCACGAACAGGCTCGCCAGACCGAGGGCGCGCGCCTGGGCGATGAGTTCCTCGACGAGGGTGTGTCCGACACCACCGCCCTGCGTCGACGGGTGCACGGCGATGGTGCGGACCTCCCCGAGGTTCTCCCACAGCACGTGCAGCGCGCCGCAGCCCACGACCTCGCGGCCCCGCACCGCCACCCGGAACTCCTGCACGGTCTCGTACAGGGTGACCAGCGGTTTGCGCAGCAGGATGTTGTCGTCGGCGAAGGAGTCGACGAGGGCCTTGATCCCGCGGACGTCGGCCGTCCGGGCGCGTCGCAGCAGGACCGGGGACGACGGCGACGGCGACGGCGGAGACACGGGGTGCCACTGTAGGCACCGGACGACCGGCGGCGGGTCCGGGTGCGTCTACGCTGGACGGGTGCCACAGCGTTCCGGTTCTCCCCGCGCGGGCGCATCCCAGGAGGAAGCCCGGGGCCGTGTGGCGCTCGTGACCCTGGGGTGCGCGCGCAACGACGTCGACTCCGAGGAGCTCGCCGGGCGGCTCGCCGCCGAGGGCTGGGAGATCTCCGCCGACGACGACGGCACCGCCGACGTCGTCCTCGTCAACACCTGCACCTTCGTCGAGCAGGCCAAGAAGGACTCGGTCGACGCGGTGCTCGCTGCAGCGGGAGCGGCCGAAGGAACCCGGACGAAGGTCGTCGCGGTCGGCTGCATGGCGGAGCGCTACGGCACGGAGCTGGCCGAGGCCCTCCCCGAGGCCACGGCGGTGCTGGGCTTCGACCACTACGGGTCGATCGGCGAGCGCCTCGACGACGTCATGGCCGGCCGCCCGCTCGCCTCGCACCAGCCCGCCGACCGTCGCGCCCTGCTCCCGCTCAGCCCGGTGAAGCGGCCCGAGGCGGTCCGCGACGGCAGCATCCCCGGCCACGACTGGCTGCCCGAGGTGCCCCGCAAGCGCCTCGACGACGCGCCGGTCGCCCCGCTCAAGCTCGCCTCCGGCTGCGACCGGCGCTGCGCCTTCTGCGCGATCCCGTCGTTCCGCGGCGCGTTCGTGTCCCGCGCGCCGCAGGACGTCGTCGCGGAGGCGGCCTGGCTCGCCGACCACGGCGTGGCCGAGGTGACGCTGGTCAGCGAGAACTCGACGTCCTACGGCAAGGACATCGACGCGCGCGGTGCCGCCGGGGGAGCCCTCGAGCGGCTGCTCGGCTCGCTCGCGGAGGTCCCCGGCCTGCGGCGCGTCCGCGTGTCGTACCTGCAGCCCGCCGAGGTCCGCCCGCCGCTGCTGGCCGCGATCGCACGGACGGAGAAGGTCGCCGACTACTTCGACCTCTCCTTCCAGCACGCCTCCGGCCCGCTGCTGCGCCGCATGCGCCGGTTCGGCTCGCGCGAGTCGTTCCTCGCCCTCTGCGCCGAGATCCGCGCGCTCGCGCCCGAGGCCGGCATCCGCTCCAACGTCATCGTAGGCTTCCCGGGCGAGACCGAGGACGACCTCGCGGAGCTCGAGGCGTTCCTGTCGGAGGCCGAGCTCGACGCCGTCGGCGTGTTCGGCTACTCCGACGAGGACGGCACCGAGGCCGCCGACCTGCCCGACAAGATCGACCCCGCCGAGGTCGCCGCCCGTGTCGAGCGGATCACCTCGCTGGTCGAGGTGGTCAGCGCCGACCGCGCCGCCCGCCGCATCGGCACCGAGGTCGAGGTGCTCGTCGAGCGCCAGGAGCTCTCCGAGGGCGCGGCGGCCGCCTACCCCGACCTCGCCGACGTCGAGGACCTCGACCTCGCCGAGCTGGGTCTCGACGCCGAGCCGGAGATGACCGACCTGACCGACCCCACCGACTCCGAGGACGACGGGCCGGACGACGTCGAGGACACCGAGCCGGGCGACCTCGTCTGGATCGGCCGGGCCGCCCACCAGGGCCCGGACGTCGACGGGGAGTGCCTGCTCACCGGCTCCGAGGACCTGCTCGCGGACCTCACCCGGGGTGCGATGGTGCGCGGCCGCGTCGTCGGCTCCGACGGCGTCGATCTCGTCGTCGAGGCCCTCGAGGTGCTCACCCCCACCGTCGACCGTGAGCCCGCCGCGGCGGGCGCCCGGTGACCCAGCAGGCCGTGGATAGGAACGCGGCGGATCGCGTCGTTCCACTGGTCAACATCGCCAACGCGCTCACCGTGGCGCGGCTGGTGCTCGTCCCGGTGTTCCTCGTGGCGCTGTTCACGGCCGGGGGTCACGACGCCGGGTGGCGCTGGATCGCGTTCGGCGTCTTCGCCCTGGCCTCGGTCACCGACTCCTTCGACGGCGAGTTCGCCCGGCGCTGGGGCCTCGTCACCGACTTCGGCAAGATCGCCGACCCGATCGCCGACAAGGCCCTCGTCGGGGCCGCGCTGATCGGGCTGTCGGTGCTCGGCGAGCTGGGCTGGTGGGTGACGATCGTCATCGCGGTCCGCGAGCTCGGGGTGACCGCGCTGCGCTTCTGGGTGCTGCGCCACGGGGTGATCCCCGCGAGCCGCGGCGGCAAGGTCAAGACGGTGCTGCAGACCTTCGCGCTGGGGCTCGCGATCATGCCGCTGCCGGCCTGGGCCGCGCCCGGCGTGGCGACGTTGTTCCTGCTCGCGGTGGTGGTGACCGTCGTGACGGGGCTCGACTACGTCGCCCAGGCGGTCCGCCTGCGCCGTGCCGCGCTGCACTGACCGACGGACCGACCGGCAGTTCGCCCACGGTGAACGTGGTGCTCGCCCCCGACGCGGGGACGCGGGAGTCGGTACCGTGGTCGGAACGGTCATCGATGCCGGGCTCTCCGCGGGGCCGCTGGGTTCCCGACGGCGGGTACGGCCGGGAGGTGCTCACATGGCGCTGTTGTTGCGCGAGGCGATCGGCGGCACGATCCGTCGCGCCCGCACCGAGCGTCGGCGGACCCTGCGGGACGTCTCGCGGGACGCACGGGTGAGCCTGGGCTACCTGTCCGAGATCGAGCGTGGGCGCAAGGAGCCGTCGAGCGAGTTGCTCGCGGCGATCTGCGACGCGCTCGCGCTCCCGCTGCCCGACCTGCTCGACGACGTCGCGGCCACCATGCGGCCCGCGCCGGCGGAGCCCCGCCGCCCGGCCCGCCCGGCCCGCCTGGCCGACCGGCGGCTGGTCGAGGCGAGCGGAGCGACGGGGAAGTACTCGGTGGACCCCGCGCTCCGTTCGGCGGTCGAGGAGGCCTTCGAGGGCGCGCCCGCCGAGGGCGCCGGCACGGCCACGGACGAGACGCCCGCGGCCGAGGTGGTGGACCTGGTGGAGACCCCCGAGGGGTCGGGCGAGGACCGGGACGAGGCCCCGGTCGACGAGTCGACGGGCGAGCTGCGTCTGGTCGAGCTCGTGACGTTGGGCCGGGCCGACACGGTGCGTTCGGCGGCCTGAGTCCACCGCCCGCCACACCGGGGACGGGACCTCGGTGGTCGACTGCGGGCGGAGCTGACACGATGGGTACGGACCAGGTCAGCGTCAGCGGCCTGTGCGGACGGTGACGAGTTGGGCGGGAGCAGATGGCCAACCCCTTCGTGAAGGCCTGGAAGTACTTCCTGGCGGCGTTCTCGTCGAAGATCGACGAGCACGCGGACCCCAAGGTGCAGATCCAGCAGGCGATCGAGGACGCCCAGCGCCAGCACCAGGCGCTGTCGCAGCAGGCGGCCTCGGTGATCGGCAACCAGCGGCAGCTGGAGATGAAGCTGAACCGCCAGCTGGGTGACATCGAGAAGCTGCAGTCGTCGGCGCGGCAGGCGCTGACGATGGCCGACCAGGCGCGTGCCAAGGGCGACGAGCAGGCCGCGCAGCAGTACGAGCAGTCGGCGCAGGCGTTCGCCACCCAGCTGGTGACCGCCGAGCAGAACGTCGAGGACCTCAAGACGCTGCACGACCAGTCGATCGGTGCGGCGCAGCAGGCCAAGCAGGCCGTGGAGCGCAACGCCATGGTGCTGCAGCAGAAGCTGGCGGAGCGCACGAAGCTCCTCAGCCAGCTCGAGCAGGCCAAGATGCAGGAGCAGGTGTCGAACTCGCTGCGCCAGATGAGCGAGGTCGCCGCCCCGGGCAACACCCCGTCGCTCGACGAGGTCCGCGACAAGATCGAGAAGCGGTACACTACCGCCCTCGGCCAGGCGGAGCTCGCGCAGAACAGCGTGCAGGGCCGGATGCTCGAGGTGCAGCAGGCGTCCGCCGACTTCGCCGGGCAGAGCCGCCTGGAGCAGATCCGGGCGTCGATGCACGGGCCGAGCCAGGTCACGCAGGGTCAGCCCGCGGCCGGTCAGACGCAGCCGGCGCAGCCCGCCCCGGCGCAGCCGACCCAGCAGTACGCGCCGCCGCAGCAGAACTGAGGCGCCCGCTTCGGAGACCGGAGGGCCCCGTCGCTCGGACACCGAGCGAGGGGGCCCTTCGTGCGTTCCGCGCCGACCGGGTGCCGGCCCCGTCAGTAGCGGGCCCGGCGGCCCGTCTGCTGCTGGGGACGACGGCCACCCCGGGCGCGGGGGACGTCCGGATGGGGCCCGGGCTGGCACGTCGGGCACCAGTAGGCGACCCGGTCCTCGGCGTCCTTGGTCCCGTCGTCCTGCCGGGACACCCGCACCACGTCCCGGCAACGCCGGCAGTTCCGGCCGCCCCGCTCGAAGACCCAGTGCTGGGCGCCCTCACCGAGGTCGCCGGTGGTCGACTGCTCCGGGCGCCAGGCGTTGCGCAGCAGCAGCTTGCGCGACCAGCTGACGGCGTCGGCGGTCTGCCGGTCGGTGAGGTCGCCGACCTTCGTCCACGGCGACACCTTGAGCAGGAAGCAGATCTCGGCCTTGTAGAGGTTGCCCACGCCGCAGGCGACCCGCTGGTCGAGCAGCGCCGTCCCGAGCTCCCGGTCGGGGTCGGCCCGCAACCGGCGCAGGACCTCGGCGGTCGACGTCTCGTCGTCCCAGTCATCGCCCAGCAGGTCCGGGCCGAGGTGGCCGACGAAGCGGTCCTCCTCGTCGGTGGGCAGCAGCTCGAGGTCGTGCAGCCGGAACCCCACCGCGACCCGGTCCTCCACCGCCAGGATCGCCCGGATCTCGTGGTCGGCGCCCCGCCACGGGCGCCCCGGCCGGTAGAGGTGCCACGACCCGTCCATGCGGAAGTGGCTGTGCAGGCTGCGCCCGTCGTCGAAGCGGGTGAACAGGTGCTTGCCGACGCTCGCGACGCCGAGGACGGTGCGCCCCGCGAGGTCGTGGCCGATCAGCCGGGGGTGCCGCAGCTCGCCGCGGGTCAGCTCCTTCCCGGCCAGCGCGTCGTCGAGGCGACGGCCGGCGAGGAACACGGTGTCACCCTCGGGCACGCCCCCAGCATGCCCCGCCGGGGCCGTTCCCACCCGTGCCGTGGGCGGGCTCCACCCTGTGGCAGCGGAGCGTCGTTGCTGCCGTCCAGTGACAGCAACGACGCTTTCCTGCCACGAGGGGGAGTGACTAGCGCGCCAGCACCAGGTCCCGCGGGGCCGAGCGCTCGGCGGGCGACACGTGCTGGGCCGTCGGCCGCCCGCCGGGGCCGCTGGCGATGACGAGCACGGTCTCGGGGTGGTCGACCGGCGCGCGGAAGGTCCCGTCGGCCTCGACCGGGACGACGGCGAGCTGGCGGCCGTGCAGGTCGACCAGGGTCACGCGCGCGTCGGACGCCGGGGCGCCGCCGGCGAGCCGGACGTGCCCGTGCACGGCAGGACCACGCCCGTCGTCGGGAAGGGGGACCTCGGTCTCGACCACCGTGGCGTCCACGGACCGCGACCGCGGCAGCACCGGGATCAGCGCCGACGCGACCAGGGCGACGAGGCCGCAGCCCGCGGCGATCCACAGCGTGGTCTGCAGCCCGGCGAGCGAGGGGCCGGTGTAGAACGGGGACCGGACGATCATGGCCGAGAGCACGACGGCGGCGACGGCGGAGGCCGTCGAGGTGCCGACCGAGCGCATCAGCGTGTTCAGTCCGTTCGCCGCGGCCGTCTTGTCGGTGGGGACGGCCCGCATGATCAGGTCGGGCAGCGACCCGTAGGCCAGCGCCACACCCGCGCCGACCAGCGAGATCACCAGGGCGACGTGCCAGGGCGCCGAGAGCAGCATCGTGCCCAGGGCGTAGGCGATCACGATGATCACGAGCCCGATCCGCAGCGAGGTGCGGGGGCCGAACCGCGCCGAGACCCGCGCGGTGACCGGCGACATCAGCATCATGACGACGCCGTTGGGCGCGAGCACGAGGCCCGCCGCGAGCAGCGAGAGCCCGAGGCCGTAGCCCGACGACGTCGGGGCCTGCAGCAGCTGCGGGAAGGTCACCATGCCCGTGAACATCGCGACGCCGACCGGCACCGAGACGAGGTTCGGCACGAGCACGGCCCGCCGGGCGGTGACACGGAGGTCGACGATCGGGTCGGTGGTCCGGAGCTCCCAGCCGCCCCAGGCGAGCAGGACGACGACGGCGCCGATCGCCGAGCCGAGGGTCGGGGCGCTGCCCCAGCCCCACTCGGCGCCCTTGGAGATCGCGAGGAGACCGAGGACGAGGCCGACGGTGAGCGCGACCGCGCCGAGCCCGTCGAAGCGGCCCCCGGAGCGCTGGGCCGACTCGGGGATGACCGCGAGGATCAGCAGGATGCCGGCGACGCCGAGGGCCCCGGCGGTCCAGAACAGCGCGTGCCAGTCGGCGATCTGGACGATGAGGGCCGAGAGCGGCAGGCCGAGCCCGCCGCCGATACCGAGGGTCGCGCTCATGAGGGCGATGCCCGAGCCGAGGCGCTCCGGCGGGAGCGCGTCGCGCATGAGGCTGATGCCGAGCGGCACCGCGCTGACCGCGACGCCCTGCAGCGAGCGCCCGACGAGCACCGGCACGAGCGAGGAGGTCAGGGCGCAGATCAGGGCCCCGACGACGAGCAACGCGAGGGTGGCGATGAGGACACGGCGCTTGCCGATCATGTCGCCCAGCCGGCCCGCGATGGGCGTGGCGACCGCGCCGCCGAGCAGCGTCGCGGTGATCACCCAGGAGGCGTTCGCCGGCGTCGTGGCGAGCAGGGCGGGGAGCTGGGGCACGATCGGCACCACCAGCGTCATGCACAGCGAGGCGATCAGCCCCACCGAGGAGAGGACCGCGACGACCAGCGCGGGTGAGGCACCCGGCCGAGCTCCGACGTCAGCCTGCGCCACCCGTCCTCCGATCCGTCGATTCCGTGTATCGCGCAACGAAACACTAGACGCACCGTACGTCCGGGTGTGCCCGGATATTCCCTATCTCACGATCAGCGGGTGGCGAGCAGGACCGCGACGAGCCCGACGACGTTGGTGCCGAGGTGGATGCCGATGGAGGCGAACAGCGAGCCGGTCCGGCGGCGCACCACCGACATCACGACCCCGCCCAGGGCGGTGACCAGCAGCACGACCACCACGCCGAGCACGGGGACACCGCCGACCGGGGAGGCCAGCGCACCCGCGAGGTGCCACACGGCGAACGCCGAGGCCACGGCGAACACGACCCCGCGCCCGGCCCAGAGGCGCCCCGCCCAGGCCCGCTCGGTCAACCCGTGCAGCACCCCGCGGAACGCCAGCTCCTCGCACAGCACGGTGCCCACGGGGATGAGCAGCAGCGCACGCAGCACCAGGGCGGAGGACGAGCTCGACTCGACGCCCGGGTTCTCCAGCAACGGGCGGGTGGCCGGCAGCAGGAACGCGATGCCGTAGCCGAGCGCCGCCAGGCCCACCGCGGCGCCGCCCCAGCGCAGGCCGGCCCGCCACGTCGTCGGGCAGAGCCCCAGGTCCCGCCACGTGAGACCGCCCGCGCGGGCGGCCAGCACCAGCACCAGCACGCCCGCGACGTTCGCGATCATGCGCACCACCGGGTCGGCGGGCAGCACGGGCACGAGCAGGTTGTTCCACGCCACCAGCCCGGCGGCCACCACGGCCACGACGGCGGAGAGGACGAGGACGGCGGGCACGCGCCGTGGGGGAGCGGCGGGGAGGGCGGCGGTCATGTCACCTCGGGGGAGCGGTCGCGGACCCCTCCACGGTGCCACCCGGTCCTGTGTGCGAGCGGTGAGGGCGCCCACTCCCCGGGCGGTCACCCGCCGACGGAGGTCGCGGAGGTCCCGACGAGGGCCTGCTGCACCCGGGTGGTGTCGGCGTCGGTCCATCCCTGCGGGGCGCCGATCGCCGCCCACCCCCGGAGGACCTCGTCCTGGTAGACGTGGCCGTGGCCCGGCGGCACGTCCACGGCGTTGACCAGGTCGATCGTCACCTGCCAGAAGGTGATCACCGGGTACCAGCTCATGGCGCCGAGCACGTCGTAGCCCCGGGGCTCGACGAGCCAGTCGGGCCGTTCCCAGAGCAGGCGCGGGGACCACCAGACGACGGGGTCGGACGGGTGCTGCAGGTAGAGCACGTGCGGTGTGATCCACGGGGTGGAGGGTGTGTGGGACACCGCGGCCGCCCCCGCCCCGGCGGCGAAGCGCACCACCAGACCGTCGGAGTAGGTCGGGAGCACCTCGGGGGAGCCGGGGTCGCGGCGGGACACGATCTGCGACCACAGCCGGTTGGAGTTCGGCGGCCCGACCCAGAGCGCGCCGTCGGTGTTCGCCCGCACGTCGGCGAGGGAGGAGAACGCGGCCTCCGAGCCCTGCGAGCCGAGGCTCTCCCCGAAGACCAGCATCCGCGGGCGGGGCAGACCGGCCGGGATGGCCTCGATGCGCGCGTGCACCGCGTCGATCAGCAACCGCCCGGCCTCCTCCGCGCGCGGCCCGTCGAACAGGAACGACAGCCAGCTCGGCAGGTAGGAGTACTGCGTCGCGACGATGGCGCTGTCCCCGCCGTACAGGGCCTCCAGCGAGTTGGACACGGGATCGTCGACCCAGCCGGTGCCCGTCGTCGTGATGACCGCGATCACCGGCCGGGCGAACGCGCCCTCGCGGTCGAGCTCGGCGACGGCGAGGTCCGCGCGCGCCTGGGCGTCGGGGGCCGACTCGAGGCCCACGTAGGCCCGGACCGGATCGACGGCCGGGCGTCCCGCCGCGCGGGCGAGGGTCGCCGCCGGCAGACCGGCCGCGACGAAGCGACGGCCCTCCTTGCCGAGGGTCTCCCAGGGCACGAGCGAACCGGGCGAGCCCGAGCGCGTCGGGCTCGTGGGCCGGTCGAACCCCGGGTAGCTCTCGTCGTTGACCCCGGAGAAGGCCTGGTCGACGACGGCGAGGGTGCCGCGCAGCACCACCTGGTTCGCGAAGGCCGCCAGGACGACGGCGAGCAGCACCACGGCCACCGCGGCGGCGATGCGCCGCGGCAGGTGGGCGTAGCGCCGCAGGCCGCGGACGAGCACGTGGTCGGCGTGGCGGACGATCCGGACGGCGCCGATCGGCACGACGGCCACCAGGAGGCCGAGCGGTACCGCGCGGGAGTACCCGAGCAGCGTCGGAGGCTCCAGCCCCATGAGCGCGGCCAGCTCCCGTTGCCAGTGCACGCCCGCCACCAGGGCGATCAGCACGACCACCACGGCCGCGACGAGCAGGATGGGCCACGCGGCCAGCCGCACCGGACGCGGCACCCACAGCCGGAGGTGGGCGACGAACCGCAGGCCGACACGGGTCCGGCGGACGAGGAACCACAGCGACGTGCCCACCGCGTACCCCGCCGCGGCGGAGAGGCCGGTGGCGAGGCCCTGGACCATCCAGTCGCGGGGGATGAGCGACGGCGTCATCGCGAGCGAGCCGAAGGCGACCCCCACCACCAGCCCGAGGGCGTCGACGCGCAGCCAGCGCAACCCGGCGTGGTCCAGCGGCCCGGGCCCGCGGTGCACCACGTGCGCTGCCGGCGGGCGCGGCCGCGTCCCGTGCAGCGGCCCGGCGTCCGTCCCGGAGCCCGACGGCGGCTGCGGATCGGTGGCGAGCTCGGTGTCGGCCCTGGGCACGGAGGACAGTCTGGACCCTGCGCGCCTGGTCCGAATGGTCGGACCCGGCGGGTGTGACCGGGGACCCCGGAGGTTCTACACCGTTGTCGCGACCCGGCGCTGCGCCGTTCGGGGTCGTTACACTGCCCTGCGTGACGAGGGCCGACGGTGACCGGGGAGATCGCTCGTCGGTCCAGTCGGTCGACCGGGCGGTCACGATCCTCGAGATCCTCGCGGCGCGCGGCGAGGCCGGCATCACGGAGATCGCCGAGGAGCTCGGCGTCCACAAGTCGACCGCGTCCCGCCTGGTGTCCGCCCTGCAGCGCCGCGGCCTGCTCGAGCAGCTCGGTGACCGGGGCAAGTTCGCGCTGAGCTTCGGCATCGTGCGGCTCGCCGCGGCGACGACCGGGCGCATGGACCTCGCCCGGCTCGGCCAGCCCACCTGCCAGGCCCTCGCGGAGATCGTCGGCGAGACCGTGAACATCGCGGTGTCCGACGGCGAGGCCGCCATCAACGTCGCGCAGGAGTTCGGCACCTCCTCGGTGAGCAC
Organism: Actinomycetospora chiangmaiensis DSM 45062; assembly: GCF_000379625.1. GTDB lineage: Bacteria > Actinomycetota > Actinomycetes > Mycobacteriales > Pseudonocardiaceae > Actinomycetospora > Actinomycetospora chiangmaiensis. The sequence continues at coordinate 268,915 of NZ_KB903244.1, read as the reverse complement.
CCAGAACTGGGTCGGCCGCCGGACCCCGCTGCACGCGACCTCCGCGGGCAAGGTGCTCCTGGCCCACATGGACGACGGGGAGCAGCGGCTCCTGCTGCGCCGCCGGCTCCCGCGGTTCACCGAGGCGACGATCACCGAGCCCTCCGCCCTGCGCACCGAGCTGGCCCGGGTCCTCGACGAGGGCTACGCGCGCTCCTTCGAGGAGCTCGAGGTCGGCATGCACGCGGTCGCCGTGCCGGTCTGGGCGCACGACGGGTCCGTGGTCGCCGCCCTCTCGGCGTCGGGCCCCGCCTACCGCCTCCCGCGGCGACGGGCGCGGGCGATCGTGGGCGACATGCGGGAGGCGGCCCGGGAGCTCTCGGCCCGGCTCGGGTGGGTGGAGCCCTCCGGGTCGTCGTAGCTCCTGCCGTTCGGCGCAGCACCGCCTGTGGATGATCGTCGGTTGTCCACAGGGTGCGGTCGCGTCGTTGCCGGGGCGGGGACGCGGCGCCGACCCTGACCGCATGCGCGAGATGATCACGGTCCGCGAGGCGGACCACGAACTCCGGATCCAGGTCCTCGACGCCCGGGCGTACGTCGCGATCGTGCCCGTCGGGGCGGACGCGGGGACCGTGGCGGAGCCCGAGGGGCCGGGACTCTCGGTGTCGCTCCCGGCCCGCCGGCTGCACGCCCTGCTGCGGGCGGCCTGGGCCGACGACCAGTTCGGCACCGCCGGGCCGATGGACCCGCCGCTGTGGCCCCTGTCCGAGCCGGACCCGGAGGACGACCCCTACACCGAGGAACGGCGGCTCTTCGGCTGGCGGGAGGACTGGCCCGACGCGTGGGACGTGCCCGACGGCGAGGTCCTGCCGTTCCCGCGCCGGCCGCCCCGGCCCGCCAACGGGGGTCTGCCGTGGTCGGCCGAGGACGACGCGGCGCTGCGCGCGGCCTGGCTCGCGGCCGACCCCTCACGGTCCCGCACGGCCGTGCTCCACGACCTGGCCACCCGCTTCGCGCGGACACCGGCGGCCGTGACCGCCCGGCTCCACCGCGTGGGGTGCGCCCCGTCGGTCCGGGGCAGCGGCTGCACCGACCCGGTCCCGGATGAGCCAGGATCCCCGGCATGACCGACACCCCGCCCGCCGTCGAGCTGCACGTCCACGTCGAGGGGACCCTCGAGCCCGAACTGATCATGGAGCTGGCGGAGCGGAACCGGGTGTCGCTGCCGTACGCCGACCTGGACGACCTGCGCGCCCGCTACGCCTTCGACGACCTCCAGCACTTCCTCGACCTCTACTACGCGAACATGGCGGTGCTGCGGGAGCCGGCCGACTTCGCGGCGATGACGACGGCCTACCTGACGCGGGCCGCAGCGGCCGGGGTACGCCACGTCGAGCTGTTCGTCGACCCGCAGGCCCACCTCGCCCGCGGCGTCCCGGTCGAGGCGGTGCTCGAGGGCGTGTCGGGCGCCCTGGCGGCGGCCCCGGCCGGGATGACGACGGGTCTGATCCCGTGCTTCCTGCGCGACCGGCCCGCCGCCGAGGCCGACGCGGTGCTCGACGCGCTGCTGGCGGGTGGGACGCCGCTGCTCGGGATCGGGCTGGACTCCGCCGAGGTCGGCAACCCGCCGTCGCGGTTCACCGACGTCTACGCGCGGGCCCGCGCCGTGGGCCTCCGGCTCGTGGCGCACGCGGGGGAGGAGGGGCCCGCGGCCTACGTGTGGGAGGCACTCGACGTGCTCGGGGTGGAGCGGATCGACCACGGCATCCGCAGCCTGGACGACCCGGCGCTCGTCGCCCGGCTGGTCGAGGAGACCGTGCCGCTGACGGTGTGCCCATTGTCGAACGTGCGGCTGCGGTGCGTGGACACCCTCGCGGCGCACCCGCTGCCGGCCATGCTCGACGCCGGGCTCGCGGTGAGCGTCCACTCGGACGACCCCGCGTACTTCGGCGGCTACGTCGACGACAACCACCGCGCGGTCGCCGCGGCCCTGGACCTCGACCGCGACCAGGTCCGCACCCTCGCCGACAACGCCGTCGAGGCGGCCTTCGTCGACGACACCCGCCGGGCGCAGCTGCGGGCCGAGGTGGCCGCCTGGGCTCAGGCCTGAGCGTGGGCCCAGAGCAGGAACGCCGCGGCGTCGTCGAGGTCGGCGAACCCCGCGCCCAGCGCGTCGACCAGCAGGTCGTTCGAGCCGCAGGCCACCCGACCGATCGTGTGCCGGGTGCGGTCCACGGGCGGGAGCTCGACGCCGAGCACCGACGCCACGATCTCCCGCTTGCCCTCCCCGCCCGACCCGCCGTCGACGGTGAGGATCGGCAGGAACCGCTCCGGACGCGCCACCGCCAGGACGTGGGTCAGCACCGACTCCCGGGCGCCCCCCATGGCGTGCGGGCTGGTCTGCTCGACCAGGGCGGTGAACCGGTCCTCGAGCGGCGGGTCGTCCGGGGACTGCTCGTCGTCGCCGCTCTCGCCCCGCAGCAGGTACTCCACGGCGTCGCGGAACCGCTGCGAGGCGTCGCGGTCGCCGAGCTTGCGCCACTCGCGGGAGAACGACGAGGTGTTGCCCGACAGCGCCAGCACGTCGGTGGTCACGAAGTCCTTGAGCGGCCCGGGCTCGGCGTGGGGGAGCCCGGCGCGGCTGAACATCAGCTCGTAGAGCCGGCGGAAGTCGGCCGCGTAGGGGTCGGGACGGGGCCGCTGCCGGGGCCACGCCGCCTTGAGGGCGGCCAGTCGCTGCAGGGCCTCGCCGGGCACGTCGTCCAGGGTCGGGAACCGTCGCACGACGGGGGCCGCGGCGGGTGCCGGGACCGAGCGGGTGGTGACCGGCCGCGACGTGGTCGCGGCCCGCGGCGCCCGGGTGCGCGGGGTGGGCGTCTTCACGGGCTTCGGGGTCACCGCCCGGGGCGACACGGGTCGCGCGCCGTGCATCCAGTGGTGGCCGCACGTCGTGCACCGCATCTCGTTGCGGCCGTCGTCCGCCATCCCGACGTACTCCGCCGCTCCGACCTCGCAGCTCGGACACGCCAGCGCCATCGGACTCCCTCCTCGCCGGACCATGCGGCGCCCATCTTGCCTGCCGTCGCCCGAGCCCGCGCCCGGCGCACCGCGTCGGGGTCGCCCCGTGGGGTGGTACCCCGTCACGACGCCGTGGGCCGTCACGCCCGGATGCGCAGTCCCTTCGGGCTGTTGCGGAACCCGGCCTCGCCCAGCGCCTCGGCGAGCACCCCGTCCATGGCGCTCGACCCGTCGGTGCGTTCCACCGACAGCCCGCCGAGCGAGCCGTCCCGCACCGCGGTGGTGAGGGCCGTCGCCGCCTCGGTCAGCCGGTCGCGGTCGTCGGTGAACGACAGCAGGGACTTCCCGCCGCGCTCGACGTAGATCGTCGGCTCACCGTCGGTGAGGACCACGAGTGCGCCCGCCTTGCGCCCGGGCCGGTGCCCGGTCGTCCCGTCCTGCGAGGCCCGCGTCGGTGGCCACTCCAACGCCGCCCCCCAGGGCTGGGCCGGGTCGGTCGCCGCGAGCACGAGGGCCTGCTGTCCCCGCGCCGAGGCGTCGTCGTCGCGCGACGTGGCGCGGAGCCGGTCGATCGCGCCGGGCACGGCGAACTGCGCCGCGCCCAGCCCCTCGACGACGTAGCCGCGCCGGCAGCGGCCGGACTCCTCCATGGCGCGCAGCACCGGGTAGATGCCGGCGAATCCGCCGGTGATCCGCTCGGTGTCGAGCGCGCCACGGGTGAGCACCCCGTGCCGCTCCAGGAAGGACTCGGTGCGGGCCTGTGCCCGCCGGGTGGCGTCCGCCTCCCGCTCCGGTACGGCCGACCACCGGCCCGCGACGGTCGGCGGGCCGGTCCGCGACGGCATCTGCGGCCGCCCGACCCGCGCGTACCGGCCGCGCGACGGCGTCCGCCGTTGCTTGTGCGCGGCCTTCGACCGCCCCCCGCCGCCCGACACCAGCGCCCGGACCGGCGCGAGGGTGTCGTTCGTGGCGAGGCCCGCCCACACCAGGTCCCACAGCGCCTCGGTGGTGGTCGGGTCGTCGGGGATCGTCTCGCCGGCATCGCGCAGGATCGTGCCGGCGCGGTCGGAGAGCGTGCGGAAGAACAGCGCACCGCCGCCGTCGAGGGCCTCCAGCAGCGCCCGGTGCAGCGGCGACTCCGCCAACCCGTCGTCGGGCTCGGGCAGCATCAGGTCGGCGACGTCGGCCGGGGCGACGGCGAGCCACCCGTCCCCGCCGGACAACGTGCCGCAGCCGGTCCACGTGACCTCCCCGGCGCTGGTGAGCTCGTCGAGCAGCGCCGAGGTGTAGCCGGGCAACCGGGCCGGCAGCACGAGCGACTCCCACGCGCTCGCCGGCACCGGGGCGCCCGCGAGCTGCTCGATCACGTTCAGCAGGTCGTCGGGGCTCGGGGCGCGCCGGCGGCGGCCACCGATGCCGTGCCACGAGGGCAGGAACCGTCCGAGCGCCGCCGGCTCGACCGGCTCGACCTCGGCCCGGAGCCGGGCGAGCGACCCGCGCCGGATGCGGCGCAGGACCTCGGCGTCGCAGAAGTCGATGCCCGTCGCCGCGGTCGAGCTCCGCTGCGCTCCGTCCGCCCCGCCGGGGACCCCCGTGTCGCCCGGCACCGGCGGGGCGTCGGTCGGGCGCAGCTCGCCGCGCACGAGCCGCCCGGCGCCCGCCATCCGCTCCAGCACCGACGACACGACGGCGGGTCCGAGCCCGAACCGACGGGCCGCGGCGGACGCCGGGAAGGGCCCCCGGGTGCGGGCGTAGCGGGCGAGCAGGTCGCCGAGCGGATCGGCCACCGGCTCGGTGAACGCCTCGGGCACCCCGACCGGGAGCCCTGCACCGAGCGCGTCGCGCAGCCGGCCCGCGTCCTCGATCGCCACCCAGCGCCGCTCGCCCGCGATCTTCACCCGCAGCGCCCGGCGCGAGGACTCGAGCGATTCCAGCCACTCCTCGCGCACCCCGCGCGCAGCGGCCTCCGCCGTCGTCAGGTCACCGACGAAGCGCAGCAGGTCGGCCGTGCCCTCCACGTCGCGCACGTGCCGCTCGGGATCGGTGCGCTGCAGACCCGACTCCACCTCCGCGAGCACCTCGACGTCGAGGAGCTCCCGGATCGCCTCGGAGCCGAGCAGTTCGGCCAGCAGCGTCGAGTCCAGCGAGAGGGCCGCCGCCCGCCGCTCGGCCAGCGGGGCGTCCATCTCGTAGAGGAACATCCCGACGTAGCCGAACATCAGCGTCCGGGCGAACGGCGACGCCGACGGGGTCGCCACGTCGACCACCTGCACCGAGCGCGACCGGACGTCGCGCATCAGCTCGACCAGCCCCGGGACGTCGTAGACGTCCTGCAGGCACTCCCGGTAGGTCTCCAGCACCACGGGGAACTGCTCGTACTTCGACGCCACGCTCAGCAGCTGCGCCGCCTTCTGGCGCTGCTGCCACAGCGGGGTGCGGCGGGTGGGGTCGCGCCGCGGGAGGAGCAGCGACCGGGCCGCGCACTCACGGAAGCGCGCGGCGAACAGTGCCGAGCCGCTCACCTCCGCCGTCACCAGCTGGTCGACCTCGTCGGGGTCGAGCAACACGTCCTCGGCGCCCGGGAGGATCTCGGCGCCGGTGTCGTCGAGGGTGTCGGGCAGCCGCAGCACGATCCCGTCGTCCGCGGAGGCGGCCGAGACCTCGAGCCCGCGCTGCTCCCGGAACCGCGCGGCGATCGCGAGCGCCCACGGCGCGTTGACCTGGGCACCGAACGGCGAGTGCACCACGATCCGCCAGTCGCCGAGCTCGTCCCGGAACCGTTCGACGACGATCGTGCGGTCGCTCGGGACGTGCCGGGTGGCGTCCCGCTGCTCGCCGAGGTAGCCGACGAGGTTGTCGACGGCCCACGCGTCGAGGCCCGCCGCGGCCGCCCGTTCCCGGGCCGCGCCGTCGTCGGCCGCCGCGATCTCGCGCACGAAGGCACCGAGGGCGCGTCCGAGCTCGAGCGGCCGCCCGAGCGCGTCGCCCTTCCAGAACGGCATCCGTCCGGGCACGCCCGGGGCGGGCTCCGCGATCACACGGTCACGCGTGATGTCGAGGACCCGCCAGGTGGTGGAACCGAGCAGGAACGTGTCGCCCGCCCGCGACTCGTAGACCATCTCCTCGTCGAGCTCGCCCACCCGGGAGCCGCCGGTGCCGTTCTCCCCGGACCCGGGGGTGACGACGGTGTAGAGCCCGCGGTCGGGGATCGTGCCGCCGGAGGTCACGGCGAGGCGCTGGGCACCGGGCCGGCCCGCGAGCTCGTCCGTCACCCGGTCCCACGTGATGCGAGGCCGGAGCTCGCCGAACTCCTCGCTCGGGTAGCGACCCGCGAGCATGTCGAGCACCGAGGTCATCGCGGAGTCGGGCAGCCCGCTGAAGGGCGCCGCCCGGCGCACGAGGGCCGTGAGGTCGGTGAGCGACCAGTTCTCCATGGCGGTCATCGCCACGACGTGCTGGGCCAGGACGTCGAGCGGGTTGCGCGGGTAGCGCATCGCCTCGATCTTCCCGGTGGCCATCCGTTCGGCCACGACGGCGCAGGAGACGAGGTCGCCCCGGTACTTCGGGAACACGACCCCCTCGGACACGGCGCCGACCTGGTGGCCCGCGCGCCCCACCCGCTGCAGGCCGCTCGCCACCGACGGCGGCGCCTCGACCTGGACCACGAGGTCGACCGCGCCCATGTCGATGCCCAGCTCCAGGCTCGACGTGGCCACCACGCAGGGCAGCTGCCCCGACTTCAGCGCCTCCTCGACGAGGGTTCGCTGGGTGCGGCTCATGGACCCGTGGTGCGCCCGCGCCACGATCACCTCGGCGGGCTCGGCCACGCCGGACTGCCCGACCGCCTCCGCCGGGAAGGGGCCCCTCGCGACGACGGCTGCCTCGGCCTGTCCCCCGGAATCGTGGTCGGAGTCGTCGTCGAGGTCGTCGTCGTCGAGGTCTGCGTCGAGGTCGACCGGTTCCGCCTCCGCCTGCGCCAGGGCGGCCCGTTCGGTGGCGAGCTCGTTGATCCGCGCGGTCAGCCGTTCGGCGAGCCGTCGGGAGTTGGCGAACACGATGGTGGAGCGGTGTGCCTCGACGAGGTCGAGCACCTTCTCCTGCACCGCCGGCCAGATGGAGGCGCGCTGCGCGGCGCCGGCGGCGGAGCCCTCGACCTCCTCCTCGACGCCCGGGCCGCTCTGGTTGTCGCCGGCGTCGAGCGCGCTCATGTCCTCGACCGGGACCACCACGCTGACCTGGACGACCTTGGTCGACTCCGGCTGCACCACCCGCACGGGGCGCCCGCCCGCGAGGAAGGTGGACACCTCCTCGACCGGCCGCACCGTCGCCGAGAGCCCGATGCGCTGGGCGGGCGTGTCCAGCAGCGCGTCGAGGCGCTCCAGCGACAGCGCCAGGTGCGCCCCGCGCTTCGAGGCCAGCACGGCGTGGACCTCGTCGAGGATCACGGTGTCGACCCCGCGCAGCGACTCCCGCGCCGCCGAGGTGAGCAGCAGGAACAGCGACTCGGGGGTGGTGACGAGGACGTCGGGCGGGGTGCGGTTGAACGTGCGCCGCTCGTCGGCCGGGGTGTCGCCGGTGCGGGACCCGACGGTGATGTCGGGCTCCGGCAGCCCGAGCCGGTGGGTGGCCTGGCGCAACCCGGCGAGCGGCGAGCGCAGGTTGCGCTGCACGTCGACGGTCAGCGCCTTCATCGGCGACACGTAGAGGACCCGGCAGCGTCGCTGGGGCTCCTCGGGCAGCGGCGCGGCGGCCAGCCGGTCGAGCGCCCAGAGGAAGGCGGCCAGCGTCTTGCCCGAGCCGGTCGGGGCGACGACGAGGGCGTGCTCGCCGTCGGCGACCGCCTCCCACGCACCCGCCTGCGCGGCGGTGGGCTCACCGAAGGCACCGGTGAACCAGTCCCGCGTGGCGGGGGAGAAGCGGTCGAGAACGGTCACGACGTCATGCATACCCGCCGGGTCCGACACTCACCGGCCGTCACCGGCGCTGGGAGAACCACCAGCGCAGCAGCACCACGAGCGCGGCGACCAGGCCGAGCACCGCCAGCACCGGCCCGAACCACTCGTAGCCCGCCGGCACGGGCAGGCCGATCTGGGCGACCACGACATCCACGCCCTCGAGGCTACCGATCGGGCACCGCTCGCCCCGCTCCACGGCCGGGGCTTCCCGTCCCCGACGACGGGTGGGGTCGGGCCGCGCCCGCGGGCGCACCTACCCTCGGGGGCGTGCGTCTGACCCACTTCCGGCAGCTGATGGAGGACGAGTTCGGCGCCGTGCGCGCCTCCTCGATCGCCCGGGACCACGTGTTCTCCGCGCTCGACGGGCGGACCGTGGAGCAGGCGCTGGAGTCCGGCGAGGAACCCCGCGAGGTCTGGCGGGCGGTGTGCGCCGAGTTCGACGTGCCGGCGTCGCGCCGGTGAGACCGTCCGGCGACGACCGGCGTGTCCCCCTGCTGGATCGAACACGTGTTCGTCTAGTCTGAACGCCCTAGGCGGTTGTCCCCACCGGCACCGACCGCCCGAGTTGTCCACAGCCGCAGACCTGCTCCTACGACGTTGTCGGACCCCTGCCCTAACGTCGCCGCCGAAGACCACACCCGTCCCGAGGGGGAACCCCGAATGCCTCAGGCCCCGGATCGCGACAAGGCGCTCGAACTCGCCCTGGCGCAGATCGACAAGCAGTTCGGCAAGGGCTCGGTGATGCGCCTCGGCGACGAGGGTCGCGCGCCGATCAGTGTCATTCCCACCGGCTCGATCGCCCTGGACGTCGCGCTCGGCGTCGGCGGTCTGCCGCGTGGCCGCGTCGTGGAGATCTACGGTCCGGAGTCCTCCGGGAAGACCACCGTCACGCTGCACGCGGTCGCCCAGGCGCAGGCGCAGGGCGGCGTCGCGGCGTTCATCGACGCCGAGCACGCGCTGGACCCGGAGTACGCCAAGGCGCTCGGCGTCGACACCGACGCCCTGCTTGTCGCCCAGCCGGACACCGGTGAGCAGGCGCTCGAGATCATGGACATGCTGATCCGGTCGAACGCGCTCGACATCATCGTCGTCGACTCGGTCGCCGCGCTCGTGCCCCGCGCCGAGATCGAGGGCGACATGGGCGACAGCCACGTCGGCCTGCAGGCCCGGCTCATGAGCCAGGCGCTGCGCAAGATCACCGGTGCCCTGAACCACTCCGGCACCACGGCGATCTTCATCAACCAGCTGCGCGAGAAGGTCGGCGTCATGTTCGGCTCGCCGGAGACCACCACCGGTGGCCGCGCGCTGAAGTTCTACTCGTCGGTACGGCTGGACATCCGCCGGATCGAGACGCTGAAGGACGGCACCGACGCGGTCGGCAACCGGACGCGCGTCAAGGTCGTGAAGAACAAGGTCGCCCCGCCGTTCAAGCAGGCCGAGTTCGACATGATCTACGGCCACGGCATCTCCAAGGAGGGGTCGCTGATCGACGTCGGCGTCGAGCAGGGCTTCGTCCGCAAGTCGGGCGCCTGGTACACCTACGACGGCGACCAGCTCGGCCAGGGCAAGGAGAACGCCCGGAAGTTCCTGCGGGAGAACCCGGACGTCGCCGGCGAGATCGAGAAGCGGATCAAGGAGAAGCTCGGCATCGGGCCGAAGCTCGACGCCGACGAGACCCAGCCGGCCCCGGCCCCGGTCGACTTCTGATGGCTCTCGGGCAGCGGCCGCGCCGCCGCGCCCGGGAGGAGCCGGAGCGGGACGCACCGCCCGATCCGGCCGCCGACCCCGAGTCGGTGGCGCGCGCGATCTGCCTCGACCTGCTCACCGCCCGCGCCCGCACGCGGGCCGAGCTGGCCACCGAGCTGGCGCGACGCGACGTCGCCGACGACGTCGCCGTCGCCGTCCTGGACCGCCTCGAGGAGGTCCGGCTGCTCGACGACACCGCATTCGCGGAGCAGTGGGTCGACTCCCGGCACCGCCACCGGGGTCTCGGTCGCCGGGCGCTGTCGCAGGAGCTGCGGCGCAAGGGGATCGACGCCGAGACCACGGACGCCGCGGTCGCCGAGCTCGACCCCGGGTCCGAGCGCGCCAAGGCCGTCGAACTGGTCCGGCGGCGGCTGCCCTCGCTCGACCGCGTGGAACCCCAGGCCGCCGCACGGCGCCTGGTGGGGATGCTCGCCCGCAAGGGCTACGGCGCCGGCCTCGCCTACGAGGTCGTCCGCGAGGAGATGGCCACGCGCGGCGCCGAGCTGGAGGGCGACGCGCCGGACGACGACGAGGTCTGACGGCCTGACACTCCGTCAATCGTGCTCGTGATGCGGATCACCACAACATCACCTGTGATCCGGACGACAGCCGGGAACACTCAGTCGTAGTGTGCTGCGCACCACACGGCGTGACGCCGTGCCGGAGGCCCTCCACCACCACCCGGGGGCGCGGCGCCGGTCGTCACGCGAGCCCGTCGACGAGGACCGGTGCGAGTGACCACCACAGCGCACGACCCCGGAGCACCTTCGGCCGAGAACCCCGGCCGCGCGGACATCCGGGCGAGAACCCTCCGCCGCGACCGCTGGTGGCTGGCGCCGCTGGTGAACGCCCTCGGACTGGCCACGTTCGTCGTCTACGCGACGATCCGGTCGTTCTGGGGATCGGCGTACTACGTCCCGGCGTACCACTACCTCTCGCCGTTCTACTCGCCCTGCTTCTCGGCGAGCTGCGTGCCGGGGTCGAGCCACTTCGGGGCGTTCCTGCCGGCCTTCCCGCCGTGGATCCCGCTCGCGATCCTGTCGTTGCCGTTCCTGCTCGGGTTCCGGCTGACGTGCTACTACTACCGGAAGTCCTACTACCGGGCGTTCTGGATGTCGCCGCCGGCGTGCGCGGTCTCGGAACCCCACGGCAAGTACACCGGCGAGACCCGCTTCCCGCTGATCCTGCAGAACGCGCACCGCTACTTCTTCTACGTCGCCTTCCTGATCTCGCTCATCAACACCTACGACATGGTCGTGGCGTTCCAGAGCGACGCGCCGGACGGCTCCGTGCGATTCGGGCTCGGGCTGGGCAACGTCATCCTGCTGGTCAACGTGATCGGGCTCTGGCTCTACACGCTCTCGTGCCACTCCTGCCGGCACGTCACCGGCGGGCGGCTCAAGCACTTCTCGCGGCACCCGGTGCGGTACCGGATCTGGACCACCGTCTCGCGCCTGAACACGCGCCACATGCTGTTCGCGTGGATCACCATCGCGACGCTGATCCTCACCGACCTCTACATCATGCTCGTCGCGAGCGGCACCATCTCCGACCTGAGGATCGTGAACTGATGGCCGACACCACGACTCCGGACGTCGTCCACCACACCTACGACGTGCTCGTGATCGGTGCCGGGGGTGCCGGCCTGCGCGCGGCGATCGAGGCCCGGATGCGGGGCAAGCGCGTCGCGATCCTCTCGAAGTCGCTGTTCGGCAAGGCGCACACGGTGATGGCCGAGGGCGGCATCGCCGCGTCCATGGGGAACGCCAATCCCCGGGACAACTGGGAGGTGCACTTCCGCGACACCATGCGCGGCGGGAAGTTCCTCAACAACTGGCGGATGGCCGAGCTGCACGCCAAGGAGGCGCCGCAACGCGTCTGGGAGCTCGAGACCTACGGCGCGCTGTTCGACCGCACGCCCGAGGGGAAGATCAGCCAGCGCAACTTCGGCGGTCACCAGTTCCCGCGCCTGGCCCACGTCGGCGACCGCACCGGCCTCGAGCTGATCCGCACGCTGCAGCAGAAGATCGTGTCGCTGCAGCAGGAGGACCACGCCCGCACCGGCGACTACGAGTCCGACCTCAAGGTCTTCCACGAGTTCACGGTCACCGAGCTGTTCAAGGACGGCGACCGCATCGCCGGCGCCTTCGGCTACCGCCGGCCCACGGGGGAGTACCTCTGCTTCCACGCCCCCGCGGTCGTGCTCGCGACCGGCGGGATCGGGAAGTCGTTCAAGGTCACCAGCAACTCCTGGGAGTACACCGGCGACGGCCACGCCCTCGCGCTCCGCGCCGGCGCCCGCCTGATCAACATGGAGTTCGTCCAGTTCCACCCGACGGGGATGGTCTGGCCGCCCAGCGTCAAGGGCATCCTCGTCACCGAGTCCGTCCGTGGTGACGGCGGCGTGCTCAAGAACTCCGAGGGCGAGCGGTTCATGTTCCGCTACATCCCGGACGTGTTCCGCGAGCAGTACGCGACCAGCGAGGACGAGGGCGACCGCTGGTACGACGACGCCGACAACAACCGCCGTCCCCCGGAACTGCTGCCGCGCGACGAGGTGGCCCGGGCGATCAACAACGAGGTGAAGGAAGGTCGCGGGTCGCCGGCCGGTGGGGTCTACCTCGACATCGCGAGCCGCCGGAGCACCGAGTTCATCCGCAAGCGCCTGCCCTCGATGTACCACCAGTTCAAGGAGCTGGCCGACGTCGACATCACCGCCGAGCCGATGGAGGTCGGCCCGACCTGCCACTACGTCATGGGCGGCGTCGAGGTCGACCCGGACACGGCCGGCACGGTCGTGCCGGGGCTCTTCGCCGCGGGCGAGGTCGCGGGCGGGATGCACGGCTCGAACCGTCTCGGCGGCAACTCGCTGTCCGACCTCCTCGTCTTCGGCTGCCGGGCGGGGGCCGGCGCGGCGGACTACCTCGACGCGCTGGCCGGTGCTCCCGCCGTCAGCGAGGAGGCCGTCGACGCGGCGCTCGCCGAGGCGGAGAAGCCGTTCTCGGTACGGGGCGCGGAGAACGCGTACACGCTGCACCAGGAACTGCAGCAGACGATGAACGACCTCGTCGGCATCATCCGGCGCGCCGACGAGATGGAGATGGCGCTCAAGCGGCTCGCCGAACTGCACGACCGCATCCCGAAGGTCGGCGTGACCGGTGGACGGGCCTACAACCCGGGCTGGCACCTCGCGATGGACCTCCGCAACATGCTGATGGTCAGCCAGTGCATCGCGATGGCGGCCCTCGAGCGCCAGGAGAGCCGCGGCGGCCACACGCGCGACGACTACCCCGCGATGAACGAGAACTGGCGGCGCGAGCTGCTCAACTGCTCGCTGACCGACGGTCCGGACGGCCCGCAGGTGCACCTCGAGCACCAGCCGCAGCCGGCGATGCGCTCGGACCTGTTCGACCTCTTCGAGCTCGACGAGCTGAAGAAGTACTACACCGGCGACGAACTCGGCGGTCACCGCGCGGATCAGGGGATGTGAGCCATGGGATACCGGGCGAAGTTCGAGGTCTGGCGCGGCGACTCGACCGGCGAGGGCGCCCTGCAGCCGTTCGAGGTGGACGTCAACGAGGGCGAGGTCGTCCTCGACATCGTGCACCGGTTGCAGGCCACCCAGGCCGGTGACCTCGCGGTGCGCTGGAACTGCAAGGCCGGCAAGTGCGGGAGCTGTTCCGCCGAGGTCAACGGCCGGCCGCGGCTGATGTGCATGACGCGGATGTCCACGTTCGACGAGCACGAGACGGTGACGATCACGCCGCTCCGGACGTTCCCGGTGATCCGGGACCTCGTCACCGACGTCGACTTCAACTACGTCAAGGCGCGCGAGATCCCCTCCTTCGCGCCGCCGGAGGACCTGGCGCCGGGCGAGTACCGGATGAGTCAGATCGACGTGGAGCGGCCGCAGGAGTTCCGCAAGTGCATCGAGTGCTACCTGTGCCAGAACACCTGCCACGCGGTGCGCGACCACGAGGAGAACAAGGCGGAGTTCGCCGGCCCGCGCTACCTGATGCGGGTCTCCGAGCTCGACATGCACCCCCTCGACGTCCGTGACCGCAAGGACGCCGCCCAGGAGGACCACGGCCTCGGCTACTGCAACATCACCAAGTGCTGCACCGAGGTCTGCCCCGAGCACATCAAGATCACGGACAATGCGCTGATCCCCATGAAGGAGCGCGTGGTCGACACGAAGTACGACCCGCTGGTCTGGCTCGGCCGCAAGATCTTCAAGCGTGAGGACCTGGAGCGCAAGCACGCCACCGGGAAGCGCTCGCTCGACGACGCCGGGCCCGACAACGGTTCACCGTTGCCCGCCGACTCGATCGGCCCCGCGGGGACCTGAGGCCCGGTCCCGACGGCCGGTGCGCGGTACCCGCCGTCGGGACGGGGGTCGGTCAGCGCCGCACGGTGTAGTGCAGGTGCAGGACGCGGTCGCCCTGCACGATCCGGTCGGCGTCACCGAGCAGGACCGTCCCCGCGTGGTCCCCGAAGAACCGCACGCCCTCGCCGAGGACGACCGGGGCGACGTCCATGGCCACCTCGTCGACGAGGCCCGCGGTGAACGCCTGACCGCCGATGTCGCCGGCCGTGACGCAGACGAGCCCGTCGTCCCCGGCGAGTTCCCGTGCCCGCCCGATGCCCTCCTCGACCGACCCCGCGACGTGGAACGGGGCCTCCGGGTGGGCGGCGAGCCATTCCGGCGGCAGGGGCCGGTGCGTCACGACGACGAGCTGGTCACCGGCCGCGGTCCGGCCGTCCCAGCCGTTCGTGGTGTCGAACAGGTGCCGACCGATCACGGTGACGTCGACCGCGTCCCAGAACGGCTGGAGGTAGTCGGCCGACGCCGCGGTGACCGAGAAGTGCCAGTCGCTCGGCCGGGCCACCACGTCCGTGTCGCCGTTGGAGTACCAGTCGAACAACGGCCCGACCGAGTCGTCCGGGCGGGCGATGAACCCGTCGACCGACACGACTGCCTGCATCACGACGCGCGCCATCGACGCACACCCCCGGACTCGTGGTACTGACACTGAGATGTGTAGTCCTACTGCAGGACCACGGCGTTGTCATCTGCCGGAGGGATCTCGGCCCTCGACGGGCGTGGCGCCGCCCTGCGAAGCTGGGTCGTCCGCCCGGCGGAGGGAGAGTCCCGTGTCCGTCGATCCCGCTCCACGACGCGGTCCGGACGGCCGGCTGCTGTGGGCCCGGTCGCCGGAACTCACCGGGTTCGAGGCCCTGATGTGGCGCGTCGAGGCCGACCCGCGGATGCGGTCCACCGTGCTGGTCGTCGAGACCCTCGACCGCGAGCCCGACTGGGACCGCATGGTCGCGGCCACCGACTGGGCCTCGCGGGTGGCTCCGCGGCTCCGGGAACGGATCGTGACGCCGTTCCTCGGGGCCGGGACCCCGTACTGGGCGGTCGACCCGTACTTCGACCTGCACTACCACCTCCGGCGCCTGCGCCTGCCCGACGGCGCCGGGACCGCCGACCTCCTCGAGCTGGCCGAGCAGGTCGCCATGACGCCGCTCGACCCGGCCCGGCCGCTGTGGGAGGCGACCGTCGTCGCCGGGCTGCCCGACGGTGGCGCCGCGCTGCTGTTCAAGCTCAGCCACGTGCTCTCCGACGGGATGGGCCTGGCCCAGCTCCTCGCCGGGCTGCACTCCCGCACCCGGGAGCCCACGCCCGACAAGCCCCAGCCACCGGCGCCGACCCCGACGCCGGACGGGCCCGCCGACGCGGTCGTCCGGCAGGTCCGGGCCGACCTCGGCCTGCTCGCCGGTGCCTCCCGGGGCCTCCTCGGCGCGGCGGGCGCACTCGTCCGGCCCGACCGGGCGGTCCGGGACGCCGCCGCGTACGTGGCCTCCGCGGTCCGGGTCCTCTCGCCGCCGCCCGCCCCGCCGCTCCCGGTCCTCGCGGACCGGAGCCCGTCGTGGCGCTTCCGCACGCTCGACGTGCCGTTCGACCGCCTGCGGGCCGCCGGGAAGGCGGGGGGCGGTTCGGTGAACAGCGCCTTCGTCGCCGCGCTCCTCGGCGCCTTCCGCCGCTACAGCGCCCGGTGCGGCGACCCGCTCCCTGCGGACCGGCTCATGCCCGTGACCATGCCGATCTCGGTGCGCCGCGCGGAGCACGAGGCGGGCGGCAACCGCTTCGCGCCCGCCCGCCTGTCGGCGCCGGTGGGCCTCGCGGACCCGGCCGCCCGGATCGCCGACGTGCACCGCCGGGTCCGGGCCGCCCGCGACGAGCCGGCCCTGGAGAGCGTCGAGCTGGTCACGCCCGTCCTGGCCCGGGTGCCCGGGGCGCTCATCACCCGCTTCGGCGGCGCCACCACCGGGGGCAACGACCTGCAGGCCAGCAGCATCCCCGGCCTGCAGGGCGATCACTACCTCGCCGGGGCCCGCATCCGGCGCGCCTACCCGTTCGCGCCGCTGCCCGGCTGTGCGGCGATGATCGCCATGATCACCCACGGCGACGTCTGCTGCGTGGCCGCGAACCTCGACCCCGCCGCGATCACCGACCTCGAGGGCTTCACCCACGACCTCGCCGACGGCTTCGACGAGGTCCTGGACCTCGCGTGAGGCTCGGGCGCCCTCGTCGGCGACGGCGCCTGCGGCGCCGAGGGTCACCGCCCCCGCGCCGAGGAGCACCGTCCGCCGACCGACCACGGCACCGTGCTCCCGGCCGCCGGGCCTACCCTGGACACCGATGAGCGGCGCCAGGACCTTCGCCATCCGCACCCACGGATGCCAGATGAACGTGCACGACTCCGAGCGCCTGGCCGGCGTCCTCGTCGAGGCGGGCTGGGAGCCGGCGCCGGACGGTCAGGCCGTCGAGGACGCCGACCTCGTCGTGTTCAACACCTGCGCGGTGCGCGAGAACGCCGACAACAAGCTGTACGGGCAGCTCGGCCGGCTCGCCCCGGTGAAGGCTGCGCGGCCCGACCAGCAGATCGCCGTCGGCGGCTGCCTCGCGCAGAAGGACCGCAGCACCGTCACCGCGAGGGCGCCGTGGGTCGACGTCGTGTTCGGCACGCACAACGTCGGGTCGCTGCCCGCGCTGCTCGAGCGCGCCCGGCACAACGGCGAGGCGCAGGTCGAGATCCTCGAGGCGCTCGAGACGTTCCCCTCGCACCTGCCCGCGCGCCGCGACTCGGCCTACTCGGGCTGGGTGTCGATCTCGGTCGGGTGCAACAACACGTGCACCTTCTGCATCGTCCCCTCGCTGCGCGGCAAGGAGGTCGACCGGCGGCCGGGGGAGATCCTGGGCGAGGTCGAGGCGCTCGTCGCGGAGGGCGTGCTCGAGGTGACGCTGCTCGGGCAGAACGTCAACGCCTACGGGGTGGGCTTCGAGGACCGGGCCACCGGCCGGACCGCGTTCGCCGACCTGCTCCGCGCGTGCGGCGGCGTCGAGGGTCTCGAGCGGGTCCGCTTCACGAGCCCACACCCGCGTGACTTCACCTCCGATGTCATCACCGCGATGGCCGAGACCCCGAACGTCTGCCCGCAGCTGCACATGCCGCTGCAGTCCGGCTCGGACCGGGTGCTGAAGGCGATGCGCCGCTCCTACCGGGCCCGCCGCTACCTCGACATCGTCACCGAGGTGCGCGCGGCGATGCCGGACGCGGCGCTCACCACCGACATCATCGTCGGGTTCCCGGGCGAGACCGAGGCCGACTTCGCCGAGACGCTGCGCGTGGTCGAGGAGTCCCGTTTCGCGCAGGCGTTCACCTTCCAGTACTCACCGCGGCCCGGCACCCCCGCCGCGACCCTGCCCGACCAGGTGCCCAAGGCCGTCGTCCAGGACCGCTACGAGCGGCTGGTCGCGCTGCAGGAGGAGATGTCGCTCGCGGGCAACCGGGAGCAGGTCGGCCGCGAGCTGGAGCTCCTGGTGGCCACCGGCGAGGGGCGCAAGGACGCGGCGACCCGCCGGATGTCCGGCCGCGCGCGCGACGGGCGGCTCGTCCACTTCACCCCGACCGGCGTCGCGGGGCCGATCCGACCCGGGGACGTCGTGACCGTGCGCGCCACCTACGGCGCGCCGCACCACGTCGTCGCCGACGGGGACGTGCTCACGCACCGGCGCACGCGGGCCGGCGACGCGCACGAGGCGGGCACGCGCCCGACGACGCCGCGGGTCGGGTTGGGTCTGCCCGCCATGGGTAAGCCGCAGGATCAGCCGGTCGAGACCGGATGCAGCGTCGGGAGCCTCACGTGAACCCCTTCGACAGCGACACCGAGACCGCCGAGCCGCAGCCGGCCCGGCCGTCGATCTCCCGCGAGGTCGACTTCGGGCCGAAGGTGCTCGTCGTCGCGATCGCCATCTTCGTGCTGCTCGTCGCCGCGATCCTGCGCTGGACCGCCGGCGGCGCGACGGGCTGGCAGGTCGTGTCCGGCGACCCGGGCGTCACCGCGCTGCCGCGGCTGTTCTCGATCCTGGCGCTCGTGTTCGGCGTCGGGTTCTCGGCCGCGTCCGTGATGACCCGCCGCTGGGTCCTCGTCTTCGTGACGGCGGCCGGCTGCGCGATCACCTCGGTGACGGGGCTCTGGGCCGTGTGGTCGCAGAACACCGTCCCCGAGGGCGGCCCCGGGATCGGCCTCGTGCTCGCGCTGGTCGCGATGGTGGTGCTCACCGGCCGCTGGGCCGGCTGGGCGTTCTCCCGCACCTGAATCACAGCTCGAGCGTCGACCCCATCACGACGGTGCGCGCCACCGGCAGCTTGAACGAGCCGGCGGGTGAGGCCGCGTTGTGCGCCAGGCCGACGAACAGCCGCTTGCGCCACGTGGGCAGGCCCGGCGCGTCGCCACGCTCGATCATGACGCGCGAGATGTAGTACGACGCGGTGTCCGGGTCCGCTCTCTCGAGCTCGGGGGAGAGCCCGCAGGCCAGGCGGAGGACGTCGGGCACGTCCTGCCGGTCCTGGAACCCGAAGCGGGCGCGGACGTGGACGACGCCGTCGTGGGAGTTCTCGAGGTCGTCGACCGTGACCCGCTCCTCCCGCGGCACGTGCGGCACGTCGATCGACACCAGGGACACGATCACGACCTGCTCGTGCAGGACGTGGTTGAACTCGACGTTCGCGCGCAGGGCCAGCGGCGCGGTCTCGTTGGTGGGGNGGGGGAAGACCGCCGTGCCGGGCACGCGGGTGACGCCGTCGAGGGAGTCGAGGAAGTCGTCGAGCGGTCCCTCGAGCGAGGTCCGGCGCTGGGTGATCACGCGCCGGCCGCTCTGCCACGTGCTCATGACGAGGACGACGATCACCGCGACCAGGAGCGGGAGCCAGCCGCCGGAGACGATCTTGATGATGTTGGCGCCGAAGTAGAGCAGCTCGACGACGCCGAAGAGCACGCCGAGGCCCACCACCTGCCACCACGCCCAGTGCCAGGTGTGCCGGGCGTGCAGCAGGAACAGCGTGGTGGAGATCAGCAGCGTGCCGGTGACGGCGAGGCCGTAGGCGGTGGCGAGGCTCGCCGAGGACCGGAACGTGGCCACGAGGATGAGCACCCCGCCGAAGAGCAGCCAGTTCACGGCGGGCACGTAGATCTGGCCGCTCTCGGACGACGAGGTGTGGCGCACGGTGAGCCGCGGCAGGTAGCCGAGCCGCATCGCCTGCAGCGAGACCGAGTAGGCCCCGGAGATGACCGCCTGGGAGGCGATGACGGTGGCCGCGGTGGCGAGCACGATCAGCGGGATGCGCGCCCAGCCCGGGGCGAGCAGGTAGAAGGGGCTCGAGACGGCCGACGGGTCGTGCAGGACGAGCGCGCCCTGGCCGAGGTAGTTGATGATCAGAGCCGGGAAGACGGCGACGAACCACGCCATCCGGATCGGGCGCCGCCCGAAGTGGCCCATGTCGGCGTAGAGGGCCTCGGCGCCGGTGATCGACAGGACGACCGCCCCCATGGCGATGAACGCCGTGTAGGGGTGGTCGGCGATGAAGGTGACGATGTAGGTCGGCGAGAGCCCGAGCAGGACGTCGGGGTGCTCGATCACGTGCGGGAGCCCGAGCACCGCGAGCACCACGAACCACACCGCCATGACCGGCCCGAACAGCCGCCCCACCCGCTCCGTGCCGCCCCGCTGGACGATGAAGAGGGCCGCGAGGATCACCGCCCCGATCGGCAGGACCGCCTCGGCGAGCTCGGGCCGCACCACCTCGACGCCCTCCACGGCCGAGAGCACGGAGATCGCGGGCGTGATCAGCGAGTCGCCGTAGAACAGGGCGGCGCCGAGGACGCCGAGGCCGATCGCGAACGTCGCCGCCCGGCCGGTCAGGGCGCTGCGGACGAGCGCGGCGAGGGCCATGACGCCACCCTCGCCGTCGTTGTCGGCGCGCAGCAT
The DNA here is from genome assembly GCF_000379625.1 of Actinomycetospora chiangmaiensis DSM 45062. Classification (GTDB taxonomy): domain Bacteria; phylum Actinomycetota; class Actinomycetes; order Mycobacteriales; family Pseudonocardiaceae; genus Actinomycetospora; species Actinomycetospora chiangmaiensis. Next base: position 248,881 of record NZ_KB903244.1, on the reverse strand, counting down.
GAACAGCACGTACTTGATGGTCACGATGATCAGCACCGACCAGAAGATCAACGAGATCACGCCGAGGACGTCGCCCCGGGAGGGGCTGACGGCGCCGTTGTCGATCGAGAAGACGGTCTGCATCGCGTAGAGCGGGCTGGTGCCGATGTCGCCGAACACCACGCCGAGGGCGCCGAGGGCCAGGCCCGCGCCTCCCCGGCCCAGGGCCGCCGGGTGATCGACACCGACGGAGCGCCCGCGCGGGGTGGCAACGCTCGTGACTGCCTCGGTCATGCGCGCCAGTGTGCTCCGTAGCGCCGATCACGTCGCTTCGAACCCTGTCCGATCGGGTTGACGGATTGTTGAACAATCCCTACCTTCCCGGCATGGCAGCGGACGAGGGCCGACCCACCGTCGACGTGCGACGCAGCCTGGCCGTCGCCGGCGCCATGTTCCTCATGGCGATGTCCGCGGCGGGTCCCGGATTCATCTCCCAGACCGGCACCTTCACCGCGCGCTACGGGCCGAGCTTCGCCGCCGCCATCGTCGCGAGCGTCCTCGTCGACCTGGCGATCCAGCTCAACGTCTGGCGCATCATCGGGCTGTCCGGGATGCGGGCCCAGGACCTCGCCAACCGGGTGGTCCCGTACTCCGGGCACGTGCTGGCGTTCCTCGTCGTGGTCGGCGGCCTCGTGTTCGGGATCGGGAACATCAGCGCCGCGGGCCTCGGGCTCCACGACACGTTCGGCCTCGACATCCGGCTCGGCGCGGTGCTCAGCGCCGTCCTCGCGATCGTGATCTTCAACTTCCGCGCCCTCGAGGGCACGATCGACCGGGCGGTCCTCGGGCTCGGCGTGCTCAAGATCGGCCTGATCGCGGTGGTCGCCGTGGTCACCGCCCCGCCGGTCGGGGAGGCGGCGCTGCGCACGGTCGCGCCCGTCGGCCTCGACTTCCTGCCGGTGCTCACCCTCATCGGCGGCACCGTCGGCGGGTACATCACCTACGCGGGCGCCCACCGTCTCATCGAGTCCGGCACCACCGGGCCCGAGCACCTGCGGACGATCAGCCGCGGTTCGGTCAACGGCATCCTCGTCACCGGCGTGCTGCGCATCCTGCTGTTCCTCGGCATCCTCGGTGCGGTGGCGGGCGGGGCGCAGCTCTCGGCGGCCGACCCGGCCGGTTCCGCGTTCGCGTTCGCCCTGGGCCCGGTCGGGCTGCGGCTGTTCGGCGTGGTGCTCTGGACGGCGGGCATGACGTCCACGATCGGCGCCTCGTTCACCTCCGCGACCTTCCTGCGGACGCTCTCCGGGGTGGTCGACCGTCGGTTCAACCTGACGATCTCGGCCTTCATCACCGTGTGCACGATCGCGTTCCTGCTGCTCGGGCAGACCCCGTCGGCGCTGCTCGTGTTCGCGGGCGCCTTCAACGGCCTGATCCTGCCGTTCGGCCTCGCGATCCTGCTCTGGATCGGCTGGCGGCGCCGTGACCTGCTGACGGGCTTGCGTCAGCCGGTCTGGCTGCTCCTGCTCGGACTGGCCGCGTTCGTGTTCACCCTCGTCGCGAGCGTGCAGTCGCTGGCCGCGCTGCCCACCATCTTCCGGTGATGCGGACCCGACCCTGCGGGGACACCGGCCTGCTCGTCGAGCTCGACTCGCTCGACGAGGTCCTGGCGCTGCACGCGGACCTCGCCGCGGACCCGCCGTCGGGAACCGTCGATCTCGTCCCGGCCGCGCGGACCGTGCTCGTCCGCGTCGCCGCCGCGGCCGACCTCGCGGGCGTGGCCGCCGACGTGCGCGCCCGCGCGCCCGAGCCCGTCGGCGAGCGCGGGGCGGGGGAGGTCGTCGAGATCGCGGTGACCTACGACGGGGACGACCTCGACGAGGTCGCGCGGCACACCGGCCTCACCGCCGACGAGGTGGTCGCGGCGCACACCGGCCAGACCTGGACGGTCGCCTTCGCCGGCTTCACCCCCGGCTTCGGCTACCTCGTCGGGTCCGACGACCGGCTCCACGTCCCCCGCCGGGAGTCCTCGCGCACCCGCGTCCCGGCCGGCGCGGTCGGCCTCGCCGGCGAGTTCAGCGGCGTGTACCCGCGCGAGTCACCCGGCGGCTGGCAGCTCATCGGGCGCACCGACCACGTCCTGTGGGACCTCGAGCGCGACCCGCCCGCCGTGCTGCTCCCCGGCACCCGCGTCCGGTTCCGCGTCGCATGATCACCGTCCTCGCCACCGGCGTGCAGACCACCGTGCAGGACGTCCGGGGCCGACCGGGTCGCGCCGACCTCGGCGTCGGCGTGTCCGGTGCCGCCGACCGTCGCGCCCTCGCGCTCGCGAACCGCCTCGTCGGGAACGCCCCCGACGCCGCCGGCCTGGAGATCACCCTCGGCGGCTTCGCCGCGACCTTCCTGACGTCGGGTGTGGTCGCGCTGGCGGGCGCCCCCGCCCCCCTCACCGTGGACGGCCGGGCGGCGGATCCGTACCGACCCGTCGTCGTGCCGGCCGGGGCCCAGGTTCGGCTCGGGACCCCGGCGACCGGCCTGCGCACCTACCTCGCCGTGCGGGGCGGGATCGCCGTGACACCGGTGCTGGGCAGCCGGGCGACCGACGTCGTCGCGGGACTCGGCCCCGCCGTCGTGACCGAGGGCGACGAGCTGCCGGTGGGGCCCGCGCCGACCGCCCCCGTACCCGTCGTCGACCTCGCGCCGCCGCCCCGCTCGGACGGCGTGCTGCGGGTGGTGCCGGGGCCGCGTCACGACTGGTTCGCCGACCCGGCGGTGCTCCTGCGCAGCGCCTGGAGCGTCACGGACGACCTCAACCGCGTCGGGTTCCGGCTCGAGGGACCGGAGCTCGTGCGGGCCGACGCGTTCGCCGAGGTCGAGCTCCCCAGCGAGGGCGTGATCCGGGGGAGCGTGCAGGTGCCGCCGTCGGGCCGCCCGACGGTGTTCCTCGCCGACCACCCCGTCACCGGCGGCTATCCGGTGATCGGGGTCGTGGTGGACGCCGACACCGACGTCGCGGGACAGCTACGTCCGGGGGACACGGTGCGGTTCCGGGCGGTGTCGGTGTGAGCGGACCGCACCCCGGTGCCGCGACCGCACGGCTGCGGAGAGTGTCGGAGACCTCGGAACGTTAGGGCCGTGTTTCCCGGGGTAGCCCCCTGACCGAGGAACCTCGTCCGTCGTCCGGTGGCCACCGGCGTCGGCTCCCACGCACCCGACGCGGAGACGACCGTCTCCCCGCCATCACAGGAGCGGCTGACCCGTGACCTCTGCGATCTTCTTCGGCTCGATCTCCACGGTCGTCGACACCTCCGAGCTGCAGCGCAAGGCCTTCAACCGGGCCTTCGCCGAGCACGACCTGGACTGGGAGTGGAGCCGCGAGGACTACCTCGCGATGCTCGAGAGCAACGGCGGCGCCCAACGGGTCGCCGACTACGCCGCCCAGCACGGCCAGTCCGTCGACGCCGACGCCGTCCACGCGACGAAGTCGCGCATCTTCCAGGAGTCGCTCGCCACCGAGCAGACCGCGCCGCGACCGGGCGTCCTCGACGTCGTGCGCGGGGCCAAGGAGTCCGGCCTGAAGCTGGGCCTCGTCACGACGACGAGCCGGGACAACGTGCGCGCACTGCTGGACGCGCTCGAGCCCGACATCCGGTCCGCGGACTTCGACGTCATCGAGGACACCTCGGACGTGCAGGCCGTGAAGCCGGACCCGGAGGTCTACCGCACCGCGCTGCGCGAGACCGGCCTCGAGCCCGGCGACGTCGTCGCCATCGAGGACAACGTGGGCGGTGTGGCCGCCGCCAAGGGCGCCGGCATCACCACCGTCGCCTTCCCCAACGCCAACACCGCGGGCCACGACTTCTCGGCCGCCGACACCCGCGTGGACGCCCTGAACCTCGCCGAGCTGCGCGCGCTCGCGTAGCCCTCCCTCTCCTCCTCAACCCACCCGACCGGTCCGGCGCCCCGCCGGGCCGTGATTCGGCCTGCACCCAGGAGCCCAGACCATGGTCGCCCCGCAGCCCACCCTGACCAGCACCGAGACCGCGTTCCACGTCGAGGCCTACGAGAAGATCGACTACTCGCTGGTCTACGTCGACGGCGTCTTCGACATCGCCAACCCGCAGCTCGCCGACACCTACCGGCCCTACGGCCGGGCGATGATGGTCGTGGACCGGACCGTCCACGAGCTCTACGGCGAGCAGATGCGCGCCTACTTCGAGCACTACGAGCTCGAGCTCACGACGTTCCCGATCATCATCCGGGAGCCCGACAAGACGCTGCGTACCGTCGAGAAGATCATCGACGCGTTCGGCGACTTCGGACTGAACCGCACCGAGCCGGTGCTGGTGGTCGGCGGCGGCCTCATGACGGACGTGACGGGCACCGCGTGCTCGCTGTTCCGCCGGTCGACGCCCTACATCCGCATCCCGACGACGCTGATCGGACTCATCGACGCCAGCGTCGCCATCAAGGTCGCGGTCAACCACGGCAAGAACAAGAACCGGCTCGGCTCGTTCCACGCCAGCCAGCAGGTCATCCTCGACTTCTCGTTCCTGAAGACGTTGCCGGTCGACCAGGTGCGCAACGGGATGGCCGAGCTCGTCAAGATCTCGACGGTCGGCAACTCCGGCATCTTCGAGCTCCTCGAGAAGTACGGCGAGGACCTGCTCCACACCCGCTTCGGCCACCTCGACGGGACCCCGGAGCTCCGCGAGATCGCGCACCGGCTCACCTACGACGCGATCCGCACCATGCTCGAGCTCGAGGTGCCGAACCTCTGGGAGCTCGACCTGGACCGCGTCATCGCGTTCGGGCACACGTGGAGCCCGACCATCGAGCTCACGCCCGAGCCGCCGTACTTCCACGGGCACGCCATCTCGATCGACATGGCGCTCTCGACGACGCTCGCGGAGCGTCGCGGCTACATCTCGGTCAGCGAGCGCGACCGCATCTTCTGGCTCATGAGCCGCATCGGGCTCACGCTGACCAGCCCGCACCTCACGCCGGAGCTGCTGGCCAAGGCCACCGACTCCATCACGCAGACCCGCAACGGGCAGCTGCGTGCGGCGGTCCCGCGGCCGATCGGCACGTGCTACTTCATCAACGACCTCACGCCCGAGGAGTTGACCGAGACCGTCGAGACCCACAACCAGGTCGTCCGCTCCTACCCGCGTCAGGGCGAGGGGGAGGACATGTACGTGGTGCCGGAGGACCAGGCGAGCGGAGCGACGGGCAGCGGAGACCAGGCGTGAAGACCGCGCCGGGTGCGGCCCGCCCGGTCACGCCGGCCTCGATCCTGGCCGCCCGCCTCGACGACCTCGTCGCGCGGGCGGCCGGGACGGGACTCGAGGACGAGTTGCGCGCGGCGCGCGACCTCGCCGTCGGGTTCGACCCCTACGTCGAGTCGATGACGTCCCCGGAGTCGCCGGACCTGACGGCGCTCGCCCGCGCCACCGCCGCGTTCGACTGGCGCGACGCCGCCGGCGCGCTCGAGCAGGAGATGCTCTCCGGGCACGTCGAGGGCCGATTCCTCGCGATGCTGGCGCACGCCACGCACGCCCGGCGGGTGCTCGAGGTCGGGATGTTCACCGGCTACTCGGCGCTCGCCCTCGCGGAGGCCCTTCCCGACGACGGGTCCGTGGTCGCCCTGGAGATCGACCCGGAGGTCGCGGCGTTCGCCCGGGAGCAGTTCGCGGGGTCGGCGGCGGGGCGCCGTATCGACGTGCGCGTCGGACCGGCGGGGGAGACCCTGGCCGCCCTCGCCGGTGACGCGTTCGACCTCGTGTTCATCGACGCCGACAAGGCCGGCTACGTCGAGTACCTGGAGACGATCCTGACGACGGGGCTGCTCGCGCCCGGTGGGCTCGTCGCCGTGGACAACACCCTGATGCAGGGGCAGCCGTGGGCGGGGCCGGACACGGTGAACGGCCGGGCCATCGCGGACTTCAACGCGGCCGTGGCGGCCGACCCCCGCGTCGAGCAGGTGGTGGTGCCGCTGCGCGACGGGATCACCCTGATCAGGGAGACGGAGCGCAGCGGAGCTCGACCGTCGAGCGGGGCCGTGCGATGAACCGGGTCCTGCGCAGCGTCGGGATGCAGGCGCTGCTCGCGGCGGCCCTGCCCGCCAACCTCGCGGTGACGGCCGGGTCGCTGCTGTACTCGGCCGTCGTCGGGAAGCCGGCGCGGGAGCGGCCGGACCGGCCGCGCACCGTCATGCTCAGCGGCGGGAAGATGACGAAGGCGCTCGCGCTCGCCCGGGCCTTCCACGCCGCGGGGCACCGGGTCGTGCTCGTCGAGGCCGCGAAGTACCGGCTCACCGGGCACCGGTTCTCCATCGCGGTGGACGCCTTCCACGTGGTGCCGCCGCCGGACGACCCGGAGTACGCCGCCGCGCTCGTCGACGTGGTGCGCGCCGAGGGCGTCGACGTGTACGTCCCGGTCTGCAGCCCGGCGTCGAGCTGGTACGACGCCCTGGCGAAGCCGCTGCTCGAGCAGTACTGCGAGGTGGTGCACGGCGACGCCGACGACATCGGCACGGTCGACGACAAGGGCGCCTTCGCGGCGGCGGCCGCCGAGGCGGGGCTCCCCGTGCCCGACACGCACCGGGTGACCTCCGCCGACGAGGTCGCGGCGTTCGACTTCCCGCCGGGAGCGACCTACGTCCTCAAGTCGATCCCCTACGACGCGGTCAACCGGCTGGACCTGACCCCGCTGCCGCGCTCGTCGACGGCCGAGACCCGCGCGTTCGCGGCGTCCAAGCCGATGTCGCCGGACCGGCCGTGGATCCTGCAGGAGTTCGTGCCGGGCACGGAGTACTGCACTCACGGCACCGCGCGGGACGGCGTGCTGACCGTCTACTGCTGCTGCGAGTCCTCGGCGTTCCAGCTGAACTACGACCACGTCGAGCGGCCCGCGATCGAGGAGTGGGTGACGCGGTTCGTCGCCGACCGGAAGCTCACGGGGCAGTACTCGTTCGACTTCATCGTCGCCGCCGACGGCGCGGTGCGGGCGATCGAGTGCAACCCGCGCACGCACTCGGCGATCACGATGTTCTACGACCAGGAGGCGGCGCTCTCGCGGGCGTACCTCTCCGACGGCTGCGAGACGCTGCGCCCCACGGCCGCGAGCCGGCCGACGTACTGGCTCTACCAGGAGCTGTGGCGGCTGCTGTCGGACCCGTCGTCGGTGGCGGAGCGGGTGAGGACGCTGTGGGAGGGCACCGACGCCATCTTCTCGGTGCACGACCCGCTGCCTTTCCTGCTGGTCCACCACCTGCAGATCCCGTCGCTCCTCCTGGAGAACCTGCTCTCCGGCCGGGACTGGGTGAAGATCGACGTCAACATCGGGAAGCTCGTGGAGCCGGGCGGTGACTGAACTGCCTGGGTCGAGCTCCGCTCCGCTGCGTCTCCCGCGAACCCTGCATCTGGTGGGCTCGCCCACCGACGAGTTCTTCGCCGACCTGTCCCGGCTCTATGCGCGGGGAGCGCTGGCCGCCGTGGGCGGGCCGGACGACGCGGTCGCGCACGTCTCGCCCGACGGCCGCTGGCGGTTCCCGCGGGACCTGTCCCCGGCCGCGCTGGAGGCGGCGCCGCCGGTCGACCTGGCCGGAGCGGTGGGGTATCTGACGGCGCTCGCGCCCGACGTCATGGTCCCGCAGATGTTCTGCCCGGCCGGGATGACCGCCTACCGGGCGTTGTTCGACGTCCTCGCCGTGCCCTACGTCGGGAACCCGCCCGAGGTCATGGCGGCCTCGATGGTGAAGCCGCGGGCGAACGCGCTGGTGGCGGCCGCGGGCGTCGACGTCCCGACGTCGGAGGTGCTCGCGCCTGGGGAGACGGCGACGCTCGCGCCACCCGTCGTCGTGAAGCCGACGGACGCCGACAACTCGGTGGGTACGACGCTCGTCCGGTCGGCCGGGCAGTACCCGGACGCGCTCGTGGCGGCGTTCGAGCACTCGTCGTCGGCGTTGGTGCAGACGTTCGTCCCGGCGGGCCGCGAGGTGCGCTGCGGTGTCCTCGACCGCGGGCACGGGCTGGAATGCCTGCCGCTCGAGGAGTACCCGGTCGGCGACCTCGCCCCGATTCGCGGTGAGGCCGACAAGCTGGCGCGTTCCGACTCCGGCGAGCTCGGACTCGTGGCCAAGGGGGAGGGCCGGGCGTGGATCGTCGACGTCGCCGACCCGGTGGTCGAGGCCGTCTGGGAGGCCTCGCGGCGCTGCTACACCGCCCTGGGCTGCCGGGACTACGGGCTGTTCGACTTCCGGATCGACCCCGATGGCCGACCGTGGTTCCTCGAGGCGGGCCCGTACTGCTCGTTCAGCCCGTCGAGCGTGGTGGCGACGATGGCCGGCGCTGCGGGCATCGAGCTGCCGACGTTGTTCGCCGACCTGGTGGCGCGGGCGGTCGCGCGCGGGTGAGACTGCGCGCGTGATCCGTCCGGTCGTCCTGGGCGTCGTGCGCCGGGGAGACGACCTGCTGGTGCTCGTCGGCCACGACGCCGTCAAGGGCGAGACCTTCCACCGCCCGCTCGGTGGGGGCATCGAGTTCGGGGAGCTCTCCGAGGATGCGCTGCGCCGGGAGTTCCGGGAGGAACTCGCCGTCGAGCTGACCGACGTCGTCCGGCTCGGCGTCGTGGAGAACGTCTTCGAGTTCGAGGGCCGGCCGGGCCACGAGATCGACGTGCTCTATTCGGCGTCGATCGCCGACCCCTCGTTCTACGAACGCCGTGACCCGGGCCCGATCCTGGACGAGGGCACACCGGTCCGGTGGCTGCCGATCGCGGACGTCGTCGCCGGGAACGCCGTGCTCTACCCGACCGGCCTGCTCGACCTGATCCTTCCGCCCGAGGGGTGTCAGTAGGGCGGTTCGTCGTCGTCTGCCGTGGGGGTCGTCCGCCGCACCGGGCGGGTGGCGAGGAGGTGTTCGAGGGTCCCGGGGGCGCTGGTGGCGGTGTGTCGCCGGCAGGGGTCGGTGGGGTGTTGATCGGCAGGGTGGAGGTCGGCGGGGTGGAGGTCGGCGGGGTGGGGCCGGCGCGGCGCCACGGGGTCCGGGAGCGGGCGCACGACGCGGCTCTCGGTGTGGTGGACCGTGCCGGTCGGGTCGGTGATGGTGAACCGCCCGGGTGCGGGTTGGTCGTAGGTCCAGCCACGGACGTGCTTGGCCCGGTGGTCGGCGCGGCAGAGATTGGCGAGGCCGTCGGCGTGGGTGCGGCCGCCGTCCTGCCAGTCGAGGGTGTGGTCGTGTTCGCAGCGGCGGGCGAGGGTGCGGCAGCCGGGGGCGACGCAGACCGGGTCGCGGGCGTCGATCCAGCGGCCCAGTGCGGCGCCGGGTAGCCGGCGGTGGGCGTCGCGGGTGGTGGTGGCGGGGTGGTGCTCGGGTGGTGCGTCGCGGGAGCGGCGGTAGGCGGCGAGCAGGCTGGCCAGCCACGGATCGTCGTCCGGGTGGGTGGTGGCGTCGAGGGCGTCGAGCAGCGCCGCAGGAGCCGTGATTTCGACGGTGCGTCGCTGGTGTCGGGGGTCGGGCCGGGCGTCGGGTGGGGCGTGGAGCGCGAGCAGGTGGATGAGGTGCCCGTCGGTGTCGTGCACCAGGACCTGCCAGCGGGCGGTGCCCATGTCGAGGGCCCGCCGCCGGGCGATCTCGGCCAGGGTGCCCGAGAGCCCGGGGAGTTCGGCGGGGTGCTCGTCGTGCCCGAGCAGGGTCGAGAGCCGCATCCGCAGCGCCACCTCCGCCGGATACGGCTCCACGATCGGGCCGGGCGTAGCGGCCCCGCGCTCCTCGGGTCCAGCGTTGTCGTCGGGCCCGCTGCCGTCGTCGGGCCCGCTGTCGTCGTCGGGTCCGCTGTCGTCGTCCGGCCTGCCGTCGTTGCCGTCGTCGGGTCCGCTGTCGTCCGGCTCGGGGCCGTCGGGGCCGTCGGGGCCGTCGGGGCCGTCGTCGGGCGTGCTGTCGTCGGGGCCGTCGTCAGGATCGCTGTCGCCATCCGGGCCGGCTGGGTCCTCGCCGGAGAGTTCGGCGATGACGGCGTCCTGCACGGCAGGGTCGTCGAGGCCGGCGAGGGTGCCGTCGAGCAGCCGGGCGAAGATGCGGGCGGCGATGAACCCGACCCCGAGTTCGACGCCGAGGAACGCCAGCCGGGCCTGCACCTGGCCCGCGAGGGCGTCGAGGTGGGCCTTCGCGTCCTGGGCGAGGTCGGGTGGCAGGTCGTAGCCACACAGGTCGACCGCGCCCGAAGGCGACGGCCGGGTGGCGACGCGGGCCCGCGCGACGGCGGCAGCGAGCCGCCCCGCCGCCCACTCGGGGTCCAGCGCGCGGGCGACCTCGAGGATCCGCTCGCGCAGCGCCTGGTAGGCCAGCCCCGGCGCCTCGGGCAGCACGATGCGGACCACCTCGGTGATCTGGTTCTCGTCGAGGCCCTCGGTGGCGGAGTCGAAGATCTCGGCCTTGCGCGCCTCGAGCACCCCGTCGTACATCGCCGCGCCGAGCGCCGGCTGGGCGTCGAGGACGAACACCGCCAGCGAGTAGCGCGAGGAGGCGGTGACCGCCGACCAGCCCAGGTTCGCGGCCACGACCCGCGGGGCGAACCCGTCGTCGAGCACCCGGCGGCAGCTCCCAGCGCGCGAGCGGCAGGTCTGGCGGATCGCGTCGAGCAGCACCGCGTCCTCGTGGTTGCGTTGCCGGAACGTCGCACGCATCCAGGCCGCCACCTGCTCGCCGGGCAGCCCCGCCACGTCCACCGCGGCCAGCGCGGCCGCGAGCCCCGGACCGGTGGGGACGCCCGCGAACGGGTCCCCGCCCGGGGTCTCGGTGAGCACGACCGCTGCCATGATTCGAACGCTAGTACGAAGGTCCGACAGTCACGGCCGGTCGCGATCGGCGGCCCCGAGGCCTGCCGCGTCGCACGTACGCCGTCGACGGCGAGACCTCGGCGGCGACGGCCTGGATCGACGGTGTCGGACCCCCCGGGCAGGGTGGGCGCCATGGTCGACCACCCGATCCTCCGCCAGACCGTGCTCGACGCCGTGGACGCCCGCGGGATCGCCGAGTTCTACCGGCAGCTCCTCGGGCTGCGGTACCGGATCGGCGACGAGCCGCCGGGCGACGGCGGGCCGGACCGGCAGGCGCAGGAGTGGCTCGCGCTGCGCGACGGACGCGGCATGCCGGTGCTCGCCGTGCAGCCCGTGGCGACCCTGCCGCCGGTCGACTGGCCGAGCGGGCACCAGCGGGTCCACCTCGACCTCACCGTGCCGACGACCGCGGACCTACACCGGCAGCACCGCCGCGCCCTCGGCCTCGGCGCGACCCTGCTCCTCGACCGTTCCGACGACGAGGACGAGCCGCTGTACGTCTACGCCGACCCGGCCGGGCACCCGTTCTGCATCTTCGTGGCGCCCAGCACCCCGGACGACGGGCACTGATGGAGCTGACCGTCCGGTCCTGGCGCGATGACGAGGAGGACGAGTTCGTCGGCCTCGCGACCGATCCGCGCGTGACGTCCGAGGTGGGGGACGGTACGGCGTGGTCGCGGGAGAGGGCGCGAGCCCGGTTCCGGCGCGCACGGAAGGTCGTCGACACCGGGCGCGGCTGCTGGTGGCGGGTGGGCGACCGCGACGGTCACCTCGTCGGTCTGCTGGTCGCGGAACTCGATCCCGCCGAGGACACCGGGCGGGATCCCCGGGCGCACGGGAGTCTCGAGATCGGGTACTGGGTCGTTCCCGAGCGCTGGGGCCAGGGATGCGCGACGGCACTCGTCGGGATCGCCGTGCATCGGCTGGTGGGGCACTTCCCCGGGACGGACCTGCGCGCCGAGACCCACCTCGACAAGCGTCGCCTCGGCCGCTGCCCTCCTCCGGGCCGGGTTCGCCGAGGAGGCGCGCGGTACGGGGCGGTACGGCGCGCCCGTCCGGCGGTTCCGCCGGGAGACCGGGACAACGGCATGACCGAGCGGCCCTCCCGCGCATCGTCGCGAGAGCGCCGCTCGGAGAAGGGGCGTGGCGGCGGGTCAGCCCGTCGCGCGCTCCGCGGCGGCGAGCCACTCCCGCCACGTGGTGGCCTGCTTCTCGGCCTCCTTGGCCCGGCGTTCGTCCCCGGCGGCCCGGGCCTTGGCGGCCTGCGCCTCGAAGGCCTCGACCCGCTCCCGGAACTGGCCGACGCGGGCCTCCTTCTCCGGGTCGGTCCGGGACCAGCGCTTGTCGACGGCCGCGCGCACGCGGTCCTCGACCTCCTTCAGCCGGTTCTGGAACTCCCGGACCCGCTCGCGGGGGACCTTGCCGATCTCGTCCCACCGCTCCTGCACCGAGCGCAGCGCGGCCCGGGCGGAGTCGGTGTCGGACAGGTCGATCGCGGCGGCCTCCTTGAGGAGGGCCTCCTTGGCCGTCGCGTTCTGCGTGAACTCGGCGTCGCGGGCGTCGAACGTCGCCGAGCGGCGCGAGAAGAAGGCGTCCTGGGCGCCGCGGAAGCGGGCCCAGAGGGCGTCGTCGGCGTCCTTCGACGTCCGGCCGGCCGCCTTCCACTCCGTCATGAGCTCCTTGTAGCGCCCGGCGGTCGCGCCCCAGTCCTCCGAGGACTGCAGCGACTCCGCCTCGACGACGAGCTCCTCCTTGCGGGCCTTCGCGGCCGCCCGCTCGCGGTCGAGCTCGGCGAAGTGCGCCCCACGACGACGGGTGAAGGTCTCACGGGCCTTCGCGAAGCGCTTCCACAGCGCGTCGTCGGTCTTGCGGTCGATCCCGCGGATCGTCTTCCACTCCTCGAGCATCGCCGAGAAGCGGTCGCCCGCGTGCTTCCAGCGCGTGGTCTCCTCGGAGAGCGTCTCCGCCTCGCCGATGAGCGCCTCCTTGCGGGCCACCGCCTGCTCGCGCGCGCCGGCCTTCGCCGTCTTCTCGGCCTTCCCTGCCTGCTCGGCGGCGGTGATCACGGCGTCGAGGCGAACGACGAGGCCGGGGAGGTCCCCGACGACCGCCGCGACGTCCAGCCGCTCCCGCAGCACCGTCGCGCTGCGCAGCACGTTCGCGGCGTCGCCCCGACCGGAGTGGAGACGACGGACGAGGAGGTCGGCCTCGGTGCGGAGGTCGTCGAAACGGCGTGCGTAGTGGGCCAGGCCCTCGACGGCGTCGCCGGCCTGCCACGACCCGACCGCGCGCTCGCCCTCGGGTGCGACCGTGTAGACGGTGCCGTCGGTGTCGACGCGACCCCACCGGGAGGGCTCGTCGGTCGCGGCGGGGACGGTGGGCAGTTCGGCGACCTCGGCGGCGGGGCTCGCCGGCCCCGCGTGCTCCTCCGCGCCGTCACCGCCCGGACCCGGCATCGGCTCCGGCGGCGCGGCCACTCCGGGCGTGCCCGGGACCTCGGGCGCTCCGGGGGGTGGGCCGGGGGCCGGGATCGGCGGCGCGGACTCCGCAGGAACCTGCGCGGCGTCGTCGGCGGCGGCGTCCTCGGGGGTCGCGTCGTCGGGTGCCACGGCGGCCGGGGACACCGTCACCGGGGCGTCACCGGACGTCGCGGGCACGGGCTCGTCGGACGCCACGGCCTCCGGGGCCACGCTCGTCGCCCCGTCGACCGACTCCGGGTCCTCCGCCGCCACCGCGGCCGGGGAGATCTGCACCTGCTCCGCCTCGTCGGGCCCGCCCTCCGGCGTCCCCGTCGTCGACTCCTGCTCCGTCACGTCTTCCGTCGCCCCGCTCGTCTCCGGGACCGCGCCGGCCACCCCCGTGGCCTGCTCGTCGGCCATGCGCCGCACACCTCCCGCTCCGATCGTGCGGGCATTCAAACAGTAGAGCCGGCGGTGCCGCACCCCCGACCTGCGACAACCCGCCCGCAGGACACCCCACCCGCCCCACGCGTGCATCGCGGCCCCACGGGATCATGGCCTTGATGACCAGGCCCATCGCGCTCGTCGGCCCGACCGCCACGGGGAAGTCCGACCTCGCCCTGGATCTGGCCGAGCGACTCGACGGCGAGATCGTCAACACCGACGCGATGCAGCTCTACCGGGGCATGGACATCGGCACCGCCAAGCTCCCGGTCGCCGAGCGCCGGGGTGTCCCGCACCACCTGCTCGACGTCCTGGAGGTCACCGAGACCGCCTCCGTCGCCGCCTACCAGCGCGACGCGCGGGCGGCGGTCGACGCCATCCGCCGTCGGGAACGGACCCCGATCGCGGTCGGCGGGTCGGGCCTCTACGTCCAGGCGCTGCTGGACGACCTCGCCTTCCCCGGCACCGACCCCGCGGTGCGGGCGCGCCTCGAGGCCGAGCTCGCCGAGGTCGGGCCGGGCGTGCTCCACGGCCGCCTCGCGGACGTCGACCCCGACGCCGCGGCGAGCATCCTGCCCGGCAACGGCCGCCGGATCGTGCGGGCGCTCGAGGTCGTCGAGATCACCGGACGGCCGTTCGCCGCGAGCCTCCCGCGCCCCGGCCGGCCGCGCCACGACACCCTGCTCGTCGGGCTCGACCGCGACACCGCCGAGCTCGACGTCCGCATCGAACGCCGGGTCGACGCGATGTTCGACGCCGGGCTCGTCGACGAGGTGCGCGCGCTCGAGGCCCGCGGGCTGCGGGCGGGGGAGACCGCGTCCCGCGCCGTCGGCTACCGGGAACTCCTCGACGTCCTTCCCGACGACGGGTCGGTGCAGCTCGCCGAGGCGCGGCGGCGGATCGTCGTCGCCACGCGCCGGCTGGTGCGCCGCCAGCGGTCGTGGTTCCGGCGCGACGGCCGGGTGCGGTGGCTCGACGCGGCGTCGCCCACGCTCGTCGACGAGGTGCTCACCCTGCTGCGCGACGATTCGTAGGCTGGACCCATGGAGTACGTCCTCGGCCACGGCACGGAGAACGACTTCGTGCTGCTGCCCGACCCCGACGGCCGGCTCGACCTCGGCCCGGCGGCCGTCCGCGCCCTCTGCCACCGGCGGCGTGGGCTCGGCGCCGACGGGGTGCTGCGGGTGGCGCCGTCGGAGGACCCGGGCGCGACGTGGTTCATGGACTACCGCAACGCCGACGGCTCGATCGCCGAGATGTGCGGCAACGGCGTCCGGGTCTTCGCCCGCTACCTCGTGGCGGCGGGGCTGGCCGGGGCCGGGGAGTTCGCCGTCGCGACGCGGGCCGGTCTGCGGACCGTCACGCTCGGCGACCAGGGCGACGTCACCGTCGACATGGGCCCGGCCCGGATCGGGCCGGAATCGACGGCCGTCGTCCCCTCGACGGCGGGGCCGACGGGGTCGGTGACCACGTTCCCGGGCATCGCCGTCGACGTCGGCAACCCGCACCTCGCCTGCGTGACGACCACCGACGTCGACGCCCTGGACCTCACGGTGGCCCCGGGGCACGACCCGGCGCTCTTCCCGCACGGGGTCAACGTCGAGTTCCTCTCGCCGCTGACCGACGACCTGACGACCCGGCTGCGGGTCCACGAGCGTGGCTCGGGTGAGACCCGGTCCTGCGGCACGGGAACCGTCGCCGGGGCGGTCGCAGGGCTGCGGGCGGCGGGCCGGGAGACCGGGACGGTCACGGTCACGACGCCGGGCGGGGTGCTGCGGGTGGGGGTGGCGGCCGGGACGACGACGCTGACCGGCCCGGCCGTGCTGATCGCCCGCGGCGAGGTCGAGCTCGGCGGCTCCGACGACGAGCCGTACGCGTTCACCCGCGTGGCGCAGACGGCACGCGCGTAGCAGCCGTCGATAAGACGTGGTGAGGCGCCCCGGGTCGTGGGACAGTGGAGTCAAGATGACTGAACCTGCACCCGCTCGTCGCCCCGCGTCCCCCGACCCCCGTCCCGTCGGCCGTCCGATCCGGCTCGACGGCGACGTCCCCGTGGAGCCCGCCGAGGCCCCGGCCCCCGACGTCACGACGGGGGCGATGGAGCTGGAGGAGCGCACCTCGCTCCGCCGCGTCCCCGGGCTGTCCGGTGCGTCCACCGAGCTCACCGACGTCACCGAGGTCGAGTACCGGCAGCTGCGCCTCGAGCGCGTCGTGCTCATCGGTGTCTGGACCCACGGCACCGCCAAGGCCGCCGACGCCTCCCTCGTCGAGCTCGCGCGGCTGGCCGAGACCGCCGGCTCCGAGGTCCTCGACGGGCTCATCCAGCGCCGCTCCTCGCCCGACCCCGCGACCTTCGTGGGCTCGGGCAAGGTGGCCGAGCTGCGCGAGACCGTGCAGTCGACGGGCGCCGACACCGTGATCGCCGACGGTGAGCTCTCGCCCGGCCAGCTCCGTCAGCTCGAGGAGAAGCTCAAGGTCAAGGTGGTCGACCGGACCGCCCTGATCCTCGACATCTTCGCCCAGCACGCCCGGTCCCGGGAGGGCAAGGCGCAGGTCGAACTGGCCCAGCTGCGCTACTTCCTGCCCCGCCTGCGTGGGTGGGGCGAGTCCATGTCCCGCCAGGGTGGTGGCGCGGGCGGTGGGGCCGGTGGCGGCGTCGGCACCCGTGGTCCCGGTGAGACCAAGCTCGAGACCGACCGGCGGCGCATCCACCAGCGGATCGCCAAGCTGCGCCGCGAGCTCGAGGGCATGAAGACCGTCCGCGACACCCAGCGCGACCGACGCCGTCGTCGGGACGTCCCGGCCGTGGCCATCGCCGGGTACACCAACGCCGGCAAGTCCTCGCTGCTCAACGCGATCACCGACGCGGGCGTGCTCGTCGAGGACGCCCTGTTCGCCACCCTCGACCCGACCACGCGCCGCTGGGAGACCGCGGACGGCCGGGTCGCGACCCTCACCGACACCGTCGGGTTCGTCCGGCACCTGCCCCACCAGCTGGTCGAGGCGTTCCGCTCGACGCTGGAGGAGGTGGGCGACTCCGACCTCATCGTGCACGTGGTCGACGGCTCCGACCCCTCGGCGCTCGAGCAGATCGCCGCGGTCCGGGAGGTGATCGCGGAGATCGGGCACGACCCGGACGAGCCGCGGCCGCCGTCCCGCGGGGACGACCCGCAGCGGGCACTGCCCACGCCGCCGGAGCTGCTCGTCGTCAACAAGGTCGACGACGCGGACCCGATGGCCCTCGCCCAGCTGCGGGGGACGCTCTCGGGTGCGGTGTTCGTCTCCGCCCGCACGGGGGAGGGGATCGACCTGCTCCGCCGGCGCATCGCCGAGGAGCTGCCGCGACCGGAGGTCGAGGTGGAGGTCGTGCTGCCCTACACCGAGGGCGCGCTGGTGGCCCGGGTGCACGCCGAGGGCGAGGTGCTCTCCGAGCGGCACGTCGCCGAGGGCACCGTGCTCCACGCCCGGGTGTCCTCCGAGCTGGCCTCGGCCGTCACCGACGCGGCCGTCCCCGTGCCGGTGCCCTGATCCTCGAGCTGTTCCTGACGGCGGGTCCGGTCACCGTCGGTGGCAGGGACGCCCGGCCGGACCCGTCGTCGTGGACGACAGCGGGTTCGGCCCGAGCGGGCCGACGGCGCGGTCAGAGGCGCCGCAGGACCGCCGTGACCTTGCCGAGCACGGTCGCCTCGTCGCCGGGGATGGGCTCGTAGGCCTCGTTGGCGGGGAGCAGCCAGACGTGGCCGTCCTTGCGCTTGTAGGTCTTCACGGTGGCCTCGTTGTCGAGCATCGCGGCCACGATCTCGCCGTTCTCGGCGTTCGGCTGCTGCCGCACGACCACCCAGTCGCCGTCGGTGATGGCGGCCTCGATCATCGAGTCGCCGACCACCTTGAGCAGGAACAGCGAGCCCTCGCCGACGAGCTCCTTGGGCAGCGGGAAGACGTCCTCCACGGCCTGCTCGGCGAGGATCGGGCCACCGGCGGCGATGCGGCCCACCACGGGCACGTAGGACGGGGTGGGCCGGTCGGCACGCACGCCCTCGGTCTCGGACCCGCCGGCGAGCTCGGGATCGAGCTCCTCGGGCATGAAGACCTCGAGCGCCCGGGGGCGGCTGGCGTTGCGGCGCAGGAACCCCTTCTTCTCGAGCACCTTCATCTGGTGGGCCACCGACGAGGTGGAGGTGAGGCCCGCGGCGTCGCCGATCTCGCGGACGCTCGGTGGGTAGCCCACGCGTTCCATGTAGTCGCGGATGACCTCGAGGACCTTGCGCTGGCGCGGCGTGAGGGCCGGCGTCCCGGAGGCGGAGGGCTCGGGCTCCCGGTCGGGGAACGCGTGCACCTCCGCGGTCGCGGCCGTGGCGACCCCGGCCGCCTCCTCGTCGGCCCCGGGCGGGTCGGTGGCCCCGCGGCGGCGTCCGGTCATCGCGTCCTCCTCGATTCGTGGCGTGGGCTCGCGCGACGTCCCGGCCGTGACCGGCGGGACGGTGACGCAGCGTGCTCCCGGTCGAGAAGGTAGCGCCGAGTGCGCGACGGATCAAACACGTGTTCGAAGGACACGCCGGTCGGTCCGTCGACGTTGTCGGGGGTCGGTGCTAGACATCGCACAGACGTTCGATCGAACGCCTGTGCGATGGAAGAAGGTGCCCGATGAGCTCTTCGACTCCGGTGCGGCCGCGGTCCGCGGCCGTCGGCCCCGATTCGGTTTCCGAGCAGGTCACGAGGGGTGTCGACGCCGGGTGGGGCGGCCGGTCCACCGGTCGCGTGCGCCCCGCGGGGCGGTCCGTCGCGGGCGTGCCGACCCGGCCCGCGCCCCGTCGGGACGCCTGCCGCCCGGCCGGTCGTCCGGCGGCGCTGGTCGTCCCGTCCACCCCGGCGCTGCCCTCCGTCGGGCGGGTGAATTCCACCGATGTGATTCATGTCGCTCCCGCGCCCGTCGTGGTGCTGCGTCGGCGACGGGCCGTGGCGGTGGTCGTGCTCGCCGTCCTCCTCGTCGGGCTGATGGCCCTGGCCGTGCGCCTGGCCGGCGGCGTGGTCGGGTCGGCGGGGGCCACGGAGCCGGTTCCGGCCGGGACCACGGTCACCGTCGTGGCGCCGGGGGAGACGCTGCTCGACGTGGCCGCCCGGGTGGCGCCGCGCTCCGAGCCGTCGGCGGTCGTCGCGCACATCCGCGACGCCAACCACCTCTCCTCCTCGCTCGTGACTCCCGGTCGCCCCCTGGTGGTCCCCGCAGCGCCCTGAGCCGCCGGAGGGGTGGTGTCGCCCCGTCACCCACGCGTGCGCTCACCGGCACCACACGCGGCCGCCCGGCGCGCGAGGGTGCCGTTCGCCGCCGGGGTCGCTGGAACAGGGGATCCGGCTTGCACCGGTTTCTCGGGTGTCGCTAGCGTCCCGCCCCAACATCTTGTGGTTACATGGATGTAGTTAGTCCACAGGTTGTGTGTGCAGGTGGAGTGTTGTCCACAGGGTCCCGCACAGGATCCGGGTGTCGCTCCACCGAGGTCGGTGGTCCGTCCACCGGCGGCGCTCCCGAATCCACACCCCGGGGGCGTCTGGTCCACAGCGGTGTCCCCAGGCGGTGCGCGGGGAGGCCGTCCATCCACAGGCCGGTCCGGTCGCGCGAGGAAGGGGAACCGGGATGCGCTGCCCGTTCTGCCGCAACGACGACTCCCGGGTCGTCGACTCCCGCGAGGCCGACGAGGGCCAGGCGATCCGTCGCCGCCGCTCCTGCACCGCGTGCGGGAAGCGGTTCACCACGGTGGAGGAGGCCGTCCTCGCGGTGGTCAAGCGCAGTGGGGTCACCGAGCCGTTCAGCCGCGACAAGGTCGTGCGCGGGGTGGCGAGGGCCTGCCAGGGACGTCCGGTGGACCCGGACGCGTTGGCACTGTTGGCGCACCAGGTGGAGGAGACGGTGCGGGCGTCGGGCACGGCCGAGGTGCCGAGCCACGAGGTCGGGATGGCGATCCTGGGACCGCTGCGGGAGCTGGACGCCGTGGCCTACCTGCGGTTCGCCAGCGTCTACCGGAACTTCTCCTGCGTGGCCGATTTCGAGGCCGAGATCGCCGACCTGCGGGGTCGGTTGGCCGCGGACCCCGCGGACCAGGGGACAGAGCACGAATCAGTGTGATCGCACAGGGCCGGCGGCGACGTCGGTGATGAGTCGGGGATTACGGAGCACCGGAACGTGGGGAAGCGTCCCCGGTGCAGGAGGCGAGGAACGCATGACGGAGACCGTCGGGTCCGACACGAGCACGGACGGCGCGCCGGAGGGTGCGGCCGGCCGGGGCCTGTCGATCACGCGCGTGCACACCACCGAGGGGGTCCACCCGTACGACGGGGTGGAGTGGGAGCGCCGTGACGTCGTCATGACCAACTGGCGCGACGGCTCGGTGAACTTCGAGCAGCGCGGCGTCGAGTTCCCCTCGACGTGGTCGGTCAACGCCACGAACATCGTCACCAGCAAGTACTTCCGCGGGGCGGTGGGCACGCCGCAGCGCGAGTCGAGCCTGCGGCAGCTGATCGACCGCGTCGTGCGCAGCTACACCACGGCCGGCCGCACGCACGGCTACTTCGCGACGCCCGCCGACGCCGAGGTGTTCTCCGACGAGCTGACCTGGATGCTGCTGCACCAGTACTTCAGCTTCAACTCGCCGGTGTGGTTCAACGTCGGCACCGCGTCGCCGCAGCAGGTCAGCGCCTGCTTCATCCTCTCCGTGGACGACACCATGGAGTCGATCCTCAACTGGTACCGCGAGGAGGGGCTGATCTTCAAGGGCGGCTCCGGTGCCGGCCTGAACCTCTCCCGCATCCGCTCGTCCAAGGAGCTGCTCTCCTCCGGTGGCACCGCCTCCGGGCCGGTGTCGTTCATGCGCGGCGCGGACGCGTCCGCCGGCACGATCAAGTCCGGGGGAGCCACCCGGCGGGCCGCGAAGATGGTCGTGCTCGACGTCGACCACCCCGACATCGCGGAGTTCGTCGAGACGAAGCGCAACGAGGAGAAGAAGATCCGCGTCCTGCGCGACGCGGGCTTCGACATGGACCTCGGCGGCGCCGACATCGCGTCGGTGCAGTACCAGAACGCCAACAACTCGGTGCGGGTCACCGACGAGTTCATGCGGGCCGTCCAGTCCGGTGGCCAGTTCGGGCTGCGGGCGCGGATGACGCACGAGGTCATCGAGTCGGTCGACGCCAAGGGCCTGTTCCGGCAGATGGCCGAGGCGGCGTGGGAGTGCGCCGACCCGGGCCTGCAGTACGACGACACGATCAACGACTGGCACACCTCGCCCGAGTCCGGCCGGATCACCGCGTCGAACCCGTGTTCGGAGTACCTGCACCTGGACAACTCCAGCTGCAACCTCGCCTCGCTGAACCTCATGAAGTTCCTGGGTGACGACGGGCGGTTCGACGTCGAGGGTTTCACGCGCTCGGTCGAGCTCGTCATCACCGCGATGGACATCTCCATCTGCTTCGCCGACTTCCCGACGCCGGAGATCGGGGACACCACCCGCGCCTTCCGGCAGCTGGGCATCGGCTACGCCAACCTCGGCGCCCTGCTGATGGCCACCGGCCACGCGTACGACTCCGCGGGCGGGCAGGCGCTCGCCGCGGCCATCACCTCGCTGATGACCGGCACCGCCTACCGCCGCTCGGCAGAGCTGGCCGGCGCCGTCGCTCCCTACGACGGCTACGCCCGCAACGCCGACGCCCACCGCCGGGTCATGCGCAAGCACGCCGCCGCGAACGACGCGATCCGCACGCTGCACCGCGAGGACGCCCGCATCCGCGACGCCGCCACCCGGCAGTGGCAGGACGGCCTGGAGATCGGCGCCCGCAACGGGTGGCGCAACGCCCAGGCCAGCGTGCTCGCCCCCACGGGGACGATCGGCTTCATGATGGACTGCGACACCACCGGGGTGGAGCCGGACTTCTCGCTGGTCAAGTTCAAGAAGCTGGTCGGCGGCGGCTCGATGCAGATCGTCAACCAGACGGTGCCGCGCGCCCTCGCGTCCCTCGGCTACCAGGGCGAGCAGATCGAGGCGATCGTCGAGTTCATCGCCGAGCACGGGCACGTCGTGGACGCCCCGGGGCTGCGCCCCGAGCACTACGAGGTGTTCGACTGCGCCATGGGCGAGCGGGCCATCGCGCCGATGGGCCACGTGCGGATGATGGCGGCCGTCCAGCCGTTCATCTCCGGCGCCATCTCCAAGACGGTGAACATGCCCGAGCGGGCCACCGTCGAGGAGGTCGAGGAGATCTACTTCGAGTCCTGGAAGATGGGGCTCAAGGCGCTCGCGATCTACCGCGACAACTGCAAGGTCGGCCAGCCGCTGTCCGCCGGCAAGACCGGCGGGTCGACGGCCGAGTCGACCACCGGCAACGAGGTCGCGACCACCGACCACCGTCCGGTGCGCAAGCGGCTCCCGAAGAAGCGCCCGAGCGAGACCGTGTCGTTCGCGGTCGCGGGCGCCGAGGGCTACATGACGGCGGGCTCCTACCCCGACGACGGCCTCGGCGAGATCTTCGTCAAGATGTCGAAGCAGGGGTCGACGCTCGCCGGCGTCATGGACGCGTTCTCGATGGCGATCTCCATCGCGCTGCAGTACGGGGTGCCGCTGGAGACCTACGTGTCGAAGTTCGTGAACATGCGCTTCGAGCCCGCGGGCATGACCGACGACCCGGACGTACGGATGGCGACGAGCATCGTCGACTACCTGTTCCGCCGGATCGCCCTCGACCACCTGCCCTACGAGAAGCGCGCCCAGCTGGGCATCTTCTCGGCGGACGAGCGCACCGCGCAGGTCGCGAACGACTACGGGCAGGCCCCGGCCGCCCCGGTCGAGGTCGTCGAGGAGCTGCGGTCGACCGTCGACGCGGCCGAGGAGTCGGCCACGCCCGCCGGGGTCCGGAAGGCGGACATCTCGGTCGGCAGTTCGACCGAGCTGCTCGAGCTGCAGCAGGGCAAGGCGGCCGACGCGCCGCTCTGCCTGACCTGCGGCACGAAGATGCGGCCGGCCGGCTCCTGCTACGTCTGCGAGGGCTGCGGCTCCACCAGCGGCTGCAGCTGAGGGCCCGGCGCCCGGCCGTCCGCGGTCCGGGCGCCGTGGCTGCCGTCGACGTGACCGGGTGTCCGGTCATGCCGGCGGCCAGGTCGTCGCGGGGGCTGGAGAGTCTCCCCGCGGCGCAGGGCGAGGTAGGTGCGTCGCCCGTTGTCGAGCCAGCGGTCCGCCGTCCGGACGGGCAGGAGCTGGCGGGTGCGGTGCCGGAGGAAGCGCCAGGCGGGCAGGGGGCCCTGGCGCCCGCACATGGCGGCGGCGAAGTCGGTGGCGTCGCGGTCGGTGTAGCGGTCGAGGTGCTCGAACCAGGCCATGCTGCTGCGGGCGGCGGCCTGGACGCGGCTGATGCGTGGCAGGCGGTCGCGCTCGAAGCCGGGCAGGGCGGTCGCGAGCACGTTGTCGTGCCGGTACAGGCGGTCGGCCAGCGCGATGGCGTCGTTGATGGCGAGCCGGGTGCCCGAGCCGATGGTGAAGTGCGTGGTGTGGGCGGCGTCGCCCAGCAGGACCACCGAGCCGTCGTACCAGTGGGTGTTGCCGACCTCGGTGAAGCGGCGCCACGTGACGTCGCGGTCCCGGGGCGCGAGCAGCAGCCGGTGGCCGCCCAGCAGGTCGCCGAAGATGCCCTCCAGGAGGGAGACGGTCTCGTCGACGGGCAGGGTGTCGAGTCCGAGGGCCTCCCAGGTCGACGGCTGGCACTCCACGATGAAGGTGCTCGCCCCGGCGCTCGATGGGTACGCGTGGCACCACACCCAGCCGCCCGGCGTCGGGACGAAGTCGAAGACGAACGAACGGAACACGCGGTCGGTGCCGAGCCAGAGGTAGGGATTGGCGCCCGACCGCACCGTGGTCCCGAAGCGGCCGGCCGAGAGCGAGCGGACGCGGCTGTTCGCCCCGTCGGCGGCGACCACCAGGTCGGCGTCCGGGATGTCGTGGGCGTCGGTCACCGCGTGGTCGTGGCGGACGTCGACCCCGAGATCGGACGCCCGTCGGGCGAGGATCTCGAGCAGGGCCGCCCGTCCGACGCTGTAGCCGTAGCCCCCGAGGTGCGCGGTCCGCCCGTCCAGGGTGACGCGCTGTTCCCGCCACAGCGCCGACGCGGCCCGCAGCGCCCGGGCGCTCTCGGCGTCGTTGCGGTACAGCGTGTCGAGCAGGTTGTCCCAGTAGACGACCCCCCACCCGTAGGTCGCCCCCGGCGGGTCCCGGTCGATCACGGTGATCTCGTGTCCGCCGTCGCGCAGGGCCGCGGAGATGGCGAAGTAGAGGCCGGCGGGTCCCCCACCGACGCAGGTGATCTTCATGAGGGGGTTCCTTCGACGGACGGGTGGGCGAGGACCGGACGCCCGCGCGTGACGGGGTCGGGCCGGGTCGGGTGGTGGAGCCGGTAGAGCGAGGCGTACCGCCCCTCGGCGGCGAGCAGCTCCCCGTGGGTGCCGCGCTCGACGACGCGTCCGTGCTCCACGACGAGGATCCGGTCGGCGTGGGTGACGGTCAGCAGGTTGTGCGAGATGACGACGGTCGTCCGACCGGCCATCAGCCGCCGCAGCGGGGCCAGGATGCGTTCCCCGGCCTCGGCGTCGAGGCTCGCGGTGGGCTCGTCGAGGAGGAGGACCGGGGCGTCGCGGATCATGGCGCGGGCGATGGCGACCCGCTGGCGCTGACCGCCCGAGAGCAGGCGGCCGCGCTGCCCGACGCGTGTGGCGTAGCCGTCGGGCAGCGCGACGACGAAGTCGTGCGCGTCCGCGGCGCGTGCGGCCGCGACGACGGCGTCGTGATCGGCGTCGGGTCGCCCGGCGAGGATGTTCTCCTCGACGGTGCCGTCGAGCAGGAGCGTCTCCTGCAGCACGACCGCGACGGCGGCGCGCACGTCCCGGGGGTCGAGGTCCCGCAGGTCGTGCCCGTCGAGGGTGATCCGGCCCTCGGTGGGGTCGTAGAAGCGGAGCAGGAGCTTGAGCAGCGTCGTCTTGCCCGCGCCGCTGGCGCCGACCAGCGCGACGACCTCGCCCGGGGCGGCGGTCAGGTCGATGTCGTGGAGCACGTCCCGGGTCGTGTGGGGGTAGGAGAAACCCACGCCCTCGACGTGCAGCCGCCCCTGCGGGCGCCCGAGGGGGACGGGGTGGTCCGGGCCCGTGACCTCGGGCTGTTCGTCGAGCAGCTCGATGATGCGTTCCGCGCCCGCGGCCGCCCCGAACACGGTGTTGGACAGTTGGCCGAGGCTGCGCACCGGCGAGTAGAGCTGCGAGAGGTAGATGAGGAAGGCCAGCAGCCCGCCGAGGGTGATCTGCCCGAGGCTGAGCTGCCAGATGCCCACCCCGACGATGGCCATCACGCCGAGGACCTCGAAGACCTGGGTGACGGGGGCGAACAGGGCCCCGATCCGGGCGGTGGCGAGCTGGGCGTGCACGCTCTCCCCGGCCCGGCGGTCGAAGCGGTCCACCTCGGCCTGCTCGCGGCCGTAGGCCTGGACCAGGATCGCGTTGCCGAGGCTCTCCTCGGCGACGACGTTGATGAGACCGGTCCGGCGTCGCACCTCCCGCGAGCCGGCCTTGATGCGCAGGGAGAAGGCCCGGGCGAAGAGCCAGAACACGGGGACCGCGGCGAGCGCGACGAGGGTCAGGCGCCAGTTCAGGTACACCATCAACCCCGTGAAGAGACCGATCTGCACGACGGCGGACGCGGCCTGCGCCACTCCGGCGAGCAGCAGCGATTCGATCGCGGCGACGTCCCCCGTGAGGCGGGCGAGGATGTCCCCGAGCCGGCGTCGGTCGAAGAAGCCGACCGACAGGGTGTGCAGATGCGCGAAGACGCGGGTCCGCATCCGCCGCAGGAAGTTCTCCCCGATCCACGCCGCGAGGTAGGCATCGGCGAATCCGATCGCGCCGCCGAGCAGGGTGATCCCGACGTAGGTCGCGGCGACGGCGGGGAAGACCGAGAAGTCCCGCGGCGTGATGACGTCGTCGACGAGAATCTTGAACATCCAGATCGCGGCGGCGTCGGCGGCGGGCGAGACGACGACGAGGAGCAGGCTCAGGCACAGCCGGCCGCGGAACGGTCGGACCTCCGGGGCGAAGCGACGGAAGATCTGCCGTAGTGCCACGGGCGGGGCGGGCGCGACCACGTCGTCGCCGGCCTCCGGCGGGCGCACCAGCGCGCGCAGCATCCTGCGGATCACGACCTCCTCACGTCGTCCGCTCGGTCGGGAGGACGGCAGGCGGTGGTGGCCCCGGCTCGTGCGGAGCCACCACCCGGGCCGGTCGCTCAGCCGCAGTCCTTGCCGCCGTGCCAGCCGCCCCAGCCCCAGCCCTTGCCCCAGTCGTGGTGGTCGTCGTCGTCCTTGCTGCTCCAGCCGCCCCAGCCCCAGCCCTTGCCCCAGTCGTGGTCGCTGTCCTTGTCGTGGCCGCTCCAGCCGCCCCACTTGTCACCCATGTCAGACCTCCGCATTCGTGTTCGACCTCTTGGCGGTCCGTCCGACCGCCCTTCTCATAGGAGGTGGGCGTGCCCGATGGATTGGCTCCGACCGGGTCACCACCCGGATGGCGGAACGGTCGGACGTCGTTCGCGCGAACAAGGGTCGAAGGACCCGGATGCCCGACGGTGAAGTCGGGACCGTCGCGTCTGTCGCGCCACCGGTGGAGGGGTCATGCACTCCACGGGGAAGTCGACCGATGCCCGGGAGCGTGATGAGCGACGAAATGCTGCTGGCCGGATTCCGGGTCGGGGATCCGGAATTGAGCGTCGCGTTCGTGCGCCGTTTCCAGCCGGTCGTGTACGGGGCCGCGTTGAGCGTGCTCGGCGATCCCGTCAGCGCCGAGGACGTGGCGCAGCGCAGTTTCGAACAGGCGTGGCGGCGCGCGGCGACCTACGACAACCGGCGCGGCAGCGTCCGCATCTGGTTGGCCGGCATCGCCCGCCACGAGGCGCTGGGCACGGTGCAGCGCCGCGTGCCGACCCCGTCCGAGCCGACGGCCATCACCGCCATGATCGGGCACGAGCCCGCCGGCTGGGAGACCGATCCCGAGTGGATCCCGTCGACGGCACCGCTGCGTGCGGCGCTCCATGCGCTGCCGCTCGACCAGGCCCGCGCGGTGCTGCTGGCCGCCGTGCACGGGTACACCGCCGCGGAGATCGCCGAGCAGGAGCGCGTGCCGCTCGGCACCGCCAAGACCCGGCTGCGCGCCGCGGTGGGCAAGCTCCGCGACCTCCTGCTGCAACCGGCCGCGGACGGCGGGGTGTCGACCGACCGGCGGGACGACCGGTCGTGACCGGGCCCGCGTCCCGGGACGACCCGTGCGCCCACTTCCGCGACCTGGCCGCCGAGTACGCCGTCACCGACATCGACGGCCGGGAGCGCACCCGGCTCGTCGACCACCTCGAGCGCTGTCCGCCCTGCCGCCACGCGTCGTGCGAGTACGCCGAGGTCGCCGACGCGCTCCTCGAGGTCCTGCCGCGGGTCGAGCCCCCGCCCGGCTTCGCCGCGCGTGTCCTGGCCCGCCTGGAGCGCGCGCGCCGCGACGGTCCGGTGGTGTCCGCGCCGGCTGCCACCGCGCAGCCCGGCGCCGTGCGCCCGGCGAGCCGCCGCCACGCCCGGGACGGTCGTGACGCCCGGTGGATCGCCCCCGCGGCGTGCATCGTCCTCGTCGGGGTGGCGGGCGCCGTCGTCGTCGCGCTCGGCGCACCCGGGGCCCCCGAGCCGCCCGCCCCGCCGTCGGCCGTGGCGGCGACGGTGCCGGCGCCACCGAGCACCGGAGCGGTCCTGCACTCCCCGGTGACCCGCGGGCGGGAGCCGGTGGGAGAGATCTACGCCCACCCCGGTCGGCGCTCCGGCGACCCCACGTGGCTCTACCTCTCGCTCGACGGCGACGGGCCCGACACCGCGTCGGGGACGATGACGCTGCAGCTGTGCACCCGGGGCGGGGCGCGGAGCACCGCCGGGGCGCTCACCGTGACGGACGGGTACGGCGTCTGGGCCGGGCCCGTCCCCGCGGACCCGTTCGACCTGACCGGGGCGCAGCTCCTCCGGGCCGACGGCACCCGCTACGCGACCGCGGAGCTCGCCGACCCGTGAGGAGTCAGCCGTCCCGGCGTGCCATCCGCCAGAACGTCACGCCCACGCCGAGCACGACGTAGACCAGCGCCCGCAGCGACGACGACTCCAGCCCGTCGAGCGGCAGCGGGTCGCGGAGCACGTCGGTGCCGGCGCCGAAGCCGGTGGTGAGCAGGAGCGGCTGCAGCCAGTCCAGCGACGGGATCGCGCCGAGCACCCCGAACACGATCATCCCGCCGAGCACGCAGGCGAGGACGACCAGCGGGTGCTCGGTGAACGTCGAGATCGCCAGCGCCACCGCCCCGACCGCGAGGAGCTGACCGATCGTCCACACTGCGACGAGCGCGATCCGACCGAGCGCCTCACCGACGCCGAGGGTGGTCCCGGACAGCGTGATGAGCGAGCCCGGCCCGCCGACCACGACCGTCCCCGCGATCATCCCGACCACCGCGATGATCAGTACCGCGAGCACCGCCACGGTGATCACCCCGGCCGCCTTCATGACGACGAACCGTGCCCGGCCCACCGGCGCGACCAGCAGCCCGCGCAGCGTCCCGGACCCGGCCTCGCCGGCCACCGCGTCGGCGGCGGCCGAGGCCACGGCGAGCGGCAGCAGCAACGTCAGCGCCAGCCCGAGCGCGACGACGGGCAGGACGAAGCCGTTGCCCGCGACCTGCGCGATCAGCCCGCGGCCGCCCCGGCCGGCGACGGCGATCCCGATGGCGACCGCCACCGGGATCAGCGCCAGCAGCCCGAGCACGACGAGCGTGCGCGGGCGGCGGAGCACCCAGCGGACCTCGGCGCCCACCACGCGGCCGAGCGGGGCGTGGGTCCGTTCGAGTACCGCGGTCACGCGTCCTCCTCGGTCAGCCGGGCGAAGAGCTCCTCGAGGTGGGCCCGTCGTCGGGACACCTCCCACACGCCGACCCCGGCGTGCACCAGGGCCGCCACCACCTCCGGCGGGTCCACCTCGGTGACCGCCAGCGCGTCGTCCCGCAGGTACGCCGCGAACCCGGCGGCACGCAGGGCCGCGAGGCCACGGGCGGGATCGTCGACGGTGACGGCGAGCTCGCCGTCGGAGGCCAGCAGCGTCGCGAGTTCGCCCGAGACCAGCAGCGACCCCCGCGCCAGCACCGCGACGTGCGTGCACACCGCCTCGACCTCGGCGAGCAGGTGCGAGGACAGCAGCACGGTGGTGCCGGCCCCGTGCAGCTCGGCGATCACCCGCCGGACGTCCCGCGTGCCGGCCGGGTCGAGCCCGTTGGTC
Source organism: Actinomycetospora chiangmaiensis DSM 45062 (assembly GCF_000379625.1). Classification (GTDB taxonomy): domain Bacteria; phylum Actinomycetota; class Actinomycetes; order Mycobacteriales; family Pseudonocardiaceae; genus Actinomycetospora; species Actinomycetospora chiangmaiensis. Next base: position 219,804 of record NZ_KB903244.1, on the reverse strand, counting down.
GGCTCGTCGAGCACCACGAGCCGGCGCGGCACGAGCAGCGCCGCGGCGAGCCCGAGACGCTGCTTCATGCCCAGCGAGTAGCCCCGGTACCGCCGCCGCGCCGCCTCGGTGAGCCCGACCCGCCCCAGCGCCGCGTCCACCGGCGCCCGCAGGTCACCGTCGAGGCGCGGCTCGCAGGCCGCGGCGCGGAGCAGGTTGTCCCGACCCGACAGGAAGGGGTGGAACCCGGGGCCCTCGACGAGCGCACCGACATCGGGGAGAGCCCGCTCGAGCTGCGTGCCGTCGTGCCCGAGCAGCTCGACCCGACCCGCCGTCGGCGCGGTCAGCCCGAGCAGCATCCGGATCAGCGTCGTCTTGCCCGAGCCGTTGGGCCCGAGGAGCCCGACGACCGCGCCGGCCGGCAGGTCGAGGTCGACGCCGTCGACGGCCGTCACCGATCCGTAGGTCTTCCGTAGATCGCGCAGCCGGGCTGCGGGCTCCAGCACGGTTCCCGACGACGGGTCGGTGCGGGTCTCCAGGGTCTGCTCGGTCACGCTCACGTCACTACCCCCCGTCGCTGCGCTCGCCTCACTTGGTACCCAGCGCCTCGGCCACGACGGGCTCCGGCACCGCGCCGACGGCGACGCGCCCGTCGTCGGTGACGATGGCCGTGCCGACCGCGGTCGTGATCGCCCGCCCGTTGCCGAACGGGCCGGTGACCGGCGTGCCGAGCGCGTTGAGGTCCGGGGCGCCCTGGGGCGCCTGCCGGCCCGGCTGCTGCGCCGGGCGCTGGAACACGACGACGCGGTCCCAGCCGTCGCCCACCGTGCGGGAGCCCTGCGGCGGGCCCTGGCGGTCGGGGGCGCCCGGAGCGCCCTGACCGCGGGCCGGGGCGTCCTTGACGGTGGTCCCGGGCGGCGGGGTGAAGGTGAACAGCGACGGGTCCTGCGGTCCGAAGGTGACGTCGTCGAACCCGATCTGCAGGGCCGGCGTGGCGGACCCGGTCGCGAGGACCGTGAGCTGCAGCGGGATGCGCTTCTCGGCGTCGACCGCGACGCGGACCTCGCGCAGCATCGTGCGCTCGGAGGGCTGCGGGGTCAGCACCAGCGTGTACGCGGGGCGCCCGGCGACCTCGGCGGTGCCGTCGACGGCGACCTGGCTGGTCTTCCGGAGGTCGCCGATGATCTGGGCGGACGCGCCGGCCGGGTCGGTCTGCGGGTCCTTCTGCTCCGGCGCGCCGCCCGTCGACCGGGTGGCCGTGCGGTCGGTCGCGTCGTAGACCCAGCGGGTGGTGCCGTCGGAGACGAGCGTCTTCTCGCCGTCACCCGAGGGCAGCGCGACGCGGCCCTTGCCGTCGCCGCCGGACCACACCCGGGCGCTCTGCTGGCCGTTCCCGAGCTGCGGGGCGCCGGGCAGGGCCGGCAGGCCGAGCTCGTTGTCGATCCCGACGGTGCCGTTGAACGGCCCCGGCTGCGCGGTCATCACGGAGGCGACGAGGTCCTCCGGACTCACCGGCGGCAGCTGCGGCTGTGCCGACGCCGTGCCGATCCCCACCACCCCGGCGACGACGGCCCCGGCCGCCGCCACCGCTCCCGCTGCCCCGAACCATCTGCGCCTCATGGGGACCATCCTGCGGCGCCGAGGCTGAGACCCTCACAGCGTCGTCGGGACTACCGTCGCGCACGTGCCCCGTGTGCTGGTGGTCGACGACGAGCCGGGGGTGCGCGCCGCGCTCGTGCGGGGGCTGGGCGCCGAGGGCATGGACGTCGTCGCCGTGGGCGACGGGCCGGCCGGGCTCGCCGAGGCGTCGACGGGCACGTTCGACGCGGTGGTCCTCGACATCATCCTCCCCGGGCTGTCGGGCTACCGGGTCCTCGAGCAGCTGCGCGCGGGCGGGATCGAGACGCCGGTGCTGCTGCTCTCGGCGAAGGACGGTGAGGTCGACCAGGCCGACGGGCTGGACCTCGGCGCCGACGGCTACGTCGTCAAGCCGTTCTCGTTCGTCGTGCTGGTCGCCCAGCTGCGGGCGCTCCTGCGTCGCCGCGCCCCGTCGGCGCCGCGCCTCGTGGTCGGGGCGCTCACGATCGACGGTGACGCGGCGACGTGGGGCGGCGCGGAGATCGGGCTGTCCGCGCGGGAGCTCGCCGTGCTGCGCCACCTCGCCGGTCGCCCCGGCGTGACCGTCACCAAGGACGAGCTGCTCGCCGACGTCTGGGGCGACGGTGCCGCCGCCCGCAACGTCGTCGAGGTGTACGTCGGCTACCTGCGCCGCAAGCTCACGTCCGTCGGCGCGGACGGTCTCGTGGTCACCGAGCGCGGACGTGGCTACCGGCTCCACCCGCCGTCGTGAACGCTCCGCCCCCCGCCCCGCGTGAGGGGAACCCTCGCACCGCAGGAGCGCTCGGATCCTCCCCCCACGGCATCAGCACCTGGTGGGCGCGGCGGACGCTGCGGACCCGGATCGCCCTGGTGGTCGGCGTGGTGGCGCTCGTGGTGCTCGGCGCGTTGGCACGTCTCGGTGCGGGGTTGCTGCTGTCGGCGGTCGTGGCGGCCGGCGACGGGGAGCTGCGCGACCGGGCGGTGACCGCGGCACCCGCCGTCCGGAACGGAGCGGCCCTGCCGCCGCCGCTGCGGGTGACCGACGTGGCCGGCGCACCGGCCGACGGGCGAGGCCCGCTGCCGTTGGCGGAGCCCGTCGTCCGGGCGCTCGCGACCGGGGAGCCGGTGACGGTGGCCGGGCCGGGCAGCGAACCCCGGCGGTGGGTGGCCGTGCCGGTGACGCTGCCGGACGGGACACCGCGCCTGGTCCTCGCCTCGCGCGACCTCCTCGGCGCGACCTCCCTGCTCGGTGACGCGGCGTTCTGGTTCGTGCCGGGGGTCGTGGTCGCGGCCTTCGCGCTCGCCGCGGCGGCCTGGTTCGCGGCCGGTGCGGCCCTGCGGCCGGTGCGCCGCCTGCGGATCGCGGCGTCGCAGGTGGGGGAGGGGGAGCGGCTGCCCGTGCCGCCCGCGCACGACGAGGTGGCCGCGCTCGCCGAGGAGCTGAACGCGCTCCTGGCGCGGCGCGACGACGCGGTCTCGACCGTCCGCCGCTTCGCCGACGACGCCGCCCACGAGCTGCGCTCACCGATCGCGTCGGTGCGCGCCCAGGCGGAGGTCGCGGTCGCGCACCCGCGGCAGGGGGAGGACACGGCGGCGTGGGAGGGCGTCGCGAAGGACGCGGAACGGCTGTCGACACTGGTCACCGACCTGCTCGCCCTCGCCCGGGCGGACGGTGGGCGGCTCCCGGAGGCCCAGCCGGTCGACCTGGGCGAGGCCGTCGCGGAGGCGGTGGCACGGCAGCCCGGCGGGGCGAGCGGAGCGACGGGGGAGAACGGGGGACCGGTGGTCACGGTCTGGGCGCCGGTTCCCGTCTCGGCGTCCACGACCCCGGCCGAGGTCGGGCTGGTCCTCGACAACCTGCTCGGCAACGCCCGCCGCCACGCGCGGACGGTCGTCCACGTCTCCGTCGTCCCCGCCGGGGGCCACGCCCGGCTGCTCGTCGACGACGACGGGCCCGGCATCCCCGACGACGAGCGGGCGCGGATCTTCGACCGCTTCACCCGGCTCGACGCCACGGGTGGCACGCCCGGCTCGGGGCTGGGCCTGGCCCTCGTGGCGCGGCTCGTCGAGAGCCGGGGTGGGTCGGTACGTGCCGCGCGGTCGCCCGAGGGCGGTGCCCGCATCGAGGTTCGCTGGCCGGCGGCGGCCTGAGCCCTACCCTCGGACCGGTGCGCGCGCGGATGGACACGGTCGGGACCGTCCGGCGACTCGTCCCGCCCGAGCGCCTGACGAGCCGCGTCACCGCGCTCGAGGACGCGTTCGTCATCGGGCACTTCGGCCTCCCGGCACCCCGGCCGGACCGACCCGTCGTCGTGACCGGGCTGGTCGACCGCGCGGTGACCGTGACGCCCGACGACGTCCGGGCGCTGCCCACGCACCGGGTCGAGTCCGTGCACGAGTGCTTCGGCAACCCGCTCGCGCCCGGCGAGTGGGTGCGCCGGGCGGCGAACCTGGTGTGGACCGGCGCGCGGCTCCGCGACGTGCTCGACCTCGCCGGCATCGGGGACGGGGCGAGTTCCCTCTGGGCGCGCGGCGCCGACCACGGCGAGTTCGGCGGCGCGTCCAGCCCCGACTACCTGAAGGACCTGCCGCTCGACGCGGTCCTCGACCGCGCCCTCGTCGCGCACACCTGCAACGGCGTCCGCCTGCCCACTGAGCGCGGCGGCCCGCTGCGGCTCGTCGTGCCCGGGTTCTTCGGGACGAACTCGGTGAAGTGGCTGACCGAGCTCACCCTCGCCGACCACCGGCCCGAGCACCTGTTCACCACGCGGCTCTACGTCCGTCCCGGTCCCGACGGCCGGTCGGTGCCGGTCCGGGAGCTCGACGTCACGTCGGTGCTCACGCGGGTCGCGGACGGGGTGGTCCACGGCTGGGCGTGGAGCTCCGTGCCGGTGACCCGGGTGGCGGTGACGGTGGACGGCGCGCCGGTCGCGGTCGAGCTGGACCGGGCGCGGGGCCGGGCCTGGCAGGGATTCCGGGCGCGGGTCGGCGCCGGCGGCACGGTCGTCGCGCGGGCCACCGACGCCCTCGGACGCACCCAACCGACCTCCGGCGCCCGCAACGCCGTCCACCGGCTGCGCGTGTGACCCACGTCGCCGTAGGCTCCGCCCCGGGAAGATCGACTCAGCGCGGAGGTCACACATGACCGGCACCGACCGGCAGGGCTACTACTCGCACGTCCAGCAGGGCGAGCACGAGTACTTCGACCTGGGCGGGTACGTCCTGCAGTCGGGCTACACGCTGCCGGGCGCGCAGCTGGCCTACCGCACGCACGGCACGTTGAACGCGAACAAGGACAACCTCGTCCTCTTCCCGCACATGTACTCGGGCACCCCGTCGTCGCTCGACGACTACATCGGCCCGGGGAAGCCGGTCGACACCGACCGGTACTTCGTGGTGTGCCCCGGCCAGCTCGGCGGCGGGATGTCGAGTTCGCCGTCGAACACGCCGCCGCCCTTCGACCGCGGCCAGTTCCCGTTCGTCTCGATCGCCGACGACGTGCTCGCGCAGTACAAGCTGGTCACCGAGCACTTCGAGGTCGAGCAGCTGCACGCGGTACTGGGCTGGTCGATGGGGGCCCAGCAGACCTACGAGTGGGCGGTGCGCTTCCCCGACATGGTGCCCCGCGCCGCCGCGTTCGCCGGGACCGCGAAGACCCCGGTGCACAACCAGGTCTTCATCGACCTGCACATGGAGCTGCTGAAGTCCGACCCGGCGTTCGCCGACGGCTTCTACGCCGACGCCGCGGACGTGCGCCTCGGCCTGACCCGGCACGCCATCGCGTTCTCGCTGGAGGGCTTCACGCACGAGTGGTACCGCGGCGAGCACTGGCGGGGGCTGGGCTTCGCCTCGGCGAACGACTTCCGGCAGAGCTTCATCCGCGGCTACTTTGCCCCGATGGACCCGAACAACCTCGTCACGCAGGCGAACAAGTGGTGGGCCGGGGACATCTCGCCCCACGGCGGCGGGTCACTCGAGGCGGCGCTGGGCAAGATCACCGCCCACTTCTTCGTCGTGCCGTTCGGTGGGGACAACTTCTTCCCCGTCGAGGACTGCGAGAACGAGGCCGGGCACCTGCCCCACGGCGAGCTGCGGGTCATCGACACCCCGGCCGGTCACTTCGCGATGTTCGGTCTGCGCCCGCAGGACATCGAGCGGATCAGCGCCGTCATCGTCGAGATGCTGTCGAGCCCGGGCTACACCGTCTGAGAACCTGGGCGCATGACCGTCCCGACGATCACGCTCCACGAGACCCGGCCCGACGTCGAGCCGGGTCTCGGGGCGCTGCGCGGCTACGTCGGCGACGTGCTCGGTCGGATGGAGGGGCGGCCCGCCACCGACGACGAGATCGACGCCTTCGTCGCGGCGAGCCCGCACGGCGGCCTCGTGCCGCCCGACGGCGTGTTCGTGCTCGCCCTCGCCGCCGACGGAGCGGTCCTCGGCTGCGCCGGGCTGCGCCTCCGCGGCGCGGACGTCCCCGACGACGCGGCCGAGATCAAGCGGATGTGGACCGCCTCCGCCGCGCGCGGGCTCGGCGTCGGGAAGACCCTCCTCGACGACCTGCTGCGCCGCGCCCGCGAGGCCGGCCGCGCGCGGGTCGTCCTCGACACGCGGGCCGACCTGGTCGAGGCGCGCACGCTCTACGAGCGGGCCGGGTTCGTCGAGGTCGACGCGTACAACGCGAACCCGTACGCGCAGGTCTGGTACGCCCTGGGCCTGCGGTGAGGCGGGTCGTCGCGACCCGGTACGTCACCCCGCTGCGCGAGGGCGGGTCGCTCCCCGGGCTGGTCGAGGCGGACGACCTCGGGACCTACGTCGTCAAGTTCACCGGCGCCGGGCAGGGCGTGAAGGCGCTCGTCGCGGAGGTCGTGGCGGGCGGCATCGGCCGGGCGCTCGGGCTGCGGGTGCCCGAGCTCGTCGTCGTGGAGCTCGACCCGGTGGTGGCGCAGTCCGAGCCGGACTGGGAGGTCCAGGAACTCCTCGCCCGCTCCGGCGGCGACAACCTCGGCATGGACTTCCTGCCCGGCGCGATCGGGTTCGACCCGGTCGCGCACACCGTCGACGCCGACGAGGCGGCGCGGGTGCTGTGGTTCGACGCGTTCGTCGAGAACGTCGACCGCTCCTGGCGCAACCCCAACCTGCTGCGCTGGCACCGCGACCTGTGGTGCATCGACCACGGCGCCTGCCTGTACTTCCACCACTCCTGGGCGCGCGCCGCCGCGGTGGTCGGCCGCGCCTACGACGCGTCCGACCACGTGCTCCTGCCCTTCACGACGCCGGGTGCGCGGGCCGCCGCGGACACGTCGCTCTCGCCGCTGGTGAGCCGCTCGATGCTGGAGGAGGTGGTCGCCGAGGTGCCCGACGACTGGCTCGTCGGGGGCTTCCCCTCGGGTTCTGGGACTGCCGACTTCCCGACGGCGGGTGCGGCGCGGGAGGCCTACGTCGAGCACCTGCTGGCGCGCGTGGCGGAGCGGTCGTGGGCCCCGTGAACACGTACGAATGGGCGCCGCTGCGCGTGGTGCCGCGCGTCGACCGCGGCGAGTGCGTCAACGTCGGCGTGCTGCTCTACTGTCGGCACGCGGTGGTGCTGACGATGCGGCTGGCGCTCGACGTCGAGCGGTTGTCGACGCTGTTCGCCGACCTCGACGTCGACGAGGTGGCCACGGCCGTCCGGGCCTGGCCGCGGGTCGTGGCGGGAGAGGGCCCGGCCGGCGCGCTGTCGCCCGGCGAGCGGTTCCGGTGGTTGACGGCGCCGCGCTCGACCGTGGTCCAGGCCGGGCCGGTGCACACCGGACTGACGTCCGACCCGGAGGCGGAGGCGGACAGACTGCTGTCGCGCCTCGTGTAGTCGAGTGTGCAGCGGAGCGTCGTTGCTGTCGTCCAGTGGCAGTTCCGCCACGTCGTCATGTCCGCCCCTCAACCGGTCGGCAGCAGTTCGAGTCCCTCGTGCTCGGCGAAGTCCTCGAGGTCGCGGAGGTTCAAGGTCGCGAGCGGGACGCCCCGGGCGAGGCAGCACGCGGCGATCCAGGTGTCGTTGGCCGGCCGCGGGCGGCCACGGAGCTGCGCGTAGGCCTGGAGTTCGCCCCAGCGGAGCGCGACGGCCTCGTCGTACGGCAGGACCACGAGTGCGGCGAGGAAGCTGCGCATCGCGGCGAGCCGGCGCGGTCCTCACCGCCGCACCAGCGTCCACACGGTGAGTTCGCCGAGCGTCACGAACGTGATGGCCGGGACGTGCCCCGTGACGCTCGCGGCGAGCGCTGCGGGTGCCCGCCCGAGGATCAGGGCGGAGGCGGCGTCCGTGTCGAGGACGACGAGGGTCACGAGCGTCGGCGCGAGGCGTAGAGATCGCGGAGGAAGTTCTCGTACTCCTCGTCCGAGGAGAAGGCGTCCTCGCGGGCGAGTTCGTCGGCGGAGCGCAGGGGCTTCGCGCCCCGCCGTCGGATGATCTCCTCGGTCGGGACGAAGTCGTCGCCGTGCTCGCGCCTCGATGTGGTCGACATGGCGATCACCTCCCCGCCGTCGAGGATGGCACGCGCGGCGTCACCCCGAGGTCCGTTTCGAACACTCCTCCGCGGCAGGAAAGCGTCGTTGCTGTCACTGGACGACAGCAACGACGCTCCGCTGCCACGAGCGGTGGGGCTCAGCCCACGACGCGCCGGCAGAACTCCAGGACCAGCGCCCACTGGAAGGCCCGCTGGGCGTTGTCGGCCGCACCGCCGTGGCCGCCCTCGACGTTCTCGTAGTACTCCACGGGGTGCCCGTACTCGCGCAGGCGCGCGACGAACTTGCGCGCGTGCCCGGGGTGGACGCGGTCGTCGCGGGTCGACGTGGTCACGAGGATCGCCGGGTACGTCGCGTCCTTCGCGAGGTGCTGGTAGGGCGAGTACTGCGAGATGAACGCCCAGTCGTCGGGGTCGTCCGGCTCCCCGTACTCCGCCTGCCAGGATGCGCCGGCGAGCAGCAGGTGGAAGCGCCGCATGTCGAGCAGCGGCACCATCACGACGACCGCCCCGAACAGCTCCGGGTACCGCGTGATCATCACGCCCATGAGCAGCCCGCCGTTGGAGCCGCCGTGGATGGCGAGCCGGTCCGGCGTCGTGATCCCGCGCTCGACGAGATCCCGCGCGACCGCCGCGAAGTCCTCGTAGGCCCGGTGCCGGTTCTCGCGCAGCGCCGCGGTGTGCCACTCCGGCCCGTACTCCCCGCCGCCGCGGATGTTCGCGACGACGTACGTCCCGCCCTGCGAGATCCAGCCCCGGCCCATGATCCCGGAGTACGACGGCGTCAGGGAGATCTCGAACCCGCCGTACCCGGTCATGAGGACCGGCCCGGCCTCGGCCGACTCCTTCCCGACGACGAAGTAGGGCACCTTCGTACCGTCGTCGCTCGTCGCGAAGAACTGCTGGACCGTGACGCCGGTGGTGTCCCAGAACCCGGGGGCGGACCGCAGTGTCTCCAGCGGCGCGTCCTCCTCCGCGGAGGCGCCCAGGACGGTGCGGGCGAAGGTGGACGGGCGGGTGAAGCCGTCGGTGTCGAGGAAGATCTCGTCGGACTCGTCGGGGTCGATCCCGACCACCGCGACCTCGGCGAACGCCTCACCGGTCGGCAGCTCGCGGCGCGCCCAGTCGCCCGCGGCCCACTGCTCCGGGCCCGACGGCGGGGTCAGCACCTCCAGCCGCGTCGCCACGTCCTCGAGCACGGTGAGGATCAGGTAGCTCTTCGTCCACGACCACCCCGAGAGCGACCGCGACGCCGTCGGTGTGAACAGCACCGTGTGCTCGCGGGAGCCGTTCAGGAACCCCTCGGCCTCGAACGCGAGCAGCGTGCCCGCGGGGTACTCGGTACCGGCGACCGTCCACGGCGACCGGGTGCGCACCAGCAGCCAGGCGCGGTCGAGGTCGGTGTCGGCGTCGGCCGGCGCCTCGATCTTCACGAGCGTGGCGTCGGGGCGGAGCACGAACTCCTCGACGGTGTGGAAGTCGGGGCTGCGCCCGACCATCTCGCGCTCGAACCCGACCGTCCGGTCCTTGCCGGCGAAGGCGGAGACGTCGGTCTCCTGCGCCTCGAAGACGACGGGTGCCTCGGCGACCGGGGTGCCGCGCGACCAGCGCCGCATCACCCGCGGGTAGCCCGACGTCGTCATGGAGCCGGGGCCGAGGTCGGTCCCGACGAACACCGTGTCGTCGTCGACCCACGAGATGCGGCTCTTGGCCTCGGGGAGGACGAAGCCGCCCTCGTCCGCCGTCAGGAACCGCTTCTCGGCGAGGTCGAACTCGCGCACGACCGTCGCGTCGGCGCCGCCGCGGGAGAGCTGGACGAGCGCGCGGGTGTAGTCCGGCCAGCGCGCCGCGGCACCGGCCCACACCCAGTTCTCGTCCTCGTCGCGGGCGAGGGCGTCGACGTTGAGCAGCAGCTCCCAGTCCGGGTCGCCGCTGCGATAGGCGTCGAGCGTCGTGCGGCGCCAGAGGCCGCGCGGGTGCTCGGCGTCCTGCCAGAAGTTGTAGAGCAGCTCCCCCCGACGGCGGGTGTAGGGGATGCGGTCGTCGGAGTCGAGTACCGCGCGGAGCCCGTCCCGGAGCTCGCCGAAGTGCTCGGTGTCGGTCAACCGGCCCAGGCTCTCGGCGTTGCGCTCACGGACCCACGACAGGGCCTCGTCGCCGGTGACGTCCTCGAGCCAGAGGTACGGGTCGTCGGTCTCGGGGGCGTCAGCGGAGGAGGTCACGTGATCAGTCTGCCCATCCGGGCGCTCCTCCGCCGGGAGCCGGGGCGGCGACGGGCAGTCCTTCCTCGCGCGCGGCGTCCGCGAGGCGGTGGTCGTAGGCCACGAACGCGGTCAGGTGTAGCACGTGATGTGCTACACGACCGGCGCCGACCCGGCGTCGGGAAGAGCCCCGGTGCGGAGCAGGGAGCGCCATTCCGACGGGCTCCAGTCGGCGGGCTCGGTGGACGCGAGGAACTCCCGCAGCACCGTGACGAAGCGTCGGGGGTCGGTGTGGAAGGGGAAGTGCCCCGCCCGCTCGAAGATCACCAGCCGGCTCGCCGGCATCGCCTCGTGCGCGGTGCGCCCGTGCTCGACCGGGACCACCATGTCGTCGGAGCCCCAGACCAGCAGCGTCGGCATGCCCGCCGTCAGGTAGCAGCGGTCGAGCATCGTCACGACCTGGCCGCGCCAGTCCACGACGGCGCGCAGCGTGCGCAGGAAGGCCGACCGGCTCGTGGCGTCGGGCAGGGCGTCGACGAGCCGGACGAGGTCCTCGGCGTCGCGGCCGAGCCCGGTGTCGAGCTGCTGGAGGAAGCGCAGCACCAGCTCCGTCTGGAACCGCACCCCGGGCCAGCCCAGGACGGGCAGCAGCAGGTCGGCCAGCGGGAGCGACGCAGCGCGCAGCGCGGGGGTGACCGAGCGGGCCACCCCGCCGGCGCCGACGAGCACGAGCCGCTCGGTGCGCTCGGGGTACTGGTAGGCGAACTGCATCGCGACGCCGCCGCCGAGCGAGTGGCCGACCAGCGTGGCGCGGTCGACGTCGAGGACGGAGAGCAGGTCGCGCATGCCGTTGGCGTAGGCGCCGATCGAGTAGTCGCCGCGGGGCTTGTCGGAGCCGCCGTGGCCGAGCAGGTCGGGGGCGATCACGGTGTGGTCGCGTGCGAGGTCGTCGAGCACCGGGCCCCAGGTCGAGGAGTCGTCGCCGATCCCGTGGATCAGCAGCAGCACCGGTCCGGTCCCGGCGCGACGGAACGCCCGCCGGTAGCCGTGGACCACGCGGTACTGGAGCGCCCACCGCTCCCCGGCGACCCGGCGTGCGACCGGACCGGGGGCCGGTGGGGCGCTTCCTCCCGCGAACAGGCCGAGCACGTGCTCCTCCTCGTCGTCGCCATCAGCGGCGGTCGAGCGTAGGAGTCGCGTGTGACGGGCCTGTTGCGATCACGCGGTCCCGTCCGTCTCGTCGGTCGCGTCCCCGTTCTCCGGGGCGTCGACCTCGGCGAGCAGTAGGTAGAGCCGACGGCGGGCCTCGTCGAGGACCTTCGTCGCCTCGGTCACCTGCTCGGGCGTGCCGACCTGCGCGACCTGGGCGACCGCCCCGGCCAGCCCGCGGCCCGCCGTGCGGAGGTCGCCGAACCCGTCCTGCGCGCCGGCCGCGACCTGCGACCACACGGCGTCGAGCTCGGCGGCGTGCTCGGTGACGTACGTGCGGCCGGCCTCCGTGAGGTGCACGAGCGTGCGCCCCTCCGACTTCTCGGTGTGCACCAGGCCCTCGTCGGCCAGCTGCGAGACGGTCGGGTAGACCGACCCCGGGCTGGGCTTCCACGAGCCGCCCGAACGCTCGGCGATCTCCTGGATGATCTGGTAGCCGTGGCGCGACTCCTCGCGGAGCAGGGCCAGGATGGCCAGACGGACGTCACCGCGCGAGCGGCGACCACGTCCGTGCGGGCCGTGGCCGTGGCGACCGGGACCGCGCTCCTCGGCGGGACCCTCGAAGGGACCACCCCGACCGCGACCACCGCGACCGCGGGGGCCGAACCCACCGGGACCGCCCGGGCCGAAGGGCGGCCCGAAGTCCATGCCGAAGGGGCCTCCACCCCGACGACGGGGCGCGCCGCGGCGGGAGTCGCCGGGCTCGCCGTGCTGAGGGCCGTGGTGGCCCCGCTTGTGCGCCCACCCGGGGCGCTCGTTGATGTCGAACATGTCGTCCGATCCTCTCGGTAGGTATCGCCGACTGTCGGCGATGGCTCAACGATATATCGCTACTGCCCCGGTGCGCAAGCGCAGGTGAGCACTAAGTGGGGTCATAGGCCCACTTAGTGCTCACCAGCCGAAGGCACCTAGTGGTGCTTCGCCCGCTCCACGGTGACCTCGAGGGCCGCCAGCAGCTCCCGGGCGGACTCCAGCGAGAGCTCCACCGCGACCCGGGAGCCCGGCTCACGCCCCAGGAAGTCGATGTTCACGGTGTGCGCGTCGGGCGCGTGGACCGGGTGGTCGTAGTAGACCGTCGCCTGGCTCATCGGCTGCCAGCCGTCACGGGTCTTCCCGCTCGACCGCGCGAGGGCGACCTTCTCCGTCGAGTAGGTGCACATCAGTTGCTCCCCACCACGTCCTGGTGCAGGTGCCGGGCGAGGAAGTCGGCCACCTTCGCCCAGCCGTCGACCGCCGCCTCCGGGCGGTACGCGGGCCGGTCGACGGAGAAGAACGCGTGGCCCGCGCCGTCGTAGCGGTGGAACTCGTAGGTCTTGCCGTTCTCCTGCAGCAGCTTCTCCAGCTCGTCGACCTGCTCCGGCGACGGGTAGGAGTCGTCGTTGCCGAAGAGGCCGAGCAGCGGGGCGCCGAGCTCGGGGATCCGGTCGGCCAGCGGCCCGACCTTCAGCGGGAACCCGTCCGGCGGGGTGCCGACGACGAAGGCGCCGTAGCAGTCGACCGTCGCCTGGACGTCGACCTCGATGCCGGTGAGCACCGCCTGCCGGCCGCCCGAGCAGTAGCCGATCGCGCCGACCGCCCCGGTCGCGTTCGGCAGGCTCCGCAGCCAGGCCGCGGCGCCGCGGGCGTCCCCGACGAAGCGCTCGTCGGGCACACCGCCCTGCGCCCGGGCGGTGGCCGCGGCGTCGTCGGGCTCGGCGTCCGGGGCCTCGCGCGTGTAGAGGTTCGGGCAGATCGCCGAGTACCCCATCGTCGCGAAGCGGCGGGTGATCTCCTTGGACTCCCGGTCGTAGCCGGGCATGTGGTGGATGACGATCATCCCGGGGTGCGGGCCCGGGTCCATCGGGCGGGCGGTGTAGGCCTCGATGAGGTCGTCGCCGTGGCCACGGATGCCGATCGTCTCCGCGAGGGTCGCGTCGTAGCGCATGGGTCGGATCAGAGCACTTCCCGACGACGGGTGCAGGTCAACCGGGTGCGGTGTCCCGTTTGAGGCGTCAACCGGTGCGGGACCCTCGCGCCGTGACCACCACGGACGCTCCGCCCGAGCCGGATCCCGCGACCGACGGCTCCGGCCGCCACGAGGCGGGGCCACGCCACGGCCGGGCGGGGGATCGGGGCGACACGACCCGGGACGAGGCCCTCGAGCGCACGTCGATCGTGCTGCGCGCCTACGCGAGTCCGCTGCCGCTGGGGCTGTTCGCCTTCGCGATCGGCAACGTCCTGCTGGCCGTGACCCACCTCGGCGGGTTCTCGCAGCAGGACGCCCGGGTCGTCATGGTCATGCTCGCGACCTTCATCGCCCTGCCGCAGTTCCTCGCCGCGGTCCTCGGGTTCCTCACCCGGGAGCCGCTGGTGGCGACGCTGCTGGGGCTGCTCGCGGTCACCTGGCCGACCGACGTGGTGGTGCAGGAGTACACCGGCGCCACCACGAGCGCCCCGCGCGGCGTGCTCTTCTGCGCCCTCGCCGGGGTGCTGGTGCTGATGGCGATCCCGGGTCTCACCTCGAAGCCGCTGTTCTCGGTCGTCCTGATCAGCGCGGCCCTGCGGTTCGTCGCGGGCGGGGTCTACGACATCACCGCCTCCGCCACGTGGATGCGGATCAGCGGGATCGTCGCGATCGTCGTCGCGGCCCTGGCCGCCTACCTCGCCACGGCTCTCGTGATCGAGGACGTCCGGCACCGCACCGTGCTGCCGGTGGGCCGGCTCGGCGGCACCGAGTCCCGCTCGGCGATGGAGGCGGGCCTCGCCGAGCAGACCCGGTCCCTGCCCCACGAGGCGGGCGTGCGGGCCCAGCTCTAGACGGTCAGGCCTGTCGGCGGTAGCGCGCGGGCCCGTCGTCGTACAGGTCGCCGCCGTGCAGGTCGTTGACGACGAGGGCCGGGAAGTCGGAGATCGTCAGCTTCCGCACGGCCTCGGCGCCGAGATCCTCGTAGGCGACGATCTCGGCCGAGGTGATGCACTGCGAGAGCAGGGCGGCCGTGCCCTCGATCGCGCCGAAGTAGACGCAGCCGTGCTCGAGCATCGAGGACTTCACCTCGGCGTTGCGCCGCCCCTTGCCGATCATCGCGGCCAGCCCCCGCTCGACGAGCGCAGGGGAGTAGGCGTCGCACCGGCTCGCCGTCGTGGGGCCGGCGCTGCCGATGACGTGGCCCGGCCGGGCCGGCGTCGGGCCGACGAAGTAGATCGTCGCGCCCGCGACGTCGAAGGGCAGGTCCTCGCCGGCCGACAGCGCCTCCATGAACCGCGCGTGCGCCGCGTCGCGGGCGGTGTAGACGGTGCCGTTCAAGGTGACGGAGTCCCCGGCGTGCAGGGCGGCGGGATCGGTCAGGGGGAGGTTCAGGGCGGTCACAGGGTCACGCTCCGCACCCGGTGGGAGTGGCAGTCGAGGTTGATCGCGACGGGGAACGCCGCGATGTGCGTCGGGTAGGCCTCGACGTGCACCGCGACCGTGGTGACGGTGCCGCCGAACCCGGCCGGCCCGATGCCGGTGGCGTTGATCGCGTCGACCAGCTCGGCCTCCAGCTCCGCGAGCTTCGGGTCGGGCGACGGCGATCCGGTGGGGTTCCGCGTGAGCGCCCGCTTGGCGAGCACCGCGGCCCGGTCGAACGTCCCGCCCATGCCGATCCCCACGGTGACCGGCGGGCTCGCGCTCGGCCCCGCCTTCTCGATGGTCTCGACGACGAAGCGCTTCATGCCCTCGACGCCCGCCGCCGGGGTGAGCATCCGCAGGGCGCTCATGTTGTCGCAGCCCGCGCCCTTGACCAGCAGCGTCAGCTCGATGCCCGAGCCGGGCACGAGGTCGTAGTGCACCATCGCCGGGGTGTTGTCGCCGGTGTTCACCCGGTCGACGGGCGAGCGGACGAGCGAGGCCCGCAGGTACCCGTCGGAGTAGCCCTCGGCCACCCCGCGGTCGATCGCCGCGGCCAGTGAGCCGCCGACGAAGTGGACGTCCTGCCCGATCGTCAGGAACACCACGGCGTACCCGGTGTCCTGGCAGAACGCGATCTGCTCGGCGGCCGAGACCCGGGCGTTCTCGAGCAGCCGGTCGAACACCTCCCGGCCGATGGGGGACTCCTCGGCGGCCCGCCCCCGCTGCAGCGCGGCGACGTGGTCCTCGCGCAGCTCGTGGTTGGCCTCGACGCACAACTTCCGGACGACGGCCTCGACCTCGGCGACGTCGACCGTGCGCAACTCGCTCACGCGGCCGACCTCACCACAGTGGCCCCCCGCGCGCACCACGTCGACCATGATCACGTCGGGGTGACCGCCACGGCGGCCACGAAGATCGACATCAGCCACGACGGTCCCGTCGACGTGATCACGACGGCGAGGCGAGGGGCGCCAGCTGCGCGGCGAAGGCGTCGAGCACTCCCCGGGCGGCCGCGGAGTCCCGGTCGACGAGGTACGCGATCGTCACGCCGTCGGTGACCACCACGAGCATCCGCGCCAGCTGCTCCACCGGCAGCGACCAGGTCACGCCGCACGCCGCGGCCAGGGACTCCAGCGTCGCCGCCGCCGTCCGGTGGTAGGCGTCGTACTGCCGCTGCGCGACCCCGGCGAGCGACGGCTCGTGCATCGCGTGATGGGTGAGCCCGGTCAGCACCACCTCCCGCTCCGGCGCCGCCTCGACCGTCGCCCACCACTGGCGCAGCGTCTCGCGCAGGGAGGCCCCGATCCCGCCGACGATGTGCACCCCGTCGGCCTGCGCGTCCCGCAGCGCCGCCACGGTCACCTCGGTGAGCTCGACGAACAGCTCCTCCTTCGAGGCGAAGCAGTAGTGGAACGCCGCGACCGGAGCGCCGGCCTCGGCGCAGATCCGCCGCGTGGTGGCGGCCGCGAAGCCCTCGGCGCCGATCACCCGGAACGCCGCCTCGACCAGCTGGCGCCGCCGGTCGGCCGCCGACACCCGTGCCACGGTTCCTCCCCAACTTGGACAACCGTCCCGGACGCTTGACTCAGTATGACGCAGGTCGCACGCTGGGCACCCATGGAGGCCGGCTACGCGAGCGCGTTCCCGCGGGTGCTGCGACGGTTCGCGCTGTTCGCGATCGCGTTCTCCGTCGTCTCGATCACCACCGGCATCTTCGTCAACTACGCTTACGGGCTGACCACCCTCGGGCCGGCGGCGGTGTGGCTGTGGCCGGTGGCCGCCGTCGGGCAGCTCCTCGTCGTGCTCGTCCTGGCGGAGCTGGCCGCGCACATGCCGCTCGCGGGAGCGAACTACCAGTGGTCGGCCCGCCTGGTGAACACCGGCTTCGGCTACACCGTCGGGGCGCTCGGCCTGCTGTACTCCGCCGTCGGGCTCCCCGGGATCGCGCTGGTCGGCCTCGCGCCGCTCGCGGCCACCGTGCTGGGGCTCGACGCGGCCGACCCGCTGACGTTGCTGCTCATCGCCGTGGTCGCGCTCCTGCTGGCGTACGCGGTCAACGTCGTCCGGGTCCAGCTCGCCGCGCGGGTGAACAACCTCGCGGTGTTCGCCGAGATCGCCGGCACGGTCGTGCTGTCGGTGCTCCTGCTGGTGCTGTGGGCGACCCACCGGGGCGCCACCCCCGACGGCGGGCACGGCGTCGGCTTCCTCGCCGCCGTCAACCCGGGCACGCCCCTGGCCGACGGCATCGTCGGCGGGGCGCTCATCGGCATCTTCACCCTCGTCGGGTTCGAGGCCGCGGCGGACATGGCCGAGGAGGCCGTCGACGCCCGCCGCACCGTCCCCCGCGCGATGATCGTCGCGGCGCTGGTGTCCGGGGTGCTCGGGCTGGTCGCCCTCGTCGGCTTCACCCTCGCGATCCCCGACCTCGGCGCCGTGGAGGCCTCCCCGGTCCCGCTGGCCGCGATCGCCACGTTCTGGCTGGGGCCGGTGCTCACCGACGTGTTCCTCGTGGTCGTCGTCTTCTCGATGTTCGCGCTGCTCGTGGTGGCCGCCGCGTCGAACTCGCGGCTGCTCTTCGCGATGGCCCGCGACGGGCTGCTGCCGGCCTCCCGGGCGCTGTGCCGGGTGAACGCGGCGACGGCGACGCCCGTGGTCGCCCTCGTCGTCAGCCTGGTCGTCTGCCTGGCCCTGCTCGCCTACGGCACGCTCGACGGCGCGGCCTTCACGATCCTCGTCGGCGCCACCGCCCTCGTGCCGTACCTGATCTACCTGCTGACGCTGGGTGGCTACCTCGCCCGGCGCAGGCGACTCCGGGACGACGGGCCCGCGCCGTTCTCGCTCGGCCGCGCGGCCCTGCCGGTGGCGGGCCTGGCGATGCTGTGGCTCGTGGTCGTGGTGGCCGCCCTGACGCTGCCGGAGGCCTTCCGCGCGGCCGACTACGTGGTGCTGGGCGGGCTCGCCCTCACCGGACTCTGGTACGTGGCGGTGCTGCGGCGCCGCCTGCGCGACGGGACGGCGGGGCTGCCGCAGGCCGACCCGTCGTCGGGAAAGGAACGAGTTGACCTGGCGTAACTGGGCGGGGAACCAGCGCACGACGCCCACCCGGCGGGTGGTCGCCCGCACCACCGACGACGTGGCGACGGCGGTGAAGGAGGCCGCTCGCGACGGGCTGCGGGTGAAGGCGACCGGGTCGGGCCACTCGTTCACCGGAATCGGCGCGCCGGACGGGGTCGCCCTGGCGGTCCCGTCACAGGGGGTGCCGGAGGTCCGCGGGATGCTCGCGACGGTGCCGGCGGGCATGACGATCCGGTCGCTCAATGCGGCGTTGTGGGAGCAGGGGCTCGCGCTGCCGAACCTCGGGGACATCGACGCGCAGACGATCGCCGGCGCGGTCGCCACCGGGACGCACGGCACCGGGGCGCGGCACACCGGCATCGCGGCGCGGATCCGGGCGCTGGCGATGGTGCTCGCGGACGGCACGGTGATCACGACGAGCCCGACCGAGCACCCGGAGATCTTCCGCCACGCGCGGCTCGGGCTCGGGGCGCTCGGCGTCGTCACCGCGGTGACCCTCGAGTGCGTTCCCGCCTTCGCGCTGCACGCCACGGAGGCCGCGATGCCGTTGGCGGAGGTGCTCGCGGGCTTCGACGAGCTGGCCGAGCGGCACGACCACGTCGAGTTCTACTGGTTCCCCCACACCGACGTCGCCGCGACGAAGCTGAACGACCGGACGACGGCCGAGGGCCCGACCCGCGGCCGGCTCGGCGCCTGGGTCGGCGACGAGCTGCTGGGCAACGGCGCGTTCGAGCTGGTGTGCCGGCTCGGGGCGGCGGCGCCGGGCGCGGTCCCCACGCTCAACCGCGTCATGGCGGGGCAGATGGCGAACGCGGAGTACGTCGACCGCTCCTACCGCGTGTTCACCAGCCCGCGGCGGGTGCGGTTCAAGGAGATGGAGTACGCCGTGCCGCGGGCGGCGCTGGGCGAGGCGTTCGCCGGGCTGCGCGCGGCCGCGGCCCGGCACGCGGCGGACGTGACGTTCCCGGTCGAGGTGCGGGTGGCCGCGGCCGACGACGTCCCGCTGTCGACGGCGTCGGGCCGGGACTCCGCCTACCTCGCCGTCCACGTCCACCACACGCGCCCGCACGAGGCGTACTTCGGCGCCGTCGAGGCGGTGATGACCGCCCTCGACGGCCGCCCGCACTGGGGGAAGCTGCACACCCGCACTGCGGAGCAGCTGGCCGCGTCCTACCCGGAGTTCGACGCCTTCGTGGCCCTGCGCGACCGGCTCGACCCCGAGGGCCGGTTCGACAACGCCCACCTCGGCAGGATTCTCGGCGGGCGCTGGGAGGGCCGGTGACGCAGCGTCTCGCCGACCTGACGACCCCGGCGCTCGTCGTCGACGCGGCGGCGCTCGAGTCGAACCTCGCGGCGATGGCCGCGCGGCGGCCGGGGGAGACCCTGCGACCCCACGTGAAGGCGCACAAGACGACGGCGCTCGCGGCCCGGCAGGCCGCGCACGGGGCGGTCGGCTTCACCTGCGCGACGATCCGCGAGGTCGAGGGCATGGCCGCCGCCGGGCTCGGGGCCGACCTGCTGCTGGCCAACGAGGTGCTCGACACCCGCCGCCTGGGACGGCTCGACGCGCGGGTGACCGTGGCGGTCGACTCCCCGGAGACGATCGACGCGGCCGCGGCGGGCGGGGTGCGCGAGGTGCTGGTCGACGTCAACGTCGGGATGCCGCGCTGCGGGTGCCGACCGTCCGACGCCGGAGCGCTCGCCGACCGGGCCCGCGCGGCGGGGCTCACGGTCCGCGGGGTGATGGGCTACGAGGGGCACCTGCAGGCGTGGCCGGACGTCGACGAGCGGGCGCGACTGACGGAGTCCGCCATGGAACTCCTGCTCGCCGCGCACCGCGACGTCGGCGGTGACGTGATCTCGGGGGGCGGCACCGGGACCGCGGCGTGCAACCCGTGGGTCACCGAGATGCAGGCCGGCTCCTACGCGTTGATGGACTCCGCCTACGCCGCGGCCGGGGTCGGGTACGTCCAGGCGCTGCACGTGCTGGGGACGATCGTGCACGTCTCGGCGGCCCGGCCGGACATGCCCGCGTACGCCGTCGCCGACGTCGGGCTCAAGGCGCTGGGCATGGACCACGGCAACCCGACGATCCCCGGCGCGCAGGTGTGGTTCTGCTCGGACGAGCACGTGACCTTCGCGGCGGACGACCCGGTGCGCGTCGGCGACCGGGTGCTGGTGACCCCCGCCCACGTCGACCCGACCGTCGCCTACCACGATCGGATGCACGTCGTCCGCGACGAGGAGGTCCTCGAGACCTGGTCGGTGGATCTGCGCGGCTGGTAGGGGTTAGACCTCCCCCCGTCACCGGGTACGGCAGGCCGGCAAGCCAGCTGAGTTCGGCCGTCCGCACCATGGCGGCCAGGAGGAGGAACGACCTGATGGACCTGTCGCGCACGCGGGAACTCTTCGAGCGGCCGGGGCCGTTCGCGACGGTCTACCTGGAGGCGACGAACCCCGGCGAGAACGCGGCCAAGCAGACCGAGCTGCGGTGGCGCGGGCTGGCGGACTCGCTGACCGAGCAGGGCGCCGACGACAAGACGGTCGCCGCCCTCGGCGAGGTCTTCACCGGGACGCGGCCCGGCGAGCTCGACGCGTACGGCCGGGTGGTCGTGGCGGCCGGCGGCGAGGTGCTGTTCGACGAGGCCGTCGAGGGGGTCGACCGGTCCGGCGACGTGGCGACCTGGTCGCCGCTGCCCGAGCTGGGGACGTACTTCCGCTCGCAGTCGGGGAGCGTCCGCGTGGTGCTCGCCGTCGTCGACCAGACCGGCGGGGACGTCTACCAGGTGGTCGCGTCCAACGTCGAGGGCGCCCGGGAGGTCTCCGAGGAGACGGTCCGCGGCACCGCCGTCGAGAGCGTGCACCGGCCGCGCGGGGGCGGCAACGCCCACAAGCAGCACCAGCGGCGGCACGCCGAGGCGAGCTACCAGAACGGCGCCGACGTCGTGAAGGGCATCCGGTCGGCGGTGACGTCGTTCCGCCCGGAGATGATCGTGCTCGCCGGCGAGGTCAAGGGCCGTGAGGTCGTCCGCCACGAGATGCCGAAGGATCTCCTCGAGCTGACCCACGAGATCGAGGCGGGCAGCCGGGCGGCGGGCGCCAGCGAGGACGCCCTCGAGGACGCGCTGCTCACGCAGGCCGGGCTCGCGGCCACCGCGCGCGAGACCTCGATCCGTGAGCGGTTCCAGGAGGCCAAGGCGCACAACACGGCGGCCGAGGGCCTCGAGGCGGTGATGGAGGCGGCCCGCAACGGTGCCGTCGACACGCTGCTGCTGGTCGACGGCTCGCACGTCGAGGGCGAGCTGTGGACCGGTGCCACGCCCGAGGCCATCTCCACGGAGAGGGACCGCGCGGCCTCGCTCACCGACGGCGAGGTCGTGCAGCGGCCCGCCGAGCAGGTGCTGCTGCGGACCACCGGCGCGCTGGGTGGCTCGGTCGCGGTGCTCGGTGCCGGCGCCGAGCTGGTCGACCACGTGGGGGCGCTATTGCGCTTCCCCGTCGGGGGCTGAGACCCCAGGTTCCTGGGATGGGCCGGTCGTGGCCTCCGACGGAGAGTGATGGTGCGCCGGGACACCGGCGCACCACCTCCCACCGGAAGGCCACGATCATGTCCGTCACCGACCCCGCCGCCCTGCACGACGCCTTCACCACGGCGATCAACACCTCCGACGTCGACGCCCTGGTGGCGCTCTACGAGCCCGACGGCATCGCCGTCGAACTCGACGGCTCCGAGTGCACCGGGGCCGGCCCGATCCGCGCGATGTGCGCCGCGATGGCCCAGAGCATCGAGACCATCCACGGCACCACCCGGAAGCTCTACGTCACGGGTGACCTCGCGTTGTCCTCGGGCCGGTGGACCGCGAAGGTCCGACTCCCCGACGGCACCCTGATCGACGCCGAGGGCGTCACCACCGAGGTGTCCCGCCGGCAGCCCGACGGGACCTGGCGGTTCGTCATCGACGACCCGCTGTTCTGATCCGGGTCCCCGACGACGGGTGCGGCCGGGTCAGGCGGGACCGGCGCCGGGACCGCCCGGGGCCGCCGGGCCGGCCGGTCCGGCGGCCGCCGGAGCGGGCGGTGCGGCCTGTCCTGCGGCCGGGGCCACGGCGGCCGGGCCCCCGACCGCCGCCGGCCCCCCGACCGCCGCCGGCCCCCCGACGCCCGGCCCGCCCGGGCCGGCGAGGCCCGTCCCGAGGATCACGGCGGTCCCCACGCCGAGCCCGAGGACGAACGCGACGGCCGCCCCGACCACGGCACGGCCGAACCCGCCACGCTCGTCGTGGTCCTCCCGTCGCGACGGCGGCCGCGTCCGGTCCCGCTCGTCGGAGAGGGCGCGTTGCCACTCGGTGAACCCCGGGATCCCGGCGGGACTCGCGGGCATCGTGGACTGTCGTTCGCTCATGGGGGCCACCGTGGGAGACGGAACTGAAGCCTCCCTGAGTCGGGGACCTTCCTCAGGTCGGCTTCAGCGCCCGGGTCAGCGCCGGAACACCACCCACCGCATCGCGGCGTAGACGAACACCACCTCGGCGACCGCGGCGAGCACCCGCGCCGCCAGCAGGGGCAGCCCGAGATGGTGCAGGCCGACACCCAGCCCGAGGACGATCCCCAGGTAGTTCACCGTCACGACGACGAGATAGCGGCGCAGCTCCGGTCCGACGGGCCGGTCGCCGGCGTCGAAGGTGAGGCCCTTGTTGAGCCCGAAGTTCACCGCCTGCGCCCCCAGGTAGGCCAGCGCGAAGCTCGCCCACACCGCGAGCCGCGCGACGTCCCGCAGGAGCGCGAGCAGCACGAGGTCGACGGCGAAGGAGACCGTGCTGATCAGCAGGAAGCCGGCGAACTCCGGCTGCACGGGGCGCGGCCAGACGCGGGACAGCAGGCCCGCCAGACGGGCGCGGACGACCCGGAAGGCCCGCACGGCACGGGACGGCCGCGTCCGGCTCCTCACCGGGTCAGCCTGCCCGCCCCCGGCGACCGGCACCCGACCTCCCGGTGGCGGCGGGGTGAAGCCGCGCCACCCGTCGTCGGGACCTACCCGAAGGTCTGCAGGGCCCGGATCTTGTTCGTGGCGTCGAGGGCGGCGACCTTGTAGGCCTCGGAGAGCGTCGGGTAGTTGAGGACGGCGTCGACGAGGTAGTCCACCGTGCCGCCGCAGCCCATGATCGCCTGCCCGACGTGCACGAGCTCCGTGGCCGAGGTGCCGAACACGTGCACGCCCAGCAGCGCGTGCGTGTCGGGGTGGACGAGCAGCTTGAGCATCCCGTAGTCGTCGCCGACGATCTGGCCGCGCGCGAGCTCGCGGTAGCGGGCGATCCCGACCTCGTAGGGCACGGCCTTCTGCGTCAGCTCCGCCTCGGTGGCGCCGCAGTAGGACACCTCGGGGATCGTGTAGATGCCGTACGGCGCCAGCGCGGCGTCCGCGTGGCCCACCGGCTCGTCGAACGCGTGGTACGCGGCGAGGCGGCCCTGCTCCATCGAGGTCGCGGCCAGTGCGGGGAAGCCGATCACGTCGCCCACGGCGTAGATGTGCGGCACCGAGGTCCGGTAGTGCGCGTCGACCGTCAGCCGACCCCGGGCGTCGGCCTCCAGACCCGCCTTCTCGACGGCGAGCTCGGAGGTCACGCCCTGCCGGCCTGCGGAGTACATGACGGTCTCGGCCGCGATCTTCTTGCCGCTCGCGAGGGAGGTGACGGTGCCGCGGTCGGAGACGGTGACCCCGGAGACCTCCTCGCCGAAGCGGAACGTGACGGCGAGGTCGCGCAGGTGGAACTTGAGCGACTCGACGACCTCGGAGTCGCAGAACTCGAGCATCGCCGGACGGCGCTCGACGACGGTGACGCGCGTGCCCAGCGCGGCGAACATCGAGGCGTACTCGATGCCGATGACGCCCGCCCCGACGACGACCATGCTCGCCGGGATCGCCTCCATCGCGAGGATGCCGTCGGAGTCGACGACGCGACGGTCGTCGAACTCGACCGACGGCGGCCGGGCCGGCTTCGTGCCGGTCGCGACGACGATCTTCGCGGCCGTGACGGTCTGGTGCTCCCCGCGGCGTTCGCCGAGCACCTCCACGGCGTGCTCGTCGAGGAACCGGGCGGCGCCGGAGAGCAGGTCGATCCGGTTGCGCTGCAGCTGCGCGCGGATCACCTCGACCTCGCGGCCGATGACGAAGTGGGTGCGGGCCAGGAGGTCCTGCACCGTGATGTCCTGCTTGACCCGGTAGCTCTCGCCGTAGAGCCCGCGCATCGCGTAGCCGGTCAGGTAGAGCACGGCCTCGCGCAGCGTCTTCGACGGGATCGTCCCGGTCTGGGTGCAGACCCCGCCGACCATCCCGCGCCGCTCCACCACGGCGACGCGTCTCCCGAGCTTCGCCGCCGCGATGGCCGCCTTCTGGCCGCCCGGGCCGGAGCCGATGACGAGCAGGTCGTAGTCGTGGGTCGCCACCTCGCGACTGTGACCGGCCACGCTGCCCGCGGCAAGCGCCCGCGCGTGACGGGCCGGTGAAGGCTCGACGGCCGGTGCGTCCGTCCGGGTGATCCGTGGATCCGGAGCGACCCCGCCCGAGTCAGTGCCCGTGTGAGCACCCGGAAGACATCCCGCAGAGCCTCCCGTCCCCGCCCCCGTCCCCGCCCCCGTCCCGCGCGGTCGCCGCGGCGGGGTCCCGACGAGCAGGTGGTCGTCTCGATCTCCGACCCCGCCGACCTCATCGCCTCCGTCCCGCCGCTGTTCGGCTTCACGCCGGAGGAGTCGCTGGTCGTCCTCGGCATGCACGGCCCGGAACGGAAGCGCCGCCTCGGCGCCTCGCTGCGCGTCGACCTCGGCGCCGCCCCGGAGGACGACGCCGTCCTCGCCGCAGCGGCCCGCGACCGGCTGGCACCGACCCGGCCGGACGCGGTCGTCGTCGTGGTCGTGTCCGCAGCCCACCCCGGGCCCGACGGCCGCCCGCCCGGGGCCGGGTTGGTCGACGCGGTCACCGACGCCTTCGCCGAGCTGCGGATCCCGGTCATCGGCGCCACCTGGACCGAACGGATCGCCGCGGGGTCCCCGTACCGCTGCTTCGAGCGCTGCGCCTGCTCCGGGACGCTGCCCGATCCCGGCGGCACCCGCACCGCCGCGGAGACCACGGCCCTCGGCCGGATCACCTACGGCTCCCACGAGGAGATGGCCGCGTCCCTCGCGCCCGACCCGGGTGCCGACTCCCGCCGTCGTCGGGACCTCGTGGACGAGGCGTTCCGGGCCGCGGCGCTCGACCGCGAGCTCGCGGGGGTGGCCGCGGCCCGGCGCGACCTCGAGGCGGTCCGACGGGCGGTCGCCGAGGTCGACGCGGGGGGCGGGCTCGCCGAGGAGGAGATCGCGCGGCTCGCGGTGGCGCTGTGCGACCCCCGGGTCCGCGACATCTGCCTGGGCTGGGCCGCGGGGTGCGACGACACGGTGGACCCGGCGGCGGCGGAGGAGCTGTGGCGTGTCCTCGTCCGCGCCGTGCCCGCCCCCGAGGTGGCCGAGCCGGCCACGCTGCTCGCCTTCGCCGCCCTCGACCACGGCGGGGGCGCAACGCTGACGACGGCGCTGGAGCGGGCGCGCGCCGCGGACCCCGACCACACCCTCAGCGGTCTCCTCGCCACCATGCTCGCCGCCGGTCAGACCCCCGAGGCCGCCCGGCGGATGGTCGAGCGCGCCGCGGCCGAGACCCGGGAGCGGCTCGCGGTGTGAGGTGGAGCGGTGTCCGGTGGGGCGGGTCAGCGCAGCGCGTCGAGCGCGGCGGGCAGCGCGGCCGGGGTGTCGACGACGGCGACCGCCCCGGCCCCGACCAGCTCGTCGCGCCCGCCGAAGCCCCAGCCCACCCCCACGCACGGCAGGCCGTGGGCGCGGGCGCCGTCGACGTCGTGGTGGCGGTCGCCGACGAGCGCGAGCACCGGCCCCTCGTGCGCGGCGAGCGCGAGCCCGACGACGGCGGCCTTGCCCTCGACGCTGCCGTCGAACTCGGCCCCGAACACCCCACCCGCGAGGTACTTGTCGAGGCCGACGTGGGCGACGACCTCGTGGGCGAAGGGGCGGGGCTTGCTCGTGGTGACGGCGAGGCGGTCGCCGCGGGCGGCGAGCTCGGCGAGCACGTCCGCCACACCGTCGTAGACCGTCACCTCGCGCACCAGGCCGCCGCCGTAGACCTCGCGGTAGGTCGCCATCATCGCGTCGGCGGTGGCGACGTCGACGCCGAGGACGTCGCGGAACGCCCGGGGGAACGGCGGGCCGATGAGGGCCCGGAGCTGCTCGTCGTCGGGCGCGGCGAGGCCGACGGCCTGCGCCGCGAGCAGCACCGACGCCCGGATGCCCGGCCCGGAGTCGACGAGCGTGCCGTCGAGGTCGAAGCAGATCAGGGGCGAGCGCAGCGACGGGGAGTGGCCCGGGGCGCTCACGCGGCTCACGCCGACACCCCACCCCGGGCGAACGCCCAGGCGTCGGCGACGATGCCGTCGAGATCGCCGCGGGCCGGGCTCCAGCCCAGGCGCTCGTGGGCGCGGGCGGCGGAGGCGACGAGCACGGCGGGGTCGCCGGCACGGCGGGGCGCGACGGCGGCGGGGATCGGGTGTCCGGTGACCCGGCGGCAGGCCTCGATCACCTCGAGCACCGAGAAGCCGGTGCCGTTGCCCAGGTTGCAGATCAGGTGCTCCCCGGGCGGGGCGTGGTCGAGGGCGCGCAGGTGGGCGTCGGCGAGGTCGTCGACGTGGATGTAGTCGCGCACGCAGGTGCCGTCGGGGGTGGGCCAGTCGTCGCCGTAGATCGAGACCTGCTCGCGCGTGCCCGCCGCGACCTGCAGCACCAGCGGGATGAGGTGGGTCTCGGTGGCGTGCCGTTCGCCGACGTCGCCGTGGGCGCCGGCCACGTTGAAGTAGCGCAGCGACACCGCGCCCAGCGCCCGGTCCGAGGCCACGGCGTAGGAGGTGATGGCGTGGTCGATCGCGAGCTTCGTGGCGCCGTAGGGGTTGGTCGGCCGGGTGGGGGAGTCCTCGGTGATCGGCGTGCTCTCCGGCTCGCCGTAGGTCGCGGCCGTCGAGGAGAACACCAGCCGCGGCACGCGGTGCGCGCGGATGGCGTCGAGCAGGGCGATCGAGGTCACGACGTTGCCGTGCCAGTACTTCGCCGGGTCGACCACCGACTCGCCCACCAGCGAGCGCGCCGCGAAGTGCAGCACGCCGTCGAAGCCCTCGGCCAGCACGTCGGCCGCCGCGGCCGCGACGTCGCCCTCGACGAAGGACGCGCCGGCGGGGACCGCGTCGCGGTGGCCGGTGGTGAGGTCGTCGAGGACGGTGACGTCGTGGCCCCCGTCCAGCAGGTGTGCGGTGCACACGCTCCCGACGTACCCGGCGCCCCCGGTGACGAGCAGCTTCATGGTCCCCGAGTCTGGCCTACCGGCCTGTGCCCCCGGTGAGCGGCGCCCCCGGGGGTGACGTCAGACCGCGCGGACGAGCACCGCGTGCGCGACGAGCGGGTCGACCTCGGAGCGCCGGCCGCCCGCGCCGACGTTCACGGCGTCGCCGAAGCGGGGGATGCCGACGACCTCGACGTCGCTGCCCGGCAGCACCCCCGCGGCCTTGAGCCCGGCCATGAGCGGCTCGTTGAGCTGCACGTGCTCGGCGATCCGGCGGATGACGACCTTGCCGCCGCCGGCCCGCGCGAACTCGTCGAGGCGGACCAGGCCGGCCTCGTCGGGCGTGGGAGTGCGGGTGGGCAGCTCCGTGCCGTTCCCGCGCAGCTCCTCGAGGCCCGGGATCGGGTTGCCGTAGGGGGACACGGCGGGCTCACCGAGCAGCGCGAACACCTTGCGCTCCACGGCGTCGCTCATCACGTGCTCCCAGCGGCACGCCTCGGTGTGCACCTGCTCCCACTCCAGGCCGATCACGTTGACCAGCAGGAGCTCGGCGAGCCGGTGCTTGCGCATGACCGAGACGGCCTTGCCGCGGCCCTCCGGGGTCAGCTCGAGGTGGCGGTCCCCGGCGACGTGGACCAGACCGTCGCGCTCCATCCGCGCCACCGTCTGACTGACGGTCGGCCCGCTCTGCTCGAGGCGTTCGGCGATGCGCGCGCGCAGCGGCACCACGCCCTCCTCCTCGAGCTCGTAGATGGTGCGCAGGTACATCTCCGTGGTGTCGATGAGGTCGTTCATCCCCACCCCTTCCGATCCTGATCACCAGTCTACCGAGGAGCACCACCCTGACC
Organism: Actinomycetospora chiangmaiensis DSM 45062; assembly: GCF_000379625.1. GTDB lineage: Bacteria > Actinomycetota > Actinomycetes > Mycobacteriales > Pseudonocardiaceae > Actinomycetospora > Actinomycetospora chiangmaiensis. The sequence goes on along the minus strand of NZ_KB903244.1, from coordinate 191,659 downwards.
GGGGCAGGCACGATGGACCCCGTGCCGAACACCGAGGGCCCGCTCGTCGCCGCCGCCGATCTCGTCGCCGAGCTGGCCGGGGGCCCGGCCGGGACCGACGGCCGGCCCGTCGTCCTCGACGTGCGCTGGCGGCTGACCCCGCCGCCGAAGAAGCGCACGCGCCGCCGCCCCGACCCGGTGGGCGAGCCGGACTTCGACGCGGGCCACGTGCCCGGCGCGGTGTTCGTCGACGTCGACTCCGAACTCGCCGGGCCGCCCGGCCCGGCGGGCCGCCACCCGCTGCCCGACCCCGACGACCTCCAGACCACCCTGCGCCGCGCGGGCATCGGTCCGTCGACCCCGGTGGTCGTCCACGACGGCGTCGGGGCGGGCGACGGCATGGCCGCCGCCCGGGCCTGGTGGGTGCTGCGGTGGGCCGGGCTCGCGCCCGGGCAGGTCCGGGTCCTCGACGGCGGGTTCGACGCCTGGACCGCGGCCGGCGGCCCGACCTCCACCGTGTCGGGGGGCGTCCGGGCCCAGGGCGACGTCGACGTGGCGGGCGGTGCGATGCCGGTGCTCACCGCCGAGTCCGCGGCGTCGGTCGCGCGGGACGCGACCCTGCTCGACGCCCGCGCCGCCGAGCGCTACCGCGGGGAGACCGAGCCGATCGACCCCGTCGCCGGGCACATCCCGGGCGCGGTCAACGTGCCCGTCGGCCAGGTGCTCGCCGCCGACGGTCGCTGGCGCCCGCCGGCCGAGCTCGCGGAGCTGCTGGAACCCGTCGTCGGGACGGGCAGCGGCGCGTACTGCGGGTCCGGGGTGAGCGCGGCGATGCTCGTGCTCGCGGCCGAGATCGCCGGGGTGCGGCCGCCGGAGGACCCGCTGGCGCTCTACGTCGGCTCGTGGTCGAACTGGGTGGCGGGGAAGCGGCCGGTGGAGACGGGCGCGCCCCGGTAGCCGGTCGAGCGCCGCTCCGCTCCGTCTCCCTGGGTAGGTTCGCGGCCATGCGCGCCACGGTCGTCTGGGACGAGGCCCTGCTGGCCTACAAGCTGTCGAACGACCATCCGCTGCACCCGGTCCGGCTGGACCTGACGATGCGGCTGGCCCGGAGCCTCGGCGTGCTCGAGGGCGTCGAGCCCCTGGTCCCGACCCCGGCCCCCGACGAGGAGCTGGAGCGGGTCCACGTCGCCTCCTACCTCGACGCGGTGCGGCAGGCGCCGCGCCACGGGGACGACCCGGTGCACCAGCTGGGCACCAGCGACAACCCGATCTTCGAGGGGATGCACGACGCGTCGGCCCTGGTGGCGGGCGGGTCGATCGCGGCCGCCCGCGAGATCGCGGAGGGGCGGGCCGACCGGGCGGTCAACCTGTCGGGCGGCCTGCACCACGCGATGCGCGACCACGCGTGGGGGTTCTGCGTCTACAACGACTGTGCGATCGCGATCAGCTGGCTGCTCGACCACGGCTACAGCCGCATCGCCTACCTCGACACCGACGTCCACCACGGCGACGGCGTGCAGGCGGCGTTCCTCGACGACCCGCGCGTCATGACGATCTCGGTCCACCAGCACCCCCGGACGCTCTGGCCCGGCACGGGGTTCGCGTCCGAGCTGGGGGAGGGCGCCGCCGCGGGGACCGCGATCAACCTGCCGCTGCCGCCCGGGACGCGGGACCAGGCGTGGCTGCGCGCCTTCCACGCCGTCGTGCCGGGCCTGCTCCGGGCCTTCGAGCCGCAGATCCTCGTCACCCAGTGCGGCGCCGACACCCACCACGAGGACCCGCTCGCGGAGCTCTCGCTCACCGTCGACGGCCACCGGGCGATCTACCGGGCGTGCCGGGACCTCGCGACCGAGTACGCCGGCGGCAAGTGGCTCGTCCTCGGCGGTGGCGGCTACAACCTGTTCCGGGGCGTGCCCCGCTCCTGGACCCACCTGCTCGCCACCGTGCTCGACCGCGACGTCGACCCGGACCGGACGATCCCGGCGGAATGGACGTCACACGCCGCCACGCTGACGAACCGGCCGCTGCCGACGACGATGACGGAGGAGGCCCCGACGGACTGGACCCCGTGGGGCGGGTACACCGAGATCGACGTCGATCGCTTCGTCCTGGAGACCCGCCGTGCCGTGTTCCCACTGCACGGTCTCGAACCGCAGAACGTCCTGGACTGACCCATGAGCACATCCCCGGTCGAGGAGATCTCGAGCCTCGACGCGGCGACCACCCCGGTCACCGCCGTGCCCGACGCGCCCTACCCGCGGCACTGGGAGGCCGACGTCGTGGCGGCCGACGGCGCGACCGCGCACCTGCGGCCGATCACGCCCGACGACGCGGACGCGGTCGTCGCGTTCCACGGCCGGCTCTCCGAGCGGACCCGGTACTACCGCTACTTCAGCCCCTACCCGACGATCCCGCCGCGCGACCTGCAGCGCTTCGTCGAGGTCGACCACCACGACTCGGTCGCCCTCGTGCTCTGGCTCGGCGACGAGATCATCGCGATCGGGCGCTACGTGCGGCTCGGGGCGGACGACCCGTCGGCGGAGGTCGCGTTCGTCGTGCGCGACGACCACCAGGGCCGCGGCCTCGGCTCGATCCTGCTGGAGCACCTCGCCGCGGCCGCCGAGGAGGTGGGGATCAGCCGGTTCGTCGCGGAGGTCCTCGCCGAGAACCGCGCCATGCTGCACACCTTCCGCCAGGCCGGCTACGACGTGACCCGCGCCCTCGACGGCTCCACGCTGCACCTCGAGTTCGACGTGGCCGCCACCGACCGCTCCACCGAGGTGCGCCGCTCCCGCGAGCAGGCCGCCGAGGCGCGGTCCGTGTCCAACGTGCTCACGCCGCGGTCGGTCGCCGTGATCGGGGCCTCGACCGACGAGCGCAAGCTCGGCCACGTGGTGCTCCGCAACCTGCTGCTCGGCGGTTTCACCGGGCCGGTCTACCCGGTCAACCCGGAGGCCCGGTCGGTGCGCGGCGTGCGCGCCTACCCGACGGTCACCGACATCCCCGACGACGTCGACCTCGCCGTGCTCGCGGTCCCGCCCGAGGAGGTCGCGGGGGTCGTCGACGGCTGCCTGGCCAAGGGGGTCCGCGCCCTCGTCGTCGTGACGTCAGGTTTCGGGGAGACCGGGGACGCGGGCATCGCGCGGCAGCGCGAGCTCGTCACCGCCGCCCGCTCCCGCGGGATGCGCGTGGTCGGGCCGAGCGCGCTCGGCGTCGTGAACCTCGCGCCGGCCGTCCGCCTCAACGCCTCGCTCGCGCCGACGCTGCCGCCCCCGGGGCGCGTCGGGTTCTTCTGCCAGTCCGGGGCGCTCGGCATCCAGATCCTCGCCGCGGCCGCGCAACGGCGCCTGGGACTGTCGACCTTCGTCTCGGCCGGCAACCGCGCCGACCTGTCGGGCAACGACCTCATGCAGTACTGGGACACCGACCCCGGCACCGACGTCGTGCTGCTCTACCTCGAGAGCTTCGGCAACCCGCGCAAGTTCGCCCGGGTCGCCCGCCGCCTGGCCCGGCGCAAGCCCGTGGTGGCCGTCGCCTCCGGCCGGCACGCGACGCCCGGGCTCGCGGCGAGCACCTCGCCGCTGGAGGAGGCCTCGGTCGCCGCGGTGTTCGACCAGTCCGGCGTGATCCGGGTCAATTCGGTCGACGAGCTGTTCGACGTCGCGCTGCTCGTCGCCAACCAGCCGTTGCCGCAGGGCCCGCGGATCGGGGTCGTCGGCAACTCGAGCGCGCTCGGCGTGCTGGCGTCCGACGTCGCCCTCGCCCACGGGATGCACCTTGCGTTCCCGCCGGTCGACGTGGGCGCGATGGCCGACCCCGCCGAGCTCGCCGACGCCGCCCTGCGGGCCCTCGAGGACGACCGCTGCGACGCCCTCGTCATCGTGTTCTCCCCGCCGGTGGCCACCGACGGCGCGGAGCACGCGGACGCGCTCGCCGAGGTCGTGACCAGCGCCGACAAGCCGGTGACGACGACGTTCCTGGCCTCCTCGGGCGTGCCCGAGCACCTCGCGGTGCCCTCCGAGCACGGCGGCCCGGCCGTCCCCGCCCGTGGCAGCGTGCCCTCCTACCCTTCCCCGGAGCGGGCGGTCATCGCCCTGGCGCGGGTGGTCCGGTACACGCAGTGGCTCGAGCGGCCGGTCGGCGACTTCGTCGTCCCGCCGGGCTGTGACCTCACCGCCGCCCGGGTCTTCGTCGACGAGCTCGGGCCGATCGAGTCCGCCCTGGTGCTCGACGACGAGCGGACCGCCGAGCTGCTGCGGCGCGTCGGCATCCGGGTCGCGCCCTTCCGGCGGGCGCGCTCGCGCGACGAGGCGGTCGAGGCCGCCAGGGCGCTGCGCGAGCAGGGCGCCCACGAGGTCGTCGTCAAGACCGTGGTGCGGACGTGGCGGCACCGCTCCGACCTCGCCGGGGTGCGGACGGGCCTGAGCGACGACGAGTCGGTGGCCCACGCCTACCAGCAGCTCACCGACCTCTCCGGGTCACCGGAGGTCGACGTCCAGGTCCAGGTGCCGCCGGGGATGCCGGTGGTGGTGGAGCTGCGCGACGACCCGTCCTTCGGGTCGCTCGTGTCCTTCGGGCTCGCCGGGGTGGTCACCGAACTGCTCGGGGACCGCGCCTACCGCGCCACCCCGCTCTCGACGATGGACGCGCACACGCTCGTACGCGCCCCGCGGGCGGCGCCGATGCTCGACGGGTACCGCGGCGCCCGGCCGATGGACCTGACCGCGCTGGAGGACCTCCTGCTGCGCATCGGGCAGCTGGCCGACCACGTGCCGGAGCTGCGCTCCCTGGTGCTCGACCCGATCCTCGTGGCCGAGCGCGGGGTGCACCCGACGTCGATGCGGGCGGTCCTCGGGCCCCCGCCGGGCCCGCGCGACACCGGGCCGCGCCGACTCGGCGGGTGACCCGTGCGGGTGAGGCGCAGGGCTCCGAGGCGTCCGGTCGGGCACCATCGCCGACGATGCGTGCGCTGCCGATGATCGTGATGCTCGCCGCCGCCCTGGTGCTCGCCGCGGGCTGCGGCTCCGGGAACGGGGCCTCGGGGGCCTCCGGGGCCTCGGGGGCGGAGCCGCCGGCCTCCTCACCGGCGACGGTCCCCACCGGGGCCCCGCCCGGCGGCACGTCGACGCCCGCGGTGCCGGACGACCCGCTGATCGCCTCGCCCCCGCCCGGCGGCACCGCGCTCGATCCCGCCCGGGTCACGACGACGGGTCTGCCGGCCGGCTTCCCGACGCTCGTCTGGACCACCGGCCCCCGGACCCTCGGCGTGTACGGCCGGGCCGGCGGGTGCACGGAGGCGGCGGCGACGATCGTGGCGCAGACGGCCGAGGCGGTGACCGTGCGGGTCACGCAGACGTCGACCTCCACCGGGCCGTGCACCCGGGAGCTGCGCTACCCGGCGTTCGCGCTGCCGCTGGACGCGGACCTGGGGGAGCGGCGCGTGGTGCTCACCGGCGAGGTGCGCTGACGCCACGTCCGCGAGCGTGGCGCGCGACGGACGTCGGGTGCCCGCCGTGTGCCACCGCTGACGTCACGGCTCGGCGCTGCAGGGCAGAGGAACCGGGACGGCCCCCGGCCGTCCCGGCCCCTCGTCGCGGGTGACCGGGCAGGGTCACCGTGTCGGTGGCCGGGCAGCGGTACCGCCGTCCCGGCGTGCGCCCCGTCACACGTGGGCGCCGAGGAGAGCATGCCCCTGTCCGGTCGGAGGGGTCAAGCGACCGGACGGACGGGCCGTCCGTGAACTGATGACTCGATTCCGGAGCGCGGCGTCACGGAGGACGGTGCCCCGGAACGACGAACGGCCGATGCGGAACCCCGTTCGGGGTCCGCACCGGCCGTCCGGTGTCGCGGTGGGTGTCAGCTGGCCGCGTAGGCCTTGAGCCGCCGCGCGCGGTCGCCCTCGCGCAGCTTCGACATGACCTCGCGCTCGATCTGGCGGACGCGCTCCCGGGAGAGGCCGAAGCGCTTGCCAATCTGGTCGAGCGTGCGCGGCTGCCCGTCGTCGAGGCCGTAGCGCAGCCGGATGACGTTCTGCTCGCGCTCGTCGAGCGTGGCGATGACCCGACGCATGTCGTCGTGCAGCAGGCCCGAGATCACCGTCGACTCGGCGTCGGTGGCCTCGGCGTCCTCGATGAAGTCCCCGAGCGGGGCCTCCTCCTCGGACCCGACCGGCATGTCGAGGCTCACCGGGTCGCGGCTGTGGTCGAGCAGGTCGGCCACCTTCTCCACCGCGAGGCCCGACTCCTCGGCCAGCTCCTCGTTGGTGGCCTCACGGCCGAGGGTCTGGTGCAGGTCGCGCTTGATGCGGGCCAGCTTGTTGACCTGCTCGACCAGGTGGACGGGCAGGCGGATGGTGCGGGCCTGGTCGGCCATGCCGCGGGTGATGGCCTGGCGGATCCACCACGTGGCGTAGGTCGAGAACTTGAAGCCCTTGGCGTAGTCGAACTTCTCCACGGCCCGGATGAGGCCGAGGTTGCCCTCCTGGATGAGGTCGAGCAGCGGCATCCCGCGGCCGGTGTAGCGCTTGGCCAGCGAGACGACGAGCCGCAGGTTGGCCTCGAGGAGGTGGGCGCGGGCGCGACGGCCGTCGCGCGCCACCATCCGCAGGTCCTTGGCCCGCTCGGGGTCGATCTCGGCGGTCGGGTCCTCGAGGAGGTGCGCCGCGAAGACGCCTGCCTCGATGCGCTTCGCCAGCTCGACCTCGTCGGCGGCCGTCAGCAGCGCGGTCTTTCCGATACCGTTGAGGTAGACACGGACGAGGTCGGCGGCCGGGCTCTGGGCGTCGAGGTCGCTCTGGATCTCGGCCTCGGTCTGCAGCACGGTGGTCTCGGAGGTGTCGCCGTCGGGGGTCGACTCGGGCAGGACGGCCTCGGCAGGAACGTCGGAACGAGACGTCTGCGGGGCGAGTGTCGCCGTCATGGAATCCTCCCTGCGCAGCGCTGGTCTGGCGCGCCGCGTCACATGGTCGAACGCGCGGTGACGCGCGATCGTTCCCGCGTCCCGGGTCGTCCTCCGGATAGCCGCTTGTGACGGTGATGACGCGTGGTTCCGGTCATCGGGACACAACGGAGCACGACCTCCGGCCCCTCAGACCTCCACCAGCACGGTGAAGGGGCCGTCGTTCACGGATGCCACCGCCATGTCCGCGCCGAACGTGCCCGTGGCCACCGTCGCCCCGCGGGCCCGCAGGGCCTCCACCACGGCGTCCACGACCCGCTCGGCCGCCTCGCCGGGCGCCGCCGCCGACCACGAGGGTCGTCGTCCCCGGCGCGTCTCGCCGTAGAGCGTGAACTGACTCACGACGAGCAGTCCCGCGCCGGTGTCGGCGCACGACGCCTCGCGCACCCACTCCCCGTCGCTGCGCTCGCCCGGCCCGAGGATGCGCAGCTCGTGCAGTTTGCGCGCCATCGTCGTCACCGGCTCGTCCCCGCGTCCCGGGTCGTCGCGGTGCACGCCGAGCAGGACGAGCAGCCCCGGCCCGTCGAGGGCCCCGACGACGGTGCCGTCGACCGTCACCGACGCCTCGGTCACCCGAGCGACGACGGCCCTCACGGCGCCGCGTCCCGCGGCACCAGCAGCCCGTGCAGGAACAGGTCCCGGACGACGGGCAGGGCGGCCGCGGTGAGCTCCTCGGCGTCACGCCCGTGGGCGACCGCGAGCAGCTCCAGCAGGTCGGCCAGGGGCAGGTGGCCCCGGCAGCCGGCGAGCAGGGACTCGCCGAGCTCGTCGAGGTCGTGGCGCCACTGCGGGCCGTCGAGGCGCACCAGCGTGCCCCCGATCCGCCGCCAGCCCTCGTCGGAGCCGGTGTAGCCGCGCTCCAGCGCCGTGGTCGGCGGGGCGACGAGCGGCTCGTCGAGCAGGTCGTGGCCCCGCAGCCACGCCACCCGGTCCAGCCACGCCTCGATCTCCGGGCCGAGCGGGTCGCCGATCGCCTGGCGCATGTCCTCCAACACGACCGTGCCCTCGTCGCCCGCGGCCGTCCGGCGCAGCGTGACGAACCCGAAGCCGATCCCCACCACGTCGTGCGCGGCGAAGAAGTCGAGCCACTCGGCGCTCCGGGCGCGGCCGACGGGGGAGGCCGGGTCGACGCCGGCGTCGCGCAGCCAGGTGCCGACGTGCAGCGCCGGGTCGGCCACGTCACGCTGCACCACCCACGCGTCCAGCCCGCCCGGCGCCGCCGCCCGCGTGGCCTCCTCGACCCACTGCCGCGGCCGCGCGGTCCAGCCGGTGCCCGGCTCGTCGGCCGCCTGCAGGTCGGCGCCGGTGATCAGCCACGAGGCGAGCAGCTGACCGACCCCACCCGGCGTCAGGAAGGCGGGGAGGGTGGAGACGAGCAGGGCGGAGGCGCCGTCGCCGCCGAGCCCGGAGTCGCGGTAGACGTGCTCGACGGCGGGCGGGCCGGGGACGAACGGCGGGTTGCAGACGACCTGGTCGAAGCGGCGGCCCTCGACCGGCTCCCACCACGGGCCGGTGAGCACCTCGGCGTCGACGCCGGAGACCGCGAACGTCGCGCGGGCGAGGGTGTTCGCGCGGGCGGACACGTCGGTGGCCGTGAGGGTCGTGGCGTGTCCCGAGCAGTGCAGGGTCTGCACGCCGCAGCCGGCGCCGAGGTCGAGCAGGGTGCCGACCGGTCGGCGCACCGTCGCCCGCGCCAACGACATCGACGCCGCGCCCGCCCCGAGCACGTGCTCGACGTCCTTGCCCTCGCCGCCGTCGAGATCCGAGACCACCCACCAGGAGCCGTGCTCGTCGGCGTGGGGGCGCAGGTCCAGCCCGGCCACCACCCCGTCGCCGCGGCGGCCCAGGAGCCCGGCGTCGAGGAGCTCGTCCAGCGCCACGGGGGCGAACGCCGCGGCGGCCTCCCCGGGCGTCACCGTCTCCGCGAGCAGGAAGAGGCGGACCAGGACGGGGAACGGCCCGTCGTCGGGAAGGCAGCGCCTCGCGGGTTCCGGCTCGCCCCGGTCGAGGGCGGCCCCGGCCTCGGCGCCCAGCGCCTCCGCGACGCCGTCGACGGTGAAGCCGGCGGCACGGAACACCGGCCCGAGGCGGCCCGCGACGGCCGGGAGTCGATCGATCACGATCACAGTCTGGCCTCGTGATCGGTACACCGGTCCCGGGGTCACTGTGACGGGTTGCACTCCGCTCTCACGGGGAACACGCCGTCCGGACGAAGGGGACCCCGCCACGTCGGACGTGGCAGGGTTCTTCCACCGGGCCCGGCGTCGTGACCCTGCGCACAGGGGCTGCCTCGGGCCCGGAGCCAGTGGAGAAGCGACGAAGCGGAGGCCAGCGGATGTCGGAGCAGGGCTCGAGTCAGGGAAACACGTACCCGCCGGACCCGGAGCTGTCGAAGACCGCCAACGTGCGTCCCGAGATGAAGGAACAGGACCTCGAGGAGTTCTGGGACTCCCAGGCGAAGGAGCGGATCAGCTGGTTCGAGCCGTACGACACGGTTCTGGACTGGCAGCTGCCCTACGCCAAGTGGTTCGTGGGCGGCAAGCTCAACGCCTGCTACAACGCGGTCGACCGCCACGTGGAGAACGGGCAGGGCGACAAGGTCGCGCTGCACGTCGTCCCCGACGACGGGCCCGACTCCGCCGACGCGCGCGACATCACGTTCGCGCAGCTGCAGGAGCAGGTCGTGCAGTTCGCGAACGGGCTGAAGAAGCTCGGGGTGGGCAAGGGCGTTCCGGTCGGGATCTACATGCAGATGATCCCCGAGGCCGTCGTGGCGATGCTCGCGTGCGCCCGCCTGGGCGCCCCGCACACCGTCGTCTTCGGCGGGTTCTCGGGCAAGGCCGTGGCCGAGCGGTGCAACGACCTCGAGTGCAAGGTCCTCATCACCCAGGACGAGGCGATGCGCGGCGGCAAGGCCGGCGCCCAGAAGACCAACGCCGACGACGGCCTCGACAGCGCGGGCAGCACGACGGTCGAGAAGATCGTCGTCGTCAAGCGCACCGGCGGGGACATCCCGATGAACGACCGGGACGTCTACCTCGACGACCTGATCGACGGCGAGTCCTCCGACGCGGAGAGCTGCCCCTGCGAGCCGATGGAGTCCGAGGACCTGCTGTTCCTCCTCTACACCTCCGGCTCGACCGGCAAGCCCAAGGGCGTCGTGCACACCACGGGTGGCTACCTCACCGGGGTCGCGACCACCCACAACCTCGTCTTCGACGTCAAGGACGACTCGGTCTACTGGTGCGCCGCCGACATCGGCTGGATCACCGGGCACAGCTACATCACCTACGGACCGCTGGTCAACGGCGTCACCTCCGTCCTCTACGAGGGCGTGCCGGGCTACCCGGACAAGGAGGTGTGGTGGAAGATCGTCGAGAAGTACAAGGTCTCGATCCTCTACACCTCGCCCACCGCGATCCGCTCCCACATGAAGTGGGGCGAGCAGCACGCGCAGGCGCACGACCTGTCGTCGATCCGGATCCTGGGCAGCGTCGGCGAGCCGATCAACCCCGAGGTCTGGGAGTGGTACCGCAAGTACGTCGGCGGCGACAAGGCGCCGATCATGGACACCTGGTGGCAGACCGAGACCGGGCACATCCTGATCACGCCGCTGCCGGGGATCACGACGCTGAAGCCGGGGTCGGCGCAGCAGCCCTTCCCGGGGGTCCGGCCGGAGATCCGTGACGACGAGGGCAACGTCCTCGACGTCGAGCAGACCGGCAACCTCGTCCTCACCGCCCCGTGGCCCGGGATGATGCGCGGGCTCTACAAGGACGACCAGCGGTTCCGCGACACGTACTGGTCGAAGTACTCCGACGCCTACTTCGCGGGCGACGGGGCCAAGTACGACGCCGACGGCGACATCATGCTGATGGGCCGGCTCGACGATGTCGTCAACGTGTCGGGCCACCGCCTCTCGACCTTCGAGATCGAGAGCGCCCTGGTCGAGCACGAGGACGTGGCCGAGGCCGCCGTCGCCGCGCGCAAGGACCCGGACACCGGACAGGCGATCGTCGCCTTCGTGTCGCTCACCGGCGACAAGGAGGGCACCGACGAGCTCGAGCAGGCCCTGCGCGAGCAGGTCGCCCAGTCCATCGGGAAGCTGGCCCGCCCGGCGACCGTGATCTTCGCGCCCGACCTGCCCAAGACCCGGTCGGGCAAGATCATGCGCCGCCTGCTCAAGAACCTCGCCGAGGGCGAGGAACTGGGCGACACCTCCACGCTGGTCGACCCGTCCGTGGTCGAGGAGATGAAGAAGCAGATCAGCAACTAGGTGCTCCGCACGTGAGCACTCGTCCGTGCCGGAGCACGGATGAGTGCTCACGGCCGGAGGCACCTCCGTGCCCACACGGATGACCGCCGCCCGCTCGACTGACACGGTGCCCTCGGTGACGACCCCGGTGATCCTCTCCATGGGCACCGGTCACGTCGACGTCCGGGGGGCGTGCCCACGGCCCGGGGTCGTCGCCTCCCTCACGGCGCTGGTGACGGGCGCCGTGGCGGTGGGGTGGTTGGCCCCGCTCGCGGCGTACGACCCACTGACCTACGTCGCCGCCGTCGCCGTCGCGATGGCCGTCAGCAGCACCGGCGTCGTCCTGGCGCTCGACGACCAGCAGTCGGGCACCGGCCGTCTCCTCATCGCGGTCGCCGTGGTGTGGCTCTTCTCCTGGAGCAACGAGTGGCGCGTCGGCCCGCTCCCGCTGCTGTCCGGGATCGTCGGCCCGCTCTGGTACGTCCTCGGAGCGCTCGCGCTGCTGCGCTACCCGCACTCGCGCCTCGAGCGGCGGTACGAGCAGCTGTTCCTGGTGGTCCTCGGCGTGTGGGCGTGCGGCGGGGCGTCGGCTCTCGCCGCGCTCAGCCGTCCCGAGTGGTCCGGCTTCCCGCCTGACGCGGTGTGGCCCGCCGTGGTGGCGGACCCGGACCGGGGGACCTACGAGGCCCTGGCCACCGGGTGGTTCGCGGGCCTCGGGGCATGCTTCGCGCTCCTGCTCGTGCTGCTCGGCGCGAAGGTCCGCAGGTCGCGCGGGCTGGATCGACGGGAAATCCTCCCGCCCGCGTGCGCCGCCGGCGGTATCGCCGTCGCCGGGCTCGCCTACGTCGGGGTGCGGCTCGTCGACGTGCCCGCCGCGGTCCGTGACCTCTCCCTCCTCGTCGTCGCGGTCGCCGTGGCCTCGACGCCCATCGCGTTCCTCGTCGTCGCCGTCCGGTGGCAGGCGGCGCGGGCGGCGGTCGCGGCGCTCGTCGTCGAGCTGACGACGCGCACGCCCGGCTCCGCCGCCGTGAGCGAGGCGTTGCGGACGGCGCTCCGGGACCCCGGACTGCGGCTGTCGTACTGGAACCCGTCCGAGGGCCGCTTCGAGGAGGTCGACGAGCCGCCCGCCCTCGTTCCCGACGACGGGTGGCGGGTGGAACTCCGCGACGCCGACGGGGAGCCGTTGGCCGCGCTGGTGCTCGACCCGCTCCTGCGCCGCCACCCGGAACTGGTGACCGCCGCGGTCGGTGCCGGGGCGCTGGCCCTCGCGAACGGTCGCCTGCACCATCGGCTCCGGGCGCAGCTCGCGGAGGTGCAGGCCTCCCGGCAGCGGATCGTCACGGCGACCAGGGAGGAACGGCAGCGTCTCGAACGGGCGGTGCACGACGGGGCCCAGGGTCCGCTGGTCGCGGTGACCGCAGCGCTGTCGACGGTGCGGCTGCAGGTCCGGGACCGACCCGACGTCCTCGCGGCGGTCGAGCGGGCCCAGGACACGGTCAGGACGGCCCTGGGCGACCTGCGCGACATCGCCCGGGGCATCCACCCGATGGTGCTCAGCGAGGAGGGTCTGCGGGCCGCCCTCGCGCGGCTCGCCGAGGGGCTGCGGGTCCCGACGACGATCGACATCCCGGACACGCGGCTGCCCCGGGACGTGGAGAGCGCGCTCTACTACACCGCCGCGGAGGCCCTCACCAACGTCGTCAGGCACGCGGAGGCGACCCACGTCCACGTCGTGGTCGGCGTCGAGCGCGACGCCGCGCGCATGGCGGTGACCGACGACGGTCGGGGTGGGGCCGCGCCGGAGGGGGGTTCGGGGCTGCTCGGACTCCGCGACCGCGCCCGTGCCCTCGGCGGGGACCTCGCCGTGGCCGACGGCCCGACCGGTGGGACGTGCCTGGTGGTGACGATCCCGTGCGGGTAGCGCTGCTCGAGGACGGCGTCCTCCGGACGGCCCTGCGCTACCTGCTCGAGGCGGGTGGGTTCGACGTGATCGGCGATGCCGGCACCGCGTCGGAGTTCCTGGAGATCGTCGCGCGGGAGCGACCGGATGCCGCGATCCTGGACATCCGGCTCGAGCCCGGTTCCGACGACGCCTCCGGACTGGTCGTCGCGAGCCGGGTCCACGAGCTCGACCCGGGCATCGGGTTGCTCGCCCTGTCCATGTTCGACGACGTCACCTGGGCCGATCGGCTCCTCGAGCTGCGGGAACGCGGCATCGGCTACCTGTTGAAGGACCGGGTCGACTCCCCGCCGGTGCTCTTCGCCGCCCTGCACCGCATCCACGGGGGCGGGACCGCAATCGACGCGGGGATCGTCGAGCGGCTGGTGCGCTACCGGGACCGGCAGGGGAGCCTCGCGCGGCTGACCCACCGCGAGCGCGAGGTGCTCGGGCTCGTGGCCGAGGGCTTGTCCAACGCGGCGATCGCGGACCGCCTCGTGGTCGGGCGACGGACCGTGGAGACCCACGTCGCGAGCCTGTTCACCAAGCTCGATCTCGACGGAGAGCGCCACGACCGCCGGGTGGCGGCGGCACTCACCTGGCTCCAGGCCGGACCTCGCTGAGGCTCTCCGGCGGTCAGTCCTTCGGCGGCACCTCGCCGCGCAGGATCGCCAGCTCGTCGGTGACCCGGCCCATGATCCGGTCGGTCGCCTGCTGCAGGGCCGTGCGCTGTCCCTGTCTGCCGACCAGGTCGGCGAGGTCCACGGGCTCCCCGGCGAGCACCCGCAGGGTGGCGCGCGGGACCAGGGTCCCGACCTTCGCCCGGGGCGGGAGCAGGAAGTGCGCCCCCCACTGCCCGACCGGGATCACCGGCGCGCCGGTGGCCAGCGCCATCCGCGCGATCCCGGTGTGCGCCTTCTGCGGCCACCCGTCCGACTCGTAGGGGAAGCCACCCTCGGGGTAGACCACCACGCACTCGCCACGGTTCACGGCCTCGACCGCGGCCCGGTAGGCCTCGATGCCCGATGCCTTCCGGTCGACCGGGATGTGCCGGCCGCCGCGCAGCGGTGCGCCCACCACCTTCATGCCCCACAGCTCCTTCATCGCGAGGAACCGGGGGATGCGGCCCTGCGCCATGCAGTAGGCCACGAGCACGATCGGGTCCACGTGCGAGAGGTGGTTGACCGCCAGCAGCACGCCGCCCTGCTTCGGCAGGTGCCGGCCACCGCGGAAGTCCCAGCGCGCCACGGCCATGAGCACCGGCCACAGCACCTCGATGGCGAAGCCGTACCCGAAGCCGCGGTCCCGACGCGGCATGAGCAGCCAGATCAGCAGCTTGCGCCACAGCCGCATCGGCCGGCCCGGCGGGCGCCGGTCGTGCCCCTGCGCGATGCGCCGCACGGTCGGGTGCGGGCGCGGCTGCTCGGCGTGCTGCGGGGCCTGCGGCGCGTTCCCGACGGCGGGTGCGGGTCCCGGGTCCGGGGGCGGGGCCGCCAGCGGCGAGGACCCGTCGTCGGGAAGGGGAGGCTGCGGCGCCTGGGAGGACATGCCCCGGATCATGTCCTGTCGTTCGCCGTGCCCGCACGAGTAGTTCTCCGTGGCGCGTCCCGTCGCGTCGAACCGCCGGCGCCGCTGACCCGATGATCCTGCCGAGGTCGATCGAGACAGCAGGAGGACCCATGGCAGGCGCAGCGACCCGGGTGGCCCGGGCGGCGAGCAGGTTCGTCGAGGGGCAGCTGCCCGTCCGGATCCGCGCGTGGGACGGCAGCGAGGCCGGCGCGTCCCGGGAGTCGGGCGCTCCCGTCGTCGTCCTGAACCACCGCCGGGCGCTGCGGCGCCTGCTCTGGCAGCCGGGCGAGATGGGGTTGGCGCACGCGTACGTGTCGGGGGACCTCGACGTCGAGGGCGACCTCGGCGAGGGCCTCACCGCGATGTGGGGCCTCGTCCGCGACGGCGCGGTGCGCCCGCGCAAGCCCGGCGTCGCGGAGCTGCCCGGCCTGCTCGGCGGCGCGGCCCGGCTCGGGCTGCTCGGTCCGAAGCCGGCCCCGCCGCCCGAGGCGATCCGGCTGCCGCGCTTCGCGAAGCTGCACTCGAAGCTGCGCGACCGGGCGGTCATCCACCACCACTACGACGCCGGCAACGACTTCTACGAGCTCATCCTCGACCGGAACATGGCGTACTCGTCGGGCTACTGGGCGGACCTGTCGGCCCCGGTCACCGAGGCGAACCTGGTCGCGGCGCAGCACGCCAAGCTCGACATGATCTGCCGCAAGCTCGGGCTCGGCCCGGGGTCGACGCTGCTCGACGTCGGGTGCGGCTGGGGCTCGCTGCCCATCCACGCGGCCAAGTACTTCGGCGCGCACGTGCGCGGCGTGACGATCGCGACCGAGCAGCGCGACCACATCAACCAGCGGATCCGCGCCGAGGGCCTGGCCGACAAGGTGCAGGTCGACCTCGTCGACTACCGCGACGTGCCGACGCGCATCGAGGGCTACGGCGAGTTCGACGCGGTGTCGAGCATCGAGATGGGCGAGCACGTCGGCGACGGGAACTACCCGACGTTCGCCTCGATCCTGTTCGGCGCGCTGCACCCGGGCGGGCGGGCGCTCGTGCAGCAGATGTCGCGCCGGCCCGGTGACCACCCCGGCGGCGGCCCGTTCATCGAGACCTACGTGACGCCGGACATGGTCATGCGTCCCGTCGGCGACACCCTCACGCTGCTGCAGCGCGCGGGCCTCGAGGTCCGCGACGTCCACGTCATGCGCGAGCACTACGTGCCGACGTGCCGGGCCTGGATCGCGACGCTGGAGCGCAACTGGGACCGCGCGGTAGCGCTGGCCGGGGAGCGCGGCGCCCGGATGTGGCGGCTCTACCTCGTGGGAGCCGCCCTCGCGTTCGAGGAGAACCGCATGGGCGTGGACCAGATCCTGCTGGCGCGGCCGACGGCGACCGGTCGTTCCGGGATGCCGGCGACACGGGCCACGTTCGAGCCGGCGGTGGAATCCGCCCGGGCGGGTACCTCGGGCGCATGAGCTTCGACTGGGCGGCCGCCGGCATCCTGCTGGCGGTCGCCGTCGGCGTCGTGGTCGTGACCTTCGTGGTGACGCTGCTGGTGGCGCGGGCGGTGGGCAAGCACTCGGTCGTCGACGTGACGTGGGGCCTGGGGTTCGTGCTGATCGCGGTGTCGGCGTACGTGACGTCGGGGCTGCTCGGCGTCGGGAACGGCACCGTACGGCTCGTGGCGCTGCTGCTCCCGGTGATCTGGGGCCTGCGGCTCGCGATCTACATCGGCTGGCGCAACCACGGCAAGGGCGAGGACCCGCGCTACAGCGAGATGCTCGGCGACGACCACGCGCCGGGCGCGATCACCTGGACCGTGGTGCGCAAGGTCTACCTGACCCAGGCCGGGGTGCAGCTCGTCGTCGTGCTGCCCGTGCTCGCGGCGATGGTCCGCACCTCGACGGTGTCCGTGCTGCTGGTCCTGGGCGCGCTCGTCTGGCTCGTCGGGTTCTTCTTCGAGTCGGTCGGCGACGCGCAGCTCGCGCGGTTCAAGGCGAACCCCGACAACAAGGGGAAGGTCCTGGACTCCGGGCTCTGGCGCTACACCCGGCACCCCAACTACTTCGGCGACTTCTGCGTCTGGTGGGGCATCTTCCTGGTCGCCGTCGGGCACCCGGCGGGGCTGGTGACGGTGGTCGGGCCGGCGCTCATGAGCTACCTGCTCATCGGCGTGACCGGCAAGGAGCTGACCGAGAAGGGCATGTCCGACCGGCCGGGGTACGCCGAGTACGTCGAGCGCACCAGCGGCTTCTTCCCGCTGCCGCCCGGCTCCGCCCCCGCCCGTGCCACCTGAGGAGAACCCCGTGCCGCTTCCCGACGGCCTCGTCGAGCTGCTGCGCCGCCCGGCGCCGTGCTTCATCGCCACGCTCATGCCCGACGGGTCCCCGCAGATGACGGAGACGTGGGTCGACACCGACGGGGAGCACGTCGTCGTGAACGTCGTCGGCGGCATGCAGAAGGCGCGCAACGTCGCCCGCGACCCGCGCGTGGCGTTGAACGTCGCCGACCCGGACAACCCGTCGCGGTACTACGGCGTCCGCGGCCGCGTGGTGGAGACGACGACCGAGGGCGGGAAGGACCACATCGAGGAGCTCTCGCAGCGCTACCTCGGCCGGCCCTACCCGAACTTCTCCGGCAACCCCGACGAGACGCGGGTGATCCTCCGGATCGCCGCCGACTCGATCCACGCGCCCATGGGCTGAGTCCGTCCCTGGAACGAGCGGCCCCTTCGGTCGAGCTATTCGACCGAAGGGGCCCTTCGCGTGGAACGGCTCAGTTCTCCCGACGCTTGCGCAGCGTCGTGAGCGCGGAGTCGGCGTGCTCGTCGAACTTCATCTCCCCGGTGATCACCTCGAGCACCGTGCGGTCGGTGTCGATGACGAACGTCTTGCGCTTGATCGGCAGGACCGGCAGCCACGAACGCTTCGCGTCGAACTTCTTCGCGACCTCGCCCTTCGGGTCCGAGAGCAGCGGGTAGTCGAAGGAGTTCGCCTGCGAGAACGTGTGCTGCTTCTCCACCGAGTCGGCGCTGATGCCGACGCGCTGGGCGCCGACCTCGGCGAACTCCTGCGCGAGATCGCGGAAGTGGCAGCTCTCCTGGGTGCAGCCGCCCGAGCTGGCGAGCGGGTAGAAGAACAGGACCACCGGCCCGTTCGTCAGCAGCTCCGAGAGCGTCCGGGTGGCCCCGGTGTCGTCGGCGAGCGAGAAGTCGGGCGCGGTGTCTCCGGCCTTCATCAGTGGGGTCCCCTTCGTGACGGCGGGTGTCGGTCCGCGTTCGATCGCGATCCTCCCGCGGTTCACCCGTGATCCGGACCTCACGACCGGAACCGACCTGACGTCGGGAACGAGCCGAAGATGGAGACGTGACCCTTCCTCGTCTCGAAGCCGCCTCCCCGCACGGGGACGGCAGCGCCGGTGTCGTCCTCGTGCTCCACGGCGGGCGGCCCGACGGACACCAGGGGGCGGGCGGCTTCCTGCTCTCGCACGTGCGGATGGTGCCGTTCGGGCAGGCGGTGGCCAGGGCGGGCGCCCGGCGGGGGGTCGAGACCGATCTGCTCCGCTACCGGGTCCGGGGGTGGAACGCGCCGGAGCTCGACCCCGTGGTCGACGCCCGGTGGGCCCTCGACGACGTCCGGCGGCGGCACGGGGACGACGTCCGCGTGGTGCTGGTCGGGCACTCGATGGGGGCCCGGGCCGCGTTGCGGGTGGGGGGCGACCCGAACGTCGTCGGGATCGCGGCCCTCGCGCCGTGGATCGAGCGCAACGAGCCGTGGGAGCACCTGCGGGGGCAGACGCTGCTCGTGGCGCACGGCGACCGGGAGCGGATGACCGACCCGCGCGCCTCGTTGTGGTTCGCCCGCCAGGTCTCGACGATCAGCGACCGCGTGGCGCGCTTCGACGTGCACGGGGACGGCCACGCGATGCTGCGGCGGGCGGGGGAGTGGCACGGCCTCACCGCACGGTTCGCCCTGGCCGCCCTCGGCCTCGAACCGTTCGAGCCGGACGTCGCGAACGCGATGGCGGTCGGTGCCCCCGAGGGCCTGTCCGTCCCGCTCTCCGCCACCGTCTGAGGAGTCGCCCGTGTCCCGGGATCGTGTCGCCGTGATCGGGGCCGGCGTGTCCGGCCTGACCGCCGCCTACGTGCTGCAGCGTGCGCACGACGTCACGCTCTTCGAGGCCGAGTCACGCCTCGGCGGGCACGCGCACACGCACGACCTGGAGCACGTCAGCGTCGACTCGGGCTTCATCGTCCACAATCACGCGACGTACCCGAACCTCATCCGGCTGTTCGGCGAGCTCGGCGTGGCCACGCAGGACTCCGAGATGTCGATGAGCGTGCGCGACGACGCGACCGGTCTGGAGTACGCCGGCGCGCGGGGTGCGGCCGGGCTGTTCGCCCAGAAGCGCAACCTCGCGAACCCGCGCCACCTCGCGATGCTCGCCGAGGTCCTGCGCTTCCACCGCGCCGCGCGGCGGGTGCTCGCGGGCCACACCGACCTCGACGACGAGGTGACGCTCGGCGAGTTCCTCCGGGCGCACCGCTTCTCGCCCTACTTCGTGGACACGTTCGCGGTGCCGGTCGTGTCGGCGGTCTGGTCGTCGGGCGCGGAGCTCTCGATGCAGTACCCGGCCCGCTACCTCTTCGCCTTCCTGGCCAACCACGGGCTGCTCTCGGTCGGCGGGTCGCACCAGTGGAAGACGGTCGTCGGGGGCTCGGCGCGCTACGTCGAGAAGGCCGCGAAGGGGCTGTCGGCGGTCGAGGTGTCAACGCCCGTGCGCGCGGTCGCCCGTGTCGGCGAGGGCTTCGAGGTCCGGGACGACGCGGACGTGGCGCACACGTTCGACCGGGTGGTGATCGCTACGCACGCGCCGACCGCGCTGTCGATGCTGGCCGCGCCGACCACCGACGAGCGGACCGTCCTCGGGGCGTTCGAGTACTCCGCCAACGAGACCTGGCTGCACACCGACACGTCGATCCTGCCGAAGGCCCCCGCGGCCCGCGCCTCGTGGAACCTGCTGCGGGTCCCCGGCGACGACCGCGTGCTCGTCAGCTACGACATGACCCGCCTCATGCGGCTCGACGCGCCCGAGACCTACGTCGTGACGCTCAATGCGACCGACCGCGTCGACCCCTCGAAGGTCATCGCGACGATGGACTACGAGCACCCGGCCTACACGCCGGCCTCGGTCGCCGCGCAGCGGAAGCTGCCCGGGCTCAACGACGGCCGGATCGCCTTCGCCGGCGCGTACCACGGCTGGGGCTTCCACGAGGACGGCTGCGCCTCGGGAGTGCGCGCGGCCGCCTCGCTCGGGGTCACGTGGTGACGTCCCTGTACGAGGTGCTGGTGGAGCACCGGCGCTCGCAGACCCTGGACGACGCCTTCACCCACCGCATGTACCTGTGGCTGGTGGACCTCGACGACCTGCCGTCGTACCCGGGAGTGGCCTTCCGCGGCGCCGACCACCTCGGCGACCCCGACCGGTCGATCCGTGAGAACCTCGACGCCTTCCTCGCGGCGCAGGGGCGGGAACGGCCGGCCCAAGTGCTGATGCTCGCCCACCCCCGGACGTTCGGCTACGTCTTCAACCCGATCTCGCTGTACTGGGCCTACTCCGCGACGGGCGCGCTGTCCGCCGTCGTCGCCGAGGTCCACAACACCTACGGCGGTCGGCACCACTACCTGCTCGACGTCGACGACGCCGGCCGCGCGCGGGTGGACAAGGACTTCTACGTCTCCCCGTTCTTCCCGGTCGACGGCGAGTACCGGATGAAGGTGCCGGAGCCGGGGGAGACCCTCTCGGCCACGGTGGTGCTCCGGCGTCCGGATGCTGACGGCGAGCTCGTGACCGCCTTCGTCGCGACCATGCGCGGGACCCGTCGGCCGGCCACCCGACGGGCGTTGCTCCGGGCCGCGCTGCGGCACCCGCTCGTCACCCACCGGGTCTCGCTCGCGATCCGACGCCGCGGGGTGTCGCTCTACCTGCGCGGGCTCCCGGTCATCACGCGGACCCCCGCCGACGTCGACCGCGGGCTCGGCCAGCTCGAGCGGGTCTGACCCCTCCCGTCTCCCGAGCGGACGAGCCGCGGTGTGCGGTACCCGACGGTGCCCCGGCCCGGGCGTCGGGCGCAGACTGCCCGACGTGACCAGTGCCCCGCTCACGATCCGTCCCGCCGTCGCCGAGGACGTCGACGCGCTCCTCGCCCTCATCCACGCCGCGTACCGGGGGGAGGGCGGTCACAGCGGCTGGACCACCGAGGCGGAGCTGATCGCGGGGCCGCGCACCACCCGGGACCTGCTGGCCGCGGACCTCGCCGACCCGTCGATCCACCTGATGGTCGCGGGGGACCACGACGGGTGCTGCGCCGTGACGCACCGGGCGGGCGAGGAGGTCGCGTCGTTCGGCATGTTCGCGGTGCGGCCGGGCCAGCAGGGCACGGGGCTGGGCAAGGCACTCCAGGCGGCCGCCGAGGAGTACGCGCGCGCGGCCGGCGCGACGACGATGGAGCTGTGCGTCATCGACCGGCGCGCGGAGCTGATCGCCTGGTACGAGCGGCGCGGTTACGTGCGCACGGGGGAGACCCGGCCGTTCCCGTACGGAGAGCCCGGCGTGGGGTTCCCGAAGGACGACGACTTCCGGTTCGCGGTGCTGCGCAAGCCCCTATCCTGACCGGCGTGGCACCGCAGCTGACCCTGGCCCAGGACCCGGCGGCCGACGAGGTCCTCTCGCAGAACCCGCTCGCGCTGCTGATCGGCATGGTGCTCGACCAGCAGTTCCCGATGGAGCGCGCGTTCGCCGGGCCGGCGCTGCTGGCCGACCGGATCGGTGAGATCACGGCCGAGAAGATCGCGGACTACGACCACGACGAGCTCGTCGCCGCCTTCACCGGGCCGCCCGCGCTGCACCGCTACCCGAAGTCGATGGCCGAGCGGGTGCAGGCGGTGTGCCGGGCGATCGTCGAGGACTACGGCGGTGACGTCACGCGGATCTGGACCGAGGCGGCCGACGGCCGGGACGTGTTCCAGCGCCTCAACGCCCTGCCCGGGTGGGGGAAGATGAAGGCGCAGATCTTCACCGCGCTGCTCGGCAAGCAGCTCGGGCTGGACGCGGAGGGCTGGCGCGAGGCGGCCGGGAGCTACGGCGACGAGGGCTCGCGGCGCTCCATCGCCGACGTCGTCGACAAGACCACGCTCGCCGAGGTGCGCGACTTCAAGCAGGCCCAGAAGAAGGCCGCCAAGGAGAAGGCCGCCGCGAAGGACTGAGCCACGAGGCCGGACCGTCCGGGCTCGACGAGGTCGGCTACCGCAGCGCCTGACCCGGGTCCCGCGGGACCCGTCGTCGTGCGGTGGGATGGCGGCATGCGCACCGTGCACGTCGTCGGCATCGGAGCCGGCTCGCCCGGCCACCTCACGCTCGACGCGGTCGAGACGCTCTCGCAGGTCGACGTCGTCCTGCTGCTGCACAAGCGCGGCGCCGCCGACGAGCTGACCGACGCGCGGACCGCGATCGCCGAGCGCTTCGCGCCGCAGGCCCGCGTCGTCCGTCGTCAGGACGCGCACCGCGAACGCGGCACCACCGAGGAGGGCCGCTACCTGCAGACCACGCAGGAGTGGCGCGACGAGCGCCTCGCGCTCTACGAGGAGCTCCTCTCCGGCGAGGTTCCCGACGGCGGGTCGGTCGCCCTGCTGGCCTGGGGGGACCCGGGGATCTACGACGGCACCGTGGACACCGTCGAGCGGATCGTCGAGCGCGGCAACGTCGAGATCGCGTGGACCGTGATCCCCGGGATCTCGGCGCCGGCGGCTCTCACCGCCGCCCACCGCGTGACGATGACGCGGACCGGACGACCCGCCGTCGTGACCCCGGCGCGGCAGGTCATCGCGGGCACGCCGGCCGAGCGGGCCGACCTCGTCGTCATGCTCGACGGGGCCGACCAGCACGGGGTCGACGCGCTCGACGACGACGCGACGGTCTACTGGGGCGCCTACCTCGGCACGCCCGACGAGGCGCTGATCAGCGGGCGCCTCGGCGACGTGCGGGCCGAGATCCTGTCCACGCGCGCCGAGCTGCGCGAGCGCAAGGGCTGGATCATGGACACCTACCTAGTCCGCCGCGGCTGACTTCAGGCCCTTCTCCCAGCGCTCCTCGACGCGCCCGAAGCGCCAGGCCGCGAGGGCACCCACCCAGGCGAGGACGAAGAGCCCGACGATCCAGAACCCGACGTCGTCGAGGGGCAGGTTCGCGATCCAGGCGAGCGGGCCGTCGGTGATCTCGAACTGGTCGGTGAGGATCGAGACCAGCTCGATCAGGCCGATCACCAGCGCGACGACGACCGACAGCGACGTGATGGTGATGTTGTAGAAGACCTTGCGGACCGGGCGCATGAAGGCCCAGCCGTAGGCGAAGCACATGAACGCGCCGTCGAGGGCGTCGAACAGGCTCATGCCCGCGGCGAAGAGGATCGGCAGGACGAGGACCGCCCACCAGGGCAGGGTCGCGGCCGCGGCGCCGCCGGCGAGGACGAGCAGCGAGACCTCGGTCGCGGTGTCGAAGCCGAGCCCGAACAGCACGCCCACCGGGTACATGTGCCCGGGCCGGCGCACCGCCTTCGTCACGCGGCCGAGGAAGCGGTTCATGAAGCCGCGCTCGTCGAGGTGGCGCTCGAGCTCGGCCTCGTCGTAGTCGCCATGACGCATCCGGCGGAAGATCCGCACGATGCCGATCAGCACGACGAGGTTGATCACGCCGATGAGAATCAGGAAGACGCCGCTCACGGCCGTGCCGATCAGGCCGCCGATGACCTTGAGCGGGGAGCCGTCGTCGCCGATCTGGCTCGTGACGGCCCGTACGCCGAGGCCGAGGAGCAGCACGAGGACGAACACGATCGTCGAGTGGCCGAGGGAGAACCAGAACCCGACGGTGAGCGGCCGGGGCCGGCTCCCGTCCTCGCGGGCGTCCCCGTGCGAGCTCCGCTCCGCCCCGTCTCCCGACCGATCCGCCAGGAGCTTCCGCGTGGTGTTGTCGATCGCCGCGATGTGGTCGGCGTCGAACGCGTGCCGCATGCCGAGCAGGTAGGCGGTCAGGCCGAGGCCCAGACCGAACACGCCGGCGTCGCCCAGGTCGTAGTTGTTCGGGGCGATGAACACCGCCAGCACACCCCAGCCGACGACGTGCAGCAGGAGCACGGCGGCGGTCATCCCGGCGACGGACAGCTTCTCCGGCCGCGACATCGCGAGGCGACGCGTACGGGCGGGGGCGGTGGCGATCACGGACGGGGACAGTCCCCCGTCCGGATCACAGATGCAATATTTGTGCAGCTGTGTATGTCCGGCAATGACACCTGCTGTGCGGGATGTCCGGAATTTCGCGTCCTGATCACCCGGTCGACCCCTGCCCGATGCGGCAGTGGTCTCAGGTCGGGACCTCGGCGGCGGCGTGGGCACCCTGCGCGCGCAGCCACGCGACGAGGTCCTCGGCGCCCTCCTGCTCCGCGGCGTCCAGGGGTGTGAGCGACGTCCACGGCGGAATCCGGTCCGGCTCGGCCCCGGCAGCCAGGAGGAGTTCCGCGCACGTGCGGCGGCCGCCGTGGCGGGCGCCCCAGAACGCCGCGGCGATCTCGTCGTCCGTCGCCCCGGTCGCGAGCTCTGCGCGGACCCGGTCGTCGAGGCCCAGTGTCGCGGCGTCGACGAGCGTCGTCGCCGCACCGCGGGCGAGCAGCTGTTCGGCGGCGGCCCACTGCTTGAAGCCCCGCGCGTCGGCGATCGGGGCGCCGCCGCCCAGCACCGCGCCGGACGCCTCGATGTCGGCGCCCGCGTCGAGCAGCGCGTCGAGGGCCTCGACGTCGTCGCAGCTCGCGGCCCAGTGCAGCGGGGTCTCCTCGTGCGGACCGGCGAAGCGGGCGTCGACGTCGGCCCCGTGCTCGACCAGTAGTGCGATCGTCGCCGCGACCTGCGGGAGGTGTCCGGGCCAGTCGGTGGCGACGTGCAGCAGGGTGCGGGACACGGCGCCCGGCTCCGTCGACCCGATCCGGGCCGCGGCCAGACCCGGATGCTCGTCGAGCAACCGTCCCAGCCCGGCGAGGTCCCCCTGCCGGACCGCCTCGCTCGCCGCGATCGCGATCGGATCGTCCGCGCGGATCACCACGCCGGGCAGCGTCGCACGATCTCGGGCGGAGGCGCACCGGGACCGGTGGCACCGGCTCTGCGGGGCGGCCACCGGGGAGGCCCGTCCGAGCGACGAAACACGGCGTCATCCGGACGCAGCCATCGCGAAACACGGGCTTGCCAGGGTCGGCACGTGCCCGAACTTCCCGTCGTCGACGCCCACCGCCACCTCGGGGTGCTGCCCTCCTACCCGTTCTACGGCGGCCCGCCGGTCAACCCCGACATCGGGGCCCGGGAGACGGTCGACCAGCTGCGCGAGGACCTCGACGCGGAGGGGACCGAGCTCGCCGTCGTGATCCCGAACTACGGCGTCCCGGACCCGGCGCCGTCGTTCGCGCTCAACGATCTCGTGCTGGAGGCCGCGGCGAAGGACGACCGGCTCCGGGCGGGCATCTGGGCGTCCCCGCGGCCGCAGGACGCCGAGCACACGGCCAAGGCACTCGAGCTCGCGGCCGAGGACGCGGTCCGCGTCATCAAGATCAGCTTCTTGCTCGGGGGCTCGCCGACCGATGACGAGTGCCGCCCGCAGCTCGACGCCATCTTCGAGACCGCCCGACGGCACGACCGCGTGGTCCACGTCCACACCTCCCCGGGGGCGGCATCGGACATCGACCAGGTCGGCGAGCTCGTCGAGCGCTACGCCGACGACGTCAAGCTGCACCTCGTGCACCTCGGGGGCGGCATGAGCGGGCACATCAAGCTCGTCGGCGGCCGCTTCTTCGACTGGATCGAGGCCGGGAAGCAGGTCTACACCGACACCAGCTGGGCCATCGGCTTCGCACCGCGCTGGCTGGCCGCGGAGATCGAGCGGCGGGGGATCGGGCACGACCGCGTGCTGTTCGCCAGCGACGAGCCGTGGGGCGACCGGATCGGCGAGCTCGTGCGTATGCAGGCCGCCATGGGCGACGGTGAGCTCGGCCGGCTCACGCTCGCGGAGAACGCCCGGGCGCTGTACGCCTGATCAGGCCGCGTCCCGACGGCGGGTGTGCCCGGCGGGCCGCTCCCGGCCGCCGGGCGCGCGGCCCGACGGACGGCCGCCCTCGGGACGGGGAGCCGGGGCGGGCTGCCGGGCGAGGTGGAGCGCGAACGCGAACCCCACCACGACGAGGCCGTGCGCCAGGATGCGCGCCGGCTCGACCCGGCCGGCCGCGAGGTCGACGGCGCTCAGCGTGCCGAGCACGAGGATGAACGCGCCGAGCACCGGCAGCAGGCCGGCGACGTGCCGGACCCACCACGCCCCCGCGAGGAACGCGACCCCGAGCGCGATGTTCCAGGCCGCGGACTCGTGGCCCATGTGCGCGAGGTCCGCGCCCAGCATCACGCCGTCCCCGTGGTCGGTGGCGCCGCTCAGCGAGAGCACCCCGAGGACGAGCTGGACGGCCCCGACGACGGCGAGCCCCACACGGGCCACGCGGGGACCGACGCGTCGCCGCGGCGCCGCCGGGAGCACCCGCGCGACCAGGTCCGGGCCCGGGTCGGCGGGGGCCGTCCGCACCGACCGGGTGACGACGGCCGCGCTCTCCCGCCAGGCCCGGCACGCCGGGCAGACCTCGAGGTGCACGGCGGCCGCCGCACGGCCGTCGGCGTCGCTCTCGCCGTCGAGGTCGGCCGAGATCTCCTCGCGGCACTCCTCGCAGGTCATCCCCGGGTCTCCCGGGCGGTCGCGCCGGTGTCCGCCGCGAGGGCCTCGACGAGGTCGGCCCGGGCGCGGGCGACCCGGGACCGGATCGTGCCGATCGGGCAGTCGCACACCGCGGCCGCCTCGGCGTAGCCGAGCCCGACGATCTGCGTGAGCACGAACGCCTCGCGCCGGTCGGGGTCGAGGGCGTCCACCGCGGCCCGCAGCACCACGCCCTCGGCGACGTCGCCGAGCCGGGTGCGGCCGAGGGGCTCGTCGGCGTCGTGCAGCTCGGCGGGCGTGGCGGGACGGCGGGCGTTGCGGCGCAGGTGGTCGGCCGCGACCCGCCGGGCGATGGAGAGCAGCCAGGTCCGGGCCGGCGCCTCGCCGCGGAACATCGGCAGGGACCGGAACGCCCGCTCGTAGGTCTCCTGGGCCAGGTCCTGCGCCACACCCCGGTCGGACAGGTGGGTCAGCAGCCGCCAGACCTGCTGCTGGGTGAGCTCCACGAAGCGTGCGGCCGCCGCCCGGTCGCCGTCCCGGGCGAGCTCCGCGGCTCGGGTCACGGCGGCGTCGTCCACGCCCGGCACGGTAGCCCGGCGGGATCCGGACCCGCCGTGAGCACCCTCGCAGCAGGTCGGCGGAACTCCCGACGCCCGCGCGACGACGTCCTGGCGCCGGGAACTTCCCCGTGGTCCGCGACGACCGGACGGCCGTGGACTGCGAGGGATGTCGCGAGGGGATCTCCGCCGGACTCGACGGCGAGGCGGGCCCGCGGGAGGCCGCACGGACCGAGGAGCACCTGGCGGGGTGCGAGGCGTGCCGCGCGTGGGCCGACCTGGCGGCCGTGGTCACCCGCCGCGTGCGGACCGGCCCCGCGGACCCGGCGCCGGACCTCGTCACCGCCCTGGTCGGGCCGGAGCCCGCCCTCCCGGCGCCGTGCGGGTGTGCGGCGAGCTGCGGGTGCGGCTGCCGGCAGGGCCTCGCGTGCCGGTGCACCCCACGGGCGGCGTGAGGGGCGGCCGCCGATCCCCCGTGTCGGTCGGGGAGCGGACCGGGTAGCGCCTGGACGCAGGCGCGGACGCCATCGTGCCCGCGCTTACTGTTTCGGTTCACCGAAACCAGGGTGTTCACGCATCGAAAACCAGGCTTACGATGGTCCGACCACGACGACCGACGGGAGCCAGCGGTGACGGAGCGCCTCACGAGGGGAGCCCACCCCGGCGCGGAGGCGGGCACCTGCCTGATGGAGCAGGTCTCGCTGCTGGCCGGGGAGCGGTTCTCCGACCGGCCCCGCTGCACGGCGCCCGCGCTCGCCGCGCTCGCCCAGCAGGTCAACGACCGCGTCTCCGACGCCGCGCGCGACCGGCTCCTCCCGCTCGTCCCCACCCTCGCCGACGCCGCGAGCTGTGATCCCCGCGACGCGTGGTCCCTCGTGGCCACGTGCGCCCGGGTCGCGCTCGCCGTCCGTCCCGACGACGCGCCGTCCCGCCGGCTGCTCACCCGGGCCACGCGGGCGCAACGTCGCTGGAGCCGGGTGCGCCTCGACGGCGCCGCCGGTCGCATCGCCGGTCTCCGGGCGCTCCCGGACCTGACCGCGGCGTTCCACCGTGCGGCCGTGCTCGCGGGGCCAGCCGGCTCGCCGGAGCGGGACGACCGGCTCGTCGGGCTGCTCCATGACGCCGTGGGCGTGCGCGAGCACGAGGTCGCCACCGTCGCCTGAGCGGCCGCGTCACGGCTCCAGGGGGTCCACCCGGCCGGTGGTCAGGTGCTCGACGTGGAAGACGGCCTCGTCGAGCAGCTGGGCCACGTGGTCGTCGTGCAGGCGGTAGCGGATCTGGCGGCCGTCCCGTTCGCCGACGACCAGCCCGAGGTGGCGCAGCACCCGGAGCTGGTGGGACACCGCCGACTGCTCCATCCCCACGTCGGTGACGAGTTCCCCGACCGTGCGCGGCTCGGCGCGCAGCCGCAGCAGCAGGTGGACCCGACTCGGCGTCGACAACGCGTGCATGGTCCGCGCGACCGCGTCGACGGCCTCCCGTGGGACGGCGTCGGAGACCGAGTCCTGGCCGTGGCCCATGACGAGAGCCTACTCACCTGAGCGGTTGGTCAGACATGAAAGTATGAACCACCGTTCATCCGTGTGTATCGTGCCCGGTCGTGACCGCCCTCGACGACCGCCCCGTCGCACCTTTGGCCCGCACGCCGCGCCGGGCGCTCCTGCTGCGCCTGCCCGAGGCGCGCCGGGCCGGGCTCGCGCTCGCGGCGTTCGCCGTCGGCGGGCTGCTGGTGCTGCTCGGCGCGCCGGTGTGGGCGTGGGCTCCCGTCCTGGCCGTCTGCTTCGCGGCGGGCGGGCGGGACCCGGCGCTCGAGGGGCTCCGGGCGCTGCGCGGACGCCGCCTCGACGTCGACCTGCTCATGGTCGTCGCGGCCCTCGGGGCGGCCGCGATCGGGCAGGTCGTCGACGGTGCGCTGCTCCTCGTCATCTTCGCGACGTCGGGTGCGCTCGAGGCCTGGGCGACCGCCCGGACCGAGGAGTCGGTCGGCGGGCTGCTCGACCTCGCGCCCGCCCGGGCCACCCGGCTCGCGGACGGGGCGGAGGAGGACGTGCGCGCCGCGGACCTCGCGGTCGACGACGTCGTCCTGGTCCGCCCCGGCGACGCCGTCCCGGCCGACGGGGTCGTGCTCGACGGTGCTGCGGAGGTCGACCAGTCGAGCATCACCGGCGAGCCGCTGCCGGTCCCCAAGATCGCGGGCGCCGAGGTCTACGCCGGCACCGTCGCGGCCGGCGGGGCGCTGACGGTGCGGGTCGCCCGCCCGGCAGGGGAGTCCGTCGTCGCGCGGATCGCCGAGCTCGTCAGGGAGGCCGCCCGGACGAAGGCGACCACCCAGCTCGTCGTCGAGAAGGTCGAGCAGCGGTACTCGATCGGCATCGTCGTCGCGACCCTGGCGATCTTCGCGCTCCCGCTCGTCCTCGGCGCCACCCTCGACGACGCCCTGCTGCGCGCCATGACCTTCATGATCGTCGCCTCGCCGTGCGCGCTCGTGCTGGCCACGATGCCGCCGCTGCTCGCCGCCGTGGCTCACGCGGGCCGCCGCGGCCTGCTCGTGCGCTCGGCCCGGGTGATGGAGGGCCTCGGTGCGGTCGACGCCGTGGTGCTGGACAAGACCGGCACCGTCACGGTCGGCGCGCCGCGGGTCGTCGGGGCCCCGGACGACGAGGTGCTGGCGCTCGCCGCCGCGGTGGAGGCGCACAGCGAACACCCGCTGGGGCGCGCCGTCGTCGCCGCGGCCCGGGACCGCGGGCTCATCGTCGGGGAGGTCGCCGACTTCGTCGCCGAGCCTGGCGTGGGCGTGCGCGGCACGGTGGCCGGGCGGCGGATCGGGGTGGGCCGCGCCACCTCCGACCGGCGCGAGGGGAACCCTCGTGCCACAAGAGCGCTCGCATCCTCCCCTCACGACCACGGAGCCACCACGATCGTCGACGTCACCGACCTCGACACCGGACGGGTGTTCGGCACCCTCGCGATCGCCGACGCCCTGCGCCCCGACGCCGCGGCGGCCGTCGCCGCCCTGACGGCCCGCACCACCGTCCCGCCCGTACTCGCCACCGGGGACCGCGCCGACGCCGCGCAGGTCATGGCCGGCCGGCTCGGGGTGGTGGACGTCCGCGCCGGACTCCTGCCCGCGGACAAGCTGACCGTCGTCGAGGGGCTGCGGGCCGACGGGCGCACCGTGGCCGTCGTCGGGGACGGCGTGAACGACGCCCCCGCCCTGGCCGGCGCGGACGTCGGGGTGGCCATGGGCGGCGCGGAGCTGACGATGCGCGCCGCCGACGTCGTGGTGCTCGGTGACGACCTGCGCCGCCTGCCCTGGCTGCTCGACGTCGGTCGGCGGGCCCGGCGCACCGTCGTCGCGAACCTCGTCGTCGCCGGGACGATCGTCGTCGGGCTGGTGACGTGGGACCTCGTCGGGCACCTGCCCCTGGCCCTCGGCGTGGCGGGGCACGAGGGGTCGACGATCCTCGTCGCGCTCAACGGGCTGCGCCTGCTGCGGGGGCCACGACCCTGACGGTCCGTCGGCGCCGTGTGCCGGTCACGACGAGCGGGCTCCCCGGACGTTCGCCCGGAACGACGGGCCTCGACCACGAGTTGCTGCCCTTTCCCTGATGCAGCAAGCTCGCAACAGCGAAGCACTGGTCGATCGACCAGCGCACCACCCGAGGAGACGTGCGAGCGATGGCGGAGTACTCCCTGCCCGACCTGCCCTACGACTACGGCGCTCTCGAGCCCCACATCTCGGGCAAGATCATGGAGCTGCACCACGACAAGCACCACAACACCTACGTGACCGGTCTGAACACCGCGATCGACGCCCTCGCCGAGGCCCGCGAGAAGGACAGGATCGGCACCACGGCGCTGCTGTGGGAGAAGAACCTCGCCTTCAACTACGGCGGGCACATCAACCACACCGTGTTCTGGCAGAACCTCTCCCCGGACGGCGGTGACCGACCGACCGGCGACCTGGCCTCGGCGATCGACCGGGACTTCGGCTCGTTCGACCTGTTCCAGAAGCACTTCACGTCGGTCGCGACGACGATCCAGGGCTCCGGCTGGTCCGTCCTGGGCTTCGACACGCTCGCCCGGAAGCTGCGCATCTTCCAGCTCTACGACCAGCAGGCGAACGTGCCGCTCGGGATCGTCCCCGTCGTCATGCTCGACATGTGGGAGCACGCCTTCTACCTGGACTACCTCAACGTGAAGCCGGACTACGTGAAGGCCTGGTGGAACGTCGTGAACTGGGACGACGCCGCGAAGCGCTTCGAGTCCGCACAGGGCACGCAGCTCGTCTGAGCCCGCCCCGCAGAACCCGCGGTGATCGTTCCGACCAGCTCGATCCACCGCGCCGGCACCGGCCCCCGTGGGAGCTCCTCCCGCGGGGGCCGTCGTGTCACGGCGGGACGGGCGAACAGGATTGCCCGCCATGCCATCGGGGACCCGAGGTGGGACAGTGATGACAGGGAGGTGGTGTGAGTGAAGCGGCGTCAGGACGACGAGCCGGTGCTCATCACCGAGGCCGCCGTCTCGTTCGAGGACGAGTTCGCCGCCCGGAAGAAGCGCTACTCGTTGATCATGGCCTGTCGTATCCCGTGCCTCCTGCTGGCCGGGGTCTTCGGGATCGGTTTCAACTGGCCGTGGGTCGCGGTCGCGTTCATCGTGCTGTCGGTGCCCCTGCCCTGGGTCGCGGTGCTCATCGCGAACGACCGGCCGCCGAAGAAGTCGCAGAAGGTCAACCGCTACCGCTCCGACCGGACGGCCCTGCCCGCGGTCAGCGAGGCGCGGATCATCGAGGCGGCCGAGGTGCTCGACGCCCGCTCGCACCGCACCGACGGCCCCCGTCAGTCGCAGCAGGACGGCCCCGACCACGCGCCGCCCCGGACCGGGACGGGCGGCTGACCTGGGACTTCGGTCCGGTTCCGCGCCGCGTCACCACGCCGTCGGCCCCTGGGTCACAATGGAGACATGAGCCAGACCGCGGTCCTCCCCGACGTCCGCCCGGACGCCACGGATCGGACGAACGACGACGATCCGAAGATGTTCCACTACGTCCGCAAGGACAAGGTGGTCGAGAGCGCCGTCATGGGGAACATGGTCGTGGCGCTGTGCGGCGAGACGTTCCCGGTCACCCGCTCCCCGAAGCCCGGCTCGCCGGTCTGCCCGGCGTGCAAGGAGATCTTCAACAAGCTGCCGCGCGGCGGCGGGGACGACGAGTAGGAGCCCGTCCCCGTCCTGCCCACCAGCTCCCCGGAGGGTCCTTGACCACGCGCGCGCCCGGCCGCCCCGGCTCGACGACGTCGGAGACACCGTCGGCCCCACCCCTGCGGCAGTGGCAGCGGCGGGCCCTGACCCGCTACCTCGCGGAGCGCCCGAAGGACTTCCTCGCGGTCGCGACGCCGGGTGCGGGCAAGACGACGTTCGCGCTGCGGGTCGCGGCCGAGCTCCTCGGCGACCGCACCGTCGACACGGTGACGATCGTCTGCCCCACCGAGCACCTCAAGCACCAGTGGGCGGGCGCGGCGGCGCGGGCGGGCATCGCGATCGACCCCGAGTACTCGAACTCGGTCGGGAAGCTCTCGGCGGACTTCCACGGCGTCGCGGTGACCTACGCCCAGGTCGCGGCGCACCCGATGCTGCACATGAACCGCACCGAGTCGCGGCGCACGCTGGTGATCTTCGACGAGATCCACCACGCCGGGGACGCGAAGAGCTGGGGCGAGGCCACCCGGGAGGCGTTCGGAGGTGCCACCCGCCGGCTCGCGCTGACCGGGACGCCGTTCCGCTCCGACGACAGCCCGATCCCGTTC
The DNA here is from genome assembly GCF_000379625.1 of Actinomycetospora chiangmaiensis DSM 45062. GTDB lineage: Bacteria > Actinomycetota > Actinomycetes > Mycobacteriales > Pseudonocardiaceae > Actinomycetospora > Actinomycetospora chiangmaiensis. The sequence goes on along the minus strand of NZ_KB903244.1, from coordinate 158,824 downwards.
ATCACCTACGAGCCCGACTCGGCGGGCGCGCTGCGCTCCAAGGCCGACCACTCGTACGGCTACTCCGACGCCCTCGCCGACGGCGTCGTGCGGCCCGTGGTGTTCCTGGCCTACTCCGGGCAGGCGTCGTGGCGCACGAGCGCGGGCGAGGAGATGACCGCCCGCCTCGGCGAGCCGCTCACCGCCGAGCAGACGTCGCGGGCGTGGAAGACGGCCCTCGACCCCAAGGGCGACTGGATGCCCGCGGTCCTGCAGGCCGCCGACACCCGGCTGACCCAGCTGCGCCAGGGCGGCATGCCCGACGCCGGGGGACTGGTCATCGCGACCGACCACACCACGGCGAAGGCCTACGCGAAGATCCTCCGCGGTCTCTCCGGCGAGGAGCCCGTCGTCGTGCTGTCCGACGACCCGAAGGCCTCCGGCCGCATCGCGACGTTCGCCGCGTCGAACGACCGCTGGCTGGTCGCGGTGCGCATGGTGAGCGAGGGCGTCGACGTGCCGCGGCTCGCCGTCGGGGTGTACGCCACCAGTGCCTCGACGCCCCTGTTCTTCGCCCAGGCGGTCGGCCGCTTCGTGCGGTCCCGGCGCTCCGGGGAGACGGCGTCGGTCTTCCTGCCCAGCGTTCCGACGCTGCTGGGCCTCGCCAGCGAGCTCGAGCTGCAGCGCGACCACGTCCTCGGCGAGCCGCACCGGCTCAAGGAGGGGCTCGACGACGAGCTCCTCGAGCAGGCCAACCGCACCGAGGACGAGCCCGGCGAGCAGGAGAAGAGCTTCGAGGCGCTCTCCGCCGAGGCCGAGCTGGACCAGCTGATCTACGACGGCGCGTCGTTCGGCACCGCGGCGGCCTCGGGCAGCGACGAGGAGCAGGACTACCTCGGGCTCCCGGGGCTCCTCGACCCCGACCAGGTGCGGGCCCTGCTCCGCAAGCGGCAGAGCGACCAGCTCGACGAGGAGGCCCGCCGGGTCCGGGAGGCCCCGCCCGAGCCGGCCGCCCCGCCGCCCGCGCGCCTGAAGCCCTCGGCGGCGGAGAAGCTCAAGGAACTGCGCCGCGAGCTCAACACGCTCGTCGCCGCGCACCACCACCGCACGGGGCAGCCGCACGGCGTGATCCACGGCGACCTGCGCAAGGCGTGCGGCGGTCCCGCGACTCCGGTCGCGACGGCGGAGCAGATCGAGGAGCGCATCACCACGCTGCGGTCGTGGCGTTCCCAGCCCGGGCGCTGACGACCGCCCGCAGCCGTACCGTCGTCGCTGTGCTCGACATCACACCTGTGGGTGACGGCTGCAGCCCGTGTCCGTCACGTCGCGATACGTGTCCGTCATGGACGACACGCGGTCGTCACGCACCGTCGCGGACGCGCGGGCCGGCCGGCCGGGGCGACACGACCGGGACGACGACGGCCGGTGACCGCCCGGACCACCCGACCGTGCGCGTCCCGTCGGCGTCCGTCGCGTGTCGCGACCGGTCCGCACTCGACCTTGTCCGCGCGGCGGCATCCGGGGGTGCACACACGACGACGGCGGGTGGGGACCGTCATGGTCCCCACCCGCCGTCGTGTCGAGCCGTCTCGCGGCGATCAGCGTCGCCGCAGGTCAGCGCGCCGTCAGACCGACTCCCCAGCCTGCACGTCGATGGAGAGCTCCTTCAGCTTCGCCTCGTGCGTACGGGCGTGGTGCCCGCAGAAGAGCAGCTCCCCGCCGGAGGGCAGGACGGCGCGGACCTTCGCCGCTGCACCGCAGCGGTCGCATCGGTCCGAGGCGGTGAGTTCTGGCCGGGTCAGAGTTCCGGGCATCGTCATCTCCCTCCGTTCGGAGACCGGCGTGGGAACCGGCCCCGCAGGCTCCGGCCGAGTGACCGTCGCCCCTCCACTGTGTCAGAACGAGGCGACGACCGCTCGTGTTCACGTCGTGCTTTGTCCTCGGTCACGTACCGCTCATCGACGGATTGCGACCGTTGTTATCGGGGAAGGCGGGAAACCACACGATGGTGAGTCGATCTTCGACGACGAGCGGTCTGCCCGCGCCGTTACTCTTCGTGCTCGGCGGCGCGTCGATGTACGTGGGCGCGGCCCTCGCCGTGGGCCTCTTCGAACGCGTGTCGCCCGCGGGGGTGGCGTGGCTGCGGCTGGCCGGCGCGGCCGTGGTGCTGGCGGTCTGGCGGCTGGCGGCCCGGCGCTGGTCCCGGTCCGAGCCCGTGCGCTGGACCCGCCGTCGGGTGCTCCTCGCGGGCGCCTTCGGTCTCGTCACGGCCGGCATGAACATCGTCTTCTACGAGGCGATCGCGCGGCTGCCGCTGGGCACCGCGGTCGCCGTGGAGTTCGCGGGCCCGGTGCTCGTGGCCGCGTTGGGCTCGCGGAGCTGCCGGGACTGGGCCGCGCTCGCGCTCGTGGTGCTCGGGGTGGCCCTCATCGCCGACGTCCGGCTGGAGGGCTCGCCCGCCGGCGTGGTGTTCGCGCTGCTGGCGGCCCTGCTGTGGGCGGGCTACATCGTGCTCGGCGCGCGCGTGTCGAGCGGCTCGGGGTCGACGGGGGAGGGCATCGACGGCCTCGCGATCGGCTTCGTCGTCGCGGCCGTCGTGCTCTCGCCCCTCGCGCGGACCACGGCCCCGATCGCCGGCGAGCCGCTGCTGCTCGGCGCCGCGCTCGCGCTCGGCGTGCTGTCCTCGGTGGTGCCCTACGTGCTGGACCAGGTCGTGCTGCGGCGCGTCGGGCGGGCCCGCTTCGCCCTGCTCCTCGCGCTCCTGCCGCTCACCGCCACCGTCGTCGGTCTCGTGGGGCTCGCGCAGGTGCCGGCGCCGCTGGAGGCGGTGGGGATCGCGGCCGTCGTCGTCGGGGTGGCGCTGCGCCGCGAGCCGGCGCCGACCGCCGACCCGCCCCCGGACTGAGCGCGAGGGGAACCCTCGTGCCACGAGAGCGCTCGAATCCTCCCCTTACGGACGCGGCGGGAGCCGCTGACTAGCCTCACCTGCGCTGAGCGTCGACGAGGGGTGGGGAACGTGTCCGAGGAGTCAGGCGAGCGCGGCCGGGAGCTCGCGGCGGCGCTGGTCGCCGACGGGGTGGCCGGGCTGACGATCGCGTGGGCCGACAACAACGGCATCCCCCGCTCGCGGACGGTCCCGGTGTCGGCGCTGCCGCAGGTGGCGGTGGCCGGGGTCGGCGTCACGCACCTGTTCGCCGTGTTCGACACGAACGACGCCATCGCCTTCGGCTCCCCGGGCATGCAGAACGCGTCGGGCGACGTGCGGCTCGTCCCGCAGCTCGACCGCGTCACCCGCCTCGCCGGGCAGCCCGCCTTCGCGTGGGCGCCCGGGAAGCAGGTCACCGCCGACGGCGGTCCGTGGGCGTTCGACCAGCGCTCGGTCCTCGAGCGCGTCGTCGGCCGGCTCGCCGACGACGGGTACCGCGCCCTCGTCGGCTACGAGATGGAGTTCGGGGTCTTCGAGCCGGAGACCGACCCGGAGGACGCCGAGCTCCTCCCCGCCCACCACGGACCGGCCTACAGCCCGCACGCCCTGCTGCCGATCGACGGCTTCATCGCCTCGGTGATGCGCGACGCGGAGGCGAACGGGCTGCGCCTGGGCCAGATCCACGCCGAGTACGGGCCCGCGCAGGTCGAGCTCTCGCTCGCCGCGTCCGACCCGCTCACGGCGGCCGACCAGCAGCTGCTCGCCCGCCAGACGATCCTCGCGGCGGCCGAGGCGCACGGGCTGCGGGTCTCCTTCGCACCGCTGCCGACGCTGAACGGCGCCGGGAACGGCTGGCACGTGCACACCTCGCTGTGGCGCGGGGACGAGAACCTGCTCGCGGGCGGGGCGGAGGGACCGCGCGGCACGGCGGGCGCGGGCTACATCGCCGGGCTGCTGCGCGACCTGCCCGCCCTCGCGGCCGTCACCGCGCCCTCGCAGGGCTCCCTGGCCCGGCTGCGGCCCGGGTTCTTCGCCGGAGCGTTCTCCGGCTTCTGGGGCGTGGAGAACCGCGAGGCCCCGCTGCGCTACGTGCCGGGGTCGGCGCTGCTCGGCGAGGACCACGCGAACGTCGAGCTCAAGACCTCCGACGCCTCGGCCAACCCGTACCTCGCCCTCGCCGCGATCCTGACGTCGGGGGTGGCCGGGATCGAGGAGAACCTCGTCCCGCCGGCCCCGACCGCGCAGGACCCGGGCACGTGGAAGAAGAAGGAGCGGGCCGCCGCCGGTATCGCGAAGCTGCCGGCCACGCAGGCCGAGCAGGAGGAGGCGCTGCGCGACAACCCGCGGGTGGCCGGCGTGCTGGGTGAGGACCTCCTCGAGGCGTTCCTCGCCGTCCGCCGGGCGGACGCCGCGTGGGCGGGCGAGAAGGACACCGAGGAGGTCCTCGCCGCCTGGCGGTGGAAGTACTGATCACCCGACGGTGGCGCCGTCCTCGCGCCGAGGAGACGTCCCGTCCGCGATCATCGGTGGTCGTGGCACACCCCGGACGTATCGCGGCGGGCGCGCTCGCGGGCACCGTCGTCCTGCTGCCCGAGGCCCTCGGGCTCGACCGGACGGCGCCGTGGCCGATTCTCGACGCGTTCCGCCGTCGCCTCGCCCTCGGCGCCGCCGGGCTCGCCGCCCTCGCGGCGGCCCGCCCCGGACCGCGGCGGGACCTCGGGATCGGCGTCGGGCTCGTGGCCGCCGCCGCCCTCGTCGTCTCGACCGTGCGGCACCGGCCCCGGACCGGCGGGGGCCCGGACGGGGAGCCGCTGGCCGTGCTCGGGTCGAACGTGTGGATCGGCCAGGCGGACCCCGGGGCGCTCGGGGCGCTGATCCGCCGGGAACGTCCCGACGTCGTGGTGCTCCTCGAGGCCGGCGACCACTTCCGGCGGGCACTCACCCCGGAGATCGACGACCTCGGGTACCGGGGCTGGTCGGCCGCGCCGGGTCGCGCCGAGGTCGAGGCCCGGGGCGCGGGGGACCACGCCGCGACCACGGTGCTGGCCGCCCCCGGGCTCGGCGACGTCACGGTCCGCGCGGTCACCCGGGACACGGCGTCGGGCTGGATCGAGCTCGCCGGCGGGGCGCTCGGCGACACCCGCGTGCTCGCCGTGCACCCCGCCGTCCTGCGGCCCAGCCGCACCCCCGAGTGGCGCCGCGAGCTCGACCGGCTCGCCGCCCTCGTCGCCGACGACCCGCGGCCCACGGTGGTCGTCGGCGACCTCAACGCGACGTGCGAGCACCGGGCCCTGCAGCGCGTGCTGCGCCGGGTCCGCTCGGCCGCGGCGGAGACGGGTCGCGCCCGGGAGGCGACCTGGCCGGCGGGGCGGCCCCGCCGACTCGGCGTCGCGATCGACCACGTCCTCGTGTCCGCCGCCGTGGGCGTCGGGTCCTTCGAGGTCCTCGACGTCGCCGGCAGCGACCACCGGGCGGTGCTGGCGCGGCTCAGGCGTCCGAGAGGCGGCGCAGTTCCTCGGGGCTGAGGCGCAGCGACACCGCGGGCAGGATCTCGCCCAGCTGGTGCAGCGTGCGTCCCGAGGCGATCGGGGCGCCCACGGTCGGCCGGGCGGCGAGCCAGGCCAGCGACACCGCCGCCACCGGCACGTCGTGCGCGGCCGCGATCTCGTCGAGGACGCCGAGCAGGGCCACCCCGCGGTCGTCGAGGTAGGCGCGGGCGCCCTCGACGCGGGCACCCGCCATCGCGCCGGAGGCGGCCCCCGAGTCGACGTCGTCCTGCCCGGGCCGGTACTTGCCGGTCAGGAAGCCCTTCGCGAGGCCGAAGTACGGGTAGCAGACGAGGCCCTCGCGCTCCACCAGCGGCGCCAGGTCGCGCTCGTAGTCCCGCTCGACGAGGTTGTAGTGCGGCTGGACCGCGGTGAACCGCGTGAGGTCGTGCTTGTCGGCCAGCTCGAGGGCGGACGCGAGGCGCTCGGCGTCGAAGTTCGACGCCCCGACGGCCCGGACCTTCCCGGCGCGCACCAGCTCGTCGAACGCGCCGACGTAGTCCTCCTGCGGGGTGTCGGGGTCGTCGCGGTGGGCGTAGTAGAGGTCGATGTGGTCGGTCTGCAGCCGACGCAGCGAGTCGTCGCAGGCGGCCCGGATGTTCTCCGGGCGCAGGCCCTTGCGCTGCTCCCAGGACCCGACCTTCGTCGCGATGACCACGTCGTCGCGGCGCCCGGTGCGCGCGAGCCAGTTCCCGATCACCGTCTCGGACTCGCCGCCGGAGTTGCCCTCCGCGCGCGCCATGTAGGAGTCGGCGGTGTCGATCATGCGGCCGCCGGCGTCGACGAACGCGTCGAGCAGGGCGTGAGAGGTCGGCTCGTCGGCGGTCCAGCCGAAGACGTTCCCACCCAGGCACAGCCCGTCGTCAGGAAGGTTGCTCATGCTTCCGGTCTACCCCGCCGGGCCCGGGCAGACCCTGCACGTGCCCGACGGATCTTGGTCGCGTGATCGGCCGGGTGGCAGGGTCCCGGGCCGTGGAGGAACTGCTCGGCGAGGTGGCCGCTCTCGGTGACGCACCGACCCTGCTCGTGGCCTGCGGGTTCGACGGGGCCCTCGCCCCGCCGGGCGACGACCGGGCGCTGCAGCAGTCCTCGGAGGCGCTCAACGTGCTGCTGGCCCTGCCCGGGACCACCGTCGCCGTCGTCTCGCGGCGCCCGGCCGACGAGGTCGCCGAGCTGATGTTCCTCTCCGGGGCGAAGGGCGGGCTGCGGACGATCACCCCGGACGACGTCGACCCGCTGCGCCGGGAGCTCGCCGCGGTCGCCCTCGTCGTCGACACCGACCCCGGGACGCTCGCGGGCCTGACGTCCGACGACCTGGGCGTCCTGGTCGACGAGGACGCCGACCCCGACGCGGACCCGGAGGAGGAGGGCCGCTACCGCGTCGCCGGGGCCGAGGACGTCGTCGACGTGCTGGAGGAGCTGGTCACCGCCCGCCGGTGAGCACCGACAGCACCGCGGCGTGCACCGACGGGCGGGCGATGAGCAGGTCGGGGGAGTACGGGTCGTCCTGCCCGTAAGGCACCGGCGAGCCGTCGATCCGGGTCGCGAGCAGGCCCGCGGCCATCGCGACCGCCATCGGCGCCGCGTTGTCCCACTCGTACTGCCCGCCGGAGTGCAGGTAGACGTCGGCCTCCCCGTCGAGCACCGCGAGCGTCTTCACCCCGGCCGCCGACCGCTTGACCAGCCGCACGGGGAACGCGCGCTCGACCGCGCGGAGCTCGTGCGGCGGGCGGGAGCGGCTCACGGTGACGGCCAGCTCGTCGCCCACCGGTGCGTCGGCGATGTGCTTCACGGTGTCGGAGTCGACGAGGGCACCGAGCCCCGGCACGGCGACCGCCCCCGCGGCCAGCTGCCCGTCCACGACGAGCGCGACGTGGACGCCCCACTCGTCGGTCCCGCGGCCGAAGCCGGAGGAGCCGTCCAGCGGGTCGACGATCCACAGGCGGCGGCCCCGTCGGTCGCGCGGGTCGAGGGAGCCCTCCTCGGAGAGCACGGCGTCGTCGGGCCGGCGCCGGGCGAGCTCGCGGGTGAGGTACTCGTGCGCCTGCTCGTCGCCCGCGTACTCGCGGTCGCGGCCGGTGGGGGTGGCGTCGCGGAGGTCGAGCAGCAGGCGGCCGGTCGCGTCGGCCAGCTCCCGCGCGAGCGCGGCGTCCTCCGCGTAGGCGGGACTGCCGGGGGTCACGGGTTCCTGGGAGCTCACCCCCCGATCTTCGCCCACGACGTCGGGTCGGTGCGCGGTGGCCGGGCGGGTGGCGTGCGGGCCGGCCGGGCGTCCGGGACCCTCACCGCCGTCGTTCAGGGCGTCTCCGCGGCGATCAGCACCCGCGCGAGCTCGTCGAGCATCGCGGCCCGCGCCCCGTCCCGCTCCGGGGCGGTCTGCGGGTTCTGGTCGAGCAGCAGGCGCGCGAGGCTTGCGAGGCTGACCACCTGGGCGCCGTACTCCTCGGGGCCGCCGAGCTCGCCGAGCAGGGCGCCCACGGCCGGGAGGTCCCCGGCGTCCATGGCGCGGATGACGGCCACACTGCGCTCGTGCACGTCGGCCGGGTCGGGGCCGGGGAGATCGTCCGCCTCGGGGTGCTGGCTCATGGCAGCGAGCATCACAGACCGGCCGCGGGCGGGCCCGGCGGGCTCGGTGCTCACGTGGGCTCAGCGCAGCGTGATGACGGACTTCGTGATCTGGCTGCGCGCCACGAGGCGGTCCCCGACGGTGGCGGTGGCGCTCACGAACCCGAGCCGACGGGTGCGGCGTTCCAGGGTCGCGGTCACCAGCACCTCCTCGTCGCGCTGCCCGGGACTGAGCAGCTGCGTCGAGATGTGGTGGGTGACGGCGTGCTCGTCGTCCGCGAGCTCCGGGAGCAGCGTCAGGAAGCCCTGCAGTTCGAGGATCGCGCCGAGCGCGCCCGCGTGCAGCGTCCCGCCCGGGTTGATGGCGAGGCCCCGCACCGGGAACAGCAGGCCCGCGGTGGGCGCGGCGGGGTCGGCCGGGCGGGCGCCGAGCGCCTCCTGCAGGGGGATCGCCAGCGCGGCGGCGGCACGGTCCGCGAGCGAGGGCGACAGCGGCGGGGTCAGCGGACGCCCTCGCGCCGCAGCACCGAGAGTGCCCACGCCGACAGGCCGCCGAGGACGAGGCACGCCGCGAGGAGGGCCGCGAACCACCACACGCCCGTCAGCACCAGCAGGACCGCCCAGAGCACACCCAGGGTCCCGTTGAACCACAGCAGGAACACGTAGCGGCGGCGTTCGTCGGGGCGGACCCGCTCGTCCATCGGCACCCCGTCACGGTAGCCGGTCAGAAGCGCAGCACCGGCTTGATGGTCCGCCCCGCGGCCGAGTCGGCGAACGCCTGCTCGATGTCGGCGAAGTCGTAGTGCCGCACGAGCTTGTCGAACGGGAACGGGGCGTTCGTGGCGGGCACGACGGCGGCGGTGGTCCTCATGGCCGCATCGAACCAGAGCGGGTGTCGGCCGACACCTCGTCGCCGTCACGACGGCGGGGCCGGCCGCACCGGTCACCGCCGCGGCGATGACGAACCGCCAGAACAGCACCGTGGGCACGTCGGTGGTGCGGGTGGCGAGCTTCGCGACGATGAACCCCGAGGCCCACAGCAGCACGAACAGAACGCTGAGCAGCGGGACGGTCCACCGCGACGACGTCACGAACGATCACCCAACGCGGGATCGTTCGCGGGCGCAACGACGGCGGCCGCAGCGCCCCTCCCGCCGGAGGGGCGGGCTGGTGGACCCAGCGGGACGGGGCCGTTCGCCCGTACCGGCCCGGCGGGGCCCGTGCCGTGCTGGGGGCCCCAGCCCGAGACCGTCGGAGGGACGCCGATGGAGCGCCGGCCAGACGTGGCGGACGGACACCCCGGACCGCACCCGGTGCTTTCCCCGACGGACGGCGTGACCGACGAGGGGGCCGGCAGCACGACGAGCCTGCCCCGCGGCGTCGTCCCGCTGCTCGGCGCCGCCGCGGTGGTGGTGTGCGCGGCCGCGGACTCGTGAGCGGACGGGCGGCCGTGCACCCGACGTCGACGACCTTCTCGGACCTGATGGAGCACGTCGCCCAGGGGTTCGAGGTGCTCGCGGCCGCCCTGCTCGTGCTCGGCCTCGTCGGCTCCCTGATCGATGCGGCCGTCCGGTGGGTCCGGACCCGCTCCGCGGGGCAGGCCTACGGGAGGGTGCGCGCGGCCTTCGGGGGCACCCTGCTGCTCGGCGTGGAGATCCTCGTCGCCGCCGATCTGGTGCGCACGATCGCGGTGGCGCCGACGCTCGAGAACGTGGCGGTCCTGGGCATCGTGGTGGTCATCCGGACCTTCCTCAGCTTCTCCCTCGAGGTCGAGATGGCGGGCGTCGTGCCGTGGCGCCGGGCGCTCGTGGGCGCCGACGTGCCGCGCCGGCCGACCACCCGCGCCGGGACCCGGGACGGTGAGCAGACCGAGGGCGGACACCGACCGGACCGCGCGGGCTGACGGGACCGGGTGGCTGCGGCGCTCGAGCGGCGGTGGCCGCCCGGGCGGCGCGGTCGGCCGGACGGGCCGACACACGACGACGGCCCCCGAGCCTCAGCTCGGGGGCCGTCGTCGTGCCGGGTCGGACGGGACCTAGTCCAGGTAGTCGCGCAGTACCTGCGAGCGCGACGGGTGGCGCAGCTTCGACATCGTCTTCGACTCGATCTGGCGGATGCGCTCGCGCGTCACGCCGTAGACCTGGCCGATCTCGTCGAGGGTGCGGGGCTGGCCGTCGGTGAGGCCGAAGCGCAGCCGGACCACGCCGGCCTCGCGCTCGGAGAGCGTCGCGAGGACCGACTGCAGCTGGTCCTGCAGCAGCGTGAACGAGACCGCGTCGACGGCCACGACGGCCTCGGAGTCCTCGATGAAGTCACCGAGCTGCGAGTCGCCCTCGTCGCCGATCGTCTGGTCCAGCGAGATGGGCTCCCGGGCGTACTGCTGGATCTCCAGCACCTTGTCCGGGGTGATGTCCATTTCCTTGGCCAGCTCCTCCGGAGTGGGCTCACGGCCCAGGTCCTGGAGCAGCTCGCGCTGGATGCGGCCGAGCTTGTTGATGACCTCGACCATGTGCACCGGGATGCGGATGGTGCGCGCCTGGTCGGCCATCGCGCGGGTGATGGCCTGGCGGATCCACCACGTCGCGTAGGTCGAGAACTTGTAGCCCTTGGTGTAGTCGAACTTCTCGACCGCACGGATCAGACCGAGGTTGCCCTCCTGGATGAGGTCCAGGAACGCCATGCCGCGGCCGGTGTAGCGCTTGGCCAGCGAGACGACGAGGCGGAGGTTCGCCTCGAGCAGGTGCGACTTGGCGCGCTCGCCGTCGCGGACGATCCAGCGCAGGTCGCGACGCATCTGCGTCTGCAGCTCCTGCTGGGTCTCGGCGACCTTGCGGAGGCGCTCCGCCGCGTAGAGGCCGGCCTCGATCCGCTTGGCGAGCTCGACCTCCTCCTCGGCGTTGAGCAGCGCCACCTTGCCGATCTGCTTGAGGTAGGCGCGGACCGAGTCGGCGGAGGCGGTGAGCTCGGCGTCCTTGCGCGCCTGGCGCAGCGCCTCGGACTCCTCCTCGTCCCAGACGAAGTCGCCGGACTTCTTGTCCTCTTCGGTGGGCTCCTCGGCCTCGACCTCCTCGACGACGACCTCGGCGCCGAGCGCCTCGACCTCCTCGGTGAGGTCGGCGTCGCCGGGGGCGTCCTCGAGCTCGCCCTCGGGGGCCTCGCCCTCGGCGCCCTCGGTCTTCGCGCCCTTCTTGGCCGGCGCGGCCTTCTTCGCCGGGGCCTTCTTGGCGGGGGCCTTCGTCGCGGCGGCGCCCTTCGGAGCGGCCTTCGTGGCGGTGCGTGCCCGGGTCTTCGGCGCCGCGGCGGGCGCGGCCGTGCCCGCGCTGTCCTCGGTCACCACCCCGAGCGGGCCGGAGGGCTGCTCCGCCGTGGCGGTGGTGGCACGACGGCGGGCGGAATCTGCGGCTGCCACAAACGACCTTTCGCGACGATCGACTGCTGGGGCGACGAGCGGACACCGGATCGACGGACGGGGCGCGGACGATCTCGACACGGAGTGTTCGGGAAGGTTTGGGCGCCGGGCCCGGCGGTGAACCGCCGCGTGCTGACGTCCATTGTAACGACGCCGGGTGATGGGCGCCCGTACCTGACGGCCCGAGCAGCGGCGTGGCGGGACGATCCGCCCGTCGTCGGGAAGAACCTGCAGGTCAGGGGCTCGTGTCCTCGGCGGCGGCCATGGCCGCGCCGACGATGCCCGCCTGGTTCTGCAACTGGGCGACCACGATCTCGGTCCGCGCCTCCAGCAGCGGCAGCCACTTGTCGGGCTTCTTGCTGACCCCACCGCCGAGGATGAACAGGTCCGGCCAGATGAGGTCCTCGAGGACCTGCAGGTAGCGGGAGAACCGCTTGGCCCACTTCGGCCAGGACAGCTCCTCGCGTTCCCGGGCCGCGGTCGACGCCCGGCTCTCGGCGTCGTGCCCGTCGACCTGCAGGTGCCCGAACTCGCTGGAGGGGAGCAGCCGGCCGTCGAGGAAGAGCGCCGAGCCGATCCCCGTGCCGATCGTGAGCATGCAGACCACGCCGCGCCGACCCGCCCCGGCGCCGAAGCGCACCTCCGCGAGCCCGGCCGCGTCGGCGTCGTTGAGCACGAACACCGGCCGGCGTCCGAGCCGCTCCCCGAAGAGCGTGACCGCGTCGGTGCCGGGCCAGGCCGGGTCGATGTTGGCGGCGGTGTGGGCGATGCCGGTCTTCACCACCGAGGGCAGCGTGATGCCCACCGGTCCGTCGTAGTCGTGCTCCGCCACCACGGCCGCGACCGTGTCGGCGACCGCCTCCGGGGTGGCGGGATGGGGGGTCTCGATCCGGACCCGCTCGGCGAGCAGTTCCCCGGTCCCCGTGTCCACCAGGTTGCCCTTCACACCGGTGCCGCCGACGTCGATCCCCAACCGTCGCATCTCGTTCACACCCCGTCCCCTCGTGCGATATCGGGCGAGCCTAGCCAGGTGTGGTCGGATGAGGACGTGGACGACCGGGACCCCCTCGCGCTCGAGAAGACCGCGATCGAGGTGGCGCAGGAGACCGCCGCGCTCGCCCTCGCGGTCCGCGACCGGGTGGTCGGCGACCGCTCCGTCGCGGACATGACGACCAAGAGCTCCGCCACCGACGTGGTCACCGCCGGCGACCGGGAGTGCGAGGCCCTCGTCCGGGAGCGCCTGGCGGCGCTGCGCCCCGACGACGTCGTGCTCGGCGAGGAGGAGGGCGGGGCGACCTCGGCGGCCCCCGGCCAGGTCCGTTGGGTGGTCGACCCCATCGACGGCACCGTCAACTACACCCACGGCCTGCCCTGGTTCTCCGTCTCCCTCGGGGTCGAGATCGACGGGCGGGCCGTCGCGGGCGCGGTGGTCGAACCCGTGTCGGGCCGCGTGTGGAGCGCCGCCGCGGGGCATGGCGCGCGCCTCGACGACCGTCCGCTGCGCGCGTCCGCGCTGGACCGGGTCGAGATCGCCGTCGTGGGCACCGGGTTGGCCTACGACCCGGCCCGCCGGGTCCGCCAGGCCGCCCTGATCGGTCGGGTCGCGGGGGCCATCGGCGACGTCCGCCGCCAGGGCTGCGCCTCCCTGGACCTGTGCTCGGTGGCCGCGGGCTGGATCGACGGCTTCTACGAGCACGGCCTCAAGCCGTGGGACTGGTGCGCCGGGGCGCTGATCGCCGAGGAAGCGGGGGCGGTGGTGCGCCGTCCGGTCACCGGACCCGTTCCCGACGACGGGTGGGGCCCGGAGGCGACCTTCGCCGCCGGTCCCGCGCTCGCCGGTCCGCTCGCCGACCTGCTGCGCGGCGCGGGGGCCTCGGAGCTGTAGGGGCTCCTGCGCGAGGGACTACTGCGAGCAGTCGACCTCGCGCAGCGTGGAGAGCGAGGTCGGGTCGGTGCCGGGCACGGCGGACCCGGACTGGTTGCCCCGGGCGAGCGCCTTGAGGGCCTCGTTGACCCCGGCGCCCACGGTGATGTCGCGGTAGTCGCTGCCCAGCGCGAGGTCCACCGCCGCCCCCTGGCGGCCGTCGTCGACCAGTTCGGCGCACGGCACCACGAGCGAGAGCGTGCGGGCGGCGGAGGCGCCGTCGGGCCCGTAGCGGATCTGGCCGACGCAGCTGAGGTCCTGGGCCGGGTAGAGCGGGTCGTTGTCGGGCTGGGCGGCCTCGGGCATGCCGAGCTCCCCGAGCTCCACGGCGGCGAGCTGGGCCTGGCCGCGCTGACCGGCACCGTTGAGCACGCGGACGGCGACGGCGGAGGGCGCGGCGGCGGCCGTCCGGTCGAGAGCGGTACGGGCCTGCACGGCGCCGCCCCCCGACGGCGGGGCGTTGCAGGAGGTGACCGACGTGGCCGTCGAGTTCACGAACACCACGATCCAGGTCAGGATGCTCGCGACGGCGAGCACGATCACCAGGAGAGCCATCGGCAGCAGGTGCCGCCGCCGGTACCCGCCGGCGCGCGGGAGGGGTGAGGAGGCGGCCACGCCCGGGAGCGTAGACGCCGGGGCGTCACGCCGACGTCTCCGCCGCAGCCGTGTCCGTGGCGACCGTTCGTCGTCATGGAATGGCGCGCGATCGAATTGTCGGGCAGGCCACACGGACGGACGGGCGAACCCATGGGCAGCCGCCGTCGGCGTCGGCTACCCTTCCGCCGCCCGCGGCACGGAAAGACTCTCGACAGCTTCGCCGGTGAGACCCGGGTCACTCAACCGACCGGCACAAACCGTTGTCGTCCCGCGTTGTGCGGGCGCACGACACACACGGCATGACGAGGGTGGGACACACCATATGGCGACCGACTACGACGCCCCGCGCCGCAACGAGTCCGACGAACTCGGGGAGGACTCGCTCGAGGAACTGAAGGCCCGCCGCAACGAGGCGCAGTCCGCGGCCGTCGACGTCGACGAGACCGACACGGCCGAGAGCTTCGAGCTCCCGGGAGCGGACCTGTCCGGGGAGGAACTGACCGTCCGGGTGCTGCCCAAGCAGGCGGACGAGTTCACCTGCGGCAGCTGCTTCCTGGTCCACCACCGGAGCCGGCTGGCCGAGACCCGCGGCAACGCGTTCATCTGCCGCGACTGCGCGGCCTGACGCTCCACGACACACCGACCGTCCGCCCGGTCCGGGACCTCCCCGGGCCGGGCTTCGCCGTCTCCGGGCCCGGTGTGCAGCGGCTCCTACTCGCCGCGGACCTGCGACAGCAGGCGCTCGGGGTGCCGGGTGGAGACCACCCAGTACGGCGTGGGGTCGTCGGGGTCGACGACCTCCAGGCGCACCGCGGGTCCGATCCAGGGCCGGTGCAGCACGAACGCCGTCGGGTCGAGCTGCGGGCCCAGCGCGCGCTGCTTGCTCTCGCCGCGCACCACGTCGGCGCGCCCGACGAACCGCACCGGCAGGTGCGCGGGGCCGGCCCAGACCTCGCGTTCGCCGTCGGCCCCGGTCGCGACGCCCACCCGCGTGCGGCCGATGCGTGCGAGCACCAGGACCGCGAGCGACAGCAGGATCACGTACGGCAGCCACGACCGCACCCCGGGGAAGCCCATGTGGACCTCGGCGGCGAGCAGGCCGGCCACGAGCAGCGACGGCGGCCATGCCCACCAGGGCAGACGGAGGCGTTCGAGGCCGGCCGGGGAGGCGCTCGGAGCGGGGGCTCGGGTCACGACACCAGGGTAGGACGACCGGGTGGGCCCGCGGGGACGGCCGCGGGGTGACAGCGGGGTGAGGGCGGGATGAGGGCGGCTCGCGGCTATCCTCGACCGCCGTGTCCGAGCTCGACCTCGTCCGACTCGATCCGGGGCTGCCGCCGCCCGGGCGTGCGCACGCGGACGACGCGGGGCTCGACCTCCGCGCCACGACCGATGTCGTGCTCGGGCCGGGGGAGCGGGCGCTGGTCGGCACCGGGGTCGCGATCGCGCTGCCGCCGGGCCACGTCGGTCTGGTCTGCGCCCGGTCGGGCCTCGCCGTCCGGGAGGGCGTCGGCCTCGTCAACGCCCCCGGGGTGATCGACGCGGGCTACCGCGGCGAGATCCGGGTGTGCCTGGTCAACCACGACCGGGAGCGGACCGTCCGGCTGCGACGCGGGGACCGGGTGGCCCAGCTGCTCGTCCAACGGGTGGAGCTGCCGACGGTGCGGGTGGTCGACACCCTCCCGGAGTCCGTCCGGGGCCCGAACGGGTTCGGGTCGACCGGGTCGGGTGACGACCTCGCGTGACCTGGGACCGTTTACATCACGAGAAGGTCACGGGCAGGGTATTGAGTACGGGGCGCACGGCGCCGATGGACAGTTCGACATAGGACGGGACGGCCGCACGGCGTGGCCGGTGACGAGGGAGCTCTGAGGGCAGTGGTCGCGACCGAGCCGGCACGCGGGCGGCACCGCAAGGGCCGCATCGCCCAGGTGCCCGGGCCCGGCGACCCCGCGGGCCGACGGCACCACCAGCACCACGGTCCCTGGGACGGCGAGAACGCCCCGCGGGACGGGCGGCTGCGCCTCGACCTCGGGTCGGTCCAGCTCCCCGTGCCCCCGAACGCCACGTTGATCGCCGAGCCCGACCCGTCGGGACCCCTGCGCGCCGTCCACGTGATGGTGCCCGAGGGTCGGCTCACGGTGAGCGCGTTCGCCGCGCCCCGCACCGGTGGGCTCTGGACCGAGCTCGTCGAGGAGCTCGCCGCCCAGCTGCACAACGAGGGCGCCACCATCCGGCGGGACCGCGGGGAGTGGGGCCGCGAGCTCGTCGCCCGCAACGGCGACGTCGTCGCGCGCGTCGTCGCGGTCGAGGGGCCGCGGTGGCTGCTGCGCGGGGTCGGCACGGGGCCGGCCCAGCACGCCCTGACGCTGCACGGGATGCTGCGCGAGATGGTCCGCGGCACCGTCGTCGTCCGGTCGCCCGACCCGCTGCCGGTGCGGTCGCTGCTGCCGCTCGAGGTGCCCGACGACGTGCCGGAGCCCTTCCGCGACACGCTGTACCAGACGCTGCCCACGCGGCCGCGTCAGATCGCGGGTCAGGACGGGCCCGTGATCCCGATGATGCTGCCGCAGAAGGCGGACTCGGGGACGTCCCCGGGGCGTTCCTGATCGAGTTATCCTGTCGAAGGGTCCAAGGTGGGGCCCGGGTGGCGCCCGCGGGCGCCTGCAGCGAGGAGCAGCGGGATGGGCAAGAGCCCCGGGTTCATGTCGCGGATGGTCAAGAAGCTCACGTCCGACGTGTCGGAGCTGGACGCGGAGGATCTGTCCGCCGAGGTCGAGCGCTCCGGGTGCCAGAAGGCCAGCGAGTGCGCCGGCACGGGCGAGGCGATCACCGTGAAGGGCCGCCTGCGGTCCGTGGAGATCTGCCCGCGGGACTCGGTCGCCACGTTGGAGGCCGAGCTCTTCGACGGGACCGACGGTGTCACCCTGGTGTGGATGGGCCGTCGTCGCATCCCCGGGATCGAGCCGGGTCGCACGGTGCGCGCGAGCGGACGGGTGGCGGTCCGCGACGGCCGCAAGGTCATCTACAACCCGTACTACGAGCTGCAGCGAGCCCCCTGACAGGAGCGCCTCATCACCCCCCAGCACCGCGCCGGGCCGGCCGGACGTCCGGCCCCCCGTTCCGGACCCGCCGAACCCCCCACCGTGTCCTTCGCCCCGGTGCGGCCGGACGCCCCGACCGCCCCCGTCGCGGGCCCGGGAGCGCCGGGCCCGGAGCCTGCGGCGGCCCCCGAGGTCCCGGAGGCCCCGGAGACGGCCGCCGAGGAGGGTGGGGAGCGCGCGCCCACGCTGCTCGAGCAGATGGGCGGGGTCGCCGGGGTGATCACCTCGGCGGTGCCGGTGGTGGTCTTCGTCCTCGTCCAGGCGGTGTTCAAGAACCTGGTGGCCTCCCTCGTCGCGGCGGTGGTCTCGGCGCTGGCGGTCGCCGTCTGGCGCCTCGTCCGGGGCGAGAAGGTGCAGCCGGCACTGTCCGGGCTCTTCGGCGTCGCCGTGTGCGCGTTCATCGCCTGGCGCACCGGGGAGGCCAAGGGCTTCTTCCTCCTCGGGATCTGGACGAGCCTGATCTACGGCGGGGTGTTCCTGCTGTCGGTGCTCGTCCGCCGCCCGCTGGTCGGCGTGCTGTGGCACCTCGTCAACGGCGACGGCCAGGGCTGGCGCCGCTCCCCGGCGCTGCTGCGGGCCTACGACCTCGCGACCCTGGCCTGGGTCGTCGTGTTCGGCGCGCGGTTCGTGGTGCAGCGCTGGTTGTACGACTCGGCCTACGCCGAGACCTGGCTGGGCTGGGTGCGCCTGGCGATGGGGGTGCCGCTGGCGCTGCTCGCCGCCGCCGTGACCGTCTGGGCGATCCGGCGGGCGACCGACGCGGCGAAGGCCGAGCAGGCCGAGGCGGCGGGAGCCACCGCGGTCTGACTCAGGTCTCGACCCGGGCCGCCATGGCGGCCTCGGCGAGGGCCCTGATGCCCGGCACGTCGGTCGCCGGCGCGCCGTCCGCCCACACCGCCGCGCGGGTCAGGGCGCGCGAGCAGTGCACGAAGCAGTCCTCCACCTCGACGACGAGCGCCAGCGGCGGCGGGTCCTCCCACAGCCCGAGGACGGCCGGGTCGTCGACGACGCGGGCACGGCCCGACACGCGCAGCACGTGCGTCACCCCGGGCACGAGGAACAGCAGCCCCGTACCCGGCCGCTCGAGCACGTTGCGCAGGGTGTCGATCCGTCGGTTGCCCGGCCGCTCGGGCAGGGCCAGGCGCCGCCCGTCGTCGAGCACGCGGACGAAGCCCGCGCGGTCGCCGCGGGGCGAGACGTCGAGCCCGCCGTCCGCCCGGCCCGAGGCCAGCACGACGAGGGGGGCGGCGGCCACGAACTCCGCTGCCGTCGGGTCGACGCGGTCGCCGACCTTCGCGACGGCGAGCGGGTGCGGCTCGTCCACCACCTCCCGCAGGTCGGCCTCCGAGGCGAAGGCACGGCCGTCGTCGGGAAGGGGGTCGGGAGCACGGACCGCGGGCGTGACCCGGTGCCGCCCGACGGGGACGACGAGCGGGGTGCCCGACACGGGGTCGGGGACCACGCGCGCGGGGATGCCGAAGACCCGTTCGACGACAGCCTCGGTGACGACCTCCGTCGGGGTGCCCTCGGCGACGACCGCCCCGTCGCGCATCGCGACGAGGTGGTCGGCGTAGCGGGCGGCGAGGTCGAGGTCGTGCAGCACCACGGCCACCGTCGTGCCCTCGCCGAGGTTGCGGTCGACGAGCAGGTCGAGCACCTCGACGGCGTGTGCCATGTCGAGGTAGGTCGTGGGTTCGTCGAGGAGCAGCGTCGGGGTGTCCTGCGCGAGCACCATCGCGATCCACACCCGCTGGCGCTGACCGCCGGAGAGCTCGTCGACCGGGCGTCCGGCGAGCTCTGCGACCCCCGTCGCCGTCATGGCGCGGGCGACCGCCGGGTCGTCGGCGGCGGTGCGGCCGCCGAACCAGCCCTGGTGCGGGGACCGGCCCCGCTCGACGAGGTCGGCGACCGTGATGCCCTCCGGGGCGACCGGGGACTGCGGCAGGATCCCGAGGCGCCGGGCGAGCTCGCGGGCGGGGAGCTCCCGCACGTCGGTCTCCTCGAGCAGCACGCGGCCGGCGGAGGGCGCGATCAACCGGCCGAGGCCGCGCAGCAGGGTCGACTTGCCGCAGGCGTTGGGGCCCACGATCGCGGTGATCCGGCCGGCGGGGAGGCGCACCGACAGCCCGTCGACCACGACGCGGTCGTCGTAGCGCAGGGTCAGGCGCTCGGCGCTCAGGCTCATGACACTCCTCTCGTGCGGGCCCGGGCGAGCAGCCACAGCAGGTAGGGGGCGCCGACGACGCCCGTGACGACCCCGACCGGCAGCGGGACGTCGCCCAGCAGGTGCCGGGCGACGAGGTCGGCGACCAGGACCAGCACGGCGCCGACCAGGGCGGCGTGCGGCAGCGAGGCGCGGCCCGGGCCGGCGAGGCGGGCGGCGACCGGACCGGACACCAGGGCGACGAAGGAGACCGGGCCGGCCACGGCGACCGCGGCGGCGACCAGGAGGACCCCGACCGCGAGCAGCGCGAGGCGGGCGCGCTCCACGGGCAGGCCGAGCGCGGCCGCGGCCTCGTCGCCGAGCTCGAGCCGGGGCAGGGCCCGGGCCGCCACGAGCGCGAGCGGGACGAGGACCGCGACGGCCACGAGCAGCGGGGTGGTCCCGGCCCACGTGACGCCGTTCAGGCTGCCGGTGAGCCAGAGCAGGGTCTGCTGGGCGGTGGTGAGGGAGGCGGTCGTCATCAGCCACGACACCACCGCGAGCAGCGCGGACCCGATGCCGACGCCGATGAGCACGAAGCGCACGCCGTGCAGGCCGCCCCCGGTGGCGCCGCGCCGGGCGAGGACGACGATGAGCGCCGCGGCGCCGGCCGCGCCCACCACGGCCGCCGCGGAGACCCCAAATCCCGAGAGCCCGAACACGGTGAACGCCGTGACCGCCGCGGCGCTCGCCCCGGCCCCGACGCCGATGACGTCCGGGCTGGCCAGGGGATTGCGGAGCAGCCGCTGGAACACCGCACCGGCGAGCCCGAGCGCGGCGCCGACGGCGACACCCGCGAGCGCGCGGGGGAGATGCAGCCGGGTGACGACGAACTCCACCCGGGCCGGTCCGGCGCCGACCAGGGAGGTCAGGAGGTCGCCCGGCGGGATGGGGTAGTCGCCGAGGGACACCGTCGCGAGGAACGCGAGCACCACCGCGGCCGTGAGGGCCGCCCCGGCCAGCCCGACCCGTCGTCGGGAACGGGCACGGGCGGCCAGGAGAGCCGCCGTCATCGCACGAACCGCTTCCGGCGCACGAACCACACGAAGACCGGCGCGCCGAGCACGGCGGTCACGATCCCGACCTGGACCTCCCGGGGCGCGGCCACGACGCGGCCGACGACGTCGGCGACGAGGAGCAGCGTGGGCGCGGCGAGGGCGGCGAGGGGGAGGAGCCTGCGGTGGTCGGGGCCGGCGAGCGCCCGGACGAGGTGCGGGACGACGAGCCCGACGAAGGCGATCGGGCCCGCGACGGCGGTGGCGGCGCCGGCGAGCACCACGAGCGCGACGCCGCAGACCGCGCGGTCGCGCCCCACGTGACGGCCGAAGGAGCGGGCGACGTCGTCACCGAGCGCCAGGGCGTTGAGGGCGTGCCCGCAGAGCAGGGCCAGAGCGAGGCCCGCTCCCACGAAGGGCGCGGCCTGAGCGGCGATCACGAGGTCGCGGCCGGCGAGCGAGCCGACCTGCCAGAAGCGGTAGTCGTCGAAGGCGTTCGGGTCGGTGAGCAGGATCGCGGTGGTCACGGAGCCGAGCCCGGCGGTCAGAGCGGCCCCGGCGAGCGCGAGGGTGGCGGGGGACGTCGCCGGCCGGCCCCCGACCCCGGCCACCCCGGCCACCCCGGCCACGATCAGCGCCGCGACCCCGGCTCCGACGAAGCCGAACCAGACGTAGGCGGTCAGCGACCGGGCGCCCAGCACCGCGATCGCGAGCACGACGGCGAGAGCCGCGCCCGTGTTGAGGCCGAGGATGCCCGGCTCGGCGATCGGGTTGCGGGTCAGTCCCTGCGCGAGGACCCCGGCCGGGCCGAGGGCGAGGCCGGCCAGCAGCCCGATCACGGTCCGGGGGAGGCGGACCTCGGTGATGACCAGGTGGTCGGAGTTCGTCGGGTCGAACGCGGTCAGGGCGTCGAGCACGACCGACGGGGGCAGCGCCCGGGGCCCACTCGCGAGGCTCGCGACGACCGCCGCGACCAGGAGGGCCGCCAGGAGCAGCGTCGTCGCCGTCCCCGCACCGCGCCGGGTACGGGGCGGTGCGGGGACGGCGGGAGCGACGGCGCTGCTGGTCACGGCCGGGTGCTCACTGCTTCGCGACCGCCGCGCCGACCGGCCCGACGATGCGGTCGAGGGCGTAGAGCTGGCCCGGCACCGAGGAGCTCGAGAACGCGTTGGACAGCGCCTCGTCGTCGAGCACGATCCCGCGCCCCGCGGCGACCGAGGGCACTGCGTTCCAGAGCGGGTCGCCGGTGATGTCCGCGGCGTTGCCGCTGATGGCCTGCATGATCGTCACGCGGGCGTCGAGGAGGTTCATCTGCTCGCGGCTCACCGGCACGGAGAAGCCCTGGGTGGGGATGTCCTCGACGGCGGGGGAGTTCACGAGCCCCAGCTCGCGGAGGAACTCGACCCGGCCGGTGCGCCCGACGTACGCCGCGTACTCGCCGAGGGTGTTCTTGGCGCCGGAGACGACCGTCGCGCCGTTCAGGGCGGGGTTCTGCTGGCGGGCCCGCGCGAACCGGTTCTCCAGCTCGGACTGCAGCCGGGCCGCCTCGTGGGACTTCCCGAGCGCCGCGCCGACCATCCGGAGCTGGTCGCGCCACGGCGTCAGGTAGTTCTCCCCGCCCGCCGGGATGCCCACGACCGGGACGCCGAGCTGCGCCAGCTGGTCGTGGCGCTCCCGCGTGCCCGAGGCGCGGGTGTCGAGGATCAGGTCGGGCTGCAGGGCGGCGACCTGCTCCAGGTCGACCTCGAGCGTCCCGAGCTTCTGCGGCGGGGTGGTGTAGCGCTGCGTCACCCACGGGCCGAGGCCGTCGCCGCCCACGGCGAGCCAGTCCGAGGCACCGACCGGCTGCACGCCGAGCGCGAGCGCGGTCTCGGCGTCGCTCCACCCGAGGGCGACCACCCGCTGCGGCGCCTGCGGCACGGTCACGTCCCCGAAGGCCGTCGGGACGGTGACGGGGAAGGTGCCGTCACCGGCCGGTGCAGGCGCGGCCTGGTCCGAGGCGCCGGAGGAGCATCCCGCCAGGAGGGCGACGAGCACGGCGACGACGGCGACGAGCGATCTACGCACCGAGGACCTTTCGGACAGAACGAGTGAGGCTCGCCTAACCTAACTCCTCCGACTCGATCGGACGCGACCCGGGTGACGCGGGTCCCTCAGGCCCCCGGCGTCGGCAACCCGCCCGCCTCCTGGACGGCGTGGGCGCGGGCGGTGTCGGCGGGCGTCCAGCCCGGGGGCGGCACGACGTCCATCCAGGCGTCCAGGGACTCCGGGCCGTAGTTGTGGCCGTGCCCGAACGGGACCTCCTGCGCGCGGATCATGTCCATCGTGACCTGCCAGAACGTCACGAGCGGCACCCACCGCACCGTCGGCAGGACGTCGTCGCCCCGCGGCTCGGCGAGCCAGTCCGGCCGCTCCCAGAGCAGGCACGGCGTCCACCACACCACCGGATCGCTCGGGTGCTGCAGGTACACGGTCCGCGGGGCGGGCCAGGGCGCGGGCGGGGTCGTCACCAGGCCCGGCGTGGCGCTGCCCCCGCCGAACCGCACCTGCCGCCCGTTCCCGACGACGGGTCGGACCTCCCGGGTGCCGGGGTCCCGGCCCGCGACGAGGGAGCGCCACAGCGTCGAGGAGTTCGGCGGACCGTTCCACAGCGCCCCGTCGCGGACCTGGTCGACCGACCCGAACGCGGCCTGCGACCCGAGCGCGCCGAGCGACTCGCCGAACACCACCACCCGCGGGCGGGGCTGCCCGGCCGGGAGCGCGTCGACCGCCGCCCGGACGGCGTCGTACATCGTGGTGCCGGCCGCGGCGACGCGGTCGCCGTCGAGCAGCAGCGACAGTGCGCTCGGCATCAGGGAGTACTGACTGGCGACGACGGCCGTGTCCCCGCCCCACGCCAGCTCCAGCGCGTCGACGGCCTCGGCGTCGACGAACCCCGTGCCCGTCGTCGTCAGGACCGCGACGACCGGGCGGTCGAAGGCGCCCGTGCGGCGCAGCTCGGCGACGGCGAGCCGCGCCCGCTCGCCGGCGTCGGCCGAGCTCCCGAGCCCGACGTACACCCGGATCGGCTCGACGGCGGGTCGGCCCGACGCCGCCGCGAGTGCGGCCGGGGACGGCCCGGAGGAGACGAAGGTGCGCCCGCCCCGTCCGAGGGAGTCCCAGCTCAGCAGGGAGGCAGGCGACCCGGAGCGCAGCGGCGAGGTGGGCGGCGTGGCCCCGCCGAAGACGCCGTCGTTCTGGCCGGCGAAGGCGCGGTCGAGCACCGTCCGGGCCGGGTTGACCCCGGGGATGCCGGCGACGGAGACCAGGGCCAGGACCACGATCACCGTCACGAGCCCCAGCACCCCCCGCCGCGGCCACCGGGGCAGGGCCCGCACACCGCGCACGATCGCGACCAGCACCGCGAGCACCGCCACTGCCACCGGCACGGCGAGCAGCCAGTCCGCGGCCGTCGGCGCCCGGACGCCGAGCAGGGCGGCCTGCTCGACCTGCCCGCGGTAGCCGGAGTGCAGCGCGAGGACGACGACGGGACCGAGCAGCATCGCCAGCAGCACCCACCCCAGCGCCCGGGTGGTGTCCGACGGACGGCGGCGCACGAGCGGGCGCCCCACCCGGGCGAGCACCACGCCGAGCAGATGGCCGGCCGCGAGCATCACGCCCGCGACGAGGCCCTGGGAGAAGCCGGTCCGCGGGACGAGCGTCGGCGCGCACGAGAGTGCCGCGAGCGCGACGCCGCACGTCAGGCCGAGCGGGTGCAGCGACCAGGTGCGACGGGGCGGACGCGGCGACACGCCCGCAGTCTGGCCCGGCGGGCGATCAACCGCGCGGGCGACGGACGGTCACGGCAGCGGCAGGGACGCGACCCAGTACTCGACGAAGCGGCCGTCGGCGACGCGGAGCAGGTCGTTGCCGACGAACGTCACCGGGTTGCCCTCCTGCGCGCCGCGACCGCGCCAGCGGCCCGCGACGAGGTCGCCGTCGACGAGCGGGCCGACCTCGACCACGAAGGTCAGCACGTCGAGCAGCCCGTGCGTCTCGTCGATGATCGCGGCGAGTTCGGCGGGGCCGTGGACGTCGCGGTCGGGCCAGTGCCCCACGAAGTCGGCCGCGACGATCTCCCCGGCCACCTCGACCGAGCCGTTCCACAGCTCGTCGATCCAGCGCCGGTAGAGCGCCCGCGGGTCCATGGCGCGCACCCTGCCAGTCACCGGGGTGACTCCGCGAACCACCGCACCCAACGACGTTGGCCGGGCGTCTCCACCGCGCGGCGGTGGTGGTGCGCCCGGGCCCAGGCCACGGCCTCGTCGGGCGCCAGGCCGTCGAGCGTCGCCAGGCACGCGAGCACGGTGCCCGTCCGCCCGATCCCGCCGCCGCACGCGACCTCGACGTCCTCCGTCGCCGCCCGCGTGTACAGCGCCTCGATGGCGGCGCGGGCCTCGTCGGGATGGCGCGGGGTCCGGAGGTCGGGCCACACGAGCCAGCGGCGGGGCCAGGTCATCCCTGGGTCACGACGACGGGCCGCGCGCTCCGACCCGAGGTAGAGACCGAAGGCCGGCGGTTCGGCGGGCGGGACCCGCAGGGAGCGGGCCCGGACCTCCCGGCCGCCCGGCAACGTGACCATCGACGATGTGGCCTTCCTGCCACCGGACGACAGCGACGACGCTCCGCTGCCACGGCCGGGGGCCTCAGATCAGCTCGCGCCCACCGGGGTCGCCCGAGGTGAGCACGGAGTGGATCTCGTCCTCGACCCCTTCGCCGGCCACGAAGAGCATCTCGTCGCCTGCCTCGAGCGGGTCGTCGGACTGCGGCACGATCACGCGGCCGCCGCGCAGGATCGCCACGAGCGCGGCGTCGGCCGGGAGCGGCACGTCGCGGACCGGGCGCCCGGCCAGCGCGGTGTCCTCGGGCAGCGTGACCTCGACCAGGTTCGCCTTGCCCTGGCGCAGGGTGAGCAGGCGGACGAGGTCGCCGACCGAGACCGCCTCCTCGACCATCGCCGCGAGCATGCGCGGGGTCGACACGGCCACGTCGACACCCCAGGACTCGGTGAACAGCCACTCGTTGCGCGGGTTGTTCACCCGCGCCACCACGCGTCGCACCGCGAACTCGGTCTTGGCGAGCAGCGAGACCACGAGGTTGACCTTGTCGTCGCCGGTCGCGGCGATGACGACGTCGCAGTTCTGCACCGACGCGTCCTCCAGCGAGGCGACCTCGCAGGCGTCGGCGTGCACCCACTCGGCCTGCGGCACCGCCTCGGGTGCCACCTCGGCGAGGTCGCGCTCGACGAGCATGACCTCGTGGCCGTTCTCGATCAGCTCGGCGGCGATGGACTTGCCCACCGCGCCGGCCCCGGCGATCGTGACGCGCATCGGTCTACCCCCGCTCCGTCGGCGCCGTCAGGGCCGCACCGGTGACCGCGGCGACGGTGCCGCTCACGGCGGCCGCGTACACGACGTCGTCGGCCTGGATGATCGTGTTCGGCCTGGTGAGCACGCCGGTGCCGAACCGCACGATGAAGGCGATCCGGCAGCCGGTGGCCTCCTCGAGGTCGGTGACGGGGTGGCCCGACCAGTCCTCGTGGAACGGCAGCTGCATGATCGCGACCGTGCCGGAGGGGTCCCGCCACGCCGTGGCCACGCCGTCGGGCAGCAGCATCCGCAGGAAGCGGTCGGTGGTCCAGGGGACCGTCGCGACCGTCGGGATGCCGAGCCGCTCGTAGACCGCCGCGCGCTTGGCGTCGTAGATGCGCGCGACGACGGTCTCCACACCGAAGGTCTCGCGGGCGACACGCGCGGAGATGATGTTGGAGTTGTCGCCGGAGGACACGGCGGCGAACGCCTGCGCCCGGTGGATCCCGGCCGCGGTCAGCACCTCGCGGTCGAAGCCCACGCCGACGATCTCCTGGCCGTGGAAGTCGCTGCCCAGGCGGCGGAACGCCTGCGGATCCCGGTCGACGACGGCCACCTCGTGGCCGAGCCGCTCCAGCGACAGGGCCAGCGCGGACCCCACGCGGCCGCAGCCCATGACGACGATGTGCACACGCCCTCCGGTCCCGCTCCCCACCACATGACGCGCGCACGGTATCCCGTGCACCCACCGCTCCCACGCCACCACCCGCTCGGCCTACGCTCTGTGGGTGCCCAGGCTCGCTACCGCGGCGAAACGCCTCGTGCTCGGACTGCCGTTCCGCAGCGACGAGCTCTCGGACACGCTGCTGCGCAAACGCATCGCGCTGCCGGTGTTCGCCTCCGACGCCCTGTCCTCCGTCGCCTACGCGCCGCAGGAGGTGTTCATCACCCTCTCGCTGGCCGGACTCGGGGCCTACGTCTTCTCCCCCTGGATCGGCTTCGCGGTGGTGGTGGTGCTCGCCACCGTGGTGGTCAGCTACCGGCAGAACGTCCACGCCTACCCCTCGGGCGGCGGGGACTACGAGATCGCGACGACGAACCTGGGCCGCCACGCCGGCCTGACCGTCGCCTCGGCGCTGCTGGTCGACTACACGCTGACGGTCGCCGTCTCGGTCTCCTCGGCCGCGGACAACCTCGGGGCGCTGATCCCGTTCGTCGGCGACCACAAGGTGCTCTTCAGCGTGCTCGCGATCGCCGTGCTGACCGCGATCAACCTGCGGGGCGTGCGGGAGTCGGGCGCGGCGTTCGCGGTCCCCGTCTACTGCTTCATCGTCTGCCTCGCCGGCATGGTGGTCGTCGGGGTGGTGCGGCTCCTGCTCGGCCAGGACATGGTGGCGCCCAGCGCGGCCTTCGACGTCCGGGCCGAGGCCGACCACCAGCTGTCCTCGCTCGCCCTCATGTTCATCGTGCTGCGCTCGTTCACCCAGGGCTGCGCGGCGCTGACCGGCGTGGAGGCCATCTCCAACGGCGTCCCCGCCTTCCGCAAGCCGAAGTCGCGCAACGCCGCAACCACGCTCGCGATGCTCGGCCTGATCGCGGTGGTGCTCTTCGGTGGCATGCTCGCGCTGGCCCGCGCCACCGGCGTGCACATGGCCGAGGACCCGGCGACGCAGCTCGTCGGCGCCCCGCCCGGGTACAAGCAGGAGACGCTGATCGCGCAGCTCGCGGAGACCATCTTCTCCGGGTTCCCGCCCGGCTTCTGGGCCGTGACGATCTTCACCGCGCTGATCCTCGTGCTGGCCGCGAACACCGCGTTCAACGGCTTCCCGGTGCTCGGCTCGATCCTGGCGCAGGACCGCTACCTGCCCCGACAGCTCCACACCCGCGGCGACCGGCTGGCCTTCTCCAACGGGATCCTCTTCCTCGCGTTCTTCGCGGTGGTGCTGGTCGTCGGCTTCTCGGCCGAGGTCACGGCGCTCATCCCGCTCTACACCGTCGGCGTGTTCGTCTCGTTCACGCTCTCCCAGCTCGGGATGGTGCGGCACTGGAACCGGCTGCTCGGCTCCGAGACCGACGGCGAGGCCCGCTCCGGCCTGCGGCGCTCCCGCCTCGTCTCCGGCTTCGGCGCGGTGATGACCGGCGTCGTCCTCGTGGTGGTGCTGATCACCAAGTTCCTCGTCGGCGCCTGGATCGCGATCGTCGCGGGCGGGCTCGCCTTCCTGCTCATGCTCTCGATCCGCCGCCACTACGACCGCGTGGCCGAGGAAATCGCGGCCCCCGAGGTCATCGACGCGGTGCTGCCCAGCCGCAACCACGCGATCGTGCTGGTCTCCACGGTGCACAAGCCGACGCTGCGGGCCGTGGCGTACGCCCGCGCGACCCGGCCGGACGTCCTCGAGGCGGTGACGGTCAACGTCGACGACGCCGACACCCGCAAGGTCACCTCGGACTGGGAGCGGCGCAACCTGCCGGTGCCGCTCAAGGTCCTCGAGTCGCCCTACCGCGAGATCACCCGGCCGATCCTGCAGTACGTCAAGCGCATCCGGACCGACAACCCGCGCGACGTGGTCACGGTCTTCATCCCCGAGTACGTCCTCGGGCGGTGGTGGGAGCAGCTCCTGCACAACCAGAGTGCGTTGCGCCTCAAGGGACGGCTGCTGTTCCAGAAGGGGGTGATGGTCGTCAGCGTGCCGTGGCAGCTCGAGTCGTCGCACCGGCTCGCGGCGCCGCGCCCGCAGGGTGCGCCCGGCCTCGCCCGCCGCGGGTACGCGGCCCCGCCCACCAACGGCGTGAAGCCCGGCTCGACGTCGGCGCCGCCCACCCCGTCCGCGTCCTCCGAGCGGGCGGACGTCCGGTGAGCGCCGGGGGAGACGGAGCGCAGCGGAGCTCGACCCTGGAGGTCGCCGGCGACACCGGGACCGACCGGCTCGACTGGACCGACCGCATGCTCGATCTCGAGGTGGGCGCGGTCGCCCACGGCGGGCACTGCGTGGCCCGGCACGAGGGCCGGGTCGTGTTCGTCCGCCATGCCCTCCCGGGCGAGCGGGTGCACGCCGTGGTGACCGAGGACCACGGCGGGTCGTTCTGCCGCGCCGATGCGGTGACGGTGCTCGAGGCGGCGCCCGGCCGGGTCGAGCCGGCCTGCCCGTGGGCCGGCCCGGGCGGCTGCGGCGGCTGCGACTGGCAGCACGCCGACCACGACACCCAGCGCGCGCTCAAGGGCGCCGTCGTCGCCGAGCAGCTCTCGCGGCTCGCCGGGATCGAGCGGGACGTGGTGTGCGAGGCCCTCCCCGGCGGCCCGCTCGGGTGGCGGACCCGGATGCGGATGGCCGTGACCGACGACGGGCGTCCCGGGCTGCGGGTGCACCGCAGCCACGAGGTGCTGCCGGTCGGCGACTGCCCGATCGCCGTGCGCGGGGCCCTCGACCCCGTCCTCGCGCACACGTGGACGCCGACGGCGGAGATCGAGATCGTGGCCGACGCCGCGGGCGAGACGCACGCCACGGAGCTCTTCGAGGGGACGCGGCAGCTCGAGATCGGCTCGGGGACCGCCCACGAGCACGCCGCGGGCCGCGACTGGACGCTGCCCGCGCCGGCCTTCTGGCAGGTCCACCCCGGGGCGGCCGACGCCGTCGTCGCGGCGGCCGTCGCCGGCGTCGGCGAGCTCGCGCCCGACGACGTCGTCTGGGACCTCTACGGCGGCGCCGGCCTCATCGCCGCCGCCCTCGCGGAGCGGGCGGGCACCGTCGTCGACGTGGAGTCCGACCCCGACGCCACCGCCGCGGCGGGGGAGAACCTCGCCGACCTCCCGGCCGCCCGCGTCGTGCGCGGCCGCGTGGAGAAGGTCCTGGACTCCCTCGCCCGCACCACGCCCCCCGACGTCATCGTGGCCGACCCGCCCCGCAAGGGCCTGGGCCGCGAGCTCGCCACCCGGATCGGGGCCGTCGGCGCCCGCCGGATCGTCCACGTGGCCTGCGACCCGGCCGCCCTCGCCCGGGACGTCGCGGCCCTCGGCGAGGCGGGGTACACCCTGGCCGACCTGCGCGTGTTCGACGCGTTCCCGATGACCCACCACGTCGAGTGCGTGGCGACCCTCGTCCGGACCTGACCCGTGGGCTCCGACGGCGGCAGCCTCGTGTCGCTGGGGTTGGTGCCGGCGGGCCCGGTGAGCTTCCTCGACGGCGTCCCGCTCGTCGACCACCACTGCCACTCGGTGATGGCCGACGACCTCGACCGGCCCGGGTTCGAGGCCCTGCTCACCGAGGGCGCCGGGCCCGCACCCGGGCTGTCGGCGTTCGACTCGCGGCTCGGCTTCTCGGTGCGGCGGTGGTGCTCCCCGGTCCTGGGGCTGCCACCCCACGCCCCGGCCGAGGACTACGTCGCGCGGCGGGCCGAACTGGGGGCCGGGACCGTGTCCCGGGCGATGCTGCGGGCCGCGGGCTCCGGGGTGCTGCTGGTCGACCACGGGTTCGCCGCCGGCGGCCTGCTCGGGCTCGACGCGCTGTCGGAGGTCGCGGGCCTGCCGGTCGGCGAGGTGGTGCGGCTCGAGGCGGTGGCCGAGGAGGTCGCGGACGCCGGGGTGGACGCCGCCGGGTTCGGCGAGGCGGTCGCCGCCGAGGTCGCCCGCCGCACCGACGCCACGCGCCGCCCGCTGCCGGTGGCCTGCAAGACCGTCCTGGCCTACCGCGCCGGGCTCGACGTCGACCCGCGCCGCCCGGAGCCCGCCGCCGTCGCCACGGCCGCCGCCGACTGGCTGCCCCGCCGGGCGCGTGACCGGGAGCCGCTGCGCGACCCGGTGCTGCTGCGCCACGGCCTCTGGGCGGGCCTGGACACCGGCCTGCCGCTGCAGCTGCACACCGGCTTCGGCGACCCCGACGAGGACCTCCACCGCGCCGACCCGGCCCTGCTCGCGGGCCTCGCGCGCCTCGTCGACCCCCTCGGCGTGCCGCTGATGCTGCTGCACACCTACCCGTACCACCGCCAGGCCGCGTGGCTGGCGCAGGTGTTCTCCTGCGTGTACGTCGACGTCAGCCTCGCGGTGCCCTATGTGGGGTCCCGGGCCCCCGAGGTGATCGCCGAGGTGCTGGAGCTGGCACCCTTCGGCAAGGTGCTCTACGCCTCGGACGCCTACGGGCTTCCCGAGCTGCACCTGCTCGGCGCGCTGCGCTTCCGGGCGGCCCTGGGCGGGCTGCTCGAGCACGCGTGCGCGACCGACGAGATCTCTCCCGCCGACGCCGAACGGGTGGCCACGATGATCGCGCGCGACAACGCCCTGCGGATCTACCCGCGGATCCCCGCGTGACGGTGGAGGTCCCCGTCTCGGGCGGTCCGCAGGTCCCCGACGCCGGGTCCGCCCGCGCCCCGCGGCCGGTGCCGGTCCCGCCGGCGCTGGCCGAGGCCCTCGAGGCGGAGCTGCCGGCTGCGGTCGCCCTGCGCCACGAGCTGCACCGCGAACCGCGGGTGTCGGGCGACGAGACGGACTCGCGCGACGCCGTCGCCCGCGCCCTGGACCGCACGCTGGAGCCGGTGGCCGGGACGGGCGGGATGCTGCGGCTCGGCGGGCCCGGTCCGGCCGTGGCCGTCCGCGGCGAGCTCGACGCCCTGCCCGTGCACGAGGCGACCGGCCTGCCGTTCGCCTCGCAGCGCGAGGGGGCCGCGCACGTCTGCGGCCACGACGTCCACACCGCCGCCCTCGTGGCGCTCGTGCGGGCGGTCGGGGCGGCGGGCCCGGAGCGGCTCGCGGCCCCGCTGCTGGCGGTCTTCCAGCCGCGCGAGGAGGCGGCCCCCAGCGGGGCGGGCGACGTCGTCGTCGACGCGGCGTTCCGGGCGCACGACGCCGGGGTGATGCTGGGCGTGCACGTCCAGCCCGAGCTGCCGCGGGGGATCGTGTCGGCCCGTCCCGGCCCGGTCAACGCGTCGGCCGACGAGGTCGAGATCACGATCACCGGTCGCGCCGGGCACGGCGGCTACCCGCACCGCACCCGCGACCCCGTGCTCGCGGTGGCCGCCGTGGTCGTCGCCCTGCAGCAGATCGTCGCCCGGCGGGTGAACCCGCTGGAGGCCGGCGTGGTGACCATCGGGCAGATCACGGCCGGCAGCGCACCCAACGTCGTGCCCGGGCGGGCGACCGCCCGGGGCACGGTGCGCGCCCTCGACGCCGACCGGGATGCGATCCTCGCCGCCATCCGCGAGGTGGTGGAGCACACCGCGGCGGCCCACGGCTGCACCGGTGAGGTCGCGGTGGTGCCGAACGAGCCCGCCGTCGTGAACGACGCGCGGCTGACCGCGGCGGTCGCGGCGACGCTGGGCGGGCGCCGCGGCGACGAGCAGGCGGCCCCCACCGGGCTGCGGCTCGACACCGGGTTCCGCTCCTGCGGCGCGGACGACTTCTCGCACTACTCGGCGGCGGGCATCCCCTCGACGATGCTGTTCGTGGGCACCGCGGACCCCGATGCCGTGCCCGGGTCCGCCCCCGGCCTGCACCATCCCGCGTTCTCGCCGGACGACGCGATGGTGGGCGAGGTCGCACGCGCCCTGCTCGCGGCCGTCGTGGCGGCGGGCCAGACTCTGGCTCCCACCGTGTCCCCGGCAAAAGAGGCCCCGTGACCGAGATCAGGCACTTCTCGACCGCCTTCCTGCGTGACCCGTTACACGTCGCCGCGCTGTTCCCGAGCTTCCCGCCGCTGTGCCGTCAGGCCATCGCGCCGCTCCCGGAGACCGGTGACCCCGTGGTGCTGGACCTCGGCGCCGGGACCGGGTCGGTCACCGACGAGATCCAGGAGCGGCTGCGGGGTCGAGGTCGCCACATCGCCGTCGAGATGGACGAGGACATGGCGGCGGTCCTGCAGCGGCGCCACCCCGAGGTCGAGGTGATGTGCACCGACGCGCACACCGCCGTGGAGAAACTGCTGGCCGAGGGCGTGCGGGCGGACCTGTCGGTGTCGGGCCTGCCGTGGCTCGCNNCCNCCCCGAAGGACCGGTCGATCTTCCCGCTGCTCGCGCGGCTGGCCGCTCCCGGCGGCGCCGTGACGCAGCTCGCCCACGCCTGGATCCGATTCTTCCCCACGGCCAAGCAGGTGCAGCGCAACCTCGAGGCGACGTTCGAGGAGGTGGTCGTCAGCCGCACGGTGTGGCTGAACGCGCCGCCGGCCGTGGTCTACGTCGCGCGGCGGCCCCGGACCGGCTGAACGCCCCGCGGGTGGGATCCCCGTCGCTCCGCTCGCCCCGCCGGGACGCGGCGCTCTCCGTAGACTGGCCGCCGTGAGTCTGCTCCAGCGCGTCCGAACCCCGGCCGACCTGCGGGCCCTGGACGCCGGCGAGGTCGACGCGCTCGCGGCCGAGATCCGGGGATTCCTGATCGACAAGGTCTGCCGGACGGGTGGGCACCTGGGGCCCAACCTCGGGGTCGTCGAGCTCACCCTCGCCCTGCACCGGGTCTTCGACTCGCCGCGCGACGCGCTGCTGTTCGACACCGGGCACCAGAGCTACGTCCACAAGATCGTCACCGGGCGCTCCGGGGCGTTCGACGGGCTCCGGCAGGGCGGGGGCCTCTCGGGCTACCCGAGCCGCGCGGAGTCCGAGCACGACCTCGTCGAGAACTCCCACGCCTCCACTGCGCTCTCCTGGGCCGACGGGCTCGCGAAGGCCGACCAGCTGCTCGGCCGCGACCGCTCGGTCGTCGCCGTCGTCGGGGACGGCGCGCTCACCGGCGGGATGTGCTGGGAGGCGCTCAACAACATCGCCGGGTCGGACCGCCCCGTCGTCATCGTGGTCAACGACAACGGCCGCTCCTACGCGCCGACGATCGGCGGGCTCTCCGAGCGGCTCTCGTCGCTGCGGCTCGCCCCCCGCTACGAGGACGTGCTGGAGCAGGGCCGGAAGGCCCTGCAGCGCATCCCCGTCGTCGGGAACGCCGTCTATTCCGCCGTGCACGCCGCGAAGGCGGGCGTGAAGGACGCGTTCTCCCCGCAGGCGCTGTTCTCCGACCTCGGCCTCAAGTACCTCGGCCCAGTGGACGGCCACGACACCGAGGCGCTCGAGACGGCGCTCGGTGCCGCGCGCGACTTCGGTGGCCCCGTGATCGTTCACGCCGTCACCAACAAGGGCCGGGGCTTCGCCTCCGCGGAGCAGGACCTCGCCGAGCAGATGCACGCGGTCGGCGTGATCGACCCCGAGACGGGCCTGCCGGTGGGGCCGAAGCCGCGGGAGTGGACCTCGGTGTTCACCGACGCGATGCTCGAGCTCGGCCGCGAGCGCTCCGACGTCGTGGCCATCACCGCCGCGATGCCCGGACCGACCGGCCTGTCCGCGTTCGGCGAGATCTACCCCGAGCGGCTCTTCGACGTCGGGATCGCGGAGCAGCACGCCATGACCTCCGCCGCGGGCCTCGCCCACGGCGGCCTGCACCCCGTCGTCGCCATCTACTCGACGTTCCTCAACCGCGCGTTCGACCAGCTGCTCATGGACGTGGCGCTGCACCGCGAGCCGGTCACCGTCGTGCTCGACCGTGCGGGGGTCACCGGCAGCGACGGCGCCTCCCACAACGGCATGTGGGACCTCTCGGTCATGGGCATCGTCCCCGGGCTGCGGGTCGCGGCCCCGCGCGACGAGGTGACGCTGCGCGAGGAGCTGCGCGAGGCCGTCGGCATCGCCGACGGGCCGACCGCGCTGCGCTGGTCGAAGGGTGCGGTGCCCAGCGCGGTCCCGGCCCTGCGCCGGCTGGGCCCGGCCACCGGGCCCGGTGGCGTCGACGTGCTCGCGGAGCCGGGCCGGCTCTCGCTCGCCGCGCCCCGCCCGACGGCGATCGAGCGGCTCGAGCGCGCCGACGACGAGCCGCCGCAGGTGCCCGACGTGGTGCTCGTCTGCGTCGGGGCGTTCGGCCAGCTCGGGGTGGAGGCCGCCGACCGGCTCACCGCCCAGGGCATCGGCGTCACGGTCGTGGACCCCCGCTGGCTGCAGCCGGTGCCCGCCACCCTCATCGACCTGGCGGCCTCGCACCGCCTCGTCGTCACCGTCGAGGACGGTGGACGGCACGGCGGGTTCGGCTCGTCGTTCGCCGACGCGCTTTCCGAGGCCGAGGTGGACGTGCCGGTGCGACGGATCGCGCTCGCGCAGGAGTTCCTCACCCACGACAGCCGGGGCGTGCTCCTCACGGCGGCAGGGCTGACCGACCAGGACGTTGCCCGGCGGGTCACGGAATGGGTCGCCGCCGCCCGCGGGGACGCCACCGCCTCGTCGCTCACGCACGACGAGCAGTCGGCCTCCTGAGAACGAGCGCCGGCGCCCAGCTGATTCTCAGCGTCCGTTCAGGCGTCGGGTGGCACAGTGGATGACGTGCGCATTCTGATCGTGGAGGACGAGCAGGCCCTGGCCGACGCGCTGGCGCGCGGGCTGCGGCGCGAGGGGATGGCCGTCGACGTCGCCTACGACGGCGACACCGGGTCGGAGAAGGCGTCGGTGACGCGGTACGACGTCGTCGTGCTCGACCGCGACCTGCCCGGCCGGTCCGGGGACGACCTGTGCGCCGAGATCGCCGGCGGCGTCACGCGCGTGATCATGCTGACCGCGAGCGGCACCCTGCGCGACAAGGTCGCCGGGCTCGCCCTCGGCGCGGACGACTACCTGGCCAAGCCCTTCGACTTCCCCGAGCTCGTCGCCCGCATCCGGGCCCTCGGGCGCCGGGCCGTACCCGCCACGCCGCCGATCCTGGAGGCCGCCGGCGTGGTGCTCGACCCGGCGAAGCGCACCGTCGTGCGCGAGGGCACGCCGGTCGACCTCACGCGCAAGGAGTTCGGCGTCCTCGAGGTGCTGATGGCCGCCGGCGGCGCCGTCGTCTCCTCCGAGGAGCTGCTCGAGCGCGTCTGGGACGAGAACGCCGACCCGTTCACCACCACGGTGCGGGTCACCGTCATGACGCTGCGCAAGAAGCTCGGCGAGCCCGGCATCATCGACACCGTGGTGGGCTCGGGCTACCGCGTCCGCAGCGACGCCCACGCGGGCGTCTGAGCCGTCCCGGGTGCTGCGTCGCCGGGTCCCGCTCGCCCCGCCCGACCTGCTCCGGCGCGGCGGCGGCCCGCCGACGGTGGTGGCGGTCCCCGGCAACGGGCTCTCGGTGGACGGCTGGCGCGCGCCGACCCGCCTGCTCGGGTCGGGGACGGCCGTCGTCGCGCTCCCGTCCTTCGGCCTGCCCGCCCGGCGTGCGGACCCCCTCGACCCGGCGTCGAACGCCGAGCGCCTGCTGGGCCGGCTGGACGAGCTGGGCGTGCGGCGCGCGGTGCTCCTGGGCCACTCGGCGAGCTGCCAGCTGGTGGCCGAGGCGGCCCGGCGGGCGCCGGAGCGGGTCGCGGGCCTGGTCCTCGTCGGCCCCACCACCGATCCGGTCGCCGCGACCTGGCCGCGCCTCGCCGGCCGCTGGCTCGCGACCGCGGCGCACGAGCCCCCGACGCAGGTGTCCCTCCTGGCGCGGGACTACACCCACGGCGGGCTGATCACCTTCGCCCGCGCCATGGACCGCGCCCGGCACCACGCGATCGGGCCGGTCCTCGCCGCGGGCCCGTGGCCGGTCCTGCTCGTGCGCGGGCCGGACGACCACATCGCGCCCGCCGACTGGCTCGATCGCCTCGCCGCGCTCCGACCGGGGATCACGGCGGTGACCATGCCCATGGGCGCCCACATGGTGCCCGTCACCCACCCGCACGAACTCGTCGCGGCGATGCGGGGGTTCGTGTCCGCGGTCAGGCCCGCCCCGTCGTGATCCCCAGCGTCGCCCGGGCCTCGGCGCAGCTCGCGGGGCGCCGCCCGGACGCGGCGAGCAGCTCGAGCAGTTCGTCGAGCAGCTCGTCGTTGGTGGGCGTGCGCGGACCGGAGTAGTCCTCGAGGCCCACGCGGACGTGCCCACCGCGTTCCAGCGCGAGCGCGGCCAGCCCGCAGCCGACCACGTCCCCGCCGAGCACGGCGACCGACCACGGCAGGCCCGAGCCGTCGAGCATCTCGCAGTAGGCGTCGAGCGCGCGCTCCGTGGGCGGGAGGCCGAACTGCAGGTCGCCCCCGAAGTACAGCTTGACCATCGCCCCCGCCGGCACCCGCCCGTGGCGCTGCAGGGTCAACGTGGTGCGCAGGAAGCCGGGTTCGAAGATCGAGACGGACGGGGCCGCGCCGAGCTCGCCGGTGCGCCGGAACATGTACTCGGTGTCGGCGATGCTGTTCTGGTAGGGCTCCGCGGCCGCCGCCGGCGCGCACTCGCCCGAGCCCAGGAGCCCGACGTTGACCGACCCCGGGTCCACCAGCGTCATGCCGCCGAGCCCGCGCCGTGCGAGCTCCTCGACGTGCGCCCACTTCTGCTGCACCGGGATCCCGCGCGCCCCGGCGCCCATCGTCGGGTAGAGCAGGGCGTCGGGATGGGCCGCGACGACGGGGCTCCAGGCCGCCACGTAGGGGTCGGGGGAGTGCACCGCGTCCGCGGTGAACATCGGCTCGTCGTTGTGGTTGTGGACGATCGCCGCGCCGCGGTCCAGGCACGCCACCATGTCGGCGGCGATCTCGGGCGGGGTCCGCGGGACGTGCGGGTTCGTCGCGCGGGTGGTGGTGCCGTTGACGGCGACCTCGACGATCACAGCGCTCATGGCCCGAGAGGATGCCGCAGTCCGGCCGCGCGCCGGACGGCTCCGTGGCGCGCGAGATCCACCCGATCGACGGAACGGGTGTCGAGAACCGTGTCCCGGTGTTCCGGGCTTCGTTCACCACACGTATTCGGACAGCGTCCCCGTGAGTGTCCGGAAGCTCCCCCCCTCGAGAGGAACCCCTCATCATGTCGATGATGCGCAAGGCCGTCCTGGCGTCCGCCCTGATCAGCTCGGGTCTCGTCTCCACCGCCGGCCTGGCGATGGCGCACGAGAGCGGCGCCGACACCGTCCAGCGGGGCCTCGTCAACTCCTCGGACTTCGCCCCCAACACCCCGGTCAACGTCTGCAACAACGACGTCCCGGTCAACGTCCTCGGCGTGCAGGTCCCGGTCCAGGACAACGCCGTGGCCGTGCCGGTCGCCTCGAAGGCCAAGGACGGCAACGGTGCGGCCATCGCCAAGAGCTGCCACGCGCCGGTCCACGCGGTCAACTAGTCGCGTCGTCACCGGGCCCGGGGTCGTCCGCCCGCGGACGCGGCCCCGGGCCCGTGGTGCGCCCATGGTGTGCCCGGGGTGACCCGTGACCCGGCGGACCTTCACCTCCCCGGTGCCCCGCCCGCCGTAGGCTCCGTGACCGTGCTGCGCCGCGAGGACCGGACCGGGTCGCGCCCCGCGCGGGCCCGCCGTCGCCGCGGACCCGGCCTGCGGGTGCGCCTGACGCTGCTCGCCACCGGCCTGGTCGCCGCGGTGAGCGCCCTGCTGCTCTGGCTGGGGTGGATGCTCGTCGGCGAGGTCGCGGCGAGCCTGCCCACCCTCCCGCCGGGGACGCCGGTCCTCGTCGACGGGGTCGCGGTGCCGGCCGGCGAGATCGCCGCCGCCCTCGGCCACAGTGCCCGCGCGGAGGTGCTGCAGGTCGGCTCGGTCGCGTTCGCGCTCGTGGTGCTCGCCGTCGCCGTGGTGTCGTGGGTGCTGACCGGGCACGTGCTCCAGCCGGTGCACGACGTCACCGCCACCGCCCGCCGTCTCTCCGCCGAGTCGCTCGACGCGCGGATCGACCTCGAGGGCCCGCGCGACGAGGTCGCCGAGCTCGCCGACACCTTCGACGAGATGCTCGACCGGCTCCAGGCGGCCTTCGACGCCCAGCGTCGGTTCGTGGCCAACGCGAGCCACGAGCTGCGCACCCCGCTGGCCGTCCTGCGCACCGAGATCGACGTGACGCTGGCCGACCCGGACGCCGACGTCGACGAGCTGCGGCGGATGGCCGGGGTCCTGCGCGACGCCACGAAGCGCGCCGAGGGCCTCGTCGACGGGCTGCTGCTCCTCGCACGCACCGAGGCGGCGGAGCGTCGCGCCTCCGACGGCGACGAGCCGGTCGACCTCGACCTCGCCGCCCACGGCGCGCTCGACGCGGTCCGCGCCGAGGTGGAGGGCCGGCGCCTGCGCGTCGAGGTCCACCCGGCGGCCGAGGGCGCCGTCGTCGTCGGCGACGCCGCGCTGCTGGAGCGGGTGGTGGGGAACCTCGTCGAGAACGCCGTGCGCCACAACGTCGACGGCGGCTGGATCACGGTCGGGACCGACCGCGCCGGGGACCGGGTCGACCTGGTCGTGGCCTCCTCCGGCCCGGTGCTCGACCCGGCCCGGGTGCCGGACCTCTTCGAACCCTTCCGGCGCGGCGCCGACCGGGTCGGACCCGGCTCGGGCCTCGGGCTCTCGATCGTGCGCGCCGTGGTCCGCGCGCACGGCGGCACCGTGTCCGCGGAGCCGGTGGAGGGCGGCGGACTGTCGGTGCGCGTGGGCCTGCCGGGTCAGGTCTCCGGGTCGCTGAACACGGGCGTGACCGTCCCGACCTGAGCGGGCGTGCCACCTCCGCTCGTGCTCCGGCGACGGCGGCGGCGCAGTGCCCGGCGGGGTCCGTCGGTCCCCTCGGGCGTCTCCGCCGTCCCGGTAGCGGTCCCGCCGGCCGGCGCGGCGGCGGGGGGTGGGGCGGTCTCGGCGAGCGCCGCGACGAGGCCGGGCAGTGCGAGCTCGCGCTGCCAGGGCCGGGCACCACCCGACGTCAGGAAGGCGTCCACCGCGTCGGCGTCGGCCGGGTCGGGCGGGGTCCA
This sequence comes from Actinomycetospora chiangmaiensis DSM 45062, assembly GCF_000379625.1. Taxonomy (GTDB): domain Bacteria; phylum Actinomycetota; class Actinomycetes; order Mycobacteriales; family Pseudonocardiaceae; genus Actinomycetospora; species Actinomycetospora chiangmaiensis. Next base: position 119,503 of record NZ_KB903244.1, on the reverse strand, counting down.
GCACAGCCGGCGCACGAGGTCGGGCTGCAGCAGGTTCTCCACCGGGGTGTCCCACTGCTCGGCCAGCGCGGCGAGGTGGGCGCGGGCCGCGGCGAGCCGCGCGGCGGCGTCCGGGTCCTTGTCGGCCCAGCGGTTGACCGGCGGCGGTCCGTCACCGGCGGGGGAGGGGTCGGGCAGCTCCTCGGCCGGGAGCCCGCGGCCCGTGCGCACCGCGCGCCACCACCGGTCGGCCAACCGCCGCTGCCGGCTGCCGCGGAACACCGGCATCTCGGTCAGGGCGTCCCGGTCGGCGGGCTCGCGCAGCGCGGCGTCGACGATCGCGGCGTCGGGCAGCAGCCGGCCCGGGGCGACGTCACGGGACTCGGCGAGTTCGTCGCGGGACTCCCACAGGGCGCGGACCACCGCGAGCTGGCGGGGCCGGCGCACCTTGTGCATCCCGGAGGTGCGGCGCCACGGCTCGGCGCGCCGCGGCGGGGGACCGGCGAGGCGGACGGCCTCGAACTCCTGGCGGGCCCACTCGGCCTTGCCCTGCCGCTCGAGGTCGGCGGCGAGCAGGTCACGCATGGCGACGAGCAGCTCGACGTCGAGCGCGGCGTAGACCAGCCAGTCGTCGGGCAGCGGGCGGGTCGACCAGTCCGCGGCGCCGTAGCCCTTGCGCAGGCGGACCCCGAGCAGGCGCTCGGCGAGGGGGCCGAGCCCGACGCGCGGGTAGCCCGCGAGGCGGCCGGCCAGTTCGGTGTCGAAGAGGGCGTCGGGGCGCATGCCGACCTCGGCGAGGCACGGCAGGTCCTGCGACGCGGCGTGGAGCACCCACTCGACGCCGCGCAGGGCGTCGCCGAGCACGGACAGGTCGCCGTCGAGCGCGATCGGGTCCACGAGGGCACTCCCCGCGCCCTCCCGGCGCAGCTGCACCAGGTAGGCCCGGGCGGAGTAGCGGAACCCCGACGCCCGCTCGGCGTCGACGGCGACCGGACCGCTGCCCGCGGCGAGGTCGTCGGCGAGCGCCGAGAGGCGGTCCCGATCGGTGATGATCTCGGGAACGCCGTCCGCGGGGGCGAGGAGCTCGGTGACGCCGTCACCGAGCTCCTCGCCCCCGTCGACGGGCTCCGGCGGTGCGGTGCTCAGCGGATGACGCCCGCCCGCATGGCCAGTGCGACCATCTGGGCACGGTCACCCGTGCCGAGCTTGCGGCCGATCCGCGAGAGGTGGCTCTTGACCGTGAGGGCCGAGAGGCTCAGCGCCTCGCCGATCTCCTTGTTCGAGCGGCCGTCCGCCACCAGCTGCAGCACCTCGACCTCACGGGCCGAGAGCTCCCGCGGGGTGTTGTCGGTCGCGGGCACCCGGGTGCCCGCCGCGAGCAGCGGGGCGACCGACGGGTCGGCGTAGAGGCCGCCCTCGAGGACCCGGCGCACGCCGTCGGTGACGATGCCCGGCGAGGCGGACTTGAGCAGATAGGCCTGCGCCCCGGCCTGGAACGCCGCCCGCACCGCGGACGGGTCGTCCGAGGCGGCCAGCACCACCACGCGGTTCCAACCCTGCGCCCGCAACTCCGCGATCAGGTCGAGCCCGGAACCGTCCGGGAGACCGAGGTCGAGGATCGCGAGGTCACACGGGCCGGAAGCGAGTGCTCGGGTCCTGGCCTCGGAGATCGAGGCCGCCTCGTGGACGGTGCCCGCGCCCATCGAGGTGAGTCGTTGCGCGATCGCCTCGCGCAACAGCGGGTGGTCGTCGACCACCAGCACCGAGAACATCTCTTCCCGCGGATGCGGGACCATGGCCGGTGGCAGCAGGCCACTCGCGACGCCGCGAAGTGCCATGCCTGGGCCCACGGTAGCCACGTCAACTACCTCCCTGAAGTCGGTCTTGCCCCCCGACGGACACACCAGGAACCCCGGTCGCCGACCGCGCCGCCGAACGGCCGAGGAAGTGCGTCGCGAGAGAACATATCCCCCCTGGCGAGTTAACGAGAGCATTAGGGCCAACTTCGCTCGGTGGAGTTTCGCCCGTTACGGGTCTCTGGTCACTCCTTGGCGTGAGCCTCGTACTCTCCGTGTGCTGTCCGTGACACTCTGTGTAGTCGATGTGACTGTCCGTCGCGAAAGGCTCCGATCGCCGCAGAGCCACTGCGCTCATCGGTCCAATATCATCCGAGTAACGGACGCAACACGACGGCAGCGTTCGGAGTCCGGGCCGTGACCCGCTCGCTGCCGGACGTTCACCCGCCCTCCGCAACGTCGCCGCCGGGCGGACGACCTGCGGAAATGGTCGAATCGGCACCAGTGGTACCGGGAAATCGCTGAGAGTTCGCTGAATGGTGAACTGCCGCCGGTCCCGAGTTGAGACGCGAGAACCGTCGTCGTCTCGATCGCACACGCGGGCGGAACGCACCGGCCGATGCACGTGCCGACGCGTCGGGAACCCGTCGGGGCACCCGACGACGCGCCGTGGGCGGGCGTCGGCGCTCAGCCGAGCCGGCGGGCGCCCAGGCTCGCGACGCCCACCGGCGGCAGCCCCGCCGCCGTCGCCAGCACCGTCGTGAAGGCGGTGCCGTGCTCGGTGAGGTCGGCCGCGGCGTCGCCCCCGTCGTCCCCGTCGGGCAGGACGGGGGTCCAGGACGCCCGGAGCTCGAGGTCGCACACCTGGGCGGGGCCCGAGATGTCGCCGAAGCGCACCGAGGAGGTCTGGGTGACGGTGCCGCCGACGGCCGTCGCCGCGGCCCCCGACTCCTCGAGCGCGCCGGTGAGCCAGGACCACGCGACCTCGGGCAGCATCGGGTCGTTCGCGTGCTCCGGGTCGAGCTCGGCGCGCACGAAGGTCACCAGCCGCAGCGTGCCGTCCCAGGCCTCCTGGCCCTCGGGGTCGTGCAGCAGCACGAGCCGGCCCGTCACGAGCACGTCCGGCTCGGGGTCGCCCGCCGCGGGCGGGGAGACCACCTCGGCGCTCCAGGCGGCCGACCACGGCGCCAGGCGCTGCGGCGGGCGCATCTCGGCCAGCTCGATCTCGGGGCGGGGACGCAGAGCGGCCAGCGACTCCACGGCCCGGCGGAACGTCTCGGGGGCGGTCGCGGGTGCCGTCACCTGCGGGAGCGTAGGTCGCGCCCGCCACGAGCGGCAGGGCGACGCGCCGGATCCGCGCCACGCCGATCGGACGGCCGTCCGCGTCGGCTGGCAGACTGGAGCCACCATGAGCGCCCCGACCCAGCCCGACCCGAACCCCGTCGTTCCCGGGGTCGCGGCCGCCGCGTCGGGGCCCGGCGGCACACGTCGTGACCTGCCCGGCTCGGCCTTCCTGACGGCGGCGCGGGGCGGGACGCCGGAGCACGTGCCGGTCTGGTTCCAGCGCCAGGCGGGCCGGTCGCTGCCGGAGTACCGGCGTGTCCGTCGCGGCACGGGGATGCTCGAGTCCTGCCTCACGCCGGACCTCGCGTGCGAGATCACGCTGCAGCCGGTGCGCCGCTACGGCGTCGACGCCGCGATCCTCTTCTCCGACATCGTCGTCCCGCTCAAGGTGGCCGGCGTCGGGGTGGACATCGTCGCCGGGACCGGCCCGGTGATCGACGCGCCCGTCCGCACGGCCGCCGACGTCGCGGCCCTGCCCGCGCTCGACCCGGAGCAGGCAGCCCCGGTCGCCGAGGCCGTGCGGCTGCTCGTCGGCGAGCTGGGTGACACCCCGCTCATCGGGTTCGCCGGCGCGCCCTTCACGCTCGCCTCCTACCTCGTGGAGGGCGGCCCGAGCCGCAACCACGAGCGCACGAAGGCGCTGATGCACGCCGAGCCGGAGACCTGGCACGCGCTGCTCGACCACCTCGCCGACCTCACGCTCACCTTCCTGCGCGTGCAGGTCGAGGCGGGCGTCGACGCGGTGCAGCTGTTCGACTCCTGGGCCGGGGCGCTCTCCGAACGGGACTACCGCGCCCTCGTCCTCCCGCACTCGAGGAAGGTGCTGGCGGGCCTGGCCGACGCGGGCGTCCCGCGGACGCACTTCGGCGTGGGCACCGGCGAGCTGCTCGGCGCGATGGGCGAGGCCGGCGCGGACGTCGTCGGCGTCGACTGGCGCGTCCCGCTCGACGCCGCGGCCCGCCGGGCGCCCGGGAAGGTGCTCCAGGGCAACCTCGACCCGGCGGTGCTCTTCGCCGGACCCGCCGTCGTGGACGCCGAGGTCCGGCGCATCGTCGCCGAGGGCCACGCGGCACCCGCCCACGTCTTCAACCTGGGCCACGGTGTGCTGCCCGAGACCGACCCGGACGCGCTGCTGCGCGTCGTCGAGACGGTGCACTCCCTGCCCGTCCGCGCGTGACCGGCCGGGTGCCCCGCGTCGTCGTGGTCGGCGGCGGGGTGGGCGGACTGGCCGCCGCCCACCGGCTGCGGACCACCCTCGGCGAGGCGGCGGACCTCGTCGTCCTCGAGTCCGCCCGGGTGCTGGGCGGGAAGCTCGCGGCGGTCGAACTCGGCGGTCTGCGGGTGGACGTGGGCGCGGAGGCGTTCCTCGCCCGACGGCCGGAGGCGGCCGACCGCCTCGTCGAGCTCGGGTTGTCCGACGACCTCGTGCACCCCTCCGCCGCGTCCTCCGGCATCCGCGCCGGGGGCGCCACGCACGCCATGCCCCCGCGGACGGTGATGGGCGTCCCGGCCGACCCACCCGCCGTCGGGAGCCTCCTGTCCGACGCCGGCCGGGCCGCGCTCGCCGCCGACGCCGAGCTCGGACCGGTGGCGTGGGACGGGGACGACAGCGTCGGCGCCCTCGTGCGGGCCCGGCTCGGCGACGAGGTGGCCGACCGGCTCGTCGACCCGCTGCTGGGCGGCGTGTACTCCGGCCGCGCGGACGCGCTCGGCGTGCGCGCGACGGTGCCCGCGCTGGCCGCGTCGCTCGACCGCGACCCGTCGTCCCTCGTGGCCGCCGCGCGCGCCGCCCTCCCGGGCGGGACCACGCCCCCCGGCCCGGTGTTCGGGACGCTGCGCACGTCGCTGGCCGACCTGCCGCCCGCCCTCGCCGTCGCGGCGCGCGCCGAGGTGCGGCTCGCGCGGACCGTGACCGCCCTGGAGCGCCGGGACGACGGGTGGCGGGTGGTCGCCTCCGGTCCCACCGGCACGGAGACCGTGGACGCCGACGGCGTGGTCCTCGCGGTGCCCGCCCCGGCGCTGCGCCGCCTGCTCGTCGACGCGGCCCCGGACGCCGCGGCAGCCGCGGCGGGTATCGAGCTCGCCTCCTCCGCCGTCGTCGCCCTGGCCCTGCCGCCCGACACCGATCTCGGGCGCCGCTCCGGGGTGCTGATCGGCTCGGGGGAGCGGCGCCCGGACGGGACGCCGTGGACGATCAAGGCGGTCACCGTGTCGTCGGTGAAGTGGCCGCACCTCGTCGGGGAGCACGCGGTGGTGGTGCGGGCCTCGATCGGCCGGTACGGGGAGCCCGAGGCGCTGCAGCGCGACGACGCGGAACTGGTCGCGGCCGCGCGCTCCGACCTCGCGGCGCTGCTCGACCTGCATGCGGAGCCGCTCGAGACGGTGGTCGCGCGGTGGGGCGGGGGACTGCCGCAGTACGGCGTCGGGCACGCCGCGCGGGCCGCGCGGCTCGAGGCGCTGCCGGCCGGGCTCGCCGTCGCCGGGGCGACGCTGCACGGGGTCGGGGTGCCGGCCTGCCTCGCGACCGGTGACGCCGCCGCCGCGCGGATCGCCGAGCACCTGGCGTCCCCCGCGAGCGGCCTCGCGCCGTGACGGCGCTCGGATCCTTCCCGCCCCGGCCGCGTGGCACCATGGAGCCGTGGCCAGGCTGAACTACGACGAGCTGAACTCCACGATCCGCTACGCGATGTGGTCGGTGTTCCGTACCGACCCGGCGAAGCTGGGCGACGACCGGCGCACCGCCGCCGAGGAGTTCGCCGCGGTGATCGACGAGCAGGAGGCCAAGGGCGTCGTCGTCCGCGGGGTGTACGACCTCGCGGGCATGCGGGCCGACGCCGACTGGATGGTGTGGACCCACGCGCAGGACGTCGAGGCGCTGCAGGCCACCTACACCGCGCTGCGCCGTACCGCGCTCGGCCGGGCCTCGGAGCCGGTGTGGTCGAACACCGCCCTGCACCGGCCCGCGGAGTTCAACAAGAGCCACGTGCCGGCCTTCATCGCGGGGGAGGAGCCGAAGGGCTACCTCTGCCTCTACCCGTTCGTCCGGTCGCTGGACTGGTACCTGCTGCCCGACCCGGAGCGCCGCCAGATGCTGGCCGACCACGGCAAGGCCGCCCGCGGCTACGCCGACGTCCGCGCCAACACCGTGCCCGCGTTCGCGCTGGGCGACTACGAGTGGATCCTCGCCTTCGAGGCCGACGAGCTCGACCGGATCGTCGACCTGATGCGCGACCTGCGCGCCACCGAGGCCCGCCGCCACGTCCGGGAGGAGACCCCGTTCTTCACCGGGCCGCGGGTCGAGCCGGGCGCCCTGCTCGCACTCTCGTGACCGGGGTCGTCACAGGGACCCGCGCCGTCGTCACCGGCGCCAGCCGCGGGATCGGCCGGGCCGAGGCGCTCGCCCTCGCTGCCGAGGGCGCCCGCGTGGTCGTCGGGTACGGCCGCAGCGCCGAGGCCGCCGACGCCGTCGTCGCGGAGATCACCGGGACGGGCGGGGAGGCGTACGCCGTCGCGGCCGACATGGCCGACCCGGCCGCCGTCACCGCGCTCATGGACCGCGCCGCCGAGCTGCTCGGCGGCCTCGACGTGCTGGTCTCCAACGCCGGCATCGAGCACTTCGGGGCGCTCGGCACGCTGACGGCCGAGGAGTTCGACCACGTCTTCGCCGTGAACACCCGCGGCCAGCTGCTCGCGGTGCAGGCCGCGGCGGCGCACATGGGACCGGGCGGGCGCATCGTCTGCACCTCGTCGATCGCCGCCTCCACCCCGGTGCCCGGCCACGCGCTCTACGCCGGGTCGAAGGCCGCCGTCGAGGCGATGGTCAAGGTCCTCGCGCTCGACCTGGTGCCGCGTGGGATCACGATCAACGCGATCGCTCCCGGCGGCACCACGAGCGACATGTCGGCGGAGAACGGCAAGCACTACGACAACGACCTCGCGCCGATCGCCTGGCCGATGGGCCGCTACGGCGAGCCGGAGGACATCACGCCGCTCGTGCGGTTCCTGGCCTCGCCGGAGAGCGGCTGGATGACCGGCCAGACGCTGCGCATCTCCGGCGGCCAGTAGCCGTCCCGACGACGGGTGCCCCGCACCCGTCGTCGGGAACGCTCAGGCCGTGGGCTCGAGACGCAGCGACACCGAGTTCATGCAGTAGCGGTCGTCGGTGGGAGTGCCGTAGCCCTCGCCGTGGAAGACGTGGCCCAGGTGCGAGTGGCAGGTGCCGCACAGCACCTCGACCCGGCGCATCCCCATCGTGGAGTCCTCGCGGAGGATCACGTTGTCGTCGCCGGAGGGGGCGTAGAACGACGGCCACCCGCAGTGGCTCGCGAACTTGGTCTCGGAGCGGAACAACTCCGCGCCGCACGCGCGGCAGTGGTAGACGCCCTCGGTGAACGTCTCGTCGTACTCGCCGGTGAACGGCCGCTCGGTGCCTGCCTGGCGCAGGACCTGGTACTCCTCGGGCGAGAGCTGCTCCCGCCACTCGGCGTCGGACTTCTCGACCTTCGGCTTGCCGATCGCACTGCTCATGCGACCAGGCTAGTACGGGTCAGCCACCCAGGTAGGTGCTCAGCACGAACTCCAGCACCCCGTAGATCACGTAGCCCGTGCCGAGCAGCACGAGGACCACGAGCAGCCACGCCGCCCAGTGCTGCAGCCCGCCGATCCGGTTGGCCGACTCCGCGAAGTCGCGCACCCCGTTCAGCTCGCCCTCGACGGTGAACATGGGGCGCACCCGCTCCATGCGGTCGAGGTGCTCGGCGAAGGCACGCGCCTCCGGGTCGTCGGGGTCGAGGCCGACGAGGTCGTCGGAGAATCTCCGCGCAACGGCGTCCGGATCTCCCGCCCAGGTCATGGCCGCCACGGTAGCCTTCGCGGCCGTGGCGCGGTCAGCGGCGGTGGAACTCGAGGTCGGCGGGCGCGAGGTGCGCGTCTCCAACCCCGACAAGATCTACTTCCCCGAGCCCGGAATCACCAAGCGGCAGGTGGTCGAGCACTACGTGGCCGTCGCCGAGCCGCTGCTCGGGGTGCTCCGCGACCGGCCGACCCACCTCAAGCGCTTCGTCGACGGCGTGACGGGCGAGTTCTTCTACCAGAAGCGGCTGGCCAAGGGCGCGCCCGACTACGTCGAGACCGTCCAGGTGCGCTTCCCCTCGGGACGCGCGGCCGACGTGCTGTGCCCGACCGAGCCCGCCGTCCTCGCCTGGGCGGCCAACCTCGGCACCTTCGACTTCCACCCCTGGCCGGTCCGCCGCCCGGAGGTCGACGCGCCCGACGAGCTGCGCATCGACCTCGACCCGCAGCCCGGCACCGACTTCGCCGACGCGGCCGTGGTCGCGGCGACGCTGCGCGAGGTGCTCGGCGACGCGGGGCTCGTCGGCTGGCCGAAGACGTCCGGCGGGCGCGGCATCCACGTCATGGTCCCCATCCGGGCCGAGTGGGACTTCGTCGCCGTGCGTCGGTGCGTCATCGCGATCGGCCGCGAGGTCTGCCGGCGGCTGCCGGACGCCGCCACCGTCGACTGGTGGAAGGAGGAGCGCGGCGAGCGCGTGTTCCTCGACTTCAACCAGGCCGCCCGGGACCGGACGATCGCCTCGGCCTGGTCCGTGCGTGGCACCCCGCGCGCCACCGTCTCCTTCCCGCTGACCTGGGCCGACCTGCCCGATGCCGAGCCCGACGACTTCACGGTGCTCACCGCCGCGGGGCTCTACGCCGAGCGCGGCGACGCCCACGCGGGCCTGCACGACGACCCGGCCGGGCTCGAGACCGCCCTGGAGTGGGTCGAGCGCGACCAGCGCGACCACGGGCTCGGGGACATGCCGTACCCGCCCGAGTACCCCAAGATGCCCGGCGAGCCGAAGCGGGTGCAGCCGTCGAAGGCCCGCGCGGACACCACCGGCAAGCAGGTCTAGTCGTCCAGCGCGGACTGCAGGGCGTCGCCGGTCGGGAGGCTCCCCCGCCGTCCGGCGGCCCCCGCCGCCAGGCCTGCCGCGACGACGGCGACCTCCAGCGCGTCCGCGAGTTCCTCCCCGGCGGCGAGCAGGAGGGCGAGGGCACCGAGCAGGGCGCTCTTCGCGCCCGCCGGGTCGACGACCTGGGTCGCGTGCGCCGGGAGCCGTCGCACCCGGCCGTCGTCGGCGAGCAGCACGCCGTCGGCCCCCAGGGTCACGACGACGGGTGCGCCGCTCCAGGAGTGCAGGGTCGCAGCCGCCTCGGCGGGAGCCCGTCGCGCGGCCTCCGCACCTGCTCCGCGCCGTACGAGGTCGGCCAGCTCGTCGGCGTCCGGGGTGAGCACGGCCCCGAGGTCGAGCAGCCCCACGACGGCGGGGATCACCGGGTCCGGGTCCAGCACGCAGGGCACCCGCCGGCCGGCCGCCGTGCCGACCGCGGCCGCCACGACCGCGGCCGACTGGTCGGTCCCGACCAGCACCGCGCCCAGCTCCTCGATCGCGTCCAGCGTGCGGCGCACCGGGTCGGCGTCGAGGTGGCCGTCGAGGGTCACCGCGTCGACCCCGACGCCCTCGCCGGCGAGCTCGTCGCGGACCCGGACGTCGGTGGCCGTCCCGACGACCCGAACCTCGGCTCCCAGCCGGGCGGCCGCGACGGCGGCGTCCGCGACCGTGCCGGGCACGGCGCCGACCACGGCGACGACGGGAGCACCAGCGGGTCCGCTCACGCCCCGCATCCTGGCCCGGGCCGCCCACGGCTGTCATGATCATCGAGCATCTGCCGCGGGCCCCGTCGTCGGAAGAGAGCGGTACCACGTGACCTGCGTCGCGTCGGGGGATCTCTTTCGGCCGGTCAGCGCCGTGCGCTGGGCAGAAGGGGGCCGACAGGGGGCGGGGACGGGCCTATCCTGCTCCGGGTGAAGGTGCTCCTGCTCGAGAACATCCACCCGACCGCCGCCGAGGCGTTCCGCCGCGCCGGGCTCGAGGTCGACGCCCGGCCGGGCTCGCTCTCCGGCGCGGAGCTCGTCGAGGCGCTCGAGGGGGTGTCCCTGCTCGGGATCCGCTCCAACACCACCATCACCGCCGAGGTGCTCGACGCCGGCAAGGACCTGCTCGCGGTCGGCTGCTTCTGCATCGGGACCAACCAGGTCGACCTCGCCGCCGCCGCGCAGCGCGGGATCGCGGTGTTCAACGCGCCGTTCTCCAACACGCGCAGCGTCGTCGAGCTCGTCCTCGGCGAGATCATCGCGCTCGCCCGGCGGCTCACCGAGAAGACGCAGCGGATGCACGAGGGCATCTGGGACAAGTCGGCGAAGGGCAGCCACGAGATCCGGCGGCGCACGCTCGGCATCGTCGGCTACGGCAACATCGGCACGCAGCTGTCGAACGTCGCCGAGGCCGTCGGTCTGCGCGTGATCTTCTTCGACACGGCCGACCGGCTCGCGCACGGCAACGCGACCCGGAAGGGTTCGCTGGAGGAGCTGCTCGCCGAGGCGGACGTCGTCAGCCTCCACGTCGACGGCCGCCCGGGGAACGCCGGCCTGTTCGGCGCCGAGCAGTTCGCCGCGATGAAGCCGCGCGCGATCTTCATCAACGCCTCGCGCGGCATGGTCGTGGACTACGACGCGCTGCGGGAGAACATCCTGAGCGGCCACATCGCGGGCGCGGCCATCGACGTGTTCCCGGTGGAGCCGAAGGCCCAGGGCGACGCGTTCGAGTCCCCGCTGCGCGGCCTCGACAACGTCATCCTCACCCCGCACGTCGGCGGATCGACCGCCGAGGCGCAGGAGGAGATCGGGCACTTCGTGTCCACCAAGCTGCTCGGCTTCGTGGGCGGCGGCTCGACGGCGCTCTCGGTGAACCTGCCCGAGGTCATGCCGCCGAACCCGCCCGGGGCCTACCGCATGGGCTACCTGCACTCCAGCGAGCCGGGCGTGCTGGCGGGGCTGAACAAGCTGCTCGCCGACAGCGGCGCCAACGTCATCGGGCAGGCGCTGTCCACCCGCGGCGAGCAGGGCTACGTCGTCACCGACACCGACAAGCCGCTGGCCGAGCACGTGCTGACCGAGCTGAACCGGGCGCCGCAGACCCAGTGGCTCCGGTTCTGGGAGCCGCAGGTCTAACCCGCGCTGCGCGCCGCGGCCGCCATCGCCTCGAGTCCGGCGATGAGGGTCGCGGCGTCGTGCGGGCCCTCGAGCCGGCGCGGTGTCCGCCCGGCCGACCCGAGGAAGAACGTCGGCGTGCCCGGCAGCTCGCTGGTGCGGGCGTCGATCTCGTCGTCGGCGACCCGGTTCGCGGTGTCGCCGTCGCGCAGGTCCTCCTCGAGGCGCTCCTGGTCGAGGCCGAGCGTCGCGGCGTGCTCGTCGAGGCTGTCGCGGTCGAGGGCGTCGGCGTGGGCGAACAGGTGGTCGTGCGCGTCCCAGAAGCGTCCCTGCTCGGCGGCGGCCTCGGAGAACTCGGCCGCCTGCCGGGCGTCGGGGTGGTACTCCTCGAGCGGGAAGTGCCGGAACACGTAGCGCAGCCGGTCGCCGAAGTGCTCCCGCACCTGCCGGATGCTGCCGGTCGCCCGCCCGCAGAACGGGCACTCGAAGTCGGCGTACTCGACGAGCGTCAGCGGCGCGTCGGCCGGCCCGCGGATGTGGTCGCGCCGCGGGTCGACCGGGCGGAGCAGGTCCAGCGACGGTCCCTCCGGCCGCGGGGCCGCCCGGAAGACGAGCGCGCCGACGAGCAGGGCGAGGACCGAGGCGGCCAGCACCCCGATGCGGGCCTGGTCGGCCAGCGCCGGCTGGTCGGCGAGCGCGAGGTCGATGATGAACAGCGAGATCGTGAACCCGATGCCGGAGAGCGCCGCGCCCCCCGCGACCTGCGGCATCGTCAGGCCCGGCGGCAGCTTCCGCCGGAGCAGCGCCGTGGCCCCGCTGATGCCGACGAACTTCCCGACGACGAGGCCGAGCACCACGCCCCAGGTCAGCGGCGAGGTCGCCGCGGCGCGCAGCGTCTCCCCGTCGAGCCGGACTCCCGCGTTGGCCAGGGCGAACAGCGGCACGACGATGAACGCGGTGTAGGGCTGGTAGAGGCGCATGAGGCGCTCGTTGACGCTGACGGCGCGGTCGAGCCCGAGCCGGGCGGAGCGGGCGTACTCCGGGTTCGGTGACTGCCGGAACCGGCGCGTCAGCTCGGCCGCCCGTTCCACCTCGCGGCGTTTCGGTGGGTAGACCGGCAGCAGCAGCGCGATCAGGACGCCCGCCAGCGTCGCGTGCACCCCCGACTCGTGCAGCGCCACCCACGTCACCAGCGACACGACGAGGTAGGCCCCGCCGCGCCAGACCTGCAGCCGACGCAGCTGCCACACCGCCGCGAGCCCGACGATCGCGACGAGCAGCGGCACCCAGTGCAGCTCGTCGGTGTAGACCAGCGCGATGATCGCGAGCGCCCCGACGTCGTCGGCGACCGCGAGCGTCAGCAGGAAGATCCGGAGCCGCTCGGCCCGCCCCGGCCCGACGACCGCCAGCGCCCCGAGCAGGAACGCCGTGTCGGTGGAGATGACGACGCCCCACGCCGCGGCGGCCGGTCCCGACGGGTTGAGCAGCAGGAACAGCACCGCGGGCAGGGCCAGCCCGGCCATCGCCGCCGCGAGGGGGACCGCGGCCTGCGACCGGTCGCGGAGCTCGCCGATCGCGAGTTCGCGCTTCACCTCGAGGCCGATGACGAAGAAGAACAGCGCCATGAGGCCGTCGTTGACCCAGTGCCGCAGGTCGAGATCGATGCCCGACCCGCCGACGGAGATCCCGATCCGGGCGTGCCAGAACACGTCGTAGGTCCAGCCCCACGGCGAGTTGGCCCAGATCAGCGCGAGCACGGTGGCGACCAGCAGGAACACCGCGGCGAGCGTCTCCGACGAGTCACCCCGCCGGGCCTCGGCGATGCGTTCCAGGACCCCGTGCAGCCGGCCCGGTCCGCGGAGGGTGGTCTCGGTCATCGGGGACGATTCTTCCCGACGACGGGTGTGGTGCGGGAGGGGTGCCTCGCGGTCGACCCGCCGTTCCGGACCTCAGGTGAAGACCGACCAGCACAGGTGGTTGCGTCGCTGCTGGTCGGACAGCACGAGCTCGCGCACCGCCTCGGGCAGCTGCGCCCGCTGCCACGCGCACTCGGCGCGCCCGGCCCCGTCGGCCTCCGACGCGGGCACGGAGACCCGGGCGGCCTTGATCGCGTAGGCGGCCGCGCCCAGGTCGTGCTCGGCCACGTGCGCGACCGCGCCCGCCTGGCCGGCGGCGTACGCGGCGAACCGGGCCGCGCCGCGGAGGTCGCGCGCCGCCCCCATGGCGTGACCACCGAGCGCGCGGGACTCCATCATCCGCACCTCGCCCCGCACCCACGCGCGGATGGCCCCGATCGCCTCGCGCGGGCGGGCGTCCTGGGGCCGGACCGACTCGAAGAGCCCCAGCACGTGCTCGGCGCACGCGGCCGCCCAGAGCGCGAGCCGGTGATGGTCCTCGTCGGTCAACAGCCCACCCCGGCGGAGGGTGACGAGCCGCGGGTCGCGCTCCGACGAGAGGATCACGCACATGCTCCCGTCGGCCGTGTCGAACGCCGTCGCTCCCGTCCGACGTCCGGGTGAACCCACCCCGAGGAGGACATCATGCACATCGTCGTCACCGCCTTCACCAGCCTCGACGGCGTCGTCCAGGCGCCCGGCGGCCCCGACGAGGACCGCGACGGCGGTTTCGCGCACGGCGGGTGGTCGATGCGCTACTTCGACCCGGCGGTCATGGGCGCGGCGTGGAACGACGTGCTGACATCGGCGGACGCGATGCTCTTCGGACGGCGTACCTGGGAGGTCTCGGGGCCGGCGTGGTCGAGCCAGGCGGGCGACCCCTTCGCCGACCGGATGAACGCCATCCCGAAGTACGTCGCCAGCCGGTCGTTGACCGACGCGGGCGCCTGGGCGAACTCGACCGTCGTCGCCGACCTCCACCACCTGCCGGAGGGCGAGGGTCGGCTCCTCGTCATGGGCAGCTCGTCGGTGGTCCGGGACCTCGTCGACGCCGACCTCGTCGACGAGTACCGCCTCATGATCGAGCCGGTCCTCCTCGGCGGCGGGAAGTCGATCTTCCCGACGCACGGGAACAGCCGGGGGCTCGAGCTGGTCGAGGCGACGACCGCCGCGACCGGCGTGCTCGTCTGCACCTACCGCAGGGCCTGAAGGGCCGCGGCGTGCACGGCGTGGTCGTTGAAGGCGAGCAGCCGCGGGGACGAGCCGGACGTGTCGATCCGGCACACCGCCGCGTCCTCGAGCCACATGCGCCACGCCACCTCGTCGCCGACCCCGAGCGCCCACGCGATCGCCGCCTTGATGGGGGAGACGTGGCTGACGACCACCACGTCGGCCACCGCCGCGTCGGCGACGAGGTCGGCGCAGGCCGCGCGCACCCGCGCGCCCACGGCGGCCAACGACTCGCCGCCGGCCGGCACGTGGTGGGGGTCGTCGCGCCACGCCTGCCACCCCGCGGCGTCGAGCGCGGCGGCCGGGCACCCGTCGAGGGCCCCGTAGTCCAGCTCGATCCACCGGTCGTCGATCTCGACCGGCACCCGGAACGGCGCCGCGGTCTGCCGGGCCCGCGTGAGCGGGCTGCAGACGAGGCGGGCGGGTCGGGGCAGGCCCCGCGCGAGCACGGCGGCCTGCTCGATCCCCGGGGCGCACAACGGCGGGTCGGCCCGGCCCAGCATCAGCCCGTGACGGTTCGCCTGCGTCTGGCCGTGGCGCACGAGGATGAGCATCGCGTCACGCTACTGACGCAGGACCTGTCCGGGAGACGCATCGAGCCGAGTTCGGCGCAGCGGCGGTGTCGCCCTCGACCGGACGGGGGAGTGCGACTCGACCGAGCAGGAGCCCGAGGCCCGGTGCACAGGAGACGAGGGCGAGGACGCCGTACGTCACCGCCGCCGCGAGGCCCGTGGCCGCCCCCAGCCCGGCCGCACCGAACGCCGCGGCCATCACGGCCTCGCGCGGCCCCCAGCCGCCCACGTTCACCGGCAGGCCCATGGCGAGCAGGGCCAGCGCGAGCAGCGGCAGCAGCTCCCCGACCGGTGCGACGGGGCCGGCCGCCACGGCCAGCAGCGCCAGGTGGCCCGCGGTCGCGACCACGGAGCAGCCGACGACCCCGGGACCGGTCCGACGGGTGAGCAGGCCCGCCCGCAGATCCGCGCCCACCGTCGACAGTGCCCCGCCGCCCCGGGCGCGGACCAGCGGCACGGCCGCGAGGGCCACCGCCGCCACGACGGCGAGCACCCACAGCACCGTCACGGGGTCGATGAGGTCCCGCACGGGTCCGGGCAGGACGACGAGCAGCACCGCGCACGCCGCGACGACCACCACCTGCCCCGCGACCCGTTCGAGCACCACCGCCCGCACGCCACGGGCGACGTCGGCGTTGCGGCGGCCGTGGTCGACGGCGCGGTGCACGTCCCCGAGCACGCCGGCCGGGAGGACCGAGTTGAGGAACTGCGCGCGGTAGCAGTCGGCGAGCGCCCGGCCGAACCCCAGACGCAGCCCCACGCCCCGTGCGACGAGGCACCACCGGGCGGCGGCCGCGGCCGTCGTCACCGACCCGATCCCGAGGGCCGCCGCCACGGCGCCGACGGAGACCGCCCGGAGCCCGTCGAGGACCGCGCCCGCGCCCAGATGTGCGACGACCGCGGCCACCAGCAGCACCCCGACGCCCAGCTTCACCGCTCTCACCGTGGGAGCCCCAGCACGTCGACGTGGCCCACCTCGACGGCGAACGGCGCGGTCAGCCGCCGCGCGAGGTAACCGTCCACGTCCAGCGTCGGGTCCTGCACGGCCGCGGCGTCGCACCAGCCCCGCAACCACTCCTCGGCGAGCGGCCGACTCCCCGCGCTCCCGCCGGCCAACCGCCACGGCGTCGTCTCCCGCCGCACCTCCATCCCGGCGCGTCCCAGCGCCGCGGCCACCCGGTCCGGCGCGTCCGGGCCCGCCAGGCCGTCCCTGCGCTGGTGGGCGTCGAACGCGGCCGCGAGCCGCGCGTCGTCGCGGTCCGCCGGGTCGAACCGCACCCGCCCCGTGACCGACAGGGCGAACAGCACCGCCGCCCCGGCCGCGGCGCACGCGTCCACGAGCGCCCCGATCTCCACGGCGCTCAGCAGGTCGAGCAGCGCCGAACAGACGACCACGTCGGTGCCGGTCAGGTCGATGTCCGCCACGGTCCCGACGACGGGGGTGGCCGGGACGGGCAGCGACGCGGCGGCCCGGCGGGCGAGGCCGGCGTCGCGGTCGTGCACGAACCACTGCTGCCGCGCCCGCAGGCGTGGCGCGAGCCAGCGGCCCATCGACCCGGTCCCGCACCCGAGGTCGCGCACCACCACCGTGCCGTGCGTCCCCAGCCGCTCGTCGAGGGCGGCGGCGAGCGTCCCGGAGCGGGCGGCGTGGTCGGCGGGCTCGCGGAGGGCGAGCCAGTCCGGGGTGCAGACGGGGGACCCGGGCGCGCTCAGCCGGGCCCGGGTCCGGACTCGGACCCGAGCGCGAGGCGCAGCCGGTGCACGGTCGTGGTCCACCCGGACAGCGTGCCCCGGCGACCCGACGCTGAGAGCCTCCACCCGCTCCGCCGCACCGGGTCCACCAGCCAGTCCCGGAGTGCTCCGGCGAGGGCACCAACGTTCTCAGCGGACACCCAGGCCGTCGGTCCGGCCTCCCGGATCCCGCCCACGTCGGCGGCCAGGACGGGGACGCCCCGGGCGAGCGCCTCGGTCACCACCATCCCGAACGTCTCGGTCCGCGACGGCACCACGAGCAGGTCCGTCGCCGCCCACACCGTCTCGAGGGCGGGCCCGGTCCGCGGCCCCGGCACGGTCACCCGGTCCGCCAGCCCGAGCGCCGCGATCCGCGCCCGCAGCCGCACCACGAACCCGGGGTCCCGCCCGACGGGCCCGACCAGAGCGGCCGTCCAGTGGAGGTCGCGCACCGCGGCGAGGGCGTCGACGAGGAGGTCCTGCCCCTTCGTCGGGGTCAGCGTGCCGAGGCACAGCAGCCGCGGCCGGGCGCCCGTCACCGCCGACCCCGGGGCGGTCGGGGCGGGGTCGGTGCCCGGCGGCGCCACCACCACCCGCGCCGGATCGACCCCGAAGGCCGGGACGAGCCGGCGCGCGGTCCACCGACTCGTCGTCGCGACCGCCGCGGCGTGCCGCAGGGTCGCGGTCTCGAGCGCCCGCAGCTCCCGGGCCCGGCCGGGAGCGAGCCCGCGTTCGTCGGCGAGCGGGAGGTGGACCAGCGGTACCAGCCGCAGCCGGGCGGCGTGCGGGGCGAGCACCTCCGGGGCGCGGCCGCCGACGAGCCCGTCCACCAGCACCGACCCGCCGTCGGGAACCCCGCGGAGCGCCGCCGCCAGCGCGGCACCGTCACCCACCGGCACGCGCAGCTCGCGCCAGCCCGAGAGCGCCAGGACCCGGCGGTCGTAGACGTTGCCGCCGCTGGGCACGGCGTCGATGTCGTCCGGGACGACGACGTGAGGAGCCACGACACTCACAGCGGACGCTCGTAGCCCGCCCGCGCGACGTGCGACTCGTGCAGCTCGACCGCGACCGTCGCGATCGCGCGGGCGCCCTCGCCCAGCGCACCGGTGTGGATCGCGGCCACGAGGCGGTCGGCGATCACGCGCGCGAGGAACTCCGTCGTCGTGTTCTCGCCGGCGAAGGCCTCGATCTCGTCGAGGTTGCGGTAGCGCAGGTCCGCCAGCGCGGCCCCGAGGGCGGCGGTGGCGAGGCCGATGTCGACGACGACGTTGTCGGCGTCGAGCCCGGGGCGGCGGAAGGTGGCGTCGACGACGAACGTGGCGCCGTGCAGCGCCTGCGCCGGGCCGAACACCTCGCCGCGGAAGCTGTGGGCGACCATCACGTGGTCGCGGACCGACACCGAGTACACCGGTCAGCCTCCGTAGTCGACCCGTACCGCGAGGCCCGGTGCCCCGGCGGCGAGCCGCGCCATGGTCTCCGGCAACGCCTCGAAGGGCACGGTGTCGGTGACGAGGGCATCGAAGCGGTCGTCGGCGAGCAGGTCGAGCGCGAGCGCCATCCGGTCGGCGTGGGAACGCCGGGCGCGGCGGGCGCCCGCGACCGTCCCCACCTGGCTGGAGCGCACCGCGAGCCGACCCGCGTGGAACCCCTCGCCGAGCGGCACCGACACCTCCCGGTCGCCGTACCAGGACATCTCGATCACCTCGCCCTCCGTGCCGAGCAGTTCCAGCGACCGGGCGAGACCGGCGGCCGTCGCGCTGGTGTGGAACACGAGGTCGCAGTCGCCGAGCGCCGCCCCGGGAGGAGCGAACCCGACGCCGAGCGTCGTCGCGACCGCCGCGCGGGCCGGATCGACGTCGACGAGCTGCACCCGCACGCCCGCGATCGTCGCGAGCAGCGCCGCGACCGAGCACCCCACCATCCCCGCGCCGACGACCGCGATCCGGTCACCGACCCGCGGCCCCGCGTCCCACAACGCGTTGACGGCGGTCTCGACGGTCCCCGCCAGCACCGCCCGCCCCGCCGGGACCGTGTCCGGCACGACCGACACCGCCGACGCCGGGACCACGAACCGCGTCTGGTGCGGGTGCAGGCAGAACACGTCGCGGCCGAGCAGCGCCGCCGGACCCGACTCCACCACCCCCACCGCCAGGTAGCCGGACGTCACCGGCCCCGGGACGTCGCCCACCTGGAACGGCGCGCGCATCCGCTCCGCCTGGCCGGGCGGCACCCCGCCGCGGTACACGAGCAGCTCGGTGCCCCGGCTGATCGCCGACCAGCGCGTCCGGACCAGCACGTCGTCGGGCCCGGGGTCGGGCAGGGCGAGGTCGACCACGGCGCTCTCGCCGGGACGGAGCACCTGGAACCGACGGGCGGAGTACACGGAGTTCCTCCTGCACGACGGGGTGCCGGTCACGGGGAAAATCGTGTCCCATGGCAGGTCCGGACGCGACCCCCGCGACGCCGCGGCGGGTGCGGCACCACCCCCTCGCCGTCCAGCTCACGACGGCGGGTGCCGCGGGTCTCGCGCTGCTCGCGGTCCTCGGCACGACGACGGGTCTCGGCGGCGTCGGGCTCGGCGGCGGGCTCCTCGTGCTCGCCCTCGGCGGGGCCCTGCTGGCGCGCTCCGGAGTGTCGTCGCTCGGCCCGGCGGGCGGCGTGACGCTGCTGCGCCTCGTCCTCGTCGCCGGCGTCGCGGCCCTGGTGGCGCAGCACCTCGCGGGCCGTCCGGTCCCGACCGCCGTCCTCGTCGGGCTCGCCGTCGCCGCCCTCGTGCTCGACGCGGTGGACGGATGGGTCGCCCGGCGCACCGGGACCAGCACCGACGTCGGCGCCCGCTTCGACATGGAGACCGACGCGTTCCTGCTGCTCCTGCTCGCGGTGCACGTCGCGGCCGACCTCGGCCCGTGGGTGCTGCTCGTCGGCGGGATGCGCTACCTCTTCGTCGCCGCAGGCTGGGTGTGGCCGTGGCTCGAGGGAGAGCTCCCGCCGCGGTACGCCGCGAAGGTCGTGGCGGCCCTGCAGGGGATCGCGCTCGTCGTCGCGAGCACCCGCCTGCTGCCCGGGTGGGCGGACGTCGCGCTGGTCGGGGCGGCGCTGCTCGCCCTGGTGTGGTCGTTCGGCGTGTCGGTCGAGCACCTGGCGCGGCAGCCCCGGACCCCGACGCCCGGGCCGACCACCCCCGCCGTCGGGCTGTCGTGGTGGCGCGGGCTCGCGACGGGGCTGGCCGTCCTCGCGCTCGTCGCCGCGCTGGTGGCGCCACGGGACCCGTCGGCGCTGGCCTGGGGCTCCTACCTGCGGGTGCCGCTGGAGGGCGTCGTCGGGCTCGCGCTGCTGGTGCTCCTCCCCGACCGCGCCCGCCGTCCCCTGGCCGTGGTGGCCGGGGTCGTGATCGGGCTCGGTGCCGTCCTCACCGCGTTCGACGTCGGGTTCGTCTCGGTCCTCGCGCGACCGTTCGACCCGATCCTCGACAGCCCGCTGATCGCCGACGGGGCCGGGTTCGTGGGCTCGACGTACGGGCCGGTGGCCGAGGTCGCGGCCGTGGTCGTGGCCGTCCTGCTCGCGGTGGTACTCGTCGGCGGCCTCGGGCTCGCGGCCCGCCGCGTCGCGGGCGCGGCCGACCGGCACCGCCGGGCGACGTTGCGGGTGCTGGGCGCGCTCGGGGGCGTCTGGCTGGTCGCCGCGGTCGCCGGCCTCACCGTTGCACCGGGCGTGCCCGTGGCCGCGGCGACCACCGCGGCCGCGACCGTGGACCGGGCGGCCCGCATCCGCACCGCGCTCGCCGACGCGGAACGGTTCCGCGCCGAGTCCGGGTCCGACGCCTGGGCCGCCACGCCCGGCCCCGACCTGCTCGGCGCGCTGCGGGGGAAGGACGTCGTCGTCGCCGTGGTCGAGAGCTACGGGCGCTCGGCCCTCGCCGATCCCGGTCTCGCCACGACCGTCACCCCGGCGCTCGACGCCGGCCAGGCCCGCCTCACCGGCGCGGGCTACGGCGCCCGCAGCGGCTTCCTGACGTCGAGCGTGGTCGGCTCGGGCAGCTGGCTCGCACACGCGACCCTGCTCTCCGGCCTCCGGGTCGACAACCAGCAGCGCTACCTCACGCTGACCTCGTCCGACCGGTTGACGCTCTCCGCCGCGTTCGCCCGGGCCGGGTGGGAGACGGTCGCGGTCCAGCCCGGGACCACCCGCGCCTGGCCCGAGGGACGGTTCTACGGCTACCGGCGGGCGTACTCGGTGCACGACCTCGGCTACCGCGGCCCGTCGTTCGGCTGGGCGTCGATGCCCGACCAGGTCGTCCTGGACCGGCTCTCGCGTCTCGAGCTGGACCGCCCGGACCGGGGGCCGGTGATGGCCGAGGTCGACCTGGTGTCGAGCCACGCCCCGTGGACCCCGCTGCCGCGCATGGTCGCCTGGGACGCGCTCGGGGACGGCTCGGGGTTCGCCGACCAGGCCGCGCCCGGCGCCGTCGGCCGCACCGACGCGCAGGTGCGCGCGGACTACGCGCGGTCGATCGCCTACACGACGGACGCGCTCACCTCGTGGGTGCAGCGCTCGGCGGATCCGAACCTCGTCCTCGTGGTGGTGGGGGACCACCAGCCGGCGCTCACGGTCACCGGGCCGGGCGCGGGACGCGACGTGCCGGTGTCGGTGGTCAGCCGGGATCCCGCCGTGCTCGACCGGATCGGGTCCTGGGGATTCACCCCCGGCCTGCGCCCGGCGCCCGACGCACCGACGTGGCCGATGGAGGCGTTCCGGGACCGGTTCCTCGCGGCGTACTCGGGGCCGCCGGGACAGTGACCGCCGTCACAGTGGACCTGGTTAACGCCGCGGTGCCGCGGAGCGACTCCTCCATCGAGCCCGGCGCCGTCAGACCCCCGACCTGACGGCCCGGGCTCGCTCATTCTCCGGGGCCCGCCATCCCGGGCGCGGACGCGCGACGGGCACCCGCCCGGCCGTCCCCCGACGGCGGCCGGAGCAGATGCCCGTCGCTGGATCAGCGTAACCCGTCCGTGGAACCGACCGAGCGGTCTGTCCCTCGCCGGAGGCGTGCCGGACGGCTACGAGGGTCGGAACAGATCGGCCTCCCGGGCCCGGCGACGTCGACCGTGACGGTCCCACCCCGCCAGCGGACGCGGCCCCAGCTGACCGCGCAGGCGCTCCACCTCGTCGGGCGTCGCGACCTCGACGACGCGGGCCCCGGCGCTCCGCGCGTCGGGCAGACCCTCGCGGACGCGGCGGAGGACCGCCTCCCACTCCTCGCCGGGCACCTGCGTGCTCACGGCCCGGATCACGGGCCCGGTGGACGCGGCGACGAAGGCCTCCAGCCCGTCGGCGAGCCGGCGCCAGAGGGCGGCCAGCCGTCCGAGGCGCCGGTGGTCGTCGGCGGTGGAGAGTGCGGCGGATCGGTGCGCGCGGTCGGCGTTCACGCCGCGGGTGCTCCGCCGGGCCTCCGCCACCGCGGCGCGCAACGACTCGCTCCCGGCCCGCCACGTGGGGTAGGGCAACGCCGCGGGCGCGTGGCGTTCGAGCAGGGGCCACAGGAGGGCCTCCTCGAAGCCGAGCTGGCCGATGAGGTCCTCGCACAGCTCCTCGACGAGCTCGGCGAACTCCGTCCACCGGCGCCGGTCGAGGTGGCGCGTACCCGCGAGCAGGCTCTCGACGAGGTCCGCGACCCGGTCGACGTCGCGTCGCAGCACCCGCCGACCCAGCTCGAACAGGAGCAGGTCGTCCGGCGTGCGGGGCAGCGAGGGATCCGGCTCCACACCCGCGATGATCGACGACGGCCCGGGGCGCGACCACCCGCGATCTCGACGCCGTGGCCGGCGCACGGGAGGCTGTGCCGCGTGCACGTCCTCGTCGCGCCGGACAAGTTCAAGGGCTCGTTGCCCGCCGTGGGCGTCGCCGAGGCGATCGCCCGGGCGGTGACGGGCCACGGGCACACCGTCGAGCTGTGCCCCATCGCCGACGGCGGGGACGGCACGGTCGACGCCGCCGTCGCGGCCGGGTTCGCACGCTGCGCCCTGACGGCCGCGGGCCCCACCGGCGAGCCGGTCGCGACCTCCTTCGCGCGCTCCGGGGACACCGCGGTCGTCGAGCTCGCCGACGTGTGCGGGCTCGTCCGCCTCCCCGACGGCGTCCTCGAGCCGTACACGTCGTCCACCCGCGGGCTCGGCGAGGTCGTCCGCGCGGCCCTCGACGCCGGGGTCTCCCGGATCGTCCTGGGACTCGGCGGCAGCGCCTCCACCGACGGCGGCGCAGGCCTCGCCCAGGCGTTGGGCGCGGTCCTGCGCGACGCCGACGGGCGGGAGCTCCCGGCCGGGGTCGGGGGCGGGGGACTGCCCGCCGTCATGACCGCGCAGCCGCCGCCCGCGCCCGGCGCGACGATCGAGGTGGCCTGCGACGTCGACAACCCGCTCCTCGGCCCGCACGGCGCCGCGGCCGTCTACGGCCCGCAGAAGGGCGCCGGCCCCGACGACGTCGACGCGCTGGACGCCGCGCTCGCGCACTGGGCCGACGTCGTCGGCCGGGAGTTCGCCGAGGTGCCGGGAGCGGGCGCGGCCGGGGGAGCGGGGTTCGGGTTGATGACGCTGCTCGGGGCACGCCTGCGGCCCGGGTTCGACCTCGTCGCCGACCTGCTCGGGTTCGACGAGCGGCTGGCCCGCGCCGACCTCGTCGTCACCGGGGAGGGGCGGCTGGACGCCCAGACGCTGCGGGGCAAGGGACCCGCCGGGGTCGCCGCCCGGGCCCGCGAGGCCGGCGTCCCGGTCCTCGCCGTCGCGGGCCGCGTCGACCTCGAGCCCGCCGCGCTCGCCGGGGCGGGCATCGTCGGGAGCGCGGCACTGGCGGACCTGGAGCCCGACCTCGAGCGGTCGCAGGCGAACGCGGCCGAGCTGATCACGCGGAGCGTGGATCAGCTGCTGCGCGCCACCCGGTAGATCGCCCCGGCGCCGTCGTCGGAGACGTAGAGCGCGCCGTCGGGGCCCGGCACCGCCGCGACCGGGCGCCCCCAGCGCGACCCGTCGGGGGCCTGGAAGCCGCCGACGAGGGTGCGCTGGTCGCTCATCCGGCCGCCCGACCACGGGAAGAACGACACCTCGGGCGCGCGCGGCGCCGTCCGGTTCCACGACCCGTGCACGCCGGCGACGGCGCCCTCGCCGAGCCCCGGGAGGTCGGCGAACGCGAGCCCGAGCGGGGCGGAGTGGGCGCCGAACGTCTGCTCGATCGGCGGCAGCGTGGCGCAGTCGAGCTTCGAGCCGTCCGCGTTGGTCTCGACGTCGCGGGTGAACGGCAGGTCGGCGGTGCGCAGCGGCGGGTCCGCCTGTCCGGGGCGCACGTCGGGCTCGGGGTTGCAGTACGGCCAGCCGAGGTCGCGCCCCGGCGTCAGCGCGGCCAGCTCCTCCGGCGGGTGGTCGTCGACGTACTCGGGCAGCACCTGGCCGAACTGCGCACCTGGCCACGGATAGGCGATGTTGTCGCGGTTGTTCACCGCGGTCCAGAGCCGGCCGTCGGGCGCGAAGGCCAGTCCGGTGCCGTTGCGCACTCCGCGGGCGAAGACCTCCGGGGTGTCCGATCCCGCCGGCACGCGCAGGATCGCCGCGCGCTGCGGGGTGGCGTCCCGGTCCTGCGGGGAGACGTTCGCGGTGGACCCGACGGAGACGTAGAGCGCCCTGTCCGGCCCCACGACCACGGTCTTCAGCGCGTGCGCGTAGGCGCCGCGCAGGTCGGGGCTCTTCGCGTCGGGCAGGTTCGACACCACGACGCGCTTCCCGGTCGCCGCGCCGTTCGCGTACGTGTAGGCGGAGACCTGGTCGCTCTCGGCGACGTAGAGCGTGCTGCCGTCGAAGGCCATGCCGTGCGGCTGCGTCAGGCCGGCGAGGAGCGTCGACCGCTGCGGCGGCGCCCCGTTCGTCCCGGGGACGAGGCGGGTCACCTCCCCGTCGCCGGGCAGCGACACCAGCAGCGACCCGTCGGGCGCCCACGTCTCCAGGCGTGCCTTCGGCACCCGCACCCACACCGTGACCGTCCAGCCGGGCGGGGTCAGCACCGTCCGGGCGCTGTCGAAGGGCGCGTCGCCCATCCCGGACGGGACCGTGACGCCGGTCGGCACCAGCCCGTCGGGCGTGGCCGCGACCGGCGCGGTCGCGGCCACCGGCGACGGCGCGCCCGCGGTGGTCGACCCGCCGCCGGCGGAGCAGGCGGACACGAGCAGGAGCAGGGCGGCGGCACCGGCCAGACCGAGTCGACGGGCGCGCACGTGACGGGGAGGGATCATCGCGCCCGCCAGCCTGACCCGTGCCCGCCCCGATCACCACTCGGGGGTGGGCGCGTGGCCTCAGCCGCCCGGGTGGAACTCCACCCAGAGGGCGCCGGGCTCCTCCACGGCGCTCGTCCGGACCGTGTAGCCGTGCCGCCCGGCCACCGCCGCCGCGGCGTCCCGGTTGGCCGCGCGGATGGTGCAGCCGACCGGGCGCTCGTGGCCGACGCGGGCCCCGAGCCAGCGGTCCAGTCGGGTGACCTCGTCCTCGACGGTCCGGGTCTCGATCTGGGTGGTCATGCGGGCTCCCGTCCGGGGTCGTGCGTCTCGTGGCGAGCTGAGTGTTGACCCTCATCGGCACGCGTGTCTACAGTCCTCGGCAGTTGATATATCAGTCGGCGATGTGGAGCGGCGATGAGCACGACGACGGTGGGGACCGGGCCCCGCACGGTCCTCGACGGGTCCCTCGCGGAGGTCGACCCCGAGGTGCACGCCGCGGTCGTCGGCGAACTCACCCGCCAGCACCGCACCCTCGAGATGATCGCCAGCGAGAACTTCGCGCCGGTCGCCGTGATGGCGGCGCAGGGTTCGGTGCTCACCAACAAGTACGCCGAGGGCTACCCGGGTCGGCGCTACTACGGCGGGTGCGAGCACGTCGACGTCGTCGAGACCCTCGCGATCGAGCGGCTGTGCGACCTGTTCGGTGCCGAGTACGCCAACGTCCAGCCGCACTCGGGCGCGCAGGCGAACGCCGCCGTCATGGCGGCGCTGCTCACCCCGGGTGACACGATCCTCGGCCTCGACCTCGCCCACGGCGGTCACCTGACCCACGGCATGCGGCTGAACTTCTCGGGCCGGCTCTACGAGGTGGCCGCCTACCACGTCCGTGCCGACGACCACCGCGTCGACATGGCCGAGGTCGCCCGCCTCGCCCGGGAGCACCGCCCGAGGCTGATCATCGCCGGCTGGTCGGCCTACCCGCGGCAGCAGGACTTCGCCGCGTTCCGCCGGATCGCCGACGAGGTCGGCGCCTACCTCATGGTCGACATGGCGCACTTCGCGGGCCTCGTCGCCGCTGGCCTCCACCCCTCCCCGGTGCCGCACGCGCACGTCGTCACCTCGACGACCCACAAGACGCTCGGCGGCCCGCGCGGCGGCGTCATCCTCGCCGCGGACCGCACCCTGGCCAAGCCGCTGAACTCGGCCGTCTTCCCCGGGCAGCAGGGCGGCCCGCTGGAGCACGTGATCGCGGCGAAGGCGGTGGCCTTCAAGCTCGCGGGCACCCCGGAGTTCCGCGAGCGCTGCGAGCGGACGCTCGCCGGGGCCCGCGTCCTCGCCGAGCGACTGCTCGACGCCGGCATCGGGGTGGTCTCCGGCGGCACCGACGTGCACCTGGTGCTCGTCGACCTCCGCGACCACCCGCTCGACGGGAAGCAGGCCGAGGACCGGCTGCACCGGGTCGGCATCACGGTCAACCGCAACGCCGTCCCGTTCGACCCGCGCCCGCCGATGGTCAGCTCCGGGGTCCGGATCGGCACCGCCGCGCTCGCCACCCGCGGCTTCACCGTCGAGGACTTCCGCGAGGTCGCCGACGTCGTCGCCCGGGCGCTGCAGCCCGACGTCACCGCGATCGAGCTCGACGCCCTGGCCTACCGCGTCGCCGCGCTGGCCGACCGCCACCCGCTGTACCCGGAGCTGCACCCATGAGCACCCCCGAGCACCCGGACTTCCTCTGGCGCACGCCCGAGCCGAAGAAGTCCTACGACGTCGTCATCGTGGGCGGCGGCGGGCACGGTCTCGCGACCGCCCACTACCTCGCGCAGAACCACGGCATCACGAACGTCGCCGTGCTGGAGCGGGGCTGGCTGGCCGGCGGCAACATGGCCCGCAACACCACGCTGATCCGCTCGAACTACCTGTGGGACGAGTCGGCGGCCATCTACGAGCACTCGCTGAAGCTCTGGGAGGGGCTCGAGGACGACCTCGGCTACCCGATCCTGTTCAGCCAGCGCGGCGTGCTGAACCTCGCCCACACCGAGCAGGACGTCCGCGACTCGGTCCGCCGGGTCGAGGCCAACCGGCTCAACGGGATCGACGCCGAGTGGCTCGGCCCCGACGAGGTGGCCAAGGTCTGCCCGATCGTCAACGTCTCCGACGACATCCGCTACCCGGTGCAGGGCGCCACCTACCAGCCGCGGGCCGGGATCGCGAAGCACGACTACGTCGCCTGGGGCTTCGCCCGCCGGGCCGACGAGGCCGGCATCGACATCATCCAGGACTGCGAGGTCACCGACTTCGTGGTCGACGGCGACCGCGTGACCGGGGTGCGCACCTCCCGCGGCGACATCGCCTGCGGCACCGTCGCGCTGTGCGCCGCCGGCCACACCTCGGTGCTGCTCGACCGGCTGGGCGTGCGGACCCCGCTGCAGTCCCACCCGCTGCAGGCGCTGGTGTCCGAGCTGCTCGAGCCCGTCCACCCGACGATCGTCATGTCGAACGCGGTGCACGTCTACGTCTCGCAGGCCCACAAGGGCGAGCTCGTGATGGGCGCCGGCGTCGACGGCTACAACGGCTACGGCCAGCGCGGCGCCTTCAACGTCATCGAGCGCCAGATGGCCGCGGCGGTCGAGCTGTTCCCGGTCTTCGCGCGCGCCCACCTGCTGCGCAGCTGGGCGGGCATCGTCGACGTCACCCCCGACGCCAGCCCGATCGTCGGCCACACCCCCTACGAGAACGTGCTGGTCAACGCCGGATGGGGGACCGGCGGCTTCAAGGCGACCCCCGGGATCGGCTGGGCCTTCGCCGACACCGTCGCCCACGGCCGGCCGCACCCGCTCGTCGCCCCCTTCGCCCTCGACCGGTTCGTCACCGGCGCGCTCGTCGACGAGCACGGTGCCGCCGGCGTCGCCCACTGATCCGCCCCGCACCCACCCCTCGCACCGACCCCGGAGACCGCCGTGCAACTGATCACCTGCCCCTGGTGCGGGCCGCGCGAGGAGACCGAGTTCCGCTACGGCGGCCAGGCCGACCTCGCCTACCCGGCCGACCCGTCCGCCCTCGACGACGAGCAGTGGGCCCGCTTCCTCTTCTTCCGCGACAACCCGAAGGGCGCCTTCGCGGAGCGCTGGTGCCACGACGCCGGGTGCCGCCGCTGGCTGCGCGCCGTCCGCGACACCCGCACCTACGTCTTCGCCGAGACCCGTCCGTACGGGAGGTCGACGGTATGACCCGCGTCGAGGGGTACGGCCGCATCGACCGCACCCGGACCGTCTCCTTCACCTTCGACGGCGTCCCCTACACCGGCCACCCGGGGGACACCGTCGCCTCGGCGCTGCTCGCGCACGGGGTGACCACCCTCGGCACGAGCGTCCGGCTCGGCCGGCCCCGCGGCGTCGTCGGCTCCTGGACCGAGGACCCCGGCGGCCTGGTGCAGGTCGAGGAGCCCTTCCCCGAGCCGATGCTGCTCGCGACGACGCTCGAGGTCACCGACGGCCTCGTCGCCCGCGGTGTCGCCGGCCGCGGCCGCCTCGCGCAGGTGGCCGACACCGCCCGCTACGACCACCGGCACGTCCACTGCGACGTCCTCGTCGTCGGCGCGGGCCCGGCCGGACTGGTCGCCGCCCGCGCCGCGGCGCGCGCCGGGCAGGACGTGGTGCTCGTCGACGACCGCCCGACCCCCGGCGGCACCCTCACCGGCACCGAGACCGTCGACGGCCGCCCGGCGACGGAGTTCGTCGACGCCGTCGTCGCGGAACTGGCCGCGGCCCCGCACGTCACCCACCTGCAGGCCACGACCGCCTTCGGCCACTACGACGACGGGTTCGTGCTCGCCCTCGAGCGGCACGGGGAGACCACGGGGCGCAGCGCCCGCCAGCGGGTCCACCGCATCCGGGCCGGCCGGGTGGTCGTCGCCGCCGGAGCGATCGAACGGCCGATCGTGCTCGAGGACAACGACCGCCCCGGCGTGATGCTGGCGTCCGCGGCCCGCGACCTGCTGCACCGGCACGGCGTGCTCGTCGGGCGCGAGGTCGTCGTGTTCACCGTCGACGACGCCGCCTACGCCGCGGCGCTCGACCTGCACGGGGCCGGGGCCGCCGTGCGCGTGGTCGACGGGCGCGCGCAGGCCCCGGCGGGCTGGGCCGCACGGTGCGCCGCGGCCGGCGTGCCCGTCGAGGCCGGCACCGACGTCCGGGGGACGCTGGGGACCGACCGGGTCCGCGCGGTGCTGGTGGGGGAGACCCGCCGCGAGGTGCCGTGCGACCTGCTCCTGGTCAGCGGCGGCTGGAACCCCACCGCCCACCTGTTCAGCCACGTCGGCGGGCCGCTCGCGTTCGACGACGAGCTCGTCGGCTTCCGGCCCGCGGCCGCGCTGCCGGGCACCACCGTCGTCGGGGCGGCCAACGGCACCTTCGCGCTCGCCGACGTGCTGCGCGAGGCGGGCGGCGCCGACGCACCGTCCGCCGAGCCCGAGGTGATCACCCCGCGCAGAACGCTCTGGCGCACCCCGGGCGACCCCGCCCGGCAGTTCGTCGACATCGCCCGGGACGCGACCGTGGCCGACGTGGCCCGCGCGGTCGGCGCCGGCATGACCTCCGTGGAGCACGTCAAGCGCTACACAACGATCGGCACCGCGCACGACCAGGGGAAGACGTCCGGCGTCGTCGCCTCCGGCATCACCGCCGAGCTGCTCGGCCGGCCGGTGGGCGCCCTCGGGACCACGACGTTCCGCCCGCCCTACACCCCCGTGCCGTTCGCGGCGCTGGCCGGCCGCGACCGGGGCGACCTCTACGACCCCGTGCGCACCACTCCGGTGCACCACCACCACGTCGCGGCGGGCGCCGTGTTCGAGGACGTCGGGATGTGGAAGCGCGCCCGCTACTACCCGCACCCCGGCGAGGACATGGCCACCGCGGTCCTCCGCGAGTGCGCCGCCGTGCGCCGCTCGGTCGGCGTCATGGACGGCTCCACGCTCGGCAAGATCGACGTGCGCGGGCCCGACGCCGCGGTGCTGCTCGACCACCTCTACACGAACCTCATGAGCACACTGAAGGTCGGGCGCGTCCGCTACGGCGTCATGTGCGGCGACGACGGCATGGTGCTCGACGACGGGACGGTGCTCCGGCTCGCCGAGGACCGGTTCCTGGTCACGACGACGACCGGCAACGCCGCCCACGTCCTGGACCGGATGGAGGACTGGCTCCAGACCGAGTGGCCCCACCTGCGGGTCCGGCTCACGTCGGTCACCGAGCAGTGGTCGATCCTGGCGGTCGCCGGGCCGCGGTCCCGGGACGTCGTCGGGCGGGTGTTCGCCGACGTCGACGTCTCGAACGACGCCTTCGGCTTCATGACCTGGCAGGACACGGCGCTCGACGGCGTCCCCGTCCGCCTGGCCCGCATCTCCTTCTCCGGCGAGCTCGCGTTCGAGGTCAGCGTCGCCTCCTGGTACGCCGCCGACCTGTGGGTCCGGCTCCTCGAGGCCGGCGCCGAGCACGGCATCACGCCCTACGGCACGGAGACGATGCACGTGCTCCGCGCCGAGAAGGGCTACCCGATCATCGGGCAGGACACCGACGGCACCGTGACCCCGCAGGACCTCGGGATGTCCTGGGTGGTCTCGAGGAAGAAGCCCGACTTCGTCGGGAAGCGCTCCTTCGCGCGGCCCCTGAACAGCGATCCCGGACGCAAGCACCTGGTCTCCCTGCTGCCCACCGACGCGGCGACGACGCTGCCCGAGGGCTCGCAGGTGGTGGCCTTCACCGACAGGGATCCAGAGCAGCACGCCGACAGGGGGGTCCTGCCCCCGCCGCCGGTCCCGATGCTGGGCCATGTCACGTCCAGCTACCGCAGCGCCGAGCTCGGACGCCCGTTCGCGCTCGCCCTCGTCCGGGGCGGCCGCGACCGCCTCGGCGAGGTCGTCGGCGTCCCCGTCGGCGACCAGCTGGTCGCCGCCCGGATCGGCGGGACCGTCCTGGTCGACCCCGAAGGAGCCCGTCGTGACGGCTGAACCCACGCTCACCGCCCGCCACCCGCTGGAGAGCCGCCGGGCGGCGCTCGAGGCCCTCCCCGGCGAGCCGACGATCACGCTCGACCCGCTCGTGAGCGCCGTCGACCTGCGGGTCGACCCCGAGCCGGCGACCCTCGCGGCCCTGGGCGCGGCGCTCGGCGGGACGCTCCCGCACACCGCCGACGCCTGGACCGCGATCGCCGACGGGCAGGCGCTGCGGCTCGGCCCCGACGAGTGGCTGCTCACCAGTGCCGCCGCGACCCCGCACGCGTGGGAGGACCGGGTGGACGCCCTCGCGGCCCCCCACGGCGGCATGG
Source organism: Actinomycetospora chiangmaiensis DSM 45062 (assembly GCF_000379625.1). GTDB lineage: Bacteria > Actinomycetota > Actinomycetes > Mycobacteriales > Pseudonocardiaceae > Actinomycetospora > Actinomycetospora chiangmaiensis. Next base: position 88,334 of record NZ_KB903244.1, on the reverse strand, counting down.
CCGTCGACGTCTCCGCGCAGCGCGTCGGGCTGCGGCTGCGCGGCCCGGGCGTCCGCGACCTGCTGGCGTTCACCTGCTCGATCGACCTGCGCCCGGCCGCCTTCGGGCGGGGCCGGTGCGCCCAGACGCTGCTCGGCCAGGCCGCCGTCCTGCTCGTCGCCCACGGCGACGACGACCTCGCCGTGCTCGTCCGCACCTCCTTCGCCGGCTACGTCGTCGACCGCCTCGTCGACCACGCCGGCGCCCGGACCTCCCGGCTCGCGCCGGTCTGACCACCCCACCCGCACGGACCCGTGGAGACGCCATGAGCACCACCCCCCGCGTCGTCGTCATCGGAGCCGGGATCGTCGGCGCCAACCTCGCCGACGAGCTCACCGCACGCGGCTGGACCGACGTGACCGTCCTCGACCAGGGCCCGCTGCCCCTGGCCGGGGGGTCGACCTCCCACGCCCCCGGCCTCGTCTTCGCCACGAACGCCTCGAGGACGATGACCGAGTTCGCCACCTACACCAAGCAGAAGTTCTCGGCGCTCGGCAGTGCTCCGGGGCAGGGGGACGGCGCCTGGTGCTTCAACCCGGTCGGCGGCCTCGAGATCGCGACGACCCCGGAGCGGCTGGCGGACCTGCACCGCAAGCAGGGCTGGGCCACGTCGTGGGGGGTCGGTGCCGAGGTCGTCGACCCGGCGCGCTGCCTCGAGCTGCACCCCCTGCTCGACCCGGACACGGTGCTCGGCGGCCTGCACACCCCGACCGACGGCCTGGCCAAGGCGTCGCGGGCGGTGACCGCGCTCATGCGGCGGGCGCAGGCGCGCGGGGCGGTGTTCCGCGGCTCGACCCGGGTCACCGGGATCTCGCAGCACGCGGGACGGGTCACCGGCGTCCGGACCGACGCCGGCGAGGTGCCGGCCGACGTCGTCGTCTCCTGCGGCGGGTTCTGGGGCCGGGCCCTCGGTGAGCTCGTCGGCATGCGGGTGCCGCTGCTGCCGCTCGCCCACCAGTACGTGTTCACGGGGCAGGTGCCCGCGCTGGTCGGGCGCAACGACGCCGCGATCGAGGCGCGGCTGCCGATCCTGCGCCACCAGGACCAGGACCTCTACTACCGCGAGCACGACGACCGGCTGGGCATCGGCTCGTACGCCCACCGGCCCATGCCGGTCTCCCTCGACGAGCTGCCCGACGTCGACGACGTCACCGAGTCCCGCCAGCCGTCGATGCTGCCCTTCACCGAGGAGGACTTCGCGCCGCAGTGGGAGCACAGCCGGACGCTGCTGCCCTCGCTGCGCGAGTCGAAGGTCGACCACGGCTTCAACGGCATCTTCTCCTTCACCCCCGACGGCGGACCGCTGATCGGGGAGTCGCCCGACGTCGCCGGCTTCTGGATCGCCGAGGCGGTGTGGGTCACCCACTCCGCGGGCGTCGCGCGCAGTGTGGCCCAGCTGCTCGTCGACGGGCGCAGCGAGACCGACCTGCACGGCTGCTCGGTGCACCGGTTCGAGGAGTTCGAGACGACCGACGAGTTCGTCTCCGAGACCGCGCAGCAGAACTTCGTCGAGATCTACGACATCGTGCACCCGCTCCAGCCGCGGCTCTCGCCGCGCGACGTGCGGGTCAGCCCGTTCCACGCCCGGCAGAAGGAGCTGGGCGCGGTGTTCCTGCAGTCCCACGGCTGGGAGCGCCCCCACTGGTACGAGGCCAACGCCGGCCTCGTCGCGGAGCTCCCGGCCGAGTGGGCGCCCCCGCAGCGCGACCCCTGGGCCGCGCGTTTCCACTCGCCGATCGCGGCGGCGGAGGCGTGGCGGACGCGCACCGCGGTGGCGATGTACGACATGACGCCGCTGACCCGGATCGAGGTCAGCGGCCCGGGTGCCGTCACGATGCTCGACGGCATCACCACCGGGAAGATGGACAAGTCGGTCGGGTCCGTGACCTACACCCTCGCCCTCGACGAGGCCGGCGGGATCCGCAGCGACCTGACCGTCGCGCGGCTCGGCGACGAGGAGTTCCAGGTCGGCGCCAACGGCCCGCTCGACGTCGACCACCTGCGACGCGTCGCGGCCGGCCATCCGGGCGTCCGGGTCCGCGACGTCACCGGCGGGACGTGCTGCATCGGCGTCTGGGGTCCGCTCGCCCGCGACCTCGTGCAGCCCCTCACCCCGGCGGATCTCTCCCACGAGGGCCTGAAGTACTTCCGCGCCACCCGGGCGGTGATCGCGGGGGTGCCGGTCGTCGCGATGCGGTTGTCCTACGTCGGCGAGCTCGGTTGGGAGATCTACACCGGCGCGGAGTACGGGCAGCGGCTCTGGGACGCGCTGTGGCGCGCCGGGCAGCCGCTGGGGGTCGTCGCCGCCGGGCGGGCCGCGTTCAACAGCCTGCGCCTGGAGAAGGGCTACCGCGCCTGGGGCACCGACATGACCACCGAGCACGACCCGTACGAGGCCGGCGTCGGCTTCGCGGTCCGTCCGTCCACCAAGGGCGACTTCGTCGGGCGGGACGCCCTGGCCGGGCGCAGCGCCGACACGGTGACCCGGCGGCTGACCTGCCTCACCGTCGACGACGGGCGCAGTGTCGTGCTCGGGCACGAGCCGGTGCTGGTCGACGGGCGTCCCGCCGGGTACGTGACGTCCGCCGCGTTCGGGCACACGGTGGGGCGGCCGATCGCCTACGCCTGGCTGCCGACGGGCCTCGCGCCCGGCGACCCGGTCGACATCCAGTACTTCGGGTCGCCCGTCCGGGCCACGGTCGCGGCGGAACCGCTGGTCGACCCGGAGATGACCCGCATCCGGCGTTGAGCCGGGCTCCCGTCCCAGGAGGCCGATCCGTGCGTACCGAGACCCTCGAGGGATACCTGGCGCACCTGGCGTCGCGCACCCCCGCGCCCGGCGGGGGCGCCGGCGCCGCGCTCCACGCCGCCCAGGGCGCGGCGCTGGTCGCGGCGGTGGCGCGCCACGGCGACGGCGGGCGGTCCGCCGCCCACGCCGACGTCATCGGGAAGGCGCGGGCGCGGGCCGACGAGCTCCGGGAGCTCGCCCTCGACCTCGCGGGGCAGGACGCCTACGTGTCCGCGGCGGTCCTCGACGCCCGGCGGCCCGCGCCGGACGACGAGCAGGCGGAGGCCCGACGGACGGAGGCGCTCGCGGGGGCCGGCCGCACCGCGGTCCGGGTGCTCGAGGTGACCGAGCAGGCCCTCACGCTCGCCGAGACGCTGCGGCCGCTGGGGGACCGCGCGGTCCTCCCCGACGTCGCGGCCGCCGCCGAGACGCTGCGCGCGGCCGCGGGGACGGCCCGTGTGAACGTCGAGGTGGCCCTCGCCGGCCTCGTCGAGCCCGTGGTCCGGGAGGAACTGCTCCAGGCCGTCGACCACGTCGACGACCTCGTCCTGCGGGCCGCCAAGGTGACGGCCGCGGTGCGCGAGCAGCTGCTCAGATGACCGCGCGGACCGCCTTCTCGAAGCCCTGGACGTGCTGGCGGGCCCGGCGGGCCGCGCCGTCGGCGTCCCCGTCGGCGATCGTGCGCAGGAGGCCCGCGTGCTCCTCGACGTGGGAGACGAAGTCCGGCATGCGGTCGAGGAACAGGCAGAAGATGCGGGTGGCGAGGTTGTCGTAGCGCACGAGGGTGTCCTCGAGGTGCGGGTTGCCGGCCGCCCGGTAGATCGAGCGGTGCACGCGGAGGTCCCAGCGCATCAGCTCGTCCCGCGTCAGCGACGGCACGTCGAGCCCCTCGGTGGCATCGGCGAGCTCGCGCAGCTCGGCCCGGGTCTCCGCCCCGGTCCCGTCCGCGGCGCGGCGGGCCGCCAGCGGCTCGAGCTGGACGCGGATCTCGGAGATGTAGGCCAGGTCGGTGATGTCGACGGCGGTGGCGAAGGTGCCGCGCCGGGCGTAGGAGACGACGAGGCGGTCGACCTCGAGGCGCTTCAGCGCCTCCCGCACCGGGGTGCGCCCGACGCCGAGCTCGGCGACCAGGCCGACCTCGTCGATCGGAGACATCGGCGGGATGTCCAACATGATCAGTTTGTCCTGGACGGCCGCGTAGGCCCGCTCGGACAGCGACAGCGGGCCACGGGCGCTCGGCGCCTCCGGGAGAACGGTCACCCGCTGATCGTACCGGGGTTGCGCGCAGTCTTCACAATCACGCCGACGACTCATATATTAGTGACGTACGAAGCGCCCGGCCGGTCAGGAGATCCCCGATGAGCCTCTCGGTGTTCGACCTCTTCAAGGTCGGGATCGGTCCGTCCTCCTCGCACACGGTGGGTCCCATGCGGGCCGCGTTCCGGTTCGCCACGCGGCTGCGGGAGTCCGGGCTGCTGGAGCGGGTCGACGGACTGCGCTGCGAGCTGTTCGGCTCGCTGGGCGCCACCGGGCACGGGCACGGCAGCGTGCCCGCCGTCGTGCTCGGCCTGCTGGGGGAGCAGCCCCACCTGGTGGACCCGGCGACCACCGGTCCGGCCGTCGCGGCGGTGCGGGCCGAGCGGTCGCTCCTGCTGGCCGGCAAGCACCCCGTCGCCTTCGACGTCGACACCGACGTCGTGCTCCACCGCACGGCGACCCTGCCGTTCCACAGCAACGGGATGGTGTTCACCGCCTGCGACGCGCACGAGGCCGTCGTCGAGCGCCGCGAGTACTACTCGGTCGGCGGCGGGTTCGTCCTCGACGAGGACGAGACCGGCCGACCCGTGCTGCCCGGGGCGGACGTCCCCGTCGCCCACCCGTTCGCCTCCGGCGACGAACTCGTCGCCCGCGCACGGGCGACCGGCCTGCGCGTCAGCGACGTGGTCCTCACGAACGAGGCGGCGTGGCGGAGCGAGACCGAGACCCGCGCCGGCCTGCTCCACCGCTGGGCGGTGATGCGCGAGTGCGTCGAGCGGGGGACGTCCGCGGAGGGGGTGCTGCCCGGGGGCCTGCGGGTCCGGCGTCGCGCCGCGGCCATGCGCCGTCGCCTCGAGGCGGACGCCGCGGCCGGGCTCGACACCCAGCCCGGCGACCACGTCGCGCTGTGGGCGCTCGCGGTCAACGAGGAGAACGCCGCCGGGGGCCGCGTCGTCACCGCCCCGACCAACGGGGCCGCCGGGATCGTCCCCGCGGTGCTGCACCACGCCGCGCAGGTGCTGCCCGCCTTCTCCGACGACCACGTCGTCCGGTTCCTGCTCACGGCCGGGGCCGTCGGGATGCTGTTCAAGCGCAACGCCTCGATCTCCGGGGCGGAGGTCGGGTGCCAGGGGGAGGTCGGGTCCGCCTGCTCGATGGCGGCCGCCGGGCTCGCCGAGCTCCTCGGGGGCACACCCGAGCAGGTGGAGAACGCCGCCGAGATCGGGATCGAGCACAACCTCGGGCTCACCTGCGATCCGGTGGGCGGACTCGTGCAGGTCCCCTGCATCGAGCGCAACGCGGTCGCCTCGGCGAAGGCCATCACCGCGGCGCGGATGGCCGTGCGCGGCGACGGCGCGCACCACATCTCGCTCGACCAGGCCATCGCGACGATGCGCCGGACCGGGGCCGACATGTCGGTCAAGTACAAGGAGACGGCCCGCGGGGGTCTGGCTCTCACCGTCGTGGAGTGCTGAGGAGACGATCATGACCGACACGCTGACCCTCACCCTGACCTGCCCGAACCGCAGCGGCATCGTCCACGCGGTCGCTGCCCACCTCGCCGCGCGCGGGTGCGACATCGTGGAGCACCAGCAGTTCGACGACCCGGTGCGCCGACGGCTCTTCATGCGGACCGCGATCGCCGTGCCGGACGGCATGACGGTCGACGAGGTGGCGGCGGGCTTCGACGCGGTCGCCGCCACCTTCGACATGGAGCACACGTTCCACCCGGCCCGCGCGGTGCGGGTCCTCGTGATGGTCTCGAAGCTCGGCCACTGCCTGAACGACCTCATCTACCGGTGGCGCACCGGCGGGCTGGACGCCGAGCTCGTGGGGGTCGTGTCCAACCACGAGGACCTGCGGTCGATGGCCGAGGCCGCCGGGCTGCCCTTCGTCCACCTGCCGGTGACGCCCGCGGGCAAGGCCGACGCCGAGGCGGAGCTCCTCGCCCTGGTCGAGACGCTGGACGCGGACCTGGTGGTGCTCGCCCGCTACATGCAGATCCTCTCCGACGCGACGTGCACGGCGCTGCGCGGCCGGGTGATCAACATCCACCACTCGTTCCTGCCGGGCTTCAAGGGCGCCAAGCCCTACCACCAGGCCTACGACCGCGGCGTCAAGCTCGTCGGGGCCACCGCCCACTACGTCACCGCCGACCTCGACGAGGGCCCCATCATCGAGCAGGAGGTCATCCGGATCGACCACTCCTACGACCCGCACGCCCTCCAGATGGTCGGCCGAGACGCCGAGGCGCTCGCGCTCTCGCGCGCGGTGCGCTGGCACTGCCAGCACCGGGTGCTGCTCGACGGCCACAGCACGGTCGTCCTGCGCTGACCGGAGTTCCCGACGGCGGGTCGGCGCGGGAGCCGTCGTCAGGACGTGTGGTGGCCGAGCTTCGCGGCGATCTCCGCCGCGCCCTCCCTGAGCTCGCCGACGACGGCCCGGGCCCGCCGTCGCGGCAACCGGTAGGCCGGGCCCGTGACGGACAGGGACGACCCGACGGTGCCGTCGGCCGAGAACACCGGCACCGCGACGGCGTGCATGCCCACCTCGAGCTCCTCGAAGGAGCGCGCGAAGCCCTCGTCGAACACGCGGGCGAGCTCGAGGCGCAGCGCCCCCGGCGTCACGATCGTCTCCTCGGTGAAGCGCTGCAGGGGGCGGCGCAGGACGCGGCGCCGGTCCTCGGTCTCCATCCAGGCGAGCAGGACCTTGCCGGCCGAGCTCGCGTGCAGCGGGGTCCGCCGGCCGACCCAGTTCTCGCTGACGACGGACGCGGTCCCGCTCTCCTGGGCGACGGTGATCCCGGCCTCCCCGTCGCTGACGGCGATGTTCACCGTCTCCCCGAGCGAGTCGGCGAGGCGCCGGCAGACGGGCTGCCCGAGGCGGGCGACGTCGAGCCGCGCCGTCGTGGCGGCCGCGAGCCGGATGAGGCCGAAGCTCAGCGCGTACTTCCCGCGCTCGCCGTGCTGCTCGACCAGGGACCGGTGCTCCAGCGCCGCGACCAGGCGCGAGGCCGTCGACTTGTGGACGTCGAGCGCCGCGGCGATGTCGGAGATCCCGGCCTCGCCCCGCTCCGCGATGATCTCGAGGATGGCCATCGCCCGGTCGACCGACTGGACCGCGCCGACCTTGCCGCCCCGGTCCGGCGCGACGTCGCGCGACTCCGACATCGGCCGGAGGCTACCGGTCGCCGTCGTCGGCCGTGTCGAGCGCGCGCGCGAGGTCGCGCAGCAGGAACGGCAGGCGCCCCGCGCACCGGGGGCACACGCAGTCGTGGCCGTGGACGGCGAGCTGGTCGGCCACCGCGAAGGCGTCGGCGAGGGGCTCGGTGTCGAGCGGGCGGGAGGCGGGGTCCGGGTCGGCAGTCATGGCTCGTCTCGTCCGGTGGCGGGGGCGGCGGGGTGGGTCGGGCCGGGTGGGTGGCAGCGCGGCGTCAGCCGACGCGCTCGCGGACCCAGTCGTGGAACTCCCCGATGTGGTGCTCGCTGGGCACCAGCACCCCGCCGCGGGCGTAGGAGCGCGAGTCCATCGAGACCTGGCACCGCTCGCAGGCGTCGAAGTCCTGCTGGTTGACCCGGTGGAAGAGCTCCACGGAGCGGTCGAGGTCGGCGCCGGAGTCGACGACCTCGGGGAGGTAGAGCCAGTCGCACACCACGAGCGTCCGCGCGGCGGTCAGCGGGAACATGCGGTGGAAGACCACGTGGTCGGGCACCAGGTTGACGAACACCTGCGGGCGCACCGTGATCGCGTAGTAGCGCCGGTCCTGCTCCGCGGCCACGCCCGGGATCCGTTCGTGGCCGGCCGACCCGTCGACGGTGAAGCCCGCGACGTCCTCGCCGAACGCCGCACCGTGCCCGACGAAGTACTGCGCGGCGAGGCCGTCGGCGAACTCCGGGAGCACCTCGGTGAGCTCGGGGTGGATCGTGCCGCAGTGGTAGCACTCCATGAAGTTCTCGACGATCTGCTTCCAGTTCGCCGCGACGTCGTAGGTGATGCGCCGCCCGAGCTTCAGGCCGGCGACGTCGTACCCGACGATCGCGTCGGGGGAGCCCAGCCGGGTCGTCACGTCCGCGACCACGGTCTCGTCGAACGACGGCGGCTCGTCGGCGAGGCAGACCCAGACGTAGCCGAGCCACTCCTGCACCGCGACGCGGTTCAGCCCGTACTCACGGCGGTCGATGTCGGGCATCGAGGCGATGTTCGGGGCCGCGATCAGCGTGCCGTCGAGACCGTAGGTCCACGCGTGGTACGGGCACTGGAAGGACCGCCGCACCGACCCCTTCTCCTCGGTGCACAGCCGGGCGCCGCGGTGGCGGCACACGTTGAGGTACGCGTGCACGGCGCCGGTGCGGCCCCGCGCCACGATCACGCTCTCGCGCCCCACCTGCACCGTCTCGAAGTCGCCCGCGGCCGGGATGTCCGCGGCGAGGACGGCGCAGAACCAGCCGCTCTCGAGGACGAGCGCCTGTTCGGCGGCGAAGATCGTCGGGTCGGTGTAGTACCGCCCGGGCAGCGTCGCCCGGAGGCTCGCGGGGAGCTGGGTGTCGGCCATCGAGCCGACGAACTCACCAGTGGTCATCGTGCGTGCTCCTCGACGGGGGTCGGCCGGGCGAGCGGGAGGATTCCGGGATGTCGGAACCTCGGCGGCTGAGTTGCGCGATCCGGAACGACTCTGCTCATCGCGCAACGACACCGTCCCGGGTGCCGGGGAGCCCTGTCAAGGGCCTGCTCGCCCTCCGGGCGTGATGTCCGCCCGGCGGTCGGTCCTTGACAACGCCGTCCGCGTCTTCCACCGTCTGTGTTGCGCATGAAGGATCACGTGCGCGTAGGACGCAACGTCGGTCCTCTCCCCGGTGCCGCGGCCGCGCGTTCGCGCCGTGGCGTCTCTCCCGCGTACGTAGGAGCGCGCATGAAGACGATCGCGATCGTGGGGGCCTCCGTCGCGGGGGTCCGCTCGGCGGAGGCCCTGCGGCGGGCCGGGTTCGACGGCAGGCTCGTCCTGCTCGGCGACGAGCCCCACGCCCCCTACGACCGGCCGCCGCTGTCCAAGGCCTACCTGGCTGGCCGGGCCGACGAGGCCGAGCTCGCCCTCCTGGACGACGACGACCTCGCCGACCTGTCGCTCGACCTGCGCCCCGGCGCCCGGGCCGTCGCCCTGGACAGCGCCGCCGGGCGGATCCGGCTGGCGGACGGCGCGGAGGTGGACGCCGACGGCGTCGTCGTCGCCACCGGCGGGTCCGCCCGGCGGCTGCCCGGCACCGAGGGCGTCGCGGGCGTGCACGTCCTGCGGACGCTGGACGACGCCCGCGGCCTGCGCGCGGAGCTCGTCCCGGGCGTCCGGGTCGTCGTCGTGGGCGGCGGGTTCATCGGGGCGGAGGTCGCCTCGACGTGCCGGGGCCTGGGGCTCGACGTCACCGTGCTCGACGGGCTGACCACGCCGCTCTCCCCGGTCCTCGGGGAGACGGTGGCGCGCCCCTGCGTGGCCCTCCACGCCGAGCACGGCACCATCCTGCACACCGGGGCGGTCGTCGCCGGGTTCGCCACCGCGACGACGGCGGCGGGGGAGCGGGTCACCGGGGTGCGGCTGCGCGACGGCCGGGAGGTCGCCGCGGACGTGGTGGTCGTCGGCGTCGGCATCGCGCCCACCACGGCCTGGCTGCAGGGCTCGGGGGTGAAGGTCGAGAACGGCGCGTGCACCGACGACGGCATGGTCACCGACGTCCCCACCGTCGTCGCCGTCGGGGACGTCGCCCGCTGGTCGCGCGGCCCGTCGTCGTACCGGCACGAGCACTGGACCAGCGCGGGGGAGCAGGCCGCGGTCGCCGCGACGAACCTGCTCGCGGGCACCACGGTGCGCACCGTCGCGCCGACGGGCTACGTCTGGTCGGACCAGTACGGCCGGATGCTCCAGCTCGCCGGGCACCCTGACCCCGCGGACACGGTCGAGGTCCTCTCCGGCGACGTCGACGACCGGCGCTTCGTCGCCCGGTACCGCGGGGGCGACGGCACGACGACGGGGCTGTTCGCGATGGGTGACCCCCGCGGCTTCGGCCGGCTCCGCCGCACCGAGCTGCCCCGCGCCGCCGTCCGCTGAGGCGGGTCCCCGGTCAGTCCCGGGGGTGCTCGAGGAAGACGCCGTCGGGGGAGCGCTCCGGCGGCGGGAGGTCCGCGCTCGAGGCGAGCGGCCGGGCCCCCGCGAGCGGCCGGCCGGCGCTCTCGGGGAGGAACGCCACGCTGACGATCCCGACGACCCCGGCCGCCACCAGGAACCACCCGGCCCAGTCGAGGTACCCGGTCGCCGTGGTGAGGGCGGCGATCGCGGTGGGCGAGGTGCCGGCGAAGACCGACACGGCGACGTTGAAGGTGAGGGCGAGGCCGCCGTAGCGCACCAGCGTGGGGAACACCGCGGGCAGCGTCGAGGGCGCCACCGCGGCGAAGCACACGAGGCATGCGCCCATCAGCGCGAGCCCGCCGACCTGGCCGACCGGCCCCTGGCGGAGCAGCCACACCGAGGGCAGTCCGGTGACGACGAGCGCGATGCCGCCGGTGAGCAGGACCGGCCGGCGGCCCACGCGGTCGCTCAGGCGCCCGACGGAGGTGATCACCGCCAGCATGCCCAGCATCACCGCGACCTGCAGGCCCGTGGCCGCGGCCGTCCCGCTGCCGGCCTCGCCGTACTCCACGAGCGTGCTGGTGAGGTAGGTGGGCACGTAGCTCGTCATCACGTAGTTCGCGACGTTCCAGGCGACGACCAGGCCGCCGGCGACGAGCACGCTCCGGCGGTAGCGCACGAGCACGATCCGCAGCGCGCGACGCAGCGGCATCCGCGAGACCGCGGGGGAGCGGTCCATGAGCTGGCGGAACGCGGGGGTGTCCTCCAGGCGCAGCCGCAGGTAGATGCCCGTCACGCCGAGCGGGAGCGCCAGCATGAACGGGAGCCGCCATCCCCACGCGAGCAGCGCGTCGTCGGGCAGCAGGGCGATGACCAGCGCGCTGGCCCCGGCGCCGAGGGTGTATCCCGTCAACGTCCCGAACTCCAGCCAGCTGCCGAAGAAGCCCCGTCGCCGGTCGGGCGAGTACTCGGCGATGAGCGTCAGCGCGCCGGTGTACTCCCCGCCCGCCGAGAAGCCCTGCAGCATGCGGACGACCAGGACCAGCACGGGCGCGGCGACGCCGATCGTGCCGTGCCCCGGCACGAGGCCGAGCAGGAGCGTGGCGGCCGCCATGAGCACGACGGTGGCGGAGAGGACCCTCGTGCGCCCCACGCGGTCGCCGAGCGGCCCGAAGACGAGGCCGCCGAGGGGGCGCATCACGAACGCCGCGGCGAAGGCCCCGAGGGTGTAGACGGTGGCCCACGGGCCGGCGTCGGGGAAGAAGACGCGCGAGAGCACCGTGCCGGCCAGGTAGGAGTAGAGCCCGAAGTCGTACCACTCCGCGACGTTGCCGACGGCCGCGGCGGCCGCGGCCCGGCGCAGCACGTACTCGCCCTCGACGGCCGGCGGTGCCCCGGCGCGCCGCCAGAGGTGCGGCTGGTCGACCATGCGGTTTTCCCCCGACGAGTACGGGACGGACGCGGGCGTGCCCGCAGTGTGTCATCCGGATGACGCTGCCATGGGCGACGTATTGACATATCAGTCGAGTACCAGCCGTGTCATCCAATGGCAACAGAAGGACGCGAAATCGTCCCCCGTCGCCCTTGACGGCGCTTCCCGGGATCGTCACGCTTGTGTTGCGGATCGCAGGACTGAGCGCGTAATACGCAACAGGAGCAGACATGATCTACGTGGGTGAGCTCGCGGACATCCCCGACGGCGAGTCGGTCCGGGTGGAGGGGACGGTCGCGATCGCGGTCTTCCACGTCGAGGGCGAGCTGTTCGCCATCGACGACACCTGCACCCATCAGGACGCGTCGCTCTCCGACGGGTTCCTCGAGGGGTGCGCGGTGGAGTGCCCGTTGCACGCCGCCTGCTTCGACCTGCGCACCGGGCGCCCCGACGGGCCGCCGGCGAAGAAGCCGGTGCGCACGCACGCGGTGAGCGTGACCGACGGGCAGGTCTGGGTCGTCGAGACCGTGGCCGTGCCCACCGCCGGGGTCATGGAGATGGCGCCGGCCGTCTGAACCGGCCCCGCGGCCCTACGATCGCAGGGTGACGACGAAGGTCGCGGTACCCCGGCCACCGGGCACGGTCCCACCCGCCCGCTTCCGGCCGCGGTTCCACTACGAACTCATCACCTGCGGCCTGCGGGGCCACGAGCTGCTCGGGACGGACGCCGCCGTCCTCGACTCGCCCGACCCCGGATTCGAGGTCGAGCAGGTGGTCCGGGAGGGCGAGGACTGCCGCTGGCACCGCTGCCTGCGCTGCGACTCGTGGGTGCCGCTGCCGCCTCCCGCCGCACCGAGCCGCGACCGGCTCCCCACCCGCGACGAGGTCGACCTCCCGCTGCGCGGCCGCGCGCTGCGCGACCGCTTCGTCCTGCGGCTCATCGCGATCGACCGCCTCCTGCACTTCCTGGGGCTCGGCCTCGCGGCGGTGGGGGTGTTCGTGTTCCTCGCCGACCGCGCGGCGCTGCGCACCCCGTTCTTCGCGGTGCTGGGGACCCTGAACACCATCGGGTTCGGCGAGGGCCTGCAGGACGGGTTCGTCGGCGAGCTGCGCAACGCGTTCACGGCGCAGGACCGGACCATCGTGCTCGTGGGCCTCGTCCTCGCGGCCTACGCGCTGCTCGAGGGCGTCGAGGCCCTCGGGCTGTGGTGGGGCAAGCGGTGGGCGGAGTACCTCACGCTCGTCGCGACGTCGGTGCTGCTCGTCCCCGAGATCTACGAACTGACCGGGCGGGTGACCCCGACGAAGGTCATCGCACTCGTCATCAACATCGCGGTGGTCGTATACCTGCTCTTCGCGAAGCGGCTCTTCGGACTGCGCGGCGGGGCGGCCGCCGAGGAGGCGGCCCGCGCCGAGGACCAGGGCTGGGACGCCCTCGCGCGCACCGCCCCGCGCTGACCACCCGCGGCCGGCCCGCGTCGCCCCGCGGTCAGGGCTCGCGGGCCGACCGGTAGCGCTCGGCGTCGGGACGCGGCCGTCGTCGCCAGTCCGACGCGGCCCAGCTGCGCGCCCACTCCGGCGTGGTCATGATCGGGACCAGGCCCTCCCACGACTCGGTCATCCGCGTCCACAGGTCGTCCGGGCCGTCGGCGAGGCCGTAGTTCCCGACGGCGACCGCGACGATCGCCCGCGCGGCGCGCACGGGGTCGACGCCGGGGGCCAGGAGCCCGGCCGTCTCGGCCTGCGCCAGCAGCTCGGCCGTGGAGGACTCCCAGGTCGCCATCCACGTCGTGCGGTGCTCCCGCAGGTCTGGTTCGGAGATCGCGCGGCTGATGCCGCGCACGAGCGGGTCGTGCATCCAGCGGGCGACGTAGGCGTCGGTCTCGAGCAGCAGCCGCCACATCGGGTCGGTCCCCCGCCGGGCGATCTCCTCGGTCATGAGCAGCCACGAGTCGCACACCTCGGCCAGCAGCGCCTCGGCGAGCGCGTGCTTGGACCGGAAGTGGAAGTACAGCGCGCCCTTGGTCAACCCGGCGACGGCGAGGATGTCGCTGAGGGCGGCACCGCGGTAGCCCTGCGCGTCGAAGACCGTGGCGGCGGCCAGCAGGAGCCGGCGGCGGGTGCGACGGGTCCGCTCCCCGACGTCGAGGTCGGCCCAGGCCGACACCGGGACGGGGAGTTCGGGGACCGACGTCGCGGGCTCGGACGGCGTCACGTCGATATCGTACGGTCCCGGACGATCATGGTCGCCGGAGGGCGTGGCGCGACGCGCGCTCCTCCCGGGCGGCCGCGAGCAGCGCGAGGACGGTCCGTGCGGTGCCCGGCGTCCCGGGGCCCGCCGGGCTGAAGGTCAGCATCGAGGTCCCCGCCGTCGCGTCCCGGGCCCACCGGCCGACCTCGTCGAAGATGGGCGTGGGCCGGAACGGGTCGACGTCGGAGGACCGGGCGGACGACATGCCGGATGACATGTCGGACGACGGTGCCACCGGCCGGCGGCCCGGCCCAGCGCCGTCATCACAACGGGCGTGGCCGTCCGCCCGTCCGGGGAACACCGGGCGCATGCGAGCCGTGGGAGTGACGGAGTTCGGCGGGCCCGAGGCCCTGCACGTCGTCGAGCTGCCGGACCCGGAGCCGGGACCCGGCGAGGTGGTCGTCGAGGTCGTGGCCGCCGCCGTCAGCCCCACCGACACGTTCACCCGCAACGGCGCCCGGGCCGAGGCGCTGCGGCACGACCCGCCGCCCTACGTGCCGGGCATGGACGTGGCCGGGACCGTCGTCGCGCTGGGCCCGGACACCGACGACGCCGGGCTCGCGGTCGGCGACCGGGTCATGGGCATCGTCGTGCCGTCGGGGTCCCACGGCGGCTACTCCTCCCGGATCGCGCTCCCGGTCGATTCGGTGGCGCTCGCGCCGGCGGGGGTCACCGACGCCGAGGCCGCGACGCTGCCCATGAACGGGCTCACCGCCCGGCTCGCCCTGGACCTGCTCGCCCTGCCCGCGGGCGCCACGCTCGCCGTGACGGGCGCGGCGGGTGCCTTCGGCGGCTACGTCGTGCAGCTCGCGAAGGCCGACGGGCTGCGCGTGGTGGCCGACGCGGCCGCGGCGGACGAGGACCTGGTCCGCCGCCTCGGCGCGGACGTGGTGGTCCCGCGTGGAGACGGCGTCGCGGACCGGATCCGGGAGGCCGTCGGGGGCGGGGTGGACGGCGTCGCCGACGGGTCCGTGCAGACCGATGAGCTGGTGCCGGCCCTGGTCGACGGCGGCCGGATCGCCACCGTGCGCGGCTACGCCGGACCCGAGGGCGGCAGCGGCCGGGGCATCACGTGGCACCCGGTGCGGGTCCGCGACTACGCCCGGAACCGCGCCGCCCTCGACCGGCTGCGCGAGCAGGTGGAATCCGGCGCGGTGACGCTGCGGGTGGCCGGGACGGTGCCGGCCGAGCGCGCGGCGGAGACCCACCGGCGGCTCGAGGCGGGTGGGGTCCGCGGGCGCCTGGTCATCACCTTCTGACCGACGGCTCCTGACCGACGGCTCCTGACCGACGGCCTCTCACCGACGGTCCGGGGCGTCAGACGGTCGGGAGCACCGCGATCACGAGGAGCGCGACGACGGCGAGCGCCATGCCCAGCCCCGCCACGGGACGCCGGAGCGCGGTGCGCAGGCCGACCGCGCCGGCGACGAGGCCGCCGAGGGCCAGCGCGATCCCGACGAAGCCGTCCCAGCCCAGGGCCATGCTGCCGAACGCCAGCGGGCGCAGGGAGACGAGCAGGGCCAGCACCCCGAGCGCCACGGACGTCGCCGCGGCCGGGTTGCCGGGGGTGCTCGGGTCGTCCGCGTCCTCGACGATGGGGGCCCAGCCACCGGTGGCCGGCGGGTAGGCGCCGTAGCCGTGTCCCGGGGGAGCCTGCCGGGGCATCCCGGGCGGCATCGTCGGCGGCGTCATCGGCGGCGGCGTCATCGGGGGCATCGTCGGGTGGGGCGCGTGGGGGGGCCCGGCTTGCGGCGGGCGACGGTCGGGCCGCATGGCACCGTCGCGCTCCTCCGACCCCGGTCCGGTCTGGTGTCCCGTGCCCTGACTCATGCCCCGCCCCCGATGGCGTCGGCGGCACCGCGCGGTCGCGGTGCCCTCGACCGGCGCATCGTCGGGCGGAGGGCCCGCGTTAACGCCCGACGCCGGATCGGGTGAACGGACCCTCAGCGAGCCCTCGGGCCGCGCTCAGTGGGCCTCGGCGTCGTGGGTCGCGTCCACGCACAACGTCCACAGCGCGGCCCGCTGCGCGGCGCTCTCCTCCCCGAAGAGGTAGTGCGTCGGGCGGGGCGCGCGGTCGTGCCAGAACAGTCCGCTGCAGTGGCCCGGCTCGGTGGCCGCCTGGAGCCACACCGCGGTGTCGGCGCCCTGCTCGGGCGAGCGCAACAGGGGACCGGTGAGCCGGTGGAAGCCGGGCAGCGAGTCCGCGACCCCCGGGGTGTCGGCCCAGCCGGGATGCATGCTGTGGACCACCACGCCCGCCGGGGCCAGGTCGTCGGCGAGGAGCTCGGCGAGGACCACCTGCATGCGCTTGGTGCGCGCGTACGCGGCGCCGCCGGAGTAGCGGCCCTCGGTGTACTCCGGGTCGTCGGTGCGCAGCGAGGCGGTGTACATCCCGCCCGAGGAGACGAGCACGACGCGGGCCGGGAGGCCCGGCCGGTCCGGCGGCGATCCGGCCCGCAGCAGCGGCAGCAGCTCGCGCGTGAGGAGGAACGGAGCGAGCACGTGGGTGGCGAGGCAGAGCTCGTGGCCCTGCCGGGTCTCGGTGCGCTCGGCGGGCAGCACCCCGGCGTTGTGGACCAGGCCGTGCAGGGCGAGCAGGCGGTCGCGGGCGTCGAGGGCGTAGCGGCGGACGTCCGCCAGGTCGGACAGGTCGCAGCGGGCGACCGTGATCCGCGCCTGCGGGTGCGTCGCGAGGATGGCGTCGCGGGTGGCCTCCCCGCGGGCGCGGTCGCGCACGACGAGCTCCACCGCGGCGCCCAGCCCGGCGAGGCCCGCCGCGGTGGCGGTCCCGAGCCCCGAGCTCGCGCCGGTCACCGCGACGGTGCGGCCCTGGAGGGCGTCCGGGGCGAGCGCGGGCCAGCTCGCGGAGCGGGCGAGGTAGCCCAGCCTCGAGTAGCCGGGGACGACGAGGCGGTCGAGCGCGGCGTCGACCAGGCGCGGGAGTCGCGGGAGCGGCACGGGACAGGATCCTACGGGCGCGGGGAGCACGCACGCAGGACCGTGATCATCGGCTCACGGTGCCCGTCGTCCGAGCTCCGCCGCGCTCCGTCTCACGGTGCTCCTGGTTCGAGCTCCGCTGCGCTCCGTCTCACGGTGGACAGACGGTCTCCTCGCGCGGCACGTCCTGGCGGAGCAGGTAGTCGTCCACGATCCCGCTGATGCACGGCGTGGCCGGGTACGCCCCGTGCCCGGCGCCGAGCCACGACACGAGCGCGGAGCCCTGCATCCCGGCCGCCACGCGCTGGCTCTCCGTGAGCGGGACGACAGGGTCGGCCGAGGTGCCGAGCAGGAGGGTGGGCACCGCGGTCCCGGCGAGCGGGGCCGGGACGTCCGTGGGCACCGGCCACGACGAGCACACCAGCGCCCGCTGCGCGAACCAGCCGCCGAACACCGGGTCGACGGCGCGTTCCCGGCCCGCGGCCTGGGCCACCTGGTCCACCGTCGGCCGCTCCGCCTCCTCGTTGCAGGTGGAGACCAGCCCGAGGTCGAACCCGCCGTCGTCCTCGGTCCGCGCGGCGAGGGCGAGGACCCCCGCGGGGTCCCCGGACCGCGCCGCGGCGAGGGCGGTGGCGAGCGCGGGCCACCGGTCGGGGTCGGCCAGGGCGGGCACGAGCACGCTGACCACGGTCCCCGCGGTCACCCGCCGTCCGGGGACCGCCCCGGTCGCGGTCGGCGAGGCCGGGAGCGGGGCCGTCCGCAGCCGGGCGACGAGGTCGGCGACGGCCCCCCGCGCGTCGGCGCCGAGGGGGCAGCCGGTCGCCGCGCAGTTCTGGGCGAACGCGTCGAGGGCCTGACGGGCGGCGGCGGCCCGCTGATCGGCGGTGAGGCCGACCGGGGCGGTCGGGTCGGGCAGCGCGTCGAGGACGAGCCGCCCCTGCTGCTCGGGGTGGTTCTGGGCCCACCGGGCGAGGGTGGCGGCGCCACCGCCGAGGCCGACGGCGTGCAGCCGCACCGCGCCCAGGGCGCGGCGGACCTGGTCGAGGTCGTCGGCGTCGGTCGCGGTGTCGTACTCGGTGAGGGAGTCCTCCAGCAGCTGCGAGCACGTCCGGGCCGCCGTCGCCGCGGCCGCCGCCAGGGGGGCGAGCGCGGTGGGGTCGGCGGCGGCCGGGTCGGTGTCGGCGAGGGCGGCCCGGGTGCCGGGGGTGATGCAGTCGACGCCGCCGGCGGACGCGCCCCGGACGTCCACGCCGTAGAGCGTGCGCCCGTCGAGCAGGTCGACGGGGGCCCGCGCGGCCAGTCGCACGGCCTGCTCGACCCCGGTCCGCCGCCCCGGGTCCCCGAGCACGGCGATCGGGACCGTGGGGACGCCGGGCGCCGGGCCGAGGGTCACGCGGACGACGTCGACCTCGGCGGCGCTGGTCCCCGAGCCGCTCGCGAAGGCACCCCCCACCGGCACCGACGCGCACCCCAGCCGCAGGTCGCGCCCCCCGAACGCCGCGGCGCCCCCCAGCCGGGTGAGCTGCCCGGCGGTGCACTCGGTGAAGTCGAGCTGCGGGCTGGACGCGATCAGCGGGGGCAGCAGGGACGGCGGCGGGGACGGCGGGGCGGAGGTCCCCGAGGGCGGGGCGGCGGGCTCGTCGCTGTTCACGGTGGCGACCGGCGGGCGACGGCTCGGGCCGACGGCACACCCGGCGAGGACCACCGCGAGCAGCACGAGGAGCAACCACCTGGGACGACGGATGGCGGGACCTCTCGACGGGCGGGGACGGGCGCGCGCCCATGATGCCCGGCGTCCGGTCGCCCCGCGGTGAGGGCCCGGGAGCAGGCCCCGGGAGCGCCCTACCGGGTCGGCGGCAGGATGTCGGCGAGGTCGAAGCTGGTCGGGCGGTCCAGCTGGTCGTAGGTGCACGACGACGGGTCGCGGTCCGGGCGCCAGCGCACGAACTGCGTGGTGTGCCGGAAGCGGTCGCCCTCGAGGTAGTCGTAGCGCACCTCGACGACCCGCTCGGGCCGCAGCGGCACGAACGACAGGTCCTTGCCCGCGTTCCACCGGCTGGTCTCGTTCTTGCGCGGGGTGCGCTCGCCCTGCTCGTGCGCGGCCCAGTTCCACGGGTGGTCGTCGAAGGTCGTCACCAGCGGCGCCAGCTCCGCCATGAGCTCCCGACGGCGGGCCATGGTGAAGGCACCGACCACGCCCACGCTCGCGAGGGTGCCGTCGGCGGTGTGGAGCCCGAGCAGCAGCGACCCGAGCGCGTCCGGCCCGGACTTGTGCACCCGGTAGCCCGCGACCACGCAGTCGGCGGTCCGCACGTGCTTGATCTTGCTCATGACGCGTTTGTCGGGCTGGTAGGTCAGGTCCGGCTTCTTCGCGATGAGCCCGTCCAGCCCCGCCCCCTCGAAGCGGACGAACCAGTCCTGCGCCTCGTCGTGGTCGGTGGTCATCGGCGTGACGTGCACCGAGGCCCGGTCGTCCACCGCCTCGACGAGGCGGGCGCGGCGCTCGGCGAACGGGCGCCGGGTCAGGTCCTCGTCGTCGAGCGCGAGCAGGTCGAACGCCACGAACGACGCGGGGGTCTGCTCGGCGAGCAGGGTGACCCGGGAGACGGCGGGGTGGATGCGCTGCTGGAGTGCCTCGAAGTCCAGACCGTGCCCGTCGGGGGTGGCGACGATGATCTCGCCGTCGACCACGCAGCGCGGGGGCAGGTGCTCCCGGAGGGCCTCGACCACCTCCGGGAAGTACCGCGTCATCGGCTTGGTGTTGCGGCTGCCGATCTCCACCTCGTCGCCGTCGCGGAACACCACGGCCCGGAAGCCGTCCCACTTCGGCTCGAAGCACTGGCCGTCCGGGATCGACGTCACGGGCTTGGCCAGCATCGGCAGCACCGGGGGCATCACGGGCAGGTCCACCGCGACAGTCTCCCCCTCCCGTCCCGTCCTACTGCACGCGCGGGCTGTGCGAGGCCGTCGCGTCGAGCTCGAGGCGGACCGCCGTGGGCAGGGCGTCCACCGAGAAGGCCTGGCGCGCCCGGGCGAGGACCCGGCCGTCGATGTCGGCCCAGACGTCGCGCACGTCGGTGCCCTCGACGAGCCACAGCGACATCCGCAGCGCCGGCCGGCGCTCGGTGCCGACCATGCGGACGCGCGCGCGGCTGACGCCGTCGATGGCCTCGGCGTCGTGCCGGACGGCGTCGGCGACGGCGGAGTGGTCGACGGTGAGGCGCTCGCCGGGGGTCTCGGAGAGCACCACGTCCGGGCGCGGCTCGGGGCGCAGCGACCGGACCGCCCAGACCAGCCCGACGACGAGCAGCACGACCCCCGCGGCGATCGCGATCCAGCGGGTCAGGTCGACGTTCCGGGCCACCCAACCCGTGAGGACGGGGTCGAACAGCGGGCGCTGGGCGCGGTTGGACCCGAACACGCCGGCGCCGAGCAGGACGACCAGCACCCCGAGTGCGAGCAGGACGAGGCCCGAGAGGACGACGAGCGTGCGGTCGCCCGCGGCGGAGCGGGCGACGGCGGCCCGGGAGCGACGGCTCACTTGACCCCCTTGGTGGCGGCGACGGAGACGGAGACCCGCGGGCGGCGGGCGAGCGGGAGGCGGCCGAGGACCTCGTCGACACGCTCGCGCAGCGCCGTGCGGACCTCGTCGGGCGGGTCGAGCGTGCCCGCCTTCACGACCACCTTCTTCTGCGAGGCCACCACGGACGCCGACACGACGTCGGCGTGGGACCGGACCTCGTGCCCGACGGCCCGGGCGAGCGAGCGCGGGGAGGTGGTGACGGTGACCTCGGGGACCGGCTCGGTGAGCGCGACGTCGTGCCGGCGGGCCACCAGGCCGACCAGGAGCACGAGCAGGCCGACCACGCCGACGCCGATCGCGACGCCGCGCACGGTGCCCGACGACCAGGTCAGGCCGGCGACCGTGGCCTGCCAGGTCGGCCACGGGACGACGAGCGGCGACGACGCGGGCGCGACCCAGGCGACGATCACCTCGAGGGCGGTCACCACCCCGATCGCGGCGACGAGCAGACCGAGCAGCGGCGAGAGCAGCCGCAGGACGACACGCATCACTGCACCCGGGAGGTCGGGGCCGGTGGGCCGGAGGGGATCGAGAGGGCGGAGACGGTGACGTCGAGCGAGCGCACCGCGTACCCGGTGAGGGTCTGGATGCGGTCCCGGACGTTGCCGCGGACGGCCTCGACGGTGAGCGCGATCGGCGCGGGGTAGGCCAGTGGCACCTCGAGCCGCAGGTCGACCTGGCCGCCGTACCCGGACACCTTGGCCGAGGACCCGGCCTCGCCGAACCCCAGCCCGGCGACCCGGCGCTCGGTGCGCACCGTGCCCTCGGTGGAGTCCGCCGCGTGCTCCGCGATGCGACGCACCACGCCGAACGCGATGTCGAGCCGCCCGCGCTCGCCGACCTCGTCGGCGGCGTCGACGGGCGGCGACGCGACGACCGGCACCGGGGTGGTGGCGTCCGAGGACGGGGTGCTCATCGGTCGCGACCGCGGCCGGTGAACTGCGTGATGTCGAGCTCGCCGTCGAGCACGCGGCCGACGACGAGACCCAGGATGCCGAGGACGAGGGCGATGAAGAAACCGACGAGACCGCCGGCGGCGGCCGCGACGCCGAGCAGGAGGCCGACGAACAGGCCGGCCGTGGTGGCGCTCATGGGGGACCTTCCGGTTGCGTGGGGGTTCAGACGACCCGGCGGATACGGACCGGGTTGAGCGGGGCGCGGCCCAGCCAGCGACGGCCGGCCCGCAGGGTGCGGGGGACGACGTGGCCGGAGACCGCGACGATCGGGGCGTCGAGCCGCGGGTCGTCGTCGGCGATCCGCCACCGCGGCGCGGCGTCGGTGCCGGCCGGGTCGTGCCCGCCGTCCCCGTCCGGGACGGCCTCGAACGGGGAGCGACCGGCGCGGAACGCCGCCAGACCCCGGCGGAAGGTCTCCGGGTCGCCGCCGACGTCGGGGTGGTGCCGACGGGCGAAGGCCCGGAACTCGCCGGCCGGGGTCGGGGCGGCGCTCACGGGGTGCTCACGACCGCGCGCGCCCGGTGGCCGCGGCGGCCTCCGCCGGGTCGGTCGGGTCGGCGAGGTCGGTGACGACGACGTCGACCCGACGGGCGCCGGTCTCGGCCGCGACGAGGGCGCGCAGCGCCTCGACGGTCGGCCGGACCCGGGCACCGAGGCGCAGCACCACGCTGATCCGGGTCGGCTCGTCCGCGTCGCCGAGGGCGACGCCGACCAGCCGACGGCCGGGCAGGTAGGTGGCCACGGAGCCGAACGTCCCACCGGACAGGCGGACGACGTCCGGGTGGGCGAGGAGCGCCCCCGCGACACGCTCGGAGAGCGAGCCGAGGCCCGGGGCGTCGGGCGAGCCCGGGGACACGGCCCGCACGCCCGCCGCCGCGGCCGTGCCGAGCTGCGGGCCCGATGGTGGCACCGCGCCCGCTCCGACGGCCGGGCCCCGCCCGGCGGGGCCGCTCACTCGACCCGCGAGGTCGGGGCCGGCGCGGGCTCGGCGTCGTTGTCGTCGCCGGGCATGTGGATGTCGTTGACGGCGATGTTGACCTCGATGACCTCGAGGCCGGTCATCTGTTCGACGGCGCCGATGACGTTGCGTCGCACCGCGCGGGCGAGCTCGACGATCCCGGCGCCGTACTCGACGACGATGTCGAGATCGATCGCGGCCTGCTTCTCGCCGACCTCGACCTGTACGCCCGCCGCCTGCGAGGTGCCGGTGCCGCCGGGGATGCGCTCGCGGATCGCCCCGAAGGCGCGGGAGACGCCGCCGCCCATCGAGTAGACGCCGGAGACCTCGCGGGCCGCGATGCCGGCGATCTTCTGCACCACGCCGGAGGCGATCGTGGTCTTGCCCTGGCCCGAGTCGTCGGCGAGACGGGCGGGGTTGGCGCCACCGGTCCGCGGCGCGGCCGGCGTGGTCGTGGCCGAGTCGGAAGGGGTCGTCATGAGGGGCGCTCCTCTGCGCAGGGGTTCGGGGGGCGGTCGTGCACCGCCGTCGGCTGCGACCGCTGTGCGGGGCCGACTACCCGTCCGACACCCTGCGACGGAAGACCGTCACGGATTGTCACTCGAACGGACGAACGGCGTACCGCAGCAACAGTCCGTCGTCGTGCGCCAGGGCGGAGACGAGGTGCAGCGGCAGCGGCACCGGGAGCTCCGGACCGGCCAGGATGCGGCCGGGTCCGGAGCCCACCAGTTGGGGGGCGAGCGACAGACACAGCTCGTCGACCAGCCCGGCGCCCGCGAAGGACCCGACGAGGGCCGGTCCGCCCTCGCAGAGCACCCGGCGGCACCCTCGGGCGGCGAGGGCGTCGAGGACGGCGGCGGGGGAGAGGTCGCCCGCGTCGAGGACCTCGGCGACCGCGCCGTAGCGCCGGCGCGCCTCGGGCGCCGCCCCGGTGGTGGTGACGACGAGCGGGGGGACGGCGGTGTCGGTGAACAACGCGGCCCCCGGATCGAGGCGCGGCGCGGCCGTCACCACGGCGACCGGGGGCACCGCGGCCTGGCCGCGCGCCCGCCGCCGGGCCCGTGCGGGCGCCGACGTCCGCGCCCCCCGGTAGTTCTCGGCGCGGACCGTGCCCGACCCGGCCACGATCACGTCGGCCAGCTCCCGGAGCACCCCGAAGACCGTCCGGTCACCCGGTGCGGCCAGACCGGTGGAGCGCCCGTCGACACTCACCGCGCCGTCGGCGCTGGCGACGAAGTTGACCCGGACGAACGGCCGGTCGGCAGGCGCGGGGTGGGTGTAGAGGTCCGCGAGGGCGGTCCGGTCGAGTTCCCCGGCCGGACCGCCCGGCGGCCACACGTGCCTCACGGCCGCCTCACTGCTGCGTGCGCTGCTGCAGGTCGTCGATCGCGCGGGACGCCTGCGACTTCGTCAGGTCCGCCGGCGGCTCCTCCCCGGCCCGCTGGGCGAGCGTCTCCAGGTAGCTGGCCTGCGGGCCCGTCATCGGCTCGTCCCCGGTGACCCACTGGTCGGTGGGCCGTTCCTGGCGGTCCGAGTCGGCCGAGCCCTGCAGCCGCTCGATCTCGTCGGATGCCTGCGCCTTCGTCAGGTCGGTGGGCGGCTCCTCGCCCGCCTGCTGCGCCAGCGTCTCGAGGTAGCTGGCCTGCGGACCGGTCATCGGCTCGTCGCCGGTGACCCAGTTCGCCGGGTCCTTCTCCGCGACGGACCCCTCGCCCTGCTGCTTCACCTCGTGCGGATCCGGAGGTGTGACGCCCGTGTGACGGGCAGGGTCTTGGCCGGACGGCGTGTCGCCCGGCAGACTGTCCCGCGTGTCGGTCTCGCTCATGATGGCTCCCGAGGTCTCGGCCGTCGTGCGGCGTGGTCGGCTGGTGACGGGCGACGATCGGACCGCGGGTCGGCACAGACCCGCCGCTCGATCGAACACCCGTTCGACACGGTAACGGCATACCCCGACACCGGGGCCCCGATACCCGACGGTCCCCGCAGATCGGGCTGCGGCAGGGACCGTCGGACGACCGGGACCGGCCGCCCGCCGCGGTGACCCCGCGCGGCGAGCCGGACGCCGTACCACCACCACACGTGCCACCGCCGCGGACAGCGTCGTCCCCGCGCGGTGACACCCGGGCGGCCGGCTCGTTGCCGCAACGTGGCGATCAGCACGGTTCGGATCGGTCGGCGATGCGTGCGCTCGGCGATCGCCACCGTTAACGTCAGGTTGCTTGGGCCACCACCCGGCTCGACGTCCGGCGCGGGACGCACGGACGCGACCCGGCCGACGGAGCCGGCCCGATCCCCAGCACACCGCCCGCCTCCCGGGCGGCACTCGCGTGCCGCCCGCCGATCCAGCCCGGGGACGTCCCGGTGCGAACGCTCCGCATCCGGACCAGTTCCGGGCCACCACACGACGACGACGGGAGGGCACGAGGCCGTGACCATCACCTCCGGGGCAGCCGCCGACGGCACCGCCGCCACCACCACGACCCCTGCCACCAGCCCCACCACGACGGCCCCCGCGCCGCAGGGGCTCTACGACCCGGCCCACGAGCACGACGCGTGCGGGGTCTCCTTCGTCGCCGACATCGCCGGTCGCCGTGACCACGGCATCGTCGCCAAGGGGCTGACGGCGCTGATCAACCTCGAGCACCGCGGTGCCCGTGGTGCCGAGCACGCGACCGGGGACGGCGCGGGCATCCTCATCCAGCTCCCGGACGGCCTCTACCGCCCGGTGCTCGCCGAGCAGGGCGTGACGCTGCCCGGGGCAGGCCGCTACGCCGCCGGCGTGGCCTTCCTGCCCGCGGACCCGGAGCGGGCCGCCGAGGCGGTCGCGATCGTCGAGCGGCTCGCCGCCGAGGAGGGCGTCGACGTCCTCGCCTGGCGCGAGCTGCCCGTCGACCCCGACGGCGCGGGCATCGGCCCGACCGCCCGCGAGGTCATGCCGACCTTCCGGCAGCTGTTCGTCGGCCTCCCGGGCGGCGTGGACGCCGTCGTCGACACCCCGAACGCGGGCGACGACGCGGCCGGCATCGAGCTCACGATGGAGCGCCGTGCCTTCGCGCTGCGCAAGCGCACCGAGCACGAGACCCGGGCCGCGGGCTGCGAGACGTACTTCCCCTCGCTGTCGAGCCGCACCGTGGTCTACAAGGGCATGCTCGCCGAGGAGCAGCTCGGCCCGTTCTACGCCGACCTCACCGACGAGCGCACCACCAGCTCGATCGCCCTGGTGCACAGCCGGTTCTCGACGAACACCTTCCCTGCCTGGGGCCTCGCGCACCCGTACCGCTACCTCGCGCACAACGGCGAGATCAACACGCTGCGCGGCAACCGCAACTGGATGCGGGCCCGCGAGTCGATGCTCTCGACCGGCGCGTTCTCCACGTACGACATGGACCGGCTGTTCCCGATCGTCACGCCCGGGGCCAGCGACTCGGCGAGCTTCGACGAGGTGCTGGAGCTGCTGCACCTCGGTGGCCGGTCGCTGCCGCACGCCGTGCTGATGATGATCCCGGAGGCGTGGGAGAACCACACCGAGATGGACCCGGCGCGCCGGGCCTTCTACCGGTACCACTCCACGCTCATGGAGGCCTGGGACGGTCCCGCGCTCGCGGCCTTCACCGACGGCTCCGTCATCGGCGCCGTGCTCGACCGCAACGGGCTGCGTCCCGCCCGGTACTGGGTCACCGAGGACGGCCTGGTCGTCCTCGGCTCCGAGGTCGGCGTGCTCGACATCGAGCCCTCGGCCGTCGTACGCAAGGGCCGGCTCGAGCCCGGCCGCATGTTCCTCGTCGACACCGTCGGGCGCCGCATCGTCGACGACGACGAGATCAAGGGCGAGCTGGCCGCCGAGCACCCGTACGCCGAGTGGCTGCACGCCGGGATGATCGAGCTGGCCGACCTGCCGGCCCGCCACCGCGTGCCGTTCGACCACGACGTGCTGGTCCGCCGGCAGCAGACCTTCGGCTACACCGGCGAGGAGCTCACGCTGCTCCTGCGCCCGATGGCGACGGGCGGCGCCGAGGCCACCGGCTCGATGGGGAACGACGCGCCCCTCGCGGCGTTCTCCAGCCGCAGCCGCTCGCTCTACGACTACTTCACCCAGCTGTTCGCGCAGGTGACCAACCCGCCGCTGGACGCCTACCGCGAGGAGCTCGTCACCTCGCTGCAGGTCCAGCTGGGCTCGGAGACCAACCTGCTCGAGGTCTCGCCGGCGTCCTGCCGCCGCGTCGTCCTGCCGCTGCCCGTCATCGACGACGACGAGCTCGCGCAGCTGGTCGGCATCAACGACGACGGGAACCTGCCGGGCTTCGCCCCGCACGTCGTCTCCGGGCTCTACGAGGTCGGCGGCGGAGGTGAGGCCCTGCGCGGTCGCCTCGCCGAGATCCGCGCGGAGGTCTCGGCCGCGATCGCCGAGGGCGCCCGCGTGATCATCCTGTCCGACCGCAACTCCGACGCCCGGTTCGCGCCGATCCCGTCGCTCCTGCTCACCGGCGCGGTGCACCAGCACCTCGTGAGGGAGAAGACCCGCACCCGGATCGACCTCGTCGTCGAGGCCGGTGACGTCCGCGAGACCCACCACGTCTCGCTGCTGCTCGGCTACGGCGCCTCCGCGGTCAACCCGTACCTGGCCCTCGACTCGGTCGCGGACCTCATCGACCGTGGCGTCATCACCGGCGTCGGCGTGCCCACCGCCACCCGCAACGTTGTCGAGGCGCTGGCCAAGGGCGTCCGCAAGGTCATGAGCAAGATGGGGGTCTCCACGGTCGCGTCCTACATCGGCGCGCAGATCTTCGAGGCCATCGGCCTCGGGGAGGAGGTCGTCGAGGACTGCTTCACCGGTACCACGTCGCGCCTCGGCGGCATCTCCTACGACGTCCTCGCCGAGGAGGTCGCGATCCGCCACCGCGTGGCGTGGCCGGCCGACGGCGTGCACGCCGCGCACCGCGAGCTCGTGGTCGGCGGGGAGTACCAGTGGCGCCGCGAGGGCGAGCTGCACGTCTTCAACCCGCACACGGTGTTCAAGCTGCAGCACTCCACGCGCACCCAGAACTACGACACGTTCAAGGAGTACACGCGCGCCGTCGACGAGCAGTCGAGCGCGCTGCTGACGCTCCGCGGGCTGTTCGGGTTCAAGGACGGCGACCGCACGCCGGTGCCGATCGAGGAGGTCGAGCCGGTCTCGGCGATCGTCAGGCGGTTCAACACCGGTGCCATCTCCTACGGGTCGATCTCGCAGGAGATGCACGAGGTCCTCGCGATCGCGATGAACCGGCTCGGCGGGCGCTCGAACACCGGTGAGGGCGGCGAGGACCCGTCGCGCTTCACCCGCGACGCGAACGGCGACTCGCGCCGCTCCGCCGTCAAGCAGGTGGCCTCCGGTCGCTTCGGCGTGACGAGCGAGTACCTGGTCAACGCCGACGACATCCAGATCAAGATCGCGCAGGGCGCGAAGCCCGGCGAGGGCGGGCAGCTGCCCGGCCACAAGGTCTACCCCTGGATCGCGAAGACCCGCTTCTCGACGCCGGGGGTGGGCCTGATCAGCCCGCCGCCGCACCACGACATCTACTCGATCGAGGACATCGCCCAGCTGATCCACGACCTGAAGAACGCCAACCCGGCGGCGCGGGTCCACGTCAAGCTGGTGAGCCAGGTCGGGGTCGGCACCGTCGCGGCCGGCGTGTCCAAGGCCAAGGCCGACGTCGTGCTCATCTCCGGGCACGACGGCGGGACGGGGGCCTCTCCGCTCTCGTCGATCAAGCACGCGGGCGGTCCGTGGGAGCTCGGCCTCGCCGAGACCCAGCAGACGCTGCTGCTCAACGGTCTGCGCGACCGCATCGTGGTGCAGACCGACGGGCAGCTGAAGACCGGCCGCGACGTGATGATCGCGGCGCTGCTCGGCGCCGAGGAGTACGGCTTCGCGACGGCGCCGCTGGTGGTCTCGGGCTGCATCATGATGCGCGTCTGCCACCTCGACACCTGCCCCGTGGGCGTCGCGACGCAGAACCCGAAGCTGCGCGCCAAGTTCGACGGCAAGGCCGACTACGTCGTGGCCTTCATGGAGTTCATCGCGCAGGAGGTGCGCGAGCACCTCGCGGCACTGGGCTTCCGGTCGCTGGAGGAGGCGATCGGCCACACCGAGGTGCTCGACACCCGGGCGGCCGAGTCGCACTGGAAGGCCGAGGGTCTCGACCTCGCGCCGATCCTGCACCGGCCGGAGCTCCGCGGCTCCTTCGCCGAGCAGACCCTGTTCTGCTCGAAGAGCCAGGACCACGGCCTCGACAAGGCGCTCGACCACACCCTGATCCAGCTCGCCGAGGGTGCGCTGGCGAACGGGTCGCCGGTGCACCTCGAGCTGCCCGTCCGCAACGTCAACCGCACCGTCGGCACGATGCTCGGCAGCGAGGTGACGAAGCGCTGGGGCGGGGCGGGGCTGCCCGACGACACGATCGACGTGACCTTCACCGGGTCCGGCGGGCAGTCGTTCGGGGCGTTCCTGCCGCGCGGGGTGACCCTGCGGCTGATCGGCGACACGAACGACTTCTGCGGCAAGGGCCTCTCCGGCGGGCGCATCAGCGTGCGGCCGCACCCCGACGCCCCGCTCGTGGCCGAGGACAACATCGTCGCCGGCAACGTCATCGCCTACGGCGCCACCGAGGGCGAGATCTTCCTGCGCGGGAAGGTCGGCGAGCGCTTCTGCGTGCGCAACTCCGGGGCGCACGCGGTGGTCGAGGGCGTGGGTGACCACGGCTGCGAGTACATGACCGGGGGCCGCGCGGTGATCCTCGGGCCGATCGGGCGCAACTTCGCGGCCGGCATGTCCGGCGGCGTGGCCTACGTGCTCGACCTGCCCGAGCAGCGGGTGAACCACCAGATGGTGGAGCTGGAGGTGCCGGACGCCTCCGACCTCGAGGAGCTGCGGGCCCTCGTGGAGAAGCACTACGCGGCGACCGACTCCGCCGTCGCGCACGGGCTGCTCACCGACTGGGAGACCGCGGCGATGCGGTTCACCAAGGTCATGCCCGTGGACTTCAAGCGGGTCCTGGAAGCGACCGCCGACGCCGAGCGCGACGGCCGCGACGTGAACGACGCGATCATGGAGGCCGCTCGTGGCTGACCCCCGCGGATTCCTCACCACCGGCCGCGAGCTGCCGCGCCGCCGGCCCGTCGACCTGCGCCTGAAGGACTGGCACGAGGTCTACGAGGAGCTCAACGAGACGACGCTCAAGAAGCAGGCCGGGCGTTGCATGGACTGCGGCATCCCGTTCTGCCACCAGGGCTGCCCGCTCGGGAACATGATCCCGGAGTGGAACGACCTGGTGTGGCGCGACGACTGGTCGGAGGCCATCGAGCGCCTGCACGCCACGAACAACTTCCCGGAGTTCACCGGGACGCTGTGCCCCGCCCCGTGCGAGGCGGCGTGCGTGCTCGGGATCAACTCGGACCCGGTCACCATCAAGCAGGTCGAGATCGAGATCATCGACCGTGCCTGGGAGGAGGGCTGGGTCCGCCCGGAGTTGCCCGAGACGAAGACCGGGTTCTCGGTCGCCGTCATCGGCTCCGGTCCGTCCGGCCTCGCCACCGCCCAGCAGCTCACCCGCGCCGGGCACGACGTCACCGTGTACGAGAAGGCCGACCGCATCGGCGGCCTGCTGCGCTACGGCATCCCCGAGTTCAAGATGGAGAAGCGTCGGCTCGACCGGCGGCTCGGGCAGATGGCCGCCGAGGGCACGCACTTCGTCGCGGGCGTCGAGGTCGGCGGGTCCGGCCCGCACGACATCTCCGTGGCCGAGCTGCAGGAGCGCTTCGACGCGATCGTGCTCGCCGTCGGCGCCACGGCGTGGCGGGACCTGCCCATCCCGGGCCGGGAGAACCACGGCGTGCACCAGGCGATGGAGTACCTGCCCCCGTCGAACCGGGTGCAGCAGGGCGACTACGCGCGCTCCGACATCGACGCCGAGGGCAAGCACGTCGTCGTGATCGGCGGCGGGGACACCGGGGCCGACTGCGTCGGCACCGCCCACCGGCAGGGCGCCGCCTCGGTGACCCAGCTGGAGATCATGCCGATCCCGCCGGCCGACCGGCCCGCCTCGAACCCGTGGCCGACCTACCCGGCCGTCTTCCGGGTCTCCTCGGCCCACGAGGAGGGCGGCGAGCGGCTGTTCTCGGTGAACACCGAGGAGTTCCTCGGCGACGAGCACGGCCACCTGCGGGCGCTCAAGCTCGTCGACGTACAGCGCGTCGAGGGGAAGTTCCAGCCGGTCGAGGGCAGCGAGCGCGAGATCCCGGCCGACCTCGTGTTCCTCGCGATGGGCTTCCTCGGCCCGCAGCGCGAGGGCCTGGTCGAGGCGCTCGGGGTCGAGCTCGACGACCGGGGCAACGTCCGCCGCGACGCCTCCTACGAGACGTCGGTGCCGAACGTGTTCGTCGCCGGCGACGCCGGCCGCGGGCAGTCGCTGATCGTGTGGGCGATCGCGGAGGGCCGCTCGGCCGCCCGCGGCGTCGACGAGAAGCTGACCGGCCGCACCGTCCTGCCGCGTCCGATCAACCCGGGGGACCGGGCGTTCGCGTAGGTGCCGCCACCCCTGAACCTGACGAACGGGTCGTTCGTGCCGATACAGCGCACGAACGACCCGTTCGTCAGGTCGGGGGCGGTCGGATTCAGGCGCTCCTGCTCACGAGCGGGCTCGTGTTGATGGCCGGCACGGTCACCTGCAGCCGGTGCGAGGTGACCTGCCAGAACCGGCGCTCCGGGTCCAGCGTGCGCCACGTCTCGGCGGCCTCGTGCACCTCCTCGTGCGCGAGCCCGTCCCGCGGCACGACCCCGGCGTTCGCCCGGAACCCGAACCGCCGCCGGTGCGCCGCGGCGGGGACGACCCCGAGGGCGGACGCCAGGGCCGCCCACGCGTCCACGGCGCTGCCGTGCACGCTCACCGTCGTCGGGCCGACCCCGTCCCCGAGCAGGACGGTGTAGGCGCTGACCGCGTCGTACGTCACGGATTCCTCCTCCTGCCCCCGAGGTGGGAGCGGCCTGTCCAGCACAACGGCCGAGCGCCCCCGCGAGCCAGCCGACACGCAGGTACCCGCGCCGGACTGAACCGATCCCGCGTCGGGTGGTCCACTCCAGCGGAGGTCACTCGACCGGCCGTACCGCCAGGCGATCCGGCCCCGGGCGGGGTCAGACCCGCTCGCAGCGCAGCAGCACGATGACCACGTCGCGGGAGTCGAGCAGCCCCCCGAGCACGGCGGTCTGCTCCTGCGCCTGGTGCCAGGCCGGGTCGTCGGCGTGCCGGTCGGCCAGGAAGGACTCCACGGCGTCGGCGCGGCGGGTCCACGCCGGGGGCGCGTCGGGCAGCGTCGAGGCCTCCACCCGGTCGTGCACCCGGAACCCGGTGGCGGCGAGGTCGCGGTGCAGGTCGACGTCGGTGGGGAAGGAGTTGGACTCCAGGTCGCCGGCCCGCTCGCCGCGGGCGACGAGGACGAGCAGCCCCAGTCGGCCGCCGGGGCGCAGGACCCGGTGCAGCTCGGTGAGCACGGCGCGCTTGTCCGGCACCGTGTCGAGCACGCCCAGGGCCCAGGCGGCGTCCACGGTCCCGTCCGCCAACGGCAGCTCCTCGGTCCACGCCGCCACCGCGGGGTGCCCGAAGAGCCGGACCGACGCGGTGGCCGCGTGGACCATCGGCTCGGCGAGGACGACGGGTCCGCGCCAGCGCCAGGAGTACTCGGTGACCAGCCACGCCGTCGGGCCGCCGAGGCCGGACCCGGCGTCGAGGAACCGGTCGCCGTCGGTCAGCTCGAGGCCGTCCGCCAGCCACGCCAGGTCCGCCGGCCGCCCGGAGCCGCGGCAGGCGGCCGGGATCGCGAAGTCCGTGCCGAGCTCGGCCACCGCCTCCTCGGTCCACGCCGCCACGGTGTCGAACTCGACCTCGAGCGCCTCCTGCACCCCACGCCCCCTCACCCGGGGCGGAGGGACTCGCTCCCCGCCCGGTGGGCCGCGCGCACGCGACGACCCACCTCGGCCTTCAGATCGGCCGCTGGTACCCACCCGGCACTCGAACCCACACCGGACAGATTGACCCCGACGACGCCCTCGAGGGCGAGCAGCGCCCGCGCCTCGGCGACGGCCACCTCGATGCCGGCCTCGACCGGGTCGTCGGCGTCGAGCACCGTCGCGACGGCCGCCGGGTCGAGGTCCAGACCGGGGAGGTCGGCGAGCGCGCGGGCGGTGCGGGCGTCGGTGAACACGGCGACCCCGGCGATCACCGGGATGGTCACCCCCGCCGCGCGACCCGCCGTCAGGAAGTCGTCGAGCACCGCAGGGGAGGCGACGTGGTTGGTGACGACGAGCCGGGCCCCGGCGGCCTGCTTGGCGGCGAGGGCCGCGGCGCGGCCCGCGAGCGGCGGGGCGGCGGGCGCGGCGGTCGCCGTGGCGACGAGCCCGGCGGAGGCCGCGAGGTGGGCGAGCCGGGTGGCGTCGAGGTCGAAGACCTGGGTGGCGCCCGCGCCGACCGTCGTGCCCGCGCCGCTGCCCGGGCGGCTGTCCCCGGTCACGCACAGCACCCCGCCCACGCCGAGCGCGGCCAGCCCGACGACCTCCTGCTCGAGCACCACGCGGTTGCGGTCCCGGCAGGTCAGCGTCACCCACGGCCGCGTGCCGAGCTCCAGCAGCTGGGCGGCGAGCATCGTGGGCGGGAAGTCGGCGCGGTCGTGCAGGTCGGCGACGAGCAGGGCGTCGGCGCCCTCGGCCAGGCGCGTGGCGACGGCGCGCAGCGTCGCGGGGTCCCGGGCGGGGACCGAGAGGTCGGAGAGGACCAACGGCGGGTCCACGACGGCGGGGGCGTCCGGCTCGGGCCCGTCCCAGGGCTTCACGGGGGTCTCGGAGGTCCACGGGCAGGGGAGCGCCTCGTCGAGCTCGCAGGCCCCGGAGGGCCGGACCCCACCGCACGGGCCGTACTGCATCCGCTTGGGGCAGCTGATCACCGCGCGGGGGTGCCCCGCCCGCCCGTCCGGCATCCCTCCCGGGCGGGTGCCGGCCGCGCACCCGGCCCGACGATCAGGCGACGCGGCGGGCGAGGTCCAGGAGGCCCGCGGCGCGCAGGCGGTCGACGACGAACTGGTCGGCCAGCGGCAGGCCGTCGACGAGGATGCGGCCCCCGACGAGGGTGGCGCGGCCCGCGGCGAGGGCGGCGAGGACGGCACGCTCACGGGCGGGGAGGGCATCGGTGGCGGCGGTGACGGGCGTGACGGCGGTGACGGGCACGGCGGGCTCCTCGGGTCGTCGGTGATGAGGAGAAGCGTGGCGCGCGCCGAGGTTGCGCCCCCCCGGGATCGCGCCCCACGTCCGGGTGGGATCAACCACCCGCCAGCAGGACGACGACGACGACGAGGGCCGCCGCCACGAGCAGGACCACGAGGACCAGCAGCGCGATCCGGCCGCGTCCCGACCGCGGGGCGGTCGGCGCCGGTGGCCCCGCCGGCCGGGCCCCCGGGACGGCCGGTGGAGGGGTGGGTGCTCCGGGCGGGACGGCGGGGAACGGGCCCGAGGTCGGCGGACCGGCCCGGCCCGGGCCGGGCGGTGGCGGGGCGGGCCGGAGCCCGGTACCGGGCGGTCCCGTGCCGGGCCGTCCCGTGCCGGGTGGCGGGGGCGTCGCGGGTCGGCCGGGGCCTGGGACCGGCCCGGCCGGTACCGGCTGCACGCCCCTCGGGCGCGCCCCGGCCCCGCGCACGCCGCCCGTGCCGGGAGCGATGCGCACCGTCGTCGTCCGGCCGTCCTCGACGGGCGGACGCAACGGCGTCAGCCGGGTCCGTCCGTCCGGCTCGTCCGCCGCCGTGGCGGTGCCCTGTGCCGCCCCGACGCGCACGGCGCCCAGCGCCACCACGTGGTCGGGACGCGCCTCCACCACCACCGGCGCCGCCACCGCGGCCCGCACCGACCGCACGACCAGCGGCACCCGGGCGGACCCGCCCACCAGCAGCACCGCCTGCGGTTCGACGCCGGCGGTGTCGAGGGCCTCCCGGAGTGTCGCGACGACCCGGCGCACCACGGGGACGATCCGCTCCTCGAACGCCGCCCGCCGCACCGTCACGTCGACGTGGCGGCCCGGCAGCAGCAGCGGGACCACCACCTCGTCGTCGGCCGAGAGGGCCTCCTTCGCCGCGAGGCAGTCGGCGTGGAAGCGGGCCAGCGCCGATCCCGACGACGGGTCCTCCGGGTCCAGGTCGCCCAGCAGCCCGCCCGCGAGGTCGTCGACGACGCCCGCGACGGCCTCGTCGAGGTCGTCGCCCCCGAGCCGCTCCACCCCGACCGGGACGCCGACGACGATCCCGTCCCGCACCACGGCCGCCTCGCAGGACGTCCCGCCCAGGTCCAGCACCGCGAACGGCGCCCCGGCGGGGAGACCCCGCGCGGCCGCGACCTGCCGGACGGCGGCCTCGGGGTCGGTCACCGTGCGGACGTCGTCGATCCCGGCCGCGGTCGCGACGTCCTCGAACAGTCCGCGCCGGTACGGCCCCCACGAGGCCGGATGGGTGAGCACCACCCGGCCCGGCCGGTCCCCGCGGACGGCCGTGGCCCGGTCGACCGCGGCGCGCAGCAGCGCGCCGAGGAGGCCGACGGGGGTGGCCGTGTGCTCCCCGAGCACGACCGGGGTCGGGTCACCGAGGCGGCGCCGGACGGCCCGCACGACCCGGTCCGGCTCGCGCGACGCGCGACGCAGCGCCCGGTCGCCGGTGACGACCGTCCCGTCGACCCGCCGCGCGACGACGGCGGGCGCGAGATCCCCGCGGTCGCCGA
Source organism: Actinomycetospora chiangmaiensis DSM 45062 (assembly GCF_000379625.1). Lineage (GTDB taxonomy): Bacteria > Actinomycetota > Actinomycetes > Mycobacteriales > Pseudonocardiaceae > Actinomycetospora > Actinomycetospora chiangmaiensis. The sequence continues at coordinate 53,237 of NZ_KB903244.1, read as the reverse complement.
GGGCCACGGTCGCCACGTGGTCGGCGTCCCCGGCGGCGGCTGCGACCGTGGTGGTCCCGAGGTCCACGCCGAGGACGTAGGACACGGTCCCTCCCGGCAGCAGCGACGATCTCGACGGATCGTAACCAGCGATAGTGCGAACGGGCGAGGGTTTCGGGCACGATCCCGACATGCGCCACGGATCGTCACACCGCGTCCCCGTCAAGGGGGTCAGCCCTACCCGTCGGGAGGGCGCGCCCCCTGGCCGTGCCGCGCGCGGCCGCCGCAGACTCCCGGGCATGACGACGGCGGACGACCCCACCGGTCGTCGGGACCGCCGGCGCGACCAGTGGCAGCGGCGCCGTCGGCTCGAGCGCCGGCTCCACGACGGCGCCGCCCTGCGCATCTCCTCCCTCGCGCTGCGGCTCGGGGTGCTCGACGCGCCCCGGGAGCAGATCGACGCGCTGCAGGGCGAGGTGGCCTCCGCGCTGGACGAGCTGCGCGCGGTGGCCGCCGGGATCTACCCGCCGCTGCTGCACGAGGCCGGACTCGGGCCGGCCCTGCTCGAACGGGTCCGGGCCACCGGGGCCGACGTGGCGCTCGACGTCACCGACTCCCGCTGCGGGCCCGCCGCCGAGGGCGCGGCCTACTTCGCGCTGGTCGAGGTCCTCGCGACGAGCGACGGCCCGCTCGCGGTCACCGCCCGACGCGACGGCACCGACCTCGTCGTCACGATCGCCGGGGCCGACCCCGCGCTCGCGGCCGCCGTCGCGGACGAGGCGACGCCGCTGGGCGGGGACGCCCACGCGGCGGCGGGGACGATCGTCGGGAGGTTCCCGTGCGGGTAGCGCTGGCCGAGGACGGGGCCCTGTTCCGGCAGGGCCTGGTGATGCTGCTCGAGGCGGCCGGGCACGAGGTGGTCGCCGTCGAGCCGGGCGGGGACGAGCTCCTGCGCGCCCTCGCGGGGCGGCCGGTGGACGTGGCGGTGCTCGACATCCGGATGCCGCCCGAGCCCGACGGCGGCCTGGTCACCGCCGAGCGGCTCCGGGCGAGCCACCCGGACACGGGGCTGCTGTTCCTCTCCCACTACGCCGAGTCGCACTACCTGGTCCGCATCCTCGAGATCGGCACCGAGCGGATCGGCTACCGGCTCAAGGAGAAGGTGGGCAGCGTCGACGTCCTGTCCGACACCCTGACGCGCATCGCCGAGGGCGAGATCGTCATCGAACCGGTGCTGGCACGGCGCCTCGTGGAGAAGCCGCGCACCGACCGGGCCGACGTCGTCGCGGCGCTGTCCGACCGGGAGCGCAGCGTGCTGGAGCTGATGGCCGAGGGCCGGGCGAACGGGGCGATCGCCGCGCAGCTCTTCGTCAGCGGCAAGGCCGTGGAGAAGCACATCGCCAGCATCTTCGACAAGTTCGGCCTGCACGCGGACGCGACGGAGAGCAACCGGAGGGTCCTGGCCGTGCTCACCTATCTGCGCTCCCAGCGCGGCGAGGCGTAGACGACACCCGAGCCGCTGCCTACGCTCCGTGCCCAGGAGCCTGGCGGAGGAGTGGAGACCATGACGACGGGTGGGCTGCGCGCGCTCGCCGTCGCCGGGGTGGTCGCCGTCTGCGTGCTCCTCGCGGTGGTGTCCGGCGAGCTCGCGCTCGGGGCCGCCGGGCCGGTGCTCGCCCCCTTCGCCGGCGTCGGGCTCGCCGCGGCGGTGCTCGCGGCCGTCGGGCTCGCCGGGCCGGACCGGGCCACGCTGCGGTCGTCCGACGTCGGCCGGTCCGTGGTGCTGGCCGCGAGCGGGGACGTCGGCTCGCTGCCCGCGCTCGCCGGGGTGCTGCGCGAGGGCACCCGGGCCGCGCACGCGGACGTCTGGCTCGCCGACGGCGACGGCCTCGTGGGGCAGGCGGGCGAGCGGGTCGGGGACCTGGCGACGCTGCTGGCGCGCCCCGACGTCGACCACGCCCACCCCGTCCTCGACCACGCCGTCCTCGACCACGCGGGTGGCGCCCCGGAGCTGCGGGCGGTCCTCACGATCGGCAAGCCCGGCCGCCCGGTCACGGCCGCCGATCGCGCGCTGGTCGCCGATGTCAGCGAGGCGACCGGCCTGCTCGTGCGCGGACTGGCCCGCGGCGAGGAGCTGCGCGCCCGGGTCGCCCGGGTCGCCGAGCTCGCACGGGAGACCGAGGAGTCGCGGCGCCGGCTCGGGCGCGCCCGCGAGGCCGAACGGCGACGGCTGGCCGCCGAGCTCGCCGATGTCACGACGGACCGGTTCGCCGCGTTGCGCCGCGCCGTCGACGACGCGGCCGAGGTCATCGACGACGGCCTCGCCCCGGACGCGGACGACGACGACCGGGCCGAGGCCGCGGACCTGGCCCGCCACCACCTCGACGTCGCCCGCGTCCGGCTCGAGGACCTGCTCGACCGGTTCCGGGTGATCGCCCGCGGCGTGCACCCGGCGGTGCTGCGCGACCAGGGCCTGCGGGCCGCGCTCGAGGAGGTCGTCGCCGACCTGCCCCGTCCGGTGCGCCTCGTCGGGCGCCTGCCCGGCCGACTGCCCCGGGAGGTGGAGTCCGGGCTGTACCACGCCGCCGTCGCGACACTCGCCGCCGTCCCGGGCGACGCGCCGCTCGAGGTGACCCTCGGGCTGGCGGGCGGCCGCGCCACCGTCGAGGTCACCCTGCCGCCCCGGTCCGGCGGAGGAACGGACCCGGCCGTACCGGCCGACGAGGCCGACCGGCTCGCCGCGCTCGGCGGGGCGGTCGACGTCGACACCGGCGGGCTGCGGCTCTGGCTGCCCGTCGAGCTCTCGCCGGAGGCCCAATGACGACCCGCGCCGCGGCCAGGTTCCCGGCCGCCACGACGACTGCTGCCACGACCACCGCTGCCACCACCGCTGCCACCACCACCGCTGCCACCACCGCCGTCGCGTCGCGCCGGGCCGCCCCGGCCCGGGCGGCCTTCTGGCTGGTGTTCGGCGTCGTCACCGCGATGACGCTGGTGTGGCTGGTGGTGGGGGCGGTCGTGGCCGTGACCGGCCCCGCCGGGCCGACGGCGCTCGACGAACCGCCCGGCCAGGCCGTCGTCGACTACGCGGCGAGCGGGGTCAACCTCGTCGTCGCCGTGGTCCTGCTGCGCGCCGGCGGCACCGCGTGGCCGACCCGGCTGCTGGCCCTCGCCATGGTCGGCTCGGCGGGCGCCTTCAACCTGCAGGCGCACGCGGCCACCCTCGCGGTCCGGACCGCGACGGGCCTGGAGATCGGCGAGCTGCACCAGGTGCTGCTGCACGGCGTCGCCGGCGCGGCGTACGCCGGGGCGTTGCTGACCTTCGTCGGGGGGCCGAGCGGCCGCCGCGCGCGGGTCCTGGTGCCGGTGGTGGCGGCGGTCCTGTTCCTCGCGGGCCTCGGCACGGCGCTGCTGCCGCACACCGTGAGCTGCGTGGTGTTCTTCGGGTTCGGGGTGCCGCTGCTCGGGACGGCGGCGGTCGGCCCGGCGGTGCAGCGCGGACCCGACCGGGAGGCCCGGGCCCGGGCGCGGCTGCTGACCAGCGTGCTCGTCGCCGCCCTCGGCGCGGTGCTGGTGCTCGCGCTGCTGACCCTCGTGCTGGCCCTGCTCGGCCGCCCGGGCCTGACCCTGGACGACCCCACCGTCCGGCACGGCGGGGCCGGCGTCGGCCTGCCGCTCGCACTGCTGTTCTGGTTCGCGCGGCTGACGGCGGCCGTGGTCGCGCTGGCCGTCCTCGCCGCGCGGCGGGCCCGCTCCGCCGAACGGCTGCTGCACCGGGGCCTCGCGGTCCTGCTCGTCGTCGTGACCCTCGGCGGCCTCGCGGTGCTCGTCGCGGCGCTCGTGTCCGCCCTGCTCGGGCGCGTCTCGGGCGGGACGGTCACCGGGTGGGTCGTCGCCACGCTCGGGGTCGCGGTCCTCTGGGGGTCGGTGTCCCGGGCCGCCGACCGCCTCGCCGAGCGTCTCCTGCACGGCGACCGCGCCACCCCGGCCGGGGTCCTCGCCGGGCTCGCCGCGGCGACCCGCGGCGACACCGCGCTCGAGGGTGTGCCCGAGGCCGTCGGGCGGGCCCTCGGGGCCCGGTCGGTCCGCCTCGTCGTGCACCGGGACGGCCTGCGGGACCGGGTCCTCGCGTGGCGGGGACCCGGAGCGGGCGAGGAGGAGGTCCGGTTCGGGGTGCACCACGGCGGGCGCGAGATCGGTGCGCTCGCCGTGGACGCCGAGGCCCTCGCCGGGGGCGGCGACCGCACCCGGCTGGTCGCGGAGGTCGCCGACGGTCTCGGCGGGGTCGTCGCCGCACACCGGCTCGAGATCGAGCTCGAACGCCAGCTGCGCGCCGGGGTCGCCCACGCCGAGCAGATCGCGGCCGCCCGCCGCCGACTGGTGGCCGAGACCGACGCCGAACGACGGGGCCTCGAGCGTGACCTGCACGACGGTGCCCAGCACCACCTCGTCTCACTGCGCCTCACCCTCGGTCTCGTGGAGCACCTGGTCGGCGCCGGCCGTGTCGCCGAGGCCCGCGAGCGCCTGGCCGTGCTCGTCGAACAGCTCGACGCCGCCGAGGCGGTCCTGGCGCAGACCGCGAGCGGTGTCTCGACGGCGACCCTGACCCGGCTCGGCCTGGTCGGGGCCCTGACGGCCGACCTCGCGGGCGACCCGACGGTCACCGTCGCCGCCGACGGGGTCGGTCGCCTCGACGAGGCGGTGGAGAGCGCCGCCTACTTCGTGTGCCTGGAGGCGGTCAACAACGCCCGCAAGCACGCGGGCGGGGCGGCGGTCCAGGTCCGGCTCGCGGAGCGGCCGGGGACCCTGACGCTGGAGATCGCCGACGACGGTCCGGGTTTCACCGCCGGTCGGGACGGCCCCGGGCGCGGGCTGCGCAACCTCGCGAGCCGCCTGGCGCGGGTCGGTGGGCACGTGACGGTCGACCCGAGGCCGGGGGAGGGGACGGTGGTCCGGGCGGAGATCCCGCTCGCCCCCGCCGTCGCCGACGGTCCGGGACCGGGCGACGGTGCGGCGACGGGCTTCGTCGCCGCGCTCGTGGCGGAGACCGGCCCCACCGCGCGGGCCCCGGAGCGGGCCGGTGCGTCGCCGCCCGTCGGGGCGCCGCGGCGGCGACCACCCGACGGTGCGACGGCCGTCGTGGACACCCGCCTGCCCGCCGTCGTCCCGAGCCTCGGGACCGGCCCCCGGGCGCCGGTCGGGGCGGTCGGGGCACCCCTGCCCGATCCGGGGTCCGGGGTGTTCACCTCGACCCAGGCCCTGGTGCGCCGGGCGCTGGAGCGGGTGCCGGTCGGGGACCCCGCCGCGGGGACGCTCACCTCGCTCGCCGTCGCGCTCGCGGCCCCGTGGCGCTACGGCGTCACCGGACCGAGCCCGCGCGACTGCGCGGCCGTCGCGGCGGTGCTCGCCGGGGTCGTCGAGCGGCCCGCGGCGGTCGTCGACCTGGCCGCGCGCGCCGCGCTCGGCCCGCTCGCCCCGGACGAGGTCGTCGACGGGCTCGTGCTGCTCGCGGAGGACGACCGGGGGACGCGGGTGCCGCCGTGGCTGGAGGTGGTCCCCACGGTCGGCGCCCGCGTCGTGCCGGCGGTCTCGGTGTCGGTCGAGGACCCGCTGACCGGGACGGTGCGGGTCGCGCTGCCGGGGCCGGACGCCCTCGGCGGCCGCAACGTCGGACGGCTCGCGACGACGCTGGTGGCCCGGTGCCGCCCTGCGGCCGCGCGTCGCCGGGCGGGCGCCGCGCTGGACGCCGCGGAGCGCCTCGTCGCCGCTGCACCCGGCCGGGCGTGGACCCGGTGGCTCGCCGTCGAACTCGACCGGGTCCGCGCGGCCGGGGCCCGGGAGCTCGCCGAGGCCCGGCTGGCCGAGGAACTCGAGGCCGGGCGGGTCGCCCTGCCGGACGCCCGGCGCGCGGCGGCGGCCCGGCTGCTGGCCGGCGGGGACCCGCGGACCCGGCTGGGCGCCGACGTCGGTGCGGAGCGGTCCGAGCTCGCCCGCCTCGCCCGCGAGCAGCGCGCGGCGTGGGCGCGGCTGGGGGGCCACCCCGCGAGCGGTCGGGCGGTCCGTGAGGCGGCCGCGGTGCTGGTCGCGGCGTGCGAGGCGCTGCTCGGGGCGGTGACGGCGGACGGGACCGGGCCCGACCCGTCGTCGTGACCGGTCAGTTCGTCCGGACCACCGGGTCGGCGAGCTCGTCGTGCCACACCGCCGTGCGTGGCCGGTAGGCCGCCGCGCACACCACCTGCTGCTCGTCGAGCATCCGCTCGAAGGCGGGGACGGTCTCGGCGACCTCGGCCGGGCAGCAGTGTGTGGACAGCTCCACCCGCTCGCGGCCGCTGGGGAAGCGGAAGTGCTCGAGGTCGGCCCGCCGCAGCCCCCACCGCGCGGCCGCGACCTTGACGCGGCTGACCACCAGCGGGCCGTGCACCCGCAGCTCGCGCAGCCGCCGGTTGTCGACGGTGTCCTCGCCCCCGTGGCAGGCCCACGCCCGCTGCGCCGGGGAGAGCAGGTCGGCGCCCGCCCCCGTGCCCTCGATCGCCCGGCCGGCCGCACCCGGGTCGACGTCGTGGCGGACCTCGACGTCGAGCCAGAGCCCCCCGGGGACGACGTCGAGCTCCACCCGCCCGCCCCGCGGCGTGCCCCGGCGGGCGCACGAGCCGACGCGGCGGGCCGAGACCGCGAGGTCGTAGCGCCCGCGGGCGCGCCGGCGCAGCCGGACCTCGACGCCCACCCGGAGCAGGTCGAGGCCCGGGGTGTCGACGAGGTAGCTGCGCCGGGTGCTCCACGTCGGGGCGGCCCGGCCGGTGAGGGCCTCGGCGGCGGGGCCCGCGGGTCCGGCGAGCAGCGCCTTGAGCTCGACCGAGTCGGCGAGGCCGTCGGTCACGCTGAGCCGCGACAGGGCCTCGGGCGTCCCGAACCTGGCCACGTGATCGACCTCCCGGGAGGAGTCGCCGGCGGTCCCCGTCGTCCCGCCGGAGGGTGACCCTACGGCTCATCACCGAGCGCGACGAGGGGGTCACCGAGATCGACATCCGGGTGGTCGTCCACGATCGGCTTGCCGTCGTCCGGCGCGGTATCTATGGTCGGAAGTGGCTCAGCACACACCGCCGGGCGACTGTTCTCGTGCAGTCGTCGTCCTTCGCGGCGTGTCCTGCCGCCCAGCGGCCGACGTCGTCGGCCGAACGGTCGATCCGACCGTGGCGGCATCGTGTGCGCATCCGCCGGACCCTCCGGTGCGGGAACGCCGCGCCGGCACACGGCGAGGGGCCGGGTCCCGGCCCGCTCGCGCTCGACGCCGCCCCACTCCGCCGTGCCCCCGCCGGGCGCGGCGAGGACCAGTGCACTCGCGACGAGGAGGGACGGGGAGATGACGGCCACGGCAGACGAGCGAGCGGACGTACTCCACAAGGCGGGACTCGACGGCCAGAACCGCACCACGCTGGGGCGGATGCTCGGCACCGGCGACGTCGGCTACGCCGAGGAGGGCGACGACGGCGTCATGCGCGCCACGGTGCGCATCCCCGAGGACCAGCTGATCTTCGATCCGAGCATCATCGTCTTCCCGCACGGCGGGGACATCGAGCTCACGATCATCAACGACGACAAGAACACCCACTGCGCCCTGCTCCCGCACAACGGCGACCCCAAGATCATCTGGCTGGTCAACCACTCCAAGGGCACGGCGCGGCTGAACCTCGACGGTCCCGGCGCGTACTGGTACGGCTCCACGACCGGCAACGACGAGGGCCGCGGGCTGACCGCCGCCCTGGTCATGGGCGGCGAGGTGCCCGACTCGGCCAAGCTCGACCGCCCGCCGCAGCCCCGTCCCTGAACCGCCGACCCGAGAGGAGCACACGATGACCGACTACGTTGACGCCGGCGAGGCCGTCGCCCACCGCACGCTCTCCAACGTCAAGGGCGAGGCGCCCGCGACCCGCAACGTCGACTACGAGCGCATCCAGGGTGCCCGGTCGGAGCCGGAGAACTGGCTCACGTACTACGGGACCTACGACGGCCAGCGCTACTCGACGCTGAACCAGATCACCAAGGACAACGTCCGTCGGCTGGTGCCGGCGTGGGTGTTCCAGGCGGGGTCGACCGGGATGCACTCCGGCGCCTCGACCTACTCCTTCGAGGCCACCCCGCTCGTCGTCGACGGCGTCATGTACGTCTCCGGCCCCGACGGCAAGGTGTGGGCGATCGACCCGAAGACCGGCGAGGAGCTCTGGCGCTACAAGCACGCGTCGCCGTTCGACACCTCGCTGTGCTGCGGGAACGTCAACCGCGGCGTCGCCGTGGGCCACGGCAAGGTGTACATGTACACCCTGAACGCCCACCTGATCGCGCTCGACGCGACCTCCGGCGAGAAGGTCTGGGACACCACCAACGGCGACGTCCGGGCCGGTGAGAGCGGCTCGGCCGCCCCGCTGATCGTCAAGGACATGGTGGTGGTGGGCAGCGCCGGCGGCGAGTTCGGCGTCCGCGGCCACCTCGACGCGTTCGACGCGGAGACCGGCGAGCGCCGCTGGCGGTGCTACACCGTCCCGAAGCCGGGGGAGCCGGGCTCGGAGACGTGGCCGGACGACGGCGAGGCCTGGCAGCGCGGCGGCGCGAACTGCTGGATCACCCCGACCTACGACCCGGAGCTCGAGCTGCTGTTCCAGGGCACGGGCAACCCGGCGCCCGACTTCGACGGCGGGGTGCGCGAGGGCGACAACCTCTACACCGACTCGGTCGTGGCCATCGACGTGAACACCGGCGAGATCCGGTGGCACTACCAGTTCACCCCGCACGACCTGTGGGACTACGACTCCACGATGGAGAACCTGCTCTTCGACGCCCCGGACGGGCGCAAGCTGCTCGCCCACGCGGACAAGAACGGGTACTTCTTCGTCATCGACCGCACCAACGGCGAGCTCGTGCGGGTCTTCCCCTTCGTCGACCGCATCACCTGGGGCGAGATCAGCGCCGACGGCAAGGTGACGCCGAAGATCTACCCCGACGAGGAGGGCGTCCCCGTCCACTTCTGGCCCGGCCCGGCCGGGGGCAAGGAGTGGACGCACATGTCCTACAACCCTGAGACGGGGTTGATCTACATCCCCGTCCAGGAGGTGGGCGCGACCGCCACCCGCCGGCGCCGGGAGTTCAAGGAGTCGATCCCCTACTGGGGTGCCGGCGTGGCCGTCGACCTCGACGACCACTACGGCTTCGTCAGCGCGGTCGACCCGCTGACCGGCGAGGAGAAGTGGCGCTGGAACCACGAGTACCCCATGTGCGCGTCGAACGTCACGACGGCCGGTGGACTCGTCTTCCAGGGGACGCCCAGCGGCGAGTTCGTGGCCCTCGACGCGCAGACCGGCGAGAAGCTGTGGCAGTTCCAGTGCGGCAGCGGCCACCACTCGAGCCCGGTCACCTTCGAGGTGGACGGGCGGCAGTACGTCGCGGTTCCCACCGGGTGGGGCGGCTGGGTCGAGGGCTTCCTGCCCGGCCTGCTCGGCGCCGCCGCGGGTGACGCGCTGTTCTGTTTCGCACTGCCCGAGGACTGAGTCCGCGGGAGAATGGACGAACCGAATTCGAGGAAGGGAGGTCTGGACATGGAGTGGGAGACCCCGGAGTTCACCGAAATCGGTGTCGCCCCTGAGGTGACGATGTACGTCGCCCAGTTGGACGACTGATGTGAGAAATGCCGCCAGGGGCGTCGGAGACATCCGGCGCCCCTGATCGGCGTGGAATCCCGGAATTGGGGAAACCGATGAGTGCGCCGCCCGTGGCGAGCAAGTGGATCTGCACGATGTGCGGACTCATCTATGATCCGGAGGAAGGAGACCCCGACAGCGGCGTCCCACCCGGGACGCCCTTCGAGGACCTCCCCGACGACTGGATGTGCCCGATCTGCGGCGCCGAGAAGGCGGATTTCCGCGAGGTGCAACCGGGAGAGGATCTCGACCTATGATCACCGGGTACGGCCACTTCGTCCAACTCGCGGAGTCGCTGCAGTGGGACGAGCAGGCCATCGACCTGAGCGGCGACGTCGAGGCGTGGCGCCGACTCGAGGCCGCCGAGAGTGAGCGGGTCCTCGGCCTGATCGCCGGGTTCTGCGTCGGCGAGATGTCGGTCGCCACCCACCTCGGCTCGTTCGAGGAGAAGGCCACCACCGACGACCAGATGGCCGGCTGCTTCCGCGCCCAAGCCCGTGACGAGGCACGGCACGCCCGCTTCTTCGACCGGGTCGCCGGCGAGGTCCTCGGGATCCCCGGCGAGAGCCTGGCCGACCGGCTCGAGACCCTCCGCGAGCACGTCAGCCCCGAGCTGCTCGAGCTGTTCGAGGAGCGGCTGCCCACCCTCGCCGCGGACCTCGCCGCCGGGGAGAAGGACCTGACTGCGGCCGTCAGCCTCTACCACATGATCCTCGAGGGCGTGGTCCTCACGGCGGGCCAGCACGCCCTGCTCGCCGCCCTCGACCGCTGCTCGGTCAGCATGCCCGGCGTCCACAAGGGGATGGAGCTGGTGCTGCGCGACGAGCGCTGGCACATCGGGTTCGGGTCCCGCGTGATCCAGAGCGCCGACGTCGTCTCCGACGAGATGGAGGAGCTCCTCCAGCAGGGCATCAAGGCCGCGAACGCCTGGGGCGAGCTGATCGACCGCCAGGACATCGAGAAGGTCGAGCAGCTGCACAAGCGCCGCCTCAAGTCGGTCGGGATCAAGTTCTGGTGAGGGAGTCGTGAAGGTCCGCGTCCTCGGGTCGTCCGCCGGCGGCGGGCTCCCGCAGTGGAACTGCTCCTGCGCCGGCTGCACGGCCGCGCGGGCGGGAGAGGTCGAGCCGCGCACGCAGTCCTCGATCGCGGTCGTCGACGAGTCGGCCGCCGGTCCCCGTGCCTTCCTCGTCAACGCCTCACCCGACGTCCGCCAGCAGCTCACCGCCTCGCCCGCCCTGCACCCGGGCAGCACCCGGCGCAGCCCCATCGAGGCGGTCCTGCTCACCGACGCCGAGATCGACCACACGCTCGGCCTGCTCATTCTGCGCGAGGGCGCGGGGGTGACGGTGCACGCGACGGCCGCGTCCGAGGCGGTGCTGCGCGAGGGCACGGGCTTCCTGACGACGCTGGAGGCCTACTGCCCGGTCACGGTGGTCCCGGTGGGCCTCGGGGTCGAGGCGGCGCTCACCGACGACCTGACCTACACCGCGTTCGACCTGCCCACGGGCAAGACGCCGCGGTTCCCGGTCCGGGGCGAGCGGAGCGACGGGGGGTCTGCCGGCGGCCCCGAGGAGGGTCGCGTCGTCGGCTACCGGTTCCACGACCGCCGCACCGGCGGCGTCGTCGTGTACGCCCCGGGCGTGGCCGACCTCGCCCCGCTGCGCGCGGCCTGCGACGGCGCGGACCTGCTGCTGGTCGACGGGACCTGCTTCCACGACGACGAGCTCGTCCGGCTGGGGCTCGGCCGCAAGACCGCGGCCGACATGGGCCACGTCGCGCTCGAGCGGTCGCTGGACGCGCTGGCCGACCTGGGGGTGCCCCGGGTCGTGCTGGTGCACGTCAACAACTCGAACCCGATCCTGCTGCCCGGGGCCGCGGAAGGCCTCGTCGTCGGGAAGGCCGGGGTGGAGATCGGGACCGACGGGACGGAGTTCTCGGCATGACGGCCGTGAGGGACACGCAGCGCAGCGGAGCCGGACCGTGGGAGGCCGACGCGACGCTGACCGACCGCCTGCGCTCGCAGGCGTCGCGGTACCACGCCGCGCACCCCTTCCACGTGCGCATGAACGACGGCGAGCTCTCCCCGGCCCAGATCCGCGGGTGGGTGGCGAACCGGTTCGCCTACCAGGAGGCCATCCCGATCAAGGACGCGGCGATCCTGTCGAACTGCCCCGACGTCACGGTGCGGCGGCGCTGGATCCGGCGGATCACCGACCACGACGGCGCCGGCGACGACCCGGGCGGGACCGAGGCCTGGCTGCGCCTCGGCGAGGCCTGCGGGGTGCCGCGGGAGGAGATGACCTCGCACGTGCACCTGCGACCGGGGGTGCGGTTCGCGGTCGACGCCTACATCACCTTCGCGCGGACCAGGCCGTGGCCGATCGCGGTGGCGTCGTCGCTGACCGAGCTGTTCGCGCCCGACCTCATGGCGACCCGGCTGGCGGCGTTCGAGAAGTACTACACGTGGATCGACCCGGCGGGGCTGCAGTACTTCCGCAACCGGCTGTACCAGGCCCCACGCGACTCCGAGCACGCCCTCGAGGTGGTCCTGGAGCACTGCCGGACCCCCGAGCTCGAGCAGGCCGCCTACGACGCGCTGGCGTTCAAGAACGACGTGCTGTGGTCGATGATGGACGCCATCGACGCGGCGTACCCGGCATGACTCGGGACGCGCAGCGAAGCGGAGCCGGTCCGTTGACGCAGTCGTTCCCGACGACGGGTGTGCCCCGGCTGGGGCGGGGCGTGAAGCTGCGCTACGACCGCGCCCGCGAGCGGCACGTGCTGCTGCTGCCCGAGACCGTCGTCGTCCTCAACACCACCGGCACCGCGATCCTCGAGCTGTGCGACGGGCAGCGGACGGTGGCCGACATCGTCGACGCGCTGCGCGAGACGTACGCGGACGTGCCCGAGGGGCAGGTCGTCGCGTACCTGGCGAAGCTCGCGGAGCGTCGACACCTGGAGATCACCGATGGAGATTGACGGTCCCCTGGGGCTGCTGGCGGAGCTGACCTACCGGTGCCCGCTGGCGTGCGCGTACTGCTCGAACCCGGTCGAGCTCGCCGCGTACCGCGAGGAGCTCACCACCGCCGAGTGGCAGCGGGTGATCACCGAGGCGGCCGAGCTGGGCGCCCTGCAGTGCCACCTCTCCGGCGGGGAGCCGCTGCTGCGCCGCGACCTCGCCGACCTGGTGCGCACCGCCGCCGAGCAGGGCCTCTACACGAACCTCGTCACCAGCGCGCTCGGGTTCACCGCGGCCCGGGCGGCGGAGCTGCACGACGCCGGGCTCGACCACGTGCAGGTGTCCCTGCAGGCCGACGAGCCGCAGCTCTCGGACCGGATCGCGGGCTCGCCGTCGTTCGCCCGCAAGATCGAGGCGGCGCGCCGGGTGCGGGAGCTGGGCTGGCCGCTGACGCTCAACGTCGTGCTGCACCGGCAGAACATCGACCGGGTGGCCGAGGTCCTGGCCGCCGCGGAGGAGCTCGAGGCGGACCGCATCGAGCTGGCCAACACCCAGTACTACGGCTGGGCCGCGGTGAACCGGGCGGCGCTGCTGCCCTCGCGGGACCAGCTGGCGGCCGCGGAGGTGGTGGTCCGCGCGGCGAAGGAGCGGCTGCGCGGGCGCATGGAGATCATCTACGTGATCCCGGACTACTACGCGACCTACCCGAAGCCCTGCATGGGCGGCTGGGGCGCACGGCAGCTCGTCGTCGTCCCGACCGGGGACGCCCTGCCCTGCCTCGCGGCGCACGACCTGCCCCTGCCGGCGGCGAACGTGCGCGAGCACCCGCTGTCGTGGATCTGGCGGGACTCGCCGATATTCTCGGCGTACCGCGGCACCGACTGGATGCAGGACCCGTGCCGCTCGTGCGCCCGGCGCGAGGTCGACCTCGGGGGCTGCCGCTGCCAGGCGTTCGCCCTCACCGGCGACGCCACCCGCACCGACCCGGTGTGCCACCTCGCGCCCGACCACGACGTCGTCGAGGCGGCCGTGGCCGAGGCGAACGCGGCGTCCCGGCCGGTCGAGCTGCCGTTGGTGGCAAGGAGCTTCCGCAGGTGAGCACTAAGTGGGGCTATAGGCCCCATTAGTGCTCACCTGCGCAGCACCTACTTGTCCACCGGCAGTCCGCCGAAGGCCACGAGGCTGATGACGAAGTAGGCGACGTAGAGGCCGAGCAGCACGACGCCGTGCCAGCGGCGGAGGCGGCCGGTGGCCATGAAGCCCGCCGCGATCGCCGTCATGACGACGAGGACCGGCAGGTGCCAGGTGACCACGTCGGTGTCGACGGCGATGGCCCCGCCGGCGAGCAGGATGACGCCGAGCTTGCCGGTCACGGAGAAGACGACGCTGCCGATGACGTTGGCGACCGCGATCTCGGGCGCACCGCGACGCTGCGGCTCGGCGGTGAGGAAGATGTCCTCCAGCGAGAGCGCCACGGTGGCCACGGTGACGCCGAAGACGGTCCCGTCGATGCCGAGCGTGCGGATCACGCCCTCGGTGGCCTGTCCCGCGGCCACCGCGCCGATGACGAGGCCGACGAGCGCCAGCACGGCCAGCCCGAGCCCGAGGCCGGGCGAGTGGCTGCGCGCCCGCAGGAAGCCCTGGTCGATCCGCAGGTCCGGCGGCAGCGTGAAGTGTCCGCCCGACGGCGGCGGCACGTCCTCGACGGTGACCGGCCCGCCGCGCGCGCCGACCCCGACCTTCTCCAGCTGCTCGTAGACCTCGGCGTTGCGGAACACGGGTTTGCGCGCCGCGTACTCGCGCCAGGCGACGAACCCCACGAAGGCCACGAACAGCGCCACGAGCACGATCCCGGACGTCACCGTGAAGAACCCGGTGAGGGCGAACGCGAGCATGACGACGGGTGCGAGCACGAACAGCGCGAGATAGCTGCGCGGGACGTCGACCTCGCACGGTGCGACGACGGCGGAGATGGCGAGCACGAGGCCCGTCAGCGCCACCGTCGTCCCGATCACCGTTCCGAGGGCGACATTGCTGAGGTCCTCGACATTGAGTGCGATACCGAAGGCGAGATCGTCGAACTCGATCCCGGTGAAGATCACGGCGATCAGGAACAGCGAGATCGTCCACCGACTCGCCACGCCGACGAGATAGCCGATCAACTTCTCCGCACTGAACACCAGCACCGCGATGCCGATCACGAACAACAAGATCGATTCCATGTACGGTGCTCCCCGCCGAGCTCGATCGCCACGATGTGCATGCCACGATGTGATCGCGTTCGATGGTGATCGGCATCACGCGGCGAGACAACGGGTCGAACGGCGGGGATCCGGGGACGGAGGGAATGGTGGTCGTGCGCTATCCGGTATTGCGCATTCCCGCCGAGATGCCGTTGACCGTGAGCAGCAGGGCCCGCTGGAGGTCGGGGTCGGGCTCGCTGACGGTCCGGCGCTCGGCCAGGGCGTGCACCTGCAGGTGGTGCAGGGGCTCCAGGTAGCTCTCGCGGACCTCGAGCGTCTGGCGCAGCAGCGGGTTGTTCGCGAGCAGGGCGTCGCCGGGGGACAGGGCGAGGACCTCGCGCAGCGTCAGCGCGTGCTCGGCCTTGATGATCTCGAAGACGTTCTGGAGCTCCGGGTCGACCAGCTCGGCGACGTAGAACCCGGCGATGCGCATGTCGGTCTTCGCCAGGGTCATCTCGACGTTGGAGAGCAGGTTCGCGAAGAACGCCCAGTCCTTCATCTCCTCGATGACGTCGTCGTAACCCGCCTCGCGGGCCGCCTTCAGCCCCGAGCCCAGCCCGAACCAACCCGGCACGATCATGCGGGTCTGCGTCCAGCCGAACACCCACGGGATGGCCCGGAGGTCGTCGAGCGAGGCGTCGCCGCCGGCGCCGGGCCGCTTGCCGGGACGCGACCCGACGTTGAGCATCGAGAGCTCGTCCACCGGGGTCGCCTGGGTGAAGAAGTTGGGCAGCCCCTCGTGGCCGACGAGCCCGGAGTAGGCCTCCTGCGCGGCGTCGCTGATGACGTCCATCGCCTCGTCCCAGCGCTTGAGCTGGTCGGCGGGCACCCGGCTCGTCTGGTGCAGCAGCGTCGCCTCGAGCACCGCCGAGAGCATGATCTCCAGGTTGTCCTCGGCGAGGCTCGGCAGCGAGTACTTGTCCGAGATGACCTCGCCCTGCTCGGTCACCTTCATCACCGCGTCGACGACGCCGTGGGGCTGCGCCGCGATCCCCTCGGCCGCCGGGCCGCCGCCGCGTCCGACCGACCCGCCCCGGCCGTGGAAGAGCCGCAGCCGCACGCCGTGCTTCGCCGCGACGTCGCGCAGCTGGCGCTGCGCGGTGTGGATGGACCACTGGCTCGTCGTGATCCCGGCGCCCTTGTTGGAGTCCGAGTAGCCCAGCATCATCTCCTGGACGTCGCCGCGGGCCGCGACGATCGCGCGGTACGACGGGTCGGATAGCATCCCGTCGAGGAGATCGCCGGAGATCTTCAGCTCGGTCGCCGTCTCGAACAGCGGCACGATGTCGATCGACGAGCGCGCCCCGTCGACGGTCAACTCGATCAGGCCGGCCTCGCGCGCGAGGACCGCCACGGCGAGGACGTCGTCCACGTTTTGGGCCATGGACATGATGTAGGTGTGCAGGGCCTCCTCGCCGTAGGTCTCCTGCACCTCGCGGATGGTGTCGAAGACCTCCAGGGTTTCGCGGAAGCTGTCGTCGCCGATGGCCTGCCAGTTGCGCCGCGGGGTCAGCGCCCGCCGCCCGGCCAGCTCGGCGGACAGCACCTCGATCCGGTGGGCGTGGTCGAGCTCGCCGTAGGGCGTCTCCAGCTCCCCGAGCCGGTCGAACAGCGCCGCGAGCGCGGTGTGGTGGAACTTGGTGTGCTCGCGGACGTCCATCGACGCGAGGTGCAGGCCGACCGCGTTCGCGGTGCGCATGACGTCGCGCAGCGTCCCGTCGGCAATCCGGTCGCCCTGGTGGGAGCGCAGCGAGCGGTCCATCACCTCGAGGTCGTGCAGGTACTCCGTCGAGCCCAGGTAGTCGCGGCCGGGGACGTGCGGGGTGCCGGCGGCGTAGCGGGCGCGGGTGTTCTCGAGCCGGGCGTACACGTAGGAGCACTTGAGCCGGTAGGGCTCCTCGGCGTTGAGCCGCACGAACCGGTCGTAGATCTCCGGCAGGTGGCGCCGGTCCTTGGCGAGGCTGCGGCGCAGGTCCTCGCTGACACCCACCAGCCGGGTCGACATCGAGAGCTCCTGCACCAGCTCCTCGATCAGGCCGAGCTGGATGCGCACGCCGCGGTCGGCGTAGACGGTCATGACGTCGGTGGTGAGCTCCGCGGTCACGTTGGGGTTGCCGTCGCGGTCACCGCCCACCCAGCAGCCGAGCACGAGCGGCCGGGCGCCCTCCGGCAGGTGCAGCCCGACGCGGTCGAGCTCCTCGTCGAGCACGGTGAGCACCTCGGGGACGGCGTGACGGCCGAGCTGCTCGAGGTAGTAGGCGACCGAGCGGGCCTCGTCGAGCACCGTGGGGCGCTCCGGGCGGATCTCGTCGGTCTGCCACATGAGGTCGACGAGGCGCGCGAGCTTGGTCTCCGCGACGTCCTCGGGCAGCCCGTCGCCGAGGATGCCCGCGATCGCCCGCAGCTTGCCCAGCACCGACTGGCGCTGCGCCTCGGTGGGGTGCGCGGTGAAGGTGGGCTTGAGCTGCAGGCGGGACAGCGCGGTCGCGACCTCGTCCGGGTCGGCCTCGGTGACCAGCCGCTCCGCGAGCAGGTGGATCGGGCCCTCCCCGCCCTCGTGCACCGCGCGCCGCTCCGAGGCCCGGTGGGTCTGCTCGGCGACGTTGGCCAGGTGGAAGTACGTGGCGAACGCGCGGGCGAGCACGGCCGCCGTCCCGGGGTCGAGCGAGGCGAGCAGGTCGCGGATCTCGGTGTCGCCCCGCTCGGGCACCTCGCGGACGAGGTGGCGCACCTTCTCGACGAGGTCGAGCATGTCCTCGCCGTTCTGCCGCGCCAGGGTCTTCCCCAGCAGGGTGGACAGCCGGCGGATGTCGGTGCGCAGCGCGGAGTGCTCGGACTCGGAGGAGACGCTGGACTCGTTCGAGACGGTGTCGGAACGGCGGCCGGTGCTCATCTGCGACGTGTCTCCTCGCGCGTGGGGTCAGCGGACGCCCACGCCAGCGGGGGACGTCGGCCATCGTTCCCCGGAAGACGGTTCCCGTACACCTGCGCGGGGGAATCTCGGGTCACGTGAGCACCACTGCCGGCAACACGAAGGCCTACGCCGACTCCAGCGGCTCGTTCAAGCGCCGCGGGCCCCGGTTCACCGACCGGATCGTCGCGGACCCGTCGGGCGAGGGGGAGTGGCCCGCGGAACCGGGGCGCTACCGCCTCGTCGTCTCCCTCGCCTGCCCGTGGGCGCACCGCTCGGTCATCGTGCGCCGCCTCATGGGCCTCGAGGACGCGATCTCGCTCGCCGTCACCGACCCGCTGCAGGACGACCGGTCCTGGCGGTTCTCGCTCGACGAGGGCGGCGTCGACCCCGTCCTCGGCTACACCCACCTCGAGCAGGCCTACCTCGCCCGCGACCCGGAGGACGGCACCGAGAACGGCGTCTCCGTCCCGGCGATCGTCGACGTCCCGTCGGGGCATCTCGTCACGAACGACTACCCCCAGATCACGATCGACCTCGGGCAGCAGTGGCGCGCCCACCAGCGCGCCGGGGCCCCGGACCTCTACCCCGAGGACCTGCGCGCCGAGATCGACGAGGTCAACGAGGGCGTCTTCCACGACGTCAACAACGGCGTCTACAAGGCCGGGTTCGCGACGCGGCAGACCCGCTACGAGGAGGCCTACAACGCCCTCTTCGCCCGGCTCGACGAGCTCGACGAGCGGCTGGAGAACCAGCGCTACCTCGTGGGCGACCACATCACCGAGGCCGACATCCGGCTCTTCACCACGCTCGCCCGCTTCGACGCGGTGTACCAGTCGCACTTCAAGTGCAACCGGCAGAAGCTCGCCGAGTTCGGCGCGCTGTGGGCCTACGCCCGCGACCTCTACCAGACCCCCGGGTTCGGCGACACGGTCGACTTCGACCACATCAAGCGCCACTACTACATGGTCCAGACGACGATCAACCCGACGCAGATCGTCCCGCTCGGCCCGGAGCCGTCGGCCTGGTTGACGCCCCACCACCGCGAGGAGCTCGGCGGCTCACCGTTCGGCCCGGAGGGCACCGCCCCGGAGCCGCTGGAGCACCCGCTGCGGCCGCTGGCGCCGATCGACATGTGAGGCCGCCGTCGCCCGGGGTAGCCCGAGGTCGTGAGCGCACCGAAGAACGTGGCCGAGCACGTCCTCGACCGCCTGGCGGCCTGGGGCGTGCACCGCTTCTACGGCTACCCGGGGGACGGCATCGGCGGGATCTTCACCGCCCTGCCGGGCCGGGAGGACGCGGAGTTCGTGCAGGTCCGGCACGAGGAGACGGCCGCCTTCGCCGCCTGTGCGGACGTCAAGTACGGCGGCTCGCCCATCGGCTGCTGCGTCGTGACCAGCGGCCCGGGCGCCATCCACGCCCTCAACGGCCTGTACGACGCCAAGCTCGACCACCAGCCCGTCGTCGCCCTCCTCGGGCACACCGCACAGACCGCGCAGGCCGGCGGCTACTACCAGGAGGTCGACCTCGGCACGCTGTTCGCCGACGTCGGGGGCTACGTCGCCGAGGTGAAGGACCCCTCGCAGGTGCGGCACATCGTCGACCGGGCCTGCCGCTCCGCGCTCGCCGACCGCACCGTCTCCGTCGTGATCCTGCCCAGCGACGTGCTGGAGGAGAAGGCCGTGCCGGAGCCGCCGGACGCGCACGGCTACTACCAGACCTCCGCCGTCCCGTCGTCCGACCCGGGCGCCCCGGCACCGGCGGCTCTCGAGGCCGCGGCCGCGGTGCTGAACGCGGGGGAGAAGGTGGCGGTCCTCGCGGGGGCGGGTGCGCTCGGGGCGTCGACCGAACTGACGGAGGTCGCGAACCGGCTGGGCGCGGGCCTGACCACCGCCCTGCTCGGCAAGGGCGTCATCGACGAGCGCTCGCCCTGGAACTGCGGCGCGATCGGCCTGCTCGGCACCACGGCCTCGTGGCACCTCATGCGCGAGTGCGACACCCTGCTCATCGTCGGCTCGACGATGCCCTACACCGAGTACTACCCGGCCCCCGGCCAGGCCCGGGCGGTGCAGATCGACGTCGACGGGTCCCGCTGCGGCATCCGGTACCACACCGACGTCAACCTCACCGGCGACGCCGCGACGACCCTGCAGGCCCTGCTCCCGCTCCTGCAGGACAAGACCGACCCCACCTGGCGGGCGCACGTCGAGCGGTGGACCGCCTCCTGGCGCGAGTACTCCGAGCAGCGCGCGCACCAGCACACCTCGGCGCTCAACCCCGAGCTCGTGGTCCGCGGCCTCGACGAGCGCCTGCCCGACGACGCCCTCGTCGCCGTCGACTGCGGCACCGCCACGTCCTGGTACGCCCGCGACCTGTCGCTGAAGCCGAGCCAGCGCGGCTCGCTGTCCGGCACGCTCCTGTCCATGGGCGGCGCCCTGCCGTACGCGATCGCGGCGAAGACCGCGCACCCGGACCGACCCGTCGTCGGGCTGGTGGGCGACGGCGCCATGCAGATGAACGGGGTCAACGAGCTCATCACCGTGGCCCGCTACTGGCGGACCTGGGCCGACCCGCGGATGGTTTTCCTCGTCCTCTCCAACGACGACCTCTCCTACGTCTCGTGGGAGACGCGCGGGATGCTCGGCGAGGCACCGGACCCGCAGTCGCAGTCCCTGCCCCCGATCCCGTACGCGGAGTGGGCGAAGCTCCTCGGGCTGGGCGGGGTCACCCTCACCGAGCGCGCCGACATCGGGGCCGCCTGGGACGCCGCGCTGGCCGCCGACCGGCCGTTCGTCATCGACGCCAAGGTCGACAAGGACATCCCGCTGGTGCCGCCGCACGTGACCCTCTCGCAGGCGTTCAACACGGCCCGCTCGCAGGTCTCCGGGGACCCCGACATGCTCTCGATCATCGCCAACGGCGTGCGGGAGACGGTGGGCGCCAAGGCCCGCTCGCTGCTGGGCCTCGCGCCGAAGGACTGAGCCGCGACCCCTACGGTGGGGGCATGGCAGTCACCGTGGAGAACGCCGACGACCTCACCCGTGCCCCGGGTGCGTCGGTCACCCCCGACACCCTCCCGAGCGACCTGGACATCACCGACCTCGTCGTCGGCGGCGGCGCCGAGGCGAGCCACCGCGACACCGTGCAGGTGCAGTACGAGGGCCGCCTCGTGTCGAACTCCTCGGAGTTCGACTCGTCGTGGAGCCGCGGCGGGGCGCCCGTCGAGTTCCCGCTCGGGCAGGTCATCGACGGGTTCAAGCTGGGCATCTCGGGCATGCGCGAGGGCGGCCGCCGCATCCTCGTCGTGCCCCCGCACCAGGGCTACGGCCCGCAGGGCGCCGGCGGCGTCATCCCGCCGAACGCCCACCTGGTGTTCGTCGTGGACCTCGTCAAGGTCAACTAGACGGACCCGGGCCGGCCCGCTCCCGACGTCGGGAACGGGCCGGGCCGGGCGGTCAGGCCGTCGCCGCGGCGGCGAGCCCGGCCAGCACGCCGTCGATCACCCCCGCGACCGTGTCGAGGTCGTCCTTCCCGTACGCCGCCATGATCGGGCCGAAGCGGTCGTAGGACACGTGGGTGACGCCCTCGGCGTCCTCGTGGACGAGCATCTGCGTCGGGAGGTGCAGCCCGACCTCGGGACCGCCCGCCGCGAGCAGCTTGCGCGCGGTGAGCGGGTTGCCGAGCACGAAGAGCTTGGCGCGCATCGGCGTCCCCGCGAGGGTGGCCACGCGCCCCCAGTCGAGGAACCCGACCTCGATGAGGTTGCTGCGCCCCGCGAATCCCGCGCACTCGGCGCTGAACTCCTCCCACGTCGCGCTGCCGGCCAGTCGGTCCATCAGACGGTCGGTGGACGCGGTGCCGAGCTCCGCCCGGAGGTCGGCGACGACCTCGTCGAACGGCTTCGTGGACGTGACGTCGACGTGCTCGCCCCGGTACCCGGTGTTCCCGGGCGTGGTGGTCGCGGTCATGGCCGGCCTCCGTCGGTCGGCGGGGTGCGCCGGGATCGGGTCGTCACGGGCGGGCGGCCAGGGCCGTCTCGGCCATCACCTGATAGCCCTTGTCGTTCGGGTGCAGGTTGCCCGCACTCGCGAGGTCGGGGCGCAGCGAGTTCGGGTTGGCCGGGTCGAGCAGCGCCTTGTCGAAGTCGATGACCGGCGCGTACCGGCTCTCGCGGATCCACGCGTTGACCGCGAGTCGCTTGGCCACGACGTCGGGCAGCGAATAGGTCTCGAACAATCCGCGTGCCGGCCAAGTCAGGTCCCCGCTCGGGGTGATGGTGGTCGCGAACACGACGATTCCCCGACTGCGGGCCATGTCGATGAACTGCTTCATCCCGTCGATGACCTGCTGGGCGGAGATGCGCTCCGGGTGACGTCCCGGGGCCCCGATGAACGGCGGGTTCGCGAGGTCGTTGATGCCCACCTGCAGGATGATCGCCCGCACGCGCGGGAGGTTCACGACGTTGAGGCCGAACGAGTTCAGCGAGCTCGGGCCGATGTTGTCGAACAGGAGCCGTTGGCCGGCCACGCCCTGGTTGATCACCGAGATGTTCCGGCCCGCCAGACCCTGCGCGAGGTAGTCCGGGTAGCGGTGGTTCGCGTTGATCGTCGACATGCGTCGTCGACGGGGTCGCGGACTTCGGACTCGCGGCCGTCGGTGAGGTCCTCGGGACGGCGAACGCGCTGCGGGCGGACATCCCCTCGCCCCCGCCGCCCTGGAAGATCACGATCCTCGGGTCGTCCCCCTCGGTGCGGACCGGAGCGGGCCACGTCGTCAGCGCCGCCGTCGCGGACCCCGACACCTACCGGCCCGACCTGCTCGTGGTGCCCGCCACGAACGTCAAGGAGGCCGAGGGACTGATCGCCACGGTGACCTCGCCGAGCCACGCCCCGGCCCTCGAGCTGATCCGGGCGACCGGCGAGCGCGGCGTCCCCCTCGCCGCCGCCTGCACCGGCACATTCTTCCTCGCCGAGGCCGGCGTCCTCGACGGCCGGACGGCCACCACGAGCTGGTGGCTCGGTCCGCTCTTCCGCCGGCGCTACCCGCGGGTGCGCCTCGACGACAGCTGCATGCTGTGCCGGTCCGGCCCGGTCACGACGGCCGGGGCGGCCATCGCGCACGTCAACCTCGTCCTGTCCCTCGTGCACGCGGCGAGTCCCGTCCTCGCCGAGCGGGTGTCGCGCTACCTGTTGATCGGCGAGGGCGGGAACAGGCCGAGTTCGCGATCCCGTCGGTCGTGGCCCGGGCCGACCCCGTGGTCGCCCGGTTCGAGCAGTGGGTCCGGTCCCACCTCGACGACCACGGTGGTGTCCCCGTCGCGGCCCGGGCGCTCGGGGTCTCCGAGCGCACCCTGCAGCGGGCCACCGCGTCGGCGCTGGGGGTCTCGCCGCTGGACTTCATCACCGCGATCCGGGTGGAGCACGCCGCGCACCTGCTCCGCACGACGGACCTCAGCACCGAGGCCGTCGCCGAGCGGGTCGGTTACGCCAACGCGAGCACACTCCGCAGCGTCGTCCGCCGCCACCGAGGCGTGACGGTGCGCGAACTGCGGGCCGGGCCCTCGGTGGCGTGACCGCGGCGTCACGCGTCGCCGCCCGGACACGGGAGCCCCGGGTTACCTCTAGGGTGGCGCGGCGGTACCGGTTGGTACCGCCGCGTACCCCGAGGAGGTCGATCGTGCCCGAGAAGGCGCCGGACGTGGTGGTCAGCGAGATCGTGGACGCCCCGCCGGAGAAGGTGTGGGAGCTCGTCGGCGACCCCGCCCGCATCGGGGAGATCTCGCCCGAGTGCTACCGGACCCGCTGGCTCGGCGGCGCCACCGGCCCTCGGCCGGGCGCGCGCTTCATCGGCTGGAACCGCAAGGGCCTCCTGCGCTGGCCGACGACGAGCACCGTCGCCGAGTACGACCCCGCCCGCCACATCAGCTGGGACGTCGACGTCGCCGGCCAGTCGGTCGCGCGCTGGAGCTTCACCCTGGAGCCCGAGGGCACCGGCACGAAGGTCACGCAGCGCTGGATCGACAAGCGCACCGCGATCGCCGCGCTCGTCGGCCGGGGCCGCACCTCGGACAGCCCGTCGCACAACCGCGAGGGCATGACCCGCACGCTCGCGACGGTGAAGGCGCGCGTCGAGGGGTGATCGTCGGGAAGGTCCGGGCTCGCCTCACGGTCACGGTCGCGTTCCAGGCCGAGACCGTGTGGCGCCGGGCCCGGCCGCCGCGCGCCCGGGAGTCCTCGAAGGACGTCGTCGGGGTCGCCCGTTAGCGTGGAGCCGTGCGAGTGGCGACCTGGAACGTGAACTCCGCGAAGGCCCGCGAGCCGCGCCTGCTGGGCTGGCTCGACGAGCGCGCGCCCGACGTCGTGTGCCTACAGGAGACCAAGCTCTCCGACGAGGCGTTCGACGAGACCTTCGGCGCCGCCCTGGCCGAACGCGGCTACGAGGTCGCCCACCACGGCGAGGGCCGCTGGAACGGGGTGGCGCTGCTGTCGCGCATCGGTCTCGACGACGTGGTCAACGGGCTCCCGGGTGCGCCCGGCTACCCGCACCAGGAGGCCCGCGCGGTCACCGCGACCTGCGGGGACATGCGCGTGACCAGCGTGTACGTGCCCAACGGCCGCACCGTGGACGACCCGCACTACGCCTACAAGCTCGAGTGGCTCGGCGTGCTGCGCGACATGGTGGAGGCCGGCGAGCCCGACCGCACGATCGTCGCCGGCGACTTCAACATCGCGCCGGCCGACCTCGACGTCTACTCCGTCGAGGTCTTCGCCGAGTCCACCCACGTCACCCCGCCCGAACGCGAGGCGCTCGCCGCGATCGAGAAGGCCGGGCTGCACGACGTGATCCGCGACCGCTGGGTCGACGTCCCCGCCTTCACCTACTGGGACTACCGCGGCGGCGCCTTCCACCAGGACCGCGGCATGCGGATCGACCTCGTCCTCGCGGGCGCCCCGATCGCGGAGCGTCGGCAGGCCGCCTGGGTCGACCGGCAGGCCCGCAAGGGCACCGGCCCGTCCGACCACGCCCCGGTGATCGTCGACCTCGACACCGCGCCCGACGGCGACATCGGCCCCGTCGTCCCGCCGCCCTCGCTCGGCGCGAAGAAGGGTGCGCCGCGGCGGAAGAAGGCCTGAGTCGCGCCGGCGGTCCGCTGGTCGGGCCGGAGGCGGAACCGTGGTGGATCATCCGAGTCGCGGTGACTCGGATGATCGGGTGCGCTTCGCGTCGGCGGTCGGCTGGTCGGGCCGGAGGCGGAACCGTGGTGGATCATCCGAGTCGCGGTGACCCGGATGGTCGGGAACGCTTCGCGCCGGGGGTCGATTGGTCGAGCCGACGGGCGGCGAGGTGGTGCCTGCTCGAGCTCGGTGTGCAGCGACAGCGGGTGCGGACGCACGACGTTCACCGTTCCGCCCCCCGCGTGGCGAGCTGCGCGCGATGCTCGACGTCGTGACCGACGACCACACCGAGCGGAAGGCTGCGGTCGAGGCCGCGACGGAGGAGCTGACGGCCCTCGTCGTCGACCATCTCGTTCCGGTCGTGCACCGCTTCCGCATCGCGACCGCGCGGCGGCTGGAGCTCGGCCTGCCCGAACTGCTGTGCCTCGACCTGCTGCGCCACCTCGGGCCGCTGCCGAGCGGCACCATCGGCGAGCGCGTCGGCCTCACGCGGAGCACGGTGTCGAAGATGCTCCGTCGGCTGGAGGACGGTGGGCACGTCCGGCGGGAGGCCAGTGCCGGGCACCGCCAGGGCGTCGAGGTGTGGCTCGTGCCGCACGAGGAGCGGGACCGGATCGTGGCGTCGTTCCGGACCGCCGTCCGCGACCTCGTGCGCGCGACGGTGACCACCTACGGGCTGTACCGCCCCGACCGGCGTGCCCGCGCGGCCGGTCAGCTCCTCCATCTCGTTCACGCGCTGCACCTCGTGGCGAGCAGCGAGGCGGACCGGGCGTGGTGGCGGGCGGCAATCGTGCGTCGACGGCGCGCCCGCCGAGCGAAGGGGCTCCCGTGAGCGGTCCTCAGACCGCCTCGAACGGCCCCACGTGCGTCACGTGGACGACGGCCGAGCCGACCTCGTCGGAGGCGTCGAGGTCGACCGTGGCGGTGATGCCCCAGTCGTGGTCGCCCTCCGGGTCGTCGAAGACTTGGCGGACCTCCCAGGTACGGCCCCGGTCGACCACGCGGAACAGCGCGGGGCCGCGGGCCTCGGGGCCGGCGCCGAGCGTGGGGTACTCGTCGAAGTAGTCGAGCATCGCCTCGGACCACGTCTCGACCGACGGGCCCTCGTCGCCCGACAGCTCGGCGAGATCGCCGGGCACCCGGCGCGCGAACAGCTCGACGCGGCGGAACATCTCGTTACGCACGAGCACCCGGAACGCCCGCTCGTTGCGGGTGACCGGCGGCGGACCCTGGTCGATCGGCGCGGCGTCGGTGCCGGCCGCGTCGAGCTCGGTCGGGTTCGACAGCGTCTCCCACTCGTCGAGCAGCGAGGAGTCGGTCTGGCGGACCAGCTCGCCCAGCCACGCGATGAGGTCGTCGAGGTCGTCGGTGCCGGCCGACTCGGGGATCGTCTGGCGCAGCGCCCGGTAGGCGTCGGTGAGGTAGCGCAGGACGAGGCCCTCGGAGCGGGCGATCTTGTAGTGCGAGACGAACTCGACGAACGTCATCGCGCGCTCGTAGAGATCGCGGACGACGGCCTTGGGGGACAGCTCCGCGTCGCCCACCCACGGGTGGCCCTTGCGGTAGGTCTCGAAGGCGGGCTCCAGCAGCTCGGCGAGCGGCTTCGGCCAGGTGATCTCCTCGAGGCGCTCCATGCGCTCCTCGTACTCGAGCCCCTCGGCCTTCATCGCGCCCACGGCCTCGCCCCGGGCGGCGTTCTCCTGGGCGCGCAGGATCTGCTTCGGGTCGTCGAGCGTCGACTCGACGACGCTCACGAGGTCGAGCGAGTAGGTGGGGGACTCGTCGTCGAGCAGCTCGAACGCGGCCAGCGCGAACGGGGACAGCGGCTGGTTGAGGGCGAAGTCGACCTGGAGGTCGTCGACGAGGCGGACCGTGCGACCGGCCTCGTCGGGAACCTTCAGCACCTCGATGACGTCGGCCTCGATGAGCCCGCGGAAGAGCTGGATCGCTCGCAGGATCAGCTTGCGCTGGGTGGGGCGGTCGGCGTGGTTGTCCTCCAGCAGATGGCGCATCGCCGGGAAGTACGGCCCGGGGCGCTGGGCGACCTGCAGCAGCATCGCCGTCGTCACGCGCATCTGGCTCGTGAGCTGCTCGGGCTGGGCCTCGACCAGCTTCTCCATCGTGCGCTCGGACCACGACACGAATCCGTCGGGCGCCTTCACCCGCACGACGCGCCGCTGCTTCTTCACGTCGTCGCCGGCCTTCGCGAGCCGCTTGGCGTTCTCCACCTCGTGCTCGGGGGCCTGCACGACGACGAAGCCGGCCGTGTCGTAGCCCGCCCGCCCGGCGCGGCCCGCGACCTGGTGGAACTCGCGGGCGCGCAGGTGGCGCACCCGCTGGCCGTCGAACTTGGTGAGCGCGGTGAACAGCACGGTGCGGATCGGGATGTTGATCCCGACGCCGAGGGTGTCCGTCCCGCAGATGAGCTTGAGCAGCCCGGCCTGGGCGAGCGTCTCCACGAGCCGGCGGTACTTCGGCAGCATCCCGGCGTGGTGCACGCCGATACCGTGGCGGACGAGCCGGGACAGGGTGCGCCCGAACCCGGCGGTGAAGCGGAAGGAGCCGATGAGCTCGGCGATCTGCTCCTTCTCGGCCTTCGTCGAGACGTTCAGGCTCATGAGCGCCTGCGCCTGCTCGATCGCCGCGGCCTGCGTGGTGTGCACGATGTAGACCGGGGCCTGCTTCCCGGTGATCAGCTCGGAGATCGTCTCGTGCAGCGGGGTGGTCGACCAGCGGAACGAGAGCGGCACCGGGCGCTCGGTGTTCGTGACGACGGCGGTCTCCCGCCCCGTCCGCCGTGTCAGGTCCTCCTGGAAGAAGGACACGTCGCCGAGGGTCGCGCTCATCAGCAGGAACTGGCACTGCGGCAGCTCGACGAGCGGGACCTGCCACGCCCACCCGCGGTCGGGGTCGGCGTAGAAGTGGAACTCGTCCATGACGACCTGGCCGATGTCGGCCGCGGCGCCCTCGCGCAGCGCCCAGTTGGCCAGCACCTCGGCGGTGCAGCAGATGACCGGCGCCTCCGGGTTCACGGCGGCGTCGCCGGTGAGCATCCCGACGTTGGCGTAGCCGAGCTGGGCGCCCAGGGAGAAGAACTTCTCGCTGACCAGGGCCTTGATCGGCGCGGTGTAGACGGTGCGCTCGCCGCGTGACATCGCCGCCACGTGGGCGCCGAGGGCGATGAGCGACTTCCCCGAACCGGTCGGCGTCGAGACGATGACGTTGGCGCCCGTGACGAGCTCGATGAGCGCCTCGGCCTGGGCCGGGTACAGCTCCAGACCGCGTTCGGCCGCCCAGGCCGAGAAGCCCTCGAACAGGTCGTCGGGGTCGGCACCGGGGGCGGGAAGCAGGGACGGAGCGCTCATCGCCCTCCATTGTCCCCGTTCCCGGCCGGTCCCCGCCCGGGTGGTGCCGGCAACCACTGCACTGTCCGGAGGATGACGGGCGACCGCGTGACCGAGTGGGTACACGCGGCCATGACCTTGACGTCGTCCTCGAAGTCCACCCCGAAGGCTCCGTGGCTCCCGCGCGTGCTCGGCGCCGCGACCGCCGCCTACAGCGTCGCGATCATCGCGAAGCCCGAGCTGTTCGCCCGCCCGACCAAGCTGGCTCCCGACGGCGGGTCGCTCTCGCGCGGCACGGCGATCGGCATCCGTGCTCTGGGCGGCCGCGACCTCGCCTCGGGACTCGCGATGGCGTTCGCGCCGGAGGGGCAGCCGCTCCGCACGGCGACGGCGGTGCGGGTGGGCTCGGACGTCGTCGACCTGGTGCTGCTCGGTGCGAGCCTGCCCGACCGGGAGGCGCGCACGAAGGCGATCGCGGTCGCGGGCGTCTGGGGCGCGCTGTGTGCGCTGGGGTGGTGGCTCGCCTGAGCCGGACGCGCTGTGGGGGCGGTGCGGGTTACGCCGACTCGGCGTCGGCGGGCTGCGGCACGGGCTCCACGCGCAGGTGGTAGACACCGGCACCGTCGGTGAGCGGATGGAGGTCGTAGTGGTGCACGACCTTCGGACCGTCGTGGAGGTGGGTGTGGGTCACCGTCGGCAGCGGGGCGCCGTGGCGTGCCTCGCGGACCTCCACCCGGCCGTCGAGCGGACCACCGAGGTAGAGCAGGACGGCATCCGTGTCGTCGTCGTCGGACATGGTCTGCCTCCTCGCGAGGTCGCGGTTCCGCCACAGGGTAGGTGGGTGCGGAGTCCGGCGCTGCCTCCGTCCGGGGCAACCTATGACGGCGGGTGACGATGCCGTGACCGAGCGCGAACTCGATGACCAGGTCACGAGCTGGACCACCCCCGGAACGGCCCCGTTGGTGCCGGAGGTGACCCTCCTGCTCGCCGACGACATCCACCGCACCTGGTCCGAGACCGACGAGGCGGCCCCGCCGTTCTGGGCCTTCGCCTGGGCCGGCGGGCAGGCGCTCGCACGCTGCGTGCTCGACCGGCCCGACCTCGTCGTCGGGAAGAAGGTCCTGGATCTCGCGAGCGGGTCGGGCATCGTCGGGATCGCCGCGCTGCGGGCGGGGGCGACGTCGGTGGTCGCCTCGGACCACGACGCCCGCGCTCGCGTGGCGACCGCGCGGAACGCGGCGCTCAACGGGGTCACCGTGGACGTCGTCGGGGATCTCATGGCGGGCGAGGGCCCCGAGCTCGACGTCGACGTGATCCTCGCCGGCGACGTGTTCTACGAGCAGCCGATGGCGCGGCTCATGCTGGAGTTCCTCGACGAGGCGACGGGTGTGGGGATCGAGGTCTACGTCGGCGACCCGGGGCGGGAGTACCTGCCCCGGCGTCGGGTGGAGGCGCTCGCCACCTACGACGTGCCGGACACGACGGACCTGGAGGGCCGGTCGGTCACGCCCACGACGGTGCACCGCCTCGTCTGACGGGTAAGCAGGCCGACGTGGCTGATCTCTTCTCCCCGTTCACGCTCAAGGGCGTGACGCTGCGGAACCGCATCGGGATGTCGCCGATGACGATGCACGCCTGCGAGGACCGCAGCGGGCGCATGAACGACTACCACGTCATGTACCTCGGGGCCCGCGCCGCGGGCGGCTTCGGGCTGATCTTCCCGGAGCAGGTCGCGATCGTCCCCGAGGGCCGCACGACGGTGGACTGCGCGGGCATCTGGGACGACGGCCAGATCGAGGGGCACGCCCGGGTCACGGGGATCATCCGGCGGCAGGGCGGGGTCGCGGGGATCCAGCTCGGACACACCGGCCGCAAGGGCAGCGAGGTGGCCAAGCACGACGAGATCGACGGCCTGCGCGGAGGTTCCCAGCTCCCGCCGGACCACGATCGCGGCTGGCAGGTCAGCGGCCCGTCCGCGGTGTCCTATGACGACGGGACGCACGACAACCCGGTCCACGCGCTCACCGTTGAGGAGATCCACGGTCTGCACCGCTCCTACGCCGACGCGGCTCGCCGGGCCGCCGACGCCGGGTACGAGTGGCTGCACATGCACTTCGCCCACGGCTACCTCGCGGGCGAGTTCTTCTCCCCGCTCGCCAACCGCCGCGACGACGAGTACGGCGGCTCGCTGGAGAACCGCGCGCGGTTCCTGCTCGAGGCGCTGGACGCGGTGCGGGAGGTGTGGCCCGAGCGCCTGCCGTTGACGATGCGGCTGGGCTCGGACGACTTCCACCCCGAGGGCGTGCAGTTCGACGAGTCGGTCCAGGCCGTGGCGTGGATGGCCGAGCACGGGCTCGACATGGCGGACATGAGCATGGGTTTCAACACCGCGAAGCCGCCGATCCGGCCGCCGTTCGACCGCGCGGGCTTCATGGCCGAGCGGGCCGCGCGGGTGCGCAAGGAGGTCGGGATCCCGACGATGGCCAGCTGGAACCTGGGCCGCCCGCAGGACGCGGATGCGGCGATCCGCGACGAGTGGGTCGACCTCGTGCTCCTCGGCAACCCGGCGTTGGCCAACCCGCACTGGCCGGTCTGGGCCGCCCGCGAGCTCGGGCACGAGCGGCCGTTCTCACTGCTGCCCGACGACTGGCGGTGGTGGTTGGAGAACTTCCGCGGGCCGGCCGAGAGCATCGGCCTGCCGCCCGTCGCGTCGTAGGTCAGCGCAGGTCGAGGTTCGCGACGTCGTCGGCCACGACCGCCGGCCGTGCGTCGGGGGCCACGGTCTCGACGCGCAGGTCGCGGACGGTGATGCCGCTCGCGTGCCGCATCCACAGGCCGTGGGCCGGCAGGACGCCGAACATCGTGTGCTCCGGGTAGGCCGCCGCGACCTCGGGGATGCCGGTGCGGCGCGCGTCGGCGGGCGTGCCCCCACCGGGCGTCGTGACCTGGAGGTCCTCCAGGATCACGTCCTCGACCGGGAACCCGGGCAGGCCCGCGATGCTCATGACGTCGCCGGACGGTGGGCCGACGGCGCGGCTCACGGTCGCGCGGAGGCGACGGACCTGCACGGCCCGGAGCGCCCCGACCGGCCGGGGCCGGACGACGTCCGCGAGCCCGTAGTCGAACCCGCGGTTCCCGCGCCGGACGGCGAGCGGGGCCGCGACGTCGTGCATGACGAGGTCGGTGGCGACGACGTCCTCGAGGTCGCCGCCGTCGACGGTCTGGAGCTTGAGCCCGCCGAGCCGGCACTCGTGGAGTACGCAACGCTCGAGGCGGATCCGGCGGAACCCGCCCAGGGACTGGGTGCCGAGCTTCAGGCCGGCGCAGCGGGAGCTGAGGGTGCAGCCGGTGACGAGGACGTCCCGGCACGGCTGCGGGTAGGAGCTCTTGAGCACGACCGCGTCGTCGAGGGTGTCCACGCGGCAGTCGCTCACGACAGCGCGGGCGCAGCTGTCGACGACGATCCCGTCCTGGTGCACGTGCTGCGACGACAGGACGGTCAGGCCCCGGACCTGCACGTCCTCGCACTGGGCCAGGTGGACCGTCCACATCCCGGCCTCGCGCAGGGTCACGTCCCGCAGGGCGACGGACCGGCAGCCGCGGAGGAACACCATGCGTGGGCGCGGGCCGGTGGCGATCTCGGGGTCGGGTGTCAGGACCTTCGGGAACGCCCGGCCCGACCCGTCGATCGTCCCGGCGCCCTCGATCGTGACCCGCTCGGCGTCCCGCGCGTAGAGCAGCGCCCAGACCCGTCGGCCGCCGATGTCGAGGTCACGCACTCCGAGGTCGTGCGCCGGGTAGTCGGCGATGTCGGGGCTGCCGAGGAGCGTGGCGCCGGGGGAGAGGTGCAGCGTCACATCCGACCGCAGCTCGACCGTCCCGGACAGGAACGTCCCCGCGGGCAGCAGGACGGTGCCGCCGCCCCGGGCGGCCGCGGCGTCGACGGCGGCCTGGATCGCCGCCGTGTCGCGGGTGGTCCCGTCGCCCCGGGCGCCGAACGCGCGGACGTCGAGGGGCCCGTTCCCGACGGCGGGTCGCGGCGCCGCGTCCGCGGTGGTCAGGGCGGTCGTGGCGGCCAGGCCGAGCCCGGGCAGGACGGACGCGAGGAACCGACGGCGTCGGAGGGGCACCGGTGCCTTCCCTGTCGTGATGTCGACGGTCCAGTGTCGCTCCGGGGGCATGAACGGGCCGTGCAAAGCGGGGAACGGGATCGCGAGGAACCGTAGGGGCGGTCGCTGGGTCGTCGAGTGGCGTGTCTGGTGCATCCCGGTTCGGGAAGTTGCTCCGTTCGCCGCTTGATCTTGTCGAACATGTGTTCGATACTGGGTGCATGGCGATCGAGGCAGGGTCCGACCCCGAGACGGGGTCGCCACTGCCGTGCCCGCCGGGGGACGAGGAACCCGACGAGCCGTCGTTCGAGCTGCCCGGTGACGCCGAGCTGNGAGATCCGCGCCTGGGCCATCAGCAACGGAGCGGCGCTGGCCGAGCGGGGCCGGATCCCCGGCTACGTGGTCGAAGCGTTCGAAGCCGGCGACGCCTCGAAGCTGACCGACGGCGTAAGAGCCGNTGATGCGACCGCCGCGCCCGGGACGTCGCCGGTTGATACCGCCGAGCAGAGCACACCGGAGGACCGCGGCGAGGAGCCGCGCGGTCGCGACGGCCTGACCGCCTCTGAGCGCGAGACGATCCGGGAGTGGGCGGTCAACGAGGGCATCGAGGTCAAGTCCCGCGGCATCCTCAAGAAGGACCTCATCTCCAACTACGAGGCCTCATCAGCCCGCCAGGCTTGAGCACGTGCCGCCGGCGCCGACCTCGGTCGGCCGCCGGCGACGCCGCGATAAGCCCACATATCGCGGCATCTGCGCACCGAGATCGAGGCCGGGACGCTCTTCGGTCGGCTGGCCACGCCCCCTGCCGTCGTCGCGCGCGCATGGTTGTCAGGAGCCCGGAAGGACCAGCCCGCTCTGGTAGGCGAGGACGACGGCGTTTGTGCGATTCTGTGAGCCAGTCTTCATCAGGATGCGGTTGACATGAGTCCGTGCGGTGGCCTCAGCGACCGTGAATTCAGCCGCGATTTCGGCGTTCGAATGGCCTTGGGCCATCAGGATAAGAACCTCACGCTCCCGGTCGGTGAGCCGCGCGAGCCGCGCCGCTAGGTCGTGCCGCTGCGGGTCGGTCGCCGCGACCGCGGCGATCACGCTGGCGGCCACTCCGGGATCCAGCCAGGCGTCACCGGCTGCCACGCGTCGAACCGCGTCCGCGAGTTGGCTCGGCGCCGCATGCTTGAGCAGATAGCCGCTCGCCCCAGTGCGCAGAGCCGCATACACGGACTCGTCCTCGTCGAACGTCGTAAGGATGAGGACCGGAGCGAACTCGACGACGGCCCTGGTTGCGGCGATCCCATCCATTCCGGGCATGCGGAGGTCCATGAGGACGACGTCAGGGGATATGCGCTGCATCGGAGTGGGCACGTTGATCGGGGACCACGCAGTGGTTGGCCCCGAGCTGCGACACGCTCGGGACGACGTGACGGAGATTTCTGGCCCCACCCCTGTCGCGTCGGCGTCATGCTGGCGGCGTCCACGGGTGGGAGGGGCCGGATGTGGGGTCGCGAGTGCAGGTCTACGACGCAACCCGCCGCGATCACCGCCGCGCGGAGCTCTCGATCCGCGAGTTCACCGTCCAACACGGGTGCACCGGCGCACGGTGCGCCAGGCGTCGGAATAGCCAGGCCCCGCCACCCCGGAAGCCACGGACCTTCTCGGCGCCGAAGTTGGCGCCCGTGTCCCTGCCAGCTGCCGCCCTCGCACTCTGGCCAGCAGTCCCGGCGATCCCGGGGACCTGCCGCGCGGCGACCGCACCGGCCTTCCGGATGATCCTGACTTGTAAGTTGTAGCCGTGGACGAGGAACCGACTGCTGACATCCTCATTGAGAGCGAAGCGACCGAAAGAGACAGAGAGGTCGTGTATGCCGTTGCGCAAGCCTCGGGGGTGACTTGCACGGTCGAACGTCGACTCATCCTAGAGTCAGCGGGCGAGCTTCCTTGGCAGGTCACTGTCCTGATGAGTGTGAGCTCCAGCTTTATCGCTGCTAGCTTGAAGAGCGGTACAGATGCAGCGGCGCGACATCTGAAAGAATTCATCGAAAAGCTTCGGCAGGCGCGGCAAGATTCCACCGGCCGTGATGGCATAGTCTCAATCGGAACGGCAATGGGTGACACAATTCCCGGAGGTTCCGACCTCCCTGTGGCTGCCTACGTGAAGGCGTTCAAATTCCTTCACGAACATGGCCGCTTACCTGGCGGCTTCTACTGGGACAACGAGGCCGAGAAGTGGCGTGATCCGTTCGCAGACTGACGAGTGTCCGCGCTCTCCTTTGCGAGGAGTAGGTGTGAGACCGCATCACGGGAGGCGGACTCAAGACCCTAATAGTCATATCTTTCGGAGAGCTGCAACCCAGTGGGCGATCTGCCCAGACTGCCACGCATTGATCGCTGACGATAACGTATACTTGGCAATCTTGTTGCGTGTTTCTTCCGATATGAAGCCTATAGGCCATCTTTCTGGTCAGGTCGAAGATTCCGCGAAGGGGCGGGGAATCCTTGGCCCAATAGAAGGTGACGCGGCGGCTTAGCCCGGGCGGCTCTGACCTAATCGTATCCAGCGTAATTGTCCGGTCCATCCGCGCCATATTGCGCTCCCTCGTGGTAATAGGGTGCGTCGCTATTGTAGACACGGTCGCTGCCGTACTCTCCGGGCCTGTAAATCTCTTGTACGTCCAGCGGCCGAGAGTGCTTATCCGCGGACGTTGCCGTGTAATCGGCGTGGTGCGAGCGCTGGATCGATGAGTTGGTCGGCGCAAGTTCCGGCTCGATCCGGCGGGCGTCGAGGGCGGGAATGGGGCGATGACGATCTTCAATTGTTGCTCTTGCGACGGCCTCGACTTCGGTCCTCCACGAAGCCCACGGATCAGTTCCGAAAGCCCGCACAATGATCCCGATGAGTTCCTTTTCGTGCGAACGCTTGAGCCGGATCCCTTCGCTCTCAGTTGAGTAGTGAAGCTTGCCGAGCTGGTCGGCGAACAACACCGCGGAGAATTGATCGCAGTCGTGATGGGCCTTGAGATTGGTCAGGTGAACCTCGGGGTGTCGGGCTTCGAATGCTCGTCGGAGGTCGCGGCCGCGGTGCGTGGCGTTGGATCGTTCTCGTTCAAAAGCCTGCCTCTTTGCCCGCCGTGCCCGCTGCACCCGCATCAGCCAGGGAAGGTGCAGCGCGGCTAGCAATAGGCCGGAAACGAGCACCGCGACAATTCCGCGCATGGCGCCGCCGTCTTGGCTGACCCCGATCACCACGGCTGCCGAGACCCAGGCATACGCAACATAGACGATGACCATCACTCAGCCCGCCCCGTCCAAAACGGTCCTGTCATCTGGCTCTCCTCGTCTGCGAGGGCTTGCCGCTCATCGGCTCCGGCGCTCCGTTGAGGCATGTTGCGGGTCTGCAGTCTGGTATCGCCACAGGCTGATCGTTGAGCGGGCAATTTCGATGGGCAAGTGGCTGGCGAGCGCCCAGCCGCGCTCGCCTCCGTCGGCGTCGAACGAGGGGAGACCGCGCGAGTGGGGAAGTTTGACCTCCGATTGGCGTGCGCTGGTGCGGGACAGCGATTCGGGGAGAGGGGCGAGAGCGCCCGCAAGAAGCAGGGTGCCGTCCGCGCGACTGCTCGGGGGCATGTTACGGATCCAGCCGAGCGAACGATGAACACGAGAGGTTATCGACGACTCGTCGCACGACGGGCGAGGGGACATGGTGGACTATATGGACAGACGATGTCTTTCCTGTCATTCGGCGGCTGCGGGATCGGCGAGGTTCTGCACTAGGTGTGGCGCGGAGCTCAACCGACCGCTGACCGCTTCTGAGACATCGAGCGCTGGTCGCGACACCTCAACGGTCGATCCTCGACCTGGAGGACCTTTGCGTGACTGGACCACCCCGAACCGGCCGCGACCGATCACTCGGACGCCATCAGTGCCGCATGATCCCCTGCCACGGAGCGCGACCTCGAAGCCGAGGGCACCTCGGTTCGAGCACATCAAAGAGCAGGCTCGTTTCCAACCAGCTGCACTTCAGTCTTCAGACCCGACTCCGCAGCCGCCGGGGCACGTACCTCGAGGCCGCGAGCGAGGCCGTTCACCGGCGCCCCAGGCGGCCGGGGATGTTGATCGCGTTGGCCCTCGGTGTCCTCGTGGCCGTCGGGCTGGCTACGGCATTAGTCGTACTTCGCGGCGGCGGATCTGCTCCCACAATCTCGGCCGGTATGACTGATGAGGCGTACTTCGCAGCGTGCGCTCAGTTGCCCAAGTCGGCAGCTCTTGTCCTGCGAGTCGGTTGCGACACGTCGCGGGCAATAAAAGAATTGAACGACTGCCGAACGCAACTTGCACAGCAAAATAATGTCAGCTTACCTGCGAACAGCCTCAATGCTCGCCGCTTCAGCGCCCTCTACTACGATCTTGTAGATCTGACCGACCCTCATGACGCGAGTGCTGCGCACAACTTCACCTACTACTTCATAGGGCCGGTCACTCAGTCTCAGATCGACTCCTTGGATGTCGGCGCGACGCAGTGCGATGCGAGCTACCGTGTGAGCGCGGAAAACAACAGCGTCCCCTTCCATGCGATCGGAGGGGAGGCGCAGCAGCTGTGCGTTGGAGAATTCGTCAGTCTGCCAACTGATTCAGCCCAGCTCGCTGCCGCTTGCGAGAACAAGCATTTCGATAGCAGCCTGCAGATTCGACTCCCGAACTTACCACCTCTAACTGGAGACGCTGCGTTCGCGTTTGCGAACTCAATCGCGACAGAAGATGACCAGTTTGCGCTCAACGCAAATCCCGACAGCGATATCAAATCGCCACTAGTGGAATGGATGATCCTTCACTGCGACTACGTCGGCTGCTCGATGCAACTCGAAGCGTCTTGAAGAGCGACTGGCCGCATAGAGAGTGACGAAGGACTACAGAGCGTGCTCGTTCTTGGCGTGCAGCGATAGTCCCCGAGGTCTGGGATCGCATAAGCCTCGGCGAAAGGCGTGGGGACCACTCTGCGCAGCGTGCGGCACCATCACGAGGTCGGCCTGCTGCCCGAGCCCGTGCGACGGGCGAACGGGTTCAAGCCATACGGCGTCGCCCACCTCGTCGGGCTGGTGCGCATCAACCGGTTGTCCGATCTCGGATTCTCGTCGCCGCGGATCGCCGCGCTCGGGGACGGTGACGAGCACACCGTCGAGGCGCTACGTGTTCTGGATGGCGATCTGGTCCGCGAGATCGACCGGCTGCGAAGCGGCGGGCCGAGCTGGCGACGATCATCGACGGCTCGGTGCCGACGGACCTACCGGAAGCGATTGCCGGCGCCTCGGTCCGGGACGACTTCTTTACACGCGATCGCGATCTCGTCACCGTGCTCTCCCGAGTGCTCGGGCCGGACGAGCTGGAGTTCTACGCCGGGGTGCTCGACGGCGAGGACCCGACGGACGGGGCGCCCGCGCCGCGTTCGAGGACCTGCCGGCCGAGGCCGTTGAATCGTTGCCTGTCGATCCCAGCCCTGTCGATCTCAGCCGCGGGGTCGCCGACGACGTGCGCCTGCTCGAGAACGCATCGCCCGGCTTCCTCGAGCTCGGCCGACGCGCGTCCGTGGCGATGCCGCGATATCGCCTGTTATCGCGGCATCAGGAAGGGCTCGTCGGTCGAGCGCCACCGGCTGATCGGCGGCCTGGGTTCACGCCATGAACCCGTCCGTGGACGCAGAGCCGCGCCGCTTCGGCGCCCGGGAGGGCTCACACCCCTCCCGGGCAGGGTGAATCCGAAGGAAGGAGCCGACCGAGACAGGTGGGTCGGTGATCGGGTTCGCCGAGGTGGCTGTGCGGGGGCTGATCGTGACCGGCGAACCCATGAGCAGCGCCGACGATCTGGTGGTGGTGCAGTGCCTCCACGTCTTCGACGACGACCGCGGCCTGCTCTCGGTGCGGGTCGAAGATGCGGGTTAGGCGTCCGCGCCGGCTTCGTCGGGAACGACGATGAGGCCCTGGAGGAGCTGGGCGACCTCGCGCCGGAGCGAGTCTGCCGTGTGTCCCTCGCCGGGGCGGTACCAGCGCGCGATCGAGGTCAACATGCTGTTGAGCAGCTTCGCCGTGACGGCGGGGTCGATCCCGGCCCGGACGGTGCCCTCCTCGATGCCCTGCCGGAGGAGGCGTTCGGTCTCGCGGTCCACCTCGTGCGCCCAGGCCTGATAGTTCCGGCGGGCGGGTGCGGACAGCTGGTGCTGGTCGGCGAGCAGTACCTGGTAGTACGCCGTGTGCCGGCACGCCGCGTCGACGTGGAGGGCGACGAAGGCGTGAATCTTCGAGGTCACGCTTTCGTCGCCGGTCACGATCGCGGAGATGCCCTCCCGTAGCGGATAGATGACCTGTTCGACGATCGTCTCGAGCAGTCGCTGCTTCGAGGCGACGTACTGGTAGATCGTCGGCTTGCTGACACCCGCCTCGGCGGCGATCGCGTCGAGCGTGGAGTCGGCGTACCCGTAGCGCTCGAACACCCGTGCCCCGGCGGCCACGATCGTCTGGGGATCGACCGTGCGGCGTCGTCCCATCACGGCCGCCGGTCGGTCACGGGCCTGCTCACGCTCCCAATCTAGGCGATAGAGCTACCGGGACGGCTCTCAGTGGTCGACCTCCCTTCGTCGTGGCTGCTCGCAGCACCTCTTGACGGTGACCTGCCACCTTGGTTTTACTGACCAGGCAGTTAATCAAAGGAGGTCTAATGCGAGCAGTCGACATCGTCGGGATCGGCATCACCGGCTTCGGCAAGCAGGAGGGGGAGAGCTGGCGGTCGCTGGCTGCGACAGCTGTGACCCGAGCGCTCGGCGACGCGGGCGTGGCCGTGTCGGAGGTGGACCTGCTGGCGTCCGGCAATGCCATGGCCGGCCTGCTGGGCGGGCAGGAGATGGTGCGCGGCCAGGTCGTGGCGGGTGCCGCGGGTCTCGCGGGCGTCCCCGTGGTCAACGTCGAGAACGCCTGCGCGACCTCCTCCACGGCGATGCAGGTCGCACTCGACGGTATCCGTGCGGGTTCCTACGACACGGCCGTCGTCGTGGGCAGCGAGAAGATGACCGGGCAGGGCACCCGCGCTGCGCTCGGCGCCATGACGAGCGCGGTGGAGCTGGAGCGCATCCCGGAGATCACGCGGGACCTCACGGGCAGCGACGAGCCGGCCGGGTCGTTCTTCATGGAGGTCTACGCCCGCATCACCCGCGACTACATGCAGCGCTCGGGCGCCACGGACGCCGACCTCGCCGACGTCGCGGTGAAGAACTCCCGCCACGGGACGCTGAACCCGAACGCCCAGTACCGCCGCGCCCGGACCCGGGACGAGGTGCTGGGAAGCCGGTTGATCGCCGACCCGCTGCGCACCCTGATGTGCTCGCCGATCGCCGACGGGGCGGCCGCCCTCGTGCTCCGCGCCACCGAGCGCGTGGAGGCGGACGTGGCGCCGGTGCGGATCCTGGCCTCGGTGCTGGGATCGGGGCTGCCGGGAACGACCGGCCCGATGCTCGAGGAACGCACCGCCCGCCGCGCCTACGAGCAGGCCGGCGTCGGGCCGGAGGACCTCGACGTCGTGGAGGTCCACGACGCAGCCAGCCCGAACGAGCTGCTCATGTACGAGGAGCTCGGTCTGTGCGCGCCCGGTGGCGGGCCGAAGCTCCTCGCCAGCGGCGCCACCACGCTCGGGGGCCGGGTGCCCGTCAATCCCGACGGGGGACTGGTGTCCCGCGGCCACCCCGTCGGCGCCACCGGGGTCGCGCAGATCGTCGAGCTGGTGACCCAGCTGCGGGGACGGGCGGGGGAGCGACAGGTCCCCGGCGCGCGCACCGCGCTCGCCGAGAACGCCGGCGGCTACCTGCACCCCGACGCCGCCGCCTGCACCGTGACCGTCCTCGGGGTCGGACGATGACCGACCCCGAGCCGGTCGTCCTCGTCGAGCGACGCGGTGCCGCGCTCCGGCTGCGGCTCAACCGGCCTCGGGCTCTCAACAGCCTCACCCCGGAGATGATCGACGAACTCGACCGGGGACTCGACACCGCGGCAGACGACCCGAGCATCCGGGTGGTCGTGGTGGGCGCCGTCGGCCGGGCCTTCTGCGCCGGTGCCGACCTCGCGGGGGTGCTCGCCCGCACCACCGACGACGACCGGACCGGCGGCCACGCGAGTGAGCTCGGCTTCCTGGTCCGGGTCGGCGAGGTGTTCGACCGCATCGAGCGCTTCGACAAACCGGTGCTCGCCGCGGTCGGTGGGACGGCCGTGGCGGGCGGGCTCGAGCTCGTGCTGGCCTGCGACCTCGTCGTCGCCACCCGCTCGGCGAGCTTCGGCGACGCCCACGCCAACTACGGAATCCTGCCCGGAGGTGGGGGATCGGTGCGCCTGCCCCGACGGGTCGGGGCCGCGCGGGCCCGGCATCTCATGCTCACCGGCGTCACGCTGCCCGCCGAGCGGTTCGTCGCCACCGACCTGCTCACCGAACTCGTCGAGGACGCCGAGCTCGACGCGACCGTCGAGGCCCTGGTCACGCGGATCGCCGCGACGAGCCCGCTGACGACCACTGTCATGAAGCACCTCGTGGCCGACGCGGCGGAGACCCCGAGCTCGATCGGGCTGCGCCGGGAGCAGCAGGCGCTCGCGACCCACACCCACTCCCAGGACTACCGCGAGGGCCTCGCCGCCTTCGCCGGCAAGCGGGCCCCCCGCTTCGTCGGGCACTGATCCCACCCAGAGCCGAAAGGAACCGCGTGAACCTCCTCAGCCTCAAGGGTCGCACCGCGCTGATCACCGGAGCCGGGCAGGGCGTTGGCGCCCAGGTCGCCCGCCACTGCGCCGCCCACGGAGCCCGTGTCGTCGTCAACGACTTCCACGCCGAGCGGGCCGAGGCGGTCGCCGCGGGGCTCCGCGACGAGGGCGCCCAGGCGACCGCCCGCACCTGCGACGTCACCGACTACGAGGCGGTGTCGGCCATGGTCACCTCCGCCGCCGAGGAGTTCGGCCCGGTCGACGTGCTGGTCAACAACGCCGGCAACGCGGGCCCGTCTGCGGACCCGATGGCCCCGGCGCCGCCGTTCTGGGAGAGCGAGCCGGCCGACTGGAAGCCCTGGGTCGACGTCAACTTCTACGGGGTGCTGAACGCCAGCCGGGCCTGTGTACCCGCCATGGTCGAGCGCGGGCACGGCCGGGTCATCACCGTCATCAGCGACGCCGCCCGCGTCGGGGACGCCCAGCTCGCGGTGTACGGCGGCGCCAAGGCGGGCGCCGCCGGCTTCTCCCGCGGCCTCGCCCGCGCGGTCGGCCGCCACGGGATCACCGTCAACTGCGTCGCGCTCTCCGCGGTCCGCACCCCCGGCGTCGCGACGGCCGTCGAGGACGCGTCCCTGGTCAAGGCGATGCTGCGCCAGTACTCGATCCGCCGGCTCGGGGAGCCCGACGACGCCGCCAACCTGGTGCTCTTTCTCGCCTCCGACGCGGCCACGTGGATCACCGGCCAGACCTACCCCGTCAACGGCGGCTTCGCGGTGAGCACGTGAGCGCCGACGGGACCGCCCCGGCGATCGACCTCTACCTCTACCGCAACGACGCCGGCTCGACCCGCACCCGGATCCGGCAGGTCGAGCAGGGCGGCTTCGACGGCCTGTTCGTCGGGGAGACCAGCTCCGACCCCTACCTCAGCCTCACCCTCGCCGCTGCCGACTCGGACCGCGCCACCCTCGGCACCTCGATCGCGCTCGCGTTCCCCCGCAGCCCGATGACGACCGCGGTGGCCGCCTGGGACCTGCAGCGCGCGTCCGGTGGTCGGTTCGTCCTCGGGCTCGGGTCCCAGGTCCGCAAGCACGTCGAGCGGCGCTTCTCCGCGCCCTTCGAACGACCTGCCGCCCGCCTCGCCGACTATGTGCGCGCGGTCAAGGCGAGCTGGTCGGCGTTCTCCGGGGAACGGCCCCTCGAGCACCACGGCGAGTTCTACACGCTGGACTTCCTCCCCGAGATGGTTCGCCCTGCGCCTCTCGACGGCCCGCCGCCGCCGATCTACCTGGCCGCGGTCGGCGCCACGATGTTCCGGAACGCCGCCACGGTGGCCGACGGGGCGCTCGTGCACCCCATGCACACCCTCGACTACCTGCGCGAGGTCATCGAGCCGGCGATCGCCGGAGGACTGGAGCGCGCCGGACGGGAACGCCCGGACTTCGCCCTCTCCATCACCACCCTCGCGATCGTCGCGGAGTCCGACACGGAAGCCGAGCGCGACGCGGTGCGGGCGCAGTTCGCCTTCTACGCCTCCACCCCCGCCTACCGACCGATCCTCGAGCTTCACGGCTGGGGCGGGACCGGGGACCGGCTCCATGAACTCGTCCGCGCCGGGTCGCCTCCGCGGGACCTCGGCGCCGCCGTCCCCGACGAGGTCCTCGACGCCTTCTGCGTCGTCGCCGACACCTGGCCCGCCGCCATCACGGCGGCCCGCGAGAAGTACCGCGGCGTCGCCGACCGCGTCATGTTCCAGGCCCCCGTCCCGCCCGACATCACCGTGCCTCGATGAGGAGCACCCCATGGCCCACCCCAGCCTGACCGACCTGACCTACGGGGACCTGGTCGTCGAGGCCCTCTCCCGGTTCCCCGACCGTGACGCCTTCGTGCGCGACGACCGGCGCATGACCTACGCCCACGCCGCCGACCTGCTCTCCCGCATCCAGCAGGTCCTGGCCGGCCACGGCATCGGACGCGGCGCGGCGGTCGGCGCGCTGAGCCCGAACGAGCCCGAGACCTGGCTCGTGCAGGCGGCGAGCTACCTGCTCGGGGCCCACTACACCGGCCTGCACCCCCTCGCCTCCGTCGAGGACCACGTCACCGTCTGCGACGACGCCGGCATCACCGTGCTGGTCGTGCACCGCGACCACGCCGCCGCCGGAGCCGCGATCGCCGCGCGGTCCTCGACCGTGCGCCACGTGCTGTCGATGGGCGACGACGACCTCGGGCCCGACCTGCTCACGCTCGCCGATCGGTACCCCTCGCGCCCGCTCCGACGTGGCCCCGCCACCGAGGACGACATCTCCTGGCTCACCTA
The DNA here is from genome assembly GCF_000379625.1 of Actinomycetospora chiangmaiensis DSM 45062. Classification (GTDB taxonomy): domain Bacteria; phylum Actinomycetota; class Actinomycetes; order Mycobacteriales; family Pseudonocardiaceae; genus Actinomycetospora; species Actinomycetospora chiangmaiensis. The sequence continues at coordinate 9,788 of NZ_KB903244.1, read as the reverse complement.
CACCGGGGGCACCACCGGAGCGCCCAAGGGCGTCGCCGTGCCGCACCGGGCGATGGCCGCGCTCTGCGAGGCACTGCCGGTCGGCTGGAGCATGCCCCGTAGCGCCCGGTACCTGGTCGGATCGCCGATCACCCACGCCGGGGGACTACCGATCCTGCCGGTGCTCCTCGGCGGCGGCACGGTCGTCCTCCAGCACGGCTTCGACCCGGGACGCTGGCTCCACGCGGTCGAGAGCGAGCACATCTCCTTCGCCTTCGTGGTCCCGACGATGCTCTACAAGCTGCTCGACCACGCCACCCGCCCGTCGGGAACGACCGCGAGCCTCGAGACCGTCGTCTACGGCGCCGCCCCGATGAGCCCGACACGCATCGCGGAGACGCAGGAGCTGCTCGGGCCGGTCCTCGTCCAGGCCTACGGCCAGACCGAGAGCCTCGCGATGGGCACCAGCCTGCGCGCCGACGAGCACGACCCCCGACACCGTCCCGACCTGCTCACCTCCTGCGGTCGGCCGGTGCCCGGCACCCGCGTCACCGTGCTCGACGAGGAGGACCAGCCGGTACCCGACGGCACCGTCGGGCAGCTCTGCCTGCGCTCCCGCGCCGTCATGAACGCCTACTGGGGCCGCCCCGACCTGACCACGGAGACCCTCAGCAGCGGCTGGCTGCACACCGGCGACCTCGGCTACCGCGACGACCACGGCTACTTCCACCTGGTCGACCGCACCAAGGACCTCATCATCACCGGTGGGTTCAACGTCTACCCCAAGGAGATCGAGGACGTCATCGCCGCCCGTCCCGAGATCTCCGGCGTCGCGGTGATCGGGGTTCCCGACGACCGCTGGGGCGAGGCCGTGACCGCCGTGGTCACCGTGAGGCCGGGCGCCGAGCTCGACCAGGCCGCCCTGATCGCCGACGTCCGAGCCCGCAAGGGCTCTCACCAGGCCCCCAAGACCGTGGAGCGGGTGGCCGAGCTGCCCACCACCGTCGTCGGGAAGATCGACAAGAAGGCACTGCGCCGGCGGTACTGGGCCGAGGGCGAGCGCGGGGTCCACTGACTCTCACCGAGACCGCGCACGACTGCGAGGTGAGCGACGCGGCCCCGGCGCCAACTGCTGCTCAGAACTCGTCGAACGCCGCGGGAGAGCAGTCGCGTGACCGCGACGGGCTGACGGCCGCAGAAGAACTGAGGCGGCCGCAGCCGGCGCCGAGGTCGCGCCGGCAATGCCTCGATCAGCCCACTTATTGCGGTATCGAGTCACGGGCGAAACGAGGTCGACCGTGAAGAGTCCTCTCTTGCTCCGAACGACCTCTAGCCCGACCAAGAGCATCTGAGGACGGTGTCCTTCACCGTCGATACCGCCCGGGGAGGCAACCATGCCATATGGCCGATGCGTGATCTACTCGTTCTCCGGCGACCCCGAGGAGGTCACGGAGAAGTCGAGGAACGGCATCTTGCCGATCTTCAAACAGCAGCCTGGGTTCATTGCCTACGGTGTCATGATTCAAGACGGTCAGATCGTTTCGGTCAGCGCGTGGGCCTCTGAGGCAGATGCTCAGGCCGCCGACGATGCGGCGAAGCAGTGGGTGTCGGAGAACATGGACGCGAAGGTGGTCAACAGCTTCGTAGGCGATTACGCCTGGTTGGAATTCGCTCAGCAGTGACAAGCGGTGTCCAGCCATGCCGGGCAGGTGCGTGGAGATGCCACGCAGTATTGGCCCGCCATCTCGGCTCGCCACGGAGCTCATCGCGGCCGGGCCGCCGGCCATCAGGGTCCGAGCCGGTCTGATCGGTAGGCGGTCCCGGGGCGTTCGGCTTCATAGTCGCGGCATCGACCGGCTCCAGGTGGCGCAACGCGATGAGTTCGGGCCGCACATCGGATTCATCGCGTGAAGCCCGTTCCAGGAGGCGGCCGATCGTGGACGGGCAACGCCAAGGGCGTCACCGGACCGCACGCCCGGTGCCGTGAGTGTGGGTCCGAGTCGGCTGAGTGCCGATGTGGTCAGGAAGCGGACCTCGGGCGCGACCCGAAGCTCGAGGTGGAACGCCACGATCGCTGCTACTTGATCAACGCCTGGACCTCACGGAACGCGGGGTTCTCGCTGGAGCCGAGCCACTCGAAGACCACCATCTCGGTGGTCACCACCTCGACTCCGTGGTCGCGCATCCGCGCCAGCGCCGCGTCGCGGTTCTCCGGCGCGCGGCTGCCGATCGCGTCGGCGACCACCGCCACGTCGTGCCCGGACTCCCGTAGGGCGAGCACGGTCTGCAGCACGCACACGTGCGCCTCGCACCCGCACACCACTGCGCGCGCCCGTAGCTCCAGGGACGCGGCGAACGTCGACTTCGCGACGGCGGGTCCCGGCAGGACCGCCGCGATCTCGTCGACCGTGGGCCCGAGCTTCGCGGGGTCCTGCTCGGTGGTCGTGACCGGCACTGCCAGCCGGGTCGCCGCCCGGACGAGGCGCCCGGCGTTGCGCAGCACCTCGGGGCCGCCCGAGATCGCGGGCATCAGCCGCTCCTGCAGGTCGACGACGAGCAGGGCCGAGGAGTCCGCGGAGAGCGCCGGCATGCCGCGACCCTAGGCGAGCTCACGAGGCAACTCGGGTCCGAGGCAGCGCCACCACATCGTGGATTCGCCACCCGGCGGGGCGTCCGTCACGTGTGGCGACCGCTTTGCGACGCTCCGTGCATGACCATCGGGGGGACGATCCTGGGCACGCCGCTACCGGCGGCTCCACCACCAGAACCACGCCGGCGCTGGGTCACCGATCCGCGGCTCGTCGAGCATCTGCCCCCCGTGCTTGCCGTTGTCATCTTCGTCGGCGTCTTCTTCCGGATCCGGCAACGGTGGTTCATGCCCGGGTTTCCCGCCGCCGGGTACACCGAGTGGGTCGTCCGGTCGACCGTCGAGGGCACCGCCATCGCGCCGAACCAGTACCGGCCGCTGATGCCCTGGGTGATGGCGTTGCTCGCGGACGTCGGTCGCGTCCCGCTTCCGACCGCCATCCTGGCCGCGGACGCGGCGCTGCTCGCCGTCGCTCTGATCCTGCTGTACCGGCTCTCGATGCGCCTCGGAGCGAGCTGGCTCATGCTTGCTGCCGCGGCCGGATGGGCGTGGTTCGCAGTCAAGCTCGACCACTGGCACCCCGAGATCATGCTGCTCACCTGCATCGTCCTCGCCGTGACGCTGCTGCTCTCCGGACCGTGCCCGCCGGCGCTGCACCTGACCGCGCTGGGACTGCTCACCTGCGGGGCGCGTACCGACTACGCCGCAGGTCTCGGTCTGGTCGTGCTCGTTGTGGGCATGGTGCGCCGTCGCCGGCTGCTGATCGACGCGGGCGTGCTGATCGGCATCGTCGCGCTGGGCATGACGGTGGTGCTGGCCGAAGTGCTCTACCCGCAGGCCCGATACCAGGTGGACGTCGTGCAGGTCCCGTTCAACGTGACCCCGGGGTCGTTGGTCTTCGTGCTGACGTTCTACGGCCCGCTGCTGGTGGCCCCGGCGCTGCTCGCCGTACGTCGTCGAGCGTTCCCACCGCTCGCCGTGGTCATCGGCTGGTTCCTCGTCGAGTTCGCCGCGACCTTCGTGATCGGGCGGCCCGAGGAGTCCCGGCTGTTCATGCCGTTGGTGCCGGCCTGTGCGGTTGCCGCCGCCGTCGCCTGGCGCGAATTGCGCCGGGACGTCGACGCCGAGCGCATGAGCTCCCACCGCAACGGAGGTGGCGCCGCGTCGGGCCAGGCGGTAGATCACTGCCCATGACCACAGCGTCCGGCGTCCCGCGCGGCAGCTCCGCTGCGCTGCGTGCCGCACCATCCGGCGTCCCGCGCGGCAGCTCCGCTGCGCTGCGTGCCGCACCATCCAGCGTCCCGCGCGGCAGCTCCGCTGCGCTGCCTGCCACGGCGGGGTGGACCGAGCGGGTCGAGCATTACCGGGAGCGGTTCGCGACGTTCCTGATTGTCGAGGTCGGGCCGCTCGAGGAGGAGCTGGCCCGCCAGGACGTCGGGACGCCGTTCAACCCGCACCTCGACGAGGCCGGCCGGATGCACCCCGCGGTGTGGGAGGCCCGGCGGGAGGCGCAGCGCCGGTCGGCGGCGGCCGGGCTGTACGCGCCGCACGTACCCGGACCGGACACGACGCGGTTCACGCGACCCGAGATGCAGCACGTCGAGGAGTTCGTCTACCACCGCAGCGGGCTGGGGTTGGGGCTCGCGGCCCTGGCGTGGACCGAGGGCCCGAGCGACGCGATCGAGTACTGCTCGCCCGCCGCCCGCGAGCACTGGGTCGACCCGCTGAAGCGCGCCGAGATCACCGCCGCGTTCGCGAACACCGAGCCCAGCGTCGGCACCGACGTGCTGGCCATCTCCACCCACGCCCGCCGCGACGGCGACGACTGGATCCTCGACGGCCACAAGGCGTGGATCACGAACGCCCACTTCTGCGACGTCATCCAGGTCACCGCGGTCACCGAGCCCGGCGCCGGGACGCGCAGCCTGACGATGTTCCTCGTCGACGCGAACGCGCCCGGCGTCACCCGGGGCCGCGACATCCCGACGATGCTCGACGACGGCCTCACCGGCGAGCTGCACTTCGACGGCGTCCGCATCCCGGCCGAGGACGTGGTGGGGGAACCCGGCGACGGCTTCGCGCTGGCCATGACGTGGATCAACTGGCGCCGCATGATCCGCGGCGGGATGTGCGCCGGGTGGGGGCAGTGGCTGCTGGAGCGGGCCGTCGACCGAGCGCGCACCCGCAGCGTCGGCGGGCGTCCGATCGCCGAGCAGCAGGTCGTCGCGCACATGCTCGCCGACATGGACGCCGACGTGTACAGCGCCCGGGCGGCGTCCCTGCAGCTGCAGGTCGACCTCGAGGCGCTGCCCGGCGGCCCGGCCGCGGTGCCGCTCGACCCGGCCGGCCCTCGGCTGATGAGCCTGCTCAAGGTGATCAACGACGAGGCCTTCTTCCGGGTCGCCGACCGCGCGATGCAGGTCCACGGCGGTGCGGGCCTGCGGCGGGGCTCGCCCGAGGAGAAGCTCTTCCGCATCGCCCGGAACCTCAAGATTCCCGCGGGAACGGACGAGATCCAGCGGAACGCGATCGCCCGGGGACTGCTGCGGTGACCCTCGCCGCCGTCACGGGCCGCTTCCAGCCGGTGCACGCGCAGCACCTCGAGCTGTTCGCCCACGCGCTCGCCCACCACGACGAGCTCGTGGTGGCCGTGACCAACCCGGACCGGCAGGCCCGTCGTCGGGAACCGACCTCGGAACACCGCCACACCGATGCGGCGAACCCTTTCACGTTCTTCGAGCGGCTCCGACTGCTCGGGGCCGCGCTCGCGGGGGCGGGGCTGACGGCGACGGTGGTGCCGTTCGACCTCACCCGCCCCGCGGTCTGGCCCGAGTACGTGCCGCTCGACGCGGAACAGTACGTCCGCGCGTACTCGTCATGGGAGGTCGAGAAGGCCGACCAGCTGCGGGCGGGCGGCTACGCCGTGACCGTGCTCGACGGCGACCCCGCCGCGAAGCTCGACGCGACCGACATCCGGGCGGGGTTCGACGACGGGTCGTGGGTCGACCTGGTGCCCTCCTCGACCGTCCCCGTCCTGCGGGCCCTGCTGTGACCCTCCCGCCCGGCTACGGCGAGACCCAGCCCCGGCTCGTCGACGACCGGATGCCGGTCGTGCTCGTGGTGCTCGACGGGCTCGGCGACCGTCCGGTCCCGGACCTCGGTGGTCGGACCCCGGCCGAGGCCGCCCGCACCCCGGTGCTGGACGCGCTCGCCGCCCGCGGCTGTTCCGGGTGGCACCTGCCGTTCGGGTGGGGTCGCGGGCCGGCGTCCGAGCTCGCGCACTGGGTGATGTTCGGGTTCGACGACGTCCCGTTCCCGGGCCGGGCGGTGCTGGAGGGCCTCGGCGCGGGTGTCGAGGTGCCGGTCGGGGTCGCGGTGTCCCACACGGCGTTGCGCTCGTCGCGGGTCGAGGACGGCCGCGTCTGGATCACCGGCCGGTGCGCCCCCGACGACGAGGCCGACGCCACGGCGCTGTTCGACGCACTCGCGCCGGTGGCCGCCGCCCACGACGTCGGGCTGCTGCCGCTGGGGCGGCGCGGGGAGGCGCTGCTGACGCTGCCGGGTCACGACGACGGGTCGGTCACCGACTCCGACCCCTTCTTCGAGGACCGTCACCCGTGGCTGGCCGTGCAGCCGTGCACCCCGTCGGCGGCAGGGACGGCCACGGCGTTGACGGCATTCCTGCGGGAGGCCCGGGCCACGCTGGTCGGCCACCCCGTGAACCGCCGCCGCTGGGGTCGCCCGCCGCTGGACGTGCTGACGACGAAGTGGTCCGGACGACGGAACCCGCTGCCCTCGTTCGTCGCGCAGACCGGCGTGGCCGGGGCCGCCGTCACCTCGACCGGCCTCTACCGCGGCCTCGCCGCCCTGCTCGGGATGGCCGCACGACACCTCGCGCCCGCACCCGACGTCGGGACCGACCTCGCGGCCCGGCTCGACGCGACCCGGGAGCTGATCGCGGCCGGCGCGCAGTTCGTGCACGTGCACACCAAGGCCACCGACGAGGCGGGCCACACGAAGCGCCCGCGGGCGAAGCTCGAGGTGCTCGAGGCGGCCGACCCCGGGCTCGCCGGGCTGCTCGACCTCGCCGACCACGCGGTCGTCGCCGTGACGGGCGACCACGCGACGCCCTCGACCGGCGGGGTGCTGCACACCGGCGACCCGACCCCGCTCGTCGTCGCCGGCCCGACCGTGCGGCCCGACCCGGTGGCCGCCTTCGGCGAGGCGTCCGCCGCGGGCGGCTGGTACGGACACGTGAGGGCCGCCGAACTGCTGCCGCTGCTGTTCGGGCACGCGAACCGGCCCGACTTCCTCGGGCACCGGCCCACCCCGCGCCGCACCCTCGCGCTCCCGGACGACCCGGTGCCGATGCCGCCCTGAGGCGGCTCAGGTCAGTGCCATCCCCGGCACGCGGGCCCGGATCGCCGCCATCTCCGCCTCGTCCGAGACCCCCTGGAAGTCGTGGCGCGGGGTGCGGAGAACTCTCCGTTTCGTCGAGGGGGCGACCATCGAGCAGGGACCGGCGCGCGCCGACGCGCGGCAGAACCGGGCGCGCATCCTGGAGGTCGCGGCCGAGGCCCTCGCGCGCGACGCGGACACCTCGCTGAACGCCGTTGCGAAGCTGGCCGGGGTCGGGGCGGGCACGCTGTACCGGCACTTCCCCCACCGGGAGGCGCTCGTGCTGGCGGTCTACCGGTCGGAGGTGCAGCGCCTCGTCGACCGGGTGCCCGAGCTCCTGGCCGGGTCGCCGGCGGTGGCGGCGCTGCGGACCTGGTTCGCGCAGCTGGCCGGGTACATCCGGATCAAGCGGGGACTCTGGGACGCGTTGACCGCGGCCGGCCACGACGCGGCGACCGCCGAGTCGTACGGACCCGTGATCGGGGCCATCGGCGCCCTGCTCGCCGCGGGCGAGGCCGACGGCAGCATCCGGCCCGGGCTCGACCCCGACGACGTCCTCATGCTGATGAGCTCCGTCTGGCGCGTTCCCGACGGCGAGCAGGCCGACCGACTCCTCGATCTCGTCATCGGGAGCCTGCGGGCCGACGCCGGACAGCGTGACCAACGGGACGAACGGGATCATCCGGCGTGCTGACCAGCGACGATCCGAGCATCCGGGCCCCGCGGGTCGATCGCCGGTGGCACACTTCGCGCATGACGACGACCGCGGACGCACCCGCCGTCGACACCGTCGACGCCCGCCCCGCCCCTGCGGCTCCCTCTGCCCCGGCGGCGCCGCCGGCGCCCGCGCCGGTGCGGCAGGACCCGTCGTCGGGAAGGGGGAGCGCTACCCCCTGGCTGCTGGCGTTGCTGGTGCTCGTCACCGGCATGTTCATGTCGGTGCTGGACGTCAGCATCGTCAACGTCGCAATCCCGTCGATGCAGAAGGACTTCGGGGTCACCACCGACGAGATCCAGTGGGTGTCGACGGCGTACTCGCTCGCGCTCGGCGTGATCGTGCCGGTCAGCGCATGGCTGGGGGAGCGGCTCGGGCTCGGGCGCGCCTACGTCGTGTCGCTGATCGGGTTCGGCCTGGGGTCCGCGCTGTGCGGGCTGGCGTGGGACATCAACTCGATGATCGCGTTCCGCATCCTGCAGGCGATCCCCGGCGGGATCATCCCCGTCGTCGCCCTGTCGATGGTCTACAAGATCGTCCCGCGGGAGAAGATCGGCGCGGCGATGGGGCTCTACGGGCTCGGGATCGTCTTCGCGCCCGCCGTCGGGCCGACCCTGGGCGGCTACCTCGTCGAGTACGTCGACTGGCGGCTGATCTTCTTCATCAACGTCCCGATCGGGATCGTCGGCGCGATCGCGGCGATCGTGTGGCTGCCGATGGGCACGGGGGTGCGCGGGAAGCGCTTCGACGTCCTCGGCTTCCTGACGATCGCCGTGGGCCTGTTCTCGCTGCTGCTCGCCCTCTCCGAGGGACAGTCGTGGGGGTGGACGTCCTACCCGGTGCTGATCCTGCTGACGGTCGGGCTGCTGTCCCTGGCACTGTTCGTGGTGATCGAGCTGGAGGTCGACGAGCCGCTGCTGGACGTGCGCGTGTTCTCGTACTGGGCCTTCACGAACTCGTTGCTGCTCATCGCGGTGCTCTCGGTGGGCCTGTTCGGGGTCCTGTTCTTCATCCCGCTGTTCCTGCAGCAGAGCCAGGGTCTCGGCGCGTTCGACACCGGCCTGCTGCTCCTGCCGCAGGCCGTGGTGATGGGCATCCTCATGCCGGTCGCGGGCCGGCTCTACGACAAGATCGGGCCGCGGTGGCCCGCCGTCATCGGGCTAACGATCCTCGCCCTGGGCACGTGGATGCTCCGCGACCTGTCGATCGACACGTCGTGGTCGGAGCTGCGGTGGATCCTCGTCTTCCGCGCCGCCGGGATGGGGCTCGCGATGATGCCGATCATGACCGGTGGCATCTCCGCCGTGCCGCCCGACCGCGTGTCCGGGGCGAGCGCGTTCAACAACGTCGCCCAGCGCACCACGTCGGCGATGGGCCTGGCCGCGCTGACGGCGCTGCTGTCGGCGCAGCAGGCCCAGGAGGCCGGCGACACCGGGGCCGCGATGCGCATGGCGCCGCACACGCCGATGCTCCAGCAGTACATGAGCTACTCCCAGGTCCAGGCCCACTCCTTCGTCACCGCCATCGACGACCTGATGATGGTCACGGCGGCCCTCACCGCGGTCGGTGTCCTGCTGGCCCTCCGGCTGCGCTCCGGACCGGCACCGAAGACGTCGCCCGGACCCGCCGTCATGGAGTGAGGCCCCGCGCCTCGACGACGTCTCCCGCAGTTCGGCGGGCTCGGCGCACGGGCCGCTCGGACCTTGTGGCCCGCTCGGGCGCTCCGACAGGGGTTCACGGGTCGACGTCTTAGTGAGTCGCGGCAAACGCGTGCCGTAGCCCTTGCACGAGGTCGTCGAGTGGCGTGTCCGGTGCATCCTGTTCGGGAAGTTGCTCCGTTCGCCGCTTGATCTTGTCGAACATGTGTTCGATACTGGGTGCATGGCGATCGAGGCAGGGTCCGACCCCGAGACGGGGTCGCCACTGCCGTGCCCGCCGGGGGACGAGGAACCCGACGAGCCGTCGTTCGAGCTGCCCGGTGACGCCGAGCTGNCGTGGNGGGCGGCGCTGGATGCCGGGGTGCCGGCGCGGGAGTGCCCGTGGCCCGACGACGAGCCGGTCACTGAGGAGCCGGCGTGGGCCGTGCCCGGGGTGTCGACCGGCGAGGCA
>NZ_KB903243.1:375088-462485 GCF_000379625.1 Actinomycetospora chiangmaiensis DSM 45062 | reverse complement strand
GTTCGCGGGCGACCTGCATGGCGGTCTGCTCGCTGAGGCCCTTGGCCGCGTAGATCGCGGCGAGTTCCTCGAGTTCCTCCTCGGGGTCCTCGGCGAGTTCGCGGCGTTCCTTGGCGAGCAGGGAGCGTTCGGCGTCGCGTTGGCTGGAGACCGAGACGTACTCGCCGAGGGCCATGGAGACCGCGCCGGCNACNAGGCCGGCGACGCCGGCGGTGAGGATGGGGCCGCTGGCGATGGTGGCGCCGGCGACGCCGACGACGATGCCGGCGACCGAGACGATGCCGTCGTTGGCGCCGAGGACCCCGGCGCGCAGCCGGTTGAGCCGGTTCTCGTTCTGCTCGACGTGCGGCTCGTCCTCGTGGGTCGGCAGGACCTCGCCCGGCAGGTCGACCTCGGTCGGGTCGACGGTCTTCTCCTCGTTCACGCCGAGAAGTGCAACCCGCTCCCGGGCGACGGGCGAATCGGCTCCTCGGTCGCACCGTGCGGCGGGGTGAGCTGAGGCATTCCTAGATCCCGGGGCACCGTGGCCGTCGAACCGGACATCGGCGCGGTGTCGACGAGGCCGGCGCGGACGCCGCGTCGTCGAGCGGTCGGGAGTGCGCGCCGACTCCCACGGACTTCGGCGTCTTCCTGCAAGATAGGCATGCCTCAATCGACGGCGAGCGAGACGAGGCTCACGACGTGCGCGCCGCCCGATCGAGAGCTCCGTGTCGCGCGTACACGACCCTCTCATGATCCGGCCGTGACGATCCAGGGGTGAACGCTCCCTCCCCGCAGGGCGGACGGCTGTCCGCCCGCGTGCTCCCGGCCACGCCGCTGCGCACGGCCGCGACGAAGGTCCCCGAGGTCACGGCGTGGTTCTGGGTGGCCAAGGTGCTGACCACGGGCATGGGTGAGACGACCTGGGACTGGTCGGCGAACACGCTCGGACCGGTGCCGGCGATCCTGCTCTCCGGGATCGGGTTCGTCGTGGCGATCGTCCTGCAGCTGCGGTGGCCCAGCTACCGGCCCGCGGTGTACTGGTTCGCGGTCCTCATGGTCAGCGTGTTCGGGACGACGTGCGCGGACGCCGTCCACGTCGTGCTCGGCGTGCCCTACGCGGTGTCGGCCCCGGTGTTCGCAGTGGCGGTGCTCGTCGCCTTCGGCCTCTGGTTCCGTGTCGAGGGGACGCTGTCGGTGCACAGCGTCGACACCCGTCGGCGGGAATTGTTCTACTGGACCGCGGTCATCCTCACCTTCGCCCTGGGGACGGCGCTGGGCGACCTCACGGCCACGACCTGGGGCCTCGGCTACGCCGCGTCGATCGCGCTGTTCGGGGTGCTCTTCGCGGTGCCGTTGGTGGTGCACCGGTCGTCGACCGGTCCGGCGGTGGCGAGTTTCTGGTTCGCCTACGTGATGACCCGTCCGTTCGGTGCCTCGGTGGCCGACTGGCTCGGGGTGCCGCCGGCGCGCGGCGGAATCGGTGTGGGGACCGGAGTGGTGTCCCTGGTGGCGTTGCTCCTGATCGTCGCCGTGGTGGCCGGGATGGAGATCGCCGCCCGGCGTCCGGCTTCTCCCGGCCCGCAGCACGTGGACCGGTGAGTGTCCGCCAGGGGCAGCGGGGACGACACGACCGGTCCACCCGGACCGCGGTGACCCGGGCGTTCGCCGCGCCCGGGCGCGGCCGGTGGCTCCGGCGGTGCCTGGTCGCGGTGCTCGCCGTCGCCGTCGTCGTCGGGGCGGCGACCGGCCTCCTGCTGGCGGCGACACCGTCGGCCGCCGACGCGGAGGTGCGCACCCACCGGCTCGCGGCATCGCGGGGCGTCCTCGACGACGGCGCTCCGGTGCCCTCGACCTTCGCGACCGCGCTGATCGCCACCGAGGACAGTCGCTTCCTCGACGACCCCGGGATCGATCTCCGGGGCGTACTGCGCGCCGCAGGCGAGGGACTGGGGGTGCCCGGTGCCGCCGGCGGCGCGACGCTCGAGCAGCAGCTGGCGAAGCTGCTGTACTTCGACGGGCAGCGCACCACGGTCGACCAGGTCGAGGAGGTGGCCCTGGCGCCGAAGCTCGACGCGGCGTGGTCGAAGCCCGAGATCCTGCAGATGTACGCCGTGACCGCCTACTTCGGGCACGACGCCTACGGGCTGGACGCAGCGTCGTGCCGCTACTTCGGCGTGCCGCCCGCGGCGCTGGACTGGGACCGGGCGTCCCTGCTCGCGGGTCTGGTCCAGGCGCCCACGGACTACGACCCGTACCTGCACCCGGACCTCGCCCGGGCGCGCCAGGCGCACGTGCTCGACCGGCTCGTCGCGACCGGAGCCATCACGCGCGAGCGCGCCGACGCCGCCCGGGCCGCGCCCTGGAACCTCCGCGACCCCGGCGGGTCCGCGTCGACCGTGTGCCGGGGCTGAGCCGCGACGCGGATCGAGCCGGCGCGGCGGTGGGGCTCATCGGGTCGACGGCGGGACGGGCCGGCGGATGGTCCCGCGCGCGACGAGTTCGAGCACCACGGTGACCGCGACGGTCTCGGCGGCGAGCAGCCCGATGAGCACGAGCAACTGCGCCGCGGCGGCCTGCACCGGGTCGCCGCTGCCGATGAGCACCCCGACGAACGCCCCGGGCAGGGTGACCAGCCCGACGGTCCGGGTCTGGTCGAGCGGGGGGAGCAGCGCCTGGGTCGCGGACGGCCGGCACACGAGCATGGCGGCGTCGCGACGACGTCCGCCGAGCGCCAGCGCGCCCTCGTACTCGTCGCGGCGCGCCTCGAGCTCGTCGAGCGCGCGGCGCCCGCCCAGCGAGGTGGCCGTCATGGCCCCGCCGATGACGATGCCCGCGACCGGCACCACCGCGATCCCGCGCAGCGGGACGGTGCCACTGACCAGCGCGACGGCGAGCACGGGGGCCACGCCGGCCGCGATGGCGACGGCGGCGAGCAGACCCGTGCGGTCGCGGGTCATCCGCCGCGCCGAGGTCCACGACGCGGTGGCGAGCATCAGGACGACGAACACCACGGTCAACGGCCACGACCGCACCACCGCGACGATCACCGCGGCCACGAGGGCCAGCTGCACGACCGCCCGGACGGCCGCGGTGAGCAGGGCCCGGGAGATCGCGAAACGTGCCAGCACAGCGGTGCCCACCGCGACCCCGACGAGCAGGACGAGGGCGACCGCCAGGCCGGGACCCACGGCGACGGTCGCTCCACCCATGCGGGTCAGTGTGGGCGGCGTTCGTGAGAACACGAGGAGAGCGCACATCGTCGTCACATGACGGGTCGGCGAGCGTGGTCGCGTGCGACGACCCGTCGATCCCGCCCCGGCCACCGTCCGGATCCTCCCGGGCACGGAGACGACCGGCGGGACCTGCTCCGTCGAGATCGACGATCCGATCCTCGAGATGCTGGTCCGGGTCACCCTGGATACCACCGCCGCGCCCGTCGAGGTCATGTCCCTGACCCTGCTGCCGCGCGTCGGCGGCCGGCCGCTGCGGTCCGTCGTCCGGCCCGACCTCCGCCCGGACCTCTACGTCGCGCTGGCCCTCGCGACGGTCGCCGACGAGCACGATCGCCACGAGGCGTCGCCGCCGGAGACCGCGCCTGCGGCGGTCTCCCTGCCGCGGCGGCCCGGTGCGGTCAACGCGGCCCGTCACCGCCCTGACGATCTCGACGCTCCGATCGACCTGGCGCGGGTCGCCGCGGTCTACCGCGCGGCACGCGTCAGCGCGGATCGTCAGGAGCGCCGCGCGCCGGTCGCCGCGGTGGCCCGGGACCTGGGCGTCCACCGGACCGACGCCGCCCGCTTCGTCCGGGAGGCGCGGGCCGTCGGCCTGCTCGAGGCGGCCCCGCCGGGCGACCGCTACCGCGGCTGAGCCGACCCTGCCGGGGACAGGCCGCGCTCAGGGGACGGGGAGCGCCTCCGCGGACCGATCGTCTGTCGTCCGCCCGGGGTGGTCCCGGGTCGGCGGCGTCGAGTGGGTCACTGCGATCCCGGCGACGACGGCGACGGCCGACGCGGCGGCGAGTACGAGGGCGGCCGGGGTGGTGGCGATCCGTTCGCCGAACCAGGTGATCCCGGCGAGCAGGCCGACGACCGGGTCGATGACCACGATGAGGGAGACCGCGGCGGCGACGCGGCGGGCGCGGTGCAGCGCGTGTTGGCTCAGCAGCACCGCCGCCGGGCCGAGCACGGCCGCGACCCAGAGCGCGGGGTGGGTCAGGGGTGTCGACCAGCCCGCGGCGAGCTGGGCGCCGACGGACTTCAACGCCACGGCGGTGACGCCGTAGCCGAGGCCGGTCGCGGCGGCCAGGGCGAGGCCGCCGCCGGCCGACCACCGGGCCCGCAGCGCGGCGACGGCGACGGCGGCGAGACCGAGGCCGCCCAGCACCGTCATGACGGCCGCGCCGGGGGTGGCGGCCGTGGCCGTCGTCGGGGAGAGCGCCCCCAGGACCCCGACGAGCCCGGTCGCGGTCAGGGCCGTCCCGGCCCACCCCCGGAGCCCGGGACGGCGGCCGAGCAGCAGCCACTCCGCGAGCGTGGTGGCCGCGATGCTCGAGACCATGGTGGTCTGGACGACCACCAGCGAGCCGAGGCTGAGCGCCAGGAACTGCAGCGCGAGGCCGCCGACGGAGGCCGACGTGCCGATCCACCACCAGGGGCTGGTCAGCAGGCCCGCCAGGAGCGGGCCCGAGGCGATCGGGCGGGTCATCCCGCGTCGCTGCGCGACGCTCGACACGCCGAGGAGCGCGGCGGCGAGCACCGCGATGCCCGCGGCCGCGAGGTCGGCGCTCATCGGCGGATGGAGGGCGTGAGGGCGGTCGCGAGGATGCCGTGCACCACGGCGGCGGGGTCGGCGCCCGCCGGCCAGAGGGTCCCGACGGCGGGTCCTCCCGCGACGACGCGGTCGACCGCGGCCGCCAGGGCCGCCGCGTCGTGGGGCCACGGCGCGACCCCGGCGCGGTCGAGCACCTCGGCGTTGGCGCGGCCGTGGCCGGGGATGGGGAGGTAGGTGATCGCGGGCAGGCCGACGGCGAGGGCCTCGGTCAGGGACAGCCCGCCCGCGTTGTGGACCAGGACGTCGCAGGCGCCCATGAGGGCGGGCACGTCGTCGCGCCAGCCCAGGGCGACCACGCGGGGGAGCCGGGCGAGCCGGCGCCGCAGCCGGTCGTTGCGACCGCAGAGCACGACGACCCGCAGCGTCGGATGGGCGATCAGGTCGGCCACGGTGCGCCGGACCGATCCCATGCCGAGCGACCCGGAGCTGATCAGCGCGACGGGGGCGTCGTGGGGCAGGCCGAGTTCCGCGCGGACCGAGGCGCGGACCGCGGCGCGGACCCGTCGTCGGGCGGGGGCGGCGAGCGGCCCGGTCGCGCGGGCCCGGACCCCGTAGCGGGCGGCGTCGTCGGCGGTGGCGCGGGTGACCGTGAGGTGGTGGTCGACGGCGGGGTGGCACCAGGTGGCGTGCGCGGCGGGGTCGGTGAGGTAGGTGACCGCGGGGACGGTGAGCCGGCCCCGCTCGCGCAGCGCTCCGAGGGTCTGGCCGGCGAGCGGGTAGGTCGTCACGACGACGTCGGCGTCGCGGGACCATCGCTCGACGGTCGCCTCCGCCTGGCGGCAGACCCAGTCGGTGACGCGACGCAGCGGGCCGTGGTGCTCGAGGCCGTGGAACAGCAGGTCGAACGCGACGGGCGCGTACTGCACGGTGGGGGCGTAGAGGTCCTTGAGGACGTGCCGGGCGTAGGCGGGCAGGGCGTCGAGGTAGTCGTGGACCTCGACCTGCTGCCCGCGCGCCCGCAGCCGGCGCGCGAGCTCCCGCGCCGCCCCCTCGTGCCCCTGACCGACGGTGGCGCTCAGGATGACCACCCGCCCCCGCAGCGCGACGGTGCCGGCGGACGGCAGCGCCGTCGGGGCGCGGCCCACCACCAGCGGCACCAGCCGACGGGCGGCGGGAGCGGGAGCCGGGGCAGCGGGAGCGGACATGGTCGACGGACCTCCGAGGCGTGATCAGCGGGCCGTGGGTGGCGGCCCGGACTGATCGCCAGGGTCGGCGGTGCGGGTGAGTCGGCGACGTGGTGCCGGTCAATGTCGGGTAAGAGCCGTGTGCGCTCGCTCACGATCTCCGTGGTCCGCGACCGGTGCCGCGCGGTGGGGCGGCCGTCGTGTCCTGCCGGGGCCGGGCCGAACCACCGCGGGACGCCGACCTGACGCACACGTGACGGACGCGTCCGTCTCAGTCGCCATTCATCGCGCCCACACATGGCGTCCCTAGCGTCGCCCGGCGTGACGGCGCTCGGTGTGGATCGCGTCCTGGACGTGTCGTTGCTCGTCGGGGTCGCGCCGGTGCTGGCCACCGCGTGCGGCGCGGTGGCGCTCGCGGGCCTGCTGTGCGGTCGCCACGGCGCCCGGCGCAGCCGCGTCGTCCCCTGCGCCGCACTCGCCGCGGCCGCCGCGGCCGCGCTCACGGCGCTCGTCGTGAATGTCGCCTGGCGCCCGTTCCCGGACGTCGTCCCGGTGGCCGTCTTCGTCTGGGTCGGGGTCGCCGCCCTCGGCATCGGCGCCGCCCTCCCGTGGGTGCGGCGGGGCACGGTCCGACGCCGGATCACCGCCCTCGTCGCTCTCGTGTCGGTGATCGGCGCCGCGGGCATCCAGGTCAACGTCCTGTACGGGTACGTCCCGACGGTCCGGACGGCCCTCGGGGTCTCCGACTCCCGCGACGTCGACTTCGCGGCGCTCCCGCCGCCCCGACCGATGCGGCGGGCCCGGGACGTGCGGAGCTGGCGCCTGCCGCTCTGGGCGTCGCGACGGGGCGCCGTCACGCACGTCGACATCCCCGCTCTCGAGTCCGGCTTCCCGGCGCGGACGGCCTCGATCTACCTCCCCCCGGCCTACGCCGTGACCGACCACCCCGCCCTCCCCGTCCTCGTGCTGATCGCGGGCGCCCCCGGCTACCCGCAGGACTGGCTCACGGCGGGACGGCTGGCCGAGGTGGGGGACGGCTACGCCGCGGCGCACGAGGGGCTCGCACCCGTCGTGGTGCTCGCGGACGGGACCGGTGGTGTCCTGGACAACCCGCTGTGCATGGACTCGCGCGCGGGCAACGCGGAGACCTACCTCGCGCGCGACGTGCCGCAGTGGGTCGACGGCCACCTCGACGTCGACCACGACCCGCGACACCGGGCGATCGGCGGCTTCTCCTACGGCGGCGCGTGTGCGCTGCAGCTGGCCACCAGGGCACCGGGCACGTACCCGACCTTCCTGGCCGTGAGCGGTCAGGACGAGCCGTCCCTCGACACCCACCAGGAGACCGTCGCCCTCCTCTTCGGCGGGGACGAGACGGCGTTCGCGGCGCGCAACCCGATGGAACTGCTCCGCACCAGGCGGTACGAGGCGTCGGCCGGGATGGTCGTGTCCGGCCGCGACGACGCGGTGGACCGGGCGGCCGCCGGGAACGTCGTGGCCGCGACACGGGGTGCGGGGATGGACGTCCGCGCGGTGGATCTCGTCGGCGGCCACACCTGGGCGGTCGCGATCGAGGCGTTGCGGACGGCCCTGCCGTGGCTCGCCTCGCGCAACGGTCTGGACGGGACGGACTCCGCGCCGGCCGGCCCGCGTCGTCTCCTGGCGCACCCGTGACCGCCCGTCTGCTCGTGGCGCTCGCCGTCGGGTTCCTGCTCGCCGGGTGCGCGGCGTCCGGCCCGCGGGCGCCCGAGGTCGGGGTCTCGGCGGAGTTCTGGAGCGACCCGGCGTCGAGCGCGGTCCGTCAGGCCGAGCAGTGGCGCTCCGGGGACCGCCGGGACGATGCCGCGCAGCTGGACAAGATCGCCCGACGTCCCCGGGCGGTGTGGCTGGGCAGCGGGGATCCGTTCCCGAGGGCCCGCGACGTCCTCTCGCGGGCCGGCGCCGCCGGCCGGACCGCGGTCCTGGTGGCCTACGACATCCCCGGCCGCGACTGCGGCCAGTTCTCCGCGGGCGGCGCCGGCAACGACGCCGAGTACCGCACGTGGACCGGCCGCCTCGCCGAGGCCGTCGTGGGGCAGCGGCGGCCGGTCGTGGTCCTCGAGCCGGATGCACTCGCGCAGTCCCTGTCCTCGTGCCGCGACCGCGCGGTCCAGGCGCGGCGGGAGGCCCTGCTCTCCGGGGCGGTCGCGACGCTCACGGCCGTCGGCGCGGAGGTCTACCTCGACGCCGGGAACCCCGGCTTCGTCACCGACACCGCGACCCTGGCCGACTCGCTGCGCCGGGCCGGGGTGGGCCGGGCCGCCGGGTTCGCGCTCAACGTGGCCAACTTCCACCCCACCGACGAGGTCGTGGCCTACGGTCGGGCGATCTCCGACCGGCTCGGCGGCGCGCGGTTCGTCGTCGACACCGGCCGCAACGGTCGGGGGGTGTACGCCGGCCCGGACCGACCGACCTGGTGCAACCCGCCGGGCCGCGCCCTCGGTCCGCCGCCGACGCGCTCGACGGGGGATCTGCGGGTGGCGGCCTTCCTGTGGATCAAGGGACCGGGCGAGTCGGACGGCTCCTGCCACGGGGCGCCGGCCGCCGGCACGTTCATGCCGGACTACGCCCTGGACCTGGCCCGCGCGAGCGATCCGTGACCTCGGTACGAGCCGGCGCCGAGCAGGACGACACGCGGGCGGGCGCTCATCGACCGCACACCATCGGGGGACGAGAGTGGGCAGCGTGAAGGACTCCAGCCCGGGCCGGCCGACCGCGAGCCGGCCGTGATGCACGACGCGGTGCTCGGCGCCGTCCTGCTGCACGTGCTCGGGGTCGGCTTCCTCGCGGCCGCCGCGTCCTCCTGGTTGCGACGGCGGGCGACCGGCGCCGGGCGGCGTCCCGGCGTCGCCGTGAACGCCCTCATCGCCGTGCTCGCGATGGTCGACGCGGGCGTCACCGTCGTCGACGAACCCTTCCGCCTCGCGCAGTGGTCGGCAGGGGTGCTGCTCGCCGCGCTCGTCGTCGGTGTCGTCGTCGTCCGTCACCGCCGGCCGACGCGCCGCCGGTCGGCGACCGCTCCGCCCGGTGCCGTGCCGGCTCCCCGCACGGCCGAGGCGGACCTGCCGCTCACCTCGACCCGGACCTAGCGTCCGCCCGGTGGTTCCTCCTCCCACCGGCTCGTCCCTCACGGGCCGTGCCCGGGCCGGTCAGCGCACGGCGAACCAGATCAGGCAGCCGATCCCGACGGCGATGCAGTAGACGCCGAAGGGGCGCAGGGAGCGGTGCTCGAAGTAGCGGGTCAGGAAGCGGACCGACAGGTACGCCCCGACGAAGGAGAGCAGGCTGCCCGCGAGGATCTGGGGCCGGACGCCGTCGCCGAGCGGGCCGGCGAGATCGCCGAGCTTGAGCACGCCCGCGGCCAGGATGACCGGGGTGGAGAGCAGGAACGAGAAGCGGGCGGCGTCCTCGTGGGAGAGGCCACGCAGCAGTCCGGTCGCCATGGTGACGCCGGAGCGGCTGATGCCGGGGCACAGGGCGGCGATCTGGGCGGCGCCGATCCCGACGGCGCGCGGGACGGGCATCCGGGCCAGTCGGGTGTCCGCGGCGACCCCGTCGCCGGTCGGGGCCGCTCCGGTGCGGGGGCCGACCTGCAGGGCGACGGTGCGTGCCGCGGGGTCCCCCTCCGCGCTGGAGGCGGGGACGCGCGCGGTGTCGGGAGCCGCCGCGCGCCGTCGGAGGGCTTCCGCGCCGAGCAGGACGAGGCCGTTGAGGACGAGGAAGAGTGCGGTGGGGACGGGGCGGGAGAGGTAGACCCGGAACGCGTGCTCGAGCAGGAGGCCCGCGAGCCCGACCGGGATCGTCCCGAGCACGAGGAGCCAGGCGAGCCGCTGCTCGGAGGAGACGACCTCGCGGCGAACGACGCTCGTGACGAGCCCGCGGACGATGCGCACCCAGTCACGGCGGAAGAAGACGATCAGGGCCAACGCGGTGGCGACGTGCAGGCCGACGATGAAGGCGAGGTAGGGCGACTCGGGGGCGGACACGTCGAGGTCCTGCGCCCAGCTCCCGCCGACGACGGCGGGCAGCAGGATGCTGTGGCCGAGACTCGAGACGGGGAAGAGTTCGGCCACGCCCTGGAGCGCCCCGATCACGATCGCCTCGAGCCAACTCAACTGGTGCACGGCGGGAACTCCTGGGAGCGCGGGCGCGGGCGGGCCCCCTGGGCCCGCCCGCGCGCGATGGACGACGGACGGATCGTCGTCGATCCGCGTGTGACGGTGATGAGAATGGAGGTCAGCCCAGCGCGTTCAGGAGGTCGTCGAGGGCCGCGGTCTCGGCTCTCGGGTCGGGGTTGTCGGCACGCAGGGCCTTGAGCACGGTGTCGATCTTGCGGTCCACCCGGGTCCAGGCGGCGTCGTCGCGGGCCTGCAGCCGGCCCTGGGCCTGGTCCCAGGCGGTCTCGAGGTCGGTGACGCGGTTCGTGGCGCCGGCCTGGTCGCCGCGCTGGAGCAGCCCCCGGGTGTCCGCGGTGATCGTCCGGAACGACGACAGGTCCCCGAGTGAGGCGTTCGGACCGCCGGCCGCCGCGGTGCCCGGGGCGCCTCCGGGCGCGGCCGCGCCGGCGGACGTCGGGGCGGTGTCGGCGCCCAGCGCGTTCACCCGCGCGACGTAGCCGACCGCGGACAGCACGAGCAGGACGGCGACCACCACCACGGTCTGCAGCAGTCCGTGGCGGGCGGGGGCGCGGACGGCGCCGGTCTCGGCGGCCGCATCGTCACCGATCACGTCGACGCGGGAGATCTGCAGGTAGGTCACCGCGCCCAGGATCGCGACGAGGAACACGATGCTGGTGACGGTGGTCCCGATGCCGAGGCCGCCCTGGTCGGTCGGCTGGGCGAGCAGGTCGCCGAGCGAGGCGCCGAGTGGGCGGGTGAGCACGTAGATGATCCAGAACGCGAGCACCGGGTGCAGGCCCAGACGCCACCCGATCGCGACGACGGCGATGACCGCCAGGACGACGAGGGCCGAGACGACGTAGCCCAGGCTCAGTGCCTGTCCCATGAGGTCGCCCGTCGCGGTGCCCAGGGCGAAGGTCACGAAGATCGCGAGCCAGTAGAACGTCTCGCGGCGGCGGTTGGTGATTGCGTGGATCGAGAGCGTTCCTTCCGCCGAGTACCAGGCCCCGAACACCACCGCGAGGGCGATCCCGAAGACCAGCGAGCTCAGCAGCAGCGGGACACCGAGGTTGTCGGTCAGGTTGTCGGTGACCAGCGTGCCGAAGACGCTGACCAGCGTGACGGTCGCCCAGTAGAGGCCGGGCACGTACTCCCGCGCCCGCAGTTGCAGGGCCAGCAGGATCGCCAGGACCACCCCGGTGACCACCGACGTGCCGGTCAGGCCGAGGCCGAGGTCGACGTTGAGGAAGTCCGCGGCGGTCTCGCCGACCGTGGTGCACAGGACCTTGATCAGCCAGAACCAGACGGTGACTTCCGGGACCTTGTTGAGCATCGTGCGCGGCGCGGTCGCCGCGTATGGGGAGGACATGGGGCGAAGGGTGCGAACGGTCGATGTGAGGACGGTGTGGACCATCCGGTCGAGTTCCCGGCGCCGGGGTGGGGCGGGACGGTGGGGGGCGCCGTCCCGCCCCGGGCGTGACGGGACCCGTCAGCCCTGGCCGGGCGCGTCCGGGGTGTCCCCCGCCTCGGGTGTGTCGACCGCGCCCGGAGCGTCGGGGGTGTCCCCGGGCTCGGGGGTGTCGACCGCGCCCGGGACGTCCGGCGCGTCGACCCCGGCGGTGGCCGGAGCGGGCGCCGTCGCGGCGGTGCCGGCCACGGCCACCCCGGTGCCGCCTCCGACGATCGCCACGGCGGCTGCGGCCGCGATCAGGTATTTCCTGCGCATCGGGTTCTCCTCTCGTGCCCGACCCTCGGGCGCCACGAGACTGCTCAGCCGCCGATGAGACCGTGATGTACCGCTACTGAACGCCCCCGACCGGCGCCGGGCCGGTGTCGGTCCGGTCGGCAGCGACGGGGAGATCGATCGTCACGAGGGCGCCGCCGTCCGGACGGTTCTCGGCCCGGACGGAGCCCCCGTGCGCGACGGCGATGGTCTCCACGATGGCCAGGCCGAGCCCGGAGCCGCCGTCGGAGCGGGCCCGGGCGCTGTCGGCGCGGCGGAACCGTTCGAAGGCGTGCGGGAGGAAGTCGGTGGGGAACCCCGGGCCCTCGTCGGCGACCGTGAGGGAGACCGCGCCGTCGTGCCGGACCACGGCGACGGTGACCCGCCCGTGCTCGGGCGAGTGGCGCAGCGCGTTGGCCACGAGGTTGTCCAGGGCCTGTCGGAGCCGGTCGGGATCGACGTCGGCCTCGAGGTGGCGTGGCGCGTCCACCACGACGTCGACGTCCCGGGCGTCCCCGACCGCGGCGGCGGCCCGGGCGGTCTCGGCGGCGACCCGCGTGAGGTCGGCGGGGCGGACCCGCAGCAGGCCGTCGCCGTCGGCCCGGGCGAGGGTGAGCAGGTCCTCGGCGAGCCGGATGAGCCGCTCGGTCTCGGTGGCGGCGGAGGCGACGGCGTCGGCGAGGTCCGCGCGGTCGCGCCCCGGCCGGCCGGCCAGTTCCAGTTCCGCGCGCAGGGTGGCCAACGGCGTGCGCAGTTCGTGGCTCGCGTCGGCCACGAAACCGCGTTCGCGCTCGAGTGCCTGTCGTTGCCGGTCGAGCAGCGCGTTGAGCGTGGTCGCGAGCGCGGCGATCTCGTCGCGGGTGGCCGGGACCGCGAGGTGGGTGCCGTCGTCGTGTTCGGCGAGCTCGGCGCTCTGCCGCCGCATCCGTTCCACCGGGCGGAGGGCGGCGCCGGAGAGCCACCACGCCCCGATCCCCGCGAGGAGGGCCGCGATCGGGCCGCCGATCAGCAGGCCGACCTCGACGTGTTCGTCCGCGGTGTCGGCGATGTCGGTCCCGGTGCCGACCACCAGGATCAGCCCGGCGGCCCGGGAGAGCCACGCGGCGCGGTAGCGGGTGCCGTCGTCGTGCTGGTCGACGGTGAACACGGACGACCCGTCGCCTTCCACGCGGCCGGCCACGAGGTCGTCGAGGGTGGGGCGGTCCAGGACGGGGCGCGGGCCGAGGTCGGGTGAGGCGAGGACGACCCGGCCGTCCGTTCCGATCACCTGGACCGGCTCCTCGTCGCGGAAGGTCCGTAGCGCGCCGAGGCCCCCGGTGGCGTACTGCTCGGTGAGGGTCGCGGCCCGGCTGGCGAGTCCGACGTCGAGCGTGGCGTACAGACTGGTGCGCAGCTGCAGGACGAACCCGAGCCCGACGACCGCGACGAGCAGGAAGACGCCCAGCATGAAGCCGAGCGTCAGACGGACCCGTAACGGCACACGAGCCTCCTCGGTCGGGTTCGGTCTCAGCGTCCGGGCACGGTGTCCGCGGACGGGGCACCGGTCGCCCGCAGGCGGTAGCCGGCGCCGCGCACGGTCTCGAGCATCTCGCTGCCGTAGGGCTTGTCGATCTTGCGGCGCAGGTAGGAGACGTACTGGTCGATGACGTTGGAGACGCCGTCGTAGGCGAAGTCCCAGACGTGCTCCAGGATCACGGTGCGGGACAGGACCTGGTCGGGGTGGCGCAGGAAGAGCTCCAGCAGCGCGAACTCCTTGGCCGACAGGGCGAGCTCGTCCTCCCCGCGCCACGCCCGGCGGCCGGCCGGGTCGAGCGCGAGGACCCCGACGCGCAGGATCGTCGGCCGGTCGGTGGCGCCGCGGCGGATGAGGGCGCGCAGCCGGGCGGCGAGCTCCCCGAAGCTGAAGGGCTTGGGCAGGTAGTCGTCGGCGCCGGCGTCCAGGCCGCGGATGCGGTCGCCCACGGTGTCGCGGGCGGTCAGCATGAGGATCGGGGCCCAGCGTCCCGACTCGCGCAGCCGTCGGCAGACCTCGAAGCCGTCGGCGCCGGGCAGCATGACGTCGAGCACGATCGCGTCGTAGCCGAACTCCTCGGCCTGCCAGAGCCCGTCGGCCCCTGTGGCGGCGACGTCGACGGCGTACCCGTCCTCCTCGAGCCCGCGCCGGATGAGCGCGGCCATCCGCACCTCGTCCTCGACCACCAGCACCCGCATGTGGCGCATCCTGCTGAGCCGATGATGAGCCCGACATGTGAGGTCGGAGAGAGTGCTCTCATCTACCTGACACGGTCGGCGGACCACGCTCGCCGGCATGACGACGACATGGCAGCTGCGTCGTCGCCGCGCTGGGCCTGCTCGAGCCCGCGCTGGCACCCGCGCCGCAACCGGGAGCTGGGACCCTGCCGGCGTGACGTCGTCCGCCCTCCTGCGCCGTGGTCTCGTGCCGCTGCTGGTGGCGGTCGTCGTCGTGCTCGCGGCCGGGGCGTCGGCGGTGGCGCGCCCGACCGGGGAGGCGCCGGTCGGGGGCGGCCGGCCGCACCCGTCGTCGGGAACCGGCCCCGACCTGCGGTCGGTGTTCACGTCGACCTCGGACGGGACCCCGCTCCACGTCTCCTTCTGGTTCCCGACGGGTGCGGCGCCGGCTCCCGTACTGGTCTGGGTCCACGGCGGGGGGTGGATCGCCGGCTCCGACGTCGACCGGCCGGCCGACCTGCGCCGTTTCTCGCAGGAGGGCTGGCTGGTGATGAGCGTGGAGTACGAGCTCGCCGTGCCGGGGCGGCCGACCTGGGATCTCGCCGGGCCGCAGGTCGCCTGTGCCCTCGGCCGGTTCGCCGCCGAGGCGGGCCGGCTGGGCGGGGACCTCGGGCGGATGGTGCTGGCCGGGGCGTCGGCGGGCGGTCAGTTGGCGGTGTCGGTGGGCTACCGGGCGGCGACCGGGACGCAGGACTCCGCGTGCGGGCTGCCGGTGCCGGCCCCGCGGGCGGTGGTCGCCGAGTACCCGGCGCTCGACCCGGTCGACGGCTACGAGCACGGGCTGCCCCACGCCGACGCCCGCGCCTTCAAGCGGGCCTACACCGGAGGCTCGCCGGCGGAGGTCCCGGAGCGCTATCGGGCGGTGTCGGGGATCGACGCGTTGAGTCCCGTGGCCCCGCCGACCCTGGTGGTGCAGGGGGGTGTGGACCGGCTGGTCCCGGCGGCGGGTCTGGACCGGTTCGTCGCGGCGGCGCGGGCGCGGGGGGTCGAGGTCGACCGGATCGTCGTGCCCGGGGCCGACCACGCCTTCGACGCCGTCGACGGGTCGCCCGGACAGCGCGTCGGTCACCGGGTGATCTCGGACTGGGCCCGACCACGCGTGGCGTGCTGCTGACCGGGCGCCCGACGGGACCGCACCGTCAGCTGCGGGTGTCGGGGGTGGGCAGGAGGTAGAGGGCGGCGAGCAGGAACATGAGGCCGAGGAACACCGGCACGCTGAACAGGCCGATCGCCGTGGCGACGGGATAGCTGAGCAGCCCGAGGTTGTACCGGCGGTTGCGCACCGCGAGCAGCTCCGGCGACACGCCCGGCTTGTGCAGCTGCGGGCGGCTGATCAGGTAGCGCCACATCGTGTTGAAGGCCACGGCCATGGCGGTGCTGGTCAGACCGTAGATGAGGACCGTGGTGATCTGGTCCGCGCGGTCGGCGTCATAGGTGTACTCGGCGAGCAGCGCCGTGGGCCACGGCAGGACGCTGACCGGGAGCAGCAGCAGCAGGTTGTGCAGCTGCAGGCGGTGGTCGGTCCGGGCGAGCAGGTTGACCGTGGCGTGGTGGTTGAGCCAGATGATCCCGACGATGAAGAAGGACGACAGGTAGGCCACGTACTGCGGCCACTGTTGTCCCAGCGCCGCGGCGAGGTGCCCCTCCGCGCCCGTCGGGACCTTGATGTCGAGGATGAGCAGCGTGATGACGATGGCGAAGACGCCGTCGCTGAACGCCTCGAGCCGGCCCACGCTCATCCCGAGACCGCGCGGCGTGCTCGCGCCCGGTCCGGCCAGGGGTTCGTCCACCGTTCCGCTCCTCGCTCGTGCCCACCGCGCCGGCGTGGTGAGCCTAGTCGCCGATCCGCCTTGACCGTCCCGACGTGACAGCGATAGCTTTCGCAAGTCATGACTAACGCGAGGTCGATGATCGAGGCGCTGGGTGAACCGATGCGCGTGACGCTGCTCGAGCGGCTGCTCGACGAGCCCGCGACCGCGACCGATCTCGCCCGCGGGTTGCCCGTGACGCGGTCGGCCGTGTCCCAGCACCTGCAGGTGATGAAGGCCGTCGGGCTCGTCAGCGACGTGCCGATCGGGACGCGCCGTGTCTACGCCGTCGACCCGGACGCGTTGGCGCTGCTGCGCTCGTACTTCGACGCGTTCTGGAGCCGCTCGCTGGACGCGTTCCGCCACGCCGCCGAGGCCGGGGCACCCGGCCCGGCCACGACACGGCGACCGGACGTCGCCGACCACCACCGGGAGGATTCGTGACGAACCAGTCGGGATCGACGTGGGTGAGCACCCGGATCGACGTCGCCGCCCCGCGCGAGCACGCGTTCCGCGTCTTCACCGAGGGCATCGCCACCTGGTGGGACGAGGACAAGCACATCCTGCAGGCGCCCCTCGCGGACATGGTGTTCGAGCCGTACGTCGGCGGCGGCATCGTCGACCGGGGCACGGACGGCAGCGAGTGCCGCTGGGCCCGGGTGCTGGCCTACGAGCCCCCGGACCGCGTCTGCTTCAGCTGGGACATCAGCCTGTCCTGGCAGATCGAGACCGACCCGGCGCGGACCAGCGAGGTCGAGATCACCTTCACCGAACTCGATCCCGCGCGGACCCGTGTCGAGCTCGTCCACCGCCACCTCGACCGTCACGGGGAGGGCTGGGAGGGGATGCGCAACGCGGTCAGCTCGGGGTGGAGCCTCGAGGGCTTCGCGAAGACCGCGGAGCAGCCCTTCAGCGGGGTCGCGCTGGGCCGGTCGCTGCCCGTGGTCAGCGACGCGACCATGCAGGAGCGCCTCGCGGGCACGAGGGACTACACGGCGGTGGTGCTGGCGGCCACGGAGTCGTTCGCCCGCCCCGCCCACGACGCGCTGGTCTGGGAGCACGGCCGGCGGAACATGGCCCTCGTCGAGGCCGGCCTGCTCACGGTGGTACTGCCCGTCACCGACGGGAGCGGTGTGGCGGGCTACGGGGTGTTCACCACCGACGTCGAGCAGACCCGGCGGATCCTGGACGACGACCCCGGCGTGCGCGCCGGCATCTTCCGCTACGAGGTCCACCCGGTCCGCGGCTTCCCCGGCGCCGCCCTGCCCTGAGCCGACGTCCGCCGTGGTCGCCGGCGCGGTCGGCGACGGCACGCTCCGGGCCTCAGGGCGCCTCGAGATGGTGCTGCAGGGCGTCGAGCCGGTCGTCCCAGGAGTGCGCGAGCGCCGTGAGGAACTGCCGGGCGAGCTGTACCGGCGCGGTGCGCAGCCGGTAGCGCACGCGGCGGCGCTCGCCGTGTTCCGGGGTGACCAGACCGGCGTCGGCCATCAGGGCGAGGTGTTTGGCGACGGCCTGACGGCTGATCGGGAGCCGGGCGGCCAGGTCGGTCGCGGTGGACGGGCCGTCGGTGGCGAGGGCGGCGAGGATGGCGCGGCGGGTCGGGTCGGCGAGCGCGACGAAGACCTGCTCGGCGGCGGCCTCGATGTCGACGACGTCAGCCGCCATCGACGTGCTCCGCCAGCTCGGTCAGCTCCCGCGACCAGCCCTCGTCGTGCGACGTGTAGGTCTCGCGGCGGATGTCGACGGGGAGCTGGGCGAAGCCGCTCTCGACGACGCGCAGCAGGGTGCCGGCGCCGGCGGGTTCCAGCGTGAACTCGACGTAGGTCCGGCGGGGGTCGTCCGCCGGCAGGTCGGGCAGCCGCCAGGTGTAGGCGAACACCGTGGGTGGCTCGACGCGCTCGATCCGCATGTCGACCGTCATCCCGCCCGCGAAGGTGATCGTGGCTGCGCCGCCGGGACGCAGGTCGATCGTCGCACGCTCGCCGAACCAGGCACCGAGACCGTCGGCCGTGGTGAGTGCCTGCCATACCTCGTGCGGTGCGCGCTCCAGGGTCACGGCACGCTCGATACGGTCGGGGAAAGCCATGACTCCGCCCTTCGGGAAGCGACTCGTCGATGATGTCGGGCCGGTCCAGCCGGCCCGGGAACGGCCCGGGCCAGGCCGGGCCGTCCCCGGCGGAATCGGCGTCAGCGGCCTTCGGCGGCCCGACGGGCGAGGTCACGCGGACTGCGGTTGGGAGCGCCGGGGCCGCCCTCGACCAGCTCGCGCAGGCTGGTGCCCACGAAGTGGTCCCAGCTGCGGCTGCACATGTCCTTGCACTCGAGCTCGTCGGTCAGGCCACGGTGCTCGAAGGTGATCTCGCTGTGGTCGTCGTCGAGCGGCGTGATGGTGAAGGTCGGCCGGGTGCCGACCCAGTCCGGCATGAAGGTGCACTCGGCCACCGTCCAGCGGACGGTGCCCGGACGGGTCGCCTCGTCGACGTGGACGAGGAGCGGTGGCTGGCCGGCCACCATCGGGAACCGCAGCTCGCCCCCGGTCAGGCCCGAGCCCGTCACGGGACTCCACCAGGCGGCGAGCCCGCTGGTCGTGGTGACGGCGTCGAAGACGACCTCGGCCGGAGCGTGGACTCGGACGGTCGTGCGGTAGTCGGTGCTGGTGGGCATGGTGCTCTCCTCGGGTCGGACCGGCATGGCAATCAGCTGGTTGCTACTCTGCAGCAACCGATGGGTTGCGTCAACGCCCGGACCTCGGGGCGCGTCCGTGTGCGGCACGGCCGCCTGCCAAGGAGCGCGTTGCGGACGCGCGTGGAGCGGCGAGCAGGGCAGGATCCACCCCCATGGGGCGTCCGCTGCGGAACGTGCTGGCGGTCGTGGTCCTCGGCGTGCTCCTGGCCGGCTGCGCGACCACCGAGCCGTCGGTCCCACCGCCGTCGCCGGTGCCGTCGACGGCGTCTCCGAGCCCGTCACCCGTTCCCGCTCCCGACGACGGGCCCGGTTCCCCCGGCACGGCGGGCTGGCAGGTGAGCCACCCCGGACCCGAGCACGCGATCGAGGGGTTCGCCGACCACACCAGCGTCCTGCCCGGAGCGCCCGTGCGGTTGTTCGTCTCCACCGTGTCGCCGACCTTCACGGTCACCGCGTTCCGCATGGGGGCCTATGCGGGGTCCGAGGCGCGGCAGGTCTGGACGTCGGCGCCCCAGCCGGGCACGCGGCAGGCGCCGCCCGCCGTCGCGCCGGGCACCCAC
Organism: Actinomycetospora chiangmaiensis DSM 45062; assembly: GCF_000379625.1. Classification (GTDB taxonomy): domain Bacteria; phylum Actinomycetota; class Actinomycetes; order Mycobacteriales; family Pseudonocardiaceae; genus Actinomycetospora; species Actinomycetospora chiangmaiensis. Next base: position 443,366 of record NZ_KB903243.1, on the reverse strand, counting down.
ACCGTGACCGCGCCCTGGCGCCCGTCGCTCGACGTCCCCACCGCGGGATGGCGCCCCGGCGACTACCTCCTGCGCCTGGACGGGGGAGGGGCCCAGCAGTTCGTGCCGCTGACGGTCCGCAGCCCGACCAACGAGGGGCGGATCGTCGTGGTCAACGCGGTGACGACGTGGCAGGCCTACAACCGCTGGGGCGGCTACAGCCTCTACCAGGACCCCGCGGGACACGGCGCGGGCCGCGCCCGGGCCGTGTCCTTCGACCGGCCCTACCAGGCCGACGTCATGCAGGGCGCCGGCGACTTCCTCTTCTTCGAGCTGCCGTTCGTGCTCTTCGCCGAGCGCACCGGCGTGCCGCTGGGCTACGCCACCGACGTCGACCTCGACGAGGACCCCCACCTGCTCGACGGTGCCCGCGCCGTGATCACGCTCGGGCACGACGAGTACTGGTCACCGGGCATGCGCGACGCCGTCACCGCTGCCCGGGACCGCGGCGTCAACCTCGCGTTCCTCGGCGGGAACGAGATGTACCGGCACATGCGCTTCGGCGACACCCCGGTCGGTCCGCACCGCCTCGAGATCGACTACAAGTCCTTCGTCGAGGACCCGGTGCACCTCACCGACCCCGCCGCGGCCACGCCGCAGTGGCGCGAGGGACCCGTGCCCCGCCCCGAGAGCACCGTGCTGGGCAACTTCTACCAGTGCAATCCCGTCCAGGCCGACCTCGTGGTCGCCGACCCGGAGAACTGGTTGCTGGCGGGCATCGTGGCGCCCGGTGAGCACTACGTCGACCTCGTCGGCAACGAGTACGAGCGCGTGGACCTCACCGTGCCGACCCCTCGGCCCCTCGAGGTGCTCTTCCACTCCCCGGTCAGCTGCCGGGGGAGACCCGACACCGCCGACACGACGTACTACACCGCCGTCGGGGGCGCGGGTGTGTTCTCGGCCGGCACCCAGTACTGGATCTGCGGTCTCGACCCGGGGTGCACACGCGCTGCCCGCAGCCCCCGCACGCTGCCCGTGATCAGCGCGATCACCCGGCGCCTCCTGCTCGCGTACGCCCAGGGACCGGTCGGGCTCGTGCACCCCGCCCAGGACAACCTGGCCGCGTTGCACATCGACGCCCGGGGTGCCGTCCCGCACTGACCGAGGGACGGGCGGACGACACGGAGCCGGCGGGCGTCTCTCAGGTCCTCGTGCCGGTGTCGGTGGTCACCGTCCGCCGCTTGTCCGCTGCCTGCTCGGCGGCGCCCCACGCGAGGACGACGGCGACCGGGGCGACGATCATCGACGCCTTGCGGGCAGCGAATCCGAGGACCTTCAGGGTGAAGCCGAGGACGACCATGACACTCCCAGGGGCGCGGGCGGACGGAGGGCGGACGGAGGAGAAAATAGCGTGTGCGGACCTCGTCCGGCCTGCTCTGATCCCGGCCCGCTCCGGCCCGTCCCGGTGGGTGACCGCTCGATGACCGCGAGCACGGCATCCGAATGGTCGGTGCCCGGATGACCTGCGACCGGGTAGAAGAGTTCCCATGGCGGGCAACGACGGCTCGGTGGCGGTGCGGGAGGCTCTCGAGGCGCTGCGCGGGCTGGACGCCGTGCGGGACGCGCGGCCGGCGGGCATCGACCGGTTCTTCTGGTCGGCGGACGTGCTGGACGACCTCGCGCGGGTGGCGGCGCGGCTGGGACAGGTCGTGGAGGAGGTCTCGGGGGAGGAGGGCCCTGCCGTCCGCAGGGCCGCCGACGCCCTGGGCACGGCGATCGTCGCGCACCGCAACTCGCTGCTGCGGCACGGTCTCGGGAGGCTGGAGCGGGACGGCACGCCCGCGGCCTGAGCTGTCGACCTTCCGACTCCCCGGCGGTTCACGGTCCCGGTGGCATCGGGGGAGCGTCGTCCGGGACGAGCGTTGCCGCGATGCGGCGCCACAGCCGGTCGGCCATGTTCCGGTAGGCGCCCGTGGTGGGGTCGAAGGCGGCCTGGTCGAAGGTGACGGCGACCGCGATCGCGACCTTGCGCGACGGCAGGGAGGCGAAGGCGCCGGCTTCCCCGGCGAACATCGGGTTCTGCATGACCCAGTCGCCGGTGGAGACGACGCCGAGGCCGTAGGTGTAGTTCGACGACTGGGGGAAGCAGGTCGTGCACCCGGGCAACGTGGTGGTGCGCCCGATCAGGTCCCTGGTCAGCATCGCCTGGTGTGAGGCAGGTGAGAGGAGCGTGCCGCTCCCGACGGCCGTCGCGGTCGTCGCGAGGTCGTCGATGGTCGTGGTCTGGATGGCGCCGCGGGTGATCGTCCACGAGGGATCCCAGTAGGTCGATTCCTCGAGGAACGGGCCGCCTGCCGGAATCCCGAGGAACTGGCGGCGCTCGGCGGTGTAGGCGTGCAGGGCGGGTTCGGGGATCGCCGGTGTGCCCGGGTCCACCGTGTCGACGAGCCCCAGCGGCCGCAGCACGGTGTCCTGCAGGAACTCGGCCATCGGCCGGCCCGTGGTCTTCTCGAGGGCGAGTCCGAGGATCACGTAGTTGGTGTGCGAGTAGTTCCAGTTGGTGCCGGGCGGATAGAGCAGCGGCCGTCGGGTGCCGAAGGCGATGAGTTCCTCGGGCGTGAACCGTCGCAAGGGGTCGGCGTACTGCGCGGCCGTGAGCTCCGGGGTCGACACGTAGTCGACGTAGCCGGACGTCATCTGGGCGAGCTGTCCGAGGGTGACCTGGTCGCTGTACGGGATCTCGGGAAGCCACCGTGACACCCGGTCCTCGAGCGAGACCTTGCCGTCGTCGACCAGGCGCAGGAGTGCCGTCGCGACGTAGGAGATGGCGACGGCGCCGTCGCGGAAGTGCATGTCCGGGGACGCCGGCACCCCGGGCATCGATTCGCCCGTGGCACGGCGCAGGACCTCCCGACCGTCCACGGTGACCTTGACGATCGCCGCCCGGAGGTGATCCGTGGTCATCGCGGCGTCGACGACCGCTGCGATCGCACGAGCCTGATCCGTCGACGGGGACGGTGCCGTCACCCCGCCGGCCCCGGTCGACGCCGCGCACCCCGTGCTCAGGACGGCGACCGCGAGCAGCGCGGTCACGCGTCCGCGGAGTCCCCGGCGACGAGCTGTCGACGTCATCGATGCCACCACCGCTCTGCTGCCGGTCTGCGGGTGCCGCCCTCGGCGTTAGGCCATCCGAGTGGCGAGTCGGGAGAGTAGGGACCAGAAGGCTGCTCCACAAGAGTTGTTCTTTGCTGGTATTGGAGTAACTTGCCGTGTTCAGCAGGGCCGAACGAATGATCTTGTGGACGGTTCTGTCCGTTTCGGCGTCACTCTCGGTGTCTTCTGGAGGCCGGTATGAAGCTGGCAACCGGCGTCGCCCCGCTCCTCGCGGTCGCGGCGCTCGTCCTCGCCGCCTGCGGCGGACCCGGTCCGGCGACCGCCGGTGCGGCGGGCCCGGCGACCGCCGGTGCGGCGGGCCCGGCGACCGCCGGTGCGGGCCCGACCTCCGCGGCGCCCGGCGAGCCCGCGTACGCGGCACCGGTGCGGCAGCGGGTCACCGCGGCGATGGCGGAGAACGTCATCCCCGGCGTCGTCGTGCGCGTCGTGTCGCCGACCCAGGGGGACTGGACCGGCACGTTCGGCACCCGCACGCTCGGCCGCGACGACCCGATCACCGCTGCCGACCACGTCCGCATCGGCAGCGTCACCAAGACCATGACGTCGACGGTCATCCTGCAGTTGGTGCAGGAGGGCAAGCTGTCGCTCGACGACCCGATCGCCCGGTTCCGCCCGGGCGTCCCCCACGGTGACCGGATCACGATCGCGGACCTCGCCGAGATGCGCAGCGGGCTCTTCAGCTACACGTTCGACCCGACGTTCAACGAGACCCTCGACCGCGATCCCGCGAAGGCGTGGACGCCCGACGAGCTGTTGGCCATCGCCTTCACCCATCCGCCGCAGGCCGAGCCGGGCACCACCTTCGACTACAGCAATACCAACATCGTCCTGCTCGGCGAGGTGATCGAGCGGCTCACCGGGCAACCGCTGGAACGGGCGTTCGCGGACCGCATCTTCACCCCCCTGGGCCTGAGCCAGACCTCGCTGCCGGTGCGGACCGACGCGACCATCCCGGCGCCGTTCGCCCGCGGCTACGCGTTCGGGACCAACGTCTCGACGATGTCGTCCTACGCCCTGCCACCCGACCAGCAGGTCGCGGCGAAATCGGGGGCGCTGGCGCCGAACGACGAGACCGACGCCAACCCGTCCTGGGCGTGGGCCGCCGGCGGGGCCATCTCGACGGTCGGGGACCTCACCACCTACGTCCAGGCCCTGGTCGGCGGCCGCCTGCTGAACCCCGCGACGCAGCAGGCGCGGATGGCCAGCATCCGCCCGACCGATCCGGCGCATCCCGACGGCGGCGGGTACGGCATCGGGATCGCCGCATTCGGACCCCTGATCGGTCACGACGGTCAGATCCCGGGCTACATGACCTTCGCCGGTCAGGACCCCGCGACCGGACTGACGATCGTGATCGCGACCAACCTCGCCGCCGTGCCCTCCGGCGAGGGGTCGGCGCTCACCGTACTCAAGGCGATCCTCCCGATCTTCTATCCGGGCATGCAGGCGCCCGGCAATCCGGCCGCCGCCCCGACCCGGTGACCGACGGGACGAGCTTCCGTCCGCGTCGACGGCGGCCGACCATTCATCCCGGGCCCAGCCCGTCGCAGCTGAGGGGGCACTCATGGACCAGGACGTGGTCGTCGTCGGGGCCGGCCCGGTCGGCCTCACGGTCGCCGTCGAGCTCGCCCGGCGCGGGGTCCGCGCGCGGGTGATCGACGAGCTCGCGGCGCCCCGGCAGTACGCCAAGGCCGTCGGGCTGCAGCCGCGGACCCTCGAGCACTGGGAACGCTCCGGGATGCTCACGGCCGCGCTCGACGAGGTCCGGGCGCTGCGGGGGCAGCTCGTCTACCGCGACGGCGAGCTCGTCGCCCGGCAGGACCTGCACCTGCCGGCGGACGTCCCGTACGGCTTCACGACGCTGCCGCAGTACACCACCGAGCGGCTGCTCGCCGAGGAGCTGCGCCGGCACGGCGGCACGGTGGAGCGCTCGACGGCGCTGCGCGGGTTCGACCAGGACGACGACGGCGTCACGGTGCGGCTGGACACCCCCGGCGGCGAGGAGACCGTGCGCACCCGCTACCTCGTCGGCGCCGACGGCGCGCACAGCGTGGTGCGCAAGGGTCTCGGACTCGTCTTCCAGGGCGACGCGTTCGCCGAGGAGTACATGCTCGGCGACGTCGTCCTCGACTGGTCGCTGCCCGCGGGGTACGGCGTCCGGCTCACCCGCCCGGTCACCGACGGCCCGGACGACGTCCTCGTCGCCGTCCCGCTCCCCGGCGACGGCCGCTACCGCATCTCCATGCTGGCGGCTCCCGATCTCCGACACCGTCGGGACGAGGCGGCCGGTGACGGCATCGCCCACGGCCTGGAGGCGGACCGTGCTCCGACGCTGCACCACCTGCAGGCGGTCGTGGACCGCCTCGCGCCCGAGCCGACCACGGTCTCCGACCTGCGGTGGTCGTCGGTGTTCCGCATCAGCCACCGCCTCGCCGCGCGCTACCAGCTCGGGCGGGTCCTCATCGCCGGCGACGCCGCGCACATCCACCCACCCNCCGGTGCCCAGGGCATGAACACCGGCATCCAGGACGCGTTCAACCTGGCCTGGAAGCTCGCCCTCGTCGTCGAGGGCCACGCCGAACCGTCGTTGCTCGAGAGCTATCACGCCGAGCGGTACCCGGTCGGGGAGGAGGTCGTCGGGCGGACCGTGCGCCACGCACAGGACGGCTACGACCCGACGGCCGCGATCCGTCGGGAGGCCCAACTGCTCGTGGCCTATCCCGAGAGCCCGATCGTCGGGTCGAGCGGGGAGCCCCTCGGTGTCCGACCGGGCGACCGGGCGCCCGACGCCCGGGGGATGCGGCGGGCGACGGTCACCGACCCTGTCCGGCTCCATGCCGTCCTCGCGGGCACCGATTTCGCCGTGCTCGCCTACGTCGAGGACCTCGCCGAGGTCGACGAGGTGGTCGCAATCCGGGAGCACACGACGGCGTCCGGTTTCCCGATCCGCGTCTACGTCGTCGCCGCGCCGGGGATCGCGGACGTCCTCGCCGAATCCGGCGAACCGTGCCTGGTCGACTCTGCCGGCGAGCTCGCCTCCGCCTACGGGATGCAAGGCGGTGACGCCGTCCTCGTGCGACCGGACGGCTGTGTCGGGTGGACGGCGCGACCCCTCGGGCGGCGCGCTCTGGCCGCCCATCTGGAGCTCCTCGCAGGTCGGTCGTCGACGCTCCCGGATGGGGTCGCCCCCGCCTGAGCTCCCGAACCCCGGTTGGTCCCGGCAGGGCGAGCCGGGACGGCCATCTCGCCCTGCGATGTCGATGTGTCGCCGCGGTAGCGGTGTGACGGTGGTGGGGACCGATCACGGCCAGGACGACGAATCGAGGCAGCGGACGATGACCGACAGCCCTTCCCCCGTCACGGCGCCGCCGGAGCGCCCTGCGGTGCCGAGCGCCGCGTCGCGCCGGTCCATCGGCAGCTTCCCGGACTACGCCGCCGCGGAGCAGGCCGTCGACGCCCTCTCCGACCGCGGCTTCCCCGTCCACCGGGTGGCCATCGTCGGGCGCGACCTCGAGCTCGTCGAGCAGGTCACCGGTCGGCTCGACTACCCCCGCGCGGCGCTGCGCGGCGCGGCCGGTGGCGCCGTGACCGGCGCGCTGCTCGGCTGGCTCTTCGGGCTGTTCAGCTGGATCGTCCCGCTGATCGGTCTGCTCCTGCTCACGGTGTACGGCCTCATCTTCGGCGCGGTCGTCGGCGCCGTGCTCGGACTGCTCGTCCACGCCCTGCAGGGAGGACGCCGGGACTTCGCCTCCGTCACCGCCATGCGTCCCGCGAGGTACGAGGTGATGGTCGACGAGGACGTCGCCGACGACGCGGTCCGGCTCCTGGGATGGGACCGTTGACGGCAGGCTCGGTCGGCGACCGGCGCCCCACGGCGCCGGACGGTGTCCCGGAGGCGGGCGCGGGGCGAGGGCATCACCGCTCGGTGGCCCAACCCCACGTCGACGCGGAGGGGCCGATCGCCGAGGCCGAGGCGGCCGCCGCGCACTCGAGCACCGCGCAGCAGCCCCTCGGCCCGCTGGGCTCCCCGCTGGATCGCCGGTCGCCGTTCCTGATCGGGCTCAGTGCGGCGCTCGGCGTGGCGGTCGTCATCGCCGTGGCCCAGCTGGTCACCGGCGCGGCCGACGTCCTGATCCTGATCGGGGTCGCGCTGTTCGTCGCGCTCGGGCTGGAACCGGTGGTGTCCTGGCTCGCCCGCCGCGGGCTGCGGCGCGGGACCGCGGTCGCCCTCGTCTGCGTCGGGTTCATCGCGGTCCTGGGTGGATTCCTGGCGCTGGCCGTCCCGCCGATGATCGAGCAGGCGGCCACTCTGCTGCAGCAGACCCCGCGGTACCTGCAGCTGCTGCAGGACCGCAGCTCGACCGTCGGGCAGCTCGACGCCCGGTTCGGACTGCAGCAGCACCTCCAGCAGACCCTCGCCGACAACAGCTCGGCGGTGATCAACGGCGTGCTCGGGGTGGGGTTGGCGATCCTGGGCTGGTTGGGCGACACCCTCGTCGTCGTCGTGCTCACGGTCTACTTCCTCGCCACGCTGCCCGCGATGCGCCGCGCGGCGTACCGGCTGGCGCCGGCGTCGCGGCGGCCCCGCGCCATCCTGATCGGCGACGCCATCTGCGTGCGCTTCGGGGGCTACGTGCTCGGCAACGTGGTGATGTCGGTGATCGCCGGCGCCGCCACGTTCGTCTGGCTGCTGGTCCTCGGGGTGCCCTTCGCCCTGTCGTTGGCGGTGCTGGTCGCCCTGCTGGACCTGGTCCCCGTCGTCGGGGCCGTGATCGGCGGCGCCGTGACCACGCTCGTGGCACTGACCGTGTCCTGGCCCGTGGCGCTGGCCACGGCCGGCTTCTTCGTGGTCTACAAGCTCCTCGAGGACTACCTGCTGATGCCGAAGATCATGGGGAGGACGGTCGACGTCCCCGCCGTGCTCACCGTGGTCGCGGTGTTGATCGGCGGTGCACTGCTGGGAGTCATCGGAGCCGTGGTGGCCATCCCGGTCGCCGCCGCCGTGCTGCTCGTCGTGCAGGAGATCGTCTACCCGCGACTCGACCGCAGCTGAGTCCGGCACCGGCCGTCGCCCGGCGGTCGGGAGTTGCGGTCCGCGGATCGACCGCGCCCCCCTCGCTCCACGAGTCTCCGGGCACCGGCCCCGGCGTCCCCAGGGCCTCGACGGTGTGGGAGCGAGCCGGTTCGATGCAGCCCGACGACGATCCGGTGGACCCCCGACCCACGGGCACCAGCTCCGTCCCCCGGGCCGGTCTCGAGCCCGACCGGAGATGCATCCGGCCGCGCACGGCCGAGGACGCGGCCCGGCGACGCCGGTCCGACGCGGGCAGGCCGTCGCCGTCCTCCGGTCCCGGACGACCGGCCGGAGCCTCGACCACGCACCACGAGCGCCCGCTGCGGGCGGCGAGGACGGCGGCGATGCTCGACGACCTGATCGACCGCGCGGGCGTCGCCAGGACCTCCGCGGGACGCCTGGTCGAGCGGGCCGCCCGGGCCTTGCAGTGCAGCGCCACCCTCGAGGTGTCGCTCCCGAAGACCCCGTAGCAGCGACGCACGGACGGCCTACGACGGGCGTCCCGCCTGACGGGGTGCCCGGACGACGTCGAGGAAGGCGTGGACGAGGGCGTCGTCCGCACCGTGCCGGTGGGCGACGACGACGTGGACCGGGTCGATGTCGACCACCGGCACCCCGACGAGGTCCGGGCGCAGGCCACCGTCGAGCACCGCGGCCGTCGCGAGGGCGACCGCCTCTCCCGACGCGACGACCTCGAGGCGGTCCTCCGGGGTGTCGACGACGGGCCCGGACGGGGCGGAGCCGCCGAGCCCCGGCCCGTCCGCGGATCGCACTCGGCGTCGGGGCGGGGGGGCTGCGGGACGGGTCCGGACCGGGTCGCCCGGGGGGAAGGCTGGACGGCCCGGACCCGTCCCGCGCCGGCCGCCCGTCGCTGGGGAAGGCGATCGGGCGTCCGGTCGGGGAGGTCCGTCCGGCAGGAGCCCGCGGTGTGGTGCGGGCTCCGGGGAGCGTCGGACGAACCGCGCAGAGATCTATCCAGCACGGGCGGCAGCGGTCCATCCGCGTACGGCAACCAGCGGCCGTTCGGCGACGAGGGGTCCGGACGACGGTGCCCGGTCCGCTCGCGAGCGGAAGCCCATGCCCCCGGGAGGTCCAACGCCGGCGCCCACCTCCGTCCTCCGGAGCCGACGCGCACGGTGGGCCGCTCCAGCAGAGTGCCAGCAGCGGAACGGGCGAGGAGTTCCTCCGTCCGGTCCTCGGGACCCGCACCCCTGGCGAGCACGGGAGACGATCCATGGCGACGAAGGCACTGTTCGTGAAGCTCGAGGCCAAGCCCGGTCAGGAGGACGCGGTCGAGGAGTTCCTGCGGTCCGCCCTGCCTCTGGTCCGGGAGGAACCCGACACCTACCCGTGGTTCGCGGTCCGCTTCGATGCCACCACCTTCGGGATCATCGACGCCTTCCCGGATGAGTCCGCCCGGAAGGCGCACCTCGACGGCGCGGTGGGCAAGGCCCTCGGTGAGCGGAGCGAGGAACTCTTCGCGTCGGCACCCGAGATCAGCCCGATCGACGTGCTCGCCGAGAAGTTGTGACCCGGACGGCCCGCGGGTGACCGACGGGGCCCGGGCGACCACCCGACAGTCCGGTCACCCGAGGTCCCCGCGGCGTCACCCCACGTGGCCTGGCAGGGCGACTGGAACGTCGCGCGGGTCCGCGGGCGGGCGGCGCGGCCCACACTCGGTGGCGAAGGAGACCGTCGCCGGAGGAGCACGCCGTGGCCGACCCGAACCCCCGCCCGCCCGGGGCCCGCCCGATCCCCGGACCCCCGGGACGACCCCTGGTCGGCAACCTGTTCGACCTGCCGCGCGGTCGCATGATCCGCACGATGACCGACCTCGCGCTGCAGTACGGCCCGATGATGAAGATCGACATCCTGGGCGGCGAGCGGTACGTCGCCTCCGGCCTGCCGATGTTCGACGACCTCTGCGACGAGTCACGCTTCGCCAAGTTCGTCGCCAAGCCCCAGTACACGCTGGGGAGCGCGCTGCCGACCCGGGGACTGTTCACCTCCGAGTCGGACGACCCGCTGTGGAAGAGCGCCCACGACGTCCTCCTGCCCGCGTTCTCGATGCGCTCCATCCGCGGCTACACCCCGCTGATGGTCGACATCGCCGGCCAGCTGATGCTCAAGTGGGAGCGTCTGAACCGGGGCGAGCCGGTCGACGTCACCGCGGACATGACCCGGCTGACGCTCGACACGATCGCGCTGTGCGGCTTCGGGTACCGGTTCAACTCCTTCTACCGCAGCACCATGCACCCGTTCGTCGAGGCGATGATGGTGATGCTCGCCGAGGGCCAGGCGCGGACGCGGCTGCCCGACGCGGTGGCGAAGGCCCGCCGTGGGGCGCTCCGCCGTTTCGACGCGAGCGTCGAGCTGATGACGACGACCGTGCAGAGCATCATCGACCGGCGCCGCGCGTCCGGGGAGCCCGGGGACGACCTGCTCGGCTGCATGCTGGCCGGCGTCGACAAGAACGGGGCCCGACTGCCCGACCGCGACATCATCTCCCAGTGCATCACCTTCCTCGTCGCGGGCCACGAGACGACGAGCGGCCTGCTGGCGTTCGCCGTCCACTACCTGTCCCGGCACCCCGAGATCGCCGGCCGGGCGCGGGACGAGGTCGACGCGGTCCTCGGCACCGACCCGACGGTCCCGCCGACCGACGCCCAGCTCGGACGGCTCCCCTACGTCTCCCAGATCCTCGAGGAGACCCTGCGGCTCTGGCCGACGGCGCCGGCCTTCTTCCGCCGCCCGCTCGAGGACACGACGGTCGGCGGGTACGAGTTCGCGGCCGGCACCCCGATCATGGCGCTGACGATGGCGCTGCACCGGCAGCCGGACGTCTGGGGGGCCGACGCGGAGCGGTTCGACCCCGACCGCTTCGCGCCGTCCCGGCGGGCCGCGCTCCCGGCCAACGCCTTCAAGCCCTTCGGGACGGGGATGCGGGCCTGCATCGGCCGGCAGTTCGCCCTGCAGGAGGCGGTGCTCGTGCTGGCGATGGTCGTCCACCGCTTCGACCTGGTCGCCGACCCCGGCTACGAGCTCGACGTGCGCGAGTCGATCACGATCAAGCCGGAGGGTCTCCGGATCACGGTCCGCCCGCGGTGGGGCCGGAGACCGAGCTCGGCCCGCCCCGACGACCTCGCGCGGGCGCGCTCCCGGGTGTAATCAGCGGCGTGCGCCGCGAGACATGGGTCGAGGTACCCCACGACGGCAGGGCGGACGTCCCGTCGGGACCGGTCCCCGGCGGTGCGGGCGACGGTGATCGGGAGACGGCGGGATGACGCCGCACCGCGTCGTGGCGTTGGCGCTGCCGTCGGTCGTGGCGTTCGACCTGTCGATCGCGGCCCAGGTCTTCGGACACCGCGACGAGCGGTCGCGATACGACTTCACCGTCTGCTCGGTCGCCGCGGGCGCCGTGCCCTCGTCGACCGGGTTCGCCATCGACGTCCCCCACGGGCTCGACGCCCTCGCCCGGGCCGACACCGTCGTCGTGCCGGGCTTCCACCCGCTCGACGCGCCCGATCCGGCGGGTCTGGACGCCCTGCGCGAGGCGGCCCGGCGCGGCACGCGGATCGCGTCCGTGTGCGTCGGCGCCTTCGCCCTCGCCCGGGCCGGTCTGCTCGACGGCCGCACCGCGACGACGCACTGGCAGTACGCCGACGAGTTCCGCGCGTCCTTCCCGGCGGTGCGGCTCAACCCCGACGTGCTCTTCGTCGACGAGGGCCAGGTGCTCACCAGCGCGGGCATCTCGGCGGGGATCGACCTCTGTCTGCACCTGGTCCGTCGCGACCACGGGCAGGCCGTTGCCGGTGACGTCGCGCGGCGCATGGTCGTGGCCTCGCAGCGCACCGGGGGTCAGGTCCAGTACGCCCAGCGCCCGTTGCCGGCCGACGGCGGTCTGGGCGCCACGCGCGAGTGGGCCATCGCCCAGATGCAGCGTCCCCTGACGGTGGACCACCTGGCCCGCCACGCGGGGATGCCGGTGCGGTCGTTCACCCGCCGGTTCCAGGACGAGACCGGGTCGAGCCCGATGCGGTGGCTGACCGGGCAGCGGGTCCTCGAGGCACAACGGCTGCTCGAGGCCACGCGCCTGGGAGTCGACGAGATCGCCGAGCACTGCGGCTTCGGCAGCGCCACGACGTTGCGGCTGCACTTCGCCCGCCGGCTGGGTTCCACGCCGACCGCCTACCGCCACGCCCGCCGCCCGGTCGTGGGCTGACCACGCGCCGGAGGGCCGGGACGTGGCCGGAGCCCGACGATTTCCGGCCGTCGTGCCCCTCACCACCGGACCGGTCCCGGAGCACGCTCGAGACATGTCCGACCTCGACCACCTCCTCGTCGCCAACCGTCGTTTCGCCGCCACCGGCGCGAAGGACCGGGTGCCCGCGATCCCCTTCCTCCCGACCCGCCAGGTCTACCTGCTGACCTGCATCGACCCGCGGGTCGACCCCGCCGCGTTGTTCGAGCTCGACCTCGGCGACGCGATCGTGGCGCGCACCGTCGGCGGGCGGGTGACCGACGCCGTGCTCGACGACCTGGCGTGGATCAGCTACCTGCACGAGGTGAAGACCCCGGACGAGCCCTGGTTCGAGTTCGTCGTCATCCACCACACCGACTGCGGAACGGGCCTGATGGCCGACCCGGAGCTGCGCGCGGGCTTCGTCGCCCGGGGGTTCGACGACGCGACCCTGCAGCGCACCGCGGTGCTCGACCCGGCCCGTACCGTCCCCGGCGACGTGCAGCGCGTCCTCGAGGCGACCACGGTGTCCGGCGACGTCGCCGTCTCGGGCTACGCCTACGACGTCGCCACGGGGCTGGTCACGCAGGTCGTGGCGCCGACCTCGCGGAACGCCGTGCGGTCCGTGCAGCCCGGGTGACCGCGAGCCGGGGGCTCAGCCCGTGGTCGGGAGCTCGTGGTCCGCGTGCACCGTGGCCCCGACGACGTCGTGGCCGCCGAGCGCCGGTACGGCGATCACGTCGAACAGGTGCTCGGCGCGCGGGGCGAGCGCCGGCTGGTCCCCGAGCCACGCGAGGCCGGCGATGAGCGCGAAGAGGTCGGTGCCGTCCGTCCCGGGGCGGGCGGCGCCCGCGTCCTGCGCCCGGGAGAGCAACCGGGCACCGGCGGCCCGGAGCTCGACGCAGGACGCGTGCAGGGCGGAGTCGGGCTCCTCGATCGCGGCCACCATCACCTGGGTCACGCCGTGGTAGGTGGTGGTGAACCGGGTGCACTCGCGCACCCAGGTCAGGAGGGCCTCGCCCGGCGGGACGCTGCGCCCGAGGTGCTCGGCGCGAGCGGTCAGGTCGCCGAAGCTGCTGCGCAGCAACGCCTCGAGCAGGGCCTCCCGGGTCGGGAAGTGTCGGTAGAGGGTGCCGAGCCCCACGCCCGCCCGGCGGGCGATGTCCCGCAGCGAGGCGTCCGCCCCGTGCTCGGCGACGATGCCGCGGGCGACCTCGAGGAGATGGTCGTAGTTCTTCCTCGCGTCCGCCCGCATACCCCCAGCGTGACACACGGAGCACTGCTCCGAATAAGCTGAGCACCGCTCCGTTTCCACGGGGTGAGTCGAGGACGAGGTGGGGACATGTCGACGACCACGACGACCATGACGGCCGTCCGCCAGCACGGGTTCGGCGGCCCGGAGGTGCTGCACGCCGAGCCGGTGCCGGTGCCGACGCCGGGGCCGGGCGAGGTGCTGGTCCGGGTCCACGCGGTGGGGGTCAATCCCCCCGACTGGTACCTGCGGGCGGGGATGCCCGAGGTGCCGGCGTACCTGCGCCCGCCCATGGAACTGCCCATGACGCTCGGCACGGACGTCTCCGGCGTCGTCGAGGCGGTCGCCGACGGCGTCACGGAGTTCGTCGTGGGCGACGAGGTGTTCGGTCTCCTGCGCTTCCCCGAGCCCATGACCGCGGCCGCGTACGCCGAGTACGTGACCGCCCCCGTCACGGACCTGGCCCGGAAGCCCGCGAGTCTCGACCACGGCCGTGCGGCGGCGATCCCCATGGCGGGTCTGACGGCCTGGCAGTTCCTCGTCGAGGTCGGGCACGACCACCCCAACCCGTTCCAGGAGAGCCCGCACGTCCCGGTGCCCCTCGGTCCGGGGACGACCGTGGTGGTCAACGGTGCGGCGGGGGGAGTGGGGCACCTCGTGGTGCAGCTCGCGAGGTGGCGGGGCGCGCGCGTCGTCGCGATCGCGTCGGGCCGGCACGAGGCGTTCCTGCGCGACCTGGGTGTCGACGAGTTCGTCGACTACACGGTGCAGCGTCCCGAGGAGGCCGTGTCGGGCGCCGACCTGGTCGTCGACGTCGTCGGCGGCGCCGCGAGCGGGCGGTTCCTGCGCACCCTCAGGCCGGGCGGCGCGCTGTTCCCCGTCTACGTCGCCGAGTACGACCCGGACGAGGTGGCGGCGGCGGGCGTCACCACGTCGGCCACCCAGGTACGCGCCGACGGCACGCAACTGGCCCGGCTCGCGGAGCTGTTCGACGAGGGCGTGCTGCGCGTCGCGATCGACCGCACGTTCCCGCTCGCGGCGGCCGCCGCGGCCCACGCCCACGCCGCGGAGGGCCACCTGCAGGGGAAGATCGTGCTCACGGTCGAGGCCTGATCGGAGCTCCCCCGGGCGGTCCACCCGTCGTCCTGGTCGCGGGGTTCAGCGGAACAGCGTGTCCTCGGGGGTCTCGCCGACGGTCCGGGCGTACGCGGTGGCGAAGGTGCCCGGGCGCAGGAAGCCCCAGCGGATCGCGGTCGCGGCCACGACGGCGCCCGCTCCGGGGTCGGCGGCGAGCAGGTCGTCCCGGGCGCCGCGGAGCCGGGCGCGCCACAGCTCGACGGCGGTGGGGTGGCCACTCGCGCGACGGATGGCCCGGCCCAGTGCGGGCGCCGGGACGTCGGCCGCGTCGGCCCAGTCCGTCGGGGTGATCGGGTGGTCGGCGTACGCGTCGATGAAGTCCAGCGCGCGGCGGACGCGGCTCTCGGGCACGTGGCCGGTGTCCTCGCCGGAGGTGGGATCGGTCAGCGCGTCGTGGGCGGTGTTGGGGAACGCGGAGAGCGTCGCGGCGGCGATCAGCCGGAAGGTGGCCGTGAGGATGATCGGGTTGTCGGCCACCCCGGGGACCGCGAGCACGTCGTTCCAGGCGTGCGCCACGGCTCCCGAGAGGGCGCGCGCCAACGCCGGGCTCCGCGGCACGAGCTGGTGGAAGCGCAGCGCGTCGGGGGCGATGGGGCAGTGCTCGGCGGCGTAGGCCGCGAGGTTCGCGAGGTCGAGCGTCGTCGTGGTGCTGCGCAGGTCCATCGTGGTCGCGCGGTAGCTCTCGTCGGGCGGGGCGAGGAGCAGCCCGCCCCGGTTGACGACGTCGTGCCGGCGGCTGTGCAGCGACAGCTCCCCGCCGTGGGCGTCGTTCAGGGCGAGGGTGCCCTGCTCGCGGAGCGTGACGGAGGTGTCGTAGTCCAGTCGACCGCGGCTCGCGAGCGTGGCGATCGCGAAGCCAACGCCGAACCGGTTCTCGACGCGGGAGGAGAACCCCGACCCGGCGTCCCCCGCGATCGAGATGGTGCCCGCCGGGTCGGAGCCGCCGAACCGCGTCATCGACGTCCAGGACGCGGACAGCCCGGCGACGAGCCGGCGGGACGACGAGGACGACGAGGGGCCGAGGGACATGCGGCACTCCGGGAACGGGAAGGGCGGTCGGACATCGGAGGGGCCGGCGGTTTCCGGTGGCCGTCCGGTCCCTGGACGCCCGTGGCGTCCAGCGACCCGGTGTCCCGGACCGGGTGGAGCGGTCCCTCGGATGGACCCCGGGTACCCAGCTTCCCGGACGGCAGCCGAATCGTCTGCTCGCCAAGCGAAGGATGGTCGACGCCCAGGGTCGCACAGCGAAACGCCCGTCGAGCCGCCCCGCTCATCCTCTCGCGCCGCGACCGGCTCACCGGCGGCGTCCGCCCAGGGTGTGGCTCGGCGGCACCCCGTGCATGGCGCGGTAGGCCGCCGCGAACCGCGACAGGCTCCCGAAACCCCACCGGGTGGCGATCTCGGAGACCGTCGTGCGCCGGGGGTCGGCGGCGATCAGGTCGTGGTGGGCGCGCTCCAGCCGGACCGTCTGCAGGTAGCGCATCGGGGTGGTGTCGAGATGGCGCCGGAACGCCAGTTGTACCGCCCGCGGGGTTACGAAGGCGGCGGCGGCGACGTCGGCGACGGTGACGGCGCGTCCGGGGTTCGATTCGATGAACGCGATCGCCCGGCGCAGGGTGGCCGGACGTGGCGGGTGCGGGTCGCTGATGCCTCCACCCCCNCCCCGTCGGCGCCTTGGGGCACCGACGCCCCCACCGCCCTCCACGGCCCGGCCGCGAGCGGGTTTCGTTCCGCGACAATGTTATTTCGTTTGGAGTCCAGCCAGTGATCGACGCGCGGGCCGGGAGTTCGGCGCGTCCGGCGCGGTGACCGGTGGTCGACGTCGGCCGGACGCCGGTCGTCCCCCACCGGAGGGGCTGGAGGCCGTTCGCGCCGTGCTCGCCGCGACCACACCGCCGACAGCACCCCGCACGACGACGTCGCTCGAACGGTCTAACAACATGTGCCTGACACCGTCTAAGTTGACTGCCCGTCATCACAGGCGTGGCTGCGGGGGCCCACCACGACCGCTGAGGGGAACAACTGTGCGCACACCGTGGCGCGTCCGGTGCCTCGTCGCCATCGTCGGCACCCTGCTGCTCGGAGCCGGGCCGGCGTTCGCCGCCACCGGGACGCTGTGGCAGTCGGACTTCACCAACGCCGGGTTCGGGAACTACAAGTCCACACCGTGGAACGACGTCGGCGCCGCCGCACCGACGCTCGTGACGAGCACGGTGTACGCCCCGTCGCAGGCCGCCCGCTTCACCGTGCCCGCCGGGGGAACGCGCTCGGAGATCGAACCGAACGTCGCGAACTTCGTCGAGGGTGACGAGTACTGGTTCGGCGACACCTTCACGCTGCCCTCGTCGTTCCCGACGGCGGAGTCGAGCTGGCAGGTCCTGACGCAGTGGAAGAACGCCGACACCGGCTCGCCCCCGCTCGAGATCAAGATCGGGAGCGGCCACGTCATCCTCGACGGCGGGTACGGCTACCCCGGCGGCCCGGCCGGCAGCAAGTACTGGACCACCACGCTCGGCCCCGCCGCGACGGTGACGCCGACGAACCTCGTGCTGCACGTCAAGTTCTCCAGCAACCCGTCCATCGGCTACGTGGACGCCTGGCTCAACGGCACGCAGGTCCTCACCGGCTACCACCCGGTCGCGGGCACCCTCTACCCGTCGTCGAAGAAGACGAAGGCGACCGCCACGCAGGCCAAGGCCCAGAAGGCGGCGCTGGCCCGCACTCCCCAGCCCCAGGGCACGCCCAAGGAGCCCGCGGCGTCGACCGACACGGTCGTCACCGCGTCGACGACGAGTTCGCAGTTCAGCTACTGGAAGATGGGCATGTACCGCGACTCGGCGATCACATCGAACGCGGTGTACGACCTGGAGAACGCCCGGATGGGCACGTCGTACAGCGCGGTGCAATAGCGCGGCGACCCGCCGTCGGGAGCTGCTCCTGACGGCGGGACCCCGGCGTCCGGGGAGATGCTCCGGTTCCGGACGGTCTTGAGGCGCTACGAGGGACCCTCCTAACCTCGGTCGTCGGAGGTGAGGCGACGTGGCCACCGAGTCCGACGTGCGGGCGCCGTCGTCCGCGGAGCGCCGCGGTCGTCGTGCGCCTCCCGTCGTCGGGCGCCGACCGGGCACGACGAGCACCGCGACGCCGGGTGGCCGCGTGGGGATCGAGACGCCGGAGCGGGTGGCGGCGGTGCGGGCGTCGCGGCTGCTCGAGGACGACGGGGACGAC
This sequence comes from Actinomycetospora chiangmaiensis DSM 45062, assembly GCF_000379625.1. GTDB lineage: Bacteria > Actinomycetota > Actinomycetes > Mycobacteriales > Pseudonocardiaceae > Actinomycetospora > Actinomycetospora chiangmaiensis. The sequence goes on along the minus strand of NZ_KB903243.1, from coordinate 425,282 downwards.
ACCGACGGGACGTTCGACCGGGTCGCGCGGCTCGCCGCCCGGCTGCTCGACGCGCCGACGGCGTTCGTCACCGTGGTGGACGACCGGACGTCGGTGATCACCGGGTGGTCCGGACCCGTCGGACCCCCCGGGCACCCCCGACCTCGCCCGCGCCGACTCCCGGCGCGCGACGCCGCCTGCCAGCTCGTGGTGGACACGGGCACGGAGGTCGTCGTCCCGGACGTGCGCGAGGACGACCGGACCCGGGACCTCCCCGGCCTCGCCCTGATGGCCGCGCGCTCGTGGATCGGGCAGCCGATCACCGACGCGGCGGGGTTCGTGCTCGGCAACCTGTGCGTCATCGACGGCGAGGTCCGCGAGTGGACCGACGAGGAGGTGGCGGGGCTGCGGGACCTGGCGTCGGTCCTGGAGCGGACGGTCCGCCTGCGGGGCATCGCCGCCGCGCTGCGCACCTACGCCGACCAGGCGGAGGACCTCGCGGTGACGCTGCAACAGGTCCTGTTGCCGGCCTGGATCCCGACGGTGCCCGGCATCGAGATCGCCACGCGGTTCCAGCCGGGTGGGACGGGGGCCGAGGTCCTCGGGGACTTCTACGACGTCCTCCTGCACGACGACGGGTTCTCGGTGGTGATCGGCGACGTCGCGGGTCGGGGACCGAGTGCGGCGCGGACCGCGTCGCTCGCCCGGTCCGCGGTGCGCACCGCCGCCTCCGCCGACCAGGACCCGGTGTCGGTGCTCAGCACCGTCCACCGGGTCCTGCGCCACGACGGATCCGGGCCCGGCCGCTTCGTCACGATCGCCTACGCCAGCTTCGAGCGCGGAGCGCCGACGGCCGGCGGCTCATCGCGGTGGGACGTCGTGGTGTGCAGCGCCGGGCACCCGCCCGGCTTCGTGATCGGCCCCGACGGCGCCGTCACGGCGATCCGGGCGGGCGTGCGCTGGGCGTCACGGCGGAGCCCGCCATCGACGGTGACGCGTTCGCGCTCCGGCCGGGCGAGTCGCTCGTGCTCTACACCGACGGGCTGACCGAGGACCACGGGTCGCTCGGCGCGCAGCTCGAGGAGGACGGCGCCCAGCACGCGCTCGCCGTCGCGACCGATGACGCCGAACAGCTCGCGGACGGACTGCTCGCGGCCTCCCGCCGTCACACCGGTCGGCGTGGGGACGACCTGGCGGTCGTCGTCATCGGCGTGCGCTGACGTCCCGGCGCGATCCGCGCCGGGACGTCCGCCGCCGGGGACCGGCGGGTGTCACCCGGTGGTCCGGCGCCGGGAGCGGACGCGTCGCACGGCCCGCCGGACGGCACCGACGGCGGCGTCGCGGGCCGCCCCGGCGGCGAGGCGCAGCCTGCGGCCCAGCCGGACCTCCGAGACCGAGCCGGTCTCGGCGGCCTCGTCCACCCCCGTGGCGAACTGCTCGAACAGGCGGCGGGACACGTCGCCGGCCAACGCCCGGCCGAACTGCGCGACCCGGCCGGAGAGGTGCACGTCGGCGTGGGCGCTGAGCTCGGTGCCGCCGTCCGCGGTCGGCGACGCGGCCAGGACGACGTCGGCGGCGGTCGCGCTGCCGCCGGTGTCCTTGCCCTGGCCGTGGAAGCGGAGCCGGTGGGCGTCCGGGTCCCGCTCGACGACCTGGGCGAGTCCCTCGAAGGACAGCTTGACCGGGCCGAGCGCAATCGTGGCCCGCCCGCGGTGACGGTCCTCGTCGTAGGACTCGACCAGCTGGGCGCCGGGCAGGCAGCGCGCCAGCAGGTCGAAGTCGGTGAGCACCGCCCACACGCGGTCCACCGGTGAGGCCAGCTGCGAGGTCACGTCGACGACCGCCGACGGCGGTCCGGAGGGCAGCCGCACCTCGCTGGGCTGCGGGGCCGTCGTCGCGGCGTCCTCCGGGGCGTCGCCGGACCGTCCGGCCGAGGACCGGCCGACCAGCATCCGCGGCGCGCATCCCCGGGGTTCCGGCACGCCGTCGGGATAGGCCCCGGCGACGTCGGAGACGGCGGCGAGGATGCCGCGGTAGCCGGTGCAGCGGCACAGCACGCCCGACATCGCCTCGGGCAGGTCCTCGGCGGCCGTGTCCGGTTCGTTGGCGAGCAGGTCGTAGCTGCTCATCAGCATCCCCGGGGTGCAGAACCCGCACTGCAGGGCGTGGTGGGCGGAGAACGCCTGCTGCAGGGGGTGCTGGTCGTCGGGGGAGCCGAGGCCCTCCACGGTGACGATCTCCGCGCCCTCGCACTGCACGGCGAACAGCAGGCACGCCCGGGCGGCCTCACCGTCGAGGAGCACGGTGCACATGCCGCACACCCCGTGCTCGCAGCCGAGGTGGGTGCCGGTGAGCCCCAGCCGCTCGCGCAGCACGTCGGCGAGGTGCGCCCGGGGCGGCACGTCGACGGTGGTGCGGGTGCCGTTGACGGTGAACGTCACCTCGGTCGTCTCGTGGGCCTCGACCCGCGCCACCGGGGCGGGGACGCGGCGGGAGCCGGTGTCGGTGTCGGCGCGCGCGGGTGAGTCGGGTGCGGCGGTCATGTGGTGGTCCTCCCCTCGCGGGCGCGGTGCAGCGCCCGGGACAGCTCACGGGCGGCGAGGACGGCGAGGAGCCGCCGCCGGTAGCCGGTGGAGCCGTGCGTGTCGCCGCCGGTGTCGACGATCTGGGCGGCCAGCTCCGTGGTGGCGGGCCGGAGGTCCGCCTCGCGCTCGCCCGTGGCCAGCAGCGCGGTGACGTTGCGGGTGACGGCGCGGTCGGAGATGCCGAATCCGGTGAGGACGGCGGAGTCCACCGCGCCGGAGTCGGTCACCTGCACCCGGCAGGCCACGCCGGCGAGGGCGAAGTCCCCGTGGCGGCGGGCGATCTCGGCGAACCCGAACCCGTCCCCGGGGCGGGCGGTCGGGAAGGTGACCGCGGTGACGACGTCCTCGGGGCCGGCGGCGGTGGTCATGGCCCCGGTCACGAAGTCCCGCGCGGACACGGTGCGTGCCCCGCCGGGCCCGGACACCTCGACCTGCGCGTCCAGGCAGGAGGCCACGGCGGGCAGCTCCGCGGCCGGATCGGCGTGGGCGAGACTGCCGCACACCGTGCCGCGGCTGCGCAGCTCGCGGTGCCCGACGAACGGCATGGCCATCGCGATCAGGGGCACGGCCCGCGCGGCGGGGTCGTGTTCCACGACCCGCTGGCGGACCGCCGCCGCCACCCGGTACCCGGACGGCCCGGCCGGGCCGTGCTCGGTGAGCTCGGGTACGGCGGTGACGTCGACCAGGGTGGCGGGCCGGCCCAGTCGCATCGCGAGCACGGGGACCAGGGACTGACCGCCGGCGAGGACCTTGCCGTCGCCGTCGGCGAGCTCGGCGAGCACGTCGTCGAGCGTGGGTGGCCGGACGTAGGCGAACGGAGCTGCCTTCACCGGGTCACCGCCCGGTGAAGACGGGGGCGCGCTTCTCGCCGAACGCCTTCACACCCTCGGCGAAGTCGTGGGTGGCCCGCAGCATCGAGTAGGCCTTCCGCTCCAGCTCGATCCCCGTGTAGAGCGGCCCGTCGACGCCGCGGTCGAGCACCTCCTTCGCGGTGCGCAGCGCGGCGGGGGAGAGGCCGGCCATCTTCTGCGCCAGCGCGTCGGCGGCGGCGTCGAGCGCCTCGCGGTCGGGGTGGAGCTCGCCGGACAGGATCCCCCAGTCCAGCGCCTGCTGGGCCTGGATCCGGGTGGCGGACATGATGTGGAATTTCGCGCGGGACAGGCCGATCAGGCGGGCGAGACGTTGGGTGCCGCCGGAGCCGGGGATCATGCCGAGGTTCATCTCGGGCAACGCCAACTGGGTGCGGGCGGTGCCGAGCCGGATGTCGCAGGACAGCACCATCTCCAGCCCGACGCCGAAGCAGTAGCCGTCGATCGCCGCGATCACCGGCTTGGGGCTCCGGGACGCGGCCGTGACGTCGTGCCCGAGGTCGGTGAGGTCGATCGGGTCGACCTCCATGAACCCCGCGATGTCGCCGCCGGAGGTGAAGTGCTCGCCGTCGCTGCGCACGACCACGACCCGCACGTCGGGGTCCCGGTCGATCTCGGCGAACCGTTCGGCCACCAGCCTGCGCATGTGCATCGTCACGACCGTGTACTTGCCGTGGGAGAGCGTCACGTAGGCGACGTGGCCGTCGCGCTCGAGGGTGACGTCGCCGCCGGTCAGGGGCATCTCAGGCGTCCTTTCGATCGTGCATCAGCTGGTGGAGCACCTCGCCGTGCAGGGGCAGGGAGGAGACACCGATGCCGAGGGGCGCGAGGGCGTCGGCGACGGCGTTGGCGTAGGCGGCGGGGAAGCTCATCGAGGAGCCCTCGCCGCAGCCCTTGGCCCCGAGCGGGGTCAGGGGGGACGGCGACACCACGTGGTCGGTGAGCAGGTCGAAGCCCACTTCGGCCGACGTGGGGCACAGGTAGTCCAGGAACGTCGCCGCGGTCGGCTGCCCGGACGGTGCGTGCGTGAACTCCTCGTAGGCGGCGCCGCCGAGCCCGTGGACCAGGGCCCCGTACACCTGCCCGTCAAGCAGCGTCCGGTCGAGGACCGTGCCGGCGTCGTGCACCGACGAGACCCGGTCGACCGCGATCTCGAGCGTGTCCGGATCGATCCGCACCGCGACGATCTCGGCGACGAAGCCGTAGCACAGCGACGAGTTGATCCGGTCGTCCGCCGTGGCGGCCCGGGTCTCGCGCGGGGAGAACTCGGCCTCGGCGTAGAGCCGTGCCGGGACGCCCTCGGGGAGCGCGGCGGGGTCCCAGTGCACGACGCCGGCCGCGTGCCGGAACTTCACCGCGCGGCCGTCCGGGGCGCGGACCTCGCCGCCGTCGAGGACGAGGTCGGTGGGGTCGGCGCCGTCGAGCAGCGTCGACGCGGCGGCGCGCACGGTGGTGGCGATGGTGTCGGCCGCCGCGACGACGGCGCTGGTCACCAGGGGCGCGAACCGGGAGGAGTAGCTGCCGGAGGTGACCGTCCACGGTGTGGTCGCGGTGTCCATGTCGATCACGCAGCGGACCTGGTCGAGGGGCAGGCCGAGGCGCTGCGCGGCGACCTTGCGGGCGACGGTGGCGTGTCCCTGGCCCTGCGGGACCGAGCCGAGCATCACCGTGACGACGCCCTGGGGGTCGACCGACATCCGCACGTGCTCGGTGGACCCCGACTTGTCCCGTCCGGGGGTCCGCTGCTCGGCCGGGGTGGCGAGCCCGACGTAGCCGATGTTGGTGCCGGACGGGTCGACCACGAGCGCGGTGCCGATGCCGTAGAGGGCTCCCGCCGCGCGGGCCTCGTCGCGCCGCTTCTCCAGCTCCGGGAGGTCGGCGTTCTTCACCGCGAGGTCGAGCGCGGCGACGTAGTCCCCGGAGTCGTAGACGCCGCCGGTCGCGGTCTCGTGCGGGAAGGAGGTGATGAGGTTGCGACGACGCAGCTCGAGGGCGTCGACGCCGAGCTCGACGGCGATGTCGTCGAGGAGCCGTTCCAGCCCGAAGTACAGCTGCTGGCCACCGAAGCCGCGGTTCAGGCCGGTCGGCATCGTGTTCGTGACGACGGCCCGGGCCCGGATGCCGACGGCGTCGATCCGGTAGGGCCCGGTGATGTTGCCGAAGCAGCGGTACAGCGTCGACGGTTCCGGGGGCCGCAGGTAGGCGCCGACGTTGTCGACGAGGTCGGCGCGCAGCGCGGTGATGGTGCCCTCGGCGTCGAGCGCGGCCGAGAACTCCATCGACCGGTCGGCGCCCGACGAACTCGCGGTGAGGTGCTCGACGCGGTCCTCGGTCCAGCGCACCGGCGTCCCCGCGTGCTTCGACGCCAGCGCGAGGAGCACCACGTAGGGGTAGATGCCGGCCTTGATCCCGAAGCTGCCGCCGATGTCGGCCGGGACGTGGAGGCGCAGCCGCGACGTCGGGATCCCCAGCGCGCCCGCCATCACGGGCACCATGGAGAACGGCCCGTGGAAGTTCGCCCAGGCCTCGACGGCGGGCCCGCCGTCCTGCTCGGTCCAGTGCGCGATCACGGAGTAGCACTCCATCGGCACCGAGGAGTACCGCGGGAACTCGTAGCGGCGGGTCACCACGTGGGCGGCGGCCCGGAAGCGGTCGTCCGGCGCGCCGAAGGAGAAGATGCGGTCGGTGGCGACGTTCGACCCGGCGTCGGGGTGCAGCAGCGGGGCATCGTCGGCCAGCCCGGAACGGGCGTCGCTGACGGCGGGCAGGTCCTCGTAGTCCACCGCGACGAGCTCGGCGGCGTCCTCGGCGACGTAGCGGTCGGTGGCCACGACCACCGCGATGGGCTCGCCGACGAACCGGACCCTGTCGACCCCGGTCGGCAGGTAGGGCATCGCCGTGCCGGTCGACAGGGGGAACGGACGCAGTGCACCCCGCACCTCGTCGGGGCCGATGACCGCGGCGACCCCGGGGTGGCGGCGGGCCCGCGAGAGGTCCACGGAGACGAGCCGGGCGTGCGGCCGGGTGGAGCGCACCACCGCGGCCACCAGCGTCCCCGGCAGGGGGTCGAGGTCGTCGAGGAACCGGCCGCGGCCGGCGACCAGGGGCGCGTCCTCGTCACGGGACGGCGTCCACCGCGGCGCGGCCGTCTCGGTGGTCATCTCAGGCACGGGCCTCTCCTCGGGGGGTGTACTCGCCGGCGACCAGCGTCCGGCGCAGGGTCTTGCCGACCCCGGACCGTGGGATCGCGTCCACGGCGATCGCCTGCTTGGGCCGCTTGAGCGACGGGAGGTGCTCACGGGCGTGGGCGAGCGTGCGGGCGGCGGCCTGCTCCGGCTCGATCCCGGCCGCGGGCACGACGAAGGCGCTCACCGCGTGGCCCCACCGGTCGTCCGGCAGCCCGACCACGCAGACGTCGTCGATGGCGGGGCAGCGGATCAGCGCCGCCTCGATCTCGTCCGGGTAGATGTTCTCCCCGCCCGAGTTGATCATGTCGTCGGTCCGGCCGGACACCCAGAGGTCGCCGTCCTCGTCGAGGATCGCGAGGTCGCCGGTGTGGTACCAGCCGTCCCGGATCGCCTTGGCGTTCGCGTCGGGCCGGTTCCAGTAGCCACCGAACGCCTCGGCCGAGGCCATCGACACGATGACCTGTCCCTGCTCGCCGGGCCCGACCTCCTCGTCGACGGGGGCCCCCGGCGTGGGGGCGATCAGGCGCACGCGGGAGAACAGTCCGGCCCGTCCGACGCAGCCGGGCTTCGCGGCGACGTCCGTGCCGATCGTGAAGGTGTAGATCTCGGTCGACCCGAAGTGGTTGACGAACGAGCGCGGCCGCACCGCCTCGACCAGGGCCTCGGCCAGTGACGGGGTCATCGCCGCCCCGGCGTAGGCCAGGTTGTCCAGCCGGCGCGCCTCCCCGAGGCGACCCGTGCGCAGGAGCGACCAGTAGATCGTCGGCACCAGGTACAGCGACCCGATCCCCTCGTCGCAGATCAGGGCCATCGACTCGTCGGCGTCGAAGGCGGGCTGTGCGACCCACGTGCCGCCGAGCGTGATCGAGGCGAGGAGCGTGCGCAGCCCCATCGTGTGGAACAGCGGCATCACCCCGAGCGTGGCGACGCCCATCCGCTGCCCGGTCTGCATCACGTGCGCGACGGCGGCGGCGTGCTCGGCGCGGTGCGTCCGCGGCACGCCCTTCGGTCGGCCGGTGGTCCCGGAGGTGTAGAGCATGACGCTCACCGCGGACTCCTCCGGCGGAGGGCCCACCGCTCCCGCGGGCGCGACGGACGCCGCGGCCGCGTCGACCTCGGCGACGTCGCGGATCGGGACCTCACCGGCGGCCGCCTCCACCCGCGGGGCGTGCGCCGGATCGGTGACGACCATGACGGCGCCCGCGTCGGCGAGGCAGTAGGCGAGCTCGTCGACGCCGAACCGGGTCGACAGGGGCACCGAGACGGCGCCGAGCTTCTGCGCGGCCAGGTGCAGGCTGGCGAGCTGCTCGCCCCCGTGCATCACGAGCGCGACGCGGTCACCGGCGCGCACGCCCCAGGCGCGCAACGCCGCCGCGAGCCGCTCCGTGCGCTCGTCCCACTCCCGGTAGGTGAGCCGACGGCCCGGTCCGGACACCGCCCGGCGGTGCGGGTGGCGTTCGGCGGCCCAGCGGAGCATCGACGCGAGGTCCATGAGCAGCCTTCCCTTGGTGTGGATCGCACCATACGTTTCGTACGGTACGAGGGGAAGCGCAGGGTTGGCTAGAGTCGGGATGCCGATCTCGCGAGCAACGAAGAGGGCCGGATGCGTCTGTCGACCACCTCGTATCTGGTCCTGGGCATGGTGGCGCTGCGCGGACCGTCCACCCCGTACGAGCTCAAGCGGGCGACCAGCCGGTCGGTCGGCTACTTCTGGAACTTCCCGCACACGCAGCTGTACTCCGAGCCGGAGCGGCTGGCCGCATCCGGACTGCTCGCCGTCGACCTCGAGGACAGCGGCCGACGGCGCAAGACCTACTCGCTCACCCCGGACGGCCGGGCCGCCCTCCGGGAGTGGCTGGCCGCACCGACGCCCGAGCACTTCGAGATGCGGGACGTCGCCGAGCTCAAGCTCTTCTTCAACGAGGCGGGTTCGCCCGACGACGACGTCCCCAAGCTCGCGCAGGAGCAGATCCGCCAGCACGAGGAGCGGATCGCCGTCTACGAGGAGATGGTGTCCCGGTACGGGAGCGAGGACTGGGCCCGGCCACGCATGATCACCCTCGAGCTCGGCCTCGAGATGGAACACGCGGCGCTGCGCTTCTGGACGGCCCTCGCCGCCGGGACGATCGACGACCTCCGCCGCGAGCGGGAGGAGCGCGACGTGCGCTGACCGGTCCCGCACGGGCGGGGTCAGGGCATGATCAGGCCGCCGTTGACCGGGGCCCAGCTGCCGGTGGTGAAGCCGGCGTCGTCGCCGGCGAAGTGGGCCACGGTGCGCGCGACGTCCTCGGGTCGGGCGAGGCGGCGCATCGGGGTGGCGGCGGCGAGCTGTTCCCTGAGTTCGTCGGGGAGCCGTTCGCTGACCGCGGTGTCGTCGACGGTGGAGGGGGCGACGACGTTGGCGGTGATGTTGTGGGGGGCGACCTCGGCGGCGACGTAGCGCACGAAGGAGTCCAGGGCGGCCTTGGCGACGCCGAGGGCGATCATCCCGGTGCGAGGGCGTCGGGACAGGCCGGTGGACAGGTAGACCAGCCGCCCGTAGCCGCGGTCGGTCATCCCCGGCAGCACCGCGTGGGTCAGCAGGTGCGCCGCGCGCAGCTCCTGGTCGAGCTTGGTACCGAGCTGGTCCCAGCGCAGGTCGGCGAAGGAGGTGACGGGGAACGGGGTCATGGCGTTGTGCACCAGGACGTCGAGGCGCCCCCACCGCTGCTGGGCGGTGTCGACGAGTCGGGTCACGTCGCCCGGGTCGGTGACGTCGGCCTGCACCACCTCGGCGTCCCCGCCGGCGGCGCGGACGTCGTGGGCGACGGCGTCGGCGGCGGGGGCGCTGTCGCGGTGGTTGACCACCACGGCGTAGCCGCGGCCCGCCAGCTCGCGCGCCGTCGCCGCCCCGATGCCCCGGCTGGCCCCGGTGATCAGACATACCCGCTCGGTCACACGATCTCCCCGCTGTCGATCTCGCGGCGGGGAGTCCCCGGCCCGACGGGCGCCGAACCCGACGTTTCTCCGACGGCCCGGCCCCGCCGGGGCGACGGCGGGCGGACGGACCGCTCCCACCCGCGACGTTCTCCTGCCCGCCGGGCCGACGTCGTCGCGCCGCCACCGGGCCGGACCAGGCTGATCACGCAGGAACGGTCCGGCTCGCGGGCCGAGGTGCAGGGCCCCGGTTCCCGAGGAGGGCACTCGTCGCATGGCGCTCGAGTCGTCGCGTGCCGCGTTCGAGCGGGCCCGCCGGAGCGTCGGCGGCGGCGTGGGGTCCGGCCTGCGCGCGGCGACGCGTCCCCACCCGCTGTTCGTGCGGGAGGCCCGGGGCGCGCACGTCTGGGACCTGGACGGCGACCGGTACGTCGACTACGTCATAGGCTGGGGCCCGCTGGTGCTCGGCCACGGCGACCCCCGGGTGCTGTCCGCCGTGTCCCGGGCCACGAGGACGATGCAGGTCGTCGGCACCGGCCACGCGCTCGAGTACCTCGCCGCGGAGGCGGTCCTCGAGGCCGTACCCCATGGCGACCGGCTGCTGTGGAGCAACACCGGGACCGAGGCGGTGCAGGTCGCGCTACGACTCGCCCGCGCCGCGACGGGCCGGCGCCGCGTCCTCAAGTTCGCGCGGAGCTACCACGGCTGGCAGGACTCCGTCCTCGCCGGGATGGCCGAGGACGAGGGCGACCGCGCCGCGCGACCGGCCGGTAGGGGGCAGTCGGCCGGCGTGCTCGACGACCTGGTCGTGGGGCGCTTCAACGACGTACCCCTGGCCGAACGTCTCCTGGGGGAGTCCGTCGAACGCGACATCGCGGCGGTGCTCGTCGACCCGATCAAGAGCAACGCCGGTGTCGAGGCGCCCACGCCGGACTTCCTGTCCGCGCTCCGGACCGGCTGCGACCGACACGGTGTGGTCCTCGTTCTCGACGAGGTGATCACCGGCTTCCGGATCGCACGGGGCGGGGCGGCCGAGAAGTACGGCCTGCTCCCCGACCTGTCGGTCTACGGGAAGGCGATGGCGGGGGGTTTCACCCAGAGCGCCGTGGTGGGCCGGGCGGACCTGGTCGATCAGGTCACGGCCGGCGTGGCCCACGCCGGGACGTTCAACGCCAACCCGGTCGCGCTCGCGGCCGTCGAGGCCACCATGCGCGTCCTGGCGGACCCCGAGGTCTACGAGGTGCTCGAACGGAACTCGGCCACCTTCCACTCCCTCGTCGGCGACGCGCTGGCGGGACCCGGCGGCGGCTTCCGGCGCATCGGCTCGCTGCTCCAGTACGTCCCCGCCGACGGGAGCACCGGGCTCCACGGCACCGGCGGCCGATGGGCCGAACTCCTGGCGGGGCTGCTGGCGCAGGGCTTCCTGTTCATGCCCGACGGCCGGGTGTTCCTCAGTACGGCGCACACCGCCGCAGACAGCGAGGCGACGGCCGAGGCGCTCGCGATGCTGTCCCCGCGCTGACCGCGGGCGCACCCGGCCGTCAGAGCCGTCAGGGCCGTCAGGTGCGGTCGATGTCGTCCAGCCAACCGACGAACGTCCGCCCGGTCAGACCGCGGGCGGTCCCGAGCAGCTCCCGGAGTCGACGGACGAGCGCCTCCCGCGAGACCCGATCGACCTCGGGCGCGTCCAGGAGCCGACAGATCTTCCTCACCTCGGTGAGCTCGGCCCCGAGACCCTCCTGTTGCAGCGACTCGAGATTGGCCATGACCGACCGCGCGACGACCCGGGCGTGTTCACCGTGATTGGGGTCGATCACACACATCACCTCTCGGGCAGGTCGGCGGGGTCAGTCGGCCTCGACGTCGGTCACCGTGACGTGGACCGCCCGTCCCGCGAGGAGGGGGGAGAGGGCCGTGCGCAGCGCCGCGGCCGTCGTCGGGACCGCGTGGCCCGCGGCGAGCACGACGTCGACCTCGACGTGCCTCTCGAAGACCCGCAGCGCCCCGGCCGGGGTCGCGTGCAGGGAGGGGTCGAGGCCGTCGTGGTGATCGGCGAGACGGGCCACACCGGGGACGCCGAGGGTGCGCAGGCGCAGCGTGTCGAGGTCGGGAGTCATGGCGGCTCACCTCCGTCGAGGCGGCGGCCGGGGCCTGGTGGGACGCGGGGTTCTGGGTCGTGCCCGCGAGCGGGCCCGGCCGGTTCGGATCGTTCACGCGTAGGACACGCCGCGCGGCGGGTTCGTCATCCCCCGATCGCGTGATGGCGCTCACCCGGTGCGACCGGCACGGCTCGGCTCACCGCTCGAGGACGGCGGGACTCCTCCGGGTGCCGGTCCGGCCGCGCAGCACCAGGGCCGCGCCCGCCGGAGAGCCCTCAGGCCCCCACGGCGCGCTCGTGTGCGATCCCGGACAGGGCCGGGCCGGTGACGCGGGGCGGCGTCAGACCGCCGCGGCCGTGAGGGCCCCGTCGCGGTTCCGGCGGTCGACGCCGGGGGCGAGGAGCTCGAGGGTGCGGTGCTGGTGCTGCTCCTCGGTGGCGGCGTTGACGACGATCAGCTCGTCGGCGCGGACCTCCTCGGCGAGGGCGTCGAGCCCGGCGACGACCTCGGGGCCGGTCCCGACGAGGGTGCGGCGCAGCATGCCGAGCACCTGGCGGCCCTGGGGGTGGTCGCGGAGCACGGCGAGCTGGTCGTCGGTGAGGTCCCGCCCGCGGCCCAGGATGGAGCGCAGCCACTCCAGCTCGGTTTTCCGGTACTGCTCGGCCGCGGTGTCGGCGTCGTCGGCGGCGATGACGTTGGCCGCGGCGATGAAGTACGGGGTCGCATCCGGGCCGGCGAGCGGACCCGACGGGTCGAACCGCGCACGGTAGGCCTGTGCCGCGGCCTCGAGGTCGTCGGGCGCGAAGTGGGACGCGAAGGCGTAGGGCAGGCCGAGGTGCGCGGCCAGCTGCGCGCCGTAGAGCGAGGAACCGAGGATGTAGAGCGGGACGCCGGCGCTCCCGTGTGGGAAGGCGTGGACGCCGGGCACCGTCGTCTCGCCGCGGAGGTAGCCGTTGAGCTCGATGATGTCCGACGGGAAGTGCTCGGAGGCGCGCGCGTCGCGGCGCAGGGCCTGCATGGTCGCCCCGTCGGTCCCGGGCGCGCGGCCCAGACCGAGGTCGATCCGGCCCGGGAACAGGGTCTCGAGCAGCCCGAACTGCTCGGCGATCACCAGCGGGGAGTGGTTGGGCAGCATGATCCCGCCGGCCCCGACGCGCACGTTCGTAGTGTGGGCGGCGATGTGCTGGATGTAGAGCGAGGTCGCCGAGGACGCCAGGTTCGGCATGTTGTGGTGCTCGGAGATCCAGATCCGGCGGTAGCCGAGGCCGTCGGCGGTCTGCGCGAGACGCACGCTGCGGGCGACGCCCTCGGCGGCGGACTCGGTGGGCCGGACCCTGGCCAGGTCCAGGAGGGAGAGCGGGACGGATGTGGCCATGGTGGTCCTCTGGTGCTCCGGAGGGGAACGATCGGTGCCGGTCGGCGGTCGAGCGGAGGTGCCCGCTGCCCAGCCTACGCGGAGGGAGCCTCCGCTACGGTGGAGTGCGAGCGCGTCCGACGGGAGGGGCGATGGCGAGCACCGAACGGCCCCGGCGCGCGGACGCCCGCAGGAACCGTGACCTGCTGGTCGAGGTCGCCCGGCGGCACGTGCGGCGCCACGGGATCACCACGTCGCTGGAAGCCGTCGCCCGGGACGCCGGGGTGGGTCCCGGCACGCTGTACCGGCACTTCCCCGACCGCGAGAGCCTGCTCGCCGAGATCCTGCGCCGCGAGAGCGACGACCTCGCCGCGGCCCGCGAGCGGGCCGCCCGGACCATCGACGTCGCGGAGCGGCTGGACACCTGGCTCGGCGAGGTGGAACGGCACATCGCGGCCTACCGCGGGCTGTCCGGTCTCCTCGTCGGGTCCCTCGGGGACACGGCGCCCACTCCGCTGGGCCTCGCGTGCCAGGAGATGATCGCGATGACCGAGGAGTTCCTGGCCGCCGCCCGGCGCGCGGGGGTGGCCCGTCCCGGGGTCACGGCCCGGGACCTCGTCGGCTGCGCGGCCATGGTGGCGTGGCTCGGGTCGCTGGGTCCCGGGGGCACCCGGCAGGCCGACGGTGCCCGGGACATCCTCCGCCACGGGTACCGCGCCGCCCCCTGAGCCCGGCGATCCGGTCAGCGGACGAGGCGGAAGAAGCCGCGGATCTGCTCGACGAGGGATTCGGGCTGTTCGAGGGCGGCGAAGTGGCCGCCGTGGGGCAGCTCGGCGTACCAGCGCAGGTCGGTGAACCGTTGTTCGGCCTCGCGCCGCGACGGGCGGACGATGTCGCGCGGGTAGACCGACAGCCCGGAGGGTGCGGTGACCGGCACGCGGACGTCGGCGAAGCTCTCCCAGTACAGGCGCGCGGAGGACGTGGCGGAGGCGGTGAACCAGTAGACGGAGATCTCGTCGAGGATGGCCTCCCGGGGGACGGCGGTCTCGTGGTCGCCGTCGTGGTCGGTCCAGGCCCGGTACTTCTCGGCGATCCAGGTGGCCTGGCCGGCGGGGGAGTCGGTGAGGCCGTAGCCGACGGTCTGCGGTCGGGTCATCTGGATTGCGGAGTAGCCGCGTCCGGTGCGGGCGTGCTCGCGGGCGGCGGCGTGGGCGGCTTGTTCGGTGGGGGTGGGGTCGGCGAAGGTGCCGAGCGGGACCCTCCCCATGTTCAGGTGCACGCCCGCGACCCGCTCGGGCGCGACCTCGCTCAGGGTGGCGGTCACCTCCGAGCCCCAGTCGCCGCCCTGGGCGCCGTAGCGGTCGTAGCCCAGCGAGACCATCAGCGTGTCCCAGGCGCGGGCGATCCGTCGGACGCCCCAGCCCGTCGTCGTGGGCTTGTCGGACCAGCCGTAGCCGGGCAGGGAGGGCGCGACGACGTGGAAGGCGTCGGCCGGGTCGCCGCCGTGGGCGCGGGGGTCGGTGAGCGGGCCGAGGACGTCGAGGAACTCGCACACCGAGCCGGGCCAGCCGTGGGTGAGCACCAGCGGGAACGCACCGGGTTCGGGGGAGCGGACGTGCAGGAAGTGGATCCCGAGCCCGTCGACGGTGTCGCGGTACTGCGGGAAGGCGTTGAGGCGGTCGGCGAACCCGAAGTCGTAGTCCTCGGCCCAGTGGCGGCACAGCTCCCGGGCGTAGGCCGGCGGGACGCCCTGGGACCAGTCGTCGACGGTCTGCGGCTCGGGCCACCGGGTCCGCCGCAGCCGGTCGCGCAGGTCGGCGATCTCGGCGTCGGTGACCCGGACGACGAACGGCTCGGCCACCGGCGGCGTCCTCTCCTGGCGGGATGACGGTCTGGGGGGACCGTACTGCCGTTCCGGACCGGTTCATCGTCGGCACATCCGCGCGGGCGACGATGGACCCGTGCGGCTGCCGAACGAGTACGAGGTCCTGCCCGTGCGACGGGGACGACACGACGCGCTCGCGTGCGCGTCCGTCGTGGGCGGGATCGTCGCGGTCGTCGCCGCCTACCTCCTGGGCGTCGTCTCCCGGCGGGGACGGGGCCTCGACGAGCGGGTCCTGCGGGCCATGGAGCGGTGGGGCGCCGCGGTGGAGCGGCCGGTCCACGCCCTGATCGCCTACGGCGCCCCGCTCGTGGTGGTGATCGGCCTGGTCGTCCTCGCGACGGGCGCGCTGCGACGCGGCGACCGGGCGACGGCCCTGCGCGTGGTGGCCCTCGTCGTGGTGCCCGAGCTGATCACCCAGCTGCTCAAGCTCGCGCTGCCGCGCCCCGGGGGCGGCGTCAACACCCTCCCGAGCGGACACGTCACCGCGATCGCGGCCTTCGTCGTCGTGCTCGTCGCGTCGGCCCGACGACCCGCCCGGGCCGCCGCGCTCGGGGCGGTCGCCGTCGGGGCGAGCGCCCTCGCCGTCATGATCGTCAGCTGGCACCGCCCGAGCGACATCGTGGCGGCCGGTGGGGTGGTCGCGGCGTGCTTCGGGGCGGCGCACCTCGTCGGCCGACGCCTGAGGCCGACATCTGACGCCGGCGCCTGAGGCCGGCGCCGGGGAGGGGCTCGCTCAGGGGAGGGCGGAGGAGCGCCGGACGCGCAGCACGACGGCGAGCGCGAGGCCGTCCGCGAGCACGGCCAGGCACCAGCCGGCGAGGACGTCGCTCGGGTAGTGCACGGCCACGACGAGCCGCGACGTCCCCACCGCGACCACGATCACGACGGCGAGGACCACCGTCGTCAGGAAGACCCGCCGGTGGCGCGGGTCGACGAGCAGGACGAGCAGCAGCAGGGCGCCGGCCGACCACAGCGAGTGGCCCGAGGGGAACGACAGGCCCTGGGCGGGCATGGCGTGCCAGACCAGGGGGGGACGGGGGCGGGCCACGATCGCCTTGACCCCGTTGTCGAGGGCGGAGAGCAGCGCCACGGCGAGCACGGCCGCGACGGCCGGCCACCACGACCGTGCCGCGCGGGCGACCAGGAGGCTGCCGAGCAGCATGATCGCGATCATGACGGCGGGCTGGCCGACCTCGCTGACCACCCGGGCGGCGACCACGAGCGGCTCCGGCCGCACGGCCACCAGCCAGGCGTCCACGCCGGGGTCGAGCGCCGCGAGGAGCGTGCCGGTGACGACCCCGGTCCACAGCACCGCCACGGCGATCACCGCGACCGCGAGTGCGGTGGCGGCGACCGCGGGGCGCAGGTGTCCCGCGGCCGGCTCCCAGGTCGTGGCCCGGACGGGGGCGGGTGCCGTCATCGTCGTGTCCTCCCGGAGGTCGTGGATCAGGAGCAGTGCGAGGACACAGCATGCTCGGGGACCGGGGTGTCCCGCCGGACACGGCTCCGCGACGGGGCGATCACGTGGCGAGCCTCGTCCGGACCGGATGAGAGGACCATGAACGGCGGCACTCATCGACCACACACGGTCGGGGGGCCATCGTGACCCGCATGACCGGCGCGGTGATCCTCTTCCTCGTGGGTGCGGCCTTCCTCGGTGCCGCGGCCCGGGGTTGCTGGACGCGTCGGACGGGCGCCCGCCGGACGCAGGGGCGGCTGGCGATCGGGGTGGACGTCCTGGTGGGGGTGGTCGCGCTGGGCGACGCGGCGACGAGCGTCGTCGACCAGCCGTCGCGCCTGCTCCTGTGGGGCGGTGGCAGCGTGGTCCTCGTCGTGGCCTCCGCGCTCCTCGTCGCGCACGTCCTGCGGCAGCGCCGCGCCGCCTCGGACCGGAGCGGTTCTCACCCGGGGTACACGGTGGGCGCCTAGGGTCCGTGCCCGTGAGGGTGCTGGTGGTCGAGGACGAGGTGCGGATGGCGGCACTGCTGCGCCGCGGCCTCGAGGAGGACGGGTACGCCGTCGACGTCGCCGCGACCGGGCCGGACGCCCTGTGGCAGGGCCGCGAGGTCGACTACGACGCCGTGGTGCTCGACGTCATGCTCCCCGGCGCCGACGGCTTCGAGGTGTGCCGACGGCTGCGCGAGTCGGGACGCTGGGCCCCGATCCTCATGCTGACCGCCCGCGACGCGGTGGACGACCGCATCCGCGGCCTGGACGCCGGCGCCGACGACTACCTGCCCAAGCCCTTCAGCTTCGGCGAGCTCGCCGCCCGGCTGCGCGCCCTCATCCGCCGCGGCGCCACCGACCGGCCGACGGTGCTGGCCGCGGGTGACCTGCGGCTCGACCCGGCCAGCCGCCGGGCCTGGCGCGGGGAGGACGAGCTCGCCCTCTCGACGAAGGAGTTCGCCCTGCTCGAGCTCTTCCTGCGCCACCCCGACCAGGTGCTCTCCCGCACGACGATCCTGGAGCACGTCTGGGACTTCGCCTACGACGGCGTCTCCAACGTCATAGACCAGTACGTCTCCTACCTGCGCCGCAAGATCGACAAGCCCTACGGCAGCGAGATGCTGGAGACGGTGCGGGGTGCCGGGTACCGGCTCCGGGCCCCGGGACCGTCCGGCGACCCCGTCGCCGGCTGAGGGGGCGGAGGACCGTGCCGTTGCGCGTGCGCCTGGCGCTCGGCGTCGTGCTGGGGACCGCGGCGCTCATCGCGGTGGTCGGCTTGGCCTTCGTCCTGCAGCTGCGCACGAGCCTGGAGGCCACCCTCGACGTCGCGCTCACGGGGCGCGCCACGACCTTCGAGCAGCAGTTCGCCGCGGGCGGGCTCCCCGCGCTCCGCGTCGACCGCTCCGACGCGCCGGTGCAGGTGCTGACCACCGACGGCCGGGTCGTCCTCTCGACCCCCGACCTCGCGGGGCGTCCCGTCCTCGACGCCGCCGCGCTCGGGCGGGTGCTGGCCGGACGGGTCGACGGGACCGGGCCGTACGCGTTCACCACGGGGGAGGACGACGACCGGACCCGCTACCGCGCGTCCGTGCTCTCCGACGAGCAGGGACTGGTCCTCGTCGTGGGGGCCGACACCGGGATCGCCGACACCGCCGACGAGCACGTCGACGCCGGGCTGGTGGTGGGCGGGTCGGTCGCGGTCGTCGTCGCGGGCCTCGGGGCCTGGTGGCTCTCGGGCGCGGCGTTGCGGCCCGTGGAGCGGATGCGGCGGCAGAGCGCCGACCTCGCGTCGCACGACGACGGGACCCACCTCGCGGTCCCGGCGACGCGCGACGAGATCGCGGCGCTGGCGGTGACCCTGAACGCGCTGCTCGACCAGCAGCGCCACGCGCTGGCCCAGGAGCGGCAGGCGCTCGAGCGGGAGCGGGGGTTCGTCGCCGACGCCGGGCACGAACTGCGGACACCGCTCGCGACCCTGCGCGCCGAGCTGGAACTGGCGGGACGCCCGGGCCGGGACCGCACGGAGCTGGTGGAGGCGGTCGCCTCGGCCGCCGTCGAGACCGACCGGCTGATCCGGCTCGCCGAGGACCTCCTCACCCTCGCCCGGGCCGACGGCGACACGCCGTTCCTCCGGCTCCGCCCCGCCGACGTCGTGTCCGTCGCCCGGGACGCCGCGCGGGCGGCGGCCGCCGTCGGCGACCGGCGCGACGTCGACATCGTCGTCGAGGCGCCCCCGGCCCTGGAGGCGGCGCTGGATCCCGACCGGCTGCGGCAGGCCCTGGACAACGTGCTGGCCAACGCCGTGCGGCACTCCCCGGACCACGCCGTGGTCACCCTCTCGGTGGTCCCCCGGGGCGACCTCGCCGTCGTGTCCGTGGCCGACGACGGGCCCGGGTTCCCGGCCGAGTTCCTCCCGCACGCCTTCGAGCGCTTCCGCCGCGCCGACGGAGCGCGCACCCGCTCCGACGGCGGGTCCGGGCTCGGGCTGTCGATCGTCGACACCATCGCCCGCGCCCACGGCGGCGCGGCCCGGGCCACCAACCGGCCCGCCGGGGGCGCCCTCGTCGTCATCGAGCTGCCCGTCACGGCCTCGCCCGTCGGCGTGCTCACACCGCACTGAGGCCTGCCCGACCGTCACGATCCCGGTCCGGCGCCGTCACGGTGGCGGTTTGACCCGACGCCGGGAAGGGGGATCACGGCTGACTGCGGTCCACCCCCGGGTCCGTGGCCGGCACGCCCGACGACCGACGACCGACCACGACGAGAGGTGACCCGTGGGCAGCGAGACACCGCACGGCGCCGCACGGGCGCACGAACGGGCCCAGGATGCCGTCGACGCGGCCCGCGGCGCCCGCGAGCGCAGCGACCGGCTGCGGGGCGACGTGGAGCTGCGCCGACGGCGGGCCGAGCGCTGCCGCCGTTCCGTCGATGCCGCGACGGCGGCGGCCCGGCGACACCGGTGGGGTTCGCGGCTCGCCGGCACGTCCGCGCGGCCCCCGTCGCGCTGACCGGGCCACCGGTCGTGGAGGTGCCGGGCCGTCCCCGTCTCGCTACGTTCCCCCGGGTGACCACCGCGACGCTCGACTGGTACGGCTGCGCCACCTTCCGGCTGCGGACCGCGGAGGGCCTCACGGTGATGCTCGACGCCTACCTCGACCGGGTGCCGACGGCGGCGCAGAGCGGCGTGGGCGTCGCGGAGGTCGGGGCCGAGCTGGGCCCGCAGGACTGGATCCTCGTCGGGCACGCGCACTTCGACCACCTCTACGGCGCCGAGCGGCTCGCCGCGACCGGCGCCCGGATCGTCGGGTCCTACGAGTCGGTGCGGGTGATGGCCGCGTGGGGGGTGCCCGAGGAGCAGCTGGTGCCGGTCTCCGGCGGCGAGCGGGTCCGTCTCGACGCGGCGACGACCGTCCGGGTCCTGCCGGGCCTGCACTCCTGCGTCTGGTCGCGGGTGCCGTTCCCGGACGCCGACCAGGTGTGTCTCGGCGAGGCCGGTGGCACGTGGCAGGAACACCAGGAGCAGCTCCGTGCCATGTTCGCCGGGCTGCCGGACCTGGGTCCGGAGGTGGCGGCCCACCTGCAGGCGGCCTCGCAGGGCGAACGCGGCGACGGCGGGGCGCTCGTCTACGTCGTCGAGACCTCCGAGGGCTCGCTGCTCGTCCAGGACACCGCGGGCGCCTGGAGCGGGCTGCTCGCGAGCGAGTCACCCGACGTCGCGATCCTCGCCGCCGCCGGGCGGGCCAACCGCGACGGCGAGCCGGTGCAGGGGACGCTCGCCGGGTTCGTGGCCGAGGAGGCGGGCTGGCTGCGGCCGCAGCGACTGGTGCTCTCCCACCACGACGCCTGGCTGCCCGGGTTCGCCGGTGCGGTCGACGTCGGACCGATCCGCGAGGCCGTCGCGGCGGCGGCGCCGGACACGGAGTTCTGCGAGCTGGAGTACGCCTCCGGGTTCCGGCTCTTCGACGGGTGCGCTCCGCGCTCGTGAGCAGAAAGTGGGGCCATAGCCCCACTTTCTGCTCACGAGCGCGAAGCGCCCCTAGTGGAAGCGGTTCTGCGCCGGTTCCAGGCCCTCGGTGAGCAGCGCCTCGACGGCGTCCGCGGCCAGCTCGAGGGAGACGTCCAGCTCCTTGCGCTCGGTCGACGACCACCGCTTGAGCACGAAGTCCGCCGGGTCCTGGCGGCCCGGCGGGCGCCCGATCCCGAAGCGGACCCGGAGGTAGTCCTTCGTGCCCAGCGACTTCGAGATCGACCGCAGCCCGTTGTGCCCGCCCTCGCCGCCGCCGCGCTTCAGGCGGACGACACCGAAGTCGAGGTCCAGGTCGTCGTGGACCACGATCAGGTCCTCGGTCGGGACGGAGAAGAACCGCAGCGCGTTCGTCACCGGGCCGCCGGAGAGGTTCATGTAGCCGCGGGGCTTGGCCAGCACGGCCTTCCGGCCGGCGAGGCGCCCCTCGGCGACGTCCGCGCCGGACTTCCGGTGCGCGGAGAACCGCCCGCCGACGCGCCCGGCGAGCACGTCGGCGACCGCGAACCCCACGTTGTGCCGGGTGCCCTCGTACTCGGCCCCCGGGTTGCCGAGCCCGGCGACGAGCACGGGACCCGCGCCCGTCGTCGGGCCGGTCATCAGCTCTCGTCCGAGGTCTCGTCGGAGGTGGCGCCCTCTGCGGCCTCCGGGGAGGAGCCGGACTCGGAGTCCTCGGCCGCCTCGTCCTCGGGCGCGTCCTCCTCGACGCCCGCACCCTCGGCGTCGATCTCCTCCTCCATCTCGTCCTCGGTCGGCGCCTCGGTGACGTTGACGACCAGGAGCTCGGGGTCGGAGAGCAGGGTGGCGCCGTCGGGCAGCCGGATCTCGCCCGCGAGGAACTGCGTGCCGATCCCCGCCTCGTCGATCACCACGGTGATCTCCTCGGGGATGTTCAGCGCGTCGGCCTCGATCGAGAGCGTGTCCTCGTTCTGGAAGACCAGCGTGCCCGCGGCCGCCTCGCCCAGGGTGACGACGCGGACGTCGACCTGGACCTTCTCGCCCCGCTTGATGGTCACCAGGTCGACGTGCTCGATGAAACCCTTGATCGGGTCACGCACGACGCTCTTGGTGAGGGCGAGCTGGTCGGAGCCGACGCCGGTGACGGTGAGGACGGCGTTGCGGCCGTTCTCACGCATGACGGCGGCGAACTCGACGGTGTCGAAGCTCAGGTGGACCGGGTCGGTGCCGCGCCCGTAGAGGACGGCGGGCACCCGGCCCGCGCGGCGGGTGCGGCGCGCGGCGCCCTTGCCGAACTCGGTGCGGGACTCGGCGGCGATCTTGACGTCAGCCATGGCTGCTGGTGCTCCTGCGGTGGTGCGGACTCGGCGGGCGACGCCGGGCACCACGGCGGTTCGCGCCGGGATGCACACCGCGTCGATCACGGCCGGAGACCGGCCCTCGCCGAAGTGGATCGCCTCCGAGTCTAGCGACCGCCTCCGATCGCCCCTGCACAGCGTCCTGGCGACGCAGCGTCATCGGCGACCGACCGTCAGCGAGGAGATCCCCTCTAACGACCGTACGGGGGTTGATCGACGTCACCTTCCGTAAGTTCAGGCTTGTACGACGGACCATTTGCGCTAATGATGTACTCCGAACGGGGCAACGCTTCCCGAGCAAGCCCCGCTCCATCACACGCAACGTCACCACGTCGCCCTCTCGAGACCTGAGGAGATCCCGATGCCGCGGCCCGCCCTCCCGACACTCTCCGTCATCGTTCCTGCGCGGAACGAGGCGCGGAACCTGGAGATCGTCCTGCCCTACCTGCCCGCCGACGCGGAGATCGTCCTCGTGGACGGTCACTCGACCGACGACACGGTGGCGGTCGTCCGCCGGCTCCGGCCGGACGCCGTGGTGCTCACCCAGACCCGGCGGGGCAAGGGGAACGCGTTGGCGTGCGGGTTCGCCGCGGCCACGGGCGACGTGATCGTCATGTTCGACGCGGACGGCTCGGCCGACCCCCACGAGATCCCGGCGTTCGTGGCCGCGCTCGTCGCCGGGGCCGACGTCGCGAAGGGCACCCGCTTCGCCCGCGTGGGCGACGCCGAGGCCGGCAGCGAGGACATCACCCTGCTGCGCAACCTCGGCAACGCCGGCCTCAACGGCCTGGCCAACCTGGCGCTGCGCACCCGGTACAGCGACCTCTGCTACGGCTACAACGCCTTCTGGCGGGACGTCCTGGAGGTGCTCGACCTCCCCGCGCTCGACCTCGCGGGACCGGCGGACCGCATGGTGTGGGGCGACGGCTTCGAGATCGAGACGTTGTTGACCTGCCGCTTCTCCCTCGCGGGCCTCGAGATCACCGAGGTCGCGAGCATCGAGCGCGAGCGCATCCACGGCGTGTCCAACCTGCGCACCTTCGCCGACGGCCTCCGCGTGCTCCGCACCCTCGGCCGCGAGTGCGCCCCGCGCGCCCGTCGTCGCCCGGCCCGCCGCGTCGCCGTCATGGCCACCGCCGCGCGCACCGCGATCGTCCCCCTCGCGATCGTGCCCGACCTGTCGGCCGCGCCCGTCGAGGCCCAGCCGGCCGTGCAGTCGCCCACCGAGTCACCCGCTCAGCCGGCCGCTCAGCCGGCCGCTCAGCCGACCACTCAGCCGACCACTCGGCCGACCACTCGGCCGACCACCGCCGACCGTCCGCTCGCGGCCTGAGCCCACGGCCCCCGAGAACCGCAGGAGAGCTGCCATGACCACCCCGGCCCCGTCGGACCACGCGGACCGCGCCGCCCTCGCGACCAGCGCCGTCGTCGTGTGCGCCTACACCGAACGCCGGTGGGACGACGTCCGCGCCGCGATCGCCTCGCTGGCCGCCCAGACCCACCGGCCCGACCAGGTCCTGCTCGTCGTCGACCACAACCCGGAGCTCGCCGTCCGGGCGCGCGGGTTCTTCGGCGCTCCCGTGCAGGTCCTGGAGAACCGTCGCCGGCGCGGGCTCTCCGGGGCGCGCAACACCGCGATCGACGAGCTCGCCGAGTCCGTCGGCGGGCTGCCGGAGATCGTCGCGTTCCTCGACGACGACGCCGCGGCCCGGCCGGACTGGCTGGCGCGGATCCTCGCCCCGTTCGAGGACCCGGCGGTGGCGGCCGTGGGCGGCGCGGCCGCGCCGCGCTGGTCGGCGGACGACCCGCGGGCCGCCGCGGGCGCCCCGGCGGTGCTCCCGCCCGAGCTGTGGTGGGTCGTGGGCTGCAGCTTCCCCGGTCAGACCGGACCGACCGGACGGCGAGGCACCCCCGGCGCGGGGGGTGCGGTCGAGGTCCGCAACGTCATGGGCTGCTCGATGGCGTTCCGGCGGGACGTCCTCGTCGCCACCGGCGGGTTCGGGGAGGACATGGGTCGGGTGGGCACCGTCCCGCTCGGGTGCGAGGAGACCGAGCTGTGCCTGCGGCTCCGGCGCCTGTTCCCCGGCGCGCGGATCGTGCTCGATCCCGACGCGGTGGTCGACCACCACGTCTCGCCCGACCGCACCGGGTGGCGCTACCTCGTGCGTCGCTGCCACGCGGAGGGCATCTCGAAGGCCGTCGTCACCCGGCGCAGCGGCACCCGCGCCGGGCTCGCGAGCGAGCAGGCATACACGCGGCACGTGCTGCCTGCCGCCGTCGCCCGGGAGCTGCGGGAGACCGGCAACGCCGTGTGCCGGCGCGACCGGGCGTCCGCGGTGCGCGGTCTGGTCGGTGCCGCCGCCATCCCCGTGGCACTCGCCGCGGCCGGCACCGGCTTCGTCCGCGGCCGGCTCTCCCGGGTCGCCCCGTCGACCACGCCCGCGGTCGACGGTCACCTGCTGCAGGTGGCGTCGTGACCGGCGAGCGGCTGATCCCGGCGGGACTCGCCGTGCTCGGCGCGCTGGCCGCCGCGACGGCGCTCGCCGACACGACCATCCCGACCGGCCTGGTCCACCCGGTCCGGCTGGTCGCGACGATCGCTTTCGGTCTCGTGGGGCCGGGCTGGGCGCTGACCGCCCTGCTGCGGCCCCGGGACCTCGCCGAGCGGACCGTCGTCGCGGTGGGCGCGGGCGTCGCGCTCGCCCTGGTCGTGGGGCAGGCCATGGTGGTGACCACCGCGTGGCACCCCGTGGCGGCGCTGCTGGCGCTCGTCGTCGTCTCGGTGCCCGTCCTCGTGGTCCAGGCCGTGCGGCCGCGCCCGCCCCGGCGGGCCGCGGCATGACCGGGGCCGGGAAGGACGGGTCGCTGCACGACGGCCTGGCGATGGCGCTGGCCTCCGGTGGCTCGGCGCTGGTCGGGATGCTCGGCTGGATCCTCGCCGCCCGCGTTCTCGACACCGCCGAGCTCGGGCTCGCGACCGCCTTCGTCTCGGCCTTCCTCCTGATCGCCGGCGCGACGGAGCTCAACGTCGGGATCGGGCTGCTGCGCTGGTTGCCCGGCGCCGGCGGCTCCTCCCGGCGGCTCCTCGTGACCGCCCTCGGCGCGGTCGCCGCGCTGTCGGGCACCGTGGCCGCCCTCTACCTCCTGCTCCCGGGCACCGCGGTCATCATCCGGGCCGTCACCGGCACCGCCCCGAGCGCCACGGCGAACGCGGCCGGCGTCGGCCTGTTCGTGCTCACCGCCGTGCTCTACGCGCTCTTCCAGCAGCAGGACTTCGTCCTCGTCGGCCTCGGCCGACCCTGGTGGGCCCCGACGCGGACACTCCTGTTCGCGGTCGGGCGTCTCGGCATCGTGCTGGCGGCCGGGGCGTCGCTGACCACCGAGATCGTGGTCCTGTCCTGGGTGGCCCCGCTGCTCGCCTGCGTCGCCCTCGTCGGGCTCCAGGCGGTCGTGCTGACGCGCCGCCGGCGCCGCGCGCCCGGCCGGCTACCGGCGCTGCGTGAGGCCGCGGGCTTCCTCGGCCCGACCTACCTCGGGCAGGTGGCGACCTCGGTGCTGTTCAACCAGGTCCCGCTGCTCGTGGTCCTGCGCTTCGGTCCGGAGGTCGGCGGTCGCTTCTTCCTGGTCTGGCAGGCCGTCACGGTCGTCGACGTCCTGGCGACCTACTTCGCGGCCTCGCTCGCGGCCGGCGTCGCCCGCGAGCCGGGGCGGGCCGACGAGCTCTCCCGGGCCGTCCGCCGCCGCCTGCTGGTCCTCGTCGGCCCGGCCCTGGTCCTCGGTGCCCTGCTCGCCGAGCCGGTGCTGGCGCTGTTCGGGCCCGCCTATACCGCCGAGGCGTGGGTGCTGCGCATCCTGCTGCTCGGCCTGGGACTGCGGCTGCTCGTGGTGCACCGCCTCGCCGAGCACCAGGCCCACGGCCGCGGGTTGCGCTTCGCCCGCCTCGCCACCGCCACGACCGTCGGGGTCGTGGCCGTCGTCGCCCTGGTCCCGGCCGGCCCTGCCGATCCGCTCGTCACCTTCGCCGTCGGCTTCGTCGGCGTGCAGGTCCTCGCCGCCGGCGCGGTCCTGCTGCGCCGCCGCCGCGACCCCGCCCCGCTGCCCCGCCCGACCCAGGAGCCCGAGGAGACCACCACCGTGACCGAACCCCTCGCCGCCGCGGCGCCCGTCCTCGTCACCGGTCGGCCCCGCACCGGAGCCCGCGTCGCCGTCTGCATCCCCGTTCACCAGGGCGGGCGCCACCTCGCGGCCACCCTGCGCTCGGTGCTCGACCAGGACGTGGCCGGCCTCGAGGTGGTGGTCCTCGACAACGCCTCCACCGACGAGACCCCCGCCGTCCTCGCCGGCTTCGACGACGCCCGCCTCACGGTGTGGCGCCACGACGAGACCGTCGACATGGTCACCAACTTCCGACGCGTGGTGGCCCTCTCGCACGCCCCGCTCGTCAAGATCCTCCCTGCCGACGACCTCCTCGAGCCCGGCTGCCTCGCCTCCGCCGTCGCCGCGTTCGACGCCGACCCCGGCCTCGCCCTCGTCGTCGGGCGCAAGCACCTCGTGGACGAGCACGGGCGGGTCCTCGCGCGCGGCCGCTTCCTCCGCGGCCTCGCGGGCGTCCACAGCCGCCCCGCCGTGGTGCGCCGGGTGGTGCGCTCGGGAGCCAACCCCATCGGCGCGGACGCCGCGGCCACCTTCCGCCGCGACGCCTACGACGCCGTCGGCGGCTACCCCGACGACGCCGGGCTCGCCGACCTCGACCTCTGGCTGCGGCTGCTCGAGCACGGCCGCTTCCTCGGTCAGACCGCGACGGTCGCCCGGTTCCGGGTGAGCGGGCAGGCCGCCTCCGCCGCCACCCACCGCCGCGACTACCGCGCCCAGCGGGCCTTCACCGCCGACATCGCCCGCCGGTCCCGGCCCGTCGTGCGCCGCCGCGACGTCGTCGCCGGACGCGTGCACGCCCCCCTCGCCCGCCGACGTCGGGAACTGCTCTACGCGGTCGCCGGCGTCTCCTCCCGCCTCCGGAGCGTGTGATGGCCACCGCGACCCGCACCCGGCCGCTCGTCACCCCGATCGGTCTCCTGCTGCCGAACCCGCACCCGGCTCCGGTGCCCGCACCGCCGTCGCCGCCGACCGCCCCGACGCCCCGCCCCGCGGCGCGGCGTCGCGGGCGCGCCGCGCTCACCGTGGTCGCCCCGGTGGCCGCCCTCCTCGGGGTCGGGCTGCTCGCGGTGTCGGGCGTCGACCAGGACGCGATGACCGGGCTCGGCCTCGCCGGGGTGCTGCCCGCGACCGCCTGGACCGGGATCGTCCTCGTCGCCCTCGCCGCGGGCGTCGAACTCCTCGGACCGGCACGCCCCCGGGTCCTCACCGCCCTCACCGCAGGCCTCGCGCTCGCCACCAGCGGGGTCGCCTCCGTCGTCGAGCCCGGCGCCCGCATGGCCGTGGCATGGCTGCACCTCGGGTTCATCCAGGCCATCGCGGCCGGTGGGCAGGTCCCGACCGGGGTGGACTCGCGGTTCAGCTGGGCCGGGTTCTTCTCCCAGTGGGCCTTCCTCTCCGACGCCGCCGGCGCCGGGCCCACCGACCTCGACGGGGTGCTGCGCTGGACCCCGCCCGTCGTCGCGCTGGTCTGGTCGCTCGCGGTCCTGGTCCTCGCGCGGCGCCTGCTCGGCGGCACCCGCGCCCCGTGGGCGGCGACCTGGCTCTTCCTCGGCCTGAACTGGATCGAGCAGGACTACTTCTCCCCGCAGGCCACCGCGATGGTCCTCGTCGGCGTCGTCTGGGTCCTCGTACTCGGCCCGCTCGCTGCCCGCCGGACGCCCGGCAGCGGCTGGCGGACCCGCCACCCGCGCCGGACCGACCCGGGCGTCGTCGTCACCGCGTGGGGCGTGATCGCGCTCTGCATGATCGCCCTCGCGGTCTCCCACCAGCTGACCCCATTCGCCCTGCTCGTGCAGCTCGGCCTGCTCGTCGTCGCCGGCCGGGTCTACGGCGGCCGCGGCCTGCTGCTCACGCTCGTCGTCGCCGTGGCCGCCTGGGTGGTCCTCGGCGGCCAGGAGTTCTGGCTCAACCAGCTCGCCCTGGCCACCGGGGGCGTCGGGAACGCGGGCGGCTCGATGACGGTCGCCCTCGCCGACCGGCTCGTCGGTGACCCCGGCCAGCTCGCCGTGAAGATCGCGCGGGTCGCGTTGGCAGGGGCCGCGGTCGCCCTCGCCGGTCTCGGGGCACTGCTGCTGCGCCGCCGCACCGGTGACCTCGTCTGGCTGCCGGTCGCGCTGGCGCCGGCCGGGCTCGTCCTCGTCCAGAGCTACGGCGGCGAGGTGCTCCTGCGGGTGCTGCTCTACGCCGCCCCCTTCCTGGCCGTGCTCGGCGCCGAGGCGCTGCGGGCCGCGTACCGCCGGCGGCGCGCGCTCACGGCTCCGGTGCTCGTGGTGGGCCTCGCCCTGCTCGCGTGCGTCTGCGTGACGGTCCGCGGCGGCAACGACGCCTACACCGCGCTCCGCCCCTCCGAGATCGCCTTCACCCGGGCCGTGCTGGCGGGCGCCCCCGCCGGCTCGACGGTCCTGCCGCTCTCGAGCACCGCACCGACCCTCGTCACGCGGGTCGGTCAGGTCACCCAGACGCCCCGCGTCTGCGACCAGATCTCCGACGACCCGGCGCGTTGCGCCCTCGTCGAGGACCCCGCCGAGATCTTCTCCCTCCCGACGATGGACGCCGAGGGCGTGGTCCTCCACGGCCGCACGCCCGGCTGGAGCCGGCAGGCCCTCGCCGCCGTCGTCGCCACCGGCCACTACCGCGTCGCGGTGGACGACGGCCTCTCCGTCCTCCTCGTCCGCGTCTGACCCGAAGGAGTTCCCGTGTACGACACCCCCGTCACCCCGCTCGACGTCGTCGCCTGGGCCCTCGCGGGTCTCGCGCTGCTGCTCGCGGTGGTGCGCGCGGTCCGCGTGGAGTACCGCGCCGCCGTCGCGCGGGGCGGCCCCCGCCCCGCCGGGCACATCGATGGCGCGCTCGACGCGACCCTCGGGCTCGCCCTCGCCGGCCTGGTGGGGGTCCTCGTGACGATCGTGTGGGCCGGGCTGGGATGAGGTCCTCAGCGCACCGCGGCGCCGAAGGCGGGCAGGGACGTCCCGCCGACCTCCACCGGGTCGGCCCCCACGTTGACCAGCAGGACCCCGTCGGGCGCCCGGAAGCCGAGGACGCGGCCGTCGGGGGAGCGTCCGAGGTCGACGGACCCCGCGCCGAGGCGGGGGACCAGCCAGGTCCACGCCGCGGTCAGGGCGCCCGGCCGGCCCCCGTCGGGGTCCGCGGTGTCGGTCCACAGCGCGGCGTACGGGAACGGCGGGTCGGCCTGGGGCTGCCACAGCAGGGCGCCTCCGGCCCCCGCGCGGGCGAGGGCGGCGACGGTGGCGAGCGTGATCGCCGCCCGCGGCGCGCCGGTGGGGTCGTCCGCCCCGTCGACGGCCGGGGGCTCGGGGTAGAACTCCGCCCACCACACCGGGAGGTCGGTGCGCTCCCGCAACCAGCGGGTGACGGCCGCGACGCTCTCCACCGCGGCGAACGGGTCGCCCAGCACCCCCTGGTCGCGGGTCGCGGTCCGGCCGTCGACGACGACGAGGTCGGCGCCCCGCTGCGTGGCGAGCCAGGTCTCGACGGCCGCGAGGGCCCGGCCGTCGGCGACGCCCCACGGCCCGCGGACGTCGCTCGGGGCGACGGTGTCCGAGGCCCAGAGGTCGATCGGGGCGTAGGGGCCCCCGACCAGCACGTCCGGCCGGACCGCCTTCACGGCGGCCGCGACGCGGTCGTGCAGCGCGGTGTAGGTGGCGATGTCCCAGGCGTTCCGCGCGTCGTCGAAGAATCCCTTGAGCTCGTTCCACACCAGCACGGTGCGCACCTGCGGATAGCGGCGGACGGCGCGGGCCGCGAGCGCGGCGAGGTCGTCGGCGTGCTCGGGGCGCGGCGCGACCTCGATGCGGGAGAAGTCGGTGGTGCCGGGCTCCCCGCCCTTCATCCAGTCCGGGGCGGCGGCGACCGTCAGCACGCTCGTGCCGAGCGCCATGCGCGGATCGAGGGAGGAGAAGTCGTCCTGTCCCGGAGCCGGCTCCGGGTTGAGCGCACCCCACCCCATGAGGTGCTGGTTGCCCGTCCCCGCGCGGTCGAGGACCGCGCGGCCCCGCGCGAGCGCCTCCGGGGGGTCGCTCGGCGCGAGGGAGTACTGGGTGTGGGTCACCCCGAGGGCGAGCGGACGCCCCTGGCGGACCCAGCCCCACGCGGGGCCGTCGTCGTAGGACTCCGCGACCGGGCGCGCGCAGCCCGCCGCACCCGCCGTCAGGAAAGCCCCGGCAGCGAGGAACGATCGACGCCCGAACGGCGGCACGAGCTGAGCCTAACGGCGGATGTCATTCCGCTGCAGCCGCACACGCGCCGCCGTGGGGGTGACGTCAGGCGTTCCCGTCGAACAGGTTGGTGACCGAGCCGTCCTCGAACACCTCGCGCACCGCGCGGGCGATCACCGGGGCGATCGAGAGCACCGTGAGCTGCGGGAACCGCTTCTCGTCCGGGATCGGCAGGGTGTTGGTGATGATGACCTCGCGCGCGCCGCAGGTCGACAGGCGCTCGACGGCGGGCCCGGAGAGCACCCCGTGGGTCGCGGCGATGACCACGTCGGACGCGCCGTCGGCGAGCAGCGCCTCGGTCGCCTTCGCGATCGTGCCGCCGGTGTCGATCATGTCGTCCACGAGGATGCAGCAGCGGCCCTCGACGTCCCCGACCACGCGGTTCGCGACGACCTCGTTGGGACGCGTCTTGTCGCGGCTCTTGTGGATGAACGCCAGCGGGACGCCGCCCATGGTGTCGGCCCACTTCTCGGCGACGCGGACGCGGCCCGAGTCGGGCGCGACGACGGCGAGGTCCTCGTCGGCGTAGGCGTCGCGCAGGTGCTCGGCGAGCACCTTGTTCGCCAGCAGGTGGTCGACCGGCCCGTCGAAGAAGCCCTGGATCTGGTCGGTGTGCAGGTCGATCGTCATGATCCGGTGCGCCCCGGCGGTCTTCAGCAGGTCGGCCACGAGGCGCGCCGAGATGGGCTCGCGCCCGCGGTGCTTCTTGTCCTGCCGGGCGTAGCCGTAGAACGGCACGACCGCCGTGATCCGCTTGGCCGACGCCCGCTTGAGGGCGTCGATCATGATCAGCTGCTCCATGAGCCAGGTGTTGATCGGGGCGGTGTGGCTCTGGATGACGAACGCGTCCGAGCCGCGGACCGACTCCTCGAAGCGGACGAAGATCTCCCCGTTGGCGAAGTCGTACGCCGCCTGCGGGGTGATGGTGACGTCGAGCTCCTTCGCGACCTCCTCGGCCAGCTCCGGATGGGCCCGACCCGAGAAGAGCATGAGGTTCTTCTTCGGGGTCGTGGACACTGCGCTCACGTCTACTGCTCCTCCTGGTCACGGCGGTCGGGCGCCGATGCCGATCCGCCCGGTCCCCCCTCGGGTGACGACGCCCGGGCGGCGGACTCGGCCGCCGCGGTGCCCGGTCGTCGCCGTTCCACCCAGCCCTCGATCGTCCGTTGCGGACCCGACGACACCGCGAGCGCGCCCGGGGGCACGTCCGCGCGCACCACGGTGCCCGCTCCGGTGTAGGCGCCGTCGCCGATGGTGACGGGCGCCACGAAGGTGTTGTCGCTGCCGGTCCGGACGTGGTCGCCCACCACGCTACGGTGTTTGGCCACCCCGTCGTAGTTGACGAACACGCTCGAGGCACCGATGTTGCTGCCCTCGCCGATCGTCGCGTCGCCGACGTAGGTCAGGTGCGGCACCTTCGAACCGCGCCCGATGCTCGAGTTCTTCACCTCGACGAAGGTGCCGATCTTGCCGCGCTCGGCCAGCTCGACGCCGGGGCGCAGGTACGCGAACGGCCCGACGGACGTCTCCGGCCCGACGACGGAGTTGCTGCCGTGGGTGCGCACGACGGTCGCCCGGGCGCCGACCGCGACGTCGGTGAGGGTGGAGTCGGGGCCGATCGTCGCGCCCTCGGCCACGCTGGTGGTGCCGTGCAGCTGGGTGCCCGGGAGCAGCGTGACGTCGCGCTCGAGGCGGACGCCCACGTCGATCCAGGTGCTGCGCGGGTCGATCACGGTGACGCCGGCGCGCATCGCCCGCTCTACCAGCCGGCGGTTCAGCTCGGCGCCGAGCGCCGCGAGCTGGACCCGGTCATTCACCCCGGCCACCAGCCACGGGTCGGACAGCTCCACGGCGCCGACGTCGAGGCCCTCGCGGTGCGCGACCGCGACCACGTCGGTGAGGTAGAGCTCGCCCTGGGCGTTGTCGGTGCCGAGACGCGCGAGCGCGGTGCGCAGCAGGGCCAGGTCGAAGGCGTAGACCCCGGAGTTGACCTCGGTGATCGCGAGCTCGTCGAGGGAGGCGTCGGACTGCTCGACGATGGCGGTGACCCCGCCCTTCTCGTCGCGCACCACCCGGCCGTAACCGGTCGGGTCGTCCATCTCGGCGGTGAGCAGCGTGACGGCGTTCCCGGCGTCGTCGTGCTCGGCCACCAGCGCCCGCAGCGTCGCGGTGTCGAGGAGCGGGACGTCGCCGTAGGAGACGAGCACGGTGCCCCCGGCGGCCGCGGGCAGCGCGTCCACCCCGCAGGCGACGGCGTGCCCGGTGCCCCGGCGCCGGTCCTGCACCGCCGTGCGCACGTCGCGCCCGAGCTCGGCGCCGACCTGGGCGCAGTGGGTGCCGACCTCCTCGCGGCCGTGGCCCACCACGACGACGAGGTGCTCGGGCCCGGTGCCCGCGGCGGCGTGCAGCGCGTGGCCGAGCAGGCTGCGACCACCGACCGGGTGCAGGACCTTCGGGGTGGCCGACCGCATGCGGGTGCCCTCACCCGCGGCGAGGACGACCACCGCGGTGGGGCTCGGCGCCATCGGCTCTGCTGCTCCTGATCCGGTGGGTGTCATCGACTCCGACGTCGTCGGGACGTCGCGGAGCACACGCACCGGCGCCCCGGTAGGACCGATCCTCCCACCTCGTCGGGCGTGACCGGCGACGGGGGCGGCGCCTCAGCCGCGGCCGTGGTCGAGCTCCGCTGCGCTGCGTCTCCCGTGTCCGAGGTCGAGCTCCGCTGTGCTGCGTCTCCCGCCGACGAGCAGCCCGTCGGCCGGGGTGTCGGTGCTCGCGTCGAGGACGACGGCGCCCCCGCCCGCGTGCTTGGCCTCGTACATCGCGCGGTCGGCGCGCGCGAGCAGGGTGCCGGGCGTGACGCCGGAGTGCACGGTGCCCGCCACGCCCACCGACAGCGACACCCACGAACCGTCGCCGACCGGCACCCCGGCCACCGCCGCCGCGGCCCGCTCCAGGGCCGCCCTGGCGTCGCCCGGCGAGCTGCCGGGCAGCACGGCCACGAACTCGTCGCCGCCGTAGCGCGCGACGAGGTCGTCGGCGCGCAGGCAGCGGCGCAGGGTCTCGGCGACCAGCCGCAGCACCTCGTCGCCGCGGGCGTGGGAGACGCGGTCGTTGATGGTCTTGAAGCGGTCGACGTCGACCATCGCGACGGCGAGGACCGACCCGCGGCTCGCGACCGTGGTGAGGTGGTCGGCCAGGGCGTCGTCGAGGGCGCGCCGGTTCGGCAGCCCGGTCAGCGGGTCGGTGCGGGCCTGGGCGGCGACCTCGCCGTGCTCGCGGCGCAGCTGCTCGTGCGCGATACGGGTCCGCAGCGAGAGCACCCGGGCCTGCTGCAGCGTCCACAGCTCGCGTTCCAGGTCGGCGGTGTAGTCGCGCAGCGCGCGGCGCGCCGGGACCGCGCCCGCGCCGTCGGCGGTAACGCCGACGAGCTCGCGGCTGACGGCGAGCGCGAGCCCGGGCTCGCCCCGGGGCCGCCGGTCGCGGGCCGCGGCGAGGTGGGCGGCGGCCTCGTCCCGGCGCCCCAGCGCGGCCAGCGCCCGCGAGCGGGCGAGGACGACGAGGAGGTGGTCGGTCAGTCCCGCCGCGGGCAGGTGGTCGGCCCCGAGCGCCTCGAGGTCGGCGCGCGCGGCGCCGACGGCCTCGGCGGTCCCGGCGGGGGAGTGGCCGTGGTCGGTCGGGCGCGCGAGGGTGACGAGGGCGCGCTGGGTGCGGCGGTGGTCGGCCCCCAACAGGGCGGGCTCGGCGTGCAGCTCGGCCGCCCGCAGGGCCGCCTCCTCGAGGTGGGGGAGACCGTCCCGGCCGGCCCGCGCCAGCCGCAGGCCCCACGCGGCGAGCACCCGGAGGTGCTCGTGCTCGCAGCGTGCCACCGCAAGGAGGTCACCGTCGTCCTCGGCGATCACGCGGGCCCGGGTGAGCAGCGGCTGCGCGCTCTCGTGCAGCCCGAGGGCCGCCAGCGTCCCGGCGACCAGCCGGTAGGTGTCCTGCAGGTTCGCGCGGTGCTCCCGCTCGGTGGGCGCGCGGTCGACGGCGGCCTGCTCGTCGAGCCGGGTGAGGGCCCGGGTGACGGCGGCGAGGGCGGACTCCTCGTCGTCGGCGAGCAGCGCCCGGCGGGCGAGCAGCGCCTCGGCGTCGACGGCGAACAGCGTCAGCCCGTGCTCGGCGACCACGGCGACGAGCTCGTCGAGCATGCGCTCGGCGGCGTCGGTGTCGACGGGCCCGTCGCCCGGGCACGTCCCGGCGCCGCGCACGGCGAGGAGGGCGGCGGCCGCCTCCCGCAGCAGCACGGCCCGGGTCGCCGGCTCGCGGTCCCGGACGCGGTCGACGAGGTCGGTGAGGGTGGCGAGGTCCGCTCCGGGCGCCGGGTGCGGCACGCGGGCGGCGCGGGCGCCCGCCGCACGGGCGAGGGCCAGCAGGCTGCCGCGGGGCGCGCCGCCGGGCCCGACGAGGGTGCCGCCGAGCGGCGGGGTCAGGTCGTCCGGGACGGTGTGTCCCACGTGTGACCTCCCTCGCCGCCGGTCGGGCGGGTGGGTTCACCCGCCTCGATCACGGAGCGCAGGCCCGTCGTAGCTCCGTGTCACCCCGAATTCTGCACATGCGAACGCACGGGGCGCAGCCCGGGTCCTCCTGGGTCGTTGTACCCCGCATGGCGGACAGCGGAGCGAGGACCGACGGCCCACGGCTCGTGTCGACCACCGGGCGCCGCGCGGTGGTCCCGACGGTCGTGCTCGGGGTGGTCGTCGTCGGCGTGCTCGCGGTCCGGGTCGCCGGGACGTCCTCGGCCGGGCCCCTCGACCGCGCCCTGGCCGCGCTCGTCCCGATGCACCACGGCCTGCGCGCCGTGGTGGGGTCGGCGTTCGCCGCCCTCGGTGACCCGGTGCCCGTCGTCGTCCTGCTGCTGCTCACGGCGCTCGGGGCCTGGTGGGGACGCGGCGGACGCGGTCTCGCCCTGGTGCTGGTCGCCCCGCCCGCGGCCATGGTGACCACCTCGCTGGTGCTCAAGCCGATCGTCGGCCGCACCCGGGGCGGCGAGCTCGCCTTCCCCAGCGGTCACACGACGGCGGTGGCCTCGCTCGCGGCCGTCGCCGCGGTCCTCGTGCTCTCCGCGCCGGCCCTCTCCCGGGCGTGGCGCACGGGCGTCGTCATCGCTCTGGGAGTCGGCGTCCTCGCCGTCGGGGTGAGCCTCGTCGGCCGGGACGTCCACGACCCGAGCGACGTGCTCGCCGCCCTCGGGGTGGTGGCGGCCGTCGTCGGGCCGGCGGCGCTCGCGGTCGACGCGTTCGCCGACCTCGGGTCGGCGGACGCGGCCGGGCCGGGGGCGGACGAGGTGGCGACGCGGCGGTTGCCCGCGCTGCGCTGAGGCCGTCAGGCCTGCGCGGCCGACCGGTCGAGCGACTCGTGCGGGAGCCGGCGGGACAGCGTGACGACCGTGCCGGGCTCGCCGCGGTCCACCCGGGTCTCGGCGAGCCGTTCCATCATCTCGAGCCCGCGGCCCCGCGAGCTCGGTCCCGACGGCGGGTCGCGCCAGCGGCCGTGGTCGGTCACCACCACGGCGACCGTGCCCTCGTCGACCCGGGCCTGCAGCCACATGGAGCCCGGGTCGCCGGCGCCCGCGTAGGCGTGGTCGACGACGTTCTCGAGCGCCTCGCTCGTCGCGAGCACCAGGTCGTCCGCGAGGTCCTCGAGGTCGTCCGACGCGCCGCCCGGCGTCGGGGACACGGCGTCGAGCACCTCGCCGAGCCAGCGGCGCAGGGCGCGGCGGAAGGCGCCGACCTGCGGCGGGACGGCCTGCGCGGTCAGGTCGAGCTCGGGTGGGGCCTGCGGGGTCACGGACGGGTCGACTCCCGGGTGCGACGGCGTGAGACCCCGTCTACTACCCGTGTGCCCGGCCCAGGAAACGGGCGCGTTACGGCTGACCGGTGCGCACCCGTTGCTCCACCGGCAGGTAGCCGGTCCGGTCGTCCAGCGGCGTGCGGACGTCGTAGCGGCACTCGTCGTGCACGACGGCGGGTCCCCACACCCACACCCGGGGCGCCTCCCGCGGGGCGAGGCCCACCACGCGCACCGTGCCGTCCGCGTCCGGGGCCACGGTGCGCAGGCACACCGGACAGCGGGCGGCGGGTGCGCCGGCGGCGCGGGCTCGGGTCGGTGTGCGCATCGGCGGGCTCCCGGCGGCGAAGGGCCTGTCCGGCCGGACAGGATGACCCCATCAGATTGCCCGCAACTGAACGGAGAGGCAAGACCTGCCCGGCCGGACGGGGCGTCCGACGGGGCCGGGCGGTCTCAGGCCTGGGCGACGGGCTGCTGCTCCTGCAGCGTCGTCGCGGTGCGCAGTCGGTCGGCGAGGTCGTCGAGCTGGCCGCGCAGGGAGGCCAGGTCGGGCCCGCTCATGCCGGTCGCCCGCTCCACCTCACGCTGCACGACGCGCGCGTGCTCGAAGAGTGCGCGGCCCTCGTCCGTGCACGCGATCTCCAGGGTGCGCTCGTCCTCGGGACGCCGGCGACGGGTGACCCGCCCCTGCTTCTCCAGGCGCTTGAGCAGCGGCGAGAGCGTGCCGGAGTCGAGGTGCAGCTGCTCGCACAGGAACCCCATCGACACCGCCTCGTGCTGCCAGAGGACGAGCATCACCGCGTACTGGCTGTACGTCAGTCCCAGGGCGTCGAGGCCCTGGCGGTAGCAGGCGGTCATCGCCCGCGATGCGGAGTGCAGTGCGAAGCACAGCTGCCCGTCGATCGTGAAGGGCTGCGTGCCCGTTCCTGCCTCGGCCGTGGTCATCGCACCAGGGTAAACGCTTGTTGCACCCCTTGTGAGATCCTTACTGTCCGGACACGAACGAACTCGGATCGTCACCCCGGCAGCAGGCCCGCCCGGTCGAGGATCCCGAGCAGGTCGGTGGTCAGCGGCAGCGCGGCCATCTCCGCGGCGGTGAACCACCCGACGTCGGCCGCGTCGTCCCCGGCGCGCAGCTCCCCGCCGACGACGGTGGCCACGAAGTCGTGGATCTCGAAGACGACACCGTCGGGGCCCGGGCGCTCGAGCACGAGCCACTCCCGGCCGACCGTGACGACGAGGCCGGTCTCCTCGGTGACCTCGCGGGCCGCGGCGGCCGCGGGCGACTCCCCGGCCTCCACCCGCCCGCCGGGCAGGGTCCACCGCCCGGCCTGCGGCGCGTGGCCCCGCCGGACGAGCAGCAGCCGTCCGGTCGCGTCGTGGACCACGGCACCGGCCGCGGGGACGCGCCTGCCCTCCACGACCCGGCCTCCCCGTGGCTCGCGTGCTGCTCCGCCGCCTGGATTCGAACCAGGATCATCGGAACCAAAATCCGAGGTGTTGCCCTTACACCACGGCGGACCGCGGGCGCGGGGCCCGCACCGCTCATGGTGACACGGCGATCCCGCGTCCCGGCGTCGGCACCGAGGGGTGCGCGGTGTTCGAATCGTGATCTCACGTGACGTCATCGTTGTGTCACCACTGGTGACATTGTGCGCGTCCATTACGACGAACGGACTATGACCGAGTCCACTGTCAGTCCACCGGATCGCCAGGTCCGGAACCGCAGGCGCAAGAACCGCGTGCTGCTCGCCATCGCCGTGATCGCCGTGGCGGCCGTCGTCGCCGTCCTCGCGGTGGGGCAGCACGTCGTCGGGCGCACCGTCCGCTACCCGGACGTGTTCGGGTCGATCCCCGAGTCGAGCCGGCCGGCGCCCGCGGCCGACGGCGCCCAGACCTTCCTCCTCGTCGGCACCGACGAGGGGTCCCCGACCCGGGCGTTCTTCGGCAGTGCCATCGCCGCCCAGACCGTCCAGCTCGTGCGCTTCGCCCCCGACGGGGAGAGCGCCCAGGTGATCGGCATCAGCCGCGACACGCTCGTGCAGCTCCCCGGCGGCCCCGGCCCGCTCGGCGCGGCGCTGGTCGGCGGCGGGCCCACCGGGCTCGTGCAGGCCGTCGAGGGGCTCACCGGCGTGCGCGTCGACCACTTCGCGACGATCGACTTCCCGGGCTTCACCGGCCTCGTCAACCGCTTCGGGGGCATCGACGTCGGGGTTGCGGCGCCCACCGCCGGCGGCGCGCCGGTCGTCCGGCTGGACGGGACCCAGGCCCTGGCGTACCTCCGCGGCGCCGACGCCCCCGGCGCCGAGACGACCCGGCTCGCCCGCGAGCAGAACGTCCTGCGGGGCCTGCTCACCGGGGCCGCCCGCGCCAGCGTGTTCTCGCTGCCCGGCGTCGTCGCCGACCTGACGGGGGCGATGGGCTTCGACGACACGATGGGTGTGGTGTCGATCTCCCGTCTGGCGGTGGACCTCGGGACGATGCGTGGTGACGCGATCACGTTCGTCACGGCGCCGATCGCGGGGGAGGGGGCCCCGGGTGACCGCGGCCGCCCGCTGCAGCTCCTCGCCCCCTCGGCGACGACGCTGTTCCAGGCCGTCCGCGACGGCCGCGTCACCGACTGGGTCACGCAGAACCGGGCCACCCAGCTGGCGACGACCCCCCGCTGACCGGGGGCGGGACGCGGTCACGCACGGTTCCCGACGGCGGGTGGGGCCACCCGCCGTCGGGACGCTGCGGCCGTGACCGGGGCACGGTGGCCTCGTTGATCCCCGTCAGGAGCCGTGGCCGGACCGCAGGACGTGATTCCCGCGGGATCGGCGCGCAACCCGTCCGGTGGACACGCGTCCTTCGTGGTGGAGAACCCGATCCGCCGGCCGGTGGCGGACGCCGTGCGAAGGAGGTGAGCGGGTGGTCGAGGCACGAGACGTGTGCGCGGGACCCCCGCTGACCCACCCCCACCACCGCACGGGCGACGATCGACGTCGGGCGACGGGGGCACGGCCGGTGGGCCGGGCCACGACGCTCAGAACAGGGGCGAACGCGTGAGCGGCACCGAGCTGGACGGCCGGACCGATCCGACCGACACCGGCGGGATCCCGGCCACCCCGCAGCGACGGCACGACGGGGCCCGGCCCGGGCAGCCGGAGACGCAGGCGGCCCCCGAGCCGTTCGTCGACCCGGACCCGACCGCGCCGGGCTTCATCCGCATCTGGGACGACGAGGGACCCGGTCAGCCGGGCAGCGTCGCCACCGCCACGAGCTGGCAGTCGAAGTTCGCGCTGGCCGTCGCGGCGAGCGACCTGCTCGTCCTCGCCGTCTGCGTCACGCTCGGCGCCCTCATCGGCTTCGGCGCCGGGACCGGGGACCAGGGCACCAACCCGTGGGCCCTGGCGGCCGTGTCGATGTTCCTCGTGCCGATGTGCATCGGCGCCGCCCGCGCCTGGGACGCCCGCGTGCTCGGTCAGGGCTCCGAGGAGTGGAGCCGCCTGATGCGCGGCTACGTCAGCGCCGCGATCCTGCTCGCGCTGGCGGGCCTGGTGCTCGAGCGCACCGGGGTGCGGCCGTGGGTGTTCGGCATCCTCCCCGTCGCGGGCCTGCTCTCCATGGCCGGCCGGTACACGCTGCGCCGCTGGCTGCACCAGGCGCGCAAGCTGGGCCGCGGCCTGCTGCCGGTGCTCGCGATCGGCACCGAGGAGTCGGTCCGCGACCTCATCGAGCGCACCCGCCGGGTGGCGCACATCGGGTGGGTCGTCACCGGGGCCTGCACTCCCACCGGGCTCGGCGAGGAGGGGCAGGGCCACGTCGCCGGCGTCCCGGTGATCGGCGACCTCGACTCGCTGCCCGCCTCCGTGCGCTCCGGCCGCTTCGGCGTGGTCGCCGTCGCCCAGACCCCCGGCTGGAGCCCCAAGCGCCTGCACCGGCTGGCGTGGGACCTCGAGGGCACCGGCTCCGAGCTCGTCGTCGACCCCGGTCTCATGGAGGTCGCCGGTCCCCGCCTGCACGTGGCGCCGGTGGACGGGCTGCCGCTGCTGCGGCTCACCGAGCCGCGCCTGTCGGGCGTGCCGCGCATCGGCAAGCTGCTCTTCGACCGCGCCGCCTCGATCGCCCTGGTCCTGGCCCTCGCGCCGGTCTTCCTGGTCATCGCGCTGTTCGTCAAGCTCGACGGCGGACCGGTGTTCTACCGCCAGACCCGCGTCGGGCTGCGCGGCCGGACGTTCCGCATGGTCAAGTTCCGCTCGATGGTCCCCGACGCGGACCGGCTCCGTGCCCAGGTGGTCGCCGGCGGTAACGACGGATCCGGCCCGCTGTTCAAGCTGCGGCGCGATCCCCGGGTGACCCGGATCGGCTCGATGCTGCGCCGCTACTCTCTCGACGAGCTCCCGCAGCTGTTCAACGTCGTCGGGGGCTCGATGTCGCTGGTCGGGCCCCGCCCGCCGCTGCCCGGAGAGGTCGACGCCTACTCCGACGCCGCCAAGCGCAAGTTCCTGGTGCGGCCGGGCATGACGGGACTGTGGCAGGTCAGCGGCCGATCCGATCTGTCGTGGGAGGAGTCGGTCCGGTTGGACCTGCGTTACGTGGAGAACTGGTCGCCCGCCATGGACCTGGTCATCCTGTGGAAGACGGTCTCGGCCGTCTTCCGGGGTGACGGGGCCTACTGATGGCGAGCACGACGCCCGGGCTCGTCTGCCGCCTCTGCGGCTCCACCGAGCTGGAGAGCTTCGTCGACCTCGGGGCCACGCCGCCGTGCGAGCTCTTCCTCACCGCCGAGGCGCTCGAGGGCCCGGAGCCGACGTTCCCGCTGCACCCCCGGGTGTGCCGGTCGTGCCTCCTGGTCCAGCTGCCCCCGCTGATCGACCCGGACGAGACGTTCACGGAGTACGCGTACTTCTCGTCGTTCTCCACCTCCTGGGTCGACCACGCGCGCCGCTTCGTCACCGCGGCCACCGAGCGCGCGGGGCTGACGTCGGACTCGCTCGTCGTCGAGGCGGCGTCCAACGACGGCTACCTGCTGCAGCACGTGGTGGCCGACGGGATGCGCGCCGTCGGCGTGGAGCCGAGCGTGAACGTCGGTCAGGCGGCCCGCGACAAGGGCGTCCTGACCGTCACCGCGTTCCTCTCGCCCGAGACCGGGGCGGCGGTGCGGGCCGAGCACGGTCCGGCCGACCTCGTCGTGGCGAACAACGTCTACGCGCACATCCCCGACGTCGTGGGCTTCACGCAGGGCCTGCGCGCGATGGTCGCCGACGACGGCTGGGTGTCGATCGAGGTGCAGCACCTGCTGACCCTCGTGGCCTACCGGCAGTTCGACACGATCTACCACGAGCACTTCCAGTACTACACCGTCGGCACGGCGATCCGGGCGCTCGCGTCCGGCGGCCTCGACCTCGTCGACGTGGAGCTGGTGCCCACGCACGGCGGGTCGATCCGGCTGTGGGCCCGGCCGGCCGAGCTGGGGGCCGAGCGCGCACCCGCCGTCGGGAAGGTCCTCGCCGACGAGGCGAAGGCCGGGCTGGACACCGTCGAGGGGCACGCCGGGTTCGCCCGCGAGGTCTCGCGCATCCGCAACGACCTGATGCGCTTCCTCATCGACGCGGCCGACGCCGGCAAGACCGTGGTGGGCTACGGCGCGCCGGGCAAGGGCAACACGCTGCTGAACTACTGCGGCATCCGGCCCGACCTCCTCGCCTACACCGTGGACCGGAACCCCTACAAGCACGGGCGCTACACGCCCGGCACGCGGATCCCGATCCACCCGCCGGAGCGCATCGACGCCGACCGTCCCGACTACGTGCTCGTCCTGCCGTGGAACCTCCGCGACGAGATCACGGCGCAGCTCGCGCCGGTGGCCGAGTGGGGCGGGAAGCTCGTCTTCCCGATCCCGGCCCTCGAGGTCGTGGAGCCCGGCAGCACGCCCGCCTGAGCCAACTCGAGAGGGAAGTACTGCAGTGAAGGTCGTCCTGTTCTGCGGCGGTTTCGGCATGCGGATGCGGGAGGGGGACTCCGACGTCCCCAAGCCGATGCAGATGGTCGGTCCGCGCCCGCTGATCTGGCACGTGATGCGCTACTACGCCCACTTCGGGCACAAGGAGTTCATCCTCTGCCTGGGCTACGGCGCCCACCACATCAAGGACTACTTCCTGAACTACCGCGAGACGGAGTCGAACGACTTCGTGCTGCGGGAGGGCGCGGTCGAGCTCGGCGGGTCGGACATCGCCGATTGGACGATCCACTTCGTCCACACCGGGCTCGAGTCGCCGATCGGGGAGCGCCTGCGCCGGGTGCGCCACCTCGTCGACTCCGACGAGATGTTCCTCGCGAACTACGCCGACGTGCTCACCGACGCCCCGCTCGACCAGATGGTCAAGCGGTTCGCCGACTCCGACGCCGAGGCGGCGCTGCTCGCGGTGCTGCCGCAGGCGGTGTTCCACATCGTCGAGTCCGACGAGGAGGACCGGATCACCTCGATCCACCCCGTCACCGACATGGGCGTGCGGGAGAACGGCGGCTACTTCGTGCTGCGGCCGTCGGTGATCGACCGGATCCCGGAGAACGGCGACCTCGTCGGCGACGCCTGCACGGCGCTCGCCGCCGAGGGCAAGCTCATGGGCTACCCGTACGAGGGTTTCTGGCTCCCGGCCGACACGCTCAAGGAGCGCAACCAGCTCGAGGCCTCCTACCGGGCCGGCAGCCGGCCGTGGATGCTGTGGGAGAAGGAGCAGGAACCCGACCTCACGCCGCTGGAGAGCCTCGTCACGCAGCACCTGCAGTCCTAGATGCAGCGCCTGGTCCCCGAACGGCTCGACGAACTCGTCCTGCTCGGCGCGCACTGCGACGACGTCCCGATCGGTGCCGGCGGCACGGTCCTCACGCTCTGCCGGGCGCGGCCGGGGCTGCGGGTCCGGGCGCTGGTGCTCTCCGGGGGCGGCACGCCGCGCGAGGCCGAGGAACGGGCGGCGCTCGCGGCGTTCTGCCCGGGAGCCGACCTCGAGGTCACGGTGCTGGACATGCCCGACGGGCGTCTCCCGCACCACTGGAACTGGGCCAAGGAGGCGCTGGAGACCTTCCGGCGCACCACCGAGCCCGACCTGGTGCTCGCCGGGCACCGCGCCGACGACCACCAGGACCACCGCGAGCTGGCCCGACTGGTCCCCACCGTCTTCCGCGACCACGCGACGCTCGGCTACGAGATCCTCAAGGCCGAGCCCGACCTCGCGCAGCCCCCGCTGCTCTGGCCGCTGTCGCCGGAGGCGGTGGACGACAAGATCCGGCTGCTGCACGAGCACTACCCCTCGCAGACCGGTCGCACCTGGTTCGACGACGAGGCCTTCCGCGGCCTCGCGCGGATCCGCGGGGTGCAGGCCGGCGCCCGCTACGCCGAGGGCTTCCACCCGACCCGCCTGCTGGTGGGTGTGTAGAACACCGAACGGAGCTGTTGCACGTGCGCGTCCTGCTGACCGGCCACCAGGGCTACCTGGGGACCCTGGCCTCCCCGATGCTCGCCGCCGCGGGCCACGAGGTCACCGGCCTCGACTCCGGGCTGTACGCCGACTGCATCCTCGGCGAGCTGGAGCAGCCCGACCCGCCGGCGCTCGCCGTCGACCTGCGCGACGTGACCGTCGAGCAGCTGCAGGGCTTCGACGCCGTCATCCACCTCGCGGCGCTGTCGAACGACCCGCTGGGCTCGCTCGCCCCGGAGCACACCTACGACATCAACCACCACGCCTCGACGCGGCTCGCGCGGCTGGCCAAGGAGGCCGGCGTCACGCGCTTCGTCTACGCGTCGACCTGCTCGGTGTACGGCGCGTCGGGTACCGCCGACGTGCTCGACGAGGAGGCGCCGATGAAGCCGGTGACCCCCTACGCCGAGTCCAAGGTGCGCGTCGAGTCCGACCTGGTCGACCTGGCGTCGGACGAGTTCGTGCCGGTGTCGATGCGCAACGCGACCGCGTTCGGCTTCTCGCCGCGGCTGCGCGCCGACATCGTGCTGAACAACCTCGTCGGCCACGCCGTGCTCTCCGGGCGCATCCTCGTCATGAGCGACGGCACCCCCTGGCGCCCGCTCTGCCACGGCCGCGACATCGTCGCCGCCGCGATCGCCGCGATGGAGGCCCCGGCCGACGTCGTGCGCGGCCGGGCCTTCAACGTGGGGCGCACCGACAACAACGTGCAGGTCCGCGACATCGCCGAGGCGGTGAAGGTCGCGGTGCCCGAGGCCGAGCTGATCGTCACCGGCGAGACCGGCGGCGACCCCCGCTCCTACCGCGTCGACTTCTCCCGCATCGAGAAGGAGCTGCCGGAGTTCACCGCCGCCTGGTCGGTGGCCGACGGTGCGGCCGAACTGCTGCGTGAGTACCGCGCCCGCGGCCTGACCCAGGAGACGTTCGACCGGCGCTTCACCCGCCTCGCCGTGCTGCACGCGCGGCAGGAGGCCGGGACGCTCGACGCGACGCTGCGTCCCGTCTAGCGGACCTGTGCGGAGGATCTGGTCTAGAGCGTCTCCACCAGGTCCTTCCACGAGCCGGCGCTCCGGTCGCGCTCGGAGATCGCGGTGACCTCGACCGGCCAGACGATGGCCAGGTCGGGGTCGTCGTGGGCCACCCCGAGATCCTCGCCGGGGGCGTGCGGCCGGTCGATGCGGTAGCAGACGTCGGCGTCGCT
Organism: Actinomycetospora chiangmaiensis DSM 45062; assembly: GCF_000379625.1. Taxonomy (GTDB): domain Bacteria; phylum Actinomycetota; class Actinomycetes; order Mycobacteriales; family Pseudonocardiaceae; genus Actinomycetospora; species Actinomycetospora chiangmaiensis. Next base: position 380,741 of record NZ_KB903243.1, on the reverse strand, counting down.
GATCGCCTGGAAGCCGTGCAGCAGGCCCGCCGGCACGTAGAGGTGGTGGTGGTCGACGTCGTCGAGGCGGAAGCTCGCGACGACGCCGAACGTGGGCGACTGCGGCCGGGCGTCGACGAGGACGTCGTGCACCGCGCCGTGCGCCACCCGGACCAGCTTCGCCTCCCCGGCCCCGCGGCGGCCGTGCATCCCGCGGATCGTCCCCGCCCGGGACCGCGACTGGCTGTCCTGGGCGAGGGCCCCGAGGTCGACCCCGTGCTCCGTGCCGATCGCCGTGTCGAACGTGCGGGTGAAGAAGCCGCGGTCGTCCCGGTGGGGCGTGGGGACGAACACCAGGACACCGTCGATCGCGCTCGTGCGAACCTCCATGCCTCCACCCTCCCAGGACCCACCGACCCGTCGTCAGGAAGGACCCCCCGTGCCGATCCGCGAGGTCTCCGACACCATCACCTGCCGCTGGTGCGGCTCGACCGAGGGCACCCTGGTGCTCGACCTCGGCGACCAGCCGGCGGCGGACCACTTCCCGGCGGTCGACGACCCGGGCCCCGACCCCGTCCACCCGCTGCGGATGTGGCTCTGCGGCGGCTGCGGCCTCGCGAACCTCGCCGAGGACCCGACCACGCCCGAGGAACCGCGCGGTGCGGAGCCGCAGGCCATGGTCGACCAGGCCCGCGACGCGGTGTCGCGCGTCCGGGACGCCGGACTGCTGACGGCGCCGCGGGGCACGGCGCGCACCACGGTGACCGAGTTCGGCAGCCCGCACGGCGGGTCGTGGTTGGACCTGCTCGACGCCGTCGGGCTCTCGCCGGTGCCCGAGGGGGCGGGCGCGGACCTCGTGATCGACTGCTTCGGGCTGATGCACGACGCCGACCAGGCGGCGGGGCTCGCGCGCCGCGCGGCGGCGGTGGCGCCGGAGGGCACGCTGCTGCTGCAGTTCCACACCCTGGCGGCGATCGTCGCCGACGGCGGGTGGAACGCGCTGCGCCACGGGCACTTCGCCTACTACTCGACGCCCGTGCTGGTCCGGATGCTCGCCGAGGTCGGGTTCGAGGCCACGCACGCCTTCCGCTTCGACCTCTACGGCGGGACGGTGCTGCTCGCGGCCCGCCGGACCGGCGTGGGCGGGCCGACGGACCCGGACTCGGTCACCGCGCTCGTCGAGGCGGAGACGGCCGCCGGGGTGCTGGACCCCGCCGTCGTCGGGACCCTCGAGGGGGCGACCGCCGCCAGCGCCGACGCGCTGGCCGAACACCTCACCGCGGTGCGCGACGCGGGCCGGTCGGTCGTCGGCTACGCCGCGGCGTCGCGGGCCGTGCCGCTGCTCAACCGGGCCCGGATCGGGCCGGACCTGCTGCCCGCCGTCGCCGACGGGTCGCCCGGCAAGCAGGGGCGGCGGTTCCCGGGCGTGCCGGTGCCGATCGTGGCCGCGGGCGACGTCGCGGACCGACGGCCCGACGAGGTCGTCCTGTTCGTCACCGACCTCCTCGAGGAGATGCGCGACCGCATCCCCGAGGTGGAGGCCGCGGGCGGGCGGTGGGTCGTCGTCGACCCCGTCGTGCGCGTCGCGGCACCCCGCCACGGCTGAGTGAGCCATGCCACCGGTGACGCACCGGTGGGTCCGGCGCGGCGTCTTGCGGAACGGTCGGCCCGGACGGCGCTGCCCACCGGCGGGTGGGGAGGCGGTCGGGGGTCGGCCCTAGACTGCCCGGGCGGGAGCGGCCGACGCCGCCGTCCGGCCGAGGCCGGACGTGTGACGGGAACCGTACGGCCGAACCGACACGATCGAGGGATGGGACGCGTGGCATGACGGCAGTCGAGGCCCAGCGGGCACCGGGCATCCCGCCCGGCCCCCCGGGCCCGCGGCAGCGGCCGGGTCCGACGACGGGTCGGCGCGGCAGCCCGCACCTGTACGTCGCCACCGCGGTCGTCGTGCTGACGACGCTCCTCGCGGGCGGCATCACCTTCGCCGGGGTGTTCTCCTCGGTAGGGCGCTGGCAGTCCACCTCCGAGGTGGTCTTCAACAGCACGATGCCGACCGACGAGAACATCGCCCGCGGCTCGCGCTACGTGCAGGACCGGCTCACCACCTGGGAGACGCTCGGCGGCAGCGAGGCCGTGGCCCGCCGGGCCGCCGAGCTCGGGGCGCGTCCCGGCAACACGCCGTTCGACCCGACGCGGGTCTCGATCTCCTCGAAGCACCTCACGGCCACCGAGATCCTCGAGGTCACGGTCACCTCCGACGACGAGGCGACGGTCCCGGCCGACGCGGGCACCGCGGCGCAGGCCCTCGCGGACGTCGTCGTGGGCAGTGAGCGCTACCCCGGGTCGGCCAACTCGAAGGTCACCGCCCGGGTGGTCAGCCCCGGGGGTCCCGCGACCGACCACGGGGTCGAGCAGGCCCGGTGGTGGGGGATCCTCGGCGCGGTCGCCGGGTTCATCGTGTCGCTGCTCGCGTGCTCGCTGCTGCGGCCCGGGCGCTGGTCGCGCGACCTCGCCCCCTTCACCATCCGGTCCCGGCGCCGCATGGTCGAGCTCAACCAGGCGGTGATGCACGAGGCGCTGCGCGACCTGGTGATCACCGGGCTGCGCTCGCCGGTCGGCAAGATCACCGTCGGGCTCGCGGCGCTGTCGATCGCCGGCTACGGCCTGACCGGCTTCGCGATCTTCCCGTTGATCCCCGTCCTCGCCGCCGCGGTGTGGACGTGGAAGAAGGCCGACCCGCGCTGGTCCTCGGCCGCGCTGCTGTTCACCGGCGTCGGCGTGTTCCCGGAGAAGGTCGACCTCGTCAAGCTCGGGCCCGTCACCCCGACGGTCCTCGAGCTCTCGCTGGTCCTCGCGTTCGTGCTGCTGCTGCGCGGGCGGGGGATCGCCCGCTCGCCGAAGCCGGTGTTCACCTGGCCGGTCATCGCGATCCTGGTCGCCGCCTCGATCGGCGCGGCCGCCGCGCTCGCCCTCGGCGGCGCGTTCAGCCTGATGATCGACAACTACCGCGCGCTGCTGATGGTCGCGGCCTTCTTCCCGGTGTACTTCGCCTTCGCCCGCCGCCCCCACCAGCTGATCTCGGTGATGCTCGCGATCGCCGGCGTGTGCAGCTCGGTCGTGCTGGTGGCGGCGGTGATGGGTTGGTCCCGGCTGCTGGTCGACGAGCGCAGCTCGGTCATCACCGGCTCCGACACCTCCGACGTGGCGCGCCTCTCCGGGCCGACCCTCAACATGTGGGCGCCGTTGCTGATCCTGCTGCTCTCGGCGCTCATGCCGCGTCGGCCGCGCTGGCTCTGGATCGGGCTGGTGCTCATCGGCGTGCTGCACGAGGCCGCGAGCTTCAACCGGTCCACCTGGGCCCCGCTCATCCTGCTGGTGGTCGCCGTCGCGGCGGTCACCCACGGTCCGAAGGGGCTCGTCCGACGCGCCGCGGTGCTCGTCGTCATCGGGGCCGTCGGGCTCAGCGTCGCCCTCACCGGCCTCGCCGGCGGGCAGGCCAAGGCCATCGCGCTCCGTGCCACCAGCGTCGTCACCGGCCAGGCCTACGGCGAGGACAGCCTCCCCGACCGTCTGCGGGAGAACGCGGCCGCCTACGCGACGCTCGAACAGCAGCCGCTCCTCGGGGTCGGTGTCGGGCAGTACTACGGCGGGGAGCTGCCGCAGTACAACAACGACCTGAGCCGGCCGTACGTCGACCCGCGCCCCTACATCCACAACCAGTACCTGCGCATCTGGCTGTACATGGGGGTGTTCGGCCTGTTCGCCTACGCCTTCGCGGGCACCCGCATCCTCTCGACGGTCCTGCTGTCCTGGCGGCGGAGATCCCCGGGCGCACCGATGGTCGTGGTCGTCGGGATGGGGCTCGCGTGCCTCGCGGCGCAGTCGAGCCTGCAGACGATGCTCGTCGACCGACCCTCGATCATCACCACGGTCACCCTGATGGCGGCGTTGTCGGCGTTTGCCACGTGGTCCCCGTGGCCGACCCGACCACCCTTCCCGGCGCGTCGTCCCGGTCCTCCCATGGGCGCCGGGCCGATGCGCCCGCCGGGTCCACCACCCCGACGTCCTGCCGTCCCCGCAGGCACCATGGAGGAGTGAGCACACCGATGACCGTGACGTCAGCACTGCGCAAGGCGTGGTGGGTGCTCGTGCTCGGTGCCGTGCTCGGCGCCGTCGTGGGTCTCGTCGTGGACCTGCGGGTCTCGGGGCAGGGCTACACGTCCTCCTCGCAGGTCCTCATCTCCGGCGGCGGGGGCGGCGACGCCGACCAGGTCTACAACGCCAACCAGTACGTCAACCAGCGGATGTCGACGTACGCGGAGTTCGTCACGAGCGACCAGGTCCTCGGCCCGGCCGCCCAGCAGCTGGGCATCTCCGAGCCCGACCTGGCCTCGCGGGTGACCGGCAACGCCGGCAGCGAGACGACGGTCCTCTCGATCGCCGTGCGCGGCTCGACGCCCGACGACGCCGTGCGCGCCGCCCGTGCGGTCACCCAGTCCTTCACGCAGGCGGTCACGGTCCTCGAGACCCCGCAGCAGGGCCAGCCACCCCGGATCACGACGCAGGTCACCGGTGACCCGTCGACGCCCACCCAGAGCCAGTCCAACTCCGTGCTGCACGTCGCCGGCGGGGCGCTCGCCGGTCTGCTGCTGGTCCTGATCGGGGTGGTCCTCTACGGCTCCCGGTTCGTGCGGCGCACCACCGGCAAGGTGCTGGCCTGGGTTTCCAGCGACCCCGACGGCGCCCGGCCGCCGATGATGGGCCCGCCCACGGGCGCGAACCCGATCATGGGTCCGCCGCCCGGGTACTACCCGCCGCCCGGCCGGCCGCTGCCCCCGCCGCCGCGGCCCTCCGGGCCGCCCGCGCCGCAGCCGGCCGTCGACCCCACGCCCACCACCCCGGTGTCGGCCGCCCAGCTGGCCGCCGCCCGCGCCGCCGCTCCGGGCTCGTCCGAGAGCACGTCGCGGAGCGACGCGCCGTCGGGCACGGAGGGGTCCTCCGCGTCCGGGGGCAAGGAGACCAGCGGTGCCGGCAAGGCCGGTGCGGTCGCCGCGGGTGCGGCTGTGGCCGGGGCCGCGGGTGCCGCCGCCGCCAAGGCCGGCTCCGGGTCGAAGCCCGGCGCCGCGTCGCCGTCCGGGGGTCAGGGCTCCGGCCCGCAGTCGCCCTCGAAGCCGGGGTCGGGTCCGCAGTCGCCGTCCGGGGGTCAGGGCTCCGGCCCGCAGTCGCCCTCGAAGCCGGGGTCGGGTGGGCCGGCCGGTGGCCAGGGCTCCGGTCCGCAGTCGCCCTCGAAGCCGGGGCCCGGTCCGTCGCCGTCCGGGCCCGCGCAGAACGGTCGGCCGGGTCCGGCGCCGCAGGGCAAGCCGTCGCCCGCCGGGGCCGCCCCGGGTGGGCCGTCCTCGGGTGGGCCGTCTGCGTCGGGTGGCGCGAAGCCGAGCCCGGGTGCGGGCGCTCCCGGCCCGGCCGGCGGGCAGGGTGCCGCCCGTGGCGGCCAGGGGCCGAACGCGCCCCAGCCGAACGCCAACGGGGCGGCGCAGAAGCCCACCCCGTCGTCCGGCGGTCAGGGGCAGCAGGGGACCCCGAACGCTGCGCAGAACGGGCCGAAGGGTCAGCCGCAGGGCGCGGCCCCGGGCGGCTCGCAGGGTCAGGGCCAGCCGCAGGGTCAGGGCCAGCC
>NZ_KB903243.1:0-375078 GCF_000379625.1 Actinomycetospora chiangmaiensis DSM 45062 | reverse complement strand
CGCAGGGTCAGGGCCAGCCGCAGGGTCAGGGCCAGCCACAGGGCCAGGGCCAGCCGCAGGGCCAGGGCCAGCCGCAGGGCGCGCCGAAGGGTCAGGCCCAGGGCGCTCCGCAGCAGGGACAGCAGGGTCAGCCGGGGAAGCCGTCCACGGGTCCGAAGCCCGGTCAGCAGGCCGGCCCGGCGCCGAGCACGCCGAAGCAGGGCGGGCCGAACCCCGCCCCGGCTCAGAACGGATCCTCGTCGGCCCCGAACCCGGCGCCGCAGAAGGGCTCCGGTCCCGCTGCGGGTGGTGCCGCAGCTGCGGCCGGTGCTGCTGCGGCCGCCGCAGGTGCTGCAGCGGCGAAGGCCTCCGGGCCGTCGGGGCCGTCCGGGTCGAACAGCGCGCCGAATCCGGCTCCGGCCGCCAACGGTGCCGCCGCCCAGAACGGCCAGAACGGCCAGGCCAAGCCCGCCCAGGGCTCCGGCCCGAAGCCGTCCCCGGGCGCCAACGGCGCCGCGGCGGCCGGCCAGAACGGGCAGGCCAAGCCCGGTCCGGGTTCCGGCCCCCAGCCGACGCCCGCGCCGGCCCCGGCCGCGCAGGGTGGTGGTTCCGGCCCGAAGCCGAGTGCCGCAGCGGCGGATGCCCCGACCACGACGGTCGGGACCTCCCCGGCGAAGTCGTCCCCGACCCCGCGTCGCCCCTCGCCCGGCAAGCCGGTGTCGATCAAGCCGAAGAGCTCGTCGTCCTCGTCCTCGACGTCGACCCCGAGCGTGGGCCCCGGTGGCCACACGCCGCCGGCGCGCGGGGGCGGCCTCGACGCCGACACCGTGGCGGTCGACATGCGCCGCAAGGGTGGGCCGAGCCCGACCCCGCGGCCGCGGCCCAACGGCGCCCCGAACCGCGTCGGTTCGGCGGCCTCGAGCGACACCGACCGCGGCGGCTCGCGCGACGCCTGACCCGGTCCGCCACGACGGCCCGGCGCCGGAGCACCCGCTCCGACGCCGGGCCGTCGTCGTTCCGGCTCCGGTGCGCCGCGACACTCACCTCAGGCAGGTCGGCCCGGCCCGGAACCTGCGTGGTGTGACTCTCGCGGACGGGCGCCAGCCGGCCGAGGGCGCCCACCGCCCATCTACCCGACCGAAGGGGCCCTTCGCTCAGAACGGCGGGCGACGGGCCGGGATCACGCCCGGCCGGACACGCGGGCGAACACGGTCGTCCACCCCTCGGCGACCCGGTCGGCCGAGAAGTGGGCCAGGTAGTGCGACCGCGCGGCCGCACCGATCTCGGCGGCCACGGCCGGGTCGGCCAGGCGACCGAGGACGGCCGTCAGGCCGGCGACGTCGTCCACCCCGAGCGGGGGCAGCGACGGCGGGCTGAACTCGGGCAGGCCACCGGAGTCGGAGACGATCGTCGGGATGCCGAGCTGCATGGACAGGACCTGGACGCCGCTCTGCGTGGCGAGCCGGTAGTGCGCCAGCGAGCCCTTCGCGCGGGCGAGGTCGGGCAGGACGTCGGCGTAGGAGAAGTGCTCGCGGCGCCACTCGACGTGCGCGGGCAGGTCGAGCTCGGAGAGCGGCCCGTTCCCGAGCAGGAGCAGCCGGTCGCCCCGGTACTCCGGCGACGCCGTGTGCGCGGCCCAGGCCCGCAGCGCGACCTCGACGTTCTTGTACGGCGACATCCGGCCGAGCAGCACCACGTCGCGCCGCTCGGCGGCGGGCACCGGGACGGCGGGCAGGGCGGACTCCGGGACGTCGGAGGTCAGCGGGACCACGTCGATCCGTCGTCCGAACCGGGCGGAGAGGACCGCGGCCACGTGCGCGCTGGGCGCGACGACGGCGGCCGCCGTCCGGGTCTGCAGGTCGAGCACGGCGCGGCGGTGCCAGGGGCGTTCCTCGGTCGCGTCGTGCGGCCGGTCGTCGTGCACCACCTGCACCAACGGTGCGAGGCGCGTCAGGGGGAGCCACCGCGGGTCGTGCATCAGCTCGGACACGACGACGTCGGGCCGGAACCGGCGGGCCTCGGCGACGACCCGCGCGAGGGCCGGGAGCGTGCGTGGGTCCTTGATGGCCGGGTCGAGCACCCGCTCGTCGGGCCGGGCCGTGACCTTCTCGTAGTGCTGGTCGGTGGTGACGACGAGGCACTCGTGGCCCGCGGCGTCCAGTGCGTCGACCTGGACCCGGGTGAGGGTGCGCAGCCAGGGGGAGAGCCAGAGAACCCTCACAGCAGCTCCGCCGGCTCGCTCGGGCCGCCGGGGACCGGCCGGCCGAACAGTCGGGCGAAGGCCCGCTGGTAGGCGTCGGCCATCGCGGCGTCGGTGTAGCGGGCGAGGGCCCGCTCCCGCCCGGCGGCACCGAGCGCGGCGAGCCGCTCGCGGTCCGTCAGGGCCTCGGTCAGCGCCGCGCTCCAGGTCTCGACGGTCGCGGGCGTGACCACCACCCCGGCGTCGCCGTCGGCCAGCATCTCGGGCACGGTGCCGCTCGCGGAGGCCATGACGGGGACGGCGCGCGTCATCGCCTCCACCATCACCAGCGGGAACGCCTCGAAGTCGCTGGGGACGCAGAGCACGTCGGTCTCGGCGAACGCGGCGTCCGGCCCGGACACCTGCCCGCGCCAGCGGACCTTGTCGCGCAGGGCGGCGGGGGTCCGCGCCTCGAGGCGGGCCCTGTCGGGACCGTCGCCGAAGATGTCGAGCGTCCAGTCGTCCCGCCCGGTGGCCGCGAGGGCGTCGATGAGCAGCAGCGGGTTCTTGTACTCGACGATGCGGGTGAGCATCGCGAAGCGCAACGGCCCGGTGCCGGTCGCCCGGAACGGGATCGGGTCGGCGGCGGGGATGCCGTTCGGTGCCGCCATGACGACGTCGGTGAGCGCCTGGTGCCGGGTCAGGTCGACGTGGTGCCGGGCGGACAGCACGAGGAGGCCGTCCGCGGTGCGCAGGTTGGCGGCGAGCGCCTCGGAGTAGGTGGCCCGGTCCAGGCGCGCCGGGTCGTGCGTCGCCGGCATCCAGCGACGCTCCTGGTTGGTCGTGCGCCCGAACGCACGCCAGGCCCGCGCGAAGCCGACCTCGGTGTTGGTCACCCCGCCCACGACGACGGCCGCGTCGCCCGCGACCTCCACCGTCGGCTGCCACCACGGGACGAAGGCGAGGCGCACCCGCGGGTCGAGCTCGGCGGTGTAGAGCCCGAGGCCCTGCAGGCACACCATCGTCACCGGGTGGCCCCGGTCCACGAGCGTGTTCGCGAGGAGCACCCGCTGCCGCTCGGCCCCGCCGAGATCGAGGTCGTTCGTGGTCACGACGACGCCGGGCCGCCCCGCGGCCTGCTCGGTCAGCGCGATCCGGCGACGGCGGCGGTCGGTGCGCTTCGAGCGCTGCACGCGGTCGAGCACCGCCGTGCCGAGCGAGAACACGGTGCCGGGGCCGCGGTTGCCCGCGTTGCCGAGGGCCATCACCTGGGCGGCGCGCAGCAGGTCGGCCCCGCGCTGGGAGGCGAGCGGGTCACCGGCCTGGGTGCCGGCGGCGGCGTGGCTGACCTGCGGCCCGTCGTCGTCGACCAGCTTCAGCGTCCAGCCGGCGCGGCGCGCGGCGGGCTGCCACGTCGCGTCCTCGCCGTAGACGAAGAAGCGCTCGTCGAACGGTCCGAGGGCGTTCCAGGCGTCGCGGGCGATGAGCAGGCAGCAGCCGGCCATGTAGCCGTCGACGTCGTGCGGGGTCTCCGGGTACAGGTCGGAGAGCCCGGCGAGCACCGGGTGCTCCCGGAGCCGCTTCGCGTAGCCGGCGGCGTTGAGCAGGTTGCGCAGCACGCTCTGCTCGCGGTGCGCGACGTCCCACGGGCGCTCGCGGCCCTCCGGGTCGAGCACCGTCGGCGAGACCGCGGCGACCCGCGGCCGGGCGAGGGCCTCCCGCGCCGCCGTGAGCGGACCGATGAGCTCGGCGTCGGGATTGAGGTGGAGCATGTCCGCCTCCGGGCACTGCGCCGCGAGGCGGTTCATGGCCGCGATGTAGCCGAGGTTCGCCTGCGAGAACGTCCACCGCACCTGCGGCCACGACGTCGCGAGCGCGCGGACCTCGTCGGAACCCGACGACGCGTTGTCCCACACGTACACCGGCGCGTCCGGGAGGTGCTTCTCGACGCTGCGCAGTGCCCGGTCCAGCAGGTCGGCCCGCCGGTAGGACACGATCAGGACCGCCAACTCACGACCCGACACGACCTGCTGTCTCCTTCACCGCCCCCGGAACCGGACACCGCGATCGTGGCACGACGTCGGGAGTGACCCGGCGCCCGCCCCGGTCAGCCCTTCCGGATGACCCGCATCTCGACGAACTTGCCCTGCTGGCGCATGCGGATCGTCTGCAGCGCCGCCATGTCGAGCTCCATGGTGGGCACGTCGGTGATGTCGGCGAGATCGCGGCGGGGCGCGCTGCGCGTGCCGGCGGCGACCGTCGGACGCATCTGCGCGGTCTCGGCGTCGAGCGCGCTGCGGCCCTCGGGCACCCGGGTCATGCCGGGCAGCACCGTCGTCGCGGCGTCCAGGCCGACCCCCGCCGGGTCGATCCGCGGCTCGACCGTCGGCGCGGACGGGGCGACCCCGATCCCGTCGTCGGCGTTCTCCGCCGCCGCCTCGGCCTCCATGCGGTCGAGGCTCTTGGGGCGCAGCGCGCCGAGCAGCGCGTTGCGCATCGACAGCGGGATGGCGCCGACGAGGAGCGCGCCGCCGAAGTAGGCGATCCCGCCCGCGGCCATCGGGACGAGCAGCGGCAGGTCGTAGGTGAGGTAGATCGCGCCGAGGGCGAGCAGGCCCGCGGGGACGAGGCGGGCGAGGTAGCCGAACGGCAGCGGGTGCACCCCATGGCGACGGAGGCGCCACTGCGACATCAGGACACCGATCGTCTCGGTGACGATCAGCATGATCCCGCAGGCCACCGCGCCCAGGCGGGGGACGAGGATGATGTTGCCGACGATGTTGATGATCAGGTTGATCGTCGACATCGTCGTCAGGTACTTCTGCTCGTGCGCTGCGATGAGGCCGTCGGAGACGATCGCCGACAGGAACGTCATGGCCACGGCGATGAAGAAGAACTGCAGGGGCGGCCCGGCGAACGCGCCGACCCCGTTCGAGCCGCCGACGAGGTCGGCCATGCGGTGGGCGAGCGGCCAGCCGATCACCGCGATGGGGAAGCCCACGAGCAGCAGGAAGCGGTAACCCTGGTCGACCGCCCGGGCGAAGCGGTCGCGGTCGGAGTGGTAGGTCTCGTTGATCGTCGAGAGCACCGAGCGTTCGAAGACCTGCGAGATCAACGTCAGGGTGAACGCGATCGAGAGGGCGGCGTAGTAGCCACCGACCTGTTCGGGCGTGCCGAGGATCGACAGGATCAGACCGTCGGCGCGCCAGTACAGCACCGCGATGATCGCGATGACCGTGAGCGGGAAGGCCTCCTTGAGCAGGTGCCACATCTCCGCCCAGTCGACGACCCAGCGGATCTCGGTGAGCCGCCGCGCGCCCCACCACTGGATCACCAGGCGCAGCGCCTGCGGGATGATCTGCACCGCGCACATGGCGAGCAGGCCCCAGTCGAAGAACGCGACCGAGGCGGCCGCGGACAACGTCAGCACCCGGGAGAAGAACTCCGCCGACGCGGCGGAGGAGTAGCGCACCTTGATGTCGAACACCGGCTCGTAGCACGACGAGACCGTGGTGAAGATCAGGCCGACGGCGAGCACGCAGACCGCGGCCTGCTGCTGGTAGTCGCCCCAGTAGACCCCGATCCCGGCGATCGCCGCGATGACCGCCAGCGGCACCGCGTACAGCGTCGAGAAGGAGATGTTCATCCCGACGAGGCGCTCGAGGTTGCCGCCGAAGCCCGCCACCCGGCGGACGATGATGGTGCCCACGCCGAGCTCGGTGAAGGCCTCGAAGGTCTGGGCGAAGACGACGGCGGCGGCCATGATCCCGTAGCCCGACTCGCCCAGGTAGCGGGTGGCGATGCCCAGCGTGACCATCGACAGGGGCAGGGCCGAGAACTTCGCCAGCACCTGGATGACGACGCCGCGCGCGATCGCCGTGGACCGGGTGCTCATCGACCGGAATGCTACTCGTGCGGGTTCGGAGCGGGTCTGGAGCGGGTCTGGAGCGGTCGGGGGCGGGTCGGGGGCGGTCCCGGGAGGCGGGGCCCGGCCCCCGGCGGGGCACCCGCCGCTGGCTAGGGTGACCGCCGATGGACGTCCGGAGCTCGACCTGGCTGCTGACCGGCGGTGCCGGCTACATCGGGTCGCACGTGCTGCGGGCCCTGCGCGCCGGGGGGCACGACGCGGTCGTGCTCGACGACCTCTCGACGGGCCTGGTCGAACGGCTGCCCGACGACGTCGAGCTGCTGCGCCACGACCTGCGCGACCCCGCGCTGCCCGAGGTCCTGGCCGACCTGACCCGTCGTCGGGACGTGGCGGGGATGGTGCACCTGGCCGCCAAGAAGTCGGTGCCGGAGTCGGTGGCGGCCCCACTGACCTACTACGAGCACAACGTCGGCGGCACGGTGGCGGTGCTGCGGGCCGCGACGGCCGCCGGGATCGGCCGCTTCCTGTACTCCTCGAGCGCGGCGGTCTACGGCGAGACGTCGGCCGAGCCGGTCACCGAGGACCAGCCGACGTTGCCCACCAGCCCCTACGGCGAGACCAAGCTCGCGGGGGAGTGGGCGGTGCGTCGGCACGCCGAGGCCGAGGGCCTGGGGTGGACGGCGCTGCGCTACTTCAACGTGGCGGGCACGGCGTCGGCGACGCTGGCCGATCGTGGCGCGACCAACCTGCTGCCGCTGGTGGAGCGGGCCGCGACGACGGGCCGGCCGGTGCAGGTGTTCGGGGACGACTGGCCGACCCCGGACGGCACCTGCCTGCGGGACTACGTCCACGTCGCCGACCTCGCGGAGGCCCACGTGGCAGCGGCCGCGGCGCTGCTCGAGGGCCGGTCGCCCGGGGCGCTGAACGTGGGCCGCAACGAGGGCACGAGCGTGCTCGAGGTGATCAGGGCCGTGTCGGTCGCCCGGGGCCACGCGGTGCCCTACGAGATCGTCGGGCGCCGGCCGGGTGACCCTGCGCGGGTCGTGGCCGACGCGTCGCGGATCGCGACGGTGCTCGGCTGGCGGGCGGCGCGGGGGATCGAGGAGATGTGCGCTCCGCGCAGGTGAGCACTAACAGGTGCGATAGCCCCCCTGAGTGCTCACCTGCGGAGCACCTAGTCGCCCAGCGTCCCGTCGGCGCTGAGCTTGCGGTAGTAGCCCGAGAGGTCCATGCGGCGCTTGGCGTTGACCGTGGACTTGCCCTCGTCGACGAACAGCCGCAGCGGGATCGCACGGAAGTCGAAGCTCACGCGCGAGGTGTCGGTGTCGTTCGGGTAGTTGCCGTGACGGTTGTTCACGGCGTCGAACCGGAACACCTCGCCGGGCTCGACGACGGCGGGCGAGTAGGTGTCGGTGCCCGGGGCGTCCTCGATCCACATCGAGTTGGTGCCGTAGGCGCGCGTCAGCGGCAGCCAGTAGTTCAGGGTGGCCGGCTGGTGGTTGTAGTCGGAGTCCTTGTGGAACTCGGACACGGCCACGCTGCCCGGACGGTGCACCCGGAAGGTGGGCACGCGCTGCACGGCGAGGTCCTCGCCGTACTGGGGGAGGATCCACTCGACGAGGAAGCGGTCGTAGAGGTCCCGCACCTGGTCGTACTCGCGGTAGAAGATCGAGTGGTCGTCGGAGTCCTGGTCGTGGTTGTCCACGTCCGCCCGGCGCCCCAGCTCGTGGATCTTCTCCAGGTCCGGGGTGTCGAGGATCTTCGCGACGACCGTCGAGAAGGGGAACTCGATCGGGTCGTAGGTGAGCACGGTGCCGTGCTCGCTGCGGTCAGCCATGGTGGGGCTTCCTTCCGTGCTGTTCGGGGAGCTGCTCGGGGACCAGGAGTTCGCGGTAGAGCGCCACGAGGCGGTCCGCCCAGGCGTCGGCGCCGAACGGCGCGACGCTCTCGCGGGCCCGGGCTCCCAGCTGCACCCGCACCTCGTCGTCGGAGAGCAGCTTGTCCAGGGCGGCGCCGAGCGCCGCCGGGTCGTTCACCGGGACGACGACGCCGTTGTCACCGTCGCGCACGAGGGTGGCGAGGCCACCGACCGGGGTGACGACCGGGCAGAGGCCCCAGGCCATCCCCTCGAGGACCGACATCGGCAGGCCCTCCCACCAGCTGGGCAGCAGGAGCAGCTCGGCCTCGCGGAGCAGCGCGTCGCGCTCCTCGGGCCCGATCCAGCTGCGCACCTCGACGCTGCCCCCGAGGTCCGCCGCGGCGACGGCCGCGCGGACCGCGTCGACGTCGCCGTGCCCCGCGAGGGTCACGTGCAGGCGGGCACGGTGGTCGGCGTGGAGGCCGGCGATCGCGTCGATCAGGTCGAAGACGCCCTTGCGGTCGATCAGGCGCCCGAGGAAGACGCCGCGGACGCGGCCCGCGTGGGGGTCCCGGGCGGGCAGCTCCGCCGGCCACTCCACCGGGTTCGCGACGACGGGGACGCGCTCGGCCGGGACGCCCAGCCGGCTCGTGTAGGTCTCGCGGGCCCCGTCGGCCAGCACGATCACGCGGTCGGCCCGCAGCAGCCACGCGACGACCCGCCGCAGCGGCCGGGGCAGTCCGTCGAACCACTCCGCGAAGGCGCCCGCGTGGGTGTGCAGCACGGTCGGGACCCCGCGGCCACGGGCGACCGCGACGATCAGGCCCTTGCGCAGGGCGGACAGCCCCTTGGCCACGTGCAGGTGCACCACGTCGACCCGCCCGCCGAGGATCAGGGCGACGGCGCGGGCGATCCCGCCGACCATCAGCCGCAGCCGCGCGGCGGCACCGACCTCGTCGTAGGTGGTGACCAGCCGCACGGTGACGTCGTCCCGCGCGGCGAGGAACCGGACGTGCAGCCGCTGCACCGAGGAGATGCCCCCGGGCGTGCCCTCGGCCTGCCCGACCACGAGGACGCGCAGCGGAGCGGAGCCGGACCGCGGGCGTGAGCCGCGCAGCGGCACCGGAGCGGGGGACGTCACCGGCGGGCCGGGTCCACCGTCGCGTACGCGGCGAGCAGTGAGGTCTGGGAGTGCGACCACGACAGCGCGCCGGCGACGCGTTCGCGGCCGACCTCGCCCATCTGCTTGCGCCGCACCGGGTCGTCGAGCAGGTCCGAGACCAGCGACGCGTACTCGTCGACGTCGTTCGGGCGGGCGTAGAGCGCCGCGTCCCCGGCGGAGACCCGGCCCTCGGTCAGATCGAACGAGACCATCGGCAGGCCCATCGCCATGTACTCCATGATCTTGTTCATGGTCGACAGGTCGCTGAGCGGGTTGAGCGGGTCGGGGGCGAGACCCAGGCACGCGGTGGAGAGGTAGCGCTGCACGTCCGGGGTGTCTGCCATACCCGTGAAGGTGACGCGGTCGTCGAGGCCGAGCCGGTGGGCGAGGTCGACGACGTCGTCGAAGGCGTCGCCGCCGCCGAGGAAGGCGGCGTGCCAGTCGTCGCGGCGCTCGCCGAGCCGGGCGAGGGCGCGGACCGCGTAGTCCACGCCGTCCTGCGGGCCCATCACACCGAGGTAGACGAGCAGGTGCTCCTTGCCGCGCGCCAGGTCGGGCTCCGGCGGGACCTGCCGGAAGCGGTCCAGCGCGGGCGCGGAGCGGACCGTGAAGGCCCGGTCGCCCCGCACGCGGCCACGGCCGACGGCCTTCGACCGGTAGCTCTCGTTGGTGGAGATCACGACGTCCGCCGTGCGGTATGTCAGGAACTCGGTCAGCCGCAGCGCCCAGTACAGCGCGTCGCGCTTCGGGCGGAAGCGGGACAGGTAGAGCTCGGGCACGAGGTCGTGCTGGTCGAACACGACCTTGGTGCGGCCCCCGCTGAGCACCTTGAGCACGAGCGCGACCACGAACAGCAGGTCCGGCGGGTTGCACAGGTGCACGACGTCGACCGGTGCCCGGCGGTGCACGGCCCGCGCCAGCCGCACCGAGTGGAAGAGCGCGGTGGCGTACTCCTTGAGGTAGCCCTGGGGGCCCCCGGACGCCGCCTGGAGCGGGTACCGGTGGATGCGGACGCCGTCGACGGTCGCCTCGCGCTCGGTGTCCCGCGCGGTGCCCCTCGGGCAGATCACCTCGACGTCCCAGCCGTGGTCGCGCAGCGTCGTGGCCTCCTGCCAGACGCGACGGTCGAACGGCACCGAGAGGTTCTCGACGAGGATGAGTGCTCTTCCGGGCAAGATCTCGTCTTCCGTCCTGTCGGGGGCCAGGTCCGGCCCGAGCGGATGCCGTTCGGGCTCGGACCACGGTAGCGATGCGGTGTCGGGGCCCGGCGGGTGCCCGGTGTCCCCGGCACGTACCACTGTCCAGAGGACGTTCGGGGGACCCGGTGGTTGCCGTGACGCAGCGCTCGGATCGATGACGGCGGATGGAACGATGGCGTGGACCGGGGCGGCGGGTGGGCAGCCCGGCGCGGACAGCGACATCCGGCGTTCGGGCCGGGACCGGACATCGGTAGCGTCGCGGTAGCCCGAACGGGTCACGACGCACGGCGCAGGGGGAGACCGAGGACATGCACGTACACGTGGAGCTGCCCGAGGAGCTCGACGTGGAGGCCTACCGGCTCCGGAACGCCCGCGGCGAGATCCCGGACCACACCCCCTACGGCCTGCACCACATCGGCGACGACGGCGACGTCGTCACCTTCCGTCGGCCGGCGCACGGCGCGGTCGCCTACGCCTCGCGCAAGGTGCGCAACCGGCTCGACGGCTACGAGGCCGTGACGGCGGTGACCGGCGCGGTGCAGCGTCGCGGCGCGGACGCGGTGCTGTGCATGGACGAGCGCACCGGGGTGCCGGCGCTGTTCACCTCGCCGCGGCGCCCGGTGGTCACCGGGATCGGCTGGCTCGAGCGCCCCGACCTGCTCGGCCGGGCGGAGCGGATCGCGACGACGCGCGCGCTGCGCCGGGCGGCGGGCCTGTTCAGCCAGTCCCCGGGCGTGGTGCCGATCCTGCGCGAGCACTGGGACGTGGACCCCGGGCGCGTCCACGGGGTGACCCTGGGGATCGACCCGGAGTTCTACCCCGAGCAGCCGTGGGACGAGCGCGACCCCGGCGGCGTCACGATCACCAGCGTCGGCGACGACCGCAACCGTGACCACGACACGCTCGTCGCCGCCGTCGAGCGGGTCCGCGCGGGAGGGGTCCCGGCCTGGCTGGAGCTCGCCACGACGATCCCGGTCACCCTCGCCCCCGACGCCGGGGTGGTGCACGCCCGGCGGATGAACGCCGCGATGCGCGGGCTGTACCGGCGCTCGACCGTCGTCGCCATCGCGCTGCGGTCGAACCCCGTCGGCGCGGGGCTGACGGTCGCGCTGGAGGGGCTGGCCAGCGGCCGCCCGGTGGTCGCGACGGACAACCCCGGCATGGACCACTACGTCGACCACGGCCGCACCGGCATCCTCGTGCCGCCCGGCGACCCGGCGGCGATGGCCACGGCGATCGCCGACCTGCTCTCCGACCCGGAGCGCGCGGCGGCCATGGGTGCCGAGGGCCGCAAGGACGTCGAGACCCGGTTCACCTCCGCGCACATGGCGCGCGAGCTCGCCGACATCGTCCGCGGCGTCATCTAGCCGCCCCCGACGACGGGTGGCCTCGCCACCCGTCGTCGGGAACCGGTACTACGACGTGACGAGCGCGCGCCCGGCGTCGGTGGCGACCATCTCGACGCCGTCGACGGGGACGTCGCCGCGCATCACCTGCAGGTAGGCGGCCCGCAGCCGCGCGAGCACGCCGTCGACCGGGAACGTGAAGCCGTCGATCTCGGAGACGAGCGTGAGCTCGGAGATCGTGCCCGCGATCCCGACCTCCTGGGCGGCGAGGAGCTCGGTGCGGTCCATCGGGCGGCGCACGAGACGGAGCCCGTCGCGCTCGCAGAGCCGCTCGAGGATGCGCACGGTGAGGCTGTCCAGCGCGCCCTCCGAGGACGGCGGCACCACGACCTCGCCGTCGAGCAGCGCGACCACGCAGGCGCCGGTGGCCTCGGCGACGCGGCCCTCCCGGTTGAGCAGGATCGCGTCGTCGTAGCCGAGCCGGCGGGCCTCGATCCGGGCGAGGCGGGCGACGACGTAGTTCGCGCTGCTCTTGACGCGGGTGGGCAGGTCGACGTCGGTGCCGCGGCGCCAGGTGGAGACGCCGAGCCGCATCGGCTCGCCCGACTCCTTCTGCTGGGTGAACGCGGTGATGACGAGCGTGGCCCGCGTGCCCTCGCCCCAGTGACCCTCGGTGACGTAGAGGGTGGGCCGGAACCAGAGGTCGCGGTCGCGCACCAGGAGTTCCGCGGCCAGCTGCTCGAGGCGGCGCACGAACTCCGGGTAGTCGAAGTCCACCGGGATGTGGAAGAGCCTGGCCGACCGGAGCAGCCGCTCGTAGTGCTCCCGCGGCGTGCGGAGGGAGAACGTCTCGCTCGCCGGGTCCCAGTAGCCCTTGACCCCCTCGAACACCGAGAGCGCGCGGGTGAGGGCCTCGGCGGAGATGTGGATCCGGACGTCGTCGTACGGCACGAGCTGGCCGTCGACCGACGCCCACGGCGGGGACTGCAGCTGGGACAGCGACGCGATGTGTGCCATATGTCGTAATCCTCCCCGAACGAACCATTCCAGGTACGTTTCGTGATCGAATCGTACCGACGGTCGCGCGTGCGCATTCTTTTCGGGTACCTCGCTGCACCCGAGCGGACAACCAGTGGCTACCGTGCGACGTCTCGGTAGCCAGGAGGTTCTCCTGCTGTGGGAAGAACCGGCGCGAAGGGGGCCGACGTGACGAACGTTCTCTCGAATCCGTCGTTCGACGACGCGACGCGACGCGAGCACCTGTACTCGGGCGACGTGATGGTCTACGGCGCGACGCCGGCCACGCTCGCCCTCGTCCAGTTCACCCGGGAGCTGGTCGAGGAGGCGTTCGCGGGGCGGGACCCGCAGGTGGCGCAGTACGAGATGGAGGTGCGGGACTTCGCGACGCTGCTCGCGGACCTCAAGCCGCGCTTCATCCACCACCCGCGGTGCAAGGAGCTGCTCCCCGCCATCCTCGAGGAGCGGGGGTGCGACCTGGAGCGCACCTACTTCGACGTGCCGCGGCTGCGCACCTCGACCTCGGACGACTACCTGACGACGGGGATCGCGTTCGCCTTCCACCCGCACCGCGACACCTGGTACTCGGCGCCGATGTGCCAGACCAACTGGTGGATGCCCGTCTACCCGGTGACCGCCGACAACGTCATGGCGTTCCACCCGCAGTACATGACCCGCGGCGTGAAGAACGGCTCGCGGCGCTACGACTACGACGAGTGGAACCGGACGAGCCGGTTCAGCGCGGCGACGCAGATCGGCAAGGACACCCGCGACCAGCCGACGCCCGAGGAGCCGGTGGAGCTCGACCCGCAGGTGCGGGTGGTGCCGGAGGTCGGCGGGATGATGGTGTTCTCGGGCAACCAGCTGCACTCATCGGTGCCGAACACCTCCGGGCGCACCCGGTTCTCGATCGACTTCCGCGTCGTGGACATCGACGACGTCGCGGCCGGCCGCGGCTCGCGCAACGTCGACTCGGAGTGCTCGGGGACGTCGCTGCGCGACTTCCGGCGCTGCTCCGACCTCGCGCCGATGCCCGAGGAGCTCGCCACGCAGTACGACGGGCGGGCGGTCGTCGGGGTCTGACCCCGGGCCACCCGCCGTCGGTCCGTCCGCCGGCCGGTCTCAGCGCCGCCGGGGGGCGGCGTGGGTCCGCAGCGCGGGAGCGACCGGCCGACCCTCGAGCAGTCCCGCCGTCGAGCCGTGCTCGAGGGCCTTGCGGTAGGTGGGCAGGGCGTCGGTGACGGCCTGCACCGTCTGGTCGACGTCCGCATCGGTGTGCGCCGCCGAGACCACGAACGACTGCCCGAGCACCCCGCCGCGCAGCAGCTCGGCGAGGAACAGCGTCCGGAACTCCTGGGACGGCAGGCCGTCCGGCCCGCGCGTGAGGAACACCAGGCAGTTGGGGTGGCCCGCGACGAGCAGGTGTTCCTGCAGGCCCTCGGCCTCGATCGCGGCGTTCGCACCGGCCGTCAGGCGCTCCCCGGCGTGGCGCATGGCGGCGATGGGGTCCCCGGCGCGGTAGGCCGCCACGACCGCGCGGAACGCGGTGAGGCCGACGGTCTCGGGGCCGTTCGTGGTGGAGAGTAGGAACACGCGGCTCGCGTCGGTGGCGAGTCCGCCGAGCTCCATGAGCTCCCGCTTCCCGGCCAGCGCCGCGATCGGGAAGCCGTTGCCCATGGCCTTGCCCCACGTCGAGAGGTCGGGCACGACCCCGTGGACCTCCTGGGCCCCGCCGGCCGCCCAGCGGAAGCCGGTGATCATCTCGTCGAAGACGAGGACCGTGCCCTCGGCCGTGCACAGCTCGCGCACGGCCGCCAGGAAGCCGGGCTCGGGAGCGACCAGACCGGTCGCGGCCTCCATGAACACGGCGGCGATCCGGCCGGGGTGGGCCGCGAACAGCGCGCGGAGCGAGTCGAGGTCGTTGAAGCCGAAGCGCAGCGTCGCGTCCCGCGTGGCCGCCGGGATGCCCGCGTGCATGCCGGTGGTGCCGATGAACCAGTCGTCGACCGAGAAGAACGGCTGGTCGGCGACCGCGACGAGGTCACGGCCGGTGGCGGCCCGCGCGAGCTTCAGCGCCGCCGTCGTCGCGTCGGAGCCGTTCTTCGCGAACTTCACCATGTCCGCGCCGGGGACCGTCGCGAGGAAGTCCTCCGCCGCGGCCACCTCGAGGGTGGAGGGCCGGGTGAAGCTGACCCCGCGGCCCAGGACGTCGCGGACCGCGTCCAGGACCGGGGCGTAGCCGTGCCCCAGGGTCACCGCCCGGAGCCCCATGCCGTACTCGACGAACTCGTTGCCGTCCGCGTCCCACACCCGGGCGCCGTGGCCCCGCTCGATGATCGGCGCCATGCCCTCGGGGTACTGGTCGTCGCCGCGGGCGTAGGTGTGCGCACCCCCCGGGACCATCGCGTGCAGTCGGTCCGCCAGGGCGTTCGACCGGCTGAAGTCGGGAGCGGGTCTCTCCACGGGGAGCACCTCCGGGTCGGGGGCAGCGGACCGCGTCGTCGGCTACGAACGGTGGTCGGGCGTCGGAACGGTCGGACACCATCGTCCGCCACCGGAGCGTCGCGTTCCGCACCGGGGGGTGGTGCAGTTACGTACCCGGCGTCCGGATCATCCCGGTATCGCACGGGCCACGATCGGCCCTCCCGGAGGTGGAACGGCCGTGGTCGGCGTCGGTGACGAAGGTCGGGTGGAACTCCACGATGTACGGTGCGTCACTCCCCGCGGGCGCCGACCGGGACGTTTCGACCGTCCCGGGCGGGCCTGCCCCGATCGGAGGGGGCGGCGCGACGGCGGGCGGTCGCGGGGTCCCCGGTCGGTGCGGCCGGAGGGCGTACGCCGGGGTGCAGGGGTGGTCCCCCGACCGTGATTGCGGGAAACGGCTTCCCAGAATGGTTCACATGGCGGAGCGAGGTTCCTGCGGTACGACCCATGACCGCGGTGCATCGGAGGAGGGCGGCCCGGTGACGGGGTCCTCGGGGGTGCGTCGCGTCGTCGCCCTGCGACCGGCCGTCCGGCGGCCGTCGGAGCCCGTGCCCGCGTGGGCCGAGCCCGGCGTCGCCACGGGGGCGTGGACGCCGTCGTCCGTCCCGTCCGAGGGGGTGGCGGTCCCGGAGGTGGAGCCGCTCTTCCCGTTCGGGGCGGCCCTGCCGTTCGAGCCCGACCCCGAGGCCGCGGCCTTCCTCAACGCTCCGAGGCGTCCGCTCGCGTTCTACGTGGCGCCGTTCGGGACCCCGCCGTTCGGCAACCCGCCGTCCCCCGCGGCCCGCCCGACCCGGGGTGTGCCGTCGGGTGCGCCCGAGTGGGGCCCGGCCTACCCCGCGGGGGCCTGAGCCGACCCGTCGTCGTGCCGGGGGCCTGCCGCCCGGGCATGATCGCACCGGTGACCTCCCTCGCGGGCCTGGTCGACCGGTTCACCGCCTCCCTGCGGTCCGGCGGCCCCTACCGCGCCCCCGACGAGGCCGAACGCGCTGCGGCCGACGCCCTCGCCGTCGCGATCGCCGCCGGCGACGGAGTGGCCCACCACGCCGCCGCCCTCGGGTTCACGACGACGACCGTGGCCGGCCGGGCCGCGCTCGTCGCGGACCCGTGCAGCGAGCGGTCCTGGGGGCTGCTCCTGCTGCCGCGGGCCGAGCCCTCGCTCGTCGTCGAGGTGCCGCACCCGGCGGCCGACCTGCGCACCGAGCAGATCGGCGTCGCCATCGTCGAGGCCCTGCCCGACGCGCTCTACCTGCAGGCGGGCGCCCACCGCCACGCGGGCGCCCCCGCCGGCGCCCGCACGCGCGCCGACTGCCCCGCCGACGTCGCCCACCGCCCGGACTCCGTCTTCGCCCGGGTCGCCGCCGGGCTCGTCGCCCACCGCGGCGTGCCCCAGGTGCAGCTGCACGGCTTCGCCGACCGGCCGGACGTCGACGCCGTCGTGTCGGCCGGCGCGGCGACCGGGTCGGTGGTGCTGGAGGAGACGGTGACCCGACTGGCGGCCTCGGGGGAACGGGTGCGTCGCGGCGGCGAGCCCGGATGCGAGGACCTGTCCGGGACACGGAACGTGCAGGGCCGGGTCGCGGCGCGCCACGGCACCGTGTTCGTGCACGTGGAGCTCTCGCGCTCGCTGCGCCGGTCGGCCCGTCGTCGGGAACGGGTGGCGGAGGCGGTGACCGGGGCCGTGAGGTCGGCCACCTAGGGTGGGCCGCCATGGGCAACCGGCTCCTCGTGCTCGGCTGGCACAACATCGACCCGACGCCCGGGTTCCCCGACCCGCCCGGCGTGGGCCGCCTCGGGTTCGCCCGGCAGCTCCGGATGCTCTCGCGGTTCGCGAACGTGCTCCCGCTGCAGACCGCGCTGGGGCTGATGGAGGCCGGGGAGCCGCTGCCGTCGCGGGCGGTGGTGCTGACCTTCGACGACGGCTACCGGGACAACCTCGAGCTCGGCGTGCCGGCCCTCGAGCGCCACGGCCTCCCGGCCACGTTCTTCCTCGTGCCCGGCTTCCTCTCGGGGACGGTCGGTGCGTGGTGGGAGGACCTGTCGTCGGCGTTCGACCGGGCGCGCGCCGCGACGCTGGAGTTCGGCGGCACGGTGTACCCGCTGGGCACGCCCGCCGAGCGCGAGACCGCCCACGCCGCGGTGCGGGCGTCGCTGAAGCGGCTGGACCACGCCTCCCGGGTCGCCGAGGTCGCGCGGGTGTCGGAGCTGCTGTCGCCGGCGGAGTCCTCGGTCGGTGAGGGCCTGTTCATGGACTGGTCGGGCGCGAAGTCGCTGCTCGCGGCCGGGCACGAGATCGGCTCGCACACCGTCTCGCACGCGATCCTGGAGCGGGAGACCGAGCCGGGCCAGCGGGTCGAGATGGGGGAGTCCCGCGCGGCCCTCGAGTCGGGCCTGGGCATCACCGTCGACACCCTCGCGTTCCCCAACGGCTCGGCCGCGGACTACTCCGACGTCACCACCCGGGTCGCCCGCGACCTGGGCTACCGCTGCGCCATCACGACGACGGCCGGGCTCGCCTCGGGCGGCGACTCGCCCTACGAGATGCGCCGCGTCATCGTCACGCCCACCACCGACATCGCCGGCGTCGCCGAGAAGGGCTGGCGCAAGGCGAAGGGCCTCGTCGGGCGGACGGTGTCGACGCTGTCCCGCCGGCGGTAGCACCTGCTCGGTGCAAGCAATGCGTCACTGCTTGCACCCAGTGCCAGGAAATCCGGCACCGTCGATGGACACGGGTCAGGCGCCTGCTTCGATATCCGGACGCCAGCCGACGTCCACCCGTGGGAGCGAGGCGGCGACGGTGCGGGCGTCGAGGACGTCGCGGTACAGCCCCTCCCGGTCCGACCGCAACCGACTCGGACGGATGCCGACGACGTGAAGGCCCGCCGAGCGATAGGCACGGTGCTGACGCTCGGTCTCGACGACCTGATCCGGCGTCATGAAGTGGTGCTCGGTCGAGTCGACCTGCGCGACGAGGCCGATCTCCTCGTCGAAGGCGTCCGCGATGCCGAGGAAGCGTCCCTGCACGTCGAACAGCCGCACGTTCCACCGCATGGTCCCGAGGTCGGGGTGCTCCGACCACCACCGGCGGACGTCGAACTCGGCGGGGGAGCGGACGCCGTCGTCGATCGATCCGAGGACCTCCCGGGGCGTTCCGGATCCCCGACGACACCCGGCGTCGAGCTCGAGGCGCAGGGCCTGGCGGGTGACCATGCGCCGTTGCACCGGCTCCGTCAGGATCGCCGCGATCCGACCTCGGTCCCGTAGCCGACGCACGGCGTCGAGTACGCAGCGGTCGAGCGGCGCGACGGGCAGACCGTCTCGCAGCACCGGCGTCGGCAACCGCTTCGTCCGCTCCACCCGGATGCCGCGCACGCTGCGGACCTGCCGGAACGCCGCGATCAGGACGTGCACGTCCTCGGGAAGCTCCCCGCGCCGGAGCCCGTGTGCCCGGGCCGCGTCCAGGCCGGTGACCATGGATCCTGGGCCCGCGTGAAGGAGCGCGGCCACGAGTCGTTGGCGGCGGGTCGGGGGCCCGTTGCTCAGCAGGACGGTGGCCGGAGCGAGGAGCTGCCACGGGCCGTCCTTGCGGCACCGACGGTAGATCGTGCTCTCGGGGACTCCGAGCGCCATCAGCGCCACGACGGCGATGACGTCGTCGTCGGCAGCCGCTCGCATGCTCTCGAGGTCGTCGGCCCAGGCTCCACGTCTCATGGCCGAAGGGTGCGGCGCGAAACGGGCCGAGGGGGAGCACGAGTATGCCGCCTGTGGACGAGGCAGGGTCCGCGTCGGACCTGTGGATGGATGGTCGTAGACGCACGACGGCGGGTGGACCAACGAACTGGTCCACCCGCCGTCGTCAGGCTGATGTCGCCACGATGCCGGATTCTCTGGCACTGGGTGCAAGCAGTGACGCATTGCTTGCACCAGGAGGGGGTCACCGCTTGATGCGGAAGATCCCCCAGGACAGCTGACCGGACTTCCCGCCGTTGACCCAGTTGCGCAGGCCGGTCTTCATGTTCGAGATGTAGTCCTCCGAGATCTTCCCGGCGAACGCCTGCTCGGCCTTCTCGAGCTCGGTCAGGACCCGGCCGTAGTGGGTCGTGAGCTGGTCGGTGTGGTCGTCGAAGGCGTAGTCGTTGAACCCGTTCTTCGCGAACTCGGCGCGGTAGAACCCGGGCGAGCCCAGGCTGTCCAGGTGCAGGCGGGCGAGGATCGGCGTCAGGGCCGAGACGTCGGCGCCGTCGGCGGCCATCGGGTCGGTGAACACGACCTGGCCGGTCGGGACGAGCACGCGCGCGATCTCGGCGACGACCGTCGAGCGCTCGCCGGAGTGCAGGAACGCGTCCTGCGACCACACGAGGTCGTAGGCGTTGTCCTGGATCGGCATGTTCTCGAAGGAGCCGTCGACGACGTCGACGAGGTGGTCGAGACCCTGCTCGCGGGTCTTCTCCCGGTTCCGCTCGTTCTCGACCTCGGAGAGGTTGAGGCACGTGACGCGGCAGCCGTAGGTCCGGGCGAGGTGGCGGGCGGCGCCGCCGTAGCCGGCGCCCATGTCGAGCACGCGGGTCTGCGCGGTGATGCCGGCGGTCTCGGCCATCCGCTCGACGGTGCGCGCCGACGCCGGCGCGATCGCCTCGTCGGGGGTCGCGTAGAGCCCGACGTGGATGTCCTCACCGCCCCACACCTCGTGGTAGAAGGTGTCGGCGTCCTCGGAGTTGTAGTAGTCGCGCGCGGTGTGGACCGCGTTCGAGTACGACTCGGTCAGCTCGTCGTCGGTGCGGTACGTCTTCTCGGCCACGTGAATCCAGAAGTCGGGGGTGTCCTGTCCGTAGGTGTCCTGGAAGTCGCCGTAGGTGTCGATCTTCTGGAACCCGACCTCACGCATGAGGCGCCGCACGTACTCCTTGCGCAGCGGGAACATGTTGAGGTGGTA
The DNA here is from genome assembly GCF_000379625.1 of Actinomycetospora chiangmaiensis DSM 45062. Classification (GTDB taxonomy): domain Bacteria; phylum Actinomycetota; class Actinomycetes; order Mycobacteriales; family Pseudonocardiaceae; genus Actinomycetospora; species Actinomycetospora chiangmaiensis. The sequence goes on along the minus strand of NZ_KB903243.1, from coordinate 355,056 downwards.
CACCGAGCCGTCGTCGTGGAACGTGTACCGGAAGCGGGCGAGGCCCTCGTCCAGGTACTCCGGCTCCGCGGTCACGGTGTCACCGCTGTAGTAGTACTTGTGCTTCGATGAGAAGCCCTCGTCGAGGATCGCGTCGTAGTTGCGCTGATCGAGGATCAGCACCCCGTCGTGCGAGAGCATCGCGTAGAACTCGGCCAGCGCCTTGCGGCGGTCACGCTCGGAGAACAGGTGCGTGAACGAGTTGCCGAGGCAGATGATCGCGTCGTACTCGCCGTGCACGTCGCGGTTGAGCCAGCGCCAGTCGGCCTGGACCACGCGCAGCACGTGCCCGCGGTCGCGGCCGTTCGCGAAGGCCTTGGCGAGCATCTCGGCGCTGCCGTCCGCCGAGACCGTCTCGAACCCCGCCTCGAGCAGCTGCACCGAGTTGAAGCCGGTCCCGGTGGCGACGTCGAGGACCTTCTCGACACCGCGGGCGCGCAGCTGGTCGATGAAGAACGTGCCCTCGCTGGCGGCGCGTCCCTCCCAGCCGATGTAGTCGTCCCACTTGTCGACGAATCCCTTGATGTACTCGTCCTGGTAGTGGTTCGTGTCGCGCATCTCGTTCGGGTTCTCACCGAACTCCTGGTGCACCTCGGCCTCGGTGTAGTCCTCGAGGCCAGCCGCGGTGTCGGGGCTCCGGTCTGCGGCTGTGGTCATCTGGTGGTCCTCCGGACGTCGATGCTCGTCTCGCTTCCAACGGGGCTTCCGGAGAGAAGACGCTAGAGCGGTCCGACGACTATGGACACCGAACACCGTCACGCTCGGTGTCGGGAGCGATCAAGTGAACCGTTCAGGAATGCGCTGCGCTGGGCCGATCAGCCCTGTTGGGACCGCCCGCATCGCGTGCAACGGAGAGGTTGCCGGCGGGTGAAGAGATACCGGTCACGTTAACCGGGCATAGCCTTCGGGAAGTAAACGTGCTTCAGCTCGACGGCTCGACGATGACCTTCCGGTTCGACGACGCCGGCCCCGGCAGCTGCTTGCCGCCCGGCCCCACGTCGTTCACGTAGCCGGGGAACTGGCTCCCCACGCCCGTGGTGGTGATCTGGCCCGCGGCGGCACCCAGGGAGACCAGCAGGCCCTTCACCGCCTCGGCGCGCCGCGTCGACAGGTCCACCTGCGAGGCGGGACTCCCCGCCCGTGCGGTGGTGCCGGTCAGGGCGAGCCGACGGGTCGGCGCCTGCTTGAGGAAGTCCGCGAACGGCGCCAGCACGCCGCGCGCGGCGTTCTCGTCGCGGAAGTCGGCGGTGTCGGGCTGGAAGCCCACCGACCCGTCGTCGGGAAGGACGCTCGCCTTCCCGGGGGTGATGGTCGGCGGCGGCGGCACGTTGACCACCGAGACCGGCGGGACGTCCGACGGGGCGTCCCCCGACCGGGGCTCGTCGACGACCGCGACGCAGGACGCGCCCCCGGCCTGGGCGATGCCCTTCCACAGCGCGACCAACGACGCCCGCTGCGAGGTGTCGAGCGGGCCCTGCGGTGCCGCGACGTCCCCGATCCCGGCCAGGATCACGGTCGCGCCGTTCAGCGCCGGCAGCGCGTTCGCGTCGCGCAACGAGGAGACGACGTCGGCGACGGGGGCGGCGAGCAGCCCCGCGGTGCGGAAGTCGAGCGGGGCGACGGTGGAGAGTCCGGAGTCGACGAGCACCACCGTTCCCGGCCGAGTGCCCTGCACGGAGCGTCCGGCGAGGGTGAGGGCGCCGAGGGTGTCGGCCTCCGGGGTCTGCGCCCGCAGCGTCGGGATCGCGTTGCCGAGACCGGACAGGAAGGCGTTCTGGTCGTCCTGCGCGGCGATCGCGTTGCCCGCGTCGGTGCGGTAGGTGTCGCTGCCCGCCACGGCCGGGCGCCCGTCGACGTTCACGACGGTGAACTTCGGCTGCACCTTCTGGTCGGAGGCGCCGGCGACCACCGAGATCGCCGCCTGCTGCACCGGCCCGGGGAGGCTCGGGCCGGGCTCGTTGGCGCGGCCACCCATCGCGATCGCCATCGGGCCGACGGGCACCGGACACGAGAGCGGCGCGCCCCCGCCGGCGAAGCCGACGCCGCCGGAGGAGTCGCCCGACGAGCACGCCCCGAGGGCGAGTGCGGCGACCGTGGCGAGGGCCAGTGCGGAATTCCGGAGACGCAGCGGAGCGGAGCTCGACCAGGTCGGACGCCGCAGGGTCACGAAGGATCTCCGTTCGCGGACGGGGCGCGGTGGTGGTGCCCGTTGGTGCCGTTCCGGCGGCCGTTCACGACGGCGGGTGCGGGGACCCGGTGCGCAGGCGGGTCGTGGCGCACCGGCGGGCGGGCCTCCCGGCCCGGCTCGATCGCGCGGGCCGGGGTGAACAGCGGGTACGGCGCCGAGTTGGTGAGGCCGTCGGTGATCGACGGGTTCTGCATCTTCGAGGCCATGAGGTTCCGCGCGTAGTTCTGCAGCTCCAGCATCTCCGCGGCCACCTGCTGGCGCGCGGCGACCCAGCGCTGCTCCTCGCGGTCGCGCTCGTTCTGCTGCTGGCGCAGCGCCTCGCGCGAGCGCTCCAGCTCGGCCCGGCTCGACCGCTCCGCGGCGGTGGCCTCCTCGAGGCGGCGCTCGGCCCGGCGCAGCGCCCCGGCGACCGGGTTGAAGGACACGAACGTCGCCACCATGGCCGCGACCCCGCTGGCCAGGAACAGCGCGCCGAAGAGCATCGCGGGCAGGACGGCGGAGGCGTCGAGGGCCGTCGACGAGCTCGACCCGAACCCGCCGCCGGACCCGAACCCGCCCCCGGAACCGAACCCGGAGCCGCCCGAGCCGAAGCCGCCGCCGGAGCCGAATCCCGAGCCCGACGACGAGCCGAACGGGTTCGACGACGTCGACGACGGCGTGAGGAGCCGGGTCACGAACGACGCGATACCCAGCAGGAGCCAGGTGCCGAAGGCGGCGAGCGTGAGCAGCAGGGACGCGCGCGGGTCGCCGCACCGCCGCCGCGCGAGGCCCTGCCCGACGAGGTGCGCGAGCCCGACCGAGGCGGCGGCGAAGCCGACCGTGCCGATGACGATGAGGAACGTCGACCCGCGGAACACCCGGGCGAGGACGACGTAGAACGCGGCGATGTCGCCACCGATGGCGAGCACGATGATGCCGAGCGCGAGGTAGTCCTCCCGCGACCGGTTGATCAGCATCGTCGAGTCGCGGTAGGACCCGGTGGTGCCGGGCCGGGCGCCCCGGCGCAGCGAGAAGCGCGACGGCGGGGACGGCGGGGACGGCGGTGTCATCGGGTCTCCTGCTCGGTGACGGCGTCGTCGACGGCGGGGCCGGTCGAGCGCGCGGGGGCGCGGACCCGCAGCGGGCCGGTGAGGGCCTCGTCGTCGGGCCCCGGGCGGCGGACGGCGAGGGCCTGGCGGGCGGCGCGGGGGCCGCGGGACGCGCTGCGGCGGGGGTCGTCGGCGACGGTCGCGTCGTCCTCGGGCACGCCGGGGCGGCCGGCGGGTGTCCGGGGCGCCTCCATGAGCCGGTCGCGGGCGTCGGCGTAGTCGTGGCGGGCGATCTCCAGGGCGCGTCGGTCGCGCTCGTGGTTGGCCTCGGCGTCGGCGAGCTGCTGGCGGGCGCCGCCGACGAGCCGGTCGATGACGGCGTGGTGGTCGGCGTGCTCGGAGTCGATCCGCGCGAGCCAGCCCGAGGCCCACGACGCGATCAGCGGGTCGAGCGCCGCCCCGGTGCCCTCGTCGACCGCGTTGGGCAGCAGGTCGTTGACGAGGGCGCGGACCCGCCCGCGGGCCGCGGCGACGTCCGGCGAGGCCTGATTCGGGTAGGGCATCGGGCCCACCCGGTCCTCGGCGTAGACCTGCGAGAAGCGCTTCTCCTCGGGGGTGCCGGGCGCGCGCAGACCGGGCGGCGGGGTGTCGGGGGCGCCGGTCACCCGGTGCGCCGGGGCCCGGCCCGCCCCGTCGTCGTCGGACCGTCGCCGGCGCAACCACTGGAACATCAGGACTCCTCGCGCGGGCGGTCGGACGGGGCCGGGGGATCGGCGGGGGCGGCGGCCTCCGCGTCGAACACCCAGCCGGGGATCCGGGGGTGCTGGGCGACGAGCCAGGGCCCGATGGCGTCGCCGCGGGGGTGGTGGCGCACCAGGTGCCGCTCGTAGGCCGAGATGCGGGCCATGGCCTGCGCGTGGAGGCGGCGCACGCGGGTCGCGCCGACCACCTCGCGCGCCCGGATCGCGGCCCGCACGCGGGCGAGCTCCTCGCGGGCGGCCGAGCCGGCGCGCTGCAGGCGGGTGATCTCCTCGACCATGGGGCGGCGCAATGCCTCGTACTCGCGGGCCCGGCGGGCGCGCACCACGTCGTCCGCGGTCAGCGACTCGCCGCCCCGGCGCAGCCCGAGCTGGTCGGCCTCGAGCAGGGCCGGCCACGACGCGACCCGGTCCTCCGCCCGCTGCCGGGCCGCCGTGGTCTCGGTGATCCGGACGGTCAGGGCGGCCTCGGTCTCGAGCAGCGGTGCGAGCTCGACGTCGAGGCGGAGCCGTTCGCGGTGGCTGCGGGCCAGGAAGTCCTGGGCGAGCTCCTCGAGCGTGGGGGTGCCGCCGTCCCCGCTCGGCAGCCCGGCGCGGCCGTCCGCCCGGGCCCGGCGCCGGTCGGTGAAGCGGTTGGCGAGCGTGTAGGCCGGCATGCCCGTCGACCCGTCGGGCGGCGGGATCGGGCGCGACGCCGGGGCGGGTGGCACCGGGGCCTGCGAGGTCGACGGCGGCCCGGCGGGCGGGCGCGGCGCGGGGGCCCCGATGACGGGGGTCCCGGCCGCGGGCGTGCCCGGCTCGGGTCGGCGACCGGCTCCCGCGGCCGGAGCGGACGGGGTGCCGTCGGGGCCCGATCCCGCGTGACGCGGTGGGGGCGGCGCCGACCGGCTCATGGGGGGCCTCCTGCTCGCGGCCCCCGGAGCGCACCCGCGGGCCTTCGATGTCGGACGGCCTCCTCGCGCCGCCGCGACGGGGTCCTCCGCCGGACCCTGCGGCTCCGCAGTGTAGGAGGCGCCCCTGCCAGGGGGGTCCGCGCGGGGGCGGCTACCCCGTTCGGCGGCACCCCCGTTCGGCCGACACACCGAGTCCGGCAGGAGTCCGACACGCCGAGCGTCGTGTCACTCGACCGTGTGGAAGTCGCACCGGGTTTATCGACCTCGATGTGGTGGTTATATGCCGCCCCACCTGCGGCGATGGCCCCAGACGACTCGAATGGACGCGAGACGAAAGGGTTAATGCCTGAGCCGAAAGGTCGATATTCGGGAGGTGCAGAACGTGATGGACGGTTTGGAGGACGCGCTGGCCCCGCACCCCGCGCTCCGGGGGGTGCGGGAGCACCGGCCGGACGATCTCGTGGGGGCGGTACGCAGCTCGGACCTGGTGGACGTGGTCGACGACGAGGTGGTCGCCGCGGTCGCCCGCGAGGTGTCCCGCGCGACCCACGAACTCGCCGAGCGCCCGTCGGAGCCGGAGGAGGTCGACACCCGCGCGCCCGTCGACCTCGAGGTCGTGATCCCGGCCTACAACGAGTCCGGACGACTCCCCGCGACCCTCGCCGCGATGGTCGCCTTCCTCTCCGAGCAGCCGTGGACCTCGCGCATCGTCGTCGTCGACAACGGCAGCGTGGACGACACCGCGGCAGGCGTGCTGGGCGTGACCGGGCGGGCCTGCAACGTCGCCACCGGGTGGTGCGTCGAGGCGGTCGCGATCGGCTGCTCGCAGGCGGGCAAGGGTGCTGCGGTGATCCGCGGGCTGCGGACCAGCCGGTCGCGCGTCGTCGGGTTCACCGACGCCGACCTGTCGACCCCGCTGGAGACCTTCCTGCCGGTGATGGCGGCCCTCGACGACGGGGCGGCCGCCGCCATCGCGTCCCGCCACGCCCCCGGCGCGTCGATCGCCGGGAAGCAGCCGCTCGGCCGGCGGCTCGGCGGCACCGCCTTCCGCATGCTGTCCCGGCCCCTGGTGCCCGGCATCCACGACACCCAGTGCGGGTTCAAGTTCTTCGACCGCGAGGCGGTCCAGAGCGCGCTGTGGAAGTGCCGGTCGACCGGCTTCGCCTTCGACATCGAGCTCCTGCGCCACGTCCGGGACGACGGGGGCCGCATCGCCGAAATCCCCGTGACCTGGACCGACACCGCCGGCTCGACGCTGCGCCCGGTCCGCGACGGCGTCGCCGCCTTCGGCGCGGTGGCGAAGCTGCACCGCGAGCTGAACCGCGGTACCGCGCCGGCCCTGCCCGGACGTCGGACGTCCGCCCTCACCACCTCCGCCCTCGGGAGCACGACGTGACCTCCACCCTGCCCACCCCCGGGGAGACCCTGCCGCCGGTGCGGCTGGTCCCCGTCCTCGGCCGCGCGACCGCCCAGCTCTCCGGGTGCCGCGTGCTCGTCCTCAACTGGCGCGACGTCAAGCACTCGCAGGCCGGTGGCGCCGAGGCGTACGCCCACCAGATCTCGAAGCGCTGGGTCGCGGCCGGCGTGCACGTCACCTGGCTGACCGCCCGCGATGCCGGCCAGAGCGCCCGCGACGAGATCGACGGCATCGAGATCCTGCGGGCCGGCGGCACCATGGGCGTCTACGCGCGCACCGCGATGCGGCTGCTGCGCGGCAGCCTGCGCCAGCGGTTCGACGCGGTGGTCGACTGCCAGAACGGCATCCCGTTCTTCTCGCCCCTGTTCACCCGGGACACCGTCCCGATCGTCCAGGTGGTCCACCACGTCCACCAGGACCAGTTCTCGACGCGGTTCGGTCCCGGGGGCGCCCTCGTCGGCCGGCTGCTCGAGGGGCGCGTGGCGCGCAAGGTCTACTCGGGCAAGCGCACCGTCGCGGTGTCCGCCTCGACCCGCCAGGAGCTGCGCCGGCGCCTCAAGTTCGACGGCCCCATCGACGTCGTCCCGAACGGCATGAACACGGCGATCACGTCCGGCACCCGGCGCCGGGCCGAGAAGCCCACCATCGTGCTGACCAGCCGCCTGGTCACGCACAAGCGCGTCGACCTGCTGCTGCACGCGGTGTCCGCGGCGCTGCCCGACATCCCCGACCTCCAGGTCGAGATCATCGGCGACGGCCCCGAGCTCACGGTGCTGCGCCGCATGGCCGTCGAGCTCGGGCTCGGCCACGTGGTCCGCTTCCACGGCCGCCTGCCCGACGCCGAGCGCGACGCCCTGATGGAGTCGGCGTGGCTGACCACGTCCACCTCCGACGGCGAGGGCTGGGGCCTCGTCGTGCTCGAGGGCGCTGCCGCGGGCGTCCCCTGCCTCGCGATCCGGACGACGGGTATCCGCGACTCGGTCCTCGACGGCGTCACCGGCTGGCTCGTCGACGGGATCGACGACTTCGCCGCGGTGCTGCCGCGCACCATCGCCGAGCTGGCCGACCCGGCGCGCGCCGACGAGGTCGCCGAGGCGTGCCGCACGTGGGCGGGATGCTTCTCGTGGGAGCGCTCGGCGGAACTCCTCGCCGGGTCCGTGCTCTCGGAGATGCGGGCCTTCCACCGCTCGTCGGCCGCGTCCGACCTGCCCCCGGCCGACCGCTCCGCGCTGCACCGCGCCGCCACCCGCCGTCGGGCCCGCTCGGACATGACGGTCCTCGCGCGCTTCAGCCACCCGGACCCGGCCGAGGCCGCCGCGGCACTGCGACTGAGCGACGAGGTGTCGATCTGCCTCGGCCGCAACCGCGTCCTCGCCCTGCTGCGCGGCTGCGACGAGGTGGACGCGCTCGGCGTGATCGGGCGCCTCGGGGCGCAGGAGCCCTACGTCCGGCTCGCCAGCCGGCCGGAGCTCCTGGGCGGCCCCGCGATCGTGGGCATCGCCCGCGGCGAGACCCTGTCGTCGGACGTCGTCCACGTCCCATGACCGCACCGGTCGGAGGCAGTTCCGTGGTCGGCGGCCCGGTCGGCGTCGGTCCCGTCCGTGACGGCAGCGCCTCGTTGCTGACGTCCGGTGACAGCACCGACGCGGTGCTGCCACCGGGGTCGCCGGCACCGTCCGACCAGCAGCGCGACGGCCGCGCCACGGGCGGGACGGCGACCCTGCTGTCGGCCTCGGGCGGCCTGGTCGGGCTGCTCAGCTACGCGGTCACGCTGGTGATGGCGCACCTGCTCGACGCGCCCGCGTACACGGCGTTCGCGGCGGCGGTCGCCGTCGTCGGCACCGCGGGGGTGGCCTCGGCGGCCCTCATCCCGTTCCCGCTGGCCCACGTGGTGCGGGCGTACCCGTCGCACGACCCCCGACGGCGGGCGGCGACGGCGTTCGCGGTCGGCGTCTCGGTGCTCGTCGGGTTCGTCGCCGCCGTGGTGCTCGCGCTGATCGTGGGCCCGGTGTCCGACGTCCCGACCGCCCTCGCGGCGGCCGTCTCCGGGCTCGCGCTCTTCGCGATCGCGCCGGTGTGGGGCCACCTGCAGGGGGAGTCCCGCTTCGTGCGCTACGCCGCGCTGACCGTCGGCGAGGTCGCCGTGCGGCTCGTCGCGAGCGTCGTCGCGGTGATCGTGGGCGCCGGTGCCTGGGGCGCCGTCGGCGGCTTCGCCGTCGGCGCGGTCGCGGTGCTCGCGGTCTCGCTCACCCCGGCGACCGGCCCGTTCCGCGGGCTGACCGTCGGCGACGTCGGCCGCGCGCTGCGCGACCGCGCCCGCTGGGCCGAGACCGGCGGGGTCGCCGGCACCCAGGCGGTGCTGTCCGCCCTCGCGGCGGCCGACGCCGTCGTCGTCGCCCTCGTGGTCACCGACGCGACCGCCGCCGCGGGCTACCAGGCCGTCTCCACCCTCGCGAAGGCGCCGGTCTACGTCGCCGTCGGCACCGCGCTGGTCAGCTTCCCGGTGCTGCGGGTCGCCCACGGCCGCGACCGGGAGCTGCGCCTGCGCGAGGCCCTCGGGTCCTTCGTCAAGCTCGTCGTGCCGGCCGCCGCCGTCGTCGCGACCGTCCCCACCGCCCTCGTCGGGATCGTGCTGCCCGAGCGCTACCTGCCCTCGGTCGCGCTCCTGCCGGTGCTCGCGCTCATGGGCGTCGGGCTGGGGACGACGACGGTGCTCGCCACCCTGCTCCTCGCGGTGCGCGCCCGCCGGGCGCTCGCCGCGTCACTGGCCGCCGCCGTCCTCGCGCTGGCGGCGGGGCTCGCCCTCGGCGCGGCCGGCACGCTCGCCGGTCTCCCCGGCGTGCCCGCCGACCCGGCCGGGCCGCTCGCCGCCGGTGCGGCCGCCGGCGCGCTCGTCGGCGCCGTCGCGGTCGCGGTCCTGGGCGCCGCGCACCGTCCCCGCCGCGTGGCCCCGGGCCCGGGGCTCGGCCGGGCCGCCGCGCTCGGCGTGCTGTACGCGGTGGTGGCCACGGTGGTGCTCGCCGCGGCCCGTCCGTCGGTCGCGCTCTGGCTCGTCGCCGTCGTGGCGTTCGGCCTCGGCCTGGTGGGCCTGCCGGTGCTCGGCCGCCGCATCGCGCCCGGTCCGGACGCTGCCCTCGCGCCGCCCGACCGGGAGCACGGCGCGCTGCACGTGCTGCACCTCGCTTTCGAGGACCCGGACATGCCGGGCTCCGGGGGCGGGGCGCTGCGGACCGCGGAGATCGACCGGCGCCTCGCCGCGGCCGGGCACCACGTCACCGTCCTCACCGGGCGCTACCCCGGCGCCGAGGACCGGGTCGAGCGCCACGGCCTCGGCACCGTGCACTGGGTGCACCCGCACGTCGGGCGGGGCCGGACGCGGCTCACCCGCCTGCTGCCCTACATGGCCGCGGCCTTCCTCGCAGCCCGCCGCGCCGGCCGTCGCCACCCGGGCGACGAGGCCGGCCCGGGCCCGGTGGACCTCGTCGTCGAGGACTTCTTCGCCCCGATCTCGTCGATGGCGATCCCGCGGTGGACGCGGCGACCCGTCGTCGGGGTGGTGCAGTGGCTGAACGCGAAGGAGAAGGCCGCGCAGTACCACCTGCCGGTGCACTGGGTGGAGCGCTGGGCGGTGCGCACGCACCGCCGGATCGTCGCCGTGTCGCACGGCGTCGGCGCGGCCACCCAGACGCTCAGCCCGCACGCCGAGGTCGCGGTCATCGGCAACGGCGTCGACCCCGTGGCCTTCACGGTGCCGCCCGCGCCGGTCGCGTCGCGTCGCGACGTCGTCTACGTGGGCCGGCTCGAGATCGCGCAGAAGGGGCTCGACCTGCTGCTCGACGCGTGGGCTGCGGCCGCCGACCGCATCCCGGGCGACCTCCTCCTCGCAGGCACCGGCCCGGACGAGGCGGCGTTGCGCGAGCGGGCCCGGGAGCTCGGGGTCGCCGACCGCGTGCGGTTCCTCGGGTGGGTCGCCGGCCGTGACAAGTCCGAGCTCGTGGCCGCCGCCCGGATCGCCGCCGTGCCGTCCCGGTTCGAGACCTTCGGCATCGTCGCCGCCGAGGCGCTCGCCGTCGGCACGCCCGTCGTCGCCTACGACATCGACTGCCTGCGCGAGGTCGTCCCCGCCGAGGGCGGCCTGCTGGTGCCGACCGTGGGCGGCTTCGACGCCCGCGCCTATGCCGACGCGCTCGTCGAGGTCTGGCACGACGAGCCGCGCTGCGCCGTCGTCGCCCGCCGCGGGCCGGACCTCGCGCGCATCCACGACTGGGACGCGCTCGCCGCGACGCAGGACGCGTTCTACCGGCGGGTGGTCGCCGAGGGCCGGGGAGGGGCGTGACCGACAGCTCGGTACCGCTCGTCCGCCTGCGCCGGGACCCCAGGCGGGTGCGGACGGCGGGTCCCGACGGCCGGTGGGGCCCGCCGGCGGCGGCGGAGGCGCTGTCCGCCGCCTTCCGGGCCGACGGCGGGGCGACGACCCACCGCTCGGGGGCACCGCGGCACGCGGGCGTGCCGACCCTCGACCCCGACGGGGCCGCCCACCGCTCCCGGGCACGGCGCGGCTACCGGGTGGACCCGTCGGGTCCGGCCGAGGACACCACCCCGACCCCGACCGGCGGCCGGCACGCCGCCGGCGGGGACCCGGCGTCGGGAACGGGCCCGCTCACCACCGCGCGCGGGGGCGGGCGGCACCGGGCGTCCTCGCCCGGGCACCGCGGCGGCACCCCGCCGCCCGCCCGGCCCCGGCACCGTCGGCGCCGGCTCCCGCCGGGCGTCACCCCGCCCCTGGGCCGCGTCCTCGTCACCGCGCCCGGACCGACCCGCGTCCGCCCCGGCGGCCTCGCCGGGATCGAGTGGCGGGTGCGCGACCTGCTCGCGGTCCTCGGCACCTTCCTGCTCGTCCACCGCCCGACGGCGGGTCTGGTGCGCCGCTTCTCCCGGGAGCCCGGCGCCCGGCTCACCGCGGTCCTCTACGGCACGCGGCCGTTCGGCGGCGCGCTGCCCGGGCGCCGGCCGAGCCTCGTGTTCGGGCTGTCGACGCTCGTGCTCGTCGCCGTCGCGGTGGTGCTGCGCGGCTACGACCAGCACTCGGCCTACGAGCTGTTCATGGACGAGGTGCAGTACGCCGACGTCGCGAACTCCTTCGCCGAGGGCACCGGTCCGCAGCTGTTCAACGCGCCGTTCTTCCTGCACCCGCCGCTCGCGTTCCTCTACTTCAGCCGCTTCATCAGCGCCCCGCAGACGAGCATGACCGTGGAGTTCGTGCTCTCGCTGCGCCCCGCCAACCTGCTGTTCGGGGCGGCGAACACCGCGCTCGTCGTCGCCTGTGCCCGCCGGGTGGTCCCGCGCTGGGCGGCGCTCGTCGCGGGGGCCTTCTACGCCCTCGACCCGTTCGTCATCCGCTTCGACAGCCGCCTCATGCTCGAGGCGCCGATGCTCTTCGGGGTCCTCGCCGGGCTGTTCTGCGTGCTCCTCGCGGCCGAGGCGCCGACCGGACGCCGGCGGTGGGTGCTGCTCGTCGTCGGCGGCCTGTTCTGGGGCCTCTCGATCACGACGAAGACCAACGCGGGTCTCGTGACCGGCCTCCCGCTGCTGATCATGCTGGTGTTCTCGTGGGGTCTACGCCGCCGGGAGGCGGTGACGGTGTTCGGCTGCGAGGTCGGCTTCTACCTCTGCTACGTGCTCTGGACCGTGGTCACCGGCCGCTTCCTCGGCTGGGCCGACCAGACCTTCGGCGGGGTCCTCCGGGCGGTCGGGCTGGTCAAGCAGACCGGGTTCAGCTCCGCGAACGCCCCGTCGTTCTCGAGTCGCATCGCGGCGAACCTGAGCCTGACCGGGACGTCCTACGTGCTCATCGGCGCCGCGTCGGTCTTCGCGGCCTGGGTGGTCCTGCTGTCCTGGCGCTCGCTGCGGATCCGCGGCGAGCCGGGTGACCGCTTCGCCGACCCCCGCGACCTCGGCGGGCGCGTCCGCGCGCCCGGCGAGCACGCGCTCGCCGTCATGGTCTGCTGGATCGCCGGCGTGCTCGGCGCGATCACCTACACCTTCGGCCTCGGCGAGGTCGAGGAACAGACGTTCTACCTGCTCGCCGTGCCGCTCTCGGTGGTCGCCGGCCTGCTCGTGACGCGGGCCGCCCGCGCCCGCCGCTGGGTCGCGGGCATCGCCCTCACGCTCGTCGCCGCGGTGCTCCTCGCCTCCGGTGGGATCTGGTGGAACATCCGGTCCCAGACCGACGACACCTACAGCCTGTTCTCGGCCTGGCTCTTCGCGAACGTCGACCCGAGGACGACCCACATCGCGCTGGGGGAGCACACCGCGCAGTTCGTCATGCCCGGCTACGGCGTGTTCCCGCTGCGCGACATCGCCGACGCCCGCGCCTCGAACTCCCGCTACGGCGTCGTCTCGACGCAGCTCTCCGAGCTCGGCCTCGCCGACGTCACGCCCGCCGCCATCGCCGACCTCGACCGGCGCTACCCGGTGGTCTTCCTCGCCCACGGCCGCACCGCGGGCGACCTCAAGGTCTACGACTTCGGCCGGCCGCTCGACGGCTCGGCCCCCATCGGACTCGGTCCCCAAGGCTAGGAGCGACGATGCCCACGCACTCCCGCACCGCTGCCGCCCCGGCGCCGACCGGGCTCATCCCGAGCCTGGTCGGCATCCGCGGCTACCTCGCGCTCGTCGTCGTCGCGGTCCACGTCGCGCCGTTCGCGGTCGCGATGGTCCCCGGCACGGCGGGCTTCTTCCTGCCCGTCTGGCACCACGGCTACGTGGCGCTCGACCTCTTCTTCGTCCTCTCGGGCTTCGTCATCAGCTCGGGCTACGCACGGACGTTCGCGCGCTGGCCGGGCCGGGCCACCTTCGGGAAGTTCCTCTGGGCCCGGCTCTCGCGCTTCTACCCGGTGCACCTCGCGGTGCTCGCCGCGATGGTGGCCGCGGTCCTCGCGTTCCGCGCGGTCGGCCGCGAGATCCCGCACGGCGGCAACCTCACCTGGGACCTGTTCCGCCAGCTCACGCTGACCTCGGGCTGGGGCGGCGCGCACGCCCTGACCTGGAACGGCCCGGTCTGGTCGCTCTCGGCGGAGTGGGCCTGCTACCTGGTGCTCCCGCTGCTCCTGCCGCTGGTGCAGCGGCTGCGCACCCCGGCCGCGTGCCTGGTCGGCTACCTCGTGGCCTGCGCGATCCCGCTGGTCATCTACTCGATCATCGGGTTCGACGACGGCACCATCACCTACAGCATGCCGCTGCCGCGGGCGTTCGGCGGGTTCCTCGCCGGGTGCGCCCTCTACCAGCTCACCACCGTCGGGTCCCGCATCCCGGCGTGGCTCGGGCGGGTGACCGGTCCCGTCGCCGTGGTCGCCTTCGCCGCCATCGTCGCCACCTCGCTGCTGGGTGTCCCGACGATGTACGCGCTGCCGTTCATCGGTCTCGTGGTGCCGGCCCTCGCGCAGCGTCGCGGCGCGTTCGACCGCTTCCTCTCCACCCGGGTGTCGATGATCGGCGGCGAGTACAGCGTCGCGCTCTTCCTCGTCCACGTGCCGTGGATCCTCGCGGCGTCGCTGCTGATCAACCCCCGGACGTTCCCCGGGTCGGGGTGGGGCGTCCTCGGCATCGTCCTGCTGGTGCTCGGCGCGTTCGTCCTGGCGTGGCTGGCCTACGTGGTCGTCGAACGGCCGGCCCAGAAGGCGATGCGCCGCCTCGTGAAGCGCGCCCCGGCCGCGCCGGTGAAGCCCGTGGAGGAACGCATCGAGGCCGCGGTGGAGCGCGGCCCGGAGAGCGCACCGGCTCGGACACCGGGTGCTCACCGGAGTGAGGCCCGATGACCTTCCTGGTCCGCCGAAGGTCCCGAACGGAGCAATCGAGACATGATCGAGACCGGTCTTTCGGTCTCTGATGGGCTGAACGGGTGACACGCTGACGCCTCCGGTGTCAGCCGTCCCCGATCGGAGGCCCGCGTGTCGCGAGCCGTGCGTCTGCTGCCCGCCGCGCTCGTCGCCGCGGTCCTGGTCTCCCTCGCCCTCCCCGCCGGGCGGGCGCAGGCGGCCGAGGGGCCGGCGTGGGGGTTCGTCGACTCCTCGTGCACGGAGTCCTCGGTCGCGGCGAACCGGGCCTACGGCCTCGGGGTCGTCGAGGTCGAGGCCTACTGGGACCGCTACCTCCCCGCCCGGTCCGGGGTGGTCGACACGGCGTACGTCGCCGACCTGCGCGCCCGGATCACCCGGTGCCTCGACGCGGGCCTGCGCGTGGTGCTCGGGCCCGGGCTGCAGTACCCGCCGGCGTGGGTGCGGGCGCTGTCCGGGTCGAGGTTCGTGGACCAGCGGGGGAAGCCGGCCACCGGCGCCCTCGACACGGTCTTCTCCGCCACGGTGCGGGCCGCCCAGACCGACTACCTGAAGCGGTTGGTGGCCGACCTGCCGTCGAGCCGGATCGAGGCGATCCGGATCGGCACGAGCGCACAGGGCGAGATCGGCTTCCCCGGCCCGAACGAGGCCGGCGACGGGTTCCTGCAGAGCTGGTGGGCCTTCTCGCCGGCCGCTCAGCAGGGCACGGGCCTCGCGCCGGGGGCGGCCCGGTCGCCGATGCCGGGCTGGGTCCCCGGCCAGCGCACGTGGCAGGGCCGCACCGTCACGGCCGCGGCCGCCCGCTCCTGGTTCCTCTGGTACTCCCGCTCCCTGACCACGGCGGTGAGGGCACAGCACGACGCGCTGCGCGCCGCGGGGTACACCGGCGCGGTCCACCTCCCCGCGCCGGGTAAGGGAGTGCTCCCCGCCGACCTGACGACGGCCACCGCCGCGCTGCTGAACGGCACCGGTGACCGCGACGGCTCGCTCGGGCGCGGGCTGGACTACCCCGACCAGTTCGCGGTGCTGGCCGGGAGCACGTCGAAGCTCGTCGTCGACCTCACCGGCGTCGACGACGGCACCGCCGTCCTCGCCCGCCGCCAGTCCCCGCCGCAGGACGCCTGCCAGGACGGCGACCCGGCCGCCAGCGTCGCCGCCGGCACCCCGGTGCAGCTGTGGTCGAACCTGCGCTTCGCCCGCGCCCAGGCCGCGCGCGCCGACCTGGCGGCGGTGGGGGAGAACCCCGGTCCGCCGGCGGCGCAGACCGGCGGCACCTCGTACTCCGACTCCCTCGCCGACCAGATCGCCCGGTCGCCCGGCTACGCCCGCGGCTGCCGACTCGCCGTCCTGCTCGTGGCCTTCGAGTGGACGATGGACGATCCCCGCTGGGGCGTGACCCGCGACGACTACCGGCGCGCCGTGCTCGGCTGACGTCACCGGTCCGGGCGGTTTCCGTCCCCGTTCCCGACGACGGGTCCCGCGGCTCGGCCAGGCTGAGCGGCAGCGGCCCGGGGCGGGCCGGCGCGTGCGGTCCTGCTCGCCCGAGGGGCGGGGGCCCGAGATCCATCGCTACTCCGAGCAGGGGATTCACGCTCGGAGTAGATCCGGAGGAGGTGCTGGGCCGTCCGCGTGGAACCGTTCGGCCGTCCGAACGACGCGGCCGCCGAGGTGTGCCATCCGTGCCCGGACGCCGCGATGGCAGGGATCGTGCTCACCCTCGCCCGACCGCTGCGCGCCCCCCGAGGCCTCCGCGTCGCCGTCGTCCTGCTCGCCCTCGTCCCGCTCCTGCTCCTCGGCCAGCGGCCGCCCGCCGCCCGGGCCGCCACCGACCCGTCCTGGGGGCTCATGGCCTCCAGCTGCAGCTCCTCCGACATCGCGGCCAACCAGGCCGCGGGGATCGGGCTCGTCGAGGTCGAGGCGTACTGGGACCGGTGGCTGCCGACCTCGGCCACCGCCGAGAGCACCGACTACGTCACCGACCTCGCCTCCCGCGTGACGGCCTGCCTGAACGCCGGCATCCGCGTGGTGCTCGGGACCGGCACGCAGTACCCGCCGTCGTGGGTGCGGCAGCTCGCCGGGGCGACGCTGGTGGACCAGAAGGGCAACACCCCGAACACCGGCGCCGTCGACACGATCTTCTCCGCGGCCGTTCGGAGCGCGCAGGACGACTACCTCACGCGCATCGTCGCGAAGCTCCCGGTCTCGCGCCTCGACGGCATCCGCGTCGGCACCAGCGCCGCGGGCGAGATCGGCTTCCCCGGCCCGAACGAGTCCGGCACCGGCTTCCTGCAGAGCTACTGGGCCTACGGCGCCGACGCCCAGCAGGGCACCGGCCTCGCCGCCGGCACCCCGAAGTCCCCGATGCCCGGCTGGATCCCCGGTGCGAAGACCTGGAACGGCGCGGCCGTGACCGCCGCCGCCGCGCAGAACTGGTTCCTCTGGTACGAGCGCTCCCTGGTCTACGCGATCAAGGACCAGGCCGACACGCTGCGCACCGCCGGCTACGCCGGCGCCGTGCACGTCCCGTCCCCGGGCAAGGGCGTGCTCCCGGCCGACCTCACCACCGCGACGAACGCCCTGCTGAACGGCAGCGGGGACCGCGACGGCTCCCTGGGCCGCGGCCTCTACTACGTGGACCAGTTCCCGGTGATGGCCGGCAACATCACGAGCACCGTGGTGGTCGACCTGACCGGTGTCGACGACGCCACCGCGGTCACCGCCCGCGGCCTGAACCCCGCGCAGGACACCTGCCAGTCCACCGACGCGACGGCCAGCACGCAGACCTCGACCAACGTCGCCGCGTGGTCGAACCTGCGCTTCGCCCGGGCCCAGGCCGCCCGGGCCGGGCTCGCCGCCGTGGGGGAGAACCCGGGCCCGCCCGCGGCGCAGACCGGGGGCACGTCGAACTCCGACTCCGAGGCCGCGCAGATCCGGCGCAGCCCCGGCTACGCCCGCGGGTGTGCGCTGGCGGCGTTCTTCCTGGCCTTCGAGAGCGTGCTCGACGACCCGTCGTCGGGATCGACCCGCCAGGACTACGTGAACGCCGTCACGGGCGCGAGTTAGCCGCAACTCCTCGCTCACCCACCGTGATCTGGCACGGTGACGTCCGAACCGATCCCGAGGAAGGGTGCCAGGGGTGTTCGCACGGCGGGTCATGGTGGTGGGGACGGGCTACGTCGGGCTGACGACGGGGGCGTGTCTGGCGTCGTTGGGCCACGAGGTGGTGTGCGCGGACATCGACGCGGCCAAGGTGGAACGGCTGCGTCGCGGTGTGGTGGACATCGTGGAGCCGGACCTGGCGGAGCTGGTCGCCGAGCAGACCTCGGCGGGCCGGTTGTCGTTCGTGGTCGGCGCGGGGGCGGCGCTGGGTTCGTTCGAGGACGGTCGGCCCGCGGAGGTGCTCTTCCTCTGTGTCCCGACGCCGATGGGCGCGGGTGGGGTGGCCGACCTGCGTGCGGTGGAGTCGGTGATCGAGGAGGTCGGCGCGGAGCTGGCGCCGGGCACGGTGGTGGTGAACAAGTCGACGGTGCCGGTGGGGACCGCGGCGCGGACCGCCGAGCTGCTCGAGCGCACCGACGTGGCGGTGGTGTCGAACCCGGAGTTCCTGCGTGAGGGGTCGGCGGTCAAGGACTTCCTGGGTCCGGACCGGATCGTGGTCGGGTCGGACAATCAGGACGCCGCGGAGCGGGTCGCGGCGCTCTACGCGCGGCTGGGTGCGCCGACGGTGCTGACCGACGCGGCGTCGGCGGAGCTGATGAAGTACGCGGCGAACTGCTTCCTGGCGATGAAGCTGTCCTACGTCAACGCGATGGCCGAGCTGTGCGAGCGGGTCGGCGCCGACATCGGGGACGTGACCGAGGGGATCGGCTACGACCGGCGGATCGGGCAGGCGTTCCTGTCGCCGGGTCCGGGCTGGGGCGGGTCGTGCCTGCCGAAGGACACCCACGCGCTGCTGCAGGTGGCGGACTCGGCGGACTTCGAGTTCCGGCTGCTGCGGGCGACGATCGACACGAACACCCGGCAGCGGCAGCGGATCGTGGACAAGGTGCGCCTGGCGGTGACCGGGAAGCGGACCGGGTCGCTGTCGCGGGTGCGGCTGGCGCTGCTGGGGCTGACGTTCAAGGCCGGCACCGACGACCTGCGCGACTCCCCGGCCCTGGCGATCGCGGCGCTGCTGCGTCAGGCGGGGGCGGAGCTGGTCGGCTTCGACCCGGCATTTGTCGAGGGCAGCAAGAACAGAGACGGTGCGGCCCCGCCGACCGAGATCGACGGGGTGCCGCTCGCGGCGGACGCGGTGTCGGCGGCGCAGGGCGCGGAGGCGGTGCTGGTGCTCACCGAGTGGCCGATGTTCCGCACCCTGGACTGGTCGGTGATCGCGACCGCGGTGAAGCGCCCGATCGTCATCGACACCCGCAACATCGTCGACCCGGCCACGCTGCGCCGCGCCGGCCTCACCGCCGTCGGCCTCGGCCGCCGCGGGGACGGGGACATCGCGGAGTAGTGCCCCTGACCTGAGCGAACGGCACGTCGCCCGAGCGGGCGTGCCGTTCGTTCAGGCGACGGGGACGCCTCGGGCCCTCCGGTCGAACAGCTCCTGCTGGGCCGTCACCAGCGCGCGGAGCTCGCCCGACGCCGTCGGGCCGAAGCCGACCACGGCGTCACCCCGGTCGATCCCGGCCACGGCCACGTCGCAGAAGGCGTCGAGGTCGGCGCCGTGGGTCGCCCCGCCCAGGCCGGTCGCGACGGCCGGCGGCATCAGTTCCACGACCCGCACCGGGGTGTCCGCCAGCGACGCGCGCAGGAGCAGCGCGTAGTGGTGCAGCGCCGCCTTCGAGGCGCTGTAGAGCGGCGCGAACGGCTGGGGCACGACGGCGCCGCCCGAGGTCACCTCGACCACGGTCGCGGGCCGGCCGTGGGCGAGCAGGGTCGGGACCAGCAGCGCGTCCAGGTGGACCGGGCCGGCCAGCAGCGTGTCGATCTCGGCCTGCCGTTCCGCCCACGGGGCGTCGTCCGCGGCCAGCCCGACCCGGCGCTGCCCGCCCGCGTTCTGCACGACGAGGTCGAGCCCCGGCATCTCCGCCCGCACGTGCGCGGCCAGCGCCTCGCGGTCCCCGGGCCGGGCCATGTCGGCCTCGACCGTCTCCAGCCCGGCGGCCGCGGCGTCCGCCAGGCCGGCTGCGGAGCGCGCCGTGACGATCACCCGGTCGCCCCGCGCGTGGAACCGGGTCGCCAGGCCGAGACCGATCCCGCGCCCGCCGCCGGTCACCAGCACCTGTCGTGTTGTCATGTCACCACCGTGCCACCCGGAGGTTGATGTGACAACACCACTCGACGACGACGAGATCGCGCTCTGGCACGCCTTCAAGCGGGCCGGCGAGGCCGTCCGGGCGGCGGTCGCCGAGGACATCACGCGCGCCACCGGCCTGTCCGACCCCGACTTCGGCATCCTCACGCGCCTCCTCGACGCCGGCGGGTGCCAGCGGCAGAACGAGCTCGCGACCTCTCTCGGCTGGCACCGCAGCCGGCTCTCGCACCAGCTCACGCGCATGGCCGGCCGCGGCCTGGTCACACGTGCCGGGGTCGGGGGCGGCGTCGAGGTCGCTGTCACGGAGGCCGGGTCCGACCTTGCGGAGGCGGCGCGCCCGGTGCACGCGGCCGCCGTCCGCGCCCATCTCCTCGACCGCCTTCCCGACGACGAGCGCGCGCACCTCGCGGCGCTCCTCACCGCTCTCGCCGAGCGCTCCTGACCTGCACGCTCGGCACTCTCGCAGCATCCATGTGCGCGAACGTGCCGGCGATCACGACCCGCTGGGCACGAGCGTCGCCCGCAACACGTCCTCGATCGGGCTGGCGGGCCGACCGACGAGCTCCGCCAGGGTCGGGTCGGCCGGGGCGAAGTCTCCGCGCGCCGCGGCCGGGAAGAAACCGAGCAGCAGGTCCGCCGCGTGCTCGGGCACGCCGCGGCCGACGAGGATCTCCCGGTACTCGGCGGGCTCCACGACGACGCGGCGCACCGTCCGCCCGGTGAGTTCGCCCACCGTGGCCGCCACCTGCTCGAAGTCCACCGCCTCCGGCCCGGTGAGCGGGGCGGTCGGCCCGTCGGGCGCGCCGTCGACGAGCAGTCGGGCGGTCGCCGCCGCCAGGTCCTCGCGCGTGGTCCAGGCGACCGGCCCGTCGTCGGGAAGGCGCAGTTCCCCGGTGCTCGCGGCGTCGGCCAGGAACATCGGGACCGTGTTCGCGTAGAACCCGTTGCGCAGCGACGTCCACGCGGCGCCGCACCCGGCGAGGATCTCCTCCGTCGCGGCATGGTCGGCCGCGGCGGCGAAGGGGGAATCGGGACGGGCGCCCTGGTGTGCGGTGTAGAGGACCCGGCCCGCCCCGGCCGCGACGGCGGCCTCGATCGCCGCCCGGTGCTGGGCGACCCCGTCCGGGCCGAGGGTGTTCGCGCTGACGACGAGCACCTGGTCCGCGCCGGCGAAGGCGTCGGCGAGCGCGGCGGGCTCGGTGAAGTCGCCGCGGCGGACGCGGACGCCGCGGTCGGCCAGGTCCTGCGCCTTCGCGGGGTCGCGGACGCTCACCCCGACCTCGCCGGCGGGCACGATCTCGAGCAGGCGGTCGACGACGAGGCGGCCCAGGACGCCGGTCGCTCCGGTCACGACGATCACGGTGGTCTCCTATCGGTGGTAGCGCGCCGACGCTAACACCGGAAACGTTCCGGCGCTAACAGCACACTGTTATCGTCGTTCTCGTGGAGCCCCGGGAGCGGATCGTCGCGGCGGCCGCCCGGCTGCTCGAGTCCGGCGGCGAGGAGGCCGTGTCGACGCGCGCGGTGAGTGCCGCCGCGGGCGTGCAGGCCCCGACGATCTACCGGCTGTTCGGGGACAAGCAGGGCCTGCTCGACGCTGTCGTGAGCCGTGGCTTCGAGGACTACCTGGCCGAGAAGACCGTGCGGTCGCCCACCGACGACCCGGTCGCCGATCTGCGCACCGGCTGGGACCTCCACGTCGGGCTCGCGCTGGAGCGTCCTGCGCTCTACCGGCTGATGTACGCCCGCCCCCAGGCCGTCGGCTACTCGCCCGCCGCGCGGGCCGCCTTCGCCGAGCTCGCGGTGTTGATCCGCCGCATCGCGGCCGCCGGGCGGCTGCGCGTGCCCGAGGGGCGGGCCGTCGGCCTGGTGCACTCCGCGGGCTCGGGCGTCGCCCTCTCCCTCATTGCCGTGCCGCCGGAGAAGCGTGACCGGGGGTTGTCCCACGCCGCGCGCGACGCCGTGATCGCGGCGGTCACCACGGAGGAGGTCCCGACGACGGGTTCCGGTCCGGTCGCCGCCGCCGTCGCCCTGCGAGCGTCGGTGGACGACCTCGACGCGCTCACCCCGGCCGAACGGGCCCTGCTGGGGGAGTGGCTCGACAGGTGCGCTGCGCGCCCGTGAGCACTTTCGGTCGGTATGACCACGGCAGGTGCTCACGTCGCGAAGCGACCCGGCGGCACCCCGAGCAGGCGACGGAAGTGCCGCGTCAGGTGCGCCTGGTCGTGGAAGCCCGCGTCGACGGCCACCCGGGCCGTGGGCACACCGGCGAGCAGGAGGCGGCGCGCGACCTCCACGCGCCGCCCGACCAGGTAGCGGTGCGGCGGCAGCCCGAACGCGGCCGAGAACGCCTTGACCAGGTGGTTCGGGGTCACGTGCAGCTGCGTGGCCGCGTCGTCGAGGGCCAGCCCGTCGACGACGTGGGCGTCGAGGAGGTCCCGCAGACCGGCGGCCGTCCGCGGATCCCGCACCGGCCCGTCGTCGGGCACGCCGCCGCCGAGGTGGGTGGCGAGCCGGTCGGTGACCAGGGCCAGCCCGGAGCTCGCCGCGAGCTCGTCGCCCGGGTGCTCGAGCACCCGGTGCAGGCGGTCGACGGCGCCGCGCAGGGCGTCGTCGAGGACGGAGGGCCGGTCGACGGCGCGCCCGACGAGCCCCTCCGGGAAGTCGGACAGGTAGAGCACCCGCTTGCGGAGGCCGCCAGACGTCGCCGAGCGCCCGTCGTGCGCCACGCCCGGCGGCAGCAGCGTCACCGAACGGCCGAGGGCGCCGTGCTCGGCGCGGTCGAGGTCGTAGCGGACGGCGCCGTCGTCGACGACGAGCAGCGTCCACGTCGAGTGGGTGTGCCGCGGGTAGGCGTGTTCGACGAACCGGGCGTGGAAGACCTCCTCGATGCCCGGCACCCCGGGGTTCCACGCCCGCACCTGCTCCGGACCCACCCCAGGAACGTACAAGAACCGCTCCCCGGGCCCGGTCGATCGTGGACGCCATGAGCCCTCGTTTCGACACGAAGATCGTGGTGGTCGTCCGCGACGACCTCGCCGGGTGGCAGCGCAGCAACGTCGTCGCGTTCCTCGCGAGCGGGATCGCGGCGACGGAGCCCGAGCTGCTCGGGGAGCCCTACGCCGACGCCGGCGGCACCGTCTACGCCCCGATGTTCCGTCAGCCCGTGGTGGTGCTGGAGGGCGACGCGGAGGCGGTCCGTGCCGCCCATCGGCGCGCGGTCGACCGGGGGCTGCGGGTCCCGGTGTTCACGGCCGAGCTCTTCGCGACCGGCGGCGACGAGGAGAACCGCGCGGCGGTCGCGGCGGTGCCCCGCGACGAGCTGGACCTGGTCGGCGTGGCCGTGCACGCGCCCCGGAACGCCGCCGACAGGATCACGAAGGGTGCACGGACGAGCTCGTAGGTGCGCTGCGCGCCTGTGAGCACTTTCCGTCGGTATGACCACGGCACGTGCTCACAGGGCGGAGCCACCGACCGAGTAGACCTCCAGGTCGTCCGGCGCGCCCTTGAGGTGCACCCGGCGGCGCCGCTTCGCCTGCACGGTGCGGGCGTCGACGCGTCCGAGGAAGTCGCCGCTGACGAGGATCTCGTCGGCCCGGGCGGCGTCACCGAGGCGGGCGGCGACGTTGACGGCGATGCCCAGGTAGTCCCCGCCGACCCGGCGCGGGCGCCCGACGTGGAGGCCCGCCCGCATCCGGGGCGACCAGCCGTCCACGTGCAGTGTCCCGAGCCGCCGTCGGGCCTCCAGCACGGCGTCGAGGGCGGCCCGCGGGTCGGCGAACGCCACCATCAGGCCGTCCCCGAGGCGTTTGACCACGGTGCCCGCCCGCTGGGTCATCGGCGGCTCCCACGCCTCGCCGACCTGCCGCAGGACCCGGAGCACCTCGTCGTCGCCCGCCTCGAGCGACCAGCGGGAGAACTCGACGAGGTCGGTGAACACGAGCGCCACCTCGTGGTCGCCGACGCCGCGGCCGAACCGTTCGAGCACCGACTGCCACAGCTGCACCCCGCCGAGACCGAGCTCCCGCACGACGCCGGGGCGGTCCCCGGTCAGTCCCACGATCGCCCGACCGGCGGCCTCGGTGTGCCGGGCCCCGCCCAGCGACAGCGGGTCGCCGAAGTGGGCGTCGCCGGGCAGCGTCTCCCGCAGCCGACGCACGGCCCGCTGCAGCGCGGGGGACCGGTCGAGCTCACGCGCCCGCGCGGCCCCGCGGACGGCGGCGACCCGGAACCGCTCGGCCCGGGACGGGGCCGAGCCGTCGTCGTGGGCCGGGGGCGAGCCGTCGTCACGGGCCGGCGTCGAACCCCCGTCGGCGTGCTGCTCCGGGTCTCCGTCGGGAAGATCGAGATCGTCCGATCCGGTCATCGCAGCAGCCCCTCGAACACCTGACGGTCGACCGCCTCGACCAGCTCCGCCACGGGCACCCGGCCGGGCCGGTACCACTCGATCAACGAGTTCACCGTGCCGCTGAGCAGCCGGGCAGCGACGACCGGGTCGACGTCGGACCGGACGTCGGCCACGAGCCGCGCGATGGTCTGGTCGAACTCCCGGCGGCGGGCCAGCGCCCAGCGCTCGGTCTCGGTGTTGCCGTGCAGCCGCAGCAGCAGCGTCACGTACGGCAGCTCGGTCGCGAGCACCTCGACCTGGCGGCGCACGATGTGACGGAGCCGGTCGACGGGCGCGCCGGCCGACGCCCCGGGCTCGGCGAGGATGCCGAAGAGCCCGTCGAGGGCGCGGTCGAGCGCGGCGCGCAGCAGCGCCTCCTTGCCCGAGACGTGGTGGTAGAAGGACGACTTCGTGATCCCGGCGGCCCGGGAGAGGTCCTCCATGCTGGTCGCGTCGTACCCGCGCTCGTTGAACGCCCGCGCCGCGACCTCGACCAGGGAGGCGAGCGTGTACGGCTCGGCGTGGCCCGATCGGCGCCCCGCCCGCCCGGGCCGCGCCGACCCGTCGCTCCGCTCGTCACTGGTCATGATCCTGCGGACCCTAGCGGCGCGGGGCGGGATGGTTGACGCTGTCCGCCGGGACGGGTGTCACCGGTCACCCGCCGCTGCTATCGTCGCGTCCGACCGAACGATCGTTCGGTGCACCGCCAGGCTCCGGGAGAGGTCATGACGACGACCACGGGCACCGCGCCGCTGCTCGCCCCCGCGGGCGACCACCGCAACGCCACCCGCACGGTCGGGGCGCCGCTGGCCCGGGCGCTGGCCGTGTCGCCGGGCGCGACCGCCGTCGTCTGCGCCGGGGTGGAGCTCACCTACGCCGAGCTCGGCGCCCGCGTCCGCCGCCTCATCGGGGCCCTCGCGGGCCTCGGGCTCGAGCGGGGTGACCGGGTCGCGGTGCTGGGCGCCAACGGTCACCGCTATCTGGAGCTCTACCTCGCGGTGCCCGCCGCCGGCCTCGTCATCGTCCCCCTCAACACCCGGCACACCGACGTCGAGCGCTGCTACGCGATCGCCGACTCCGGGGCGCGCGTGCTGATCACCGACCGTGCCGTCGCGGGGGTCGACGCGGGCGTGCGCGTGGTGGACCTCGAGGCCGGGGCGAGCGGAGCGACGGGGGAGGGGCTCCTGTACGACCGGCTCCTCGCCGACGCGTCCGAGGTGCCGGTCCCCGACGGGGAGGACGCCCCCGCCGAGCACGACCTCGCCGGCATCTTCTACACCGGCGGGACGACGGGCGCGGCCAAGGGCGTGATGCTGACCCACGGCAACCTCGTCGCCAACGCCTTCCACTTCATGGCGTGCTGGCCGTTCACCGAGGACACGCGGTTCATGGTCGTCGCGCCCATGTTCCACGCCGCGGGCACCATCGGCACGCTCGCCACGATCTGGGCCGCCGGCACGCAGGTGATCGTCCCGGCGTTCACCCCGGGCGGCGTGCTCGACGTCGTCGAGACCGAGCGGGTCACCGCCACCCTCGTCGTCCCGACGATGATGGACGCGCTCGCCGTCGAGCAGCGCGAGCGGCCGCGGGACGTGTCGTCGCTGCGCTGGCTCTCCCACGGCAGCTCGCCCGCCGCGCGCGAGCTGCTGCGCCGCACGCACGCGACCTTCCCCGCCGCGTCGATGCTGCACATCTACGGGCTCACCGAGACCTCGCCCATCGTCACGCTGCACCCCGACGAGCAGCTCCGGCTGGACTCAGCACGTGCGATGTCGTGCGGGCGACCCGCCGTCGGGGTGGAGGTGCGCATCGAGGACCCGGTGGAGCGGACGACGCTGCCGAGCGGGCAGGTCGGGGAGGTCGCGATCCGCGGCGCCAACGTGACCGCGGGCTACTGGCACAAGCCGGAGGAGACCGCCAAGGTGCTCGACGGCGGGTGGTTCCGCTCCGGCGACCTCGGCTACCTCGACGACGCCGGCTACCTGTTCCTCGTCGACCGCGCCAAGGACATGATCGTCTCCGGCGGTGAGAACGTGTACTCCGCCGAGGTGGAGAACGCGCTGTACTCCCATCCGGCGGTCGTCGAGGCCGCGGTCTTCGGCGTTCCCGACGACCGGTTCGGCGAGGCCGTACACGCGACCGTCCAGGTGCGGGCGGCCGTCACCGCCGACGAGCTCGTCGCGCACTGCCGGCTGACGATCGCGGGCTACAAGGTGCCGCGCACCGTGGAATTGCGCGAGGACCCGCTGCCGAAGTCCGGCGCCGGCAAGATCCTCAAGCGGACCCTGCGCGACGCGTACTGGGAGGGGCGGGAGAGCAAGCTGTAGGTGCTTCGCAGGTGAGCATTAATGGGGGCTATAGGCCCACTGAGTGCTCACCTGACGGAGTCACCTGGCGAGCCGCGGCAGCAGCGCCGACGCCACCGTGATCATCACCGCGGCGGCCACGAGGAGCACAGCGAAGCACAGGCCGAGGCGGGCGGGCGTGCCGACGAGCAGTCCGCGCAGCGCCTCCACCTCGTAGCTCAGCGGGTTGACGCGGTTGACCATCTGCAGCCAGCCGGGCATCACGTCGACCGGGTAGAGCGCGTTCGAGGCGAAGAACAGCGGCATCGTGATCGCCTGGCCGATGCCCATGAGCCGGTCGCGCGAGAGCACCACACCGGCGAGCGTGATCGACAGGCAGCAGAAGAACGCCGACCCCAGCACCACGACGACGGCGGCGCCGAGCAGCTTCAGCGGGTTCCCCGTGAGGCCCACCCCGAGCAGCAGCGCGATCACGACGACGACGAGCGCCTGCACGAGCGCGCGGATGCCGGCGGCGAACGCCTTGGCGGTCACCAGGGCCGCCCGCGGCGTCGGGGTCACGAGCAGCTTCGCGAGCACGCCCGCGTCGCGCTCCCAGATGACCTGGATGCCGTAGAAGATGGCCACGAACAGCGCCGACTGCGCGAGGATCCCGGGCGCGAGGAAGTCCAGGTAGGGCGTCGAGCCGGTGGGGATGGCGTGGATCCGGCTGAACGTCGTGCCGAACACGATGAGCCAGAGCGCCGGCTGGACGGTGCGGGTGACGAGCTCGGTGCGGTCGTGGCGCAGCTTCTGCAGCTCGACCAGGCACATCGCGCCCACCCGGCGCAGCAGCAGCGTGACCTCGCCGACCGGCGAGGGACGCTCAGCCGACGCGGCGGGCGGTGCGGCGGGCAGCACGGACATCGCGCATTCCTCCTGCTTCCAGGGTGTCGCCGGTGTGGTGGCGGAAGACGTCCTCGAGGGTCGCGTCGGGACCGATCGCCGCCGTGAGCTCGGCGGGCGTGCCCTCGGCGCGGAGGCGGCCGCGGTGCATGAGGGCGACGCGGTCGCAGTGCAGCTCGGCCTCCTCCATGGCGTGGGTGGTGACGAGCACGGTCATGCCGTTGGCGCGGCGCACCTCGTGGATGCGGTCCCACACCCCGGACCGGGCCACCGGGTCGAGCCCGACGGTCGGCTCGTCGAGCACGAGCACCCGCGGCGCGCTGACGAGCGCCTGGGCCAGCTCGAGCCGCCGGACCATGCCCCCGGAGTAGGTCGAGGCGGTGCGGTCGGCCGACTCGGACAGGCCCATCGCGTCGAGCACGGCGTCGACGGCCTCCGCCCGCTCGCGGCGCGGGACGTCGAAGAGGCGGGCGAACAGCGCCACGTTCTCCCGGCCGGTCAACGACCCGTCGGCGGAGAGCTGCTGGGGGACGTAGCCGAGCAGTCGGCGCACCCGTCGTCGGGAACGGACGACGTCGAGACCCTCCACCAGCACCGTGTCCGGCGGCGCGGGCAGCAGCGTGGTGACGACGCGCAGCGTCGTCGTCTTGCCGGCGCCGTTCGGACCGAGCAGGCCGAACACCTCGCCGGGTTCCAGCGCCAGGTCGACGCCGTCGACCGCGACGTGGTCGCCGAAGGCGTAGTGCAGATCCTTCACCAGCACGGGGTTCACGGGGCTCCCTCCACCGCGTCGAGCAGGCGTTCCAGGGCGGGGACGGCCGCCTCGAGGGCGGCCCGGTCCGCGTCGGGCAGGCGGCGCAGCGCGTCCTCGACGAGCTCGCCCCGCGCCGCGCGCCACTGCTGCAACCGGGCGCGGGCGGCGTCGGTGAGGTCGAGCCGGACGGCGCGCCGGTCGGCCGGGTCGGTGTGGCGCTCCAGGTGGCCGTCGGCGACGGCGGCGCGGACCGCGGTGGAGATCGTGTTCTCGGCCAGCCGCAGCCGCCGGGCCACGGCGCCGATCCCGGCTCCCGGCAGCTCCTCGACGGCGCGGAGCAGCTCGATCCGCCCCGCGGGCAGCTGCTCCACCCCGAGCCGCTCGCGGGTGCGGCGCCGGACCGCCCGCCGGACCGCCGTCATCGCCGGCAGGAGCCGGTCGGCGAGCGCGGGGGCGAGGACCACACCCAGCAATTTAGCTCTGCTACAGAGACAAGTCGAGTCATGGGCCATACCGGGGGCCGTTCCGATCGGCCGGACGCGTCTCTACGCTCCACCTGGGAGCGGACCACGACGAGGAGGCCCCGCGTGCACCAGCACCTCGAGGTGCGGATCGGCGCCTGCCCGGACTACGTCTGGGCCGTGCTGACCGACGTCGCCCGGTGGCCGGACTGGTCGCCCACGTTGCGCGCGGTGGAGCCCTTCGACGGCGGGCCGCTGGTGGTCGGCGGCGGCGTGCGGGTGCGCCAGCGCCACCTCCCCGACCGCGAGTGGCGCGTCACCGAGCTGCGTCCCCACCGCGGGTTCACCTGGCGCGGCGTCGGTCTCGGCTCGGCGTCGTCGTTCCGCGTCCGGCTGGGGCGCTCGGCGCAGGGGCGGGGGACCGACCTCGTCGCCGACCTCGACCGCTCCGGCTGGATGGGTACGGTGCTCGGCGCCGTGACGGCGTCGACCACGGCGGCCCACCTCGACGACCTGTTCGCCGGCCTGCGCCGCCGCTGCGAGGCCGGGCAGTGCGCGCCCGTCGCGGTCGAGGCGGTGCCGGCGGGACGGCCGCGTTCCTGAGAACCGGCCGAACGGGGTACACCCCCCGGGTGCAGTTGGTCCCCACCCCCAGTCAGGTCGTCCGCGAGGCGCGGATGCTTACGTCCGCGCCGCGCGGGCTGCTCGCGCTCGGCCGCATCTGGGCGCTGCCCGGGGTCCGGGTCAACCACCGCGAGGAGCCGGGCGACCCGGTGACGGATGCGCCGCCGCCCCTGCCGAGCCCCGGCCCGCGCGACCAGACGCTGTTCGACGGGCACGGGCCGATGCTGCACCGCGTGTTCACCGTCCACGTGCCCGACGCACAGCTCGGCCCCCGCGAGCTCGTCGCCGTCCTGGTCGCGGACATCAACGCCGCGATGATCCCCGGCGCCGCGAGGTTCGACCGCGTCACGGGCTCGGCCCACGCCCTGACCGTTGGCGACGAGTACGTGGTGCGCATCCCGGGACCCTGGGACGGGCCGGTACGGGTCGTCGACCGCACGGACGAGGTCCGCCGCTCGTCGTTCCGGCTCGCCACGCTCGAGGGCCACGTCGAGGCCGGGCAGATCGAGTTCGCGGCCGAGGGCGCCGGCGACGAGGAGGGCGGTGACCGCACCCTCCAGTTCACGATCACCACCTGGGCCCGGGCGGGCGACGTCGTGGCGGACCTCGTCTACAACCGTCTCCGGCTCGCGAAGAACCTGCAGTTCCAGCTCTGGGTGCACTGCTGCGTGCGGGCGGCCGAGCTCGCGGGCGGCGAACCGGAGGGCGGCGTCGAGGTCGTCACCCGCTCCGTGCCCTGGTCCGACGAGGTCGCGGCGGAATTCTCGGCGGCCGGGTAACGCCGGCGTCGCCCCGAGCGAACTCATCGGTGGCCCCGGCGGGCCGCGGGACCCCCGACCTCGCGGCTCACCGGGGCCGTCGTCGTTCCCGGCGCGCCTGCGTGTGGTCACCGCAGCGTCGACCTAGCCTCGATCGGGTGTCCTCCGGTCGAGTCCGCGTCCCCGTCCCGGGCGCCGTCGTCGGCGTCGTCATCGCGCTGTGCGCCGTGCTGCTGCTCAAGTGGTTGGCGATCGTCGCCCTGGTCGGGTGGGGGCTGACCCTGTTCGTGCGGGAGGCGTGGCGCCGTCACCGCGGGAGCGCACCCCCGGTCCTCGACGCCGGGCTGGACCTCCTGCTCCCGGCGCCCCGGGCGGAGGCGGTCACCGCGGGGCCCGCCGTGTCCGCCGTCCCGTCCGAGGACTGCACCTGGTGCGGCCTCGTCGGGGGCCACCGCGACCTGCGCGGCCGGCTCGTCCGCCCGCGTCACGCGCATGTGCCTCCGGCAGGTGAGCAGAAAGTGGGGCTATAGCCCCACTTTCTGCTCACGAGCGCGCCTCACGTCATGTCGTCGTAGTCGCTTCCCGACGGCGGGTCGGCGCGGGTGGGGGCCGGTGCGGGCGCGGCGGCACGGGTCGCCGGCTCCAGCGCGGAGGGCGCCACGGCGGTGGAGGCCGTGACGGTGCTCGCCGACGCCCCGGCGGAGGCCATCGGCGAGGGCCCGGCCTCGTCGTCGGCCAGGCCCTGCCACGGCGCCGCCTTCGCGGCCCGCCGGTCGTGGACGCGGCAGACCTGTGCGGCGATCTCGAACAGCACGGTCAGCGAGCACCCGAGCGCGAGCATCGAGAAGGGGTCCTGACCCGGCGTCACCACCGCCGCGAACACGAAGATCGCGAAGATCAGCCCGCGGCGCCAGGCCGTGATCGTGGCGTACGGGAAGATGCCGACCCGGTTCAGCATGATCATGAGCAACGGCAGCTCGAAGCTCACCCCGAAGATCACGAGCAGGGTGATCAGCAGGCTGAAGTAGTCGTCGCCGCGCAGGGCGGTGATCTGGATGCCCCCGCCCACGGTGACCAGGAAGTACAGCGCCTTGGTGAGCACCAGGTAGGCCATCACCGCGCCGCCGACGAACAGCACCGTGCCGGTGCCGATGAACACCCGGGCGAACTTGCGCTCGTGGGCGTGCAGACCGGGCGTGATGAAGCCCCAGAGCTGGGAGAGCCAGATCGGGCTGGAGAGCACCACGCCCGCGGCCACGCTGACCTTGATGAGCAGGGTGAGCTGCTCGAACGGGGCGAAGGCGACGAGCTGGCAGCGGTTCGGGTCGCCGAGGGTCAGCCGGGCGCTCGGGGGCAGCGCGCAGTAGGGCTCGGTCAGCAGCTCACCGAGCGACGGCAGCCCGAAGATGTGGAACTGGTACCAGAGGACACCGACGATCGTGCCCAGCAGGATCGCGATGACCCCGATCGCCAGCCGACGCCGCAGCTCGTGGATGTGCTCGAGCAGCGTCATCGTGCCGTCCGGGTTCCCGGCGCGCGGGCGCAGCCAGCGGGGGACGTGCATCCACGACGGTCGTGCCACGGCTCGTCAGCCTACGGGCGGGGTGTGTACCCGCGGTGACCCGGCAGCCGGTCCGGCTCCGAGCCGCAGTCGCACCAGCAGGGCGCGGTGGTCACTGCCGGGGAGGTCGAGGACCTCGAGCGACCGCGCCTGCGGTCCTGAGCCGTCCGGAGCAGTGCGGGTGAGCACGTGGTCGATCTGGGTGCCCAGCCATCGGGGCACCCCGCTGTTCCAGGTGCCGACCAGCGAGGTGCCGGTCGCCGTCCCGGCGTCGGTGCACCCGGCGGTGCCGGCGCGGAACGCCGAGTGGTCGGGCGAGGCGTTGAGATCGCCCACGACCATCGCCGGGCCCGCGGCCGCGCACCACCGCTGCAGCATGGCGAGCTCACCGGGCCAGTAGGAGATCCACTGCGGCACCACGGAGACGAGGTGCACGGCGACGAGCCGGGTCGGGCCGAGGATCCCACCCGTGACCTCCGCCCAGGGGTAGCGGGTGTCGCCGTCGAGCCGCTGGGCCGAGACGTCCCCGGCGCGGGGCGAGCTCGCGACGACGACGCCGCGCACCTCCGCCGCGGACGGCGGCACGTTCGTCCACGTCCGCCAGCCCGGCAGCAGTCCGGCCAGCGCCCGCCGCATCCGGTCCCCGGCCTCGGGTAGCACGACGAGGTCGGCGCCCGCCCCCAGCGCCGTCGCGGCGATCGCGCGCGGGTCGGCGTGCCCCTCGAAGGAGTTGAGCTCCAGGACCGTGAGTTCGGTGCCGCCGGGGGCCGGGGCGGGCTCCGGGACCGCCCGCGGGACGACGAGCGCGACCGCCAGCACGGCGACGGCGAGCGTCGGGGCGAGCACCGGCCACCACCGCGGCCGCAGCGCCAGCAGGCCGACCCCGAGCACCCACGTCGCGACGGCGAGCGGCAGCCGCAGGGCCGCGAAGACGGCGAAGGGGAGCACCCGGTCGAGCCCGAACAGGTCCGGGAGCAGGACGAGCACGGCCAGGACCAGGGCGACGGCCGCCCCGAGCAGGCGTCGCCGGCGCCACCGCGGCCGCGTCGGCGACCGCAGTCGGTGCCACGGCGCGACCGGGGGCCGGGAACTCCAGGCGGGACCGGCCTCGTCGGCGGGACCGGCGTGATGCCCCGGGGACGGCGGTCGCGTGGTCGTGGACATCGCCGTCGAGCCTAGAAGAGGGGTGTCGGGTGGCGGTCGGACGTCTCATCCGTCCGGAAAATGGTGATCGGACGGCACGAATGGGTAATGCTGGAGTTTCAACAGGAAGGCGGATCCACGCGGTGGGCGATCGACGTGCGGCGGCAGAGGTGTTCCCGCTCCCGGAGGGCATCGACTGGCACGGCGTGGTCGGCAGCGACGCGGACTCCGTGGAGCTCAAGATGCTCCTCGCCCTCGACGGCGCCCCCGTCCCCACCGAGACCACCCGCCGTCGCGGCGCGCGCCGGGTGTACCTCCTCGACACCCCGGAGCTCGACCTCTGCCTGGCCGGCGTGAACCTCCGGGTCCGGCGCCGCGGCCCCCGCCGCTTCGACCTCGTCGTCCGGGTGCGGGACCGGGACCGCGTGACGGGCCGCCGCGGTCCGCGCGAGGCCCGGGTGGAGCTCGACGTCCTGCCCGGGAACCTGCTGCGCACCACCCAGCTGCGCCGCACCGTCGACCCCGACACCGCGACCGCCTGCCTCGACGCCGCCGCCCCGCTGGGCTCGCTGCTCTCCGGGACCCAGCGCCGCTGGCTGCAGACCCTGCTGCCCGAGGGCATGCCGGAGACGGTGCTCGACGCCCTCGTGCTCCACGGCCCCCTCACCACCCACCGCTACCGCGTGCCGCGCGCCCGGTTCGCCGTCGGCCGGGCGTTCCTGGAGCACTGCCGGTACCCGAGCGGGCGGGAGCTGCGTGAGCTGTCGGTCAAGTGCCGGCCCGTCGACGCGCCGCGCGCCGCGGTCGCCCTCGCCCGGTTCCTCGCCGACCACCGCATCGAGGTCGCCCCCGGTCACCGCACCAAGACCGCGCTGTGGATCGAGGAGATCCGCGAGGGTCGCGCGGCGAGCTGAGAGCGGGCTCGTCGAGGAGGACCGACCGCTCGTCGATCATCCGGACCCAGCCTGAGAGGCCCGGAGACCCTTCCCGGCGGAAGGGTTCGGCCGGACGGACGAGGGTCCCGACCGGTGGGCGCGCGACGAGCGCCCGTGATCGCGACGATCTCCGTGCGCTCTCAGGTTGGCCACGGACCGGTCACGGCCACACCTAGTTTTCCGGTCGTGACGACGACCGACGGTGCTGCGCTCCCCCTGGCCCCGGTGACCCGGCAGGGACTCCTGCGGGTCGGCCTGCACGTGCTGCTCGCCGCGTTGCCCCTGCTGGCGATCTCGGCGCACGTGTTCGGCCTCATCACGATGAACTGGTCGGCCGCGCTCCTGGTGATCCCGCTGGCCACGACGATCCTCGCGCTGTCGATCTTCGACCCGCACCCCGAGGACCGCGTCATCCTCCACGGCTTCGTCTGGGGGATCATCGCCTGCGCGCTGTACGACGTGTTCCGGCTCGACACCGTCTACATGCTCGGCTGGTGGGCCGACTTCATCCCGACCATGGGCACCTGGATCGTCGGTGACGGCACGTCGAAGGAGGCCGGCGCCTGGGTCGGCTACCTGTGGCGCTACGTCGGCGACGGCGGCGGCATCGGCGTGACCTTCTTCGTCCTCGCCGCCTTCCTCGGCCTGCACCGCCGCCCCGCGCCGGTCGTCGTCGCGGCGTCGGTCGCGTTCGCGGTCTTCCCCGTGTGGGCCGGCCTCATCGGCACCGTCTGGCTCGCCCCCCGCGGCCAGACGATGATGTTCCCGCTGACGCCCGTCACGCTCACGCTCTCGCTCGTCGGCCACCTGATCTTCGGCCTGATCATGGGCCTCGGCTTCGTCAAGACCCGCTCCGCGCACCGCTACTGGCCCTGGACCCCGGTCGTCGGCTGGTTCGTCGCCGACGAGGCCCGCGCCCACGGCACGCTGCGCGTCGCCCACCCGTTCCCGACGTCGGGTCCGGTCCCGTCCGCCCCCCGGCCGGCGGTCCCGACCCCGTCGCGTCCGCTCCCGGCCGTGAAGGAGCGTCCGCACGTCGTGCCGCCGCCCCCGATGCCGGTCGGGCACCCCTCCGCCCCGATCCCGCGCCAGCACCCGTCGGGCCCGTTCCCCGTCGCCGGGCCCGCGACAGGTCCGCACACCGGCTCGCACCCGACGACCGGCTCGCACCCGCGGACCGGCTCGGGCCCGATCCCGATCGCCGGGCCGACGACGGGCTCGCACCAGACGACCGGGTCGCGGACGTCCGACACCGGCTCCCACCCGACGACCGGCTCGCACCCGCGCACCGGGTCCGGCCCGATCCCGGTCGGCGCCGCCGCGACGCGTACGGGCAGCGCCGGGTCCGCGGCGCGGACGGGTTCGACCCGCACCGCCCCGTCGTCGGGAACGGGCGACACGGGCAACCACACGCTGGACCCGGAGACCTGGGCCCTGTGGCAACGACAGCTCGCCACCACCGTGAAGGGCCGCCGCACCCACCGCTGGCGCTGACGCCCTGTCGCGGGCGACCGACGAGCGCCGACCACCTTGTCGTTCTGATTCCGAACGACGAGGTGGGGCTGGCAGTCGGCTCCCCGCGACAAGCCGCCCAGGCCTCGGACCACGACGTGCGAGTGGCGCCGTCCTGACGTCGGGTGTCAGGGACGCGCCATCACTCTCGCGGGCCCGGGTCACGGGCGGCCGACTCCCACCGGTCACGATGGGCCCGTGACCCGCTGCGTGCTCCCCGTGCTGCTGCTCGTCGCCCTCCTCGCCGGGTGCGGATCGACGGGCCCGGGCAGCCCCGCCAACCCGGCCACGGCAGTACGGGCGGCGATCGTGGCGACCGCCGCGGCCGGACCGTCCCGGGCGACCCTCGACGGCCGCACCGCCGTGGCGGGCCAGGAGATGCCGCTGCAGGGGCAGGGTGTCGTCGACCCGCGCGCCCAGGCCGCGGACCTCACCCTGCAGCTGCCCTCCCTCGGTGCCGTGCGGGTCGTGTTCGCGGGCGGCCGCCTGGACGCGCAGCTGCCGCCGTCCGCGTCGGGGCTGGCCGGGATGGTCGCGGGCGGGAAGCCGTGGGTGTCGGTGGACGTCGACCGGCTGGCCCGGTCGCGCTACGGGGCGCCGCTCGGTGCGCTCGGGGTGGGCACGTCGCAGAACCCGGCCCGCCAGCTCGCGTGGCTCGACGCGATCCGTGACGACGTCCGCGAGGTCGGGCCCGAGCAGGTCGCGGGCCGGGACGCCACGCACTACGCGGGTGTCGTCGACCTCGACCGGGTGCCCGGCGCGCAGGACCCGTCGACGAAGCCGGCCGTGGACCTCCTGAAGTCCCAGCTGCGCAGCTCGACGCTGCCGGTCGACCTCTGGGTCGCGGACGGCCGGCTGGTCAAGGCCGCGCAGACCGTCACCGTCCCGGCCCAGGGCACCGGCGCGCCCACCTCCACGACGACGAGCCTCACCTTCACCGACATCGGCGGCGCCCCCGCGGTCGTCGCGCCGCCCGCCGACCAGGTCGCCGACCTCAGCGGGCTCCTGCCCACGGGCTAGCCCTGGACGTGGACCGTCACGAGCACCCCGCGGTGGTCGGTCCCCGGCACCTCCACGACGTCGAACCCGTCGACCCCGGCGCCGCCCCCGACGAGGACGTGGTCGAGCTGCGCCCCGAGCCAGCGCGGCAGCCCCGCGGGCCACGTCGCGAGCAGTCCCTTGCCCGCCGCGTCGCCCGCGTCGGTGCACCCCGCGCTGCCGGCGCGGAAGGCGCGCAGGTCCGCGGTCGCGTTGAGGTCCCCGACGACGACGGCGGGTCCGGTCCCCGGCGCGCACCAGCGCGCGAGGGACGCGAGCTCGGCCGGCCACACGTCGATCAGGTCCGGGACGGGCGAGGCGAGGTGCGCCCCGAGCAGCCGGGTGGGGCCCAGCGCGCCGCCGGTCAGCTCGAGCCAGGGGAAGCGGGCCGGGACGGGGGTCACGCGGACGTCACCGAGTGAGGGCCCGGCGAACACCGTGGTGCCCACGGCGTCGGGCTCGCTCACCGGCACGGAGGACCACGACCGGTAGCCCAGCTCCGGGATCGCGGCCGCGAGGCGTGCGCGGAACGGCTCGCCCGCCTCGGGGAGTACCAGCACGTCGGGACGGCGCTCGCGCAGGACGGCCGCCAGGGCGGGCACGTCCGCGCTCCCGCGGTCGACGTTCTGGACCATGACGACGATGTCGGGTCCCGGGTCGGGACCGGGTCCGTCCGGGATCAGCCGGGGGACCAGTGCCGCCGCGGCCACCGCACCGATCGCCAGGACCGGCACCACGGTCGGCCACCAGCGGGCACGGACCGCGAGCGCCAGCAGCGCGAGCACGACGACGGCGAGCGTGGCCGGCGCGCGGACCAGCACGAAGCCCACGAAGGGCAGCGTCTGGTCGAGCCCGAGCCGGTCCGGCACCAGCAGCACCGCGACCGCCGCGACGACGACGAGCCCGGCCACGACCCGCGAGGCCCGGGGGAGCCGCCGACGCCACCGCCGGACGACGACCGGACCCGTGGCGGCCCCGGAGTCGGCGCCGGACCCTCGGTCGGGGTCCGTCACCCGCGTTCCACCACGAGCGTCGCCGCGCCGCGGTTGCCCCGGTACCCGAGCCAGGAGTCGTTCGCGAAGGCGTAGAGGTAGCCGGGTCGCGGCAGGTCCACGACGGTCCCGACGAGGGCGGTGGTCCCGCGGGTGAGCCCGCCGTCCGGATCGCGGCGCGCGTTCGCGACGGCGGCCACCATCGCCATCCGCCGGGCGTCGCCGTCCCGGGGGGCGCCGGGTGCGTCGGCGAGCCGCGTGGTGAGACGCCGGACCGCCCGCCGGTAACCGTCCGCGACCGCGCCGACGGCGTAGTCCGGCCAGGCGCGCAGCGGCCACCGCCGGAAGCCCGACGGCGGGGTCGAGGTCCCGTGGTCGGTCCAGGTCCCGCTCGCCGTCAGGGCCCAGCGGCCCGCCTCGAGGTAGAGCCCGGTCTCGGCCCAGGGGTCGTCGGCGGGGACGACCGCGGAGACGGCGGAGGCCGCCGGGACGAGGCGGCCCGGCCGGTAGGTGGTGGCCGCGCGGCGGACGACGGCCGACGGGTGCACGTCGGGGGCGCCCTCGACGACGCGGGGCACCGAGCGGGGCTGCGGGGAGAGCACCGACCAGATGCCGCGGGGCCGCGGGTCGAGCGGTCCGAGCGGGTCACCCGTCGTCGTGACCGGTCGGTCCCAGGTGAGCCCGACGGCGGCGGTGGCCTCGTCGGCCATCCAGCGCAGCGTGATGTCGGAGAGCGCCCGGGGGCGGTCCTGGGACCCGCCGACGTCGCCGTGGGTGCCGACGAACCACTGCTGGGCGAACGAGAGGTGGTCGCCGGGCGCCGGGTCGGCCCACACCGCGGGCACGAACGGTCCGCGCCGCTCGTCGAGGGCGAGGGCCTGGCGGGCGTGGCGGACGTCGGGGGCCAGGGTCAGGTCGTGGAACCCCTCGACCTGCCGGGGGAGGAGCGTGGAGAGCAGGCCGAAGGTGCGGGGGACGCCGAGGGCGCCGACGGTGTCGAACACGCCGAGGAAGGCGATCGGCGCGGTGTCGTCGGGACCGAAGCCCGGGGCGTAGGTCAGCCCGTCGACGCGCCGGCCACGCTGGTAGCCGTCGAGGAACAGGCGCCGGACGACGCGGTTGCGCTCACGGCGGGACGTGCCCGGGACGAAGGCGACGAGCCCGGTGGCCGCGAGCATGCCGGCGAGGCTGCGGACCGTGAACGCGCCGCGGCTGAAGCCCAGCAGCACGATCTCGTCGCCGGGCCGCCAGGTCTCCGCGAGCCACGCGTAGGCCTCGCGGATCCGCCGGTTCAGCCCGAGGCCGAGCCCGCCCTCGAGCACCCGGGAGACCGGGTCGCCGTCGGCGCC
The DNA here is from genome assembly GCF_000379625.1 of Actinomycetospora chiangmaiensis DSM 45062. Classification (GTDB taxonomy): domain Bacteria; phylum Actinomycetota; class Actinomycetes; order Mycobacteriales; family Pseudonocardiaceae; genus Actinomycetospora; species Actinomycetospora chiangmaiensis. The sequence continues at coordinate 316,888 of NZ_KB903243.1, read as the reverse complement.
CACCCCGGGGAAGTACTGCACGACCTGCGTCTCGTCCTCACGCAGGGCGGCGGCGAGCAGGGAGACGTTGGTCCGCTCGGACGGGGTGTCCCAGGTGCCGTCGCAGCACACGACCAGGCGTCGTCCCGACGATCCCGTAGCGGCCATCGGGGCCGCACGCTAGCGGCACCGCGACGGCGGGCGGGTGGGACCCGCCGGTCACCAGGTCAGCGGCGAGCGCTGCGGCTCCGCCGACGGGCGCGGCTCGGGGATGGCGGCCATCGCCGCGCGCACCTGGGCCTCACGCACGCGAGCCCGACGGAGGGCGGCGCGGTGCCGGGCCTCGGCGTCGGTCGGGTCGAAGCGGGACTCGCCCCGGATCGCGGCGATCTGCTGCTCGTCGAGCGTCCCCTTGCGGCGCATGGTGACCATCGGGACGGCGAGCCACGCCCCCAGCGCGGCGGCTGCTGCGGCGGCTCCGGTCGCGGGCTTCGACATCGTGGGTTCCTCCCGGTGAACTCTCCTCCGCGGGTGCGGAGTCACCCGGGGTGTCGCGCCACGCACGATGACCGTTAGGCCACTCGGCGTAATGTCACCCGAGAGTGTGATGAGACCTGGTCCGCGGGCCGCCGCGGACCCCGCGGACCCCACGGCGGGCCGGGCGGGGCGCTCCGTAGGGTCTGCGGGCATGGACGACGAGGTCGCCGACGAGGTCGCCGCGCGGGCGGTGCCCGTCGACGCGTTCGGACTCGCGTCCTGGCGCCCGGCGCTGCGCGGCGTCCGGGTGCTCGGCGTCGGAGCGGCCGCGTACGGCGCCCGCGAGCTCCTCGAGATGGGCCGCCGCATCGTCGAGTACGCCGTCGACGAGCTGGGCGTGCGCGTGCTGGTGCTCGGGGCGAGCGAGGCGGGGGCCACCGGGCTCGACGCCGCCGCCCGCGGGATCTCCTCGCCGAGCGACGCCGTCGCCGCCCTGGGCGGGTGGGAGTACGACACGCGCGAGATGGTCGGGCTGGTCTCCTGGCTGCGGGACCGCAACGAGATGGTGGACCCGTCCGACCGGGTGCGGGTGGTCGGCGCCGATCCCGTCCGCGCGGCGCGCTCGGTCAAGGTCCTCGGGGCCTACCTCCGGGACGCGGCGCCCGAGCTCCTCCCGCCCGCGCGGGACGGCCTCGGCGAGCTCCTCGACCGCGAGCCCGACGAGCGCCCGCTCAAGGCCCCCCTCCGCGACGGCGTCGTCGCGTTGCACGGCGAGCTGGTCGCGGCGGAGGCCCGGCTGGTCGCCGAGACGTCCCCGAGCCGCTACGCCGAGGCCCTCGACCACGCCTGGATCCTGGCGCGGGCGGCCGAGGTCGCCGCGGCGCCCCGCGGGCGGGCGTTCCCCACGGCCGCGGAGGCCGAGCAGCTGGACGACACCAGCGCGCCGGTGCTGCGGGCGCGGCTGGTCGCCGACGCCGTCAGCCGCGCGGCGGACGGCGCCGCGGGCACCCCGGCGGTGCTCTTCTGGGGCCACGACGACCTGGTCCGGGTCGCGGACCCCACGACGGCGGGCCGGCACCTGCGCGCCGCGCTCGGCGACGCCTACTACGTGGTGGGCGGGTGGTTCGCCGAGGGCAGCGCGTCGGCGGTCCGCCGCAAGCTGCTGCGGCCGGCGCGGCCCCGGCCGTCGTCACACCGGCTGCCGGTCCTGGCCGGGACCGCCGAGGCGGACCTGCGCCGCGCCCTCGGCGACACCGAGGACCAGCTCGTCGACCTGCGGGGCGCCCGCGGCGGGCTGGCCGACTGGGCCGCCAGCCCGACGACGATGCGCCGGATCGGCAGCGTGGTCGACTCCGGGCAGCTCCGGGAACGCATCCCCGTGGTCCCCGTCCGCGAGTACGACGCCGTGGCGTTCGTCCCGCGGGTGCACCCGGCCTGGATCCGCTGAGGCCCGTCGTCAGGAGGGCTTCGCCGCGGACGGCGGGGCGGCGTCCTCGTCGTGGTCCGCGACGTCCTCGCCGAAGCGCAGCGGCGGTATGTCGGGCTCCACGTCGACCCCGCTGGGGTCACCGGCCCCGTGGGTCTGGCTCGACCCGCGGTCCACCCCCGCGTCCCCGTCGCGTCGTACCCGATTGACCAACGTTCCGTCGTCCTCCACCGGGCAGGCGTTCCCCGGGTGATCACGTTCAACCCCTCCCGGACGACACACGCCCGCCACACGTGCGGGCTACGGTCCACGCGGAACTCGATCCGCGGGAGGCTCCGTTGCCCGATCGCAACTCCGACATCGCCTACCCGGGCCCCGGGTCGCGCCCGTTCCGGCGGGACCTCGACCCGATCGTCCCGCACGTCATCGTGCTGTTCGGGTGCACCGGGGACCTGGCCAAACGCAAGCTGCTGCCCGGGCTCGCCTACCTCGCCGCGTCCGAGCTCGCGCCCGACATCCGCATCGTCGGGACGGCGATGGACGACCTCACCACCGAGGAGTTCCGCGAGCTCGCCCACGACGCGGTGCAGAACTTCGGCATGCACCGGCTCGCGGAGTCCGCCTGGGACGACTTCGCGGCGAAGCTCGTCTACGTCGGCCAGCGCGAGGGCCCCGAGGCGCTCGCCTCGGCGGTGAAGGAGGCCAGTACCCAGCTCGGCGACCGGGTGCGGCTGCTGCACTACCTCTCGGTGCCGCCGAAGGCCGCGCAGGCGGTCGTCGGGATGCTGCGCGACGCCGACCTCGTCCAGGACGCGCGCGTGATCATGGAGAAGCCGTTCGGGTACGACCTGCCGTCGGCGATCCAGCTGAACGACTTCGTGCACCAGGTGTTCGACGAGTCGCAGGTGTTCCGGATCGACCACTTCCTCGGCAAGGAGGCGGCGCAGAACGTCCTCGCGTTCCGCTTCGCCAACGGGCTGTTCGAGCCGATCTGGAACCGCAACTTCATCGACCACGTGCAGATCGACATCCCGGAGTCGCTCGGGCTCGACCAGCGGGCGAGCTTCTACGAGGCGACCGGCGCGTACAAGGACATGGTCGTCACCCACCTCATGCAGGTGATGGCGTTCGTCGCGATGGAGCCGCCGACCGCGCTCGAGCCGCGGGCGATCAGCGAGGAGAAGAACAAGGTCTTCCGGTCGCTGCTGCCGGTGCACCCCTCCGACGTGGTGCGCGGGCAGTACGGCGGCTACCGCGACGAGCCGGGGGTCGCCCGCGACTCGGACACCGAGACGTTCATCGCGCTGCGCGTCGGGCTGGACAACTGGCGCTGGGCCGGGGTGCCGTTCTACCTGCGCACCGGCAAGCGGCTCGCCGAGGGCCAGCGCATCGTCTCCATCGCGTTCAAGGAGGCCCCGCGGACGATGTTCCCGCAGGGCTCGGGCGTCGGGACCCAGGGGCCCGACCACCTGACGTTCGATCTCGCCGACTCCTCGCGGGTCTCGCTGTCCTTCTACGGCAAGCGGCCCGGCCCCGGGATGCGGCTGCAGAAGCTCTCGATGCAGTTCTCCACCCAGGAGACCCAGGAGGCGTCCGACGTCCTCGAGGCCTACGAGCGGCTCATCCTCGACGCCATGCGGGGCGACCACACGCTGTTCACCACCGCCGACGGCATCGAGTCGCTCTGGGACCGGTCCCAGCCCCTGCTGGCCGACCCGCCCCCGGTCAAGCCCTACCCGCCGGGGTCCTGGGGGCCGAACGCGATCCACCAGCTGATCGCGCCCAACGCCTGGCGACTGCCCTTCGAGCGGGCCTGGCGGGAGAACCGCGGCTGACCCGGCGACGACGACGGGTCAGGCGCGGCCGCGCCGTCGGGCGCGGTCAGCCGGACGGCTCGGCCGCGGCGCCGGCCGTCCCCTGGTCCTCGGGCTCGAGGTCGATGTCGAACGCCGGGTCGGCGGCCTCCCCGCTCTCGGGGTGCGGCGGGTCCGCCGGGGTGTCGTCGCGGTCGGTGGGGTCGTCGGAATCGATCACAACCCGGGGCTACCCGCACCGGCCCGTCTCATCGCGCGCCCAGGACCGCCTCGGGCCGGCGTCGGTGGGCGGGCAGCGGCGCGGAGGGGGAGCGCCGGGCGTCGGGGAGGCCCGGCGCGGCCGGGAACGGCCGCGTCAGCGGGTCACGACGGGCGACGGCGTTGTCGATGACGACCTTCGCGGGCGTTCCGCTGCGCTGCGCCGGGGTGCCGTCGACGGGCGTCGCGGCGCCGACCTGCTCGGCGCGCCGCTGGGCGCGCGCCACGCGCGCCCGCTGCAGGCGCGCCTCGTCGCGCTCCCGCTGCAGGGAGGTGTGGTGGTGACGGCCGCTGTGACGGGACATCGCGCTCACGTCCTCTGGTCGGGGTGGTGTCGGGGTGAGGGCCTCGTGAGGCTCTTCCCTGACATCGCCCGCGACACGCTCGAGCTGGTTCCGCCGTTCGGTGTCACCTTCGGTCACGCTCGCCGCTCGCCCGGGGCGACCCGGGCGGGTGGCGGCGCGCGGACGGGTGACGGAGGGGTGAGCGGTCAGGCGTGGCGCGCGGGCGCGTCGAAGCCGGACTCGCGGTAGTCGTCCAGGCGCGGGAGCGGGATCGGCCCGGTCTCGTCCTTCCAGGCCGCCAGCGTGCGCTGGTCGGTGGTGCCGTGGACCGCGGCACTGACCAACGGCGCGGTGAGCCACGCGGCGACGGAGGAGCCGGCGGCGAGCAGGGCGTTGCTGGCGAAGGACATCGGGGGACTCCTCGGTGGGGGAGTGTCGGTCGTCCCGGGGCGCGCTGGGGCCGCGCCCGGTGTGGGAACAACATAAAGGTTCCCGAGAGGGCGTCACTAGTCCACCCGAGTGAGAGCGACGAGGGTTGCGGCGTGTCCGATCACGATCCGATCACGGACGAATCGGAAAGATCCCTCACCTCGGGGTGATGACGTGGGCCGGACGGGGGATCGCGGTCGCGATCTCGTAACGACGACGTCTCTTCGGACGACGCTTCCGTCACAGGGCGTGGCGGTATCGGGGCCCGCCGGTCGGCCGAGGGGGTTGGGGTCATGGGGATCATCGGGGTCGGTGTCGTCGCCGTCGTCGTGCTGGTCGGGTTCGCGGTCGTGCTGCGGGCCGGGGCGGGCGTCGAGCAGCTCGCGCCGCGGCTCTCGCCGGGGTACGCCCCCACGCTGCTCGCCCGGGCCGGGTTCCCGGCGACCGCGCACAACGTCGCGGTCCTGCACGACCACCTCGGGTCGGCCTTCCTGGACGCAGCCCGCACCACGCTGCCCGCCGACGCCTTCGCCGCGCTGCGCGCCCGGTGCCTCGGCGCCCGCCACGGGGTCCCGGTGGCGGGCGGCTCCGCGCGCTCCTGGCCGCAGCGGGTGCTCGACGAGATGGCCGCCGGCGGCGCGGACGTCACCGCCCTGCCCCGGCGCACCGAGGACACGATGCTCGCCACCGCCGGCACCGGGCAGGGACTCTTCGGCGGCTCGGTCTTCGCGCCGCTGCCCGCCCTCGCCGGTCAGCCCACCGTCGTGGGGGTCCCGGCGCCGCGGCAGGCGCCGACCGTCGTCGCGCCGGCCGCCTGACGGCCGGGGCGGGACCTCAGCGCGGGGACGACCGGCGCGGCACCGTGGGCCGGTCGACCGGACCGCCGTCCGCCGCGTCCCGGTCGGCCACGTCGTCGAGCTCCTCGACGTCGTCCCCGCCACGACGGGGCAGCGGCGTCCGACCGGGTCCGCCGCGTTGCGCGGGCAGGGGCTCGGGCACGAAGCGGGCGGGCGCTGGTCCGTCGTCGGCGGCGGCCGCGTCGTCCAGCTCGTGGAGTCCGCGCCCCGCGGCGAGGCCCGCGGGCTCGTCCGGGCCGACCAGGGCGAGGACCCGGTCGTAGCCCGTCCGGGCCGCGTCGGAGCGGCCGCTGTGCCGGTCGAGGTGGGCCAGGTCGAGCGTCGCCTCGGCCTCCCGCCCGGCGTCGCCGGCCGTCCGCGCCGCGGTGACGGCCGCGCGCAGGCAGCCCCGCTGCGCGTCGAAGCGTCCGGCGTCGCGCTCCAGGCCCGCGAGCAGGAGCCCGGCGTCCGAGGCGTCCCGGGCCGGGCCGTCGCGCACCACGAGTTCGAGGTGTCGACGTCGGTCGCCGGGGTCGGCGTCGCGGTCGAGACCCAACCAGAAGGCCGCGCGCGCCCGCAGCTCGCGGACCGACCCGTCGTCGGGGGTCGCGGTGAGCACGGCGGCGAACCAGCGGCGGGCCTCCGCGGCCCGCCCGGCCTGCAGGGAGGCGACCCCGAGCCGGTAGCACTGCGCCGGGGTGAGCCCGGTCGGGCCGTCCGGGGCGGGGGGCGGCCGGAGCAGGGCGGCGGCGAGGTCGTCGAAGCCCCGGACGGCGGCGAGGACGCCCACCGTGCGGCGGTCCGCCCGGTCCACGGGCGCGGCCAGCAGGTCGCCCACCACCTCGCGGAGGCGCTCCGGGGGCTCCCAGCCGTCGCGGCCGAGACGGTCGGCCGCGACCGTGAGCAGCGGGTCGGGCACGTGGTGCACCCCGTCGGGCAGCCGCAGCCGGCGCAGTGGCCGGGCCGGGCCGCCTCCCCGGCCGCCCGCCGTCGCCGCGACCAGGTCCTCCACCGCCCGCGTCAGGTCGTCCACCGCCGGCGGCTCGCCGGGCATCTCCCGGGCGTAGGCGAGGGCGAGGCGGGCGAGCAGCGGCGTCGGGAGGGCGTGGGCGACGCCGAGGCGGGTCCAGTCCACGGCCGCGCGCAGCACGGCGGCGCGGGCGGGCGCCACGGCGCGGCGCGAGGGGCGGGGCAGCCACGACGCGGCGTCGGCGCGGCCCAGCAGGAGGTCCCGGGCGGGTCCGAGGTCGACCGCTGCGCCGAGCGTGCGGGCGCCGGCCCGGTCGGACTCCGCGCGGCTGAGTTCCGCGCCGAGCCGGAGGAGCACCACGCCGGGGCCGGGGGTCGCCGGGGTGACGTCGGGGTGGAGCAGCGCGTCGTCCACCGTGGCGAGCACCCGCGCGCCCTCCGGGGGGCGGGCCGTGAGCAGGGCGGCGAGCAGGGCCGGACCGATCCCGTCGAGCCAGATCACCAGTCCGTCGTCGGGCCGCCGGCGCAGGGCGTCGACGAGCGCCGGGTCCGCGGGACCGGAGAGCGGGGCGGAGCCGCCGAGTCCGGCCGGGTCGGGACGCACGACGTGGTGGTCGCCGAGGAGCAGCCGCGCCGCGCGGGCGAGCGCGAGCGTGCCCCCGGACAGCCGCGGGGCGGCCACGACGACCACGGGGGCGTCCCCGCCGACGGCGGCCTCGATGCGGTGGTCGGCGTCGCGCTCGACGGGCCGGTCCGGGACCGGGGCGTGCACGCCGAGGGCGGCGAGGTCGAGGTCGCGCAGCCGCGGGAGGGATCCGTCGTCGGGACCCGCGCTCCACGCGCGCCACCGTCCCGTCGCGGTCATCGCAGCCGCCTCCGCCCCTGGTCCACCGGGCCGACACCCACACGGGTCGTCGACGAATCGGTGTTCTACCGGGCGGGATGGCGGCGGGGAAGCCCCGCGGCGGCGTGGCTGCGCGAGTTCCGCCGGTCGGTCGACATGGCCGATCTCACCGGGCCCGACCGACCGGGGCCGGGCTATCGCGCGCGGGGGAGACCCGTCGGGCGCTGCACCGGCACCAGGGCCGCGACGAGGTGCCGGACGCGCGCGGCGGCCTCGAGCCGCTGCTCGCCCGCGGTCTCCCGGACGACCTGCGTCGGGAGCCGGAAGGAATCGTGGTCACCAACCATGCCCGGCACGTCGTCCGCGGCGCCCGCAACGTTTCGCCGGACGCCGACGTCACCCGGACGCGCGGCGTGTCGTCGGGGCCGGTCAGACGCCGGCGACGTAGAGCTGCCGGACCTGCGCGGCGCTGAGCGCCACGGTGTACACCGCCGCGTACCCGAGGCTGCCGGTCCAGTAGCTGGTGGTCGGCGACGAGGTCCAGCCGCCGGTCGAGTCCCAGCCCACCCGCCAGAAGCCGGTGTTCGTGGTGCCGCCCTCGGCGCTGGTGATCGTGGCGTCCCCGGCGACCTGGGCGCCGTCGAGGTAGAGGGCCGCCCCCGCCGGGGAGAGGACGGCAACGGCGAGGTGCCATCGGCCGTCGTTGTACGCGGCCGGGCTGACGACGGTGCGGACGGTGTTGTTCGGGTAGACGCCGAAGACGATCTGCCCGCCGTCGGTCATGTAGACATGCCGGTCGTAGGTCGTCGAGGGGCCGGTCCGGAGGTTGCCCCAGCCGATGAGGCGACCGCCGGTGGTGGTGCTGGTCCGGAACCAGACCGCCTCCGAGAAGACGTTCCGGCTGGCGACGGCCGTGAGCGCCGTCGTGGCGACGTACGACGGCAGGGTGGCGGTGGGCGCGAGGGTCACCGCCCGGTTCGGGGTGTCGCGCGAACAGGGTGTGGTCGTGGACGTGAAGCCGTTCACGTAGGTGCCGGTGCGCGCGTTGCCCGACGCGTCGCGGGCGGTCGAGAGCGTCACGACGGCCGCGTCGTCCAGCGGCCAGACGAAGTACGTGTTCGGCGCGCCCGCGACGCCGGGGAACGCGCCGCCGCAGGTGAAGTAGGCCGCGCTCGCCGCCGTGTTCGTGCTGTTGGCGACCGTCGCGGTGTACCCGGCCTGGGTCGGGCGGGCGACGAGGGACAGGAGCAGGGCCGACACGAGCACGACCGCGGGCGCCGCCGCCATCACGCCGGGGCCCGGCCCGCGCCCCTCCGGACCCTCGCCGCCGTCCGGCGGGGCGTCGGGTAGAGGCCGGCGCACCGCGGCGACGAGGCCGTAGACCATCGGGAGCATCCAGAGCCCCATCATCGTCAGCCAGAGCCACCACGGCATGTGGACCCCGCTCGTCAGCGGCGCGCCCCGGGCCCCCGGGGGCGGGATCGTCGTCAGGGTCTGGATCTCGCCCGAGGCGAGGTCGACGAAGCCCCCCGTCATCGCCGTGACCCGGATCGGCAGCATCCCGGTGGAGATGACCGTGATGTGCGTGCCGGCCGCGTCCGCGGTGACGCTCCGCGTGATGGTGGCGACGAAGGGCTTGAGCACCAGGGTGGTGGTGACCAGCAGCAACGAGAAGCCGAGGACCCGCAGCGGGACCCGCCAGAAGCGCGTCGCCAGGAGCTTCGTGCCCCACCACACCACCGCCCCGCCGAGGGCGAGCAGCGGGGTCGCGCGCAGCAGCCACCCCACGCCGTGGGCCGCGAACACGACCTTCCCGACGACGGATCGCTGCGGGATCTTCCACGGGTCCTCGGCCCCGTTGATGTCGCCGCGGGCGATGTAGAGGGGACCGTCCGGCCCGGGCTCGATCCGGACGATGCGGTGCGTCTTGGTGTCCTGCGGCTGCGGGACCGGGGGCTGGTAGGTGATGACGTCGCCCAGCCGGTACGCCGCGGCCGGCTCGGTCAGCACCAACGTGCCGACGGGGGCGAACGTGCCCATCGACGGGGTCGCGACCACCTGGTAGCGACCCCCGTCGCGGTACCAGAGCGCGATCGTGATCATCGCCGCGAGGAGTGCGACCCCGGCGAGGGCCGTGAGGAGTGCGGACAGCCGGCGCCGCGTGCGCCGCCCGCGCCGTTCCTGAGCCTGGTCCACCGTCATGCTCCGGATCGGTGTCGGTGTCGGTCGGGATCTCGAGGGGTCGTCCGGTCCCGGGTCCCGCGGCCGGACGGCCGCGGGAGCCCGTGACGTCAGGACGAGAGCGTCCAGGTGATCGGCTGGGAGCCGGACAGCGCCTGGTAGGTGTTGCCGGCCGAGCTGTCCAGGTAGACGGTGAAGGTGAACGGCACGGTCGACCCGCTCGCGACGGCCGGGACCAGGGATGCCGGCAGGTTCACGGTGGTGTTCGCGAGCGTGGACGCGACGGTGTCGGCCTGCACGGTGGTGGCGCCGCTCGTCACCTTCACGTGGAGCTTCGAGCAGTAGTCGGTCGCCGACCCGTTGTTCGTCGTGCCGTTGTTGCTCTGGGTGCAGGCGCCGAAGGCCATCGTGAACGTCGTCGCCGCGGCGGTCCCGGTGTTCCGGAAGTTCACCGTGGTCACGGAGTTGTTGGTGGTCCCCGTGGCGTTCGACGGCACGAGCGTCGTGCTCCCGCCGTACTTGTTGAACGACGTGCACGTCGACGAGTTCGAGTTGATGCCGCCGGTGCTGTCGGTGCTGTTGCACACCGTGGTGCCCGAGGACCCGGACTCCTGCAGGACCACCGTGCCGGTGGCCGCGGTGTTCTGCGAGTTGGTGATGGTGGCGACGAACGCCGACAGCGTGTTGGTCATCGCCAGGGCCAGGACCACCGCGCCGATGAGACCGGCGGCGACGATGAGCTGGATGAAGCGACGCTGCCTCTTCGACTCGTTCGCGGAGTTGTCCGACACGTGTTGCCTCTCGGAGAGAACGGGACCTCGTCGTTCTGGGTGGTCCCGGGGTGGATGCGGCGGCGGGTCAAGGCAACGCGCCGTCGTGGTCGTTACTGCGATCGGTGTATTGCACCGGACCATTTAGCCCAATCCACTCCAATGGGCGATCCGGGACGGGCGTCCGCATCCGCGGCGACGAACGGTCGACACCCACGGGAGTCCGTCGGGTCGCGCCCGCGGACGAGCTGACGTATCGGCGGCGCGGCACTCCCGCAGCACGCGCGCGAGCGGAACTCACCCGGACGTGTCCCTCTCCTCCGGCCCGGGCGGGAGCCGATTGATCCGAGGGAGGACGACGATCGATCGTCGGTCGGGGAGAGGAGTCGCGTGCGCGGGTTGGGTGAGCGGTGGGGCCGGCAGGAACGGCCCGGCCGGTTCGGGTGGACCCGCCGTCCGGGTGCTCCGGCCCGTCCCGGGGGCGCCGTCGCGATCGCGGCGGTCGCGGCCCTGGTCGTGATCCCGGGGACGGCCCTCGCCCTCGCCGCGACATCGACCTCCTCCCCGGCGCCCGCGGCCACGCCCGCCCCGGGGGGTGCGGCCGACCTGACGGCGAGCGTGCGCTCGACCCCGACGGCACCGGGCGACGGCGCCCCGATCACCTACGTCGGGAAGGTCGCCTCGCAGGGGCCGGCCACCACCGGGCGCACGATGCTCGCGCTGACCCTCCCCGCGGGGGCGACGATCCTCACGGCGCGGGGCGACGACGGCGTGACCTGCGCGGACGAGCGCACCCGGCTCGCCTGCACCGGGCCGGGGCTGGCGCCAGGCGGGTCGTGGCAGGTCACGGTGATCGCGCGCGTCCCGGGTGGGGCGGGCGGCGGGAACACCCGGGCGACCGTCGACGTGTCCTCCGACCTCCCCGACCCCACCCCCGCCGACGACACGGCCGCCACGACCGACCAGGCGGAACGCTCCGCCGACCTCGTCGTCGCCGCGACCCCGCCCGCCGGGCCCGTCGTGGCCGGGACCCGGGTGACCGTCGGCGGCACCGTGACCAACCGCGGGCCGTCGCCGGCCGAGGACACCGTCGTCACCACGGTGCTCCCGCCCGGGGCGTCCTTCGTCTCCGGGACCGTCACCGGCGGCACCTGCCAGGCGGTCGGCGGGCAGGTCGACTGCGCCCTCGCCGCGCCGCTCGCGGTCGGTGCGAGCGCCCCCGTCGCCGTGGTGGCCGCGCTGGCGCCGTCGTTCGACGCCCCCGACCTCCTCGTCTCGTCCGCGGCCGTCACCCGCACCCCGGACCCGCGCCCGGCCGACGACGCCGCCGTCACCCGCACGCCGGTCACGGCGCAGGCCGCCCTCGACGTCGCCGGCGCGGTGGCTCCCGCGCTCGCCGCGGGCGCCCCGACGGCGTACTCCGTCGTCGTCACCAACCGCGGACCGTCCGACGCGCGCGACGTGGACCTGGACCCGGGCATCGTGGGGATGACGCCGGTCGACGTGGCCGCGAGCGCCGGGGAGTGCGGCGGCGGCGCGACCCGCCGGTGCGCGCTGGGCACGGTGCCGGCCGGCGCGAGCACCCGGGTCCGGGTGATGGCGACGGTGCCCGCCGACGCACCGACCGGGCGCCTGACCATGACCCCGAAGGTCACGAGCGCGACGCCCGGCGCGACCGGCACGGCCGCCGCGCCGCCGGTCCCCGCGGCCCCGGCGGTCCCGGCCACGACGACGGTCGCGCGCCAGGCCGACCTCGCGGTCTCGATCGCCACCGCGCGCAGCGGCGGCGGCCTGGGCCCGACGACGGCGGCCTACACCGCGACCGTCCGCAACGGGGGGCCGTCGGTCGGGTCCCCGGCCGTGCTGCAGGCGATCATCCCGGACGGCCTCACCATCGGGCCGGTCAGCGCCGGGTGCGTGGTCGTGGGGCGGCAGGTGAGCTGCCCGGTGCCGGCGCTCCCGGTCGGCGGGGCCTCCTCGGCCACCGTCGAGACCGGGATCGCGCCGGGCCTGCTCGTCACCCCGGAGCCGGTCCGGGCCCGCGTGGTGCCCGCGGCGGGGGCCGGCGGCGCGGCCGGGGCGACCGGTGACCCGCAGCCGGCCAACGACACCGCCGTCGCCGCGGTCGGCGACACCCGGGGTGCCGACCTCAGCGTGATCGCGGCCGCCGCCCCCGGGGCCGCCGGGGGCGCCGTGGTCGCGGGGACCCGCACCACCCACGTCCTCACCGTGAGCAACGCGGGACCGGCGGTCGCGCCCGGCGTGGTCGTGACGGACACCCCGGGTCCGGGCCTCGCGCCCGTCGACCTCCCCGCCGGCTGCACGGCCGTCCCGGGCGCGGTCTCCTGCCCGGTGGGCGACCTCGCGCCCGGCAGCGCGCGGGTCGTCACGCTCCCGCTCGCCGTGGCACCCGAGGCGCCGACGGGCACGGTCACCGGCACCGCGACCGCCCGGCCCGCCGCCCTCGTGGACCCGAGCGACTCGAACGCCACCGCGACCACCTCGACGCCGGTCCGCGCGGTCGCCGACCTGCGCACCGTGCTCGACCGCGTCGAGCCCGGTCCCGTCGCCGCCGGCGGGCCCCCCTCGACCTTCCGGGTCCGCACCACCAACGTGGGCCCCTCGGTGGCGCCGGCGGCGGTCGTCGACCTCGACGCCCTCCCGCGGGGACTCACCGTCGTCGGGGCGACGGTGGCGGGCGCGCCCTGCATGGTCACCGTCTCCCGCGCGGTCTGTCCGGTGGGCGACCTGCCCGTCGGGGTGACGGTGGAGGCGCTGGTGAGCGTCGCGGTGGCCGCGGATCTCCCCGTCGGGGCCGTCCCGGTCACCGCCGCGGCGTCGTCGATGGCGGTCGACCCGACTCCGGGCGCCGCGGCCGCCGAGCTCGCCGCCCCGGTGGCGGCCGCCACCGACCTGCAGGCCCGGGTCGAGGCCGACCCGCTCACGACGCCCTACGGCACCGTGGTGCCCGGGACCCGGGTGGCGCTGCGGACCTCCGCGGTGAACACCGGGCCGTCGCAGAGCGTCGGAGCCACGCTCACGACGACCCTGCCGGCCGGCTCGTCGGTGGTCTCGGTGCTGTCCAACCGCGGCCGCTGCGGCGCGACGGGGGCGCGGGTCGACTGCCCCGCGACCGACCTCGGGCCCGGCGGCACGGTCGCGGCGACGATCGTCGTGGACGTCCCGACGCGTGCGGCCGACGCCTTCGCGGTGCGCGCCGTCGCCGGGTCGCCGACCGCCGACCCGACGCCGGCCGACCGGGTGGCGACGCTGTCGCTGCCCGTGGGGGACCCGGTGGCGGTGGCCGGACCCGCGGGCGCGGGTGCGCCGGGCGGACCGGCGGCCTTCCTCGCCGGACCCGCCGCCTTCCTCGGCGCGCTGCTCACGGGCACGCCGGTCCCCGCGATCGTCGCGGCCGTCCTGGCGCTCCTGCTCGCCGTCCGGGGCCTGCTGCGGGCGGCCCGCGCCCGTCGTCGGGAAGCGGCGGCCGTGGCGCGGGCGGTCGACGCGGTGGACGCCGGCTCGGCACGGACCGAGCGGTTCGCGGCGGTCACGCCCTCCGACGGGCGCTGATCAGGCGGCGCCACGCGGGAGGTGCAGCCGCACGATGCGGATCGACACGTCGTACAGCCCCTCGGCGTCCAGCGAGGCGCGCAGGGACTCCGCGGCCACCGTGGCGTCCGGGCCGCCGTAGGGACCGTGCGCGTCGACCTCGCCGGTCTCCGGATCGACCATGAGGACGATGTAGCCGTCGCAGTCGTCGAGGGCGGCGAGCGCCTCGACCCAGTCCGGACCCTCGGCGGCGTCCTCCCCGGTGACCGGGCGGAGGGACCGCTCCAGGTCGGTGCAGGGGTGGCTCGCGAACCGGTCGCCCATGACTCACAGCTCCTCTCGTACTACGGCCAGTGACTGGATGGAGTGACCCCCCGGATCCCGGACGGGTGTCTTTCCTGGCCTCGTCACCAGGAGTGACCCGCTGGGGGTCGCTCTCTGACAGCAGACGGGTCCGATTCACTCGATCGTGGCAACGGACGGTCCGCGTCGGCGGCAGGAGTGATCATGGCTACGCTCGCGCCGTGGATCGGAGCGAGGGCGCCCGGACGGTGCGTCGGGGCGCGTCCGCCCGCGAGAGCGGCACGGCGGCGGTGGTCGTCATGCCCGATCGCGGCGTCGGCCCGCTCGTCGCGCTCGTGCGCCGGCTCGCGCTCGCGATCGGGGCGCTCGCGGCGGCGGCGCTCATCGTCTACGTGCAGCGCGACGGCTACGTCGACCACAACACCGACGGGCCGATCGGGCTGATCGACGCCTTCTACTACGCCACGGTCTCGCTCTCCACGACCGGCTACGGCGACATCGCCCCGGTCTCCGACTCGGCGCGCCTGTGGACGATCCTCGCCATCACGCCGCTGCGCGTCCTGTTCCTCATCGTCCTGGTCGGTACCACCGTGGAACTGCTCACCGAGCGCTCCCGCCAGGCGTTCCGCATCCGTCGTTGGAGGTCCCGCGTGCGCGATCACGTGGTCGTCGTCGGCTTCGGCACCAAGGGGAAGGCGGCGGTCGACACGCTGCTCGGCGACGACGCCCGGCCCGACCGCATCGTCGTCGTCGACACCGACCGGGGCCGGCTCGACGCCGCCTCCGCCATGGGGCTGGTGACCGTGCGCGGCGACGCGACGCAGTCGTCGGTCCTGCGCACCGCCGGGCTGCCGCACGCCGCCTCGCTCGTCGTCGCCACCAACCGCGACGACACCGCCGTGCTCGTCACCCTCACGGCCCGCGAGCTCGCGCCCCGCATCACGATCACCGCCGCCGTGCGCGAGACCGAGAACGTCCACCTGCTCCGGCAGTCCGGCGCCGACTCGGTGGTGGTGTCCGCGGAGACGGCCGGTCGACTGCTCGGCGTGGCGACGACGAACCCGAACGTCGTCGCGGTCGTCGAGGATCTGCTCACCCCGGACGCCGGGATGAGCCTCTCCGAGCGCGACGTCGAGCCGTCGGAGCTCGGCGGGTCGCCCCGTCACCTGCGCGACATCGTGCTCGGTGTGGTGCGCGGCAACGAGGTCCACCAGATCGACTCGCCGGAGGTCGACGCCCTCGAGCGCGGCGACCGCCTGCTGTTCGTGAAGCGCGTCAGTACGGCGAAGGCACCGAAGACCCTGTGAGGCAGTCGGGGCAGTCGGCCTGATCGGCCAGCAGCCCCGGCACCACCTGCTCGACCGGCGCGCCGCACCGGGCCCGCAGCCCGGTCGGGTCGCCCGCCTCCCCGAGGATCACGTCGACCACGTGGCGGCGGCGGTCGTCCTTCCCCACGCCGACGAAGGCGCGTTCCCGACGACGGGTGGGGTCGGCCGGGCGGCCGGGGGCCGTGGGGTCGGGGATGTCGTCCGGGAGCTCGTGCGGCGGCAGGTCGCCGGGGAACGGCGGTCGGGGCCGCCGGGTCGGCATGGGGTCCATGCCCGACGTGGGGCGGGACGGGTCGGGGACGGTCATGACGCCCTCCTCTCACCGCGTCCCACTGTCCCCGCGCGCGTCGGTGGGCGCCACCGGGTGCGAGCCGTGGCCCACCGCTGAGGTCGGACGTCAGTCGTGTGCCACCGCTGACATCGACGGGCGAGGGATCTCAGCGGCGCCGGGGGAGCGGCACCGGCGTGGCCTCGGGGGCGGGCGCGGTGTCGTCGGCGGGGAGGCGGCGCGTCTGCTCCGGGAGCGAGCGCAGGCCGTCGAGGACCCGGGTCAGCACGTCGACGTCAGGGGCCTCGGGGCGTTCGGGAGCGCTCACGCCGAGGAGGTTACGAGGTCCTCGCAGACCGGACGAACCGGCGGCGATCGACGGTCGACGGGGAGCGACGAGCGTGCACCGGGGAGTGATCGCCACGGAACGTGCGAGTGGCACTGGGCCGAACGGGCTACGCGGAGTAACGTCTGCCGCCGGGCGCCCGACAGCGTTCACACGACCCGGTGACGCCGGGCCGCTCGGGGGGACGAGGACACGAGGGATGACATGAGCGTCGACGCACTGCTCCGTACCGGGGAACCGGAGCCGCCGGAGACGCCGGGTGCGCGGCGCCGCCGTGGCCTGCGGGCCCTGGTCTACGTCCTCGTCGGGGTGCTCGTCCTCGTGCTGCTGGCCGCCGCCGGGATCGTGCTCGTGACGAACCGCCTCGGCGACCAGGTCGGCCGGTACCCGTCGGTCTTCGCCAACATCGACCCGTCGTCGCGACCCGGTGGGAAGGCGGGCCAGACGTTCCTGCTCGTCGGCACCGACTCCCGCTCGCCCGACCCCACCACCGGGCGCGACGCCACCGCGCCCGACTTCGTCTTCGGCGCCCAGCGCAGCGACGTCATCATGCTCGCGACGGTCGCCGACGACGGCCGCAGCGCGAGCGTCGTGTCCATCCCGCGCGACTCGTGGGTCGACGTCCCGGGCTACGGGAAGAACAAGATCAACGCCGCGTACTCCTTCGGCGGCCCGTCGCTGCTCATCACCACCGTCGAGCAGCTCACGCGGGTCCGCGTCGACCACTTCGCGGTCATCGACTTCGCCGGGTTCCAGCAGATGACCGACGCCGCGGGCGGCATCGACGTCAACGTCGGCCAGACCACCGACTTCGGTGGCATCACGGTGCCCGCCGGGCCGCAGCACCTCGACGGGGCCCAGGCGCTCGCGTACGTCCGGCAGCGCAAGGAGCTCCCGGGCGGCGACTTCGACCGGGTGCGCCGCCAGCAGAACGCCCTGCGTGCCCTCATCTCGCAGTCGCTCTCGGCGGGCACGCTCTCCAGCCCGACCCGCGCCTACCAGCTCGTCGACTCCGTGACCCGGCACGTCGGCGTGGACGACTCGCTGTCGAACACCGGGCTCGCCGAGCTCGTGTTCGGGCTGCGCGACCTGCGCCCGGCGAACATCGAGTTCCTCACCGTGCCCACCACCGGCACCGGCATGGAGGGCCCGCAGTCGGTCGTCTACCTCGACCGGCAGGCCGGCGACGACCTCTGGTTCGCGGTGAACAACGACCAGGTGACGCAGTGGGCGGCCGCACGACCGAGCGCGCGGCTCTCCCAGACCCCACGATGAGAGCGTGGCCTGGGACATACTGATCGTGGGGGGTGGCTCGGCCGGCTGCGCGCTGGCCGGGCGGCTCTCCGAGGACCCCCGACGGCGGGTCCTGCTGCTCGAGGCCGGTCCCGCCTTCCCCGACGCCGCGTCGTTCCCGCCCGAGGTCCGCGACGTCGCCTCCCTCGGCGGCGCGGCGGACGACCACGCCCTGAACTGGGCCTTCCCCACCGAGCTCGCCGCGGGGCGGCGCGCGACGACGGCGCGGGGCCGCCTCCTGGGCGGGTCGTCGGCCATCAACGGCGCCAACCACGTCCGGGCCACCCGGGCGGACGTCGACGGCTGGTACGGCTGGCGCTGGGCCGACGCCCTCGCCGCCTACGTGCGGGGCGAGGACGACCACGACTTCGACGGCCCCGCCCACGGCCACGACGGGCCCGTCCCGGTCGAGCGGCCCGCCGACGAGCTGCTCGCCGGGCTGACGCAGCGCGTGGTGCGCGGCGCCGCGTCGCTCGGGGTGCCCGCGGAGCCGGACAAGAACGCCGGGGGAGCGCCCGGCGTCGGGCTCGTCCCGGCCAACGCGGTGCACGGCGTGCGGGTCAACGCGGCGATGGCCTACGTGCT
This sequence comes from Actinomycetospora chiangmaiensis DSM 45062, assembly GCF_000379625.1. GTDB lineage: Bacteria > Actinomycetota > Actinomycetes > Mycobacteriales > Pseudonocardiaceae > Actinomycetospora > Actinomycetospora chiangmaiensis. The sequence goes on along the minus strand of NZ_KB903243.1, from coordinate 298,946 downwards.
CCCGGCGCTGGACCGGGAGAACCTCACGGTGCGCGGGGACACCCCGGTCGCGCGGGTGCTCGTGGAGCGCGGGCGGGCGGTCGGCGTCGTCACCGCCGCCGGGGAGCGCGTCGAGGCCGCGGAGACCGTGCTCGCCGCGGGGGCGGTCAAGTCACCGCAGCTGCTCGCGCTCTCCGGCATCGGGCGGGCCGACGAGCTGCGCGCGGCGGGCGTCGAGGTCCTCGTGGACCGGCCCGGCGTCGGGCACGGCTGGAGCGACCACCCGTCGGTGTTCCTCGGCTTCCCCCACGACGAGTCGCTGCACCCCGAGGCCGTGTCCACCCAGGCCCTGGTGCACCTCGACGCGGGTGCGCTCGACCCCGCCCTCCCCGCGGACCCGGCGGGCGACCTCGAGGTGCTGCTGTTCTGCCGGCCGTTCTCCCCGGGCGGTCCGCGCCACCTCATGTGCGCGCTGCAGCAGCCGGAGAGCCGGGGGTCGTCCGTCCTCGTCGACGCCGACCCCTCCCGGTCCCCCCGCCTCGAGCACCACTACCTGGCCTCGGCGCTCGACCGCGCCCGGATGCGGGCGGTGGTCCGCTTCGCCGACGACCTGCTCGCCGCGAGCGGGCTCGCGACCCGACGGCCCCGGTCCGACGCCGAGCTGGACGCCTGGATCGCGGGCTCGCTCACCACGTCCTCGCACCTGTGCGGGAGCGCCGCCCTCGGCGCGCCCGACGACCCGGCCGCCGTCGTCGACCCGGAGTTCCGCGTGCACGGCGTCGAGGGGCTGCGGGTCGTCGACGCGTCGGTGGTGCCGGTCGTCCCGCGGCGCGGTCCGGCGGCGACGGCGCTGATGCTCGGGGAGCGCGCCGCGGCGCTCATGCGACCCTGAGGGAAGGGTGTCCCGCGCCGTTCCGTCCGTCCGGTTCCCCTCGGAGGTCGCCGTTCGGTGACGTCCGGATCACGTCACGGTTGCGACACGATGGGGTGGTTCACGGCGCCGACCCGCTGTGGCGGGCGGAGAATGTCCGTCGGCCGTGCTGCGGGGAGCGGGCCTGGCCAGGTCGGACGCGTGAGAGGCAGGCCGAGATGGGGCTGTGGGGTCGTAGGGACGGTTCGACGGGGAAGGTCCCCCGCCTGTCCCGTGCCGAGCGCAAGGAGCTCCGGGTCCGCGCCCGCGAGGACGCCGAGTTGGCGGCCCGCATCCAGCGCGCCCAGCGGCGCCTGGCCCAGGCCACCGGCCCGCTCCCGGTCATCGAGCCCCGCCCGTCGCTGGATCAGGCCGCCCGCCGGTCGGAGATCGTCGAGGGCTGACCCTCCTCGTCCGGGCACCCGCGGCGGCTGCCACGCTGGTCGCGTGCGCCGAGTCGGGGTCCTGCTCGTCGGGGTGCTGACGACGCTCCTGGCGGCCTGCTCGGGCGGCGCGCCAGCCGCGCCGCCACCCGCCTTCGACCCGCCGACGGCGTTCGGCCCCTCGTCGGGCACCCTCCTGCGGGGCACGTCCAGCAGCCTCACCGGCTCCTACGGCGCGCGCCCCGAGCTGCCCGTCGCGCTCGACGGCACCACGGTCTGGTTCGCGGACTCCGGCGGGTTGTCGCGCGCCGACTCCACCGGCGCCACCGTCGCCGTGCCGCTGCCGCCGGACCGCTGGGTGGACGGCGCCCCGCGCCCCGTGCCGTCGGCCGGCCTCGTCGTGGCCGGCGCGGCCACGACGGTGCCCGGGTCCGGGACCACCCCGCCCGGCCTCGCCCTCGAGCTGCTCGCCGTCCCCCGCAGCCAGGCGGGCGGACCCAACCCGACGCTCGCGTGGACGGTCGGGGCCCCGCTGCCGTGGAGCGAGGCGCCGCGGTCGGTGCGGACCGCCGTCGTCGGGGTCGCCGCGGCCGGGGACGGCCGGCGCGTCGCGGTGGTCACGGCGTCGACCGGGACCCACCGGAGCAGCGTCGCGGTCGACCTCGACGCCCGCCGCGTGCTGTGGGTGGCCGACGGGGTGCTCGCCGGTGCCGTGCTCGACGGGCGCGCCCCCGACGGGACGCCGGTCGCGGGCACGACGCCGGTCGGGGCGCCCGTCGTCGTGGGAGCGGCGGTGCCCCCGGGCGGCGGCACGGGCTACTCGCCGTCGTCGGTGGTCGGTCTCGACGTGCTGACCGGGGCCCGCCGCTGGTCCTCCGACGACGGATCCACCGCCCTGTCCGTGCACCGGGCCGGGCCGTCGACGGTCACCGTCGCGGGACGCCGCGCGACCTCGGCGCGGGCGTTCCTCACCGTCTACGACGCCGAGGGCGGCAGCCGCAACGCCGTCGACCTCGGCACGGCCACCGCGCCGCCGGAGTGCACATGGGACGAGGCGGCGACCGCGGTGTGCTCCGGGTCGAACCGGACCTTCGCCCTCGACGCGCCCACCGGGGCGGTGCTGTGGTCGCTGCCGGCGGCCGGCCGCGTCGCCCCCGCCGTCACCACCGCGTGGCACGGCGCGGTGTACGGGACGACGGTGAACGGCCCGGTGGTGGTCGACGCCCGTACCGGACGGGACCGGAACCCGGCACCCGGCGCGGCACCCGTCGTCGTGGACGCCTATCTCGGGGTGGGGACCGGATCGGGGCTGCTGGGCGGAGTGGTGGTGACCCCGGCCACCGGGTAGCCGCGGGGATGGCCGACTACGAGCACACCGCCCACCTCGAGACCGACCCGGAGACCGCGTTCGCCTACCTCGCCGACGTGACCCACCTCCCGGAGTACTTCTCGGGGCTGGAGTCGGCCCGCGCGACGGAGGGCGACTCGGTCCACGTCGTCGCCGTCGTGGAGGGCGAGCGCTACGAGGGGGAGGCCTGGATGCACAGCGACCCCGGCTCCCGGGCGCTGCGCTGGGGCGCCGACCGCCCGAGCGGCTACCACGGTGAGCTGTTCGTGCGCTCCGTCGGCGACACCGCGTCGTCGGTCACCGTCACGCTCCACACCGAGAAGGCCGACGGGCCGGGCATCGACGCCGGGCTCGCGGACACCCTGGCGCAGCTGAAGAAGAACCTGGACGGGCGGACCACCGATCCGGTCGCGTGACCGATCCACATGAGCAGCGTCACTCTGGCACACTGGGGTGATCCTGCTCACGTCAAGGGTCCGGTGATCATGCGCAACCCCCTCGCCGTCCTCGCACCCCGCCGCTTCGGCTCGGGCGCGTCGGACGACTCCCTCCCGCGGATCCCCGCGCCCCGGCGCGTCCCCGGGCCGGACGTCCTCGCCGGGGTCGAGTTCCTGCAGCACGGATGTGGCGCCGAGGGGGAGGACCACGCCCCCGAGGTGTCGGTGCGCGGTATCGACCCGCGCAACGACCGCGGCCCCGCCGTCGCCTCGGTGCACCTGACCGCCCGCCCCGGCGCCCCCTGCCCGGACACCGTGGAGGAGCTGCTCGCGGTCGCCGCGCCGGGCGACTTCCGGCTGCGCCGGCTCACCTTCGACGTGCGGCACCTCGACGAGGTCCTGGGCGCCCGGGGAGGCCGGACCCTGCTCGAGCAGCTCGTCGCCGCCCCGGCGGACCGCGTGACCAACGCGGTGTTCCGGGCCGCGGTCGACGCGGACCCGGCGGGCGACCTGGACTGCGACGTCCGCGTCGTCGGGGAGGGGGACTCGGTCGCGGGCCGCTGCCGGACCGACCTCGGCCGGGCCCGCCTCAGCATCACCCCGCTGCTCACCGGGTCGGAGCGCCTCGCCCGGCGGCTCGCCGAGGCCCGGGCCAGGCCGCGCGACCGCGCCGTCCGGCGCTGCCTCGAGCACGCGCTGGCCTGCGAACTCACGTCGGTGCCGCTCGCACGGCTGGTCGGCGTGCACCCCGACGCCCCGGCCTGCGCGGTGCCGCTCACCCGGTGAGCGGCCCGCGGGCCGTCGGACCGTGCGGACGACTCGGACGGCGTGGACGACCCGGACCGTGTGGACGGCTCGGACCGTGTGGACGGCTCAGACGGTATGGACGATGAGGACGTCGGTGCGGGACTTGCGGGACACGGCCTGCGGCACCGACCCGAGGAAGCGGCCGGCGAAGCTCGCGAGCCCCTTGTTGCCGACCACGACGAGGTCGGCCTTGTAGAGCTCGGACTTCTCGACGATGGCGTCGGTCGGGTCGCCCTGCACCGCGACGGTGTCGACGTTGGTCGCCCCGGCCCCGATGGCCTCGTCCCGCGCGCTGCGCAGCGTCTCCTCGGCGGGGCTCGCGCCGATGATCTTGTAGGCCTCGTCGCCGAGGGCGCGCTCCGCCTCGGCCTGGCTGCGGTTCGACGACGCGTCGCGGGTCTCGTAGGCGCAGATGATCATCAGACGGGCGCCGGAGTCGGCGGCCACCTCGGCCGCGCGGACGACGGCCTTCCGCGCGGACGACGAGCCGTCCGTCCCGACGGTCACGACCTTGTAGTCACCCATGTGCGCCCAGCCTCTCCTGGTCAGCGCGGTGGTCCAGGGGCGTCACCCTAGTGACCGGCGAATCCGGGTGATCGCGACACCCCGGGGTCGCCACCCGCTCGTGGATCCGACAGACTGTCATCACCCGGACCGGCGTGTTCCGCCGTCCGGACGACGACGGAAGACGGCAGAGGGGTCCCATGGTCCTGGCGAGCGGCAGCTACTTCGTGCTCACTGCCATCCCCCACGAGATCGTCGTGGGCCTCGTGGTGTTCGCGATCCTGTACTTCGTGCTCAGCAAGGCGCTGCTGCCGAGGCTCGACGCGGTGTACTCGGAGCGGCACGACCGCATCGACGGCACCTTCGAGCGCGCCGAGCAGGCCCGCGCCGAGGCCCGCCGCGCCGACCAGGAGTACCGCACCCGCATCGGCCAGGCCCGCGAGGAGGCCGCCCGCATCCGCGACGCCGCCCGCGAGGAGGGGCGTCGCCACTCCGAGGAGGTCCTCGCCGAGGCCCGCGACGAGGCCGCGCAGCTCGTCGCGGAAGGCCGCGGCGAGCTCGACGAGGAGCGTTCGCGGCTCCGCACGGACCTGCAGCCCGACATCGCGCGGCTCTCGCGGGAGCTCGCGGGCCGCATCCTCGGCCGTCGGGTCGGCGAGGACGAGTACCGCGACACCGTGGACTCCTACCTGGCGCAGCGCGCCTGAGCGTCGCCCCACCGGGCACCGTCGGCCACCGGCCGGCGGTGCCCGGTGTCGTTTCCGGGCACGGTTGCGCCTCCGATGTCCGAACCTGATCACGGCACGGTCTCGAACCGGCCTCCGACAGCGCGAAAAGGTCGTGATCCGGTAACGGTCGGCACCCCGCGCAGCGATCCCCGGGCAGAACAGTTCGGGGAGAGGGTGGACACGGATGTCGGGTCGTGACTGGGCGCGCCGCGTGCTCCTGGCGACGGTCGTGCTCGTGCTGGCGGGTCTCGGGTTCGCGGGCGTGGCGAGCGCGCAGGACGCGCCGCCGACGCCGCAGCCCTACGGCGGGCAGCTCGGGAAGATGGACCCGGGCGACCAGGTCACCTCAGAGCAGGTCCTCGAGGTCGGCATGCTGACCCTCGGGACCGTGAACGGCCTCGCCTTCGTGATCGCGATGGTGGCGAGCCGGCTCCGCGGTCCGACGACGGCGCAGACCCGCCGCGCGCTCATCAACCGCACCGGCGCGGGCACCGTCTCGGAGTCGCGCCGCGCCCGCCGGGCCCGGGCCGCCGCGCGCACCCGGGCCGCCGCACCCGCCGTGGTGCCGGGTCACGGACCCGTGCCGATGCCGCCGCACGCGCCGGCCGGCGCCGTGCCGCCGCAGGGCGGACCCGTCGGACCCGTCGGACGCGGGGCGCACGCGGCGTCCGAGGGCCTCGTGCCCGCGGCCCGCGGCGCCGCCTCGCCGCCGCGACCGGCCGCGCCGCGACCGGCGCCGGCGTCGCCGCCCGCCGGGGTCCGCAGCCCCGTCCGGCGCTGATCCCGGGGGCCGCACCGCCTTCTCTCCGGTCGACACTGCTCCAGGTGGGCGAGGCTGTTGCTCTGCCTCGTCGCTGGCGACGCCACGTCGGGCGATTACTCTCGGTCGGACCGGTAGGCCGGGCGCGGCGTCGCGCCCGCCCGGTCGGGCGCGGCCCGTCCGTGCCCACCACCCCGTCGAGAAGGAGCGTCGTTGACCGGCACCGTGGTCACCCGCCGGCCCGACACCGAGGCATCCGGGGTCGGCCTCGTCGCGTGCGTCCGGGAGGCCCGCGCCCGCCTGGAACCGCCGACCGTCGCCATCCCGGCGCCGCGCAGCGCCGCGGGTGTCGTGGCGCCGCCGACGATGGCCACGGCGGAGGACGCCCCGTCCGAGGAACTGCTCGCCGAGGTCGACGGTCTCACCGAGGCGCTCGACGCCGTCGAGGCCGCCGGGGACGACGATCCGATCCACCGGGTGCTCTGCCGGATCGCCGAGCTCGTCGCGGGCGGAGTCCCGGACGCCGGGTGGTCCGCGACCGAGGAGATCGACGTCGCCGTGCTCCGCGGCACCTCGGACGCCGCCCGCGGCCTCCAGGAGCGCGCGGCGACGCTGCTCGCCCGGCTCGACGCCGAGGAGCGGCCCGGTCCCGCCGCGGCCCTCGCCCCGCTCACGACGACGCTGCAGGTGGTCGTCGTGGTCGCCGAGCTCGAGCTCTTCCAGCGCGCCCGGCGATGACCCGGGCGGCAGGTGCGGCGTGACCCCGCGCGGTGGACTCGCGTTCGGGTCAGCGGCCTGGGACGATCGCCGCATGAGTGCGGGCACGGACGGGTCGCCGGAGGTCTTCCGGATGCTGTTCGTGTGCACCGGCAACATCTGCCGGTCGCCGTTCGCGCAGTTCCACACCCGCTTCCTGCTGGGCGCCCGGCTCGGGCCGTGGGCGCGGGCGTTCGCGGTGCACAGCGCCGGGACCTCCGCGGTGCGGGGGCACGGCATGCACGACGACTCCCGCGCGCAGCTCACCACGCGGCGCGACCACCCGGACGTCGCCGCCTTCGCGGCCCGCCAGCTGCCCGACCGTGACGTCCTGCTCGCCGACCTCGTGCTGACCATGACCCGCGAGCACCGGTCGACGGTGCTCGGCGACGTCCCGAAGGCCCTCCCGACGACGTTCACGCTGCGGGAGTTCGCGCGGCTGCTGCGGGCGGCCGACCCGGCCGACGTCGCCGCGCTGCCGCGCCACCCGGTCCGTCGCGCGCACGCCCTCGTCGCGCTCGCCCGCGGGGCCCGGGGCACCGTCCCCGCCGTCTCGGCGGACGAGGACGCGGTGCCGGACCCGGTGTCGGGCGGCCCCGAGGCGCACGAGGCCGCGACCCGGGCCATCGACGAGTCGCTCCGGGTGTTCCTCGACCTGCTCGTGCCGCCGCCCCCGCCGCGGCCGCTCCCGCCCCGTCCGTTCCCCCCGGGGGCGGCCCATCCCGGTGCCGTCCCCGGTCCTCCCCGGCCCGGGGCCCCCAGGCCCGGTGCCCCCGGCCCCGGTGCTCCCGGCCCCGGTGGCCCGCGGCCCGGCGCTCAGGGACCCGGTGCTCCCGGCCCCGGTGCCGTGGGGCCGGGCGCTGCTCCCGGTGCCCCGGCCGGCCCGGCGCCGCGCCAGACGCCCGTCGCGCCGCCCGCCCCGGCCCAGCGGGCACCGCAGGAGGCCGGGACCCCGGCCCGTCGCAGCACCGCCGACGAGCTGGTGCCCGAACGCTCCTGAGTGGCCCGCGCTACGCCGATCGAGTGAGTGTGTCGGTGTCGGCGGTCGTCCCGGCCACAGGGTGCAACGTCCGGCGCCCTCGCGGCGATGACCGGGACGCCCCGCAGGACCGCGCAGTCGTCGCGGCCGGGCCGACCAGGGAGTGGCGCCGATGGACGGGTGGAGCGCGGGAGGACAGCTCCCGGCGTGGCGCGGACTGCCGGCCCTCGCGCTCGCGGCAGTCGCCGACGCGCGCTGCGCCTCGCGCGACCGGTCGGCGACCGACCCGGCCCGACCCGACCCCGTCGCCGTGGCGCAGCTCGTCCGGGGCCTCGAGGTCCTGGCGGTGGCGTGCGGCGGGGACGCGTCGATCCCCTCGACCGACCCGCACCGGGTCCTCGCCACCGTCGCCGACCTCACGGCCGAGCTCGCGGACGCCGCGCGGCACGTGGCCTGGACGGCCGGGTTCTGCGGTCAGGAACAGGCGGCGGAGGTCGCCGACGCGATCATGACGACGGCGTGGGCGCTGCGGGTCCTCGCCGAACTCGGCCTCCACGTCGTCCCGGCGCCCGACGGCGGGGAACCCGCGCCTCCTCGGGATCCCGCGCCCTGACGAGCAGGGCCCGCCACACGGCGGCCGCCTCGAGGTCGCCACGCGTGACGGGCAGCCCGGAGGCGTCGGCGACCGCGTCCACGAACGCGGCCCCCGGCTCCACCGCCCCCGGCGGCCGCACGACGTGGACCCGTAGGCACTCGCCGCCGACGGTGACCCGGATGCCGCCGCGGCCGCGCCACGGCAGCCCGACCTCGAGTTCCGGAGTGTCCAGGGCCTCGTCGAAGACCACGCCCCGGCTCGACAGGAAGCTCAGCCGGCCGTGCGCGAGGCGGAGGATCCCGGGCACGTGGGTGACCTCCCGGACGATCCACGCCGGGCCGATGCAGCCCGGGGCATCGGCACCGTCGGCGTCGTCCGCGTCGGTGGAGCCGCGCGGGTGGGGGAGGGCCACGGGGACCCGGGAGGCCGGATGGGCCACCACCGGGTGCGCGCGCGACACGGACGGGTGCACGGGTGTGCCTCCCTCCGCGTACCGGGTGCCGGGGCGCAGTCTGACCGCCCGGCCCGAGGGGTGTCCATCCATCGACCACTCAACGCCCGACCGGGGGTCGGTGTCATGCTCCGCTCGGGGTAGCCTCGCGAGGCAATGGGGTGGACCTCCGCTCCGACCCCTTCAGTGATGGCGGCCTGCGGCCGAACGGGTGGCGGTCGGACTACGATCCGAACAAACCTCTCCCTGCCGTCACGCTCCGCTGGCATCATCCCGCGCATGAGTGGAGACAGTGCTCCGTACGGCCCGGGGTCGACGGACGGACAGGGTGGAGGGGCGGGCCACGGCTCGTCCGCCGACTACTCGGCGCAGTCGGCGTCGGCGACCGGTCCGGGGACCGGTGGCCAACCCGCTCACGGTGCGCCGTCCTCGGGTGGATACACCCAGCCGAGCTACGGCGCGCCCCAGCAGGGGTACGGCGCGCCCGCCCCCGGCTACGGCGCCCCCGGCGGCCAGGGGTACGCCCCGTCGGCCTCCGCGCAGCAGGCGTACGGCCAGCAGGGCTACGGCCAGCAGACCTACGGCCAGCAGACCTCCGGCCAGCAGGGCTACGGCCAGCAGGCGTACGGGCAGGGGTACGGCGCGCCCGGGTACGGCCAGCCGGGTCAGGCCGGCCAGCAGCAGTCGGCCGGGTACGGCGCGCCGACGGGGCAGGGTGTCCCGCCCGGGGCGCCGGGTTCGGTCGAGGTCGTCGGGCTCCGCGTCGGCCAGTACCTGCTCGACGCGCTGTGCCTCGCCGTCCCGCTGATCGTCATCGCGCTCGTCGGCGGGTTCCTCGCGGCCGCGGTCGACGGCGGGTTCGGTGTCCTCACCCTGCTCGTGAACCTCGTCGTGTGGGTCGTCGCCCTCGGCGGGTCGTTCGGCATCTACGCGTGGTGGCCCTCGACGCACGACGGTCAGACGCCCGGCATGGGATGGCTCGGCCTCCGCATCGTCCGGGAGGCCGACGGCGGCGTGCCGACGCTGGGCGAGTGCGCCCTGCGGTGGGTGCTCCTCGTCGTCGACGGGGCCTTCGCGGGCATCGTCGGGCTCGTCATCATGGCGACCTCGCAGCGCAAGCAGCGCCTCGGCGACATGGTGGCGCACACGCTGGTCGTGAAGGTCTGAGCCCTGGCCACGCGGACGGCGTGCCCACTCCGCCGTCCGCGTGCCCGGACCCCTCGGTGCGCCGGTGGGTGACGAACATCCGCCGAACAGGCGATATCGACCGCGTTACCCGTCCGTAGGGAAACGGATTCGGCCTACCCGACGACGACCGGGACACGAGAGCGGCTCCGGCCCCTCGTGAGACATCCAGCGAAGCCGGCCATCCGGCGCGAGGAGAGCGGCATGAACGCCGGACGAGACGCCGGACGACCGGGCGGGGCCGGCGCGGACCCGCGCGGCGGGTACGCGAGCTGGGTGGGGTGGATCGACGACTTCCGCCGCGGCGACGACCGTGGCCTCGAGGCCCTCCCACCCATCGACGGCCGCATGGGCACCTACGTCGAGGCGCGGCTGCTGGAGCGCCTCTCGGCGGCCTTCAGCGAGCGGGTCCGCACGTGGCAGACGGCGCTCGGCCGTCGCATCGTCGCGACGCCCCCACGGGACGAGGCGCAGGTCGCGGCCCTGCTGCGTGACGCGGGGCCGGGACTCGAGCCGTTGGCCCGCGTCGCCGCGTCCTCGCGGCTGCCGCGGCCGATGGCCGCCGCGATGCACGACCTGCTGGCCCACACCCGGGCCGGCGCGCGTGACGCGGTGCGGGAGAGCGCCCGCCGGGTGCAGGAGCCCGAGCTGCCGCCCCGGCTGCCCCGCCAGCCGCGCGCGGGTGCGGGTGCGCCGGCCGCGTCGACGCCGGTCGTCCCCGCGCCGCGCGATCCGGGCGCCCTCGGGTCGCTCCGGCCGACGCACGCCGCGCAGCGCGTGCGCTGACCGGCGGGCTCAGCCCGGCCCGATGCGGGCCAGGACCGCCCGGTGGTCGGTGCCGCCGACCGGGGTGATCTCGAACCCGAGGGGCCGGGGCCCGCCGGTGACCAGCACGTGGTCGATCTGGGCGCCGAGGAACGCGGGGACCCACGACGGCCAGGTGCCGGTGACGCCGTCCCCGGTCGCCGCGGCGACGTCGGTGCAGTTCGCCGTGGACGACCGGAAGTGGGCGTGGTCCGCCGTCGCGTTCATGTCACCCGCGATGACGGTGGGCCGGCCGGCGTCGCACCACTGCGCGAGGCGCCCGACGTCGCGGACCCAGCCGTTGGTGTCGCCGGGCTTCGGCGACCGGGGGTGGTCCGCCACGAACCGCAGGCCGGCCGCCACGCCGGGCGCGGACCGCGGCAGGTCCACCACGATCGCCGGGTAGGTCCCCTCGCGGTCCTGGACGACGGTCGGGCGGCCCAGGGAGGACCGGACGAAGACGGTCATCCCGGAGGCGTCGTCGGCGTCGTCGGCCGAGTAGGCGCGGTACCCCGAGCCGCCCTGCCCCTCGTCGAGCCGCGACTCGAGGCGTCGACGCAGGTCACCGCGGGCCTCGGGCAGCGAGATGAGGTCGGGGTCGCGCGCCTGGACGAGGGCGGCGAGGTCGTCGGCGTCGGCCAGGCCGGTGTAGGTGTTGAGCGCCAGCACGACGAGCCCGCCGGAGGTCCCGGCCACCGTGGCCGACCCGGCGGTGCGGCGCACGACGTCCGCGGCGCCGATCCCGCTCACGAGGCCCACCGCGAGCGCGACCACGAGGGTGCCGGCGGCCGCCCGCCGCCAGGCGCCGAACGCCGCGAGCAGCGCGAGGACGAACGCGATCGTCGTCAGCTGCGGGCGGAAGGCGACGACCTGCACGAAGGGGGAGCGCTCGTCGAGCCCCAGCGCCTCCGGGAAGAGCACCACGCCGACGAGGCCCGCCACCACCACCGCGGCGACGACCGCCTCGGCGCCGGGTGCCCGCCACCGGGAGGGCGGCCGGCGACGCGGCGCGGGAGCCGGCCCGCCGCGTGGCGGGACCGGCGGCCCGGGTGGCACGTTCCAGCCGGGCGGCCCGTCGTAGCGCGCGGTCGGAGCCGGGCGGGGCCCGGCGGGCCGCGCCGACCCGCCGTCGGGAACGGGGGGACGACCGCCCGGCGGACGGGAGGGACCGGGGCGCCCGCCGTCCGGGCCGGGCCCCTCCTCCCACCAGGCGGGCCGGGTCACCCTCGGGTGACGCGCAGGACCACGTCGTCGTTCCCGTTGTCGGTGGTCAGGTAGAGCGCACCGTCGGGACCGACGCGCGCACCGCGCAGCCGGCCGAACTCGCCGTCGAGCTCCGGCGGGGTCGAGACCGACACGATGCGCTGCGCGTCGGCACCGGTTCCGGGACGCATGATGAGCAGCTTCTCACCCTTCTGCGCGGTCACCGCGAGGACCCCGTCGAGGTCGCCCCACGCCGGGCCGGAGACGAAGGTGCCGCCGCTCGTGGCGATCGTCGGGTCGCCCGAGCTCCACGCCGCCGGGACCGCGTCGGGGTGGCGCCGCAGGTCGGTCATCGGGACGCCCTCGTCGTACCCGCCGGGGGTCTCACCGCCGCGGGCCGGGTCCCAGCCGTAGTTGCCGCCCGGGACCACGACGTTGACCTCGTCGTCGACGTCGGGGCCGTGCTCGACGCTCCACCCGGTGCCGGTGCCCGGCTGGAACGCGACCGCCTGCACGTTGCGGTGCCCGTAGCCCGAGACGAGGCGCTCGGCGGCGCTGCCCGACGACGCGAACGGGTTGCCGGCCGCCGGGCCGCCGGTCACGGGGTCGACGCGCAGCACCTTCCCGCCGAGCGCGGTGCGGTCCTGCGGGATCGTGGCGCGGGCGGTGTCGCCGGTCCCGATCCACAGCGCCCCGTCGGGGCCGAAGGTGGGCCGGCAGCCGGAGTGCCGCCCGGACGGGTTGAGCGGCAGGCCCCCGACCAGCGGGTCGTCCGTGCGGGTCGCGCTCGCCCCGTCGGCGGAGAGCTGCCACGCGACCACCCGGACGTCGACGGGCCGGCCGCCCTCCTGGTGGGTCTGGCAGGTCACGAACCGGCCGGAGTCGTCGGGGTACGCGGCCAGGCCCATGAGCCCGCCCTCGCCGCGGGCGTACACGCTCGTCAGGTCGGCGCGGACGGGCCGCACGCGGCCGTCGGCGACGGTGGCGAGGGCGCCCGCGCGCTCGGTGACGAGCATGCGGCCCCGCACCCAGGTCACGTCCCAGGGCTTGTCCAGCCCCGCCGCGACCCGCTCGACCCGCAGCGCGCCGGAGGGCGGCGCGGCGGCGGCACGCGCGTCCGTCGAGGTCGGGTCCGCCCCGGACGACGTCGGGGCCCGCGCAGCGGAGCAGGCGGTGAGCAGGACCGCCGCGAGCGCGACGGAGGTCAGCAGGGGAGCGACACGCACGGGCGGATCGTGCCCGTCCGGACGTGGGTGTCCGGTGTGGGCGGGTCGGATCCGGCGTCGCGGGACGCCGCCGGCGGGATCGGACGAGGGACTCCGGCCCCCGATCGGGAGGGGACCTGGGTCCCGTCGGCGTGGACCGGGAGAACCACGGTCTGTCAACCTTCGGCGGTGCGGACACCGGTCGGCAGCGCGCCGACCTCGGCGCTGGGGCAGATCGGCGCGTTCGGGCTGGTCGGCGGCATCGTGGTGGCGCTGTTGATCCTGCCGGCGCCGTGGCCGGACGCGGCGTCGGGCCTCTCCTACGTGCTCACGGCGTGGATCTACCTCGGGGCCGGGCTGGTGGCGTGGTCCCGACGTCCGGGGAGCCGGATCGGGCCGCTGCTGAGCGCGGGCGGCGGGGTGTGGCTGCTCTGTGCGCTGGCGGCGACCCCGGTCCCCGTCCTGGTGGGCCTCGGCATCGTGATCGCGACCGTGCCGGTGGCGATCCTGCTGCACGTCCTGCTGTCCTTCCCCTCGGGCCGGTTACGCGAGCCGGGTCCGCGGGCCCTCGTCGCCGGCGGGTACGTCACCACCGTCGTGCTGCAGGCTCCGGTCTGGTTGTTCTCGCCCGCGTCGCCGTTCGCGGTCGCCGACCGCCCGGACCTCCTGTTCGCCGGCCGGGCGGTCAACGCCACCTGCGCGTTCGTCGTGATCCTCGGGACGGCGTTCCTGCTGGCGCGGCGGCTGCGGGCCGCGCCGGCCGCCGACCGCACCGTCCTCGCGCCGCTCTACCTCTACGGCGGCGGCGCCGTCGTCGCCGTGGTGGTCGCCGGCAACCTCTACCGCGTGACGGCGGTGGACCCCCGGATCGTCGACTGGTTCCAGGTGTCCGCCCTGGCCGGCGTGCCGGTCGCGTTCGCCACCGGGGTCGCACTCGGCGGCTTCGCCCGGACCGTGGCGATCGAGGAGCTCGGGGTGTGGTTGGGCAGCACCGAGCGTCGCCGCGGCGAGGTCGGGCCCGCCCTCGCCCGCGTGCTGGGGGACCCGTCGCTGCGGGTGGTGTTCCCGGACGCGGGCGGTGCCTGGGTGGACGGCGCGGGGCGTCCCATCGCGGTCCCCGACGCCCGGGAGCTCGTCCCGATCGAACTGGCGGGCCGACCGGTCGGCGCGATCGTGCACGACCCGTCCCTGCAGCCCGACCCCGACACGGTCCGGGCCGCGGGTCGCGTGGTGGCGATCGCGGTGGACCGGGAACGGCTGACCGCCCGGCTGCTCGCCGAGCAGGAGCAGCTGCGGGAGTCACGCACACGGCTGGTGGAAGCGGGGGACCGCGAACGGCGCCGCCTCGCCCGCGACCTGCACGACCGCCTGCAGAGCCGGCTCGTCCTGCTCGCCCTGCGGGCGGGCACGGCGCGGGCGGCGGAGGCCGACCTCGAGGCCTTCCGGCGGGACGTCGACGAGGTCGCCGCCGAGGTCCGCCTCATCGTCGCCGGGGTCATGCCCGCCCTGCTCATCGAGCGGGGACTGGGTGCGGCCGTGGAGGAGATGCTCGCCCGCACGGTGCTGCGCGCCTCGCTCTCGGTCTCCGACGACACCGACGGGGCGCGCCTGCCGCCGTCGGTCGAGGGCACCGCCTTCCACGTCGTCGCCGAGGCCATCGCGAACACGGTCAAGCACGCGGGGGCGGCGGTGCTCGAGATCGGGCTGCACCGCGCGGGCGGGACGCTCCGCGTCGCCGTGCACGACGACGGGTGCGGCGGGGCCGCCGCGGCCGGCGGCACCGGGCTGCGCGGGCTGCGGGACCGGGTGGAGGCGCTCGGCGGCCGGTTCACGGTGGACAGCCCCGGCGGGCGGGGGACCACCCTGGTGGCGGAGCTCCCGTGCGGGTCGTGATCGGGGAGGACGAGGCGCTCCTGCGCGAGGGGCTGTCCCTGGTGCTGCGCCGCGAGGGGTTCGACGTCGTCGCGGCCGTCGCCGACGCCCCGGCCGTGGTCGACAGCGCGCTGCGGCTCGCCCCCGACCTCGTCCTCACCGACATCCGCATGCCCCCCGACGGCACCGACACGGGCTGCGGGCCGCGCTCCGGGTCCGGGCCGTGCGGCCCGACGTCGGGCTCGTCGTGCTGTCCCAGCACGTGCACGGGCAGTACGCCCTGGAGCTGCTCGGCGCCCGCCCGCGGGGCGTGGGGTACCTGCTCAAGCAGCGGGTCGCCGACGTCGGGAACTTCGTCCGCGACCTGCGCCGCGTGGGCGACGGGGACGTGGCCCTGGACCCGGAGGTCGTCACCGCCATGCTCGCCCGGCGCGACGACGGCGTCGAACGGCTCTCGGTGCGCCGCCGCGAGGTGCTGGGCCTGGTCGCCGAGGGGCGCAGCAACGCCGCGATCGCGCGGCGGCTCGGGATCACCGAGAAGGCCGTCGTCGCGCACGTCTCGGGGATCTACGAGGCGCTGGGCCTCACCGACCACGCGGACGACCACCGCCGGGTCCTCGCGGTCGTGCGGTACCTGACGCGCTGAACGCATCTATGCGTGCGAGCGGGCCGATCGCGCCCTCCCGGACGTGCGAAGGTGGACGACGTGACGGCCACCACCACGCTCGTCGAGTCGCTCCGCGGGGTCATCGCCGACCCGGAGCGGGTCAAGCACCGCCCGATCGACCTCGCCGCGCACGCCAACGACGCGAGCCACTACCTGCTGCACCCGCAGGCCGTGGTCGTGCCGGGCAGCGCGGCCGAGATCGCGAAGCTGCTGCAGCTCGGCGTACGGGACCGGTTGTCGCTGACCTTCCGCTCCGGCGGCACCTCGCTGTCCGGGCAGAGCGTCTCCGACGGCGTGCTCGTGGACACCCGCCGGCACTTCCGCGGCTTCGAGGTGCTCGACGACGGGCGCGCGGTACGGCTGCAGCCGGGGCTCACCGTCAACGAGGTCAACGCCCGGCTCGCGCCGCACGGCCGCAAGATCGGGCCCGACCCGGCGTCGAGCGTCGCCTGCACCGTCGGCGGGGTCGTCGCGAACAACTCGTCGGGGATGAGCTGCGGCACCGAGTTCAACACGTACTCGACGCTGCGCAGCCTGACCTTCGTGCTCGCCAGCGGCACGATCATCGACACCGGCCGCCCCGACGCCGACGACGAGCTGCGCCTCCGCGAGCCGGAGCTCTACGCCGGGCTCGACCGGCTGCGGGCGCGGGTGACGGGCAACGCGCACTCCGTCGAGCGCCTGCGGCACCTGTTCTCGATGAAGAACACGATGGGCTACGGGCTGAACTCGTTCCTGGACTTCTCCCGGCCGATCGACGTCCTCGCCCACCTGCTCGTCGGCTCCGAGGGGACGCTCGGGTTCGTCGCCGACGTGGTGCTCGAGACGTTGCCGATCCTCCCGCACGCGGCGACCTCGATGCTGGTCTTCGCGAACACGAGCGACGCCACCGACGCGCTGCCCGCCCTGCTCGACGCCGGGGCGAAGACGCTCGAGCTGCTCGACGCCCGGGCGCTCGTCGTCGCGCAGTCCGACCCGCGGGCGCCGTCGAGCGTCAAGGACCTGCAGGTCGACGGGCACGCGGGCCTCCTCGTCGAGTTCCAGACCGCCACCGCCGAGGAGCTCGACGGCGTCCAGGCCGACGCCGAGCCCGTGCTCGCCGGTCTGCCGCTGACCCGCGACGCCGGCCTGACCCGCGAGCCCACCGCCCGGGCCTCGTTGTGGGCGCTGCGCAAGGGGCTCTACACGGCGGTCGCCGCGGCGCGCCCGAGCGGGACCACGGCGCTGCTCGAGGACATCTCGGTGCCGGTGCGGACCCTTCCCTCGACCTGCGACGGCCTGACCGAGCTGTTCGACCGGCACGGCTACGAGGGCTCGGTGATCTTCGGGCACGCCAAGGACGGCAACGTCCACTTCCTGGTCAACGAGCGCTTCGACGACCCCCGCGAGCTGGAGCGCTACCGCGTCTTCACCGACGAGATGGTCGACCTCGTGCTCGCCCAGGACGGCACGCTCAAGGCCGAGCACGGCACCGGCCGGATCATGACGCCGTTCGTCCGCCGGCAGTACGGCGACGAGCTGTACGGCGTGATGCAGGAGGTGAAGCGCCTCGCCGACCCGACCGGGCTGCTCAACCCCGGCATCATCCTGTCCGACAAGGCCGACGCCCACCTCACCGACCTCAAGACCGTGCCCACCGTGGACCACGAGGTCGACGCCTGCGTCGAGTGCGGCTACTGCGAGCCGGTGTGCCCGTCCCGACGGGTCACGACGACGCCGCGCCAGCGGATCGTCCTGCGCCGCGCGGCCGCGAAGGACCCGGCGCTCGCGGCGGAGATCGAGGCCGACTACGCCTACGACGCCGTCGACACCTGCGCCGCCGACGGCATGTGCGCCACCGCGTGCCCCGTGCGGATCAACACCGGCGACCTGATGAAGCGGCTGCGCTCCGAGCGGCACTCCGAACGCGCCCAGCAGGCCGGCGCGGCCGTCGCGAAGCACTGGCAGGGCGTCTCCGGCACCGCCCGCGTCGCCCTCAGGGTCGCGGCGACGGTGCCGGGGCTGACCGCGGCGGCGTCCGCGGCCGCCCGGAAGGTGCTGCCGACCGACCTCGTCCCGCTGTACTCCACCGAGGTCCCGCCCGGCGGCGACACGCGCCCCGAGCCGGTGTACCCGTCGAACCCCGACGTCGTGTTCTTCCCGACGTGCCTGCACCAGGTGTTCGCCCCGGAAACGGGCGACGGGTCCGCGCACGCCTTCCTGCGGCTCGCGGAGCGCGCCGGCGTCGTGGTCGCCGTCCCCGAGGGCATCGGGCAGATGTGCTGCGGCGTGCCGTGGGAGTCGAAGGGCTTCACACAGGGCAGCCGGGCGATGGCCGCGAGGGTCGCCGACGGGCTGTGGGGCTCCACCCAGGGCGGACGCCTTCCCGTCGTCGTGGACGCGGCGTCCTGCACCCACGGGCTGGAGGGGATGGCGAAGCTCCTGCCCGACGATCCCCGCGTGGCGTCGCTGCACGTCGTGGACGCCGTCGCCTACACCGCCCGGGAGATCCTGCCGAAGCTCGCCGTCACGACCAGGGCCGCGTCGCTGACGCTGCATCCCACCTGTTCGACGACCCACCTCGGCATCGGCGACGACCTGCGGCTGCTCGCCGAGGCGGTCGCCGACGAGGTGGTGGTCCCGAAGGCCTGGGGCTGCTGCGGCTACGCGGGCGACCGCGGGATGCTGCACCCCGAGCTCACCGAGGGCGCCACGGCCGAGCAGGCCGCCGAGGTCCGCGCGCACCCGACGGAGCTCTACGCGAGCTGCAACCGCACCTGCGAGATGGGCATCTCGAAGGCGACCGGGCAGACCTACCGCCACGTCCTGGAGCTGCTCGACGAGGTGGCGTCGCCGGGTGACCGGTCCTCCGTGGCGGAGATCAGGCCGCCGGGACGAGCCTGACCCGGTACGTCACGGGCCAACGCTTGCCGGCCAGCAGGAACTCGTCCGTCCCGGGGATCGCCGCGATCCCGTTGAGCACGGCGTCGGGGTCGCCCCGGGTCTCCGCCGGCCGCAGCGCCGCCGCGTCCACCACGGTCGTCACCCGTCCCGACGACGGGTCGATCCCGACGATGTCGTCGGTCTGCCACACGTTCGCCCAGATCGTGGTGGGGGTGCACTCTAGCTCGTTGAGCTGCTGCACCCCGGTGTCCACGGTCCGGCGCGGCGCGAACGTCACCGGATCGCGGAAGACGAGCGTCGGCGAACCGTCCGAGGTGACGAGGTCGGCGCCGGTGTGGCACATACCCCACCCCTCGCGGTCCAGCGGGAAGGTCTGCAGCACCGCGAGGGTGGCGGGGTCACGCCGGTAGGCGATGCCGTTCTTCCACGTCAGCTGCCAGATCCCGGTCGGGGTCACCGTGATGCCCTCGCCGAACTGGTCGGGCGGGAGGTCGACCGCCCGGCGGACCGCTCCCGTCGTCGGGTCCGTCTCGCGCAGCTGGGACCGTCCCTCCAGCCCGGTGCCCTCCCACAGCGACGCTGCGCCTCCGGTCGAGCTCCGCTGCGCTTCGTCTCCTGGGCCGAGCTCGAGGCCCTCGGTGAAGGCGGCCGGGTCGTGCGGCACCGTCCCGAGCACCTGCACCGTCAGCCGCGTCACGGGCTGCCCCGAGGCCGGGACCGAGGCCGGGACCGACGCCGAGCAGCCGGCCAGGACGAGGACCAGCGCGAGGAGCCACCGCACCGGGGCAGACTCCCACGCCGGGTGCTCCGGTCGGGTCAGGCACAATCGGACGAGTGCAGGACCTCGCCGAGCCCACCACGCCGCAGCACCTCGCCGACGCCGTCGACCTCGCACGCGCCGCAGCCGTCGACGCGGCCGACGGCGAGGCCTCGCAGGTCGGCGACCATCTCGAGGTCGTCCGCGAGGACGACACCGCCGCCACCCACTACTTCGCCGCCGCCAAGCCCGGCTACCGCGGCTGGACCTGGGCGGTCACCGTGATGGGACTCGAGGAGGTGACGCTCGGCGAGGTCGCGCTGCTGCCCGGCACGGGCGCGGTCGTCGCGCCGGAGTGGATCCCGTGGAACGAGCGGGTGCGCGCCGAGGACCTCGCCCCCGGCGACCTGCTGCCGGTCGACGAGGACGACGAGCGCCTCGTCCCGGCCCACGCCGCCCTCGACGACGACGAGCCCGGGGCCGACGAGATCCGCGCGGTCGCCGACGAGCTCGGCTTCGGACGCCCCCGCGTGATGAGCCCGGAGGGTCGGTTCGACGCCGCCGAGCGCTGGACCGGCGGCGACTTCGGACCGGGCGCGGAGATGGCCCGGGCGGCCTCGGCGCACTGCGGCACGTGCGGCTTCTACCTCACGCTCGGCGGGTCGCTGCGCGGCGCGTTCGGCGTCTGCGGCAACGGCAACGTCCCGGCCGACGGGCACGTGGTGCACGCGGAGTACGGCTGCGGCGGGCACTCGGAGCTGCAGGTGGACACCGGCTCGGTCGTCATGGTGGCGGAGCTGGTCTACGACGACGGGGTCGAGATGGACCCCGTGCCCGTGAACGACTGACGTCGGGGAGACGGTGTCGGGGGACCCGTTCGGCACGGCGGCGTTGCGGCGCGCGGTCCTCGACGCCTGGACCGCCTCGCCCGCGCGCTTCCGCGAGGACGCGAACGCCGAGGAGGACCTCGTCCGCGGCGGCTACCGCGGCCGCTGGTTCGTCGAGCTCGCCCAGAACGCGGCCGACGCGGGGGCCGCGGCGGGCCGGCCCGCACGGTTGCGGGTCACCCGGCACGACGACGAGCTGCGGGTCGCCAACACCGGCGCCCCGCTCGACGCCGACGGGGTCGCGGCGCTCGCCTCGCTGCGGGCGTCGGCGAAGCGCGACGACGGCACCGTCGGCCGCTTCGGGGTCGGCTTCAGCGCCGTCCTCGAGCTGACCGACGCGCCCCGGGTGATCGGCCGGTCCGGCGTCGCCTTCGACCGGGCCCGCACCTACGCGGCGGTCACGACGGCGGGTGGTGCGCTCGCCGGCGAGGCCCGCCGCCGGGGGCCCGACGGCGTCCCGGTCCTGCGCCTGCCGTGGCCCGTCGAGGAGGACCTCGACCCGGCGTTCACCACCGAGGTCCGGCTCCCGCTGCGCGACCCCGCCCTCGACGTGCTCGGCCGGGCCCGTGACGAGGCCCCCGACCTGCTGCTCGCCCTCCCGTGGCTCGCCGCCGTGGAGGTGGCGGGCACCACGGTCGAGCGCGTCGACGTGGGCGACGGCCGGGTGCGGGTCGGCGACACGACGTGGACCACGCTGCCGATGGGCGGGGAGCTGCCCGCGCCGGTACGGGCCGGGACCGCGCTCGCCGTCGAGGACCGCGGGCGCACCACGTGGGACGGCCGCTGGGTCCACCCCGCCACCACTCCCGACACCCTCCACGCTCCCACCGCCACCGCGGAGTCGACGACGCTCCCCGCCCGCCTCGTCGTCACCGTGCCGCTCGACGCCGACCGGCGCCGGGTGCGCCGCGGCCGCGTCACCGACCACGTCCTCGCGGCCGCCGCGGAGCGCTACCCCGACCTCGTCCGCCGCCTCCCGCCCGACCGGCGCGTCGCCCTCGTCCCGGCCCCCGGCCTGCCCGCCTCCGAGGTGGACGCCGTCCTGCGCGAGGGCGTCCTCGCCGCGTTGCGCGGGACCGCGTGGCTCCCCGGCGCGGCCGGACCCGACGTCGTGCCGTCCCGCGCGCTCGCGCTGACCGACCCGGCTCCCGACCTCGTCGCGGCGCTCGCCGACGCCCTCGACGGCCTGAGTTCGGAATCGTGGACCGCCGCCCTCGGTGACCTCGGCGTCACCCGCCTCGACCCCGCCGCCCTCGCCGACCGCCTCGCGGGGCTGCGCCGGCCGCCGTCGTGGTGGCACGCCCTCTACGCGGCGCTCGCCGGGGTCCAGGGTCTCGACCGCGCCGAGCTCGCGGCCCTGCCCGTCCCGCTGGTCGACGGCCGACTCGTCCTCGGGCCGCGGGGCTGTCTCCTGCCCGGGGCGGACGTCGCGACGTTGGACCTGCGGGGCCTGGAGCTGCGGCTCGTCCACCCCGACGCCGTGCACCCGCTGCTCGAGCTGCTCGGCGCCCGCCCGGCCGACGGACCGGCGCTGCTCGACGAGCCGGAGGTCCGCGAGGCCGTGGAGCGGTCGCTCGACGACGCCGAGGCCGGGCTCGACGTCGAGCCGCTGGCCCGCCTCGTCCTCTCCGTCACGACGCCGGGTGCGGCCGGCTCCGGCGCGCTCGCGCTGCCCGAGCGCGACGGCGGGTACCGGCGCGCCGACGAGCTCGTCCTGCCCGACGGGGCGCTGCGCGCGGTGCTCGGCGACGACACGCCGATCGGGGTCCTGGCCGACCGCGCGGCGGCCGAGCACCCGCGGGACGCCCTGGTCGCCGCGGGCGTCCTCGACGGTTTCGCGGTGCTGCGCGACGACGCCCCGGTCGGCCCCGACCACGACCTCGACGACGAGGAGACGTGGTGGGCCGAGGAGGTCGACCCCGAGCCCCGGCGCGGCGGGGACGACGGCGAGCCGCCCGGCCCGCCGAGCACGCTCGTCGCGGTGCGCGACCTCGACCTCGTCGCCGACTGGTCCGCCGCGTGGCCCCTCCTGGCCGCCGACCGTGACGTGCGCGCCGCGCTCGTCCGGCTGCCGGGCGAGCCCGTGCCCTACACCGCCTGGTGGCTGGCCCGGCACGGCCGGCTCGCGGGCCGCCGGCCGGGCTCGTGGCGACTGCCGGGTGCGCGCCGGCCGGAGCTCGTGGCGCTCTACGACCCGGCCCCCACCGACCTCGACGCCGGGTTCCTGACGGCGGTCGGGGTCCGGACCGAGCTGCGGGTCAGCGGTGCGGATGCCGCCGAGGACCTGCTCGCCCGCCTGGCCGACCCGGCGCGCACCGTGCCGGTCGCCGCCGCCCTCGCGGCGTACGACGCGCTCGGCGAGGCCGTGGCGTCCCGCCGCGTCGACGTCGCGGACGTCGACCCGCCGGACCGGCTGCGGGCGGCCGACGGCAGCGTGGTCGTCGCCGACCCCGTCCACGGCCCGGTGCCCGTCGTCCTGGACCGGCCGTGGCTGCTGGCGGCGTTCGTGCCGAGCTGCGTCGTCCCGGTCGCGGCCCGGTTCGCCGTGCCGCTCGCGGACCTGCTCGACCTCCCGGTCGCCTCGGAGACGGTGCACGGCGAGGTCCGGTCGCCGGGGGTCGTCACCGACTGGTCGGCGCTCACCGCCGCCGCGGTGTGGGCGGCCGCCGCGGGCCGGGAGCTGCCGGTGGGCGAGGTCGTGGTGCACGAGCGGCTCCGGGTGGCCGTCACCGTCGCCGGCGACACCCGCGAGATCTTCCCGACGGTCTGGGTGGCGGACGGCACCGTGCACACCGACGACCCGGTGCGCGCCCTGCTCGCGTGATCCTCAGCGGCCCCACAGCCGCGGGCGGCACACTCTCCGCGTGGAGCGCCCCGCCCGCGTCCTCGTCGTGGAGGACTCCGAACCCATCCTCGCCTCGGTGACGGCGGCCCTCACCGGCGTCGGCCACGACGTGCTCGCCCGCGCGGACGGCGCCCGCCTGGAGACCGACCTCGGTGAGTTCGTCCCCGACGTCGTCGTCCTCGACGTCATGCTGCCCGGGCGCGACGGGTACGCCCTGCTGCCCGCGGTCCGCGCGACGAGCGCGGCGGTGATCCTGCTGACCGCCCGCAGCGGGGTGGCCGAGCGGGTCCGGGGCCTGCGCGCCGGGGCCGACGACTACCTCGTCAAGCCGTTCGCGCTCGCCGAGCTGCTCGCGCGGGTGGAGGCGTTGCTGCGCCGCAGCGGCGGGGTGGGCGACGCGGCGACGATCGCCGACCTCGTCGTCGATCCCGACGCCGGGCTCGTCACGCGCGCCGGGGTGGCCGTCCCCGTGACCGCGACCGAGCTCCGCCTGCTGCACGACCTCGTCGCCCACCGCGGCCGGGTGCGCTCGAAGTCCCAGCTCCTCGCCGCGGTGTGGGGCTGGGAGGAGTACGACCTCAACGTCGTCGAGGTCCACGTCAGCGCCCTGCGGCGCAAGCTCGGCGAGCCGCGGCTCATCCACACCGTCCGCGGCCAGGGCTACGTGGTGCGCGACGACGGGCCGGGCACGTGAGACCCGGGTCCCTGCGGCGACGCGTCACGCTCACCTCGGTGGCCGTGGTCGCGGCCGTCGTCGTGGTGGTGGCGGTGGTCTCCGACGTCGTGTTCGCGGCGCAGTCGCGCTCCGAGGCGCAGACGACGCTCAACGGCCGGGCCCTGCAGGCCGAGCAGCTCGCCGACCAGGGACTGTCGCCGGACCAGGTCGTGCGTCGCACGGAGGTCGGGGGCGGCGTGGCGGTGGTGGTCCGCGGGCCGACCGGGCAGGTCCTCGCCGGCCGCGTGGTGGAGCCGGCCCGTCGGTCGGTGACCCGGCGGCTCCCCGGCGGCGACACCGTCACGCTCGTCGCCGAACCGGCGCTCGAGGGCGCGGCGGAGAGCCGGCTGCGCCGGATCCTGCTGTTCGTCGGGGCGGCCGCGATCGTCGTCGCCGTGGGCGCGTTGCTGCTCACGACGCGGCTCGCCCTGGCCCCGCTCGACGCCATGACCTCCCTCGCGCGCTCCATCGCCGGCGGGCGACGGGGCCGACGCCTCGACCCGGAGCGCCGCGACACCGAGCTCGGCCGGGCGGCCGCCGCCTTCGACGAGATGCTCGACGCGCTCGAGGGGGCCGAGGCGGCGGCCCGCGCGTCGGAGGCGAGCACCCGCCGCTTCGTCGCCGACGCCGCCCACGAGCTCCGCACCCCGCTCGCGGGGATCGCCGCCACCGCCGAGGCGGGCACCGCGCCCGACCTCGACCCCGAGGCCCGGGAGCGGCTGGCCCTGCTCCTGGTGCGCGACGCCCGGCGGGCCGGACGCATCGTCGACGACCTGCTCACCCTCGCCCGCTACGACGCCGGGCTGAGCCCGGAGCGCGAGGAGGTGGACCTCGTCGACCTGGTGCGCGCCGAGGTCGACCGGGACGCGGTCCGCCATCCCGACGATCCCGTGGTGCTGGACGCGGCCGGGCCCGTGCCCGCCGCGGTCGACGTCGAACTCGTCGGGCAGGCCCTCTCCAACCTGCTCGTCAACGCCCGGCGCCACGGCGGCGGGTCGGTGCACGTCACGGTCCGGCCGGGGCGGATCGCGGTACGCGACGAGGGCCCGGGGGTGCCGGTCGAGGAGCGCGAGCGGGTGTTCGAGCGGATGGTGCGCCTCGACGAGGCCCGGGGCGGGCAGAGCGGCGGCGCCGGGCTCGGGCTCGCGATCGCCCGGGAGGCCGCCCGGGCCCACGGCGGCGACCTCGTGTGCGCCGCCCCCGACGACGACGGCCCCGGGGTCCTGTTCGTCCTGACGCTGCCGCTGAGCGTCTCCTGAAGCCGCCGGGCCGCGTCCCGGTGTTCTCAGTCGTCCCTCAGCCGGCGCACCGAGGGTCGTGGGTGTCCGGCACACCGCCGGACACCGAGAGCCGGAGGTTCCCATGCACCGTCTGACCAGGCCCCTCGTCATCGGCGTCAGCGCCCTCGCCCTGTGCGGCGTGGGCGCCGGGGTGGCGCTCGCGAGCCCGGGCGAGACCACGGCCGTCGTCGCGGGCGCGCACCACGTGAAGCACCCGGGGGAGCACGGGGAGTTCACGGGGCCCGGGAAGGCCCACCGCACCATCGACTACCAGCGGGGTACCGTGACCGCGGTGACCGGCACGACGTTCACCGTGCGCAGCAGGGACGGGTTCACGGCCACGTACTCGTTCGCCCCGAAGGCGAAGGTCCACAAGGAGAAGCAGGCCGCGACGCCGGCGCAGGTGCAGACCGGGGACCGCGTGTTCGTGGCGGCGGCGAAGGAGCCGACCGGGCTGCAGGCGCTCCGCGTCCGCGACCAGGGTCCCGCCCCGGCCGCTCCTGCCCCGGCCGCTCCTGCCCCGGCCGCTCCTGCCCCGGCCGCTCCTGCCCCGACGAACTGATCCCCGTCGGCCGTTCCTGAAGACCGGCTGAGCCGGCGCACCCGATCCTGGGGTGCGCCGGCCCGGCCGGAGGAGGGTTCCCGACGTGACCGTCCTCGCCGATGCCGTCGCCACGCGGCGGCTGCTGGACCGCCTCGGGCTCGGGCCGCGTCCGGGCGACCTCTCCGCCGCCGTCGGGCAGGGGTTCGAGGCCACGCTCGACGCCCTGCTCGCGACGCCTGCCGACCCGGGACCGCCCCCGCCCGTGCTGGCCCCGATCGTGGACCGGGGGAAGCCCGGGACCCCGGAACGGCAGGCCGCGCAGCAGCAGCGGAGCCAGGGCCAGGACGCGCTGACCCGCTGGTGGCTCGAGCGGATGTGGGCCACCGCGGCGCCGCTCCCGGAGCGGCTCACCTGGTTCTGGCACGGCCACTTCGCGACCAGCGCGCAGAAGGTCGACCAGCCTGCGCTGCTCCTCGCCCAGAACGACACCCTGCGACGCCTGGGCACCGGGGACTTCCGGACCCTCGCGCAGGCGATGGTCGTCGACCCCGCCATGCTCGTCTGGCTCGACGGCCGCACCAACCGCGTCGGGGCCCCGAACGAGAACCTGGCCCGCGAGTTCATGGAGCTGTTCGCGCTCGGTGTCGGGCACTACACCGAGACCGACGTCCGTGAGGCCGCCCGGGCGCTGACCGGCTGGACCGTCGACGTCGACCCGGGGTCGGCCCGGCTCGTCCCGCGCCGGCAGGACACGGGCACCAAGACGATCCTCGGGCGGACCGCGGCGTTCGACGCCCCGGGGTTCGTCGACCTCGTGGTCGCCCGGCCGGAGTCCGCCGCCTTCGTGGTGGGGCGGATGTGGTCCCGCCTGATCTCCACCACCCCGCCGTCGCCGGCCGTGCTCGGTTCGCTGACGGACGCCTACGGGCCGGGCCGGGACCTGCGGGCGCTCCTGCGGGCCATCGCCGTCTCCGCGCCGTTCCACGACAGCGCGACCACCCTGGTCAAGCAACCCGTCGAGTGGGCGGTCGGGCTCATGCGCGCCGTCGGTGCGTCGCCGAGCACCGTGACCACCCCGCCGCGGGGCCGGGGCCGTCAGGGCGATCCGGTGCACCAGCACCTGGAGGCCCTCGGGCAGGTCCCGTTCCGGCCGCCGAGCGTGGGCGGGTGGCCTGCCGGCACGGCCTGGCTCACGCCGTCCGCGCAGCTGGACCGCCTGGCCCTGGCCCAGGCGGTCGTCGCCCACGCCACCGTCCCGCCCGGCCCGGCCGGGCCCAACGCCCGCATCGACTGGGCGCGGCAGGTCCTCGGGATCGACGCCTTCGGGCCGCGCAGCACCGACGCCCTGCGCGACGTGGCCGGCGGCCCCGACGCCCGCACCGTCCTCGCCGTCGCCGCCCTCACCCCGGAGTACGTGATCAGCACATGAGCAACCGCCTCCCCGACGTCACCCGACGTCGGTTCCTGACGTGGTCCGGGGTCGCGGCCGCCGCCGTCGGCCTCACGGCGGGTGCGACCCAGGTGCCCTGGTCGACGCTGCTCGACGGGGCGACCCACACCCCGTTGGCGCCCGGGCAGGGGGTCCTCGTCGTCGTCACCCTCTACGGCGGCAACGACGGCCTCAACACCGTGGTGCCCGCCTCCGACGACACCTACCAGGCGCAGCGCCACGAGCTCGCCTACCAGCCGTCCGAGGTGCTCGACGTCGGGCAGGGGCTCGGGCTCAACCCCGGTCTCGCCGGGACGAAGGGCCTGTTCGACGACGGGCACGTCGCGATCGTGCGGGGCGTCGGCTACCCCGGGCCCGACCACAGCCACTTCCGGTCGATGGCCATCTGGCAGACCGCGTCCCCGACCTCGCCGACCGGCGCGGGCTGGCTCGGACGCTGGCTCGACGGGACGGGGGAGGACCCGCTGCGGGCCGTCTCCCTGGACTCGGTGCTGCCGCCGCTGCTCACCGGCGCGTCCACCGCGGCCTCGACGCTGCCCGCGGCCGGGCTGTCGCTGCCCACGGGCTCCGCGGGCGCGGCGTTCCGCGCCCTGGCCGGCGTCGACCCGGGCGACGACGCGCTGCGTGCGCGCGTCGCCCGCTCGGGCCGGGACCTCGCGCAGGTGGAGCAGGTGCTCGGCCCGACGCTCGCGTCCTCACGGTCGCGGGCCGCCGCCGGCAACGACGCCGGGGCCGCCGCCGCGGGTGGGGGACGATCGCAGCTCGCCGACCAGCTCCGGACGGTCGCCGCGCTCGTCGAGGCGCGGGTGCCCACCCGGGTGTACTCGGTGTCCCTGGGCGGGTTCGACACCCACGCCGACGAGCGTGGGACCCAGCAGCGGCTGCTCACCGAGCTCGACGCGGCGCTCACGCCGTTCGTGCAGCGGCTCGGCACCACGGACGCGGGGCGGCAGGTGGTGACGATGGTGTACTCCGAGTTCGGCCGCCGGGTGCTCGCCAACGCCAGCCAGGGCACCGACCACGGCACGGCCAACCCGGTGTTCCTGCTCGGCGCCCCCGTCGTCGGGGGCCTCCACGGGGAACAGCCGAGCCTCACCGACCTCGACGCGGGGGACCTCCGGGCCTCGACCGACTTCCGCGACGTCTACGCGACGGTGCTCGGCGGCGTGCTGGGGGCCGACCCCGCGCCCGTGCTCGGGGCGGGTCGCACCCCGGTGGCGGGGCTGCTCGCGACCTGACTCCGCGCCCTCACCCGCGGGGACGCTACAGCTTCTGGGCGCCCTTCGACCCGCGGGCGTTGGCCCGCCGCGTCAGCCCGAGCACGCCGAGGCCGACTCCGCCGAGCGCGATCCCGACGACGCAGGCCCACAGCCACGGCCCGGATCCACCGACCACGGCCAGCACGATCAGCGCGACGACCCACACCGCGACGCCCACGAGCACCGGCGGGACCGGGTCGGTGAGACGCCGGGGGAGCGGCGGCGGCTGCCAGTCCGGTTCGTCCACACACGCACCCTACGGCGGATTGCGGCGGACGTTAGGGTGCCGCCCGTGCTCGAGCGACTCTTCCACCTGCGTGAGCGCCGATCCTCGGTCGGGGCCGAGGTCCGTGGTGGTCTCGTCACCTTCGTGACGATGGCCTACATCGTGGTCCTCAACCCGCTGATCCTCGGCAGTCTCGACCCGGCCGCACCGAGCGCGAAGCGCGACGTGCTGGGCGCGACGCTGTCCGTGCCGCAGGTCGCGGCGGTCACCGCCCTGGTCGCCGGGGTCATGACGATCCTCTTCGGGCTCGTCGCGAACTTCCCGTTCGCGCTGGCGACGGGGCTCGGCATTAACACGCTCGTCGCGGTGACGATCGCCCCGCAGATGACGTGGCCCGAGGCGATGGGCCTCGTCGTCATCGAGGGCGTCATCATCGTGATCCTCGGGCTGACGGGGTTCCGCACGGCGGTCTTCGCCGCGATCCCCGACGCCCTCAAGATCGCCATCGCGGCCGGTATCGGCGCGTTCATCGCGCTCATCGGTCTCGTCGACGCCGGGTTCGTCCGCCGCATCCCCGACGCCGCCAACACGACGGTCCCGGTCGGCCTCGGCATCGAGGGATCCATCGCGAGCTGGCCGACCGCCGTGTTCTGCGTGGGCCTGCTCCTGACGGCGGTGCTGGTCGCCCGCGGCACGAAGGCGGGGATCCTCATCGGGGTCGTCGCCACGACGGTCCTCGCGATCGTCGTCGAGGCGATCGTGCACGTCGGCCCGTCCAACGGCACCAACCCCAAGGGCTGGAACCTGGGCTACCCGGGCCTCCCGTCGTCGGTGGTGGGCCTCCCCGACCTCTCGCTGGTCGGCGACGTCTCCCTCGGCGCCTTCACCCGGCTCCCGGTCATCGCGGTCACCCTGCTCGTGTTCACGCTGGTGCTCGCCAACTTCTTCGACGCGATGGGCACGATGACCGGCCTCGGCCGGCAGGCGGACCTGCTCGACGAGAAGGGGCAGCTGCCGAACATCGGGCGCGCCCTCGTCGTCGAGGGTGCGGGGGCCGTGGCCGGTGGCGCCGCGTCGTCGAGCTCGAACACCGTCTTCGTCGAGTCGGCGTCCGGGATCGCGAGCGGTGCCCGGACGGGTCTCGCCAACGTCGTCACCGGCGTGCTGTTCCTGGCCGCCATGTTCTTCACCCCGCTCTACGAGGTGGTGCCGGTCGAGGCGGCCGCGCCGGCCCTCGTCGTCGTGGGTGCGCTGATGATGGGCGGGGTCCGCGACATCGAGTGGGACGAGTTCCGGGTCGCGCTCCCGGTCTTCCTCACGATCGTCGTCATGCCGTTCACCTACTCCATCGCCAACGGCATCGGCGTCGGGTTCATCAGCTGGGTGGTGCTGCACGCCGCGACCGGCCGGGCCCGCACGCTGCACCCGCTCATGTGGGTCGTGGCCCTCGCCTTCGTCGCGTACTTCGCCGTCGGTCCGATTCGTGCGGCCCTGGGCAGCTGAGGTGTGAGCCGGTCGGCGTCCGGTTGACAGTGGGACGAACGGCCGCAACGGTTGTGTCCGATGGGTAACGCTGGAGTGCCACTGACGCGGCGTCGCCACGTCGACTACGGCCTCCTCGCGGCCCAGGCGTGTCGCGCCTGATCCGGTCCGCGCCCCTTCCTCGCCCGCTGTTTCCGGGCATTCCCGTACGCCTCGAGGAGGCCATCCGTGTCCGTCGGCACCCCGACCGCCCCCCTGAAGTTCGCCTACTGGGTCCCCAACGTCTCCGGGGGCCTCGTCACCAGCGGTATCGAGCAGCGCACCGACTGGAACTGGGACTACAACCGCGAGACCGCGATCGCGGCCGAGAACAACGGCTTCGAGTACGCGCTCTCCCAGGTCCGGTACATGGCCAGCTACTCCGCCGAGTACCAGCACGAGTCGACCTCGCTGTCGCTCGCGCTGATGATGGCCACCGAGCGGCTCAAGGTCATGGCCGCCGTGCACCCCGGCATGTGGCACCCCGGCGTGTTCGCCAACTTCGGCGCCACCGCCGACCACCTGACGAACGGCCGGTTCGCCACCAACGTCGTCTCCGGCTGGTTCAAGGGCGAGTTCACCGCCTTCGGCGAGCCGTGGCTCGAGCACGACGAGCGCTACCGCCGCACCGAGGAGTTCATCGCCTGCCTCGCCGGCATCTGGGAGCAGGACAACTTCGAGTTCAAGGGCGACTTCTACCGCTTCCACGACTACTCGCTGAAGCCGAAGCCGCTCAACACCCCCGAGCGCCCGCACCCGGAGATCTTCCAGGGCGGGAACTCCAGCGCCGCCCGCGCGATGGCCGGCCGGGTGTCGGACTGGTACTTCTCCAACGGCAAGGACTTCGACGGCGTCGTCGAGCAGCTGAACGACGTCAACGCCTCGGCCGCCGACGCGGGCCGCTCGGTCGGCTTCGGGCTCAACGGCTTCATGATCGTCCGGGACACCGAGAAGGAGGCCCGCGACACCCTGCGCGAGATCGTCGACAAGGCGAACGTCGAGCAGGTCGAGGGCTTCCGCCAGGCCGTCCAGCAGGCCGGCAGGTCGGCCTCCGACGGCAAGGGCATGTGGGCGGAGTCGTCGTTCGAGGACCTCGTCCAGTACAACGACGGGTTCAAGACCCAGCTCATCGGCACCGCCGAGCAGGTCGCCGACCGGATCATCGAGTACAAGAAGCTCGGCGTGGACCTGAACCTGCTCTGCTTCCTCCACGTCAAGGAGGAGATCGAGCTGTTCGGGCAGAAGGTCCTGCCGATCATCCGCGAGAAGGAGGCCGAGCTGGCCGAGCGCCCGCTCGCCGCTCAGGCCTGATCCGTGGGCCGGGTCGTCCGTCGGGCGGCCCGGCCCAGCCGGATCGCGTAGATCACGGCGCTGCCCAGGAAGAGCCCGGCGGTGATCAGCAGCCAGTGCCGGTAGATGCCGGCCATGTCCAGACCGGCGGTGAACCGGAACGCGTCCTCACCGTGGCGCGTGATCGTCGGCAGGTAGATCAGACCGAGGACGGCCGAGCCGAGCACCGGCGCCCGCAGGTGGTTGATCGCCGGCACGAGCACCGGCCGGTCCCGCACGTACCGCCGCCGCGCCCAGCGCGCGAGGACCGTCGGCTGGTCGGCCAGCGCGTAGAGCGGGTAGAGGATCAGGTCGTGGCCGATCACCGCGCCGACGAACCAGATCAGCAGCGCCGGCCACGTGGGGTCGTCCCACAGCATCGACACCACGTAGCCCGACAGCGCGAAGCAGCCGATCACGGCGAGCAGGTGCAGCGGGTTCGCGCCGTACAGGCGCCGCCAGAGCGTCATGCCTTCCGCCTGCTCGAGCTTCATGTCCGCCTCCGGCGGAAGTCGATCGAGGCCACCCACTTGGTGTTGTGCACCCCGGGCAGCGCCGGGACGATCACGCGCGCCGGGTAGCCGTGGTCGTCGGAGAGGTCCGCCATCGGGCCCCCGTCGTCGTCCCCGACGCGGAGCGCGAGCAGTGCGTCCTCGGCGAGCACCTGGTTCCCCTGGAGGGTCGCCCGCGCGAACGCGCCCGCGGTCTCGACGGACTGCACGAACGCGTTGTCGGGGTCCGGGACGCCCGCGAGGGCGGCGAGGTCGCGCAACCGCACGCCGGACCACGTCCGCGTCGTCGACCAGCCCTCGACGCACGCGATCGGCAGGACGGCGGTGTGCTGGGGCATCCGCGCCAGGTCGGCGCGGGAGAGCGACACCTCGCTCGACCCGCCGGTGAGGCGCAGCCGCCACCCGTCGCCGAGGGCCGCCGGGTTCACGCCGGAGCCCGCGAGGGTGCGGTTGATCTGGAAGTCGTTCGGCCCGTCCCCGTAGGACTGGCCGCGCGGGGAGAGCAGGGCCAGCGGCCGCAACGTGTCCCAGGTCTGTCCGATGGAGAACACCCCGACCAGCACGCTCCCGCCGCCGACGAGCCCGAGCAGGCCGCGGCGCGAGAGCGTCGGCCGGTTCGGGTCGAGCGGGGCGAGGCCGTGGGAGTCCATCGGCTCCGGCTCGGTCTGCGCCGGCGAGTCGTGCAGCCAGCGTGCGAACGCGCCCGTGCCGTGCGGGCCCGACCGCAGCGCCCGCAGCATCGTCGGGAGCTTGATGATCACGTGCGAGACGAAGCCCGCGATGAAGACCCAGGCCCCGTAGTAGTGGGCGGGGTAGAAGCCGAAGCCCCAGGAGTAGTCGTACTGGGAGTTCATCAGGCCGGTGACGAACTCGAAGAGGATGCCGCCGACCAGCGCGAGCAGCGAGATGCGCTCGAGCAGCTGGGCGAGGCTCGTCACCGGCGGCCAGGCGAAGAGCTTGGGCACCACCGACCACAGCTTGGCCAGCACGATCGGGGTGAGGACCATCCCGCCGACCACGTGCAGGCCCTGGGTGAGCCGGTAGAACCACGACGGGCCGGCAGGCCAGTCGAAGAACGGCAGGTGCAGGCCGCCGACGTCGCCGGGGATCGCCTGGCCGAACTGCGGGCCGTAGGCGATGTAGGACATCAGCCCGGTGAGGATGACGATCGGCAGCCCGATGAGCAGGACCGCGCCGAACACCGACGTGAGCCACGTCCCGCGCAACGGGCTGCGCCAGGTCCTCGGGTGGAACGGCGGGGGGACCGGGATCCGGGCGAGCGTCCGGAACAGCGGGCGGGGGAACCCGTAGGCGGGCTCGGGCGCGGTGCGCACCCCGCCCGGACGGCCCGGGGTGGGGTCCTCGTCGGAGGTGTCGCCACCCGTCACCCGCGACGTCTCGGGGGTCGTCGTCGACCCGCCGTCGAACTGCGGGGCTCCTGGGCCCGTCACGGTGTCCTCCACGTCGTTCGCGTGTCGCCGGCGACAGCATCCCCGGTGGGCGGTGTGTCCGCCGTGCGTGGTCCCGCGCCCGGGTGCGCGTCACGTGGGTGTCCGGACGAGAACGGGTACGGGTTCACCAGGCGGGCACGGAACCTCCCGTGACCCGGCAGTCACCCCGTCGGACGAAGGAGCCCCGTGGCGGACAACATCTACTCCAAGACCGAGATCGTCGGCACCTCCGAGGTCAGCGTCGACGACGCGATCAAGGGCGCGATCAAGCGGGCGTCGCAGACGCTGCGCGAGATCGGCTGGTTCGAGGTCAGCGAGATCCGCGGGCACGTGCAGGACGGCGACGTCGCGCACTTCCAGGTCACCATCAAGGTCGGGTTCGCGCTGGAGGACACCAAGTAGTCCTTCTCACCGACCGGAGGCGAAGTCGTTAGGTAGGCTCAAGAATCGTGACGGCGGAGTCGGCGACCATGTTCGCGTCGCTGCGCATCCGCAACTACCGGCTCTTCGCCTCCGGCCAGGTGGTCTCGCTCGTCGGGACCTGGATGCAGCGGGTCGCGCAGGACTGGCTCGTCCTCAACCTCTCCGGCGGCAGCCCGGTCGCGCTCGGGGTCGCCGCGGCCCTGCAGTTCGGGCCCACCCTGCTGCTCTCCCTCGCCGGCGGCGCCGTCGCCGACCGGTACGACAAGCGCCGGGTGCTGATGGGGCTGCAGGTCGGCATGGGCCTCTGTGCGCTCGTCCTGGGCGTGCTCGACGTCACCGGCACGGCGACGCTCGGCATCGTCTACCTCCTGTGCTTCCTCAACGGCTGCTTCTCGGCGGTCGACGCCCCGGTGCGGCAGTCCTTCGCGGGCGAGATGGTGGGCCCGGGGTCGCTGCAGAACGCGGTCGCGCTGAACTCGATGACGTTCAACACCGCGCGGATCGTCGGCCCGGCCATCGCGGGCCTCATGATCGCGGCGGTGGGCACCGGCTGGGTGTTCCTCGTCAACTTCGCGACCTTCGCGGCGGTCCTCACCGGCCTGGCCCTCATGCGGCCTGCCGAGATGTTCGCCTACGAGCGCGTCGGCCGGGCGAAGGGTGCGATCCGGGACGGACTGCGCGAGGTCCGGCGGCGTCCCGACCTGATGCTGCTGCTG
The DNA here is from genome assembly GCF_000379625.1 of Actinomycetospora chiangmaiensis DSM 45062. Classification (GTDB taxonomy): domain Bacteria; phylum Actinomycetota; class Actinomycetes; order Mycobacteriales; family Pseudonocardiaceae; genus Actinomycetospora; species Actinomycetospora chiangmaiensis. The sequence continues at coordinate 264,575 of NZ_KB903243.1, read as the reverse complement.
ACCGTGGTCTTCTTCGTGTCGACCTTCGGCATCAACTTCTTCATGACCCTCGCGATCACCGCGCGGCTCGTGTTCGACCGGGGGGCCGAGTCCTACGGCCTGCTGACCTCCGCGCTCGCCGTCGGCTGCCTGCTCGGCACCTTCGTGGCCGCGCGACGGGTCGGCCGGCCGCGCATCCGCACGGTGCTCGTCGCCGGCCTCTTCTTCGGCGTGGCCGAGCTGTTCACCGGGGTCATGCCCACCTACGCGCTGACCGCCCTGCTCCTGGTCCCGACCGGCCTCGGCCAGTTGGTCTTCACGACGGCGGCCAACGCGGCCGTGCAGCTCGGCGTCTCGGAGTCGATGCGCGGGCGGGTGATGGGCCTCTACGTGCTGGTCCTGCTCGGCGGCACTCCGCTCGGGGGCCCGGTGCTGGGCTGGATGGCCGACGCCTGGGGTGGGCGCGCCCCGCTGGTGGTGGGCGGCGTGCTCACCATGGCCACCGTCGTCGTCGCCGCGGGCGTGGTGGCCTGGCAGGCCCGCCGCGCCCGGACGGTGGCGGCGCCCGCCTGAGGGACGCGCGCTACATCAGCGGCCAGGCGTGGACCGGGATGTTCTCGGACATGTTCGACACGTAGCGCTCGAGCATCCGCTCCATCGCGGTCGGCCGGGAGCAGCCGTCCTTCTCCAGCGCGTGGACCATCGAGGTCTGCCAGGAGGCACCCGTGCACCCCGTGCGGCAGCGGGCCTCGATGACGGCGAGGTAGCGGTCGGCGACCGCCGGGTCGACGTCCCACGCCACGAGTCCGGACCGGGCGAGCGGCAGCAGCGTGTCGAGCACGAGCCGGTCGACCGGCACCGTGCCCGCACCCGGCCAGAACAGCTCCGCGTCCAGGCCGTGCTGCGCGCCCGCGACGAAGTTCTCGTGCGCCGCGGCGAACGTCATCGCCGTCCACGGCGGGTGCTCGCTCGCCACGAGCGCCCGGACCAGGCCGTAGAAGAACAGGGCGTTGGCGACGGCGTCGACGGCCGTCGGCCCCGCGGGGAGGACCCGGTTCTCGAGGCGCAGGTGGGCCACCCCGTCGGCGACGTCGTAGACCGGCCGGTTCCAGCGCCACACCGTGCCGGAGTGCAGCCGCAGCTCGTGGAGCTGCGGGGCGCACCCGTCGTCGAGCACGGCGAGGGGGTCCTCGTCGTCGACCAGGGGCAGCAGGGCGGGGAAGTAGCGGACGTTCTCCTCGAACAGGGTGGTCACCGAGGAGGCCCAGCGGTCGCCGAACCACACCCGCGGCCGCACCCCCTGGTTGCGCAGCTCCACCGGACGCACGTCCACCGACTGCTCGAACAGCGGCACCCGGGTCTCGGCCCACAGCCGGTGCCCCAGCAGGAACGGGGAGTTGGCCGCCAGGGCGACCTGCACGCCGGCGATCGCCTGTGCGGCGTTCCAGTGCGCCGGGAAGGTCTCCGGGGTGAGCTGCAGGTGCAGCTGCAGCGAGGTGCACGCCGCCTCGGGGGCGATCGAGTCGACGTCGAGGACGAGGTGCTCGGGATCGCCGCTGCGGGGGGCGGCGATGTCGAGGTGGAAGGGCTCGCCGCGGGCGCCGACCATCTGCCGGTTGAGCAGGTCGTAGCGCGGATCGTCGGTGAGCTGGTCGGAGTCGAGGTGCTCGGGACGCAGCGTCGGGAGGATGCCGATCGTCACCGGGGTGGCCCCGACGACGGCCGCCGAGCGGCGGGCGCACCCGATGGAGGCGACGACGTCGTCCTCGAGGTCGCAGGCCGAGGTCCCCGGCAGCGTCCGGGGCGGCAGGTTGATCTCGAGGTTCCAGCGGCCCAGCTCGGTGGTCAGCAGGTCGGAGGCCGACCGGTCGAGCACCGCGTGGTTGAGCATCGCCGGGCGCATGCCGTCGTCGACCAGGGCCAGCTCGAGCTCGACACCGGTGCGCAGCTCGTCGGCGGCGAAGCGGCCCTCGGCGACCATGCGGCGCAGGGCGTCGAGGCAGCGGTGGACCTTGCTGCGGTACTCGTCGCGGTCGGACAGGGCGGTACGTGAGACGACCCGACCCATCAGAGTCGGATCCCGCCTCCCGCCGAGGGACGGCACCGCGGTGGGCTGCCGAGACGGGTACGGGAGTGCGCCGGGACGGTCGGTACGGCGGTCGGCCCCATCAGTGCCCGGCTCCCTCTCTCGGCCCGTCCCTGCCCGCGGAGTCCGGCAGGGTCGGACGGTGCTCTTCTCCCCCGACGACCCGGATCACGGTGACACAGCCGGGTGTCACGCACCAGGGGCGACCACCGTTCGCCTCGTCATAGCGTCCGTTCAGCGGAGATACGCCATAACTCGCGTCCGCTCGGCGCACATGCAGATGCGGTGGTCGCAGCAGGCGATGCATCGGGTGTGAGCAGTCCGTCGCGTCGGGGCCGACCTCGGGACCGTCACGAACCGCGACCGAAGTCCTCCGGGGAGACGTTGTCCAGGAAGGCCCGGAAGCGGTCGACCTCCTCCTCGTCCGGCACCCCGGACCCGCCGTCGCCCTCCTCGCCCGCCGCGGCGTCCGACTCGTCGTCGTCGACCAGCACGCCGGCCTCGACGAGCACCGCCTCCGTGGCGTGGATCGGGACGTCGACGTGCAGGGCGATCGCGATGGAGTCGCTGGGGCGGGCGGAGACCCGGAGACCGCGGTCGAAGACCAGGTCGGCGTAGAACGTGCCGCCGCGCACCTCGGTGATCTCGATCCGCTCGAGGGTGCGCCCGAGCGCCGACACGACGTCGGCGATCAGGACGTGCGTCAGCGGCCGTTCCGGCAACCGGCCCTGCTGCTCGAGGGCGATCGCCTCGGCCTCCGCCAGGCCGATCCAGATCTGCAGGCACCGCTTGCCCGTCGTCTCCTGCAGGAGCACCACCGGATGCCGGTTGGCGTCCGACGCCGTCTGCTGCGCCGCGTCGTCGACGGCGAGGACGCCGACCACCCGCATCTCGCTCACGTTGTCGCCTCCCGTATCCGGGGGGCGCTCTGCGGTCCTCGGTCGAGTCCCGCTGCGCCTCCCGGCCCACCCCATCCTGTCAGCCGCGGACCGTGCCGTCAGGGCCGAGCGCCGCGCGCCGTGCCCCACCCACCCGCATGCCCCGTGCCCCCGGGCGGCACACCCGAGGGTTCCCGCCACCGGAGATCAGGTCTGGAACGATGCGGGCGTGGCACGGATCGTGGAGCTCGACGGAGCGGGGGACCCCGACACACCCGCGCCCCTGCTCGACGACTTCCGCGACCTCTCGCGCGCCGACCGCCGCCCCGACCGGCCCGGGGGACGGGGCCTGGTGCTGGCCGAGGGCACCGTCGTGGTGCGCCGTCTGCTCGCCTCGCCGTACCCGCCGCGGGCCCTGCTCGGCGTGCCCCGCCGCATCGAGGAGCTGGCCCCCGAGCTCGACCCGCTCGACGTCACGGCCTTCGTCGCCGACGCCGACACCATGGCCCACGTCGTCGGGTTCCACCTCAACCGCGGTGTCCTGGCCAGCGCCGACCGTGCCCCGGCCCCCGACCTGGACGCCCTGCTCGCCGCCGCGACGCGGGTCGCCGTGCTGGAGGGTGTCAACGACCACGAGAACCTCGGTTCGCTGTTCCGCAACGCCGCGGCGCTGGGGGTCGACGCGGTGCTGCTCGCCCCGGGCTGCGCGGACCCGCTCTACCGGCGCAGCGTCCGCGTCTCGATGGGTCACGTGCTGCGGGTGCCGTTCGTGGCGGGGACCTGGCCGGAGCTGACGGCGGCGCTGCGCGCCCACGGCTTCGTCCTGGGCGCGCTCACGCCCGCCGGGGACGTCCCACCCGGCGGGCTCGCCGACCGGGAGCGCGTCGCCCTGCTGCTCGGCGCCGAGGGGCCGGGGCTGTCCGACGAGGCCCTCGCCCTCGCCGACCACCGGGTGCGGATCCCGATGGTGCCCGGCGTCGACTCCCTCAACGTCGCGACGGCGGGGGCGGTCGCCTTCCACGCCGTCGGCAGCGCGGTCGTGGCGTGATCCGGGCGAGCGCAGCGACGGGGACCCGGTGACGGTGCTGGAGGTCGGGGCCCGTCGCGGGCGCGCCCTGGTCGGCGGCCACCCCGTGGGCGGGGCCGTCGACGAGGGCTGGGGCCACTACGCGCCGGGCGCGGACCTGCCGGCCGAGGTCGTCGCCGAGCTCGACGACTGGGCGCGGGCCGCCGATGCGTGGGAGCGGTCGGGCACCGGGCCGCGGTCGACCGAGGGGGTCCGGGTGAGCCGGACCGGGCGGCACCTCGCGGCGCGCGTGTCGGTCGTGCTGCGGCGCCCCGTGGACTACCGCGACCCCGTCACCGGGCTGCGCATCCCGCTGCGGGCGGTGACGACCGCGCCGCGCGTGCCAGCAGTGCCGCTCCCGACCCGGCGGCGGGGCCGGCGCGCGCCCGGCACCGTCTCGACCGTCTTCACCGAGCCCACCCCGTGGGCGACCGGGCTGACCCTCGCGGCGATCGTGGCGGGCCTCGTGCTGGCGGCGAACCTCACGCTCGCGCTGCCGTTGGTCGCCGGGCTGGGGTGGTTCGGCGTCCTGATCGATCTCGTGGTCGTCGCGGGCCTCGTGCCCGCGCTGTGGCTCAACCGCACCGTCCCCACCTGGCGGTGGGCGGTGTGGGGGGCGTTCACCGGGATGGGGCTCGCGGTGGTGCCCCTGCTGGTCGCGGCGTCAGCCGCGGGGTGAGCGGACCCCGAGCAGCACGTCCTCCCAGGACGGGACGATCGGGTGCGACTTCTGGCGGCCCTTCGACGGCCCACCCGCCCCGCCGCCCCCACCGCCGTCGTCGCGGCCCGGGTCGGTGCGTGAGGCGTCGCGCGGCCGCGCCTGGCGGGGTCGCTCGGGGGAGCGCTGATCGGGCACGCCCCGCGAGCCGCGGCCCCGGGGCCCCGCCTGCGCCCGGGCGGAGGGCCGCGGGGCCGGACCGCCGCCGACCGCGACCGCCGACTCCTCCTCGTGCGCCGGCTCGGCCGGCTCCTCCGGCAGCGCCGCCTGCGCCCCGCTGTTCCCGACGACGGGTCGCGCGGCGGTGCCGTCCGCGCGCCGCGGTCCCGGCGCGGGGGCGAGTCCCATGACGTCGCGCGCCGACTCGTCGCTCGGCAGCACCGCCCCGCCGGAGGCACCCGGCGTGTAGGTCCAGTGGGCGAGGTGGTCGGAGTGCCCGGTGCGCCACGACATGGCCACCACCCAGCGTCCGTCCTCCCCCTTCCAGGCGTCCCAGGTCGCGTCCGAGGCGTCCTGGCCGCGCCCCGAGAGCACCGTGCCGATCATCTCCCCGAGCGTGCGCGGGTCGGCCGGGCCGTCCGCCGGCACGTGGTGCCCCCGCCGCGCGATCTCGGCGACCCGGGCGCGCTCGAGCAGCACCGGGTAGGCGAACCGCTCGACGTGCGCCGCCGGCACCCCGGCCCCCGACGCCACGTCGGCGACCGACTCGCCGCTGCGGATGCGCGCCTGGATGTCGCGCGGCCGCAGCGGGGACGTCGTCTCGATCTCCATCTGTCCCAGCCGACGGACGTCGCCCCGCGCGGCGGCCCGGAGCCGCTCGTCGGAGGGGATGGTGAACCGCTCGTGGCGGATGGGGTCCTCGAGGATCACCGTCGACGTGTCGTCGCCCAGGCCCACGACCCGGAGCTCGCGCATGGTCGGCCTCCCCGGTAGCCCTGCAAGTCCACCGACGACGCTAGGCGAGCGCCTGCCCCGGTCGAGGGAGGCGCGCCGACCGACTCGCCCTGGTCGGGTCGAGCTCCGCTGCGCTCCGTCTCCCTACGCGCCCGTGAGCGCGCCCACCACGTGGTCGATGCACTCGGTCAGCTTCGAGACGTCGTCCGGGTCGACGGCCGGGAACATCCCGATCCGCAGCTGGTTGCGGCCGAGCTTGCGGTAGGGCTCGGTGTCGACGACGCCGTGGGCGCGCAGCACCTTCGCCACCGCGGCCGCGTCGACCTCGTCGGCGAAGTCGACGGTGCCCACCACCTGCGAGCGGTGGGCGGGCTCGGCCACGAACGGCGTCGCGAAGTCCGACTTCTCCGCCCAGGCGTACAGCCGGTCGCTCGAGTCCTTGGTCCGCGCCGTCGTCCAGGCCATCCCGCCGGCCTCGTTCATCCACTCGACCTGGTCGGCCATCATGATCAGCGTCGCGACGGCGGGCGTGTTGTAGGTCTGGTCCTTGCGCGAGTTGTCGATGGCCGTCGGCAGCGACAGGAACTCGGGGATCCAGCGGTCGGTGGCGGCGATCTGCTCCACCCGCTCGAGGGCGGCCGGGCTCATCAGCGCGATCCAGAGCCCGCCGTCGGAGGCGAAGCCCTTCTGCGGGGCGAAGTAGTAGACGTCGGCCTGCGACACGTCGACCGGCAGGCCCGCCGCCCCCGAGGTCGCGTCGATCGCGACGAGCTTCCCGTCGCTGCCGGCGGGCCGGGCGACGGGGACGGCGACACCGGTGGAGGTCTCGTTGTGCGCCCAGGCGATGAGGTCCACCGAGTCGTCCGAGCGCGGCTCCGGGGCGGTGCCGGGGTCGCTGGAGACGACGATCGGGTCGGCGAGGAAGGGCGCGCCCTTCGCGACACCGGCGAACTTCGAGGAGAACTCGCCGTAGGTGAGGTGCAGCGACCGCTCGCGGATCAGTCCGACCGCCGCCGCGTCCCAGAACGCCGTCGACCCGCCGTTGCCGAGGACGACCTCGTAGCCCTCCGGCAGCTCGAACAGCGTGCCGAGCCCGGACCGGATGCGGGCGACGAGGTCCTTCACCGGCTTCTGCCGGTGGGAGGTGCCCATGACGTGCGCCGCGTCGGCGACCGCCTGCAGCTGCTCGGGGCGGACCTTGGAGGGACCGCACCCGAAGCGCCCGTCGGCGGGGAGGAGCTCGGCCGGGATCGTCACTGATTCAGCGCTCACCCCGGCATCCTCGCAAGCCCGACCGGTCGTTGTCCCCGGGTATCGCGCCGCCCGGGTCGACCGGTCCGCGATTTGTCCCATCTCTCACGGGGTTCCCGCCGGCCGCCGGTGCTGCCTACCGTGGCCGCGTGAACGCACCGATCGCGGACCTGCGTGTCGACTACCGCGCCGGCGAACTCGAGGTGAACGATCTCGCGCCGACGTGGCACGAGCAGCTCACGACGTGGCTCGGCCAGGCCCGCGACGCCGGGCTGCCGGACCCGAACGCGATGGTGCTGGCCACCGTCGACGACGAGTACCGGGTGACCAGCCGGACGGTGCTCGCGAAGGACGTCGACGCCCGCGGGGTCACCTTCTTCACCAACTACACCTCGGAGAAGTCCCACCAGCTGCGGCAGACGCGGCAGGCCTCGGTGACCTTCCCCTGGTACGCGCTGCAGCGGCAGGCCACGGTGATCGGGTCGGTGGAGCTCCTGGGCAAGGAGGAGACCGCGGAGTACTGGCGTGGTCGGCCCCGCACCTCGCAGCTCGGCGCGTGGGCGTCGCCGCAGTCGGCCACCGTGCGCGACCGGCAGGCGCTCGAGGACATGTACGCGACGGTCGAGGCCCGCTTCGAGGGCGAGGAGGTCCCGCCCCCGCCGCACTGGGGCGGCTGGCGCCTGCTCCCGACCCACGTCGAGTTCTGGCAGGGCCGCACCTCCCGGCTCCACGACCGGCTGCGGTTCCGGTTCAACCCCGCCCGCGGCGACTGGGTGGTCGAGCGTCTGGCGCCGTGACTGTCGGGGGTCGCCGCTAGCCTCCGGGACATGGACGAACTGGTGTTCGACGAGGCCCGATCGGTGATCGTCGGGTCGACGCTCCGGGCCTTCGCCACGGACGGGCGTCCGACGGCCGAGGTCGAACGCCTCCTGGTCCACGTCGCGCGGACCGCGTCGATCCCGGACCTCGCGGACGCGGCCTACGACCTCGCGGCAGCGGTGCTGTCCCCCGTCGCGTGGGGCGCGCTGTGTGAGGAGCCGAGCTGGACGCCGCGGCCCAGGCGGGCGCACCGGTCGAGGTGCGGCTCGTGGTCACGGGGGCGAGTCCCGAGCAGGCGCGAGCACTCGTTGACCGTCCGCGCGAACTCGTCCGCGAGGCGCTCGGTCCCGTCGGCGACCCGGGCGAGGGCGCTGCGGTGCACCGTCCACCCGTCGGGCCGGCGGACGTCGCCCACGACGACGGGGTCGGACCGGACCACGTGCACGAGGACGTCGACGTCCGCGCCCCGAACGGTCAGGCACCGACGAGATCGCGCAGCGGGGACGGGCCGGGTGTCCGATCCGTGCATCGTGGCGGGGCTCGCCCCCTGACCCCGGGGGATCCGTGCTTAGGATCGTTCGGTGAGCGAACGACCTCGGCGCGGCCTCCTGGCCGACACGACCCCGCTGAAGACCCCCGCCTTCCGCCGGCTCTGGACGGCGGGTGTGGTCACCGTGGTCGGGGCCCAGCTGACCGTGGTCGCGGTGCCGTTCCAGCTCTACGAGATGACGGGTTCGTCGGCGTGGGTGGGCCTGACCGGGCTGTTCGGGCTGGTCCCGCTCGTGGTGTTCGGGCTGTGGGGCGGCGCGATCGCCGACGCGGTCGACCGGCGGATGCTGCTCGTCGTCTCCGGCGTCGGGATCGCCGTGACCTCCGCGCTGCTCGGCGTCAGCGCCCTCACGCACCTCGGCGGGCCGTGGACGGTCCTGGTCATCTTCGCGGTGCAGACCGCGTGCCTCGCCGTGAACCAGCCGACCCGGTCGGCCGTCCTGCCGCGCATCCTGCCGCTCGACCAGCTGCCGGCGGCCAACACGCTGTGGTTCACCGTGCAGCAGCTCGGCGCCTTCGCCGGCCCGCTGGTCGGCGGTGTGGCGCTGGCCTTCGTCGACGTCGGGGCGCTCTACCTCGTCGACACGATCTGCCTCACCGTGTCGATCTGGGCGGCCTACCGGCTCCCGCGGCTGCCGGTCGCCGCGGACGCCGAGGGCGGTCTCCGCGGGGTGGTGCACGCGATCCGGACGAGCGCCGGGCTCCGGTCGGTCGTCGACGGCTTCCGATACGCGGCGATGTCGAAGGTCCTGCTGGTCAGCTTCCTCGCGGACCTCGTCGCCATGGGCTTCGGGATGCCGCGTGCGGTGTTCCCGCAGGCCGCGGTGGAGACCTACGGCGCTGGGCCCGCGTACGGGCTGCTCTCCGCGTCGATCGCCGGCGGCGCGGCCCTGGGTGGGCTGCTCTCCGGGCGGCTGCACGGCATCGCCCGCCAGGGCGTCGCGGTGACGATCGCGGTGAGCCTGTGGGGGGTCGGCGTCGCGCTGGCGGGGCTCACGTCCATCCTGTGGCTCGCCGTGCTGCTCCTCGCGGCCGCCGGTGCCGCGGACCTCGTGAGCTCGGTCTTCCGCTCGACGATGCTGCAGACCGTCGCGACCGACGAGATGCGCGGCCGCATGCAGGGCGTGTTCGTGGTGGTCGTGGCGGGCGGACCGCGGGTGGCCGACCTGTGGCACGGCTGGGCCGCCGACGCCATCGGGACCGGCGCCGCGACCGCGCTGGGTGGCGCGGCCGTCGTCGTCGGGATGCTCGCGGTGGTCCTCGCCTTCCCCGCGTTCTGGCGCTACCGGGCCCCGACCGCGGGCGCGACCCAGGACGCTCCGGCGAGCCAGGCGTAGCCGTCGGGGCCGTACCCTCCGCCGGGTGACGACCCCGACCGACCGCTCCGTCACCGCGCTCGTCGGCACCGTCCTCGGTGGCTACGGGCTCCTCGCCTATGCCGCCGTCGCGCCCGGGCTGAACGTCGTCGGGGCCCTTCTGGGCCTGGTGCTGGCGCTCGCCGTGCTCGGTGTCCAACTCGGCTACGTCAGCCGGCCGGGGCGGCAGCGCTCCCGCGAGGGCACCGCCGTCGCGCTGCTCGCGCTCGCCTGCCTGCTCTACGTCCCCGTCGTCGCCGTCGGTGTGGCCTGGATCGGCTTCGCGGGCTTCCTGGCCGGCAGCCTCGTGATCCTGCTGCCGCCGCGGGCGGGGCTCGCCGGTCTCGCGGTGGTGGTCGTGTCGGTCGGGGTGATCGTGGCGGTCGCGGGGGCGCCCCCGCTCGCGGTGATCACCTCGGCGATCGGCACGCTCGTGACCGGTCTCGTGGTGTCGGGTCTGACGCGGCTGTGGGCGATCACGACCGTCCCCGTGCCGGTCGTGACCGTCGAACCCCCGGTGGCGGACGCCCTCGAGGACGCGCCTAGTACGGACGCGCCTAGTACGGACGCGCCTAGTACGGACGCGCCCGGGACGGACGCGTCGGAGCGGGACGCGCCGGCTGGGGACGGACCGGGGGAGGACGACGCCTCACCGGAGGAGGCGGCGCCGACGGGGGACGCCGCGTCGGAGGAGGGAGACGGGACGCCGGAGTCCGGGACACCGGAGTCCGGGACACCGGAGTCCGGGTCGCCGGAGCCCGGGTCGCCGGAGCCCGGGTCGCCGGAGCCCGGGTCGCCGGAGCCCGAGGCCCCGGAGGTGGCGCCGGAGCCCGTGCGGGAGCCGGTGCCCGGCGAACCGGCGGCGGAGGACCCGGTGGCCGACCCGCCCGACCGGTCCGCGCTGGCGGTCGGCCTCGGCTCCGCGCGCGCCGAGCTCGACGCCGCCGGGGTGGAGCTCTCGGTCCTCGGCGAGGACGTGGTCCTGCCCGAGGAGGTCGGGACCCTGTTCGCCGCGCTCCTGCGCGTCGCGGTCGGGCACGCGGCGCGGCACGCGGAGGCCACGACCTGTCACGTCACGATCGTCCGTCGCGGGGCCGAGGCGCGGATCGTCGTCACGCACGACGGCGCCACCGACGACCCCGACCCGGACGACTTCGAGGCCCTCGGCGAGCGGTTCGACGACCGGGACGGCTCCGTCCTCGCCGAACGCGACGACGCCGAGTTCACCGTGGACGGTCGGCTGCCGGTGCCGGGTGGCTCCGCCCCGTGAGCACTAATCCGTGTCCTGACGCGGAAGAGTGCTCACCTGCGCCAGCACCTGGCGGAGCAGGCGTTCCAGCTCCGCGCGGTCGTCGTCGCCGAGCCCGGCGAACACCCGGTCGGCCTCGGCGGCGCGGGCCTGGCGCACCGCCTTCCCCAGTTCCCGCCCCTGCTCCGTGACGACGACGAGCGTGGCCCGGCGGTCGTCGGGATCGGTCTCCCGGTGCACGAGGCCGCGCTCCTCCAGGGCGTCGACCACCTCGGTGGCGCTCCGGGGCGCGATCCCGAGGTGCTTGGCGAGTGCACCCGGACGGGCGGACCCGTGGCGCATCAGCACGCCGAGGGCGCGCAGCTGCGACGGGTTCACGTCCCACGGCGCGAGGGTCTCGCGGGAGGTGTGGCGCAGCCGGCGTGCGACCGCCCAGAACAGGTCGCTGACCGACGTGGGTTCGTCGTCCTCCACGGGAACACTCTAGCGGGAATCGCTGTTGTAGCCTCATCATGAGGTAACCTCAGCAAATCCCATCGACCCTGGAGGCGCTTCTTGCCCCGCCCCATCGACGTCTCCGCCGAACAGCGTCGTCGCGACCGCGAGCAGGCCAAGCAGGTCTCGCTGCGCCGGATCGCCCGGCTGTTCGCCCCCTACCGCTGGTCCCTCGCCGTCGTCGTCGCCGTGATCGTCGCGTCGTCGGTCGTCGGGCTGGCCCAGCCCTTCCTGCTGCGCGAGGTCATCGACGTCGCGCTGCCGCAGCGCGACCTGCGCCTGCTGGTGTGGCTCGTCGTCGGGATGGTCGTGGTCGCCGCCGTGACCGCCGCGTTCGGCGTCATCCAGACCTGGATCTCCACGAAGATCGGTCAGCGCGTGATGCACACCCTGCGCACCGACGTGTTCTCCCACCTGCAGCGGCTCTCGCTCGGCTTCTTCACCCGCACCCGCACCGGCGAGGTGCAGTCGCGGATCACCAACGACATCGGCGGCATGCAGTCCGTCGTCACCTCCACCGCCACCTCCGTCGCGGCCAACCTGACGACGGTGATCGCCTCCGCCGTCGCGATGGTCGCCCTGTCCTGGCAGCTCTCCCTCGTGACGCTGCTGGTGCTGCCCCCGGCCGTGCTGCTCTCGCGGCGCGTCGCCCGGCTGCGGCGCACCATCACCGCCCAACGTCAGCGGGAGCTGGCCGACCTCAACGTCACCATCGAGGAGGGCCTGTCGATCGACGGCGTCCGCCTCTCGCGCACCCTCGGCACCGGCGACGCGCTCGTCACCCGCTTTACCGACTCCTCGCTGCGCCTCACCGACCTGGAGCTGCGGTCCCAGCTCGCGGGCCGCTGGGTCATGGCCACGATGTCGATCGTCTTCGCCGCCATCCCCGCCCTGATCTACCTCGGCGCGGGGCTGCCCTGGACCGCCGGGGCGCTGTCCATCGGCACGCTCGTCGCCTTCACCTCGCTGCAGGCCGGCGTGTTCCGGCCGCTGTCCTCGCTGCTCGACGTCGGGGTGTCGGTGTCGGCCTCGCTCGCGCTGTTCGCCCGCATCTTCGAGTACCAGGACACGGTGATCGAGGTGGAGGAGCCCGAGCACCCGGTGGACCTGCCGGCGCCGCGCGGTGACCTCCGGCTCGAGCACGTCACGTTCACCTACCCCGGCGCCGATCGTCCGGCGCTGGACGACGTCTCCCTCGACGTCCCCGCCGGGACCACCATGGCGCTCGTGGGGGAGACCGGTTCGGGCAAGTCGACGCTCGGCTCGCTGGTCGCGCGGCTGCACGACCCGGACGCCGGACGCGTCACGATCGACGGCGTCGACCTGCGGGACCTGCGCCTCGACGACCTCGCCGCGATCGTCGGCGTCGTCAGCCAGGAGACCTACCTGCTGCACGCGACCGTGATGGACAACCTGCGCTACGCCAAGCCCGACGCGACCGACGCGGAGATCCTCGCCGCGACCCGGGCCGCGCAGGTCCACCACGTGATCGAGTCGCTCCCCGAGGGCTACGGGACCGTCGTCGGCCCGCGCGGACACCGCTTCTCCGGCGGGGAGCGCCAGCGCCTCGCGATCGCCCGCACTCTGCTGCGCAATCCGCGGATCCTGGTGCTCGACGAGGCCACCTCGGCGCTCGACACCGCCACCGAACGCGCCGTCCAGGAGGCGTTCGACGCGCTGGCCGCGGGCCGGACGACGCTGACGATCGCCCACCGGCTCTCGACGGTGCAGGACGCCGACCGCATCGCGGTGCTCGACCACGGCCGCGTCGTCGAGTCCGGCACCCACACCGATCTCGTCTCCGAGCGCGGCCGGTACGCCGAGCTCACGGCGGCGTGACGGCGGCTTCCCGACGGCGGGTCCGCCCGCCCGAGCAGGACGCGGCGCCGGTTGCGGGGGTCCGGGAACGCAGCCCGGGGAGCAACCGGTTGCGCGCGTCGTCCCGACCGGCCCGGTGAACCACTACGGTGCCGCCATGGCGGGGAGCGAGTTCGAGATCCGCGCGGGCGGTGCGCACGCGGTCATCACCGGTGTCGGGGCCGGGCTGCGCGCGTTCACCGTCGACGGCGCGCACCACGTCGAGACCTACGACGGCGACCCGCCGATGGGCGCCGGCTGCGTGCTCATCCCGTGGCCGAACCGCACCGCGGGGGCCCGGTTCGAGTGGGCCGGGACCACCCACGAGCTCGACGTCACCGAGCCCGCGCACGGCAACGCCATCCACGGCCTCGTCCGCAAGCGCCCGTGGACGGTCGTCGAGCACACCGACGACACCGTCACCCTCGAGATCGACGTGCCCGCCGACCACGGCTGGCCGCAGCCGCTCCACGTGGTGACCACCTACGTGGTGGCGCCGATCGGGCTCACCGTCTCCCACGTCCTCACGAACACCGGCGACGGCGCGGTCCCGGCGGGCGTCGGGACGCACCCGTACCTGCGCGTGGGCGACCACCCGAGCGGCGACTGCACGCTGCGGGTCCCCACCGCGTCGGTCCTCGACGTCGACGAGCGGCAGATCCCCGTCGGGCCGGCCCGCGAGCCGAGCGACGAGGAGTCGCTGACCCGGCCCCGCGAGGTCGCCGGCCTCGAGCTCGACACCTGCTTCGGGGTCCGCCCCGGCGTCGCCGGCGTGCTCGCCGAGCTCGTCGCGCCCGACGGCACCGGCACCCGGCTCTGGGGCGACCGCAACGTCGGGTGGGTGCAGGCCTTCACCCCGGGCAGCCCGTTCGGGCGCGAGGGCAAGGCCGTCGCCGTCGAGCCGATGACCTGTCCGCCGGACGCGCTGAACTCGGGGACCGACCTCGTCGTCCTCCAGCCCGGCGCCTCGTGGACCGTCCGCTGGGGACTGGAGGCCGTCCGGTGATCGTGTCCGGAGGGGAGGCCCTCGTCGACCTCGTGCCGGTCGAGCAGGGGCCGTTGGCCCCGCTCGCCCCGCGGCTCGGGGGTGGGCCGTACAACGTCGCGGTCGGGCTCGGCCGGCTCGAGGTCCCGACCGCGATGCTGACGCGGCTGTCCACCGACGCGTTCGGCGACGCGCTGCTCGCGCGGCTGCGGGACTCGCACGTCGACCTCGACCTCGTCCAGCGCGGCGAGGAGCCGACCACGCTCGCCGTCGTGACGGTGGACGGGGCCGGGCACGCCCGGTACGCCTTCCACGTCGAGGGCACCGCCGACCGGCTCGTCGCCGATCCCGGCGATCTCCGGGCGTCCGCGCTCGCCGTCGGGACCCTCTCGCTGCTGCTGGAGCCGGGGGCCTCGATGTACACCGAGCTCGCGCGCCGGGCCGCGGCGCAGGGAGTCCTCGTCAGCCTCGACCCGAACATCCGCCCGGCCCTCGTCGGCGACGCGGCGGCCGTCCGGGCCCGGCTGGACGCGATCGCGGCCGTCGCCGGCCTGGTCAAGCTCTCCGACGAGGACGCCGCCTGGTGGGGCCGCGAACCGGCGGACCTGCTCGAAGCGGGGGCGGGCGCGGTCGTGGTCACCCGTGGCGCCGAAGGGCTCCGGGCGTTCACGACGACGGGGGTGGTCGAGGTGCCCGCCGACACCTCCCGGCCCGTGGTGGACACGATCGGCGCGGGGGACTCGGTCCACGCCGCGCTGCTGGCCCACCTGCACGACCACGGCCTGCTCGACCGGGCGGCGATCGGCGGGATGGACGCCCACGACTGGCGCGCGGCCCTGGAGTTCGCGGCCCGCGTGGCGGGCTGGACCTGCTCGCGCGCGGGCGCGGAGCCGCCGACCCGGGCCGAGGTGGCGGGAGACGCAGCGGAGCGGAACTCGACCCGGACGAACGGGGCGTGACCTTTTCCACTGCCACCCAGCACGATTCCCGTGCTGCGGTGATCGGCGCGCGGGCGCTACGGTTCGCGCAGCGTACGACGCCCCAACACCCGCGGGAGTTCGCCTCGGGGTGACGCAGGACCCGGAGCGGGGACCGACCGTCCCCGTCCCGTCGGACCGGTGCCGACCCTCCCTCCCGCACGAGCACGCGTGAGAGGGATGCATTCGATGGCCGACGACGGCGAGAAGCGCACCGCGACCCTGTCCTACCCGGGCGGGGAGCACACGATGGAGATCGTCGAGGCCAGCGAGGGCTCGTCAGGGATCCAGCTGGGCAAGCTCCTCGGCGAGACCGGTCTGATCACCCTCGACCCGGGGTTCGTGAACACCGGGTCGTGTCGTTCCGACATCACCTACATCGACGGTGACGCCGGCATCCTGCGCTACCGCGGCTACCCGATCGAGCAGCTGGCGCAGAACTCGACGTTCGTCGAGACCAGCTACCTGCTGATCTACGACGAGCTGCCCACCAAGACCCAGCTCGAGAACTTCACCCAGCAGATCCAGCGGCACACGATGCTGCACGAGGACCTCAAGAAGTTCTTCGACGGCTTCCCCGCCGACGCGCACCCGATGCCGGTGCTCTCGTCCGCGGTCTCCGCGCTGTCGACCTTCTACCAGCGCTCGCTGGACCCGTTCGACGAGCCGAACGTCGACCTCTCGACGGTCCGCCTGCTCGCGAAGGTCCCGACGCTCGCGGCCTACGCCTACAAGAACTCCATCGGGCAGCCGTTCCTCTACCCGGACAACCGCCTGTCGCTGGTGGAGAACTTCCTCCGCATGACGTTCGGGCTGCCGGCCGAGGACTACGACATCGACCCCGAGGTCGCCAAGGCCCTCGACATGCTGTTCATCCTGCACGCCGACCACGAGCAGAACTGCTCCACGTCGACGGTGCGGCTGGTCGGCTCGTCGCAGGCCAACCTGTTCGCCTCGATCTCGGCGGGCATCAACGCGCTGTTCGGCCCGCTGCACGGCGGCGCCAACGCGGCCGTCCTGACGATGCTCGAGAACATCCGCGACAACCACGGAAACACCGACGAGTTCGTCAAGAAGGTCAAGAACAAGGAGCCCGGCGTCCGCCTCATGGGCTTCGGGCACCGGGTCTACAAGAACTACGACCCGCGCGCGGCGATCGTCCGCGACACGGCCCGCGGCATCATCGAGAAGCTGGGCGGCGGCGACGAGCTCCTCGACATCGCGACGAAGCTCGAGGACTACGCGCTCAACGACGAGTACTTCGTCGAGCGCAAGCTCTACCCGAACGTCGACTTCTACACCGGCCTGATCTACCAGGCGATGGGCTTCCCGACGGAGATGTTCACCGTCCTGTTCGCCATCGGGCGCCTCCCCGGCTGGATCGCGCACTGGCGCGAGATGATCGAGGACCCGGACACCCGCATCGGCCGCCCGCGTCAGGTCTACACCGGGCCGACCGAGCGCGACTTCGTGCCGCTCGACCAGCGCTAGTCCGCCTGTCCCGCGTGAGGGGAACCCTCAGGCCGTAAGAACGCCCGGATCCTCCCCTCACGACGCCGACCACCCGGCGCGTGAGGGGAACATCTGGTCGCTCTTGTGACTCGAGGGTTCCCCTCACGTGTGTCCGGGGGCTTCCCGACGACGGGTGCGGGTACCTGTCGGGCATGGCTCCCGCGAAGGCAGCGCCGTCCACGGCCGTCGTCTGGTTCCGCCGCGACCTGCGCGTCCGCGACCAGCTGACCTTCCTCGCCGCGAAGGAGCGCGCCGACCGCGCGCTCGCGCTGTTCGTGCTGGACCCGACGCTGCTCGAGCCGGCCGGCCCGCGGCGGACCGCCTTCCTCTACCGCTGCCTCCGGTCGCTCGACGAGCAGCTCGGCGGCCGCCTCCTCGTCGTGAAGGGGGACCCGGCCGACGTGGTCCCGCGGATCGCGCAGGCCGTGGGGGCGGACTCCGTCCACGTCGCGGCCGACTTCGGCCCCTACGGGCGCCGGCGCGACGAGGCGGTGGAGAAGGCGCTCGGCTCGGTCGGGGACGGGGTCGAGCTCGTCCGCTCCGGCTCCCCGTACCTGACCGAGCCCGGCACGATCACGAAGTCCGACGGCGACCCCTACAAGGTCTTCACCCCGTTCTCCCGGGAGTGGACGAAGCGCATCGGAGACGTCGAGCCCGCCGACACCGACGCGGACACCGTCACGTGGATGGACCCGTCGGACAAGGACGGCGGGCCGCGGGCGGTGAAGGTCCCCGACGACCCGTCCCTCGACGCCGAGCTGCCCGAGGCGGGGGAGCAGGCCGCCCACGAGCAATGGGAGGCGTTCGTCGGCGAGCACCTCACCGACTACGACGACACCCGCGACCGCCCCGACAAGCCGGGCACCAGCCGGATGAGCGTGCACCTCAAGTACGGCACGGTGCACCCCCGCACGCTGCTCGCGGGCGCCCGCGGGGACGGGAAGGGCGCGACCTCGTACCGCAACGAGCTGTGCTTCCGGGACTTCTACGGGCACGTGCTCTGGTGGTTCCCCCGCAGCGCCCGCGAGAACTTCGACCCGAAGTTCGACCGCATCACCCTCGACACCGGCAAGGACGCGCAGCGCCGGTTCGCGCAGTGGCAGGAGGGGCGGACGGGCTATCCCGCCATCGACGCGGCGATGCGCCAGCTGCAGGGCGAGGCGTGGATGCACAACCGGATGCGCATGGCCGTCGCCTCGTTCCTCGTCAAGGACCTGCACCTGCCGTGGTGGTGGGGCGCGCGGCACTTCATGAACCTGCTCGTCGACGGCGACCTCGCCTCCAACCAGCACGGCTGGCAGTGGGCGGCGGGGACCGGGACCGACGCGGCGCCGTACTTCCGGGTGTTCAACCCGGTGACCCAGGGGGAGCGGTTCGACCCGCAGGGCGACTACGTGCGCCGGTGGGTCCCCGAGCTCGCCGACGTCCCCGAGCTCGACGGCAAGAAGGTGCACCAGCCCTGGAAGCTGTCCGAGCCGCCGGCGGACTACCCGGAGCCGATGGTGGACCACAAGGCCGAGCGGAACGAGGCGCTCAGCCGGTTCAACTCCCTGTAGCCCTACCGACCGCGCAGGGCCTCCCGCCACGACACCCGTGCCCCGGTGCGCAGCACCGAGCGCGCGTAGACCCGGCCGCCGAGGGCGAGGACGCCCGCCGTGAAGGCCAGTGTGAGGACGAAGGCCGCGACGACCTGCCAGACGGGCACCCCGCCGAGGGCCATCCGCGCCGGCATGATCAGCGGGGTCCAGGGCGGGATCAGCGACATCACGGTCAGCGCCGTCGACTGCGGCGCGGAGACGACCAGGTTGAAGCCCACGGCGAAGCCGACGAGCACGACGATCGACACCGGCGTCAGGACGCTCTGGGTGTCCTCCTGGCGCGACACCAGCGAGCCGAGCGCGGCGTAGACGGTGGCGTAGAGCGCGAACCCGATGAGGTACCAGACGAGGACCGACACGAGCGTCCCGGCGAGCCCCGCCCCGGCCACCAGGAGCCCGGCGGTGCCCGCCACGCCGAGGCCGACCCCGCTGAGGATCACCAGCTGCAGCAGGCCGACCGCGCCGAGCCCGAGGACCTTGCCGAGCAGCAGCTGCCACGGCCGCACCGTGGCGAGCACGATCTCCACCACGCGGCTCGACTTCTCCTCGACGACGCCCTGCGCCACCATCGCGCCGTAGGTCTGGATGGAGAAGAACAGCAGGAACGCGCCGAACGCGCCCAGCCCGATCCGCAGCCCCCGGGCCGGGTCGTCCGGGCGGGCCGCCACGACGACGGGCTGCGCCGCGGCCACGGCCGCGTCGGCCGCCGCCGGGTCCGGCAGCAGCTGCTGCTGGGCGACGAAGGTGGTCGCGACGGTGACGACGGAGCCGGCCGCGCTGCCGAGCGAGGTCTCGACGTCGACGCGGGGGCGGGTCGGTGATCCGGAGAGGGCGGCGTCGGCGTCCCCGGCGGCCACGAGCGCCCGTCCGGCCGCGGCGTCGGCGACCGGCACCACCCGCACGATCCGGCCCTGGTCGTCGGCCGCGGTGCGCAGCGCGGGGGTGATGGCCTCGGTCTCGGGGGCCACGGCGATCGTCGTCGTCCCGGAGTCGCCGCCCGCACCGATCGACCCGATGAAGATCGAGTAGCCGACCAGGATCAGCAGGATCACGGCCGTGGAGACGATGAACGCGCGGCCGCGCACCCGCGCCAGGAACTCCCGGCGGGTGATGAGCAGGACGGTCCTCACGCGGCGCCCGCGTCCGCCCGGTCGCCCACGGTCTCGCGGAACAGCTCGGTCAGCGACGGGCGGCGGTGCGTGAACTCGTGCACCGGCCCCGTCGCCAGGGCGGCCCGCAACAGGGTCTGGTCGTCGACGTCGGCAGCGAGGGTCACGACGGTGCGGTCGTGCTCCGTCCGGCTCGCGGTGACGCCCGGGACCGCGTCGGCCCAGCCGGGCGGAGCGGCGGGGGCGTGGACCACCACCGTCGTGGCGCCCGTGCCGTCGGTCCCGTTCGTGGCCCGCAGCTCGTCGACCCGCCCCTGCGCCACCATCGCGCCGTCGCGGACGATCCCGACCCGGTCGCACAGCCGCTCGACGAGCTCGAGCTGGTGGGAGGAGAACACGACCGGCGCGCCCGCGTCGCACCGCTCGCGCAGCACCCCGCTCATGACGTCGACGGCCACGGGGTCGAGCCCGGAGAACGGTTCGTCGAGCACGAGGACGTCGGGTTCGTGCACCAGCGCGGCCGCGAGCTGCACCCGCTGCTGGTTGCCCAGGCTGAGCTTCTGCACCTCCTCGCCGATCCGTTCCGCGACGCCGAGCCGCGCGGTCCAGCGCTCGGTGGCGGCCCGGGCCTCGGCGGCGCTGCAGCCGTGGAGCTCGGCGAGGTAGCGCAGCTGCTCGCCCACGGCCATCTTCGGGTAGAGCCCGCGCTCCTCGGGCATGTAGCCGATCCGGCGGCGGCGGGCGGCGTCGATCGGGCGGCCCTCGAGGCGGACCTCGCCGGCGTCGGCGTCGAGGACCCCGAGGACGATCCGCATGGTCGTCGTCTTGCCCGCGCCGTTGGCCCCGACGAAGCCGAAGAGCTCGCCCGGCCGCACCGAGAACGTCATGTCCTGCAGCGCCCGGATCGACCCGTACCGCTTCGACACGCCGTCGATCTCGAGCACGCGATCACTGTCCCGTCCGCCCGTCGGGCTGTCCAACCGGGACGGTCCACCCGATCGTGATCGGGTCGGACCCGGCCGGGTGCTGGAGGGATCGCCGCGGGATCGAGCAGCATGACGACCCTGGTCGGGTGGGGCGGGGGTGGGGGATGCGGCTGTTGGTCGTGCTCGTCGTGACCGTCGCGCTGCTCGCCGCGGCCGCACCGCTGGCGATCACGCAGGCCCCGCGGCTGCACTCGCCGGTGCTCGCGCTGGTGGCGTTCGGCGTGGCCGGGCTCGCGCTCCTCGTGGGCCTCGCGCTGCTCGCCCGGGCCGCGGTGCTGCTGCGCCGCTCCCGCGCCGTTCCCGACGCCGGGCCGGTGCCCGACGGGCAGCCGGACGCCGACGAGTCGGTGACCGAGCCCCACTCGGGGCCCGACTACATCGCCCTCGTCCCGACGGCGGGCCGCCTCACCGTCTCCGTGCCGGTGGCGGTCACCCCGCCGCGGCACGCCCGCCCCGAGAGGCCCGGGCCCGGTCAGGCGTCGGACCAGGAGCCGGTCACGGTCGGCCAGGCGGGCGGCGGGGCGGTGTCCCACAGCCAGGCCCAGGCCTCCACGGCCACGGGCGACCCGGTGGAGGACGCCGTCGCCGATCCGTCGGCCGAGCGCTCCGCGTCGTTCGCCTCCCGGTACACGACCACCCGCTCGCGCCGGTAGTCCGGCCCCTCGTACGCGTCGAGCGCCGGCAGGGCCCGTCCCGGATCGGCCAGCGTGACCACGTGCCCGTGCACCGTGCCCGGCCCCGCCACGAGCGCCGGGTAGCCCCGGCCCGTGTCGTACACCTGCCCCGTCCCGACGGCGGGTGCGCTCGCCCGGGCGTGCGGCGCGAGCCGCCACCAGGCCGACGCCCCGGGCTGCAACGTGCCGTAGACGAACACCCGGTCCGGCCACAGCCGCGGGTCGGGGCAGCCCGTGGCCACCACCGTCGCCGCGCCGTGCGGGACCGGGCCGGGGACGCCCACCAGGTGGCGCGCGTCGGCCTGCGCCACGTCCCGGACCCGCACCGGGGCGCCGTCGACGAGCAGGGGCGACCGGTCGGTGCGCGGCTCCTCCCCGGGGCGCCGCGGGGCGGGCCAGTAGGCCAGCACCGGGTCCAGCCGCACGCCCCGCTCGTCGACGACCGTCGCCGCGTGCAGCCACGCCAGGTCGTAGCGGGTGCCCCGCCCCTCGCACCGGTCGAGCACGGCGACCTGCTCCGGCGTCGCCAGCCAGACGTGGTGCACCTCCGGTGCAAGCAATGCGTCACTGCTGGCACTGGACGCCAGGAAACCAACACCGTCAGCGTCGAGCCTCCGACCCGCCGACGATGTGGATGTCCTGGCACTGGGTGCACGCAGTGACGCATTGCTGTCAGTGGAGGTGACGGCCAGCGTGGCCGGGCGGGCGTCGTCGCGGACCCGGAGCCCGGCGGCCCAGACCGCGGCGACCCCGTGCACGGTGACGCGCAGCGCCACGACGGGGCCGGGCAGGCCGAGCTCGCGGCGCAGCCACGTGATCTTCGACGGGCAGGAGTTCGACCCGTAGGCGAGGACCGGCACCCGGGCCGCGAGGGGGACGTCCAGCCGGTCGTCGACCGCGTCGGAGGCGACCCGCCACCCGCCGCGGCACCCGTCGTCGGGAACGATCTCGTGGGTGAGCCCGTCGTCGTGCAGGAACGAGAAACCCGGCGCGACCCCGGGGTAGGGGGCGGCCGGGTACTCGTGATCCGGGTGGCCGGCTATTCCTTCGCTGCCTTCCACTCCTCCAGATGCGGCGCTTCGTCGCCGATCTTCGTGTGGTCCCCGTGCCCGGTGCGCACGATGGTCTCGTCGGGCAGGGAGAACAGCTTGCGCTCGATCGACTCGAGGATGACCCCGTAGTCGGAGTACGAGCGGCCGGTGGCGCCCGGGCCGCCCTGGAACAGGGTGTCGCCGGTGAAGACGACCCCGAGGTCGGGCGCATAGAAGCACGTCGACCCCGGCGAGTGGCCGGGCGTGTGGATCGCCTTCAGGTCGATCCCGGCGATCGTGAACGTCTCACCGTCCTCGAGCTGGCCATCCGGCTCGAGGTCGGGGTGGGTGAGGTTCCAGACCACCCGGTCCTCGGGGTTGAGCAGGATCGGCGCGTCGAGCGCCTTCGACAGCGCCGGCGCGGCGTTGACGTGGTCGTTGTGCGAGTGCGTGCACAGGATCGCCGTCACGTTGCGGTCGCCGACCGCCTTGCGGATGGCCTGCGCGTCGTGCGCCGCGTCGATGACGACGACCTCGCTGGAGTCGCCCAGGATCCAGACGTTGTTGTCGACGTCCCAGGACCCGCCGTCGAGCTCGAACTTCCCGGAGGTCACGACGTTCTCGACCGGACCGCCGTCGTTGACACCGGTCCCGACGGTGTCTCCGTAGCCCACCATCTAGAGGATCACCACCGATCGCAGCACGTCGCCGTGGTGCATCTTGTCGAACGAGGACTCGACGTCGTCGAGCGAGATCCGCTCGGTGACGAACTTGTCGAGCGGGAACCGGCCCTGCAGCGCCAGGTCGACCAGCATCGGGAAGTCGCGGCTGGGCAGGCAGTCGCCGTACCAGGACGAGCTCAGCGACCCACCGTGGGAGAAGAACGGCTGGAAGTCCGCCTCGAGCTTCATGTCCGGCGACGGCACGCCGACGAGCACGAGCCGGCCCGCGAGGTCGCGGGCCTCGAAGGCCTGCTTCCAGGTGGCCGGGACGCCGACCGCGTCGATGACGACGTCGGCGCCGAACCCGTCGGTGAGGTCGCGGATGCCCTGCACCGGGTCGGTGTTCTTGGCGTTGATCGTGTGGGTGGCGCCGAAGCCCTGGGCCCACTCGAGCTTCCGGTCCTCGGTGTCCACCGCGATGATCGTGGTGGCGCCGGCCAGGGCCGCGCCCGCGATCGCCGCGTCGCCCACGCCGCCGCAGCCGATGACGGCCACGGTCTCGCCGCGCTGCACCTTCCCGGTGTTGATCGCGGCACCGGCGCCGGCCATGATCCCGCAGCCGATCAGGCCGGCCTCGGCCGGATCGATGTCGGGGTTGACCTTCGTGCACTGCCCGGAGTGGACCAGCGTCTTCTCGGCGAACGCCCCGATGCCCAGCGCGGGCTTCAGCTCCTCGCCGGTGTCCTTCAGGGTCATCGCCTGGGCGGCGTTGTGCGTGTCGAAGCAGAGGTGGTGCTTGCCCTTGCGGCAGGCCCGGCACACCCCGCAGACCGCGCGCCAGTTGAGGATGACGTAGTCGCCGACCTCGAGGCCCGTGACGCCCTCACCGAGCGCCTCGACCGTGCCTGCGGCCTCGTGGCCGAGCAGGAACGGGTAGGCGTCCTCGATGTTGCCCTCGCGGTAGTGCAGGTCGGTGTGGCACACCCCGCACGCTGCGATCGCGACCACGGCCTCGCCCGGCCCCGGATCGGGGACCACGATCGTCTCGACGGTGACCGGCTTGCCCTTCTCCCGGGATACGACTCCCAGGACCTCCTGCGGCATTCTTGGCCCTCCACTGCGTCGGCTCGTGCGCGGATGCGATCGCGTGCAGGGTTCCACGTGACGCCCGGCACTACGCAAGGTCTGCGGACCAAAGACGGGCGGCCACCTCGACGTGAGGTGACCGCCCGTCCGGGAACGATCAGACGTGCAGGATCAGGCCCGAGCCCTGGCCGCCGCCGCCGCAGAGGCCGGCCGCACCGATGCCGCCGCCGCGCCGCCTGAGCTCGTGCGCGAGGTGGATCGCGATGCGGGCACCGGACATGCCGACCGGGTGGCCCAGCGAGATGGCGCCACCGTCGGGGTTGACCCGCTCCGGGTCGACGCCGAGCTCGGCGGTGGACTGCAGCGCCACCGCGGCGAACGCCTCGTTGAGCTCCAGCATCTCGAGCTGCTTGGGCTCGAGACCCTCGCGCTCGAGGGCCTTGAAGATGGCCCGCGACGGCTGCGAGAGCAGCGAGTTGTCCGGGCCCGCGACCCAGCCGTGGTGACCGATGCGGGCGAGGACCTCGAGGCCGAGCTCCTTGGCCTTCTTCTCCGACATGACGACCGCCGCGGCGGCACCGTCGGAGATCTGCGAGGACGTGCCGGCGGTGATGATGCCGTCCTTCGAGAAGGCCGGGCGCAGCTTGCCCAGGCCCTCGGCGGTGGTGTCGCCGCGGACGCCCTCGTCCTCGGTGACGACGACGGGGTCGCCCTTGCGCTGCGGCACCGACACCGGGGCGTACTCGGCGTCGAAGCGGCCGTTCTTGGCGGCGTCGGCGGCGCGCTGGTGCGAGGACGCGGCGTACTCGTCCATCGCCTCACGGGTGAGGCCGATCGACTTCGAGAACTTCTCGGTGGACGCGCCCATCGACTCCTGGTCGTAGACGTCGGTCAGCGCGTCGTACTCGGTGGCGTCGAGGATCTTCCCGCCGCCGTACTTGTAGCCGCGGCGGGCCTTCGGCAGCAGGTACGGCGCGGCGGTCATGGACTCCATGCCGCCCGCGACGACGATGTCGTAGTCGCCGGCCTGGATCATCTGGTCGGCGATGGCGATCGCGTCGAGGCCCGAGAGGCAGACCTTGTTCAGCGTGAACGACGGCGTCGACATCGGGATGCCGGCGTCGGTCCCGGCCTTGCGGGCGGGGTTCTGGCCGGCGCCGGCCTGGATGACCTGGCCCATGATCAGGTACTCGACCTGGTCGCCGGCGATGCCGGCCTGCTCGAGGGCCTTCTGGATCGCGGTGGTGCCGAGCTGCTGGGCGGTGAGGTCGGCATACGCCCCGGAGAGCTTGCCGATCGGCGTGCGGGCGCCGGAGACGATGACGGAGCCGGGCATGGACGTCCTCCTGGAGGTGTCGGGAGTCTGCGAGCACGACGTCGGGCGAGGACCGCGACGACCGCCGGAGTCCTCGAACCTACCCGTGTCGGTGCCCACACCCCAGGGGCGAACATGCGTCCAAGGCGCGGCACCGGACACGGGGATCGGTTCAGTTCGAGGTGACTCCCGAGTAGCGCGCGACCTCGGTCATGAGGGGCGGCCACTCCTCGCGCAGCGCCTGGTTGCCCATGAACAGACCCAGGTGCCCGCCCGGGGCGGTGCGCTTCCAGACCTGGTCGGCCGGCGTCGAGACGGCGTCGGCGGCCCGGAACACCTGGACCGGCGGCGTGATGTGGTCGGTCGCGCCGCCGAGCAGGAACAGCGGGCAGGAGAGGTCGGCCATCGACAGGCGCTTCCCGCCCACCTCGAGCCGGCCCTCGATGAGCTCGTTGCCCGTGAAGAGGTGCTCGACCAGCCACAGGTAGAACGTGCCGGGCACGTCCTGCGTGTGCTTGAACCAGTCCTCGAACGCCTGGTAGCGCGCGATCGCGGACGGGTCGTCGAGGTGGCGCAGCAGGTCGACGTGCTTGGCGATCTCGGCGTCCGGGCTCATCGCGATGAAGCCGTTGAGCACGAACTGGCCGGGCATGTTCCCGCGGCCCATCGCGACCATCGCCCGGTAGGGCAGCGTGCCGTAGCGCCGGCTCGTCACCCGCGACGAGGCGCCGATGGCGGTGTCGCCGGCGTGGAAGTCGATGGGCGCCCCGGCCAGGGTCAGCGTGTTGACCCGCTCGGGGTGCACGCAGGCGTAGATGGTGGACAGCCAGCCGCCCTGGCAGTCGCCGACGAGGTTCACGCTGGTGTGCCCGGTGCCCTCGAGGGCGCTGTCCACGGCACGGTCGACCACCGCGACGTAGTCCTCGACCGTCGTGCCCTTGGTGGCCTGCGTGGCGCCGACCCAGTCGAGGGTGAACGCGCGGGTCAGGCCGGCCTTGCGGATGACCTGCATCTGCGACTGGGTGGGCCCGAAGTCGACGATGCACGAGTCGTGCCCGGCCTGCGGCGGGAGCACGAGCGTCGGCACGACGTCGTCGGTCGCGCCGTCGGTGAAGTCGCGCAGCCGCGCGATCGGCGTCTCCCACACGATGCGGTGCTCGGTCGACCAGGTCGGCCGGCGCCGGCCGAGGACGTGGCCCCACCAGCGGACGGCGTCGTACACCGTGCGGTGCGGCGTCGCGGCCTGGGCCAGGGCGCGGGTGGTGACGTAGGCGCCGCCCTCGACGAGGGCGGTGGTGGCCTTGCGCAGCGTCTCGCCGCGGAAGGTCCGCAGGTAGGCCGCGGGGTCGACCGGGTCGATGGCCGGAGCGTCCGGGGCCTCGGTGGCGCCGTCGGTGACGGCCGGGCGGTCACTGGTCACGGTCATGGCGGGATTCCTCCTCGGGCAGCCGGCGACAGGCGACGGCACCGGGCTGCTCGGCGAACCGTAGGTCCGCTAGGCATAGTTCGCAAACACCCGCTCGGCGGCGGTCGGGCGCATGAGCTGCGACGATCGGCTCTGCCTCGTCACGGGTGTGTCGCGGAACGCATAGATACGTGTGACCGCCGACACCAGCGGGCACGTCCTCGCGTGGTGGGAGCCGCACCAGATGCGGACGACGACGAGCGAAGGGTGTCGTGATGGCGGACATGACCGGACAGGTCGCCGTGGTGACCGGGGGCGCGCGCGGTATCGGCAAGGCGATCTCGGAACGGCTCGCGAACCGCGGGTGCAAGGTCGCGGTGGGCTACTCGAGCGGACGGGACGCCGCGGCCGAGCTGGCCGAGAAGTACCCCGGCATGACGATCCACCAGGGCAACATCGGCAGCCGCGAGGACTGCGAGCGCGTGGTGCAGGAGGTCTACGACCAGCACGGTCGGATCGACATCCTCGTCAACAACGCCGGCATCACGGCCGACAAGATGCTGCACAAGATGACCGTCGAGGACTGGGACAAGGTCGTCCAGGTCAACCTCTCCGGCACCTTCTACATGTCGCACCTGGTCTTCCAGCACATGCGGGAACGCCAGAGCGGCCGGATCGTGTCGATCTCGTCGGTGATCGGCGAGCGCGGCAACGCGGGGCAGGCCAACTACGCCGCGACCAAGTCCGGGCTGTTCGGCCTGACGATGTCGCTCGCCTCGGAGGGTGCGAAGAAGGGCATCACCGCGAACTGCGTGGCCCCGGGCTACATCGAGACCGACATGGTCGCCGGGGTACCGGAGGCGGCCCTGGAGAAGATCGTCGCCCAGGTGCCGGTGGGCCGGCTCGGCCAGCCCGACGACGTCGCCCGCGTCGTCGAGTTCCTCGCCGACCCCGACTCGGGCTACATCACCGGCCAGGTCTACTCGGTCAACGGCGGGCTCTTCATGTCCTCCTGAGCGACGCCGAAGGTCGCCGCCAGCTCCTCGCAGATCTCGTCGAGGGCGGCGGCGGCCGCCCGGCACATGCCGGGGAAGCAGATGAAGCCGTGCACCGCCCGCGCGTGGTCGGAGTGCCGGGTCGGCACCCCGGCCGCGCGCAGCCGGTGGGCGTAGGCCACCCCGTCGTCGTGCAGCGGGTCCACCTGGGCGGTGATGACCAGCGCCCGCGGCAGTCCCCGGTGGTCGGGGGCGAGCAGCGGGGAGCAGAGCGGGTCGGTGGGATCGCCGTCCGGCCCGAGGTAGTTGGCCCGGAACACGTCCATGTCCGCGCGGGTGAGCAGCGGCCCGTACTCGAAGGCCGACGTGGACGGTGCGTCGAGCGTCAGGTCGACGACCGGGTAGAGCAGGATCTGCGCGTCGACGGCCGGCCCGGCCTCGCGCGCCAGCATCGCCACCACCGCGGCGAGGTTGCCGCCCGCGCTGTCGCCCATCACCGCGACCCGGTCGGCGCGGCCGCCGAGGGCCTCCGCGTGCCGGACCGCCCAGACCAGCGCCGCATACCCGTCGTCGCGCCCGGCGGGGTAGGGGTGCTCCGGCGCGAGTCGGTAGTCCACCGACACCACCAGGGCGCCCACCCGCGCCGCGACCCACGCGCACAGCCAGTCCGACTGGTCGAGGTTGCCCAGCGACCCGCCGCCGCCGTGGTAGTTCAGGACGATCGGCAGCCCGTCCTCGCGCCGGCGCCCGCCGGGCAGCGGGCCGTGGGGGCGGTAGACGCGCAGGGTCGTCGGCGCGGCATCGTCCCCGGTGGCCCCGGTCATGCCCGTGAGGTCGATCCGCAGGTCGGTCAACGAGACGTCGGCCGGCATCGGCCCGAACACCCGCGAGGTGACGACGTTGTGCGAGAGCCGCCGGCTGCGGGCCCGGGCGAGGTCCTCGGCGCTCATCCGGCTGATGGCGATCACGCCCGCGCGGTCGGTGAACCACGTGAACAGCCGGGTCCGCACGTCGATGTCGACGGTCATCTCGCCTCCTCGCGCCACCCCGGTGTCCTGCGATGTCGCCGTGTGCCCCGTCCGGCGGTCGACAACGGCATCGTTGCTCCGTTCGAGAATGTGACATCGATCATGGCGCGGTCCGACACGGGCCGCCACCGCGACGGGCCCCCGATCGTGGCCGCTCGGTGACCGGTCGGCGGATGGCGTGCGACCGAGCGGGTGACGGCGGGTCGGCGCGGCGACGTGCCGTGACGTCCCGACGAGCGGCGATCGGTCGTGATTCGGGTCGCGATGACCGGTCACGTCCGGTCGTCCTGCTAATGTCGGATTCGAACGAGGGGGAGTAGCTCCCAACACCGCGATCGACACACTGATCGCCGCCGCCGGACGCGTCCGCGGCGTGCATCCGGTCGCGGCGGCCACCGGTCCGTGCGGTGGCGGGC
This sequence comes from Actinomycetospora chiangmaiensis DSM 45062, assembly GCF_000379625.1. Lineage (GTDB taxonomy): Bacteria > Actinomycetota > Actinomycetes > Mycobacteriales > Pseudonocardiaceae > Actinomycetospora > Actinomycetospora chiangmaiensis. The sequence continues at coordinate 235,600 of NZ_KB903243.1, read as the reverse complement.
GAGACCTTCGGTTCCGATCCGTTGTACGCACGGGTCGGGCCGGAGACGTCCTCGGCCCGGCCGACCGGACGAGAGGACCCTCGTGGACCCCATCGTGGCCACCTTCCCGGCCGCCACGGCCGTCAGTTTCGCCGTCATCTTCGTGGCGGAGCTCGGCGACAAGTCCCAGCTGATGGCGCTGACGTTCGCCACCCGCTACCGGGCCCTGCCGGTGCTGGTCGGCATCACGGTCGCCACCGCGGTGGTGCACGCCGTCTCCGTCGGCGTCGGCTACCTGCTCGGGGCCGCGATCCCCACCTTCTGGATCAGTCTGGTCGCCGCCGTCGCCTTCCTCGGGTTCGGCCTCTGGACGCTGCGCGGCGACGAGCTCACCGCCGACGAGCAGGACAGGGCCACCCGGTCGAACGGGTCGGCCGTGGTCGCCGCCTCGGTCGCCTTCTTCCTCGCCGAGCTCGGCGACAAGACGATGCTCGCCACCATCACGCTCGCCACGCAGTACCAGGGCTGGGGCGGTGTCGTCGGGGTGTGGCTGGGATCCACGGTCGGCATGGTGATCGCCGACGGCCTCGCCATCGTGGCGGGCCGGATGCTCGGCACGAAGCTCCCCGAGAAGGCCATCCGCATCGGGGCGGCCGTGCTGTTCGTCGTGTTCGGCGTCTGGCTCGCGGTCGAGGCGTTCGTGTCGCGCTAGCTGGCTAGCTGGCTAGCTGGGTAGGTCGGGCCGGGGTCGGGCGCTCAGGAGCTCGAGGCCAGCGAGGACGCCGCCTCGCGGCTCGTGGCGATGACGACGTCGTCGAAGTACACCGAGCCGTCGTCGCCGATGTCGGAGGACCGGTACAGGCCGGTCTTGAGGTACGACGCCTCGCCGGGGTACAGGGTCCCGCCCCGCGGCCGGTAGCCGCTGACGACCTCGCGCCCGTCCTGGATCACGTCGACGCTGCCCTCGCTCGGGTCGTCGGAGAAGTGCACCCGCAGGACGAGGTCGGTGCGCGTCCCGGCGCGGGCCGGCCCGACGTCACGCGACCAGTGCTTGCCGATCCCCTCCCCGCCGTCGAGGACGAACCGGCCGCCGCGCACCTGGATCGACAGCGGCGGGCTGCCGTCGCCGGAGTTCTTCCACTGCGCGATCACCTGCCAGTCCGAGGTGTTCACGGGAAAGTCCTTCGGGAGGTAGACCGCGAACCCGAACCAGTAGTCGTCGCCCGGGCGGAAGCTGCGGTACGAGGGCTCCAGCTCGCTGCGGGTGCCGCCGCCCGGGACGGTGTACTCGACGGCGGCGCGGCCCGGGAGGTCCGGCGAGGTGACCGCCCGGGGGTCGGTCGCGTCGTCGGTGTTCCACGGCGTGACGCGGTAGGAGTCGAGCACCGAGTCCGTCGTGGTCCCGGAGCGCCACACCACGCCCGCGCCGGTCGGCCCCGAAGACGGGCCGTGTCCGCCGGACGACGGCCCGGCGCAGCCGGCCACCACGACGAGCGAGAGGACGGTCCCGACGACGAGCCGTGCGGCGGACGCGCGGCGGGTGCGGCTCACGCGATCAAGGCTACGGGGGCGCAGGTGATGCCCCGGTCGTGTTCAGGCGCCGCGCAGCCGCAGCCGCACCGACCGCTCCACCAGGATCGGCAGGAACGAGCGGACCCGGGCGCCGGCCAGCCGGTCGAACGCCTCGGCGACCGCGCCCCGCACGGTGTCGGGCGCGACGCCCTCGGCGCTCCAGCGGGCGACGAGCCGCTCCTCGGTCTCCACGAGGAGGGCCTGGTCGTCACGAGCGGTGGTGGAAGCCTGCGGCATTCCCGTATTCAACGACCGGAGATCGGGTGGGCACCAGGGAACGACTCGTTGCTCACAGCAACGGGCTCCCGGACCGCCGGCGGCAGCAGGTCCGCCCCCACGGGGCCGCCCGCCGCCAGCGCCGCGCCCACCGGGTAGGCGAGCGCGGTGCGGGGCAGCAGGCCCTCCTCCCCGGAGAGCAGCACCGTCACGCCGGCGGGTGCCGCGTCCGGGTGCGGGTCGAGGCCGAGGCGGCGCAGCGTCTGTCCGGCCACCGCGCCGGCGCTGTCGAAGAGCCGCACACCGGGCAGTGCCGCGGCGATCTCGTCGGAGACCAGCGGGTAGTGGGTGCAGCCGAGCACGACCCCCGTCACCCCGGCCGGGGTGCGGGCCGCTCCGGCGGCCACCGCGTCCGCGATCGCGTCGGGGTCGGCGCACTCCACGGCGCGCGCGAGCCCCGGGCACGGCACGGCGGTCGCCTGGCCGGGCGCGGCGAACAGCGCGACGAGGTCGGCCTGGTAGGCGCTCGCGCTGGTCGCCTCCGTGGCCCACACCCCGAACGGCTCCCCGGCCACGGCCGCCGGCTTGATGGCCGGCACCGTCCCGACGACGGGTCGGCCGGGCTCGAGCTCGGCGCGCAACGGCACGAGCGCGTTGACGCTCGCGGTGTTGCACGGCACCACCACCGCGTCGGCGCCGCGCGCGACGGCCGCCCGCGCGGCGGTGAGGACCCGCTCCACGATCCACGGGCCGGGCCGGGAGCCCCACGGCATCCCCGCCGGGTCCATCACCAGGTCCAGGTGGGCGTCCGGGCGCAGGTGACGCAGCCAGCCCGCCGTCGGGAGCATGCCGAGACCGGAGTCGATGAGCGCGATGCGCACACCGGCAGGCTACCGCCCGCCCTCACGGGCCCGGCCTAGACCATCGCGGCGCTGCCGACCTCCGGGTGGGAGCGGAAGAACTCGACCATCGGGCCGACGTGCTCCGCGAAGGTCGGGCAGCTCACGCCGACCTCGGCGAGCAGCGCCGTGGTCGCCGCGGTGTCGTAGTACGTGGGGTGGGTGAGGTAGTCCAGCGTCGAGGACGGCACCTTGAACAGTCGGCCGACCCCCGGGACGTGGTCGATGGAGAAGGCCGCGAGGGCGGTGGGCATCGGCACGACGCGCAGCCGCTTCCCGCCCCGCTCCGCGAACACCTCGCACATCTCGGTGACGGTGGGCGGGTGCGGCTGGGCCAGCGCGACGGTGCGGCCGACGGCGGCGTCGTGCCCGGCGAGCGCGGCGATACCGTCGACCACGAAGTCCGCCGGCACGAGGTTGAACGCGATGCGGTCCGCGCCGCGCGGCAGCGGCATCAGGGCGGTCGGGCCCTGCCGCAGCAGCAGCTGCAGGACGTAGTACGGGCCGTCGAACTTCTGCGTGTGGCCGGTGGTGGAGTCCCCGACGACCACCGAGGGGCGGTAGATCGTCACGGGCAGCCCCGCGTCGCGGGCCTTCGCCACGACGCGCTCGGCCTCGTGCTTGGTGTGCTCGTAGTGGTTGGCGAAGGGCTGGCCGAGCTCCAGGTCGTCCTCGTAGAACAGGCCGTCGTAGCGGCCGGAGACGTAGCAGGTCGACACGTACTGCAGCCGGCGAAGCCCGGCCCCGTCGGCGGCCCGGCGCGCCAGGTCCACCACGTGTCGGGTGCCGTCCACGTTGACCTTCCAGGCCAGCTCGGGGGCGACCGACAGGTCGTACACCGCTGCGAGGTGGAAGATCTCGAGCTGCTCGCCGAGGAGGCGCTCGGTGACCGCGGGGTCGAGCCCCAGACCCGCCGTCGTGATGTCCCCGACGACGAGGTCGGTGCGGCCGGCGACCGCGGGGTCGGCCCGCTCGATCTCCGCGAGCGCCTCGCGCGCCCGGCCCAGCCAGCGCTGCTGCACGAGGGCGACCGCGCGGGCGGCCGGGTCGCGGCGCAGGGTGCGCGGCAGCAGGGCGGAGCCGAGGAACCCGGGGAACCCGGTGAAGAGCACGCTGGTCACGGACGGACCGTATCCGGTACCGGCCGTACCGCGCGATGAATCGGGGCACCGGGTGTCATCCGCGCCCTCGGGGGGCATCTCCGCACCGGACGGGACGTCGCGCACCGCGGCCGGCGTGACGAGGCGTGGAGAGGGTTGTGATGGCTGAGCGGATCGTGGTGGTCGGAGCGGGGTTCGCCGGTCTGGAGACGGTGAAACGCCTGGAGAAGGTGTTGCGCTCCGAGATCGCGGACGGCTCGGTCGAGGTCGTCCTGGTCGCGCCCAACGACTACATGCTCTACCTGCCGCTGCTGCCGCAAGTGGCCGCCGGCGTGATCACCGCGCAGTCGGTCACCGTGCCGCTGCCGCGGGCGGTGCGTCGCGCGCACCGCCTACCGGGCACCGTCGTCGGGGTCGACCTCGAGCGGAAGTGCTGTGTGGTCCGCAAGATCTCCGGCGAGGAGATCGACCTGCCCTACGACCGCCTCGTGCTCGCGCCGGGCAGCGTCACCCGGCAGTTCGACATCCCGGGCCTCGAGCAGCACGCCCTCGGCATGAAGAACCTCGCCCAGGCCGCCTACCTGCGCGACCACGTGCTCGCCCAGCTCGAGCTCGCCAACGCGGCGACCGACGACGCGGAGCGTGCCGCCCGGTGCCGCTTCGTGGTGGTCGGCGGGGGCTACGCCGGCACCGAGACCGCGGCCTGCCTGCAGCTGCTCACCGAGGCGGCCCTCAAGCGCTTCCCGCGGCTGGACCCGGGCATGGTGCGCTGGACGCTCGTCGACATCGCCCCGCGGCTCATGCCCGAGCTCGGCAGGCGGCTGGGCGAGCAGGCCCTCGACCTGCTGCGGCGCCGGGGCATCGAGATCAAGCTCGAGACCGGTATCCAGGAGGTCACCGACGAGGCGGTCACCTTCTCCGACGGCGAGGTGGTGCCCTGCCGCACGCTCGTCTGGACCGCCGGGGTCACCTCCAGCCCGTTGGTGAAGAACCTCGACGTCGAGCTCGTGCGCGGGCGGCTCAAGGTGGGGGCGGACCTGCAGGTCGACGGGTACCACGGGGTGTTCGCGCTCGGCGACTGCGCCGCGGTGCCGGACCTGACCCAGGACGACGCGGACGCCATCTGCCCGCCGACCGCCCAGCACGCCACGCGGATGGCCACGAAGGCGGCCGACAACGTGGTGGCCTCGCTGCGCGGCGAGCAGCTCACCCCCTACAAGCACCACGACCTCGGGCTGGTGGTGGACCTCGGCGGCTCGCAGGCCGTCGCGCACCCGCTCTTCCTCGAGCTCAAGGGCGTACCCGCACAGATCGTCACCCGCGGCTACCACCTGTTCGCGCTGCCGCTCATGCGGACGCGCGCCCGGGTCGTGGCGAACTGGATCCTGCACCTGTTCGGCGGCGACGACTTCATCCGCATCGGCTTCCTCGCCGACCGCAAGGCCACGGTCGACGAGTTCGAGGGGACCACCTCCTACCTGTCGCGCGACGAGATCCGCGCGCGGGCGTCCTGATCCCCGCGGTGCCCCCGATGCCCCGGCTCGACGACGTCGTCGCGCCCGACGGCACCCGGATCCGCTGGTGGGACAACGGGTGCGTCGGTCGGCCCGGGCCCGACGTCGTGATCTCCAACGGGCTCGGGGCGTCCCCGGCCGCCTGGCCGTGGCTGGGTGGCGACGGCCACCCGTCGTCGGGAACACCGCGGACCGTGACGTGGCACCACCGCGGGTTGGGCGGGTCGGAGCGACCGGCCGATCCGACGCGGATCACGATCGGCGACCACGTCGACGACATGTTCGCCGTGATGGACGCGGCGGGGATCTCCTCGGCCGCGGTGGTCGGCTGGTCGGTCGGGGTGGCGGTCGCGTTCGAGGCCGCGCGGCGGGCCCCGGAGCGGGTCTCCTCACTGCTCGTGCTCGGCGGGGTCGCGGGCGGCGGGTTCCGCAGCGGGCCGTCGTGGGCGCCGGAGTTCCTCGCGCGCGGGATCTCGACGGCGAGCGCCTGGTCGCTGCGCCTGGTCGGGCCCCCGGTGGCGGGGCTGATCTCGCTGCTCCCGCGCTCCATGGACGCGAACGCCCTCGCCGCGCTCGCACCGCCGCCGCTGCAGACCCTCGCCGAGGTGGCCCGGGAGTTCTCCCACCACGACTGGACGTGGTTCTCGCAGATGGTGCTCGCGGCCGGGAGGGAGCCGCCGATCCCGGTCGACGACGTGCGCGTCCCGACCACGGTGGTGGCGGGGGAGTTCGACACGATGGCGCCGGTCGAGGACATGGTCGCCCTCGCCGACGCCGTGCCGGACGCGCGCCTGGTCCGGCTGCCCGGCACGCACTTCGTGCCGCTGCAGTTCCCCGACGTGCTCGCGGCGGAGCTGGACGCCCTCAGGTCCGCGACGCGATGAACCGCAGCGCGAGGTCGTAGCCCAGCGTGCCCGCTCCGGCGATCACCGCGGTCGCCACCGGGGAGACGTAGGAGTGGTGCCGGAACGGCTCGCGGGTGTGCACGTTCGAGATGTGCACCTCGACGATCGGCACCGGGATCGCCGCGAGCGCGTCGCGGATCGCCACCGAGGTGTGGGTGTAGGCCCCGGGGTTGATGACGACGCCCACGAAGTCGGTCATGGCCTCGTGGACGGCGTCGATCAGCACGCCCTCGTGGTTGCTCTGCCGGGCGTCGACGTCGAGGCCGAGCTCGGTGCCGAGGGCACGGACGCGGTCGTCGACGTCGGCGAGGGTCTCGGACCCGTAGATGCCGGGCTCGCGTCGCCCGAGCAGGTTGAGATTGGGTCCGTGCAGCAGGAGTACCCGACGCGGACCTTGCGCTTCACGATTCTGCGACACGAACGCTCCAGACGATCACTCGGAGATAACAACAGCGGTGTGATTCGAGGGTCAAGGTCCCGGGTGGGGACGCCGATATGAGGACAGCGCCCACCGAGGGCGGTTCGCCGCTACGAGGCACACACCGAGACGGAGTCTGTATGAGGACGGTTCTGATCTGCGACGACCGGCGCAGTGTCCGCGAGGGCCTGACCCGTGTCATGTCCGCCGTGCCGGGAGTGCAGCGCATCGACTGCGTCGCCACCCCGGAGGACCTGCTCGCGCGCTACGCCCGGCAGCCGGTCGACGTGGTCTTCATCGGCACGCAGCGGGCGGTCAGCTCGGGCGCCGAGGCCACCCGGCGGCTCGTGACGGCCCACCACCAGGCCAACGTCATCGTCTTCGGCGCCCCGGACGACGCCGGCAGCATCGCCGCCGCCATCGCGGGCGGGGCCCGCGGCTACCTGCGCTGGGACGCCTCGCGCCCCGAGCTCGTCGCCGCCCTCGCGTCGACGACGATGGGCGACGTCTTCCCGGCGCAGCGCCAGTCCGCGGAGCCGGGTGCGGGCGTCAACCTCACCGAGCGCGAGATGCAGGTGCTCCGCGGGATGAGCCAGGGCAAGAGCAACGGCCAGATCGGCCGCGAGCTCTACCTGTCCGAGGACACCGTCAAGACCCACGCCCGTCGGCTCTTCCGCAAGCTCTCGGCCTCGGACCGCGCGCAGGCGGTGGCCCAGGGCTTCCGCTGCGGGCTCGTCAGCTGAGTCGGGTCCGACGCCCGGTGCAGGACGCGAACCGCCGAGTCGGAGGCGGCGGCATCGCGCAGCGACCGGAGTGGCGGACCGAGGACGTCGCGGGGAGAGCCCGCGAGCGGCGGGAGCACGCCCGACCGGGCAGGGTCCGGGCGTGCTCCTGGGGGTCGCCCCGGTCAGCCCGACAGCGGGCCGACCATGGCGGCGATGCGGTGGTCGGGGATCTCGGTGCGGGTGCGCCGGGCGGTCCCGAACCGGTGACGGATGCCGTCGGGGCCGGCGAGCCAGCCCTGGTAGGCGTCGAGCCGGTGGTCGAGGCGCTCGCCGTCGTCGGCGATCACGGTCACGAGGTAGCGGGACTCCCGCTCGAAGCGGTAGCGCGGGGTGGGCGGGGTCGTCAGGGGCCTGGCCATCACCGCTGATCGTACGGGTACGGATGACCGGTCCCCGATCATGACGCGGCCCGGGCTCCGCTGACGGTCCACGATCGTGCGCCGGTGGGCGCCGGGTTCGAGGCGGACGGTTCCCGACCGCCTCCTGCGGCACGATCGGAGCGTGCTCGAGACCTCCGCCCGGCTGTTGCGCCTGCTCTCGCTGCTCCAGACCCGCCCCGAGTGGTCGGGACCCGAACTCGCGGGGCGGCTCGGCATCTCGGTGCGCACCGTGCGCCGGGACGTGGAGAAGCTGCGCGCCCTCGACTACCCGGTGGAGGTCGACCTCGGCCCGACGGGCGGCTACCGCCTGGGCGCCGGGGCCGCGCTGCCGCCGCTGCTCCTCGACGACGAGGAGGCGGTCGCCGTCGCGGTGAGCCTGCAGACGGCGGGCGGGGCCGGGATCGCGGGACTCTCGGAGACCGCGGTCGGCGCGCTGGTGAAGCTGGAACGGATCCTGCCGGACCGGTTGCGGCGGCGGGTGTCGGCGATCGGGGTGTCCACGGTGGCGCCGCTGCGGCCGGTGCCCTCGGTCGACCCGGCGACGCTCGTCGCGGTGGGCGGGGCCTGCCGCGACCGGCGGGTGCTCGAGCTCGACTACACCGCCCACGACGGGACGGGGTCGCGCCGGCGGGTCGAGCCGCACCACCTCGTCGTCTGGGGGCGGCGCTGGTACCTGCTCGCCTACGACCTCGGCCGCGACGACTGGCGCACGCTGCGCCTCGACCGGATCGTCCCGCGGGTCGCCCCGGACGGACTCGCCACGGGCCCCCGGTTCACCCCGCGCGACGTCCCCGGCGGGGACCCGGCCGAGTACGTCGCGTCCAAGGTGCGCGACGTCCGCCCCGTGCGGTGTCGGGCCCGGGTGCACGCGGGCGTCGACGAGGTGCGGGCGCGCATCTGGACCGACCAGGTGGGGCTCGACGACCTCGGCGACGGCACCTGCCGGGTCCGCCTGGCCGGCGACGACGTGCAGGGGGTCGCCGTGACGCTGGCGGCGCTGGGGCTCGCGTTCGAGGTGGAGGAGCCCGCGGAACTGGGCACGGCCCTGCGCGAGATGGGGGAGCGGTGTGCCGCCGCAGCCGATTCCCCGGTGCGGGGTGGTGCGCCGCGCTCAGGTTAGGCTAGGCTCACCTCAGCGAGATCAGGAGTACGACGATCCGCTCACGAACCGGCCGCGAGGGTGTTGTGGTGGCGCCCGAGGTGGCTGCGCAGGAGGAGGGCGCCGGGCTCGAGGGACGAGCCCGGCGCCGTCCTCGTCACTGTAATCCCTGAGCGGGCGACCGGTGAGCCCGTGACGCCGCGTCTCCGGTCAGGTGAGCCTGTGGGCGACGACCTCGACGGATCCGCCACTCCGTGTGGCGACCCGGCGTCACGACGCGGGGGCGGCGAGGTCGACGAGGTATGACTGCCACTCCCCGGCGCCCCGCCACCCCGGCGGCCGACCCCGACGACCGCGGTCGGTCGTCCGCCCTGCCCGTGACCACGCCGCTCGCGTCCGCGGCGGCGTGAAGGTCGACTCGCTGCTCCAGCGGGAGGGGCGTGGCCCGGTCGAGCGGACGGGCCCGATCCCGCTGCCCGGCAGGCGCCCCCGTCACCTCGCCGCCGCCCGGGGTCGCCCCGTGGACCCGGACGCGGTCACCGAGCCCTTCCGGGTGGCGGTCCCGACGCGACCCGGGGCGGGTTTCGCCGTGCCCTCCGAGGCCTTCACCGTCCCGCTCGACACGCGACCACCCGCCGTCGGAACCCCGTCCCCGGCCGTGCCCCGCGGACGGGACCCCCGCCCGACGCCGGCCGGTGGCCTCCCCGCGGGCCCGGCGCTGCCCCGCGAGCGCCGCGCCCGCCCCGGGGCACCCCGCCGTCCGGACGACGAGCCGCCCGCGGTCCGCCGCGTACCCGGCCCGGTGGCGGGCCCGAAGATCGCCGTCGACCCCGTCCTCGGACGGACCGCGCCACGGCCCCGGCGCCTGGGGACCCGCACCACGCTCGTCGTCGTGCTGGTCCTGGTCGTGGCCGCGCTGGTGGTGGCGGGGGTCCTCGCCGTGACCGCGACGATCTGACCGCCCCCGGTGCGTTCGCGGGGAACATGCTGTGGGTCGGGCTGGGTAACCTGATCGGCGGGGCGGCCGTCGGCGCGGTCCACGGCCACCTCGGTCGCGCGCACACCCCCGGGACCCCCGCGACGACGCGGGGAGCGGGGCAGTCCGACGACGCCGTCCGCCCCGTGGCCCAGGCATGACCCCCTCCCACGTCGAGGAGCTATCCATGAGCCCCACCCACGACCGCCTCTCCGCCGGCCGCGAGGTCGTGTTCGCGAAGGAGGCGAAGGGACTGAGCTGGCAGCAGCTGGCCGACGGCCTCGAGCGGTCCCTCGTCTGGACGACCTCCGCGCTCCTCGGGCAGCAGCCCCTCGACGCCGAGCAGGCGCAGAAGGTGGGCGGCCTGCTCGGTCTCGACGACGACACCGTCGCCGCGCTGTCCCTGCCGCCGGTGCGTGGCGAGGCCGCGATCGACCCCACCGAGCCCGTCACCTACCGCCTCCACGAGGCGCTGCAGGTGTACGGCAGCGCGCTGCACGAGCTGATCCGCGAGGAGTTCGGCGACGGCATCATGTCGGCGATCGACTTCGAGCTGTCCTTCGAGCGCGAGGAGGACCCGAAGGGGGACCGGGTCAAGCTCGTCTGGAGTGGCAAGTTCCTGCCGTACAGGGTCTTCTAGGTCCGTGACCGAGCTCGTCGTCCTCCTCGATCCCGACGGTGCCGCCATCGGGACCGCCGACAAGGCGCAGGTGCACCACGCGGCGACGCCGCTGCACCTCGCGTTCTCGTGCTATCTCGTCGACGACGACGGGCGGCTGCTCATGACCCGCCGGGCGGCGCACAAGCGCACCTTCCCCGGCGTCTGGACGAACAGCTTCTGCGGTCACCCCGGCCCGGGCGAGCCTCTCGACGAGGCCGTCCGGCGCCGCGGCCGGCAGGAGCTGGGTCTCGACGTCGGGTCGGTGCGGCTCGTGCTGCCCGGCTTCCGGTACCGCGCCGAGCAGGGTGGGGTGGTGGAGCACGAGATGTGCCCGGTGTTCGTCGCGACCGCGACGGGCGACCCCGCGCCCGATCCGGCGGAGGTCGACGACGTGCGGGCCGTGCCGTGGGCGACGCTCCACGACGGCGCGCGTGAGGGCTCCTGGCCCGAGCTCTCGCCGTGGTGCGTGGAGCAGGTCGCGCAGCTCGCGGTCCACGGCGACCCGGCCCGGTGGCCCACCGGCGACCCGGCCGCCCTCCCCCCGGCGGCCCGGCTCAGCGACTGAACGGGTGGCCGGGGTAGGTCCCGAACGACCAGTGGTTGCCCTCCGGGTCGAGCACCGTGCAGTCGTGCGAGCCGTAGTCGGTGTCGTACGGCTCCGCGACCGGCTTCGCCCCGGCGGCGACCGCCCGGGCGAAGACCTCGTCGGTGTGCGCGGCGTCGCGGGTGACGACGTAGCCGCCGAACGTCCCGGGTGGCACCGACCACCCGCCGCCGTCGCGGACCTGGCCGAGCATGATCCCGCCGCCGGGCGGCCAGGCGAGCTCGGCATGCTGGACGACGCCGTCGTCGCCCGCGTAGACCACGGTCTCGGTGAAGCCGAACGCCGCGACGTAGAAGTCGATCAGGGCGCGGGCGTCGCGGGCGCGCAGGGTGGGCCAGACCTGGGGCGGGGGTGTGTCGCTCATGCCGTCAAGGGTGACGGGCGGGCGTCCCCGGCGTCTTGGACGGATCCGACGAGCCCGCCGTGCACCTCCTCGGCGACCCAGCGGGTCGCGGAGCACCCCGCCAGGGCCCGGAACTCGCGGGCGAGGTGGGCCTGGTCGGCGTAGCCGTGGTCCGCGGCGACCCCCGCGAGGTCGAGGCGCCCGAGCCCGGCCCGCCGGGCGATCTCGTGCCGTGTCCGGTGGAACCGCGCCATGCGCCCGGCCACCGAGGGTCGCACCCCGAACTCGGCGGTGAACCGCCGCGACAGGTGGTCGGGGCTCCACCCGACCTCGCCCGCCACGTCCCGCACCGACCCGCCGTCGTGCACCCGGGCCCAGGCGTACCGGACCTCGTCGCCGGCCCGCCGGCCGTCGTCGTGGGTGCGGCGCAGCCGGGCGAGGACGTCGTCGAGCGCGGCGAGGCGGGTGGACCACGTGGCGCCCGCGTCGACCCGGTCGCACAGCTCCTCGCCGATCCGACCGATCACCGCCGCCGCCTCCAGCGAGTGCCCGGCCAGGGCGGCGGCGGGCAGACCGAAGAGGGCGCGGGCGGCGAGCGGGTGCACGGAGACCTGGATGCCGCGCTGGTGTCCGGGGTGCACGATCGTGCCCGGGGTGTCATGCAGGCCCGCGAGGCACGCGCGGAAGTCCCCGCGCCCGCCGTCGGGAAGGACCATCCGCAGCGGCGCGTCGACGGTGACGACGAACGTCAGGAACGGCGACGGCAGCGCGCGGTGGATGCCGGGCGGGGTGTCACGGACGTCGTAGACGTGGCGCGTGACGGACCTGCCCATCGGGACAGTGTGGCTCCGGGAGGGTGTGCCGGGCGCCACCATCGGGCAGGATCCTCCCATGATCTTCATCGCCGTGAAGTGGACGATCAAGCCCGAGTACGCGGACCGCTGGCCGGAGCTCTCGCGCGAGTTCACGCAGGCCTGCCGGCAGGAGCCGGGCAACATCTTCTTCGAGTGGAGCAAGTCGCTCGAGGAGGAGAACACCTACCAGCTCGTCGAGGCGTTCCAGGACGGCGCCGGCGAGGCGCACGTCAACTCTGACCACTTCAAGAAGTTCGTCGACGAGGCCCCGGACTACGTGGCCGAGACGCCCAAGATCATCAGCGTCCAGGGTGTCGAGCAGGACGGCTGGGGCGAGATGGGCGAGGTCAAGCCGCGCTGAGGGACGACGGAGCGAGCACGCCGACCAGGGAGCTCGACCACGATGAGCGAGCTGCACGAGCTCGGCCTCGTCGAGCTCGCCGCAGCCCTGCGCCGGCGCGACGTCTCGTGCGTCGAGGTCGCGCGGGCGACCCTCGCGCGCGTCGAGCGGCTGAACCCGGCGGTGACCGCGATCGTCGACCGCCGGGACCCCGACGCCGTGCTCGCCGAGGCCGCCGCGCGCGACGACGAGGCGGCGGCCGGCCGGTGGCGCGGTGTGCTGCACGGGGTGCCGCAGGCCGTGAAGGACCTCGCGGAGGTCGCGGGGCAGCCGTTCACGGCCGGATCGCCGGTGTTCCGGGAGCGGGTCGGAGTGGTCGACGCCCCGCACGTCGCGCGGATGCGCGCGGCCGGGGCGGTGTTCGTCGGTCGCACGAACACCCCGGAGATGGGCTTCGGCTCGCAGACCTACAACCCGGTGCACGGCGTCACCCGCAACCCGTGGGACCCGACCCGCACCGTCGGCGGGTCCAGCGGCGGGGCCGCCGCCGCGCTGGCCTGCCGTCTGCTGGCCGCCGCCGACGGCAGCGACTACATGGGCTCGCTGCGCAACCCGGCGGCCTGGTCGTCGGTGAACGGCCTGCGCCCCTCCCGCGGGCGCGTGCCCGGGTCGCCGGGCTTCGTCGCGCAGCTCGGCGAGGCCGGGCCGATGGCCCGCTCCGTCACCGACCTCGCCGCGCTGCTCGGGGTCATGGCGACCGGTGCGCCCGTCGGCCCGCTCGACCGGGCCGACCCGCTGGACCTCACCGACCTGCGCCCGGCCGAGCCGACGGCGCTGCGGGTGGGCTGGCTCGGCGATCTGGGCGGGCGCCTCGCCTGCGAGGACGGGCTCCTCGACCTCGCCCGCCTCGGGTCCGTCGACGTGTTCGCCGGGCTCGGCGCGGCCGTCGAGGACGTGGTCCCGCCGTTCGACCTCGACGCGCTGTGGGACGCCTTCCTGGTCTGGCGCTGGTGGAACGCCTGCGAGATGGCGCCGCTGCTGGAGCACCACCGGGACGACCTCAAGCCCGAACTCGTGTGGGAGATCGAGCAGGGGCTGCGGCTGACCGGGCTGCAGGTCCACCGCGCCGCCGCGGTGCGCGCCGAGTGGTACCGCGCGGCCGCGGGGCTGTTCGAGCGGTTCGACGTGCTCGTCGCGCCCGCGACCCAGGTGCACCCGTTCCCCGTCGAGGTGACGTGGCCGCGCGCGATCGCCGGCCGGACGATGGACACCTACCACCGCTGGATGGAGACGGTGGCGCCCTGGTCGATGGCTGGCGTCCCGGCGATGGGTGTGCCCGCGGGATTCACTCCCGGCGGGCTGCCCGTCGGGGTCCAGGTCATCGGCCCGCCGGGCGGTGACCGTCGCGTGCTCGAGGTCGCCCTCGTCCACGAGGCGGCCACCGGGTACGCCCGTGCCGTGCCGCCGCTCGCCGCCTGACGTCACACGCCCGCAACCTCCGGGCGCCCGGCAGCTGATCGGGTGTCCGACATGTCGGACACACCGGTGGACGAGCAGTGGGCGACGACGTTGCGCGGAGCCCTCGGGCGACGCGGCTTCCTCCTCGCGAGCGCCGGGGTGGCCGCGCTCGGGACGGCGGCCTGCTCGAGCGCGGCGCCCGCGCAGGCCCCGGCCGGGATCCCCGTCCTGCAGCCGCTCGGCGGCGGGGCCCCGCCGAACTACGTGCCGGCCACCCCGACGAACGTCCTCTGGGGTCGGCTGCCGACCCGGGGCACCCGGCCGGTGGCGACGGTGGACAACGGGGCCACCGTCGTCATCGACACCATCTCCCACGAGGGCGTCCTGGAGGACCAGGGGAAGGACCCGGTCGCCTACTTCACCGGGCAGGGCGTGGCGCCGGGCGACGTGCTCACCGACGCCGCCGCCGTCGCCCGGCAGACCCCGCACGACGGACCCGGCCCGCACGTGATCACCGGGCCGATCGCGGTCCGCGGCGCCGAGCCCGGGCACACGCTCGCCGTCGACGTCCTCGACCTCGCCCTGCGCGTGCCCTACGGCGTCGTCTCGAACCGCCACGGCAAGGGGGCGCTGCCCGGCGAGCTCCCCGAGCAGTGGGACGGGCGCCCGGAGTTCGCCCGGTGGTTCAACCGCGGCGGCGAGGTCAGCGTCTTCACCCCCGCCTCGGCCGGTCCCACCGGCCTTGTGGGCTCCCTCGGCCCGGCGACGTTCCCGCTGGCCCCGTTCCTCGGCGTGATGGGGGTCGCGCGGGACACCGACGCGGTCGTCGACTCGGTCCCGCCCACCGACGCCGGCGGCAACCTCGACGTCAACGACCTCGTCGTCGGCTCGCGGCTCTACCTCCCCGTGCGCGTCCCCGGCGCCCTGTTCTTCACCGGCGACCCGCACATGGCCCAGGGCGACGGGGAGGTGGCCCTGACCGCGATGGAGGGCTCGCTGCGAGCGACGGTGCGCCTGACCTCGATCCCGCCCGGCGGGCCGGCGCCGCGGGCGGCGTTCACCTTCCCGTTCGGCGAGACCCCGACGCACTGGGTGCCCATCGGCCTGTCCGACCCGGACGGCCCGGAGGGCGGCGGCAACCAGACGTCGCTCGACCTCGCGATGCGTGACGCGGTGCGGCGGGCCCTCGCCTTCCTGGTCTCCGACCGTGGGATGGCCGCCCCGGTCGCCTACGCCTACCTCTCGGCGGCGGCCGACTTCCAGGTCTCCCAGGTCGTCGACCGCACCACCGGGGTCCACGCCCTCATCCGCAAGGCCGACTTCGGGGCGTGATCCGACCCGGGCGTGTCCCGTTCCTGACGTCGGGTGTCAGCGGTGGGCCACGGCCGGCACCGGGATCGACTCCTCGGCCGGCCGCAGCAGCCGCGCCTGCCACGCGGCGTACGCGATCGCGACGGCCGCGACGGCACCCGACACGCCGAGCGCGACGGTGAACGCCGGGCCGGCGACGGCCGGGTCGACGCCCGCGGCGAGCGTGCCGCCGAGGGTCTCGCCCGGCACCCCGTCGGGCAGGCCCGCCCGGTAGACGGCCGCGGTGACGCTGCCCAGCACGGCGATGCCGAGGGCGCCGCCGAGCTCGAACCCGGTCTCGGAGATCGCCGAGGCGGCCCCGGTCCGGTCGGTGGGGGCGGACGTGAGGACGAGGTCGGTGGTCAGCGTCTCCACCATGGCGACGGCGAGGCCCGCCACCGCCATCCCGACGACGACCACCACCGGTCCCGCGCCGACCGCCAGGAGGGCGAGCGCCGACCAGCCCACGGCCGCGACCGCCAGACCGCCGACGACGAGGTGGCGCACCGCGACGCGGCGAGACAGCCGCGGGGCGGCCAGCGCGCCCGCGACGCCGGCGAGGCTGCCGGGCAGCAGCCACGTCGCGGCGGCCAGCGGCGACATCCCGATGACGAGCTGCAGGTACTGGGGGACCAGCACGAGCAGGCCGACCAGAGCGAACACACAGATCGTGTTCGTCGCGACCGACACCGAGAACGCGCGGTGGGAGAACAGCGTGAGGTCGATCAGCGGGTCGGGGAGGGTGCGCTGCCGGTGCACGAACGCCACACCCGCGGCGAGCCCGACAACGGCGGCCACCGCTCCCGTCGTCGTGATCCCGTCGGTGGCGACGGACTTCACCGCGTAGACCACCGGCAGCATCGTCGTGAGCGCCAGCGCCGCGGAGGCGAGGTCGAAGCGACCCGGGTGCGGGTCCCGGCTCTCGGGCAGCAGGAACGGCCCGACGCCGAGCAGGGCGAGACAGACCGGGACGTTGACGAGGAACACCGAGCCCCACCAGAAGTGCTCGAGCAGCCAGCCTCCGATGACGGGGCCGGCGGCGGCACCGCCGGAGAACACGGCGGCCCAGACCCCGATGGCCCGACGGCGGGCGTCGGGCTCCGGGAAGACGGTCCTGATCAGCGACAGCGTCGAGGGCATGAGCGTCGCGCCGCCCACGCCGAGCAGGGCGCGGGCCGCGACCAGCGCGCCCGCCGTGGGCGCGAACGCCGCCGCGACCGACGCGAGGCCGAAGGCGGCCGTGCCCAGGAGCAGCAGGCGGCGCCGGCCGATGCGGTCGCCGAGCGACCCCGCGACCACGAGCAGGCCCGCGAGGACGAACGAGTAGACGTCGACGATCCACAGCTGGGTCGCCGCGCCCGGCCGCAGGTCCTCGCTGATGGCGGGGAGCGCGGCGCCGAGGACGGTCATGTCGAGGGTGATCAGCAGGACCGGGGCGGTGAGGACCCCCAGGGCGAGGGCTCGCCTTCGCATGTCGTTCTCCGTATATCGACAGTCCGGACGGTACAGTAATGAAACTGTACCAGCTGGACGGTGTACGGTCCCGCGCATGCCCCGACCGTCCCAGCGGGACCGGATCGTCGACGCCTACGTCGACCACGTGGTGAGCGAGGGTCCCGAGACCGTGACGCTCGACGCGGTGGCCGCGCGGGCCGGGGTCTCCAAGGGCGGGCTGCTCTACCACTTCGGGTCCAAGGAGGCCCTGCTCGCAGGGATGCTCGAGCGGGTCCGGGCGCTGACCGATGCCGACATCGCCACGGCCCGCGCGGGCGCCGCGGCCGGCACCGAGTCGGTCGCCCACTACTACCTGCGCACCTCGGCCGCGGACCCGGAGCGCGACAGCGACGTCTTCCGCGCCATGGTCGCCGTGCTGAAGGTCGCGGCCACCGAGGAGGCGGCCGCGGCGACGGCGCGCGCGTCGATGTCGGCGTGGCTGGAGGTGCTCGTCGAGGAGACCGGGGACGAGCTCACGGCGGACCTGATCGCCGCGCTCGGCGACGGCATCTACCTGCGCGCGATCGCGGGGGAGCGGTCCACCCCGTTGACCCGCGACTGGCCCGCGACGCTCGCGCGTCTGGGCGTCCCGGTACCGGCCACGGCACCCGTCACGGCACCCTCGGAGCAGTCCCGATGACGCCGCGTGTCCGACCCCACGGTGTGCTCATGGACCGCGGCGGGTCACTCTGGAGGAGTGCAACCGTCTGACGAGGACGATCAGCGTCCCGACTCCGCCCGTGCCGACGGTGGGCGCGCCCCGGTCGACCGCCGCTTCGCCTCCCTCGTGGGGGACCTGCGGACGAGCGACCCGCGCTTCGCCCGCCGGGTCTCCGAGCCCCACCGGTTGCGCAGCGGCCAGATCATGATGCTGCTCGGTTTCGTGGCCACCGTGCTCCTCGGGCTGATCCCGCTCGCGCTCGGGATCCACCTGCAGGCGGCGGTGCTCCTCACGTTCGGCGCGATCGGCACCGCCTTCTCGCCGGTCGTCGTCCCGCCGCTGGCGGGCGTCGTGCTCTCGCGGATCCGCCCGCTCTGGTGATCAGCGTTTCACGGCGCGCGTGATCCAGTCGACCAGCTCGTCCTCCACGTCGTCGCGGTCGACCTCGTTGAGGATCTCGTGCCGGTCGCCGGCCCACACCCGGAACGTCACGTCGGTGAGCCCGGCGTTGCCGTAGCGGTCGGCGAGCGCCTGCGCGAGGACCACCGGGCCGCCGACGGGGTCGTGCTCGCCGACGGCGATGTACACCGGCAGGTCCTTCTGCATGGCGTCGAGGCGCTGCGGGTCGGCGACGGCACGACCGCCCTCGAACATGCCCGCACCGCCGGCCGGATCGAGGCCGAAGCCGCACCACGGGTCCGCCACGTAGGCGTCGACCTGGGCCTCGTCGCGGGAGAGCCAGTCGTAGTCGGTGCGCGCCGGGGCGAAGGGCGCGTTGAAGGCGGAGAGGTCGATCGGCCCGCTGGTGTCGATGGCGGCCTCGAGCTGGTCGAGCAGCGACGTCCCGGTGAGCACCGCGGCGTCCACCTCGGCGGAGTGGTCGAGCAGCCACTGCTGGACGGCGAACGAGCCCATGCTGTGGCCGAGGAGCACCACCGGCACTCCGGGCACGTCCTCGCGGCCGCGCTCGAGCAGCCGCCCGACGTCGGCGACGAGCTCGGCCCACCCGCCCTCGCCCAGCACGCCCGGCTCGGTGCCGTTGGCCTCGGCGGTGGCGCCGTGCCCGCGGTGGTCCTGTCCCTGCACGAGGAACCCCAGGGCGGTGAGCCGGTCGGCGAGGTGCTGGTAGCGGCGCACGTGCTCGCCCATCCCGTGGGTGAGCTGCACGACGCCGCGGGCCTCGCCCTTCGGGAGCCACCGGAAGGTGGCCAACGTCAGTCCGCCCGCGGAGGGCACGTCGATGCGGGTGGGCTCGGTCATACGGCTGGCTCCTCGTCCTCGGGCGGGTCAGGAGTCTGGCCCGCCCGAGGGCGGAGCGCCAGCGCCGATCGACGACGGGGTGCCCGTGCGGGTCGCGCCGACCGGGTCGCTCAGTCCCGGCGGCGACGCCACCAGCGGCGACGGGCCGGAGCGGCGGGCGGTGGCTCCGGGGCGGCCGCGACCGCACGGGCGGCGCGCCAGCGTCCGACCACGGCGTCGGCCGAGGGGCGGCGGATCGGGACCGGGGGCCCGACGGGGAAGCGCAGGTGGGCGACCACACGCCGGTCGAGGTCGGCGACGACGGCGCGCACGGCTGCCTCGTCGGCGAGGTCGCGCACGTCGTCGTCGAGCCGCTCGACGTCCTTGCGGAGTCGCAACGACGGCGGCAGGAGCGCGTCCGTCGGGACGCCCTCGGCCCGCAGCTTCGACCGGACCCACCAGTTCTCGTCGTCCCGGGCGGGCAGGTCGAGCGGCTTGCCCGCGCCCCGCAGGTCGTCGAACGCGCCCTCCGCGGTGGCGCGGCGGATCTGTTCGTCGATCAGCGACTCGTAGCGTTCCCAGTAGGTCTCGCCCGGCTCGCCCCGCTCGCCCCGCACCCCGACCACGGTGCCGGAGCGGGCCGGACGGCGCGACCGCTACCGGGCGGCGAGGACCACCGTCTGCGCCGCCCACGCCCCGAGGGGCGCCGAGGGCGTGAGCGACACGGGGGCCGCGGCGTCCGGGGACAGCGCGGGCCGGGCGACGAGGGCGGTGGTGGCCTTGACGACGTTGTCGGCCTTGACCGTCCAGGCGTCGTTCAGCGGGTCCGGCGGGGCGATGTCGGCGACGCCGGTGCCGGCGACGAAGTACAGGACCTGCGTGGAGCTGTCGGGCGGGGCGGGCGACGCCGTGACGGCCCCGCCGGTGCCGGTGCTCTCCGCGGGCGCGGTGACCCCGGTGATGTTCGACCAGGCCCCGATGCCGCCGAGCAGCGTCGCGGGGGAGTCGGACGTGAAGGTGATCGAGCCTGTCGGGTCCTGCGCCGTGGCGGTGAACAGCGAGACCGAGCCGGCGCCGTTCGGCAGCGCCGTGGTCCGCAGCGTGGTCCAGCCCGCCGGCGCGGTCACCTGCCCGGCCCCCGACCGGAAGATCTGGGCGACGAGGACGTCGCCCGCCTCCACCCCCGCGGGCGTCGACAGCGTCACCTGGGTCGCGGCGTCCGCGGCCGTGTAGGCGACCGCCCGCGAGAGGGGCAGCCACGGCACGGTCGCGACGACGACGAGCCCGGCCACGAGACCGATCGCGGCGAGCAGGCCGGCGCCGCCCCACAGGGCGGGGGCGGGCAGCGAGCGGGCCGCGGCGACGCCGATCACGACGAGCAGGCCCGCGAGACCGGCGGTGAGGCCGAGCAGCGTCGCGGTCGAGTCGGTCCGGAAACCGCGCACCCCGAACTCCGCGACGGCGACCGCGATCGCGGCCAGGCCGAGCAGGGCGCCGAGCGCGACGACGACGTTCTGCAGGCCCGGGGGCAGCGAGACCGTGGTCACGAGGGCGGCGGTGATGACGACCAGTACGGCCGCGGTCGCCCACGCCACGGCACTGGTGAGCGCCCCGGCGGCCACCACCGCCAGTACGGCGACCACGACGGCCAGGCCGATCGCGACGGTCTTGCGCACGTCCACCCACTCCTCCCGCGGGCCCCGGTCTGGAGCCCTGCTCTGTTCAGCGGTACCTCGACGGCCGCTTCGCACAGCGTGTCGCTCCGGGAGGTTCCACCGTTTCGGACGCGCGGGGGTGCCTCCGGAGGCCCGGCCGAGGTCACGGTTCGATTACGAAAACGCGAACGGCCGGGCCCTTCCTGATGGCACACAAGACATCCGGTAACGGAGCGTACCGAGTTCTCGTCACCCGTCCGAGGTGTGCCACCTGCGACGACGGTCCGCGCGCCCGTCCTCGGAACCGGTTTCTCCGCCGTTCGACGTGCCGTCAAGGGGACCGGGCTGTGATCACGGGGGCGATCGGGGGCGTTACGGAACGTGGCTCCGTGGCGATGCCACCTAGCGAACCGACGTCGAACAGGAGGCTGAGGGGTGCTGCGGGGCTATGCACGGGTGGCGTCGGCGACGGACGACGCCTCGGACCAGGTCGAGCGGCTGGCGGCCGCGGGGGTGCCCGCGGACCGGATTCGGGTCGACACCTCGCTCGGCACCCGCGGGGCGCGCCCCGAGCTGGAGGCGGTGCTCGGCGACCTGCGCCGCGGCGACGTCCTCGTGGTCGCCCGCCTCGACCGGCTGGCCTCCTCGGTGCTGCACCTCGTCCAGGTCGGGCAACGCCTGCGGGCGGTCGGCGCCGAGCTGCGCTCCCTCGAGGAGGAGGTCGACACGACCGCCGACCCCGGCGTGCTCCCCACCCTCGACCTCCTGGCGGGCCTGCAGCGCAGCCTCGTCTCGGCCAGCACCCGCGCCGGGCTCGACGCGGCGCGCGCCCGCGGACGGCGGGGCGGTCGGCCGCCGCGGCTGACCGCCGAGGCCGCCGCCGAGGCCCAGCGGCTCTACGACGAGGGCCGTTCGGTCACCGAGATCGCCGAGAAGCTCGACGTGCCGCGCACCACCGTCTACGGCCACCTGCGCCGGCCGACGTAGACCTCACACGGGGTGTACGGGTCCGGGCGTGTGCTGCGGCCGTGATCGTGCCGGGCGCGGGCCTGCCCCCGCTGAACGGAGCGCGCCTGCTCACCGCCTGGACCCTCTCGCCGGGGGTCCTCGCGGGCGTCGCGCTCCTCGCCGGCGGCTACGGCGCCGGCCTGCGTCGTCTCGCCGGACCGTGGCCCCGTCGGCGCACCGTCAGCTTCGGCGCGGGGGTCCTCCTGCTCGCACTCATCGGGTGCAGCGCGATCGCGGTCTACGACGACACGCTGTTCTGGGCCCGCGCGGTCCAGGGCGTCGTCCTGCTCGTGGTCGCGCCGATGCTGCTCGCGGGCGGGGCGCCCCTGACCCTCGCGCGGGAGACGCTGCCGGGACCCGCCGTCGTGACCCTCGGACGCTGGCGCCGGTCGGGTCTCGCCCGGACGCTGTGCGCCCCCGGGATGGCGACGCTCGCCCTCGTGGCGCCGCCCTTCGTGCTCTACCTGACCGGGCTGTACCCGCTGGAGCTCGAGAGCGCGACGGTGAGCGGGCTCGTCTCGCTCGGCCTGCTCGGCGCGGGACTGCTCTACGCGGTCAGCCGCCTGCAGATCGACCCGGTGCCGCGCACCACCCACCACGGACTGACCCTCGGGATCGCGATCGCCGAGGTGGTGACCGACGGCGTGCTGGGCCTCGTGCTCTGGCTCGGCCCGCTGCTCGCGGTCGCGCACTACACCGCCGTCGACCGGACCTGGGGCCCGAGCCCGCGCGACGACCAGGCCATCGGCGCCGGGGTGTGGTGGATCGGCGGGGACCTCGCGGGGCTGCCGTTCCTCGGCGCGATCGCCGCCCGGTTCGCCGCCGCGGACGCGAAGGAGGCGCGCCGGATCGACGCCGAGCTCGACGAGCAGGAGGCGGCCGGCGAGCGCGGATCGGGCCTGTGGTGGGAGCAGCAGGGTCGCTGAGGACGTCCGGTGACGGCCCGGGTGTCCGGATGCTGCCCGGGCACGCAGGTCGGGCACGTCCCGCCGTCGGGACGGTCGCTGCCGGAGGCTGGGCGGCGTGACCAGCGCACGCAGCCCGATCGCCCCCCACGTCGTCGCGCTGCGGCGCACGGTGGCGGCGACGCTGCAGCGGCCGCTGGCGTCGTACTACCTCGTGGTCGGGCTGACCGTGGTGCTCGCGGGCCTCGGGCTGGTGATGGTGCTCTCGGCGTCGTCGATCGACTCGCTGACGCGCACCGGCAACCCGTACGGGGTCTTCCTCCACCAGGTCGTCTACTGCGTGGTCGGCGGGATCGCCTTCTGGCTGACCGGCCGCGTGCCGGTGCGGCGCTGGCGGGTCCTGAGCCCCTGGCTGCTCGGGGCGAGCCTCCTCGCGCTCGTCGCGGTGATGGTGCCGGGGCTGGGCTCGTCGGTCGCCGGGGCGCAGAAGTGGTTCGTCGTCGGGGGGCTGTCGCTGCAGCCCAGTGAGCCGGCGAAGCTCGCGCTGGTGCTGTGGGGCGCCCACGTCCTCGTCGCGCAGCGCGGGGTGGTGGGGGTGCGCCGGCTCCTCCCGGTGGTCCCGGTCGGGGTCCTGACGGCGGGTCTGGTCGTCGTCGAGCCCGACCTCGGGTCCGCGCTCGGCATCGTCGTCGTGCTGTTCGCGCTGCTGTGGTTCGCCGGGGTGTCCGGCCGGCTCCTCGGGCTGCTCGGCGGCGGGGCCCTCGTCGCGGTCGGGGTGCTCGCCGTGACCGCGAGCTACCGGCTGGCCCGCCTGACGTCGTTCCTCGGCAGCGGCGACGACACGCTCGGCGCGGGCTACCAGTCCCAGCAGGCGCTGTACTCGCTCGCCGACGGCGGGCTGCTCGGCGACGGCCTCGGGCAGGGCGCGGCGCAGTGGAGCTACCTGCCCAACGCCTCGAACGACTTCGTCTTCGCGATCCTCGGCGAGGAGCTCGGGCTGGTCGGCGCGTGCGCCGTGCTGGGGCTGTTCGCGCTGCTGACGTGGGTCGGGCTGCGGATCGCGGCGCGCACCGTCGACCCGTGGAACCGGGTCGTGGTCGCGACCCTGACGGTGTGGCTGGTGGCGCAGGCCGTCATCAACATCGGCTACGTGCTCGGCCTGCTGCCCGTCACCGGCATCACGCTGCCGCTCATCTCGGCGGGCGGGACCTCGATGATCGTGAGCATGATCTCGCTCGGGCTGCTGGCAGCGGCGGCCCGCGACGAACCCGACGCCCGCGTCGCGCTGCGGGGTTAGGGTCGCGGGGAGATCACGTCAGGAGGCACACGTGGAGATCCTCGCCGGCGCGGACGGGGTGCGGGAGGCCATCGGCCGCGAGCTGGGCCCGGGGGACTGGTTCACGGTCGACCAGTCACGGGTGGACGGCTTCGCCGACGACACCGAGGACCACCAGTGGATCCACGTCGACCCGGAGCGGGCGAAGGCCAGCCCCTTCGGCGGGACGATCGCCCACGGGTTCCTCACGCTGTCGCTGCTGCCCCACCTCGCGAACTCCGCCCGCCGCCTCGACGGGGTGCGCATGGGCGTGAACTACGGGCTGAACAAGGTGCGCTTCCCGTCGCCCGTGCGGGTCGGCAGCCGGGTCCGGGCCACCGTGACCATCAGCGAGGCCGAGGACCTGCCGGACAACGGGGTGCAGGTCGTCTCGACGGTCACCGTCGAGATCGAGGGCATGCCCAAGCCCGCCTGCATCGCCGAGTGGGTCACGCGCGCGTACTTCTGATGCCCGCCCGTCCCCGCATCCACCTCAACGCCTTCGCCATGATGTGCGCGGGCCACCAGTCGCCGGGCCTCTGGCGCCATCCGGCCGACCAGGGGTTCCGGTACACCGACCTCGACCACTGGACCTCGCTGGCCCGGCTGCTCGACGGCGCGGGGTTCGACGCGCTGTTCCTGGCCGACGTCCTCGGGGTCTACGACGTGGCCGCCGGCTCGCGCGACGCCGCCGTCCGCGCCGGGATCCAGATCCCGCTGGGCGACCCGATGATGCCGGTGTCGGCGATGGCCGCCGCGACGACGAACCTCGGCTTCGGGGTGACCGTCTCGACGTCCTACGAGCACCCGTACGCCCTGGCGCGGCGCTTCACGACCCTCGACCACCTGACGCGGGGCCGGATCGGCTGGAACGTCGTCACCGGCTACCTGGCCAGCGCCGCCGCGAACCTCGGGCTCGGCGAGCAGTTGGCCCACGACGAGCGCTACGCCCAGGCCGACGAGTACCTCGAGGTCTGCCGCCGGCTGTGGCACGAGTCGTGGGAGGACGACGCCGTCGTCCGCTCCGGCGACACCTACACCGACCCCGCCAAGGTCCACGACATCGACTTCCACGGCCGCTGGTACGACGTGCCCGGCCCCTTCCTCTGCGAGCCCTCCCCGCAGCGCTCCCCGGTGATCTTCCAGGCGGGCGCCTCCCCGCGTGGGCTGGCGTTCGCGGGTCGGCACGCCGAGGCGGTATTCATCTCCGGGCCCTCGACGACGGTCCTCGCGGGCCAGGTCGACCGGCTGCGCTCCGCGGTGTCCGACGCCGGCCGCGACCCGTCGTCGGTCACGGTGTTCTGCCAGCTCGCCCCCGTCGCGGCGGCGACGTCGACGGCGGCGGACGACCTGTACGCCGAGTACCTCGACTCGTTCTCGCTCGAGGGCGCGCTCGCCCTGTTCGCGGGCTGGACCGGGCTCGACCTCACCGGCATCGACCCCGACCAGCCCCTGCGCTACGTCGAGTCCGACGCCGGCCGCTCCGCGCTCGCCTCGTTCACCACCGACGACCCGGACCGCGAGTGGACCGTCGGCGAGGTCGCCCGCCACCTCGCGGTCGGCGGACGGGGTCCCGTCGCGGTGGGCTCGGGGGCCGAGGTGGCCGACCAGATGGAGACGTGGGTCGACGAGACCGGCGCCGACGGGTTCAACCTCGCCTACGCCGTCGTCCCCGGGACGTTCGAGCAGGTGGCGGAGCACGTGGTGCCCGAGCTGCGCCGCCGGGGCCGGATGCCGTCGGGCCCGGTGCCCGGGACGCTCCGGGAGCGGTTGGCGCTGCGCTGACTCCACGTTCGTGGCAGCGAAGCGTCGTTGCTGTCGTCCAGTGGCAGGAACGCCACGTTCTCGACGGCGGGTGGGGCCCGGTTCGCCGCCGCGTGCTGCGCCCACTCTCGGCCCGGCCGTGGCTGGGTCGTGGTGACTGGTGCGCGGGGCGCACACAGCTCGGCCCCGCCAGAGCACGGCCAGGGCGGCTCCTGCGCGCCGCGCACACAGCTCGGCCCCGCCAGAGCACGGCCAGGGCGGCTCCTGCGCGCCGCGCACACAGCTCGGCCCCGCCATGACCCGGCCGCGGCCAGTCCGGCGCGGGGCGCACACAGTTCGGCTTCGCCATGACCCGGCCGCCGTGACTCCTGCGTCGGACACACCTTTCGCCGGCCCTGTCGCGGGTTCCGGCGGTCGTCCCGACGCCCTGTCGTTGTGATTCGTCGTGACAACACGTCCGAAGCGCCGCGGGTCACCGAGACAGGGTGCACCCGGGAGGCGGCGACGCGGCCAAGGAGTGCGACGGCCCGGTCGAGTTGTGTGCGCCACGCGCAGAGGTCCGGTGGGTCGCTCGTTGGGTCGCCAGAGTGTGTGCGCCACGCGCAGAGGTCAGGTGGGTCGCTCGTTGGGTCGCCAGAGTGTTTGCGCCACGCGCAGGGGTCGCGTGGGCCGGCGGCTGGGCGGCCGGAGTGGGTGCGGGACGCGCACCACCCCGGCCGCACCCGTCGTCAGGAACGCGCGGCCTTGCCCAGGGCGCCGCGGGCGATGATGACCTGCTGGATCTGACTCGTGCCCTCGTAGATGCGGAAGAGGCGCACGTCGCGGTAGATGCGCTCGACCGGCACGCCGCGCATGTAGCCCGAGCCGCCGTGGACCTGCACGGCGCGGTCGGCGATCCGCCCCACCGCCTCGGAGCAGAAGTACTTCGCGGTGGAGGGGCCGGTGACCTTGTCGGAGCCGTCGTCGTAGGCCTTGGCCGCCTCGCGGACGAGGGCGCGGCCGGCGTGCCAGTCGGTCACGGAGTCGGCGACGAGGCCCTGCACGAGCTGGTAGGTGGCGATGGCGTGCCCGCCCTGCTCGCGCTGGGTGGCGAACTCGACCGTCTCGTGGACGAGCCGCGCGGCCATGCCCATGCAGAGCGCGGCGATGTGCAGCCGGCCGTGCGCGAGGCACTTGAGCGCCGTGACGTACCCGCGGTGCAGGCCCTCCTCGCCGCCGACCAGGTTCTCCGCCGGCACCCGGACGTCGTCGAGGTAGACCTCGCAGGTCCAGGAACCGCGCTGGCCCATCTTCGCGTCGTGCTCGGAGAAGCTGATCCCGGCCGACGAGGTCGGGACGAGGAACGTGGAGATGCCGCGGGCCGGCGAGGCGTCGGGGTCGGTGCGGGCGAACACCATGAGGACGTCGGCGAAGGGCGCGTTGGTGATCCAGCGCTTCGCGCCGCTGAGGACCCAGGAGTCCCCGTCACGGACCGCCTTGGTCGTGAGCGACGACGGGTCGGACCCGGCGTCGGGCTCGGTCAGCGCGAACGAGGCGACCACCTCGCCGGACGCGAGCCGTGGCAGCCACTCCTTCTGCTGCTCGGGCGAGCCGCCGGTGAGCAGCACCTGCCCGGCGATGCCGTTGTTGGTGCCGAACAGCGAGCGCAGCGACGGCGTCGTCCAGCCGAGCTCCATCGCGAGCTCGACCTCCTCGGCCATCGACAGGCCGATCCCGCCGTGCTCCTCGGGGATCGCGAAGCCGTAGAGGCCCATCGCCTTGCACGCCTCACGGAGCTCGGCGGGGACCTCGTCGGTCGCCTCGATCTCGTCCTCCCGGGGGACGACCTGCTCGCGGACGAACTCTCGGACCGAGGTCAGGACGTCGGCGAAGTCGGACGGGTCCACGGCGGAGGCCTCCTGGAGAACGACGGTGTCCGGGGCATTCTCGCCCCTGCTCAACCCGTCTGCGTGGTCGAGCTCCGCTGTGCTCAACCCGTCGGCCGCACGACCAGGTCCGTGAGGTGCGCGTCGCGACCGGCCATGACCGCCGCGAGCACCACCGCCGCCACCGACTCCGGGCGCAGGTACGTCGAGCCGTCGTAGGTGCCGCCCTCGTGGGCGACGACACCGCGCTGCATGTCGGTGTCCACCCGCCCGGGGTGCACCGAGCACACGCGCAGGGCCGGTTCCTCCCCGCGCAGCGCGTCGGCGAAGGCCCGAAGCGCGAACTTCGACGCCGCGTACGAGCCCCACCCGGGTCGGGCGGCGAGGCCCGCGCCGGAGTTGAGGCAGACGACGGTGCCGCGGGCCGCGCGCAGCGCCGGGAGCAGCAGCCGCGTCAGCTCCGCCACCGCGACCACGTTCACCTCGAACTGCCGGCGCCAGGTGGTGACGTCGAGCTCGGCGACCGTCCCGAGCAGCCCGACGCCTGCCGAGTGCACCAGCACGTCGAGCTCGTCGATGCGCTCGGTGGCCCCGGCCAGGGCCTCGGGGTCGGTGAGGTCGACCGGCCACGGCAGCGCGCGGTCACCCAGTCGGGCCGCGACCCCACCGAGGGCCGCCGCGTCCCGGCCGCCGAGGAGGAGGTCGTGGGTGGGCGCGAGGGCCGTCGCGACGGCCGCACCGATACCGCGCGAGGCACCCGTGACCAGGGCGAGAGGACGCTGCGAGCTCACGTGGAGAACCCTAACGACGCGTTTCACACCCCGATCCGGACGTTCCACCCCACCGTGTACGGCACGGCGTGGACGCGTCACGAGCCGTGGGGACCCGCGTTGGGCAGGACATCTCTCCGGAGACGGAGGGTGACGAGCACGGCGTGGCGTTTCGTTCCCCAGCTGGCCCGCGTCCCACTCGTCGGGGACTACCCCGAACGGTCCCTGGATGTGACCCGGCGCCTCGCCCCACGAGGCGCCGGGTCACCTCGCTCCCGGCTACCGCACGACGACGACGGTGTCCCCGACGGCGAGCGTGCGGAAGAACTGCCGGGCGACGGCGTCGGACAGGTGGATGCACCCCGCCGACTGCCGCGACAGGCTCCCGGTGTGGAAGGCGATCCCGCCGTTGAAGAACACCGACCACGGCATCGGCGCGTCGTTGAACTCGCTCGACAGGTGGTTCGCGTCCTTCCACGTCACGTGGAAGGTGCCGGTCGGGGTGCGCTCCCCGGGACGTCCGCTGGTGATCGGGGCGCTCCGGACGACCTGCCCGTCCTGCACCAGCCAGGCCCGCTTCGCCGAGAGCGAGACGCACGCGCCGTCGCCGGTGATCGAGCAGGGCATTCCCGACGACGGGTCGCTCGTGGCCGTGGTGCGGGTGGTCCTCGTGGTGGTCGGCGTTGTGGTGGGTCGCGTGGTGGTCGAGGCCGGCAGCGTTGTGACGCCCGCGGTGACCGGGTGCACGACCGGGGCCGCGACCGACGCGACCGGTGTCGCGACGGCGGCCGGCCGGTCCGCGCCGACGTCGGGGAGCGCCAGCCCTGCCGTCACACCGATGGCGCCCAGCACGGCGACCGCCGACCCGGCCATCCCGACCCTGGTCATCCGCATCGCGACCCCCCGACCTCGTTCGAACCCCGGCGTCGAACCGTTGTGCTGTCGAGATCGCTCCGCTGGGCCGGCCGTGTTAGCGCACTCCCCCGAAGGGATGATCGTCGTGCGGCCGACGAGGGTGCCATAGCCAGAGTTACGGTCGTTACGCTCGGGACATGGCCGATCTGGTGGTGGTGGGAGCGTCGCTGGCGGGGCTGCGGGCGGTCGAGGCCGTGCGCAACGACGGTTTCGCGGGGTCGATCGCCCTGGTCGGCGCGGAGGAGCACCTGCCCTACGACCGGCCGCCCCTGTCGAAGGAGCACCTCGGCGACGAGGACCCGCGCGACCCCACCTACCGCGAGCGGGAGAAGCTCGCCGAGCTCGACGTCGAGCTCCTGCTGGGGGCGCCGGCGGAGGCGCTCGACGTCGGGAACCGGACCGTGACCGTCGACGGGCGCGACGTCGGCTACTCCGGGCTGGTCATCGCGACCGGGGCGGACGCCCGGGCGCTCCCGGCGTCGGTGTGCCGCCCGGACCTGGCCGGCGTGGTGACGCTGCGGACCCTCGACGACTCGCGGCACCTGCGGGAGCTGCTGTGGACCGGCACGCCGCGGGTGACGGTGATCGGGGCGGGCTTCATCGGCTCGGAGATCGCGGCCGTCGCGCGTACGCGGGGTCTCGAGGTCACGATCGTCGAGGCGCTGCCGGTGCCGCTGGTGCGCGGCGTCGGGGAGCGGATGGGCCGGGCGCTGACCGCCATCCACGAGCGGCACGGCACGACGGTGCTCACCGGGGTGTCGGTCGAGCGGATCACCGGGGAGGGGCACGTCGAGTCGGTCGTCCTCGCCGACGGCACGGAGATCCCGACCGACGTCCTCGTCGTGGGGATCGGGGCGGCGCCGAACACCGGGTGGCTGGAGTCGTCGTCGCTGACGGTCGACGACGGGATCGTCGCCGACGCGACGTTGGCGGCGGCGCCGGGCGTCTACGTGGCCGGGGACGTCGCGCGCTGGCCGAACGCGCTGTTCGACGACGTGCTGAGCTCCCCGATGCGCCTCGAGCACTGGACGTCGGCGTCGGAGCAGGGTGCCCTGGCCGCGCGCAACGCCGTCGACCCGGAGTCGGCGAAGTCCTACGAGACCGTCCCGTACTTCTGGTCGGACTGGTACTCCAGCCGCATCCAGTTCGTCGGGGTCTCGCGGGTCGACGACGGCCGGCCGCCGGTCGAGACGGAGATCGTCCTGGGCTCCGAGGACGACGGCGCGTTCGTCGCGCTCTACCGCAGCGGCGACCGGCTCGTCGGGGCGCTCGCCGTCGACAAGCGCGCCGAGGTGATGCAGTACCGCCGCCTCATCCTCCACCGGGCGAGCTGGTCGGAGGGCCTGGAGAAGGCCGAGGAGCGCCGAGAGCGCGCGGCGAGGAAGGCCGCCGCGGGCTGACCGGCCGCCGGAGTCACCCGTTGCGGGTGAGGGCCGGCGGCGCACCGACGGGTGAGGGTCCCGGACCGTGCTGCTCTTCCTCTACCTGCGTCGCATCTCCCGGACCGCGCACGATCTGCCGTGGGTCCACCTGTTGATCGGGCTGGTCGGGAACCTGGCCTTCGTCGTGGGGAGCCTGTTCTTCCTGTACCCGGCGCTCACCCGGGCCGGGACCTGGCTCTTCGTCGTCGCCTCGTGGGGCCTGCTCATCGGCGTGCTCGGAGAGATCATGGTCCGGTACGAGTCCCGTCGGCGGGCGCGGCAGGCGGCTCCGGCGCCAGCGACGACTCCCGGGGCTCCGGCTCCGGCTCCCGCGGCGGCTCCGGCTCCCGCGGCGGCTCCGGCTCCCGCGACGGCTCCGGCTCCCGGGGCGGCTCCGGCGGACGCAGCCTCGTGGCGGTCAGGTGGGCCACCACCACCGCGACGATGACGAGCGGCGTCACCGCGAGCGCGTCGGTCGAGAGCAGCAGGACCGCCAGCAGGACCGAGGTCAGCGGGAGGCGGAGCATCACGACCGCCATCGCGCCGATGCCCATCGCCACCGCGGGGACGAGCGGGAGCCCGGGCAGCCGGGAGAGCGCGAGACCACCGGCCGCGCCGAGGAACATCGCCGGGAAGATCGGGCCGCCGCGGAAGGCCCCGAGCGAGAGGGCGTAGGCGAGGGCCTTGGCCAGCAGCAGCGCCACGGCCGCCCCGGTGGAGAAGGTCGCCGCGCCGGTGAGCAGGGACGGCAGGGCGGTCTGGCCCGAGAAGAGCACGTCGGACGGCGGGTGACCGGTGATGAGACCGTAGAGCCCGGCGAGCAGGGCCACGACGACCCCGACGGCGACCGTGAGGGCCACGGTCCGCCGCGCGACGAGGTCGGCGAGGCGCCGGGCGACCCGCGACACCGCGGTGCCGAGCAGTGCGGCGGCCACCCCGATCACGATCGCCCACCCGAACTGCGGGAGGTCCGGTCGGAGGTCGGGCGGGAGGTCGGGCAGGGTCAGCGACACCGGACCGAGGCCGGTCAGCGACCCGAGCCCGACGAAGATCAGCGAGCCGACGCCGGCGGCCAGGAGGCCCGGCAGCAGGAGCGGCCCGACCATGCCCCCGCCCACCCCGGTGGCCTCCATGAGCAGGAAGGCCCCGAGGAGCGGGGAGCCCAGCAGCGTGGCGATCGCCGCGAAACTGCCCGTGCCCGCGATCACGCGGCGGGCCGACGGCGACGGTTCCTGACGGGTCACGCGGGTCGCGAGCACCGCGAGGCCGCCCCCGAGGGCGATCAGGGGCGCCTCGGGCCCGAGGACGGCGCCGCACGTGAGCGTCACGACCGCCGCGAGGGCGACCCCGGGCAGGGCGACGGCCGTGGGCGGCGCGTGGGTGCCGAAGCCCGCGGCCGGGGAGCGCCCGCCGTACCCGGGCAGGAAGCGGACCGTGCTCCCGACGATCAGTCCGCCGGCCGCCAGCACCGGGACGGGCCACCAGAGCGGGGCGTGACCTGTGCCGTCCGTCAGGTGGAGCGCCCGCGGCAGGTCCTCGTAGACCAGGCGCGCGAGGACGGCGGTGAGGGCGAGGAACAGGTAGGCGACGGCCGAGATCGGGATGCCGAGCAGGACGGCGAACAGGATGAGCCGCAGGTAGGCCGGCGAGCGCAGCAGCTCGTCGGGGGAGGGGTCGGCGCCCGGCTCCGTGGTCATGGCCGCCCCGGCGGGATCAGGCGCCGAGGACCCGTCGCTTGGCCGCCGCGAACTCCTCGTCGCTCAGCACGCCGCGGTCGCGGAGGTCCCCGAGCTGGCGCAGCTGGGCGACGGTGTCGTCCTCGGCGGGCGGCGCGGCGGCCGGCGCGGGTGCCGGGGCGACTCGCTCGGCCGCCCACGCGTCCTGCTCGGCCCAGCGTCCGGCCTGACGGCGGGAGACCCGGTTGGAGACCGCCGTGGCGGTCCCGGCGACGACGGCGGTCCGGGCGATCCCCCGGAGCAGTCCTGGCATGGCGCGCTCCCGTGAGCTGGTCGGATCAGTGGACGGCGTCGACGGCGTCGACGGCGTCGACGGCGTCGACCGACGCCGCCAGGACCTCGACCGGGATGCGACCCCCCGCCACGAGCTGCGCACCGTTCCGGCGCAGTGCCGCGGCGAGCGGGGCGGCCCAGAGGTTCTCGTAGACGAGCACGGCGGCGAGGGTGTCCGGCGCGAGGACCGTCCCGGCGTCGTGCAGGTCGTCCCGCGCCAGGAGCCCCGAGGCGACCCCGTGGAAGACGTCGAGGCCGTCCCCGCCCGCGAGGTCGGTGAGGTCGGTGAGCTCGACGACCTCCACCGCACCGTCGCGGGCACGGCGGACGAAGCCGAGGTCGAGGATCCGGATGATGCCGCGGTCGACGAGGTCGACGAGCAGCGGCAGGCCCTCGCCGGTCGGCTCGCCGTCGGCGAACTCGACGACGAGGTAGTCGACCGGCCCCATGTCACGTGGTTCGTTCACGTCCCCGAGGGTCGGGGCCGGACCCGCGGGACGTCCTCACCCGCACCGGGTGAGCCGGGTCGCGCCCGCACCGCCGGGTGTCGGGCGGCCGGGGGAGCCCGGGACCTTCGGCCGTGCCGACGGTGCCCGCGCCCGGCCCACCCTCCGGACCCATGACCCGTGCCACGACCCCCGGCGACACCACCCGACCCGGCGTGCGCCCGGGGGCAGGGGTCCTGCTCGTCGCCTGCGTGTCGACGTTCGTGGTCAACGCGAACACCTCGGCGGTCAGCATCCTGCTCCCGTCGATCAGCGCCGACCTCGGCGCCTCGCTCGGGCTGCTGCAGTGGGCGGTGACCGGCTACCTGCTGGTCGGGGCGGCGACGATCGTGACGACGGGCGCGCTCGGCGACGTCCTCGGCCGTCGGAACGTGTTCCTGGCGGGGCTCACGCTCTTCGTGGCCACCTCCGTCCTGATCGCACTCGCACCGACGGGCGAGGTCGTCGTCGCCGGGCGGGTGATCGCCGGGGCCGCCGGCGCGACGATCCTGGCCTGCGGGCTGAGCCTGCTCTCCGTGGCCTCGTCGGGGCAGGGGCAGATGTGGGGGGTCGCGCTGTGGGGCGGCGCGTCGGCGGCGGGGGCGGCCGCGGGGCCGGTGGTCGGCGGCGTGCTGAACGAGGTCACGGGCTGGCCGGGGCTGTTCTGGGTCAACGCCGTGATCGCCGCCGTGCTGCTCCCGGTCACCGCCGGGACCGTGCAGGAGTCCTCGGACCCGTCCCGCCCGCGGCGCATCGACTGGGCGGGGACGGTGCTGGTCGCCGTGGTCCTCGTGCCCTTCGTGCTCGCGATGACCGAGGCGCCGTCGTGGGGGTGGCTCTCGGCCCGCACCCTCGGGTGCCTCCTCGTGACCGTGGCGGGCGCCGTCGGGTTCGTGCTCGTCGAGCGGCGCGTCACCGCCCCGCTGGTCGATCTCGCGCTGCTGCGCAACGTCCTGCTCGTCGCCTCGACGCTCGCCATCCTGATCGGCGCGGGGGCGATCGCGGCGATCAGCTTCCTCATCAGTCTGTACTTCCAGAACCCGCTGATCTTCGGCATGTCGAGCCTCCGGGCGGGCCTCGCGACGTTGCCGGTGGCCGCCGTCGTCGTGGTCGTCGCCCCGGCCGTCAGCCCGCTCGCGCACCGCTACGGCGCCCGCCGCATCGTCATGGTCGGGTTCGTCCTGCTCACCGTGGCGTTCGCCGTCCTCGCGGCCGTCCGGCCGTCCTGGGGATACGTCGCCTTCCTCGTGCCGCTGCTCGGGGTGGCCGCCGGCCTGGCGCTGTCCAACGGTCCGGCGTCCTCGGTCAGCACCGCGTGCGTGCCTCCCGCCCAGGTCGGGGCCGCGTCCGGGATCTCGAACATGGCCCGCTACGTGGGCGGCGCGGTGATGACGGCGGTCGTGGCGGGCATCGTCACGCGGGTGGCGTCGGCGAAGGCCGACGCGGGCGCGGCGGGGGCCGAGGCGCTCGCGGCCGGGTTCGGCCGCGCGTGTCTGGTGCTGGCGGTCTTCTCGGCCTGCGGGATCGTGCTCGGCGTCCTCGTCGCCCGCCGGGTCCGGCGGCCGCGGCCCGTGGACCTGGCCGCCGCGGCGGCGGCGACGGTGCACACGCTGCCCCCGGTCGAGACCGAGGACGCCGCGGCGGCCTGACCGTCAGCGGATCAGCCCGACGACGGCGGCCCCCACCAGCCCGCCGCTGGTCAGCGTGAACGAGACGACGCTCAGCGCCTGGAACCAGGTGCGGGTCGCCGCACGGGGGAACCTGGCGAGCGGCAGGAACAGGGTCGGGTTGAGCCAGGTCCCGATCACGATCGCGACCGTGAGCCACGTCGGCAGGCCCGGGACCGCCAGCCCGACCGCGATCAGGATGATCCCCATGATCACGTAGTCGAGGTGGGCCTGGAGGATCCGCCGGGGCTTGCGCACTCCGGCGCGCTCCACGAGCTGCGGGGTGATCATCGTGGCCGCGACCGCCCACCCGAGCACGGCACCGAACGCCAGCTCCACCAGGCCGATGCGCGTCAGGACGTCCACGGCGCTGATGCTCTCTCACACCCCGTGTGCGGTGCGGACGTGGTCGAAGATCAGGCTGGTGACGGTCCCCGCCACGTCGCGGTGGTTGTTGAGGGTGGCGACGAGGTCGCGCAGCGCCCCCGTCCCCGCCGTGGCGACGTGGAGCAGGTAGTCGTCCGCCCCCGCGACGAAGTAGACGTCGCGCACGGCGGGCAGGCGCCGGACGAGCGCGGTGAACTCGCCGAGCCGGTCGCGGGCGTCGCTCTGCAGGCGCACCGAGATCATCGCCTGGAGCGGGAGCCCGACGGCGGCCGGGTCGACGTCGGCGTGGAACCCGCGGATCACGCCGCGCTCGCGCAGGGCCCGCACCCGGGCGAGGCAGGTGGACGCCGCGATCCCCACCTTCTCGGCGAGCGCGGCGTTGGTGGTGCGGGCGTCGGCGACCAGGTGGCCCAGCAGGGCACGGTCGATCTCGTCGAGGGCCCTCCCCGTCGCCCCGCTCGCCCCGGTCGGCCGCAGATCGTTCGGCGACGGGTCCGGCCGGACCACGGAATCGTCGGGAAGTTCGGCCACGCTTCCAGGTTACAGAACCTTCTTCAACAATCTACCCACGAAACAGCAGGACGTTCAGAATAGAGGAGCAGGCACGACGAGGAGGAGGACGATCATGAAGGTCGCGGTGCCCACCGAGGTCAAGGACAACGAGTTCCGGGTGGCCCTGACGCCCGGGGGTGTGCGCGAGCTGGTCGGCCACGGCCACGAGGTCGTCGTGCAGGAGGGCGCGGGCGTCGGCTCCGCCTTCGGTGACGAGGAGTACAAGGAGGCGGGGGCCCGCCTCGTCGCCGACGCGGACGCCGTGTGGGGCGACGCCGAGCTGGTCGTGAAGGTCAAGGAGCCGGTTGCCTCGGAGTACCACCGCCTGCGCCCCGACCTGACGCTGTTCACCTACCTGCACCTCGCGGCCTCCCGCGAGTGCACGCAGGCCCTGCTCGACGCGGGCACCACGGCGATCGCCTACGAGACCGTCACCCGCGACGGGGCACTGCCGCTGCTGGCGCCCATGAGCGAGGTCGCGGGCCGGCTCGCGCCGCAGGTCGGCGCCTACCACCTGATGCGCTCGCACGGTGGTCGCGGCCTGCTGCTGGGCGGCGTGCCCGGCGCCCCGGCCGCGCACGTCGTCGTCATCGGCGGCGGGGTGTCCGGCGCGGCGGCCATCCAGATGGCGGTCGGGATGCACGCGCGGGTCACGGTGCTCGACAAGAACCTCGACACGCTCCGCGCGCTGGACGCCCGCTACGCCGGTCGCGTGCAGACGCTGTACTCGAACACCGACAACCTGGAGCGTGCGGTCCTCGACGCCGACCTCGTGGTCGGCGCGGTGCTCGTACCCGGTGCCCGTGCCCCGAAGCTCGTCGGCAACGACCTGGTCCGGCGGATGAAGGCGGGCGCGGTGCTCGTCGACATCGCGATCGACCAGGGCGGGTGCTTCGAGGACTCCCACCCGACCACGCACTCCGACCCGACGTTCGCGGTGCACGACACGCTCTTCTACTGCGTGGCGAACATGCCGGGGGCGGTGCCGAACACCTCCACGCACGCCCTGACGCACGCCACCACGCCGTTCGTGCTCGCGCTGGCCGACCGGGGCTGGCGGCAGGCGACGGCCGACGACGCCGGGCTCGCCGCGGGTCTCGCGACCCACGCCGGTGAGCTCTACAGCGCCACCGTCGGCGAGGCGCACGACCTGCCGGTGTCGTCGCCGGCCTGACGCGGGGCGGGCACCGGGGCCACTCGTGCCCGCGCGGCCTCGACGGCCCGGGCCCGGGTCGCCCGGCGCGCCGCGGTGCGGGCGGGACGATCGGCCTCCGGGGCGCGCCGGTGGTGGGCATCGGTCATGCCCCGCAGTGCCCCGGCGAGGGCGCAGGCCGCGTCGACCGATGCGAGGTCGAAGACGCTCGTGATCCCGGCGGCGCGGACCGTGAGACGGCCGAGCCGACCGCCCTCGGCGCGGTCGAGGACGCTCGCGTCGACCTCCAGCCCGCCGTAGCCGACGACCGCGTGGAACCGGTCGTCGCGCAGCACGACGCGGTCGGGGAGGAAGGCGAGCTCCCGCGCCGTCCCGGCGAAGGTGGGCACGGGCAGGTCCGCGCGCAGGTGGCGCGGGCCGTCGCTGCGGCGGGTCACCGGGGCGTGCCCACCCTGCGGGGCCACCTCCCAGACGGCGGGCTCCCAGGACGTGGCGGCGCAACGCAGCCGGTCCCAGGTGGCCACGAGCTGCTCGTGGCGGCGGAGCCGGTCGGCGTCCGGCACCTCGTGCGTCGCGAGGACCGTGCGCCGCCCGCGGTCGCGGTGGTGGGCCAGCACGGCGGCGACGGCGGCGACGAGCACCGTGGCGAGGACGGCGGGGACGGAGAGGTCGGTCCCCGCCGCCACCGCCACCGCCAGGGCGAGCGCCGCCGTCACGACGGCCGGGGCGGCCGGCCTCCGCGCGGCCGCGGCGTCGAGGGCGTGGCGGAGGGCGTCGACGTCGGCCTCGCGCAGCCCGTCCGGCGTGCTCGTGAGGTAGTGCGCCCCGCCGGCCTCCAGGCAGGCGTGGTGGCGGGCGATCGGCACGGTCGGCCTCCGCTGCTCGGGGATCGTGACCGTGTGTCGCCGTTTAGGCGCACATTGTTACGTCAAGTGATGTCACTCGATGGGCTGTCCAGTCCAACCGGCACGCGCCAGCCCCGCGGGTCGGGGACCCGACCGAACTGGATGTCGAGCAGGTCGGTGCGGAGCGCGAGCGTGTGCGGACCGGGGGTGCCGGCGCCGACGGCGAACTCCCCGGACGCGGCGCGGAAGGCGACGATCGGGCTGATGACGGCCGCGGTCCCCGTCGCGAAGACCTCCGTGATCGAGCCGTCCGCGCACCCGGAGCGCAGCTCGTCGACCGACACCGCGCGCTCCACCGGGGTGAGGCCGTGGTCCGGGGCGAGCTCCAGGACGCTGCGGCGGGTGACGCCGTCGAGGATCGTGCCCAGGGGCGGGGTGACGAGCTCGCCGTCCGCCGTCACGAGCAGCACGTTCATCGTCCCGGACTCCTCGAGCCAGCGGTGCTCGCGGGCGTCGAGGAAGAGGACCTGGTCGCAGTCGTGGGCCCGGGCCACCGCCTGGGCGGCGAGGCCCGCGGCGTAGTTGCCCCCGCACTTCGCGTCGCCGGTCCCGCCCGGGGCGGCCCGGGAGAGCTCGTCGGAGATCCACAGGGTCAGCCCGGCATCGCGCCCGGCGAACAACGGGCCGGCGGGGGAGGCGGTGACGAGGAAGCGCGCCTCCTCGGCCGGCCGCACCCCGAGGAACGCCTCGGTGGCGACGGTGAACGGCCGCAGGTAGAGCGAGGCGGGCGGCTCGGGCACCCACGCCGCGTCGGCCCGCACCAGCGCGGCGACCGCGTCGACGAAAGCCTCCTCGGGCAGCGGCGGCAGGGCCAGCCGTCGGGCGGAGTGGGTGAAGCGGGCGGCGTTGAGGGCCGGCCGGAACAGGGCCACCGACCCGTCGGGCTGGCGGTAGGCCTTCAGGCCCTCGAAGATCTCCTGCGCGTAGTGCAGCACCGCGGCCGCCGGGTGCAGCGAGAGCGGCTCCGACGCGCGCACCCCGGCGTCGTGCCAGCCCCGGCCCGCCGACCAGGTGGCGGTGGCCACGTGGTCGGAGAACACCCGGCCGAACCCGGGGTCGGCGAGCAGCGCGTCGCGCTGCCCGGCGGGCGTCGGGTGCGGGGTGGGGCGGTGCGGGAACTCGACCCCCACGGCGGAACTGGTCATCCCCGGGACGGTGACAGACGGGCGGGGGCGGGTGCCAGTGCCACGTCACGGGTAGTGGCAGGGGGTGGACGGCGTCGGGGTCGACGAGCGCGACCGGGGCGCGCAGATCGACCGGTGGCTCGTCGGGAAGGCGCGGGACGGCGACCCGCAGGCCTACGAGGAGCTGATCCGGCGCCACCGCGACCGCATCTACCGGATCGCGCTGCGCATCACGGGCGACCGCGCCGACGCGGACGACGTGACCCAGGAGGTCGTCATCCAGCTCTGGACGGCGCTGTCGGGCTTCGCGGGGACCTCGGCCTTCACCACCTGGCTCTACCGCGTCGTGGTCAACCGCAGCCTCGACCACCGGCGGCGCCACCGCGTCGGGCCGGAGCCGCAGGAGACCGACCTGGCCCCCGTCGCCGGCCCGGAGCGCTCGGTGGTCGCCGGCGAGGAGGTGCGCGCCGGCCTCGAGGCCATCGCGCGCCTGCCCGAGAACGAACGCGTCCCGCTCGTGCTCTGCCAGATCGAGGGCCTGTCCTACGCCCAGGCGGCCGCCATCACCAAGACCTCCGAGGCGACCGTGCGCGGGCGCCTCGCCCGTGCCCGCGCGACCCTGCTCGCCGAGATGAGGAGCTGGTCATGACCGAGATCCCGGGTCTCCCGACGACCCTGCCGTGCGGGCGCCCCACGGCCGCGCTCGTCGAGCAGGTCGCCGAGGGCCGGGCCGACCGGCTCGACGCCCACCAGCGGGACTGCCCCCACTGCCGCGCGGCACTGGCGGAGTACGCGCGCCGCTGGGCGCCCGTCGCCGCGGTCGCCGCCGAGCGCCCGCGCGCGCCGACGTCGTCGATCGAGGCGGCGTTGCGGGCGCTGCGGGGGCCGGGCGGTGAGGAGGAGTACGGCCGCATCGGGTCCCCGCAGGGCCACACCCGGGTGGCCGCGCGGGTGGTGGTCGCGCTCGCCCGTCACCTGGCCACCGGGGTCCCCGGCGTGGAGGTGGCCCTCGGTGGGCTGGTGGCCGACCGGCACGGGGCCGGCGGTGAGGTGGTGCCCGACGTCGAGGTCGGCGTGACCGGCGGCTCGACGGCCGTCCGGATCACGCTGGCGGCCGCGTACGGCCAGGACCTGCAGGCCCTCGGGGAGCGCATCCGCACGGTGGTGGCCCGCGGGATCCGCGACGCCACCGGGCTGGAGCCGGTGGACGTGACGGTGCACGTCGACGACGTCTTTTCCTGACCCCGTTCGCGGATGGCAGCCGCGCCGGTCAGGCGCTACGTTGCAGGTTCAACGAAACGGGGAGCCATGGTCGGGACGGTCGAGGTGCGGCGCGCCGCCGATCGCGGCGTGCTGCCCGGCGTGCCCGGGGTCGACTCCCGCCACTCGTTCTCCTTCGGCGCCCACCTCGAGCCCGGCAACACCCACCACGGCGTGCTGCTCGCGCACCACGAGGACCGCATCGCCCCCGGCGCCGGGTACGACGACCACCCCCACCGCGACACCGAGATCGTCACCTGGGTGCTCGACGGGACCCTGGTCCACGCCGACGACGCCGGGCGCACGGCGTTCGTGACGCCCGGCTCGGTCCAGCGGCTGTCCGCGGGCCGCGGGGTGGTCCATAGCGAGCGCAACGCCGCCGACGACGAGCTGCACCTGGTGCAGATGTGGCTGCTCCCCGACGAGGCCGGGACCGAGCCGGTCCACGAGGTCGTCGACGTCGCCGAGGCCCTGCACGACGGCGGGTGGGTCCCGGTGGCGGGCCCGGCCGGCCGGTCCGTCGGGGCCGGGCTGGGCATCGCGGACGCGGTCCTGCACGTCGCGCGCCCGCCCGCGGGCCGCGAGCTGGCGCTGCCCGTGGCGTCCCACCTGCACGTCTTCGTCGCCCGCGGGGAGGTCGGCCTCGACGGGGCCGAGCTCCACGCCGGCGACACCGCCCGTCTCGTCGAGTCCCCGGCGACCGGGCTGCGAGCGCACACCGACGCCGAGGTCCTCGTGTGGGAGATGGCGTCCGACCTCCTGGGAGAGGGAGTCCGATGAGCACGACCGAGTCGCAGACGCCGGAGCCGACCCGCGACGAGTACGACCGCGAGGACAAGGCGTCCCTGATCAGCGCCGAGCAGCGGCGGGAGCTCGAGGAGATCCGCGACCGCGTGCGGGCGGAGTTCCTGTTCTCGAAGGAGAAGCGGCCGAAGAGCTACGGCCAGGGCGTCCACCACGTCGCGCTCATCTGCCGCGACGTGCGCACCACCACCGAGTGGTACCAGAACGTGGCCGGCTTCCCCGTCACGGTGCTGTTCGAGAACCGCGACCTCGCGGGCTCGACGCACTTCTTCTTCGACGTCGGGAACGGCAACCACCTGGCGTTCTTCGACCTGCCCGGGGTCGAGCCGGGGCCCTACCAGGAGGTGCTCGGCGGGCTGCACCACCTGTGCCTGTCGGTCTCCGAGGAGCACTGGCACGAGATCAAGGGCCGGCTCGACGAGCGCGGGATCGAGTACATGCTCGAGTCCGGCACGTCGATCTACACCTTCGACCCCGACGGTGCCCGCATCGAGTTCATCCACGACCCGCTGGGCCGGATGTACGGGCACGACACCATGTAGGGGTGGCACCCCCCGAAGAGCGCGCCGCGATCGTGCGGGCCCTGCAGCGGCTCACGGCCTCGTCGCGTCACCTCGCGGACGCGTTCGCCGCGCGGCAGGGCCTGCACCCGACCGACCTCGAGGCGCTCCTGCACGTGATGCAGGGCGAGGCCGAGGGCACGCCGCTCACCGCGGGTGCCCTCGGCGAGGCGCTGTCCCTGACGTCCGGCTCGGTGACCGGGGTGGTCGACCGGCTGGTCGCCGCCGGCCACGTCGAGCGGCGTCGTGACGCGGGCGACCGACGCCGGGTCCTGCTCTTCCACGCGCCCGAGGCGCGGGCGGTGGCGGCCGAGTTCTTCGGCCCCATCGGCACGCTCTCGGACGCCGTGATGGACACGTTCGACGACGCCGAGCTGGCGACCGTCCGCCGCTACCTCGAGGCGATGACCGACGCCGTGTCCGCCGCGCTGCGGACCTGACTCACGACACCACCTGCACCTGGTTGCCGGGCTGCAGCGTGTCGTAGAAGGTCTGCGAGGGGCCCCACCCGAGGTGCACGCACCCGTTGGACGCGACGTTGACGCTGTCCTCGTGGAAGGCGATCCCGGGCTGGAAGAACACCGCGTTCGGCATGGGCGCGTCGAACTCGGTGCTCCAGTAGTGCCTGACCTTCTTCTCGACGCTGAAGGTGCCCACCGGTGTGGGGGCGCTCGACTTCCCGCCGCGCGCGGCGAACGGCCCGGCGGTGACGTGACCGGCGCCGTCGGTCAACCAGGCCTGCCGGGTCGACAGGTCCATGCAGGCCTTCGCGGTGGTCGCGCAGGGGGTGCCGGGGGTGGTCGCCGCCAGAGCGGCGGGCGCCGCGGGGGCGGCGGGCGCGGCGGGAGCGGCGGGAGCGGCTGGGGCGGCCTGGGCGGTGCCGAGTCCGAGTCCGGCCGCCGCGGCACAGGCGGCGACGGTGGCTCCGAGACGGGCGATCCAGCGGCCGGTCACGACGATCATCTCCTCGTGGAACAGGAATCCTCTCCCGGAAGGGCTACCTGTTCGTGAGCGCAAGCATTCACGCGGGATTTCGCCAAACCGCCGTGATCGGATCGTTCCCGATCCCGGGCTATTCCGTCATCCGCAGGCGGTGGCGCAGGGCCCGCGCGTGGCGGCGGGCCAGGAGGGCCGCCCCGGCCAGGCCGAGCACCCAGCAGAGCACACCCACCGCGAGCGGGGCCCCCTTCCCGAGGGCCGCCGCCGTCCGGTCGGCGAGCCGCAGGGCGGGCTCCAGGCCGAGCACGGCGATCCAGGGGGCGCCGACGCACGTCGCCCACCGGATCCAGGTGCGGGGCAGGGCGAGCCGGGCCCGCCACGGCAACGGGCGGTAGGGCAGCAGGACCGACAGCACCGAGCCGACCCCGAGCCAGCAGAACACCGCACCGACGTCCGCGAGGGAGGCGCGACCGAGGTCGGGGGCGCGGGTCGCGAGCGCCTGGGCCACGAGCGTCACCGTGAGCGCGAGCGGCACGATCACCGTGGCCAGGGCGAGGTTGCGCACCGCGAGGATGCGGGCCACCCCGCGGCCGGCGTCGAGGAGGGCGTGGACCTCCTCGCCGTCCGCGCCGAGCTGGTTGGTGTTGACGACGTCGGCCATCATCCACACCACCACGAGCACACCGACGTGGGCGGCCGCGAACGCCTCCGGGCGCGAGGGGTGCCACTGCGACCAGCCGATCCAGCCGACCGCCAGCAGCAGGTTGACCAGCAGCCCGACGAGTCGGGTCCGGCGGCGGGTGTAGGTGGCCATGACCTCGCCGAGGACCTCCGCCCCGAACGCGACGGCGTCCAGGGGCGGGCGCAGCACCGTGGTCGGGCCCGCGAGCCGCCGTCCGGACATCCCCCACCTCCCGCGTGTCGGTTGCCCCGTTCGTGGCGGGACAACCGCGCAGGTCAGGACGCGATCGCGTGACGCCCCGATCGGGGCGCCATCGGGAGGTGGTGGCGGACGACGGCGACGTTGACGTCACCGAGGTCGCCCTCGTCGAGGTCGCGGCGACGACGCTCGGCGTCGATCAGCGCGTGGGGCCCGTCGAAGGGGCCGTAGGAGTCGAGCGCGCCGGTCGCGGGGTCGGCCACGAGGACGACGTAGGCGTCGCACGCGTCGAGGCGGTCCTCGATCGCCTCCTGGTCGGCGAGGACCTCCGCCACGAGGTCGTGGACGGAGGACAGGGTGTCGTGGAGGCGGTCGGGCGCGTGGTCGTCCACGGCGGAATCTCCTCGGTGTCGTCGGCCGGGCGTCGACGTCAGGTCCTCCCGGACGGCCCCGACACCGTCCGACTTCCTGACGTTCTGCCGACGGAGGGTAGGAGGAGCCGGGAGTACCGCCCACCCCTTCGTGAGTGGATCTCGGTCAGGTCACGGCCGTATCTCGACACGCTTCGTGAACGAACCCGCTGATGTGGGTGACGCAACGAGACACGCGCAGAGGTCCGGACCACTCGCGGAGTGGCCAGATGTGTCCGCTGACGCGGGCGCGTGTCCCCGATCCGGTGAGATGTGCATCACAGTGGTCGGAGGCGGCCGTTGTGCACGTTCCGCGAGCCGATGTCACGGTGCGTCGTCGAACGGCGTCGGAAAACGGCTGGCGGCCCGTCGCGGCGCGGCGCACGCTCCGCGGATGACCGAGGTGCTGCATCCTGCCGTCACGCTGCGGGAGTTCGATCCCGCCGACGGGGACGAGGCCGCCGCCGTCGTCACCGCAGCGGTGCTCGGCGCCCGGCCGCGCGAGGTCATGCCGCCCGACGACGCCCCGGACCCCGACGACTGGACGCTCGCCCGCGAGCGCGCCTACGCGCGGTTCCTGCGGTCACGGCGGGCGATCGAGACCTCGTTCCTCGTCGTCGAGGGCACGGCGGTCGTCGGCGTGGCGTGGCTGCGGCACGACCCGGCGGGCGCGGAGACGGGCGGGTGGCTCGCCCGGTCCGCCCGGGGCCGCGGGCTGGGCACCCTCGTGCTCGGCCTGCTCGCGGCCCGCGCCGGCGGGGCGGGGGCGCTGCCGCTCCGGGGCCTCAGAGCCCCAGGGTCTTCCCGATGATGTCGCGCTGGATCTCGCTCGTCCCG
The DNA here is from genome assembly GCF_000379625.1 of Actinomycetospora chiangmaiensis DSM 45062. Lineage (GTDB taxonomy): Bacteria > Actinomycetota > Actinomycetes > Mycobacteriales > Pseudonocardiaceae > Actinomycetospora > Actinomycetospora chiangmaiensis. The sequence goes on along the minus strand of NZ_KB903243.1, from coordinate 191,163 downwards.
CCGTAGACGGTGGAAACGACCGAGAGGCGCAGCAGGCGCTCCATCCCGTACTCGGTGGCGTAGCCGTACCCGCCGAGCATCTGCATGCCCTCGAGCGAGAGGTGCTTGGCGAGCTCGGTCGCCTTGAGCTTGGCCATCGACGCCTCGCGCGGGAAGAGCGCGGTCGGGTTCGCGTCGATGGTCGCCGCTGTGTCGTGCACCAGCAGCTTCGTCGCGGCGAGTTCGGTGGCGTTGTCGGCGATCCGGTGGCGCATCGCCTGGAAGCTGCCGACCGGCCGGCCGAACTGCTGCCGCTCCTTCACGTAGGCGAGCGTGTCGTCGAACGCCCGTCGCGCGAGCCCGAGCATGAGCCCGGCGAGGATCATCCGCTCCAGGTTCAGGCCGGCCATGAGCTGACGCCAGCCCTGGCCCTCGACCCCCACCACGGCGTCGGCGGGCAGGTGGCAGTTCGTGAAGTAGAGGTCGTTGACCTCCTTGCCCCCCATCGTCTCGATGCCCCGGATCTCCAGGCCGTCGACGTCGGTCGGCACCACGAACATGGTCAGGCCGTCGTGCTTGCCGCCCTCGGTGGACGTGCGGGCGACGAGCAGGATGTGCGAGGCGATGTGGGCGTTGGAGCACCACGTCTTCTGGCCCTCGATCAGCCAGCCGTCCTCGGTCTTCGTGGCCTTGCAGGTCAGGCCGCCGACGTCGGAGCCCGCGCCCGGCTCGGACATCGAGATCGCGAGCACGTCACCGCGCAAGGTGCCGCCGAGCAGCGTCCGCTTCTGCTCCTCGGAGCCGAACTTCTGGATCGCGGCCGCGGTGATGATCGTCGTGCCGAAGCCGCCGATCGGCAGCCGGTGGTAGCTGGTCTCCTCGAGGAAGACGAGCAGGTCGGTCATCGTGCCGTCCGCGCCGCCGTACTCCTCGGGCAGCGAGATGCCGAGCCAGCCCAGGTCGGCGATCTTGCGGTAGATCTCGTCGGAGTGCGGCCCCTCGACGGTGAGCCGGTCCAGGGCGGCCTTGTCCGGCACCTCGCGCCGGGCGAACTCGGCGATCGCGCCGGCGAACGCGGTCTGCTCCTCGGTGAGCGTGACGGGCATGCGGGGTCCTTCCCGACGGCGGGTCCTGCCGGTCGATCCTGACTGTTTGTGCGCCCGCCGTCGAGACCCGTTCGGCCCCGGGGGTCACGTGAGGCAGCCTCCGGACGTGCCGGGGCTGCCTCATGTGCCCCTCGCGGCCGCTCAGACCTCCGGGTAGCGGCTGTAGCCCGGGAAGTTGCCGTACAGCGACTCGCCCTCCGGCCCCACGCTCACGGCGTGGACGAGCAGCTCTCCACCGACGAAGGCGCCCTTCCACGACGCGCCGCGCCCGCCGAAGGGCTCGTCCTTGTCGCCGCGGGAACGGAGCTTGTTGATCCCGACCTTGAACGCCTGCACCTGCTCGGCCATGCGGGCGGCCGCGTCGGTGTCGTCGCAGGCGATCGAGGCGACGAGTGCGCCGTTGGAGGCGTTCATCTGCGCGAGCAGCTCGGCCTCGGTGTCGACGACGGTGATCGAGTCGATCGGTCCGAACGGCTCCTCGTGCATGAGCCGTGAGGCGCCCGGCGGGGCCAGCAGGGTCACGGGGGCGTGGTAGGCCGAGGTGTCCTGCTCGGGCAGGAACTCGCCGTGCTCCACCCCCGCGCGGTGGAGCGGGATCGCGCCGTGGCGCAGCGCCTCGCGGACGGAGTCGTCGAGCTCCTTGGCCTTCGCCGCCGAGATCAGCGGGCCGAAGTCCAGGGCCGGCAGCTCGCCGTCGGGGCTCGCCAGCGGGTGGCCGAACCGGATGCCCTGCACCACGGGCAGGTAGGTGGCGAGGAAGGCGTCGACCAGCTCGCGCTGCACCACGAACCGCGGGTAGGCGGTGCAGCGCTGCTTGGCGTACTCGAAGCCCTTCTTCACCAGCCCGGCGAGGGTCTCCCAGTCGGAGAACTCCCAGATGCCGAAGGTGTTGAGCCCCTCCTGCTCGAGCATGTGCCGCTTGCCGGTGTCGGCGAGCTGGGCGGCGACCTTGCCGCCGTTGGACCGGCCGCCGACGAACGCCAGCGCCCCGATCTCGGGGGAGCGGATGAGGGCGTCGGACAGCGACGACCCGTCGCCGGAGAGCAGCGTGACCGGCAGCCCCTCCCGCGCCATGATCGCGTGGGCCACCGTCAGGCAGACGGCGCCGCCCTGGGTGGGGGTCTTCGCGACGACGGCGTTGCCCGCGAGGAGCTGCACCAGCTCCGCGTGCACGAGCACGCTCATCGGGTAGTTCCAGCTGGCGATGTTGCTGACGGGGCCCTCGAGCGGGGTCCGGGTCGCCGGCCGGCCGTCGACGTCGCGGGAGAGCATCCCCTCGATCTGCTCGACGTACCAGCGCCCGCCCTCCAGGCAGCGGTCCACGTCCGCGCACGCGGCCTGCCACGGCTTGCCGATCTCCCAGGCGAGCAGCAGGGCCAGGTCGTCGCGGACGGCCGCCATGCCCTCGATCGCCGTGGTCACGCGACGGCGCCGCTCGTCGAGGTCGACCGCGCCCCACTCCCGGTGGGCCCGCGCGGACGCCCGGACCGCGTCCCCGGCGGTCTCCGCGTCGACCTTGAGCATCGTCCCCAGCGTGGTGCCGTCGACGGGCGTGGTCTGCGACGCGGCCGTGCCCACCGCGCGCCACTCGCCGTCGACGAGGTTCGCCGGGCCGTCGTCGGTGAACGCCTCGGGCGCGGCCGCCCGGGCCCGTTCGCGGACCGTCTCCCAGCGTGCGTACTCGGGGACCGTCAGTTCCGTCATGTCGGATCCTCTCGTCGACCGGCCCCCATGGTGACCAGCGTCACGCCGTGATCGGAACCGCCCGCCGGTGCAGGGTGACGGGGACCGATCGGTCCGCTACGGTCGGGGGCATGCCTCGACCGCCCGCCCCCGGCACCCGGGAACGCATCCTGGGCACCGCCTCGCGGCTCTTCTACGCCCACGGGGTCCGCGGCGTCGGGATGAACCGGATCATCACCGAGGCCGGCACCGGCAAGAACCTGCTCTACCTGCACTTCCCCACCAAGGACGATCTCGTCGCCGCCTACCTCGAGCGGACGCGGTCGTGGCGCGCCGAGGCCGCCCGCCGCGCCCTGGAGGGGGCGGGGGAGGACCCGCGCGCGCAGCTCGTCGCGGTCGTCGCCGAGGTCGCGCGGATCGCCGACCGGCCGGATTTCCGGGGATGCGCCTTCCGCAACTACCTCGCCGAGTTCCCCGACGACGAGGCGCCCGGGCCCGCCGCGGTCGCGCGGGAGCACCTCGCGGAGTCCCGCGCGACGATCGAGCGGCTCGCCGGCGAGCTCGACGTCGCCGACCCGGCGGAGCTCGCCGAGGAGCTCTGGCTCCTCGTCGACGGGCTCTACGTCCAGGCCGCCTACCGCAGCCGCGAGGAGCGGGTGCGCGGGGCCGAGGCCGCCGTCGCCCTGGCCCGCCGGCTCGTCGGCCTCGACTGACGGGCCGGGAGCCGACCATGTCGCACGTCCGTCCGGACCGATCGGTCCGCCACCGCGACGAGAGGTCCGCGATGCCCCCGAGACCCGGCCTGGTCCTGATCGTCGCGTCGGCCGCGGCGTTCCTGTCCAGCCTCGACCTGTTCATCGTCAACATCGCCTTCCCCGACATCCGGGCCGACTTCCCCGGCACCGACCTCGGCCAGATGTCGTGGATCCTCAACGGGTACACCGTCGTCTTCGCGGCGTTCCTCGCCCTCGCCGGTCGGCTGGCCGACCGCTACGGGCACAAGCGGGTCTTCCTCGTCGGCCTCGCGGTGTTCACCGTCGCCTCCGCCGCCTGTGCCGTCGCCCCGACCGTGTGGCTCATCGTCGCGGCGCGGGCGGTGCAGGCCGTGGGCGCGGCCTTCGTCATGCCGACCTCGCTGTCGTTGCTGCTCGCGGCCTATCCGCCCGAGCGGCGGAGCCACGCGGTGGGCGCCTGGGCCTCGATCGGAGCGGTGGCCGCCGCGCTCGGGCCGCCCCTCGGCGGCCTCCTGGTCCAGGCCTCGTGGCACTGGGTGTTCCTGGTCAACGTGCCGGTGGGACTCGTCGCCCTGGTCGCCGGCCTGCGGGTGCTGCGCGAGTCCGACGTCGCCCGCACCGGCACCCCGGACCTGCTCGGGGCGCTCGCGCTCATCGTCGGGGTCGGCGCCCTGGCCTACGCGCTCGTGCGGGCCCCCGACGGCGGGTGGTCCTCGACGCCCGTCGTCGTGGGGTTCGTCGTCGCCGTGCTGGGCCTCGTGGCGGTCGTGGTCCGCTCGCGGCGGCACCCGGTGCCCGCGCTCGACCTCGCCATGGTCCGCGTCCCCGCCGTCGGGCTCGGGGCGCTGACGATGATCGCGTTCACCACCGCCTTCGCCGGGATGCTCGTGGTCAACGTGCTCTACCTGACCGGGACGTGGGGCTGGTCGGCGCCGCTCGCGGGGATCGCGCTGAGCCCGGGGCCCGCCGTCGTCGTGGTGGTCTCGCGGCTGGCCGGGCACCTGTCGGCGCGGATCGGGATCGGGGCGACGGCGGCGCTCGGGGCGCTGTCGTTCGCCTGCGGCCCGCTGTGGTGGTTGTGGCACCTCGGTCTCACGCCCGACTACGCCGCCGGGATGCTGCCCGGCCAGCTGCTGACCGGGCTCGGCGTCGGGCTGATCCTGCCGACCCTGTCGTCGGTCGTGGGCTCGGCGCTGCCCGCGGCGCAGTGGGGCTCGGGGTCGTCGCTGATCAACACGGCGCGGCAGGTCGGGTCGGTGCTCGGCGTCGCGCTGCTCGTGTCGGTCATCGGGGTGCACACGACGGGGCTGCCGTCGGAGTTCGGGTCCGTCCGCGCGGGGTGGTGGCTGCTCGTCGCCGCCGGGGCGGTCGCGGTGGTGCTGGGCCTCGTCCTGGCGACGGTCACGCGCCGACCCGTGCCGGCTCCTCCTCCTGACGGCGGGAGCGGTCCGGCCGTGCGGGGGATCGTGCGGGATGCGGGAGGACAGCCGGTCGCCGGAGCCGTCACCACCGTCATCGACGACACGGGGGCCCAGCTCGCCCGGGCGGTGACCGACGAGGAGGGCCGGTTCTCGGCGCTGCTGGGGGCGCCGCACGAGCACGTCCTCGTGCTGGTGGCCGAGCCCGCGCACCGACCGTCGGTCCAACGCGTCGTGGTGGGCCGGGCGGCGGACGTCGCGCTGGCCCGTCGCGACCCCGCCCTCGCCTGAGCCCCGTGTCCCGCACGGTCGTACCCATGATCACGTCGAGTGGTGCGTCAGTGCTGCCGGTGCACCCCGACGACAGCACTGGCGGACCACTCGACGTGATCACGGCGGCGGCGTGAGGGACCGGCGCAGCCGCGACTCCCGGACGGTCGGGTCGCTCGGCAGCGGTCCCCGCTCCCCGGTGGGCCGGAACCCGAGCCGGTCGTAGAAGCGGCGGGCACGGTCGTTCCCGTCGACGACCCACAGGGCGAGCGCGCGTGCGCCGTCCTCCCGGGCCCACCCGACGACGGCGTCGACCAGCCGCCAGGCCGTCCCGTCCCCGCGGTGCGCCGGCTCCACCCACATCCCGACGAGGTGGCGGGCGTCCGGCTCGTCCGGGTCGTCGATCCCGACCGCCACCCCCACGATCCCCTCGGCCGTCCCGGCGAGGAACCAGGCGCCCGTCGTGACCCGCTCGCGCCACCCGGCGTCGGGAAGGGCCGCCTCGCGGGCGAGGGTGGAGGCGAAGGCGCCCGGGGACTCCGCGAGCGCCCGCAGCCGGACGTCGCGGACGGCCGCGGCGTCGGCGAGGACGGCGCGCCGGATCCCGATCACACGGGTCATCCTGCGGGAGGCGGCCGCGTTCACCGACGCCGGACACGTCAGGATGAGGATGGGAACTCCCACGGCCCGCCGGACGACCGGAGGAGTCGGCGGCATCGTGTGAGGTGGAGGAGACGAGCATGGCCGAGCACGGCAGGCACCGCGGGAGCACCGCGACGGCGGACCCCGCGCCGACAGCGGGGCCCGCGGACCCGACCGCACCTCTCGCGAGCACCACCCCGCCCGCGCCGGTGGACGACGTCGAGGTCGACGACGGCGACGATGACGACGGCGCGGGCCCGGTCCGGGGAACCGGCTGGGTGCTGCTGGTCGGCGGGATCGTGGGCGCGGTCGTGTCGCTCGTGCTGCTGATCGAGAAGCTCGACCTGCTCGCGAACCCCGACTACATCCCGAGCTGCTCGATCGACCCCGTGCTCTCGTGCGGGACGATCATGAAGACCTGGCAGGCGTCCCTCGCGGGGTTCCCGAACCCGGTGTTCGGGCTGCTGACGTTCCCGCTCGTGATCGTCTCGGGCGCGCTCGTACTGTCGAAGGTGGAGCTGCCGCGCTGGTACTGGCAGGCGCTGCAGGTCGGCGCCCTCGCCGGCGTCGCGTTCGTGCACTGGCTGATCGCGCAGTCGCTGCTCGTCATCCACGCGCTGTGCCCGTACTGCATGGTGGCCTGGGTCGCGGTGCTCGCGATCTTCTGGTTCACGACGATGCACAACCTGCGCGAGGGCAACCTCGGCGGCGACCCGAGCGGCCCGACGCTCGTCCGCCGCCACGGGTGGGGCCTCGCGGCCTGGTACCTGCTGATCGTGGTGGCCGTCGTCGCGAGCTTCCCGGCGTACTTCGGCGCCATGGTCGGACTCGCCTGAGAGCTGCTGCTCCGTCCGGAGGAGCGCGCCGACCGCTCGTCGTCGGCCGTCCTCCGGTGATCGCCCGTCGCCGGGCGGGGGCTCAGGCTCCGGCCTTCCCGACGACGGGTCTGCCTAATTTCCCCGCGTGACCGTCACCGACAGCCCCGTCGTCACCGAGCTCGCCGTCACCGGCATGACGTGTGGTGCATGCGTGGCGCGGATCGAGCGCCGGCTGGGCAAGCTCCCCGGTGTCGAGGCGCAGGTCAACCTGGCCACCGGCCGGGCGCGGGTGACGCATCCGGGCGACGTGGACGTGCTCGTCCGCACGGTCGAGAAGCTGGGGTTCGGCGCGTCGGTGGTGGGCGCCGCCCCCGCCCCGTCGACCGCCCAGTCGACGGCCCCCACCCCGTCGACCGCCCCCGCTCCGTCGACCGAAGGGCACCTTCGCTCGACAGAGCCGACGGTGGGCGCCCCTCGCCAGTCGGCCCCTGTCGGCGCCGACCCGACCGAAGGGACCCTCCGCTCGATAGACCCGACCGACGGTGCCCTTCGGTCAACCGGGGAAACCGGCTCCGACCCGGTCGACCACGACCCCGAGGTCGCCGACCTCAAGCAGCGCGCGCTCGTGTGCCTGGCGTTGTCGGTCCCGGTCGTCGCGGTCGCGATGAACTACGCCTGGCAGTTCCGGTACTGGCAGTGGTTCTCGCTCGTGCTGGCCGCGCCGGTCGTGTTCTGGGGCGGCTGGCGGTTCCACCGGGCGGCGGCGAAGCACCTGCGGCACGGGTCGTTGACGATGGACACGCTCGTGTCGGTCGGCGTGCTCGCGGCGTTCGGCTGGTCGGTGTACACGCTGTTCCTCGGCGACGCCGGGCTCGGCGGCGTGCGGCACCGCATCTCGATCGTCCCCGGCCCCGACCCCTTCGGTGGCACGCGCACGATCTACCTGGAGACGGCGGTCGCGATCGTCACCGCCGTGCTCCTCGGCCGGTGGATCGAGCTACGGGGCCGCCGCCAGGCCCTGGCCGAGGGTGGGGCCGGCGTCGACGAGCACGCCACCCCCGACGCCCGACTGCTGGTGGGGGAGCGGGCGCTGCGGGTGCCGGTCGGCACCGTCGCGACCGGTGACCACGTCGCCGTGCTGCCCGGGGAGACGGTGCCGGTCGACGGGGTCGTCGCGCACGGGACCGCCACCCTCGACGTCGCCGCGATGACCGGCGAGTCGGTGCCGGTCGACGCCGGGCCGGGCACGCGGGTGCTCGCGGGCACGGTCGTCGTCACCGGTCGGGTCGCCGTGCGCGCCACGGGCGTCGGCGAGGACACCCAGTGGGCGCGCCTCACCCGTCGCGTGCAGGACGCGCAGCTCGGCAAGGCCTCGGTGCAGCGCCTGGCTGACTCGATCGCCGGCCGCTTCGTGCCCGTCGTCATGGTCCTGGCGCTCTACACCCTCGGCTTCTGGTGGTTCGCCGACGCCGACCCGTCCTTCGCGGTCGCCGCCGCCATGGCCGTCCTCGTCGTTGCCTGCCCGTGCGCGCTCGGCCTCGCCACCCCGACCGCCCTCGCCGTCGCCTCCGGTCGCGGCCGCCGGCTCGGCATCCTGCTGCGCGGCCCGCAGGTCCTCGAGACCACGCGGCGGATCGACACCGTCGTCCTCGACAAGACCGGCACCGTCACCACCGGCCGCATGTCGCTCCGCTCCGCCTTCCTGACGGCGGGTGTCGCCGCCGCCGACGTCTGGCGCCGGGTCGCGGCGCTCGAGGCGGAGGTCGACCACCCCGTGGCCCGCGCGCTGGTCGAGGCGGCGGCGGCCGACTCCTGTGGCAGCGCGTCGTCGCTGTCGTCCAGTGGCAGGAACGCCACACCGTCGAACGACGTCGAGGTGCTCGACGGCCTCGGGGTGCGCGGCACGGTGGACGGCACTCCCGCCGTGATCGGTCGCCGCCGCCTCGTCGGGGACCTCCCCGCCGACCTCGAGGCCGCGTTCACCGACGCCGAGGCCACGGGCGCGACCGCGGTCGTCCTCGCCTGGGCCGACGCCCCGGACGCGGAGCCGATCCCGCGCGCCGTCCTCGTCGTCGGCGACACCGTCCGCGAGACCTCCGCCGAGGCGATCACGCGGATGCGGGCCCTGGCGCTGCGGCCGATGCTGCTCACCGGCGACAACCCGGCCGCCGCGCACGCCGTCGCCCGCGAGGTCGGCATCGCGCCCGAGGACGTCGTCGCCGGGGTGCTGCCGACGGAGAAGGCCGACGTCGTCGACCGGCTCCGCGCGGAGGGGCGGACCGTCGCGATGGTCGGCGACGGGGTCAACGACGCCGCCGCCCTCGCCCGCGCCGACCTCGGCCTCGCGATGGGCACCGGCTCGGCGCTCGCCGTCGACGCCGGGGACCTCACGCTGGTCGGGGACGACCTCCGTGCCGTCACCGACGCCCTCCGGCTCGCGCGCCGCACCCTGGCGACGATCCGCGGCAACCTCTTCTGGGCGTTCGCCTACAACGTCGCCGCACTCCCGCTCGCGGTGTTCGGGCTGCTCAACCCGATGATCGCCGGCGCGGCGATGGGGCTGTCGAGCGTCTTCGTGGTCGGGAACAGCCTGCGGCTGAAGCGCTTCGCTCGTGAGCACTAACTGGGGCTATAGCCCCGATTAGTGCTCACGAGCGGAGCACCTTAAAGCGGCGGCGCGATCACGTCGAGGCGCGCGTCCCCGGCCTCCAGCATCTTCCCGTCGAGCACGAGGGTGGGGGTGCCGAAGCTGCCGGTCTGCTGGTGGCGCAGGGCCGGGTCCTTCGCGGCCGCCGCGAAGTTCGCGGCGATCACCGGGGCGTACTTCCCGCTGCGGACGCAGTCGGCGTAGCCCGGGCCCGCCCCGAGCCGTGTGCCGAGGTCGACGAGCTGGTCGGCGGTGTACGCCGTGCCGCCCTCGTCGGGCTGGGCGGTGTAGAGGCTGACGTGCAGGTCGGGGAAGATCCCGTTCTCGGCGCCGCAGAGCATCGCGTTGCCGCCGAGCGTGGAGTAGCCCTCGGGCTCCGAGCGCTGCTCGAGCAGGTTCACCAGGTGGTAGCGGACCCGCAGCTTCCCCTCGGCGACCACCTTGGCGATGCGCGCGCCGCCCCGGGCCTCGAACGACTGGCACGCCGGGCAGAGCGCGTCCTCCCACACGTCGAGCGTGTGGCTCGCCGAGCGCCCGGCGACCACCACACCGCTGTCCACCGTGGTGGCGAACGGCGTGCCCGCGCGGGAGATCGGGATCGAGCCGGCCGGGGTGGACGGGTCCGCCGCGCCGGTCGCCGCGGTGTGCTGCGTCAGCACCACCCCGCCGATCACCACGGCCAGCACCGCCACCACCACGATCCCGACGATCATCGGCGCCCGTGACCGCCGCCGCCGCTCCTCGACCCCCGCGCGCTCGCTCATACGCGCGACAACGACCGGGTGCTCCGGGCGCCGAAGGCCTCCCGTCGGGGTCTCCGACGCGCGGTCGGGCCGCTGCGGTCAGCGGCGGCTGCGGGCGAGATCGGCGAGCATCGCGTTGTAGGCGGAGAGCTCGGCACCGCCGTCCCGGTCGGCGCGCCGGTCGTGCCGCTCGCCCTCGACCTTGTCGTGGCGCGACCACTGCACCAGCAGCGCGACGATCACGACGACGAGCGGTACCTCGCCGGCCGCCCACGCGATGCCGCCGCCGAGGGACTGGTCGCGGAGCAGGTCGGTGACCCACGGCAGCGACAGGTCGGCGTAGAACCGCTGCCCGATCACGGTGTCGGCGCCGAGCAGCGCCACCCCGAAGAAGGCGTGGAACGGCATCGAGGCCAGCAGGAGGGCCAGCCGCGCGACGTGCGGGAGCGGCCGCGGCGAGTGGTCGACCCCGATGATCGGCCAGAAGAACAGGTAGCCGGTGGCCATGAAGTGCAGGTACATCAGCTGGTGCGCCCAGTGGTACGGCAGCGCGGCGGCGTAGATCGGCGAGAAGTACAGCGCGTAGAACGAGCCGACGAACACCACCAGCGAAACGACCGGGTGGGTCAGGAACCGTGACACCGGCGAGCCGATCAGCGAGAGCAGCCAGTCCCGCGGGCCGCTCGGGTCCTCGCCCGAGGGCAGGGCCCGCAGCGCCAGCGTGACCGGCCCGCCCAGCACCAGCAGGATCGGCACGAGCATCGAGAGCAGCATGTGCGTCCCCATGTGCACGCTGAACATCGCCATGGCGTACTCGCCGAAGCCGCTCGACGTCGTCCACACGAGCAGGACGCAGCCGCCCAGCCACGCGGCCGTGCGCCCGGGCGGCCACGCGTCGCCGCGGCGCCGGAGCCGCAGCACGCCGGCGAGGTAGAGCCCGGCCAGGGCCAGCGCCAGGACGTCGAGCAGCACGCTGAAACGGCCCGGCGCGAGCAGGGTAAGCACCGTGGGCGGGCCCGGCAGCTCGAACCCGAGCAGCGTCTCCTGCGCGCTCGCCGGGCGCAGCAGACCGGGCGGCAGGCCCGCCGCGAGCAGGCCGTTGACGGCCGTGGCGGCCGCCACTGCACCTGCCGTCGGGAGGAGCAGCCCGCGCAGGTGCAGCAGGAACGCGACGAGCACCAGCGCGAGCTGGGTGAGCGCGAGGGCGCCGTAGAGGGTGGCCCAGCCGTCGCGCACGAGGTAGACCGCGACGATCGCGAGCCCCGCGAGGGCGACCGGCCCGCACACGTGGCCGACGCGGCGGGCCCGGCGGCGCACGACGTCGACGTGCGGGCGGCCGGCGGCCACGTGCGCGCCCGCGGTGGCGGTGACCCCGAGCCACGCCGCGAGGGCGAGGGCGGCGAGGACGGCCGCGTCGGTGGCGATGTCGTGGCCCCCGCCGACGCTCGCGACCACCCCGGTGGCCACCGGGGCCACGACGGCGAGCGCCGCGGGCGCGAGCGCGCCGACCGCGGTGCGCCAGGAGAAGGTGACCCGGCACATCACCGCGACGACGGCGGCGGCGACGGCGCTGACCAGGAACCCGGCCGGCTCCTCGAGGGCACCCAGGGACGCGAGGAAGGCGCCGGGCAGCGACAGGACCCGTGCGCTGCCCCCGGTACCGACGATCACGGCGAGCACGACGAGGCCCGAGGCCGCCACGGCCCACAGCGCGGCGACGAGCCCCACCCGGCGGACCGCGACGAACGCGTGGGGCGAGAGCCGACCGTCGCCCTTGTCGCCGGGACCGCGGCCGGGCAGCACCCCGACGGCCGCGACGAGCCCACCGAGGGTGAACCCGGCGGCGAGGGCGACGACCATCCGCACCAGCGGGGTCGCGATCCGCAGCCCCTCGTCCGGCGTCGAGACCCCGAGGGCCCGGAACGGCGCCTCCCCGACGCCGCGGACGGTGAGCACCACCGCGACGACGGCGAGGACGAATCCCACCCCCGTCGTCAGGAACCGACGCGCCACCACCGGCGACCTCCTCGTACGACAGACTGTCGTATCAGTGTCCACCAGCGCACGGGGCTTCACAGCGCGGCCTGCCCGCCGGGAAGCTGAGAGCACCTGAACGCCTCGTACGGTCATGGGGACACGACCCGCAGGGAGGACCCGCCGTGGTGGAAGGTTGGACGGGCATCGCGATCGCGACGCTCTTCGTCCTGACGACGGCGCTGTGCGGGCTCTCGCTCGGCGCCCACGGCGTGCGGCGCAGCGGCCGGCTCGCGCTGGCCGAGGCGAACCACGTCGCGATGGGCGTGGCGATGATCGTGATGGCGGCCCCGACGACGGCGGGGCTCGTCCCGCCGGCGATCGGCGTGGTCGTGTTCGGCGTGGCCGCCGCTGGCTGGCTCGGCGTGCTGCTGACCTCGCGCCTGCTCGACGAGCCGCTCGGGTCGATCATCGGGCGCGACCGCTGCACCGGGCACCCGGTGCACCTGCTGCTGGTGAACGCGGCGATGGTCGCGATGTACGTGGCGATGCTGCCGGGCGGTGCGCACGCGCACGACCACGCGCACGAGATGCCGGCGATGACCGGCATGGTCCACCCGGCGCCGGCGCCGGGGATCACGCCGCTGCAGGTGGTGGCGGCGCTGCTCGCGCTCTACCTGGTCGGCCACGCGGTCGCGACGGCGGTGGTGGTCACCCGCCGCGCCCGGCCGGAGCCCGCGCCGTGCCACGAGGAGCCGGCTGCGCCCCTCGACGGCGGCGTCGCCGTCGCGGCCCGCCCGGTCCGGCTCCTCGCGCACGGCCGCGTGCAGCTCGTCGGCCAGGCCGGCATGGGGCTGGCGATGGCCGCGATGCTGCTAGTCGGCGTCTGAGAGGCCGTCCGAGGGGCCCTCGGAGGGGCCGTAGACCACCAGGGTCAGGTCCGGGCGCTCCGCGGGGTGCAGGGCGGTGTGGGTCAGGGTGACCACGGTGCCGTCGGGCCGGCGGAGGCGCTTGCGGCCCGACCGGTCGTCGCGCACGTCCTGGCGTGACCACCAGCGCGCCGCCTCGGACGAGGTCTCCCGCAGCTGCGTGACGACCTCGGCGATCCGTCCGTCGTCGGGATGGCGGGCGCTCGCGGCGCGCAGGCGGGCGAGGATCCCCAGCGCGACCTCCTCGCGGTCGACGAGCACCTCGTCGGCCGCCGGGGCGGTGAACACCCACAGTGCGACGTTCGGGGCGATGCCCCGGAACACCGTCCGGGCGGCCGCGTTGGCGGCGAGCACGTCGAAGCTCGCCGCCGTGACGTAGGCCGGCCGGGGGTCGAGCGCGTCGACGAGGTCGGCCAGGGCCGCGTCGACGCCCGGTCCGGCGGACGGGCCGTCCGGGGCGATGCCTGCGAGCCGGAACATGTGGTCGCGCTCGTCGTCGGTCAGGCCGAGCGTGCCGGAGATCGCCCCGAGGACCTGGGCGGAGGGCCGCACCGGGCGGCCCTGCTCGAGGAACGTGTACCAGCTGGTGCTCACGCCCGAGACCAGCGCGACCTCCTCGCGCCGCAGCCCCGGTGTGCGGCGCCGTCCGCCCGCGGGGAGCCCGACGTCGTCGGGGGTGCGGCGTTCCCGACGGTGGCGCAGGAAGGCGCCGAGATCGAGGGAGGCGGGGCGCAGCGGAGCCCGACCGTCGGGGACAGCGGTCACGGGTACCTCCGGTACCAGGATGAGCAGCGGCTGGATACCAGGCTGGACGCGACGAAGAGTACGTCCCATGCGTGCATGGATGCTCGACGGACCCGGTGCCCCCCTCCGCGTGGCCGAGCTCGACGACCCCCGTCCCCGCACGGGCGGGGTGGTGCTCGAGATGCTCGCCGTCCACGTCCCCGCCTACACCGACGTCGTCGCGCAGGCCGGGCCGCGGGGCGGGGTGCCGACCCCCCTGGTCCTCGGCGTCGGCGGGCTCGGCCGGGTGCTGGCGGTGGGGGAGGACGTCTTCGGGATCGCGGTCGGGGAGGTGGTGGCGCACATCGGCCTGCTCACCTCCGACGACGTGGTGGCCCCGGAGGACTTCCTCACGGGCTGGACGGGGATCGGCGGCCGGGGCGAGCGGACCCCGACGATCGCCGCGATGCAGCAGCGCTGGCGCGACGGGACCTTCGCCGAGCGGGTCCACGCCCCCGCCGGCGCGGTCGTCCGGCTACCCGGGGCGACCGGGGCCCCGCACGAGGCACTGCTCGGCTGGTTCGCGATCGCCGCGGAGGCGCTCGACCGGGCCGGCCTGACGGCGGGTCACGAGGTCGCCGTGCTGGGCGCCACCGGACAGCTCGGGACGGTGGGCGTGCACCTGGCCCTCGCGCGGGGTGCGTCGCGGGTGGTCGCCGTCGGTCGGAACCCGGCGCAGCTGGAGCGGTTGGCGGCGCTGGACCCCCGGGTGCGCCCGGTGCCGCTCGTGGACCGCGAGGTGACGGCCGCGGCGATCGGCGAGGTCGACGTGGTGCTCGACGCGCTCGGCCCGACCCCGAGTGCGGAGCCGACCCTGGCCGGGCTGGACGCGGTGCGGCCCGGGGGAGTGATCGTGCTGGTCGGCGGGGTGCGGCAGGACCTTGTCATCCCGTACGGCGTGATCATGCGTCGCCGGCTGCGCCTGCTCGGGTCGTGGATGTTCCGGCGCGAGACCCTGCTCCGCGTCTGGCGGCAGGCGGCGGCCGGCGTCCTCGACCTGCGGGCCGTGCCGCTGCACACCGTGGGGCTCGACGACCCGGCCGCGGCCCTGGAACTCGCGGCGACGACCGGGGGGTCGGGCTTCGTCGTCCTGGTGCCCGGAGGGGCGGCCACGCGGGCGTCGGACCGGAGGCAGGCCCGGGGTGGACCGGACCGTCAGCCCGACGCCGACGGTTCCGTCGCGGGCCTCGGCTGAGGCCGGAGCGCTCGTGCGCTGACCAGGTGCGCGATTCCCAGGAGCAGTGGTGCGGTCGTCATCGCCGGGTCGCGTCGACCGATCCCGAGGACCGAGTCGCCGAGCTGGACCGTCCCGGCCGCGATCAGCAGCTGGGGAACCGACCGTCCGGTCGCGAGGCCGGCCACCAGGGGCGCGCAGATCGCCCACGTGCGGATCCCCGAGGCTGCCGCCCAGAAGCGCGTTCTCGCACCGACCGGCTCCTGCTCGTCGGGCAGGGCGACGTCGGGTCGGAGCGCGCCGGCGGCGGCGAAGGCGGACGAGCCGACCGCTCCGGCGACGTTGGCGACGACGAGCGCACGACGGGCGGCAGGGCTGAGGGGCACGACCGCCAACCTAGGGCCGGCGGCCGGGACGCACGGTGAATCCGACCCGTCGTCAGGACGAGGGCAGCCGGACTCCGACGGGGTCCGGACCCGACTCGCCGGCTGCGCATGATCGCACTCCGACGCACACTTCTGTGCGTCAGCTGCGAGCTGTCGACCGGCTACGGTCTGGCCGTGAGCCTCGTGATCGACACCGGCGTCGAGATGACCACCCGCGACGGCGTGGTGCTCGTCGCCGACGTCTACCGGCCCGACGCCGACGGTGCGTGGCCGACCCTGCTGCACCGCACGCCCTACGACCGGACCGACCCCACGCTCGTGAGCGCCATCGTCGCCGACCCGCTGTGGCTCGCCCGGCAGGGCTTCGCCGTCGTGGTGCAGGACGTCCGCGGCCGGTTCGCCTCGGGCGGCGAGACCGACTTCGCCGTCCAGGAGGTCGACGACGGGTACGACGCCGTCGAGTGGGCCGCCGCGCAGCCGTGGAGCACCGGCGACGTCGGGATCTACGGCTCGTCCTACCACGCGATCGCGGCCCTCAACGCCGTCGCGGCGCGCCCGCCCCACCTGCGGGCGGCGCTCGCGATGATCGGCGGCGCGGACATGGCGGCCACGAGCTGGCCCGGCGGCACGTTCGAGCTCGGCTTCCTGGCCCTCTATTCCCTCGGTCAGACCGTCGACACGCTGCGCCGGACGGGCCGGCTCGACCGGCTCGCGGACGTCCAGCGCGCCGCGGCCGACCCGCTCGGCACCGTGTCGACGCTGCCGCTCACCGCGATCGAGGTCCTCGACGACCCGACGGTCGCGCCCGCCTGGCACGAGCGTCTCGGCCACGCCCCCGACGACCCGTGGTGGCACCGGCACCCCAACGTCCACCACGACCCGTCCCTGGTCGGGGTGCCGCTGCTGCAGGTCGCGGCCTACCGCGACTTCCTCTCCCCGCCGATGTTCCGGCTCGCGGAGCAGCTGGGGGAGCCGCACCGGTTCGTCGCCGGTCCCTGGGCGCACGGCGGCGTCTACACCGGCCACACCGGCGCGCGGGTGCTGCCCGACACCGCGGGCGGGGTCGGGGCGTGGGGCCCGCTGATCGCGGCGTGGTTCGACCGGCACCTGCGCGGCGGCGAGGGCCGGCACGGGTTCCTCACAGACGACCCGGTGCACTACTACCTCGGCGGCGAGAACCGGTGGACGAGCGCGGCGAGCTGGCCGCCCCCGTCGTCGGGAACGCGCCTGTCCCTCCTCGAGGAGCCGGCGCGTATCCGTGCCGATCCCCGTCATCCCGTCCCGACCACGGGTGGGGCGATGTCCGCGCCGCCGCTCGGCCCGGACGGCATCCAGGACCAGCGCGGGCTCGACGGCCGCGACGACGTGCTCGTGCTGGTCACCGAGCCGCTGACGGAGGCCCTGACCGTGGTCGGCCGGCCGCGGCTCGAGCTGGAGTTCTCGACGACGGGCGTGGACGCGGACGTGTGCGTGACCCTCGTCGACGTCGAGCCGGACGGCTACGCGCTGCCCGTCGCGGAGGGTGCGGCGCGCCTGCGGGTGTTCCAGGGTCGGCTCGTGTCACCGGACGAACGGGTCGCGGTCACCGTGGCGCTGCACGACACCGCGCACGTGTTCCGGGTCGGCCACCGGCTCCGGGTGCAGATCGCGGGCTCGTCGTTCCCGCGGCGCAGCCGGAACCTGCACACCGCGACCGCGCCGGAGCACGGGACGCTCGAGGAGGCCGTCGTCGCGACGCACACGGTGCACGCGGCGACGCTGGTGCTCTGACCACGCTGCTCGCCGACGGCGGCTCCGAGGAGAAGTGGCCCTACCTCGCGTAGCTGACGCGGCGTCGCCCGAGGCGCACGTGCCGTGCGGCACCGACGAGGCGGTCGCTCGGTGCCCGCTAGAAGATCGTGAGCTGGAGCAGATCGACTCTGCGGTCCCGCTCGATGACACCGAACACCAGGAGAATTCGGCCGCCGGCGGTATCGGCGCTCCGGAGGCCGTCCGGATTCAGCGCCCGCAGTGGCCGACCGACCGTCCGGGGCGAGACCTCGAGAGCGGCCCGTAGCTCGGCGTAGTGGTCGAGCAGCTCCCGAGGCATCGTGGCGACGGCAGCTGTGACCGCATCGTCGTCGTAGATCGTGTACACGTGGCCCGGACGGGAGGGAGCGGTCAGATGCCAGCCTTGGCGCGGGTGACGGCCAGGGGTTCGTCCTCGGGCGAAGGCCGGCCGGTGGCCCGCTCGGCCGCGTAGCGGACCGTGCGGCGGAAGCCTGCCGGGTCGGTCTGCAGGACCGCGATGCGGCGCCACTCCTCGATCGTCTCGTGAACAGCGGCGAGGTCGAGCTCATCACGAGCGCGGTCGAGGGCGGTCGCGTACTCCTCGAGGAAGCGAGCTCGGTCCTCGTCGGTTGCCAGCCACGCCCGGATGGTGGCAGGGGTTGCGCCGGGCAACAGCGGGTGCGGTGAATCCTCGCGGGAGCTCGACGGGGTGCTCACAGGACTGAGGTTAGTCCGTCGCGGAGCCCGAGCGGGCGGCTTCCGACGCTTCGCCGGCTTGGCGCACCCCCGACTCCGGCGGCTGCCTCGCATGGACGCTCCGTCCCCTCGTCGGGGGACAGCGGTGTCGACCGGGGCTCGGGCTGCTCGGGGGACGGGACCGATCCGGTCGCGGCGGCAGAGTTCTCCTCATCAGCACGGAGAACGCCCCACCCGGACGCTCCCCGCACCACCTCCCTCACCCCTCGGGAGCTCGTCATGCGCCTCACCCGGATCGCCGCCGCCACCCTGATCGCCGGCTCGCTCACCGTCGCCGGCACCGGCGTCGCCCTGGCCGACACCGTCGTCCCGCAGACCTCGGCCGGGACGATCTCGGCCGTCTCCGAGCCCGGGGTCCTCACCCTCTCGGCGTCCTCGGTGAAGGCCGGCGCGCAGCTCACCTTCTCCGGGACGTTCGCCGAGCCGGCCGCCTCGACCGCGACCGGCCCGATCACCGTGACCTCACCGGCCTTCGCGGGGCCGGCCATGCTGACCCGCTCGAACCCGGAGGCGTTCGCCGGGTCGGCCACGGTCGCGACCCGCGCGAAGGCGGGCACGTACACGGTGACCGCGTCGTCCTCGGCCGGCACCGTCACCAGCCGGATCACCGTCGTCGGGGGCGCACCCGCGCCGGTCCCCGCCCACCACGGTGGCGGCACCGCCGCCGGGACGCACTCCTCGGGACACGGCCCGACGTCGGGCACGGAGAGCAGCACCATCTCCGACACCAACAGCACCGACTCCACCGACACCACCTCCGCCGCGATCGCCGACCCGACGAACTCCGACGTCCTGCCCTGGGTGCTGGGCGGTGCCGGCGCGGTGGTGCTGATCGGTGGCGGCGCGTACGCGATCGGCCGGGGCCGCCGCGCCGACCGACGGGTGCCCGCCCCGCAGGAGGACGCGCGGACCGAGGTCATGTCCCGCCGCTGAGCAGCGACCACGAGGCCGGGATCCGTGTCCGACGGACACGGTCCCGGCCTCGTGCTGTTGACGCCGAGCAGGACGGTCAGGGCGGTGGCGGTCAGGACGAGGTGTCGGAACCGGCGGGGCGGGGCGGCCGTAAGCCGGACATCGTGACCGTCGCCGGACTACTGCCGGTAGCCCTCGACGGTGCCCGCGTCGCGCTCGTGGGCCTCGGCCGGGTCCTGCCCGGCGTCGCGCTGGGCCTGACGCTGTCGCTTGAGGTCGAAGAGCCGGTCGCGTTCGACCTGCAGGGCGTGCAGGCGTTCCGCGTCCGCGTCGCTCAGCCCGCCGTGGCTGGTGCTGCGCAGGGCGTGCTCGGCCTCGGCGTTCTCGTCGATCGCCCGGGCGAGCTCGTCGTCGGTACGGGGTTCGTCGGCCATGGGCCCCAGCGTCCTCCCGGGTGACGGTGCCCGCATCGCGGATCGGCGGGCGGTCGAGGGGGATCGCGGGGGCGTGGACGTCTCCCCGTGCGACGCGCTCCGGCGGGCGGCCGCCGGGCCGCCGCGGGTGAGCTCGCGCTGCTCACCGCGCTGTTCCTCGTCGTCCCGCCGCTCGCGGCCTTCGGGCTGTACTTCGGCGCCTGGCACGGGCTGCGGCACCTCGCCCGGCTCGTGGCCCTCGACCCCGCGAATGCGGCCGACCTCGGGCAGCGGCGCCTCGCCCGTCCCGTCGGCCGGGTCCTGCGGCAGGCCGCCCTCCCGACGACGGCGGTGCTCGCCGCCCTGGGCGTGCTCCTCGCGGTCCCGGGGCTCGCGGGCCGGGCCGTCGAGGGCCTGGTCCCGGCCGGGCTCGCCCTGGTGCTGGCGCTGACCGTGCCGCACATGGCGGTGGTCGCCGTGATGGACCGCCGACAACGACCCGGAGGGCCGCCGGAGGTCAGTTCGAGTACACCCGCGTCGGGGTGACGAACACCGCCGCCCGCCGGTCCCGGGCCATGACGGCGTCGAACTCGTCCCAGTCGTCGTGGGTGCCGCCGGCCGCGCGGAACACCGCCCGCACGAGCTCCGGGATGTCCTCGGCGCCCGGCAGCGGATCGTCCGGGCCGGCGATCTCGGCCGTCCCCTCGACCGTGCCCCAGCGCCATCCCGAGCGTGCCGTCACGGCCGTCCACGGCCGCCGCCGCAGGTTGCCGAGCTTCGCCCGGCCGTAGGTGACGAAGGCGAGCACGTCCTGACCCGTCACCGGGTGCGCCATCACCCCGGCGTTCACCAGCGACGACTGGATCGACCCGTCCGCCCGCGCGGTCGCCACCACCACCAGGCCCTGCTCCTCGGCGGCCAGGGCACCGAACTCCACGAGGTCCATCGCCCCATCGTGCCCTGTCGGTTCCCTGACGGCGGGTTCCCGACGACCTGTCGAGCGCGATCGCGTCGCGCTGCCCCGACCCCGCCGGACCCCCACGATGACGGACGTGGCTCTCACGGGCACGGTCGAGCAGTCGGCCGGGCGCCCACCCCTGCGGTGGCGCGCGGTCCTGGACGCGTGCGCGGCGAACCCGGGCCTGTGGGTGACGCCCCTGCTCGTCGTCGCGGGTGTGTCGGTCGCCTTCGGCACGGTCTACGCCGGGCGGCTCGACTCCCTCGAGGCACGGGCGCTCGACCCGGCGAACGTCCTCGGCCAGCTCACCCAGCACCTGATGCTGACGCTGTACTCCACGCTGCTGGTCCTGGTGATCGCCCTGCCGCTCGGCCTCGTGCTGAGCCGACCGCGGTTCGCGGCCCTCGCGCGCGTCGTGGCGCTCGTCGGCGGGTTCGCGCAGGCCCTGCCCGCGTTCGGGGTGCTGATCCTGCTCGGCTTCTGGCGCTTCGGGCTGCCGAGCGCGGTCCTCGGGCTCGCCCTCGCCGCCTTCCTGCCCGTCCTGCGCAACACGATCGTCGGCTTGGCGGAGGTCGACGAGGGGGTCGTCGAGGCCGCGCGGGGCATGGGGATGTCGGCGCGGCAGTGCCTGCTCCGGGTCGAGATCCCGCTGGCGATCCCGGTGATCGTCGCGGGGGTCCGGGTGGCGCTCGTGCTCAACGTCGGCACCGCCACCCTCGCCTCCTACATCGGTGCGGGCGGCCTCGGCGCACTCATCCAGCAGGCGCTGCTGCTCAACCGGCTCACCGTGCTCGTCGTCGCAGGCTCCCTGGTCGCGGCCCTGGCTCTGCTGGTGGACTGGCTCGCCGGACTCGTCGAGCGGGCCGTCGCGGCCCGGACCGGCTGACCTCACACCGGAGCGCGCCCCGCTCCACGAGCCCGACGAGCTCGTCAGTGCGCGTACGCCCGCGTGAGTACGCCCTCACCGCACTCGGGACCACGCTCGAGGAGCCTTCCACGTGCTGACCACGTGGGCGAGGACGCACAGGGAGACGGTCCTCGAGGCGGGCACGCAGCCCGTCGAGGACAAGACCTGACCGCCATCTGATCCACGCTCGTCGTCATGAACCCGATGGAGACCTTCCGGCAAGCCGACCGCGCGATCGAGGGCGTCGTCGACGGGATTCCCGACGACGGGTGGGAGCGGGTCCCCGGGCCCGTCTTCGCCTCCGACCCGATCGGCGGTCGCAGCGTGCGGGACGCCGTCGCGCACCTCGCCCGACGAGGCGTGGATCCCCTCCCAGCTCGCGGGCGAGACGATGGACGGTGCAGGCGAGCCCGACGTCGGGCCGTTCCCCGACCTGGCGCGGCGGGCGCGGGGGGCCGCCGACCGCGTGACCGACCTCGGCGCGACCGTGCACTGCTCCTTCGGCGACTGCACCGTCGAGGAGTACCTGTGGCAGCTGACCGTGGCCCGGACCTTCGCGGCGGAGGCGCTCGCCCGGGCCGTCGGCTCGTCCTCGGCGGTCGACGAGGAGCTCGCGGCCGCGGTCCTCGTCGGGCTCCGACCGCGGGCGGGGCTGTGGCGGAGCGTCGGCATCCTGCTGCCGGCGCGTGTTCCCGTGTCGACCTCGGCGCGACACCGCCTGCTCGCCGTGGGCGGTCTGTGATCAAGGCCGCCGTCGTGTCCCGCGCCGAGTGTCGGGGTGAGCTGGTAGGACCTGCGCGGGGAGCGGGACCGGGGGGACCGGCGTCCTCGCCCACTCACCCAGGCCGACCCGAGGAGCACAGGTATGGCCACCAGGACCACCGTCACGTTGGTCGACGACCTCGACGGCGGCACCGCGGAGGAGACCGTCGGCTTCGGGCTCGACGGTGCCGTCTACGAGATCGACCTCTCGGCGGCGAACGCCGGTGAACTGCGCGCGGCACTGGAGCGCTACGTCGCCGCGGCCCGACGCACCGGCGGGCGCCGCGCGACGGGGAACGGGGTGACCGCCCCGGCCGCGCCGTCGCCGTCCTCCTCGGCGCCGTCGTCCTCGTCGCGGGAACGCAACCAGGAGATCCGGGCCTGGGCCAACGAGCACGGCGCCGGCCTGTCGTCGCGCGGCCGCCTCCCGGGCTGGGTCGTCGAGGCGTTCGACGCGGGGGACCCGTCGTTGCTCACCCGGACCGACGAGTCGGCGCGCACTGAGCCGGCTGGGCCCGCTGAGCCGGTCGAGCCCACTGAGCCGGTCGAGCCGGCCGAGCCCGACTCCGCCGCCGAGGAGCCGCGGGGCCGGGACGGTCTGACGGCCGACGAGCGTGAGCGCATCCGAGCGTGGGCGATCGACGAGGGCATCGAGGTCAAGGCGCGCGGCCAGCTCAAGAAGGACCTGATCGCGAACTACCAGGCCACGGCGACACGGCAGGGCTGACCGCAGCCCTGGTGTCAGCGGTGGCCCACCGCTGACACTGATCGTCAGCATCCGCACACACCCGGAGGAGGCACCGTGGCCGAGGCCTACATCGTCGACGCCGTCCGATCGCCGATCGGCACGCGCAAGGGCAAGCTCGCCGACGTCCACCCCGCCGACCTGGGAGCGCACGCGCTGACGGCGCTCATGGAGCGGACGGGTGTCGACCCCGGGGCCGTCGAGGACGTCCTCATGGGCTGCGTGACACAGCTCGGCCCGCAGGCCGGGGTGATCGGCCGGACGGCGTGGCTCTCCGCCGGCTTCCCGGAGCACGTCCCCGGCACCACGATCAACCGCGCGTGCGGCTCCTCGCAGCAGGCGCTGCACTTCGCGGCGCAGGGGATCATGTCCGGGACGCAGGACCTGGTCGTCGCGGCCGGCGTGGAGAACATGGCGATCGTGCCGATCGACGCGAACGCCTCGGTGCTCGAGCGCATGGGCACCCGCCGCGAGGGCGCGAAGTGGATCGAGCGCTACGGCGAGCAGGAGATCAGCCAGTTCCGCGGGGCGCAGCTCATCGCGGACAAGTGGGGCATCACGCGGGAACGGATGGAGGAGTTCGCGGTCGAGTCGCACCGGCGGGCCGCCGTCGCGACCGACGAGGGCCGGTTCACCGGGCAGATCGCCCCGCTGAACTCCCTGTCCCGCGACGAGGGCATCCGGCCGAACGTCGACCTCGAGAAGATGGCCTCCCTCCCGCCGTTGCGCGAGGGTTACGCCCTGACGGCGGCGGTCTCCTCGCAGGTGTCGGTCGGTTCGGCGGCCCTGCTGATCGCCTCCGAGCAGGCGATGCGCGACCACGGCCTCAAGCCGGTCGCGAAGGTCTCGACGATGGCTGTCGTCGGAGAGGACCCGGTCCTCATGCTCACCGGCCCCATCCCCGCGACGCGGTCGGTCCTGAAGAAGGCGGGCCTGACGATCGACGACATCGACCTGTTCGAGTGCAACGAGGCCTTCGCGCCGGTGGTGCTCGCGTGGGCCGAGGAGACCGGCGCCTCGCTGGAGCGCACCAACGTCAACGGCGGTGCCATCGCGATGGGCCACCCCCTCGGAGCGACCGGAGCCGTGCTCGCGACGAAGCTCGTGCACGAACTGCGCCGTACCGGCGGGACGCGCGGTCTGCAGACGATGTGCGAGGGCGGCGGCCAGTCGAACGCCACCATCATCGAGCGAGTCTGAACAGCCCAACAGTGAGGGCCGGTCGGCGCCGGTCGTTCCGACCATCGAGGGGCGGATCGGTTCCCTGCTCGCGCGACCCGCGTGGGGCTCGCACCATCATGGGGTGAGCCTCGGGCGGGTGGTCGGCATCCTGGTGGGGCTGCTCGTGCTCTACGCGATCATCTCCCAGCCGCTGACCTCGGCGGCGATGGTCCGCAGCGGGGGCAACGCCCTGCAGTCGGCGGGGACGAGCCTGATCCAGTTCGTGCGGGGCGTCGCGCCGAGTGGCGGGTCGTCGGGGTCGGCGTCGGTGTCGGTGTCGGGCGCGAGTTCGTCCGGATCAGGGGCCGGCACCTACACGGTCCGATCCGGCGACACCCTGTCCTCCATCGCCGCGCGCAACGGCGTGAACCCCGGATCGCTCGCAGCGCGCAACGACATCGCGAACCCGAACCTGATCGTCCCCGGCCAGCAGCTGTCCCTGCAGTGACCTGTTCGCCGAGCAAGAACTGGTCGAGCCGCGCGACGTGGTCGCTCATCGATCACTTCGCGCGGCGGGATGAGATCTTCGAGGTGGCTCGGCCCGGTGCGCCCCTCCGAGGAGGGCCGGAACCGTCAGCAGCTGTCCCTGCGCTGACCGGGGACGCGGAGATCAGCGCGTCGCGTTGTGGCCGCGGACGCCCTCGGCGAACTCGACGGTGAACCCGTCGGGATCGCGGAGCTGCATCGAGCGCTCGAAGCCCCGGTCGCGGGGCGGTACACGGACCTCGATGCCCGCGGCGACGAGCTCGGCGTAGCGGCCGTCGAGATCGTCCGTCCCGAGCTCGACCTGCACGAGGGCCGCGGCGGCGCCGAGCCGGCCCACGGCAGCACGGGCCTCGAGCAGTCCGAGCGTCGCGCCGTCGAAGCGCAGCAGCGCGAACCCGCCGTTGCGAATCTCCTCGACGAAGCCGAGCGACCCGTAGAAGCGGACGGACCGCTCCAGGTCGGTGACGGGCAGACTCAGGCCTTCGAACCAGGTGGTCATGACGCTCCTCGCGCAGCACGATCGGACGCGCCACGGGGAGCCGCCACCGGCGACACCCGGAGCGTTCCGACGCCGCACTCCGAGCGAGCGCGAGCGTACCGGTGCGCCACGCCCCTGTGTGCGTCCGTGCCAGGGCACGGAAAAGTACTGACGGGGTGGAGCCACCTAGACGACGACCGACGTCTCCACCGTGTACCGGTCGGCGCGGTAGAGGTGGCGCCCGACCTCGACCAGGGCCCCGGCGTCGTCGTACACGAGCATCTCGGCCGTGACGCAGGCCAGCGGCGTCTCCTGCTCGAGCAGCGACGCCTCCTCGTCGGTCGCCAGGCGGGCGCCGATCGTCTGGCGGGCGATGGCGATCTGCACGCCGCGGGCGCGCAGCAGATCGTAGAGGCCGGTGACGGTGAGCTCGGCGAGGTCGTCCTCGGTGAGGCGCACCGGCTCGGGCAGGTAGTTCGTCATGACGGCGAGCGGCTCGTCGTCGGCGGAGCGGAGCCGGCGGATGCGCTGCATCGTCTCGTCGGGCGGCAGCACCTCGGCGAGCCCGAGCGACGACGCGGGCACGGTGTCGGCGGAGAGCAGCCGGGTCCGCGGCGAGCGACCCGCCGTCGTGAGGTCCTCGTGGAGCGACGACAGCCGGACGTCGCGGTGGATCGCGGGGCGGGTGACCTGCGTGCCGAGCCCCCGGCGCCGCACGAGCATGCCCTTGCGGACCAGTTCCTGGATGGCCTGCCGCGCGGTCGGCCGCGCGAGGCCGAGCCGCTCGGTGAGGGCCAGCTCGTTCTCGATCCGGTCGCCGGGCCGCAGCTCTCCGGAGACGATCTTGCCCTCGATCGCCTGGGCGAGCTGGTGGTAGAGCGGCACGGGGCTGGTCCGGTCGAGCCGCACGTCCAGCGGGACGGCCTCGGAGCGGGTGGCCATGGCGCGAGCATAACGCTCCACGTCCTATTGTCATCATGTCTGTACAAAGTATTGACGTTGTCGGTGGCCCGGCCTACCGTTCGCTCCTGACGCCGGAACCCGCCGCGACGAAGCACCGAGAGGGCCATCATGAACGCCTCCGTCGAGCCGCCCGAGGTCCTGACGTTCGGCCGGGCCGGGGTGGACATCTACCCCCTGCAGGTCGGGGTCGGGCTCGAGGACGTCACCTCGTTCGGCAAGTTCCTCGGGGGGACCACCGCCAACGTCGCGGTGGCCGCGGCCCGGCTCGGGCGCCGCGCCGCGATCATCACCGGCGTCGGGGACGACCCGTTCGGCCGCTACGTGCGCCGGGAGCTGAACCGGCTCGGGGTGGACGACCGGTACGTCGTCACGAACACCGAGTACGCCACGCCCGTCACCTTCTGCGAGATCTTCCCGCCGGACGACTTCCCGCTGTACTTCTACCGGAAGCCCACCGCGCCGGACCTGCAGGTGCGTCCTGCGGACCTCGACCGCGACGCCATCGCGGGCACCGACCTCCTGTGGCTCTCGGTCACCGGGCTGTCCGAGGAGCCCTCGCGCTCGGCGCACCACGAGGCGCTCGCCGCCCGTGGCCCCGGCCGCACCGTGCTCGACCTGGACTACCGGCCGATGTTCTGGGAGTCCCCGGAGCAGGCCCGCGCCGAGATCCAGAAGATCCTGGGCCAGGTGACGGTGACGGTCGGGAACCGCGAGGAGTGCGAGGTCGCCGTCGACGAGACCGACCCGGACCGGGCGGCCGACGCGTTGCTCGACGCCGGGGTGACGCTCGCCGTGGTCAAGCAGGGGCCCAGGGGCGTGCTCGCCAAGACCCGGACGGAGCGGGTGGTCTCCCCGCCGCTCGACATCACCCCCTACAACGGCCTCGGCGCCGGCGACAGCTTCGGGGGCTCGCTGGCCCACGGTCTGCTCGCGGGCTGGCCGCTCGCCGAGGTCCTGCACCGCGCCAACGCGGCCGGGGCGATCGTCGCCTCGCGCCTCGAGTGCTCCACCGCCATGCCGACGCCGGCCGAGATCGACACCCTCCTCGCGGAGCAGAACCCCGTCGCTCCGCTCGCCCCTGCCGGCGACCCGAACGAGAACCCGGTGACCCCGTGACCCCCTCCTTCGTGTCCGACCTCGCGGAGCTCCGCGACGTCCGGGCGCACGACCCGGGCCGCGTCGGCGCGCTGCTCGCCGCTCGGGCGCGCCAGCCGTTCCTGCCCACCGACCGCCGGCTCATGCTGGTCGCGGCCGACCACCCCGCCCGCGGCGCGCTGTCGGTGCGCGGCAACCCCGACGCGATGGAGAGCCGCCCCGAGCTGCTCGACCGGCTGGTCACCGCGCTCGCCCGCCCCGGCGTCGACGGGGTCCTGGGCACCGCCGACGTCCTCGAGGACCTGCTCCTGCTCGGGGCGCTCGAGGACAAGGTCGTGGTCTCCTCGATGAACCGCGGCGGCCTGGCCGGCTCGGCGTTCGAGATGGACGACCGGCTCACCGGCTACGACGTGGCCGCCACCGTCGACGCGGGCTTCGAGGCCATCAAGATGCTCACCCGCATCGACCTCGCCGACCCCGCGACCGTGGTCACCCTCGAGACCTGCGCGCAGGTCGTCAGCGAGGCCAACCGCGCCGGCATCGTCGCGATGGTCGAGCCCTTCATCTCGCGCCGGGTCGACGGCCGCGTGGTCAACGACCTGTCGCCCGAAGCCGTCATCCGCTCCGTGCACATCGGGCAGGGTCTCGGCGCCTCCAGCGCCTACACCTGGCTCAAGCTGCCCGTGATCGACGACATGGAGCGGGTCATGGCGGCGACGACGCTGCCGACGCTGCTCCTCGGCGGCGACCCGGCCGGCCACCCCGACGACACCTACGCCTCGTGGGCCCGTGCCCTCGCGCTCCCCGGGGTCCGTGGGCTCGTCGTCGGCCGCTCCCTGCTCTACCCGCCCGACGACGACGTCGCGGCCGCCGTCGACACCGCCGTGTCGCTCGTCCGGCCGCCGAAGGAGGCCGCGGCATGACCCGCACCGTCCTCGGCAACGAGCTCCACCTCCCGTCGGGAAGCACCGCCGCCGACGGCTTCGACACCCTGATCACGCCCGAGGTCGCCGGCTGGAGCCACTCCTCGTTGCGCATCCTCACGCTCGCCCGCGGCGAGGAGCGGAGGGTCGCGACGGCGGGTGAGGAGATGTTCGTCGTCCCGCTCGGTGGGGCGAGCGGAGCGACGGGGAGGGGCCGGGCGTCGGGCGCGGTCACCCTCGGAGGCACGACGTTCGAGCTGCAGGGCCGGTCGAGCGTGTTCGCCGGCGCCACCGACGTCGTCTACCTCCCGGTCGACGCCGAGGTCACGGTGCGCGGCGAGGGACGCTTCGCGCTCACCGGTGCCCGCACCGACCGGCAGCTCCCGTTCCGCTACGCGCCCGCCGCCGACGTGCCGGTCGAGCTGCGCGGCGCCGGGCAGGCCAGCCGGCAGGTTCGCAACTTCGGCACCGTCGGGGTGTTCGAGACCGCCTCGTTGATCGCGTGCGAGGTGATCACCCCGAACGGGAACTGGTCGAGCTACCCGGCGCACAAGCACGACACGGCGGGCCCGCACGAGTCCGAGCTCGAGGAGATCTACTACTTCGAGATCGCGCCCTCGCCGCACGGCACCCCGGGCATCGGCTACCACCGCACGTCCACCTCGGAGGCGGGCGAGATCGACGTGCTCGTCGAGGTCCGCGACCGCGACACCGTGCTCGTCCCGTTCGGCTGGCACGGACCGTGCATGGCCGCGCCGGGGCACGACATGTACTACCTCAACGTCATGGCCGGCCCCGGGCCGGAGCGTGCCTGGCGGATCACCGACCACCCCGAGCAGGCGTGGGTGCGGGAGACGTGGGCGGACCAGGGCATCGACGCCCGATTGGGAGGCCAGTAGTGGAGACCGTCCGGCTGACCGTCGCCCAGGCGACGGTGCGCTTCCTCGCCGCGCAGTACTCCGAGCGCGACGGCGTGCGGCAGAAGCTGTTCGCCGGCTGCTTCGGCATCTTCGGCCACGGCAACGTCGCTGGCCTCGGGCAGGCGCTGCTGCAGGCGGAGCTGGCTGGAGACGCTGCGCCCGACGCCTTCAGATACGTCCTCGGGCGCAACGAGCAGGCCATGGTGCACACCGCGGTGGCCTACGCCCGGACGCAGGACCGGCTGCGCACCTGGGCCGTCTCGACGAGCGTCGGCCCGGGCGCCACCAACATGGTCACCGGCGCCGCCCTCGCGACGATCAACCGGCTGCCGGTGCTGCTCCTCCCCGCCGACACGTTCGCCGACCGCGCCGCCTCTCCGCTGCTGCAGGAGCTGGAGCTGCCGGGTTCGGGCGACGTGACGGTCAACGACTGCTTCCGGCCGGTGTCGAAGTACTTCGACCGCGTGTGGCGCCCCGAGCAGCTGCCGGCCGCGCTGCTCTCGGCCATGCGCGTGCTCACCGACCCGGCCGAGACCGGCGCCGTCACCGTCTGCTTCCCGCAGGACGTGCAGGCCCAGGCCCACGACTGGCCGGTCGAGCTGTTCGCCGAGCGCACCTGGCACGTGGCCCGCCCGGTCCCGGAGCGGTCCGCCGTCGCGCGGGCCGCCGAGGTGATCCGCTCCGCGCGCGTGCCGCTCGTCGTCGCCGGCGGCGGCGTGCACTACAGCGGTGCGGTCGAGGCCCTCGGCGCGTTCTGCGAGGCCACCGGCATCCCCGTCGGCCAGTCGCAGGCCGGCAAGGGCACGCTCGCGTGGGACCACCCCCAGTGCCTCGGCGCGATCGGCTCCACGGGCACCACCGCGGCCAACGCGGTCGCCGCGGACGCCGACGTCGTCATCGGGATCGGCACCCGGTACTCCGACTTCACGACGGCGAGCCGCACCGCCTTCGCGCACCCGGACGTCCGCTTCGTCAACGTGAACGTGGCGCCGATCGACGCGGTGAAGCACTCGGGCGTGGCCGTCGTGGCCGACGCGCGCGAGACGCTGGAGGCACTGACCGCTGCGCTCGAGGGCCACACGGTCGACGCGTCCTACGTCGAGCGGTACCGCGCCCTGGACGCGGAGTGGGCCGCGACCGTCGACGCCACCTACCACCCGGAGACCCCGGCCGGTGCCGACGGCCTGCTGACACAGGGCGAGGTCCTCGGCATGGTCAACGACCTGTCCGACCCCCGCGACGTCGTGGTGTGCGCCGCGGGCTCCATGCCCGGCGACCTGCACAAGCTGTGGCAGACGCGGGACCCGAAGGGCTATCACGTCGAGTACGGCTACTCCTGCATGGGCTACGAGGTGGCGGGAGGCCTCGGCGTCGCCCTCGGGTCGCCCGACCGCGACGTGTTCGTCCTGGTCGGCGACGGTTCCTACCTGATGATGGCCACCGAGCTGGTCACCGCCGTGCAGGAGGACCTCAAGGTCATCGTGGTGCTCGTCCAGAACCACGGCTTCGCCTCGATCGGCGCCCTCTCCGAGTCGCTCGGCTCGCAGCGGTTCGGCACGAGCTACCGCTACCGCACGTCGTCGGGTCGGCTCGACGGCCCGCACCTGCCGGTCGACCTGGCCGCGAACGCCGAGTCGCTGGGCGTGCCGGTCCGCCGCGTCCGCACGGCGGACGAGTTCGCCGCAGCGGTGACCGCGGCGAAGGCCGAGGACCACGCATCGGTCATCCACGTGGAGACGGACCCGCTGATCGGGGCACCCGACTCTCGGTCCTGGTGGGACGTACCGGTCAGCGAGACCGCCACGCTCGCCTCCACCCGGTCCGCCCGAGCCACCTACGACGCCAACAAGGCGAGGCAGCGGCCCTTCCTCGCGCCCGCCGAGAAGCACTGATTCGGAGATACGAGATGACCAGCACGCTGGACGAGACCGCCACCACCCCCACCGACGGCGGCGTCCCGGAACTCACCCACTGGATCGGCGGCCGGGCCACCCCCGGTGGCAGCGGGATCTACGGCGACGTCACGAACCCCGCCACCGGTGAGGTGAGTGCGCGGGTGCCGTTCGCCTCGGCCGAGGAGGTCCTCGACGCGGTCGCGGCGGCGAGGGCGGCCTTCCCTGCGTGGCGGGACACCTCGCTGGCGCGGCGCACCTCGATCCTCTTCCGGTTCCGGGAGCTGCTGAACGCCCGGGCGGGTGAGCTCGCGGAGCTCATCACCGCCGAGCACGGCAAGGTCCTCTCCGACGCCGCCGGGGAGGTCGCCCGCGGCCAGGAGGTCGTGGAGTTCGCCTGCGGCATGCCGCACCTGCTCAAGGGCGGGTCGACGGAGAACGCCTCGACCGGTGTCGACGTGCACTCGGTCCGCCAGCCGCTCGGGGTCGTCGGGATCATCTCGCCGTTCAACTTCCCGGCGATGGTGCCGATGTGGTTCTTCCCGATCGCGATCGCGGCGGGCAACACGGTCGTGCTCAAGCCGAGCGAGAAGGTCCCGTCGGCGGCGCTGTGGATGGCCGAGCTGTGGCGGGAGGCCGGGCTGCCCGACGGCGTGTTCAACGTCGTCAACGGCGACAAGGTCGCCGTCGACGGGCTGCTCACCAGCCCCGACGTCAGGTCGATCAGCTTCGTCGGCTCCACCCCGATCGCCCGGTACATCTACGAGACCGGCACCGCGCACGGCAAGCGCGTCCAGGCCCTCGGCGGCGCGAAGAACCACATGGTGGTGCTGCCCGACGCCGACCTCGACCTCGCCGCCGACCAGGCCGTCAACGCCGGCTTCGGCTCCGCGGGGGAGCGCTGCATGGCCATCTCGGCGCTCGTCGCGGTCGGCGACTGCGCGGACACCCTGGTCGGGAAGATCGCCGAGCGGGCCCGCGGGCTGCGCACTGGCGACGGACGCCGGTCCTGCGACATGGGCCCGCTGGTGACGAAGGCGGCCCAGGACCGGGTCTCCGGCTACGTCGACGCGGGCGAGCGCGAGGGCGCGACGGTCGTGGTCGACGGGCGCAACGGCGAGTTCGACGCCGACGGGCAGGGTTTCTTCGTCGGCCCGACGCTGCTCGACCACGTCGGCACCGACATGTCCGTCTACACCGACGAGATCTTCGGCCCGGTGCTCAGCGTCGTGCGCGTCGACTCCTACACCGAGGCCGTCGACCTGATCAACGCCAACCCGTACGGCAACGGCACCGCGATCTTCACCAACGACGGCGGCGCGGCACGGCGGTTCCAGAACGAGGTCGAGGTCGGGATGATCGGCGTGAACGTGCCGGTCCCGGTGCCGATGGCCTACTACTCCTTCGGCGGCTGGAAGAACTCGCTGTTCGGCGACACCCACGCCCACGGCACCGAGGGCGTCCACTTCTTCACCCGCGGCAAGGTCATCACCACCCGCTGGCTCGACCCGTCCCACGCCGGGCTGAACCTCGGCTTCCCCACCAACGCCTGACCCCGCGGCCCGACGGCGGG
Organism: Actinomycetospora chiangmaiensis DSM 45062; assembly: GCF_000379625.1. Classification (GTDB taxonomy): domain Bacteria; phylum Actinomycetota; class Actinomycetes; order Mycobacteriales; family Pseudonocardiaceae; genus Actinomycetospora; species Actinomycetospora chiangmaiensis. The sequence continues at coordinate 159,103 of NZ_KB903243.1, read as the reverse complement.
ATGAGGAGCACCCGCCGTCGCGGGAACGCGATCGAGACGCCCTCGTGGGGGAGGAGCGTCCGCGAGCCTCCTGGCGATGGGAGCTGCGGAAGCGGCCATGGCTTCCGGCGCGTCCCGGGATGCACGACGTGCACCTCGCCGTCAGCGCATGCCTGGAGCGCTCTAAGTACATCCTTATATTGTCTGTACAAAGCGTTGACGACGACGGGTGCGGCTGCCTAGCGTCGTTCCCGTCCGGTGGCGTCGAGCCCCGACCCCGACTCATCGAGGAGATCGCAGTGAGCAGCATCCGCGTCGGCTCCGCCCCCGACTCGTGGGGCGTGTGGTTCCCGGAGGACCCGGAGCAGACGACCCCCGAGCGGTTCCTCGCCGAGGTCGCCGGTGCCGGGTACGACGTGATCGAGCTCGGCCCGTACGGCTTCCTGCCGACCGACCCGATCGCACTGGCCGACGCCCTGCGCGGGCACGGCCTGTCGGTGTCGGCCGGCACGGTGTTCGAGCACCTGCACCAGCCCGACTCCTGGGATCACGTGTGGGACCAGGTCGCCGACGTCGCGTCCCTGACACGCGCGGTCGGTGGCGAGCACCTCGTCGTCATCCCGGAGCCGTGGCGTGACCACAAGACCGGTGCGCCGAAGGAGCCCCGTGAGCTCGACGCAGCCTCCTGGGACCGCCTGACGACGGGCATGGACACCCTCGGCCGCCGCGTGCTCGAGGAGTACGGGCTGCGCGTGCAGTTCCACTCGCACGCCGATTCGCACGTCGGGTACCAGCGCGAGATCGAGCGCTTCGTGGAGTCGACCGACCCGCGCTACGTGAACCTCTGCCTCGACACCGGCCACGTCTCCTACTACGGCGGCGACAACGTCGCGATCATCCGCGCCTACCCGGAGCGCATCGGCTACCTGCACCTCAAGCAGGTCGACCCGGCGATCGTCGCCCGCGTCGAGGCCGAGGACCTGCCCTTCCCCGACGCCGTCCGCGCGGGCGCGATGATCGAACCGCCGCTCGGCGTGCCGTCGATGCCCGACGTGCTCGCCGCCGTGGAGGAGGCCGTCCTCCCGGTCAACCCGGACGTCTTCGCCATCGTCGAGCAGGACATGTACCCCTGCCCGCCCGACATGCCGCTCCCCATCGCGAAGCGCACCCGCACCTACCTCGCCGGCTGCGGCGGCGCCGTCGCCGTCGGCCCCGCCGCCCTCACCACCGCCTAGGAAGGAGACACCCCATGACCAGCCCCAGGGTCGAGCTCAGCTCCGCTGCGTCTCCCGACGACCTCCGCGTCGCCGTCCTCGGCGTCGGCAAGATGGGCGCCTTCCACGTCGACAGCCTCTCGCGCCGCACCCGCGGCGCCCGGGTCACCGTCGTCAGCGACTTCGTCGACGAGCAGGCCCACCGTGTCGGCGACCCGGTCGGCGCCCGGGTCGTCGCCGACCCGCTCGAGGCGATCCGCGCCGACGACGTCGACGCCGTCGTGCTCGCGAGCCCGGGCGCCGCGCACCACGAGCAGGTCCTCGTTTGCCTCGAGGCCGGCAAGCCCGTGCTGTGCGAGAAGCCGCTGACCGTCGAGGCGTCCACCTCGCTCGAGGTGTACCGCCGCGAGTCGGACCTGGGCCGCCGTCTCATCCAGGTCGGCTTCATGCGCCGCTTCGACCACGAGTACGCCCGGCTGCAGCGCATGATCGCCGCCGGCGAGTTCGGCGCGCCCCTGATGCTGCACTGCACGCACCGCAATCCGGACGTGCCGAACTTCTTCGACTCGCAGTTCATGATCCGCGACTCGGTGGTCCACGAGGCCGACACCGCCCGCTTCCTGCTCGGCGAGGAGATCGCCGCGGTGAGCGTGGTCAAGGGTCGTCCGACCTCCACCGCTCCGGCCGGCACGTCCGACCCGATGCTCGTGCTGTTCGAGGCCGTATCCGGCGCGTTGGTGACCATCGAGATCTTCGTGCGGACCGGGGTCGCCTACGAGGTGCGCACCGAGCTCGTCGGCGAGCGCGGCTCGGCAACCATCGGGCTGGACCAGAACGTCGTCGTGAAGCGCCCCGGCGGTACCTGGGGCGGCACGATCACGCCCGGCTTCGTCGAGCGCTTCGGCCAGGCCTACGACGACCAGATGCAGCGCTGGGCCGACGCCGCCCGCGCCGGGATCGCCTCCGGCGGCGACGCGGTCGACGGCCCGGGCAGTTGGGACGGCTACGCGGCCGCGGCCATCTGCGAGGCCGGGGTGGCCGCCGTCGTGAAGGGCGTCCGCGTGGAGACCGGGATGGACGCGCGATGAAGCTCGCCCTCGATGCGCAGATGTTCCACCGGACGACGCCGGTGGTCGACCTGCCCGACGCCGTCGCCCGCGCCGGCTACCAGTGGATGGAGCTCTCCCCGAAGGAGGACTTCATCCCGTTCTTCGCACACCCGCGGGTGGACTCGGCGACGGTCGCGACCCTGCGTCGCCGCGCCGCGGACGCAGGCGTCGGGATCTCGTCGGTGCTGCCCGTCCTGCGCTGGTCGGGGCCGTCGGAGGAGGCCCGCCAGGCCGCCGTCCGGGCGTGGCGGCGGGCCATCCGCATCACCGTCGACCTCGGCGTCGACACGATCAACACCGAGTTCAACGGGCGGCCCGAGGCCGCCGAGCACGCCGAGGCCATGTTCCTGCGCTCGTTCGAGGAGCTGGCCCCGGACTTCGAGCGCGAGGGCATCAGGCTCGTGCTCGAGCCCCACCCCGACGACTTCATCGAGGACGGCCACGCCGCCGTCGACATGATCGCCGGGCTGGACCGGGACTGGATCACGTTCCTGTACTGCACCCCGCACACGTTCCACCAGGGGAACGACGCGGCCGGGATCATCGCCCACGCCGGGGCGCGGGTGACCAACGTGCACCTCGCCGACACGCTCGACCACCAGGCGTCGGGCGGGCTGCGCTACATCGTCAACCCGCCGGGGTCGACGGTGCGGGTGCACCAACACGCGCCGATGGGCGCGGGCGAGGTCGACTTCGACGAGGTCTTCGCGGCGCTCGCGACGGAGGGCTTCGACGGCACGCTCACCCACTGCGTGTTCGGGTGGGAGGAGCGCGCGCTCGACGTGGTGTCCCGCGATCGCGAGACGATCACGGCCCTCGTCGGGAAGCACTTCGGGACCGTCACCTGGGAGACGCCGTGACCGGCATCGGGCTCGTCGGGGCCGGGTGGATGGGCCACCTCCACGCGCGGGCGTACGCGCGGTTGCCGCACCACGTGGCGCTCGCCGACCGGCCACGCCTCGTCGCGGTGGCCGACGCCGTCGCCGCGGCGGCCGACGACTTCGTCGCGCGGTACGGCTTCGAGCGGGCCACCACCGACTGGCGCTCCGTGGTCGACGACCCGGCCGTCGGAGCGGTGAGCGTCGCGGCGCCCAACGGGTTGCACCGGGAGATCGGCGTGGCGGTCGCGCAGGCCGGGAAGCACCTGTGGATCGAGAAGCCCGTGGGCCTGACGTCAGTGGACACCGCCGCGGTCGCGGACGCCGTGCACGCCGCCGGCGTCACCTCCACCATCGGCTTCAACTACCGGATGGTGCCCGCGATCGCCCGGGCCCGGCGGCTGCTCGCCGAGGGTGCGATCGGTCGGCTCACACACGCCCGCTTCCGTCTGCTCACCGACTTCGCCGCCCATCCCGACGGCGGATTGAGCTGGCGGTTCACGCGGGCGCAGGGCGGGTCCGGGGTGCTGAACGACCTCGCCGTGCACGGCGTCGACCTCGTCCGCTTCCTCGTGGGCGAGCCGCGCAGCGTCGTCGCCGACGGCGAGCGGTTCATCCCTCGCCGCCCGGTGGCAGCGGCGGGGGCGAGCCAGTACTCCCGCGGGGGCGACGAGTACGGCGACGTCGAGAACCTCGACTACGTCTCCGTGCTCGGCCGGACCGTCGACGACGTCATCGTGCAGCTCGAGGCCAGCCGCGTGGCGGTCGGCGACCAGAACGACTACGGGTTCGAGATCCACGGGACGAAAGGCCTCGTGTCGTTCGACTTCCGGCGGCCGGGGGAGTTGCTGGTCTCCTCCGGCGACGGCTACGTCGACCAGGCGAGCTCGGTGGTGGCCGCCGCCCCGGGCGACGGCGACTTCGCCCTGTTCCAGCCCGGTGCCGGCAACCCCACGTCCCTGGACGACCTCAAGGTCTCCGAGGCGAACGCGTTCCTGCGTGGCGTCGGCGGCGGAGCCGTGGCGCCCGGCGCGACGATCGACGACGCCCTCGCGGCCGCCCGCGTGCTCGACGCGATCGCGCACTCGATGGACAAGCGGGCCTGGGTCGACCTGGGCTGAGCCGCCCCTCCGTCGAGCGGGCCAGCGGGACCGTGGTGCAGCACGAGTGGGCGGCGCAGCGGTCGGGCGCACGGATGGCGCACCTGGAGGGCGTCGGCCACTGGTGGCCCGAGGAGCCGCCGACGCCGGTCGCCGCGGCGCTGCAGGCCTTCTGGGCGGAGCTGCCCGATGTCGCCCGCGCTCCGGCGACCCGCACCTGACCCACCGAGCGGAACCCGACCCCTCAGGCCGGCGCGGAAGTCTCGAGGTCGATCTGCGGCGGATAGACCATGTGCGCCGCGACGGTGCAAGCGGTCTCCGGGTCGGCCTCCCGGGCAATCAGGTGCAGGGCGAGGTCGATGCCGCTCGTGACGCCGCCACCGGTGACCAGCGACCCGTCGTCCACGACCCGTGCGTCCCGCCGCACGAGCGCGCCGGACGCCTCGAGCGCGTCTATCGCGCTGGGGTGCGTGACGGCGGGTCGACCGGCGGTGAGGCCCGCGGCCGCCAGGATCATCGCCCCGGTGCAGACCGAGGCGACGATCGTACCGCGATCCGACAGGTCCGCGACCCGCTGCGGAAGCACCCCGCGGTCGGCCACTGCCCGGGCACCGGCTCCAGGCGTGAACCACCCACCGCCCGGAACGACGACGAGGTCGGGCTCCCCGAGCACCTCGGACACGGTCAGCACCACGCCGTGCGCACTCGTCACGGTGCCTGGCGCGTCTACTCCGACCAGCGTCGACGACCATCCGTCGAGCCGATGCGACGCGTGTGAGAACACTTCGTGCGGCCCGAACGCGTCCAGGTCGTCGAAGCCGTCGAACACCACGATCTCGATCCGCATGGCACCCAGCCTGGCCCGACCCGTCGTCGGGAACGAGTGGCTGGAACGACGATCACCACCAGAATCCGGCCAGTTACTGATCCGCGCTCGGAGCTCGCAGCGCTCCATCGCTCTGGGCGTGCTTCGACGGGATTCCCGACGACAGCTCGCTGGCGCGTTGATCGACGAGCCGGGTGAGGAGTTGCTGGGCGTAGCCGAAGACGAGGGCGTACGCCAGGATCTGCTGCTGGGACCCGAACGACCAGGTCAGGCCGGGAATTGCTTGGCCGTTGATCAGGATCAGTGCGCCGACCGCGGTCAGGGCGCCGGACGGGACCTTCAGTAGTGCGAGCGACGTGGCGAGGTTGTAGGGCGTCGGCCGACGGTCACCAGACCGTGCGTGTGCGGGGCTGTACCGACGAGTGACGTGAGCCGATCGAGGGCTCATCGCCCCGGTGAAGGCTCGCGCGGCGCGGCGGGAGCGCCGGTCGAGGAGCGGACCACGACCTCCGGCGGGATCACGACCTCCCGGCGTGTGGACCGTCCGCCGTCGAGACGCTCGCCGATCAGGTCGAGGGTGTGGCGGGTGAGTCCCGGGACGTCCTGGCGCACGGTCGTCAGGGCGACCGCGCCCATCCGCGCCAGGGGCGAGTCGTCGAAGCCGCCCACCGACACCTGCCCCGGCACGTCGACCCCGGCGCGCTGGAGTTCGGCGATGAAGCCGACCGCCGCCTGGTCGTTGAAGAGCAGGACGGCCGTCGGCCACGTGCCGGACAGCACCGCGCGAGCGCTCCGCACCCCGTCGTCGGCGTCCTTCCCGCCGGCGAGCACCAGCGGTTCCAGCCCGGCCTCGGCCATCGCGCGCCGGTACCCCGCCTCGCGGTCGGCCGCGATCACCACGTCATGGCCTCGGACATAGGTGATACGACGGTGTCCGAGCCCGATGAGGTGGCGGACCATCTCGGACACCCCCGACTCGTCGTCGAGGCGCACCACGTCGAGCTCCGCGCCCGGCATCCGTCGCCCGACCGTGACGACCGGCACCTGCCGGTCGAGGGCCACCAACCGATCGACCGGAGCCTCGGTACCGATCAGCACGAGCGCCTCGCACCGGGAGTCGAGCAGCGATTCGACGGCCCGCGCCTCGTCGCGGTGCGGTGTGCGCGGCCCGAGGAGCAGGTCGTAGCCGATCCGGTCGGCGGCCGCGAGCATCTCCTCGGCCAGCTCGGCGTGGAAGGTCGAGCGCACCTCCAGCACCACGCCGATCATCCGACTGCGTCGCGACGCCAGGGCGCTGGCGGCGCGGTCGGGTCGGTAGCCCAGCCGGTCGGCCGCGGCGAGGACGCGCTCCACCGTGTCGGCCGAGGGCCCCGGCGCCCCGCGCATCACCATCGACACCGAGGCCCGGGACAGCCCGACCTCGGCGGCGACGTCCTCGAGACGGATGCGCCGGGTCACGGCTACAGGTCGAGTCGCAGCGACGCGGTGCAGGACCGGGACACGCAGATCATCATGCAATCGTTCCGCGAGCGCTCCGCCGCGTCGAGCACCGAGTCGCGGTGGTCGGGCACACCGTCGAGCACCCGGGTCTCGCACGTGCCGCAGGTGCCCTCGGCGCACGAGGAGACCACGGTCGCGCCGGCCTCCTCGACCACCTCCAGCACCGACCGCTCCGGCGGCACGTCCAGCGTGACCCCGGTCCGCGCGAGCTCGACGGTGAACGCCTCGGCCCGCAGCGGCTCGCCGATCGGCTTCGGGCTGAACCGCTCGACGTGCAGCGCGCCGGCCGGCCAGCACGCACACCGGTCCTCGACCGCCGCGAGCAGCGGCTCCGGCCCGCAGCAGTAGACGAGCGTGTCCTCGCGCGGTGTCCCGAGCAGCGTGTCCAGGTCGAGCAGCCCGACCTCGTCCTGCGGTGCGACGGTCACCCGGTCCCCGTAGCGCGCCAGCTCGTCGAGGAACGCCATCGACGCGCGCTGCCGCCCGCCGTACACGAGGTGCCAGTCGGCCCCCGCCGTGTCGGCCGCAGCGATCATCGGCAGCAGTGCGGTGATCCCGATACCGCCCGCGATGAACAGGAACCGCTGCGAGCACGCGAGCGGGAAGTTGTTGCGCGGCCCCCGGACGCGGAGTCGGTCGCCGACCTGCAGCGTGTCGTGCACGTGCCGCGACGTCCCACGCCCGTCGGCCTCGCGCAGGATGCCCAGTCGCCACGTCTCCCGGTCGCCCGGCGAGCCGCAGAGCGAGTACTGCCGCGGCGCGACCCCGTCAACCAGCAGGTCCGTGTGCGCGCCCGGCTCCCAGGCCGGGAACGACCCGCCGTCGGGAAGGGCGAGCGAGAGTGTGACGACGCCGTCGGAGACTGTCTCCTTCCCGACGACGAGCGCCTCGAGCTCGGTCTCGGTGCGCTCCTCCCGACGTCGGGTCCCGGTCGCCGTCGGACCCGATGTCCGGAGCGGCAGGCGCTTCCAGACGTACATGTTCGGCGAGCTCGGGTAGAACGTCGGCTCGCCGTCGAGCTCGTAGTCACCGAGCAGCGGCAGCGCCTCCTCGAGAGCGATGCGTGCCTCGAGCCGGGCGAGCGGCGCGCCGAGGCAGCCGTGCACGCCCTCGCCGAAGCCGACGTGGCGGCCGGGCGGGCGGGTGATGTCGAAGCGGTCGGGGTCGGGGAAGCGGCGGTCGTCGCGGTTGGCGGCGCCCGGGATGAGCACGACGCGCGCGCCCTTCGGCAGTGTGACGCCGTGCAGCGTGACGTCGCGCGAGGTGGTGCGCGCGGTGAGCTGCAGCGGGGTCGCCCAGCGCATCGCCTCCTCGACGGCGGCGGGGATGAGCGACGGGTCGGCCTGGAGCAGCGCGCGCTGGTCGGGGTTCTCGGCGAGCAGCTTGAAGAGCGTGCCGGTCAGACCCGCAGTCGACTCGACGCCGCCGAGGAACAGGATCGTCATGAGGCCGCTGACCTCGGAGACGGGCGTGATGTCGTCGGGGACGAACGGGGTGCCGTCGATGTCGGCGGTGACCATCTTCGTGAGCAGGTCGTCGCGGTGCTCGTGACGGCGCTCGTTCAGCACGTCGATGAAGTACTGCTGCACCCCGGCCGTCGCGGCCTTGGCCTTCGGGCCGAGGTGCGGCGTGCCGGGGATGCGCTCCTTGAGCTCGTGCGTCCAGGTCTCCAGCTGGGCGCGGCGGGCGAGCTGCTCGTCGGTCGCGTCCGCTCGGCCCGGGAAGCCCATGAGGTGGAAGAAGACGTCGAAGGGCATCGGCCACGCGAGCTCGTCGGCGATGTCGAGGGTGGTGCGGCCCTTCAGGTTCGCCACGAGCTCGCGGACCACGCTGCGGATGCCCGATTCCATGGTCGCGATCCGCCGCGGCACGAAGTAGGGCTGCACGACCCGGCGCACCTGGTCGTGCCGCGGGTTGTCCATGCTCCCGATCGAGCCCGGTGGCACCTGCTCGAGCCGCGAGTCGTCGATGTCCATGCCCTCGAAGCTGCGGAACAGGTCGGCATCGGTGATCGCCGCGCGCACGTCGTCGAATCGGGTCAGGGCGAACCACTGCCAGCGCTCCGACCAGTAGACCGGCGCCTCGTCCCGCATCCACCGGTACGTCCCGAACGGGTCGGCGGTGTAGAAGGTCGGGTCGAACGGGTCGTACTCGACGGCGGTGGGTGCGGCCATCGGGGTCCTCCGAAGCGGGTGGTGGGGCTGGCTCCGAGTATTTTAGAGCGCTCTAAAAGCTGATCGCAATGCTTGTCCGGACAAAAGAAGAGGCCCGCCGACCGGAGTCGGCGGGCCTCGGTGCGTGGCGGGGATCAGACCCTGAATGCCGCCTCGAACGCGTCCAGCGCCGCATCGGGGTCGCCGCTCGCCCACCCCTCGAGTCCGACCACGCCGGTGTAGCCCCGGTCGGCGAGGGCCCGGGCGATCGCCGGGTAGTGGATCTCCCCGGTGCCCGGCTCGCAGCGCCCCGGCACGTCCGCCACCTGGATCTCGCCCACGAACGGCAGCGCCTCGTCGAGCAGGGCGATGAGGTTCCCCTCGCCGATCTGCGCGTGGTAGAGGTCGAGGTTCATCCGCACGTTCCGGGATCCGACCGCCCGCACCAGCTCGAGCGTGTCCGCGGCCCTCGCGAACGGCACCCCGGGGTGGTCGACGTCGAGGTTGAGGTTCTCGAGCGTGAACACCCGGCCGGCCTCGGCGCCGAGCTCCGCGACCCGGCGTAGCGTGTCGGCCGCCGTCAGCCACATCCGCGGCGTCACGACCTCCACCGGCACCACCGGCAGGCCCTGCCCGTCGAGGCCGGTGCCGTGCAGGTTCAGGCGCGGGCAGTCGAGCTTCGCCGCGACCTCGAGCGAGCGGCGGGCCGAGGCGAGCAGTTCGGCGATGCCGTCGGGGTCGGTGAGCGAACCGGTCAGGTAGCCGGTCATCGAGGAGTACCGCGCCCCCGTGGCCGTCAGGTCGTCGACGTCCTTCGTCGCCCAGTTCCAGATCTCGATCTCGAACCCGCGCTCGTGGAGCCGCCGGACGCGGTCGGCGAACGGCAGGTCCACGAACAGCATCTCCGCGCAGGCGGCCAGCGTGACGCTCATGCCAGCACCGACCGCAGGTGCTCGACGGACGCCGCGACGTCGGCGACCGGTCCGACACCGGACGGTTCCTCGGACAGGATCGTGTCCTGCTCCAGCACGTACCAGCCGTCGTAGCCGCGGGCGGCCAGGTCGCGCAGCACCGCCGTCAGGTTCACGTCGCCGGACCCGAGCGGCCGGTACATCCCCCGCGAGACCGCCTCGGTGTAGGTCAGCCGGCCGTCCTGCACCTGCCGGGCCAGCCCCAGGTCGACGTCCTTGAGGTGGGTGTGCGCCACGCGCTCCGGCGCCTGGCGGGTGATGTCGGCCGGGTCGGTGCCACCGATGAGCAGGTGCCCGGTGTCCAGGCACAGCCCGATCGACGAGCCCGCGAGCACGCGCTGCACGTCGTCGGTGTTCTCGACCATCGTCCCGACGTGCGGGTGCAGCACCGCCTCGACGCCGCGTGTCCGGGCGTACTCCGCGATCCGGTCGAGGTTGCCGAGCAGCAGCGACCAGCCGGCCGCGTCGAGCTCGGGGCGCGAGTCGTAGCCGGCGCCGCCGGAGTCGGCGGAGAGCACGAGCGTGCCGGCGCGCGCGGCGTCGTAGCTCGCGAGCAGGTCGACGACGCCGGGCAGCGGGTCGTGGTCCGGCACGTGCAGCAGCGTCGGGGTGAAACCGCCGACGGCGTGCAGGTCGTACTCCGCGAGCGTCGCGGCCTTCGCGGCGGCGTCGGCGGGCAGGAACCCGTCGGGCCCGAACTCGGTGGCCGCGAGTCCGACCTCGCGCATCTCGGTGAGCACACGCTTGGGCTCGAGCTGGTAGCCCCAGCCGGGGACCTCGCACACGCCCCAGGAGATCGGAGCGCCGGCGATCTTGGGGCTGTTCATCGGGTGACCTCGTCGATCCGCACCGGACGGTGCTCGTGCAGGGACAGGGTGGCGGCCTCGGCGATCCAGTTCGCGGCCATGGCGTCGGCGACGGAGCACGGCGTCGACCGCGTCCCTGCCACCAGCTCGGTGAAGGCGCTCAGCTCCGCCCGGAACGCGGGCGCGAGGCGATCCATGAAGAACCCGTGCGGCGTTCCCGCCGGGAACGCGACGCCGGGCTCGGCCGAGCGCAGCGGCAGCCCGTCGTCGAGCCCGACGGCGAGCGAGTCGCGGTCGCCGTGCAGCTCCATCCGCACGTCGTAGCCGCGCGGGTTGTAGCGGGTGTTGGAGACCAGCGCGTGCGATCCGTCGTCGAGCGTGAGCAGCGCGGCCGACGTCGAGACGTCCCCGACCTCGGCGAACACCGGGTCGCCCGCCGTGTCGCCGGAGGCGAACACCTCGACGACCTCACGGCCGGTCACCCAGCGGAGGGCGTCGAAGTCGTGCACCGAGCAGTCGCGGAAGATGCCACCGGAGATGCGGACGTAGTCCAGGGGCGGCGGCGCCGGGTCCAGCGTGGTCGCGCGGACGGTGTGGACGCGACCGAGCGCGCCGTCCTGCACGGCCGCCCGCGCCGCGATGTAGCCGGCGTCGAAGCGCCGCGGGTAGCCGATCTGCACGCGCTCGTCGCGGCCCGCGAGCTTCGCGGCGACGTCGAGCGCGTCGTCGATGCGACCGGCGAGCGGCTTCTCGCAGAAGGCGGGGAGCCCGGCGTCGACCGCGGCGAGCAGCAGCTCCGGGTGGGCCGGCGTCGCCGCGGCGATGACGACGCCGTCGACGCCCGCGGCGAACACGTCCTCCGGGGTCGCGACCGCGGTGGCGCCCACCTCGGCCGCGACGGCGGCGGTCACGTCGGCGCGCGCGTCGGTGACCACGAGCCCGTCGACGATCCCGCGCAGCGTGTGCGCGTGGAAGGCCCCGATGCGCCCGAGGCCGATGAGTCCGATCTTCACTGCAGTGCCTTTCCGTCGTGGGCGCCGGGGACCTGCTGGTCCCAGTCGATGACCGAGCCGGTGACCACCCCGGACCGGTCGGAGAGCAGGAGGACGACCATCTCGGCGGCGTCCTCGGGGTCGGCCAGGCGACCGGCGGGCAGGTCGGCCCCGGCCCGCGCGCGCCAGTCGTCGTCCGCGCCGTGGAACCGCCGCTGGGTCGCGTCCTCGCCCTCGGTGGCGGTCCAGCCGATGTCGAGCTGGTTGATCCGGATCCGGTCGAACCGGTGCGCGTGCGCGGCGTTGCGGGTGAGCGTCGCGAGGCCGCCCCTGGTCGCCGCGTAGGGGCTGAGCTCCGGCGCCCCGCCGCGGGCCGCCTCGGACCCGATGTTCACGATCGAGCCCGGCTCGCCGCGCCGGACCAGGTCCGCCACGACGGCCTGCATGAGGAAGAACGGGCCGCGCAGGTTGACCGCCACGTGCGCGTCGAACAGCTCCGGGGAAGTGTCGAGCAACGAGCCGCGGTCGGTCAGCCCGGCCGCGTTCACCAGGCCGTCGACCCGTCCGAACTCGGCGAGGACCGTCGACACCGCCGTACGGCACGCCTCGACGTCGGCGACGTCGCAGGACACGAACAGTGCGCCCAGGTCCGCCGCGACCTTCTCCCCGTGTTCCCGACGACGGCCCGCGACGGCCACCGTCGCTCCCTCCCGCCGGGCGACCCGGGCGGTCGCCGCGCCGACGCCGGAGGTGCCGCCGACCACGAGCACCACGCGGTCCGCGAGCAGCCCGCTCACGTGACCACGCCCCGGCGTCGGGACGTCTGACCGGCCAGGACCTCGTCCAGCTGCGCGGCCGACCACCGTTCGCGCACGGCCCGCAGCAGGACGTCCGCCGGCGAGGGCGGCGCGAGGCCGTCGACCGGCGGGTCCGCGTCGAGGTCGGTCGGGAACGCGTAGCCCTCGGCGGTCGCGGCGACGGCATTCTCCAGCGCGCCGTCGTCGGGCAGGGAGAAGAGCGCGGGGAAGACCGCGCGGGCCATCGCGGCGCGGTCGCAGCTCTCCATCGCCCGGCCGAAGGCCGACGAGATCTGGAGGAGGTTGGCGAGGCGGTGGACGTCGGCCGTGCGGTTGTGGCCGGCGCCGTGGAGCAGGGCGGGGTTGAAGAACACCGCGTCGCCGGCGGAGAGCGGCAGCTGCACGTGGTGCTCGGCGAAGTAGGCGCGGAAGTCCTCGCGGTCGGCGACGAGGTAGCCGTGCGGGTAGGTCTGCGAGCCCGGCAGGTACATCGTCGGGCCTGACTCGACGGGCATGTCGCCGTGCGCCACGGCGCCCTGCAGCGTGAGCGCGGGGGAGAGGCGATGGACGTGGGCGGGGTAGCGGGTGGCGCCGGCCGCGTCCATGAAGCCGAGGTGGTAGTCGCGGTGGGGGCTCTGGGCGGCCCCACCGGGGTTGACCTGGTTGACCTGCGAGGTCACCTGGTAGCCGGGGCCGAGCCAGGCCTCGCAGACCAGCGCGAGCGCGGGGTTCGCGTAGTACGCGGCGAACACCTCGGGAGCGCGGCGGGCGAGCTTCTCCGCGGCGTTCCAGATGCGGTCGTTGGCGCCGGGCTTCGCGAAGTGATCGCCCGCGACGGCGCCGGAGGCGCGCTGCTCGGCGATCATCGCGCGGAACTCGGCGGTGGCCGCCTCGAGCACCGGGCCGGCGAATGCGCCGGCGAGGACGACGATGCCCGCCCCGTCGAGCAGGGTCGCGACGAGTTCGGCCTGCACGCCGTGGCGCTCGTCGGCGAGGAGGGTCGCCACGTCGTAGACCGGCACGCCCTCGCGGATCTCCGCGGCCCGGGGGTGCGCGGCCGGGTCGGTGCCCCGCTCGACGTGGGCGCGCAGGTCCTCGACGTGGGCATCGGCCGGGTCGAGCCACATCGGGGCCGCGATCGACGTCATCGTCGGACTCCTTCCGGGAGCCTTTAAAGCGCTTTAAGGTGCACGATGAGTGTCCGTGCTCACGGGATTTCATGTCAAGACAAAGATGCGGAGTGCCCCGGCATGTCTCGTCCTCGACTGGCCGACGTCGCCACGGCCGCCGGGTGCTCCACCGCCTCGGTGTCGCTCGTCCTCCGCGGCGCGCCGGGGCCCAGCGAGGCGACGCGGGTGCGGGTGCTCGCGGCGGCCGAGGAGCTCGGCTACCGGCCCGACCGGGCGGCCAGCCTCCTGGCCCGCCGTCGGTCCGGGATGCTCGGCGTCGTCACCGACGTGCGCTCGACGTTCCACTCCGAGCTGGTCGAGGAGCTGCTCGCCGCGTCCGCCCGGCGCGGCTTCGACCTGCTCATCGGTGCACGCAGCCCGGCTCGCGACGAGGAACGGGCGGTGGAGACGCTGATCGACTCCCGGTGCGAGGCCCTGCTCCTGCTCGGGACGTCCAGCCCGGGCGAGTGGCTCGTCGCGCTCGACGGGCAGGTCCCGCTCGTGGCCGTCACCGGCCGCGCGAGCGGGGTCGACAGCGTCCGGGTGGACGACGAGCGGGGCGCCCGCGAGGCGACCGAGCACCTCCTCGCGCTCGGGCACCGCGCCGTGGTCCACGTCGACGGCGGGCCGGGGACGATCGCCGCCGATCGCTGCCGCGGTTACGAGCGGGCGATGACGGCGGCCGGGCTGGAGCCGCGCGTGGTGCGCGGCGGGCACGGGGAGGCCGACGGCGCGGCGGCCGCGGCGGACCTCGGCGCGGCGACCGGGGTGACGGTGTTCAACGATCGCGCCGCCGTCGGCCTGCTCGACGCCCTCGTGCGTGCGGGGGTGCGGGTGCCCGGCGACGTCTCGGTCGCCGGGTTCGACGACAGCCCGCTCTCCCGCCTGGCCCACGTCGACCTCACGACCGTCAGCCAGGACGTCCCGGCCCTCGTCGAACACGCCCTCGACCTGGTGGCCCGGCGTCTCGACGGGGAGCGGGACGAGGTGGGCGAGGTCGTGCTCGCGCCGCGGCTGGTCGTGCGCGGGACGACGGCGCCGCCGCCGTGCGCCCGCCCCTGATCGGCGCGAACGGGCCGTTCGTCACGGAAGAGGGTGACGAACGGCCCCTTCGTACCTCTCGAGGAGGCGCGCCTCAGTGCAGTACCGGCTCGGTCCGCGGTCGCGGCACGAACCCGGCGGCGGCGTAGACCACGTCGATCAGCTCGGCTTGGGCCACGGCGTCGTCGAGGTCGAGCGGGTAGGGGGCGCCCTCGCGCAGGTGCGCCCGCAGGGCCTCGAGCTGGTAGGTGTACGTCGAGCGGGTGCCGAGATGCTCCGTGCGGTGCTCCCCGTCGACGTGGACGACGATCCGGTCGTCGAACTGCGGCAGCACCACGTTCATCGCCGTCGCCTCGCCGCGTGAGCCGATCACGCGGGCGGTGATCGTCCACGAGTCGGCGGCCATGTCGCAGGACGCTCGGCCGGTGACCCCGGAGGGGAACGCGAGGTCCGCGGTGATCGATGCGTCGACCGCCGGCGAGCGTTCGGTCCCGGAGGCGTGCACGACGACGGGTTCGGAGCCGACCAACCGGCGCTGCAGGTGGAGTGCGTAGCAGCCGAGGTCCATGAGGGCGCCGCCGGCGAGATCGAACGACCAGCGAGGGTCGTCCTGGGGTGGGGCCGGCATGCGGAACGTCGTCTCGACGTGCTGCAGCTCGCCGAGCTCGGACCGCAGCGAGACGAGGCGGCGGGTCACGGGGTGGTGCACGTGGTGAAACGCCTCGACGACCACCACCCCCGCCGCTCGTGCGGCCGCGGCGACCTCGCGGGCCTCCGCCGCGTTCGAGGCGAACGGCTTCTCGACGAGCACGTGCTTCCCCGCCTCGATCGCCGCCCGGGTCCAGCGGCCGTGCAGGCCGTTGGCGAGCGGGACGTAGACGACCTCGACCTCCGGGTCGGCGAGCACGTCGTCGTAGGTGTCGTGCACCCGTTCGACGCCGTGCTCGGCCGCGAAGGCCTCGGCCCGCCCGTGATCCCGGGCGGCGACGGCGACCATCCGGTCGCCCGTCGTCGTCGCGGGCTCCGCGAGCGCGACGACCGCGATGCGGGCGGCGCCGAGGACGCCGAAACGCAGGGGGGAACTCACCGCTGGAGCTCGTGGGAGAGCTCGGCGAGTTCCTGACCGCCCGCCATCTCCCCGGTGAGCTCCTCGAGGGAGACCTCGGCGCGCGTGCGGTCGAGGACCCGACGGCCCAGTTTCAGGATGATGAAGTGGTCGCCGACCATGTAGGCGTGGTGCGGGTTGTGGGTGATGAACACGACCCCGAGGCCGGCGTCGCGGGCGGCGGCGGTGTACTTCAGCACGACGCCGGACTGCTTGACGCCGAGGGCGGCGGTGGGTTCGTCGAGGATCAGTACCCGGGCGCCGAAGTAGACGGCGCGGGCGATCGCGACGCACTGGCGCTGACCGCCCGAGAGCGTGCCGATCGGCTGGTTGATGTCCTTGACGTGGATGCCCATCTTCTTGAGCTCGGTGTCGGCGATCTCGCGCATCCGCGGGATGTCGAGCGGCGCCAGCGGGAACCTGCCCTTGCGCAGTTCCGAGCCGAGGAAGAAGTTGCGCCAGACCTCCATGAGGGAGACGACGGCGAGGTCCTGGTAGACGGTGGCGATGCCGCGGTCGAGCGACTCGCGCGGCGAGCCGAAGCGGACCTCCTTCCCGTCGACGGTCAGGGTGCCCTCGGAGTGCGGGTGCAGTCCGGACATGATCTTGATCAGGGTGGACTTCCCGGCGCCGTTGTCGCCCAGGACGCAGGTCACCTCGCCGGCCCGGACGGTGAGGTCGACGCCCTCGAGGGCGCGGATCGCGCCGTAGGCCTTGCCCACGCCGGACATCGCGACGAGCGGGGTGCCGGCGGTCAGGTCGGCCGAGGCGTGCTCGGCGATCGTGTCGGTCATGATCAGGGTCCCTACGTGCGCTTCGAGGCGGAGTTCTTGACGTACAGGTTCACGAGCACGGCGAGCAGGAGCATCACGCCGAGGAAGGTCTTGAACCAGTTCGGGTCCCAGCCGGCGTAGACGATGCCCTGGGTGGTCATGCCGAAGATGAAGGCGCCGATCGCGGCGCCGATGGCGGAGCCGAACCCGCCGGTGAGCAGCGCGCCGCCGACGACCGCGGCGACGATGTAGATCAGCTCGTTGCCGACGCCGAGGCCCGCCTGCACGGTGGAGAAGTTCAGCAGCAGGTGCTGGCCGAGGAACCAGGCCATGAACGCGACGCCCATGAACAGGCCGATCTTGACCTTGGCGACCGGGACACCGACAGCGCGGGCGGAGTCCTGGTTGCCGCCGACCGCGAAGATCCAGTTCCCGGTCCGGGTGCGCAGCAGGATCCAGCTGGCGACGGCGACGAACACCAGCCACCAGACGACCGACGCCTTGACGGTCATGAACCCGAGCGGTATGTCACCGGCGAAGATCGCCTTGGCGGAGTCGAACCCGTCGAGTTGGTCGATGTTGGTGGTGGCGACGGTGCCGGTGACGAGCTTGGTGACCCCGAGGTTCACGCCCTGCAGGACGAAGAACGTCGAGAGCGTGATGAGGAAGCTCGGGAGCTTGGTCTTGACCAGCAGCCAGCCGTTGAGGGCGCCGATCGCGAGCGAGATGACCAGGCTGACGATCACGCCGACCCAGACGTTGAGCGAGAGCTGGTAGGAGAGCATCGCCGAGGCCAGGGCACTGGTGGTGACCGCGACGCCCGAGGACAGGTCGAACTCGCCGCCGATCATCAGCAGGGCGACGCCGAGGGCGACGATGCCGATCGTGGAGGCGGAGTAGAGAACCGTCGAGAGCGCCTCGACCGTGCGGAACGGCGGGGCGATGACGAAGAAGAAGACGAAGATGACCACCGCCGCCGCGAACGCGCCGATCTCCGGGCGGCCGAGGACGCGGGCGCCCAGCGAGCGCTGCACGCGGACCGGTCCGTCCGGGCTGCTCGGGGTGGGAGGGGACTGGGTCGCGACGGGGGTGCTCATCGCTGGGCTCCAAGGGGACTGGGATTCATGCCGACAGGGGACCGGCGCCGGTCCGCGGGGGCGGACCGGCGCCGGGTGGATCAGCGGGTGTTCTTCGCCGCGTACTGCGTGATCGGGCCGATGTTGCTGGCGTCGACGAACGACGGACCGGTGAGCACGGGCTTGCCGCCGCCGATGTCGTTGCCGTTGCTGAGGTTCAGCCACAGGGCCTGGACGGCCATGTAGCCCTGCACGTAGGGCTGCTGGTCGACCGAGAACGCGATCTGGTTGGACTGGATCGCCTTGGCCACGTCGGCGTTGAGGTCGAACGTGACGATCTTCGCCTGGCTGCCGGCGGCCTGCTTCGCCTGCATGGCAGCGAGGGCGACCGGGGCGCCGAGGGTCACGACGTCGGTGATCGACGGGTCCTGGGCCAGCTTGGCCTGGATGGTCTGCTGCACCGACGGCAGGTCGGTGCCGTTGACCTGCAGGTTCTCGGTGTTGGCATAGGCGCTCTTCACGCCGGCGCAGCGGGTCTCGAGGGCTACCGAGCCCTGCTCCTGGATGACGCAGAGGGCCTTGCCGCCCGGGTTGAGCTGGCCGAGACGCTGGCCCGCGCTCTGTCCGGCGAGGGTCTCGTCGGAGCCGAAGTACATCTTCAAGCCGTACTTCTGGTAGTTGTCGATGCCCTGGTTGAAACCGACGACCGGAATCCCGGCCTGCGCGGCCTTCTGCGCGACGGGGCCGACCTGGTCGGGGTAGGACAACGTGACCGCGATGCCGTTGACCTTGGAGTCGATGGCGTTCTGGACGAGGGTGGCCTGCTGCCCGCCGTCGTTGTTGTTCGAGTACTTCAGGTCGACGTTGAGCTCGGAGGCCGCCTGCTGCGCGCCCGCCCGGACCTTGTCCCAGAAGGAGTCACCCGGTGCCTCGTGGGTGACCATCGCGATGGTGAACCGCTGGCCGGTCGCCTGGTTCTGGTTCTGCGCGCCACCCTGGCTGGAACACGCCGTGAAGGTGAGCGCGACGGCGGCGGCGGCCGCGACGGCCAGCACGCTCCGAATACTCCTCATCGAGCATCAGTTCTCTCTGTGCGTCGCCGCCGGCGGGGTCCGGCAGCGGGACTTCCGGGGAGTGACCCCGACCACGGTGATAGGAGTACGCTCCCTCACTCGTCAGGTCAATACTTTGTTTGGACATAGTGTCGAGAGGCCGGGGTGGGAGTGACCATGGACCCGCGTCATGCGTCACCTGTCCGGAGCAGCCCGGTGCCGCTCTACTTCCAGGCGGCCCTCCATCTGCAGCAGATGATCGCTGACGGTGATCTCGCCCCGGGAACGAGGCTGCCGAACGAGGCGGAGCTCGCGACGCAGCTGCGCGTCTCCCGGCCCACGGTCCGGCGCGCCGTGTCCCACCTCGTCGAGCAGGGGTTGCTGGTCCGCCGCCGCGGTGCCGGGGTGCGGGTGGTCGCGCCGTCGGTCCGGCGCAAGGCCGAGCTGACGAGCCTGTTCGACGACCTGGCCCGGCACGGCGGGACGCCGCGCACCGAGGTGCGCGGCCTCGTCGTCGGGCCGGTGCCGGCGGACGTCGCCACGCGGTCGGGGATCCCGGCGGGCACGATGGTGACCTCGGTGGAGCGGTTGCGCTTCGCGGGCGACGAGCCGCTGGCGCTGATGACGAACGTCGTGCCGTGCGACGTGCTCGCGCCCGACGCGGCGATGCTGCGCGAGAAGGGCCTCTACCAGCTCCTGCGCGACGCCGGGTGCGTGCCGGTCGCGGCCACGCAGGTCGTCGGGGCCCGGGCGGCCAGCGCGACCGAGGCGGGGCTGCTCGACGAGCCGCGCGGGGCGCCGCTGCTGACGATGACCCGGACCGCCTGGGACGACCGCGGCCGCCTCGTCGAGTACGGCGCGCACCTCTACCGAGCGTCGCGCTACTCGTTCGAACTGGATCTGGGGGGCGGTGGGGCGACGCCGGTCGAGTAGGGTGCCGCCCGGGGGATCTTCGGTGATGAGCGAGCGAGCGGTCGTACTCGGTGGAGTACGCACCCGGGTGGTCGACGAGGGCGTCGGCCCCGTGGTGGTGCTCGTGCACGCCACCCCCTTCGACCTCGACTACTGGTCCGGTCTCGCGATGCAGCTGCGGGGCGATTGCCGCATCCTCCGGTACGACCTGCCCGGTCACGGAGCCGCGGCCCACGCGCCCGTGCCGTGCACCGCCCGCCTCGTCGAGGACCTCCTGGAGCTGCTCGACCTGCTCGAGGTGCCCACCGCGCACGTCGTCGGGCACTCCCTCGGGGCCGTCGTCGGGCAGCGCTTCGCGCTCGACCACCCCGACCGGACCCGGCGGCTGTCCCTGCTCGCGCCCCGGTCCTCGCCGTCACCGCTCTTCGCGACGCTGTCCGAGGCCCTCCGCGCGGACACCGCCGTCGCCGACATCTCGATCACCCGCTGGTTCACCCCGGCGCAGCTGGCCCGCAACGGGTCGGCGGTGCAGTACGCCCGGACCCGGGTGCAGCGCACCCCGGTCCGATCGTGGGCCGACGGCCTCGCGCGGGTGGCCGAGGCGGACGACCTCGCGGACCTGCCCCGGCTGCGGATACCCGTGGAGATCGTCGTCGGCGAGGACGACCACGGCGCCAAGCCGGAGCACGCCCGCGCGATGGCCGATGCCATCCCGACGGCGAGCTTCCACCTCGTCCCGCGCGCCCGCTCGCTCCTGGCGCTCGAGCAGCCGGAGGTCGTGGCGCCGCTGCTGCGGTGAGGGGGCCGTCCCCGTCCGCACGCGGCCCTCAGCCCCGCCCGGCGGTCCGCGGCGGCCGCGCGCCGTCGCCGTCGAGCGACACCCCCGTCAGTTCCTGCGAGACCGCCCAGACCCGCGCGGCCTCCTCCCGGCTGCGCAGCGGGCGGTAGAGCGGCTGCTCGGCGGGGCCGCCGCGGACGTGACCGAGGCCGTCGGGCCCGTAGAACCCGCCGTCGCGGGCCGTGGGGGACGTCGCCGCGGACAGCGCCGGGAGCAGGGCGGTCTCCACCGTGCCGATCAGGCCCCACCGGGACATCGCGCGGATCAGTCCGATCTGCGGGGTGTCCCGGGTCCGCCCCACCTCGGGGCGGGCGGCGAGCAGGTTGGTCGGGACGACGCCGGGATGGGCGAGGGTGCTCGTGATGCCCCACCCGTGCGCCGCGCTGCGGCGGCCGAGTTCGAGCGCGAACAGCCCGAACGCGATCTTCGAGGAGCTGTACGCGCGCCCGCCTGCGTAGGAGCGTTCCCACTGGAGGTCCTCCCAGTGCACGGCGCCCGAGCGCGCGGCCACGCTGAGCTGGGACGTCACGCGCGCCCGGCCCGCCTGCAGCAGCGGCAGCAGGTGCCCGACGAGAGCGACGTGTCCCAGGTGATTCGTCCCGAACTGCAGCTCGAAGCCGTCGGTGGTGGTCTGCCGCTCGGGCGGGGTCATCACGCCCGCGTTGTTGACGAGCAGGTGGACCGGGCGGCCCTCCTCGCGCAGGGTCGCACCGAGTGCGGCGACCGAGGCGAGCGAGGACAGGTCGAGCTCGCGCAGCGAGACGTCGGCGGCGGGGGTGCGGCCGCGGATCGTCGCGAGCGCGGCGCGGCCCTTCGCCGGGTTCCGGACGGGCAGGACGACCTCGGCGCCGGCGGCGGCGAGCCGGCCGGCGAGCGCGAGTCCGACGCCGTCGCTCGCGCCGGTGACGACGGCGCGGCGGCCGGTGAGGTCGGGGACGGTGATGTCGGGGGTGCGGGACACGCGGTGCTCCTCGGGGTCGGTGGGGCGACACCGACGACGGTTCTCCGACGTGCGGGCGGTAGCCACGGCCTGGTGATCCGTGGCTACGGATCCGGACCGCGCGGTAGGAAGACGACACCGAGGAGAGGCGGGGCCGATGATCGACCGGGCCGGGCTGGCGACGTTCCTGCGCCGTCGGCGGGAGGCGCTGCAACCCGACGACGTCGGGCTGCCCCGCGGGCGGCGACGGCGGACGAGCGGGCTGCGGCGCGAGGAGGTCGCCGCGCTGTGCCACATGTCGGCCGACTACTACGCCCGCCTGGAGCGGGAGCGCGGACCGCAGCCCTCGGAGCAGATGATCGCCTCGATCGCCCAGGGGCTGCACCTCTCGCTCGACGAGCGCGACCACCTGTTCCGGCTGGCCGGGCACCACCCGCCCACCCGCGGGCCGGCCGGCACCCACGTCGGTCCCGGGCTGCTGCGCATCCTCGACCGGCTCGACGACACTCCCGCCGAGATCGTCACCGAGCTCGGGGAGACGCTGCGGCAGACGCCGCTGGGCGTGGCGCTCAGCGGTGACCTGACCCGCCACACCGGCCCGGCCCGCAGCCTCGGGTACCGCTGGTTCACCGACCCGGCGACCCGGGCGCTCTACCCGCCCGAGGACCACGCCGCGCTGTCGCGGCTCTACGCCTCGGGGCTGCGCGGACTGGTGGGCCTGCGCGGTCCCGACTCGCGTGCGGCGCACCTCGCGGAGCTGCTGCTCGGGCGCAGCGAGGAGTTCCGTGCGCTGTGGGAGACCCAGGAGGTGGGGGTCCGCCCGCCCGCCGTCAAACGTATGGTGCACCCCGAGGTCGGCGTGCTCGACCTCCACTGCCAGACGCTGCTCGACCCCGACCAGTCACATCTGCTGCTCGTCTACACCGCGGTGCCCGGCAGCGAGACCCACGAGAAGCTGCAGCTGCTGTCGGTCCTCGGGCCGGCGTCAGCGGACCGGGTGGTGGACGGCGGGTGACCGCGCGGCCCGTGCCAGCAGTGCGGCACGGGCGGTGAGGAGGTCCCCGGGCCGCCCGAGGTCGAGTCCGATCATCTCCGCGATCCGTCGGACGCGGTGGTCCACGGTGTTCGGGTGCACGTGCAGGTCGGCGGCCGTGGCGCGGCGGGCGCAGTCGTGGCGCAGCCAGCTGTGGAGGGTGTTCTCCAGCTCGGGGTGCCCGTCGAGGCGGTCCAGGCGGGACGCGAGCGCGTCGAGGGCCGGCCCGGGACGGGTCAGCTGGTAGGCCACGGCGACGTCGCGCAGCTGGACGACCGGCTCGGCCGGCCCGGCGATCCCGGCGACGCGCAGCACCTCGCGCGCCAGCTCGGCGGCGCCCCGGACGTCGTCGGTCCGCCCGGTGACGGCTGCGACGCGCAGCTCGGCACCGGCGACGACGACGAGCTCGCGGGTGAGGTGACGGAGCCGGCGCAGCACCGGCTCGGGGACGTCCGGACCGTCGGGGAGGTCCTCGGCGGCGAGGGGCAGCACCACGATCCCGGAGTCCGCCGACAACGAGACGAGGACGTCGCCGGGGAACTGGCGCTCCAGCTCTCCGCGGACCCGGCGTACCTTGCGGCGCTCGACGACGGTCCCGTCGACCTCGTCGCCCGCCAGGGCGTCGGGGTGCGGGGCGAGGACGACCGCGAGGACGACGACCCGCGGCGGCAGCCGGAGCTCGCCGACGCGGGCGGCCGTCGCCGCGGACGCCCCGGCCAGCAGTGCCGACAGTGCTGCCTGCCGGCCGCGGGCGTCGTGCGCCCGGTCGCCGTCGGCGGCCTCGAGGTAGCCGGCGGTGACCACCGGCGTCACCCACGACAGGTGATCGAGCATCGCGTCGAGGACGCCGTGCCAGGGCGCGGTCCCGACCTCCACCACCCCGGCCTCGACCGCGGCGTCGAGGAGCCACCGGGCGCTCAGCTGGTAGGCCCGCAGCGCCGCGCCCAGCGCCACGCCCTCCTCGGCACGGCGCGCGGCGGACTCCCGCAGCCGTGGCTCGGCCGCTCGCCGGACCTCCTCGTCACCCTCGAGCGAGGCGATCACGACGTCGAGGTTGAGGTTCGTGATCGCCCGGACGTCGCCCTCGAGCTGCTCGACGGGCAGGGTCCGGTACTGCGGGTTCACGGTCCGGTGGCCGTGCACGAGGGCGTCGCACATGGCGTCCTTCTCCGCCCGCAGCCACGCGGCGACCGGACGGTGGGGCGCGCCGGACGACGGTTCGTTGTGACCGGTCACAACGCCCTCCCCTCCAGGGTTGATCCAGATTCCCAGCCGACGGTGCCCTCGTGCCGGTCATCCTCGGAGCTGCGGACCCGTTGAGCACACAGGGGGTCGGTAGGCCGCCGTTCCGGTGCCCCCCGCCGGAACGTCGGCCCGCCCCCGGACGGTGCGATCGCGACGGTGGCGAGGACCGGGGCGATCAGCGGGAGTGCTCACGCGTTAGTCCTGCGGCGTCTCGTGCGTCCTGTGGGCGGGCACCGCATGCCGGTACGGGAGAGGGGTCCCGTCCCTCGACGTGACGCGCGACACTGGGTTGGATGTGACTGGTACCACTCAGCCCCGTGGAGGTTCCCGTGTCCCCCTCGATCGACGGTTCCGGCATCGACCGGATCCTGTCCACCGCCGTGGCGAACGGCGCCGTCCCGCACGTCGCCGCGATCGCGGCCGACCGTGACGGCGTGATCTACGAGGGCGCGGCGGGTGACCGGGTCGCCGGCGGCGGCGAACCCGTCTCGACGAGCACGCACTTCCGCATCATGTCGATGACCAAGATGGTCGCGACGACGGCGGCGCTGCAGCAGATGGAGTCCGGCCTGCTCGACCTGGACGCGCCCGTCGAGTCCTACGTGTCCGAGTTCAGCGGCGTGCAGGTGCTGGAGGGCTTCGACGGCGACACGCCCAAGCTGCGGGAGCCCGCCTCGAAGGCGACGGTGAAGCAGCTGATCACGCACACGTCCGGGCTGGGCTACTGGTTCTGGGACGAGGGGATCAAGCACTTCGAGGAGGCCACCGGGACGCCGAACGTGGTGCCGGGCGACATGGCGGCGTTCAACGCCCCGATGGTCTGTGATCCAGGTACCCGCTTCGTCTACGGCATCAACACCGACTGGCTGGGGCGCGTGGTCGAGGCCATCGCCGGGACCACGCTCGACGTCGTGGTGAAGGAGAACATCACCGGCCCGCTCGGGATGGACGAGACGATGTTCGCCCTCGACGACGCCCGCCAGGCGAACAAGACGCCGGTGCACGCGAAGGGCGAGGACGGCACCTGGGGCTCGATCGGGAACGTCCTGCCCGACGACCCGCAGTGGTGGGCCGGCGGTCACGGCCTGCACTCCACGCCGCGCGACTACATCCGCTTCGAGCGGGCCCTGCTGCGCGGCGGCGAGCTCGACGGCGAGCGCATCCTGCGCCCGGAGACCGTCGACGCCGCCTTCTCCGACCAGCTCGACGGCGCCCCGATGCCCACCGAGATCCCCACCGCCGACCCGGCCACCACCGACTCGCTGACCCTCGGCCCGGGCTGGACCTGGGGCTACGGCCTGCTCATCAACACCGCAGACGTGCCCGGCGGTCGGCGCGCGGGCAGCGGTGCCTGGGCGGGCCTGTTCAACACCCACTTCTTCGTCGACCGCACCACCGGGATCTGCGCGTCGATCTACACCAACTCGCTGCCGTTCATCACCCCGGAGGCGTGGGGCCTCTACGAGGACTTCGAGCGGGCTCTCTACGGTGCGCTGTCGCGCTCGTGAGCAGAAAGTGGGGCTATAGCCCCACTTTCTGCTCACCTGCGCGTCAGCGCACCTCGTGCGTGGCCGCCGACCGGTAGTCGGTGTACGTGTACGGGTTGTCCAGCACCTTGGTCTCCGGGACCTCCGGGTTCATCCCGGCGGTCCAGGCGTCCTCGCCGAGGGTCGAGCGCAGGTGCTCGACGGTCGACTCCACGGTGCGGCGCGCGGCGGCGAGGTCGATGCCGACGAGGCGGTGGTCCCGCTTGACCACGCGGCCGTCGACGATCACGGCCTCGACGTCGCCGCGCTGCGCCTGGAACGCCACGTGGCCGTAGGGGTGCAGCACCGGGAACATGACCGGCGAGCGCTCGTTGCGCAGCAGCACCACGTCGGCCTTCTTCCCGACCTCCAGGCTCCCGAGGTCGCCCCGCCCGAGTGCCGCCGCGCCCCCGCGGGTCGCCCAGTCGACGACCTGCTCGGCGCGCAGCGCGGCGTGCGTGACGGTCTCGCCCTTGGCGTGGGCCTCGAGGTGCTCGCGCGAGCGGTCGGCGCCCAGGGTGGAGCGCATCGCCGAGAACAGGTCGCCGCTCCACCACACCGTCGTGTCCATCGACAGCGACACGGGGATGCCGTGGGAACGCAGCGCCCAGGTGGGCGGGTAGCCCTGACCCGCCGACTGCTCGCTCTCGGTGGACACCGAGACGGAACCGCCGGTCGCGGCGATGCGGTGGTAGGAGTCGGCGGACAGCGTCGCGGCGTGGACGTACACGGTCTCCGGCGTCATGAACCCGTGGTCGTGCATCAGCCGGATGCCGTCGTCGTTCGTGGCGCCCCAGACACCGGCGTGGGTGGTCACCGGGACGCCCAGCTCGCGCGCCACCTCGAACGCCGGCTTCTCCGGGAAGGCCGGGTCGCCCGTGACGTCGAAGGCGAGCTGGAAGCCCAGCAGGTCGCGGTCCCCGCTCATGCGGCGCCCGACGAACTCCCGGAACTCCGCCGAGGTGGTCCAGTTCGCCGGGGCGTCCTGGATGTTGCCGTAGGCGAGGACGAACCGGCCGGGGACCGCCTGCAGCGCGTCGACGGCGGCGTCCGCGTGCTGGGCGGTCTGCAGGCCGTGCGACCAGTCGACCGTCGTCGTGACGCCGGCGTCGACCGCCTCGATCGCGCCGAGCAGGTTGCCCGCGTACACGTCCTCCGGCCGGAAGGCCCGGCCGTGCTCGAGGTAGTACCAGACGAAGTACTGCGTCAGCGTCCAGTCGGCGCCGTAGCCGCGCATCGCGGTCTGCCACAGGTGCCGGTGCGTGTCGATCATGCCCGGCATGACGATGCCGCCGCGCGCGTCGATCTCCTCGGTGCCCGCCGGCACGTCGAGCTGCGCGCCGACCGCCGCGATCCGGTCGTCGACCACGAGGACGTCAGCGTCGGTCAGGACGGTGTGCGCGGCGTCGAGGGTCAGCACGGTGCCCCCACGCAGGACGACCGGGCGGCGGGCCTCACTCATCGCACTTGCTCCCTCACGTTCGGACACATGTCCGTGTGTCGGACACATGGTGCTCGTCACTGTGCTGAGCGACGGTTGCGGTGTCAACCGGCGCCGACCCGTCGTCGGGAAGGGAGACCGTGTCCGCCTGGCGGACGTAGGGTGCACGGCGTGCCGCGCGAGGGAACCGGACCGGACTTCATCGAGGCGCTGGCGCGCGGGCTGGAGGTGATCGCCGCGTTCTCGCCGACCCGTCCGGAGATGACGCTGGCCGAGGTCGCCGGGGCCACGGGCCTGGCCCGACCGACGGCGCGGCGCATCCTGCTCACGCTGACCGAACTCGGCTACGTGCGGTCGGGCGAGCGCGGATACGTGCTGACGCCGCGCGTGCTCGACCTGGGCGTGGCCTACGTCGGGTCGATGGGGCTGTGGGACGTCGCGCGTCCCCACCTCGAGGAGCTGTCCGTGCGGACGCACGAGTCCTGCTCGATCGCCCAGCTCGACGGCTCGGACATCGTCTACGTCGCGCGGGCGTCGGTGCCGAAGATCGTGTCGCTGGCGGTGACGATCGGGACGCGCTTCCCGGCGCTGCCGACGTCGCTGGGCAAGGTGCAGCTCGCGGCGCTGTCGCCCGAGGAGCTCGACCGGGTGCTGGCCGAACCCACCCGGTCCGGGCTCACCCCGCGCTGGCAGCCGACGCGCGAGGAGCGCGACGCGGCGCTGCGGGAGGTCCGGGCCCGGGGGTGGGCGGTCACCGACGAGCAGCTGACGCTCGGGATCCGGTCGGTCGCGGCCCCGCTGCGCGACGGGTCGGGCCGCGTGATCGCGGGCGTGAACGTCAACTGCCACGCCGCCGAGACGTCGGTCGAACGCCTCGTCGAGCACCACCTGCCGCTGCTGCTCGCCGCGGCCGGGGAGATCAGCGCCGACTTCGCCCGCCGGGAGTCGTTGCCGCACGTGACGTTGCCGGCGTCGTAGGCCCCTCCGTGGCAGCGAAGCGTCGTCGCTGTCATCCAGTGGCAGGGAAGCCACATCGTCGGGCCGGCGGTCGCCGGCCCGACCGGCCCGAGCGTGGCGCGCCGCTGACGTCCGGTGGCAGCCGTGTGCCACCGCCGACGTCGGGGTGGCGCCCGACCCCGGTTCCCGCGGGCCGGAAGTCACCGCGCGCACCGATCACCGGAGCGCGCACGATGACGCGGTGACGGACCCCGAGGTCGTGATCGTCGGTGCCGGCCCGGCCGGGCTGGTCCTGGCGTGGATGCTGCAGCGCGCCGAGGTGCCCTATGTCCTGGTCGACCGGCAGTCCCGGGAGCAGGTCGGCACCCTGCCGAAGGCCGGGATGATCGAGTACCGGACCGTCCAGCTGCTGCGTGACCAGGGATTCCCGCTGACGTTCGACGCGGAGAACCGGCGGCTCGAGTTCCGCACGCCGACGACGAGCTACGTGTTCGACTACGCCGACCTCACCGGCGACCGGCCGCACTACGTGTTCCCGCAGCACCGGTTCGTCGCCGACCTGGTCGGTGCGCTGGAGGCGGAGGGTGCGCCGCTGCTCTTCGAGCACCCCGTCACCCACGTCGACCCCGACGGGCCGGCCATCACCGCCGGCGGCACCACCTTCACGCCGCGGGCGATCGTCGGCGCGGACGGGGCGGGCAGCGTCGTCGCGCGGGCGCTCGGCGACCGGGTCGAGGTGCAGGACCGGCCGCTCGCGAGCCGCTGGCTCGTCGTCTCCGCGCGCACCGCGCCGCTCGTCGGCCACACGATCTACGCGGTCCACCCGCGGGGTTACGCCGCCCACCTGCGGCGGGGCCCCGAGGAGACCCGGTTCTACCTCGAGGTGCCGGCCGACGTGAGCGGCGCCGACCTCGACCCCGACGAGCTGCGCCGTGACCTCGCGGAGCGCCTCGGTGCACCGGGCGCCCTCGACGGGGTGGAGATCAGCGTCGACGACCTGGACCTGCGGACCCGGATGACGGCCCCGATGCAGGCCGGCGCGGTCTTCCTCGTGGGCGACGCCGCGCACCTGATCACCCCCGCCGGCGGCAAGGGCATGAACCTGGCGGTGGCCGACGCCGTGGAGCTCGCACACGGCCTCGTCGCGGCGCACCACGGCGACCGCGGCCGGCTGGACGCCTACTCCGACACGCGCCTGCCCGTGATCGCGGCGACCCAGGGCTTCTCCGACTGGTTCCTGCGCGTGCTGTCGGCCTTCTCCAGCGACGCACTGGGCGGGGACTCCTCGGCCGCGTTCGTCGACGCGGTGCGCGAGGGCTGGGTGCGGCGGCTGCGGGACGACCCGCTGCTCGCGCGCTGGTTCGCCCACGCCTACGCGGGGGTCGACGCGAGCCCCTGAGGCCTTGACGCCCCTCGTCGGGAAGGCTCAGGATCATCTTCGGACAGTCGTCCGACAGACGGACAGAGGGGATCGCGCATGGCTGGCCCGCTCGACGGGGTGCTCGTGGCCGACTTCTCCCGGATCCTCGCCGGGCCCTACGCGACGATGCTGCTCGCGGACATGGGCGCCGAGGTGGTGAAGGTCGAGGGCCCGAACGGTGACGACACGCGCACCTGGATGCCGCCGACCCGCGGGGAGACCTCGACGTACTACCTGGGGGTGAACCGCGGGAAGCGCTCGATCGCGCTGGACCTGCGCGATCCCGACGACGTCGCGGTCGCGCAGGAGCTCGCGCGGCGCGCGGACGTCGTGATCGAGAACCTGCGTCCGGGCGGGATGAAGAAGTACGGCCTGGACTACGAGACGGTGCGCGGCGCCAACCCCGGCGTCGTGTACGCGAGCATCTCCGGGTTCGGCTCCGGGAAGGGCGCGCACGTCCCCGGCTACGACCTGATGGTCCAGGCCATCTCCGGCCTGATGGACCTGACCGGCGATCCCGACGGCGAGCCCTTCCGCGCCGGCATCTCCGTCTTCGACGTGATGGCCGGCAACCACGCGGTGATCGGCATCCTCGCCGCCCTGCGCCACCGCGACCGCAGCGGCGAGGGCCAGCACGTCGAGTGCAACCTGCTGTCCTCGGCGTTGACCGGGCTGGTGAACCACTCGAGCGCCTGGGTGGCGGGCGGGGTGGTGCCGCACCGCATGGGCAACGCCCACCCCAGCGTCTTCCCCTACGAGCCGCTCGCGACGGCCGACGACGACATCATCATCGCCGCCGCCAACGACGGGCAGTTCCGCAAGCTCTGCGAGGCCCTCGGGATTCCCGAGGTCGCCGACGACGAGCGCTACGCGCGCAACGCCGACCGGACGAAGAACCGGGACGAGCTGCGCCCGATCCTCGTCGGGAAGCTGAAGGAGAAGACCGCCGTCGAGTGGTTCGACCTGCTGGTCGCCGCCGGCGTGCCGTGCGGGCCGATCCAGTCCATCGACGGCGGGTTCGCCATGGCCGAGCGGTTCGGGCTCGACCCGGTCGTCGAGGTCGGCGAGGGTGAGCGCGCGGTCCCGACGACGCGGCACCCGATCCGCTTCTCCGCGACCCCGGCGGTCTACGAGCTGCCGCCGCCCGAGCTCGACGAGCACGGCGCCGACCTGCGGACGTGGCTGAGCGCAGCGACGGGGGACGGCACCGGTGAGTGAGCACGAGTACGAGACCGCGCTCGGAGCCTCGTCACCCGACAAGATCACCCTGCTGGGCCACGACCTCGTCGAGGACGTGATGGGGCAGGTCGGGTTCGGGGAGCTGGCGTTCTGGCTGGCCACACAGCGCCGCCCGTCGCCGGGGGAGACCCGGGTGTTCGAGGCGGTCCTGGCCGCGCTCGCCGACCACGGCTACACGCCGACGGCCATCGTCACGCGCCTGACCTACCTCTCCGCCCCGGACTCGGTGCAGGGCGCGATCGCGGCGGGTCTGCTGGCGGGCGGTTCGCGGTTCCTCGGCGTGACCGAGGACTGCGGCCGGTTCCTGCACGAGCAGCTGGTGGGAGACGCAGCGAAGCGGAGCTCGACCCCAGGGGAGGCGCCGCTGCCGACCGACGACGCCGGGTGGGACGAGCTGGCGTTGCGGGTGGTCACCGAGCAGCGGGCCCGGAAGAAGTTCGTCCCCGGGCTCGGCCACCACGTGCACAAGCAGGGCGACCCGCGCACCCCCAAGCTCATGGCGCTCGCCGCCGAGGAGGGCGTGACCGGTCCGCACCTGGCGTTGTTCGCCGCGATCGGCCGGGTGCACCCGCAGGTGCTCGGGAAGCAGCTGCCGCTCAACGGCGCGGGGGTGTGCGGCGCGGTGCTCGCCGACCTCGGGCTGCCGCTGGAGCTGCTGCGTGGCTTCGCCCTGCTGGCCCGGACGGCGGGTCTGATCGGGCAGCTCGCCGAGGAGCTGCGCCACCCCGTCGCGAACGACATCTTCCTGTCGGTCGACCTGCACAACCGACCGGTCGGCCCCGACCCCTACACGCCGCCCCCGCTCACCGGAGAAGCGCATGGCTGAACTCGTCGCCGTCATCGCCTCGACCCACCACCCCTTCTACTACCGGGCGAGCACCTCGGTGGGGGAGGACCGGCCGCCGTTCGCGGACGAGTGGGTCTCGAAGATCGAGACGTTCCGGGAGACGCTGACCCGCGCGCGACCCGACGTGCTGGTCATGGTCGGTTCCGACCACTTCCACCAGCTGTGGCTGGACAACATGCCGCAGTTCCTCGTCGGGAAGGCGCCGGTCTACGACGCCAACTGGTACAACGAGGAACGCGAGTTCGGGCTGCCGAAGATGCGCCTGGCCGGCCAGGAGGACCTCTCGGCCTACATCCTGCGCGAAGGTCTCGACGCCGGGTTCGACCTCGCGTTCTCGAACGAACTGCGCATCGACCACTCCATCACGTGCCCGATCATCACGCTGCGGCCCGAGGCCGACCTGCCGATCGTGCCGATCTACACCAACATCTTCGCGCCGCCGCTGCCGCAGCCGAAGCGGTTCGTGCAGCTCGGGCGCACCGTTCGCGACCTCATCGAGTCGTGGCCGTCGGACCAGCGGGTCGCGGTCATCGGGACCGGCCACCTCTCCCTCGAACTCGGCGGGCCGCGCCAGTTCGGCCCGCACGGCCCGGACCCGGAGTTCGACCGCAAGGCCGTCGAGTGGATCGGCAGCGGCGACATCGAGGGGTGTCTGGCCGAGGTCACCCTCGACAGCCTCCACCGGCCCGGGAACGCCACCCACGGGTTCATGGACTTCATGCTGATGATGGGCGTCGCCGGCGAGGGCAAGAAGGCCGACCACGTCGACTCCCTCGACCTGTTCCACACCATGGAGGCCTACTTCACCTGGTACCCGAAGGAGGTCGGGTCGCTGTGAGCAAGTACCTGGTCAACAAGTTCCTCTACACCGTCGACCGCGACCCCGATCTCGTCGAGCGCTACCGCGAGAACCCCCGCGAGACCGTGCAGTGGTGGGAGACCCACGAAGCCGGGCGGCTGCTCAACTGCATCGACGCCGAAGCCACCACCTGGCTCGCCCTCGACGACGCCGAACGCGAAGCGCTGGCCTCCCACGACCACGTGACGCTCTTCGAGATGGGCGCCCACCCGTTCCTCACGCTCACGCTGTTCATCGCCATGTTCGAGCGCGACCACGGGCCCATGGAGTACCAGACCGCCTACGCCCGGGCGATGGAGCACATCACCCTGCCCTACCCGGACATCTCCACCTGATCCGCCACCGCCACTGAAGCCCTTCGTCGACGAGGAGCCACCGCGTGACGACCCTGCCGCTACTGCCCACCTCCCTGGTCGGGAGCTACGCCCAGCCGGACTGGCTGATCGACCGGGCGAAGCTCGCCGGCCGCTTCCCGCCGCGGGTGCGGGCGAAGGAGCTGTGGCGGGTCGAGGACCAGTACCTCGAGCAGGCCCAGGACGACGCGACGCTGCTGGCTATCCGGGCCCAGGAGCGCGCCGGGCTCGACATCGTCACCGACGGCGAGATGCGTCGGGAGAGCTACTCCAACCACATGGCGACCGCGCTCGACGGCGTCGACATCGACAACCCGGGCACCGCGCTCGACCGCTCGGGGCACCCGAACCCGGTGCCCCGGATCGCGGGGGAGATCCGCCGGACCCGGCCGATCGAGCGCCGCGACGTGGAGTTCCTGCGGGCGAACACCGACCGCACCGTGAAGATCACGGTACCGGGCCCGTTCACGATGTCCCAGCAGGCCCAGAACGACTTCTATCCCGACGCCGAGGCGGCCGCGATGGCCTACGGGGCGGCGGTGAACGCCGAGGTCAAGGACCTGTTCGACGCGGGCGCCGACGTCGTCCAGATCGACGAGCCCTACATGCAGGCGCGCCCGGAGCCGGCGCGGCAGTACGGGCTGGCCGCGCTGAACGCCGCCCTCGAGGGCGTCACCGGGACCACCGCGGTGCACCTGTGCTTCGGGTACGCGGCGATCATCCACGAGCGGCCGGAGGGCTACTCGTTCCTGCCCGAGCTCGCGGGGTGTCCGGTCGACCAGATCTCGATCGAGACCGCACAGTCCGGGCTCGACCTCGGGGTGCTCCGCGACCTCACCGACAAGACGATCATCCTGGGCGTGATCGACCTGTCCGACCCGACCGTGGAGACGGCCGAGACCGTGGCCGGCCGCGTCCGGCGGGCCTTCGACTACCTGCCACCCGAGCAGGTCGTCATCGCCACCGACTGCGGGATGAAGTACCTGCCCCGCGACGTGGCCGACGGGAAGATGGCCGCCATGGCCGGGGCGGCGCAGATCCTGCGGGGCTGACCGCCTCCCGTGGCAGGAAAGCGTCGTTGCTGTCAGCCAGCGGCAGCGACGACGCTCCGCTGTCACGTGGGGGAGACTGCCGATCATGGTCGCGCTCAACGTGGTGGCGTCGGGACGTGAGGACGGACCGACGCTGCTGTTCCTGCACGGGGTGGGCAACAGCCTGCGGACGTTCGCCTTCGCCGCCGACGCCCTGGGGGAGCGGGCCCGGGTCCTGCGCGCGGACCTCCGGGGGCACGGGTCCTCCCCGCGCGTCCCGGGCGGCTACCACCTCGACGGCTACGTCGCCGACGTCGAGGAGCTCCTCGAGGGCACCGGACCGGCGCTCGTCGTCGGGAACTCGCTGGGCGGGGCGATCGCGTGGACCCTGGCGCAGCGGCGTCCCGACCTGATCCGGGCGGCACTGCTCGAGGACCCGCCGCTGCGGTCGGCCGACGTGGGTGCGGTCGCGCCGATCTTCCAGGGGATCCGCGCCCAGGTGGCGCGCTGGCAGGCCGCCGGTACGGCGCCGGCGAGGGTCGCGGCCGCGCTCGGCACCGTGCCGGTGCTCGGCGGGCGCCCCGCGGCCGAGGTGCAGGGGCCCGACGTGCTCGACGCCCGTGCCCGCGCCTTCCTCGACGTCGACCCCGACGCCCTGGGCGCCGTCGCGCAGGGGACCGCGCTGGCCGCGCTCGACCTCGACGCGCCGGTCACGGTCCCCGTCCACGTCCTCGCCGCGGGTGAGGACAGCGGCTCCGTCCTGCCTGCCAGCGCCGCGGCGGCCCTGGCGCGGTCCCACCCGGACGTCACGCTGCGGCGCATCCCCGGCGCCGGGCACGTCATCCACGACGAGTCCACCCACCGGCCCGAGTGGCTCGCGGCGGTCGAGGCGCTGCTCCGCCACGCATGACAGGAACGCGTCGTTGCTGTCACTGGATGACAGCAACGACGCTCTCCTGCCACGTGGGCGGGACGAGGGGGTTCCCGACGGCGGCCCGGTGCGGCACGGTGGCAGGCAGTGACCGTCCGGGCGCCGACGGCCCGCGCGGCACGATCGGGTGACCGTCCGAGGTCGGACGGCGTGTCGAGGTTTGCGGCGAACGGCTGACGTCCGTGTGACGCAGCCCACCTGCCGCTCGACGGCCGATTGATACCACCCGTGTGCGGGACGACGCTCTGGGTCATGAACAGCGGCCCACCGGAGGGCATGTCATGAGCACCGTCATCGTCGTGATCGTGGTGATCGTCGTCCTCGCCGCCCTGGTCGGCGGCGGGCTGGCGATCGCCGCGCGCCGGCGCTCCGAGAAACTCCAGGAGGAGTTCGGCCCGGAGTACGACCGGGCCGTCGAGCACGCCGACAGCAAGGGCGAGGCGGAGAAGGAGCTCGCCGAGCGGCGCAAGCGCCACAAGCAGCTCGACCTCAAGCCCGTCGACCCGCAGACCCGCGAGCGCTTCCGCGGCGACTGGAAGCGGATCCAGGGCGAGTTCGTCGACGACCCGGGCGGGGCAGTCGAGAAGGCCGACTCGCTGGTGACGACGATCATGCGCGAGCGCGGCTACCCGGTCGACGACTTCGACCAGCGCGCGAACGACATCTCCGTCGAGCACCCCCGCGTCGTCGAGAACTACCGCGAGGCGCGCCGGGTCCGCGACGCGCAGCGCGACGGCTCCGCCGACACCGAGGACCTGCGCGGCGCCGTCACCTCCTACCGGAGCCTCGTCGAGGCCCTCCTCGACGACGGCGGGGACGACCACGGCGACCACGGCGACCGCCGTGACCGCGCGTCCGACGACGAGGCGGGGCGGCACCGCGACACCGGCCGCCGCGAGAACGGGCACGGCGCCGACGACCGTGCCGACCACGACCAGGCCCGCGACGACGACAGGAGCCGACGGTGAGCACGCACGCCGACACCAGCAGCGAGGACCGCGCGGACCGCCGCGACGACCTGGCCGACCGCCGGGACGAGCGCGACCACGCCGACCACGGGGACCGCTCCGAGCACGCCGGCCTCGGCGACCGGGCGGCCGACACGCGCCCCGACGACGACGGTCCGGGCCGCTACACCCGCCAGCACGGGGACCACGCCGGCCAGCACGACCACGACGCCGGGCAGGACTCGATCTCCGTGCTCGACCCGACAGCCAGCGAGCGGCTGCGCAACCGCTGGCAGGAGGTGCAGGCCGGGTTCGTCGACGAGCCGCGGCAGTCGGTCACCGAGGCCGACCAGCTCGTCGGCGAGGTGCTCGACGAGGTGAGCCGCGTGTTCCGCGACCAGCGCTCCGAGCTCGAGGCGGAGTGGAGCGGCAACGCCGAGCCCGGCACCGAGGAGCTGCGTCAGGCCCTGCGCCGCTACCGCGAGTTCTTCGACCGGCTGCTGTCCCTGTAGAGACCACCCTCCCCGACCGCCCGGGACGTACGTCGCCGCGTCCCGGGCGGTCTCCCACCCGTCGTCCGGAATGCGGGTACTCGTTCTCACCTGCGTTTGAGTGTTCCGCCGCTCCGGACCCAGAATGCGTCCCATGACAGGAGTGCAGGCGCCGGCCCGGGTCGGGCGCTGGGCGTGGGTCGTGGTGCTCGTCGTCGGGATCGTGCTCTTCGAGCTGGTCCGGCGGACGCTCATCGCGACGCTCAACCCGAACTTCGTGCCGTCGCTGATCCTGCTCGGCGCGGCGGTGATCCCCGCTGCCTTCCTCACCTTCATCGCCGGCCGCCGGCTGCCCACCGATCTCGGGGCGAACGCCCTCGCGCTGACCGCGCTGCTCGGCGGCGTGATCGGCACCGTCGTCGCCGGGACCCTCGAGTTCGACGCCCTGCAGCGGCTCGGCGGGCTGCCGATGCTGTTCGTGGCGCTCATCGAGGAGGCCGCGAAGCTCGTCGTCCCCCTGGCGCTGCTCTTCGTGCCCCGCTACCGGCGCATGCCCGCCAACGGCCTCGTGCTCGGTGTCGCCTCCGGTGCGGGGTTCGCGGCGCTGGAGACGATGGGCTACGCCCTGACGATCCTGATCCAGACCCGCGGGGACATCTCCGCGGTCGACGGCACGCTCGTGCTGCGCGGGCTGCTCGCCCCGGCCGCCCACATGGCCTGGACCGGGCTCACGGCCGCCGCACTGTGGCGCTGGGCGGAGCGCGGCTGGAGCGGACGGGCGTTCGGCGGGTTCGTCCTCACCTACGTCGTCGCGGTCGTGCTGCACACGGTCTGGGACTCGGTCGGCGGGCTGATCGTCTACGTCGTGCTGGCGATCGTCGCGTTCGTGCTCCTGCTCGTCGTCGCGCACCGGTTGTCCCACCCGGCGGCGCCCCGGCACGCCACCGTCGCCGCGACCTGACACCGGCGGACGAGAGGACCCGCCGCGACCCCGCTGCGGGTCCGCTCGCCCGGGGCGTGCTGCCAGGATCGGCCGCGTGGTCGGACTCGACGCCGTGCTCCCCGCGATGCTGGCCGCGATCGGCAGCCCCCTTCCCGACGACCCGTCCCCGCGGCTCCGGCTGCCCCCGGCCGCCCACGCCGTGCTGCTGCTCGTCGACGGCCTGGGCCGCGAGCTGCTCGACGCCCACACCGCCGATGCGCCGTTCCTCGCCGGGCTGGCCGACGTCGGCCCGCTGCAGGTGGGCTTCCCGACGAGCACCCCGATCAGCGTGACGAGCCTCGGCACCGGCCTGCCGCCGGGCGCGCACGGCACCGTGGGCGTGCGGTTCCGGGTCGACGACGTGCTCCTCGACGCCCTGACGTGGACACGGGGGAAGGAGGACCTGCGCGAACGCCTGGTCCCCGAGCGCGTCCAGCCGCGGCCGACGGTGTTCCAGCGGACCGACGTCGCGTGCACCGTCGTGTCCGACCGCACGTTCCGCGAGTCCGGCCTCACCCGCTCCGGGCTGCGCGGCGCGACGTACCGCGGGGTCTCCTCGTTCGGGGACCTCGCCGCGGAGATCCTCGCGGCCCCGCGCGGGCTGGTGTACGGCTACCACGCCGACCTCGACCAGCTCGGGCACCTGTACGGCCCCGGCTCGCCCGCCTGGCGACGGCAGCTGCGCATGATCGACCACTTCGTCGCGATGCTGGCCGGGGACCTGCCGTCGGGAACGCTCCTCGCGGTCACCGGCGACCACGGGATGGTCACCGTCGACCGCCGCCACGACGCCGACACCGACACCGCGCTCACCGCGGGCGACCCGCTCGTCGGCGGCGACCCGCGCGCCCGCCTGCTCTACTGCCGCCCCGGCACCACGGCCGACGTCCGCGCGGCCTGGACCGCCACCCTCGCCGAGGACGCCCTCGTCGTCGGGAGACAGGAGGTGCTCGACGAGGCGTGGTTCGGTCCGGTCGACGCGGCGATGCGGGCCCGGGTGCCCGATCTCGTCGTCGCGCTGCGGGGGACGGCGGCCGTGGTGCGCTCGGTCGACGAGCCGGTCCTGGCGCGGCTACCTGGCCAGCACGGCTCGACGACGACCGCCGAACGCCTCGTTCCGCTGCTCCTCCATGCCGTGGATGCGGCGGAATGATTGCGCGCAACTCCGCAGGCGCGGACGATCCCGACGTGCGGAAACGAGCTGTGCAAGGGGTCACAGTATTCGTCTAGTGTGCAAGACGGAGACCGGAGTGATCACCACCGCAGAGGAGCATGTGTGAGCGTCACGACCCATTCCGGTGGCTCGATCCTGGGCCACCCGGTCAAGCGCACCGAGGACCGCGAGCTGATCACCGGCGCCGGGGTCTACACGGGCAACATGCCCGTTCAGGGCGCACTGCACGCCTTCTTCGTCCGCTCGCCGATCGCGCACGGCACGCTCGGCGACATCGACGTCGACGAGGCGAAAGGGATGCCGGGCGTCGTCGCGGTCTACACCGCGGCCGACCTCGAGCTGAACGACCGTCCGGGCCTGCCCGGCGTCGTCCCCGAGACCATGAACCGTCCGCAGCTCGCCAAGGGCAAGGTCCGCCACGTCGGCGACATGATCGCCATCGTCATCGCGGAGACCGCCAGCGAGGCCATCGACGCGGCCGAGACCGTGTTCCCGGACATCGAGCCGCTGCCCGCCGTCACCGACATCGAGGCGGCCATGGCGGCCGACGCGCCGCTGCTGTTCGAGGGCACCGAGTCGAACATCGTCGCGGGCGCCGGCACCGGCGAGGTCGAGGGCATCTTCGACGACGCCGACGTCGTCGTGAAGGGCAAGTTCGTCAACCAGAAGCTCGCGGGCGTGCCGATGGAGCCGAACGCGGTCGTCGTCGAGCCCGGCGAGAACGGCAAGCTGACCTTCTGGGCGTCGACCCAGACCCCGCACGGCCTGCGCGACGCGATGGCGGGCGACCTCGGCCTCGACGGCGATGACATCCACGTCATCGCCCCCCGCGTCGGCGGTGGCTTCGGGCCGAAGGCCCACGCGTACTCCGAGTACACGATCATCGCGCGCGCCGCGCAGAAGCTCGGGCGCACCGTCCGCTGGAACGAGACCCGTTCCGAGAACATGCTCTCGATGGTCCACGGCCGCGCGCAGGTGCAGTGGGTCGAGCTCGGCGTCAAGAACGACGGCACGTTCGTCGGGCTGCGCGCCACCGCGGTCGGCGACGCCGGGGCCTACCCCGCGCTCGGCACGATCCTCCCGAGCCTCACGCAGCTGCTCGCGCAGGGTGTGTACAACCTGCCGGCCATCGACTTCACGTGGAAGGCCGTCGCCACCAACACCACGACGGTGGGCGCCTACCGCGGCGCCGGGCGGCCCGAGGCCACGCAGCTGCTCGAGCGGATCATCGACATGGCCGCCGACGAGATCGGCATGGACCCGCTCGAGATCCGGCGCAAGAACTACCTGCAGCCCGAGCAGTACCCGCTCACCACCCTCACCGGCGCGAACTACGACACCGCCGAGCACGAGAAGGCGGCGGAGGCGGCCAAGGAGGCGGCGGGCTACGACGCGCTGCTCGCCGAGCAGAAGCGTCGCCGCGAGTCCGGCGACCGCGTCGCGCTCGGCATCGGCGTCGGCTCCTACGTCGAGGTCACCGCCCCGCTCGGCCTCGACGGCGAGTACGGCTCGGCGCAGGCCCACCCCGACGGCACCTTCACCGTCATGGCCGGCACCTCGGCCCACGGCCAGGGCCACGAGACGGCGTTCTGCCAGCTCGCGTCCTCGGTGCTCGGTGTGCCGATGGAGAAGATCAAGCTGGTCCAGTCCGACACCGCGCTCGTCCGCAGCGGCGCCGGCACGCTCGGCTCCCGGTCGCTGCAGACCGGCGGTACGGCGATCCACAACGCCTCGCAGGAGCTGGTCGCCGAGGCCCGCGAGATCGCGGCGCACCTGCTCGAGGCCGCGGTCGAGGACATCGACCACTCCGACGACGGCTTCGGCGTCCGTGGCATCGGCGACAAGGTGATCTCCTGGGCGCAAATCGCCCAGGCCGCGGAGGACGGCTCCGGGTACGAGGACGGCAAGGGCCACGAGATGCGGCAGGAGCTCGACTTCAAGGCGGGCGACTCCACCTTCCCGTTCGGCACGCACATCGCCGTCGTGGAGGTCGACCTCGACACCGGCATGGTGCGCCAGCGTCGCCACGTCGCGGTCGACGACTGCGGGATCATCCTCAACCCGATGCTGGTCGCCGGGCAGCAGCACGGCGGCATCGCCCAGGGCATCTCGCAGGCCCTCTACGAGCGGGTGACCTACGACGAGGACGGCAACCCGACCTCGGGCAACCTCGCCTCGTACACGATCCCGACGGCGGCGGACCTGCCCTCGTTCGAGGTCTCCAACACCGAGACCACCACGCCCCTCAACCCGATCGGCGCGAAGGGCATCGGCGAGTCCGGCACGATCGGCTCGACCCCGGCGGTGCACAACGCCGTGATCGACGCCGTCTCGCACCTGGGCATCCGGCACATCGACATGCCGCTCACCCCGGAGACGGTGTGGCGGGCCATCCACGGTGCCACCGGGTCCGACCCGGCGAACCGCCAGCAGGCGGGCCCGGAGTACGCGGGCAAGGCCATCACCGAGGACACCCCGGACAGCGCGCACGCCTGACCGGAACGACCCCGAACGGCACCTCCGCGCGGCGGGGGTGCCGTTCGTGCGTGCGGGGACGGTCGCCGAACGCGACCGTCCGGCACCCATGGTGATGCAGTAGCCGACTACTGCAGATGCGGCGGGCCGAGCGGGCCACGATCGTCCGGTTGGTTGGCCTACCTCACCTCCTGGAGCGCTGCCGATGACGTCCGTCATCCCGTTCACCAGCAACTACTCGGACGTCAGCACGAACGAGGGCTACCAGTACGAGTTCCGCTGCCTGCGCTGCGGGAACGGCGTGCGCTCCCGGTTCCGGCACTCCGTCACGGGGACCGGGGGCCGGATCGCCGCGCTCGCCGGGGACCTCATCGGCGGGGAGTGGGGCAACCGCATGGAGAGCGTCGGTCTCCTGGCGTCCTGGGGCCGCGGCAGCACCCGCGGGACGACCAACGACAAGCGTCTCCAGGAGGCCTCGGCCGACGTCGCGGACGAGTTCGTGCAGTGCCGCGGGTGCGGGTCGTGGCTGTGCCGGCAGATGTGCTGGAACGACGCCGCGGGCTACTGCCTGCAGTGCGTCCCCCGCCCGGCGCCCACGGTCGAGGGCCGGTGCGGCCGCTGCGGGTCCTACGGCGACGGGGCCTACTGCGGCCACTGCGGCGGGCCGTTGCGCGTGAGCGCGTCGTGCCGGAACTGCGGGACCCAGGTGGGCAACGCCAACTTCTGCCCGGGCTGCGGGTCACCGCGGGGCTGACGGGCGCGCGAGCCACGGGTCGTCGACGGCGGGTGCGACCTCCGGACCGTGCTGCTCGAGGGTGTAGAGCCGCAGCCGGGTTCCGTCGGGGTCGGCGAACACCACCAGCCACGCCCGGATCGCGGCGATCACGGGCGAGTGGGCCACGCCCCGCGCGTCGAGGTGCGCCGACCAGGCCGCGAGCGCGGCGCGGTCGTCGACGGCGAGGGTGAGCGGGTCGAAACCGGCCGACGCCCGGGCCTGCTCCGCGTCGAGCCGCAGTTCGACGAGGGGGTCGAGGCCGGGCACCCGGAGGATCACGGCGTAGAGCCGCCCGTCGCCGTCGACGTGGTCGGCGTCCGTGAGCCGCACGGCGCCGAACACCGCCGTGTAGAAGTCGACGGAGCGCAGCAGGTCGGAGACCGGCAGCTTCACGTGGTGGATGCCGCGCAGCGAGGGGGTCACGGTGCCTCCGGGTCGAGGTGCACGAGGCGCTCCCGCGCCTCGTCCGCGCCGAGCCCGACGGCGTCGACGATCCCGTCGGGACGGACCAGGACCGTCGTGTCCAGCGTGGGCGCGGGCACGATCCGTGGCCGGTCCCCGCTCACCGCGGTCGTCGCCGGGTCCGCGAACACCCACACCGGGGCGTCGACGGGGGCGGCCAGGCGGGTCGGGGGCAGCCGTCGGCCGACCGGCGCGTCCCCGGTGTACCCGAGGTCGAGCTGGGAGAGCCGGCCGGCGAGGAAGTCGGTGACCTCCGCGATCCCGCGGACGGCGGCGAGCACGGTGTTGCGCAGTGCCCCGAGCCGGGGGTCGGTGAGCGTGGCGAGCGTCGTCAGCTGCCCGGTGAACGCGATGAGTTCCTCCGCGACCGGGCGCCGCTCGTCGTCGTACCCGTCGAGCAGCGACTCCGGGGCGCCGTGGCGGAGGATCTCGGTGAGACGCCAGGCGAGGTCGGCGGCGTCCTGGATGCCGGTGTTCATGCCCTGACCGCCGGCCGGGCTGTGGGTGTGCGCGGCGTCGCCGAGCAGCGCGACCGGCCCGTCGACGAGGCGCGCGGCGACCCGCTGCTGGAAGCGGTACGTCGTCGACGCGACCAGGTCGACGACCTGCGCCGTCCGCAGCGCGCCGCCGGTATGCGTCGCGAGGGTCCCCTCGACGTCGGACGCCGAGGGTGGGGGCGTCCCCGGCGGGGCCGAGGCGACGATGCGGTGCATCCCGTCGGGCATGGGCGAGACCAGGGCGACCCCGTCGGGCGCGAGGAAGAACGCGGTGTCGGTGTCCGACGGTCCGTCGAGGTCCAGGTGGACGTCGGCCAGGGCGAACAGGGCGGCCGGGGAGTCGCCCCGGAACGCGATGCCCGCCGCCTCGCGCACCGGGCTGTGCAGGCCGTCCGCGCCCACGAGATAGCGGGCCTGCACCGTCCGGACGACGCCGTCCGGGGAGGCGACGGTGGCGAGCACGCCGGGGTGGGTGCGCTGCCACGCGAGCAGCCGGTGGCCGCGGAACAGCTGCCCGCCGACGGCGTCGAGCCGGTCCGCGAGGACCTGCTCGGTGACGTCCTGGCCCACGAGCAGCAGGTGCGGGTGCGGGCTGTCCAGCGACGCGTAGGACACGCGCAGCAGGTCGTCGTCGCCCTCGCGCAGCGCGAACCCGTCGCCGGGCAGACCGCGGGCGACCAGCGTGGCGCCGACCCCGAGGCGGTCGAGGTACTCCAGCGTCCGGGGCTGGACGCCGGCGGCCTTCGCGCCGGGGGAGACCTGCTCCTTCGGCTCGAGGGTGACGTGGTCGACGCCGGCCAGGGCCAGTGCGGTGGTGAGCGTGAGGCCGGCGGGACCGGCGCCGACGACGAGCACGTCGGTCCGGATCGGCAGGGTGGCGGTCACGACGAGGCTCCGTCCGGATCGGCCGGGCGACCCAGCGTCGTGACGAGCCGGGCCATGTCCCGGGCCCCGTCGCCGTCGGCCGACGCGCGGGCGTAGAGCGCGTCGACGACGTCGACGAGATCGGTCGGGAGGCCGGCCGAGCGCGCCGCGACGCCGATGAGGTCGATGTCCTTGCGGACGGCGTCGACCGCGGTGATCACGGTGTCGTCCTCGCCCAGGGCGATCGCCCGCTTGTAGCCCAGGTACGGACTGTCCGCGGCGGACCCGTGGACGACGTCGAGGACGTGGCGCGGATCGACGCCCAGCCCGGCGGCCAGCGCGACGGCCTGGGCCATCGCGAGGTTGAGGGTGGTGACCCAGGCGTTGGCGGCGAGCTTGACGCGGCTGGCCGGGCCGGGGGCGTCGCCGACCCAGGTGACCGTCGCGGCGATCGCGTCGAGCACCGGGTCGACGGCCGGGCGCAGGGCGGGGTCGCCGGCGGCCATGACGTGGAGCTCGCCCCGTTCGGCCGGCCCGCGGTTGCCCAGCACAGGGGCGTCCACGAGCCGCATGCCGAGCCGGTCGGCGGCGGCGACCACGGTGTCGACGTCGACGCCGACCGTCGCGCTCTGCACCACGACGGCCCCGTCCCCGAGGGCACCGGCGATGCGCTGCAGGACGTCGAGCACGGCGTCGCGGTCGAACACGATCACGACGACGACCTCGGCGCCCGCGACCGCCCCGGCGGGCGTGTCGGCGATCCGGGCGCCCTCGTCCCCCACGGGCTCCGCCCGGTCCCGGGTGCGGTTCCAGGCCGTGACCGTGTGGCCGGCCCGCAGCAGGCTGCGGGCCATGCCGGCGCCGATGGCGCCGGTCCCGAGGACGGCGACGCGCATGACGATCATCTCCCATCACGAGAACGTTCGTTATCGCAAAGGTAGATCCGTCGATCATCCCCGTCAAACGCGAGTCGTCGTTCTCGCTTTACGCTGGTGCGATGCCGCGCCTGACCACCGAGACCTGGAACCGCCGTCGTCGGCACGTCCTGGAGAGCGCCTGGTCGTGCTTCTCACGTGACGGCTTCCACGCGACCTCCATGGACCAGGTCATCGAGGCCAGCGGCATGTCCGCGAACGCGGTCTACCGCTACTTCGCGAGCAAGGACGAGCTGATCGACGCGACCGTCGACGAGGCGCTCGCGGCCGCGGAGGCGGTGTTCGCGACGCTGCTCGACGACGACCCGCTGCCCGGCCCCGACCGGCTGGTCGAGCAGCTCGTGGCCACGGTGCAGGCGCGTCGGGGGGAGCCCTACGACCTCTCCCGGCTCGCCATGCAGGCGTGGACCGAGGCGCTGCGCCGCGACCACCTCCGTGCGCGGGTCGCGGCGTACTACCGCGCCGTCGCACGGCACGTCGAGGACCTCGTCCGGCGCTGGATCGACGCCGGGCTCGTCGCGCCGGGAACGAGCCCGGGTGCCGTCGCGCGGCTCGTCATCACGCTGATGCCCGGCCTCGTCGTCACGGAGAACCTGGTGGAGCCGACCGTCGTCGGGGACCTGCTCGCCG
Source organism: Actinomycetospora chiangmaiensis DSM 45062 (assembly GCF_000379625.1). GTDB lineage: Bacteria > Actinomycetota > Actinomycetes > Mycobacteriales > Pseudonocardiaceae > Actinomycetospora > Actinomycetospora chiangmaiensis. The sequence continues at coordinate 114,758 of NZ_KB903243.1, read as the reverse complement.
GACTGACGGCGTGCGCCGGCGCCACGGGGTGACGGGTCGCCGCCGACCGGACGCCCGGACGGCTGTCCGTAGAGTGCGGCGGGTGGCCGGTATCCGCGCGCTCCAGCGCAGTGACCTCCCCCAGGTCAGCACCCTGTTCGCCCAGGTCATGGGGGGTGCCTCGGCCGAGCACGTCGCGCCCTACTTCCGTCGGATCCTGTTCGAGGACCCCTGGGCGGACCCGGAGATCCCCTCGCTGGTGCACGAGGGCCCCGACGGCGGCATCGTCGGCTTCATCGCCGCGAGCACCCGCCGGATGGTGCTCGACGGGCGCCGGGTGCGGATGGCGGTGAGCAGCAACCTCGTCGCGCACCCCGACTGGCGCTCGAAGGGCGTCGGGGCGCTGCTCAACCGCAAGCTCCTCGGCGGCGCGCAGGAGTTCACGATCGCCGACCGCGCGAACGACGACTCCCGCGGGCTCTGGCTCGGGCTCGGCGGCCAGGAGCTCGCCGGCCAGTCGATCGCGTGGTTCCGGGTGCTCGCACCGGCGGCGACGGCGGGCACCCTCGTCGGCCGCCGCTCCGCCCGCCTGGGCCGCGCCGCCCGCCTGCTCTCCCGCCCCGTGGACGCCGTCGGCAGCCGGCTGGTCCCGCCCCCGCCGCGGCCCCTCGGCTCGACCGAGGAGCTGGACGCGGAGACCCTCGCCGAGCAGGTCGCGACGGCGGGCCGTCGGCTGCGGCTGCGGCCGGACTACGACCCGGTGTACCTGCAGTGGGTCCTCGCCGAGGTCCGTCGGCTGGGCCGCGGCGCGCTGTGGGCCCGGCTCGTGCGCGGGCCCCAGGGGCGGGTGCTGGGCTGGTTCCTGTACCTGCTGACGCCCGGTGGGGTCGCCGAGGTGCTGCAGGTCGGCGTCACCGGCACCGACCCCGACCCGGTGCTCGACCATCTGATCGCCCACGCCGCGGCGCATGGCGCCTCGGCGGTGCAGGGGCGGCTCGAGCCGGCGACGGCGGGGCTGATCGGGCGCCCGGGCGTGGTGGTCCGCAAGAACGCGCGGGCGCTGGTCCACGCGGAGGCGAACGTGCTGGGTCTGCTCAGCTCCACCACCGCGCTCTGCAGCCACCTCGACGGCGAGTGGCTTGTCTCCCACGCCGCCCGCCAGTAGTCCCGGCCGGGGCGCGTGACACGATCGTCGACCGTGGTCCCACGTGAACTCGCGGTCCTGATCGTCTCCTACCGGCGGGCGGATCTCCTGGACCGCGCGCTCGCGAGCGTCGACAAGTGGCTGCCCGAGGCCCGGGTGCACGTGTGGGACAACGGTTCCGCCGGCTCGCCCGCCGTGAAGGCCCTGGCGGCCACCCGACCCGACGTCACGTGGACCTTCTCCGAGTTCAACCTCGGCTACATCGCCGCCATGAACAAGCTGATGGCGCAGGTGCCGGACTGCGACGTCCTGCAGCTCAACCCCGACGCCGAGCTCCTCGGGCCGTGCACACGCGCCCGGGAGGTGCTGGCCGAGCCCGGCGTCGCCGTGGTCTCGCCGACCGTGCTCGACCCCGAGGGCCGCGACCTGCCGTGGGACGTCGCGCACCGCGAGCAGGGCGTGGTGCGCAACCTGCTGAACTCGGCCGGGTACGCGAAGCGCCTGCGCGGCCGCACCGTCAGCGACCTCTACCCGGAGGCGCCCGAGCAGGTCGACGGCTACCTCACCGGCTGCGCGCTGTTCATCTCCCGCGACGCCTGGAACGCGCTCGGTCCGTTCGACGAGCAGTTCTTCGTCTACGGCGAGGACGCCACGTGGCAGCCGAACGCCCGGCGGCACGGATGGCAGCTGCGCCTGGTCGACGAGGCCGAGCCGCAGGTCCGGCACTCCTCCGGTGGCACCGTGGCCGACGACCCGCTCGCCTCCATGCGCGGCGGCGACCTGCTGCGATCCGCCCAGGTGATGGTCCTGGGCCTGGAGCACAACGCCGGGCGTGGCTCGCTCTACGCGGCCGGGTCGACGCTGCTCGACCGCGTCCAGCGTTCCAAGCGCGGCCCGCGTCGCGCGCGGCTGGACGCCCTGGCCGCGCAGGCCGGGGGACGACCCGCCGTCGTGGTGATCACCAACGGCCTGCGGCCCGGCGGCGCCGAGCGGCAGCGCGTGGTGCTCGCCAACGAGCTCGTCGAGCGCGGTCACCCCGTGACGCTGGTGTGCCTGCAGCACCTCGGGCAGTACATCAGCGAGCTCGACCCCCGGGTGCGCATGTTCATGCAGCCCTGGTGGCAGCCGGTGGTCGACGTGGCCGCGACCGACGAGGCGATCGTCGTCGGGGGGTGCACGAAGACCGAGATCGGTTTCGCGACGGCGTGGCGCGCGCTCGGCCGCGTCACCGGCCAGCAGCGGTACTGGATTCCCGCGGCGCACGACCCCGCCGAGCTCGACCGCCCGACCTACTCCGAGGCCCAGGCCCGTGCCCTGCGCACCGCCGACGGCCTCCTGGTGCTCTCCCGGCAGCACCACGCCGACCTGTCGCGCCACCAGCGGCTCACCGACCGCGTCATGGTCGCGCCGAACGGCCTCACCCCGGGCACACCGCTCGGCGAGGTCCCGACGACGGGTCCGGTGCGGTTCTGCATGCTCACGCGCCTGAAGACCTACAAGAACACGACCCTGCTGATCCGGGCGCTCGACGCCCTCGGCCGCGACGACTGGACGCTCGACATCTTCGGCGAGGGACCCGACCGCGACGTGATGGAGGCCGAGACCCCGGCCCACCTCACCGACCGGGTGCACTGGCGGGGCGTCTCGCCGGGCCCGGACCACGCCTTCGCGGAGACCGACGTGCTCTGCGTGCCGAGCGGCTTCGAGGCCTTCCCCCTCGTGATGGTCGAGGCCATGACACGGGGCATGCCGGTGATGGCCTCCGCGAGCGGATCGGTCCCCGAGATGCTCGACGGCGGTGCGGCCGGCGTCGTCGTCGAGCCCGTCACCGTCGAGGCCTGGTCGCGGGCCCTCGCCGGGGTGCTCGACGACCGGGCGGAGCTGGCGCGGCTCGGCCGGGCGGGCCGGGAGCGGGCCCTCGCGCTCTACACCGACGACGCCATGGTCGACGCCTACCAGCGCGCGTTCGTGACCGTCCTGGGTCACGGGTTCCCCGGATCGGAGCAACCGGCGGCGACGGTGTGAAAGGCGTGTCGGCTCCGCGTTCTGGAATCGGACATCCATGACCCCCCGATGAACCGGGAGCGTGCTCGCACGTCATAGTGGGCGAACATCCGCACGCAGCCGTGGAGGAGCCTGTCGATGATCGTTCTCGGACTCAGCGGTCTGCCGAATTCCCAACGGCGACTCCGCGAGACCAATCCCGACATCGACCCGCTCGACGCCCGGATCACCCAGGGGCTCGACAGCGCGGCAGCCATCATCGTCGACGGCGAACTCGTGGCGGCGGCCTCCGAGGAGCGCTTCGACGGTGACAAGGGCACCGGCGCGCTGCCCCGCCAGGCCATCGCGTGGTGCCTCGCCGAGGCGGGGGTGAGCGCCGACGACGTCGACGTGGTCGCCCACGGCTTCGACTACGACCGGCACCGCCGGGCCTTCGTCATGAACCGCGCCTACTTCGACGAGGTGCTGAGCTCGCAGACGGTGCGTGATGCGCTCACCGAGGCGGGCTGGCCGCAGCTTGCCGCGGCGCTCACGCCCGTCGAGCACCACCGTGCCCATGCGCTCTCCGCCATCGTCCCCAGTGGCTTCGACCGCGGCCTCGCCGTGGTGTCCGACGGCATGGGCGAGGTCGACTCGGTGTCGATCTTCCGATTCGTCGGCACCGAACTGGAGAAGCTGCACACGCAGCCGATCGCCTCGTCGCTCGGGATTCTGTACTCGATCGGCACCCGTTTCCTCGGGTTCCAGTTCAACAACGACGAGTACAAGGTGATGGGCCTCGCGCCCTACGGCGACCCGTCGCGTTATCGCGAGGTCTTCCAGAAGCTCACGCGGTTCGATCACGACAAGGGTTCGGTCGTGATCGACTGGCCGAGCGGCGCGCTCGCCGACGCCGAGCACGGCTACCCGCAGGCGCGGGCGCTGCTCGAGGAGCAGACCTTCTCGCCGCGGACCCCGGACGGATCGATCCAGCGTGACGAGGCCGACTTCGCCGCGTCGATGCAGGAGTGTTTGACCGACCTGCTGGTCGACCTCGTCGGCCACTGGCTGGAGAAGACCGGCGAGACGAGCCTGGCGCTCGCCGGCGGGACGTTCCTGAACTGCAAGTCCAACCAGTCGATCGCCGACCTCCCGGGCCTGCAGCGGCTCTTCGTGCAGCCGGCCTCCGGCGACGACGGCACGTCCCTCGGGGCGGCGTACGCGGTGGCGACCGACCTCAAGCCGGTCCGCGTGCCGTTCGACCCGTACCTCGGCGCTCGGTACTCCGCCGACGAGGTGCGCGCGGTCCTCGAGGCCCGCCCCGACCTGCAGTGGCGCGAGATGGGGATGACCGACGAGTACCTCGCCGCCGCCGCCGACGACATCGCCGCCGACCGCATCATCGCCGTGTTCCACGACCGCATGGAGTTCGGCCCGCGGGCGCTGGGCAACCGCTCCATCGTCGCCCGGCCCGACGGCGACCGGATCAAGGACCGCATCAACTCCGCGGTGAAGTTCCGCGAGGCGTTCCGCCCGTTCGCGCCCGCCGTCCACGTCGACGACCGCGACCGGCTCTTCGTCACCCGCGGCTTCGACCCCGACCACTACATGCTCTGCACCGCGCACGTCCGGCCCGAGGCCAAGGCGGCGCTGTCGGGCATCGTCCACGAGGACGACTCGGCCCGGATCCAGACCGTGACGCCGGGCCTCAACCCGACGTTCGCGTCGCTGCTGGAGAAGGTCCGGGACCGGACGGGCACCGGCTGCGTGGTGAACACGTCGTTCAACGTCAAGGGCCAACCGCTGATCATGGACCCGGCGACGGCCGTCGACACCTTCGCCCGCATCGCGCTGGACCGGCTCTACATCGAGGGGTTCGTGGTGGAGGGAGACGCAGCGCAGCGGAGCTCGACCCAGCGGGAGGGGACCGCGTCGTGACAGCAGTGGGGGGCGTGCAGATCTACTCCACCTGCCCGCAGTCGAAGGACGTGCCGGCGGGGGAGTACGCGACGGCGGTCGCGGAGGTCGCGCGGTGGAGCGAGGCCGCGGGCTGCACCGGGATGCTGGTGTACACCGACAACGGCATCGCCGACCCGTGGCTCGTCGCGCAGCACGCGATCACGGCCACCAAGCGGCTCGCGCCGCTGGTCGCGGTCCAGCCCGTGTACATGCACCCGTTCACCGCGGCGTCGATGGTCAGCTCGCTGGCCCACCTGCACGGCCGGTCGGTGCACCTGAACATGCTGGCGGGCGGGTTCCGCAACGACCTGCTCGCGCTCGGCGACCCCACCGAGCACGACGACCGCTACGCCCGCACCACGGAGTACACGCAGATCCTCCTGGCGCTGCTGCGGGGCGAGACCGTCACGCACGAGGGTCGCTGGCACCAGGTGCACAACCTGAGGCTCGCGCCCGCGCTCCCGGCGGAGCTGATGCCGGAGGTGCTGATCTCCGGCTCGTCCCCGGCCGGCCGCGCCGCGGCGGAGGCCATCGGTGCCGTCCCGATCCGCTACCCCGAGCCGCTCGGTCGCGAGACCGGGGAGGCCCCCGACGGCGGGGGCGTCCGGGTCGGCATCGTCGCGCGCGAGGACACCGCGGACGCCTGGAAGGTCGCCGAGGACCGCTTCCCCACCGACCGCCGGGGCCAGGTCGCCCACTCGATGGCCATGCGGGCGAGCGACTCGTCGTGGCACGCCCAGCTCTCCGCGGCCGCACGGGCCCAGGAGGTGGTCGACGACGGCTCGGGGGAGCCCGACCCGTTCTGGCTCGGCCCGTTCCAGAACTACCAGACCTTCTGCCCGTACCTCGTCGGGTCCTACGACCGCGTCGCCGCGGCGATCGCCCACTACATGGCCCAGGGCACCCGCGTGTTCGTGCTGGACATACCGCCGTCGGCGGAGGAGCTCGACCACATCGGCGAGGTGTTCCGACGGGCGGGGGTCGCCGCCCGATGACCCGCCTCGAGGACCTGCTCACCGCCTCGGCGGAGCGCTCACCGGGCTCGACGGCGCTCATCGGCCCGGACGGGACCGAGACGCTGACCTACGCCGAGCTCGAGGCGACGACGAACCGGATCGCCCGCGCGCTCGTCGACCGCGGGGTGGCCCCCGGCGACCGCGTCGGCGTGCTCGCGGCGAAGACGCCGTGGACGATCGCCTCGCTCATCGGGACGCTGAAGGCCGGTGCGGTGTACGTGCCGGTCGACTCGGCCAGTCCCGCCACCCGCGTCGCCCGCATCATCCGCTCGGCCGAGCCGTCGGTGCTGCTGGCCGACGCGACGGCGACGACCCTGGTCGACGGCCTGGTCGCCGAGGGTCTGACAGACCTCATGGTCGGGTCCCTGGAGGCGCCGCTCACCGGGGAGCGCTTCACGAGCGCCTTCTCCCGGGACGAGGTCGCCGCGCTGGAGCCGACCCGACCCGGCGTCGGGAAGGACGCCCTCGCGCACCTGCTCTTCACCTCGGGATCCACCGGGATCCCGAAGGGCGTGATGATCACGCACGACATGGTGTCGGCGTTCGTCGACTGGGCCCTCGGGCACTTCGGGACGAAGCCCGGCGACCGGATCTCCGGGCACCCGCCGCTGCACTTCGACCTGTCGACGTTCGACATCTACGCGACGCTCGCGGCGGGCGCGGAGCTGCACCTCGTGCCGGCGTCGCTGGGCCTCGACGCGCGGAAGACCGCCGCGTTCATCCGCGACCGCGAGCTGACGCAGTGGTTCTCGGTGCCGTCGGTGCTGACCTACCTCGCGCGGTTCGACGCGGTCGCCGAGCACGACTTCCCGGCGCTGGAGCGACTGCTCTGGTGCGGCGAGGTGCTGCCGACCCCGATCCTCGCGCACTGGATGCGGAAGCTGCCGCACGTGCGGTTCACCAACCTCTACGGGCCGACCGAGGCGACGATCGCGTCGTCGTACTACGACGTGCCCGCGGTCCCCGCCGACGAGTCGGTGCCGGTGCCAATCGGAGTGCCGTGCGCGGGGGAGTCGCTGCTCGTGCTGGACGAGGGCGCCCCGGCCCCGGTGGGTGGCATCGGCGAGCTGTACATCGGCGGGGTCGGGCTGTCGCCCGGTTACTGGCGGGACCAGGAGAAGACGGACGCCGCCTTCGTCACCGGCCCCGACGGCGAGCGCATCTACCGGACCGGCGACCTGGCCCGCACGGACGACGACGGCGTCGTGCACTTCCTCGGCCGGACCGACTCGCAGATCAAGTCGCGCGGGTACCGGATCGAGCTGGGCGAGGTCGAGACCGCGGTCAACACCGTGTCCGGGGTGAAGGAGTGCGCGGTGGTCGGCGTCGACCTCGGCGGCTTCGAGGGCACCACGATCTGCTGCGCGTACTCGGTGGCCGAGGGCGCATCCCTGCCCGTGAACGACATGCGGCGTGCCGTGGGCGCGCTGGTGCCGCGCTACATGGTCCCCGCGAAGTGGCTCGTGCTCGACGAGCTGCCCAAGAACGTCAACGGCAAGATCGACCGACCGGTGCTGCGCGAGCGCTTCCGGCCGGCCCCGAAGGAGAGCGAGTGATGTTGACCGAGACCACGGCCGCACTCCGTGCCCAGGTGGCGGACGTGGTCAGCGACCGCGCCGGGATCGACGTGCCCTCCGTCGACGAGGACCTCCTCGAGGCGGGCCTCATCGACTCGCTGGCGCTCGTCACGCTGATCGTGGCGCTGGAGGAGACCTTCGGGGTGCAGCTGCCGCTCGACGACTTCGACATCGAGCGGTTCCGGTCCGTCGCGTCGATGACCGACCTCCTCCTCGAGATGGGCGCCGAGCCGGCGTAGGTGCGCTCCGCGCCTGTGAGCAGTGATCCGTGTCCAGACACGGAAAACTGCTCACAGGCGCGGAGCGCACCTACGCGTCCAGCAACCGCGCCAACGCCGCCGGGGCCTCCGAGGCGTCGGTCATCGTCTCCACCCGGGCGCCCACCGCCTCGGCCAGGGCGACGGCGTCGGAGGAGTCGTCGGCCGGGGCGAGGATGAGCAGCTCGTCCAGGGACGCAGCGAGGGGCACCGGGTCCTTGTCGTCGGTCGAGCGGCAGTCCGAGAGCAGCACCGTGACCCGCCGTGAGGATCGCGCTCCCACGAGCTGGTCGGCCGCCGACCGCATCGCGGCCGACAGCCCCGTCACCCCGTGCCCGCGCAGGGCCAGGAGCTGGTCGACGAGCGTCTCGGAGGGCATCGGCTGGTGCAGCCCACGCCGCACCGTGGCCTCCCGCTCGAACGACACGACGGCGAACTCCTCCGGCGCCCGCCACGAGCACGCGGCCGCCGTGAGGGCGGCGGCCGCGAGCCGGCCGCCGGTCATCGACCCCGAGGTGTCGACGAGCAGGCAGAGCGCGATGCCCGGCTGCGCCCAGTCGACGGCGTGGAGGTCCTCGAGGTGGGGCGGCAGGTTCGCCGCCCGGGCCTCCATGAGGGCCTCCATCGACGCGTCGACGTCGAGGTCCCCGCCCCGGTCGGCCGGGCGGAGCCGGAGCTTGGAGGAGCCCCGGGCCCGCGACGGACCGACCTTCGAGCGTTCCAGCAGGATCGTGCCCGCCAGTCGGCGTGCCTTCTCCCGCAGCGTCTCGTCGGTCGCCTTCGTCATGTCGACGACGAGCTCCATCGCCGCGCCCGGGTCCTCCTGCAGCAGTGCGTCGAAGGCCTCCTGGTCGATCTCGCCGACCTGCGGCGAGACCGACTCGAAGTCCTCGTGACGACGGGAGAGGTCAGCCCGCGAGGTCTTGGGCGCCGCCTTCTGCCGTGACGGGCGGTCTACGCCCCCGGTGCCCGCGCCGGGCGGGCTCTGACTCCCCCCGACGCATCATCGTCCCCGGAGGCGTCGTTCGGATCGGAGTCCGACGGCTCGCGCCCGAACACCGATTCGTAGAGCTCGCGGATGACCTCCTCGGGCGTCCGCCGGGCCGACTCGATCACCTTGATGCGGCCCGACAGCGCGACGGTGGCGGCGTCGAGCCCGACCCGCCAGTCGTCGACCGCCCGGTCCCGGGCGGCGGCCAGCGACACCGTGACCCGCGCGAGGTCGATGGCGCCGCGGACCGACGAGCCGGTGCGCAGGTCACGGTGGTCCCGGGTCCGGCGGACCAGGTCGACGGCCTTCTCGCGCCAGTCGTCGGGGGTCACCGGGGCCCGGCCGGCCACGATCTGCGTCTCGTCCGCCGCGGACTGGTAGCCCATGGCGATCCGGCAGGTGCGGTCGTGCAGGGCCGCGGAGATCCGGGCGGTGCCCACCGCGTCGTACGGGTTCATCGCCGCGACCATCCGGAAGCCGGGTTCGGCGGGGATGCGCCCGAGCCGCGGCACGTGCAGCTCACCCTCGCTCATCACCGTGATGAGGACGTTGAGGGTCTCCTCGGGGACGCGGTTGAGCTCCTCGATGTAGAGCAGCCCGCCCTCGCGCAGCGCCGAGACCAGCGGCCCGTCGACGAAGATCTCCTCGACGTAGCCGTCGGCCAGCACCCGGGCCGGGTCGAAGTGCCCGACCAGCCGGGCCGGCGTGAGCTCGGCGTTCCCCTCGACGAAGTGGAAGCCGATGCTGCGCGAGTGCGCGACGCCGCGCAGCAGGGTCGACTTCCCGGTGCCCGGGGGGCCTTCCAGGACGACGTGGGTACCGCCGTCGAGCGCGGCCTGGAGAAGCTCGGTCTCCCGGCCGCGCCCGACGGTGGCGACGGTGTCCGCCAACGTGCTCCGTTCCTCGGTGCTCTCGGGCGGACTCAGTGCTCGTGGATGAGGACGCCGCGGACGTTGTCGCCGTTGAGCAGGGCGTCGTAGCCCTCGTTGACCTGCTCGAGGGTGTACGTCTTCGTGATGAGCTCGTCGAGCTTGATGTCCCCGCTCTGGTACATGCCCAGAATCTTCGGGATGTCCGTGGTCGGGTTGCAGTCGCCGAAGAGCGTGCCCTTCACCGTCTTCTTGAACAGGGTCATGATCGCGCCCGGCAGCTGGACGTTCTGCTCGGTCAGCTTGTTCAGACCGGTGAGGACGACGGTGCCGCCCTTGCCGATGGCGTCGAAGGCACCGGTGACGATCTCCTGGGTGACCAGGCCCGCCGTCACGACGGCCTTGTCCGCGCCGTTGCCGTTGGTCATCTGGCGCGCGAGGTCGGCGGCCTCCTCGATGGAGCCGACGGCGTGCGTGGCACCGAGCTCCATGGCCTTCTCCCGCTTGTTCTCCAGCGGGTCGACGGCGATGAGGTTCTTCGCGCCGGCGAAGCGGGCGCCCTGCACGGCGTTGATGCCGATGCCGCCGACGCCGGAGACGATGACCGTCTCACCGGGCTGCACGTCGGCCGCGTAGACCGCCGAGCCCCAGCCGGTGGGGACGCCGCAGCCGACGAGCACGGCCTTGTCCAGCGGCAGCTCGTCCTCGACCTTGACCACGGAGGTCTGGCTGATCGTCCCGTACTGGCTGAACGTGCCGATCATGCACATCGCGCCGTAGTTCTTCTCCGGCCCGGGGCCGGTGAACGGGAAGCGGCCGCTGGGGAGCTCGCCGGAAAGGATGTTCGCGCCCATGTCGCAGATGGCCTGCTGGCCGGTGGCGCACCAGCGGCAGACGCCGCAGTTGGGGATGAACGAGCAGACGACGTGGTCGCCCGGCTTCACGCGCGTGACGCCCGGACCGACCTCCTCGATGATGCCCGCGCCCTCGTGGCCGAGGACCATCGGGAGCCGCGCCTCGAGGTCGCCGTGGGCGATGTGGACGTCGGAGTGGCAGAGCCCGGCGTGGGTGTACCGGATGAGGACCTCGCCCTCCTCCGGACCTGCGAGGTCGAGCTCGACGATCTCGATCGGCTTGCCGGTCTCGTAGACGACAGCAGCCTTGGTCTTCATAGGGAACGTCCTCCTCGACGTCGAAACTGTGCGCTGAGCGACACATGCAACGGAGGCGATGCTCACAGATCCGCCCGGGCCCCGCCAGTCCCCACAGCCACGCGGTCCGTCGTCATGCTCGTGTCACACGTCGGCGACACACCTGTCATCTGCGTGTCAGAATCCGGCCGTGATCGACTCGGGCAGCACCGCCTGGATGTTGGCGGCCACCGGACTCGTCATGCTCATGACGCCGGGTCTCGCGCTCTTCTACGGCGGCATGGTGCGGACCCGGGCGGTCCTCAACATGATGATGACGACGTTCGTGTGTCTCGGGGTCGTCGGCGTCCTGTGGGTGGCCTACGGCTGGTCGCTCGCCTTCGGGTCCGACTCGTTCGGCGGGCTCGTCGGCGGCTTCTCGGCCGCCGGGATGCGGCACCTGGACACCGCCGTGATCGGCACGGGCGCGAGCGCGGTGCCGACCGGCGTGTTCGCGATGTTCCAGCTGATGTTCGCGGTCGTCACGGTCGCGCTGCTCGCGGGCGCGATCGCCGAACGCGTCCGGTTCTGGCCGTGGACGCTGTTCGTGGCGGTCTGGGTCACCCTGGTCTACGTCCCGGAGGCGCACTGGGTCTTCGCGATCGACGGGGCCGTCGCGCCCGACGCGGTGGGCGGCTGGATCGCCAACCGGCTGCACGCGCTCGACTTCGCGGGCGGCACCGCCGTCGAGATCAACTCGGGGGCGTCGGCGCTGGCCCTCGCGCTCGTCGTCGGGAAGCGGCGTGGCTGGCCCCGCGACCCGGTCCGTCCGCACAACCTGCCGTTCGTGCTGGTCGGCGCCGGCCTGCTGTGGTTCGGGTGGTTCGGGTTCAACGCCGGGTCGGCGCTGGGGGCCACCGCGACGGCGGGCACCGCGCTGGTCGCGACGATGCTCGCGGGCTCGGCCGCCGTGCTGTCCTGGCTCGTGGTGGAGCAGATCCGCGACGGTCGGCCGACCTCGTTGGGCGCCGCGTCGGGGGCGGTCGCGGGGCTCGTGGGCATCACGCCGGCCTGCGCCTACGTGGAGCCGCTGGGCGCGGTGGCGATCGGGCTGGCGGCGGGCGCGATCTGTGCGTTCGCGGTGCGGCTGAAGTTCCGGTTCGGGTTCGACGACTCCCTCGACGTCGTGGCCGTGCACGGGGTCGGCGGGCTCGTCGGGATGCTGCTGCTCGGGGTGCTCGCCTCCACGGCGACCAACCCGGCGGGCGCCGAGGGCCTGCTCTACGGCGGCGGGTTCGCCCAGCTCGGCCGGCAGGCGGTGGCCGTCGCCGCGGTGCTGGCCTACTCGTTCGTGGTCACCGCGCTCATCGCCTGGGTCGTCGCACGGACGGTCGGCCTGCGGGTCGACCGCGAGGTCGAGGTGGAGGGCGTCGACGAGGCCGAGCACGCCGAGTCCGGCTACGACTTCTCCCCGCTCGCCGCCGGCGCGAGCACCCGTCGGGCGGGCGAGACACTGCTCGCCGGGCGACGTCCGGAGCGCTGAGGCCGTCGCCCGTCCGTCACCCGTGCGCAATCTGCCGATCCGCGGGAAAACTTGATCTGTTCCAGATTGGCGGGCACACTCGGGGCCATGTCCACGCCGACCGCGTTCGAGCGCCAGGTGCGCGAGGCCGGTCTGCGCGTGACCCGTCCTCGCGTCGCGGTCCTCGCCGCGCTGCACGAGCACCCGCACCTCGCCACGGAGGAGATCATCAATCTCGTCCGCGCCGATCTCGGGGCGGTGTCCCACCAGGCCGTGTACGACGTCCTGCGGGCACTGACCACGGCCGGCCTGCTGCGTCGGATCGAGCCCGAGGGTTCGTCCGCGCGGTACGAGACGCGGGTCGGGGACAACCACCACCACGTCGTGTGCCGGGGTTGCGGGGTGATCGCCGACGTCGACTGCGCGGTCGGCGCCGCCCCGTGCCTCACCCCGTCGGACGACCACGGTTTCGCCATCGACGAGGCCGAGGTCGTCTTCTGGGGCCTCTGCCCCGCGTGCCGGGGCGCCGCACACGCCACCACCACCGCTCAACCCTTCGGAGGGAACACGTCGTGACCGAACACGTCACCCGAGAGACGGACATGAACACGGAGGACGCGGGCGGCTGCCCCGTCCACGCCGGCCGGCTCGCGCACCCGACCGAGGGTGGCGGCAACGTCGACTGGTGGCCCAACCAGCTCAACCTGCGGATCCTGCGCAGCCACACGCGGGCGTCGAACCCGATGGACGAGGGCTTCGACTACGCGAAGGAGTTCGCGACCGTCGACCTCGACCAGCTCGCCGCCGACGTCGACGAGTGCCTGACCACCAGCCAGGACTGGTGGCCCGCCGACTTCGGCACCTACTCCGGCTTCATGATCCGCATGGCGTGGCACTCGGCCGGTACCTACCGGCTCGCCGACGGCCGTGGTGGCGCCGGGATGGGCATGCAGCGCTTCGCGCCGCTGAACAGCTGGCCCGACAACGGCAACCTCGACAAGGCCCGCCGCCTGCTCTGGCCGGTCAAGCAGAAGTACGGCAAGAAGCTCTCCTGGGCCGACCTCATGATCTTTGCGGGCAACCGTGCCCTGGAGATCGCGGGCTTCACGACCTTCGGCTTCGCCGGCGGGCGCCCCGACGTCTTCGAGCCCGACAACGAGACCTACTGGGGTCCGGAGAACTACTGGCTGGGCGGCGACCAGCGCTACACCGGTGACCGCCAGCTCGAGCAGCCCCTCGGCGCCTCGCAGATGGGTCTGATCTACGTCAACCCGGAGGGCCCGGACGGCAACCCCGACCCGCTGGCCGCCGCGCGCGACATCCGCGAGACCTTCGGCCGGATGGCGATGAACGACGAGGAGACCGTCGCCCTCATCGCCGGTGGCCACACCCTGGGCAAGACCCACGGTGCCGCCGACCCCGACCAGTACGTCGGCCCGGAGCCCGAGGGTGCGCCCATCGAGCAGGGTGGCCTCGGCTGGAAGCAGGAGTTCGGCAAGGGCAAGGGCCGCGACACCATCACGTCCGGCCTCGAGGTCACCTGGACCGCGACGCCCTCGAAGTGGAGCCACGGCTACTTCAAGAACCTCTTCGAGTACGAGTGGGAGCTGTTCAAGTCCCCGGCCGGCGCGTGGCAGTACCGCCCCGTGAACAACGGCGGCGCCAACACGGTGCCCGACCCCGAGACCGGCGAGCTGACCCGTCAGCCCACCATGCTGGTCACCGACCTCTCCCTGAAGGTCGACCCGATCTACCAGGAGATCTCGCGGCGCTTCCTCGAGAACGAGGAGGAGTTCAAGGACGCCTTCGCCCGCGCCTGGTTCAAGCTGACCCACCGCGACATGGGCCCGATCGAGCGCTACGTGGGCGCCTGGACCCCTCAGGAGACGCTGCTCTGGCAGGACCCGGTGCCCAAGCACGAGGGCCCCGTCGTCTCCGCCGACGAGATCGCCGACCTCAAGAAGCAGGTCCTCGACTCGGGTCTCACCGTCCCGCAGCTGGTCAAGGCGGCCTGGGCCTCGGCCTCGACCTTCCGCATCGGTGACAAGCGCGGCGGCGCCAACGGTGCCCGCGTGCGCCTCGACCCGCAGATCGACTGGGAGGTCAACGACCCGCAGGAGCTGCGCCGGACGCTCTCGACCCTCGAGGGCATCCAGCAGGCCTCCGGGAAGATTTCGCTGGCCGACCTGATCGTGCTCGGCGGCGTCGCGGCCGTCGAGAAGGCCGCGTCCGACGCGGGCGTGTCGATCGAGGTGCCGTTCACCCCGGGGCGCACCGACGCGACGCAGGAGTGGACCGACGTCGAGGCCTTCTCGTACCTCGAGCCGAAGGCCGACGGCTTCCGCAACTACCTCGGCAAGGGTCACCGGCTCCCGGACGAGTACCTGCTGGTCGACCGGGCGAACCTGCTCAACCTGACCGCGCCCGAGATGACCGTGCTGGTCGGCGGTCTGCGGGTGCTCGGCGCGAACACCGCCGACTCGTCGCACGGCGTGTTCACCCAGCGGGTCGGGCAGCTGTCGAACGACTTCTTCACCACGCTGCTCGGACCGGACCTGACCTGGTCGAAGTCCGGCAGCGAGGAGGGCGTCTACGAGGCCCGCGGCACCGACGGCGAGGTGCGCTACACCGGCACCCGCAACGACCTCGTGTTCAGCTCGAACTCCGAGCTGCGCGCCGTCTCGGAGATCTACGCCGAGAACGGGTCCGAGGAGAAGTTCGTGCGTGACTTCGTCAAGGCCTGGGACAAGGTCATGATGCTGGACCGCTACGACGTGTGAGCTCCGCTCATGTGAGCACTCAGTGGGGCTATAGCCCCACTGAGTGCTCACCTGCGAAGCACACGGCCCGGGTCGGCTGCTCCACGAGCAGCCGGCCCGGGCCGTCGTCGTCCCCGGACCGGACTCAGCGGAGGGACACCGGGTCCCCGAGCGCGATGGTCCCGCCGCGCACGACCTCCGCGTACGCCCCGGCGCACGGCAGCACCCCGAAGCCGGGCACGTCGACGCGGTTCTCCCGCATCAGCGGCGTGACGGCCTTCGGCTCCTGGGGTAGGTCGCCGTGCTCGAGCGTCGGGACGGAGCACCGCGGCGTCGGCAGCGTCGCGCGGAGCACCACCTCCCCGACGTGCAGCTCCCGCCCGCGCCAGCCGTTCTCGGCGAACGGCTCGCCGTCGGAGGCGATGACGAGGTTCGGGCGGTAGCGGAGGGCCTCGACGCCGAGGTGGTCGAGGGTCGCCGTCGTGATGAGGTGCACCGGCGAGTGGTCGACGAACGTGTCGCCCTCGGTGCCCTGGGCGATCTCGAGGGTCGGGGCCTCGACCTCCGCCTCGACGCCCTGTGCGAGCACCTCCTCCGGGTCGGGCCGCTCCACCGACGAACCCGCGGGCCGCTGCGCCCGGAGCTCCACCGCCCGGCCGAGGTCGGCCGTGAGGGTCTCGACGAGGCGCGGGTCCTCGGCGTCGATCGTCTCGCCGTCCGGGGTCGTCACCACGACCCGGTCGTCCTGCACGGCCGCGGTGTACTGCAGCAGCCGCCGCCACAGCCGGGGGTGCTTCGCGGTGCAGACGTAGCCGGTCGACGGGTCGAGCAGGGCCCGCCACCGGTCGCTCTCCAGGCCGGTGGCGCCGACGACCGCGTGTTCGACCTGCTGGCCGAGCATGGACTTCACGGGGTACCGGGTCAGGGTCGCGACCTGCACGTCATCTCTCCTCGGATCGGGGGGCGAGGGCACGCTTGAGGTCGATCAGCGGGGTGCCGTCGACGGCCTCGAGGGCGTCGACGTGGATCCGTGTGCCGTCCCGGCCGAGTACCCGCACGGTGTGCAGGCCCACCGGGTTGGGGCGCGCGGGCGAGCGGGTGCTGAACACGCCGGTCGGTGGCCGCGCCGGGTCGCCGCGCGGGTGGACCACGAGCACGCCCCGGTCCGCCTCGTGCAGCCAGGTCACGACGACGAGCTCGTCCCCGGCGGCGAGGTCGGCCGCGGCCGGGGCGAGCGCGGGGTCGAGCACGAGCCAGGCGTCCGGGGCGCCCTCGTCGGCCTGCTTCGGGGCGGCACCCCGGTCGGTGAGGGCGGACTCGACGTGGCCGATCGGGCGGACCTCGAACGTCATCGGACCACGCTCCCCACGATCGTCGCGACGACGGCCTCGACCTGGTCCTGCAGGTCCACGCACGGGGTGTGCCCGGGCCGGGCGACCACGACGTGGCGGCCGGGCCCGTCGGCGATGCCGTGCAGGGCGGGCGGACCGGCGTCGAACGCGTCGGGCACGACGAGGACGTCGAGGGGGTGGTCGACGCCGTCCGCCTCGAGCCCGATGCGGGTCACGCGGGCGTCCTGCACGAGCGACACGTGCTCACGTGCGAACGCCTCGAGGTAGCCGTCGTCGAGCAGCACCGCCCCGGGCCCGCCGTCGGGGACGAGCCGCGGGTCGTCCGTCCGGGCGCGCATGGCGGCGCGGTCGGCCACGGTGGGCGCCGGCTCTCCGCGCCCCGGGAACCCCGACCGGTAGTCCTCCCGTTCCTGCCAGCCGTAGACCGGGTTGACCCGCCGCACGACGTCGACCGGGCCGTCGTCGACCACCACGAGCCGGGCGACCCGGTCGACGATCCACGGCACCAGCTGCACGGTGGCGGGCGTCGTGCCGAGGATCCCGACCCGTCGTCCGGTGAGGTCGTGGCGGTCCTCGCGCCAGTCCGCGGTCCGCACGACGAGGCCGCCGAAGCCGCCGGGGTCGAGCTCCGGTTCCACCGGGAGCCGGCCGGGGCAGGCGACGACGTGCCGCGCCCGGACCGGACCGCCGGGTGCGGTGTCCAGCCGCCACCCCCCGTCGTCGGGAACGGCGGAGAGGACCCGTGTGCCCAGCGAGACCGAGCGCCGCAGGTCGAGCCGGTCGGCGACGAAGCGGAACCAGCGCTGCACCTCGTAGCCGGCCGGGTAGCGCTCGCTCCAGCCCCAGTCGCGGACGAGCTGCTCGGAGCACCGGTACTGGTAGTGCTCGCAGGAGGTGTCCAGGTGCGAGCCGGGATAGGCGTGCCACCACCAGGTGCCGCCGACGTCGCCCGCCGCGTCGAACGCGTGCGCCCGCAGCCCCTGCTCGCGCAGCAGGTGCAGGGCGAGCAGGCCGGAGAAGCCGGCGCCGACGACGGCCACGTCGAGGTCCATCATCGGAGTCTGATGGATGGCATCCCGCTCACGACACTGAACGACGGCCGGTCGGTCCCGCGGTTCGGGCTCGGCGTCTACCACGTCCCGCCCGCGGACACGGCCCGCGTGGTCCGGACGGCCCTCGAGCTGGGCTACCGCCACGTGGACACGGCGCAGGGCTACGGCAACGAGGCGGGCGTCGGGCAGGGGTTGCGCGAGTCCGGCGTCCCGCGCGAGGACGTCTGGATCACGACGAAGCTCGACGACGGCCGGCACGGCGACCCGCGGGCGGCGCTGGCGGAGAGCCTCGAGCGGCTCGGGACCGACCACGTCGACCTGTTCCTGATCCACCGGCCCGGCGACCGGGACGTCGCGACCTGGCGGACGCTGATCGACCTGCGCGACGCCGGGTCTGCGCGCTCGATCGGGGTCTCGAACTTCTCCCGGCGGGGGGTGCGGGTGCTGATCGAGGCCACCGGCGTGGTGCCCGCGGTGCACCAAATTCGCGCCAACCCGCGGACGCCGCACCGGGCGATGCAGGCGTTCCACCGCCGCCACGGGATCGCGACGGAGGCGTGGGGGCCGTTGCGCGAGGGGCGCCTGACGACGCACCCGACGGCGCGGCGGGTGGCCGACCGCGTCGGCGCGACCCCGGCCCAGGTGCTGCTGCGCTGGCACCTGGACCGCGGCCTGATCGCGTTCCCGAAGACGACGTCCGCGGCGCGGCTGGCCGAGAACCTCGGCGTGGCCCACGTGCGGCTCACGCCCCGGGACCTCCGGGCGATCGACCGGATGCGGCGGCGGCCCTGACCGCTCAGGAGACCGTGACCTCCAGGTGCTCGTAGCCCCGCAGCCCGTTGTTGATCATGGGCGTGCGGGAGACGGCCTCGAAGCGGGACACGCGGTCGGCGAGGCGCTCGAGCAGCGACGACATCTCGAGCCGGGCGAGGTGCATCCCGACGCAGACGTGCTCGCCGCGGCCGAAGGCGAGGTGGTCCGAGGGCTTGCGGGTGATGTCGAAGCGGTCGGGGTCGGGGTACTTGCGCTCGTCGCGGTTGGCCGAGCCGTAGAGCAGGGCGACCCGGCTGCCGGCGGGGAGGGCCACCCCGTCGATCTCGTGGTCCTCGGTGAGCACCCGGGTGAACTGCGGTACCGGCGTCTCGATCCGCAACGCCTCGTTGATCGCGTGCGGGATCAGCGCCCGGTCGGAGCGCAGCAGCTCCCACTGGTCGGGGTGGTCGGCGAACAGCGCGATCATCGAGGCGATGCCGAGGATCGTGGTGTCGAGGCTCGGCGTCACGTAGTCGAGCATCATCACCGGGCACTTCTCGCGCGGCATCTCGCCGCGGTCGGCCGCCTCGTAGAGGTGCGCGGCCCAGCCGTTCGGGTCGATGCGTCCCGGCACGGCGTCGTTCTGGGCGAACGACAGGAACTCGCCGACCGCCGGCCCGGCGTCGAGGAACCGTTGGTTGCGGGGCCCCTGGACGTCCCAGATCGCGGCCGCCCACTCCAGCATCTTGCCGCGGTACTCCTCGCCGAGACCCACGAGCGTGGACACGACGGCCATCGGCAGGTGCTCGGCGAGCTCGGTGACGGCGTCGAAGCGCCCGGCCGTGACGACGCGGTCGACGACGCGGTCGGCCTCCTCGGAGATCGTCGGCGTGATCTCGCGCATGCGGTCGGGCCGCAGGGGCCGGCCGAGCACCGAGCGCATCATCGTGTGGTCCGGCGGGTCGGAGCACAGCGTGATGCCCTCGAGGTTCCGGTTCGTCTCCTCGTCGACGAAGACCGACTTCGCCGAGGAGAACGTGCGCCAGTCCATGAGCGCAGCACGCACGTCCGCGTAGCGGGGGAGCGCGTAGTGCCCGTGGCGGGCCATCTCGACGACAGGTCCCGCGTCGCGGAGCTCGCGGTAGAGGGGATAGGGGTCGATCCGGGCCTCGTCGCCGAAGAGGTCGACGTCGCTGACCGGGATGTCACGGACGGCTGTCACCCCCGCATCGTGATCGGCCGGGGGTGACGCAGGACACCACGTTGCCGCGGAGCGGAAACTCAGGCCCCGGTCACGCGGTCGAGCAGGGCCATCGCCTCCCGCACGGTGCGCTGCTCGGCCGCCGAGAGCTGCTCCTGCAGCGCGCCCGCGAGCCAGCCCTCGCCGGCGCTGCGGGCGCTCGCGAGGAGGTCCCGGCCCGACGGGGTGGCGGAGACGACCTGGCGGCGCCCGTCGTGCGGGTCGGGGTCCCGCCGCGCGAACCCACGCTCTACCAGGGCGGCCACCGTCATCGCCATCGACTGCTGCCGTACGTCCTCGGCGGCGGCGAGCTCGCTCGCGGTGGCCGGGCCGTCGCGCTCCAGGCGTCCGAGGACGGCGGTCTGCGAGGCGGTGAGCTCCGCCCGGTCGTAGTGCTCGCGCATCCGGCGGCGCAGCCGGCCCACCGTGACCCGCACGGCGCGGGCGGTCCGCACGGCCGACCCGTCGAGCTCCCTCGTCCCGCCCACGACGCCGGACTCTAGCCAGTGACGCCACCTCGTCGATCCCGTTGCGCCGCGTGCGCGGGCCCGCACGGAGGTTCGGACCAACTGTCAACCATCGTCGATCCGCCCACCGTCGGGCGTGCGGATATCCGGGTGTGAACGCTTCTCCCGAATCCGTCCCGGACCCGCTCGCGGCCCTCCCGGTGCTGCGGGAGGCCGGGGTGAGCGTCCACTGGGAGCAGCTCGACGGGCGGACGGCCTGGGTGGCCGACCCCGCGACGCGCGAGGTGTGGCTCTCCCGGGCGATCCCGCCGTCGGCGCTGCTGCGCTACTTCATCGAGGCGCTGACGGCGATCGACGCGCCGGTGCGCGACGAATCGGTGCTCGCCCTGGTGCACGCGAGCGACGACGTCGAGGAGCCGTCGCCGTCGCGCGCGACGCTGCGCTCGGTCTGAGCGTCGCTCAGAGCCCCTCGCCGAGGCCGGCGATCGCGGCGGACCCGTGCCCGGCGGTCAGCAGCGGGTCGCGGACGTCGCGGTCGAGGTCGGGCAGGTAGCCCGCCAGCACGTCGGCCGGGCCCTCGACGACGACCTCGCCGGTCACGGCGGGCAGCACCACGGTGCTCGCGCGGTCGAGGATCTCGTGGTGGTCGCCGACCGCCAGCCGGACCGGGGCGCCCACGTTCGAGAGCACGACGGCGGTGGTCACGGGCCGGTGCAGCCGGCCGGTGACCTGCCAGCGCTCGAGCGCGAAGTACGGCCCGGCGGTGAGCACGGTGGTCGTGGCGTCGTCGCCGACCTCCAGGTCGAGGCCCGGCCGGAACACGGGGCGCGGGTCGGGGTCCCACTCGGCGAGCAGCGCCTCGACGTTCGCGCGCCACGTGTCCTCGTCGAGGGCGGAACCGTCCTCCATCCGCCACGGCATCGCCTGCTGCTGCACGTCCGAGGTCTGCTCGATCTCGTACACCAGCGTGTCCGGCCCGAAGCTGTGCAGCGTCCCGCCGGGCACGTAGACCGTCTGCCCCGCGCGCACCGGCAGCCGGCGCAGGACGGCGTCGAAGTCCCCGGCCAGCAGGGCGTCTCGCAGCCGGTCGGCGTCCACGCCGTCCCGGGTGCCGCACAGCGCCGTCGCGCCCGGCGCCGCGTCGAGGACGTGCCAGGCCTCGGTCTTGCCGTGCGGGGCGGACTCCAACCGGCGGGCGGTGGCGTCGTCGGGATGGAGGTGGACCGGGAGGGCCCCGGCGGCGTCGATGAACTTGGTAAGCACGGGGAAGACGTCGTCACGCCATCCGCGGCCGACGAGCTCGTCGGGGCACGTCTCGACGAGGTCGTGCAGCGGGCGACCCGCCCACGGTCCCGACGTCACCGTCGAGACCATGCCGACGACGTCGCTCACCTCCCAGGTCTCGGCGACGGGCCCGGCCGGGAGCCCGCGACGCCCCAGCCGGTCGGCGATCGCGCGGCCCCCGAACACGTGCTGTGCGACGGGGGCGGTGACGTGCAGCGGGAGCCGCCCCGGACCCGTCGTCGGGAGGCTCACAGGATCGGGGTGCCGCCGGTGACCGCGATGCGGGCGCCGGAGACGTAGCTCGACTCGTCGGAGGCGAGCATGACGTAGACCGGCGCGAGCTCGGCGGGCTGGCCCGGGCGTCCCAGCGGGGTCGAGGTGCCGAAGCCCTCGACGTCCTCGGGCTTCATCGTCGCCGGGATGAGCGGGGTCCAGATCGGGCCCGGCGCCACGCTGTTGGCGCGGATGCCCTTCGGCCCGTACTGCTGCGCGAGGGCGCCCGTGAAGTTGGCGATCCCGGCCTTCGTGGTGTCGTAGACGATCAGCTGGGGCGGGGGCTGGTCGGAGTTCACCGACGTCGTGTTGATGATCGACGCGCCCGGGCGCATGTACGGCAGCGCCGCCTTCGTCACGTGGAACAGGCTCCCGAGGTTGACCGCCATCGTGTGGTCCCACTCGTCGTCGGGGACGTCCTCGAGGGAGTCGCGCACCATCTGGAACGCGGCGTTGTTGACGAGCACGTCGATCCGGCCGAACTCGTCCACGGCACGGGCGACGAGGTCGCGGCAGGCCTGCGGGTCGGCGAGGTCGCCGGGGACGAGGACGGCCTTGCGGCCGGCGTCCTCGACCCAGCGTGCGGTGGTGCGGGCGTCGTCCTCCTCCGCGGGCAGGTACCCGATCACCACGTCGGCGCCCTCACGGGCGAACGCGATGGCCACGGCCCGGCCGATCCCGCTGTCCGCGCCCGTGATCACCGTGGCCTTGCCCTCGAGCCGGCCGCTCCCGCGGTAGCTCTGCTCGCCGTGGTCGGCGGGCGGGTCGAGCAGGGCCTCGTGGCCGGGGTGGTCCTGGCCCTGGGCGGGCGGGTTCGTCATGAGGATCCTCGTTCTCGACGGCGGGTCGCGGCGGATAGCCCCGACCGTGTCGACGCGAAACGGACCCCTCAGGAGTGCTGTGCGGCCGACCGCGTCGGCAGCAGGTGCGCGATCGCGACGAGGATCCCGCCGACGACGAGGCCGACGACCGCCGAGCACAGCGTGTTGACCAACCAGCCGGGGCCGCCCCCGACCAGCTCCTCGAGGTGGTGCACGAACGCGTACGGCGGGTGGAACCCGAGCTCGTCCACGCCCACCAGCAGGATGTGGCCGCCGACCCAGAGCATCGCGACGATCCCGACGTTGGCCAACGTGGCGAGCACGATCGGCATCGCCGTCACGAGTCCCCGGCCGAGGCGGGCCACCGCGGTGCTCTCCCGTTGCGAGAGCGCGAGCCCGGCGTCGTCCATCTTCACGATGAGCGCCACCACGCCGTACACGAGCGCGGTGATGACGACGGCGACGACGGCGAGGATCACCGCCCGCGCCACGACGCCCTCGGACGCGACCTCGTTCAGCGCGATGACCATGATCTCCGCCGACAGGATGAAGTCGGTGCGCACCGCCGAGGAGACGACCTTCTTCTCGTTCTCCTCGGGGTTCGCCGCCACGGCCTCGTTGCGCGACTCGGCGTGCTCCTCGTGCCCCGACACCTTCTCCCACACCTTCTCGGCGCCCTCGTAGGAGAGGTAGAGCCCGCCGAGCATGAGGATCGGCGTCAGCGCCCAGGGCGCGAACTGACTGAGCAGCAGCGCCACCGGCAGGATGATGACGATCTTGTTGATCAGCGACCCGCGCGCGATGCGGCCGATGATCGACAGTTCCCGCTGCGGCTCCAGGCCCTGCACGTAGCGCGGGGTCACGGCCGCGTCGTCGACGACCACGCCGGCCGCCTTCGCACTCGCCCGCCCGGCCGCGCCCGCCACGTCGTCGAGCGAGGCGGTGGTCAACCGGACCAGCGCCGCGACGTCGTCGAGCAGGGCGAAGAGTCCGGCGGCCATGAGGCGGAGTTTATGTCCCGTATGGGCGGTCGGGAGTCGCGGGAAGCGGGAACGGTGGCGATACTCGGGACGACGGTGTGATCCAGATCGCAGGGAGGCGACGATGGCGGGATCGTGGCGACCGGGTGACTCGGTGCCGGACCGGTGGCTGCTGGACCTCGAGGCCGGCCGGGTCTCGTTGGACGAGACCGTCACGGCGCTCGCCGCCCACGAGTGGCCCGACGCGACCCCCGCGGGCACCAGCCTCGGCGACACCGATCCCTTTCCCGACGGCGGGTGGGTCAAGACCATGGACGCCGCGCACGCGGACGGCCGGATCAGCGGGGAGCAGTACCGCGCCATCTACGAGGCCTGCCGGAAGCGCTGACCTGCGTGCAAGCAATGCGTCACTGCTGCCACTGAACGCCAGGAAAGCCACATCGTCGTGCTGAGCGTGATCGAGCCCGTCCTGCGCGGGCGGGTGCTGTTCTTCGTGCCGACCCGGTCGCCCCGGTTCGCGCTGACCGTCGACGACGGGCCCGACCCGGCGACGACGCCCGCCCTGCTCGACGTCCTGCGCCGACACGGCGCGCACGCGACGTTCTTCCTCATCGGGGAGCGGGCCGCCGCGCACCCGGAGCTGGTCGCCCGGATCGCGCGGGAGGGCCACGAGATCGGCAACCACACCTGGCGCGACCGGCCGACGTGGCGGCTCGGGCCCGACGAGTTCCGGGACGACCTGCGTGCGACCCAACGGGTGCTCGTGACCCACGGTCCGGTGCGCTGGTTCCGGCCCGGCTCCGGGTGGCCGACGGCGCGGCACGTGACGGTCGCGGAGGAGGAGGGGCTGCGCTGCGTCCTGGGCAGCGCCGTGGCGATCGCCGGGGCCGGGGCCGGGACCGCCACGAGCGCCGCGTGGCTCGCCCCGGTGGTCCGTCGGGGCACGGTCGTCGTGCTGCACGAGGGACCACGCCGGTCCGGGGTCGCCGCCACCGTCGACGGGCTGCTGGAGCGCACCGCCCGACGGGGCCTCGCGGCGGTCACGCTCTCGGCGCTGACCTGAGGGTGCCCTGGCACGAGGCGAACCTGTGGTCGTCGCGTCGAGGCACATCTCGGTCGACTGCTCCAGCCGAGTGGCGGGATCGCACACCCCGTAACGGGGCCCGCCAGGTGTTCGACGCAGTGAGCGTCAGCGCCGATGGTCGGGGCTGCAGACGTCCGGGGGGTTCACGTGGGCGCGGTGATCTCGCTCTGCTTCATGATGTTCCGACTGATGTTCCTCATGATGCGGTACACGCTCGTGCTGACCGTCTGGATGGTGCAGGTCATGGTCGTGCTGTGCGCCGCGCTCATGGCGGGCGGTCGCCCGGCGCGGATGCCACGCCTGCGCCTCTGACAGCGGCAGCGGACCCGGATCCAGTCCCGACCTGAGGGCGCCCCCGGCAGGATTCGAACCTGCGACACCCGCTTTAGGAGAGCGGTGCTCTATCCCCTGAGCTACGGGGGCCCGGGTGCAGCGTAGCCGCAGCGGGGCGCCGTGCCGCGCGAGACGTACATCAGGCAGGTCTGGAGCACCGGAGACCTGCCCCACGTCACCCTCGCGGGGCGGGACGGCGACCGGAGGTCACATCTCCTCGGCGAACACCCGAAACTCGTCACGGCCGGTGTGCATCGACCACAGCGTCTCGGCGAGGACGGCCGGGTCCTTGCGCGGGTGCCTCGGCTCGATCGCCCCGGGGATGATCAGCTGCGCGACGTGGATGCCGTCGCCGGCCACCTCGTCGTGCAGCATCGTCGCGAAGGCGCCGAGCCCGGCGAACGCGATCGACGTCCCCGCAACGGCCGCGGCTGGCCGCGCGCCCGACCCGCCGTTGACGAACAGCACGGTGCCGCGCTTCAGGTACCGCATCCCGGGCAGCACCTGGTGCACCGCGGCGACCGGGCCGTAGATCGACGTCTCGACCGGCCCGACGAGGTCGGCGGCGGTCGTCTCCAGCACGGGGCGCAGGAAGTCCTTCTGCGGCAGCGGGCTGTACTGCAGCACCTCGATCGGCCCGACGGTCTCGGTGATCGACTCGAGCGTGCGAGCCAGGGCGGCCGGGTCGCGCGCGTCGGTGGCGAACCCGTGGGCGGCGACGCCCTCGCCGGCGAGGTCGGCCGCCAGCCCCCGGGCACGGTCGAGGTTGCGGGAGACGAGGGCGACGTCGAAGCCCTCCGCCCCGAAGCGTCGCGCGGTCGCCGCGCCCAGTCCCGGTCCGGCCCCGATGATCGCGATCGTCGTCACGGGGCCCTGACTGCCCGCGCTCAGGCGTCCTTGAACGTGGTCAGTTGCGCACCGATCCGTTGTGCCATCGCGGCGCCGAGGGCCTGCAGGCCGGACAGCGGCCGGACCATCACCTCGAACTCGGTGATGAGCCCGTCGTCGTCGACGTGGATGAGGTCCACCCCGCGCAGGGCCTTGCCGTCGACCGTCGCCGAGAACTCGAGCACCGCGTCCGACCCGGTGCGGAACGTCCGGTGGTATCGGAAGTCCTCGAAGACGGTGAGCACGGTCCGCAGGGCGAGCACCACCGCCGCCCGCGACGGGTACGGCGAGTGCGCGACGGGGGAGCGGAAGACCGCGTCGGGCGCGACGATCTCCTCCAGCCCGCTCATGTCCCGCCGCTCCACCATCGCGTGCCACCGGTCGAGGGTGTCGTCGAGGCTCATCGGTCGAGCGTGCCGGGTGTGCCGTCGTCGCGGACGAGCGGGTGCCCCGCGCCCGACCACGCGGTCAGCCCGCCGCCGAGGTTCACGGCGTCGACGCCGGCGTCGGCGAGCTGCTGCGCCGCCCGGCCGCCGCGCCCGCCGCCGCGGCAGGTGGTGACGACGCTGCGGCCCGCGAACTCTGCGGGGTCGAGGTCGCCGAGCGGTCGGTGCAGGGAGTCCGGGGCGTGCCCGGCCGCCCACTCGTCGGGCTCGCGGACGTCCACGAGCACCGCCTCGCCGGCGGCCAGCCGGCGCCGGGCCTCGTCGGGATCGATGTCGGTCATGGGGCCATCCTGCGCGACTCCGGGACGCGAACCCGCGGGACCTCCGAGCCCCTTCCCGACGACGGGTGCGGCGCACCCGTCGTCGGGAAGGCTCAGGCCCGGACGCGGGAGGGGTCGCGGCCGAGCCAGGCGACGAGCCGGTCGTAGGGCCCGGCGTCCTCGCCGACCTCGACGACGGGGCCGAACGGGATGTCGCCTCCGCGCGGCTGCGCCGGCAGCGACGCCCGGGCCACCTCGAGGGCGGCCCCGGCCAGCTCCGGGTCGAGGACGTCGACGACGTCGAGGGCGACCGCGAGGTCCCAGCCGTGCGCCGTGAACTCCCGGACGTAGCCCCACGCGGCCGCCCGGCCGGGCACGGTGCCCCACGGCACCGCCAGTTGCCGGTCGAGCACGGCGTCGTCGTCCCAGACGTCCGCGATCTCGCGGCGGCCGTCGGCGAAGGCGTCGGCGTAGTCCTCGACGGGGGTCTGGTGGGGCAGGTCGAAGGGGTGGCCGCCGCGGCCGACGTGGGCGACCCGGCGGTGCACTCTGACGAGGTGGGCCAGCAGGTCCCCGACGGTCCAGCCCTCGCACGGGGTGGGGGCGTCGAGCCGGAGGTCGGGGCCGAGCAGGGCGCCGACCTGCTCGGCGGCGCGGTACAGGAGAGGGCGGGGGTCGGTCACGACGGTCTCCTTCAGGCGTTCGTGATGCGGAGCAGGAACGCGATCCACATGCGGTACGGGGCGAGGGGTGCGGTGGCGGCGGCGAGGACGGCCGGGTCGGCGTAGTCGGCCGGGTCGCGGCCGTGCAGCCGCGCGAGGGCGGCGGTGGCGAGCGGCTCGTCCGGCCACTCGTCGACCACGCCGCAGGCGCGCAGCCAGACGCCCGAGGACCAGAACTCGCCGATCCCGCGGACGCGTCGCAGGGCGGCCCGGGCGCCGACGGGACCGAGGGCGCGGAGCCGGTCGACGTCGAGGTCGCCGTCGAGGGCCGCCCGCGCGACGCCGTGCAGCCGACGCACCTTCTCGTCGGCCAGCCCGGGGATCCCCTCGAGCCCGAGCAGCGTCGTCGGGGTGGGGAAGCAGTCGACGCCGGCGAGGCGGGTGCCGTGCTCGGCGGCGAGACGTCGGGTCAGGGTGGCCGCGCGGGCCTTCCCGATGCGCGGCGAGATCACGGCCCACGCGGCCGCCTCGTAGACCGACGGGAACAGGACCGGGCGCCGGCCCGGGTGGGCGGCGAGGACGGTCCCGACGGCGGGATCGCGCTCGGCCACGTCGGACAGTCCGGCGCCGGAGTGGTCCAGCGAGAGGATGCGGCCGGCCTGGGCGAGAGCGCGCTCCGGGGAGCCGGTGCCCGTCGTCGTGACGGTGACCGGGCCGTCGGGGCGTTCCTGGGTGGCCGTGATCGCGAGCGGTGCGAGGTCGTCGTCCGCGATCGCGCCGAGGACGAGGGGCCCGTCGTCGTGCCCGTACCGCGCGACCGGCGCCCAGCGCATCACCGAGGAGCGGCTGGCGCCGAGCGAGAACGGGCCGTCGGGCCGGACGAGGTGTGTCGACGATGTGGCGTTCCTGCCGCTGGATGACAGCAACGACGCTCCGCTGCCGCAAGGAGTGAGAGTCATGAGCAGCACGATGCGCCGCGATACCGGACACGTGCTGTCGTGATTCTGCAAGAATCTCCGCACCATGCGCTCGGACCGGCTGCTCGCGACCCTCCTGCTCCTGCAGGCCCACGGGCGGCTGTCCGCGCCGGAGATCGCGCGGCGGCTCGAGGTGTCCACACGGACCGTGGCGCGCGACGTCGAGGCGCTCTCGGCGGCGGGCGTGCCGGTGTACGCCGAGCGGGGGCGGCACGGCGGGGTGGTGCTCATGCCCGGGTTCCGCACCGACGTCTCCGGGCTCACCGACACCGAGATGCGGGCCCTGCTGGCGCTCACCGACCAGGCGGGCGACCTGGGCCGCGAGCTCGCGTCGGCGGTCCGCAAGTTGCTCGCGGCGGTGCCCGAGGCGCGGCGCACCGACATCGCGCGCGCCCGTCGCACCGTGATCATGGAGTCGCACGGCTGGCGGCGTCCGACGGCCGATACGCCGGCGCTGACCGTCCTGGAGCGTGCCGTCGCGGCCGACGAGCGCGTGCGGCTGCGCTACCGCTCAGCCTCGTCGGGGACGACGGGCACCTCGACGGTCGACCCCTACGGGCTCGTCAGCAAGGCCGGCGTCTGGTACCTCGTCGCCGCGCGGCGGGGCGTGCCGCGGATGTTCCGGGTGGACCGGGTCGAGGCGGCCGAGACCACCGGTGCCCCGGCCCGCCGACCCGACGACCGGGACCTCGACACGGTGTGGAGCGAGCTGCGGGACCGGCTCGAGACCGCATCCGACCCCGTCGTCGTGCAGGTGGCGGTGGACCCCGCGTGGCGCGAGCGCCTGCTGCGCGTGGTGGCCCCGCAGCTCGTCGAGCCGCCCCGGACCGACGACGCCGGGCTCGAGCTGGTCTTCCGGGCCGTCGGCGCCGCGGTCGGCGCGCTGCTCGGGTTCGGCGGCGCGGTCGAGGTGCTCGGCCCCGCCGAGGTCCGCGCGGCGATGGCGGACCGGGCCGCGGAGGTCGTGGCGATCTATGGTCCGGCCCGCTGAACCGATCTCGCCCCTGCCGGGAGCCCGCCGCGCTGGTTAGGGTTCCGCACCATGACGACGGTGCTGGTGACCGGTGGTGGCGAGCGGCTCGAGCAGGTGGCGGCCGCGGTGAAGGCGGCGGGCGCCGAGGCCGTCGTGGTGGACGACCCGGGTCGTCTCGGCGAGGTCGTGACCGGGCGGACGTTCGACGGGTACGTCCAGCTGCCGGTGGCGATGACGCCGACCGAGGGCAGCGTCGTCGCGAAGGTCGAGCAGTTCCTCACCCAGGGCATGCTCTCCCGCTTCCGCGCGGCCGCGACCGTGCTGCCGACCCTGGCGCCGGGCGCGGACGTCCTGCTCGTCGGCGGGCAGACCAACGTCGACGTCGACGCCCCCGACGACGCCGACGCCCGCGCCGCGATGCTGCGCGTGCTCGCCCACGCGCTGCGCGCCGAGCGGGCACCGGAGCGCCTGACCGTGCGGGTGGCGAACTCGTCGTGGACCGCCGAGCAGATCGCCGCCAAGGTCACCGGGACCGGCCCGAAGGGCCCGACGGAGCAGACCGCCGACGACGCCGCCATCGGCCAGGCGTACGCGGACTGGCGCGCCGAGGTCGTGGGGCTGGCGCGGGTGGAGTTCTAGGTGCTGCGCAGGTGAGCACTCAGTGGGGTCATAGGCCCACTGAGTGCTCACCTGGCGGAGCCACCTCAGGCCCCTCTCAGGACTCCTGGCCATAGTGGAGCCATGCGGATCCTCGTCGTCGACGACGACCGGGCCGTGCGCGACTCGCTGCGCCGGTCCCTGGCGTTCAACGGCTACCAGGTCGAGCTGGCCCACGACGGCCAGCAGGCGCTCGACACCATCGCGCACGCACGCCCCGATGCGCTCGTGCTCGACGTGATGATGCCGCGCCTGGACGGTCTCGAGGTGTGCCGGCGGCTGCGCAGCGCGGGGGACGACCTGCCGGTGCTGGTCCTCACCGCCCGGGAGGCGGTGTCCGACCGCGTGGCCGGGCTCGATGCCGGGGCCGACGACTACCTCGCCAAGCCCTTCGCGCTCGAGGAGCTCCTCGCGCGGCTGCGGGCCCTGCTGCGGCGCACCAACCCGGAGGACCGCGACGACACGCCCGACCCGCTGACCTTCGGCGACCTGTCGCTCGACCCCGTGACGCGCGACGTGACGCGTGGCGAGCGGCCGATCACGCTCACCCGCACCGAGTTCAGCCTGCTCGAGCTGCTCATCGCCAACCCGCGGCGCGTGCTCACCCGCAGCCGCATCCTCGAGGAGGTGTGGGGCTACGACTTCCCGACGACGGGCAACGCCCTCGAGGTCTACATCGGCTACCTGCGCCGCAAGACCGAGTCCGACGGCGAGCCGCGGCTGATCCACACCGTGCGGGGCGTGGGGTACGTGCTGCGCGCCGACGCCTGACGCGTCAACGGCCCGGCGTGATGCCCGCGACGTTGATGGCGTCCGCGCTGGGCCCGGCGACGAGCCGCGTCGTCGTCATCGAGGAGCCCTGCGTGATCGACGGGTCGCGGTAGAGGCCGAGCTTGAGGTAGTCCCCGCCGTCGAGCAGGGTGCCGCGCGGCGGGTGGTAGCCGAGCAGTGCCGGCCGTCCGTCGCGCCAGACGTCGACGACCGCGTCGGACGACGAGCGCGAGAAGTGCACGTGCAGCACGACGTCGAGGGTGTCGTCCGGGCGGAGCGCCCCGAGGTCCTGCTGGTCGGTGCCGACGTTGGCCAGCCGCAGCCGACCGCGTCCGGCCTCCAGTGCGATCGGCGGCGACCCGGTGTTGGCCCGCTGGTGCCACTGCAGGACGAGCTGCCAGGTGCCGGTGTCGGTCGGCAGCCCCTGCAGCCGGCTGACGTCGTGCACCCAGAGGTCGTCGCCCTGGTGGTACTCGGGCAGCTGCGGCAGGACCTCGGCGCGCTTCGCGCCGCCCGGGATCGTGAAGCGCATGCCGGGCCCGTCGACCACCCGCGGGAGCGGGGAACCGTCGACGAGACCGGAGCCGCCGGAGTCGTCGAAGTGGGCGGCGAAGTCGCCGACGGCGCTGTCGAACACCCCGTCGCCGGTCGCGGGACGCGCCGCCAGGGCACGCCCGGCGGCGAGCGGGTCGACCCGCGCGCTCGTCGTGGCGGGGACGTCGCCCGTGGCGAGCGCCGGCGGGGGCGGGGCGGGCGCTGCCGCGGGCTGGCCACCGGACAGCGCGACCGGGATCGCGACCGCGGCGCCCGCGAGGACGGCGGCGAGGACGAGCCGGGTGCGGGACGGCCGGGGCGGCTCCGGTGTCCGGGTGTGCCGCGGCAGGATCGAGGTCATCGGTCCCTCCCGCGTCCGGTCGCCGTCCCGTCCACGTCTTCCCAACGACGGGCCCCGCGACACGGATGCGACCGAACCGGTGACCGATCGGCCGATCGGGCCGCCCGGAACGACCGTCCGTACCCCGACCGGGCGCCGTCGTCCGGATCGGCCGGGGCAGTGCTGGGCCGGACGAGCGGACCGGTGCACAGGACACTCATGCGAACGTCGCCTGGAGTCGCTCATGGACCCGCGAGATCCTCGAGGGGTGGATGACCCGGTGGCACGGTGGGTGGCAGTGACGGGACTCGACGACGCCCGGCGCGCCGCCGCGTGGCTGGCGGCGGTGACGGTCGACTCGCTCGACCTCGCCGGGCAGGGCGTGGTGGCCTGCGTGGCCGTGCTGCTCGGGTCCCGACGACGGGTCGGGGCGGCTCGCGCGGCCTGACGTCAGGCCCGGGGCAGCCACAGCCGCAGCAGCGCGCCGCCCGACGGTGCCTCCTCGGCGGAGACGGCGCCGTGGTGGCGGGTCGCGGTCTGGGCGACGATCGAGAGCCCGAGTCCCGAGCCCGGCATGGTGCGGGCGTCGGCGGAGCGGAAGAAGCGGTCGAACACGAGCTCCCGCTCCTCGGGGGCGATCCCGGGCCCCTCGTCGGCGATCTCGAGGACGGCGGTCCCGGGCCGCTCGGGCGCGACGCCCTCCCGCAGCACCACGGTCACGGTGGCGTCCGGCGGGCTCCACTTCGCGGCGTTGTCGAGCAGGTTGAGCACCGCCCGCTCCAGCGCGCTGGCGTCGCCGACGATCTCCAGCGGCGCGAGTTCCGCCGCGAACGTGACGCCGGGAGCCCGCGGCCGGGCCCGGTCCAGGGCCCGTTCCACCACCTCGGAGAGGTCGAGGTGCTCGGCGGCGACCTCGGGCGGGTCGTCGCGGGCGAGTTCCACCACGTCCCCGACGAGCGTGGCGAGCTCGTCGATCTGGGCGCGGAGATCGGCGGTGAGCTCGGCGCGGTCCTCCGGGGAGAGGCGCGGCGCGTCGGGACGGCCGGACGCGGCGCCCTGCTCGGCCGCGACCAGCAGCTCCAGGTTGGTGCGCAGCGAGGTGAGCGGGGTACGCAGCTCGTGCCCGGCGTCGGCGACGAGGCGTCGCTGGCGGTCGATCGACGACGCCAGGGCGGCGAGCATGGCGTTGAAGCTGCGGGTGAGCCGGGCGATCTCGTCGCCGCCGGTGACGGTGATCGGCTGCAGGTCGCCGGTCCGCGCCACCCGCTCGGTCGCCGAGATCAGCCGCTCCACCGGCCGCAGGCCGGCCCGTGCGATCGCGACCCCGGTCAGCGCCGCGAGCACGACCCCGATCCCGCCCACGACGACGAGCACGATCGCCAGCCGGGAGAGCGTCCGGCGCGTGGGCTCCAGCTCCTGGGCGAGGACCAGCGCGATGCCGCGGCCGGCCTGCACCGCGACCACCCGGTACGGCGCCCCGTCGACGACGCCGGTCCGCGGTGGCTCCGGGGTCCCGGCGGCCACCGCGTACTCCGGGGGACCGATCGGCGGGACGCTGCCCTGGATCGACAGGGCGCGCCCGTCCGCGAGCACGATGGCGACCCGGTAGTCGCCGGCCGCCAACGCGTCGGGGGAGACGACGCGGTAGAGCATGGACGGGTCGGCGAGGTCGCTCGACGCCGCCGCGGTGGCCCGCTCGACCAGGCTCTCGTCGAGCTGGTCGTACAGCGCCCGATAGGCGGTGAAGAACACCGCGACCGCGATGAGCGCCACCAGCAGTCCGGCGCCGATCGACACGAGGATCGCCACGCGCCGCCGCAGCGGGATCTCCAGCAGCACGTGCCAGCCCGACGGCGGGCCGGGCCGCTCGGCGTCGTCGTCCGGACGGGTCGTCATCACCTCCGATCATCCCCGATCGGTCGTGCCGGGACCGTGACCTCCCCACCCGGCTCGGGCGCCGTCGATGAGGAAGGCTGGGGAGCCATGAGCGAGACCCCGCGTCACGACGGCGAGCCGGAGCGCGCGGGGAGCGGCGGGGCCGCGGAGCCGGGGGTCGGACTGGACCCGGACACCGTCGAGCGACCGGGGCTCGGGTCGGGGTACGGCGTGCGCTGGTCCGACGGACCGGTGCCGGGCGGCTCGTGGTCGGGCACGCCCTCCGGCGGCCCCGGCGCGGAGCGGGCCGATCTCGGCTGGGGCCGGCCCGCCCCCTCGTCGGGCATGACCGCGACCCCGCCCGGCGGCTTCCCCGCCGATCCGGGGGCGGGCTGGAGCACGCCCGGCCCGGGCCGCCCGGAGCCCGTTCCCGACGCCGGGCGTGGGGGCGTCGGGCGCCGCGGGCTCGTCCTCGTCGCGCTGGTGGCGCTCCTAGCGGGCCTCGTCGGCGGGGCGATCGCCGGTTCCCTGGCCTCCTCGTCGTCGGTCTCGCAGTCCTCGCTCGACGCGTCGGGCGGCTCCGACCCGCTGCCGCCGGCGCCGGCCGGGTCGGTGGAGGCCATCGCGTCGACCGTGCTGCCGAGCACGGTGCAGATCGTGGGGTCGTCGGGAGCGGGCTCCGGGGTGATCATCTCCGCCGACGGCCTGATCATGACGAACAACCACGTGCTCGCGGCCGGGCGCAGCGGCGGCCTGCAGGCACTGTTCGCGGACGGCTCGGCCGCGCCGGTCAGCCTGGTCGGCACGGCGCCCGCGGCCGACATCGCCGTGGTCCGCGCGACGGGCGTGGCGAACCTGCGCCCGGCCACGCTCGGGGACTCGAACGAGCTGCGGCAGGGACAGGCCGTCGTCGCCGTGGGCGCGCCGCTCGGGCTCTCCGGCACGGTGACCTCCGGCATCGTCTCCGCGCTGCGCCGCCCCGTGGCCGCCGGGGGCTCGACCGCCGACCAGAGCAGCGTCATCGACGCCATCCAGACCGACGCGGCGATCAACCCCGGCAACTCCGGCGGCCCGCTCGCGGACTCCGCGGGACGCATCGTCGGGATCAACACCGCGATCGCGAGCGTCACCGGCGGGGGCGCGGGGCAGGAGGGGGGGTCGATCGGGCTCGGCTTCGCCATCCCGATGAACCACGCGCGCCGCATCGCCACCGAGCTGGTCGAGACCGGCCGGGCCACCCAGGCGATCATCGGTGTGCAGGTGGCCGACCGTGGGGCCCGCGGCGCGACGGTGGCGTCGGTGACCCCGGGCTCGCCCGCCTCCGCGGCGGGCCTGCAGCCGGACGACCTGGTCACCCGGGTCGACGACCGTCCCATCGAGGACGCCAACGCCCTCGTGGCGGCGGTGCAGTCGAGCCCGCCCGGCCAGGTGGTCACGCTGACCGTCGTGTCCGTGGGCGCCGCACCGCGGCCGGTCGCGGTGACCCTCGGCAGCCAGGTGATCGGCGGGCGGTAGACCGCGGGCCCGGTCCGGCGGGCCCCGGTCCACCGGGTCCGGTCCGGTTGCCCCGGGCTAGCGGGCGAGGACGGCGAACGCCCGACCGTCGGACCGGGCGGTGCCGGCCGGGTCGGGCAGCGCGGACTCCGACCAGGAGCGCTCGACGACCCGCAGCCCGGCGGCCTCGGCGACCTCGTCGACCGCCTCGGAGCCGAGCACGGCCCACGGGAACCACGTGCGCGGGGCGTCCGCGTCCACCTCGTGGTCCTCGCGCACCAGGTGTGCCGCGCCCTGCCAGAGACCCGTGCCGGGCTCGACCTCGAGCAGGACGGTGCCGGACTCGGTCAGCAGCTGGTCGCAGCGCCGCAGCAGTGCCACGGGGTCGCCCCCGATGCCGATGTTGCCGTCGGCGAGAACCACGTGCTGCCAGCGGCCCTCGCCGGGGAGCCGCTCGAACGCGTCGCGGTGCAGCACGGCCGCGCCACGCTGCAGGCAGCGCTGCACGGCCTGGACCGAGACGTCCACGCCGAGGGCCGGGACCCCGCGGTCGGCGAGGGCGACGACGAGCCGGCCGGGCCCGCAACCGAGGTCGAGGGTCGCGCCCGAGCAGCGTTCGAGGAGCCAGTCGTCGAGCTCGTCCGCGTCGTCCTGCCAACGCTGGACCGCGAGCGGCAGCACCACGCCGTCGGTGCGCACGAGGCGGTGCTCGAACCCGGCGAGCGCGGCGTCGAACACCGTCCCGCCGAACGTGTCCGTGTCGGAACCCGACCGCTCCCGCGCGGCGTCCACGACGGCGAACGGCTCGGTCATGGGGCTAGACACCGATGTCACGGGCGGGCACCTCCGGACACAGCTGGGGTGGGGCGGGGGTGCAGGGCGGCGCCGGGTTCGGCCGTCCCGTCACCGTCGCCGAGGATGTCCGCGACCGCCCGGGCGAACCGGCCGGCGGGCGCGAGGGCGGCCACGGCGACGGCATCGTCGGCCGTGTCCACGTCGGACAGCGTCGCCAGCTCGGCCACGGCGTCGTCGCCGAGGGCGTCGCGGAGTGCGGCGAGCGTCCGGGGACCGGTGTCGTCACGGGAGGTCGGGATGGCGGAGATGATCGCCGCCCGGCGCGGGTCGCGCAGCGCGAGGACCCACCAGCCGCCGTCGTGGGCGATACCTAACCCGGCCGCCCGACCGTTCTCGACGGTGCGCAGCGCGTCGTCGAGCCGCGTCGCGTCGAGCTGCGGGGTGTCCATGCCGACCTGGACGGTCGCCGCACCCGGGAACAGGTCGGCGGCGTCGGCGTGCACGGCCTCGATGCGCTCGCCGAGCCCGTCGCCCCGCTGCCGGACGACGGTGTGCGACGCCAGGAGGGCCGCGATCTCGTCGCCGCGCTCGGCGTCGGCGAGGTCACCCTCGAGGGCGACGAGCACGTGTGCACCCGGGACGGCCGCGGCCGCGTCGAGGGTGTCGAGGAGGGCGGCGGCCGCGATCCGTGCCGCGCCCCGGGGGGTCGCGGGTGGGGTGAGGCGGGTCTTCGCGCGGCCGGCGACCGGTGCCTTCGCGAGCACCAGCACCACCCGGCCGACGGAACCGTCCCCCGTCGCTCCGCCCGGCCCTGCTTGGTCGTCCTGCATGATCGACGCGTTCGCAGCCGGCGTCCTCATCGGTTCACCCGGATCGAAGCGCCGTGCGCGCGGGTCCGGGCGAGGGCCTTCGTCATGTCGCGTACCGCCCGTGCCGTACCGCGCACCGAGCCGGACACCTTCGAGCGGCCGCCGGCCCGCGGCCGGTAGGCGACGTCCACCTCGCGGATCGTCCAGCCCGCCGCACCCGCCCGGATGAGCAGCTCGAGGGGGTAGCCGAAGGCGCGGTCGGTGATGCCGAGGTCGAGCAGCGCCTGGCGGCGGGCCACCCGCACCGGGGCGATGTCGCGCACCCCGACGCCCTGCACCCGCATCAGCCCGGAGAGCACGTGGTTGCTCACGCGGGCGTGCCAGGGCCAGACGCCGCGGGCCGCCGGGACGCGGCGCCCGACGACGATGTCGGCGTCGGTGTCGAGCAGCAGCCGGACCATGGCGGGGAGCTCAGCCGGGTCGAGGGACCCGTCGGCGTCGATGGTCGCGACGACCTCGGTGCGGCTGGCCTCGAGTCCGGCGTGGACGGCCGCCCCGTAGCCCTTGCGCTCCTCGTGCACGACGAGCGCGCCGCGGCCGGCGGCGAGCTCCGGGGTCCCGTCGGTGGAGCCGTTGTCGGCCACGACGGCGTCGAACCCCTCGGGGAGGGCGTCCAGCACCGCGGGCAGCGCCTCGACCTCGTTGAGACAGGGGAGCACCACATCGACACGACTGCTCACCCTGGTCACGCTATGAGGTCGGCTCCTGACGTGCGCAACCGGGTTGCCATCGCGCGTCCGCCGTGAAGCG
Source organism: Actinomycetospora chiangmaiensis DSM 45062 (assembly GCF_000379625.1). Lineage (GTDB taxonomy): Bacteria > Actinomycetota > Actinomycetes > Mycobacteriales > Pseudonocardiaceae > Actinomycetospora > Actinomycetospora chiangmaiensis. The sequence goes on along the minus strand of NZ_KB903243.1, from coordinate 77,642 downwards.
GAGGTAAAGCTGCGCCGATCGGAGCACCTTTCCCCGCCGCCCGGGCCCTGCTCACTGCCTCCTGACGTCGGGTTCGTACCCTCCGTGGCGATGAGCACGGTGCTCGGGCCGACGCGCCCGCAGGACGACGAGGTCCCCAGGACGGCCGAACGGCGGGGCCCCCGCCTGCGCGGCGACCTGATCGCTGCCGCGCTCGGGTGCGCGCTCGTGGCGGTGGCCGCCCTCTACGGGTGGGCCGCCATCCACCGCGGGGTGAAGATCCTCGTCGGGTGGCCGCCGGTCCTCGCCGAGTGGCTGCCGCACTTCCACCGCGGCGGGATCGCGGCGATCGTCATCGCGGTCCTGGTCGTCGTCGCCGGCCCCACCATCGCCGCGCGCCTGCGCTGGGGGCCCCTGCTCCTGCTGACCTACCTCGCCGCGGCCGCCTGGACGTTCAGCCTCGCCCTGATCGACGGCTACCAGGTCGGGATCGTCAGCCGGCTGGCCACGCCCACCGAGTACCTCGTCGAGGTCGGGCGCTACCCGGGCCTGCGACCGTTCCTCACGACGTTCGCCGGCCGCATCGTCGGGATGACCCCCGACACCCTGGTCACCCACTCCTCGGGCCACCCACCGCTCGCGACGCTGGTCTACGTCTGGATCGCGGAGTACTGGAAGCCGGGTGGCGAGGCGGCCTCGCTGGTCACGCTGTTCGTCGGCGCCTCCGCCGCGGTGGCGGTCGCGGTCACGATCGGCGCGCTCGGCGGCATCCGGTGGGGCTCGCTGCGCCCCGGGTCGGTCGAGCTCCCGCTGTCGGCCGACGCGATGGAGACCGGCCGGTCCCTCGCCCGCCGGTACATCCCCTTCGGCGTGCTCTTCCCCGGCGCGGTGTGGGTCGGGGTCTCGGCGGACGGCATGTTCGCGGCGGTCTTCGCGTGGGCGGTGGCGTTCTTCGCGCTCGGGGCCGTGCGCCGCGGCGTGCTCGGCTCGGCGCTCTGCCTGCTCGGCGGGCTCGCCTTCGGTGCCAGCCTCTTCCTGTCCTACGGGCTGGCCGCGTTCGGGTTGGCGCCCGTCGCGGTCGCCGTGCTCGTGCGCCGGTGGTGGCCGCTGGTCGTCGCGGCCGTCGGGGTCGTCGTGGTCGTCGTGCTGTTCCACCTCGGCGGGTTCTTCTGGTTCGACGGCTACACCCAGGTGAAGATCCGGTACTACCAGCCCGGCGAGTTCGGCCTCATGCGCCCGTTCCGCTACTGGGTCTGGGCCAACTTCGCCGCGTTCGCGCTGGCGATCGGGCCCGCCGTGGTGGTCGGCCTGCGCCGCCTCGCCTGGTGGCCGCGGCAGGTGCCCGCGGCCATGGTCCTGCTCGTCGGCGCGGCCGTCCTCGCGGTCGCCGCGGCCGACCTCTCCGGGCTGTCCAAGTCCGAGGTCGAGCGCATCTGGCTGCCGTTCGGGACGTGGATGGTGCTCGCCTGCGCCCTGCTGCCGCCCCGCTCGGCGCGGTGGTGGCTCGCGGCGCAGGCCGTCCTGGCGCTGCTGGTCAACAGCCTGCTGCTCACGACCTGGTAGGTCGCGTGGCCGGGCCGCGATGCACGAACGGGCCGTTCGTACGTTCCAGGCGTACGAACGGCCCGTTCGTGCGGTGCGAAACCGGTCCCGACCCGCCGTCAGGAACGGATGGCGGCGCGCAGCGGGTCGGTGGCGAAGCGGGTGATGCCCTCGGCGAACCCGACCCGGGCGCGGAAGCCGAGCAGTTCCGCGGCACGGGCGGGGTCGGCGGTGACGTGGCGGACGTCGCCGGGCCGGGCGCCGCCGACGATCTGCGGGGCCGGGCCGGACATGGCCTCGGCGAGCTGGTTCGCCAGGTCGGCGATCGTGCGGACCTCGCCGGAACAGACGTTCAGCGGCGTGCAGGTGCCGGCCGGTGTGGTGTCCTCGGCGGCCTCGAGCGCGGCGACGTTGACGCCGGCGACGTCGCTGACGTGCACGAAGTCGCGTCGCTGCCGGCCGTCCTCCATGACCCGCGGTGCCTCGCCGCGCTCCAGGGACGAGCGGAAGATCGAGGCGACGCCGGCGTACGGCGTGTTCTGCGGCATCCGGGGCCCGTAGACGTTGTGGTACCGCATCGCGTACACCCGGCCGCCCGTCGCGCGGGCCCACGCGACGGCGAGGTGCTCCTGGGCGAGCTTGGTCGCCGCGTAGGTGGACCGCGGCTCGAGGGCGGCGTCCTCGGGGATGAGCTCGCCCTGCAGGTCGCGCCCGCAGACAGGGCAGGGCAGGTCGTAGCGCCCGGCGTCGACGTCGGCCTGGGTCCGCGCGGGCGGCGGCTGCACGCCGTGCTCCGGGCACGAGTAGCGGCCCTCGCCGTAGACCACCATCGAGCTCGCCATCACGAGCCTGCGGTGGCCCGAGCGGTACATCGCAGCGAGCAGGACCGCGGTCGCGACGTCGTTGTTCTCGGCGAACGCCGGGGCGTCGTTGGGGTCGACGCCGTGGCCGACCATGGCGGCCTGGTGACAGACCGCGTCGACGTCGGGCAGGAGGCGGTCGAGCAGCTCGGCGTCACGGACGTCGCCGTGCACGAGCTCGTAGCGGTCGAGCCACTCCGGGGCCTTGCCGTCGGCGTGGGCCTGGGGGAGCAGGGCGTCGAGGAGGACGGGCGTGTGGCCACGTTCGGCGAGCTGGTCGGCGATCGCGGAGCCGATGAAACCGGCACCGCCGGTCAGGAGGACGCGCACGGCGGTCACGGTAGGCGTTCGGGGCGGGCCGACTAGGGTCTGGGGTATGGAACTCCCGCGGGGCACGACGTCGATCGAGAACCTGGGCGGCAGCGACGACCTGCTCGGTCGGGCGCTCGTCGTGATCGTGGACGACCGCGTCTCCACGGGTGAACTGACCGACACCACCGGCCCGCTGGTCACCGAGCTGCTCGGCGAGGCCGGCCTCGTGGTCGACGGGACGATCGTGGTGCCCGGCGACTCGGTGGCGATCCGCAACGCGTTGAACACCGCGGTGATCGGTGGCGTGGACGTCGTCATCACCGTCGGCGGCACCGGGGTGTCCCCGCGCGCCGTGACGGCCGACGCCACGGCGGGCGTGCTCGACCGCCCCATCCCCGGGATCGCCGAGGCCATCCGCGCGTCCGGGCTCGCCGCGGGCGCCGTCGACGCCGGCCTCTCCCGCGGGCTGGTCGGCGTGTCCGGCTCGACGCTCGTGGTGAACCTCGCGTCCTCCCGCGCCGCGGTGCGCGACGGCATGGCGACGCTGACGCCGCTGATCGCCCACGTCATCGCCGAGCTCTCGGGCCTGGAGGAGAACTGAGCGAGCCCGACCGCGCCGAGGCGGCCCGGCGCCGGGCCCGCGAGGCGCTGTTCGGGGACGCCTCGCCGGCGAGCGCCGACGAGCGGGACGACGCCGACCGCGGCCGCGACGACGACACCCGCAGCTTCTACGAGCGCGAGCGTCCGCCCCACCACGACCGGGAGCGTTGAGCTTCGACCGCGAGGGTGGCGTGGGGCAGGCGCGGGCCAGTGGCGACCTGCGTGGTGTCACGCTCGCGGCCATCGGGGCCCGCGGACGTCGCGCTCACCGGAGTGTCAGCGTGACCTCCTGACCGGTGGTGGCCGCGGCCACCCGGGCGGCCAGCGGGCCGGGCAGGGCGACCACGACGACGGGGCTGCTGGTCCGGTCCTCGCCGGCCAGCACCGTGAGGACGCGGGCGCCGGGCGCCAGGATCGCGCCGCCCTGCCCGCCGGCCCGCGCACCGCCCACCACGTCGACGAGCGCCCCCGGCCGCACCAGGGCCGCCAGCGCCGGGTCGGCCAGCCGCAGCGGCACCCCGGCGGCGTCGGGCGTCCCCGCCGAGGCGCGCGCGGCGTCGGGGCCCACGAGCCGCACGTCGGTGAGCACCTCCCCGGCGCGGACCCCGCCGACGAGGTGTCCGCCCACGGCCGCCGGCGCCGCCGTGAGGGCCCCGACCGGCACCGTGTCCGGCGGACGGGAGTCGACCACCACGTCGGCGGCGGTCAGCGCCGCGCCCGGCACCAGGTCGCGCGCCGCGACGACGACGGGCGCGCCCGCCACCTCCGGCGACGCGGCCCCCACCGCGCCGATCACCACGGCCAGCGCCGCCAGCAGACCGGCGGCCAGCCGACGCAGCAGCACGGCGCGGCGCCACCCGACCGGCGGTCGCAGGCCGGCCCCGATCCGTCGTCCGGAAACCCTCACGAAAGCGACGATAGGGCCCGCACCACACCCACCGGGCGTGGCGATGACCGGCTGTGGACAATGGGGTCGGAGGGCGCCGGTTGTGGATGACCGGGTTCAGCCCGATCCGCTGGACACGTGAGGGGCTGCACCCGAATGGCCGTGGTGCTCGTCCTCCTGGCCTGCCTGGGGAACGCCCTCGCGCTCACACTGCAGCGCAAGGCGGCCCAGGACAGTGCCCGGCAGCGTGGACGGTCGGCGGGTTCCTTCCGGGACATGGTGCGCCGGCCGCCGTGGCTGTTCGGCATCGTGATCTTCGGCGGCGCCGTCATCTGTCAGGTGCTCGCGCTGCGGCTCGGCTCGATCTCGCTGGTGCAGCCGGTGCTCGTGATGGAGCTGCCGTTCACCCTGCTCGTCGGCTGGTGGATCCTCGGGGGCGCGCTGCGGCCCTACGAGTGGACGGCCGTCGGGCTGATGAGCGTCGGCCTGGTCGTCCTGCTCGCCTCCTTGCGGCCGCACGGCGGTGACGCTCTGGCCGCGGGGAACCTGCGCTGGGTCCTCGGCACGATCGTCACGCTGCTGGCGCTCGGGGTGTGCGTGTGGATCGCGGAGACCTCGCGGGCCGTGGGCAAGGCGGCGTTCTTCGGCATCGCGGCCGGCATCGGCTCGGGGTTCGTCGCCGTGATCATCAAGGCGATGGCGGACGCGCTCGCGGTCGGCGGGCTCGGCGAGGTGCTGACCACCTGGCAGAGCTTCCTGCTGATCCCCGTCGGCCCGGTCGCGTTCTGGACGCTGCAGAGCGGGCTGCGCGCCGGCCGGCTGCTCGCGAGCCAGCCCGGCCTGACCCTCGGCAACCCGATCCTGGCGTTCCTCTGGGGCACGGGCCTGCTCGGCGAACAGGTGGCCGGGGGCTGGTGGGTGCTCGGCGGCGTCGCGGGCGCACTGGTGCTCACCGTCGGTGTGTTCCTGCTCGCGCGCTCGCCGGTGCTGGCGGCCCAGGAAGGAACGCCGACCGCCTCACGGACCACGAAGGCCACGGGCAGTCGCCGCGTGCTCTGAGCCGTTCGCTCCGTCCGGGTGAGACTCGCGACCGAAACCTGTTCCGAGGCAACTCGCGTCGGGCGGGGACGTCTCTCGTTGTGCAGAGCACGGAGCCACCGACCGCTGGGGAGCGGGTCGAGCGCCGTGTGGGTCCGGGTCGCCGGCTCGGGGTCGTCGACCCGGACCTCGCTCTCGCGTCAGGCGCTCTTCGTCGCCGGCGACGACGAGCTGCTGCTCGACGACGAGCCGTTCGACGAGGACGAGCCCGAGGACCCGGACGTGCTCGACGAGCCGGACGAGGACGACGATCCCGAGTCGGACGAGCCCGAGGACGACGACGAGCCGGAGGACTCCGAGCCCGACGAGCTCGAGGAGGACTCGGACGACGACGCCGAGGTGCTCGACGAGGCGCCCGACCGGCTGTCGTTCCGGTAGAAACCGCTGCCCTTGAACACGATGCCGACCGACGAGAACACCTTGCGCAGCCGTCCGCCGCACACGGGGCACTCGGTCAGCGAGGGGTCGGTGAACGCCTGGACCTGCTCGAAGCGGTGATCGCACTGGGTGCAGGCATAGGGGTAGGTGGGCACGTGCGCTCCTGTCATCCCGGAGGGTCGCGGGGAGTGTAACTGGCACTCACCCGACGGGAGTGCCAACAACGCCACACCTCAGGCTGTTCCGATCAGCCCCGCCGTCGGGCGCCACACGGCGTGGACGCGGACGTCGTGCGGCTCGACCGGCAACTCGGGCAGCAGTTCGTCGTCGCCGACCACCGCCACGATCACGGTGGAGCCCGAGGTCAGCGGCAGCGACCGGTCGTAGTGGCCGCCCCCGCGTCCGAGGCGCACCCCGTCGGGCGTCGCGGCGAGGGCGGGCACCAGCACGACCCCGGCGGCCGCGATCGCCGTCGGCCCCTCCCGACGTCGGGACGGTTCGAGCAGCCCGTGCGGGCCGGGGACCAGGTCGCCGCGGTCGCGGAAGCCCGCCCAGTCGAGCGGGGAGCTGCCGGTGACCACCGGGAGCAGCACCCGGCGCCCGATCGCCACCGCGGCGTCCAGCATCGGGAGCGCCCCGTTCGGAGTCGCGCCGGGCTCCGAGCGCACCGGCACGTACAGGCACAGCGGGCGGGCCGGGTCGGCCCCGAGGGAGTCGAGGACGCCCGGCAGCGACGCGGCGAGGTTGGCCGCGTCCTGCCACCGCGCGGCCTCCGACCGTTCCCGACGACGCGCGAGCAGCTGCGCCCGCAACTCGGTCTTCGAGGCAGTCACGCCGCGCTCACTCCACCGTCCCGGACACCTCCGCCGGGCCCTCGACGACGACGGACCCGCGCACCGTCGTCGGCCCGGTGAACGTCACGTCGCCGCGGACCTCCAGGCGCTCGGCGCCGATCAGCGAGGGCGCGCCGGCGGGGAAGCGGGCCTCGAAGTCGCGCAGCATCCCGAAGTGGGCCTTGTCCAGCGAGACCACCGGCGGCTGCGTGTCGAAGTGCGGGACCATCGTCCCGTCCTCGCGGAGCTCCCAGAGGTCGGACCGGGCGACGAGCAGGTCGTCGGTCGTCTTCACCGGCGCGAAGCGGGTCCGCGGCACCTCCATGGCCCCCGCCCCGGCGATCGAGGACACCGCCGCGCCCATCGCCGTCTCCAGCTGCACGACCTTGGTCGAGCTCTTGTCCGTGGGGTCGACGGTCTTGCGGTTGACGATCAGCGGGAGGTCCGGTGCGGCGGGGTCGGCCTCCTGCAGGGCGGTGATCGCCTGCAGGTCGAACCAGATGTTGTTGGTGTTGAAGTAGTGCCAGCGCGTGAGGTCGCCGAAGGAGGGGTCGCCCTCGGGCACCTGGGCCGACTCCCGCAGCACCAGCTGGTCGCCCCGCATCGCGAGGTGCCCGCCCTTGCGGTCGGACTCCGTGCCGCGCACCACCTCGAGCAGGAACGGCACCTCGTGCTCGGCGAGCCACGCCGCGATCCGCGCGTCGGGCCGCGCGCCGAGGTTGTCGGCGTTGGACACGAAGCACCACCGCACGCCGGCCTCGAGCAGCGCGGCCGCGATCCCGCTGGCGGCCAGCGCCGTGTAGATGTCGCCGTGCCCCGGCGGGCACCACTCCAGCTCCGGGTTCGCGGGCCACTCCACCGGGTCGCCCGTCGAGGCGTCGAGCTTCGGCTCGATGCCCTGCAGGAAGTCCAGCGGCAGGCCCTGGTCGGCCAGGCCCTCGTGCGCGGCCAGCCGTTCCAGCGACGGCGGACGCGTGGTGGGCGAGTCCATCAGCAGCAGCGGCAGCCGGGCCCCCGTCGACGCGCGGAGCGCCAGGGTCTGGCGGGCGATGACGTCGAGGAAGCTCTGCCCGGGCTTGATCTCCAGCGTCGACTTCGGCCCGTCCAGCCCCATGGAGGTGCCCAGGCCGCCGTTGAGCTTCACCACGGCGAGCCGGTCGAACACCGAGCGCGTGGTCGCCGCGTCGGGCTCGGGGAGGTCGGCCAGGCGCGGCAGCGGGGCGACGGGGGAGAGCTGGTCGCCCGGGACCTTGCCCGCGTCGGGGTCGGCCAGCTGCGCGAGCCGCCGCCGGAACGCCGCGACCTCCATCGGGTGCGCCCCGGCCTTCTCCAACTTCTCGACGGCGGGGTGCTCGCTGGTCATGCGCTCTCCGGTACTCGAGGTGGGTGGCGTGCGGTGGGGGTCCGAGCGGTGGCGCCGAGGCTAGCGAAGGGGTCGGACACCCGCCTTGAGGGCGCGTCGTTACGCTGCTGCGCCCCTCCTCCGGGGCACCATGGGACCCGTGAGGACCGTGGAAGCCCAGATGCGACGGGTGCTCGACGCCGCGGTGCGCCCGGCCCCGATCCGGGTCGCGATCTCGGAGGCGCAGGGGCTGCTCTGCGCGGAGGAGGTCGTGGCCGACCGCGCGCTGCCGGGATTCGACCAGGCGGCCGTCGACGGCTTCGCGGTGCGGGCGGTCGACGTGCGCTCCGCCGACGTCGAGCCCGTCGAGCTGCCCGTGGTGGGGGAGGTCGCGGCCGGCTCGCGGCAGGCACACCGGCTCAGCCCGAAGCAGGCGGTGCGCGTCGCCACCGGTGCCCCGCTGCCGACGCTGGCCGACGCCGTCGCCCCGCACGACCACACCGACGACGCCGGGCCCTCCAGCCGCGCCCGCGTCACGGTCAAGCACCCGGTCGCGAGCGCCGAGTTCGTGCGCCGCACCGGCGAGGACGTCGCACCCGGCGACGTGGCCGTACGCCGCGGCGTCGTCGTCGGGCCCGCGCAGGTCGGGCTGCTGGCCGCGGTGGGCCGCACGAAGGTCCTCGTGCACCCCCGTCCCCGGGTGTCGGTCATCGCCGTCGGCGACGAGCTCGTCGACGTCGACCGCACGCCCGCGGCCGGTCAGGTCGTCGACGTGAACTCCTACGCGCTCGCGGCGGCCGCGCGGGACGCGGGCGCCGAGGTGACGCGGGTCGGCATCGTGGGCGCCGACGCGGCCACGGTGCGCGAGGCGGTCGAGGCACGCCTCGGGCTCGCCGAGGTCGTGCTGGTCGCGGGCGCGGTGGGCGGTGCCCACGGCGAGGCGGTCGCGGCCGAGCTCGGCGAGCTCGGCCCGGTGGACACGAGCCGGGTCGCGATGCACCCGGGTAGCGTCCAGGGCTTCGGGCGGCTCGGCGACGACGAGATCCCGACCTTCCTGCTCCCCGCCAACCCGACGTCGGCGCTGGTGGTCTTCGAGATCCTGGTCCGGCCGCTGATCCGGCTCGCCCTCGGGCGCCCGGAGCTGCACCGGCGCGAGGTGACGGCCCGGCTGCTCTCCCCGGTGGCCTCCCGCCCCGGGCGGCGCAGCTACGTCCGCGGCCGCCTGCTGCGCGACCGCAGCAGCGGCGAGTACCTGGCCCAGCCCCTGGGGACGGCGGGTTCGCACCTGCTCTCGTCGCTGGCCGAGGCCAACGCCCTCATCGTGCTCGACGAGGAGACGACCGAGGCCGGGCTCGACACCCCGGTCCGGGTCGCGTTCCTGTCACCCCGCTAGCGCACACTGCACTCCATGGGCGGTGCGCCGATCTGGGGAGGGACGCGTCCCACCGGTCGGCACCCCGGGTGGCCGGACCGGTTGCGGACGCTGCGGGTGCCCGCCGGGGTGGTCACGTTGCGCCCGGTGCGGTTCCGCGACGGCCGGGAGTGGTCCCGGCTGCGGCTGCGCGACGAGGACTACCTGACGCCCTGGGAGCCGATGCCGCCCGGACGCTGGGCCGACCACAACGCCCTCGTCGAGTGGCCGGGCCGCTGGGGCACGCTGCGCGCCATGGGGCGGGCGGGGACGGCGCTGCCCTACGCGCTGACCGTCGACGGCCGCTTCGCCGGCCAGGTGGTCGTCGGCAACATCGTCCGGGAACCGCTGCTCTCGGCCTACGTCGGCTACTGGGTCTCCGCGGAGCACGCCGGCAAGGGCGCGACGACCGCCGCCGTCGCCCTCGCGGTCGACCACTGCTTCTCCCGCGTCGGGCTGCACCGCGTCGAGGCGACGGTGCGCCCGGAGAACGCCGCGAGCCTCCGGGTGCTCGCCAAGCTCGGTTTCCGCGAGGAGGGGCTGCTCAAGCGCTACCTCGAGGTCGACGGCGACTGGCGCGACCACGTGGTGCTCGCGGTGACGGCCGAGGACGTGCTCCCGGACGGTCTCGTGTCCCGGTTGCTGCGCGCCGGCCGGGCCGAACGCGCCTGACCAGCGGTCCTGACGCCGGGTCACGGGCCGTCGACGGCCGGTCACGACCCTCGACCGGCGCTGGACCACCCACACGGCCCAGTCGCTTCAGGGTTTGACCAGCCCATCGAGTGGTCACCGGCCCGTGGACCCCGTCGGACGCCTCCCTCACTGGAGGGTGATGGTCACGGTTCGCACACGACACGCCGTCGCGGGTCCGGGGCGGATGGGGCCCGTGTGACTAGCGTGGCGAGCGGCTGGAGAACGAGCCACGGGTCGGGGAGGTGGGACGGGTGCCGAGTTCCTTGGTCTTCGCCGCGCTGGTGGTCGCGTGGCTCGCGGTGCTCGTCCCGGTGGTCGCCCGACGTCGCCAGATGGTGCCGCGACCCGCCGACGCCGATCTGAGCGCCCGGGTGCTGGCCCGGCCGGAGCGGCCCTCGGGCGGCGCGGCCACGAGCGTTGCGACGGGGCAGGAGGAGGTCACGATGACGAGCACGACGGACGAGGTCCGCGAGGAGGACGTCCTCGAGGCGGCGGAGGCCGCGCCCGAGGGACGCGTCCTCGACCGCGCCCGGCGCGGCCAGGACCTCCCGGAGGACGTCGACGATCTCGACGACCTCGACGGGTACGAGGGCCACGACGGCTACGAGGACGACGGGTACGACGACGAGCCCGCCCCCCGGCCCCGCGCCTACCGGCCGGGCCGCGGCGGGTTCGACGCCGAGGCGGCCGCCGAGGCGGCCCACGCCCGCTACGCGTTCCGGCAGCGGGTGGCGATCGGGCTGATCGCGGTCGCGGTGCTCTCGGTGCTCGCGGCCCTCGTCGTGTCATCGGCGCTGTGGTGGCTGTTCGCGGTCACCGTCGTCGGTCTCGGCGGCTACCTCGTGTTCCTGCGGCGGCAGACGCGCATCGAGGACGAGGTCCGCCGTCGTCGGGCCGCCCGGCTCTCCGGCGAGCGCCGTGCCCTCGAGGCGCGTCGCGAGCGCCAGGCCGAGCACGAGGAGCGCATCGCCGGCACCGAGCGGTGGGGCCGCTACGAGTCCGGGGAGCACGAGGTCCCCGAGCTCCCCGAGGCCCGTCGCGGCGACGACGGGTGGGACGACGGGCGGGACGACGAGGAGGTCCCCGAGCCCCGCTGGATCGCGCCCCGCACGCCGGCCCCCGACGTGCCCGCGGGCACCGAGCTCGTCGGCGACACCGACGACGACCCCGCCTTCTGCGAACTCGACGACCACCGCGTCCCGGCCTACCGCCGCGGCGCCTGACCGCCCCCGGACCCCGTCCGGACCTCGCTCGGATCCCGGCCCGCGGCCCTGCCGCCGCCGAGCGCGTCCACCGACCGTCGCTCTCCCCCGACGGCGGCCGGTGGACGCTCTCGGCGGAGGCAGGGCCGGCGTCGTGGGGCCACCCGCTGATCGCGGGCCGGGCGCCGTGGCGTAGAGTTCCCGCTCGTTGGGGCTGTGGCGCAGTTGGTAGCGCGACTCGTTCGCATCGAGTAGGTCAGGGGTTCGATTCCCCTCAGCTCCACCACCAGCAGCTCGGAGGCCCGGTTCCCGATGGGAGCCGGGCCTTCGTCGTGTCCGGTCCGGGCACGGGTCCGACGGTCAACGCCCGAGCGAGTCCAGGAACAGTGCCGCGGCCGCCTCGACGCGCTCACGGTCGTCGGTGGCGAGCAGGTCGAGCAGCAGCCCGCGCAGCGTGGCCACCACGACGGTGGCCCGGGCCGTGGCGGTCGCCGGGTCGACCCCGGGACCCTGGGCCTCGACGAGCACGGCGATCCAGTCGGCACCCACCGTGCGCAGGAAGCCGTCGAAGCTGCCGGGGGACTGGACGGCGTGCCCGTAGACGGCGAAGAAGAGCCGCAACGTCGGCCACCGCGCGGGATCGGCGCTCCAGGTCCAGAACGCGCGGGCCGCCGTCGCGAGGTCGGGATGCTGCTCGCCCGTCGCGCCCGACGACGCGACCAACCGCTCCCGGAGCCGGCCGAGGATGCTCTCGAGCAGCTGTTCCTTCGTGCCGAAATGGTGGACGAGGGTCGTCGTCGAGACCCCGAGGGCCGCCGCCACCGACCGGAACGAGAGGTCGGCGAAGACCTCCTCGGTCGCGTGGTCGACGGCGGCGTCGAGCAGCGCGGCCCGGCGTCGGTGATCGACGGGACGCCCGACCATCCGACTAGACCCGGCTCTCGAGCCGGACGACGGACGGGTCGAGGTCGGCGCGGGCCCGGGTCCACGCGTCGTCGCCGGGAACGAGCGCGCTGCGCAGGTAGGCCGACGTCGCCCTCGCCACGACGGCGACGCGGGCCGGGTCCTCGTCGGTGGTCTCGGCGGCCTCGTACCCGGCGATCCCGCCGAGGGAGTGCTCGCCGCCGAGCACGGTGAGCAGGTCGGTCGCACCCGGGGCGAGCCGGAATGGGTCGGTCATCCACGCGGGTCCGCGCACCGTCAGCGGACTGTGGTCGGCGTCCCCGGCGACGACGAGGGTCGGCGTGCGCAGCCCCTCGAAGGTCGGGTTCAGCCAGGGCATGCGCTCGATCATGCCGGGTGCGAGCGCGTCCCCGCCGCGCCCGGCGGTCGCGAGCAGGACACCGACCCGGACGCGCGCATCGGTGAGGTCGGCGCCCGGCACGCCGTCGGGACCGAGTACCCGTAGCCCGAGCAGGAGCCCGGCGGTCTGCCCGCCGAAGGAGTGCCCGGCGACGCCGACGCGAGTGGGGTCGACCCGTCCGGCGAGCCCGGGGACGGCGGCCGTGAGCGTCCCGAGGTCGTCGAGGACCCGCTGCAGGTCCTCGGCCCGGGTCCGCCACGGCAGGGCCGCCCGCGGGTCGTCCGGGGCGAGCCCCACGGTCCGCGAGTCGAGGTGCGTCGGCCGGACCACGACGAAGCCGTGGGCCGCCCAGGCGTCGACGAGCGGCCCGTACGCCCGCGACGACGAGCCGAAGCCGTGCGAGAACGCCACCACCGGCAGGTCCGTGCCCGTCACGGGCGCGGACACCCGGACCTCGAGATCGACTCCTCGGTCCGGCGCCGGCAGCGTCACGGGCCCGACGGACACGACGGGACGACCCGTTCCCTCGACCACGGCAGCTCCTCCTGACATTCATAGAACGTATGTGAGCCTAACGCTCGTACTAGAAAATCGCTCGCGTGCGGTGCGACGTGCTGCGCGTCACACTCGGGCCATGAGCGACGGGCTGCCGTGCTGGGCGGACCTCACGGCGGGCGCGGGGCCGGAGTTCTACGGCGCGGTGCTGGGCTGGACGTTCACCGAGGCGGGCGCGGCGGCCCACCACGAGGTGGTGGCGCTCCGGGACGGCCGTCGGGTCGCGGGGCTCGGCGGCCCGGAGGGCAGTCCACCGGGCTGGACGCTGTACGTCGCGGTCCCCGACGCGGCCGAGACCGCGGCGGCGATCGAGGAGTCGGGCGGGCAGGTCCTGCACGGGCCGGACGACGACGGGTCGGGCGGCCTCGTCGTCGTGGCGATCGACGCGGGTGGCGCGGCGTTCGGGGTGTGGGAGGCCGACGCGCACGCCGACCCGGTGACGTGGGCCGAGGCCGCGTCGGCCGAACCGGGTGCGACGAGGACCTTCTACGCGACGGTGTTCGGCTGGACCCACGCCCCGACCGACGAGCCGGGGACCACCACGCTGCACCTCGACGACGGCCCCGCCTTCGGCGCGGTGGCCTTCGCGGGGGACGCGCTCCCGCACTGGCTGGTGCACTTCGCGGTGGCCGACGTCGACGCGGCCGCCGCGGCGGCGCAGGACGCGGGAGGCCTCGTCGTCGGGAAGGTCGTCGGGAAGGAGGAACGGCGCGCCGTGCTCGAGGACCCGACGGGGGCGCGGTTCGCCGTGGTCAGCCGATGAGCTCGTCGAGCAGCAGGTAGATCAGGAAGCCGACGAAGAAACCGACCGAGCCGAGTGCGGTCTCGCCCTGCTCGTGGGCCTCGACCAGCAGTTCCTCGGTGGCGAGGTACATGAACGCCACCGCACCGAAGGCGAGCACACCCGCGAGGAGGGTGGGGGAGGCGGCGCCGAGCCAGAGCACGCCGACCGCGGTGCCCACCACCGTGAGCAGGGCGAGCGCGGTCGGGGCGACGGCGACGAGCGTGCGCGAGGCACCTCCGGACATTGCCGACGAGAGAGACAGCCCGACGAAGAGGTACTCGATCGCGAGCGCGATCGAGAGCAGCACGCCCGTCGTCGCGCCCGCCGCGAACCCGGCGCCGAGGACGATGCCGTCGACGGCGAAGTCGACCCCGGTCGCGACGGCGAGCCCCACCGGCAGGGCCGCCGCGGTCGGCCGGGACTCCAGCACCTTCCCCGCGGCACGGAAGCTGAACATCACCGCGATCCCCGCGGCGAACCCCGCGATCGCCACCCACGGCTCCTGGCGCAGGACGCCGGGGAGCAGTTCGATCGCGGCCGCGGCGAAGACCACGCCGGCCGCGAAGTGCTGGATGCCGCTCGTGACCCGGCGCCCGGGCGGGCGGATCGCCGCGATCAGGCCTGAGAGGGCCGCGGCGGCCACCGGGATCAGCGAGAAGAGAACCGCGCGGATCAGCACCGGCTCAACGCCACGAGGGAAGCCACAGCTCGGCGTTCCACCGGGCGGCGGTGATCGACGCGCCCACGAGGATCGGCCACAGCCACGCGAAGTTCGCGACGACGACCCCGAGGTAGAGCGCCACGACCATGCGCCCCGTGGACCGCCGTTCCGGCCCGGCCGTGCGGCGGCCGAGGATCTCGCCGAGCACGAGGGTGAGCGCCAGGATCAGGAAGGGGATCACGGGCGTCATGTAGAAGAAGTACATCTGGCGGTCGATGTCGGTGAACCACGGCAGGATGCCGGCGCCGTAGCCGACGAGCACGGCGGCGTAGCGCCAGTCGCGAGCGACGACCCAGCGCCACAGGCTCCACCCGAGCACGGGGAAGGCGAGCCACCAGATCGCCGGGGTGCCGATCGCCATGACCGAACCGACGCAGTCGTCGGACCCGCAGCCGGGGGCGCCCGCGCCGGACTCGTAGTAGTAGAGCATCGGGCGCAGCCCCATCGGCCACGTCCAGGGCTTGGACTCCCACGGGTGCGGGTTGCCGCGCGGGGTGTCGAGCGTCGCGTGGAACTGGAGGACCTTCGAGGAGAAGTAGGCCATCCCGCGGAACCAGTCGGGCAGCCACGTCGGCAGCATCGCGTAGAGCCCGACCGAGTCGCCCTTGGCGTCGGCGACGTGCCGGTCGGTGCCGGTCTCCGACGCGATCCAGGGCAGCCAGCTCGCGAGGTAGACCAGGACCGGGATCGCGAGAAACGCCCACACCAGGGGCAGCACGTCGCGGACCAGCGTGCCCACCCACGGCCGCGCCACCCCGGCGGCGCGGCGGGCGGCGACGTCGAAGCCGACGACGAGCGCGCCGAGGAACAGGACGTAGTACAGGCCCGACCACTTGCTGGCCAGCGCGAGCCCGATGCAGAGCCCGGCCACGAACCGCCACCAGCGGACGCCGAGCCGCGGGCCGAACGGCGTGTCGAGGATGCGGCCCTCCGCCACCACCGTCGCGAACCGGGCGCGGACGTCGTCGCGGTCGGCGAGGATGGCGGCGAACGCCCCGAGCACGAACACCGCGGGGTAGACGTCGATCATCCCCACGCGGCTCGACACCTGGCTGAGGCCGTCGCAGATCAGCAGGACACCGGCGACCGCGCCGAGCAGGGTCGAGCGCGTGAGCCGCCGCGCGATGCGGACGATCAGCAGGACGCACACCGTCCCCGCGAGCGCGCTGACCACGCGCCAGCCCACCGGGTCGTAGCCGAAGAGCCACTGCCCGACCGCCATCAGCTGCTTCGACAGCGGCGGGTGCACCACGAGCTCGTAGCCCGGGTTGTCCTCGTACCCGCCGTTGCGCAGCACCTGCCAGGTCTGCGGCACGTAGTGCTTCTCGTCGAACACCGGCGTGCCGTTGTCGCTCGGCCACCCCAGGTCCCAGAACCGGACGACCCCGCCGATCACGGTGACCAGCAGCGTGACCACCCAGCCGCGGAGGCGGTCGGTCGGCATCGGCCGCCCGATCAGGCTCTCCACCCCGCGCGGTCCCGGCGCGAGCACCCCACGCGGGTCGGCCTTCCCGACGACGGGGGTGGTCGGCTTCTCGAGCGTGCTGCCGGCCGTCACGGGAGCTGATCGTACGTCGCCCGCGACGGCGAGGGGGCGACGCGGCGTCCCCGGTCGGGCGGCACGTCCCGCCCATGATCAACAGACCGTGAGCGGGCTCCGGGTCCCGGATCGAGCCCGCTGCGGGGCCGTTGATCACCGACGGACCGCGGCGGCCCGGGAGCCGGATCACTCCGCGCCCGGTGCGCCTAGGCTCGACCCCCGTGTCCGAGGACCTCTCCCGCCGCTCCGCTCGCCCGGAGGGCGGTGTCCTCCTGCTCGCCGCCACCCCGCTCGGCGACCCCGGCGACGCCTCGCAGCGCCTGAAGGACGCGCTCGCGACGGCGGACGTGGTCGCTGCGGAGGACACCCGGCGGCTGGGCCGGCTGACGGCCGCGCTCGGGGTGACGGTGACCGGCCGCAAGGTCAGCTTCTACGAGGACGTCGAGCGGGCCCGCATCCCGCGGCTGGTCGAGGACCTGCAGGGCGGGGCGACCGTCCTCGTCGTCACCGACGCCGGGATGCCCGCCGTGTCCGACCCGGGCTTCCGCCTGGTCGCCGCGGCCGTCGAGGCGGACGTGCCGGTGCGGTGCCTGCCCGGGCCGTCGGCGGTGCTCGCGGCGCTCGCCGTGTCCGGTCTGCCCACCGACCGGTTCTGCTTCGAGGGGTTCGCACCGCGCACCGACCACAAGCGCGACCAGTGGTTCACCGAGCTCGCCGACGAGCCCCGCACGGTGGTGTTCTTCGAGTCCCCGCGACGGCTAGGCAAGACGCTCCAGGTCGCCGCCCGGGTCCTCGGGCCCGACCGTCGCGCCGTGGTGTGCCGGGAGCTGACGAAGACGCACGAGGAGGTCCTGCGCGGCACCCTCGGCGAGCTGGCGGCGTGGGCCGGGCCCGACGTGCTGGGGGAGATCACCGTGGTCCTCGGCCCCGCTGTCCGGAAGGCCCCGGAGCCGGACGACCTCGCCGCCGAGGTCCTCGCCCTCGCCGCGGACGGACGGCGCCTCAAGGACGCCGCGAAGGAGGTCGGCACCGCGCACGGGGTGCCGACCAACGCCCTCTACGAGAGCGCGCTGCGGCTCAGGGGGTGACGACCAGCTTGCCGCTGACCGCGCCCGTCCGGTTGTCCTCCTGGGCCTGCGCGACCTGCTCGAGCGGGTAGACGACGACCTCCGGGGCCCGGAACGTGCCCGCCTCGAGCTGACCGACGAACTCGGCGAGCGACCCCTCCACGCTCCCGCCGGAGGAGAACGCGACCCCGTGGTCGGCGGCGTCGGGGTGGGCGATCGTGATGACGCGGTCGGGCGACCCGGCGAGCGCGACGAGGTCGGCGAGCGAGCCCTTTCCGGCGGCGTCGAACACGGCGTCCACGCGGTCGGTCACCTCCCGGACCCGGTCGACGAGGCCGTCGCCGTAGACCACGGGGGTGGCGCCGAGGGCACGGACGTCGTCCTGGTGCCGCTCGCTCGCGGTGCCGATCACCGTGATCCCGCGGGCGAGGGCGACCTGCGCGGCGACCACGCCCACGCCCCCCGACGCGCCGTGGACGAGGAGCACCTGCCCGGGAGACAGCGCGAGCCGCTCCAGCACCCGGTAGGCGGTGGCGACGATCGTGGCCAGGGACCCCGCGACCTCCCAGGACAGGGCGGCCGGCTTCGCCACGAGCGCGGTGACGTCGGCGAGGGCCTTCTCGGCCTGCGCCCCGCCGCTCGCCGCGCCCAGCACCTCGTCGCCCACCCCGAAGGCCGTGACGCCCTCACCGAGGGCGTCGACCGTGCCGGCGACGTCGAACCCCGGGACCACCGGGTGCTCCGGGGCCTCGGCGCCCGGGGTGAAGGCCCCCGTGCGCAGCTTCCAGTCCGCGGGGTTCACCGAGGCGGCGCGCACGGCCAGCCGCACCTGCCCCGGGCCCGGCTGCGGGTCCTCCCGCTCGACCAGTTCGAGGACCTCCGGCCCGCCGTAGCGGGCGTACTGCACGGCGCGCGATGTCATGCCCGCCCCAACCCTCGGAGCGGGCCCGCTCATTCCCCGCCGAGAGCCCGCAGGGCGACGGTCGCACCCAGTTCCCACGCGGCCTCGCGGTCGGCGGCGGTGGGGGCACCCGTCGTCGTGACCGTCGCCGCCGCCGTCACCCAGCCCAGGGCGCCGGTGATGCGCAGGACGTCGCGCACGGCGCCCGCCGTGTCGTCACCGCCGTGGACGTAGAGCCCGCACGGCAGGCCCGCCGTGTCCTGCAGCGCCGGGTAGTAGATCTGGTCGAGGAAGTGCTTGAGCGCACCGGACATCGTCCCGATGTTGGCCGGGGTGCCGAGCACGACGGCGTCGGCGGCGAGCAGGTCGGCCGCGCCCGCGGTGAGGGCCGGCCGGGTGACCACCTCGACCTCGCCCGGCAGCTCGTCGGTCCGCGCCCCGGCCAGCACCGCCTCCAAGAGCTCCTGGCAGGCCGGCGAGGGCGTGTGGTGGACGACGAGCAGCCGGGTCACGACATCGCCGCGGTGACGAGGCCCCGGAGGAGCTCGCCGGTGCGGGCGGCCGCGGCGTGCACCGCGTCGAGCACGGCGAGGTGGTCGATCTTCTCGGCGGTCGTGCCCGCGGCCGGGTTCGACACCAGGGCGATCCCGGCGACCCGCGCGCCCGCCGCCCGCGCGGCGATCGTCTCCAGCACCGTCGACATGCCGACCAGGTCGGCGCCGAGCGTGCGGAGCATCCGGATCTCGGCGGGCGTCTCGAAGTGCGGGCCGGGCAGGCCGGCGTAGACACCCTCGACGAGGCCGGGGTCCAGGTCGCGGGCGGCGGCGCGCAGCTCGGGGTCGTAGGCGTCGGTGAGGTCGACGAAGGCCGGCCCGACCAGTGGGGAGCGCGCGGTGAGGTTGATGTGGTCGGAGATCAGCACCGGCTGCCCGACCGTGTACGACGGGTCGATCCCGCCCGCCGCGTTCGTGAGGACCACCGTCGAGGCGCCGGCCGCGCAGGCGGTGCGGACGGCGTGGACCGCCTGGGCCTCGCCGTGGCCCTCGTAGAGATGGGTGCGGCCGAGCAGGACGAGCGCGTGCCCGCCCGCGATCGGTACGGACCGGGCGATCCCGCGGTGGTCCGGGGCGCCGAGCGGGGTGAAGCCGGGCAGCTCGGCGACCGGGACCTCGGCGGTGGGCTCACCGATGCCGTCGGCGGCGGGGCTCCAGCCCGAGCCGAGGACGACGGCGACGTCGTGACGGTCGATCCCGGTCCGGCGCGCGAGTTCGGCGGCGGCCTGGTCGGGGGTGCTGTGCTCGGGGGTGCTCATCGGAGCCTGGACCCTAGCGGGGCGGGTCAGACGGGCGGGGCGAAGCTGTCCGCGACGGCGGCGAACTGGGCCGGGGTGCCGCCCGCGTCGAGACTCGGGGCGGTCATCCGGACGACCCACAGGTCCGTGCCCGACGGGATCAGCCGGGTCCAGGTGGTGCGGTCGTCGAGCGCCGTCGACGGTCCGCTCTGCGTCCGGTACACGGTCTGCTGCACCGGCTCGCGGGCACCCGACCGCGCCGGGGCCACCTGCGTCAGCGGCTCCACCCGCACGCCGTCCGCGCCCACCCGGGCGGGGTCGGCGAGCAGGGCGGCGTAGTCCGCCACCGTCCGCGCGGGGAAGAACCCGACCAGCTTGTCGATGCGCAGCTCGCGGTTCGCGTCGTCGGAGACGTAGCGCACGACGATGTCGCCCCCCGGCTGCTGCAGCCGGAACTGCTGCCACGAGGCGGGGACGAGGGCGGTGAAGCCCATGCCCGTGCCGCTGTAGCGCGCGTTGTCGTCGGAGTGGACGACGAGCTGCTCGCCGTCGACCACGGGACCGTCCGGCGACAACGAGATCGAGAACGGCGCCTGCCCACCGACCAGTCGGGTCACGACGTACCCGCCCAGCAGGCCGGCGAGGGCCAGCACGATCACCAGCGCCACCACGACGACCCGCCGGCGCCGCTGCTGCTCGGGCGACGGACCGGTCGGTCGCGACGGGGCGAACGGCAGCGGACCCGGGTCCGGGGCGAGCGCCTGCGGCCCACCCGGGCGGCGGGGTCCGCCCGGCCCGGCCGGGTACGGCGGACGGCGGTGCGGCGGGGCGGGCGCCGGCCACGGGCCCGGCGTGGTCGGGCCGCGGCGCGGCGGCACGCGCGGGTTCACCATCGTCGTCTCGGCCGCCGACGGCGCGGGCACCGGCATGCCGCCCGACGGGGTCGACCGGGGCGTCCCGCCCGACGGCGTCGACGTCCGCGTCCGCGATCCCGACGACGGGTCGGGTCGCTCGGGCGCGTCGCCGGCCTTCGTGTCGCCGGCCTTCGAGTCGCCGGCCTTCGGGTCGGAGCCCGGTGCGTCGCCGTCCGTCGAGGTGTCCTTGCGGGCGGCGGCCGCGGCCGCCGCTGCCGCTGCTGCGGTGCCCGCGACGAGCGTGGTCCGCCCGCCGTCGAGGCCGCCCCGGGACTCCTCGGGCGTGTCCGGTGCGGCGGCCTCCTCGGGCGTGTCCGCTGCGACGGCGTCCTCGGCCGGGGTGGCGGCCGCGCTGTCGCCGGCACCGGCGCCCGTCGCGGGGGCGGACCCGGGGGCGTCGGCCGCCTCGGTCTCGTCGGCGTCGGCCTCGGAACCGGCCCCGGCCCCGGCCCCGGTCTCCGGGGCGACGTCCTCGGCCTCCGGCCCGGCGTCGCCGGTCGCGGTGCCGTCGCCCTCTGCTGCGGCGGGTGGGGCGGTCGCCTCGGCACGGTCCGGGTCCGCGGTGGCGTCGGCCTCGCCGTCGGGCGTCCCCGTCTCCGTGGCCGTCGATCCGGCAGCCGCGTCGGAGTCGGGGTCCGGCTCGGCTGCAGGTGCCTCCGCCTCGTCAGCCCCTGCGGTGCCGTCCTCCGCACCGCTCGTCACCGGCGCGTCGGCCGCGTCGGCGTGGTCCGCCGACGTTTCGTCCGGCTCGTCGTCGGCGGTTGCGTCGGCCTCGGCGGCAGGGGTGCCCTCCTCGGCGGCGTCCGTCCCGTCCGGCTCGGCCGCGTCGTCCGCGGCGACCTCGGGCGCGGCGGGGGAGTCCGCGCGCCCCTCCGCGGCCTCCTCGGCGGGGCGTGACTCCGGCTCCGCCGACGTGCCGGCCGCGGGCGTGTCGGGCGTGGCCGCCGGCGCCGCGTCGTCCGCCGCCGACCCACCCGAGCCGCTCGACCCGGCGTCGGGAACGGAGCGACCGGGAGCACGCAGCGGTGCCGTGCGGGGTGCCGGGCCGGGCTGCTCGGCGGGCACCTGCCCGTCGACGAGCGTGCCGCTGCGGCCGCGGGCGACCGGGATGAGGCCGGAGTGGTCGGCGGCGTCGGGCCGGGCGGGCGGCGGGGGGAGCCGGAACTCCGTCGTGGCGGGGGAGGGCGGCGCCGAGAGGATCGGGCCCTCCGGGTCGGCCATGAGCGGGCGCAGGCGGCGCCGGACGGCGGGCAGCGGCATCCGCAGCGTCGGGTCCTTGACCATCAGCCCGCGGATCACGTCCTGCACGGGGCCGTGGCCGGACGGGCGGGGCACGTCGCCGTGCACGACGGCGGACACGGTGGAGACCGGGTCGCCCGCGTCGTAGGGCGGCCGACCCTCCAGGCAGGCGTAGAGCGTGGCGCCGAGGCCCCAGAGGTCGGCGGGCGGGCCGACGGCACGCCCCATCGCGACCTCGGGGGCGATGTAGGGCGGCGAGCCCAGCACCGTGCCGGTCTGCGTCATCGAGGACTCGGCGGCGTTGCGGGCGATGCCGAAGTCGGTGAGCTTGATCTGCCCGTCCGTGCCGATGAGGACGTTGCCGGGCTTGACGTCGCGGTGGGTGATTCCGGCCCGGTGGGCGGTCATGAGGGCGGACGCGACGGCCGACCCGATCTCCGCGGTCTCGGCGGGGGTGAGCGTCCCCCGCTCGCCGATGTAGGAGGCGAGGCTGCGCGAGGGCAGCAGCTCCATGACGACGTAGGGCTCGGCGTTGACCTCGACGACGTCGTAGAGGGTGACGACGTTGGGGTGGCTGAGCATCGCGGTGGCGCGCGCCTCGCGCAGCGTCCGCTCCCGCACGATCGCCCGCTCGGACACGGGGACGAGGGAGAGCCGGACCTCCTTGACGGCCACGGGGCGGTGCAGGACCTCGTCGTAGGCCGACCAGACCGTGCCCATCGCGCCACGCCCGAGTTCGGAGTCCAGGCGGTAGCGCCCGACCAGGCGGCGGGTGTCGGCGGGGCGGGGACTCACCCCTCCATGATGGCGGCACCGCCGACCGTGGCCCCCGCCCCACCCGTCCGGTGGCACTCCGGCGCGGGGACGCGGGACGAACGGTAGGGCGCGCTCGGATCGTGTGCCGTACGACTCCGGACAACCGACCGCTCGTCCCGTTATTCGTCCGTACGGGGACCGCTGAGCCGGTGACCTGCGAGAACCGTCCGCTCGTCTCGTTACGGGACGGAGACGTGCGCCACTGACAGCAGCCCCGGGACCCCTCGGCGCGACCGCCCCGGACCGGGCTGAAGCCGCCGTTCGGGGGATGGATAGTGGTGGGCATCCGTCGCGGGGCGTGCCGTGCCGCGACCCGAGGAGGTGGAGACGGTGACGCTGCTGCAGACCCGCCCTGACGACCCGAGTGTGGTGGACCTCGGGGCGGGCACCGGCCCGCAGTGGCTGGACGCCTGGCTCGCCGAGCACTCCGCCGACCTGGTCGGTTGGCGCCGGGCGATCCACGCGCACCCGGAGCTGGCCCGCGCCGAGCGGGTCACCACCGACCTCTGCGCCAACGTGCTCCGCTCCGTCGGCCTGGCGCCGCGGCTGCTGCCCGGCACCGGCCTCGTGTGCGACATCGGCACCGGCCCGCGCACCGTCGCGCTGCGCGCCGACATGGACGCCCTGCCGCTGCACGAGCACGCCGACGTCCCGTTCGCCTCGCGCACCCCGGGCATCGCCCACATGTGCGGGCACGACGCCCACACCGCCGTGCTGCTGGGCGCCGGCGTCGCGCTCGCGTCGGTGGCCGACCGGCTGCCCGGCCGGGTCCGGCTCGTGTTCCAGCCGGCCGAGGAGGTCCAGCCGGGCGGGGCGCTCGACGTCATCGCCGCCGACGGCCTCGCCGGGGTCGACCGCATCTTCGCGCTGCACTGCGACCCGCGGCTGGAGGTCGGTCGGGTCGGCACCCGCGTCGGCCCGATCACCTCCGCCTGCGACATGCTCGAGCTGCGCCTCACCTCGCCCGGTGGGCACACCTCGCGCCCGCACCTCACCGCCGACCTGGTGCACGCGCTCGGCACCGTGATCACCGGCCTGCCCGACCTGCTGTCCCGCCGCGTCGACCCCCGCTCGGGCACGGTGCTCGTGTGGGGCCAGGTCGACGCCGGGCACGCCGCGAACGCGGTGCCCGAGGTCGGGACGCTGTCCGGGACGCTGCGCACCGCCCAGCACCAGACGTGGAACGAGCTCGAGCCGCTGGTCCGCCAGCTGGTGACGGCCCTGCTCGCCCCGACCGGGGTCGGCTACGTCCTGGAGCACCGCCGCGGGGTGCCGCCGGTGGTCAACGACGCCGTCTCGGCCGACCTGCTCGCGCGGGCCGCCGAGCGGGCAGTCGGGCCCGGCGCGGCGACCGACACCGAGCAGTCGTCGGGCGGCGAGGACTTCGGCTGGTACCTGGAGCACGTGCCCGGCGCCATGGGGCGCCTCGGCGTGTGGTCCGGCGAGGGCCCGCAGTCCGACATCCACCAGCCCACGTTCCAGCTCGACGAGCGCGCGCTGCCCGTCGGCGTGCGCACCATGGTGCAGGCGGCGCTGCTGTCGCTGGAGGGCTGAGGGTCCCCGCCCCGTGACAGCGGAGCGTCGTTGCTGTCATCCAGTGGCAGGGACGCCGCATCGTCGCCTCCGCCTGCCACACCCGATCCCGACGACGGGTCGCGGGGCCCGGCGAGGCTGTCGGTGGGGTGTTGCACGATGGCTCCCGTGACCGCGTCAGTCCCCGCCACGCTCCCGCCCGTCCCGAGCCGCATCGCCGCCGAGCTGGTGGTCGGCGAGGGGCAGGTCCGGTCCGCGATCGAGCTGCTCGACGGCGGGGCGACGGTCCCGTTCGTCGCGCGGTACCGCAAGGAGGCCACGGGCGGGCTGGACGACGCCCAGCTGCGCACACTGCACGAGCGCCTCGGGTACCTCCGCGAGCTCGAGGAGCGGCGGACCGCCGTCATCGACTCGGTGCGCGAGCAGGGCAAGCTCACCGACGAGCTGCACGCGCAGCTGCTGGGCGCGGAGACGAAGAGCCGGCTGGAGGACGTCTACCTCCCCTACAAGCCGAAGCGCCGCACGAAGGCCATGATCGCCCGCGAGGCCGGCCTGGAGCCGCTGGCCGACGGGCTCCTCGGCGACCCGACGGTCGAGCCGCGGGCCGCCGCCGCCGCGTTCGTCGACGCGGAGAAGGGCGTCGCCGACGCCGACGCGGCGCTCGAGGGCGCGCGGGCGATCCTCGTCGAGCGTCTCGCCGAGGACGCCGACCTCGTGGGTGAGCTGCGCGAGCGGATGTGGACGCGCGGCCGCCTGACGGCGGTGGTCCGCGAGGGCAAGGCGGACGACGCCGACGCCGCCAAGTTCTCCGACTACTTCGCGTTCGACGAGCCGTTCACCCGGCTGCCCTCCCACCGGATCCTCGCACTCCTGCGCGGCGAGACCGAGGAGGTCCTCCAGCTCACGTTCGACCCCTGCTCCCACGACGACGACGGCGACACCTCCGTCTACGAGGGGCGCATCGCCGCGGTGGCGGGCATCGCCGACCGCGGACGGCCCGCCGACCCGTGGCTGCTCGGCGTCGCGCGCTGGGCCTGGCGCACCCGCATCTCGTCGCGCCTCGCCGTCGACCTGCGGGTCCGACTGCGCGAGGTCGCCGAGGAGGGCGCCGTCGGCGTGTTCGCCGGCAACCTGCGCGACCTGCTGCTCGCCGCCCCGGCCGGCGCCCGCCCCACGATGGGGCTCGACCCGGGGCTGCGCACCGGCGTGAAGGTCGCGGTGGTCGACGGCACCGGCAAGGTGGTCGCGCACGAGACGATCTACCCTCACGTGCCCCGGAACCAGTGGGACGCCTCGCTCGCCACCCTCGCCCGGCTGGCGGCCGAGCACCGCGTGGAGCTGGTCGCGATCGGCAACGGCACCGCGAGCCGGGAGACGCACAAGCTCGCCGTCGAACTCGCCAAGCTGCAGACCGGGCTGATCCCGGCGATGGTCTCCGAGGCGGGCGCCTCGGTGTACTCGGCGTCGGAGGAGGCGTCGAAGGAGCTGCCCGAGCTCGACGTGTCCATCCGCGGAGCCGTCTCCATCGCTCGTCGCCTGCAGGACCCGCTCGCCGAGCTCGTCAAGATCGACCCGAAGTCGATCGGCGTCGGGCAGTACCAGCACGACGTCTCGGGCACGCTGCTCTCCCGGTCGCTCGACGGCGTGGTGGAGGACTGCGTGAACGCCGTCGGGGTCGACGTGAACACCGCCTCCGCCCCGCTGCTCCGCCGGGTCTCCGGCATCTCCAGCGGCCTCGCCACCACCATCGTCGGGTTCCGCGACGAGCACGGTCCGTTCGCGTCGCGGAAGGCGTTGACGAAGGTGCCGCGCCTCGGGGCGAAGGCGTTCGAGCAGTGCGCGGGCTTCCTTCGCATCCCCGACGCGCCCGACCCGCTCGACCGCTCGGGCGTCCACCCGGAGGCCTACCCGGTCGTGCGGCGGATCGTCGAGAAGACGGGCACGGACGTGGCGTCGCTGGTGGGCAACTCGTCGCTGCTCGGGCGGCTCGACCCCACCGACTTCACCGACGACACCTTCGGCGTCCCCACCGTCACCGACATCATCGCCGAGCTCGACAAGCCCGGCCGCGACCCGCGCCCGGCGTTCGAGACCGCCACCTTCGCCGAGGGCGTCGAGAAGATCACCGACCTGAACCCCGGGATGGTGCTCGAGGGCGTGGTCACCAACGTGGCCGCCTTCGGCGCGTTCGTCGACGTGGGCGTGCACCAGGACGGGCTCGTCCACATCTCGGCGATGTCGAAGGAGTTCGTGTCCGACCCGCGGGCGGTCGTCGGGCCCGGCGACGTGGTGCGCGTGAAGGTCCTCGAGGTCGACGTGCCGCGCAAGCGCATCTCGCTGACGCTGCGTCTCGACGACGAGCCGGGTGCCGGCTCGGGCGGCCGGGGCGGCGGCCGCGAGGGAGGTCGGCCGAACGGCGGGCGCGAGGGTGCTGGTCGGGACGGTGGTGGCCAGGCGCGGGGAGGCCAGGCGGGCCGTAGTGGTCAGGCGGGCCGTGATGGTCAGGCGGGCCGTGGTGGTCAGGCGGGCCGTGGTGGTCAGGCGGGCCGTGGTGGTCAGGCGGGTCGTGGTGGTCAGCAGCGCGGCGGGGACCAGCAGCGGGGCGGCCAGTCGAAGGAACGCGGCGGCGACCGCGACCGCCGGCCCGCCCCGGGCGGCGCGATGGCCGACGCCCTGCGCCGGGCGGGCTTCGACAAGTAGCCCGGCGCGCCATCCGCGAGAGTGACGTGGGGCAGGTTCGGGGCGCGCAGACCCTGTCTGGTGCAGCCCTCGCGGCGAGACGCACCCGCCCGACCTACCCCGACCCGCCGTCGGGAAGGGCTACATCGACGCGGAGCCCGGCCCGACCGACCGGCAGGGGCGTTCCCGCAGGGCCTGGACGTAGTCGTCCGGCGCCCCGGCGGCCTCGGCGGCGTCGGAGAGCACCCCGATGTAGCGGGCGGAGGGCAGGCCGCCCTCGTAGGCGTCGAGGACGTACACCCAGGCGAGCTGCGGGCCGTCCATCGTCTGGATGCGCAGGCGCAGCTTCTTGTGCATCCCGAGCTCGCCGCCCTCCCAGCGGTCGAGCTGGTCCACGTCGAGCGGGCTGACGTCGTAGAGCACCACGAAGACGCGGGACGCCGGGTCCTCGACCACGGTCGAGAGCGCACCCTCCCAGCCGAGGTCCTCGCCCCCGAAGGTGATCCGCCAGCCCTCGAGCCAACCGGTGCCCGAGACAGGCGAGTGGGGCGCGCGTTGCATCATCTGCGCGGGATCCATGTTCGACCCGTACGCGGCGTAGAGCGGCACGGCGCACAGGGTAGCCAGGAGTGGGCCGTTCGTTGTCAATGGTCGAGCTGCGTCGCACACGACGTCCCACACACGGGCACCTCACCCGACGGGCAGGATGGACCCTGTCCGGTCACCCCGGCACACACCACGCACCACCACCCCCACACCACCACGGAGGGACGTCCACCCATGACGCGCATCGTGATCCTCGGCGGCGGACCCGCCGGGTACGAGGCGGCGCTGGTCGCCGCACAGCACGAGGCCTCCGTCGTGCTCGTCGAGGAGGACAGCGTCGGCGGCTACTGCGTCGCGTACGACTGCGTGCCCTCCAAGACGTTCATCGCCTCGGCGGGTGTCCGCGCCGGCTTCCGCCGCAACGCCGACATGGGCATCGAGGTCGACGAGAGCGAGGCCGTCGTCGACCTGCCGCGGGTCAACGGCCGGGTCAAGGGCCTCGCACTCGCCCAGTCCTCCGACATCAAGGCGACGATCCAGCGCGCCGGGGTGCGGGTCGTCGACGGCCGGGGCCGCTTCCGCGCCGCGTCGGAGAACAGCGCCACCCACGACATCGAGATCACGCCGTCGCACGGCGGGGAGCCCGAGACGGTCACGGCCGACGTCGTGCTCATCGCCACCGGGGCCTCGCCCCGCGTGCTGCCCGACGCGGTCCCCGACGGCAGGCGCATCCTCACCTGGCGCCAGCTCTACGACCTCGAGGAGCTGCCCGAGCACCTCGTCGTCGTGGGTTCCGGGGTCACCGGCGCCGAGTTCGTGTCGGCGTACTCCGAGCTGGGGGTGCCGGTCACGCTCATCTCGAGCCGCGACCGCGTGCTGCCCCACGAGGACCCCGACGCCGCCGCGACGCTGGAGGAGGTCTTCACCGAGCGCGGCGTCACCATCGAGCCCCGCTCGCGCGCCGACAAGGTCGTGTCCACCGCCGACGGGGTGCGCGTCACGCTCTCCGACGGCCGCGAGGTCACCGGGTCGCACGCGCTCATGACGGTCGGGTCGATCCCGAACACCGCCGACCTCGGGTGCGACGAGGTCGGGCTGGAGCTGCGCGACACCGGCCACATCACCGTCGACCGCGTGTCGCGGACCTCCGTGCCCGGCGTCTACGCGGCGGGGGACTGCACCGGCCTGCTGCCGCTGGCCTCCGTGGCGGCGATGCAGGGCCGGATCGCGATGTGGCACGCGCTGGGGGAGGGCGTCTCCCCGCTGCGGCTCAAGACCGTCGCGTCGGCGGTGTTCACCCGCCCCGAGGTGGCGACCGTGGGCATCGGGCACAAGCAGGTCGAGTCGGGGGAGTTCGCGGCCCGCGAGGTGCTGCTGCCGCTGGGCACGAACCCGCGCGCCAAGATGCAGGGCCTGGACCGGGGCTTCGTGAAGATCTTCTGCCGGCCCGCGACCGGTGTCGTCATCGGCGGGGTGATCGTCGCGCCCGTGGCGAGCGAGCTCGTGCTCCCGCTCGCGATGGCGGTGCAGAACAACCTCACGGTGGACGACCTCGCCCACACGTTCTCGATCTACCCGTCGCTCTCGGGGTCGGTGACCGAGGCGGGCCGCCGCCTCATGCAGCACGACGACCTGGACTAGGTGGCTTCGCCCTGTGAGTACTTTTCCGTGCCCTGGCACGGATTACTACTCACAGGGCCGCAGGCCACCTACGCCCAGTCGAAGGTGCGCGTGACCGCCTTCTTCCACTGCTCGTAGAGCCGGTCGCGCTCGGCCGGGTCCATCGAGGGCTCCCAGACCTTGTCCTGCGCCCAGTTGTCGCGGATGTCCTGCTCGGAGGACCAGAACCCGACGGCGAGACCGGCCGCGTAGGCCGCGCCGAGGGCCGTCGTCTCCGAGACCACCGGGCGGACCACCTCGACGCCGAGCAGGTCGGCCTGGAACTGCATCAGGACCTCGTTGCCGACCATCCCGCCGTCGACCTTGAGCGTCGTCAGCGGGACGCCGGAGTCGGCGTTCATCGCGTCGATGACCTCGCGGGTCTGGAAGGCGGTGGCCTCCAGCACCGCCCGGGCGATGTGCCCCTTGTTCACGTAGCGGGTCAGACCGACGATCACGCCGCGCGCGTCGGAGCGCCAGTGCGGGGCGAACAGGCCGGAGAACGCGGGGACGATGTAGGCGCCGCCGTTGTCGTCGACCGCCTTCGCGAGGTCCTCCACCTCAGGTGCGGAGGAGATCATCCCCAGGTTGTCGCGCAGCCACTGCACGAGCGAGCCGGTCACCGCGATCGACCCCTCGAGTGCGTACACCTGCGGCTGGTCGCCGATCTTGTAGCAGACGGTGGTGAGCAGGCCGTTCTTCGACTCGACCTTCTCGGTGCCGGTGTTGAGCAGCACGAAGTTGCCGGTGCCGTAGGTGTTCTTGGCCTCGCCGACCTCCAGGCACGCCTGCCCGAAGGTCGCCGCCTGCTGGTCACCGAGGATCCCCGAGACCGGGACGTCGCGGAACGTGCCGCGCGCCCGGATGTTGCCGTAGGTCTCCGACGACGATCGGATCTCCGGCAGCATCGCCAGGGGGACGCCGATCTCCTCGCAGAGCTCCGGGTCCCACTCGAGGGTGTCGATGTTCATGAGCAGGGTGCGCGACGCGTTGGTCGGGTCGGTGACGTGCAGCCCGCCGTCGGTCCCGCCGGTGGCGTTCCACAGCACCCAGGTGTCCATCGTCCCGAACGCGAGCTCACCGCGCTCCGCCCGCTCCCGCGCGCCGTCGACGTGGTCGAGGATCCAGCGCGCCTTCGGGCCGGCGAAGTAGGTGGCGAGGGGGAGCCCGGTCTTCGCGCGGTAGCGCTCCGCGCCGCCGCCGAGCGCGCCGAGCTCGTCGCAGATCTCCTGCGTGCGGGTGTCCTGCCAGACGATCGCGTGGTGGATCGGCTCACCGGTCGCCTTGTCCCAGATGACCGTGGTCTCGCGCTGGTTGGTGATGCCGACGGCGGCGATGTCGGAGGCGTCCAGGTCGGCGCGGGCGAGCGCCCCACCGCAGACCTGGCGGGTGTTGCCCCAGATCTCGGCGGCGTCGTGCTCCACCCAGCCGGCCTTCGGGAAGATCTGCTGGTGCTCGAGCTGGTCGACGGCCACGACCCGACCCGAGTGGTCGAAGATCATGCACCGCGTCGAGGTGGTGCCCTGGTCGATCGCCGCGACGTACTGGGTCATCGAGCCTGCTCCTCTTCGGGTCGGGGTGGGGCGATGGTGTCAGCTGGCGTGGGGCAGGACGAGGGACAGCAGGCCCGCGAGGACCGCTCCGAGGAACGGGCCGATGATCGGCACCCAGGAGTAGCCCCAGTCGGCGGTGCCCTTCCCGGGGATCGGCAGCACCGAGTAGGCCACCCGGGGCCCGAGGTCGCGGGCCGGATTGATGGCGTAGCCGGTGGGGCCGCCGAGCGCCGCGCCGATCCCGACGACGAGCGCGGACACCGCGGCGTAGTTCGCCGGCGACTTGTACGGCCCGACGAGGATGAACAGGACCAGGAAGAAGGTCGCGATCGTCTCGCTGGTCAGGTTCCACACCGGGCTCTTCAGCGGCGGGTTGGTCGAGAAGATGCCGACGGTCCCCTCGTTGTTCTCCGCGTTCGCGTCGAACTGGAGCTTGTACATCAACCACGCGAGGGTCGCGCCCACGAACGCCCCCAGGAACTGGCCGATGAGGTAGAAGGGCACGAGGCCCCAGGAGACCTTCCCGGCGATCGCGAGGCCAATCGTCACGGCCGGGTTGATGTGACCACCCGTCGCGTCGGCGATGCTCGCGCCAGCGAGGACACCGACGCCCCAGCCGATGACGATCAGTACCCAGTGCGAGGTGTCCCCGTCGGCGTTGGACCGCGGGAGGATCACGTTCGCGACGACCCCGACACCGAAGAGGAGCAGCGCGGCCGTCCCGAGGAACTCCCAGAGGATGATCTCGCCGCCACTGAGCGTCGGAGTCACGTCGACCTCCCCCGTCGTGCCCTCGACGAGGCCCGGTCCGCGCCGACGAGCGCGGCGGACGCTAGTCGTGCATGTCACATGTGTCTATGGTCTTCCGGCCCGACGGAAGCGCTTTCCCGACGCCGGGTCGGTGCATCCCGGGGGTAGCGGCGCGCGGGTAGCGTGGGTGGCTCCGGTGCGGGGCACTCCCCGGACGTTGCCGCAGGTGACGACGGGTGAACACCTGTTGCGCCGCACGGAGCAGAGGCCTGACACCGAACGTACGAGGAGGCCCGACGTGGCTGCGAAGTCCGCGAACGGAGGCGGCGCCCCGGAGGCCGAGTCGCTCGACGCCGTGACCGAGCCCGCGCGGCTCGGACCCGCCGAGCGGGCCCGGTCGTGGGAGCGGCTGCGGAACGAGACGTTCGACGTCGTCGTCGTGGGCGGCGGCGTGGTGGGCGTGGGCGCCGCGCTCGACGCCGCGACCCGCGGCCTCTCGGTCGCCCTCGTCGAGGCGCGCGACCTGGCGGCGGGGACCTCGAGCCGGTCGTCCAAGCTCTTCCACGGCGGCCTGCGCTACCTCGAGCAGCTCGACTTCGGGCTGGTCCGGGAGGCGCTGTTCGAGCGCGAGCTCAACATGACCCGCCTGGCACCGCACCTGATCAAGCCGGTGCCGTTCCTGTACCCGCTGACCCACCACGTCTGGGAGCGTCCGTACGTGACGGCCGGTGTCACGCTCTACGACACGATGGGCGGCAAGAGTTCGCTGCCCAAGCAGAAGCAGCTGACCCGCTCCGGGGCGCTGCGCATGGCGCCCGCCCTCAAGCGCGACGCCCTCGTCGGCGCGGTGCGCTACTACGACGCGCAGGCCGACGACGCCCGCCACACCATGATGGTGGGCCGCACCGCCGCCCAGTACGGCGCCGTGGTGCGCACCTCGACCCAGGTCGTCGACTTCATCCACGAGGTCGACCGGATCGCCGGGGTCCGCGTCCGCGACGTCGAGACCGGCGACGAGGCGAACGTGCGCGCGCACGTCGTCGTCAACTGCACGGGCGTCTGGACCGACCAGATGCAGCACACCGCGGGCACCCGTGGCCGGTTCAAGGTCAACGCCTCGAAGGGCGTCCACTTCCTCGTCGCCCGCGACAAGATCCCCTCGGACGTGGGCATGATCCTGCGGACCGAGAAGTCGGTCCTGTTCGTCATCCCGTGGCGCAACCACTGGATCGTCGGGACCACCGACACAACGTGGCGGCTCGACCTCGCCCACCCGGCGGCGACCCGCCACGACATCGACTACCTGCTCGAGCACATCAACCGCGTGCTGGTCACGCCGCTGTCCCACGACGACATCGAGGGTGTCTACGCCGGGCTGCGGCCGCTGCTCGCCGGCGAGAGCGAGGAGACCTCCAAGCTCTCGCGCGAGCACGCCGTCTCGCGGGTGATGCCGGGGATGGTGTCGATCGCGGGCGGCAAGTACACGACCTACCGCGTGATGGCCAAGGACGCCCTCGACCTCGCGGTCCAGGACATCCCGACCCGTGTCGCCCCGTCGATCACCGACCGGGTGCCGCTCATCGGCGCCGACGGCTACTTCGCGCTGGTCAACCAGGCCGAGCACATCGGCCGGCAGTACGACCTGCACCCGCACCGGGTGCGGCACCTGCTCGACCGCTACGGCTCCCTGCTCCACGGCCTGCTCGCGATGACCGAGGACGACCCCTCGCTCCGCGAACCGGTGCCGGGCTCGTCCGACTACCTGCGCGTCGAGATCGCCTACGCCGTGGCGTACGAGGGCGCGCTGCACCTCGACGACGTGCTCACCCGCCGGACCCGCATCTCTATCGAGTACGCCCACCGTGGCGTCGACTCGGCGGAGTCGGTGGCGGACCAGATGGCCCCGCTGCTGGGGTGGAGTACCGAGACCCGCGACGAGGAGGTCCGGTCCTACGTCGAGCGGGTCGAGGCGGAGCGGCGATCGCAGACGGTGGAGACCGACGAGGAGGCCGACAAGCTGCGCCTCGCCGCCCCCGACCCGCGCCGGGAGCAGCTCGCTCCGCTCGGGACGGGCTGAGTTCGGCGTCAGGCCGTTCGCGAGGGTGACGTGGGGCAGGTTCTGGGGCTTGCCGATCTGGCTGGTGTCACTCTCGCCGTGCGCGTCCCGGTGCGTCAGCTCTGCGACGTGACCGACTCCGGGTCGCGGGCGTCGTCGGCCAGCGGCTCCGACCCGACGAGGGTGACGTCGTGGCGCAGCTCGGTGTCGTGCCCGCCGGCGACCACACGATCGGCCCGCGGGGCGTGCCCGGGCGCCGAGACCACGACGAGCCACGCACCCGAGGCCGGTAGCGACAGGTCGTAGGAACCACCCTCGGTGTCGACCCGGCCGTGCTGGACCCCGTGCTCGTCGACGAGCGTCACGACCGCCTCGCCCGCCCGCGCGAGCTCGACGCGTCCGACGACCCGCGGCCACGGGCGGGACCCGGTGCCCGACGCGGTGCCGGACGTGCCCGACGCCGCCGGGCCGTTCGACCCGGAACCGTTCGACTCGGCGCCGTACGACCCGGCGACGTTTGAACCAGCACCGTTCGACCCCGGGCTCACCGACCCGGTCGCGACCGGGAGAGGGCCGGTGCTGTCGCCGTGGCCGGCCGACGCGGAGTCCGCCCGCGGGTCGGCGCCCGGAGCGTCCGCGGCCGTCTCGAGGTCGTCCGAGGTCACGATGCGGCGCGGGAGGAAGAACGACACGACGAAGGCGAGCACGCCGACCACGCCGGCCGCCATGAACCCGGTCCGGAGACCCTGCGCGTCGGGGGAGCCGCTCGCGGTGGCCGACGCGATGGCCGAGATCGTGACGAACGCGGCCGTGCCGAACGCGCCCGCCACCTGCTGCAGCGTCGCGAGGATGGCGCTGCCGTGGGAGTAGAGCGGCCCGGGCAGGACCGCCAGCGACGACGTCATCAGCGGCGTCATCATCAGACCGAGGCCCGCCATGAGCACCATGTGGATGACGATGACCAGCCACAGCGGCGACGCCGCGCTGAGCGAGGCGAACCCCCACAGCGAGGCCGCCATGGCGAGCGCGCCCGGGATGACCAGCGGTCGGGCGCCGAAGCGGTCGAACAGCGCCCCCACCGGCCGGCCCAGCAGACCGAGCACCAGACCACCGGGGAGCACCGCGAGCCCCGTGATGAACGTGCCCTGGTTCAGCACCGTCTGCAGGTAGAGCGGCAGCAGGATCGCGGCGGCACCGAGCAGCGCCATGAACAGCAGCGCCGCGAGGATCAGCGACACCACGAAGGTGCGGTGGGTGAAGGGCCGCAGGTCGAGCAGCGCGGCCTCCCGCTTCTGCAGGGCCAGCTGACGCCCGACGAACAGCACGAGGCTGACCGCGCCGATCACCAGCGGGATCCACGGGGCCACGTGCGGGCCGGACCCGCCGGACTCCCCGATCGCGGAGAAGCCGTAGAGGATGCCTCCGAAGCCCAGGGCCGAGAGCAGCACCGAGAGCACGTCGAGCGGGACGGACCGCGTCTGCGAGGGCAGCCGCATGAGGGCGGCCCCGAGCAGGAGCGCCAGCAGCGCGAGCGGCAGCACGATCCAGAACATCCACCGCCAGCTGAGCGACGCCAGGACCGCCCCGCCGATGGTCGGGCCGATGGCCGGCGCCACGGCGATGACGATGGAGATCGTTCCCATCATCGAGCCGCGCTTGTGCTCCGGCACGAGCCGCATCACCGAGGTCATCAGCAGCGGGATGATCAGCGCGGTGCCGCACGCCTGCACCACGCGGCCGACGAGCAGCACCCCGAAGCCGGGGGCGAGCGCACTGACGAGCGTGCCGAGGCTGAACAGCGTCAACGACGCGAGGAACACCTGGCGCGGGGTGAAGCGCTCGAGCAGGAAGCCCGTCGTCGGAATGACGACGGCCATCGTCAGGAGGAAGCCGCTGGTCAGCCACTGCACGGTGGTGGTGGAGACCCCGAGGTCCCGCGTCAGGTCGTTCAGCGCGACCGACAGGATCGTCTCGTTGAGGATCATGACGAACGCGGAGACGACCAGGACCGCGATCACCACGCCGGCGCGCGTGCTCCCGGGATCGGGCGCGGCGGGATCGTCGGTCGCCGCGGGGGCGTCCGGTGTGGTCGGAGCCGTGGCCATGGGGTGACGCACCTTTCCGGGGGCGGGCTGTCGGGGCGGCCGGCGTCGGTGCCGTGCCTCCAGGTAACCACGGACCCCTGACAACGTCCGACCGCTTTACCTGAGGACGACTCGATTCACCCGCCGTGACGGTGCCCGAGGTAGGCGAGGACCCCGATCGCGACGGGGACCAGCAGGAAGAGCTGCGGGAACCGCAACCCGGTCACGAGGAACAGGACGAGGGCGATCGCCGGCGCGAGCGCGGACAGCAACCCCGCGTGCCGGCCGAGCCGTGCCCCGAGCGGGGCGACGAGCTCGGGCAGGTCCTCCCGGTCCGGCGCCCGCGTCGGCGGGGGCGGCGGGGGCGGCGGGGACCCACCCGCCGGCACCGACCCGACGTCGGGAACGGGGTGGGGGTAGGCCGGGTGCGGGGCCGGGAGGTCGGTGAACAGCGCGTCGAGCTCGGAGCGGAACCGGGCGGTCGAGGCGACCGCCGAGCGCTCGGCGTACTCGCCCGGCTCCAGGCGACCCTCGCGGAGGTGCTCGTCGAGCGCGGCCATCGCGAGCTCCCGCTCCCGGTTGCCGATCCGCAGTTCACCCACGGATTCACGATAGGCCGCGCCCGACGATGTGGCTTTCCTGGCGCTGGGTGCAAGCAATGACGCATTGCTTGCACCGGAGGTGCTAGTCGGCGATCTCGCAGATCACCGCGCCCTGGTTCACCGAGGCGCCGGCCTCGACGGACAGGCCGGTCACGGTGCCGCCCTTGTGCGCGGTCACGGGGTTCTCCATCTTCATCGCCTCGACGACGACGATCTGGTCGCCCGCGGCGACGGTGTCGCCCTCGGAGACCGCGACCTTCACGACGGTGCCCTGCATCGGCGAGGTGACCGCGTCGCCGGAGACCTTGGCGCCGCCGCCGGAGCGCTTGCGCGACTTCTTCTTGTCCGAAGCCGACGCGCGGGGCGCGGCTCCCCCTCCCAGCGCCAGGTCACCGGGCAGCGAGACCTCGAGGCGCTTGCCGCCGACCTCGACGACGACGGTCTGGCGCGGGGCCGGCTCGTCCTCGTCGTCGCCCACACCCTCGGCCACATAGGGCTCGACGGTGTTGTTCCACTCGGTCTCGATCCACCGGGTGTGCACGGTGAACGAGGAGGCGCCTTCGGGGGCGGTGAAGGCGGGGTCGGTGACCACGAGGCGGTGGAACGGGATCACCGTCGGCAGGCCCTCGACGACGATCTCCGACAGCGCGCGCCGTGAGCGTTCCAGGGCCTGCTGGCGGTCGGCGCCGGTGACGATGAGCTTGCCGACCATGGAGTCGAACTGGCCGCCGATCACGCTGCCGGACTCGACACCGGCGTCGACCCGCACGCCCGGCCCGGACGGGGCCACGAACGTCGTCACCGTCCCGGGGGCGGGCAGGAACCCGCGGCCGGCGTCCTCACCGTTGAGCCGGAACTCGATGGAGTGCCCGCGCGGCTCGGGGTCCTCGGTGATCTGCAGGTGTTCGCCGTTCGCGATGCGGAACTGCTCGCGCACCAGGTCCAGGCCGGAGGTCTCCTCGGAGACCGGGTGCTCGACCTGCAGCCGGGTGTTGACCTCGAGGAAGGAGATGGTGCCGTCCTCGCCGACGAGGAACTCCACCGTCCCGGCGCCGGAGTAGCCGGCCTCGAGGCAGATGTCGCGGGCCGAGGTGTGGATGCGCTTGCGCTGCTCGTCGGTCAGGAACGGCGCCGGGGCCTCCTCGACGAGCTTCTGGTGGCGGCGCTGCAGCGAGCAGTCCCGGGTGCCCACGACGATGCAGGTGCCGTGCTGGTCGGCCAGGACCTGGGCCTCGACGTGGCGGGGCTTGTCGAGGTAGCGCTCGACGAACGACTCGCCGCGGCCGAACGCCGAGACGGCCTCGCGGACCGCGGCGTCGAACATCTCGGCGATCTCGGAGCGTTCGCGGGCGACGCGCATGCCGCGGCCGCCGCCGCCGAACGCGGCCTTGATCGCGACCGGCAGGCCGTGCTCGTCGGCGAAGGCGATGACCTCGTCGGCGTCGGCGACCGGGTCCTTCGTGCCCGGCACCAGCGGCGCCCCGGCGCGTTCGGCGATCTTGCGGGCGGTGACCTTGTCGCCCAGGTCGCGGATGGCCTGCGGGGACGGCCCGATCCAGATCAGGCCGGCGTCGATGACGGCCTGGGCGAAGTCGGAGTTCTCCGAGAGGAACCCGTAGCCGGGGTGGACGCCGTTCGCGCCGGACTCCTTCGCCGCCGCGATCAGCTTGTCGATGTCCAGGTAGGACTCCGCGGCGGTCTGCCCGCCGAGGCCGTAGGCCTGGTCGGCGATCCGCACGTGCGGGGCGTCCCGGTCCGGGTCGGCGTACACCGCCACACTCGTCAGGCCGGCATCCCGGCACGCACGCGCCACCCGCACGGCGATCTCGCCACGGTTGGCGATCAGCACGGTGTGCAGGGCGTCCTGCTGAGCCTGCGGAGCCATCGGTGGAGCCTCCCGGGGGGCGTCGCGTCGTTGCGGGCGTGGATCGCGCGCAGTGTAGGGCCGCTGCGCGCGGAAGATCGATCGTGTGGAGCGCGAACGGTCGGGCGTGACCGTTCCTGGGACTCTCCCGCACCGCACGCCCCCGCGACACCGCGTCCCGCGTGGTCATGGCCACAGCCCGGCGCCTCGGAGGTGACGGGCGGTGGCCGACCCCCGCAGGCCGGTCGCTACCGTCGTCCACCGATGACCGAGCGCGGACGATGGTGGGGACCCGCGGTGGCCGTGTGCGCGTCCGTCGCGGCCCTGGCCGGGACGGTGGCCGCAGTCGCGACGGCGGCGGGTGCGGATTCCGAGGCCGCGCGGCGGACCGAGGACCGGACGACGGCCGCAGGGCCCGTCTCGCCGGTGGCCTCACCCGCCGTCGCGACGCCGACCGCCCCCGCGGTGACCACCCGCCCCGGGCGTGCGGGCGACCCGACGCTCGGTGCCACCGTGGCCACGGAGCCGGGGTGGACGACCGCCCGCAGCCAGGACCTCGTGCCGGTCACCCCCGGTCGGTTCCCCACCGTCCTGACGCTCGCGGACCGCGCCACCGTCCTGCTCGGGCGGCTCGACCCGGCCCGCAGCGGCGACGACGCGCTGGCGCAGGAGGCCCGCCGGCTGGTCGGGGCGTTCGCCGACGGGGTGCGGGGCGAGGGGACCGGTCGCATCGCCACCGTCTCCGACGCCGCGTCCACCCTGGACGGCCGCGACGCCTTCACGTCGGTGCGCCGCGTCGCGGACGGGACGCTGGTGCGGGTCACGACCGTCGCGGCCACCCGCGGCGAGCCGGGGCTGGTGCTGCTCGCGGTCGCGGCGCCCGGCCGGACGCAGGGCGCCGACGCGACCGCGGCCGACCGCGTCGTCCGGTCGCTCTCCTCGACGGGGGCCACCACCCCCGGGCGCGCGGCCGTGCCGCCGGCGTCGGCCACCCGGGGCGCGCGGGTCACCCCGCCGTCGGCGTCCGCCACAGATCGCTGACCTCCACGCCGAGCTCGGCGAGCAGCCGCCGTACGAGCGGCAGGCTGATACCGATGACGTTCGACGGGTCGCCCTGGATCCCCTCGACCAGCCAGCCGCCGAGCCCGTCGAGGGTGAAGGCGCCCGCGACGGCCAGCGGCTCGCCCGACGCCAGATAGGCCTCCAACTGCGCGGGGGTCGGCTCGGCGAACGTCACGAACGTCGTCGCGTGGCCGGAGATCTCGGCCTCGACCACGCCGCCCCGCAGCCGCACGAGGGCATGCCCGGTGACGAGCTCGCCGTGGCGGCCCGCCATCCGTTCCCAGCGCGCCCGGGCGTTCTCCGCGGTGTGCGGCTTGCCCACCAGCTCACCGTCGATCTCGAGCATCGAGTCGCACCCGATGACGACGACGTCGTCCTCCTCGGCCGGCACCTGGCCGGCCACCGCGCGGGCCTTCTCGACGGCGAGGGCGGTGACCTTCTCCGCGGCGGTGGCGTCGCCGAACCCCGCCAGCAGCGCGTCCTCGTCGACCGCGGAGACGATGACGTCGGGGTCCACCCCCGCGGCGCGCAGCACACCGAGGCGGGCGGGGGACGCGGAACCGAGCACGAGGCGCACGGGCCGCGACCCTACGGGCCGCCTCCGGCCGCAGGCGCATTCCGGCGCGTCGAGCCGTTCGCTGCGGCGGCGGTCTTCGACGGATCGGTGAACGAGATGTCGAGTTCGCGGGCCACCGCAGTGAGGTCGACAGCCCACGCGCGCTCGGCGGCGGGATCGGGATCGGCTTCCCCGGCCACATGCAGGCCGAGTCCGACCTCGGGTCGCTCGGCCACCGCCCAGATCGCACCCGAGTCGCCCTCACTGCTGATCTCGCCGCCCGGCAAGGCTGGACCGGCGGGATCCGGCACGACGGAGAAGCCCTTCTCGGACACACCGTCGACGATCCCGCTGGTCGTCCCCGTCGTGCGGCCGGACTTGGTGACGACGGTGCCTACCAGTGCGCTGTCGAGTTCGCTGATGCCGACCGCCCGTCCGGCGATCGCTGTCGTGAAGCCGCGTGGCCCGTGCAGCGTCGCGACTGCGGCGTCGACGCTGCGGGCGACCCGGGAGACGACCGCGACCTCGTCCCCGCCCTCGGGCTGGGTGATCTGATCGCCGGGCCCGCCGTCGAGCCCGCAGAGGACGTGACGCGCGGAGAGCAACATCGGAGCGCCGGTCGCCCGATCGAACACGATCGCGCCCAGCGTGCCGACGCCGAACGCATGCACCGCATTGGTGATCGTGATCCCGCCCAGCAGAGGATCCACCCGGTCGTCGGCCGACAGGTGCGGGCGCGGCCGTGTCACGAGTACGTCGAGCGGGCGCCCGTCGAGGTCGACCGGGCCCGGCGGGTCGGGGAGCTTCTCGTCGACGTGGATCCGTAGCGCGAGCCGCCCCGACGGTCGTCCCGAGCGGTATTCGAGGCCCACGTCGACGTGGTGGACCCCAGGACGGGCACGCAACGTCAGTCCGTGCCGCTCCAGCGCCTCGAGCCATTCCCGTTGGACGGCTCGCGTCACCGAGAATGCGTTCATGGCGCCTCCCGCGATTTCCGCAAGGGTGGCACGGGTGCGCGCCCGCGGCAATCTCGGCAACAGACCGTGAGTGGGATTCTGCGCAGCGTGATGCAGTAGTAGAGTTCGCTCGATGCCGTAGTTCGACGAGTCGAATGGACGATTCGGGTGGCGGTCGAATCCGCCATTCTGATCGGCGCAGACCGGCGGGCCGCGCCGGCACGTCCCCGAGGAGCTTCGATGAACGGTCAGTCACGCCAAGGGACGCCGGACGACGAGATCACCGACGTCGGGATCGACGCCTTCGCCGCCACGATGAAGTTCGTCGCGAATCACGACCTCTGGGACGAGGCGCGTAAATATCTCGCGGACGACGGCGTGACAGCCATTCCGGTCGGCAGCGTCGGAATACGCACGTTCAAGCGACTCGTCGCAGAGGAACTGCTCGGGAACGACCGCGTGCAGGGACGATCGGCCGAGCAGGCATCGATGATCGCCGAGTGCGGGTGCGCCCACGGGTCCCAGGGCAGCAAGGGCGCGGAGTTCCCCACGACCACCACTGACGCGGGAACCGACGCCGGGACGCCGCAGTGACATGCGGGGCGGACGAGCTCGACGCCCTGCTCGCCGATCGACCCGCAGCCACCCGCACCGTCCCGGTGGACGTCGACGTCTTCCACGCCTCGCAACGGGACCGTCGCGGCTCTCTGCGGCGGATGACCGAGGAGGAGGACGCCGAGCTCGCCGCCCACCTGGACGTGCCGGTGGCGGCGCTGGCCGGCCCGTTCCACGCGGTGGACCGGACCTGCACCTCGTGCGGACGTCGTGTGACCTTCCTCGACTTCGTCTGCACCGCCACCGCCGATGGTCACCACCTGCTCGGTGAGCTCCGAGCGGTACTCACCGGGAGCCGCGGCTGCTGGATCACGGTGCGCGGCCGCGATGGCGGACGACCGGCTCGATGCGCGGAATGCGGCACGGCGATCCCGCTCGTCGCGACCGAGGAGCTCCCCGACGAACCCGGGGTGCTCGCGTCCGGCGACTATTCGGAGTA
This sequence comes from Actinomycetospora chiangmaiensis DSM 45062, assembly GCF_000379625.1. Classification (GTDB taxonomy): domain Bacteria; phylum Actinomycetota; class Actinomycetes; order Mycobacteriales; family Pseudonocardiaceae; genus Actinomycetospora; species Actinomycetospora chiangmaiensis. The sequence continues at coordinate 36,421 of NZ_KB903243.1, read as the reverse complement.
CTCGTCGAGCACGTACGCCTACGTCTGAGGGACACGCCTCGGGCCGACGGCTCTCATCGGGGTGGCCGCGCGCCGCGACCATGTGGCGTGACTGGTGCCCAGTGACAGCAATGACGCACTGCTGTCACCCGGGAGGGCCTCAGCGCGGCAGCGCCGACGCCCGCCACGCGCCGGGACCCGGGTGCACCGGACGCCGGACCAGGGCCGACCGCTCGGTCCACACCGAGGTCGGGCCGGCCTCCGGCTCCGCGCCGCCCCCGCCGGAGGCCGCCGCGAGCACGGCGGTCAGCGCGGCCAGCTCCTCGGGCGAGGGGTCGCCCCGGACGATGCGCAGCACCGGCCGGGCCGGTGCCTCCTCCTCGGGGCCGGTCACAGCGCCTCCCGTTCCAGCTCCGCTCCGCTGCGTGTCACAGCGGGATGTTCCCGTGCTTCTTGGGCGGCAGCGTCTCGCGCTTGCCCGAGAACGACCGCAGTGCGCGGGCGACGTAGCCGCGGGTCCACGACGGCGGGACCACCGCGTCGACGTACCCGCGCTCGGCCGCGATGTAGGGGTTGGCGAGGGTGTCCTCGTACTCCTGCTGCAGCTCCGCGCGGCGGGCGGCGACGTCCCCGCCGTCGTCCTCGACCTTCTTGAGCTCCTTGCGGTAGAGGATGCTCACCGCGCCCGAGGCGCCGGTGACGGCGATCTGGGCGGTCGGCCACGCCAGGTTGAGGTCGGCGCCGAGGTGCTTGGACCCCATGACGTCGTAGGCGCCGCCGTAGGCCTTGCGGCAGATGACCGTGATGAGCGGGACGGTCGCCTCGGCGTACGCGTAGATCAGCTTCGCGCCGCGCCGGATGATGCCGTTGTACTCCTGGTCGGTGCCGGGCAGGAACCCCGGCACGTCGACGAAGGTCACGACCGGCACGTTGAACGCGTCGCAGGTCCGTACGAAGCGGGCGGCCTTCTCGCTGGCGCCGATGTCGAGGCAGCCGGCGAGCTGGGAGGGCTGGTTCGCGACGAAGCCGACCGGGCGCCCCTCGATCCGTCCGTAGCCGACGACGATGTTCGCCGCGTAGAGCTCCTGGACCTCCAGGAACTCCTCGTCGTCGACGACGCGTCGGATGACCTCGCGGATGTCGTAGGGCTGGTTCGGGGAGTCCGGCACCAGCGCGTCGAGCTCGAGGTCGACCTCGGAGAGGCTCTCCTCGATGGCGCCCGACTCCTCGTCCGCGGGCAGCCGCGGCGGCTCGGAGAGGTTGTTCGACGGCAGGTAGCCGAGGAGCTCCTGCACGTAGGCGATCGCGTCGTCCTCGTCGGAGGCGAGGTAGTGCGCGTTGCCGGAGGTGGTGTTGTGGGTGCGGGCGCCGCCGAGGGTCTCGAACTCGACGTCCTCGCCGGTGACCGTCTTGATGACGTCGGGGCCGGTGATGAACATGAACGACGTCTCGTCGACCATGATCGTGAAGTCGGTCAGCGCGGGGGAGTACACCGCGCCGCCCGCCGCCGGGCCCATGACCAGGGAGATCTGCGGGACGACGCCGGAGGCGTGGGAGTTGCGCCGGAAGATCTCGCCGTAGAGCCCGAGCGCGACGACACCCTCCTGGATGCGCGCGCCGCCGCCGTCGTTGATGCCGATGACGGGGCAGCCGATCTTCATGGCCACGTCCATGACCTTGACGATCTTCTCGCCGTAGACCTCGCCGAGCGCGCCGCCGAAGACGGTGGCGTCCTGCGAGAACACGCAGACGGGACGGCCGTCGACGGTCCCCTGCCCGGTGACCACGCCGTCGCCGTAGGGGCGGTTGGCCTCGAGGCCGAAGTTCGTGGAGCGGTGACGGGCCATCGCGTCGAACTCGAGGAAGCTGCCCTCGTCGAGCAGGAGGTCGATGCGCTCGCGGGCGGTCTTGCGGCCCTTGGCGTGCTGCCGCTCGACGGCCCGCTCCGAGCCGGCGTGGACGACGTCGTCCTGGCGCCGGTGCCAGTCCGCGAGCTTGCCGGCGGAGGTGTGGACGTCGGGCTCGTCCGCGGCCTCGTCGGGCTCGGGGGGCGGCTTCGTCGCGGCGGTCATGGGGCCGGACGATAGCGAGGACGAGGGTGCTCCACCCACTGGTGCGTGGGGGTGATGATGGGCACTCCTCTACCGTGGCGGCGGTGATCCCGGGAGTGAAGGACGCCGCCGCCTGGAAGGCGCTGCAGACCACCGCCGTCGGCCCGACGGGCCCGTGGGCGCGCCTCGACGTGGTGGACGCCACCGGGTCGACGAACGCCGACCTGGCCGCCGCGGCCGCGGCCGGCGCCCCCGATCGGACCGTCCTCGTCGCCCACCACCAGACGGCGGGGCGGGGCCGGCGGGAGCGGACGTGGGAGTCGGGCCCGGCCGAGGGACTGACGTTCTCGGTGCTGCTGCGCCCCACCGAGGTCCCGCCGGCGCAGTGGGGCTGGGCGCCGCTGCTCGCGGGCCTCGCGCTCGTGGTGGCGATGGAGGACTACCGCGCCCCGGCGTCCGTCGCGACGCTCGAGGCCGCCCTGAAGTGGCCGAACGACCTGCTGCTCGGCCCCGACCAGCGCAAGGGCGCCGGCATCCTGTCCGAGGTGGTGCCCGGGGGACCCGGGGGCGAGCGCAGCGACGGAGGTTCGGCGCAGCCGGGCAACGCGCTCGTCGTCGGGATCGGGATCAACGTGTCGACGCCGGAGGCGGAACTGCCCGAGGGCGGCACCTCGCTGCTCGCGCAGAGCGTCCGGCGCTCGCGGCCCGACGTCCTCGGCGACGTGCTCGCGGTGTTCGCCTCGCTCGACGACGACTGGCGCGCCGCCCGCGGCGACGCGGGCCGCGCCGGTCTGCTCTCGGGCTACCGGCAGCGCTGCGCGACCCTCGGCCGGGAGGTCCGGGTGGTGCTGCCCGGGGACCGCGAGCTGGTCGGGACGGCCGACGACGTCGACGACGACGGCCGGCTCGTCGTCCGGGAGCCCGGTGGCGCGCTGACCACCGTGGCCGCGGGCGACGTGGTGCACGTGCGCCCCGCCTGACCTCACCCGTCCGGGGCCGGGCCCCGGCGCGGGACCTCGTGGACGGCCCGCCGCGCGGATACCCTCGAACGGCGCACCGCCGATGGGAGGGGGACGTCCGTGGCGTATCCGGAGCGTCTCCTCGTGGCGGGCGAGCGGGTGGTGCGCCACGTCCGGCCGCACTGGCGGATGCTCGTCGTGCCCGCGCTGCTGCCGCCGGTGGTCGCGTTCGTGGGGGCCTGGCTGGTGGCCGTCGCCCGGCCGACCCCGTGGGCGACCGCCGTGCTCGTCGCCGTCGCGGTGGTCGCGGTGGGGCTGCTCGGCTGGTTCTCGGTGGCGCCGATGACGCGCTGGCGGGCCACCCACTTCGTCGTCACCGACCGCCGCATCCTGGTCCGCGAGGGCGTCTTCTCCCGTTCCGGCATCGTCGTGGTCGGGCGCAGCATCACCGCGGTGCGCACCGTCCGCACCGGGGTCGACCGGCTGCTCGGCGCCGGGACGCTCGTCGTCGGCGTCGACGACACCCGCGAGCCGTGGCGCTTCGACGGCCTCGGCCGGGTCGAGCGCGTCGCCGCCGAGGTCGAGCGGATGGCCGAGCGCCGGGGCGGGCTCGACCCCGACCGCTGGGGCACCTGGGACGACGCGGACGAGGACCCGGACGACGACCCGATCGACGAGGACGACCTCGAGGACGGGATCGACGAGGACGACGACGGCCGGTTCGACGAGGACGATGTCGTGGACGCCGAGTGGGACGACGAGCCCGAGCCGGAACGCTTCCCGCGCCTGCGGCGCCTGTCCACCCGGCGTCGGGAACTCCCGGCGAGCCGGTAGTCGTCACCCTCGGACCTGACGAACGGGTCGTTCGTGGCCTCTAGGTACACGAACGACCCGTTCGTCAGGTCAGGGCCGACCCCGACGGAACCGATCGACGCGCGGCGCCGTCAGCACCCGTGTGGGAGTGGACGCGTTGCCGGGGTGGATCGAGGCGCTCGGGCTGGCGCCGGGCACCGTCGTGGTGGGCGTGCCGGGCCGGGTCGACCGGGTGTGGGTGGTGCACCCCGGCCCGGAGCGGACGTGGGAGGTCTACTGGTTCGAGAGCGGCGAGCGGTACTCGTGGACGCGGTTCGAGGAGGAGTCCGCGGCCTGCTTCCACCTCTTCGGCCGGTTGGCGTGGACGCAGATGATGCGGGGGGCGCTCAGGTCCGGATGATGCCGAGGACCGCGTCGTGCAGCGCGCCGTTGGTCGACAGCGCCTCGCCGCCGTCGATGCGCTCGGTGCCGGCGAAGTCGGTGAGGCGACCGCCGGCCTCGCGGACGACGACCGCGGGGGCGGCGAGGTCCCATGCGCTGGCGCCGGGCTCGACGGCGGCGTCCATGAGGCCCTCGGCGACGAGCATGTGGTGGTGGAAGTCGCCGAAGGCGCGGCTCTCCCAGGTGGCCTCGGTGAGGGCGAGCCAGCGGTCGCGGGTGCCGATCTCGCGCCAGTAGTCGAGGTCGGTGGTGGACACGTACGCGTCGGCGAGCTCCTGGATCCCGGACACCGTGAGGGGTGCCGCGTCGACGCCGCGCGCGACGTCGGAGGTGAAGGCGCCCTGCCCCCGCGCGGCCCACCAGCGACGCCCGAGGGCGGGGGCGCTGACCACTCCGACGACGGGCTCGCCGCCGTTCATGAGCGCGAGCAGCGTCGCGAACACGGGCACGCCGCGGGAGTAGTTCTTCGTGCCGTCGATCGGGTCGACGATCCAGTGCCGCGCGGTGGGGTCGGAGACCGAGGAGCCGCGTTCCTCGCCGAGCACCGCGTCGTCCGGCCGCTCGGCGGCGATGAGGCGGCGCACCTCGTCCTCGCAGGCGACGTCGGCGTCGGTGACGGGCGTGCGGTCGGGTTTGCGGTCCACCTGCAGGTCGCTCGCGCGGAACCGGGACAGGGTCACGCGGTCGGCGGCGTCGGCGATGCGGCGGGCGAGGTCGAGGTCCGCGAGGAGATCGTCGGTCACGCGCTCATCCTGTCCGACCCACGGCCCACACGGATCGCGCACGTGGCGGGCTACTCTCGGCGTTCATGACCACGGTGCTCCTCGTCGAGGACGATGCGGCGATCGCCGGACCGCTGTCCCGGGCGCTCACCCGCGAGGGCTACGAGGTCGACGTGGTGGACGACGGTCCGACCGCGGTGACGCGCGCCGGCGAGGGCGAGGTCGACCTCATGGTCCTCGACCTCGGGCTCCCCGGGATGGACGGTCTCGAGGTGTGCCGGCGGGTCCGCGTCGGCAAGCCGGACCTCCCCGTGCTGATGCTGACCGCGCGCACCGACGAGGTCGACTTCGTCGTCGGCCTCGACGCCGGCGCCGACGACTACGTCGGCAAGCCGTTCCGGCTCGCCGAGCTCCTGGCCCGGGTGCGGGCGCTGCTGCGGCGCCGGGCCCCGGAGGTTCTCGACGCCGGGGGTGTGCGGATGGAGCCCTCGGCGCGCCGCGTGCTGGTGGACGGCGTCGAGATCGGGCTGGCCAACAAGGAGTTCGAGCTGCTGCGGGTGCTGCTCGCCCACGCGGGCCAGGTCGTCTCGCGCGAGGAGATCCTCCGCGAGGTGTGGAACGACCCCGAGATGAAGACCTCGAAGACGCTCGACATGCACATGTCCTGGCTGCGGCGCAAGCTCGGCGACACCGACGGCGGCCCGTCGGGCGGCAAGCGCATCTCGACCGTCCGCGGCGTCGGGTTCCGCTTCAATACCTAGGCCTGGTGCTCCGTGCGTCGCCGCATCCTGGTCTCGACGCTGCTCGTCGTCGCGATCACCGTCACCGTCCTCGGCGGGCCGCTGGCGTTCACCACCTGGCGGCTCGTGGAGGACTTCACCCACGCGGAGCTCGCCGGCCGGCTGCGTCAGGTGGTCGCCACGCTCGACTCGCAGCTGCAGACCGACCGCCCGGTGGACCTGACGGCGGTCGCGATCGCGGTGCCGCCGGGCGGGTCGCTGGTGGTGCGCACCCCCCGGGGCACGAGCGCGATCGGCGACACCGCCGACCCCGACCAGATCACCGAGAGCGCGTCGTTCGGCATCAACGGGTCGGCCGTGCTGGCCGAGCCCGCGGACGAGATGCGGTCCCGCCAGCTCCAGGCGACGGCTCTGGTGCTGAGCGCGATCGTGCTGTCGGTCGCGGTCGGGGCCGTCGTCGCGACCCTCACCGCCCGGCGGCTCGCCGACCCCCTGCAGCAGGTGGCGGGCCGCGCGGCCCGGCTGGGTGCGGGGGACTTCCGGCAGGCCCCCCTGCGTCACGGTATCCCGGAGCTGGACCGCGTCGCCGACGTGCTGGACTCCTCGGCGGTCGCGCTCGCCGAGCTCGTGCAGCGCGAGCGGGACCTGGTCGGCGACGTCTCCCACCAGCTCCGCAGCCGCCTCACGGCCCTGCAGCTGCGCCTCGACGAGCTCTCGTCGCACCCCGACCCGGAGGTCTCGTCGGAGGGCGGAGCCGCCCTGGAACAGGCCGAACGGCTGTCCGAGGTGCTCGACGAACTGCTGAACTCGGCCCGCGCGGCCCGGGCGGCGAGCGCGTCCCCGCTGGAGCTCGACGGCGAGCTCGCGGCGGTGGCGGACGAGTGGCAGGACGCGGCGCGCGGGCAGGGACGGGGGCTGCGCGTGCGGGTCGCCGACGGCCTCGTCGCCCGGGCGACATCGGCGCGCCTGCGTGAGGCGCTCGGGGTGCTGGTGGACAACGCGCTGCGCCACGGGGCCGGGACGATCACGATCGCCGCCCGGCACTCCGACCACGACACGATCGTCGTGGAGGTCTCCGACAACGGCGACGGCGTGCCGTCCGAGCTCGCCCCGCACGTGTTCGACCGCGGCGTCTCGGGCTCCGCGTCCACCGGCGTCGGGCTCGCCCTCGCGCGGGCGCTGGTGGAGGCCGACGGCGGACGCCTGGAGCTGGCCCGCACGAAGCCCGCGGTGTTCGCGCTGTTCCTCCCGGTGCCGCGTACCGACCAGGCGGTCGCCTCGCCCCGGCCGTTGCCCGCGACGGGGCCGCGCTGACGGTGTGGCTCTCCTGGCGTTCAGTGCCGGTAGTGACGCATTGCTTGCACCGGGAGGGCCGTCAGCCCGACAGCGCCGTCGGGAAGACCCAGCGGCGGAAGGCCCACCAGCGGAACGCCATGGCGAGCAGGGTGCCGACGATCTGGGCGCTCACGAGGTCGGCGACCTGCTCGGTGAGGGCCGACACGGCGGGGGTCGCGAGGTGGAGGACGTAGCGCGAGACGCCGAGCGGGGCGGCGTTGACCGCGAGGGCGGCGCCGCTGACGACGAAGTACAGGACCGCTTCCCGACGACGGGCCAACCCGCCCCGGGCGCGGAAGGACCACTCGCGGTTGGCGAGGTAGCCGACGACCGTCGCGACGAGCACGGCGAGGACCTTCGCGGTGACCGGCTTCGGCTCCAGGATCGTGGTCTTGAGCAGCAGGAACACCGCGGTGTCCACCACGAAGGTGCTCGCGCCGACGACGGCGAAGCGCACCAGCTCGCCGTGCCGGTGCCACGCCAGCGACCAGCGCTGCCGGCGGGTCGGGGTGGCGGAGCTCATCGGGGCGAGTCTAGGCCGTCGGGCGCGGTGGCCCCCGTCCTCACCCGGTCCACGTCCGGGCAGACTGCGGCGTCGTGCGCATCGGCCTCACCGTCCTGCCCGAACACCGCCGCGACGAGGCGACGCGCATCTGGCGCGCGGTCGAGGAGCTGGGGTTCGACAGCGGCTGGACCTTCGACCACCTCGGGTGGCGCACCCTGGTCGACGGGCCCTGGTACGGCGCGGTGCCCACGCTGTCGCTGGCCGCCCTCGTCACGGAGCGGATCGAGATCGGCCCCTTCGTGGTGAGCCCGAACGTCCGCTCGCCCGTCCCGTTCGCCCGGGACGTGCTCGCGCTCGACGAGCTCTCCCGGGGCCGCTTCACCGCGGCGCTCGGCGCGGGCACGCCCCGCGGGTACGACACGGAGGTGCTCGGCCTGCCGCGCCCGGCCAGCCGCCTCGCGCGCTTCGAGGAGTTCACGGTCCTGCTCGACCGGCTGCTCACCGAGGAGCGGGTCACGCACCACGGCGAGTACTACACGGCGGTCGAGGCCCGCAGCGCGCCCGGCTGCGTGCAGCGGCCGCGGGTGCCGTTCGTGCTCGCGGCCGACGGGCCGCGCACGGTCGACCTCGCCGCCCGGCTCGGCGAGGGGTGGGTGACCACCGGGTCGGCGCACGACGACCTCGAGCCGTGGTGGCGCGGCCTCGCGGACCTCTGCGCCGCCTACGACGAGGCCCGCGCGCGGGCCGGGCACGACCCGTCGTCGGGAAGGCGCATCCTCGACTCCGACGGGGCGCCGGTCTACGCGCTCTCCTCGGCGGGCCTGTTCGACGACGTGGTGGGCCGGGCGGGGGAGCTCGGCTTCACCGACGTCGTCGCGGCCTGGCCGCGCCGGGAGGGCGTGTTCGCGGGGGACGAGGACGTGCTGACGCGGGTCAGCGTGCCTTCGTCGCCGTCACGAACGAGCTCTGGCCGTTGAGCCGCTGGGTGAGCGGGTCGAGGGTGCGGCCGTAGGACTTGGCGACCTCGACCGCCACGTGGGTGTCGGTGGTCCAGCCGCGCGAGCGCAGCGTCGCGGCAGGGTCGGGCCGCTCGTCGCTGTACAGGAGCTGCTGCATGTCCACGCCCATCTTCGCGGCCACCCGTCCGAAGGCCGGGTCGTCGAACTGCTGGGCGATGTTGGTGAAGTCCTCGATGGCCCACTCGGAACCGGGGGCCGAGAGGTCGTCGATCGCGTCGACGAGGGCGCTCTGGGTCTCGGCCGGCAGGTAGGGCAGGAGACCCTCGGTCAGCCAGGCGGTCGGGGTGGCCGGGTCGAACCCGGCGGCGCGGAGGGCCGCGGGCCAGTCGTCGCGCAGGTCGGCGAGCACGGTGCGGCGGTCGCAGCGCGCGGTGGCGCCCTCCTGCTCGAGCACCGCGTCCTTGAACTCGATCATCTTCGCCTGGTCGACCTCGTAGAACGACGTGCCGGCCGGCCAGTCGAGGCGGTGGGCGCGCGTGTCCAGCCCCGAGGCCAGGACGACGACCTGGCGCAGCCCCCGGCCCGTGGCGCCCGCGAAGTACTCGTCGAAGAAGCGGGTGCGGGTGCCCATGTAGCCCGACATCATCTGCCAGAGCTCGTCGTCGGAGTCGTCCTTCGGCTCGACCGGACGGGTCGCGAGGGGCTGCGCCGGGTTCGCGGCCTGGACGAACGCCTCGGCGTACGGGTCCGAGATCAGCCCGTCCGGCCGGTGCGTGTCCACCGACCGGCCCGCCGCGACGACGAGTGCCGTCAGGCCCACGCTCGACACGACGTCCCACTGCTCGAAACGGCTGTCCGTCACGTCCGCCTCCCGGGGTAGATTGTTAGCTTCCGAAAGGAGAGTCCCCGGATCTCCGGGTTCCGCACAAGCACAGCGTGAGAGGTCCGACACCGTCCGTGCCCGTACGGCACGGCTCCCGCGTTCGTGCTAGACGACGCCGCATGTCGATCGGCGCGGGCCGTGCCCGCCAGGAGCAGGTCTATCGCGACGGCGTCTCCGGTTCCCGGCCCCGGGTCCCGACGACGGCGGGGGAGCTCGAGCGCCGCGGCCGCCGGGCCATGTCGCGCCGGGCCGACGCCTACGTGACCGGCGGTGCCGGCGCCGAGGCCACCGTGCGGGCCAACCGGGCCGCCTTCGAGCGGTGGCAGACCGTCCCGCGGATGCTGCGCGACGTCGGGTCGCGGGACCTCTCCGTCGAGCTCTTCGGCCGTCGCCTCGACCACCCGCTGCTGCTCGCCCCGATCGGCGCGCTCGACCTCGTGACGCGGGGCGCCGACCTCGCGGTGGCCCGCGGTGCCGCCGCCGCGGGCGTGCCGATGATCGTCAGCAACCAGGCGGGCACGGCGATGGAGTCGCTGTCGGGGATCGGGCGGCGGTGGTTCCAGCTGTACTGGTCGACCTCCGACGAGCTCGTCGACAGCTTCCTCGCCCGCGCCGAGGCGAGCGGGTGCGAGGCCGTCGTCGTCACCCTCGACACCACGATGCTGGGCTGGCGTCCCCGCGACCTCGATCTCGGGCACCTGCCGTTCAGCCGCGGCCTCGGGATCGCGCAGTACACCTCCGACCCGGTGTTCTCCCGGCTCGCGCGGGAGCGGGCCGCCGCGCCGCGCACCGGGCCGTCACCACGGATCACCCCGGCGGCCGTGCGGACCCTGCTCGAGATCACGCGGAACTTCCCCGGCCCGCCGCTGGAGAACCTGCGCTCCCCGGTGCCGCGGGCCGCGGTCGAGACCTTCCTCGACGTGTACTCCCGCCCGCACCTGACGTGGGACGACGTGGCGACGCTGCGGTCGCGGACGTCGCTGCCGGTGGTGCTCAAGGGGGTCCTGCACCCCGACGACGCGCGCCGCGCGGTCGACGCGGGCGTCGACGCGGTGCTGGTGTCCAACCACGGCGGCCGGCAGGTCGACCACGCGATCGCGGCGCTCGACGCGCTGCCCGGCGTCGTCGACGCGGTGGCCGACCGGCTGCCGGTGCTCCTCGACTCGGGCATCCGCACCGGCGCGGACGTCGCGGTCGCCCTCGCCCTCGGCGCCCGCGCGGTCTGCCTCGGCCGCCCGTTCGTCTGGGGCCTCGCCCTCGCCGGGGCGGACGGCGTCGCGCAGGTCGTCGCCGACGTGCTCGCCGAGCTGGACCTCACCGTCGGGCTGGGCGGCGCCTCGTCCGCCGCCGAGCTGGAGGTGCAGCGCCGCTACTGAGGGCCCTCGACCGCGAGCGGGCGGCGGGTGACCGTGACGCCGCCCATCATCGCGAAACCGGTGACCCGGATCCGCGGCCCGCCGGGTCCGCGTGGTGGTCCCGCCTGGTCGGCGAACCCGCCCATGACGCCGACCCCGGTGACCTCGACGACGGTGTCCGGGTCGACCACGACCTCGCAGCCGCCCATCAACGCGAACGCCTGCACGGTGACGTCGCGCCCGACCCCGCGCAGGTCGACGTTCGCGCCGCCCATGATCGAGACGATCTGCAGCGTCAGTCCGCGGGCGTCAAGCTGCGCGTGCCGCAGGTCGAGGTTCGTCCCGCCCATCAGGCTCACCGCGCGGTGCGTCAGCCCGGGCGTCCACGTCCCGGACCGGTCCGCGCCGCCCATCACGGCGATCGACCCGGTGCTGTCCGGCCGCTCGACGGGACCCTCCCCGACGTCGGGTGCGTCCGGCTCGAGCGGCTCCAGGTCCGCCGTGATCGGCGCCAGCTCGTGGCGGAACGTCGCCCCGTAGGCGGCCCGCTGCCGCTCGTCGCCCTCCACCACGGTGAGCCGGCCGTCGCCGACCGCCCGCCGCACCAGGTCGGCGACCTGCTCGCGCTCGGCGTCCGACGCGCGCACCGCCGGGGTGGGGTCGCTCATGGCGTGCAGCCTAGAAGGAGCCTCACGGGTGTCGTGGACCTCTGCCCGCGCGAGCGGACCGGGACGTCGCGACGGTGCCGGACCCGCTGCGCGACCGCTACGACCAGGTCGTCCGCCACGCGCCGGGCCACGGACGAACCTCGTGATGACGCTTCGCGGGACGCCGCTGCTCACGCGGCAGTGCTCCCGTTCATCCGAGTCACGGCGACTCGGATGAACGGACACGTCCTCCTCCTCCGGCGCGGAGAGCCCACGGCCGGAGTCGGGAGACGCGGTGCGCGGCGGGATCGGCGGCCGCGGCGCGATCAGTGCAGCAGGACGTCCAGGACCGGTTCGAGCAGACCCCGGCGCAGGACCTGGTCGGTCAGCACGCCCGGGTCGAGGACGTCCAGGCGGCTGCCAGTCGTCGGTCCGCTGCCGTCCGTCGTCCGGCCCCCCGAGCTGACCAGGCCCGACGACGGGACCGGGGTCGCCGCGTGCGCCACCGGCCGGCCGGCGGAGGACCCGCGGCCGCCGGATGCCGAGCCGGGTCCCGACCTGCCCGTCCCGGAGTCGCCCGTCCCCGAGCCGCCCGTCCCCGCGCCGACTGTTCCCGATCCGTCCGACACCGAGCCGCTCGTCCCGGAGTCGCCCGTTCCCGATTCCGTCCCCGAGCCGCCCGTCCCCGAGCGGGCCGGGGTGCGCGACAGGGTGCCGGCGTCAGCCGGCGCCGGCGCCGGCATGGACCCGGCGTCGGGAACGGGGAGCGGGGCGGGCGGCGGCGGGACCGGCACCGACCCGCCGTCGGGAAGGAGGACCGCGGGCGGCGCGGCGACGGGGGCCTCGGGGCCGGCGGCGGTGAGGGCGGTGGCCGTGGCGATGCCGAGGCCCGCGAGGCCGACGACGGCGGCGCCGAGCCGGCGGGTCCGCGGTACCTCGGCGGACCGGGCGACGCCGCCGAGCGCGCCGATCACCCCGACGACCCCGCTCCCCGCGACGACGAGCTCCGCGGTCGACGGCACCCACGCCCCCTGCCGGGCGGCCAGGTAGCCGACGAGGGCGGCGCCGAGGACGAGCGGGGCGATCGCGGAGCGCAGGATGCCGGAGTTGACCTCCCGCAGCTCGGCGGCGAGGGCGCGGCACTCGGCGCACTCGCGCAGGTGCTCCTCGACCTTCGCGGCGTCGCGCTTGGACAGCCCGCCGCGGGTCCACGCGCCGAGCTTCTCCTCGGTCTCGCGGTGTCGGCGGTCCTTCGGCGGCGCCTCGGGGCCGCCGCCCGAGAGGTGTTCCTGCAGGTAGGCCTGGCGGAGCCCCTCACGGGCACGGTAGCCGAGGGCGGACACCGCGTTGGGGGTGAGGCCGAAGAGCGGCGCGATGTCGGCGGGGGAGTCGCCCTCGACCTCGAGGTGCCAGAGGACGGCCTGCCAGCGTTCGGGGAGGGTCGCGAAGGCCCGCGCGGCGAGGGAACGCTCGAGACCGGCGACGGCGGGGTCGGCGAACGGGACGACGGTGCGCTCGGGGTCGACGCCGACGACCTCGCCCATGTCCTCGGTGAGGTCGAGGCGTCGTTCCGCGCGGGTCCGGTCGTAGGCGAGGTGGCGCAGCGAGGTCAGCAGGTAGGCACGGAACGCCTCGGTGGGCCCGCCCCCGGCGCGCAGGATCTCCAGGAGGCGGGCGAAGGCGGCGGAGACGAGGTCGTCGGCGTCGGAGGGGGACCGGGCGAGCTGGCGGGCGAGGGCGCGGGCGGCGTCGCGGTGGCGGTCGTACAGCGTGCCGAAGGCGACGGTCGACTCGGTGTCGGCGGGGCGCCCGCGGATGACGCCGAGCAGCTCGGCGTCGCTGGGTCCGGGCAGGCCGGAGCCCGCTGCGGTACCGCCGACCTCGGCCATCCGGGCGCACCTCCCCCCTCCGCGAGGAGTCTGCGGCGGACTCGGGGAGGATCCCGGCAGTGTCACCGTCACGGATGACCGTCTCGCGCGTCGCCAGGGGGAGAACCCGCGACGACCGGGGTGGCCGACACCGTCGGTCACCGCGGCGGGCACGACGGTGGCGGGCACGGGGAGCAGCGGAGGTGCGTGGATGACGCTCGCGGACGAGCGCAGGGACGAGGTCGTCGGGAACGCCGGGGCCGACGGCGCCGACCTTCCCGGTGCCGACCCCGCGCCCCTCGCCCGCGGCGCCGGGACCGGGCGGCCCGGACCCGCGCACGCGGCGCTCAAGGAGCGGTGGTTCGCGTGCAGCAACGCCCTCGGGTGGTCGGTGGCCTCGGAGTGGCCCGACCCGACGGTCGACGAGGTCTGCGACGCCGTCCTCTCCGGCCGGGTCGGTCCGCCGCTCGAGCGGGCGATGACGCGGTGGGCGGGCGCCCGGGCGGCCGCCGGCATCGGGCTCGACGAGACGCTGTCCGACCTCGCCGCGCTGCACACGGCCGTCAGCGGCGCCCTCGGGGCCCTGGGCGAGCGGCGGCGGCTGGGTCTGCCGGGCGCGGAGGGCTCGCGGCTCGTGCGGGTCGTCTCGCTCGGCTGGACCGACGTGGCCTGCGGTGACCTCTCCGAGGCGGCCGCGCTCGACCCGCTCTCCGGCCTCGCCAGTGCGCGCTACCTCCGCACCCGGCTCGCCGAGGTCTACCGGGCGGCCCGCGCGCACGGCACGTCGGTGGGCGACGCGTACGCCCTCGTCGTCGTGACCCTGCAGGTGGCGGGCTGGTCCCGCGTCGCGCCCCTCACCGTCACGGGGGACGCCGCCGCGGTGGTGTTCGACGCCGGGGAGACGATCGCGGTGGTCGGGCGGTCGACGGTCGTCGTGCTCGCGCCCCGCGAGGGCCTGGCCGCCCGCGTGCGGGTGCTCCGCGGGATGCTCGCGCGGCGCCTGGCCGGGGCGTCCGGGGTCACCGGGTCGCCCAGCGCGCGGATCGTCCCGCTGCCCGCGACGCTCGACGCCGTCGGCGACACCCTCGCGAAGCTGCGCGACGCCGAGCCGGCGGTGCCCCGTCGGGACAGGATCCTCGGCTTCGACGTCCCCGTGATCGCCCCGGAGGGCGACCTCGCCGATCCCGCCGACTAGGTTCTCCGCCCGTGGAGGAGCGCACCGGCCTGCCCGTCGTCGCCATGGTCGGGGGCGGCCAGTTGGCCCGCATGACGCACCAGGCGGCGATCTCGCTCGGTCAGACGCTGCGGGTGCTGGCCACCTCGCCTGACGAGGCCGCGGCGATGGTGACGCCCGAGGTCCAGATCGGCGACCACCGCGACCTCGGGGCGCTGCGACGGGTCGCCGTCGGGGCCGAGGCGCTGACCTTCGACCACGAGCACGTGCCCGGCGAGCTGCTGACGACCCTCGTCGCGGACGGCGTCACCGTGCACCCCGGCCCGGAGGCCCTGCTCCACGCCCAGGACAAGCTGGTGATGCGCCGTCGGCTCGCCGAGCGGGGGGAGCCCGTCCCGCCCTTCGCGCCCGTCACGTCCGCCGCCGACCTCGAGGCGTTCGCCGCCGAGCACGGCTGGCCCGTGGTGCTCAAGGCCGCCCGCGGGGGCTACGACGGGCGCGGGGTGTGGATCGTCGACTCGGCGGCGGAGGCCCGGCCCCTGGTGGCCGATCTGCTGGAGGCCGGGACGCCGCTGCTCGCCGAGGTGAAGGTCGAGCTCGCCCGCGAGCTCGCCGTCGTGCTGGCGCGCTCGCCCTTCGGCCAGGCCGCGGTCTACCCCGCCGTCGAGACGGTCCAGCAGGACGGGATCAACACCGAGGTCCTCGCGCCCGCGCCCGGCCTCGACGAGGACACCGCGGAGGAGATCGAGGAGCTCGCGATCCGCATCGCCGCCGCCACCGGCGTGGTGGGGCTGCTCGCCGTCGAGCTCTTCGAGACCCCCGACGGCCGGATCCTCGTCAACGAACTCGCGATGCGGCCGCACAACTCGGCGCACTGGTCCATGGACGGGGCCGTGACCGGGCAGTTCGAGCAGCACCTGCGCGCCGTCCTCGACTACCCGCTCGGGTCGACGGCGACGTTGCGCCCGGCGTGCGTGATGGCGAACGTGCTCGGTGGGGACCCCGTGCCCTCCACCGGACCCGACGAGCGGCTGCACCACACCCTCGCCCGCTTCCCGGAGGCGAGGGTGCACCTCTACGGCAAGGCCGAACGCCCGGGCCGCAAGCTCGGGCACGTGACGATCACCGGTGACGACATGAGGGAGGTCCGCCGGCGCGCCCGGCTCGCCGCCGACCACCTCGCCACCGGGAAGTGGAGCGACGGATGGAGTGCGCACTAGATGTCCTCTGCTGAGCTGGTCCCCGGCCAGGCGGTCGCGACGACGGACTCCTCCCAGGTCTCGGACGCCCGGCTGCCCCCGCTGGTCGGCATCGTCATGGGGTCGGACTCCGACTGGCCGACGATGCAGGCCGCCGCGCAGGCCCTCGACGAGTTCGGCGTGCCGTGGGAGGCCCGGGTCCTCTCGGCCCACCGCACGCCGCGCGCGATGCTGGAGTGGTCGGAGACGGCGGCGTCCCGCGGCCTGCGCGTGGTGGTCGCGGGCGCGGGCGGGGCGGCCCACCTGCCGGGCATGGTCGCGGCGGCGACCGTCCTGCCGGTGATCGGCGTGCCCGTGCCGCTCAAGCACCTCGACGGCATGGACTCGCTGCTCTCGATCGTGCAGATGCCCGCGGGCGTGCCGGTCGCGACGGTGTCGATCGGCGGCGCCCGCAACGGTGGCCTGCTCGCCGTCCGCATCCTCGCCGCGGCCGACGCCGGGCTCGCCGCCCGCATGGCCGACTTCCAGGCCGACCTGCGCACCTCCGTGGCGGGCAAGGACGAGGCCGTCCGCAAGCTGGGGCCCGGCTCGTCCTGAGGGCGGGCGGGCCGCCCCGGGCCGACGCGGCGCCGACCCTCCGCCCGGGGACGTCCCGCGAGGGCGAGAGTCATCCCACGAACGGTAGGACGTCCAACCAATCCGGCTGTACCGTCGCTCCCGAGCATGTTTCGGTTCGGGAGGAGTTCGCGGTGAACCCGGAGTTCGACGTCTACGACCTGGGCGAGGAGCGCGCTGCGCTGCGGGAGGCCATCCGCGCGCTGAGCGAGAAGGAGATCGCGCCGTTCGCGGCGGAGGTCGACCAGCAGGCCCGGTTCCCGCAGGAGGCCCGCGACGCGCTGACCGCCTCCGGCTTCCACGCCATCCACATCCCCGAGCAGTACGCCGGTGAGGGCGCCGACTCGATCGTCGCCTGCATGGTCATCGAGGAGGTGGCGCGCGTCGACGCGTCGGCCTCGCTCATCCCGGCGGTGAACAAGCTCGGCTCGATGCCGATCATCCTGTCCGGCTCGGAGGAGCTGAAGCAGGAGGTCCTGCCGACGATCGCACGCGGCGAGTCGATGATCAGCTACGCGCTCTCCGAGCGGGAGGCCGGCTCGGACACCGTCTCGATGCGCACGCGCGCGCAGCAGGACGGGGACGACTGGGTCCTCAACGGCACCAAGTGCTGGATCACCAATGGTGGTATCTCCGACTGGTACACGGTCATGGCCAAGACCGACCCCGACAAGGGCGCCAACGGCATCTCGGCCTTCGTCGTGCACAAGGACGACCCGGGGTTCTCGGTCGGCCCCAAGGAGCACAAGCTCGGCATCAAGGGCTCGCCGACCACCGAGATCTACTTCGAGAACTGCCGCATCCCGGGCAGCCGGATCATCGGCGAGCCCGGCACCGGTCTGAAGACCGCGTTCGCCACGCTCGACCACACCCGCCCCACCATCGGGGCGCAGGCGGTCGGGATCGCGCAGGGCGCCCTCGACGCGGCCGTGGAGTACGTGAAGGACCGCAAGCAGTTCGGCAAGGCGGTCGCGGAGTTCCAGGGCGTGCAGTTCATGCTGGCCGACATGGCGATGAAGATCGAGGCGGCCCGCCACCTCGTCTACGTCGCCGCGGCGAAGGCCGAGCGGGGCGAGAAGAACATCGGGCTCATCGCCTCGGCGTCGAAGTGCTTCGCCTCGGACACCGCGATGGAGGTGACCACCGACGCCGTCCAGCTCTTCGGCGGCGCCGGCTACACCACCGACTTCCCGGTCGAGCGCATGATGCGCGACGCCAAGATCACGCAGATCTACGAGGGCACCAACCAGATCCAGCGGGTCGTCATGGGCCGCCAGGTCCTGCGCGGCTGATTCAGAGCCGCGCCGTGCACCTCTCGGCCTCGGCCCGCCGGTCGAGCGCCGAGGGGTCGGCGTGGCGCACCTGCACGAGTGAACCGCCGGCCGCGAGGACGGCGAGCAGCCCGTCGACGAGCCCGCCGTCGGCCGCCACCGGCCAGTCGGCCGTGGACAGCAGACGCGAGGCGGGACCGTAGTCGAGCTCCGCGGCCCGTCGTCGGGACCGCTCCACCACCTCGTCGACGGAGTGCGTCCCGAGGGCCGGACCGGAGCCCGCCACCGGGTCCGGGGTGAAGTGGTCCCCGTGCATCCGGACCTCGCTCGCGTAGTCGATCGCGTCGGCCGGCAGGTCCGCGAGCGGACGCCCGAAGGCGTCCAGCGAGAAGCCGACGACCAGGCCGGCATCGGCGTCCAGGTGGTCGGCGTCGACGAGCGCCACCGCGGGCCCGTCGTCGGTCACGTGCGCCCCGCACCACCACGCCCCGAGCAGTGCCACGGCCTTCTGCCAGTGCGCCGGGAGGGCCACCGAGACCCGGGTGCCGGGCTCGACGTCGCACTCGTCGCGCAGCAGGTTCGCGGTCTTCGCCACCCAGTTGGCGAGGGTCTCGCCGGAGAACTCGAGGCGTTCGCCGGTCGCGTCGTCGTAGAAGGTGATCAGCGGACGACGGGCGTCGGCGGCGAGGACGGGGGCGAGCAGGGCGTCGGTGACGGTCATCGGGCGGCGAGCCTAGTCGGCGCTCAGTTGACGCAGGGGATCCCGTCGGCGGTGATCGGCGGCTGCGGCGGAGGCGGCGGCGCGCTGTCGGCGCTGTCGGAGGGCGAGACGACCGCGCCGGGTCCGCGGTAGTCGGTGGCGAGCAGCACCTGCACCCCGCTGGGCGGCAGCGTGGCGTCCGGCCGCGTGGGCAGGCCGCCGAGGGCCCGTGCGACCACCCCGGCGCCGGCGTCACCACCGGGTCCGAAGAGCACGGCCGACGTGGTCGCCGTGCGGTCGGCGTTGCCGGAGCGCAGCTGCGTGTAGCCCTGCGCGCCGAGGATCTGCACGACGCGCGCCGCCGCGCCCCCGGTGCCCGAGGCGTTGCGGACGTCGACCGGGATCTGGGCCGGGGCCGGACCGGTCGGGACCAGCGGCGCGTCCTTGGGGCCGATCGCGTCGGCGACGAACTGCTTGATCTCGCTCTCGTTCACCTTGAGCGCGTCCCCGGCGTCGGTGCTGATGCCGCCCTCGGTGGGGATCGTCATGAAGCTGACGGCCCCACCGCTGACGCCCTGCATCTGCTGGGCGAAGCCCAGGAGATCCCAGTTGCCGTCGAGGACGACCGACTGCTTCACCGCGTCGAGGAGGCGCGCCAGCGTGATCGGGTCGGCGAGCGTGCCGGCCGAGAGGACCTTGTGCGAGAGCCCGGCGAGGAACGCCTGCTGACGGCGCACCCGGTCGAGGTCACCGAGCGGCAGCCCGTGGCGCTGGCGGACGAAGGCCAACGCGTCGTGGCCGGACACCGAGCGGGGACCGGCCGGGAAGTGGGCGCCGGAGAAGTCGTCGTCCACCGCGTTCTTGAGGCATACGTCGACGCCGCCGATCGCGTTGGTCAGGTTGAAGAAGCCGAGCAGGTTGATCTCGGCGTAGTGGTCGACCCCGATGCCGGTCAGTTCCTGCACGGTGTCGATCAACGCGGAGCGGCCGGCCTCGGAGGAGCGGACGTCGACGTCGCGCGGATCGGCGTCCCCGCCGGACACCAGCTTCTCCGCCATCGCGGCCTTCGCGCCGGGGTAGACCGAGTTCAGCTTGCCCTTGCCGACCTGACCCGGGATCGACACGTAGCTGTCGCGGGGCAGCGAGAAGGCCACCGCGCGGCTGCCGTCGTTCGGCACCCGCACCAGGATCATCGTGTCGGTGTTCAGCTCGCCGTCGGCCGAGCCCGCGTCGAGTTGGGCCAGCACGTTGCGCGGCAGCGGGTTGCCCTGCGCGTCGTTCCGGCTGTCGGTGCCGACGAGCAGGATGTCGGTGGCGCCGTCGGCGGCCGTGCCCTTCGACAGCGCGCCCGAGGTCGCGAAGCTGCCCGAGAGCGCCGCCCACGCCGTGCCGCTCACGGCGAGGACCAGCACCGACGCGATCGTCGCGACGACGCGCAGCATCCGCCAGGGACGACGGTCGCGACCTCCCGCGGGCGGGGGACCGGGGCGCGGCGGCGGGACGGGGCGGGCGGGTGCGGGCCGCGCCGGGGGCGGACCGGACGCACCGCCGGCGGGGGGCCGGGCCGGACCCTCCCGCAGGGCCACCGAGGACGGCGGGCGACCCATGCCCGCCGGAGCGGCGGCGCCGCCCGGGCCGGCGGGCCGGAGGTCCTGCAGGTCGCTGCGCCGCAGCCGTGCCGACGGACCCGCGGCGGGCGGGGCGGCCGCACTCCGGGCCTGGGGCTCGCGGCGACGCTCGGCGTCCGAGCGGCCCGCGGAGGGCCCGAACCGGCGCGCGGGATCGCGACGGGGGCGTCCTCGGTCGTCGTTCACGGGCGCCTCCCCTCACGTCTGAAGTCAGCGGCGTCGTCGTCAGTGTCGGTCACGGCGGTCGTCGTCGGGGCCGTGTCGGAGACATCGTCGTCTCGGCCGTCCGGCTCAAGGGCAGGCTAGACGGCCTCACCCGGCATTCCCGGGCACCACCCGTTCGGACCCGCCGCGGTCCGTCGGAGGATGACACAGCATCACCCGGCCGTGCGGACCGGGATCGATCTTCGGAGGCTCAAGCGTGCGGTGGATGGTGACGGGAGCGGGCGGAGCACTCGGGACGGACCTCGTCCGGGTCCTGACCGCGGGCGGTGAGCGGTTCCGGGCCTTCCTGCGGGCCGACCTCGACATCACCGACCCCGCCGCGGTGGAGGTGGCCGTCGGCGACTGGGCCGGCGGGGTCGACGAACCGGCCGTCCTGCTGAACGCGGCCGCCTTCACCGCCGTCGACCTCGCCGAGAGCGACGCCGACGCCGCCCGCGCCGCGCACGCGGTCAACGCCGACGCCCCCGGGCTGCTCGCGTCCGCCTGTGCCCGGCACGGCGCGCGGCTGGTGCACGTGTCCACCGACTACGTGTTCGACGGGCGCGGCCCGGCGGGACGGCCGGGTGCGGGCTACGAGCCGGACGACCCCACGGGCGCCCGCAGTGTCTACGGGCGCACGAAGGAACTGGGGGAGCAGCGGGTGCGGGACGCCCTCGACGCCCACCACGTCGTGCGCACCGCCTGGGTCTACGGCGACACCGGCGCCAACTTCGTCGCGACCATGGCCCGGCTGGCCGGCGTGCGCGACACCCTCGACGTCGTCGACGACCAGCACGGCTCCCCGACGTGGTCCGCGGACCTGGCCGCCGCCCTCGTGGCGCTGGGCCGCTCCGAGGCGCCCCCCGGGACCCTGCACGCGACGGGGAGCGGCGCCACCACCTGGTGCGGCTTCGCCCGCGCGGTGTTCGAGGAACTGGGGGCCGACCCGGGGCGGGTGCACGGCTGCACCACCGAGCAGTTCCCCCGCCCGGCCCCGCGTCCGGCCTGGTCGGTGCTGTCCCCGACCTCGTGGACGACCGCCGGACTGGACCCGCTGCCCGACTGGCGCGACGCGCTGCGGACGGCCGTCACCCGCCACCCGGAGCTGCTCGGCCGTTGACGGGACCGGAGGGCCCGTCCGGCGCAGACACCCGTCGTCGGGAAGATCGTCCGGAAACGGATGGAAGATTTTTCCGGGCATGTCGGCGATGGATCGTCACCTCTCGGCGCCTCACGCGTTCACGACGTATGGCGTTGGAGACGGTGCTGCTCGCCCTGTTGGGTGTGGTCGCGGTCGGGCTCGTGATCGATGCGGGCCGGGAGCGTCACCGACTCCGTGCCCGGATGGACCGTGCCACCCGCCGGGCTGCCGCGCCGCCGCCGCGGCGGACCGCCCCGCCGGTGCGTCCCGCGGCGAACACCGGCGGCCTCGGACCGGGGTCCTGGCAGTACTGGCCCGTCGCGCTCCCGGCGACCGACGAGACGCGTCGCTAGCCCCTCTTCCCGACGACGGGTGCGCGGCCGTCAGGATGGGCCGCATGCCGGGTCCGATCACGCCCTACGGGGACGACCTCGCCGTCGTCGTCGTGACCTACTCGCCGGGTGACTCGCTCCCGGCGTTCCTCGACTCGTTGGCCGACGCCACCACACGCCGCCCCACCGTGGTCCTGGCCGACAACGGGTCGACCGACGGCGTCCCCGAGGCGGCCGCGGCCGCCGGGCGCGCGCAGCTGCTGCCGATGGGGGAGAACCTCGGCTACGGCGCCGCGGCGAACCGCGCAGTCGCCGGGCTGCCGGCCGGCACCGGGTGGGTGCTGGTGTCCAACCCCGACATCGTGCTCGGCCCGAAGTCGCTGGACCTGCTCCTCGAGGCGGCCGACCGGTGGCCGCGCGCCGGGTCCCTCGGGCCGCTCATCCGGACCGACGGCGAGGTCTACCCGTCGGCGCGCCTCGTCCCGTCCCTGGGCCGCGGGGTGGGTCACGCCGTGTTCGGCGCGGTGTGGCCGCGGAACCCCTGGACGCGCTCCTACCGCCAGGAGGGGTCGGTCGCCGAGCGGACCGCCGGCTGGCTGTCGGGGTCCTGCGTGCTGCTGCGCCGCGAGGCCTGGGACTCGGTGGACGGGTTCGACCCGCGCTTCTTCATGTACTTCGAGGACGTCGACCTCGGGGACCGGCTCGGGCGCGCCGGCTGGCTCAACGTGTACGTGCCGGACGCCGAGGTGGTGCACACCGGCGGGCACGCCACGGAAACCGACGTGCCGACGTCGGCCCGCATGCTGCGCGAGCACCACCGCAGCGCCTACCGCTTCCTGGCCGACCGCTACCGCGGCGCCCGGTGGGCGCCGCTGCGGGTCGGGCTGCGCGCCGCGCTCGGGGTCCGCGCCCGGTGGAGCACCCGGCACGCGAGCTGACCGGCTCGTCCGCGGTCGTCCGAGGCATGCTCAGCGGCGGAAGAGCCGCCTCCAGAACGGGACCTTGACCCCCACCGGCGGGGTGGTGGGCGAGTCGTCGGGGCGGGGCTGCTCGTCGCGCGGGCGCTCCTGGGCGGGGAACGGCGCCGTCGGCGGCCGGGTCGCGGCCGTGCGGACGGTGGGCGCCTCCGCGGGGAGGGGACGCATCAGGGTCGGGTCGGAGACCTCGACCGGGGTGGTCTCGGGTTCCCGGGGGCTCCAGTCCGTGGGCTGACGATGCCGCCCGTCCTGGTGGTGGAGGGCGCTCGCCGACGGCCGGCGGTGACGCTGCGTCACCGCATCGTCGCCCGGACGCAGGGCCGACTGCGGGATCATCTGCGTGGCGGCGGCGTCGAAGGGTGACTGTGCGCTGTCAGGCGTCACCACGGTGGCATTGCGCTGCTGCGCCCGGGCGATAGCCTCCTGGGCGCGGTCCCACGCGTTCGACGGCTCCACCACGCTTCTCCTGCCCTGCTCCCGGCGGCGGATAGGGCGTCCGGTGGGCCCCGGAGGACCCGGACCGGTGACATCCGAGTGGAGTTCACACTAGCGCCCGGACACGACGCCGTCGTCACGCCGGGGCCGGAGACGTACCCAGGAGGGCACGAACGTGACGAGTACGGGGGGAACGGCCGAGGGCACGGCGGCGGTGGTGCTGGTCGGCGGGCAGGGCAGCCGGCTGCGGCCGCTGACGGCGTCGACGCCGAAGCCGATGCTGCCGACGGCGGGGGTGCCGTTCATCGGTCACCTGCTCTCGCGGATCGCCGCCACCGGCATCCGCCGGGTGGTGCTCGGCACCAGCTACCGCGCCGAGGTGTTCGCCGACTACCTCGGCGACGGGTCCGCGTTCGGGCTCGACCTCGAGTGCGTGCCCGAGCCCGAACCGCTGGGGACCGGCGGCGGCATCCGGCACGCCGCGGCCGCGCTCGACCCGGCCTTCGAGGAGGTCATGGTCTTCAACGGGGACATCCTGTCCGGGGTGGACCTCGGGGCCGTGCTGGCCGAGCACCGGGGCGCGGACGCCGACGCGACGCTGCACCTCGTCCGCGTGCCCGATCCCACCGCCTTCGGCTGCGTGCCCACGGACGCCACGGGGCGGGTCGAGGCGTTCCTGGAGAAGACGCTGAACCCGCCGACCGACCAGGTCAACGCGGGCTGCTACGTCTTCCGGCGGGCCGTGATCGACGCGATCCCGACGGGGCGTCCGGTCAGCGTCGAGCGCGAGACCTTCCCCGGTCTGCTGCGCGAGGGACGGCGGCTGCAGGGCCACGTGGAGTCGTCGTACTGGCTCGACCTCGGCACCCCCGCCGCGTTCGTGCGCGGCTGCGCCGACCTGGTGCAGGGCATCGCCCCGACCTCGGCGCTGCCCGGCCCGGTCGGCACCGCGCTGCTGCTCCCGGGCGCGAAGACCGCGGCGACCGCCTCGGTCTCCGACGGCAGCACCCTCGGCCGCGACGTCGTCGTGGGCGACGGGTCGCGCATCATCGGCTCGGTCGTGATGGACGGTGCGCGGATCGGGGACAACGTCGTCGTGACCCGCTCGGTGATCGGCCCCCACGCCGTCATCGGCGACGAGACGGTGGTGAGCGACGCCGTCATCGGCGACGACGTCACCGTCGGCGCCGGCTGCGAGCTGCGCGACGGCGTCCGCCTGTGGCCCGGTCTGTCCATCCCGGACGGCGGTCTGCGATTCTCGGGGAGTGCCTGAGGCCGTACTGACCGCGCGGGCCCCGGTCACCCGTCGCTGGGTTCCGGGCTTCGTGCTGGACATCGCCGCCCTGATCTCGCCACTGCGCCACGGCCGGGGCGACCCGACCTGCCGTATCGACGAGGCGGGGGTCGTGTGGCGCGTCGGCTCCACCCCGGCCGGCCCGGCGACCACACGGATCCGCCGGTCCGGCACGGAGGTCGTGGCCGACGCGTGGGGCGACGGCGCCGAGTGGGTCCTCGACGGGCTCCCCGCGCTGCTCGGCGCGGACGACGACGACGAGGGCTTCGTCGGCCACCACCCGCTGGTGGCCGACGCCCGGCACCGCCTGCCGGGGCTGCGGCTCGGGGCGTGCGGCGCGGTGTGGGACCAGCTCTTCGCCGCGATCCTCGAGCAGAAGGTCACCGGCATCGAGGCCCACCGCTCCTGGCGGGAACTCTGCTGGCGCTTCGGCGGGACCGCGCCCGGTCCGGCGCCGCAGGGCATGCGGGTGCCGCCGACGCCGCGCGACACGAAGGCGATCCCCGACTGGGAGTGGCACAAGGCGGGCGTGGACCAGTCCCGGCGCCGCGCGATCCTCGCGGCGGCGACGGTCGCGCACCGGCTCGAGAAGGCCGTGGAGCTGCGCGGGGTCGAGGGACGGTCGCTGCTGCGCAAGGTCCCCGGCATCGGTGTGTGGACCGCCGCGGAGGTGGCCCAGCGCGCCTGGGGCGACCCGGACGCCGTCTCGATCGGCGACTTCCACATCCCCTCGACCGTCGGCTACGCCCTCGTCGGCCGGAAGCTCGACGACGCCGGGATGATGGAGGTCCTCGCCTGCTACGCGCCGCAGCGCCAGCGCGCGGTGCGCTACGTCGAGGCCTCCGGGTTCCGGCGGCCCCGCTTCGGGCCGCGGTACTCGCCGCGCGACTTCCGGGAGTACTGAGCCGTGACGGGGTTCAGCGCCGTGACGGGGTTCAGCGCCGCCGAGGTCGCCCGCGCAAGCGGGCAGCCGCTCACGGCGCTGCGCCCCGGCCTGTGGTCGCGGGACGACCTCGTCGAGCTGCAACGGACGCTGCTGTGTCGGGAGCTCGGCCTTCCCGACGACGGGTGCGCCTCGTCGGTCGAGCTCCTCGGGCTGCTCGAGGCCGTGCGCGACCGGCTGGACCGGCAGCTCGCCGCCGTCCGCGGCACCGCCGACGGGCGGCTGGACACCCCGGCCGGGATGTTGGACGGCTTCGGCGACCGGCCGGGGCCGGACGAGGCGCTCGACGACCTCGGGCTCGCATGGGCCCGGGCGTGGACGGCGGGCGAACCGGTCGACTCGCCGGCGGCGCGCGCCGTCGCCCGGCGACACCGCGCGACGGCGGGCCCCGGGGTCGACGAGGCGCTGGCGGCCGTCCTCGACCGGCACGCCCTCGGCGTCGCCGCCTATGCCCGCGACGCGCTCGACGTCGGCGGCTGAGCACCCGCTGTGGATCCGCGCCCGTCGCTGGCGGCGCGGCCCGGGGAGCGGACAGTCTCGCCGGTGTGATCATCCGTCGCGTGCTGCCCGTCCTGGTCCTGGTGGCCGTCCTCGTGACCGCGGGTTGCAGCAGCACGGTCCGGTCGGTCGTCGGCGCCCGCGACCGGCACGTGCTGAACGGGACGGTGACGGCCGAGTCCGGCTCGACGTGGACGGTGCTCGCGACGACCGGGGTGAGCTGGACGGTGCAGCTCACGCCCACGACGCGCTACGGGCGGACGCACCAGCCCACCGACGCCGCGCACTTCCCGGTCGGCTCCCGGGTCCGCGTGGTCGGCACGCCGTCGGGGACCACGGGGACCACGGGGACCACGGGGACCACGCTGACGGCACGCCAGGTCCTCCCGTCGCTCTCCGTCCGGCCGGGCCAGACCGCGACCGCCCGCCCCACGGCGCCGACCACGACTCCGCCCCCGACCGCCACCAGCGCACCTCCGCGGGTCTCGCCGGCCACCGCCGACGCGTCGGCGGGCACCGCCGTCGCGCAGGCCGTCGCGGCGGCCCCGGGCGGGGTCGCGGTCGGCGTCGCGGTGATGGACACGACCGACGGTGCGGTCGTCGGGGGCAGCACCGGGTCGACCGGCTTCGAGTCGGCGTCGGTGGTCAAGCTGTTCACGATCGTCGACCTGCTCCACCACGCCGAGGCCGGCGACATCACGCTGTCGCCGGACGACATGACGGCCGTCGGCCGCGCGCTGAGCCTCTCCGACGACGACGCGATGGACACGCTGTGGGAGGAGTACGGGGGCACGCAGACGATCACCGACGTCGTCTCCCTCGCCGGCCTGCAGGACACCACCCCGCCCACCGATCCCGACGAGTGGGGCGAGACCGTGATCTCCGCGCGCGACGTCCTCGCGGTCTACCGCTACGCGTTCACCGCCCTCTCGGCGGCCGACCAGCAGGTGGTGCGGACCGGGCTCGCGAACGCCGCCGACGCCGGCGCCGACGGCTTCGACCAGGCCTTCGGCCTGCTGGACCCGCCCCGGCCGACCGGGGCGATGGCGAAGCAGGGCTGGATGTCCGACGGCGACCTCTACCTGCACACCACCGGCGTCCCCGCGGCCGGGTCGTCGTGGGTCGTCGCGGTGCTCAGCCGGCTGCCCGGCGGCGACTCGTGGGACACCGCGCGCTCGGCGGTGGACACGGTGACCCGCACCCTCACGACCGGGCTGACGGCTCCGACGGCGTGAGCGACCGGCCGAACGCCCGCCCGAAAGCCACGTCGTCGGGCAGCTCGGCGAGCGGCCACCACCGCAGGTCGACCGACTCGTCGCTGCGGACGGCGGTCGCGCCCGCCGGGGCCCGGACGAGGTAGCGGACGTCGAGGTGCCGGGTGGGCACCCCGAGCGAGCAGGTGACCGGGTGGACGTCGAGGTGCACCGGCGCGTCGGAGATCGTGAGGTCGGCGATGCCCGACTCCTCGGTGGCCTCGCGCAGCGCCGCGTCGCGCAGCGTCGGGTCGTCGGCCTCGATGTGGCCGCCGAGCTGCAGCCAGCGACCCACCCGCGGGTGCAGCGTCAGCAGCGCGTGCTCCCCGACGGCGTCGACGACGAGGGCCGAGGCCGTCAGGTGCCCGCTCGCGCAGGCCCGGGCGCAGGCGTCGGACCGCGCGGCGAGGTAGGCGAGCAGGGCGTACCGGATCGCCGACTGGTCGGGCGTCGGCGCCTCCCACGCCGTCAGGACCGCCGTGGCGTCGTCGTGCACGGGCGGCGGCGTCACCGCTCCACCAGCCGGTCGTCGGCGGTCGGCTCGCCGCGCGCGGCGGGCGGCTCGGCCGGATGCCCCAGGGCGACCGCACCGAGCGGTTCCCACGTCGGCGGCAGGTCCAGCACCGAGCGCACCAGGTCGGCCGCGAAGATCGTCGAGCCGACCCAGCACGAGCCCAGGTCCTCCGCGGCGAGCGCCACCAGCAGGCCCTGCACCGCCGCACCGCCCGCGACGGTGAACATCGTGGCCTCGCCGGCGGACCGGCGGGCGTCGGGGTAGTCGTGGGCCCCGCCGTCGGGACCCCGCACGAGGAACGGCAGCACCAGCTCCGGCGCCCGGTACAGCAGGTCGCCGCGGGCGAGCCGCTTCTCGACCTGGGCCGCGGTGAACCCGTCGTCCTCGAGGTCGGCGCGCCAGGCGGTGGCCATGGCGTCGAGCAGTTCCCGACGACGGGTCGCGTCGCGCAGCCACACGAAGCGCACCGGCCGCGAGTGGTGCGGCGCGGGCGCGGTGAGGCCGGCCGCGACGGCCCGGCGGACGGCGTCCGGGTCGACCGGCTCGTCGGCGAACGCCCGCACCGAGCGGCGGGCGGGCACGGCCTCCCGCCGACCGCGGGCGATGGCCTCGTTCGTGCCGAGCCAGAAGAGGTCCTCCTCGACGGGCCGGACCAGCTCGCCCGCCGTCGGGCCGGTCCCGCGCAGCGCGCCGAGGCCGCGGACGACGGCGACCGGCACCCCGCCCAGCTTGCCCTTGACCAGGTCCGCGGCCGAGGCGATCTCGTCGGCCACCGCGACCTGCGTGACCAGCAGTTCGTTGCCCTGCCGGTCGACGGCCCCGCCGTAGCCGTGCAGCGCGACGAGCCCCGCCGAGCCGATCGCGGCGTCGGTCTGGCCCGAGCGCCAGCAGCGCCCCATGGTGTCGGTGACGACCACCGCGACGTCGACGCCCAGCGCGGTGGTCAGGTGCGCCCGCAGTCGGGCCGCCGAGCCGTCGGGGTCGACGGGCAACAGCGCGACCTCGTCGGTCTCGACGTTGGAGCCGTCGACGCCGGCGGCGGCCTGCACGATGCCGAGCCGGTTCGTGACGATCTTGGTGCGGCCCTTCGTCGCGAGGACCCGGACCGTCTCGTCGTCGATCAGCCGACGGCGCGCGGCGTCGCGCTCCTCGGGGTCGCGCGGGACGGTGACCAGCCGGCCCTCGACCTTGGAGAACACCTTCGAGGTCACGACCACGACGTCGCCGTCGACCACCTGTCCGCGCAGCGCCTCGGTCAGCGCGGCGGCGAGGTCGTCGCCCGGGCGGAACTCGGGCAGGCCGGGCACGCCCCACGCAGTGATGCCGTCGGTGGCGGCGTGGTCGGTGGGCACGTCAGACATGCAGGCCCGCCAGGTCGATCGCCGCCCGGACCATCGCCGCGGTGGCCTCCGGGTCGCTCATCAGCAGCGGGACCGAGCGGACCGCCACCCCGGGCACCTCGGCGGTGTCGGTCTCGTGCACGAGCCAGCCGTCGAGCAGGCCGCCGGCGGAGCGGGCGCCGTAGTGCAGCCCGACGCCCTCCGCGGAGACCTCCACGCCCACCGCGTCGAGGCAGGCCTCGGCCATCCCGCGGACCGCGCGGCCGCCGATGATCGGGCTGATCCCGACGACGGGTGCGGTGGCGGCGGTGAGGGCCGCCCGCAGGCCGGGGACGTCGACGACGGTGCCGACGCTGACCACCGGGTTGGACGGCGCCAGCAGCACGAGATCGGCCCCGGCGATCGCCGTGAGGGCGGCCGGGCAGGCGGTCGCCTGGTCGCGCCCGACGGAGGCGAACCCCTGCGCGGGCGGGACGGCGCGGTAGCGGACCCACCACTCCTGGAAGTGGACCGCGCGCCGCTCGCCGGTGTCCGGGTCGTCGATGACCACGTGGGTCTCGATCCGGTCGTCGCTCGCGGGGATGAGCGCGACGCCGGGCTTCCACCGGTTGCACAGGGCCTCGGTGACCTGCGAGAGCGGGTAGCCGGCGCGCAGCATGCGGGTGCGGACCAGGTGGGTGGCGACGTCCCGGTCGCCGAGCCCGAACCACGTCGGGTCGGCGCCGTAGGCCTCCAGCTCGGCCTTGACCGACCACGTCTCGCCGGCGCGGCCCCACCCCTTCTCGGCGTCGATGCCGCCGCCGAGGGTGTACATGCAGGTGTCGAGGTCCGGGCAGACCCGCAGGCCGTGCAGCCAGATGTCGTCCCCGACGTTGACCACCGCGGAGACCTCGTCCGTGGGCCTCAGCGCCGCCAGGACCCCCTGCAGGAACCGCGCGCCGCCGACGCCCCCGACCAGAACCGTGACCTTCACGCCGATGATCGTGCCCCCGACCCCCGACAGCGTGCCGGGTCGGGGTCCTAGCGCTGCCAGAAGAAGAAGATCGCGCGCCCGGCCTCGGCCAGCGACAGGTCGCCGCCGGTGGCCTGGTAGACGAACGACGCGAGGCCGAACAGCGCCTGCGCCGCGGGGGAGAAGAGGAGCAGCACGACGAAGAGCACGAGGGGGGCGTACGGCGTGAACGGGGCGACCGTCTGCCGGGTCCGGTCGGAGAGGTACGGGTCGAGGACGCCCCACCCGTCCAGCCCGGGGATCGGCAGGATGTTCAGGACGAACGCGAGCACCTGGATCAGGGCGAGGAACGACAGCCCCGCCCCGAGGTAGACCGGCACCACCGGGACCAGCAGCGCGAGCAGCACCGCCAGCACCAGGTTCACCAGCGGACCGGCGAACGAGACCAGGCTCTGCGCCCACCGGGCGCGCAGGGTGCCGCGGGCGATGTAGACCGCGCCGCCGGGCAGCGGGATGCCGCCGATGATCAGGAACAGTACCGGGAGCACGAAGGTGAGGCCGGGGTTGGCGTACTTCGTGATGTCGAGCGTGAGGTAGCCCCGGGCCTTGACCCACGGGTCGCCGCAGCGGTGCGCGGTCAGGGCGTGGGCGAACTCGTGCAGGCAGAGCGAGACGCACCAGCCGGCCAGGATGATGATCACCACACCGGCCGTGACGGCGATCTCGGCGTCGAAGAGCGTCAGGACGCACCCGGCCACCGTCGCGGCGAGGAGCCCCAGGAAGATGGGGCTGGTCCGGGTCAGGCTCCCACCGGAGCGCAGGCTGGCCACGGGTCCAGTGTCCCAGGTCCGGGCGGGCCGGGAGACCACGCAGCGTCGATGAACGTCGAAAACACGTTCACCGCACGTGACGACCGTCCGTCGCGACATGCGGCCATGCGTGTACCCCGACTTGACCCACATGGAACGACACCGATGTAATTCCTGGCGACGTACACGCCGGCGCGGGGCCGGCGCTCCGCCAGCTGGGGAGTGCTAGCGGTGAGGGAGGCCGTGTGAACGGTGCGGAGAGCGGGTCGGTGGTGCTGGGCAGCGTGAGGTTCGACGGGACGTCCACGGCGGCAGGGGGACCGCACGGGGCCGGTCGGCCTCGTGACGTCCTGGGGGAGCTGTTCGCCGTCACGGGCGAGGACGAGCAGGAGTGGCAGGAACGCGCCCTGTGCGCGCAGACCGACCCGGAGGCGTTCTTCCCCGAGAAGGGCGGATCCACCCGGGAGGCCAAGCAGATCTGCAACAGCTGCGAGGTGCGCTCCGAGTGCCTGGAGTACGCCCTCGGGCACGACGAGCGGTTCGGTATCTGGGGTGGTCTCTCCGAGCGGGAGCGCCGCCGTCTGAAGCGTCGGGTGGTCTGACCCGGACGCTCCGGGTCACGGCGTGGTGACCCTGTCCGACGGCGCTGTCGGACCCCCCTTCTAGTCTCGGGCCCGTCCGGCGACCGCCGGGCGACCCGACGGCGGGAGGGACTGCGGTGGCCCCCACGGCGCCCGTGCTGGCGGTCCTCGTCTGTCACGACGGCGAGGCCTGGCTGCCCGAGACCCTCGGTGCCCTCGGCCGGCTCACCGTCGGGCCCCGTCGGGTCGTGGCGGTCGACACCGGCTCGCGGGACTCCACGCCCGATCTGCTGCGGTCGTCCAACCGCGTCGACGTCGTGCTCGACCTCCCCCGGGACACCCCGTTCGGGACGGCCGTCGCGGCGGCGGTGGCCGACGCGGACCGGCGGTGGGGTCGGGCCGAGGGGTCGGACCGCAGCTCGGGCGACTGGCTGTGGGTGCTGCACGACGACGCGGCCCCCGAGCCCTCGTGCCTCGACGTCCTGCTCTCCGTCGCCGAGGCCTCGCCGTCCGCGGCGATGCTCGGCCCCCTCCAGCTCGACTGGGACGATCCCCGGCTGGTCGTCGAGGCGGGCCTGTCCACCGACGCCTCCGGGCACCGGCAGACCGGCATCGGCTCCGACGAGCTCGACCTCGGGCAGTTCGCCACCAACTCCGAGGTGCTGGCGGTCGGGTCCGCGGGCGCCCTGGTCCGGCGCCGCGAGTGGGACGCCCTCGGCGGGTACGACTCGGCGTTCGGGCTGCTCCGCGAGGACCTCGACCTCGGCTGGCGCGTCAACCGCGCGGGCGGCCTGGTCCTCTGCGTCCCCTCCGCGCGGCTGCACCACGCCCGGGCGGTCACGGTCGGCGCGCGGGACCTCGACGCCCGGGGCACCGACGGCGGCCTGCGGACCACCGACCGTCGCAACGGCATGGCGACGGTCCTCGTCAACGGGTCCGCCGCCGCGTACGCGATCGGCCTGGTGCGCCTGCCGCTGCTCGCGGTGCTGCGGGCCATCGGCTTCCTCCTGCTGCGCCGCCCGCGGGCGGCCAACGCCGAGCTCGGCGCGATGGGCCGGCTGGTGGCCGATCTCGGCGACCTGCGGGAGGCCCGCCGCCGTCGTCGGCCCGACGCCGGGTCGGGGGACGTCCGCGGGCTGCTCACCAGCCGCACCACCCGCCTGCGCAACGCGGTGTCCGGGGGCCTCGCGAGCATCGTCCGCAACCGCGTCCGGGACGACCTCGACCTCGGGCGGCTGCCGGACTGGGCGGCCCGTCCCACGCGGGAGCCGGTCTCCGCCGCCGCGGCGGCGGCCGAGGGGCCCGAGGCGGGGGCGCTGCTCGTCGGGCAGGGCGCGCTGCCGGCCGGTGCCACCGCCCCCAAGCGGTCGAGCCGGCGCAAGGCCGGTCTGCGGCGCCCGGGCGGCGAGTCCGTCGCCGTGTCCCTGGCCGGGCCGGTCGCGTCGGGCGAGGCCGGTCCCACCGAGCTGATCGGCGCACGGAGCGGCCGCCACCGCACGGCGGAGCCCGACCCCGAGGCCGCCACCGCCCTGGTCGGGATTCCCGACCCCCGCGAGGCGCCGCACGCGGAGCCCGACCCGCGGCTCGTCGTCGTCCCGGTCACCCCCGGTCGCGTGCTGCGGGAGCTGCTGCTCGCGCCGCCCCTGCTGATGGTGCTGGCGCTCACCGCCGTGTCGCTGCTGGCCCAGCGCTCCCGCCTCGGCCTCGACCTCGCCGGCGGCCGCCTCCGGGTCCTGCCCGAGCTCGGTCCGCTGTGGGCGGCCTACCTCGCCGAGTGGCACCCGGTCGCCGGGGGTACGGCCGCACCGGCCTCGGCCGCGCTCGCCGTCGTCGGGGTCGTCGGCGGGCTGTTGTGGCCGGTCGCCGGCGCCTCCGGTCCCGCCGTCGCCGTGTCGCTCCTCCTCCTGGGGGCGCTGCCGCTCGCCGGGCTCGCGGCCTACGTCGCCACCCGCCCGGTCCGGGTCGGCCGCGTGCTCCGCGCCCTCGCGGCGTCGGTGTACGCGCTGCTCGGCATCGCCGGGGCCGCGGTCGCCCAGGGCCGGCTCGACGGCGTCGTGGTCGTCGTGCTGCTGCCGCTGGTCCTCGCGGGCGTGGCGGCGGTGCTGCGCGGCAGCCGCACCGCGGCGGGCGACGAGGGGACGCGTGGGCGACGGACGTCCTGGTGGAGCGCCGCCGCGGGCACCTCACTGTTGCTCGCGGTCGTGTCCGCGTTCGCGCCGCTGGTGCACCTCATGGTGCTCGTCGTGGTCGTCGTCGGGTTCGTGGCGGTCCCGGCGCCCGTGGGGGCGGCGAAGCGGCGGGCGGTCGCGCTGGCCGCCGTCGTGGTGCTGCCGGTGCTGCTGCTCCTGCCCTGGCCCTCGACCCTGCTCCGCGCCCCGCAGGTGCTCCTGCACGGCACCGGGTCACCGGTCGCCGAGCGGTTCACCAGCACGCTCGACGTGCTGTCCCTCGACCCCGGGGGCGCCGGGTCCCTGCCCGTCGTCGGGCTGATCGTGCTGGTCGCCGCGGTCGGTGGCGCCCTGCTCGCGCCGCGCCGCACGATGGTCCCCGGCCTCGGGATCATGCTGCTCGGGATCGTCGCCGCGGGCATCGTCGGGACGGTCGCGCTGGCGCCGCTCTCCGGCGGCGATCCCCGCCCGGGCTGGACCGGCCCCGCGCTCGCCTTCGCCGCGTGCGGAGCGCTGTGGAGTCTGCTCGCGCTCGTGGCCGAGGCCCGCGTGACGCCGCTCGGCACCCTCGTGACGGGACGGTCGGGGCCGAGGCACCGACCCGCCCCGCGTCAGCTCGGCGACCCCGCGATCGACCTCGGCCCCGAGGGCGTGCTCTCCCGCGTTGGCGGCGGGGCGCGCTCCGCGGCCTCCCGCCTGGGCACGGCGTTCTCCTCCCGGCTCCGGCTGCGCGCGAGTGCGGCCTCGACCGGGCGGGCCCGCGGCATCGCGGTCCCGGTGGCCGCCGCGGGCGCCGTCGCGCTCGCCGTGTGCGCCGCCCTCCTCGGGACCGGCGGCCCGCTCGCCGAGCGTCCCGCCCCGGTACTCGACGCGCAGCTGGCCGGTCGCCTCGCCGGCTCCGGGGCCACGGTGGTCGAGGTGGGCCTCGCCCCGCGTGCCGACGGCCGCGGTTTCGCCCTCGACGCCGACGCCACCCGCCGCGCGGGTGCCGACCTCTCCCGCTACGGCGACGACGACCTGGTGCCGGTCGGGGCGGCGCCCGCCCGGCTCACCCGCGACGTCACGGCGCTGCTGTCCGGTGACCCCGCCACGGTGCAGGCCGGCGCGGCGGAACTCGCCGCGTCCGGGACGGCGGCGGTGGTCCTGCCGGACGCCGGCGTCGCGGACCGCGCGGTGAGCGCCGGTGCCCCGCTGCTGACCCCGGCGGCGCCGACCTCCGACGGCCGCACGGTCCTCACGATCGGCCTGCCCGTGGCCGGGGCGGTCGTCCTCGAGCCGCCGGTGTCCGACGACGCCACCGACGCGAAGGCCGCGCCGCGCCGCCCGTCGGGCATCGGCATCCTGCCCGCGAGCCCGCCCGACGTCGGGGTGCTCATCTCGCCCGGCGCCGACCGTCGCCTGGTGGTGCTCGCCGCGGAGCGGGAGTCGGGGTGGACCGCCACGGTCGGCGGGACGCCCGCCGACATCATCCCGGCCTGGGGGCACCTCGTCGGGGTGCCGGTACCCGCCGGGGGCGGACCGGTGGTCGTCACCCGGGACACGACGCTGCGGGGCCTGCTCCTGCTGCTCCAGCTGGCGCTGGTGCTCTTCACGGTGCTCTCGGCGCTGCCGTCGCGGACGCGGCTGGACGAGCGGCCCGGCGAGCGTGTCGGGGGTCACCGCTAGCGTCCGCGGCATGCTCGATCACCTCGGGATCCCGGTCGCCGACGTCGACGCCGCCGTGGCCCGCTACCTGCAGATCTTCGCTCCGCTCGGCTTCAGAGAGGCGATGCGGATCCCGCACGAGGGGAGCGCCGTCGTCGGGCTCGCCGACGCGGCAGGGGTGCCGCGGTTCTGGCTGACGCCGGGAGGCCCGCTCGACCGGGAGCTGCACGTCGCGTTCTCGGCGCCCGACCGGGCGGCGGTCGACGCGGTGCACGAGGCGGCCCTGGCGGCCGGGGTGGAGGTGCTGCACGCCCCGCGGGAGTGGCCCGAGTACCACCCCGGCTACTACGGGGTGTTCCTCCGCGACCCCGACGGACACAACGTCGAGGCCGTCCACCACGGCTAGTTGTACTGACCACTGAGGTTAGGTACGCGGTGCGACACAGGGCGATGATCTTGATGTAGGTGAGGGCCTCCTGGCTCGGTGTGGATTGCGACATCTGCACCCCGAGCCAGGGAGGCCCTCGTGGTCCACCGTAATGCGCCCCTGACCCCGACCGGACGGCTACGGCTGGCCCGGTGTGTCGTTGAGGACGGCTGGTGCGAGCGCCGCGCCGCGGAACGGTTCCAGGTCTCGGTCACCACCACGCGACGTTGGGTCGGGCGCTATCGCGAGCTCGGCGAGGCCGGCATGGCCGACCGATCCTCGCGCCCGCACCACAGCCCCGCTCAGACCCCGACCCGCCGTGAGCGGCGCATCATCAAGGTCCGGGTCCTGCGCCGGTGGGGTCCGGCGCGGATCGGGTTCCTCCTCGGGATCTGGCCCTCGACGGTGCACAAGGTCCTGGTCCGCTACGGGCTGGCGCGTCTGTCTCATCTCGACCGCGCCACCGGCCGGGTGATCCGCCGCTACGAGCACCCCCACCCCGGGGACATGGTGCACGTCGACATCAAGAAGCTCGGCAACATTCCCGACGGCGGCGGCCACAAGGTCCTCGGTCGCGCCGTTGGCAAGCGCGACCGACGCCGGGGTATGGGCTATACCTACCTGCACAACGCCGTCGACGACCACTCCAGGCTGGCCTACACCGAACTGCTCGCAGACGAACGCAAGCAGACCGCCGCTGAGTTCTGGCGCCGCGCCCGGGTGTTCTTCGCCCACGCCGGCATCACCCGCATCCAGCGAGTTCTCACCGACAACGGCGCCTGCTACCGCTCCCGGGACTTCGCGGCTGCCCTGGCCGAGACCGGCATCGCCCACAAACGCACCCGGCCCTACCGTCCGCAGACCAATGGCAAGGTCGAGCGCTACAACCGCACCATGCTCGAGGAATGGGCCTACGCGGCGGCCTACCGCTCCGAGACCGCCCGCCGCGAGGCCTTTCCCCNCTGGCTGCACTCCTACAATCACCACCGCGGCCACACCGCGCTCGGCGGACACCCGCCCGCCAGCCGCGTGACCAACCTCAGTGGTCAGAACAGCTAGTCCTCG
>NZ_KB903242.1 GCF_000379625.1 Actinomycetospora chiangmaiensis DSM 45062 | reverse complement strand
AGGGCGTGGTAGTCGCGTGCTCTAGACCCGAAGCGGGGTGATCTACCCATGGCCAGGGTGAAGCGCCGGTAAGACGGTGTGGAGGCCCGAACCCACCAGGGTTGAAAACCTGGGGGATGAGCTGTGGGTAGGGGTGAAAGGCCAATCAAACTCCGTGATAGCTGGTTCTCCCCGAAATGCATTTAGGTGCAGCGTCGCGTGTTACTCACCGGAGGTAGAGCACTGGTTGGCCTAGGGGGCCTACAAGCTTACTGAAGTCAGCCAAACTCCGAATGCCGGTGAGCTCGAGCGCGGCAGTGAGACTGCGGGCGATAAGGTTCGTAGTCGAGAGGGAAACAGCCCAGATCGCCGGCTAAGGCCCCTAAGCGTGCGCTAAGTGGGAAAGGATGTGGGATCGCCCAGACAACCAGGAGGTTGGCTTAGAAGCAGCCACCCTTGAAAGAGTGCGTAATAGCTCACTGGTCAAGTGGTCCTGCGCCGACAATGTAGCGGGGCTCAAGCGCACCGCCGAAGCCGCGGCAGCACCACGGACACCTAACGGTGGTGGTGCTGGGTAGGGGAGCGTCATGCGGGTGGTGAAGCGGCGGAGTGATCCAGCCGTGGAACCCGTGTGAGTGAGAATGCAGGCATGAGTAGCGACAGCAGAGTGAGAAACTCTGCCGCCGGATGACCAAGGGTTCCTGGGCCAGGTTTTTCCGCCCAGGGTGAGCCGGGACCTAAGGCGAGGCCGACAGGCGTAGTCGATGGACAACGGGTTGATATTCCCGTGCTCGTGTAGGCGCGTCCATGGCGAGCCCAGGTGTGCTAACCGCCCGAACCCCAAGACTCCTTCGGGAGTCGACCGGGGGAGCGCGGGATCCTGCCTGGTAGTAGCCAAGCGATGGGGTGACGCAGGAGGGTAGCTCCGCCAGTGAGTGGTTGTACTGGTGCAAGCGTGTAGGCCGGCGTATAGGCAAATCCGTACGCCATACAGGTTGAGACGTGACGCATAGCCGTTGAGGCGAAGCAGAGTGATCCCATGCTGCCGAGAAAAGCCTCTAGCGAGTTCCTACGCGACCCGTACCCCAAACCAACACAGGTGGTCAGGTAGAGAATACCGAGGCGTTCGAGCGAACTGTGGTCAAGGAATTCGGCAAAATCCCCCCGTAACTTCGGGAGAA
Source organism: Actinomycetospora chiangmaiensis DSM 45062 (assembly GCF_000379625.1). Lineage (GTDB taxonomy): Bacteria > Actinomycetota > Actinomycetes > Mycobacteriales > Pseudonocardiaceae > Actinomycetospora > Actinomycetospora chiangmaiensis. The sequence goes on along the minus strand of NZ_KB903242.1, from coordinate 489 downwards.
GGGGGACCCTGTTACCTGAAGCTCTTCGCGGGCTAGGGTGGTGGGGTCGCAGAGACCAGGGGGAAGCGACTGTTTACTAAAAACACAGGTCCGTGCGAAGTCGCAAGACGATGTATACGGACTGACTCCTGCCCGGTGCTGGAACGTTAAGGGGACCGGTTAGGCCTCACGGCCGAAGCTGAGAACTTAAGCGCCAGTAAACGGCGGTGGTAACTATAACCATCCTAAGGTAGCGAAATTCCTTGTCGGGTAAGTTCCGACCTGCACGAATGGAGTAACGACTTCCCCGCTGTCTCGACCACAGACTCGGCGAAATTGCACTACGAGTAAAGATGCTCGTTACGCGCGGCAGGACGGAAAGACCCCGGGACCTTCACTACAGCTTGGTATTGGTGCTCGGTTCGGCTTGTGTAGGATAGGTGGGAGACTGTGAAGCCCGCACGCCAGTGCGGGTGGAGTCGCCGTTGAAATACCACTCTGGTCGAATTG
>NZ_KB903240.1 GCF_000379625.1 Actinomycetospora chiangmaiensis DSM 45062 | reverse complement strand
GCTCCCGGGACTTCGCGGCTGCCCTGGCCGAGACCGGCATCGCCCACAAACGCACCCGGCCCTACCGTCCGCAGACCAATGGCAAGGTCGAGCGCTACAACCGCACCATGCTCGAGGAATGGGCCTACGCGGCGGCCTACCGCTCCGAGACCGCCCGCCGCGAGGCCTTTCCCCCCTGGCTGCACTCCTACAATCACCACCGCGGCCACACCGCGCTCGGCGGACACCCGCCCGCCAGCCGCGTGACCAACCTCAGTGGTCAGAACAGCTAGTCCTCGGACAGTCGGGCGGGGAAGCCGCCGGTGGCGATCGGGCCCCAGCGCTCGACGGTGAGGCGGATGAGGGTCTTGTCCTCCTTCGCCATGGCGTCCTTGTACTCGTCCCAGTCCGGGTGCTCGCCGGAGATCGAGCGGAAGTACTCGACGAGCGGGTCGAGCGCGTCGGGCATGTCGAGGACCTCGGCGGTGCCCTCGACGTGCACCCACGGGCCCTCGAAGTCCTCGGAGAGCATGCACATCGCGACGCGGGGGTCCTTGCGGATGTTCTTCACCTTGGCGCGCTCGGGGTAGGTCGACACCAGCAGGCGACCCTGTTCGTCGATCCCCACGGTGACCGGGCTCGTCTGGTCGCCGCCGTCGGAGCGCTTCGTGACGATCACGGCGTGGTGCCGCGTCCGGAGGAAGTCCACGAGCTGGTCGTGGTCGACTCGATCGTTCGTCGCAACATTGGCCACGAGATGACCTGAGGAGGTGGCTCCGCCCGGTGAGTACTTTTCCGTGCCGGAGCACGGAGAAGTACTCACGGGCGCGGAGCGCCCCTACGCGAGCGGCCGCCGTCCCCGGTGCATCAGCCGGTCCTTGCCGAGGATGACCAGGCCGCCCAGCACGACGACGAGCGCGACGTCCTCCCCGAGGCGCTGCAGGCCCTGCAGGGCGAGCCCGCCGTCCCGCGCGACCACGCCCATGCCGAGCACACCACCCGCGGGGACGAGGGCGAGGGCGATGAGCGCGCCCGCGAGGACGGCCTCGCGGAAGGACGTGATGATGATCAGCCCGGCGGCGGCGCCGCCCGCGGCGACCAGCCAGTCGGCGGCCGTGGGGTCGACGACGAGGTGCATGCCCTCGCTGCTCGCGATCGTCGACGGCGAGGCCAGACCCAGGGCGCGCAGCACGAGGAAGGCGAGCCCGCCCCCGACGGCGAGCAGCACGTAGCCGACCACCACCGAGACCACGGCGCGGCGGATCGCGTAGGCGCTGCGCCGGATCAGGGCGGTCGCCAGTTCACCGAGCGGCTCGAAGGCAGGGGCGAGCACGGCGGAGGCCGCGAGCGCGAGCGCCTGGGGGACCGGCGGCGAGAGCAGGCCCGCAACCGCGATCGCGCCGCCGATCGTCATGAGGAGCAGGTAGTTGACCGAGAGCCGGCCGTGGTGGCGCAGCGTGCGCTCGAACTCCTCCCAGGGCGACTCGTCGGCGTCGTCGTCGATCGCGCCCTGCGCCCCGGTGGCGACCAGGCTGTTCAGGCCGCCCGTCACGACGGCGATCGGCCCGTGCCGCTCCGCCTCCGCGGCCGTCGCGAGCACGGCGTCGATCGAGCGGTTGAGGGCGTGGACGGTGATGACGTCGCCCTCCGGCTTCACCCCGACGCCGCGCTCGACGTGCAGGGACAGCACGCCGTCCAGCTTCTCCAGCGCGCGGAGCGTCTCGTCGGTCGCCGTGCTCGGCACCGACATCTCGACCGTGTGGTGCACCGACGCCTCCTCGATCGCGGCCGCCGCCGACCGGGTGGCCGGAGGCGGACCGCGATACCCGAGCCGGACGAAAGGCACACACCGATCTCACGAGGGGCGGGCCCCTCAGTCGGCGACCTCGGTGAGGAAGAGCCAGGCGTTGGCCACCCCGCCGACGATCGCGATCACCGTCGACGGCACGAGCAGGTACACGCCCCACGCGTGGCCCGAGAGCGCCACGAAGGCCGCCGCGGCGATGAGGACGAGCGTCGCCACGTTGGGGCTCACGAGGTCGAGGGTGCGCGCCAGCGCCGGGGTCCGCGCCTCCCGCTTCGCGCGCCGGTCGAGCACGAGGAGGCCGCTGCCGGCGAGGACGACCAGCACGAGGAGCTCGACGCCGAACACGGTGAGCCCCTGGTCGGGGACCGCGAGGACGATCGACACGACCAGCGTCACCGCGAACAGCACCAGCGTCTGGCCGCCGCGGGAACGCAGGCTGATCGAGCGCCCGACCCGGTCGACGTTGATCGAGATGGCGACGAACAGCAGTCCCGTCAGCGCGGCGCTGGCACCGCCGGCGACGACGGCGAAGTCGACCCACCGCGCGAGGGGTGCCGTCTCCACCGCGTCAGCGTGCCACGCGACACCGAGGGCCCCGCACCCGGCGGCTCAAGCGGTGCAGGCCCCGTCGTCGTGCAGGTCCTGGGCGACCTGACAGGCCGACGGCTGGTCGGGGTCGGCGGTGGCGAGGCGGGCCAGGAGGTCCCGCAGGATGTCCCGCTCCTCGGGGCCGAGCGGGGCGAGCATGTGGTCCTCGGCGTCGCGCAGCTTGCGCTCGAGCTCGCAGAGGCGGGCGTGGCCGGCGTCGGTGAGCTCCACGCGGCGCGCGCGGCGGTCGGCCGGGTCGGGGCGGCGTTCGACGAGCCCCTCGGCCTGGATCTCGTCGAGCAGGTAGGTCATCACCGTGCGGTCGACGCCGAGCTTGCGGGCGAGCGCCAGCTGCGTGCTCGGTTCGCCGCGCCCGACGGCGGCGAGCACCTGGTAGCCGCGGGGGCCGCCCGGCAGCCCGCCCATCACCGTCTGTGCCGTCCGCAGGTGGGCACGCGCGACGCGACCCAGGGCCCAGCCCAGGTCGGACTCCACCTGCCGCGGCGTGCTCACCGTCGCAGGATACGCAGTTGCGCAGGGAATCTGTGCGGCAGATAGTCTGTTCGACAGAACATCTTCGGTTCCGCACGTCAGGAGATCGACATGAGCCTGCTCCGCATCGACAGCAGCATCCGTACGCAGGGCTCGGTGAGCCGGGAGGTGCTCGACAGCCTCGAGCGGTCCTACCTCGAAGCGAACCCCGGCGCCGAGATCGTCCGCCGCGACCTGGGGCGGGACCCGGTCTCCCCGGCGACGTGGGCGGCCGCGACCGCCGCGGGCATGACGCCGGAGGGCGAGCGCACCGAGGAGCAGCGGGCGGCCGTCGCCACCGCCGCCGCGCTCGCCGACGAGCTGGTGGCCGCCTCCGCCGTGGTGATCGGGTCGCCGCTCTACAACTTCGGGATCGCGGCCCACCTCAAGAGCTGGGTCGACCTGCTGATCACCGACCCGCGCTTCGCGCCCGGCTCCTCACCGCTGGCCGGCACCCCGGTGGTCCTCGTGGTCTCCCGCGGTGGTGGCTACGGCCCGGGGACGCCGCGCGAGGGCTGGGACCACGGCACCGGCTGGATCACTCGCATCCTGCGCGACGTCTGGGGCGCCGACGTCACGGTGGTGGAGGCCGAGCTGACCCTCGCCGAGGTGGTCCCGGCGATGGCCGAGCTCCGTCCGCTCGCCGCGCAGAAGCGGGCCGAGGCCCACGAGGCGGCGGCGAAGCTGGGGGTGGCGCTGCGCGCCTCGTGAGCACTTTCCGTGCCGATAGGCACGGAAAGTGCTCACAGGAGCGAAGCTCACATACTGCGCCGGTACTGCCCGCCGACCTCGAAGAACGCCTCGGTGAGCTGGCCGAGCGAGCACACCCGGGCGGCCTTCATCAGCTCGTCGAACACGTTCTCGCCGGCGGTCGCCGCGGCCTGGAGCCGGGAGATGGCCTCCGCGGACTCGCTCTGGTGGCGGGCCTGGAAGTCGTCGAGGCGCTGCAGCTGCGACGACTTCTCCTCCTCCGTCGCGCGGGCGAGCTCGATCTCCTTGGGCTCCTCGCCCTCGGCGTCCGCCGGCGGCAGGAACGTGTTCACGCCGATGATCGGCAGCGAACCGTCGTGCTTGCGGCTCTCGTAGAGCATCGACTCGTCCTGGATCTTGCCGCGCTGGTAGCCGGTCTCCATGGCGCCCAGGACGCCGCCGCGCTCCGCGATGCGGTCGAACTCGGCGAGGACGGCCTCCTCGACGAGGTCGGTGAGCTCCTCGATCACGAACGAGCCCTGCAGCGGGTTCTCGTTGAGGGAGAGGCCCCACTCCTTGTTGATGATCATCTGGATCGCGAGCGCCCGGCGCACCGACTCCTGCGACGGGGTCGTCACGGCCTCGTCGTAGGCGTTGGTGTGCAGCGAGTTGGCGTTGTCGTAGAGCGCGCAGAGCGCCTGCAGCGTCGTCCGGATGTCGTTGAACTGCATCTCCTGCGCGTGCAGGGACCGACCCGACGTCTGGACGTGGTACTTGAGCTTCTGCGAGCGCTCGTTGGCGCCGTAGCGCTCGCGCATCGCCACCGCCCAGATGCGGCGGGCGACCCGGCCGATCACCGAGTACTCGGCATCCATGCCGTTGGAGAAGAAGAACGACAGGTTGGGCGCGAAGTCGTCGACGTCCATGCCGCGGGCGAGGTAGGACTCGACGTAGGTGAAGCCGTTGGACAGCGTGAACGCCAGCTGCGAGATCGGGTTCGCCCCGGCCTCGGCGATGTGGTAGCCGGAGATCGACACCGAGTAGAAGTTGCGCACCTTGTGCGCGATGAACCACTCCTGGATGTCGGCCATCATCCGGAGCGAGAACTCCGTGGAGAAGATGCAGGTGTTCTGGCCCTGGTCCTCCTTGAGGATGTCGGCCTGCACCGTGCCGCGGACGTTCGACACGGCGTGGGCGACGAGCTCGGCGCGTTTCTCCTCCGAGGGTTCCTCGCCGTGCTCGGAGCGATGGGCGTCGACGACCTGGTCGATCGCGGTGTTGAGGAAGAACGCGAGCATCGTCGGTGCGGGGCCGTTGATGGTCATCGACACCGAGGTGGTCGGCGAGGTCAGGTCGAACCCGCCGTAGAGCACCTTCATGTCGTCGAGCGTGGCGATCGAGACGCCGGAGGTGCCGACCTTCCCGTAGACGTCCGGGGGAGTGGCGGGGTCGCGCCCGTAGAGCGTCACCGAGTCGAACGCCGTCGAGAGGCGCTTCGCGTCGGAGTCCTCCGACAGGTAGTGGAAGCGACGGTTCGTGCGGAACGGGTCTCCCTCGCCGGCGAACATCCGCGCCGGGTCCTCGCCGTCGCGCTTGAACGCGAACACCCCGGCCGTGAACGGGAAGTACCCGGGGAGGTTCTCGCGGCGCAGGAACCGCACGACCTCCTCCTCGGCGGTGAAGGACGGCAGCGAGACGCGGTTGACCTTGGAGCCCGACAGCGTCTCCTTGGTGAGCCGGACCCGGTTCTCCCGGTCGCGGACCGTGTAGACGAACTCGTCGCCCGCGTAGTCCTCCTTGGTCTGCTCCCACCCGACGAGCAGGTCGTGGGCCTCGCGCGGCAGGTCCCGCTCGGCCTCGTCGAGCACGGCCGGCAGCTCTCCGGCGTCGCGGTCGCCGAGCAGCTCGACGGCCTGCTTGAGCGCGGAGCGCTTCCGTGTCGCGACGACCATCGCCTCGGTGTCCTCGTGGTACCGGCGCACGGTGGCGGCGATGTCGGCGAGGTAGCGCTCGCGCTCGGCGGGGATGGCCGACCCGGCGAACGTGGAGACGCGGGTGTCGGGGATGTCGAGGTGGCCGCCGCCCTCGGCGAGGCCCTTCTCGGTGAGCAGCGAGACGAGCTTGCCGTAGAGCGCGGTGACGCCCTCGTCGTGGAAGGTGGCGGCGCTGGTGCCGTAGACCGGCATGTCCTCCCAGCTCGCGCCCCACTCGTCGCGGTTGCGCAGCAGCTGGCGGGCCACGTCACGGCGGGCGTCGTCGCCGCCGCGCCGCTCGAACTTGTTGATCGCGACGACGTCGGCGAAGTCCAGCATGTCGATCTTCTCGAGCTGGGAGGCCGCACCGAACTCCGGCGTCATGACGTAGAGCGAGACGTCGGCGAACTCGACGATGCCCGCGTCGCCCTGCCCGATGCCCGGGGTCTCGACGATGACCAGGTCGGCCCCGGAGGCCCGCAGCACGGCGATGACGTCGGCGAGCCGCTCGGGCAGCGCGGTACCCGAGCCCCGGTTCGCCATCGACCGGAAGGCGACCGGGCCGCCGAGGGCGTTCATGCGGATGCGGTCGCCGAGCAGGGCGCCCCCACCCCGACGACGGGTCGGGTCGACCGCGAGCACGGCCACCTTGAGCTTGTCCTCACGGTCCATGCGGGTGCGGCGCACCAGCTCGTCGGTGAGCGAGGACTTGCCCGACCCGCCGGTGCCGGTGATGCCGAGGACGGGGACGTGGCGCTCGGAGTTCGCGGCGTCGACCCGCTCGCGGACGTCGTCGGGCAGGACGCCCGACTCGGCCATCGTCACGGCACGGGCGACCACCGCGCGCTCGCCGGTGAAGAGCCCGTCCCACGACGACGGGGCCTGCGCGCCGAGGTCCTCGTCGCACTCCCGGATGATGGTGTTGATCATGCCCGGCAGGCCCAGCTGCTGGCCGTCCTGCGGGGAGAAGATGCGTGCGACGCCGTGGGCGTGGAGCTGGTCGATCTCGCGCTGGACGATGACGCCGCCCCCGCCGCCGTACACGCGCACGTGGCCCGCGCCGCGCTCGCGGAGCAGGTCCACGAGGTAGGTGAAGTACTCGACGTGACCGCCCTGGTAGGAACTGATCGCGACGGCGTGCGCGTCCTCCTCGACCGCGGCCGAGACGACGTCGTCGACCGAGCGGTCGTGCCCCAGGTGGATCACCTCGGCGCCCTGCCGCTGCAGGATGCGCCGCATGATGTTGATCGCGGCGTCGTGGCCGTCGAACAGGCTGGCCGCGGTCACCACCCGGATCGGGTTGTTCGGCACGTACAGCTGCGCTTCGGCCATGGTCGCGTGATCCTCGATCGCCGGGGATGGTCGGGTACCCGTCCCATATTAGTAGGACGTCCTAGTAATTTCCAGGACCCGTGACCGGTCCTCGGGAACGGGATTCGGCCACGTACTGCAGCAGGCCGACGAGGGTCCCCGAGCCGAGCAGCTCACCGGCCGCGGCCAGGCGCACCACGTCCGCGACGGGGATCCACTGCGCCTGCCCGGGCTCGTGCCGGTCCAGCGGGGCCTCGCTCCGTTCGGCGTCGGTCCAGAGGTGGACGTGCACGGTCGAGACGACCCCGCCGGGCAGCGGCTGGAAGGAGATGAGGGGCCGCCCGGGGCCCTTCGGCGCCCACCCGGTCTCCTCGGCGGTCTCCCGGGCGGCGGCGACCGCCGGATCCTCGCCCGGGTCCACCCCACCCCCCGGGAGCTCCCAGCCGTAGCGCCCCACCGGGTAGCGGTAGGTCCGCAGCACGAGGACCTCCTCGTCCCGGACCACCACCGCGACCGCGACCGACGGCAGGTGCACCACCGGGTAGTCGAAGCGGTCGCCCTCGGGGGCGGTCACGTCGTGCAGGTCGACGCGGATCGTGGCGTCGTCGTCGTCCGTGGTCACCGTGAGGGGCGCTCCCCAGACCGTGGTCACCTCATGCGTCGCCCAGGCGTCGGCGGGAGTCACACGCGTCCCTTCTGTCTCAACACGCGACGTGGGGTCAGATCGGGCCTCACTCGCGTGGGTGAGATGTCGACCATGTGTGTGTTCGGTGTGACGCTCGGGTACTTCGCGATCGCCGGTCAATCGGCCGGCTCTACACGAGGGAGTGTCATGATCATCCTCGGCATCATCCTGCTGATCGTCGGGTACATCGTCCCGATCTCCGTGCTGACCTACATCGGGTGGATTCTCGTCGTGGTCGGCCTGATCCTCACCATCCTCGGCGCAGTGGGCCGTGGCGTGGGCGGGCGCAAGACCTTCTTCTAGATCCGGTGTCCCGGGGAGCGGGGGCTACCCGGGCACGATGTCGCGAACGCCCGTCCTCGGCGAGGAGGGCGGGCGAGCGCTTCACCCTGCGTGATACTGCATGGCGATTTACGCCAGTCTGCTTCTCCTGAGCTTCACGGAGCGTCACGATGGCTCCATGACTCTTCCTGCGTACCCCGGTCGCCACGCGACGTTCGACGCGACCACCGTCCTACCCGTCGTCCCGCCCGCCGGTGCCCCGCCGGGCCGGCCCACCGTGGTCGAGGCGGCCTTCTGGACCATGGTCGCGCCCGCGGCCCTCGGTGTCCTGGGCTCGCTCGCCGTCGCCGGCTTCACGCTGATCTGGGCGCTCGGCTACAGCGCGCTCGAGCTCTACCTCACCGCGGCCGTGATCCTGGTCCTCGGGGTCGGCGCCAACGTCGCCTGGTTCCTCCTCGGTCTGCGGATGCGCACCGGCTCGACGACGGCCCGCGTCGGGTACGCCGCCCTGACCGCCCTCGGCGCGCTGGTCACGGCCGTCGTGTGTGTGCCGCTGTGGATGACGCTGGTGCCCCTGGTCGTCCTCGGGTGCCAGGTGACCGTCCTGGTGCTGCTCTTCCTGCCGGAGACGAACGCCTGGTTCCGGGCCGTTGACCCGATCAGCCCGGTCGGCCCGATCAGCCCAGTGCCCGGTCCAGGTTCACCGCGGCGCTGATCAGCCCCAGGTGCGTGAGGGCCTGAGGGAAGTTGCCCAGCTGCTCACCCGAGGCGGAGAGCTCCTCGGCGAACAGGCCGACGTGGTTGGCGTAGGTGAACGCCTTCTCCAGCACGTTGCGGGCCCGGTCGAGGCGTCCCGCCCGGGTGAGCGCCTCCACGTACCAGAACGAGCAGAGGTTGAAGGTGCCCTCCTCGCCGTCGAGCCCGTCGGATCCGTCCGGCGGGTACCGCTGCACCAGCGAATCGACGACCAGATCGTCCTCGATTCGTCCGAGGGTCGAGAGGAAGCGGGGATCGGTCGGCCCGGAGAACTTCACCAGCGGCAGGATCAGCAGCCCCGCCTCCACCTGGTCGGTACCCGGGAACTGCGTGTACGTGCCGAGGTCGCCGTCCCAGCAGTCGCGCTGGACCTCCTCGTAGGCCTCGGCGGCGGCCTTCTCCCACGCCTCGACCGGGGCGGGAAGTCCGCGCTGCCGGGCGAGACGCAGCGCTCGCTCGAACGCCACCCACACCATCACCCGCGAGTAGGTGTGGAACTGCGGCTCGCCGCGGGACTCCCAGAGCCCCTGGTCGGGCAGGTGCCGGTTGCGGTCGAGCCAGTCCAGCGAGCCGCGGACCCGGGTCCACAGGTCGTAGGAGATCGGCGTCTCCTTGTTCGCGATGTAGACCGAGTCCATCACCTCGCCGTAGGTGTCGAGCTGGCGCTGCGACCCGGCGGCGTTCCCGATCCGCACCGGGCGCGACCCGCGGTACCCCGACAGGTGGGTCAGCTCGAGCTCCTCCGGCGGCGGGGCGCCGTGCACGGTGTAGACCGGCAGGAGGCCCGACTCGTCGTCCGCCTCGGCCATCCGCTGCTCGAGCCACGACAGGAACGCCCGGCCCTCCTCGACGAACCCGAGCCGCATGAGGGCGTACGACGTGAACGCGGCGTCGCGCAGCCACGCGTAGCGGTAGTCCCAGTTCCGCTCCCCGCCGATCTCCTCGGGCAGCCCGGCGGTCGGCGCCGCGATCAGCGCCCCCGTCGGGCGGTGCACCATGAGCTTCAGCAGCAACACGGAGCGGTGCACCATCTCCCGCCAGCGACCCGCGTACGTCGAGCGGGCCAGCCACTGCTGCCAGTACGCGAGCACGGCATCGCGGCGCCGGTCGGCCTCGTGCTCGCCGGGGACGTCGACGTCGTTGCGGTGCGGCGCCTCGTCGTGCCAGGTGAGCAGGAAGTCCGCCGCCTCGCCCGCACCCAGGTCGATCTCCGCCACGACGGCGGGTCCGGTCGCGTCGGGGTCGTCGGCCACCCGCAGCTCCGCCGACGTGCGCAGCACCAGTGCGCCGGACCCGTCGTCGGGAAGGAAGACGGCACCCACCCCGGGCAGCAGCTCCAGGCGGTGACGCACCCGGCCCCAGTCGAAGGCGGGCGCGCAGCGCACGGTGAAGCTCTGCCGACCCCGGACGACCCGGACCGTCCGCACCAGCGGACGCGTCCCGTCGTCCTCGGGGTCCATCAGGTCGACGACCTCGGCGACCGAGTCCGCGTCGAGGAAGCGGGTCATCAGGACGTTGGAGTCGGGCAGGTAGAGCTGCTTGGTGCGCGTGCACGAGCCCGGGCGCACCGTGAACGCGCTCCGCTCCGCCCCGGCGCCCTCCTCGGTGAGCAGGGCGGAGAACACGGCGGGGGAGTCGAAGTCGGGTAGGCACGCGAAGTCGATGCTGCCGTCGGTGCCCACCAGGGCGACCGTCCGCAGGTCGCCGATCACGCCGTGGTCCTCGATGGCCAGCATGATCGGGGTAGTACCCCGTGGGAGCGATCTCGACCTTATCGCCCCCGCGGCGGTCATCACCGCTTGCGGGCGTTCTTCGCCTTCTCCTTCGCGTTCGCGACGTCGAGCGCCTCGGCCTTCGCCGCGGCGGCCTTCCGCTCCGCCTCGACCGCCTCGGACTCCGCCTCGACGCGCGCCCGACGGGCCTCGTGCGCGTGGGAGTCGGCGACCTCCTGCGCGCGCTGCTCGTCGCGCTGCGCGGCCTGCTTGCGCTCCTGCTCACGCTGCCGCTCCTGCTGCTCGCGGCGCTGCTTCTCCGCCTCGAGCCGCTGGTGCTGCTGCTGCTCGGCCTCCCGGGCCTTGCGGCGGGCCTCCTGGTCGCGCTCGCGGCGCTGCGCGAGACGGTCGTCGGCGACCTCGCGGCGCGCCTGCGCGGCCTGGTCGCGCTCGGCTGCCTCGGTCCGCTGCGCCACGCGCGCGTCGGTCACGTCGCCCTGGGCCGCCAGGCCCGGGTCGCCGAGCAGCGACCCGAGCACCTGCCGGACGCCGCCCTCGACGGCGTCGACGGCCAGCACCGGCCCCCACTCCTTGTTGCCGCCGTTGCCGGTGACCTGGGCCAGCAGCCCCACCGGTAGGCGCACCACGCCGAAGCCCAGCGAGATCACGGGCCCCGCCACCGCCGACACCGGGTTGCTCATCGGTCCTCCTCGACCTGCTCGAGCGTGCGCGCCGACCGGCGGGCCTCCTCGGCCCGCTGCTCCTCGTCGCGCACGCGTGACTCCGCCTCGCCCCGCTCGCGCACGGCCGCGGCCTCGTCGCGCTGCGCCGCCCGCTCCTGGGCCTGGGCCGTCTGCGAGACCGCGCGCTCGCGCTGCGCGGTCTCGGTCTCGATCCGCTCCTCGCGGGCCTCGCGCTCCGCCTCGGCCCGCTCCTCGCGCTCGCTGCGGACGTCCCCGGCCGCCAGGCGCTCGCGCTCCACGCGCAGTTCCTCGGCGCGGGCCTGCGCCTCGGCCTCCTCGCGCTTCTGCCGGGCCTGTGCCTCGGCGCGCTGCGCGTCCTTCTCCGCATCCGCGCGCTCGGCCTGCAGCTCGCCCTCGGCGCGCAGCGTGTCGTTGCCCGTGACCGTCCCGGCCGCCTTCTTCACGGCCCCCGCGAGCCGCTGGCCCGCACGCTCGGTCTTGCTGGTGTCGGTGGGTTCGGCACCGTCGGACATGGGTCGTCTCCTCCCGTTCGGCGCGCGGTGGTACCCGAACCGCCGAGGAGGAACGCGTCCTATCGGAGCAGGCCCTGCACCACGTCGGCGGCGGGTCCGGTGGTCGCCCGGCGGAAGTGCACCCCGGCCCAGAGGTGCAGTCGCGTGACGTCCCCGGCCCTCGCGGCGGCCGCGCGCACCGGTCGGGTCAGGTGGTGCAGCTCCGGGTAGGCCGCGGGCGCGGCCGGGCCGTGCTCGACGGCGAAGCGGTTCGTCAGCGCCCGGGCGGCACGGCCGGTGAACGCGCGGGTGACCGTGGTGCCGGAGAACTCGGGGTCGGCGAGCGCGTCGCGGTGGGTCGTCGACGTACCCGCCTCGTCGGTGCGCAGGAACGCGGTTCCGAGCTGGACCCGCTCCGCCCCGGCGTCGAGGGCCCGCCGGACCCCGGCGGCGTCGGCGACCCCGCCCGCCGCGACCAGCGGCAGCGCCGTGACCGGCCGGATCGCCCGGAGCAGGTCGAGGGTGTCGAGGTCGTTCGGCTCGGCCGCGACCGTGTGCGTGCCGCGGTGACCGCCGGCGTCCGTGCCCTGCACGACCAGCCCGTCGAAGCCCGCCGCCGTGGCGGCCCGGGCCTCCTCGACGCCGGTCACGGTGGCGACGAGACGCGCCCCGGTGGCGCGCAGCGCGGCCAGGCAGGCGTCGTCGGGCAGGGCGAAGGTGACGCTGATGGTGTCCGGCGGATGGGCGGCCAGCACCCGGAGCTTGGCGTCCAGGCCCGGGCCGGCGTCCGGCTCGGAGGACGGGTACGGGTCGCCGAGCTCGACATGCAGCGCGTGGGCCTCGCCCGCGATGCGCCTCGCGTAGGCCTCCACGGCCCGTTCCCGACGGAGCAACCGAGCACGCCGATAGGGAGCCGGGGCGCTGCGGTCGGGCAGGAACAGGTTCACCCCGAACGGGCGGTCGGAGCGCTGTCGCAGCTGGGCCAGCTGGGCCGCGAGCGCGTCGGCCGTGAGGTAGCCGGCGGCGAGGTACCCGAAGCCGCCCGCGTCGGCGACCGCCGCCACCAGCGCCGGGGTGGAGGGGCCGCCCGCCATCGGGGCCGCGACGATCGGGTTCACCGTGCGCCCCCGATCACGCGGTTCCTGCTGGTCCGGACGGGTCCGACCGGTCGAAGCCGAAGTCCCCCGCCGCCTCCCACGGGCCGCCACGGTAGTGCCACAGCGCGAGGGCATCGACCTCGGTGTCGTAGGGGACGTGCGTCTCCCGGACGACCTCGAGGGTCCGGCGGGCCTCGTCGGGGCTGACCTTGTTCTGGATCGTCACGTGCGGACGCCACCGCCGGGCGTCTTGGTCGGTGAGGTCGGCCTCGAACCGCTTCGCGATCGCGCCGCGGATCCCCTCCAGGGCCGACGACTGCAGCCGCAGCCCCACCCCGCGCCCGAGCTTGAACGGCTCGTCGACCCGGATCGCGGGACGCGGCCCGCGGGTCAGCCGGGCGAGCTGGGTCCGCACCTCGTCGAGCAGATCGCCGGGCAGGGCGTGGAACAGCGTGATGTGCGCACCCACGTGCAGCCGGTCCGCCGGGAACCAGCGACGACGCTGCGCGTCGAGGTCGGCCTGGGCGTCGGGGACGAGGACGGCGGAGACGATCAACGGGTCGGGCACCGGGGCGAGGTACCCGCTCCGACGGGCGAGGTGCACACGGGGCCCTGCCTCACGGACGTCTCGCGTCGGCGGGCCGGCCGGACGGTCGGCGAGGTGCGCAGGAGGCACGTCGGCGGACTCAGCCCGGGGCGGGATGCACCTCGCGGGGGCCGGCGAGCCACCCCGTCGGGTCGTCCCACGCCTGCAGGGTGCGCTGCGAGTGCACCGTCACGGGCGTGCCGGTCGCCGGGTCGGGCCAGCTCAGGGTCCGGGCGAGCAGTTGGAGCGGCGTGCGCAGGTCGTCGAGCGGGACGTCACGCAGCTCGGGGTAGAACGGGTCGCCGAGGATCGGGATGCCGAGCGAGCACAGGTGCAGCCGCAGCTGGTGGGTGCGCCCGGTGCGCGGGGTCAGCCGGTACCGGGCGATCGGTCCGAGCTCCGCGTCGTCCCGGTGGTCGACCAGCTCCACGAGGGTCTCGGCGTTGGGCTCGCCCTCGACCTCGCGGGCGGTGACGATCCCGCGCTCCTTCACGATCCGGGACCGGACGACCTGAGTGGCCGGCAACTCCGGGTCGTACCGCGTCACCGCCTCGTAGGTCTTGGACACCCCACGGTCGCGGAACAGGTTCTGGTACGTCCCCCGGTCCTCGCGGCGGATCACGAGGAGCACGAGCCCCGCGGTGACGCGGTCGAGGCGGTGGGCGGGGGAGAGGTCGGGCAGGCCGTGCTCGTCGCGCAGCCGGACGAGCGCGGTCTCCCGCACGTGCCGGCCGCGGGGGATGGTCGCGAGGAAGTGCGGCTTGTCCGCGACCAGGACCCGGTCATCGCGGAAGGCGACGTCGATGCCGAACGGCACCGGCACCTCGTCGGGAAGGTCGCGGTGGAACCACACCGACCCGCCGCTGACGTACGGCGCGTCGGGCGGCAGCGGGCCCTCGGCGTCGTGGAAGCGCCCGGCGTCGAACATGGCGTCGACCTGCGCCGCGGGCAGCGGGACCCGCGTCACCACGTGGTCGCGGATCGTGGCCCACTCGTCGGACACCGGCAGCCGCATCCGCGCCGGGTCGAGCCCGAAGCGGGGCGGCAGGGATTCCGGGGGGCGCACGACCTCCATTGTGAGCGAAGGGGCCCTTCGGTCGACGTATCCGCCCGTGGGCGCCCCTCGCCAGCGGCCATCCGATGGGCGACGGGCGCCCACGGCCCGTCCATCCGACCGACGGTGCCTTCGCTCAGTCGGCCAGCAGCGCGTCCGACACGATCTTGCGCTGGATCTCCGACGTTCCCTCGAAGATCGTCGTCAACCGGGCGTCCCGCCAGTAGCGCTCGGCCGAGTACTCGGTCGTGTAGCCGTTGCCGCCGAAGATCTGCAGCGCCCGCGACGTCACGCGCTCCGCGGTCTCGGACGCGACGAGCTTGGCCTGCGAGGTCTCGACGTCCGCGCGGACGCCGGAGTCCACCAGCCACGCGGCGTGCAGGTAGGTCTGCCGGGCGGCCTCGACGTCGGCGGAGAGGTCGGCGAGCGCGTGCCGGATCACCTGCTGGTCGCCGATCGGGTGCCCGAACTGCACGCGCTGCTTCACGTAGGCGATCGCGTCCTCGACGGCGCCACGCGCGAGCCCGACCGCCCGCGCCGCCGTCTGGACGCGCGCGGGTCCGAGCCACCGCAGCGACTCCTTGAACCCCTGGCCCTCGTCCTGTCCGGTGTCCTGCAGGGCGTCGAGCGGCAGCCGCAGTCCGTCGATTTGCAGCTCCCACGTCGTCAGGCCGTAGTAACCGATCTTGTCGATCGGCGTCCCCGTGACGCCCTCCGGGAACTCGCCGCGGGCCTTCTCGACCAGGAACAGCTCCAGCCCGTCCGACCGGCCGTGTCCCTCACGCGGCTCGCGGGTGCGGGCGAGCAGGTGCAGGAAGTCGGCGCGCTTCGCGTGCCCGACCCACCGCTTCGTCCCGCTGACGACCCAGTCCTCGCCGTCGCGCTCGGCGTGGCACCCGACGTTCGCCAGGTCCGACCCCGCCGCCGGCTCGGAGAACGCGATCCCCCCGATCCACTCGCCGCGCGCCGAGCGCTCGAGCAGGTCCGGCCGACCCGCACACCCGGTGCCGTTGCCGCGGGCGATGATGCTCGCGACGCTCATCCACGCCCGCGCGAGCTCCTCGCAGATCAGCGCGTACTCGAGCACGCCCAGGCCGAGCCCGCCGTGCTCGCGGTCGATCATCACGCCGAAGTAGCCGAGCTCGGCGAGCCGGGCCATCAGCTCGTCGGGGATCTCGGCGCGCTGCGGGTCGAGCTCGTCGGCGACCGGCAGCACCTCCTCCATCGCGAACGTCCGCGCGGTGCGCTGCAGCTCCAGCCGCTCCGGGGTGAGGTACACGCTCGCCGCGGGCGCGAGCGTCTCGACGCCCTCGAGGTTCTTCCGGCTCCAGCTCATGATCCTGCTTTCCCGACGCCGACCCCTCCCGCCACCTCCGTGGCGGAGGTCACCGTGCGACGACTCCCTTCCCGACGCCGGCCCCTCCCGCACCTGCGCGGGCGGAGGTCACGTCCGGACGTGCGGGACGATGCGGTCGGCGGCGAGCCGGTCGAAGACGGCCGCGAACGCGTCGAGGGTCCGGACGTACCCGGTGAACCCCGCGAGCCGCGAACGGGTCATGTCGGTGACGCACTCGATGTCGCGCCCCAGGTCGCCGTCGGTGTGCCAGAACGAGGCGACGCGGTCGAGGTCGGACTCGACGAGGTGCTCGCGCTCCGCGATCCGCGCCCACACGTCGCCCAGACCCGCGGTCTGCTCCTCGAGCGGGCGCACGGTGCCGTCGAACCCCTCCGCCTTCACCCCGAGCAGCTCGGCGAGACGCGGCCACATCCAGCGCCAGCGGAAGACGTCGCCGTTGACCACGTTCAGCGCCTGGTCGTGGGCCGACGGCGACCCGGTCGCCCAGATCATCTGCTCGGCGGCCTGACCGGCGTCGGTCATGTCGGTCAGCCCGTCCCACTGCTGCTGCGAGCCGGGGAAGGTGAACGGCCGACCGGTCTCGCGGCACAGCGCGGCGTAGGCGGCCAGCGTCGAGGCGATGTTCATGGCGTTGCCCACGGCGTAGCCCACCACCGTGTGCGCCCGGTGCACGCTCCAGGAGAACCGGTGCTCGCGCGCGGCGGCGAACAGCTCGTCCTCCTGGGCGTAGTAGAAGTTGGGGTACTCGAGGCGCGGCTCGGTCTCGACGAACGGCGTCTCCGGCATGTCGCCCTGCCCGTAGGCCTCGAACGGCCCGAGGTAGTGCTTGAGCCCGGTCATCAGCGCGACGTGCTGCACCGTGCCCTCGGCGCCGGCGGCGGCGAGCACGTCGCGCACCATCCCGCCGTTGACCCGGATGTTCTCCTCCTCGGTGTCCTGACGCGCCCAGGCGGTGAGGAACACCGAGGTCGGCCGGGTCCCGGCGAGCGCCTCGCGCAGCGCGTCGGCGTCGGTGAGGTCCGCGTGCAGGCCCTCGACCTCCCGGACCGGCGACGACGAGCGCCGCGACAGGCCGAGGACGTGACCGCCGCGGACGGTGAGCCGCTCGGCGAGGGCGTGGCCGACGATGCCGGTGACGCCGACGATGAGGGGACGGGAGAGCGCGTGCATGGGGCGCGGGTGCCCCGCCGCTCGCACGGTTGAACCCTTGACCATTGCGGTAGAAGGAGGCGTGTTCGTCTACACCGCGCAGCCCGCCCGCGTCGTGTTCGGCGCCGGGAGCCTCGACCGGCTGGCCGAGGAGGTCGAGCGGCTCGGCAGGTCCCGGGTCCTCGTGCTCGCGGGCGAGCGCCACCGCGCGCAGGTCGAGTCGGTGCTCGGCGCGCTCGCCGTGGGGACGTTCGAGGGCGCGGCCATGCACACGCCCGTGGAGGTCACGGAGCGCGCGCTGACGGTGCTGCGGGAGGTGGACGCGGACAGCGTCGTGGCCGTGGGCGGCGGCTCGGCCACCGGGCTCGCGAAGGCACTCGCGGCGCGCACCGGGGTCGACCAGGTCATCGTGCCGACCACCTACTCCGGCTCCGAGGTCACACCGGTCCTCGGCGAGACCGCCGACGGCGTCAAGACCACGCGGACCTCGCCGGACATCCTCCCCGAGACGGTCGTCTACGACGTCGAGCTCTCGCGCTCGCTGCCCCACGACGTCACCGTCACCAGTGCCGTCAACGCCCTCGCCCACGCCGTCGAGGCGCTGTACTCGCCGCAGGCCAACCCGGTCGTCGACCTGCTCGCCCTCGACGCGACCCGCCGCCTCGCCGCCGGGCTGCGGGGGCTCGACGTCGGGCCGGACGCACGGGACGACCTGCTGATGGGCGCGTGGCTCGCGGGGACGTGCCTCGGGTCCGTGGGCATGGGACTGCACCACAAGCTCTGCCACACACTGGGCGGGTCGTTCGACCTGCCGCACGCCCCGACGCACTCCGTCGTGCTCCCGCACGCGATGGCCTACAACGCCGCGGCCGCCCCCGAGGCGATGCGCCGGCTCGCCGACGCACTCGGCGTGGACGACGCGCCCGGCGGCGTCGTCGATCTCGTCACGACGGCGGGTGGCCCGACCTCCCTGCGCGAGCTCGGGATGGCCGAGGCCGACCTCGACCGTGCGGCCGAGCTCGCCGTCGGGACCCCGTACCCGAACCCGGCCGCGCTGACGTACGACGGCCTGCGCGCGCTGCTCGGCCGGGCGTGGGCGGGGGAGCGGCCGGCCTAGACGCGATCCGCGCCGGCGCGGAGAGCGCGGAACTTCTCCCAGACGACGGTCGGGTGCACCTCGGGCTGGTAGCTCGCCCGCGAGGAGAACCCGCAGTCGGCGCCGGCGATGACCTGCTCGCGCCCGACGGCGTCGACGTAGTGACGGAGCATCTCGGCGACCAGGTCCGGGTGCTCGACGTAGTTCTGGGCGTGCCCGAGCAGGCCCGGGATGAGGATCGCGTCGCCGAGTTGCCGCTTCAGCCCGGCGTCGTCCCAGATCGTCCACTCGTGCATGTGGCGCGGGTTCGCGACCTCGAACGAGTACGCCCCCGCCCGGATCGCCAGCATCGGGCCCGCGACCTCGGCCATCGTGATGTCGTGGATGCGCGGCCCGTGGTTGAGGCCGTAACAGGTGTGCAGGCGGACCTTCTCGGTCGGGATGTCGCGCAGGGCGTGGTTGACGATCTCGGCGTGCTCGGCCGCGGTGCGCTGCCGCTCCTGGGGCGTGAGCGCGGGGTCGGACAGGATCTCGATCAGCCACGGGTCGTCGATCTGCAGCAGGAACCCGGCGTCGACGATGGCCAGGTACTCCTCGCGCAGTGCCTCGGCGACGGCGGTGTAGTACTCGGTGTCGGTCGCGTAGTACTCGTTGCGGCCGAACCCGCGGGGCGAGGTCGAGGGCATGAAGGCCTCGGTGGCGTCGACCCCGACGAGCGCCGCTTTCAGGTTGTCGATGTCGGTGCGCAGCTGGTCGTGCCCGGAGTAGGAGACGGGGCCGACGCAGGCGACCGTCACCATCGGCGCGACCGTCTTCGTGTACTTCCCCATGTACTGCTCGTAGTACTCGGGGAAGGCGTCGAGCTCGAGCTGCCACGACGGCGGGAGCAGCTTCTCCCCGCTGCTGGGCGAGAAGCCCTCGAGCCGGTCCTGGATGTAGGTCGCGAAGCTGACCTTGCCCATCTCCCCGTCGGTGACGACGTCGAGCCCCACCTCGACCTGCTGCCGGACCACGTCGCGGACCGCCTCGGTGACCTGCTTCGCGAAGCCCGCCTCGTCGTACGGGCGGCCGTGTTCCTTCTCCCGCATGGTGTCGAGCAGCGCCTCCGGACGCGCGAGGCTGCCGACGTGGGTGGTGAGGATCCGCTCTCCGCTGCGCTGCATGGTCCCGACGCTAGGAACGGGCGTGCCCCCGAGACACCGCATCGTTCGCGTCTGCGGGACGGGGGACGTGGTGGAAGCCGACCTGCGCGGGGAGCGGCACGAAGCGGCACAGGTAGACCAGGCCGCGGTCGTCACCCTCGCCCTCGACGGTGTACTGCCACCGGTCACGGGGCTCGTCGGTGGTCGCCCGGACCACGACCGTGTGCTGCGGGGCGCCCTCGTCGGTCGGCCGGTGGTGCACGCCGATCCGGCCGCCGGCCGCGATGTCGCGCAGGCCGGTCTCCTCGAACACCTCCCGGTGGGCGGCCGCCTCGATCGTCTCGCCCGGGTCGACCCCGCCGCCCGGCAGTTGGGTCCCGGCCTCGGGGAAGTCCCGGTGGTCGAACACCAGCACCTCGGGTCCGCGGTCGGTCTGGCGGGTCAGGGCGACGGCGACTCGGAGTCGGACGGTCGAGGGCACCGGTCGAGTGTGCCTGCACTGTTCCGGGCGCTGGACGACACGGGCGGGAGACCTCTGCGCGCGGCGCGCACACTCTCGAGCGGGCAACCGGACGTGCGGGTGACTCCTGCGCGCGGTGCACACATTCTCGAGCGGGCAACCGGACGTGCGGGTGACCCCTGCGCGCGGAGCACACAGTTCCGCGGCCGTTCCCGGCGACCGTCGTCGAAGATCTCCTCTCGCCGCGCGAAGTAGTCGCTCAGCGAACGGTCCGCGCGGTGCGACGAGATCTTGATGCCCATCGACCCGCCACGCGTCGCCCGTGGCCTGTGGATGGCGAGCCCTGC
This sequence comes from Actinomycetospora chiangmaiensis DSM 45062, assembly GCF_000379625.1. Classification (GTDB taxonomy): domain Bacteria; phylum Actinomycetota; class Actinomycetes; order Mycobacteriales; family Pseudonocardiaceae; genus Actinomycetospora; species Actinomycetospora chiangmaiensis. The sequence continues at coordinate 462,365 of NZ_KB903240.1, read as the reverse complement.
GCAGTGAACACATAGTCGGGCGAGGGACGAGGAGTGCGGGTGACCCTTGCGCGCGGCGCGCACGTCGGCTGCGGCGCCCGGCACTCGTGTGCGCGACGCGCCGGGGTCACCGGGGTCGATCCCGCCCAGCCCGGGGAGTGTGTGCGCGACGCGCAGGGGTCACCGGGGTCGAGCGCCTGGGGCCAAGGAGTGTGTGCGGGACGCGCAGGGCTGTCCAGGGTCGATCCCGCCGGGCCCGGAGTGTGTGCGGGACGCGCGCGGTTCCCCACGGTCGACCCGGCCCGGCCGAGCCGTGTGCACATCAGCGTCCGCGCGCCTCCTCGACGGCCCGGCGGATGGCGATGACGGCCCGGTCGCGTTCGGCCACGAGGTCCGCGAACGACCGGTCGGTGGCCGTGCCGTCCACCATCGCGTCCCGCAGTTCGGGCGTGAGCTCCGGCGCCTCGAGTCGGGTCCAGGGGGCCTGCAGCGACGGGCCGAAGTGGTCGAGCATGTGCGCCATCCCGCCCTCGCCGCCGGCGAGGTGGAACGTCCGGCACGGCCCGTGCACCGGCCAGCGCAGACCCGGGCCCTCGGTGATGGACGCGTCGATCTGCTCGACCGTCGCCTCTCCGTTCGCCACCATGTGCAGCGCCTCGCGCCAGAGCGCCTCCTGCAGCCGGTTCGCGACGAACCCGGGCACCTCCCGGTCCATCTCGATCACCGACTTGCCGAGCCGCCGGTAGAACTCCGCGGCGTCCTTCATGACGGCGGGTGCGGTCGCCTCGCCCCCGACCACCTCCACGAGCGGGATCAGGTATGGCGGATTGAACGGGTGCCCGACGACGAGCCGCGACGGGTCCGTAGCCCGGACGGCCATGTCGGTCATGGGGAACCCGGACGTCGACGACGCGACGATCGTGTCCGGCCCCGTCGCGGCAGCCAGGTCGGCGAGCAGGGCCCGCTTCAGTTCGAGGTCCTCGGGCGCCGACTCCTGCACGAACTCCGCGTCCCGCACGGCGTCGGCGAGCGAGCCGGCGACGGTCAGCGAGCCCCACCCGTCGTCAGGAAGGCCGAGGGAGTTCAGCGCGGGGCGCGCGGCCTCGACGATCCGGCGCAGCCGGGGCTCGGCGTCGGGACCCGGGTCCCAGGCGACGACGTCGTGGCCCTGCGCGAGGAAGTACGCGGCCCAGCCGCCGCCGATGACACCGGCGCCGATGCAGGCGATCACCACGGCCTCCCGCGCAGCGCGGCGGAGCCGGGTGTGGCAGCACCGAGCCCGAAGATCTCACGGGCCTCGTCGGGCGTGGCGACGGTCGAGCCCAGCGACTCGATGATGGCCACGGCCCGCTCCACGAGCTGGGCGTTCGTCGCCTTCACCCCGCGGGAGAGGTAGAGGTTGTCCTCGAGCCCGACGCGGGCGTGCCCGCCGAGCAGCACCGACTGTGCGACCCAGGGCAGCTGGTCGCGGCCGAGCGCGAAGGAGGTGAACTCGGCGTCGTCGGGGAGCAGGTTGACCATCGCCATCAGCAGGCCCGGGTCGGCGGGCGCGCCGTAGGGGACGCCCATGCACAACTGGAACAGCCCCGGTGCGTCGATGAGGCCCTCCTCGCGCAGGACCTTCGCGAACCACAGCTGTCCGGAGTCGAACACCTCCAGCTCCGGCTTGACGCCGAGTTCCTGGAACCGCTTCGCGCCCTCGCGCAGCATGTCGGTGGTGGAGACGTAGAGCGCCTGGCCGTCGCTGAAGTTGTAGGAGCCGCAGTCGAGTGTCGCGATGTCGGGGAGGAGCTCCTCGACGTGGGGCATCCGGTCGTGCTGGCTGACCAGGTCGGTGCCGTCGACGGGCTTGAGCGGGTCCTCGGCGTCGACGACGAGGTCGCCGCCCATCCCGGCGGTGAGGTTGAGGACGACGTCGACGTCGCTCGCCCGGATCAGCCCCGCCGCCTCGCGGTAGAGCGCGACGTCGCGGGACCGGATCCCGGTCTCGGGGTGGCGCACGTGGACGTGCACGACCGCCGCGCCGGCGCGGGCCGCGGCGATCGCATCGTCGGCGATCTGCTGCGGGGTGACCGGGACGTGCGGGCTCTTGGCGGGGGAGTCCGCGGCGCCGGTGAGGGCCGCGGTGATCACCACCCGGCGATTCCTCGGACGGCTCATGAGGGGTCCTTCCTGACGATGCACGTGGTGAAGTCGCGCAGGGCGGCGCGCATCTGCGCGGGGGTGGCGGCGCCCGTCATGACCCCGACGCCGAGGCCGTCGACGAGGGCGGTGAGCTGGCGGGCGCGGAGGGTCTGGTCGCCGTCGTGGAAGACGCCGGCACGGGCGCCGCTCTCGAGGGTCATCAGCACGGTGCGGAACCAGCGGTCCTGGCCGCGGGCGTAGAGGTCGCGGTGCCGAGGTTCGGTGAGTGCCTCGACCCAGACCTGCATCCAGATCGACCACTCGGGCTCCAGCACCGGGCCCTCGGGCATCTGCAGGTCGAGCAGGGTCTCGAGCCGTTCAAGCGGGTCGTCGACGGCGGCCAGCGCGGCGGCCTGCCGGTCGTGGGCGAGCTCGACGTTGTGGCGCAGCGCCTCGTCGAGCAGGGCGTCCTTGTCGGCGAAGTGGTAGTGCACGGTGGCGCTGCTCGTGCCGGCGGACTCGGCGACGTCGGCGATGCGCACGCGGTGGTAGCCGCGGGTCGCGATGAGGGTCCAGGCCGCGTCGAGGATGCGCTTGCGGGCATCGTCGGGCTCGGTGCGCGCCGCGATGAGGTCGGACGCGGCCGTGACGGGCGGCCGGCCTTCACCGCGGAGCAGCCAGGTCAGCCCGACCCCGGTGTGCGCGGCGATCCGGTCCAGCTCGTCGGGGGTGAAGCGGCGCCGGCCCGCGAGCGACTTCGACAGTTTGGTCTCGTCGAGCCCGACCGCCGCCGCGACCCGTCGTCGGGAACCCGCCGCGTCGATCGCCGCGCGGACCCGGTGCCGGAGCCCGTCGTCGTCCATGGTCCCGACCGTATGCTGCGCTTGCCGCTCTCGCAAGTGTTGACTGACGAATCAGATGGACGGCTTGCGATCGTGAGGGGAAGATGCGTGCGCTCTTGTGGCGCGAGGGTTCCCCTCACGAGACTCGGGGGCGTGGCGTACGCGAACGACGTCGGCGGGATGCACGGGTTCGGCGCGTGGCCGGACGACCACGGCTTCGAGTCCGTGTGGGAGGCGCAGATCTTCGCGCTGAACCAGGCGTGCGTGGCGGCCGGCGTCTACACCCTCGACGAGTTCCGGCACACGATGGAGCAGATCCCGCCGGCCGAGTACTACGCGATGCCCTACTACGAGCGCTGGCTGTACGCGGTGGAACGGCTGCTGCCGTGACGGAGACGGAGCGCAGCGGAGCTCGACCCGTCGTCGGGGTCGGGGACCACGTGCGGGTGCGCGTGCTGAACCCGCCGGGGCACAACCGGGCGCCGTCCTACGTGCGGGGTCGGAACGGGGTCGTGGTCCGCGCGGTGGGCGACGGACGCTTCCCTGACGAGGCGGCGGCCGTGGGGGCGGACGCGCGCCGGGAGGCGATCTGGACGGTGGCCTTCGCCGGGACCGAGCTGTGGGGTCCGGACGCCGGGCCGCGCGACACCGTGCACGTGGACCTGTTCGAGACCTACCTGGAGCGCACATGAGCGGGCACCACCGCAACGGCGAGCTGCAGGCCCGGGTGAACGTGCTGCTGGCCCTCGCCGAGGAGCGCGGCATCGTCGACCGGGAGGAGATCGACCGGCGGATCGAGACGCTCGGACGGTCGGTATCGCCGGTCAACGGGGCGCGGATGGTGGTGCGGGCGTGGGGCGACCCGGCCTACCGCGAGCGGCTGCTCGACGACGCCGGCGCGGCCGCGGGGGAGCTCGGGTTCGCGGGCGGGGGCTACTCGTCGGAGATCCGGCTGCACGCGGTGGCGAACACCCCCGAGGTGCACAACGTCGTCGTCTGCACGCTGTGCTCCTGCTACCCGCTGGCGTGGCTCGGGCCGCCGCCCGCCTGGTACAAGAGCGAGGCGTACCGGTCGCGGGTGGTGCGCGACCCGCGCGGGGTCCTCGCCGAGTTCGGGACGACGCTGCCCGACGACGTCGAGGTCCGGGTGTGGGACGCCAGCGCCGAGGCCCGGTACCTCGTCGTGCCGATGGCGCCCGACGGGGTGGACACGCTCTCCGAGGAGGACCAGCTCGCGCGCGTCACCCGGGACTGTCTGATCGGCGTGGCCGTGCCCTGATGACAGCGAAGCGTCGTTGCTGCCACTGGACGCCAGCAACGACGCTCCGCTGCCACGGGGTCGACTACGACGACGCCCGCTCCAGGGCGACGCTGATCCGCTCGGCGGCGCGGCGGACACCCTGCACGAGCGCGGGCTTGCGCGGCCCGAGCACGCGGGAGGTGGAGCCCACCACCGACACGGCCGCGACGGCCCGCCGTCGTCCCGCCGCGCCGGTGAGGATCGGCGCGGCGATGGAGGACCAGCCCTGGTCGTACTCGTCGCGGCACGTGGCGTAGCCCTGCTCGCGGGTCTGCACGAGCGTCTGTCGCCAGCGCCGCGGGTCGACCACCGTGAACGGCGTCCGGCGCTCCAGCCCGCGCTCGAGGATCGCCATCGTCAACGACGGGTCGGAGGCCGCCAGGACCCGACCGATCGACGACGAGTGCGCCGGGTTGCGGTGGTAGTCGGTGCGGAACCGGAGCCCCGCGCCCGCCGTCTCCAGCCGCTCCAGGTACAGCACGTCGGTGCCCACCGCCACGCCGAGCTGCACGGTCTCGCGGACGGTCTCCCGCAGCTCGCCCAGGATCGGCATCGCGACCTCCCGCAGCAGCAGCCGGTCGACGGCGAGCTGGCCGTACTCGAACAGCCGCAGCCCGAGCCGGTAGCGCCCCGAGCCGGCCTTCTCCAGCAGCCCGCCGGCGGCGAGCGCGGCGAGCATCCGGCAGGCGGTGGACTTCGCGATCCCGAGGCGCGCCGCGACCCTCGTCGCGCCGAGCTCGGCCTCGGAGGCGAAGCAGTCGAGGACGGCGACCGCGGTCGAGACCGACCGCAGCGGCGCGTCCTCGAGCGCGTCGTCGGACACGGGCGGCGAGAAGGGCAGCACCGTCATGGTCACGCCTCCCAGTTCGGGAACTCGTCGGGCGGCGGCACGTTCACCTCGGTCACCCGATTCCGGTAGGAGACGAACGCGGTGCGCCCGCCCTCGCGCATCTTGACCCGGATCTCCTCGGTGTTGAGGGGTTCGCCGGGGTCGTAGCCGTGGGCCCAGGTGGCGAAGGCGCGCATCGGCCCGGAGTGGGTCGCGGCGACGATCCGCTGGTGACCGGGCTGTTCGACCATCAGCCGGTGGAAGCCCCGCCAGAACCGCCGCACGCACATGGCGGGCGGCTCGAAGTACATCATCGGGATCGTCAGCCACTCCTGGATCGGGTCCGCCCCGCCCAGCTGGGTCCGGTAGAACCGGTCGATCTCGACGAGCCACCGCGGCCGGTCCCCGACGGCGAGCCGCTCCAGCGTCTCGTTCGTCGCCTGGTACTGCCGGAACGCCGAGGTGACGTCGCGGAGCCCGTCGGGGGTCCACACCCCGAAGTTGCGCAGCTCCGGGATCGGCTCCTTGTCGGTGATCTCGGCGTCGATGCCCCACATCGACAGGCCGTCCTTGGCGCCGCGGAAGAGCTGGTCGGCGGTCTGACGGGCCCGGTTGGTGTCGGCGCAGACGAGCAGCACCTTGTCCCCGTCCGACCAGCGCCGCGCGAGCTCGTGCCCGCGCCGGTGCGCCTGCCACGCACCCATCGGGGTCAGGCCGGCGTCGGTCGAGTACCCCTGGGTGATCCCGTGCCGGATGATCGAGATCTCGCAGACGATCTTCTCGCTCGCCCGGCGCTCCACCGGCGCGGCGATCTCCTTGCCGCGGCTGGCCTCGGCGAGGGCCGGTGTGAAGCGCTCGCCGTCGTAGGAGACGCTGGTCTCGGTTCCCGACGAGGCCGTGGTCCGTTCCCGGAAGCGGCGCAGGTAGAGCGGGGTGCCGTCCTCGGTCGGCGCCTCCGCGTCGGGAGCGTCGGACGCCTGGCGTCGGGAGCGGTACTTCGAGAGGTAGTCCGGCGTCTCGTAGCGGTCCACCGACCGCGGGTCGCGCGCCATCAGGAGTGCACCGTGAAGAAGCGCTCGTTGACCTGCCGGTGGTAGTAGAAGATCGCGCGGCCCATCTCCTCCTCGGTCCAGGTGATGGGCTCGAAGTCGGGATCGACCCAGTAGCCGCCGGTGAACAGCTCGTTCCGGTTGCCGGCCGGGTCGAAGAAGTACGTGGTGTAGCCGCGGGTGACGCCGTGCCGCGTGGGGGCCACGTCGATCGGCACACCGTGGTAGGCGAGCGTGTCGGCGGCGTCGCGGATGCCGTTCCAGTCGTCCATCCAGAACGCGAAGTGGTGCAGCGCACCGTTCGGGCCGGTGATGACGGCGATGTCGTGCGGGGTGTGCGAGTGCTCGAGGAACGTGGCGAGCTGGTGCCCGTCGTTCGCGAGGATCTGCTCGGTGAGGCGGAACTCGAGCAGCTCGGTGAAGAAGGCGGTGAACGCCTCGACGTCCTCGGCCATGACGAAGATGTGGTCGAGCCGGGGCGGGGCGATGCCCACGAGGTCCTGCGGCCGGGGCGGCGGGTTCTGCATCGGCAGCATGTTCCCGATGCGCTCGGTGCCGTGGACCAGCTCGACGAGGTGACCGGACGGTGCCTCGAACCGGATGGCCTCGCCCCAGCCCGGACCGAGCTCGCGGGCGGCGAACCGCTTGACGGGTATCCCGGCCGCCTCGAGCTTCGTCGTGAAGTGGTCGAGGTCCTCGGGGGCGTGGAGCTTGAACGACATGTGGTCCAGGCCGTGGGTGGGCGCGGCCCGCAGGATCACCGAGTGGTGCTCGCGCTCGTCCCAGCACTTGAGGAAGACGCGTTCGGCGCCGTCGCGTTCGTCGCGCGCGGTCTCGACCAGGCCGAGCACCTCGGTGTAGTAGGCGGCGGCGAGCTCGAGGTCGGGGACCCGGATCTCGACGTGCTGCAGCCGGAGAATGCGGTCGGACGTGGAGTTGTTCGGCATCGGACCCCTCACGTGTGCATGCGCAGGAAGCGCTGGCTGACGACGTTCTCGTAGTAGAAGAGGCCCTTGCCGAAGTTGTCCTCGGTCCACGTGAGGATCTCGGTGTCGGGGTCGACCCAGTAGCCGCCGGTGAAGACCTCGTTGCGGATGCCGAGCGGGTCGAAGAAGTAGATGGTGTTGCCGCGGGTCACCCCGTGCCGCGTCGGGCCCTGGTCGATCTGCACGCCGTTGAAGGCGAGGGTGTCGGCCGCCTTGCGGATGTGGTCCCAGTCGTCGAGCCAGTAGGCCCAGTGGTGCAGCGCGCCGTTCGGGCCGTTGACGATCGCGATGTCGTGCGGGGAGTTCGTGCGGCCGGCGAGCCAGACGCCGAGCTGGTGGCCGTTGCCGTCGAGGACCTGCTCGGTCATCCGCAGCCCGAGCACGTCGATGAAGAAGCGCGCCGACTCGGCGACCTCCTCGGCGTTGACCAGCATGTGGTCCATGCGCGGCGGAGCGATGCCCGGCAGGTCGGGCGGCGGGGTGGGCGACGGGTTGTGCTTGCCGAGCAGGTTGCCGGTCTTCTCGATGTCCCAGACCAGCTCCATGATCTGGCCGGACGGCACCTCGAAGCGCAGCGACTCGCCCTGTCCGACGGCCTCGCCGCGGCTCACCCGCGACGTCGGGCAGCCATAGGCCTCGACCTTGTTCTCGAAGTCGGCGAGGTCGTCCTCGGCCTCCACCCGGAACGTGAACGAGTCCAGCCCGGTGCGCGGGTGGTAGCGCATCCGCAGCGAGTGGTGGTCCTCCTCGTCCCAGCACTTGAGGTACACGGCGTCCTCGGTGCGCTGCACCTGCTGCAGCCCCATGACCTCGGTGTAGTAGGCGGTCGACAGGTCCAGGTCGGGGGTCCGTACGTCGACGTGCGCGAGGCGAAGGATGCCCACCTGCGGGTCCTCTCGTCGAAACTCCGGTGTGCTTGACGTCACGACGCTAACCGCCCTAGCGTTCCGGGGAGAAGAGGCAGCGTTCCGGACGCCGGAACGCAGGAGGGAGCCGACGTGGCCGACCCGATGGCGATGCGCCGTGCCGTCGCGGGCTACGTCGAGGGCATCCACGCCGCCTACGCCCAGCAGGCGGAGACGTTCCCGCCGGCGGTGCGCGGGCGGATGCCGCTGCTCGCGGCCGGGCGCTTCACGGTGGTCGCCGCCGGGGCCCGCCACCTGCACGTCCTCGCCACCACCGAGCCGCTCGGACCGCTGCGCGGCGAGGAGGTCGAGCTCCCCGGGTCGCTCGACGGCCTGGACTGGACGGTCCGGTTCTACGACCCCGTGGTGCTGCCCGCGCTCGGCCTGATCGACGAGGGCGGGGGACCCCGTCCCGACGAGGTGCGGGGCACGCTGGGCATCTCCACCGTCCTCTACCACCTCGTGACGCAGCCCGGCTCCGGGCTCTCGCCCCACCACGCCGGGCACGTCGGCTCGGGGCTGGCCGCCGGCCACTCCGCGGCCGCCCGGGACTTCGACGCCCTGCGCTCCCGGGCCCGCGGCCGCGAGGCCCTCGTCGACGAGATGCAGGGTGCGGCGACGGCGGGTCTCGCCCGGGCGCAGGTCCTGCTCGCCCGGGCGATCGCGCCGCACAACGCCCCGGTGTCCGACGCCGTCGACGCCGCGCTGCGACCCGGTGCCGCGCCCGACCCCGACGCGGTCCGCCGGGTCCTCGTCACCGCGCTCGGGGGCACCCCGGCCGGTACCGCCGGGGCGGTCTGAGTGGACGCCACGCTCCAGTCGGTCACCAACGCCGCCCGCCTGCTCAAGGCCTTCCTGTCCCGCGAGGAGACGCTCGGGGTCTCCGAGCTCGCCCGCCGACTGGGCCTCGGCAAGTCGGCGGTGCACCGCCTGCTCACCACGTTGGCCGCCGAGGGGCTGGTGACCCGGGCCGAGAACGGCGGCTACCGGCTCGGCATGGTGGTGTTCGAGCTCGGCGAGGCCGTGCGCGCGCACATGGACCTGCACGGCGCCGCCGGTCCGGTGCTCGTCGAGCTGCGGGAGCAGACGGGCGAGTCCTCGCAGGTCGGCGTCCTCGACGGCGACGAGGTGGTCTACGTCGACCGGCTGGAGAGCTCGCACTCGCTGCGGCTGTTCCACGAGACCGGGCGCCGCGTCCCGCTGCACTGCACGAGCTCGGGGAAGGTGCTGCTCGCCGCGATGCCCGCCGAGCGCCGGGAGGCCGTGATCGCGCGTGGCTTCCCCGCCCTGACACCGCACACCATCGTCGCCCCGGACGCCGTCCGCGCCGAGCTCGCCGCGGTCCGCCGCCGCGGCTGGGCCGACGCGGTCGACGAGCGCGAGATCGGCGTCGCGTCCCTCGCCGCGCCGGTGTTCGGCCCCGGCGGCGACGTCGTGGCGGCCATCAGCGTGGGGGCGCCGGTCATGCGCTTCCTGGCCCTCCCGCGCGAGCACCTGGTGCGCTGCGTGGTCGAGGCGGGCGAGGCCGTATCGCGGCGGCTCGGATGGAATCCGGAGATGACAGACCATCCGGGGGAGCACGCCGACGGGGGAACCCGACCACCGAAGCCGCACGACCCGTCGTCAGGAAGGCTGGAGGAGTCCCGGCATGCCCGTGTCTGACCCGGAGGCCAAGGCCCGCGCGCTGTACGAGGCGCGGCGCACGCGAACTCCGATCCCGCCCTTCACCGACGACGACCCGTCGCTGGGGATGGCGGACGGCTACGCGATCCAACGTGAGCTCGTCCCGCTGCTCCTCGCCGACGGCGACCGGATCGTCGGCTACAAGGTGGGCCTGACCTCGAAGGCCATGCAGCGGATGGTCGGCGTCGACGCGCCCGACCACGGCCCGGTGCTCGCGTCCACCGTCTACCGCGACGGCGACACCCTCTCGCTCGCCGACTTCATCGCGCCCAAGGTCGAGGCCGAGATCGTGTTCGTCATGGGGGAGCGGCTGGCGGGGCCGGGCGTCGGCCCCACCGACGCGGCCCGGGCCGTGGCCGGCGCGGCGGCCGCGATGGAGATCGTCGACTCGCGCATCGCCGACTGGCGCATCAAGCTCGCCGACACCGTCGCCGACCTCGCCTCGAACGGCGCCGTGGCCGTGTCCTCGCGGCTCGTGCCCCTGGCGGGGCTGGACACGCGGCTGGTCGGCATGACCCTGACCCGCAACGGGGAGCTGCTCGACACCGGGGCGGGGGCCGCGGCGCTGGGCGACCCGCTGGCCGTCGTCGCGTGGCTCGCGAACGTGCTCGGCGAGCACGGGGTGGCGCTGGAGCCCGGGCACCTGGTGATGACCGGCGCGCTGCACGCGGCGGTCCCCATGGCTGCGGGTGAGGTGTACCGGGCGGAGTTCGACCGGCTCGGTCCGATCAGCATCAGGGTGACGGGAGACGCAGCGGAGCGGAGCTCGACCCAGGGAGGACCGGCGTGACCATCAACCACGAGGAACTGGCGGCTCGGCTCTCGAAGGCGGTCGTCGAGCGGACGGCGATCGAGCCGCTCACCGACGAGCACCCCGACCTCGACCTGGAAGCCGGTTACGCCGTCCAGCGCGTGCTGCGCGAGCAGGCAGGTCCGCTCGCCGGCTGGAAGCTCGGTGTCACGTCGCGGGCCAAGCAGGCCCAGGTCGGGGTGTCCGCGCCGGTGTGCGGGTTCCTCCCGGCCGCGGCGGCCCTCGACCTCGGCGAGCCGCTCCATGCCGGCGAGCTGATCCAGCCCCGCGCCGAACCGGAGATCGTCTTCGTGCTCGGGCGGGACCTGCACGGCGCCCACTGCACCGCCGTCGACGTCCTCTCGGCCACCTCGGGGCTCGCGGTCGGCATCGAGGTGCTCGACTCCCGGTTCCGGGACTACCGCTTCACGATGGCCGACGTCGTCGCCGACAACACCTCCGCGGCCCGCTACGTCGTCGGCACCCCGGTGCCGCCCGCGGGGATCGACGTCCGTCTCGTGGGCGTGCTGCTCGAGAAGAACGGCGAGCTCGTCGCGACGGCCAGCGGGGCCGCCTCGCTGGGCCACCCGGCCGCCGCGGTCGCCTGGCTGGTGCGCCGGCTCGCGCTGTCCGGGGAGGGCCTGCGCGCCGGGGAGGTCGTGCTCTCCGGGGGACTGACGGCGGCGACGCCGGTCGCGCCCGGCGACGTGGTGACGGTGTCGGTCGACCGGCTCGGCACCGTCGAGATGGCCGTCACCGACTAAGGAGTCACCGTGCCCCTCGTCCAGATCACCCTCGCCCGCGGGCGGACCCCCGAGCAGCTCGCGGCGCTGGGGGAGAAGGTCACCGCCGCGGTGGCCGAGGCGGTCGGTGCCCCGGCGGGCAACGTCCGCGTCGTCGTCAACGAGTGCGAGCCCGAGCACTGGTTCGTCGGCGGGGAGTCGCTGGCGCAGCTGCGGGCGTCCGGGAAGCGGTAGGGGGGCCGTCGTGCTCGTCGCGCTCGGGGACCCGGCGGGGCGCACCGCGTGGACGGTGACGAGCCCCGACGGCCGGGAGTTCGCCGTCTTCCTTCCCGACGCCGGGTCGGTGCGGGTGACCGACGCCGGCTGCCCGCACCGGGGCGGCCCGCTGGTCGAGGGGCGGGTGCGCGACGGGGAGGTGCGCTGCCCCTGGCACTGGTACCGCTTCGACCTCGGCACGGGGGAGTGCCGCACGACCGACCAGCACCGGCTGGGCGTGTACCCGGTGGTCGAGCGCGACGGCCGGTGGTTCGCCGAGGTGGGCGAGCCCCCCGCGGCCCGATCCTGGTCCGAGCGGCTCCGGGCGCACGCGCGCGGGGAGTGAGCGCCGGTCGTCGGGCCCGGGCCTCTCGGTCGGGGGCAAGGGGGGCTGCGTAAGGTCTCCCCCCGTCGACAAACGTCACTCTCGACGAGGGGACAGCCATGGCGAGCGGGCGGTCGTCGGGGTCGGCCGGACCCGGCGAGGGCGTGCACACCCTCGCGGTCGCGGCCACCGTCCACGAGCAGCGCACCGCCACCGCCGCGTGGCTGGACCGGCAGCTCGCGGCCGGGACGAAAGTCTTCCACACGGTCCGGCCCGACGACTGGCCCGGCGGCGGACGCGGGTGGCTGACCGCTCCCGGCGGGCCGACCCGGGCGGCGGCCGCGCTCGCGGCGGGCCAGTTGGAGGTCATGGACTTCACCGAGGTCCTCCGGGTCGCCGGGGGCACCCTCGAGGGGCTCCGGACGCTGCAGGACGCCGCGATCGAACGGTGGCTCGCGGAGGGCTGGACCCGGATCGCCCTGTCGCAGGAGAGTCCCGGCCGCGCGATGCGGACCGCCGCCGCGATCGCCGCGTACACCGCCCAGGAGGGCGCCTACGACGAGCTCGGGCGGCGTGCGCCGGTGATCACCCGCTGCCAGCTCACGGCGGCCCTCGAGAACCGGACGGCGAGCTGGGAGTCCGCGGCGCTGCACTGCGGCGGGATCGTCGACGGGCACTGGCGCGCCCGGTGGGTCCACGAGCGGTGGGAGCTGGCCGGCGAGATCGACGTCCACGTCGCGGCGGCCTTCGGCGCGGCCCTGCATGGCGCCCTGCGCCGACGGTTCGACGGCCCCGGCGGGCCGGACCTGCACGTCGACGTGTCCCGCGTCGTGTTCTTCGACCTCGCGAGCGCGCAGAGCCTGCTGCTCGCCACCCAGGCGGCGGCCCGGCACCAGACCGTCGTCGTGCACGGCGCGAGCCCCCACCTCCGCGAGCTCGTCGCCGCCGTCGGCGTCCCGCCCACGCTGCGCTTCGAGCCGGACGGGCCATGAGTACCGTCCCCGGGGGCCTCGAGCACCTCGGGCTGCTCCACGACACCCCGGAGGACCTCGTCGCGACGGTGCTGCCCCGGGTCCGCGCCACCCTGGCCGCCGGCGGCCGGGTGTCCGCGATCGTGCCGCGGCGGACCCGGCGGCTCCTCCTGGAGGCCCTCGGCCCCGACCCCGGGATCACCTTCACGACGGCGGGTGCGCTGCGGCCGCCGCCCCCGGCCGGCCTCGTCGCGCACGTCCGCGACCTCGCCGACCCGCCCGGCGGCCTGGTCCTCGCCGAGTACGCCGCGCTCGACCTCACGGACGACGGGCTGCGCGCGGCGGAGGAGTCGATCGACCGGCTCCCGGCCGACCTGCCCGTGACCGTCGTCTGCGCGTGCTCCGGCGACGCCTGCGGTGCCCGGACGGCGACCCTGCGGAACACCCACCGCCGCCTGCTCGACCGCGCCGGGAGCCGGTGCGGTCCCGACGCCCCCGAGGTCCGGGACGCGGACGACGCGGTGACCCTGCCCCGCCCCGGCGACGTCCCCGTGCTCGCGCTCGCCGTCCGGGGTACCGCGGACCTGCGTGGTCTCCGGGCCGAGATCGAGCGGGTGGCGCGCCGGACCGGCCGGGACGACGACGGCGTCCACCGTGCGGTGCTCGCCGTGCACGAGGCGGCCGTGGTGGTCGGGAGCGTGGTGTGGCCGGGCGGCGTGGCGTGCACGATCGACGTCTGGACCGACGGTCGGTCGCTCGCAGTCGCGGTCCGCGGCCCGCGACCGGCCGGGCTCGCCGGACCCGCCGTCGGGACGGGGGAGCGGCCGGTGGACCCGGTGCGGCTGTTCTGCCGGGCGGCGTCGATCGAGGACACCGTGGGTGGTCGGACGGTCCGTCTCGTGACGGAGTAAGCGGGAGCGCGCTCCCGTTTCCGGTGTTACCGTCGATGGTGCACCCGTCGTGAGGAGCCACCACCGTGTCCGTCGAGGCGAGCGACCTGCCGCTGCACGTCCAACGGGACCAGTTCGACCCGCCCGCCGCGATCAGCGCGCTGCGCGACCGGCCGGGTCTGGAGCGGGTGCACGACTCGCTGGGCCGGGAGGCCTGGCTCGTCACCCGCTACGACGACGCCCGGGCGGTGCTGGGCGACGCCACCCGGTTCTCCAACGAGCGGGTCCCCGTCATCCCCATGCCCGGGGTCGACCCGGTGCGGATGCGTGCGGGCCAGCTGCTCGCGCTCGACCCGCCGGACCACACCCGGCTGCGCCGCCTGCTGACCGGTGAGTTCACCGTGAAGCGCATCCGCCGCCTGCAGCCGCGGCTCCAGGAGATCGTCGACGAGCACCTGGACGCCATGGCCGCGGCCGGTCCGCCCGCCGACCTCGTCACCGACTTCGCGCTGCCGATCCCCAGCCTCGTCATCTGCGAGCTGCTCGGCGTCCCCTACGACGACCGCGACGACTTCCAGACGCGGGCGTCCCGGCAGATCGACCTCACGCTGCCGATGGCGGAGCGCGCCCGGGTCGCCCTCGAGTCGCGGGAGTACATGGGCGGCCTGGTCGACCGGGCGGTGGCCGCGCCGGGCGACGACCTGCTCGGCATGCTCGTCCGCGAGCACGGCGACGACGTCAGCCGCGACGAGCTCATCGGCATCGCGTCGCTGCTGCTCATCGCCGGGCACGAGACGACGGCGAACATGCTCGCCCTGGGCACGCTCGCGCTGCTGCGCCACCCCGATCAGGCCGCCACGCTGCGCCAGGACCCCGACGCGGTCGCTCCCGCCGTGGAGGAGCTGATGCGGTTCCTGTCGATCGTCCACGCGGCGGTCCCGCGGGTCGCCGTCACCGACACCGAGGTCGGCGGCGAGCAGGTCGCGGCGGGCGACATGGTGCTGGTGCAGCTCGCCGCCGCCGACCGGGACCGGGCGCTCGCCGACGACCCCGACCGGCTCGACATCGGCCGGGCCGCCGCCCCGCACGTCGCGTTCGGGCACGGCGTCCACCACTGCCTCGGCGCCCCGCTGGCACGCATGGAGATGGCGACGGCGTTCCCGGCGCTGCTGCGACGGTTCCCGACGCTCGCCACGGTGAGCGACGCCGAGCGGGCCGACTTCCGCGAGGGCACGTTCATCTACGGCATGCGGAGCCTGCCGCTGACGTGGTGACCCGCACGGCGTGATCCGCCGCGATCGGGGAGGGTTCGTACCGTGCGCCTGGCGACGTTCAACCTGCTGCACGGCCGCTCCCCGGCCGACGGGGTCGTCGACCCCGACCGGCTGGTCGCGGCGGTGAAGTCGCTCGACGCGGACGTCCTCGCCCTGCAGGAGGTCGACCGCGGCCAGGAGCGCAGCGGCGGGCTCGACCAGACCGCCCTCGTGGCGGACGCGCTCGGGGCCGCCGACGCCCGGTTCGTGCCGGCCCTCGTCGGGACCCCGGGCGAGCAGTGGCGCGAGGCGGGGGTGGCCGACGCCGACGCCTCGCCCACCTACGGGGTCGGCCTCGTGAGCCGGCTACCCGTGGCGCGGTGGCGGCGCATCCCGCTCGGGACCTCGCCCGCGCGGCTGCCGCTGCTGATCGACGCCCGGCGCCCCGCCCTGGTCCGCGACGAGCCGCGGGTCGCGGTGGCGGCGGAACTGGCGGGCGACGGGCTCGTGGGGACCGTCGTCTCCACCCACCTGTCCTTCGCGCCCGGCGTCAACGTCGCCCAACTGCTGCGTCTGGCGCGGGCCCTGCGCGACGCGCGGCGCCCCGTCGTCGTGCTGGGGGATCTCAACCTCCCCGGCCCGGTGCCCTCGTTCGTGCTCCCGGGATGGCGGTCGCTGGTGCGCGGGCCGACGTTCCCCGCCGAGGACCCCCGGGTGCAGCTCGACCACGTGCTGGTGCGCGAGCCCGCGCGCCTCGACGCCGAGGGGTCGACGGTCGAGCTGCCGGTGTCCGACCACCGGGGCCTCGTCGTCGAGCTCAGGGCACGACCGTGACCGGCCACTTCCCGGCCTTGATCAACCGGCCGGCGAGCGACCCGACGAAGCGGTGCCCGGCCTTCATCGAGGCGCCCACCACCACGGCGTCGGCCCGCAGGTCGTCGGCCGCCCGGACGATCTCGAGGTAGGGGTCGCCGTGCACGGTCATGAGCCGCGCCTCCATCTCCAGCAGCCGCAGGTACTCCTTGGCCTGCTCGTGGAGGTCGCTCGCCAGCTGGTGCGCGGACTCCGCGAGCACCGTGACCGCGTCGGCGGACAGGGACGAGAGGGCCGGCGTCGTCGTCACCGTGATGACGACGAGCTCGGAGTGCTGCCGCCGGGCGAGCCCGACCGCGTAGGCCCCCGCGCGCAGCGAGGTCGTGGAGCCGTCCACGGCGGCGAGGATCAACGAGGGTCCGTCGGTGCCGTACTCGAACGCGCTCACGACCCCATCCTGCTCCCTGCGGCGCGATCAGTGCTCGGGTTCGTGACCGAGCGCGGTGGCGCCGGTGGTGGTCACCTCCCCGGTCCACTCACAGCTCGCGCACCAGCAGTAGAACCGGCGTTCGTCGCCCTCCCAGAACTCGCTCGCGAGGTCCAGCGCCGTCGCGCACGCCGGGCAGTACCGCGGCTGGTCGCGGCGGTGCGCGTCGGCGTCCGCGGCGAACCGCCGGTCGCCGATCACTCGGAGTCCACCTGGGCGCTCGTGCCCGGCGTGAGCGTGGCCGTGCCGATCCCGCCCTCGGGGGTGAACGACGGGCGGCCCGCCGCCTTGTCCTTCACGACCCGGTCGGCCGCCGACAGGTGCACCTTGCGGATGGTGTCGAGCATCGGCGAGAACCGCGTCGAGCCCATGTCGCAGAAGTCGAGCGCGAACTGCGCCCCGCCCGCGTGGAACTTGTCCTTCTCGCACGGCAGGTCGATGCGCTCGTGCGGCTCGCGGACCGTCCCCAGCGGGTCCTCACCGTTCTCCACCGCCGCCATCTGCTGCTTGAACATCTTGCGCAGCATCGCGACCCCGATGTCGGAGCGGCCGAGGTGCTCGGTGGTGCGGTCCGTGATCGGACCCTGCGTGCACCAGGCCATGATGTCCTGGCCCTCGACGTAGTTGACGACGTGGCGCCCGCGCTCGTCGAACACCGGGATCTCGTAGTCCGGGACCGCCGGCTGCTCGAGCGGCTCGTAGCCCTCCGGAGCGTGCACCGTGTAGAGCATGAACCGGGTGGTGGTCCGGTTGATCGGGACCCGGATCTGCATCTGGTGGATGCCGCCGCCACCCACCCGCATGTTGTACGGGAAGACCAGCGGGTGGCCGACCTTCCAGTCGTCGTTCTCCTCGGAGGCGCCCGCGAGGATCCGCCGCTTGATGATCCCGTACTCGAAGGCGTCGAACCCGATCCGCTGGTGCTGCTTGCCGAACGACGCCGGGGCCGTGAAGCCCTCGTGCGCGCCGATGAACTCGAAGTACCGGCCGTGCAGGTACTCGACGTGGTGCGGGTCGACCGCGTTCTCCATGATCTGCACGTAGTTGCACGGCAGGTCGGCCCAGCCGATGTCGCGGAACCCGTCCATCACGTAGACGTCGAACCGCGGCAGCAGCGGGGCCGGGTCCGGGCCGACGTACGCCCACACCAGGCCGCCGAGCTCCTCGACCTTCCCGGCCGTGGCGCGAACCCGGTTCTGGAAGTTCGTGTTGTCCTTCTCGGCGGGTTGGTCGGTGCACACGCCGTCGGTGTCGAAGCGCCAGCCGTGGTACGGGCAGCGCAGCCCGTCCTCCTCGACGACCCCGTAGGCCATCGACGCCTTCCGGTGCGGGCACGGCTCGGGGATGATCCCGTAGCGCCCGGACGGGGAACGCCACAGGGCGAAGAACTCGCCCAGGAGCTCCACCCGCTTGACGGGGAACTCGGCGAGCTCCCGCGCGAAGGCGACGGGATACCAGTAGCGCCGGAGCACCTCGCCCATGCGGGTCCCGGCCTCGACGGCGGTGAGTTCGTCGTTCTGCTCGGCGGTCAGCACGGCTGCCCTCCCGGGAAGTGGTGGTCCCGGTCACGGTAGGGACGACGGCCCCGGGCGCGGAAGCGCGCTGTGCCGCGCTGCGGGACACGGCCGTGCTCCGGTCGCGAGGGTGACGCCAGGCAGGCGGGCGAGCCGGGCGTCCTGCCTGCCGTCACCCTCGCGACGGCGCGCGGCGGCGGGGAGCGGCCCTCAGTGCTCGCCGCGGTTCAGGCGCGTGAGCATCCGGTTGTACGCGGCGAGCGCCTCGTCGTCGTCGTCGAGGTCGGCGTCGGAGGACTCGCCACCGGACCCGGTCTGCTCCCGGAACGCGTCCCGGCGGGCCGACTCCAGCCACGGCCCGAAGTCGATCTTGGCCGTCGCGTCCGTGACCCAGAGCCGGCCGAGCAGCACCATGATCACCATCATCAGGCCGTCCCCGACGACCCACATCAGGGCGCCGCCGAGGTGCACGCCCTCGAGGTCGTACGCCGGGAACATCGTCGCGGGGGCCTGCATGAGCACCACGCCCACGAGCGTGTCGACCCCCATCGCGAGCGCCATCAGCACGTAGCGCACGAAGTAGGCCGGCCGGTTCGGCATCAGGTCGACGCCGATCGCGACGTGGAAGAACAGCACGCCCGCCACCAGGTACAGCACCTGCTCGGCGTGGTGCAGGGCCATCGACGCCGCCATCGCCTCCATGAACGACGTCAGGTGCGTCAGCACGATCACCAGCGCGTAGAACACGAGCACGGTGCCGGGGAAGAACAGGGCCCGCGACGCCCGCGAGTCGAGAGCCGCGTCGAACCGCGCGCCCGCCCGGGCCGGGAGGACCGAGCGCAGCAGCTCCAGCGGGTGCGCCGCCACCCAGAACGCCGGCACGACCATGATCAGCCCCAGGTGCATCACCATGTGCACCGCGAAGGCCTGGTGCCCGAACACCGCGATCCCGGAGTTCCAGGTCACCGCGCCGGACACCAGGGCGAGGAGGAACGACGCCGTGCGCCGCCGCGGCCACCCGCCGTGCCGTCGCGCGGCGGCGAGGTAGAGCGCGGCGAGCACCAGCAGCACCACGTTCACACCCCAGGCGGGCGACCACGTGGTGAGGACGTCGGCCCACGCCGGGCCCGGCGTGGGCCCCATCGGCATCTGCACACCGTCCATGGTGCGCCTGCCCGACGACGGGAGCAGGATGCGGCCCCGTGCGTGGGTACGGGTTCGTCGCGGTCGGTGGTCCGGAGCAGCAGGCGTGGGTGGAGGTGGACGAGCCGAAGCCCGGGCCGGGGGAGCTCCTCGTCGCGGTGCGGGCGGCCGGGGTGAACCCGGGCGACTGGAAGGTCCGTGACGGGTCCTACGGCGTCAGCGGGCCCGCCGTCCTCGGCCGGGAGGTGGCGGGCGTCGTGCTCGAGGTCGGCGCGGACGTCTCCGGCTTCGGCGTGGGCGACGAGGTGTTCGGCGGCTGCCCGGACATGCAGGGCGGCTGGGCGCCACGGGCCCGGGTGACGGCGGGGTTCGCCGCCCACCGGCCGACGGCCGTCAGCCCGGAGGACGCGGCCGCCCTGCCGGTGGCCGCCGGGACGGCCTGGGACGCGCTCGAGCAGCTGGACCTGCCCGCCGGGGCGACGCTGCTGGTCAACGGCGGCGGCGGGGGCGTCGGCATCCCGATGATCCAGCTCGCGGCCGCCCGCGGCCTACGGGTGGTGACGACGGCGAGCCCGGGCAAGCACGACCTGCTCCGCGGGTTCGGCGCCACGCCCGTCGCGTACGGCGACGGCGTGGTCGACCGGCTGCGCGAGGTCGCGCCCGACGGCGTCGACGGCGTGTTCGACCTGGTCGGCGGGGACGCGCTCCGCACGGTCGCGCCCCTGCTGACCGACCCGACGAAGCTGATCTCGGTCGCCGACTACGGCCTCTCGACCGAGCTCGGCGGCCAGCAGATCGTCCGCGACCGCAGCACCGCCGTGCTGGAGCGCCTCGTCGGGCTCGTCGCCGACGGCACGCTCGACCCGCACGTCACCGACGTCCGCCCGATCGAGGAGGTCGAGGCCGCCCTCGCGCTCGTCGAGGGCGGCCACGCGACCGGCAAGGTGATCGTCACCGTCGGCTGACGGTGCCGGACCACCGGCAGCGGGTGCGCGGCCCGCACCCGCTGCGGGCGGCTAGGTCGGCAACGCCGACAGCGACTGCCACTCCTGCCAGGACAGCGACCAGTCGTAGATGTCGGTCCGCGGCATGGGCACCGGGCTGCCGGTGACCTCCACCGGGTCGCCGAAGAGCGCGGTGTTGAAGTAGTTCTCCGCGTCCTGATTCGAGAGGTTCACGCACCCGTGGGTGACGTTCTCGTTGCCCTGCGCCCCTTCGGAGAGCGGGTTCGCGTGGATGAACTCGCCGTTGTTCGAGATCCGGACCGCCCAGTGCTCCGGCACGTTGTTGTAGCCGTACGCCGGGTTCGACATGAGCACCGTCTGCTGCTTGCTCATGACCACGTGGATCCCGTTGGTGGTGTTGCGGTTCGGGTCCGAGCCCAGTCCGTAGCTCGCGGGCACGGTCATCACCGTCTGCCCGTCGCGCACCACGACCATCTGGAACGAGTTCACGTCCGCCTTGACGATCTGCGAGCGGCCGATCGTGAAGTGCGAGCTGACGTTCGCGCTGCCCCACGTCCCGTCGCCCACGTCGACCCCGACGAGGTTCGCGGCGATCTGGACCTGGGTGCCCGGCGTCCAGTACGCCTTCGGCCGCCAGTGCGCCCGCGAGCCCTGCTCCGTGTCGGGCAGCCAGGCCCAGGAGCCCTCGGTGGGCACCGAGGTGCGCACCGTCAGCGCCCGCTGCGCCGCCGCCTTATCGGTGACCTCACCGTCGAACTGCACGATGATCGGCGCCCCGACGCCCACCGTGTCGTTGTCCGCGATGTTGATGTTCGCCGCGATCTTCCGCTGCGGCGTGACCGTGGTGAACGACCCGGTGACCGGGGTGGGGGTGCCCGCGGCGTCGACCGCGACCCCCTTCCACGTGTACGTGGTGCCGTAGGCCAGCGTCCCCGTCGAGGTCCACCCGTCGGCCGTCGGCTGCCCGGCCACGCCCTTGCCGTCGGGCCCCATGAGTGCGACGTCGGTCAGCCGCCCCTGCGCCACCTTCACGACGGCGGGGGCGGCCGGTGCCACGCCCGTCGCCCCGTCCGCCGGTTTCACCGTCACCTGGGCCTGCGGTGCGGGCGGCGCCTCCGACGCCTCCGGCCCCGCCGGGGCGGAGGCGGTGGGCGTCGAGCCGGACGCCCGTTCCACCGTGCCCCACACCGTGATCGCGGCCAGTGCGACCGCGAACGCCACCATCAGCCCGAGCACCGCGCGCCCGAGTGCCATGCGCCAACCCCCAGCTGTTCCCTGCGCGCCCCCGCCGGCACGCCGTAGACACGGACGCCCACGGGGGCGACCGGTTCCACCATCGTGCACCGGGGGTCCGACAGTCACCGGGTGCCACCCCGCCCGCGACCCGAACCCGGGCGGCGGGGAACGCGTGGACGGGCCGTCCGTCACGGTCGCGACGGACGGCCCGCCGACTACCGGCCGGGGATCGGCCTGCCGGAGAACAGGTACTTCTGGGCGAGCGCGACCGGGTCGTACGCGGGCGCGGCCGTGGGTTCCGGCTCGACGGTGGTGACCGGCCGGGTCTGCACGATGCACACCGGGTCCCCGGCCCGCCGGTGCCGGCTGATGACCCACTCCACGTCGACCGGGTGGCCGTAGTGCTCCTCGATGGCGGTGACCGCCGCGGCGATCGCGCCGATCTGCTCGTCGTCGAGGACGCGGCGGTCGGCGAGCTTGGCCGGCATCTCGATCTCGGTGACGGCCCCGCAGGCGAAGTCGAACGCCGACACCACCTTCTTGTGGGCCACGTCGTAGCGCAGCACCCGCCCGTCGGCCTTGCCGACCTCGACGTGGTCCGGGTCGACGAGGCCCTGCACGATCGCCTCGCCCCAGCCCCAGCTGGTCTCGACGACGATGCGGTCCCGCTTGCCGGTGACGGGGTGCACCGAGAACGCCACCCCGGACGCGCGGGCGTGGATGAGCTCGATGACGCCGACCGCGATCGGCATCTCGTGGTGGCTGATGCCGCGGCGCAACCGGTAGGCGAGGGCCCGTGCGGTGAACAGGGAGCCCCAGCACCGCCGCACCGCGTCGACGACCCGCTCGATGCCCGAGACGCCGAGGTAGGTGTCGAAGATGCCGGCGAACGAGGCGTCGGCGGCGTCCTCCCCGGTGGCGGAGGAGCGGACGGCCACCGGCACGTTGACGTCGACGCACCGCAGGCACAGCTCCTCGTAGGCCTCGGTGAGCCGGCCGGTGAGCGCCGCCGACACCGGCGTGTCCACGAACAGCTCGCGGATCGCCGCCGACGCGGCCTCCACCCCCCCGTCGTCGGGATCGGGTCCGAGCCCGGCGAGCACGGCGTCGATCCGGGCGTCGAGCCCGGACTCGGCACAGTGCCGCCGGTAGGCCTCGACGGTCACCGCGAACCCCTGGGGGACCTGGACCCCAGAGGCCAGCAGCTCGGCGAGCCGCCCCATCTTCGCCCCGCCGCACGCGACCGCCTGCGCCGGATCGACCTCGTCGAGCCAGGCGATCGACTCGCAGCTGTGCCGCTCGGTGTCCACGGGGGCCTCCGTCGTGTCCGACACCACCGTCATGCGGTGACCTC
Source organism: Actinomycetospora chiangmaiensis DSM 45062 (assembly GCF_000379625.1). GTDB lineage: Bacteria > Actinomycetota > Actinomycetes > Mycobacteriales > Pseudonocardiaceae > Actinomycetospora > Actinomycetospora chiangmaiensis. The sequence continues at coordinate 439,929 of NZ_KB903240.1, read as the reverse complement.
CTCCGCGGCGGCCGCCGGGACGGCCGCGGCGCGGGTCAGGACGGTGACGGTGCCGGCGGTGCCGTCCACCTCGATCTCGTCACCGTCGTTGATCGAGAGCGTCGCCACGCCGGTCGCGGTGACCGTGGGGACGCCGTACTCCCGGCCCACGATGGCGGCGTGGGAGAGCATCCCGCCGCCGTCGCAGACCGCCCCGGCGATCTTGCCGAACGCCGGGGTCCAGTTCGGGGACGTCGACTCGCACACGAGGATCGAGCCGGGCTCGAGGCGGTGGAGCTCGTCGGAGGACTGCAGCACGCGGGCCGTGCCGCGCGCGACGCCCTTGGCCGCGGCCACCCCGGAGATCGTCGTCTGCTGCGCGGCGTCGGGGTTCTGCACCGCCCGGATCGACTGCGGGTTGAGCCCGAAGATCTCGATGAGGATCGGGTCCTCGACCGCCTCGGGGATCGTGCCGAGCACCTTCGGCATCTCGCCGCGCCGGTCGTGCCACTGGTCGAAGTACTGGCGGCGGGCCTCGACGAGCGAGCGGAGCCCGGCGTCGTAGGGCTGCTCGCCGGTGGCGACGTCCATGAGCTCGGGCCAGAAGAGGTAGAGCATGTCGTCGTGGCGGTCGGCCTTCACCCGCTGCGCGAGCTCCTGGCAGCCCCACCGCAGCGGCAGCATGACCTTGAGGTCGATGTAGTAGTTGTGGTCGTCCTGCCACCAGGGGAAGTTGGCCTCCTGGTTGGAGGCGAGCCCGGCGTCGAAGACGGCCTGCTCCTCGCGCGTGAGGCCGGCCCGGGCGTTCTCGATCGCCTCCTCGCGCTCGGCCATGGCGTTGCGGGCGGCCGCCTCGAAGTCGTGGGCGTCGCGGCGCTGGAGGAACGTCTTCACGAGGTCCAACGGGATCGTGTTGTCCTCGATCCAGCTCGGCACGCCGACGTCGCAGGTCGCCTCGGCGCGCCAGCCGTAGGTCTGCAGGAACGCGTCGAACTCGGTGAGCCAGACCGACGCCGCGCCGCCGTGGCGCCCGAGCGCCGCGCGCAGCTGCGACCCGGAGTGCGCCTCGAACACCGGCTCGAGGCCCGCCGCCCGGGCCTTCATCGCCAGCCCGTAGAGCAGGCGGTCGGTCTCCATGATCTTGGTGTCCTCGCCCTGGAGGAACTTGCCGATCTCGTTGGGGTCGATGCCCATGTCCGCGCACGCCCCGTAGAACCCCAGGAAGTTCGCGAGCATCGGGTACATGACGCCGAAGTGGATCTCCATCGACCGCTTGTGGTACCGGCGGCCCTTGACCAGCAGCTCGGGGAGTTCGTCCCCGCGCGCCTTCGCGAAGTCCACGCCGCGGAAGTACGACCAGGTGTTCTCGAGCTCGTCGCGCCCGCTCTCCCAGATGTGGCGGTAGTTCTGCAGGAAGTGGGGGAGGTTGGTGGCGATGCGCCCGGCGCGCGCCTCGATCTCGCGGGGGTCGGTCTCGGGGAGGGCGCTGCCGTAGAGGTGGGTGCCGGCGAACCGGGCGCTGACGCCGCGACCGGGTGGCAGGGGGAGGGACTCGGCGGCGTGCTGGGTGCCCCAGCAGTAGCCGTCGCCGCTCCAGAGCGTGGCCCCGAGGGGGGTGAGGCCGCGCGACCAGTGGAAGTCGAGGAACCAGAACTGGTTCTCGTCGCCGGGCTTGAAGGGACCGGCCGGGTCGACGATCCAGGGCATGTCGAAGAACTCGGGCTTGTACCCCGGGTACCACTCGCCCGTGCTGTAGGCGTCCACCGGGACGACGTTGGCCATGGAACCCTCCTCGGCGATGAGATCGAGCCGACCGTGATCCAACCGTAGGAGTGACGCAAGCAACACGTTCGCCGCACCGGAACGTTGCGAGGGGGCGAACACGAGGGGCCACGGTGGGCGGCGGAGCCCCTACCGTGCGTCCGATGAGGGCACTGCTGCTCGACATCGGGGGCGTCCTGCTCACCTCGGGCCACGAGCGGATGACGATGCTGGCGGCGCCGCCGGAGTTCACCGAGGTGCGCGGCGTGCTCGGCCCGCGGCCCGACCCGGCGTGGGACGACGTGCTCACCGGCCGCGGGCGGGAACGCGCCTACTGGGCCGACCGCGCCGCCGGGTACGGGGCGCTGACCGGCGGCGGTGGCACCGTCCCCGAGCTCATGGCGGCGCTCTACGACGACGACGGGCCCTTCCGGCCCGCGGTGATCGCCCTGATGGACGACGCCCACCGGGCCGGGCTCGCGGTCGCGGCGCTGACCAACGACCTCGCCGCCTTCCACGGCGACGCCGACCTCACCCGCCACCCGGTGCTCGGCCGCTTCGACGTCGTCGTCGACGGCTCGGTCACCGGCGTGCTCAAGCCGGACCCGCGCGCCTACGCGCACGCCCTGGAGGTGCTCGGGGCACCGGCCGGCGAGGTCGTGTTCCTCGACGACATCCCCGGCAACTGCGCCGGCGCCCGCGCGGCCGGGATCGTCACGGTCGAGGTCGACCTCCGGGACCCGGACGCGGCCGTCGAGCGGGCCCGGGACCTCCTCGCGCTGCGGGCCGCGGCGTGAGCCGTCCCGACGACGAGGGCGGGACCGCCGTCGTCGTCGGTGCTTCCGGTGCGCTCGGCTCCGCGATCGCCGAGCGGCTCGGGCGGGCCGGGCTCGCCGTGGTGGCCGTCGCGCGGAAGCCGCCGGACCCGACGTCGGGAACGCTTCCGTGCGCGGCGGACATCGGCGACGACGCGGCGGTGGCGGCGATCCGGGACGCGGTCGACGCGCTGGACCGGCCGGTGCGGATGGTGGTGCAGGCCGCCGGGCTGCCGGCGGCCGGACCGTTGCCCACGATCGACCCGGCGGCGCTGGGCACGGCCGTCGCGCTCAAGGTCGGCGGGATGCTCCGGCTGGTGCGGGCCGTGGAGCACCGGCTGCGGCCCGGCTCGCGGCTGGTCGCGCTCGGCGGGCACTACGGCAGCGAGCCCTCCCCGCACACGTGCGCGGCGGGGGTGACGAACGCGGCGCTCGCGAACCTCGTGCGCCAGCTCGCGGACCACCACGGACCCGACGGCGTGACCGCCCACCTGGTGGCACCCGGACCCGCCGACACCGACCGGTTGCGGCGCCTCTCGCAGGCGCGGGCGGACGAGCGCGGGGTCGACGTCGCGGTGATCCTCGACGAGCGCCGCGCGGAGTCCCCGCTCGCGGCGCTGGTCACGCCCGCGCAGGTCGCCTGGGCGGTCGCGACCCTGCTCGACCCCGAGGCCGACGCCCTCACCGGGTCGACCCTCGCGCTCGACGTCGGGGCGCGGCGCGGACTGTTCTAGGCCTCCGGGACGGGCGCTCCGGCGGGGACACCCGCGGCCACGTGGTCGTCGTAGTACCGGCGCCACGCCGGGGTCGGACCGCCGGGACGCGGCGTGGTCCGCCCGGCCAGGGCGTCGTCCAGCGCCTCGAGGCAGACCTCCCAGCCCGCGGCGGTACGGGCGGCGGTGTCGCGGTCGCCGAGGAGCGCCGTGAACGTGAGGCGGCTCCCGGCCTTCAGCGGCGTGATGTCGAGGTGGAGCTCGTCGCCGCCCCACGTGAGGACCAGGCGGGACGGCGGGTCGCAGGCCGGCACGGTGCCGGTCCCGCCGTCGCCGTCCTCGGCGAACGTGTAGGTGACGGGCGCGCCCGGCGTGGGCGACCCGGCGTCGGGGAAGGAGACCCGCGCGGGGAACCACGCGACGAGTTCCGTCGGGTCGCTGACCGCATCCCAGAGCCGCTCGACGGTGTCCGGGTACTCGCGGACGAACCGGAGCGCGGGACGGCCGTCGATCTCGAGGTACGAACCGGTGGTCATCGGTCCTCCACGTGGTCGTCGACGTGTGCAGGTCCGGGGATGGACGGGGGCGACCCCCTCGAACGGCGCAACCTCGGAACCTGCGACCGTGGGACAGCGTCCCACGGGACGTCTCTGGATCGAGACAGCGACCTCCGGGTGGGCCGGGCCCGGGGGTGGCGGACCGGCGGACCGGCACGGCGGGGGCCTCGGATGGTGGTGACGGACCCGGAGCGCAGCACGGCGGGCGACCGGGCGGCGGCGTGGATGACCCGACGGCTGAGCTCGATGGTCACCGTCTACGCGACGGTGGCGCTGTCGGCGGTCTGGATGGTGCTCGGGGCCCGCGGGGTCCTCGGCTTCGACCCGTACCCGTACCCGGTGCTGCTCTTCGCGGGCAACGTCGTGCAGCTGCTGCTGATCTTCGTGATCCTCGTGGGACAGCGGACGCTCTCGGCGGCCGGGGAGCGGCGCTCGCAGCAGACCTACGACGACGCCCAGGCGATCCTGCGCGAGTGCCACCGGCTGCAGGCGCACATCGACGAGCAGGCCCGGCTCCTCAACCGGGCGGCCGCCCCGCGGGACCGGCTCGACCCCTGCGACACCGCGCCGATCCTGATCGCCCCGCCCGCGACGGTCGAGCCCGCCTCGACCGGTCCGAACCGGCGGATCGCCGCGTGGCTCATGCAGTACCTGGGCTCGACCGCGGCGGTGGTGTGGACGACGGTCATCGTGGGCGGCTGGATGGCCCTCGCGCTGGTGGGCGTGATCCCGGACCCTTACCCGTTCCCGTTCCTGCTCTTCTGCTCGTCGCTCGCGCAGCTCGTGTTCATGTTCCTGATCATGGTCGGGCAGGACGTGCTGGGGGAGGCGTCGGACCGGCGGGTGATCCAGACCGCCAACCACACGGCGGTGGTCCTCCGGCAGTGCCGCCACCTGCGGCAGCATCTCGTCGCGCAGGACGAGCTGATCCTGTCGCTGGTGGACTCCCTTCCCGACGACCGGTGCGCGGCGCCGGCGCCGCGGACGGCGGAGGACACCGCGTCATCTCGGAGGTGACCTGGTGGATCTCGGACTGACCGGCCGGACCGCGCTGGTGTGCGCGTCGACGTCGGGACTGGGCGAGGCGACCGCCCGCGCGCTCGGCGCGGAGGGTGCGCGAGTGGTGGTGTGCGGGCGCCGGGCCGACCGTGCGGCGGCGATCGCGGCGGAGCTGCCCGACGCGGTGGGCGTCGGGGTGGACCTCACGGCGAACGGCGCCCCGGAGGAGCTGGTGGCGGCCGCCGGCGAGGTCGACGTGCTCGTGCTCAACAGCGGCGGGCCGCCCCCGAGCACGGCGGCCGACATCGGGACCGCGGAGATCACCGCGGCGCTCGTCCCGCTGCTCCTGGCCCAGCAACGCCTCGTGTCGCTCGTCCTGCCGGGCATGCGCGAGCGCGGGTGGGGCCGGATCCTCGGCGTCGGGTCCACCGGGGTGGTCGCCCCGATCCCCGGGCTCGCACTGTCCAACATCGGGCGGGCCGCCCTCGGCGGCTACCTCAGGACGCTGGCGGGGGAGGTCGCGGCGGACGGGGTGACCGTCAACCTGCTGCTCCCGGGCCGGATCGCGACCGCCCGCACCGAGTCGGTCGACGCCGCGGCCGCCGAGCGCGAGGGCGTCGGGGTCGACGAGGTCGAGGCCCGGAACGCGACGGCGATCCCCGCCGGGCGCTACGGCCGGGCGCCCGAGTTCGGCGCGGTCGCGGCGTTCCTGTGCAGCGACGCCGCCTCCTACGTCACGGGCACCGCGACACGCTGTGACGGCGGGCTGGTGCCGTCGCTGTAGTGGGTGGGCTGCGCCCCCGTGAGCACTTTCCGTGGCGATGGGGACGGAAAGTGCTCACGGGCGCGCAGCGCACCTATCGTTGCGGACGTGACGTCGCTCGACGAGGACACCAGGGCCGAGGAGCTGCTGCGGGCCGAGGACCGGGCCGCGGAGCTGTTCGCCGAGATCGCACGGCGCGGGCTGGTGGCGCCGGGCGCGTGGGAGTCGGAGGTCAGCCGCGCCGTGCGGGACCTCGGCGCGGAGATGTTCGGGACGTCCCGGTACTGGCACAAGCGGGTCGTCCGCTCCGGCGAGAACACGTTGCAGCCGTACGCGGAGAACCCGCCGGACCGGCGCATCGGCGAGGACGACATCGTGTTCGTCGACCTCGGGCCGGTGTTCGCCGAGTGGGAGGCGGACGTCGGGCGCACCTTCGTGCTGGGCGACGACCCGCACAAGCACCGGCTCGCGGCCGACCTCGACGCGGTGTGGGAGGCGGGCCGGGCGTTCTACGAGTCCGCGCCCGACGTGACGGCCGCCCAGCTCTACGAGCACGTGTACGGGCTCGCCGCGGAGCGCGGGTGGACCTTCGGCGGCGCGCACTGCGGGCACCTGGTCGGCGAGTTCCCGCACGACCACATCGACCCCGACCGGCGGCACAGCTACCTCACGACCGGCAACGACGTCGCCCTGCACCGGGCGACCGACGGGGCCGGACGACGCTGCCACTGGATCCTCGAGGTGCACCTCGTCGACCCGGAGCGCCGCATCGGCGGGTTCACCGAACAGCTGCTGTCCCTGCGCCGGCCGACCTGACGCGAGGGCCGTCGGACCTGCCTGGCGTGCACCTCGCGAGAGCGGGGGCGGGCGCGGCGGTCAGAGCCGCGACGAACGCGCCACGATCTCGTCCCGACGACGGGTCGCGGCCGGGACGCCGCCGATGGCCCAGTCGTCCGGTGGCACCTGGACGACGCGCCCGCGGACCCGGGAGCGGGTGACACCGAGGACGTCGCAGAGGACGTCGGTGAGCTCGGCGAGGAGCCGGTGCCGCTGCTCGACCGGCCGCCCCTCGAGGACGGCCGCGGCGAAGTAGGGGGCGGGGTCGCCGTCGACGGCGGCCGTGACGCCGCCGGTCATCCAGTGCTGCGGTGCGTGCATCGTCACGAAGGCCCGGACGCGGTCGATCGGCGACTCCAGCACGGCCGCGTACCGCTCGCTGACGCGGCGGAGCAGGTCCTCGATCCGCCGATCGTCGTGGGCGCCCGCCACGAGGTGGATCTCGACGACGGGCATCAGCCCTCCTCGCGGCGCCGCGCCAGCTCGAGGGCCACGTCGATGATCATGTCCTCCTGGCCGCCGACGAGGCCGAGCTCGCCGCAGCGCCGCAGGATCTCGTGGGTCGGCACCTTGTAGCGCTCGGCCGCGTGCTCGGCGTGGAGCAGGAAGCTCGAGTACACCCCGGCCCAGCCCTGGACGATCGCGTTGCGGTCCATCTTCGGCCAGCGGTGCAGGTAGGGGCGGACGACGTCCTCGGCGGCGTCGAGCAGGGCCATGACGTCGAGCCCCGTCGAGACGCCCAGCCGGTCGAACACCGCGGCGAGCACCTCGGTGGGGGAGTTGCCCGACCCGGCGCCGAGCGCGCACAGCGACCCGTCGATCTCCTTGACGCCCACCTCGGCGGCGATCACGGAGTTCGCGACGCCGAACGAGAGGTTCTGGTGGCCGTGGTACCCGACCCACGCCTCGTCGCCGACCTCCGCCACCAGGGCCTCGAAGCGGGCCCGGGCCTCGTGCATGAGCAGCGCGCCCGCCGAGTCGGTGACGTAGGGGCACTGGCAGCCGGCGTCGACCATGATCCGGGCCTGCTTCGCGAGGTCCTCCGGCGAGGTCCGGTGGGCCATCATGAGGAACCCGACCGTCTCCATGCCCAGGTCCCGCGCCACCCCGAAGTGCTGCGGGCTGACGTCGGCCTCGGTGCAGTGGGTCGCCACGCGGACCACCTCGGCGCCGGCGTCGTGGGCGCGGCGCAGGTCGTCGACGGTGCCGATGCCGGGCACGAGCAACACGGCGATCCGGGCCGACCGCGCCTCCTCCCGGGCCGCGGCGATGAGACGGAGCTCGTCGGTGTGGGAGAAGCCGTAGTTGAAGCTCGACCCGCCGATCCCGTCCCCGTGGGAGACCTCGATGACCTCGACGCCCGCGCGGTCGAGCGCGCGGACCGTGTCGCGGACCTGCTGCTCGGTGAACTGGTGCGCCTGGGCGTGCGACCCGTCGCGCAGCGTGGTGTCGGTGATGCGCACGTCGTGGGCGATGGTCGGTCTCATGCCGCCACCCCCAGCTCGGCCGCGATCAGCTCGCCGACGCGGGTGGCGGCGGCCGTCATGATGTCGAGGTTCCCGGCGTACTCGGGCAGGAAGTCGCCCGCGCCGCGGACCTCGAGGAAGCTCGCGACCCGGCCGTTCCCGCCCCACTCCGGCCGTGGTGGGTCGAACTGCGGGTCGGCGCGCAGCGTGTAGCCCGGCACGTACTCCTGGACCCGCGCCACCATCGCGTGCACCGCGGCGGCGATCGCGCCGGTGGTCTCCTCGTCGTAGACGTCGCCGGGGATCGCGCAGTACACCGTGTCCCGCATGATCATCGGTGGCTCGACCGGGTTGAGGATGATGATCGCCTTGCCGCGGGCGGCGCCGCCGACCTCCTCGACGGCCCGCGCGGTGGTCTGCGTGAACTCGTCGATGTTCGCCCGGGTGCCCGGCCCGGCCGACCGGGAGGCGGCCGACGCGACGATCTCGGCGTAGGGCACGTCGACGACCCCGGAGACCGCCGCGACGACCGGGATGGTCGCCTGGCCGCCGCAGGTGATCAGGTTGACGTTGGGCGCGTCGAGGTGGTCCGGCATGTTGACCGCCGGGCAGACCATCGGGCCGAGGTGCGCCGGCGTCAGGTCGACCGCGCGGATGCCGGCCTCCTCGTAGCGGGGCGCGTGGGCGGCGTGCGCCCGGGCGGAGGTCGCCTCGAAGACGATGCGAGGGAGCGGGTCCTGCGCGAGCAGCCAGTCGACGCCGTCGGCCGAGGCCGGGATGCCTGCCGCGCGCGCCCGGTCGAGGCCCGGGGACTCGACCACGCCCACCATCGCGGTGACCTCGATCGTCGACGTGCGGGCCAGCTTGGCCAGCAGGTCGGTGCCGATGTTGCCCGGGCCGACGATGGCCGCGGGGACCTTGTCGCTCATGTGCCGACGGTGGCACGCACCCCCGACGGCGCGGAACGGCCGCGTTCGCGAGACGGCAAAGCGGCGTGGTTGACATCACGGGGAGCGGACACCCCTCCTGCAACGGCCGCCGAGCGAGGTCCCAGGAGCACCGCATGAACACCCCCACCCTGACCGCCGACCACAAGGTCGTCGTCGTCCACCGGCTCGGCGCCGTCGTCGTCGCCCTCGTCATCGCCACGTTCGGCGTCCTCGGCTTCGTGGGAGGGCTCGGCTTCTTCGACACGCACGGCAGCCCCGTGCTGGGCCTGTCCTCGAACGGCCTGCTGTCGACGATCTCGATCGTCACCGCGGTCGTGCTGATCGCCTCGGCCGCCCGGGGCGGACGGCTGTCGTCGACGGTGATGATCGTCGTGGGGACGCTCTTCCTCGTCTCCGCCTTCGCGAACCTCGCCGTGATGACGACGCCCTACAACCTGCTGGCCTTCCGGCTGCCGAACGTCTTCTTCTCCATCGGCGCCGGGCTGGTGCTGCTGATCCTCGGCAGCTACGGGCGGGTCAGCGCGAAGCTGCCCGACGACAACCCCTACCGCACCCGCACCGACGACGAGTCGTCCGAGGACCCGTCCGCCACGCTGCCCTCGCGCCCGCGCACGCGCGCCGAGATGCGGGCCGACAAGGAGATGGCCGAGGCGGCACGGGCCGCGGTCAGCGGGGCGGCGACGCCGGAGCAGCGTCGACGGCTCGCCGCGATCGACCACCTGCGCACCCACGAGAACCGGCGGGCGGAGTGGATGGCGTCCGCCGAGCAGCGCGAGCAGCCGCACGACCGCGGCTCCGCCATGGCCTGACGGTCCGCGCACGGCCGGGACCCCTGCGGACGGAGGGGTGTCGCCTCTCGGGTCGGCCCGGGTCCGGCCTCGGGTCCGCGCCGACCTGTCGTCGGGAACGCATGGCTGCTAGACCATGGGACATGGCCGCCCCCGTGACGCAGGCGCAGGACACCGTGCGGGTGGAGGTGAACGGCCCCATCGCGCGGGTCGTCCTCACCGCCGCCCGCCGCCGCAACCCCCTGTCGGTCGCGACGATGCGCGCCGTGACCGCGGGGCTGCGCGAGGTCTCGAGCACCGACGGGGTGCGGGTGATCGTCCTCGCCGCCGAGGGGCCGGCGTTCTCCGCGGGCCACGACCTCTCCGAGATGGTCGACCGCACGCTCGAGGAGGAGCGGGAGGTCTTCACGGTGTGCACCGAGATGATGCGCGCGGTGCACGACGTCCCGCAGCCGGTGATCGCCGCCGTGCAGGGGATGGCCGTCGCGGCCGGGTGCCAGCTGGTGGCCACGGTCGACCTCGCCGTCGCCGCTGACCACGCCGTCTTCGGGACGCCGGGGGTGAAGATCGGGCTGTTCTGCTCGACGCCGATGGTGGCGGTGAGCCGGGCGATCGGGCGCAAGCGCGCGATGCAACTGCTCCTCACCGGCCGCACGATCGACGCCGCGACGGCGGTGGACTGGGGCCTGGTCAACGAGGCCGTGCCCGCCGACGCCCTCGAGGCGCGCGTCGCGGAGCTCGCGCAGCAGGTCGCCGACGCGAGCAGCGTGACGCTGCGCATCGGCAAGGAGGCGTTCTACCGGCAGGTCGACCTGTCCGAGGACGAGGCCTACGCCGAGATGAGCGAGGTCATGGCGACCAACGCCATGACCTGTGACGCCCAGGAGGGCATGTCGGCCTTCCTCGAGAAGCGCCGGCCCGTCTGGCAGCACCGGTAGTCACCAGTAGTCGAGGCGAAGGAGCCCGTCGCATGACGTTCCCCGGCCTGCAGCACGTCGCCATCACGGTGTCGGACCTGCAGCGATCCACCGACTGGTACGCGAAGCTGTTCGGCACCGACCCGGTGCTCGACGAGGACGAGGAGGGCGGCGAGTTCCACCACACCGTCTTCGCCCTCGACGGCGGGATGCTCTTCGGGCTGCACACCCACCAGGGCCGCGAGTCGAAGGACGCGTTCGACGAGCGGCGCACCGGGCTCGACCACGTCGGGTTCGCGCTGCCCGACTCGGCCTCGCTCGAGGAGTGGGGCCGCAAGCTCGACGAGCTCGGCGTGCAGCACGGCGGGATCAAGAAGGCCCACTACGGGTCGGGCATCTCGTTCCGCGACCCCGACGGCATCGCGCTCGAGTTCTTCATCGCGCCGGGGACCTAGTCCGCACACGACCGGCACTCCCTCGCACGACGACGCTGCGGGAGTGCCGTTCCCGGGCCCGCCGTCCTGATGTGGCAACTCACGGTCCTACAAAGTGACCCGTAGGTGGAACCGGGGTATCTTCGCCCCATGGCTCCACGGCGCGACTACTTCGACGGCTGCGCGGCCGCCCACGGCCTCGACCTCGTGGGGGAGCGGTGGGCGCTGCTCGTCGTCCGGGAACTCATGCTCGGCCCGAAGCGGTTCACCGACCTGCGCACCGGCCTCCCGCACGCGAGCCCGAACGTGCTGTCGCAGCGCCTGCGGGAGCTCGAGGACGCCGGGGTGCTCCACCGGCGCCGGCTGCCCCCGCCCGCGGCGTCGGCGGTCTACGAGCTCACCGACTGGGGCTACGAGCTCGAGCCCGTGCTCCAGACGCTCGGGCGCTGGGCCGCCCGGTCGCTGCCGGAGGCCGACGCCATCGGCGTGGACTCGCTCGTGATGTCGATGCGCACGATGTTCGCGCCGGAGCGGGCGGCGGGCCTCGAGGCGACCGTGCAGTTCGTGTTCGCCGACCAGCCCTTCGTCGCGACCCTGCACGACGGCGCCTTCACGATCGTCCGGGGCGAGGCGACCAACCCCGACGCCACCGTGTCGGGCGCGCCGGAGGCGTGGGCCGCCGTGCTCTACATGGACCACCCCATCGGCTCGGCGGTCGCCGACGGGATGCTGACCGTCAGCGGCGACGCGACGGCGGTGGAACGGCTGCTGGACCTGTTCCCGATGCCGGAGCGCCTCGCGCCGGCCGCCGGCTGAGGACCGCCACCGCGCCGCCCGCCACCGACAGCACCCCGGAGGCCAGGAGGACCACCGTCCCCCAGCCCTCCAGTGCGCCGTCGGTCAGGACGGCGTGCCCGACGCCGAGCACCGTCGCGAGCAGGGCGAAACCGCCGTGCAGCAGGCGGAACGTCGGCCCGGACCACCCGAGGCGGCGTCGCGCCACCCCCAGCAGCACCACGACGACGAGCAGCACCAGCGAGATCAGCGCCATCCGCGCGCGGGTCGGCCCGTCCGGGGACATGGCGAACAGCGCGTCGTCGGGGGAGAGCACGAACAACGCCACGACGTGCACCGCGACGAGGGTGAGCACCGCGAGGCCCACCGCGGTGTGCGCCCGGTGGCGCGCCAGCCAGGGCTGCGCGGCCAGTCCGGCGACCCCGAGCGTCGCGGTCACCGTCGAGACCACGAGGACGACCGGCGCGCCGGCCAGGTGCGGCGAGGTGAGCGCCACGACGACGCCCGCCAGGCCGAGCACCCCCGCCGTCAGGAGTGCGGTCCTCATGGCGAGAGCACCAGGTCGACCTGCGCGCCGCGGTCGCCGTCCCGCGTGACGTTGCGCAGGAACACCCGGCGCCACCGGCCGGGGTCGTCGTAGCCGACGTGCACGTTCGGCTCGCCGAACTGGGCGACCAGCGGGTCGGAGTCGACCCGGTAGTGCCCCTGCGCGTCGGTGAGCACCGAGGTGCGGTTGCGCTGCTCGCTCGCCGTGGCGGTCTGCGCCCAGACCTGGATGCGGACGCCCGGCACCGGAGCGCAGGACTCGTCCCGCACCGTGCCGGTCACGGTGAAGCCGGCGCCGAGGGGGTTCGCGAACGGCGCCTTCGGCACGTAGTTGTTGGTGCCGCCGGGGTTGGTGATCGTCGGCGCGCACCGCCCCGCGGCCAGCTCGGCCACCGACGGGCCCTCGGGCCCGGTGCCCCGGACGCCGACGTCGCGGGCCCCGGTGCCGTGCAGCGAGCTGGTCGCGAGGAGGACGCCGACGACCCACACGACGGCGACGAACACCGTGATCGCGACGGGATGGGGCCTCACACCCCCACTGAATCACGTGTCACGATCTCGACCATGACCAGCGCCGGTGAGCCGCCCGTCCTCGTGGAGACCGACGACCAGGAGGCGGTGACCACCGTCCGGTTCAACCGGCCGGAGAACCGGAACGCGCTGACGCTCGAGCTCAAGGTCGCGCTGCGCGACGCGCTGGAGGCGGTGGCGGACGACCCGTCGGTGCGGGCGGTCGTGCTCGCGTCCACCGGCACGGCGTTCTGCGTGGGCCAGGACCTGCGCGAGCACGCCCGGGCGCTCCGCTCCGGCGAGGACGGCGCGATCGGCGCGGACGCCCTCTCCACCGTCCCCGAGCACTACAACCGCATCGCCGCGGCCCTCGGCACCATGCGCAAGCCGGTGGTCGCCGCGGTCAACGGTACCGCGGTCGGGGCGGGCCTCGGCTTCCTGCTCGCCTGCGACCTGCGGGTGGCGACGGCGGGGGCGAGGTTCGCGACGGCGTTCGCGGGCATCGGCTTCGGCGGGGACTCCGGGCTCTCCGGGACCCTCGCACACTGCGTCGGCGCCTCGCGGGCGACCGAGCTGCTCATGCTCGGCGAGACGTTCACCGCCGAGCAGGCGCGCGACTGGGGCATCGTCCGCGAAATCGCGGAGACCCCGGAGGCCACCGACGCGGCCGCCCTCGCCCTGGCCCGGCGGCTCGCCGCGGGCCCCACGCTCGCGTACGCCGAGATCAAGGCGGCCGTCGCGATGGGCACGGTGTCCTCGCTGCGCGAGGTCCTCGAGCACGAGGCCGCCGCGCAGGCCCGCCTCGGGGCCACCGAGGACCACCGCAACGCGGTCGACGCCTTCGTCGCGAAGGAGAAGCCGGTCTTCCGGGGCGCCTGACGCGCTCACGCCCCGGTGATCGTCGCCCGCAGGTCGCGCTTGAGGACCTTCCCGACGGCGTTGCGGGGCAGCGGCTCCGTCGTCGTCCGGATGGTCGTCGGGGCGGCGAAGGCCGCGATGCGCGTGGCGACCCGCTCCCGCAGCGCCGCCTCGTCGGGCACCCGGTCCGGCGCGTGCACGACGACGGCGGCGACCTCCTCGCCGTAGTTCCGGTGCGGGATGCCGATCACCGCGGCGTCCAGCACGCCGTCGACCTCGAGCAGCTCGGCCTCCACCGCGGCGCAGTAGACGTTCTCGCCGCCGCGGATGACGACGTCCTTCAGCCGGTCGACCACGCGGATCACCCCGCCGTCGACGCGGCCGAGGTCGCCCGTGCGGAACCACCCGTCGACGAACGCCTCCGCCGTCGCGTCGGGCGCGTTCCAGTAGCCGCGGACGACGTTCGGCCCGCGGAACCACAGCTCGCCCACGCGGCCCTCGCCGAGATCGCTTCCCGACGACGGGTCCACCACCCGGACGTCCGCGCTCGGCACGGGCCGCCCCACGGCATCGGGCGCGGCGAGGTACTCCTCCCCGGAGTTGAACGCGATCCCGGCCGTGGTCTCGGTGAGGCCGTAGCCGTTGCCGGGCGCGGCGACCGGAGCGGCACGGCGCACCAGCTCCGGCGGGATGGGGGCGCCGCCCATGCCGATGGTCGTCAGGGTGGCGAGGTCGGCCCGGCGGCCGGTGCTCTCGGCGACACGCAGCAGGTCGCTCGCGATCGTGGGCACGCCGGCGACCCCCGTGAGGCCCTCGGCGGCGATGATGCGCAGCGCCTCGCGCGCGTCCCAGCGGTACTGCGTGGCGAGGACCGACCCGCTGAGGGTGGCGTTCACCATGGCGCACAACCCGGCGACGTGGAAGATCGGGAAGGCCAGCAGCGCACCGGGCCGCTGAGGCGGGAGGACCCCGGTGACCCGCGCCCCGGCGACGGCGAGCAGGCCACGGTTCGCGACGTCGGTGAGCAGGTTCCGGTGGGTGCCGACCGCGCCCTTCGGGCGACCGGTCGTCCCCGAGGTGTAGAGGATGAAGGCGTCGTCGTCCGGTCCCGGCCGGTGGTCGGGGAGCGGCCCGGCGACGGGCTCGCCGAGGAACGCCTCGAAGGTGGTCGCCCCCGGCCCGCGGACGGTGACCACCTCGACGTCGTCCGGGGTCACCTCCCGCAGCACCGCGGAGCGCTCGCCGTCGGCGACCACCAGACGGGGTCCGGCGTCGGCGACCGCATGCGCCAGTTCGGCGGCCTGCCACCAGGCGTTGAGCGGGACCACCACGAGGCCGGACACCCACGCGGCCCAGCACAGCGCGGGCCACTCCGGGTAGTTCCGCAGGCACACCGCGACCCGGTCGCCCGGACGGAGCCCCGCCGCGGCGAACCGCGCGGCGAGCGTGGCCACCCGCGCCCGGTGCTCCCCGAACGTGACCCGCTCGCCGTCGTAGACGGTGAAGAGCCTGTCGTCGGGGACGGCGAGCGCCTCGTGCGCCTCGCGCAGCGTCTGCGGGCCCGTCACGTGCACCCGCAGCGGCACACCCCGGACGACCGCCGCGGCGAGTTCGAACGGCCCGCCGGGGGCGGTCAGCTCGGCGATCACGTGCGCGCGCGACGGTGCGGCCTCGTCGATGGACACGCCGGGCAGTCTGCTCCGGATCGGCGGACACCGCGGGCCGGTGGGTGGTCTGCCCCGCCCTGCCCGGACGTCGGATCGGCGCGGGCAGGAGGCGTGATGCGGCGCACGAACGGGTATGCCGCTCGTCTACGCCCGGCGGTCCCGTCGGTCGGTGAGGAGGCGGCCATGACCCTCGAGGCGATCACCGCGCTCGACCCCACCCGCGCTCCGCGCCGGCCGGGGCTCCCCGTCGACGGCCGTGGGACGCTGCCCGACGCTGCCACGCTGAGCTGTCGGCTGCACGCCGCCCTCGAGCGCGCGGCCGCCGCGGGGCTCGATCTCGAGCTGCACGTGGACGCCGAACCGCTGCCCGCACCGCAGGCGCGGGTCGTCGCGTGCGCCCGCGAGAGCGCGGCCAGCGTCGGCGTGGAGCTGCGCGTCGTCAGCTGAGCACTGCGTCACACCCACATGGAGGCCGAGGGTCGGGCAGGGCGCCCGGATTCAGCGGCACCTCTCAGGAATGGTCGGCGTGTCGTTCCGTCGATGACCCTCCGTCCCGTTCGACCAGGTGGCACGACTCGTCCCATTCGTTCCTGATCCGGCCAGTCTGACCAGCTCAGCGGGCCGGTCCCCGGCCGCATGGTGTGGATCTCGGCGTGCAGACTCCTCGGCGCTCGACCGCATCGGACTCGCTCCGTGAGCGTTGAGGGTCCGAGCACTCCGCATCACCGACCGCGAAGGAACCACACCATGGGTCGTCACCACCGGGCCGCGTCCTCACCCTCGGGTGTCACCGGAGCGCGACTGCGGGTGGGCGCCGGAACCCTGGGTGCGGTGGGCGTGAGCCTGCTGGCCCTGGGCGCCCCCGCGTTCGCGGCGCCCGCCGCGGCGCCGGCGCCCGCCACGGCGCCCGGCAGCCAGACGCCGTGCGCGCCGACCGCCAAGGCGTGCGTCGACATCTCGGCGAAGAAGGCCTGGCTGACCGACGGCCACGGCAAGATCGTCTACGGCGCCGTGCCGATCACGACGGGTGGCAAGGGCTACGAGACGCCGACCGGGACCTTCTCGGTCATGTGGAAGGACAAGAACCACAAGTCCGACGAGTACAACGGCGCACCGATGAACAACTCGGTGTTCTTCGCGCCGGGCGACGCCTTCCACGAGGGCAGCCTGCAGCGCGACTCGGCGGGATGCGTCCACCTCTCGCACGACGCGTCGGAGAAGTTCTTCGACTACCTCAACGTCTACGACCAGGTGCAGATCGTCCCGTAGGACCCGGGCTGGGAGGCTGCCACCATGGCCGCCACCCCGGACGAGCGCGACGAGCGCATCGCCCTGCTCCTGGACTACGAGAACCTCGCGATCGGGGCCCGGGAGGGACTGGGCGTCTCCCCGTTCGACCTCGGCCCGGTCGCCGACGCCCTCGCGGTACGCGGCCGGGTGGTGGCGCGGCGGGCGTACGCGGACTGGTCCTCCTTCGACGACGACCGGCGGCTCCTCGCCCGGGCCCAGGTCGAACTCATCGACATCCCGCAACGGCTCGGCGGCTCCCGCAAGAACGCGGCCGACATCAAGATGGCCGTCGACGCCGTCGAGATCGCCTACGAGCGGTCCTGGGTGACGACCTTCGCGATCGGCACCGGCGACTCCGACTTCACCCCGCTCGTGCACAAGCTGCGCGAGCTCGACAAGCGGGTGATCGGCATCGGGGTGGCGTCCTCGACCTCCCGGCTCCTCCCGCCCGCGTGCGACGAGTTCCTCTACTACGACCGCCTCGTCGACACCGCGCCGCCCGCCCCCGTCGACCTGGAGCCCGCACCTGCCGTCGGGACGCCGCCGGAGGAGCCGGCCGAGGACGAGGAGGCGGTGGAGCGCCTCGTCACGCGGACCCTCTCCGGGCTCGCGCGCCGCGGCGACGGGCCGGTGCTCGCCTCGCGGCTCAAGCGGGCGATGCTGCGTCAGGACCCCACGTTCGACGAGGCCGAGCACGGCTTCCGCGGGTTCGGCGAGCTGCTGCGGCACCTGCAGGAGCGCCGGATCGTCGCGTTGGGGGAGGGCTCGGCGCACGGCGACCCCGAGGTGAGCTTCCCGGTGGACGAGCCGGCGGAGGACGACGCCTTCCGCGTGCTCGCCCAGGTCGTCGGCGAACTCGCGGGCCGCGACGGCTCGGTGCCGCTCTCGGGCCTGAAGGACCAGGTCCGCAAGCGGCGGCCGGACTTCAGCGAGAAGACCTACGGCTTCGCCTCGTTCCTGTCGTTCGCCAAGGCGGCGCGGGCGCGCGGCGTGGTGCGCATGGACTGGGACGAGCGGGCGGGGGACTGGCGACTCCGCCCGGTGTGAACGCTACATCTCATTAGCTGCTGAGTTATTGACCGTGTGAGACGCGCAGTCCTAGCGTCGGGGCCCCACGAGACCGAGGAGACCCCCCGTGACCACTGCCGGCGTCACCCGCGCACGCGCGACCGCGACCACCGCGGTCGGCAACCTGCCCTACCTGATCGGCTCGCTCGTCGTCGGACTGCTGCTCTTCTACCTGATCGGCTTCGACGAGGGCGCGACCTCGCTGTTCGGCCACACGATGGTCGTGCACGAGTTCGTCCACGACGCCCGCCACTTCCTCGGCTTCCCGTGCCACTGATGCACGCGAGGACGGTGATCCCGCGGGCGGCGCTCGCGGGCGCGCTGGGCGGCGTGGTCGCCTGGCTGTTCGCGCTGTGGTTCGCCGAGCCGCTCATCCAGGCCGCGATCGACTACGAGGCCGGGCGCGGCGAGGCAGAGGCGGCGCTCGCCACGGCGGCCGGGACCGCACCACCCGAGGAGGGCCCGGAGATCTTCAGCCGGAGCGTCCAGGGCGTGTGGGGGATCGGCGCCGGGATGGTCCTCGTCGGCGTGGCACTGGGCCTGCTGTTCGCGGTGGTCTACACGCTGCTGCAGGGGAAGGTGTCGGTGCGCCCGCGGGTGCTCGCACTGCTCGTGGCGGGCGCGGGCTTCCTCACGCTCTACGCCACCCCGTTCGTGAAGTACCCGGCCAACCCGCCGGCCGTGGGCCACGAGGAGACGATCGGTGACCGGTCGGGGCTCTACCTCGTCATGATCGTCGGGTCCGTGGTGCTGCTCGTGGTGGCCGTGCTGCTGGCGCGGGCGCTGCGGGAGCGGCTCGGGACGTGGAACGCGGTGGTCGTCGGCGGGCTGGCCTACGTCGTGCTGGTGGGCGTGCTCATGGCGCTCCTGCCCTCGCTCGGGGAGCTCTCCGCCAACGTCGCCACGTACGGCCCGGCGGTGAGCGAGACGCCGCAACCGCTGCGCGACCCGGTCGGCCGGATCGTGTTCCCCGGCTTCGACGCGGACCTCCTCTACTCGTTCCGCGTGTACGCCGTCACCGCCCAGGTGCTGCTCTGGGGCGTCCTCGGACTGGTCTTCGGTGCTCTGGCGGAGCGGTCGGTCCGGTCGGAGCGCCGCGAGCGGGTGCTCGAGAACGCCTGAGGCGCCGGCCGACGCTGGCCCGCGGCGCCGCGAGGGTGGCACGAGGCAGGGTCCTGGGCGGCCCGGGATGCCTGGTGTCGCTCTCGCGGCTCGCGCCCGGCGCAGCTCACCCCGGCGTCCGACGATGGACCAGGCCGACGCAGACGTACGGATAGGACACCGTCGACCGGCCCGCGAGGGACGCGCGGATCGACTCCAGCACCCGGTCCCGGTCGGCGGGCTCCCGGGTGCTCACGCGGGAGAACGTCGAGAACAGCAGGACCAGGTCGTCCACGGTCAGCGGCTGCTGCCAGGGCACGTGTCGGACCTCGCCGGGGGAGAAGCCGGCCAGCTCGAGCGGCGCGAACTCCGGCACGGCCTCCGGGAGCCCCGCGAGGCGGTTGAGCTCGCGCACCCAGTCCACCGACACGTCGGGCACGTTCCACAGGAGCAGCAGCACGCCGTGGTCGGCGAGGACCCGCCGCGCCTCGGCGGCCGCGGCAGTGGGCTCGACCCAGTGCCAGGACTGGCCGTAGACCACGGCGGACGCCTCGCCGGTCCCGACCGGCAGCCGCTCGCCCGTCCCGTCGACCACCTCGACGTCGCGCCGTCCCCGCCCGTCCAGCACGGCCCGCATGGCGGGATCGGGCTCGACCGCGACGACCCGCCGTCCGGGAGCCAGCAGGGCCGTCAGCTTCCCGGTCCCGGCGCCCACCTCCACCACGAGGTTCCCGACGACGGGTCGCAACGCCTCGGGCGGGTAGCCGGGCCGGACGCGGTCGTAGTCCTCGGCGAGTCGGCCGAAGGACAGCGCTCGGTCGCTCATCGGACATAGGGTCGCACCCCGCCAGCATGACCGAGGAGGCCGACCATGCCCGACCAGTTCGACGTCACCGACGTCCCCGACCGGCACCGCTACGAGATCCGCGTCGGCGACCAGGTCGCGGGGTTCGCCGAGTACGCGCTGCGCACCGACCCCCACGGGGACGGCGAGACGATCGCGTTCATCCACACCGAGGTCGACGACGCGTTCGCCGGACAGGGCCTGGCGGGGCGGCTCGCCCGTGCCGCGCTGGACGACGCGCGGGAGCGGAAGCTCGCGGTCCTGCCGTTCTGCCCGTTCATCCGCGGCTGGATCGCCAAGCACCCGGAGTACGTGGACCTGGTCCCGACCGGACGTCGCGAGCAATTCGACCTCGCCTGATCGAGCGGGTATTTTCTTGCGCTCAGCACCGAGCGCGAGGAGGCGCACGATGGCCATGGCCGGACCGGTCTCGACGGCGGGCGCCAGCGCTGCGCTGGAGAACCTCCCGCTCTCGCGCTGGCACCGCACGATCGTGGTGCTGGTCGGCATCGGATCGTTCTTCGACCTCTACGAGGTGTTCCTCGGCGGGGTGCTCGCGCCCATCCTGGCCCGCGAGTTCCAGCTCGGGTCGGTGGGCAAGGCGGCCGTCGTCGCGAGCGGCTTCCTCGGCATGTTCGTC
Organism: Actinomycetospora chiangmaiensis DSM 45062; assembly: GCF_000379625.1. GTDB lineage: Bacteria > Actinomycetota > Actinomycetes > Mycobacteriales > Pseudonocardiaceae > Actinomycetospora > Actinomycetospora chiangmaiensis. The sequence goes on along the minus strand of NZ_KB903240.1, from coordinate 419,631 downwards.
GGCGCGAACGTGCTCTCGGTGGTGGCCGACCGGATCGGCCGCCAGCGTGTCTTCCTGCTCAACCTGCTGATCTACAGCCTCTTCAGCCTCGCCGCAGCGTTCTCCCCGAACATCGAGGTGTTCCTGCTGCTGCGCTTCCTCGGCGGCATCGGGCTGGGCTGCGAGCTGGTACTCGTCGACACCTACCTCGCCGAGTTCCTCCCGGGGAAGGTCCGGGGCCGCTACATCGCCTGGGCCTACACCGTCGGCTTCCTCGGGGTGCCGGTCGCGGCCCTGCTCGGTGGCAAGCTCGTCGCGGCCCAGCAGATCGCGGGGATCGCGGGCTGGCGGTGGCTGCTCGTGGCGGGCGCGCTGGGCGCCGTGTTCGTCATCGTCATGCGCCGCGTGCTGCCGGAGTCGCCGCGGTGGCTCGAGTCCCGCGGCCGCTTCGACGAGGCGGAGCACGTGGTGCGTGACATCGCGGCGAGGGCCGGCCGCCCGGGGGCCGTGGACGAGCTCCCGGCCCGCGCGCCCACCCCGGAGCGGGGACGGGAGCGGTCCACCCTCGAGGTGCTGCGGATCGCGTTCACCGCCTACCGGAGGCGCACGGTGATGCTGTTCGTCTTCCAGGTCCTGCAGACCGTCGCCTACTACGGGTTCGGCACGCTCGCGCCGCTCGTACTGGTCGCCAAGGGGTTCGAGGTCACCGACTCGTTGGCGTACGCCGCACTGAGCTTCGCCGGCTACCCGATCGGCTCGCTGATCTCCGTGCCGTTGGTGGAACGGTTCGAACGCAAGTACCTGATCATCGCGTCGGCCCTCGCGATCGGGGTGTTCGGCCTCGTCTTCGCCGCCGCCGGTGCGCCCTGGCTCATCGTCGTCGCCGGGTTCCTGCTCACCACCGCGAGCAACGTCTTCTCGAACTCGTTCCACATCTACCAGGCCGAGATCTTCCCGACCGCCATCCGCTCGACGGCGTCCGGCGTCGCCTACTCGCTCTCGCGTGGCACCTCGGTCCTGCTGCCCTTCGTCGCCGTCCCGCTCCTCGCGACGGCCGGGCCGGTGTGGGTGTTCGGCGGCTCGGCGGTCCTGATCGTGGTGCTCTGTCTGGATGTCGGGCTGCTCGGACCCCTGACGACGGGGAGGGCCCTGGAGGAGGTTCACTGACGCAGGTGTCCTCCACCCTCCCCGCCTGGCGGCGGGCCACCACCGGCGAGCAGCGCTGGCCGGTGGCGCTCGCCATCCTCGTCGTCGCCGGGCTGCAGCTGACCCTTCCCGACGAGGTGGTGATCGGCTCCGCGTGGCTGCTGCCGGTCCTCGAGATCGCGGTGCTCGTGGTCCTGATCGTCGCCAACCGCTTCGAGGCCGAGCCGCGCTGGCGCCGTCGGGTGAGCCTCGTGCTGACGGCGATGATCAGTGTGGCGAACGGCTTCTCCGCGGTCCGGCTCGTCTACCACCTCGTCGGGGGGCAGGGCGGGGACGACCCCGGCACCCTGCTCGCCACCGGCGCCGCGATCTGGGCGACCAACGTGATCGGCTTCGCCCTCTGGTACTGGCAGTTCGACCGCGGGGGCCCCACCGCCCGGGCGAGCGGCGACCGTGAGGTCCCCGACTTCCTGTTCCCGCAGATGCAGTCGCCCGACATCGACCCGGAGTGGGAGCCGCAGTTCGTCGACTACCTCTACGTCTCGTTCACCAACGCCACGGCCTTCAGCCCCACCGACACGATGCCGCTGTCGCGCTGGGCGAAGCTGACGATGCTCGTGCAGTCCGCGGTCTCCCTCGCCACGGTTGCGCTGGTCGTCGCGCGGGCGGTCAACGTCCTGAAGTGATCAGTTGACGCAGGGGACCGTCGGCGCGGCGGTCCCGGCGTCCTCCGACGGCACCGCCGGCGCGGCGCTCGACTTCGGGGCGGCGCTGCCGGAGGAGGAACCGGTGTTCGAGCCGCCGGAGGAGCCCGACGACGAGCCACCCGCCGCCGGCGCGGGCGTCGCCTGCCCCGCTCCGGAGACCGTGTCGGAGATGTACTTCTGGACCGCGGCCGGGTCGACCTCCACGGCCTCGCCGTCCTCCTTGGTGTCGTAGGAGGCGTTGACGATCGGGATCGTGTGGAACCCGATCGACCCGGAACTCACGCCCTGCAGCTGCGTGGCGAGGTCGAGCACGTCGAGCTGGCGGTCGACGGTGACCGCCTTGTCCACCGCGTCGATCAGCGCGTTGCGCTTCGTCGAGTCGGTGAGGGTGTCCGACCCCAGCACGGTGTGAGCCATGCTCGACAGGAACACCTGCTGCCGACGGGCGCGGTCGAGGTCACCGCCGGGGAGGCCGTGGCGCTGGCGGACGAACGCCAGGGCCTGCGCTCCTGCGACGGTCTGCTGACCGGCGGCGAACTTGGCGCCCGAGAACGAGTCGTCGACCGCCTCGTTCAGGCACACGGGGACCCCGCCGACCGCCGAGCTGATCGAGGCGAACCCGGCCAGGTTCACGGCCGCGAAATGCGTGATGGTGAGCCCGGTGAGTCCCTCGACGGCACCGATCGAGACCTTCGCGCCCGCGGCCCCGGACTGCACGGCGAGCTGGTTCCCGCTCACACCGTCCTTCGTCAGCTGCGTCCGCGCCGCGTTCTGGCCGTAGGCGTACGCGGAGTTGATCTTGTGCTTGCCGAAGTCGTCGGGCAGATCGACGTAGGAGTCCCGCGGGATCGAGAACCCGGTGGCCGGTCCGCCGCCGCCGGGGATGTGCAGCACGATCATGGTGTCGGTCTGGTCGCCACCGTCGTTGCTCCCGCCCGCGTGCAGGGCGGCGAGCTGGTCGGCGGGCAGCGGGTTGCCGAACGAGTCGGTCCGCGTGTCGAGCCCGACCAGCAGGATGTTCTGGTCGGTGCCGAAGATCGACCCGAACGACGTCGAGATGACGTCCACGCGCGAGAACCCGGAGTCGACGGTGCGGGCAGCGAGCACCGTCGCGCCCGAGATGAGCAGGATCAGCACGGACGCGGCGGCCAGCACGAGCAGCAGCACCCGGGTGGTCGCCCAGGTCCGCACCCGCTCGAGCAGCGCGGCACCTCCGGCACCCCGTCCCGACGACGGGCCGTCCCCGGCCCCGTCGGGGCCGCCCGGGACGGGCGAGGGTGCGACCCGGGTCGGGGTCGGCGCGGGCCGGCGGGCTCCCGCAGGCGGACCGGCCGGCGGAGCGGGCGGTGGTCCGGCCGGCGGCCCGGGCGGTCGACCCGGGCCCCGGCCCGGACGGGGCGCGCCCGCGGGCGGCGCGGCCGGCGGCCGCGCGGACGGACCGGCACCCGGCGGCGGACCGGCGGGCCGGGCGGGCGGCGGGCCCGCCGGACGCGCGGGCGAGGGCCCGCCCGGGGACGGACCGCCCGGGGACGGACCGGCGGGGGAGGGCCCGGCGGGGGAGGGCCCGGCGGGGGAGGGCCCGGCGGGGGACGGACCGCCCGGTGAGGGAGCGCCGCCCTCCGGACGGGTGTCCCCACGGCGGGGCATCCGGAACTGGCCGGGACGGTCCGGATCGCGCGGCGCCATCACGCGTTCCTCACACTGCGCGCGGCACCCAGGATCGAGAACCCAGGATTCGCCTCACGAAATCGCAGGAATCCGAGGACCGCGGTGACCACGAGTGCGACGAGCATCCACCAGAACAATTGCGCGAGGGGGGCGAAGACCCCGAGGACGAAGAGCGTGCTGCTGGCCGTGTCCCCCCGGACGATCGCCGCCACCACCAGGCCGAGGAAGGCCACCACGGGCGCCTGGAGGGCGGGCACGAGCACCCCGTCGGGGCGGACCGCGCACACCGCGAGGACGCAGACGACCAGGTACCCGACGGGGAAGAGGAACCCCAGGATCCCGGCACGCTGCCCGACGAGCCAGGCGAGCAGGGCGGTCACCACCAGGGCACCCACCACGACGAGGGGCCACGGGAAGCCCGGGCCGACGGCGAAGCGGCCGGCCTGACGGGGCCGGGCGTCGCGGGGCGGACCGGCGGGCGGTCGGCTCCCGGGCCGTGGGCCGCGCGGGCCGCCGCGCGAGAACGAACCGGTCGACCAGCGCGACGGAGCGGACGGACGCGGAGCCCCGCCGCCGCCCGGTCGCGGATCCCAGCGGTCGGCCACGGCGCCACGATAGCCGAGGGGCTCGCGGCCACCCCGCCCGCCGTCGGGGAAGTAATTCCCCCTTCCCGGCGCGGCACCCGATGCTTATTGCGCAGCAATTCCGTCGTGGTCGCGGGAGGTACCCGTCCGGGCGACGCCGCGCGCGCGGGACGGGCGGCCGACGTAGGGTCACCCATGTCGGTGATTAGGCCGTTCGGAGTAACGACCACGGGCCGCAGGGTCGATACCCCCAGCACACCACCGCTCACCGTCCGTGCTGTCCGGCCCGACCCGGAGGACCCCGCGTGCCCCTCACCGCCCCCGCCGCCCGTCGCGTCGGCGCCGCCGTCGCGCTCGTCCTGACCGCCGTCCTCGCGCTGGCGGTCCCCGCGCTCGCGCAGACGCCGACGCCACCACCCCTGCCGTCGGGACCGGGGTCGACGACCCGGCCCACGCCCGTCGAACCCGGCGCGGGACAGGCCGCGAAGCAGCGGTTGGACGAGCGGCGCGGCCGGGCGCCGGCCAACGTGGCCGCGTGGTTCGTCGACCCCACCACGAACCAGACGGTCGTGGCGGTCGTCGGGCCCGCGACGAAGGCCGCGACCGACTTCGCCGCCGACGAGAACCCGGCGGCCGTCCGGGTGCAGCCGATGTCCGCGCCGATCCGGGCGCTCGTCGCCGCGCCGCTGGTCGGCGGGACCGCCATCACCACCGTGACCAGCACGTCGACCTCCGGTGGCGTCACCACGACGACCGGGATCCGCTGCTCGGACGGCTTCTCGGTCCGCCGGAACACCACGACCTACCTGCTCACCGCCGGCCACTGCACCCAGAACACCTCGAGCTGGTCCGGCCCGAACGGGCAGCGGATCGGCAACGTCGCTCTCACCGCGTGGCCGACCAACGACTACGGGATCATCCAGGTCGCGAACACCGCGGCCTGGCGCGGCAGCGGCCAGGTCCGGGGCGGCCCGACCGTCACCGGCGCCACCGAGGCCCCGGTCGGGACCCAGGTCTGCCGGTCCGGGTCGACCTCGGGCTACCACTGCGGCGTGATCGAGGCCAAGAACGTCACGGTCAACTACGGCAACGGGGTCACCGTGCAGGGACTGACCCAGACCAGCGCGTGCGCCGAGTCCGGCGACTCCGGCGGCTCGTTCCTCGCGCCGGGCACCGCCCAGGCGCAGGGCCTGCTCTCCGGCGGCTCGGGCGACTGCACGACCGGCGGCACGACCTACTTCCAGCCGCTGCGCCCGATCCTCAACCAGTACGGCCTGACGCTCGTCACCGGGAACTGACCAGCACGTCGACGAGGGCCGCCCGGGCCTCCCGGGCGGTCGTCCACCGACGGCTGTCCCACTGCTCGCCCGCCAGGGAGTCCCCGGCGAACAGCACCTGGGAGAACGCCACCCCCCGGAAGCGCGCCACCGCGATGAGGGCCGAGGCCTCCATCTCGACGGCGAGGCAGCCCTCCTCGCGACGGCGGTCCGTGCGCGAGCGGGTCTCCCGGTACACGGCGTCGGTGGTCCACGTGCGGCCGACGGTGTGGGCGACGTCCGCGGCGTGCAGGGCCGCCACCAGCGCCTCGACGCCCTCCGGGTCGGCCTCGACGACCCGCGCCGCGGGCAGGTAGTGGAACGACGTGCCCTCGTCGCGCAGCGCCGAGGAGACCACCACCGCGTGGCCCAGGACGAGGTCGGGCACCAGCACGCCCGCCCCGCCGACCGCGGTGAACCGCCGGCCGCCGAGGACGATGAGCTCCTCCAGACTGGCGGCCGCCATGGGCGACCCCACCCCGGGATGCGCCACCGCGACGGTCCGGCCGTCGGGCCGCGGGACGCCGTACACGGGGGAGCGGCCGTTCTCCGAGTGCAGGGCCGCGATCTCCGGGTGCTGCTCGCCGAGGGCCGTCATCACCTCGGGGAAGAAGCACAGGACGACGTCGGGCGGCACACTGCCGTGGGTGCGCATCGCGCCCGGCGCGATGAGGCCGGGCTGGTCGAGGTCGTCCTCGGCGAGGGGGAGATCGCTCACCCGACGATCGTCGCGTAGGCCGCCCGGACGTGTCGGGCGGCGTCGCGGTCGGCCCCGGTGGCCTCCACCACGGTGTCCCGGTCGATCCGCCAGTCCGGCTCGTCGCCCGTCAGCGCCCACGCCGCCTGCCGGGCGGCCCCGAGCGCCACGTACTCGGCCGGCGCGAGCACCTCGACGTCGAGCCCGAACACGGCGGGCGCGATCGCCGCCACGGCCCGGGAGCGGCTGCCGCCGCCGATGAGCAGCACCCGGGAGCCGTCGATCCCGACGTCCGCGAGGGCCTCCACCCCCGCGGCGAGCCCGCAGAGCATGCCCTCGACGACGGCCCGGGCGAGGTTCTCCCGGGTCCCGTTCGCGAGGGTCAGGTTGGCGACCGTGCCCGTGGCGTCGGGGCGGTCCGGGGTGCGCTCGCCCTCGAGGTGGGGGACCAGGACGAGGCCGCCCGCCCCCGCGTCGGCGGCCAGCGCGAGGTCGTCGAAGCCGTCGGGGTCGACGCCGAGCAGGGTCGCCCCGACCCCGAGCACGCGCGCCGCGTTGAGCGTGCACACCAGCGGCAGGTAGCGGCCGCGGGCGTCGGCGAAGCCCGCGACGAAGCCGGACGGGTCGGCCGTCGGCCGGTCGGTCGCGGCGAACACCGTCCCGGAGGTCCCGAGGGAGACGATGAGTTCGCCGGGCGCCGTCCCGATCGCGAGCGCAGCGCCCATGTTGTCCCCGGTCCCGGGGGCGACGACCGCTCCGGGCACCGGCCCGTGGTCGTGCCCGCGGCCCACGGTCTCGCCCGGCGCGGCCACCCGCGGCACCTCGAGCGGCCGGCCGAAGGCGAGCTCCAGCAGGTCGGGCCGGTAGTCCTCGGTGTGCGCCGACCAGTACCCGGTGCCCGAGGCGTCGCCGCGGTCGGTGACCGCCTCGGCGCCGGCCCGGGCCCCGCCGCGCAGCCGCCAGGTCAGCCAGTCGTGCGGGAGCATCACCGCGCGGGCCCGCTCGGCGGTCTGCGGCTCGGCGCGGGCGGTCCACCGCAGCTTCGTGGCGGTGATGCTCGCGACGGGGACCGTGCCCACGGCGTCCGCCCACGCGCCCGGGCCGCCGAGCTCCTCGGTGAGCGCCCGGGCGGCGTCGGCCGAGCGCGTGTCGTTCCACAGCAGCGCCTCGCGCACCGGCTCGCCCCGCCCGTCGCAGAGCACCATCCCGTGCTGCTGCCCGGCCACGGCGATCGCGCCGACGTCGTCGGTGCCCACCTCGCCGAGCGCCTCGCAGAGCGCCGTCCACCAGTGCCGCGGGTCGACCTCCGTGCCCTCGGGGTGCGCCCGGCGCGCCTCCCGGACGACGGACCCGTCGTCGGGATCGACGACGACGACCTTGGTGGCCTGGGTGGAGGAGTCGACCCCGACGACGTAGGCAGGCATGCGCCCATGCTCACACGCGGCAGCCGCAGCTCTCCCGGATCCGGAACGACGGCGGGAGGCGCAGCACCTCCAGCGGGGCCTCGGGGTGGGCCCGGCGGCGCAGCAGCAGCCGGACCGCCTCGGCGGCGATCCGGTCGAACGGCTGCGCCATGACGGTGAGGCGCGGGGAGAACAGGTCCGCCCACGCGAAGTCGTCGAAGGCCACCACGGCGACGTCGTCGGGCACCCGCGCCCCGGCGTCGCGCAGGGCCGCGATCACCCCGATCGTCATGCTGTTGTTCCCGACGACGACGGCGGTGGGCGGCTCGGGCAGGCCCAGCAGCCCGGCCATCGCGGCGCGGGCGGGTTCGCTCGCGGACTCGCCGGAGACCTCCAGCGTGGGGTCGCGCGGCACCCCGGCGTCGTCGAGCGCGCGGCCGAACCCGGCGCAGCGCTCCTCCGTCGTCGTGAGTCCCTCGAGGCCCGCGACCAGGGCGATGCGGGTGTGCCCGTGCTCGACGAGGTGGCGGGTGAGCGTCGCGGTCGCGTCGTGGTTCTCGCTGCCGACCTGGTCCAGCGCGGCGGCCCGGCCCTCGGCGGAGAGCCGGTCGAGCAGCACGGTCGGGACCTCGTGGCGGGCCAGGTACTCCAGCGCGGCGCCGGGGCGTGCCGACGGCGCGAGCACCACCCCGTCGACGCGGTGGTGGTGCAGGCGGGCGACGACGGTGCGTTCGTACTCCGGGTCCTCGTGGGGGTCGACGAGCAGCAGCGTGTAGCCGGCGGCGGCCGCGGCGGACTCGGCCGAGGAGAGCAGCTCCCCGAAGTAGGGGTTCGAGATGGCCGAGAGGACGAGACCCAACGTGGTGGTCCGGTTGGTCGCGAGCGAGCGCGCCACGGTGTTCGGCGTGTAGGCGGTCTCCTCGACCGCGGCGAGGACGGCGGCGCGGGTATCGGCGCTGACCGCCCGCGTGTTGTTCAGGACGTGCGAGACGGTGGCCGTCGAGACGCCGGCACGCCGCGCGACGTCCGCCATCGTGGTCACTCGTGGACCCTCTCCTCCGCCGCCGTTGCCCTGCCGCATGATGCCCGGTGCCGGGCGCCGGGGGGAGCAGTGAATTCCGAGGTCGGTCCCGGATGTACCGGTCAAGCGCTTGCGTCCGCACGCTTCGGGGTCCTACCGTCGCCCGACGTGACGTCGGCGTGAACCACGTCACTCGACCGGGACGGGGGCAGGCCGTGCGGAGACCGACGACGGGACGACGGGCCGGACCCCACCGGGGACGTCGCCGACCGGCGCTCGCGCTGGTCGCGACGGCGCTGCTCGCCCTGGTGGCGGGCTGCTCGGGCGCGGGGGCCCTCGGCGCCGCCGACGGCGCGCAGACCGTGACCGTCGCGATCGTGTCCAACCCGCAGATGAAGGACGCGATCACGCTCTCGCCCGAGTTCGAGCGGGAGAACCCCGGCATCCGCCTGCGGTTCGTCACGCTCTCGGAGAACGAGGCCCGGGCCAAGATCACGGCGTCGGTGGCCACCGGCGGCGGCGAGTTCGACGTCGTCATGATCTCGAACTACGAGACCCCGCAGTGGGCGCAGAACGGGTGGCTCACCGACCTCGAGCCCCTCATGGCGCAGACCCCGGGCTACGACCGGAACGACTTCCTGCCCACGGTGCGCGACGCGCTCTCCTACCAGGGCCGGATGTACTCGGTGCCGTTCTACGCCGAGTCCTCGTTCCTCATGTACCGCACCGACCTGTTCGCCCGGGCCGGCCTGACGATGCCGGCGCAGCCCACCTGGCCGCAGGTCGCCGACGCCGCCGCCCGCCTCGACGACCGGCAGCGCGGCGGCAGCACCGCGGGGATCTGTCTGCGGGGCAAGCCCGGCTGGGGCGAGATGATGGCGCCGTTCAACACGGTGGTGAACACGTTCGGCGGCCGCTGGTACGACCCGCAGTGGAACGCCCAGCTGACCAGCCCCCAGTTCGAGCAGGCGACGCAGTTCTACGTCGACCTGGCGCGCAACCACGGCATCGCCGGCGGGTCCCAGGCGGGGTTCTCCGAGTGCGGCACCGCGTTCGGCCAGGGCAACGTCGCGATGTGGTACGACTCGACGTCGGCCGCGGGCACGGTGATCAACCCCGAGGAGTCCAAGGTCGTCGGCAAGGTCGGGTTCGTGCCGGCCCCCGTCCTCGCGACGCCGAGCTCGGGCTGGCTGTACTCCTGGTCGCTCGCCATCCCGAAGACCTCGCCGCGGGTGGACGCCGCGTGGAAGTTCATGAGCTGGATGACCTCGAAGCAGTACGTCCAGCTGGTCGGCAACCGGCTCGGCTGGGAGTCCGCACCCCCCGGGTCCCGGACCTCGACCTACGACAGCCCGCAGTACCAGCAGGCCGCCGGGGCCTTCGCCAACACCGTGCGCGACGCGATCGTCCGGGCGAACCCGCAGCAGCCGACGGTGGAGCCGGTGCCCTACCAGGGCGTGCAGTTCCTCCGGATCCCCGAGTTCCAGGACCTCGGCACCCGCGTGAGCCAGCAGCTGAGTGCCGCGATCGCCGGGCAGATCACGCCCGCCGAGGCGCTGGACCAGTCCCAGAAGTACGCGACGACGGTGGGGGAGAGCTACCAGCGATGACAGAGGAGACGCAGCGGAGCGGAGCCCGACCGTGACGGCCGTGCAGGAACGACCGAGAACCCCCTCCGGGCCGCCACCGGCACCGGGACAGACCCCGACGCGCTCGGCACGGGCCGAGGGCTGGGTGCGCCGCGCCCCGCTCCTGCCGGCCCTGGTCTTCACGATCATCGTCACGCAGATCCCGTTCCTGCTGACGATCTTCTACTCGCTGCAGTCGTGGAACCTGGTGCGCCCGGGCTCCCAGCAGTGGGTGTGGTTCGACAACTACGTCAGCGTCTTCCAGGACTCGCAGTTCCGCGGGGTCGCCCTGAACACGGTGATCATGACCCTCGGGTCGGTGCTGATCGCGGTGGTGCTCGGGCTGGTGCTCGCGCTCCTGCTCAACCGGCACTTCGTCGGGCGTGGCGTGGTGCGCACCCTGCTGGTGACGCCGTTCCTCATCACGCCCGTCGCCGCCGCCCTGCTGTGGAAGACGACGCTGCTGGACCCGACCTACGGCCTGGTCAACTTCGTCCTGTCGCCGTTCGGCGTGGGCGAGGAGGCCTGGATCTCGGACTTCCCGCTGGCGTCGGTGATGGTCGCGCTGATCTGGCAGTGGACGCCGTTCATGATGCTGCTGCTGCTCGCCGGCCTGCAGTCGATGCCCACCGACCAGATCGAGGCCGCGCGGATGGACGGGGCAGGCGCCTGGGCGATCTTCCGGGAGCTGACGCTGCCGCACCTGCGCCGCTTCATCGAGCTGGGCACCGTGCTCGGCGCGATCTACCTGGTGAACACGTTCGACGCGGTCTACATGATCACCCAGGGCGGGCCGGGCACCGCGTCGGCGAACCTGCCCTTCTACATCTACCAGCGGGCGTTCCTCGGCTTCGACATCGGCCAGTCGGCCGCGATGGGCGTCGTCGTCGTGGTCATGACGATCATCGTCGCGACCTTCGCGCTGCGGCTGGTCTTCCGCAGCTTCGGCGCCGCCGAGGGGAGCCACTGATGACGATCACGACCGAGCGCGGGGCGCGGGCCGCCTCGTCGGGACCCGCGGACGACGAGCCGCGGCGCTCCCGACGGACGGGGCCCGTCCTGCTGACCACGCTGACGTGGATCCTCGGGATCGGGTTCTTCTTCCCGGTGCTCTGGATGGTGCTCACCGCGTTCAAGACCGAGGGCGACGCCCAGTCCAGCCCGCCGACGTTCGTGTTCAGCCCGACGCTCGAGCAGTTCCGGACGGTGTTCGACGCGGGGATCGGGCCCTATCTCGCGAACTCGCTCGGCGCGACGGTGATCTCCACGGTGCTCGTGCTGCTGCTGGCCACGCCGGCGGCGTTCGCGCTGTCGCTGCGTCCGGTGGAGAAGACGCAGGACGTCCTCTTCTTCTTCATCTCGACGAAGATGCTGCCGGTGGTCGCGGCCATCGTCCCGATCTACGTCGTGGTCAACAACCTGCGGTTGCTGGACAACATCTGGACGCTGATCGTCCTCTACACCGCGATGAACCTGCCCATCGCGGTGTGGATGATGCGCTCGTTCTTCCTCGAGGTCCCGGTCGAACTGCTCGAGGCGGCCTCGATGGACGGGGCGTCGCTGATGCGCACGCTGCGCGAGGTGGTGCTGCCCATCATCTCGCCGGGCATCTTCGCCACCGCGCTGATCTGCGTGATCTTCTCGTGGAACGAGTTCTTCTTCGCGGTCAACCTCACGTCGGCGAACGCGGGCACGATGCCGACGTTCCTCGTGCAGTTCGTGACGTCGCAGGGGCTCTATTTCGCGCAGCTGTCGGCAGCCGCGACCCTGGCCGCACTCCCGGTGATCCTCGCCGGGTGGGTGGCGCAGAACAAGCTGGTGCAGGGTCTGTCGTTCGGCGCGGTCAAGTGAACGGACACGTAGCGCAGCGGAGCTGGACCAGTGAAGGAGCCAGGACATGGCCGAAGTGGTGTTCGACCGGGCCTCGCGTATCTACACGCCGGGCGCCACGCCCGCCGTCGACGGGCTGAGCCTGACGGTGGACGACGGCGAGCTCGTGGTGCTCGTCGGACCGTCGGGTTCGGGGAAGTCCACGGCGCTGCGGATGCTCGCGGGGCTCGAGCCGATCGACGCGGGGCACCTGCGCATCGACGGGCGCGACGTGGTGGACGTGCCCTCGAAGGACCGGGACATCGCCATGGTGTTCCAGAGCTACGCGCTCTACCCGTCGAAGACGGTGTGGGACAACATGGCGTTCCCGCTGAAGATGCGCGGGATGGACAAGGCGGAGCAGGCGCGGCGGGTGAACGAGGCCGCGGAGATCCTGGGTCTCACCGAGTACCTCGACCGCAAGCCCAAGGCGCTCTCCGGCGGTCAGCGGCAGCGGGTCGCGATGGGCCGGGCGATCGTGCGGGAACCGCAGGTGTTCCTCATGGACGAGCCGCTGTCCAACCTCGACGCCAAGATGCGCGTGCAGACGCGCGCGCAGATCGCCGGGCTGCAGAACCGGCTCGACGTCACGACCGTCTACGTCACCCACGACCAGGTCGAGGCGATGACGATGGGCGACCGGGTCGCCGTGCTGCGCGACGGGCGGCTGCAGCAGTACGCCACGCCGTCGGAGCTCTACGACCACCCGGTCAACGCCTTCGTGGCCGGCTTCATCGGCTCGCCGGCGATGAACCTGCTCGACCTCGGCCGTGCCGGCGACGGGGTGCGGCTCGGCGACGTGGACGTCCCGCTGCGGCGGGAGGTGCGCGACTCCGCGGGCGACGCGTCGACGGTGACGATCGGCGTCCGCCCCGAGGACCTGTCCCTCAGCGACGGGGACGGGGTCAAGGCGGTGGTCGACGTGGTCGAGGAGCTCGGCAGCGAGTCCTACCTCTACGCCCACCTGGCCGACGACGAGGCGACGACGCTGGTGGTGCGCGGCCCGGGCCGCACCCGGGTCCGCTACGGCGAGACGATCGCGGTGCGGGTCGACCCCGAGGCGGTGCACGCCTTCGACAGCGCCTCGGGGGAGCGGCTGGCGTCCTAGCCGTTCCCGACGGCGGGTGCGGGCACCCGGCGTCGGGAACGGCAGAGGGTCAGCCGTGCAGGTCGGTCCACTGCACGGCCACGCCGCGGCGGTGGTGCTCGAGGCGGCGCAGGCGGCGGCGGGCCTCGTGGGTCAGCCCGTCGATGCGGTCGAGCAGCTGGTTGAGCTCGGCGGTCTCGGAGTCGATGAGGGCCTCGCGGGCCTGCTCGGTCTCGGGCCACCGGGGGGTCGGGCTGGAGACGAACGGGGTGTGCTCGGTGGCGGCGTCGGGGACGGCCACGTCTTCTCCTTCACGGGTTGCGATGCACGGTCGTGGCCGGCGGGGCGGTGCCTGCCGCCGGCCACTGAATCGTTCAACACGCTAGCACGCAGACCATTCCCACCGGTTGCGATCGGTCCCGGCGCGGCGCACGATCGAACCTTCCCGACCGGGGGTTGACCGTCCGCACAGCCCGTGGTGCAGGCAGAGTCCGCGCCCGGAGCCGTCGATCTCGCCCCGGGCGCGGCCACGGGTCCTCCCGTGTCGCGGCGGAAGGCCGGGCGCATGCCACCTCTCAGGCGTACGACGTCCCCGGGACAGCGGTTGCTCGCTGTCGCGGCCGACGAGATCGACAGCCGGTACCACCCGGCCGGCCCGCTGCGCCGGCAGATCAACAAGGTGTTCCCGACCCACTGGTCGTTCCTGCTCGGCGAGGTGTGCATCTACACCTTCATCGCGCTGCTGCTCTCGGGCACGTGGCTGGCGATCTTCTATGACCCCTCGATGGCGGAGTCGACCTACGAGGGCGTCTACGCGGGGGCGCGCGGGATCGATGCCAGCCAGGCCTGGATCTCGACGGTGAACATCTCGATGGAGGTCCGCGGCGGGCTGTTCGTGCGGCAGGTCCACCACTGGTCGGCCCTGCTGTTCGTCGCGGCGATGATCGCGCACATGGCCCGGACGTTCTTCACCGGCGCCTACCGCCGCCCGCGGGAGGCGAACTGGATCCTCGGCGTCGTGCTGCTGCTGGCCGGCATGATCGAGGGCTTCGTGGGCTACTCGCTGCCCGACGACCTGCTCTCCGGCACCGGCCTGCGGACCGGTCTCTCCGCGATCATCCTCTCGATCCCCGTGATCGGCACGTGGCTGCATTGGGCGATCCTCGGCGGCGAGTACCCCGGCACGATCATCATCCCGCGCCTCTACATCGTCCACGTCTTCCTGCTGCCCGGGATCATCCTCGCCGTCATCGGCGTCCACGTGGCCCTCGTCTGGTTCCAGAAGCACACGCAGTTCCCGGGTCCCGCGCGCACCGAGCGCAACGTCGTCGGCGTCCGCATCCTGCCCACCTTCGCGACCAAGGGCGGCGCGTTCATGATCGTGAACATCGGCGTCATCGCGATCATGAGCGGCGCCTTCCAGATCAACCCGATCTGGAAGCTGGGCCCGTACGACCCGACGAAGGTCTCCGCCGGGTCCCAACCCGACTGGTACATGGGCATCTTCGACGGCGCCGTGCGGCTGTGGCCGTCGTGGGAGCTGTACCTGGGCCGCTACACGGTCCCCGCGATCTTCTTCCCCGTCGTCGGGATCGGGCTGATGATCGGCCTGCTCGCGCTGTGGCCGCAGATCGAACGCCTGGCCACCCGGGACGGCGCGCACCACAACCTGCTGCAGCGTCCGCGGGACGCCCCGGTGCGCACGGCGACCGGGATGATGGCCTTCTTCGTCTACTTCTGGCTGCTCGTGGCCTGCGGCAACGACATCATCGCCTACGTCTTCGACATCTCGTTGAACGCGATGACCTGGGCCGGCCGCATCGGCCTGGTCGTCGGACCGCCCGTCGTCTACGTCGTGACCTACCGGCTCTGTCTCGGGCTCCAACGGCTCGACCGGGAGGTGCTCGAGCACGGCATCGAGACCGGCGTGGTCAAACGCCTCCCGCACGGCGAGTTCGTCGAGGTCCATCAGCCGTTGGCCGTGGACGGGGCGGGCCGGCCGCGGGAGCTGGCCTACCAGGGCGCCCCGGTGCCGCGGCGCATGAACGACCTCGGCGCGGCCGGGGCGCCGCTGTCCGGCGGGTGGTTCCGCCCCGACCCGGCCGAGCAGCAGCACCCGGAGGTCGGCGGCGACCCCCTCGAGGTCGAGCCCCGCGACGACCGCACCGGGCAGGCGCCGGCGACCGCGGGTGCCGGGCGCCCGCGGCCGGACGACGCGTGAGCGCACCCGTGACCCACTAGGCCCCGTCGAGGACCGCCCGCAGGGCCGCCCGGGCCCCGTCGGTGTGGAGCCGGTCGAGGTGGCGCCGGTAGGCGGCGGTGAAGCGGTCGTCGTCGGCGAGGTCGCCGAACAGCGAGGGGTCCTCGAGGAACGCCAGCGGCTCGTCCGGGTAGCGCCGGGCGGCCGCGGTGCGCTCGTCGGCGCGGCCGGTGTCGACCACCTCGATCGGCTCGCCGGCCTCGTCGACCCCCTCGGCGTACCGGGCCCACGCGGCGACGATCAGGGCGGAGCGCTCGATCTCGCCGTCCTGCTCCAGGTTCCGGCGGATCACCGGCACCAGCCACGGCGGGATGCGGTCCGACGACTCCGCGGCGAGCCGGGCGAGCGTGTCGCGGATCTCGGGGTTCGCGAACCGCTCGATCAGCGTGGTCTTGTAGTCGTCGAGGTCGACCCCCGGGACCGGTAGCAGCGTCGGGGTGGCCTCGCGGTCCATGTAGCCGCGCACGAAGCGGACGAACTCGTCGTCGGCGCAGACCTCGTGGGCGTAGCGGAACCCGGCGAGATAGCCGAGGTAGGCGATGGCCTGGTGTGAGGCGTTCAGCAGCCGGAGCTTCATCAGCTCGTAGGGCTCGACGTCGTCGACGACCTGGACCCCGGCCTCCTCGAACGCAGGGCGGCCCGCCGCGAACCGGTCCTCGAGCACCCACTGCGTGAACGACTCGCACACCACCGGCCAGCCGTCGTCGACCCCGAAGCGCTCGGCGAGCTCGCGGCGGTCCTCGTCGGTGGTCCGCGGGGTGATCCGGTCGACCATCGAGTTGGGGAACGGGACCTCGCGCTCGATCCAGTCGGCGAGGTCGTCGCCGGTCCGTTCGTCCCGCTCCCGCGCAAATGCCGTGATCATGCGGTGCGCGACGTCGCCGTTCCCGGCGATGTTGTCGCAGCTCATCACCGTGAAGGGCCCGGTGTCCGCCGCGCGACGCCGGCGGAGGGCCTCGACGAGGAAGCCGAACGCGGACCGCGGCACGGTGTCGACCTCGCGGGCGATGTCGTGGGCGACCGACTCCTCGGAGCCGTCGAACTTCCCGGTCGCGGTGTTGACGTGGTAGCCGCCCTCGGTGACGGTCAGGCTCACGATGCGGGTCGCCGGGTCGGTCAGGCGTTCCAGCACCGCGTCCGGGTCGTCCGGGGCCACCAGGTAGTCGACCATCGAGCCGATCACGCGCGGCTCCCGCGACCCGTCGGCGTGCTTGAGGACGAGCGTGTAGAGGTCGTCCTGGCGCTCCAGGACCGCGCCCATCGCGCGGTCGGCGTCGAGCACCCCGACCCCGCAGAGCGCCCAGTCGTGGTCACGGCCGGCGGCGAACAGCCGGTCCAGGTACATGGCCTGGTGCGCGCGGTGGAACCCGCCCACGCCGATGTGGACGATCCCGACCGCGAGGGCGTCGCGGTCGTAGTCCGGCACCGGGACCGAGAGCTCCGGCAGCGAGGCGCGGTTCAGGGCCACAGCGTCGGCGCACATGGCTGCACCCTAGGAGCGCAAGCGCTTGCCGTCACGGATCCTCGTTAGTCGATCACGGGCCGCGGGGCAGCCGCCCCCGTCGATGACGACCACGAGGAGAACCCGATGAGCGAGCAGCCCCGGCCGCAGTCCGACTCCGACGACGAGCACGCCCGCAAGGAGGTCAACCCGGACCTGCACGGGCAGGCCAAGGACGTCGAGGAGAAGCGCGCGAACGACGACCCGGAGACCACCGGCGCGTGAGTCAGCGGCCGCCGGTGACGTCGAGGACGCTGCCGGTGGCGTAGGACGCGTCGTCGGAGGCCAGCCACACGATCGCGGCGGCGATCTCGTCCGCCGTGCCCGCCCGACCGAGCGGCACGGCCGGCCCGAGACGCCCGGCGCGGTCGGGCTGGCCCCCGCTCGCGTGGATGTCGGTGTCGATGATCCCGGGCCGCACGACGTTGACCCGGATGCCCTCGCCGGCGACCTCCTTGGCGAGCCCGAGCCCCAGGGTGTCCACCGCCGCCTTCGACGCCGCGTAGTCGACGTACTCGCCCGGCGACCCGAGCCGCGCCGCGGCCGACGAGACCAGGACGATCGACCCGCCGTCGTGCCCGTGCGCGGTCGACATGCGCCGGACCGCCTCGCGGCAGGTGACGATCGTGCCGGTGACGTTGGTGGTGAGCATGCGTTCGACGCGGTCGACCGTGAGCTCGTCCACCCGGGTCTTCTCGCCCACGATCCCGGCGTTCGCGACGACGGCCCCGAGCGGGCCGAGCGTCGTGGTCGCCTCGACCGCGGCGATCACGTCCGCCTCCACGGCGACGTCCGCCCGCACCGCCGCCGCGCGTCCGCCCTCGTGCTCGATGGACGCGACGACCGCGGCGGCGGCGTTCTGGTCCGACCGGTAGGTCAGGCACACCGCCCAGCCCGCGGCGGCCGCCCGCCGTGCGGTCGCCGCGCCGATCCCTCGGCTGCCTCCGGTGACGAGCATGCTGCGCATGCGGTGGATCATCTCGCGCGCGCTTCCCGGCCGCGCTGGTCGGGCTCCCGGACGAGCGGACCCCTGGCGGGCTCCAGGGCCTCGCCCGTCACCGCCGCGTCCTCGGACTCGTCGACCGTGGCTCGATCCTGCTGGTCGTGTACTCCGCCTTCGGGGAGGGCGTGGTCGACGGCGTCTGGCAGCGGACCTCGGTCGCCTCGCTACTCGCCCTGGTCGGCCTCGAGGTCGTGCTCCTGGCAGTGGTCCTGGTCGCGACGTGGCACGCCGGGCGGCTCTTCTCCCTGTCCCGGGAGGACCGCGTGACGATCATGTTCTGCGGCTCGAAGAAGTCGCTCGCCTCCGGGTTGCCGATGGCCGGCGTGCTCTTCGCCGGACCCGTCGTCGGGCTGATCGTGCTGCCGCTGATGCTCTACCACCAGCTGCAGCTCATGGTCTGCGCGGCGCTCGCGCAGCGACTGGGCCGCGAGGTCGGCGATGCTCTCCCGGTGACGACCCGGCAGGAGGCCCACCGATGACGTCGTTCGTCCCCGAGATCCGGCTGCCCGAGGGGGCGGAGAAGCTCCGCGCCGAGGTGCGTGCCTTCCTCGACGCCGAGCGGGCCCGCGGCACCGTGCTCGACCGGCCCGACTCCTGGTTCGCCGGGTGGGACCGGGAGTTCAGCCGTCGGCTGGCCGCGCAGGGCTGGGTCGGGATGACGCTCCCGCCCCAGTACGGCGGCGGGGGACGGTCGCCCCTGGATCGCTACGTCGTCATCGAGGAACTGCTCGCGGCGGGCGCCCCGGTCGGCGCACACTGGGTCTCCGACCGCCAGGCCGGCCCCTCGATCCTCGCGAACGGCACCGACGCGCAGCGGGAGCACTACCTGCCGGCGATCACCCGGGGCGAGTGCTTCTTCTCGATCGGGATGAGCGAGGAGGGCGCGGGTTCCGACCTCGCCGCCGTCGCGACCCGTGCCGAGACCGGCGACGACGGCGTCACCCGGCTCACCGGCGTCAAGATGTGGACCGGCGGCTCGCACGTCAACGACGCGGCCATCGTGCTCGCCCGCTCCGACGCCGACGCCGGGTCGAAGCATGCCGGGCTCTCGCAGTACCTGATCGACCTGCACGCCCCCGAGGTCCGCGCCGAGCCGATCCGCCTGCTCACCGGCGAGCACCGCTTCAACGCCACGCACCTCGACGGCGTGCCGGGCGACCCGCTCGGACCCGAGGGCTCGGGGTGGGCGCAGGTCACCGGCGAGCTCGCGCAGGAGCGCAGCGGCCCCGAGCGGTTCCTCTCGACGTTCCCGCTGCTCACGGCCCTGTTGCGCCACGGCCTTCCCGACGCCGGGGCGGGGCGGGTCGGGCTGCTCGTCGCGCGGCTCGCGTCGCTGCGCCGCCTGTCCCTTGGGGTCGCGAGCGCCCTGGAGCGGGGGGAGTCGCCGGACGTCGCGGCCGCGCTCGTGAAGGACCTGGGCACTCGCTACGAGGGCACGGTCGTGGAGGAGGTGCGGGCGCTGTCCCCGGTGGTCGCCGACCCGTCCGCGCCGGTGGGGTCGCTCGCCGAGGTGCTGGCCCTGGGGATCGGGCACCTGCCCGCCTACACGCTGCGCGGCGGGACGAACGAGATCCTGCGCGGCATCATCACGAAGGGGCTGGGCGCGTCGCCGGAGCAGGACGCCCCGACGCTCACGCTCGACCCCGGGGCGTCCGTGGCCGAGCAGGTGACCGTGGTCCGCGCGCTCGGCGCCGGGGTCGCCGACGGCCCGACCGTCGAGGACCTCGTCGCCCGGCGCGTGCTCGCCGCGGCCGGTCAGCCGGTCCCGGACGGCCCACTCACTGTCGCGTTCGACGACCGCATCGTGGTGCGGGACGCCGACGACGGGCAGGTGGTGCTGGACGGCGAGCTCACCCGGGTGCCGTGGGGGCGGTCCGCGCCGACGGTCCTGGTCACCCGCGGCGCCCACGGCCCGTTGCTGGTCGTGCTCGAGGCGGGCGGACCCGTCGTCGGGAAGGGGTCGCACGGCGCCGGAGGCGAGGAGCCCGAGGTGACCACCCCCGTCGTCGGGAAGGGACAGAACCTGGCGGGGGAGCCGCGGGACACGCTCACCCTGCACGAGCTGACGGCGGCGGCGACGCCGCTCGACCCGGACGCGGCGCAGGACGGTCGGTACCGGCTGGCGCTGCTGCGGGCGGCGCTGATCGCGGGCGCGGCGCGGCGGGCGAGCGAGCTCGCGATCGACCACGTCCGCACCCGCGAGCAGTTCGGGCGGCCGCTCGCGAGCTTCCAGGCGGTGAAGCAGTCGGTGGCCGAGCTGGTCGAGGAGGTCGCGCTGGTGGAGGCCGCCGTCGCCGTGGGCGCGGAGCGGGGCGGGGAGTTCGGCGTGGGGGTCGCGAAGGCGCAGGCCTCGGCGTCGGTCGCGGAGATCACGCGGATCGCCCACCAGCTGCACGGCGCGATCGGGTTCACCGAGCGCAGCGCCCTGCGGCACGCGACGACGCGGCTGTGGTCGTGGCGCGACGAGGACGGCGACGAGCGCGCCTGGGCCGGGCGGCTGGGCGCGCTCGCCGTCGGGACCGACGACCTCTTCGCCCTGGTGACCGGCTGAGGGCTACCGGCCGGTGTGGGCGAAGGAGCTGTCCTCCTCGGCGGTGCGGATCGACTCCTTCTGCCGGTCGAGCCGGCCGAGGACCGTCCGCAGGTCGTCGAGCAGCTGCGAGGCGAGGGAGTGGGTGAAGCCGTTGCGGATGACGAGGCGGAGGACCGCGAGGTCGGTCCGGTCGGCGGGGAACGTGTAGGCCGGGACCTGCCAGCCGTGCTCGCGCAGCCCGGCGGAGACGTCGAAGACGCTGTAGTGCGTCACGTCGTCCCGGAGGCGGACCGCGAAGACCGGCAGCTCGTCGCCGTGGGTGAGCAGCTCGAACGGGCCGAGGTCGGCGATCCGGTCGGCCAGCCTCGTCGCGACCTCCCGGCAGTGCTGCTGCACGCGGGTGTAGCCGTCCCGGCCGAGGCGCAGGAACTGGTAGTACTGCGCGGCGACCGGCGCGCCCGGGCGGGAGAAGTTGAGCGTGAAGGTGGCGAGCTCGCTGCCGAGGTAGTTGACGCGGTAGACGAGCTCCTCGGGCAGGGCCTCGGTGTCCTGGAAGGCCACCCAGCCCAGTCCCGGGTAGACGAGCCCGTACTTGTGCCCCGAGGTGTTGATCGAGGCGACGCGCGGCAGGCGGAAGTCCCACACGAGGTCGGGGTCGAGGAACGGCGCGACCATCGCCCCGGAGGCACCGTCGACGTGGACGGGCACGTCGGGCCCGCCGTCGGCGGCGAGCCGGTCCAGCGCCGCGCAGATGTCTGCGACGGGCTCGTAGCTGCCGTCGAAGGTGGAGCCGAGGATCGCGACCACGCCGATCGTGTTCTCGTCGACGTGCTCGAGCGCCGAGGCCGCGTCGAGGTGGAAGCGGTCGCCCGACATCGGGACGAGGCGCGGCTCCACCTCGAAGTAGTTGGCGAACTTGTCCCAGCACACCTGGACGTTCCCGCCCATGACGATGTTGGGCCGTCCGGTCCCCGCACCCCGGGCGATCCACCGTCGCTTGAGGGCGAGCCCGGCGAGCATGCAGGCCTCGCTCGACCCGGCCGTGGAGGTGCCGGGCGCCGTCGTCGGGTCCGGGGCGTGCCAGAGGTCGGCGAGCATGCGCACGCACCGCTGCTCGAGCTCCGCGGTGCGGGGGTACTCGTCCTTGTCGATCATGTTCTTGTCCGCGCAGGACGCCATGAGCGCGGCGGCGTGCGGCTCCATCCACGTGGTGACGAACGTGGCGAGGTTGAGCCGGGAGTTGCCGTCGAGCATCAGCTCGTCGTGCACGAGCTGGTGGGCGACCTCGGGGTCGAGCTCGTGCTCGGGCAGCCGGGTGGAGGGCATCGTGCCGGGCTCGGCGGTGAAGGTGGGGACGAGCGCGGCGTCGAGGCCGCTGCCGGCCCGGGGGGTGCGGGACGGCGTGGCAGGGTGGGTCACGACCATGATCGTGGCCCGACGGGGCGAACGTCGCGGTGAACAGTCGCCGACGTCGCGAGATCGGTACGTCGCGGTCGGTGCCCCTCCTGCTCGGACGGGGTACAACGGCGCTCGTGGGATCCAAGACCAAGGCCGCGTCCGTGACCGCCTCGACGCTCGTCCTCGCCGCGCTCCGGGAGCGCGTCGCCGCCCTCCACGCCGCGGTGGAGTTCGAGACCGACGAGCCGGTGCCGACGCTCGACGACACCGAGGTCGCCGCGTCCTCCGACGGCGCTCCCGACACCGACGCCGGGCAGGACGACGACGGCGGCACGTCGGTGACGGTCCCCGCCGCCCCGGAGGAGGTGCCGGACGCCGACGCCTCCGACGACGAGGACGACGACTCCGTGGTCGCCGCCGGCGTCGACGTCGAGGGCCTCGCCGAGGTGCTGGCGGAGCTCGACGCGGTGGTGGCCGGGTTCGCCCCGCTGATCGAGGGGCCCGACGTCACGCCGCTGCGGGCGGAGCTGGCCTGGGCCCGGGCGATCGTCGACGAGGCCCGCGGCCTGGAGGACACCGTCGACGTGCTCGAGGACCTGCTCGGCGGCCTCGACCCGTCGCTGCGTCTCGGCCCGGTGGAGCAGCGGCTGCGCCTCGTGGTGTCGGCCCGGACGACGGAGCGGCGCGACGCGGTCGCGACGATGCTCACGCAGCCCGAGTGGTCGAGCCTGGTGGAGCACGCCGACCGGCTCGTGCTGACCGCCCCGATCGCGGGCAGCAAGCCCAAGCACACGGCGAAGGTGCTGGCCTCGGCGCTGACCGCCGCGGACGAGGCCGCCCGGCAGGCCGCCGATGCGGCCGTCGCCGAGGCCCGCGGGTCGGACCGGGCGGGCGACCCGCAGCTCGCTCCGGTGATCTCCGCCGCCACCACGGTGGCGACGACCGCCCACGTCACCCAGCCCGTCCTCGGGAAGGACGCCCGCAAGCTCGCCCGTGCCGCCGAGGCGCTGGCGGCGGCCCTCGTGGAGCGGCGGCGCAGCGAGGCGGCCGCGCACTGGCTGGTGGACCTCGCCGACCTCGCGCACCGCGCGGGCGAACCGAGCTTCACCTACGGCGTGCTCCACGTCGGCGCCCGCACCCGCCGGGAGCTGGCCGACGACGCGCTCGAGGCTGCCGTCACCGCCTACACGAAGCCGAAGCTGCACAAGCTGTAGGCGGGCGGGCGCCGCTGCGGGGGATTCAGCGCAGCGGCGGCGCGTGCCGCTCGCCCGCCTCCTCGCCGTGCTCGAAGAGCTCGGAGGCGGGCCCGACGACGGCGGGGTCGGGCGCGTGGGCCACCTCCGGGTCCTTCTCCGGGTAGTCGAAGCGGTGCAGGACGTGGCGGATCGCCTCGAGC
Organism: Actinomycetospora chiangmaiensis DSM 45062; assembly: GCF_000379625.1. Lineage (GTDB taxonomy): Bacteria > Actinomycetota > Actinomycetes > Mycobacteriales > Pseudonocardiaceae > Actinomycetospora > Actinomycetospora chiangmaiensis. Next base: position 396,435 of record NZ_KB903240.1, on the reverse strand, counting down.
CGGGCCCGCTTCTTGTCGTTCGACTTCACCACCGTCCACGGCGCGTCGGCGGTGTCGGTGTAGAAGAACATCGCCTCCTTCGCCGCGGTGTAGTCGTCCCAGCGGTGGATCGAGGCGAGGTCGTTGGGGGAGAGCTTCCAGCGGCGCACGGGGTCGACCTGGCGGATGAGGAACCGGGTGCGCTGCTCGGACTGCGACACCGAGAACCAGAACTTGAGCAGGTGGATCCCGCTGCGGACCAGCATTCGCTCGAGGTCCGGCGTCTCGCGCATGAACTCCAGGTACTGGCGCGGCTCGGCGTAGCCCATGACGCGTTCGACGCCCGCGCGGTTGTACCAGGAGCGGTCGAACAGCACGATCTCGCCGGCCGAGGGCAGGTGCACCACGTAGCGCTGGAAGTACCACTGTGTCCGCTCGCGCTCGGTCGGCTTCTCCAGCGCGACGACGCGGGTGCCGCGCGGGTTGAGGTGCTCGGTGAACCGCTTGATCGTCCCGCCCTTGCCCGCGGCGTCCCGGCCCTCGAAGAGCAGCACGATCTTCTGCCCGCTGTCCTTCACCCACGCCTGGAGCTTGAGCAGCTCGATCTGCAGCAGCCGCTTCTGCTCCTCGTACTCCTTGCGGTCCAGTCGCCGGTCGTACGGGTAGCCCTCGCGCCAGGTGTCGACGACCTGCCCGTCGGGCCCCAGAAGGGTCGGGTCGTCGTCCTCGGCTCCGTCGGTGTCGACGGAGAGCTGCTCGATGGGCACTCCCGCGAGGTCGGAGAGCTCGTCACGGTCCGGTGTCACGGTCGCGATCATGGCCCGAGGAGGTGGCCGTCAGGTGAACGTCGGCCGGGGGTCGCCTCACGGTCACGTTCCCGACGACGGGTCGGGTCAGGCTGGGGCCATGCCCCACCTCCTCAGCGGAGATGCCCTGCTCGCCCGCGCCGAGGCCGCGCTCGCCGTGGCGCTGCCCGACGCCCTCGGGCTCGAGTTCGTCGACTCGGCGGACCCCCTGCAGGGCGTGGCCTTCGAGGTCGCCGGGATCGCCGTCACCCCGGCGGCGACCCTGCACGCCTCGGCGCTCGCCGCGGCGCTCGAGCTCGCCGGCTACCTCGCCGTCCTCCCGACGCTGACCGCGGCGGAGCACGCCGTGACCCACCAGATCTCCACCCAGTACCTCCGGGCGGCGACGGTCGGGCAGCGTGTGCGCGTCCGCGCGGAACTCGCCCGCCGGACCCGGACCCTCGCCTTCGTCGGTGTGAGCGCGGAGCGCGAGGTCGACGGCGTCGTCCTCGCGCAGGGGCAGATCACGAAGTCGATCGTGGAGTTCTGAGGAGCGTCGCGGCGAGGCCGAAGCCGATCGTGGCCGCGAGCAGGTGCCCGACCGTGGTGAAGTCGGGGAGCAGCCCGTACCAGTCGGCGTCGGAGATGGGCCAGCCCACGACGAACACCACCCAGGGCGCCCACAACCATCGCGGCAGCGCGACGACGGCCCCGGCGAGCGCGGCCTCGGCCCCGTAGGAGATGCCGACGTCGACGGCGGCCCGGGTGTCGTCGGGGTAGCGACCGGCGCGGATGGCGGCGATCAGTATGAGGGCGGTCAGCAGGGTCGCGCCCACGTGGCCCGTGAGGAACACCGTGGCCGCCCGCCCCGCCCCACGGTGCGCCTCGATCCACCACAGGGCGCCGCCGATGCCGAGCCAGAGCGTGATCACGAGCCCCGGGTCGAGCAACGACCCGTCGGTGACCACGGCGCTCCCGACCAGCGAGCCGACCGGGTGGTGGCCCAGGTTGTCGAGGTTCGTCGAGAGCCAGGCGACAGCGGTGTCCGCCGCGGGGGAGAAGGTGAACCACGCGTGCGCGGCGAGCAGGACGACGAGGAACCCGCAGGTCCACGGGCCGCGCCGGACGTAGCTCACGGTGCGAGCTTCCCGTGTCCGACGTCAGGCCGCTGCGAGGGTCCGGCGGCGCGCCGGACGCCGGCGCCAGGGCGTCCGGCCCCACGGCTTGGCGACCGACGCCCACGTCATGAGCGGGAACGCCGCCATGCTCACGAGCGGGCCGACCACGAGCGGACCGGCGACCGGACTGGGGGAGGTGCCGACGGCGATGCTCTCCTCGACCCACACGCCCACGCAGAACGTGCTGTAGAGGATCACCGCGACCGTCAGCCCGAGCTTCACGAGCACCCACCAGTACGTGACCAGCCCCCACGGCGTGACCAGGCTGAGGACCACCCCGGTGGCGAGCGCGAGGAACGCCCCGGGGATGACGAGCCAGCGGTCGATCGTCGAGACCAGTAGGTAGCAGGCCCGCCGCAGCTCGACGTCGTCGGTCACGGCCGCCGTCGAGGTGAGCACGACGTTCGCCGCCCCGGCGCCCATCCAGCCGAGCGAGACGACGACGTGGGCGAACACGAGCAGGTGGCGGGTGCGCTTGCCGACCGAGGAGGCCACATCGGGGAGTCCCCGGTTTCAGGGTCCTGAAACGCGGGTGGCCACGCGGTTCAGGAGGGTGGTGAGCGTGGCCAGCTCGTCGGGGTCCAGGCCGAGGGCCTCGGCGCGGTCGGCCGCCTCGACGAGCGGGGTGGCCCGGGCGAGGACTTCGTGGCCGGCGTCCGTGAGGTGTACCGGGGCGGGACGACCGCGGCCGGTGGCGGTGCGCTGCAGGTAGCCCGCCGTCTCCAGTCCGGGCAGCAGCTCGCTCATGCTCTGCGGGGTCATGAGGCAGCGTCGAGCGAGTTCGGACGAGGTGGCGCCCGGGGTGTTGTCGAGCTGGACGAGAACTCCGAACTGCGTCGGACTGAGCCCGACCGGCGCGAGGGTGCGGGCCAGGCGGGGCGCCAGCAGCAGGTGGGCCCGGATCACCGACCAGCTCGGCAGTGCCGCCACCCGTTCGTCGCTCCAGAGCTCGGGCACGCGCGGACCCTAGCCCGCCTCCGGCGAAGTTGCTCCGAACGGCCTCTCGATCTTGTCGAACATGTGTTCGATACTGGGTGCATGGTGATCGCGGCAGGGTTCGACCCCGAGGCGGGGTCGCCGTTGCCGTGCCCGCCGGGGGACGAGGAGCCCGACGAGCCGTCGTTCGAGGTGCCCGGTGACGCCGAGCTGACGTGGTGGGCGGCGCTGGATGCCGGGGTGCCGGCGCGGGAGTGCCCGTGGCCCGACGACGAGCCGGTCGTGGCCGAGGAGCCGGCGTGGGCCGTGCCCGGGGTGAGCTCTGGGTGTGAGCCTGTCTCGGAGGGGCTCTCCGCCGGGACGCAGGCGCTGTTGGACGAGGCCGCGGCCGCCGCGTGCGCGCAGCGCACAGCTCTCGGACGGCTGTACCGGGCGGTCACCGCGTTGGGACGTAGTGACGTGTTGGCCCAGACGCACTACAAGAAGCTGTCGCGGCTGCTCGAGGACCACCTGCGCCTCGACGCCCACACCATCACCGCGCTCTCGACGCAGGCCGCAGCCCTGCACCCCACCGTGACNCCGTCCGGGACCGCCACGCCCGCGGACCTGCCCGCCACCGCCGCGGCGGTCGACGACGGAGCGATTGGCGACGGGCACGTGGAGATCATCCGCAAGACCATGCACCGCATCCGGACGGTGGCGGGGTTGGCGCCGGCGGTGGGTGACACCGCCGAGGAACAACTCGCCGGGTTGGCGACGATGTTGTCGCCGCGGCGGTTGGCGACCGCGGCGAAGGTGATCGCCGACCGGCTCGACCCCGACGGCGCCGCCCCGATCGACGACGACCCGTCGGGCAACGAGTTGCACTACCGCAAGCGNCGCGACGGCACCCTCACCGCGAAGCTGCTGCTGCGTGATCCGGCCGCGGTCGCCCTGTTCGACGACGCGATCCGCGCCGCCACCCCCGCCCCCGCCTCCGCGTCGTGTGCCGACCCCGAGACGGGGTTGCCGCCGGTCACCGAGGACGGCCGGCAGGTCGGGGCCGACCCCCGGGTGGAGGCCCGCAACACCAGACCCTGCCGGCAAGCGACCGGGCTGTTGGATTTGCTGGCCGCCTCCCACCGCGCCGGTCTCGATCACCCCGAGTCCGAACAACACCCCGGCAGCCCCACCGCGTCGATGCCGCTCCCGGACCTCGACGACCACGACGACACCGGCCCCGACGACGACCTCCCCGGCAACGCCACCGCCCCCGGGTCCCCTGGCGACGACCGCAACGGCACCAGCGACGGCATAGCCGCTGACGGCGACGCGGACACCCGGGCCATGGACGGTGACGCCGACACGAAGGCGCGCACCGGCTCCGCCGAGGCCGACGCCGACGCCGAGGCCGACGCCGACGCCGACGCCGACGCCGACGCCGACGCCGAGGCTGACGCCGACTCCAGTGCGGACTCCGCCGCCGACGGCGAGCCCGCCGCATTCGGACCCGCGTCACCGAACGCGAACGACGTGTTCGACGACGTCGAGTTCGACGAGCTCCGCGACGAGACCGGGCACGACGAGACCGGCGACGACACCGACGGCGAGACCGACGCGTTCGGTTCAGTCGGGTCAGCGCCGGACGGCACCGCCGATCCGGCACCCGAACCCGGAAGCCTCGGCCCTGAACCGCCGCCGCCCCCGCCGTGGACCCCACCGGAGCCCGGGGCGATGGCCCTGCCCGGCCGCGAACGGGTCACCCTCACCGTGACCCTGGACTACGACACGCTGCGCCACCAGCTCACCGACACCAGCCAGACTCTGGCGCTGCTCGGGGACTCCGCCTGGATCCGCCCCGACACCGCCCGACGCCTGGCCTGCGACGCCGATGTCATCCCCCTGGTCCTCGGCTCCCACGGCGAGGTCCTCGACGTCGGCCGCAAGACCCGGGCCGTCCCCACCGCCACCGCACGCGCCGTCACCCACCGCGACCGGCACTGCGCCTTCCCCGGCTGCCGACGACGCGCCCACACCACCGAAATCCACCACATCGTCCACTGGGCCGACCACGGCGACACCGCACCCGACAACCTCGTCTGCCTCTGCCGCTATCACCACGACCTCGTCCACCACGCCGGCTGGACCGTCGCCATGCTCGACCACCAGCCCTGGTTCACCCCACCGCACTGGCTCGACCCCACCCGAACACCACGACACAACCGGCCGTGGACCCTGATCACAACGGCGTGACCGCGTCAGGCTGGCCGTGGCTCGGCGAGGACGGTGGCCCAGACGTGGGTCATCGTGCGGACGTCCCCGTCCCGCCCCGGACGCAGGCCTGTGGCGGGTCCACCGGCGAGTTCTGCGTCGAGCTGGCGCCGGATCTCGTCCCGGTCCGCTTCCGGGGTGTGGCTGCGCTCCATCCAGTCCTCGACGTCGAGCGGGTTGTCCCGCAGCTCCGTGGAGATCGGGGTCGCACCGGCGTCCGTGAGCAGCCCGTGGATCTCGGTGGTGCTCAGCGTCCGGCCGTGGCTGGGGTCGCGGAGCCGTTCGAGGTGGGTGTTGCGGTCGACCAGGTCCGGGTCGGCCTCGTCGGGCTCGAGGACGAGGTCGGTGATGCCGATCCGACCGTCCGGGCGCGCGACGCGGACCATCTCCCGGACGACCGCGGCCGGGTCGGCGACCTGGTGGAGGGTGAGCCGGCAGACGACCAGGTCGAACTGGTCGTCGAGCCAGGGGAGAGCGGTGGCGTCCCCGACGGCGAACGTGATGTTGCGGAGCCCGGCGTCGCGGGCGATGCGATCGCCGTGGGCGAGCATCTCCGGCGTCAGGTCCAGGGCGCTGACGTGGCCCAGCCGGGGCGCGAGGGCCCGCCCGAGGTGCCCGGCACCGGACGCGACGTCGAGGGCCTGCTCGCCGGGTCGCGGGGCGAGCCGGTCCACGATCCAGTCGAGGTTGCTCGCGAACACGCCGGTGTCGGTGAAGGTCGGGGCCTGGAGCCGGAACTGCTCGAGGACCTTCGCGTTGTGCTCGTCCCGGCTGCGGTCCACGGACCGATCATCGCCCCCGGGGGCCGCCCGGTCGAGGGCCTACGGCGTCGACACCCGGCGGTTGCGCTGCACCGGGATGGCGCCCGACCAGCCGAACTGCTCGCTGTGCACCCGCTCGGCGGGGACGCCGAGCTGCTCGATCGCCGCGAGCGACCCGGCGAGGAGCGACGGCGAGCCGCACACGAACCAGTCGAGGTGGCGGCGGCCCCGGCCGGGGATCACCTCGTCGAGCAGGGCCGCGTCCACCCGCCGCCCGGACGTCCGCGTGATCCGCAGGTCGAGCCGGCGGGCCAGCGACGCGAGCTCGGGCTCGAACAGCGGCTCGTCGGGGCGTTGGGCGACGACCATGTGCAGCGGGCGTGGGTCGGCCGAATCGGCCAGGGTGCGCAGCATCGACATCATCGGCGTGATCCCGACACCCCCGGCGATCAGCACCAGGCCCGGTGCCTCGGGCGTGGCGGAGAAGGAGCCGTGCGGGCCGTCGAGCCAGACGCGCGATCCCGGCGGGAGCGACGCCAACGTCGTCGAGAAGTCCCCGCTGCCGCGGACGGTGAGCTCCAGCCGGCCCGTGATCTGCGCGGACGAGGCGATGGTGAACGGGTGCTCCTCGCTGCCGAGCACCGAGCGGCGCAGGCGCAGCCACACGAACTGGCCCGCGTGGAACCGCATCCCGCGCTGCAGGTGGACCGGGGCGAGGACCAGCGTCGCCGTCGAAGGTCCTTCCGGGCGGACGCCGTAGACGACGTACGCGCCGTGGCGGGAGAACAGCGGCCGCCACACCCACCGCAGGAAGAGCACGGCGAGGAAGCCGAGGATCAACGCGGAGAGGACGACCCGCATCACCGGGTCCTCGAGCAGGTTGCCGAGCCAGAACACGTGCAGTCCGGCCAGCACGATCGCGGCGGCCGCCAGCAGCGCGTGCACCCGCGCCCACACCTCGTAGCGCCGACCCGACCGTCGACCCCAGGCGGCGACGAGTCCGACCGCGACCATGGCCGTCGTCGCCAACCACCCCCACTGGATCGACAGCGACGCCGCGAAGGGGTTCCAGAGCTTCGGCGACCGGACGACGGCGACCGCCAGGTGCACCAGGGCAGCGACGATCGCGGCGATCCCGAGCCAGCGGTGGGTGCCGATGATGCGGTCGATCCCGAAGGTCCGTGTGAGGGTCCGCAGCCGCGCGGGGGCGAGCATCGTGACCCCCATCGTCACCAGCGCCACCACGCCGACGGCCGTGAGGATCACCGAGAGCGGCTTGCCGGACCCGGTCCGCCAGACCGTCAGCGCCACCGGCCCCAGGAGCAGGAGGGCCGCCACCGCCGTCCAGATCGTCCGTCGTGTCGCGAGATGCACGGGGCGCGACGGTAGGGAGGCGCACGGTGACGACTCCCCGAACCTGAGAACGCCGACGATCAGTGGTGCGGTGGGCGCGACGAGAGGCGGGACCCGTTCAGAGAGTCGTCCGCAGCCGGTAGGTGCGGGTGATCTGCTGCGGACTGTCGTTGTCGTCGGACACGAGCAGCAGGTCGAGCGCGCCATTGGGCTCGCGGCCGGTGATCGTCATGCCCTCGATGTTGTCGAGCAGCGGGTTGCGTTGCGGCTGCTTCGCGGTCGCGCCCAGCGACGGGCAGGCGCCCAGATCGGCGAGCACGCTGACGGTCGCCGGGCTCGTCCGCGGGTCGACCAGGACGAGGTGCACGGTGTTGCCGGTCGCCTTCTCGTACCCGCGCTCGAGAGCGAGCAGCCGCCCGTCGCCGATCGCGACGAGCTCGGAGACCCCCAGGTCGGCCGGCAGCGGCATCGGGATCTCCGGCCCGGGGACCCCACCGCGCCAGGTGAGCAGGCGCGTGTCGGTCTCACCGGTGAGCGGCTTCTCCAGCGACGCGACGAGCGTGTCGTCGGGCTGCAGCGCGAGGCCCTCGAACGTCGCGTTGTCCTGCGTCCGTCCGACAATGTCTGCCGGGATCGGCAGGGCGCCGAGCAGCCGTCCGTCGGGGGAGTAGCGCAGCACCTGCGGCCCGGTCTCGTCGCCGATCAGCAGCGATCCGTCCCGGTCGATGACGAGCGACTCCGAGTCGAGCGGCTGCCCGGCAGGATCGGCGAGCACCACCGCCGTCAGTGGACGGGTGGCGGACGCGTCGAGCGTCAACAGGACGGAGCGGTCGGAGAGTGCGAAGAGAGTGCCGTCGGCCCGCCTGGCGAGCGCGGACAGGTTGCCCACCGTCTGCCCCTGGAACGTCTGCCCCTCGAGGGCGTCGGAGTACGACGCGATGCTCGTGCTCGGCGAGCACGGCCCCGGACCGCTGTTCCCGACGGCCGGTGGGGTCGGGCCGGGTGCGCCGCACCCGGCAAGAACGAGGGCGGCGGCGAGGAGGAGGCGGCGCACTCCCGGGAGCGTGCCCGACGCGGGTGGCCCGCCGGTGAACGCGGTGACCGACGCACCCTCCGCGGACGGTGCCGTCCCGCTCGCGCCGTACGTCCGGGTCCGCACGACGTCACGTGTGGCGCCCGCGCAGACGGGCGACCCGAGGGCCATGAGCATGACGGTGGCCGTACTCGGCACGGGACTGATGGGCTCCGGGATGGCGCGCAGCCTGCTCCGCGAGGGGCACACGGTCCGCGCGTGGAACCGGACGCGGGAGAAGGCCGACCCGCTGGCGGACCACGGCGCCACCGTGGTCGACACCGCGGCCGAGGCGGTCGACGGCGCCGACGCGGTGATCACGATGCTGTTCGACGCCGACGCGGTGGCCGCCACGATGTCCGACGCCCTGCCGAGCTTCGGCGAGCGCACCGTGTGGGTCCAGACCTCCACGGTCGGCGTCGACGGCATCGAGAAGCTGGCGCGGCAGGCGTCCGACGCGGGCGTGGACTTCCTCGACGCACCCGTCGTCGGGACCCGGGGGCCGGCGGAGCAGGGGAAGCTCGTCATCCTGGCGTCGGGGGACAAGGACGTCGTCGAGCGCGTGCAGCCGGCGCTCGACGCCATCGGGCAGAAGACGGTCCACGCGGGCGACGTCGGCACCGGCAGCCGGCTCAAGCTCGTCGTGAACGCGTGGCTCTCGACGGTCGTCGGCGGGGTCGCCCAGTCGATCGCCCTGGCCGGTGACCTCGGCCTGGACCCGCAGCTCTTCCTCGACACCATCGACGGTCAGGCGCTGGACAGCCCGTACGCCCAGCTCAAGGGCAAGGGCATGATCGAGAACGACTTCGAGCCGTCGTTCGCCGTCGACGGCGTCCTCAAGGACACACACCTCATCCTCGACGCCGCGCACTCGTCCGGGACCTTCACCGGGCTGCTCGCGATGCTGGCCGACCGGCTCTCCACCGCCGACCGCGCCGGCCACGGGGACGAGGACGCCGCCGCGGTGGTGCTCGCCTACCGGGCGCACCGCGACTAGCGGCCGGGTCCGACCACGGCGTCGGGGTGCAGGTGCTGGTCGGCGACGAGGGTGAGTAGCCGGCGGGCCGAGCGCGGGGAGTCGACGACGCCGGCCGGCACCGCACCGCGGGTCTGCCGGTACGCCCGCCCGGCGAGGTCCTCGAGCAGGTCGGTCACCGGGCCGTCGTCGGCGAGCCGGAGACCCCGGTGCAGGCGCCCCGGCGTGCCGTAGGTGCGCTCGGCGTACTCCGGGAAGACCCCGGCGAGGAAGAGCGCGCCGTCACCGATCCGACGCCAGACCCCGGGGCGCTCGGCCTCGGGGACGTCGGCGAGCAGGTCGGCGAGGCGGGTCAGGTCGAGGTCGTCCCAGCGCCGCCGGCGCCAGCCGTGGTCGTCGCGACGCCAGACCACCCCCGACGTCAGGCGCGCGTAGGAGTTCAGCAGCTCGGCCGTGAACAGCCGGTGCTCCGGCTCGGTGGCGAAGGCGGCCAGCTGGGGCCCGTCGAGCACGGGGACGCGGGCGCGTGGTCCGGTGCGGTCGAGCACCGACGCGCGCCCGACCAGCCCGCCCGACGTGCGGTGCACGGCCGCCGCGAAGACCAGGAACGGCGAGACGTACCGGAAGCGCTCCCCGGGGTCGTGCTGCGCCGAGAGCACGGCGTCGGCCACGGCCGGGCGGTCGAGCAGATCCAGCACGAGCTCGGGTCGGCGCCGCAGGGCCGGCACCTGGTCGGGGCGGTCGCCGGTGAGGGCGAGCAGGTCACGGTCGGTGAGGTGTTCGCCGTAGCGACGGGCCACCGCCTCACGTGAGGTCATCCCCTCATGCTGCCTCCACCGCGCGCAGCTTGCCCGGGTTCAGCTGGGCCGCGAGGTGGACGAGACGCCCGGTGTCGGCGTCGAAGGCGGCCTGCATCACGACCGTCAGGACCCCGTCCACGCGCACGGACACGCCGACCGACCCGTTGACCTCGCCGACCTCGATCGTCGCGGTCGCCGCCTGGCGGGCCAGCCCGGCGACGAAGCGCGCGATGCGCTCCCGGCCCTCGACCGGTCGGCGCGCCGCGGTCACCACGCCGCCGCCGTCCGACACCGCGACGGCGTCGTCGGCGAGCAGCTGCTCCAGCGCGGCGAGGTCCTGACCCGCGGCCGCGGCGAGGAAGCGGGCGAGGAGGTCGGCGGCGCGGTCCGGGTCGGCCTCGAACCGACGGCGTCCCCGCACCCGGTCGCGGGCCCGGTGCAGATGCTGGCGGACGGTGGCCTCCGGGAGGTCGAGCAGCGTCGCGACCTCGGCGTGCGGGTGCCCGAACGCCTCGTGCAGGACGAACACGGCCCGCTCGGCGGGGGAGAGGGCCTCCATCAGCTGGAGCACGCCGAGCGAGAGCGTCTCCCGCTGCTCGGCGGTCTCGAGCGGCCCGAGGTCGGCGCCGCCGTCCGTGCGCACCGGCTCGGGCACCCAGGGCCCGACGTACTCGGTGCGCCGCGCCCGCAGCGACGTCAGTCGGTTGCGGCAGAGGTTGACGACGACGCGGGTGAGCCACGCGGGCGGGTCGCGCACCTCGTCGCCGGCACCGGCCCAGCGCAGCCACGCGTCCTGCACCACGTCCTGCGCCTCGTGCAGCTCGCCGAGCATCCGGTAGGCGAGCCCGGTCAGCCGCCCGCGCTCGGCCTCGAACACCTCGGGGGAGACGGAGCGCAGCGGGGCTCGACCGTGGTCGGGGGAGACGGAGCGCAGCGGGGCTCGACCGTCGTCGGCGACCCCGGCGGTGGTGGTCATGCGCTCGTCGGGATCCACGGGTGGCGCTGGACGCGCAGCGCGTTGACCACGATCGCCTCCTTCACCGCCGCCGCGAGCCGTCCCGTCAGCACGGTCTCGCGCGGCGAGTCGTCCGCGTGCACGAACTGGACCAGCCCGTCCCGGCGGCCCAGGCTGACGCACCGGAGCGCGTACCGGAAGTGCAGTGGCTCCGGTGTCGTCCCCGCGAGCACCGCCGCCACGGTGCGGGCGGCCTGCTGCGCCTGGGGCATCCCGGTCGCACAGGCCATGCGCAGCGGCTGCCCGTCGGGGCGGGTCGCGGCGGCCGCGTCCCCGATCGCGAGCACGTCGGGGTGCGAGGTCGAGCGCAGGTCCGGCCCCACCCGCACCCGCCCGGTGTCGTCCACGGCGAGCCCGGCCCGGCGGGCGAGGTCGGGCACCGCGAACCCCGCGGTCCCGACGACGACGTCGGCCGCCACCCGGGTGCCGTCGGCGAGGGCGAGTCCGTCGTCGTCCGCGGCCACGGCGCGGGCGTGCTCGCGGAGCACGACGCCGAGCCGGGCGCAGACGCGGCGCACGTGGCGGGCGCCGCGGACGGACAGGTCGTCCTCCAGGGCGCGGGCACCGACGAGGGTCACGTGGTGCCCGTGCTCGGCCAGCTCGGTGGCGAGCTCGAGGCCGGTGAGCCCGCCGCCGACGACCGCGACCCGTCGCGGTCCGGCCGCGAGCCGCTCGCGGAGCCGGGCCGCGCCGGGCGCCGTCGACACGTCCTCGACCGGACCCGGGAGCGCACGGGGGTCGGCGTGGCTGCCGACGGCGTGGACCAGCAGGTCGTAGTCCTGCGCGCCGCCGCCGCGCAGTGCGACGCGGTGGGCCGCGAGGTCGACGTCCTCGGCGCGGTCGTCGACGAACTCCACGCCGGTCCCGGCGAGCAGGTCGACGAACCGCGGCGCGGCCGCGGCGCTTCCCACCGCCGCCTCGTGCAGGCGCACCCGCTGGACGAAGCGGTCGCCGTCGTTGACGAGCGTGATCGCCGCGTCCGTCCGCGCCGCCAGGGCCTGCGCCGCGAGCTGCCCGGCGTACCCGCCGCCGAGCACCACCACCCGTGCCCGCGCGCGGGACCCGCCCCGACCCGTCGTCGGGAACATCCGGACCGTCATGGCCGACCTCCTCGTCGCTGCTGTCGAGAGGAGGACCGCCGGGCCGGACCCGGCGTGACAGCCGCGAGCGTGAGCCGCAGCACACACCGCCCGGACCCCGCCGTTCGGCCGGGTGTCGTACCGGTCCTGTTTTCCGATCAACGACGACAGGGAATCTGAACGGCGTGTGAGGTCCGCGCGGCGTCGTGCGGACCCGGGACGGAGGGGCCGAGATGGACCACGTGCGCTGGCTGGAGACGCTGTCGTCGAGCGACGTCGATGCCGTCGGGGGGAAGAACTCCTCGCTCGGCGAGATGATCCAGAACCTGGAGTCGGCCGGGGTACGCGTCCCCGGGGGCTTCGCGACGACCGCGGACGCCTACCGCGCGTTCCTGTCGGCCAACGGGCTCGACGACCGGGTGCGGGAGCTGCTCGACGGGCTCGACCCGAACGGCGACAAGCTCGCCGAGGTCGGTGCCGCGATCCGTGACGAGTTCACGAAGGCGGAGTTCCCGGACGACACCGCCGACGCGATCCGCGAGGCCTACGCCGAGCTCTCGCGCCGGTACGGCACCGAGAACGTCGACGTCGCCGTGCGCTCCAGTGCCACCGCGGAGGACCTGCCGGACGCGAGCTTCGCGGGCCAGCAGGACACCTACCTCAACATCACCGGCGCCGACGACCTCATGCGCGCCTGCAAGGACTGCTTCGCGTCGGTGTTCACCGACCGAGCGATCGCCTACCGCACCGAGCAGGGCTACGACCACCTCGACCTGGCCCTCTCCGTCGGCGTGCAGAAGATGGTGCGCTCCGACGAGGGCAGCGCCGGCGTGATGTTCACGATCGACTCCGACACCGGCTTCCCCGACACGATCGTCATCAACGCGGCCTGGGGCCTCGGCGAGAACGTCGTCGGCGGCGAGGTGACGCCGGACCAGTACACGGTCTACAAGCCGTTCCTCGACGACGAGAAGCTGGTCCCGATCGTCGAGAAGTCGGTCGGCGCCAAGGAGAAGACGCTGCAGTACGCAGCCAAGAAGAAGGACGGGGGGGACCCCGAGCAGGCCGGCGACACCACGGAGAACGTCGACACCCCGGAGGAGCAGCGCAACCGCTTCGTCCTCACCGACGACGAGATCCTCGAGCTGGCCCGCTGGGGCGCGACGATCGAGAAGCACTACGACCGGCCGATGGACATCGAGTGGGCCCGCGACGGGCGGACCGGCGAGCTGTTCATCGTGCAGGCCCGGCCGGAGACCGTGCAGTCGAACGCCGGGGCCGGGACGCTGCAGACCTACCGCCTCGACGAGACCGGCAGCGTCCTCGTCAGCGGGCTCGCGATCGGGCAGGCCGTGGCGTCGGGCGCGGTGCAGTTCATCGCGTCGGCCGACGACATCGACACCTTCGAGGAGGGCCGCGTCCTCGTCACCGAGATGACGGACCCGGACTGGGTGCCGATCATGCGCAAGGCGGCGGCCATCGTCACCGACCGCGGCGGGCGGACCTCGCACGCGGCGATCGTCTCCCGCGAGCTGGGCGTGCCCGCGATCGTCGGGACCGGCGACGCGACCTCGGTGCTCTCCGACGGCCAGGAGGTCACGATCTCCTGCGTCGAGGGCGACCAGGGCCAGGTCTACGAGGGCCTGCTCGAGTACACCGTCGAGGACCTCTCGCTCGACGACGTTCCCGAGACCAAGACCCGCGTGATGATGAACATCGGCAACCCGGCCGCTGCGATGCAGTGGTGGCGGCTGCCGGCCAAGGGCATCGGGCTCGCCCGCGTGGAGTACCTGGTCAACAACGTCATCCAGGCCCACCCGCTGGCGCTGCTGCACCCCGACCAGGTCGACGACGAGGCCCGGGCGCGGATCGAGGAGCTCACCACGGGCTACGACTCGAACGAGGAGTACTTCGTCGAGCAGATGGCCCGCGGCATCGGGGTGATCGCCGCCTCGCAGTACCCGGAGCCCGTCGTCGTGCGGCTCTCGGACTTCAAGACCAACGAGTACGCGGGCCTCATCGGCGGGACGGCGTTCGAGCCCGACGAGGAGAACCCGATGCTCGGGTGGCGCGGCGCGTCGCGCTACTACAGCGACGACTACAAGGAGGCCTTCGCGCTCGAGTGCCGCGCGCTGCACCGCGTGCGCGTCGAGATGGGCTTCACCAACGTCATCGTCATGGTGCCGTTCTGCCGCACCCCGGAGGAGGCCGACCGCGTCCTCGAGACGATGGCCGAGTTCGGCCTCGAGCGCGGCCAGGACGAGCTGAAGGTCTACGTGATGGCGGAGATCCCGTCGAACGTCCTGCAGGCCGACGAGTTCTCGGAGCGCTTCGACGGCTTCTCGATCGGCTCCAACGACCTCACCCAGCTCACCCTCGGCATCGGCCGCGACGACGACCGGCTGACCCACCTGTTCGACGAGCGCAGCCCTGCCGTCAAGAAGATGATCTCGATGTTGATCGAGACGGCACACGCGCACGACCGGTACGTCGGCATCTGCGGCCAGGGCCCGTCGGACCACCCGGAGCTCGCGGAGTTCCTGGTGGAGCAGGGCATCGACTCGATGTCGCTCAACCCCGACAGCGTGCTCACGGTGATCGGGAAGGTGGCCGCGGCGGAGCAGAAGTAGCCCTTCCCGACGACGGGTCGGTGCAGGATCCGCAGCTGCGCTGCGGATCTTGGCGGACCCGTCGTCGGGGTAGTGGGATTCGCGGCATGAACGAGTGGATCGCCGAGGTGGGCTCCGACAACGCCGCCTACCTCGCGACGTCGACGCGGACGTCGGTCCTGGCCCGCGAGTACCGCCCGGAGGATCTCGGCGACGGTCGGATCCGCTACTCGAAGGCGGCCCTCGGGGCGTCCCGCGAGCTCTCCGAGGAGGAGGACGGCGCGATCACCGACGATGCCGACGGTCTGCGGGTGTGGGTCGGGGACGACGCCTACGAGCTCGAGGAGGTCTGACCCGCCGGCCGCTCCCGTCGTCGCACGCGGGCGAGGACGGCGGGGAGGTCGACGAGGTCGCCCATCGCCGCCCCGGTGACGCGGCCCTGGTCGGGGTGGGTCACCCGGCCGCGGTAGGTGGCAGGCCCGAGGCTCTCGACGCGCCAGTCGGACTCGGCGAACGCGGCGGTCACCGCGTCGTCGTCGATCTGCGGCCCGAACCCGGGGCCGCGCGTCGAGAGCGCGAGGACGACGACCCGGCCGCCGGGCTCGACGACGTCGGTGAGGGCCCGGGCGTAGCGGGCCCGGTCGTCGGCGTCGAAGACGTGGAGGAGGGCGCTGTCGAGCACGGTCGCGAAACGGCCGAGCCGGGCCGGGTCGAAGGCGTCGGCGACGACGAAGGCCGCCTCGACCCCGGCGGCCGCGGCCGTGGCGCGGGCCCGGTCGACGGCGGCGGGGGAGGCGTCGGCACCGAGGACGTCGTAGCCGAGTCGGGCCAGCAGCACGGTGTGCTCGCCGGCGCCGCACCCCAGGTCGAGGACCGGGCCGACGATCCCGCCGTCGCGCTCGAGGTCGACGATCGCGGGCTGCGGTGCGCCGATCACCCAGGGCGGGTCCCCGGCTCGGTAGGCGTCGTCGAACGTGGACGGGGATGGGGTCACGGTGTCCTCCCGGGGCTCGGTCGTCCCGGAGGACGGTCCACCCTGAAGTGCCGTCGAGGTCAAGTCCGGAGCGATCGTTCAACGATCCGGCGAGTCGTACGCTGTGATGGTGAACGACCCGGTCCACCCCGTGCTCGAGGCGCTGGCGGGCGTGCACGTCGTGCAGACCTCCTCCACGGCCGAGCGCGTGGCCGATGCGGTGCGCGAACAGGTCGTCGAGGGCCGACTGACACCGGGCGTGCGGTTGCCGGAGCAGGCGTTCTGCGACGCGCTCGCGGTCTCCCGCAACACGCTGCGCGAGGCGTTCAGTCAACTCGTCGCCGAGCGCATCCTCGTCCGGGCGCAGCACCGCGGGGTGTTCGTGGCGACGCCGGACGTCGCCGACGTCCGGGACGTCTACCGGGCCCGGCGGCTCGTCGAGCCCGAGGCGGTCCGGCACGGGGTGCACGCCCTGGACCCGGTCGGGGGCAAGGCCCTGCGCGCCGCGGTGGACGAGGGGCGGGCCGCGGCGGCGGCAGGTGACTGGACGGGCGTGGCGGACGCGAACCAGCACTTCCACCGTGCCGTCGTCGGGCTGGCGGGCAGCACCCGGCTCGACGCGTGGATGGCGCTGCTGCTGGCGGAGATGCGGCTGATCTTCCACCGCATCGGCGCCGTCGAGGACTTCCACGCGCCGTACCTCGAGCGGAACGCCACGGTGGCCGACCTCGTGGAGCAGGGCCGGCTCGACGCGGCCGCCGCGGAGCTCGACGCGTACCTGGCGGATGCCGAGACCCGGATCGTCGCCGCGCTCGACGACTGAGCGGGGCCGGCGGCGTCAGACCTCCACCCACACCGCGCCGTCGTCGATCCGGCAGGGGAAGCTCGTCACCGCCTCGACCGCGGGGATCCCGCGGGCCTCGCCGGTGTGCAGGTCGAAGGTCGAGTTGTGGGCCGGGCAGACGATCTCGTCCTCGGGGGTCACGTGTCCCTCGGACAGCGACTGCCCCTGGTGGGTGCAGGTGTCGTGCACGGCGCACGCCTCGGTCCCCGACAGCAGGACCACGCACACCGGCGTCCCGTTCAGCTCGACACGGAGCGGCTCACCCTCCTCGAGCTGGTCGACGTCCGCGACCGCCTCCCACGCCATGACGGCCCCCTCGCCCACGAGACTGGTCGCCGTGGTTGCCCGATCGGTGCTCCCCGTAGTCCTGCTGGGCGCGTGCGGGCGGCTCGCACGCGGGTCCTGACGCAGGACGTGTTCCCCGCGTAGCGTCGGGGGCATGGCCGGATGGATACGACCATGGTTCCAACTCGTCGAGATCTCGGTCTCGGCGCCGATCGTGATCGGGGTGCGGACGGCGCGGATCGTCATGACCGGGCGGCCTCCGGGGCCCGCCGAGCGGCGCGAGATGCGTCGGATGGTCACCGAGAAGGCCCGGGCGTTCACGCAGGCGGGGCACGCGGCCCTCACCCGGCCGCCGAGCGACGTCGCCGGTTATCTGGGCGGCGTGCTCGCGCCCGTGCACCGGACGGTGCGGTCGAACCGGCGTCGGCTCATCCGCGTCTGACGCGGGCCACGACCACCGAGTTCACGACGTCGGTGAAGGGGTGGACGACCGAGAGGGTGTCCATCCCGGGCAGGTCGTGCGGGTCGAGGACCGGGTAGAGCAGGCCGCGCAGGGAGTGGGCGCTGCGGGCGAGGACGAGCGTGCCCGGCGTCAGGCATCGCGCGAGGTGCTCGAGCAGCGCGAGCTTGGCGTCGGGATCGAGGCCCGCGAGGGCGGCGAGGTAGACGAGGTCGTAACCCGCCAGGTCCTCGTGGTCGACGACGTCGCCGAGGTCGAACCGCAGGCCGGTGCGCCCGAGGGCGCTGGCGAGCGTGTCGGCGAGCGCGACCGCCTCCGGGACGCGGTCGAGGTTGTCGACCTCGCAGCCGTACCGCTCGGCCAGCAGCAACGAGGTCAGGGGGAGCGGGCCGGAGCCCACGAACAGGACCCGCCCGACCTGGTCCCCGACGAGCCCGGAGACCGCGTGGTGCTCGAGCCGGGTCAGGTCGACGTAGTTCTGGTGGTAGGGGAATCGGGCCAGCTCGGCGGCGGGATCGGGTGCCGCCACGACCCGCCGGGCCCAGTGCCGCTCGAGCTCGAACTCCCCGGCGGCGCACAGCTGCCGCAACTCGGGCAGGAGGGTCCGGACGGCGGGATCGGCGAGGACCGCGTCCGCGTCCCGTGCGGCCGACGGGTCGACGGCGAGGGCGACGAGCCGCCCGAAGAGATCGTCGGTGCGCGGGCCGGGCGCGAGGTCGGTGCACGCGGCGAGCGCCTCGTGCAGGGCCCGGACCTGCGTGACGACCGCGGCCCGCGTCGACCCGGTGTCGGCGTGTCCGCAGCCGTGGACCGCGGGGCGCGCCGGGCGGGACGTCGGGTGCGGTGGAAGCTGGTGGGACGGGTGGGTCGGGTGGGCCACGGAACGACGGATCGGCATCGAGCTCGTCATGATCGTTCGGCCTCCACGATGGTGCCCGGCGGGAACACGTGCCAACATACGTGCTCGTGTGCGCACGCAACACCACTGAACCGGTCGACCCGTGGCAGGAGCTGCCGACGGACGATCGCGTCCAGGAGGTCGTCGACGGCCTGCGGATGTTGGCCGACCCGACGCGTCTCCGGCTGTTGTGGCTGCTCTGCGGAGGCGAGCTCGACGTCTCGACCCTCGCGGCCCGCCTCGGCGTCGCCCGCCCCGCGGTGTCCCAGCACCTGGCGAAACTCCGCCTCGTGGGCCTGATCATGCAGCGCCGGGACGGTCGTCGTGTCCTCTCCCGGGCCCGCGACCACCACGTGGGGGAGCTGCTCACCGTCCTCGTCCACGACGCCGGGCACCGGCTCGCGCAACGGTGAGCGGAGGAAGCCGAACCGCGTCGATCGGCGCGTCGTGCCTGCACTAGAATTGAGTGGCACGACTTAGTGGAGTAGCCCCCGTAGCCCAATCGGCAGCAGGCAATGGTCTCAAACTCCATACAGTGTGGGTTCGAATCCCACCGGGGGCACCACATTCGGCGCGAGGGCCACATCAGGCAAGTTCTCCGGCCCCGCGGGATGCCTGGCGTGCACCTCACGGCGGCGGCACCCGTCCGCCGGCCCACTGTGAGAGCGCCCTCATCGTGGCGCTCGTCGTCGACGGGGCCGCAGGCCACGTGGCTAGGGTGTCCTGAATCGAACCCGCCAGCGCGGGGACGAGCATCGGCCCGCTCCTCGGGGGAGACACAGGGCGGGATCGAGCGGCAGCGACGCGCACAGGAGGACCCGCCCATGAGCCAGCAGGCCGCGGACATCGTCGTCGGGGCGGACACCGCCCCCGAGCCGCAGGAGACGCCGCGCGAGGCGCTCCGCGTGCTGGTCGCGGAGGACGAGGCGCTCATCCGGATGGACCTCGTGGAGATGCTCCGCGAGGAGGGTTACGACGTCGTCGGCGAGGCCGCCGACGGGGCGCAGGCCGTGGAGATGGCCCGCAGCCTCAAGCCCGGCCTCGTCATGATGGACATCAAGATGCCGGGAACGGACGGCCTGGAGGCCGCGACCACCATCGCGCAGGAGCGGATCGCGCCCGTCGTCATGCTGACCGCGTTCAGCCAGCGCGAGCTCGTCGACTCCGCGCGGGACGCCGGCGCGATGGCCTACCTGGTCAAGCCGTTCACCAAGACCGACGTGGTGCCGGCGATCGAGGTCGCGGCGAGCCGTTTCGCCGAGGTGCGGGCCCTCGAGGACGAGGTCGCCGGGCTGACCGAGCGCCTCGAGACCCGCAAGACCGTCGAGCGGGCCAAGGGTCTGCTCATGGCCAAGAAGAAGATGACCGAGCCCGACGCCTTCCGCTGGATCCAGCGGACCGCCATGGACCGGCGCACCTCGATGAGGGTCGTCGCCGACGCGGTGATCGAGACGTTCGGCTGAGCCGGACCGACACGGTCGGCCCTGAGACGAACGCGATGACGGTGCGTCGATGGGCCGCCTGAGTGACGCGGCACGCTGACCTGCAGTAACAGGACGACCCGGCCCCGGGCCTCACCTGATCGTGACCTACGGTGTCCGGCCATGAGGCGTTCCGCTGCTCTCGCGACGGCCGTGGTCGTGGTGGCCCTGACCGTCACCGCGTGCGGCTCGGGCGCCTCGCCGGGGAGCTGCGACACGGACCGCGGCACGCTGACGCTGGGCCTGATCGCCCCGCTCTCCGGCGACCTCGCCAACATCGGTGCCGGGATGCGCAACGCCGCCGATCTCGCGGTCCGCGAGGCCAACGAGCGGTGCGCGGTCCCCGGGTACCGGCTCGCGCTCGACGCCCGGGACGACCGCGCCGACCCGCCCACGGGGGCGGCCGCGGCCCGGCAGCTGGCGGCGGACCCCGGCCTCGTCGGCGTGGTCGGCACGTACAACTCCTCGACCGCCCAGGCCGTGCAGCCGGTGCTGGGCGACGCCGGCGTGGTCCAGGTGTCGCCGGGCAACACGAACGTCTCGCTCACCCGCGGCGCCAACCCGGTCACCGCGCCACTGCGGCAGTACCAGACCTACTTCCGCGTGGTCGCCACCGACGCCGTCCAGGGCCCGCTCGCCGCGAACTACCTCGCGGGGACCGGGCGCACGCGCGTCGCGGTCGTCAGCGACGGCAACACCTACGGCGAGGGCCTCGCCGGGGAGTTCGTCAAGCAGTTCCAGACCCGCGGCGGCCAGGTCGTGCTCCGCCAGGTCCTCCCCGCGAGTGCCCCGCCCGCGGCCCGCGACGCGACGGTGGCCGCCGTCCGCGCCGCCCGCCCCCAGGCGGTGTTCTACGGCGGCGAGTACCCGGCGGGCGGCCCGCTCGCGGAGGCCCTGGCCGGGGCGGGCGGCCCGCTCATGGGCGGGGACGGCCTGGTGAACCCGGGCTACGCCGCCGCCGGGGGACAGGACGGCGATCTCGGCACGTCGGTGGGCGCCCCGCCCGAGACGCTGCCCGCGGCCCGCGGGTTCGTGGACGCCTACCGCGCCGCCGGATACGCGGAGGGCTACGGCGAGTACGGCGCCTTCAGCTTCGACGCCGCCGACGTCGTGATCGACGCCGTGGCCGGCGTCGTGAATGGGCGTGGTGGCGGAGAGTGGTCACCCGATCAGCGACCTGCGGTGGTTCAGGCGGTCCAGTCCACGGACGTCGACGGGGTGACGGGACCGTTGTCGTTCGACCGGTTCGGTGACGTCAGTTCCGACGCCGTGACGGTGTATCGGCTGGTCGGAGGCCGATGGATCCCGGAGCGTACCCAACCTTAAGCGCTTGCGTCACGGGGACCCCATTTCCGGCAGATGCGACGTTACGACCTCGATACCAACTGGACGCCCGCTGTTCCTCGCGAAGATTTGGGTCTATGTTTCCCACCCGACCGGCGGAGTTTGGAACTCCGACGGTCGCTCTGCGAGCACACCAGCATGGAGGTTCTTTCAGTGGTCCGACGTCGGTTCGCCGCCGCGGGCGCCCTGGTCGCGGCAGCGGCCCTGGTGCTCTCCGGCTGCGCCAACCAGAGCGGGAGCGGCCCGGCGCAGACCAGCGCAGCCCCCGCCCCCGCCCAGCCGAACAACGCCGTCCTGCCCGCGGGCGACGGCCAGGGCAAGTGCGCACCCGGTACCTCGATCGCCTACGTCGGCACCCTCGCCGGCCAGAACGCGGCCCTCGGGCAGGCGATCGCGAACGCCACCGAGCTGGCGGTCAACCAGCACAACCAGGCCAACGCCGGGTGCAAGGTCACCCTGGTCAAGGCCGACTCCGGCGGCACGCCGGACACCGCGGTGGGCCCGACGCAGGCCGTGATCAACAACCAGGCCGTCCTCGGCATCGTCGGCCTGCCGTTCTCCGGTGAGTCGAAGGCCGTCGGCCCGGCGCTCAACGCCGCGGGCCTGGTCAACATCACGCCGTCGGCCACCAACCCCGGCCTGACGAAGAACGGCTGGACCAACTTCTTCCGCGGCCTCGGCAACGACGCCGTCCAGGGGCCGGCCGCCGCCAAGTGGATGCAGGGGAAGTTCAACCCGCAGAAGATCTGCGTCATCAAGGACGACTCCGACTACGGCATCGGTCTGGCCACCGCCGTCTCCCAGGCGCTCGGCCCGCAGGTCGCCTCGTGCCAGGGCGACGTGAAGACCAACCAGAAGGAGTTCTCCGCGACGGTCGGCCAGGTCCAGCAGGCCGCCCCGCAGGCGATCTTCTACGCCGGCTACTACACCGAGGCCGCGCCGCTGATCCAGCAGCTGCGTGACGCCGGCGTCCAGACGCCGTTCGTCGCGCCGGACGGCGTCAAGGACGAGCAGTTCGTGGTCAACGCGGCCGGCTCGGCCAACGGCTCGTTCCTCACCTGCCCCTGCGTCCCGCAGGAGGGCTTCACCGCCTTCACGCAGGCGTACCAGCAGGCCTACAACACCCCGCCGCAGACCTACTCGGCCGAGGCGTACGACGCCACGACCATCCTGCTGCAGGGCATCGACAAGGGCGCGAACTCGCGTCCGGCACTGCTCAACTTCGTGCGGTCCTACAACGGCCAGGGTCTGACGAAGAAGTTCCAGTGGCAGCCGAACGGCGAGCTCACCGACACCCCGGTGTACGTCTACCGGGTCGACGGCGACAAGATCGTCACGGACTCGCCGATCTCCGGCTGATCTTCACGACGACGGCCGCGCCCGGGTCACCAGCCCGGGCGCGGCCGTCGTACGTCCGCCCCCGCGGCACCTCGAAGACGACCGCCGCGTTCCCCCGGCCGGGCCACCAGCACCGGCCGCCGGCGCCCCCAGGGAGAGCGTCATCCACACCCTCACCGCAGTCACGGACCTGGTCACCCAGGGCACCGGGCCGTGGATCAACTTCGACGTCGGGTTGTTCCTCGACCGCTTCTGGGCCAACACGATCAACGGGCTCTCCTACGGGAGCATCTACGCCCTGGTCGCCCTCGGCTACACCCTGGTCTACGGGGTGCTCCAGCTCATCAACTTCGCCCACTCCGAGATCTTCGTGATCGGGGTGTTCGGCGTGTACTTCACCTTCCTCGCGCTGGGCTTCCAGCCCGGGCAGACCCCCAACGTCCCGCTCGCCGGCATCATCGCCAACCTCGTCCTCGCGGGCGCCGTCGGCATGATCCTCGCGGGCGTCGCGGCCGTGATCCTCGAACGCGTGGCCTACCGCCCGTTGCGCAAGCGCAACGCGCCCCGGCTCGCGTTCCTGATCACCGCGATCGGCGCGTCCTTCGTCATCCAGCAGGTCTTCCGGATCACCCGGGGCTCGAACCCCGAGGGCACGATCCGGCTGCTGCCGCCGGAACCGCTCTTCCGGATCTTCGGCGCCCCGGTGACGAACCTCCAGGTGATCATCATCCTGGCGGCGCTCGCGCTGTTCGTCGTCGCGGACACCTTCGTCAACCGCACGCGCCTCGGCCGCGGCGTCCGCGCCGTCGCCCAGGACCCCGCGACCGCGACGCTCATGGGTGTCAACCGCGAGCGCGTCATCATGATCACGTTCCTGCTCGGCGGCCTGCTCGCCGGTGCGGCCGCGCTGTTCTACCTGATGACGATCCCGCAGGGCGCGGTCTTCAACGGCGGCTTCCTGCTCGGCATCAAGGCGTTCGCCGCAGCCGTCCTCGGCGGTATCGGCAACCTGCGCGGCGCCCTGCTCGGCGGCCTGATCCTCGGGATCGCGGAGAACTACGGGCAGTCCCTGTTCGGCGGCGACTGGCGCGACGTCGTCGCGTTCGTGCTGCTCGTGGGCGTCCTCATGTTCCGCCCGACGGGAATCCTCGGGGAGTCGTTGGGGAAGGCGAGGGTATGACGGCGACGACGCAGTCGGAAGCACGCCCGTCGTCGGGAACGCCGCCGAGGCCGGGCCGGCGCGCCGAGCTCTCCCGCTGGTGGAACGCCCGCAGCCGGCCCCAGCAGTGGGGCCTGCTCGTGCCGGTGGCGGCGATCATCTACCTGCTGCCGGTGCTCAACCCGCCGATCCTCACCACCGAGCCGGCGACCTCGTTCCCGATCGCGCTGTTCAACGCGGCGGTGTTCGCGCTCATCGCCATCGGCCTCAACGTCGTCATCGGCCAGGCCGGTCTGCTCGACCTCGGCTACGTCGGCTTCTTCGCGATCGGCGCCTACACCGCGGCGCTGCTCTCGTCGCCGGACTCCGAGCTCGGCGTCCGTTTCCCGTGGCTGGTGATCGTGCCGATCGCCATGGTCGTCACGATGATCTCCGGGGTCATCCTCGGGACGCCGACGCTGCGGCTGCGCGGGGACTACCTCGCGATCGTCACGCTCGGCTTCGGCGAGATCGTCCGCCTGCTGGCCGACAACATCGACCCGTTGCGCGGCAACCGGGGCTTCCAGGACATCGCGCGTCCCGGCGGCACCTACTCCGACGGCACGCCGATCTTCACCCAGAACGACGCCCAGGGCTTCTACTGGCTCGCGGTCACCATCGTCATCATCGTCCTGCTGTTCATGGGGAACCTGGAGCGCTCGCGGGTCGGGCGCGCCTGGATCGCCGTGCGCGAGGACGAGGACGCGGCCGAGCTCACCGGGGTCCCGACGTACCGCTTCAAGATCTGGGCGTTCGCGATCGGTGCTGCGGTCGGTGGCCTCTCCGGCACGCTGTTCGCCGCGCAGGTCGGGTTCGTCAACAACCAGCGCTTCGACGTGACGACCTCGATCCTCTACCTCGCCGCGGTCGTCCTCGGCGGGCAGGGCAACAAGATCGGCGTCGTGGTCGGGGCGTTCCTGGTGTCCTACATCCCCGACCGGTTCCAGTTCGAGCCCGAGTACCGCTTCCTGGTCTTCGGTCTCGCGCTGATCATCCTCATGATCTTCCGGCCGCAGGGCATCCTCGGCATGCGCCAGCACCTGCTGACCTACGGCCGACAGGCGTACCAGAAACTGTTCGGGGCGGGGACCGGGGTGGCGCCGACGTCGCTCACGCCGTCGAGCAGACCGACCGGCGAGCCCGCGGAGGCGGTTCCCGACGACCGGTCCGGGTCCCGTCCGCAGGGAGGTGGCGAGTGACCGCGCCCGAGGAGGGCCTGCTCGAGGCCGTCGAGCAGATGGCGCCCGAGGAGCGTGCCGAGCACGAGGCCGAGGTCGCCGAGAAGGTCGCGGCGGACCGCGAGATCTCCGTGTCGACGGGGGAGACCCTGTTGGCCGTCCAGAACCTCACGGTCCGCTTCGGCGGACTCACCGCGCTCGACGACGTCTCCTTCGACGTGAAGCGGGGCGAGATCCTCGGGCTCATCGGCCCGAACGGCGCCGGGAAGACGACGTGCTTCAACATCGTCACCGGCGTCTACCGGCCCACCGAGGGCGACATCCGCCTCGAGGACCAGTCGCTCGCGAGGATGAAGCGGTACAAGATCATCCAGGCCGGCGTCGCCCGGACGTTCCAGAACATCCGGCTCTTCGGGGCCATGACGGCGCTCGAGAACGTCGTCGTCGGCACCGACGCCCGGCACCGCACCTCGGTGCCCGGGGCGCTGCTGCGGCTGCCGCGGCACCGTCGGGAGGAACGGGAGGCCGTCGACAAGGCGATGGCGCTCCTCGAGTTCGTCGGCATCGCCGACCGGGCGGCGGACAAGGCGACGTCACTGCCCTACGGCGACCAGCGGCGGCTCGAGATCGCCCGCGCGCTCGCGACCGAGCCGAAGCTGCTCTGCCTCGACGAGCCGGCGGCCGGGTTCTCCGCGATCGAGAAGGACGCGCTCTCCGAGCTGATCCTCAAGATTCGCGACGACGGGTTCACCGTCGTCCTCGTGGAGCACGACATGCGCGTGGTGCTCGGCGTGACCGACCGGCTCGTCGTCCTGGACTTCGGCCGCAAGATCGCCGACGGCGTCCCCGACGAGGTGCGCCGCGACCCGGCGGTCGTGTCGGCCTACCTCGGAACGGCGGTGGAGGAGTGAGCCTGCTCCAGCTCTCGGACGTCAACGTCGCCTACGGGCGCATCCAGGCGTTGCGGGGCATCTCGCTGACCGTGCAGGAGGGCCAGATCGTCTCGCTGATCGGCGCGAACGGCGCCGGCAAGACGACGACGATGAAGACCATCTCGGGGCTGCTCGGACTGCAGTCGGGGTCGATGACCTTCGACGGCGAGGACCTGACGAAGGTGCGCGCGGACCTGCGTGTGCGCAAGGGGATCTGCCAGGTGCCCGAGGGGCGCGGGATCTTCCCCGGCATGACGGTGCTGGAGAACCTGGACATGGGCGGGTTCGTCCGGTCCGACCGGCGCTCGAAGGAGTTCGCCGACGACCAGGAGCGGGCGTTCACGTACTTCCCGCGGCTGGCCGAGCGGCGCCACCAGGTCGGCGGCACCCTCTCCGGTGGCGAGCAGCAGATGCTCGCCATCGGCCGCGCCCTCATGGCACGGCCGCGGCTGCTGCTGCTCGACGAGCCCTCGATGGGGCTCGCCCCGCAGTTCATCCAGCAGATCTTCCGGGTGATCGAGGACATCAACCGGGAGGGCGTGACGGTCCTGCTGGTCGAGCAGAACGCCACCCAGGCCCTCGGGCTCGCCCACCAGGCGTACGTGCTGGAGACCGGGGAGGTGACCCGTTCCGGCCCCGGCTCGGAGCTGCTCGCCGACCCGACGATCCAGGACGCGTACCTGGGCGTGTCGTAGGACCCGGTCCGACACGAACGGGCCGTTCGTCAGGTGGGACCTGACGAACGGCCCGTTCGTCCGTTCCGGGGCCCTGCTCTCACAGCTCCGGGAGGTGCTGCGCGCGGCCCAGGAGCGGACGCAGCGGGTCGCCGACGGCCGCGAGGCGGTCGAGCACCGTCCGGACCGTCCACCGGTCGGGCCGCAGCTCCGGGTCGTCGAGCTCCTCCCAGGTGATCGGGACCGACACCGGTGCGTCCGGCGACGGGCGGGCGCTGAACGGGGCGACCAGCGTCTTGTTGATCGCGTTCTGGGTGTAGTCGAGGCGGGCGAGGCCACGGCGCCGGTCGGTGTGCCACTCCCACGAGACGAGCTGCGGGGCGATCGAGCCGACCGCGCGGGAGAGCTTCTCGACCCACGCCCGGGTGTCGTCGAACGAGTACCCGTCGGCGATCGGCACCCAGATCTGGACGCCGCGCTTCCCGGTGACCTTCGGGGCCGCCTCGACCTCGAGGTGCGCCAGGGCGGTGCGGTAGAGCCGGGCGAGCGTGAGGACGTCGTCGAACCCGACGGCCGGTCCCGGGTCGATGTCGATGAGCGCCCAGGTCGGGCGGTGGACGTCCGGCAGCCGCGAGGTCCACGGATGCAGCTCGAGCGCGGCGTGGTTGGCCAGCCAGACGAGGCCGGCGGTGCTGTCGAGGACGGCGTAGTACTGCGTGTCGTCGGGCCCGGCCCCGGGGTCGTGCCACCGCCGCAGCCACCCCGGCGCGTGGCCCGGCACCTCTTTCTGCCAGAACCCGGGACGGTCCACGCCGTCGGGGAACCGGTGCAGGTTGACCGGGCGTCCCGCGAGGTAGGGGAGCAGGAACGGCGCGACGGTGGCGTGGTAGCGGACCAGGTCGCGCTTGGTCACCGGCGGACCCGTCCGGCCGGGGAAGAGCGCCTTGTCGAGGTTCGTCAGGGCCACGTCCCGGCCGCCGACGGTCCACGTGCCGGCGGCCCCCAGGGCGTCGAGGGCGGCGAGCTCGTCCTCGGTCGCCGCGGCCTGGGCGGTCGGGTCGGCCCGGCGAGCGGCACCTCGGCGGTCGCCGCCGGCGCCCCGCTCTGCCACATCGCGGCCGGGGCGGCGGCCACCTCGTCGTTGGTGCGGCCACTGAGCACCGAGCGCGGGTGCGCCTCCGGGTCCCAGCCGTCCACGGCGTCGTCGTCGCGTTTGTGGACGAGGACCCACTGCTCCTTGCGCCCGCCGTCGTCGGCGCGGCGCACGAACACGAACCGCCCGGCGAGCTTCTCGCCCACGAGGTCGGCATGCAGCTCGCCGGCCGCGAGAGCCGCCGCGGGGTCCTCGGTGCGGGCCGGACGCCAGGTGCCGCGGTCCCAGACGATCACGTCGCCGCCGCCGTACTGCCCGGCGGGGATGACGCCCTCGAAGAACGCGTAGTCCATCGGGTGGTCCTCGGTGCGGACGGCCAGGTGGCGGGCGGCCGGGTCCAGCGTCGGGCCGCGCGGGACGGCCCAGCTGGCGAGCGCCCCGTCCACCTCGAGGCGGACGTCGTAGTGCAGCCGCCGGGCCCGGTGTCGCTGCACGACGAAGATCGGCTCCCCGGGCTCCGGCGCGCCGCCCGTCGGCTCCGGGGTGACCGTGAAGTCGCGCATGCTCGCGTAGGTGCCGAGCCGGCCGGGGACCGTCGCGCACACCCGGTCCGGCGAGCGGCGGCCCGGGCGGTAGAGCGCGGTGCGGCGCACGGCGACGATCCCGGGCAGGCCGTGGCGGCGGGCCACCGCCAGCACCTCGGCCGGTGCGACGTCGGTGAACACGGGCGGCACCAGCGTGCCGGGCCCGCAGTCGAGCGCCTCGAGGCGGGCGCGGCGCTCGTCGAACGGCCGGTCGCACAGGTCCTCGCCGTCCGCGTGCAGCAGGTCCGCGACCGTCAGGGTGTCCGTGCCGTCGGGCGCCGGTCGCCCCTGCCCGTCGAGCGCCACGACCTCACCGTCGAGCACGAGGCCCCGGGTGACCCCGACGAGTCCGGGGAGGTCGGCGGCCAGGTCCTCGCCGTCCTCGCCCGTCGCGCGGATCTCGTCGCCCGTCGTGTCGACCACGACGCGCCGCCCACCCCACGCGAAACCGACGGCCCAGTCCCCGCCGACGGGCGGGTCACCGGGCGTCGGGATCTCGGGGCGCGGGGTCACGACGGAGGCTTCCCACTGCGGGCCGCGGACATGACAGGGCCGAACGGCGCCGGGCCCGGGCGCGGGTGACCCGTGTCAGGCCTGCGGGGTGGCGTCCCGGTAGATGCAGGTCAGCTTGGCCGTGCAGACGCGGCGACCCTCCTCGTCGGAGATGACGATCTCGAACGTGCCGACCGTCTTCCCGACCGACGCCGGGGTGCAGACCGCGGTGACGAGGCCGGCGAGCGCGGAGCGGTGGTGGGTGCACCCGAGCTCCAGGCCGACCGGCCGCCGGTCGCCGACCCGGTTGAGGTAGGCCGCCGTCGAGCCGACCGTCTCGGCGAGCACGGCACTCGCGCCGCCGTGCAGCAGGCCGAAGGGCTGACGGTTCCCGGCCACCGGCATCGTGGCGACCACCCGGGCCGGATCCCACTCGGTGATCTCGATGCCCATCTTCGACCCGAGCTGCTCGTCGGGGTAGGCGACCTCGAGCTCGGGGACGGCCTGCTGTTCGGGGGAGGGTGCCACGGTTGCACCCTAGGGACGACGGGCGAGAGTGTCGGACCCCCCTGGCAGACTCGGCGTCGTGGCTGGGACGAAGACCGCAGACAAGCCCGCGACGACGCCGGGGGACCAGGCCGGGGGCGCGCGGCTGCTGCTGCTCGACGGGCACTCCCTCGCCTACCGGGCGTTCTTCGCGCTCCCGGTGGAGAACTTCACCACCACGTCGGGGCAGAAGACGAATGCCGTCTACGGCTTCACCTCGATGCTGATCAACCTGCTGCGCGACGAGGCGCCGACGCACGTGGGCGTCGCCTTCGACGTGTCCCGGCAGAGCTTCCGGTCCGAGACCTACGCCGCCTACAAGGCCAACCGCAGCGCGACGCCCGACGAGTTCCGCGGGCAGGTCGACCTGATCCGCGAGATCCTCGCGACGCTGCACATCCCCGTGATCATGCGGGAGGGCTACGAGGCGGACGACGTGATCGCCACGCTCACCACGCAGGCGGTGGCCGAGGGCATGCAGGTCGCCATCTGCACGGGGGACCGCGACGCCTTCCAGCTGGTCTCCGAGCAGGTCACCGTGCTCTACCCGCGCAAGGGCGTGTCCGATCTCGTGCGCTACACCCCCGAGGCGGTGCTGGAGCGCTACACGCTGACGCCGGAGCAGTACCCCGACTTCGCGGCCCTGCGCGGCGACCCCAGCGACAACCTGCCCAGCATCCCCGGCGTCGGGGAGAAGACCGCGCAGAAGTGGGTGCGGGAGTTCGGCAGCCTGGACGCGCTCGTCGAGCGGGTCGACGAGGTCCGGGGCAAGGCGGGCGACGCGCTGCGCGAGCACCTGTCGTCGGTGGTGCTCAACCGGCAGCTGACCGAGCTCGTGCGTGACGTCGAGCTCGACGTGACGCCGCCGGAGCTCGAGGCGCGGGCGTGGGACCGGGACGCGGTGCACCGCCTGTTCGACGAGCTGGAGTTCCGCGTCCTGCGCGAGCGGCTGTTCTCCACGCTGCAGTCCGCCGAGCCGGAGGCCGACGAGGGTTTCGAGGTGCGCGGCGCCGCACTCGAACCGGGCGCGGTCGCGGCGTGGCTCGACGCGCACGCCCGCGACGGCCGGCGCGCGGGACTGGGCTTCCGGGGCACGTGGTCGCACGGGACGGGCGATCTCGAGGGCGTCGCGATCGCGGCGGCCGACGGGGAGACCACCTACGTCGACGCCCGGGCGGTCACGCCGGAGGACGAGACGGCGCTGGCCGCCTGGCTCGCCGACCCGGAGCTGCCGAAGGCGGGGCACGAGATCAAGGGGCCGCTGCACGCCGTGCGGGCCCGGGGCTGGCGGCTCGAGGGGGTCACCAGCGACACCGGGCTCGCCGCCTACCTCGCCCGGCCCGGCGAGCGCAGCTTCGACCTCGCCGACCTGGCGCTGCGCTACCTGCGCCGCGAGCTGCGGGTCGAGGAGACCGGAGGTGGCGCGTCGGGGGGCGACCAGCTCACGCTCGACGGCGGCGAGGAGGAGGCCGACGCGACGCTCGCGCAGACCGAGATGCTGCGTGCCCGGGCGGTGGCCGACCTCGCCGACAAGCTCGACGCCGACCTCGCCGAGCTGGGCGGCACCGCCCTGCTCACCGAGCTCGAACTGCCGCTGCTCGCCGTCCTGGCCGACCTCGAGGAGGCGGGTGTGGCGGTGGACGTGTCGGCGCTGCAGGACCTGGAGTCGCAGTTCGGCGCCCGCGTCCAGTCGGCCGCGCAGTCGGCGTACGACGTGATCGGCAAGGAGATCAACCTCGGGTCGCCGAAGCAGCTGCAGGTGGTGCTCTTCGACGAGCTGCAGATGCCGAAGACCAAGCGCACCAAGACCGGCTACACCACCGACGCCGACGCGCTGCAGACGCTGAACGAGTCCAACCCCCACCCCTTCCTCGAGCACCTGCTCGAGCACCGCGACGCCACCCGGCTGCGGGTGACGGTGAAGGGCCTGCTCGACTCGGTGTCCGACGACGGGCGCATCCACACCACCTTCAACCAGACGATCGCGCGCACCGGACGGCTCTCGTCCACCGAGCCGAACCTGCAGAACATCCCGGTGCGCACCGAGGCCGGGCGCCGGATCCGCGACACCTTCGTCGTCGGGGCCGACTCCGCGGCCGGCGCCTACGCCGAGCTCATGACGGCCGACTACTCGCAGATCGAGATGCGGATCATGGCGCACCTCTCGGTCGACGCCGAGCTCATCGAGTCGTTCAAGTCGGGCGAGGACTTCCACTCGGTCACCGCCGCCAAGGTCTTCGGGGTCGCCGAGGACGAGGTCAGCCCCGGGCAGCGCGCGAAGATCAAGGCGATGAACTACGGCCTGGCCTACGGGCTGTCGGCCTACGGCCTGTCCGCGCAGCTCCGCACCTCCACCGAGGAGGCCAAGGAGCTCATGGAGGACTACTTCGCGCGCTTCGGCGGGGTGCGGGACTACCTGTTCCAGGTGGTCGACCAGGCGCGCAAGGACGGCTACACCAGCTCGATCCTGGGCCGGCGGCGCTACCTGCCCGATCTCACGAGCGACAACCGGCAGCGGCGGGAGATGGCGGAGCGGATGGCGCTCAACGCGCCGATCCAGGGCAGCGCGGCCGACATCGTCAAGGTCGCGATGCTCGGGGTGCACGCGGCGCTGCGCGAGGAGGGGCTGCGCAGCCGGATGCTGCTCCAGGTGCACGACGAGCTCGTGCTCGAGGTGGCGCCGGGGGAGCGGGAGCAGGTCACCGAGCTGGTGCGCCGCGAGATGGGCGCGGCGTTCGCGCTCGACGTGCCGCTGGAGGTGTCGGTCGGGTTCGGTCGGTCGTGGGACCAGGCCGCCCACTAGGGAGACCGCAGCGGAGCGGAGCTCGACCCGGGCCACGGGAGACGCAGCGGAGCGGAGCTCGACCCGGGCCACGGGAGACGCAGCGGAGCGGAGCTCGACCCGAATCAAGGGTTGGTACGCAGCGGTACCACGCGGTAAGGTGGTACGCATGAGTACCGCGGACGGGAGCACCCCCGAGCACCTGGATGTCGTCATCGTCGGCGCGGGCCTGTCCGGCATCGGCACGGCCTGCCACCTGACCACGGAGCACCCGCACCGCTCCTACGCCGTCCTCGAGGCGCGCGAGGACCTGGGCGGCACGTGGAGCCTGTTCCGGTACCCGGGCATCCGGTCCGACTCCGACATGCACACGCTGGGCTTCCGCTTCCGCCCGTGGCCGGACTCGGTCGCGCTCGCCGACGGGCCCTCGATCCTGGAGTACGTCCGCGACACCGCGGAGGAGTACGGGGTCGACGAGCACATCCGGTACGGCCGCCGGGTCACCGCCGCCGCCTGGTCGAGCGTCGAGCAGCGCTGGACCCTGACGGTGTCGAGCGCCGCGGGCGACGAGCACCTGACCTGCTCCTACCTGCTGTGGTGCTCGGGCTACTACCGCTACGACCAGGGCTACACGCCCGACTTCCCCGGCATCGAGAACTTCGGCGGCACGGTCGTGCACCCGCAGCTGTGGGACCCGGAGCTCGACTACGCGGACAAGAAGGTCGTCGTCATCGGCTCCGGTGCCACGGCCGTGACGCTGGTGCCCGCCATGACCCAGGGCGAGGGCCGCGCCGCCCACGTCACGCAGCTGCAGCGCACCCCGAGCTACGTGCTCGCCATCGGCCGCACCGACCCGATCGCCGAGAAGCTCTCCCGCTGGCTGCCGGCGAGGATCGCCGACCCGCTCGTGCGGGCGAAGAACATCGCGCAGATCATCGCGCTGTACCAGATCTCGCAGCGGTTCCCCGGCTTCATGAAGGGCGTGCTCCGCAAGCAGGTCGCCGCCCAGCTGCCCGAGGGCTACGAGGTCGACACCCACTTCAACCCGCCGTACAACCCGTGGGACCAGCGCATGTGCATGGTGCCCAACGGCGACCTGTTCAAGGCCATCAAGCGCGGCGACGCCGACATCGTCACCGACAAGATCGACACCTTCACCGAGCACGGCATCCGCCTCGCGTCGGGCCAGGAGCTCGAGGCCGACATCGTCATCACGGCCACCGGCCTGAACCTGCAGCTGTTCGGCGGGGCCACGCTCACCGTCGACGACGAGCCGGTGAAGCTGCCCGACACCATGGCCTACAAGGGCATGATGCTCTCCGGTGTGCCGAACCTCGTGTTCATGATCGGCTACACGAACGCCTCCTGGACGCTGAAGGTCGACCTCGTCGCCGAGTACTTCTGCCGCCTGCTGCGCTGGATGGACGCGCACGGGAAGGTCGTGGCCACCCCGGAGCGCGACGCGTCGGTCGAGGAGCGTCCGCTGCTCGACTTCGAGGCCGGGTACGTGCAGCGCTCGATCCACGAGCTGCCCCGCGGCGGCGACCGCAAGCCGTGGACGCTGGCGATGAACTACGCCATCGACGCGGTCGCGCTGCGCCGCGGCGACCTCGAGGAGGGCATGCGCTTCGAGTCGGAGCGCGCCACGATCCCCGCGTGACGACGGTCGGGATCCACGCACCGGGCGCGATGGGCACGGCCCTCGCCCGGTGCGTGCGTGCGGGTGGCCACGAGGTCCTGACGACGGCCGTGGGCCGCTCCCCGGCCACCGGGCGGCGCCTGGCCGACGCCGGGATCCCCGACGCCGGGTCGCTCGACGCGGTCGTCGCCGGGGCCGACGTACTGGTCAGCGTCGTGCCGCCGGGACAGGCGCGCGACGCGGCGGCCGGGATCGCCGCCGCGTGCGGGCGCACCGGAGCCCGCCCGCTCGTGGTGGAGGCGAACGCCGTCGCGCCGGACACCGTCGTGGCGATCGCCGCGGACCTGCCGGACCTGGTCGACGCCGCCATCTCGGGGCCGCCGCCCACCCCGGAGGCGGAGCAGCCGACCCGGGTGTTCCTCTCCGGCGCCCGCGCCGAGGAGGTCGCCGGGCTCGCGGTGCCGGGTGTGGCCTGGGTGGTGCTCGGCGCCACGCCCGGCGCCGCCAGCGCGACCAAGATGTGCACGGCGTCGGTCCGCAAGGGCTTCACCGGCCTGCTGGCGCAGGCGCTGCTGACCGCGGACCACCACGGCGTGCTCGACGCCGTCCTCGCCGACCTGCGCCTGGACTTCCCGACGGCGGGGGTGCGCCCGGCCGCCGTCGCGGCCACCAAGGCCTGGCGCTTCGTCGACGAGATGACCGCCATCGCCGACACCCAGGCCGGGGCCGGTCTCACCCGCGCGTTGTTCGACGGCTTCGCGGAGGTCTACGGCGACCTCGCCACGAGCGCCTCCGGGGACCGGCGGCCGGAGGACCTCCCCGACACACCCGACGTCGGGGACCTCCGTCCGCGGGGGAGGGGCCGGACCGGAACGGGGCTTGGCGAGGAGTAGCGGGGTGGGTCAGGGTGCCGGAGTGACCGCCGGTGGCGACGAGCCTCGTCCGCGCCTGCCCCTGTCGGGCGATGCCCTGCTCCGCCCGGACCCCCGCTACGGGGACCTCCGCGACCGCGGGCCGCTGGCCCGCGTGCTCACGCCCGCGGGCGACGAGGCCTGGCTGGCGGTGCGGTACGCCGAGACCAGGGCCCTGTTCGCCGACCCCCGGCTCGGCCGCTCCCACCCGCATCCCGCGGAGGCGGCCCGGATCTCCGACTCCGGCGTGCAGGGCGGGGCCGCCGCCAACTACGCGACCGAGGCGGCCGACCACGCCTTCATGCGGCGACTCGTCGCGCCGTCCTTCTCCGCCCGGCGGGTGGCACGGCTCGGGCAGTACGTCCAGCAGCTGCTCGACGGCTACCTCGACGAGATGATCCGGGAGCACGACCGCACCGGCGCCCCGGTGGACCTGCACGCGTGGGTGACCGGGCCCCTGCCCGTGCGGATGATCGGGGAGCTGCTCGGCGTCCCGGCCGCGGACCACGGCCACTTCCGCGATCTCGCCGACCGGGCCGGCGGCCTGCGTGGCACGGCTCCCCGGGCCGCGATCGGAGAACTGGTCGGCTACGCGACCTCGCTGCTCGAGTGCAAGCGGGCCACTCCCGGCGACGACGTCGTCTCCGACCTGGTCGCCGCGCAGGACGAGCACCCCGACTTCACCGACGAGGCCGCGGTCGGCATCCTGATCATGCTGCTCATCGCGGGCCACGAGACCACGGTGTCGTTCACCGACATGGGCGTGCTGCTGCTCCTGCGCCACCGGGCGGTGCTCG
This sequence comes from Actinomycetospora chiangmaiensis DSM 45062, assembly GCF_000379625.1. Taxonomy (GTDB): domain Bacteria; phylum Actinomycetota; class Actinomycetes; order Mycobacteriales; family Pseudonocardiaceae; genus Actinomycetospora; species Actinomycetospora chiangmaiensis. Next base: position 361,193 of record NZ_KB903240.1, on the reverse strand, counting down.
ACGCCCTCGGCCGCGACGCCTCCCTGGCCGATCAGGTGGTCGAGGAGGTCCTGCGGGTCGGGAGTTCCGGGGGCGTCGGCATGGTCCGGTACGCGCACACCGACGTCGACGTCGTCGCCGCGGACGGCACGGGCACGACGATCAGGGCCGGCGATGCGGTCATCCTCTCGATGAGCTCCGCCAACCGCGACGAACGGGCCTTCGACGACCCGTCGGAGTTCCGGCCCTTCGCCCCGAGCGCCGCACCGCACGTCGGCCTGGGCCACGGCCCCCGGTTCTGCCTCGGGGCGCCGCTGGCGCGCCTGGAGATGCGGGCGGTGCTCTCGACGCTCGCCGCGCGCCTGCCCGGACTCCGCCTGGCCGGCGAGGAGTCCGAGGTGATCACCCGGCGCGACTCGTTCATGGGCGGCATCGAGTCCCTCCCGGTCACCTGGTGACCGTCCGGTCAGACCGAGCCGGCCCGCGCGCCGTGCAGCGGGCAGGAGGGGTCGACGAACGACTCCTCCTGGTTGAACAGCACCGAGCAGCGGCAGCCGAAGCGCACGGCGTCCGGCGTGCCGGGTGCCATGGCCGGGTCGACCGCGGCGGCCTTCCTCGCGAGCTCGTCCATGGGCACCCAACGAGCCGGGTGTCCCGCCGGTGACGCCGAACGGGTGATGGGCTCAGGCCGGTCGGAGACCCCCGGCCGGCCGAACCTCCCAGAGTGTCCACAACGGCCGGTAACCGGCGCGGGGCCAGAAGACGGACGACAGCGGGTTCGGCGGGTTGTAGTAGAGGTAGGTGCCGCGGACCGGCAGGGCCGACTCCGTCGTCTCCAGCTCCGGGAGGGCGGTGGCGACGAGGCGGTGGCCCACCCCGCTGCCGCGCTCCGACGACGTCACCGAGGCGCAGTTGACGTAGCCCCAGGCGCCGGGCGGCAGCAGTCCCGCCAGCCACGTCCCGGGGGTCGACTCGGTGCGGCCGCACTCCATCATCCCGACGGCCCGGTCGCGGCGCAGGGCGATCCAGGTGGGCTCGCCGCGGGTCAGCCGGTCGCGGATCGTGGTGCGCTTCACGGCCTCCGCGTCGGCCCGGACCAGGGAGCCGCCGACCTGGCTGGAGTAGGCGAGTTCCTCCATGGCGAGGCGGACGCAGGCGTCGAGGTCGTCGGGCGTGGCCCGTCGCACCTCGAGGTCGGGGTCCGGGGGCGGCGCCGACACCGGCGCGGGAGGGCGCACGGCGAGGACGGCCAGCGGGACGAGGCCGTGGTCGAGGAAGACCCGGGTGGCGACGACGTCGCGGCTCGGCCAGGTCACCGTGGCGGCCGAGTCCGGCTCCCGCAGCACGGCCGGCAGCAGGCGGCCCCGCCAGGCCTCGACCAGCGCGTGCAGCGGGGCGTGGCCGGCGGCGCCGACCACGGGGTGCAGCTCCGAGACCTGTGCGGCCGACCAGAGCAGGGGCCCGCTCCCGGCCGGCCAGGTGTGGTGGGTGACCACGCCGGCCACGCGGTGCGGGGGCGTCCCGACCACGACGATGTCGCCCGGCGGGGGAGCGACGGCCTCCGGGAGCCGCGGGTCGAGCGCCGCGAAGCGACGGCGCTGCACGTCGAGCAGGTCGGCCAGCACGCGGGCCGGGGTCTCGGGCGCGGTCCGGGCCGCGTGCCGGGCCATCAGCCGGGCAGCCGGCAGCGGAAGATCGCCGTCCCGGGGAACAGGGCGCCCCGCAGCGGCGACCACTGCCCCCACACGTCGGTGAGGCCGGCCGGCCACTCCGGCTCGACGAGGCCCTCGAGCACGAAGCCCGCTCCGACCACCTCGGCGATCCGGTCGCCCAGCGTCCGATGGTGCTCGACGTAGGTGGCGCGGCCGTCCTCGTCGAACTCGGCGTAGCCGGTGCGGTCGAAGTAGGAGTGGACGACGGTGAGGCCCTCCTCGCCGGGGTCGTCCGGGAAGATCCACCGCAGCGGGTGGTTCACCGCGAACACCCACCGGCCGCCGGGCCGCAGCACCCGCGCCACCTCGGCCATGAGCGCGGCCGAGTCGGCCACGAAGGGGACGGCCCCGAAGGCCGAGCAGGCGAGGTCGAACCCGTCGTCGGGAAAGGGCAGGCGCGAGGCGTCCGCCTGGATCAGCGGCACCGGGGTCCCCGAGCGTCGCGACGCCGCCTGCGCCTGGCGCAGCATCCCGAGCGAGAGGTCGACGCCGACCGCGTCGGCGCCCCGGTCGACCAGCCAGCGGGCGCAGGACGCGGCGCCGCAGCCGACCTCGAGGACCTGCTTCCCGACGAGGGCCGCGGTCGGCCCGAGCAGCTGCGCGTCCGCCTCCCGGAGCCGCTCGGGGCACCAGACGAAGTCGGCGTCGCCGAGGAAGGCGCCGTGCTCGGCCTGGTAGTCCGCCGCGTCGGCGTCCCACCAGGCACGGGAGGCCGCGACGGACTCCGCGTCCCCCACGGCGCCGGCGCTCATGGGCGGCATCCTGGCACGCCGTCCGGACACGCCCGACACGCCGGGCGGGCTGCACGGTGTGACCCGTTTGCCGGTCCGTCGGGAGAGTGGATACGATGGAGTTCCACGTCAGTGGTCTCGCCCTGTCCGGTCGGCTCCGGTGGGCAGCGATCCCCTCGGTCCCCGCGGGTGCCGAACCAGCGCGTCAGGACGACGTCCGCCCTCGTGGTTGAACCACCTGTCCACCTGACCGAGACCTGCCCATCCCGGAGCCACCCACCGTATGTCCATCGACACCCACACCGCCCCGAGCCACAGCAGCCCCCAGGTTGCTGTCAACGACATCGGGTCGGAAGAGGACTTCCTCGCTGCCATCGACGAGACGATCAAGTACTTCAACGATGGCGACATCGTCGAAGGCACGATCGTCAAGGTCGACCGCGACGAGGTCCTTCTCGACATCGGCTACAAGACCGAGGGCGTCATCCCCTCGCGTGAGCTGTCCATCAAGCACGATGTCGACCCCAACGAGGTCGTCGCCGTCGGCGACGAGGTCGAAGCCCTCGTCCTCCAGAAGGAGGACAAGGAGGGCCGGCTGATCCTGTCCAAGAAGCGCGCGCAGTACGAGCGCGCCTGGGGCACGATCGAGCAGCTCAAGGACAACGACGAGCCGGTCAAGGGCACCGTCATCGAGGTCGTCAAGGGTGGTCTCATCCTCGACATCGGCCTCCGCGGCTTCCTCCCCGCGTCGCTGGTCGAGATGCGCCGCGTCCGCGATCTCCAGCCGTACGTCGGCAAGGAGATCGAGGCCAAGATCATCGAGCTGGACAAGAACCGCAACAACGTGGTCCTGTCCCGCCGCGCCTGGCTGGAGCAGACCCAGTCCGCCGTGCGCAGCGAGTTCCTCAACCAGCTCGCGAAGGGCCAGATCCGCAAGGGTCAGGTCTCCTCGATCGTCAACTTCGGCGCCTTCGTCGACCTCGGCGGGGTCGACGGTCTGGTGCACGTCTCCGAGCTGTCCTGGAAGCACATCGACCACCCCTCCGAGGTCGTCGAGGTCGGCCAGGAGGTCACGGTCGAGGTCCTCGACGTCGACCTGGACCGCGAGCGGGTCTCGCTGTCGCTCAAGGCGACGCAGGAGGACCCGTGGCGTCAGTTCGCCCGGACCCACCAGATCGGCCAGATCGTGCCCGGCAAGGTCACGAAGCTCGTGCCGTTCGGTGCGTTCGTGCGCGTCGACGAGGGCATCGAGGGCCTGGTCCACATCTCCGAGCTGGCCGAGCGCCACGTCGAGGTGCCGGAGCAGGTCGTCCAGGTCGGCAACGACGTCATGGTCAAGGTCATCGACATCGACCTCGACCGTCGCCGCATCTCGCTCTCGCTGAAGCAGGCGAACGAGGGCATGACGCCGGAGACCGAGTTCGACCCGGCGCTCTACGGCATGGGCGCCGAGTACGACGACGCCGGCAACTACATCTACCCGGAGGGCTTCGACCCCGACTCCGGGGAGTGGCGTGAGGGCTTCGAGTCCCAGCGCGAGGAGTGGGAGCGCCAGTACCAGGCGGCGTACGCCCGCTACCAGCAGCACGTCGCGCAGCTGCAGCGCACCGCCGAGCAGGAGGCGGAGGCCGCCGAGGCGGCCCCGGCCAACTACTCCTCGGGTGGTCCGGCGGACGAGTCCGCCGAGCCGCGGGACGACGACGACCCGGGCCAGGGCCCGCCGTCGCAGTCCGGCGCCGGGTCGCTCGCCAGCGACGCGCAGCTCGCCGCGCTGCGGGAGAAGCTCTCGGGCAACTGATCGCCTGAGCGCCTGACAGCACTGGTCGACGGGCCCTCATCCCTGCGGGGATGGGGGCCCGTCGTCGTGTCGGGGGTGCCACGGTCGGGTCACTCGGGTATCTTTCGTCCCGCTAGTCACACCAGTCCCAGGGGGTCGGCATGTTCTCGTGGCGTCGTCGGTCCGGTCGGCACCGTCTCGGGTCCACCGGTCTCACCTGGGCCGGTGAGCACGTCGCCGTCGCGGTCGCCCTCGGGGTGCCGGCCGTCGCGCGGCGCGGGCTGTTCGAGACCTTCTTCGCGACGGCGAGGCACGCGGCGCTCGCGTGACCCGGGGGCGAGCGGAGCGACGGGAAGATCGCCGCTAGGGCAGACTGCGCGCCGTGCTGCGTGTGGGACTGACCGGGGGCATCGGGGCGGGCAAGTCGACGGTCGCCTCGGAGCTGGCGTCGCTGGGTGCCGTAATCGTGGACTCGGACAAGATCGCCCGCGAGGTCGTCGAGCCGGGGACCGACGGGCTGGCCGCGGTGGTGGAGGCGTTCGGTCCCGACGTGCTCGACGCCGACGGGGCGCTCGACCGGCCCGCGCTCGGGAAGATCGTCTTCAACGACGACGAGGCCCGGGCGCGACTGAACGGCATCCTGCACCCCCGGATCGGCCGGCGGACCGGGGAGCTCGTCGCGGCCGCCCCGTCCGACGCGGTGCTGGTGCACGACGTGCCGCTGCTCGTGGAGAACGGCATGGGCGCGGCGTTCGCGCTCGTCGTCGTGGTGGATGCGCCCGAGGACGTGCGCGTGGAGCGGCTGGGACGCACGCGGGGGATGTCCGAGGACGACGCCCGCTCGCGGATCCGGGCCCAGGCCACGACCGAGGCGCGGCGGGCGGCCGCGGACGTGTGGATCGACAACGTCGGCTCCGAGGACGAGGTCCGCGCCAGCGTGGGGACGCTGTGGTCCGACCGGCTCGTCCCCTTCGAGGCCGCGGTGCGCGCCAGGACGGCCACGACGTGGCCGGAGGACGCGGTGCCGGCCGACCCGACCTGGCCGGACCAGGCCCGACGGCTGGCCGCCCGGCTCGTGCTCGCGGGCCGGGAGCAGGTCGCGCGGGTGGAGCACGTCGGTCCGACCGCCGTGCCCAGGATGTCGGCCCCGGACGTCATCGACCTGCTGGTGCTGAGCGCCTCCTCGCCCGACGAGCTCGTGGGTCCCTTCGGGGGCATCGGGTTCCCGCGGGTGGAGGGCGCTCGGTTCGGCAGCGCCGACCCTGCCCGCCCGGCACGCGTGGTGGTCGCGCCGGAGGCCTCCGACCTCGCGTCGGAGTTGCTGTCCGCGCGGGACGATCAGCGGGCCTGACGCTGAGGCTCAGCGGGCCTGACGCCTGTGCTGAGCGGGTCCGGCGCCGCGCCTCAACGCCAGGGCCAGTCGAGGACGATGCCGCGGGTCGCGAGCCACGCGTCGAGGTCGTGCCCGTGCTCGGCGATACTCGCGTACGTCGTCGTCGCCGTGGTGAGGGCCCGCTCGGCCGCCTCCCGAGCGAGGACCCCCGCGGCGACGGCCTCGACGTACTCGTCGACGTCGAGGAGCTCGGTCCGCTCACCGGTGTGGACGACGAGGTCGAGGTAGAAGTCCGTGGTCGTCCAGACGTCGCCGTCGCGGGTCACGTCGGCGATGTCGACGTAGAAGTCCTGCAGCCGCTCGAACCCGGGCTTGAAGCTGAAGTCGGTGACCCGGATCCCGAGGTCGGGCAGCAGCCACGAACGCATGTGCGTGAGCGACGGGTGGTCGGGCATCGGGCGGGCGAGGTAGAGGCCGAACGGGGTGGTGCGGTAGAGGTCGACGGCCCGGACGAAGCCCTTCGGGTCGGTGTTCGTGCCCTCGGCGACGGCGAACGTCTCGACCTTCGGGGGATGCAGCGCCACGCCGCGGGACCCTAACGACGACCGTCGGTAGCGCGCGGGAGGGCCGGGTCGGCTGTCGCTCGAACGGACGCTGGTGGACACCGACGGCCACCGTGATCCTGTGCCGGTGTTCGGCTTCCTCCGTCCGTGTCGCCATCACCTGGGCCCCGAGCTGCACGGACTCTGGTCGTCGCACCTGTGCGGCCTGTGCCTGGCGCTCCGCGACGGGGCGGGGCAGCCGGCCCGGGTGACCACGCACGTGGACGCGCTGGTCGTCTCGGTGCTCGGGGAGGCGCAGGGCGTCGTCGGCACCCGGCGGGCCGGCCCGTGTCCGCTGCGGGGGATGCGGCCGGCGACGGTCGTGACCGGGGAGGGCGCCCGACTCGCCGCGTCGACCGCCCTCCTGCTGGCCGCGGACCGGGTGGCCGACCACGTCGAGGACCGCGACGGTGCGTTCGCCTCGCGCCCCGCCGCCGTCGTCGGGAAGCACCTCGCGACGCGGTGGTCGCGGGCGGGGACCTCGGTCGCGACGGACCTCGGGTTCGATCCCGCGGCCCTGCTCGCCGTGCCGGCCCGGCAGCGGGAGGTGGAGGCGCGGGTCGGGTCGTCGCTCCGGGCGGTCACCGCACCGACGGAGGCGGCGGTCGGCGCGGCGCTCGCGCACACCGCGGTGCTCGCCGGTCGTCCGGGGAACGCGGCTCCGCTCGACGAGGCGGGCCGGCTCCTCGGACGCCTCGCGCACCTGCTCGACGCCGTGGCCGACCTCGACGACGACGCGGCCCGGGGCCGGTGGAACCCGCTGGCGGCCACCGGGGTGTCGCGGTCGGGGGCGTCGGGGGAGTGCCGGGCGACGGTCGCCGAGATCGGGGCGGCCCTGCGGCGGGTGTCGTTCGTGCCGGGTCCGGCCCGGCGGCTCGCGCACGTGCTGCTGGTGCACGAGACGGGGCGCGCGGTGGAGCGGGCGGCAGGACCCCGGGAGCCGTTGGCGCCGTGGGACCCGGCCGCGCCCGGTGGGGAGCCGCCGGGGGAGGAGCCGCCGGACGGAGGGCCGCCGGACCCGCCGTCGGGACCGGGGCGGCGGGGTCTGCTCGCGGGCTGCGCGGCCGCGGCCGGCCTGTGCTGCACCGGGCAGCTGTGCTGCGCGGACGAGTTCGTGGGGCCGTGGTCGGGGCAGCCGCGGCAGAACCCCTGCGGGCGGTGCTCGGACTGCGTCGACTGCTCCGAGTGCTCCTGCGACTGCTGTGACGACTGCTCCTCGTGCGGCGACTGCTGCTCGTGTGACTGCGGGTCCTGATCCGCCTCTGAGCTGGGGAAATCGTGATTGTCGGGGGGTCGGGTTAGCCTCGTGTCATGGCGTTCGCGACCGAGGTCCCCGGGGCCGCCCGTGACCAGCACGAGAACTCGTCGGGCACCCTGCTCGACAACCCCGAGGGCCTGCCCGAGGACGCGCTGGCCGAGTCCGAGTTCCGGCCGATCGGCGAGATCGAGCGCACCGGGGTGCCGTTCGAGGTCATCAGCCCGTACCAGCCGGCGGGCGACCAGCCGGCCGCGATCGACGAGCTGGAGCGGCGGGTCCGGGCCGGGGAGCACGACATCGTGCTGCTCGGCGCCACCGGCACCGGCAAGTCGGCCACCACGGCGTGGCTCATCGAGCGGGTGCAGCGGCCGACGCTGGTGATGGCGCCGAACAAGACGCTGGCCGCCCAGCTGGCCAACGAGCTCCGCGAGCTGCTGCCGAACAACTCGGTCGAGTACTTCGTCTCGTACTACGACTACTACCAGCCCGAGGCGTACATCGCGCAGACCGACACCTACATCGAGAAGGACTCCTCGATCAACGAGGACGTCGAGCGGCTGCGCCACTCCGCCACCTCGAACCTGCTGTTGCGCCGCGACACCGTGGTGGTGGCGTCGGTGTCGTGCATCTACGGCCTGGGCACGCCGCAGTCCTACCTCGACCGGTCGGTGAAGCTCGAGGTCGGGGAGGAGATCGACCGCGACACGCTGCTGCGGGCGCTGGTCGACGTGCAGTACACCCGCAACGACATGGCGTTCGCCCGCGGCACCTTCCGCGTCCGCGGGGACACGGTGGAGATCATCCCCGCCTACGAGGAACTCGCGATCCGCATCGAGTTCTTCGGCGACGAGGTCGAGGCGCTCTTCTACCTCAACCCGCTCACGGGCGACGTGGTGCGGCAGGTCGAGGACGTGCGCATCTTCCCGGCCACCCACTACGTCGCCGGGCCCGAGCGCATGGAGCGCGCCATCAAGGCCATCGAGCAGGAGCTCGAGGAGCGGCTCGCGGAGCTGGAGAACCAGGGCAAGCTGCTCGAGGCGCAGCGGCTGCGCATGCGCACGTCCTACGACATCGAGATGATGCGCCAGGTCGGGTTCTGCTCGGGCATCGAGAACTACTCGCGGCACATCGACGGCCGTGGCCCGGGCACCGCGCCCGCCACGCTCATCGACTACTTCCCGAACGACTTCCTGCTCGTCATCGACGAGTCGCACGTGACCGTGCCGCAGATCGGCGGCATGTACGAGGGCGACATGTCGCGCAAGCGCAACCTCGTCGAGTACGGGTTCCGCCTGCCGAGTGCCACCGACAACCGCCCGCTGACGTGGGAGGAGTTCGCCGACCGCATCGGGCAGACGGTGTACCTCTCGGCGACACCGGGCGACTACGAGATGCGCCAGGCCGGCGGCGAGTTCGTCGAGCAGGTCATCCGCCCGACGGGCCTGGTCGACCCCGAGGTGATCGTCAAGCCCACCAAGGGCCAGATCGACGACCTCGTGGGGGAGATCCGGGCGCGCGTCGAGAAGGACGAGCGCACGCTGGTCACCACACTGACCAAGAAGATGGCCGAGGACCTCACCGACTACCTGCTCGAGCTCGGGATCAAGGTGCGGTACCTGCACTCCGAGGTCGACACCCTGCGCCGCGTCGAGCTGCTGCGTCAGCTGCGCGCCGGGGAGTACGACGTGCTGGTCGGCATCAACCTGCTCCGGGAGGGCCTCGACCTGCCCGAGGTGTCGCTGGTGGCGATCCTCGACGCGGACAAGGAGGGCTTCCTGCGCAGCGAGCGGTCGCTGATCCAGACGATCGGCCGCGCGGCCCGCAACGTGTCCGGCCAGGTGCACATGTACGCGGACAAGATCACCGAGTCGATGCAGTACGCGATCGACGAGACGGCCCGGCGCCGCGAGAAGCAGATCGCCTACAACACCGAGCGGGGTGTCGACCCCCAGCCGCTGCGCAAGAACATCGCCGACATCCTCGACCGCGTCTACCGCGAGGCCGAGGACACCGAGGTGGAGATCGGCGGGTCCGGGCGCAACGCCTCGCGCGGTCGGCGCGCCGCGGGCGAGGCCGGTGGCACCCGGGGCCACTCCGGTGTCGTGGAGCACCGCGACACCAGCGGGATGGCTCGCGCCGAGCTGGCCGACCTCATCCAGCAGCTGACCGACCAGATGATGTCCGCGGCCCGCGACCTGCAGTTCGAGCTGGCCGGGCGCCTGCGCGACGAGATCGCCGACCTCAAGAAGGAGATGCGGGGGATGGACGCGGCCGGCGTGAAGTAGCCGGTCTCCTCGGGCCAGGTCCTCGGGCCAGGTCCTCAGGCCAGGAGCGCGGCCGCCACGCGGAGGTCGGCGACGAAGCCCGCGCGCATCTCGTCGCCGTCCTGGCCGCGGGCGGGGTCGGCACGCAGGATCGCCGAGGGGTGGATGGTCGGTACCAGCGTGGTGCCCTCCCACTCCCGGGCGGTCCCGCGTTCGCCGGTGATGCGGAACGACGAGCCGAGGAGCGCCTTGCCCGCCGTGGCCCCGAGGGTGACCACGACGTGCGGGCGGACCAGCGCGAGCTCGCCGTCGAGCCACGGCCGGCAGGCGCGGACGTGCCCGACCTTCGGCGTCTGGTGGATGCGCCGGTTGCCCTGGCGCCGGAAGGAGAAGTGCTTCACCGCGTTGGTGACGTAGGCGTCCTCGCGGGCGATCCCCGCCTCGACCAGGGCGTCGTCGAGCAACTTCCCGGCCGGCCCGACGAAGGGCGAGAGCTGCCGGTCCTCCTGGTCCCCGGGCTGCTCGCCGACGAACATCAGCCGCGCCGTCGTCGGGCCGACGCCGAACACCGTGCCGGTGGTGCCCTCGTACAGCTCACAGGCGGTGCAGCCCGCGGCCCGCTCGCGCAGGTCCTCCAGGGTCGACGCCTCGGAGACGGCGACGGCGGGCGTCGGCGACTCCTCCTCCGTGGGGAACAGCGGTTCGGTCACCGGCCGTGGGTGCCCACCTCGCCGAGGGAGAACCCGCCCGTACCGGCGAGGTGTACATCAGGCATGTCCGGGCGCCCGGCAAGCTGCCTGATGCCACTCCCGCGGGGGGAGGCGGAGCGGGCTCAGTCCGTCCGGCATGCCATGATCAACGACGAGCGCAGCGTCCCGTCGGCGCGACGGTAGTGCCGGTCGCGCAGCCCCTCGACGACGAAGCCCGTCGCGCTGTACAGCGCGATCGCCCGCGCGTTGTCCGGCCACACCTCGAGGTCGACCTTGTGCGCCTCGCCGGCGCGGGCGAACCCCAGCGCCGCGTCCACCAGCGCCCGCCCACCGCCACGACCCCGACCCGCCGCGAGGATCGCCATGCCGAGCCCCAACACGCCCCGGGTGCGGGGCGTCAGCGACAGGTAGCCCACTACCGCGCCGCCGTCGACGAGCACCCAGGCCGCCCCCTCGCCCGCGAGGAGATCCCGGAACCCCGCGGCCCGCGCCTCGACGTCCACCGGCGGCTGCGCCCCGAGCCTGTCCTCCGGGGCCACCGCGGCGACGACCCCGGCCATCGCCTCCGCGTCTCCCACGACCGCCCGCCGCACGTCCACGCCGCGAGCCTGCCCGAGGCCGCCCCCACCCGCCGTCGGGAAGCTGTGTGCCGGGCCACCCGCCCGGTTATGCTGCGGGCCACTGGAGGTGCACGTGGTGGACGACGGCGTCTGCGCGGTGACGCGGAGTACCGACCTCCGACAGCATGCGCGCCTGCTCCACCAGGCCCACGACGCACGTCTGTCGGGCGCGCGCGTGACGGCGGGACTGCGTCGGGTCGTCTCCCGCTCGTGGGACCGGATGGTCGCGCTCGGGGTCACCCCGGACGTGCGGTCGCTGCCCGACCCGGCCGGGCCCGAGGTCGTCGAGCGGCGCCGCGCCGAGTCGCCGATCTCGGGGGTGCTGCCGCAGCTGCGAGCCAGTCTGACGGCGGTGGCCGAGGACGCCGAACACATCATGGTGATCACCGCTGCGGACGGGTTCGTCCTGTGGCGGGAGGGCGCGACCCGAGTCGCGCGGCTGGCGGAGGGACTGGGGTTCTCGCCGGGCGCCGACTGGACCGAGGGGTCGGTCGGCACCAACGCCATCGGCACGGCCCTCGCCGAGCACGCCCCGGTACAGCTGTTCTCCGCCGAGCACTTCGCCCGCGCCCAACACCCGTGGACCTGCACCGCGAGCCCGATCCACGACCCGCGGACGGGGGAGATGCTCGGCGTCGTCGACCTCTCGGGGCCCGCGCCGACCGTGCACCCGACCACGGTCGCTCTCGTCCACACCGCCGTCCGGCTCGCGGAGTCGGGGCTGTGGTCCCAGCACGAGCAGCGGCTCGACTCCCTGCGCTCCGTCGCGGCCCCGCTGCTCGCCCGGCACCGCGGGCCCGCGCTCGTGGTGGACGACCACGGGTGGGTCGCCGGCGCGACGGGGCTCTCCCCGCGCGACCGGGTCGGCGTCCCGCGGGCGGGCGAGGTGATGCTCGTGCACGGCCTCGGGGCGTGCCTGCCCGAGCCGGTCCCCGGCGGGTGGCTGCTCCACCCGACGGGCGGCGGGGGGTCCACGCGCCTGCGGCTCGACCTGGCCGCCGAACCGCCCGTCGCCGTGGTCGAGGGCCGCGAGACGTGGCGACACACGCTGTCGCGGCGCCACCTGCAGATCCTCGCGCTGCTCATGGCGGCCGGGCCCACGGGCCTCGACGCCGCCGCCCTGAGCCGGGCGCTCTACGACGACGCCGACCACCTCGTGACGGTGCGCGCCGAGCTCTCGCGCCTGCGCCGCGTGCTGGGCAACCTGGTCGTCGCCCGGCCCTACCGCATCGCGCCGGGCGTCGCGGTCGAGGTGCCCGGACCCGACGTCATGACCGGTCTGTTCGGGGCTGCAACACGGCTGCAACGGTTCCCGTGACCGGGGTCACTCGCCTGGGATGAGGTCACCCGAGCGAGGAGGACCGCATGAAGGCTGCCCGGTTCCACGGACGCGGTGACGTCCGTGTCGAGGACATCCCCGAGCCGCACCCCGGCTCCGGCCAGGTGCAGGTCGCGGTGGAGTGGTGCGGGATCTGCGGCACCGACCTGCACGAGTTCCTCGACGGCCCGATCTTCGCGCCGACCGACGCCGCCCCGCACCCGCTGACCGGCGGCGCGGTGCCGATCACGCTCGGGCACGAGTTCTCGGGCGTGATCGCCGAGGTCGGCCAGGGCGTCACCGGGCTGTCCGAGGGCGACCGGGTCGTCGTCGAGCCCTACGACGTGTGCGGCACGTGTGTGGCCTGCCGCGACGGCCGTTACAACATCTGCCGGGAGCTCGGGTTCATCGGCCTTGACGGCGACCAGGGCGGGTTCGCCGAGCGGATGGTCGTCGACGCGCGCTGGGCCCACCGCATCGACGGCCTCACCCCGGAGCAGGGCGCCCTCGTGGAGCCGCTCGCCGTCGGCTACCACGCCGCGAAGCTCTCCGGCCTCGAGCGGGGCGGGACGGCGGCGGTGTTCGGCTCCGGTCCCATCGGGCTCGTGACGGCGGCCGCGCTGCGCGCCACCGGCGCGGGACAGGTCATCGTCGTGGAGCCGGCCGACGCCCGGAAGGCCAAGGCCCCGGGGGCGGGCGCGGACCACGTGCTCGACCCGACCGAGGTCGACGTCCCCGAGGCGATCCGGGAGCTCACCGGCGGCCGCGGCGCCGACGTCACGTTCGAGTGCGCCGGCATCGACCAGGTGCTCGCCAGTGCCGTCGCGTCGACGAAGCCCGGCGGCACCTGCGTGAACGTGTCGATCTGGGGCCACCCCGCGACCTTCGACGTCAACTCGCTGGTGTTCTCCGAGATCACCCTCGTCGGCTCGCTCGCCTACGCCAACCGGCACGAGGAGGTGATCGAGCTGATCCGCAGCGGCACCGTCGACGTCGAGCAGTTCATCACCGGCCGCATCGCGCTCGAGGACATCGTCGACCAGGGCTTCCGGGAGCTGATCGACCACAAGGAGTCCAACGTCAAGATCCTGGTACACCCGTAGCCGGAGGCGCCGGACCCCTCCGCTTGCGCGGTCACGTGGCCCGAGTAACATCGTCGTCATGATCGCGCGGGCAGAGGTAGTACCCCAGCGCGTCGGGTGAGCCAGGCTCCCGGCGCGCACACCATGGCGCGCCGCCGTGAGCACCCGTGGAGGACCTCCCGAGACCTGGCTCGGATTCCAGACAGCGGATCCCAGCACGTCCCAGGAGCACCGCCATGACCACGCTCGAGCCCGCCCGTATCCCCGCCGCCGCCATCGAGCGCGCCGTCAACGGGCCCGGCCGCCGCGCCTCGCGTCTGCCCCGGCCGTTCACGATGGTCACCACCGGCGGGATGACCGGCGTCATGTCCCTCGCCTCGAGCCTGTGCGAGCTGGGCTACCGCGTCCCGGACTTCGCGGTCGACGTCCACGAGGGTGTCTCCTGCACCAGCATCACGTGCACCGTCGCGCTGACCACCGACGAGTGCGACGCCTTCGCCGACACCGTCCGGGGCCTGCCGGGCGTCGAGTCGGTCCAGCAGTACTGAGGGCGGACGGGCCGGGAAACCCGGTCGCGGCGGGGCGGGCCCCGACCTAGCGTCGAGGCCGTGCGTCCCCACACTTGACTCCCCGCCCGACGGCCCTACCCGGCCCCGGAGCTCCGTCTCGACGATCCGCCCACCGCGACCGGGCTGCTGCTCGCGCTCGGCCGGGTCTCGCGACAGCGACCGTCGTCCTCGGCACCCTGTGGCTCGTCCCGGGCGCCCTCGTGCCCCTCGTGGCGGGCGACGCGGTCGACGCCGGGATCGCCGGCGGGGACGTCGGCGCTCTGTGGTGGGGCGCCGGCCTCGTCGTCGCCCTCGGTCTTGCGCAGATGGCCGCCGGGGGCGCCCTCGACTTCGCCTCCCACGGGATGTGGCTGCACGCCGCCTCGGGGACCCAACGTCGGCTCACCACGCACGTCCTCGGGCTCGGGGCGTCGCTCACCCCGCAGGTGAGCAGCGGTGACGTCACCGCGGTGACCACCTCGGACCTCAACAAGATCGGCAACCTCTTCGACACCGCGGGCCGCTTCGTCGGGTCGGTCGTCGCGTTCGCAGTGGTGGGTGTCGGCCTGCTGGGCCGCTCGCCCCTGCTCGGGGCGGTCGCATTGGTCGGGGTGCCCCTGGCCGTCGTCGGGATCGGACCGCTCCTGCGTCCGCTGCAACGGCGCCGGGACGCGCAGCGCACCGAGCTCTCAGCGGTGAACGCGCTGGCGGCGGACATCGTGGCCGGGCTGCGGATCCTGCGCGGCGTCGGCGGCGAGGCCCGGTTTGCCGGCCGCTTCGCCGACGCCACGGCGCGTGTCCGCCTCGCCGGGCTCGACGTCGCCCGCAGCACCGCCTCGCTCGCCGCGGCCGAGGTGCTGCTGCCGGGCCTGGTGCTCGTCGTCATCACCTGGCTCGGCGCGCGGCTCGCCGTCGCCGGGACCCTCGGCCCCGGGGAGCTGGTGGCGGTCTACGGCGCGTCCGCCTTCCTGGTGGTCCCCGTGACGACGGCGACCGAGGCAGCGGCGTCCCTGGCCTCCGCCCGGGCGGGCGCGAAGAAGGTGGCCCGCCTGCTCGCGCTGCGACCGCTGCTCCGCGACCCGGGTGACGACGCCACGCCCCTGCCGGCCGGTGCGCTCGGGCTGGCCGACCCGGCGACGGGTCTGACGGTGCGGCCGGGCGAGCTCGTCGTCGTCGACGCCGGCGCGGAGGCGGCCGCCGTGGCCGCGCGCCTCGCCCGGTTCGTCGACGGCGGCATGGTCGACGACCGCGCCGGCGACGACGTCGCGCTCGCCGAGATGCGCCGCCGGGTGGTGCACGCCGGGCCCGAGGACCTGTGGTTCTCCGGGCCGCTGCGCGCGGAGCTCGACCCGAGGGGACAGCTCGCCGTGTCCGAGGCGCTCGACGCCGCGGCCGCCACCGAGATCGTCGACGGCTTCCCCGACGGGCTCGACGAGGTCCTCGGCGAACGTGGCCGCGAGGTCTCCGGCGGGCAGCGCCAGCGCCTCGCGCTGGCCCGGGTCCTGCTCACCGACGCGGACGTGCTGGTGCTGGAGGAACCCACGTCCGCCGTCGACGCCCACACCGAGGCGTGGATCGCCGCCCGCGTGGCGGCCCGGCGACGGGGGCGCACCACCGTCGTCCTCGCCCAGACCGCGCCGTGGCGACACGTCGCCGACCGCACCGTGGACCTCGCCCGCACGCTCGAAGGGAGCATCCCGTGACGACCGCCGTTCTCGGCTACGCCTCCGGCCGCGAGGCGCTGCGCTGGGCCGGATCCGTCCTGCGCGCCCGCCGCGGCCGGGTCCTGACGACGACGGGTCTGTTCCTGGCGGCCGCGGCCGCCGGCCTCGTCGGCCCGCAGCTGCTCGGCGCGATCGTCGACGAGGTCGCAGCCGGGCCGGGCTCGACGTCGCGCATCGACGTCCTGGCCGGCGTCTTCCTCGTCGCGCTGCTCGTCACGGCCTGGCTGCGGCGGGCGGCGCGGTGGCGCGCCGGCGCGCTGGGGGAGGACCTGCTCGCGGCGAACCGCACCCAGCTCGTGGACCGGGCAGTGGCGCTGCCGCTCGGGCAGGTCGAGGCGGTCGGCACCGGGGCGCTGCTCTCCCGGGCCACCACCGACCTCGACCGGGTCGACTCCGCCCTGCGGCAGGGGCTGCCCGAGGTGGTGACGGCGGCGGTCACGGTGGCGCTGACGATCGCCGCCATGGTGATCACGTCGCCGTTGCTCGCCCTGGCCCTCCTCGTCGGTGTCCCGACCGTGGTCCTCCCGACCCGGTGGCTCTGGCGCCGCCTGCCCGCGGCGATGGAACGGATGCTCGACGCCTGGGCGGTGCTGGCCTCGCGGGCCCACGAGTCGAGCTCCGGGGCGCGGACCCTGGACGCGCTGGGACGGATCGCGCCGCGCCGCCGCGGGGACCATGCGGCGCTCGACGGCGGCATCGACCGGGAACGCGACCTGCGCGCCCTGCACGTCCGCTGGACCCCCTGGCTGGACATCTCCCACGTGCTGCCGGTGGCCGCGGTGCTGCTGCTCGGCGGCCGGGCCTACGCCCACGGCCTCGTCTCGCTGGGGACCGTGACCACGATGGTCGTCTACACCCAGGCCCTCGCCACCCCGCTCGACACGGCGCTGTGGTGGGTCGAGGACCTCATGGTGGCCTCGGTGGCGCTGCGGCGGGTGCTCGGCGTGCGCGTGCCGCCGCGGCCGCCGGTCGCGACAGGCGGGCCACGGACCGAGGCGGGCCTCGAGGTCGAGGACGTCCGGTTCGCCTACCGGAGCGGGCGTCCGGTGCTGCGCGGGATCGACCTCCGGGTCCCGCGCGGCGAGCGGTGGGCGCTCGTCGGCGGCTCGGGCGCGGGCAAGTCGACGCTCGCGCGGCTGATCGCCGGGATCTCGGTTCCCGACGTCGGGTCGGTGCGGCTCGGCGGGCGCGAGGTCACCTCGCTCGACGACGACACGCTGCGCTCCGAGGTCCTGCTCCTGACCCAGGAGCACCACGTGTTCACCGGCACCGTGCGCGACAACCTGCTGCTACCCGCCGGGTCGTTCACCGACGGCGACCTGCTCGCCGCCCTGGACGTCGTCGGGCTGGCGCCGTGGGCCGCCGCGCTCCCCGAGGGACTGGACACGGTCGTGGGTGCGGGCGCCCGGCCCGTCCCGGCGACCGTGGCGCAGCGGCTGGCGCTCGCCCGGGTGGTGCTGGCCGACCCCGGCACGGTCGTGCTCGACGAGGCCACCTCGCTGCTCGACACCGCCTCGGCGCGGCGCACCGAACACGCGCTCGAGCGCGTGCTCGCGGGCCGCACTGTGATCGCGATCGCGCACCGGCTGCACACCGCGTCCGGGGCCGACCGCGTGGTGGTCATGGCCGACGGCCGCGTCGTGGAGCAGGGCCCGCCCGCCGATCTCCTCGCCGCCGGCGGGGAGTACGCCCGGCTGGTGGCGGCGGCGTCGTGACGGTGGCGACCTGCTCCCGCTGAGTGCGCGCAGGTCGCCGTCGTGGTTCAGTCGCCGTCGTAGAACGGGTGCCGCACCCGGTCGCGCTGCCGGACCAGCCGGTCGACGGCCGCCGCGTCGCGACCGGCCACGGCCTCCCGCACGGCGGCCGAGGTGGCGGTGCGCGCGTTCGCACCCACCGCCGTCTCGTCGCCCGCGGCGGGATCGAGCCAGAGGGACACGAGGACCAACGTGTCCTGGTCGGCACGGAGAACGCCCTCGGCCGCCACGTCGAGCACCCCGCGGGCGATCCCGGCGGCGCACGCCCCGAACACGAGCTTCTCGTGGCGCTCGCCGGCCGGAGCGGTCTTCGGCACGATCACGGTCGGCGGGTACAGGGTCTCGTACTCCAGCTGGGTGTCGCCCACGCTCGCGAGGACCGGGGTGAACCCGGCCGACGGAGCGGTGAAGGCGCTCGCCACCACCGCCGCCGTCGGGGACCCCCGATGGGCGAGCAGCACGTTGAGGTGCACGCCGTCCGGGGCGGCTCCGCCCCAGCCCTGGGCGAAGCGGCCGTCGACGTCCGGGCCGCTCATGCGGCGAGGACGACGGCGGGGTCGTGGCGGGGCACGCCGGCGAGGGCCTCGTCGAAGACGACGATGCCGCGCCGCAGCCGTCCGTCGCGCATGTCGGCGAACGCCTCGTTGATCCCGTCGAGCGCGTAGGTCCGGGTGATGAGCCGCTCGAGCGGCAGGTGTCCGGACGAGTACCGGCGCAGGATCGAGGGGATGTCGAGGGCGGGGCGCGAGGAGCCGTAGAGGCTGCCGGTGATGATCTTCTCGGAGCGCACGAGCTCGGGCCCGGGCACGGACGGGCGGGCGTGCACCCCGGGCAGCCCGACGCAGACGATGGTCCCGCCGTCGACCGTGGCGGCGAACGCCTGGCCGAGGATGCCGTCGCTGCCGGCGGCGTCGATCGCGTAGTCGACCCCGCCGCCGGTGATGTCGCGGATCCGCTCGACGACGTCCTCGCCCGGGACGATCCCGTGCGTCGCCCCGAACGCGACGGCCTCCTCGACCTTCGACGCCACGGGGTCGCAGACGAGGATCTGCTCGGCGCCGCTGACGCGGGCCGCCATGACGGCGCTGAGTCCGACGCCGCCGGCGCCGAAGACGACCACGGAGCTGCCGGGGTGCACCCGGGCCCGGTTGACGACCGCGCCGTAGCCGGTGAGCACCCCGCACCCGACGAGCGCGGCGACGGCCAGCGGCACGTCGCGGGGGACCCGGACGGCGCTGGAGGCGGGCACCACGCAGTGCGTGGCGAAGGTGGACAGGAACGAGTACTGGTGCACCGGACGGCCCTGGTGGGAGAGGCGGACCGTCCCGTCGAGCAGGGTGCCGGCCAGCAGCGCGGGGGCCGCGAGGGCGCACAGGACGGGCCGCCCCGACACGCAGTGCCGGCACTGGCCGCAGTTCGGCATCCACGACAGGGCGACGTGGTCGCCCTCGGCGACGGTGGTGACGCCGGGCCCGACCCGCTTGACGACGCCGGCGCCCTCGTGTCCGAGCACGCACGGCGCGGGAGAGGGGATGCGGCCGGAGTGGGTGTGCGCGTCGGAGGCGCAGATCCCGGTCGCCGCGAGCCGGACGAGGACCTCGCCGGGGCCGGGGTCGGCCAGGTCCAGCGAGACCGTCTCCAGCGGCTCGCCGGGCTCCGTCATGAGGGAAGCGGTGATCTCCATCGAACAGGCTCCATCGAGGCGATCCGGCGGCTGCCGTGCGACCACGCCGGGCGGGGATGCGCAGGCCACCGGGAACGGCGGGTGCGCGCGGTCATGAGGGGGAGATGCGCGGCGGCGACGCGTGCCGCTCGCGGGAGGTGAGTCGGTCCGCTCCGGGGGAGTCACCCGCTCACGACTCCGGAGTCTGCCCGCCGTGGAGCGGAGACGGCAGTGACAGTCGCTCCACCTGTGGTTCAGCATGACTACATGCCGATCGACCCCCACCGGCTCCTCGTGCTGCGCGCGGTGCACCGCACCGGGAGCGTCCAGGCGGCGGCCACGGCCCTGCACCTGACCCCGTCCGGGGTGTCCCAGCACCTGAGCCGGCTCGAGTCGGAGGCGCGACTGCCGCTGCTCGATCGCACGCAGCGGGGCGGGGGACGCGCCGTGCGCCTCACCGAGGCGGGGCTCGCCCTGGCGCTGCGGGCGGACGACGTCGCGCTCGCGCTCGCCGAGGCCCAACGGGAGACCGACCGCCTGCGGGAGGGGACGGCGGGCACCGTGCGCGTCGGCGGGTTCGCCACTGCGCTCGGTCACCTCGTCGTCCCGACGTTGCAGCAGCTGGCGATCACCGACGCCGCGCTCGCGGTCCAGGTGATCGAGGTCAACGAGCGGGACGGCATCAACCTGCTGCGCGCCGGTGACCTCGACCTGCTGATCGGCGAGCGCTACGTGGAGTCGACGACCCCGGCCCCCGGGCCGTACCCGGGCCTGGTCGAGCAGGTGCTCTACCGCGAGCCCTTCCGGATCGCCCTGCCCGAGCTGTGGGCGACGCCGGGCAGCATCGAGGAACTCCTCGCCGGGGCCTGGGTGACCTCGCCCGACCACCGTCCGCCCCGCCAGATGCTGGACCGGCTCGGCGCCGAGTACGGCGTGACGCCGGTGCACCGGCACATCTGCACGGAGTCGCAGACCATGCTCGCGCTGGTGTCGGCCGGGCTGGGGGCGGCGATCGTCCCGGACCTGACGCTGGCCTACCTGCGCACCGAGGGCGTGGTGGTCTACGCGGCCGCGGTCGACATCGGGTCGCGGCTCCTCACGGTCACCGGGGCACGACGGGACCGCCGCGCCTCGGCGCCCCACCGGTTCCTCGAGGCGCTGCAGGAGGTGATCGCCCGCGTGACGTCGGCGGGCATCACGGGTTGACGGACCGTGTGCGGCTCGCGGTGTCCGGTGACGTCGTGAATGTCGCGTTCGCTCGGTCGGTCCCCTATCGAGGCGCGATAAGGTGTATCTAGTCGCGCAGCGTGGCTAACGCGCTGAGCCGGTCGGGCGATAGGGGGGCAGGTTCCGCATCGATCGGGACGGAACCGCCCGAGGACGACCTGGAGGGGGACCCCCACGATGAGCACCCGGCCGCGCAGCGCTGCGCCGACGACGAGTCCACGACGGCGAGCCCGTCGGCCGGCATCCGGGGTGGCGCCCCGTGCGTGGCGGAGCCTGGTGGTGCTGGTGGTCGCCTGCGTCGTGGCGGCCCTGTGCTCGTCGGCCGCGGCGTGGGCGGCCCCCGCCCCGTCGTCGCCGGCCGTGGCCAAGCCCCACCCGCACAAGAAGGTGTGTCCGGTCACGCCGGAGCCGGGTGCGGCGTGGTGCAAGTCCGAGGTGGTCACCGACGCCTCCGGGGCCCCGGCGGCGAGTTCGGGGCCGGCGGCCGGTAGCTACGGGCCGGCGGACCTGCACAGCGCCTACGGACTGCCCGCCACGGTGGCCGGGGCGCCGACGGTGGCCATCGTGGACGCCTACGACGACCCCCGGGCCGAGGCGGACCTGGGCGTCTACCGCGCGCAGTACGGCCTCCCGGCCTGCACCACCGCGAACGGCTGCTTCCGCAAGGTCGACCAGAACGGGGGGACGCGCTATCCCGCCGCCGACGTCGGCTGGGCCGAGGAGATCTCGCTGGACCTCGACATGGTCTCCGCGACCTGCCCGGGGTGCCGGATCCTGCTCGTCGAGGCCCGGTCGGCGAACTTCTCCGACCTCGGTACCGGGGTGAACCGGGCCGTGGCGCTGGGCGCGAAGGCGGTCAGCAACTCCTACGGCGGCTCGGAGTTCTCGACTGAGACCTCGGCGGACCGCCAGTTCTTCAACCACCCCGGCGTCGCGATCACCGCGTCGGCCGGTGACTCCGGCTACGGCGCGCAGTACCCCGCCTCCTCCCCGTTCGTGACCGCGGTCGGCGGCACCAGCCTGACCCGGACCACCGCGAACGCGCGGGGCTGGACCGAGACGGCGTGGAGCGGGTCGGGCAGCGGCTGCTCGGCCTACGAGGCCAAGCCCACCTGGCAGACCGACCCCGGCTGCGCGAAGCGCACCGAGGCCGACGTGTCGGCCGTCGCCGATCCCAATACCGGGGTCTCGGTCTACGACTCCTACGGCACCGGCACGGGCGGTGGCTGGCTGGTCTTCGGAGGCACCAGCGCCGGCGCGCCGCTCATCGCCGGGGTCTACGCGCTGGCCGGCAACACGTCCGCGATCTCCAACGGCAGCTACCCCTACGCCCACCGGACCGCCCTGAACGACGTCACCTCGGGCAGCAACGGGACGTGCCCGCAGGTGTACCTGTGCACCGCCGGACCCGGCTACGACGGCCCGACCGGGCTGGGCACCCCGAAGGGCACCGGCGCGTTCTGACCGGCTGATCCTGGGCGCGGCGCGACCGGCGGCAACCCGCCGGTCGCGTCGTGCTGTCGTCTACCGGCGCTGCACGCTGCTGACCTGCACCGGGGTGCCGGCGTTGCAGGCGCTGGCCGACCCCGGGTCGGCGGTCCCGGTCACGGTGATCGGGACCCCCACCGGCGTGGTGGGGGCACCGAGGAGTACGAAGTGCCGACCGTCGGCAGTAGTGAGAACCAGACACGAGGGCAGCGCGCCCCGCGTGGCGACACCGTCGAGGGTCTCCGCGCCCGAGGTCGGCAGCGCGACCCCGGAGCTTGAAGGCCCGGAGTTTGAAGGCCCGGAGCCTGCCGTTCCCGAAGCCGGCGCCCCGGTGTCCGTCGTCGGGGAGGCCGAGGCGGAGGTGGCCGGTCCCGGCGCGGTGCCGCCGGTGGCGCAGCCGGTCACGACGACACCGCACAGGATGATCGCCGCCGTGAGCATCGAGCGTCCGAGCACGCGCATCGCGTCAGTGTGACCGAAGGTCGCCGCGTGGCATCGGTTGGACATGGTCGAGTCGGCAGAGGACCTGTCCGTCAGGCCACGCCGGCTGATCGAGCGCCGTCGTTGCCGCCACCCCGCCCACCGAGACATGCGTTCGGCGCGCCGAGTCAGGCCATCGCGGACTCCACCGGCTTGAGGCCGCCGCGGATCCCCTCCCGCAGCTCCGGCCCGTCCTCGTGGCCGTGCTTGCTGATCGCGTGCTGGGTCGCGGCGTCGAGGAGGTCCTCGACGTCATCGCCTGCGATGGCGAGTGTGCAGTTGCTGTCGCTCGGCATGTCGCGGCAGTCGATCATCATCCTGGCCATGACGGAGCCTCCGGCTCGCGAGTGGAGTGGGCGTCACCGTGTGTGATGGACGCGCCATTGGGGCCGGCGAGACTAATCGTCACAGGTGAAGGCATCGACACGTCTTCGTACCGTTCGATCACGATCCGCCACGGTGGGGCTCGCTGTCGGACCGACCTACCTCGTGCCCTCCCAGGAGCCCTGCAGTGTTGGACCTGCTGATCTTCGCCCGCGAATTCGTCCGATCCCCGTGGACGACGGCCTCGCCGCTACCGACGTCGAGCGCGGCCTGCGAGGTCGCACTCAGCCCTCTCCCGGCCCACGGCGACCCCGTCGTGCTCGAGCTCGGTGCGGGCGCCGGGGCTACCAGCTCGGTGGTCGCGCGCCGGCTCGACGGACGAGGCCGTCACATCGCGGTCGAGGTCAACCCTCGCCTGGCCTCGGCGCTCTCGCGACGGCACCCCGACGTCGAGGTGATGTGCGACGAGGCCGTCAGCGCGATGGCGGAGCTCGCTGCGAGCGGTACCTCCGTCGACCTCGTGTTCAGCACGCTGCCCATCAGCCTCGCGGAGGACCGGTCGTTTCTCGTCGCCGCCGGGGCGCTGCTCACACCGACCGGGGCGCTCTCGCAGGTGCAACACAGCTGGACCCGTCCGCTGCCGTGGGCGAAGGCGGCCGAGCGGGCTCTCGGCGACGCGTTCGAGGAGGTCGTGGTCAGTCGGACGATCTGGCGGAACGTGCCGCCCGCGACGGTGACGATCGCCCGTCGACCGCGCGAACATGTCGTGCGCCCCGCCGACAGGTGAGACAAGCGCTGCCCGCGTGGCAGCCGACGGCTTCGCTGATGCCGCGAGCAGAGGGCTGATCGCGGCAACAGCCGTGTTCGGCTCCGGACGACGAGTCGGTGAGGCCGTGACCGCCAGGGCCAGGCGGGGGTGTACGCGCGCCCCTCGCTGCCACCGGCAACAGGCCGAATGTGGAGAGCGCGAGGAGGCCCACGAGCGACTGCCCTGCTCCCACCGGTCCGCGTGCGACACCCGCGTGCGGCGAGCGGCGCCGCCGACGGGCGCACAATGGGGTCATGGCCGACCAGGACCGCACCCGCCGGGACGACCCGGGGCCGGGGCCGTTGTTCGACGAGCTGCTCGGACGGTTGGTCGACCTCGACCTGGGCGCGCTCTTCGGCGGGGGCTTCGACGACCCCGACCGGCGGGAGGAGCCCCGGCAGCCGCGGCAGGACGCGTCGTCGGGAAGGGCCTCGAGGCGCACCCCGACACTGGACCGGCACGGCCGGGATCTGACCGCCGACGCGCGGGCGGGGCGGCTCGACCCGGTGATCGGCCGCGACCACGAGCTGTCGCAGGTCGTCGAGATCCTCGCGCGACGGAGCAAGAACAACCCGGTGCTGCTGGGGGAGCCCGGCGTCGGGAAGACCGCGATCGTCGAGGCGCTCGCCGCCCGCATCGCGGCGGGCGACGTGCCGGCGGCGATCCGGGACACGCGGGTCGTGTCGGTCGACCTCGCGGGGATGGTGGCCGGGACGAAGTACCGGGGTGAGTTCGAGCAGCGGCTGACCGCGCTGGTCGCCGAGGCGTCGCACCCCGACACGATCCTGTTCGTCGACGAGCTGCACGCGATCGTCGGGGCGGGTTCGGCCCAGGAGTCGCCGATGGACGCGGCCGGGATCCTGAAGCCGGCGCTGGCCCGGGGGGAGCTGCGGCTCGTGGGCGCGACCACCACTGCGGAGTACCGCCGCCACGTCGAGCCCGACGCCGCGCTGGCTCGCCGGTTCGCCGCCGTCGACGTCCCGGAGCCGGGCGCGGAGCAGACGGTCACGATCCTCGACGGGCTCGCCCCGGGCTACGAGGCGCACCACGGGGTGGTGCTGCCCCCGGCGACGCGGCGCGCCGCCGTGGAGCTG
Source organism: Actinomycetospora chiangmaiensis DSM 45062 (assembly GCF_000379625.1). Taxonomy (GTDB): domain Bacteria; phylum Actinomycetota; class Actinomycetes; order Mycobacteriales; family Pseudonocardiaceae; genus Actinomycetospora; species Actinomycetospora chiangmaiensis. The sequence goes on along the minus strand of NZ_KB903240.1, from coordinate 336,697 downwards.
ACCGCCCGCCACGTGCGGGACCGCTTCCTGCCCGACAAGGCGATCGACGCGCTCGACCGCGCGGCCGCCCGCGTGCGTATGCGGGACCCGGAGGGGCGCCCGACGGTCACCGTGGACGACGTCGCGCGAGTGGTCGCCGACCTCACCGGGATACCGGTCGCCGACCTGACCGAGGACGACCGGTCCCGTCTGCTCGACCTCGAGGACCGGCTGCGGGCGCGGGTGGTGGGCCAGGACGGGGCGGTCGACACGGTCGTCGACACCGTGCTCGCGGGACGCGCCGGGCTGGCGGACCCGGAGCGGCCGCACGGCGCGATGCTGTTCGTCGGGCCGACGGGGGTCGGGAAGACCGAGCTGGCGCGGGCGCTGGCCGACGCGCTGGGCTCCGAGCTCGTCCGGTTCGACATGGCCGAGTTCGGTGAGGCTCACACGGTGTCGCGGCTGACCGGCGCGCCCCCCGGGTACGTCGGGCACGACCGGCCCGGCGAGCTCGCCGAGGCCGTGCGTCGCCACCCGGCGTCGGTGGTGCTCTTCGACGAGATCGAGAAGGCCCACGCCGACGTGGTCGCGGTGCTGCTGGGCGTGCTCGACGCCGGGCGGCTCACCGACACCCACGGCCGCACCGTGAGCTTCGCCGACACCGTCCTGATCATGACGTCGAACCTCGCGGCCGCCGAGCTGAGGATCGTCGAGGACCCCGAGGAGGCCCGCGAGCCGGTCATGCGGGTGCTGCGGCGGAGTCTGCGACCCGAGCTGCTCGGGCGGATCGACGACGTCGTGCTCTTCCGGCGGCTGACCCCCGACCTGCTCGCCCGGGTGGTCGGGCTCGCGCTCGACGCCACCCGCGACCGCCTCGCCGCGCAGGGGATCACCTTCACCGTGGAGCCCGCCGCGCTCGCGACCCTCGCCGCCCGGGCCGACCCGGCGTCGGGGGCCCGCGGGTTGCGGCAGGTCGTGGCGCGCGAGGTGGAGCGCCCGCTCTCGCGCCGGATCGTGGCCGGTGCGGTGCGGTACGGCTCCGAGGTGGTCCTCGACGGTCAGCTGCGGTTGGAGGTGCGCTGACAGTGATGATGTAGGCGAGCCCCGCGGCGCCGGCCACGGACAGTGCGCACGGGCGCGGAGCGCACCCCCTACTCCACCGTCACCGACTTCGCCAGGTTGCGCGGCTTGTCGATGTCCCGGCCGAGGGCCGCGGCGCAGTGGTAGGCGAAGAGCTGCAGCGGGACACCGAGCAGGATCGGGTCGAGTTCCGGTTCGACGCTCGGGACACGGATCACGGCGTCGGCGAGTCCCTCGGGCAGCTCCGCGTTCGTCACCGCGATGACGGGGCCTCCCCGGGCCTTCACCTGCTCGATCGTCGAGACGTTCTTGGCGACGAGCTCGTCGTCGGGCACCACGATCACGCAGGGCATCGTGGCGTCCACCAGCGCGAGCGGGCCGTGCTTGAGCTCGGACGCCGCGTAGGCCTCGGCGTGCACGTAGCTGATCTCCTTGAGCTTCTGTGCGCCCTCGCGGGCCACCGCCGAGCCCCGCACCCGGCCGAGGAAGAACATCGACCGGGCGTCGGCGTAGCGCCGGGCCACGGCCGCGATCTCGTCCTCGACGGTCAGCGCCTCGGCCACCGCGTCCGGGAGTCGCCGCAGCCCGTCGACCAGGCGCGTGCCGTGGGCGGCCGAGAGGTCGCGGACCCGCCCGAGCAGCAGCGCGAGCAGGGCGAACGACGTCGCCATCGAGCTGAACGCCTTCGTCGACGCGACGCTGACCTCCGGGCCGGCGTGCAGGAACATCCCCGCCCCGCACTGGCGCGCGATCGCCGAGCCGATGACGTTGACGCACCCGACGACGCGCCCGCCCTTGCGCTGCAGCTCCTCGACCGCCGCGAGGGTGTCGATGGTCTCGCCGGACTGGCTCACCGCGACGTAGAGCGTGTCGGGGTCCACCAGGGGGTTGCGGTAGCGGAACTCGCTGGCCTGCTCGGCGTCGGCGGGGACGCGGGCGAGCTCCTCCATGAGCGCCGCCCCGATCTGCCCCGCGTAGTGCGCCGACCCGCAGCCCAGGAACGTCACGCGCCGGATTCCGCGGAGCTCCCGCGGGTCGAGGTGCAGGCCGTCGAGCCGCGAGGTGGCGAAGCGGGTGTCGAGCCGGCCGGCCAGGACGCGGCGCAGCGCCGCGGGCTGCTCGTGGATCTCCTTGGACAGGAAGTCGGGGTGGCCGTCGAGGTCGTAGTCGTCGTCGCCGACCTCCACCGTCGTGGGCGGGCCGAGGCGGGAGCCCTCGTAGCCGGTCGCGGTGATCGTCGCGATCTCGCCGTCGGCCAGGAAGATCACCTGCCGGGTGTGCCGGACCAGCGCGGCGACGTCGCTCGCCACGAACATCTCGCCGTCGCCGAGCCCGAGCACGATGGGGCTGCCGTTGCGGGCGACCACCAGCTCGTCGGGCCGGCGCGCGTCCAGCACGACCAGCCCGTAGGTGCCCTCGACGACGCGGAGCGCCTCCCGGACCGCGGCCTCCAGCGAGTCCTGCTGCTCGACGGCCTGGGCGATGAGGTGGGGGAGGACCTCGGTGTCGGTGTCGCTGGCGAGCGTCACCCCGTCGGCCACGAGCTTCGCCCGCAGCTCCTCGGCGTTCTCGACGATGCCGTTGTGCACCACCGCGATCCGCCCCGCGGCGTCGGTGTGCGGGTGGGCGTTGCGCTCGCTCGGCTCGCCGTGGGTCGCCCAGCGCGTGTGCGCGATCCCCGTCCTTCCCGACGACGGGTCGCCCGCCACCTTCGCGCGGAGGTCGTCCACGCGGCCGACCGCCTTCGTCGTCCGGAGGGCCTTCCGGTGGGCGACGGCGATGCCGGCGCTGTCGTACCCGCGGTACTCGAGCCGGGCGAGCCCGTCCACGAGGATCCGCGCCGCCGGCCGGTTCCCGACGTACCCCACGATGCCGCACATGCTGCCTGCCCCCTGATGGCTCAGCCGTAGACGATGCGTCGCAGCTGCCGCTCGCTGACCTCGCCGGGCCGGACGGGACGCGCCGCGAGCTCCGACGCGATCACCGCCCAGATCTCGGCGTTGCGCCGGTCGCGGGCCTGCAGCTCCCGGTGACGTCGCCGGACGAACTCCTCGGTGGTCTCGGCGAAGTACGCGACGACGTCGGCCACCACCCGCGCGGCGACCGGACCGGGCAGACCCGTCGAAGCGGCCACGTGGCGCACCAGCTCCGGGTCCATGACGGCGAGCCTGCCCCGCTGCGACGATTCAGGCCAGGGTACTGCCCGCAAACGGGCAAGCAAGTGAGCAGAAAGTGGGGCTATAGCCCCATCTGCTCACGAGGCGAAGCCACATATCGCGCGGCGGGCCGGATGATCGTGGAGCTCTGCGTCTGTTCGAGCACGTGTGCACACCACCCGACGACCCGGCTGACCGCGAACGTCGGCGTGAACATCTCCCGCGGGATTCCGGCCAGGTCCATCACCACGCCGGCCCAGAACTCCACGTTGACCCGGAGCTCCCGGCCCGGGCGGTGCTCGGCGAGCAGCGCCTCGGTGCGGTCCTGGGTCTGCCCGGCGAGCTCGACGAGCGGCCCGCCGATCCCCTCGGCGACCTCCCGGAGCAGCACCGCCCGCGGGTCGGCCGTCCGGTAGACGGCGTGCCCGAACCCCATGATCCGGTCGCCCGCGGCGAGCTTCGCCCGGACGTAGGGCTCGATCCGGTCGGCGGTGCCGATCTCGTCGAGCGCCTCGAGCGCGCGGTCGGGCGCGCCGCCGTGCAGCGGGCCCACGAACGTCCCGATCGCCGCCACCACCGCGGACGCGACGTCGGTGCCCGCCGAGGCCGCCACCCGGGCGGTGAAGGTCGAGGCGTTGAACCCGTGGTCGATGGTCGCGACGAGGTAGCTCTCCACCGCCGCGGCCGCGACCGGGTCCGGCTCGACGCCGTGCAGCGCCCACAGCCAGGCCGCCCCGCCGTGCAGGTCGTCGCGCGGCTCGACCGGCTCCCGTCCCTGCCGGCGCCGCCACAGCGCGGCGAGGACCGTCGGCGTCACCGCCACCACGCGCAGGGCGTCGTCCCGACGCCGGGTCGGGGTCGCTCCCCAGGTCGGCGCGAGACCGTCGGCCTCGGCCAGCACGCACAGCGCGGCGCGCAGCCCGGCGAGCGCGTCGAAGCGGGCGCCGGCCGCGGCCACCGTCGGGAGCACCGTGGCCACGGCGGGCGGGAGCGTCCGGTGGGCGGCGAGTTCGCCGCGCAGGCCCGCACCCCCGTCGTCGGGAAGCTCCCCGTCGAGGACGAGCGCGGCGGCCTCGTCGAACGAGACGGCGCGGGCGAGGTCGACCGCCGAGCGCCCGCGGTAGTGGTAGCGCCCCTCGCTGCCGAGGACGTCGCCGATCGCGGTGTCGCTGACGACGACCCCGCGGAGTCCGGGCGGGGTCTGCTGGGGCGGGCGCAGCGACGGGGGCTGGGTCGTTGTCGATGTCATGGCGGGAACGCTCCGCCGGTCGATCAATGCCGTCAATCTTGATAGCGTCAACCCGTGCGGACGTTGACGACCACCGAGGCGGCCGCGCGCCTCGGGGTCAAGCCCGAGACGCTGTACGCCTACGTCAGCCGCGGCCTGCTGACCTCGCAGCGGGGGACCGGGGGGCGGCCGAGCACCTTCGACGCCGCCGAGGTCGACGCGCTCGTGGCGGGGCGGGGACGCCGACCGACCGGGGTCGCGGAGACGATCACGACGCGGCTGACGCTGGTCGAGCCGGACGACGTCGTCGTCCGCGGCCACCGCCTCGTCGACCTCGCCCGGGTCGAGACCCCGGAGCGGATGGCCGCCCTGCTCTGGCTCGGCGACCTCGACGCGCCGCTGCCCGACGGCGATCCCGACGCGGCGGTGGTCGCGACGGTCCGTGGGCTCGTCGCCGGGATGCCGGGCGATCCGCGTCCGGTCGACCGGTTGCGCCTGGCCGTGGCGGCGCTGGCCCCGAGCGACCCCTGGCGGTTCGACCTCGACGCCGCCGTCGCGACCGGCCTGCGGTGCTGGCGCGGGATGACGGCGGCCCTCGGCGGGCTCTGGCCGGCGCTGTCCGACCGCCCCGAGCCGCCGGACGTGCTGCGCACCGCCCTCGTGCTGCTCGCCGACCACGGCCTCGCCGCCTCGACCCTCGCCGCGCGGGTGGCCGCGAGCGCCCGGGCCCACCCCTACGCCGTGGTGTCGGCGGGGCTCGGTGCCCTGGACGGCCCCGTGCACGGCACCGCGTCGACCGCCGCGTACCGCTTCCTCGCGGAGGCGTTGGACGACCCGGGCCGCGCCGTGACCGACCGGCTGCGCGCGGGGGAGCGGCTGCCCGGCTTCGGCCACTCGATCTACCGCGAGCGCGACCCGCGCACCGACGTGCTCCTGGGCACGATCGCCGGGTCACAGGAGGCCGCGCTGGTCGGCGAGCTCGCGGCGCAGGTCGCCGGCCGGCCGGGGGTGTTCCCCAACGTCGACCTCGGGCTCGCCGCCGTGATGCACGCCCACGGGATGCGCCCCGACGCGGGCGAGGCGGTCTTCGCCGTCGCGCGCACCGTCGGGTGGATCGCCCACGCGCTCGAGCAGTACGCCGAGCCCGGTCTCCGGTTCCGCGTCACCGGCACCTACGCCGGCCCGCGCCCCTGACCGACCGCCCCCGTCGCGGGCTCCTCGTCGGCCCGAGGGGCCGAAATCGCCGCCGCCGCCTCCGCCCGGGCGGACGGTTCCGTCGTCGCGCCGTCTGCCGTCGCGCCGGGTCGCCCACCCCGGGACGCGAACGATCCCTGCTCACCACCAGGAGGCGAATCCATGGCAGACGAGTTGCGCGGCATCACGGTCGCGATCCTCGCCACGGACGGCGTCGAGCGCGTGGAGCTCGAGGCACCGCGGGGGGCGCTCTACGGAGCGGGCGCCCGGACCGAACTGCTGTCGATCCACGACGGCGAGATCGCCGCTCGGCAATTCGATCTCGACCCGGCCGGGTCCTTCCCGGTCGACCGCCAGGTCGGCCAGGCGTCGGTGGACGACTACGACGCCCTGCTCCTGCCCGGCGGCACGATGAACCCCGACCAGTTGCGCACGAACTCCGACGCGGTCGAGTTCGTGCGCTCGTTCGTCGAGTCCGGCAAACCGATCGCGTCGATCTGCCACGGCCCGTGGACCCTCGCGGAGGCCGACTGCGTGCGCGGCCGGCGGCTCACGTCGTGGCCGAGCATCCGCACCGATCTCCGCAACGCCGGCGCCGAGGTGGTCGACGAGGAGGTCTGCGTCGACGGCCAGTTCACCACCAGCCGCGGGCCGCAGGACATGGCCGCGTTCTGCGCCGCGATCGTCTCGCAGTTCGCCCGGACCCCCGCCGGCGCCTGACCCGCCCACCACCCAAGCGTCACGAGAGGACACGAACATGAAGGCAGTCGTCTACCACGGTCCCCGTCAGGTCAGCGTCGATGACGTCCCCGACGCCAGGATCGAACGGCCCACCGACGTCCTGGTGCGCATCACCTCGACGAACATCTGCGGGTCCGACCTGCACATGTACGAGGGCCGCACCGACTTCGAGCAGGGACGGATCTTCGGGCACGAGAACCTCGGCGAGGTCGTCGAGGTCGGGGACGCCGTCGACAAGATCCAGGTGGGGGACATGGTCTCCGCACCCTTCAACGTCAGCTGCGGGCACTGCGAGAACTGCGAGCACGGCCTCACCAACTACTGCCTGCGGGCCAACGAGCCCGGGCTGGCCGGCGCGGCCTACGGGTTCGCCGACATGGGGCCGTGGCCCGGAGGACAGGCCGAGTACCTGCGCGTCCCGTGGGGCGACTTCGATTGCCTCCGCCTGCCCGAGGACGCCCGGGACAAGCAGGACGACTACGTCATGCTCTCCGACATCTTCCCCACCGGGTGGCACGCGACGGAGATGGCCGGGCTGAAGCCCGGGGAGAGCATCGTCATCTACGGCGGCGGCCCGGTCGGCCAGATGGCCGCGCTCTCGGCGATCACCAAGGGCGCCGCCCTGGTGATGGTGGTCGACCGCCACCCCGACCGGCTCCGCCTCGCCGAGCAGATCGGCGCGGTCCCCATCGACGACTCGAAGGGCTCGCCCGTCGACCAGGTGATGGACCTGACCGACGGTCGGGGGGCGGACCGCGGCTGCGAGTGCGTGGGCTACCAGGCGCACGACCCGCAGGGCAACGAGGACAACGCCGACACACTCAACAAGCTGGTCTCCTCGGTCCGGTTCACCGGTGGGATCGGCACCGTCGGCGTGTTCGTCCCGCAGGACCCGGGCGCCCCGGACGAGCTGTCCCAACAGGGCAAGGCGCGGTTCGACTTCGGGAACTTCTGGTTCCGGGGCCAGGCGATGGGCACCGGCCAGTGCCCGGTGAAGCGCTACAACCGGCACCTGCGCAACCTCATCGCGGCCGACAAGGTGCAGCCGTCGTGGATCGTCTCGCACGACCTGCCGCTCGATCGGGCCGCGGAGGCGTACAAGCACTTCGACGCCCGTGAGGACGGCTGGACCAAGGTCGTGCTCCACCCCGGGCAGAGCTCCTGAGGCCGGGGGTCGCGTGCTGATGAGCAGAGCGGTGGTCGACCCGGCGACGTTGGCCGGGCGGGCGATCGACACGGTCCTCGGGTTGGTCGGGCGCACCGACCGGCCCGCGGGCGAGGAGGAGGTCGCCCGTCCGGGCCGGTGGCTGAAGGTCACGGTCTACCGGCAACCCGACGAGGTCCGGGCCGAGGTGGACGGGTCCGGCGCGTTGAGTCGGATGCGCCACGAGATCGAGGTGATCGTCGACCCGGCACCGGGGGACAAGGGCACCGAGCTGGCGGCCCGTCCGACGGCGTCGGACGGCGGGTCGGTCGAGCTGCGTCGCGCGATCCGCGCGGCGCTGCGGGAGACGAAGTCGGTCCTCGAGTGCGGCGAGGTCGTCGAACCGTCCCGCCCGGGGTCGAGCCACCCCGGACCGGCCGGGCAGGTGCTGCGCGCGGTCACCGCGCGGGCGTGGGGAGAGGGGCGCCTGTGAAGGCCCTGTGCTGGGAGGGCGTCAACAAGCTCGCGGTCGAGCGCGTGCCCGACCCGCGGATCCAGAACGCCCACGACGTGATCGTCAAGGTCCGGTACACGACGTCGTGCGGGTCGGACCTGCACCTGCTCGACGGCTACATCCCGGCGATGGAGTCCGGCGACGTGATCGGCCACGAGTTCATGGGCGAGGTCGTCGAGGTCGGTCCCGAGGTCACGAGACACGCGGTCGGTGACCGGGTGGTGGTGGTCTCGTTCATCGGCTGCGGGAGCTGCTGGTACTGCGACCACGACCTGTGGTCGCTGTGCGACAACACCAACACCAACCCCGCGATCACCCAGGGCCTGTGGGGCCAGGATCCCGGTGGGATCTTCGGCTACTCGCACGCCATGGGCGGCTTCATGGGCAGCCACGCCGAGTACGTGCGCGTCCCCTTCGCCGACCACGGGGCCTTCACGGTCCCCGAGGGGATCGACGATCTCACCGCCCTGTTCGCCTCGGACGGCCTGCCCACCGGCTGGATGGGCGCGGACCTCGGCGGCGTCGGCCCGGGGGACACGGTCGCGGTGTGGGGCGCCGGGGGCGTCGGGCAGATGGCCGCCCGGGCCTCCGTGCTCCTCGGCGCCGAGCAGGTCCTCGTCATCGACCGGCTGCCCGAGCGGCTCGCGATGGTCCGGCAGCACGTCGGAGCGGAGACGATCGACTACACCGCCACCGACGTCGGCGCCGAACTGCGGGAACGCACCGGGGGTCGGGGTCCCGACGTGTGCATCGAAGCCGTCGGCCAGGAGTCGCACACGAACGGCCCGGAGTACCTCTACGACAAGGTCAAGCAGCAGCTGCGCCTGGAGAACGACCGGCCCATCGCGATGCGCGAGGCGATCATGGCCTGCCGCAAGGGCGGATCCGTGTTCTCCCTCGGGGTGTTCGCCGGGCTGGTCGACAAGTTCCCGCTCGGGGCGCTGATGAACAAGGGGCTCACGTTGCGGGGAGCCCAGCAGCACGGGCAGCGCTACGTCCCGATGCTGCTGGACCGCCTCTCCCGCGGCGAGATCTCCACGAGCCACCTGGCCACCCACGTCATGCCGTTGGACGAGGGCCCCCGGGGCTACGACCTCTTCAAGAACAAGGAGGACGGCTGCGTGCGCGCGGTCTTCCAACCCTGAGAACCCGGCGGTCCCGTCCCGGCGGTCTCCACCACCACGGTGGGGGCCCGCCCTCGGCGGGAGCGCCGGCCTCGCACGCCAGAGCGAGAGCGGACGCGGGTTCTGGACCCGTGGGGACCGCGACGGTCCGGCGGGCGCGGCACATCGTGGACGTCTCGCGGACGCCCGGCCGGGACCCACCCTTCCCGGCGCTCCGCCGGACACGGATCGGAACACTGGCAAGGAGCAGTCATGGGCATTCTCGGATGGATCGTCCTCGGACTCGTGGTGGGGGCGTTGGCCAAGCTCATCATGCCCGGCGACGATCCCGGCGGCGTCATCGTGACCACCCTGTTGGGCATCGTCGGCGCGCTGCTCGGCGGGTTCATCGGCCGGGCGTTGTTCGGGACCGGTCTCGGGGACTTCTTCGACCTCCGGACGTGGGTCCTCGCCCTCGTCGGGTCGTTGATCCTGCTCGGCATCTACCACCTGGTGACACGACGGCGCGCCCGAACATGACGGGCGACGGCACCGGGCCGGTGCCGTCGTCCTCGACCGGCGGCGGGGTCTCGAACGAGGCCCCACCGCGGGTCGACGTCGACGGCGGCACGACGACGCTCGTCGCGGGCACGTCGTTCTCGCTGTCGACCGTCGACGGTGACATCACCCCGGGAGGGGTGCAGGGGCTCTTCGTCGACGACACCCGCGTCGTGTCCGGCTGGCGGCTGCGCATCGACGGGGCCCCCGTCGAACCGCTCGGTCTGCTCGGGAACGAGCGGTTCCGGGCGACGTTCGTCGGGCGTACGCCTCCCCGGTCGGGGCGGGCGGACGCCACGCTCCTGGTCGCGCGCACCCGCAGCGTCGGCGACGGGATGGTGGAGGAGGTGACCATCCGCAACCTGGCGGCCGAGGCGGCCGGGTTGACCGTGGAGCTCGAGGTGGAGGCCGACTTCGCCGACCTCTTCGAGGTCAAGGAGAGCCGGGTCGACCACCGGCCCCGGATCGCGACGGAGGACGACGGGCTCGGGGTGACCTTCCTGCTCGCGTCCTCCCCGCACCGCTCGCGGATGCGGGTGGTGGGCGACGGGGACCCCGTGTCGGCCGGGGGGACCTTCCGGCACACGATCGTCGTCCCGGGCCGGTCCACGTGGCGGACCCGCTGGACCGTCTCGGTCGCGCTGGGGCCGCACGACACCCTGCCCTCGCCGGACGACGCGAGCCCGGAGGGCGACGCCGCCCGGCGGATGGCCCGCTGGCGGCTGTCGGCGCCGGTGGCCGAGTCGCCCCACCCGGGGCTCGAGACCACCCTGCACACGAGCACCGAGGACCTCGGCGCGCTCCAGATCGCCGATCCCGCCCACCCCGACCGGCGGGTCGTGGCGGCCGGCGCCCCGTGGTTCATGGCGCTCTTCGGCCGCGACTCACTGCTCACCAGCCTCATGGCGCTCCCGGTGGACCAGGAGCTCGCCCTCGGGACCCTGCGGATGCTCGCCGACCTGCAGGGGACGCGGGTCGACCCGATCACGGAGGAGGAACCCGGGCGCATCGTGCACGAGGTGCGCTGCGGTCGGGAGGGCAGCGTCGGGAGGGTGGGCTCGTCGGCCTACTACGGCACGGTCGACGCCACGCCGCTGTTCGTGGTGCTGTTGGGCGAGCTGCACCGGTGGGGACTGGCCGGTGCGGAGCTCCGCGAACTGCTGCCCGCGGCGGACCGGGCGATGGCGTGGGCGCGCGACTACGGCGACCGCGACGGCGACGGGTTCGTGGAGTACCGGCGGGCCTCCGACCGCGGGCTGGTCAACCAGGGCTGGAAGGACTCCTTCGACGGGATCACCGCCGCGAACGGGCGGATCGCCGAGCCGCCGATCGCCCTGGCCGAGGTGCAGGGCTACGTGTACGCGGCGCACTGCGCCCGCGCCGAGCTCGCGGAGGCGTTCGACGACCCCGCGACCGCGGCCGATCACCGTCGGCGCGCGGCGGAGCTCCGCGAGCGCTTCGACGAACACTTCTGGCTGCCCGACCGCGGGTGGTACGCGACGGCGCTCGACGGCGAGAAGAAGCCGGTGGACGCGCTCACCAGCAACATCGGCCACTGCCTCTGGTCGGGCATCGTGCCCCCGGAGCGGGCCGGGGAGGTCGCCCGGTCGCTCGTCGGGGAGACGATGTGGACCGGGTTCGGCGTCCGGACGCTGGCCGCCGACATGGGCGCCTACAACCCCATGGGCTACCACTCCGGGTCGGTCTGGCCGCACGACAACGCGCTGGTGGCCGCCGGACTCATGCGCTACGGGTTCGTGGCCGAGGCGCAGCAGGTGGCGCTCGGGATCCTCGACGCCGCCCGCTCGTTCGGCGGCCGCCTGCCGGAACTGTTCTGCGGCTTCGACCGCGACGAGTTCCCGGCCCCCGTGCCCTACCCGACCTCGTGCTCCCCGCAGGCGTGGGCGGCAGCGACCCCGATCTCGTTGCTGCGGACCCTGCTGCGGTTCCACCCCGACCTGCGGTGCGGGCGTCTCCAGCTCGAGCCGGCCCTGCCCGGGGCGATGCTGCCGTTCCGGGTCGGCGGTGTGCCGCTGGCGGGATCGCGGCTGGAACTCGAGGTCGACGCGGACGGGTGGCAGGTGTCCGGTCTGCCGCCCCACCTCACGCCGGCGCCGACGCCGCCCCGCCACACCTGACCGCCCGGGTCGAAGGAGATCCCATGGCCGACCAGCACCCTGCTGATGACCGCGTTCCCGGTGGACCCGCCGCCGGCACCGAGCCGCGACCCGGGGGTCCACCCGGCGGACGGCGTCGTCGCCCTCTCGTGCTCGTCCCCGCGGCGGTGGCGGCGCTGCTCGTCGCGAGCGGGGCCGCGGGCTGCGGGACCGCGAGCTCCGGCGGCTCCGGCGCGAGCAGCTCGGCGGTCTCCGCCACCACCGGCCCGGCACCGTCCTCGAGCGCCGCCGCGGCGCCGGCCGGGTCGGTCGAGGCGGTGGCCCAGGAGGTGCTGCCGAGCGTCGTGCAGCTGCGCGGCCCGTCCGGTGAGGGCTCCGGCGTCGTCCTGTCCGCCGACGGGCTCGTCCTCACCAACGCCCACGTGCTCGAGGCGGGCCGGGCCCGGACCCCGGCGCCGGGCGGGCTCGACGGGCAGCCCCCGCCGGCGCCGCAGCTGCAGGCGGTCTTCCAGGACGGTCAGCGCGCCCCGGTGCAGGTGGTCGGCACCGACGCGACCGCGGACCTCGCGGTGGTGCGCGCGACCAGCGCGTCCGGCCGCGCTCCGATCCCGCTCGGTGACTCGGACCGGCTCCGGGTGGGGCAGGGCGTCGTCGCCGTCGGGTCCCCGCTCGGGCTGTCCGGCACGGTGACCTCGGGCATCGTGTCCGCGCTGCACCGGCCGGTCGCGACCGGCGGCGCACAGAGCGGCCAGGCGACCGTCATCGATGCCGTCCAGACCGACGCCGCGATCAACCCCGGCAACTCCGGGGGCGCGCTGGTCGACATGGACGGCCACGCGGTCGGGATCACCTCCGCGATCGCGACGCTGGGGTCCTCGTCGGGCGGTGAGGGCGGTGGGCAGCAGCAGTCCGGCTCGATCGGCCTCGGGTTCGCGATCCCGATCGACCAGGCCAAGCGGATCGCCGACCAGCTCGTGCAGCAGGGCTTCGCCACCCAGGCGGTCCTCGGGGTCGGTGTGGTGCCGGACCAGCAGCAGGGCGCCACCGCGGAGGACGGGGCCACCCTCGCCTCCGTCACGCCCGGCGGTCCGGCGGCGAACGCCGGCCTCCGACCGGGCGACGTGGTCACCAGGCTGGACGACCGCCGGATCGACGACGGCGACTCGCTCGTCGCCGCCGTGCGGGCGGAGAACCCGGGCGCACCGGTGACGCTGACGGTGCAGTCGCCCGGCGGCCCGCCCCGCCAGGTCTCGGTGACCCTCGGGACGGAGCGGGCGCCGTCCAGCTAGGGCCCGGCGCCGGCACGCCCTCCCGGGCGTGCCGGCCCGGACCACACCTGACCCCTCAGGACGCGGACCGCGCCGCCTCCGGGGGCCCGCCGGACGCGGCGACCCGGCGGTACACCCGTTCGTAGCCGGCGGCGAGTGCCGAGTCCGAGAAGCGTTCCTCGACGGCCGCGCGACAGTCCCGGGGGTCGATCTCGTCGACGCGCAACAGCGCCCCGGGCAGCTCCGCCGGCCGCTCGCACACCCAGCCGGTCCGTCCGTGGTCGACCACCTCACCGACGGCGCCGCGGCGCAGGGCGACCACGGGGGTCCCGCACGCCATGGCCTCGATCATCACCATCCCGAAGGGCTCCTCCCAGTCGATCGGGAAGAGCAGGCAGCGCGCGCCGGCGAGCAGGTCCTGCTTCTGCTGACCGCCGACCTCGCCGATCCACTCCACGTCCCCACCGAGGAGCGGCTTCACGGCGTGCTCGAAGTACGCCTTCTCGGCGTCCTCGCGGCACTTCGCCGCCAGCACGAGGGGGAGGCCCGCGGCCCGGGCGGCGTCGATGGCCCACACCGGGCCCTTGTCGGGGCTCATGCGGCCGAGGAACAGGGCGTAGCCGTCCTTGTCCGCGCGGAACGGGAACCGGTCGGGACGGACCCCGTTGGGCACCGTCGCCGCCCATCGGGCCGACGGCAGGTCCGCGCGCTGGGCGTCCGAGAGCGCGACGAGGGACGCGCGTCCGGACAGCGTCCGGTAGTACGTGCCCAGGTCGCCCTGCACCGGCCCGTGCGCGGTGATCACCGTGGGCAGCCCGTGCATCGCCGCGACCAGCGGGCCGGCGAGCGTGTGGTCGTGGACCACGTCGACGCCGAGGTCGACCAGCAGGTCGGGGAGCGCGGCGGCGTGCACCAGTTCCGGCAGCGCCTGCCCCATCAGCCGGGGGTCGGCGACCGGTCCGGTCGGGCGGAACGCCGCGGCCGTGCCGTGGCGTCCCGGGGCCAGCAGCGTGACCGCGACGCCGCGCTCGACCAGGGCGTCCACGAGGTCGCTGCACACCGCCTCCACGCCGCCGTAGGCGTCGGGGGGCAGCTCGAGCCAGGGCGGGGCGACGACGGCGACGTGGAGGTCCGTCGCGTCACCCTCGCGGTCGGCGGGCCCGCGGGCGTCGACGGCCGAGGGCCGACGTGCTGCCGCGGTGCCGTTGCGTCGCGCTGCCGTGTCGGTCACGTGCCGCGCCGATGCCGCATCCGTCCACTTGGTCACCCGTACCTCCTCCGCTCCCGACCCGCTCGGGTCCTGCCGACCACGGTGCCGGGGCGTCCGGGCCGGGGCATCGACTCGGGAGAGCACATCCGGGCGGCGAACCCCCGCCCGGCGGGCCGAACCGGTCAGACCGTCGGGAGCGGCCCCGTCGTGGGCAGGACGGCGGGCTCGGCGACGACGGCGGCACGGACGGCGACGTGCAGGTTGAGGCGGGTGTCGGTGTTCGCGAGGTCGTGGCCGGACAGCTCGCGGATGCGCTGCAGCCGGTAGCGCAGCGTCGAGCGGTGGATGTGGAGCGCCGCCGCGGTCGCGTCGTAGTTGCCGCCCTGGTCGAGGTAGACCCCGAGGGTGTGGACCAGACCGGCCTGGCGCTCCACGTCGTAGGCGATCAGGCTCCCGATCCAGTCCTCGACGAAGGCGCCGGCCGCCTGGCGCCCCTCGGGCGTGGCGAGGAGGCGGTAGAGCCCGAGGTCCTCGAAGGTGATCAGGCCTCCGGGGTCGGCCTGACGGGTGCGGACCGTGAGGGCCTGCATGGCCTCGCGATAGGAGCGGGGGAGGTGCTCCGGCCGGTCCACGAAGCTGCCGACGCCGACGGCCGGCGGGCCCTGCAGCACCTGGGTGAAGGCGTCCTGCACGACCTGCCAGGCCTCACCGGACAGCGGCTCGCCCGATCCGATCCGCCCGGTGCCCACGGTCGCCGTCGGCCGGCTCGACCAGGGTGCGGTCGCCGCGCCGCTGTCGGCGAGCCACGCGGCGGGCGGGCGGCACACCAGGACGGCGGTCTGCCCCCGGAGGGTGCCGAGGAACGCCATGTCCAGGATGCGCGCGGCGTGCTCCATGAGGTCGCCGACCGCGGCGTCCGCCGGCCAGCGCCCGTTGCACGGTCGGAGTGCGAGCACACGGTGGGGACCGGTCAGGTCGTGGTCGAGGGCGGACGCACGCCCCACCCGGCGCTCGACCTCGGCCTCCAGGTCGTCCTGCCCGCACTCGAGCAGGACGGTCTCGACGAGGTCGTGCCGGAGGCGCAGCTCGGTCCGCGCGAGGTTGCGGCGGTGCAGGAGCTGCAGGGTCAGGGCGCTGGTCGCGAGGCCGATGGCGTGCAGCGCGCCGGGGCGCGCGCTCCCGGCCCGGGCGTCGACCTCGGGGTCCTTCTTGTCCGCGGGTTCGAGGGTGCCGTCGGGGTCGAGGACGACGAGCAGGCCGAGCAGGGCGCCGTGGGACACCGCCACGCTCGCGATCCGGTCCCGCGCGCGCAGGGGGCCGGACACGCGCCGCGCCGCGTCGACGAGGCGGTCGCGCTGGACCCGGGTGAGCCGCGGGACGCCCCCACCGTCGTCGGCACGTGCGAGGACCCGCCCGAACGGGTCCTCCACCGCCACGCCGAGGCCGAGGTGCTCGTGGAGCGCCTCGGCGATCCCCTGCTCGGGGGAATCGGTCGTCAACGCCCGGCTGAGCTGGTCCTGGAAGCGGTACTCGCGGGCCAGGGCCGCCTCGACGTCGCTCCGGGTCTGCCCGTCGGTCCGTTCGCCGGCTCGGTCGTCCGAGGTCGGATGGTCTCCGACGGAATTGACGTCGTCACGCTGGGTGCCCGTCATTTCGACACGAAACCCGAACGGACCCGCGGGGTCAAGGGCCGGTCGACGCTCGACGACGCGCCGATCTCACCGACCCGGCCCCACCCCGCCCCGCGTCACGTCACGCTGCGGGTGGAGAGCCAGGCGGCGATGTCGTAGAGCTTGAGGTTGGTGGTCTGCGAGGCGTGGCGCAGGCGCGCGAAGGCCTCGTCGGCGTCGATGCCGTGCTGCACCATGAGAATGCCCTTGGCCTGCCCGATGACGTCGCGGCGGGCGATCGCCCGCTCGAGGTGCTCGACCCGGTGGGCGCCGGCCAGCGCGATCGACGCGTACAGCGTGAAGATGCGCGCCTCGCGACGGATCCGTTCCCGCTGCGACGGGTCGGCGAGCGCGTGACCCGTCACGTGCAGGTTCAGGGCGCCGACCGGCCAGGTCCCGCTGAACGGCACCGACACGCTGGCGCGCACGCCGTGGCGCACGGCGGCCTGGACGAAGCGCGGCCACCGGGTCTCGGTGGTGGCGTCGGGGAGGATCACCGTCTCCGTCCCCGTGACGGCGTCGATGCACGGCCCCTCCGCCATCTCGATCGCCGCGCGGTCGACCGCGGCGGCGGTCTCCGTCGTGTGCGCCGCGCAGCTGAGACCGTCCCGGCCGCGGACGGTGACACCGGCGTCGAGGACACCGGGGACGACGGCGGCCGCCCCCTCGGCGATGCGGGCCATCGCGTCCGCGACCTGCTCACACCCGGCGATGCCACGCGCCGAGCGGACGAGGGCGGACACCAGGGTGTCCGCCGCCTCCTCCTCGTCCACCGGCGGCCACGGCACCCGGACCGCCTCCGCCGTCCGCCTCGTCGTACGCCTCGTCACCTGGACACCTCCGGTCGTTTTCCGGCCCTGTCCCCGCCACCGTGGCGCTCCCGGGGTCGGCCGGGCACCGGCCCCGGCGGCCGAAACGCCCGGGCCGCGGCTCCCCTGGACGGACGAGCGGGGGCCACGCCTCGACCCGGCGGAGCGCATTCGGGTCGGTTCCGTCGTCCTCGGCGGACGAGATTCGCGTCGGCCGCCGGGAGCGCGCGGTCGGACCGGCTACCACCGGCTCGCAGTGCAGGACGAGAGGAGGACGGCATGACGACGACGGCACGAAACGGTCGGAGCCCCGCCCAGCGGGACGGGACGGACGGTCTGGTGCACGGGCTCGGGGTGTTCAGCCTCGCCCTGGGCACCGCGCAGGTCGCCGCCCCGGACGCGGTGGCACGGCTCGCGGGGGTCCGCGGCGATCGCCCCGCCCACCGCGCGACGACGGTGGCCTACGGCGTCCGGGAGCTGGTGCAGGGCGCCGGGATCCTCGGTGGGCGCGGGAAGTCCACCTGGGTGCGGACCCGCATCGCGGGCGACGTGCTCGACATCGCCACGGTGCTGGCCGGGGGCGCGCGCAACGGGGTGTCGCGCACTCGTCTCGGGCTGACGCTGGCGGCGCTCGCCGGGGTGACGGCCGCGGACGTGGCGGCGGCCCGCCGCCTGGCGCGCGAGGCCGACGACGGCGGCGAGGGCCGCGCCGTCGCCGCGATCACCGTGAACCGGTCGTGCGCGGAGGTGTACCGCCACTGGCGGAACCTCGAGAACCTCCCGACGTTCATGGCCCACCTCCGCTCGGTCCGGGTCGACCCGGCGGGCCGCTCCCACTGGGAGGCCGTCGGCCCGGCCGGGACGACCGTCCGCTGGGACGCCGAGATCGTGGCGGACCGCGAGGACGAGGAGCTCTCGTGGCGCTCCGTCGAGGGCGCTGACGTGGAGAACTCCGGGTCGGTGCGATTCCGGGACGCCGCGGGCGGCCGGGGCACCGAGATCGTGGTCGACCTGCGGTACCGCCCGCCCGGGGGCCGGACGGGTGCCCTCGTGGCGAAGCTGCTGGGGGAGGAGCCGAACCAGCAGCTGCGCGACGACCTGCGGCGCTTCAAGCAGGTCCTCGAGATCGGCGAGGTCGTCCGCTCGGAGGGCAGCCCGACCGGTCAGTCGACCCGTCAGCAGATCGCCCAGCGTCCGGCCCAGCCGGTCGCCTGAGAACACCGGAGGAGGAGACACATGCGAGCCAACTGCTGGACCGGGAAGCGGTCGGTGGAGGTCCGGGACGTGCCCGACCCCACGATCCTCAACCGGCGCGACGCCATCGTGAAGATCACCTCGACCGCCATCTGCGGATCGGACCTGCACCTCTACAACGGCCTCATCCCGACGATGCGCGAGGGCGACGTCCTCGGGCACGAGTTCATGGGCGAGGTCGTCGAGACCGGGCCCGGGGTGGACAACCTGTCCGTCGGCGACCGGGTGGTCGTGCCCTTCCCCATCGCCTGCGGGGTGTGCGGGGCCTGCGAGCGCGGACTGACGTCGTTGTGCGAGAACTCCAACCCCAATGCCGGGATCGCCGAGAAGATGATGGGCCATTCGCCGGCCGCGCTCTTCGGCTACTCCCACATGCTGGGCGGCTATCCCGGTGGCCAGGCGGAGTACGCCCGGGTGCCGTTCGCCGACTTCGGGGCGCTCAAGGTCGAGTCCGAGCTCCCCGACGAGAAGGTCCTGTTCCTCTCGGACATCTTCCCCACCGGATACATGGGCGCCGACATGGCCGAGGTGGGCCCCGGCGACGTCGTCGCGGTCTGGGGTGCCGGCCCCGTGGGCCAGTTCGCCATCGCGAGCTGCTTCCTGCGCGGTGCCGAGCGGGTGATCGCGATCGACCGCATCGACTACCGGTTGCGGATGGCGCAGGAGACCGGAGCCGAGACGCTGGACTACGAGCAGGTGTCGGTGCCGGAGGCCCTCGCCGAGATGACCGGGGGCCGCGGGCCGGACAAGTGCATCGACGCGGTCGGCATGGAGGCCCACCACGCCAACGGGGCCCTCCACGCCTACGACCGCACCAAGCAGGCCGTGGGGGTGGAGACCGAACGGCCGCACGTGCTCCGGGAGGCCATCGCGAGCTGCGCGAACGGCGGCATCGTGTCCGTCATCGGCGTCTACGGCGGGCTGACCGACAAGTTTCCGATGGGGTCGTTCATGAACCGGTCCCTGACCATGCGCGCCGGTCAGTGCCACGTGCACCGCTACATGCCGCGGCTGCTCGACCACGTCCGCAACGGGGACATCGACCCCTCGTTCGTGATCACCCACCGGCTGCCGCTCGGGCAGGCGCCGCAGGGCTACCGCACCTTCGTCGAGAAGGCCGACGGCTGCGAGAAGGTCGTCCTCACCCCGTGAGGAGGCCGGCGAACCCGACCAGCGAGGAGAAGGACATGGCAGACGAACCCGATACCCACGGCATCCGGGTGGGGCCGGTCCTGATCGACGTCCCACGCTCGATCGGCTACTTCGGCGGCGTCGGCCTCGCCGTCGCGCTCGGCGTGGTCGATCCGCCCCTGGCGGCGTTCATCGCCGCGGCCCCGTTCCTCGTCATGCTGACGCACCGGTCGCTCCCGGTGCCGGTCCGGATCGTCGGGGAGGCCCTCGAAGGTGCGGCGAAGCCGATCGGGGGCGACGACGACGGGTACGTCAAGCTGGAGGACGAGCAGCGCGACCGGGAACGTGCCCGCGCGCTCGCGGCGGCGGCCCGCCGCGCGGACGTGGTCGGGTAGCACCCGGCGTCAGGAGGACGACGAGGACCGCTCCCGGTCCCCGTCGTCCTCCCCGCCCCGGTCCGACCCGCCCTCGTCCGCCTCACCGATCTCGTCGCGGCGCTGCCGCTCGCGGTACCCGTAGGCGGCCCGGCGCACGGCCTCCTCGCTGTCGAGTCCGGACCCGAGGGCGCCGGCGACGGTCGCGAGACCGGTGGCCAGCCAGGACAGCAACAGGTGGTCACCCAGTGTCGGTGGCCGCCCCAGGTACTGGGCGAACACCGAGTCGTCGAGGAGGAACAGCGACCCGAGCAGGGTGATGACGTACACCGCCACGCACATGGTCAGCACGCCGATGGCGAGCGTCAGGACGGTGGAGACGTTGAAGAGGACGACCTCCTCGCGTTCCTCCGCGTCGCGGGCGCGTTCCCACAGGTGGTGCGCCCCGATGATCCACACGACCATCAGCGCCACCGAGATCAGCAGGGTCAGCGTCAGCTTGACCCCGCCGAGGCGGGTGGCGAGCAACCAGATGGTCGAGTTGATGGTCAGGTACGCGCTGGTCCCGAGCACGGCGGCCAGGGCCGTGCGCATCCCCAGCAGGAGTCGCCACGGCTCGTTGGTGCTCACCATCCCGGCGAGCAGCCGGACACGGCCGCGTCGGGGGGTCGTCACGTACCGCCGGGTGTGCCGGCCCTCGTCGGCCTCGACGACGTGGACCGGGTTCAGGGGGCTCCCGAGCGTCTGCGCGAGCTGACCGGGCTGGTCCTGCCCGCCGTCGAGGCCCGCGGTGGCGATCCCGGCCAGGTCGGCGACGAGGCGGACGACGGCGTTGCGCACCTTCTCGTGCTGCCGGAAGGGACCGAACCCGGGCAGCGACAGACCGGCGACGCGGCGGTGGTGGTCCACGTCGACCACGATCGGCCGGTCGCCGTGCTGGATCGGCAGATCCGTCAGGTAGATCCCGATGTCCCACTCGGCCTCGGCGGCCTGGTCGGCGACCGCGTCGAGGACCTGCTCCGGGTCCTGGACCGACGCGGTGATCGGGTGGGTCATGGTGCGGACCTCCCACTCGATGTCCCGGTCGACGTGGTCGCTGAGCAGGGACGAGAGCTGGTCGGCCACCTTCGAGGCGACCTCGGTGGGGGTGTCGGGGTCGGCGAGCAGACCGACGACCGTGCGGCCGCGGTCGGCCACCTCGGCCGTGGCGGCGCCGTGGCGTCCGTGCTCGGACATGGTTCCTCCTCGTCGGGGATCCCGTTCGTCCGGCCGGACTCCGGGCAGGAGGCAACGCCCCCGGGTGAGCCCAGCCTCGCCGCGCGTCCACCGGGCCCGCGTCGACCCGACGTGGCGAATCCGACGTCCCCGCCCCGACCTGTCACGCCGAGGCGTCCGCGGGCGATGTCCATTCGGCGGTGTCGCCCCGGGAGGGGCGTCCCTACCGTGCGGGGCCGGGATCTTCGACAGCGACGGGGTATGGCGTGGTGGCACAGGCGACATCCGCTGCGGACGACATGGCGGGCGAGGGCGACCCCGACCCGACCCACCCCTACGTCGAGGCCCTCACCGGCCTCCCCGGCGTGGAGCACGTCGCGGTGGTGGACGTCTCGGGGCAGCACGTCCTGGGGGAGTGGGGCGGCCCGGCCGGCTCGGCGGACCCGTTGCTCGCCCGCGCCCGGGCGGCCGCGGACCGGACGGGGCGCCGCGAACTCGAGGACGTCGTGTCGACGACGCCGTCCGCCTTCCACCTGTCACGCCTGGTGCTCGCCGGTCCCGGCCACCCCGAGTCGGTGTGGGTGGCGCTCCGGGTCGACCGGTCGCAGGGGAGCCTGCCATGGTCGCGGGCGGCGCTCGCGGGCCTGGACGGCCCGACGGGCGCGCCGGTGCTGCGCCCGCGCATCCCGGCGCCCCGCGACCCCGACGGACCCGACGTCGCCGGACCGTCGGTGCCCGCGCCGCGGATCGTGCCCCCGCCGCCCGCTCCCGTGCTCGCTCCCGCGCGGGTCGTCAGCCCGCCCGTGGCGCCGCCGATGCCGGTCGCGATGCCGGTCGCGCCGGCCCCCAGGGTCCACGTCGCCCTCACCGCACGGGTCGCGACACCGGCTCCCGCCGTCGCCGCGGGCCCGGTGCCCGACACCGCGGAGACGGCAGTGGCGTCGGTGGCCGAGGTGGCGGTGGCCCAGGTGGTCGAGGTCGCCGAGGTGGCCCAGGTGGTCGAGGTCGCCGAGGTCGCCGAGGTCGCCGAGACCGTGGAGATCGGGCTGCCGCGGCCGGTCGCCCCGGTGGCCGGCGTCGAGGCGCCCGCCCCCGAACCGACCCGGCGCAGCTCCTTCGCCCCGGTCATGGTCGTGCTGCCCCCGCCGTCACCGGTGCCCGAGGACGGCAGCACCGAGGAGCCGGCGCCGATGCCCTACCCGGTCATCATCGCGCCGGACCCCGTCGACCGTGCCGTGGCGGAGGACGTGCCCGACGCCGAGGTCACGCCCGACGCGACGGAGCCGACCGACGACGCGCCCGCGGAGTCCGACGAGCCGCGCGTGATGCGGCGACTGATCCACGGGTTGCGCCGCCGCCCCTGAGCCCGGTCGCGGGCGCGGGCCCGGTGGACGCCGTCGTCCCGACGACGGACACTGACATCGTGATGTCAGCCGCTGTCGTCAGTGCCCGCGCCGCCCTCGGTCCGCTCGGGACGTACCTGCCCGTGCCGGTCACCGGCCTGCCCCCGGTCGCCGCGCAGATCGGGGCGGCCCGACGGCTGGAGGCCGCCGGGTACCGCGCGGCCTGGACGAACGAGACGGTCGGCGGCAAGGACACCCTCGTGCAGGTGGCCACGCTGCTCGCCGCGACCGACCGGCTCGTGCTGGGGACCGGGATCGCCAACGTCTGGGCCCGTGCCCCGCAGACGGCGCACGCCGCGGCGGCGTTCCTCACCGAGGCGTACCTCGGTCGCATCGTGCTCGGCCTGGGCGCGGGCCACCCGGTCCAGGCCGAGGCCGTCGGGCGGGAGTACGGGCGCCCGCTCGCCGTGCTGCGCGACTACGTGCGGCGGATGGACGCGCCCACGATGCCGCCCGCTCCCGACGCCGCCTACGCCCGCATCCTCGCGGCCCAGGGACCACGGCTGACCGCGCTCGCCGCGGAGATCGCCGACGGTGCCCTGCCCGCGATGCGCCCGCCCGGCGCCACCGCGCGGGCCCGCGCCGCCCTCGGCCCCGACAAGCTCCTCGTCGTGGCGATCGCCGCCCTCACCGATCCCGAGCCCGACCGGGCCCGCGTCGCCGCCGACGAGCTCTACGGCGGGCTCGTCGCCGACCCCGCGTACGGCGCCCTGCTCGTCGACCTCGGGCTCGACCCTGCCGACCCGTCGACCCGGGACGCCGTCGTCGCCCACGGCGATCCAGAGGCGTTCGCGGCCGCGGTCGAAGCCCACCGCCGGGCCGGCGCCGACCACGTCGTCCTGCTCGGGCGCCCGGGGGACGACCTGGACGAGGAACTGCGGCGCCTGGAACGCCTGGCGCCGGAGCTGGTCAGCTCGTGATGTCCTTCCGCCGGAACCACCAGACCGCTGTCGCGCCGAACGCCGTGGCCCACACCAGGGCCGTGAGGACGCCGTTCGCCATCTCCGTGCCGTCGACGTCGGCGGTGAGCAGGTCGGTCCAGGCGAACGCGTAGTGCGTCGGCAGGACGTTCCGGATCGACCCGAGCGCGTCCACGGTGTCGAGGATCTGCGACAGGATCGAGACGAGGACCGCCCCGCCGACCGCCCCGAGCGGCGCGTCGGTCGTCACCGAGAGCAGCGTCGCGACGCCTGCCACCCACGTCAGCTGCAGGGCGACGTAGACGACCGCGAGCAGGAGCCGCAGCACGCCGGTCCCGTAGGTGAGCGTCTCCCCGGTCGGTGACGCCAGGGCCCCGTCGCCGTAGACCAGCGTCCCGAGCGCGAGCGCCACCAGCGGCAGCACTGCGATCACGGTGATCGACAGCAGGCCCGCGACGATCACCTTCTGTCGCAGCAACCGCACCCGCGGCACGGGGATCGCGAGCAGGTAGCGCAGCGACGACCAGGACGCCTCGCTCGCGACCGTGTCCCCGAAGAAGAGCGCCACGACCACCACGAACAGGAAGCTCGCGGACGAGAACAGCGCGAAGACCACGAAGTTCGGGCCCGAGGTCTGCGCGAGGTCGGTGAGCGACAGCCCCGCCTGCCCCGACGAGCCGTTCCCCACCGAGAACGCGATCCACAGGATCACCGGCAGCAGGGCGAAGAGCCCCAGCGTGATCTGGGTGCGCCGCCGGCGCAGCTGCCGGAGCAGCTCGATCCGGACCGGGAGCGTCCGCCCCGACGAGGCCTCGCGCGGCCCGAGGCGGTGATCGGCCAGTTCCGAGCTCATCGCTGCTCCTCCCCGATCAGCGCGAGGAACGCGTCCTCCAGGCGACGACGCGGCCCCACCCCGACGACGTCGACCCCCGCCGCCACCAACGTCCGGACGACGGATGCCCGCTCGCCCTCGGTGCTGCCGCTGTCGGCGATCACCACGTCCGCCCGTTCCGGGTCGGACTCGGCCGCGAACCCGGCGTCGCGCAGCGCCACCACCGCGCGGTCGCGGTCCCCGGCGACCGCGACGGCCACCTGGCCGCCCGCCACGAGCTCGGCCACCTCGCCCGCCGCGACGACCTCGCCGCGGTGCATGACGACGACGTGGTCGCACGTCTGCTCCACCTCGGCGAGCAGGTGGCTGGACACCAGCACCGTCCGGTTCCCCTCCCTCGCGTACTGCTTCAGCACCTCCCGCATGGCGTGGATCTGGGGCGGGTCGAGCCCGTTGGTCGGCTCGTCGAGCACGAGCAGGTCGGGCAGCCCGAGCATCGCCTGGGCGATGGCGAGCCGCTGCCGCATACCCTGCGAGTAGGTGCGGACCACCCGGTCGACCGCGGTCCCGAGCCCGGCGATCTCCAGGGCCTCGTGCATCCGCGCCTCGCGGAGCGGGCGTCCGGTCGCCGCCCAGTACAGCTCCAGGTTCGACCGTCCCGACAGGTGCGGCAGGAACCCCGGACCCTCGACGAACGAGCCGATGCGGCCCAGTACCGGCGCTCCCGGCGTCACCCGCACCCCGAAGACCCGCAGCTCACCGGCCGTCGGGCGCAGCAGCCCCAGGAGCATGCGCAGGGTCGTCGTCTTGCCGGCCCCGTTCGGCCCGAGCAGTCCGAGGACCTGGCCGCGCTCCACCCGGAACGACACGTCGCGGACCGCGGTGAACCCGTTGCGGTACCGCTTCGCGACACCCCGCACCACGAGCGGCACGTCGACGAGCTCCGGGTCGACGGCGAGGTCGCCGCCGGGTTCGAGGTCCCGACGCCGCCGCCGCGCCGCGACGACCCGTCCCACGATCACCGCGACCACGACCGCGAGCAGCAGGATCCCGATCGCGATCAGCGGTGCGGTCGACACGGTGGACCCGCCGGCCTGTTCGCCGGGGACCTCCGGGACCGACAGCGTCGGACCGGCGAGCGCGACGCGGTAGACCGCCGGGTCCGCGGGGGAGGCGAAGCCCTGGTCGGTCGTGGCGATCGCGACCTCGAGCCGGTGCCCGGCCTGCACGGTCGCCGCCACGGCCGGGAGGGTCACGGTCACCGTCTGCGTGCCGACCTGCGGCCCGAGCCGCAGCGGGGCGACCGCGTTGCCGAGCAGCGTCCGCGTCTCCGGGGCGCCGTTCTGTCCGGGGGCGACGTCGTAGACCTTGCCGAAGAGCACCGGTCCCGACGACGGCGCGGGGGCGCCGGGGGCGGTCGTACCCGTCGTCGTGACGGCGATGCGGACCCGCGGGGAGCCCGAGATGATCGTCCGGTCCGCCAGCGGCGCGGTGCGGAAGGTCGCCGCCTGGCCGGGGAGGTCGGCCGCGAGCCGGCCGAGCAGGGCGCCCGCGCCCCCGCCACCGCCCGCGCCGCCGCCGCCGCCGGATCCCTCGGTGCCGCCCGACCCGCCGCCCGACCCGCCGCCCGAGCCGCCCGAGCCACCGGCGGCGGCGCCGGCCAGGGCGGAGAGACCGGGGATCGACGAGATGGAACCGGGCACGCCGCCCGCCGGGGCGACGACGGCCTGCTCGTCCCCGGAGAGGGCGAGGTCGGCGCGCGGCGCCGTCGCGGGGTAGGCCGGTGCGGTGACGACGCGCTGGGTGGGCGCCGAGCGGCTGCGGACCCCGGAGGGCAGCGCGTAGGTGAACTCGGTGGACGGCGTCGACCCGGTCCCCAGGAGGTAGTGGTCCAACCACCCCTGGATCCGCGCGTTCGTGCGTGCGTCCGGCGACCCGCCGTCGTGACCCCCGTTGAACCAGGCCACGGCGACGGTCCCGCCGCCGGCGGCGATCGCACGGGCGTTCGCGTCGCTCTGGTCGAGGCCGAACAGCGTGTCGTTCTCGCCCTGCACCAGCAGCGTCGGGGCCGTGATGCGGTTCGCGACGGACGCGGGGGAGGACCGCTCGAGGTAGCTCGCGAGCGCGGCGGGCTCCCGGCCGGTGCGCACCGCCTCGACGTAGCCCGCGCAGACCTCGGGGAGGAACCGGCCGCAGACGTCGGGTGCCGCGGTCGAGCCGGTCTGCGTGCCGATCCCGAAGAACAGCGAGGCCCACGACCGCTTGAACACCCCGTCCGGGGCGTCCGCGCCCGCCGCCGGGGTGGCCGCGAGGGGACCCGTGGCGGCGTCGTTCGGGAAGAGCGCCTGACCGAGATCGTTCCAGGTGATGATCGGGACGGCCACGTCGACCCGCCGGTCGTAGGCGGCGAGCAGGAGGGAGAGCGCGCCGCCGTAGGAGCCGCCCATGACGCCCACCCGCGGGTCGCCGGGGCCGTCCTGCGTGACCTCCGGGCGCTGCGCGAGCCAGTCCACGAGCTGGGAGGCGTCCGCGACCTCGTAGTCCGGGTTGTTCAGCGCGATCTGTCCGGTGCTCTGCCCGAATCCGCGCGCGGACCAGGCCAGCACCACGTACCCGCGGGCGGCGAGGCTGCGGGCCTCGCCGGCGACCGACCGCTTGTCCGCGCCGAACCCGTGGGCCAGCAGCATCGCGGGCGCCGGGGTCCGGGCCGGGAGGTAGAGCGTGGCGTCGAGGGACTGCGGCTGGTCCCGGGCCGGGCCGTCGCGCACCGCGATGCGCAGGTCCTGGGTGCGGACCCCGTCCGAGGTCTGGGTCGGCACCGCCTGCGCCGGAGCCGCGAGGAGCACCCCCAGCAGCACGACCAGGGGCAGCACGAACAGGCGGATCACCACCGGAACCCTAGGTGGCCGCGGTGATGTCGGCGTGGGGCACCGGGGTTGCGCGCAGGAGAGTGAGCTTTCGGACACCCCGCGTGGTCGCCGCGGATCCGGCGTGGGAGGGTCCCTGGTGGAGGGGAGTATCCCCGGATCGCCTGCGAGCGCCTCGTCAGCACGACAGCCGGAAGATGTCCGGGGCGCCCGGTGCGCCGACCCGTTGCGGGTCGGGCGCGGGAGAGACCTCCGGTGTGGTGCCGACCTTCCCACCGGAGGATTCCGTGTTGCTGTCTGCCGTGCCGGGGCCCGTCGTGGTCCGCGGAGGAGAACCCTTCTGGGTGTGGGCCCTGACGATCGCGGGCCTGGTGCTGATCTTCGCGATCGACCTGTGGGCGGGCCGTGAGCCGGCCGAGGTCACGATGCGCCAGGCCGGGCGGGGCGTCGCGATCTACGTGGGCCTCGCGGTGGTCTTCGCGGCCGGGGTGCTGGTGCTCGGCGGCCGGCCGAAGGCGACGGCGTTCATCGCGGGCTACGTCACCGAGTACTCGCTCTCGGTGGACAACCTGTTCGTGTTCCTGCTGATCATGACGGCGTTCGCGGTGCCGAAGGCGTTCCAGCACCGGGTGCTGCTGGTCGGCATCCTCATCGCGCTGGTGATGCGTGGCGGGTTCATCCTCGCCGGTGCCGCCGTGATCTCCCGGTTCTCCTGGGTGTTCTACCTCTTCGGCGCCTTCCTGGTGGCCACCGCGGTCAAGGTCTTCCTCGAGCGTTCCGACGCCGGCGACGACGAGTTCCGCGAGAACATCCTGCTCCGTGCGGTCCGGCGCGTGGTCCCGGTCACCAGGGACTACCGCGACGCCCGGCTCATAGTGCGCGAGGCGGGGCGCCGGATGATCACCCCGATGCTCATGGTGATGATCGCCATCGGGCTGACCGACCTGCTGTTCGCCCTCGACTCCATCCCGGCGATCTTCGGGCTCACCAAGGACCCCTACATCGTCTTCACCGCCAATGCCTTCGCCCTGCTCGGGCTGCGCCAGCTGTACTTCCTGCTCGGCGGGCTGCTGTCCCGCCTGGTCTACCTGCAGTACGGCCTCGGCGTGATCCTCGCGTTCATCGGCGTGAAGCTCGTGCTCGAGGCGCTGCACACCAACACGCTGCCGTTCGTGAACGGCGGGCGGCCGGTCGGTGTGCCGTTGATCGGGATCGAGCTGTCCCTGGGCGTGATCATCGGCGTCCTCGCCCTGACCACCGTCGCGAGCCTCCTGCGCACGCGGAGGAGCCGGAAGCGCGATCTCGAATCGGTGTGAGGCCTCACGGCGCTCCTGCCCCGCGGATGGCACTCTCGACGGAGTGGACGGGGTCGGCGGGACGGAGCGTGGCTGCGGGTGACCGCGATTCTCGACCGTCTCCGCGCGACCGGTGACGGCGGAGCGCCGCCGCCGATCCGGTCCGTCCGGGTCCGGCGCTGGACGGTGGTCGCCGTCGTCGCGGCCCTGCTCGTGGCCGTCCCCGTCGTCGTCGCAGCATGGCCCGTGTCGCCGGCCGTGTCGGTGTCGCCGGCCGAGCTGCGCGACCGTGTCGCCGCCTCGGGGAACCTCCCGTGGTCGGGGTACGCCGAGGCCTCGGGCGGGCTGAACCTCCCCGACGTCGCCCAGTTCTCCGACGTCACCACCCTGCTCTCCGGCACCTCCCGGCTGCGCGGCTGGTACGCGGCCCCCGACCGGGTGCGCGTCGACCAGCTCTACCCCGCGGGCGAGCGCAGCCGGTACACCACGTCCACCGGGCAGGTCGTGTGGGACTACGGCGCCCAGCTGCTGACCTACGTCCGGCGCGACCCGCTCGTTCGGCTTCCCCGCCCCGACGACCTGCTGCCCCCGCAGCTCGCGCGGCGCCTGCTCTCCGGCACCCTTCCCGACGATCCCGTGACCGGGCTGCCGGCCCGCCGCGTGGCCGGGGTGGACGCAGCGGGCTTCCGCGTCACCGTGGCCGACCCGCGGACCACCGTGGGCGCGCTCGACGTCTGGGCGGACCCCACCGACGGGCTCCCGGTCGCCGTCGAGCTGCACACGAAGGGCGCGACGGGCACCCTGTCGGCCGGACCCGTCGTCGTGACCCGCTTCCTCGACCTGGACCGGGAGACGCCGGACCCGTCGCTGTTCGTGGCGCAGCCGACGCCCGGCGTCGGGGTCACCCGCAGCCCCACCTCCGACCTGTTCGGCGTCCTCGGCCGGGGCAGCCCCGACTCGGTGCCCGCCGTCGTCGACGGGGTGGCGCGCGTCGCCCCGCAGCGCGGGTTCGCGGCGATCGGCAAGTACGGGACGACGCTGTCGCAGCTGATCGTGGTCCCGCTGCCCGCCGACATCGCGGGATCCCTGCTCGGCAACATCGGCGACGCCGGGTCCGCCGGCCGGACCATCGCCGTCGCCGCGCCGCAGAACGCGCTCGGCCGGACGGCGAACGCGAGCGCCGGCGCCCTCGAGTCCTCGCTGCTGCGGCTGGCCGTGCTGCGCGTGGGCACCCGGGCGTGGGCGATCGGCGGGCTCGTGACCGACGACGTCCTCGACCGCGCCGTGACCGACATCGCCGCCGACTCCGCAGGAGCATCGTGACCGACCTGGGCCAGCGCAGCGACGGCGAGCGACGGGACGGGGCGCCGCGGGGCTCGACCGCCGGCACGGGCGTCCGCACCCCGAGCGAGCCGGTGCCCGTGCAGCGGGCGCGCCCGCTGCCGGGGCCGCCGGTGGACACCCCGCTGGTGATCGAGACGCGGGGGCTCACCAAGCGGTACGGCACCCGGGCGGCCGTCGACGACGTCGACCTGCACGTCGCGCGGGGGGACCGCTACGGGTTCCTCGGCCCGAACGGCTCGGGGAAGACGACGATGGTCCGGATGCTCCTCGGGCTGGTGTTCGCGACCCGCGGCGAGATCCGGGTGCTGGGGCACGAGGTGCCGCGCGAGGTGCACCAGGTGCTGCCGCGGATCGGCGCGATGGTCGAGGGGCCGGCGGCGTACGGCCACCTCTCGGGCCGCACCAACCTGGACCTGCTCGACGCCTCCGGCCCCGGCCCGCGGGCGGGGCGACGGCGGCGCGTGGGGGAGGCGATGGAGCGCGTCGGCCTCGGCGGGGTGGACCGCCGACCGGTGCGCACCTACTCGCTCGGGATGCGGCAGCGGCTCGGCCTCGCCGGCGCGCTGCTCTCGAAGCCGGACCTGCTCATCCTCGACGAGCCCACCAACGGCCTCGACCCGCACGGCATCCGCGAGATCCGCGAGCTGCTCGTCGAGCTGAACACCGAGGGCACCACCGTCTTCCTCTCCAGCCACCTGCTGGCCGAGATCGAGGCC
This sequence comes from Actinomycetospora chiangmaiensis DSM 45062, assembly GCF_000379625.1. GTDB lineage: Bacteria > Actinomycetota > Actinomycetes > Mycobacteriales > Pseudonocardiaceae > Actinomycetospora > Actinomycetospora chiangmaiensis. The sequence goes on along the minus strand of NZ_KB903240.1, from coordinate 306,575 downwards.
CTGTGCACCCGGGTCGGGGTGGTGGACCGCGGGCGGCTCGTGCTCGAGGAGCCGCTGGACGCGGTGCGGCGACCGACGGGACGGGTCGTGGTGCGGACCCCCGACGCCGACCGGGCGGCGGCCGCGCTCGGGTCGGCGCTGGTGGACCGGACCCCCGACGGCGCACTGATCGTCACGCCGGCCGACGGCACCGGGGCGGCGGGACTCGCCCGCCATCTCGTCGGGGCCGGCGTGCGCCTCGACGCGCTGGAGCCGGAGACGGTGAGCCTCGAGGACGTCGTCGTGCGGATCACGGGGCCCGGGAGCGACCGGACATGATGGTCGTCGAGCTGCGCAAGCTGTTCCGGCGGCCGCGCACGTGGGTGACGATCGGTTTGTTGTGCCTCCTGCCGGCGATCGTCGCCGTGTTCCTGGCGACGACCCGCATCGCGCCCGCGCCCGGCGAGGGGGCGGCGTTCCTCTCGGCCGTCCTGGAGTCCGGGTCCCTGTACCCGGCGGCCGCCCTCGCGCTGGTCCTGCCGATCTTCCTGCCGGTCGCGGTGGCGGTGGTCGCGGGCGACACGGTGGCGGGGGAGTCGGGTGCCGGGACCCTGCGCTACCTGCTGGTGCGCCCCGTCAGCCGGACGAAGCTGCTCCTGGCCAAGCTGGTGTCGATCGTGGCCTTCGTGGTCGCGACGGTGGCCGCCGTGGCGGGGACGTCGTACGTGGTGGGCGTGACCCTGTTCGGCGCGGGCGACCCGGTCGCCGTGGTCAACGCGATCCCCCAGATCTCGGGGCCGGGCGGGGGCGGCTCGTCGTCGGGCGGGTCCGGCGGCGGCTCCGCGTCGACGCCGTCCGCGGGCGGCTCCGCGAGCGCGGCCGACCCGGCGGCCCCGGCTCCGGCGGCGCCGGGTGCGCCGACCGCGGGGGCGGGCGCCGACAACGGCGCGCCGGCGCTCGATCCGACCCAGGCACGGGAGCGGGCCGCCGACTCCGTCGCCTCGCTCTCGGGTGACCCGCTCTCGCCGATGGACCTGGCGCTGCGGCTCCTCGGTGCGATGGCCTACATCACCGTGTCCATGCTCGGGGTCGGGGCGATCGCGCTCTTCCTCTCGACGGTGACGGCCTCGTCCCTGGGGGCCACCCTGGGTGCCCTCGCCGCGCTGATCTCGTCGCAGGTCCTGGTGACCCTCGACGCCGCCGCGTCGGTGACCCCGTACCTGCCGACGCGCTACTGGCTGGCGTGGATCGACTTCTTCCGCGACCCGATCTTCCTGCGTGACATCCGGTCGGGCCTGTTCGTGCAGGCCGCCTACGTCGTGATCCTCATGCTCGCGGCGTGGGCGAACTTCACGACGAAGGACGTCGCGCAGTAGGCGGTCCCGGCCCGCCCGCCGGTAGCGTGCCCGACCATGGCCGTCCCGCAGAACGGGGTGCTCGCGCTCGGCACCTCCTCGCACGCCTACCTGGAGTTCGACCGGTTGCCGGGGATCGACGCCGCGGCCCTGGTCCACGCGCTGGCGGAGCTCGCCGTCTCGGTCCGGACGACGGGAGCCGTGAGCCTCGTCGTCGGGATCCGGCCCGAGCTGTGGGCCGAGGTCGCACCGGACGACGCCCCCGCGGGCGTGCGCGGCTACGACGAGCCCGTCACGGGCCCCGACGGGTTCACCATGCCCGCGACCCAGCACGACGCGGTGATCTGGGTGTCGGGCGGCAGCCGCTCCGTGGTGTTCGACGGCAGCACCTCCGCCGTCGCGGCCCTGCACGCGGTCGCGGCCCTCGCCGACGAGACCACCGCCTGGTCCCACCACCACGACCGCGACCTCACGGGCTTCGAGGACGGCACCGAGAACCCCTCGGCGGCCGAGGCGCCCGGTGTCGTCCTCGTGCCCGACGGGCGGCCCGGTGCCGGCGGCTCGGTGCTCCTGCTGCAGAAGTGGCGGCACGACGCCGACCGTTGGTACGCGCTCGACCGCGGCACCCAGGAGGACGTCATCGGCCGGACGAAGCCCGACTCGGTGGAGCTCGACCCCAAGCCGGCGGACGCCCACGCCGCCCGGACCGACCAGGACACCTACGGCCACATCTTCCGGCGCAACTCCGCCTACGGGGACACCTCCGACCACGGCACGATGTTCGTCGGCTTCTGCGCCTCGCAGGGCCCGCTCGCGACCATGCTCGACGCCATGGCCGGCAAGGACGGCCCCCGCGACGCGCTGACGCGCTACACGACGGCCCTCACCGGCGCCTACTACGTCGTCCCCGCCGCGGACGCGCTCGTCCGGCTCGCACCCGCGACCGTCGGGGACTGAGCCAGCAGCGCCTCCAGCGTCGCCGTCCCCACCAGCTCCCCGCCCGTCCCGACGACGGGTGCTGCCGTGACCCCCGCGGTCAGCAGCCGGTGCCGGGCGTCGACGAGCGTGTCGTCCGGCCCGAGGGTCACCGGGTCCGTCACGACCTCCCCCGAGCGCCGCACCACCCCGACGAGCGTGCCGTCCGCAGCCACGCGCAGCCGGGGCCGACCCTCTCCGTCGTCCGGGACGGGGAGCATCACCTCGTCGACGAAGCGCACCGAGAGCGGGTCCACGGCGTACTCGCGCGAGAGGTGCCCGCCCCGGCGGGCGATCTTCTCGGTGAGCACGGAGCGCCGGAGCAGGAGCACCGACACCCCGTAGGCCGTCGCCGACGCGACGAGCAGGGGGAGCAGCGCCGACCAGGCGTGGGTGAGCTCGAGCGGGAACACGACGCCGGTGAGCGGCGAGCGCATCACGCCGCCGACCGTGGCCGCGAGCCCGACCAGCGCCCAGAAGCCCGGTCCGACCGGCGGCAGCACGAAGCCCGCGAGCGCGCCGAGCGCGGCCCCGATCATGAACGTCGGCGCGAGGACGCCACCGGACGTCCCGGAGCCCAGCGACAGCCCCCAGATCAGCGACTTCACCACGAGGATCCCGACGATGAGCGACAGCGCGGCGTGGCCGGAGAGCAGGTCGCCGATGACGTCGTACCCGACGCCGAGCGCGCGGGGCACGATCAGCCCGCCGATCCCGATGATCAGCCCGCCGATCGCCGGCCACCACATCCAGTGCAGCCGCCCGCGGAGCAGCTCGAACGTGTCCTCGGAGCGGTAGACCAGCGCCGTCACGGCCACCGCGAGCAGGCCGCCCAGCAACCCGATCCCCACGCTCAGCCCGTCGGCGAGGGCGCCGACACCCCAGCGCGTGGTGTCGAGCCCGAAGAGCGGCCCCGACCCGAGCAGCGGTCCGCGCAGCAGCGTCGCGACCACGACCGCCGCCGTCACCGGCAGGAAGCTGCGCGGACGCCACTCGAAGAGCAGCAGCTCGACGGCCAGCAGGACGGAGGCGAGCGGCGCGTCGAAGGTCGCCGCCATGCCGGCCGCCGCGCCCGCGACCATGAGGGCCTTGCGCTCGTCGTCGGTGAGGGTGAGCCGCTGGGCGACGAGGGAGCCGAGGGCGCCGCCGGTCATGATGATCGGGCCCTCGGCGCCGAACGGTCCGCCGGTGCCGATGCTGATCGCGGCCGAGGTCGGCTTGAGCACCGCGACCTTCGCCTCGACGACGCTGCGCTTGAACAGGATCGCCTCGAGCGCCTCGGGCATGCCGTGCCCGCGGATCTTCTCGGAGCCGTAGCGCGCCATCAGCCCCACGATCAGCCCGCCGACCACGGGCGCGACGAGCACCACCCACCACGGGGCGTGCAGCTGCCCCGGGCTCACCGTGGTGGCCGAGAGCCGGCCGCCGAAGACGGCGTTGGTGATCAGCCCGATCAGGGTGAGGAGCAGCCAGGCCGCACCCGCCCCGAGCGCGCCGATCGGGATCGCCCATGCGACGATCACCCCCACCCGGGGCGTCAGGGTGAAGTCGGAGAGTGGTCCTGGGCGTCTCGTCACGGGGTCATCAGCTCCACGGGGCCGGTGCCGTGATCGGCGCCGGCGGCGTCTCGAAGGGCGGACAGGGCTGCGGTGAGGGCGTCGCGCTGCGCGGCCGGGAGCCGGCCGACGAGCTCGGCGAGCGCGTCCCGACGACGGGCCAGGACCGTCGCGACGACGGCCCGCCCCGCCGCGGTGGGCTCGAGCACCACGACGCTGCGGTTCGCCGGGTCCCGACGACGGGTGAGGTGGCCCGACGCCTCCAGCTGGTCGCCGAGGCGGGTCACCGACGAGGGGGCGGTGCCGAGCCGGTGGGCCGCGACGGTGCCGGCGCTCGGGCCGAGGTCGTCGAGGACGAGCAGCAGGCGGAACTGCGGCAGGGACATGCCGAGGTCCTCGAGGGCGTGGGTCGCGATCCCGACCAGCAGCCGGGTCGTGGCCATGAGCGCGTCCACCGCATCGTTCACCTAGACAACGATTGCGCACCGCAACGCTTGCGTCAGCTGAAAGTGGTCGCGATCATCGTGTGCCGACGAGGACGGGGCGGCCGACGCCCTCCGCCTGCAGGCGCGTGCAGTCGCCCGGCACGGGGACCGGGAGCGGGCGGGTGCCGAGGGCGCGGAGGGTCAGCCCGACGGCGAGACCCGCCGTCGGGAGCTGGCCGTGCCCGATGAGGATGCCGTCGCAGACCGCCTGCAGCCGGATCGAGCGCACTCCGGGCAGGGCCGACGAGGTGGGCGGCGTGACGGTCTCGTCCTGGTCGGTCCACAGCGAGAGCCACGGGATGTCCGGCCGGGGCTGCGCCGCCAGGCGGGCCAGCAGGGAACTGCCGGGCGCGAGCTGCTGGCAGGCCCGGGGACAGGCACCGGGGACCAGGGCACCGCCCGCCGCGGCGAGTTCGGCGCCCTGCAGCGGGGAGCCGAGTGTGACGAGGCGGCGGATCGCGGGCGCCGTCGTCCCCGTCTCCAGGTAGAGCCACGACGCGACGCCGCCTGCGGAGTAGCCGACGAGGTCGACGCTCGTGGCCCCGTCGTGGCGGAGGAGGTCGCGCACCGCGTCGTCGATGGCCGCCGCCTGCGCGGCGAAGTCCCCCGTCCCGCCGTCGGGGAGGTTCACGACGACGGCCGGGCGCCCGACCACCTGCAGGCGCAGCGCAAGCGCCTGCAGCGCGGCCGTGTTGCCGCCGTAGCCCGGGACGAGCACGACCGGGCCCATGACGGCGGGATCGGCCTTCGCCGGCACCGCGTACTCGCGGGCGACCGACACCCCGACGAGCACCGCCACGGCCAGCACGATCGCCGTCATGATCAGCACGAACCGGCGGCGCCGGGGAGCGAGGCCGCCGAGGGGCGCTCGTTCGGGCCACCGGGTCACGGGCTCCAGTGTGCCCATGATCGTGTGTGATGGCGTTAGCGTGCGTCCCCGTGGAGCCCAGCGACGTCGCGCGCCTGTACCGCCGGATCGAGCCCCTGCACTCGATGATCTACTTCGCGCCCGAGGTCGGTGAGGAGCTCTCGGAGCTCGGCATCGACCACCCGCGCGCGCAGTACTTCGCGCAGCGCTCGGCGGCCATGGGACCCGTGGGGCCGGGGGTCGTGGCGGCGACCTACTTCAACTTCAACCCGGCCCTGGTCGTGCGCTTCGTGCCGATGATCTGGCTGTCCGCCTCGCCCGAGGCCGTGCTCAACGCCCGGCTGCGCGCTGCGGACCGCGCCCTGCGCCGCCTGCTCGGTGACGCCGCGACCTCGCGGGAGTGCGAGCGGGCCGGTGTCCTCGCCCGGCGGGCCGCCTCGGTCTGCGGCCCAGAGGGTCGTCCGCTCTACGCCGCGCACGCCGACCTGCCCTGGCCCGACGAGCCGCACCTCGCGCTCTGGCACGCCGTCACGCTGCTGCGCGAGTACCGCGGTGACGCGCACCTCGCGGCCCTGCTCGCCGCGGGCGTGTCCGGCGTCGAGGCCCTGGTCCTGCACACTGCGACCGGACGCGGCTTCCTCCCCGAGGTCGCCCAGGCCACCCGCGGGTGGTCCGCCGAGCAGTGGGGCGACGCCGTGGTGGGCCTGCGCTCCCGGGGTCTGGTGGACGACGCGCTGTCGCTCACCGACGACGGGGCCGCCTTCCGGGACGCGATCGAGGCCGCGACCGACCGCATGTCGGCGGCGCCCTGGCAGCACCTGGGCGACGAGGCTGCGGCCGAACTCGCCGAGGTCGGCGGCGGCCTCACGAAGCGCCTCCTCGAGGCGGGCGCCTTCCCGAGCGGGGTGTTCGCCGCCGGCGCCGACCGGGCGCCGACGGTGTCGTAGCCGGGTCCCGGTCATGATGTGAGGCAGCCCGGGGGACCCGCCGTGGCCCCTGACGAGGTCCCGGCGGACTTCAGTGGCATCGGGCGCCCCTGCGGTGCCTCCGTGCCACTGACATCCGGCCCGGCCGTCACGGCAGGCGCTGCGGGTCGCCCGTGCCCACCTCCCCGCGTGCACCGGCCCGCTTCGCGAGCCAGATGCCGCCGCCGATCACGAGCGCGCCCGCGATCAGCCAGCCGAGCACCCCGAGCAGCCAGTGCACGAGCGGCAGGACGACCCCACCGAGCACCACGAGCGCGCCGATACCGACCAGGATCCACACCACGATCTTCATGACGTCGAGCCTCCGCCGGACTGCGCGGTCCGGGATCGGGGTGCGACCCTGAGTTTCATGCGGGTCACCGTCGTGGGCGCCGGGATCGTCGGACTGGCCACCGCGGACGCGCTCCTGCGCCGCGGCCACGACGTGACGGTCCTCGAGGCGCGCCGACCGCTGGGCGCGCGCAGCGTCGGGTCGTCGCGCATCTTCCGGTCCGCCCACGGCGACCCGGACCTGGTCGCCGCGGCGGTCGAGGCCCGCGGGCTGTGGGACGCCTGGTCCGAGCGCGCCGGGCGTCCGCTGCTCGGCGACGAGGGGGCCGTCGTCTCCGGCCCGCGGGTCGACGCCTGGGCCGCGGCGATGGCGGCCGCGGGCGCGCCGCACCAGGTCGGCGACCCCCTATCGGCGTGCTCGACTGCTCTGTCGGGAACGCTGGGCAGGACGGACGGCCCGGTGCTCGGCGACCCGTCCGGGGGAGCGCTCGACCTCGCGGGCGCGGGTGAGCTGCTGCTCCGGACGACGAAGCCCCACCTGCGGCCCGGGCGGGTGGTGGACCTCGACGAGTTCGACGCGGACGCGATCGTCCTGACGGCGGGTGCGGGGACCGCCGAGCTGGCGGCGCAGCGGGGGATCGCCGTGCCGGCCGAGCTCGCGCACCACGTCCGGTTCGCCTTCCGGTTCCGGGAGCGGCCGGCCGTGATCCCGCCCGCCCACATCGACGACGCGACGTACCAGCACCGCACGCCGGACGGGACGTGGGCGGTCGGCGGCCACCTGCCGGACGAGGTGACGGCCACCGCGACGAACTCCCTCGACGACGTCCGTCGGCGGTCCCGCGAGGCCGTCACGGCCCACGTCCGGGAGCGGCTGCCCGAGCTCGACCCGGAGCCGGTCGACGAGATCACCTGCACCCCGACGGTGGGGGAGGGGGACGGGGTGCGGACGGCGCGGGCGGGGAACGTCCATGTCCTGTGGGGCGGGAACCTCGCGAAGTTCGCCCCCCTGCTGGGGGAACGCCTGGCCGCGGCGGTCGCGGAGGACCACGTGGCGCACGCCATCGGTCCACCCGACGACCCGGCGGATCACGGTCGGTAACCTGGGAGGGACCGACACCCTGTAGAAGGAAGTCATCTTCGTGACCACGACCGCACCCGAGCGGCCCGGGTCCGCCGATCACGCCCTGCGCACCGACCTGCGCAACATCGCGATCGTCGCCCACGTCGACCACGGCAAGACCACCCTCGTCGACGCCATGCTCCGCCAGTCGGGCGCCTTCTCCGCGCGTGCCGAGCTCGTCGACCGGGTCATGGACTCCGGCGACCTCGAGCGCGAGAAGGGCATCACGATCCTCGCGAAGAACACCGCCGTCCGGCGTGGGGACGTCACCTTCAACATCATCGACACCCCCGGCCACGCCGACTTCGGCGGCGAGGTCGAGCGCGGCCTGTCGATGGTCGACGGGGTCGTCCTGCTGGTGGACGCGTCCGAGGGCCCGCTCCCGCAGACCCGGTTCGTGCTGCGCAAGGCCCTCGCCGCGCGGCTCCCGGTGATCCTCGCGGTGAACAAGACCGACCGCGCCGACGCCCGGTGCGAGGAGGTCGTGAACGAGTCGCTCGACCTGCTCCTCGAGCTCGCGACCGACCTCGAGCTCGACGACGACGTCGTCTCGCAGCTCCTCGACCTCCCGGTCGTCTACGCCTCGGCCCGCGCCGGCAAGGCCTCCCTCGAGCGCCCCGCCGACGGCACCGTGCCGGACTCCGAGAACCTCGACCCGCTGTTCGAGCTGCTCCTCTCCGAGGTGCCCGCCCCGGCGGACGACCCGGACGGGACGCTGCAGGCCCACGTCACCAACCTGGACGCGTCGGCCTACCTCGGCCGCATCGCCCTGTGCCGCGTCCGGTCCGGCCGCATCCGCCGGGGCCAGCAGGTCGGCTGGTGCCGCGAGGACGGCACCGTCACCCGCGTCAAGGTCACCGAGCTGCTGCGCACCGAGGGCCTCGAGCGCGTGTCGACCGAGCAGGCGGAGGCCGGTGACATCGTCGCGGTCGCCGGCATCTCCGAGGTCACCATCGGTGACACCCTCGCCGACCCGGACGACCCGCACCCGCTGCCGCGCATCACGGTCGACGAGCCCGCCATCGCCATGACGATCGGCATCAACACCTCGCCGCTCGCGGGCCGCGACCCCAAGCCGGGCACCAAGCTCACCGCCCGCCTGCTGAAGAACCGGCTCGACGCCGAGCTCGTCGGCAACGTGTCCATGCGCGTGCTGCCGACCGAGCGGCCCGACGCCTGGGAGGTGCAGGGCCGCGGCGAGCTGGCGCTGGCCATCCTCGTCGAGACCATGCGCCGCGAGGGCTTCGAGCTGACCGTCGGCAAGCCCGAGGTGGTCACCAAGACCGTCGACGGCAAGCTCCACGAGCCGTTCGAGCGGCTGTCGGTCGACGTTCCCGACGAGCACCTGGGTGCGGTCACCCAGCTGCTCGCCGCCCGCAAGGGCGAGATGCTCGAGATGACCCACTCGACCTCGTCGGACCACGTCCGGCTCGAGTACCGGGTTCCCTCGCGCGGCCTCATCGGCTTCCGCACCGAGTTCCTCACCGAGACCCGCGGCACCGGCATCGCCAACCAGCTCTTCGACGGCTACGGGCCGTGGGTCGGGGAGCTGCGCGCGCGGCTGTCCGGCTCGCTGATCGCCGACCGGTCGGGCCCCGTCACGGGCCACGCGGTGGGGCTGCTCTCGGAGCGGGGCGAGCTGTTCGTCGGGCCCACCACGCAGGTGTACACCGGCATGATCGTCGGGGAGAACTCCCGCTCCGACGACATGGAGGTCAACATCACCCGCGAGAAGAAGCTGACCAACATGCGGTCCTCCACCGGGGACGAGCTGGTCCGCCTCACCCCGCCGCGGCTGATGTCGCTGGAGCAGTCGCTCGAGTTCTGCGCCGAGGACGAGTGCGTCGAGGTGACGCCGTCCGCGGTCCGGATCCGCAAGGTCGAGCTCGACTCGCACACCCGCAACCGCCAGCGGTCGCGGGCGAAGCAGGGTCTCGCGACGAAGTCGTAGTCCGGTCCCCGCCGGTCACGGTCGCGGCCGCACCGTGACCGGCGCCGTGGCCAGGACGTCGAGCGCCCGCATCTCCCGGCGGGCCGGGGAGCGGGCGAAGAACAGCAGGTCGAGCGGGTACCACAGCCCGATCCAGGCGATCACGAGGAAGACGCCGTTGCCCAGGACCTCCTGCAGGAACGGCGGGACCTCCGGGTCGAGGAGGTCGGTCGAGAGCAGCAGGCCGACGACGAACAGCGCACCCCCGCCGCGCAGCGACCACAGCCCCTGGCGCCAGGCCGCCCGGGACTCCCGCTCGATCCGCTTCGTGCGGGCGGTGCACCACCGGCGCAGCGCGTCCTCGAGCCGGTCGGCGACACCGTCCTCGGCGGCGGCCGCCGGGGGCAGCGTGAGCACCACGCGGCGCGGGCGGCGCAGGCCCGGGCGCCCGAGCAGCTCGCCGAGCAGTTCCTCCACCCCCGGCGTCACGCGCAGCCGGTCGCCCGGCGAGGCGGACAACGGCGCGAGCGGGTCCACCGCGAAGAGGTCCTCGGGGGCGTCGAGGTGCACGACGATCTCCTCGCGCGCCGCCGTCACCGGGTCCACCTCGGGTCGGTCGTGAAGGCCACGACCACGGAGCGCTCGTGGCCGAGCGCCGCCAGCCGCTCGTGCAGGTCGGCCCGGACCTCGTCGCAGTCCGCGACCGTCCGCACCCGCGAGGCGTCGTCGACCACGAAGTCGATCTCGACGTCCACCCGGCTGCCGACCGCGGACGCCCGCAGCACGGCGTCGCGCAGGCCGTAGCGCTCCGCCACGGCGTCCACGCACCCCCGCAGACCGAGCATGACCTCCGCGGGCGGGGACATCGCGAGGAGCTCCCGCATGGCGCGGACGACGAGGCCGGCCGGCACGCGCAGGAAGGCCAGCGAGACGAGCACGACCATGCCGGGATCGACGTAGGCGGCGAGGTCGGGACGCCCGGCGGCCACGAGACCGGCGGCGATCCCGAACCCCACGAGGACCCCCACCGACAGCAGCGTGTCGCCCTGCCACTCGGCCGCCTCGGCGCGGACGAGACCGCCGTCGCCGCGGCGCAGGAGCACCGTGATCACGGCACCGCCCGCCGTCGCGAGCACCGCGTAGCCGAGCGCCCACCCGGTGGCGACCTCCCGCCCCCCGGCGAGCAGGTCCGCGATCCCGCCGACCACCGCGTAGACCGACAGGGCGGCCAGCGCGAGCGCCTTGACCACGACGACGACGGGCTCCCACTCCTCGCGGCCCCACGGGTGCGCGTCGTCCGGGCCCCGCCGGGAGGTCCGCAGGGCCGCCACCGCCAACAGCGAGAGCCCGATCGAGGCGAACGAGTACAGGCCGTCGAACACGATCATCGACGAGCCGGCGAGCAGGCCCCACACCGAGGAGACGACGGCGAACCCGGCCGACGACCAGACCGACAGGAGCAGCAGCCGCTGATCACGTCGAGTGTCCAGGGTCTGCGCCACACGGGTCATCGTGGCGCGTCGGCCCCCCGCGGTCGAGAGCGACTCGTGACCAGCCAGGACCTCCCCCGGAGGCCCCGGATCGGTCACCGTGGGATGACGGCGCGGACGAGGAGGTCGCTCGGATGGACGTACGGCTCGAGTTCGACCCCGGTCGGCTGACGGCCCTCTGGCTGCTCGGCTCCTTCGTCGTGGTCTTCCTCGCCACGCGGTTCGTCACCCGCATGATCAGGGCCGGGCGGGGGCCGTTCCGCGACGCGAGCGTGGGCGGGGTCCACGTCCACCACCTGGTCCACGGGATCGTCCTGATGGTGCTCGCCGGGGCGGGGGAGTTCGTGTACCGGCCCGACGGCGGGTGGCGCGTCGTCCTGGCGGTCGGGTTCGGCGCCGGGATGGCCCTCGCGCTCGACGAGTTCGCGCTCTGGCTGCACCTCTCCGACGTCTACTGGTCGCCGGAGGGCCGGCTGTCGGTGGAGGCGGTGCTCGTGGTCGGCGTGCTGGGCCTGCTGGTCGTCCTCGGGGCCGACCCGTTCACCGCCGACGAACCGGGCGACGTCGCCGCGTTCGTGGTGGGCGTGGTGCTCACGGTGCTCTTCTCCGTCGTGGCGGCCCTGAAGGGGAAGCCGGGGTCGGCGATCATCGGGGTCGTCCTCCCGGTGGTCGCGGTCGTGGCGGCGGTCCGGCTGGCGCGTCCCCGGTCGGTGTGGGCCCGCCGCCGGTACCGCGAGGGATCGTCGAAGGACGTCCGGGCGCGGGCCCGCTTCCCCGAGGGACGGCGGACGCGGTGGGACGCGCTCGTGGACGTCCTCGGCGGCGTCCCCCGGGAGCCGAGCGGTCCGTGATCGCCCCCCGGGGCCTCGTGCCGGGACGGACGATCGGTCAGGCTGGGGCGGTCGCGCTCGTGGAGGAGGCCCCGGATGACCCTGTCCCTCGACGTGGACTTCGGCGCCGGTCGCCTGGCCGCCGTCTGGATGCTCGGCTCGTTCCTCGTCGTGTTCCTGGTGACGCGGTCGATCACCCGGCTCATCCGGGCCGGCCGCGGCCCCTTCCGCGACACCTCGGTCGGCGGGGTCCACGTCCACCACCTCGTCTACGGCATCGCCCTGATGCTGGTCGCCGGGGCGGGGGAGTTCATCTACCGGCCCGACGGCGTGTGGCGGACGGTGCTGGCGGTCGCGTTCGGGGCCGGTGCGGCGCTGGCGCTCGACGAGTTCGCGCTCTGGCTGCGGCTGGCCGACGTCTACTGGTCGGACGAGGGGCGACTCTCGGTCGACGCCGTGCTCATGGTGGCCGTGGTCGGCAGCCTGCTCGTGCTCGGCGCCAACCCGTTCGGCACGAGCGGCGCGGACGGCGCGCTCGGCGTGGCGCTCTCGGTCGTCGTGACGACGGGCGCCGCCGTCACCGCCGCGTTCAAGGGCAAGATCGTCACCGCGATCGTCGGGGTCCTGCTCCCTCCCGTGGCGCTCCTCGGGGCCCTGCGCCTGGCCCGGCCGGGCTCGCCGTGGGCCCGCCGCCGGTACACGCGGGGCTCGCGCCGCGACCGCCGGTCACGCGCCCGCTACCCCCACGGTGCCCGCAACCCGTGGGACCGCGTGGTCGACCTGCTCGGCGGGGTGTCGCGGACCTGAGCCGCCGACCGTCAGGACCCGTCGTCGGGAACGCGCAGGACCCGGGTCGGCGCCGCCGTCCGCCGCGCGGCCCGGCGACGCCGGTAGCGCCGGACGAGCATCACCACGACGAGCACCACCAGCAGCGTCAGCGCGATCGACTGGAGCACGCCCGCATACCGCTCGACGCGCTGCCACTGCGCGCCCAGGGCGTAGCCGCCGCCGACGAACACGGAGTTCCAGACGAGGCTGCCCAGCGCCGTGAACAGGATGAACTCCCACCACGGCATGCGGCGTTGTCCGGCCGGGACGGACACGAACGACCGGACGCCCGGGATCATGCGGCCCCAGAACACCGAGGCACGTCCGTGCCGGTCGAACCACGCCTCGGCCCGGACCACGTCGTCCTCGCCCACCAGGGGCATCCGCGCGAGCGTGCGGCGCACCCAGCGGTCGGGGCACAGCATCCCGACGAGGTAGAGCGCGATCGCCCCGACGACCGACCCCGCCGTCGTCCAGCCGATCGCCGCCCAGACCGAGAACTCCCCCCGACCCGCGGCGAAGCCCGCCAGCGGCAGGACGATCTCCGAGGGGATCGGGGGGAAGACGTTCTCGATCGCGACGACGAGCCCGGCGCCCGGGGCGCCGAGGGCGGCCATGAGGTCGGTCGCCCAACCGGCGAGACCGTCGGTGCCGGGCGGGGCCTGGAGCGGGAGCACGATCATCCAACGTCCGGAATGTCCGGTTCGCTCCCGCCCCCGGCTGAGATCCTCCTGAGACTCAGGCCTCCGACTCCGCGCGGTCGTCGGTCGCCCACGCGGTGTGGAAGGTGCCCTCGCGGTCGGTGCGGCGGTAGGTGTGCGCCCCGAAGAAGTCGCGCTGGCCCTGCACGAGGGCGGCCGGGAGCCGGTCGGCGCGGATGCCGTCGTAGTAGGCGAGGGCCGAGGAGAAGCCCGGCGTCGGGATGCCGAGCTGGGCGGCGCTCGCGACGACACGGCGCCACGAGTCCTGCGCCCCGCCGATGGCGTCCGCGAAGGAGCTGTCGGTCAGCAGCGTCGTCAGGCCCGGGTCGCGCTCGTAGGCGGCGGTGATCTCCTCGAGGAACTTCGCCCGGATGATGCAGCCGCCGCGCCAGATGCTGGCGACCTTGCCGAGGTCGATGTCCCAGCCGTACTCCTCGGCGCCGGCCTGGATCTCGTTGAAGCCCTGGGCGTAGGCCACGATCTTCGAGGCGTAGAGGGCCTGCTCGATGTCGTCGGCGAACCCCTCGGCCGCCGCCCCCTCGAGGCGGGCGCCGCTGACCCCGGGGAGGTCCTTCGCGGCGTCGCGCAGCGTGCGGTTGCCCGAGAGCGAGCGGGCGAAGGTGGCCTCGGCGATGCCGGTGACGGGGACACCGAGGTCGAGCGCGGCCTGCACGGTCCAGCGACCGGTGCCCTTCTGCTCGGCCTCGTCGGCGACGACGTCGACGAACGGCTTGCCGGTCTCGGCGTCCGCGTGCGCGAGGACCTCGGAGGTGATCTCGATGAGGTACGAGTCGAGCCGGCCCCGGTTCCAGCCGGTGAAGGTCTCGGCGATCGCGGCCGGGTCCATGCCCAGGCCCTTGCGCAGCAGGTCGTAGGCCTCGGCGATGAGCTGCATGTCGGCGTACTCGATGCCGTTGTGCACCATCTTGACGAAGTGGCCCGCGCCGTCCGCCCCGATGTGGGTGCAGCAGGGCTGCCCGTCCACCTTGGCGGAGATGTCCTCGAGCAGCGGACCGAGGCTGTCGTAGGCCTCCTTCGGCCCGCCGGGCATGATCGAGGGCCCGTTGAGGGCCCCCTCCTCGCCGCCGGACACGCCCATCCCGACGAAGTTGAGCCCCCTCTCCGAGAGGGCCTTCTCGCGCCGGCGGGTGTCCACGTAGTGCGCGTTGCCCGCGTCGATGATCACGTCACCCTGCTCAAGGAGGGGGACGAACTCGTCGATCACCGCATCGGTGGCCTTCCCGGCCGGGACCATGAGGATGATCCGCCGCGGCTTCTCGAGGGCCTGCACGAACTCCTCGGCCGAGTAGGTCGGGACGAAGGTGCCCTCGTCGGAGAAGTTCTCCGCGAGATCCGTCGTCCGCTTGTCGGTCCGGTTGTGCAGCGCGACGGCGTGGCCGTGCCGCGCGAGGTTCCGTGCGAGGTTGCGGCCCATGGTGGCGAGGCCGCTGACGCCGATCTCCGCTGTCTGACTCACAACGAGGAGAATGCCCGACAACCGGGCCCGCACACGCTCGTCGGAGTGACTTTCCCGTGACCCGCTAACAGTTGGGATCTCGGCGGCGAGGTAGGTGACGTACCGCGACGGGAGCAGACCGTTCGCGGACGGTCACGGGGGAGTACGACACACGATGACAGATCGGACGTCGGACGCAAGGGGCACCATCCAGGGTGGTCGCGCAGCGGTACGGCGCGCCGCTGCCCGGGCGACCCGTCGGACGCGGTTCCTGGTCGCTGCGATCCTCACCCTCGTGGTGGCGGGCGGCTCGGTCTTCGTCGGCAACGCGGTCGGTTCGGCCGCGACGTACGCCCAGATCTGCGACCAGTTCGGTTCCCAGGGCGTCGGCGGCAAGTACGTCGTGCAGAACGACCGGTGGGGCACGCCGAACAAGCAGTGCGTGACGCCGTTCGACACCGGCTTCTCCCTCGACGTCGCCGACGGCGCGAACAACACGGGCCCCTCGGGTTACCCGTCGATCTACCGCGGCTGCAACTACGGCTACTGCACGCCGGGCTCGGCGAACCTCTTCCCGGCCCCGGTCCGCACGCTCGGCACCGTCCGGTCGAACCTCGCGACGACGGGCCCCGACAGGACCCAGCCGGTGAACCAGTACAACACCGCCTACGACATCTGGTTCGACCCGAACCCCGCGCAGGCCGGGCGCAACACGGGCGCCGA
Source organism: Actinomycetospora chiangmaiensis DSM 45062 (assembly GCF_000379625.1). Taxonomy (GTDB): domain Bacteria; phylum Actinomycetota; class Actinomycetes; order Mycobacteriales; family Pseudonocardiaceae; genus Actinomycetospora; species Actinomycetospora chiangmaiensis. The sequence continues at coordinate 291,020 of NZ_KB903240.1, read as the reverse complement.
GATGATGATCTGGCTCAACCGCACCTCGTGGGTCCAGCCCATCGGCAAGCCCTACTACGACGTCAACGTCGGCGGCGTCATCTACACCGTCTGGTACGGCAAGACCGACCTGCCGGTCATCTCCTACGTGCGCAAGACGCCGACCACCTCGGTCACGAACCTGCCGATCGACCTCTTCGTGCGGGACGCGTCCAACCGCGGCGTGATCAGGAGCACCTGGTACATGACCAGCGTGCAGGCGGGCTTCGAGCCGTGGACCGGCGGCAAGGGCCTCAAGGTCACGAACTTCTCGGTGACGCGCAACGGGCAGTAGCCCGCCCGTCCGACGGGAAAGCGTCGTTGCTTGCACCCGATGCAAGCACCGACGCTTTGCTGTCACCGGGCGTTGGTCAGGACCGGGTGCCCTGCAGCCCCAGCTTCTCGATCCACGCCGTGATGCCGTCGAGAGCCGCCTTGGCGCCGCCCTCGGTCTCCGCGGCCGGGGTGAACACGCGCTCGTCGCCCTCGCCCGAGACGTTCTTCATCGCGAACGGGATCGGCACGGCGGCGGGCACCGGGACCATGTTCAGGCCGACCAGCACCGGCCAGAGCGCCTCGGCGGCCCGGGCACCGGCCGCCACGCCGCCGTAGCTGACGATCGTGGCGGGCTTGCCTGCCCACTCGCGGTTGAGGTGGTCGAGCGCGTTCTTCAGCGCCGCGTTGAAGCTGTGGTTGTACTCCGGGGTGACGAAGACGAAGGCGTCGGCGCGCGCGATGATCGCGCTGAAGGCCTTGGTGGAGTCGAGCGTGTAGCGCCCGAAGCGGGGGTGCTCGGGCTCGGCGAACATCGGCAGGTCGACCTCGGCGAGGTCCACGATCTCCACCTCGAAGCCCTCGTACGCCCGGGCGTAGTCCGCGAACCACCGCGCGATCGGCTCCCCGACGCGGCCGGGCCGGGTGCTCGCGACGATGATCTGCAGCAGCGGACGGCGGGCGTCGTCGCTCATGGGTGCTCCTTCGTACGGCTAACAGTTGTCTCCACAACCATCCTGCACCTGATGATGTCGGACCGCCTCGTTACCCTGGGAACGTGACGACGCTCCTGACCCGGTCCGACCTCCGCGGTGGCGTCCCGGCCCCCGCCGAGCTGCGCGCGATGCTGCCGCGCGCGGAGATGAACGTCGACGCGGTCGTCGAGAAGGTCCGCCCGATCATCGACGATGTGCGCGACCGCGGGGTCGACGCCGTCCTCGAGTACGGCGAGCGCTTCGACCGGGTGCGCTCGGAGTCGGTCCGGGTCCCGCACGGGGCGCTGCGCGAGGCCCTCGACGCCACCGACCCGCAGGTGCGCGCCGCCCTCGAGACCAGCATCGAGCGCGCCCGCGCCGTGCACGCCGACCAGCGGCGCACCGACACCACCACGCAGGTCGTGCCCGGCGGCACCGTCACCGAGCGGTGGGTGCCGGTCGCCCGCGTCGGGCTCTACGCGCCGGGCGGGCTCGCGGTCTACCCGTCGAGCGTCGTCATGAACGTCGTGCCCGCGCAGGCCGCGGGGGTGGAAGGCCTCGTCGTGTGCTCGCCGCCCCAGCAGGAGTTCGGCGGCCGGCCCCACCCCCTGATCCTCGCCGCCGCGGCGCTGCTCGGCGTGGACGAGGTGTGGGCGGTCGGCGGGGCGCAGGCGGTCGCGCTGCTGGCCTACGGGGGCACCGACACCGACGGCTCGGCGCTCGAGCCGGTCGACACCGTCACCGGCCCGGGGAACGTGTTCGTCACGGCCGCCAAGCGCGTCCTGCGCGGCCGTATCGGCATCGACTCCGAGGCCGGCACCACCGAGATCGCCGTCCTGGCCGACGCGACGGCCGACCCGGTGCACGTCGCGGCGGACCTCATCAGCCAGGCGGAGCACGACCCGTCGGCGGCGTCGGTCCTCGTGACGACGAGCCCGGAGCTGGCCGACGCGGTCGACGCCGAGCTGGCCGCGCAGGTCGGCACCACGAAGCACGACGAGCGCATCCGCACCGCCCTGTCGGGCCCGCAGTCGGGCACGATCCTGGTCGCCGACCTCGACGCCGGGGTCGCGGTCGTCGACGCGTACGCCGCCGAGCACCTGGAGATCCAGACCGCCGACGCGTCGCGCGTGGCCGCCCGGATCCGCAACGCCGGCGCGATCTTCGTCGGGCCGCACAGCCCGGTGTCGCTGGGCGACTACTGCGCCGGCTCCAACCACGTGCTGCCCACCGCCGGGTGCGCCCGGCACTCCAGCGGGCTGTCGGTGCAGACGTTCCTGCGCGGGATCCACGTCGTGGACTACTCCGAGGACGCGCTGCGGGAGGTGGCCGACCGCGTGGTCGCCCTCGCCGAGGCCGAGGACCTCCCCGCCCACGGCCAGGCGGTCGCCGCCCGGTTCGGGAACCGTCGGGAGTGGACCGGGGGACAGCGGCGATGAGCGATCTCATCGGCGCGGGGGTCGAGCTCGCCGACCTCCCGCTGCGGGACGACCTGCGCGGCCGCTCGCCCTACGGTGCGCCCCAGCTGCAGGTGCCGGTCGCGCTCAACACCAACGAGAACCCGTTCCCGCCGCCGCCCGCGCTCGTCGACGACGTCGCCGCGGCCACCCGGGAGGCGGCGGCGACGCTGCACCGCTACCCCGACCGTGACCACGTCGCCCTGCGCACCGCCCTCGCGGAGTACCTGACGACGGCCACCGGGGTGCCGCTCGCCCTGGAGAACCTCTGGGCCGCGAACGGCTCGAACGAGGTGCTCCAGCAGCTGCTCCAGGCCTTCGGCGGTCCCGGGCGCCTCGCCCTCGGGTTCGAGCCGAGCTACTCGATGCACCCGATCCTCGCCGCGGGGACGCGGACCGACTGGGTCCCCGCGCCCCGGCGGGACGACTTCTCGCTCGACGCCGCCGCCGCGGTCGACGTCGTCCGGGAGGCCGCGCCCGACGTCCTGTTCGTCACCACGCCGAACAACCCCACCGGGCAGTCGATCGAGCTCGACGAGCTGGCCGCGATCGCGGACGCCGCGCCGGGGATCGTCGTGGTGGACGAGGCCTACGTGGAGTTCTCCGCCGGGCCCAGCGCCGTCGAGCTGCTCGCGACGCACGGGCACAAGCTCGTCGTCAGCCGCACGATGTCGAAGGCGTTCGCGTTCGCGGGCGGTCGGCTGGGCTACCTCGCCGCCGCCCCCGCCGTCGTGGACGCGCTCATGCTGATCCGGCTCCCGTACCACCTCTCGGCCCTCACGCAGGCCGCGGCGCTCGCCGCGCTGCGCCACGCGGACGAGACCCTGGCGTTGGTCGCGACGCTGTCCCGCGAACGCGACCGGATCGCGGCGGCGCTGACGGAGCTGGGGTACGCGGTGGTCCCGTCCACGGCGAACTTCCTGCTCTTCGGTGGCCTGCCGCACGCCGACGCGCACGCCACGTGGCAGGCCTTCCTCGACGCGGGGGTGCTGATCCGCGACGTGGGGATCCCCGGGCACCTGCGGGTCACCGTCGGGACCCCCGCGGAGAACGACCGGTTCCTCGAGGTGAGCGCCGCCCTGCGTCAGGTCTGACGCGTCCGGATGTGCGCCCGCTCGCCCTGGGGCCCGAACAGGGCGAGGATCTCCGCCGGCTCGTCCCCGCCGTTCGCCATCGCGTGCGGGACGTGGGTGTCGAACTCGACCACCTCGCCCGGACGCAGCACGACGTCGTCGTCACCGAGCCACAGCCGCACCTTCCCCGACAGCACGTAGGCCCACTCGTACCCCTCGTGGGACTGCTGCTCGAGGTCCCGCCCGGGATGGCCCACGGGCATGATCAGCTTGTAGGCCTGCAGGCCCCCGGGCCGACGGGTGAGCGGGAGCATCGTCAGGCCGCCCCGGTGCACGGGCCGCATCCGTACCCGCGGATCGCCCGTGGGCGGCGCGTCCACGAGCTCGTCGAGCGCCACCTGGAACGCGCGCGCCAGGGGGAGCAGCAGCTCCAGCGTCGGCTTGCGGCCGCCCGACTCCAACCGCGACAGCGTCGACAGCGAGATGTTCGTCGACGCGGCCACGTCGGTCAGCGTGAGGTTGCGCGCCGTGCGCAGCGCCCGCAGCCGCGGACCGACGTTGTCGAGGATGTCGGCGTCGTCCATGTTGCCGTTATAGCAAGAACATTTGCCGATCGGCCACGGTCGGGCGCAGAGTCGTCGCCATGACCGAGAACTGGGACGTGATCGTGGTCGGCGGCGGGACCGCCGGCCTGGCGGCGGGGCTGACGTTGGCCCGTTCCCGACGGCGGGTGCTGGTCGTCGACGCGGGCGAGCCGCGCAACGCCCCCGCCGCCCACATGCACAACTACCTCGGCCGCGAGGGTGCCTCGCCGGCCGCCCTGCTCGCCGACGGGCGGGTGGAGGTCGAGTCCTACGGCGGGGTGGTCCGGCGCGGTGTGGTCACCGCCGCCGCATCGTCGGCGGCCGGCGGCTTCGAGGTGACCCTCGACGGCCCGGGCGAGCGGAGCGACGGGGGGACGACGCGGAGCGCCCTCCACGCCCGACGGTTGGTCCTCGCCACCGGGGTCGTCGACGAGCTGCCCGACGTCGAGGGCCTGGCCGCGCGGTGGGGCCGCGACGTCCTGCACTGCCCGTACTGCCACGGCTGGGAGGTCCGCGACCGGCGGATCGGGATCCTCGCGACGAGCCCGCTCGCACTGCACCAGGCGCAGCTCTTCCGGCAGTGGAGCGACGACGTGGTGCTGTTCGCGAACGACGCCCTCGACCTGGGCCACCACGCCCACGACGAGCTCGCCGCCCGGAACATCGAGGTGGTCGGGGGCAAGGTGACCCGGCTCGTCGTCGGGGACGCCCTCGAGGGCGTGGAGCTCGCGGACGGCTCCCGGGTGGCGGTCGACGCGCTCGCGGTGGCGACGGTCGTGCACGCCCGCGGCGAGGTCGCCGCGATGCTCGGGCTGCCGCTGGTCGAGATGCGGACGGGGGACGTCGTCGTCGGCGAGCACGTCGCGAGCGACGCGCAGGGCCTCACCGCGGTGCCCGGGGTCTGGGCGGCCGGCAACATCACCGACCTGCGCGCCACCGTGATCGTCGCGTCGGCGCAGGGGGTGGCGGCCGCGGCGGCGGTCAACGCCGACCTCGTCGCGGAGGACGTCCGGCTCGCCCTGCACGCGGGCCGGGACGGCAGCCCGGAGTTCTGGGAGCGGTTCTACGCCGAGCGCGACCAGGTGTGGAGCGGGCGGGTGAACGCCGCCGTGGCGGCGACGGCGGAGGCGCTCACCCCGGGCCGGGCGCTCGACCTCGGCGCCGGGGAGGGCGGGGACGCACTGTGGCTCGCCGAGCGGGGGTGGGAGGTCACTGCCACCGACGTCTCGCAGACCGCCTGCGACCGGATCGCCGGGCGTGCGGGCGACCGGCCCCTCACCACCGAGCGGCACGATCTGACCGAGACCTTCCCGGCGGGGGAGTTCGACCTGGTGACCGCGTCGTTCCTGCACTCGCCGCACCCCGACTTCCCGCGCACCGCCATCCTGCGGCGCGCGGCCGCGGCGGTGGCGCCGGGCGGGACGCTGCTGGTGCTCGGGCACGGCCGGCTCGCCCCGTGGTCGTGGGACCCGTCGCTGCGCCTGCCGACGGCGCCCGAGGTCCTCGCGTCGCTGGAGCTCGGGCCGGAGTGGGAGGTCGTGCGGGCGGCATCGCCGGAGCGGGTGGCCACCGGGCCCGACGGGCAGGAGGCGACGATCACCGACGAGATCGTGGAGGTCCGGCGGCGGCCGTGAGCCGGTGCGTCACACTGGAGGGCATGAGCCGCACCGGGCGCGTGGAGCGCGTGACCAAGGAGTCGAGCGTCCTCGTCGAGATCGACCTCGACGGGACGGGACGCACCGAGGTCGCCACCGGGGTGCCGTTCTTCGACCACATGCTCGACGCGCTCGGCAAGCACGGCAGCTTCGACCTCGTGGTCCGGGCGACCGGCGACGTGGAGATCGACGCGCACCACACGGTGGAGGACGTCGCGATCGTCCTCGGGCAGGCCCTGCGGCAGGCCCTCGGCGACAAGTCCGGCATCCGCCGCTTCGGCGACGCCTGGATCCCGATGGACGAGGCGCTCGCCCAGGCCGTCGTCGACGTCTCCGGTCGCCCGTACTGCGTGCACACCGGGGAGCCCGAGCTGATGACGGGCTTCGTGGTCGGCAACAACTACCCGACGGTGCTCAACCGGCACGTGTTCGAGTCGATCGCCTTTCACGCCGGCATCGCGCTGCACGTCCGGGTCACCGGTGGGCGGGACCCGCACCACATCACCGAGGCCGAGTACAAGGCGATCGCGCGGGCCCTGCGCGCGGCCACCGAGCCCGACGCCCGGTTGCACGGCGGGACCGCGTCCACCAAGGGCGTCCTGGGTTAGGCGAGCGAAGCGACGGGAGGGAGATTCAGCGTGAGCGGGGCCCAGCTCCTGGCCCTCGGCCTGCTCCTCCTCGCGGGTTTCCTCATCGGCGGCGTCATCAGTTTCGGCCGCGAGCGGCGCTGGATCCCCGCCGTGGTCCTGACCCTGCTGGCGGTCGTCGCGGCGGTCGCCGGAGTGCTGCGCCTCGTGTGATCCGGCTCCCCGGGTGGTGGTCGGTGGTGCGCGGTTGAAGTCCCGTCCCCGGGGAACCAGGAACGGGACGCGAGGCACGGGGTGGTGGGCGTGGAGACGCAGCAGGGCGGCCGGAAGGCCGAGCACTTCGGGGCGCGGGCGCGCGCGGCCACGGACGCGTCCGAGGCCCGTGAGGTCTACGACGAGTGGGCCCCGACGTACGACGAGGACCTCGGCGGCCCCCACGGCGACGACTACCCGCTGCCGGGGATCGTGGCCGACGTCGTCGCCCGGCTCGACGAGCCCGAGACCGACGTGCTCGACGCGGCGTGCGGCACCGGCCTGGTGGGTGCGGCCCTCGCCCGTCATGGGTTCACCTCGGTCGACGGGCTCGACGTCTCGCCGCGGATGATCGCCCACGCCCGGCACCGCCGCGTCTACCACGACCTCGGGCCGGCGGACCTCACGCAGCGGCTGCCCGGCGCCCCCGACAAGTTCGGCGTCGTGACGTGCGTGAACGCCCTCGAGCCGGGCCACCTCCCGGCCTCGGCGCTCGTGGAGTTCGCCCGGGTGGTGCACCGGGGCGGGCACATCGTCCTCACGGTGCACACCGAGGGCTGGGCCGAGATCGAGCACCACCTGCGCCGCCTCGCCGCACGCCGGATCGCCCGCATCGTCGAGACCGGCGAGCAGCCCCTGCACCCCTCGACGGGCGCGTCCCACGTGGTAGCCGTGCTCGAGGTGGTGGCGGCGTCGGCCCCGACGACGGGCCCGGGCTGGTAGGTCCGCGCCGCTAGGCTGGGGACCATGTCGACTCCACCCCACGTCGTCGTCCTCGACTACGGGTCGGGCAACCTGCGGTCCGCGGAGCGGGCGCTGGAGCGGGCGGGCGCCAAGGTCGAGGTGACCGCCGATTCCCGGGCCGCCATCGACAGCGACGGGCTCGTGGTCCCCGGGGTCGGCGCGTTCGCGGCCTGCGCGGCCGGGCTCCGGGCCGTCGGCGGCGAGCGGATCCTCGAGCAGCGGCTCGCGGGCGGCCGCCCGGTGCTGGGCATCTGCGTCGGGATGCAGGTGCTCTTCGAGCGCGGCGTCGAGTTCGGCGAGGAGGCCGCCGGGGCCGGGCAGTGGCCGGGCACCGTCGAGAAGCTCCACGCCGACGTGCTGCCGCACATGGGCTGGAACACCGTCTCGGCCCCCGCGGACTCGCAGCTGTTTGCCGGCATGCCCGCCGACGAGCGCTTCTACTTCGTGCACTCCTTCGCCGCGCGGCGCTGGGAGCTCGAGCCCGTCGAGCCCTTCACGCCCCCGAAGGTGACGTGGGCGCACCACGGCGAGGACTTCGTCGCCGCCGTCGAGAACGGGCCGCTGTGGGCCACGCAGTTCCACCCCGAGAAGTCCGGCGACGCGGGGCGTCGGCTGCTGGAGAACTGGCTCGCGGTGCTCTAGGAGTTCTCCCGACGCCGGGTGTCGAAGGCCGGTCCGCCCGTTCGACGTGGGGGTGCGGGCCGGGAGTCACCCGGCCGCCGAGGACGCGAGGAGCATCCGATGCGCTACATGATGATCATCCAGGCCCCCGAGTCGGCCTTCCCGACCGACCCGGCCGCCATGAACGAGTCCTTCGAGTCCATGGGTCGGTACAACACCGAGCTGGTCGAGGCCGGGGTGCTGCTCGCCGCCGAGGGGCTCGCATCGAGCGCCGAGGGCTTCACGGTGACGAAGGACGACCCGGCCTCGGAGTCCGCGATCGTCACCGACGGGCCGTTCACCGAGGCCAAGGAGCTCATCGCGGGCTTCTGGATCCTCGACGTCGCGTCCCGCGTCGAGGCCGAGCAGTGGGCGCGGCGCTGCCCGGTCGGTCCGGGGGTCACCCTGGCGGTGCGGCGGGTCCACGAGTTCCGCGAGTTCGCCGACATCGCGCCCGCCGAGGTGATCGACGGCGAGGCGGCGCTGCGGCAGCGCATCGCCGAGCGCAACGCGCGTTGACGGACCGGGCAGGATGCCGCCCATGCGTTTCATGCTCGTCCTGACCTACGACGAGGCCGAGGCCGCCGGCCGCCCGCCCGAGCCGGAGATCTTCGAGGAGATGGGCCGCTTCAACCAGGCGATGGTCGACGCGGGCGTCCTCCTCGCCGGTGAGGGCCTGGCCCCGAGTGCCCAGGGCGCGATCGTGGCGTTCTCAGACGGCGAGGAGGAGCCCACCGTCACCGACGGCCCGTTCACCGAGCTCAAGGAGCTGATCGGCGGCTTCTGGATCCTGCGGGTCGACTCCCTCGACGAGGCCGTCGGCTGGGCCCGTCGTGCCCCCTTCCGACACGGCGAGCGCGTGCAGATCCGGCGCGTGTTCGACCCCGAGGACTTCGCGGGCGTGGCCCCGGAGGAGGTCATGGAGTCCGAGGAGCGGATGCGGGCGCAGGTGGCCGAGCAGCACGGGTCATGACGACGACGGGGCCGCGCGATCCGTTCGCCGTCCTCGACGCCGTCTGGCGAACCGAGTCGGCGCGGATCGTGGCCGGGGTCGCCCGCGTGGTGCGCGACGTGGGCCGGGCCGAGGAGCTCGCGCACGACGCCCTCGTCGCGGCCCTCGAGCAGTGGCCCGGCGAGGGCGTCCCCGACAACCCGGGCGCGTGGCTGGCCGCGACGGCGCGGCGCCGGGCGATCGACACGATCCGCCGCGAGCAGACGTTCGCCCGCAAGGCCGAGGAGGTCGGTCGGGCGGAGTCGCACCGGGTCGCCCCGGACGCGGCGGACGTGGTCGCCGACCCGACCCGGACGGTCGGCGACGACGTGCTCGCGCTGCTGTTCGCGACGTGCCACCCGGTGCTCGCCCGGGAGTCGCGGGTGGCGCTGACGCTGCGGCTCTTCGGCGGTCTGACCACCGACGAGATCGCCCGCGGCCTGCTCATCGCGTCCACGACCGTCGGGCAGCGCATCTCCCGCGCGAAGAAGCGGCTCTCCGCCCAGGGGGTCGAGCTGGAGATCCCCTCGGCGGAGGAACTGCCCGCCCGGTTGGGCGCCGTGCTGGAGGTCGTCTACCTCGTCTTCAACGAGGGCTACACCGCGACGGCGGGCGCCGACTGGGTCCGTCACGACCTCTGCGACGAGGCCATGCGGCTGGGTCGCCGCCTGGCGGCGCTGCTGCCCGACCGGGCCGAGGTGCACGGCCTGCTCGCCCTCATGGAACTGCAGGCCTCGCGGTTGCGGGCGCGCACCGGCCCCGACGGCCGTCCGGTCCTGCTGGCCGACCAGGACCGTGGGCGCTGGGACCGGCTGCTCATCGGGCGCGGGCTCGCGGGACTGGCACGCGCCCGGGCGCTGGGCGGCGCCGACCCGTACACCCTGCAGGCCGCGATCGCCGCCGAGCACGCACGGGCCGGCAGCGTCGACGCCACCGACTGGGCCCGGCTCGCGGAGCTCTACGGGGAGCTGGCGGCGGCGTCCCCGTCCCCGGTGGTGGAACTCAACCGGGCGGTCGTCGTCGGGAAGGCGTCGGGTCCGGCCGCGGCGCTGGCGATCGTCGACGGGTTGCGGGAGACCCCTGCCCTCGCCCGCTACCACCTGCTCCCGGCCGTCCGGGCGGACCTGCTCGTGCAGCTCGATCGCCCCGCCGAGGCCGCCGCGGAGCTCGAGCGCGCGGCCGGGCTCGCGTCCAACCAGGCCGAGCGGGATCTCCTGCGACGACGGCTCGAGGATCTGCGGGAGGCCTCGCTCGGGGGTCGGGCGTGACCACTAGGCTCACGGACCCGTGAGCTTCGACCTGCTGCCCGCCGTCGACGTCGTCGACGGCCAGGCCGTCCGCCTCGTCCAGGGCGAGGCGGGCACCGAGACCGGCTACGGCGATCCCCTCGACGCGGCCCGCGGCTGGGTCGACGACGGCGCGGAGTGGATCCACCTCGTCGACCTCGATGCCGCGTTCCGGCGGGGCTCGAACGCCGAGCTGCTGGCCGCCCTCGTCGAGCAGGTGCCGATCAGGGTCGAGCTGTCCGGCGGCATCCGGGACGACGACTCGCTGCGCCGGGCCCTCGACACCGGCTGCGCCCGGGTCAACATCGGGACCGCCGCGCTCGAGGACCCGGCCTGGTGCGCGAAGGCGATCGCGGAGTTCGGGGACCGCGTGGCGGTCGGCCTCGACGTCAACATCCGGGACGGGGAGCACCGGCTCGCCGCCCGCGGGTGGGTGTCGGACGGCGGGGACCTGTGGGACGTCCTCGCCCGTCTCGACGCGGAGGGGTGCGCCCGCTACGTCGTCACCGACGTGGGCCGCGACGGCACGCTGACCGGCCCGAACACCGACCTCCTGGCGGCGGTCTGTGCGCGGACCGACGCGCCGGTGGTGGCCAGTGGCGGGGTCGCGACCCTCGACGACGTGCGGGCGCTCGCGGCTCTCGCCCCGCAGGGTGTGGAAGGCGCGATCATCGGCAAGGCCCTCTACGCGGGGGCCTTCACCCTGCCCGAGGCACTCGACGCCGCGGCCCGTCCGGCCCGGTAGGCCGACTCAGTAGGCTGATCGCATGGGTGTGGCCGTCCGTGTGATCCCGTGCCTGGACGTCGACGCCGGGCGCGTGGTCAAGGGCGTCAACTTCGTCGACCTCCGCGACGCCGGGGACCCGATGGAGATGGCGCGGCTCTACGACGCCGAGGGCGCCGACGAACTGACCTTCCTCGACGTGAGCGCGTCGTCGGGGGAGCGGGAGACGACCTACGACGTGGTCCGCCGGACCGCCGAGCAGGTGTTCATCCCGCTGACGGTCGGCGGCGGGGTGCGGACGAACGAGGACATCGACAAGCTGCTGCGGGCCGGCGCGGACAAGGTCGGCATCAACACCGCCGCGATCGCCCGCCCGGAGTTCCTCGGCGAGTCCAGCCGCCGGTTCGGGTCGCAGTGCATCGTGCTGTCCGTGGACGCCCGGCGGGTGCCGGCGGACGGGAGGCCGACGCCCTCGGGGTTCGAGGTGACGACCCACGGTGGCCGGCGCGGCACCGGCATCGACGCGCTGGAGTGGGCGCAGCGGGGGGCGGAGCTCGGCGTCGGGGAGATCCTGCTCAACTCGATGGACGCGGACGGCACGAAGAACGGCTTCGACCTGGAGATGCTCCGGCGGGTGCGGTCCCTGGTGGACGTGCCGGTGATCGCGTCCGGGGGAGCGGGCGCGGTCGAGCACTTCGCCCCGGCGGTCGAGGCGGGCGCGGACGCCGTGCTGGCCGCCAGCGTGTTCCACTTCGGCATGATGCGGATCGGCGAGGTCAAGGACGCGCTGCGGGAGTCCGGGGTGGAGGTCCGATGACCACGACCGGAGACGCGGCGCAGCGGAGCTCGACCGGCGTGATGACGCCCGAGCTCGCCGCCCGCGTGCGGTGGAACGCCGACGGCCTGGTGTGTGCCGTGGTGCAGCAGTACGACACCCGCGAGGTCCTCATGGTGGCGTGGATGTCGGACGAGGCCCTCACCCGCACCCTGGAGACCCGCGAGGCCACCTACTGGTCCCGGTCCCGCCAGGAGCTGTGGATCAAGGGCGCCACGAGCGGGCACACGCAGGCCGTGCACGAGGTGCGGCTCGATTGCGACGGCGACACCGTGCTGGTGCTGGTCGACCAGCAGGGCGCGGCGTGCCACACCGGCGACCGGACCTGCTTCGACGCCGACGTGCTGCTCACCGACGAGGGCTGAGCGGGGACTCCCGGGCGGTGGTGCCCGGGACGTGCGGGGCGTACGGCGCCGTGGCGGCCACCGTCGTGCGCAGCGCCGCGACGGCCGCCCGCACCGCCGGGGTCTCACGGTCCGACCGCCACACGGCGTCGACCGTGCGGGCGAGCACCGGGGTCGTCGTCAGCATCCGCACCCGCGACGGCACGGCGGGCCGGGCGAGGCGGGGCACCATGGCCGCCAGCCCGGCCCCGGCCACCAGCTCGAGGTGGATCGCGAAGCCGCAGACCCGGCTCGTCACCCGGGGCTCGACGCCGGCCCGACGCAGGGTGTCGAGCAGCCAGTCGTGCGCCCGCGAGCTCCGGGTGTCGGCCACCCACTCGAGATCCGCGTCGGCGAGCTCGACGAGGGCGACGTGCCCGGCGGCGGCCAGCGGGTGTTCCCGGGGGAGGGCGAGGTCGAGGACGTCGTCGCAGAGCTTCGTGCGGCTCGTGCCCGCCGGTGAGGGCGACGGCAGGCCCTCCCAGTTCTCGACGACGGCGAGGTCGAGATCGCCCGCGAGCAGCGCCGGCATCGTCTCCTCGGCCTCGCCGTCGTCGAGCAGCACGGTGAGGTCGGGGTGCGCGGCCCGCAGCCGGGCGAGCGTGGCGGGTGCGAGGGCGTGGGCCGACGTCGGGATCGCGCCGATCCGCAGCGGGCCGACCACCTCGTCGTCGAGGCGGTCGAGGTCGCGGCGGGCGGCGGCCATCCGCGCGAGCAGCGCGGCGGCGTGGCCGGCCAGGACCAGGCCCGCCGGCGTGAGGCGGATGCCGCGGCCGGCCGGCTCGGTCAACCGGTGGCCCGCCTCGCGTTCGAGGGTGGCGAGCTGCTGGGACACCGCCGAGGGCGTCAGGTGCAGGGCCGTGGCCGCCCGGCCGACGGTGCGGTGGGTCGCCACCGCGTCCAGCGCCTGCAGCCGCGCGATCCCGAACATGCAGCAGAGCTTACGATTCCCGGCGAGGAGAAGTCGCTGGTCCTGAACGGTGCCCCGTCGCAGGCTGGTCCCGTGGCCGTTCCCGGGATGCTCGCGAGCTCGACCCCCGTCCGCCGTCGCGCCGTCGACCCACGGGTGATGGCCGTCCTCGGCAGCCTCTGCATCGCGCTGTCGCCGATCCTCATCGCCCTCTCGGGCACCTCACCGGGCACCGCGACGGTGTTCCGGTGCCTGCTCGCGCTGCCGGTGCTGATCCCGATCGCGGTGCTGGAGCGGCGTCGCACCCGGCGGGTGCAGCTCGGGGGCGGCCGGCTCGGCCGGCCGTGGCTCGTCGTCGTCGGGGGCCTGCTGCTCGGGCTGGACATGACCCTGTGGACGGGGGCGATCCACGCCGTCGGGGCCGGCGTCTCGACGGTGCTGGTCAACGCCCAGGTGGTCATCCTCCCGCTGCTCGCGTTCCTCGCGCTCGGCGAGCGCATCCGGACGGGGTTCCTGCTGACGGTGCCGGTGATGCTGATCGGCGTCGCGCTCGCGGGCGGCCTGGTCGACAGCGACCCGTCGACGGCGCCGGACCCGGTGCTCGGCACCGTGCTCGCCCTGCTCGCGGCGTTCGCCTACGCCGGCTACCTGTTGTTCCTGCGGCTCGGGGCCGCGCCGGGGGAGAAGGCGGCACCGGTGACGGTGGCGACGGCCGCGGCGGCGGTCAGCTCGTTCGTCCTCGGCTCGCTCTGGCAGGGCGTCGACCTGACCCCGGGGTGGACCGCGATCGGCTGGCTGGCCCTGCTCGCGGTGATCGGCCAGTCGATCGGCTGGGTCCTCATCGCGGGCGGGATGGCGGCGCTGCCCTCGTCCACCGGGGCCTCGATCCTGCTGCTCCAGCCCGTCGGGGCCGTGCTCCTCGGGATGGCGGTGCTCGGCCAGTTCCCCACCACCTGGCAGCTCGTGGGCTGCGCGGTCGTCATCGCGGCCGTCGCGGTCGCCGTCCGGCGCCGGGTCGAACCGGCCCCGGAGGAGGCCGCCGCCTGAGAGTGTCGGACCCGGCGTCCACAATGGGCGGCGTGTCCGTGACCGACCCGCCGACCACCCTCGGCTCCGTCCAGCCGAGCCGCGAGCAGTTCCACCGGCTCGCGGCGCACCACCGCGTGATCCCGGTGGTCCGGCGGCTGCTCGCCGACGACGAGACGCCGCTCGGGGTGTACCGCAAGCTCGCGGGCCGACGCAGCGGGACCTTCCTGCTCGAGTCGGCCGCGAACGGCGAGTCCTGGTCGCGCTGGTCGTTCGTCGGGGCGCGGAGCGCGGCGGCCCTCACCGAGCGCGGCGGCCGGGCGCACTGGACCGGGACCCCGCCGGTCGGTCTCCCCGGCGACGAGGAGAACCCGCTCGACGCGCTGCGCGAGACCCTCGAGCGGCTGCGGACCGACTCGCTGCCGGGGCTGCCGCCGCTGACCGGCGGGCTGGTCGGGTACGTGGGGTACGACGCGGTCCGCCGCCTCGAACGCCTCCCCGAGCTGACCGAGGACGACCTGCGGATCCCCGAGCTGGTCATGCTGCTCGCCACCGATCTCGCCGCGCTGGACCACCACGAGGGCACCGTCACCCTCATCGCCAATGCCGTGAACTGGGACGACAGCCCGGAGCGCGCCGACGCCGCGTACGACGACGCGGTCGCCCGGCTCGACCGGATGACCGCCGAGCTCGGCGCCCCCGCGCCCTCGACGGTCGCGCAGTACGACCCGACGGCGGGAGGCTCGCCGCAGGTCCGGCGCCGGTTCGACCGCGACGCCTACCTCGCGGCGGTCGCGTCGGCGCAGGAGCGCATCCGGGCGGGCGACGCCTTCCAGGTGGTGGTCAGCCAGCGGTTCGAGTCCGACACCGACGCCGACGCGCTCGACGTCTACCGGGTGCTGCGCGCCACCAACCCGAGCCCGTACATGTACCTGCTGCGGCTCACCGACGCGGCCGACCGCCCCTTCGAGATCGTCGGGTCGAGCCCCGAGGCCCTGGTGACGGTGCGCGACGGCGTTGCCACGACGCACCCGATCGCCGGCACCCGGTGGCGGGGGACGGACGCCGAGGAGGACCTCCTGCTGGAGAAGGACCTCCTGGCCGACGAGAAGGAGCGCGCCGAGCACCTCATGCTCGTCGACCTCGGGCGCAACGACCTCGGGCGGGTCTGCGTGCCCGGCACGGTCAAGGTGCACCGGTTCTTCGACATCGAGCGCTACAGCCACGTGATGCACCTGGTGTCCACCGTGAGCGGCCGCCTGCGCGACGACCGCAGCGCCTTCGACGCGGTCGCGGCGTGCTTCCCCGCCGGCACGCTCTCCGGCGCCCCGAAGCCGAAGGCCATGGAGATCATCGAGGAGCTCGAGCCCACCCGGCGCGGGCTCTACGGCGGGATCGTCGGCTACCTCGACTTCGCCGGGGACGCCGACACCGCGATCGCGATCCGCACCGGGCTGCTGCGCGACGGTGTCGCCCACGTGCAGGCGGGCGGCGGCATCGTCGCCGACTCCGACCCGGTCGCCGAGGACACCGAGGCGTCGAACAAGGCCCGGGCGGTGCTCGCGGCGGTCGCCACGGCGGCCACGCTGCGCGCCCCGGAGCCCGGGGCCGCGACGTGAGGGGCCCGCGGCTGCTCGGGGCCGCCGTGGTCGGGCTGCTGCTCGCCGCCGCGGCGCTGTGGGGAGCGTCGCGCGGGACCTGGCTGACCGCGACGTGGGACGTCCCGGTACGCGGCCGGGTCGTCGTCAGCGCCACCGGCGCGGACACCGAGCCGGTCCTCGTACCGTGGGCGCTGCTCGCCCTCGCCGCCATCGGCGGGCTGCTCGCGACGTCGGGGTGGGGCCGGCGGGCGGTCGGGGCCGTCGTCGGGATCGCCGGGTTGTGGGCGCTGCTGGGCTCGCTGTCCGGACTCGCGGCGCCCGCGCCCGACGCGCTGCCCGCCGCCGCACGCCAGGCCGGTCGCGCGGTGGGCGTCGAGCCCTCGGTGGTGTGGCCGCTGCTCGGCGGCCTGGGCGGGCTCCTGCTCGTCGCCGTGGGCCTGCTCGTGGCGCTGCGGGGGGCGGCGATGCCACGGCTGGGCGCGCGGTACGACGCGCCCGGCGCCCGCACCCGTCGTCGGGACGACGACGAGGAGCGCTCCCTCTGGGAGGCGCTCGACGCCGGGGAGGACCCCACGGCGCGTCCGCAGAGCCCGACACCGAGGGCACCGGACGGAACCGACGGGACCGGGAGTTAAACTCCCGGTGTACTCGCCAGGGACCGGATCCGGCGCCCCGCACGCGCGGGAAGCCGGCTCGATCAGAGCCCGAAGGATGGGGGCAGCACCCGCGTGAGCGTCCTGGAGCAGATCCTCGAGGGGGTCCGGGCCGACCTCGCCGCCCGCGAGGCCGCCGTCGGATTCGACGAGGTCAAGGCCGCGGCCGCCGCCGCACCGCCCCCGAAGGACGCGCTCGCGGCCCTGCAGGGCCAGGGCATCGGGGTGATCGCCGAGGTCAAGCGGGCGTCGCCGTCGCGCGGCCACATGGTCGACATCCCCGACCCCGCGAAGCTCGCCCGGCAGTACGTCGAGGGCGGCGCCCGGATCATCAGCGTGCTGACCGAGCAGCACTACTTCGAGGGGTCGCTGACCGACCTCGACGAGGTGCGGGCCGCCGTGGACATCCCGGTGCTGCGCAAGGACTTCGTGGTCGGCACCTACCAGGTGCACGAGGCGCGGGCCCACGGCGCCGACCTGGTGCTGCTCATGTGCTCGGTGCTGGAGCAGAACGCCCTCGACGCCCTCGTCGACCGCGTGCACTCCCTCGGGATGACCGCGCTCGTCGAGATCCACGACGAGATCGAGGCGGACATGGCGCTGCAGGCCGGCGCCAAGCTCGTCGGCATCAACGCGCGGAACCTCAAGACGCTCGACGTCGACCGCGAGGTGTTCAGCCGGCTCGCCCCGGGCCTGCCCGGCGAGGTGCTGCGCGTCGCGGAGTCGGGCGTGCGCGGCCCCGGCGACCTCATGACCTACGCCGGCCTCGGGGCCGACGCGGTGCTCGTCGGCGAGTCGATGGCCACCGCGGAGGACCCGCGGGCCGCCGTGCGCCAGCTGGTCACGGCCGGCTCGCACCCCGCCTGCCCGAAGCCCGCCCGCTGATGGGCCCGCTGCCCAGCGCCTCGGACGGTCTCGCCCGCCACGCGCACGACCCCGACGTCGGCGGACACTTCGGCCGCTTCGGCGGCCGGTACATGCCCGAGGCCCTCATCGCGGCCGTCGACGAGGTCGCCGCCGAGTACGAGAAGGCGCGGCAGGACCCGGAGTTCCTCGACGAGCTCGACCGGCTGCAGCGCGACTACGCCGGCCGCCCGTCCCCGGTCACCGAGGCGCGGAGGCTCTCCGAGCACGCGGGCGGGGCGACGATCCTGCTCAAGCGCGAGGACCTCAACCACACCGGCTCGCACAAGATCAACAACGTGCTGGGCCAGGCGCTCCTGACGGTGCGCATGGGCAAGACCCGCGTGATCGCCGAGACCGGGGCGGGCCAGCACGGCGTCGCCACCGCCACGGCCGCGGCGCTGCTCGGCCTCGAGTGCGTCGTCTACATGGGCGAGGTCGACACCGAGCGACAGGCCCTCAACGTGGCCCGGATGCGGCTGCTCGGCGCCGAGGTGATCCCGGTGACCACGGGCTCGCGGACGCTCAAGGACGCGCTCAACGAGGCCTACCGCGACTGGGTCTCCTCGGTGGGGCACACCCACTACGTGCTGGGCACGGCCGCCGGGCCGCACCCGTTCCCGATGATGGTGCGCGACTTCCACCGCGTGATCGGGCTCGAGGCCCGCGCCCAGGTGCTGGCCAGCCACGGCCGGCTGCCCGACGCGGTGCTCGCCTGCGTCGGGGGCGGCTCGAACGCGATCGGCATCTTCCACCCGTTCCTCGACGACGAGGGCGTCCGGCTCGTCGGGTGCGAGGCCGCGGGCGACGGGGTCGACACCGGCCGCCACGCCGCCTCGATCACGGGCGGGTCCCCGGGAGCCCTGCACGGCGCGCTGACCTACGTGCTGCAGGACGAGGACGGGCAGACGGTCGAGTCGCACTCGATCTCGGCGGGCCTGGACTACCCGGGCGTCGGGCCCGAGCACTCGTACCTCGCGGAGATCGGCCGCGCGGAGTACGTGCCGGTGACCGACACCGAGGCGATGGAGGCGTTCCGGCTGCTGTGCCGGACCGAGGGGATCATCCCGGCCATCGAGACGGCGCACGCGATCGCGGGCGCGCTGCGCCTGGGCCGCGAGCTCGGGCCGGACGCGACGTTGCTGGTGAACCTCTCCGGGCGCGGCGACAAGGACGTCGAGACCGCCGCCCGGTGGTTCGAGGTGGTCGACCCTGCGGCCCTGCCCACCACCGAGCCGGTGCCCGACGACGCCGCGGCGGGGGAGCGGGAGCTGTGAGCACCGGGGCGGGCGCCCGGACGGGCCTCACCGTGCTCGACGAGGTCTTCACCACCGCGCGGGCGGAGGGCCGGGCCGCCCTGATCGGCTACCTGCCCACCGGCTACCCGACGGTCGCCGGCTCGAAGGGGCTGCTCGCCCAGACGCTCGACGCGGGCGCCGACCTCCTGGAGGTCGGGCTGCCCTACTCCGACCCGGTGCTCGACGGGCCGGTCATCCAGCACGCCGTGGAGACCGCCCTGCGCGGCGGCGTACGCACGCGGGACACCCTCGAGGTGATCGAGTCGATCGCCGCCCGCGGGGGACGGGCCGTCGTCATGACGTACTGGAACCCGGTGCTGCACTACGGGGTCGAGGCGTTCGCCCGCGATCTCGCGGCCGCGGGCGGGCTCGGGATCATCACGCCCGACCTCGTCCCCGACGAGGCGGGGGACTGGCTCGACGCCGCCGACCGGTACGGCCTCGGGCGCACCTTCCTGGTGGCCCCGTCCTCGACCGAGCAGCGCATCGCCTCGACGACGGCGGCCACGAGCGGCTTCGTCTACGCCGCCTCCACGATGGGCGTCACGGGTGCCCGCGACGCGGTGTCGGACACCGCCCCGGCCCTGGTCGCCCGCACCCGGGCGCACACCGACCTGCCGATCGGGGTGGGCCTCGGGGTGCGGTCCGGAGCGCAGGCGGGCGAGGTCGCGCAGTTCGCGGACGGGGTCATCGTCGGCTCCGCCCTCGTCTCCGCCGCCGAGCACGGGCGCGCCGCGGTCGCCCGGCTCACCACGGAGCTCGCCGCGGGCGTCCGGGGCAACCACACCGGTCGCTGAGCCCACCTCACCCCGCCTCACGGACGGTGTCGGGGGTGACCGATAGCGTGGCGCGCGTGCTCTCGTCGCTGCCGATGACCATCCCCAGCCCGCCCCAGGGCGTCTGGGAGCTCGGTCCGATCCCGCTGCGTGCCTACGCGCTGTGCATCATCGCGGGCATCGTCGTGGCGGTCTGGCTGACCGAGCGGCGCTTCGTCGCGCGCGGTGGCGCGCCGGGGTTCGTCATCGACGTGGCGGTCTGGGCCGTGCCCTTCGGCCTCGTCGGCGGCCGGCTCTACCACCTCGCCACCGACTGGCGGACCTACTTCGGCCCGGGCGGCGACCCGGTGGCCGCGCTGTACGTGTGGAACGGCGGGCTCGGCATCTGGGGCGCGATCGCGCTCGGCGGCGTGGGCGCGTGGATCGCCTGCCGGCGGCGCGGCGTGCCGCTCACCGCCTTCGCCGACGCCGCGGCGCCCGGCATCGTGCTGGCCCAGGCGATCGGCCGGCTGGGCAACTGGTTCAACCAGGAGCTCTACGGCGCACCGACCACGCTGCCGTGGGGCCTGGAGATCTACCGGCGGATCGACCCGGCGACCGGCGCCGTGGACAACCTCAACGGGGTGGCGGTCGACCGCACCCCCGTCGAGATCGTCCAGCCGACGTTCCTCTACGAGCTCCTGTGGAACGTCGCGGTCGCGCTCGTCGTGCTCTGGGCCGACCGGCGCTTCACGCTCGCCCGCGGTCGGGCGTTCGCGCTCTACGTCGCGGGCTACACCCTCGGGCGCTTCTGGATCGAGATGTTGCGCACCGACCCGGCGCTCACGCGCGTCGACGGCGTGCGGGTGAACGTCATCGTCGCCGCCGTCGTCTGCGTCGCGGCGCTGCTCTACCTGGCCCTGGCGCGAGGCCCCCGGGAGGACCTGTCGGCATCCATGCCGACGGAGTCCACCGGTTCGTCGGGTCACGTCGCGGGTACGCCCGATCCCGTGACGGCCGACGAGAAGGACCAGCGCACGGACGACGCGGATCTCGCCCGCGAGAAGCGTCACGAGGTCTCGGCGCCGGATCGCGACCCGAGCCACGGCGGGGCCGAGCCGTCCGGTGTCGACGCCGAGCCCGAGGGCACGCAGCCCGAGGAGGAGGCCTCGGCGGCGCCGCCGTCGGCCGCGGGCGGATCGTCCTGATCCCGGCCACGGCGGCCGTCTCGGACACCGCCGTCGCCCGCTGCGCGGGCTAGAATCCAGCCGGGCCATCGTCGTCCCGGATACCACCATCCGGCTCGCGACGATCGCCGAGGGGCCTTGCGCCCGTCGCCGTCCGCCGGGCTGCCAGCCCCGGCGACCAGGAGGCCTGCCCAGTGCTGTTCTCGTCCGTTCCGGGGCCCCAGGGCCTCTACGATCCCGCCTTCGAGCACGACGCCTGCGGCGTGGGCGCCGTCGTCGACTCCCAGGGTCGTCGCAGCCACGGCATCGTGGCCGACGCCCTCCAGGTGCTGCACAACCTCGACCACCGCGGCGCCGCCGGCAGCGAGCCCACCAGTGGGGACGGTGCCGGCATCCTGCTCGGCATCCCGGACGAGCTCCTGCGCGCCACGGTCGACGTGGAGCTCCCGGCACCCCGGCCCTCGGCCGACGGCGGGCAGGACGAGTACGCGTACGCCTGCGGGCTGATCTTCCTGCCCGCGGACGACGACGCCTACGCGAAGGCCGTTTCGCTGCTGGAGCGGATCACCGCCGAGGAGGGCCTCGAGGTCCTCGCCTGGCGCGAGACCCCGGTCGACCCGGACGGCGCCGACGTCGGCTCGGTGGCCCGCTCCGCGATGCCCCGCTTCGCGCAGGTGCTGGTCGCGCACCCCGAGCGGACGCTCGCCGGCATCGAGCTCGACCGCGTCGCGTGGATCGTGCGCAAGCGCGCCGAGCGGGAGTCCGTCGAGCAGGGCTGCGGGCTCTACGTGACGTCGCTGTCCAGCCGCACCGTCACCTACAAGGGCATGCTGACCACCGACCAGCTGCCCCTGTTCTTCCCCGACCTGCGCGACGAGCGCCTGCGCAGCGCGGTCGCCGTGGTGCACAGCCGGTTCTCGACGAACACGTTCCCGAGCTGGCCGCTCGCCCACCCTTACCGCACGATGGCGCACAACGGCGAGATCAACACGATCCGCGGCAACCGCAACCGCATGCGCGCCCGCGAGGCGCTGCTCGGCACCGAGAACTTCCCGGGTGACCTGCAGCGGGCGATGCCGGTCTGCCCGCCGGACGCGTCCGACTCGGCGAGCTTCGACGAGGTCCTCGAGCTGCTCACGCTGGGCGGCCGGTCGCTGCCGCACGCCGTGATGATGATGATGCCCGAGGCCTGGGAGAACCACGCCGAGATGCCCGCCGACCAGCGGGCGTTCTACCAGTTCCACGCGAGCCTCATGGAGCCCTGGGACGGCCCCGCCGCCGTCGTCTTCTCCGACGGCACGCTCCTGGGCGCGACCCTGGACCGCAACGGTCTGCGACCGTGCCGCTGGTGGCAGCTCGCCGACGGCCGGGTGGTGCTCGCGAGCGAGTCCGGGGTGCTGGACGTGCCGGCCGAGGACGTCGTCGCGAAGGGGCGACTGCGGCCGGGGCGGATGCTGCTCGTGGACACGCGGGGGCGGGGCCTCGTCGACGACGACGCCTTCAAGTCCGAGCTCGCCGCGGCGGAGCCGTACGCGGAGTGGCTGCACGCGGGCCTGGTGCGGCTCGACGAGCTCCCCGACCGGGAGCACGTCGTGCACACCCACGAGTCGGTGATGCGCCGCCAGCAGACGTTCGGCTACACCGAGGAGGATCTCCGGATCCTGCTCGCCCCGATGGCGACGACGGGTGCCGAGCCGCTGGGTTCGATGGGCACCGACACCCCCACCGCGGCGCTCTCGCGGCGGGCCCGGCTGCTCTTCGACTACTTCGTGCAGCTGTTCGCGCAGGTGACGAACCCGCCGCTGGACGCGATCCGCGAGGAGCTCGTCACCTGCATGTCGCGGCCGATCGGCGCGGAGCAGAACCTGTTCCACCCGGGCCCGGCCAGCTGTCGGCAGGTCGTCCTGCCCTACCCGGTGATCGACAACGACGAGCTCGCGAAGCTCATCCACATCGACCACGACGGGGACATGCCCGGGTTCGCGGCGACCGTGCTCTCCGGGCTCTACGAGGTCGACGGCGGCGAGGCCGCGCTGCGCGAGGCACTGGACCGGATCCGCCGTCAGGCGAGCGAGGCCATCGCCGACGGCAAGCGGATCCTCGTGCTCTCCGACCGCGATTCCGACGCCCGCTGGGCGCCGATCCCGTCGTTGCTGCTGGTCTCGGCGGTGCACCACCACCTCGTCGCGACCCGCGAGCGGACCCAGGTGGCGCTGATCGTCGAGGCCGGCGACGCCCGCGAGGTCCACCACATGGCGCTGCTGCTCTCCTACGGCGCCGCCGCGGTGAACCCCTACCTCGCGTTCGAGTCGATCGAGGACATGATCGCCTCGGGCTGGCTCGACCACCTCGAGGTCGACCAGGCGATCGCGAACTACGTGAAGGCGTGCGTCAAGGGCGTCCTCAAGGTGATGTCCAAGATGGGCATCTCGACGGTGTCGGGCTACACCGCCGCGCAGGTCTTCGAGGCCATCGGGCTCTCCCAGGACTTCCTCGACGAGTACTTCCACGGCACGTCGTCCAAGCTCGGCGGGGGCGGGCTCGACGTGCTCGCCGCCGAGGTCGGCGCCCGGCACGCCGCGGCCTATCCCTCGAACCCGACCGAGCGGGCGCACCGCCGGCTCGACGTCGGCGGGGAGTACGCCTACCGGCGCGAGGGTGAACTGCACCTGTTCACCCCGGAGACCGTCTTCCTGCTGCAGCACTCGACGCGGACCAAGCAGCGCGACGTGTTCCGGAAGTACACCGCGGAGGTCGACCGCCTGACCCGCAGCGGCGGCCAGCTGCGCGGCCTGTTCCGGCTGCGCTTCGAGGACCGCACCCCGATCGACCTCGACGAGGTCGAGCCGGCGACCGAGATCGTCAAGCGCTTCGCGACCGGGGCGATGAGCTACGGCTCGATCTCCGGCGAGGCGCACACCGACCTCGCGATCGCGATGAACAACATCGGCGGCAAGTCGAACACCGGCGAGGGCGGGGAGGACCCGGTCCGCCTCGTCGACCCGTCGAAGCGCTCGGCCATCAAGCAGGTCGCCTCGGGCCGCTTCGGGGTGACCAGCGAGTACCTGGTCAACGCCGACGACATCCAGATCAAGATGGCGCAGGGCGCGAAGCCGGGCGAGGGCGGCCAGCTGGCGGGCAAGAAGGTCTACCCGTGGATCGCCGAGGTGCGGTACTCCACGCCCGGCGTGGGGCTGATCTCCCCGCCGCCGCACCACGACATCTACTCCATCGAGGACCTCAAGCAGCTCATCCACGACCTGAAGAACGCCAACGACGCCGCGCGGATCCACGTCAAGCTGGTCAGCTCGGTCGGCGTCGGTACCGTCGCGGCCGGGGTGAGCAAGGCCCACGCCGACGTCGTGCTCATCTCCGGCTGGGACGGCGGCACGGGTGCGGCGCCCCTGACGAGCCTCAAGCACGCCGGGGCGCCGTGGGAGATCGGGCTCGCCGACACGCAGCAGACGCTGATGCTGAACGGGCTGCGCGACCGCATCTCGGTGCAGGTCGACGGCGCGATGAAGACCGGCTACGACGTCATGGTCGGGATGCTCCTCGGCGCCGAGGAGTACGGCTTCTCGACGGCGCCGCTGGTGGTCAACGGCTGCATCATGATGCGCGTCTGCCACCTCGACACCTGCCCGGTGGGCGTCGCGACCCAGAACCCGGAGCTGCGCAAGCGCTACACGGGCAAGCCGGAGTTCGTCGAGAACTTCTTCTGGTTCATCGCCGAGGAGGTCCGTGAATACCTCGCGAAGCTCGGGTTCCGCACGATCGACGAGGCCGTCGGCCACTCGGAGCTGATCGACGCGGGCGAGGCGGTGGACAACTGGAAGGCGCAGGGCATCGACCTGACGCCGCTGTTCACGGTGCCGGACGTCCCCGAGGGCGCCTCGACCGACCGGCGCCGGACGAAGTACCAGGACCACGGGCTCGACGAGGCGCTGGACCGCACCCTGATCCAGCTCGCGGAGGGTGCGCTCGACGACGCCGTGCCGGTCGGGCTCGAGATGCCGATCCGCAACGTCAACCGCACCGTGGGCACGCTCCTCGGCGCGGAGGTCACCCGGCGCTACGGTCGCGACGGGCTCGCCGACGACACCATCCGGGTCACCTTCACCGGCTCGGCCGGCCAGTCGTTCGGCGCGTTCCTGCCGCGCGGGGTGACGCTCGACCTCGTCGGCGACGCCAACGACTACGTCGCGAAGGGCCTGTCCGGCGGGCGGGTCATCGTGCGGCCGCCGGAGGGCGCCCCGTACACCGAGGACCCCGACTCCGACCGCGACGAGCAGCAGGTCATCGCCGGCAACGTCATCGCCTACGGCGCCACCTCGGGCGAGGTGTTCCTGCGGGGTCAGGTGGGGGAGCGCTTCTGTGTCCGGAACTCGGGGGCCCTCGCGGTCGTCGAGGGCGTGGGCGACCACGCCTGCGAGTACATGACCGGCGGCCGCGTCGTGGTGCTCGGCAGCACCGGTCGCAACCTCGGCGCCGGCATGTCCGGCGGCATCGCGTTCGTGCACGAGCTGCCGGAGATCCGGGTCAACCAGGAGATGGTGGACCTGCTGCCGGTCGACGGCGAGGACGCCGAGTGGCTCCGGCACGTCGTGGAGCGCCACCTGGAGCTGACGGGCTCACCGAAGGCCGCCCGGCTGCTCGACGAGTGGGAGACCCAGGTCGGGCACTTCACCAAGGTCATGCCGACCGACTACCAACGCGTGCTCGACGCCGAGCAGCGCGCCGCGACCGAGGGTCGCGACCCGAACGAGGTCATCATGGAGGTGGCGGGTGGCTGACCCACGCGGTTTCCTCACCTATCCGCGCGAGGACAACCCCAAGCGGCCGGTCGAGGTCCGACGGACCGACTGGCACGAGATCTACGCCGACGTCACCGACCCCGACGTCGAGGCGGAGACCCGTCGTCAGGCCGCGCGCTGCATGGACTGCGGCATCCCGTTCTGCCACTCCGGCTCCGCGGGCTGCCCGCTGGGCAACCTGATCCCGGAGTGGAACGACTTCGTCCGCCGCGGTGAGTGGGGCCGGGCGAGCGAGCGGCTGCACGCCACCAACAACTTTCCGGAGTTCACCGGCGCGCTGTGCCCGGCGCCGTGCCAGGAGGCGTGCGTCCTCTCGATCACCGAGCAGCCGGGGTCGGTGGCGATCAAGCGGGTCGAGTGGTCGATCGCCGAGGTCGCCTGGCGCGACGGGCACGTCGCACCGCAGCCGGCCGCGGAGTCGTCGGGCAAGCGGGTCGCCGTCGTCGGCTCCGGGCCCGCCGGCCTCGCCGCCGCCCAGCAGCTGACCCGCGCGGGCCACGACGTCACCGTCTACGAGCGCGACGACCGGCTCGGTGGGCTCATGCGCTACGGCATCCCGGAGTTCAAGTTCGAGAAGTGGGAGCTGGACCGCCGCCTGGAGCAGATGCGGGCGGAGGGGACGCGCTTCGTCGTCAACTGCGAGGTCGGCGGGGACGGCCTGCCCGTCGAACGGCTGCGCGCGGAGAACGACGCCGTGGTGCTCGCCGTCGGCGCGCTGCAGGGCCGGGACGACCGCACCCTCGAGGGGCGTGACCTCGAGGGCATCCACCTGGCCATGGAGTACCTCACGCCGGCCAATCGTGAGTGCGAGGGCGACGGGCCCTCGCCCATCAACGCGCGGGGCCAGAACGTCGTCGTGATCGGCGGCGGGGACACCGGCGCCGACTGCTACGGCACCGCGACCCGGCAGGGCGCCATCGGCGTGCACCAGCTCGACCAGTACCCCGCCCCGCCGCAGACCCGCGACGAGGCGCGCTCGCCCTGGCCCACGTGGCCGCTGGTGTACCGCACCCCGCCGGCGCTCGAGGAGGGCGGCGAGCGGCTGTTCGCCACGGCGGTGAAGCGCTTCGTCGGCGACGACCGCGGTCACGTCCGGGCCGTCGAGCTCTCGACGGTGGAGGTGCGCCGGAACGAGAACGGGGAGCGCGAGGTGGTGCCGACCTCCGAGGAGATCCACACCCTCCCGGCCGACCTCGTGCTGTTCTCGATCGGCTTCACCGGCCCCGACGACGGCGCGCTCGTCCCCGGCCTCGGGATCGAGCGCACCCCCAAGGGCACGATCGGCTGCGGCTCCGACTGGCAGACCGACGTCCCGGGGGTGTTCGTCTGCGGCGACGCCCACCGGGGCGCCTCGCTGATCGTCTGGGCCATCGCCGAGGGCCGGTCGGCCGCCGCGGCGGTCGACGCTCACCTCTCGGGCGACGGCCGGACCGACCTCCCGGCGCCGGTCCACCCGGGAGCGCTGCCGCTCAGCGTCTGAGCCGCCCTCGCGACGGCGGGTCGTGCCGATCCGCCGTCGCGAGGTGTCCGTCGGGCAGGTACCGGGGCGTCCGGAGACTGCCTGACGTCACCCTCGGCGGCGGGGACCCGCCGTCAGGGCTGGACCTGGGCCTGCTGGATCTGCACGGCGGTACGCGGCTTGCCGTCGCCGTCACCGTTCGAGTTGTCGGTCCCGCCCGCGGCGACCTTGTCCAGGACGGCGAGGCCCTCGGGGGCGATCCGGCCGACGACGGTGTACTGCGGCGGCAGCGCCGAGTCGGCGTAGACGAGGAAGAACTGGCTGCCCGTGGTGTCGGGCTGCGAGGTCTTGGCCATGGCGACGAGGCCGCGGGCGTAGTTCGCGGCGCCCTGGCCGAGCGGGGACGGCGCGAGGTTGGCCGGCGGCTCCTCGGCGTAGCGGAAGCCCGGGCCGCCCGAGCCGGTGCCGCTCGGGTCACCGCACTGCAGCACCTTGAGGCCCTCGCCGGTGGTGAGGCGGTGGCACGGCGTGTCGTTGTAGAAGCCCTGCTGCGCGAGCGAGGTCACGGCGTTGACCGCGCAGGGCGCCTGGGCGCGGTCGAGGGTCAGCGGGATCGCACCCTGCGAGGTCTGCAGGGTGAGCCCGACGACCCCGGTGCGCGCCGGGTTCGGGTCCGGCGTCTGCACGGGCCGGGAGGCCTGGCCGTCGGGGGTGTAGGTGCAGGCCCCCGACGCGGCCGCCGCCGGGGACGCCACGGTGTCCGAGGGACGGGTGGCAATGTAGATCGCGATGCCGGCGGCCAGCACGGCGACGACGGCGCCGACGGCGATGATCGCCAACCGCTGCCGGCGCCGCCGCGCCCGCTCGGCCCGGCGCTCGATCTGTCGCTCCAGCTTGCGCTTGGCGGCCTTGCGGCGCTGCTCGTTGGTCGGCACGGCCGCATCCTAGGAAGTCAGGCCCCGGTGAGTTCGGGCAGGTCAGGGGACACCGGGCGGTGCCGACTAGGCTGGACGCCAGTCGTCTCGAGGAGGGTGGACCGACGTGCTGGTCGCCGGGTTCCCGGCCGGGAGTTTCCAGACCAACTGCTTCGTGATCGCGCCCGACGAGGGCGGTCCGTGCGTGGTCGTCGACCCGGGGCAGGACGCCGAGGAGCCCCTGCGCAGGGTGCTCGCGGAGCGGCGGCTGAGCCCGGTCGCGGTGCTGCTCACCCACGGGCACCTCGACCACATGTGGTCGGTGACCCCGGTGTGCGACGGGGACGACATCCCGGCGTGGATCCATCCCGAGGACCGGTCGATGCTCGCCGACCCGTTGTCGGGGGTCGGCCCGATGGGCGCCCAGCTGGCCGCGATGTACCCGGGCCTGGAGTTCCGGGAGCCGCGGCGCGTCGAGACGCTCGCCGACGGGGCCACCCTGGAGCTCGCGGGCATCAGCCTCACCGTCGACCACACGCCCGGCCACACCCGCGGCTCGGTGGTCTTCCGCAGCGCCACCGAGGACGGCGCGCCGTTCGTGCTGGCCGGGGACACGCTGTTCCAGGGCAGCATCGGGCGCACCGACCTCCCCGGCGGGTCGCTCGAGGAGATGATGACGAGCCTGCGGACCAAGCTCCTGACGCTGCCCGACGAGACGGCGGTGCTGCCCGGCCACGGGCAGCCGACCACGATCGGCGACGAGCGGCACACCAACCCGTTCCTGCAGGGGCCGCAGCACGCGCCCGGCCGGAACCTCTAGAGAGAACACCGAATTGGCCGAGATCCCGCCCGGCGGCTTCGCCGCGCCCAAGGGCATCCCCGAGTACGTCGGGCCCGACTTCGTCGCCGTCCGCGACACCCTCGTCCGCGAGGCCGACCGCGCCGGGTACGCCCACCTCGAGCTGCCCGTCTTCGAGGACACCGCGCTCTACGCCCGCGGGGTCGGCGAGTCCACCGACGTCGTCTCGAAGGAGATGTACACCTTCGCCGACCGTGGCGGGCGCAGCGTCACGCTGCGCCCCGAGGGCACCGCGGGCGTCGTCCGCAGCGTCATCGAGCACGGCATGGACCGCGGCACGCTGCCGGTGAAACTGCGCTACGCCGGGCCGTTCTTCCGCTACGAGCGCCCGCAGGCCGGGCGGTACCGGCAGCTCCAGCAGGTCGGCGTCGAGGCCATCGGGGTGGACGACCCCGCGCTCGACGCGGAGGTGCTCGCCGTCGCCGACGCCGGGTTCCGCGCCCTGGGCCTGACCGGGTACCGCCTGGAGCTCACCTCGCTGGGCGACGCCGAGACCCGGCCCGCCTACCGCGCCGAGCTGCAGGCGTTCCTGGAGAAGTGCGATCTCGACGAGGCCACGCGCGAGCGGGCCAGGATCAACCCGCTGCGGGTGCTCGACGACAAGCGCCCGGAGGTCCGCGAGCAGCTCGCGGACGCACCGCTCATGGTCGACCACCTCTCGGACGCGGCGGCGGCCCACCACGCGAAGGTCAAGCAGTACCTCGACGAGCTCGGCGTGGCCTACACCGAGAACCCGCGCATGGTCCGCGGGCTGGACTACTACACGAAGACGACGTTCGAGTTCGTCCACGACGGGCTCGGGTCGCAGTCCGGGATCGGGGGCGGCGGCCGCTACGACGGGCTGATGGCCGAGCTCGGTGGGCAGGCGCTGTCCGGGGTCGGGTTCGGGATCGGCGTGGACCGCACCCTGCTGGCGTGCCGGGCCGAGGGCCTGGAGGTCGCGCCGGCGCGCCGGGTCGAGGTGTTCGGCGTGCCGCTCGGCGAGGCGGCACGCGACCACCTCGTCGGGCTGATCGGGCAGCTCCGTCGGGCCGGGATCCGGTCCGACCTCGCCTACGGCGGCCGCGGGCTGAAGGGCGCGATGAAGGCGGCGGACCGGTCGGGGGCGCGCTACGCCCTCGTGCTCGGCGACCGTGACCTGGAGGCCGGCACCATCCAGCTCAAGGACCTCGGCGACGGCAGTCAGACCGAGGTCGCGCTCCTCGACGCCGCCGCGGCGGTCGACCGCGCGGTGCACGGCTGACCCGTCGGCCTCACGGTCGGGGGATGGGCCGGGTGAGGTCGGCGTCGGACCCCGCCATGGTCGGCGTCGACCCCGTGGGCGCGGCGTGGCGCCCGGCGGTGACCCGCAGCGGCACGCGGCCCGACGCCGTCGCGGGGGCACCCGTCGTCGGGACCCCGGCCCGCTCGACCGCCTCGCGGGCGGCCTTCTCGGTGGCCGCGGCGAGGGTGCGCGCCATGACGCGGTGCGCGAGCAGGACGCAGAGGTGGCACATCGCCGCGTAGGCCAGGAACTTCACGACGTCCTCGGCGTGCCCGAGAACGGTCGCGACGCCGGGGTGGTCCGCCTCGAACAACGACTCCAGCACGTCGCCGGCGAGGGAGCCGCCGAGCAGGGCGAGGCCGGCGAGGAAGGTCAGGCCGAGCCGCTCGGCGAGCAGCGGCCGGAACGCCCGGGCGACGAGGGCGAGGCCGACGAGCGCGTAGACGCCGAGCGCGGCGTCCTCCGGGATCCCGGCGCCCGGGAGCACGGCGTCGTGGACCATCATCATGTCGTCGAAGCCGAGGAAGATGCCGAGGACGGCGACGGCGAGCCCGGCGGTCAGGGCGGGCGAGGTCGCGGTCGCCTCCCCGGTGGTGCGGGACCACGCGCGGGACACCACGAGGGACCCGAGCGCGATGCCGGCGCAGACCATGAGGGCGCTCGAGAACGCGATCGTGACGAGCCCGGAGTACTCGGAGTCCTCGGGGAAGCGGTCCTGCAGCACGATCGTGAGGTCGTGCCCCGTGCCGCCGTAGACGGCGAGCGCGAGCCCGAGCAGGACCCCGACCGGCAGCACGGTGCGCACCAGCATCCGGACGGCCTCGGCCAGGTCGGTCCGGTCGGCCGGGACCGGCCCCGCGGGGTGCGTCATCGTGAGGCCTCCGTCCCACCCCGGGACCGCTCCGACCGAACGGGCCCCGCCATGATCACGACGATCAGGTGAACAGCACGATAACGACACCAAAGGGACACCGGTGATCGCCCCAGGCTCAGCATCTCCTCAGAACCCCCGGTCGATACCGGTGGGTAGGGCGTTCGAGGGAGGACGCTGATCAACGACGACCGTGAGGGAGGAGCACGCCATGGGGGCGACCGGGACGGGTGACGAGGGCGTCATCCTCGACGACCCGATGCGCACGAAGGGGACCGCGTTCACGGCCGAGGAACGCGTCGAGCACGGGCTGCTCGGGTTGCTCCCGTACGCCGTGACCACGCTCGAGGACCAGGTGCGACGCTGCTGGGGCGAGGTCGACCGGCAGGCGACGGACCTCCAGCGCTACGTCTACCTGCGCTCCCTGCAGGACCGCAACGAGCACCTCTTCTACTCCGTGCTCGCCGCCGACGTCCCCACCGCGCTCCCGCTCGTCTACACGCCCACCGTCGCCGAGGGCTGCAAGCGGTTCTCCGAGCTCTGGCGCCGCCCCCGCGGGCTCTACCTCGCGTGGCCGGACCGCGGCGACCTGCGCGCGATGCTGCGCAACCGGCCCCACGCCGAGGTCGACGTCATCGTCGTGACCGACGGCCAGCGCATCCTGGGCATCGGCGACCAGGGCGTCGGCGGGATGGGCATCCCGGTCGGCAAGCTGTCGCTCTACACCCTCATCGGGGGCATCGACCCGGCGCGGACCCTGCCGATCCTGCTCGACGTCGGTACCGACAACGCCGACCTCCTCGACGATCCCTTCTACCTCGGCTGGCGGCACCGCCGGATCGACGACGAGGAGTACTTCGCCTTCGTCGAGGACTTCGTCGCCGCTGTCGAGGCCGAACTCCCGGACGTGCTGCTGCAGTGGGAGGACTTCGCGACGCCGCACGCCGCCCCCGTCCTCGCCCGCTACCGCGACCGGCTGCTCACCTTCAACGACGACATCCAGGGCACCGCGGCGGTGGCGCTCGGGGCGCTGCAGGGGGCGTCGGAGGTCGCCGGGACCCGGCTCGCCGAGCAGCAGGTCGTGATGCTCGGTGCCGGGTCGGCCGGCATCGGGGTCATGGAGATGGTCCGCCAGGAGATGGTGGACGAGGGGCTGTCCGAGGCGGACGCGCGCGCCCGCTGCTGGGTGGTCGACGTCCGCGGCCTCCTGACGACGGACCGGGACGACCTCTCCGACGACCAGCGGGCCTTCGCCCACGACCCGGCCGACGTCGCGGACTGGGGCCTCAGCCGGGAGGAGGGACAGGGGGGCCTGCCCGGACTCGCGGACGTCGTCGAGCACGTGACCGTCGGGGTGCTCCTGGGCCTGTCCACCGCCCAGGGCGCGTTCACCGAGGACATCGTCCGCACGATGGCGGCGAAGGTCGACCGGCCCGTCGTCTTCCCGCTGTCCAACCCGACCGCGAACGCCGAGGCGCGCCCGGCCGACCTCGACGACTGGACCGACGGACGGGCGCTCATCGCCACGGGCTCGCCCTTCCCGCCGCTCGCCCGGCAGGAGGGCGACGACGTCCCGGTCGCCCAGTGCAACAACGTCTACATCTTCCCCGCCGTGGGGCTCGCGGTGACCGCGGCGCGGGCCACACGGGTCACCGACGCGATGATGCGCGCCGCCGCCCGCGCGTTGGGCGACGCCTCACCCGCCCTGCAGGACTCCCGCGCCCCGCTGCTGCCCGCGTGGGCCGAGGTGCGGGACGTCGCGGACGACATCGCGCTCGCCGTGGCCCGGCAGGCGGTCGCCGACGGGGTCGCCCCCCAGGCCTCCGACGACGAGCTCCGCGCCGCGATCCGCGACACCCGCTGGGACCCGGCCTACTGAGCGAGGGGGCCCCTCGCTCGATCTACCCGACCGAAGGGGCCTCTCGCCCCGAACCGGACCGGTTCAGCCCTCGACGGCCTTCTGGCGCCGGCCTGCGGGCAGGCGGTCGACGAGG
The DNA here is from genome assembly GCF_000379625.1 of Actinomycetospora chiangmaiensis DSM 45062. Taxonomy (GTDB): domain Bacteria; phylum Actinomycetota; class Actinomycetes; order Mycobacteriales; family Pseudonocardiaceae; genus Actinomycetospora; species Actinomycetospora chiangmaiensis. The sequence continues at coordinate 258,295 of NZ_KB903240.1, read as the reverse complement.
CGGCCGAGGCGCTCGGTGGTGCCCTGCAGGGGCGCGAGGGCGTCCGCGAGGACCTTGATCGCACCGTCCAGGTCCTCGATGCGGCCCGCGACCGTGCGCAGGTCGGGAGCGACGCGGACGAGCTCCGACGCCGCGACCGAGAGCGACGAGTCGAGTGTCTCCAGGCGCGGCGGCAGCTCGGGGAACGTGGTGTCGGCGTGGTGGGCGAGCGTCTCGACGTGCTCGATCGCGGCCGTCAGCTTGCGCACCTCGGGCACCGCCTCGGCGAGCGCCCGGATCGTCGGCACCGCCTCGGCGAGCTGCGCGACGGTGGGCACCGCGTCGGCGAGCGCCCGCACCGTCGGGACCGCGTCGGCGACCCGCCCCACCGTCGGGACGGCCGCGGCGAGCTGGTCGAGGGTGCCGGTGGCCTCTGCGAGGCGCTCGAGCGTGGGCACGGCCGCGGCGAGCTGCTCGACGGTGCCCACGGCGTCGGCGAGGCGCTCGACGGTCGGCACGGCCGCGGCGATGGCCTCGACGGTGCCGACGGCCTCCGCGATGCGGTCGATCGTCGGGATGGCGCCGGCGATCTGCTCGACGGTGCCGACCGCCCCGGCGATCGTCGTGACGTCGTCGGTGGCTGCGGCGATGCGACGGAGGTCGTCGACCGCCCCGCCGAGGCGGGCGAGCGAGTCGACGGCGCCGGTGAGGAGGTGGATGTCGGCGGCGGCGCCACCGAGCTGCTGCAGGGCGGGGACGGCCTCGCGCAGGGCGTGGATGTCCTCGGCGGCCCCGCCCAGCTGTTGCAGGGCGGGGACGGCGGCGGTGAGGGCGTGGATGTCCTCCGCCGCGCCACCGAGCTGCTGCAGCGCCGGGACGGCGGCTGTGAGCGCGCGGATGTCCCCGGCGGCGCCACCCAGCTGCTGCAGGGCGGGGATCGCCTCGCGCAGGGCGTGGATGTCCTCGGCGGCACCACCGAGCTGCTGCAGCGCCGGGACGGCCGTCGCGAGCGCGTGGATGTCCGGCGCCGCTGAGGCGAGCCGGTCCAGCGACTGCTGCAGGTCCTGGGCCAGCGGGAGCAGCTGCTCGAGCACCGTCACGACGCGCGGCAGTGCCCGCAACGCGTCGCCGACCAACGGGGTCACCTCGACCGACACCGTGTGGGCGGCCGACGCGAGCCCCCGCACGATCGAGGGCCCGCGCAGCGTGAGCTCGACGGCGGTGCGCGCCGAGGCCGCGGCCAGGGCGTACACCGTGTCGAGCACGCCGGGAGCGGGCTCCTGCGCCCGCGGTGCCGGACGGACCGACCGGGCGTTGGGGCGGTCGCCCGACGGCGGCGTCGTCGACTGCGTCATCGGGCCCTCGCTACGGCATCCGGGGGACGGGTGTGTGAGCGCACCCTAGAGGGTCCCCGCCCCCGACGTCGTGATCAACGCCCGGGCGAGGCGAGGCGACCGCCCAGCTCGAGCAGCCGGTGGGGCGCCTTCTGGGCGAGCTTGAGGAAGGCCTCCCCGGCCCGGGCGCGCGCGAGCGACCCGTGCCCGAACTTCCGCGAGAGCCCGGCGTGGTCGCCCGGCAGGAGGTGGTGCTGCGGGGTCTGGGAGGCCTCGGTGGCGAGCGTGCGGCCGATGACCATCCGCTGGATCTCGCTCGTGCCCTCGAAGATCGTGTAGAGCTTCGCGTCCCGGTACCACTTCTCCACCGGCAGGTCGCTGACGTAACCCCAGCCACCGCAGGTCTGGATGGCCTGCTCGGCGGCGCGGACCGCGACCTCGGAGGCCTTGAGCTTCGACATCGACCCCTCGCCACAGTGGAAGGGGACGCCGTTCGCGGCCATCCAGGAGGCACGCCAGGCGAGCAGGCGCGCGGCGTCGATGTCCGCGGCGAGGTCGGCCAGCGGGAACGCGACGCCCTGGTTCTCGATGATCGGGTGCCCGAAGGCCTCGCGCTTCGAGGCGTAGTCGCACGCGTACTCGAACGCCGCCCGCGCGACGCCGAGCGCCATCGCGGCGACCATCGGGCGGGTCTGCTCGAACGCGCCGAGGGCGGCGGAGCGGGTGTGGTCGCCGCGCCGGGCCTTGTCCAGCTTGTGGTTGAGCTTGTCCTCGCCGCCGAGGAGCTGGTCACCGGGGATGCGGCAGTCGGTGAACGACAGCTCCGCGGTGTGCGACGCGCGGTGCCCGAGCTTGTCGAGGCGCCGCACCTGGTCCATGCCCGGCGTGCCCTTCGGCACGAGGAACATGGCCTGGCCCCGGGTGCCGAGGTCGGGGTCGACGACGGCGTTGACCACCGTGACGTCGGCGATCCCTCCGTTGCCGATCCAGATCTTGGTGCCGTCGAGCACCCAGTCGTCGCCGTCCTTGACCGCCCTGGTCTGCAGGTTGGAGACGTCGCTGCCGCCCTGCGGCTCGCTGACGGCGAGGGCGGCGAGCTTGATGTCGCCGGGGGTCCCGAACATCTCCGGGGCCCACGTGGCGATCTGCTCGGGGGTGCCGGCCTGGTTGAGCGCGGAGAGGGCGAGGGCCGGCAGGACGATCGTCAGACCGATCCCCGCGCACCCCCAGAAGATCTCCTCCAGGAACAGCGGCAGGGAGAGCCCGGTCGGGTCGGCGATCAGGTCGGCGTAGAACAGCGCGTTGTAGAAACCCTCCCGCGAGGCCGCGTCGACGATGTCCCAGGGGCACTCCTGCAGCTCGTCGTACTTCGGGGCGGCCGGCCGGATCACCTCCTCGGCGAAGGTGTGCGCGCGCCGCACCAGTTCGTGGTGCGCCGGTGTGAGCTCGAGGGTGAACGACATGACGCGGGCCTCCTGTCCGGGTGTGATCTGCAGTACCGCGTACCGACGGTACCGAAACCAGGCGGGCCACTCGAACTTGCGTTCGATGCGAACACGTGTTCGACTGCTGCTCATGCGGTGGGCGGGTCAGCAACTGGACGACGACGGGGCGCTGCCGGGGATGCCGGCCCTCAAGGGCCTCGTCCGGAGCGTGCAGACGCCCGAGTTCGCCGGGATCACGTTCCACGAGGTGCGGGCGCGCTCCGTGCTCAACCGGGTCCCGGGCGGCTCCCCGATGCCCTTCGCCTGGACCGTCAACCCGTACCGCGGCTGTTCCCACGCGTGCACCTACTGCGTGGCGGGCGGGACGCCGGTCCTGCGGGCCGACGGCGGGACGGTGCCCATGGCCGATCTGCGCGTCGGGGACGCGATCGTCGGGACCGTCGAGGAGGGCGGGGTGCGTCGGCTCGTGCGCACCCACGTCCTCGCCCACTGGTCGAGCCGGCGTTCGGTGGTGCGGGTGCGGGTCGTCGACGGGACGTCCGTCCTCGTCGGGGCCGACCACCGGCTGCTGGCCCGCACCGGCTGGCGGCACGTCTCCCGGTCGGGGGCCGACGGTCACGGGGGCACCTGGCTCGTGCCGGGCGACGCCCTGGTCGGGGCCGAGACGTTGCCCGCCCCCGGGCTCGCCGGGGTCCGTGACGTGCTCGACGAGTCCCGCGGCGCCGACCGGACGCTCGTCGCGGTGGAGCCGGCGGGGGAGGGCACCGTCTACGACGTCACCACCACGGCCGGGGACTACGTCGCCGTCGGGCTGGTGCACCACAACTGCTTCGCCCGCAACACCCACACCTACCTCGACCTCGACGCGGGGGAGGACTTCGACCGGCAGGTCGTGGTCAAGCTGAACGCCCCCGAGGTGCTCGCCCGGGAGCTGCGCTCGTCCCGCTGGACCCGCGAGCACGTGGCCATGGGCACCAACACCGACCCCTACCAGCGGGCCGAGGGCCGCTACCGGCTGATGCCGGGCATCATCCGGGCGCTCGGCCGCTCGGGGACCCCGCTGTCGATCCTCACCAAGGGCACGCTCCTTGCGCGGGACCTGCCCGAGATCACCGCGGCGGGGCGCGACGTCCCGGTGGGGGTGGGCGTGTCGCTCGCGCTGCTCGACCCCGACCTGCACCGCTCGGTCGAGCCCGGCACCCCGACCCCGCGGGCCCGCCTCGACCTCGTGCGGCGCCTCGCCGACGCCGGACTCCCCGTCGGGGTCTTCGTGGCACCCGTCCTGCCGGGGCTCACCGATGCCGACGCCGCCCTGGACGCCCTGCTCGGCGAGATCGCGGCCGCCGGGGCGAGCGGTGCGTCGGTGCTGGCCCTGCACCTGCGGCCCGGCACGCGCGAGTGGTTCCACGGCTGGCTCGCCCGCGAGCACCCGCACCTGCTCGAGCGCTACGCGGAGCTCTACCGCCACGGGGCGTACGTGCAGCGGGCGTACCGGGACGACCTCGCCGCGCGCGTCCGGGTGCTGCTGCGCCGCCACGGCCTCGACGGCGGCGGGCACCACATGGGCGGGCGGCTGGACGGCGGGAGGGGGGCGCAGTCCGACAACCCGGAACCGTGGCCGGACGGAGCGCTGCCGCGGGTGCCGGCGGCGCTGGTCGAGTCGGCGCCGCCGGAACAGCTCTCGTTGCTGTAGCGACCACCGCTCCACCGACGCCACGGGTCGACGGCCCCTCCGACGCGTCCGGTGCGACGGATCGGCCACCGACCCCGACCAGCGCCCGGACGACGGGTGGGCTCCCGGGGTACTCCCCGGGCATGGACCTCGACCAGGCTCGCACCTACCTCCGCGAGCACCACCACGCCGTGCTCGCCACCACCCGCTCCGACGGTGCCCCGCAGCTCTCGCCCGTCGTCGTCGGGATCGACGACGACGGCGCGGCGGTGATCAGCACCCGGGAGACCGCGGTGAAGGCGAAGAACCTGCGGCGGACGCCGCGGGCGTGGGTGTGCGTCTTCCCCGACGCCTTCTTCGGGGAGTGGGTGCAGGTCGAGGGCGACGTCGAGATCGTCGACCTGCCCGCGGCCCACGAGCCACTGCGGACGCTCTACCGCCAGGTCACCGGCGGTGAGCACGACGACTGGGACGAGTTCGACGACGCGATGCGCCGCGAGCGGCGGGTGGCGGTGCGGATCCACCTCGACCGGGCGGGGCCGACCGTCAGCGGCTAGATAGCCTGGGTGTCTCCCACCCGACGCGACCAGGAGATTCACCGCAGATGATGCGCACGCACCCCGCCGGCACGCTGCGCGCCGAGCACGTCGGCGCCACCGTCACCCTCGCCGGATGGGTGGCCCGTCGCCGCGATCACGGCGGCGTGGTGTTCATCGACCTGCGCGACGCCTCCGGGGTCGTCCAGGTCGTGTTCCGGTCGGGCGAGGTCGCCGAGGCGAGCCACCGGCTGCGCGCCGAGTACTGCGTGCAGGTCGTCGGCACCGTCGAGGCCCGCCCGAGCGGCAGCGAGAACGCCGACCTGGCCACCGGCGCCGTCGAGGTCAGCGCGACCGAGCTGACGGTGCTCTCGGAGTCCGCGCCGCTGCCGTTCCAGATGGACGAGACGCCCGGCGAGGACGTGCGCCTGCGCTACCGCTACCTCGACCTGCGTCGCGAGGGCCCGGCGCACGCGATCCGGCTGCGCTCGCGCGCCAACAAGATCGCCCGCGACGTGCTCTCCGACCGCGACTTCGTCGAGGTCGAGACCCCGACCCTGACCCGGTCGACCCCCGAGGGCGCGCGCGACTTCCTCGTGCCGGCCCGCCTGCGCCCGGGCAGCTGGTACGCGCTGCCGCAGTCACCGCAGCTGTTCAAGCAGCTGTTGCAGGTCGGCGGCCTGGAGCGCTACTTCCAGATCGCGCGCTGCTATCGCGACGAGGACTTCCGGGCCGACCGCCAGCCGGAGTTCACCCAGCTCGACATCGAGGCGAGCTTCGTCGACCAGGACGACGTCATCGCCCTGGGCGAGGCGATCATCGGCGCGCTGTGGTCGGAGCTCGCGGGTTACGAGCTGCCGACGCCGGTGCCGCGGATGACCTACGCCGACGCGATGGCCCGCTACGGCTCGGACAAGCCCGACCTGCGCTTCGGCATCGAGCTCACCGAACTCACCGACTACTTCGCCGAGACGCCCTTCCGCGTCTTCCGGGCGCCCTACGTCGGCGCGATCGTCATGCCCGGCGGCGCCTCCCAGGCCCGCCGCACGTTCGACGGCTGGCAGGAGTGGGCCAAGCAGCGCGGCGCCCGCGGACTGGCCTACGTGCTCGTCGGCGACGACGGCGAGGTCGGCATGGGTGGCCCCGTCGCGAAGAACCTCTCCGACGCCGAGCGCGAGGGCCTCGCGAAGGCCGTCGGCGCCAACCCCGGCGACTGCATCTTCTTCGCCGCCGGGCCCCGGTCGTCGTCGCGGGCGCTGCTGGGCGCCGCGCGGGGTGAGATCGCCCGGCGCCTGGACCTCATCGAGCCGGGCACCTGGTCGTTCGTGTGGATCGTCGACGCCCCGCTGTTCGAGGCGGCCGACGAGGCGACGGCCGCGGGCGACGTCGCGGTCGGCTCCGGGCAGTGGACCGCGGTGCACCACGCCTTCACCTCCCCGACCCCGGAGTGGATCGACCGCTTCGAGGAGGACCCGGCGCACGCGCTCGCCTACGCCTACGACCTCGTCTGCAACGGCAACGAGATCGGCGGCGGGTCCATCCGTATCCACCGGCAGGACGTCCAGGAGCGGGTGTTCGCGCTCATGGGCCTGTCCCCCGAGGAGCAGCGGGAGAAGTTCGGCTTCCTGCTCGACGCCTTCTCCTTCGGCCCTCCGCCGCACGGCGGGATCGCGTTCGGCTGGGACCGGATCTGCGCCCTGCTGGCCGGGGTCGACTCCATCCGCGACGTCATCGCCTTCCCGAAGACCGGCGGTGGCTACGACCCGCTCACCGCCGCCCCGGCGCCCATCACCGCGCTGCAGCGCAAGGAGGCGGGGGTGGACGCCACGCCTCCGACCGCGAAGCCCGCGGACACCGGGGGGACGCTGCCCGCCAACCCCGTCAAGCCGCCGGAGCGCCCCGTGGACGACCCCGGCGACCGGCCTTCCTGACGCCGGGTCCGGTCCCGTCCCGGCGTTCGGTTGCGCGCCGTCGTTGCCACACACGGTGACGTCGCGCAACCGAATCGTGGGGTGCAGTACACCCACATGCATCGATTCCGAAGCACCCGAGGCCAAGTTACTCGCGAGTAGCGAACGTCCTGGACGGTAGGCTCCATCGTCTGATGACCCCGCTCACGGCCGATGACTCCGACGCCCCCTTCGTCCTCGACCCCGCTACCGGCTCCGACCGTTCGGTCGAGCACACGGTCGCGCTGGCCGAGGAACTCCTCACCCGCCGGGCCGGCGCCCGGGTACGGCTCGCGGATGCGGAGGATCTGGGCGGTAGCAGCCGCTCGCGGGTGGTGCGGGTCCGGGTCGCGCGGAACCCCTTCTCGTTGCCGCGGTCCCTGGTGGTCAAGCACTACCTGGGTGAGGCGACCGCCTCGGCGCGCACCTCGGCGACGGAGCGTGTCGATCCGTTCCCGTACGAGGCGGCCAGCTGCCAGCTCTTCACCGCCATGCCCGCGGACGACCGCGCGACCCCGACCCTCTACGCGAACGACCCGCAGCGGCGGCTCCTCGTGCTCGAGGACCTCGGCCGCGGCGCCACCCTGGCCGACAAGCTCCACGGCGACGACGCCAAGTCCGCCGAACGCGCCCTGCTCGGTGCCACCCGTGCCCTCGGGCGGCTCCAGGCGGCGACCGCGGCCCGCGAGGGCGACTTCGGCGCCCTCCTGCGCCGCTCCGGCGTCCGGCACTGGCGGGACCCGCTGGCCGACGACGCCCGCAGCGCGCTGGCCGAGATCCCCGACCTGCTCGCCGACCGGTTGCGCGTCGAGGCCGCGCCCGCGGCCGTCGAGCACGCGCGTGCCGCCGCCTCGCTGCTCGGCGGCACGCGGTACCGCGCCTTCAGCCCGTCCGAGGTGTCGCCGGAGAACTGCCTGCTGACCGGCGCCGGGGCGCGGTTCCTCGACTTCGAGTGGGGGTGCTTCCGCGACGTCGCCTTCACCGCGTCGTCGGTCCGGCTCCCGTTCCCGGGGTGGGCGGCGCCCTTCGCACTGCCCTCGGGGATGGCCGAGGCCATGACCGCGTCGTGGCAGTCGGAGGTCGCCGGCGTGTGGCCGGAGCTCGCCGACCCCGCCGTCGCCGGGCCCCGCCACCTCGCCGCGACCACGCTGTGGGTGTGGGTGTGCACCCGCTCGCTGCTGCCGGTCGTCGTCGGGGACGGCTCGGTCCCGGAACAGGTCGTCGTCGGACGCCCGCCCGAGCGGGCCGCCGCGGTGCTCTCCGGGTACTGGCAGCGCCTCGCCACCGACGCCGCCCGCCAGCGGGAGCAGGCCGTGCTCGACCTCGCCGAGGCCGTCGTCGGCGCCCTCGCCCCGTACGGCGGCAGCTGCCCCCTGCCGTCGTTCGCGGCCTTCGCGCGCCGCTGATCGACCCGCCGTCAGGCGATGAAGCGGGCGATGCGCTCGAGCGCCTGCTCGAGCTGGGAGAGGGCCGTGGCGTAGGAGCAGCGCACGTGCCCCTCACCCGAGGGACCGAAGACGTTGCCCGGCACCACGGCGACCTTCTCCTGCGTGAGCAGGCCCTCGGCGAACTCCTCCGAGGTCATGCCGGTCGACGCGATCGACGGGAAGACGTAGAAGGCGCCGCCCGGGACGGGGCACGTCAGGCCGAGCTCGTCGAGTCCCTTGGAGAACAGGCGCCGGCGGCGGTCGTAGTCGGCGACCATCTCCTCGACGTCGTCCTGCGCGGTGCGCATCGCTTCGAGCGCCGCGATCTGGGACATGTGCGGCGCGCAGAGCATCGTGTACTGGTGGATGCGGTGCATGAGCTGCGCGAGGGGCTCCGGCGCACAGACGTAGCCGACCCGCCAGCCCGTCATCGCGTACGACTTCGAGAACCCGCCGAGGGTCACCGTCCGCTCGGGCGCCGACGCCGCGACCGGGGTGTGGATCCCGTGGTAGGTCAGCCGGTCGTAGATCTCGTCGGAGAGCAACCACAGGTCGTGCTCGCGGGCGAGGGCCGCCAGCGCCTCGAGGTCGCCGGCGCTCTGGGCGCTGCCGGTGGGGTTCGAGGGCGAGCCGAAGAGGATCGCCTTCGTGTTCTCCGTGACCGCCGCGCCGATGATGGCGGGGTCGAGGCGGTAGGCGTCGCCCGGATCGAGTGCCACCGGCACCGGGATACCGCCCGCGAACGCCACGCACGGCTGGTAGGCGACGTAGCAGGGCTCGGGGACGATCACCTCGTCGCCGGGGTTGAGCAGCGCCCGCAGCGTGAGGTCGAGCCCCTCGGACACCCCGCTGGTGACGAGGCACTCGTCCTCGGCCCGGTAGCGCACCCCGTAGCGGTCGGCGAGGTCGTCGGTGATCGCCTCGCGCAGCGGCAGCAGCCCGCTGTTGGAGGTGTAGGTGGTCGCGCCGTGCTCGAGGGCGTGGATGGCGGCCTCGCGGGCGCTCCACGGCGTCGGGAAGTCCGGCTCGCCGACGCCGAGCGAGATGACGCCCTGCATGCTCTGGGCGAGGTCGAAGAACTTCCGGATGCCCGACGGCGGGATCGCCGCGACGGTGCGGGAGAAGGGCCGCTGCGGCGTCGACCCTCCGGCGCCGTCGCGCTGCCCGTCCGGTGCGCCCATCAGGGCGTCACCGACAGCCGCTGGTCGGGCTCGGGGTCGGTCAGCAGTTGACCGTCGTCCTTGTAGCGGCGCAGCAGGAAGTGCGTGGTGGTCGCGGTGACGCGGTCGATGCCCGAGAGCTTCTGCGCGACGAAGTCGGCGACCTCCTTCATCGACGCGCCCTCGACCTCGACGCGCAGGTCCTGCGCCCCGCTGACGAGGTGCACCGCCCGGATCTCGCGGAACCGCGCGATGCGCTCGGCGACGTCGTCGAACCCGCGCCCACGCTCGGGGGCGACGGTCACGTCGACGAAGGCGGTGACGCGCTCGTCGCCGAAGCGGTCCCAGTCGACCACCGCCTTGTAGCGCCGGATCACCCCGGACGCCTCCCACGCGGCGATGTGCTCGCGCACCGTCGCCTCGTCGATCCCGGTGAGCGTCGCGATGCGCTCGGCGCTCGCGTGCGCGTCGGACTCCAGCACGGTGAGGATCTCCCGCATGGTGTCCGACCCTAGTGGGGCCTCCGCCGCCACCGTGGCTGGCGGTTCCGGGGGAGTGGCAGGAAGGGTCGCCGGACCGTCGGGGGTGGGCAGTAGCGTCGGACGGGTGAGCGAGGAAGGGCTGTTCGACGTGGCGCCGCCGGAGCCCGAGCGGCCCGCCGTCGAGGACCTGCGGCCGGTGACGCGCGGCGTCGTGGAGGACCGGTGGGAGACGCAGCGCAGCGGAGCTCGACCCGCTGAGACCGTGCCGTCCGGCAACGACGTCCGCCCGCCGCTCGCGGTGCGGATGCGGCCCGCCTCGCTCGACGAGGTCGTCGGCCAGGACCACCTGCTGGCCCCGGGCGCTCCGCTGCGGCGGCTCGTCGAGGGCGCCGCGCCCGCGTCGGTGCTGCTCCACGGCCCGCCCGGCACGGGGAAGACCACGCTCGCCCGCCTCATCTCGCAGGCCACCGGGCGCGCGTTCGAGGCGTTGTCGGCGCTGTCGGCCGGGGTGAAGGAGGTCCGCGGGGTCATCGAGGTGGCCCGCCGTCGGCTGGCGGCCAGCGAACCCCGGCGCACGGTCCTGTTCATCGACGAGATCCACCGGTTCAGCCGGACCCAGCAGGACGCGCTGCTCGGGGCGGTGGAGGACCGGGTCGTCCTGCTCGTCGGCGCCACCACGGAGAACCCCAGCTTCTCCGTCGTCGCCCCGCTGCTCTCGCGCTCGCTCGTCCTCGGGCTCCACGCGCTGGAGGACGACGCCGTCGCGACGCTGCTCGACCGGGCGGTCGCCGACGAGCGCGGCCTCGCCGGCACCGTCACCCTCACCGACGAGGCCCGGGCCCACCTGGTGCGGCTCGCGGCCGGTGACGGGCGCCGGTCGCTGACCGCCCTGGAGGCGGCGGCCGACGCGGTGGGCGAGGGCGGCACGATCGACCTCGCCGTCGTGGAGCAGGTCGTGGACGAGGTCGCCGTCCGCTACGACCGGGCTGGCGACCAGCACTACGACGTCATCTCGGCGTTCATCAAGTCGATCCGCGGCTCGGACCCCGACGCCGCCCTGCACTACCTGGCCCGCATGCTCGTCGCGGGGGAGGACCCACGGTTCATCGCGCGGCGCCTCGTGGTGCACGCGAGCGAGGACGTCGGGCTCGCCGACCCGACCGCGCTCCAGGCCGCCACCGCCGCGGCGCAGGCCGTGCAGTCGATCGGCCTGCCGGAGTGCCGGATCGCGCTCGCCCAGGCGACGATCCACCTGGCGACGGCGCCCAAGTCGAACGCCGTGATCACCGCGATCGACGCCGCGATGTCCGACGTGCGCTCCGGCGCCGCGGGCCCGGTGCCGCCGCACCTGCGCGACGGGCACTACGCGGGCGCCCAGAAGCTCGGCAACGCCGTCGGCTACCGGTACCCGCACGACGAGCGCTCGGCCGTCGTCGCCCAGCAGTACCCGCCCGACGAACTGGTGGGCCGCGACTACTACGCCCCGTCCGGGCGCGGCGAGGAGCGGGCGATCGGCGAGCGGCTCGCCCGGCTCCGCGAGGTCGTCCGCGGGCGTTAGGTCGCGAGCCGGTCGGTGTCGGGACTCCCGCGGGACGAACCGGGTCGCGCCGACCCGGATGATCGACCACGGTTCGCCGCGCCGACCTCCGGGCGCGGTCGACGACCACCGGGCCGATCACGGGACGCCGCGGGCGGCGTCGACCGACTCACCCCGTGGCCACCGGACGCACCGGCCCGGGGCTACCGGTAGCCTTCCGCCACCGTTCGGCCCGCGCGCCGAGATCGGTTACACGACCACCAGCGAATGGGGAATGACCGTGTCGGTCGGGCAGATCGCGGCCATCATCGCCGCGGTGGCGTTCGTGATCCTGGTGCTGTTGCTGGCCGTGCCCCTGATCAAGCTGGGACGCACCCTGGACGAGGCGACGATCGCCATCCGCAAGGCGCACGAGGGCTCCGCCCCGCTGCTCGACGACGCCCAGGTCACGCTCACCACGGTGAACACGCAGCTGGAGCGCGTCGACGGCGTCACGGCCAGCGCCCAGGCGGTGGCCGCGAACACCCGGGCGCTGAGCTCGCTGTTCACCGCCACCCTCGGCGGCCCGCTCGTCAAGGCCGCCGCCCTGTCCTACGGCCTGCGCAAGGCCAGCCAGGCGCGCAGGCTGAAGAACGCACCGCCTTCGAAGCGGTCCACCAGGAGCAAGCGGAGTGCCCGCGCATGAAGCGTCTGTTCTGGGTGGGAGTCGGCGTCGCGATCGGCGTCAGCGCCACCCGCAAGGTCAACCAGGTCACGCAGCGGGCCACGCCCGCCGGCATGGGCGCGAGCCTCGGTGAGGGGCTGCGCGAGCTCGGGGCGGGTCTCGGTGCGTTCGGCGCCGAGGTGCGCGCCGGCATGAACGAGCGTGAGCAGGAGCTCTACGCGCTCGTCGAGGACACCACCGAGATCCCGGTCCGTCCCGCGCCGGCCTACGTCGAGCCGACGCCGAGCGGCCGCCACGCGCGAGCGTCCCGGCGGGGACCCGCCGGGCGCTGAGCGCCCGTCGTCGGGAAGTCCCGCACCCCGAGCCACCCACCCCCGGGAGGGTGGCACCCGCCGGTGCCCGTCGGGCACGCGGAATGATGGGTGCTGCCCGCCCCACTGACGACGAGCAGGACTGACGTGCAGACCCACGAAATCCGTCGGCGGTTCCTCGCGCACTTCGAGAACGCCGGTCACACCCCCGTCCCCAGCGCCTCGCTGATCCTGGACGACCCCACGCTGCTGTTCGTCAACGCGGGGATGGTGCAGTTCAAGCCGTACTTCCTCGGCGAGGCCCCGCCGCCGTACCGGACGGCGACCTCCATCCAGAAGTGCGTGCGCACCGGCGACATCGAGAACGTCGGGCACACCACCCGCCACAACACGTTCTTCCAGATGGCGGGCAACTTCTCGTTCGGCGACTACTTCAAGGAAGGCGCCATCCGGCACGCCTGGGCGCTGGTCACCGGCTCCCAGGACGAGGGCGGGTACGGCTTCGACCCGAGGCGCATCTGGGTCACGGTCTACGAGAACGACGACGAGGCCGAGCGCATCTGGCACGACGTCATCGGGCTGCCGAGCGAGCGCATCCAGCGTCGCGACGGCCGCGACAACTACTGGGACATGGGCATCCCCGGCCCCGGCGGACCGTGCTCGGAGATCTACTACGACCGCGGCCCCGAGTTCGGCATCGAGGGCGGGCCGGTCGCCGACGAGGACCGCTACCTCGAGATCTGGAACCTCGTGTTCATGCAGGACGTCCGGGGAGAGCAGAGCCCGAAGTACGGGGCCGCCCCGATCGGCGAGCTGCCCCGGAAGAACATCGACACCGGCATGGGCGTCGAGCGCGTCGCGTTCCTCCTGCAGGGCGTCGACAACGTCTACGAGACCGACCTCGTCCGTCCGGTGATCGACCGCGTCCAGGAGCTCTCCGGCCGCTCCTACGACGACGGGTCCGAGGAGGACGGCGTCCGCTTCCGCGTGATCGCCGACCACGTCCGCACCGGCACGATGCTCATCGGCGACGGCGTCGTCCCCGGCAACGAGGGCCGTGGGTACGTGCTCCGCCGCCTGCTGCGCCGCGTGATCCGCAACGCCCGGCTGCTCGGCATCACGGAGCCGGTGCTGGTGGATCTCGTCGGCATCGTGCGCGACGCCATGGCGCCGTCCTACCCCGAGCTGGAGACCGGGTTCGAGCGCATCGCCGCCGTGGTGCGCCGCGAGGAGGAGGCCTTCCTCGCCACCCTCGCCACCGGGTCGCGCATCTTCGAGTCCGCGGTCGCCGAGACCCGTGCGAGCGGCGCGACGACGCTGCCCGGCGAGTCGGCCTTCGCACTGCACGACACCTACGGCTTCCCGATCGACCTCACGCTGGAGATGGCCGCCGAGGCGGGGCTCGCGGTCGACGAGGGCGCCTTCCGCCTCCTCATGGACGAGCAGCGTGCCCGGGCCAAGGCCGACGCCGCCGCGCGCAAGCACGGCGGGGCCGACGCCAGCGCCTACCGCGAGGTCCTCGAGCGCGCCGGGCTCACGAGCTTCCTCGGCTACACCGACCAGCGGGCCGACGCGACCGTGGTCGGCCTCGTCGTGGACGGCGTGGGCGTGCCCGCCGCCGTCGAGGGCGACCAGGTCGAGGTCATGCTGGACCGCACGCCGTTCTACGCCGAGGGCGGCGGCCAGCAGGCCGACACCGGACGCCTGTTCGGCGAGGGCTTCACCGTCGAGGTCACCGACGTGCAGACCCCCGTTCCAGGCCTCAGCGTGCACCGGGGCCGGGTGGTGCACGGCGAGGTCACCCGCGACGCCGCCGTCTCCGCCCAGATCGACATGGAGCGGCGCGCGGCGATCTCCCGCTCGCACACCGCGACCCACCTCGTGCACGCCGGCATGCGCAAGGCGCTCGGCGACTCCGCCGCCCAGGCGGGCTCGCTCAACGCCCCGGGCCGGTTGCGCTTCGACTTCACCTCGCCCGAGGGCGCCGTCCCGACCTCGGTCCTCGCCGACGTCGAGGACGAGGTCAACTCGGTGCTGCTCGGTGACGACGAGGTCCGCGCCTTCGTCACGAGCATGGACGAGGCCCGCAAGCTCGGGGCCATCGCGCTGTTCGGCGAGAAGTACGGCGACGCGGTGCGCATCGTCGAGGTGGGGGACTACTCCCGCGAGCTCTGCGGTGGCACGCACGTGGGCCGGGCGGGTCAGCTGGGCCTGGTGAAGCTGCTGGGTGAGGGGTCGGTCGGCTCCGGGGTGCGGCGCGTCGAGGCCCTCGTGGGCATCGACGCCTTCCGGTTCCTCGCCCGCGAGCACGTGCTGGTCAACCAGCTCGCCGAGCAGTTCCGCGCCCAGCCCGAGGAGCTCCCGGAGCGCATCTCGGGCATCGTCGACCGCCTCCGCGCCGCCGAGAAGGAGCTGGAGGCCGTCCGCGCGAAGGAGGTCCTCTCCTCGGCGGGCGCGCTGGCCGACGGGGCCGACGACGTCGCCGGTGTCGCGCTCGTCGCCGCCCGCACGCCCGACGGCGTCGGCGGCAACGACCTGCGCACCCTCGCCTCCGACGTCCGCGGGCGCCTCGGCGACCGGCCCGGCGTCGTCGCACTGTTCGCCCCGGACGGAGAGAAGCTGTCCTTCGTCGTGGCGACGACCGCCGCGGGTCGCGACCGCGGGCTCGCCGCCGGCGACCTGGTCAGGGCGTTCGCACCCGCCGTCGGGGGCCGGGGCGGGGGCAAGGCCGACCTCGCGCAGGGCGGCGGCTCACCGTCGGGCGGTCCGGCCGGGATGGACGCCGGGATCGGGGCCGCCATCGACGCGCTGCGGGCGCAGGTGGCGACGAACCCGGCGAGCGGAGCGACGGGCAGCCGGGGCGCAGGTCGCTGACGGTGACCGGCCGCGTGCTCGGGGTCGACGTCGGCGCGGTGCGCGTCGGCGTCGCTCTCTCCGATCCCGCCGGAGTGCTCGCCACACCGCTCGTTACGCTCGATCGCGACGAGACGACGTGGTCCGACCTGGACCAGCTCGCCGATCTCGTCGCGGAGCACGAGGTGGTGGAGGTGGTCGTGGGCCTGCCGCGCACCCTGGCCGGGCGTGAGGGTCCGGCCGCCCGGGCGGCGCTCGGGTACGCCGACGACCTCCGTGAGGTGTTCGACGAGCGCGGGGTGTCGGGGGTACCGGTGACCATGGCCGACGAGCGGCTCTCCACGGTGACGGCGGGGCGCATGCTCTCCGACCGCGGGGTGAAGGGTCGGGCGCAGCGGCGCGTGATCGACCAGGCCGCGGCGGTCGCGATCCTGCAGACCTGGCTGGACGCGCGGCGCGGGACGGCCCCGTGAGCCGGGACGTCGGACGGCCGCGGCTGGTCCCCATGTCGTCCTCGGCCGGGTCCGAGCACCGACGGGACTCCCCGACGACCGGTGGGGCCGGCACCGACGCCGACGTGCGGATCCCGCGGCGCAGCCGCGGCCTGCGCCGCCCGGGGGAGGCGACGGGCGACGGCCCCGCGACCCGGCGTCGGGACTGGGAGGCACCGACCACCGCGCTGGCCGCGCCCGACGGCGAGGACGAGGCGGTCACCGACACGATGCGCCGCGGGCACGCCCCCGAGGTCCCCTCGCGGGTCGCGCTCCCGCATCCCTCCGGGCCCGTCCGGCGCCCCGAGGGCCCCCGGGAGCAGCGCACGCACCCCGTGCCCGCGTCGCCCGCGCGCGCGGCATGGGCCCCCGCCGCGCCGACGGCACCGACCCCCACGAGCGACGGCCGGGACCGGGACCGGGAGACCGGTGCGGGCGACCTGGACGTGCTCGGCGGCCTCGTCCCGGCGTCGGACGCCGCGCGTGACGAGCCGCCGCCCGCGCGGCGGCGCCGGCTGGTGTGGCCGGTCGTGGCCGCGGTCCTGGTCCTCGCCCTGGCCGGCGGTGCCTTCTTCGCGCGCGACCTGTGGGGCGTGGTGTTCCCGCCCGACTTCTCCGGGCCCGGCTCCGGGCACGTCGTCGTGCAGGTCGCCGACGGCGACTCGACCCGCGACATCGGCGCGTCCCTCGTGTCGGCGGGGGTCGTCGCGTCGGCCCGCGGCTTCGGGCAGGCCGCGGAGGACGACCCACGCGGGCGTGGCATCCAGCCCGGTTTCTACGACATGGCGCGGCAGATGTCGGCGGCCGAGGCCGTGACCCGCATGCTCGACCCGGCGGCGCGCCTCGGCCGGCTCGAGGTGCGGGGCGGCACGCAGCTCGACGACACCGCGGGCGTGGGGAACGCGCGGGTGCCCGGCGTGCTGTCGCTGATCTCCGCGGCGACCTGCGTGGTCGACGACTCGGGGCAGCGACGGTGCGTGTCGGTCGACGACCTGCGTCGCGCCATGGTCGGCACGGACCCCGCGCAGCTCGGCGTCCCCGACTGGGCGCTCGACGGCGTCCGCCGCGCGCCGGTCGAGCGGCGCCTCGAGGGGCTCGTGGCCCCGGGGAACTACGACGTGCGGCCCGGCTCGGACGCCGTGTCGGCGCTGGCGACGGTCGTGCGGACCTCGGCGGCGACGCTGGAGTCGGCCGGGGTGGTGACGAAGGCCGCGGCGAACAACGTCACCCCGTACCAGGCGCTGATCGTCGGGTCGATCGCCGAGCGGGAGGGCATCGAGTCGGACTTCCCCCGGATCACGCGCGTGGTCTACAACCGGCTGCCGATCCCGATGCGCCTGCAGATGGACTCGACGATCAACTACCCGCTGGACCGGCAGACGCTGCTGACGACGCCGGTCGACCGGGCCACACCCGGCCCGTACAACACCTACCTGAACTTCGGGCTGCCGCCGACGCCGCTCGGCGCGGTGTCGACCCCGGCGCTGACCGCGGCGCTGACCCCCGACGTGGGGGCGTGGGTGTACTTCGTCAAGTGCGAGAAGGACGGCTCGTCCTGCTTCGCCGTGGCACCCGAGGAGCACGACGCGAACCGCCGGCTCGCCCAGGCCCGCGGGGTCTACTGATGGCCGGACCGCGCCGCGCCGCGGTCCTCGGCTCGCCGGTGGCGCACTCGCTCTCCCCGGTGCTGCACGGCGCCGCCTACACCGCGCTCGGCCTGTCCGGGTGGACCTACGAGCGGCGGGAGTGCACCGCCGAGGAGCTGCCCGGGCTGGTCGGCGCCCTGGACGAGGCCTGGGTGGGGCTGTCGGTGACGATGCCCGGGAAGAAGGCCGCGCTCGCGTTCGCGACCTCGGCGTCGGCCAGGGCGCGCCGGCTCGGGGTGGCGAACACGCTGGTCCGCTCCGACGCGGGCTGGACGGCGGACTGCACGGACGTCGACGGGGTCGTCGGGGCCCTGCGGGGCGCCGGGATCGTCGAGCACGCGGGCCGGCACGACGTGGTGGTGCTCGGCGCGGGGGCGACGGCGTCCGCCGCGGTGGGCGCGCTCGCCGACCTCGGCACCACGGACGTCCAGCTGGTGGTGCGGGACCCGGCGCGGGCGGCGGAGACGACGGCCGTGGTCGACGCGTACGGGATGCGCGGCCGGGTGCGGACCTTCGACGGCCTCGACGACGTCGACCTGTCGCACGCGACCGCGCTGGTGAACACCACGCCCGCCGGCGCCGTCGACGCCGGGGCGGCCGACCGGCTGGCCGGCGGGCTGCCGGGGGACGCCGTGGTCCTCGACGCCGTCTACCACCCGTGGCCGACGCCGCTCGCCGCCGCGGCCGGACGGCGGGGCCTCGCCGTCGCGACGGGGCTGGACATGCTGCTGCACCAGGCCTTCGGGCAGGTCGAGCAGTTCACGGGGTGCAGCGCACCCCGCCGGGAGATGCACCGTGCGCTGGTCCGGGCGACCGGCTTCGACGTCCGTCCGCCGTAACGCTCCGTCCCCACCGGCACCCGGCCACCGGGTTGTCCCCAGGCCCAGCGGCCGGTCGTGACAGCTCCGGGGCCGCACGCCGACCCTCGAGCGCGTGGCGATGTGGGTGGACGTGGTGCTCGGAGTGCTGGTGCCCCTCGGGGCGGGTGCGGTGGTCGGCGCCGGGGTCCGGCGCGGGCTGGCGGCCGTGCGGCGCGGCATCGTCGTCGGACGGGGGTGGTGCGAGGCGGGCGTGGGCTGCGCCTGGGCGACGGTCATGACGGCGGGCGTGGTCGGCCTGGTCGGCGCGGCGTGGGTCCCGGTGCTGCTCGTCGTGTCCGTCGTCGCCGTGGCCGGGTGCGCGACCGATCTGACCGCGGGCCGGCTGCCCGACGTCCTCACACTGCCGGCGATCCCGCTCGGGTGGGCCGCGCTCGTGCCCCTGGGCGGCCGGGCGGTGCTCGCCGGGATCGCGGGCACCCTGGTGCTCGGCGGGCTCCACGTCCTGGTGGCGGTCCTCGCCCCCGGGTCGACCGGCGGCGGCGACGTGAAGCTGGCGGCCGGGCTCGGCGGGCCCCTCGCGGCCGCCGGGTGGTGGGCCGTCGGTCTGGTCCCGGTCGGTGCCGCCGTCCTGCTGGCGGGGTCGGCGCTGCTGCGGGGTCGCCGCGCGCTGCCGCTCGGCCCGCCGTTGCTCGGGGTGAGCTGGATCGTCCTTCTGGCCGCAGGCTGAGGGGCGGCGGACGGGACATGGGACGATGGCGCGCGTGTTGCGGTGGTTGACGGCTGGTGAGTCGCACGGTCCGGCCCTGATGGCGGTGCTCGAGGGCATGGTCGCGGGCGTGTCGGTGTCGTCGAAGGAGATCTCGGCGGAGCTGGCGCGGCGTCGCCTGGGCTACGGACGCGGCGCCCGGATGAGCTTCGAGGCCGACGAGCTGGAGATCCTCGGCGGGGTCCGGCACGGCCTGACCCAGGGAGGGCCGGTCGCCGTGCGCATCGGCAACACGGAGTGGCCGAAGTGGGAGACGGTCATGGCCGCCGACCCGGTCGACCCGGCGCTGCTCGAGGGCCGCGCCCGCAACGCGCCGCTGACCCGTCCCCGCCCCGGCCACGCCGACCTGGCGGGGATGACGAAGTACGGGTTCGACGAGTCCCGCCCGGTGCTCGAGCGGGCCTCGGCGCGGGAGACCGCCGCGAAGGTGGCCCTCGGTGCGGTCGCCAAGGCGTTCCTGTCCCAGGCCCTCGGGGTCGAGGTGCTGTCCCACGTGATCTCGCTGGGCACCGCCGACGCCACGCCCGACGTCATCCCGATGCCCGGTGACGGCGAGCGCATCGACGCCTCCCCGACGCGTGCGGTCGACGAGGCCTCGACCGCCCGCATGGTCGCGGAGGTCGACGCCGCGAAGGAGGAGGGCGACACGCTCGGCGGGGTCGTCGAGGTCGTCGTGCACGGCCTGCCGGTCGGGCTCGGGTCCTACGTGCAGGCCGACCGTCGCCTCGACGCGCGCCTCGCCGCGGCGCTCATGGGGATCCAGGCCATGAAGGGCGTCGAGATCGGGGACGGGTTCGCCACGGCCCGGCGCCGGGGATCGGCCGCGCACGACGAGATCGACCCGGCCCGGGGCGAGTGCAGCGACGGGGGAGCGGGCCGCGGATCCGGGATCGACCGGGCCTCGAACCGGGCGGGCGGCATCGAGGGCGGTATGACGAACGGCGAGCCGCTGCGCGCCCGGGTCGCGATGAAGCCGATCTCCACGGTGCCGCGCGCGCTGCGCACCGTCGACCTGGCCACCGGTGAGGCGGCGACCGCCCACCACCAGCGCTCGGACGTGTGCGCCGTGCCCGCCGCGGGCGTGGTGGCCGAGGCGCTGGTCGCGCTGGTGCTCGCCGACGCCGCGCTGGAGAAGTTCGGCGGCGACTCGCTGGCCGAGACGGCCCGCAACGCCGCCGCCTACCGGTCCGGGATCGACCCGCTGCGGGTCGTCGACCGATGAGCCCCGTGCTGGTGCTCGTCGGGCCGCCCGGGGCCGGCAAGTCGACGGTGGGCCGGCTGCTCGCGCAGCGGTGGGGAGTGGCGTTCGCGGACACCGACACCCTCGTCGAGCAGAAGGCCGGCCGGCCGATCGCCGACATCTTCACCACTGACGGCGAGCCCGTGTTCCGGGCCCTGGAGCGCGAGACCGTCGCCGAGGCGCTGGTCGCCCACGACGGCGTGCTGGCACTGGGCGGGGGAGCGGTGCTGGCCGAGGCCACGCAACGGGTGCTCGTCGGTCACCCGGTGGTGCTGCTCTCGGTCGGCCTCGCCGCCGGGGTGCGCCGCACCGGACTGTCCACGGCCCGCCCGTTGCTGGCCGGGGTGAACCCGCGCGCCACGTTCGCGGCCCTGCTCGCCGAGCGCCTCCCCGTGTACCGCTCGGTGGCCGACCACGAGGTGGCCACCGACGCGTTGGAGCCCGAGGCCGTCGCGGACGCCGTGCACGCCCTGATCGGACCGGAGGTGGCCTCCCGTGGCTGAGGTCGAGACCGTCCACGTCGCCTCGGGGAGCCCCTACGACGTGACCATCGGTCGTGGCGTCACCGGGACCGTGGCCGCGGCCGTCGCCACCGGCGGCCCGCTCGCCGGGGCGACGCGCATCGCGGTGCTGCACCAGCCGGCGGTGGCGGGCATCGCCGGCGACGTGGCCGACGGCCTGCGGGCCGCCGGGGTCGACGTCCACCTCGTGGTGCTGCCGGAGTCCGAGGACGGCAAGGACCTCACCACCGCCGGCTCCTGCTGGGAGGAGCTCGGGCGCATCGGGCTGACCCGCTCCGACGCGGTCGTGGCCGTCGGGGGCGGCGCGGCGACCGACCTCGCCGGGTTCGTGGCCGCCGGCTGGATGCGCGGCGTGCGGGTGGTCCACGTCCCGACGACGCTGCTGGCGATGGTCGACGCCGCCGTGGGTGGCAAGACCGGGATCAACACCGCCGCCGGGAAGAACCTCGTCGGGGCCTTCCACGAGCCCGCCGCGGTGGTCGCGGACCTCGACGGCCTGCGCACGGTCGGCGCCGAGGAGATCGCGGCCGGCATGGCCGAGGTGATCAAGACCGGCTTCATCGCCGACCCCCGGATCCTCGAACTCGTCGAGGCCGACCCCAAGGCCGCCGTGGACCCGGACGGCGACGTGATCGCCGAGCTCGTCACGCGGTCCGTGCGTGTCAAGGCCGAGGTGGTCGCCGCGGACCTGCGCGAGTCGCACCTGCGCGAGATCCTCAACTACGGGCACACCCTCGGGCACGCCGTGGAGCGCCGCGAGCGGTACCGCTGGCGCCACGGCGAGGCGGTGAGCGTCGGGCTGGTGTTCGTCGCCGAGCTCGCCCGCCGCGCCGGCCGGCTCGACGACGCGACCGCGGAGCGCCACCGTGACGTGCTCGCCGCCGTCGGGCTCCCGACCCGTTACGACGCCGACGCGCTGCCCGACCTCGTCGAGCACATGAAGGTCGACAAGAAGAGCCGCGGCGCGACGCTGCGCTTCGTCGTGCTCGACGGCCTCGCCCGGCCGGGGCGGCTGGAGGGTCCGTCGCCCGACGAGCTCGCCGCCGCCTACGGGGCCCTGGCCGGCTGAGGCGGCGGGCGGGCGGAGCGACGGGAGGAGGATGCGGCCCCGCGCCGACGTCGCGACGGCGTTCACCCGCACCGATCCGGAGCACTATCAGCGCGACCCCGACGGGAGCCGCTACCGGCACAGCACCCGCCCCGACGTCGTGCTCGCGATGCTGCGGCTGCTCGACCTGCCGCGCGGCGCCCACGTCCTCGAGATCGGGACCGGGTCGGGCTTCGCCACCGCGGTGCTGGACCGGGCCGTCGGCCCCGGCGGCACCGTGCACTCCGTGGACGTCGACCCGGCCGTCACGGCGCGGGCACGGCGACTCCTCGCCGCCGACGGGCGCGCTGCAGTGCGGCTGACGACGGCCGACGCGCTGCGGGCCCTCGGGCTCGACGAACCCGTGGACCGGCTCGTCGCGTTCGTCTCGGTCGGGTCCACGGTCCCGCCCGGCTGGGCCGCCGCGGTCCGCCCCGGCGGACTGCTCGTGGTCCCGCTGCGCGGCTCGGGACGCGTCGTCGTCCACCGCCGCGACCCGCGCGACGGCTCCCTGCACCCGGGCCGGGCCCTCGACGCCGTCTTCGACGGGGCCGCCGACCCGACGCGTGCTGCCGGTCGCTGACCGGGTAGGCCGGGCCATGCGACACCAGGAGTTCCTCGGCGGCGTGGCCCTCCGCGCCGGACTCGAGCGCACCGACGACGCCCGCGAGGGCGCCACCGCCGCGCTGGCCGCCCTCGCCGACCACCTGCCCACCGACGATCGGGGCGCCCTCGCCGACGCCCTCCCGACCCTGCTCGCCCGCGAGGCGGGCCTCGACGGCGGCCCTCCGCCCGCCACGACCGGCTCGCCGGTGGAGACCGTCGCGCGCCGCACCGGCTGGCCGCCCGAGCGCGCCCGCTACGTCCTCGTGGCCGTCGTCGAGGAGCTGGCGGCCGAGGACACCGACCTGCGGGACCGGTTGCGACGCGCGCTGCCCTACGACCTGCGGCCCACCGGTGGCCCGGCGCTCCCGCCCGACGCCCCGGCGGCAGGCGCGGAGGGACGGCCCCAGCCGGTCGACGAGGACACCGTGGCCCGGGCGCTGCGTCGGCTGACCGACTGGGAGGGCGACGTCACCGGGATCGTCCGCACGATCGTCCTGCCCGCCGAGCGGCTCGACCTCGTGCTGGACCGCGTCCACGGGGTGGAGCGCGAGGTCGGCCAGCGGGCCCGGGTCCTCGAGCGGACCCCGACCTCGCTGACGCTGCGGGCGCGCACCGAGAGCCTCGCGGTGGTCACCGAGGTCGACCTCGCCCTGGCCGCGCGGATCGACGACGTCGTCGCGAGCGTCGGCTCGGGCGGCTAGACCGGGGACGGCTCCCGGGCGACCCGGGCCCCGTCGTCGGGAAGGCGTTCCCCGGTCCGGGCCGCGCCGACCCCCGCCGTGACGACGAGGACGATGCCGACCACCGCGAGGACCGGGGGCAGCTGCCCGAGGACGACCGCCCCGACCAGCAGGGCGATCGCCGGTTCGAGCGCCATCAGCGTGCCGAAGGCGCCTGCGGCGAGGCGGCGCAGCGCGAGCATCTCCAGGGCGAAGGGCACGACGGGGAGCAGCAGCGCGAGGGCGAGGCCGAGGAGCAGCACCGGCCCCGTGAGCGACGCGCCGAGGTCGGGCACCAGGGCCGACGCCACCCCGACGCCGACCACCCCGGCGACGAGCATCGACACCGCGAGCCCCTGCAGGCCGGTGACGGCGTCGCCGACCCGCTGCGTGAGCAGGATGTAGCCCGCCCAGCAGAGGGCGGCCCCGAGCGCGAACGCCACACCGACCGGGTCGGTGGCGCCCTGCCACGGCTCGGTCAGCAGCACCACGCCGCCGCCCGCCAGGACCGGCCAGACGAGCGCGCGGCCCCGGCCCCGGAACACCGCCACCCCGAGCGGACCCAGGAACTCGATCGCGGCCGCCGTCCCGAGCGGGATCCGGGCGACGGCGGCCATGAACAGCATCGTCAGGCCGGCCGTGACCACCCCGAGCAGCACCGCGGCGCCGAACGAGGCGCGCGTGAACGACGAGGGCCGGGGTCGGGCGATCACGAGGAGCAGCAGGCCCGCCCAGCCCAGTCGCAGCGCGGCGACGCCCTCGGGCGGGACGACGGCGAACAGGCCGACGGACGCGGCGAGTCCGAGCTGGACGCAGGACATCGAGCCGAGGGCGAGCAGGGCACCCGAGCGGGCGCGGGGCGTGGTCACGGTCGCCGAGTGAACGTGACCCGACCGTCCGCGTCCACGTGAGAATCGTGGACGATCCGTCCGTAGGATCGCGACGGTGGACACCCGCCGCCTGCCCCACCTGGTCGAACTGGACCGGCTCGGCTCCATGCGCGCCGTCGCGGAGACGCTCGGCACGTCGTCGTCGGTCGTCTCCCAGCAGATCGCGGCCCTCGCCCGGGAGGTCGGGGCCACGCTCGTCGAGCCGGACGGGCGCCGGGTGCGGCTCACCCCGGCCGGTCGGCGCCTGGCCGAGCACGGCCGCGGCATCCTCGCCGCCGTCGACGCCGCCTGCGCCGACCTCGACCCCGCCGCGGAGCCGACGGGCACGGTGCGGGTCGCCGGGTTCGCCACCGCGATCCGCCGCTCGCTCATGCCGATCGTCGCCGATCTCGCGGCCCGCCATCCCGCGCTGCGCCTGACCTTCCTCGAGCAGCAGCCCGCCGAGGCGCTCGCGCTCCTCGAGGCCGACGCCGCCGACCTCGCGCTCGTCTACGACTACGACCTCGCGCCCGCGCCGCCACTCCCGGCCGCGCTGCGGGCGGGCCGCGGGCTGTGGGAGGTGCGCTGGGGCCTCGGTGTTCCCGACGACGGGACGGGGCCGGTCGTCGGGACGACCTCGGCCGAGGTCCTCGCCGCCTACGCCGACCACGCGTGGATCGGCGACTCCCGCAACACCGCCGACGAGGAGGTGCTGCGGCTGCTCGCGTCGCGGGCGGGCTTCGACCTGCGCATCACCCACGAGGCCGACAGCCTCGACCTCGTCGACGACCTGATCGTGGCCGGGCTCGGCGTGGGGCTGCTGCCCCGCGACCGGCCGCCGCGCGCCGGGGTCCGGGTCCTCGACCTGCCCGACCCGCCGGTGCGGTTGCGGTGCCGTCCGGTGGTGCGGCGGGGACGGGAGTCCTGGCCGCCGCTCGCCGCGGTGCTCCGCGCGCTGCGGTGAGCCTCAGGCCTCGTCGTCGCTGGGGCGGCGCAGCCCGAAGCGGCGGCGACCCGACGGGCGCTCCTCGTCGGGCTCGTCGGGCGCCGGGCGCACCGTCTCCGGCAGCGGGGTGACCGGCGGCAGCACGGCGACGACGGGGGAGTAGGAGCCGGAACGCTCCGCG
Organism: Actinomycetospora chiangmaiensis DSM 45062; assembly: GCF_000379625.1. GTDB lineage: Bacteria > Actinomycetota > Actinomycetes > Mycobacteriales > Pseudonocardiaceae > Actinomycetospora > Actinomycetospora chiangmaiensis. The sequence continues at coordinate 233,053 of NZ_KB903240.1, read as the reverse complement.
AAGGGCCCGGTGCCGAACGGCAGCCGCGTCGGCTCGTCGTCGGGAACGCGCCGGGTGCGGGTCGGCTCCGCGCGCTGCGGCCCGGGCGAGGTGGGGACGGGCTCCGGCGCGACCCCCCGTCGGGCGCGCCGCGCGGCGACCTTCTCGGTCGTCGACCCGGGCAGCACGGGCGGCGCCGCGGGCTCGCCGGACGCCGTCGCGGGGAGGTCCGGGGCGTCCTCGGCGGGGAGGTCGACGTCGGCGCCCGGGTCGTCGTCGGCCCGCGGGTCGTCGGCGCGGCGCAGCGAGAGCCACCCGAAGCGCGCCCCGAGGGTGACCGAGGCCAGGACCAGCAGGATCGTGAACGACGCGCGCCCCACCAGCGCCGAGCCGAGGTCCTCCACGCCGGTGGCGTCGACGAAGGAGGCCAGCAGCACCCACGTCAGGAGCCCGGCGGCCGGCCCGGCGACGAGCGAGGCCTTCAGCCACGTCCACTCCGGGGGGATGCGGTCCGCGATCACCTCCGCGCCGCCCCACACGAGGCCGACGAGCAGGAGGACGCCGAGCAGCAGGAGGGTCCACAGCAGCGAGAGGGACACGAACCGCGACGACAGCGCGACGAAGGCGGTCTGGCCCACGCCGTAGAGCACGGTCATGATCACGGCACGCAGGACCCAGGGGCTAAGCCGTCGCACGGCTGCCACCGTACGGTGCGGCAGGTCACGCCCCCGCACTACCCTCGGGCCGGTGAGTGCCCCCCACACGACGGCCCGGCCCCGCCCCCACCCGGCGGGCACCCGTCGTCGGGACGCGCTGCGGGCGGTGCTGCGGGAGACCGGCGTCGAGGCGCTGCTGGTCACGGACCTCGTCAACGTGCGCTACCTGACCGGGTTCACCGGCTCGAACGCCGCGCTCCTGGTGCATGCCGAGGACACCGCCGACGCCGAGGACCGCACGGTGCTCGCCACCGACGGCCGCTACACCACCCAGGCCGCGGCGGAGAGCCCCGACCTGCGGCTGCTCGTCGAGCGGCAGTGCGCGCCAGAGCTGCTCGCGGTCACGACGGCGGGTCGGGTCGGCTTCGACAGCGCCCAGGTGACCGTGGACGCCCACGACGTCCTCCTCGCGGCCGCCCGGGGCGAGCTCGTCCGCGCGCCCGGCCTCGTCGAGCGGCTCCGCGCGGTGAAGGACGACGCCGAGATCGACGCGCTGCGCCTGGCGTGCGCGGCGGGGGACGCGGCGCTGGCGGGGGCGATCGCCGACGGCGTGCTCGCCCCGGGGCGCACCGAGCGGGACGTGGCGCACGAACTCGAGGAGCGGATGGTGGCCGCGGGTGCCACCGGGCCGAGCTTCGAGACGATCGTCGCGGCCGGCGCGAACTCCGCGATCCCGCACCACCGGCCCTCCGACGCGCCGCTGGCCGCGGGCGACCTCGTCACCATGGACTTCGGCGCGCTGGTCGACGGCTACCACTCCGACATGACCCGGACCGTGCTGCTCGGCCCCGTGGCGGACTGGCAGCGCGAGATCTACGGGCTGGTGGACGCGGCCGCCGCGGCCGGGCGGTCGGCGCTGCGACCCGGCGTCGCCACCAGCGCGATCGACGCGGCGGCCCGGGAGGTCGTGACCGCGGCGGGGTACGGGGAGCGGTTCGTCCACCCCGTCGGGCACGGGGTCGGGCTGGTCATCCACGAGGCTCCGGCGATGTCGTCGACGGCGACCGCTACCCTGGAGGCGGGCATGACGGTCACCGTCGAGCCGGGCGTGTACCTCCCCGGTCGCGGCGGTGTTCGGATCGAGGACACGCTGGTCGTCACCGATTCCGGCGCCGAACCGCTGACCGCGTCGACGCGGGATCTGGTGGTCCTGGGCTGACGGGTGCCCGGGCCATCACACACGATCACGAGCGCAGGAGACGACGCGGCAGTGGCGACGACGAACGACCTGAAGAACGGCCTGGTGCTGCGGATCGACGGCAACCTCTGGTCGGTCACCGAGTTCCAGCACGTCAAGCCGGGCAAGGGCGGCGCCTTCGTCCGCACCACCCTGAAGAACGTCCTCACCGGGAAGGTCGTCGACCGGACCTTCAACGCGGGCACGAAGGTCGAGACGGCGAACGTCGACCGCCGCGACATGACCTTCCTCTACCGCGACGGCGACGACTTCGTCTTCATGGACTCGAACGACTACGAGCAGATCCCGGTGCCGGCGGGGACCGTGGGCGACAATGCGCGCTTCCTGCTGGAGAACCAGGAGGTGCAGGTCTCCTTCAACGACGGCGTGCCGCTGTTCATCGAGCTGCCGGCCTCGGTCGAGCTGGAGATCACGCACACCGACCCGGGCCTGCAGGGCGACCGCTCGACCGGCGGCACCAAGCCCGCCACGGTCTCCACCGGCGCCGAGATCCAGGTGCCGCTGTTCCTGGAGACCGGGACGATCGTCAAGGTCGACACCCGCGACGGTCGGTACCTCGGCCGCGTGTCGAACTAGTGCCGCAGCACGCCGTCCGCCGGGGATCCCGGTCGAAGGCCCGGAAACGGGCCCTGGACATCCTCTTCGAGTCCGAGGCCCGCGCCGAGGACCCGCTCGAGGTGCTCCGCCGTCGGATCGCCGGGTCGGACGCGCCGCCGGTCTCGGACTTCGCGGCGACGCTCGTCGAGGGGGTCGTGGCGCACCGCGACCACATCGACGTCTCGCTGGGTAAACTGGCCCGCGGCTGGTCGGTGGAGCGCATGGCCGCCGTCGACCGCGCGATCCTGCGGATCGGGGCGTTCGAGATCCTCTTCACCGAGGACGTGGACGACGCCGTGGCCATCGACGAGGCGATCAGCCTGGCCCGGGAACTCTCCACCGACGACTCGCCCCGCTTCGTCAACGGCGTCCTCGCCGCCCTGGCCGCCGGTGAACGCGTGCCGGTCGCGGCCCCGGCCCGCGAGCGGGTCGAGCTGCCCCCGGACGCCGAGCCGGCGGGGCCCGGCGATGCCTCCGACGAGGCGTCCGACGAGTCCGACGAGGCGCGAGGGGAACCCTCGGACCGCTAGAACGACGAAATCCTCCCCTCACGACCGGGCGCCACCGATCGTGAGGGGAGGATTCGAGCGCTCTTGCGGCGTGAGGGTTCCCCTCACGCCGGGGTGGGTCGGGCTCAGTCCTCGCGCGACAGCCGCGCCTCGGGGGGGAGCACGCCCCACTCGACGAGCTGGTCGGACAGGTCGCCCGGCGTCATGTCGTAGATGATCGCGAGCGAGCGCAGGTCCTCGTTGCGGATCGAGAGGACCTTGCCGTTGTAGTCGCCGCGCTGGCTCTGGATGGCCGCGGCGTAGCGGGCGAGCGGCCCGGCCTTGTCCGCGGGCAGCTGCTGGAGCCGCTCCAGGTTGATCACGATCTTGGCCGCCGGCTCGGAGCCCGACGGGATCCGGCCCTCCGGCAGCAGCTCGGCCACCGGGACGCCGTAGAAGTCCGCCAGCTCGGCGAGCTTCTGCACCGTCACCGCCCGGTCGCCGCGCTCGTAGGAGCCGACGACGACCGCCTTCCACCGTCCGCCCGACTTCTGCTCGACGCCGTGCAGCGAGAGCCCCTGCTGCTGGCGAATCCCCCGAAGCTTGGCGCCGAGCGCCTTCGCGTAGTCGCCCATCTGGCGGCACCCCGTTCCCCGCGCGCCGAGCCCTGGGTGCTCCGACGCAGCCATGCTGAAGTCGATACGGAGAGTGATGATGCGCCCTCGGCGATCACGAGGTCAAGCCGGGGTCCGCCGCAGTGCGCTCCGGTGTGTCGCGTGGCACGCCGTCCGGTCGGGTGGATTCGCTTGCGTCCGACCGAATGCCCCCCGTGATCGCTCGGACGCGCTATGCCCGTCGGGGAGACGTCGAGCGTGGCGCAGCCGACGCGATCGGTCGCACACGGTGGCTGATAGTGTCGGTGCCGACCCCACAGACGTCCTTTAAGAGCCGTCCCGCGAGGCGGAGAAGGAGGTCCCCGAGTGCCCACGCGGCGCCGGGGCGGTCCCGTACCGAACGGTGCGTCGAACGCCGAGGGTGAGCGCGAGCTCCTCTCCCCGGCCGACCTCGCCCGGACGGTGGCACGGATCGCCCACGAGATCCTCGAGAAGACCGCGGAGTCCGGAGCACCCGTCGTGCTCCTCGGCCTCCCCACCCGCGGCATCCACCTCGCCCGGCGGCTCGCCGAGCGCATCACGGCGATCGACGCGGACGCGACCGTGGCGGTCGGCACGGTCGACCCGACGCTCTACCGCGACGACCTGCGCCGCCAGCCGACGCGGCCGCTCGCCGAGACGGACATCCCCGCCGGCGGCATCGACGACGTGATCGTCGTCCTCGTCGACGACGTCCTGATGTCCGGCCGTACGGTCCGCGCCGCCCTCGACGCGCTGCGCGACCACGGCCGGCCCCGCGCGGTGCAGCTCGCCGTGCTCGTCGACCGCGGGCACCGCGAGCTGCCGATCCGCGCGGACTACGTCGGGAAGAACGTGCCGACCAACCGCGCGGAGGACGTCGTGGTGTCGCTCTCGGAGTGCGACGGCGCGGACGGGGTGGCGATCCGATGACGGTCCAGCCCGACGCCACCGGGATCGGACTGCGCCACCTGCTCTCCACCGAGGGGCTGCGTCGCGAGCAGGCCGAGGCACTGCTCGACACCGCCGCGAGCATGGAGCAGGCGCTCACCGGCCGGGCGGTCCGCAAGCTGCCGACGCTGCGCGGGCGCACCGTCGTGACGCTGTTCTACGAGAACTCGACGCGGACCCGGGTGTCCTTCGAGGTCGCCGGGAAGTGGATGAGCGCGGACACCATCAACGTCTCCGCGAGCGGCTCCAGCGTGGGCAAGGGGGAGTCGCTGCGCGACACCGCCTCGACCCTCGCGGCCGCGGGCGCCGACGCGATCGTCGTCCGCCACCCGGCGTCGGGAGCCCCCCACCGGATCGCGGGGTGGCTCGACCGCGTGGGCCACTCCCACACCGACGGCCACGTCGCCGTGGTCAACGCGGGCGACGGCACCCACGAGCACCCCACCCAGGCCCTGCTCGACGCCGCGACCCTGCGCAGGCGGCTGGGGGCGGACCTCACCGGGCGCCGGGTCGCGATCGTCGGCGACGTGCTCCACAGCCGGGTGGCCCGCTCCAACGCGCACCTGCTGGCGACGCTGGGGGCGGAGGTCACGCTGGTCGCGCCCCCGACGCTGCTGCCCGCGGGCGTCGACGCCTGGCCGGTGACGGTCACCCACGACCTCGACGCGCACCTCGCCACCGGGCCCGACGCGGTGATGATGCTGCGGGTGCAGGCCGAGCGCATGCACGGCGGCTTCTTCCCGAGCGCCCGGGAGTACGCGGTGCGCTTCGGGCTGAGCGCCCGCCGCGCCGACACGCTGCCCGACCACGCCGTCGTGCTGCACCCCGGGCCCGCGGTGCGCGGCATGGAGATCGCGAGCGCGGTGGCCGACTCGGACCGGGCCGCCATCAGCGAGCAGGTCACCGCCGGGGTCCACGTGCGGATGGCCGTGCTCTACCACCTGCTGGCCGGGGAGGACTCCCGATGACCACCACCACGAGGATCGCGAACGCCCGCCCCTACGGCGAGGACCCGACCGACCTCTACGTCCGCGACGGGGTGCTGGTCGCGCCCGTCGACGAGCCCGACGCGACGGTCGACGCCGACGGCCTGATCGCCCTGCCGGGCCTGGTCGACCTGCACACCCACCTGCGCGAGCCGGGCGGCGAGGAGGCCGAGACGGTCGCGACGGGCTCGGCGGCCGCGGCGTTGGGCGGCTACACCGCCGTGTTCGCGATGCCGAACACGAACCCGACGCAGGACTCCCCGGTCGTCGTCGAGCACGTCTGGCGGCGCGGGCGCGAGGTCGGCCTGGTCGACGTGCACCCCGTGGGGGCGGTCACCGTCGCCCTCGGCGGGGAGCGCCTCGCCGAGATGGGCATGATGGCGGCCTCCGCGGCCGGCGTCCGGATGTTCTCCGACGACGGCCGGTGCGTGAACGACCCGCTGCTCATGCGCCGCGCCCTGGAGTACGCGCGCTCGCTGGACGCGGTGGTGGCCCAGCACGCCGAGGACCACCGGCTCACCGTCGGCGCCCAGGCGCACGAGGGCCCGGTCGCGGCGCGGCTCGGCCTCACCGGCTGGCCCGCGAGCGCCGAGGAGTCGATCATCGCCCGCGACGCGATGCTGGCGGCGGCCGCCGGGGCGCGGCTGCACGTCTGCCACGTCTCGACGGCGGGGTCGGTCGAGGTGCTGCGGTGGGCCCGCGCCACCCTGCTGCCCGGGACGTCGGCCGCGGTGAGCGCGGAGGTCACGCCCCACCACCTGCTGCTCACCGACACCGCGGCCGAGGACTACGACCCGGTGCACAAGGTGAACCCGCCGCTGCGACCCGAGGCCGACACCCTCGCGCTGCGCCGGGCGCTCGCCGAGGGCGTGATCGACTGCGTCGCCACCGACCACGCGCCGCACGCGGTCGAGGCCAAGGACTGCGAGTGGTCGCAGGCCCGGCCCGGCATGCTGGGGTTGCAGACCGCGCTGTCGGTGGTCGCGTCCACCATGGTGACGACGGGTCTGCTCGACTGGCGCGGCGTGGCGCGGGTCTGCAGTGAGGTGCCGGCCGCGATCGCCGGGCTGCCCGACCAGGGCCGCCCGCTCGCCGTCGGCGAACCGGCGAACCTCGTCCTGGTCGACCCCGACGCCCGGTGGACGGTGCGCGGGGCGGACCTGGCGAGCATCGCCGACAACACCCCCTACGAGGGGATGGAACTCGGAGTCTCCGTGGTGCACACCATGCTGCGGGGACGCTGGACCGTGCAGGACGGGAAGGTTGCAGGGTGAGCAGGTCGGACACGAGACCCACTGAGGCGTTGCTGGTGCTGGAGGACGGCACCGTCCATCGCGGGGAGTCCTTCGGGGCGACCGGCCGCACCCTCGGGGAGGCCGTCTTCACCACCGGGATGACCGGCTACCAGGAGACGCTGACCGACCCGAGCTACCACCGGCAGATCGTCGTCGCGACCGCGCCGCACATCGGCAACACCGGCTGGAACGACGAGGACGACGAGTCCACGCGCATCCACGTCGCCGGGTACGTCGTGCGGGACCCGGCGCGGACGCCGTCGAACTGGCGCTCGCGGCGCTCCCTCGACGACGAGCTGGAGCGCCAGGGCGTCGTCGGGCTGGCCGGTGTCGACACCCGGGCGGTGACGCGGCGGCTGCGTGAGCACGGCTCCATGCGCGCCGGCGTGTTCTCCGGCGACGGGCTGGCAGGAGAGCGCGAGATGCTCGACGTGGTCCGCGACAGCCCGGAGATGGCGGGCGCCGACCTCGCGGGCGCGGTGACCACCGCGGAGCCCTACGTCGTCGCCGCCGAGGGCACCCGGCGGTTCTCCGTCGCCGCGCTCGACCTCGGCATCAAGGCGAACACCCCGCGGATGCTGGCCCAGCGCGGCATCGAGACGCGGGTGCTGCCGAGCACCGCCTCCCTCGACGAGCTGCTCGACGGGTCCCCCGACGGGGTGTTCCTGTCCAACGGGCCGGGTGACCCGGCCACCGCCGACCACGCCGTCGCGCTCACCCGCGGCGTCCTGGAGCGCGGCGTCCCGCTCTTCGGCATCTGCTTCGGCAACCAGATCCTGGGGCGCGCCCTCGGGATGGGGACCTACAAGCTGCGCTACGGCCACCGCGGGATCAACGTCCCGGTGTACGACCACCTCACCGGGACCGTGGCCATCACCAGCCAGAACCACGGCTTCGCGATCACCGGGACCCCCGGTGACCACGTCGACTCGCCGTTCGGCAGGGTGCACCTGTCGCACGGGTGTCCCAACGACGACACGGTCGAGGGCGTGACCTGTGCCTCGGTCCCCGCGTTCTCCGTGCAGTACCACCCCGAGGCGGCCGCCGGCCCGCACGACGCCGCAGACCTCTTCGACCGTTTCGCTGCCCTGATGGGAGGGCGCTGAGGACATGCCGCGCCGCGAGGACATCCACCACGTCCTGGTCATCGGGTCCGGCCCGATCGTGATCGGCCAGGCCTGCGAGTTCGACTACTCGGGCACGCAGGCCTGCCGGGTGCTGCGCGAGGAGGGCCTGCGGGTCTCCCTCGTCAACTCCAACCCGGCGACGATCATGACCGACCCGGAGTACGCCGACGCCACCTACGTCGAGCCGATCGACGTCGAGCACGTCACCAAGGTCATCGAGGCCGAGCGCCCCGACGCGCTGCTCGCCACCCTGGGCGGCCAGACCGCGCTGAACACCGCCATCGCGCTGCACGACGCCGGGGTGCTCGAGCGCTACGGCGTCGAGCTGATCGGCGCCGACGTCGAGGCCATCCAGCGGGGTGAGGACCGGCTCAAGTTCAAGGAGATCGTCCGCTCCGTCGGCGGCGACGTCCCGCGCTCCGAGGTCTGCCACTCGATGGAGGAGGTGCGGGCGACGGTGGCCGAGGTCGGCCTCCCCGTCGTCATCCGGCCCTCGTTCACCATGGGCGGCCTCGGCTCCGGCCTCGCCTACACCCACGAGGAGCTCGAGCGCCTCGCCGGCACCGGCCTGGCCGCGAGCCCGGTGCACGAGGTCCTCATCGAGGAGTCGGTGCTGGGCTGGAAGGAGTTCGAGCTCGAGCTCATGCGCGACCACCGCGACAACGTGGTGGTCATCTGCTCGATCGAGAACATCGACCCGATGGGTGTGCACACCGGCGACTCGGTGACGGTCGCGCCCGCGATGACGCTCACCGACCGCGAGTACCAGGTCATGCGCGACATGGGCATCAAGGTGCTGCGCGAGGTCGGCGTCGAGACCGGTGGCTGCAACATCCAGTTCGCGGTGGAGCCGAGCACCGGGCGCCTCGTCGTCATCGAGATGAACCCGCGCGTCTCGCGGTCCTCCGCGCTGGCCTCGAAGGCGACCGGCTTCCCGATCGCGAAGATCGCCGCCCGGCTCGCCGTCGGCTACAGCCTCGACGAGATCACCAACGACATCACCGGCGAGACCCCGGCGAGCTTCGAGCCCACGCTCGACTACGTCGTGGTCAAGGTGCCGCGGTTCGCGTTCGAGAAGTTCCCGGGCGCCGACCCCACGCTCACCACGACGATGAAGTCGGTCGGCGAGGCGATGGCGCTCGGCCGCAGCTTCCCCGAGGCCCTGAACAAGGCGCTGCGCTCCACCGAGACCAAGGACGCGAGCTTCGGCACGCGCCCCGACCCGCTCGGTCTCTCGAAGGACGACGCGCTGAAGCAGGCGGCGCTGCCGCGCGACGGCCGGCTCTACGCCGTCGAGCGGGCCCTGCGTCTCGGCGCCACCGTCGCCGAGGTCAGCGAGGCCTCCGGCATCGACCCGTGGTTCGTCGAGCAGATCGAGGGCATCGTCGCGCTGCGCGGTGAGATCGCCGAGGCGCCCGTGCTCGACGCCGCGCTGCTGCGCCGCGCCAAACGGTCCGGGCTCTCCGACCTGCAGATCGCCACCGTGCGCCCCGAGCTCGCCGGCGAGGCGGGGGTCCGGGCGCTGCGCCACCGGCTCGGGGTGCGGCCGGTCTACAAGACCGTGGACACCTGCGCCGCCGAGTTCGAGGCGCGCACGCCGTACCACTACTCGGCCTACGAGTCCGACCCCGCGGCCGAGTCCGAGGTCGTCGCGCAGACCGAGCGGCCCAAGGTCATCATCCTGGGCTCCGGGCCGAACCGGATCGGGCAGGGCATCGAGTTCGACTACTCGTGCGTGCACGCCGCGACCTCGCTGCGCGCGGCGGGCTTCGAGACGGTGATGCTCAACTGCAACCCCGAGACGGTCTCCACCGACTACGACACCGCCGACCGCCTCTACTTCGAGCCCCTCACCGAGGAGGACGTGCTCGAGGTCGTCCACTCCGAGCGGGCCTCGGGCGGGGGCGACGCGCAGCGACGTCCCGACGGCGGGTACTCGCCCGGCCTGGCGGGCGTCGTCGTCCAGCTCGGCGGGCAGACCCCGCTCAAGCTCGCCGCGGCCCTGGAGGCCGCGGGCGTGCCGATCGTGGGCACCCCGCCGGCGGCGATCGACCTCGCCGAGGAGCGCGGCGCCTTCGGCCAGGTGCTCGACGACGCGGGCCTGCCCGCCCCGCCCTACGGCACCGCGACCAGCTTCGACGGCGCCCGTGACATCGCCGCGGCCATCGGCTACCCCGTGCTGGTCCGGCCGTCCTACGTGCTCGGCGGGCGTGGGATGGAGATCGTCTACGACGACGAGACGCTGGCGGACTACATCGCCCGCGCCACCGAGGTGACCCCCGACCACCCGGTGCTGGTCGACCGGTTCCTCGACGACGCCATCGAGATCGACGTCGACGCGCTGTGCGACGCGACCGGCGAGGTCTACCTCGGCGGCGTGATGGAGCACATCGAGGAGGCCGGGGTCCACTCCGGCGACTCCTCGTGCACCCTGCCCCCGATCACCCTCGGGCTCTCCGACCTCGAGGTGGTGCGCGCCTCCACGGTGGCGCTGGCCCGGCGGCTGGGCGTGCTCGGCCTCATGAACGTGCAGTACGCGCTCAAGGACGAGACGCTCTACGTGCTCGAGGCCAACCCGCGTGCGAGCCGCACCGTGCCGTTCGTCTCCAAGGCCACCGGCGTGCCGCTGGCCAGCGCCGCGGCCCGGGTGATGCTCGAGGCCACGATCGCCGGGCTGCGCCACGAGGGCGTGCTTCCTGCGACCGGGGACGGGGCGCACCTGCCGGCCCAGCACCCGGTCGCCGTCAAGGAGGCCGTGCTGCCCTTCCACCGGTTCCGCCGACCCGACGGGCGGGGCGTGGACTCGCTGCTCGGCCCGGAGATGAAGTCCACCGGCGAGGTCATGGGCATCGACACCGCGTTCTCGACCGCGTTCGCGAAGGCGCAGGCCGCCACGTCGGGACCCCTCCCGACGTCGGGCCGGATCTTCGTCTCGGTGGCGAACCGCGACAAGCGGGCCCTGATCTTCCCGGTGAAGCGCCTCGCCGACCTCGGGTTCGAGATCCTCGCGACGGCGGGGACGGCGAGCGTCCTGGAGCGCAACGGCATCCCCGCCCAGGTGGTGCGCAAGCACTTCGAGGGGCCGGACAACATCGTCGACACGATCCTCGCGGGCGAGGTCGGCATGATCATCAACACCCCGGTCGGGCACACGGGGCCCCGGATCGACGGCTACGAGATCCGGGCCGCGGCGCTCAACGTCGGCGTCCCGTGCATCACGACGGTGCAGGGCGCGGCGGCGGCCGTGCAGGGCATCGAGGCCGTCATCCGCGGGGAGATCACGGTCACCCCGCTGCAGGTGCTCCACGAGCGGCTGGCGAAGGCACGGGCCACGGAGGGCGTGTGACCGGCCCGGCGAGCGGGGCGACGGGGGAGCGGAGCGGGGCCCGGGTGCCCTTCACCGACAAGCTGAGCGGGGCCGTGGCGACCCACGGCCCGCTCTGCGTGGGGATCGACCCGCACCCGGGTCTGCTCGCCCGGTGGGGCCACGAGGACGACGCGGCGGGCGTGGAGCGCTTCGGGCGCGACGCGGTCGCCGCGCTCGCGGGCCACGTCGCCGTCGTCAAGCCGCAGGTCGCGCTGTTCGAGGTGCACGGCAGCGGGGGGGTGCGGGCCCTGGAACGGGTGCTCGCCGACGCCCGCGACGCCGGGCTGCTGACGATCGCCGACGCCAAGCGGGGCGACATCGGCTCGACGATGACCGCGTATGCCCGCGCGTGGCTCGCCGACACCTCGCCGCTCGCGGCCGACGCGGTGACGCTCTCGCCCTACCTCGGGGTCGGGTCGCTGACACCGGCCCTCGACCTCGCCGCCGAGACCGGCCGTGGGGTGTTCGTCCTCGCCCGGACCTCGAACGCGGAGGCGGCGACGGTGCAGTCCGCGCAGTCGTGGACCGCGCTGTCCGACCCGTCGAGCCCGGGGATGCGGGAGGTCGCGCAGGGCGTCGTGGACGCCTGCGGGGCCGCGAACGCGGTGCGGGCCGGGGAGGGCCGCAGCGGGCCCGTGGGCGTGGTCGTGGGCGCCACGGGCGGCACCACCGGCCGGGCGCACGGGTTGGACCTCACGCGCCTGCACGGGCCGGTGCTGGTGCCGGGCCTCGGGGCCCAGGGCGCCACCCCGGAGGACCTGGCCCGTGCGTTCGCCGACGGGACCGGACCCGTCGTCCCGTCGAGCTCGCGGGAGATCCTCGCCGCCGGCCCCGACCCGGAGGCGCTGCGCGACGCGTGTCTCGCGTTGAACGGCGCCCTGCGCGGGCTGGCGCTGCCCGCCGGACCGATCGGCGCGTAGCAGCCGCCGACCGTCCGGTCCGGGCGCTCCGGACGCGGAGCGCGTCGGGTGTCCGCGCACGGCGAGACCGTTCACACCCCGGACACCCGAGGACTGTGGACTCGCACCCCAGACGGTACGTTCGCCAGCGACGAGGGCGCCCGCGAGATGAGTGGGGGCCCGGAGACCCCATCCACAGATATCGGAGGAGACCGTGGCACTTCCCGAGCTGACCGAGGAGCAGCGGGCGGCCGCGCTGGAGAAGGCCGCCGCTGCCCGCCGCGCCCGGGCCGAGCTCAAGGAGCGGCTCAAGCGCGGCGGCACCACCCTCGGTGACGTGCTCGAGCAGGCCGACTCCGACGAGGTGCTCGGCAAGATGAAGGTCTCGGCGCTCCTCGAGGCCCTCCCGGGCGTCGGCAAGGTTCGCGCCCAGCAGATCATGGAGCGGCTGGAGATCGCCCCCAGCCGCCGCCTGCGTGGCCTCGGCGAGCGCCAGCGCAAGGCGCTGCTCGCGGAGTTCGACGGGGAGTGACGCACGACGCGGGAGCGACGGGCGGGCGGGGACGTCTGCTCGTCCTCGCCGGGCCGTCCGGCGTCGGCAAGAGCACCGTCGTGGCCGAGCTGCGCCGGATGGCCGCACCGCTGTGGTTCAGCGTCTCGGCCACCACCCGGGCTGCGCGTCCGGGCGAGGAGGACGGCCGCGAGTACCACTTCGTGTCCGACGCCGACTTCGACCGCATGGTCGCCGACGGCGAGATGCTGGAGTGGGCCTCGATCCACCGCGGTCTGCACCGGTCGGGCACCCCGGCCGCCCCGGTCGAGGCCCACCTCGCCGCGGGGGAGCCGGTGCTGCTCGAGCTCGACCTCGCGGGTGCCCGGGCCGTCCGGTCGCGCCGGCCGGACGCGCTGCTCGTGTTCCTGGAGCCGCCGTCGTGGGAGGTCCTCGTGGACCGGCTCACCGGCCGCGGCACCGAGCCGCAGGACGTGATCGACCGGCGGCTCGCCACCGCCCGGATCGAGCTCGACGCCCGCCGTGAGTTCGACGTGGGGCTCGTGAACCACGACGTCCGGGAGACCGCACGGCGGTTGGTAGACTTGGCCCACCCCGTGGACGCCGCTGCCTGCAAGAACGCGGGCACAGCTGCAGTCACACGGACCCACGATCCCGCAGGAGCCAGTGAATGAGCATCTCCACCAGTCGCGTCACCGGTGGCTTCCACGACGTGCCCGAGGGCATCACCAACCCGCCGATCGACGAGCTGCTGGAGACGGTCAGCTCGAAGTACGCGCTGGTGATCTACGCGGCCAAGCGGGCGCGGCAGATCAACGACTACTACGCCCAGCTCGGCGAGGGCCTGCTCGAGTACGTCGGCCCGCTCGTGGAGCCGGGCCCGCGCGAGAAGCCGCTGTCGATCGCCATGCGCGAGATCCACTCGCACCTGCTCGAGCACACCGAGGGCGAGTAGCACCGCGGTAGCTCCTCCGACGGATCGGGCAACACGCCACCATGGCTGAGATCGTGCTCGGCGTCGCGGGCGGCATCGCCGCCTACAAGGCGTGCGAACTGCTCCGTCGGCTGCGTGAGGCCGGGCACCAGGTGCAGGTGGTGGCCACCCCGAACGCCCTGCGCTTCGTCGGGGCCGCCACCTTCGAGGCGCTCTCCGGCCGTGAGGTCCTCACCGAGGTCTTCGAGCACGTCCCCGACGTCACGCACGTGGCGCTCGGGCGGCGGGCCGACCTCGTCGTCTGCGCCCCCGCCACCGCCGACCTGCTCGCGCGGATGGCGGCGGGTCGCGCGGACGACCTCCTGACCTCGACGTTGCTCACCGCGCGATGTCCCGTGCTCGCCGCCCCCGCGATGCACACCGAGATGTGGGACCACCCGGCGACCGTCGAGAACGTCGCCACCCTCCGCCGCCGCGGCATCGTCGTCCTCGAGCCCGCCTCCGGCCGGCTCACCGGTGCCGACTCCGGGCCCGGCCGGCTGCCGGAGCCCGTCGAGATCGCGGAGTTCGTCCGCCTCCTGCTCGAGGCGCCGCACGCGCTGCCGCGCGACCTCGAGGGACGCCACGTCGTGGTGTCGGCCGGCGGCACCGCCGAGCCGCTCGACCCGGTCCGCACGCTCGGCAACCGCTCGTCCGGGCGCCAGGGCTACGCGCTGGCGCGGGTGGCCGCCCAGCGCGGCGCCCACGTCACGCTCGTCGCCGGGACCACCGCCGACCTCGAACCGCCCGCCGCCGTCGACCTCGTGCGCGTGCGCACCACCGAGGAGATGCGGACGGCCGTCCTCGACGCCGGGAAGGCGGCCGAGGCCGTCGTCATGGCCGCCGCGGTGGCCGACTTCCGGCCCGCGACCGTCGCCGGGTTCAAGATCAAGAAGGGTCCCGGCGAGCCGGACGCGATCCCTCTCACACGCAACCCCGACATCCTCGCCGAACTGGTGGCCGAGCAGGTGCCCGGGCGGCTCGTGCTCGGGTTCGCCGCCGAGACCGGGGACGCCGACCACGACGTCCTCTCCTTCGGTCGCGCGAAGCTCGAGCGCAAGGGCTGCGACTACCTCGTCGTCAATGCGGTCGGCGGCTCCACCGGGCACAACGCCTTCGAGGGCGCCGACAACGAGGGCTGGCTGCTCGGCGCCGACGGCTCGTCCGTGCAGCTGCCGATGGGGTCGAAGGCGGCACTCGCCGCGCGCGTCTGGGACACGGTGGCCGCTCGCTTGGCGTAACGATCCGGCCACGGAGCGTGTCGGGGCCCACGGTCGAAAGCCAATGCCACACCTGGTCACGCTGCACAACCGCGATGTGACGCGCTGCGCAAACCGGCCGGTCAGGGGCCTGCCAGTTGCGCCGGATGCCGTTACTGTTGGCGGGTCCCACTGTCGAGGCAGGGAGAAATTGTGCCCGCTAGGCGTTTGTTCACTTCCGAGTCCGTCACCGAGGGCCACCCGGACAAGATCTGTGACGCCATCTCCGACGGAATTCTGGACGCCCTGCTGGCGCAGGACCCCAAGAGCCGGGTGGCCGTCGAGTCGATGGTGACCACCGGCCAGGTGCACGTGGCCGGTGAGGTCACCACCAACGCGCACGTCAACTACGTCGACATCGTCCGCAAGACGATCCTGGACATCGGCTACGACTCGTCGGCCAAGGGCTTCGACGGCGAGACCTGCGGTGTCTCCATCTCCATCGGCGCGCAGTCCGCCGACATCGCCCAGGGCGTCGACCAGGGCTACGAGTCCCGCGTCGAGGGCTCCGAGGACGAGATCGCGAGGCAGGGCGCCGGCGACCAGGGCCTCATGTTCGGCTACGCCGACGCCGACACCCCCGAGCTCATGCCGCTGCCGATCGGGCTCGCCCACCGGCTCGCGCGCAAGCTGACCAGCGTGCGGCGTGAGGGCGTCCTGCCCTACCTGCGCCCCGACGGCAAGACCCAGGTCACGATCGCCTACGACGGCGACAAGCCGGTCGGCGTCGAGACCGTCGTGCTCTCCACGCAGCACGCCGCGGACATCGACCTCGACGAGATGCTCGCGCCCGACATCCGCTCGAAGGTCATCGCGCCCGTCCTCGAGGGCATCGACCTCGACTCGTCGAACACCCGCGTCCTCGTGAACCCGACCGGTCGCTTCGTCGTCGGCGGCCCGATGGGTGACGCCGGCCTGACCGGCCGCAAGATCATCGTCGACACCTACGGCGGCTACGCCCGTCACGGTGGCGGCGCCTTCTCCGGCAAGGACCCGTCGAAGGTCGACCGCTCCGCCGCGTACGCCGGCCGCTGGGTGGCGAAGAACGTCGTCGCCGCCGGTCTCGCCCGCCGCGCCGAGGTCCAGCTCGCCTACGCCATCGGCAAGGCCGAGCCCGTCGGTGTGTTCCTCGAGACGTTCGGCACCGCGAACGTGGACCCGGCCAAGATCGAGAAGGCCATCGCCGAGGTGTTCGACCTGCGCCCCGGCGCGATCGTCCGCGACCTCGAGCTGCTGCGCCCGATCTACCAGCCGACCTCCGCGTACGGCCACTTCGGCCGCGACGACCTCGACCTCCCCTGGGAGCGCACGGACCGTGCCGACCAGCTGAAGTCGATCGCCGGCTGACGCTCGTCCGACGCCACGGCCCGGTCGCCCCCCACGGGGTGGCCGGGCCGTCGTCGTCCCCAGCTGCAAGCAACGCGTCACCGCTTGCACCCAGTGCCAGGAAATCCGGCATCGTGGTCCGCGCGGTCGGACCGCTCTGGTAGACCGGCGCCCGTGGGCGGATCACCGGGGGACGAGGCGCTGCTGGCGCTGCCCGGCATGCCCACCCCCGCCCGGCCCGTCGTCGAGAAGGCCCCGAAGCACAACGAGCGCCTGCCGGCGGAGCGGGACTCCGTCGCGTCGGTCGCGGTCGACGTCCCGCTCCCGCACCTCGACCGGCCGTTCGACTACCGCGTGCCGGTGCAGCTCGACGAGACCGCCGTCGTGGGTGCGCGGGTGCGGGTGCGCTTCGCCGGCCGGGTGGTCGACGGCTACGTCCTCGCCCGCTCCGACACCACCGAGCACGACGGCCGGCTGCAATGGCTGGAGAAGGTCGTCTCGCCCGAGCCGGTGCTCTCGCCCGAGCTCGCCGCCCTGTGCCGCACGGTGGCCGACCGCTACGCCGGCACGCTGGCTGACGTCCTGCGCCTCGCCCTGCCGCCGCGCCACGCGCGCGTGGAGAAGGAGCCCCGTCCCGACGCCGGGTCGGTGCCGGTCCCGGCGGCGGCTCCCGACGGAGGCCCGGGGTGGGCCGCCTACCCGCGCGGCCCCGCGTTCCTGGAGGCGCTGAGCGGGCAGCGCCCGGCCCACGCGGTGTGGCAGGCGTTGCCCGGCGAGGACTGGGCGCGGCGCCTGGCCGAGGCCGCGCGGGCCACGCTCGCGGCCGGGCGGGGCGCGGTGATCGTCGTGCCCGACCGCCGCGATCTCGACCGGCTGGACGCGGCGTGCCGGGAGGTCGTGGGGGAGGAGCACGTCGCCGCGCTGGCCGCGGACCTGGGCCCGGCCGAGCGGTACCGCCGCTGGCTCGCGGTGTCCCGCGGTCGGCGCCGGCTCGCGATCGGGACGCGGGCGGCGGCGTTCGCGCCGGTGCCCGATCCCGGCCTGCTCGTCGTGTGGGACGACGGGGACGACTCGCACACCGAGCCCCGGGCGCCCTACCCGCACACCCGCGACGTCCTCGTCGCCCGCGCCCACACCAGCGGGGCCGCGCTGCTCGTCGCCGGCATCACGCGCACCGCCGAGGCCGAGGTGCTCGTGCGCAGCGGCTGGGCCCACCCGGTGGTCGCGGAGCGCACCACGGTCCGCGAGCGCGCGCCGCGGGTCACCGCCCTCGGCGAGGACGAGCGGCAGCTGCTGCGCGACCCGACGGCCCGGGCGGCGCGGATCCCCTCCGTCGCGTTCGAGGCCGCCCGCGCCGCACTGGGCGCCGGCCGGCCGGTGCTGGTCCAGGTGCCCCGCCGCGGCTACCTCCCGGCGATCGCCTGCGCGCAGTGCCGGGAACCCGCCCGGTGCCGCCACTGCCACGGGCCGCTGGGCATCCCGGCCGGCACCGGGGACGCGCCCGCCCCGCCGACCTGCCGCTGGTGCGGGCGGCCCGCGACGAACTACCGCTGCCCGGCGTGCGCCTCGCCCCGCCTGCGGGCGACGGTGGTGGGCGCCGGGCGGACCGCCGAGGAGCTCGGCCGGGCGTTCCCGCAGACGGTGGTGCGCAGCTCGGGCGGCGGCGCCACGATCCTGGAGACCGTCGACGCGGCCCCGGCCGTCGTCGTCGCCACCCCGGGCGCGGAGCCCGCGGCCGCCGGCGGGTACGGCGCCGCCCTGCTGCTCGACGGCGCGGCCCTGCTCGCCCGGCCCGAGCTGCGCGCCGCCGAGGACACGGTGCGTCGCTGGTTCGCCGCCGCGAGCCTCGTGCGCCCCGGCCCGGACGGCGGCCGCGTCGTGGTGGTCGCCGAGTCGAACCTCCCCGCCGTGCAGGCGCTCGTGCGCTGGGATCCGGCCGGGCACGCCGGCGCGGAGCTCGACGCGCGCACCGAGCTGGGCCTGCCGCCCGCCGTCCGGATGGCGGCCCTCGACGGCGAGCCCGCCGCGCTGCGCGACCTCGTCGAGACCGCCCGCCTGCCCGACACCGCCGACGTCCTGGGCCCGGTCGAGCTACCGCCCGGGACCCGGCTCCCCGGGGCCGAGGAGCGCACCGAACGGGCCGAGCGCACGCTCGTCCGGGTGCCGCGTCCCGCCGGCCGCGACCTCGCGCGGGCGCTGCAGGAGGCCCAGTCGATCCGCGGTGCGCGCCGCGAGCGCGAGCCGGTCCGCGTGCTGCTCGACCCGCACGACCCGCTCTGATCGCCGAGCACCCCGCACCGATCCGCCCGGACCGGACACGCGCCTAGACTGGACGACCGTGACCGTCCAGCCCGTCCGCTACTTCGGCGACCCCGTCCTGCGGGAGCGCGCCGTCGAGGTGACCACGTTCGACAAGGAACTGCGCGCGCTGGTCGCCGACCTCGACGAGACGATGCGCGAGCAGGGCGGCGCGGGGCTGGCGGCGCCGCAGATCGGGGTCGGGCTGCGCGTCTTCACCTTCCGCACCGGGGAGGACATGCACGGCCACCTGGTCAACCCGACCTGGACCGTCCTCGACGACACCGAGCAGACCGGGCCGGAGGGCTGCCTGTCGATCCCCGGGTTCCGGTGGGACTGCACGCGCTACGACCACGTCGTCGCCACCGGGTGGGACATGCACGGCGAGCCGCTGCGGATCGAGGGGACGGCCATGCTGGCGCGCGCGATCCAGCACGAGACCGACCACCTCGACGGCGTGCTCTTCCTCGACCGGCTCGACGCGGCCACGCGCAAGGAGGCGATGGCGGCGATCCGGCAGGCCGAGTGGTTCGACCCCACGGCGCCGCCGCGCATCAAGCAGAACCCGCACGTGGACCCGTCGCAGAAGGTCAACCCGTTGTTCGGGGGCGTCCGCTAGATGCGGCTCGTCTTCGCCGGCACCCCGGAACCCGCCGTCCCGTCGCTGCGTCGCCTGCTCGAGGGCAGCGCGCACGAGGTCGTCGCCGTGGTCACCCGGCCCGACGCCCCCGCCGGACGGAAGCGTCGACTCCAGCGCTCGCCGGTCGGGCAGCTGGCCGACGAGGCCGGGATCGAGGTCCTCACCCCCGCCAAGGCCTCCGACCCGGAGTTCCTCGCGCGCCTCGCCGCGCTCGCGCCGGACTGCGCCCCCGTCGTCGCCTACGGGAACCTGCTGCGTCCGGCCGCTCTCGCGATCCCGGTCCACGGATGGGTCAACCTGCACTTCTCGCTGCTGCCCGCCTGGCGGGGCGCCGCGCCGGTGCAGGCGGCGATCCGCGCCGGCGACGAGATCACGGGGGCGAGCACCTTCCGGCTCGAGGCGGGCATGGACACCGGCCCGGTGTTCGGCACCGTCACCGAGAAGATCGCCGACGACGACACCGCGGGCGCTCTCCTCGACCGCCTGAGCCACAGCGGCGCGGGGCTGCTGGCCGCCACCCTCGACGGCATCGCCGACGGCTCGCTGCAGCCCGTGCCGCAGCCCGCCGAAGGCGTCTCGGTGGCGCCGAAGGTCACCGTCGACGACGCCCGCGTCCGCTGGACCGATCCGCCGCTCGCCGTCGACCGGCACATCCGCTCCGTGACGCCCGCCCCCGGCGCGTGGACGGAGTTCCGCGGCGCACGGATCAAGATCGGGCCGGTCACGACGACGGGTTTCGACGACCTGGCCCCCGGTGAGATCGTCGTCGAGCGCAAGCGGGTCCTGGTGGGCACCGCCGCGGCCCCGGTCGTCCTCGGCACCGTGCAGCCGGCGGGGAGGCCCGCCATGCCCGCCGTCGACTGGAGCCGCGGGGCGCAGCCGACGGCGGGGGAGCGGTTCGACGCGGACACGGCGGGGGAGGCTGGAGCGCGATGACCGACAGCTCCGTGCCGCCCGGCGGCCACCGCTCCGGGCGGGGGCCGCGCCGTCCCGACCGCCCGCGCCGGTCGGGCCCGCCGCGCGGCCGCTCCGGCCCGAACCGGCCGCCGCAGGGCGACGCCGCCCGCGAGGCCGCCCTCGACACCCTGCGCGCGGTCCGCGAGGACGACGCGTACGCCAACCTGACGTTGCCGAAGCTGCTGCGCGAGCGCCGGGTCACCGGCCGCGACGCCGCGCTCGCCACCGACCTCGCCTACGGGGCGTGCCGCGCGCAGGGCCTCCTCGACGCCGTCCTCGGCGCCTGCGTGGACCGTCCGCTCGACCGGCTCGACGGCGTCGTCCTCGACGCCCTGCGCCTCGGCGCACAGCAGCTGCTCCGCACCCGGATCCCGGCCCACGCCGCCGTGGGCGCCACCGTCGAGCTGGTGCGCTCGCGGGCGGGGTCGAAGCCCACCGGGTTCGTCAACGCCGTCCTGCGCCGGGTCGCCGAGCGCGACGAGGCCGGCTGGATCGACGAGCTCGCACCCGACGCCACCACCGATTCGGTCGGGCACCTCGCCTTCCGCCACGCCCACCCGCGCTGGATCGCCGAGGTCTTCGCCGAGGTGCTGCCGGAGGCGGAGCTCGACGCGGCGCTCGCCGCCGACGACGCCCGGCCCGCCGTGCACCTGGCGGCACGCCCCGGCGAGATCAGCGCCGAGGAGCTCGCCGCGATCACCGGGGGCGACGAGGCGCCGTACTCGCCCTACGGGGTGCTGCTCACCGAGGGCGGCGACCCGGGCGACCTCGAGCCGGTCCGCGAGGGCCTGGCCGCGGTGCAGGACGAGGGCAGCCAACTGGTCGCCCTCGCCGCCGCCCGCGCCCCGCTCGACGGGCGCGACGAGTTCTGGCTCGACCTCTGCGCCGGGCCGGGCGGGAAGGCGGCGCTGCTCGGCGCGCTGGCGGCCATCAGCGGCGCGACCCTCGACGCCGTCGACCGCGCCCCCCACCGGGCCGCGCTCGTGGCGAAGGCCACCGCGGGACTGCCCGTGCGCGTGCACACCGGCGACGCGCGTGAGATCGCGCTGCCCGAGGCGGCCTACGACCGCGTGCTCGTCGACGCCCCGTGCACCGGCCTGGGGGCGCTGCGCCGCCGGCCTGAGGCCCGGTGGCGGCGCCGGCCCGAGGACGTCGCCGACCTCACCGCCCTGCAGCGCGACCTGCTCACCCACGCCCTGGAGCGGGTGCGTCCCGGCGGGGTCGTCACCTACGCGACGTGCTCGCCGCACCCGGAGGAGACGGTCGACGTCGTGCGGGCGGTCGTCGAGGCCACCGGTGCCGAGCTGCTCGACACCGCCGGCAGCCTGCCCGAGCTGACCGGATCCGACGTCGGGAAGGGTCCCGGCGTGCAGCTCTGGCCGCACCGGCACGGGACCGACGCCATGTACTGCGCCACCCTGCGGCGCGGCGCCTGATCACGGGTGCGGGAGACTGGGGACGTGCCCGCCCCGCTCATCGCGCCCAGCATCCTGTCCGCGGACTTCGCGCGGCTCGCCGACGAGGCCGCCGCGGTGCACGGGTCCGACTGGCTGCACGTCGACGTCATGGACGCACACTTCGTGCCGAACCTGACGCTGGGCCTGCCGGTCGTGGAGAGCCTGCTCAGGGCCACCGACATCCCCCTCGACTGCCACCTCATGATCGAGGATCCGGACCGCTGGGCGCCGCCCTACGCCGAGGCCGGCGCCCACAACGTGACGGTGCACGCCGAGGCCGCGCACGACCCCCGCAGGATCGCCCGGGACCTCCGCGCGGCGGGGGCGCTCGCGGGCCTGTCGGTCAAGCCGGACACCCCGCTCGAGGACTGGATCGAGGTCCTCGCCGACTACGACACGCTGCTGATCATGAGCGTGGAGCCCGGGTTCGGCGGCCAGAGCTTCATGCCGCGCGTCCTGGACAAGGTGCGCACGGCGCGGCGGCTCGTCGACACCGGCCACCTGCGGGTGCTCGTCGAGATCGACGGCGGGATCAGCGCCGACACCGTGGAGCAGGCCGCCGAGGCGGGCGTCGACTGCTTCGTGGCCGGCAGCGCGGTCTACGGCGCGGAGGATCCGGCGCGCGCGGTCGCGGCGCTGCGGGAGCAGGCGGCGGCCGTCTCACCGCACCGTTCGCTGACTACCCGCGAGTAACCTGGGCAGTGGCGGTTGTCACCGGGAACCGACCCGGTGGGCGTGGGCCGCACGAGGATGATGCAGGCATCGACGGTCGTTGACGTCACGACGGCCGGAGTCGACGGGCAGGGGAGCCGCGAGTGTTCACGGGGATCGTGGAGGAGGTCGGCGAGATCGTCGACGTCACCCCGCAGGCGGATGCCGCGCGGCTGCGCATCCGCGGTCCACTGGTCGTGTCCGACGCCCGGCCCGGCGACTCGATCGCCGTCAACGGCGTGTGCCTCACCGTGGTCGACCCGGCGCCGGACTCGTTCGCCGTGGACGTCATGGGCGAGACGCTGCGCCGCTCCAGCCTGGCCGACGCGGCCGCCGGTACGCCGGTGAACCTGGAGCGCGCCCTGGCGGCGGGGGCCCGCCTCGGCGGACACATCGTGCAGGGCCACGTCGACGGGACCGCCACGGTCGCCGGGATCGAGGCCTCCGAGCACTGGACGGCGGTCCGCTTCAGCACCCCGCGCGCGGCCGACGGCGGGGTCGGCATCGCCCGGTACATCGTCGAGAAGGGCTCGATCGCCGTGGACGGCGTGAGCCTCACCGTCACGGAGGTCGACGACGACGGGTTCGCCGTCGGGCTGATCCCCACCACCCTCGCCGAGACGACGCTCGGGTCGCGCGAGGTCGGCGCGACCGTGAACCTGGAGGTCGACGTGGTGGCCAAGTACGTCGAACGACTGCTCGGGGCGGGGTCGCTGCAGCGGTCGGAGCGAACGGAGTCGGGAGCATGAACCACGTGGACGGCTTCGAGCACATCGAGCGGGCCATCGAGGACATCGCCGCGGGCAAGGCCGTCGTCGTGGTCGACGACGAGGACCGCGAGAACGAGGGCGACCTGATCTTCGCCGCGCAGATGGCGACGCCGGAGCTGGTCTCGTTCATGGTGCGCTACACCTCGGGCTACATCTGCGTGCCGCTGACCGGCGACGCGTGCGACCGCCTCGACCTCCCGCCGGCGCACTCCATCAACCAGGACCGGCACGGCACCGCCTACACCGTGTCCGTCGACGCCCGCGAGGGCATCGGCACCGGCATCTCCGGCGCCGACCGCGCCCGCACGATCAAGGTCCTCGCCGACCCGTCGTCGGCCGCGACCGACCTCTCCCGCCCCGGCCACGTCGTGCCGCTGCGGGCCCGCGACGGCGGGGTCCTGCGCCGGCCCGGGCACACCGAGGCCGCGGTCGACCTCGCCCGCCTCGCCGGGCTCGAGCCCGCCGGCGCGATCTGCGAGATCGTCTCGCAGAAGGACGACGGCGAGATGGCGCGCTACGAGGAGCTCGCGGTCTTCGCCGACGAGCACGACCTGGCGCTCATCACCATCAAGGACCTCATCGCCTACCGGCGCCGCTCGGAGAAGCAGGTCGCCCAGGTCGCCCACGCGCACCTCCCGACGATCCACGGCGAGTTCGAGGCCTACGGCTACGACTCGCTGCTCGACGGCATCGAGCACCTCGCCCTGGTCTACGGCGACCTCGGCGACGGCGAGGACGTCCTCGTCCGCGTGCACTCCGAGTGCCTCACCGGCGACGTGCTGGGCTCGCGCCGCTGCGACTGCGGCCCGCAGCTCGACGCCGCCATGGCCGCGGTCGCCGAGGAGGGCCGCGGGGTCGTCCTCTACGTGCGCGGCCACGAGGGTCGGGGGATCGGCCTGATCCACAAGCTGCAGGCCTACCAGCTGCAGGACGCCGGGGCCGACACCGTCGACGCGAACCTCGCGCTCGGCATGCCCGCCGACGCCCGGGACTACGGCACCGGCGCGCAGATCCTCGCCGACCTCGGCATCCGGAGCATGCGGCTGCTGACGAACAACCCGGAGAAGCGCGCGGGCCTCGAGGGCTACGGCCTGAAGATCCTCGACCGCGTCGCCCTGCCGCTGCGGGCCACCCCGGAGAACCTGCGCTACCTGCGCACGAAACGGGACCGCATGGGCCACGACCTGGAGGGCCTCGACGTCTACGAGGCCGGCCTCGCGAGCAGCGAGTCGGGCGCATGAGCACCCAGGGACGTCCCGACATCGCGGTCCCCGACGCGACCGGTCTGCGCCTCGGGATCGCGGCCACGCGCTGGAACGCCGAGATCGTCGAGACGATGCTCGAGCGCGCCCTGCTCGCCGCCGAGCGCGGGAACGTGGAGCACCCGACGGTGGTCCGCGTCGCCGGCGCGATGGAACTGCCGGTCGTCTGTCAGGGTCTCGCGGCCGGACACGACGCGGTCGTCGGCCTCGGCGTCGTCATCCGCGGCGCGACGCCGCACTTCGACTACGTCTGCGACGCGGTCACGGCGGGGCTGCTGCGGGTGGGGCTCGACGAGCGCACCCCGGTCGGCAACGGGGTCCTGACGACGGAGAACCTCGACCAGGCCTGGGAGCGTGCCGGAACCCCGCAGTCCACCGAGGACAAGGGGTTCGAGGCCGTCGTCGCCGCGCTCGACGCCGCGATCACACTGCAGAGCCTGCGCGACGGCACGCACCGTGCACCGGTCGGGTTCGCGCGATGAGTGCCGACTCCCCGGTGGTCGTCCCGCCCGAGGGTCTCGAGCTCGGCCCGGTCGAGCTCGAGGTCCGGCCGCGGCGGATCCGCTGGGTCGCCTGGGTGCTGGCGATCCTGCTGTTCGCGTTCTTCGCCACCGGCGCGCTGCTGGTCTACGTCAAGTCGGCGGGCTTCAACTTCCGCCCGGCCGACCAGGTCGCGATGGTGCTCCTCGGCCTGATCCTCGCGGGCTGCGCGCTCCTGTTCACCCGCCCCCGCCTCCGGGCCGGGTCCGGCGGGGTCGAGGTTCGCGCGACGATCCTCACCCGGCGCGTGGCGTGGGCCGACGTCGTCGGCATCAGCTTCCCCGACGGCACCCAGTTCGCCCGCCTCGACCTGCCCGACGACGAGTACCTCGTGGTCTCCGCGATCCAGGCGGTGGACCGGGAGCACGCCGTGCAGGCGGTCCGGCGACTGCGGGAGCTGCGCGCGAAGTACGACGGATGACCCTCTACGAGAACCTGTTCCGCCACGTCGCGGTGCGCGTCCCGGCCGAGCGGACCCACCGCATCGGGCTGCGGGCCCTCGCCGCGGCGACGCCCGTCATCCCGCCGCGGACCCCGGATCCCGCGCTCGCCGTGACGGCGATGGGGCTGACGTTCCCGTCGCCGCTCGGCGTCGCCGCCGGCTACGACAAGGACGCCGAGGGGATCCGCGGCCTCGCCCGCCTCGGCTTCGGCGCCGTGGAGATCGGCACCGTCACGGCGCGACCCCAGCCGGGCAACCCGCGCCCGCGGCTGTTCCGGCTGCCCGACGACCGCGCCCTCGTCAACCGCATGGGCTTCAACAACGCCGGGGCCGACGCGGTGGCGGAGCGCCTCGCCGCACTGCGCGCCGGCGGCCCGCTGGGCACTGTGCTCGGGGTCAACATCGGCAAGTCCAAGGCCGCGACCGGCCCGGAGCAGAGGGTGGCCGACTACCGGTACTCCGCCCGCGTGCTCGGCCCCCACGCCGACTACGTCGTCGTCAACGTGTCCTCGCCCAACACCCCCGGCCTGCGCGACCTGCAGGGCGTCGACGCCCTCGAACCGCTGCTCGCCGCCGTGCGCGAGGAGATCGGCCCGACGCCGCTGCTGGTCAAGATCACGGCCGACCTCGACGACGACGGGGTGGACGCGGTGGCCGACCTCGCCGTCGGCGCCGGCCTCGACGGCCTCGTCGCCACGAACACGACGGTCTCCCGCTCCGGCCTCGTCACCGACCCCGCCGTCGTCGAGGCCGCGGGCCCCGGGGGCCTCTCCGGGGCCCCGCTCGTCGAGCCGGCCCGCGCCGTCCTCGGCCGCCTCGTGGCGCGTGTGGGCGGGAAGCTCACGATCGTCTCCGTCGGCGGCATCGCCGACGCCGCCGAGGCCCGCCGCCGCCTCGAGATGGGCGCGACCCTCGTGCAGTCCTACACCGGCTTCGTCTACGGCGGGCCCGCCTGGCCGGCCCGCGTCAACGCCGAGCTCGCGCGTTCCTGACGACGGGTCGGCGCGCCGACCTCCGGCGCGCCCGGCACGATGGGCGCCCGTGACCGCCCCGCAGCCCGCGCCCGCCCGTCGTCCGAAGGTCGTGCTGTTCGACCTCTTCGAGACCTGCCTGCAGCTCGAGGGCCTGCGGCCGCGTTTCGTCGCGCTGGGCCGCCCGGAGCACGAGCTGGAGCTGTTCTTCGCCCGGCTGCTGCACCAGGGCATGGCGATGACGCTGGCGGGGGAGGCACCGGCGTTCCGGACCGTCGCCACCGACATGCTGCGCCGCACGAGCGGGCGGGACCTCGACGACGACCAGGTCGCCTCCGTGCTGGACGGGTTCCGCGAGCTGCCGGCCCACGAGGACGTCCGCGCGGCGTTCACCCTGCTCCGCGACGCCGGCGTCCCCGCCTACGGCTTCACGCACGGCTCCGCCGCGACGGCGAGCGCGGCCCTGGAGAACGCCGGCGTGCGCGACCTGCTCGAGGACGTGTTCTCCTGCGAGGAGATCGCCTCGTTCAAGCCGCCGCGACGGGTGTACGACTTCGCCGTGCAGCGCGTCGGGGGCGAGCCCGCCCGGACGGCGCTGGTCGCGGTGCACTCGTGGGACGTCCACGGCGCGGTGTCGGCGGGCCTGCTCGGGGGTTACTGCGAGCGCCTCGAGGGCCGGGTCGCCGACGCCGTACTCCGGCCGCACGTGGTGGCCGAGACCCTCGACGACGTCGTCGCCGGACTGCTCGCCCTGCCCGAGTAGCGGTCCCGGTACGTTCGACGACCAGCCGCGAGCACCACCGCGACCCCGACGGAGGCCCCACCCGTGACCACCGAGCCGTCCGCCACCCCGACCGGACTCACCCGTCGTCGTGCCCTGTGCGGTCTCGTCGTCGCCCTCGCCGCGCCCGCGGCCCTCGCCGCCTGCTCGTCCGGCGGCGAGGCGCCTCCGGCCGCCGGCAACGGTGGCTCCGGCCCCGCCACCGGCGGCGCGACCACCACCCCCGCCGCGAGCGGGACGCCGGTCGCGCAGGTGCCGGTCGGGGGCGGCCTCGTCGTGAACGGCCCGAAGGGACCCGTCGTGCTGACCCAGCCCCGGGCCGGCGTCATCAAGGCCTTCGACGCGACCTGCCCGCACCAGGGCACGACGGTCGACCCGCCCGAGGGTGGCACGATCACCTGCCCGAACCACGGCAGCCAGTTCGACGCCACGTCCGGCGCGCTCAAGAAGGGCCCGGCGCAGAGTGGGTTGACCCCCGTCGCGACGACCGTCGTGAACGGGCAGGTGCAGTTCGTCTAGCCGGCAGGACGGTCGCATGCTCGCGCTGCACGCCGCGTGGTCGCCGGGTCGGGGGCTCTGCCTCTGGGCCGAGGACCCGGCGCGCCGCGCGACCGGTGCGGCGCGCAGCCGGGCCCGGGGTGCGCGGCCGCACCCCTTCGCCGCCGACCACGAGCAGCTCCGGGCGGTCGCGGCGGCGCTCGGCGCGACGGGCGGTGAGGGCCAGGCCGTCCTGCACCTGCCGTCCACGGCCGGGCCGACCGGGTCGACGCGCGAGCCGGTGCCCTCCGAGGCCGCCACGACGGCCGCCGCGCTCGCGCCGTGGACGGTCCCGGTGCTGGAGCTCGACCCCGACGTCCTGCTCCGCTCCGAGCCGCTGCCGGGGGAGGGCGAGGAGTTCGCGGTGCTGCGGGCGCTCGGCCGGCTCGCGGCCGACCTCGTCGCGCAGGGCCGGGTCCTCCCCGCGCCGGCACCCGAGCACGAGGACCCGCTCGGCTGGCACCCGGTCCTCCAGGGCCGTGACCTCGTCGCCGCCGACGCCTTCGCCGCGGCCCTGCCGCCCGCCGTCCGCGCCGAGGCCCTCGACGGCCGGCCCGTGGCGGACGGCGTGGGCCCGGACCCCGCGGAGCTCGTCACGGAGGCGCTGACCGCGCTGGTCGACGCCGAGGCCCGCCACCGGCTCCGCGACGAACCGGCCCCGCCGGCCCTGCAGCGGGCCGCCGCGGACGGGGAGCTGGACCCGGGGCTCGCCCGCTGGGAGGTCGTCGGCGCCCCGCACGCCGGTCCGGCCCGCGGCACGTTCCGGCTCACCGAGATCGCGGTCGACGACCTGGGGCACGCCGTCGATGGCGAGCCGCGGTTCTGGCTGGAGTTCTCGCTGCAGTCCTCGCAGGACGCGAGCCTGCGCGTCACCGCGGAGTCGATCTGGCGCGACGCCGGGTCGCTGCGGCGCTGGTTGGACGACCCCAGCGAGATGCTGCTCGCCGAGCTCGGGCGCGCGGCCACCATCTACCCGGAGCTGACCGACGCCCTGCGGGTGCCCCGCCCGACGGGGATGGAGCTCGACCGCGAGGGCACGCACCACTTCCTGCTCCACGTCGCCGCGCCGCTCGACCGGGCCGGGTTCGGTGTGCTGCTGCCCAGCTGGTGGTCCGAGCCCTCCCGGCTGGGCATCACCGCCAACGCGACCGGCGGCGCGGGGCCCGAGGGCGTCGTCGCGCTCCGCGGGCGGCTGCGCAAGGAGGAGCTCGTCGAGTTCTCCTGGAAGCTCGCGGTCGACGGCGAGACGCTCTCCGACGACGAGATGCGCGCCCTGGTGCACGCGAAGGCGCCCCTGGTGTTCCTGCGCGGCCGGTGGGTGGCCGTCGACCCCGACCGGCTGCGGGCCGGCCTCGCCTTCCTCGACCGCGCCCCGGCCGAGGGCACCGTGGGCGACGTCATCGCCCTGCACTCGGCGTATCACGACGACCTGCCGCCCGAGTGGGCCGCACCGCTCCCCGTCGAGGACGTCACGGCCGCCGGGTCGCTCGGCGCCCTCCTCTCCGGGGCGGCCGACGCCCACCTCGAACTGCTCGACGACCCGCCCGCCCTCGAGGCCACGTTGCGGCCCTACCAGCGACGCGGGGTGTCGTGGCTCGCGTTCCTGGCCGGGCTCCGCGTCGGGGGCGTGCTCGCCGACGACATGGGGCTCGGCAAGACGCTCCAGGTGCTCGCCCTGGAGGCCCACGAGCGGGGCGGTCCCGACGACCGGTCCGGGGCGCCGGGGCGACCCACGCTGCTCGTCGCGCCCACCTCCGTCGTCGGGAACTGGCAGCGGGAGGCGGCGCGCTTCACACCCGGGCTGCGCGTCGTCGTGCACCACGGCGCCGGCCGGACGACGGGGGACCTCGGCGAGATGCTCGCGGCCGCCGACCTCGTCGTCACCTCCTACGGCACGCTGACCCGCGACGTCGCGGAGCTGTCGCGCCACTCCTGGCACCGGCTCGTGCTCGACGAGGCCCAGCTGGTGAAGAACAACCGCTCACGGGCCGCCCGGGCCGTGCGCACCGTCGACGCGGAGCACCGGCTGGCGCTCACCGGGACGCCGGTCGAGAACCGGCTCGCCGAGCTCTGGTCGATCATGGACGCCGTGAACCCGGGGCTGCTCGGCACCGTCACGGCGTTCCGGGACCGGTACGCCGTGCCCATCGAGCGGCACGGCCGCGGTGACGTGGCGAAGCGGCTCCAGGCCGCCGTCCGCCCGTTCCTGCTGCGGCGGGTGAAGACCGACCGGACCGTCGTCGACGACCTCCCCGACAAGATCGAGACCGTCGAGCGGTGCGGCCTGACGGCCGAGCAGGCGTCGCTGTACCAGGTGGTCGTCGACGAGATGACCGAGACGCTGTCCGGGTTGGAGACGGCGGGCCGGGAGGGCATCGAGCGGCGCGGGAAGGTCCTGGCCGCGCTCACCAAGCTCAAGCAGGTCTGCGACCACCCCGCGCTGCTGCTGCACGACGGGTCCCCGCTCGCGCGGCGCTCCGGCAAGCTCGCGCGCGTCGAGGAGATCGTCGCGGAGATCCTGGCAGCGGGGGAGAAGGCGCTGCTGTTCACGCAGTTCGCCGAGTTCGGCGACGCGCTCGCCCCGCACCTCGCGCGCCGGTTCGGGGTCGAGGTGCTGTGGCTGCACGGCGGGACCTCCCGCACGGCCCGCGACCGGATGGTCGAGGCGTTCCAGGGCCCCGACGGCCCGCCGTTGTTCCTGCTGTCCCTCAAGGCCGGCGGGACCGGGCTGACCCTCACCGCCGCCCAGCACGTGATCCACCTCGACCGGTGGTGGAACCCGGCGGTCGAGGACCAGGCCACCGACCGGGCGTTCCGCATCGGGCAGAAGCGCACCGTGCAGGTCCGCAAGCTGGTCTGCGGCGGCACCGTCGAGGAGCGGATCGACGACCTCATCGAGGGCAAGCGCACCCTCGCGGGCCAGGTCATCGGCGATGGCGGGGACGACCCCGACTGGCTGACCGGCCTGTCCACGGACGAGCTGCGCCGGATGGTGTCGCTCGGGGCCGACGCCACGGCCGGGACGGACGACACCGAGGACGAGCGCGACCTGGAGGACGACGACGATGCCGCCTAGACGTCGCCGCCCGACGGAGCCGTTCCACGAGAAGTTCGACGAGCCCGGGCGCGCCGGCGGCCGCCCCGAGTACGGCCGCCGCATCGCCGTCGAGGACGGGATCGCCGCGAGAAGCCGGCGCGGGGCGATCGGGGAGTCGTGGTGGTCGGGCCGGTTCCTCGCCGTGCTGCAGAAGCTCGGGGTCGGCGGGCGGCTCGACCGGGGGAAGACCTACGCCCGCGCCGGCCAGGTGATCGACCTCGCGATCGAGCCGGGCGAGATCGTCGCCACGGTGCAGGGCTCCCGAGCGGAGCCCTACCGCGCGCGGATCGGCATCACGACGTTCGCCGACGAGGCCTGGGAGGCCGTCGAGGACGCCTTCGCGGCCGACTCCTGGTACGCCGCCTCGCTGCTCGGCGGGACCGTGCCCGACGACCTCGAGGACGTCTTCGGCCGCGTCGGTCTCTCGCTCTTCCCGACGGGGGCCCGCGAGATGCCCATGGACTGCTCCTGCCCCGACTGGTCCGTGCCCTGCAAGCACCTGGCGGCCGTGGCGTACCTCGTGGCGGAGCGGTTCGACGACGACCCCTTCCTCATCCTGCGCTGGCGCGGCCGGGACCGGGCCACCCTGCTGGCGGGCATCCGCGACCGGCGCGACGACGACGGCCCCGCCGTCACCCCGCTCGCCCGGGTGGTCGACCGCTTCTGGGCCGCGGGCGGCCCGCTCCCGGAGGTCGGGCGGCCGGTGACGGGCAACTCCGAGGAGCTGCTCGACCAGATGCCGCCGCTCGGGGTGACCGTCGACGGCGTCGACGCCCGCGAGGCCCTCCGGCCCCTGTACCGGCGTTTCGGGGCGTGAGCCGGTAGAACGGTGCGCGTGGCTCGCATCCTCATGATCGTCGCGCACCCCGACGACATCGACTTCGGCAGCGGCGGCTCGGTGGCCCGGTGGGTGGCCGAGGGCGACACCGTCGACTACTGCATCGTCACCGACGGCGACGCGGGCGGGTTCGACGAGGCCGTGGGTCGCGTGGAGATGGCCGAGCTGCGCCGCAAGGAGCAGCGCGCCGCCGCCGACGTGTACGGCGTGAACGAGATCGACTGGCTCGGCTACCCCGACGGTCGGCTCTACGTCACCCACGAGCTCCGCCGCGACCTCTCGCGCGTCATCCGGCAGCGCCGCCCCGACCGCTGCGTCGTCCCCTCGCCCACCCGCAACCTGCGCAGCACCTACGGCAGCCACCCCGACCACATCGCCGCCGGCGAGGCCTCGATGTGCGCCATCTACCCCGACGCCCGCAATCCATTCGCCCACCCCGAGCTCCTCGCCGACGAGGGTCTCGAGGCCTGGACCGTGGCCGAGACCTGGATCGCCAACCCCGGCGAGGGCGCCGACCTCTACGTCGACATCACCGACACCCTCGACCGCAAGATCGAGGCCCTGCGCGCCCACGAGTCGCAGACCGCCCACATGACCGACCTCGCCGAGCGCATGCAGATGTGGGGCTACGCCCAGGCCAAGGCCGCCGGCTGGTGCACCGACGGCACCCCCGCCGACGAGCGCCGCTACGCCGAGGGTTTCCTCGTCCTCGACACCAAGTAGCGGGTTCCCGACGACGGGTCGGCGCGGGCGCGCTGCGTCCCGCGCGTCCCGCGCACGGTCGTCGGCTCAGCCAGGGAACCCCTGGGACCCGACGCGTCCCACACCCACTTCCTCCGGCCGGGCGGGAAATTCGCGGGACTTCAGCGCGTCTCGCACACACTCTGGCTGGCCCGGCAAGAAACTCGCGGAACCCCGACGCGTCCCGCACACACTCTGGCCGACCCGGCGGGAAACCCGCGAGACCTCGACGCGCTACGCACACACACCCTGGCCGGCTCGGTGGGAAACCCGCGGGACTTCGACGTGACCCGCACACACTCTGGCCGGCTCGGCGGGAAACCCGCGGGACCTCGACGCGCTACGCACACACTCGCCGACCCGGCGGGAAACCCGCGGGACCTCGACGCGCCACGCATACACGCGCGACCACCCGATCGCATGTGTGCGTCTCGCGCGGGAGTCGGTGGGACTGTCTGATCTCGCGCCTCGGAGTGTGTGTCGCGCGCTGGGGTTGGTGGACCTTCTCCTCTCGCGCCTCGGAGTGTGTGCGTCGCGCGTAGGGGTCGGCGGACCTTCTCGTCCCGCACCCCGGAGTGTGTGCGCCCCGCGCAGGAGTCGCCTCGCCCCGAGGTGGTGCGGCCGGACGCGGCCACTGCCCGTGCGCGTCCCGAGTCCTGCGTCAGGGACCGCGGCGGCGGCAATGTCCCCGAACCGCCCCTGGCGCGTCGGCGCTCCACCTATCGTTCGTCCCGTGGCCGACGAACTCCCGCCGAGGATGCCGCCCTGGGGTGCCGAGCTCGTGGCGGAGAACGCCGAGTTCGCGTCGTCGGTGCTCGACCGGCTCGTGCCGGCGGTCGTGCAGATGTTCCGCGCCGACGCCGCCCGGCTCGGGCTCGATCCGACGGAGCTCGCCATCCTGGAGGTCCTGCGGGCCGTCGACCCGTTGTCGATCTCCGCGCTCGCGGGACGGGTCTCGCTCAGCCACGCCGCGACCGCGCGGGCGGTCGGACGGCTGGAGGACCGGGACCACGTCGCCCGGAACCACGACCCCCACGACGGCCGGGGGTGGCTCGTCTTCCTGTCCCCGGACACCCGGGCCCTGCTGCAGAACGCCCGGGCACGCGTCCGGCACGACCTCGCCGTGGTGGCCGGGGACATGGCCCCGGAGCGTCGGGTCGCCATGCTGCGGGCCCTGGTCCAGGTCACCGACCGCGTGATGCGCTCGGCGCGGGACCAGGCCGAGCAGCGGTGGCAGGAGAACCGGTACCGCCGGTGGCAGGAGCGTCAGCGCACGCCCCACGCTGAACGCTGACGGCCTCGGCCGGCACGAGCCGACACACCGGAGCGCAAGTGTCTCGGGCCGGGACACGCCGAACGACACGCCGACTCCACCCGCTTGGGTGCACGCCGACACGCTGAGGAGACACGCCTACGCTGGTACTCGCCATGGCCGATCCGAGCACCTACCGCCCCGCCCCGGGAACCATCCCGGAGGCTCCTGGCGTCTACCGGTTCTCCGACGCGAGCGGTCGCGTCATCTACGTCGGCAAGGCCAAGAGCCTGCGCAGCCGCCTCAACTCCTACTTCGCCGACCTGTCGGGGCTGCACCCCCGCACCCGCCGGATGGTCACCACCGCGGCGGCGGTGCAGTGGACCGTGGTGGGCACCGAGGTCGAGGCCCTCCAGCTCGAGTACAACTGGATCAAGGAGTACGACCCGCAGTTCAACGTCCGGTACCGCGACGACAAGACCTACCCGGTCCTCGCAGTGACGCTGAACGAGGAGTACCCGCAGCTCAAGGTGTACCGCGGGCCCCGTCGCAAGGGTGTGCGCTACTTCGGGCCGTACGCCCACGCGTGGGCGATCCGCGAAACGCTGAAGCTGCTGACCCGCGTGTTCCCGGCCCGGGTGTGCTCGCCCGGGGTCTTCAAGCGCCACGGCCAGATCGGCCGGCCGTGCATGTTCGGCTACATCGGCAAGTGCGCCGCGCCGTGCGTGGGGCGGGTCTCCGCCGAGGAGCACCGGCAGATCGTGCTGGACTTCTGCGACTTCCTCGCCGGCCACACCGACCAGCTGATCACCCGCATCGAGAAGGAGATGCAGGTCGCGTCGGCCGAGATGGACTTCGAGCGCGCCGCACGGCTGCGCGACGACGCGGGGGCGCTCAAGCGGGTCGTCGAGAAGCAGGCCGTGGTGCTCGGCGACGGGACCGACGCCGACGTCGTCGCGTTCGCGCTCGATCCGCTGGAGGCGGCGGTCCAGATCTTCCACGTCCGCGGCGGCCGGGTGCGCGGGCAGCGGGGCTGGGTGGTGGAACGCGGCGAGGAGGACACGCTCGAGGTCCTCACCGGCCAGTTCCTCTCGCAGTTCTACGGCGAGCAGGCGGCCCTCGCGGGCTCGGCCGACGACGCGGTGCAGCCGGTCCCGCGCGAGGTCCTCGTGCCGGCCCTGCCCGAGGACCACGTGGCCCTGGCGCAGTGGCTGACCGAGCTGCGCGGGAGCCGGGTGAGCCTCCGGGTGGCGCAGCGTGGCGACAAGCGCACCCTCGCCGAGACCGTCGAACGCAACGCGAAGGAAGCGCTCACCCAGCACAAGCTCAAGCGGGCGGGCGACCTCACGGCGCGCAGCGCGGCCCTGGAGGAGATCCAGGAGTACCTGGAGCTCGACTCCGCGCCGCTGCGCATCGAGTGCACGGACGTCAGCCACGTGCAGGGCTCCGACGTCGTCGCGAGCCTCGTGGTGTTCGAGGACGGCCTGCCGAAGAAGTCGGACTACCGCCGGTTCGCGATCCGCGGCGGCGCGGAGGGCGGCGACGTCGCGGCGATCGCCGAGGTGGTGCGCCGTCGCTTCCAGCGCTACCTGCGCGAGACCGCGGCCGACGCCGAGCACGACCCGACGACGACGTCGTGCTCCGGCGAGACCGACGACGGCTCGCCCGCCTCGGGCGAGATCGACCCGGCCGCGATCGACGGCCCGCTGCCCGGAATCGATCCGACGACGGGACGCCCGCGCAAGTTCGCCTACGCGCCGAACCTGCTCGTCGTCGACGGTGGCGCCCCGCAGGTCGCGGCCGCGCAGGAGGTGCTCTCGGAGCTCGGCATCACCGACGTCGCGGTGTGCGGGCTCGCGAAGCGCCTCGAGGAGGTCTGGCTGCCTGGCGACGAGATGCCGGCGATCCTGCCGCGCACCTCCGAGGCGCTCTACCTGCTCCAGCGCGTGCGAGACGAGGCGCACCGCTTCGCCATCACCTACCACCGGCAGAAGCGCTCGGCGCGCATGACGACCTCGGAGCTCGACGGCGTGCCCGGGCTCGGCGCGACGCGCAAGACCGCGCTCATCAAGCACTTCGGGTCGGTGAAGAAGCTGCGGGCGGCGACCGTCGAGGAGATCACCGAGGTGCCCGGCGTCGGGAAGCGCACCGCAGAGGCGGTGCTCGACGCACTGAACGCCGGCGACGCAGCGCAGCCGAGCTCGACCATCGACAAGGGGGAGGCGTCGTGAGTGACAGTGACGGCGGGGTCGAGGTCGCCATCGTCACGGGGGTCTCGGGTGCGGGGCGGAGCACGGCGGCGAAGGTCCTCGAGGACCTGGGGTGGTTCGTCGTCGACAACCTGCCGCCCGAGCTGCTCGAGACCGTCGTCGACCTCGGCGCGCGCTCGCAGGGGCAGGTCACCCGGATCGCGGTCGTCATGGACGTGCGGAGCCGGGCGTTCACCGCGGACCTCGGCGCGGCCATCAAGGAGCTGGACACCCGCGGGGCCCGCCCGCGCGTGGTGTTCCTCGACGCCGACGACAGCGTGCTGATCCGGCGGTTCGAGTCCAACCGCCGCTCGCACCCGCTGCAGGGCGACGGCCGGCTCGTCGACGGCATCGACGCCGAGCGGGAGCTGCTCGCGCCGCTGCGCGACCTCGCCGACCTCGTCGTCGACACCTCGAACCGGTCGGTCCACGAGCTCCGCACGGCCATCGAGCAGGCGTTCCACGAGAGCGCCGCCGAGGTCACGTCCAGCGTCACGGTGCTCTCCTTCGGCTACAAGCACGGCCTGCCGCAGGACGCCGACCTCGTCGTCGACGTGCGCTTCCTGCCCAACCCGCACTGGATCCCCGAGCTGCGCGAGCACGACGGGCGCGAGGCGGTGGTCAGCGACTACGTTCTCTCCCAGGAGGGCGCCGCGGAGTTCGTCGACCGCTACCTCGAGCTGCTCCGCATCGTGGGCGTGGGCTACCGCCGCGAGGGCAAGCGCTACCTCACCGTCGCGGTCGGCTGCACCGGCGGCAAGCACCGCAGTGTCGCCATCGCCGAGGAGATCGCCCGTCGGATGGCCGGTGAGGACGGGGTGCGGGTCACCGTCTCGCACCGGGACGTGGGCCGCGAATGAGCAGCCCGAACGGCCACGGCGAGGCGCCCGGATCCCCGTTCCGCGCGACCGCCCTCGGCGGCGGGCACGGCCTGCACGCCACTCTGCGGGCGCTGCGGCGGCTCACCGACGACGTCACCGCCGTGGTGACCGTCGGGGACGACGGCG
This sequence comes from Actinomycetospora chiangmaiensis DSM 45062, assembly GCF_000379625.1. Lineage (GTDB taxonomy): Bacteria > Actinomycetota > Actinomycetes > Mycobacteriales > Pseudonocardiaceae > Actinomycetospora > Actinomycetospora chiangmaiensis. Next base: position 196,199 of record NZ_KB903240.1, on the reverse strand, counting down.
GGTCCTCCGGCCGCATCCGCCGCGAGCTCGACATCCTCCCGCTGGGCGACCTGCGGATGGCCCTGGACGCGCTCGCCGAGCGGGACCACGCCGGGCCCACCGACGTGGCCGCGTGGCGGCGCCTGTTCGAGCACCGCTTCGGCGGCTCGGGCGCGCTCGCCGGGCACGCCGTGGGCAACCTCGTGCTCGCCGGCCTGCTCGACGTGCTCGGCGACCCCGTGGCCGCCCTCGACGAGGCCTGCCGGCTGCTCGGGGTCCGCGGCCGGGTGCTGCCGATGAGCCCGATGCCGGTGGACATCGAGGCCGACGTCACCGGGCTCGGCATCTCCTCCTCGGCGGCCCGCGACGACGACGTGGCGCACCGGATCCGCGGGCAGGTCGCGGTCGCGACGACCCCGGGGCACGTCCGGCAGGTCCGGCTCGTCCCGCGCCGCCCGAAGGCGTGCGCCGACGCGGTGGCGGCGATCCGGTCGGCCGACCTCGTGACCCTCGGGCCGGGCTCGTGGTTCACCAGCGTCATGCCGCACCTGCTGGTCCCGGAGCTCTTCACCGCCCTGTGCGAGACCGAGGCGCGGCGCGTCCTCGTGCTGAACCTGGCCCCGCAGCCCGGGGAGACCGCGGGCTTCTCGCCCGAGCAGCACCTCGACGCGCTGGCCGAGCACGCCCCGCGGCTGCGGCTCGACGTCGTGATCGCCGACCCCGACGCGACGCCGGAGCCCGACCGGCTCCGCCGCGGCGCGGAGGCGTTCGGCGCGACCACCCTGTTCACCGCCGTCGGCGAACCCGACGGCGCCCCGCGCCACGATGCCGTGGCACTGGCCGGGGCCCTGCGCGAGGCGGCGGGCAGTGCCGCCTCGCGCGAACGCGTGCCCGACGACGAGTGGGACGCGCGTGTCGAGACCTGGGGGAGAGCGGCACGGCGCCGCCTCGGTGCGGACGTGTTCTTCACGCCCACCGACGGCGCCTACCGCCACGACGAGGAGGACCTACGGTGGCCATGACCGCTGCGGTGAAGGACGAGCTGAGCCGACTCGCCGTCACGAAGACCTGCTGCCGGCGGGCCGAGGTGTCCGCCCTGCTCCGCTTCGGGGGTGGGCTGCACATCGTCAACGGGCGCGTCGTGGTGGAGGCCGAGCTCGACACCGGCAACGCCGCCCGTCGCCTGCGCCGGGAGATCCACGAGCTGTACGGGCACCAGCCCGAGGTGCACGTGCTCTCGCAGGGCAACCTCCGCAAGGGCACGCGGTACGTGGTGCGTGTCGCGACCGACGGGGACTCCCTGGCGCGCCAGACCGGGCTGCTCGACCCGCGCGGCCGCCCGGTCCGGGGCCTGCCGCCGCAGGTCGTCTCCGGTGGGGTGTGCGACGCCGAGGCGGCGTGGCGCGGCGCGTTCCTCGCGCACGGCTCGCTGACCGAGCCCGGCCGCTCGTCCGCGCTCGAGATCACCTGCCCCGGCATGGAGGCGGCGATGGCACTCGTCGGCGCCGCCCGCCGGTTGGGTGTGGCCGCGAAGGCGCGCGAGGTGCGCGGGGCCGACCGGGTCGTGGTGCGCGACGGCGACGCCATCGGCGCGCTGCTGACCCGCATCGGCGCCCACTCCTCGGTCCTCCAGTGGGAGGAGCGCCGGATGCGCCGCGAGGTGCGGGCGACGGCGAACCGGCTCGCGAACTTCGACGACGCGAACCTGCGCCGCTCGGTCAAGGCCGCCGTCACCGCCTCCGCCCGGGTGAACCGCGCGCTCGAACTCCTCGGCGACGAGGTGCCCGACCACCTGATCACCGCCGGCCGGCTGCGGGTGCAGCACGAGCAGGCGTCGCTGGAGGAGCTCGGCCAGCTCGCCGACCCGCCCATGACGAAGGACGCGGTCGCCGGCCGCATCCGGCGCCTGCTCGCCATGGCCGACAAGAAGGCCAAGGACATGCGGGTGCCCGACACCTCCGCGGCGGTCTCCGCCGAGGACCTGGAGGACGACATGGTCGAGGTCCCCGCGGGGCGTGAGCACTGAGCCGTCCGTCACCGGATCTGCTGGTCAGCGCCCGCAGGTGAGGCCTTCGCGACGATGCGTGCCCCGCGCCGCCTTCGTTAGGGTCGGCGCTGCCAGCACGAACACCCCGAAGAGACAGGACTGCGCGTGACCATCAAGATCGGCATCAACGGCTTCGGCCGGATCGGACGCAACGTCTTCCGCGCGCTCGAGGTCCAGCGCGCCGCCGGCACTGCCGACATCGAGGTGCTGGCGGTCAACGACATCACCGACAACAAGACGCTCGCGCACCTGCTGAAGTACGACTCGGTGCACGGCCGCTTCGACGGCACGGTCGAGTACAACGACTCCGCGCTGATCGTCAACGGCACCGAGGTCAAGGCCTTCGCCGAGCGCGACCCGGCCGACCTGCCCTGGGGCGACCTGGGCGTCGACATCGTCATCGAGTCCTCGGGCATCTTCACCGACGCCGACTCGGCCGGGAAGCACCTCAAGGCCGGCGCCAAGAAGGTCGTCATCTCGGCCCCCGCGAAGGGCGAGGACCTGACGGTCGTCATGGGGATCAACGACTCTGTCTACGACGGGTCGCAGAACATCCTCTCCAACGCCTCCTGCACCACCAACTGCGTGGCGCCGATGGCGAAGGTCCTGCACGACGCGTTCGGCCTGCAGACCGGCTTCATGACGACGGTGCACGCCTACACCGGCGACCAGCGCGTCCACGACGCCCCGCACAAGGACCTGCGTCGCGCCCGCGCGGCCGCGGTCAACATCATCCCGACGACGACGGGTGCCGCCCAGGCGACCGCGCTGGCGCTGCCCGCGCTCGAGGGCAAGCTCAACGGCGTCGCGATGCGCGTGCCGGTGCCGGACGGCTCGGTGACCGACCTGACCGCGACGCTCGACCAGGAGGTCACGGTCGAGCAGGTCAACGAGGCGTTCAAGAAGGCCGCCGAGGGCGAGCTCAAGGGCGTGCTGGTCTACACCGAGGATCCGATCGTCTCCACCGACATCGTCGGCACCCCGGCGTCGTGCACCTTCGACTCCGGCATGACGAAGGTCCTCAACGGCAACACCGTGAAGATCATCGGCTGGTACGACAACGAGTGGGGCTACTCGAACCGCGTCGTGGACCTGACCACGCTCGTGGGTTCCAAGCTCTGATGCCGGGACACGCAGCGAAGCGGAGCTGGACCATCTGATGAAGACCGTCGACGACCTCATCGCGGAGGGCGTGCAGGACCGCTACGTCCTCCTGCGGGCGGACTTCAACGTCCCGCTCGACGGCTACTCGATCACCGACGACGGCCGCATCCGCGCGGCTCTCCCGACGATCACGAAGCTCGTCGGGGCGGGCGCGAAGCTCCTGGTCATGGCGCACCTGGGCCGGATCAAGGACCCGGAGCCGCTGGGCCGCGACAAGCGGTCCAGCCTGGCCCCGGTCGCCGGCCGGCTCGGGCAGCTGCTCGACCAGCGCGTGTCGCTGGCCGAGGACGTCGTCGGGCAGTCGGCGCGGGACGTGGCCGGCACCCTGACCGCCGGCGGGGTCGCGATGCTCGCGAACGTGCGGTGCGAACCGCGCGAGACCGGGACGGGCTCGGAGCGCGACGCCCTGGCCACCGAGCTCGCCGAGCTCGTGCCGGGCGGGGCGTTCGTCTCCGACGGCTTCGGCGTGGTGCACCGCGAGCAGGCCTCGGTGTACGAGATCGCGCGGAAGCTCCCGGCCTACGGCGGCGACCTGGTGGCCCGCGAGACCGAGGTGCTGCGTCGCCTGACCGGCGATCCGGCCCGCCCGTACGTGGTGATCCTCGGCGGGTCGAAGGTCTCCGACAAGCTCGCGGTGCTGCAGAACCTGCTGCCGAAGGTCGACACGCTGCTCGTCGGCGGGGCGATGTGCTTCACGTTCCTCGCGGCCGAGGGGCACGACGTCGGCGGGTCGAAGCTCGAGGCCGAGCAGATCGACACCTGCAAGGACCTGCTGTCGCGGTACTCCGACACGCTGGTGCTGCCGGTCGACGTGGTCGTCGCCGACGCGTTCGCGGCGGACGCGAACACCCGCACCGTGCCGGTCACCGAGATCCCCGAGGGCTGGATGGGGCTCGACGTCGGGCCGGAGACGGTGCGGCTCTTCGGCGAGAAGCTCGCCGACGCCGCGACCGTGTTCTGGAACGGCCCGATGGGCGTGTTCGAGATGGAGCCGTTCGCGGCCGGCACCACCGGGGTCGCGGAGGCGGTCGCCGACTCGCCGTCGTTCTCGGTGATCGGCGGCGGCGACTCCGCGTCGGCGATCCGGGCCGCCGGGCTCGACGAGGAGCGCTTCGGGCACATCTCGACCGGCGGCGGCGCGTCCCTGGAGTTCCTCGAGGGTAAGGACCTCCCGGGTATCGCCGTGCTCGAGGAGACGCAGCGCAGCGGAGCTCGACCGTCGAACGAGGAGGGCTCCTAGGTGGCACGCACGCCGCTCATCGCCGGCAACTGGAAGATGAACCTGAACCATCTCGAGGCCATCGGGGTCGTCCAGAAGCTCTACTTCGGGTTGCCGACGAAGTACTACGACCACGTCGACGTGGCCGTGTGCCCGCCGTTCACCGACCTGCGCAGCGTGCAGACGGTGATCGACGCGGACTCCATGCCGATCACCTACGGCGGGCAGGACTGCTCGCCCGAGGAGTCCGGTGCGTTCACCGGCGACGTCTCCGCGGCGATGCTCGCCAAGCTCGGGTGCACGTGGGTGGTGCTCGGGCACTCCGAGCGCCGCACGATCCACGGCGAGGACGACGCCCTGGTGGCCCGCAAGGTCACCAAGGCGCTCGAGCACGGCCTCACGCCGATTCTCTGCCTCGGCGAGGGGGAGGACGTGCGCGAGGCGGGCGACCACGTGTCGTACTGCACCGCCCAGCTCGACGGGTCGCTCAAGGGCCTCTCGTCGGAGCAGGTCGGCCGCGTGGTCATCGCCTACGAGCCGGTCTGGGCGATCGGGACCGGCAAGACCGCGACGGCCCAGGACGCGCAGGAGGTCTGCCGTGCCCTGCGGGCGCGCCTGCGCGAGCAGCACGGTGGCGCGGTCGCCGAGGCGGTGCGCATCCTCTACGGCGGCTCGGTGAAGGCCGGCAACGTCAAGGAGATCGTCGGGCAGGCCGACGTCGACGGCGCGCTCGTCGGCGGGGCCTCCCTCGACCCCGAGGGCTTCGCGGAGCTGTGCGCCCTCGCGGCGGGCGGCCCGCTGTAGCCCACCCCGTTCCGGGCGAAGGGCCCCTGGCGTCGGTCTGTCCGACGTAAGGGGCCCATCGCTCATCTCCGGGCGTGACGGGGACCCTCGGGCGCAGAGAACGCTCGAGGGTTCCCCTCACGCTTCCGAACAACGACGGGTCGGGCGCGGTCAGCCCACCACCAGCGCCTGCGCGGCCGCGAGTTCGGTGCGGCTGCGGAGCCACCGCACCATGCGGGCGGCGTCGCGCGAACCGGTGGCGGCGAGGTCGACGAGGTCCCGGTCGCGCAGGGCCGCCGCGGCCCGGCCGGACTCCGCGAGGGACCGGCGTGACCGGGCGACGACGCGGCCCATCGCGGTCTCCCAGTCGGTCTCACCGGCGCACCGTGCTCGTCACGGACCAGCGGGCGGGTGAGGCGGTCGGGCGAGTGCAGCGCGCGGGTCGACCCGTACAGGCCCTTCGGACCGAGGCGGCCGTGGTTGGCGACGTCGTCCGCGCGGCCGCGGATGCCGACCATCCGGCCGTCGCGCACGGCGATTTCGGCGCCGCAGCCGTTGCTGCAGAGCACGCAGGCGCTGGGGACCCAGCGCTCGACGTCGTCGACGGAGAGCCCGTCGTCGAGGTGCAGGTCCACCCGCACCGGCCACGGGGTGTCGCGGGCGTGGGGCGTATGGGTGCCCCAGATGTCGGCGATGCGATCCGCGCACGTCCTCCGGACGGTGTCGTTCCGATGGTGCGCGACCGGAACCACCCGCCGTCGGGAACCGCAACCTCCGACGCGATCTCGTCGTTCACGGTGTGCGGTCGGCCCACCGACGGTGTGACCACCGGAATCCCCCCGACGGGGGCCGGGTAGTGTGACGCACGAACGCCCGTCCCGCATCCGGGGCGGATGGAGACCTGGAGGTCACGGAGCCCGCGATGCGACTGTTCCTGGAGATCCTGCTCATCGTGTCCAGCGTGCTGCTGGTGCTGCTCGTGCTGCTGCACCGCGGCCGGGGCGGTGGTCTCTCGTCGCTGTTCGGCGGCGGCGTGCAGTCGAGCCTCGCCGGCTCCAGCGTGGTCGAGAAGAACCTCGACCGGCTCACCCTGTTCGTCGGCGCGATCTGGTTGATCGCGATCGTCGGGACGGGCCTGCTCATCAAGATCGAAGGCTGACAGCCCCGGAGCTCGCTGCCGGGTGACGATGCGGAGGTAACGCCGACATGGCCGCTGGCAACGCGATCCGGGGCACTCGGGTCGGCTCGGGCCCGATGGGGGAGTCGGAGCGGGGAGAGAGCGCGGCTCGCGTCGTCGTCTCGTTCTGGTGCTCCAACGGGCACGAGACCCGGCCGTCCTTCGCCCACGACGCCGAGCTGCCCGTCACGTGGGACTGCCCGCGCTGCGGACTGCCCGCGAACACGGACATGAAGAACCCGCCGCCCGCGCGGCGCACCGAGCCGTACAAGACGCACCTCGCGTACGTGAAGGAGCGTCGCAGCGACGCCGACGGCGAGGCGCTCCTCGAGGAGGCGCTCGCCAAGCTGCGCGCACGTCGCGGGGAGAACTGATCCTCTGACAGGGTGTCCGGGTGACCGCAGAGATCACCGACACCCGCTTCTCGTTGAGCCAGGCCGAGATCCCCTCGGCCTGGTTCAACGTCGCCCCGCACCTGTCGAGCCCGCTCGACCCGCCGTTGCACCCCGTGACGCGCGAGCCCGTCGGGCCGGACGACCTCGCGCCGCTGTTCGCGGGCGAGCTCATCGGCCAGGAGATGTCGGCCGACCCGTGGATCGACATCCCCGGTGAGGTGCTCGACGTCCTGCGGTTGTGGCGGCCGACGCCGCTGATCCGGGCCCGTCGGCTGGAGGCGGCCCTCGGCACCCCGGCGCGGATCTACTTCAAGGACGAGTCGGTGTCGCCCGCGGGCTCGCACAAGCCGAACTCGGCGGTGCCGCAGGCGTTCTACAACGCCCGCGAGGGCATCAGGCGCCTCGCCACCGAGACCGGCGCCGGCCAGTGGGGGACCGCCCTCTCCTTCGCCTGCGCGCAGTACGACCTCGAGTGCGCGGTCTACATGGTGCGGAAGAGCTTCGAGCAGAAGCCGTACCGCAAGGTCATCATGGAGACCTGGGGCGGGTCGGTCGTGCCGTCGCCGATCGACGACCCCTCGAACGCCGGGTCGCTCGGCTCCGCGATCTCCGACGCGGTCCGCGACGCGGTGGGCCGCGACGACACCCACTACGCGCTCGGCTCCGTGCTCAACCACGTGCTGCTGCACCAGACCGTCATCGGGCTCGAGGCGCAGCAGCAGCTCGCGCTCGCGGGCGAGACCCGACCCGACGTCGTGATCGCGCCCTGCGGTGGCGGGTCGAACCTCGGCGGCCTCGCCCTGCCGTTCCTGCCCGACCCCGCGGTCCGGCTGCTGGCCGCGGAGCCGGCGTCGTGCCCGACCCTCACGCGGGGCACCTACGAGTACGACTTCGGCGACACGCAGGGCCTCACGCCGATGATGAACATGTACACGCTGGGCCACGACTTCATGCCGCCCGGCATCCACGCCGGCGGGCTGCGCTACCACGGCGACTCGCCGATCATCTCCAAGCTGGTCCACGAGGGCCGGATGGAGGCCGTGGCGCACCGCCAGCAGGCCGTGTTCGAGGCGAACGTGCTGTTCGCCCGCGTCGAGGGCAAGCTGCCCGCGCCCGAGGCCGGCCACGGCATCGCCTCCGCGATCGCCGAGGCGAAGGACGCGGCCGCGAAGAACGAGGAGCGCGTCATCCTCTTCAACTACTGCGGGCACGGCCTGCTCGACCTCAAGGCCTACGAGGACTACCTCGCGGGCGACCTCGGCGAGGAGCCCGAGGACTGACCCCGTCCCGACGCCGGGTGCGGTCGGCTCAGGCGCGTGCGGTCACCACGACGTACGACGCCTCGACGTCGACCGCCCCGCCGTCGGGCGCGAACACCCGCCCGATCGCGGCGAACATGTCGGCCGCCCGCTCGCCCGCGGCCACCTCGGAGGCCATGTGGGCGGGGGAGTGGTGGCGGAAGAACGTCGTGAGGTCGGCGGGGGAGTCGAACCGCCAGGGCAGGGTCCGCCCGGTGACCGTCACGTCGGTGAACCCCGCGTCCCGGAGCGCCTCTCCGGTCGTCCACACCGACCCGTGGAAGCGCTTCGGGGCGCCGTCGGGCGGGGCGGGCATGAACTCGGCCATCACCGCGCCCATCCGGCCGACCACGCCCTCGGGGTCCCAGGCCGTGTAGGCGAGCGTGCCGCCCGGACGGAGCAGGCGGCGGACCTCGGCGAGGGCGGGCGCCGCCTCGACGGTGAAGATCAGCCCGAAGTTGGAGAGCGCGACGTCGGCGGCGTCGTCGTCCAGCGGGACGGCGGCCAGGTCGGCCTCGAGCCAGGTGACGGGCAGGTCGGCGGTCCGCGCCCGCCCGGCGGCCACCATCACGGGGGAGACGTCGACCGCGGTGACCGGAGTGCCGCGCCGGGCGACGATCTCCGCGACCGCACCGTGCCCCGCGGCGAGGTCGAGGACCCGGTCCGCCCGCGTGGGGGCGGCGGTGTCGGCGAGCACCGTCGCGCCCGGCGCGAGCAGGTCGGCGAGGGGTCCGTAGTCGCCGCGGTCCCAGACCGCCCGTGCCGCGTGGGTCACGGCGCCCATCCTCGCCGCCGATCCCGGCGGGGCGCGGCTCGACGGACGAGGTCTTGATCACCGCGGGCACGGTGGAGCCGCGTGCGATCCGGGGTTCGAGCGCCCCGGTGACGTCTCAGACGACGGTGGTGAGCGCGGCGACCGGGCCGGAGCCCAGCGACGCCCACGCGGCGGCCAGCCGTTCCACGGCGTCGTCGAGCACGTCCACCCGGTGGGTGTAGGGCACGCGCAGGAACCCCTCGAAGGCACCGCCGATGCCGAAGCGCGGGCCGGCGGCGAGGTGCAGCCCCTGGCGGGCGGCGGCGTCGACGAGGGCGCTGGATCGAGCCGCCCCCAGGTCGATCCACGTCGAGAGCCCACCAGTGGGGCTGGGCACCGCCCACTCCGGGAAGGTGCGCCGCAGGGCGGCCACGAGGTGGTCGCGCTGCGCGGCGGTGGCCGCCCGACGCTGGGGGAGGAGGTCGTCGAGGCGGGCGAGCAGCGCCGTCGCGACCAGCTGTTCGAGGACGGGCGAGGCGATGTCGTCGGAGGCCCGGCTCGTGGCGATGCGGCGCAGCACCGCGCGCGGCCCGCGCATCCAGCCCATCCGCAGGCCGCCCCACACGGTCTTGCTCATCGAGCCGATGGTGAGCACCGGGGCCTCGCCCGCGGTCGTCGCCCACGCGCCGAGCGGTGGCGGGACGGGCTCGTCGAGCCACATCTCGCGCAGGCAGTCGTCGACCACGAGGGGCACGCCGTGGCGGCGGGCGGCCGCGACGACCGCACCGCGCGTCTCGGCGTCCATCACCGCGCCCGTCGGGTTGTGGTGGTCGGGCACCAGGTAGGCGAGCGCCGGGGCCGACTCGCGCAGGCTCGTGGCGAACGCGCCGACGTCCCAGCGGGTGCGCCCGTGCGGGTCGCGGTCGAGCGCCATCGGGACGGGGCGCGCCGACGTGTGGCGCACGAGGTCGACCGCGCCGGGGTAGGTCGGCTGCTCGATGAGGACGCGGTCCCCGGGCCGCACGAGGGCCCGCACGGCGAGGGAGTGCGCGTGCTGGGCGCCCGCGGTCACCATGACCTCGTCCGGCGCGGTCGGCAGTCCCTGCGCCGTGAGCCGCTCGGCGATCGCGGCGCGCAGCAACGGGGTGCCGAGCAGGTCGTAGCCCGGCCCGACGAGGTGGGTGGGCAGGGCGGCGAGGGCCTCGGCGCCGGCCGCGGCCATCGCGTCGATCGGCGCCGCGGGTGCGGCGTGGGCCAGGTCGATCACCCCGCTGGGCAGATCCGGCGGCACCGCGAAGGCGCCGCTCGGGGCGAAGGGCGCGGGGGAGCCGGTCGGCGCCCTGGACGGCAGGGCGGACCAGGTCCCCGACCCGCGACGGCGCAGCAGGTGGCCGCTCTCGCGCAGCTGCTCGTACGCCGCGGCGACCGTGCCCCGCCCGATGCCCAGCGCGAGCGCCAGTTCCCGCTCGCTCGGCACCCGCGTCCCGACGGCGAGCCGGCCGTCGCCCAGCAGGGTGCGGATGCGTCCCGCGAGCGCCGCGTAGCCCACGGGTCCGTCGGCGAACTCACCGAGGTGTCGGACGAGGGCGTGTCCGCCGAGCTGCTGTTCCACCGCTCACCTGCCACTTCTGCCACTCTGCCTGCCACTGTAGGACCAATGGTCCTGGCAGGGCTGTCACCCGACAGCCACTCTAGCCACATCACCCCGTGTCCCCGAAGGAGCTCGTCATGATCGCCGCCATCGTCACCGTCGTCGTCCTCGCCGTCCTCGGCCTCGCGGTCGTTCGGTACGGCGCGGACACCCGCTCGAACGAGACTCTCGACGCCCGGGACCCGGCCCTGCCGCGGGGGCCGCAGTACGCCCACAACCCGGCGTCGGACCTGCGGCTGCTCGCCGCCCTCGCGCGGAGGGTCGCCGCCCAGCGGCAGGCGTGGGCCGCGTACGACCGGTCGCTCCGGCCGTGGGAGGGACGGTGCACCCGGCCGATCGGCTGATCTCCCCGGGACGACGAACGGCCCCCCGCGGGATGCGAGGGGCCGTTCGGGTGTGTTCGGCGCTAGATCTTCGCCGCGGCCGCCTCGTCGAGCAGCCACAGGGTCCGCTCGGTGCCGGCGAGCCCGGCGAGCGGGACCTCGACCTCGGTCGCCCCGTGAGCGGCCCGGGCCAACGCGTCGGCCTTGCCCTCCCCGGTGGCCACCAGCCACACCTGCCGGGCGGACCGGGCCGCGGCGAGGGTGAGCGAGATCCGGGTGGGCGGCGGCTTCGGGCAGTCCCGGACCGCCACCACCCCGGCCGCCGTCGCGTGCACGGCGGGGGAGTCGGGGAAGACCGAGAGCGTGTGGCCCTCCGGCCCGCACCCGGCGAGCAGCACGTCGAACGCCGGGATGCCGGGCACGCCCTCACCGAGCCGGGTGGCCGCCTCGGTGAGCACCTGGGCGTACGCCTGGGCGCCCTGGTCGGGGTCGGCCGAGTCCTCGGCCTCGAGCGCCGAGGGGCCCGGCGTCGACGAGGCCATCGGGTGCACCCGGGCCGGGTCGAGGTCGACCTCGTCCAGCAGTGCGGCCCGCGCCTGCACGTCGTTCCGGTCCTCCGAGCCGGCGGGCACGAAGCGCTCGTCGCCCCAGAAGACCTCGACCCGCGACCAGTCGACCGAACCGAGGTCCGGCGACGCCGCGACCGCCTCGAGCATCGCGATGCCGATGCCGCCGCCGGTGAGGACGACCGACGCCACCCCGCGCTCGGCCTGGGCGGCCGCGAGGGCGGCGAGCAGCCGCGCCGCCCCGTCCGCCGCCACCGACCCGTCGTCGGGATGGGTGACGATCTCCCGCCCGCTCACGCGCTCACCGTGCCCTTCGCCTCGGGACTGTCCGCCTCGACCCGGGGGATGGCCCCGAGCGCCTCGTGGAAGATCTCGTCGGGATCGAGACGGCGGAGCTCCTCGGCCAGGCAGTCACGCGCGGTCCGGCGGGGGAGCGCGACGCGACGGACCGGCTGCCCGGGTTGGGTGAGCCTCGCCGTCTTGGAGTCCTGCCGCTTGAGCTCGACCGTCCCCGAGGGCCGCTCGAGCCGGACCGCGCCGAGGTGACCCCCCGGCACGTCGACCACGCGGCGTGTCACCGGGACGTCCAACCGCGACGCCAGCCAGCCCGCCAGCAGGTCCGCGGACGCGGACTCGGCGAGCCCGTCCACCTCGGCCCGGGTGACGGCGTCGTAGGGGGGCTCGTCCAGCGCGGAGGTGATCAGCGCCCGCCACCCGGTGATGCGGCTCCACGCCAGGTCGGTGTCGCCCGGCCGGTAGTTCGCACCGAGTTCGAGCAGCGTCCGGGACGGCGTCGCCGTGGTGGAGACGTCGGTGATCCGGCGGCCCGCGACGGCGCCGACCGGGTCCTGCGCCGGCGCGGGCGGAGGATCGCCCGGCCACCAGGTGACGATGGGCGCGTCCGGCAGCAGCAGCGGGACGATGATCGACCCGCCGTGGTCGGCCAGCGGCCCGTACATGCGCAGCACGATGACCTCGCTGGCGCCGGCGTCGCCGCCGATGCGGATCTGCGCGTCGAGCCGCGTGGCGGCCTCCCGCTGCCCGCGCGCCAGGACGAGCACCCGGCAGGGGTGCTCCCGGGACGCGTCGTTGGCGGCCTGGATGGCCTGCTCGGCCTCCGGACCGTCCACCGTGGAGATCACCAGCGTGAGCACCCGGCCGAGGGCGACCGCGCCCGCGGACTCCCGCAGCTGCACCATCTTGCGGTTGACCGCCGACGTGTCCGTCGAGGGCAGATCGACGATCACGGTCGCCTCCAGACCCGGCCGGTGCGCGAGAGCAGCTCGTCGGCCGACCGCGGGCCCCAGGTGCCGGCGGGGTAGCTGTCGGGAGTGCCCTCGCGGTGCCACTTCTCGATGACGGGATCGAGGATCCGCCAGGACAGCTCGACCTCCTTGTTGGTCGGGAACAGCGACGGCTCGCCCAGCAGGACGTCGAGCAGCAGCCGCTCGTAGGCCTCGGGGGAGGCCTCGGTGAACGCGGTGCCGTACCCGAAGTCCATGGTGACGTCGCGGACCTCCATGCCCGACCCGGGCACCTTGGAGCCGAACCGCAGCGTGACGCCCTCGTCGGGCTGCACCCGCACCACGAGGGCGTTCTGCCCGAGCTCCTCGGTCATCGTCTGGTCGAACGGCAGGTGCGGGGCCCGCTTGAACACCACGGCGATCTCGGTGACCCGACGGCCGAGGCGCTTGCCCGTGCGCAGGTAGAACGGCACACCCGCCCAGCGGCGGGTGTTCACCTCGCAGGTGATCGCGGCGTAGGTCTCGGTCACCGAGTCCGGCGGGAAGCCGTCCTCCTGCTGCAGGCCCTTCACCTCGGTGGAGCCCTGCCAGCCGGCGGCGTACTGCCCCCGCGCGGTGGTCTCGTCGAGGGGCTCCGCGAGCTTCGTGGCGGAGAGGACCTTGATCTTCTCCTCCCGCAGGTCGTCCGGGGAGAACGACAGCGGCTCCTCCATCGCGGTCAGCGCGAGGAGCTGCAGCAGGTGGTTCTGGATGACGTCGCGGGCGGCACCGATGCCGTCGTAGTAGCCGGCGCGCCCGCCCACCCCGATGTCCTCGGCCATCGTGATCTGCACGTGGTCGACGTGGTGGGCGTTCCAGATCGGCTCGAACAGCTCGTTGGCGAACCGCAGGGCGAGCAGGTTCTGCACCGTCTCCTTGCCCAGGTAGTGGTCGATGCGGAACACCGAGTCCTCGGGGAAGACGTCGTTGACGATCGCGTTCAGCTCCTGCGCCGAGTGCAGGTCGTGGCCGAACGGCTTCTCGATCACGACGCGCCGCCAGGCGTCCTCCGTCGAGTCCGCGAGGCCCGCGCGCGAGAGCTGCTTGCAGACCGTCGGGAAGGCGTCCGGCGGGATCGACAGGTAGAACGCGTGGTTGCCGTTCGTCCCGCGCTCGTGGTCGAGAGCGGCGACGGTGTCGGCGAGCCGGTCGAAGGCCTCGTCGTCGTCGAAGGTGCCCTGGACGAACCGGAGGCCCTCGGCCAGCCGGTCCCACACCTCCGAGCGGAACGGGGTGCGGGAGTGCTGGCGCACCGCGTCGTAGACGATCTCGGCGAAGTCCTCGTCGGACCAGTTCCGCCGTGCGAAGCCGACCAGCGCGAAGCCCGGCGGCAGCAGACCACGGTTCGCGAGGTCGTAGATCGCCGGCATGAGCTTCTTCCGCGCGAGGTCGCCGGTGATCCCGAACAACACGAGCCCGCTCGGGCCGGCGATCCGCGGCAGTCGCTTGTCGCGCTCGTCCCGTAGCGGGTTGCGCCACGCGGCGGGGGCTGTCACCGCCGGACCTCCCCCACCGCGTTCGTGAGGGCGACGAGCCCGGCGGCGCGGTCCGCCAGGTGCACGCGCAGGACGGGACGGCCGTGCTGGCTGATGACCTGCGCGTCCCCGGCGGCCTGCGCGTGCTGCAGCTCGCCGAAGGTGAACGGCTGGTCCGGGATCGCGAGGTCGTCGGCGACGGACCCCGTGATCTGCAAGAACACGCCGTTCTGGTGCCCGCCCTTGTGGTACTGCCCGGTCGAGTGCAGGAAGCGGGGGCCCCACCCGAAGGTGGTCTGCAGCCCCGTGTGCTTCGCGATCTCGGGGCGCAGCACCTCGGCGGAGGCGTCGTCGAGCCGGTCGAGGTAGGCCTGCACGGCGACGTAGCCGCCCTCGGGGGCCCGGTCGATCAGCTGCTGGATCGCCTCGACGAGGGTGGCGGGCCCGCTCAGCCAGTCGCCGCGCACCTCGACGGCGCCCTCGACGAGCACCGGCGCCTCGTCGGTGCCGGTCGTGCCGTCACCGCCGAGGAGGTCGCGGGTGGCCTGCTTGGCCGACTCGACGTCGGGCTGGTCGAACGGGTTGATCCCGATCAGGCGGCCGGCGAGCGCCACCGCGGTCTCCCAGAGCAGGAACTGCGCCCCGAGCGACCCCTCGGTCGCGATCTGCGCGTTCCCGACGGCGGGTCCGATCGTCACCGTGGTCGCGTCGTGGCCGTGGTCGGCGAACCCGGGCGCGTCGGGGGACTCCACGACGACGGGCAGGAGCCCGAGGCCCTGCTTGCCGGTCGACTCGGCGATGAGCTGCTCGGCCCAGTCGCCGAAGCCGATGAGGCCGGAGCCCGAGTCGGCGAGCACGACCTTCTCGGCGCCCGCGTTGTGCGCCGCCGCGAGTGCGGCGCCCAGCTGGATCGCCGGGTTGTCGGCCGAGTCGCGCTGCAGCTCGGGGGCCGCCGCGGCGGCCTCGTCGAGCAGGCCCCCGACGTCGACGCCCGCGAGGGCGGACGGCACGAGGCCGAACGCGGTCAGGGCCGAGTAGCGGCCGCCGACGTTCGGGTCGGCCTCGACGGTGGTCCGGTAGCCCTGCTCGGCCGCCAGCTCCTCGAGCTTGGTGCCCGGGTCGGTGACGACGACCATGCGGCTCGCGGCGTCGATCCCGTTCGCCGCGAACTGCTCGGCGAACACGCGGCGCTGGCTGTCGGTCTCGACGGTGCCGCCCGACTTGGAGCTCACCACCAGCACGGTGCGCGCGAGGTCGCCGGCGAGGGCGTCGCGTACCTGGCCCGGGTCGGTCGTGTCGAGCACCGTGATCGGGTGGGTACCGCCGACGGCGGAGCCCGAGCGGGTGTGGCAGATGACCTCGGGGGCCAGCGACGAGCCGCCCATGCCCGCGAGGACGACGCGGTCGACGCCCTCGGCGTGCAGGTCACCGCGCAGTGCCGTCAGGCGGTCGACCAGCGGCTTGGACGACTCGTACAGCGTCACCCAGGACAGCCGCTTCGACGCCTCGTCCTGCGCGTCCGGGCCCCACAGCGTGTCGTCCTGCGCGGCCAGCTTCGAGGCGACCTCGTCGGTGACCAGCTTCTCGACGAGGGCCGATGCGGCCTCCGCGAGCTGCGGGTCGACCACCGACACCGTCAGCGGGGCCTCCACGGGCGCGCTCACGACTGCTCCGGGCTGCGCCGGGTCAGCTGCTCGGAGACCGTCTCCAGGAGCTCGGTCCAGGCCTTCTCGAACTTGTCGACGCCCTCGTCCTCGAGGACCTGGAACACATCGGTGACGTCGATGCCCACGTCGGCGAGCGCGGCGAACACCTCGGCGGCCGCGTCCGCGGTCCCGGTGACGGCGTCGCCGTGCAGCTCGCCGTGGTCGGCGAAGGCCTCGAGGGTGGCCTCCGGCATCGTGTTCACGGTGTCGGGCGCGACGAGCTCGGTCACGTAGAGCGTGTCGGGGTAGGCCTTGTTCTTCACCCCGGTCGACGCCCAGAGGGGACGCTGGACCGTGGCACCGGCGCCCTTGAGCGTCGCCCACCGCTCGGTGGAGAACGTGTCGAGGTAGGCCTGGTAGGCCAGCCGGGCGTTCGCGACGGCGGCCGTGCCGCGCAGCGCCAGCGCCGCGTCGGTGCCGATGGCCTCGAGGCGCTTGTCGACCTCGGAGTCCACCCGCGACACGAAGAACGACGCCACGGAGCCCATGACCGACAGGTCGTGCCCGTTGCTGCGCGCCTGCTCGATGCCGGCGAGGAACGCGTCCATCACGGCACGGTGGCGCTCGACCGAGAAGATCAGCGTGACGTTGACGCTGATGCCCTCCGCGAGCACGCGGGTGATCGCCGGAATGCCCTCCGGGGTGGCCGGAATCTTGATCATCAGGTTGGGGCGGTCGACGGTCTTCCAGAGGTCGACGGCCTCGGCGACGGTCTTCTCGGTGTCGTGCGCCGAGCGCGGGTCGACCTCGAGCGAGACCCGGCCGTTCAGGCCGGCGGTCTCGTTGTAGACGTTGCGGAAGATGTCGCAGGCGTGCCGCACGTCGTCCGTCGTGATCTCACGGACGGCGTCCTCGACCGACGCGCCGCGGCGGGCCAGATCGTCGAGCTGCTCGGCGTAGTGGTCGGCGTCCGCGAGGGCCGCCTGGAAGATCGACGGGTTCGACGTGACCCCGACGACGTGCTTCTGCTCGATGAGCTCGGCGAGGTTGCCGCTCATGATGCGCTGGCGCGACAGGTCGTCGAGCCAGATGGAGACGCCGGCGGCGGAGAGGTCCGCCAGGGGAGTGGAGCTCATGATGTCCTCACTTCGGGTCGCGGGGCGTGGTCACTTCGACGCGCGGGCCAGCGAGCGGCGGGCGGCGTCGACCACGGCCTCGGCGGTGAAACCGAACTTCTCGAACAGGGTCTGGTAGTCCGCGCTCGCACCGAAGTGCTCGATGGAGACGGGCTCGCCGGTGGTCCCGAGCAGCCGGTACCAGGGCTGCGCCACGCCGGCCTCGACGGAGACGCGTGCGGTCACCGCGGTCGGGATGACGCTCTCCTGGTAGTCCGCGTCCTGGTTCTCGAACCAGTCGAGGCAGGGCATCGAGACCACGCGGGTGGGAACGCCGTCGGCCTCCAGGGTCTTCCGGGCCTCGACCGCGAGCTGCACCTCGGAGCCGGTCGCCACGATGATCACCTGCGGGTCGCCGGAGGCGTCCTCGAGCACATAGCCGCCGCGCGCGACGCCCTCGGCCGACGTGCCCTCGAGCACCGGGAGGTTCTGGCGCGTGAGCGCGAGCCCGGCCGGCCCGGTCGGGTTGTCCATGACGGCCTTGAACGCGTACGCGGTCTCGTTCGGGTCCGCGGGCCGGACGACCGACATCCGCGGGACGGCCCGGAGGCTCGCCAGCTGCTCGATCGGCTGGTGGGTCGGGCCGTCCTCGCCGAGACCGATGGAGTCGTGGGTCCAGATGTAGGTGGTGTTGAGGTTCATCAGCGCCGCCAGGCGGACCGGGGGCCGCATGTAGTCGGAGAAGATGAGGAAGGTGCCACCGAACACCCGGGTGCCGCCGTGGAGGGCGATCCCGTTGAGGATGGATCCCATCGCGTGCTCGCGGACGCCGAAGTGCAGGACCCGGCCGTAGGGGCTCATGCGGCCCCAGTTGTTCGTCTCGACGCTGTCCGGCCCGAACGACGGCGAGTCGGGGATCGTCGTGTTGTTGCTCTCGGCGAGGTCGGCGGAGCCGCCCCACAGCTCGGGGAGCTCCGGGCCGACGGCGCCGAGGATCTGCTGCAGCGCCTTGCGGGTGGCCAGCGGCTTGTCGTCGGTGGTCCAGGTGGGCAGCTTGTCCGCCCAGCCCGCGGGCAGCTCGCGCTTGGCCATGCGGTCGAACAGCTGCCGGCGCTCGGGGTTCGCCTGCGCCCAGTCGTCGAACTTCTTGGTCCAGGCCTCGTGCGCCTGCCGGCCGCGGTCCTTGACCTCGCGGGCGTGGGCGAGGACCTCGTCCTCGATCTGGAACGACTTCTCGGGATCGAAGCCGAGGATCTTCTTGACCTCGGCCACCTCGTCGTCCCCGAGCGCGGCGCCGTGGGCCGCACCGGTGTTCATCTTCTCCGGCGCGGGATAGCCGATGACGGTCCGCAGCGCGATGAAGCTCGGCCGCCCGGTCTCGGCCTTGGCGTTCTCGATGGCCTCGCGGATCCCGACGACGTTCTCGCCGCCACGCACCACCTGGGTGTGCCACCCGTAGGCCTCGTAGCGGCCGACGACGTCCTCGGAGAGCGCCACCGAGGTGTCGTCCTCGATGGAGATGTGGTTGTCGTCGTAGAAGACGACGAGGTTGCCCAGCTGCTGGCGGCCGGCGATCGAGCTCGCCTCGGCGGTGACGCCCTCCTCGATGTCCCCGTCGGAGGCGATCACGTAGATGAAGTGGTCGAACGGGCTCTCGCCCGGCGCCGCCTCCGGGTCCCACAGGCCGCGCTCGCGGCGGGCCGCCATCGCCATGCCGACGCTCGAGGCGAGGCCCTGGCCGAGCGGCCCGGTCGTGATCTCGACACCGGTGGTGTAGCCGTGCTCGGGGTGACCCGGCGTCCTCGAGCCCCAGGTGCGCAGCTGCTCGAGGTCGGACATCTCGAGGCCGTACCCGGACAGGAAGAGCTGCAGGTAGAGCGTGAGGCTGGAGTGCCCGGCGGAGAGGACGAACCGGTCGCGGCCCGGCCAGTCGGCGTCGGCCGGGTCGTGGCTCATCGTGTGCTGGAAGAGCGTGTAGGCCAACGGGGCCAGCGACATCGCGGTGCCGGGGTGACCGTTGCCGACCTTCTGCACCGCGTCGGCGGCGAGCACGCGGATCGTGTCGACCGTGCGCTCGTCCAGATCCGACCAGTCGTCGGGTCGGTGCGGGGTGGTGAGGGCGGCGATCTCGTCGGGCGACTCACTCGCCGGATGGGTGCTCGCGTCGGTCGTGGTCACGAACCTGCTCTCCCTGTGTCTCGCGTCGTGAGCCGCGCACGCGTGGTTGCGGCCCTCCTGCCCGGATCGAGGCGGTCGCGGGGCGGGCGCCCCGGCATGTCCGGGTCGAACCGGTGCGATCTGGATCGATCCGGAATGTCCGTCGATGCCATGCTGTCACGCCGGGGCGACACCACGGGAACTGTCGGGTGACCAGTCGGGCGACCAGTGCCCCGGCTAGTCGCACAATTACCCGCTCGGCGCGGCACGGACACGCCGCGGCGGGGCCCGACGAGGGGGGACGTGTCGCCCTCTACGATCACGTCCTGCGCTCGCGCGCGTGACGTGCCCCGCACCCACCACCTCCTGCCAGGGGGCGGGCGAGCGCGAGGAGCGCCCGGGGTGCAGACTGCATCCACGACAGCGTGTAGGAGGCGGTCCGGTCGGGGCCGCCGAACGCCTGAGAGGACCGGGTGATCGGGTGAGCACGGCGGTCGGTCCGACGCCGACGGGGGCGAGGACCAGGCTCGGCGGGTACTGGGCCCGCTCCGTGTCCACCGTCCGCGCGTACCTCGCGCTGACGAAGGCCCGGATCATCGAGCAGCTGCTCGTGGTCACCGTGCCGGCGATGATGCTCGCGCAGCGGGCGGTGCCGTCGCTCTGGCTGGTCCTCGCGGTGCTGCTGGGCGGCGCCGCGGCGGCCGCCAGCGCCCACGCGCTGAACTGCGTGATCGACGCGGACATCGACGCCAAGATGGCGCGCACCCGCAAGCGCCCCCTGGCCCGCGAGGCCGTGCCGCGCTCGCACGCCCTGGTGTTCGGCCTCGTCCTCGGTGCGCTCTCCGCCGTGTGGCTGGGCCTGACCGCCAACTGGGTCGCCGCCGCCCTCTCCGTCGCGGCGATCGCCTTCTACATCGTGGTCTACACGCTGGTGCTCAAGCGCCGGACCTCCCAGAACATCGTCTGGGGCGGCGCCGCCGGCTGCATGCCCGTCGTCATCGGCTGGGCGGCCGTCACCGGGAACGTCGGCTGGCCCGCCCTCGTGCTGTTCGGGATCATCTTCTTCTGGACCCCGCCGCACTTCTGGGCGCTCGCCATGCGCTACCGCGACGAGTACGCCGCCGCGGGTGTCCCGATGCTCCCGGTCGTCGCCGCGCCGCAGCGGGTCTCCCGCCAGATCGTCCTGTACTCGTGGGCGATGGTGGCGTGGTCGGTGCTGCTCGTCCCCGCGACCTCGTGGATCTACCTGGTCACGGCCGTCG
Organism: Actinomycetospora chiangmaiensis DSM 45062; assembly: GCF_000379625.1. Lineage (GTDB taxonomy): Bacteria > Actinomycetota > Actinomycetes > Mycobacteriales > Pseudonocardiaceae > Actinomycetospora > Actinomycetospora chiangmaiensis. The sequence goes on along the minus strand of NZ_KB903240.1, from coordinate 175,905 downwards.
TCGGCGGTGCCTGGTTCCTCATCGCCGCCCACCGGCTCGACCGGGCCGTGCACCGCGACGAGGTCGTCAACTCGATGCGCCTGTTCCACCTGTCGAACACCTACCTCACGGGCCTGTTCGTCGCGGTGGCCGTCGACTCCGCCTTCGGGTGGCCCGTCTTCGGCTGGCCCTTCTAGCCCTTCCCGACGACGGGTCCGCCGGGCTCGTCCCCGGGTCGCGACGGGACGACGCGCAACGGCCCCCTACGGCACCAGCAGCAGCTTCCCCGTCGTGGCGCGGCCCTCGAGGTCCCGGTGGGCGTCCGCGGCCGCGTCGAGGGCATACCGCCCACCGACCCGCACGGTGAGCGACCCGTCCGCCACCGCCGCGAACACCTCCGCCGCCCGGGCACGCAGTTCGGACGTGGTCCGGACGTGCCAGCCCAACGACGGGCGGGTCAGGTAGACCGAGCCGGCCGCGTTGAGACGCTGCGGGTCCACGGGCGGGACCGGGCCGGAGGCGGCGCCGTAGAGCGCCAGGACGCCCCGCACGCGCAGCGAGGCGAGCGAGCCGTCGAAGGTCGTGGCGCCCACCCCGTCGTACACGGCCGCCACCCCGGCACCCGACGTCAACGACCGCACCTCCTCGGCGAACGACGGATACCCCACCACGTGCGCCGCCCCGGCCTCCCGCGCCAGCGACGCCTTCTCCGGCGTCGACGTCGTCGCGATGACGGTCACCCCGAGCGCCGACGCCAACTGGCACAGCAGCAGGCCCATGCCGCCCGCCCCGGCGTGGACCAGCACGGCGTCGCCGGGCTGCACCGCGTAGGTGTCGTGCAGCAGGTAGTGCGCCGTGAGCCCCTGCAGCAACACGGCCGCGGCCTGCTCGACCGACACCCCGGCGGGCACCGGCACGCACCGCGCCGCCGGGACCGCCGCGACCTCGGCGTACGTCCCCGGGCCGTCGCAGAACGCCACGACGTCGCCCACGGCGACGTCGGTGACCGCCGACCCGACCGCCCGCACCGTCCCCGCGCCCTCGAGCCCCGGCACCGTGGGCAGCGTCGCCGGGTACAGCCCGCTGCGCAGGTAGGTGTCGATGTAGTTGACCCCGGCCGCGGCGACGTCGACGAGCACGTCCTCCGCGCCCACGGTCGGCTCGTCCAGGTCGGCCGGGACCAGCACCTCGGGCCCGCCGTGGGCCTCCACGCGAACGGCACGCATGGCGGTCGACCCTAGGACTGCGCGGCCACCATCGCCCGCGGAGAGGTTCCCGACGACGGGTCCGCGGCCACGGGCCGCGTCGTCCCGGCCCAGAGCCATGCGGTCGCCGCGACGACGAGCATCGAGCCCAGCACGTGCAGGGCCACGAGCACCTCGGGCACGCCGATCGCGTACTGGATGCCGCCGAGCAGCCCCTGGGCGAGCGTCACCACGACGAGGACCCGGAACCGCACCAGCACCGTCCGCGGCGCGGCCACGGCGTGCAGCAGGAACCCGAGGCCGACCAGCAGTCCGAGGAACGCGAACAGCAGGTGGGCGTGGGCCATGGCGAGGTCGGCCACCGAGAAGGTCGTGAGTCGGGGCGTGGCCGGGTCGCCCGCGTGGGGGCCCGCCGCCGTGACCAGCGTGCCCGCCACCACCAGCGCGGACAGCACTGCCGCGCTGACCCCGATCAGCCCGCGCACCGCCCGCGGGACCACTGTCTCGCGCCGCTCACCGGCGTCCGGCAACGCCCACGCGTCGCGGGCCAGCAGGACGGCGAGCCACACGAGCGGTACGGAGACGACGAAGTGCGGCGCCACCGTGTACCAGGCGAGGCCGGTCAGCACGGTGATCCCGCCCAGCACGGCCTGCGCCACCACACCGAGCGGCATGGTGCAGGCCAACCACAGCAGCCGCCGGCGGCGCGGCCGCACGAACAGCGCGGCGATCACGCACGCCGCCGTGACGAGCACGAGCGCGATGCCCAGCAGCCGGTTGCCGAACTCGATCCACTGGTGCAGCACCGCCACCTCGGCGTGCGCGACCGGGACCATGCTGCCGGGGAAGCACTGCGGCCAGGTCGGGCAGCCGAGGCCGGATCCCGTGACGCGCACGGCGGCGCCGGTCACCGCGATCCCGCCCTGGCCGACCACGGCCGCGACGGCGAGCCCTCGCATCAGCGCCGGGGGAGTCCTCACGCCGGCCAGCCTACGACAGCGGGTAGTGGAGCACCCGTCAGTCCCACTTCAGGGTGCGGCCCGCCACGAGGCCGGCGACGACGCCCCACACGAGCAGGACCACGACGTGACCGAGGCCCGGGGTCCCGCCGAGCATCACGGCGCGCAGCCCCTCGGCGAGCGCACCGCTGGGCAGCAGCACGACGACGTCGCCGAGGGCGCCCGGCAGCTGGCCCGCCGGCACGACGATGCCGCCGACGAACAGCAGCACGAACCAGACGACGTTGGCGATGACGAGCACGAGGTCCGCCCGCACCGACCCGCCGAGCAGCAGCCCGCAGGCCCCGAACGCACTCGCCCCGAGGACGACCAGCAGCAGCGCCCAGCCGAGCGACCCGGCGTCGGGACGCCATCCCAGCGCGAGCGCGACCCCGCCGAGCACGACCACCTGGATCACGACGACGGCCGCCATCCCCCCGAGCCGGCCCGTGACGACGAGCCAGCGCGGGATCGCCGTCGCGGCGAGCCGGCGCATGAGGCCGTAGCGGCGGTCGAAGCCGAGCGCGATCGCCTGCGAGGTGAAGCCGGTCGACATCATCGCGAGGGCGAGCACCGTGCCGAGCGCGGCGTTCACGCGTGGCTCGGGGAGCTCCACGAGCCCCTGGAGCAGGGTCAGCCCGACGAGCAGCGCGAGCGGGATCACGAGCGTGAGCAGCAGCTGCTCGGAGTGGCGCAGGGCCAGCACCGTCTCGGTGCGGGTGTGCACGGCGAGCATCCGTCCGCGCGAGCCCGCGCCGGGGTCGGGGGAGAAGGTCCCGGTCTCGAAGGACGTGCTCACGAGCGCAGTTCCCGTCCGGTGAGGTCGAGGAAGACGTCCTCGAGGCTGCGGCGCCCGACGCGGACGTCGTCGGCGAGCACGCCCTGGCGGGCGCACCACGCCGTGACGGCGGCGAGCATCTGGGGGTCGATGCGGCCCGACACCGTGTAGTGCCCGGGCGGGCCCTCCTCGGAGAGGTAGCCCTCGGGGAGCACGTCCTCGAGCAGCGTGAGGTCCATGCCGGGCGGTGCGCGGAAGCGCATCGTGTCCTCGGCGCCGGAGGTGGTGAGCTCGTCGGGCGAGCCCGCGGCGACGACCCGGCCGTGGTCGACGATCACGACGTCGTCGGCCAGTGCCTCGGCCTCCTGCATGAAGTGGGTGGTGAGCAGCACGGCCACCCCGTCGGCCCGCAGCGCCCGCACGAGGTCCCACACGAGGTGCCGGCCCTGGGGATCCAGGCTGGAGGTGGGCTCGTCGAGGAACACCAGCTCGGGGCGCCCGACGATCGCGCAGGCCAGGCTGAGCCGCTGCTGCTGCCCGCCGGAGAGCCGCTTGTAGGGCAGCTTCGCGCAGCTCTCCAGGCCGAGGGTGTCGATCAGCCAGCCGGTGTCGAGCGGGTGGGCCGAGCAGGCGGCGACCAGGTCGAGCATCTCGCGCACCCGCACCATCGGGTACGCCCCGCCGCCCTGCGGCATGACGCCGATCCGGGCGCGCAGCGACTCCGGGGCGCCCGCCGGGTCCTCCCCGAGGACCCGCACCGCACCCGCCGTCCGGGAGCGGAAGCCCTCGCACACCTCGACCGTGGTCGTCTTGCCGGCCCCGTTGGGGCCGAGCAGGGCGAGGACCCGGCCCCGGTGCAGGTCGAGGTCGAGTCCGTCGACGGCGGTCGTCGCGCCGTAGCGCACCACGAGGTCGCGCACCTCGACGGCCGGTTGACTCACCCCACCAGCCTAGGTGCGACCGTCGATCCCGGTGCGGGGAGGGATCCGCGGCGTGTTCCCCCGGGAGGCGAGCAGCGGCACGACCGCCACGAGCAGCGCGGCCGTGATCGCCATCGGGAGCTGGTAGGCCCGGAACGTGAAGTCGTTCCCGGTCGGCGGCACGAGCAGCGAGACCGCGGCGCACACCGCGACCGCGCACCCGCGGACGCGCGGCCCGGTCACCGAGCAGGCCAGCGGGACCATCAGCCACAGCAGGTACCACGGGTGCAGCACCGGCCCGGCGAGGAACACCGCGCCGAAGCCGAAGGCGACGCCCGCCACCGGGTGGAGCCGTCCGCGCAGCACCGCGAACACGAGCAGCACGCAGACCAGCGCGGCGACGCCGAGCCCGGCCGAGCGGGTGAGCGAGAGCACCGCGTCGGTGTGGTCCCCGAGGCCCAGCCCCATGCCGATCTGACCGCCCAGCACGCCGAGGTCCGTCGTCACCGACAGCCAGGAGCGCAGCAGGTTCGGCACCGACAGCGCGGTGATCCACCCGAAGCCGAGCCCGGACCCGACCGACACGGCCACCACGACGGCGAGCCCCGTCCCGGCCACGGCCGCGCCGTACCGGAGCAACGCGATGACCCCGTCGCGCCCGCACGGGTCCTTCCCGGCGGCCAGACAGCGCTCCCGGGCGACGTGGGCGCCGAGGAAGGCGAGCGCCAGGATCGCGGGGATCTTCCCGGAGGCCCCGAGCCCGATGAGCAGGGCGCCGACGAACCAGGAGTACCGGAAGCCGATCTCCAGGCCGAACAGGACGACGCCCATCATGATCGCGTCGTTGTGGATGCCCGAGACCAGGTGGAAGAGCACCAGGGGGCTCACCGCGAGCCACAGCGCCGCGATGGGCTCCACCCCGGCGCGGCGGGCCAGGTGCGGCGCCGCCCAGATCACGAGCCCGAGCCCGACCAGCGCGAGGAGCCGGTGCAGGTACACGCCGAGCACGATGTTCTCGCCCGCGACGGCGGTGACGAGGCGGCCGAAGGTCAGGAAGCCGGGGCCGTAGGGCGAAGGCGTGGTCCGCCAGATCGTGGGGATCGAGGCGACCAGCGGGTCCTCGAGCCCGAGGGCCTGGGCCGCGCCGAAGACGTAGGGGTCGAAGCCCCGCGAGACGACCTCGGCCTGCGAGAGGTAGCCGTAGACGTCGGTGGAGAACAGCGGCGGCGCGACGGCCAGCGGCGCGCACCACATGACGAGGATGCGCGAGAGCTGGCGCACCGTCAGACGCACGCGCCCGGGCCACGCGAGCCGGCCCAGCCAGAGCCAGGCGAGCACGACCATGCCCATCCCGACGTAGGCCATCGCGAGCGAGACCGTGGGCATGCGGCCCGGCAGGCCGAGGACCCGCGTGCCGAGCAGCGGGTTGTAGGCCGAGGCCGGCGTCGCCCCGCAGCCGAGGGCGCCGATGGCCATGAGCAGCGCCCCGGTGAACCCGAAGCGGCGACAGAACCGCAACCGCCGTCGTTCGTCGGGGGTGGCGGGCGCCTCGGGGGCCGACCGGGTCCCGGCCGACGGCTCGGGCCCGGGAGGAGCCGTCGGGGCCGTCGCGGTCACCTCGGGAACGATACCGAGGCCCGTCCCGACGCCGGGTCGGGCCCGGTCGGGCGTGACCCGTGCCACCCGGCCCGGCCTGCCTTTGCCGGTCCGGGCCATATAGGCAAGACTGGTGTTGTCAAAAGCGATGACCGGTGTGTCATGATCGGTCCGACCCGATCGAACGGAGGTGGGAGATGAGCCAGGGGAGCGCACACGACGTGCACCCGGCGCACGCCCGCTCCGCCGCCGACGGGCGCACGCGCGACGCGGTGGTCCGGCTCCTGCTCGAGCGTGGACCCACCACCGCGGCGACGCTCGCCGACCAGTTGCAGCTCTCGGGCCCGGGGGTCCGGCGCCATCTCGACGCCCTGTGCGCCGAGGGCACCGTGTCCACCCGCGACGCCCCGGCCTCGGGCAAGCGCGGCCGTCCGGCCCGGCAGTTCCTGCTCACCACGAGCGGGCGCACCCGCGCCGGGCGCGGTGAGCACGGCCCCGCCGAGCTCGCCGTCGCCGCGTTGCGCCGCCTCGGCGACGCCGCCGGGGACGACGCCGTGCGGGCCTTCGCCCGCGAGCGCGCGCTGGCCATGGTCGGCGCGCACCGCGAGCACATCGTGTCCGGCGCCGACCGGGCCGAGAAGGCGCAGCGCCTCGCCGGGGCACTGACCGCCGAGGGGTACGCGGCCACCAGCCGCGGCGCCACCACGAGCGGTGCCGGCGAGCAGCTGTGCCAGCACCACTGCCCGGTCGCGGACGTCGCGGCCGAATTCCCCCAGCTCTGCGAGGCGGAGGCCGAGGTCTTCGCCGAGCTGTTGGGCACGCACGTGCAGCGCCTCGCCACCATCGCCCGCGGCGATGCGGCGTGCACCACCCACGTGCCGGCCCAGCGGGCCCAGCGGACGGGCACCACCGAACCTCCCTCCGCCGCCACCACCGGCGGAGCACCGAAGAACCAGGGAAGGCAGGTCGTATGACCACCGCGCCGGAGAAGGAGACGCTGACCCAGGAGGAGACCCTCGCCTCCCTGGGCAGCTACCAGTTCGGGTGGCACGACAGCGACAACGCGGGCGCCAGCGCCCAGCGTGGTCTGAGCGAGGCGGTCGTCCGCGACATCTCCGCCAAGAAGAGCGAGCCGGACTGGATGCTCCAGCTGCGCCTCAAGGCGCTCGGCATGTTCGACAAGAAGCCGATGCCGAACTGGGGCTCGGACCTGTCGGGCATCGACTTCGACAACATCAAGTACTTCGTGCGGTCGACGGAGAAGCAGGCACAGAGCTGGGACGACCTGCCCGACGACATCAAGTCGACCTACGACAAGCTCGGCATCCCGGAGGCCGAGAAGGCCCGCCTGGTGGCCGGTGTCGCGGCGCAGTACGAGTCCGAGGTCGTCTACCACCAGATCCGCGAGGACCTGGAGCAGCAGGGTGTCATCTTCATGGACACCGACACCGGTCTGCGCGAGCACCCGGAGCTGTTCGAGGAGTACTTCGGCTCGGTGATCCCGGCCGGGGACAACAAGTTCTCCGCCCTGAACTCGGCGGTGTGGTCCGGCGGCTCGTTCATCTACGTGCCGAAGGGTGTCCACGTCGACATCCCGCTGCAGGCCTACTTCCGGATCAACACCGAGAACATGGGCCAGTTCGAGCGGACGCTGATCATCGTCGACGAGGACGCCTACGTCCACTACGTCGAGGGCTGCACGGCGCCGATCTACTCGAGCGACTCGCTGCACTCCGCGGTCGTCGAGATCGTCGTGAAGAAGGGCGGCCGCTGCCGCTACACGACCATCCAGAACTGGTCGAACAACGTCTACAACCTGGTCACCAAGCGCGCCAAGGCCGAAGAGGGCGCGACCATGGAATGGGTCGACGGCAACATTGGCTCCAAGGTGACCATGAAGTACCCGGCCGTCTGGCTGACCGGCCCGCACGCCAAGGGCGAGGTGCTCTCGGTGGCGTTCTCCGGCGAGGGTCAGCACCAGGACGCCGGCGCCAAGATGGTGCACCTGGCCCCGCACACGTCCTCGACGATCATCTCGAAGTCGGTGGCGCGCGGTGGCGGCCGCACCTCCTACCGCGGCCTGGTCCGCGTGAACAAGGGGGCGCACCACTCGCGGTCGACGGTGAAGTGCGACGCGCTGCTGGTCGACACGATCAGCCGCTCGGACACCTACCCCTACGTCGACGTCCGCGAGGACGACGTGACCATGGGCCACGAGGCGACCGTCTCGAAGGTCAGCGAGGACCAGCTCTTCTACCTGATGTCCCGCGGCCTCACCGAGGACGAGGCCATGGCGATGATCGTGCGCGGGTTCGTCGAGCCCATCGCGCGCGAGCTCCCCATGGAGTACGCGCTCGAGCTCAACCGCCTGATCGAGCTGCAGATGGAGGGCGCTGTCGGATGACCGACGCACCAGTCGCTTCGTCCGGGGGCGGTTCGACGACCGCCCCCGGCGCCCCGGTCCTCGACGTGGACCCGGGCATCAGGACCGCCTCGTCGCCGAAGATCGCGCCGTGGGAGGAGCGGTTCACCTCCTACGACGTCGAGGCCTTCGAGGTCCCGCGCGGTCGTGAGGAGCAGTGGCGGTTCACGCCGCTGCGTCGGCTGAACGGTCTGCACGACGGGGCGACCGCCGACGGCGAGGTCGCCGTCACGGTCCGTTCCGGCTTCGGCGACTCCGCCTCCGACGACCTCGGGGGCGTCCGCGTCGAGCACGTCGGGCGGGACGACGCGCGCATCGGCGACGGCGGCATCCCCGCCGACCGCGTCGCCGCGCAGGCGTGGTCCGCCTTCCCGACGGCGACCGTGGTCACCGTGGACCAGCCGCGCTCGGACGACGAGCCGCTGACGGTCCTCCTCGAGGGACCCGGCGTCGGGAAGACCGCGTACACGCACCTGCAGCTGCGCCTCGAGCACCAGTCCGAGGCCGTGGTCGTGCTCGACCACCGCGGCTCCGGCACGGTGGCCGCCAACCTCGAGCTCGTGGTCGGCGACGGCGCGAAGCTGCTGGTCGTCGAGGTCCACGACTGGGCGGACGACGCCGTGTTCGTCGGCGCGCAGCACCTCTCGGTGGGGCGCGACGCGACGATCCGGCACACCTCGGTCACCCTCGGCGGCGACCTGGTCCGGCTCTCGCCGACCGTGAACTACCGCGCTCCCGGCGGCGACGTCGAGCTCGACGGGCTGTACTTCGCCGACGGCGGGCAGCACCTCGAGCAGCGGCTCCTGGTCGACCACACGGCGACCCACTGCCGCTCCCGGGTGACGTACAAGGGCGCGCTGCAGGGCGCCGAGGGCGACAAGGCCGCGCACACCGTGTGGGTCGGCGACGTCCTCATCCGCAAGGAGGCCGAGGGCACCGACAGCTACGAGCTGAACCGGAACCTGCTGCTCACCGACAACGCGCGCGCCGACTCGGTCCCGAACCTCGAGATCGAGACCGGCGAGATCGCCGGTGCCGGCCACGCCTCGGCCACCGGCCGGTTCGACGACGAGCAGCTCTTCTACCTGATGGCCCGGGGCATCCCCGAGGCCCAGGCCCGCCGGCTCGTCGTCCGCGGCTTCTTCGGCGAGGTCATCGCCAAGGTCCGCGTGCCCGCCCTGCGCGACCGGCTCGAGGCGGCCATCGAGGCCGAGCTCGAAGCCATCGGCAACTGACCACCACCACGTAGAGCTTTCGACGGAAGAGGATTGATGTCCACCCTCGAGATCCGCGACCTGCACGTCGAGGTCGAGACCGAGTCGGGTCCCAAGGAGATCCTGCGCGGCGTCGACCTGACGGTGAACTCGAACGAGACCCACGCGATCATGGGTCCGAACGGCTCCGGCAAGTCGACCCTGGCCTACTCGATCGCCGGCCACCCGAAGTACACGGTGACCCGCGGCGAGGTGCTCCTCGACGGCGAGAACGTCCTGGAGATGGCGGTCGACGAGCGGGCCCGCGCCGGTCTGTTCCTCGCCATGCAGTACCCGGTCGAGGTCCCCGGCGTCTCGATGTCGAACTTCCTGCGTTCGGCCGCGACCGCCGTGCGCGGCGAGGCGCCGAAGGTGCGCCACTGGGTCAAGGAAGTGAAGTCGGCGATGACCGACCTCGAGATCGACCCGACGTTCGCCGAGCGCAGCGTGAACGAGGGCTTCTCCGGCGGTGAGAAGAAGCGGCACGAGGTGCTGCAGCTCTCGCTGCTCAAGCCGAAGTTCGCGGTGCTCGACGAGACCGACTCCGGTCTCGACGTCGACGCGCTGCGCGTCGTGTCGAAGGGCGTCAACGACTACAAGGCGCAGTCCGACGTCGGCGTCCTGCTCATCACGCACTACACCCGCATCCTGCGTTACATCGCGCCCGACCGCGTCCACGTGTTCGTGAACGGCCGCGTCGCCGAGTCCGGCGGGCCCGAGCTCGCCGAGGAGCTCGAGGCGAACGGCTACGAGCGCTTCACCAGCGCGGCGGCGGAGAAGGAGGAGCAGCCGGCATGACCTCACTCGCATCCGTCCCCACCACGGCGGGTGCGACCCTGGATGTCGAGAAGCTCCGCGCGGACTTCCCCATCCTGAGCCGCACCGTCCGGGACGGGAAGCCGCTGATCTACCTGGACTCGGGCGCCACCTCGCAGCGCCCGCGCCAGGTCCTCGACGCCGAGCGCCACTTCCTGGTGACCTCGAACGCCGCGGTCCACCGTGGGGCGCACGCGCTCTCCGAGGAGGCCACCGACGCCTACGAGTCCGCCCGCGAGCGCATCGCGGCGTTCGTCGGCGCGGACTACGGCGAGGTCGTGTTCACCAAGAACGCGACCGAGGCGCTCAACCTCGTGGCGTACGGCATGTCGAACGCGCTGACCTCCGACGACCCGAAGGCGGCGCGGTTCCGCGTCGGCCCCGGCGACGAGGTCGTCGTGACCGAGATGGAGCACCACGCGAACCTCGTGCCCTGGCAGGAGTTCTGCCGGCGCACCGGGGCGACGCTGCGGTGGTTCGGCGTCACCTCCGACGGGCGGCTCGACCTCGACCCGTCGGTGATCACCGAGCGCACGAGGATCGTGGCGTTCACCCACCAGTCCAACGTCCTCGGCACGGTCACGCCGGTGGAGCAGATCGTCGCGATGGCGAAGGCGGTCGGCGCCTACACGGTCCTCGACGCCTGCCAGTCGGTGCCGCACGCCCCGATCGACCTCCACGCCCTCGGCGTGGACTTCGCGGCGTTCTCCGGGCACAAGATGCTCGGCCCGTCGGGGATCGGCGTGCTCTACGGGCGGCGCGAGCTGCTCGAGGCGCTCCCGCCGTTCCTCACCGGCGGATCGATGATCGAGCTGGTCCGCATGGAGGGCTCGACCTACGCCGCCCCGCCGGCGCGGTTCGAGGCCGGCGTCCCGATGACCTCGCAGGCCGTCGGGCTCGGTGCCGCTGTGGACTACCTGAACGCGCTGGGCATGGAGAACGTGCACGCCCACGAGAACACCCTCACGGCCGCCGCGCTCGAGGGCCTCGCCGGCATCGACGGCGTGACGATCATCGGCCCGCGCAACACCGAGTCGCGCGGGGGAGCGGTGTCCTTCGAGATCGACGGCGTGCACCCGCACGACGCGTCGCAGGTGCTCGACGACTCCGGCATCGCCGTCCGCGTCGGCCACCACTGCGCGTGGCCGCTGCACCGGGCGTTCGGCGTGCAGAGCTCGATCCGCGCGAGCTTCTACGTCTACAACACCCTCGACGAGGTGCAGGCCCTCCTCGACGGGGTGCGCCGGGCCCAGGACTTTTTCGCCCACGACGGCGTTTCCCTCTAGGAGGAGGTCACCGGCGTGAAGCTCGAGACGATGTACCAGGAGATCATCCTGGACCACTACAAGAACCCGCACGGCAAGGGCCTGCGCGAGCCCTACGAGGCCGAGGTCCACCACGTGAACCCGACCTGCGGTGACGAGGTCACCGTGCGGGTGCACCTGGAGGGCTCGGGCGCGGACGCCAAGGTCGTCGACCTGTCCTACGACGCGCTCGGCTGCTCCATCAGCCAGGCGGCCACGTCGGTGGCCTACGACCTCGTCGTCGGGCACACCGTCGGCGAGGCGTTCGACGTGCTGTCGGCCTACCAGGAGATGGTGCAGGGCCGTGGCAAGGTCGAGCCCGACGAGGACGTCCTGGACGACGCCGTGGCGTTCGCGGGCGTGGCCGCCTACCCGGCGCGCGTGAAGTGCGCGCTGCTCGGGTGGATGGCGTTCAAGGACGCGGTGGCCCAGGCTGACGACAACGCCCCCGAGCTGGAGGGACAGCGATGACCGAGACCGAGACGCCCCGTGGCGCCGAGGGGATGCCGGACGCGCCGGCCCCGAAGGCCGACACCCCGTCGATCGACGACCTCGAGGAGGCCATGCGCGACGTGGTCGACCCCGAGCTCGGGATCAACGTCGTCGACCTCGGCCTGCTCTACGGCATCGACGTGCACCACGAGGACGCCGGCACCGTCGCCACGCTGGACCTGACCCTGACGTCCGCGGCCTGCCCGCTGACCGACGTCATCGAGGACCAGTCCCGCGCCGCCCTGACGAAGGGCCCGGGCGGCGGGCTCGTCGACGACGTGCGGATCAACTGGGTCTGGATGCCCCCGTGGGGCCCGGACAAGATCACCGACGACGGCCGCGAGCAGCTGCGGGCACTCGGCTTCACGGTGTAGGTGGCTTCGCCTCGTGAGTACTCATCCGTGCTGGGGCACGGATGAGTACTCACAACTGCGCCGTCGAGCAAGTCCTGGCGGGTCATTCCTGACGGACGCTGGTCACCTCGAGAGCCAACGAACGGGCCGTTCATCACCGAAGACCGTGATGAACGGCCCGTTCGTCACTGACTGAGCAGCTCGGTCGGCGTGACGATGTGGCGTTCCTGCCACTGGATGCACGCAACGACGCGTCGCTGCCACAGAGCACCCCTCAGGACGTGCGGCGCACCACGTGCGGCTTGAGGTGCTTGTAGCCGCGCACGTGCAGCGGCGGGACCGTGCGGAGTTCGACGTCGAGCTCGGCGGCGCGGACGGCCTCGGTCATCTCGTCGTCGAGCAGGGTCGTGCCGGGGCGGGCGTGGGAGGTCAGCCGGCTGGCGATGTTCACCGTAGGGCCGTACACGTCGCCGTAGCGGGGGAGCACGTCGCCGTAGGCCAGGCCGATGCGCAGGGCGAGGCGCTCGTCGGGGTCGGGGACCTCGTCGTGCAGGGCGAACGCGATGTCGCACGCGGCCCCGACGTCGCCGCAGACGAACAGCACCTCGTCGCCGAGGGTCTTCACGATCCGCCCGCCGTACCGCGACACGACGTCGTTGGACACGCTCTCGAAGCGCTCGAGCAGCGACCGCAGCTCGTCGGCGTCGATCCGGCGCGACAGCGACGTGAACCCGACGATGTCGGCGAACCCGACCGCGGCGGTCGTCGTCCGGCCGTCGTCGGCACCCTCCTCGGTGGCGAGCGCCGACATCATCCGCCCGGCGGTGACCAACAGGTGGCGACGCCAGGTGTAGGCCTGCAGCTGCTCGATCAGCGGCACCAGCGAGCGCACCGACTCGACGACCGCGGCGGGGTCGTCGGCGGACCCGCGCTCGGCGATCACCCGGCGCAGCAGGTTCGCCTGCCACTCCGCGAGACGCGCCATGCTCTGCCCGAGGGTCCGGGCGATGGCCAACGCCTCGGCCTCGTCGAACGCGTCCTGCGAGAGCAGGTCCTCGACGTACCCGAGGGCCTCGAGGTCGGACTCCGCGAAGGCCTCGACGTCGTCGGGCACGCGCGGGAAGCCGAGCGCGCTCCACAGGCGGCCGGTCTGCTCGAGCGGCACGCCGGCCTGCTCGGCGACGTCCGCACGCCGCAGCGTGCGGTCGCCGCCGATCAGGAAGTCCTCGACCTCGCGTCGCGCCTCCGACCAGGAGGTGTCGCTCACGTGGTGTGGACGATGAGCACGTCGGTCGGAGCCTTCCGGGAGATGCCCTGCGGCACGGAGCCGAGCAGGCGCCCGGAGAGGCTGTTCAGGCCGCGGTTGCCGATGACGAGCAGGTCGGCCTTCTTGTCGTTGACGACGGAGGTGACGATGTCGATCGGGTCGCCCTCCTTCGCCACGGTCTCGATGTCGGCGACGCCCTTGGCCGACGCGCGCTCCTTGGCGGTGCGCAGCGCCTCCTCGGCCGGGGTCGAGCCGACCACGTGGTAGGCCGCGTCCTCGCCGAGGGCCTGCTCGGCCTGCCCGGTGTTCTTGGCGGGGTGGTACGCGCTGATGATCAGCAGGGTGGCCCCGGCGTCCGCCGCGACGGTGGCCGCGCGGTCGACCGCGCGGAAGGAGGAGTCGGACCCGTCCGTGCCGACGGCGACGAGCTGGTAGGCGCCCATGGTGGTGTGCTCCGTTTTCTGGCGGTCCCATCCCGCCCGTCCACGGAACGAGCGGGGAGGGCGGATGGTAACGCGATGCTCCGTCCGGACGGCCTAGTACCCGTCCTCACCCGATCGACCGCGTCCGGCACCCAGAAGTGATCCGGCGATCAGGTGACGCCGCAGGCGCGGCGAGAGGTGGACGAACACCGAGAGCATCGCCCGCATCGACGCGGCGACGTCGTCGTGCGCGCCGAGGTAGCCGCGCTGCGCCGCGGCCGGGAGGCTGAAGAACCGCTCGAAGAACTCTGGGACGTCGGCCGGGGGCATCCGCAGCAGCACGTCGAGGCCCCGTCGGCGCATGGCGTGGACGACGTGCCCGGCGGCGGGCCGCACCGCTCGACCGGCCGCGTCGACCCGGTCTGCATGGTCTCGTCGAGTGGCCAGTGCGTCCGCCAGTCGAGTGGCGATCGCCAGCGAGTGCGTCAGGGAGTAGCCGGTGGCGGGGTGCACCAGCGACGCCGCGGCGCCCAGCGGGACGACGCCGGCGGGGGAGCGGTGCGTCGGGGTGTCCACCGCGAAACGGACGTGCTCGACCCGGGTGCGGTCGTCGAGCGGGATCTCGTCCGCGGTGAGCCCGCAGGCGAGCAGCCGCCGTCGCAGTCGCTCGGTGAGCTCGGGCAGGGGCAGCCCCGGCCGGCGGGCGAGCGAGGTCTCCTCGAGCAGCCAGTCGTCGCCGCCGAGGGGGATGGCGTAGAGGAAGGTCGGCCACCCGGGGTGGCCGTGCAGCGGACGCCAGTCCATGAAGACGAGCCGCCCGCCAGTCACCCGCGCCGCGACCGACGCCGGGACCACCACCCCGACCGCGGTCTGCTCGGCGGGAGGGGAGACCCGTCGTCGGGAACGGGAGAGGACCTGCGCCGCGCCGGTGGCGTCGAGGACCAGCGGGGCGGCGAGGCGCCCGCCGCCGTCGAGCACGGCCGCGCCGTCGGACACGGCCACGACGCGGTCCCGGTGCACCTCGACGTCCGGGTGGCACAGGGCCTCCTGGAGGGCGCCGGTGTCGAGGACGGCGTAGCTCCCGGCGAGCGTGTGCTCCTGCCGGGCGATGGCGAAGCCGGGGCCGGAGGTGGCGACCACGTCGCCGGGGAGCGCGTCCGGCCCGGTCAGCGGCACCTCGTCGGCCCACGCGCCGTAGGTGTGGCGCCACCGCCGCCCGGGGTGCGGGTCGACGAGGGTGACGGCGAGCCCTCGGCGCGCGCACGCCCGGGCCGCCGACCACCCCGCCGGGCCGCCTCCGGCGACGAGGACGTCGGTCCTGCGTCCGCTCAGTCGCCGATCTCCCGCTCCCACGCGGCGAGTCTTTCGCGATCAGCCTTCGCCCGCGCGTTCCAGTCCCGCATGGCCTGCGGGTAACCGGTCACCTGGACGTCGTAGACCGGCACCTTGCACCTGCGGGCGAGCCGCTCCGCGGCACGCGGCGTCCCCACCCGACGGCGGGTCCACTCGCCGTCCCTCGCCACCGCGACGACGGTCGTGTCGGTCGCCGTGGTCTCCGGCTCGACGAAGAACTCCACCCCGGTGCGGCTCCCCGCGAACAGGCGCAGGTGCTCCAGGTCGGCCGGGCCGCCCTCGCGGTCGAGGACCTGGCGTCGTCCGTCGGCCCCGAGGCCGGACGACCCCGTGCGGCGAAACCAGCTGAACAGGCCCATACCCGCCATTATCCGGGGTCGGTGTGAAGCAGCCCTACGTGCGTCGGGCTGTCGTGGTCGTCACTCGCGGCGCCGGAACCTCACGGGCGGCCGGATCGGGCGCAACGCCTCGCCTACACTGGACCCCTGTGATCACCGCGACCGACCTCGAGCTGCGTGCCGGCTCCCGCGTCCTGCTCGGCGGGGTGACCCTGCGCGTGCAGCCGGGCGACCGCATCGCCTTCGTCGGTCGCAACGGTGCCGGGAAGACGACGTCGCTGCGGGCCATCGCCGGGGAGTCGGAGCCGTACGGCGGCACGATCCGCTCCACCGGTCCGGTCGGCTACCTGCCGCAGGACCCCCGGGAGGGCGACCTGTCGGTGCTCGCGCGGGACCGGGTGCTCTCCGCCCGCGGGCTCGACCAGATCCTCCGCGACATGGAGAAGGCCCAAACGGCGATGGCCGAGCTGGCCGACGACGCCGAGCGCGACCGGGCGATCGCCCGGTTCGGCCGCCTCGAGGAGCGCTTCGCCGACCTCGGCGGGTACGCCGCCGAGAGCGAGGCCGGCCGTATCTGCTCGAACCTCGGCCTGCCCGACCGCGTGCTCGCGCAGCCCCTGGAGACCCTCTCCGGCGGCCAGCGGCGCCGCGTGGAGCTCGCCCGGATCCTCTTCGCCGCGTCCGGCGACGGCGGGAACGCGGGCACCACGCTGCTGCTCGACGAGCCCACCAACCACCTCGACGCCGACTCCATCGGCTGGCTGCGCACCTTCCTGCGCGCCTACGACGGCGGGGTCGTGGTGATCAGCCACGACACCGACCTCCTCGCGGACGTCGTGAACAAGGTGTGGTTCCTCGACGCGACCCGCGGCGAGCTCGACGTCTACAACATGAACTGGAAGAACTACCTGCAGGCCCGCGCCGACGACGAGGCGCGGCGCCGGCGGGAGCGCGCCAACGCCGAGAAGAAGGCGTCGGCACTGTCGGCCCAGGCCGCGAAGATGGGCGCGAAGGCCACCAAGGCCGTCGCGGCGAAGCAGATGCAGCGCCGCGCCGACGCGCTGCTCGCGAACCTCGACGAGGAGCGGGTGGCCGACCGGGTCGCCGCGATCCGGTTCCCCACCCCCCAGGCCTGCGGGCGCACCCCGCTCACGGCCTCGGGCCTGTCCAAGAGCTACGGGTCGCTCGAGGTGTTCACCGGCGTCGACCTCGCGGTCGACCGGGGGTCGCGGGTGGTGATCCTCGGGCTCAACGGCGCCGGGAAGACCACGTTGCTGCGCATCATGGCGGGCGTCGAGACGCCGGACACCGGAGGCGTCACGCCCGGGCACGGGCTGCGCCGGGGCTACTTCGCCCAGGAGCACGACACGCTCGACATGGACCGCTCCGTCTGGCAGAACGCCCGCTCCGCGGCGCCCGACACCCCCGAGCAGCAACTCCGCACGCTCCTCGGCGCCTTCCAGTTCACCGGGGAGCAGCTCGACCAGCCCGCCGGCACCCTGTCGGGCGGCGAGCGGACCCGGCTGGCGCTCGCCGGGCTGGTCTCCAGCGCGGCCAACGTCCTGCTCCTCGACGAGCCGACGAACAACCTCGACCCGGCCTCCCGGGAGAAGGTGCTGGACGCGCTGCGCCACTACGAGGGCGCCGTGGTGCTCGTGACGCACGACCCCGGCGCCGTCGAGGCGCTCGAGCCGGAACGGGTCATCCTGCTCCCCGACGGCACCGAGGACCACTTCAACGCCGAGCACCTGGAGCTCGTCGAGCTGGCGTGATCACGGCCCCGCGAGGCAGTTGATCGTCGAACAGCCTTGCTGAGCAGCGACGATGCTCGTTGGTCCGCCCGGAGGTGATCTCGCTCCGATCGGCCCAACCGCTCACCGATCATGTGGATTGTGCCGTGGCGCACACCGCCTCCGGCGATCATCATGGGTCGACCGGGCACCGTCCGGGAGAGGGGTGGATGAACATGGCCGACCTGAAGAAGGGCGCCCGCATCACGGGTGACCAGCGGGACAAGCTCGCGACCGACCTCAAGAAGAAGTACGAGAAGGGGGCGAGCATCCGCTCGCTCGCCGAGTCCACGGGCCGGTCCTACGGCTTCGTGCACCGGGTGCTCTCCGAGTCCGGGGTCACCCTGCGGGGTCGCGGCGGCGCGACCCGCACCAAGAAGACGTCCTGACGACGAGTCGTCGCGGGTTCTCCCGGGTCCGTCCAGCAGCGGGCGGGTCGGGTCCGCGGCGCATACCGCTCTCAGCGAACACCGCGTGGTGCTCGCGCATCGTCACGCCCCCCGGCGGATAATCGGGAGCCGGACCGGCGGACCACCACCCGCCGCGGCCGACCGGACGTCCGCTTGACCTCGACCTTCCTCGAGGTCGCACGCTCGGAGCCAGGTCCGAGCGAGGTGGGGAGAACGGCGTGGAGAACGCCTGGATGTTGATGATGTCGATGTCGCGGAGCGAGAAGCTGCCGCGATCGGTGCCGAAGGGCACCCTGCTGCGCATCTGGCGCTTCGCCGCGGGGCACCACCGGATGCTGTACGCGTTCCTCGCGCTGACCACGGTCTCGGCCGTGATCGCGGTCGGGGTGCCGGTGCTGGCCGGCCGCGTGGTGGACGCGATCGTCAACCGCACCGGGCTCTCCACGGTCATCTGGATCGCGGGGGCCATCGCCGGGCTCGCGGTCGCCGACGCCCTGCTCGGGCTGGCCGAGCGCTGGATGAGTTCCCGTATCGGCGAGGGCCTGATCTACGACCTGCGCCGCGCCGTGTTCGGGCATGTGCAGGGGATGCCGGCCGCCTTCTTCACCCGCACCCGCACCGGGTCGCTGGTGAGCCGCCTCAACAACGACGTCATCGGGGCGCAGCGGGCCTTCACCTCGACCCTGTCCGGCCTGGTCACGAACGTGATCCAGCTGGTGCTGACGATCGCCGTGATGATCACGTTGGCCTGGCAGATCACGCTGCTCGCGCTCGTCCTGCTCCCCATCTTCATCCTCCCCGCCCGTCGGATGGGCCGGACGATCGCCGCGCTGCAGCGCGAGTCGGCCGACCTCAACGCCGCGATGACCGGGCAGATGACCGAGCGGTTCTCCGCGGGCGGCGCCACGCTGGTCAAGCTCTTCGGGCGGCCGACGGCCGAGGCCGCGGAGTTCGGGGACCGGGCCGACCGGGTCCGGAACATCGGCGTGCGCACCGCGATGGCCAACCGCGTCTTCATGACGAGCCTGACCCTCGTGAGCGCGCTGGCCCAGGCCATGGTCTACGGCGTCGGCGGCTGGCTCGCCTTCACCGGGCGGATCGAGGCCGGCACCGTCGTCAGCCTCGCGCTGCTGCTCACCCGCCTCTACGGGCCGCTGACCCAGCTCGCCAACGCCCGTGTCGACGTCATGAGCGCGCTGGTCAGCTTCGAGCGGGTGTTCGAGGTGCTCGACCTCGAGCCGACGCTCACCGAGCGCCCGGACCCGACCCCGCTGCCCACGACGCCGCTCGGGGTCCGCCTGCGCGACGTGCGCTTCACCTACCCCGACGCCTCGACGATCTCGCTCGCCAGCCTGGAGGAGGTCGCGACGCTGGAGCACACCGAGAACCACGAGGTGCTCCACGGTGTCGACCTCGAGGTGGCGCCGGGACAGATGCTGGCGCTCGTCGGGCCCTCCGGGGCGGGCAAGTCCACGATCGCCTCGCTGGTGCCACGGCTCTACGACGTGGACTCGGGGGCGGTCGAGGTGGGCCGCCCCGGGGCGTGGACCGACATCCGCGACGCGAGCTTCGCCGACCTGCGCGGGGCGATCGGCGTCGTCACCCAGGACGGCCACCTCTTCCACGACTCCATCGCGGGGAACCTCCGCTACGCGAAGCCGGAGGCCACGGACGCCGAACTCGTCACGGCGCTGCACCGCGCCCGGCTCGGTGCACTGCTGGCCGACCTGCCCGACGGGTTGCAGACCGTGGTCGGCGAGCGCGGCTACCGACTGTCCGGCGGGGAGCGCCAGCGGCTCACCATCGCGCGCCTGCTCCTCGCGGCGCCGCGTGTGGTCATCCTCGACGAGGCGACCGCGCACCTGGACTCCGAGTCGGAGGTGGCGGTGCAGGAGGCGCTGACGGAGGCGCTGGTCGGACGCACCGCCATCGTCATCGCGCACCGGCTCTCGACCATCCGCAGCGCCGACACGATCGCCGTCGTCGAGGACGGCCGGGTCGTCGAGCAGGGCTCGCACGACGTCCTGCTGGCGCGCGCGGGGCGCTACGCGGACCTCCACCACACGCAGTTCGCCGGCGCCGCCTGATCACCGAGGGTGACGTTGTCGGGGGTGCGTGATACGCCGGACACCGGCGAGCGAACCCCTGCACCGGCCGGTGCCCGCGTGTAGCGTCGTTCGCCGTGCCTCACGGGACGCGTGGGGCACGAGGTGACCGACCCACGTGCACCGAGGGGAGAGTGAGACCCCGATGGCCGCCCCCGCGATCGAGCTGGACCCGGCTGCACCGGTTCCCGACCGTGCCGCTGCCGCCGCCTACGTCGCGTCCGTGTGCTTCAAGCACGGGCCACCGCGACTGCTGGGCGCCGAACTGGAGTGGCTGATCCGCTCCGCGTGGCGCCCCGCCGACGAGATCGATCCCGCCCAGCTGCTCCGGGTCCTCGGACCCCACGCGCCGAGCACGCTGCGCACCTCCGTCCCCACCGTCACCGGCGCGCCCCCCGCGCCCCTGGCCCCCCGGGCTCCGGAACCGCTCCCCGCCGGGAGCACCGTCACCGTCGAGCCGGGTGGACAGGTCGAGATCGCCACCCCGCCCCTGGACTCCCTGTCGGCGCTGGTCGCAGCGGTCCGGACGGACGCCGCCGCCATCCGCGAGCGCCTCGCCACCGAGGGCCTCACCCTCGTCGACCGCGCGGCCGACCCGCTGCGGCCCCCGCGCCGGATCCTCCGCGTGCCGCGCTACGCGGCGATGGAGGCGGCGTTCGACCGCGTCGGCCCGCACGGGCGGACGATGATGTGCTCCACCGCGGCCGTCCAGCTCTGCCTGGACGCCGGCGAGGGGGCGCAGGTCGCCGCCCGCTGGCAGCTGCTGCACGAGATCGGCCCCACGCTCGTCGGGATGTTCGCCAACTCGCCCGCCGCGCACGGCCGGCGGACCGGGTGGAAGTCCTCGCGGATGGCGGCGTGGCTCTCGCTCGACCCCGACCGCACGCGGCCGCCGACGGACCTCGGGGACGACCCGGCCGTCGAGTGGGCCGAGCGCGCCCTCGCCACGCAGCTGCTGTGCGTCCGCCGCCACGGGCACTGGAACGCGCCGCCGGCGGTCACCTTCGGTGACTGGATCGACGGTCGCGGTGGCCTCGACGTCGCCCCCACGTGGGACGACCTGGACTACCACCTGACGACGCTGTTCCCGCCGGTCCGGCCGCACGGACACGTCGAGGTCCGCTACGTCGACCAGCAGCCGGGCGAGGAGTGGGCGGTCCCGCTGGCCCTCATGACGGGCCTGCTCGCCGACCCGACCACCCTCGACCGCGCCCGCGAGGCCGTCGCCCCGGTCACGCGCCGGTGGGTCGCCGCGGCCCGGCACGGGCTGGAGGACGACGCGCTGCGCCGCGCCGCCGCCCGCCTCGTCGAGCTCGCGGTCGCGAGCCTGGGGGAGACCGACGCCGGGCTGGCCGCCCTCGTCGCCGACGTGGCCGAGCGCCGGACGCTGCGTGGCCGCTGCCCGGCCGACGACCCGACCGTCGAGCCCGGCGAGGGCGAGCTCGGACCCGCCGTCGAGAACCCCTACCCGTACCCGCGTGACCCGGACGAATCGGCCCTCCCCGGAGGCGATCCCGCATGACCCGCTACCCCGAGACCCTGCGCACCCGCCTCGCCGACGAGCTCGCCACCGCCCGGCGCCGCACGCAGGCGCTGACCGACGCCGTCGACGACGTCGAGCTGACCCGGCAGCACTCGCCGCTGATGTCCCCGCTGCACTGGGACGTCGCGCACATCGCGAACATGGAGGACTTCTGGCTGGTCCGCCGCGCGACCCCGGGGGACACCGTCACCCCCGGGGTCCGGGAGGACATCGACCACCTCTACGACGCGTTCACCAACCCCCGGGCCGGTCGCCCGCAGCTGCCGCTGCTCGACCCCGTCGAGGCCCGTGCCTACGGGCAGACGGTGCGGGAGCGGACGCTCGAGATCCTCGACGCCGCCGGACCCGACGGGCGCCCCCTGCTCGAGGACGGCTTCGTCTACGGGATGATCGCCCAGCACGAGCAGCAGCACGTCGAGACGATGCTGGCCACCCACCAGCTGCGGGTCGGTCCGGCGGCGCTGCACGCCCCGCCGCCGCCCGCCTCCGACCGGGCCGACGAGCTCGTCGGCACCGACGTGTTCCACCCCGGCGGCCGCTTCACCATGGGGGTCGACGCGACCGGCGCCGACGTCTACGCCCTCGACAACGAGCGGCCCGCGCACGCGGTGGACGTCGAGCCGTTCTTCCTCGGCGCCGTGCCGGTGACCAACGGCGAGTACGCGCGGTTCGTCGACGACGGCGGCTACACCCGCCGCGAGCTGTGGTCCGACGCCGGCTGGGAGCAGATCACCGCCGAGGGCTGGTCCGCCCCGATGACGTGGGAGACGGTCGACGGTGCCTGGCACCGGACGAGCTTCGGGCAGCGGCAGGCGATCGCCGACGTGGCCGACCAGCCGGTGCTGCACGTCTGCTTCCACGAGGCCGACGCCTATGCGCGGTGGGCCGGGAAGCGGCTGCCGACCGAGGTCGAGTGGGAGTACGCCGCCCGGTTCGACCCGGCGACGGGGAAGACCCGGCGGTTCCCGTGGGGCGACGAGGACCCGACGCCCGAGCGCGCCAACCTCGACCAGCGCCACCTGCAGCCCGCCCCGGTGGGGGCCTACCCGCAGGGTGCCTCGCCGCTCGGGGTGCACCAGTTGATCGGCGACGTCTGGGAGTGGCTGGACTCCGGGTTCGAGGGGTACCCGGGGTTCGCCCCGTTCCCGTACAAGGAGTACTCCGAGGTGTTCTTCGGCGGGGACTTCCGGATGCTGCGCGGCTCGTCCTTCGGCGTCGGCTCGATCAACGCCCGCTCCACGTTCCGCAACTGGGACCTGCCGATCCGCCGCCAGATCTTCTCGGGCTTCCGCCTCGCCCGGGACGCCTGAGCGCGATGTGCCGACATCTGGGCCACGTGGGCCCGCGGCCGGTCACCCTCGCCTCGCGGGTGACCGAGCCCTCGCACTCGCTGCTCGTGCAGTCCTATGCCCCCGCGGACATGCGCGGCGGCGGCACGGTGAACGCCGACGGCTTCGGGGTCGGCTGGTACTCCGACCGGCCCGACACCGCGCACTCCTACCGCCAGCCGGTCCCCATGTGGACCGACGCCTCGTTCCTCGACCTCGCCGGGGCCGTGTCCTCGACGGCCTTCGTCGCGGCGGTGCGCTCGGCGACCGTCGGCATGCCGGTGTCCACCGGCGCCTGCGCCCCGTTCCGCGACGGGACCCGCATCTTCAGCCACAACGGCGTCGTCCGCGGCTGGCCCGGCTCGCTGCGCGACCTCGCCGCCGAGCTCGACACCGAGACGCTGATGACCCTCGAGGCACCGACCGACTCGGCGGTGCTCTGGGCCCTGGTCAAGCGTCGGCTCGACGCCGGCAAGGACCCGGCCGACGCCGTCGCCGACGTCGTCACCCGCACGCTCGCCGCGGCCCCCGGCTCCCGGCTCAACCTGATGCTCCTGACGCCGTCCGTGAGCGGGGCACCGACGCTGGTCGCCACCGCGGTGGACCACGCCCTGTCCTGGCGCTCCGATGCCGACGGCGTGACCGTGGCCTCCGAGCCGCTCGACGAGCAGGACTGGACCGCGGTCGACGACCTGCACCTCCTCGTGACCCGTGACGCCACCACCGTCGAGGTCGCGGCCCTGTAGCCCACCTGCACGTTCGCCCTGATTCCCGACGCCGTGAACCAGGCCCTCCTCACCACGAGGTGGGCCGCGACCGATCGGACGTGAACTCCCGCCGTGAGCACGCATGGCACTCTCCCCACCGTCGACGTCCACCTCACCGAGGCGGACGCCGACGCCGCGCTGCGCGCCGACGCGCGGCGTGGACTGACCTCGACGCCCAAGGTCCTGCGCCCGCAGTGGCTCTACGACGCGCGCGGGTCGGAGCTGTTCGAGCAGATCACCGCGCAGCCCGAGTACTATCCGTTCGTCGCCGAGCGCGAGGCCCTCGCGCTGCACGCCGACGAGATCACCCGGATCGCCGGGGCCGACACCTTCGTCGAGCTCGGCTCCGGCTCGTCCACGAAGAGCCGGCTGCTCCTCGACGCCATGTCGCGGACCGGCCGGCTGCGCCACTACGTCCCCGTCGACGTCTCCGCGGCGGCCCTCGAGGACGCGGTGCCCGGCCTGATCGAGGGCTACCCCGACCTCGACGTGCACGGTGTCGTCGGCGACTTCATCGCGGACCTCCGCAGCATCCCCGCCGTGGGTCGGCGGCTCGTCGTGCTGCTCGGCGGCACGATCGGCAACTTCGAGCCCGAGGACCGCCGCGACTTCCTCACCGCGCTGTCGGAGACGCTGTCCTCCGGCGAGCACTTCCTCGTCGGGACCGACCTCGTCAAGGACGAGGCGACGCTCGTCGCCGCGTACGACGACCGCGCCGGGGTCACCGCCGCCTTCGAGCTCAACGCCCTCACGGTGCTCAACCGCGTGCTCGGCGCCGACTTCGACCTCGACGGCTTCGACTACGTGGCCGCCTGGGTGCCGCAGTCGAGCCGGATCGAGATGCGGGTGCGGGCCCGTCGCGCGATGACCGTGCGCGTCCCGGCGCTCGACCTGACCGTCGAGTTCGCGGCGGGGGAGGAGATGCGCACCGAGATCTCCACGAAGTTCACGCGCGCGGGGATCGCCGCCGAGCTCGACGCGGCCGGCTTCGACGCGGTCGGCTGGCTGCCCGACCCGGCCGAGCGGTTCGGGCTGACGTTGGCCCGCCGCCGGTAGTGGACTGGAACGACCGCTTCGCGGCCTCGACGGTCGGGCGCCCCGGCCCGCCGTCGGTGCTCGTCGGCCGCGAGGACCTCGTCCCGACGACCGGTCGGGCGCTGGACGTCGCATGCGGTCGCGGCACGGTCGCGGTGTGGCTCGCCGCCCGCGGCCTCGACGTGGACGCGGTGGACGCCGCCCCGGCCGGGCTCGCGCTCGGCCGGGAGCTCGCGGCCGCCGAGGGCGTGTCGGTGCGCTGGATCGAGGCGGACCTCGACGACGGCCTGCCGGTCACCGGCGCCTACGACGTCGTCGTCCAGCAGCGGTTCCGTGACCCGCTGCTCTACCCCACCCTGGCGGGACTGCTGGCGCCCCGCGGACTGTTGGTGCTCACGGTGCTGTCGACGGTCGGCGACACCGGCGGCCGCTTCCGCGCCGCCCCCGGGGAACTGCGGGCGGCCTTCGGCCACCTCGACGTGCTCGTCGACGAGGAGGGTGACGGTGAGGCGCACCTGGTGGCGCGGCTCGGGTGACCTGAGCTGGCTGGTCGCGCTCGGCGCGGCGCTCTGGGGCACGGACGCCCTGCTCCGCGCACCGCTGGCCGACGCCCTGCCCGCCGCGAGCATCGTGTTCTGGGAACACCTGATCATCGTCGTGGTGCTCGTCCCCTGGCTGCCGCGGGCCTGGCGGGCGTTCCGGACGATGCCGGTGCGCGCCCGGTTCGCGATGGCGGTCATCGGGGCGGGATCGTCCGCGCTCGCCACCGTGCTCTTCACCGAGGCCCTCACCCTCGGCGACCCGATCACGCCGCTGGTCCTACAGAAGATCCAGCCGCTCGTCGCCGCGCTCGGGGCCGCCTGGCTGCTGGGGGAGCGACTGCGCCGCGGCTACTGGGCCTACGCGGTCCCCGCGCTGGTGGGGGCCTGGCTGCTGGCGTTCGCCGACCCGTTCGCGGTCCACGTGCAGGCGGTCGTCGCAGCGCTGCTCGCCGCCGCGGCCGCGGTGCTCTGGGCCGCAGGCACGGTGTTGGGTCGCTTCGTAGGTGCGGCGTCGGACGCGACGCCGTGGGAGATCACGGTGCTGCGGTTCGCGATCGGCCTGCCCGCGGCGCTCCTCGTGCTCCTGGTCGGCGGCGGACCGGTCGCGGTCACCACGGCCCAGCTCCCGCCCCTGGTGGCGCTCGCGCTGGTCCCCGGACTGCTCGGGCTCGCCCTCTACTACCCGGGCCTGCGCCGCACCCCGGCGGCCCGCGCGACGCTCGCCGAACTCGCCTTCCCGCTCACCGCGACCGTCCTCGGCGTCACGCTGCTCGGCGGCACGCTCACCGCGACCCAGATGGTGGGTCTCGTCGTCGTCGCGGCCTCGGTCACCGCGCTCGGCCTGCGGGAGCGTTCCCGACGACCGGTGGTGGCGGCGGAGGCGGGCCTCAGCCTGCCCGGCAGATGACGTCCTGCCCGGGCACGGACACGGTCTGCGCCGCGACCGTCTGTCCGTCGACCGTGATCTGGCAGGACAGACGGGATCCGGGGGGCACGCCGACGGCGCTCGCCTGCAGCGCGGGGGCCGGGGGATAGGGCACGGTCAGCCGCTCGGAGAACGGCACGCCCGCGAACGTCGTCTCCTCCGTGCTGCCCAGCTGGCCCACGGTCACGTAGCGCCCGAAGACGTTCCCGCCCGAGGTCCCGGAGACCGAGAACTGGACCGTGTACTGCCGCGCGGGTGGGGGCGGATCCGACGAGCAGGCGCCCGCCCCGACGAGAACCACCGACGCCCCCAGCAGCGCTCCCGCCGCCCGGCACCACCGCGTGCGTGCCGCGTCCATCGCCATCGACCCATGCCCTCCTCGGTGAGGGCGGCAGCCTATGCGGTGCTACCCGGCGGCGGTCCACCGCGTGGCCGACACGTCCGGTGGGGTCCAGCCGAGGACGCCGTCGAGTGCCCCGACGGTCAGCGCATCCGGCACCAGCCGCCCCAGGACGTCGCGACCCGCCGTCGGGACGGCGCCCGACAGCCCCGCGACGAGGCCGGCGAGCCGGGCGCGTCGGGTGAGACGCGCGGTCCGCGGCCGGCGGAGGCGGTCGTAGCGCGGGAGGTCGTCGGCGCAGCGGGAGAGCACGGCGGCGTCCTCGAGGGCGAGGCAGCCGCCCTGGCCGAGATTGGGGGTCATGGCATGGGCGGCGTCGCCGACCAGGACGTGGCGGCCGCGCACGAACGTCCGCAGCGGCGGCAGCCAGGCGAGCTCGGTGACGTGCGCGGACGCGGGGTCGGCGGCGGCGAGCAGCGCGGGGATCGGGTCGTGGAAGCCGGCGAAGCGGCGTCGGAGGGCGTCGAGATCCGTCGCGGCGGGCTCGTCGTCCCGGACGACGGCCCACAGGTTGACGCGCCCGTCGCGTAGCGGCGCCACGCCGGCGTAGCACCCGTCGCCCCAGGTCTCGCCGCCCTCGTCCGGCGGGTCCGGGACGTGCGCCGCGAGTCGCCAGGCCACCGTGCCGGTGCCACGCGGCCGTGCGTCCGGTGCGACCAGCCGACGGACCACGGAGCCGATGCCGTCCGCGCCGACGACGAGGTCGGCCTCGATCCGCGCCGGGTGCTCCACCGCCGAGCCCGTCCGCACGACGGCGGGTGGGAGCGCGTCGCGCAGGATCGCCAGCAGCCGGGCCCGGGGGAGCACCGTGATGCCGTCGCCGTGGCGGGCGATCATGCGTCGGTTGTCGCTGCGCACGATCCAGCGGCCCCGCCGCTCGCGGATCCCGCCCGCGGCCTGCACCAGCCCCTCGGCGCGGACCGCGTCCCCGAGCCCGAGCACGTCGAGGGCGCGCAGCGCGTTCGGCCAGATCGAGATCCCGCCGCCGAGCCGGCTCGCGGACCGGTCGGAGCCGTCAGGGCTGTCGCCGGTGCCGTCAGGGCTGTCGCCGGTGCCGTCAGGGCTGTCGCCGGTGCCGTCAGGGCTGTCGCCGGTGCTGTCGCGGTCCGTGCCGTCCGGGGCCCGGTCGTCCAGCCGCTCGAGGACCTCGACGTCCCAGCCCGCGAGGACGAGCCCGCGCGCGGCCGCGAGGCCACCGATCCCGCCCCCGACGACCACCGCGCTGCGCCCCACGGGCCACGCATCCCCGGGCCGACGGTGTCGCAATCCCGGTCGGCGCGTGGGGGCCGGCCGGTGGGCGCCACGGGGGGAGTGGCACCCGCCGGCCGGTATGGACGAATGTACGCGTTGTGCGTACAGATGTCCAACGCCAGCGTCAGGCGGCAGTGTCAGGCGCCCCCGGGACCGTCGATGACCCGCCGGAACATGCCCCGGAACTGCTCCACGGAGAGGGGCGGGTCGGCGATCGCGCCCTGCATGAGCAGCCCGCAGAACATCGCCGCCAGCACGCGGCCGGTGACGGCGTCGGTCCTCGCGCTGAAGATGTCGATCAACGCCTCGTCCCACGCGTTGCTGAGGGCGCGCAGCCGCGGCCGGTGCAGCGCGGCGATGTAGAGGTCGTACTCGACGACGGTGTGGGGGCGCTGGTCGGCGAGGTGCTCGACGACGAGGTCGGCCAACGCGTGCGCCAGGTCGGCGTCGACCGGCAGGCTGCTCGCCCACGTGCGGACGAGGCGGATGTTGTCGTCCGCCGCGCGCTCCAGGGCGACCGCGAGCAGGTCGTCAAGGGTGGCGAAGTGGTACGTGGTCGAGCCGAGGGGGACCTCGGCCTCGGCCGCCACCGCCCGGTGGGTGAGCCCGTCGACGCCACTGCGGGAGATCACGCTCATGGCCGCCCGGGCGATGCGTTCCCGCCGGTCCGGGTCGCTCGTGCGGCTGCGACGGACGCCCGGGCTGTTCACGTGGTCATTATGGACACCTGTCCGCACTCGGTGTACACCTGTACGAATTCTTTTTCACCGGGTGCCCACACGGCCCGCGTCGGCCCGACCCGGGGCACCCGTCGTCGGGAACGGCGAGGGACCGCACGCGGGACCGCGTGCAGACCGAGGAGGCAGCCCCGGTGGGCCAGCTCTACATCGACGGCACGTGGACCGACGCCCTGGAGGGCGGGGTCCGCGAGATCCGGTGCCCGGCGGACGGGCGGCTCGTGGGCGAGGTCAGCGAGGCGACCGCGAAGGACACCGAGCGCGCCGTCGCCGCGGCCCGGACCGCCTTCGACGACGGGCGCTGGTCGACCGTGCCCCCGGCCGAGCGCGGCGCCCTGCTCCTGCGGGTCGCGGACCTGCTGCAGCGCGACCGCGACCGGCTCGCCCGGGCGGAGACGCTGGACACCGGCAAGCGCCTGGTCGAGTCCGAGATCGACATGGACGACATCACGAACTGCTTCCGCTGGTTCGGCCACCTGGCCGCCACCGGCGACGGCCGACTCGTCGAGACCGGGGTGCCGAACGCGCGCAGCAAGGTCGTGTACGAGCCCGTCGGCGTGTGCGGGCTGATCACGCCCTGGAACTACCCGCTGCTGCAGACCGCGTGGAAGGTCGCGCCGGCGATCGGGGCCGGGTGCACGTTCGTCCTCAAGCCGAGCGAGCTCACCCCGCACACCTGCATCATCCTCATGGAGCTGCTCGCGGAGGCCGGTCTCCCCGACGGCGTGGCCAACCTGGTCCTCGGGGCCGGCGCCACCGCGGGCGCCCCGCTCTCGACCGACCCGCGCATCGACATGGTCAGCTTCACCGGCGGCCTCGCGACCGGGCGCACGATCATGGCGAACGCCGCCGCGACCGTGAAGAAGGTGGCGCTGGAGCTGGGCGGC
Organism: Actinomycetospora chiangmaiensis DSM 45062; assembly: GCF_000379625.1. Lineage (GTDB taxonomy): Bacteria > Actinomycetota > Actinomycetes > Mycobacteriales > Pseudonocardiaceae > Actinomycetospora > Actinomycetospora chiangmaiensis. The sequence goes on along the minus strand of NZ_KB903240.1, from coordinate 146,689 downwards.
AAGAACCCGTTCGTCTGCTTCGCCGACGCCGACCACGACACCGCCGTCGACAACATCCTCACCGGGATCTTCCTGCATTCCGGCCAGGTGTGCTCCGCGGGCGCCCGACTCGTCGTCGAGGAGTCCGCGCACGACCGGATCGTCGACGACCTCGTCGAGCGCGCGCAGCGCATCGTCCTCGGGGGCCCGGACGACCCGGGCACCGAGACCGGCCCGCTGATCTCGGCCGCGCACCGGGAGAAGGTCGAGGCCTACGTGGCGCGCGGCGTCGCCGAGGGCGCGGTGCTGCGGTGCGGTGGTGAGCGCCCGACCGACGACCACCTCGCCGACGGCTTCTACTACCCGCCCACGATCCTTGACCGCTGCACCCAGGACATGTCCGTGGTGCACGACGAGTCGTTCGGGCCGGTGCTCACCGTGGAGACCTTCACCGACCTCGAGGACGCCGTCCGCATCGCCAACGACACCGAGTACGGCCTCGCCGGCGCGGTGTTCTCGGCCGACACCGGGACGTGCGAGGAGGTCGCAGCGCGGCTGCGGCACGGCACCGTGTGGATCAACGACTTCGGCCCGTACGTGCCCGCCGCCGAGTGGGGCGGCTTCGGCCACTCCGGCGTCGGACGCGAGCTCGGGCGCGCCGGCCTCGCCGAGTACCAGGAGGCCAAGCACATCTGGACCAACACCCGGCCGGCGCCGACCGGGTGGTTCCCCTCCTCCAGCACCGGGAGCGGCTCATGAGCACGACCAACGACCGGAACACCGACAGCACCGACAGCGCGGACATCGACGAGTTCGGTTACCGGCCGAGCCTCGTGCGCTCGCTCGGCAGCTTCCACACCTTCGCGGCCGGGATCAGCTACATCTCGATCCTCACCGGGGTGTTCCAGCTGTTCTACCTCGGCTACGCGGAGGGGGGTGCCGCGTACTGGTGGACGTGGCCGATGGCCTTCGCCGGGCAGACGCTGGTCGCGCTGTGCTTCTGCGAGCTCGCGGCCCGCTACCCGGTGGCCGGGTCCATCTACAACTGGACCAAGCGGCTCGCCAGCCCGCACACGGCGTGGCTGGCCGGGTGGGCGATGCTCGCAGCGTCCGTGGTGTCGGTGTCGGCCGTGGCGCTCGCGCTGCAGGCCACGCTGCCCTCGCTGTGGAGCGGGTTCCAGATCGTGCCCGACGCGGGCGGGACGGACACCGAGGCGCAGGCGGTGAACGGCGTCATCCTGGCGACGGTGCTGATCGTCCTGACGACGCTGATCAACGCCTTCGGCACGACGCTCATGGCCCGGATCAACTCGACCGGCGTCTTCACCGAGATCATCGCCGCGGTGGTGCTCATCGTCGCGCTGCTCGTCCACGCCGTCCGTGGTCCGCAGATCGTGTTCTCGACGGAGCACGCGACCGTCGACGGGCGGCCCTTCGGGTACCTCGGGGCGTTCATGGTCGCGGCGCTCGCCTCGTTGTACGTGCCGTACGGGTTCGACACGGCGTCGTCGCTGGCGGAGGAGTCGCACGACCCGCGGCGCAACGCCCCGAAGGCGATCCTGCGCGCGGTGTTCTGGTCGTTCGTGCTCGGCGGCCTCGTCATCCTCTTCGCGCTGATGGCGGCCCCCGACCTCGGCGACCCGAGCCTGGGCCAGATCGGCGGCCTGCAGACGCTCGTGCTCAACGTCCTCGGCTCCGAGCTCGGCACGGTCATCCTGGTCGCCGTGGCGGTCGCGGTCGGGGTGTGCACACTCGCCGTGCACGCGGCGGCGGTACGGCTCGCCTTCGCGATGTCGCGCGACAACAACCTCCCGGCGGGGGAGACCCTCTGCCGCATCAGCCCGCGGTTCGGGACGCCGGTGGTCGCCGCCGTCGCGGTCGGCGTCGTCGCGATCGTGCTGCTCCTGATCACGCTCAGCCCGCAGATCTACACCGTGGTCACCTCCATCGCGATCATCGTGATCTACCTGGCCTACCTGCTGGTGACGGTGCCGATGCTCATCTCGCGGCTGCGCGGGACCTGGCAGCCGCATCCCGACGGCTTCTCGCTCGGACGCTGGGGCCTCCCGGTCAACCTCCTGGCCGTCCTCTGGGGCATCGCCATGACGGTGAACCTCGCCTGGCCGCGCAACGAGATCTACAACGCGACCGAGCCGTTCCACTGGTACCTGCAGTGGGGCGGGGTCCTGCTGCCGGCGATCATCCTCGGCGTCCCCTTCGCCTACTACTGGTTCGTGCAGCGCCACAAGACCGGGGTCGTCGCCGCGCACGCACGCGAGAGCGCCCCGGAGTCCACCACGCCCGTCGTCGGGGAGGCCTGATCCCGTGGAGACAGAGTTCGACTACGTCATCGTCGGGGGCGGCACCGCCGGCTGCGCCGTCGCCGCCCGGCTCTCCGAGGACGCCGACGTCAGCGTCGCGCTGATCGAGGCGGGCCCCTCCGACGTCGGGGACGACGCGATCCTCGACCTCTCGCGCTGGATGGAGCTGCTCGAGTCGGGCTACGACTGGGACTACCCCATCGAGCCGCAGGAGTCGGGCAACTCGTGGATGCGCCACGCGCGCGCCAAGGTGCTCGGCGGCTGCTCCTCGCACAACTCGGCGATCGCGTTCTGGGCGCCGCGCGAGAACCTCGACGCGTGGGCCGCGTCCGGGGCCACCGGCTGGTCGGCCGACGAGTGCTACCCCTTCTACCGCAAGCTCGAGACCGCGCTGGACACCCTCGACGAGGCCGAGGCCCCCGGACGCGGCACCGACGGCCCGGTCACGATCCGCACCGTGGGCGACCTCGACCCGTGCGGCGAGGCGCTGCTGCGGGCCTGCGACCAGGTCGGCCTGCCGACCACGCCCTTCAACACCGGACGCACCGTGGTCCGCGGCGCCAACTGGTTCCAGGTCAACGCGAAGCCGGACGGCACCCGGTCCTCGGCGTCGACCGCCTACATCCACCCGAACCTCGACCGGCCGAACCTCACGGTGCTGACCGGGTACCGGGCGGAGAAGCTCACGGTCGACACCTCCGGGCCCCGCCCGCGCATCACCGGCGCGCGCCTGCGGACCCCCGACCAGCGCCGCGCCGTGGAGGTGACCGCCCGCCGGGAGACCGTGCTCTCGGCCGGCGCGATCGACGGCCCCAAGCTGCTGATGCTCTCGGGTATCGGGCCGGCCGAGCACCTGCGCGAGGTCGGCATCGAGGTCCTCGTCGACGCACCGGGCGTCGGGGAGAACCTGCAGGACCACCCCGAGGGCCTCGTGCAGTGGGAGGCGCTGCAGCCGATGCCCGAGGCGTCCACGCAGTGGTGGCAGATCGGCATCTTCGCGGGCTCCGAGGGCCGGGCCACCCCGGACCTGATGTTCCACTACGGCTCGGTGCCGTTCGACCTGAACATCGTCCGCTACGGCTACCCGACCGCCGAGAACACCTTCTGCCTGACCCCGAACGTCACCGGGGCGCAGTCCAAGGGCACCGTGCGGCTGGCCTCGCGCGACTTCCACGACAAGCCCAAGGTCGACCCCCGCTACTTCACCCACGAGCACGACCGTGAGGTGATGATCCGCGGGATCCGGGTGGCACGGGAGATCGCGGCGGCGCCGGCTCTGCAGGAGTGGGTGGGCAAGGAGCTCGCGCCGGGGGAGCAGGACTCGACCGACGAGGAGCTCTTCGAGTACATCCGCAAGACCCACAACACCGTCTACCACCCCTCGTGCACCGTGAAGATGGGCGCCGAGGACGACCCGATGGCGCCGGTGACCCCGACGCTCCGGGTCAAGGGCGTGGACGGGCTGCGGGTGGCGGACGGCTCGGTGATGCCGGACCTCATCACCGTCAACCCCTGCATCACCACGATGATGATCGGCGAACGCTGCGCCGACTTCATCCGCCGCGGGGTCTGAGCACACCGGTGTGAGACGGCGGGGGTGAGCCCGCGACGCGGTCCCGGCCGGACCCGGGTGCGCAGCGCCGAGGAGGCGCCGCCGCCGGGTGTGCCGGTGGCCCTCCCCGCGACGGCCTCGGTGCGATCGCGGTCGCCGCGCGGGAGCAGGTTAGGTTAGCCTCACCTCGTTCTCGACGAGAAGGGGTGCGATGACCACCGAGGCCGCCCGGACCGGCACGCCGTACGCGCTGCGGCGCGCCGAGGTGCTCGACACCCGGCGCATCACCCCGGGGGTGGTGCGCGTGACGCTCGGCGGCCCGGATCTCGTCGACCTGCCGCGCGCCGCCCCCGACGGCTACCTCAAGCTGTTCTTCCCGCGGCGACGCGGGGAGGAGCCGACGCTCCCGGCGATCCCGGCGGACGGCGACATCGGGCGCTGGTACCGCACCTACCTCGCGATGCCCGACGGCGAGCGCCCCGCGATGCGCACGTACACGCTCCGCCGCCGACGCGACCACCCCGGTGGGGTGGAGATCGACGTCGACCTGGTGCTGCACGGCGACGGTCCCGGCTCGACGTGGGCCCGCGACGCCGCGCCCGGCGACCGCATCGCGTTCACCGGCCCCTACGGCATCTACGGGCCGCGTCCCGAACACGACGCCGTCCTCCTCGTCGGCGACGAGACGGCCGTGCCCGCGATGGGGGCGATCGTCGAGTCGCTCCCGGCGGGCACCCGTGCGGAGGTCGTCGCTGCCGTGTCCTCGGGGGCGGAGGTCACGAGCTTCACGACGGCGGGTCGGGTCGAGGTGAGCTGGGTGCACGGCGGCCCGACCCTGCTCGACGTCGTGACCGCGACCGACCTGCCCGGCGAGCGGCCCTACGTCTGGCTCGCCGGCGAGGCGGGCACGGTGAAGGATCTCCGCCGGCACCTCACGCGCGAGCGGGGCGTGGACCGGCGGGACATCCAGTTCTGCGGCTACTGGCGCCGCGGACGGACCGAGGAGCAGGCCGCGGCGGAGGCCGTCCTGGCGGCAGGGGCGACGGGGGAGGACGACTGAGCCGCGACCGGGCGCGGTGGCCGGGCGGGGTGGCGAACCGGCCGCGTGAGGCTCGTGTCAAGGTGACCCCCGTGCGCGAGCTGCTCTGGTCGACCTTCCTGCCCTGGGCCCGCATCCCCGGTACGCCGTCGTACCGCGCGGTGGAGGCCCCCGCCGACCTGCCGGGCTACCACCCGTATGCCGGGGACCACGAACTCCCCGGCGCCACGATCGACGACACCCGGGCCCGGCGGGTCTGCACCCGCATCCTGGGTGCCGAGGCCGAGCGGGTCCCCGAGGTGAGCGCCCTGCTCGACTGGCTCGGCCTCGAGCACGGACCCGACGACGAGGCCTGGCGCGCCGTCGGCGGATGGTTCGCCGACCGCCCCGTCGACGACGCGACGCCCTCGCTCGCGCTGGACCTCGGGCTGCTGCTCGGCCGCCGCATCATCGACGCCCGCGAGGGGGCGCGTTGGGACGCCGACGCCGACAGCGTGCAGGCCTACCCGCAGGTCGTCCTCGGGGCCACCGTCATCGCCCTGCCGCTGCAGGCCGTGGAGAACCACGCCGACCTCGGCGAGGTCCTGACGACGGGTCTCGAGACCACCGAGGCCGACGCCGCCGCGGACTTCACCGCCTGGCTGCAGGAGGTGCTGGCCGAGCGCGACGAGCCCCTCGACGACGACGAGCTCGCCTGGATGCTCTCCGAGAGCGGGCTCGCGGAGCTGCCCGAGGAGGCGCGGGAGCTGCTCGGGACCCGCACCGACCCGTCGTCGGGAACGGACTCCTAGAGACGCCGACGGGCGGCGCCCCTCGTCGAGGAGCACCGCCCGTGGGTGTGGGTCCTAGCCCAGCATCTTGCGGAGCACGAACGGCAGGATGCCGCCGTTGAGGTAGTACTGCGCCTCGCCGGGGGTGTCGATCCGCAGCCGCGCGTCGAACTCGATCGGGTCGCCGTCGCCGGTGGCCTTCACGTGCACGGTCTCGGGCACGCCGCCCTCGTTGAGCTTCTCGACGCCCGTGATCTCGAAGGTCTCGGTGCCGGTCAGGCCCAGCGAGTCGGCGCTCTCGCCCTGCGGGAACTGCAGCGGGAGGACGCCCATGCCGACCAGGTTCGAGCGGTGGATGCGCTCGTAGGACTCGGCGATGACGGCCTTGACGCCCAGGAGCGTCGTGCCCTTCGCCGCCCAGTCGCGCGAGGAGCCGGAGCCGTACTCCTTGCCCGCGAGGACCACCAGCGGGGTGCCCTGCTCGGCGTAGTGCTGCGCCGCGTCGTACACCGCGGCCTGCTTGCCGCCGTCGGTGTAGTCGGCGGTGTAGCCGCCCTGCTCGAGCGACCCGCCGTCCTCGGTGGGGAGGAGGTTGCGCAGCCGGATGTTGGCGAACGTGCCGCGGATCATCACCTCGTGGTTCCCGCGCCGGGAGCCGTAGGAGTTGAAGTCCTTGCGGTCGACGCCGTGCTCCTGCAGGTAGCGCCCGGCGGGGGAGTCGGCCTTGATGGAGCCGGCGGGGGAGATGTGGTCGGTGGTGACCGAGTCACCCAGCTTCAGCAGCACCCGCGCGCCGCTGATGTCCGAGACCGCCGACGGCTCGCGGTCCATCCCCTCGAAGTACGGGGGCTTCCGGACGTAGGTCGAGTCCTCGTCCCACGTGAAGGTCTCGCCCTCGGGGGTCGGCAGCGAGGTCCAGCGCTCGTCGCCGGCGAAGACCTCGCTGTAGCGCGAGGTGAACTGCTCGGCCGAGAGCGAGGACTCGATGACCTCCTGGATCTCCTGCGGCGAGGGCCAGATGTCGGCCAGCGTCACCGGGTTGCCCTGCGCGTCGTGGCCGAGCGGCTCGGTCGACAGGTCGAGGTCCATCGTCCCGGCGAGCGCGTACGCCACCACGAGCGGCGGGCTGGCCAGGTAGTTCATCTTGACGTCGGGGTTGATGCGGCCCTCGAAGTTCCGGTTGCCGGAGAGGACCGCGGTGACCGCGAGGTCGTTCTCGTTGACGGCGGCCGAGATCTCCTCGGGCAGCGGGCCCGAGTTGCCGATGCAGGTGGTGCAGCCGTACCCGACGAGGTTGAAGCCGAGCTTCTCCAGGTAGGGCAGCAGACCCGAGCGCTCGTAGTAGTCCATGACGACCTTGGACCCCGGCGCGAGGGAGGTCTTCACCCACGGGCGGCGCTCGAGGCCCTTGTCGACGGCGTTCCGCGCGAGCAGGGCCGCGCCGATCATCACCGACGGGTTCGAGGTGTTGGTGCACGAGGTGATCGCGGCGATCGTGACGGCGCCGTGGTCGAGCTCGAGTTCCGTGCCGTCCTCGAGCGTGACCGGCACCGGGTTCGACGCGCGCCCGCCCGGGTCGGACGGCTGCTTGTGCACCGAGGGCTTGTCGTCCTCGCCGTTGGGGTGCTCGGCGGGCGGGTCGGAGGCCGGGAACGACTCGGAGTCGGACTCCTCGGACTGCGAGCGCGCCGCCCCGTCGTCGTCGACGTAGTCGGGCAGCGACGAGCGGAAGGACTCCTTCGCGGCGTCGAGCTGGATGCGGTCCTGCGGGCGCTTCGGGCCGGCGATGCTCGGCACCACCGTCGAGAGGTCCAGCGACAGCGTCTCGGAGTAGTCCGCCTCGTGCGACGGGTCGTGCCAGAGACCCTGCTCCTTGGCGTAGGTCTCGACGAGCTTGACCTGCTCCTCGTCGCGGCCGGTGAAACGCAGGTAGGTCAGCGTCTCGTCGTCGATCGGGAAGATCGCGCAGGTCGAGCCGAACTCCGGGCTCATGTTGCCGATCGTGGCGCGGTTCGCCAGCGGCACCGCGCCGACGCCCTCGCCGTAGAACTCGACGAACTTCCCGACGACGCCGTGCTCGCGCAGCATCTCGGTGATCGTCAGCACCAGGTCGGTGGCGGTGGCGCCCGCGGGCAGCTCGCCGGAGAGCTGGAAGCCCACGACCTTCGGGATCAGCATCGACACCGGCTGGCCGAGCATGGCCGCCTCGGCCTCGATGCCACCGACGCCCCAGCCCAGCACGCCCAGGCCGTTGACCATCGTGGTGTGCGAGTCGGTGCCGACCAGCGTGTCGGGGTAGGCCTGGCCGTTCCGGGTCATGACCACGCGTGCCAGGTGCTCGATGTTGACCTGGTGGACGATGCCGGTGCCGGGCGGGACGACCTTGAACTCGTTGAACGCGGTCTGGCCCCAGCGCAGGAACTTGTAGCGCTCCTCGTTGCGCTGGTACTCCAGCTCCACGTTCTTCTCGAACGCGTCCGGGGTGCCGAAGAGGTCGGCGACGACCGAGTGGTCGATGACCAGCTCGGCCGGGGCGAGCGGGTTGACGCTGTTCGCGTCCCCGCCCAGCTCCGTGACGGCCTCCCGCATGGTGGCGAGGTCGACGATGCAGGGGACACCCGTGAAGTCCTGCATGACCACGCGGCCCGGCACGTACTGGATCTCGGTGTCGGGCTCGGCCTGCGGGTCCCACTGCGCGAGAGCGTTGATCGAGTCCTGGGTGGTGACGAGCCCGTCCTCGGTGCGGAGGAGGTTCTCGAGCAGCACCTTGAGGCTGAACGGCAGACGCTCGTGGCCCTCGACCGCGCTCAGGCGGAAGATCTCGTACGAGTTGCCGTCGACCTCGAGGGTCCCCTTGGCGCCGAAACTGTCGACGCTTCCGCTGGCCTCTTCGCTCACGCGTCTCCTCCTCGTCCGGGCGGCTCGTGGTGGGAGCCCGACCCGATGGCGGCTCTGGCGGCCGGTCTGCTGATGTGGTGCCCGGCGCCGCGGCCGGTCAGTCATGGGTCCGAGGTGGGGCGGCAGCGGCGCGCGAGGGCCGCGCCGACCCCTCTCGCGGGGAGTCTGTCGCACACCCCCGGACGGCGCACCCGCACCCCCGGACCTGCTGCGACCAGGTTACGACGATCACGTCGGGCGGGCTCGGTGCCCTCCGACACGCCCACGGGCGCGTGGTGGCGCCGCGCCGGGGCCGCGGGCTGATCGACTACCGCGGCCGACGACGGGGCTGGGGGGTGGACGGTGGTGCGAGCGGTCGTCCTGACCGGCGTGCTGCTGCTCGCGCTCGCCACCCCGGCGCTCGCGCAGGCCCCACCACCGCCGCCCCCGGGCGGCACGGGGGGCGCCGCGTCCGAGGTGGGCCGGCTGGTCGGGCAGCTGTCCACGCTGTCGACGCAGCTCGACGACCTGGCCGCCACGGCCGGGCACCGTCGGGAGCTCGCGAACCGCGCCGTGGCCGACGAGAGTTCCGCGCAGGCCCGGGTGGACCGGACGAGGGCGGCGGCCGCGACCACGCGCCAGGACGCCGATCGGGTGGCGGGGGAGGCCGAGCAGGCCCGGGCCCGGGTCGACGCCTGGGTCGCCGCCCAGTTCCAACAGGCCGACTCGTCCAGCGTCGTCGCGGCCCTGGCGGGCACGAACGGGCCCGACGACGTCGCCGAGCGGCTGCAGCTGCAGGGCCTGGTCGCCGACGAGCAGACCGCCGCCCTCGACGGCTACGAGCGCATGCGCGTCGACGCGGCCAACGCCGACTCCCGCGCCCGGCAGGCCGCCGCCGACGCGCAGGCCGCCGCGGACACCGCCCGGAGCGCCGCCGACGCCGCCCGCACCCAGCTCGCCGCCGCCCAGTCCGCCGTCGTCGCCACGCAGCAGCGGATTGCCGGGGTCACCGCCCAGCGCGACGCCGCCCGGGCCCGCCTGGCCACCCTCGAGGCCTCCGACGCGACCCTGGCCGCCCAGCGCCAGCGGGCGGAGGCCGCCGAGGCCGCCCGGACGCAGGCCCAGGCGGCCGCCGACGCCGCCGCGCGGACGGCGGCCCAGCAGCGGCTCGCCCGCGCCGTGCCGAAGCCCGCCGTGACCACACCGGACCCGGGCCCGCCGTCGGGAACGGGGCAGCCGGCACCGGACGCACCCACCGCGCCGGCCGCCCCGGCGGACCCGGTCGAGGTCGTCATCGACCGCGCCCTCTCCGAGCTCGGCACCACCTACGCGTGGGGCGGCGGGAACGGCCAGGGGCCGACCCGGGGGATCCGCGACGGCGGCGTCGCGGACGCCTTCGGCGACTTCGACCGGATCGGCTTCGACTGCTCGGGGCTGATGGTCTACGCGTTCGCGGGGGTCGGGAAGCAGCTCCCGCACTACTCGGGCTACCAGGCCGACGCGGGGCCGAAGTTCCCGCTCGCGCAGCGGCAGCCCGGCGACATGCTGTTCTGGGCCGACGGCGAGGGCATCCACCACGTGGCGCTCTACCTCGGGGACGACAAGATGGTCGAGGCGCCGGAGTCGGGGAAGGTCGTGCGGGTCGTCCCCGTCCGCTTCGACGACGGGATCCTGCCGACCGTCACCCGCCTGCTCTGACGGCGTCGACGCCACCTCACCCCGGGTTGTCGGTGGGGGTGGGTACCGTCACCTCCGATGTCCGACGAGGGAGAAGTTGTGTCTGCTGCCCAGGGCCCCGCGACGCCCGCGCACGACGCCGAGCAGCTCGAGCGTCTGGTGGTGGAGGTCAAGCGGGTCATCGTCGGCCAGGATCGTCTGGTCGAGCGGATGCTCGTCGGCCTCCTCGCCCGGGGCCACCTGCTGCTCGAGGGCGTGCCGGGCGTGGCGAAGACGCTCGCGGTGGAGACCTTCGCGACGGTGGTCGGCGGGTCGTTCGCCCGCATCCAGTTCACGCCCGACCTCGTGCCGTCGGACATCCTCGGCACCCGCATCTACCGGCAGGGTCGCGAGGCGTTCGACGTCGAGCTCGGCCCCGTCGTGTCGAACTTCGTCCTGGCCGACGAGATCAACCGCGCGCCGGCGAAGGTCCAGTCCGCGATGCTCGAGGTGATGGCGGAGCGGAAGGTCTCGATCGGCGGCGTCAGCCACCCGATGCCCGACCCGTTCCTCGTGCTCGCCACGCAGAACCCGATCGAGAACGAGGGCGTCTACCCGCTGCCCGAGGCCCAGCGCGACCGGTTCCTGTTCAAGATCCTCGTCGAGTACCCCACCGCCGAGGAGGAGCGCGAGATCGTCTACCGGATGGGCGTGAGCGCGCCGCAGCCGCACACGGTGCTCGACCCGGCGGAGCTGCGCCGCCTCCAGGACGTTGCCTCGCAGGTCTTCGTGCACCACGCGCTGGTCGACTACGTGGTGCGTCTCGTCGTCGCCACCCGGTCACCCGCGGAGCACGGGATGTCCGACGTCGCCGGGTGGGTGGCCTACGGCGCCTCGCCTCGCGCGTCGCTCGGCATCATCTCCGCCTCCCGTGCGCTCGCCCTCGTTCGCGGCCGTGACTACGTGCTGCCCCAGGACGTCGTCGACATCGCGCCCGACGTGCTGCGCCACCGCCTCGTGCTCTCCTACGACGCCCTCGCCGACGGGGTCCCGGTCGACCACGTGGTCACCCGGCTGCTCCAGACGGTGCCGCTGCCGCAGGTCAGCGCGCGGCCCGTGGCGGTCACCGGGCCGGCCGCGCAGGCCCCGCAGCACGGGTCCGCGCCGCAGGCGGCGGCCGGCTCGTGAGCTCGGCGCAGTCGCCCTCGGGGCAGTCGGGGCAGTCGGATCAGTCGGGGCCGTCGTGGTGGCCGCGGCTGCTCGGACGGCTCGGGGTGGCGCCGGAGGAGCGGGGTCCCGACGACGGGCCGGCGCCGGTGGCCGGGGAGGTCCCGTCCCGGCGCCGGGAGGGCGCCGGCGCCCAGCCGCACCCGCCGTCGATGGCACCCGACGGGGCCCACCTGCAGGCGGCGCTGCGCACGCTGGAGCTCACGGTGCGACGCCGGCTCGACGGGCTGCTCCAGGGCAACCACCTGGGCCTGGTCCCCGGGCCCGGGTCCGAGGCCGGGGACGCCCGCGTCTACCAGGCCGGGGACGACGTGCGGCGGATGGACTGGTCGGTCACGGCCCGCACCTCCGAGCCGCACATCCGCGAGACGATCGCCGACCGCGAGCTGGAGACGTGGCTCGTCGTCGACCTGTCGCCGAGCCTCGACTTCGGCACGGGCGGCTGCGAGAAGCGCGACCTCGCCGTGGCCGCCTGCTCGGCCGTGGTGCACCTGACCCGCGGCGGCGGCAACCGCATCGGTGCGATCGTCGCGAACGGCACCGGGCTGGTCCGGCTGCCCGCCCGCGGCGGGTCGGCCCACGCGCATGGGCTGATGCGCCGGATCGCCGGCACCCCGCGGGCCCCCGAGGGCACGCGCGGCGACCTCGTCGGCGCCCTGGAGGCCCTGCGCAACCCGCCCCGGCGTCGGGGGCTCGTCGTCGTGGTGTCGGACTTCCTCGGCGACCCCGACTGGAGTCGTGCGCTGCGGGCCCTCGGCGTGCGCCATGACGTGCTCGCGATCGAGGTGGGCGACCTGCGCGACGAGGAACTGCCCGACGTCGGCACGGTCGTGCTCGCCGACCCGGAATCCGGCCACTCGCGCGAGGTGACCACCACGCCCACACTGCGGCGCCGCTTCGCCGCGGAGGCCGCCGCCCACCGCGACCGCGTGGACACGGCGATCCGGGCCGCCGGGGCCGGGCACCTGAAGCTGCGCACCGACCGCGACTGGATCGCCGACGTGGTGCGCTTCGTGGTCGCCCGCAAGCGGGGCTGGTCGGGGCAGGGGACGACGGCGTTCGGGAGACGCGGCGGAGCGGAGCTCGACCGGGCGATCGGGGGACGTGGCTGATGTTCTCGCACCCCTGGTGGCTGCTCGCCCTCGTCGTCGTCGTGGGGCTCACGGCCGCGTACGTCTGGAACGAGCGCCGGCGTCGCCGCAACACGATGCGCTTCACCAACCTCGGCGTGCTCGAGAAGATCGCGCCGAAGCGGCCCGGGCGGCTCCGCCACGCCCCGGTGGCGCTGGTGCTCGTGGCGCTGACCTGCCTCGTCGTCGCCCTCGCCGGGCCGCTCGCCACCGAGCAGGTGCCGCGCAACCGCGCCACGGTGATGCTCGCGATCGACGTCTCGCTGTCGATGCGCGCCACCGACGTCAGCCCGAGCCGGCTGCAGACTGCCCAGCAGGCGGCCACCGAGTTCGTCGACCAGCTGCCGCCCGGCATCAACCTGGGGTTGGTGTCGTTCGCCGGCACCGCGACCGTCCTGGTGTCGCCGACCCGCGACCGGGAGACCGTCAAGCGCGGGATCGCGACGCTGCAGCTCGCGGAGTCGACGGCGACCGGCGAGGCGATCCAGGCCTCGCTCGCCTCGATCCGGTCGGTGGCCAACCAGATCACCGGACCCGAGGAGCCGCCGCCCGGGCGGATCATCCTGCTCTCCGACGGCAAGCAGACGATCCCGTCGGACCTCGAGGCCCCGCGCGGTGCGTTCACCGCGGCCGACCAGGCCAAGCAGCAGAGCGTGCCGATCTCGGCGATCTCCTTCGGCACCGAGTACGGCGAGATCGAGATCGAGGGCCGCCCGGTCCCGGTCCCCGTGGCCGACTCCGACATGCAGGAGATCGCCCGCCGCTCCGGCGGCGACTTCTCCAAGGCGGCGACGCAGCAGGACCTCCGCGCCGCCTACGACACGCTGCGCGAGCAGATCGGCTACGAGTCGCAGGACGTCGACACCGGCGGGGACTGGTTGCTGGCGGGCGCGATCCTCGTCGTGATCGGGCTCGGGACGGCCTTCGCGCTCGGCGCCCGCTTGCCCTGACTCACAGCGCTCGCCCCTACCGCGGGGTAGCCGATAGCGTTCCCGCGCCGAGGGGTCGGGCTCCGCTGCGCTCCGTCTCCCGGTGTCGCCGATGACCGTGGGAGGACATGCGTGAGCCGGGTCGTGCTCGTGACCGGAGGCAACCGGGGCATCGGCCTCGCGATCGCGAAGGAGCTCGCGGCCCGCGGTGACACCGTCGTGGTCACCCACCGCAGCGGCGAACCGCCGGAGGGCCTGCACGGCGTGATCTGCGACGTCACCGACTCCGCCGCCGTCGACGCCGCGTTCTCGCAGGTCGAGTCCGAGCACGGACCGGTCGAGGTCGTCGTCGCGAACGCGGGCATCACGCAGGACGGTCTGCTGATGCGGATGCCGGAGGACGCCTTCACCGGTGTGCTCGACGCCAACCTGACCGGCGCGTGGCGGGTCACCCAGCGCGCCACCCGCGGGATGATGAAGGCCCGCTTCGGCCGGCTCATCTACATCTCCAGCGTCGTCGGTCTGACCGGGGCACCGGGCCAGGTCAACTACGCGGCCTCGAAGGCGGGCCTGGTCGGCATGGCGCGGTCCGTCGCGCGCGAGCTCGGCGGACGCGGCATCACCGCCAACGTCGTCGCGCCGGGCTACGTCGACACCGACATGACCGCCGACCTCACCGACAAGCGCCGCGAGGAGATGATGGCGGCGATCCCGCTCGGGCGGACCGCCCAGGCCGACGAGATCGCCAAGGCCGTCGCCTTCCTCGCCTCCGACGACGCCGCGTACATCACCGGCGCGGTCCTCCCGGTCGACGGTGGCGTCGGCATGGGCCACTAGGGGCCTTCGGCAGGTGAGCGCTTTCCGTCGTCATGACGACGGAAAGTGCTCACGGGGCCTCCGGCCACATCGAACCAAGGAGAATTCGTGGGTCTGCTCGACGGCAAGCGCATCCTGATCACCGGGATCATCACCGACGCGTCGATCGCGTTCCACGTCGCGAAGGCGGCGCAGGAGGCGGGCGCCACGGTCGTCGTCACCGCCTTCGGGCGGGTGTCGCTGGTCAAGCGCATTGCGCAGCGTCTCCCGGAGCCCGCTCCGGTGATCGAGCTCGACGTCCAGAACCAGGAGCACCTCGACGGCCTCGCCGACGCGGTCCGCGAGCACGTCGACGGTCTCGACGGGGTGCTGCACTCCATCGGCTTCGCGCCCGCCTCCGCACTGGGGGAGGGGGCGTTCCTCAACGCCCCGTGGGCGGACGTCGCGACCGCCATCGAGGTGTCGGCGTACTCGCTCAAGTCGCTCGCCGTCGCCTGCAAGCCGCTGCTGGGCCGCGGGTCGAGCATCGTCGGGATGGACTTCGACAACCGCGTCGCGTGGCCGGCCTACGACTGGATGGGCGTCGCGAAGTCCGCCCTCGAGTCGACGACCCGCTACCTCGCGCGCGACCTCGGCCCCGATGGCATCCGCGTGAACCTCGTCGCCGCCGGCCCGCTCAAGACCATGGCCGCCAAGTCGATCCCCGGCTTCGCCTCCTTCGAGCAGGCCTGGACCGACCGTGCCCCCCTCGGCTGGGACCTCTCCGACCCGACGCCGGTGGCGAAGACCGCCTGCGCGCTCCTGTCGGACTACATGCCGACCACCACGGGCGAGATGGTCCACGCCGACGGCGGGTTCCACGCGGTCGGGGTCTGATCCTTCCCGACGACGGGTCGCGGGCTCGGGTGCCCGCCGTCAGGGCCGGCACGCGCTTCCCGGGGCCCGGTTCATGATCACGTCGAGTGGACCGTCATGGCTGTCGGAGCCGGTCCCGGACAGCCATGGGCGTCCCCTCGACGTGATCATGGTCAGGCGCGCTCGTCGAACGGCCACACCCCGTCCGGCCACGCGTCCCCGACGAGCAACAGCCGCCCACCGGCGTAGAGGCACACGACGGAGACGCTGATCCAGAACAGCTTCCAGACCGACCGCGGGACCAACGTGACGCGCATGAGCCGGGCTGCGTCCGTCCCGTCGGCGAGGCTCATGACCCAGGCCGCCCGCACTCCTCCGAGCAGCAGCACCCAGACCGCTCCCGCCGCGAGAGCGACCTGCACCGTCGTCGACCCCCGCCAGAGGGCGTAGACCACACCGATCGCCAGAACCGCGGTGACGACGTTCGCGAGCCCACCCTTCGCGTACAGGAAGGCGAGGACGAGAACGAGGAGGCTGATCGCCAGGACGCCCCAGGGGTTCCCGGAGGCGAGGACGGCCGCCAGACCGAGGCCGACGAGTGGCGCGCTGAGATACCCGGCCACCACCGTGATGGCATAGCCGACTCCAGCGGACCTGCCGCCCACCATGGTGCCTGCGTTGTCCCCGTCGTCCATCGACCACGAGGAGAAGCCGCGGAAGGTCAGGACCGACATCACCATGTGGCCACCCTCGTGGACGACGGTCACCCAGGAACCCGCCCAGTCCCGCGTGAACACCACCAGCAGCAGTGCGATGAAGGCAGCTCCGTAGACCACCGGCTGCCCCACGATCGACACGTCGATCAGCTCGTCCACGAACGCCCCCCGGCGACCCGTCCGGCGAGCCCCCCTCGCCGTGCGTGAGCAGAAGATAGGGCGACTCACCCGTTCGTGGAGATAGGCCGATCGGGCGGGTGTGCGTCACAGGTGGCAGGACCGGCCGGAGCGGGAACGATGAGGGTGTGAGCACCACCCCGTACGACGCCGTTCTCGTCCTGTCCTTCGGTGGCCCCGAGGCCCCCGACGAGGTCCGTCCGTTCCTGGAGAACGTGACGCGCGGACGCGGTGTCCCGCCCGAGCGGCTCGACGCGGTCGAGGAGCACTACCAGCACTTCGGCGGGGTCAGCCCGATCAACGCCCTGAACCGGGAGCTGGTCGCGGCGCTGCGCCGGGAGCTCGCCGAGGCGGGCCTCGACCTGCCGGTCTACTTCGGCAACCGGAACTGGCACCCGTTCGCCGAGGACACCGTCACCGAGATGGCACAGGACGGGATCCGCAACGCCCTCGTGTTCGCGACCAGCGCGTACGGCGGGTACTCGGCCTGCCGGCAGTACCACGAGGACATCGCGCGGGCCCGCGAGGCGGCGATCGAGCGCACCGGGAGCGCCCCGGACCTGACGAAGCTGCGCCACTTCTACGACCACCCACTGTTCGTCGGCGCGGTCGCCGACGGCGTGCGGGCCGCCCGGGAGAAGCTCGACGCCGGGCACGAGGCACGGCTCGTCTTCACCGCCCACTCGATCCCGGTCTCGGCCGACGAGACGGCGGGCCCGCCCGACGAGGGCGGCCACCGCTACTCCCGGCAGATGGCCGAGGCCGCCCAGCTCGTCGCGGACGCGGTCGGCGCCGAGGACCACGACCTGGTCTGGCAGTCCCGCTCCGGCCCGCCGCAGATCCCGTGGCTCGAGCCGGACATCGTCGACCACCTCGACACGCTGCACGAGAAGGGCGTGCCCGCGGTCGTCGTCAGCCCGGTGGGCTTCGTGTCCGACCACCTCGAGGTGGTGTGGGACCTCGACAACGAGGCCTCCGAGCACGCCGAGGAGATCGGCATGGGCTTCGTGCGCGCGGCGAGCGCCGGGTCGGACCCGCGCTTCGTGACGATGGTCGTGGAGCTGATCACCGAGCAGGTCGGCGACACCGCGCCGCGCGCCCTGGGGTCGGTCCCGCGTGCAGGCGTCGGCTGCAACGGCGCCCTGTGCGCCCCGGGCTGCTGCGAGCCACCCGCCCGCCGCCGGCCGGCCGCCTCCTGAACCTGACGAACGGGTCGTTCGTGCCGATAGGAGCCACGAACGACCCGTTCGTCAGCCATGCGGCGACTGTCAGGCCGCGCTGAGCACCCGGACGGTCTCGGCCACGGCGGCCACCCGCGCGGCCCGGACGGCCGTCGCGAGCGGACGCAACGCGTCGGTGCGCGCGAGGGCCGCGCCGGAAGTCAGCGCGCCGCCCGGGTCGTCCCCCGAGGCCGCCACGAGGATCGCCTCCACCTCGTCGGCGTGCTGGAGCACCCGCAGCGGCCGCCCGGGCGTGCCGGTCGGCCACGACGCGTGCGGCCGGCCGCGCAGCCGCGCCGCGATCTCCTCGCGCACCCCGGCGCGGGGGCGGGCGACGTCCATCTCGGCCAGCGTCGACGCCGCGTCCCGGACACCCGAGCGCAGATCGGCCTCGGCATCGGCCAGCGACGGATGGGCCTGCGGGGGGACCGCGTCGACCTCGTGGACCGTCCAGCGCAGCACCCCGTCGGCCACCACGGACGGCACGACGGCGAGCCCCGCGCCGGCGAAGACCGCGCACTCGCCGACCGTCAGCGCCGCGGCGCGCAGGGCGTCGGGGCCGGGCAGTCCGCGTACGTCACCGGGCGCCGGGAGCACGACCCGCGCGTCGAGGCCCAGCGGGCCGCATCGCTGCCGCAGCAGCACGAGCAGCGTCCCGAGGCCGTCCCCGGCGTGGTCGGGCGTCGGCAGGTCCGTCGACACGGCGACCCCGACGTCGGCCGCCACCACGTCGTGCGCCTCCGACCACGGGGCCAGGGCGTCGAGGACGTCGTCCGCCGCGGCGGCGCCGGCGATCCAGGCCGCGCTCCACACCGCCAGGGATGCGCTCGCAGCAGGCATGCCGACCAGGGTAAGCAGGCGTGTCGGTGGCCGCGCTCCCGCGCTCGGACAACTACCGTCACCGTCCGTGGCGAGGACCCAGGGTCGAGGCATGAACGGGTCGGGCGGCGACAACGCGTTCCGGACGACGGGCGGTGCCGGCCGGGCCCCGATGGGACCCCGGGCGGGTGGCCCGTCGTCGGGACGGGGCCGGACGGGCGGCCTGCCCGGCATGGCGAGCCACAAGCCCAAGGTCGAGATCCTCACCGTCGAGGCGGAGCCCGGACTCGTCGTCGAGGACGCCACCGGGAGCTTCTGCGGGGCGGTGATCCGCGCCGACGTGCGGGAGGTCGTCCTCGAGGACCGCGAGGGTCGGCGCCGGCTGTTCCCGATGAAGCCCGCGTCGTTCCTCTACGAGGGCCGGCTGGCGACGCTCACCCCGCCGCGGCCGCGGCAGTCCCCGGAGCAGCAGCGCTCGGCGTCGGGGTCGGTGCGGGGCGACGACCGCCGGGCGAAGGTGGCGCTGCCGCACCGCATCTGGGTCGAGGGGCTGCACGACGCCGCGATCGTGGAGCGGGTGTGGGGCCACGACCTGCGGGTCGAGGGCGTCGTGGTCGAGCCGCTGCACGGGGCCGACGTGCTGGTGGAGGCCGCGCGGGAGTTCGGGCCGGGACCGCAGCGCAAGCTGGGCGTGCTCGTCGACCACCTCGTGACCGGCTCCAAGGAGTCCCGCATCGCCGAGGGGCTGCGTCGCGATCTCGGGCCGGCCGCGCAGTACGTGCAGATCCTCGGTCACCCCTACATCGACATCTGGGAGGCCGTGAAGCCCTCGGTCGTCGGTATCCGGGAGTGGCCGACGATCCCGCGCGGCATCGAGTGGAAGAAGGGCGTCTGCGACGTCCTGGGCTGGGGCGACGAGCGCGACGGGGCCCGCCGGGTGCTCGGCGCGGTGTCGGACTGGAACGACCTGCAGACCCCGCTGATCACGGCGATGGAACAGCTGATCGACTTCGTCACCACGTAGGGGTTTCCGGGGGCACACTGGACGTGTGATCCCGCTCATCTGGGCGATCGCGGGGGTCCTACTCGTCGTCGCCGAAGTGCTCTCCGGCGACCTCGTGCTGGTCATGCTCGGCGCCGCCGCCCTCGGGGCGGCCGGTGCATCGGCGCTCGGCGTCCCCCTCGGCCCGGACGTCGCGGTGTTCGCGGTGCTCGCGGCTCTGCTGGTGCTGCTCGTGCGGCCGCAGGTGAACCGTCGGCTCCGGGTGCAGGACCCGGTGAACACCGGGACGCGCGCTCTGCTCGGCGCGGAAGCCGAGGTGGTGGAGCCGATCGGCGCCCGGGGCGGCACGGTGCGCCTGCGCGGCTCCCTGTGGTCGGCCCGCGCCCTGCACGACGACGAGCTCGCGGCCGGGACCGCGGTCGTCGTCGTCGAGATCTCCGGGGCGACGGCCGTCGTCACCCCGCACGGAAGGAGCTAGGGATGGGAACCGTCCTGCTCGTGTTCCTGGTGCTCGTGGTGATCCTCGTGATCACCACGGTCGCCAAGAGCGTGACCGTCGTCCGTCAGGCCGAGGCCGCCGTCGTCGAGCGCCTCGGCCGCTACCAGCGCACCGCCGAACCGGGGCTCACGTTCCTGGTCCCGTTCATCGACCGCATCCGCGAGCGGGTGGCGCTGTGGGAGCAGGTCGTCTCGTTCCCGCCACAGCCGGTGATCACCCAGGACAACCTGACGGTGTCGATCGACACGGTCGTCTACTACCAGGTCACCGAGCCCCGCAACGCCGTCTACGAGATCAACGACTACATCAACGGTGTCCAGCAGCTGACGACGACGACGCTGCGCGACGTGGTCGGCGGAATGAGCCTCGAGGAGGCCCTGACCTCGCGGGAGACGATCAACAACGGCCTGCGCCGTGCCCTGGACGACGCGACCGGCCCGTGGGGGCTGCGCGTGGTCCGCGTGGAGCTCAAGGCGATCGACCCGCCGCCGTCGATCCAGGACTCCATGGAGAAGCAGATGCGCGCGGACCGGGAGAAGCGCGCCATGATCCTCACCGCCGAGGGGCACCGCGAGGCGTCGGTGGCCGAGGCGCAGGGCAACAAGCAGGCCGCCATCCTCAACGCCGAGGGCGCGAAGCAGGCGGCGATCCTCGAGGCGGAGGCCGACCGGCAGTCGCGCATGCTGCGCGCGCAGGGCGAGCGGGCGGCGCGGTTCTATCAGGCCCAGGGCCAGGCCAAGGCGATCGAGAAGGTCTTCGCGGCGATCAAGGCGGGCAAGCCGACGCCGGAGCTGCTGGCCTACCAGTACCTGCAGACGCTGCCGCAGATGGCGCAGGGCGACGCGAACAAGATGTGGGTGGTGCCGAGCGACTTCGGCAAGGCGCTCGAGGGCTTCACCCGCATGCTCGGGGCGCCCGGCGAGGACGGCGTGTTCCGGTTCCAGCCCTCGCCGGTCGACGACGAGACGGTGGCGAAGCGGGCCGGCGACCACGACGAGGACGTCGCCGACTGGTTCGACACGCGGACCGATCCCGAGATCGCGGCCGCCGTCGCGAAGGCCGAGGCGATCGCGACGCAGGGGGTCACGGGAGACGCAGCGGAGCGGAGCTCGACCCCGGTGGGCGACCCCGGGTCGAACGGGGGACCGTCCCCGGCCGACCACTAGCCTGGGGACATGCTGGATCGCGCGACCGTCGACTCCCTCTTCCCGGCCGACCTGCCCGAGACCGAGGAGTGGGAGCGGCGGTACCCGCCGCGCGAGGTGCCCGACGGCGCGTTCGTCACCCGGTTCGGCCCGAGCCCGACGGGGTTCGTCCACATCGGCGGCATCTACACCGCGATGGTGTCGCGCGACCTCGCCCACTCGACCGGCGGCACGTACTTCCTGCGCATCGAGGACACCGACCAGGCCCGGGAGGTCGCGGGCGCCGACGTCCAGTTCGCGCGGGCGTTCGACGCCTTCGGGCTGCGGCCCGACGAGGGGCCGCTCTCCGGCGTTCCCGACGACGGGCCCTACGGCCCGTACCGGCAGTCGCAGCGCTCGGAGATCTACCTCAGCTTCGTGCGCGAGCTCATGCGTCGGGGGCTCGCCTACCCGGACTTCGCGACGAAGGAGGAGCTCGCCGAGATCTCCGACGCGCAGCGGAAGCTCAAGCTGCCGACCGGCTACTACGGCCGGTGGGCGCCGTGGCGCGACGCCGACGAGGGCGAGGTCACCCGCCGTCTGGAGGCGGGGGATCCGTACGTGGTGCGGTTCCGGTCCGAGGGCAAGGTGGGGGAGCGGGTCGCGTTCACCGACCGGCTGCGCGGGCGCGTCGAGGCCGAGGACAACCACAACGACGTCGTCATCCTCAAGACCTCGGCGACCGAGCCACGCCTGCCCACCTACCACTTCGCCCACGTCGTCGACGACCACCTGATGCGGACGTCGCTGGTGGTCCGCGGCGACGAGTGGCTGTCGTCGGTGCCCACGCACCTGCAGCTGTTCACCGCGCTCGGTTTCCCGCAGGTCGAGTACGCCCACCTCGCGCCGCTGATGAAGCAGGAGGGCAGCTCGCGCCGGAAGCTGTCGAAGCGCAAGGACGACGAGGCGTCGGTCGACTTCTACCTGCAGGCCGGCTACCCGACCGAGGCGGTGCTCTACTACCTGCGCGGCCTCGCGAACTCGCCGCTCGCCGAGGTCCCGCTGGCCGAGGCGCTGGCGACCCCGCTGCAGCTCGACCGGTTCCAGTCGGCCGGCCCGCTGGTCGACATGGTCAAGCTCGCGGACATCTGCGCCGACCACATCGCGACGCTGCCGGCCGCCGACGTCCTCGCCGGGGTCCGCGGTTGGGCCGACGAGTACGACTCGGCGCTGGTCGAGGTGCTCGAGGAGAACGAGAAGCTGGCCCTGGCCGCGATCGACGTCGAGCGCGTCGGGGTCGACAACCCCCGCAAGGACCTCGCCTGCTGGTCGGACTTCCGCACCGCCTACGGGTTCTTCTTCCCGGCGCTGTTCACCGACGTCACCGACCCGGCCGACGAGCGCTTCGGCGGCCTCGACCCGTCGCTGGTGTCGCGGCTGGCGGAGGACCTGGCGGCGCGCTACGTCCACGAGGGCGACCAGCCGACCTGGTTCCAGCAGATCCGCGACCTCGCCGAACGGCACGGGTTCGCGCCGAACCCGAAGACGTACAAGAAGGACCCCGACGCCTACCCGGGGATGCTGCGCGATGCCGCCAACGTGATCCGGGTGCTGGTCACCGGCGCGCAGCGCAGCCCCGACCTCTACGAGGTGACGCGGGTGCTCGGAGCCGACGAGGTGGTGCGCCGGATCCGCGCGGTGGCCTGAGATCCGGTGCTGCCCCAGGGTGGGCCCGTGTCCGGATCGGCGATCCCGCTCCGACCGCCGCGCGAGTCCCTCGACCCGCGTGCGCGGCTGTGGTGGCGGGTGCACGGCCTCGTGTGGCCCGTGCTGCTCGCCGCCGGGCTGACGGGGCTCGGGCTGCTCTTCCCCTCGGCAGCGTGGTTCCTGCCGGCGGCGGGGGTGGTGGTCGCCGTCGGGCTGCTGGTGGCGCTGCTGTTCCCGGCGTACTGGTACCGGATCCACCGCTGGGAGCTCACCGACGACGCCGTCTACACCCGGTCCGGGTTCGTCTGGCAGGAGTGGCGGGCGGCGCCGCTGTCGCGGATCCAGACGGTCGACACCACACGCGGCCCGCTGCAGCAGGCGCTCGGACTGGCCACCCTCGTCGTCACGACGGCCTCGTCGAAGGGCGCCGTGCGGATCGCGGGTCTCGACCACGAACGTGCGGCAGAGATCGCCGGCGCCCTCACCCGCGCCACGCAGGCGGTGCCGGGGGACGCCACGTGACCACCGGTCCCGACGACGGGTGGCGTCGGCTGGACCCGCGGACGGTCCTGGCCGCGGCGGTCCTCGCCCTCGGTGGGTGCCTGGCCGCCGGGGTGCCGGTCCTGCTCGGGCAACGCGGGCGGGACACGTTCCCGTTCACGGTGGGGCTGGTCGGCACCGGCGTCGTCCTGCTCGTCGTCGCGGCCACGATCGTCGAGTACGTCCGGCTCGCGCGGACCCGGTTCCGCGTCGGCCCGGAGCGGGTGGAGCTGCACACCGGGGTCCTCGTGCGGGCGCGGCAGGGACTGACGCGGGACCGCGTGCGGACCGTGGAGGTGTCCGCCGACCCGGTCCTGCGGGTGCTCGGCCTTGCGACGGTGCGGATCGGGACCGGGCAGCACGCGTCGACCACCGGTCGGCCCCTCGAGCTGCGCGCCCTGCGCCGACCGGAGGCGGAGGCGCTGCGGCACGACCTGCTGGAGCGAACCCGTGTCGGCGTGCTGTCGGGAACTCCTGTCGGGAACGCGCCGGAGGCCCCCATTCCGCGGGACGCGACCCTCGCCGTCCTCGACCCCGGGTGGATCCGGTTCGCGCCGTTGTCGGCGGTCACCCCGGCGCTGGGGGTGGCCGCGTTCGGGTCGCTGCTGCAGGGTTCGGACTGGCTCGGGCTGCAGCAGACGGTGCTCGACGACACCGCGGCCCTGGCGCTGGCGCTCGGGGCGGTGATCTCGCTCGTCGTCGGGCTGGTGGTGGTGGCGGTCGCGGGGACGGTCGCGTCGCTGGCGGTCTTCGTGGAGTCCTGGTGGGGCTACCGGTTGACCCGCGAGTCGCGCACCGGGGCACTGCACGTGCGACGCGGTCTCTTCACACGCCGCTCGACGACCCTCGAGGAGGACCGGCTGCGCGGCGTGACCGTGGTCGAGTCGGCGGTGGCACGCCTCGTCGGCGCGGCCCGTGTGGACGCCGTGGCCACCGGGCTCTCGCACGGGAAACGGCAGCGCTCCGACCCGCGGGCGCTGCTGCCGGTCGCACCGGCGGCGGTGGTGGACCGGGTCGTGGCCGAGGTCCTGCAGGAGCCGGCGGCGCCCACCACCCAGGTCGATCTGCTCGCGCACCCTCGCACGGCGCGGACGCGACGGGTGCGGCGGGCCTCGGCGGTCTGCCTGGTGCCGGCGGTCGTGACGGCGGCCCTGGCGCTCGCCGGGGCCGACGGGCTGTGGTTCACGGCCGCGGTGCTGGCCGTCCTCGGTCTCGGGGCCGGCGTCGGGCTGGGACGGCTCGCCTACCGCAACCTCGGCCACGGGGTCGTCGGGCGCTACGTCGTGACGCGGCACGGGGTGCCCGGGCGGCGCACGGTCGCGCTGCGCCGCGACGGGATCCTGACCTGGACGCTCACCCGCACCCCGTTCCAGCGCCGTGCCGGCCTGGTGACCCTGTGGTTCACGACGGCGGCCGGCGACGGGGCCTACGGCGTGTACGACCTCGGCGTCGAGCAGGCGATGGCCCTCGCCGCGGAGACGTTGGGCGAGCAGTTCACGCCGTACCTGGACGACGCGAGGACGGCAGCGGCTCCGGAACGCTCGTCGGTGGCTCAGAAGGGCGGGTCGGCGGTGGCGTAGCCGGTGCGGTCGGCGCGGGTGACGAGGTGCCAGGCCGTGTCGGTGGCGGCGTCGGTGATCTGGCCGTGCCGGTTGGGGCGGGGTGCACCGGGGCGCGGCGGTGTCATCGAACCGTGGTCGCGGAGGCGTCCCCGGGATCCGGTCCGGGCGACGGGCGAGGGCATCGGGCGGTAGCGATGGGGCAGGACGGTGTGGACGCGACCGGTGGGCGAGGTCCACTCGAAGTGCCCGGGTCGGGGTTGTCGGAGGGTCCAGCCGCTGTCGGGATCGCCCTTGAGCAGGTGGTCACGGCGGCACAGGGCGCCGAGGTCGTCAGCAGCGGTCCGTCCGCCGGCGGTGACCGGCACGGTGTGGTCGAGGTCGGTGCCCAGGGCGTCGACGGCGCAACCGGGAGCACGGCAGGTGTGGTCCCGGCTCTGCACCCAGTCGCGCAGCCGGGTCGAGGGGAACCGGTGGGAGGCTTCGGCGCGCGTGAGGGCAGGGTGCTCCCGAGGCGGCCGACCGCGTTCGTGGTCGAGCGCGCGACGGGCGCGGCGCAGCAGGTCGAGGGCGTCGGCACCGGGATCGGGGACGACACCGGCACGGACGCGGTCGACGGTGTACGCGGTGGCGAGGGCGTCGAGCTCATGCGTGTGGGCGGTCAGCTCGACGACCTGCGCTCGACGACGCCCGCCGACGGGAGGCGGGCCGCCACGGGGAGGCCGGATCGACAGGACGTGCTCCAACTCGCCGTGCTCGTCGTAGAGCCGGATGCGCCAGCGGCCGTGGGTGCGGGCCCAGGCCATCGCCAGGGCGGCAGGATGGGTCAGCGGACCGCGGCCGGGCGACTCCCCGGGGGAGTGGTCGCATCCGATGACCGCACGCAACTCGAGGCGCACCACCGTGCGCGGACGGAACGCCACCGCTGCACGCCGACGGTCGGCGTTTCGGGCGACGGGTCCGCCGGCCGGTGCCGCACCCGGCTCCGACGTGGCACCGCGGCCGGGTCGGCCCCTGTCAGGGCCCTCGTCAGAGCCCTCGTCGGGAACGTCGTCCGACCCGTCGAGGCCGGGGCCGTCATCAGGGCCGGGATCGTCGTCAGGCACGTCGTCGGGGCCGTCATCAGGGCCGAGGCCGTCGTCGGGCTCGGACGCGGGGCCGCCGAGGAGCGTGGTGACGTACTTGACGACGTCGAGGTCGTACATCCCAGCTCCGGCCGGGCCGGTCAGGGTCAGCATCACCTCGGACTCCGCGGTCCCCACCGACACCGAGGTGATCCCGGCCCGCGTGAGGCGGCGCAGGACCGCGTGGGCCAGGGCGACGATCCGGTCATGGGCGTCCTGGGCCGGGTCCTCGGGCAGATCGAGCCCGCACAGTTCGGCCGCACCCGAGGGCGCCGAGCGCAGGGCGACCCGCCGCCGAGCCACCGCGGCCGCACGACGCCGCTCGGCCCACCCGGGGTCGACCGCCATGGCCACCCGACCCACGAGCCGACGCAGCTCGGTGTAGCCCAGCGATGGTGCCTGCTCGAGGACCTCCTCGACCACCGCACGGGCCTGGGCATCGTCGAGATCGGCGACCAGGTCCACGACCGAGGAAGCCTTGCGCTCCTCCAACACCCCGGCCTGCATCGCGGCACCGAGACGCGGGAGCCGCTCGAGGACCTGGCGGGCGAACTCGATCCGTGACGCCCCATAACTCTCCGACCAGCCCAACGACGCCGCCACGGCCTTCCCCGCCCGCGGCCGGGAGGCCACCCGCTCCGCGGTCCCGGCCTTCGCGCGTGAGCACTCCAGCACCCAGCGGCACAGCTGCCAGGCCGCGACGTTCGACAGCGCGAACTGCACGCTCAGGCCGGCGTCGACCCACTGTCCCGGCAACCCCTCCGGACCGACGTGCGGACGCGGCGCAGCCTCGTCGTGCCCGCGCTCCGGGTCCACCGCCGTCGTCATGGTTCGAACACTAGTACGAACCCCCGACAGTCACGGTCGGCGCAGGTCGGGGCCGATCGCTCACCAGGTGAGCAGGCCCCGCACCACGGTGGCCGCCGCCCCGACCGCGGCGACCGCGAGCATGAGCCGCCGCCCCACCACCGGGTCGAGACGACGCTGCACCGGGCCGCCGAGCAGCACCCCGGCCGTGATCGCGACGAGGCCCGCCACCCAGGTGGTCGTCGCGAGGTCCGGCATCCCCTTGACCAGGAGCGCCGTGAGGTTGACGGCGAGCAGCACGGCCTGGGCGGTCGGCACGAACACCCGCGGCTCGATCCGCTGCGACGCGCCGTAGGCGGAGATCAGGGGCCCGCCCACCCCGGCCGTGGCGTTGACGAACCCGGCCGCCACCCCGGAGCCGACCGCCCCCACCGGCCCGCGCAGCGCCGCTCCGGCCGCCGGCACGACCGACAGCGCCACCCCGAGCAGCGCGAGCACCCCGACCACCACGAGCAGCGGAGCCTCGGGGAGCGTCGTCGCGACGAGCGCACCCGTCGGGACGCCGACCGCCGCCCCGAGCAGCAGCAGCCCCACCGCCGACCAGCGCGCGTCCCGCCAGGTCTGCACCAGCACGAGCGTGCACAGGACGCTCTGCAGCGCGTTGCCGAACGACACCCCGTCGCGCGGGCCCAGCACGGCGACGAGGAAGGGCGCGCCCACCAGGGCGAGCCCGAGGCCGGTGGTGCGCTGCAGGGTCGCGCCCGCCATCACCGGCACCCCCACGAGGAGGGCCACGACGACGGGGCTCATGCCCCGCATCCTGGCACTGCGTGCGGGCGATGCCCTCGTGAGCAGGACGTGGGGCTGCCGGCCCACGTCCTGCTCACGAGGCGCAGCCGACTAGACGTTCATCGCGACGTACTTGATCTCCAGGTACTCGTCGATCCCGACGTCGCCGCCCTCGCGGCCGAGGCCGGACTGCTTCACGCCGCCGAAGGGGGCGCCGGCGTTGGACACCATGCCCTGGTTGAGGCCGACCATGCCGGCCTCGAGGCGCTCGGAGAGCCGGATCGCCCGCTGCAGGTCGCGGGTGTAGAGGTAGCTGACCAGGCCGAACTCGGTGTCGTTGGCGGCGCGGATGGCCTCGTCGTCGTCGGTGAAGGTGAAGATCGGGGCCACCGGGCCGAAGATCTCCTCCTTGACCAGGCGCGCGGAGGTCGGCACGTCGGCGAGCACGGTCGGCGGGTAGAAGTAGCCGGCGCCGTTGGGGATCTCCCCACCGGTGCGGATCTTCGCGCCCTTCTGGACGGCGTCGTCGACGAGCTCGGCGACCTTGTCGCGCTGGTCGGCCTCGACGAGCGGGCCGACCTCGACGCCCTCGTCGGTGCCGCGGCCGATCGTCATCGACCCCATGCGGTCGACCAGCTTCTTCGTGAACTCCTCGGCCACGTCGGCGTGCACGTAGAACCGGTTGGCCGCGGTGCACGCCTCACCGATGTTGCGCATCTTCGCGAGCATCGCGCCCTCGACCGCCGCGTCGACGTCGGCGTCCGCGCAGACCACGAACGGCGCGTTGCCGCCGAGCTCCATCGAGGTCTTGAGCACCTGCTTCGCCGACTGCTCGATGAGCTTCTGCCCGACCTCGGTGGACCCGGTGAACGACAGCTTCCGGATGCGGCCGTCCTCGATCAGCGGCCCCATCACCTTGCCGGTGGACTTGGTGGTCACGACGTTGAGCACGCCCTCGGGCAGGCCCGCCTTCGCGAGGATGTCGGCCAGCTTGAGGATGGTCAGCGGGGTGAGCGAGGCCGGCTTGATCACCATGGTGCAGCCCGCCGCGATCGCCGGGCCGATCTTGCGGGTGCCCATGGCCAGCGGGAAGTTCCACGGCGTGATCAGCAGGCACGGGCCGATCGGCTGGCGCATCACCAGCACGCGGCCGGCGCCGGTGGCGTTGACCTTCCACTCGCCCTGGATCCGCACCGTCTCCTCGGAGAACCAGCGGAAGAACTCGGCGGCGTAGCTGATCTCGGCCTTGGACTCGGCGAGCGGCTTGCCCATCTCGAGGGTCATGAGCATGGCGATGTCGTCGGCCTGCTCGGTGATCATCTCGAAGGCGCGGCGCAGGATCTCGCCCCGCTCGCGGGGGGCGGTCGCCGCCCACTCGGCCTGCTTGTCCGCGGCGGCGTCGAGCGCCGCCATGCCGTCCTCGGGGGAGGCGTCGGCGACCTCGCAGAGGATCTCGCCGGTGGAGGGGTCCTCGACGGGGAAGGTCTTCCCCTCGGCGGCGTCCCGCTCACGGCCGCCGATCAGCAGCTTCTTCGGAACGTCCTCGATGACCCGTCGCTCACGGTCGGCGTCGCTCATCTGAAGCGCTCATCTCCTCGTTCGTGCTCGTTCGGTCAGGCACAGGTGCCCGTAGCGTCGCCCCGCTACTCACAGCGTGACGGCGAGGTACTTCGTCTCCAGGTACTCGTCGATCCCGACGCGACCGCCCTCCCGGCCGAGGCCGGACTGCTTCACGCCGCCGAAGGGCGCGGCGGGGTTGGACACCATGCCCTGGTTGAGCCCGACCATCCCGGCGTCGAGCCGCTCGGAGAGCTCGAAGGCCCGCCGCAGGTCCTGGGTGTAGAGGAAGGCGACGAGGCCGTACTCGGTGTCGTTCGCGAGCCGGATCGCCTCGTCCTCGTCGGTGAACGTGAAGATGGGCGCGACCGGGCCGAAGATCTCCTCGTGCGCCAGCCGCGTCGACGGCGGGACGTCGGCGAGCACCGTGGGCGGGTAGTAGTAGCCCTCACCGTCCGGGACCTCGCCGCCGAGCCGCACCGTCGCACCGTCGGACACGGCCTCGGACACCAGCCCGGCGACCTTGTCGCGCTGCACGCCCGAGATCAGCGGCCCGACCTGGACGCCCTCCTCCGTCCCGCGCCCGACCGTCTGTGCACCCATCCGCTCGGTCATCTTCGCGGTGAACTCCTCGGCCACGTCGGCGTGGACGTAGAAGCGGTTGGCCGCCACGCAGGCCTCGCCGATGATCCGCATCTTCGCGACCATCGCGCCGTCGACGGCCTTGTCGACGTCGGCGTCCGCGCAGACGATGAACGGCGCGTTCCCGCCGAGCTCCATCGAGGTCCGCAGCACGGTGTCGGCGGCCTGGGCGAGGAGCGTGCGCCCGACGGCGGTGGAGCCGGTGAAGGAGAGCTTGCGCAGCCGGGGGTCGCGCAGCAGCGGCTCGACGACGCCGCCGGGGTCCGTCGTCGTGACGACGTTGAGCACGCCCGCGGGCAGGCCCGCCTCGGCCAGCACGTCGGCGAGGTAGAGCATCGTCAGCGGCGTGAGGTCGGCGGGCTTGACCACCATCGTGCAGCCCGCGGCGATGGCCGGACCGATCTTGCGGGTGCCCATCGACAGCGGCATGTTCCAGGGGGTGATGAGCAGGCACGGGCCGACCGGGCGACGCATGACGATCATGCGCTTGCCGGAGGGGTCGGTCGCGAAGTCGCCGGAGATCCGCACGGCCTCCTCGGAGAACCAGCGGAAGAACTCGGCCGCGTAGGTCACCTCGGCCGCCGACTCGGTGACCGACTTGCCCATCTCCAGCGTCATGAGCACGGCGAGCTCGTCGCGGCGTTCGACGAGGATCTCGAAGGCGCGTCGCAGGATCTCCGAACGCTGCCGCGGCGGGGTGGCCGCCCACTCGTCGGCGGCCGCGACGGCCGCGTCCAGGGCGGCGCGCCCCTCGTCGGGCCCGGCGTCGGCGACGTGGGCGATCGTGTCGCCGGTCGACGGGTCCTCGACCGGGAACGTCCGGCCGGTGTCCTGGGACTTCCCCCCGATCCGCAACCCCGTCCCGACCGCTTCGACGATGGCCTTCTCGTTGTCCTGCACGGCGCCTCCTGCACTCGTCCTCGGGTCAGCAGTGCCCCGGGGAGGGAGGCCACAACCGCCAGCGGGGGCGCGTCTCCCGCCGGGTCCCTACGCTCGCGGACGTGTTCTCTCCGCACGTCGTGGTCGCTCCCCGCCCGGACCTGCCCCAGCGCGTAGCTCCCGACAGTGGGGACGAGCACGCCGATAGGCGGTCGGGGAAGGTCGTGGTGGTCGGCGGCGGCCTCGCGGGCGTGACCGCGGCCACCGTCCTCGCCGAGCGGGGGATGGCGGTCGAGCTGCTCGAGGCGGCGCCGCGCCTCGGCGGCCGGCTCGGCACGTGGCCGCGGACGCTGCCCGACGGGACCGCGGTCACCGTCGAGCACGGCTACCACGGGTTCTTCCGGCAGTACTACACGTTGCGCGACGTGCTGCGGCGCATCGACCCGGACCTCGCCTTCCTGCGCGACGTCGGCGGCTACCCGGTGGAGAGCCGGGAGTGGGAGTCCGAGGACTTCAGCGACCTGCCCACCACGCCGCTGGCCAATCTCGCCGCGCTGGTGTGGAAGTCGCCCAGTTTCCGGCTGCGCGACCTCCGCAAGGTCGACGGCCGCGAGGCGCTCGCCATGCTGCGCTACGACCCGGTGCGCACCTTCGCCGAGCACGACCACCGCACCACCGCCGAGCTGCTCGACGCCTTCGGCTTCTCCGAGCGCGGCCGGGCCATGCTCTTCGAGGTCTTCGCGCACTCGTTCTTCAACACCGAGCAACGCTACTCGGCCGCCGAGTTCCTCGCGATGTGCCACTTCTACTTCACCGGCAACCCCGAGGGCCTCGGGATGGACGTGCCGACCGACCACTACGACGCCACGCTCTGGTCGCCGTTCGCGGCGCTGCTGGAGAAGCACGGCGCCACGGTGACGACGGACGCGCGGGCCACCGTCGTCGTCGACGGGCCCGGCGGCTGGTCCGTCGGCGTCGAGGGCGGACCGTCGCGGACCGCCCGCCACCTCGTCGTCGCCACCGACGTGCCCGGGACCCGCGCGCTGTTCGCCCGCTCACCCGGCTTCGCGACGACGGCCCCGCGGCTCGCCGCGCAGGTGGCCGAGCTGCCCGGGGGCGAGCCCTACGTCGTCGCGCGGCTGTGGTGCCGGGGCGACGTCGACGCCCGCCACGCCGACTTCACCGGCGTCACCCGCGAGCGCATCCTCGACTCGGTCACGCTCTTCCACCGCATCGAGGCGGAGTCGGCGGCCTGGGCGGCCCGGACGGGCGGCTCGGTGATCGAGCTGCACTCCTACGCCTGCCCGCACGACGCCTCGCGCGACGAGCTGGTCGCCGAGATGCGCCGCGAGCTGGAGGGGCTCTGGCCCGAGTTCGCGGACCTCGAGGTGCTCGACGTCGACGCCCACCTCTACGCCAACGCGCCCGGTTTCGACCCCGGCTACCACGCGCACCGACCCGGCGTCGTGACCGACGCCCGGGGCCTGCGGCTGGCGGGGGACTGGGTGGCCACCGACGTCCCCTCGGCGCTCATGGAGCGGGCCGCGGTGACCGGGGTGCTCGCCGCGAACGACGTCCTCCGCGAGGAGGGCGTGGCGCCCGAGCCCATCCGGTCGATCACGCCACGCGGCGTGCTCGCGGGGCGTAGGCGATAGGGTGCGCGCCGTCAGCGGTTCACAGCTCGAGGAGAGGGACAGCGTGCAGACCCGACGGGTGGCGTCCTTGCTGGTCATCGCGGCGGCCTCGGTCGCCGTGCTGTCGGGGTGCGTGTACAACGCCGAGCCCGCGCCCGGCTCGGCCTCCAACCCCAACGTGTTCTCCACCGACGGCTTCCCGCCGCCCGGTCCGGCGCCGGTCCCCGGGCAGATCACGCCCGGCGCGGTCGCCCCGCCGGCTCCGGCGAACTCTCCTCGCCCGGCCACCGGCCCGCAGGGTCCGCAGCCGACCCCGTCGCCGCAGACCTCCGAGGTCACGCCGCGCCCGACGAGCGCGCCCGCCCCCGCGCCGGGCAGCTAGCACCTCCCGGTGCCAGCAATGCGTCACTGCGTGCACCCAGTGCCAGGAAAGGCCACATCGTCAGGCCCACTCCGACGGTGTGGCTCGTCTGACGTCCAGTGCCAGCAGTGACGCATTGCCGGCACGCGGGGCGTGCTACGCCGCCGACCCGTCGTCGGGAAGGACCACCCGGCGACGACGGCCGCGGGCGGAGATCAGGATCCCGACCAGGCCGAGCCCGCCGGAGATCCCGAACGCGATGAACGACTGCGGCGAGATTCCGCCGGTCACGGCGTCGCCGAGGAACACCACCGCCGCCGTCCCCGGGACGAGGCCCACGAGCGTGCCGATCAGGTACGCGTGCCAGCGCACGCTGGTGACGCCGAGGGTGTAGTTCAGCGGTGCGAACGGGATGCCGACCAGGCGCGACGAGGTCACGGTCAGCAGCTCGCGCTCGCACAGCCGCTCCTCGAGCGCCCGCACGCGCGCCGGGCCGAGCCGGGCGATCGCGCGGCCGCCGAGGCGGCGGGCGATCCAGAACCCGACCAGCGCCGAGACCATGGACGCCGCGACGGCGATCGCGATGCCCCAGACCGGGCCGAACATCAGCCCCGCGGCGAGCGTGAAGGCGGTTCGGGGGATCGGTGTGGTGGTGATGATCGCGTGCACGAGGAAGAAGATCAGCGGCGCGGTGGGGCCGACGGCGAGCACCCACTCGCGCAGCTCGGTCGGCGTCGGCAGCGGCACGACGAGCGCCACCACCACGGCCGCGACGAGCAGGCCGAGTGCCAGCAGGCCCCGTGTCCGGTTGCGCACGCCACCCCTTTGCTCGCCGGCCCCGACGGGGCCCCAGACTACTCAGCCGACCCGCGCGAACAGCCCCTGGTATTCCCGGACGAGCCCGAGCGGGTCCACGGTGAAGCCGAAGGCGCCGTACTGCGGGTCGGCGTAGACCCAGCGGTCCACGGTCTCCCGGCGGTAGGTCTGCGCGACGCGCCGCACCGCCAGCGACGGCACGTCGACCCACGCGACGTCGACGGTGCGCTCCTCCCCGACGGCGAGGTCGAGGCGCCGGACCACCAGGGTGTTGGTCAGCGGGGAGATCGAGATGTCGACGTCGTGGCAGCCCTCGAGCTCGGGCCACGGCCGGCCGTCGAGCGTCCACCGGCCCAGGGCGTCGGCGGTCAACGTGACCCGGTCCAGCCCGTCGCCACCGAGCGCCTCGAGGAAGCACGCCCGGGTCTGCCACCGCGCGTCCACGACCACCGAGAACCGCGCCGACCACGGGCGCGGGGCCTGCTGCTCGCCGATCGGGCCGGTGTCGTCGGGGGAGTCGGCGCCGAGCGCGGCCCCGTCCAGCAGGAACGCCGCGTCGGGCTGCTCGGGGGTCGGCGCCATCTCCGAGATCACGCCGTGGACGAGCCCGTGCGGCTCGTCCAGGCGACGCCAGAGCGCGGTCCCGAGAGGCATCGCGCCATCGTGGCACGATCGGGGGTGACGAAGTCGATCAGGTCGGACCGGGAGAGGACACCGTGGGCGAGCCGCAGGACCGCAGGAGCCCCGACGACGGGGCGGGGTCCGGCTCGGACGGCGTCCCGCCCTGGGAGCCGACCGGCCCGGCGAGCGAGCGGCCGGCCGAGCAACCGACCGGCGGGTGGCAGAGCCCGGGCTCGACGCCGCCGGGGCCGCCGCGGCCGCCTCAGGGGCCCCCGCCGGCCCAGGTGCCGCGCACGGCCCCGCCGGCCGGTGACCCGTGGGGCTTCGGCGGCCCGGTCGCCTCGCCGCGGCCCGGGATCGTGCCGCTGCGCCCGCTCGCGCTGGGCGAGCTGCTCGACGGCGCGTTCCAGTACATCCGGGCGCACCCGAGGGTCGTGCTCGGGGTGTCGGCGGTGGTCGCGGTGGTCACCACGCTCATCCAGGCCCCGTTCCAGGCCTTCTACGGGCAGTCGCTCGAGGCCTTCGTCGGCCCCGCGGGCACGACGCCGGACCTCGCCCGCCTCTCCGGGGTGATCGGCGGGGCGGCGGCGCTGCTCGGGGCGTCCGCCGTGGTGGGGCTGCTCGCCAACACGGTGCTGACGGGCCTGCTCGTGGTCGTCCTGTCCCGCTCGGTACTCGGTGCCCCGGTCGACGCCCGGGAGTGCTGGAACGCGGCCCGGCCCCGGCTGCCCGGGCTGCTCGGCGTCGTCGTGCTCGTGGCCTTGGTGGGGGCGGCCGCCTTCGTGGTGTGCCTCGTGCCCGCCGGCCTCGCCTACCTGGCCGGATCGACGACGCTCGCCGCCGGGCTGCTGGTGCTCGGGATCCTGGTGGGCGCCGTCGCGTCCCTCGTCGTCGGTGTCCTGCTCTCCCTCGCGGCCCCGGCCTACGTCCTCGAGGGCGTCGGGGTGGTCGCCGCCCTGTCCCGCTCGCGCACGCTCGTCAGCGGCCGCTTCTGGGCGATCCTCGGCACGCTGCTGCTGACCTACGTGATCGTGCTGATCATCGCCGGGATCATCGGCATCCCGTTCGGGGGCGGTGCCGCCGCGGTCGCGGCCGCGGTGGGCACCAGTCCCTACACGGTCGGGCCGCTTCTGATCTCCTCCGTGGGCAGCGTGATCGGCACCGCGCTCACCGCCCCGTTCCAGGCCGGCGTCACCGGCCTGCTCTACATCGACCAGCGGATGCGCCGCGAGGGCTTCGACATCGAGCTGCAGCGGGCCGCTCACGGGCTGGCGTGAGCGGGACGTGACCCGGCCTCCGCCGCCCTTCACCCCGACGGCCGACCAGGCGCGGGAGCTGGCGGCGCGCGAGCTCGCGAAGGCCGCGTACGCCGGCCGCGAGCCCGGGCTGCTCGCGCGGGTGGGTCGGTGGCTGCTGGACCGGCTCGACGACCTCGTCGGCCTGTTCACCGCCCAGCGGCTCGGGGGCGCGGGCGGGGTGCTCGTCGTCGTCGCGCTCGTGGTCGTGGCGGTCGCCGTGGTGCGGTGGCGGCTGGGGCGCTCGGCGCGCACCGCGGGGTCGGGGTCGGCCCCGCTCGACGCCGTGGGTCTCACCGCCGCCGACCACCGGCGCCGCGCCGAGGAGCAGGGCGACGCCGGGCGGTACGACGAGGCGGTCCGCGAGTGGATGCGCGCCCTCGTCCGCGACCTGGAGGAACGCGACGTGCTCGCCGCCCGCCCGGGCCGGACCGCGGGGGAGGCGGCGCGGGAGGCGTCGGCGGTGCTGCCCGCGGCCATCGGGGCCCTGACGGACGCGGCCCGCTGCTTCGACGAGACGGTCTACGGCGGCCGCCCCGCCGACGCGGGCTCGGTGGACCGGATGCGGTCCGCCGACCGCGCGGTCCGCGAGCTGCCGGTGGTCGCCGGGTGACCCTGCGCGTCCGCGCCCGTCGCGCCCGGGGGCCGCTCGTGGTCGGGGCGCTCGTGCTGCTCGCCGCCGTCGTGCTCGCGATCGCCGGGGCCCGGGCCGGGCAGGGGCTGCTGGAGCCCGACGGCGTCGACGCCGCGGGCAGCGGGGCCCTCGTGGCGGTCCTGCGCGAGCAGGGGATCCGGGTGGATGCGGTCACCCGGCCCGAGGACGTCGTCGCCGCCGGGCCCGACACCACGGTGCTGGTCGCCCTCCCCTCCCGCCTCGGGACGACGGGCCGGATCGCGGTGGCCCACAGCGGCTCCGACGTCGTGCTGGTCGCCCCGGACGCCGCGACCCTGGAGGCCCTCGCGCCCGGGGTCCGCGGCACGCAGTCGCCGCCGGACCTGCTCACCACCGGGGTCGTCCCGGCGCCGGCCTGCCCGCTCCCGGCCGCACTCGCCGCCGGCCCGCTCACCCTGGACGGGGCGGTCTACGCGGTCACCCCGCCCGCCGTCGGCTGCTACCCGGCCGCCGGGGTCGCCCCGGTCGCGGTCAGCGGCCGTACCGTCGTGGTCGGCAGCGCGACCCCGTTCACCAACGAGGCGCTCGACCGCGCGGGGAACGCCGCCCTGACGACGACGCTGCTCGGCGCCCACCCGCGGGTGCTCTGGTACCTGCCCGCGCCCGGGGCCGACGGCGAGGCGTCCCTGGTCGACCTCGTCCCGCGCGGCTGGCTCTGGGGCACCGTGATGCTCCTGGTCGCCGGCGGTGCGGCCGCGCTCTGGCGGGGCCGACGCCTCGGCCCGGTGGTCGCCGAACGGCTGCCGGTCCGGGTCCCGGCGGCCGAGACGACGCGGGGGCGCGCGGCCCTGTACCGCCGGCTCGGTGCCCGCGGGCGGGCCGCGGCGATCCTGCGCGCGGACGCCCGACGCCGGCTCGCGGCCCGGCGCGGCCTCCCACCGGACGCCCCCACCGAGGCGCTCGCCCCTGCGCCTGAGACCCTCCGGGCTGCCGCGAAGGATCTCCTCGACGGCCCCGACCCGGCCGACGACGCGGCCCTCGCGCGGCTGGCCGACGAGCTCGACGACCTGCTGGGAGACGCGGCGCCGCGGAGCTCGACCCGACAGGAGAGGAGCGCCCCGTGACCCCCGACGAGGCCCGCGAGGCCCTGACCGCGCTGCGGGGCGAGGTGGCGAAGGCGGTGGTCGGGCACGACGCGGCGGTCACCGGCCTCGTGATCGCCCTGCTCTCGCGACGGCACGTGCTGCTCGAGGGCGTGCCGGGCGTGGCGAAGACGCTGCTCGTCCGCGCGGTCGCCGCGGCGAGCTCGCTGGAGAACCGCCGCGTGCAGTTCACGCCCGACCTCATGCCCGGCGACGTCACGGGCTCGCTGGTCTACGACGCGGGGACCTCGGCGTTCGACTTCCGGCCCGGCCCGGTGTTCACCAACCTCCTGCTCGCCGACGAGATCAACCGGACGCCGCCGAAGACGCAGGCGTCGCTGCTCGAGGCCATGGAGGAGTTCCAGGTGTCGGTGGACGGCACGCCACGCCCGCTGCCCGACCCGTTCGTCGTCGCGGCCACCCAGAACCCCGTCGAGTACGAGGGCACCTACCCGCTGCCCGAGGCCCAGCTCGACCGGTTCCTGTTCAAGCTCGTGCTGCCCCTGCCCGGGCGCGACGACGAGATCACGGTGCTCGAGCGGCACGCGGGCGGGTTCGACCCGCGCGACCTGTCCGCGGTGCACCCCGTCGCCGGGGCCGAGCACCTGACGGTGGCCCGGGCGGCGGTCGGCGCGGTCGCGGCCCGGCCGGAGGTGCTGGCGTACGTGGTCGACGTGTGCCGGGCGACCCGGACCTCGCCCTCGGTCGCCCTCGGCGCCTCCCCGCGCGGGGCGACGGCGCTGCTGGTCGCCGCCCGGGCCTGGGCGTGGCTCTCCGGGCGCGACTACGTGACCCCGGACGACGTGAAGTCGTGGGCGCTCCCCGTCCTGCGCCACCGGCTCGCGCTGCGCCCGGAGGCCGAGCTCGAGGGCGTGACCACCGACGGCGTCGTCACCGGGGTGCTCGACTCGGTGGCCGTCCCGCGCTGATGGCGATCTCGGGTCGGCTGGCGCTGGC
Organism: Actinomycetospora chiangmaiensis DSM 45062; assembly: GCF_000379625.1. Lineage (GTDB taxonomy): Bacteria > Actinomycetota > Actinomycetes > Mycobacteriales > Pseudonocardiaceae > Actinomycetospora > Actinomycetospora chiangmaiensis. The sequence continues at coordinate 108,937 of NZ_KB903240.1, read as the reverse complement.
GGCGGTCGTCGGAGCCCTCGTCGTCGGGCTGGCCGTGCCCTCGCCTGCCGGCGTGCTCGGGATCCTGGCCGCGCTGCTCGTGGCGGTGGTGATCGACCTCGCGCGGGCCGGCTCGCCCGCCGCGCTGCGCCTGGAGCGCGCCGAGGAGACCGTGCAGGTACGCCTCGGCGAGGAGGTCGCGACCACGCTCGTCGTCGTGAATCCTTCCCGACGACGGGTGGTGGGGCTCGTGCGCGACGCGTGGCCGCCGTCGTGCGGCGCCCGTCCCGACTCCCACCGGCTCGACGTCCCGGCGGGGGAACGGCGACGGGTCACGACGACGCTGGTGCCCGCCCGACGCGGTGAGCTCGCCGCGGCCGCGGTGACGGTGCGCGCGTGGGGCCCGCTGGGGCTGGCGGGCCGGCAGGGCACGCGGAGGGTCGGCGGGCGGGTGCGGGTGCTGCCCGAGTTCGCGTCGCGACGGCACCTCCCGGCCCGGCTGGCGCGGCTGCGGGAACTGGACGGCCTGCGGGCGGTGCAGGTCCGCGGCGCGGGCACCGAGTTCGACTCGCTGCGCGAGTACGTCGGGGGCGACGACGTGCGGTCGATCGACTGGCGGGCCTCGGCGCGGTCCTCGGACCTCGTCGTCCGGACCTGGCGCCCGGAGCGGGACCGGCACGTGCTGGTCGTGCTCGACACCGGCCGGACGTCCGCGGGCCTGGTGGAGGCGAGCGCAGCGACGGGGAGAGGCAGCGGGGAGGCGCCCCGGCTCGACGCCGCCCTGGACGCGGCGCTGCTGCTCGCGGCGCTGGCGGCCCGCGGCGGGGACCGCGTCGACCTGCTCGCGCTCGACCGGGCCGTGCGCGCCTCGGTGATCGGCGCCCGCGACCCGCTGCCCGCGATGACGACGGCCCTGTCCGGCGTCGAGCCCGCGCTGGTGGAGACCGACATGCGGCTGCTCGCCGCGACCGTGCTGACGCGGGCGTCCCGGCGGTCACTGGTCGTGCTGTTCACCGGGCTCGACGACGCGGCCGTGGCGGAGGGTCTGGAGTCCGTGCTCGGCCCGCTGCTGCACCGGCACACGATGCTGGTCGCCGGGGTGGCCGACCCGGCCGTGGCGTCGCTCGCGACCGGCCGCGGCTCGGGGGAGGCGGTGTACGGCGCGGCCGCGGCGACGGTGGCGCGGGAGGAGCGCCGCGCCGTGGTGGGGCGGCTGCAGCGCCGGGGCGTCGAGGTGGTCGACGCCCTGCCCGACGACCTCGCCCCCGCCGTCGCCGACCGGTACCTCGCGTTGAAGGCGCGGGGGCGGCTCTAGCTTGCGTCGAGCACGTCCGCCCGCGTCCGCAGCACCCGGCGGCCGTGCAGGACGTAGGCGACGAACAGCAGCCACGCCAGGGCGCCGATGCCGATGCGGGCCCAGGTGGGGAGGCCGGACGGCGTCACGAACGCCTCGATGAGCCCGGAGACGAGCAGGACCCCGACGAGGCCGAGCGCGATGCCGACCGTGATGCGGGCCTGCCGGGCGAGGGACCGGGCGCGGGTGAGCGGGCCCGGGTCGATCCACGACCAGCCCAGCTGCAGCCCGGCCCCGGCCGCCACGAACACGGCCGTGAGCTCGAGCAGTCCGTGCGGGGTGATGAGCCCGAGGAACAGGTCGAGCCGGCCGTTCGCGGCGAGGATGCCGCCGGAGATGCCGACGTTGACGACGTTCTGGAACAGCACCCACAGCACCGGCAGCACGAGCACGCCCGTGACGAGGCAGGTGGCGGCGACCAGCGCGTTGTTCGTCCAGACCCGCGCGGCGAACGAGGCGGCCGGGTTCGACGAGTAGTACGAGGCGAACGCCTCGTCGACCAGACGGCGGGTCTCCTCGGGCGAGGCGATCGCCCCGGCGACGTCGGGACTCCGCGCCACCCAACCGCCGACCACGACCATCAGCGCGATCGAGAGCAGCGCCGTCGGCATCCACCAGCGCGCGGACGCGGCGAGGGCGGCCGGGAACTCCTCGGTGACGAACCGCCGGACGACGCCCCAGCTCCACGGCGTCGTGCCCAGCACCGCGGACCGGGCCCGGGCGACGAGCGAGGAGAGTCGGGCGACCAGGGCCGGGTCGGGGGAGGAGGAGCGCACGACCGAGAGGTGCGTGGCGGTGCGGCGGTAGAGGTCGAGCGCCTCGTCGGCCTCGTCGGCGCTCCACCGTCGCCTGCCCCGGAGCAGTCGCTCCAGGCGCTCCCACTCCGCGCGGTGGGCGTCGGTGTAGGCGTCGACGTCCACTCGCGGTACCCCTCCTGGTGGCAGCATGTCCGATCATGACCCCACCGGATCCCGGCGTCGTGATCGGCGAGGCGGTCGAACTCGATCTCGCTCCCGCCAAGCTACCGAGCCGGGCCCTCGCGTTCGCCCTGGATCTCGCGATCGTCGGGACGCTCATGGTGGCGGCGCTGGTCGCCGTGGTGGTGAGCGGGGCCGATCTCGACGTGGCGCTGGCCGCGACGGTCGGCGTCGTCCTCGCGGTGCTGGGGTTCGTGGTGTGGCCGACCGCGTGGGAGACGCTCACCCGGGGTCGGACGCCCGGGAAGCTGGCGTTCGGGCTGCGGGTGGTCTCCGACGACGGCGGGCCGATCCGGTTCCGGCAGGCCCTTGTCCGCGCCCTGGCCGGACTGTTCGTCGACTTCGGCCTCGCGAGCGGGGTCGTCGCGATCGTGGTCTCGGCGTGCACCCGGCGCGGCCAGCGGGTCGGCGACCTGCTCGCGGGCACGATCGTGCTCCGCGACCGGGTCCCGCGGTCCACCCGCCACCCGACGCTGCCCGCGCCCGACCCCGCGCTCGCCGGCTGGGCCTCGACCCTCCAGCTCGCCGCCCTGCCCGACGACCTCGCCCTCGCCGCCCGGCAGTTCCTCGCCCGCGCCGGCGACCTGGACCCGGCGGTCCGGCGCACGCTGGGCGAGCAGCTCGCGACGGACGTCGCCGCGCGGGTCGCGCCCGACCCGCCGTCGGGAATCCCGGCCGAGACCTACCTGACGGCGGTCCTGGCCGAACGGCGTCGGCGGGCGTCGTAGGGGCTCAGTTCCGCAGCCGCACGCTCGAGGTCACGACGAGCACCGAGGACAGCGCCATCGTCAGGCCCGCGATGAGCGGGCTGAGCAGGCCGAGGGCGGCCAGCGGGATCGCGGCGACGTTGTAGCCGAAGGCCCAGACCAGGTTCCGGCGGATCGTGGTGGCGGTACGCCTGGCGAGGTCGAGCGCGTCCGGGACGGCGCCGAGGTCGTCGCGCACCAGGATGACGTCGGCCGCGTCGAGGGCCACGTCGGTGCCGGCACCCACCGCCAGCCCGAGGTCCGCGGCGGCGAGCGCGGGACCGTCGTTGATGCCGTCGCCGACCATCGCGACCCGGCGGCCCCCGGACTGCAGCGCCGTCAGCGCCTCGACCTTGCCCGCGGGCAGGACGTCGGCGATCACCTCGTCGACCCCGACGGCCGTGCCGACGGCGGCGGCGGCCTCCGACCGGTCGCCGGAGAGCAGGACGGTCCGCAGCCCGGCCGCGCGCAGGCGGGCGATCGCGGGGGCCGCCGAGGGCTTCACCTCGTCGGCCAGCTCCAGCACCGCGGCCTCCGTGCCGTCGAGGGTCACGACGACGAGCGTCGAGTCCGCCGCGGGCGCCGGGGCCCACACGGGCAGGGCCGTCTGAGGCTTCCCCAGCCGCACCTCGACGCCGTCGACGACCCCGCGGGCCCCGAGTCCGGGCAGCGCCTCGAAGCCGTCGACGGCCGGGAAGTCCGGGACCTCCGCCCGGGCACACGCCACCACCGCCCGCGCCACGGCGTGCTCCGATGCGTCCTCGACCGCGCCCGCGATCTCGAGCACCCGCCGTCGGGAACCGTCGTCGACGAGGTGCACCGACCGCACCGTCATCGCGCCCGTGGTGACCGTGCCGGTCTTGTCGAACACCACCGTGTCGACCACGCGCGAGGTCTCCAGCGCCTGGTGGCTCTTGAGGAAGATGCCCTCGCGGGCGCCACGTCCGGAGGCGACGAGCATCGCGGTGGGCGTCGCGAGGCCGAGTGCGCACGGGCAGGCGATCACCAGGACGGCGAGGGCTGCGGAGAACACGTCCCCGGCGGTGCCGCCGGCGACCCACCAGCCGAGCGCCGTCAGGACCGCGAGCCCGATGACGATGGGGACGAAGACGGAGGAGATGCGGTCGACCAGCCGCTGCACCGACGCCTTCGATGCCTGCGCCGACTCGACGAGCCGGATCATCCCGGCGAGCTGCGTCGCGCCGCCGACCGCGGTGGCGGTGACGACGAGGCGGCCGGAGGTCGCCACGGTCCCGCCGGTCACGGCGTCGCCCGCGCCGACCTCGAGGGGCACGGTCTCACCGGTGAGCATCGACCGGTCCACCGCGGAGGCGCCGCCCTCCACCGTCCCGTCGGTGGCGATCTTCTCGCCGGGCCGGACCACGAAGCGGGTCCCGACGGCGAGCGAGGCGGCCGGGATGCGCGCCTCGGTGCCGTCGGGGAGCAGGACGGCGACGTCGCGTGCGGCGAGGGCGGCCAGTGAGGCGAGCGCGTCGCCGGCGGAGCGCTTGGCGCGGGCCTCGACGTAGCGCCCCGCGAGCACGAACGTCGTCACCGCGGCGGCGACCTCGAGGTAGAGCGGGCCGACCGGGTCGAGGAAGACGCGCAGCGCGCCCGCCGACGGGTCGGGCAGCTGTCCGGTGAGGATCGAGCCGAGCGACCACACGGTCGCCGCGATGACGCCGAGCGAGATCAGCGTGTCCATCGACGACGCGCCGTGCCGGGCGTTGACGAACGCCGCCCGGTGCAGCGGCCACGCCGACCACAGGACGACGGGTGCCGCGAGCGCTGCGACGACCCACTCCCACCCGGGGAAGCGCGCCGCGGGCAGGACCGAGAGGACCAGCGGCAGGTCGACCATCGGGACGAACAGCACCGCCGCGACCACGAGGCGCCGCCAGAGGTCCGCGACCCGGTCGTCACGGACCGCCGCGACGTCGTCGAGCTCGGCCTCGGGCACGGACAGCGGTGTCGCGCCGTAACCCAGCTTCGCGACGACGTCGACGACCGTCGAGCGCTCCACGTCGGGACGCAGCGTGACCGTCGCCCGCTCCGTCGCGTAGTTCACCTGCGCGATCACGCCGTCGACCTTGTTGAGCCGCCGCTCGATCCGCGACGCGCACGCGGCGCACGTCATCCCCGTGAGCAGGAAGTCCTCGCTCCGGTCCTCCCGGGCGGGTGCGACGGTCATGCTCCGATGGTGCGCCCCCCGCGCGGGTCCTCGCACACCGGGTGTCACCATCGGGCCCGTGAGCAGCACGAGCTCGGCGGCCCCGGAGACCGTTCCCGACGACGGCTCCGGCGGCTCGGGCGCGACCGGCGCGGCCACGTTCGCGCTGGTCGTGGCCGCGATGGCCCTGGTCAGCGCCTGGACGGGCTGGGGCGGCATGGCGCTGGGGCTCGTCGCGCTGGTCGCCGCGGTGGTCGCGCTGATGCGGGTGCGGTCGGGCCGCGCGTCAGGTCGCGGTAAGCCGCTGGCCGCCCTGGGTGTGGCCCTGATCGCCGTGGTGATCGGCACGGTGATCGAGTGGCCGACCCTCGAGTCCGCGGTGACCTACCTGCACGCCTCGCAGGCCCGCACGCTCGACGAGTGCATGCGCCAGGCCATCAACGAGAAGGAACAGCACGTCTGCAAGTCCCAGCACCTGGACGAGTACCGCGCCCGGTTCCCCGGCCGCCTCGATCCGTGAGGCGCCTCGTCCCCGCAGGCGCCGCGGGCCTGGTGACGGTCCTCGTCGCCGCGCTGCTCCTCGGCCGCTCCGCCTATCCCGTGCTCGGCCTCGTCGACCCCGGCGAGCTCGTCCAGCTCGGGCTGCCGCTGCTCCGTGTCCTGACGGCGGGTGCGGCGGCGGTCGTGCTCGGGGCCCTCGTGCACGGACTGGTGGTCGCGCCCGGGACCGGCGGGCCGTCGGCGTCGGTGCGGGTGGTGGCCTCCGGGGCCGCCTGGGCCTGGGCCGCGCTGGCCGCGGGGACGGCGGTGTTCACCGTCGCGGACGTCTCCGGCGGGTTCGTCGCGCCAGGACCGGACCTCGTCGTCGGGATGGTGGTGCGCGCGGCGCCGATCGGCTGGCTGGCGTGCGCGATCGGCGCGGCCGTGGTGGCGGTGTGGGTGCGCGAGGCGCGGACCTGGTCCTCCACGCTCGGCGCCGGCGTGCTCGCGGGCGTGGCCCTGCTCGGGCCGGTGATGACCGGGCACGCGATCGACGGGGTCGGCAAGGACCTCGGCACCCCGGCGGTCGCCCTGCACGTGATCGCGGCGACCGTCTGGCTCGGGACCGTCGGCGCCCTGCTCGTGGCCCCGGCCTCGCCCGCGCGCAGCGGCACGGTGTCCACGATGTGCGCGGTCGTGACGGTGGCGAGCGGCGTGCTCGCGTCGGCGGTGCTCGTCCCGTCGTGGGGTGAGCTCGCGACGGCCTACGGGGTGCTGGTGCTGCTCGCCGCGGCCGTGACGGTCGTGGGGCTGGGCGTGCTCGTGCGGCGGCGGGTGGGCGGCTCGCGGCGCGTGGTGCTGCTGGAACTGACCCTGCTCGCCGTCGTCACCGGTCTGTCGGTGGCGATGACCCGGGCGGTGCCGCCGGTGCAGGCCCCGTTCCACACCACCCCGACCGAGGCGGTGCTCGGCTTCGGCATCCCCGACCCGCCGACACTCGGGCGCCTGCTCGGGGACTGGCGGCCCGACGTGTGGTTCCTCGTGCTCGTGGCCGTGCTGGTCGTCGGCTACGCCCGCTGGCTGCGGCGCGTGGACGGCTGGCCGAGGGCGCGGGCGTTCTCGTGGTTCGCGGGCTGCGCGCTGCTGGTCGTGGCGACGTCGTCCGGGATCGGCCGCTACGCCGACGCGCTGTTCAGCGTGCACGTCGCCGAGCACATGCTGGTGAGCATCGTGGTGCCGGTGCTGCTCGTGCTGGGTGGCCCGGTGTCGCTCGCGCGGCGGGCGCTGCCCGAGCAGGGCGACGCCCGGGACCGGCTCGAGGCCGTGCTCGACGCCCCGCTGCTGCGGTTCCTGACCCACCCGGCCGTCGCCGCCGTCGTCATGGTGGGCTCGCCGTTCGCGTTCTACCTCACGCCGCTGTTCTCGCTGCTCCAGCCGTTGGGCTGGCTGATGCCGGCGATCTCCGCGTGGTTCCTGACGGCGGGCTACCTGTTCTTCTGGGTGCTCGTCGGCGTCGACCCGACGCCCGGCCAGAAGCTCCCGCACGTCGCGCGGCTCGCCGTCCTCATCGCCTCGATGCCGTTCCACGCGCTGTTCGGCGTGATCCTGCTGGCCGCGGACACCCCGGTGGCGCAGACGCCGTCGACGCTCGCCGCCGACGGCGGGGGCGGCCAGGTGTTCGTCACCGACTTCTACTCCCGGCTGCGCCTGCCCTGGGCGCCGGACCTGCTCGCCGACCAGCACCTCGCCGCCCTGCTGTCGTGGGGCATGGGCGACCTCCCGCTCGTCGGCGTCCTGGTGATCCTGCTGGTGCAGTGGCACCGGGCCGGGCTGGCCGAGGACCGGGCCGCCCGGGATCTGCTGGCCGCCCGTCGCTGAGGCGGCTCGTTCGTACCTGACGAACGGGTCGTTCGTGGCCCCTAGCTGCACGAACGACCCGTTCGTCAGGTCAAGGGCCGCCACGCTTCCCACATGATGGGACAGCGTCTCGCCTGCTGGGCGATCGTGAGGCATGCTGACGAACCGTGAGCACGGAGACGAGCGCCCCCGCCCGCCCGCGACGCCGCTGGGCGATCCTCGTGGTCGGTGTGCTCGCCCAGACCGCCGCCTCGTCGTTCGTGTACGGCATCCCGTTCCTCGTGCCGACCCTGCGCGACGAACGCGCCCTGTCCCTGGCGCAGGTCGGCATCGTCGTCGCGGCGCCGACGACAGGGCTGCTGCTCGCCCTGGTCGCGTGGGGGTTCGTGGTCGACCGGGTGGGGGAGCGGGTGCCGATGGCGACCGGCCTCGCCGTCGCCGGCCTCGTCGTCGGGGGCGTCGCGCTGGAGACGCCGTCCTCGCTGGTGACGATCGTGGTGCTGCTCGCCGTCGGCGGCCTCGGCGCCGCGTCGGTGAACGCGGCGAGCGGTCGGCTGATCATGGGCTGGTTCAGCGCCGACGAACGCGGCATCGCGATGGGCATCCGGCAGACGGCACAGCCGCTCGGGGTCGCGCTCGCCGCGCTCGTGCTGCCGGTCCTCGCGACCACCCAGGGCCCGTTCGTCGCCCTCGGCTGGACCGGGCTGGCGTGCCTGCTCGCGGCAGGCCTCGTCGTCGGGATCGCGCAGGACGCCCCGCGGCGGCCGCCGGAGCCGCACGAGCCCACCGGCAACCCCTACCGGACCCCGACGCTGTACCGCCTGCACGCGGCGTCCGCGCTGCTGGTGCTGCCGCAGTTCGCGATCTCGGCGTTCGCGCTCGAGTACCTCGTCCGCGAGCTGGGGTGGTCGCCGGGCGTGGCGGGCGTCTTCGTCGCGGTCTCGCAGATCGCGGGGGCGGCCGGGCGGATCGCGACCGGCTGGTGGTCGGACCGCGTCGGCTCCCGGCTCCGCCCGATGCGGCAGCTGGCGGTGGCCTCGGCGCTCGTGATGCTGGGCTTCGCGGCGGGATCGGTGTGGGTGCCGGTGATCGCGGTGGCGGGCATCGCGGTCGGGGCGATCGTCACGGTGGCCGACAACGGGCTGGCCTTCGTGTCGACCGCGGAGATGGCCGGGCAGGCGTGGTCGGGACGCGCCCTCGGCGTGCAGAACACGACCCAGAACATCGTCGCCTCCCTGGCCCCGCCGGTGCTCGGCGCGATCATCGGCGCGACGAGCTACGGCGTCGGGTTCACCGCGGCCGCCCTGGCGCCGCTGGCGGCGATCGCCGTGACGCCGGTGCGGGCCGAGCGGCGGTCATGACCCGTCGGGCCCCCACTCGGCGTCGTGGAGCTCGGACGGCGTGAAGGCGCGGGGCTCGACGAGGACGAGCCAGTTGCCGGAGTTGTCGCGCATGACCGCCTCCACGCCGTAGGGGCGCTCGGACGGCGGCTGCAGGAACTCCACCCCGAGGTCGACCAGGCGGGCGTACTCGGCGTGGCAGTCGTCGGTCGAGGACCGAACCCGCCCATGGTGCCCGCGGCCAGGGACCGTCGGACGGCGTCGGCCATGTCCTCGGTCAGCGGCGGCCCCGGGACCATCAGCGTGACCTCGAGCTCGGGCTGCGCGGGGTGCTTGACGGTGACCCAGCGGAAGCCCTCGCCCATCGTGACGTCGGTGCCCTCGACGAAGCCGAGGACCTCGCAGTAGAACTTCTTGGCGTCGTCCTGGTCGGTGACGTGGAGCGTGACCAGCGAGATGTTGGTGAGCACGAGGCTCATCCTCCCGCCGGGTCGGGCCCCGACGGCTTCTCCGGGATTGCGCGGTCGGAGAGCCCGTGCATGAGCACGAAGCAGCCGGGGATGCGCGGCGCCCCGGAGGCCCAGCGCGCCTGGTAGGCCGACGGGCTGACCCCGACGAGCCGCCGGAACCGCGAGGAGAACGACCCGAGCGAGGCGTACCCGACGAGCCAGCACACCTCGGTGACGGTCAGGTTCGTCGCGCGCAGCAGGTCCTGGGCCCGCTCGATCCGGCGCTCGGTGAGGTAGGCGGCCGGGGTGCGGCCGTAGGTCCGGGCGAAGCACCGCAGGAAGTGGTACTTCGACAGCCCCGCGGTCGCGGCGAGGGCGTCGAGGTCGAGCGGCTCGGCGTACTCGCGGTCGATCCGGTCGCGGGCGCGGCGCAGGCCGACCAGGAGGTCGTGCGCGACCATGGCCTACACCAGGAAACGGAAGGCCGGCGAGCCCGGCTCGAGGACCTCGATCTGCAGCGGCGAGCGGGCCATGCGCTCCAGCAGCGGCTCGTAGTCCTCGCGCCGCCCGATCTCGACGCCGACGAGCGCCGGCCCCGACTCCCGGTTGTCGCGCTTGACGTACTCGAAGCGCGTGACGTCGTCGTCCGGGCCGAGCACCTCGTCGAGGAAGCGCCGCAGCGCGCCGGGCTCCTGGGGGAACTCGACGAGGAAGTAGTGCTTGAGCCCCTGGAAGCGCAGCGAGCGCTCGATGACCTCCGCGTAGCGCGAGACGTCGTTGTTGCCCCCGGAGAGGATGACGACGACCGTCTCGCCCGGCACGAGGTCGAGCTCCGGCCCGTCGGAGCGCACCGCCGCGCCGGCGAGCGCGCCCGCGGGCTCCGCGATGATGCCCTCGGTCTGGTAGAGCGCGAGCATCTCGGTGCAGACGAGGCCCTCGTCGACCGCGAGGAGCTGGGCCCCCGAGCGCCGGATCAGCGGGAACGTCACGGCGCCCGCCTTCCGGACCGCGGCGCCGTCGACGAACCGGTCGAACCCGTCCTCGTCGAGCACCACGGGGGAGCCCGCGTGCAGCGCCGCCGCGACGTTGCGCGCCCCGGCCGGCTCCACCCCGATCACCCGCGTGCGCGGGTAGGTCGCGGCGAGCCAGGTCGCGGTGCCGGCGAGGAGGCCACCGCCCCCGACCGGCACGACGACGACGTCCGGCGCGTGCCCGAGCTGCTCCACGACCTCGGCGATCACGGTGGCCTGCCCGGCCACGGTGCGGGAGTCGTCGAAGGCGGGGACCAGGGTCGCGCCGGTCTCCTCCGCGTACGCCGTGGCCGACGCGCTCGCCTCGTCGTAGGTGTCGCCCTGCACCACGAGCTCGACCATGTCGCCGCCCAGCGCCGCGATCCGCTCGCGCTTCTGGCGGGGCGTGGTCGACGGGATGACGACGCGTCCGCGCACCCCGTGCGTCCGGCACGCGAAGGCGAAGCCCTGGGCGTGGTTGCCGGCGGACGCGCACACCACGCCGGTGGCGCGTGCCTCGTCGTCCAGCTGGGAGATGAGGTTGTACGCGCCGCGCAGCTTGTAGGAGCGCCCGACCTGCAGATCCTCGCGCTTGAACCACACGTTCGCGCCGGAGTCGGCGGAGAGCCGCGGGTTGTACTGCAGCGGGGTCAGCTCGGCGATGCCGGTGAGACGCTCCGCGGCCTCGAGTACCTGCTTCTCGAACGCGGTCCCGCCCGTCATCGCCCTGCTCCTCCGTGCTGCTGATCCGAACAGCTCATCGTAGGTCCGCCCTTCCCGACGACGGCTCACCGGGCTTCGTCGACCCGGGGCACGGTGTCGGGATGGCTGTCGGGGGGTCCGTTTATCGTGGTCATCGACCCGTCGTGGACCCCGGAAGGATGCAGGACAGCGATGACCGAGACGATCGAGTTCCAGGCCGAGGCCCGTCAGCTGCTGCAGCTGATGATCCACTCGATCTACTCCGACAAGGACGTGTTCCTCCGCGAGCTGATCTCCAACGCCAGTGACGCGCTGGACAAGCTGCGGATGGAGTCCTACCGGGACAAGGACCTCGGGGTCGACACCTCGGACCTGCACGTCGAGCTGCGCACCGACGCCGCCGCGCGGACGCTGACGATCACCGACAACGGGATCGGCATGAGCCGCGACGACGTCGTGAACCTCATCGGCACGATCGCGCGCTCGGGCACGGCGGAGACGCTGTCGAAGCTGCGCGAGGCGCAGGCCTCCGGCAGCGAGGAGGCCACCGCCGAGCTCATCGGGCAGTTCGGCATCGGCTTCTACTCGAGCTTCATGGTGGCCGACCGGGTGGAGATGACCACGCGGCGCGCGGGCACCGACGGCGGCGTGCACTGGGAGTCGGCGGGGGAGGGCACCTACGAGCTCTCCGAGGTCGCCGACGCGCCGCAGGGCACGAGCATCACCGTGTACCTCAAGGCGGAGGACGCCGAGGACAACCTGCACGACTACGCGGATCCGTCCGTCGTGCGCCGCATCGTCAAGCGCTACTCGGACTTCATCACCTGGCCGATCCTGCTCAACCCGAGCGGGGCGACCGACACGGTCGTCGAGGGCGCCGAGGAGGACTCCGAACCCGACACCTCGAACGAGCCGATCAACTCCCGCAAGGCACTGTGGGCGCGCCCGCGCTCCGAGGTGAGCGACGAGGAGTACGCCGAGTTCTACCGCCACGTCTCGCACGACTGGCAGGAGCCGCTCGAGACGATGCGGTTCACCGGCGAGGGCACCTTCGAGTACCAGGCGCTGCTGTTCCTGCCGGCCCACGCGCCGATGGACCTGTACTACCGCGACGCCAAGCGCGGCGTGCAGCTCTACGTCAAGCGCGTCTTCGTCATGGAGGACTGCGAGGCGCTCGTCCCCGAGTACCTGCGGTTCGTCAAGGGCGTCGTCGACGCACAGGACCTCTCGCTCAACGTCTCGCGCGAGATCCTCCAGCAGGACCGCCAGATCCAGCTGATCCGCAAGCGTCTCGTCAAGCGCGTGCTGCAGACGATCACGGGGCTGCGCGGGGAGGACGCGGAGAAGTACGGGACGTTCTGGCGCGAGTGCGGGCGGGCGCTCAAGGAGGGCCTGCTCTCCGATCAGGACAACACGCAGGCGATCCTCGAGGCGTCCAGCTTCGCCTCGACGCACGACCCGGAGAAGCTCACCACGCTCGCCGACTACGTCGCGCGGATGCCGGAGGGCCAGGAGTCGATCTACTACGTCACCGGCGAGTCCCGCACCGCCGTCGAGAACTCCCCGCACATCGAGGCGTTCCGGGCGAAGGGCTACGAGGTCCTGCTGCTGACCGACCAGGTCGACGAGGTGTGGGTCGGGATGGTGCCGTCCTACGGCACCGGCGACACGGCGAAGCCGTTCGCGTCGATCGCGCAGGGCGACGTCGACCTCTCGGACGACGCGGAGAAGCCCGAGGGCTTCGACGACCTGCTCGCCTGGATGACGACGACGCTCGCCGACGACGTCTCCGAGGTGCGGCTGTCCACCCGCCTGACGACGAGCCCCGCGTGCCTCGTGGGCGAGGTCGGGGGTCTCCCGCCGCAGCTCGAGCAGATGATGCGCTCGATGGGCCAGGAGATCCCGGTGCAGAAGCGGGCGCTCGAGCTGAACCCGAAGCACCCGCTGGTGGAGAACCTGCGGGCCGCGCACGCCGCGAAGCCCGACGACGCCGGCATCGCCGACACGGCGTCCCTGCTCCACGACATGGCGCTGCTCGCGGAGGGCGGGGAGCTCAAGGAGCCCTCGGCCTTCGTCGGGAAGCTGGCCCAGCGCCTCGCCGCCACGCTGTAGCCGGAATAGGGTCACCGACCCGGAGGTTGGTCGTTGAACGTGAAACGACCTGGGAGGTAGTGCCGTGCACATCGGCGTCGACAGCTTCGTCGCGAAGGTCACCGACCCCGACACCGAGCACGTGGTCGGGCCGGTCGAACGGTTCGCGCACCTGCTCGAGGAGATCGAGACCGCCGACCGGGTGGGCCTCTACTCCTACGGCATCGGCGAGCACCACCGCAGCGAGTACTACGACGCCGCGCCCGCCGTGATCCTCGCGGCGGCCGCGGCGCGGACGCAGCAGATCCGCATGCGCTCGGCGGTCACCGTGCTCTCGGCCGCCGACCCGGTACGGGTCTGGCAGGAGTACGCGACGGTCGACCTGATCTCGGGCGGCCGCGTCGAGCTCGTCGTCGGGCGGGGGTCGTTCACCGAGGCGTTCCCGCTGTTCGGGCTGCCCTTCTCCGACTACGACGAGCTCTTCACCGCCAAGCTCGACCTGCTGCTGCAGATCCGGGACCACGAGCGCGTCACCTGGTCCGGGCCGCACCGCCCGGCGCTGCGGGACCAGCCGGTGTACCCGCGGCCCGCGCAGGACCCGTTGCCGATCTGGATCGGCGTCGGCGGCTCGCCCGAGTCGTTCTACCGCGCCGGCGCCCTGGGGCTGCCGCTGATGATCGCCATCATCGGCGGGGCGCCCGCGCAGTTCGCACCGCTGGTCGACCTGTACCGCCGCGCCGGTGCCGAGGCCGGACACCCGCCCGAGCAGCTCAAGGTCGGGCTGCACTGCTTCGGCTTCCTCGGCGACGACGTCGCGCAGGCGACGAACGCCTTCTACCCGGGCTGGGAGGAGATGTTCACGACGATCGCCCGCGAGCGCGGGGGCATGCCGCCGTCGCGGCGCCAGTTCGACGCCACCCGCGGGCCCGACGGCGCCTACTTCATCGGTGACCCCGACATGATCGTCGAGAAGGCGACGCGGGTGGCCGAGCAGCTGGGCGGGGTCGACCGCATCAACCTGCAGATGACCAACCCGCGCCTGCGCCACGCGGACCTGCTGCACTCCATCGAGCTGCTCGGGGAGGCCGCGCCGAAGCTCGCCGACGTGTGAGCGGAACGGCGAGCAGCGGACGCCGCGTCCGACGCGGTCGCGCCGTGGGGCCGATGTGATCAGATGGGCGCCATGGACCCCACGGCGCTCCCGCCCGGCTTCGCCGACCAGCTCGCCGACTTCCGCGCGCGGGCCGCGGACCCGGTGACGCCCAAGGTGGCGGCCTCGACGATCCTGCTGCGCACCGGCGCGTCCGGCCCGGAGGTCTTCCTCCTGCGCCGGCGCACGCAGATGGCGTTCGCGGGCGGGATGGTCGTGTTCCCGGGCGGCGGGGTCGACCCGCGCGACGCGACCGATGACATCGGGTGGGCCGGGCCGGCCCCGGAGGTCTGGGCCGAACGCCTGGGGCTCGCGGTCGACCAGGCCCGCGCGGTGGTCTGCGCCGCGGTGCGGGAGACGTTCGAGGAGTCCGGGGTGCTCCTCGCGGGTCCCGACGACGGGTCCGTGGTCCCGTCCACCTCCGGCGGGGAGTGGGCCGAGGCGCGCCGGGCGCTGGAGGCCCGCGAGATCGCGTTCTCCGAGCTGCTGCGCGACCGCGGACTCGTGCTGCGCACCGACCTGCTCCGCGGCTGGACCTGCTGGATCACCCCGGAGTTCGAGCCGCGCCGCTACCGCACGTTCTTCTTCGTGACGGCGAGCCCCGACGGACAGGAGGCCGCGGGCGTCTCCACCGAGTCCGACGCCGCCGCGTGGCTGGCGGTCGACGCGGCGATCGCGGCGGCGGGCGACACCGTGATGGTGCTGCCGCCGCAGTACTGCACGTTCCTCGAGCTCGCCCAGTACGGCACGGTCCCGCAGATCCTCGCGGCGGCCGACCGCCCGATCCCGGAGCCGATCATGCCGGGCCTGGAACCGGACGGGTCGGCGCTGACCCTGCCCGCGCGCTACCGCGAGCTGAACGCGGCTACAGCTCGCCGGTGAGGAACTGCGCGCGGCCGTGCCCGAACGACCAGTCCTCCTGCTCGTTGCGCACCAGGGAGACGATCAGGTCGGTCGGGCGCACCAGGCCCTCCTCGTCGAGCCGCTTCGCGAGCGCGGCGTAGAGGGCCTCCTTCTGCTCGCGCCCCCGGCCCTGCTGGGTGACCTGGATGATCGTCACCCCGTCGGTGCGCTCGATGCCGAGCCCGGTGTCCTCGGCGATGATCTCGCCGACCTCGTGCTGGTGGATCACCTGGTAGCGGTCGCCGGGCGGGGCGGCGAACACGTCCAGCATGACCTCCTGCACGGTGTCGGCGAGACGGCGGACCTCCTCCGGCGAACGGCCGCGGACGAGGTCGATCCTGACGAGAGGCATGGCGCCCGGGTGCCCGCACCCGTCGTCGGGAACGCCTCCCTCACCACGTGACGGGCAACGCCTCCACGCCGTGGATGAGGTTCTCGTGGCGGAAGTCGATCCGGTCCCCGCCCAGGGCCAGACCCGGGAAGCGGCGCAGCAGGGCCCGGAAGGCGATCCGCAGTTCGATGCGGGCCAGCGGGGCGCCCAGGCAGTGGTGGATCCCGTACCCGAACGCGACGTGGGGCAGCGGCGCCCGGGTGACGTCCAGGTGGTCGAGGCCCTCGCCCAGGGCCGGGTCGCGGTTGGCGGCGCAGAGCGAGGCGGTGACGACGGAGCCCGCCGGGAACGCGTGGGAACCCACGGTCACGTCCGTCGTCGCGACCCGCGGGAAACCGGCCGAGACCGGGGAGACGTGCCGGAGCAGTTCCTCCACGACGCGGCCGAGCGCGGCGTCGTCGTCGAGTGCGGCACGGGTCGCGGCGAGCTGGGCCGGATCGCGCAGCAGCTCCAGGGTGCCGAGGGCGATGACGTTGGACGTCGTCTCGTGGCCGGCCACCAGGAGCAGGTTCGCCAGCCCGGCCAGCTCGTCGTCGTCGATCCCGCCCTCGGCGGCGGAGCGGTCGCCGTGCTCGCGGACGAGCATCCCGATGAGGTCGTCGCCCGGATCGCGCCGGGCCCGCGCGACCAGCGTCGCCATGTACTCCCGCGAGTCGCGGACGACCTGCAGCCGCTGCTCCAGGGGGAGGTCGGAGCGCAGGGTGAGCTCGGCCCGCTCCTGGAAGCCGTCGCGGTCCGCGTAGGGGACCCCGAGCAGTTCGCAGATCACCAGGGACGGCACCGGGAGTGCGAAGTCCGCGACGAGGTCGCCGGGGGAGCCGGCCCTCTCCATCGCGTCGAGCGCGTCCTCGACGATCGCGACGATGCGCGGTTCGAGCGCCTTCATGGCACGCACCGTGAAGCGCCCGGTGAGCATCCGCCGCAGCCGGGTGTGGTGGGGCGGGTCCAGGGCCAGCAGCATCCCGGTCCGGCGCCGCCGCATGTCCTCGACGTCGACCTCGCCGGGCGGCAGCGGCAGGCCCCCGAAGCCGAACGCCGGATCGCCGTGCACCGTGCGCGCCTCGGTCCAGCCGGCGACGAGCGTCGCCTCGTGGCCGACCAGCGTGGTCACCGGGCACGTCCCGCCGGCTTCCCGCAGGGCGGTGACCTGCGGGTCCGGGTCGAGCCCGGCACGGCGCAGCCCGAGCCGCGGCGGTCGTTCCGTCGTCTGGTCGATGCCCATGCTCACGACCCTGCCGTACCACCGGTCGTCGGCGGAAGTGGGCCGACTGTCGGGGTGCCCTGATAGGCACTCAGTCCGCGGCGGCCTCGGCGATGATCGCGGCGAGCTCGGCCGGCCGGGAGAACATCGGGAAGTGCGAGGTGGCGATGTCCACGCTCCGGGTGGCGCGCGCGGCCATCGTGCGCTGGAGGTCGGGGGAGAAGACGGTGTCCTGGGTGGTCACCACGTAGGTCGACGGGTGCTCGCGCCAACCGAAGCCCGTGGCCTCCTGCTCGAAGACGGCCATGTTGTGCTCGCCGGTCAGCGGGAGCTTCTCGTCCATCACCGCCTCCGGTACGTCGTGGCCGGGCACCGATCGGGCGGTCTCCGGGTCCAGCGTGGCCATCGGGCCCTCGCCGATCATCCGGATCCCCTCGCCGAGGGTGGTGGGGTGCGGGTCCGTGGCGAGCAGCGAACCGACGTGCTCGCCCTCGACCGGCAGCGCCGCGCACACGTAGACGAGGTGGGCCACGTCGTCGTTGCCCGCGGACGCCTCGGTGATCACCATGCCGCCGTAGGACTGCCCGACGAGGACGGCGGGCTGTCCCAGGGACGCGAGCGCGCCCCGCACCAGCGTGGCGTCGCCCGCGAGCGAGCCCTCCGGCGTCCGGCAGGTCAGGTCGACCGCCGAGGCCTCGACGCCCTGCGCCTCGAGGGCCTCGATCACCTCCTGCCACGCCCACGCACCCAGGAACGCTCCGTGCACCAACAACACCGGCTTCGCCATACGCGTGATCCTCTCGGGCGCCACCCGATGGCGCGAGCGGGACGCCCGCCCTTCGGAGGGGCCGACGGGATCGGCCGGGTCAGCGGCCCGCGAGCAGCCTCCTTAACGCCGCGACGGTGGCGAGGTCGACGGCACCTGTCAGCGGCCGCGGAACACGGCGGTCCGCTTCTCCAGGAACGCCGCCCGGCCCTCGGCGAAGTCCGCCGTCTCGAACATCGTCACCTGCGTCGTCTCCTCGACGTGCAGCGCCTCGGCGAGGCTGGTCGGTGGGTCGGCGAGGATGCGCTTGGTCGCCGCGAGCGCGAGCGGCGCGGCCCGCGCCATCTCCCGTGCCCGCTCCACCGCGACCGCGAGCGCGGACCCGTCGTCGACCAGCTCGTCGACCAGCCCGAGCCGCTCCGCCTCCGCGGCGTCGATCAGCTGACCGCGCAGCAGCAGCCGGCGCGCCGGGCCCGCCCCGACCTTGCGGGGCAACGTCCAGAAGAGGCCGGAGTCGGCGACCAGCCCGAGCCGGCCGAAGATCGCCCCGTAGCGCGAACCCCGACCCGCCACGACGTAGTCGCACGCCGCGACCAGTGAGGTCCCCGCACCGACCGCGGCGCCCTCGACGGCGGCCACCACCGGCAGGGGGCCCTCCACCAGCAGGGAGATCACGTCGGCGATCAGGTGCAGCCGGTCGCGGGCGTCGGCGCGGTCGCCCTGCGGCATCGACGAGACGTCGCCGCCCGAGCTGAAGTGCTTCCCGGCGCCCGTGACCACCAGCGCCCGGCACCCGTCTTCGGCGTGGGCGGCCTCGAGGGCGGCGCGCAGGTCGCGGCGCAGGGGCACGGTGAGGGCGTTGCGACGGTCGGGGACGTCGAGGGTGAACACCCGAACCGACCCGTCGTCGTGGACACCCAGCGGAGCATCGGTCATCGGCCGAGTCTGTCCTGCTCGGCGCGCCAGTCCGCGAGGGAGCTCCCGAAGCGGTCGAGGACGGCCTGGCGGAGGTCCTCGTCCTCGCGGGGGACGGGCTCGAGGAAGACCTGGTCGAGGTCGGAGAAGCGCTCCCGGAGCTCGTCGTCGAGCCGGACGCAGGCCCGCTCGAGGTCGCCGACCGTCAGCTCGTCCCGGAAGTCGACGCGCGCGCAGAGCAGGACGCTGTCGGTGCCGGTGAGCATCGTCTGCAGGTCGACGACCTGGGTGACCTCCGGGGCGGCCTCCAGGTAGTCGTAGATCGCGCGGGTCACCCGCGGCTCGGCGGCGCGGCCGATGAGGAGGTTCTTGTTGGTGCGCCCGAGGAGCAGGGCCACGACGGCGAGGAGCACACCGATCATGATCGAGGCGATGCCGTCCCACACCGACGAGCCGGTCTGCTGGTGGAGCACCACGCCGACGGCGGCGAAGAGCAGCCCGAGCAGTGCCGCGGTGTCCTCGAAGAGCACGCTCTTCACCGTCGGGTCGTCGGACAGGTACAGGTAGCGCGCCAGGGTGAGCTTCAGCTCCGTGCGCTCGCGCAGGCACTGCCGCAGGGCCTGCTGCCAGGAGATCCCCTCGATGATCGCCGAGAGGCCGAGGACGGAGTAGGCGACCCAGGCGTACTGCTCCTCGGCCGGGTCGGGGGCGTTCTCGATGATCGTCGTGATGCCCTCGTAGACCGAGTACGTCGCGCCGACGACGAACACCGAGACCGAGGCGATCATCGCCCAGAAGAAGCGTTCCTTGCCGTAGCCGAACGGGTGCGCCCGATCGGCCCGCTTGCCCGAGCGGCGCAGCGCGGTGAACAGCAGCACCTCGGTGACGCAGTCGGCCGCCGAGTGCGCCGCCTCGGCGAGCATCGCCGACGACCCGGTGAGCAGGCCCGCGACCAGCTTGAGGACGCCGACCGCCGCATTCGCCGCGAGCGCGAGGATCACGGAGAGCGTGCTCTGCCCGGACGACGAGTCCTCGGGGTCACGCCCCTCGTCGGTCGGGTCCTCCGGGGGCGGCACGAGTGCCGACGGCGCGTCGTTCCTCGCGGTCATGGCGGGGGGTTTCCTTCCTGGGGCGAACGAATCGGGTCGTACCCGCTTCACCTGTACCTCACCCGCCACTGGCCTCCCGTTGACCATCATTCGCTCCGCTCAGTCGAACGGGCGCGTCCAATCGCCAGCGAGGACGCCGAGGGCCTTGTGGCAACCCTTCGGTTGCGTCACGATGGCAACTCCTCAGTTGCCACCGGAGGTCGGCATGACGTTCCCGGACCGTATGACCACCGCCCTGCCACCCGTCGTCGACGCCGCCACCTGGGCGCGGGAGCGCGCCGCGCTGCTCGCCGCCGAGAAGGAGCTGACCCGGGCCCGTGACGCCCTCGCGGCCCGCCGGCGGCGGCTGCCGATGACCCCGGCCACGAACCACACGTTCCTGACGACGGCCGGTCCCCGGACCCTGCTCGACCTCTTCGGCGAGCACCGGACCCTCGTCGTCTACCAGTTCATGGACCACGGCTCGGAGCGCTACTGCGGCGGGTGCACCTGGTTCGCCGAGAACATTCCCGCGACGGCGCCGCAGCTGCTCGCCGAGAACGGCGTGGCGTGGGCGCACGTGTCCGACCTCCCCCTCGAGCGCCTCACCACCTACTGGGCGGCCCGGGGCTGGACGATGCCCTACGCCTCGTCGCGCGGGACGACGTTCGCCGCGGAGACCGGCTCGTGGCTGACGGTGTTCGTGCGGGACGAGGCCGCCGTGTACCGGACGTGGGGGACCGCCGGACGCGGCCTGGAGGAGGTCACCTTCGTGACCTCGCTGCTCGACCTCACTCCGTACGGTCGGCGCGAGGACTGGGAGGACTCGCCGTCGGGCTGGCCGCAGGGTCCGGCGTGTCCGGAACCGCCTCTGCTCGCGCCCGAGGACGTGGCCGTGGGCTTCGGCCGCTACCGGTCCACGGCGGGCTCCACACCACGGTGATCACCGCCCACACCGCGAGCACGACGACCGCCTCGACCAGCAGGTACACCGGGTACGGGCCGAACAGGTCGAGGACCGAGGCGGCGTCGGGCTTCCGGTCGAGGTAGCCGTAGTTCGCGCCGGTGAGCAGGTTCGCCGGCTGCGCGACGGCGGCCCAGATCAGCGTGGCGGCCACCGTCCGCCCGTAGTCGGCCCAGGTCGGGCGTCGTCCCCGACCCCAGGTCAGCAGCACCGCCGCCCAGATCGGCAGCACGTGCGCGGTGAAGAAGGCGAGGAAGCTCGGCGCCGGGAAGTCCGGGCCGGCGAGGGCGGGCGTGGCGATGGCCTGCACGGTGAGCGTCAGCGCCCAGTAGTAGGTCATGCCGTAGGCCCACTGCCGCCCGGTCCACAACGCGTACGCCGCGACGTAGGGCACGAGGTCGGAGAGCCACAGCGGCAGCGTCTGCCCCGCCCGGCCCGGCTCGAACGCGTAGACCTGGTAGGCGAGGGTCGTGACGACGAGCAGCACCGCGAGGGCCTTCTCGGCCTTCCCGACGACGGCTGCGGGCGCCCTCCGCCCGAACGGCACCAGCGCGACCGCACCGACCACGGTGAGGACCACGACGACGACGTGCGAGGTGCCCCACGGCACGAAGACGCTCACGCGCGCACCCTCCTCCGGCGTGAGGGGAACCCTCGCACCACATGAGCGCTCGGATCCTCGCCTCGCGAACGGGCGAGTGCCCACGCGGCGAACGGCACCGCGCCGGCCCCGAGGGTCAGGTCCGCCTGCGACACGCCGCCGGTGAGCAGGAGCCAGAACCCGGCGGAGAGCACGGTCGGGGCGATCAGCACGGCCGCGGCGCACCAGCCGACCGCGCTCTCGCTCGTCGGGCGCACCCGGAGCAGCGCCGCGACCAGGACGATCAGCGCCACGAGGGCGATCACGACGATGGCCGGGTGCAGGCCGCGCTCGCCGGTCACCTTGGCGCCCACGTGCAGCGGGGAGAACCGGTCGGTCCCGCCGAGCAGGAACGGCACGATCAGCACGGCCCACGTGAGCGCGCCGATCCCGCCGACGAGCAGGCCCCTCCTCCATGACAGGAAAGCGTCGTTGCTGTCACTGGGTGCAAGCAACGACGCTTTCCTGTCATCGGGGCGCAGCCCCACCGCCACGGCCACGATCACGACGACGAGCGCCAGGTGCGGCCGGGTGCAGGTCGCGATGCCCAGGGCGACCGCACCCGTCGTCAGGACCAGCGGGGACCGGGCGCGCAGGACCCACGCCGCGGCGGCGACGGCGGGGACGACGCTGGTCACGAGGTCGTCGCCCACGAGGTACTCCCGCAGCACCTCGGGGGTGATCACGACGAGCGTCCACAGCAGCGTCGGGGCCGGGCGCAGCCGCCACCCGCCGTTCAGGACCGGGAGCAGCACGAGGGTCCACAGGACGTTCTGCCCCGCCGCGTGCCCGGTCAGCGCCCAGACCGGCGCGGCGAGCACCAGCGACCCGGGGAGCGGGGTGATCGGGTTCCCCAGGTACGTCACGCCGGTGTACGGGTAGAGCCCGCCGGCGAGCCGGGTGAGGGCGACGTCGAGGGCGTCGGCACGGTCGCTGCCCACCCCGGGCACCCATGACGGCGGCCCCAGCACGAACGCGACCACCAGCGCTGCGACGACGACCGCGACGAGGGCGGCCGGCACCTGCCGTCGTACCGGCAGGCGCACCGCGGCGAGCGAGAGCAGCCCGAGGGCGGCGACGACGGCCACGACGGCGGGCGGGCCACCGAGGGCCATCGCCGGGAAGGTCGAGACCACGGCCAGGATCGCGGCCAGGACCAGGGGGCTCATCGTCGGCGGCCCGTCCGGCGGGGCGGCTGCTTGCGCACGGGCTGTGTCTTCACCGGCCGAGGCGTGCGTGAGCTGTTGACCGTGCGCCCGCGGACGATGCCGATGAACTCCTCCATGTCCTCGGAGTTCTCGGCGTCGGGCCAGGTCAGCACGATGCCGGACTGCGGGGCGTCGCGCAGCGGCCGGTGGGTGAGGTCGCGGCGGTGGTGCAGCCGGGCGAGCGACAGGGGGAGGACCAGCACCCCGACGCCGGCGGCGACGAGTTCGATCGCGTCGGCCGTGGTCTCCGGGTCGGACACCGCGGCGCGGCCCGGGCGGTCGGTCCAGGGGAGGGTGTCGTCCTGCGGGCGCTGGACGATCTCGTCGGCGAGGTCGTCGAGCGTGGCCTCGTCGGCCGCCGTGACGACGTGGTCCTTCGGCACGACGACGACCGTGGTCTCGGTGTACAGCGGGATCGCGTGCAGCCCGACGCGGTCGATCGGCGCCCGGACCAGCCCGGCGTCGAGCTCGGTCGCGCGGACGGCCGTCACGACCTCGTCGGTCGGCGCGAGGGTCAGCTCCAACGGGACGTGCGGGCGGCGCTCGGCCCACATCCGCGCCCACTTGTCCGGCGTGACTCCCGGGACGTAGCCGAGCCGGAAGGCGCGCTGCTCGGTCACCGGTGCAGGGTAGCGAGCCCGATATCGTGGTCCCATGAGCCGCCAGACCCAGACGATGAAGCCCGCGACGGCGGCGAAGAAGCTCGGCGTGCTCCTCGACGCGACCCCGGCCGAGTTCCGGGAGGGCGTCGTCTCCCGCGAGGAGCTCGACGCCCTGCAGGCCGACCCGCCGGAGTGGCTGCGCGACCTGCGCCGCGACGGCCCGCACCCGCGCCCCGTCGTCGCCGATCGCCTGGGCGTCTCGATCTCCGGGCTGGCCCGGGCGGAGATCACGGAGCCGCTGACGACCGCGCAGATCGCGGCCATCAAGGAGGAGCAGCCGGAGTGGCTGCGGAACGAGCGCAACCTGCGCGCCGAGACGCAGCGCGAGGAGGCCCGGCTCAAGGCCGAGCGGACCGAGCGGCCGAAGAAGATGAAGGCCTGATCCCGGCCACCTGCGCGACGTCGTCGCGCGCGCCCCGTGAGGCCGGGACCTCAGAGACGCTCGACGCGGTCGGCCTGCGGGCCCCGGTCGCTCTGCCGCACCTTGTAGCGGACCCGGTCGCCCTTCTGCAGCGGCTCCGACCCCACGATCACGGACACGTGGAGGAAGAGGTCGTCGCCGCCGGTGTCCGGGGTGATGAAGCCGAAGCCGCGCTCGTCGTCGAAGCGCGCGACGACACCCTCGCCGCCCCGGGCGGGGGCGTTCCGCGTCGCGGGCTTCGCGGGCGCGGCCGGTGCCGCCTGGGGGCCGGCGCCCCGGACCAAGCCCACCTTGCGGGCCTGCGGACCCCGGTCGCCCTCGGCCACCTCGAAGGCGACCCGGTCGCCCTCCGCCAGCCACGTCAGGCCCTCGTCCAGGGCGCGGACGTGCACGAAGACGTCCCCGTCGCCGGAGTCTGGGGTGATGAAGCCGAACCCCTTGTCCTCGTCGTACCAGGCCACCGTGCCGTCGGCGCCGTCGCCGGTGCCGGTCGCGGCGGGCGGGGCGGCGTCGGGTCCCAGCGGGATCACGTGCCCGGCCTGCGGACCGCGGTCGCCCTCGACCACCACGAAGGCCACCCGCTGTCCCTCGGCGACCACCCCGCCGGTCACGATCGCGGAGCTGTGCACGAAGACGTCCGCGCCGCCGCCGTCCGCCTTCGCGAAGCCGTACCCTATGGACGGCTCGTACCAGGTGACGGTGCCGAGCAGACCGACGGCGTCGGCGGCCGCATCGGCGGTGACGCGGACCCGGAGCGCCTGGGGTCCGCGGTCGTTCTCGCCGAGCTCGAACTCGACGGCCTGGCCCTCGCGCAGGACCGTCCCGTCCCCGAGGACCTCCGAGGCGTGCACGAACACGTCCGGCGAGCCGTCGTCGGGGGCGAGGAAGCCGAAGCCCCGCTCCACGTCGAACCAACGGACGGTTCCCTGCGGCATCGAAGGCTCCGGTTCGGAGGGTGGACGGGTGCGCGACCCGTCGTCGGGAATGAGAAAAGGGCCGTCTGATCGACGGCCCTTCGTGTGTGTCCGAGGGGGGACTTGAACCCCCACCCCCTACTCGGGGACTAGCACCTCAAGCTAGCGCGTCTGCCATTCCGCCACTCGGACCTGCAGGAAAGAGCCTACGACACCGGTCCCGCGGCGATCACACGGGGTGCCGGTTCGACTGGCAGGATGCGCCGCATGGGTGCCGCCGAGGACGAGGTCGTGCAGCTCACGAGCGAGCTGATCCAGATCGACAGCAGCAACACCGGCGAACTGGAGACGACGACGGGGGAGGCCGAGGCCGCCCGGTACGTCGACGCGAAGCTGCGCGAGGTCGGGTACGAGACCGAGATCGTGGAGTCCGGCGCACCGGGCCGCGACAACGTCTTCTGCCGCCTCGAGGGGGCCGACCGATCGCGGCCGGCGCTGCTCGTGCACGGCCACCTCGACGTCGTGCCGTTCAACGCCGAGGAGTGGTCGGTCCACCCGCTCTCGGGCGCGGTCCAGGAGGGCTACGTCTGGGGCCGCGGCGCGGTCGACATGAAGGACATGGACGCGATGATCCTGGCGCTCGCGCGTCAGTTCAAGGCCGAGGGGACGGTGCCCCCGCGGGACATCGTCTTCGCCTTCCTCGCCGACGAGGAGGCCGGCGGCGCGTACGGCTCGCACTGGCTCGCCGAGCACCGTCCCGACCTGTTCGAGGGCTGCTCCGAGGCGCTCGGCGAGGTCGGCGGCTTCTCGGTGACCCTCGGCGAGGACGTCCGGGTCTACCCCGTCATGACGGCGGAGAAGTCGATCGCGTGGATGAAGCTCCGGGTGCGCTCGCGCCCCGGGCACGGCTCGATGATCCACGACGAGAATGCCGTGACGATCCTGTCCGAGGCCGTCGCCCGGCTCGGCCGGCACCGGTTCCCGCTGACGCTGACCGAGTCGGTCCAGGGCTTCTTCGACGAGGTCACGCGCCTGACCGGCATCGAGTTCCCGACCGACTCGGCCGCGGCCCTCGACGGCGCCGTCGCGAAGCTCGGGGGCGTGGCCCGCGTGGTCGGCGCGACGACCCGCGACACCGCCAACCCGACGATGCTGCAGGCCGGCTACAAGGCCAACGTCATCCCGTCGACCGCCGAGGCCACCGTCGACTGCCGCGTGCTGCCCGGCCGTCAGGAGGCCTTCGAGCGGGAGCTGGACGAGATCCTCGGGCCCGACGTCGAGCGGGAGTGGATCCGCAACCTCCCCGCCGTCGAGACCGAGTTCTCCGGCGAGCTGGTCGACTGCATCACCGCCGCGGTCCAGGCCGAGGACGGCGACGCCCGCACGCTGCCCTACATGATGTCCGGCGGCACCGACGCGAAGGCGTTCGAGCAGCTCGGGATGCGCTGCTTCGGGTTCGCGCCGCTGCGCCTGCCCCCGGACCTCGACTTCACCGCGCTCTTCCACGGCATCGACGAGCGGGTGCCGGTCGACGCGCTGCACTTCGGCGTCCGCGTGCTGGAGAGGATCCTGAAGACGTGCTGACCGCACTGGTGACCGGTGGCGCCTCGGGGATCGGCGCGGCGGTGTCCCGTCGGCTCGCCGCGGCCGGGGCGAAGGTCGGCGTGGTGGACCGCGACGCCGTCGCCGCCGCGAAGGTGGCCGCGGAGATCGACGGGCTGGCCGTCGCGTGCGACGTCACCTCCGAGTCGGCGCTCTCGAGCGCGTTCGGCGAGGTCGAGTCGTGGGGCGGGCGGCTCGACGTCGTGCACCTCAACGCCGGGTCGGTGGGGGGCCAGTCCGGGATCACCGATCTCGACGTCGAGGCCTACCGCCGCGTGGTGGGGGTCAACGTCGACCACGTGGTGTTCGGGCTCAACGCCGCGGTCCCGGCCCTGCGCCGCGCCGGGGGCGGCACGATCATCGCGACGGCGTCGCTCGCGGGCCTGGTCCCGCTGCCGGGCGACGCGATCTACACGCTGACCAAGCACGCCGTCGTCGGCTACGTCCGCTCCGCCGCGGCGACGCTCGCGCCCGAGGGCATCCGCGCGATGGCGCTGTGCCCGGGGTTCGCCGACACCGCGCTCATCGCCCACGTCAAGGAGCAGTTCGGCGGCTTCCCGCTCCTGAGCGCGGACGACGTCGCCGACGCCGTCGACGCGATGCTGGACCGCGGCGAGCCGGGGGAGTGCTGGTACGTGCAGCCCGGGCGCGAACCCGGGCCGTACGGCTTCCGCGGCGTGCCGGGGCCGCGGACCGGGGACGCCCCGCCGTCGTTGTCCTGGGAGGGCTGAGGGTGCGCGGCTGGACCGTGACGTCGTTCGGGGAGCCGCGGGAGGTCCTGTCGCTCACGGACCTGCCCGAGCCTGCTGGTTCCGGACGGCGGGTGGTGCGGGTCGCGGCGTCCTCGGTCAACTTCGCCGACATCCTGTACTGCCGCGGCACGTACCAGGAGAAGCCACCGCTGCCGTTCACGCCGGGCCTCGAGGTGGCGGGCGAGGACGTCGAGACGGGGGAGCGGGTCTTCGGCCCGGCGGCCATGCCGCACGGCGGGTACGCGGAGTACGCCTCGCTCGCCTGGGCGTACCCGTGGCCCGAGGGGATGTCGGCCGCGCAGGCGTCCGGCTTCTGGGTGGCCTACCAGACGGGCTGGTGCGCGCTGCACCACCGGACGACGCTCTCGGCGGGCGACACGCTGCTCGTGCACGCCGCGGCCGGGGGCGTGGGCGCGGCCGCCGTGCAGCTGGGCAAGGCTGCGGGCGCGCGGGTGATCGCGACCGTGGGGTCGGCGGACAAGGCGGCCGTCGCCCGGTCGCTCGGGGCGGACGAGGTGCTGGTGGTCGGGGAGGCCTCGGACCTCATCGCGCCGGTGAAGGAGCTGACCGACGGTCGGGGCGTGGACGTGGTCTACGACCCGGTCGGCGGCGACACCTTCGACGCCTCCCGCCGCGTCGTGGCGTGGGAGGGCCGCATCCTCGTGATCGGGTTCGCGAGCGGGCGGATCGCCGACGCCCCGACCAACCACGCGCTGGTGAAGAACTACGACGTGGTCGGCGTGCACTGGGCGGCGTACCAGAAGCGCGCGCCCGAGCTGGTCGACGCGTGGCAGCGGGAGCTCGAGGCCCTGTGGGCCCGCCGCGCCATCGACCCGCTCGTGGGCGCCGAGTACTCGCTGGAGCAGCTGCCCGAAGCGCTCGACGCCATCGCGGCCCGGACCACGACGGGCCGGGTCGTCGTCGTGCCATGAGCGGCCCAGCTGACCGAAGGGTCCCTTCGGTCACGTAGACGGGCGCTCCGGAGCCGGCCACACCCGTCGTCGGGAAAGCGGCCTTCCTGCCACTGGATGCACGCAACGACGCTTTGCGACCACCGGAGCACGCGGCGCCCCCGGACTCACACCGTCACGGCCTCGCGCATCCGCGAGAGCTTGCGGCGCAACCACACCTTGCGCGTGCCGTCGGCGTAGAGCAGCGTCCGCGCGAGCTCCCAGCCGCCGAACTGGGCCCGCAGGCCGAGCTCGGCGGTGGCGTTCAGCCGCGACACGTCGCGCGGCAGGCGGATCGGCTGGTACTCCCAGTCGCCGTCGACGACGCCGGCCTCGAGGGTCATGCCGGCGGGGACGGACCGCTGCGGGTCACTCACGTGCAACCTCCTGGTCGACCGCCGACCACCGTACGTCAGGTCCAGGGTGCGGGGGCATCCTCGATCGACTCGCCGCCCACCGCGACCAACGGCGAGGACGAGACGTCGTCGAGCGCGCCCCGGATCGCCGGCGGCAGCGTGAGCTCCTCCGCCTCGAGCGACCCGAGGAGCTGCGCGCCGTCACGGGCGCCGACGACGGGGGCGACGACACCGGGCCGGTCGCGCACCCAGGCCAGCGCCACCGCCAGGGGCGACGTGCCCAGCCCGTGCGCCGCCGTCACGACGGCCTGCACGATCCGCGCGGCCCGTTCCGTCCGCCGCTGGGCGACGTAGGAGCCGAGGTGCGCCGAGGCGCCGCGGGAGTCGGCGGGTGTGCCGTCGCGGTACTTGCCGGTGAGCACCCCGCGCCCGAGCGGGCCCCACGGGAGCAGCCCGAGACCGTGGTACTCCGCGGCCGGGAGCACCTCGTCCTCCACCCCGCGATCGAGCAGCGAGTACTCCGACTGCACGCTGACCAGCGGCAGCCCCGCCGAGCGGGCGGCCGCCGCGATCTGCCAGCCCGCGTAGTTGGCGACCCCGGCGTAGCGCACCCGGCCCGAGGACACCGCGAGGTCGACCGCGGAGAGCGTCTCGTCGAGGGGCACGTCGGGGTCCCAGGCGTGGAGCTGCCAGAGGTCGACGTAGTCGGTGCCCATCCGCGCGAGGGAGGCGTCGAGCGAGGCGAGCAGCGAGGACCGGGAGGCGCCGCCGCCGAAGGGGCCGTCCTCGCGGCGGGCGCCGGCCTTCGTGGCCACCACCACCTCGGTGCGCGGGATCACGTCGGCGAACAGTCCGCCGAGGATCGCCTCCGCCTCGCCGTCGGCGTAGACGTCGGCGGTGTCGACGAGCGTGCCGCCGGCGTCGAGGAAGGCCAGCAGGGACGCCCCGGCCTCGTCGGCGTCCGTGTCGCGTCCCCAGGTCATGGTGCCGAGGGCGAGGCGCGAGACCCGTAGCCCGCTGGCACCGAGTCGTCGCTGTTCCACGGGCCCGGAGCGTAGGGGGAGCTACGGGCCGACCGACCGGCGACACCCGCAGCGACGTCCGATACCGTCCCGTTCCCGTGCAGATGACCTGGTTGGAGTCGATCACCCTCGGTCTGGTCCAGGGGTTGACGGAGTTCCTGCCCGTCTCCTCGTCGGCCCACCTGCGGTTCACCTCGGCTTTCTTCTTCGGTCACGACGCCGGGTCCGCGTTCACCGCGGTCTCGCAGCTCGGCACCGAGTTCGCCGTGCTCCTCTACTTCTGGCCGGACATCAAGCGGCTGGTGCGCGCCTGGTTCCGCGGCCTGCGGAACCGGGACGAGCGCGGGTACGACTACCGCCTCGCCTGGTACGTCGGGCTCGGCTCGCTGCCGATCGGCGTGGCAGGCCTGCTCTTCCAGGACCTCATCGACGGCCCGGCGCGCAACCTCGCGCTCAACGCCTCCGTGCTGATCATCTTCGGCCTGGTCCTCGCGGCGGCCGAGAAGTACGGCCGGCAGCGCCGCGGCGCCGACCAGCTCACCCTGCGCGACGGGGTGCTCATGGGCCTCGGGCAGATGCTCGCCCTGATCCCGGGCGTCTCGCGCTCGGGTGCGACGACGAGCGCGGGGCTCTTCCTCGGGCTGGAGCGGGCCGTCGCGGTGCGGTTCTCGTTCCTGCTCGCGCTGCCCGCCGTGTTCGCGTCGGGCCTCTACAAGCTCAAGGACATCGGCGAGCCGGCCCTGCCGGGCCAGGTGACGTCGAGCTGGGCCCAGATCCTCGTCGCGACCCTCATCGCCTTCGGCGTCGGTTACGCGTCGATCGCCTGGCTGCTGCGCTACGTGGAGAACCACACCATCTACGTGTTCGTCTGGTACCGCGTGCTGCTCGGTCTGGTCGTGCTCCTCGCCGTCCTGGGCGGCGTCGTGCCCGCCACCTGATCACCGCGCCGAGCAGGGATAGGGTGGGCGAACGTGACCACGGTGATCCTCCTGCGACACGGACGCTCGACGGCGAACGTCTCGGGGGTCCTGGCCGGCCGTTCCCCGGGCGTCGGGCTCGACGACACGGGACGTGCCCAGGCCGAGAAGCTCGTCGACCGGCTCTCGCAGCTGCCCCTCGCCGCTGCCGTCCGCTCGCCGCTGCAGCGCTGCGAGGAGACGCTCTCGCCGCTGCTGGCCGCCCGCGGGCTCGACGCGGTCGTCGAGGACGACCTCGCGGAGGTCGACTACGGCGACTGGACCGGCAAGACACTCGGCGAGCTCGGCAAGGAGGACCTGTGGAAGGTCGTCCAGGCCCATCCGTCGGCCGCGGTCTTCCCCGGCGGCGAGGGGCTCGCGACGGTGCAGCACCGCTCCGTCGCCGCGATCCGTCGGCACGCCGCGCGGATCGCCGAGGAGCACGGGCCGAAGGCGATCTGGGTGGCCTGCAGCCACGGCGACGTCATCAAGTCCGTGATCGCCGACGCCCTCGGCCTGCACCTCGACTCGTTCCAGCGCATCACGGTCGACCCGTCGTCGATCAGTGTGATCAGCTACACGCCCACCCGGCCCTTCGTGGTGCGGGTCAACGACACCGGGGGCGACCTCGCCTCCCTGGTGCCGAAGCCCGATCCGGAGCCCGACGCCGAGGGCGGTGAGGGGACGGCCGAGGCCTCCGCCGACGCGGTGGTCGGCGGGTCGACCGGCGTAAACTGACCGCGCGCATGCCGAGCCGTCACGCCGGGAATCCGATCCCGGCCCGATCAGCACGACCAATCGAGGGGCCATGCCCAGGGTGATCCACGTCTTCCGCCAGCCCGACCGGTTCGTCGCCGGCACGGTCGGCGAGCCCGGCGACCGCTCCTTCTACCTGCAGGCCACCGAGTCGGCCCGCCGGGTGTCGGTCCTGCTGGAGAAGCAGCAGGTGTCCGTGCTCTCGGAGCGGATCGGCACCCTGCTCGAGGAGGTCTCGCGGCGGTTCGGGGCCGAGGTCCCGCCGACCACGCCGGAGAACGAGGTCGACACCTCGCCGCTCGAGGTCCCGGTCGAGGAGGAGTTCCGCGTCGGCACGATGGGGCTGGGCTGGGACGCCGAGTCCCGCAACGTCGTGGTGGAGCTCCTCGCGGTCACCGAGGAGGAGGTCGACGAGTCGGTCGTGCTCGACGACACCGACGAGGGCCCCGACGCGCTGCGGGTGTTCCTCAGCCCCGAGCGGGCCCGCGCCTTCGCCACCCGCGCCGAGCGGGTCGTCTCCGCCGGGCGCCGGCTCTGCCCGCTCTGCACCCAGCCGCTCGACGCCGCCGGTCACGTGTGCCCGCGTCAGAACGGCTTCCGTCGCGTCGCCGCCGAGTCGTGACGGCGAACGCTTGACCGACACCCAGAGCACACCGGACCCGGTCGACGTCGACCGCATCGAGGACCTGCTGCGGCGGGGAACCATCGACGTCGAGGGCCGCCTGACCGACGCCTCGAACACGACACTGTTCTGCTCCGTGACCCTCGACGGGGTCTCCGACCACTGCGTCTACAAGCCGGTGCGCGGCGAGCGCCCGCTGTGGGACTTCCCCGACGGCACGCTGGCGGGCCGGGAGGTCGCGACCTACCTGGTCAGCAAGGCGGCGGGCTTCCACGTCGTGCCCCCGACGGTGCTGCGCGACGGCCCGTTCGGCCCCGGCATGGTCCAGCGGTGGATCGAGACCGACGACGAGCGCGAGCTGGTCGACATCGTCGAGCCGAAGCACGTCGAGCCGGGCTGGCGGACCGTGCTGCGGGCCCGCGGCGCGGACGGTGAGCCCGCCCTCCTGGTCCACGCCGACGACCCGGGGCTGCGCCGCATGGCCGCCCTCGACGTCGTGGTCAACAACGCCGACCGCAAGGGCGGCCACGTGCTCGCGGGTGCCGACGGCCGCACCTACGGCGTCGACCACGGCATCTGTCTGCACCAGGAGACCAAGCTGCGCACCGTGCTGTGGGGCTGGGTCGGCGAGCCGCTCGACGAGGACGTCACCGACGGGCTGAAGCGACTGCGCGCGGCCCTCTCGCCCGGCAACGCCGCGGAGCTCGGCGACGCGCTGAACGACCACATCACGCTGCGCGAGGTCAAGGCGCTGCGCTCCCGCACCGACCGCCTGCTGCACGAGGCCGAGCTGCCCTCGCCCTCGGGCGGCTGGCCGCCGATCCCGTGGCCGGCGTTCTGACGTGGTCGTCCCGGACTTCCGTCACCGCCTCGACTCGACGCTGCTCGGTCCGGTCGGGGCCGCCCGGCTGTGGTGGTCCTACCCCGACGACGCCGACGCGCGCCGCGACGCGGCGCGCATCCCGGTGACGCCGGAGGCGCCGCTGCCCGACCCGTCGTCGGGAACGCTGGGGGTGACCTGGCTGGGGCACGCGTCGGCGCTGCTGTGGGTCGACGGCGTCACCGTGCTGGTCGACCCGGTGCTGTCGCCGGGCATCCCCGGGGCCGCCCGGCGCCTGACGCCGCCGGGTCGGACGGTCGAGACGCTCCCGCGGATCGACGCGGTGCTGATCAGCCACGACCACTACGACCACCTCGACGTGCGCACCCTCGGGGCGATGCCGCGCTCGACGCGGATCGTGGCCGGGCTGAACACGGCCGCGTTCTTCCGGGCCCGGGGGTTCACCGACGTCGTCGAGCTGAACTGGTGGTCCTCGGTCGGGTTCACCGGGCTGTCCGGCGAGGTCCGGGTCGAGTTCGTCCCCGCCCGGCACTGGTCGCGGCGCACCCTCACCGACCTGTGCCACCGCCTCTGGGGCGGGTGGGTGGTCACCGCCCCGGACGGTCGGGCCGTCTACCACGCGGGCGACACCGCGACCGGGCCGTTCCTGCGCCGCATCGCCGGGCGGCACCGGCACATCGAGGTCGCGGTACTCCCGGTCGGGGCGTATGCGCCGCGCGAGCTGCTGCGCACCGTGCACATGGATCCGGTCGAGGCCGTGCGGGCCGCCGGGACGGTCGGGGCACGGCGGATGGTCCCGGTGCACTGGGGCACCTTCGTGCTCTCCGGGGAACCGACCCTCGAACCGATCGAGGCGACCCGCCGGGCGTGGGCCCGTGACGGCCGCGACCGCGACGACCTGTGGGACCTCGCGATCGGGGGCTCCCGGACGCTGTGAGGCTGCTCGTCTGGGGCACCGCGGTCGTCGCGTACGTCTGCTCGGTGACGGGTCGCTCGGCCCTGGCGGCGACGGGGCCGGTCGCCGCGGAGCGCTTCGGCGTCTCGGCCGGCGTGCTCTCGCTGCTCGCCGTGCTCTCGCTCGGGGTGTACGCCGCGCTGCAGATCCCCGCCGGGATGCTCGTCGACCGGTTCGGGCCGAGACGGCTGATCGCGGGCGGGGCCGTGCTCGTCGCGGTCGGGCAGGTGCTGCTCGCCGTCGCGCCGTCGTTCCCCGTGGCCGTGGTGGGGCGGGTCCTCGCCGGGGCCGGCGACGCGGTGATGTTCGTCAGCGTCCTGCGGCTGGTGCCGACCTGGTTCGCCCCGCGTCGGGTCCCCGTCGTCAACCAGCTCTCCGGCATCCTCGGCCAGTTCGGGCAGGCGGTGTCGGCCATCCCGCTCGCCGGCCTCGTCGTCTCCTCCGGCTGGACCGCCGCCTACCTCGTCGCGGGCGGCGCGACCGGAGTCGTGGCGGTCGCCGCCGCGCTGATCGTGCGGCCGGGTCCGCTCGAGGTCGCGGGCGCCGCCGAACCGGGACGGATGCGCGAGGTCGTCGCGAGCCCCGGCGCCCGGCTCGGCTTCTGGTGCCACTTCGCGTCACCGTTCTCGGCGAACGTCTTCGGCCTGCTCTGGGGCTTCCCGTTCCTGACGGCGGGTGAGGGCGTCCCGGTCGGCCCGGCGCGGGTGATGACCAGCGGCGTCGTGCTCGTGACCATCCTCTTCGGCCCGCTGTTCGGGCTGTTCTCCGGCCGGTTCCCGCACCGCCGGGTCATGCTGGTCACCGGCTCGGTGGTGGCGCAGGCCGTCGCGTGGTGCGTGGTGCTCGCCTGGCCCGGACCGGTGCCGTTCGCGCTGCTCGTGGTCCTGGTGGTGATCCTGGCCAGCGGGGGGTCGGCGTCGCTCGTGGCGTTCGACGTCGCCCGCTCCGCCGTACCGCCCGCGTCGATCGGCCGCGCCTCGGGGATGACGAACGTGGGCGGCTTCGTGTCGTCGCTGCTGGTCGTCGCCCTGGTCGGGGTGCTGCTCGACCTGCAGGGCGCCGGCTCACCCGCCGCGTGGGACACCGGTGTCTTCCGCGTCGCCATGGCCGTGCACGTCCCGGTGCTCCTGGTCGGACTGCTGGGGATGTGGTTCTCCCGACGCCGGGTCCGCCTTCCCGACGACGGGTCGCGCCTCCCGGTGGGCGCCGCGCGCTGAGGTGGCGCCGTGGTGTGTCAGCGGTGGCACACGGCTGACGCCGGACGTCAGCAGCGCGCCACGCTCGTGCCGGCCCGCGAGACCTGCTCATCGACCCATGATCACGTCGGGGGGACCACCATGGCTGTTGTCGATCTTCGGAACAGCCATGAGCGTCCCCTCGACGTGATCATGCCGAGGGCCGAGACGCCACCTGTCCGGCTCCGGCTGCCCCCGGGAGCCGGTTGAGTGACGCCTCGTCTACGAGTCAGACCCGGGTGCGGGCCCGCATCAGTGGTGCGACATGGTGCGACGGATCCACACCGCGATCCCGGCGAACAGCGCCAGCACCGCGGCGCCGCCGAGGGTCATGCCCAGGGGGCCGTCGCCGCTCCCGGGCACCAGCACGAGGGCGACCACCACCGCCGCGGCCGCCACCAGTGTCGTCTTCATCGCGAGCCCCCCGACCCGGTCGAAAGCCGACGAACCGGCTGGTTCGTCGCAGGGCGGGGAGTCAACTCGTGTGGGTGTCGAGACCCGGGGAGATCCGTCCTCGCCGCGCCGGACCCGTTCGTGCGGTCACCGGATCCGGCGCCCGGACCCGTCCACCGGGCGGCGACCGCGCGGCGCGCGGCCCGACCCGTCGTCGGGAAGGTGGGACCGCGTGGGCCAGGCAGAGGAGCCGATGCCGTCGTAGCGTGGTGGAGGTGAGCACCCCGCGCCCGACCGAGGCCACCGCTCCCGGTACCACCCCGCCCCCTCCCGAGGGGCTCCCGACCACCCTGGGTGAGCTCCGCGCGAGCGACCACCCGGCGAAGACCCCGCGCGGCGTCCGTGACGAGCTGCGCGACAACCTGCTGTCCGCGCTGCGGGCCGGCGAGAACCCGTGGCCCGGGATCGTCGGGTTCGAGCGCACCGTGCTGCCGCAGTTCGAGCGCGCGATCATCGCCGGGCACGACGTCGTGCTCCTGGGCGAGCGCGGCCAGGGCAAGACCCGCCTGCTGCGCAGCCTTGTCTCCCTGCTCGACGAGTGGACGCCCGTCATCGCCGGCTCCGAGCTCGGCGAGCACCCCGAGCAGCCGATCATCCCGGCGAGCATCAGGCGCGCGACGCTCGAGGGCGACGCGCTGCCGATCGGCTGGCGCCACCGCTCCGAGCGCTACGCCGAGAAGCTCGCCACGCCCGACACCTCCGTCGCCGACCTCATCGGCGACGTCGACCCGGTGAAGGTCGCCGAGGGCCGCTCGCTGGGCGACCCGGAGACGATCCACTACGGCCTCGTGCCGCGGGCGCACCGCGGCATCGTGACGATCAACGAGCTGCCCGACCTCGCCGAGCGCATCCAGGTCGCGCTGCTCAACGTCATGGAGGAGCGCGACATCCAGGTCCGCGGCTACACGCTGCGCCTGCCGCTCGACATCCTCCTCGTGGCGAGCGCCAACCCCGAGGACTACACCAACCGCGGGCGGATCATCACCCCGCTCAAGGACCGCTTCGGCGCCGAGGTGCGCACGCACTACCCGCTGGAGGTCGCCGGCGAGGTGGCGCTCATCCAGCAGGAGGCGGACGTCGTCGCCGAGGTCCCCGACCACCTGCTCGAGGTGATCGCCCGCTTCACCCGCAACCTGCGCGGTGCCAGCGCGATCGACCAGCGCTCCGGCGTCTCGGCCCGGTTCTCCGTGGCGGCCGCGGAGACCGTCGCGGCCGCGGCGCTGCGCCGGGCCGCGGTGACGGGGGAGGACACCCCGGTGGCCCGCCCGGTCGACCTCGAGGCGGTGCCGCCGGTGCTGCGCGGCAAGCTCGAGTTCGAGTCCGGCGAGGAGGGGCGCGAGGAGGAACTGCTGACCCACCTGCTGCGCCGCGCCGTCGCCGAGACCGCCCGCAAGCGGCTCGCCGGGGTGGACCTCGGCCCGCTCGCCGACGCCGTCGCCGAGGGTCGCCGCGTGGTGACGGGGGAGCGGGTCCCGGCCCGCGAGGTCGTCGCGACGCTGCCGGCGATCCCCGTCGTCCGGACCGTGGCCGACCGCCTCGGCGCCGGCGGCACCGAGGCGCCCGGGCCGCTCGCGTCCGCCGTCGAGCTGGCCCTCGAGCACCTCTACCTCACCCGCAAGCTCGCCAAGGACGACGACGAGGACGCCGGGACGGTGGCCTATGGCGGCTGACCCCGACGGCGGGTCCGGCTGGAAGCCGCGACCCGGTCGCTACTCCTACGGCCGGTTCTACGACGGACCGGACCCGCTCGCCCCGCCGTTCGACATCCGCGAGGCGATGGACCAGCTCGGCCGCGACGTCATGGAGGGCACCAGCCCCCGCCAGGCGATGCGCGAGCTGATGCGGCGGGGGCTGCGCGACCAGCAGGGTCTCGACGACCTGCAGCGCCGGCTCAACCAGCAGCGCCGCAGCCTGCAGCGCGAGAACCGGATCGACGGCACGCTGCAGGAGATCCGGGAGCTGCTGGAGCAGGCGCTCGAGGCCGAGCGGAACTCGCTGCAGGCCGAGGACTCCGACGACGCGCGGTTCCGGGAGATGTCGCTCGACGCGCTCCCGGACTCCACCGCCGGCGCGGTCAACGAGCTGCAGAACTACGACTGGCGCAACGCCGAGGCGCGCCAGGCCTACCAGCAGATCCAGGACCTGATGGGCCGCGAGGCCCTCGACCAGCGTTTCCAGGGCATGAAGGAGGCGATGCAGAACGCCACCCCCGAGGACGTCGAGGAGGTGCGCGAGATGCTCTCCGACCTCAACGACCTGCTGGAGTCGCACGGCCGGGGCGAGGACACGGCCGAGCAGTTCTCCGACTTCATGGGCAAGCACGGGCGGTACTTCCCGGAGAACCCGAAGAACGTCGAGGAACTGATCGACATCCTGGCGCAGCGGTCGGCGGCCGCCCAGCGGATGATGAACTCCCTGTCGGCCGAGCAGCGGGCCGAGCTCGAGGGCCTCATGCAGTCCGCGTTCGGCGACCCGCGGCTGGCCGAGCAGCTCTCCCGGCTGGACTCCCAGCTGCAGGCCATGCGTCCGGGCGAGGACTGGGACGGGCAGGGCCGCTTCCGGGGCGACAACCCGATGGGCATGGGCGAGGCGACGCGGGCGATGGAGCAGCTCGCGCAGCTCGACTCGCTCTCCGAGCAGCTCTCGCAGAGCTATCCGGGTGCCCGCATGGAGGACATCGACCTGGAGGCGCTCGAGGCGTCGCTCGGCCGCCAGGCCCGCGTCGACGCGCAGCGCCTCGCCGAGCTCGAACGGGAGCTCGAGCAGCAGGGCGTGTTCGAGCGCGGGCCGGACGGGTCGCTGACGCTGTCGCCGAAGGCGCTGCGCCAGCTCGGCCAGTCCGCGCTGCGCGACGTGGTCGGTTCGCTGTCGACCCGCCGCGGGGAGCGGGAAACGCAGCGCTCGGGGGCGGCGGGGGAGGCGAGCGGGGCGACCCGCCCGTGGGCCTTCGGCGACACCGAGCGTTGGGACACCTCCCGCACGCTGCTCAACGCCGAGCTGCGCAAGGCCGGCGGCGACGACCGCGCGCTCGACGTCACCGACGTCGAGATCGTGGAGACCGAGCAGCGGACGCGGGCAGCGGTCGCGCTGTGCGTCGACACGTCCTGGTCGATGGTGGCCGACGGGCGCTGGGTGCCGATGAAGCGCACCGCGCTGGCCCTGCACCACCTGGTCTCGACACGCTTCCGCGGCGACGCGCTGCAGATCATCACCTTCGGGCGGCACGCGCAGGAGGTCGACCTCGCGCAGCTGACCGGCCTGGAGGGGGTGTGGGAACAGGGCACGAACCTGCACCACGCGCTGCTGCTCGCGGGCCGGCACCTGCGCCGGCACTCCGACGCGGCGCCGGTGGTCCTGGTGGTCACCGACGGCGAGCCCACCGCCCATCTGGAGCCCGACGGGCACGCGGTGTTCGACTACCCGCCGACCCCGGAGACGCTGCGGGCGACGCTCAACGAGGTCGACGCGATCGCGCGCCTGAAGGCCGCGCTGACGGTGTTCATGCTCGGGGAGGACCCGCGCCTGGAGGCCTTCGTGGACATGGTCGCCCGACGTAGTGGCGGACGGGTCGTCGCGCCGGACCTCGACGGGCTCGGGGCCGCGGTGGTGAGTGACTACCTCCACAGTCGGCGACGGTGAGCGCACGGAGACAAACGATCTCCTGATGGCTCACGGTGACGAATGTGCGAGAGATAACCGGTTGCGCTGAACCCGTGACCCGTTCGGGTCTAGCGCGTCGGTTACGCTGGGATACGGCAGGAGTCGATCCCCCCCGCGACTCCCGCCATCCCCGGCCGGGCTCCGTTTCCGTCAGGACGGGCCCGTCGTGCTCGCCCGCGACGGGCCCGACACGGGGCCCGGCCGGGACCCACGACGGTCACGTTCGCCACCGGTCGGAGCGTGCGTGGGCATAAGGTCGGCGGCATGCGTTCGTGGTCTGGAGTCGACGTCCCCCCGGTGCCCGGCACCCCGCCCCCGCTTCGGTTGTTCGACACCTCCACCGGCGACGTCCGGCCGACCGCCCCGTCCGCGTCCGGGGCCCGGATGTACGTCTGCGGGATCACCCCCTACGACGCGACCCACCTCGGCCACGCGGCCACCTATCTCGCCTTCGACCTCGTCAACCGCTGCTGGCGCGACGCGGGGCACGACGTGCACTACGTCCAGAACGTCACCGACATCGACGACCCGCTGCTCGAGCGGGCGGAGCGGGACTCCGACGACTGGGTCGTCCTCGGCATGCGCGAGACCGCCCTCTTCCGCGAGGACATGGAGTCCCTGCGGGTGCTGCCCCCGCGCGACTACATCGGCGCGGTCGAGGCGATGGACGAGATCACCGAGCTCGTCGGGAAGCTGCTCGCCGCCGGCGTCGCCTACCGCGCCGACGACCCCGAGCACCCCGACGTCTACTTCGACCACACCGCCACCCCGGACTTCGGCTACGTCTCCCGCTACTCGACGGCGGAGATGGAGCGGATCTTCCCGGAGCGCGGCGGCGACCCCGACCGGCGCGGCAAGCGCCACCCGCTCGACGCCCTGCTGTGGCGCACCGCCCGCGACGGCGAGCCTTCCTGGTCCTCCGACCTCGGGGACGGCCGCCCCGGCTGGCACGTGGAGTGCACCGCGATCGCGATGAACCGCCTCGGCGACGCCTACGACGTGCAGGGCGGCGGGTCCGACCTCGCCTTCCCCCACCACGAGTTCGGCTCCGCACACGGCGAGGCCCTCACCGGCATCCACCCCATGGCCCGTCACTACTGCCACGCCGGGATGATCGGCCTCGACGGCGAGAAGATGTCGAAGTCGAAGGGCAACCTCGTCTTCGTCTCCCGCCTGCGCGCCGACCGGGTCGACCCGATGGCCGTCCGCCTCGCACTGCTCTCCGGCCACTGGCGCACCGACCGGTCCTGGACCGCGGAGCTCCTGACGGGCGGCCAGGCGCGCCTGCACCGCTGGCGCGAGGCGACCTCGCTCGACGCGACGCCCGACCCCGGGGAGACGATCGAGAAGGTCCGCGGCCACCTCGCGGACGACCTCGACAGCCCCGGCGCGCTCGTCGCGGTCGACGCCTGGGTCGACGAGGCGCTGCGGCGCCCCGGCTCGGGGACCGTTCCCGACGGCGGGTCCCGCGCCGCCGACGCGATCGACGCGCTGCTGGGCGTCACCCTGCGCTGAGCACCCCCCGACCGCGAGGAG
Organism: Actinomycetospora chiangmaiensis DSM 45062; assembly: GCF_000379625.1. Lineage (GTDB taxonomy): Bacteria > Actinomycetota > Actinomycetes > Mycobacteriales > Pseudonocardiaceae > Actinomycetospora > Actinomycetospora chiangmaiensis. The sequence continues at coordinate 68,863 of NZ_KB903240.1, read as the reverse complement.
GAACCCATGGCCCGCAACGTCCTGGGCGGCGAGCTCGCCGACTGCAGCCACGACCCCGTCACCGGCTTCTACCGGGACGGGTGCTGCGAGACCGGCGTCGACGACGACGGGGTCCACACGGTGTGCGCGCGCGTCACCGCGGAGTTCCTGGAGTTCTCGGCGGCGCGCGGCAACGACCTCACGCGCGCCGACACCGGGTTCCCGGGGCTGACCCCGGGCGACCGCTGGTGCCTGTGCGCGGGCCGGTGGAAGGAGGCCCTCGACGGCGGGGTCGCCCCGCCCGTCGTCCTCGAGGCCACCCACGCCCGCACCCTGGAGTGGGTCGACCTCGACGACCTGCGCGCGCACGCGATCGCCGAGTAGCGGGTGACCCGCCCCGCGCCCCCGGCGACGGCCGCCCAGGCCCGGGCGCGGCGGAGGGCGGTGCGGCGGCTGGACGAGGCCCTCGTCGAACGGGACCCGCACGCCGAGCGCGATCCCGAGCACACCCGTCGTCGGGCGGTGGTGGTCGGGGCCGTGGTCGCGGCGCTCGGGCTGGCGGCGGCGGCCGTCGTGGGCCTGGTGCGCGGCGACACCGACTGGCGCGCCGCGACCGTCGTCCGCGGGGTGCCCAGCGGGGCCCTCTACGTCGTGGCGCGCGACCCCGCGCGCCTGGTGCCGACGACGGACCTCACGTCGGCGCGGCTCCTCGCGGCGGACCTCGACCCGCGTCGGGCCGACCCGGCCGAAGGCCTCCCACCCGCCGACCCGACCCCGGTGCGCGACGACGCCCTCGTCGGGGTCGCGCGCACCGTGCCCGTCGGCCTCGCCGGAGCACCGTCGGTGCTGCCCGACACCGCGAGCCCGCCGCCGAGCGACGTGTGGGCGGTCTGCGACGTCCCGGCCGGGCCCGGAGTGCGCGGCATCGTCCTCGGCGGCGGGAGTTCGCCCGGCCGGCCGGTCGCGGCGGGGGAATCACTGCTGCTGCGCGGCGACGACGGGCGGACCTGGCTGGTCGTCGACGGCCGCCGCGCCGCGTTCGACCCCGCCGCCGGCGCCGTGGTCCGCGGCCTCGACCTCGCGGGCGCGCCCGCGCGGGCGGCCGGTGAAGCCCTGCTCGGCACCCTGCCCGAGGGGGCACCGCTCGTGCCGCCGCGCATCCCCGGCGCCGGGCTCGGACCCACCGACCCCGGGACCCGTGCGCTCGGGCTGCCGGTCGGGGCGGTCGCCCGGGTCGCGGGCGGGGTCGCCCGGTTCCTGGTGGTGCTCGACGGCGGGGTGCAGGAGGTGCCCGACGTCGTGGCCGAACTCGTCCGCTTCGCCTCGCCCGGCGCCGACCCCCGCGTCGCCGAGATCCCCGCCGCCGTCGCCGACGGCCTGCCGCGTGCCGTCGGGGTCGACCTCCGCGCCTACCCCCGCACGTTCCCGCGCGTGCTGGGCGTCCAGGACGCGCCGGTCGCGTGTGCGGCCCCCGCGGCCGACGGGACCACCACCGTCTCGGTCGCCGGCACCCTGCCCTCGCCCGTGCCGCCGACCCCGCTGGGCGAACCCGGTGCCGCCGGCCCGGTCACGGCCGTGCGGATCGCCGGGGCCGGGGCGTACGTGGTGCCGGTGGGCCCCGGGGAGGCGTCCGACCCGGACCGCGGCGTCGTCGTCGACCAGGTCGGCCGCGTGTTCCCCGTCGCCGGTCGGGGCGCGGCCGCCGCCCTCGGACTGGGCGACCCCCGACCGGCCCCGCGCAGTGTGGTCGGCCTGCTCCCGCGCGGTCCCGTGCTCTCGGTGGAGGCGGCCCGGACCCTGCGCTGAGCGGGCCCGACGTCGGGACGAGCTAGCGCTCCCAGGGGCCGCCGAGGCTCGGGCCGCCCGCGACGTCGCCCGGACCGCCCGGGTCCCGGCGTCGCAGGTAGCGCTCGAAGTCGGCGGCGATCTCGTCGCCCGAGGCCTCCTGGAGGTCGGACTCCGCGTCGCCGGCCTCCTCGAGGGCCTTGACGTACTCGCGGACCTCGTCGTCCTCGTCGGCCATCTCGGAGACCGTTCGCTCCCACTTCTCGGCCTGCTCCGGGAGCGCCCCGAGCGGGACCTCGACGTCGAGGACCTCCTCGACGCGCTGCAGCAGCGCGATCGTGGCCTTGGGGGCGGGCGGCTGCGAGACGTAGTGCGGCACCGCGGCCCAGAACGAGATGGCAGGGATGCCCGCCTGCACGCAGGCGTCGTTGAGCACGCCGGTGATGCCCGTCGGGCCCTGGTAGCGCGAGCTGGAGAGGCCGTAGCGGGCGGCCGACTCCTTGTCGAACGACGAGCCGGTGACCGGGACGGGCCGGGTGTGCGGGGTGTCGGCCAGGAGCGCACCGAGAGTGATCACGGTGGTGACGCCGAGCTCCTCGGCCTTGGCCACGATCTCGCCGACGAAGGAGCGCCACCGCATGTTGGGCTCGATGCCGCGCACGAGGACCAGGTCGCGGTCGGAACCCGGCGGGCGGCAGAGCGTGAAGCGGGTGGTGGGCCAGTCGATGGCCCGGCTGATCCCGTCGACCAGGCGCACGGTCGGCCGCGAGACCTGGAAATCGTAGTAGTCCTCGGGGTCGATCGCACCCAGCTCGGTGGCGTCCCAGTTCAGGGCGAGGTGTTCGACGGCCGTGCTGGACGCGTCCCCCGCGTCGTTCCAACCCTCGAACGCACACAGCATGACCGGGTCGTTCAGCTCACGAGCAGGGATTCCGGCGTCGTCGGAGGCGGACACCGGCCCAGCTTACGGGTCGTGACGAGGCTCGCAGGCCGGACGGTTGACCCCTACGTCACGTTACGATCGTGTGATGGCAACCGAGAGTGAGTCACCGTTCCTGACCGCACTCCACGAGCGTGTCCTCATCGGCGATGGTGCCATGGGCACCGCGTTGCAGGACCAGGACCTCTCCCTCGAGGACTTCCAGGACCTCGAAGGCTGCAACGAGATCCTCAACGTCTCGCGCCCGGACGCCGTCAAGCAGGTCCACCTCGGCCACCTGGACGCCGGTGCCGACGTCATCGAGACCAACACCTTCGGCACCAACTGGCCGAACCTCAACGAGTACGACATCCCTGAGCGCATCCGTGAGCTCTCGCTCGCCGGGACCCGGATCGCGCGCGAGGCGGCCGACGAGTACGCGACGCCGGACCGGCCGCGCTTCGTCTTCGGCTCCAACGGCCCGGGCACCAAGCTCCCGACGCTCGGTCACGCTCCGTACGCGAAGCTCCGGGACGCGTACGTCGAGTCCGTGCTCGGCCAGCTGGAGGGCGGCGCCGACGCGATCCTCGTCGAGACCTGTCAGGACCTCCTGCAGTCGAAGGCCGCCATCCTCGGCGCCTACCGCGCCATGGAGCAGTACGGCCGCCGCGTCCCCGTCATCTGCCACGTCACCGTCGAGCTCACCGGCACCATGCTGGTCGGCTCCGAGATCACGGCGGCCCTGACAGCGCTGGAGCCGCTCGGCATCGACGGCATCGGCCTGAACTGCGCCACCGGCCCCGCCGAGATGAGCGAGCACCTGCGGGCGCTCTCGCGGCAGTCGCGCATCCCGGTCACGGTGATGCCGAACGCCGGCCTGCCCGAGCTCGGCCCGAACGGCCCGGAGTACCCGCTGCAGCCCCAGGAGCTCGCGGACTACTGCGCCTCGTTCATCACCGACTACGGCCTGCAGCTCGTCGGCGGCTGCTGCGGCACCACGAACGAGCACGTGCGCGCGTTGGCCGAGACCTGCCGCGACCTGACTCCGGCCGTCCGCGACCCGAAGCCCGAGCCGGGCATCTCGTCGATGTACCACTCGGTGCCGTTCCGCCAGGACACCGGGCTGCTGATGATCGGCGAGCGCTCGAACGCCAACGGGTCCAAGGCCTTCCGCGAGGCCATGGTCGCCGAGGACTACGAGAAGTGCGTGGACATCGCGAAGGCGCAGACCCGCGAGGGCGCGCACTGGATGGACCTCTGCATCGACTACGTCGGCCGTGACGGCACCGCGGACATGGACCGCCTCGCCCACGACGTGTCGACCGCCTCGACGCTGCCGGTGGTCCTCGACTCGACCGAGCCCGAGGTGCTGGAGGCCGGCCTCGAGCAGCTCGGCGGCCGCAGCGCGATCAACTCGGTGAACTACGAGGACGGCGACGGCCCGGACTCGCGGTTCCAGAGGATCATGCGGATCGCGAAGGAGCACGGCGCCGCGATCGTCGGGCTCTGCATCGACGAGGAGGGCCAGGCCCGCACCGCGGAGTGGAAGACGCGGATCGCCTTCCGCCTCATCGAGGACCTCAACACCAACTGGGGCATCCGCACCGAGGACATCATCATCGACTGCCTCACCTTCCCGATCTCCACCGGTCAGGAGGAGGTCCGCAAGGACGGCATCGAGACGATCAACGCGATCCGCCAGCTCAAGGAGCGCTACCCCGAGGTCCAGACCACCCTGGGGCTCTCGAACATCTCGTTCGGCCTGAACCCCGCGGCGCGCCAGGTGCTGAACTCGGTGTTCCTCTCCGAGTGCGTCGACGCGGGCCTCGACACCGCGATCGTGAACTCGGCGAAGATCCTCCCGATGTCGCAGATCCAGGAGGACCAGCGCCAGGCCGCGCTGGACCTGGTCTACGACAAGCGGACGCCCGACCACGACCCGCTGCAGCACTTCATGAACCTCTTCGAGGGCGTGTCGGCGCAGTCGGCGAAGGACCAGCGCGCCGAGGAGCTCGCGGCGATGCCGCTGTTCGAGCGGCTCGCGCAGCGGATCGTCGACGGCAACCGCAACGGTCTCGAGGAGGACCTGAACGCGGGCATGGAGGAGAAGGACCCGCTCGAGATCATCAACACCGACCTGCTCGGTGGCATGAAGGTCGTCGGCGAGCTCTTCGGTGCCGGCAAGATGCAGCTGCCGTTCGTCCTCGCGTCGGCCGAGGTGATGAAGGCGGCCGTGGCGCACCTCGAGCCGCACATGGAGGCGACCGAGAACTCCGGCAAGGGCAAGATCCTGCTGGCGACGGTCAAGGGCGACGTCCACGACATCGGCAAGAACCTCGTCGACATCATCCTGTCGAACAACGGCTACGACGTGGTCAACATCGGCATCAAGCAGCCGATCAACGCCATCCTCGAGGCCGCCGACGAGAACAGGGTCGACGCCATCGGGATGTCCGGGCTGCTGGTCAAGTCGACCGTGGTCATGAAGGACAACCTGAAGGAGATGAACGACCGCGGGGTCGCGCAGAAGTACCCGGTGCTGCTCGGCGGCGCCGCGCTGACCCGCTCCTACGTCGAGAACGACCTCGGCGAGCTCTACGAGGGCGACGTCCGCTACGCGAAGGACGCCTTCGAGGGCCTGCGGCTCATGGACTCCGTCATGACCGGCGAGGGCCCCTCGGAGGACGAGAAGGCGAAGGCGGCCGAGCGCAAGGAGCGCCGGGAGCGCTCGGAGCGCATCAAGGCCAAGCGCGAGGCCGAGAAGGACGAGGCCGACGCCGTCGACCCCGACGCCATCTCCGACGTCGCCCGGCGCATCGAGGTCCCGCAGCCGCCGTTCTGGGGCACCCGCGTGGTCCGCGGCATCCGCCTCGCCGACTACTCCGCCCTGCTCGACGAGCGCGCGACGTTCTTCGGGCAGTGGGGGCTGCGCGGCGCGAAGGGCGGCGAGGGCCCGTCGTACGAGGAGCTCGTCGAGACCGAGGGCCGGCCACGCCTGCGCTACTGGCTCGACCGGCTGCAGTCCGAGGGCATCCTCGCCCACGCCGCGGTCGTCGCCGGCTACTTCCCGGTGATCTCCGAGGGCCAGGACGTCGTCGTGCTCGACGAGGCCAAGCCGGACGCGAACGAGCTGCACCGCTTCTCGTTCCCGCGCCAGAAGCGCGACCGCCGGCTGTGCCTCGCCGATTTCTTCCGCACCCGGGAGGAGGCGACGGAGCTCGGCAGCGTCGACGTCATGCCGATGAACCTCGTGACCATGGGGCAGCCGATCGCCGACTTCGCCAACGAGCTGTTCGCGGCGAACTCCTACCGCGATTACCTCGAGGTCCACGGCCTCGGCGTGCAGCTCACCGAGGCGCTGGCGGAGTTCTGGCACCGCCGCGTTCGCGAGGAGCTCACCTTCGCCGACGGCTCGACGATGGCCGACCAGGACCCCGCCGACGTGCACGAGTTCTTCAAGCTCGGCTACCGCGGCGCCCGGTACTCGCTCGGTTACGGTGCCTGCCCGAACGTCGAGGACCGGGCCAAGATCGTCGAGCTGCTCGACCCGAGCCGCATCGGCGTCGAGCTGTCCGAGGAGGACCAGCTCCACCCGGAGCAGTCCACGGACGCGCTGGTGGTCCACCACCCGGAGGCCAAGTACTTCAATGCGTGATCTCCGTGCCTGACCTGGCGGCCGTCCTGTGGGACATGGACGGCACGCTGGTCGACTCCGAGGGACTCTGGTCGATCACGATGACGGAGCTCGCCGCCCACCTGGGCGGCGAGCTCTCCCTCGCGACCCGCGAGGAGCTGACCGGGTCCAGCCTGCGTCGGACGTCCGCCACGGTGCTGCGCGAGGTCGGTCTTCCCGACGACGAGGCCTCCGTCGAGAAGGCCGGTCGCTGGCTGCTCGACCGCACCCACGAGGTCTTCGCGGAGGGCCTGCCCTGGCGGCCCGGGGCACGCGAGGCCCTGGAGACGGTCCGCTCGGCGGGGGTGGCCACGGCACTGGTGACGAGCACCTACCGCGAGCTCACCGAGGTGGCGCTGGACCAGATCGGGCGCGGGTGGTTCGACGTGACCGTGTGCGGCGACGAGGTGTCGGCCACCAAGCCGGATCCCGCGCCCTACCGGCGGGCGTGCGAGCTCCTCGGAGTCGACCCGGGCGCGTGCGTCGCCGTCGAGGACTCGCCGACCGGCACGGCGTCCGCGGCGGCGGCCGGGGCCACGGTGCTCGTCGTGCCGGCTGGACCGTCGGTGCCGGAGGGAGCGCGGCGGGTGTTCCGGGAGTCCCTGGAGGGGCTCACGGTGAGCGACCTGCGGCTGCTCCGATCGGCGAGCGTGCGATGACCCCATCGGTGGATCGATCGTCCGGAGAGCCTTGACGCGTCCGTCGATCGGATACGGCCGTTCGGAGCAGTACCACCCGTCCATGCACACGAGGGGCCCGGAAGATGCAAGCATCGGTGAACGTGAAGACGTTCGACGGGCTCTTCGAGGAGCTCAGCACCAAGGCGCGCGACCGTCCCGAGGGCTCGGGCACCGTCGCCGCACTCGACGCCGGAGTCCACTCCCAGGGCAAGAAGGTGTTGGAGGAGGCCGGTGAGGTCTGGCTGGCCGCCGAGCACGAGACCGACGACAAGCTCGCCGAGGAGATCTCCCAGCTGCTCTACCGGACGCAGGTGATCATGCTCGGTCGCGGCCTGACGCTCGACGACGTGTACAAGTACCTCTGAACCATCGAACTCGGGTACCGCGCAGCGTGCGTGGTGCCGCCAGGAGAGAGCCATGCTCCGCGTCGCCGTCCCGAACAAGGGGTCCCTCGCCGAGGAGGCGTCCCGCATGCTGCGTGACGCCGGGTACCGGCAGCGGTCGGACAGCCGTGACCTGTCCCTGCACGACCGCAACAACGGGGTGCAGTTCTTCTACCTGCGCCCCAAGGACATCGCGACCTACGTCTCCGAGGGCCAGCTCCACCTGGGGATCACGGGCCACGACCTGACCGAGGAGTCGTCGGCCTCGGTCAACGAGGTGCTCAAGCTCGGGTTCGGCAACTCGGCGTTCCGCTACGCCGCCCCGATCGCCAAGGGCTGGACCGTGCAGGACCTCGCCGGCAAGCGGATCGCGACCTCCTTCCCGCGGCTGGTGCGCGCGAACCTCGCCCAGCAGCGCATCTCGGCCAAGGACGTCATCCGGCTCGACGGGGCCGTCGAGGTGTCGATCGAGCTCGAGGTCGCCGACGCGATCGCCGACGTCGTCTCGACCGGTCGCACGCTCGCCCAGCACGGTCTGGAGCCGATCGGCGACCCGATCCTCGAGTCCGAGGCCGTGATCGTCGACCGCAACGCCAAGTTCGACCAGCAACCCGACTCCGCCGAGGTCACCAAGGCCAAGTACCGCTTCATCGAGCGGCTGCGCGGCGTCGTGTTCGCCCGGCAGTACGTGATGCTCGACTACGACTGCCCGCAGGTCGTCCAGGACGAGGCCGTCCAGATCACCCCCGGGGTGCAGTCGCCGACCGTCGCGCCGCTCTCCCTCGACGGCTGGGTGGCCGTCCGGTCGATGGTGCGCCGCAGCCGCGTCAACGACGTCATGGACGAGCTCGCCGACCTCGGCTGCACCGGCATCGTGACCTCCTCCCTCCAGTCCTGCCGCGCGGTCCTCCCGGGGCACGGCGGCGTCAGCTCGATGCCGGGTGCGGCCCCGCCGCCGGCCGAGTCGCCCTCGTCGTCCGACCCCGCCGTGGCGCGGATGGGCGTGGCCGGCCGCTGAGCCGGTGCCCAGGCGGCGCTCCCGAGCGCCAGCGGAGCCGGACGGCGCCAGCGGGGCCGCACGGCGCCAGCGGGGCCGGATGGTGCCAGCGGGGCCGGATGGTGCCAGCGGGGCCGGATGGTGCCAGCGGGGCCGGACGGTGCCAGCGGGGCCGGACGGTGCCAGCGGGGCCGGACGGTGCAAGCGGGGCCGGACGGTCAGCGCCTGCGCGGCGCGCCCGACCGGCCCCTGCTCGTCGTGCACCACCGAGTACGCGGTCCCGGTGCCCTCGGGGCCGATCACGCTGTCGGCGTCGAGCCCGGTCCACTCGCCCTGCGGCGCACGGTGCAGGTGCAGGGTCAGGTCGGTGTTGACGAACAGCCACCGCCGCAGGTCGAGCCGGCTGGCACACCCGTTCGTCGAGTCGGCAACGGCCGCAAGCCGCTGCGCGGGTGACGGCTCCTCGCCCTCCACCACCTGCCCCCGCAGCCGTCCCCACGCCTGCCCGGGCCCGGCGACCTCGAGACCGCCGGAGATCCAGCGCCAGTCCACGGACGTCAGGTAGCCCGGCAGCCACCCGTCGGGGATGTCCCGCGACGACCCGGTGTCTGGACCGGGCAGGCGCGGCATGGCCGTCCCCGGCACGGTGACGACGTCCGCGGTGTCCCCGACGCCGTGGAACCACGCGTGGGCCCGCGCGACCGCCCGGGTGGTCCCCGTGGCCGGGTCGGGCGCGGCGAGCTCGGCGGTGACCAGCTCGATCGTCCGCCCGGACCGGGTCACCTCGGCGCGCACGACCAGCTCGCCGACCGGCACCTTGCCCAGCACCTCCACCGTGACCCGGGCGAGCCGCACGTCGTCGCGCCCGGACCGCCGTTCCAGGGCCCGGACGAGCAGTGCGCTCGGCGGACCCATGTGCTGGGCGTCGGCGAACCACGGGCCGGCCGTCGAGGCGGTCGCCTCGACCCGCGTGCCGTCCTCCCGGTCGTCGTCGAGGAGACGGAAGTAGGGCTCGGGCACGGGGGCGGTCATGGGGGAGCGGTCTCCAGGGCGTCGTCGGGGCTCGCGTCGGGGCTCGTCCCGGGCCAGCCGGGGTAGTCCGGGGGCGTGCCACCGAACGCCGGGCAGACTGCCTGGTGCGGGCACCAGCTGCACGTCCGGCCCGGGTTCGGACGGAAGTCCCCGGTCGGCGCCGCCCGCAGGATGGCGTTCCACAGCGCCACGACCGTCCGCTCGAACCGCTCCAGCTCCGCCACGGTGGGGGAGTGGGTGAGGCTCTGCCCGTCGGCGAGGTACATCAGCCGCAGCTGCCGGGGCAGCACACCGCGGGCCCGCAGCAGGACCAGCGCGTAGAACTTCAGCTGGAACAGCGCCCGGGCCTCGAAGACCTCGCGGGGCGCCGAGCCGGTCTTGTAGTCGACGATCCGCACGTCGCCCTCCGGGGACACGTCGAGCCGGTCGACGTAGCCCCGCAGCCCGACCCCGTTCGCGAGCTCCGTCTCCAGGAACAGCTCGCATGCTTCGGGCCGCAGCCGTCGCGGGTCCTCCATGGCGAAGTAGGCGTTGACGAGGGCGCCCGCGGCCGCCGGGTCGCCCAGCAGGGCCCGCTCCTCCTCGTCCAGCTCGGCCACCACGTCGGCCAGCAGCCCGTGCGCCCGCTCGGGGCGACGCAGCGGCGGGTCGAGCGCGAAGAGGCGTTCCAGCACCGCGTGCACCACGATCCCGCGCAGCTGGGCCGTGCTACGCCGCTCCGGCAGCCGGTCCACCGCACGGAAGCGGTAGAGCAGCGGGCACTGCTTGAAGTCCCCGGCCCGGGACGGGGACAGCGCGGGCCGCCGTCGGGTCCGGCCCTCCTGGGACGCACGCGGGGCGGGAAGGGTGGGGGAGGAGGTCGTCGTCTCGATCATGTCCCGCACGGTAGAGGTGGCCCCCGACAGCCTCGGTCCGCTTCCGCGGGACATCGATGGATCCGTGGCGGCCCGAGCTGCGTCCGAGCCCGTGTGGGACACCTCAGCCCGGACGACCGGGCACGAACGCTCTTCCGCACCCAGGACGGCCTGATGGCCGTGTCGCAGGCGGAGGAGGCCGGCTTCACGCGCGCCCAGATCGCGGCCCGGGTCAGGAAGGGGGAGTGGCTGCGGGACCAGCGCGGTGTCCTGCGCGCCGCCGACCACCCCGTCACGCCGCGGTCCCGGGTCCGTGCGGCGATGTTGTCGGTCGGGTCGGACGCGACGCTCGTGGGCCGGTCGGCCGCCTTCTGGTGGCGTCTCACGGACGTGGCGCCGCACGACGTCGAGATCGCGGTCGACCACGCCCGTCAGCCCCGTCCGCGGACCGGCGTCCGCCTCGTCAGGCGTGCGATACCGCCGGAGGACCGCGTCGTCGTCGACGGCGTCGCCGTGACGAAGAAGCCGGCGACCGTGCTCGCCGCCGTGGCATCGCTCGGGCTCGACCTCGGCGCGCAACTCATGGACCGGGCGCTGCAGGCCGGGGTCGGTCTCGAGGCAATGCGCGAGGTGCACCGGAGAACGGTGGGGCGTCACGGCGCCGTGGTGGCCCTGCAGTTGCTGCTGCTCGCCGCCGGCGGTGCGCGCTCCGAGGCGGAACGGACCGCGCACCGCCTCCTGCGCGGCGCGGGGATCGGCGGCTGGACGGCCGACCACGAGGTCGTGCTGCGTGGCTATGGGCTCGCCGTCCTCGACATCGCCTTCACCGACCGGAGGGTGCTCGTCGAGATCGACGGGTGGGCCTACCACCGGGACCTGCGGGCGTTCCTCCGGGATGCCCGGCGACAGAACGCCCTGATGCTGGACGGGTGGGTGGTGATCCGCACGAACTGGTTCGAGCTGCGCGACAGCCCGGATCTCTTCGTCCGCACCGTGGCCGAGGCGCTCGCGGTCCAAGCGCCCGTCCTCGGTCTGAACTTCGGCGGCGAGTCGGGTCAGATCTTGCGCGTGTCGCCACCGAAGTCGTGATCATGGTCCGGCGAGGGCGCGATCCGGCCGCCCGCCTAGGGTGGTCCGTCGTGCAGCACCCGACCGACGCGACCGCCGAGCAGCCCGACGACGGGTCGGTGCAGGACGAGCAGGCCACCCCCGCGCAGGCCACCGACGAGCAGGCCACCCCCGACGGGCAGGCCACCTCCGGGCAGGCCACCCCCGAGCAGGCCACCCCCGGGCAGGCCACCGACGAGCAGGCCACCCCCGACGGGCAGGCCACCCCCGGGCAGGCCACCCCCGGGCAGGCCACCGACGACCTGGCTCAGGCCACCGACGACCTGGCTCCGGACCACACGGCGGTGCAGGACCACGTGGCCGCCGTCCCGGAGGACGCGCCCGAGGCGACCACACCCGACGTCGGGACCGAGACCGACCGGCGCGGGCCGGCCCGGTCGGGGCCGTTCCTCCCGGGCGACCGGGTGCAGCTGACGGACCCGAAGGGCCGGCACTTCAGCCTCGTCCTGGAGCCGGGGGAGAGCTACCACACCCACCGCGGGGCGATCGCGCACGACAAGCTGATCGGCGCCCCCGAGGGCAGCGTCGTGCACTCCGCGGCGAACACGCCCTACCTCGCGCTGCGCCCGCTCCTGCCCGACTACGTGCTCGCCATGCCACGCGGGGCCCAGGTCATCTACCCGAAGGACGCGGCGCAGATCGTCATGTGGGGCGACGTGTTCCCGGGGGCGAACGTCCTCGAGGCCGGGGCGGGCAGCGGGGCCCTGACCTGCAGTCTCCTGCGCGCAGTGGGCCCGGAGGGCAGCGTCACCAGCTACGAGATTCGCGACGACCACCTCGAGCACGCCGAGGCCAACGTGGTCCGGTTCTTCGGCGAGCACCCGCCGAACTGGCACCTCCACCTCGGTGACATGGCCGACGCCACCGGCACGTTCGACCGGATCGTGCTCGACATGCTGTCACCGTGGGAGATGCTGGAGACCGTCCGGAACGTCCTGGTTCCCGGGGGCGTGCTGGTGGGCTACGTCGCGACCACCACGCAGCTCTCCACCCTCACCGAGGCGCTGCGCGACCAGGCGGGCTGGACCGAGCCCCAGGCCTGGGAGTCGCTGGTCAGGCCGTGGCACAGCGTCGGTCTGGCGGTGCGCCCGGAGCACCGGATGATCGCGCACACGGCGTTCCTCGTGACCGCACGGAGGCTCGCCGACGGGGTCACCCCGCCGCGGGTCCAGCGTCGCCCCACCCGGAGCCGGTAGCACACTTCTGAACCCGCAAGAACCACGCTCGGTGACAAAAGCAAGGGAACGGCGCGAGAAGTCCGTCACCGGCTCGCTACTCCACGGACACCCGGATTCACGGGTACGGTGACGCCACGGAGTAGCGGGAGGAGGGCGCCGTGAGCATGAACGACGACCCCAGGGGCCGATCCGACCAGGGCCGCGACCGAGGCGCGGCGGACATGGCGGCACAGGTGCGATTCCTCGAAGAAGAGGTCGCCCTGCTGCGTCGGAAGCTGACCGAATCTCCGCGCCACACCCGGATCCTCGAGCAGCGGCTCGCGGACTCGGCGGCGCGGGTGTCCCAACTGACCGAGCGCAACGACAAGCTCACCGACACCCTCAAGGAGGCGCGGGCCCAGCTCGTCGCGCTCCGCGAGGAGGTGGACCGTCTCGCGCAGCCGCCGTCGAGCTACGGCGTGTTCCTGACCCTCCACGAGGATCAGACGGTCGACGTCTTCACGTCCGGTCGGAGGATGCGCGTCGCCGTGTCCCCCGCCGTCGAGGCCGCGGAACTCACGCGCGGCCAGTCGGTGCGACTCAACGAGGCGCTCACCGTCGTCGAGGGCGGCGACTACGAGCGCATCGGTGAGGTCTGCTCGCTGCGGGAGGTCCTCACCGAGGAGGACGGCTCGCGGACGCGCGCGCTGATCATCGGCCACGCCGACGAGGAACGGGTCATCCACCTGGCCGACTCCCTGTTCGGCCCGGACGCCCCGGAGCTCAAGCCGGGCGACTCGCTCATGGTCGACACCAAGGTGGGCTACGCCTACGAGAAGGTGCCGAAGGCCGAGGTCGAGGAGCTCGTGCTGGAGGAGGTCCCCGACGTCGCGTACACCGACATCGGCGGGCTCTCGCGGCAGATCGACTCCATCCGCGACGCGGTGGAGCTGCCGTTCCTGCACGCGGACCTGTTCCGCGAGTACCAGCTCCGCCCGCCGAAGGGCGTCCTGCTCTACGGCCCGCCCGGCTGCGGCAAGACGCTCATCGCGAAGGCGGTGGCGAACTCGCTGGCGAAGAAGGTCGCCGAGCAGCGCGGTGAGGACAGCCGCGACATCAAGGCGCACTTCCTCAACATCAAGGGCCCCGAGCTGCTCAACAAGTTCGTGGGCGAGACCGAGCGGCACATCCGGATGATCTTCCAGCGGGCGCGCGAGAAGGCGTCCGAGGGCACCCCGGTGATCGTGTTCTTCGACGAGATGGACTCGATCTTCCGCACCCGCGGATCGGGCGTGTCCAGCGACGTCGAGACGACGATCGTGCCCCAGCTCCTCAGCGAGATCGACGGTGTCGAGGGCCTCGAGAACGTCATCGTGATCGGTGCGTCCAACCGCGAGGACATGATCGACCCCGCGATCCTGCGGCCGGGCCGGCTCGACGTGAAGATCAAGATCGAGCGTCCCGACGCGGAGGCGGCGATCGACATCTTCGGCAAGTACCTCATCGAGGGCCTGCCGGTCCACGAGGAGGACGTCGCCGAGTTCGGCGGCAACCGCCAGGCGTGCCTCGACGGCATGATCGAGCGGGTCGTCGAGCGGATGTACGCCGAGACCGACGACAACCGGTTCCTCGAGGTCACCTACGCCAACGGGGACAAGGAGGTCCTGTACTTCAAGGACTTCAACTCCGGCGCGGTCATCGAGAACATCGTCGGGCGGGCCAAGAAGTCCGCGATCAAGTCGCACCTGGAGACCAAGCAGTCCGGGCTCCGGGTGCAGCACCTGCTCGACGCCGTGGTGGACGAGTTCGCCGAGTCCGAGGACCTGCCGAACACGACCAACCCCGACGACTGGGCCCGCATCTCCGGCAAGAAGGGCGAGCGGATCGTCTACATCCGCACGCTCGTCACCGGGAAGGGCTCGACGCAGGGCAAGGAGATCGACACCGCGTCCAACACGGGCCAGTACCTGTAGTACCGGGTACCGTCACCTCCATGACGGACGAGCAGCACCGGCCGCTTCCCGCGCCTCGCAACGAGGTCCGGGGGGCGGCCGGTGTCGCGTCCGAGGCCGTCGACATCCTCTCCCGCCCCGTCGAGGGCACCCACCGCGCGATCTCCGACACGGTGTTCGCCACCCTACGGCTGGTGGGCCTCGGGCCCGCCTCGAAGCCGGTGCAGGTGCTGCACGACGGCATCTCCGCCGGCGTCTACTCCGCGGTGCGCGGCATCGGGCACGCCGCGGGCCGCGGCATCGGGCTGGCCGCCGAGGTCTACCGCGAGGCGTCCGGGAAGGCCGACTGGACGCCCATCACCTCCCGCCCGGCCGGCGCGGTGCTGACCGGCGCGATCAACGGCCTCGTCGGGGACCACATGGTGGCCCTCGACAACGACCTCGCCGTCCCGATGGCGCTCTACACCTCCACCATCGGCGACGACGAGGACCCGCACGCCCAGCTGCGCCTCGACGACATCCGGGTGGCCGACCACCCCGAGCGCGACCTGTCCCACGTCGTGCTGTTCGTGCACGGCCTGGGGGAGACCGAGCACGCCTGGCGCCTGGCCGACGAGGACAGCGCGGGGGAGGGCTACGCCGAGCGCCTCGCCTCCACGGTCGGGGCGGTCCCGCTGCTGCTGCGCTACAACACCGGCATGCGCATCGCCCACAACGGCGCCGCGCTCTCGGTGCTGCTCGCCGAGGTCGTCGAGGCGTGGCCGGTGCCGATCCGTCGGCTCGACCTCGTCGGCCACTCCATGGGCGGGCTCGTGCTGCGCCACGCCTGCCACGCCGCGGTGCTCGCGGGTGAGCCGTGGGTGCACGCGGTGCGCCGCATGGTCTACCTCGGGTCCCCGCACGATGGCGCCCCGCTCGCCCACCGCGTCGACCAGCTCGCCACCCAGCTCTCCCGCTGGGCCCGGTCCCGCACGTGGGGCGAGTTCCTCGACCGCCGCTCGGCCGGCATCCGCGACCTCGTCGCCGGCGTCTCCGACACCGACGTGCCGCTGCTCGCCTCGTCGACCCACCACGGCGTCGCCGCCTGCCTGACCTCGAGCGCCCACCACCCGCTGGCCAACATCCTCGGCGACCTGCTCGTCCCGGTGGACTCCGCGCGCGGCGCGATCGCCGACGTCGAGACCCTCCCGTCGTCGCACCACTTCCACCTGCTCAACGACCCGCGGATCCACGAGCACCTGCTCCGCTGGCTGGCCGCCGACGAGCCCCCCGACGCCGGGTCGTCCCCGACCGCCGTCGACGACCGGCGGTGAGCGGACCCGGCCGCCACCGGGGGAGCCTCGCCCTCACCGTCGTCCTCGGCGCGCTGAGCGCCGCCGCGCCGCTCGCCACCGACACCTACCTGCCCGCGCTGCCGGCGGTCGCGGCGGACCTCGACGCGTCGGCGCCGCTGGTCGGGCTGACCCTCACCTCCTCGGTGGTGGGCCTCGCCGTCGGGCAGCTCGTCGGCGGGCCGGTGTCGGACGTCCTGGGCCGCCGACGTCCGCTGATCGTCGGAGCGGTCGGCTTCGTCGTGTTCTCCGCCGCGTGCGCCGCGGCGCCGGACGTGGGGACCCTGGTGGTCCTGCGCCTCGCCCAGGGCCTGTTCGGGGCGGTCGGGATCGTCCTGGCCCGCGCCGTCGTCCGGGACCTCTACAGCGGACCCGCCGCCGCCCGTGGCTTCGCCGCCCTCATGCTCGTGTCCGGGGTGGCGCCGATCGTGGCGCCCGTCCTCGGGGGTCAGCTCCTGCGCCTGACGTCCTGGCGCGGGGTGTTCGTGTTCCTGGCGGTCCTCGGTGCGGTGGTGGCGATCGGTGTCCTGACCCTCGTCCCGGAGACGCTGCCGCCGGACCGGCGCAGCCACGGGGGGTGGCGCGCCACCCGACAGTCCTTCGCCGTCCTGCTCGCCGATCGGCGGGTGGTCGCGTGCGTGTGCGCCGCCGGCTTCGGGTTCGCCGCGATGTTCGCCTACATCTCGGGCTCGTCGTTCGTGCTCCAGGCGCTGTTCGGGCTCAGCCCCCAGCAGTTCAGTGGCGTGTTCGCGGTGAACTCCGTCGGGATCGTGACGGCCGTGCAGGTCGCGGGCCGGCTCGTGGGCGCCGAGCGGGTCCGGCCCGCGCGCATGCTCGCGACCGGGCTCGTCGTGACCGTGGTCGGGTCGGTGGTCGTGCTCGTGGGCGCGGCGGCCCTCGGCATCGTCGCCGTCCTCGCCGGGCTGTTCACCACCGTCGTCGGGGTCGGGCTGACCCTGCCGACCGCGACCACGCTGACGCTCGCCGACCACCCCGACCGGGCCGGCAGCGCCTCGGCCCTGCTCGGGACCGCCCAGTTCATCGTCGGCGGCGTCACGTCGCCGCTGGTGGGCATCGGGGGCGGGCGGACCGCCGTCCCGATGGGCATCGTCATGACGACGGCCGCCGTGGTCGCCCTGGGGACCTTCGCCCTGCTCTGGCGGCGCGGGGAGCCCGGCACCGCGTCCCGCGGCCAACTAGGGTCGGGGACATGACCGCGCGCCGCATCATGGGCACCGAGATCGAGTACGGCATCTCCGTGCCGGGCGACCCGACGGCGAACCCCGTCATCACCTCCACCCAGGTCGTCCTCGCCTACGCCGCGGCCGCCGACGTGCCCCGCGCCCGCCGGGCCCGCTGGGACTACGAGGTGGAGTCCCCGCTGCGCGACGCCCGCGGTTTCGACCTCGGCCCGAGCGCCGGCCCGCCGCCGGACACCGGCGACCTCGACGACCTCGGCGCCGCCAACGTCATCCTCACCAACGGTGCCCGGCTCTACGTCGACCACGCGCACCCCGAGTTCTCCGCCCCCGAAGTCACGACGCCGCGCGGCGCGGTCATCTGGGACAAGGCGGGGGAGCGGGTGATGGAGGACGCGGCCGAGAAGGCCGCCGTCGTGCCGGGCACCCCCCGCATCCAGCTCTACAAGAACAACATCGACGGCAAGGGCGCCTCGTACGGCTCGCACGAGAACTACCTGTGCAACCGGCAGACGCCGTTCCCCAGCATCATCTCCGGGCTCACCCCGTTCTTCGTGACCCGGCAGGTGATGACCGGCGCGGGCCGCGTCGGCATCGGCGCCTCCGGGGACGAGGCCGGCTACCAGCTCTCGCAGCGCGCGGACTACATCGAGGTCGAGGTCGGCCTGGAGACCACGCTCAAGCGCGGCATCATCAACACCCGCGACGAGCCGCACGCCGACGCCGACAAGTACCGCCGCCTGCACGTCATCATCGGCGACGCGAACCTCTCCGAGTACTCGACGTTCCTCAAGGTCGGGACGACGGCGCTGGTCCTCTCGATGATCGAGGACGGCGTCCGCTTCGACGACCTGCGGCTGCTCGAGCCGGTCCGCTCGGTGCACCGCATCAGCCACGACCCGACGCTGCAGCTCGAGGTCGAGCTCGCGAACGGCAAGCGGATGACGGCGCTGCAGATCCAGCGGGAGTACTACGAGCGGGCCCGCAAGCACGAGCAGGAGACCCAGGGCGAGGACGTCGACGCGGTCACCCGCGAGACCCTCGACATCTGGGGCGAGGTCCTCGACGACCTCGAGACCGACCCGCTGCGCTGCGCGGACCGGCTCGACTGGGTGGCCAAGCTCAAGCTGCTGCGGAGCTACCAGGAGCGCGACAACCTGCCCTGGGACTCCCCGAAGCTGCACCTGATCGACCTGCAGTACTCCGACGTGCGCCAGGCCAAGGGGCTCTACAACCGCCTGGTCACGCGCGGGTCGATCAAGCGCCTGGTCACCGAGGAGGAGGTCCGGGCCGCGGTGACCCGCCCGCCGGAGGACACCCGCGCCTACTTCCGCGGCCGGTGCCTGGAGCGCTACCCGAGCGAGGTGGCGGCCGCGTCCTGGGACTCGGTCATCTTCGACCTCGGGCGCGAGTCCCTTGTACGGATCCCCACCCTCGAACCGCTGCGCGGCACCCGGGGGCACGTCGGCGAGCTCATCGACAACGCCGAGAACGCCACGGCGCTGGTCGAGGCGCTCACCAGGGGATGATGTTCACGACGTCGGGCGCGGCCCGCGGCAGGTAGGGTCACGGCCAGCACCACCAACAGCGGTCCCGGGAGGCAGCCATGGCGCAGGAACAGACCCAGCGGCAGGGCGGTGGCGACGACGGCGACGGCGGCGAGGACTCGACCGCCGCCGGCCAGGAGCGCCGGGAGAAGCTCGGCGAGGAGACCGACAGCATCCTCGACGAGATCGACGACGTCCTGGAGGAGAACGCCGAGGACTTCGTCCGGGCGTACGTCCAGAAGGGCGGCGAGTAGCCGACCCCGGTCCGCCGGGGTTCGCCACGCGCGAACCCCGACGCACCGGCAGTGCACGAGCGGCGGGCCGGGACTAGCGTTCCGGCCCGCCGCGCCGTCTCGGTAGCGGTACCACCAGCAGAGGAGCGACGACCGCCGATGGACCCCAGGAGCATCACCGGGCTGGCCCCCGCCTACTTCGACTCCGGCACCTCCTCGTTCATCGACTTCCTCTCGACGGTCCGGCCGGACCTGCTGCCCACCGCGCGCGGCGCCGGCCCCGAGATCGCGAGCGGGGTCCCGCACGGCACGACGATCGTCGCGGCCGCCTACGACGGCGGCGTCGTCATCGCTGGTGACCGCCGGGCGACGATGGGCAACCTCATCTCCCAGCGGGACATGCAGAAGGTCTACATCACCGACGACTACTCGGCGGCCGGGATCGCCGGCACCGCGGGCCTGGCCGTGGAGGCCATCCGGCTGTTCGCGGTCGACCTGGAGCACTACGAGAAGCTCGAGGGCGTCGGCCTGACCTTCGACGGCAAGTCCAACCGCCTCGCCTCGATGATCCGCGGCAACCTCGGGGCGGCCATGCAGGGCCTGTCCTACGTCCCGCTGTTCGCGGGGTACGACCTCGACGCCGTCGACCCGCGCCGCGCGGGCCGGATCGTCTCCTACGACGTGGTCGGCGGCCGCTACGAGGAGCACGGCGGCTACGCCGCGGTCGGGTCCGGCTCGCTGTTCGCCCGGTCCTCGCTGAAGAAGCTGCACGACGTGACCGCCGACCGCGACACCACGGTCCGCAACACCGTCGAGGCGCTCTACGACGCGGCCGACGACGACTCGGCGACCGGTGGCCCCGACACCGTCCGCCACATCTTCCCGATCGTCGTGGCGATCGACGCCCAGGGCGCGGTCCAGCTGCCCGCCGACGAGGTCCAGACCGTCGCAGAGGCCGTGATCGCGGGCCGCCGCGAGCGCGCGACCAGCTGACCGACCCCACCGCACCGAAGAGGGAGCCTCCCCGCCATGACGATGCCGTTCTACGCGTCGGTCGACCAGCTGATGCGCGACCGCTCGGAGCTCGCCCGCAAGGGCATCTCCCGCGGTCGCAGCGTGGTGGTGCTGAGCTGCGCGGACGGGGTCCTGTTCGTCGCGGAGAACCGGTCGAAGTCGCTGCGCAAGATCTCCGAGATCTACGACCAGCTCGGGTTCGCCGCGGTCGGGCGCTACAACGAGTTCGAGAACCTGCGCCGCGCCGGGGTCCGGTGGGCCGACGTGCAGGGCTACTCCTACGACCGACGCGACGTCTCCGGCCGGGCGCTGGCGAACGCCTACTCGAACATCCTCGGCGCGAGCTTCATCGAGCAGCAGAAGCCGTTCGAGGTCGAGCTGTGCGTCGCCGCGCTGGGCGAGACCGCCGACTCCGACCAGCTCTTCCGCATCACCTACGACGGCTCGATCTCCGACGAGCCGCAGTTCGTGGTCATGGGCGGCACCACCGAGCCCATCTCGACGGCGCTGAAGTCGTCCTACGACGCCTCGCTCGACACCCAGGGCGCCCTGCGCACCGCCCTCGACGCGCTGCAGGCGCAGAACGGGACCTCCGAGGACCGCACGCTCGCCGTCGACTCGCTCGAGGTCGCCCTGCTCGACCGCACCCGCCGTCCGCGGCGCTCCTTCCGCCGACTCACCGGCGCGGCGCTGGCGGGGCTCCTCCCCGACGCCGGGTCCGCCGCCGCGGCCGAGGACGCCGGCGACACCGGGGCGGGCGACGAGGTCTCGGGCGCCGGTGGCGCGGACGCCTGACCTGCACCGATCGAGCTGACGGCACGCCCGCGCACCTCGCGGCTGCGGGAGTGCCGTCCGCACGTCCCGGGCCGGTGACCCGCGGTCACCGGGCCGCGGCGCGCTCCGGCCAGCGGGTCTCGTCACGGCGGTAGACCGGCACCGGGTGCTCGGCGACCGAGAAGACCAGCCGCTCGCCCGCGACCATGACTTCGCCGTCGGTGGCGACCTCGAGCGGGCCGTCGAGCAGCTCCACGTCCAGCGTGCGGGCGGTGTGCTCGACGTAGGTGCGGGTGTGGCCGAGGGTGCCGAGCAGCAGCCCGACGACGGCGCGCGCGCGGGAGAACCGGCGGTCGGCGCGCAGATAGCGCACCTCGAGCAGGCCGGTGTCGAGCCGCGGGCGGTAGGCGGGCGTCATGCCGGCCGGTGCGTAGGGCCCGTTGCCGACGAAGACCATCCAGACCTTCGTCTCCTGGCCGTCGATGCGGCAGCGGATGGGCCGGGCGGTCCAGAGCACGGCGACGAGGGCCGCGGACGCCGCCGGCCACTTGCCCCAGCGCTTCTCCCACTTCTCGCGCAGCCGCACCATGTCCGGGTAGCCGCCGAACGACGCGGTGTTGATGAAGACGATGCGCTCGCCACCCGCCGGTCCGGTGGAGGCCGAGTAGACCCGCAGCTCCCCGACGTCGACGGCGACCGCCTCGCCGGCACCGGTGGCGTCGACGACCTCCTGGAGGTCGTACACGCCGACGTCACGGCCGAAGTGGTTGAGCGTGCCGGCGGGCATGACGGCCAGCGGCAGGTCGAGGTCCTCGGCGATCCGGGCGGCCGCCGCGACCGAGCCGTCCCCGCCCGCGATCCCGAGAGCCTCCGTGCCCGGGGTGCCCGCGGCCTCCTGCAGCCGGGCGAGGAGGTCGTCACCCGGCTCCAACCGGACGATGTTGGCCTTCGGGAGGGCGGACGCGACCTCCTCGGCCGGGTCTACCCCGGGCCGGCCGGAGCCCATGTTGACCACCATGGACAGCCCGTCGCCGTCCTCGAGGGCCGGCGCGTCGAGCCACGGCCGCGCGATCGCCTCGTCGGTGGGCCGCCGCGGCAGCCAGCGCTGCGTGAGCAGCGCCGCGCCGGCGCCGACGGCCGAGCCGACGGCGACGTCGCTGGTCCAGTGCACGCCGACGTGGATGCGGGAGTACGCCACGGTGGCGGCCAGCGGGGCGAGCACGGCGGCGGCGCGGGGGCTCTCCAGCCCGACCCCGAGCGCGAAGGCGAAGGCCGACGCGGAGTGCCCGGAGGGGAACGACGACGAGGTCGGCCGGTCGGGCAGGCGGCGGTAGGGCGGCAGCAGGTCCGCCGCCGGGCGCCGGCGCGGCACGAGCGGCTTGAGCACGGCGTTGGACGCGAAGCTCGCCAGCCCGATCCCGAACACCCCGCGCAGCGCGCCGCGTCGCGTCCTGCGGGTGCCCAGGCCGGCGAGGAGCGAGGCGGCGGCGAACCACAGGCCGGAGTGGTTGGCCGACCGGGTCAGCGTCAGGAGCGCGGAGTCGAGCCGGGTCGGCGGGAGGTCTCCGATCGCCCCCGTCACCCGCCGGTCCAGCCTGCCCACCGGGCGCAACGAGCGACGGCTCTGCCGCAGACCCGTGCGGACCACTGCCTTCGCGCGGCGTGCGCGTCGCCGGGGAAGCATGGGGGTTGACCCTACGGGGGCGAGCGGAGCGACGGGGGACTGGTACGGCCCGGTGTCGGAGGGGACCGCGAGCGGCCTCGGGGGCTTAGGCTGGAGACCATGCAGCGGCGGATCTACGGCATCGAGACCGAGTTCGGGGTGACCTGCACCTTCCACGGTCAGCGTCGGCTCTCCCCCGACGAGGTCGCTCGTTACCTGTTCCGGCGGGTGGTGTCGTGGGGACGCTCCTCGAACGTCTTCCTGCGCAACGGCTCGCGGCTCTACCTCGACGTCGGGTCGCACCCGGAGTACGCGACGGCGGAGTGCGACTCCCTCGAGCAGCTCGTGGCGCACGACAAGGCCGGTGAGCGGATCCTCGAGGACCTGCTCCTCGACGCCGAGCGCCGCCTCGCCGACGAGGGCATCGGCGGCGACATCTTCCTGTTCAAGAACAACACCGACTCGGCGGGCAACTCCTACGGCTGCCACGAGAACTACCTCGTCGGCCGCTCCGGCGAGTTCTCCCGCATCGCGGACGTGCTGCTGCCCTTCCTCGTCACCCGCCAGCTGATCGCGGGCGCGGGCAAGGTGCTGCAGACCCCGCGCGGGGCCGTTTTCTGCCTGTCCCAGCGCGCCGAGCACATCTGGGAGGGTGTGTCCTCGGCCACCACCCGCAGCCGCCCGATCATCAACACCCGCGACGAGCCGCACGCCGACGCCGAGCGCTACCGCCGCCTCCACGTGATCGTCGGCGACTCGAACATGAGCGAGGTCACCACCCTGCTCAAGGTCGGCACCACCCACCTGGTGCTGGAGATGATCGAGCAGGGCGTCCAGTTCCGGGACTTCACGCTGGACAACCCGATCCGCGCCATCCGCGAGATCAGCCACGACCTCACCGGCCGCCGCCCGGTCCGGCTCGCCGGGGGCCGCGAGGCCGGCGCCCTCGACATCCAGCGCGAGTACCACCAGCGCGCCGTCGAGCACGTCGCGCGCCGGGGGAGCGACCCGGTGACCGACCGGGTGCTCGAGCTGTGGGGCCGCACCCTCGACGCGGTCGACCGCCAGGACCTGAGCCTGATCGACCGCGAGATCGACTGGGCCATCAAGCACAAGCTCGTCGAGCGCTACCGCAAGCGGGGCGACCTCGGGCTGTCGAGCCCGCGAATCGCCCAGCTCGACCTCGCCTACCACGACATCCGCCGCGGCCGGGGCGTGTTCGACCTGCTGCAGCGCAAGGACATGGTCGACCGGGTCACCGACGACGGCGAGATCGAGGCCGCGAAGGACACCCCGCCGCAGACCACCCGGGCGAAGCTGCGGGGCGACTTCATCGCCGCCGCCCAGAACGCCGGGCGTGATTTCACGGTCGACTGGGTTCATCTCAAACTGAACGACCAGGCGCAACGAACCGTCCTGTGCAAGGACCCGTTCCGCGCGGTGGACGAACGGGTGGACCGGCTCATCGCGACGCTGTGACCGTGTAACAGCGCTCACGCCTCGTGTCGGCCGGTCCGGTCAAACCCCAGCACCGCACCTGACCGATCGACCGAGGACGAGGACGGCACACAGCCGATGGAGCACCAGGACCGCACGTCCCGGGTGACGCCCGCCGACCAGCCGAGCACGATGCACGACGCCGCGTCCGTGACACCGGACCCGGAGGTCGAGGGCACGCTGCTGGCGGGCCGCTACCGCGTGGGCGAGTGCCTCGGGGCGGGCGCCATGGGCGTGGTGTGGTCGGCGTGGGACCGGCGGCTGAGCCGCACGGTCGCGGTCAAGCAGCTCACGGCACCGCGCGACGGGGACGAGACCGAGCTGCGGGTCGCCCGGGCCCGCGCGATGCGGGAGGGCCGGATCGCGGCCCGGGTGGTGCACCCGCGGGCCATCGCGGTGTTCGACGTCGTCACGCACGGCTCGATGCCGTGGATCGTCATGGAGTACCTCCCGTCGCGCTCGCTCGCGGCGGTGCTCGCGGAGCGGGGCCCGCTGCCGCCGACCGAGGTCGCGCGCATCGGCGCCCAGATCGCCGATGCGCTCTCGGCGGTGCACGAGGCGGGGATCGTCCACGGGGACGTCAAGCCGGGCAACGTGCTCATCACCGAGGACGGCGTCGCGAAGCTGACCGACTTCGGGGTCTCGCGCGCCTCCTGGGACACCAGCGCGACCGGCGGCGGGCTCGTCGCGGGCACGCCCGGCTACTTCGCGCCGGAGGTCGCCCGCGGCGGCGACCCGACACCCGCCTCGGACGTGTTCTCGCTCGGCGCCACGCTCTACGCGGCCGTCGAGAACGAGCTCGTCTGCGGTCGGCTCGACAACACCCTCGCCGTCCTGCACGCCATGGCCGAGGGCCGACTGCGCCCCGCGACCCGCGCCGGCGTCCTGGGCCGCCCCCTCTCGGCGATGCTGCGCCTGGAGGCCCGGCACCGTCCCGACACCGCCCTGCTGCGCTCCGCCCTCGAGGCGCGCGCCGCGCTCGGGGCCGCGGAGGCGGGCCTCCCACCGACCCCGGTCCCCCCGCCCGACGTCGTGCCGGCCCCGGACGAGCCCGCCGACCCGTCGACCGCCGACGTCGCGGGGCGCCGGCCCGTCGCGACCGGGCCGGCGACCTCCCCCGACGCCCCGGGGTCGGTCGGCGGGCCCGACGACCGCTCGGACTGGTTCCCGCTGGCCCCGGCGCCGGGCCCCGTGACCGCGCCGCAGCCGGTCCGCGCCGGCGCCCGGCGTCGTCGTCGGGTGCTCGCGGTGGTCGCCGCCTCCGCGGTGGTCCTCGCGGCCGGGGTGGGCGCCGCCCTCGCCGCCGCCGACCACCCGCGCACCGCCGCGCCGCGGACCACGGTCGCGGCGCCCGCGCCCGTGCCGACGACCACCGGGGACGCGCCGGTCACCGTGCCGAGCACCGAGACCGTGCCGCCCGTGGCGGGCGCGCCGCTCTCGCCCGGGAGCCCCACCGCCCCGAGCAGCGCCCTGCCCGCGGCGGGCGACCCGAACGCGCCGGTGACCGAGGACGACACCCGCCGCACCGTCACCGCGTACTACGCGAGCCTGCCCGCGAACATCCCCGGCGCCTGGGCGCTGCTCTCCGGCGACGCGCGGCAGGCCTCCGGCGGCTACGGCGGCTACCAGCGGTTCTGGGGCGGCATCACCTCGGTGAGCGCGGACGACGTGCAGGTCGACGGCACCTCCGCCCGCGCGGTCCTGGAGTTCGTGACCGCCAGCGGCCGGACCTCGCGGGAGACCTACAGCTTCCAGGTCGACCGCAATGACCAGGGCGGGCTGGAGATCCGCTCGGCGTCGCGCGGGGGCGCCGACTCGGCCTGAGCCGCCCCGGACGCGCCGGGATGCGGGATGTCGAACACAAGATCGAGCGACGGACGTACCCTCTGAGGCGTGCCCGCCGCCCCGACCGCTCGTGCCGAGCGTCTCGTGAACCTGGTGCTGGCGCTGCTCTCGACGCGGCAATTCCTCACGGCCGACCGCATCCGCACCACGGTCGCGGGCTACGAGGAGGCCGCGACCGACGAGGCGTTCTACCGGATGCTCGAGCGGGACAAGGCCGAGCTGCGCGAACTCGGCATCCCGCTCGAGACCGGCAAGCAGTCGATCTTCGACACGGTCGACGGCTACCGCATCGCCCGGGGCGACTACGAGCTCGCCGCGATCGACCTCGCGCCCGACGAGGCGACCGCGGTCGCGCTCGCCGCCCGGCTCTGGGACTCCCCGCAGCTGGCGGGGGCCGCCCGCACCGCCGTCACGAAGCTGCGGGCGGCCGGCGTCGAGGTCGACCCGACGGCGGCCTCGGAGGTGCAGCCGCGGGTGCGCACCACCGACCCCGCCTTCGCCCCCCTGCTGGCCGCCGCCCGCGCCGGGCGCGCGGTCACCTTCGCCCACCGCGGCCACCCCGCCTCCCCGGCCCGCACCCGCACCGTCGAGCCCTGGGGCGTGGTGTCCTACCGGGGCCGCTGGTACCTCGTGGGGCACGACCGGGACCGGGACGACGTCCGCTGCTTCCGCATCTCGCGCATCGAGGGCGAGGTGACCCCGGTCGGGCCCCGGGGCGCGGTGGTCCGGCCCCAGGGCGTCGACCTCGTCGATCTCGTGGCCCGCTCCGCCGGACCACCCCCGCCGTCGGGAACGGCCCGGGTGCGGCTGGTGCCGGGCCGCGCGGCCGGGCTGCGCCGGGCCGGGCGGCCCGACCCGCAGGGCGACCCCGACGTGGTGGAGCTCGACCTCTCCCGCCTGGAGTCGCTCGCCCGGTGGATCGCCGGGCACGGGCCCGACGCCGTGGTGCTCGAGCCGCCGGCCCTGCGCGACGCGGTGATCGCGACCCTGCGCGCGAGTGCGGGCACGCTCACCGAGGCGCACCCGTGAGCGCGGAGGGCGTGGCGGAACGCCTGCCGCGCCTGCTCACGCTCGTCCCGTGGCTGCTCGCCCGGCCCGGGGTGCCCGTCGCGGAGGCGGCCGCCGAGTTCGGCATCACCGAGGCGCAGCTGCGTCGCGACCTCGAACTGCTGTGGATGTGCGGCCTCCCGGGCTACGGGCCGGGGGACCTGGTGGACCTGTCGTTCGAGGGCGACACCGTCACCGTGGTCTACGACGCCGGGCTCTCCCGCCCGCTGCGGCTCTCCGGGCCCGAGGCGGCCACCCTCGCGGTCGCGCTGCGGGCGCTGGCCGACGCGCCGGGGGTCGCCGACACCGACGCCGTGCACCGTGCCCTCGCGAAGATCGAGGAGGCCTCGGGACGCACCGAGGACCCGTCGTCGGGAACGGTCGCGGTGGGTCTCGGCCGCACCCCGGGCAACGCCCGCGCCGAGGCGACGGTGCGCGACGCCGTCGCCCGGCACCGGGCGCTGCGCCTGACCTACTACTCGGCCTCGCGCGACGCGGTCGGCCGCCGCGACGTCGACCCGATGCGGTTGATGCTGGTCGACGGGTCGACCTACCTCGAGGCGTGGTGCCGGCGCGCCGAGGGGGTCCGGATGTTCCGGCTCGACCGGGTGGACGACGCCGAGATCCTCGACGAACCGGCCCGCCCCCCGGCCGACGCGCAGCCGCGGGACCTGCCCGCGGACGCCACCGGCCTCCTCACCCCCGACGCGGGCCGGCAACTCGCGGCCCTGCGCCTGGCGCCGGCGGCTCGCTGGGTCGCGGAGTACTACCCGATGGAGGAGGTCGTCGCCGACGACGACGGGTCGGCCCGCGTCCGGATGCGCTACGGCGACCGCGCCTGGATGGTGCGCCTGCTGCTGGGCCTCGGCGACACCGTCGAGGTGCTCTGGCCGCCCGAGCTCGCCGCCGACCGTGCGGAGCGTGCCCGCGAGGCGCTGGCGGTCTACGGCGCCGGCTGAGGGACGTTAGGGTCCCGGCGTGGTCGGACCCATCGTGTGGAGCCTCGTCGCCGTCGTCGTCGCGCTGGTGGTGCTGGCGCTCCTGGTCGGGGGCCTGCTGCGCACCCTGCGGCGCACCACGACGGTGGCCGGAGCCTTCAGCAGCCTCCTGTCCGACCGGGTGGGCCTGCTGCGCGCCCGGGTGGCGGCGCTCCGCGTCCGGATGGAGCAGCGCCGAATGTCCGGTTCCTCCCCGGTACAGTCGGGGACGACCGTGCCGGGCTCCGAGGGGAACCACCCGTGAGCGAATGGATCATCGTCGCCGTCGTCGGCGTCGTGCTGCTCTTCAGTGCCAAGAAGCTGCCCGACATGGCCCGCGGCCTCGGGCAGTCGATGCGCATCTTCAAGGCCGAGACCCGCGGGCTGAAGGAGGACGACGAGCGCGCCAGGACGAGCGACGCCCCGAAGCCCGTCGAGGCGCCCCGCGCCGAGCCGACGGTCGTCGAGAAGCCGCGCGAGACGGTTCCCGACGAGACCCGCCGGGCCGACTGAACCGTCCTCGCCAGCGCGCCCCCACCGATGTGTGACACGGTGGGGGGGTGGCCCGCTCTCCCGCCGAGGCCTACGCCGCAGCGCGCACCCGCTCGGCGCACCCCGAGCTCGGCACCTTCGTCACGTCCCTGAGCTTCGAGCTCGACGACTTCCAGCGGCGCGCCTGCCTCGCCCTGGAGGAGGGACACGGTGTGCTCGTCTGCGCACCCACCGGCGCCGGCAAGACCGTCGTCGGTGAGTTCGCGGTCCATCTCGCGCTCGCGCGGGGCCAGAAGTGCTTCTACACGACGCCGATCAAGGCGTTGTCGAACCAGAAGTACGCCGACCTCGTCGCCCGGCACGGCGCCGACGCCGTCGGTCTGCTCACCGGCGACACCGCCGTCAACGGGTCCGCACCCGTCGTCGTGATGACGACCGAGGTGCTGCGCAACATGCTCTACGCCGACTCCCCGGCGCTCGACGGGCTCGCCTACGTGGTGATGGACGAGGTGCACTACCTCGCCGACCGCTTCCGCGGCGCCGTGTGGGAGGAGGTCATCCTCCACCTGCCCCGCTGGGTGCAGCTCGCCTCGCTGTCCGCGACGGTGTCGAACGCCGAGGAGTTCGGCGACTGGCTCGTGGAGGTCCGCGGCGACACCACCGTGGTCGTCGACGAGACCCGGCCGGTGCCGCTGTGGCAGCACATGGTGGTCGGCTCGCGGATGTTCGACCTGTTCGCCGAGGAGTCCCGGGGCGACGGGGACCACCGGGTGAAGGTCGACCCGACGCTCGCCAAGGCCGTCGCGGAGGTCGACCGGGACGGTGGCGGGCACCGGCGCGGCCGGTCCGGGCCGCCGCCGCGCGGGGGCCGGGACGCCCGTCGCCGGGATGACCGGGGCGCCGGCCCGGGCCGCAACGGCCGCGGCGGGGGACCGGGCTACCGCCCGCCGTCGCGCGTCGACGTGATCGAGCGGCTCGACGCGGCCGGGCTCCTGCCCGCGATCACCTTCATCTTCAGCCGCGCCGGCTGCGACGCCGCGGTGACCCAGTGCGTGCGCTCGGGGCTGCGGCTCACCGACCGCGATGAGGTCGAGCGGATCCGCGCCGTCGTCGACCGCCGGTGCGCCGCGCTGCCGGACGCCGACCTCGACGTGCTCGGCTACTGGGAGTGGCGCGAGGGGCTCGAGCGCGGGGTGGCGGCCCACCACGCCGGCATGCTCCCGGCGTTCAAGGAGACCGTCGAGGAGCTGTTCGTCCAGGGGCTCGTGCGGGCGGTGTTCGCCACCGAGACGCTCGCGCTCGGCATCAACATGCCCGCGCGGACGGTCGTGCTGGAGAAGCTGGTCAAGTACAACGGCGAGTCGCACGTCGAGCTCACGCCGGGCGAGTACACGCAGCTCACCGGGCGGGCGGGTCGGCGCGGCATCGACGTCGAGGGCCACGCGGTGGTGCTCTGGGCGCCCGGGATGGACCCGGCGCAGGTCGCCGGGCTCGCGTCGACGCGCACGTACCCGCTGCGCTCGTCGTTCCGGCCCGGCTACAACATGGCCGTCAACCTGGTCGACCGCCTCGGCATCACCGAGGCCCGGGAGCTGCTCGAGCAGTCGTTCGCGCAGTTCCAGGCCGACCGGTCGGTGGTGCACCTCGCCAAGCGCGTCGAGCGCAACCGGGAGGCCCTCGAGGGCTACGCCGAGGCCATGGGCGGCGGCGCCTCGTCCGACGGCGAGGGCGCCTCGGCCGAGGAGTTCGCCGAGTACATGGACCTCCGGCGCCGGCTCACCGAGCGGGAGAAGCAGCTCGCGCGGGCCGGCCGCACCCAGCAGAAGGCCGAGGCCTCGGCCTCGCTCGAGGCGCTCGGGCGCGGCGACGTCATCTCGGTGCCGTCGGGCAAGCGCGCGGGCCTCGCCGTCGTGCTGGACCCCGGCGTCGACCGCTCCGGTCGCGGCATGGAGCCCCGCCCACTGGTGCTGACCGAGGACCGGTGGGCCGGGCGGCTGTCGATCGCCGACTTCCCCGACCCGGTCACCGCGCTCGGGTCGATGAAGCTCCCGAAGCGGGTCGACCACAAGGAGCCGCGGGTCCGCCGCGACCTCGCGAACGCGCTGCGGGACACGGGGATCGAGGCCCCGGGGCGTTCCCGACGACGGGGCGGCGGGGCCGGCGAGGACCCCGAGCTCGCGTCGCTGCGCCGCGCGGTGCGCTCCCACCCGTGCCACGGGCGGGCCGACCGCGAGGACCGGGCGCGCTGGGCCGAGCGGCACGCCCGGCTGGAACGCGAGACCGAGCAGCTCGAGCAGCGGGTCCGGTCGACGACCCACTCGCTCGCCCGGAACTTCGACCGCATCCGGGGGCTGCTGGGGGAGCGGGGCTACCTGCAGGACGCGGAACTCACGCCCGCCGGGCACCGCCTCTCCCGGCTGTGGGGGGAGTCGGACCTGCTCGTGGCGGAGTGCCTGCGCCACGGCGTGTGGCTCGGTCTGAAGCCCGCCGAGCTCGCGGCCGTCGCGTCGTCACTGGTCTACGACTCGCGTCGCGACGACGGCGGGATCCCGCGGGTGCCCGACGCCGTCGAGGCCGCGGTCGAGGCCACCGTGGGGCTGTGGAACGACCTGGTCCACGACGAGCGCCGCCACCACCTCGACCGCACCCGGGAACCCGACCTGGGCTTCGCCTGGCCGGTGCACCGGTGGGCACGCGGCGACGCCCTGTCGGTGGTGCTGTCCTCCGCGCGGGCGCACGGGCTGGAGCTCTCGGCCGGGGACTTCGTGCGGTGGTGCCGGCAGGTGCTCGACCTGCTCGACCAGATTCGCGCCGTCTGCGGCAGCGACGACCCGGTGGGCCGGGCGGCCGCGGACGCCGGGCGGGCCATCCGTCGCGGGGTGGTGGCGGTGGGGGAGACCTGAGCCACCGCGCCGCCGTGAGACTCTGGGCGGCGTGACCAACGCGGCGGGGGAGTCGTCGGCCCGGTCCGAGGACTCCCCCGACCCGGCTAGTGGTCCGTCGGCCGAGCCGTCCTCGTCGGAGGAGCCGGCACCGTCGCGGTCGACCGGGGTGCGGTGGGGTGACGGGCCGACGTCCACCCCGGCCGCGAGCGCCCCGTCGGCCGCGAGCGCCCCGTCGGCCGCGAGCGCCACGCCGGGTACGGATCGCGACGAGGACGCGACCCCGCCGTCGGGGTTCGCGGCTCCCGGACCGGGCGACGTGGTCCCGGCGCGCACGTCCGGGACAGCGCCGGACCCGACTCCGGGCGCCGCCTGGCCGAACCCGGCGTTCCAGCCGGGCCCGTGGCAGCAGACCGCTCCGGGATGGGCGCCCCCGCCGTCGCCGGCACCCGACCCCGCCCGGCGCCGACGGGTGCGGCGGATCGTGCTCGGCGTCGTGCTCGCGGTCGTCGTGATCGCCCTCGTGGTCGTCGCCCTGCTGGCGTTCCTCGTCGGCCCGCGGTTCGCGCGGTACGACGTGCTCGACCGGTCCGCCGTCGAACGCGGGGTCACCGACGTGGTGAGCCGCGACTGGAAGCGCCAGGTCACCGGAGTGAGCTGTCCCGACGACCAGCGCGTGCAGCCGGGGACCACCTTCACCTGCACCGGCACCGTCGACGGTCGCCCCGCGACCGTCCCGGTCGACGTGGTGGACGCGTCCGGCACCTACGAGGTCGGCCAGCCGCGGTGATCGGCGAGCACTCCCGGTGCTCCGCGGCCCCGTCGCACCAGCGACCGCGTCGATGATCATGGTCGGCGGGACGGGCCTGCCCTAGGGTCGACGCGCATGGCGACCTGGGACGACGTGCGACGACTCGCGCTCGCGCTGCCCGAGGTGGCCGAGCGGTCGACGCACGGCGGGGCCGTGTCGTGGAAGGTGGCGGGGAAGCTCTTCGTCTGGGAACGGCCGCTGCGCGTGCGCGACCTGGCCGACCTCGGGTGGGCCGAGCAGCCGGGGCCGGTCCTCGGCGCCCGGGTGCCCGACCTCGGGGCGAAGGAGGCGCTCGTCGCCGAGCACGGCGTCTACTTCACCACCCCGCACTTCGACGGACACAGCAGCGTGCTCGTCCACCTCGACCGGGTCGCGGTCGACGAGCTCGGGGAACTGGTCACCGAGGCCTGGTACGCCGTCGCGCCCCCGATGGTCCTGCGCCGCCACCCGCGGGAGTGACACCGGGCGAACACTCGGGTCCGCCCCACCGTCGTCCTCGCGGTCGCGGCAGCGAGCTAGGCGTCCCGCCCGGCGAGGGCGGCCGTCAGCCGGTCCACCGACCCCGTGAGGTTCCACCGCTCGGCCAGGGCGGCGAGGGCGTCCGGGTCGGCCGGCTCGTGGGGGAGCGACCGCGTCGAGCCGGTCCAGTCGATCGGCGCGTCCTTCGCCACGAGTACCACGTCGGGCGCGACCGTCAGGTACGGCGCGGCCTTCACGAGCTTGGTGCGCACGGCGGCCGAGAGCCGGGAGTCCCCGCCGTCGACGACGGCGGTGATCAGCTCGGCCCACGAGTCGAACTTCGACACCACCTGCGAGGCGGTCTTCTCGCCGACGCCCGGCACGCCCGGCAGCCCGTCGGAGGGGTCGCCGCGCAGCATCGCCATCTCGGCGTAGCCGTCGCCGGCACGGCCGACCGGCACGCCGTACTTCGCCGCGACCTCCTCGGGCCCGTACACCTCGTACTTCGACACCCCGCGGGCGATGTAGACGATCCGCACCGGGGTCGGTTCGTCGCGCACCAGCTGGAGCAGGTCGCGGTCCCCGGAGACGACCTCCACGGCGGCGGTCGCCTCGCCGGACGCGAGGGTGCCGATGACGTCGTCGGCCTCGAAGCCCTCCGCACCCGCCGTCGGGATGCCCGCGGCGGCGAGGACGTCGAGGATCACCGGGACCTGGACGCCGAGCTCCGCCGGGGCGGCCTCTGCGTCGGGACCGCCGCCGACGGTCGGGTCGGACGGGTCGATGCCCGACGACGTGTCCACCCGGTGGGCCTTGTACGACGGCAGGGCCCGCACGCGGAACGCCGGGCGCCAGTCACGGTCGAGGCACGCGACGACCGCGGACGGCTGCCGGGCCCGGACGAGGCGGGCGACCATGTCGCAGAACCCGCGGATCGCGTTGACCGGCGTGCCGTCGTCGGCGGTCAGCGACGCCGGCACCCCGTAGAAGGCGCGGAACCACAGGCTCGCCGAGTCCAGCAGCATCACGGGACCCTCGGCTCCGTCACTCATGGGGCGCAAGCGTGCCAGGGTCGGCGGTCGGGGCCGTCACCAGCCGGGCGTAGCGCGTCCCCGCGACCAGCAGCACGAGCCCGGCGCCGAGGAAGACCACGACGCGCGCGAGACCGTCGAGCGCCACCAGGTCGAAGAGGATCAGCTTCGTTACCGCCGCGACGACGAGCACGCCGCCCAGCACGCGGGGGAGGACCGCGCCGACGCCGCGCACCAGCAGCACCAGCGCGAGCGCCGTCCAGGAGATCGTCACCAGCACGTGTCCGGCGAGGAACCCGCCACGGCTCGGCGCGGCCGCGAGGGCCGATGTCACGACGGCGCCCGCCGCCCCGTACAGCCCGACGATCCCGAGCAGGCCCACGACGACGGCCGTGCGGTCGCGTCCACCCAGCAGGTCCGCCCGGGCGACGGCGATCAGCAGCGCGCCCGCGGCCGCGGCGAGGAGCACCCCGACCGCCGCCATCGCGAGCAGCGTCCCCGCCGGGCGGACGTCCCCACCGACGACGACGTCGAGCGGCAGGTCCCGGACCAGCGCGAGACCTCCGCCGGCGACGCCGAACCCGGCCGCGACCACCAGCACGACCGTCCGGCCCGTCCGCGCGGCGAGCACGGCCAGCACCGCCGCGACGGCGAGCAGACCGCCGCCCTGCGCGGTGCCGGTGAGGACCAGGGGCACGGCCTGCAGCCCGACCACACCGGCCACGGCGACCGCCGTGGCGGCCAGGGCCGGGGTCACCGGGACCCGGCCCGTCCCGCGCTCGGCGACCACCGCCGCGACGAGCAGCAGGAGGGCGGCGACCACGTCGAGGACGCCACCCCAGGGGCGGGTGAGTGTCGACGCGACGGCGAGCAGGGGGAGGACCGGGGCGACGAGCGCGGTGCCGGCCACCACCGTGGCCGCCCGGTCCGCGGCGGGCGCGGCCACGAGCACCAGCGCGGCGACGACCCCGACGACGAGCAGCGCCGCGGCCGCCGCGGCCACGCCGACCGGCGAGGATCCGGCGCGTCCGACGGCGTCGGTGGCGAGCAGGCCGACGAGCGCCGCGTACACCGTGGAGACGGCCACGAGGACCGGCCAGGCGCGCCGGGCGGCGACGGGCAGGGCGACCACCACCACGACGACGAGCAGGACCACGAGCAGTGCGCCCGCCGCGTCGACCACGGCCGGCACCAGCAGGTCCACCCCGACCACGACGCCCAGCGCCAGGTCGCGCCGCCGCCAGCGGTCGGCCAGCACCAGCCCACCGCCCGCGACGAGCAGGGCGAGCACCACCGCCGCGGCGGCCGGCAGGAAGCGGTAGAGCGAGGCCGCCGCGGCCACGGTCAGGTACAGGGCCGTGATACCGGTGGCGGCGAGCGAGACCGGACCCGGGTCGGCCGCCCCGTCGGCACCGCGCCGACGCTGCAGGACGACGCCCGCCCCGAGGAGCCCGAGACCGACCAGCCCGCCCATCGCGACGCGGGCCCCGGGGCCGAACCAGCCCCGGGACGCGGCGAGCGCCAGGAGCAGCACGACGCCGAGCAGCGTCACGCCCGCGCCGGTCGCCGCGAGCAGCCGGCCGCCCGACAGCCGGGGGAGACGGGGCCGTCGCGGGCCGACCGGCGCCGGCGGCGCCCAGACCGTCGGGCCCGCCGACCCGGGAGCCGGGCCGCTGACCGGAGGTACGGGCGGCGACGACCGCCGCGGCGGCGCGGACGGCATCCAGGGCCCGACGCCTGCGGGCAGCCCGGCCGGGGGAGCCCACGGCAGCCCGGCGGGCGGTCCGGACGGCAGCCCGGCGGGTGCGGCCGACGGCAGCCCGGCCGGGGGAGCCGACGGAGGACTCGACAGCGGACCCGACGGTGGCGCCGCGGTCGACGGCGGTGCGGGCTCAGGACCGGAGCCGGGCGGGGCGGCAGCCGCGGAGGCACCCGTCGTCGGGACGGGGGAGCCGCGGAGCGCCCCGAGGTCGGAACGGACGGAGGCGAGGCGGGCGCCGAGGTCGGCGAGCTCGCCGTCGAGCCGGTCGAGCAGGGCGGTGGGGTCCCCGGGATGCGTCATGCGGTCACCCTCACCCGACCCGGCGGGCCCGGACAGGGGGCGACTACCTAGTCGCGTCTGGGAAGCTGAGCGGCAGGGAGAGACGACCGGACGGCGGTCGTCACGCCGGAGGAGGAGCGCACCGTGACGGCTGAGGCCCCGCCGGACGAGGGCCCGGGGCTCGGCGCGCAGAGCCTCGTCCAACTCGTGGTCACCCGCATCCGCGCCGACATCCTGCGGGGTGCCCTGGCCCCCGGGGAGCGCCTGGTCGAGGAGCAGCTGACGCGACGGTTCGGGACCAGTCGGGCGCCGCTGCGCGAGGCGTTGCGTCTGCTCGGCGAGCAGGGGCTGGTCGAGCACCTGCCACGGCGGGGCGTGCGGGTCGTGGACCTCTCGCCCCAGGACATCGAGGAGCTGTTCGGGCTCCGCGACGCGCTGGAGCGGTTCGCGGTCGGCACGGCGCTGGCCGACGGCCCGCCGGCGCCGGACCGGCTGGCCGCGCTCGAGCGGACCATCGGGCGCATCGAGACGGCGGTGGGCGCGGACCGGGCGGACGCGCACCGCGAGTTCCACCTCGCGCTCGTCGCGCTGGCTGGCCACCGCCACCTGCTGCGGGTCTACGAGCCGGTCCTGCTGCAGCTGCAGCTCTACATGGCCACCAACATGCGCCGGGAGGCCGAGGTGCGCAGCGCCGCCGAGGGCGTCCGACGCCACCGCGCGCTGTACGACGCCGTCGCGAGCGGGGACGTCGACGCGGCGCTCGAGGCGCTGTCGACCCACGGGGCCCGGACCTACCTGGTGTCCGAGCTGGACGAGACCCGGCGCTGAGCCGGGCCACCGTCCCGGTCGCGGCGTCACACAGGCGTAACCGCAGGGGCCGGTCGCCGACATCAAACGGTCGACAATCGACCGTATGCCGAGCACCGCCCTCACCCCCGGGACCCGCCCCGCGGACGTCGTGGAGGCGGTCCTGGCGCGGATCGCCGAGCGGGGCGACGACGGGGTGTGGATCACGGTCGCCGACCGCGACGCGTTGCACGCGCGGGCCGGGGAGCTCGAGGCCCTGGCGCCCGGGCACCGGGGCCCGCTGCACGGCGTGCCCGTGGCGGTGAAGGACAACATCGACGTCGCAGGCCTGCCGACCACCGCCGCCTGCCCCGCCTTCACCCGCCGCGCCGACACCGACGCCGCTGCGGTGCGACGGCTGCGCGAGGCCGGCGCGATCGTCGACGGGAAGACCAACCTCGACCAGTTCGCCACGGGACTCAACGGCGGTCGCTCGCCCTACGGCGCCCCCGAGAGCGTGTTCGGCGGCGACCTGGTGTCCGGCGGATCGAGCTCGGGCAGCGCGGTGGCGGTCGCCGCGGGCATCATCCCGCTCGCGCTCGGCACCGACACGGCGGGCTCCGGGCGGGTCCCGGCCGCCCTGAACGGGATCCTCGGGCTCAAGCCGACCCGCGGCATCGTCGGGACCTCCGGCGTGGTGCCGGCCTGCCGGTCCCTCGACTGCGTCAGCGTCTTCACCCGCGAGCTCGACCTCGCCGCCCGCGCCCTCGACGTCCTCGTCGGGCCCGATCCGGTCGACCCCTGGTCGCGCCGCTACCGCCCCACGCCGCCCGTCGCCCGGCCGGCGCTGGCCGTGCCCGGCGACCTCGACGTCGCCGACGCGTTCGCCGGCGACCGGGCCATGGCGCTCGCCTTCCACGCGGCCGTGGAGCGGGCGGGGGCCGCGACCGGGGCGGTCGTCGAGACCCCGACCGCACCCCTGCGCGAGGCGGGCGACCTCCTCTACGGCGGACCGTGGGCGGCCGAGCGGCTCGCCGCCCTGCAGGAGTTCACCGACACGCACCCCGACGAGGTGCTCCCCGTGATCCGGACCGTGATCGCCCGGGGCGCCGAGTTCAGCGCCGTCGACACCTTCCGCGCCCGACACCGGCTGCAGGAGCTGCGCGCGTGGACGGCCCGGCTGTTCGAGCGCGCCGACCTGCTTCTGCTCCCGACCGTGCCCACCACCTTCACCCGCGCCGAGCTCGCCGCCGAGCCCGTCGCCCGCAACCTCGTCCTCGGCCGGTGGACCCAGGCCACCAACCT
Organism: Actinomycetospora chiangmaiensis DSM 45062; assembly: GCF_000379625.1. Lineage (GTDB taxonomy): Bacteria > Actinomycetota > Actinomycetes > Mycobacteriales > Pseudonocardiaceae > Actinomycetospora > Actinomycetospora chiangmaiensis. The sequence continues at coordinate 31,390 of NZ_KB903240.1, read as the reverse complement.
GCTCGACCTCGCGGCCCTCGCCCTCCCGGCGGGGACGACGCCCGACGGCCGGCCCGTCGGCGTGACCCTCGTCGGCCCCGCCCACAGCGACGCCGCCCTGCTCGCCGCCGCCCGCACGCTGCTGCCCGCCCTGCTGCCCGACCTGCGCCCGCCCTCGACCCAGGAGGCCCCGTGACGACCGACTCCCTCCCCACGACCGGGACGGCACCCCCGGCACCCCGACCCGCCGTCATCGGCCCGGTCGACGCGGCGCCCTACGCCTGGCCCTACGACGGGTCCGTGCCGACCGAGCGGGTCGCCCTGATCTGCATCGACTGGCAGATCGACTTCTGCGGACCGGGCGGCTACGTCGACCGCATGGGCTACGACATCGCCCTCACCCGGGAGGGGCTGGCGCCCACGGCGCGCATGCTCGCGCTCGCCCGCGAGACCGGGATGCTCGTCGTGCACACCCGCGAGGGGCACGCCCCCGACCTGTCCGACCTGCCCGCGAACAAGCGGTGGCGCTCGGCGCAGATCGGCGCGGAGATCGGCAGCGAGGGCCCGACGGGCCGCATCCTGGTCCGCGGCGAGCCGGGCTGGGAGATCGTCCCCGAGGTCGCGCCGTGGCCCGGCGAGGTGCTGATCGACAAGCCGGGCAAGGGCGCGTTCTACGCGACGCAGCTCGACCTGGTGCTGCGCACCCACGGGATCACGCACCTCATCCTCACCGGCATCACGACCGACGTGTGCGTGCACACGACGATGCGGGAGGCCAACGACCGCGGACTCGAGTGCGTGATCCTCTCCGACGCGACGGGGGCGACCGACCCGGCCAACCACGCCGCGGCGCTGCACATGGTGACGATGCAGGGCGGGGTGTTCGGAGCGGTCGCGACGTCGGACGCCGTACTGGCGGGGGTCCGGTCGTGACCGTGACGGTGGACGCCGACCCCGGCCCCTTCGAGCTCGACGTCGCGACGACGGCGCTCGTCATCATCGACATGCAGCGCGACTTCTGCGAGCCGGGCGGCTTCGGCGAGACCCTCGGCAACGACGTGTCGCTGCTGCGTGGCGTCATCCCCCCGCTGCAACGGGTCCTCGCCGCCGCCCGCGCGCTCGGCATGACCGTCGTGCACACCCGCGAGGGCCACGTGCCGGACCTCTCGGACTGCCCGCCCGCCAAGCTGCACCGCGGGTCGCCGTCGCTGCGGATCGGCGACCCCGGGCCGAAGGGCCGCATCCTCGTGCGGGGCGAATACGGCCACGACATCGTCGACGAGCTCGCCCCGGTCGAGGGTGAGCTCGTCGTCGACAAGCCCGGCAAGGGCTCGTTCCACGGCACGTCGTTCGGGGCGGAGCTCGCCGCCCGCGGGATCACCCGGCTCGTGGTCACCGGCGTGACCACCGAGGTGTGCGTGCACACCACCGTCCGCGAGGCCAACGACCGCGGCTACGAGTGCCTCGTCCTGTCCGACTGCGTCGGCTCCTACTTCCCCGAGTTCCAGCGCGTCGGGCTCGCCATGATCGCCGCGCAGGGCGGGATCTTCGGCTGGGTCGCGCCCTCGGCGGCCCTGCTCACCGCGCTGCCCGTCACCGCCCTCGAAGGGACCCCGTCATGAGCACGCCGACCACCGAGAGCACCGCCCCGCCCCGCCTGTCCTGGTGGGTCGCCGGCGACACCAACGCCTTCTTCGGTCTCGGGTTCAACACGCTGGTCAACGTGCTCGTGCTGTCCGGGCTCTGCGTCGGCGTCGTGAAGATCCCGGGCGCCGAGGTCTTCGGGGTCATCCTCCCGGCCCTGGGCGTGCAGCTGCTCCTGGGCAACGTCTACTACACCTGGCTCGCGCGGCGGCTCGCCCGCCGGGAGGGCCGCGACGACGTCTGCGCGATGCCCTACGGCCCCTCCGTGCCGCACATGTTCATCGTCGTCTTCGTGATCATGCTGCCGATCGCGCTGACCACCGGGAACCCGCTCGTGGCCTGGGCCGCGGGCCTGGCCTGGTGCTTCATCATCGGGCTGATCGTGCTGCTCGGCGCCTTCGTCGGGCCGTACATCCGCCGCTACACCCCGCAGGCGGCGATGCTCGGCACGCTCGCGGGCGTCTCGATCGCCTTCATCTCGATGCGCCCCGCCGCCCAGATGTTCACCGCGCTGTGGATCTCGCTGCCGGTCATGGTGATCATCCTGATCGGCTTCTTCACCGACCTGCGCCTGCCGGGCAACATCCCGGTGGGGCTCGCGGCCCTGCTGGTCGGCACCGCGATCGGCTGGATCGGCGGGTACATGTCTGTGCCCGAGGTGGTCACGGCGGCGCAGGACGTGTCCGTCTCCCTGCCGTCGATCGACCTCGGCCGCCTCGGGACGGGGCTCGTCGACGTCGCCCCGCTGCTCGCGACGGCGATCCCGCTCGGCATCTACAACTTCACCGAGGGCATGACGAACGTGGAGTCGGCCGCGGTCGCGGGCGACTCGTACAACCTGCGCTCGGTGCTGCTCGCCGACGGCGCCGGGGCGGTCCTCGGGTCGGCCCTGGGCTGCCCGTTCCCGCCGGCGGTCTACATCGGCCACCCGGGCTGGAAGTCGGCGGGCGGGCGCACCACCTACTCGTTGGCCTCCGGCGTCGTCATCGCCCTGCTGTGCTTCCTCGGCATGTTCTCGCTGCTCGGAGCCCTGCTGCCGCTCCCCGCGATCGTGCCGATCCTGCTCTACATCGGGCTGCTCATCGGCGCCCAGGCCTTCCGCGAGACGCCGTCGCGGCACGCCGTCGCCGTGGTCTTCGCGATCATCCCCAACATCGCGTCCTGGGCCACGGGCCTGATGGACGACGCCCTCGACGCGGCGGGCACCACGGCCGACCGCGTGGGGGAGGGGGCCCTGTCCAACGCCGGTCTCGTCTACCACGGCACGGCGCTGCTCGGCGGCGGCGCGATCCTGGCCGGTCTCGTGCTCGGGTCGATCACCGCCTTCATCATCGACAAGCAGTTCTTCGCGGCGGCGGCCTACGCCCTCGCCGGCGCGGTGCTCGGCTTCGTCGGGCTGATCCACGCCGAGTCGGTGGGCTGGGGGGTCGGCGGGCAGATCGCCCTGGGCTACCTCTTCGCCGGGATCGTGCTGCTCGGCTTCGGGTTCGTGCACCGGCGGGCCCACGACGACGGGTCGGAGCCGGTCGAGGAGGACCAGGCGGACGCCGTGGTCGCGGAGGAGCCCGCAGCCACAGACCCCCGCGAGCCGGCCCGCGTGGAGCCCGCGTGACCGTGCCGCCCCGGACGGGGCCGCGCGCGGCGGCGTTCGACGACGAGGACGTCGCGGCCGAGGTGGCCGCGGTGTTCGCCCGGTACGAGCGGGCGCTGCGCGAGGCCGACGTGGCGACGCTGACCGAGCTCTTCTGGGACGACGGCCGCTGCGTGCGCTACGGGGTCGCCGACCGCCAGCAGGGCGCCGCGGAGATCGCGGCGTGGCGGGCGGCGCACCCCGGCGTGCCGCCGGGCCGCCGGCTGTCCGGGACGGTGGTGCTGCCGCTCGGCCCGGACGCCGCCGTCGTGAGCACGCTGTTCGCGTACCCGGACTCCCCGCGCGAGGGACGCCAGACGCAGACGTGGGCGCGGACGGCCGCGGGGTGGCGGATCGTCGCCGCGCACGTCTCGGAGATCCCCGGGCACTGACCGGGACGGCACCGTCGCGGCGGTTAGGCTCCGACCATGGCTCCGCTCGCCGACCAGGTCACCGCCCGCCTCGACCGTGCGCGCCGGCTCGCCGCGGACGCCGGTCTCGACGCGCTGGTCGTCACGCCCGGCCCCGACCTGCAGTACCTCGCGGGCGTCGTGAAGCACTCCCACGAGCGGCTCTCGGCCCTCGTCCTGCCCACGCAGGACGAGGCCGCGTTCGTCGTGCCGCGCCTGGAGCGCCCGGGCCTGGACGGCACCGGGGTGGACCGGGCGGGCATCCGCGTCCTCGACTGGGTCGACGGTGAGGACCCGCACGGGCTCGTGGCGGCGTGCCTGGACGGGGCGAAGCGCGTCGCGGTCGCGTCCGACATGCCGGCCCTGCACGTGCTGGGCCTGCGCGACGCCCTGCCGCTGGCCACCCAGGAGCTCGCCACGCCGGTGCTGCGCGAGCTGCGGATGCGCAAGGACCCGGCCGAGATCGAGTACCTGCGCCGGGCCGGTGCCGCCATCGACTCCGTGCACGAGCAGGTGCCGGGGCTGCTGCGGGCCGGGCGCACCGAGGCCGAGGTCGGCGCGGACATCACCGCCGCGATCGTCGAGGCCGGGCACGCCGAGGCGGCCTTCGTGATCGTGGGATCAGGCCCGAACGGGGCGAGCCCGCACCACGAGGTGTCCGACCGGGTCATCGAGTCCGGCGACGTGGTCGTGGTCGACATCGGCGGGCCGCTGCCCGAGGGCTACAACTCCGACTGCACCCGCACCTACGTCGTCGGTGGGGCCACCGACGAGATCGTGAACGTCTACGCGGTGCTGCAGCGCGCCCAGGCGGCGGCCGTGGCGGCCGCCCGCCCCGGCGTCACCGCCGAGAGCGTCGACGAGGCCGCCCGTGCGATCATCCGCGAGGCCGGGTTCGGGGACAACTTCGTGCACCGCACGGGCCACGGGATCGGGCTCGAGGTCCACGAGGAGCCCTACATCGTCGCGGGCAACGGGCTGGCGCTCGAGCCGGGCATGGCGTTCTCCGTCGAACCGGGCATCTACTTCGACGGCCGGTGGGGCGCCCGCATCGAGGACATCGTGGTGGTCACCGAGGACGGGTGCGAGGCGGTCAACACCCGCCCCCACGAGCTGCTGTCGTGCTGACGGCCCCGCGGCGGGGGACGGCCGCCCGACGGCGCCGGCCCACGCGCGCGACCGGCCTCCGCGCGGCCGCGGCCGTCGTCGCGGGGCTCGCGCTCTACGTCTCGTTCCCGCCGCTGGGCTGGTGGTGGGCCGCGCCGCTCGGGATCGCGCTGCTGGTCGCGACGGTCGCCGACCGGTCCTGGCGCGCCGCCCTCGGCTGGGGCGCGCTCGCGGCGGTGGCCTACGAGTACCCGCTGCTGTCCTGGACCGGCACCTACGTCGGTGCGGTCTGGTTGTTCGCGCTGCTCGTCGTCGTGCTGGCCACCGCGGTCCCGGTCGCGTTCGTCCCCCTGCTCGCCCGGCTGCCCGGCGCCCCGCTGTGGATCGCGTGCCTCTGGGTGGCGGGGGAGGCGCTGATCGAGCGCGAACCCTTCGGCGGCTTCCCCTGGTCCAAGCTGGCCTTCGGCCAGGCGGGCGGCGCCTACGCGACGCTCGCCTCCCTCGGCGGCGCCCCGCTGGTCAGCTTCGCGGTCGTCCTCTCCGGCGCCGGCCTCCGGGCCCTGCTGCGCTCCCCCCGACGGCGGGTCCTGCCGGGCCTGGGGGCGCTCGTCGCGGTCCTGCTCGGACCCGTCGTCGGGATCGCGGTGCCCGCCCACCCGCTCGCCGCGCCGGGCGACCGGACGATCACCGTGGCGGCCGTGCAGGGCAACGTGCCGCGGGCGGGCCTGGACTTCGCGAGCCAGCGCCGGGCGGTGCTCGACAACCACGTCCGGGAGACCCAGCAGCTCGCGGCCGGGGTGGCGGCCGGCCGGACCGCGCGGCCGGATCTGGTGATCTGGCCGGAGAACTCCTCGGACATCGACCCGTTCCGCAACCCGGACGCGCGCGCGGAGATCCAGGCGGTCACCGACGAGGTCGGGGTGCCCGTCGTCGTGGGCGCGGTGCTGCAGGGCACGCGGGACGCGGACGGGACGATCGTGCAGGGGCCACGCAACGTCGCCGTCGTCTGGACCCCGCGGGTCGGGCCGACCGACCAGTACGTCAAGCGCCACCTGCTGCCGTTCGGGGAGTACATCCCGATCCGCGGGCTCGCGTCGGTGTTCTCCGCCGACGTCTCCCGGGTCACCGACTTCGAGCCCGGCACCGGCGCGCCCGTGCTCGACGCCGGACCCGCCCGGCTCGGCGTCGCGACCTGCTACGAGGTGGTCTTCGACGGCGACGTCCGCGACGCGGTGACGGCGGGCGCGGACCTGCTGACGGTGCCCACGAACAACGCGACCTTCGGCTTCACCAACATGACCTACCAGCAGCAGGGGATGAGCCGGCTGCGCGCGGTGGAGCACGACCGGGCCGTCGTCATCGCCGCGACGAGCGGGCAGAGCGCGGTCATCGCGCCGGACGGCACCGTGCTCGACCGGACCGGTGAACTCTTCACGCCGGGCGTGCTGGTCGACCGGGTACCGCTGCGGACCACGACTACCCTGGCCACCCGGCTCGGCGCGGGCCCCGAGTGGGTGCTCGCCGGCCTCGGGGTGGCGGCGGTCGTCGTCGGGGGCGTCGTCCGACGGCGGCGACGGGAGGGCGGGGCGGCATGAGCGCGCAGCGGTCGCAGGAGACCCGGGTGCCCTCGGCCCCGGCCGCACCGGCGGCGGACGGCCGCGGGGTGCTCGTCGTCGTGCCGACCTACGACGAGCGGGAGAACCTGCCCGGCATCGTGGCGCGGGTGCTCGACACCGTCCCGGCGGTGCGGCTGCTGGTGGTCGACGACGGCAGCCCCGACGGCACGGGGGAACTGGCCGACGGCCTCGCCGCCCGCGACGACCGGGTCACCGTGCTCCACCACCGCCCGAAGCGCGGACTGGGGGCGGCGTACGTCGACGCCTTCGCGCACGTCATGGCCACCCACCCGGCCGACGACGTCGGGTGGATCGTCCAGATGGACGCCGACGGATCGCACGCCCCGGAGGACCTCCCGGCGATGCTCGCGGCGGCGCGGGACGACGGCGCCGACCTCGTCCTCGGCTCGCGGTACGTGCCGGGCGGCCGGGTGGTGAACTGGCCCTGGTACCGCAACGCGCTCTCCCGATCGGCCAACGTCTACTCCCGCCGGGCGTTGCGCCTCCCGGTCCGGGACGTCACCGGCGGGTTCCGGCTGTTCCGTCGCGAGGCGCTCGAGGCGGTGACCGCCAGCCCGGTGTCCTCCCAGGGCTACTGCTTCCAGGTCGACCTCGCGTTCCGCGTGCAGCGGGCGGGCTATGCCGTCCGCGAGGTGCCGATCGTGTTCACCGAACGCTGTGCGGGCGCCTCGAAGATGAGCGGCGCCGTGGTGCGGGAGGCGCTCTGGCGCGTCACGGTGTGGGGCGTCCGCGACCGTCTGACGCGCCGACCCCGGACGCACGACGACCCCGCCACCGGGCGGTGACGGGGTCGTCGGTGGTGCGGGGCGGGATCAGGCGCCGCGGCGCTCCTTGAGGAGGTCGAGGCGCTCCTCCAGCAGCTCCTGCAGCTCCGGCTCGGAGCGGCGCTCGAGCAGCATGTCCCAGTGGGTGCGCGGCGGCTTGACCTTCTTCTGCTCGGGCTCCGTGCCGTCGATCCGCTTGCCCTCCTCGCCGTGGAGGCGACATTCCCAGGTGACCGGGGCCTCGGCGTCGTCGGAGAACGGGACCTCGAAGTCGTGGCCCTTGGGGCAGCGGTAGGCGAAGGCGCGGCGGGGGGCGAGGTCGTGGTCGCGGTCGGTCTCGTAGCTGACGGCTCCGAGGCGGCTTCCACGGAGGACGCGGTCGGCCATGAGTGCTGTCCTTTCCTCGACTGCGTGCATGTCGCCCTCGTGGGGCGACCCCGGTCCCAACGTCGGGCGTCCCGTGTTCGTTCCCACGACACCGGTCGGACACGTGGTCGTGACCCGTCTCACGCCGGCCCGTGCGACGGTTCCGCGACCCCTGGCACACATCGATGTGTTCACCACGGTGTTACCCGCGGACCGAGCACGTCACACCGGGCGGCGCGCCGGCGGGTCGTGGGCCACCGGCGGTCAGCCGGTCGGCCACCCGCCCCGCACGACGAGGACCTCCCGCAGCAGGTCCGGGCGGTCGGTCATCAGTCCGTCGACCCCCAGGTCGAGCAGCCGGTGCATCTCCGAGGGCCGGTCGATCGTCCACACGTGCACCTCGATGCCGAGGGCGTGCGCCGCCGCGACCGACACCGGGTCGATCACCGGCAGCGCGCCGAAGTGCGTCGGCAGCTGGGCGAGGTCCCCGCCGACCGGGACCCGGCGGGCGAGCGGCCCCGGGAGGACCGACCGCCAGCGCAGCGACAGTGCGGCCCGCGCCGAGACCCCGGTGACCACCCGGTCCCCGAAGCGCTGCCGCACCGCCCGCAGCCGGCCCTCGTCGGTGCTGGCGACGGCCACCCGCTCGGCGACGTCGTCGCGTTCCAGCAGGTCGAGCATCGGGCGCAGCGAGCCGGGCGACTTGATGTCGACGTTGAACCGCAGCTCGGGCTCGGCCTCCAGCACCTCCTCGAGACGCGGCAGGCGTTCGCGGCCGCGGACCCGCACCTCGGCGAGGTCGGCCCAGTCCAGGGCCCGCAGCACCCCGGGATGGCCCGCCACGCGCCGCAGCGTGGCGTCGTGGTGGACGACGAGGACACCGTCGCGGGTCGCGTGCACGTCGGTCTCGACGTAGGCGAAGCCCTCCTCCCGGGCGCGGGTGAAGGCGGCGAGGGTGTTCTCGAGCCCCGCGAGGTCCCCGACGTGCCAGCCCCGGTGGGCGAACGCCCGCGGGCGGGGAGCGGCGAGGTAGGGGTGGGAGCGGACGGCCGGCAGCACGGGCCGCAGTCTGCCCGACCCGGACGACCGGCGGGTGTCGCCGGGACGGCCCGGACGTGTCCCGGGAGGAGCAGCCGTTTCCCCCGGACGCCGGTCACGGCCGTGACACGGAGTCATCACGACCCTGGTACGAAGATCAGCGGTCACTCCCTGGCCACCTTGGGGGGATACGTACACATGGAGTAGTGTCGCGTCGGTCATCCACGACAACGAGAGTTCGGACTCGGGGGACGAATGACGCGCTCGCGGCAGGGCCGCTCGGGGGAAGCGGGTGAACCCGCCGGTCTGCCCTTGTGGGCCCAGCGCCACCTCGACGAGTCCGGTTACACGCCGGCCGTCACCACGAGCCACCGTCGGGGTGACGCGCGTTCCCGGACCGAGAGCCCGCTGCGGGGCTGGGGTCTCGCGATCCTCTCCGTCGCCGCGGCCGTCACCGCCGTGCCGCTGGCCGTCAACGCCGTGGCGAACGACCGCTCGAGCGACCCGCTGCCCACCGTGGACACCTACACCGCCGGCTCCCCCCAGGCGCTGGACGGGGGCCAGGGCGGCGCGACCCGGCGCGGACCCTCCGACGTGACCGGGGACCCGGCCACCGCGGGCATCCTCACCGTGCCCGGCCCCGGGGCACCGCCGGCCGCGCCTCCCGCGCCCGTCGTCCCGGCCCCGCTGCCGGCCGCTGTCGTGCGCCCGACCCAGCCCGCCGTGCCGACCCTGATCACCCCACGGGCGGCGACGCCGACGACGGCCCCGACCACGAAGCCCACGACCACCACGACGGGCGCGGGCGACGGCCAGGGCAGGAGCGGCACGCCGACCGGCACCACGAAGCCCACGTCGGGCTCGAAGTCGGCCCCGTCGGGCGGGAACGACGGCGGCGGCGGACAGAAGGGCCTCGTGCCCCAGGTCGCGGACACCGCCGGCAAGACCGTCAACGGGCTCGGGAAGGCCGTCGGCGGTCTGCTCTAGCTAGTCCGGCAGCTCGACCCCGTCGGTCAGCGCCCCCGCGTAGAGGTCGCCGTGCTCGGCGATGCGGTCGAGCACCGCGGCCGGGGAGAACACGAGTGCGTCGGCGTCGTCGGCCGCCTCGACCTCGTCCCACGTCAGCGGCGTCGACACCGTCGGCACCCCGTGCGCGGCCCGCGCCCGGAGCGAGTACGGGGCGACGGTGGTCTTCGCGGTGTTGTTCTGCGACCAGTCGATGAACACGCGGCCGCCGCGGCGGTCCTTGGCCATCACCGCCGTCACGTCGTCCGGCGTCTCGCGGGCGAGCTCCTGCGCGATCGCCCGGGCGTACTCCGACGTCCGACCCGGATCGGCCACGACGACGGGCGCGGTCATCTGCATGCCCTTCGAGCCGCTGGTCTTCACCACCGGCACCAGCCCGTCGTCGTGCAGGCGGTCCCGGACCCGGCACGCGACCCGGGCGCACTCCGGCAGACCGGTGCCGGGCCCCGGGTCGAGGTCGAACACGAGCTCGTCCGGCGGCTGCGGCACGTCGTCCGGATCGACCCGCCACTGCGGGACGTGCAGCTCGAGCACGGCGAGGTTGGCCAGGTACACCAGCGTCGCGAGCTCCTCCACGACGACGAAGCGGGCCGAGTCCGACCCCCGCGACGAGCCCGGCGTCGGGACCACGACCGTCCGCAGCCAGTCCGGGGCGTTGCGACCCGCGTTCTTCTCGTAGAAGGACTCGCCGTCGATGCCGTCGGGGAAGCGGCGCAGCGTCAGGGGGCGGCCGGCGAGGTGGGGGAGCAGGGTGTCGGCGACCCGGGCGTAGTAGTCGACCACCGCGTTCTTCGGAGTCCCGGGGTACAGCTCCTTGTCGAGGTTGGACAGCTTGAGCGCGCGGCCCCCGACCGAGACGCGCGGGGACTGCACGTCGCGGGGCGGCCGGGCTTTCTCCTCACCCTTCCTCGTGACGAGCCAGTCCTCGTCCGACGGTCGAGCTCCGCTGCGCTGCACCTGCCGCCCGTCGGCGTTGCGCTTCGGCCGGAAGAACACGAACCGCCCGTCGGCCCGCTCCCCGCGCAGCCTCACCGCGACCTCGTCGTCGGTCCACTTCTCGGTCTCGTAGGTGCCCCTATCCCAGATCGTCATGGACCCGCCGCCGTACTCGCCGGCCGGGATCTCGCCGTGGAAGTCGAGGTACTCCAGCGGGTGGTCCTCGGTGTGCACGGCGAGGCGCGGCGCCCCGGGGCCGTCGGGCAGCCCCTTCGGCACGGCCCAGCAGACGAGCACGCCGCCGCGCTCCAGCCGGACGTCGTAGTGCAGCCGCCGGGCGTGGTGCTCCTGGATGACGAACCGACCGCCCGCGTCGGTGTCGGCACTCCCGACCTCCCCGAACGGCTCGGGTGTCCGCCCCGGGTCCCGTTTGTCCCGGTAGGTCCGGAGTTCGCCCATCGTCCCCACCCCTCGTGTCGGCTCACCGTGAAGGATCCCACTGGCGACACAGGTGCCGGTGGTGCGTACCAGGCATAGTCTCCGGGCCGTGGCGAGCGCGGTGACAGGGTTCTCGACGGCGCACGAGGAGGCGGTCGCCGCCGCCCGGGAGCGCCTCGCCGCGCTGCCCGCCGACGCGCCGGTGCGGCTGCACAAGAAGACGTCGAACCTGTTCCGCTTCCGCGACGGCGCCGGGGGCCTCGAGGTCGACGGCCTCGACCGCGTGCTCCACGTCGACCCCGTCGCGCGCACCGCCGACGTCGGCGGGATGACGACCTACGAGGACCTCGTGGCGGCGACGCTGCCGCACGGCCTCATGCCGCTCGTGGCGCCGCAGCTCAAGACGATCACGCTGGGCGGCGCGGTGGTGGGGCTCGGCATCGAGTCGACCTCGTTCCGCGACGGCCTGCCGCACGAGTCCGTGCTCGCGGCCGACGTCCTCACCGGCGCCGGGGAGATCGTCCACGCGACGCCCGACAACGAGGCCGCCGACCTGCACGCGGCCCTCGCCAACTCCTACGGGACGCTCGGCTACGCGGTCGCCCTGACCATCGAGCTCGCCCCGGTGCGTCCCTTCGTGGCGCTGCGCCACCTCCGGTTCGACGACGCCGCGTCGATGGCCGACGCGTGCGCGCGCATCACCGCGGAGCGCCGGTACGACGGCGAGGCCGTCGACTTCCTCGACGGCACCGTCTTCACCGCCGGCGAGCAGTACCTCACCCTCGGGCGGCTCGTCGACGAGGCCCCGTACCTGTCCGACTACACCGGGCAGGGCATCTACTACCGCTCGATCCAGCAGCGCCACACCGACCACCTGTCGATCCACGACTACCTGTGGCGTTGGGACACCGACTGGTTCTGGTGCTCGCGGGCCCTCGGCGTCCAGCACCCGCTGGTGCGCCGGGTGTGGCCGTCGCGTCTGCGCCGCAGCGACGTCTACCGCCGCCTGGTCGCGCTCGACCGCCGCTACGGGATCTCCGAGCGCATCCAGACGCGGGCCACCGGGGCGGCCGGCGTCGAACCGATCATCCAGGACGTCGAGGTCCCCGTGGAGCACCTCGCGGAGTTCCTGGACTTCTTCCACCGCGAGATCGGCATCAGTCCGGTGTGGGTCTGCCCGCTGCGGCTGCGCGGGGACCGCACCTGGCCCCTCTACCCCCTGGAACCGCACCGGACCTACGTCAACGTCGGCTTCTGGTCCGACGCCCTGCTCCGGCCGGGGATGGCGCGCGATCACCACAACCGGCTGATCGAGCGGAAGCTCATGGAGCTCGAGGGACACAAGTCCCTGTACTCCACGGCGAGTTACACCCAGGACGAGTTCGACACGCTCTACGGAGGCGCGGCCTACCGGGACCTCAAGGCCCGGTACGACCCCGCCGGGCGGTTGCCGGACCTCTACACCAAGTGCGTGCTGAATTCGTAGGAGGAGTCATGAGCGCACCTGCCGTGGCGGAGCTGTTCCGCCCGGTCCTCGGACCCGAAGCCCCGATCACCGTGAAGGCCTACGACGGCAGCCTCTCCCGCCCCGCCGGCGGCGGGTCGGTGGCCACCGTCGACGTCCGGAGCGAGACGGCGCTGGCCTACCTGGCCGGATCGCCGAACTCGCTCGGGCTGGCCCGGGCCTTCGTGTCCGGTCACCTCGACGTCGACGGCGACCTCTACACCGCCCTCACCGCGATGAGCGAGCTGACGATCTCCGACGTCTCGCCGCGCACGCTCGCGGAGATGGCGCTGCGCCTCGCGCCGATCCGGCTCCGCCACCGCAACCTCGCGCCGCCGCCGCAGGAGCACCGTCAGCACGGCTGGCTGCACTCGAAGTCGCGCGACGCCGAGGCCATCGCCCACCACTACGACGTCTCGAACCGCTTCTACGAGATGGTGCTCGGGCCGTCGATGGCCTACACCTGCGCGGCCTACCCGAGCGAGACCTCGTCGCTCGAGGAGGCCCAGTTCGCGAAGCACGCGCTGGTCGCGGAGAAGCTGGCGCTGCGGCCCGGGATGCGCCTGCTCGACGTCGGGTGCGGCTGGGGCCAGATGTCGATGCACGCCGCGGAGCACCACGGGGTGCGGGCGCTCGGCGTGACGCTCTCGCGGGACCAGGCGCTGTGGGCGCAGAAGGAGGTCGCACGCCGCGGCCTGTCCGACCTCGTGGAGATCCGCCACGGCGACTACCGCGACGTCACCGAGACCGAGTTCGACGCCGTGGCCTCCATCGGGCTCACCGAGCACATCGGACGCGCGCAGCTCAAGCCGTACTTCGCGTTCCTGTACGCGAAGCTGCGGACCGGCGGCCGCCTGCTCAACCACTGCATCACCCGGCCCGACGCCAACCACCGGGCCCACGCCGACCCCTTCATCGACCGCTACGTCTTCCCCGACGGCGAGCTCCTGCCGGTCGGCTACCTCGTCTCGCGGATGAACGGGGCGGGCTTCGAGATCCGTCACGAGGAGAATCTGCGCGAGCACTACTCGAAGACGCTCAAGGCCTGGACCGCCAACCTCGAGGCGAACTGGGACGAGTGCGTCGCCGAGGCGGGGGAGGGCAGCGCCCGCGTGTGGAAGCTCTACATGCCCGCGTGCGCGGTCGGCTTCGACCTCAACAACATCCAGCTCCACCAGGTGCTCGGCGTGAAGCTCGACGACCAGGGCCGCTCCGGCTTCCCGCTGCGTCCGGCGTACTGACGGGTGCGCTCCGCGCTCGTGAGCACTTTCCGTCGCTGTAGCGACGGAAAGTGCTCACCGGGGCGGAGCCCACCTCGCGGCCGCGGCGGCCATGCGCGCGTCCTCGGCGGCGAGCACGTCCTGCCGGACGCCGCGGTCGGTCACCCCGACCGGCCCGGCGGCCCCGTCGAACCCCTCCGCGGTCGCCGTCAGCACGTGGGCGTCCGCGGCGTCGAGGAGCCGGTCGAGCAGCTCGTGACCGGTCCGCGGCGCGGCGTGCCAGTCGAGGGTCGGCGCGCCCGCGGCCGGGGGAGCGGGCTGCTCCGGCGCGGCGGGCTGGCGACGACGGGGCCCGCGGGCACCGCCGCGGCGGCGGGTCGGGGCCGCCGGGCCGTCGTCGGGCACCGGCGGGTGGTCTCCCCGCTCGATGATGAGCTGGCGCAGCCGCGTCAGCGCGCGGTGCTGCGCGACGCGCACCGCGCCCGCCGTCGACCCGACCGCCTCGGCGGTCTCCTCCGCGGAGAGCCCGACCACGACCCGCAGCCGCAGCACCTCGCGCTGCTTCTCCGGCAGCTCGGCCAGCAGCGTCGCCATCTCCACGGAGTCGGAGAGGTTCACCGCGTGCTGCTCGGGGCCGTCGTGGACGTCCTGCTCCTCGGGCAGCTCGTCGACGGGGTCGGAGCGGTCGCGGCCGGCGGAGCGGTGGGCGTCGACGACCTTGTGCTGGGCGATGCCGTAGACGAACGCGAGGAAGGGACGGCCCTGGTCCTGGTAGGTGGGCAGCGCGCGGAGCACCGCCAGGCAGACCTCCTGGGCGACGTCGTCCGGGGAGGCGTTGACCCGGTCGTACCCCCCGAGCCGGCTGCGGCAGTAGCGCACCACGAGCGGCCGCAGGATCCGCAGGAGCGTGTTCATCGCGCCGCGCTCGCCGGCGAGGGCGGCCGCGACGAGCCGGTCGAGCTCCCGGGGATCGTTGAGCGGGTCGGTCACGGTGCGCCCGCCCCGCCGGCCGCCGCGGTGACCGCCTCCCACTGCGCCATGGCGGCGTCCAGGCGGCGGTCGAACTCCGACGCCGGGAGGCCCAGCTCGGGCGCGGCGTCGGCCGCCGGCACGTCCAGCCACCGCAGCACCGCGAGGTCACGGGCCAGGGGGTCCAGGTGCGGCAGCGCGCGCAACGGCCGGGCCGCGCGCACGGCGAGGAGCCGCCAGGGGTCGGGGTGCCGCCACGCGGGCTCGAGCGAGCGGGCCGCCAGGACGGCACGCGGCGGGGGCGGCTGGGCCGGCCGCGGCCGGTGCGACCCGGGCGTCGCGTGCCCGCCGACGCTGCGGGCGGTCCGCACGAGCAGCATCGTCAGCTCGAGGGACCGGACGTCGTCCGGCGCACCGCCGAGCTGGGGCCACCGGTCCCACAGGGCGGCACGGCTCAGCAGGAAGACGTCGTGGGCGCCGGCGCCGTAGGCGTGGCCGAGGATGGCGGCACGGGGCTGGAGCAGGGCGTCGTGGCGGACGAGGAACGGGGCGAGCGCCACGGGCTCACGTCCCCGCACGACCGGTCCGGGCGTCACGACGCCCACCGACGCCCGCGCGGCGCCACCCGTTCGACCTGTCCCACTCGTCCACCCACCCGCGCCCCCGAACCCCCTCGATGACCGGACCCGGCGGTGCCGGGTCCTCGCGGCCCCCCGCCGCGTGGTCACCCCACGTCGCGAGGCGGGCCCTGATCGGTGACCCCGAACCGGCCTCGACTGCACGCCGTCGTGTGATGTCACCGTGACCGATCGACACCGACCCGCGAAAGCACGTGTCGACCGACGGGCGGTCGCGTCGACTCAGTGGCAGGTGCGCGCGACCCGCCGGGGATCGAACGGCACTGCCACCGGTCGTTCCCCGGCGACGAACGGCACCAGTGGTCGGCCTGATCCGGACGATCAGGGCCCGAACAGCTGATGTAGCAGGTCCAATAGGTGCATGGATCACTCGCCCGTTCGGAGTGATCGGGCGGCGTGTCGGTGGTCTGCGCGCCGGATCCGTCCGGATCCGCCGTCGTCGTGCGGGCCCGGCCGGGCTCGCGGCATGATCGCCGGGGCGGGGAACGGGACGGGGGAGGGGGACGCGGGCGATGGCGACTCCGGTCCGGGTGCTGGTCGTCCTCGGGGTCGTGCTCGCGGTCGCGGCCGCCGTCCTCGGGGTCCTCGACGCCCGCGCCGACGCCCGGGAGGGGGACCGGACCGCAGCCCTGACCGCCGCGCGGTCCCACCTGGCCGACCTGGGCGCCGCGTCGGCCGACCCCGCCGCCCGCCGTCGCGCGCTCGACGGTGCCACCGGTGCGTGGCGGGACCGCCTCGCCGCCGCGACGACCACCGACCCGACGTCGACGGTGGTCCGCTCGGTCGGGCTCGAGGACCTCGAGGGCGACACGGCCCGCGTGCTCGTGGTCGGCCTCGTCGGCGGCGGGGGTGACCGCGGGGCGGGTGCAGGGCCGTTCCGCGTGGCGGTCGCCCTCTTCCGAGCCGACGACCGCTGGCTCGTCACGGACGTGGCGGAGGTCCCGTGAGGCGTCCGCGGGTCCTCGTCAGCGTGATCGGGGCGGCCGTGCTGGTGCTCGCCGTCGTCGTCGGGGTGCTGGCGCGCGGCGTGGTCACGGCGGCACGCACCGACGGCGCCACCCGGGACGCCGTCGCAGCCGCGACGACGTTGACGCCCGTTCTGCTCGGCTACGACTGGCGCACCCTCGACGCCGACGTGGCCCGGATCGACACCGCCACCACGGGCCCGTTCGCGGACCAGAACCGGGCGATCGTCGCGAGCCTGGTGGTCCCGGCCGCCGTCGGGACCCGGGCGAGCTCGACGGCCGTCGTCCAGCGCGTCGCGGTGCTGACGGCCGCGCCGGACCGCGTCGAGACGCTCGTCCTGTACGCCCTGACCACGGCGCGGGGCGGGTCGCCGGGGGAGACCGTCCCCCGGAGCGCCCGGGTCACGCTCCTCCCCGACGACGACGGACGCTGGCTCGTGGCCGAGTTCGACGCGTCGTGACCGCCTAGCGGTCGAGGAACGCGGTGACCGCGTCGGCCACCGCCCCCGGGCGTTCGACCGGGAGGAAGTGTCCGGCCCCGGGGATCTCGACCGTCTCGCACAGCGGCGCGGCGAGCCGACTCAGCTCGGGGCGGACGCACCCGTCGTCGGCGCCGAAGAGGTAGAGCAGCGGCTGGGACGGCAGCCCGAACACCGCCCGGTCCTCCCGCCGGTAGCGCGGGGAGCGGTGCCAGGGCTGCAGCCACGCACGGTAGTAGCTCAGTGCAGCCGTGCGCCGCGCCGGCGTGTCGAGCGCCGCCAGGACCCGGACGACGTCCGCCGCCGCGTCGTAGCCGGGCGACCAGTCGGCCCAGAGCCGCGGCACGAGCCGGTCGAGGACCGCCTCGGAGACCCACGGCAGCTGTTGGAACCCGATGTACCAGCTCGCGCGCAGCTGCTTCCCGACGAGCCCCGGGTCCCGGACCGAGGCACCCGTCGGGAGCGGGGGGACGGCCATCGTGACGACGCGGTCCCACAGGTCGGGGGCGAACACGGCGGCTCCGTAGGCGGTGATCGCGCCCCAGTCGTGGCCCACCAGCAGAGCCGGGCGGGCGTCGCCCAGGGCGCGGCGCAGGGCGACCGCGTCGGCGACGAGGGCGCCGGTCCGGTAGCAGCCGTCGGGGGCGAGCCCGGTCGGGGCGTAGCCGCGCAGGAACGGGGCGACCACCTGGTAGCCCCGGTCGGCGAGGACCGGGGCGAGGTGGCGCCAGGACCAGGCCGTGTCGGGGTAGCCGTGCAGCAGGAGCGCCACCGGCCCGTCGTCGGGACCGCTGCTCAGGTAGGCCACCTCGAGCTCGCCGAGCCGAATTCGCCGTGTCTCCACGAGGCGATCCTCGCCCGGCGGACGCGGTGCGCGCAGCAGACGTCGTGGCGGAGGCGCTCTCACCGGGCCGGTGACCAGTGGTTCCCGGTGCGCACGTCGGCCTCCGGCAGGAAGTAGTCGCCGGTCGCGAGGTCGGCCAGCAGCCCGGCGTGCTGCGGGCGCCAGCCGAGGAGCGCCTGCGTCGCGGTGGACGAGGCGGGGACGTCGAGGCCGAACACGTGGCCGACGAAGGGGCTGCCGAGGTGCGCCGCGAACTCCTCGGACGCGAGTGTGGCGACGGGCGTGGCCGCGCTCGTCGGCGTCTTCTCCGTCGCCGCGGACCCCGCGCGGACCGCCCGACTCCTCGACGTGGTGTCGGACGGCCTGCGCCGGCCCTGAGCTCACTCGCGGCCGGAGGAGATCCAGTCGTCGTCGGCGAAGGAGAAGTTGCGGCTGCCCTGGACGAGGTCGGCGGCCGCGTCGAGCCGGGACTTCTGGTCCGCGGACAGCGTCAGCGACACCGCGCCCGCGTTCTCGACGACGCGCTGCGCGGAGCGCGTGCCGGGGATCGGGACCGTCGGGATCCCGAACGCCGCACCTTGGGCGTACACCCACGCCAGCGCGACCTGGGCGGCCGTGGCGTCGAGCTCGCCCGCGACCTCGCGCACCACGTCCACGACCTTCTGGTTGGCGTCGAGGTGGTCGGAGAACCGCGGGGACTTGGCGAGCATCGTGCTCGCCACCCGGTCCGCCGTGACCGTGCCGGTGAGGAAGCCGCGCCCGAGCGGGCTGTAGGGCACGAATCCGACGCCGAGCTCGACGGCCTTCGGCACGACGTGGGCCTCGACGTCGCGCGACCAGATGCTCCACTCGCTCTGGACCGCGGCGATCGGGTGCACGGCGGCGGCCTCGGCGAGTTCGGTGGCGGTGACCTCCGAGAGCCCGAGGTGGCGCACCTTGCCCTCGGCCACGAGCTCCGCCATGGCCGCGACGGTCTCGGTGATCGGGAGGTCGAGCTGGCGGCGGTGCATGTAGTACAGGTCGATCGTGTCGGTGCCGAGGCGGCGCAGCGAGTTCTCGCACGCCTGCCGGACGTAGTCGCGGTCGCCCCGCGTGGGCGTCGCGCCGTTCCCGACCTGCCCGGTGATCCCGAACTTCGTCGCGAGCTGCACCTCGTCGCGCCGGTCGGCCAGGACGCGGGCGACGAGCTCCTCGTTGGTGCCGGACGGGCCGGTGGTGCCCTCGCGCGGGGTGCCGTAGACGTCGGCGGTGTCGAGGAAGGTCACGCCGGCGTCGAGCGCCGCGTGGAGGGTACGGACGCCCTCGTCCGGGTCGGTGGCGCCGTACACGTCGGACAGCGCCATGCCGCCGAAGCCGAGCGCGCTGACCTGCAGTCCGTCGCCGAGGGTGGTGATCGGGAGGCTCATGGCGACCACGCTAGGAGTTCGAGCGCACTCGAACGCAACTCAGGGCGTCACCCGTCGCAGCAACGCCGTGAGCTGGGCGCGCTCGTCGCGGGTCAGGGCCCCGAACACCTCGGACTGTGCCTCGTGCACCACGATCGCCAGCTCGGCGAACGCCGCCGTCCCGGCGGGGGAGAGGGCCACCAGCACCCGCCGTGCGTGGTCGGGGTCCTGACGACGGGTCACCAGCGTTTTGCCCTCCAGGGTCCGGACCGTCGCGGTCACGTCGCTGCGGTCGAGCGAGGCGGCCCGACCGAGGTCGGCCTGCGTGCGGTGCTCGACGCCGGCGAGCGACGCCAGCACCCGGTACTCGAACGGGCTCGACCCGGCGTCCGCGAGCCGACGTCCGAGCAGGGTCTGGGCGTGCGCCGCGGCGCGGGTGAGGGTCGAGGTCTCCAGGTCGGACCAGGCGGTGGGCACGGGATTCTCCTCGCGGTATTGGTCAGGCCAACACTAGAAGTGTATGTTGGACTCACCAACATCGGGGGACGCCAGCAGGCCGCGAGGATGACGAGGGGCGGCTGCGAGCCCGACGAGCCGAGCCCGGCGCGAGAGTGACGTCAGGCGGGTTCCGCGGGCCCTGGACCTGCCCGGCGTACATCTCGCGGTGGCCCCACGAGCCGAGCCGGACGCGACAGAGACGTCAGCAGGCTCTGCACGCCGGCGACCTGACCGGCGTGCATCTCGCCGGCGGACGCACCGAACCCGGCCGGTGGCGACCCGTCGTCAGACGGTCGCAGCGCGCGGACGCACGTCCCGGCCTGCCCGACGCGAACCACGGTCTCCGCAGGTCCCCGCGATCCGATAATCGACATTATGTCAGATCGGACGCGACGACCTGGGGTCGCCGTCCCCCCGCGCCCTACAGCTCGGCGCGGCGCGAGGCGATGGTCGTCGCGATGTCGCGGATCTTGACGTTCAGGTCCTGTGAGGCACGCCGCAGGACGTCGAAGGCCTCGTCGGCGTCGATCCCGCGGCGCTGCATGAGGATGCCCTTGGCCTGCCCGATGACGTCGCGGGACTGCAGGGCGTCGGTGAGCTGGGCCGACCGGAGCCGCTCGGCCTCCACCCGCTGTGCCGCCTGGAGCGCCACCGCCGCGTGGGCGGCGAGCAGCAGCATCATGTCCTCGTCGATGTCCTCGAGGTCCTCGGGCGAGCGGAAGTAGTAGTTGAGCGCGCCGAGCCGCGGCGGGTCGCTCTCGGGGAACATGCCGGTGGCGATCACGGCGGTCATCCCCAGCTCGGCGACGCGGGGGCCGAAGCGCGGATAGCGCGGGTCGCGCGCGAGGTCGCGGCTGTGGGTGGTGCCCGTGCTCGCGTCGGCGACGACCTCGACGCACGGCCCCTCGCCGGTCTCGTACTGGATGTGGTCGGCCCGGGTGGCGAGCGGGTCGGTCTCCACCGGGGTGTGGAACGAGCCGTCGGGCTCGCGGACGGTCACCGAGACCATCGCGGCCGACGGCGCGAGGTCGCGGGCCCGCTCCACGATCCGCTCGAGCACCCCGCCGACGCCCTGTTCCGGCGGGACGGCGAACAGGTCGCGGGCGAGGGCGTAGAACTGGTCACCGAGCGGACCGAGGTCCTCGACGGCCGTCGGGGTGCCGCCCGCGCCTCCCCCGGCGCCGTCCGCGTCCTCGACGAACCGCCGCCTGGCCGCCTGCCACTCCCGCTCCGTCGCCATGAGGACTACGTACCCCACCGCCGAGGTCCTGCGCACAGGAGGTTCCTCACCGCCTCGGCCCGGTCGGGGCGTGCGTTAGTGGCGCAGGGCGGCCGGGTAGACCTCCGCCGCACCCGCCGGCTGCCCGGGCGGTCGGCAGGTGCAGGTCCTGGATGGTGCAGACCTCGCTGCCGCCAGGACCGACCTCACCAGCATCGACTCACGACGGACGGGGGGCCGGCGCAGTCCCGTCCTGGTCCGTCACGTACCAGCGGGCGATGTCGACCAGCTTGACGTTCATGTCCTGCGACGCCTCCACCAGGCGCCCGAACGCCGTCGCGGCGTCGATGCCGTAGCGGCTCATGAGGATGCCCTTGGCCTGGCCGATGACGTCCCGACTGGCCACGGCGTCGCGGAGCTGCAGGAGACGGCGGCCGGCCTCGACCACCAGCGCGGCCTGGTGGGCGATCAGCGCGACCACCTCCCGGTCGTCCTCGCCGTCCCCCGGCGCGCGCCGGTGGAGCGTGACCGCTCCCGCCGCGGACCCCGCGATGACGACGGGCGCGGCGACGACGTCGTGGTAGCCCGCGCGGGCGACCGCGTCGGACCACGCGTCCGGCACGGGCCCCCGGTCCCCGGACCCCACGACGCGGATCTCGTCCAGGGCCTGCACGGTCGGCCCTGCCCCGAGTCGGCCCTCCAGGGTCACGAGCTCGCGGGCCACGCGGGTGGTGGCCGCCCGGACGAGGCGGGTGCGGTCGACGCGGAGCGTCACGGCGACGTCGTGGTCGGGCAGCGGGACGGCGGCCGCGGCGGCGTCGGCGAGGCCGGCGGCGATGCGGTCGAGCGATGGCGGTTCGTCGTGGATGATCGCGAGCAGCTCGTGCGACAGACGCGCGGACGAGGCGAGAAGGTCCCTCGGATGCACCTGGTTTCCTCAGCCGGGACGACACGTCGACGTGCCTGCCTCACGGCTGAACCAGGAATCCGGGAACTTTAACCAATACCGTCACCCGGAGGGACGACAGGTCCGGCTCCGGTGGCGCGTGTCATGTCCCGTCCTCTCCGCGGCAACGCGCGGCGAGCGCCAGGGCGTCGGCGGGCGCGTGTCCCCCGCCGTCGTTGTCGAAGAAGACCCACACGTCGCGCGGCACCGGGGGCGCCGGCACCCCGGGCGCGATGGTGTCCGCGGAGGCGGGCGACTCCCCCTCCGCCCACGCCCGGACACGCGCCGCCCACGCCCTCAGGGCCGCCGGGGAGTACCCGCTGCGGTAGAGCTCGGTGTCGCCGTGCAGCCGCACGTAGACCGGATCGGCAGTGACGTCGTCGAAGCGCGGGAAGGCCCCCGCCCCGTCGGAGACGACGAGCGAGACGTCGAGCTCGCGCAGCGCCCGGACGACGGCCGGGTCCCGGAAGCTCGGATGTCGGGCCTCGAGGGCGTGCCGCAGGGGCCGGTCGACGTCGACGTCGGTGCAGGGGTCGCGCACGAGCTCCGCGTAGGGCCGCGCCCGGTCCGCAGCCGTGGCGGTGCTGCGCGGGAGCCCCCCGAGGAATCCGCCGATGAGCTCGGCGTCCCACCGCATCGCCGGCGGCAGCTGCCAGAGCACCGGCCCGAGCTTCTCCCCCAGCGCCAGCGGCCCCGAGGCCAGGAACCGACCGAGCGCCTGCTCGACGTCGCGCAGGCGCTTCATGTGCGTGATGTAGCGGCTCCCCTTCACCGCGAAGCGGAAGTCCTCCCCCGTCGCCGCCGCCCAGCGGCGGAAGGTCGACGCCCGCTGCAGCGAGTAGAAGGTCCCGTTGACCTCCGCGGCGTCGAGCCGGGAGGCGAGGTACTCGAGGCGCCGGCGCTTCGCGAGCCCGTCGGGGTAGAAGGTGCCCTGCCAGTGGTCGTAGGTCCACCCCGAGGTGCCGATGCGTACCCGGCCGGCGTCCACCCGCGCCATGCTCCCGCAGGCGCTGCCCGTGCGCGGGCTACCGTCGAGCGGTGGGCGTGATCGAGTCGGTGAACGTCGGGGTGGAACGGGCGGTCCTCGCGAAGACCGGGCGCTCCGGGATCGACAAACGGCCCGTCCCCGGCGCGGTGTCGATCGCGGTCCCCGCCGCCGGGTGCAGCGGCCTCGCGGGCGACCGGATCAGCGACGTCGACCACCACGGCGGCCCGGACCAGGCCGTGTACGCCTACGCCCGCGAGGACCTCGACGCGTGGGAACCGCACCTCGGGCCCCTGCGCGCCGGGACGTTCGGGGAGAACCTGACGACGCGGGACCTCGACGTCACGGGCGCGCGGATCGGCGAACGCTGGCACGTCGGACAGGGACTCGTCCTGCAGGTCACGGTCCCCCGCATCCCCTGCCGCACCTTCGCGGCCTGGCTGGAGCGGGCCGGGTGGGTCAGGGAGTTCACGACGGCGGGTGTGCCCGGGGCCTACCTGCGCGTCGTCACGCCCGGGACCGTCGTGGCGGGCGACGCGGTGGTGGTCGAGCGACCCGACCACGACGTGACGATCGGGCTGGCCTTCCGGGCGGTGATGACGGCGCCCGAGCTCCTGCCCGAGCTCCTCCCCGCCCTCGATGCCCTGCCCGACGACGTCCGGGACCGGGTGCTGCGGCGCCTCCGGTGACTGAAGGTTCAACCAGTCGTCACCCTCCGTTGTGGCGTCCGCGACAAGCCCGCGATACCGGCGGGTAGTGCCAGACACTCGTGCTCAGCACACGACGACGTGGAGGACCTGGATGACGATGATCGGCAGCCCCTGGGACGTGCCCACGGACGTCGGGGAGCAGGCGCCCGCCGCCGACCGGCCCGACTGGTTCGACGACCTCGTGACGCTGCACGTGCTGACGTCGCACGGCGACGCCGGTGCCGCGGACGACGTGGCCCGGTGGGCGGCGTCCGACCCGGTCGTGGCCCGACTCTCCGCCGAGCTCCGCGACCTGCACCGCGCCAGCCTCGACGCCTGACGCCTCCCCGGGGGGAACGACGATGCCCGGCCCACAGCGCGGTGGGCCGGGCATCGTCGTGTCCGGGCCCGATCAGCGCGGTCGCAGGCCCGCGAGCAACGCGGCCGGGCTGATCGTCAGGAGGTTCGCGAGCGTCAGGTCCATGGGGGCCGTTCGGTGGACCGCCCCCGCTACTGCCCCGGCTTGTGGATGTCGACGGTGACGTTCATGCCGGGGATGAGGTCGGCGCCCTGCCGGTCGGTGATACCGACCCGCACCGGGATGACCTGGGTGACCTTCTGGAAGTTGCCCCCGGAGTTCGACTGCGGGAACGGGGAGAAGACCGCGGCCGCACCACCTTGGATCTGGTCGACGTAGCCGCGGAAGGTCCGGCCCGGGTAGGCGTCGACGGTGAAGTCGACGGGGCGGCCGACCTGCACCTGGCCGATGTCGGTCTCGTCGACCCGCGCGGTGACGTACACGTTGGCCGGGTCGTAGGCGATCGCGAGCTGCGTCCCGGCCGTGAGGTAGGCACCCTCGGCGGTGTTCGTGGTGGCGACGATGGCGTCGGCGGGCGCCCGGATCGGGAGCTGGGGCTGCACGTAGGCCCCCTGCAGCTCGACGCGGCCGAGGACCTGGTCTTTGTGCACCACGGTCCCGACGGAGACGTTCCAGCCGGTGAGGGTGCCGCTGGCCGGGGCGACGATCGGGATCTGCGTGCCGTCGACCTGCGCGTTGTCGGTGGAGACGAAGCGGCTGGCGTTGAGGAAGTACGACACCGCGAAGGCGATCGCCGCCAGCAGCGCGATCACGACGATGACCGCGAGCGCGATCTTCGTCGACCGCTTGAGCGGCCGGCGCTTCGCGGGTGCGGGGGTGCCGTCCGCCGGTGTGGCGGTGTCGTCGGTGGCGGCGGTGTCGCCGGCCCCGTCGGCGGCGTCGGTGGTTCCCTGCGGTGTGCTCACGACGTCCCTCCGCCGACGACGACCTGCTGTCCCTCGGTCAGACCGCCGAGGATCTCGGTGCGGTCGGCTCCGGCGATCCCGGTGGTGACCGGGGTGGGCACCTGGCGGCCGTCGGGCTCCTGCACGGTGGCCACGGTGGCGTTGCCCTCCCGGCGCAGCGCCGAGTTGGGCACCGAGAGCCGGTCGGACTGGGCGGTGACCACGGTGGCGCGCGCCGACTGGCCGTCACGGATGCGCGGGTCGGTGTCGGTGAGCGCCATCGTCACGTAGTACTCGATGCTGCCGCCGATCGCCGTCCCGGAGGGCGCCACCGAGAGCACGGTGCCGGCGAAGGTGCGCTCGGGGACGGCGTCGAGCGAGACCACGGTGCGCTGCGCGGGCGCGATCTTCGCCGCGTCGACCTCCTGGAACGGGGCCACCACCTGGAACTGCGCCACGTTCTGCAGGACGAGGAACTGGGTGCCCCCGGGACGCGAGGGCGAGGCCGCGGCCGCGGCGGCCCCCGCGGCGGCGCCGGCCGCCTGGGCCGCACCGGGGATGGTGGCGTCGGACCCGGGCGCCAGCGCCGACGTGCCGGAGCTCGGCGCCAGGTACTCCCCCACCGCCCCGTTGAGCGCGGAGACGACGCCGGCGGCGGGTGCGCGCAGCGTCGTGTTGGCGAGGTTGCGCCGGGCGATCTCGACCTGGGTCCGCGCGTTGTCCACCGCGGCCGCCGCGGCGTCGAGGCTGTTCGGGCGCGCGGCGCTCGCGGAGTCCAGCCCGTTCTGCGCGCTGACCTGGCCCTGCCGGGCACTGGCGACCTGCAGATCGCCCGCCGCGGCGTCGACGCCCCGCTTCTGCTGCGCCTGCTGCAGCGACTGCTGGGCCTGCACCAGGCCCTGCTGGGCGGACTGCACCGCGTACTGGTCGACGATGAGCGCGTTGCACGGCGCCGCCGGGGCGGTCGAGTAGGCCCCGCCCGCCGCGCACGCCGCCCGGTCGTTCGCCAGCTGCTGCGCCGCCTGCGCGTAGCCGGCCTGCGCCCGGGGCAGCGCCGACTGGGCCGCGGCGATCGCCGCGTCGTCGGCCCGCAGGGTCGCCTCGACCTGCCGCCTGGTCGCCGACACCACCGAGGCCGCGGCGTCCACCGAGTTCTGCGCGCCGCCGACCTGGGTGCCGTCCTTGGTCTGCGCGTACTGCGCCTCCTGGCCCGCCAGGCCCGCCTGGGCCTGCTTGAGCGCCTGCCGGGCCGCGAAGTCGTCGATCGAGGCCAGGACGTCACCGGCCTCGACCCGGTCCCCGACCTTCACCCGCACCGAGGTCAGCTGACCCGCCGTCGGGAACCCGAGGTTGGTCGCCCCGAGCGCGGAGACCGAACCGCCGGAGTCGACACCGGAGCTGACCGCCGCGCGTTCGACGCGCACGGTCTGTGGCGGTGCGTTCCCGCCGGACCCGCCACACGCGGACAGGGTCAGGGCCGCCACCGCCATCAGGGTCGCGAGCGCCGAGCGTCGGGTCACGGTTCGTGAACGTATCGGACCCTAATTGGGATACGACTCCCGGCTCGTTATCCACCTCACGGCGAGATCACCGGTAGCCGCGGCGCACCACGCGCTCGAGGATCCCGAGCGTCCCCTTGAGCGCCTGCTCGGAGATGATCGGGAAGACGTGCTTCTCCCGCCACTCCTGCCGGATGTCCGACCAGTCGTAGTACGAGGTGACGAGCGTGCCGTCGTCGGGGCCCTGCGGCTCGAGCCGGTAGCCGTAGACGTGGCCGATCGAGGGGCGCACCGTGCCCTCGATGGTCCAGGCGATCTCGCGGTCGGGCTCGAAGGCCGAGATCGTGACGGTCACGTCGTAGCGGCCGAGCGGCACGTCGCCCAGGGCCTCGCGGTCCATGTGGACGACGAAGGTGTCCCCGACCGCGCCGACCCGCTCCCCCGTCGCGTCCATGAGCATGCCGGAGCTGTCGATCGCGACGTGCCCGATCGGATCGGTGAGCACGGCGAAGATGGTCGCGGCGTCGGCGGGGATCGTGCGGGAGACCTCGATGCGGTCGGTCATGGCGCGATCATGCGCCACCCGTCGAGCAGGGTCGCGTCGAGCCGGGTCCCGTCGTACGCCCGGCGGGGGCCGACCGCGTCGGCGAGCCCGACGCACCGGTCCCCGAGGAACACCCCGAGCCCGTAGGTGACGGTGTCGTCGTCGCCCCCGAGGACCGCGACGCCGATCTCGTACTGCGCCGGGTAGCCGACCTCGGCCACGTACTGCACGCGGTAGGCGGCGGGGGCGAGCTCGGGCGGCGGGCCGCCCCAGCCCGACGTCAGCAGCTCGTCGTGCAGCGCGGCGACGCCGTCGGCGTACCAGCTGACCAGGGTCACGTTGTTCACGTGCCGGTTGGTGTCGATGTCGCCGACCCGCGCCCGCAGCGCCACCGCGAACGGGTAGGACGACCGGTCGCGGCGCTCCGGACCGGGCTGGTACGCGGCCGGGGCGTCCGGCTCGTCGAGGACCATGCCGCCGAGGTCGGTGCGCAGCGCGTCGGGCAGGTGCGCCGGACCCGCGTCGGTGGCGAACACCGTGACGGTGCTGCCGAGGGCGACGCAGCGGTCGTCGCAGAACACGGCGTAGCCGTAGGTGAACGACGAGCCGCCGACGCGGCGGACGCCGACGCCGATGCGGTACTTCCCGTCGAAGGGCATGTGGTCGAGCCGCTCGACCGACTGCGCGGCGAGCAGGATCCGGAAGGCCCCGAACTCCCCGTCCTCGATCAGGCGCCGGAAGGCCGGCAGCTCCTGGCCGACGCGGGCGTCCTCGAACCAGCGCGTCACGCCGGTCGCGGAGACGCTGCCGTCGGGCCCGAGGTCGGAGTACCGCGGGGCGACCTCCCGCAGCACGGGGTAGGCCGCGGGATGGGTCAGTGCCGCCGGGTGCGATTCGGGCATGCGGCCCATCGTGGCCGTCCCGGCGTGCCCGGAGCAGCCGCCCCGGCGGGCGTCACAGGCGGGGCCGGTCACACCAGCCTCACCACTCCGGCCGACGTCGCCGTGAAGACGCCGCGCTGGACCACCCCGCGCGCCTCGCACATGGCGACGAGCGCCTCGGCCCAGTCCCGGTCGGCGGGGTGGACCGTCGCGGGGCCGAAGCGTTCGAGCACGAAGACCACCGAGCCTGGCCCGGCCGCGGTGCTCAGGCCCGGCAGGAATCCGGCGATCACGGTGCCGAGCCCGGCGACGAGGTCCCCGGGCAGGTAGGGCACGTCCTGGATGGGGATGAGCAGGGGCGGCTGGCGGCGGTCGCCGTCGAGCGGGACGAGCCAGAGCGTGCGGTCCTCGCGCGCGGTGCCCACGAGGGACTCCACGCGGTCGAGCACATCGTCGTCGGTCAGCAGCGGCGGCAGGTCCGGGGCCGGGGGCATCACGTCGGTCATGTCGACGAGCGTGACCGACGTCGTGCCCGGCCGGGGGCGGTTCGGCAGAACCCGGCGGGGCCGATCTCGCGAGGGCTACGTCAGGCGGGCTCCGGGCCCATGCATCCTGCCGGACGTCACACTCGCCCCCAGGGTGCCTACGGCCGGCGCACGCTGATGGCGAGCAGGACGGGGCCGCTCGTCCCGCAGCCCGGGCTGCCGTGGTCGCCCGACGGGCAGGAGCCGCAACCGCCGCTGCTGCACGCGGCGCTGAGGTCGGTCACGTCGAGGCGGCCCTTGCGCACCCAGTGGTCGACCATCGCGGACGCCTCGTCGCGGGAGACCCCGACGCGGGCGGCGAGGTCGTCGAGCCCCCGAGCGCGGCCCGAGCGGACCTCCTCGAGCACCTGTCGCAGCGCGCTCACGAGAGCAGCACCCCGACCTGGAACACGGCCACCGCGAGCAGCCAGGCCACCGCGAGCTGCATGACGATGCCGACCGCCGTCCACCGGGTACCGATCTCCTGGCGCTGCGCAGCGACCGTCGTCATGCACGGCGTGTAGGCCAGCAGGAAGACCATGAAGGCGAGAACGGCCGCGACGACGTGGCCGCCGGAGGTCGCCGTGAACGTGTCCCGCAGGGCCGGGCCGAGCGCGCCCGCCTGGTGGACGTCGGCCGGCTCCTCGGCGGAGTAGGTCTGGGCCGTCGTGGCGACGACGGCCTCCTTGGCCACGAAGCCGGTGATGAGCGCGGCGGACGCGTGCCAGTCGTCGAACCCGGCGGGCGCGAACACCGGGGCCACGGCCTGCGACACGGAGCCGAACAGGCTCTCCTCCGGCGCGACGTGCCCGAAGGAGCTCCCGGCGGCCGCTCCCGGCGCGGCGATCGAGGACAGCAGCCAGACCACCGTGACCGTGGCGACGATGATGCCGCTCGCGGTGCGCAGGAAGGAGCGCAGCTTCTGCCAGGTCTGCATCGCGGTGACCCGCAGCGCGGGCCGGCGGTAGGGCGGCAGCTCCAGCAGCAGCGGCTCGTGGGCGAGGTCACGGAACAGCACCCGTCGCAGCACCCAGCCCATGCCGACGACCAGCACGATCGAGAGCACGTACATCCCGAACACCATCGTCCCGGCCTGGTTGCCGAAGAAGATGCCCGCGAGCAGCACGTAGACCGTCAGCCGGGCGCTGCAGGAGACGAACGGGATGATCAGCCCCATCAGCAGGCGCTGGCGGGGGTTGCGCAGGATGCGGGTCCCGGCCAGCGCCGGGACGTTGCAGCCGAAGCCGACGATGATCGGCAGGAACGCCTTCCCGGGCAGGCCCATCAGGCGCATCAGCCGGTCGACGACGAAGGCCGCGCGGGCCATGTAGCCGGAGTCCTCGAGCACGGCGAGCAGCACGAACATGATCGCCATGAGCGGTGCGAAGCTCAGCAGCTGCCCGACCCCGGCGACCAGGCCGTCCTGCACCAGCCCCGTGAGCCACTCGGGGGCGGACACGGCGGTCAGCACCCACCCAAGACCGTCCGACACCGGACCACCGAACAGGCTCTGCACCGCGTCCTGCAGCGGAGCGGCGATCGACGTGGTGGCCTCGAAGACGCCCCACATCACGGCCAGGAAGATCGGCAGGCCGAACCAGCGGGAGGTGAGGACGCGGTCGGCGCGGTCGGACCATGTCACGCGGTCGCCACGACGTGCGACGGCGCTCGCCAGCACCCGGTGCGCCCAGGCGTAGCGCGCCTCGGCGACGAGCAGCTCGACCTCCTCGGCCACCTCGTCGTCGGGCGTCCCCGGCTCCACCAGCCCGACGGCGATCTCCCGCGCCGGACCGTCCGCCCGCTCGAGGGCCGCGAGCGCGCGCCACCGGGAGGCCGGGCCGCCGGGCTCGAGCGCCGCGACCACGCGGTCGAGGTCGTCCCCGAGCGACGGCACGGCCGGCGCCGCGGGCGCGCTCAACGCACCGGCGACGACGCCCGCGAGGACGTCGACGCCCTGCCCGCTGCGCGGGACGACCGGCACCACCGGCACCCCGAGGGCGGTCGACAACGCCTCCGGGTCGACGTCGACGCCGCGGGACCGGGCGACGTCCACCATCGTCAGCGCGACCACCACCGGCACGCCGGTGTCGGCGATCTGCGCGGCCAGGTACAGGTTGCGCGTCAGGTTGGAGGCGTCGAGGACCGCGACGACGAGTTCCGGACGACGAGCCGGGTCCTCGACCAGGATCTCGCGCGTCAGCTCCTCGTCCGGCGAGTCCGGCACCAGGCTGTACGTCCCGGGGAGGTCCACCAGCCCGACGGCGGGTCCGCTGCCCGGACGCCACTGCCCCGAGGCGACCGCGACCGTCTTGCCGGGCCAGTTCCCGACGTGCTGCCGGGCCCCCGTGAGGGCGTTGAACAGCGTCGACTTCCCGACGTTGGGGTTGCCGACCAGCACCACCCGCGGCGCGCCGACCGGAGCGGCGTCCTCGCCGTCGACACAGCACGGCTTCTCGAGCAGCACCGCCGCCGCGCTGCGCGACCGGCGCACGGACACCTCAGTCATGAACGGCCACCCACAGCTCCTCCGCACCGGCACGGTCGATCGCGACCCGGGCGTCGGCGTTCACGCCGACCACCAGTCCGCCCGCGCCCCGCCCGACCACCTCGACCGCCGCGCCCGGGACGAAGCCCAGCTCGGCGAGCCGACGGCGCCGCGCGCCGGCCGCGCGGACGGCACGCAGGACACCCCTCGTGCCGACGGGCCACTGGTCCAGCGGGCGGGTCGACGGGTCGGCGATCTCGGGAACGCTCATCGCTGCGGAGGTTAGCCTCGCCTATCCGCTGCGCTCAACATCGCGTCGCAATTGCCCCCGGAACTGCGGTCCGCAGCCAGCAGGAACGGGATGATGTCGACGAATCGGACGGCGGCAGAGTGCGTTGAGGCGAGCCTCCGCTGCCGAATGGGCGGAATCAGGCGAGCCTGGCTTTCCTGGCACGGACCGCCCGACGTTGCTTGACTCGTCGTCGTGAGCGAGGAGAGCGCGGAGGTCCTGCCGACCCACGAGGACGAGCCGCACGTCGAGCAGAACGAGAACCGGCT
The DNA here is from genome assembly GCF_000379625.1 of Actinomycetospora chiangmaiensis DSM 45062. Taxonomy (GTDB): domain Bacteria; phylum Actinomycetota; class Actinomycetes; order Mycobacteriales; family Pseudonocardiaceae; genus Actinomycetospora; species Actinomycetospora chiangmaiensis. The sequence goes on along the minus strand of NZ_KB903240.1, from coordinate 320 downwards.
CAACCGGCTGCGCGCCGGGGTCCTCGGCGCCAACGACGGCATCGTCTCGGTCGCCGGCATCGTCGTCGGCGTCGCCGGCGCCACCATCGCCAGCGGCCCCATCCTCACCGCCGGCGTCGCCGGCCTNGTNGCCGGCGCGGTCTCCATGGCCCTCGGCGAGTACGTCTCGGTCTCCAGCCAACGCGACGCCGAACGCTCCCTGCTCGCCAAGGAACGCCGCGAACTCGCCGAGGACCCCGAGGAGGAACTCGAGGAACTCGCCGCGATCTACGCGGCCAAGGGCCTCAGCGAGCAGACCGCCATGCAGGTCGCCCGCGAAC
>NZ_KB903239.1 GCF_000379625.1 Actinomycetospora chiangmaiensis DSM 45062 | reverse complement strand
TCGCGGTTCCACCACATCTCGACCTGCGAGGTCTACGGCGACCTCTCCCTGGACGCCGACGAGGCGTTCACCGAGGACTCCCCCTACCTGCCGCGGACCCCGTACAACGCCGCCAAGGCCGGCGGGGACCACGTGGTGCGTGCCTACGGGCTGACCTACGACGTGCCCGTCACCATCACCAACTGCTCGAACAACTACGGGCCCTTCCAGTTCCCGGAGAAGGTGATCCCGCTGTTCACGACGCGGGCGCTGGCCGGGGAACCGCTGCCGCTCTACGCCTCGACGAAGAACCGCCGCGAGTGGCTGCACGTCTCCGACCACGCCACCGCGATCGACCGGGTCATACACCACGGGCGGGTCGGGGACACCTACAACGTCGGGTCGGGCACCGAGGTCGACATCGAGGGGATCGCCGACACCGTGCTCGGCGCCCTCGGGCTCGGCCCGGAACTCAAGACGATCGTCCCGGACCGTCCCAGCCACGACCGGCGCTACCTGCTCGACAGCTCCAAGCTGCGCAGCGAGCTCGGGTGGGCGCCCGCGGTCGAGTGGACCGACGGGATCGCCGACACCGTCGCCTGGTACCGCGCCAACGAGGCCTGGTGGCGCCCGCTGCTCGGCCGCTCCCCCGTCGTCGAGGGCGCCGGCGCCGACTGGAGCGGCACCGGGCGTTAGGCCCTCCAGGGCACCCCGGGTCCGGACGAACGGGCCGTTCGTCACGCTCTTCCGTGACGAACGGCCCGCTCGTCCGAAGCGCAGTGACGCGAACCCGGACGGGGCTCAGCGCGGGACCAGGTCCGACACGTCCACCTGGAACTGCATCGCCTTGTACGGCCAGTTGGTGCCGGTGTTCCACTGGCTGACGACGAGGTGGAGGTCCTCCAGCGTCGAGCCCGGCACCGTGTAGCCGCCGTAGAGCTGGGCGACCCGCCCGCCCGGGTGGTCCTCGTCGCCCCAGCCGGCGCCGGCGACGACGGTCGTGCGCGGGGCGGTGTGGAGGTTCGCCGTCGGGTGGTCGAGCAGCAGGGCGTCGATGCGGTAGTTCCCGGCGTCGAACACGACGAGCAGCCACCACTCGCGGCCGGTCGCGTCGGGCACGCGACGCAGCGACAGCTCGCCGAAGGCGCCCGGCAGCACCACGGTGGGCGGGCGGCCCCAGTCCCACGTCGCGCCGTCCCACCCCCAGCCCTCCCAGGCGGTCGGGTCGGCGAGGCGCTCGACGGGGACCCGGTGCAGCAGCAGCCCGTGCGCGCGCTGGAAGCCCGTGGTGAACGCGTGGACCCAGGTGCCGTCGGTCTCCCAGGTGAGCATCTGGAACAGCCCGCCGTGGTGGTCGCCCGGCCAGCGGACCCCGGCCGGCTCCCAGGTCTCGCCCGAGTCGCGGGAGCGGTGCAGTTCCGTCGCACGCGGGTGGCCGAGCTCGCGGCAGGCCATGACGTGCAGCCACACGTCGTCCCCGAGCGTGATCATGTCCGTCGGCAGCACCGTGGAGATGCGGCGCAGCGACAGCATCGAGGAGCCCATCCGCCGCAGGCCCCGGTGGCGGTAGCCGACGACCTGCTGCGCGTAGCCGTCCTCGCCGGCGCAGCCGGTCCACCGCAGTCCGGTGTCCACCGACGCCGGGTCGGCGAAGAGCACCACCGGGGACCGCCAGCCGGGGCCGCCGACCCCGGCGATCTCGAACGTGTCACCGAACACCGAGACCAGGCGACCGTCCGGCGCGCGGACGGTGGCTCCGAGGTCGGTGCCGCCGACGCCGAAGCGGTCGGTGATCCCGGGGCCGGTGAGGTCGCAGACCTTACGTGCGAGCGGCATGGCCGCAGCCTGCCAGCGATCCGCCGGACACCCGGCGTCGGGAAGACGGACCGAGGGGTGGGAGGAGCACACCGGTGGCGGCCGCGAGAGCGACTCAGAAGAGAAGCGGAGTGTGGGCGAGGGGGGAGTTGAACCCCCACATCCTTCCGGATACACGGACCTGAACCGTGCGCGTCTGCCATTCCGCCACTCGCCCCGAGTGGTGCCGATCCGTGATCGACGTGGGAGACCCTAGCACCCCCCGAGAACCCCACCCCGAAGGAGGTCAACGAAGGTTGTTGCGCGACCGATACCATCGAGGGGTCCGCGCGGTGTGGCGACACTCCGGGCGGACGGAACACCTCGGACGAGCGAACCGGAGGAGGGATCGCGGGTGGGGCGCGCACAGCGCTTCGAGCGCAAGCTCGAGGGAATCGTGGGTGACACCTTCGCGCGGGTCTTCGGCGGCAAGGTCGTTCCCCAGGAGATCGCACAGGCCCTCCGCCGGGAGGCGGAGGACAACGTGCGAGTCTTGGCCGGTGGGCGTCAGCTGGCGCCCAACCACTACACGGTGGTGCTCAGTCCTGCCGATCACGATCGGTTGGCAGGGGACGAAGAGACCATCACCCACTCGCTGATCGACTGCGTGGAAGAGCACCTCACAGAGGGCGGGTGGGAGACATACGGTGAGGTCGTAGTCTCTCTGGAGCGTTCCGACGCGCTGCACACGGGACAGTTCCGCACCAAGTCGTCCGTTGACCCCGACGCGTCGCGGCAGCGGACCGCGAGCCCCCGATCCGCAGGAGAGCACCCCATGAGCCAGGCACCCGGTCGGTACCCGGAGGAGCAGGACCAGCGCGGCTACGGCCAGCAGGGTCACCCGCAGCAGCAGGGCTACGGGCAGGACCCGTACGGCCAGCAGCAGGGCTACCCGCAGCAGGG
>NZ_KB903238.1 GCF_000379625.1 Actinomycetospora chiangmaiensis DSM 45062 | reverse complement strand
AACCCGCACACGAGTGTGGGGGTGGTTCGGTGTTCCGGTGGCCACAGCGGAGGGGAAACGCCCGGTCCCATCCCGAACCCGGAAGCTAAGCCCTCCAGCGCCGATGGTACTGCGACCGCCAGGTCGTGGGAGAGTAGGACACCGCCGGAACACCCAACCACCCCCACCACCCAAGCCCCCCAGCCACCACCGGGGGGCTTCCGTGCATTCACGGCCTTTTCCTCTGTGCCCCTTCTCGAGGCGACCGGCGTGCGGTCTCGTCACCGAAGTCCGCGTTGGGGGCGACGCCATGCAGGCGTGACTGCACCGGAATCTGCTTCATGTGGATCCCGCGGCGGGCACCGAGCAGGTGCCGCGCACCGCGCGCACCATGCCGGCACGATGGCACCGGAACCTGCCTTTCGTGACTCTCGCGGACGTCGCTTCTCAAGGCCCGCGCCCGACTGCCGGATCTCGTCGGACTGGTTGCCGGACACCTCTCCCACGTCCTGCTTGCGGACGGCGCATCGAGACGAAAGAACGCAGCAGCTGATCGTGGCGCAGAGCCCCCTGCGTTGGGCCACCGTCGCGTGCCCTCGTCTGAAGCCATCTCGGCGAGCACCTGCAGCCATTCAGCCCGCACCGACAGGAGCCGACACGACTGCGCCCTGCTCCGGTCGGAGCACCGTTCTGTCCCCACCGGCATGCCGCCGGTCGGTAGTCCACAGGCTGCGACGCGACATTCCCGCCGGACGCCGCCTGCGAGGCACGCTCGATCCCGTAGGAGCCGGTGGTCCACCGGCGGACGAGGGGACGAGCACTGTGAACGAGACCTGGGTGACGGTGACCGGCAACGTGGCCACCGATGTGACGTGGCGGCGCACCACGACCGGCAGCGTCGCGAACTTCCGACTGATGAGCAACGAGAGGCGCTTCGACGCGCAGAGCGGCAGCTGGAACGACGGCAACCGGCTCGCCGTGCGTGTGACGTGCTGGCGCTCACTCGCCGAGAACGTCCGGATGTCCATCACGAAGGGCGACCCGGTCGTCGTCCACGGCAAGCTCTTCACGAGCGACTACGAGCAGGAGGGTGTGCGGCGCACCTCCACCGAGATCGACGCGAAGAGCGTCGGTCTGGACCTGCGCAAGGTGTGCACGAAGGTCGTGGTGCTGCAGGAGGCCGACGTCGACGACGGGCGTGGGCCCGTGGACGTGTCCGGCCTGACCACCGTCGAGGACGACCTCGAGCCGCCGCGGTACGGGGACCTGACGGGCTCGGCCGTCGGCCTCGCCCCCGCGCCGACGGACGACGACCTCGGGCGTGAACCCCTCGCGAGCTGAGCGACGACCGGGCACGGGGAGCGGCGTGCACGGGCAACTACCATCGAGGGCGTGGCTGAGTTCATCTACACCATGAAGAAGGTTCGCAAGGCCCACGGCGACAAGGTGGTTCTCGACGACGTCACGCTCAGCTTCCTGCCGGGCGCCAAGATCGGGGTCGTCGGTCCGAACGGCGCGGGCAAGTCGAGCGTTCTCAAGATCATGGCAGGACTCGACCAGCCCAACAACGGCGACGCGTTCGCCGCTCCCGAGGCCACGGTCGGGATCCTGCAGCAGGAGCCCCCGCTCAACGAGGAGAAGACGGTCCTCGGCAACGTCCAGGAGGGCGCCGGGGACGTCGCGGTGAAGCTCGCGCGGTACAACGAGATCGCCGAGCTCATGGCCACCGACTACTCCGACGAGCTCATGGAGGAGATGGGTTCGCTCCAGGAGGACCTCGACAACGCCGACGCGTGGGACCTCGAGTCCCAGCTGCGCCAGGCGATGGACGCTCTGCGCTGCCCGCCCGGGGACTCCCCGGTCACGCACCTGTCCGGAGGCGAGCGCCGCCGCGTCGCGCTCTGCAAGCTCCTGCTGAGCAAGCCGGATCTGCTGCTGCTCGACGAGCCCACCAACCACCTCGACGCGGAGAGCGTCCAGTGGCTGGAGAGCCACCTGGCGACGTACGAGGGCGCCGTCCTGGCCGTCACGCACGACCGGTACTTCCTCGACAACGTCGCCGAGTGGATCCTGGAGCTCGACCGGGGTCGCGCGTACCCCTACGAGGGCAACTACTCGACCTACCTGGAGAAGAAGGCGGAACGCGTCGCCGTCCAGGGCCGCAAGGACGCGAAGCTGCGCAAGCGGCTCGCCGACGAGCTGGCGTGGGTGCGGTCGGGCGCAAAGGCGCGGCAGGCGAAGAGCCGTTCCCGGCTGGCCCGCTACGAGGAGATGGCGGCGGAGGCCGAGAAGACCAGGAAGCTGGACTTCGAGGAGATCCAGATTCCGCCGGGTCCGCGGCTCGGCAACGTCGTGGTCGAGGTGTCGCACCTCGACAAGGGATTCGACGGCCGCGTGCTCATCAAGGACCTGTCCTTCTCGCTGCCCCCGAACGGCATCATCGGCGTCATCGGTCCGAACGGCGTGGGGAAGACGACCCTGTTCAAGACGATCGTCGGGCTCGAGCAGCCGGACAGCGGCACCGTGAAGGTCGGCGAGACGGTGAAGCTGTCCTACGTCGACCAGAACCGCGAGGGGCTGTCGGGCAGCGAGAACGTCTGGCAGGTCGTCTCCGACGGGCTGGACTACATCCACGTCGGGAACGTCGAGATGCCGTCGCGCGCCTACGTCTCCGCGTTCGGCTTCAAGGGACCCGACCAGCAGAAGCCGGTCAACGTGCTCTCCGGCGGGGAGCGCAACCGGCTCAACCTGGCGATGACCCTGAAGCAGGGTGGCAACCTGCTGCTGCTCGACGAGCCGACGAACGACCTCGACGTCGAGACGCTCTCCTCGCTCGAGAACGCCCTGGAGAACTTCCCGGGCTGCGCGGTGGTCGTCTCGCACGACCGGTGGTTCCTCGACCGCGTCTGCACGCACATCCTCGCCTGGGAGGGCACGGACGACGACCCGGCGTCGTGGTTCTGGTTCGAGGGCAACTTCGCGGATTACGAGCAGAACAAGGTCGCCCGGTTGGGCCAGGAGGCCGCGCGACCGCACCGGGTCACGCACCGCAAGCTCACCCGGGACTGAGTCCCGAAGGGTCGCGGGAGGGTCCCGCGGCCGGGTCGTGAAGGGAGCGGTCGTGGCTGTACGTCGCGAGCACGGCGGGCCGTCCGCGCTCACCGTCCTCGATGTCGCCGAGGGTCTGCGGTGGACCGATCCCACCCTCGGCGCGTCGTTGGCCGAGCATGCCCGGCGCCTCGCCGGCGACGACCCGACCGTTCTGGCCGCGGCCGACCGCGCCGTCGTCCGGTCCCTCGCGGAGTCGGACCGGTACGCGGAGGTCGTGGAACGCGGCGTCCCGCTGCTCGCGGAGGCTCGCGCCCGCGGGGACCGTGACGACGGCGCCGCCGTGCTCGTCGAACTCGCCGGCGCGGCGACCGGGCTGGGGGACCCTCGGCTCGCCCGTCGTCTCCTCGACCGTCTCGGAGCCACCTCCGACGTCTCGGCGCGTGTCGGTGCGACCGCGTCCGCGACCCGTGCGGAGGCGTGCGCGGCCGACGGGGACGTCCCGGGCACCGACGCCGCCGGCGACGAGGCGTCACCCGTGCTCTACCGGGTGCCCGAACCGGAATCCGGTGTGCTCCGGGCCCGCATCGCGCTCGCCCGTGGCGTCGCCCGTCGACGTGCGGGCGACGCCGCCGGCGCACTCACCGCCGTCGACGCAGCTGCAGCACTGGCATCCGAGGCCGAGGGGGAGGGCGGCCGTCGGTCGCTGACGGCGGCCGGCGAGGCCGTCGAGCTCCTCGTCGCGGCGGGCCGTCTCGACGAGGCCCGGGCGCGTGCCCGGGTCGTCGTCCCGGACGGCCCCCCTGGTGCCCATGTCGTCACGGCGGTGGGACGGATACGACTGGCGCTCGCGGCCGTGTCCGGCGACGGCGCCCGGGTCGCGAGGGCCGTGGCCGAGGACCTCGAGGCGGGCGGACGGCAGGTCGATGCCGCGCGCGCGTGGGAGCTGACGGCCACCCTCGCCGAGGCGGAGGGCGACCTCGGCAGCGCCCTCTCCGCCCTCCGGCGCGGACACGCCCTCGACGCGGGGGCACGCGACGCCGTCAACGGCGCGCTCCGCACCCTCGCCGCGCTCGCCGAAGGCCCGGACCTGCTGGCGACCGGGGGAGGCGGACCAGTCGAGACGGAGCGCTCGACCCCACGGCGTCGACGGCGCGAGGCCTCGTCGGTGTCGCCGCCGGTCATGAGCGACGAGCCGGTACGCACGGCGCCTCGCAGCGCTGGCGCGGTCGACGACCCCGCCGGGCAGCAGGCCGCAGCGGTGGCGCCGGCCGAGGCGCGCGTCGCCGAGCCGACGGCTGACAGCATCCCGTCGGAGGCGCCCGGAGAAGCGCCGCCGGCCCCCGTCGCATCGCCGGCCGTCGTTCCTGCCGCACCCGCTCCCGGTGCGGAACCCGAGTCGGCCCGCCCGTCCTCGACGCGCGACGAACTGGCCGAGCTCCTCGCCTCCCTCACCCGCTCCGTCGACTCCTCGCGGGCGGCGTTCTCGGGGATGGGCCTCGAGCCGGCACCCGAGGCCTCCTCCGACGGGCAGGACGCTGCCGGGGACCGGGATCGGGCCGAGGATCCGCTCCGCCCGTCCCGGCACTCGGCCCATCCGCCGTCGTCGGTCGTGGAGGCGTCGGCGACGCGCCCGACGTTCGACGCCTTTTCCACCGCGCCGAGCCGAGGGAAGGCCGCGACCGACCCGGACCCGGTGTCCGCCTCCGTCTCCGCGCTTCCCGACGACAGGTTCGCGCCGGCCGGAGAGGTCAGCGAACAGGATGCCGCCCTCGCGCCCGCCGGACGGAGCGACGGCGGATCGCGCTCGGTGAGCGACCTGCTCGACCCGCTCTCGGACCCGCTCGGACCCGAGGTCCTCGACACCCGCCGCCCGGAGGCCTCGGCTCCGGCCGACGCCGAGACGACGACGGGACGGTCCGCCGAACCCGTGGCACACGACAGCTCGGGCCGGTTCGGACCGGACGGTGGACCGACGCCGCCTGTCTCCACCACGACGTTCAGCGACGAAGCAGCGAGCGATCGGCCGGTCCGCCGGCCCGAGCTCGACACTGGTCGGGCCGAGCGCCGTCGCGAACCAAGCCTCTCGCCCGACGGCTCCGACACCGTCGGATCGAGCCTTCCGTCGCCCCACCAGGCCTCGCCCGGTCCGTACTTCACCACCTCGGCGGAGAGTGCCGATCGGGTCGGTACGGCAGCACGGGAGACGCCGTCGCACGATCGGAACGGCACGACGCCGAGCGACCTCGACCGCCACCGCGCGGTCGCCACGCCTGCTGATGTCCCCGAGGGCTGGGGACCAGGCCGCCCCGACACCGGCGCGCGCGCCGAGGGAGAACGTGCGGAGGACCGGTCGAACGGGACCACCGCGCACCGTCCCGCTCCGTGGACCCGGTCGACGCCCGAACCGTCGCCGTCGGCCGACCGGGACGACGTGACGGACCACGGAGGGTCCGGGCCGGGAGCCCCCACCACGCGCGCCACCGACGAGTACGACGAGGAACTCGCCCTCACCCGTGCCTCGGTCCTGGCCGAGTACCACCTCCCCGACGTGCCGATGCCGCCTCGACGCGACCGTCCGGCCGCGCCCTCGGGCCCGCCCGCCGGGGCCACCTCCGCGGCCGAGGTCGCGGTGCCGTCGGCCAGGCGGCACACGTCCGGCTCGATGCCCGTGCCGGCGGACCAGCGGTGGGCCCCGCGGTCGGACAGCCCCTCGGGACGTCCGCCGGGCACGACGACGGCTCAGGAGACCCGGGGCGGCTCGTCGACCTCGGGTCGGAGTCGGCCGGCCGAATCCGGCGCCCGGCTCGCGGACCTCCTCGCCGAGGCCATGGACGCCTTCCGGCACGTGGGCCCGGAGGCACAGGACGGTGCTCGTGGACCAGGAGTGGGCTCGCGCCGCGTCTGAGCTGCGAAAAGCCCACAACCGGACCCCCCTCAAACGCCCCGATCGGGGGCGTGTAATGTTCTCGATGTCGCCAGGGCGAGGGGGTTGCCTCCGGGCCGGGCGGCGGGATAGGTTCGAGAGGTTGCCCTCCAGTCGGTCTGGTAGGGTGTGACTCGATCGGGACACCGAGCGGTGCCGCATCTGGTGGGTGTGGGCGGGTTCGTGTGGTCGTCCTTTGAGAACTCAACAGTGTGCTGACGTTTTGTGTGTTCTGGCCCCAATTTTGTTGGGGTTTCTTTGAGTAGCTAGTTTTTGTCAGGGACTTGGTTGTCTCTAACGTTTTTTGTTGGAGAGTTTGATCCTGGCTCAGGACGAACGCTGGCGGCGTGCTTAACACATGCAAGTCGAGCGGTAAGGCCCTTCGGGGTACACGAGCGGCGAACGGGTGAGTAACACGTGGGTGACCTGCCCTCCACTCTGGGATAAGCCTGGGAAACTGGGTCTAATACCGGATAT
>NZ_KB903237.1 GCF_000379625.1 Actinomycetospora chiangmaiensis DSM 45062 | reverse complement strand
ACCGGCGGAGCTCCTCGGACTCCGTGGTCGTCGTCCCCGGGACCTCACCGTCGTCGACCTGGGCTTGGCGGAACCAGCCGCGCAAAGTGTCCGGGGTGATACCGAGCTGCGGCCCGATCCGCTTGCACGCCGCGTTGACCGACAACCCCGGCTCCTGCTGGCGGGCCTCGCGGACCATCCGCTTCGCCCGCTCCCGCATCTCCTCAGTGAACTTCCTCGGCGCCGGCACGACCCCCACCTTCCCGTGGGATCAGAGCCTCCACCACAGCCGGGGCGCTTCATCCGCGCCGGCCGCATCGCCCGCCGCTGGGCCAAAGCCCAACGCCGCGCCCACCAGACCTGGAAGCCCCGCGTCGATCAGGCCACCGGCCGTGTCCGCTACCGACGCAGCCGCTCCCGTGTCCGTCTCGTGAGAAACGGCAACCGAGGCTGGATCGCTGTGGCACACGGTCCAACGTTCAGCTCGGCCCTCTGTCGAAGCCTTGGGCTACTCGACGACTAGCGCGTCGACCTAGACGCGGACGTGATCCGATCATGTCTCGGTCGACAGCACATGAGCCGGCCCCGCCCTCTCTAGCGCTGGGTTCAGTCGCGCTAGGACTGTCGGACACGTGTGGTATGTAACTGGTGCCCTCTCAGTACCACTCCCAACGGACCCGAACAGACGTCCAACCTCAAGGAGAAGGAATCTGCACCGGTGTCGAATCCCATGTCGCACCTCTTCGAGATTAATAAGCGAGTGCTGGAGCAAGAGGCGGACGTCAGGCGGGCCCGCCTCCTCCTTCGGCTAGGATATCTGGGATTGATCTTGGGCCCTGCCACCCTAGTTGCGATCTACGTACTTGCAATCACAGTAGGACGTCAAAGAGACATCGGCCCCTACACAGGATTGCCGGGCTTCCTCGCAGTCGGCATAACCGCTCTATCGGCTTGGTCGATATACTGGCACGTATTCAAGGCTGACACATCATTAAGGCAGCTTGACTTAGAATTGCAGGCGCTGCAAGAGGAGCGGCGCCTCAAGGCGGGTACAGTTAGGTTAGATCAGAGGGCACGCCGGTCGGCGTATCGGGTTGAAGTCGGAAGCGACCTCCTTGCTTTCCGTAAGAACAGCAGGTACTACCGGCGAGTCCACAATGCTCTTCAATCAGTCGTCATTATCGGGTCAATCGCGTCAAGTGCGCTCTCCGGGCTCTCCATTGAGCTACAGCAGTTCAGATGGGCGACCGTACTCCTGACATTTGTAGTGGGGATTGCAGCCGGCTTCATCGGCTACTTCAAGTTTCGCGAGCGGAGTTTCTATCTGCAGCAAACCGCGGACGCGATTGAGCACGAAGCTAGCTCTGCAGATTTAGGCATCTATCGATACGCCGACATATCAAACGACGACGACAGGGTGCTCCAACGCTTCGTTGAAGAGGTCGAAAGACTCAAAGTAGAACAACGTAAGCGAGAACAAAACTTGGACCAGCCGCACGAACGCACCGACGACCAAGCCGGCTGACGCGAGCGGTCCGACATTACTCGGCTTCTTTGACCATCGAGGAGATGAAGCAGTTGTGTTCGTGAGTATTTCACACCGTCGGCCTTCGCCATGAGAGGCGTGACCCCCGGACCGTAAGCCTCTACCGCTCGCTAGACTGCGTACGGTTGACGTACACCGTTTGGGGGTTGGCGTGACAGAGCGATCGCGCTGCACTTGGGGCGATAATGACAATGCCTGTACAAACATCCCGCCGATCGAGAGTCCTGACGGACGGTGCGTAAAGCATCTGGGATCAGCCAACGCTCCACTCGTCCGCTTTTTACAGGGGCAAGCTCAGCAAGGTGTCGTCAATCTTTCAGATTGCACGATGGATATTCAAGACTTGGCCACAGTAGCACACAAGGCGTCCGAATCAGGGCAGGGCGACCTATTCTCGCAATCCGAGCTGGTCCTAACGAATGTCACTCTACTCGACACGAGTCCCATTGAGTGGCCGCCAGCGTTAGCGATATTCAGGAGCCAGTCCCTACTTGGCGTTAACGCAAGAAATACTATTACGATGAAGTCCGCGTTCAAGACTGGCAGTCGTATCGAAGGAGGACACTACTATGGTGGAGTAGTGTTCAGCGGTATCGGCGTCGTCGATACCGAGATCCGGGGGGCAAGCTTCGGCGACGATGTCAAGTTCCTGGGCTGCAATCTCAGCAGTGTCAAAATTTCCTCTTGCTACCTCGGAAAAAGTCTTTCGTTCGACGAGGACTGTAAGTTGGAGAAAGACGTAGAAGTCTCAGACATTCAGAGAGTCGAGGGTGATCTGTCAATCGTTTCGACTTCTCTTGGCGACCGCTTCGCGATCAGCAATGTCGAGTGCGGCTCTCTCTATATTCGGCATGTCACCAGCGCCGAACACCCCGTGCTCTACAACGTCGAGTCAAGAGGCTCTGTTTATATACTTGATAGCACCTTTGGAGAAGAAGCTAGATTTGAGCAGGTTTGCGGGAACGACATCGTCTCTCTTGGGGGATGCATCTTCCGAGACCGACCTATAGTCGAATTACAAAGTGTAGCTGACCACGTAGCAATCTCCGGAGTTACCGTTGGAAAGATGGCAGACGTGTCTGTCGCCTCAACGCGAGTCGCCATCGAGAAGTCTGACTTCGAGGGCGGGGGGTCGATAAGCGTCCGAGGTGAGGATGTCTCAATCTATAGACTCAAGAGCTCGGACCCTCTAACTTTGAGTAGATCGGCTAACGCACCGACTAGCGCGCCAGCCAACGCCAAATTGAAGTCCCTCCGCGATCTCGACGTTCAGAACGTTACTCTCGATGGTCTCGATCTGAGTGAATGCTCGCTTGGTGAAGTGAGAAATATGGAAAAGATGAGGATCGAGAGTACTGTGGTATTTGCGGCGAGAACTAGCCGAATGATGACGAGAAGACGCCTTCTCGCTGACGAAGCAGCCTGGCGGAAGGGTCGTTCTCACTTCTGGCCCGGCTGGAGATGGCTTCCTTTTCGCCGTCCTCGGGGCGAGGAGGCGAACACGACGCTTACACTGGAACGGCAGTACCGTATGTTACGTAAGGGACTAGAGGACGGCGGAGACCAGCCTGGCGCGTCGGATTTTTATTATGGCGAAATGGAAATGCGGCGTGCCAGTGCCAGCGGGTGGGAGCGGCTATTACTGAAGGTCTACTGGGCCGTATCTGGCTACGGTCTGCGCTCGTCGCGCTCGATAATTGCCTTGACGGCAGTGTTGCTTCTTGCGTCGCTTGCACTGTGGCGCTATGGCTTCTTGCCGCCCCAGACTACGGCTTACGACGTTATGCACCAGGGCTCAACCACCAGCGTGATACCTAGACAAATTCAAGGGCCGCAGCCTGATCTTGCTAGCAGCATCGCGTTCACGGTGCGGACTGCAACGTCGCTCACCCGTCCAGGCAATCTGCCGCCTCTCACGGCGTGGGGCGAGGTTTTGGAGATCGCCGTCAGGGTAATTGGCCCGATTCTAGTGGCACTCGCTGCGCTTGCCGTGCGCGCTCGAGTCAAGCGCTGACCGTAGGACCAGGACACTTCACTTCTCACGTCTTTGGCTCTTCAGGAAGTGTCCACCACTCTTACACCGTCGTGGACCTTTACCGGGACGCCTGCCTGGAACGCATCCGCCACGCGGACGGAATACGCCTCGTCCATTAGCGACATTACTCGGCCAACGGAAACCCACTGCACATCTGCACTTTCGTCCGATCTTACGGTGGTTCCTGCCTGTGGACTGCAACGGAAAACAAGGGAAACAATGCCGCGAGCCATATTCTTGTAGACGCCCGATAAGCGTTCAACTTTGACATGGATACCAGTTTCTTCGAAGACCTCGCGCTCGACTCCCTCTTCCGGCGTTTCGTCGAGTTCGAGCACTCCGCCCGGCGGCTCCCAATGGCGGTTGTCGCGGCGCTGGATGACGAGGACGCGGTCATGGTCGTCGACAACGACGCCGGCGACGCTCACCGAGTGCTTGGGCGTGTCCGCCACTGTCGCCTCCTGACGTCCGTCAACGTTCGGTAGCGTTCGGCACTGATCGTAGAGGTCCAGTCGTCTGGAGGAGTCGTGCAGCTCGGGGGCATCGACCGCGCCGACGACCGGCCGCCCTACCGGCAGATCGCCGATCAGCTCAGGGCGGCCATCGACCGCGGCGACCTGGTGGCCGGCGACAAGCTGCCGAGTGAAGCGGTGCTCATCGAGCATTACGGCGTGGCCCGCATGACGGTCCGCCAGGCCGTGCAGGAGCTGCGCAACGAGGGCCGGGTCGTCGCGGAGCACGGCAAGGGCACCTTCGTCCGCCAGCCCGTTCAGGTCCGACGGCTCGCCTCCGAGCGGTTCGCCCGGCGGCACCGGGAGGCCGGCCTCGCCGCCTTCAGCGTCGAGGCGCAGAAGGCCGGCTTCACGCCCAACGTCGACCAGCTGGAGATCGCGACCGGCCCGGCGAGCCCGGAGATTCGGGACCGCCTCCGCCTGGCCGACGACGAGGAAGTCGTGAGCCGGTCACGGCGCTACCTCGCCGACGGGCAGCCGGTCGAGACAGCGGTCTCCTACCTGCCCGCCTCTGTGGCAGCCGGCTCCCGCATCGTCGAGGCGGACTCCGGCCCGGGCGGCATTTACGCGCGCCTGGAAGACATGGGCTTCGAGCTGGACCACTTCACCGAAGAGGTCTCGGCCCGGATGCCAACCGCCGAGGAGCGCCGCCGGCTCCAGCTCACAGACGGCGTGCCCGTCGTCGTGCTCGTTCGCACCGCCTACGACACGACCGGTCGCCCGCTAGAGGTCTGCGACACCCTCAAGGCAGCCCCGGCCTACGTGCTGGAGTACGAGGTCCCGGCGCGCTGACCTGGGCGGATTACGAGTCCATCACCTTCAGCATTGCTCCTCTAGACGACTAAGTGACCACTGCTAGTTTCAAGACGACTAGAGAAGTACGAGCGAGGAGAAGACGACGTGATCCAGAACTACAAGGTCGACCAGGGCGCGACGTTCGAGTCGTTGCTGTTCCTGTCCTGCGAGCCCAAGACCGCCTTCGGTGACAGCTCGCGGCAAGAGACCACCGAGGACGGCCTCCCCAAGTGGGAGGCCCAGCTCGTCGCCCGCTTCCGCCAGTTCGGGCGGGCCACCAACGAGATCATCAAGGTCGGGCTCGTTGCCGAGCACCAGCCCGGCGCCGACCTCGCCCCCGCCACCCCGGTCCACCTCATCGATTTCGAGATCGGGGTGATGGACAAGAAGGACCGCGACGGCAACGTCACCGGAGCCCAGGTCTGGTACCGCTGCTCGGAGGTCCGCTCCACCGCCGCCGCGGGCCGGGCCCGGGGCAGCAACAGCGGTCAGGGTTCGACCGCTGAGGCCGCGTCATGACCTGGCAGCGGCACGCCGCGTGCCGCGACGCCGACCCGGAGCTGTTCTTCCCGCCCACCGACGACGACACCACCGAGATCGTCGCCCGCCACGTGGTCGCTGTCGCCCCCATCTGCGGCGGCTGCCCCGTTGCCACCGAGTGCCTGCGCTGGGCGCTCGACGTGGGCGAGGACACCGGCCTCTGGGCTGCGACCACCCCCACCGAGCGACGCGCCATCCGCCGCTCACGGCTGGCCGGCGTCCCTGACCCGGTGGCCGACGACGAGCCCATGTGCCCGGCCTGCGCACTGCTGTTTCCCATGCCCGCCGTGGACGGCGAGCTGTGCTCGCGCTGCACCGAGAGGAACGCGGCTGACCACCAATCACACGCCCATGAGGCGCCACCCGGTCCGCTGGCACACCGGCGGGCCGGGTGCCGCCCAACGGCTCCTCGGCCGCCTCCGTGCCCGCCTCGAGGAGCAGCGCCGCGCCGAGGCCCACCGCCTGCTCGAGGCGGACCTGCGCGGCCTCTGGCGCGAGGCATGCACGGGAGTGGGGCTCTGCCAGCACATCGACGTCGCCGCCGGTCTCACGGTGCGCACCCCGCGGTTCGGTGCTCTGCGCCTCGCTCCGACCGGGACCTCCTTCACCGTCGAGCTGCTGCCTGGAGGGGAGCCGACGGACATCGAGGCCCACGCCGCTCGGCTCGCGCACTCGCTCGGCTTTGCTGGGCTGCGCATCCAACCTCTGGCCGGCCGCTGGGTCCGCGTCGTGCTCTTCGAGATCGACCCGCTCGCCTCCACCTACCGACTTCCGCGCACCGTCACCGGTCGCGCTGACGACGCGGTGCTCCTGGGCCGGGCCGAGGACGGCGCCCTGATCGAACACGCCCTGGCCTCCCCCGGCCACCTCGCGGTGCAGGGCCAGAACGGCTCCGGGAAGACGCAGCTGTCCTACGGGCTGCTAGCCCAGCTCTGCGCGGCCGGGGACGTCCTGATCACCGGTTCGGACATCACCGGTCTCCTGCTCGGACGCGTCTGGAACGGCACCGCCCACCGCGACTGGCAGGTCACGGGTTCCCGCGACCTCGCCGCCCACGCCGAGCACCTCGACCGGCTCGTGACGTGGATGGATCAGCGCCTCGACGCCATGCCACCGCGTCAGGACTCGGTCACGCCGACCGTCCAGACCCCGCTGGTGCTCGTGGTCCTGGAGGAGTTCCCCGGTCTGCTCCGGGCGGCCCAGGCCAAGGACAAGAAGCTGGCGGAGCGCATCACGAGCGCGGTGCTGCGGCTCCTCTCCGAGGGCCGCAAGGCCGCGTTCCGAGTGCTGATGCTGGCCCAGCGCTTCGAGGCCAACGCGGTCGGCGGCGGCTACGCCCGCGACCAGTTCGCCGTCCGGCTCTCGTTCCGCGTCCCAGCTGACTCGCTGGCGATGCTGCACGGGGACGACGCCCGGCCCCTCGGCCCGGAGCACGCCAACGCCGCCCCCGGCATCGCCTACCTCTCCGCACCCGGCCACGACTGCACACGCCTCCGCGCCCCCTACGTCGGCGGCTACGGCCACTTCTGCGATCGCATCTCCCAGCTCGCCCGGCGAGCCGATGGCACCGAGGAGACGCCGTGAACGACAACCCCGCCCTCACCAAGTACCGGGTCCCGGCCAACGTCGCCGTCGTCATCGAATCCGGCTCCTTGGTCGTCGTCCTGCGTCCCCTCGCCGACCCCGATCTCGCCGTCGAGGCGGTGCTCACGTCGAAGGAGGCGCTCGACCTGGCCCGCGTCCTCGACGGCACCACCGGCCACCTCACCGCCGGCTCGGCGCAGCTCGGGGCGGTGGCCCCATGAGCCTCGTCGCGATCGTCGTCATCGCCGCCCTGGTCACCGTCCTGCTCGCCAAGAGCCACAAGGCCGGCCCTGCCGCTCTGGCCGGCGTCGTCACCGTCTGCCTGCTCTTCGCCGCCTTCCCCACCCTCGGCCCCGCCGTCACCAGCGGCACCGCCGAGTTCGCCCACCAACTCGGCGACGCCACCGACCGAGCCGCCACCGTCCCGGATCAGGAGGCCCGGCGATGACCACCCCCGGTCGCCCGCGACATCGAACGCGCCGCCGAGAACATCCGCGCCGCCAACCACGCCACGATGCACGGCCACCTCGACGGCCCACAGACCTACAGCGCCGTCGGGAACCTCGCCGAGCTCGTGGGCCGCCTGCCCCAGGTCCTCGACTACCTCGCCCGATCCCTGCGCCGCGCCGAACTCGCCCGGCACTACGACGACCGCGGCCACGACCCCGCCGACGCGCTCGACCACGCCGACGCGGACCTCGTCGACGCCCGCCGCGAAGCCGACGCCCTGCTCGACCACCTCAACGCCGCCCACAAGCACCTCGGCCACCTCGGCCGCCGGCTCTCGGAGGACTGACCCATGGATGCCCTGCTGTTCACCGCCGAGGAAGCCGCCGAACTGCTCAAGATCAGCCGCTGCAAGGTCTACGACCTGCTTCGCAACCACGACCTCCGCTCGGTCAAGATCGGCGGCTCCCGCCGCATCCCCCGGTCGGCCTGGAGGATTACGTCGCCCGCCTCCTCGACACGGAGGCCGCCTGATGGCCGAGGAGAAGCGGCGGCCCCGCCGGGCCAACGGCGACGGCTCGATCTACCAGCGCTCCAGCGACGGCAGGTGGGTCGGGAGCGCCTACGTCTACACGTCCTCCGGCCAGATCAAGCGCCGGCCGGTGTACGGATCGAGCTACGACGACGTCCGCGCCAAGCTCGACGAACTCAAGGTCAACTCGGCCAACGGGATACCGGTCCCGGACCGCTCGTACAGCGTGGCCCAGTGGTTCGAGCGGTGGTTGACCACGATGCGCTCAGAACGGCGCCCCACGACCTACGTGGGCTACGAGAACGACGTCCGGCTCTACATCGTCCCGGGACTCGGCAAGAAGCCCCTGAGGAGACTCAGCGCCGCTCACGTGCGCGCCTTCATGGCCGGCGTCCGCGAGCGCTGCCTGTGCTGCGCCCACGCCTACGACCTCCGTCGACCCGAGGACGAGCGGTGCTGCTCGGTCGGGCGCTGCTGCCGTCGCCACCCGTCCCAGCGTCAGGTCCAGTACGTGCACGCCGTCCTCCGGAACGGCCTCGCGGCCGCCGAGCGCGAGGAGCTGGTCACCCGCAACGTCGCCAAGCTCGTCCGGGTCTCCGTCCCGCGCTACAAGGTCGGCAAGGGCCTCACGGTCGAGCAGGCGCACAAGCTCCTGGACGCGGCCAAGGGCCGGCGGCTCTACGCGCTCTACGTCGTCGCCGCCACGCTCGGGCTCCGCCACGGCGAGCTGCTCGGGCTGCCCTGGCGGGACCTCGACATCGAGCGGGCCACCGTCACCATCGCCCAGACCGTTCAGAGAGCCGACGGCCGGCTCTACATCGCCGAGGCCAAGACCGAGGCCTCCGAGGCGACGATCCCGCTGCCCAAGGTCACCCGGCGGGTGCTGCTCGAACACCGCGAGCGGCAGGAGCAGGAGCGCACGGCCGCCGCCGAGGTCTGGCAGGACAACGACCTCGTGTTCGCCTCGACCATCGGGACCCCCACCGAGCCCCGGAACCTGGGCCGAGATTTCGAGAAGGTCCGCGACCTGGCCGTCCTCCCCGGCGTCCGCCTCCACGACCTGCGCCACACGGTCGTCAGCCTGCTCCTGGAGCAGGGGACGCCACCCCACGTCGTCCAGGCCATCGCCCGCCACGCCCACATCGACGTGACGATGTCGATCTACGCCCACACCAACCTCGACGCCATGCGCCAGGCCCTCGACGCCATCGAGTGGAAGGAGCTGTGATGCCCCACTTTCTACTTCGGGCCGCGCTTCCTGATCACATGGCAGAAGGCGTACACGGCCAACGGCGAAAGGGCGAGGTCGACCACTCCAGGAAGTCCTCCGAGGTCGTAACCGTAAATTTGCATCACGCTTGCGATCACCAGGATGTCGAGCGACGTGAAGATCGTGACGATCTGCCCCGTTGTGAGGCCTTCCACGGCGGCTACGACGCTGGTGGCGTGCTCGAAAGCCTCCCCGGCCTTGCCGTCAAGCGCGTCCTGCTCGACGTTCCCGAGCAACTCGCTGACGGGCTCCGACTCGACGATGCTCTCGACGGCGCTCCGAAGCTCGTCGGACTCGACCAGCTGCTCGACAGCGCCCTCCTGGTCGAGGGCGTCTGCCAGGTCGCCCACCCGTGGATCCTCAAACAGTCGAGCGGTGCTGATCTCCGCGATCTGACTGGTCAGGTCTCGTATCCGGCTCTCGGAGAGCCCCGTCGCTGCCCGCGTGAGCGGCTGGAGCGAGACCGAGGCGTACGTGTCGAGGTCCGCCCACCGTCCGTTGAGGAGTTCCGGCGGGATGCCTCCGACGGTGAGCCGCGAGTTGGCGATCAGCGACGCGGCGCCCGCGCCCCCGATCATCGCCGCTTGCTCGTAGATCCTCTCCAGCGACAGCCGCGAGTCCCCGACCAACGACGCGGCGCCCGCGCCCCCGATCGTCCCCGCCTGCTCGTAGATCCTCTC
>NZ_KB903236.1 GCF_000379625.1 Actinomycetospora chiangmaiensis DSM 45062 | reverse complement strand
TGGTCGAAGCCGGCGCCCTGGCTTCTATCGGCTCGATCGGCGACTCCTACGACAACGCGCTGGCCGAGTCGCTGATCGGGCTCTACAAGACCGAGTGCGTGACTCGAGACGGACCTCTGCGCACCGTCGGCGACCTCGAACTGGTCACCGCGTCCTGGGCGCACTGGTTCAACACCAGCCGCATCCACTCGAAGCTCGGCCACGTTCCGCCGGTCGAGCACGAACAGAACTACTACGCTCACCAAGCAGCCCGAGAAGATCCACTCTCGGGAGAACCCAGCCTCCACTGAACCCGGAGCGCTTCAGTGTCTCTGAAGTAGTGGTCAGCCAGACCAGGATTGCTAGTAGGACGACGCCGCCGCGGAAGATCAGGGCGTGCTTGTCGTCGCGGGTGGCCAGCGCGCGCCACTGCTTGATCTGGTTGAAGCCCCGCTCGACAACGTGCGGTTCTTGTAGTCCGCGACGTCAAGAGCGACCGGTCGCCCGCCGCGGGACCCGGGCGGGCCCGGTTTCGTTTCTGGTCGTCGGGCGGTCAGCCCACCGCGCGAGCGGCCGATGGCGTGGTCGTCGGGCTCGTCGCCGCGCAGTTGGTCAGCCCGAAAGGGACCCAGCCGTCGCCACCGGCCCCGCCACCGGTGCCGTTTCTTGCCATTCGATCTGGCTCCCTGTGTAGCTCACCGGCCCCTCAGAGGACCTCGCCGTGTTCGCGCCGTGCTGATGGACCCGGCTGCTGGTCGAGTCGACCGATACCCGCCAGTCGATCACCCCCGGCCGCGTCGGCCTCGGCCTGCAGGATCGCCAGCACCTCATCCCAAGTGCCGTCGAGGGAGAACCGGCGATGCCGCTTCCAGGCGGTCTGCCACGGCCCGAACTCCCGAGGCAGGTCCCGCCACCGTCGAGGGCGGCGAGTTCGTCGTCCTCGCGGGCGGCGGTGTCTTCGTCGATGTCGTCGCCGGCTTGGCGGGCGAGGTCGCGGCGCCAGGCGCGGTTTTCCAACTCGTGCGTCGGGCTCGTTCGGGGCGGGAGAGTTCGAGTCGGTCGCCGCGGGTGTGCCGCATCGTGAGAGTCAGCAGGAACGCTGACCCGCCGAGGTCGTTGACGGTGCGCATGACGGCGGCGAGGTCATCGGCGCGGCGGGTGGCGATCTTCGCGGCGCAGACCGGGCAGGACCACACCGACCCGCAGGTGAGTCCGCCATAGGCGGCGGAGCGGGAGCCGTTCGGGTTCGTGGTCACCCCGAGCGTCACGCCCGACTCGCTGGTCGTGGAGGAGCCGCAGGTGCGGATGCGGCGCAGGCCTGTGAACTTCTTCAGCGACCGGCGGCGCTCCCACCGCGACGCCCACGCAGTCTGGGCCTGAGCAAGCCTGTCCGGAGCTGCTGAGCCTTCGCGGCGTCGGCGGTCGGGGCGAAGAGTTGTTACCCCTTTACCGAGAGGCGCCCCGCTCACAGGGCACCACCAGCAGCGACGGGGAGGGCCGGCGCTGGCGCGACGGGGTGCCCGGCCCCTCCGGGCCGGGCACGCCACCCCTCCTGTCTTCGACCCGGGGCGCGCGCCCACCCCGCGGTCCGGACACCCGCACGACAGACGCAGCACCAGCCACCGCGACGCAGGGGAGTGCCAGAGCGAGTAGGGGGTGCCTCCGGCGGCCAGGCGCTCCGCCCTGGACCAGGACACCGGCCTCAGGAGAGACGGGGACGAGCTCGAGCCGGCCCGGCACTATGGGGTGGTGGTCGGGACGGGGTCTCACCCGCGACGACGCCCCCCAGGGATGCCAGACCTCCCGCACAGCCGCAAGCGCCCACCTAGCAGCCATCCGCCGGCCACGGGCATCAGGGGCGCTTGCACCCGCACGACCGGCCCGGCAGGGCAGAGCCCGCGCCGCCGAGGGAGAGACCCCGAAGCCGATCTCTGGCAAGGTGCCAGCCCGGGCTCTATCAGAGGTCGCCAGCGCGCCTCGGGGCACGGCGCAGAGCGGGGGGGAGAAGCTGATGGGCGAATTGCTCATTGTTGTACTGATGGGGCTGGTCGTGCTCGCGATCCTCGGCGGTATCACAGCTGTGATCATTCTGATCGTGAAGTCTCAGCGGCGGCAGCCAAATACCTATCAGGCGCCTCCGCCCTACGCGGCAGCCTCGATCCCGCCCGGGTGGTACGACGACGGCAGTGGAGCCGTCCGCTGGTACGACGGTCAGCGGTGGACGCCACACACTCGCTGAGGCCGCCCCCCTGGACCCTCGTCTGACAAGAAGGCCCGGCGACTTGAGCCGAACAACCCCACCGTTGCCTAGAACCTGCCTAGCGTGATCAGGGGTGACGACCTTCGCTATCGGGGACGTCGTCCTCGTCGCGCTCTCCGCGGCGTGCGCTCTCGCCGGCGGACGGGCAGCCGAAGCGTGGACGCGCGGTAGCACGGACCCGATAGCCCCGACACGCGCTGCTGCAGTCGCCGGCGCCCTGGTCCTGGCGCTATGGGAAACGGCCGGACAGGACCGCAGGTCAACCTCTCCGCGATCGTCGGCGTCCTCGTGGTCGCTCTTCTCGCCTTGCTGGGAGCCGAGACGTTGGTGATCGTGTTGGACCCCCATGACGACCGGGACCCTCGCGGCTGGATCGCTGCCTTCATCCTGGCGATCACGGTGGGCGGTGCGCTCGCCCTCGTCGCCTGAACCAGCACGTCCGCGCCGCGCTCAGACTGATCGCATCTGTGTTGGGTAGACGCGCTGGCCGCGAAGAAGCACCCTGCTGACCTATGACAACTCTTCGCACCTGGCTCGTCCTTCGGCGAGAAGGGCGTGGTCTGAGCCTCTGGGCGGTCGCTCGCGGCTGGAGCTAGTTCAAGCCCGGGTGACAACAGCCGTACAACAACGGCAGCTCCCGGGAGATCGTCCGGACGAACGAGAACGAGCCGCGGCGCCAGGTGCGGGCCGCGGCTCGGACGGGTTGGAACAGCTTCGGCTGGCCTTGGGAGCGAGGGGCCGGCGCTATCGCCCCGCATGGCTGCGTTTGGTCGCAGACGGGCCTCGGAGCGCCCGATGCCGCGATAACTCCGTTTATCGCGGGGCGCGAGGCGGCAGTTTGGTCGGCCGCTGGGTCCTACCGTCGCCGCTAGTGTGAGCTCGCTCGCTCAGACCAGCAGTACGTCGACGTCGGGATCGACGCGGCGGAGCCGACCTGGGTCGGAGGTGATGACCGGCCATCCGCGTTGGCGTGCGATGACGCAGACGTGCCCGGTGCCGACGTCGAAGGTGCTGGTGTCGGCGAGGAGGGCTGCGACCTCGGCGGCCGTCGACGGGTCGAGGTCACGGCGGACGACCGAAGGGTGTTCGAGCAGTTCGTAGAGCTCGGTGAGGGCCTCCGGCGTGGCGGCCGGGGTCCGCAGGGCGCGTACCTCTGTGAGCGCGAGCGACGGCAGGTACAGCGGCGTCGAGGCCTCGCGAGCGGTGATCAGCCAGACGTTGGCTGCACGACGAGGATCGAGAATTGCGTCGAGTCCCGAGGAGTCGACGACCTGTCCGAGCACAACTCCACTATGTCCGTTGGCGCCGAGGCGAGGTCTGTGGGGTCGGGGTTAGGAGACTGGGTGGCGGCGGCGGATCTCGTCGTCCCCGGGCCAGGTCAGTCCACAGGCCGCGTAGCTGCGGCGGTAGTCCTCGATGCCGGGGGCGGAGCCCCGTCGGGCGATCATGCGCGCCTCGATGGCGGCGCCCCGCTCGTCGGAACTTGCCTCCGGCGGCGCCAGAGGCGGTAGCGCTCGGCTGCTCATGGATCGATGGTATCTGCGGGCCGCGCCGAGGCCTACTCAGTCCGGCAGGGGCCGGGACCGACCACTGTCGTGCGCGCGGCGCGGTGAACCCCCGCTCCGGGGCTCTCGATTACAGGAGACAGGCAGTGCTTCCGGCGGTGGGCGGCGACCAGGAGATCGTCGCGGCGACCGCGCACCGCACACCCCCACGTGACCAGTAGCAAAACCGTCAGCCTGGTCTGACAGTAACCGCGCGGCCATGCGGGGTACGGCGCTTGCCCACGGTGGTCTCGTCGAGCGCCGGCGCGGCATGTCCGACAATGGAGATCAGCCGTGCGGAGGAGCTGACGAGGTCGACGCGGTCATCGAGGTCCCGGTCGAGCGCGGTCACCCTCTGGCGCGGGCCGAGGTGGCTGACAGCGAGTACCCGCACGGGCCACTGGTTGCGGTAGTGCGGGCAGATCGCTGCGGTCAGACGTGCGCACAGCACCGAGCACAAGGCGCCGCCGGACATCATGACCTGCTCGGACCCCGGGATTCCGGCCAGCACGTAGACCTCGTTGCCGCGGGCTCGCCCGCACAGCTGGCAGAGGTCCTCGGTCACCATCTTCGTCGCCCGCTTCAGGTCGTAGCCGGCGGGCGTCCACCCCCGGGCGGTGTCGAACTCTGCCACCCACGGCGCCGGCAGCACGCCGTACTCGACGTGCCCCGTACGTGAGACCGCTCGCCACCGCGGACGCGGCCAGCCCGGATCACCGACTCAGGCCGGGTTCGAGGGGGTCTACCTGTCGGGCCGAAAGGGCGGGACGACGACGACCCTATCCCGGGCTGATCGCCGCGCTGTGCCGGTCGGTCCACGGTCGTCAGCGTCTCAGAGACCGTCACTGACGGGCAGCTTGGCGCGGCTGGCCGGCAGCGGAGGCGCCTGGACCAGCGTGCCCGCCGCGTGCTGCAGCACAAGGCTCGACCGGCAGGTCGGGACCGGTCGGAGCCCGCGGATGGGTGCGGCAGACTCGGCGGGTGCGAACCGTTCGTCTCCGGGTCCGTCTCCGCGATGTCGAGCCGGCCGTCGAGCGGGTCATCGATGTCCCGTCGGCCTCGCGGCTCCCGGAGCTCCACGAGCTCCTGCAGGCCGCGATGGGCTGGGTGGATGCACATCTGCACGAGTTCGTGACCGGCGACCAACACTTCGGCGTCCCGGATCCGGACGGTCTGTACGATCAGGTCGGCGACGAAACCTCGGTCGGCCTCTCGGCGCTGGGGCCGCGGTGGGTCTACCGCTATGACTTCGGGGACGACTGGGTCCACGACGTCGAGGTCGTCGGGCGCGGCGGTGACCACGTGGGGTGT
The DNA here is from genome assembly GCF_000379625.1 of Actinomycetospora chiangmaiensis DSM 45062. GTDB lineage: Bacteria > Actinomycetota > Actinomycetes > Mycobacteriales > Pseudonocardiaceae > Actinomycetospora > Actinomycetospora chiangmaiensis. The sequence goes on along the minus strand of NZ_KB903236.1, from coordinate 9,650 downwards.
GTCGACGGCCGCGGCAGCTGCCCGCTCGAGGACTGCGGTGGCCCACCCGGCCATGAACGGGTCCGGGCGGCGTTGAGCGATCCCGGACACGAGGATCACGCCCAGTACCGGGCTTGGGTCGGCCGGGAGCTTCCCGGCGTCGATCGGCACGCCACCGACATTCTGGTCGGTCAGGTCGCCGGCTCCGTGCCTGACACGGTGCGGTTGATGCTGGCCGAGGTGGGCGACGGTGTGGTGCTCACCCCAGGCGGGCGGCTCCCACGGCGCGTCGTGCGGGCGCTGCAGCAGCAGCGTCCGCACTGGTCGCTCTCCGGCAAGCCGGCCCACACGGCGGTGTGCGACGCCTTTGATTGCCCTGGCAGGGCCCACACGCGGGTCGGTAATCTGGTGATTCAGACTCGCGAGAAGGCGCTGCACACGCTTCCCGGCGTCCTCATTGCGATACTCCGTCCGTGGCCGCAGAGACAATCTAGTCGAGCCACCGGGAACGTCTGCGAGACAGCGAAGAAGTCGCCGATGAGACAGACGTCCCCCGCGCCTCGCCTCAGGGATGGGCGCGCGACGGGAACCTGCGGCCGACCATTAGAGTGGTCCCACTGGGTAGTGCTGGCCCGAGCCTCGCGGACCTAGGCGCGCAGCTCGGGGTTGAACCAAAGGACTGACATGCCTGATGACCGCTGGCCACCGCGCATAGACGGAATCCTGCGCGGACTGCAAGCCAGCCGAGACGTCATGGCCGTACTCGGCCGACTCGACGCATGCGCCGCAAACGACGAGGACGTCAACAAGAACCTGGCGGAAGCAGCCGCGAAGGTCGACCACCTCGCACGAAACGAACTCGTCTACGCGCTGACTTACACCGCAAACTGCGCGGTCACGACGACCGACGACCCTGCCAGGCTCCTGCGCACCGCCGACCAGATGATCGAAGCTATGGGCGGGCCGCCCGCATCGCACGACACCTCGGGGGCGACGACCGGGAGGTAGACGTTGGGACCGGCCCACAGTGCACGGCCAGCTTCCGGGGCACGCAACCCACAACTGGCGAGCCAAACTCGATCGGACAGACCAGACACGACGTCGGCTGTCTGCCTGTAACACGAAGCCGCGAGTGGCGATGCTCCCAGGCCTTGGTGTTCGATCGATCGATCGGCCGGGCTAGTGGCGATCGGGCGGAGGCGGGCATGGAGCTGTCAAACGGGCTAGTGCCAGAGAGCCGCGAGCAGTCTGTGTCTCCGGAGCCCCGGTCGCTGGTGACGGATCGCGCGATCCGGCTATTCGAGTTCCTCAAGCAGGCCCAGCGGCTCAAGAGCCCGTCGGTGGTCTCGCTGGAGACCTACCGGCGCGCGGGCGACGTCTTGTGGTGCCACGAGCTGCCCGCGCATCCATCGGTACATGCCGGGCTCGAGGGGGCATCGGACGAGGGCCTCATACTGCGGGTTGATCGCGTCCAGCAGGAGGGCCCGCCGGCGGTCCCCGAGTCAATTGCGGCGATCGTCGAGGGCCCGCTCGACGATCCCGATGTCAGACCGCAGCAAGGTGGGGAGCTGACGGGTGAGGACGCCGCCGAGGCCCATGCCCCGGCGGCGGAAGCAGAAGCGCCGTCAGATGCCGAGTTCGAGCACTGGCTCGGGACTTGGCAGCGATGGGCGGATCGAGAACGCCGCGACCGTCCGGCTCGTGAGCTCTACGCACGCCTGTTCTCGGTCTACCTCGCCGTGACTGGTCACTCGGAACAGAAGGAACTACTCGTCGGCCGGGGATGCCTTTCTTGGCGGGTCGACGAGCACAATTCAGTTTATCGGCACCTGCTCACGACTCCGTTGACAATCAGCTTGGACGCGTCCTCTGGGGCGCTTAGCCTTGAGATAGCCGGCGGGGACGATCCGGTGAGCGTTGAGCTGGACATGCTTGACCCGTCGCTGATTGCCCACCCGCAGGCTGTCCCCACGGTGCGCGAGGAGGCCCGCCAGGTGGCGGGCACGGTGCTGGACCGCGAGACGGCGGGCAGGTTGGCTAGCCGGCTAGTGTTCGCGCTCTCCGCCGATGCGGCGTACCTCGATGGCGACCAACCGGTGGTGCCCGGCTCGCAGCCAGTGGTCGCCTACGCCCCGGCCATCGTCCTGCGGGATCGCTCCCACCGAGGCCTGGCGGAGATTTTCTCGACGATCGCTGACCAAATTAGCGCCAACGGACAAGTCCCCGACGGGCTGCGCCCACTCGTCGATCCCGATCACCAGCCGACGCCGCGCGGCAGCAGCTCCACGAGCTCGGCAGGGGCCGTGGTCACCGTTGACGACGAGCCGTTCCTGCCGATGCCGGTCAACGACGTGCAGCTGCGGATCCTGCGCCAAGTCGACACCCACGCTCAAACTTTGGTACAGGGCCCACCGGGAACCGGCAAGACCCACACCGCCGCCGCGCTCATCTCCCACCTGTTGGCTCAGGGCCTGCGGGTGCTGGTCACCGCCCACAGCGACCGAGCGCTGCGAGAGATCCGCGGCAAGCTCCCCGAGGCCATCCAGCCGCTAGCGGTGTCAGTGGTCGGCACCGCGGGGGAGGACATGGCCCAGCTGCGGGTAGCGGTCGAGCGGCTCGCCGCGCAGGCCGCCGAGGACGAGTACGCCAACCCGCAGACGGTCGAGGAGGCCGTAGAGCGCGCGCTCTCTACGATCGACGAATTGCGCCGGGACCGGGCTCGCGTGCATCGCGACTTGGTGGCCATGCGGGAGCGAGAGGTCCGTGTCCACGAGATCGCCGGCTACCACGGCACGTTTGCCGCTATCGCCCAGCAACTCGCCGCCGGGCAGGAGACCGACGGATGGCTCGCCAGCCTCCTCGACGATGCGGTCGGGGAACCGCCGCTGACCGACAACGAGGCGGTCATCTGGCACGAGCTACACACCGACCCCGATCTTGCAGCCGACGAATCCGACACGACCGGCTGGTTCCCACTGCCACAGTCTTTGCCTGACCCGGTCCAATTCGCGTCCCTGGTGGCAGCCGAGGCCTCCGCTACCACGCAGGTGCAGCGCTCTGCTTCACTGCACGGGCATGCGGCATGGACGGCGATGCAGCATTTGCCTGCGGATGAGCGGCGCGCCCTGCGAGATCGGATGGGCAGGCTGGCCGAGGAAGCCGCGGCATTGGACGCCCGCGAAGAGGCCTGGACGCGGGAGGCATTGGCTGACATTCGCCACGGCCGAGCCGGAGTGTGGCAGGCCCGCCACCAGCAGCTCACCGACCTGATCAGGGCCGCCGAGCCCCTGGTGGCGCAGCTCGGAGCGGTAACCGACATTCGGGTCACTGGCGACCCCGACGCCCTGGTTCCGCTGGCCCGCGAGCTACACGCTCACCTCGCAGCCGGTGGCCGCATCAAGATCGGACCCCGGGGAGAACCCCGGCCGGGACCATTCGCCCCCCGCCCAGTCAAACAGGCGGGCGAGCTGTTCGAGCGGGCCCGTGTGGACGGTCTCCCACCGGTGCGGCTCGAGCAGCTTGAAGCGTTCCTGGCGTGGGTGCAGGTTAGCCGGATTCTCACTGCGCTGGACCGGGCCTGGCCCACCGGCACCGAGATCCCTCCAGAAGACACCCTGCACGAGCAGCTGCAGTGGCACCAGAGCGAACGCGACTTGCTGGAACGCATCCTGGGCGTTGAGCAACGCTTCAGCCTTGAGGAACGCCACCACCTTGAGCATGGGTTGTCCCGCCCCGACTGGCGCGACCCGGACACCCCCAGCACGTACGTGCACCTCGTTGACGCCGTCTCGGCGGTCAAAGCGCTCGTCGACGCCTCCGCCCCGCTCGGTGAGCTCGCAGCCCAGTTCGAGGCCCCCCTGGGCAGCGAGCTCGTCGATGCGCCGTCGTGTGTCGCGTCCGGAAGCCGGGCGATCCGTGAGCGCGACCCTCTCGGGTACACGGCGGCCTATCAACGTTTGCAGCGCCTCAACGAGGTCCGTCGTTTGACGGCGCGACGCGTCGAACTCGACGAACGACTTCGCGCGCAAGCACTTCGGCTGCATAGGACGATCATCGGAACCCTCGACGATCCGGCCTGGTCCGAGCGTCTGCACGGATTCACGCGGGCTTGGCGCTGGGTGGTTGCTCGCTGCTGGCTCACCAGCGAGGAGTGCCAGGACGTCAACACCCTGCAGGCGCGGGTGTCGAGCCTCGAGGCCAATATTCGTGCCCAGGTCGAAAAGCTGGCCGCCACTCGAGCCTGGAGCCACGCCGTATCCCCGCACCGACTGTCCCGCGGCGCGCGCGCCAGCCTCGAGCAATACGCCTACCTGGTGCGCCGCCTCGAAAAAGGCACCGGCACCTACCAAGCCCAGCGCCGCGCAGAGATCCGCGAAGCCATGGACCGGTGCCGGGGCGCGGTGCCAGCGTGGATCCTTCCCATCTACCGGATCGCCGACCAGCTGCGCGTTAGTCCCAATATGTTTGATGTCGTCATCGTCGACGAGGCCTCTCAAGCTGGACTCGAGGCCACTTTCTTGCAATACCTGGCCCCGCGCATTCTGGTCATCGGCGACGACAAGCAGGTCTCACCGTCAGCGGTGGGCGTCGACCAGCAACAACTGCGGGTGCTGGCCGACCAGTACCTCTACGACGACCCCTACCGCGCAACCTGGCAGGACCCGCAACGCAGCCTGTTCGACGAAGCCAAGATGCGCTTCAGCGGGATGCTCACCCTTACCGAGCACCGCCGCTGCGTCCCCGAAATCATCGGATTCTCCAATCGCATCGCCTACGAGCCCAACAACATCCGCCTGGTCTCGGTCCGCCAGTACGGCGCCGACCGACTCGAGCCCATCCAGACCGTCTTCCTGCCGGAGGGCTACACCCGCGGCACCACTAGCAAGATCAATCCGGTGGAGGTCGAGGCCATCGTCGACCAGATCGAGGCGTGCCTGGCCGACACTCGCTACGACGGGCTCACCTTCGGAGTGATTTCGCTGCTCGGACCCGCGCAGGCCCGCGCCATCGAGAAGAAGCTCCTCGCCCGGGTCCCAGCCGACGCATGGGCGGCGCGCGACCTGCGGGTCGGCGACGCCGCCGACTTTCAAGGGTCGGAACGGCACGTGATGTTCCTGTCCATGGTCGCCGCACCTGAACCCGGCCGCCGACTCGCCGCGCTGACCCGAGAGACCTACGTCCAGCGCTACAACGTCGCCGCCTCACGGGCCAAAGACCAACTATGGGTCTTCCATTCTGTGAGCCTCAACGACCTCACCAACACCGAAGACATGCGCTTCCAGCTGCTGGACTACTGCTACGGCGTCCAGCACCGCAGCACCGACCCCGCTGACCGCGCTCCAAGCCCAGCCGTGCCCGACGACGTCCGAGTCCCGCCGTTCGACTCCCTGTTCGAGCAGCGCGTGTACAACCGGCTCGTCGACCGCGGCTACACCGTCATCCCGCAACACCCCGCTCAGGGATATCGGCTCGACCTCGTGGTCGTGGGCAGTACCGCCCGGCTAGCGATCGAATGCGATGGGGATGCTTGGCACGGACCGCAGGCATACCAACAGGACATGGCCCGACAGCGCGAACTCGAACGCTGCGGTTGGCACTTCTTCCGCATCCGGGAATCCGAGTTCTACGTCGAGCCCGCCCACGCCCTCAACGACCTCTGGATCGCACTCGCCGACCTAGGCATCCACCCATGGACCCAAAAGGCGCAACGCCCCGACGAGGGCCCTCTGCCCGCGCAGACTGACCATATGGAGCCGCCCGAGGGCGAAGTCGTCCAATGGGACCGCGAGAGGGACGCCTCGACAGTCGAGGAAGAGCCTCGGCAGCGCGACGCCCAGCCCAGCCCTCCGAATAACCAGCCATCACCGGCCCGTCCACAACGGGAGCAGGGTATCCCGGAGCCTCCGGCCAAGCCGACGGTGGACCCGCCACCCGCCGTCGGAGCTGCATCAGCCAACGATCAACTCGCGCCGTACGCGGCTTTCACCGGAGCTACCGTGCCACCTGGGTCGGCCGACCGCGCCGACCTGATCGACGGTCTCAAGCACATCGTGGCGGTCGAGGGCCCGATCGTCATCGACCGAGCCTTCGCGCTCTACGTCAAGGCCAGCGGCGGTCGACGCGTTGGCCAACAGATCGCCAGAGACCTCACATCGGCGGTAAAGACCGCGATGCGCCAAGGCCTATTCGCCGTGGACAGCCCGCTGCACGAATCCGACCTGAGGCAGCGGACCATGCGACTGCCGACCCAGCCCACATTCGTACCCCGAGAACTCGGACCTCGCTCCTTCGAGGAGATCCCGCCGCGCGAACTGGCCGAGCTCACCCGCCAGGTCCACAAGCAAGGAATCGAGGACGAAGAACAGCTCTTCCGCGAAGTCCTCAGCCGCTACGGCCTCAAACGTCTCACCCCTAATGTGATGGCTCGCCTCCGGGCGGCACGTGCGATCGACGGCGGCTTGTAACTCGGCGGTGGCGGCAATGTCTGAACTTCATCACTGTTTCGCTAGGTGCTCCCCGGACGGTCGGGTCCGCCGTCTGCTCAATGCAGCGCGGCTGGCCTCTCGTCACCGCAAAACCCGCAAGTTCGCGGCGCTCCGCGTCGAACTCGAGATCGAACCACTGCCCTAGCCGCGGGCGCCAGCGCGACGACGCGGCCCTTCCGATGCCGCGATAACTCCGAGTATCGCTGTACTCGCTTCGGGGCCTTACAACGTACGGTTTCCGCTTTGGAAAGCCGCTTGGGTCGAAAGTGTCACTCAGCTTCGAGTAGATCCAGGAAGGCCCTTACCAAGCGCATGTGGTCGTCGAGACTCAGGGCTGACGATACGACAATAGTTCTCGAGCCGACGTCCGCGCGTGTTGGGGCGTAGAAGGACAGCGCGCCGCCATGGCCGATTCCATTAGCTAAGTCCATTGTATCGACCCGGAAGGCCAGGGAACTCAGCGAGACCACCGACGCGACCCTACGAGTGGCTGCGAAACCGCGAGCCTTCTCGAGCGGACGCATTGACGCCGCGAAATGCTCATTACTGAGCAGGTGCTGATCCACGAGACTTTGGAGTTCCGCGCCGAGGAGTTTGTTGAACTCGACGGGAAGATGAATACGAGTTTGCGTGCTGTATCCGACTGCTACCTGGTGGGTAGCGAGTTCATCCCATCCCCGCCTTGACCCTGCTGCAGCCCAGATCAGCTGCAGGACTTCTTGGGCAACGTTCTCCGCGATCTGCGTACTGCCTTCGACAGAGACGTGGATCGAGTTCCAGGTGACAGCGATAGTGCGGATCGGAACAAAGTCAAATTTAAGCGGAAACCGACCGCCTTCGAAGACCACCTGTTTGATCGAGTCTCGTTTGAAGACGAGTGACAGAAGGTCAGCTTGCGACATCTGATAGAGCTTGTCAGCAGGCAGTTGCCGGATCAATTCACCAGGTGCGACTGGAGCTAACGTGGTCCCGTAACCGTCGGCCATACTTTCGAGGAAAGACAGGACATCAACTTGGGCGAGGGGTAGCGCCACGGGCCGGAGACTGTAGTCGACGGTAGCCCCGTCGACACTCTCGAGGTAATCCGGCGACGACTTGGCGGTCTCTGATTCTACGATTGCTGACCGTTTAGCCGCAAACTCGCTAATTAGGTCGTCAGCCTGTGTCGCAGGGAAAGGCACGGTTTCTGTCACGCTTCGCGCTCCCGTCTCGTGAGGCTGGCTGTTGCGGCGTCGATACGATCGATCGCCGCATCTGCCAGCAGCTCGGCCCTCACTTGCCTGACCTTTTGAGCGTTCAACTTGTCTTCCAATAACATGGACAGCAGGTCGTTGCGCAGTTTCGGTGGCAACCAGATGGACGACGCAACGAGGTCATCTGCCGAAGAAGAGTCGACGACGAGGGTCTGTTCGATACGTATGAGTGCCCGCCAAAGATCTTCGTATGCCGAAAGTCGCTTAGGCAAAAGCAACATAGCGAACTCTTGCGAGCGGGACTCTAGACGATCCAGACTAGCTCTTCTGATCGTGTAGAGCGCGACAGCTGCAGAAAGAAAAGCCGAGAGGACGGCCACCCCGCCGGCGATGATGGCAGGCACGAGACTGCTCACCGGTGCGTCGTGTCCCTTCCGCAGTGTCCTTCTGCGCCCTAGCACTGCGCAAGCTCGCCGCATTGTTGCGCTTGGTGACGGCGGCCGGTAGACGGCTCGGTAGAACTCACTCTGCTGGCCTAACGCCGACGAACGTGGCGTTCAGCCTCATCGCACGGAGAAGAAGGGATACGGCGGTTGGCGCGGCAAGGACGCCGTTGATCTCGAGGGCCGAGGGAGCGATAGTGCCGGTTATCGCGATGCTGCGTTCGTGTAGGAAGTTGGCGCGTCCGAGCTCACGGGATGCGGGCAAGTCCGGCGGAGTTGCTGAGCTGCGGAGGGTCCGGGACATCGTTGTGCCAGTGGTTGATGTCGACGAGGCCTGGCTCGACCAGGTCGAGACCGCCGAAGAGCGCGCGAATTTGTGGGCGGTCGCGGAGGAAGGCCGGTGTGGCGCTGCCGCGGTAGAGCTCGACCAACGCCCGGACGTGCGTGGTGAGGTCGGGGTCGTCGTAGTCGTCGCTGCCTGGCTGATCGCGAGGAAGTTGCCCGGGACGAGAACGCGGCGGTAGCCGGCGATCATGCCTGCAGGGTCGTCGTCGTCCGAGACGAAGTGCATGAGGGCGACGGCGAGCACAGCTACTGGCTCGGTGAAGTCGAGTAGCTCGGTGACGGTCGGCGCCGACGGGACAGCCGCGGGGTCGCGGGCGTCGGCGCGGGTGATGCTGACACCGTCGACGCTGGCGAGCAGCTGCTGGCTGTGGGCCACCGCCACGGGCTCGAAGTCGACGTAGGCGACACGGGTGTCCGGGGCGAGCTCGCGGGCTACGTCGTGTACGTGGTTGACGGTGGGGATACCTGATCCGAGGTCGAGGAACTGCCGGACGCCTTATGCCACGTAGTAGCGCACCACGCGCGCCAGGAACGCCCGGTTGGCGCGAGCCCACGCTCGGACCTCGGGCATCACTTTCGTGACTTGCTCGCCCAGCTCCCGGTCGGAGGCGAAGTTGTGGGCGCCTCCGAGGTAGTAGTCGTAGAGGCGAGCAGCGTTCGGGCGCTCGAAGTCGATGCCGGCCTCCAGGGCTGTGCCGACGGTGATCGAGTAGCAGCCACCGTCAGAGGTGTGCGGTCCACCTTCGTAGCCCGGCAGCTCTGCGGTCAACGTCCCCCCCAAAGTCCCGCGCCCTCGACGACCCCCAGCTCCCTATCGCAAGGCGGGCCGGGGCATTTCGCGGACGCCCAGGGTGCCAGTCCCAAGGCTGCGCGCCCCGCGCGGTCTCGGACGACAGGCACATATGCGTCACAGCGAGCCCATAGCCTCGAGTACCGCCGCTATCTGTTAAGAATGATGTGGCAATGCCGATGTCCTTCTCGGGACCTGGCGGGATCGGTCCGATGCCCACAATNAAGGAGCTCGANAGCCCATGGCTACCCGGACCACGGTGACGTTGGTNGANGACCTCGANGGCNGCACCGCCGACGAGACCGTCCCGTTCGGCCTCGACGGGGCCGACTACGAGATCGACCTCTCGTCCGATCACGCGAAAGAGCTGCGGACCGCGGTCGAGGGCTATGTGGCTGCGGCCCGTCGTACCGGC
>NZ_KB903235.1 GCF_000379625.1 Actinomycetospora chiangmaiensis DSM 45062 | reverse complement strand
TCGGACGACAGGCACATATGCGTCACAGCGAGCCCATAGCCTCGAGTACCGCCGCTATCTGTTAAGAATGATGTGGCAATGCCGATGTCCTTCTCGGGACCTGGCGGGATCGGTCCGATGCCCACAATNAAGGAGCTCGANAGCCCATGGCTACCCGGACCACGGTGACGTTGGTNGANGACCTCGANGGCNGCACCGCCGACGAGACCGTCCCGTTCGGCCTCGACGGGGCCGACTACGAGATCGACCTCTCGTCCGATCACGCGAAAGAGCTGCGGACCGCGGTCGAGGGCTATGTGGCTGCGGCCCGTCGTACCGGCGGCCGTCGGTCGACGGGCACGAGCAGTCCCGCGCGGGCGCAGAAGCCAACGACCGGAGCGTCNCGCGANCGGAACCANGAGATCCGCGCCTGGGCCATCAGCAACGGAGCGGCGCTGGCCGAGCGGGGCCGGATCCCCGGCTACGTGGTCGAAGCGTTCGAAGCCGGCGACGCCTCGAAGCTGACCGACGGCGTAAGAGCCGNTGATGCGACCGCCGCGCCCGGGACGTCGCCGGTTGATACCGCCGAGCAGAGCACACCGGAGGACCGCGGCGAGGAGCCGCGCGGTCGCGACGGCCTGACCGCCTCTGAGCGCGAGACGATCCGGGAGTGGGCGGTCAACGAGGGCATCGAGGTCAAGTCCCGCGGCATCCTCAAGAAGGACCTCATCTCCAACTACGAGGCCTCGTCAGCCCGCCAGGCTTGAGCTCGTGCCGCCGGCGCCGACCTCGGTCGGCCGCCGGCGGCGCCGCGATAAGCCCACCTATTGCGGCATCGGAACCTGCCCTGGACGCTTTGCCACGAGGCGGTATGAAGCCCTTCTGGGTTCGGTGGAGGCTCCGATTCCAGCAGTAGGTAGCGATCACGCAGGCGCCGATGAAGTTTACGCGACGAGATGAGACGACGCGCGGACGGTGCAGAGGAAGGCGTGCCGATCCCCACTTTCGCTCTCTTCGCGCGGAAAGCCATCGCCATCGATGCCCAGACGTTTCAGCTATGAAAGGCGGGGACAGCCACTGAAACTCTCCGAACCAACCACCCCCTTTTAGATCATCAAGGATCCCGGTGGCTGTCGATGTAACGGAACCCTTTCGACTGTCGATAACTCTACAGGGGTGCGCGTTCAGGAGAGCGCAACCTTCACCCGCACCGGAATCTCATGGGGGACAGTTCGCGAGAGGGTGGAGTCAACGAGCGGTCCCGTGGTCTTAAAGGAGGTTCGTGCTGGACTCTCCGGAAGAGCCCCCAATGCCGCCCACAGCTCGTGCGGGCGCCGTTCCGCCAGGCCGAGACGACGGTCGGCTCGTCTGCTAGGGCGACCACACCCAGAGACTCGCGAGGGGACGCTCCTATGACGCGTCAAGGGGCTGGGTCGGTGTTGATTCGAGCTGGCGGTAGAGCTGGCGGGTGACGTAGCGGCTGAGACAGCGGCGGAAGGATTCAGGCGCCGTCAGCACGGTGCCGCGGCGCCGAGATGGGCACGGACGCGGGCCCTGCTGGGCGCAGATGCTGGCGCACCATCTGGCAGGCCGGATAATCGAGCGGGAGGCGGTAGCAGCCCTTCGCACCGACGTAACTGTACGGCTGAACTCACCTCAAGCTGTCAATCGCGGCCGCTTCCCCCGACCGGTCCTGCCAGGCGAGCAGGCCGTGTGATGACGTCGGGAGGTGCCGTCTCCGGGACCCTCAGGAGCCGGAGGGTCGGCTCAGGAACCGGAGTGACGGCAGCGCCCCCGGGCGGTGCGGTATGAGGTCCGCGAGCAGCGCAGTCCACGCTGTGACGCCTTGAGGGTCGATGTCCAGCGCCTCTTCGAGTAGCTGGGCACGGATGGGTTCATCCAAGGCCACGACGGCCAGGTAAATCCGGATCACGGCCGCGTCGGCGTCGGCGTCCACGCTGCAGGCGGCGGCGAGGGCCACCGCGCCGAGTACAGGAGCCGGGTGGTTACCCGCCGCGGTCCGCCGGAGCAGATCGTCGAACCCGGTCCCGTCGGCGATGGCATCGACGGTCTGCTCGAGGAGGTCGGTCGTGCCGGGATGGCTCGCGAGTGTGGCGAGACCGAGCGCGGTGCCCACCCGGTCGTCGTCGGGGCGCTGTCGGGCCGCGGCGGTGAGGGCGCCGATCAGCTCATGTTGGTCGGCCTCGGTGCGGACGTCAATAAGCAGACGCAACTGCTCGGCGGGGGAGGAAACGACGAGGGCAACGGACAGCTCCTGTGCGAGCGGAGCCCGGTACGCGGCATTGACTCCACGATCGCGAGCAGTCGCGCGTCGTGCACGCAGCGTCGTTGCTCTCGATGGCTCGACGAGGCGGAGCGCTTCGTCGACCGCCACGTCGGCCGCGGTGTCGACCAGCTCCGGGGAGGACGCGAGCTGGTCTCGTTCCGCGCCGAGCGTCGTGGCCTCCGCCCAGGCGCGAGCGGCGGTCAGGGTGTGCCGGTCGACGGTCATCCAGTCCGGTACCTCGTCGGCGCCCGCGGCCAGCCACGCGGCCTCGAACGCGCCGGACCTAGCGTCGTGATGGCGCCGGGCCTCCTCGTGGACGGCCGGCGCGAGGTCCGGTGCCGCCGCGAGCGCCGCCGCGAGCCACGCCGCGGCGGCCTCGGAGCCCGCGACGACGAGGGACGACCGGCTCACGGCCAGGAGCGCCCGGCCCCGTTGGGGAAGGGCGCGCTCCGCGGCCCGCCATGCTGCGTCGTCTCTCGTTGGTTCGCCAGCACGGTCGCCGTACTGGCCCTCGAGCGCGACAGCCCGTGCGAGCTCTGGGACGCCGCTGAGGTCCCGAGAGCTTAGCCCGCGGTGCAGACACGTCGCCTCTGTGATCGCGGCGAGGGCGTCGGGCCAGCACGCGCGTGCGGCGAGGCAGTGGCCGAGACCGACGAGGGCGCGAGCGAGTCCAAGCTCGCGTCGCGGGCCAACCTCAACGTCGCGCCGGCAAAGTCGGACCGCCTCTTCGCAGAAGGAGACCGCCAAGTCGTGCCGGTTTACAGCGCTGTGGCAGACCCCGAGCTCGACGAGAGCCCGCGCAAGTGCGTTCTCGAGCCGGGGGTCGTCCGTGGCGAGCGCACGGAGGAGCCCGACTGCTCGAGACAACGGCTGGATGGCGCCCGCCCTGTCGCCAAGGAGCGCCTCACAGGAACCGAGGCTCTGGAAGGCTCCGGCCAGCGTGGTGCGCCCGTCGGGCGCGTCCTGGTCCAGGCTTTCTGCGACGACCACGGCCTCTTCGAGAATGGGCCGGGCGTCGGTGGGCCTACGAAGCTCGATCAACCGGGCGCCGAGATCGGCCAGGGCGCGGGCCAGTGCCGTCCGCAGCACCGGCGCTCGTGCGGTGAGGCCGCGGAAGATCTCCGTGGCCTCGAACAGGGCCGCCGCCGCCTCGTGGAGAACACCGGCCGCCCGGCGACAAGCTGCCGAGTTGGCGAGCGCGCCCGCCATCTCGGCCCGTAAGTCGCGATCGCCGTCGGCGAGCGCCCGAAAGAGACCGATCGCTTCGTCGAGAGGGGCGCGCGCGTCGGTGCGGCGGCCGAGTGCGAGCAGGCACGCGCCGCGCGCGGCGAGGGCGCAGGCTAGGTCCGGACGCGGATCGCGGTCCGGTCCCATGCCCGGCCGCAACACGCCAACCGCTTCGTCGAGAGCGGCGAGTGCGTCGCTGTGCCGGTTTAGCACGGTCTCGCTGATGGCCAGCTCGACGAGGGCACGGGCCAGGTCGCAGTTCCGTTCGGGATCGTCGTCTTCTCTCTGCCGATAGGTCTCCACGGCAGCGCGGAGCGCGACAACGGCATCAGGGTGACGGCCCTGTGACCGATGGAAGATGCCAAGGTTGACGAAGGCCCCAGCGAGCGTCGGCCAGTGGGCCGGATGGTCCGCGACGAGCTGTTCGTAGACCGCGATGGCGTGTTCGGTCGCCCGCACCGCCTCGTCGTGCGCACCGAGCCGGTGATGGGAGGAGCCCTGGTTGTTGTACTGGTGACCCAGCGCCAGACGGTGCCTGGGGTTCTGCTCGACGAGACTCTCGAAGATCTCGACCGATTCTGAGAAGCACCTCAGCGCCACGTCCTGACGACCGACGTCCCCATAGCGCAGGCCGAGGTTCCCGAGGACGCCTCCGAGCTCGGCCCGGAAATCGTGCCCCTCCTCGACCAAGCGTCGGAAACGGCACTCCGCGCTGAGCGTCGCGACGAGGGCGTCAGACCGGCGGTGGACGGTGCTGTACTGGTTGCCGAGGCTGTCCAGCGCCCGGGCGCGGTCGGGCTGGAGGGCAGGATCGTCGGCGGCGAATCGCCGGTAGAGGGAGACCGCATCCTCAGCCGCCGCGAGCGCAGCGTCCCGATGGCCCAGCTCGCCGTGACGAGCACCGACCTGAGACAGCGCGTCCGCGAGCGAGAACCAGCGGTCATCGCTCTTTTCGGCGGCGCGCCGGTACAGCGTCACCGCTTCGTCGGTAGCGGCCAGTGCGTCGGCTCGACGGTTCAGGGCCCCCCGCACGGCCCCGAGAGCGATCAGAGCGTCGGCCAGCTCGGCGATCCGGTCGACGTCCTCCGGGGACTCCGCGAGGCGGTCGCGTCTGGAGAGGAGGGACTCCTCGATTGGTGCGAGCGCCTCGGTGTCCCGTCCCCAGAAAGCGAGACCGTTACCGGCTTCCAACGCGGCCGCGCCCAGCCCCCACCGTAGCTCCGGGCTGTGCTCGGCCAAGCGGGACATGGCGGACCGGCTGTCGGGCCAGGCCTCGGCTGCGTGGCGCCACACATAACGCCAGAGGTAGGCGGGTTCCATCGCGGCTAGCCCGCTGCCCAGCCGCCGCTCGTAGTGGTCCAACAGCGCCGCCGTGACCGGGATGGCGGCAGGGTCGAAGGGGACCTCGGCCCTCGGGACGAACGGGCGCAGGTGGTCGGCCAGGACCTGGTGAGCGAGCCGGTAAACCGCCACCCCGGCCTCGCCGTCTTGGACGACGTAGCGGCCGAGCTGGTCGAGCAGCCAACTGACGTGGTCCCGGTCGATCCGCACCCCAGTCGTGACGCTCGCCGTCACCATCCATTCGTCCTCGGGGAAGCCGGCCCCGAATGCCCACGTCAACGCCGTTAGCAGCCCCCGGGCCAAGCTTGCCGCGTCGGGCTGCTCCAATGTCTCTCGGGCGTCAGAGCGGTGTTTCTCGGGCGCCGACGTCACACCGAGGAGGTCGTGCTCGAACGCCGAGGCCACTGAGCTCGCAAGCAGATCGCGCCAGCCCGATCGATCAGTGTCGACCGGATGGGCGAGAAGCTGGTCGGTGAGCAGGCGCGCCAGCAGGAACGGGTGGTCGTGCCCTTCGGGCTCGGTTATGTACGCGGCGATCATCGACGCGTCCATCGCGGGCGAGAGCCCCGCCAAACGCGCCATGACGTACTGCCGGATCGCGACGCGTTCCTCGTCCCGGCATTCCTCGGTGTCTAGGTCGACGAGGTCGGCAGGCGCGAGTTCGTCGACCACGGTGGAGCCGGGGATGGCGCCGGGCGTCCGGCGGGTCGACACCAGAATCGTAGCGTAGCGACCAAGACGCCTAAGTAGGTCGACGAGGCCGGGCAGGTCGCCCCGGCTCTCGTCGAGCCCATCGACCACGAGCACCGGAATTCTCGCAGTACTGGTCGCTCGCCGGTGCAGGGCGCCGAGCAGCTCGTACTGGTTGCGCCGCGACTCGCTCGCGGGCAGGACAAGCGACCCGCGCGTGAGCTGGGCATCGAGCTCGGCGGCCAGCCGGTCAGCGTCCAGGCCGCGAGCGTGGACGTGGGCATGCACCGACCCGACGCCCGGGTCGGTGCGGTCTCGTCCCGCCTCCTCGTCAGCGCGGTCGACACCGAGCCGGTCGCGCTCTACGGGATTCGACAGCGACACCACCCGGCCGAGCACCGCCGACTTACCGATGCCCGCCGAGCCGGTGATGATGAAAACGCCGACCCGGCCGGCGCGCATCCACGCGACGACGCGCTCGATCGTGCGTTCGCGTCCCGTGAAGAACGATGGGCCCTCGCCGCTCGGCGTGCCGCCGCGTGCCGCCTGCAACAGATGCTCTACGACCTGCACCGGGCCGCCCGCCTGGTAGAGCGGGTTGGGCAGCATGAACCACGCGCTGCCGTCTGACCTGTACTGCGGACGGTAATCGCCCTGGTCCCACTCCTTCACCACCGCGTCACACAGGTCATCGCCGCGGATCAGCTCGTTGTGCACCGACCACCGCCGCCGCAAGTCCGCATCCTGCGGGCCGTGCGTGAGCAGCGAGATCAGCAGCTCGCCCAAGTACTTGTCCCTCGCGGTGTCGTGCGCCGAGCACGCCGCGAGCAACCCGATCCACCGGTGCGGCGCCATCGGCGGCGACTCCTGCCACAGGCTCTCGGCCACGTCCAGAGCGCCGGCGGCCTCGCCGGAGAAGCACGTGTCGATGATCAGGAGAAGCTGGCCGGCTCCGGATCCGGCCAGGGAGCGCACCACCTCACGCACGCCGATCCGGCTGTCGTCTGGGCCGCTGTCGGCGGCGAACAGGCGCAGGTCCCCGCCCGACGGCCGGGCGTGTCCGCTCCAGACGAACACCAGCGGTGCGCCGTCAGGCACGCTGCCCCGCACCGACCAGAGAAACTCGGCCGCCGGACCCTCGTCCGGATCGAGCAGCGGCTCGCCCGGCAGCCGGACGAGCCGGTGCAGCTCCTCGACCTCGTCGGTGGCGGTCGGGAGCGTGGGGTGGTGGGCGTAGCGACTGATCCCGACACCGACGAAGCGACCTCCCTGGGCGGAAATCCCGTCTCCTCTGCGCCGGATCGTTACGGACGATTCCGCGGCCAGACCACCAGGGCGGCGGTCACGGACCCGACCCCCGGGGCGGGTGCGGTGCCGGACACGGTCAGGCGGTACGCCCCCGGTTCCAACGCCGTCACCGTACTTGTGATTCGCCCCTCCACGGCCCGCGGGCTCCGTGCATCGACGACCCGCCCGGCCTCGTTCGTGATCGTGAGTCGGATCGGGCGTCGTATGTCGCCGTCCAGATCGACGACCACGGGGACGGGTTCGTCCTGCAGGACCATCTCCGGCAGCCGCAACCGCGGGCTGGTGGCCGGCGGAGCGTCCTTGCGGACGACGTCGCGAGCCTCGATGGCGCCCTGAACGGCATCGAGTGCGGCCGTGTTGGCCTGGAGGTTGTCGTGCATCTCGATGACGTGGTGGGCAACGTTCGTCGAGAGCGGGGCTCCGGTGGGCACCGCACCGGCAGCCGGCACCGTGCCGTCGCCAAAGTCCTGGTCCGGTGGTCCGCTCTCGGCGGCGCGGTACGTCTCTAGGCCCTCGACCGTGTCACCGATGATTCGCACCGTGGTGACGGTGGGCTGGCGAGCACCGACGATTGCGTGCAGCTGGTCGAGGCCGCCCGCTCGAGCGGCCGCGCGCCGGTCGATCTCGTCGTGGAAGGCCGCTCCATCCCGGACCATCGCGCCGTTGAGCAGCGGCAAGGACGTCTCGGCCAAAGAAAGCAGCGGGCCGGTTCCGTTGTCGAGGAAGCCGTAACTGGGCAAGAGCTGGTGCAGCGACGGGAGGCTGCGCGCGAAGCCGGTCAGGTCGATCCCGAGCGGACCGAGACCCTTCCGAACTCCATTCACCAACTGCACAGCCGCTTTTGCTGCGCCGCGAAACGGGGTGCCGAGCGTGATGAGCCTGCGTGTATAGTCCGCCCCTCCGTGCTCGATGTAGTGGCGTGCGATGAGCCCGCCCATCGAATGGCAGACGAACACCAACCGTGCGTTCGCGTTCTCGCCGTCGCCGTGGTCCCGCCACCGCTCCAGGGCCACCTCGACGACCGTGCGAAGGCGAGCGCTGTTATAGCGGTTGGACAGACGCCAATCGTAGGGAAAGGGCACGAGGTTGCCCGGTGGTGCCTCAGCGTCCGCACCCGCCTCGCGATAACCCATGTTATGGAGCCGGCGAAGGAGCGAGCTGTACCCGGTGACCGGCGTCCAGATTCCCGGTAGGGCGTGCAGCGTCGGCATCAACCCCTTGGGCTCGACGTCGTCCCCCGGATGGTCGTCGCCCACGCCATCCGGAAGGGTCAACGCCTTGACGTGTCGACCGAACGTCCGTACGCCCTCGAGCACCGTCCCAGGCGAGCTGCTCCAAACCAGCCGGTCGCCCGCGCGCAACGTCGACCCCATGATGCCCGGTACTACCACCACAACATCGCCCACCGATGCGTTCCCTTCTCCGTCGCGGCCACCGACTCGGAGCCCCGCGACCGCGGAAGAGACCCCGGAACTCAACGAGCCGCGCAACGCACGAACCGTTCATGGCGTCGGCCTCGTGCAACGGTGCACTGGCCTCATGCAATGGTGCACCCGTCCCCAATCGGCCACCCGCGACCGTTCCCCCATCGGCGGTCGGCGCCCGAGGGCTGGGTACCTCACCAGAAGGCCGGCCCCGAGAGCGCGCGCATCGCGATGACTCCCGCGCGGCCAGGTCACGCTCGGCCGTGCGCCTCGCCCACGCTCGCATCGCAGATGCCAGCGGAGGGCCGCCGGGACAGCTCGAGCTGCGTGCCCCACTGGCCAGTTCGTCGGCCGGTGATGAGAAGTCCCGCCTTGTGGGGCACGGCAATCGACGCCCCTTCTCAGGTCGGACGAGTGCGAAGACGGGGGAGCGTCCGGTTGCTCGCCGACGGCACGGACCGTGTGGCGGGCCAGCTCGCTGGCCAGGCCCAGGCCCTACACCCGGGGATCGAACCGGTTGTAGAGGTTGAGCCGCCCGTCGGCGGTCGGTCGCGACCCGCCGCCACCAATTTCCACAACCTAAGCGGGGCGCCCACCCGGGACGACAGCGGTGCGATCGTCGACGTCCGGAGCACGCAGGCACAGGCGATCGGTGCGCGCGGCCGGTACGACCGGGTGGGCCACCGCGTGGCGTCCGGCAGGCCAGGCGCGTCGCCGCTGCCGGCGGCTCGCCGCTGCCGGCGGGTCTACCCGCTACTCGCGGGAGGGCGGGCGGCTAGGGCCGCCTGGTCGTGGACTTCAGGTGCGCGGACCGCGTTCGGGACGACACATTGCCGACTCGGGGTCGGCGTCAGCAGGGCGAGGGCGCGGCGGCGGCCAAGTGGGCGCCGACGGCGTAAGCGGGGTGGCGGTCGAGGGGGCCGCGGGCCTCGTCGTAGGCGCGGGTGGTGGCTGAATCGGCGTGCCCGGCGGCGTCCTGGACGTCGCGCAGGCTGGCGCCGGCGTCGAGGGCGAGGGTGATGAAGGCGTGGCGCAGCGCATGCGGGGACACCCGGTCGGGCTCGGCGAGCCCGGCGGCGTAGGCGAGGCGGCGAACCAGCCGCCACGCCCCCGGTTGGTCGAGGCGCCCCCCGGTGGCGGTCGCGAACAGCGGCCCGGACGTCACGCCTGAACGCCCGCCAGACATGAGGTCCGCGGCGGGCTCTGCATTCGGCTCCTCCCCTGCGGCATCGGGTGCCGGGCTAACGGGGTCAACGCGGGCAACGCGGGCAACGCGGGCAACGCGGGCAACGCGGGCAACGCGGGCAACGCGGGCAACGAGCATGATGTGCAGTGCTCGCACGACGGGGGCGGGCAGCACCGTGATCGCGTCCCGGCCGCCTTCGCGTTCGAGGTCGAGGACCTCGTGTCCAGCCTCGTGGCGCCAGTGGGAGATATCGCGGGAGAGCGCTTCGTCGATCCGCAGCCCGGTGTGTACCAGCAGCGACATCAGTGCCGCCGAGCGCGGTGAGTCGTGCTCGGCGGCGGTGAGTAGGGCAGTGACCTCGTCGCGGGTCGGGCCGAGTGGTGGGTGGTCGGCGCCGGTCCGGGGTCGGGCGAGGTGGGCGGCGGGGGAGTGCTGCCATCCCAGCTGGTCGGCGGCGTAGCGGTAGAGCCCGGTCACGACCGCGAGCCGCCGCGCTCGGGAGGCGGGGGAGAGGGGCTTGCCGGTCTTCTCCGAGGGAACGAGCTCGAGGGTCCGGGCGTAGCGGTCCAGATCTGCCCGTCCGACCCGTCCCGGCGCGAGTCCGACCTGCACGCACCAGCCCAGGTAGTGCTGCAGGTCCCCCACGTAGGCCCGGCGGGTGTGCGGCGAGCGCTGCGCGAGCACGAATCCCACGGCCCACTCCCGCACCCCCACCCACCCCGGCCCCGCTGACCCAGCCGCTGATGTGGAGGAGGAGGTGGAGGGCTGGCCGTCGAAGACCGGGTCGCGCGAAAGCACCGCCGGCAGCGCCTCCAGCTCGGCACCCACTTTGCGGCGGTCACCGCCGATGGCGCCGGCCTCGGGATCGCCGCTCCGGAGGCCGCCTCCGAGCGGCCCGCCACCGCGGACCCGGCGGATCGGCCCTCCGCCGGGGCGCCCCTGGGCGCGGCGGCACGGGCGGCGGCGCTCGAGCCGGCCGCGCCGCCACCGGACGATTCCGAGCCGGCGCGACGGTCCCGGCGGCGCCGACTGACTCTGCCCCGCCCACCCCGCCCCGTCGACCCCGCCGCCGTCTCCGCCGACCCCGCTACCCGGGCCGACGCCGCCGCCGCAGGAGCCCGCATTAACGGCGGGCTCGGTACGGGCGCGGCCCGATCCCCGGTCCCCGCCGACCCCGACGGCGCTCGATCGCCGGGCGCCACCATCGCCGGGTCCGCGATCGAGCGGCCCGCGGACGGTGACGCCGGAGGCACGGCCCCGGGCGACCACTTCGGACCCGAGGGGGCCGGGGCGGGCCCGCCCCCGACGGCGTCTGACGCGGCGCTGGCCGCCGCCGCCGAGCGGGCGGGCGCCGCCCGCCGCGAGCTCGAGGCCGCCGAGCAGGCTTTGGCGGCCGCGGTCGAGGTGGCCCGCGAGGCCGGCGCGAGCTGGCGCACCGTCGCCCGGCGCACCGGGGTGTCGCACCGCGAGGCGGCCGCCCGTTGGGGCGACCCGTCCGGCGGGCCCTCGCTGTAGCCCTGCGGTGACGCCCCGCGCCGCGGCGGGTGAGCCGCGCCTGCCCGCGGACTGACCGCGGGTGGAAGCTCGTCTCCGAGCGGAACGACTTCCGCGCCCGCCGTCGCAGCCCACCCCGGCGCGGTCAACCGGGGACGTGGCCCCCCGTGATCAGTGCATGCGTCCCGGCCAGTGACCCACCTCCGCGGCGCCGGCGTCGCCGAGTCGCAAGACCTGGGAGACGCTGAACGCGGTGACCAGCACGCCGACCACGACCGCCACCCACAGTGGCCAATGATGATGGATCGTGATCAGGTGTATCGACGTTTCCAGGACGGCGCCGCTATAGATCGTGAGCGGGATCCCCGCCGCCGGGTTGCCCGCAAGGACGAGGGCCTGGATCACGAGGTAAAGGACTCCCAGGACCGGCGCCGCGATGACGACGGTGCCGAGGAACAGGAACCAGAGTCCTTGACTCGACAGCGTGATGATCCCGAAGGCGAACAGTCCGCCCAGCCCCAGGCACAGCGCAAACCCAACCACCGCGCTCGCGACCACTACCGCGGCCTTGAGGAACCTCATCGCCTTACTCCCTCCGTGCGCGTGCCGTGCCGCCCCGGGGGGACTTCGCGCAGCATGAGCGGACTGCCCCTCGTCGATACAGGATGATTTGTCTTGAGTTGCAGCGTCTCGGTCCGTTCTTGGTCACGCAGGAAGGTGGCTCTCGCGCCCAGCGAAGCCCCCCGTCCACCGCGACCTCACACCCGCAAGGTCTCGCCGCCGAGTGGCGTCAAGCCGGGGGTTCACGGGGCGACAGCAGGCGACGGCCTCGCCGACCCTCTCGAGGTGTGCCCGCCGCTCCCAGCACTACCGCGACGGGTTCCAGGCCGTGAAGTGGCTACCGTCGCGGTCGTTGCCGGGTGGGGCGACCTCTCAGGCGAATTCGTAGCCGCCGTACTTCGCTGAGGTGCCCGTGGGGCAGAGGCGGTAGGAAATGTAGCCGCGATGGGTGTAGGGCCCGTCGTAGCGACGGCTGTCGCTGCACACGACCCACGCCCGGTAGGACCGGGTCTCGGGCGAGTTCTTGGGGCAGCCATACCCCGCGCCGCGGGCCTGCCCGTTGACGTAGACGTGGTAGTAGGTGCAGCCGTTCGAGGTGGCGACGTCTGCGCTGCGGCCAAGGTCGACGCCGCTGGGTTGGTCGTAGGACGTAACCCCGCCGTCGGCGGCCAGCGCCGGGGTGGCGAGGGCGAGCGCGGCGCCGGCGGCGAGAGCCGTGGTCGCCAGGGCGCGCCCGGCGACTGAGGTAAACCGTCGGGCGCTGGTCGATGAGGTCGTGTTCACGTGACTCCTTGGTGGGTGCCTTGGCCTGATGCGGCCCGGACTCGCAACCCGGCTACGGCGCGTCGAGACGTCGACCGCGCCGTTCCGCTCGGGCTGCTCGACCGTGCTCGGCGCGGAGCGCGGAAGACAATGGGCCGCTGTTCCACAGGGGCGCGCCCGGAACGTTCCGCCGTTCC
This sequence comes from Actinomycetospora chiangmaiensis DSM 45062, assembly GCF_000379625.1. Taxonomy (GTDB): domain Bacteria; phylum Actinomycetota; class Actinomycetes; order Mycobacteriales; family Pseudonocardiaceae; genus Actinomycetospora; species Actinomycetospora chiangmaiensis. The sequence continues at coordinate 4,227 of NZ_KB903235.1, read as the reverse complement.
GAGCTGCGATGATGGGACCCCCGGCAGCACCGGGGCGGGTGAGGAGTCGGGCGGGTACGGAAGGGGGGCCGGCGGCGTGGATGCCTTCGGGGCGGACGAGAGCCCCCGCGCGGATCGCGACGCCGCCGCTCCACCAGGACCCGGGGGCCGGGGGCGCCGCGGCGCGTGGGCATCGCTAGACCTGGCCGGCTTACCGGCTACCCGCGCGTTCACCGAGGCACTGCGCGACGCCTGCGACGCCGCGGATCGGCCCTCCTTCCGCCAGCTCCGGGACCGCAGCATCCAGGCGCGCACGACCGTGCTCGCCGCCGCGACGCTGAACCGCATGCTCACCCCGAAGATCGCTGACCCGACCATGCGCAAGCTGCCCGATTGGGCGTACTACGAGGCCCTGCTGCGCGTGCTGCACCTCGAACCCGGCGAATATCGCGGTCAGTGGGAGGAAGCCCAGGAGGAGTGGAGTCGCCGGCCTGCGCCGGCCCGTGAGACCCCAGACGAGGTTCCCAGCCAGCCCGCCGAGGAGACCCTGCGGGCCCAGCCCCAGACAGAGGAGGCGGTAGCTCCCTCGCCGCGCGGTCGCCTCCGCCGTTGGCTTCTCGCGGGTGCCGTCCTGGCCGTCGTTGTGGCAGCGTTATCGGTCGCCTTGATCTGGCCGGGGTCCAAGGACAGCGGGCAGTGCCGCAGCGACGACAGCACCTTCTCGCGGACGTATCAGGCGAATATCGTCTACAACGGGAATGGATATCTGCATTGCGGGTATTCGACACCATACAGTTGGATGCACGCGGTGACCAACCTCGATATCCGCGGCGCCGACAATGCGGGCGGCTACAAGACCCTCGAAGTCCTCGACACCTCGACCGACATGGACCTCCTCGCGCGCTTCCACACCTGCACCACCCCGGACCCGTCGGGCCGGTGTCCCGTCACCGTGTCGGTGGTACACCAGGGCAATCATCAACCGTGGGGCGCCGAGACCTCGTCCCGTAACTGCGATGCCACCGTGCCCACCCCGAGTGCGATCGAACCGGAGTACGCAGGATGGACGCGTTACCTGGCAGACGTCGGCGAAGTCGAGCGCGGAACCCTGAAGCGAGCAATTCTTACGGCCAACTCCGACAGCGCGCGCAACGAGAGATGCGGCTGAGCGCACGAGGACCTGGAGCCTGACCCGCTTCGGAGTGTCTGCTACTGGAATCTGGCGGGAATCATTTGAGGACCGCCCGAGGCCGTAGTCCGGGTTGGCGTTGTGTCGGCGCTCGTAGCAAGACAGGTCCGCCTGCGGTGCCAGCGGGCGAGGTCGCTGTGAGCGAGGCGTCGCAGGTGTGGTCGTAGCGGCGGGTCTACCGCAGCTCCGCCGGGAAACCACCCCAGCAAAGTGACGCGGAGCCGGATGACGACGGAGCCGCGCAAGCGTGAGTTTGGCCAGGTATGGCGCGCCGAGGGGCCACGGACGTAGCCGCCGCTCGGTTCGGGGCGGCAGTTGAGGTCGAGGGGGCCGTGCCGCATGAGGCGACCGAGCCTACCGGGCGAAGGCCGAGATCAAGGCCCCGAAGACGCGCTCGCCGCCGCGGTTACGGCCGCCCGCGGCAGAGGCGCGAGTTGGCGCACCATTGCCCGGCACACAGACGCCCACAACCGCACCTTCGCCGGCTGGCTCGCCTCTGACACCCGTCCGGCGTATGACCACCGGTGACACACGGCTATGGAAACCGGCGCTCGGGCTCTGCCAGGGCTTAAGCTCAGCGGCTTCGCGATCATCATCGGGTCCCACTTAGGCATGACCACTCGGCTCCTCCGCGACTTGGCGGTGCGCCGACACTCCGGGCGGCCGCACCTTGCGAGTCCAAGGACTTTTGTGTATTTCTATAGTGTAATATAGCCTAATGAACCGTCGCGAGCATCCCGAAACTCAAGAAACGGTGGACGTTGACGCTGAAGAGATGCGCTTCCTAGAAATCAATGCCCCTCGCTATGGGGTCACAGTTCGTCGTTTAGATGCGCGCGGCATTGACGTGCTGCAATACGCGATGGTATCAATCGCTGGGTCGACTGTGGCGGTCTCCACGCTCCTTCGCTTGCTAAATGAATTTCGCGGCGGCCAAGTCATTGACATGCAGGCGCCCGCCTCGAGGAGAGTCTATCGATCGAGATCTCTCGAATATGGGTTGGTTGCCATAATCGCGAAGGACGGCACAGTTACACTCAGCGCATCTTCTAAGCGAGGAGGCATCGAGCAAGTCCTCGCCCTCTTAGCCGCCCTCAAAGCCACACATGGCGCCGATCTACCGGTTTCAACAATTAAAGCAGCGCTTGCTACGACTGCTGGCGAAGCAGATGCACCTCCGTCAGAGGATCGGGGATAGCCCGTGGCAGACGATTTTGTCGACGGTGAGAGTTCTCTTCGGGAATTCATACAAACGCTTCGTGCAAAATACTACCGAGACATAGATCTCGACCTGCTCGTTCGTAATGAACAGGTGGCGATCGACGCGGCGCTCGCGGACATGACCGCCGCGGGTTTGCCTGTAGATCATCTCAAGTTCGAGCGCGACCCTTCGGAGCCGACTCGACATTTTGCTGAGGCTGCGACTCTCGGCCTGATTTTTGCGAGAATCGAAGCAGCTCGCGGGCGGATAACACTGCCGCCGGCGCCGCAATACGCCATGGTACCAATCGGGCAGTTGACGGCCATGGCTGTGCGCCCACCTGGTAGCACTGGCGAGTTCGCCGTCCTGTTCGACGTAAGCTTGATCGCACTGCACTGGCAGCTTGCAAGGCTGGCCGTGGCGTGTGCGGGCTGCTATTTCGACGAATCGGGGTGTCTAGCATTTGCGCGGACACCAGCAGGCGGCAGCCGCGAGGACTTCGCGGCGTGGCTCCACTCCGCCCTGCTTGTCTTTCTGCAAGAAGAATCCACAAGCAAGATACGAGAGATACCTATCGACGCCTCTGCACATACCTTCCTGGCCGCATATATTGTGGCTGGCATGCATACCTTTGTCGTAGGTCATGAGTACGGGCATGCAGCGATGGGTCACTTCGAGGACCCTCCCCGCCTCGTCTCGGAGGAAGTCAACGGTATTGAGGTAACGGCAATCCAACATGCCTGGCGGCAAGAACTCGAGGCTGACCAGTATGGCCTAGTGCTGTGCTCACAAGTAGTCGGCATGGCCCCGAATCCAATCGCTGAGAGCCTCTACAACGTAGTTGGCGGAGAACTGGCCCTTATCCTTTTCGACATGGTCGACCGAGGAGCGTCACTTCTCACAACAGGAGAAGAAGAAACCCGCTCCCTTGGTACGCACCCGCCTGCAAGTGTGAGAAGAAAGCTCTACAAGAACACTCTAGGTCAAATGGGAGTATCGGAGTCAGGTGCGTACAGCCAAATCGTTGGCCAGCTCGACTCGAGCCTCTACTCACTGTGGCCAGCGGTGAGTCGACGCTTGCGGGCGGACTTTAGAAATGGTGAACGAGTGTCGTCACGTTGGCGAGTAGTCGTGACTTAGTACGAGGAGTGGGGCGGTCGGAGCGGGGCCGCACCTGGGACGGGTGCCCGAGGACTGCTAGACCGTGACGCGGCCGGACGCGCCACCGAGCGCCACAGCCCGCGATCCGCCGGCCCGAGCTGCGCCCCCAACGGACGTCCCGGCCGGACAAGGCCCGAGCCCCCTAGGGCGTGTCTCTTACTAGGGCCGTGTGAAGCGCCCCGGCTGTGGTGGAGGCTCTGATCCCACGGGAAGGTGGGGGTCGTGCCGGCGCCGAGGAAGTTCACTGAGGAGATGCGGGAGCGGGCGAAGCGGATGGTCCGCGAGGCCCGCCAGCAGGAGCCGGGGTTGTCGGTCAACGCGGCGTGCAAGCGGATCGGGCCGCAGCTCGGTATCACCCCGGACACCCTGCGGGGCTGGTTCCGCCAAGCCCAGGTCGACGACGGCGAGGCCCCGGGGACGACGACCACGGAGTCCGAGGAGATCAGGCGGCTGCGCCGGGAGAACGCCGAGCTCCGCCGGGCGAACGAGATCCTCAAGACCGCCTCGGCGTTTTTCGCGGCGGCGGAGCTCGACCGCCATATCCGCTGATCGTCGCCTACATCGACCAGCACAAGCACCGCTTCGGGGTCGAGCCGATCTGCCGTGTCCTGACCAGCGAGGACATCCAGGTCGCCCCGTCGGGCTACTACGCCCACAAAGCGCGCCTGCCCTCCCGTCGAGCCCTCTCGGACGCCGC
>NZ_KB903234.1 GCF_000379625.1 Actinomycetospora chiangmaiensis DSM 45062 | reverse complement strand
ACCCTGCCTCGATCGCCATGCACCCAGTATCGAACACATGTTCGACAAGATCAAGCGGCGAACGGAGCAACCTCCGGCATCAGACCAGACCGAGCCGACGTCGTGCCGCCCGCCGGACGAAGCCCATGGCGCCGAGGACGGCGAGTCCGAGCTCGACGGCGCCCAGGACCAGGACGCCCGACCCGGGGCCGCTGATCTCGTCCGAGAGGCGCGGGTGCAGCGCGCCGGCTCCCTGGGTGCCGGCGACGAGGACGAGGGCCAAGGTCACCTGCATGCCCAGCGCGGCGGGGAACGCCAGCCACGGGGTCAGTCGCTCCCGGCCGAGGACCAGGTCGACGACCGGGAGCAGGGTGAGGATGCCGAAGGCGACGAGCAGGAGTATCGCCGGACCGTCCGCGAGCATGAGCGGGGTGATGGCGGACCCGCGGACGTCGCGGGCGAGCGGCAGGAACATCCCGACGATGCCGAGGAGGCAGAGTCCGAACGCGGCCCACGGCCGGCTCGTCGGCCCGCTCGTCACCAGCCACCACCGCGCCCGGAGGCGGAGTCCGCGGGTGCCCTCGACGACGAATCGGTCGTGCGGGACGCGTTCCAGAGGGACGAGCGGAGGGTGGGGGACGTCGTCGTTCCCTGCGGCCTCGTCCCGGGCGAACTCACCTGCCGACATGGGGGACCTCCCGCCGTGCGCGCTGCTGGTCGCGCAGCGGCTACCCCACGTTCGTGAAGATCACGCGGAAGATACGCGTCCTCACACTCCGACACGGTCGAGGTCGGCCGCGAGATCACGCGCGTACAGGGCGTGCCCGGCGTTCGGTCGGGTGCACGCCGTCGCGGATCCGGTCCACCGGGAGCCCGATGTCGTCCCGCGAGCCCTGCACGACGACCAGCGCGGGACGTGCCGTCACCCGCTCCGGTTGCGCCGGCCTCATTCAGCCCAACGAGGTATGGACTTTCCGCCCGTCACGATGTTCCGCCTACGGATGAAGGTGATCCGAGGTCTGCGCCGTCGGAAGTGTGATGCGCTTCGGATGGACTAGTGATCCGAGATCCCACCACGCTCCGCTACCTTCTCAGGCATGGGCGAGCTGGATCGTTCCGCACGAGTGCTGGTGGCCGGTTCCGGGGGACTGGTCGGATCGGCCGTGGTGCGGGCACTAGGGGCGGCGGGGTTCTCCGATGTGGTCGGGGCGCGGTCGGCGCAGGTGGATCTGCGGGATGCGGAGGCGGCGCGGGAGTTCGTGACGTCGGTGGCGCCGGCGGTGGTGGTGGACGCGGCGGCCCGGGTGGGTGGGATCGCGGCGAACAACGCGCGGCCGGTGGAGTTCCTGCACGACAATCTGCGGATCCAGGCGAATCTGTTGGACGCGGCGCACGCGGCGGGGACCGAGCGGCTGTTGTTCCTGGGGTCGTCCTGTATCTATCCGAAGTTCGCGGAGCAGCCGATCCGGGAGGATTCGTTGCTGACCGGGGCGTTGGAGCCGACCAACGATGCGTACGCGATCGCGAAGATCGCGGGGATCATGGGTGTGCAGTCGTATCGGCGGGAGTACGACCGTCGGTGGATTTCGGCGATGCCGACGAATCTGTACGGGCCGGGCGACAACTTCGACCTGGAGTCGAGTCATGTGCTGCCGGCGTTGATCCGGAAGTTCCACGAGGCGACCGTCGCGGGTGATGCGACGGTGACGGTGTGGGGGACCGGCACGCCGCGGCGGGAGTTCCTGCACGTCGATGACCTGGCGGCGGCGTGTGTGCATCTGTTGGAGGCCTACGACGATCCGGCGCCGGTCAACGTCGGGACCGGTGAGGACGTGACGATCGCGGAGCTGGCTTCGCTGGTCGCGGCGACGGTCGGGTTCAGCGGGGAGATCGTCTACGACACGTCGCGGCCGGACGGGACGCCGCGCAAGGTCCTGGACGTCTCGAAGATCGCGAGCACGGGGTGGAAGCCGCGGATCGGGCTCGCGGAGGGCCTGGCCTCGACCTACCGCTGGTACCTGGACAACGACGTGGAGGGAGCTCGGTGAAGCGGGCACTGATCACGGGGATCACCGGGCAGGACGGGTCGTATCTGACCGAGTTGCTGCTGGCCAAGGGCTATGAGGTGCACGGCATCATCCGCCGCTCCTCGACGTTCAACACCGGCCGGATCGAGCACCTGTATCAGGACCCGCACGACCCGGATCAGCGGTTGGTGCTGCACTACGGGGATCTGACCGACTCCAGCCGGCTGGTGACGTTGATCGAGAAGGTGCGCCCGGACGAGGTGTATCACCTCGCCGCGCAGTCCCACGTGCGCGTCTCGTTCGACGAGCCGGAGTACACCGGGAACACCACCGGTGTCGGCACCGCCCGGTTGCTCGAGGCCATCCGGATGGTGGGGATCGAGACCCGCTACTACCAGGCCTCGTCCTCGGAGATGTTCGGGGCGACCCCGCCGCCGCAGAACGAACAGACCCCGTTCTACCCGCGGAGTCCTTATGGGGCGGCGAAGGTCTACGGGTACTGGATGGCCCGGAACTACCGTGAGGCGCACGGGATGTTCGCGGTCAACGGGATCCTGTTCAACCACGAGTCCCCGCGCCGCGGGGAGACGTTCGTGACGCGGAAGATCGCGCGGGCGGCGGCGCGGATCGCGCAGGGCAAGGAGCAGTTCGTCTACCTCGGGAATCTGGACGCGGTCCGCGACTGGGGCTACGCCCCGGAGTACGTCGAGGGCATGTGGCGGATGCTGCAGGCCGACCGGGGCGATGACTACGTGCTGGCGACCGGGACCGCGACCACGGTCCGGGAGTGGGTCGAGTACTGCTTCGGGGCGGTGAACCTGGACTGGGAGTCCCATGTCCGGTTCGACCAGACCTACCTGCGCCCGACCGAGGTCGACGCGCTGATCGGGGATGCCTCGAAGGCGGAGAAGGTCCTGGGCTGGAAGGCCGAGACGATGCCCGACCAGCTCGCTCGCATCATGGTCGAGGCCGAGCTGAAGGACCTCGACGCCGCCCGATGAAGGGCGGCCTGGCGCTGTTCCTGGGGCGTGTCGGGGGAGTGGCGGGTGCGCTCGTCCTCGGTCAGGTCGTGCTCGGGCTGACCTTCGTGGTCGCTGCGCGCACCATGACCCCGGCCACCCTGGGGCTCATCGCGACGTGCGCCGCCATCGGGCAGGTGGCGGCCACCGTCGTCGACTTCGGGCTCATCAACTACCTCGTCCGCGAGACGGCGTCGGGCCGGGTGACGAGCGCGCACGCGCGGGCGCTCACCGCCGCCAAGCGACCGTGGGCGCTCGCGATGCTCCTCGTCGTGGGCGGGGCGTCGAGCGTCCTGTTCGCGCCAGACCCCGTGGCGGGGGTGCTGCTGGCGCTCGTCGGCGCGGGCGTGTGGGAGGCGCAGAACGCGAACGGCCTGCTCCGGGCGCAGGAGCGGTTCGGGAAGGCGTCGACGGGCCAGATCCTGGGCCGCGTCGGCGGCCTCGTCGCGGTCGTCGTCCTGGCACTTCTCGGCGCCGGCGACATCGCCCTCGCGACCGCCATCCCCGTGTCGTTCGTGCTCGAGGCGATCCTGGACCGCGTGTTCCTCGGACGGGGCGAGCGCCGGGGGCGGGGCGCGACCGCCGAGATCGTCGCCGCGCACCGCGAGTCCGTCGGCTTCGGGCTGGCCACCCTCGCCGTCTCGGCCCAGCAGCTCGACACCCCCCTCGCGACGGCGGGTGGCGGCGCCTACGAGGGCGGGCTCTACGCCGCCGGCGGCCGTCTCATCGGTCCCCTGAACTTTCTCGCCAACTCGATCGGTCTCGTCGCCGGCCCGTGGCTGGCCCGCGCGGGGAACGACCCCGCGGCCCTGCGCGTCGAGGAACGGCGGGTGCTGCGGGTGAGCGTGGCGTTGTGCGTCGCGCCGCTGCTGCTCGCGGTCGTCGGGCCGCCGTTGATCCCGCTGCTGCTGGGTCAGGAGTACACGAGCTCCGGCACGGTGTTCGCGGTCCTCGCGATCGGCGCGGTGATCGTGACCCTCAACCAGCCGTTCGCGGTGATCCTGCAGAACCGGGGCCGGCCCCAGGTGGTCGCGGTCGGGATCGCGATCGGTCTCGGGGTCGGCCTGGTCGCGACCTTCGTCCTGGCCTCCCTCGGCGGTGCCGTCTGGGCGGCCGTCGGGTACGTCGTCAGCCAGCTCGTCATCTTCACCCTGCTCGGCCTCGGGGCGCGGCGTGCCCGCCGGGACGGGGCGATGGCCGTGCCGTCCGCGGACGGGGCGACCGAGGAGCCCGGGCAACACTGACCGGGCGGGACCTCAGACCGACGTCGGGGTCGGGCGCACCGCCCGGCGGCGGCGACGGCCGTTGGTGGCGTGGCCGTTCGTCCCGGTGCCGTTCGACCCGTTCGACCACGGGCCGGTGTGCCCGTTCGCGGGCGCGTCGGTCTCCGACCCGTCGTTCTCCACGGGCTCCGGCGCGGGCGCCGGCTCCGACCAGGAGGACGTCACCCGTCGGCGGCCCCGGCGCCGCGGCGCGGACCCGTTCCCGACGACGGGTGCGGCCGGCTCGCCGGCCTCGGGCTCGGGGAGCGCGGTCTCCGTCGCCGGGGCGGCCGCGGGCGAGGCGACCGCCTCGGACCCGGTGCGGGCCGCGGGCACCGTCGGGGCGGACGAGCCCTGGGCCGGGATACGTCCCGTGACGGCGTCCTCCGGGGTGGCGGACGCGGGCTCCCGGACCGGCTCGACGGCCGGGGCGGACTCCGCCCCGCGGGTGGGCTCGGCGACAGGAGCGGCCGTGGGCGCCGGGCTGGGAGCAGGCTCGGGTGCGGTGGCAGGCGCGACGGCGGGGGCGGACTCGGCCGCAGCGACGGGCTCGGCCGCAGCGACGGGCTCGGCCGCAGCGACGGGCTCGGCCGCAGCGGTCGGGTCCGTCGTGGCGACGGGCTCGGTCACCGCGGCCGGCTCCGGGGAGGCCGACGGCTGCACGGCGTCGGCGGTCGGCACCGGCGTACCGGCGGCCGGCTCAGGGTTCCGCGACGGCGTCTCCGACCGGGCCGGGGTCTCCGACCGCGCTGAGGTCTCCGATCGAGCCGGCGTTCCCGATGGGGCCGGGGTCTCCGACCGTGCCCGCGCTGCGCGGCGGCGCGACGTCATCGAAGGCTTCGACGCGGCAGAAGGCTCCGCTGCGGCAGAAGGCTCCGCTGCGGCAACAGGCGACGAGGGCGACGAGGGCGACGAGGGCGACGAGGACCGAGGTGATTCCGCGGGTGCCGGCGCCGCGGAGCGTCGACCGGCCGGGAGGGCCTTGCGGGTCTCGACCGGGGCCTGCGGGACGTCCACAGCGAAGGTGAACACCGCCCCGATCGCCGCGGCGTCAACGGTGCGCAGCCCGGCGGCCGCGGCGTCGAGGTCCTCCGGGCGGGCGGAGCCGCGTCGGGCGACGACGACCACGCCGTCGGCGAGGCGGGCCAGGTCGAGGGCGGCGGGGCTGCCGCTGAGCGGGGAGGCGTCGAGCAGCACCCACGAGTAGGTGGAGCGCAGGGCCGTGAGTACCGCGGCGCCGGTCACCGAGCCCCACACCTCGCCCGGACGTTCGACGGCGGAGCCCGCGGTCATGACGTCGAAGGCGCCCGGGGCGAACCGCTGCACGCCGACGACGCCGCCGGAGGCCCGCTTCGCGCGCAGCGCGTCGGCGAGGCCCGGCTCCTCCGGCAGGCCCAGGGCGGCGGCGACGGCGGGGCGCTGGAGGTCGGCGTCCACCAGCACGACCGACTCGCCCGCCAGCGCGAGGGCGACCGCGAGATCCACGGCGACGGTGGTCGTGCCCTGCTCCGGGCGCACGCCGGTCACGACGAGGCAGCGGCGGTCGCCGGCCCCCGCGACGACGGCGGTGCGGAGACGGCGGACGGCGGCGGCCCGGTCGCGGGCCTGGGCGGCGGCGCGGCCGCGGCGTCCGGCGACGGGTTCGACGAGCAGTGCCGGGCGTTCCGGACGACGGGCGAGCGCGGGGACGGAGGCGAGCACCGGGGTGTCGAGGCCCTCGGCGAGCGCGTCCGCGGTGTCCACCGCCCGGCGCAGGGCCCGGCGGCCGAGCGCCGCGCCGATGCCGAGCACCACGCCCGCGAGCAGCCCGGCGGCCAGCAGCATCGTCGTGCCGGGTCCGGCGGGGTAGACCGGCATGGTCGGCGGGAAGATCAGCTCGGTGGAGACCACGGGCCGGTTCACGGCCTGGCCGGTCGACTCGATGCTGTTCACGAGCCGGGTGAACGCGGTGGTCACGGCCGTACCGACGAGTTGCGCGTCCTCGGGGGTGGGGCGGGTGACCCCGACGTTGAGCACGACGGTCTCGGAGACCGCGTCCGCGCTGATCGAGTTCTGGATCTCGTCGGGCGTCGGGCTCCCGCCGAGCAGCGCCGAGGCGTCGGCCGCCACGCGGGGACCGGTGATCAGCTCGGTGTAGGACTTCACGCGCTCGGTGGAGAGCTGCGCGCCCTGGTAGGACTCCGTCGAGCTCGATGCCGTCTGTTGCGCGGCCACGTAGAAGACGGCGTTCGAGGTGTACGTGCGTGGCAGCAGCATCGCCACCGCGGCGGCGATCGCCACGCACACCACGACGATGCTGCCGATCAGCACGCGGTCCTCACGCAACACGGTCCAGTACTCGCGGGCATTCACGATGCGGCTCCACTGGTCTCGCGGATTCCGAGCCGGCGCTGCAGCCGGCGGGGCAGGAGATCGCCGGGCGCGTGGCGCTCGGCCTCGGTCAGGTCGTCGCAGGCCAGGGCCAGGGCGACGAGGACGAACACCCACGTCGACGCGGCGGCCGGCTGGGAGAGCAGGAGGGTCGCGAACACGACGAACGCGACGGGTGCGGCCCGGCCGCGGACCCCGGGCGAGGTCCGGACGAGCAGGAGCGGCACGAGCAGCGCCGCGGTGATCAGCAGGACGAACGGCAGGCCGTTGACGGCGATGTCGGAGATCAGGTTGATCCCGGCCTGCTTCTCGGTGCCCTGGCCGCCGAAGGGTTTGGTGGTGATCGCCCGGACGCCGGCGGCGGTCGCGTCGGAGCGCTCGTCGAGGGAGGTCTGGTTCGACGTCTGCTTGGCCTGCAGCCCCAGCACCGGGGCGTAGAGCGCCACCCAGGCTGCCCCGCCGATGGCACCGAGGCCGCCGATCTGGCGCAGGAACCCGCCGAGCCGGACCCCGCCGCGCGGGAGCAGGAACGTCTCCACGGCGAGCACGACGACGAACACGCCGAAGCCCGCCGTCGAGAGCGTCCCGACGAGCCCGGCCAGGATCAGCCCCTTGACCACCCACGACCGGTAGCCCACCGCCTGCGCGAGGAACCAGCCGGCGGCGCAGTACATCGCCATCCAGCCCGACTCGCGGCCGATCCCGGTCAGCCGCGGCACGTCCGTGCCGAACACGGCGGAGCTCGAGTAGCTGATCGTGAAGGGCAGGTAGACCGGCTGCGGGCCGACCGTGCCGACCGGGATCATCGCGATCTGGCCCGTGCCCACGCCCGCGACCGCCCACCACAGCGCCGTGACCAGCCACGACGCCCCGACGAGGCAGAGGATCACGACGAACCCGCGTCCGACGGCGAGCCGTGAGCGCGGGTCGGAGAACACGAGCACCGCCGCCACGAGGGACCCGACGGTGAGCACGAAGTCCTGGAACTGGCTGCGGATCCGGAGCAGGTCGTCGACCCACACGGAGTGCAGGACGAGCCAGACGTACGCGGCGACGACGAGGGCCAGCAGCGCCGAGACCGCTCGCGCCGGCCGCGTCGGCGCGGTCTCGCGGCGCAGCATCGCGGCCACCCCGGCCGCGAGGGCGAGGCCGCAGCCGCCCAGCGCCGTGTACTCCCCGAACGTGCCCGGGCGCAGCAGCGGCAGCGAGGCGAGCAGCAGCCCGGCCGGCACCGCGGCCGGGACCCGCGGGGTGGTCGCGGTGCCGCGCCGCCGCCCGACGACGGGTCGGCGTTCACCGGACAGCGTGGTCACCCGTCGTCACCTCCCCCTGGTGTTCACGGTCGGTCATCTTCCGCCGATCAGACTAACGAACGGGTGAAGGATCGCCTACCGGTGCGCGAACGTGGTCACAAAACGTCGCCGAGGAGTCCCCGGACGAAATGCTCGGTGCCGAGCCGCCGCTGCGCCTCGTGCGTCGCCTCCACCCGGCGGGCGTGCGTGGCGCACAGCCGACGGACGGCCGCCGCGATCCCGGCCGCCGCGTCCGGGCCGGCCACCTCGGCGACCTCCCCGATCCCGGTGCCGGTGACCATGCTCGACGCCCAGCCACGCGCCGGGCCGAGCACCGGCACGCCCCGCGCGGCGGCCTCGGCGACGATCCCGCTGGGGGCGTCGTTGTCGTGCAGCACCGCCACCGCGTCGACGCCGGCGATCGCGGCGTCGAACTCCGTCTCCGACAGCAGGCGGTCGTCGACGTGCAGCCGTCCCTGCTCGGCCAGCGGCGAGCCCGCGAGGGCCGCGGTGACGTCGGGGTCGCAGCGTCCGGCGAGCACGAGGTGCACCTCCGGCACCCGCTCGAGCGCGGCCACCAGGAGCGGCACGTTCTTGCGCGCGCTGATGACGCCGAGGACGCCGATGCGGAAGGGCGCGTCGGGATCGCGGGCCGGGCGCGACCCGCCGTCGGGAACCTCGACGGGATCGCGGACCGGGTCGATCCCGGGGAAGCCGCGGCGGCGCGTCACCACGCCGAAGGCGTCGGTGAGGAAGCGGACCCGCACTCCCGGGAGCCGGGCGAGGAGGGCCGCGAGCGGCGGTTTGACGGCCATCCCGGGCGTGGTGCGCTCCGAGCCGCCGGGGAGCACGGTCCGCATGAGCAGCAGGGAGACGGTCGGGCGGCCGGGGCGGGCCAGGGCGGCGAGGAGCGGCGCGACGTTCTTGTCGCCGTCGGGGACGACGAGGTGGGCGCTCGCGGCGGCGGCCGTCGCCACCGCCGCCCGCACCGCCGCGGCCCGACCGCTCGGCACCTCCACGACCTCGGCGGGCACGTCGGCGAGGTGCTCGGCGAACTCCGGGGAGTCGCGCACCTCGCGCGGCACCAGCAGCAGGGGGTCCGTCGCGCCAGGAGCGGTGAGCAGGAGGCGGACGTAGCGCAGCCGGTGCCCGAGCGGGTCGAGCTCGAACACCGCCACCCGTCCGTGAACGGACGGTGACGATCCGTGCGATCCGCGCGGTGTCACAGCCACGTGAGCCACATCCTGATGTCCTCATCCCCCTGGTTGAACCATAATCACCCGCGTGACGGACACGGTAGGTCACGACGACGGGGACGAGAGCATGAAGATCGCGTGGCTCACGGACGCGCAGGCGCCGTACCGCGAGCCGTTGTTCTGCGAGCTCGCCGCCCGGTGCGACTTCCGGGTGCACTTCCTGTTCGCCGAGGAACCCGAACGCCACTTCCGGTTCCGCCCGCACCCCGGCTACCGCTCGGGGGTCCTGGCAGCGGTGCCCATTCCGCTCCCGCGGCCGGTCGCGCGACGCCTCGACTCCTACCAGGCGGCGTTGCGTCCTGGGGTGACGCGGCGGGTGCTCGACGCCACCGACGTCGTCGTGATCCCGACCTGGGCGCAGGTGGCGAGCGCCTGGACGATGCTGCGGGCCCACCGCCGCGGCGTGCCGTACGTGATCTTCTCGGAGTCGACGCTGGACTCCCGGCAGTTCGACCGCGGACCGGTGGCCTGGCTGCGGCGGCGGTTGTTCACCCGCGCCGGCGCGGTCGTGGTGCCGGGGCCCTCGGCCCGCGACGCGGCGCTGCACACCGGCGTGGCCCGCGACCGCATCGTCGAGTCGGTCAACTCCATCGACCTCGAGGCCTTCGGCGCCCGCCCGCGGGAGCTGCGGCGGCAGGCGGGGGAGACGACGGGGCCCGACGCCGCCCACCACCGGTTCGCCGTGATCGGCCAGCTGATCCCGCGCAAGAACGTCCACACGCTGCTCGACGCGTTCTCCCGGCTCGACGGGGCTCCCACGCTCGACGTCGCCGGCGACGGCGTGGACCGGGCGGCCCTCGAGGACCAGGCGCGGGCGCTCGGGGTGCTCGACCGGGTGCGCTTCCTCGGGTTCCTCGACGAACCCGGCGTCGTCGAGGTGCTCGCTCGCGCCCAGACGCTGGTGCTGCCCTCGACCGAGGAGGTCTACGGCTTCACAGCGCTCGAGGCGCAGGTCGCGGGCCTGCAGGTGGTGGTGTCGGCGCGGGCCGGCATCGCGGAGAACCTCGCGGGCGTGGCGGGCGCGTGGGTCGTCGAGCCGGACGCCGACGGCGTCCTCGCGGGCCTCGAGGCCGCTCGCGCGGCGTGGACCGGGTGGGCCGAGGACGTCCCGGCGGACGCGGCGTCGCCGAAGCGCAGCGCGGACGACGTGCTCGCCGCCGCGGCGCGCGCGCTGACCTGACCCCGGTAGGCCGGCGGGCGCGAGCAGGGCGACGACTTCAGGCCGCGGAGTTCAGGCCGTGGAGTTCGCGGCCACCGCGATCCGGGTCGCGCCCTCGAGGTCCAGGGCGTCGTCGAGGGCGAGCCCGGCGATGCGGTTGCCGACGACCGACCCGCCGTCGACGCCGTGGAAGGCGACGGCGACGACCTCGTCGGAGCAGCGGAAGTCGTTGCCGGTGACGGTCACGGCCGTGGGCGGCACGACGGGCCGGCCACCGGCCGAGGTGCCCCGGCCGCCCGCGAGGGCGTTGACCACGGCGATCCCGGCGGTGTTGGCGGTGGCGTCGAAGGTGTTGCCGCGGACCGTCACGCGGGTGCAGCCCTGGATGATCTGCACGAAGGCGAACTCGGTGAGTCCGCAGGCGGTCATCCGATTGCCGGTGACGGCGACGTCGGAGGACCAGTCCTCCACGTGGACGGCCTCCATCCGGTAGTTCGTCATCGCGCAGCGGGTGACCTCGACGTCGGCGCAGTAGGCGATGCCGACCGCGAAGCCGGGGGAGTCGTTGTCCCGGAACACCGAGTCGTGCACCCGCACCGTGCGGAACGAGCCGCTCGGGCTGTTGAACTCCAGGTCGGTGTTCGTGTTGCGGGCGAACGTGCAGCCCGCGACCTCGACGCCGACCGTGACCGCCGGCGAGTCGTTCGCCTGGTACAGGCCATAGGTCAGCCGGTGGAGGAGCGAGTCGCGCAGCACGAGCGCGCTCGAGGTGTCGCCGTCCACCCCGAGCTGGACGCCGTGGCAGAACGACTCCCACACGTCCGTCGACCCGGAGAGCACGAGGCGCGACAGGGTGAGCCGGTCGACCCGGCCCACCCGCAGCAGCACCGTCTCCACGTCGCCGGCCCGGGCCAGCTCGAGGCCGTCGAGCGCGCAGTCCGCGCCGGCGACCTCGATCGCGGCGGTCGCCCGGGGTGTCATCCGCAGCACCGAGCGGCCCGGCTGGCCGGCGAACAGGACCCCCGGCGGCAGGGTGAGCGGCTGCGGCAGCACGAGGTGGTAGGTCCCGGCGGGCACGAACACGGTGTCGCCGGCGGCAGCGCCCGCGAGGGCCCGCGCGAACGCGGCGGCGTCGTCGGTGACGCCGTCCCCGGTCGCCCCGGCGGCGCGGACGTCGTGCACCGTGCCGCGCTGCAGGGGGGCGCCCCCGGGCCGGGGGAGGTCCGCATCGGTCGCGGGGGGTCCGGCCGGGCGCGACCCGGCGAGCGAGGCACAGGCGGCGGTCCCGACGACGGCGGCGCCCGCGGCCGCCGCCGTCGTCAGCACCCGTCGTCGGGACAGGCGGGACGGCCTCGGGGAGGGCGTCACCGTCCCTTGGCGAGGAGCACCTCGGAGACGGTCCGCAGCAGCACCTTCAGGTCGAGCCACAGTGACCAGTTCTCGATGTAGTAGTTGTCGACGCGCGCCCGGTCGGAGATCGGGGTGTCGCCCCGGAGGCCCGAGACCTGGGCGAGCCCCGTGAGCCCCGCGGGCACCCGGTGGCGATGACCGTAGCGCGGGTGCTCGGCCGAGAACTGCTCCACGAAGTGCGGCCGTTCGGGGCGCGGGCCCACGACGGTCATCTCGCCGCGCAGGATGTTGACCAGCTGCGGCAGCTCGTCGAGCGATGTCGCCCGCAGCACGCGGCCGACGGGGCCGACCCGGTCGTCCTGCGCGATCGACCACTGAGTGTCGCCCTCGGCGGTGGTCGCGGGGCGCATCGAGCGGAACTTCAGGCACTCGAAGCGCCGGCCGTCGCGGCCGACGCGGATCTGACGGAACAGGATGCCCGGGCCGCCCTCGATCCGGACGGCGAGCGCGCACGCCAGGAACACGGGGGAGAGGACCAGCAGGGCGAGCGACGACACCGCCACGTCGACTGCGCGCTTGAGCGCGCGGGCCGGCCCGTCGAGGGCGGGCGTGCGGATGCGCATCACCGGCAGCGACCCGATGTGGTCGGTGTGGCCGGTCGCGGTGGCGAAGGCGTGCAGGCGCGGTACGACGAGCAGGTCGCAGGCCTGGGTGGCCGGGGTGCGGACCCGGTCGAGCAGGTCCGCCTCGTCGAAGGCGCCGTCGCCGACGAGGAGCACGTCGGCCCCCAGCGCGGCGACCAGGTCGTCGAGGTCGTCGAGGGTGCCCAGCCACGGCACCCGGGCGGACGCCGGGCCGGGGGCGGAGTCGACGTAGCCGGCGACGGCGAGCCCGTAGCGGGGATAGCGGTCGAGCAGGGCGGCGACCTCGCCGGACAGGTCGCCACCCCCGACCAGCACCGTGCGGTGGGCGACGATGCGGCGCCGGCGCCCGGTGAGGACCACGCCGGTGGACACGGCGCGCCCGGCGACCACGAGGGCGACCGAGGCCAGGGACGTCAGGACGAACTCGGTGACCCCGACGTTGTCATGGCGCACCGCGAAGACCGCTGCCACGAGGGCGATCGCGACCAGCAGCCGGCCGAGCAGACCGGGCAGCTCGTCGAGCACCGAGAGGTGCAGCCGCGCCCGGTAGCGGCCACCGCCGCACACGAGGGCCACGAAGATCACGGAGAGGGCGGCGAACGCCTTCCAGTAGTGGGGGCTCCACGCCATCGGCGCCGCGGTCAGCACCGCGTCCAGCGGGAGCACCAGCATCCAGGCCTGCAGTCCTCCGGCCCGGTCGACCCCGAGGAGCGGACGGGCGTCCGGCCGGGCGAGCGGCCGCTCGCGTCCGGCGGCGCGCGGTCCGGGGAGGTCACGGAGGACGGTGCTGCGCGAGGTGCTCCTCACACTGGTCCATCCGGGCGCGGGCCGTCTCGCCCCCACGGTGCCGCGGAGTCCGCCCATCCCTACCGTGCCTCCCCTGCGCTGATCACTCACCGCTACAGCTACACACGATCGTGGGCGATCCATCGGGCCAGGACCCTGGGAACTCTTCCCAGGTCTCCGCCAACCCGATCACTCGTCGCCAGGGCTGTTCGGACGCATTGCGTCCGTTAGAGTGATGTACGACTACCGACCGCCATTCTCCGAACGCATCTCACGGGTCTGATCCGATCGGACTACCGTTCGATGGGGTGGCGGCAGTACACGCACAGTGCTGAGGGAGGCCCGGGTGTCGACGACGGCCGATGGGGACACGGCGTCACCGCATCACCCGATCGTGTCACCGGTATGGACACCCGTGGGTCGCGGTGCAGAGATCGCGCAGCTGCACGAGGTCCTCGACCGGGTCCGGCGGGGCCGGGCCGTCCGGCTCCTGCTCACCGGGGAGTCGGGGGTCGGGACGACGACGCTCGTCGACACCTTCTGCGACCAGGTCGCCGCCGGGCCCGACGGCCCCGTCGTCGTCCGGACCGTCGCCCCCGAGCCGACGGGCGCGCCCGTCGCCCACGCCACCACGGAGCTCCTCGCCCGTGCGCTCGACGACGTGGTCGCCCCCGGGCGCCCCACCTCCGGTCGGTCCGCGCTCGCCCTGCACGACGTCCTGGCGGTCGCGCGCCGTTCGGCCGGACCGCGCCGGCCCGTCGTCCTCGCCCTCCACGACCTCCACCACGTCGACCCGGCGTCCGCGACGGTGCTGGCCGACCTGCTGCGCCGGCTGCACGGCGGGGGCCTGTTGGTCCTCGCGACGGCCACCGACCCGTCCCGGCTGGCGGTGCGTGGCCGCGCCTGGTGGCCGCGGCTGTTCGCCGACGGCGGCCCGGGCGGCACCA
Source organism: Actinomycetospora chiangmaiensis DSM 45062 (assembly GCF_000379625.1). Taxonomy (GTDB): domain Bacteria; phylum Actinomycetota; class Actinomycetes; order Mycobacteriales; family Pseudonocardiaceae; genus Actinomycetospora; species Actinomycetospora chiangmaiensis. The sequence continues at coordinate 7,339 of NZ_KB903234.1, read as the reverse complement.
CGCTCGTGGGGACCCCGACGGAGGTGCGCACGATTCCCGTCGGCGGGCTCGACGCCGCGGCCGTCGCGGCCTTCGTCGCGACCCGGCGTCCCGCGGCGCCCACCCCAGGTCCCGGCGTGGCGGCCCAGCTCGTCGCCGCCACCGGGGGGCACCCGGTGCACCTCGCGCTGCTGCTGCGGACGCTGCCCGACGAGGTCCTGGCCGGGCTCGAGCCGCTCCCGGGGCGCCGCAGCCTGGCCGCCCCGGTCGGCGAGGCGGTCGCTTCCCTCGCGCCCGGGACCCGCGACCTGGTCGCCGCGCTCGCCGTCGTCGGGGGCACGGCACCGGTGTCGCTGCTCGAGCAGGTCGCGGCGGTGGCCCCCGGCAGCACCCCGCCGGCGGCCCCGGCCGAGGCCGCCGCCGCCGGCCTCGTCCTGGTCGCGGCGCGGGGGCCCCGGGTCGAGCTCCGCTTCGTCCACCCCCTGATCCGCGACGCGGTCTACCGCGGGCTGACCCCGGCCGAGGCGGCCGCGCTGCACTGCACCGCGGCCGCGGCGATCGGGGGCCGGACCGGCTTCGCGCACGCCGTCGCCAGCGCCGCCGGGTCGCCGGCCCCGGAGGTGGCCGACGCCCTCGTCGCCGCGGCGGCGGCCGAGAACGACCCCGACGAGTCCGCCACGCTCCTGCTCTGGGCCGCCGAGGTCGCGGCCGGCGGGGTGGAGCGCGAGGGGTTGCTGCTCGAGGCGGCCGTCCGGCTCGTGCTGGCCGGCAGCCTCGGCCGGCTCCGGGGGCTCGAGAGCGCGCTGCGCGGCGCCCGGGCCTGCGGCGCCCGGGACCTCGCCCTCGGGACGCTCGCCTTCGAGACCGGCGACCCGGACGCCTACGCCCCGCTCGCGGCCGCCCTCGAGGACGCGGACGCCGACCCGACGGTGCGGGCGCTGGCCGCCCTCAAGCTCGGTGCCCACCACGTCCTGCACGGGCGGGGTGCCCGCGCGGTGGAGGTGGCGGCGCACATCGGGGATCTGACCGACGACCCGGGCTTCCTCGAGGGTGCCCGGGCCCTCGAGGTCGTGGGCAGCGCGCTCCGGTGGGGCCCGGACACGGCGCTCGACGTCCTCGGCGACCACCTCGACGGCGTGTACGGACCCGACCTGCTGGTGATCTGCGGCCGGCTGCACCTCGCCGCGGGCGACCCGGTGGCCGCCTACCACCGCCTGCACCAGGGCCTGGACCGGATCCGCGCCGGCTCGGCCACCACCATGGGGCGCCTGGTCCACCTGTTCCTGGCCGAGGCGGCGTTCCGCACCGGCCGGTGGGACGAGGCGGAGGCCGAGGCCCGCGTCGGGGCCACCGTCGCACAGGAGGCGGGCAGCGCCTGGATCGCGCCCGCCGCCCGGGGCATGTGGTCGATGGTGCGGGCGGCGCGGGGCGGGCTCGGTGACGTCGAGGTCGACCTCGACGGGGCCCGGCGCCGGCTCGAGCGCGCCCCCAACGTGCTCGGGGCCTTCACCCGCGATCTCGCCGAGGCCTTCGTCGCGCAGGTCCGCGGGGACGCCGACCGCGCGTACCGGGTCCTCTCCGACCTGGCCGACGGCCCGGTGCCCGCCCTCGAGGCGGCCCCGCTGGCGCTCTGGCGCGTCCTGCTGGCCGAGGCTGCGATCGACGCCGACCGGCCCGCGACGGCGGGTGCGGTGCTGCAGGGGTTCCCGGCGGCCGGGACGCCGCTGTGGTTCGCGCTGAGCCGCTACCGGCTCCTCGGCCGGCTGGCCGACCGCAGCGGCGACGCCGCCCGCGCCCGTGAGCACTTCAGAGCGGGGCTCGACCTCGCGGCGGCACGGGAGGTCGAGGCCCTGGTCTGTCCGATCGAGGTCGCGGCCCTGCACGCGGCCGCCGGTCGCCTGGCCCGCCGGCAGGGCTGGGCGAGCGCCCCCGAGCACCTCGCCGCCGCGCGGCGGGGCTTCGCCGCCCTCGGCGGCTCGCCGTGGGTGGCCCGGGTCGACGCCGAGATCGACCTCGGCGTCCCCGGCGTGACCTCCTCGGCCGCGCCCGCGCCGACCGTGCCCGAGCCGCGGGCGACCACCGGGACCGAGCTGCGCCCGGCCGCCCGCGGGGTCCCGGACACGCTGCCCGCCGCCTCGGCGTCGGCGCCCGACGAGGCGGTGGTCGACGCGGCCTCCGTCGCCTCCCTCACCCCGCGCGAGCGGGAGGTGGTCCGCCTCGTCGCCCAGGGTCTGACCAGCCGCGAGGTGGCCGCGGCGCTCTACGTCACGCCGAAGGCGATCAGCTACCACCTCGGCAACGTGTTCGCGAAGCTCGGTGTGAGCTCCCGCCGGCAGCTCTGGGGACGGACCTTCGACTGAGGCCGAATGGGTGACGCTCGTCCGGGGTACTGGGGCCGATATGACAGAGCGTTCCCGACGGCGGGTGTGGTGGCTCGTGGGTGGGGCGGCGGCCCTCGCGGTCGCCGTCGGTGCGGTGGGCGTCGTCGGGGTCCGCGAGGCCACGGCCGACCCCGGGACGGGCATGTTGCGCCTCGCGCACCTGTCCCCGAACACCCCCGCCGTCGACATGTACGCGCAGGGGCCGGACCTGCCGCTGACCAAGGTCGCCGGGGACATCTCCTACCGGGCGGTGAGCCCCTACCTGACCGAGCCCGCCGGGACCTACCGCATCCAGGGCCGGTCGGCGGGCGCCCCCGCGAGCGCCCCCCCGCTGTTCGACGTCGCCGTCGAGGTCCCGGCCGGGTCCGCGCAGACCGCCACGTTCGTCGACATCGGTCCGAACGGCGCCACCCAGGCCCAGGTGCTCGACGACGAGACCGCGCCCGCGCCGGCCGGGTCGGGCGCGCTGCGGGTCGTGCAGGCCGCGGCCGAGGTCGGGCCCGTCGACGTCACGGCCACCGACCCGTCCGGCGACGTCCCGTCCGTGCCGCTCGCGCGGACCCTGTTCTACGGCTCGGCCACGCCCTACGCGACGGTGCCGGCGAAGCCGTGGCAGCTGCGGGTCACCAGCCGCAGCGGGAAGTCCTCGTCGGTCGAGGTGCCCGTGACCAGCACGTCCGTGGCCACCCTCGTCGTCACACGGGCCGCCGACGGCGGCCTGGCCACCCAGCTCGTCGCCGACGCCGCCTCGGCGGCGCCCACCCCGGCACCGACGCCGGGCGCCCCGGTCCCGGCGCCCAGCACGGCCCCGCGCACCGCGCAGTCCTCGGTGCCCCCGGTCGCCCCCGGCAGGCCGGCCCCGCCGCAGCCCTCGAGCGCCGAGACCACCTCGGCCGCCCCGCCGGCCCCGAAGGCGCCCACCCCGCCGGCAGGCGGGATCGGCGCCGGGCTCGGCGGCCTGAGCCACGCGGACCTGGCCAGCGGCGGGATCTGGGACACGATCTCGGGCTGGTTCTCCGACGACCCGACCGACGGCGTGCCGGACGCGGTGAAGATGCCGCTCGCGATCGCCACCGCGCCGCCGCCCGGCGGGCCGCACCCGACGTCGTTGTCGATCCCGGCCATCAGGCTCGACGTGGCCGACCCGGTCGACCTGCGCGTGGACTACCGCGGGGCGCTGCAGGTCCCCACCGACTTCTCGAAGGTCGGCTGGTTCAGCTCCTCCGCCGTGCCCGGCGACCCGGGCTCGTCGGTCATGGTCGGGCACGTCGACACCCGCCGGGGCCCGGCGGTGTTCGGGGCGCTGGGTCAGCTGAAGCCCGGGGACCTCATCGAGGTCGGGCGCTCCGACGGCGGCACCGCGCGCTTCGGGGTCGACTCGGTGGAGACGTTCGCGAAGGACGGCATCCCCACCGAGCGCATCTACGGGCCGACCACCACGCCCACGCTGCGCCTCATGACCTGCGGCGGGCCATTCGACGACGCGACGCTGAACTACCAGGACAACATCATCGTCTTCGCCACCCCGCGCTGACCCGGGCGCCGTCGCAGCGCCGCCGTCGACGGACGAACCGGACACGGCGGCCGGTCCCGGTGCCCCGTGTGGTGCGCCCCTGGAAAACCTGGCAACTGTTCCCAGGGTGGTCCGGACCCAGCCTGTCGACCATCGGTGGCCGGAGGAACACGCCCGCGAGGAACAGGAGCGCGTCCGATGGTCATGGCCCCGGGCCGACCCGCAGCGGGTGGCGCGGCGGAGGGGAGCCGCCCGTCGTCGGGAACGCTGGATGTCCGCGTCATCGGCATGCACTACGCCCCCGAGCACACCGGCAACGCGCCGTACACGACCGGCATGGTCGCGGCGCTGCACGCGGCCGGGCACCGGGTGCAGGTGGTCACGGGCTACCCGCACTACCCGGCGTGGGAGGTCGCGGACGGCTACACCGGGCTGCGCCGCACCGAACGGATCGACGGCGTGCCGGTCACCCGGGTGCGCCACCCGGTCCCCGCGGTGCCCGACGCGCGCCGCCGCATCGTCATGGACGCCGCCTTCACCGCCCACGCCGCGGCGGTCGGCGGACCGCGACCCGACGTCGTGATCGCCGTCAGCCCCGTCCTGCTCACCGTGCTGGCCGGGCTGCGTTGGCGTCGGGCGGGCCGGACCGCGCTCGGCGTCGTGACCCAGGACCTCTACTCCCGCGCGCTGACCGAGACCCGGATGACGTCCTCGCGGGTCGCCTCGCTGGGTGCCCGGCTCGAGGGATCGCTGCTCGCCCGGGCCGACGGCGTCGCGGTGGTGCACCCGTCGTTCGCCCCGACCGTCACCGCGCTCGGCGTGGACGCCGGCCGCCTCACCACGATCCCGAACTGGTCGCACATCGCCCCGCCGACCCGCGACCGCGCCACCGTCCGGCGCGAGCTGGGCTGGCGCGACGACGAGGTCATCGCGCTGCACGCCGGGAACATGGGCGTCAAGCAGGGCCTGGAGAACGTCGTCGAGGCCGCGCGCCGCGCCGACCTGGCCGGGTCGAAGGTCCGCTTCGTGCTGCTCGGCGACGGCAACCAGCGGGCGCGACTGGCCGGGCTCGGCGCCGACGTCGAACGGCTCACGTTCCTCGACCCGCTGCCCGGAGACCGGTTCCCCGACGCCCTGGCCGCGGCGGACGTGCTCGTCGTGAACGAGGCCGAGACGGTCGCCGAGATGAGCGCGCCCTCCAAGCTGACCTCGTACTTCGCGGCAGGGCGCCCGGTGGTCGCCGCGTCGTGGGCGCGGTCGGCGGCGTCCGCGGAGCTCGCGCGGGCCGGGGCGGGCCCGCGGGTCGACCCGGGTGACCCGGAGGCGCTGCACGCGGCGGTGCTCGCGACGGCGGGTGACCACGAGGCGGGCGCCCGGGGCCGGGCGTACGCGGCCGACACGCTGGGAGCGGGGCGCGCGCACGCCGCGTACGTGGCGTGGGTCGAGGGGCTGGCGGCCCTACGGGTTGCAGCGCGGTAGTCCGCGGCCCCCGCGATCGCCCCGGACCACGTACACCTCCGAGAGGTAGCCGGTGCGCCCGTCGGGGAAGGACGCGCGGTACCAGAGGTCGGACTGCGCGCGGTCGGGATTGCGGGCCTGGTCGGGGTCGGCCAGGTCGACGTTCCACATCATCTGGCCGGTGGTCCAGCAGCTCGCGACGATCGCCGCGCCCGACACCATCTCCGTCCCCGGCACCTTGCACGAGCGGCTCGGCGACGCGCAGTAGGACAACGCCTCGGTCGACAGGTAGGCCGGTGTCCGGTCCTCCACGAGCCGGTCCGCGCCCAGCGCCACCTTGTTCTGCACCTCGATCGCCTCGACGGTCTGGGGGACCACCGGTGGGTCGGGCACGGTGACCCGGCCCAGCACGAAGCCGAGCACGATCCCGAGGACCGCGATCCCGGCGGCGACGAGCAGGGCGCGTCTCCCGACGGCGGGTCGGCGCCGCGTCCCGGCCGGGGGCTCGTCCGTCGTGGTCGTGGTCGTGGTCGTGGTCGTGTCGGCCCCGGGCTCGCCGGTCGGGGGCTCGCCCGTCGTCGTGCCGCCGGCCGTCGGCGGCAACGGTGCGTCGCTGACGCTCGACGTCGGGACGGCGCCGTTCGCCCCCGCCGGCTCGTCGGCCGCGTCGTCCGTCGCGTCGTCGGCGTCGTCCACGGGCGTCGGGGGCGTGCCGAGATCCGCGCGGAGCGCCTCCCACCGGGTCCGCCACGGTTCGGGCTCCGCGTCGCAGGCCCGGACGTAGTCCTCGACGGTCTCCCACCGGGGCAGGTGTCGGCCGGCCGACGCGTCGGCGAGGGCGGTCTTCGAGCGTCCCGTGCGCCGGGCCATCGTCGTGAACTTCGGGCCACCGGCCTGCTCGCGCAGGAGCCGGAGGTCCCGGGCGAACTCGACGAGCGGACCCCCCGCGGGGTCGAGTTCGCGCTGCGGTCGGGGCACGGTGTCGCTCCGGTGATCGTGGAGTGTCCTCCCGGATTCCATCGGTCCGGGACGCCCGCGAGTTACCCGATCGGGTGACCACTCCCGCCCCGGCCGAACGCTCCGGGGTGCCCCTCGAGACCCCGGAACGGCGGCCCCGACACGAGCGCGGGAGTGGTCACCGCGGCAGCTTCCCGGGCGGGATGATCTCGGCGGAAGGGAAGCGGACAACCCCCGATTCCGCCGGACAACCCTGCGGCGGCGCCGGACAACTCGACCCGTGTCCGGGTGTGACCTGCACCGACGCCCCTCGACACCTAGCATCGCGGGCCATGCCCACACCCCCGCTGCCCGCCGAGGTCCAGGACCTGCTCGCCCGCCCCAACCCGAGCGTGATCACCTCGCTGCGCCCCGACGGCTCGCCGGTGTCGGTCGCCACCTGGTACCTGTGGGACGACGGCCGCGTGCTGGTCAACATGGACAAGGCCCGCACCCGGGTGCGCTACCTCGAGAACGACCCCCGCACGACGATCACCGTGCTCGCCGAGGACGACTGGTACACCCACGTCTCGATGCAGGGCCGCGTCGTCGAGTGGGCGGAGGACGAGGGGCTCACCCGCATCGACCAGCTCTCGCAGCACTACACCGGCAGGCCCTATCCGGTGCGCGACCGCGAGCGCGTCTCGGCGTGGATCGAGGTGGAGCGCTGGCACGGCTGGGGCTCGGCCAAGGCCAGCGACAACCCGGAGAACTAGTTGTACTGACCGGACACGTTGGTTGAACCGGTGTGACGACACGGTCTGAATGATCTTGAGGGGAGGACCTCTCGGGAGTGCTGTGGAGCTGTCTGACGGCACCCATCACCACCGGGAGGTCCTCCGTGGCCCACGCTAACGCGGCACTGACCCCGCGCAGCCGATTGAAGCTCGCGCGTCTGATCGTCGAGCAGAACTGGCCGATCGCCGCGGCCGCGATCCGCTTCCAAGTCTCCTGGCCGACCGCGAAACGCTGGTCGCAGCGCTACCGCGAGGACGGCGAGGCCGGCATGACC
>NZ_KB903233.1 GCF_000379625.1 Actinomycetospora chiangmaiensis DSM 45062 | reverse complement strand
GGGCGGCTGTCGTGTCTGCGGGGCGTCTCGACGTTGACCGCGACCGGGCTCTGCGTCGAGGTCGCCGACTGGCACCGCTTCACCGGCGCCACCACCGGTTCCTACCTCGGACTGGTGCCCTCGGAGTTCTCCTCCGGCGCCCGACGGGTCCAGGGCGGGATCACCAAGACCGGGAACTCCCATGCCCGTCGCCTGCTGGTCGAGTCGGCCTGGCACCACCGCCGTCCACTGCGCTCGAGCCGGGAACGAGCCCGACGTGCCGACGGGCAACCNGCCGCGGTCCGTGATCGCGCNGAGGCCGGCAACCGACGCCTGCACCAACGCTGGACCCGCCTCGATCACCGCAACAAGCGCCCCACGGTCGCCGCCGTCGCGGTCGCCCGCGAACTCGCCGGCTGGTGCTGGAGCCTGGCCACCCTCAAAGAAGCGGCCGCAGCGAGAACCGGCTGAGCCTCTGGCTCGGCCTCCACGGACCCCGGCGGGTGCCGGGTGAGGATGCAGGCAGCGCGAGGAGCGACCCGCGACGCAACGATGAGCAACCCCGCCCCGATCGACCGGGACGCGGCGACGCTCGCCCCTAGATTCGCGGAACGCTCCCGACGAACACCCGGTCATGCGGTACCCAACCCGCGCATATCAGTCTGACCGCGCGTCGAGCCGACACGCCTCCACCCACCCGGCCCCGTCGGGCCCACAACGCCCTGACCAGCACCGATGCCCAACGTCGAGGGCCGATCACCCCTGCCTATTCGACAGAGGCGACCTCCATCTCAGTTGCCGCGGCCGGCGAGGAAGAACAGGACGGCGGCCTCGATGATCAGGGCGGTGCCGGTGACGATCTCGTAGCGGATGTTGACGCGGCTGAAGACCAGACGGAAGGCCAGGCGGCCGAGTACCAGCCCGACCAACGACATCACCGCGGTGGTGACGCCGAAGATGAGCGCCGGCAGCCAGGGGGACACCCCGAGCAGTCCCAGCGAGGTCCCGGCGACGATGTTGTCGATGGAGAGCGGCAGCGGCAGTCCGAACAGGGTCCATGACTGTGCGAACTCGTCGTCGGCTGCGCCTGCCGGCTCCCGCCACGCGCGAATGAGCAGGTAGGCGCCGTAGGCGAGCAGCACGAGCGGACCGATGTCGTCGGAGATCGGGCCGATGGCGTTGCCGACGTAGTCGCCGATCAGCAGTCCCAGCAGCGGCGCCAGCCCGTCCCAGAGCCCGAAGTTGAGCGCGACGAGCACGGTGCGGGGCCGGCTCATCCGCAGCGGGCCCAACAGCAGGGAGGTGCGGAAGTTGTCCAGACTGAGCACGAACCCGAGTGCGAGGACGTTGACCAGTCGCGCGATCATCTTCCGCCGTCTCCCCTCGCCACCCCGCCGTGGCCGTGTGATCGGCATTACACGCCAAGTAGTACGACAGCCCGGCGCCGTCGCCGTCAAGGCCGCGACGGCGACATCTGCTGCCGTGGAATGGGTGAGGTGGCGGTGCCCGCCCGGCGGTCGGCGGCAGGCACGCTCCGGACGACGAATGCTCGCGGCGTGAGCTCAGCGACTCCCGGGGCCGGCGCTGTCCGCAAGGGAATCGCTCGTCCGTCCTGCTGGCGCGATCACCGCTCGGGGATCAGGGCGACGACGGCGGCCAGCACGGCGCAGACGCCGGCGAACCTGCGGATCACGCGGGCACCGGCGAGCCCGTGAGGCTCGGCGCGCACTGCGGCCACCATCAGGACGGTGGCCAGCAAGGACAGTGCGATGACCGTCGAGCGCGCGCTCGCCGCGGAGAGCACCACCCGCCGGGTGTACCCCACCGATGGCTAGGACCTGGCAAGCCCACGTCGCCACGCGGTCGATGGGCCGACAACGCACGTGCGGGCGTAGGCCGTCGAAGAACGCCGCTGAGCCTCGCTCCGAGGAACCGAGCCAGGTCGGCGGAGCGCCGCGCGACCGGACCGGGTGGCCGCGCTGCCCGCCGCGACACCCTCGCCCCCAACACTTCATCAAGTCGTTGGGTGTTGAGGTTTTGCCGTAGCTCAACCTAACGTCGTTTCTCGCTCAATCCCGGAAAGAGGACCTCCCGTGACCACTGCCGGCGCCGCCGCGCGCACCCGAGCCACTGCCACCACGGTGGTCGGCAACCTGCCCGTCCTGGTCGGCTCGCTCGTGCTGGGCCTGCTGCTGCTCTACTTCATCGGGTTCGACGAAGGCGCGACCTCGCTGTTCGGCAACACCATGGTCGTCCACGAGTTCGTCCACGACTCGCGCCACTTCCTGGGCTTCCCGTGCCACTGAGCCCGCTGACCGCCAAGCAGGTCGTGTTCGAGTTATCTGGAGTGAGCGTCCGCGTGGCGAGCGCGGCGCCACCGCCAAGCGGGCCGTGCGGCTCAGTGCACTTCGTCTCGGCTTCCCGCGGGGGCCTCGAGGACGTTCTTGAGGGTCAACAGGTCTTTGGTGTTGGCCCGGCGCATCGCTGCCGCCACGAATGGTGCGCCGAGGCCGGCGAAGCCGGACGGCTCGCCACGGTTGCGCAAGACCATGCGCGTCCCGCCGTCGGCGGTGTCCTCCCAGGAGTAGGTCGTCTCCATGGGGAACGGTCCTTGAGCGGTGGTCATGACGAACCGACGCCAAGGCTCCAGCTCGCGCACCTGGTAGGTGTAGGCGAGCCGCCGGCCGAGGAAGGTGGCCACAAACGCGATCCGAGAGCCCGGGCGCACAGGACGAGGTGTCTCCCATTCCACGGACTCGATGTTCTGGTACCACCGGGTTGCGTTGTCGGGGTCGCTCGCGAAAGCCGCGACCTCCGCGCGAGGCCGCTGGATGGTGATGGTGCTCTGTACGTCGACCCGAGTCACGGACCGAGGATGTCAGGCCGGTTGTCGTCTCCCGAATCGGACCGAGGGCCGCCCGTTGGGAGGGTCGGCAAGACTTCGTCGGCAGGTCCCACTCGTTCACTCCTCTGGCGGGCCGAGAGGGACGGCGAGGCCGACTGGGAGATCCTCGAGTGCTGCGCTCGATATGGCTGCGCCGCGGCGACGAGGAGCTGATCGGGGAGTGGCCCGGGGCCGGTGAAGTGCCCGCCGATCCACCCCAGCCCCACCGCCATGAGGACGGCGGGCCGGCGCGACGGACCCGGTTCGACCTGGCTGCTCATGGACGGCTCCTCCCGACGGGATCCGGTCGGTGGGCGGGGCGCCCACCTATATCAAGCGATGATCGGGATCGGCGGTCTCGTAACGATGCACTTACCGTTCGTAGTCAGCTGCCGCTGGACGCGGGACTGCACGAGTCGATTCACCCAGGTGCTAGCGAAACTCAACCGGATCCTCATTGTGTGCGACTCCATGTGGACCTACCGTCCGTGATTCGTGTCACTCATTCGCGTGGCACCGGTTGCCGCGGTCGGAGGCGGCGAACACAGCAGGGGGAACAGTCGTGGCGCTCGGGCAACCTCAGCATCGTCGGGTCCCGACCACACCCAACCTCGCGCCGGGCGCGGCCCGGGCCGGGTCGAGGTGGCGGCTGCCGTGGCTGCTGCTGGCCGCGGCGGCGGCGTTGTTGTTGCCGCTGGGGGTGACCTCGTCGGTGGCGTCGGCGACGCCGACGGTGTTGACCCCGGCGGGGGCGGCGCTGCTGGCGCACGCGGTGTCTAGCGACCCGGGCAGCGGTGAGGTGTTCCAGGCCGACCCGATGACCAACGCGGTGCGGGTCTACGCGCCGACCGGGCATGGCGGCTACACCCAGACCCAGTCGGTGCCGGTCGGCGCCGGCCCGATCGCGACGGTGTTCGACCCCGCCACCGGGCATGTGCTGACCGCGGACCACACCGCCGGGACCGTCACCACCCTCGGTCGCTCCGCCGATGGTTCGTGGAGCTCGTTGGGGTCGACCCCGGTTGGATTCTCCCCCGCGGTGGTGGCCGTCGAGCCGGGCAGCGGGATCGTGCACGCCGCCTGCGCACCCGGGGCCGGGGGCAGCGGGCAGACCGCGACGTTGACACCGAACCCCCCCAAGACCAGCGGGACCTCGAGCGGCTCGTCCTCGACCGGGTCGGGGACGGGGAAGGTCAGCTCCGGGTCGTCGGGGTCGGCGGGGTCGATGCCGAGCGGGTGGGCGCCGTCGTCGTGGTCGGGGTACACGGTGAGCTCGGGTAAGGGCTACATCGCCTACACCAACACCGCGACCAACACCGAGTACTGCTTCGGCACCTGCACCAACGTCGCGGTCGGCCAGCCCGGGGTCAACGGCGGCCAGGGCGGCACCGCCTACTGCATCGGGACCTGCACCAACGTCGCCACCGGCGCCCCCGGGCACGACAGCAGCGGCAGCGCCAGCAACGGCGGCGGCGCCTTCGTGACCGGTGGGGCCGGCGGCAACGGCGGGACCGCCTACTGCCTCGGGATCTGCACCAACGTGGCCACCGGCGGCGCCGGGGGGAAGGCCACCGTCACCGCCGGCAGTGGCTCCACCGCCGGCGGGACCGGCGGGCAGGGCGGCAACGGCGGGAAGGCGGTCTGTTACGGCCGCTGCTCGAACGTGGCAACCGGCGGCGCCGGCGGGGCGGCCAGCGCGACCGGCACCGGCGGCGCCGCCGGGAGCAGCGCCACGATCACCGTCAATCCCACGACCGGCACCCCGATCCAGGACGGGGTCGTGTCCGACGGGGCCGCGGGCGGGTCGGTGACCGCGACCGGCGGCGCCGGCGGCACCGGCGGGACCCGGACCGTCAACGGCACCCGCAGCCAGGGCGCCGGCGGGGCCGGCGGGGCCGCGACCGCGACCGCCGGGGCGGGCGGGGCCGGGGGCAGCGTCACCGACAACCGCACCGGCCCCGCCACCTGCCTGGTCTGCGAAATCGGTGACACCGGCGGCCACGGCGGCAACGGCGGGACCGCCTCAGCCACCGCCGGCCAGGGCGGGGCCGGGAGCACCCGCGGCGCCGACGGCACCGCCACGGCCGTCGCCGGCGCGGGTGGGGCCGGCGGCAACGCCACCGTCATCGGCGCCAACGGAGCCGACGCCACCCCCGCCCACGGTGCCACCCCCGGGCAGAGCGCCGGCGCCGCTGGAGGCGCCGGTGGTAACGGCGGCACCGCCACCACCAGCTCGGGCGGCACTGCCACCCAAGGCGTGGGCGGGGTCGGCGGGAACGCCACCGCGAAGGCCGGCAACGGCGGCAACGGCTACAACGACACCGAGACCGGCACCCCCGGGGACAGCACCCCGGTGACCGCGACCGGCGGCAACGGCGCCGCCGGCGGCAATGCCACCGCCAACAGCGGCCAGGGCGGGCTCTCCGGCGACGGCACCACCCGCGCCGCCAACGGCAACGCCACCGCCACCCCCGGAAACGGCGGCAACGGTGGCAACGCCACCGCCACCGGCACCACCGGGACGACGTCGGGGAGCGCCGGCGCGAATGCGGTCGCGACCGGCGGCAACGGCGGCGCGCCGGGCACGGGACAGGACGGCACGAGCACCGCGGCGGGTACCGGTGGCCGCGGCGGCGCCGCCGTCGCGACCGGGGGAGCTGGAGCCCCCGGAGCCAGCGGCGGCACGAGCCCCGGCGGGAACGGTGGCACGGCCACCGCGACCGGCGGCAACGGCAGCGGCGCACCAGGAGGTAGCGCCACCGCCAACGGCGGCACCGGCGGCACCGGTGGGTCGACGTGGCAGGTTCCGGGGGCGGACGCCGGCATCAACGGCGGCAACGGTGGCGCAGGCGGCAACGCGGCGGCGTTCGCAGGAACTGGCTCCACCGGCACAGCTGCGAGCACGGCAGACGGCGGCAACGGAGGTGCAGGCGGCGCGAGCGGCTCGTTGGGAGGTCAAGGCGGCCAGGGCGGCACTGCCTCGGCGCCGAGCGGCTCCGCCGTCGGAGGACAGGGCGGCGCTGGGGGGTACGGGGACTACGACGTCGGCGGCGGAGGCGGCGGTCGGGGCGGGGACGCTGCCACCACGGGCGGCTCGGCGGCCGGCGGACGTGGTGGCACCGGCGGCGACACCAGCGTCGCCGTCGCCGGCACGGGAGGCGACGGCGGCAACGCTTCGGCCGGCAGCGGCTCGGCCGCGGGTGGCAACGGCGGAGACGGTGGAAATTACACCGACTCCTCCGGCGGGGCCGCCGGGAACGGCGGCAAGGGCGGCACCGGCAGCTCGGCGAGCGGCACCGCCAGCAACGGCAAGAACGGCTCACCGGGACACGGTCCAGCGAACAGTGGCTGATGTGGGCTGCACACCGTGCCTGGCTTCGAGGCCGACGCCGATTGACGATGCCGCGAGCTGGAGGCTCGCCGCCGAGCTCGCGAATCCACGGCAGTCGGCGGTGGTGTGGCTGGACGACGACGGGTAGTACGGACGCTGCACTGGCTGGCGCGGCCGTCGCGGCGGACGAGCTGGAGGACGTCGTCGAGCGTTTGTCACGTCGGGATCGCGACGCTGAACGCGGGAGCTGCTCCCGGGGATGGTCGGGGTTAAGAGCCTGCGCGCGGCGTCAGGGTCAGGACCGAGATCGCTGGCTGTCCTGAGCCTCGAGACGCTCGCCGACGCGAGACCTCGGTGAGAGTGGGACGAGGCCGGTCGCCGCGGCGAGGCCGATGACGGGCATGTTCGCGGAGATGGCTTCCTGCCCGTCCGCCGGAACGCGGTAGGTCTCGTGCCAGATGCCGACGTCGCCGTTGGAGACGCTGCGTCGAAAGAACGCGGCCTGCGCGGGGCGGTGGTGGTGCTCGAGGTCGTTGGCCCAGCACTCGAGCTCGTCGAAGGAGCGCCGGTACTGGATGACCATGTGCTGCCGCCGGTCCCGGGAACCCCGTGAACGTGGTGCTCGCGAGCAGCGGGCTGTCAGGCTGCTCTGCAGTTCGCCCATGGCGTTCGCGGCGCGCATGACCGGCAGCCACTGTCGGACCGCGCGCAGCCCGATGGATCCGCATCCCGAGGTGGAACAGGACGATCTCCCGCTCGAGCCCGCCGTGACGCGGGCCGGCTCTGCGGCAGCGAGACGACCTCCACGTCGATATGGGCCCGACTGAGATCGGCCATCTGGATATGCGCTTCCTGCACCCGTTGCGCTGCGCTCTCGCCGCGACGACCGCGAGTCGCGGCCGCCGGTCGTGACGATCCGGGGAGGGGCAGCGCTCGGCGGCGGGGTATCACCGCCGGAGGCGGCAAGCGGAGACAGTGTGGACGAGAGGGATCGGGTGAGCGGCTCAGCAGAGGAAACGCGCGAGCAGCGAGTGAACAGGGAACTCGGCGAATTGTTGAACGAGTTGCGTGTGGCCCTGCCCGGGGTGCAGGTGCTGTTCGGGTTCCTGTTGACCCCTCCGTTGCAGGCAGGCTTCTCCAAGATCAGTATGGTAGAACGCGATATCTACTTTGCCACGTTGCTCACGACAGCGGGCGCGACCCTGCTGCTGGTGGCGCCCGCGGCGCAGCACCGCCTCCTGTTCCGCCAGCGGGACAAAGAGGCCATGTTGCTGCGCTTCAATCGCTACGCTATCTGGGGCTTGGCGTTCCTCGGGGCTTCTCTGTGTGGTGCGACCCTGTTAGTGACCTCCATTTTATTCTCGATGCCCCCTGCTGTGTCGACTGCAGCGGTCGTGGCGGTCGGTGTCGCGCTGTTGTGGTTTCTGCGACCGCTGGTGTTGCGCCGCAAAGATCGGCTTTGAACCAGACCCATGGGACGCGGGGAGCTCGCGAGGTGGGCGACGTGCCTGCTCATGGCTGGCGCGGGGACGGGCAGCCGCCCGTCGACCGTCGTGACCGTCGTGATGTAGGGAGCCCCTGCTCCAGCAAAATCCGATCCCGTGACGATCCCGGCTGTCGCGGGGTCGTTCGTCGGGCAGCTGGTCCATGGCTTCCTCGGCGGCATGTCGGGGCTGGTCAATCGGCTGCCCGACCAGCTCCCGCTGCCACGGCGGCGACCTTAGCCGGGCTCGTCAGCGTCGTAGCGTGTCGTTCGGGGAGCACCTGTAGGTGCGGCGGTAGAGCACCGAGAACCGGCCAGGGTGGGCGAAGCCCCACCGCGCGGCGATTCCGCGCACCGTGGCGCCTCGGGTGGGGTCGCCGGCCTGCAGATCGCGATGGGCGCTCTCCAACCGCACTCGGCGCAGATACTCCAGCGGCGTCTGACCACGATGTCTCTGGAACGCGGCCTGCAGGCCACGGACGCCGATCCCGGCGGCCGCCGTGATGCGGGTGATGTCGACGTCCTCGTGAGCATGCGCATCCATGAACTCCAGCGCCCGTCGCAGCGCCGCCGGCTCCGCCCGCCGTGCGGCTGGCTGAATTCGGTCGGCGAGCGCGTCGAGCGCCGTGTTCGGCACCGCCAACAACGTCGCCCGGGCCACCGTCCGCAGCGCCTCCGTGCGGATCAGAGGTTCGACGGCGACCTCCTCGCGGCCGAACACGTGCTCGGCGATCCACCGGTAGGTCGCTGACCAGTAACGGGTCCTCGCGGCCGACACCGGCGCCCTGGGGTGGAATCGCAACCTGGCCGGGTCGACGCCGGCCATCTCCGCGGCGACCCTGCCCAGCACGTCCGCATCCAGGCGCACCAGATCGAACGACACGTCCTCGGAGAGCAGCTGCTGTGGCCGCCCTGGCTCGAACCACACCAACCCGCCCGGGCCGAGCACTCGCTGGTGTGCCCCGCGGTCCTGGGTGAGGACACCGTCGCGGAGCTGCCCCACGACGAACCTGTCCTCAGGTGGGCAGCACCGGCTCTCGACCCGTGACCGGTAGTCGATCTGGTCCATCCGGAGGCCGTCGACCTCGACCGCCGTGGCGGCGTAGTAGAAGCGGTCCTGCTCGCCGCGCAGCACCGCGTCGTGCTCCCCGTAGGCGGCGGCGAGTACCGCACGCGCCTCGTCGAAGTCATTCGTGGCGAAGTGGCTGCGCAACACTGACGACGACCGGCTTGGTCGATGTGCTCTTTCTGTTTTACTACGAGACACGGCCGACCCCTTGTTCTCAGTCGCCGAAGACGTTAGCAACTGCACGACTGCGGTGTGTACGGCCTTTCTTGCCACTGAGCGACCCCACGGCGACGGTCGCTCCACCCGTGCGCGTCAGTGTGGGCGGCGTTCGTGAGAACACGAGGAGAGCGCACATCGTCGTCACATGAGGGGTTGGCGAGCGTGGTACTGTGCGACGAACTGTCGATTCCGCCCCGGCCCCGCCGGCGCTGCCCCTGCTCTCCCGCGGCGCGCATCGCGACCCGACGGCGGGGGCGTGTCTGATGGAGTACACGGCGCTGCTGGCCGGCGAGCGGTTCGGCGACCGGCCCTCGTGCACGCATCCGGGGTTGGCGCAGCTTGCGCGGCAGGTCAACGATCGGGTCGGCGACGAGGTCCGGCCGGCGTTGGTGACCCGGGCTCCCGCGCTCGCCTCGATCGGGCCCGACCACACCGGTGTCATGGGCGCGGTCGCGTCGGCGGTGATCGTGGCGCACTACCGGCAGGCTCCGGACTCCCTGCTGCTGCAACGCCGGATGCTGGTGGCCGCGATTCTGCGGGACCGGCCGACCGGCGGCCGCTGGGCCCGTCGGCGGGACCTCGTCCGTCTCGCGCAGCTGACGAATGCTTGCCTCGACGCCGTGGAGCGGCGGGTGGGGTCCTCCGAGGACCGGGACCGGGTGCTCGTCGGTGTGCTCGACCGCGCCCTCGCGCCGCTCGGGTCCGGGCCGAGTCGGCCCGGGCGCCTCGGGCCCGTGCATCCACCGGCCGTCGACGGGCGGCAGGTTCCCGGGGGGCCGTACCCGTGGGGGTGAGGGGGGCGGCTGGCCGCGGAGCGGTCCGGCTCCTCGCGAGCGACGACGCCGCCGGTCGGACCTGCTGCGTCGAGTTCGACGACCCCCTGCTGGAGGTGCTCCTCCGGGTCACGGTGGACATCTCCGGGGGTCCGGCCGAGGTTATGTCGCTGACCCTGCTCCCACGCCTGGGCAGCCGAGGCCTGGACGCCGTGACGTGGCCCGACGTGGACCCGGTCCGCTATGTCGCTCTAGCCGTCGCGGCCGCGGTCGCCGACGTACACAAGCGCCGGGACGTTGCCCCGGGCACGCCGCCATCGCCGGACGCGTCGAAGTCGACCTGGCCCACCCCGGCCTGTGAATCCTCGTGAACATCGCCGTCGGACCTGCGCCCGGCGGCGAGACACCGGCCTGGAAAGTCTTCCGGCGCTGGCAGGAGGTTGATGGGGCATCACGGTGCCGCACGTGGACTTTGCGGGTCGATGGTGTGTGCCGCGGTTCGTCGCTGTGGTTACCGTCGGGGGAGCCGGCGATGGTGGGAGACAGGGATCGTGGGATTCGAGTTCTACGCCGGCCCGGATGTCGAACCGGACAAGTACCGCCTGGTCCGACTCGAGGGCCGCGGCGGCGAGGCGACTCTCTGGCGGGCCGAAGTAGACCTCGCCGGGGTGCCGGAGACGGTCGCGGTCAAGGTCTGTCACCCCGGCGGCTCAGCTGACCTCGACCAGACCAGCCGGCGTTGGGCCGAACAGGCCGAGCTCCTACGGTTCCTCACCCATCCCGGGGTGGTGGGCGTCCGCGAACACTTCGTGGGAGCGCCGCCACACGCTCGGTCCGACCGGGGAGAGCGCGGCCCGGCGGGCGTGGCCGACCGCGCGCTCTACCTCGTGATGAACTGGGTTCCCGGGTTGCCGCTGCGCGACTGGATGCTGCTCCATCCCGGTCGGGAGGGCACCGTCGCCGGCCTGCGGCTGCTCGAAGAGGTCGCCAACGTCCTCGAGATGATGCATGCCGGCCTCGCTACCCCGTCTGGGCGGGCCGTCGTCCACGGTGACCTCTCGCCGGGCAACGTCATCGCCGACGACGTGGGACGGGCGACCCTGGTGGACTTCGGGCTGGTCAGGCTCAGCTCGCACGAGACGCTCACTCCGGCCGGGACTCCGGGTTTCGCCGCCCCCGAGGTGTGGAGTGACGGCGAGTACACCCCGGCCGGCGACCGGTACAGCTTTGCTGCGTTGGGTTACTTCGTCCTGCTCGGCGCCCCTCCTCCGGCCACGGCGGAGGACCTGGCCGCCGCACTCTTCGCGCATCCCTTTCTCGCTCACACCCCTGAGGAGGACCGGCATCTGGTCCTGGCTGGGTTCAGCCGTGATCCCGAGCTGCGACCGGGGCCTACGGAGTGGCTACGCCGCTTGCGGGGCGCGGCGTCCACGGCGGCCCGCACCCTGGTCGAGGCCGGGCCCAGCGGTGGGGGCGCTCGTGGCGTGGGTGGGACCGACCGCGAGCGGACCGCCCCGACCGGATCTCGCGGCTCGCGAGCCGGCGAGCCGGCGGCCACCGCGCGGGAACGCTCCGAGAACCGCACCCGACGCGTCCGAACGCGGCTGGCACCGTGTCGAAACGGACCAGGTGAATTGGTCTACCTCGCACTGGTCAGCGGCGAGTGGGATGTCGAACGCGAGTGGTGGACACCCGAGAGCAGCCGTCGCCGATATCACGTCAAACTCCGGGACCGACTCAGTCCTAATTGGATTGCCGTCGAAATGCAGCTTCACCACGAGTCGAGTCGGCTGGTTTGGGCCAACGGGGCCGGTGGTTACATGACCGAATGCGTCCAGGAACTCGCCCGATGGCTCATCCTGACGTGAGCCAGGACCTGCCGTCCGGTCGCTAACGCCAACGTCGGCCGCCCCCCACGCGCTGTTGCCGGAGGCGGATGCAAGCACGACGAGCGCTGCGGATCTGACGCTGCACACAAGTGCTCGCTGTCGTTCCACGTGCTCGTGAACAGAGGATGCCGCTCTCGAGCTGAGATGGACTCAGGACTTCCGACGCACGTCAATTCGAGGGGTCATCGCGGCTCCCGCTGTGGGATCGATGCTCGGGCGTAGGGGTGTCAGGACGTAGAGGTCTGTGACACCGGCCGGTATGGGTCCGGCGGTGGGCTCGAGGTTGCATGAGCGTGCCGTGCGCGCGACTTCGGAGCGGGTGCGCCGGTAGACGCGGCGCCTCCCGAGGCGCTCGATGAAGCGGTAGCGGGCGCCGGCGGCCCGCTCCCCGGTGGGCACGTTGCAGACGATGGCGCCGTGAGGCTCGAGCGCCTCGTTCATGGCCGCGAATGCGGCGCCGAGGTCATCGATGTAGTTGAGGACACCGATGGCGATCACGAGCTCGTGGCGCACCTCGACGTTCAGAGGGCGGGGCAGGCATCCGTCAGCGACGACGACGTTGGCCCACTGTTTGCGAGCGGCGCGGCGGACGAGGAAGTCGCGCATGGAAGGTGAGGGTTCGCGGACCTCGACCGCGACGCCCGCGTCGGCGAGCAGGCCGGTGTAGGCGCCGGTCCCAGGCCCGATCTCCAGCACGCGCGTGCCCGGGGCCACGTACTCGTCCAGGACCGCGGAGATGGGTTGAGTCTCCTGGCGGCGCAAGCGCCGACCCCAGGGGACCCACGCGAAGAAGGTTTCGTAGAGCCGGGGCTGCCAGCCGTCTGCGCTGGTGATGAACCACCCTGTCGCCATTCGGATCTTCCGCTTCTCTCGGTACGTGGGGCTCGATCGTCTCGAACGCGGCGCCGTCGCCACAGTCGCTGGCTCCACGGGTGGACGGTTCGATCCGGCGGGTCGAACCACGGAGCCGGATGCGGGTTCGGCGGAGACCTCTCGGCCCGTGTCGATACTTCGCGCGCGACTCACGTCGGGCGGCCGGCGAGGACCGGCAGTCCGCCTCGGCCGGGCAACTCAGTTCGTGCCCCCAGTTCGGCCAGGGCTCGCCGACCGCGCGGGGCTGGAGCCGGCGTGGGTCAGGCCGTGCTCGGCGAGTGGACCGACAGAAAGCCCAGCCTGCTGCCACGCGTGCAGCAGGCCGGGCAGTGCGCCCAGGGTGGACATCCACGAACCGGGCGCGGAGTAGGTGTCGGCGTCGTGGAGCAGGACGCAGCCGCCGGGTTGGGCCACCCGCATCACGCGCCGGCGGACCGATGCCGGCGAGCAGCGCGTGGTCCAGTCCCTGCCCCACGCGGTCCAGAGCACGGGCTGCAGGCCCAGCTCTCGAGCGGTGTGGAGGGCGGCGCCGCTGGCCACGCCGTAGGGCGGGCGCCACCAGCGCGGGGGGTGGCCTCGAACGTCGGCGACGATGTCGAAAGCTCGCCGGAGGTCGTCGCGCATGTTGTGGCCGCGGCGACGCAGCAGCAGGCGGTGGTCCCACCCGTGGACCGCCAGCTCGTGGCCGGCAGCGACCATCTCGCGGGCCAGGGGACGGTCGGCGGCCACGGCGCGGCCGATGACGAAGAAGGTGGCTCGCACCCGGTGAGCGGCGAGCACGTCGAGGAAGCGGGGTGTCGACAGTCGCTGGGGTCCGTCGTCGAAGGTGAGGGCGACGTGGTCGCTCGCGCCCCGTCCTGCGTATCGCGGCAGGAGCCCCCGGCGCAACGGTCCGATCGCGCCCAACGCCGGTCCGGCGTGCGCGAGCGCTCCGCCCGCGAGCAGTGTGGCTGCGAGGGCGCCACCGACCTGCGTGGTCCGTGAGCTCACCGTGCCCCCACTGCCATCGCGGCGGGCCCACGGGGCCGCAGTGTTGCGGCATCGTGGTCGGTGCGGAGCGCCACGCGCTCGATGATCTCTGCTGCATCCGGCCGCGAGGGGAGCTGCACCGGGGCCGGCGGACCGGCCAGCGCGAGACCGAGCTCCCGGCGAGTCCTGGCCCACGGGACAACCCCGGCCGCCGCCAGGACAGCGGCGTTGGCCCGCCCGTGGCCGGAGAGGACGCGGTAGGACAGAACCGGTCGGCCCGCTGCGAGCGCCTCCCAGCACGCGAGGCCGCCGGCGTTCTGGACCACGACGTCGGCTGCGGCCACCAGGTGGGGCATGTCGTCGACCCACCCCAAGGTCGGGCCGACTCCGAGCCGCTCGACGCGTCGCCGCAGTGCCGTGGAGCGTCCGCAGGCGACGACGGGCGTCGCGCCACAGGCGTCGAGGTCCCGGGCGGCTGCGCAGACGTTGCCGGTGCCCGCCGATCCGGACGTGACGAGCGCCATCGTCTGGTTCGGGCGGATGCCGAGGGCGGCGCGCACGGCTCGAGCAGCGCCCGGGGCCGAGGCGCGGGTGAACGCGCCGTCGACGACCGGGGCGCATGGAGTGACGGAACCCTCGCGGGCGTGCGCTGAGGTGCTGACCTGCTCGGCGAAACAGGTGTGTGGGCACAGGGTCACGTCGACGCCGGGGTGGAGCCACAGGGGGTGGACGGCGGCGTCGGTCAGATAGCTGATGACCGGAACCTTCAGCGTGCCCTGGTCTCGGAGGCGGCCCAGGAGTTGGCTGACCAGCGGATAGGTCGAGACGATCGCGTCGACCGGTTCCGAGAGCAGTTCGTGGGTGCGCGTGACCAGTCGGTCGAGGACCGCCTGGATCAGCGTGTCGGCGCGGCGTCCGGTACTCGCTTCCAGGAGCGCGCCCCAGCTGGCCGGCGCGAGCCGCAGCTGGGCGAAGTAGGCGTCGCGAAGCAACGCGCCCAGGCGCCCGGGCAGGATCGAGAGGCCGTCGTGGCAGGCGACGAGGTGCCCGCGCCTGCGCAGGCGCCGCGTGATCTCGCGGGCAGGTCCGTCGTGGCCGGCCCCGACACTCGCGGAGATGACCGTGATCTTCTTTCCGATGGGCACGGCGTCACCGTCCACGAGAAACGTGAGAGAGAGATGAATTGAGGCGGCCTGCTCGCGGTATGTCCGATCTCGACCATTTCAGCCGGAGTCGCGCATCGTGCGGATGTCTCGCGTCGTTCCGACGGTTCAAGGCGACGTTCAGGCAAAACAACTTTTGCAAGATACACATCGTCTTCTTATCGTCTGTTGGAGACGCACTCGTTGATCGGGTTGGCGGCGAGCTCGGGGACGGCGAGGCAGCCGGACACCGGCACCTCTGGTGACGCGAAGGCGCACGCACATTGCGAGGCAGCTCACCTAGCGCCGCACGGCGCCCCCACCTGGACCGACCCCAGCACGAGCAATGCCCGCTCGGCCCCGACACAGGGTTCAGCGGTCCGCCGTCGGCGCCACCATCTGCGCCGCCACCCGACCCCCACCATCAGCCGGACCATGCCCGGAAGTCGTCGATCCGCTGGTCCTGATGTCGTCGTCGGCCATCCCTTCGTAGGAGGAATGCGGCGGACCGACCGTTCGTGGTTCGCGGCATCGCGGCGTTCCCGGAGAAGTCGTCGTGCTTGCGGAGTCGCGGCGCGTGCTGTCCCCAGGACCTACAGCCGGCGCTGCTTGCCACTCGGTCCCGACGACGCGACCGAGCTGCGATCGGCTCACACACCGTCAGCGGCCCGCCGTCTCCGAGAGGAACAGGAGGTGTTCGCACCACAGGTCGCACTGGGCGAGCTCGCCGGGCCGGTACTCGATCCGCGACACCGGATCCGCTGGCGCATACAGCGGCCGCAGCTCCCGCACCCGCTCCTTGAGCACCGTCATCGACCGCGACCAACCGATCCGCTCGGCGATCACCGTCGCCGGCATCGACGGCCACTCCGCGAGCAGCTCCCGGACCTGCGGCTCGACCTCGTCGACGATCGAGCCCTTCGCCGGACGCTGATTCTCGGCGGCTCCTCGGCCGCCAGCGCCCGACGCACCGTGTTCCGCCCCACCCCCAACCGCCGGACGATCGCCTTGATCGGCATCCCCTCCGACCGATGCAGGCGCCGGATCTCAGCCCAGTCCTCCACCCTCGACACCCCTTCCCATCGGCAAGGGGGTCCAAATTCACCCGCCGCAGAGGGGGCAGGATTCAGGCGTCGTCAGCAGCCGTAGGAATTTAGAATATTCGCATCTGCCATAAGCAACGAGCGGTCGAGTGCTGGCGGCCGCATACCCGTACCCAGAACCGGGATGTGCCGTAGCGCGGCCGGTCCCCCGAAGCTCCAGCACCGACGAAGAGCACCTCGAGCCCTGGGAACGCCCGGGCGATGCCCGGGGCCGTGGCAACGGCGGCGCCGGCTCCAACGGCGCCAACGGCGCGCGGTCGGGCAGTGGCGGTCTTCGAGAGGGCGTTGGCCGTCGTGGACCCCGCCGCCCGACGCCGAGGCGCCAGCCCGCGGAACAGGTGCTGTCCGAGGACCAGCATGTCGTTCCCACGAACTGGGCGGAGAGGTACTCGAAGCGATCCCCACTCGGGCCGGCACAGGGGCGTGTGGCCGGCAGGCACCTGACCGATGCCTCCGGCGGCTCGGCTGCAGCCCGGGCTCTGCAAGATCGCGGAGGCGTGAGGGAAACCGGCGGAGACGCTGCCGAACGTGATGGACACGAGCGGCCGGTCGTCTCCTCGACCGGACCGCTCTGCGCTTCCCGACGTCTGGGTCAGCGCTTTGCTCGCCGGGCCGGGCGCCGGCGCGACCACTCGCTGAGCAGCGCTCCCGACGAGGGCGGTGAGGTCACCGGCGCAGTGTGTCCTCGGGGGTCTCGCCGACGGCGTCGGTGTAGGCGACCCGGAACCGGCCGGCGCGGGGGAACCCCCAGCGAGCGGCCAGCTGGGCGACCGTGGTCCCCGAGGCGGGGTCGGTGCCGAGCAGGTCGCGGTGCACACCGCGCAGCCGTGCCTGCCAGAGCAGTTCGGCGGGGTGCTGACCCCGGTGGTGTCGCAGCCCCGCTTCGACCTCGCGGTAGGGCAGTCCGGCGTGGGCGGCGATGTCGGTGGGACCGATCGGCTGGTCGGCGTGGTGGTCGAGGAAGTCGGCGATCTCGCGCAGCCTCACCGCGGAGACGTCGCCGCGTGGCGGGCGGTTCTCGGGGTCGGTGGCGTGGGCGAGGGCGGTGTTGGGCACGGCGGAGAGCAACGCCGCGGCCAGTGTCCGGAATGCTTGCTCGAGGATGATCGGTTGGCTGCCGGCCCAGGGGTCGGCGAGCAGGTCGTCGCGGACGTGGGCCACGGTGGCGTTCCAGTGCCGGCCCAGCCTCGGGGTGCGGGGGGTGATGCCCTCGAAGTGCACGTGTCGGGGGTCGATGCCGGTGGCGGCGGCGGCGTAGGCGTGCAGCGCGGGCCGTTCGAGCTGGGCCATGGCGAGGTCGAATCGCTCGCAGACGGTGCGCATCCTGCCCTGCGGTGGGATGAGGACGACGTCGCCGGTGTCCACCGCGACGTTGGGGTAGGCGGTCTCGGTGTAGGCGAAGCGTCCGCCGACGGGTTGCACGACCACGAAGGGGTCGTCCGGTGCGGGCTCGGACTCGAAGACGAGGTCGATGGCCACCTGCACGCGGGCGAGCGCGAAGCGGGGGGCGGCCAGAGCCTGGTGGTCGAGCCGGAAGTCGGGGGCGACTCCGCTGATGGTGGCCTTGGTCTCGGCGATGTAGCCACGGCGCAGGAAGTCCTCGGCGCGACCGGGGTCGGTCGTGGAGAACTCGCTGCGCACGACCAGGGCGGCGGGGTCCGGGATGTCGGTGTGCGGGGTGTCGCGGTGGTCGTCCATGGCAGGTGTCCTCAGCGTCGCAACGTCTCGCCGGGTGGGCGGCCGAAGACCTGCCGGTACTCGATGGAGAACCGGCCGGGGTGGGTGAAGCCCCACCGGGACGCGATGGCGGCCACGGTGTCGCCGCGGGAGGGGTCGCCGGCGCGCAGGGCGGCATGCGCCTGGGGCGAGCCGGACCCGGCGCAGGTAGGTCAGCGGGGTGGTGCCGCAGTGTCGGCGGAAGGCGTACTGCGTCCCGCGCGGCCCGACCCCGGCCGCGGCGGCGATGTCGGCCAGCCCGATTGGCCGGTCCGCGCAGGACTCGATGAAATCGGCCGCCCGACGCACCGTCGTGCCCGCGTACGCCGCGCCCGGCGCCGACGCGCTCGCCCAGCTCTCGGGGGCCGTGTCGGCCTCCCCGTCACGGGCGGCGATCACCCCGTCAGCGCCGACCATGGGCGCCGATCCCGACTCCGGGTACCGGTCAGGCAACACGAACCACCTCCCCGCGTCGCGCCCTGCTGAAGGCCGGTGGCGGAACGGTCGACCGACCGCTCCGGACCGTCTCGCCGACGGTCAAACCACACGACGGACGTCGACTCTATACAAGAAACGAGATCAGGTCAGCCGGGAACCGGTCGCGCCCACGTCGGGTTGGGCCAGCAGCCTGCGCCTGCCCCGGGATCACTACGTCCGCCTCGACGGCAACGACTACTCCGTGGACCCCGCCGCGGTCGGGCGCCGGGTGCTGGTCACCGCGGACCTCGAGCACGTCGTGGTCACCCTCGCCGACGGCCGCGACGGCGCCCGGGTCGCCCACCATGCCAGGTGCTGGGCTCGTCATCAGAGCATCACCGACCCGGCCCACGCGGTGGCCGCGGCCCGGCTGCGCGAGGCCTATCGGCGCCAGGAATCGGCCCCGACCGAGACGGACGTGGCTTATCGCGACCTCGCCGACCACGACCGCCTCTTCGACCTCGACCAGGCCTCGCTTCGATGGCGGCCAAGAACGGCACACCAGCGGAGGCAGTGCTGGGCGGAACATGGGCTCGGAGCTGGCCTACCTGACCCGGGTGCTGAGGCACGACGCCCTGCGGGGCGAGCGTTCCCCCCTCGGGCGCCGGGCCCCCCCGCCTCACGGCCTCAGGAAGGCTGGGACGGCCTGACCGCATGGTCGACCGCGCGGAACACCGAGAGTCCGCGGTCGACGCCCAGGACGTGCGCATCCGCAACACCCGCCGCGTTGCAACCACCACTTGTAGATCGACCGCGGCGCTCGATGCTTGATCGGCGATGTCGAGCAGCACATGAAGGTCGGAGGCGCCCAGGAAGGTGACCGCCGACAGGTCGGCGACCAGCACCCGACGAGTCGAGTGGGTCTCGAAACACGGCGTCGGGACGAGCGCGTGCCGCATGGCGTCCCGCCACATGGAGGCGGTCAGGATGTCGATCTCCCCGACGACGCGTACGACGACCACGTCGAGACGCGGCCATGTCGGCGTGATGGAGAACGCCTCATCGGCGGCGTTCGTCGACCAGCGAGAAGTCACGGCGGCCCTTCGGGCAACGAGGTCGATGACTGCTCGGCTGACCCCTCAACCCGGTCGGGCCAGCGTCGCACGACCGGATGACCTCCGACGATCGCCGCAGCCACCGACCTCGAGGGCGAGGTGGCAAACGAGTAGTCGCTCCTGTGTTCAGCGCACCGCAGCGCCCGCTGCGGACTCCGGCAGGCACGGCGGCGGCGCTGGGAAAATCTTGAAGAAGATGGAGGCGAGGCTGTCGATTCGGCGGCAGAGTGTTCGTCGTCGCTGATGACGGAGCCGGACAGGCCGGCCCGCGACCCAGTGCAGGAGACAGCTCCATGGCCAAGTACGCGATCCTCATCTACGAAGACCCGGCCTTCTACGCGAACCTGTCGCCCGAGGCGTGGTGATCGACGCCCACAGCACCTTTGTCAAGCAGGTCTTCGAACTCGGTGGGTCCCTGGCGGGCGGGGAGGCGCTCGCGCCCACGACGACGGCCACCACGATCAAGACCGCGGGCACGGTGACCGACGGCCCGTTCGTGGAGACCAAGGAGGCCTTCGGCGGCTTCTACGTCGTCGAGGCGCGCGACCTCGACCACGCCCTCGAGATCGCCAAGCTGTGCCCGGCCCCCGGCGGCGGCGTCGAGGTCCGCCCGGTCGTGGACCCGACGACGAACCCGTTCTGATCGTCCCCGGCGACGAGCCGACCGCGTCCGCCCTGCCGACGGACGCGGTCGCTACGGCGCTGGCGCACGCCCACCGCTCCGAGTGGGCGTTCGTGCTGTCCGCCACGGTGCGCGTCGCGGGCGACCTGGACGTCGCGGAGGAGTGCGCGCAGGAGGCGTACGTCAGCGCGCTGCAGGCCTGGACCCGGGACGGTGTCCCGGAGCGGCCCGGCGCGTGGCTGACCACGGCAGCGCGGAACCAGGCGCTGGACCGGTTGCGTCGCGAGGTCACCCTCCGGCGCAAGCTCCCGCTGCTCGTGGAGCCGGCGACCGTCGATCCGCATGACCTGGCCGACCCGGCCGACCCGGACCGGCCCGACGCCGCGGTGCCGGACGACCGGCTGCGGCTGGTGTTCACCTGCTGCCACCCCACCCTCGCACCCGAGGCCCGCGTCGCCCTCACCCTGCGCCTGGTCTGCGGCGTTCCCACCCCCGACGTCGCCCGGGCCTTCCTGGTGTCCGAGCCGACGATGGCCGCACGGATCACCCGGGCCAAGAAGAAGATCTCCGACGCGCGGATCCCCTACCGGATTCCGGGTCGGGCGGAGCTGCCCGAGCGCCTCGACAGCGTGCTCACCGCCGTCCACCTGCTCTTCAGCACCGGCCACACCGCCGGCGAAGGGGACGCGCTCGTCCGCGAAGAGCTCTGCGACCGGGCCCTGCACCTCGCGCGCACCCTTGCCGCGCTGCTCCCCGAGCAGGCCGAGACCCGCGGCCTGCTGGGCCTGCTGCTCCTCACCGACGCGCGCCGGGCCACCCGGACCGACGAGCACGGGCGGCTGCTCCTGCTCGCCGACCAGGACCGGACGCGCTGGGACCAGCGCGCGATTCTGGAGGGGCTCACCGTGACGGCCGGGGCGCTCGCGTCCGGCCCACCGGGGCGGTTCACCCTGCAGGCGGCGATCGCCGGCGTGCACGCGATCGCGCCGTCCCTGGAGCAGACCGACTGGCCGCGCGTCGTGCACCTCTACGACCGGCTGCTGGCGGTGTGGAACACCCCGGTGGTCGCGCTCAACCGGGCCGCCGCCGTGGCATTCGCCGACGGTCCGGCCGCCGCCCTGCCGCTCCTCGACGAGCTGGCGACCGATTCCCGGCTCGCCGACTACCCCTACCTTCCCGCCACCCGCGCCGACATGCTGCGCCGCCTCGGCGACGCCGCCGGCGCGGCTCAGTCGTACCGGCGCGCGATGGAGCTCACGGCCAACGCCGCGGAGCGCGCCTTCCTGGAGCAGCGCCTGGCCGAGGTCACCCGCGCCGCCGGCGCCGAGCCCACGCCCGGCTAGAGACGGCGGGCTCGACATCCCGGAATCAGCCGGTCGAGCGCGGCCTGAACCGCCCCGGGTGGGGGGACCCGAGTCAGAGGCGCGACGCGGAGGCCCCACGAGGCCTCGGCGCTCTCGGGAGCGCCATGTCGTTGCGGTGGCCTGGAAATTCGCGGGGCTGCGGGACGACGCGCCAGGGTGAACGAGACGTGTCGGCGTAGCGTCGAGAAGATGGCCAAGAAGCAGAAGGACGAGCCCACCGCTGCCGCGAAGCGCTCGGCGGACGGCGACGTGCTGCCGCCGCCCACGACCCCTGCGGCCCCGGTCGGCGCAGCGGTCGAGATCGCACGCCCGGCTGGCGTGTCCGTGTCCCGTCCGGCGTCGTCGGGATGGATCGAGCCGGTGGGGGAGACCGTGGCGACCACGCTGCGCACGGTGCGTGACCTGCTGCCCTCGCGGTTGCCGGTGTTCCTCGGGACGACGGCGCTGCTGGTCGCCGGCGTGATCGACGCGCCGGCGGCGCTGGGTGTCGGCCTGGCGTTCGAGGCCCTGCGTCGCTGGGAGCCCGCGACGGCCCGCTGATGGCGGTCCGAGGCGGTCGCTGTGAGGTGGTGGCTGCGGCGTGCGGGGTCGGATCGAACCATGACCGGGACTATCGTCGCGGTCATGGCTGCGCCCGTGTCCGTCGATCGTGAGCGGGCGGCGATCACCGCCCGCTCGATCCTGGCCAACGTCGACGTCCTGGAAGGCGAGGGCCTCGCCGCGGGGTCTCGCGACGCCGTGCTCGAGGAGGCCGGGCAGCTGACCGGGGCGGTCGAGGCGCCCGAGGACGCCGCCGTGCTCGCCTTGGCGCGCTCGATCCGGGAGCGCCTGACCGCGGTGCCTGGCAGGACGGCGGCGGTCCTCGTCGCCTGGCTCGACGACGTCCTCGAGCCCGACGCCTGATCAACCATCGGCTCCGAAGGGCACGAACCGGAACCTCCACCGCCGCTGCACACGATGCTCGCTGGCGAAACGGAGCGCTCCCATCGGGACTCCTGGACAAGTTTCCGGCACTGGTGTGTCGACATGGACCTCGAGTCGGCTGCGGTGGTTCCGAGGAACTCGATGTAGGCGTGCCCGTACTCGGAGGGCTGAGCAGGCTGGAGTCCGATCAGTCCGTCCCGCCGGGGCCGGCTGGGGTCGGCTCGGGCAGGGCGCGGATGTGGTTGTTGCGGTTGTTGTGCTCGAGCTCGGCGAGTCCGAGGGCCTCCAGGACCGGGGGCACGTAGTTCCCGAAGCGGCCGCGCAGGCCCTTCTTCAGGCCGTACCACCCGCCGACCGGGTTGTCGTCAGCTCGCCCCCACGCTTCGACGGTGTCTGGTTTCGCAGGCTTCTGCTCGTCGGCGTTGCCAAGGGCCACCCAATCCCCGCGTGCGATCAGCATCTCGTGCAGGTCCTCGATACAGCGCAGGTGGTAGCGCAGCTCGGTGGTCCCGACCCGCACCACCAGAGCCGGGGGATCGGCCTCGGGCTCGCGGTGGCTCTCGAACTGCGAGGTGCCCGGGGGCGTGGACAAGATCCACGGGTCCGCTGGTGTCCCTGATCCCTCGACCTCCATGCCGGGCATCGCAGGTCCTCTCTCCATGGACCCGTTTCATCGGGCCCGCGGGTGTCAGGCGTGGCGCATCCCGCCTCCGGATGCGCCACGCTAGACCTGGAAGGTGACATCTCTTGTCGCCTACTCGAAGGCTCGTCCATGCTTCCGCGATGCGGGCAGGCCGGCTAGTCGCCCTGGTGTCACTGCTGCAGGGCCAGGGCCGTCTCAGTGCAGCCGAGCTCGCCGACCGTCTGGAGGTCAGTCGACGCACGGTGCTGCGCGACGTCGAGGCCCTGTCCGTGGCTGGTGTGCCCGTGTTCGCCGTACGCGGACCTGGCGGCGGGTTCGCGCTACTCGACCAGCACACATCCGTGCCGGCCGTCGGTCCCCGATGGCGCCCGCGCGGGCAGCGGGCCCAGCGCGCGGGGGCATGGATCGCGCCGCAGGGGCTGACCCAGGCTGCCGTGCTCGGCCGTCTCCAACCGCTGCGGCCGGTACCGGCCGCAGCCCCGGACTCGCGGGGCTGGGTCGAGGTCAGCTTCCAGGTGCACTCCCTCGAGCACGCCGCAGCCGACGTGCTATCCCTCGGCCCGCTGATCGAAGTCACACAGCCGCAGGAGCTGCGCCACCGGGTCTCCGAACTCGCCAAGGTGAAGCGCCCCGGGTTCAGTGGAGGCTGGGTTCTCCCGAGAGTGGATCTTCTCGGGCTGCTTGGTGAGCGTAGTAGTTCTGTTCGTGCTCGACCGGCGGAACGTGGCCGAGCTTCGAGTGGATGCGGCTGGTGTTGAACCAGTGCGCCCAGGACGCGGTGACCAGTTCGAGGTCGCCGACGGTGCGCAGAGGTCCGTCTCGAGTCACGCACTCGGTCTTGTAGAGCCCGATCAGCGACTCGGCCAGCGCGTTGTCGTAGGAGTCGCCGATCGAGCCGATAGAAGCCAGGGCGCCGGCTTCG
>NZ_KB903232.1 GCF_000379625.1 Actinomycetospora chiangmaiensis DSM 45062 | reverse complement strand
GACGTCCTTGGCCAGGTCGCAGAGCCGGGCGGCCTCGTTCACCGGGTCNCCGATCACGGTGTACTCGTAGCGGCGCCGGTCGCCGATGTTCCCGGCGACCGCTTCCCCGGCGGAGACCCCGATGCCGGCGCCGAGCCCGTCGGAGCCGGGGAACACCTCCTCGGCCAGCCGCACCGCCATCACCCGCCCCGCCGCCAGCGCACATCCCGCGGCGTCGGTCATGTCGGTGGGTGCGCCGAACACCGCGAGTGCGGCGTCGCCCTCGAACTTGTTGATCCACCCGCCGTGGTGTTCCACGACGTCGATGACGACCNCTCGTAGCGGCGCCGGTCGCCGATGTTCCCGGCGACCGCTTCCCCGGCGGAGACCCCGATGCCGGCGCCGAGCCCGTCGGAGCCGGGGAACACCTCCTCGGCCAGCCGCACCGCCATCACCCGCCCCGCCGCCAGCGCACATCCNGCGGCGTCGGNCATGTCGGTGGGTGCGCCGAACACCGCGAGTGCGGCGTCGCCCTCGAACTTGTTGATCCACCCGCCGTGGTGTTCCACGACGTCGATGACGACCGCGAAGAACTCGTTGAGCAGCTCGACGACCTCGTTCGGCGGCCGGGTCGCGGCCAGGGTGGTGGAGCCGACGAGGTCGACGAAGAGCACGGCGACCTCGCGGACCTCGCCCCCGAGTTCGACGTCGTTCTCCAGGGCGTGGCGGGCGACGTCCTCGCCGACCTGGCGGCCGAACAGGTCGCGGACCCGTTCGCGTTCCCGCAGCCCGGAGACCATGGTGTTGAACCCGGCCTGGAGCAGGCCGAGTTCGGTGGTGTCGAAGACGGGGACGTCGACGTCGTAGTCGCCGCGTTCGACCTTCTTCAACGCGCGCCGTACCGCGAGGACGGGGGCGGCGGTCGACACCGCGGTCAGGGTGATCACGGCGCCACCGAGGAGCAGTGCGACTCCGCCGAGCACCACCACCACGACCGCCAGCCGCGTCACGTCGTACGTGCCGAGGGCCAGGGCCGCGACGGCGGCGAGCACCACCCCGAGCAGGGGTACCGCCGTGCCGAACAACCAGCCGCCGAGCGTCCGCATCAGCACACCGGGGAGCACCCGTCCCGACGGCGGGCGCGACGCCAGCACCCGCCGGGCGGCGCCCCGCAGGACGGTCTCCACGAGCCGGTAGGTGATCGACACGGTCGCGAGCCCGCCGAGGATCACGGTGGCCGCGACCTGCAGCGCGATGCGCCAGGAGTCGAACACGTTGAGCAGCAGGAACACCACCGAGGCGACGCCCCACAACGTCGTCTGGACCGCGGCGAGCCGCACCGGGCCGCCCAGCACGACCCGCCGGAACCGGCGTTCCCACCCGCGCCGTTGCCGCTCGTCGGCGTCGGTCCGCAGCGGCCGGATGCGCATCAGCAGGCGGCCCCAACCGGCGCCGACCGCCACGGCGAGCACCACGTAGCCGGCGAACACGATCAGGTTGCGCAGGAGCAGGGACGGGGTGTCGACGAGGTCCTGCGGCAGCACCCAGGCCGCGAGGACCAGCACGATCCCGGCGCCGATCACGTTGGGCAGCACCACGACGAGCAGGAGCAGCGCCCGGGTCCCCGCGGACAGCCCGCGGTCCCCGGCGCGCGCCTCGATGGGCGGGTCGGACCGGCGGGAACGACGACGGGCCACACGACCTCCAAGCGGTACCACGGGTACCGCCAACTCTAGCGGGTCCGCCCGCGGGGGCCGGACGACCGAGCGGTCCCACAGCGTCGTCGGGAGCCCACGGCCCCGCGGTGGGGGACCACTCGGCGGACCGGCGCGACCGGACCACACCCGTCGTCGGGAAGGCTGGATCGAATCAGGACGACACCCCCGTCCGGGGTGCGATCCCGACGGCGGGAGCGCCCGGCCAGCGTGTGACCATGTCGCCTCGAAACACGTGGGGAGCAGGAGGTACGTCGGTGGCGGACGGGGCGGACAGCGGGCCGGTCGACGAGGGGACGGGGCCGATCGACCTCACGTACGCCGAGCACTTCCACCCCGCCCGGCCGCGGGCGCTGCGCCACCGCCCCAAGGTGCGCTCGCCGTTCGAGCGCCGTCCCGCGGGTCGCGACGGCGAGCCGACCGGCACCAACCCGGCGTACGTCGCCTGGCTGCGCGGACAGTCGATGCTCGCGGACGCCGACACCATCGCCCGGCAGTTCTCCGGTCGCGGCACGATGTGGCAGAACCCGTTCGCCGACCCGGACCCGCGCGGTGCGGTCGACACGGCGAGCGTGTGGTTCACGGCCTACCCGCTGTCGTTCATGACGCGCCCGGGCCAGACGTTCCTCGCCGCCATGGCGGAGGAGGAGCTGTGGCGCGCGTTCGCCGCGATCGGGATCGAGGGCGTGCACACCGGCCCGGTGAAGCGCGCGGGCGGCATCTCGGGCTGGGAGCACACACCCAGCGTCGACGGCCACTTCGACCGCATCTCCACCGTGATCGACCCGGCGTTCGGGTCCGAGGCCGACTTCCGCGCGATGTGCGGCATGGCGACCTTCCACGGCGGCACGGTGATCGACGACGTCGTGCCCGGCCACACCGGCAAGGGGGCCGACTTCCGCCTCGCCGAGATGGGCCACGCGGACTACCCGGGCATCTTCCACATGGTCGAGATCGACCCGGAGGACTGGTCGGAGCTGCCGGTCGTGCCGCCGGGACGCGACTCGGTGAACCTCGACGTCGCCACCGAGGAGCGCCTGGAGAAGGCCGGCTACATCATCGGTGCGCTCCAGCGGGTCATCTTCCACGCGCCCGGGGTGAAGGAGACCAACTGGAGCGCGACGAAGGCCGTCGTCGGGGTGGACGGCGTGGCCCGGCGCTGGGTGTACCTGCACTACTTCAAGGAGGGGCAGCCCTCGATCAACTGGCTCGACCCGTCGTTCGCGGGGATGCGGCTGACGATCGGCGACGCGCTGCACTCGCTGGCCGACCTCGGTTCCGGGGCGCTGCGCCTCGACGCGAACGGCTTCCTCGGGGTGGAGAAGTCGGCCCTCGGCGGCCCGGCCTGGTCCGAGGGGCACCCGCTGTCCGGCGCCGCGAACCACCTCATCGCGAGCATGGTGCGCAAGGTCGGCGGATTCACGTTCCAGGAACTGAACCTGACGATGGACGACATCCGGGAGGTCGGGAAGGCGGGCGCGGACCTGTCCTACGACTTCGTCAACCGCCCCGGCTACCACCACGCGCTCGCGACCGGCGACGCCGAGTTCCTGCGCCTCGGTCTGCGCACCGCCCGCGACCTCGGGATCGACCCGGCCTCGCTGGTGCACGCGCTGCAGAACCACGACGAGATGACCTACGAGCTCGTCCACTGGGCGGCCGGGCACCGCGACGAGACCGTCGTCTTCCGCGGCGAGGAGACCACCGGCGCCCGGCTGGCCGAGACCGTGCGCGGCGAGCTGCTCGACGGCCTCGCCGGGCCCGCGCACCCCTACAACCTGGTGTTCACCACCAACGGCATCGCCTCCACGATGGCCTCCGTCATCGCCGCCTCGATCGGTGTCACCGAGCTCGACGCGATCGGCCCCGCCGAGGTCGAGGAGATCCGCGCGGTCCACCTCATGCTCGCGATGTTCAACGCGATGCAGCCCGGCGTCTTCGCGCTCTCGGGCTGGGACCTCACGGGGATGCTGACGCTGCCGGTCGACGACGTCGCCGACCTCGTCGCCGAGGGCGACACCCGCTGGATCCACCGCGGCGCACACGACCTCATGGGGTTCTCGCCGGACGCCGACCGGTCCGCCGAGGGCATGCCCCGCGGGCGGAGCCTCTACGGCACGCTGCCCGAGCAGCTCGCCGACGAGACCAGCTTCGCCCGCCAGCTCCAGGCGATCCTCGCGGTGCGCAAGCACTACGGCATCGCCACGTCGCGGCAGGTCGACATCCCCGACGTCTCCCACCCGGGCCTGCTCGTGCTCGTGCACGAGCTCGACAGCGGCTCGCACGCCCTGACGGTGCTGAACTTCGCCGCCGAGCCGGTGCGCGGGACGGTGCGCTCCGAGGCCCTCGCGCCCGGTGGTGCGGTGCTCGACATGTTCAGCCAGGAGCCGCTCGGGTTCGTCGACGACCTGCACGCCTTCGCCGTCGACCTGCCGGCCCGTCGTGGTGTGGCGCTGCTGGTGGAGCCTTCCTGACGTCGGGTCGGGGTGCCGCCCTGTCGTGGGGAGTCGGCCCCGACCCGGCGCCTTGTCGCTGTGAATCACAACGACAAGTCGGGTCAGCCCGGTCGGGAGCCCGCGACAGGTCGGCCCGGCGGACAGCCGTGTGCCACCGCTGACACGGGACGTCAGCCGTGTGCCACCGCTGACACACGCCCGGCCCCGCCCCTACCGCACGGTCAGGGCGGCCTGCTCCAGGTCGAGCTCGTGCTGGAGGCGCACGAACGCCTCCTCGTTGAGGGTCCCGGCGTCGCGCAGGGCCAGCAGCCGCGACCGTTCGGCCACCAGCATCGCCTGCCCGTAGCGGCGGTAGGTGTCGCGGACGCCCTCACGGCTGCGGTCGTCCCCGTCGTCGGACCGGGTGTCGTCCCCGTGGTCCTCCTCGCACTCGGTGACCGACTCCACGGCGCCACCCCGGCCCGAGGCCTCGGCGTCGAAGGCGTCGGACGCGGCCTCGAGCGCCTCGGAGGCCGCCTCCATCCGGTTGTTCACCCGCCGTCGCAGCTGCTCGACGACGGGCTCGCGGCCGGGGTTCTCCCGCTCGATCTCCTCGAGGCACTCCAGCGCGGCGTCCGCGGCGAGCCGCCGGGCGCGCGCCTCCTCTTGGGCCTCCTGGCCGGCCTCGTCGTGGGCGCTGGGCAGCCGTCGGGCCAGGGCGGGCAGCGTGAGCCCCTGGCCGAGCAGGGTCACGAGGATGACCACGAAGGTCACGAAGACGACGAGGTCGCGCTGCGGGAACGCGACCGGCAGGGTCAGCACCGCGGCGAGGGAGACCGCGCCGCGCATCCCGGCCCACGAGGTCAGGATCGACTCCGACCACGACGCGTGCCGGCGCCCGAGCGCGGTGCCCGCGACCTGCTCGGTGAGCACCACCCACGCGAACCGGACCACGACCAGGGTCACGACGACGGCGACGGTCACCCCGGCCACCGAGAGCGCCGGCATCCCGGAGATGCCCGTGACGACCGTGCGCAGCTGCAGGCCGACCACCAGGAACACCATGCCCTCGAGCAGCCAGGACACGGCGGTGCGGACGGCGCCGGTGACCACCCGCGCGCCCGGCTCCATGATCGTCGTCGCGCGGTGGCCCAGGTAGAGCCCGGCGACGACGACGGCGACGAGGCCGGACACCCCGAGCTCCTCGGCGGGCAGGTAGACCACGAACGGCGCGACGAGGAAGACGACCACGTCGGTGTAGGGGTGCAGCACCCGCTTCCGGACCCAGCCGATCGCGAGCCCGACGGCCCCGCCGACGGCCACACCACCCAGCGCGACGACCGCGAACTCGCCGGCGGCGCCCGCGAACGAGGTCGCGCCGCTCACGGCGGCCACCGCGACGGTCAGGGCGGTCAGCGCCGCCGCGTCGTTGAACAGGCTCTCGCCCTCGAGGAGGGCGACCACCCGGCGGGGGAGGCGGATGGTGCGGGCGATCGCGGTCGCCGCCACCGCGTCCGGGGGTGCGACGACGGCCCCGAGGGCGCACGCGCCCGCGAAGCCGAGGCCGGGCACGAACCAGGCGGCGACCGCACCGACCGCCAGCGTGGACGCGAGCGTCAGGCCCACCGCCATCAGCAGGATCGGACGCAGGTGGATCCGGAAGGCCGGCACCGACGCGGCGAACCCGGCGCAGTAGAGCAGTACGGGGAGGACGACCACGAGGACGAGGTCGGGGTCGATGCGGTAGTCGGGGAGCCCCGGGATCCACGACGCGGCGACGCCCACGAGGAGCAGGGCGATCGGGTCGGGCACCCCGGTGCGTCGCGCCCCGGCACGCACCAGGGCGGTGACGATGACGAGGCCGACGACCGCAGCGACCAGGTGAGCCATGATGGATTGGCTACCCACCTCGCGTCCCGGACTCCCAGGATGTGCTGCGCGTGACGGCCACGCCGTCCGCTATGTCCGTGAGCGTGGCTCAGGATGAGCGAACTGCGAGCGTGGCGGGTCGGCGCCGGGGCGGTCGCGATCACCACGGCGACCGTGCTGCCCGTGTTCCTGCTCGGGGCGTCCTCGGTGCAGGTGGGCGCGGAGCTGGGGTTCGACCCGGCGGTGCTCGGTCTGCTCGTCGCCGCCTACTTCGGGGTCTCGGCGCTGATGTCGCTGCCGGTCGGGCGGCTCGTCGAGCGCTTCGGGTCGGCGGTGACAAGCCGGGGCCGCGTCCGGGCTCGGCGCCGCCGCCGCGACCGGGCTCGGCATCTTCCTGGTGGCCTCCGCCGTCGACCGCGGCGTCTCGCCCGGCCTCGCGGGCCTCGTCCTGACGATGGGCAGCGTCGTCGGGCTCGTCATGCGGGTGTTCCTGGGCTGGCTGGCCGACCGGCGCGACGAGGCGGGCGCAGCGACGGGGCGACGCCCCGGTGGTCACGTCGCGGTGGTGGCGGGCTGCCTGCTCGCCGGTGCCGTCGGGCTGGTGCTCCTGGCGCTGCCGAGGCCGGTGGCGCTCGTCGTCGGGGTGGTCCTCGGGTTCGGGCTGGGGTGGTCCTGGCCGGGGCTGCTGCAGTTCGCGGTGGTGCGCCTCAATCCCGAGGCGCCGGCCGCCGCGACGGCGATCGTGCAGGTCGGCGTGTACGCGGGCGGCTTCCTCGGACCGGTGGGGTTCGGCCTCCTCGCGGGGACTGTGTCGTTCACCGCGGCATGGCTGGTGGCCGCAGCGGCAATGGTGCTGGCCGGGACCGGGGTGCTCGTCGGCCGACGGATGCTCCTGGCCCACCGGGCGGCGCGGTCCGCGCCCCCGGTCGCCGTGCGCTGAGGAGGCGACGATGACCGCAGGCTTCGTCCTGCGCGGCGTGACGGTCCGCCACGGGGGGCGCGCCGTCCTCGACGGGGTGGACGCGGAGATCCCCGGGCAGGGCGTCACGGCCCTCTGGGGTCCGTCCGGCGCGGGGAAGTCGACGCTGCTGCGGCTGCTCGACCGCCTCGACGTTCCCGACGACGGGTCCATCACCTACGACGGCACCCCGCTCGACGAGCTCGACCCGCACCGGCTCCGCCGTCGGGTCGGCATGGTCTTCCAGCGCGCCACCCCGTTCGCGGGCACCGTCGCCGGCAACCTCGCCGTGGCCGCGCCGGACGCCGACCGGGACACGATGGGGGAGGCCCTGCAGCGCGTCTCGCTCGACCCGGAACTGCTCGACCGCGACGCCGACACCCTCTCCGGCGGCGAGCTGCAGCGCATGTGTCTCGCGCGCACGCTCATCACCTCGCCCGAGACGCTGCTCCTCGACGAGCCGACCTCGGCGCTCGACGCCACGCCCGCGCGCGAGTTCGAGCGCACGGTGCTGCGCCTCGTCGACGACGGCGACCTCACGGTGGTCTGGGTCGGCCACGATGACGGGCAGGTGCGCCGGGTGGCCGACCGGGTGCTCGAACTGCGCGACGGCGGCCTGACCGAGAGCCGGGAGTGGGACCTCGCCCGCAGGAGGACGTCGTGACCATCAGCTGGACCGGACTGGCCGTCTCGCTGGTCCTCGTCGTCGTCGCCGCGGGCATCTCGCTGGCGTGGCGGCTCGGGCTCGAGCGCAGCATCGTCTGGGCCGCCCTGCGGGCCCTGGTGCAGCTGCTGATCGTGGGCGGGGTCCTCGCGCTGCTGCTCGTGCCCGGGGTGTCGCTGTTGTGGTCGTGGCTCTGGGTCGCGGCGATGCTGGCCTACGCCGCGTACACCGCGAAGCAGCGGGCGCCCTCCATCCCGGGCCTGCTGCCCGTCGCGGGCGCCGCCTTCCTCGCGGCGGGCGCGGTCTGCCTGCTCGTGCTGTTCGGTCTCGGGGTGTTCCCGCTGACCTCGCGCACGCTGGTGCCGATGGCGGGCCTCATCGTCGGGAACGCCATGACCTCGACGGTGCTCGCGGGCCGACGGCTGCAGGAGGAGTTCGCCGACAAGCGGGCCGAGATCGAGGCGCGGCTCGCGCTCGGGCAGCCCGGCCGCGACGCCGCCCGGCCCTACCTGCGCGGCGTGCTGCGCTCCGCGCTGAGCCCGCAGATCGAGACGACGAAGGCCACGGGCCTGGTCTTCCTGCCCGGCGCGATGACGGGGCTGATCCTGGCCGGGGTGCCGCCGCTGCAGGCGGTGCTGGTGCAGGCCGTCGTCATGTTCCTCGTGCTCGCCGCGGCGGCCACGACGACGAGCGTGGTCGCCCTCGGCCTCGTGCGCCGGCTCTTCACCCCCGACGACCGGCTGCTGACGCTGTCCCGCGAGCGGGTCTGACGCCTAGGACACCGGTCGCGCTCCCGCCCGGGCGGGTCGGGCGCGCGGCAGCAGGCTCGACGCCGTGACGAGCGCGAGGTAGGCGTCCTCGTAGGAGCGGGTCGCGAGGTGGGCGCACGCCGTGCGCAGCGCCGGGACGGCACCCGAGGAGTCGCCGATGCGCTCGGCCCGCTCGACCTCCGCGCGCAGGTGCCGCTCGAGGTGCCCGGAGGCGACGGCGGGGTGCAGCGACCGGAGGTCGCCCAGCATGTCGATCGCGGTGCCCAGCGTGCGCCGCAGTGCGCCGAGGTGGCCGTCCGGGGAGGGCGAGGGCGGCGAGGGTCGTCGGGTGCGGCGCGGCGGGACGGGCATGCGGGCCTCCGGGGCGCGGGTGCACGGGCATCCGCGGCCTCGGAGGTGAAGCCGCACGGCGCGCGAGGGCGGCCGGTGACGCCGTCACGGTAGTTCGCGGACGAAGTCGGTGTCCATCCGACGAAGGCCGTCCGCCGGCGGATCCGGCTCTACGATCATGTCCCGTGCGACTCGGCGCGACGCTCGTCCACCTGTCCCCGGGTGACCCCTACCCCGTCGCGGAGTGGGCGCGCCGGCTGGCGGGCGAGGGGTTCGAGGGGCTCTGGACCCCGGAGATCGTCGGCCGCGGGACCCTCGTGCCCGACCCCTGCGTCGTCCTCGCCGCCGCGGCGGCCGTCACCGAGGACGTGGAGCTCGGCACCGCGACCGTGCAGGTCCCGCTGCACCACCCCGCCGACCTCGCCCACCGGTTCCTGTCCCTGGCGCAGGTCTGCGGGGACCGGCTGACCCTCGGGCTCAGCCCGGGGTCCACCGCCGACGACTACGCCGCCCTCGAGGCCGACCACGGCGCCCGCTTCCGCACGTTCCGCGCGTCCGTCCCACGGCTGCGCACCCTGCTCGCGGCGGGCGGGGACGACCGGGCCCGGCTCGCCCCGCACGGCGTCCCGCTCCCGCCGCTGCTGCTCGGCTCCTGGGGCGCGAACGTCGAGCGCGCCGCCCGCGACTTCGACGGCTGGCTGGCCTCGGGCTACCGCACGACGCCCGACGAGATCGTCGAGGCACACGCCCGCTTCCGCGCGGCCGGCGGTGGTCGGGCCCTCGTCTGCGCCGTCCCGACGACGGATCTCGGCGCCACCCGCGACGCCCTCGCGCGCTACTCCGAGGCTGGGTTCGACGACGCGATCGTGCTCATCGAGCCCGACGGCCCCGACCCGGCGGCGGTGCGGTCGCTCGTCGGCTGAGGCAGCAGGCACCGGTCCAGGCCCGCCATCGCGAGGGCGCGCCGCCCGCGCGGGTTGACGCAGACGACGTAGACCAGGCCGAGGCCCTCGGCCGCGTCCCGCGCGCGGAGCAGCACCGTCATCCCCGCGGCGGCGAGCACGTCGACCGCCTCGAGGTCGATCGTCATCCGTGTGACCGGCCCGCTCGGGGTCGCCACCTGCGAGATCGTCTCGGTGAGCACCCGGTCGAGGCGCGGCGCCGCCCCGGCGTCGAGGTCGCCCTGCATCCGGACGCGCACGGCGCGCGGGTGGACGTCGACGCCGATGTGGGGACGGCGGTGGATCTCCGGGCCGATGGCGCTCACGGTGCCTCCTCGGGCGGGCTGCTCGCCGGACGAGCTGCAGACGTCAACCCGAGTGAGCCCGATCGGATCGCGGATCGGACCGGGTCAGCGTAGCGGCGTCGAGCTCACAGGTGTACCGGCCGAACGGTGGTGGGCATCCGCGCGCCCGCACCACCCGGTTGCCACCGCGCCGGGTCGGTGCCGGAGCACTGACCGCGCGGCGGGGCCGCGTCCCTGGCACCC
This sequence comes from Actinomycetospora chiangmaiensis DSM 45062, assembly GCF_000379625.1. Classification (GTDB taxonomy): domain Bacteria; phylum Actinomycetota; class Actinomycetes; order Mycobacteriales; family Pseudonocardiaceae; genus Actinomycetospora; species Actinomycetospora chiangmaiensis. The sequence continues at coordinate 31,528 of NZ_KB903232.1, read as the reverse complement.
TGTTCGGTGCGGTTGACCTCGCAGCCGGACCGACCCGCCGTCGTCCGAGAGGTCGTAGTCGTGGATCCGCTGCAGCTCGTCCGCCGTTGGCCGCTGTTCCGCCAGCTCACCGGGGCCGACCCGCTGGGCCGCGGCGATGCCGCGCGGTCCAATGCGCCGGAACCCTGGAAGCCCCGCACCGACGAGGCCGACACCGTCACCCGCTCGGTCTGCCCGTTCTGCGCGGTCGGCTGCGGGCAACGGATCTACTCGAAGGAGGGTCGGGTCACCCACATCGAGGGCGATCCCGACTCGCCGATCAGCCGCGGGCGGCTCTGCCCGCGCGGCTCGTCGAGCCTGTCGCTGGTCACCTCGCCGTCGCGGATCACGAAGGTCCGCTACCGGCGCCCGGGGGGCACCGACTGGGAGGACCTCGACCTCGGCACGGCGATGGACATGATCGCCGACCGCGTCGTGGACACCCGGGCACGGACCTGGCAGGACACCGACGACGAGGGCCGGGTGCTCAACCGCACCCTGGGCATCGCCCACCTCGGCGGCGCCACCCTCGACAACGAGGAGAACTACCTCCTCAAGAAGCTCTACACCGCGCTCGGCGCCGTCCAGGTGGAGAACCAGGCGCGCATTTGACACTCCTCCACCGTCCCCGGTCTGGGGACCAGCTTCGGGCGCGGCGGCGCCACCAACTCCCAGCAGGACATCGCGGAGGCCGACTGCGTGGTCCTGGAGGGCTCGAACATGGCGGAGGCCCACCCGGTGGGCTTCCAGTGGGTCATGGAGGCCAAGCGTCGCGGCGCGAAGATCATCCACGTCGACCCGCGCTTCACCCGCACGTCGGCCGTCGCGGACGCCCACGTCCCGATCCGCCCCGGCACGGACATCGCGTTCCTCGGCGGGCTGATCAACTACGTGCTCTCGAACGAGCGGGACTTCCGCGACTACGTCGTCGCCTACACCAACGCCCCCATGCTCACCCGCGAGGAGTTCGTCGACGCGGGTGACGAGGACGGGCTGTTCTCCGGCTGGGACCCCGCGACCCGCAGCTACGACACCTCGAGCTGGCAGTACGAGGGCGTCGAGGTGGCGGCGGCGTCGGGCAACCGCGACCAGTGGCGCCGCCGTGAGCCGGGCGCGACCGACGACGGCGACGCCGAGACCCACCGGGTCAGTCACCTGCTCGGGCAGTCCGAGACCACCGGGTCGGGCGGGGCGACGCTGCGCGGCGACCCCGTCCGCGACGACACGCTGCAGCACCCGCGCTGCGTCTACCAGGTGCTCAAGCGCCACTTCGCGCGCTACACGCCCGAGATGGTGTCGTCGGTGTGCGGGATGAGCCCCGAGCAGTTCACCCAGGTCGCGGAGGCGATCTGCGCGAACTCCGGCCGCGAGCGCACCACGATGTGGGTCTACTCGGTCGGCTGGACGCAGCACACGGTGGGCGTGCAGTACATCCGGTGCGCCTCGATCCTGCAGGCGCTGCTCGGCAACATGGGCCGGCCCGGCGGCGGGATCATGGCGCTGCGCGGGCACGCCACGATCCAGGGCTCGACGGACATCCCGACGCTCTACGACCTGCTGCCGGGCTACATCCCCATGCCCAACGCCCACCAGGAGATGCACCTCTCCGACTTCCTCGCTGCGGACGCCGCGCAGAAGGGCTTCTGGGGGAACATGCCCTCCTACATGATCAGCATGCTCAAGGCGTGGTGGGGCGAGGCAGCCACCGCGGAGAACGACTACTACTTCGACCGCATGCCGCGGATCACCGGTGACCACTCGACGTTCACCACCGTGCTGAACATGATCGACGGCCACTGCGAGGGCTACTTCGTCCTCGGGGAGAACCCGGCCGTCGGCACCACCAACTCCCAGCAGCAGCGCCACGGGCTGTCGAAGCTCAAGTGGCTCGTCGTGCGCGACCTGCAGGAGATCGAGACCGCGACGTTCTGGAAGAACGGCCCCGAGATCGAGACCGGGGAGATGCGCACCGAGGACATCGACACCGAGGTGTTCCTGCTCCCCGCGGCCACGCACATCGAGAAGGCCGGCTCCTTCACCAACACCCAGCGGCTGCTGCAGTGGCGCCACCAGGCGGTCGAGCCGCCGGGCGACGCCCGCAGCGACCTGTGGTTCGTCCACCAGCTCGGCCACCGCATCCGCGCCCGCCTCGCGGACGCCCAGCTCGACCGGGACCGGGCGATCCTCGACCTGACCTGGGACTACCCGACCGAGGGGCCGCACGGTGACCCCGACGCCCACGCGGTGCTGCGGGAGATCTCGGGCTACCGGGTCGCGGACGGCAGCCCGGTGGCCGGCTACACCGAGCTGCACGACGACGGGTCCACCGCCTGCGGGTGCTGGATCTACTCGGGTGTGTTCGCCGACGGCGTGAACCAGGCGGCACGCCGGAAGCCCGCCGGCGGGGAGAGTCCGGCGGCGCTGGAGTGGGGCTGGGCGTGGCCGATGAACCGGCGCGTGCTCTACAACCGCGCCTCGGCCGACCCCGAGGGACGGCCGTGGAGCGAGCGCAAGGCCTACGTCTGGTGGGACCCCGAGCAGGGGCGCTGGACCGGCCACGACGTCCCCGACTTCGAGGCGGAGAAGCCGCCGTCGTACCGGCCGCCGGAGGGGGCGCAGGCGCAGGACGCCATCGGTGGGGACGAGCCGTTCATCATGCAGGCGGACGGTCGGGCGTGGCTCTACGTGCCGACCGGGCTCGCGGACGGCCCGCTGCCGGTGCACTACGAGCCGGAGGAGTCCCCGGCACGCAACGCGCTGCACCCCGGATCGCGGGCGAACCCGGCCCGGCAACGCTTCGACCGGCCCGACAACCGGTACAACCCGCCGGACGGGCAGCCGGGCTCCGAGGTCTACCCGATCGCCTTCTCGACCTTCCGCATCGCCGAGCACCACACGGCGGGCGGGATGAGCCGGTGGACGCCCTACCTCGCCGAGCTCGCGCCGGAGATGTTCGTCGAGGTCTCGCCGGCGCTGGCGGCCGAGCGCGGCCTGGAGCACACCGGGTGGGCCACGATCGTCACGGCCCGGTCGGCGATCGAGGCGCGCGTGGTGGTCACCGAGCGGTGCAAGCCGCTGCGGATCGATGGCCACACCGTGCACCAGATCGGGCTCCCGTGGCACTGGGGGCCGAACGGCCTGGTGACCGGCGACGCGGCGAACGAGCTGATCGGCATCTCGCTCGACCCCAACGTCCACATCATGGACACCAAGACGGGGACCTGCGACGTCGTGCCCGGGCGACGACCGCGGGGTCCGGCACTGCCGGAGTTCGTGGCGTCCTACCGGCGACGGGCCGGGATCGGGACGTGACGGATGCCGGGTGTGGTCGGCGGGTCGGATCGGGTTGCCTGACCCATGAGTGAGCGATCCACCGACTACGACCCGGCCGCGCAGAGCGACGACCCGGGTCGGTCGTCGGTGCACGACGCGGCGGGGCGCTCCTCGTCGGGCCCCTACGTCCCGTCCGGGTACGACGAGCAGGGCAACCCGAAGCCTTCCGTGCCCCACGAGGGGTTCCTCGGGCGGATCGCCACGTCCCTGCTCGCCGGGCAGAGCGTGCTGCTGGCGGTCCTCGCCGTGTGGGGGTTCGTGGCGGACGCGACCTCGGGCAGCCCGGCCCACGTCCTCAACCTGCTCATCACCCCGGCCCACGCGGTGCTGCTCGCGGTCACCGCCGTGCTCGGCGCGGTGGCGACCGTGGCGCGCCGGTGGTCGCGCCGGTGGTGCGTCCTGCAGTTCGCCGCCTACCTGGTGATCTACCTGATGGGGCTGACGGCCGGGGCGAACGTGGCGCAGCCGGGCTGGCTGCAGCTCAACGGACCGGACCACTTCCTGCACATCGCCCTCGCCCTGCTGGGCTTCGTCATGATGATGCTCTTCAGCGCCCGCATCGTGGAGCCGCCGCCCGGCTCGGAGCCCTACCCGAACGGCCGGACGGACGATCCCGACGCCGAGGCCGAGGCGTCGGAGCGCTCCGGCCGGGAGCGCGAGAAGGAGCAGCAGCAGAAGGGCCGCTGAGCAGGTGTGATCGCGGGTGGGGGTCGGGCACCCGGAGGGACCACTCCCCGCCCGAGAGAGCGAGCCCATGCGCCCCTTCGACGACATCGACCGGATCGCTCGCGCGGAGGCACTCGACCGGGTCGCCGCGCCCGCCCGCGACCTCGTGAACAAGGTCCTGACGGACCGGAGGATCGCCGACGTCCTGCACGGCGTGCCGATCGGCCACCCGCTGCACCCGATCCTGGCCCAGGCCTCGTTCGGCAGCTTCGTCTCCGCCGGCCTGCTCGACCTCGTGCCCCGCACCCGGCGGCCCGCTGCCGCGCTCATCGGGGTCGGGCTGCTGACGGCCGTGCCCACGGCCGCCGCGGGGTGGGCGGACTACTCGCAGGCCCACGAGGAGCAGCAGCGCGTCGGCATCGTGCACGCGGCCGCCAACATCACGATGCTCGCGGGCTACGTGATGTCCCTCGGCGCGCGGCTGCGCGGACGCAGCACCCGCGGCGCGCTGTGGGGCTGGGCCGCGTTGACGGTCGGCTCGGCGGGCGCCGCGCTCGGCGGGCACCTGAGCTACCACCAGGCGCTCGGGGCGAACCACGCCGAGGACTACCCCCACATCGGCCCGGAGGACTGGACCGACGCCGGCGCGGTCGCCGATCTTCCGGACGGCGAGCCGGTGGAGCGTCGCGTGGGCGAGGTGCGCGTCGTGGTGGTGCGCCGAGGCGACGAGATCCGGGCCCTCGGCCAGCGCTGCCCGCACGCCTCGGCCCCGCTGTCCGACGGGAAGGTGACCGACGTCGACGGCGACGCCTGCCTGGAGTGCCCCTGGCACGGCAGCGTCTTCCGGCTCGACGACGGTCGGGTGATGCACGGACCCGCCACTGCCCCCGCCGCACCGTTCCCCGCACGGGTGCGCGACGGGCGGGTGGAGCTGCGGGTCGCGACCTGGCCGGGTGTCCCGGCCGGCTGAGAGGAGGTCCCCATGGACGACGAACGGCTCATGACGGCGGTGCTCGAACGCGAGGGCGCCGTGCCCACGGCCGCCCTCCCCGAGCGCGGCGACGAGACCGCCCGGCTGTTCGGGCTGCTCGTGGCCGCCGTCGTCGTGACCGCGCACGGCGACTCCGCGGCCACCGCCGACGCCGTCGGCTCGGTGCTGGGCCGGTGGCGCTCGGCCGCGGAGGTCGCCGCGGCCGACCCCGCCGACGTCGCGACGAGCCTCGGCGCGTCGGTCGAGGGCGGCGAGGGCACCGCGGTGGACGATGCGGCCTCGGACCTCGCGGGCGCGCTGCACCGGCTCGCCGAGGCGCTGCGGGACGACGCGACCGACCTCGCGCGGCTGCGGCGGGACGCCGACGGCCACCCGGCGGCCCTGGTCGCCCGGCTCGCAGCGCTCCCGGGGGTCGACGCCCCGTCGGCCGAGGCGTTCGTGCGCGAGGTGCAGGTGTGGTGGCCGGAGTTGTACCCCTTCGCCGGCGACGCGGCGGTGGGCGCCGCCCGCGAACTCGGTCTCGCGACGGACACCGACGGGTTGGCCGCCCGCACCCACTCCCCGGAGGAGCTGCGTCGCCTGACCGGGGCGCTCGCCCGGCTCGCCCGGGACGGCGCCTACGCCGAGGTCAGGGAGCGGGCCGCGGCGTGATCCGCGCGGTCGAGCGCCCCGGACGGTACCCGGAGCGCACCGTCCGGACGCGGGACGTTTACTCCGGCCGACCAGCCGTCCACCCGCAGCGATGACGTCGACGTCGAGACCCGGAGCCCTCGTCCTCGGAGCCAGCCGTGGGCTGGGCCTGCTGGTGGCGACCGAACTGGGCCGCGCGGGCTACGACCTGGCCGTCGCCGCCCGCAGCGCCGACGACCTCGAGGCCGCGCGGCCCGAGCTCGAGGCCACCGGCGCGCGGGTGAGCGTCCACCCCTCCGACCTCGCGGAGCGGGACCACGCCGAGGCCTGCGTCGACGCGGCCGAGGCGGCCCTGGGCGGGCTCGACGTGGTGGTGGCGTGCGCCGGGGTCATCAGCGTGGGGCCGGTCGAGGCGCTCACGAGCGCGGACGTGGTGGGACTGCACGACGCGGTCTTCCGGCCGGTCGCGTACCCGGTGCTGCGAGCGGCCGAGGCGATGCGTCGGCGCGGGTCCGGGCGCATCGGGATCGTGAGCTCGGTCGGGGGAGCGGTGCCGGTGCCGCACCTGCTGCCCTACACCGCCGGGAAGTTCGCGGTGCGCGGCTTCTCCGAGGCGCTGCGCACCGAGCTCGCGCCGCACGGGATCACGGTCACCACGGTGATGCCGGGCCTGCTGCGCACCGGCTCGCCCCGCCAGGCGCTCGTCGCGGGCGACCGGGAGGCGGAGTACCGCTGGTTCGCGGCGCTGGACAGCCTCCCGGTGCTGTCGACGTCCGCGCCGCACGCCGCCCGCAGCATCGTCGCCGCGACCCTGGCCGGCCGCGCCGAGCGCTTCCTCACGCCCGCCGCGATGGTCGGCGCCCGCCTCCACGGGGTGGCCCCGGGGTTGACGACGAGGCTCGCCGGGCTGCTCGCCCGGGTGCTGCCCGGCGACGGGGACGACGTGAGCGTGCCGCGCCCGGGCTGGACGCTGCCCGAGCAGCCCCCGTGGTTCCGGGCGCTCACGACACTCACTCGTCGGGCCGAGGCCCGCTACCAGCCGACCGGCCCACGTCCCGACCGAAGGGCGCCCTCAGTCGGGTAGACCGTCGAGGGGCGCCCTCCGCCCGTCGGACCCGCTCCGACCGAAGGGCACCGTCGGTCGATCTATCTGACCGACGGGGCCCTTCGCCCGACGCCGGGCGTCAGCTCCGGAACAGGTCCCGGACCTTGTCCACGAGGCCCGTACCCGGGGATGCGGCCGCGAGAGCCGCGCCCTCCCGCGGGGTGTGCGGGTGCGGGTGCGTGGGCGCCGTGCGGGCGGTCCGGGCCGCACGGCGGCCGGCGTCGGCCAGCTCCTCGGCGGGGCAGGCCGCGGCCAGCACGGGGAACACATGGCTCTCCAGCTCGCCGGCGTGCTGGGCGACCAGGGCGTCCACGGCCTCCAGGTGGACCCAGAAGTCGCCGTTGATCGGCAGTCGCTCGAGCTGCTGGAGCTGGTACTCCAGCTCCTGCCGGCCGGCGTCGATGCGGTCGGCCGCGGCGTCGCCCTCCGGCACGAAACGCCGGACCAGCGGCAGCAGGTGGATCCGCTCGCTCACCGAGTGCCGCACGAGGTCGGTGATCAGCTCCCGGGCCGTCGCCACGGAGTCCCCGGCGTCGGACCCGGTCCGGCGCTGCAGGGCGAGGACGAGCCCCGCCGCGTCCCGGTGCTCGCGGGTCAGCCGCAGCAGGAGGTCCTCCCCGTCGGTCTCGGGCGCCGGACGGGTGGTGCTCTGGTCGGCGGTGCTGGGCTGCATGGGGCCTCCTGACATCACGGACCGGACGGCTGGGAGGTCAACCGGACGTCGCGTACCCGTCGGTCGGGCCGGGCGAACCGGCACGCGGCCCGGCGGTGACCGTTCCGGTCACGCGGTCGATCCGGGCGTCCCGTGCACCACCCGGTGCCCGGCCCGGATCACCGCAGCGTAGGCCGGTCCGAGTCGGCCGCTCCGGGCGAGCGCCGCCCGGGCGGCCGCTGCGCCCGGCCCGCCGTGCACGGCCCCGCCGGGGTGCGCCGACGCGCCGGCGAGGAAGAGCCGGTCGACCACGGTGTCGGGGCGCCCCAGTCCCGGGGTCGGGCGGAACACGAGCTGCTGGTGCGGGGAGGCCGTTCCGGCCATGAGCGCACCCCGGATCAGGCCCGGGTTCTGGCGCTGCAGCTCGTCCGGCCCCGAGACCGCACGCCCGACGACGAGGTCGCCGAACCCGGGGGCGTGCCGTTCCAGGACGGCCTCCATCCGCGCCACATGGGCCTCGACCTCCCCGGGCCCGCGCAGCGCGTCGTGCGGGACGCGGGTGTACCCCCACAGCGACTCGGTGCCCCGCGGGGAGCGCGTCGGGTCGGCGGTCGTGAGCTGCCCGAGGATCAGGTACGGCGTCCGCGGGACCCGCCCGGCCGCGAGGTCCCCGCCGAGGTCGACGAGCCCGGTGGTGTCCGCCCCGACGTGCACGGTCCCCGCGTCCCGGGCGCCCGCCGCCGTCCACGGCACCCGCCCGGAGAGCGCCCAGTCCACCTTGAGCACCGCGTGGTCCCACTGGAACCGGTCGAGGTCCGCGCGCAGCCGGGCCGGGAGGTGCTCCTCTCCCACGAGCTCGCGGTACAGCACCGGGGCGGGAACGTCGGCGAGCACGGCCCGGTCGGCGCGGACCGTGCCCCCGGCCCGGTCCACCACCCCGACCGCGGCCCCGCGCTCGACGAGGACGGCCGACACGGGCCGGTCGGTCTCGACCCGACCCCCACGGGCCTCCAGCCGGGCGACCAGGGCGGCGGCCAGCGCCCCGGAGCCGCCCACCGGTACCGGGAACCCGACGTCCTGGGCGAGCATCGAGAGCAGCCAGCCGAAGGCGGTGCTGCCCGAGCCTGTCGGGGGGACGTCCGCGTGCATCGCGTTGCCCGCCACGAGCACCCGCGCGCCCTCGCCGCGGAACTCCTCGGCGCTGAACCGCAGGGCGGGCAGCAGCAGGCGGCGCACCAGGCGGAGCAGGTCGGGGGAGCCGACCTTTCGCAGCAGCCGCAGGCCGCCGCGGACCGGCGGGAACGGGGAGAGCAGGGCGTCGAGCAGCGGTTCCCGCAGGTCCTGCCACTGCGCGGCCAGCGCCCGCCACGCGTCGCCGTCCCCGGGTGCGAACGCGTCCACCGAGGCGGCGGTGACGTCGAGATCGCGGGAGATGACCGCCGCGGAGTCGTCCGGCAGGACGTGTGCGAGCGGCTGCGGCGCGTGGCTCCAGCGCAGCCCGTGCTCCTCGAGGCGCAGCGCCCGCAGCACCGGGGAGGCAGCACCCAGCGGGTGGAACGCGCTGCCGAGGTCGGTGAGCCACCCCGGGGCGGCGAGCTCGGCGCTGCGGGTCGCCCCGCCCGCGGTGTCGGTCGCCTCGAGGACGAGCACGCGCCACCCGGCGTCCGCCAGGCGGTTGGCCGCCACGAGACCGTTGTGCCCCGCTCCCACGACGACGGCGTCGACGCGCTCGGCGTCCCCGGACGGGAGCACGGTCACCCCCGCCGGGTCGGGCGGGACGGGTTGACCAAGGCGGCTCCGGTCGCGTCGGGCCCGCGGCGGGCGGCGTCCACGACCGGCTCCACGACGGCCTCCACAACGGGGTCGCCACGCTCGACGACGCCCTGCGCGACGGTCGGCTCCAGCACCGTCATGAGGGTACGGGCCGTGTCCGCCGTGCTCGTGGGCCGGACGGCGCCGGCGGTCATCGTCCGTCCCACGGGAGGAAGTGCGTGCCGCGCAGGGTGTCGACGAGCCGGTCGGCGACGTCGGCGAGCACGGCGTCGGGATGGGGCTGCGCGGTGGCGGCCGCGGGCAGGCCGACGAGCGCCGACCCGCACCGGCCGTCGTGCTGGCGCGCCACGAGGGGCTGGTCGCCGGCGATGGAGGGCAGCGCGACGACGGCCAGCGTGAGATCCCATCCGTCCTCGCCGTGCCCGCCCGTGCCGCTCTCCCAGTCGACGTCGAGGTCGGTCTCGAGCCGGAGGCGCGCGGCGACGATGCGGGCGAGGGCGGACACCGCCACGCCGGGCACCGACGCGGCGGCGAGCAGCCCGAGGACGAGCGGACGGTCCCCGGGCGGGCCGTCCGCCGACGGTGTCATCGGCTCGCGGGCTGGGCGCCGGAGAGACGGGCGAGGAACTTGTGGCAGCGCTGGGCGCGCTGCGAGTCCGACTCCATCACCTCGCGGAAGAAGTCGGCGATGTCCGACTCGCCCGCGTTCTCGGCGTCGCGGACGTACTGGCCGTAGTCGTGCCCGGCCTTGAGGGAGTGGTACTGCACCGACACGAGGTCGAAGGTGACGTCGTCGAATCCGGTCTCGCCAGTGGCCATGGGGTCCTCCCGGGCGTCGTGCGGACGGGCGTCGGGCCGGACTGGGCGAGATCAACCGGCGTGCCCGCGTGCGGGGCGGGTGACCGGTGCCGCTGCGGGGCGAAACGACGGATCGTCGACGACGTGCTCGAGGTGTCGTCGATGACCCGGCGCGTCGCCGGCGACGGCGCGAGGTCGAACTCGGCGTACAGCAATTGGCGGTAGCCGTCGTGCTGACGCAGCGCCTCGACCACGGTGCCTCCTCGAGGTGCGCCTCGATGACCTCCCGCTGCGCGGTCTCCCGCGGCGGGTCGCAGGCGACCGCGACGAGGCCCAGGCGCAGCGCGTCGGCGACGCGCCGGGAGCAGCGGTGCGTCCGGCGACGCGGTGCAGCCGCCACAGCGTCGAGGCTCCGGTCGACACGTATCGGCCGGACGGGGTGGGCGGAGGCGCGGCGCACCGGTGGCGGGGGCGGGGGCCGGCGGAGGTGCCCGCCCCGTTCGGCCGCACCGATCGACGGGGGCTGCCGGCGATCCGGTCGTCCGACCTCGGGCCGGCCGTCGACCGGGGCCGGAGCGGCCGAGGGCGACGGGACGAGCGGACCGTCGGTGACGGGACCGTCGTGGGACGCGCCGGAGCGGAGATCGGCTGCCGGCGCGAGCACCGGAATGCGCCGGTGGCTCGGCGCCCTCGCTCGCGCTCTCGTGTGGGCTCAGTCCGGCGCCGATGCGGAGTTCCTCGAACACGGGCTCGTCGGTCGCGATCGCGGTCCCGTGCCGCGAACCGACCACGCGGACGGCCTCGTCGCCCGGAACCTCGCCGCTCCACGCCTCCCCGCTCCACCCCTCGTCGGTCCAGGTCTCGTCGTCGTCCGGCTCGTCGGCGGCCGCGTCCAGGTGGGGCCGCAGCACCTCGTCGCAGTGCACGCGCAGTTCCTGCGCGACGGACCAGGGGTCGGTGGCGGCCGCGATGGAGGTCAGGAACTCCTCCGCCTCCGCGAGGGCGTCGGCGTCGTAGCCGTCGTCGGCCAACGAGCACAGGCAGTCGAGCACCGCGCGCACGGCCGGCCCCCCGACGACGCCCGCGGTCACCGCCCGCGCGAGCAGCGGCAACCCCGAGGAGGCGAGCGTCGTCGCCAGCTCGGTGCGGGGATCGGACAGCAGGTCCTGCGGCATGACTCGAACACTAGTACGAAGGTCCGACAGTCTCGGCGCCGTCAGCTCGTGTGCACCACGAGCTCGTCGAAGCCCTCGTCGAGCCGGGGTTCCTCCCACCGTGCCGACGCCGCGTAGAGCCCGACGAGGGGCACCGGCTCGGCGCGGCCCGCGTTGCGGGCGACCGAGAGCGGCAGGTCGGGTCGCCACCAGTGACCGACGACCCGGGCGCCCGCCGTCCGGGCGACCGCGATCACCCCGGCGCGCTCCGCGGCCGACGGCTGGGTGTTGTCGATGCACACGTCCCGGCCGGCGGCGAGCAGGGCCGTCAGCTCGCGTTGCTGGCGGTCCTCCTTCCGGCGCGCCGAGCGGGGCATCGCGTCCTTGGACACCAGGGCGTGGGTCGCGGCGAGCTCCGCGGTGTAGAACGTCGTCTTCCCGCAGGCCTGCAGCCCGATCAGCAGGACGACCTCCGGCACGCGAGGAGTGGACCACGCCGGCCGGGGCACAGGATCCCCATGACCGGTCGACTGGACGGCACGATCGCGGTGGTCACCGGGGCCTCGAGCGGCATCGGCGCCGCCACGGCCCGCGTGCTCGTGGCCGAGGGGGCGACGGTGGCCCTGCTCGCCCGACGTCCCGACAGGCTGGAGGCTCTCGCCGCCGTGCTGGGCGACCGGGCGGAGGTCCACCCGGTCGACGTCGCCGACGCCGACGCGGTGCGCGCGACGATCGACACGGTCGTCCGGGACCACGGCGGCCTCGACGTGCTGGTGAACAACGCGGGGTACGGGTCGATGCGCCGGGCCGCGCGGGCCGACTTCACCGAGTGGCGGGCGATGGTCGACGTCAACCTCGTCGGCGTCCTCGCGGCCACGCACGCCGCCCTCCCGCACCTGCTGCGGGCGGCGGCGGGTCCTCGCGGCGTCGCGGACGTGGTGTCGGTGAGTTCCACCGCCGGCCGAACGGTGAGCGGCCCCGGCAGCAACGTCTACGCCGCGACCAAGCACGCCGTGCACGCGTTCTCCGAGTCGTTGCGCCTGGAGTGCGCGTCGCGGCACGTCCGTGTCGCGCTGGTCGCCCCGGGCCTGGTCACCACGGCGATGACGGACTCCGGGCGGCGCGACGCCCCGGACGCCTCGACGGCCTCGCCCCTGGGTTCGCTCCGACCGGACGACGTCGCGGACGCGATCCGACACGTCCTCACCCGGCCGCCGCGCGTGGCGGTTCACGAGCTGGTGCTGCGCCCGATCGAGCAGGTGCGCTGAGGAGCGAGCGGTCACCCGGAACCCTGACAGGACGACCGGACGGCACGACCGCGGTGGTCACCGGGGCCTCGAGCGGGATCGGCAGCGCCACCGCACGGGCCCTCGCGGCGGAGGGGGCGACGGTGGCGCTGTTCGCCCGTCGGCGCGACGAGCTGGAGGCGGGCGACATCGCCGACGCGATCCGCGACATCGTCAGCCGGCCGCCCTGCACCGCGATCAACGAGGTGCTGGTGCGACCGGTCGAGCAGGAGAGCTGACGGCACCCGCCGTCGGGAAGGAGCTTCCCGACGGCGGGTGCGCACGGCCCGGGTGGCTACCGCGGGGGCACGTTCGACGTGCCGGTGCGGCCGGCGCCGGTGTCGCGGGTCAGGGTCGCGCCGCCGACGGCGGCGAGGAACGAGACGCCGAGCCAGACGGCGGCCCAGCCGGCACCGCTGCGGACGGCGTCCACGGCGGCCGCGGGGTCGGCGGGCGGTGCGTTCGCGGCGACGCCGCCGATGCCGCCGAGCGCGCCGAGGATCGCACCGGCACCGGCCACGCCGAGGGCGAGGATCCCCACGACGGCCAGCGCCCAGACGGCGGCACCCTCGAGGAGGGCGGTCGAGGAGGGCGAGCGGCTGCCCGCGGCCCCGGACGCCGCGCCGCCGACGGCGAGCGCGACGATCCCGAGGACCGCCGAGATGACGCCGCTGCCGTCGCCGCCCGCGCCGGGCGTGATCCACCCGAGGGCGACGGCGAGCAGTTGCAGGACGAGGAAGACGGGCACCGCGGTGAGTGCACCCACCCAGGCGGCGCTCCAGCGCACGGTGCTGTGACCGCCGCCGGGGGAGCCGTACCGGCCGCCCGTCGGGACGTCCGGGGTCCGGGCGCCCGTCGTGCGGGTGTCGGTCTCCATGTCGGTCATGAGGTTGGTTCCCCTCGCGAGATGCGCCCCTGCAGGGCGCTCACGGGCGCCGACACCACGAGGGATGGAGTGTCGGCGTCGGGTCGCGGCCGTCCGGGGACGGCCGCCGGGCGGGTCGCCGATCATGGCCGCCGGCCAAACGTCGCCTGGTCCGGCGCCACCATGTGGCTTAGTCCGGCGCCACCATGAGGTAGTCCGCGGGCATGTCGCGGCCGTCGGCGAAGGCGTCGAGCATCTCGCGGACCCCCTCGGCGATCCGTTCCTGCGCCTCGCGGGTCATCCCCGAGTAGTGGATGGTCATCGCCTCGTGCGGCATGGAGCGCCAGGGGTGGTCCGCCGGCGCGGGCTGCGGGTACCAGGTGTCCCCGGCGTACCCCGCGAGCTGCCCGGACTCCAGCGCCTCGACCACGGCGTCGGTGTCGACGATGGCGCCGCGCGCGGTGTTCACGAGCCACGCGCCCTTCTTCATCGCCCGGATCCGCTCCGGCCCGAAGAGCGCCTGGCTGCCGTCCATCAGCGGCAGCGCGAGGCAGATGACGTCGGACTGCGCGACGAGGGTGTCGAGCCGCGCGTAGCGGACCCCGAGGGTCGCCTCCTCCGCAGGGGAGCGGCGGTGGTTGGCGTAGTACAGCATCGTCACGTCGAAGCCCTTGAGCCGCAGCGCCGTGCGCGCGCCGATGGCGCCGAGCCCGACGATGCCGACGGTCTTGCCCTCGAGGTCGTGCGCCGGGGCGGAGATCGCGGCGACGTCCCAGCCGCCGCTGCGGGCCTCGTCGTGGGCGGGCACGAAGTTGCGCACGAGCGCGAGGATCTGCAGGACGTTGTGCTCGGCGACGCTGACGACGTTGGACCCGGTCACCTCGGCCACGGTGATGCCGTGCTGCTTCGCGGTCTCCGGGTCGGTGTGGTCCGACCCGACGCCCGCGGTGATCACCAGCCGGAGGTTCGACGCGTTCTTCATCCGGTCCTCGTCGAGGTAGACCGGCCAGAACGGCGTGGTGAGCAGGACGTCGGCGTCGGCGAGCTCCCGGTCGAGGTCCTCGCCGGTGTCGCTGGTGGTGACGAGGGTGTGCCCACCCTCCTCGAGGTGGGGCCGCAGGCCCAGGGCGTTGTCGGCGCTCGCCGGCACCCCGCCCTCGGCGGGCTCGCGGTCGGAGGCGGGGTAGGACACGTAGACGACCTTCATGGCTGCGCGGCTACCCGGCCGTCGTCCGGTGGGACACGGCGGTCGGGCGAGGGGGCCGCACGGCGCCCGGCCTCGTCGACGAGCCAGTGCGCCACGGCGGTGACGCTCAATCCAGTCGCCGCCGACGTGTGCATCAGCTGGCTGAGGGCGCGGTGGTGGTCGACGCCGAACCGCTCCATGACGATGCCGCGCGCCTGGGCGAGCAGGTCCCCACTCGAGGGCGGCGGCGCGGCCCGCCCGCCGTCGAGCAGCACCGCCGCGTGGGCGGCGAAGACCGCGACGGTGCGGCGGGCCTCGTCGTCGAACACCCCGGCGTGGCGGCCGTAGAGCGTCAGCGACGCCACCGGCTGCGCGGCGTCGACCGGGAGGCGGCGGCACACCAGCGAGCGCAGGCCGAGCGAGACGGCGCGACCGGCGACCGTGGGCCACCACCGGGCCGCGGGCGGATCCCGCAGGTCGTCGATCACGAGCGTGTCGCGGTGCTCGACGACCGCCGTCAGCGCCGGGCCCTCGCGGTGCTCGGCCTGCAGCCGGTGCAGCTCCTCGACGGCGGTGTCGGTGGCGTGGACGCCGTGCGGCACCCCGTCGTCGATCCGGGTCAGGCCGCCCGCCACCGCGCCGGGGACCGCCTCGACCGCGGAGCGCAGCACGTGCGCGAGGGCCCGCGCGACGTCGTCGGGGGAGTCCTGCCAGATGGTCGCGAGGGCAGCGTCCCGCAGGGCGGTGTCGAGGTCGGACGTCGTCTCGGGCATGACTCACCGCCGGGCTCGCGGGGACGCGCGGGCGTGCGCCCGCGTCGAGGACCCCGGCCGTGCGGTCGACCGTTCGGGGGAGGGTAACGACCGCGTCACGTTTGTCGTCCTCCCGGGGCGACACACCCGTGCCGCGACACCGAATCTCTCCCGGGGAGGACGACCTCATGGCATCGGAAGGCGCCGAGACGCAGCTGGCCTCGGCCACCGCCCGTCGGTTCGTGGACGCGCTGCGCGCGATCGAGCAGGACGGGGACACCGACCCGATGGCGGCGCTCGCGACCGGCGACACCCGCTGGACCAGCTCCGGGGCGGCGCACTCGGTCACCGGCCGCGACGGTGCCCGGCAGTTCTGGGAGGCCTACCGCCGGGCCTACGCCGACATCACGTCGCACTTCACCACGGTCACCGAGACCGACACCCGGGCCGTCCTGGAGTGGGTCAGCACCGGGCACCACCACGACGGGCAGCCGGTGCGCTACGTCGGGGCGACCATGATCGATCTCGACGGCGACGCGGTCCGCGAGGTGCGCCTGTACTTCGACACCACCGCCGCCCGGGCCGTGGCCACGGGGGGTTCCGGGGACGCCGAGGCGGCCGACATGCTCGACGACTCGACCTCGGCCTCCGGCCGCAACTCCGGCCTGGCGCCCTGAGCGGGCCGACCGGCATCCGTGCGGGTGCCGGTCAGCCCGCCTCCAGCTCGCCCAGCCGGGCCGCGAACCCCCCGATCGCGCGGGCGACCCGGCGACCGCTGGTGAGCACGGGGCTGCGGCGCGAGCGGTGCACGGCGCCGTCGGCGTCGAGGGCGGCCACGAGCGCGACGTCCTCGCCGACCGCGAGCCCGCCGAAGCCGCCGCACCGTTCGTAGGCCTCCCGGCGCACGCCGAGGTTGGCGCCGTGCACGTGGGGGTGCGGGTCCGCCGCGGTGTCGTAGACGGTGCGGAACCACTCCCGGGTCGACCCGCCGTGGCCGTCCCAGTCGTCGACGTACACCGCGCCCACGCGGGCGTCGGCGCCCTTCTCGTAGGCCGCGAGCTGGGCGAGCAGCCAGTCGGGAGGGACGCGGGAGTCGGCGTCGGTGGTGGCGATCCAGTCCGGGACCGCGCCCGGGCCGTCGAGCAGGGCGCGGAACCCGGCGTCGCGGGCCGCGCCGACGTTGCGGGCCGCCACCGCGACCACCTCGACCCCGTGCTCGCGGGCGATCTCCCGGCTGGCGTCCCGGCACGAGTCGAGGACGACGAGCGTGCGCACCGCCGCTCCGCCCCGCGCCCACCGGGCCGCCCGGTCCAGCGCCTCGAGACACCCGCCGAGCAGCGCCTCCTCGTCGTGCACCGGCACCACCACCCCGAGGACCGTCACCGCAGACCCACGCGCTGCGCCACCGACCGGGCCGCCGGCGGCGTCCGGACGAGCACGTCGAGCCGGAAGTCGTCCTCGCGGTGCTCGGCGAGGCGGGCCAGCCCGGGCAGGGCCACCAGCTCGTCGTGCACCCGGTTCCCGTCCACCGGGTACTCCGGCGCCGGACGGATCCAGTGGACGGCGACGAGGGTCCCGCCGGGATCGAGCGCGTCGACCGCCCGCGCCCAGAAGGCGTCCCGGTCGGCCCGGCCGAAGTAGTAGGCGAGCTCGGAGACGACGACGAGGTCGAAGCGGCCGGGCGGGAAGGCCGCGGTGCACTCGACGGAGACGTGGTCGAAGCCCGCGAGGCGGCTGCGGGCCCGCCTCACGGCCGTGTCGTTCAGGTCGGTGCACACCAGCTCCGCGCACCGGGGCGCGAGCAGGCGCGACAGCGCCCCGCCCGCACAGCCCGGCTCGGCGGCGCGGCGGTACCCGGCGTCGGGCAGGGCGGCCAGCACGAGGGCACGCTTGCGGTCCTCGTACCAGGACGACTCGAGGCCCCACGGGTCCGCCTCGGCGGCCCACAGGTCGTCGAAGTGTTCGCGGGGCAGGCTGACGTCGGCTCCCGTCACCGCCACAGCACCTCCTCGTGGCGCACCAGGCGCTCCAGGACCGGCGGCGGCAGGATCGCCGCGTCCGCCGGGTGGTCGGACAGCGGCTCGACCTGGGTCCGGAAGCAGGCGACGGCCGCCCGCTTGGCCTCCCGGGCCCCGTCGTCGCACTCGACGGTGACGGCACCCGGCCGCAGCGCCCCGGCCTCGGCCCAGTGCCACCACCACACCGCGTAGCCGAGCACCGGCACGCCCGCGGCGCCCGCCACCTCGGCGACCGCGTCGTGGTCGGGGTGGCCGTCGCCGGGCACCGGGGCGAGCAGGGTGTCGCCGGGGGCGACGAGGTCGGCGAGCGCGGCCGCGAGGTCGCGTCGGCGGGGACCGACCCCGCCGTCGGGAAGGCCGGTCCGGACAACGGGCGCCCCGGCGAGTCCGAGGCGTGCGAGCGCCTCGGTGCGCTCCGCGACCCGGCGTTCGACGAGCTGCGCGGGCGACAGCGTGGGGCTGCCCGGGTGGCTCGCCTCGCCGTCGGTGACGGCCACGACGGTGACCGGGGTGCCGCTCCGGGCCCAGGTCGCGAGGGTGGCGCCGGCGCCGAGCGTCTCGTCGTCGGGATGGGGGGCGAGGACGACGACGCGACCGGACGGTCGGAGGGCCTCCGGGGTGACCCGGGGGAGGGAGGCGAGGACGCCGGAGTCCTGCCAGTCCCGCTCCGGGGTCCCGGCACCGGTGAGGTCGCGCGTCACAGGGTCACCTCCGGGGCGGTGGCGGCGAGCCCGCCGAGCGTGGCGAGGTCGCGTTCGGCGTGGCTCTGCCGGACGTAGACCTCGAGGTCGGCGACGTGGCGGGCGTGCCGGGCGTCGTGGGCGAGGGGGGAGGGTCCGGTCGCGCGGCCGGTGCTGCGGATCGCGGTCTCGACGGCGACCTCCACCGTCGCGCGGACCACGAGGGCCCGCCGCCGGGCGCTCGCGACCGTGTCGTCGCCGGTGTCGGCGGCCGCCGCGGCCTCGCGCAGCACCGCGACGGCGGCGCCGAGGGCGGCGTCGACGCGGCCGAGGTGGGCGGCGTCGTGCGCATCACCGCGCCCGGACCGGATCCGCTGCCGCAGGGGGGCCGTGGCCCCGACGGCGCCGCCGAACCAGACGGCGGCCACCCCGGCCGCGGCGTGCCAGAAGCCGGGTCGGTCGAGGTACTCCCCGGGCCCACCGACCGGCCGAGCAGGTGTGCCGTGGAAGCGGACCGTGGTGGTCCCGGCCCCCGCCATCCCGACGCCGCGCCACGGGTCGTCGCCCGCGGCCACGGTGGGGTGGTCGAGCCGGACCGCGAACAGGCGGTCCCCGGCGACGACGAGGGCGTCGGTGCACCGGTCGCTGCCCGAGCTCCACGGCGACGCGCCCTGCAGCGACCAGCCGTCCGGCCCGTGTTCCGCGGTCACGACCGCGTCCGCGGTGCGGGCCGCCCAGACGCCCCACAGCGAGCCGGGCCCGGGCGGGTCGGCTCCGAGCTGGCGCAAGATGCCGGTGGCGTCGAGGTGGGCCTCGGCGAGCCGGGCGGCGACGAGATCGCGCGCGGCGGTGCCGGCGAGCACCCGCCAGGCGGCCGTCGTGTCCGCCGCGGCGGCGAGGTCGTCGAGGGCGGCCGGCAGGAGGGGGTCGACCGGGCCCGTGTGGACGTCGAGCACGGCGCCGGGTGGACGTTCTCCCCGGGTGCGTAAACGCCTGTGAGCAGTCATCCGTGTCGGGGGCACGGATGACGTACTCACGGGCGCGCAGCGCACCTACGGCTTGAGCACGACCTTGATCGCGTTGTCCTGCTTCTTCTGGAAGATGTCATAGCCGTGCGCGGCCTCGTCCAGGGGCAGGGCGTGGGTCTCGAGGTCGTGCACGCCCAGCGGGTCCTCGTCGGTCAGCAGCGGCAGGATCTCAGGGACCCACTGCTTGACGTGCGCCTGCCCCATCGCGAGCCGGATGCCCTTGTCGAACATCGTCAGCATCGGCAACGGGTCGGCCATCCCGCCGTACACCCCGGAGATCGACACGGTGCCCGAGCGGCGGACCGCGTCGACCGCGCCGAGCAGGGCGGCCGTGCGGTCGACCCCGGCCACCTTCATCAGCGGCGCGGCGATCGCGTCGGGCAGCTTCGCGGCGACCTTCTGCACGGCCTGGGGCAGCGGCGAACCGTGCGCCTCCATCCCGACGGCGTCGATCGCCGAGTCCGTGCCGCGCCCGTCCGTGCGGTCCCGGATGGCCTCGGTGACGTCGGTGTTCGCCCCGTTGATCGTCTCGATCCCGTGCCGCTGCGCCATCGCGAGCCGCTCCGGCACGGAGTCGACCGCGATCACCCGGTACCCGAGGTGGCGGGCGATGCGTGAGGACATCTGGCCGATCGGGCCGAGCCCGAACACCGCGACGCTGCCGCCGCTCGGGATGTCGGCGTACTGCACGGCCTGCCAGGAGGTGGGCAGCACGTCGGAGAGGTAGAGGAAGCGCTCGTCGGGCGGGCCGTCCGGGACCTTGATCGGTCCGAACTGCGCCTGCGGCACCCGCAGGTACTCGGCCTGCCCGCCGGGGACCTGGCCGTAGAGCTTGGTGAACCCGAACAGCGAGGCGCCGCAGCCCTGGTCGCGGTTCTGCGTGGTCTCGCACTGGGCGAAGAGCCCGCGCGAGCACATCCAGCAGTGCCCGCAGGAGATGTTGAACGGGATGACCACGCGGTCGCCGACGGCGAGGTCGCCCGCCTCGGACCCGACCTCCTCGACGATGCCCATCGGCTCGTGACCGAGGATGTCGCCCTGGTCGAGGAACGGCCCGAGGACCTCGTAGAGGTGCAGGTCGGATCCGCAGATCGCGGTGCTCGTGATGCGGACGATCGCGTCGTTGGGCTGCTGGATCGTCGGGTCCGGGACCTCCTGGACCTCGACCACGTCGGGCTTCTGCCAGGTCACTGCCTTCATGGACCGTCGGCTCCCCGATCATGGGTTGCCGGGAAACGGGCGGCTAGAGCGGGATGGTGTCGCCGCGGTCGACGTAGTCGATCCGCTCGGTCCAGCCCCGCCGCTCCACCTCGGTCACGAAGTCGGAGAGCGGCGAGCGGAAGACGGTGTAGTCGTCGTAGTGCACCGGGGTCGCGCGGCGCGGGCCGACGATCTCCAGCGCGTCGACGCCCTGTCGCCCGTCCATCGTCACCACGATCCCGCCCGGCAGCGTGGTGCCGCCCAGGTGCAGCACCGCGCGGTCGACCTCGCCGACCTGCTCGCGGATCGCGTGCAGCCCGTCGAAGACCAGCGTGTCGCCCGACAGGTAGGTCCGCTGCACCGTCCGCCCGCCCGGGGCCCGGAACTCCAGGAGGCTGCCCATCACCGGCGGCAGCAGGCGCTGCACCGGGTCGGGCGCGTGGCGGCCGGGCAGCGCGGTGACGGTGCACGTCGCCCCGTCGGGTCCGGCGAGCGTGTGCGACTCCCACGTCGCCAGCCCGATCGCCCGGGGGAATCCGTGCCGGGTCTGCAGCCGCCGCGACGCGTGGCGGGTGGTGACGATCGGCGTGCTGCGGGGCAGCCGGCGCCGCGTCTCGCGGTCCCAGTGGTCGCCGTGCAGGTGGGAGAGCACGACCGCGTCGATCGGCGCGAGCTCCTCGGGACCCCACGCCGGGTCGGTGAGCCGCGCCGAGGTCAGGCCGTGGCCCAGCCACGCCCGCTGCCCACGGTGCAGGAAGTTCGGGTCGGTGAGCAGGCGCATCCCGGCGCACTCGAGCAGCACGGTCGCCGTGCCGACGAAGGACAGCCGTCCCGACGACGGGGCGGCGCCGGTCACGACGCCCGCCGGGCGGGCTCGCCGCCGCGCAGCCGGACGAACCGCACGGCGTCGAGCTCCTCGACGCGGCCCCGGCGCTGCCGGACGAGCATGCCGTCGGTGCCCTCGCCGATCGGCGCCACGACGATCCCGTCGAGGCGGAGCTGCGCGAGGACCGCCGGGGGGATCCCCGGGCTCATCGCGGCGATCGAGACGGCGTCGAACGGGGCACGGTCGGGGGCGCCGAGGGCACCGTCGCCGTGGCGGACCTCGACGTCGTCGACGCCGGCCGCCGGGAGGCAGCGACGGGCGGCCGCGACGAGTCCGGCGTCGTACTCGACGGTCACCACGCGCGCCCCGCACGAGGCGAGGACGGCCGCGGCGTACCCGTGGCCGGTGCCGATCTCCAGCACCCGTTCACCGCCGGTGAGCTCGAGCGCGGCCGCCATGCGCGCCACGACCCAGGGCGCCGAGATCGTCTGCCCGCCGCCGATGGGCAGCGGATGGTCGTCGTAGGCGACGTCGGCGAGCTCGGAGGGGACGAACCGCTCCCGGGGCACCACCGCCATCGCGCCGAGCACCCGGTCGTCGGTGATCCCGTGCGCCCGCAGGCGGTCGACCATCCGTCGTCGTCGGGAACCCGCAGGGCCACCTCGTATCACCGCACACCACCCGTCGTCGGGAAGGGGACGGCTGGCAGGTCAACCCGGGGCAGGGTAGCCACCCGACCCGGAGCGCCACACGTGTTCGTCCGGCGGGTCCACGGGTAGAGGACGGCCATGCCGGAGCCGGTCGAGTTCGTCGTCGTCGCCAACCGCCTGCCCGTGGACCTGGTGACCGACGACGACGGCGGGTCCCGGTGGCAGGCCGCGCCCGGCGGGCTCGTCAGCGCGGTGGCACCGGCCCTGGCGGGGCGCCGTGCCGCGTGGGTCGGGTGGCCGGGTGTCCCCGACGCGGCGCCGGAGCCCTTCGCCGACGACGCCGTCGGGCCGGAGGTGACGCTGTACCCGGTCCGGTTGGACGCCGACGAGGTCGCCGCGCACTACGAGGGCGCGTCGAACGCGACGCTCTGGCCGCTGTACCACGACCTGATCGCCGCGCCCGTCTACGACCGCGGCTGGTGGGCGACCCACCGCGCGGTCAACCGGCGGTTCGCCGAGGCCGCGGCCGCGGTGGCGGCCGAGGGCGCGACGGTGTGGGTGCAGGACTACCAGTGCCAGCTCGTCCCGAGCATGCTGCGGGAGCTGCGGCCCGACCTGCGGATCGGGTTCTTCCTGCACATCCCCTTCCCCCCGGTCGAGTTGTTCCGGCAGCTGCCGTGGCGTCGGGAGGTGGTCGAGGGGCTGCTCGGCGCCGACCTCGTCGGGTTCCACACGCCGGGCGGCGCCGCGAACTTCCGCCGGCTCGCGCAGCAGCTCTGCGCCGCCGGGATCGACGACGCGCCGATCGGGCTGCGCGAGGCCATCGGCGAGGTCCACCACGGCGGGCGCACCGTCCGTGTCGGGGCCTTCCCCATCTCCATCGACAGCGCCACCTTCGCCCGCCGCGGCGCGGACCCGGACACGGCCGCGCGGGCCCGGGAGCTGCGCACCGAGCTGGGGGACCCCGCGACGGTGCTGCTCGGGGTGGACCGGCTCGACTACACCAAGGGCATCGAGGTCCGCCTCGACGCCGTCGGCGAGCTCCTCGACTCCGGCCGGCTCGACCCGCGGGACACCGTGTTCGTGCAGGTGGCGACGCCGAGCCGCGAACGCGTCGACGCCTACCGCCGGACCCGCGAGCGGGTGGAGCGCACCGTGGGGCGGATCAATGGCGAGCACGCCGGCATCGGTCGGCCGGCGATCCACTACGTGCACCGCTCGCTGCCGCACGACGAGCTCGCCGCCCTCTACCTCGCCGCGGACGTCGCCCTGGTGACGCCGCTGCGCGACGGCATGAACCTCGTCGCGAAGGAGTACGTCGCGACCCGCCCGGACGACTCGGGTGACCTCGTCCTCTCCGAGTTCACCGGCGCCGCGGAGGAACTGACCGCGGCCCGGCTGGTCAACCCGCACGACCTCGACGGCGTCGTCACGGCGATCGCCGACGCCGTCGCCGGACTCGGGTCGGAGGATTCCCGACGGCGGATGGCGCAGCTCTCCGCGCAGGTCGCGGAGCACGACGTCGCCCGGTGGGCGGAGGCGTTCCTCACGGCGCTGGAACCGTCCGACGTCGAATGATCACGGGGGACGACCGGGTATCAGCGGTGACGGTCGCGACGGGCCCGGGCCCGTTCCGACCCCAGGCCCCCGCGGTTGATCCGAAACCAGCCGCGGGGGCCGTCCGCCCTCAGCGCGGGAAGAGGCTGCGCACGCAGTCGATGGCGAGGAACGCGTCCTCGACCTGACCCGCGGAGATGTGGGCACTGGCCGTCCGGAGGACCGCAGCGGCCCGCCCGTCCGTGCCGTCCTCCCCGGACTCGGCGGCGGCCTGCGCGTGGGAGAGCGCCGCGAGCAGGGTGCGGTCCTCGCTGACGTGGCCGGGTGGCTCGTGGCGAGCACGTGGGCGGCGGTGTCGCTCGCCGTCACGATGGCGCGGCGGGCCGGGCCGGAGCCGGGCGCGCGGGGGACGAGCGTGGGTTCGGGTGACATGGGACTCCCGTCGTCGGCTGACAGTCCGGCGGCTGGGACTGGTCAACCGACGCACGGCGGCTACCCGCGGAGTGCGCCGCTTCACACCGGGTGCTGCTCGGTCTGCTCACCGCACTTGACGGTGCCGGACACTCGGACCGTATGAGCGACACGCAGACGACGGCCGTCACCGCCCTGCGCGAGGCAGGCGAGGCGCTGCGCATCGGGCGACGGGCCGAGGGACTCTCCGGCCCCGTTCCCGACGACGGGCTCCCGCTGCTCGCGGGGGAGGTCGGCCGCGTGCTCGACGCGCTCGTCGACCTGCTCCGCCACGTCGAGCGCCCCCCGGAGCCCACGGGCGACGACGACCACGGCCTGCACGCCGTCGCCGCGCACCTCGTGGCGGGTGCCGACGCCGCCCGCGAGGTGGCGCACCCGACCGGCACGGTCTGACCGCTCGCGAGCGAGGGTGACGCCAGGCAGATTCCGCGGCCCGCGGACCTGCCTGCCGTCACCCTCGGCAAGCCCGACGGCTCAGTCGAAGCCGACGACCGCGCCCTCGGCGGCGGAGCCCACGAGCCGGGAGTACTTCCCGAGCACACCGGTGCGGTGCTTGGGCGGGGGAGCGGTCCACCCCTCGCGGCGTGCAGCCATCTCCTCGTCCGACACCAGCAGGTCCAGCGTCCGGCCGGCGAGGTCGAGCCGGATGCGGTCGCCCTCGCGGACGAACGCGATCGGCCCGCCGTGGTCGGCCTCGGGCGCGACGTGGCCGACGCACAGCCCCGTCGTGCCGCCGGAGAAGCGGCCGTCGGTGAGCAGCAGGACGTCCTTGCCCAGGCCCGCGCCCTTGATGGCCCCGGTGACGGCGAGCATCTCGCGCATCCCCGGCCCGCCGCGCGGACCCTCCTGCCGGATCACGACGACGTCGCCCGGGTTGAGCGAGTCGGTCGACACGGCCTCCATCGCCCCGGCCTCGCCGTCGAAGACGCGCGCGGTGCCCTCGAACGACGCCGAGTCGAAGCCCGCCGACTTCACCACCGCCCCGTCGGGGGCGAGTGACCCGCGCAGGATCGTCAGCCCGCCGGTCGGGTGGATCGGGTTCGACAGCGGCCGCAGGATCTCCCCGTCCAGCCCGGCCGGCTCCAGCGCCTCGAGGTTCTCGGCCACCGTCCGCCCGGTCACCGTCAGGCAGTCGCCGTGGATGAGCCCGGCGTCGAGCAGCGCCTTCATGACGACGGGCACGCCCCCGACCCGGTCGACCGTGTTCATCATCCAGCGGCCGAACGGCTTCACGTCGGCGAGGTGCGGGACCTTGTCGCCGATGCGGTTGAAGTCGTCGAGGGTCAGCGGCACCTCGGCCTCGCGGGCGATCGCGAGCAGGTGCAGCACGGCGTTGGTGGACCCGCCGAACGCCATGACCACGGCGATCGCGTTCTCCAGCGACTCGCGCGTGATGATGTCGCGGGTGGTGTGCCCGCGCTGGAGCATTCCGACGACGGCCTCACCGGACGCGCGCGCGAACCCGTCGCGGCGCCGGTCGGCCGAGGGCGGCGACGCGGAGCCGGGCAGGGACATCCCCATCGCCTCGGCGGCCGACGCCATCGTGTTGGCGGTGTACATCCCGCCGCAGGCGCCCTCCCCGGGGCAGATGGCGCGCTCGATCTCGTCGACCTTCTCGCGGGTGATCAGCCCGCGGGCGCACGCCCCGACGGCCTCGAAGGCGTCGATGATCGACACCTCCTTGCCGTCGACGTAGCCCGGGGCGATCGACCCGGCGTAGATGAAGACCGACGCGAGGTCGAGCCGGGCGGCGGCCATGAGCATCCCGGGCAGGGACTTGTCGCAGCCCGCCAGCAGGATCGTCCCGTCGAGCCGCTCGGCCTGGACCACCGTCTCGACCGAGTCGGCGATGATCTCGCGCGAGACCAGCGAGTAATGCATCCCCTCGTGGCCCATGGAGATGCCGTCGGACACCGAGATGGTGCCGAACTCCATGGGGAAGCCGCCGGCCGCGTGCACGCCCTGCTTCGAGGCGTCGGCGAGGCGGTCCAGCGACAGGTTGCAGGGCGTGATCTCGTTCCAGGACGAAGCCACGCCGATCTGCGGCTTCGCGAAGTCGTCGTCGGTCATGCCGACCGCGCGGAGCATGCCACGGGCGGCGGCCCGCTCCAGGCCGTCGGTCACGTCGCGGCTGCGGGGCTTGATGTCGGGCCGGGTGGTGGTCCCGGCCCCGGAGGTCCGAGCTCCGCTCTGCTGCGTCTCCGTCATGCTCCGGACGCTAGTACCTCAGGCCGCCTCCCGGCCCTCCGAGGAGCGCACCCGCCGGGTGTGGGCGTAGACGTGGCCGGCCGGGCCGTGACCCGCGATCCGGGTCGCGGCGAGGCACGCCCGGACCCACATGAACAGCTGCATCTCCTTGGCCACCCGCAGGTAGGTGAACAGCAGGTCCACCAGCCACGTCCCCGGGCGCGCCCAGGTCTCGATCGTGAAGCGGAGGCCCTCGGTGGTGTCGTCGGCGCGGAACTCGATCTGCCCGGCCTCGAGGTGCCCGGCGAGCGTGGTCAGCCGCAGGTGGGTGTCGTCGGTGGAGATCACCCGCACCGGACCGTCCCACGGCCCGGGCATCCGCACGACGAACTCGTCGCCCGGCTTCGGCGGCGTGCCGTCCCCGTGCGGGCTCACGGCCGCGACCTCCTTCGGCAGCAGCCGCTCCAGGTCTCCCCGGACCACGCTCATGAGGCCCTCGGCGTCGGTGGTGGCGCCGTCGACGAGCACCGTGAACCGGCGGTGGAACAGCGGGCCGCGGCCGTGCTCCTGGGGCTGCACGCGGTCGTCGGTGAGGTCGGCGGGCACGCTCGCGGGCAGGTCGGCGTCGCCGCCGGGCTCCTCCGAGCGCACCACGAGGTGGCGGTCGCGCAGGTAGCTGACGGTCATCAGTCCCATGCCGGCCACCCAGCGCAGGACGCGGGTGGGGCCACTCAGGCTGTCGGGGTGGGGGGTGGGCACGCGCGGGACTTCCCGACGACGGGTGCCGCCGACACGTGCACCTGGGCGCTCGTGCACGACCGTGGCCCGCGCGCCTGCTCGACGACCTCGTGGCCCGGTGCCGACCGGCCCGGCGGAGCGGGGCCGTCACGGGGCGGCAGGCGTGAGGCCGGTCACCAACCCCCCGTGGAGGGACGGTCGGTCGGGCATCCGGTCCGTGCCGCCGGAGAGTGGAGCCGACGCCCCGGCGGAGTCCCCATCGAACGTCTCGACGATCGAAGGAGAATCCATGGCTCACGACGCCGCCATGATCGGTCAGCTCCGGTCCCTGCTCCAGCTGACGCAGACCGAGATCCAGATCGCCCGGGTCCGCGTGGCCCAGGCCCGCACGGAAGCGGTCGGCCGCGAACTGCGGCAGAACGCCGAGAACGCCGAGCGACGCTCCGCGGCGATCACCCGCGAGCTGCAGCGACTCGGGGGAGTGGCCGATGTGGTCACCCCGCTGGTCGGACGCCTCGCCGCCGTGCTCAAGGGCACGTTCGAGCAGGTCGAGCCCGTCGACGAGGCGATCCTCGGCGACCTGCTGCTCGAGCACCAGCTGCACGACCGCGCGACCTACCTGCGGGCACTCGCCGAAGCCGCGCACGACACCTCGGTGCGCGCCCTCGCCGACCGCCTCATCGGGGCCCATCGCGCCACCGTCGAGTGGCTGACGACCGTGCTGGCCGAGCACGCGCTGGGCGGCCCGCCCGCGCTGCGCGCCACGCCGATGCAGGCCGTGGCCGGCGGGGTCACCCGTGCCGTGAACTACCCGGTGCGCTTCGCCCGCGACCAGGTCAACCGGGCGCTGGGGCGGGTCCAGCGCACCGGGGAGCAGGTCCGCGCCGGGGCCACCGAGGTCGCCGGCAAGGCCGCGCAGTTCAGCGAGAACGCCCGCGACGTCCTCGTCACCGGGCGGGACGCCTCGCTCGAGCGCGCCGAGCACGTGGCCCGTGCCCAGGGCGACGCGGCCACCGCCCGCTCGGTGCACGAGACCCGGGCGGAGCTCGGCGGTCTCGAGGCCTCCGAGCTCCCGATCGCCGACTACGACCGACTCGGCGCGGCCGAGGTGGTCCAGGCGGTCAAGCAGCTCGGCACGGTGGACGAGCTCAACCAGGTCGTCCACTACGAGGAGGCCCACAAGAACCGCAGCAGCGTGGTGTCCGCGGCCCAGACGCGGCACGCGGCGCTCGCCCAGGAGGTCGTCGGCCTCCGCTGACGTCACCTCTCACCGCGTGCGCGGCACCCGTCGGGTGCCGCGCACGCGTGTGTCCACACCCCTCACCGACCAGGACGAACCGTTCGCGTCCGGCGTCCGCACCCGCGTCCGGTCGATGCCACGATGGTCGAAACACGGACGACGTCGGGGGGAGGTCGCGGTGCTGCAGTGTTGTCCCAACGGGGCGCGTCCCGTGGGCGTGACACCGGCGCTGCCGACGACGCCCGACGACCTCGCCCGGGACGCGGCGGCCGTGGCCGCCCTGGGGGTGCGCAGTTTCCACGTGCACCCGCGCGACGAGGACGGGCGGGAGAGCCTCGACCCGCAGGTCGTCGCGGCCACGGTCGGGGCGATCCGGCAGGCCGCGCCGAGCCTCGAGGTCGGGGTCCCGCTGGCCCGCTGGGTGGAGCCCAACGCCTTCCGGCGCACCGGGCTCGTCCAGGAGTGGGCCGGCCTGCCGAGCCACCGGCGGCCCGACGTCCTCGCGGTGAGCGTGCACGAACGCGGGTGGGAGACCGTCTGCGAGGCGGTCGCGTCGGTCGGGCTCGGCATCGAGCTGGGTGTGTGGACCACCGGGGACGCCGTGCAGCTGCGCCTCGCCGGAGTTCCCGTGAACACCGTCCGGATCGCGGTCGAGGTGACCGTCACCGACCCCGACACGGCCGTCGCCGAGGCCGTCCGTCTGCTCCGTGCCCTGCAGCCGCTGCCGGTCCCCGTCCCGGTGCTGCTGCACGGCGAGGAGGACGGTGCCTGGCCGGTGCTCGAGTACGCCCGGCGCGAGGGGTTCGACACGCGCATGGGCTTCGAGGACACCCTCTACGGCCCCGACGGGATCTGGACCGCCACCGGGAACGAGGAGCTGATCCGGTTCGCGCTCGGCCAACCCGTCGGTCCGCGCACGGGGCCCCGGCGCAGCCCGCGACGCGGCCTGTTCGGCGGCGGGCTGCGCTTCGGCCGGTCCCGCGCCGCGCACCGGGGCTGACCGCGGCCCGCGCCGCGCCGGACCCGGCCCGGCGTCAGGACGGGCGGGTGATGTCGGAGAACATCCGGGCGAGACGCCGCCGCTGGTCCGCCGTCGGCACGAGCGGCGGGCGGTCGGTGAGCGGGACGACGCGGTCGATGTCGCATGGGTCGATCCGGCAGGCCTCGAACAGTTCGTCGTCGACCCGGATCGGCACCCGCGACCGGTGGGCCAGGCTCAACGCCTCCACCCACGACGCGGCCCGGCCCGCGTCCGGCGACGGCACGAGGCCCTCGTGCTCCTCGACGACCCCGACGACGGGGTGCAGCCGCCCGTCGCGCCGGGCGATGCGGACGGTGACCTCGCGGCCGGTGGTCACGGTGCCCAGCCACGGGTCGAGCAGGCGCACGAGGCCCAGCAGCTCCGGCGGGCTGAGGGGGACGGTCATCAGATGCGGCACGTCGCCGTCGTCGGAGAGCACCGCGCAGGGCTCGTCGAACAGGCTGCGACGGGCCACCGCGACGAGTCCGACGACCGCCATCCCGTCCCTCCCTCGTGCGCGGCCGGGGGGTGCACCACCCGGCTCGCACGTCGGTCCGCGGACGGCCGCCCGCGAGCTGGACGGCCGTCGCTGGTCCGGACGCAGCATCGCACGGGTCGGCACCGGACGCCCGGGCCGACGGCGGGGGATCAGCGACGCATCGCGTCGTCCACCAGCCACCGGGCCACGTCGACGAGCTTGAGGTTGGTGTGCTGCGACGCGGCCACCAGGCGGCCGAACGCCTCGTCCGGCCCGATCCCGTCCCGCTGCATCAGCACGCCCTTGGCCTGGCCGATGAGGTCGCGCGAGGTCACGGCCTGGTCGAGCCCGGCGACGCGGCGGGCGGCGTGCAGCGCCATCGCCGCGGGAACCGCGAAGGTCGACACGACGTCGGCGGCACCGGGCGGGAGCGCGCCCTCGCCCCGGACGTAGAGCGTGACCGCGCCGAGCGGACGGTCGCGGGGCACGAGGGCGACGGAGAGCACGGCGACGACCCCCCGGCCACGCGCCACGGGGGCGAAGACGGGCCACCGCTCGTCCGCGGCGGCGAGGTCGCCCACCTCGACGACGGCGGGCCCGGGCGCCGCCAGCACGTCGACGGCGGGTCCCTGGCCCAGGTCCACCTGCAGGTCGTCGAGCTCGCGGGCGGGTCCGTCGGCGGCCCCGGCGGGCTCCGGGCGGCCGCGCCGGCACAGCAGGACACCGGCGCACTCGGTGCCCGGGACGAGCCGGATCGCCAACGACGTGATGCGCGCGAGGGTGGCGGACAGTGCGTCCTCGCGATCACTGATCCCGGCGTTGAGCTCGCTCGCGGCGGACGCGAGGGTCGTCATCGGGTCGGACGTCCTCGGTTCCGGTGGGAGGAGAAGCTGTCGCGGCTGCATCGTGCGCCCCCAGAGGGTCGGCTTCGACACCCGCCTCACTGGTGAAACAGAGCGGAGAACGAAGACATTATCCGCTCGACGCACCGTGCGACACCCTCGGTGCGCATCGACCGGGAACTCGTCGACACGGGCCGGTTGCCCACCCGCTGGACCGGTTCACGCGCGCGGGCGCCACCGGAGCACGCCGCGTCGTGCCAGGATCGGAGGTGGTTGACCTCCCAGCCGCCGCCCACGGCAGAGGAGGGATCGTGCTGGTCGCGAGTCCCACGGTCGAGCTGGACGTGCACCGCTGCGATCCGGGCGCGGTCGTGGTCCGGATGTCGGGCGTCCCCGGCCACACCGACCTGGTCGTCCTGCGGCGGACCCTGGAGCACGAGCTCGACGACGGCCCGGTGCTGGTCGTCGTGGAGGTCGACCGCCTCGCGTCGATCCCGGAGCTGCGCGAGGTGCTGGCGGCGACCCGCGACCGGGCGCGCCGGGCCGGCGGCGGGCTGCGGGTGGTGAGCGGGGGACGGAACGGCGACCGGGCCCAGGAGATCACCGAGCTGCTCTAGCCGTGTGAGATCGGCGTGAGGCGGGTAGCTGCGCCCATGTCGACCCGACCCGGCCACCGCGACACCGCGCGGGGTGCCCGATGAGCCAGACGCAGACCTCCGGTTCCTCCGACGACGCGCAGGACGACGACGGCCCCGACGAGGGGGGCGGCGGTTCCATCACCCTCACCCTGGGCGACCAGGAGATCGTGCTGCGGCAGCGCTACGAGCTGATCAGCATCATTAACGAGATCGGGATCGCGATCTTCTTCACCGTCGGCAGCATCGCCTTCTACTTCGAGGAGCTCTTCACCCTCGGGGTGACGCTCTTCGTGATCGGCAGCGTGCAGCTCGGGGTCCGCCCGGCGATCCGGTTCGCCCGCCGCGTCCAGCTGCGCCGCCTCACGCGGGGGATGCCGCACGAGGTCGCCCGCGACTTCTGACCCTGTACCGCCGACCACGCCGTGGTACCACTGTGCACGGGTTGACCTGCTCCAGCCCGGACCGACGTCCCGTCGCCCGGAGGAGCCCGATGGCCACCGTCGCCCCGAGCCCGATCGTCACGCGCCCGTACCCGCCGCCGGACCGGGCCCGCGGGTCGGTGCTCGTGCACATGCTGCGCACCACGGACCCGAAGGACATCGCCGTCCTCTACCTGGTGACGTCGTTCTCCTTCTTCCTCGCCGGCGGGTTGATGGCCCTGCTGATGCGGGCCGAGCTCGCGCAGCCGGGTCTGCAGATCCTGTCGGTCGAGCAGTACAACCAGCTGTTCACCATGCACGGCACG
>NZ_KB903231.1 GCF_000379625.1 Actinomycetospora chiangmaiensis DSM 45062 | reverse complement strand
GCTCCCGGGACTTCGCGGCTGCCCTGGCCGAGACCGGCATCGCCCACAAACGCACCCGGCCCTACCGTCCGCAGACCAATGGCAAGGTCGAGCGCTACAACCGCACCATGCTCGAGGAATGGGCCTACGCGGCGGCCTACCGCTCCGAGACCGCCCGCCGCGAGGCCTTTCCCCTCTGGCTGCACTCCTACAATCACCACCGCGGCCACACCGCGCTCGGCGGACACCCGCCCGCCAGCCGCGTGACCAACCTCAGTGGTCAGAACAGCTAGTCCTCGTCGGACCCGTCGTCGATCGTGTCGGGCTCGACGCCGAGGTACTCGGCGACCTGTTCCACGAGGACGTCGTGCAGCAGGTCCGCGAGGTCCTCGCCGTCGAGCGCCCGGGCCTCGAGCGGGCGGCGGTAGAGCACGATGCGCGCGCGGGTCGGTGCTCCCCGGCGGTCCACCCCCGCGGGGACCAGCCGAGCGAGCGGGATGTCCCCGTCACCCACCACGCCGTCGTCGTCGGGCGCGGGCTTCGACACGTCCGGCACGTCGTCGACCGCGACGTCGAGCTCCTCGAGCTCGGCGCCCCACCGGTCCTCGATCGGCTCCAGCGCCTCGAGCACGACGGCGTCGAAGCGCTCCGCGCGCGTGCGCGCCGCCGGGGAGCCGGCCGGGTAGAGCGGTGTCCGCAGGCCCCGCCCGCGGCGATCGCGGCGCCGTGGGCCGCGACCCGCCGGGGCGCTCCCCGTCCGCGACCCGCCCGAGCGCCCGCCGGTGCGGGTACCACCCCTCGCCATGAGCGGCGAGCCTACGCCCCGGGCCCGTCGGCCGAGGTCACCTCGGCGGTCTCCCGCGGCGAGGTGCACACCTGACACGTCGCGGGGTGGTTCGGGGTGCCTCGTGGCGCCCTCGCGACGCGGCGCCGCCGTCGCCCGGTCCCGACCTCACCGCCACGTCACCCGACGCGCCGAGCGAGCCTGCGCGACGACGGCCGGAGAAGGCGTCTATCGTCTCGTCCCGTGCGAGGAGTACGGAAGTGCTCACGGACCGGGTGCGGCCGTGCGGCCGTGGCCACGTTGACGTACGTCTACTCCGATTCGACGGCCGTCGTGGGTCCGTTGGCGAGGAGTGCGGAGCCGCACTCGTACGACCTCTGCGAGTTCCACGCGCTGCGTCTCACCGCCCCGCGTGGGTGGGAGGTCGTGCGCTACGAGGGCGAGTTCCCCTCGGAGCCGAGCGCGGACGACCTCACCGCGCTCGCCGAGGCGGTGCGCGAGGCCGGTCGCGCCGAGCCGCGGTCCGAGGCGGTCGGCCTCGGCGCGGTGTCCGGCACCGGGCGCCGCGGGCACCTGCGGGTGCTGCCGGACCCGTCGTCGTCGTCCCCGTAGGTCCTCGGAAGTCCCCGTAGGTCCTCGGAAGTCCCGGGACGTCCTGGGAAGACCAGCCACCTGATCGGGTGGCCGCCGAGCCGCACGCTGTCGGACCCGGCCGATACGCTGCCGGGTGTGAGCAGTTCAGCAGCCACCGAGTCCGCGCAGGCCGCCCGCTCCCGCGTCATCGGCCAGGTGATCAAGGCCTACGACGTGCGGGGTCTGGTCGGCGAGCAGCTCGACGCCGCCTTCGTCCACGACGTGGGGTCCGCGTTCGCCGAGTTGCTGACCACCGAGGCCGGTGGGGCGCCCGCGAACGGCATCGTCGTCGGGCACGACATGCGGGACTCGTCGCCCGAGCTCGCCGCCGCCTTCGCCGAGGGCGTCACGGCCCGCGGGGTCGACGTCGTGGAGATCGGCCTGGCCAGCACCGACGTGCTCTACTACGCCTCCGGCGTGCTCGACGCGCCCGGCGCGATGTTCACCGCGAGCCACAACCCCGCGACGTACAACGGCATCAAGCTCTGCCGGGCGGGCGCGAGTCCCGTCGGGCAGGACACCGGGCTCGACGAGATCGCCGCGATGCTCGACCGCGGGCCCGGCGAGGTCCCGGGGGAGACCGGACGCACCGGCAACGTCACGCAGCAGGACATGCGCGACGGGTACGCCGAGTACCTCCGCAGCCTGGTCGACCTCTCGGGCATCCGGCCGCTGTCGCTCGTCGTCGACGCCGGCAACGGCATGGCCGGCTACACCGTGCCCGCGGTGCTCGACCCGCTGCCGATCGACGTGCACCCGCTGTACTTCGAGCTCGACGGCACCTTCCCGAACCACGAGGCCAACCCGCTCGACCCGGACAACCTGGTCGACCTGCAGCGGGAGGTGTCGAACCTCGGCCACGCCGACGGCGGGCTCGCCTTCGACGGCGACGCCGACCGCGTGTTCCTGGTGGACGAGCGCGGCGAGGCGGTGAGCCCCAGTGCGATCACGGCGCTCGTCGCCACCCGCGAGCTGGCCAAGGAGCCGGGCTCGACGATCATCCACAACCTGATCACCTCCCGTGCGGTGCCCGAGATCGTCACCGAGGCGGGCGGGAAGCCGGTCCGCACCCGGGTCGGTCACTCGTTCATCAAGGCGACGATGGCGCAGACCGGCGCGATCTTCGGCGGCGAGCACTCCGCGCACTACTACTTCCGCGACTTCTTCCGCGCCGACTCCGGGATGCTCGCGGCGCTGCACGTCCTCGCCGCCCTGGGCGAGCAGGACAAGCCGCTGTCCGAGCTGATGGCGCAGTACTCGCGCTACGCCGCGTCCGGCGAGGTGAACTCGACGGTGGACGATCCGCAGGCCAGGATGGCGGAGGTGGAGCAGCTCTACGGGGACCGTGACGACGTCACCACCGACACGCTCGACGGTCTGACGGTGATGTTCGAGAACGGCGACTGGTTCAACCTGCGGCCGTCCAACACCGAGCCGCTGCTGCGCCTGAACGTGGAGGCCTCCGACGCCGACGCGGTGGCCGCCCTGCGCGACGAGGTGCTCGCGGTGGTCCGCCGATGAGCACCGCCGGCCCGCTCGGCCTCGACCCGGCCCTGCTGGAGATCCTCGCCTGCCCGGCGCCCGACCACGGCGAGCTGCGGCCCGGCACCCCGACCGACGCCGCCGCGTCCGCCCTGACCTGCACGGTGTGCGGGCGGGAGTACCCGGTCACCGACGGCATCCCGGTGCTGCTGCTCTCCGAGGCCGTGAACGGCCCGGACGCGGGTCCCGACGGCGGGTCGAGCGACACCGCGGGCAGGTGACACCCGTGCTCGACGAGGCGCTGCTCGAGGACACCGGCCGGCTGCTCGACGCCGACCGGGCCGGGGTGCTGCGCGCGGCCGCGACGGCCGGGGCACAGGTCCGGGCGACGTGGGCGGCGGCGCAGGAGGCCGGCGTCGGCACGCTCGAGGGGCTGCGCCCCCGGGCGCTGGTCCTGCTCGCCCGGCCGGGCCCGGAGCGGGCGAGCGCCGCGATCACCGCGGCGCTGCTGGAGCCGACCTGCCCGTGCCCCGTGATCGTCACCGGGTCCGCGCCGCCGTGGCTCGGGCCGCTCGACGTCGTCGTCGTCTCCCACCGCGGGTCCGAGCGCGACCCGGCCGACGCCGCCATCGCGGAGGCCGTCGACCGCGCGGTGCGCCGCAACGCCCACGTGGTGCTGACGGGGCCGCCCGACGGCCCGGCCCCGGCCGCCGCGGCCGGCCGCGCGATCCAGGTCTCGCCGCGCGTCCCGGTGCTCGACGGGCTCGCCGCCCCGACCGACCTGGCGGCCACCTTCGCCACCGCCCGCGCCCTGGACCTCCTCGACGTCGACGGCGAGGCCCTCGCCGACCGGCTCGACGACGAGGCCGAGCGGAGCGGCCCCCGGCACGAGGCGTTCACCGCCCCCGCGAAGGCCCTGGCGCTGCGGCTGGCCGAGCACACCCCGCTCCTGTGGGGCACCGACCCGACCGCGGTCGCCGTCGCCGGGTACGGGGCCGTCGCCCTGGCCGCCCACGCCGGCGTCGTGGCGCACGCGGGCGGGCTGACCGGCGCCGTCGGGGTGCCGGCCCTCGCGGCCCGCCTCGACGGCGGCACGGGACTGGACTCGATCTTCGCCGACCCGTTCGACGACCCGGGCCCGGACGGTCCGCCGCCACGCCTCGTCGTCGTCTCGGTGGCCGAGGACGTCCCGACGCGGCGGCTG
Source organism: Actinomycetospora chiangmaiensis DSM 45062 (assembly GCF_000379625.1). Taxonomy (GTDB): domain Bacteria; phylum Actinomycetota; class Actinomycetes; order Mycobacteriales; family Pseudonocardiaceae; genus Actinomycetospora; species Actinomycetospora chiangmaiensis. The sequence continues at coordinate 39,620 of NZ_KB903231.1, read as the reverse complement.
GCCCAGGACGCCGAACGGCGCTGGCCGGCCGCGGACCGACTGGAGCTCGACGACCTCGAGCTCGCGGGCCCCGGGGTCGCCCGGGACGCGGTCCGCGCCGGGGTCCTCGCCCTCCGGCTCGATCTCGCGGCGCTCTACCTCGGCCTGGCCACGGGGTCGCTCGGGGCCGATCCCGACGGCCGCCGCGACTCGGGCGCGGTACCGGGCATCGGAGCCTGACACCGACCGGGGCGCCGGAGACCGCGGCGCCGGGCGCGGGACCGTCGAGGACTCCTCGACCCGATCATTCACGAGCACAGGGAACGACTCAGGGGGACGGACGCGGTGGAACTGCTCGAGGGCTCGGTGCGGCCCTACGCCTGGGGGTCGCGCACCCACATCCCCGCGCTGCTCGGCGAGCCGGTGCCCTCGCCGCACCCGCAGGCCGAACTCTGGTTCGGCGCGCACGTCGACGACCCGTCCCGGCTGCCCGGCGGGCGCACGCTCCTGCACGCCATCACCGACGACCCCGAGGCGGCGTTCGGCGCCGAGCGCGCCGAGCACTGGGGCGGTCGGCTGCCGTTCCTGCTCAAGGTGCTCGCCGCGGAGGAGCCGCTCTCGCTGCAGACCCACCCGTCCGCCGAGCAGGCCGTGGCCGGGTTCGCGCGTGAGGAGGCCGCCGGCGTCCCGCGCACCGCGTCGAACCGTAACTACCGCGACGCCCTGCCCAAGCCGGAGATCCTCTGCGCGCTCGAGGAGTTCCACGCCCTCGCGGGCTTCCGCGACGCCCGGGTCACGCTGGGCCTGATGCGGGAGCTCGACGTGCCGGGCCTGCGCCACCACACCGAACTCCTCGCCGCGCAACCCGACCCCGACGGGCTGCGCGCGGTGTTCACCACCTGGATCACGCTGCCGCAGCGCGCGGTCGACCAGCTGGTGCCCGAGCTCCTCGACGCCTGCGTCCGGCTGCTCAAGAGCGGCACCGAGGAGTTCGACCGCGAGGTCCGCACCCTGCTCGACCTCGGCGAGCGGTACCCCGGCGACGCCGGCGTGCTCGCGGCGCTGCTGCTCAACCGCGTCGTCCTCGCCGAGGGCGAGTGCCTGTTCCAGCCCGCCGGGTCGCCCCACGCCTACCTGTCGGGCTGCGGGGTCGAGCTCATGGCCAACTCGGACAACGTGCTGCGTGCGGGCCTGACGCCGAAGCACGTCGACGTGCCGGAACTGCTCCGGATCCTCGACTTCCGCTGCGGGCCGCCCACGCTGGTGCGCCCCGAGACCGACGGCCCGCGCTCGGTCTTCCACGCCCCCAGCGAGCACTTCCGGCTCGTCCGGCTCGATCTTCCCGACGGCGGGTCCGCCGGGGTGGGGATCGACGGTCCGCGGATCGCGGTGGTGATCCGCGGCGAGGTCGTGCTGGAGGGCGCAGGCGGCACGCTCACCGTGCCCCGGGGTCGCGCCGTCTGGCTCCCCTCGGCCGACCTGTCGGTCGACGTCGCCGCCGTCGGGGGCCCGGCCCTGGTGTTCGTCGCCGGGGACGGTCGCTCCGGGTAGTCCCGGGCGGGTGTGAACAGGTTGCTACCAGTCGCCTGATCGACACGACGCGTGTCGGTGTCCCCCGATAGGGTCCGCGCCACCGCACACACGTCTTGACGAAGAGGGGGCCGAGTCATGGCGACCACAACACCTTCGCCGCGGACGAACAGCCTGTTCCGCACCAAATCGGTCGAGCAGTCGATCCGCGACACCGACGAACCGGACAGCAAGCTGCGCCGCGAACTCGGAGCGCTCGACCTCACCGTCTTCGGGGTCGCCGTCCTCATCGGGGCCGGCATCTTCACCATCACCGCGCGGGTGGCCGGGGACATCACCGGTCCCGCGGTGGCGGTCTCGTTCGTCATCGCCGCGATCGCCTGCGGCTTCGCCGGCCTCTGCTACGCCGAGTTCGCCTCGACGGTGCCGGTCGCGGGCAGCGCCTACACGTTCTCCTACGCGACGTTCGGCGAGTTCATCGCCTGGATCATCGGCTGGGACCTCGTGCTGGAGTACGCCCTCGGCGCCGCCGTCGTGTCGACGAGCTGGGCCAAGTACCTGGGCCAGCTGTTCACCGGGGACGGGACGGCCGCGACGGTGGACCTCGGCGGCCTCTCGGTCGACTGGGGCGCGATGCTCATCATCGCCGTCCTCACCGTCGTCCTCGTCCTGGGCATCAAGCTCTCGAGCACCGTGTCGACCGTGATGACCGCGGTCAAGGTCGGCGTGGTGCTGCTCGTGATCGTCGTCGGCGCGTTCTACATCCGCTCCGCGAACTATTCGCCGTTCATCCCGCCGCCCGGCGGCGAGCAGGAGAGCGGTGGCGGCATCAAGTCCTCGCTGCTCTCCCTGGTCGCGGGCAGCGACGGGTCGACCTACGGGGTCTACGGCCTGCTCGCGGGCGCGTCGCTGGTCTTCTTCGCGTTCATCGGGTTCGACGCGGTGTCCACCACGGCCGAGGAGACGAGGAACCCGCAGAAGGACCTCCCGCGTGGCATCCTCGGCTCGCTCGGCGTCGTCACCGTGCTCTACGTCGCGACGTCGCTCGTGCTGGTCGGCATGGTCAGCTACACCCAGCTGCAGACGAGCCCGACCGGGGACTCCGCGACGCTCTCCACGGCGTTCACCCTGGTCGGCGCGAACTGGGCGTCCACGATCATCGAGGTCGGGGCGCTCGCGGGCCTGACCACCGTGGTCATGGTGCTGATGCTCGGGCAGAGCCGCGTGTTCTACGCGATGAGCCGTGACGGGCTGCTCCCGAAGACCCTCGCGCGGACCGGGTCGCGGGGCACCCCCGTCACCATCACGATCATCATCGGGGTGCTCTGCGCCGTCCTCGCCGGCTTCTTCCCGGCCGACGAGCTGGAGTCGATGGTCAACATCGGCACGCTGTTCGCGTTCGTGCTGGTCGCCGTGGGCACGTGGGTGCTGCGCCGGCAGCAGCCCGACCTGCCCCGCAGCTTCGTCGTGAAGGGCCTGCCCGTCGTGGCGACGCTCGCGGTGGTCTCGTGCGCGTGGCTGATGATCAACCTGACCGTGGAGACCTGGATCCGGTTCATCGGGTGGATGGTCCTCGGTGTGATCATCTACTTCGCGTACTCGCGGCGGAACTCCGTGCTGGGCCAGCGCGAGCGGGGCGAGCTCCCCGGGACGACGGTGGCCCCGAGCGACGCGGCCCGCTCCTGATCGGAACGAACGACGCGTCCGTGCCGCCGTACGCCACGGACGCGTCGTTCGTCCCGCACCGGGAGCGGTGCGAGGTCAGCCCTTCTCGGCCGCGAACTTCTCCCGCAGCGTCTTCTTGGAGAACTTGCCGGTCGAGGTCTTGGGCACCTCGTCGATGAAGACGACGTCATCGGGGATCTGCCACTTCGCGACCTTGGTGGCGAGGTACTCCTTGACCTGCTCGGCGGTGAGCTCGGAACCGTCACGGACCACCACGCAGGCCATCGGGCGCTCCGACCACTTCTCGTCGGGCACCGCGATGACCGCGGCCTCGGCGACCTCGGGCATCCCCATGATCTGGTTCTCCATGTCCACCGAGGAGATCCACTCGCCGCCGGACTTGACCAGGTCCTTCGTGCGGTCGACGAGCCGCACGTAGCCGGACGGGTCGATGATCGCGACGTCGCCGGTGCGCAGCCAGCCGTCGGCCGTGAACTGCTTGCCGCCGTCCTCGTTGCGGTAGTAGGACGCCGCGATCCACGGCCCCGCGGCCTGCAGCTCGCCCGACGAGGTGCCGTCCCAGGGGACGATCTCGCCGGTGTCGGGGTCCGCGAGCCGCAGATCCACCAGCGGCGTCGCCTGGCCCTGGGTGGCGCGGACGTCGGCGAGCTCGTCGTCGGAGAGCCCGTCGTGGATCGATCGGAGCATGCCCGTCGTCGCGATCGGGCTCGTCTCGGTCATGCCCCAGGCCTGGGTGATCGGCAGCCCGAGCTTCTCGCGCCATCCCTCGGACAGCGACCGCGGCACCGCGGAGCCGCCGCACAGCACCATCCGCAGGTGGGGGACGTCGGCGCGCTCGAGCTCGGGCAGCACGCCCATCCAGATGGTCGGGACGCCGGCGGTGACGGTGATGTCGTGGTCGCGCAGCATCCCGGCGATGGCCTTCGGCACCATGTTCGGCCCGGGCATCACCATGGCGGCCCCGCAGAAGACGGCCGCGTACGGCGTGCCCCACGCGTTGGCGTGGAACATCGGGACGATCGGCAGCAGGACGTCGCGCTCCACGACCCCGGCGACGTCGGCGATGAGCACCGCGATCGAGTGCAGCACCGTCGAGCGGTGCGAGTAGACGACGCCCTTGGGGTTGCCGGTGGTGCCCGACGTGTAGCACATGGCGGCCGCGCGGTTCTCGTCCGCGACCTCGAACGGCCCGGTGACGGGCTCGACGGAGGCGAGGAGCTCCGCGTGGTCGACGATGCGCTCGTCGGCGGGGATCTCGGTGTCCGCGCCGTCGTCGATGACGACGAACTTCTTGACGTTCGGCATCTGGTCGGCCAGCGGCCACAGCGTCCCGAGCAGCGCCCGCTCGACGAAGATCACCTCGTCGTCGGCGTGGTTCACGATGTAGACGAGCTGCTCGGGGAAGAGCCGGATGTTCAGGGTGTGCAGCACCCGTCCGGTGCAGGGCACCGCGAAGTACAGCTCGAGGTGCGCGACGGTGTTCCAGCAGAAGGTGCCCACACGGGCGTCCTCGGCGACCCCGAGCGCATCGAGGGCGGCGGCGGTCCGGCGGACGCGCTGGGCCCACTCGGCGTAGGTGGTCGTGGTGACGGCACCCCCGACCCCGATCCCGGTGAGCGTCTTGTGACCGAACATCTGCTCGGCCCGGTGGAACACGTGGGGGAGGGCGAGGGGACGGTCCTGCATCTGTCCGAGCACGGTCGCGGCCTTCCTGAGCTGCTTCGGGAGGAGGAGTGCGAGCCTACGACCGGATGTGGCGCCGGTCATACCGTTGCCGGGCGCACCGACTGCTGTGACGCGCCCTACTGTGACCCGCCAGACGTTCGGGGACTACCGGGCGTCCACCTGCGGGGATCTCGCGCGGTCGGGCGGAGTGCGGCCGGTTCGTCTTGACCACCCCCGTGTGCTGTGTGAACCTCGAATCACGGCAATCGAACGCACGTGACGTGCGCCGGAGCCGCCGAGTGGCGCTGCAACGGGCCTCGGGCCCGCCACGCTCGGTGGATTCCGCACCATCGCAAGGGCGCCTCCGGACGGTGGAGGACCGCGCCCGAGGCCCGGCGGTGAGCCGGGTCGCAGACTGCGCGGTCGTACCACTCACCCACGAACAGCGGATGAGGAGTCATGGCAGCAGTAGGCACCACCCACGAGAAGTACGCCGAGAAGAACGGGATCGACTTCGCGGTCGCCGACCTCTCGCAGGCCGACTTCGGTCGCCGCGAGATCCGCCTCGCCGAGCACGAGATGCCCGGGCTGATGGCCCTGCGGCGCGAGTACTCCGAGGCGAAGCCGCTGCACGGTGCGCGCATCTCCGGTTCGCTGCACATGACGATCCAGACCGCGGTGCTCATCGAGACGCTGGTCGAGCTCGGCGCGGAGGTCCGCTGGGCCTCCTGCAACATCTTCTCCACCCAGGACCACGCGGCCGCGGCCGTCGTCGTCGGCCCGCACGGCACCCCCGAGGAGCCCAAGGGCGTCGCGTGCTTCGCCTGGAAGGGCGAGTCGCTGGAGGAGTACTGGTGGTGCGCCGAGCAGATGCTCGCGTGGCGCGACTCCGAGACCCGCGGCCCGAACATGATCCTGGACGACGGTGGCGACGCCACCATGCTCGTCCACAAGGGCGTCGAGTTCGAGAAGGCCGGCGTCGTGCCGAGCACCGAGCTCGACGACCCCGCCGAGTACCAGGTCGTCCTCGAGACCCTGCGTCGCTCGCTCGCCGAGGACTCGCAGCACTGGACCAAGGTGGCCTCGGGCATCCGCGGCGTCACCGAGGAGACCACGACGGGCGTCCACCGCCTGTACGAGTTCTTCAACGAGGGCAAGCTGCTCTTCCCCGCGATCAACGTCAACGACTCGGTCACCAAGTCGAAGTTCGACAACAAGTACGGCTGCCGCCACTCGCTCATCGATGGCATCAACCGCGCCGTCGACGTGCTGATCTCCGGCAAGAAGGCCGTCATCTGCGGCTTCGGCGACGTCGGCAAGGGCTCGGCCGAGTCGCTGCGTGGCCAGGGTGCCCGCGTGACCGTCACCGAGGCCGACCCCATCTGCGCGCTCCAGGCGCTCATGGAGGGCTACGACGTCAACACCGTCGAGAACGTCATCGACGAGGCCGACATCGTCATCACGACGACCGGCAACAAGGACATCATCACGCTCGAGCACATGAAGCGGATGAAGCACCAGGCGATCCTGGGCAACATCGGGCACTTCGACAACGAGATCCAGGTCGAGAAGCTCGAGAAGTCCGGCGCGACGAAGATCAACATCAAGCCGCAGGTCGACGAGTGGAAGTTCGAGGACGGCCACTCGATCATCCTGCTGTCCGAGGGTCGCCTGCTGAACCTGGGCAACGCCACCGGGCACCCCAGCTTCGTCATGTCGAACTCGTTCGCGAACCAGACGATCGCGCAGATCGAGATCTTCACGAAGCAGGACGAGTACCCGATCGGCGTCTACCGCCTGCCGAAGCACCTGGACGAGAAGGTCGCGAGGGTCCACGTCGAGGCACTCGGCGCGGAGCTGACCAAGCTCACCAAGGAGCAGGCCGAGTACATCGGCGTCGACGTCGAGGGCCCGTACAAGCCGGAGCACTACCGGTACTGATCGGACCCGTACCCCGGAGGGCCCCGTCGCATCGTGCGGCGGGGCCCTCCGTCGTGTCCGGGCCGTCCGCGTAGGTGACGTGGGGCAGGTTGCGGGGCCGCCGGCCATGCATGGTGTGAACCTCGCCGGAGAGCGCACCGGCCCGACCGGTCCCGCACCCCGGTCACACTCCGCTCCTGGCTAGCGTGGCCGCCCGTGGGCGTTCTGGTGGCCGTCGAGGGCCTCGACGGGGCGGGCAAGGCGACCCTGGTGGCCGCGTTGCGCCGGACGGCGGAGGCCCGGGGCGCGACGGTCGGCACGATCGCGTTCCCCCGCTACGACGACGACGTCCACGCCGCGCTCGCGGGAGAGGCGTTGCGCGGGGCGCACGGCGACACCGGCGCCTCGGTGCACGCGATGGCCCTGCTGTTCGCCCTCGACCGGCGCGCGGCGCGCGAGGAGCTCGAGACCCGTCGTCGGGAACGGGACCTGCTGCTGGTCGACCGCTACGTGGCGTCGAACGCGGCGTACGGGTCCGCACGGCGGCACGAGTCGGTCGGGGAGTTCGCCGCCTGGGTGCACGACACCGAGATCGACCGGTTCGGGCTGCCCGTGCCCGACGCCCAGGTGCTGGTCCGGGTGCCGCCGGAGGTCGCGGCGCAGCGCGTGCGCGACCGGGCGGCCGAGCGGCCCGACCGGGCGGCGGACGGCTTCGAGGCCGACGCCGCCCTGCAGGGGCGGTGCGCCGCGGTCTACGACGCCCTCGTCGCGGAGCAGTGGCTTGCGCCCTGGTGGGTGTCGGACAATCGGCAGACGGGGGAGGAGGCGCTCACCCGTACGGCTGACAGGGTTCTGAATGCCGTGCTGGGGGACGCATTCGCTCCCGGATCGTCGGTGAGAAGTGACACCATTGAGACATGAGTTCCCGGATCCTCGTGGTGGACGACGACTCGTCGCTCGCCGAGATGCTGACGATCGTCCTGCAGGGCGAGGGATTCGAGACGACCGTGGTCTCCGACGGGGCCGACGCGCTGCCGACGGTCCGGGAGTCCGCGCCGGATCTGGTGCTGCTGGACCTGATGCTGCCGGGCATGAACGGGATCGACGTGTGCCGGGCGATCCGCGCGGAGTCCGGGGTGCCCGTCGTCATGCTGACGGCGAAGACCGACACGGTGGACATCGTGCTGGGCCTGGAGTCCGGCGCGGACGACTACATCGTCAAGCCGTTCAAGCCGAAGGAGCTCGTCGCCCGCATCCGGGCGCGGCTGCGGCAGTTCCCGTCGGAGCCGAGCGAGCAGATGCAGATCGGCGACGTGACGATCGACGTCCCGGCGCACCAGGTGCGCCGCAACGGCGCCCCGATCCCGCTGACGCCGCTGGAGTTCGACCTGCTGGTGGCGCTGGCCCGCAAGCCGCGCCAGGTGTTCACCCGCGAGGTGCTGCTCGAGCAGGTGTGGGGCTACCGGCACGCCGCGGACACGCGGCTGGTCAACGTCCACGTGCAGCGGCTGCGCTCCAAGGTGGAGAAGGACCCGGAGCACCCGGAGGTGGTCCTCACCGTCCGCGGCGTCGGGTACAAGGCCGGCCCGCCCTGATCGGCACGACCCGTGGCTGACCGTCTCGCCGGGCTCCGTCGCCGCGCCGAGCTCGCTCTCGCCGAGCGGGTCGGCGCCGTCCGCGTGCTGTGGCGGCGCTCGATGCAGCTACGGGTCGTGCTGTCGACGGTGGCGATGTCCACCGTCGTGGTGCTGGTCCTGGGCCTCGTCCTGCAGACCCAGATCGCGGATCGGCTGCTGGAGGGCAAGCAGCAGGCCGCCCTGGTGCAGGCCGACATCAGCCGCGGCAACCTGGAGCGGGACCTCGCCCGCGTCGACCCCGACCGTGATGGCACGCAGGCCACCCTCGACGAGGCCCTGAACGGGCTCACGTCGTCGGGATCCGGCTCCGACCGTGACGCCGGTGCCTTCGAGGCGGTGCTGGTCGCGGGGACCGAGGCGATCGGGACGCCCGGGACGGCCGGCGCGAGCGGGTCGATCACCGACCCGTCGTCGGGACCGGCGGGCGCGGTGCCCGCGCAGCTGCGGGCGCCGGTGCTCAAGGGGTTCCTGGCCACCAAGTACGTCACGGTCAGCCAGGGCGGGCGCCCGGACGTGCCGGCCTACGTCGTCGGGCAGCCGGTGCGGACGGCGGGCCGCAACCTGCAGCTCTACCTGATCTTCCCGCTCTCGGCCGAGCAGCGGACGCTCGCGCTGATCCAGTCCACGCTCGCCCTCGCCGGGCTGGCGCTGCTCGGCCTGCTCGCGGGGATCTCGAGCATCGTGACCCGGCAGGTCGTACGCCCGGTGCGCCAGGCCGCCGACGTGGCCGAGCGGTTCGCCGACGGGCACCTCGACGAGCGGATGCCGGTCTACGGCGACGACGAGGTGGCGCGGCTCGCCGAGTCCTACAACGAGATGGCCGCGAGCATCCAGCAGCAGATCCACCAGCTCGAGGAGTTCGGCGCGCTGCAGCGGCGGTTCACCTCCGACGTCAGCCACGAGCTCCGCACCCCGCTCACGACGGTGCGGATGGCGGCGGAGGTGCTGCACGCGCAGGCCGAGGACAGGAAGGACACCGACCGGGTCGCTCATCGGAGTTCGCAGTTGCTCGTGGACGAGCTGGACCGCTTCGAGTCGCTGCTCGGCGACCTGCTCGAGATCAGCCGGCTCGACGCCGGGGTCGCCGAGCTCGCCGTCGAGCGGGTCGATGTCCGCGACGTGGTGCGCCGCGCCGCGGAGACCGTGCGCCACCTGGTCGACGACACCGCGACGCCGCTGCTGCTCGACCTCACCGAGCCCGCGGCCGCCGAGGTCGACCCCCGCCGCGTCGAGCGCATCCTGCGCAACCTGCTGGCCAATGCGATCGACCACGGCGAGAGCCGGCCGGTCGAGGTGCGGGTCGCGGCCGACGAGCACGCGGTGGCGGTCGTCGTGCGCGACCACGGGGTCGGCCTGAAGCCCGGCGAGGCGGGCCTGGTGTTCAACCGGTTCTGGCGCGCCGACCCCTCCCGCCAGCGCCGCAGCGGCGGCACCGGGCTCGGCCTCGCCATCAGCCTGGAGGACGCGCGGCTGCAGGGCGGGTGGCTGCAGGCCTGGGGCGAGACCGACCACGGCGCGGTGTTCCGGCTGACGCTGCCGCGCACCGCCGGGGAGCTGCTGCGGACCAGCCCGCTGCCGCTCATCCCGGTGTCCGCCGCGCCCGCCGAGGCCGAGCCCGGCATCCACGAGGCCGCGGGCACGACGGGGACGGCACTGCCTCCGCCCGAGACCGGCGAGTTCGCGGTGGTCGTCCCCGAGGAGCTCGGGGACCCGTCGGCGGGAACTCCCGGAGACGGGCGGTGAGGCGCTCCCCCCGGGTCGTGCTGGCCGCCGTCCTCGGCCTCGTCGCCCTGCTGCTGGTCGGCTGCGCGACGGTGCCCGGCTCCTCCGACGTGACCGTCCTGCGGCGCGTCGGCGACCCGGCCGAACCGAGCGCGCCCCCCGGCCCGGCGCGGGGCGCGGGGCCGCTGGAGGTCGTGCGCGGCTGGATCCTCGCCTCCGGGGCGACCGCGGAGCGCCACAGCGCGGCACGCGCCTTCCTCACCCCCGCCACGGCCGGCACCTGGGACGACGGGGCCTCGCCGACCGTCGTCTCGGACCGCGTGGACACGACCTTCGTCCTGGGCAGCGGGCAGTCCCCGGAGGCCTCGGTGCGGGTGCGGGCGGACAAGCTCGGCACGCTGCGCCCCGACGGGGCCTTCGTGGCCGACCCGGGCACCGTCGACGTCACCGTGCGCCTCACGCAGGACAACGGCGTGTGGCGCATCGCCGACCTGCCGGCCGGGACGATCGTGCGCCGCACCGACCTGCGCGCGAACACCCGGCCGGTGCGCATCTGGTTCCTCGCCGCGGTCGGCGGGGCACCGGTGGGAGAGACCCGCTACCTGTCGACGAGCCCGGCCCGGTCGGTCGCCTCGCGCGTGCTCGACGAGCTGCTCTCCGGTCCTTCGGAGGACCTGCGCGGCGCGGCCCTGTCGGGGCTGCCGGCCGGCGCCATGCTGCGCTCGGCGGTGGGCACGAGCCCGGACGGCGTGACCACCGTCGACCTCACCCGGATCGGCCCCGTCGACGCGCTCGACGGGAACCGCCGCGCCGAGATCGCCATGCAGATCGTGCTGACGCTGGCCGGGGTCGGCATCGACCGTGTGGCGCCGAGCGTGGACGGGTCGCCCCTCGTCGAGGGACGGACCGAGCTCGGCATCGGTGACGTGCTCGCCACCCTGCCGCCCGCGCTCCGCGAGCGCCGCGACCTGCCCAGCGACGGTCCGGCGACCACCGCGGCGTCCCCGCCCGCCGTCGTCGTGACCGGGGGACGGGTGCTGACGGTGCCCGACCCCTCGACGACGAGTGCGGGCGGCCCCGACCTCGTCACCGGCGTGGACGACGCGCGCAGCGCGAGCCTCTCGCCCGACGGGCGCGACGTCGCGGTGGTGGGCAACGACCGGGACGGGATGCGGCTGTGGGCCGGTCGGTCCGGCGCGGTGGCCACCCCGAGCCCGATCGTCGGACGCAGCGTCGGCCGACCGTCCTGGACCCCGGACGGCAGCGAGGTCTGGACGGTGGTCGACGGCAACCCGGTGCGGGCCGCCCGCGCCCCCGGTGGCGACACCCTGACGCCGGTCGCGCTCGACACCTCCGCGCTCGCCGGCTACGGCGCACCCACGACGCTGCGGCTCTCGCCGGACGGGACGAAGGTCGCCCTGGTCTCGGGCGGGCGGGTGCTCGTCGCGACCGTCATCCGCGACACCGCCGGCGGCGCCCGCCTCGGACCGGTCCGGGTGCTGCGCCCGGGACCCGTCGGCGAGGCGCTCGCCGGGGTCCTCGACGTCACCTGGTCGCAGACCGACCGGCTCGTCGCGGTCGGGACGGCACTCGGCCGGCCGGTGCAGGTCGCCTCGGTGGACGGGCTCGAGCTGGACGGTCCCACCACCACGAACCTCACCCCGCCCGTCACCGCGGTCGCCGCGGCCCCCGAGCGCCCGACCCTCGTGGTGGACCAGGGCGGGCTGTGGTCGCTCCCGGCGAGCGGGGGCGACGTGTGGAGCTCCGTGCCCGGCGGGTCGAACTCCTCGGTGCCCGCCTATCCGGGCTAACCGGCTGTGCGGCACGGCCGTGCGGCGGTGGCGGACGGCGCAGCGCTCCGTCCCCAGGCCCCGTCCCGACGCCGGGCCGTCCCCAGGCTCGCGACGGCCGCTGGCGGTCGGGCGGTGCGGAACCCACCCTCGGGGACGTGATCACCGCTCTCTGGCGCGCCCTGCTCGACCTGCTGCTGCCGACGCCCTGCGGCGGGTGCGAGGTGACGGTGGCCCCCGGGGAGGGCCTGTGCGCGGGCTGCCGCGCGGAGCTCGCCCGCCCGGTGCCCGCCCCCGAGCTGCCGGGGCTGCCGTCCGCGATGGCGCTCGCGCCCTACACCGGGGCACCGCGCCGGGCCGTGATCGCCTACAAGGAACGCGGTCGGCGCGACCTCGCCACACCGCTGGCCGAGGCGCTGGCCGTCGCGCTCGGGCAGGCCCTGCCACGCGGCCCGTGCGTCCTCGTCCCCGCGCCCTCGCGGCCGGGGGCGGCGCGGGCCCGGGGCGGTGACCACATGCTGCGGCTGGCCCGGACGGTCGCGGCCGGCACCGACCACGTGGTCGCCCCGGTGCTCGCGCTGTCGTGGCGGGCCCGCGACTCGGTGGGGCTCGACGCCCGGGCCCGCGCAGCGAACCTGGCGGCGCACCTGCGCGTCCGGCGGCGCGCGGACCTGCCCGCCGGTCCTCGGACGGTGGTGCTGCTCGACGACGTCCTCACCACCGGCGCGACCGCCCTCGCGTGCTCCCGCGCCCTGGCGGCCGCGGGGCTCCCGGTGGGGCTGGTCCTGGTGATCACGGCGGTCGGGGCCCGACGGCCGGTGGTCCCGGGTGGCCGACTGCCCCGCCCGAGGGTCACCCGGACGGGTGCTCCGGGCGTCGTGTCCAGCCCCCGGGAGCGGGACCCGGCGCCCCGTCCCCCGACCCGGGAGACGCCCGCGCGACACCTTCCGGCCACCCGCCCGAGTCGCTAGCGTGTCCCCTCTCACCGGTCCGGCGACCGAGAGGAGGCACGAGGAGTCACACGGCGACGCCACGGGCCTGCTCGGCCGGATGGCGGCGCTTTCGTCACCACCCCGGGAGTTGATGTGGAGATCGTCATCTGTGGCCGCAACGTCGAGGTCCCGGAGCATTTCCGTGACCACACGACCGAGAAGCTGGCCCGACTCGGACGCTATGACCACAAGGTCATCCGGATGTCCGTCGAGCTCTCGCACGAGAACAACCCGCGTCAGACCAAGACCTGCCAGAGCGTCGAGATCACGGGCCGCGGACGCGGCCCCGTCGTCCGCGCCGTCGCCAGCGCCGGCGACTTCTACTCCGCGCTCGACCTCGCCATCGGCCGCCTCGAGGAGCGCATGCGCCGCTCCCACGACCGTCGCGTGCACCGCAACGCGCGTCGCAAGGTGGCCGTCGGGGCCGGCGGCCCGGGCGAGGAGCTGCCGACCACCGGCGCCGAGCTCGACGAGTCCCTCCCCGACCCCCTGCGGGAGGCCACGGACGAGACCGAACCCGCCGGCGGCGTCCCCGCCGCGCGCGAGGCCCTCGACGACCGGTTCGGCCGTGCCGTCGACGGTGACGGCCCCGGCCGGATCGCCCGCGTGAAGGAACACGAGGCCGTCCCGATGACCGTGGACGACGCCCTCTCCCAGATGGAACTGGTGGGGCACGACTTCTTCCTGTTCTCCGACAAGGCCACCGGACGGCCGAGCGTGGTGTACCGACGCCACGGCTACGACTACGGCGTGATCCACCTCGTCTGAGTCCGGGCCGACCGCCGTCGGACGGTCGGCAGGGGTCCCGGGGTCCGGTCGTGCGACGACCGGGCCCCGGACCGCCCCGCGGCGCGCGCTTACCATGGGGTGTGCGCCCACGCACTCTGCGCGAGTGCGCCGGACGCGGGCCGACGACGACGAGGACGAGCGAGGTCACCCATCGTGGTGCTGAACCGACTGCTGCGGGCCGGCGAGGCGAGGACGGTCAAGCGCCTCGGAGCCATCGCGGACTACGTCGACACCTTCGCCGACGAGATCGCGGCGCTCTCCGACGCCGAGCTGCGCGGGAAGACCGAGGAGTTCCGCGAGCGCTACGCGGGCGGCGAGTCGCTCGACGACATGCTGGGCGAGGCGTTCGCGGTCGTCCGCGAGGGCGCCCGCCGCACCCTCGGCCAGTACCACTACCGCGTGCAGCTCATGGGCGGCGCCGCGCTGCACCTGGGCAACGTCGCCGAGATGCGCACCGGTGAGGGCAAGACGCTGGTGTCCACGCTGCCCGCCTACCTGAACGGGATCACCGGCGACGGCGTCCACGTCGTCACGACGAACGACTACCTCGCCCGCCGCGACTCCGAGTGGATGGGCCGCGTCCACCGCTTCCTCGGCCTGTCCGTCGGCGCGATCTACTCGGAGATGCCGCCCGAGGAGCGCCGCGAGGCCTACAAGGCCGACATCACCTACGGCACCAACAACGAGTTCGGGTTCGACTACCTGCGCGACAACATGGCGTGGTCGAAGACCGAGTGCGTGCAGCGCGGCCACGTCTTCGCGATCGTCGACGAGGTCGACTCGATCCTCATCGACGAGGCCCGCACCCCGCTGATCATCTCCGGCCCGGCGGAGCAGAGCGCCCGCTGGTACTCCGAGTTCGCCCGCCTGGCGCCGAAGATGACCAAGGACGTGCACTACGAGGTCGACGAGCGGAAGAAGACCGTCGGGGTCACCGAGGACGGCGTCTCGTTCATCGAGGACCAGCTCGGCATCGAGAACCTCTACGAGGCCGCGAACACCCCGCTGGTCGGCTACCTGAACAACGCGATCAAGGTCAAGGAGCTCTTCCTCAAGGACAAGGACTACATCGTCCGCGACGGCGAGGTCCTGATCGTCGACGAGTTCACCGGCCGCGTGCTCGCCGGCCGCCGCTACAACGAGGGCCTGCACCAGGCGATCGAGGCGAAGGAAGGCGTCGAGATCAAGCAGGAGAACCAGACCCTCGCGACGATCACGCTGCAGAACTACTTCCGCCTCTACGAGAAGCTCTCCGGGATGACCGGTACGGCCCAGACCGAGGCCGCCGAGCTCTCCAAGACCTACAAGCTCGGCGTCGTGCCGATCCCGACGAACCGGCCCCCGCAGCGCGTCGACCAGCCCGACCTGGTCTACAAGACCGAGGCGGCGAAGTTCGAGGCCGTGGCCGACGACATCGCCGAGCACTACGAGCGCGGCCAGCCGGTGCTGATCGGCACCACGAGCGTCGAGCGCTCCGAGTACCTCGCGAGGCTGCTCGCGCAGCGCGGCGTCGAGCACTCGGTGCTGAACGCCAAGTTCCACGAGCAGGAGGCCGGGATCATCGCCCAGGCCGGGCGGCGTCGCGCCGTCACGGTCGCGACGAACATGGCCGGTCGAGGGACCGACATCGTGCTCGGCGGCAACCCCGACTTCATCGCCGACCTCGAGCTGCGCGCCAAGGGGCTCGACCCGGTCGAGACGCGCGAGGAGTACGAGGCGGCCTGGGACGACACCCTGGCCCGCGTCAAGGACGAGGTGCGCCGCGAGGGCGAGGAGGTCAAGAAGGCCGGTGGTCTCTACGTCCTCGGCACCGAGCGCCACGAGTCCCGCCGCATCGACAACCAGCTCCGCGGGCGCGCCGGCCGCCAGGGCGACCCCGGCGAGTCCCGCTTCTACCTCTCGCTCGGCGACGAGCTGATGCGCCGGTTCAACGGCGCCATGGTCGAGACGATCATGACGCGGTTCAACCTGCCGGAGGACATGCCGATCGAGGCCAAGATGGTCTCGCGGGCGATCCGGAGCGCGCAGACCCAGGTCGAGCAGCAGAACTTCGAGATCCGCAAGGACATCCTCGAGTACGACGAGGTCATGAACCAGCAGCGGACGGTGATCTACGACGAGCGCCACCGCGTGCTCGACGGCGAGAACCTGTCCGAGCAGATCCAGAACATGATCGTCGACGTCGTCACCGCCTACGTCGACGGCGCGACCTCCGAGGGCTACAGCGAGGACTGGGACCTCGAGAAGCTCTGGGAGGGCCTCCGTCAGCTCTACCCCGTCTCCGTGAACTGGGAGGACGTGGCCGAGGAGCACGACGACATCGACCGGGACCTCCTCCTGGAGATCCTCACCGAGGACGCGCTCGAGGCGTACCGCCGCCGCGAGGCCGAGATCGACGCGATCGTGCCCGAGGGCGGGATGCGCGAGCTCGAGCGGCAGGTGATCCTCTCCGTGCTCGACCGCAAGTGGCGCGAGCACCTGTACGAGATGGACTACCTCAAGCAGGGCATCGGGCTGCGCGCGATGGCGCAGCGCGACCCGAAGATCGAGTACAAGCGCGAGGGCTTCGAGATGTTCTCCTCGATGATGGAGGGCATCAAGGAGGAGTCGGTCGGCTTCCTGTTCAACCTGACGATCCAGGTCGAGGAGATGCCGCCGATCGACGCGGTGCCGGGGGCGAACCCGAACACCGACACCGCCATGCAACCCGCGATCACCCCCGAGCCGCCGCAGGACGGACGCCGGCTCTCGACGGCGGGTGCCGCGCCGGTCTCAGCCCCCACGCGGCCGGTCGGTCCGGCGCCGGGCCGTCCCGCCGGCCCGCCGCGCATGGTCCCCCCGGACCCGCGCTCGACGCCGACCACCGCCATCCCGGCGGCGGGACGTCCCCAGGCCCCGGTCGACCGGCCGTCCCAGCCGAGCGGCCCGCAGCCGCCCGTCGCCCCGGTGCCCACCGGGCGTGCGGGCCGGGTGCCCACCGGGCGCCAGGGCCGCCAGGCCCCGCCGTCGGTCGACCCGGCGACGCAGCCGACCGCCGCGGGACCGGCCATGTCGCAGCTGAACGGCGGCCCGGTGCCCGACGCCTTCCGAGGTGCGGGGCTCGGCGGGCACCGCCCGCAGCAGCTCAACTACTCGGGTCCCGACGAGGACGGCCGCGCGGCAGCCGGCGGCGGGCGCCCCACCGGCCGGCACGCGGGCGGCAACCCGCAGCAGGCCCGCCGTGCGGAGACGCCGTCGCGCAACGCGCCGTGCCCCTGCGGGTCGGGCCGCAAGTACAAGCAGTGCCACGGGGCACCGGCGCGGAGCTGATCGACCCCACGGCGCCCGAGGGAGTCCCCACGCACCCGGAGGTGCGTGGGGGCTCCCTCGTCGCACCTCTGTGGCCGTCGAGGCGTTCCAGGACGGACCGGTGCCCCGGATCAGCCGACGACGAGCTCGACCAGCCGCCAGGCGCCGTCGTGCAGCTCGAAGCGGGCGGCCACCGCGCGAGCCCGGTCGTCGGCCGGTCGACGCGCGCCGGGTGTCCGGTCGGGCCGGGCCGGACGGCACACCGCCGCCGCGACCTCGACGGCGGGGACCGGCTCCGGACCGGCCGTGACCAGGGCGCACAGCCGCAGCCCCTGCACCCGGCTCGCCCGGGGGCGCCGGGTGGACGGCACCAGCGCCGTCAGCCGGTCGAGCACCTCGGCCGGGCACACCCCCTCGAGGTGGCCGACCGGCCGGCGGCCGTCGAGCACCTCCGCGACGGCCGACAGCACCCGCAGCGCGACGGGCCCGACCTGCGACCGGGAGGCCGCCAGGGCGGCGTCCCAGGCCGGGGTGGTGAGGTCCGGGGCCGGGGTCTCCGGCGGGGCCTCGGGCACGGGCACCGGGGCGGGCAGCCGTCGGAGTCGCGGCGCCGGGCGACGGTCCATCCGGCGTGCGAGGCGTGGCGCGACGCAGACCCGCCCGGCCCGCGGCCGGACGCCGGGTGTCGTGACCTCGACGGTCCCTAGGGCGGGCCCGGGGCCTGCCGACGTCGGTGCCGGGTCGTGTGCCGCGACGCTCATGCCGTGTCCTCCCGCTGCGCCCCCGCGGCGGCTCCGGCCCCGCGGCGGTTCCGACCCTAGAAGGAAGGATCAGCAGGCGTGGGCGGTTTGGATGATCTCGTCAGGGGGTACGGCGCCGGGTCAGCTCGAAGCACGCGAGCGTCGCCGCGCACGCCGCGTTGAGCGACTCCACGCCGCCCGCCATCGGGATCGCCACGGTGCCGTGCAGTTCGCCGCGCACCTCGTCGGTGAGGCCGTCGGTCTCCCCGCCGACCACGACGGCGGTGCGGGGGGCGAGTTCGGCGTCGAACAGGGACACCGCCCCGCCGCCGTCCAGGCCGAGCAGGACGAACCCCGCCTCGGCGAGGGCCGCCAACCCGACCGCGGCGGTCCCGGCCCGCAGCACCGGGGCGTGGAAGGCGACCCCGGCCGACGCCTTGACCACCAGCGGGTCGATCGACGGCAGGCCCCGGCGGGGGAGCAGCACGCCCTCCAGCCCGGCGGCGGTGGCGGAGCGCAGGATCATGCCCACGTTCGCCGGGTTGGTGAGCCCGTCGAGGACGAGCACCCGCGCGGGCGCCTCCGGGCCGAGCGCGGCGAGGAACCGTTCGACGGTCCGCATCCCGGGGGCGACGACGTCGGCGATGACGCCCTGGTCCTGCCGGCCGTTGCCGGCGAGCACCTTGACCCGCTGCGCCGAGGCCCGCGTCACCCGCACCCCGCGTGCGCGGGCGGCCTCGAGGATCGGGCGCACGGCCCGCTGGTCGGCGCCCTCGGCGAGCACGACCTTGTCGACCTCCAGGGCCGGGTCGGTCAGGGCCTCGAGCACCGGCTTGCGGCCGTAGACCGTCACGAAGCGGTCCTTGGGGGAGACCTCGTCGGCGGGCGGTGCGGGTGACATCGGCGACCACTGTGTCAGACGGGTCTCACCCGCCGTCGTGCGAGGATCGAGGTCATGCCGGACCGCCTCACGGCCCTGGACGCCTCGTTCCTCTACATGGACCAACCGACGACGCCGATGCACGTCGGCAGCGTCGCCGTCTTCCGCAAGCCACGGTCCGGCTTCGACTACGAGCGGCTCGTCGAGCTCATCTCCGGGCGGATCGGCCTGGTGCCGCGGTACCGCCAGAAGATCAAGCAGATCCCGTACGGCGTCGCCCGCCCGGTCTGGGTCGACGACGCCGACTTCGACGTGACCTACCACGTACGGCGCTCCGCGCTGCCCGGCCCGGGCACCGACCGGGCCCTGAACGAGCTGGTCGCGCGGCTCATGTCGCGCCCGCTCGACCACACCCGGCCGCTGTGGGAGATGTACCTGGTCGACGGCCTGTCCGGCGGTCGAGTGGCGATCGTGTCGAAGACCCACCAGGCGATGGTCGACGGGATCGCCTCGATCGACATCAGCCAGGTCGTGCTCGACGACTCGCCCGACGGCCGCGACGAGCCGGAGGACGACTGGGTGGCCCGGCCCGAGCCGCCGCCCTGGAAGCTCGTGCTCGACGCGGTCGGCGAGGCCGTCGCCCGGCCCGGCAACGCCGTCGAGGCCGCGCACGCGGCGGTGCGCGACGCCGCCGACACCGTCACGAAGGTCGCGGGCGTCGCGGGCGGGCTGCTCTCCGCGGTCCGCACCGCCGTGCGCCCGGCCCCGACCAGCCCGCTCAACGTGCCGATCTCCACCCAGCGGCGGTTCGCCCACGCCCGGACCGAGCTCGAGGACTACCGCGCCGTCCGGCGCGCCCACGGCGGCACGATCAACGACGTCGTCCTCACCGTCATCTCCGGCGCGATGCGCAACTGGCTGCTCTCCCGCGGCGCCTCGGTGACCCCGTCGACGACGATGCGGGCGATGGTGCCGCTCTCGGTGCGCGGCGAGGCGGCGGCGACCGGGGCGATCAGTGGTGGCGGCCTGCTCGGCAACCGGATCGCGTCGTACCTGGTGGACCTGCCCGTCGGCGAGCCCAACCCGGTGCTGCGGATGCACCACGTGGCGCACGCGATGCGCGAGCACAAGCAGTCCGGGCAGTCGGTCGGGGCGAACGCGCTGGTGCGCGTCGGCGGCTTCGCGCCGCCCACGCTGCACGCGTTGGGCGCCCGCGCGGCGAGCGGCCTGTCGCGGCGGCTGTTCAACGTCGTCGTCTCGAACGTGCCCGGGCCGCAGCACCCGCTCTACGCCGGCGGCGCGCGGATGCTCGAGATGTACCCCGTGGTGCCGCTGGCGAAGGGCCAGTCCCTGGCGGTGGGGCTGACCTCCTACGACGGCGGTGTGTTCTACGGCTTCAACGCCGACCGGGACTCGATGGCCGACGTCGACGAGTTCGGTGACCTCGTGACGGAGGCGCTGGCCGAGCTCGTCGCCACGGTGCCGCGATGACCCCGCCCGCCCGGCCCGCCCGCACCCCGTCGCGCCGCGGCATCGTCCTCGGCACCGGCGGGTCGCTGGGCTACGCGTGGACGGTGGCGGCGCTGTCGACCTGGCAGCAGCACACCGGTCACGACGCCCGCGACGCCGACGTGATCATCGGGACGTCCGCCGGGTCGATCGTCGCGTCCGCGCTGGCCAGCGGGGTGGGCGCCGACGATCTGGTCAAGCACCTGCTCGAGCCGCGGGAGACCCCGACGTCGGGTGGGAAGCCCCGTCGACGCGGGGCGCGGGGCGGGTTGCCGCCGATGCCGCGGGTGGGGCCGGGCTCGGTGCGGCTGCTCCGCGAGGTCGCGCGGCACCCCCGCCGCTTCCCGCCGATGGCGGTCGCCTCGGCGCTGCTGCCGGTCGGGCGGGCCGACACGAGCGGCGTGATCCGCCTCGTCTCGTCCTTCGCGCCCGAGACGTGGCCCGCGCCGCCCACCGCGCCGGAACTGCGCATCGTCGCCACCGACTACGACAGCGGCGCCCGCGTACCGTTCGGCCGCCAGGGCGCGCCGCCGGCGTCGTGCGCGGAGGCCGCCAGCGCGTCCTGCGCCGTGCCCGGCTGGTTCGAGCCGGTGCGCATCGGCGGTCGCCGCTACGTCGACGGCGGGGTGTGCTCGGCGACCTCGGCCGACCTGCTGCTCGGCCCCGACATGCCCGACCTCGACGAGGCGCTGGTGCTCGTGCCGCTCGCCCGGCGCGGCCGCGTCCGCCTCTCGGGGGTGGGGGGTGCGGCGGACGGGTTGTTCCGTGGGATGGTCGGGGGCCGCAGTGCCCGGGAGATCGCCCGGCTCCGCGAGGCCGGCCTGCGGGTCACCTCGCACGCGCCGGGACCCGAGGAGCGCGCGGTGATGGGTTGGAACGTCATGGACGCCCGCCGCCAGGCGGACGTGGTGCCGACCGCCCTGCGCACGACCGCGCAGTGGTGGTCCCGGAAGGACCGGGACACGTGAGGGTTTGCCAGGGCGAGCGGAGCGACGGGTGAGGGTCTACGTCCCGACCACGGTGGCCGGGCTGCGCCGGCTCCTGGCCGACGGGCACGTCCAGCCGCTCTCGGGGACCGCGTTCGCGCTGACCCCGGCGCTGCGCGAGTCCTACCTCGCCGGCGACGAGGAGGAGCTGGAGTACGTCGCGATGACCGAGGCCGCCCGTGCCTCGCTGCGGCTGCTGGCCACCGAGCTCGCCGACGACCCGGAGACGCCCGCCCGCCGGGCGGTGGTCGCCGCCGACGTCGACGACGTGACCGCGCGCCCGGACCTCGACGCGGCGGTGGTCCGGGTCGCCGGGCCGATCCCGTCCACGAAGCTCGCCTCGATCCACCTCGACCTCGCCGACGCGGCCGACGCCGTCCGCCGCGCCGCCGCGGTCATCGACGCCGCCGACCTCGGCGACGAGGACGCCGAGCTCGCCCTCGGCGACGCCGAGGACCACGACCTGGCCTGGTACGGCGTCCAGGAGCTGCCGTTCGTGCTGGAGCTGGACGTTCCCGACGGCGGGTGAAGGCGGGGAGCCCGGCGTGTCGACGGTCAGCCGGCCACGCCGTCCGGCCGCTGCGGCATCCCCTTGCGCCAGGCGGTGTAGCTCTGCAGCCGCCCACCGCGGGGCCGGAAGAGCCACGGCCACGGGTGCACGACGGCGGGGTCGATCGCCGTCGACCGGGAGCGGAACCCCGGCACGGGCGCGAAGGTGACCGCGACCCGCCGTCCGGACAGCTCGTCGGGGACGCGCCCGCGGTAGAGCTCGACCGGACGCCGGGTGGCGAGGTCGGCCAGCGTCTCCGTCAGGAAGACCAGCCGCTTGCCCGAGAGCCGCAGGCGGGCGAGCAGCGGCTCGTCGAAGACGAAGACGGCGGGGGCGTCGGGGTGCGCCACGAGCGCCGGGTCGTCGTCGCCGAGCGACTCCGCGGTCAGCCAGACCGCCTCGACGTCGGGGACCTCCGAGGGCGCCGACGACGGGCCGCCGGTCGCCTCCGGGTCGGGGTCGGACCGCAACGCCGACGGCGGTTCGATCCGCTCGGTGCGCTGGTCGGGCGGCCAGTCCTGCACCGGGCAGTCGGCGTTGAGGGCGCACTCCGCGCAGAGCTTCGGCGCGCGCTTCTCCACCTGGTTGCGCGAGAAGCCGTAGGCCTTGCCCGTCCCGGTGCCGACCGTCCACTGCCAGCCCATCCGGTTCGCCGCGCGGGAGCCGTCGAGGAGGTGGGTGAAGAACGCGTCCTCCCCGTCGCGCCACTGCGCCCCGGCCCGCACCGTCCACTGGCTGGAGAGCCACATGCGCGTCTGGTTGACCAGCCACCCGTCGTCGTGCAGCTCGGTGAGGTTCGCGTCCATGCAGTTCATGTCGCGCGGCCACGGGTCGTCCCAGGTCTCGGGCGGTCGCGGCGGCCGGGCGCGCAGGTCGTCGCCGAGGGCCGGACCGACGCGGGCGTACACGTGGCGGGCGTACTCCTGCCAGGCCAGCTCGTCGCGGTACTTGGTGCGGTCGCGCTGCGGGGCGTCGGCGACGTGCTCCCACAGCGCTGGCAGCGAGAGCAGCCCGTGCCGGATCCACGGCGACATCCGCGATGCCCCGCGACGCTCGGGCGGCCAGACGTCGTTGCGGCGGCGCGCGTAGTTCGTGACGTCGAGCGACCCGAGGGCGATGTCGGCCGCGGTCTGCCCGCCGCGGAACGCGCCGGACGCGGCCGGGGTGTCGCAGGTCAGGTCGCCGAGGTGCTCGGTGACGAAGTCGACGGCGGCGTCGGGTCCGGTGTCCGGGACGGGCAGCTGCACACGGCTGCGTACCCGCTCAGCGCCCGATGTCCCATCCGGCCTTCTCCAGCAGCGCCAGCGAGACGTCCCAGAGGCGCCGGGCGGCCCCGGGGTCCAGCGCGTACGCCTTCACGCCGTGGATGCCGCCCCGGATCTCCTCGACGACCTCCGCCTCGTGGCAGTCCTCGAAGTAGCGCCCGCCCACACCCGCGAGCTGCGGCGACGTCGCGAGCAGCACCGACGTGGCCGCGCCCTGCTCCGGGGTCTTCATGATGTCGGCGGCCGCCACCGACAGCTCCTCGATCACCGCCGGGTCCCAGTGCTTCTGCAGCCCGGTCCAGATGCCGCCGGGCATGAGCGCGTTCGCGGTGATCCCGTCGTCGGCCCAACGACGGGTCAGCTCGACCGCGAACAGCACGTTCGCGGCCTTGGACTGGCCGTAGGCGAGGCCGGGGTCGTAGGGGCGCCGCTCGAAGAACAGGTCGTCGAACACGACGGGCGACCTGCCGTGCCCGCTGGAGGACACCACGACGACCCGCGCGTCACCGGCCGCCGCGAGGGCGGCGTGCAGGCCGAGGGTGAGCGCCATGTGCCCGAGGTGGTTCGTCGCGAACTGCAGCTCCCAGCCGTACGCGGTGTGCGTCTCGGGGGTGTCCATCACGCCGGCGTTGTTCACGAGGACGTGCAGCGGCCCGGTCCAGGCGTCGACGAAGGCGCGGACCGAGTCGAGGTCGGTGAGGTCCAGCGGCGCGGCGTGCACCTGCGCATTCCCGGTGGTCGACCGGATGTCGTCGACGGTCCGCTCCGCCGCCTCGACCGAGCGCGCGGCCACGTCACCGTCGCCCCCGCCGCGGCGAGGGCGCGGGCCGTTTCCACCCCGATCCCCGACGCGGCGCCCGTCACCACCGCGGTGCGGCCGGTCAGGTCGACGCCCTCGACCACCTCCAGGGCGGTGCTCCGAGCGTCGAACGTCGTGGTGATGCCCATCGTGCCTCCACGCGAGAGTAACCATCCGGTTGGTTTCCAACCTAGCACTCTCGGCCCGCCCGCAGCGGGTACACGATCTCCGTGAGCGACACCATCGTCGGGAAGCGACTGATCTACACCTACGCCAACGGCTGGGAGTACGAGCTGTACGTCAAGAACGACACGACGGTCGACTACCGCATCCACTCCGGGCTGGTCGGCGGCCGGTGGGTGCGCGACCAGCACGCCTACGTCTCCCGGCTGCGGGAGAACGTCCACACGGTGCACTGGACGGAGCCCACCGGCACGAGCGTGTCGATCGTGGCCGACCTCGAGCACCGGGTCACCCACGGCACGATCTTCTTCCCGCGCTGGGTCGTCGACGACCCGCGGGCCACGGTCTGCTTCCAGAACGACCACCTCGACGAGATGGTCCGTCGCCGTGAGGCCGGCCCGACCTACCCGATCGAGGTGATCGACGAGGACAGCGAGATCACGCTGCTCGAGGACCCGGGTCCCGACGACGAGTCGGTCATCTCCGAGCCTCCCGGAGACGCAGCGCAGCGGAGCTCGACCCCGGACACCGCGGGCGGCGAGCGGTCCCGCGCATGACGCTGCCGACGCCCGGGCTCGAGTTCCTCGCCCACGTCGAGGTCGAGCTCGACGCCCCGGTCGACCTCGGCGTGACCGACGCCGGCCACCGGCGGATCGTGCCGATCGTCGGCGGCCGGGTGACCGGGGAGCGCTTCTCCGGCATCGTCGTGCCGGGTGGCGCCGACTGGCAGGCGATCCAGGCCGACGGCGCCATCACGATCGACACCCGCTACCTGCTGCGCTCCGACGACGGCGCCGACGTGTACGTCCGGACCGCGGGGGTCCGCGCCGGTCCGCCGGAGGTCCTGGCCGCGCTCGCGCGCGGCGAGGAACCCGACCCGTCGTCGTACTACTTCCGGGTGCACGCGACGTTCGAGACGTCCGCGCCGCGCTACGCCTGCATGACGCGGGTCCTGACGGTGGCCGTGGCGGCGCGTCGGGCGTCGCAGGTCGTCTACGACGCGTACGTGGTGACCTAGCGGTCGAGCGGACCCTCACCGGGCCCGCAGGCCGCCCGCGACCGCGCTGATGGTCCGCTGATCATCAGCCGACCTCCCAGGCGGGCGTGCGCAGCGCGGTGAGCACCCGGCGCAGCGCCTCCAGGCGCCCGGCCGACAGGGCGCCGGACTCGACGAGCGGGTCCAGCGCGCACTCCGGGTCGGCGGGCGGGCCGAGGTGCGAGCACCCGCGCGGGCAGTCCTCGACGGCGGCGGCGAGGTCACCGAAGGCGGCGACGACGTCGTCGGGGGAGATGTGCGCGAGCCCGAAGGAGCGCACGCCCGGGGTGTCGACGACCCACCCGCCGTCGGGCAGGCCGAGGGCGACCGCGGAGGTCGAGGTGTGGCGGCCCTTCCCGACCCCGCTGACCACGCCCACCGCCCGTGCCGCGTCCGGGACCAGGGCGTTGACCAGCGTCGACTTCCCGACCCCGGAGTGCCCGATCAGCGCCGACACCTCGTCGTGCAGCAGCTCGCGCAGCGCGGCGGGGTCCTCGTCGGAGCGGGTCACGACGACGGGCAGGTCCAGCTCGGCGTACTCGGCGGCGAAGGGACCGGGGTCGGCGAGGTCGGCCTTCGTCAGGCAGAGCACGGGGTCGAGGCCGCCGGCGTAGGCCGCGACGAGGCACCGGTCGACGAAGCCGGTGCGGGGGACCGGGTCGGCGAGCGCGGTGACGATGACGAGCTGGTCGGCGTTCGCGACGACCACCCGCTCGTAGGGGTCGGTGTCGTCCGCGGTGCGGCGCAGGACGCTCGTCCGCTCGGCGACACGCACGATGCGGGCGAGCGTGTCCTCGGTGCCGGAGGTGTCGCCGACGAGGTCGACGTGGTCGCCCACGACCACCGGCGTGCGCCCCAGTTCGCGGGCCCGCATCGCGATCACCCGCGCGGTCGGCTCGTCGTCCGGCGCGCAGGTCCAGCGCCCGCGATCGACCCCGACGACCATCGCGGTCCGCG
Organism: Actinomycetospora chiangmaiensis DSM 45062; assembly: GCF_000379625.1. GTDB lineage: Bacteria > Actinomycetota > Actinomycetes > Mycobacteriales > Pseudonocardiaceae > Actinomycetospora > Actinomycetospora chiangmaiensis. Next base: position 13,717 of record NZ_KB903231.1, on the reverse strand, counting down.
CGTCCGCGTGGTCCGGGCGGCGCTTGGAGCGCGGCCGGGTGCCCTTGCCGGGACGAATCCGGACGTCGCTCTCGTCGTACCGCCCGGCGGCGCTGCGCGGGCTCACCGAGCGGCCACCGCCCCGCGCACCAGGGCCGACCAGTCGTCCGCGAAGTCCGGCAGGGTCTTGCCCGTCGCGGCCACGTCGTCGATCCCGAGCCCCGGCACGACGAGACCGAGCAGCGCGCCCGCCGTCGCCATGCGGTGGTCGGCGTAGGCGCCCCACGGGCGGGTCGGGCGGAGCCTTCCCGACGGCGGATGCACCTCGAGACCGTCCTCGGTCTCGGTGACCCGCGCGCCGATCGCGGCGGCCTCGGCGGCCAGCGCGGCGAGCCGGTCGGTCTCGTGGCCCCGGATGTGGGCGACCCCGCGCAGCCGCGAGGCCCGCCCGCCGAGCGAGGCGACGACGGCGAGCGCGGTGACCGTCGGGGTCAGCTCGCCGATCTCGCCGAGGTCGACGTCGACGCCGGCGAGCCGGTCGGGACCCTGCACGGTCAGGCCGTCCGGCCCCTCGGACACCGTCGCCCCGAACGCCTCCAGCGCGCGGCGCACGGCCCCGAGCGGCTGCAGGTCGGGCAGGTCGTGGCGCGACTGTGTGTGCCGCTCCGGGTTCGCCGCGGGTCGCCGCTCCGGCCAGCCCGCGACCGTCACCCGACCACCGGTGATCATCGCGGCGGCCAGGTACACGGCGGCCCCCGAGAGGTCGGGTTCCACGACGAACATCGGGTCCGGCGCCACGGGGCCGGCCGACACCGACCAGCGGGAGTCCTCAGTGGTCACGGTGACGCCCGCGAGGCGCAGCATCGTCACCGTCATGTCGACGTGGGGGAGCGACGGGACCGGCGTCGAGGAGGTGACCGCGAGCCCGTCGTCGTACCGGGCGCCGGAGAGCAGCAGGCCCGAGACGAACTGGGAGGACGCCGAGGCGTCGACCGTGACCGCCCCGCCGCGGACGCCCCCGCGTCCGAGCACGGTGAACGGCAGCCGGTCCGCGTCGGCGGGCTCCAGGGCGACGCCGAGCCCGCGCAGCCCCTCGAGGACGCCGCCCATCGGGCGGGTACGGGCGTGCGGGTCGCCGTCGAACTCGACCGGTCCGTCGGCCAGCGCGGCCGCGGGCGGGAGGAACCGCATCACGGTCCCGGCCAGCCCGCAGTCGACCCGTCCGCCCCGCAGGTGCCCGGGCCCGGTGACGGTGACGTCGAGCGTGCCGTCGCGCCCGGGGGCCACCTCGGTGCCGACGCCCATCGCCGCCAGCCCGTCGACCATGAGCGTGGTGTCACGCGAGCGGGCGGCCCCGGCGACGGTGCGGGTGACGCCGTCGGTGGCGAGGGCGGCGAGGAGCAGGGCCCGGTTGGTGATCGACTTCGATCCGGGGACGGCGACCGTGCCCTGCACGGGACCGTCGGCCGTCGGGGCGCTCCAGGGGCTCTGCACGCCCTCAGTCTGTCAGGATCGGGGGCATGTGCGGTCGTTACGCCCTGGCCAAGGACCCGGCCGACCTGGCCGAGGAGTTCGACGCGCGCGACGAGACCGGCGGCGAGGCGATCGGCCCGGAGTACAACGTCGCGCCGACCCTGACGGTCCCGGCCGTCGTCGATCGCCACCCCCGCGACGACGACGGGACCCCCGACCCGTCGCGGGTGGAGCGCTCGCTGCGCGCCATGCGGTGGGGACTGGTGCCGTCCTGGGCGAAGGACGTCGCGGTCGGGAACCGGATGATCAACGCGCGGGCCGAGTCGCTCACCGAGAAGCCCGCGTTCCGCCGCGCGGCCGCGTCCCGGCGCTGCCTCATCCCGGCGGCCGGCTGGTACGAGTGGCTGCGCGACGGCACGCGCAAGACCCCGTACTTCATGTCCTCCGACGACGGCGGGTCGCTCGCCCTGGCCGGGCTGTGGGAGACCTGGCGGCCGGCGAAGGGCAGCGGGGATCGTGAGGCGCCGCTGATCTCCACGACGGTCGTGACGACGGCCGCGGCCGGGCAGCTCACCGAGATCCACCACCGCATGCCGCTGGTGCTGCCGCGCGACCGGTGGCAGGCCTGGCTCGACCCGGACCGCGACGACGTCACCGACCTCCTCGCCCCCTCCGAGGAGGTCCTCGCCGCGATCGGGATGCGCCAGGTGTCCTCGAAGGTCAACAACGTGCGCAACCACGGCGCGGAGCTGGTCGAGGAGGCCCACGAGGAGCCCGAGCAGCAGGGCCTCGACCTGGAAGCCGTCAATCCCTCGTGATCGTTACGCGCGAGGAGTTCGAGGTCCCGACCCCGCACGGCCCCGCGGTCGTGCACCTCGAGCACGCGAGCTACTGCGGTGGCCTGCTCGTGCTCGGGCACGGGGCGGGCGGCGGGATCGAGGCGCCGGACCTGCTCGCGGCGGCCTCGAGCGCCCCGGTGCCGATCGCCGTCGCCCGGGTCCTGCAGCCCTACCGGGTGGCCGGGCGCAAGGCCCCGCCGCCGGCCACCCAGCTCGACGACGCCTGGGCCGCCGTCCTCGCCGCGCTCACCGCCCGCTTCCCCGACCAGGACCAGGTCCACGGCGGCCGGTCGTCGGGTGCCCGGGTGGCGTGCCGCGGCGCGGTGCGCGCGGCGAAGCGTCCCGTCGGTGTCCTCGCCCTCGCGTTCCCCCTGCTCGCCCCGGCGCGCAAGGACGGCACCCGCCCCGACCGCTCGCCCGAGATCGACGCGGTCGACGAGGCCGGCATCCCGGTGCTCGCGGTGTCCGGTGACCGCGACCGGTTCGGCGTCCCGCCCGTGGCCGGGCACCGTGAGGTCGTGACCGTGCGGGGCGATCACTCGCTGCGGGCGCAGGGCCCGGTCCGCGCGGCCGTCGAGCCGTGGATCGCCCGCTTCTTCCCGCCGCTGCGGGACGGACTCGTGCTGACCTGAGCGGCGTCGTCAGCCCGCCCGGGCGCGGAGCTCCTTGAACAGGTCGCGCACCATCTCGGCGGGCGGCGCGACGACGGTGGCCTGGGGGAGCAGGTCGGTGAACGTCACCGTGGTCGTGGCCTGACCGGGGACGACGGTCTCGCTCACCTGGCGGACCTTCCCCTCGGTGTCGAGCCAGACGTCGACGGGCAGCGTCGTGAGCCCGACCCCGGTCCGCAGCCGGTCCACCACCGGACCGAGCTCCGGCGCGAGCGCGCGCAGGGCGGCGAGGTCGACGTCGCCGCGCAGGTGGACCGTCGGTACCTCGTCGATCGTCTCCGGCCCGACCATCACGACGTCGTCACGGATCGCGAGCAGGGTCGTCGTGAGGTCGGCGGGGTTCCCGGTGATGCCGGAGCCGAGCTGGATCACGGTGTCGGCGAACAGGCCCGTGTCCACGCCGTCCAGCTCGACCGACACCCACTGCCGACCGCGGGAGATGTCGTTGATGGCCCGCGGGGGCAGGGCGCCGAAAGCGGTCCGCCCGACGGCGAGCGCATCGACCCGGCCGAGGTCGCTGATCCGCAGCGCCGTCGACGAGGTCCGGCCGCGGAAGTCGACGACGCCCGAGCCCGTCGTCGTGATCGACCGGTCCCGGGCCGGGCCGCTGGAGCGGACCTGGACCGTGGCGCCGTCGGCGGCGGCGGTCGCGCGGGCCGCCGTCCGGATCGACTCGGCCTCGCCGGCGTCGCCCCGCGCCCCGGGGCGGGCCGCCTGGCCGGCCGCGGTGTCGTCCCGCCCGAGCCCGAGCGAGGCACACCCGGACAGCACGCCCAGGAGCACGAGGACGACGACGAACACGCGCATAAGTGCCATTACACCGTCGGTCCGATGTCGGACGGTCGACCGCCCCGGCCGCGCCCCCCGAACGTGATCACGCGCCGAGCGCGCCCCGCACCGCCCGCGCCAGGGCTTCCCGACGACGGGTGTGGTCCTGCGGCGGGTCCCCGGGCGCGGCGGCGATCACGGTCGCGGCCGGCGACCACGTCATGGAGAGGGCGATGACCAGCGAGTAGACGTCCGCGGCGTCGATCGCGGGGTCGACCAGTCCCTCGGCCTGCGCCGCGCGGACGGCGGCGTGCTTGCGCTCCACCTCGTCGGTGACGTCGGTCAGCAGGTCGCCGGTGGGCACGCGTTCGAGCCGCGCCCACACGGCGAGCAGGATGACGGCGGGCTGCTCCAGGTAGGCGTCGTAGAGCCGCACCGCGTAGCCGGGGAGGTCCCGCGCGTCGAACGGCACGAGGTCGACGATGAGGGCGAGGTGCTCGCGGAAGACGGCGTCGAACAGCCCGTCCTTCGAGTCGAACCATGCGTAGATCTGGGCCTTGTTCGCCCCGGCGGCCGCGGCGATCCGGTCGACCCGGGCGCCGGCGATCCCCCGCGCCGAGAACTCCGCGGTGGCCGCGTCGAGCAGGCGCCGCCGCGTCGCGCTCCCGTCCTTCGGCATTCCGGGATCGTAACCAACCGGTCGGTCAGGTGGGGCGGGGTCAGCCGCCGGCGACGGCGGCGGTCGTCGCACCCGCCGTCGTGACGAGGTCCCCCGGTGCGAGCTCCATCTGCAGGCCGCGCTTCCCGGCACTGCAGAAGACGGTGTCGAACCGCAGGGCGGACTCGTCGACGACCACCGGCAGCCGGGTGCGCGAGCCGAGCGGGGAGATGCCGCCCGCCACGGACCCGGTGAGCCGCTCGGCCACCGCGACGTCGGCCATCACCGCCTTCTTGCCGCCGCGTGCGGCCGCCAGCGCCTTGAGGTCGAGCGACCCGGACACAGGCACCATCGCGAGCACGGGGGACCCGTCCACCTCGGCCACGAGCGTCTTGAACACGCGGGCGTGGTCCAGGCCGAGGGCGTCGGCGGCCTCGGTGCCGTACGCGGCGACGCCGGGCGCCTCGTAGGCGTGGGTCGACACGGTGATGCCGGCCTTCGCGAGCAGGGCGAGTGCCGGGGTTCCGGCGGCGGATCGCTTGGCCACGGCGGCAGCCTAGGGCCGTGGGGGAAGCGGATGACCGGCCGCCGGACGACGGCCGGGCCTGGCGGGCCGGGGAACACGCGACGGATTGGTCGTGTTGGGACGGACATGCCAGCCATGACGATGGACCGGACGCCGATCCGGCTCCTCATCCCCGACGAGGGGGGTGTCCGCACGCCCACCGGGGTAACCTCCCCGCGATCCGACGCCATCGTCGAGCGGTGGCGCGAAGGGAGTGCGGTGTCCGAGGCGGTCGAGCAGACGGAGGTCGATCCGTCGACCGACGTGCAGCAGGGCGGGTCCACTCCCGCCGACCTGGAGACCGAGACCGTCGCGGAACGGGCCGAACGCTTCGAGCGCGACGTCATGCCGATGGTCGACCAGCTCTACGCGGCCGCGATGCGGATGACCCGCAACCCGCCGGACGCGGAGGACCTGGTCCAGGAGACGGTCCTCAAGGCCTACTCGTCCTTCACGTCGTTCCGGCCCGGGACGAACCTGAAGGCGTGGCTCTACCGCATCCTCACGAACTCCTACATCAACACGTACCGCAAGAAGCAGCGGCAGCCGCAGCAGAACTCGACCGACGAGATCACCGACTACCAGCTGTCGCAGTCGGCCGAGCACTCGTCGGCGGGGCTGCCGAGCGCCGAGGCCGAGGCGCTGGACCGGCTGCCGGACACCGACATCCGTGAGGCACTGCAGGCCCTGCCCGACGACTTCCGGATGGCGGTCTACCTCGCCGACGTCGAGGGCTTCGCCTACAAGGAGATCGCCGAGATCATGGGGACGCCGATCGGCACCGTGATGTCGCGGTTGCACCGCGGCCGCCGGCAGCTCCGGGAGGCACTGACCGACACCGCGCGCGACCGCGGGTTCATCAGGGACGGGGTGAGCGAGGCATGAGCTGCGGCAATCACCACGAGACCGACTGCGAGGAGGTCCTCGCGGAGGTCTGGCTCCTGCTCGACCACGAGTGCGACGCGGAGCGGGACGCGCAGCTGCGACGCCACCTCGAGGAGTGCGGGCCGTGCCTGGCGCGCTACGGCCTCGAGGAGAAGGTCAAGACGCTGCTGGCCCGCACCTGCGGCGGGGAGCGCGCGCCGGACACCCTGCACCAGAAGCTGCGGGAGCGGATCCGCGCGACGGTGCTCGAGCAGGCGCAGGTCAGCGTGGAGCGGACCGCGTCCGGCACGGTGGTCGAGGTGAACTCGACCCGCGTCGAGACGCGATACCGAGGCTGAGCACCCCCGAGACGAGCGAAGAGCCCCCGGAGTGATCCGGGGGCCCTTCGTCGTTCCCTGGGGACGACACCGCGTCAGCTGTTGGGACGCTTGCCGTGGTTCGAGCCCTTCTTCTTGCGGTCCCGCTTCTGACGTGCACGCTTCGACATGAGGCGATTCTCCCACGCGCCCCCGCCGGCCCTCGCCGATGGTTGGATGAGCCGGTGAGCACGTTGAGCTTCCTGCTCGCCACGCACACGTCGCTCTCCGGCGACGAGGTCGCGCACCTGCAACGGCTCGCCTCGGAGTGGCAGCTTCTCTCCGACCTGTCGTTCGCCGACTTCATGCTGTGGGTGCCGGTGACCGAGGCCGAGGCGCCCTCGTTCGTCTGCGTCGCCCACAGCCGCCCGACGACCGCGCCGACCGCCCACCCCGACGACATGGTCGGCGGCACCGCGACCGCCGCCCAGCACCCGCAGCTGGTCCGCGCGCTCGCCGACACCACGATGCGCCGGGAGGAGCAGCCGCGCTGGCACCGCGGGCGGTCGATCCGCCGGGAGGTCGTGCCGGTGGGCTACGGCGGGCGGGTCATCGCCGTGCTCGGGCGGGACACGAACCTCGCCGCCCCCCGGGTCCCGTCCACCCTGGAGATCTCCTACCTCGCGGTGGCCGGTGACCTCTGCCAGATGATCGCCGACGGGACCTTCCCGACGGCGGAGGGGGTCGACGAGGGCCGCTCCTCACCCCGGGTTGGCGACGGCCTGGTGCGGGTGAGCGCGGCCGGCACGGTGCTCTACGCGAGCCCCAACGCCGCCTCGGCCTTCCACCGGCTCGGGTGGGCCGACGAGCTGGTCGGCGCCGACCTGCCGGCCGTCGCCCGACGGGTCTCCGCCGACCCGTTCGAGGGCGCCGAGGCGGTCTCCGTGCTCCGCGACGCGCTCGCCGGCACCCCGTCGGCGCGCACCGAGCTCGAGAGCCGCGGGGCGACGGCGGTGCTGCGCGCGCTGCCGCTGCGCCCACGGGGCGTGCCCAGCGGGGCGTTGGTGCTGGTCCGGGACGTCACCGAGGTGCGGCGCCGCGACCGGGCCCTGATGAGCAAGGACGCCACGATCCGCGAGATCCACCACCGCGTGAAGAACAACCTGCAGACCGTCGCCGCCCTGCTGCGTCTGCAGGCCCGCCGGACCCGGCACGAGGAGGCCCGGTCGGCACTGAACGAGTCGATGCGCCGGGTCGCGTCGATCGCACTGGTGCACGAGTCGCTCGCGGCGTCGGTCGACGAGCGGGTGGACATCGACGAGGTGCTCGCCGGCGTGCTGCCGATGATGAACGACCTCGTCCGGCCCGGCGCCGGGGTGTCGATGGCGCGGGAGGGCCGGGCCGGGGTGCTGCCGGCGGTCATGGCCACCCCGCTCGTGCTGGTGGTCACCGAGCTGGTGTCGAACGCGCTGGAGCACGGCTTCGGTGAGGGGACGACCGGTTCCGTCCGCATCGTCGCCACCCGCACCGCGAGTCGGCTGCAGATCGAGGTCGTCGACGACGGGCGCGGCCTGCCGGACACGTTCTCGCTCGAGCGCGCGCCGGGCCTCGGCCTGCAGATCGTGCGCACGCTCGTCGACTCCGAGCTCGGCGGCACCCTGTCGCTGCGCCCGGACCCGGCCGGCGGCACCCGCGCCGAGCTGCGGATCCCGCTCACGGGCCGCTGAGGTCGTGCCCTCGCGCCCGGTGGGCCGCTGGCGAGGGTGACGTCGGGCAGGTCGGGGCGTCTCGGAACCTGCCCCACGTCACTCTCGCGGACGCGACGGGTTGCTGCGCCGTCCGCGAGGGGAGGATCCGAGCGCTCTTGTGGCACGAGGGTTCCCCTCACGCCTGGGGGTGGCCCCGGAACGAGCGAAGGGCCCCTCCGGTCGAGAGGATCGACCGGAGGGGCCCTTCGCTCAGAACGAGGGGGCGGACGCGTGGGGAGCGAGCGTCCGTCCCCGGGGAGGCCGGATCAGGCCTGGACGTCCATGCGCACGCCGTAACGCTTCATGGCGCGGCGCTCGTCCTCGCTGGCACCGCCCCAGACGCCGGCGTCCTGGCCGGACTCGAGGGCCCAGGTCAGGCACTCGGACATCGCCGGGCAGCGGCGGCACACGGCCTTCGCCTGAGAGATCTGCGTGAGCGCGGGGCCGCTCGTCCCGATCGGGAAGAACAGTTCCGGGTCCTCGTCGCGGCAAGCAGCGTCGTTCCGCCAGTCCATCGTGCTGGTCTCCTCAGCTGGGTGCGACTCGGGGTTCGCACCGCGTTGGGTGGTCGTGGGCGATTCCGATCGGGGCGGAATCCCACGGACCGACTCTCGCCGGTCCTCGGTACCGTTCTCGTATGTGCGGGGAGGTCCGACCCCTCCGGTCTCCGACCTGCAGCGTCCTTGCCGCCGGCCGGCACCTGGTGGTGTCCGCCTCCCGTGCCCTCCGGATTCCGGTGATCTCTCACCGGCTCCCGGGGACCGGCCGCGCAGTTCTGCTCTCGCATTCCTGCCCGGCACTCGCGGGGGATGACCAAGAATCTGCAGGAGGAACGCGTCTGGATCGAGTCCCAAGCGGCTCGACGGGCTTGCGCGGGCGGTGAGTGGATATCGGCGGACCGTGACGGCCCCGTCACTGCGACGAGCGGAAAACGCGACACGACGAGTCGTCGACCCGGGCGTCGGACGACGACGAGCGGTCGCTATGCTCAGCCGCGCCCTGTTCGCGGGCCGGATCGGGGCCTCCGAGGTCCCCCGAAGGCCGGATCAAGCCGCCGTTCGTCGGCTGACGGTCCACGCCCGCCGGACTGAAGGTGACGCGGCTCACGACTGCTGGACGGCGTGGCGCTAGACGACGACCCGCAGCGCCTCGGGGACGGCCACGAACTCGACGTCGCTGCGCCGCCCGAGGTGGTCGCCGTCGACCTGGAGGTTGACGGGTTCCTCCGAGGTGATCCGCAGGGCGGAGACGTCGTCGCGGCGGACCACCGAGGACAGGCCGCGGAAGCCGCCGGGCCGCAGGATCTGGCGGACGGTGCGCGCGATCGTCGGCAGGCCGAGGTTGCGCATGGCGAAGAAGCCGAGTCCGGACTCGAAGGAGCAGCCCGGGTTGGTGCGCACCGCGTTGCCGCCGAGGTAGGTCCACGGGTCGGTGTTCGAGACGATCGCCATCTTCGTGCCCTCGATCGGTTCCTCACCGGGGATCTCGAGGGTGAGCGTCGGGGGGTTGGCCCGGGCCCGCGCCCACCGCCGGATCGCGGTGTTGACGTACCGGGTGGGCGTGACCTCCTGACCGTCGCCCCGCGCCCGCTCCATCGCGGCGATGACGTCGGCGTCCCACCCGAGGCCCGCGTTGAAGCTGAACCAGCGCTCGTCGGCCTTCCCGAGCCCGACGGTGCGGCTGCGACCGGTCGCGAGCGCCCCGAGGAGCTGGTGCGTCGCCTCCAGAGGGTCGCGCGGGGCGCCGAGGGCGCGCGCGAAGACGTTCGCCGAGCCGCCGGGCACCACGCCGAGGGCGGGCACCCGCTCGTGGGGACCGTTCACGAGCAGCCCGTTGAGGGCCTCGTTCACGGTGCCGTCGCCGCCGAGGACCACCACGAGGTCGACGCCCTCGTCGGCGGCCCGGGACGCGAGCTCGGCGGCGTGGCCTCGGTAGCGGGTCGCGACCACCTCGAGCTTGAGCTCGCTCGCGAGGGCGTGGGCGATGACGTCGCGGCCCGCTGCCGTGGTGGTGGTGGCCGAGGGATTGGCCACGAGCAGGGCGCGCACGGCACTCACCGTAGCCCCGCACCCTCCGTGGTTGGGCCGGGCGTGGGGCACGGATCGCTCACGTCGACGGCGCCTAGGGTGGAGGACGTGCTGTCGACCTCCCCGCCTCGCTCCGTCGTGGTGGCGGCACTGGTCTGTGCGGGGGAGGGCGTCGCGCTGTTCGTGACGGGCGCCGTGCTGCTCGCGGTGGAGGGGACGCCCCAGGTGTGGGCGTTCGTGCTCCTGCTGGGCCTCGGGATCGGTGCCGCCGGGATCGCCCTCGCCCGGGGCGCTCGCGGTGCGCGCGGCCCGGTGGTGGTCGCGCAGCTGATCGGGCTCGGCGTCGCCTTCTACGCGGGCGTGACCTCCGGCCGCCCGGACCTCGGGGTGCCGCTCGCGGTCGTCTGCGCCGGGGTCCTGGCCGGGGTGCTCACCCGGGCCGGCCGGGACTGGGCCGAGCAGTAGCGGACCGGACCACCCGTCGTCGGGACGGGGAGGATCAGTGCCGGTCGGCCGGCGGGGGCGGGGCCTCGACGAGGCCGCCCGGCACGTTGAGCAGGTCGATGCGGTGCGCGCCGCGCTCGTGGCCGAGCACCGTGACCGAGGCCGGGTCGAAGGCGAAGCCGACGCCGGCCGCCGGCGGCAGCCCCAGGTAGCGGGCGACGAGCACGCGGGAGGCGTGGCCGTGCCCGACGAGGATGACGTCCCGGGTGGCGAGCTCGCGGTCGGCGTCGGCGACGACGCCGTCGATGCGCTTCGCGATGGCCTCGTGGGTCTCACCGTGGGGGACCGGGTGCGACCAGACGGTCCAGCCGGGGTCCTCGGTGCGGATGTCGGGGGTGGTGCGGCCCTCGTAGTCGCCGTAGTCCCACTCGCCCAGGTCCTCGCGGACCTCGTCGACCGTGAGGCCGGCCAGCCGGGCCGTCTCGCGGGCGCGGGTGCGGGGGCTGCACCAGACCAGCGGTCCGGGCTCGGCGTCCCCGCGCAGCGTGCGCAGCAGGTCACCGGCGACGCGGGCCTGCTCCTCGCCGCGGGCGGTGAGCGGGATGTCGGTGCGGCCGGTGTGCTGACCGGACCGCGACCACTCGGTCTCGCCGTGCCGCAGCACGTAGAGACGGCCGACCGGGCTCTCGCTCACCACTACCTCCTGACACGACGACGCGCCCGCCCCGACGTAGCGGGGACGGGCGCGCCGACACGCGGGCCTCAGCCCTTCTTGGTCTCCCAGAAGATGTCCGAGATCTCGCTGATGTAGCCGAGCAGCTCGTCACCGGTCTTCGGGTCCGTGGAGCCCTTGGTCCCGGTGGCGCCGGCCGCCTTCGTGGCCTTGTTGAACAGCTCGTGGAGCTGCGGGTACTTCTCGAAGTGCGGCGGCTTGAAGTAGTCCGTCCACAGCACCCAGAGGTGGTGCTTCACCAGGTCGGAGCGCTCCTCCTTGATCTGGATGGCACGCTCCTTGAACTCCGGGTCGTCGGAGTCCTGGTACTTCGACTGGATCATCTTGACCGACTCGGCCTCGATCCGGGCCTGAGCCGGGTCGTACACGCCGCAGGGGAGGTCGCAGTGTGCGGTGGCCTCCAGGCGCGGACGGAGGATGCTCGCGAGCAGTCCCATGTCGCCTCCCATCTCCCCGCACGCGGGGATTCACGGTGATCGTTCCGACCGCGGCCCAACCTACTCCGAGAGAGGCGTCCGGGCAGGGGATGAGACACGAGGTGTTCGCGCTGGTGAGGCGTCTGCGAGCGGCGTTTTCGGGCCTCCTCGGCGGGGTACCGCGGCGGGTCCTCGTCCGGGGCGGCTCGATGGTGCCGACGCTGCATGACGGAGACGTCGTCCTCACGTGGCCGCGCCGCCGGGCGCGCACCGGGGACGTCGCCCTCGTGCGCTGGCCCGCCCGGCCCGACCAGCTCTCCGTCAAGCGCCTCGCCCTTCCTGACGACGGGGGCTGGTTCGCCCTCGGCGACGCGGCCCTCGCGTCGACCGACTCGCGCACGCTCGGACCGGCCGAGGCGCTCGCCGTCGTCACCCACCGCCTCTGGCCGCGCCCGGGCCGTCTTCCCCGGCGATGACGGTCGGATCACGATCGGGGGAGATCGGGCCGCACCCGTTAGCGTCAGCGTGTCGCGCTACGACAGTCCCTCCGACGGGGCGTCGGTGACGGGAGTGGTCGGTGGGGGACGAGCGGGGGCCGTGGATCGGCTCGTCGTGGATGGTGGCCGTCGCGGCCGGTGACGCCCGATCGCCCCGGCGACGTGCGGTGCTGACCTGGGTGCTCGGCGGCGCCCTCCTGCTCGGGGCCCTCGGCGGGGCCGGGGCGCACCCCGTGTCCGCCGCCCTCCCGCTGCCCCCGGTCGACACCAGCGAGGTCGGCGCCACCGGGCGGGTGCCCGACGCCGGGGTCGCCCCGCTGCCCGAGGCGCCGCCGGCCGCGCCACTGCCCGCGGAGCCGTCGCCGTCGACCGGCGGGTCCGGGTCCGACGTGCCCGAGACGATGCTCGCGGCCTACCGGAACTCGCAGGCCGACATGGCGGTGGCGGCGCCGGGCTGCCACCTGTCCTGGGCGCTCGTCGCCGGGATCGGGAAGGTCGAGTCGGACCACGCCTACGGCGGCGCCGTCGCTCCCGACGGCACCACCGAGCGGCCCATCCTCGGTCCGCAACTCGACGGCGCGGGCGGCAACGCCGCGATCACCGACACCGACGGCGGCGCGCTCGACCACGACCCCGTCTGGGACCGGGCCGTCGGCCCCACCCAGTTCATCCCGTCGAGCTGGCGCACCTACGGCGCCGACGGCAACGGCGACGGTGTCGCCGACCCCGACAACGCCTTCGACGCCGCCCTCGCCACCGGCCGCTACCTCTGCGCGGGCGGCACCGACCTCGCGACCGCCTCCGGCCGCCACGACGCGGTGTTCCGCTACAACCACTCCGAGTCCTACGTCGCCACCGTGCTGCGCTGGGCGGACGCCTACGCCTCGGGCGCCCTGCCGGTGCCCGACACGGCGGGCGGCATCCCCGACCCGGTCCTCGCCTCCGGCTCCGGTTCCCCGACGCTCGCCGCGCTCCCCGGCCCCTTCCCGACGACGGGTGCGCGCCCCGCTCCGTCCGGTTCCGGGCTGCTCGCGGGCGGCCCCCTGCCCGCCGTGCCGTCGACCCCCGGGGTCCCGGCGCCGTCGTCCGCTCCGCTCACGGCGTCCGGGCTCGTCCCGGGTGCGCCGCGCGATCTGGTGCCGCCGTCGTCGGGTGTGGTGTCGTCGGGTGTGGTGCCGTCGGGTGTGGTGCCGTCGGGTGTCCTGCCGTCGCTGCCGGGGCTCGTCCCGGGCGCACCGAGCGGCGTGGTGCCGCCGTCGAGCGGCGTGGTGCCGCCGCCGGTCGGGGTGCCGTCGTCCACGCCGACCGGTAGCTCGTCCGCCGGGCCGACCTCGCCGACGCCGACGGGCAGCTCGTCCATCGCGCCGACATCGCCGTTCGCGGTCGTCCCACCCGCGGCGCCGAAGCCGCCCGCGCCGCCCTCGCCGGCGAGCCCCCCGCCGTCCAGCACGCCGCCGAAGGCGACCCCGCCGTCGTCGACCCCGCCGTCCAGCACCCCGCCGTCCAGCACCCCGCCGTCCAGCACCCCGCCGTCCAGCACCCCGCCGTCCAGCACCCCGCCGTCCAGCACCCCGCCGTCCAGCACTCCGCCGTCCAGCACCACCACGACGTCGAAGGCCGCCACCATCCCGGTCGCCACGCTCTGCACTGCGGAGCCCGCCGCGGTGGCCACGGCCTTCGGCGTGCCGGCCGCTGACCTCACCGCCGCGACGACCGCC
>NZ_KB903230.1 GCF_000379625.1 Actinomycetospora chiangmaiensis DSM 45062 | reverse complement strand
CGAAGCCGGCGCCCTGGCTTCTATCGGCTCGATCGGCGACTCCTACGACAACGCGCTGGCCGAGTCGCTGATCGGGCTCTACAAGACCGAGTGCGTGACTCGAGACGGACCTCTGCGCACCGTCGGCGACCTCGAACTGGTCACCGCGTCCTGGGCGCACTGGTTCAACACCAGCCGCATCCACTCGAAGCTCGGCCACGTTCCGCCGGTCGAGCACGAACAGAACTACTACGCTCACCAAGCAGCCCGAGAAGATCCACTCTCGGGAGAACCCAGCCTCCACTGAACCCGGGGCGCTTCACCCCGCCGCGGCCTCGTCGTCGCCGAACTCGAGGTAGAACACCGACCCCGCCAGCACGGCCCAGCACAGCGACCGGGCCTCCCACCCGCGCCGCGCGGACAGGCTCGCGACCGGCTGCGGCGGCCCCAGCACCGCCGCGCACAACCGCGGCCCCCGTGGAGCCCACCAGCACGACTCGAGCAGGGCGGGCGTGGCGAGATACACCGCGACCCGCCCGCCGGGGAAACTCAGCGGCGCGCGCGGCAACTCCGGTCCGGCGGTGAGTACCTCGACCTGCGCGTGGCGGCCTTGCCCTCCGAGCGGCACCACCGACTCCACCGGGGCCAGCGGAACGTCGGCCTCGCAGCCGACGGCGAAGCTGAGCCCGTCGACCGGACGCAGGTGCGCCATGGCGTAGAGCCGCCCGGACTGGCCGGCCCCCTGCAGGGGACCATCCCGGTGCCGCAGCAGACCGACCCGCGATTCGCTGGCCAGCAGAGTCTCCTGCCCCCGCAGCTCGCCCAGATCCGACTCGGTGAGCTCCGCGCCCGGCGCCACGTACTCAGCGTCGAGCCAATTGTGCAGGAAGTCCTGGCCCACCCAGGTCGCGGGCAGTGGGTCGCCGACCCCGACGGGAACGTGGGTGAACGACAGTCGTCGTCGAGGTCGGTGTCGATGCCCTCGGGGCGGTGTTCGAGGGCGAGTCGACGCATCCCCTGCTCGTCGTCGCGGACGACGTCGAGGGGCATCGGGAACCAGCTCTGGTACTCGGCGCGTAGGACCTGCCCGAGGAGCCGGTCGGCATCGGCGCCCAGGGCGGTACGGGCCGCGCCGCCGAGCGTGCTCGGCGGCGGCACCGTGGCCTCGGCGCGGTGGGTGGCGCCGAGGTCGAACGCCCGGCCGTCGCGGACCATCACCGTGTCCGGCGGCCGGAAATCCAGCCACGTCGTCACGCTCACATGGCCTCCGAAGCCAGGAACCGGGCCACCAGCAGCGCCGGCGCGGGCTCGAATGGGCTCTTGTCGAGCCCGCGTTCGCAGAGCCCCGCCTGCCACGCCGCGGTCGCGGTGGCCGGGGAGCCGCCGCGGCGCAGCACGAGCCGGGTGATCTCGTCGCGCAGCAGGTCCTGGTGGGACTCGTCGGCGGCGAGGTCGCCGAACTCGTCCCGGTCGCGTTCCAGGTCGGCCGACAGCCCGGCGGAGAGTGCGTCGGCTACGGCGGCGGGCCGCAGGTCGGCCAGCAGCGTCACGGGCGTCGCCGGGGTCGCAGGGGTCGCTGTGCTCTTGCTGGGCAGTTACCACGGCAGGACCGTGCGGGCCCGCTCCCCGCCGCGGCGGCGGGCGACGACGGCCAGCGCGTCCCGGGAGGCCCCGCCGGCGCGGCGGGCGGACTTCGCGGTGGCCAAGGCGTCGCGGGCCGCGGCGACGGCGTCGCCCAACGGGTTGGGGACATGTGCGCGAGGACCACGGCGCTCGACGTCGGGCGGGCGGGGACGAGCGCAGAGCCGGTGAGCTGTTCGCAGATCAGCGCCCGGATCCGTTCGGCGAGGGGGAGCGCGGCTGCGGCGGGGGCGAGCGGCAGGACGACGAGAGTCGTAGGTGCCGAACGAGGCTTGTTGCACGGCCTGGATCGGCTCGGTGAGCCAGACGTGGCGCAACGCCTGGGCCGAGAGTGGCCGTGAGCGCCACTCGTAGAACCCGCACTAGGCCACCCCGAGCACCCGGCAGGCCAACTGGACCGGCAGCTTCTCCGAGGCCATCACCGCGATCGCCTCGTAGCGTCTATTGGGGGCACCACCTCTCCGAGCAGCTGCGCGGCCCGGCGGTGGATGGCCACCTCGGCCTCGAGCTCGGCGATCCGGCGGCGGGCGGCGATCAGCTCGGCGTTCTCGCTGCTGGTCGTGCCGGGTAGGCGGCCAGTGTCGATCAGGTGCTGGCGGCGCCACACGTAGATCGTCTGGTCACTGATTTCCAGATCGGCGGCGACTTGAGCTATTGGGCGGCCGGCCTCGACCAGATCCAGGACCTTGCGGCGGAACTCCGCGGGATATCTCTTGGGCACGGGCTGGTGATCCTCTCGGGCGGCGGAGGACCGTGATCATCCAGAAAGCCGACTCCAGCCAACCCGGGGCACATCAACCACTCCGGGTTACAGGGGGAACCTCAGGGCTCGCCGAGCTGGACGCCGTCCGACCCTCGGACCCACTGGCCGCGGGTTGTCCTCCAGTCGACACCGCCCGCCACGTCGGAGTCTCACGATAGCCACCCATAGACTGGCCTGAACGGGTGCACTTCGGGGTTGTGCTAGCACGGCACCCCCTCCTACCGGCACGCTCTGTGTGCGGTGAGGTTGGGTAATACGCTCGATCGGGTGAATTAGGAGGTCGTTATGAGCGGAGGCTACGGCACCTGCCACGGGGAGGTTGGGCTCGAATGACCGGCTCCGTTCTTGATGACATGGACGAACCTTACGGACTTCGGATGTTGACCTTCACCCGAGAGAACAGAACAAAAGAAGTAGCCGAACATATGGCGGCTCTACTAAACGGCGTCCAAGACCCAGAGGAATTGGCTTCCTTACGCGGCACCTTCGTCATCGCCTTCCCCGATGAAGAATTTCCAGATGAGAGCCCGCTCCTCGATCCCGGGGTTCAAGCCCTCTTAGGGCAACTGCTGGACGCGGTGCCGCACCTCCTCTTCTTTCTTTCGGATCTTCCGGGAACCTCATCTACTCACTTCATCATCGCGGCGGTCTCACCGGGCGACCTCCTTGCTAGCGGGGACGGCGGACATCAAATTCGGATCTCAGAAGCCGGGCTTTATGGGTTTGTCCGCGCCTTGGTGCAAGCGGCGCAGTTTGCGGAAATTCACGGTTACTCCAGAGAGGTCGTGATGGGGCACCTCGCGAGCATGCCGGAGGCCATTCGGGATCAACTTAAGAGTGTGGTTCTCGGGACCTAGGCGTGTTCCCAGGTATGTTTGCCGCTCCAAAAGCTATGGCATTACTGGTCAAATATGGCAAACAACGCTTGGGTGAAAGCTACCGGAAGAGGCATGGTTGTGGACTGGCTTACACGATCGTTTGCGCAATACAGCGTCGTCTGGGTATTGCTTTCAGGGCTATTGGGCGGAATCATTGGAACCGGGGTCAAGTTCCTTTTCGAAGACATACTGAGGCCGCGAGTCGGGTGGAAACGCGATGCTCGTCATCTCATGCAGACCTATACCACCCCTCTCCTCCGTTCATCTGAATCGCTTGAGCGCCAGATCAATAATCTAGTCCGAAATGTCGACAAGAAGTGGTACCAAACCTCAGACTATTACAAATTGAGCCTACTTTACGGATTTGGCGAATACCTCTATCTGGTGCATGCAATCGAACGACGCTTCGGCTTCGTCGCGATCGATCGGTCACGCGCAGGGCGACGATTCAACTACAGACTCAATGGCCTATATAGAGCAGTGACAAGCTTTCGATACTTCCGATGGAGCGACGACGAAGGCTCGGTGGCAGACTCCGCGATTCCCCGTCGCATGTTAACAGCAATCGGGGAGGTTATGGCGAGCGCTGACCCTCCAGGAGATCAAGGGTGCATGCTGTTTACCGAGTTTTGCATCGCGCACCAGCAAGACGCACAGTTCCGGCGCTGGTTTGCCGATCTTGACAACTTCCTGATTGGAGCGGAGTCGGGCAGTCAGTACTACTGGGACCGACTTATTGCAGCCGAAGCCAACCTCCGCCTACTAGTGAGGGAGTTGGATAGGACGAAAGTTACTTCATCCCGTCAAGGATTCCAGAATCTCGACAAAACAGTTAGCCGAGAAGTTCGGGACCTACTTGAGGCGGAGCTTCTCAAGCAAAACCCTGGCCTTGGAGTCAAGCGATGAACAACTCTTTGGAGAAGCCACGAGTATGTCGCCGATGCAGCGAATCGCTAGCTAGTGCCGACCAAGGAACATATGGTTATGAGTGCACGCGCTGTGGCTACACAAACGCTTCCGGGCGCCCGCGCGTATCCCGAATCCCGTTGGCTTCGTTGATAACTCCGTATTCGTATGGTGAAGCGATACGCGCAGCCCATACGACCGAGTCAGCAGTCGTTGAACTGGAACGACTCAATCGAAATGCCATCGCCTACGTCCTGCAGCTAGTCCGTGTTAGACGCAGGCAAGCGGAATCTTGGCTTTTCGCTCTTCTCCGGAAACTTGACTCGCTCGTCGACAACGGGGCGGGCTACGAGGGCGCCGACAGTACGCCCGTTCGAGTAATGCAATTAATGTATGCGTGCTTGATCCTTGATGGACCACTTGATTTCCGATCCTCTCAACGTCCAGATGCCGGAGTATTTCAAGACGTCTATTCACTACTCGGTGATATTGCTACAGTAAGCAATTGTGTAACACTAGGTCGACGCGGCCTCCGGCGTTATCGGATAGAGGAGGGCGAGCTAATTTCCACTCCGACCAAGGAGGACGACTGCCTGTTCGAATACGTCCTGGATACAACAGTCCGGCCCGAGAAGCAACTCCGCGGATACTTCGAGGAATTTGTAGATGCTGCTCAACGGACGGCACAGGGTTTCGCGATCGAGGATGTCGCGGGAATGCTGCATAACGCGTCGGCAGTGGACGACCACGGGTGGTGGCTCAACGAGGGTGGGGATGACTTCATCTGCGTACGGGTCGAAGAAGTACCGGATCAATCGAGGAATGTCTTGCAGCGCATGACCCTTACCGCCGGCCGTCTCCGCGTCCTGCAAGCCCCGTTCTACTTCGACATGGGTAGGCAACTCAACGATCAACGCGATGAGCTTGAAACAGTCGCCATGTCATCATCAATGATGTGGTGCGTCTACTATCCTTTCTTGGATTGCCGCCATCCGGGTAGAGCGGGTAGTCAGGAACGAGTCGCTATTACGACGCAGCGAATGCTTGCAACTGCAATAGTAGTAGCAACACGATCGCACGCGCACCTGCTAGCCAGTCTCGAGCAAGTTGCAGAAGGGGAGAAGAAGAAGGAGGTGCAACGCTTAAAAAGAGAAGTTCACGCAGAATTGGAGAGGTTGGTCGGAGACCGCTTAAGAAGCATGGGATTCTCAACTCTCGTGGCCTTCGATCGCCTCGGGGGCAAGCAACCCTCATGTGGCGAAATCGATGTCATCGGGGGCATTGTCAAGTCCCGCGACGCGAAAGGTCTAATCGTGGTATGCGAGGTGAAGAACGTCGACGGCACGCTCCATAAGGATTCCGCCTATGAGATTCTTAGAGAGACGGTGTCTCGCGCTGAAGGCCAGATAGAGCGAAAGCGCGCATGGGTGGCCCTCAATTGGCACAAGCTTGCGCCATCTTTGGGTATACCGGAATCTTTCTCAGTAGATGTGGTAGGAATAATCGTCACGCGTCAGCGCGTCCCTCTCTGCCTATCAGCCAAACGGCCGTGCTTATCAGTAGACGAACTTCAACGGGCCATTGAAGAGATGACCTCCTTGGACTTAGTAGAATGGCGCAATGACGTGCGCGCTGGACTACTCGCCACCTGAGAAGCGCTACTCACGCCGGCAGTGCTCCTCGAGTGTCGCGCATCTGGGAATCGTCGATTCGCTAATCCTCGGGTCGTAGAACCTGATGGATTACGTACTGCCCGGTTCGCGCAGTAGCCTGCCGGGTACTGCTTAGCGGGCTCTACCGGCTCTGCGGGCTCTGCGGGCTCTGCGGGGCTTGAGGGGCTCTGCGGGGCTTGAGGGACTTGAGGGACTTGAGGGACTTGCACCGTGCGTCTGCCTCCACGTCTTCTAGCAAATTGGCTGCACCTGGGAGGAGCGCAGTGTTGAGGGACAATCCGGTGGTCGAGGACTTTCGGCGCCGTAGGCCCGTATACGAGCAACTGCTCGTTGAAGTCCTCCATTCGTTAAACCAATCTGAGTTGCTGAAAGAAGTTCGCGTTCATTCGATCGACGGTCGTGTGAAGGAGCTAGGAAGCTTCCTGGAGAAGCTTGAGCGCAAGAACTACTCCGATCCGTTTCGTCAAACTACCGACCTTGTCGGCGCGCGGGTCGTGTGCCTTTTTATTGACGACCTCGACATTGTGCGTGAGGCAGTCGGGGTCGAATTTTTGATTCTTGAGAGCGAGAACAAGGTGGATGGCGCGGACGACACCTTCGGGTACATGTCTCACCATTTTCTCTGCCAGATACAGCCGGGCGCGTCTGGTCGTCGATACGATGGGCTCAAAGGGATAACATTCGAACTTCAGTGCCGCACATTGCTCATGGACGCTTGGGCGAACGTCTCTCATTACCTAGCGTACAAAGGAGAGAGTAGTGTCCCTGCCTCTTTGCGGAGAGACTTCAACGCTTTAAGCGGCCTACTCTTTGTAGCAGACCGACAATTTCAGTTCTTCTACCAAGGAGCGATGGAGGCCCGGAGGAATGCGGGCGAAGCCGTCGGGTCGGAGGGGTCTGACGACTTGGTGCTCGATCTCGACGTCACTAGCGCACTGCTTAAACAGGAGTTCCCCGACCGCGAACTTGGTAACCTAGTCGGAGTCTCGGAACTCGTTGAAGACCTTGCGGCGGCCGACATTGATCAAGCGGGCACCCTGATCAACCTTATGCGACGGTACAAGAGCAAGATCGAGGCCGATGAGCGAAGTAATCCTCCTGTGTCATCAGATGATCATGAAACGGCGACAGCGTACACCTGCGTAGGAATGGCGCGTCGAGCGCTGCAAATGGATTCCACCTACAACTAAACGGGTACCGACCTGAGGACCCAGCTGTTCAGCTCGACTTCTTGTGCGGCGGACGAAATAGAACGTAGTGGCGGTCAAGAGAACGGCTGTCGTAGCTGAAACAATGACCAAGGTCGACCGCCGCCTGGCACTGCGCGGAGCCCGCCGCGCCACCGGAGCGCTGCCCGCACCCACCCCCGCGCAGGCCCCGCGCGCCCAACGCGTCGTCGGCGCCGACGGCGTGGTCATGGTCGCCCGTCAACGGCTGCGGATCGGGCGCGCGCACGCCGGCAAGACCATCACCGTCATCGCCGAGGACACCAGCTTCCGGGTCCTCGACGGCGACCATGAGTTCAGCAGCTTCGCCCGCGACCCCAGCAAACCTCTGACCCGCTTCAAGGCCTGGTCACGTGCCGAGACGACAACCATGTCTTGACGACAATCCGTCAGCCATGTCCCGAGACCACACACATCATCGGCGCAGCTCCCGCGCCCGGCCGGGTCGAGGCCTACGCCGCCTACCAGGCCGCCTACCAGGCCGCCTACCAGGCCGCCTACCAGGCCGCCTGGCCCGCCGCCGGTCGACCCGACATCGACCGCGAGGAACTCGAACTCTCCGACGGACAGCTGCGCGTCCCGGTCCGCGCGCACGAACGCGACCAACGTGGGCACCTCGCTACGTCGGCAACGAGCCCGCCGGCACCCACCAGGCCGTTGCGCGAGCTTAGGAGGACGCCGAACTACGCCGCTCCGAGGCGGCTACCGCGGAGGACGACGAGCCAGCCCGGCTGGAGGAAGAGGCAGCAGAGAAGCTGCCGCTCTCGGGAAGACCCTGAGGGCGCGCAGCGAGGAGCTCGCCGAGCTCGACAAAGCCGGGTCGCGATGGCTGGTTTACACTTCGCGCAGCCGCCGTGGCTGCCAAATGCGCCAAGGCCGAACTCGCCTCGCGCCCGCCGACGACGCCACGCCCGAGCCCGCCGTCGCCGCGGCCGAGTGACTCGAAGCTCACCGCGCCGCCCAGGCCGAGGACGACGCCCACCGCGACATCACTGACACCGACCTCGACGAGCGATCCTCCGA
Source organism: Actinomycetospora chiangmaiensis DSM 45062 (assembly GCF_000379625.1). Taxonomy (GTDB): domain Bacteria; phylum Actinomycetota; class Actinomycetes; order Mycobacteriales; family Pseudonocardiaceae; genus Actinomycetospora; species Actinomycetospora chiangmaiensis. The sequence continues at coordinate 37,205 of NZ_KB903230.1, read as the reverse complement.
CGCTCCACCGAGCGGCTTGGTAGCACGGACAAACGACGTCGACGAGCTCCGGGCCGAGCCCGTCATCGAGCCGGCCGCCGATGACCTGCACGATAGATTTCACCGATACACCACAAGTCAGAGAAGATCTAGCTAGAATCACTAGACCCATACCTCGATCTGGGGTTCGACGCCGTTTGCAAGCGCTGTCCCCGGCAGCGGTATGGCAGTTTCGTTGGGGCGGCTGTGGTCAGTACGGGATGCCGCGAGCGGTGAGGGCGGCCCGTTGCTGGGGGTCGCTGCGGTGGAGCTGGATGCGGGGGACCGAGAGGTCTTGGAGCATGAAGGCGAGGAGGTGGGCTTGGCGGTCGTCGAGGTGGGGTCCGTGGTGGAGCGGCCGGCCGGGTTTGCCGCGTAGGTACATGACGATGCCGCTTCTGGAACCGGCGATGTCGACCAGCGCAGCGTCGAGTTCCGATCGGCACGAGCAGCTCAACGAGCTGAACAGGTCGCCTGTGGGGCATTCGCGGTGCACGTGGACGACGGGTCGGGCGGACCGCTCGGTGGCCGGGCCTCGGAGCACGAGGTGCTCGGCGCCCGTGTGGGGATCGCGGTAGCCGGTGGCGAGCACGAGGCCGTGGTCGGTCGGGAGGACGACTTCGGGCCCGCGGACGGCGAGAGCCTGCGTGCGCAGTCGCTCGGCAATGATCTCCTGGCCGGTGACGCGGACCAGGGCGCGCCGCGTGGCGAGATCGTCTAGGCCGTGCGGCCCGGCGCCGTCGTCGAGGACGATCTCGGTGACGAGGGCGAGCTGGCCCAGTCCAGCCGCCTGGACCAGGTCGACCGCGAACTCGGCGATCCCTGGCGCGGCACCCAGCGTCCCCTGGGCGTCGGCGACCACCACCGGGATGCCGGCGCGGCGGGCCGTGTCGGCATCGAAGCCCGGGCCGGCCAGACTGGTGATGATCTCGGCGCGCTCGGCGATGGTGCAGGCGACCGGGCGGTGGTTCACCGGCAGCACTCGGGTGGCCTGGGGGGTGGCCGGGGACACGGCGAGGAAGGACGGCCCGCCCGCGACGCGGGCGGTGTAGCCCAGCAGCTCAGCACTCCCGTGACCGGCCCAGCAGACGAGGAACGCCGCGGAACCGGCCCCGCCGGGCACCTCGAGGACGACCGGGTTCGCGGCCCTCAAGGCGCGGCACGCGGGCGACAGGACGCGTCCGCTGAACGGGTCAGGCGAGGCGGGCGAAGCTGCTGCGGTGGAAGACCAGCGGGCGGACGTCGGGGCGATGGTGTGCCTCCAGCACGGCGAGCACGGCGATCAGGTGGTCGCCGGCAGTGATCTCGTTCTCGACCACGCAGTCGAACCAGGCGCAGGCGCCGTCGATCAGGACGGCCCCGGAGGCCCCGACGGTGACCGAGGTCCCGACGAACCGGTCCTGGCCGGGAGCGGCAAGGCGGCGCGCCAGCTGGGCGTGGTCCTCGGCGAGCACGCTGACCCCGAGCCCCGGCGCGGTGCGCAGTCGTGGCCAGGTCGTCGAGGTGTGTGCCACGCAGACCGAGACCAGGGCGGGTTCCAGGCTCACCGGGGTGAACGTGCTGACCGCGATGCCCTCGAGGGCACCGTCCACCACGGCGGCGAGGGCGATGACCCCTTGGGGGTGAGCACCGAGCACCAGCCGTAGTCCCGACGCGTCCAGCGGTACCGCGCAGAGGCCCCCGGGCGGGGCGCCGTCGGTTCCCGGGTCGCGAGCAGCCATAGCGGGCGGGCTAGGAGACCGCGGACAACGCCGGGACCGGCTTGCGCACGCCGGCGCTCTCGAGCAGCGGCATCACCTCGGCGACGAAACGTTCGAGGCCGGAGACGAAGTCGACGAAGGACAGCGACACCCCGGTGACGCCCGCCTGGCTGAGCCCGATCAGGCTCTCGGCGATCTGCTCGGCGGTGCCCACCAAGGGGTACCCGCCGTAGCCGGCGCGCAGGTGCAGCTTGAACTCCTCCCACTGGTCGGGCGCCATGGCCGAGGAATTCAGACCCAGATAGTGTGCGGCGGCCTGGCCGGCGCTCTCGTCGACCTCGTCGACGAAGACCTGCTGCCGGTAGGCCTCGGCCTCGTCGGCGGTGTCGCGCTGGATCACGTAGGCGGTGGTCCAGGTGTCCACGTCTCGCCCGTAGGCAGCGGCCTCGGCTCGGCGCTCCTCGACCAGCGCTCGGGTCGAGGCGAGGTCGTAGCCGGCGAGCAGGGCGTAGCCGCAGTTGGCGTAGCGGGCGACGAAGTCGCGACCGGTCTTCGAGCCCCCGGCGTTCATGATGGCCGGTCGGGGGAGCTGGATCGGCTTGGGCTGGGAGTATCCGCCCTCGACGGTGAAGAACTCGCCGCGGAAGTCGAAGTCGTTCTCCTCGAGCCAGAACCGCTCGAGCAGTTCGAACCACTCGCTGGTGTATCGGTAGCGCTGGTCGTGGGGCAGGAACGATCCGCCGAGCATCTTGAACTCGGGTTCGAACCAGCCGTTGACGATGTTCAGGCAGGTCCGGCCGCCGCTGATGTGGTCGATCGTGGCGACCTGCTTGGCAGCGACCGCCGGGTGGGACGCCTGGACGTGCGCGGTGGTGACCAGCGTGATCCGTTGGGTCACCGAGGCCAGACCGGCGGCCCAGGTGTAGGTGTCGAAGTTGCGGCCGTTGAAGCCGTTGTCCCCGATCTGCTTCCAGCGGGCGACCGGGACCAGGGCCTCGAAGCCGGCCTCATCGGCGAGCTGGGCGATCTTCTTGGTGTAGTTCCAGGTCAGCAACGGCACGTCGTCGGAGAGGGTCATCGCGCAGCCGCGGTCGCAGTTGGGTCCGAAGAGCCCGAGCTTGAGGGGGTTCGCGGAGAACAGGGCGTTGGTGGCGCGCCGATCCCGGCGTTCGTCGGCAGGGGCGTGGTTGGACATGGGCGTTCCCTCTCGGAGGTCGTCTGGTGCCGGCCACGGGGTCGGCGTGGTGGCGGTGCAGTGGTGCTCGCCGCGGCGGGCGAGGCGCAGGGCCCCGGGTGTAGGGCCTCAGCCGGAGCAGGGGGCGGGGAGCCGTTACGGCGTCGCCGTGGCGCGGTCGTCGACCAGGCGACGGACGAACGCCTCGGCGTAGCGCGGCGCGTCGAGGGGGTAGCGGGCGCTGAGGAAGTGGCCGTCCTCGACCACCATCGGCTCGTCGTGGGTCAGCGAGTACCCGAACCGGCCGAAGCGGGTCTCGCCGCGCTCGATCGCGCCGGAGGGCCCCACGGCCTGTCCGACCTCGGTCTCGGTGTACTTCCAGTAGGTCCGGTAACGGCGGCCCACCCGGAACCAGGTGCAGCGGAACGCGAACTTCTCGATCGGGCGGGTCAGGGTGGTGAAACGGCGGCCCTCGATGATGCTGGCCCCGGTGCGGGGATCGATGGTCCTGGCCGGGATCAGCGAGCCGTGGCAGATCGCGCCGATCGTCTTGTTCTGGCGGTGGAACCCGAGCACGCGCTCGCGGAGGACCGCGCTGTCGAGGTACTGGCGCATGCCCGGGGCGTGCCCGCCGCCGAGATGGACCGCGTCGAACTCGGCGGGGTCGATGTCGCGGTAGGTGATGGGGGACTGGAAGGCCGGGGAGCTCGACATCGCCCGGTAGGCATCCAGGGCGTCCGGCCCGGCCGGGAACCAGTTGAAGAAGCCCGGCCGCAGCAGCCGCGGATCGCACGCGGCGACCCGGCCCGTCTCGGTGGCGAAGGTGACCTCGATGCCGGCGTCGACGAAGGCGCGCCAGGCGATCGAGGACTCGGTGGTGTCGAAGTCGCGGTCGGGCAGCGGAATGAGCACGGACGGCGGACGCGATGACACAAGCTCCTCCTCGGTCTGGGGTGGATGCAGGTGTAGTCCGAGAGCGTGATCCAGTCAACACCTGCTTGTGCATCAGCGGGGACTATCCCGAGTAGCTGCATGCAGTGGAGCTTGACTGTGCGTCTTCGTGGATGCAGTGTTCCGGTCATGCGATGGACAGGGCTGGACGGGCCGCGCCGGCTGCCGCGAGCGGCGGAGCTCGCCGATCTGCTGCGCCCGCGCCCGGTGGTGCTCAACGGCGACCGGCGCCGGGCGGCGCGGGCGGCCAGCGTCGAGGATCTCCGCGCGATGGCCCGCCGCCGTGTCCCTCGAGCGGTCTTCGACTACGTCGAGGGCGGCGCGGAGTCCGAGCGATCGCTGGCCCGCGCCCGCGAGGCTCTCGACTCGGTCCACTTCATCGCGCGGGTGCTGCGCGGTGTGTCCACCGTCGACACCCGCGCGACGATCCTCGGCGCCCCGAGCGCGCTGCCCATCGTGTTCGCCCCGACCGGCTTCACACGCGTCCTGCACCACGAGGGCGAACTCGCGACCGCCCGCGCGGCCGGAGCGGCGGGGGTGCCCTTCGCGCTCTCGACCATGGGCACCTGCTCGGTGGAAGACGTCGCGGAGATCATCCCGGGGTGTCGACGCTGGTTCCAGCTCTATCTCTGGAGCGACCGGGGCCGCAGCCGCGAGCTCGTCGACCGCGCCGCCGCCGCCGGCTACGAGGCCCTCGTGCTCACCGTCGACACCCCGGTCGCGGGCCGGCGACTGCGCGATGTCCGCAACGGCATGACCCTCCCACCGTCCCTGGGACCGCGGACCTTCATCGACGGTGCCCGCCACCCGCACTGGTGGATCGACCTGCTCACCACCCGCGCGCTGAACTTCGCGTCGCTGAACTCGTGGCAGGGCACCGTCGCCGAGCTGGCCGCGACGCTCTTCGACCCCGCCGTGGACTTCGAGGACCTGGCCTGGCTCCGCGAGCAGTGGCCGGGCAAACTCGTGGTCAAGGGAGTCCAGTCCGCGGAGGACGCGGTCCGGATCGCGTCAGCGGGCGTCGACGCGATCGTGTTGAGCAACCACGGCGGCCGCCAGCTCGACCGCTCCGCCACCCCGCTCCGCCAGCTGCCCGAAGTGCTCGATCGCCTCGAGGGCCGCTGCGAGGTCTTCGTCGACGGCGCCTTCACCTCCGGCGCCGACGTCGTGGCGGCCCTCGCGCTCGGCGCCGACGCCGTGCTCGTGGGCCGGGCCTACCTCTACGGCCTCATGGCCGCCGGCGAGCTGGGCGTGCGCCGGGTCGCGGCCCTGTTCGAGGAAGAGATCACCACCACCATGACCTTGCTCGGGGCCCGCTCGATCGCCGAGCTGACTCCCGACCTCGTTCGGCTGGGACCCGCACCCGAGACCAGGGGGCATCGGCGGTGGGCCGACCTCGCCGAGGCCAGTCTGTCGATCCAGCCTGGTTAGGCTCCTCCGCCCAGCACCCAAAAATGCACCGAGCGAGAGGGCCACTCGTGACCTCGGCAGACCTCAACTCCGACCCCCGCACCGACTCCCTCGCCGACTCCGCCTACAGCCTGATCCGTAACCGGATCCTCGACGGCGACCTCGGGGTCGGTGCCCCGGTCAGCGTGCTCGGGCTGGCCACCGACCTCGAGATGAGCCGCAGCCCGGTGCGCAACGCGGTCGAGCGGCTGCTCTCCGAACGACTGCTGCGGCGGGTGGCGGGCACGATCGCCGTGGCCGCCCCCGACCGCTACGAGCTCCTGGACTCCCTGGCAGTCCGCACCCAGCTCGAAGCGCTCGCCGCGCGGCTCGCCGCCCCACGCATCGACGAACAGACCCTCGAGGAACTGGTCGTCATCCACGACCGGTTCCGCGATTCCGTGGACAGCGGCGACCAGGACGGCGCACGTCGCGCCGATTCCGACTTCCACCACGCGATCCAGGACCTCGCGGGCAACGAATGTCTCGCCGAGTCCCTGGAACGGGTGCGCACACAGGTGATCCTCGGCGCGTACGCCACCGCGTGGGTCACCAGCCGTGGACCGGCGGTCCTGGAGCACGAACGGGTCCTGCGCGCGCTGCAGGACCAGGACGGGCAGGCCGCGGAAGCCGCGATGATCCGCCACCTCGACAACCTCACCACGCGCATCACCCGCGAGTGGCGAGCCCAGGACACCGCCGAGGACGCCACGACCAAGCGTCGGAGCACGCCTCGAGCCTCAGGAACAGGAAGGTAGCCGGTTGGACATCCTGCGACTCGGCCCGCAGGGCCGGGAACGTCCCGTCGCGCGTCAGGGCGGCGACCTGTTCGATCTCACCCCCCTGACCGAGGACGTCGACGGCCGGTGGCTGGCCGCCGGAGGTCTCGCGGCCGCCCGGGACGCCCTGCAACGCGGGGCACTGCCGCTCATCGAGGACGCCGAGCACCTCCGCGTCGGGCCGCCGGTGGCCCGACCCACCGCGGTGCTGTGCATCGGACAGAACTACACAGCCCACGCGGCCGAGACCGGCTCCGCTCCTCCGACGGACTCGATCGTCTTCCTCAAACACCCGAACACCGTCATCGGACCCCACGACACCGTCGCGCGACCCGCAGGCTGCGACACCCTCGACTGGGAAGTCGAGCTGGCCGTCGTCATCGCCCGACGAACCCACCGACTCACCCAGCGCAGCGAGGCCGCCGACGCGATCGCGGGCTACACGATCGCCAACGACGTCAGCGACCGGCACCGGCAGATCGACACCTCCGGAGGGCAGTGGTCCAAGGGCAAGATCGCCCCCGGATTCTGCCCCCTCGGCCCCGCCCTGGTACCGGCCGACGAGATCGACCCCAGCGACCTGCGTATCGCCTCCTGGGTCAACGGCGAACCACGGCAAGACTCGACGACCGCCGACATGATCTTCGACGTTGCGGCCCTGATCGTCGATCTCTCCCAGTACGTCGCGCTCGAGGCCGGCGACCTCATCCTGACCGGGACCCCGCAAGGGGTCGCATTGTCCGAACGCTTCCCCTACCTGCAGCCAGGCGACGTCATCGAGACACACATCGAGCGGCTCGGGAGCCAACGACAGGTCATCGAAGCATCGGCCGACGCTGTGGAGCGGGAGACGGGGATCGATCCCGCGTAGGCCAACGTGGAAGGCCGCGCCGGACTCGGGCCAGAGGGTGCCACCTCGACCGGAGCACGGCGGGGCGACCCGCTCCTGAACGTAGCTGACCGCCTCTCATCGCACGCCAGTCGCAGGGCTGCGCTACCGGATCGGGCGGGGACCGAGACCCGAGATCCAGATAGGGAGTCGGGCACCGGCCCGCGGCCGGTTGTCGCCATCTCACCGGCGCTCGACCCGCCAACTCTTTCGGGCGGCCTCGCCGAGGCCGCGATAACGGGGATTAGCGCGACATCGCTGGATACCTGCGGTTGGTCAGTCGGTCGTGCGCAGTCCACTCCGGGAAACTGTGCAGCCAACTTCGGGAACCGACACCGTCGCCCTCTGGCACATCCCCCCGACAGCTAGGAGATCATCAACCGCGTCGCTCGCTAGTGACGGCGCCGTTCACCTACTAGTCGCAGTTAACTCCCGCCCCTCAGTGTCTTCCCCTATTCGGAGCCCGACTGCTCGTGCTCTCCCGGCCCTGGACCAGGCCAGTCCTCGTCAGAGACTCCTTTGCGGAAGGGGCGTTCGTCCCACTCAGCCCGGAGCTCCGGTGGCGGAGGCGTGATCTTGAGGTCGGATGCGCACGCCGCGAGGGTCGCGAAGGCGTTGCCGTCGGGCACTTCGCCCCCGGTGAGGAGCAGGTACTCGCGGGCGTCGTCGTCGTGGACGTCGAGGTCCCATTCACCTTCGATGGAGTACTCGCCCTCGATCGCTCGGACGAGCTCGACCTTCTCGCGGGCGAACTCGGCGCGCAGGTAGGCAGTCTCCTGCCAGGCGTAGAGCTCGGACCCGAACCCTTCGGGCAGATAGGCCCAGATAACGGCGACGACCTGGCCGATCGGGTCGGTGGCCAGGGTTGCTTGGGCTGGTGTGGCTTCGTCGATCTGGTAGAGGTCGAGCTGGAACAACCCGGTCTGAAAGCTCACGTGCTCCCTTTCCTATTACATCGCTGGTCCCCGACGAAGCTGAACGCGGTGACGACGAGTCGGCGGCGGTCGGCTCGGCGGTGGAGCGGTCAGTACAGATGCCTGATCTGGTGGGCCACGGCTGCGTCGGGTCGTAGGAAGAGCAGGACCGAGCGGACGACGGGTTCGCCGGTGGCGTCGGCGATGGCGCGGGCGTACACCCCGAGTTGGGTCTCGTAGGCGGCGAGCGCGATGGGGCCGGCGTCCTGGTCGGTCTTGTAGTCGACGAGGACGAGTCCGTCGTCGTCGCGGTAGAGCAGGTCGACGTAGCCCTCGACGAGGGTCCCGTCGACTTCGGTGCCGACGTAGGTCTCTCGCCAGTGCGGCCGTGTGGCGGCGCGCCGCAGGATGGGCGAGTCGAGAGCGGCGCGGACTGCATCTGCGATCTCCGCAGCGGCGTCCGGGACGTTCTCGGCGAGAGCCTGGGCTTCGGCGGCGGCGTCAAGGCCGTCACCGGTGGACAGCGGGACGGACTGCAGCACGCCGTGCACGGCTCGACCGATCGCGGTGCCGTAGCGGCCTTTGAGCCACGGACTGAGCTCGAGGTCCCGCGGCTGCTTCTCCAGACCCGCGCGCACGATCGACGGCAACGCCACGGTGGCCCGGTCGTGGGCGATGTCGGTGGCTGACTCCGCCTGCGGTCGTCTCGCCGCCTTCAACGCTGTCGATCGAGTCGAAGCCCAGTCGTCCCACGCGGTCGGCGGTTCGACCGCTCCCGACGTCGCCCGCATTGCTTCGATGCCGGCGGGAGCCGCCCAGTCGTGCCCGCCGCAGGCAGGGGTGAGCAGGCCGGCGAGGCAGGCGTCGTCGGCGCGGTGCAGCGAGACCGCGAGGCGGCTGGTGGCGCGGGTCGCGGCGACGTAGAGCAGCCGGAGCCGCTCGTGGTCCTCCAGCTCCTGGTCGATGGCGTAGGCGTCGCCGTAGCCGCGGGTGGTGTGGTCGCGGCCGAACGCGACCTGGCACTCGCCGCCGCGTGGCCACAGCACGGTGGGCCGCACGGTGGGTTTCCTGGCGGAGAGTCCGGCGAGCACGACGAAGGGGAACTCGAGGCCTTTGGAGGCGTGGATGGTGGTGATCCGCACGGCGTGGCTGTCGCGTTCGGGCAGGACGGTCTCGACGACGCGGGCGTGATCCTCGGCCTGCCGGGTCGCCCAGGCGAGATATTCGCGCAGGGAGCCGCGTTCGGCGTCGGACCAGGCGCGGGCCTGGTCGACGACGAACCGCAGCCGCCGCCAAGTCTCGCGGTAGCGGGGGGAGTCGACGGCGACCTCGAGCGCGCGGCGGGCCTCGAGGATGTCGTCGAGCAGTTCGCTGGGGGAAACCCGGGAGCGTCGCCGGGTCCAGCCGGCGAGCACCGTCATCGCGTCGGCGACCGGGCCCGCGTGAGGTGCCGGCGCGAACGGGTTCCAGGATCCGCCGGCGGCTTTCCACTCCCATAGCTGGCGGGCGTCGCAGCCGAAGAGGCTGCTGCGCAGGGTGGCGATGACGGCGAGCTGGTTGGTCTCGTCGTCGACCGCACGCAGGCAGCCCATCAGTTCCCGGACCTCGGGGGCGGAGTAGACGAACGTCGCCGCTTCGGTCCGGTAGGCGATTCGCAGCTTGTCGAACGCTGCCTCGAGGCCGCCGATGGCGGTTCGGGTCGGGACGAGCACGGTGATGTCGTCGGCCCGGACCGGCCGGTCCTGCTTGGTGTCGGGGTCGCGGACCGTCCAGTGCTCGCGCAGCGCGGTGGCGACGAGGGCGGCGATGTCGGTGGCCTCGCCGGCGCGGGCCTCGGCGACCGAGGCGTGATCGCTGCCGCGGCCGAGCAGCAGGACCGGCTCGCCGTCCGCCGCGTCGGTGTCTGGGTCGAGGGGGTGGAACGCGGGCTGCGCACCGTCGGTCTCGCGGATCAGCGCGGTGAAGGTGGTGTTGACCCAGTCGAGGATCGCCCGGGTGGACCGGACGTTCGTGGAGAGCTCGACGGGGCGGGTGACGATGGAGCGGGCCTGCAGGTAGGTGCGGATGTCGGCGCGGCGGAACCGGTAGATCGACTGCTTGGGGTCCCCGACCATGAACAACGACCCGGCCGGTATCGCAACGTCTTCCCACCGCGGGGCGTCGGCCGCGGCGCCGCCGGCGATGCGGACGGCGATCTCGATCTGCAGCCGGTCGGTGTCCTGGAACTCATCGAGTAACAGCCGCCGGTAGCGGTCCTGCAGCGCCGCCCGCACCGCGGGCTCGCGGCGCAACAGGTCGCGGGCGAGGACGAGCAGGTCGTGGAACTGCAGCCGGCCCTCGCTCGCGCGGGTGCGGGCGTCGTCGACGACTCGGCGTCCGATCCGGGCGACCAGCCAGCGGATGACGTCGTCGAGGGCCGTGGCGGCGGCGTCGGTCGCCGCGTCGTGCAATTCCTTGAGGGCGTCGCGGACCTCGTCGACCCGTCCGTTCCACTTGCCCTTCTGCCCGAGACGGGCGTGGGGGCGGGGCACGTCGGCGAGCAGGCCGAGCGCTTCGGCTTCGTCGGCGCCGTCGAGCTTGGCCCGCCAGTCCTGTACCTCGCCGAGCCGCAGCCGCAGCTTGTCGTCCCCGGTGTCGCAATGCCGGGCCATGGCGACGAGCTCGTCGGCCTGGCGGCGCAGCGCGTCGACGTCGAGGCGGGGCCGCGGCGGCAGCATGGTGGGGACGCGTTCGTCGACGAGGTCCCAGTCGCCGTCGAACGCGGTGGCCAGCGCGCGAAGGTGATCGAGGCGGATGCCCGCGGCGAGCGCGAGCCGCAGCACCGGCGCCGCGTCGGGGTCGTCGAGCAGCTCGGTCTGCAGCTCGTCGTAGCGCCGGTCGGCGGCGACGCGGGAGGCGACGGGGTCGAGGACCTCGACCAGCGGTGGCAGACCGGCTTCGACGGCGTGCTCGGAGAGGATGCGGCGGGCGAAGGAGTGCAGGGTGCCGATGGCGGCGCCGTCGAGGTCGTCGAGGGCCTCGTCGAGACCTGCGCGGGTGAGTTCGACGCGCAGCCGGTCCCGCAGCTCGGCCGCGGCCTTCTCGGTGAAGGTCACCGCCGCGATGTGGCGGAGCGGGGTGCCGGCGGCGACGAGCGCGACGATCCGCTCCACGAGGGAGCGGGTCTTCCCCGAGCCCGCGCCGGCCTCGACGAACAGGGTCTCGTCGAGGTCGGCGCGGATCCGGCGGCGGGCGTCCTCGTCGCGGTTCACGCCGTGCCTCCCGGCTGGGGCGGGTTGGGGAAGAGCAGGGCGTGGACCTCGGGTAGGGCGAGCAGATCGCCGCTGTCCGCGAGCTGCTCCCAGGAGGGGTGGATCAGCTCGCCGAGCCCGTCGGGGTCGCACGCCGCGCACGAGATCCGGGAGGTCTTCTTCCCCTGGTAGTAGGTGCCTTCGGCGGTGGGGCGGGCGGGGAAGACGCCGTGGACGATGCCGTCGACGACGGCGCGGACGGTGTCAGTGGCCGAGCGGCGCGCCGCGTCGTCGATGGTCTCGACGACGTCGCGGAACCCCTCCCGGCGCGAGGTGTACCAGTAGGCCGCCCGCAGCGGCTCCCCGTCGCGGTGCCCGAAGTGAGTCGCGGCGGCGAGGGCGTAGAGCGGGAGCTGGAGGCGCCGACCGCCGTCCCACGGCTGCGCCTCCGCGCGGGTGGGGCGGCGGCCGGTCTTGTAGTCGGTCACCAGGAGACGCCCGTCGGGGTCGGTGTCGATCCGGTCGACGCTGCCGCGCAGGTGCAGCCGGCGGCCGTCGCCGAGCTCGAGCGACACCGCCGGCTGGTCCGGGCCGCCGAAGGCCCATTCCTCCTCGAGCGGAGTGAGCCCACCCAGCCGGGCGCGGCGCTCGTCATCCCGGACGAGCCACTGGCGCAGGTCGGCGAGCAGCGCGGCACTGTCCTCGTCCCACAGCAGCCGGAACCCGGTGAGCCCATCGGCCTCCGCTTCCTTGAACGCGTCCCGGGCGTGCGCCTCGAGGACCTCCCACGACTGGACGGGCCAGGGCTGATGGGGCCCAGGGGCCCACCCCTCGGCGCGGGCCTGGTCCACCAGGCCCTCCAACGCCCGGTGAACCAGGTTGCCGCGGACCAACGGCGAGACCCGCACGACGTCCTCAGGCTGCTCCACCGCTCGGGCGCCCAGCAGGTGCCGCACGAAGTACGCCCAGGGGCAGCGCGCCCACGCCTCCAGCGCGGAGGCCGAGATCGGCGCCCCCGCGGTGGGATACGGCAGGACCGCGCCGTGCAGGTTCCCGGCGAACGCGGTGAACTCGGGGGAGCGGCGCCCGGCCCGCAGCCGCCGCAAGGTGCCGGTGAGGTCGCCCGCGGGTTGCCCGGCGGCGGCCGCGCGCTGGCGCCACTCCTGCTCGGTCGCGGGCTCGGCGGTGAGCACCGCCCCGCTGTAGGACGCCACCTCCACCAACCCGGACGCCTGCGCCCAGTCGGTCAGGACCAGGTCGTCGTTCCCGGCGAGTTCCTGCAGGGAGGGCAGCAGCCACCGTGACGGCACCCGTTCCCCGCCGCCGCGCAGGTCCCCGCGCGGGAACGACACGGTCCGGCCGCCCGGTGGGGCGGCGGCGAGGGCGGCGTGAAAGTCGCGGCGCTGCCGGGCGACCCGCTCGGTGGTCGTCGCCAGCACCCCGCCCGTGCGGGCCCGGACCCGGTCGGGCAGCAGCGGGTCGTCCGCGGGCCGGGTCGGCAGCATGCCCTCTGCGGCGCCCATGACGATCACACGCTCGACGACGGCGCCGTAGCCGTCGGCGATCGACCCGACGTGGACCCCGGCCCCGATCTTGCCTACCCGGTCCGGGGCGTCGGCCAGCTGCAGCTCGAGCAGCTCCCGCAGCGACCGCAGATCCCCTTGACCGGGCAGACGGGCCAGCCCGTCGAGAGCCGCGCTCACCCGCCCGAGCGCTCGTTCATCTTCCGGGGCCAGACCGTCGTCCTCCGGCGGGGCCAGGAACACCTCCCACAATCCCCAGGCAGCCGCCGCCACCTCCGCCCACGAGGTGGCGCTGGTGAGGGCGTCGAAGCGGGTGCGGAGGTCGTCGACGAAGTCGGCGAGGCCGCGGGCGGCGTCGGCGGCGGCGCGGTCGCGTTCGGCGCGCTGGTCGGCGTAGGCGCGGAGCCGGTCCCAGTGCTCGGCGCTCACCACGCCCGCGGCGCGGGACACCCGCTCCCAGCGTGAGGACGGCGCCCGCCGCCCGTCGTGGCGGACCGGGGCGTCGACAACCCAGGCGAGGACCTCGTTGCGGCGGAACCCGTGGGCCGGGAGCTCCAGCATCCGCAGCATCCCGCGGCCCAGCGGGTGGTCCAGCGTCGAGCGGATCCCGCGGCCGAAGAACATGACGCCCGCCTGGTGGAGGTGCTCGTGGACGAGGCGGGCATAGGGATCGGCGGACCCGTACAGCACGGCGATGCGATGCCCGGGCACGTCGTCGCGCAGGGCCGTCATCACCTCGCGGACCGCCGCCCGGACCTCGTCGTCGGGATCGGAGGCGTGCAGCACCCGGCTCGCTCTCGGCGCACCGGCGGGGTCGGCGGTGGTGTCGATCCCGCGGATGTCGTGGCGATCGGCAAGGGCGTCGAGCAGCGCCTGCTCGTCGGGGTCGAGGTCGTGGAGCAGGAACGCCACGACCGGCCCGTCGATGGCGGCGCCATGGTCGCGGGCCGCACGCAGCAGATCAACCTCGTCGTAGCTCGTCGCGGCGGTGCGGGCCGTCAGGTCGCGGTGCAGACGCACCGTCTCCTCCGCGACGCGGACACCCACGACGGCTTGCTCCGGGTTCGGAACGGCGCGGAGCGCGCGGTGTGCCTCGGCCACGGCGCGGACCGTCCCGATCTGCCCTGCGACCGAGGCGAACAGGCCCTCGTGCTCGCCGAGGACATCCCGCACCGCACCCGCGAGAGCGGTGGTGGTCAGCGGGCGGCGTCCCTGGGCAACCAGATCCGCCGCGGCCAGCGACTCCGCCAGCCGACGCAGGGTCAGGACCTGCACCGCGGCGACCCCGGGCCGGCCGTCCCCGTGGGCCAGAGCGCGCCGGGCCACGACCCCGACGTGCTCGGACGGGACGAGCACCGTAATCAGCCGCAGCGCGTCGTCCGCCTTCAACTCGCGCACCAAGCTCACCAACGTGCGGTACGCCGCGGAGCCGAGCTGGGTCATGCGATCGGACATGCCATCCCCCCGGCCACGCAGGCTAGGACCCATCTGTTTGGGAGATCCGGGCGGGTCGGTGGGCCCGCGAGCGCCGGGCGGACGCGTGAGGAGATCCCCCGCGGACGGCGGCACCGAGCCGTGGTGGCCGGACGATACGGTCCGCGGCGTGCTTTCCGGGGGGATCGACAGAGCCACGACGGTCGAGGGGCCGGCGTGGGCGTGCCAGGGGCTCGACCAACGCGAGGGCCGCTACCCGTTGGGGGTGGAGGCCCCGGTACTCGCGATGGTGTCGACCCTCGTGCCCGGCCTGTCGACGCTGACGCAGTACGCGCGCTACTTCACGCTGTACTGGGCGTTGGCCGAACGCGCGGAGCGGGATGGTCTGGACACCGAGCAGTGCCGCGCCCTGGTACGGCGGGCCGAGGTCCTCCTCGCCCTGGTCACCGCCCGAGAACCCGGCGCGCATACTGTCCGGCCCCACGGTGGGGACCGCATCGCGACCGGCCCGGCCCCCTAGCTGGAACGCGTCCACCCTCGCGGACGTCGGGGGCGGATCGGCGAGGAGGTCCAGGACCGTGGGTACGCCCTGACCTCCGGCGGCGTAATCCCCGGCGTCACCTCCGTCGCCGCGCCCGTGTTCACAGCCGGCGAGTCGCTGCCGCTCGCGGTCGCCGTCGCGCTCCCCGCTCGGACCGCCACCGGCGCGGAGATCGACCGGGTCGTCGGCGCTCTCCTCTCGATCACCGCCACGATGTCGAGCGAGCTCGGCGCGCGATGAAACGCTCGGACGTGCTCGATCTCCAGGGCTCCCGTCCGACTCGCGGTCCCGCCGTCGAACTGTCGCGACGGGCTGTCCTCGTCGGAGGCCCGCGATAATGGAGTTATCGCGGGTACAACGCGCTCGAGCGTCGAGCAGACTTTCGTGGGACGTTTTGGCGTCTGTCGAGATGCGCTACTCGCCGGCCGACGTCCACCGCGTTCTCAGTGGACGCCTTCTTCGAGCGTTCGAGCGGTTAGCTTCCGGAGGCTATGCCCGGCCCGTTTCGCATCTCCTGTTCACTATAGATCAGGGTGTTGGGCTGGCCTGCAACGGTCAGGCGGTACCCACTCTTGCCGGCAGGGACGTCGGAGACGGTGAAGGTAAAATTACAGTCGGTGGCGTAGCCCTCGGAGCCGTACATCGAGCCGGCGTTGATCACTGCAGTTCCGCTGCTCAACACTCCGTAACCCAGCAGCGTGCCGGAGGCGTCGCTGACCGTGACTGAGCTCCCTGCCTGGTACTTCTGGCCGACATGGCAGTCGGCCCCCGGCGTCATGGGGGAACTCGCGTCGCTGTGCCGGAAGGTACCGGTCACGACGATCGAGGATGAGGTCGATCCGGAGCTGTCAGCCGCGGTCCTGTTGGTGCTGATGAGGATGCCGATCAGGAGCACGGCGACGGCCGAGATGGCCAGGATGATCCAGGGCCAGGGGGTTTTCGGCTGGGCCACGTTGGCGGCCGGGGTGGACGCCCCGGCGTGCAGGTCGGCAGCCGGAGAACCGTCCTCCCCGGTGAACATGGTCCTGCCGATCTGAGGCCGGACGCTCGCCGATGCTGGGGTAGACGGCGGCGCGGCGACCGACGGGCCGACGGCGTAACTGGCGGGCTGCACTGGGGTGGCATTCGCCGTCCACATCCCGGTGTCAGGGTCGCGTCTCCAACCCGTCTGCGTGCTCATCTGTGATCCCCCGATCGTCCTTCACCTGAGCGTCGTGCCGTCGCCACCTACCTCGCAACACACGCACACGGCGTTACCGCGGGTCGCAGTTGCCCGGTGTTCGGCAGGCCACAGCGACGCGACGCTAACGGGCGGGCCGCGCCGACGATGAACTCGCTGTCCGGCCGAGGTGGCTGGAATCGGGGAAGTCGGGGGACTGCGCGATGAACCAGCTCTGTCAGTGTGGGGCGCCTCTGGTGCCTGCCGTGACCTTCTGCGTCGGGTGCGGGGCCTCAGCGGTCTCGCGGCGGGCGCGACCGGAAGCGCCGCTCGTTAGCGCTGCCCAACCAGCCCTTGGCTCTGGAACAACCATCGCGACCCTCTCGCGGCCCGCGCTCGCACGCCCGATAGCTGCCGCCCCGTTGAGGATGCCCGCGGCTACCGGCTCGCTCCGCCCGCGGAGCACGTGGGTTGTGTGGCTCGCGTCTGCGTCGGTGATCGCGGCCTTGGTCTTGATGGCTTTCGTTGCTGCCCGCGCGTCGGCGCCAGCGGTTGCCGCGGCCTCGCCGGCGGCGTCGAGCGCGCCTACCTCGCTCGCGAACGGCTCGGCCGGCACGGCGGCCGCGGCTTCCGCGACGTCCACGGCTGGCGCGGGCGGGGTTGGTTCCGGCTCGTCGGTCTCCTCTGCTGCCGGGTCTGAGCCGGGAGCGTACGACCAGCTGACGTCGCTGTTGTCCTCAGACAGCCTGGATGTCTCAATGCTGGTTGGGCAATGGGTGCCGCAGCTTTCCTCGAAGCGCAACGGCATGGTCGTCAACGGCACTAGCTACGATTACTCGGCGATCCTGGCCGATCACGAAGCGCTGCGTGCCCGGTACTCAACCGCGCGTCTGGTGACCTCCAACGACTGGTCGATGTTCACGGGCCGCGACTTCTGGGTGACGGTCGTGGAGCAGCCGTTCGCCTCCGCGGACGCCGCCAACAACTGGTGCGACCAGCAGGGGATCGGACCCGACGACTGCTTCGCGGTCAAGCTCTCGCACACGGCTGGTCCGCGAGGGTCGAGCAAGCCGCGCGCGTGACCCCGCGAGCGGGTCGCGTGTTAGAGCGAAACGTATAGTCCCGCGGGCCGTTAGACCCTGGGGTCAGCGGGTCGACACCTCGGGGGGTTCACCATGTCTGAGCACGGCAAATTACTGCCGTTCTACCTGGTCATCGACGTGTCGTACTCGATGGACGGGCCGAAGCTGGAGCGGGCCAACAACATCCTGCCCGCGATCGTCGACACCCTGGCGCAGAACCCGATCATCTCCGACAAAGTGCGCTTCGGGTTGATCGACTTCTCTGATGACGCTCAGGTGCGGTTGCCGCTGTGCGACCCGCTCGACCCACACCTGGTCCTTCCGGGGCTGGCACCGCGTGGCGGCACCTCCTACGGTGCAGCTTTCAGGATGCTGAGGCAGGCCATCGCCTACGACGTCGCCCAGCTCAAGGCAGACGGCTTCTCCGTGCACCGCCCGGCGGTGTTCTTCATCAGCGACGGTGACCCTACCGACCCTGAGCGAGGATGGCGCTCGGAGTTCGCAGCGCTGACGCACTACGACCGGACGACGGGTCAAGGTTTCGCGCTGTACCCGAACGTCATCCCTTTTGGGATCGATCAGGCCAATCCGCGTACCCTGCAGACCTTGATCCACCCCGTCACCGGGTCCAAGCCGATGCGGATGTTCCTCGCCGATGAGGGTCAGGACCCGGCCGTCGCGATCAAGGCGATCGCGGAAATCCTCATCTCAAGTGTGTTGGCCTCGGGCGGTAGCCTGGCCGGCGGAGGATCGGGCATTGTGTTGCCGCCCGATTCTGACCTGCCACAGGGTATCCATTCCGTCGCGGCGGACGAGGATTTCGTGTGAGGGGCCGAGCAGCTAAACGCGGGCGCGCGTTCTTCGGCCAGCCCGCGGCCTCCGGCGAGACCTGCGCGGGGGACGATCCGCGGGATCCGGCCGTCAACCATGCTCCGCCTCCGGCTCCTGCTGTGGGTCTCGGGCCAGGTGCTGGACGAGACCGCGACCACCAGGGTCCGAGACCACTGCACGCGGGCTACGTGGTCGGGGAAGCGGGACGGGCAGCCGGTCAGGTCCGCCCAAGCCCGGACCTGCGTTTCCCGCACCGACCGGACACCGTGGTCGACGGCTACATTGTGACCGGACCCGCAGACCGGGCCGGCTTGGAGGTGCGCGCGGCCAGCGTGCGGGGCCTCGCTCACCGCTACTACGGGACCGTGCGGCAGGACTCGTACGCAGTGCGCCTCAGTGATGACCGTCGCTGGTTGATCGCCGCGGTCGCGGACGGCGTGTCGGCGGGGGCGCACTCCCACGTAGCAGCGGACACCGCATGCCTCGCTGCCACCCTCGAGGTGTGCATCCTCCTGGCTGCAGGCCCTCCCCAGGAGATCGACTGGGCGTCGATGTTCGCCCGCGTAGCCGATCGAGTTGCCGCCGAGACACGCGTGCAACTCGGACGGTGCGCCCGTGACCCCGGCGCGGACCTCGCAACGCTCGCCGCCGAGGCTGCAGCCACTCTGATCGT
The DNA here is from genome assembly GCF_000379625.1 of Actinomycetospora chiangmaiensis DSM 45062. Taxonomy (GTDB): domain Bacteria; phylum Actinomycetota; class Actinomycetes; order Mycobacteriales; family Pseudonocardiaceae; genus Actinomycetospora; species Actinomycetospora chiangmaiensis. The sequence continues at coordinate 18,858 of NZ_KB903230.1, read as the reverse complement.
GGCCGTCGAAGCCGTCGAGGCAGCGGCGGACGGGTCGCGGGAAGTCCACCTGTGCGGTGTGGGTGACACGTCAGGTTGGCGTCTCGGCGGGAACGGGTGGCACCGGCTGCTCGGCGGGAAGAGCGACGGGGTGTTGGCGAACTCGGCGACCGCGGCGCTGCCGGTCCTGCCGTCCCACCCGCCGCAACCCGTACGAACCGTTGTTCCCGCGGAGCAGGCTCTGGTCCTGATGACAGACGGCATCGGCGACCCACTTGGAGACGGGGCCGGCGAGGTCGGTGCGTTCCTGGCCGCCCAGTGGCGAGGCGCGCCCCCGCCGCTGGAGTTCGCCGCTCAGATTGACTTTGCCCGCCGTTCCTACGACGACGACCGCACCGCGATCGCGGTCTGGCCGCTGGAGGGCCCATGACTGGCTCCTTCTCCCCGCACAGCCCGAGCGGGGGCACACCCACGGAGATGTCCCTCGGTGAACTCGGCGAACGCGGCGCCGAGCTCGGTCGCGGCGGGCAGGCCCGCGTGGTGGCGCTGCCTGAGCTGACCCTTCCCGACGTGCCCGGCCCACTGGTGTTCAAGGAATACAAGGCCGGACAGGCCCCGGTCCACGGGTTGAGCGGGATCGTCGCGCTGCGCAGCGCGCTCCCGCCCGCGCACCGGGTCGTTCTCGACGCCTGCACGGTGTGGCCGGTGCGGGTGGTTCATCACGGGCCCAGCATCGCCGGCGTGGTGATGCCGTTGATCCCGGGAGAGTTCCTGCAGGAGCGCACGCTGCCCTCCGGGCGGGCTGAACGGGCACCCCGCGAGGTGCAGAACCTGTTCGTCGACCCGGACGTCGCTGCTCGGGTCGGCATGCCGCTGATGTCGCTCGAGCGCCGGCTGACGGTATGCCGCGACCTCGCCGCCGCCCTGGCCGTTCTGCACGACCTCGGCGTCGTCTTCGGCGACATCAACGCCAAGAACGTGTTGTTCCAACGCGCAGACGCCGCGAGCGTACTGCTGGTCGACTGCGACTCGGTGCGAGTCCGCGGCAGAGGTGCAGTCGTTCGCCAGCTCAACTCCCCGGACTGGGATCCCCCCGAGGGGGCGGTCCTCAGCCAGGCCACCGACATGTACAAGTTCGGGCTGTTCGTACTGCGCACCTTGAGCCCCAGCGCGCAGGCCTCGGTGGCCCGCGACCCCGCCCGCGCCGCCGCCCTCCTCGAAGACACCGGACGCGCGCTGCTGGACCTGGCGTTGGGCACCGACCCGGCAGAGCGCCCCAGCGCCTCGCACTGGGCGAACTACCTGGCCGAACGGGTGGCGGCCCTGCGCGGCCGCCGCTCACGCGAGGACCGGGCTAACCCGTCGAGCACGCCGCGACCGCCGCACAGCGCCGCCTCCGCTTCGGGACTGCCCGGTCAGCGCGGAACCGCCGCCAGCCAGCAGCGCCACCCCGATCCAACCCAGGCGCGCCCGCGCGGTGCGAGAGCGACCGTGTTCCCCCTGCGGCCGACTGCAGGTCCTGAAAACCGACAGGAGGTCCCCGACACCGACGCCGTGTGGCCCACGCCAGCAGCGCCAGCAGCAGGCCGGCACAGTCATCACAGCCGCACCGCGCAGGACGACGCCGATTCCGCTCAGCACGACCCCCCGGACCCCGCGCCGTCCCCGCAGGGTCGCCACGCGCGTCCCCACCGGTGACCGGAGCCCAGCGATGACCAACAGCCACCACTCCCCGAGCCCTGGGCTGCCCGAGCTGTCCTCCCTGCTGCCCTGGCGAGCTTGGTGGCACCATCCTCGACTACGGACCTGGCCCGTGTGGCTGTTCGTCGCGCTGGTCACGGTGCCGCCGGCGGCGGTCCTGCTCGCGGTCGATGGCGCCGACCAAGGAGCTCTCGCGGCTGACGTCTTCGCTTTCTACTTCGCCGCGGCATGGATGTTGCTGCTGCGAACCGTGGTGGGTCCACAGCACCTGACCGGACGCATCTACTGCGAGATCGTCCTGCTTGCCCTGATCATCGAAGTGCCGGTCGCGCTCGCACTAGAGGCTGCGCTCCCCGCCGACAACGACAACCTGTTCTCGACCGTCGCCGCGGTCGGTCTGCCCGAGGAACTCGCGAAGGCATTGCCCGTGGCCATACTGGCCGTCCTCCACCGCCGCACCTGGAACTCCCTTGAGACTCGCGACTACCTTTTCCTGGGAGCAGTCAGCGGCCTGGCCTTCGGCGCTCGAGAGGCCATCCACTACTACCAGGTCGCCTTCGGCGACGACCTCTCCCGCCCCGATGCACTACAGATGATGTGGCGTTTTGTCACCGACCCCGTCAGTCACGCCTGCTGGGCCGGGATCTCCGCCTACTTCATCGGCCTGGCCATCTCGCACCGCGACCTGCTCGCCCGCTCGGCCCTCGCCGGCCTCGGGCTCGCCATACCGACCGTCCTTCACGGGCTCAACGACTGGACCCCGGTCAACACCAGCGTCCTGTGGGTGGCAATCAACGCGTTGAGCGCAGTGCTCTTCCTCGCCTACGCCACCGTCGGCGTCGCATCCGCAGCGACGTCGATACCGCCGGTCCACCATCGGGCTCCTGCGCCAACCCCGCCCCCACCCACCCGTCCAGGCCCCGTTCCCAGAACCACGTCCGGCCCCAACCCGGCGGCTGCCTCGCCGTCTCCGCCGGCGCCCCCAGGATGGGTCCGTGGTCCTGACGGACGCTGGACCCGCCCGGACGGTCGACCACAGGGCTAGGTCCAGCCTGGCCTGCCACCCGCGGCGACGTTGCATCCACCCGGGATGAGGCTCTCAGATCCGAACGACCTGGAACACGCGGCGCGAGACGGGCTCCCGTGGGCGATGGCGCAGCACCAGGCAAGATGACTGATCCCAGCAGCCAGCAGCCGGCAGCGAGCAGACAGTGCCGGAGAGAGTACCGAAGTGGTGGGCGCGCTGCTGGACATCGAGGGAAGAATATGACTGAGACATGTCGATGCGGGGCCCTGCTGCTGGCGGACGTAACTTTCTGCGTCGAGTGCGGCGCCTCAGCTACACGGGCAACGCCCGCCGCTCTGCCCGAATACCGAGCGGCGGGCCACGGCGAAACCCGCACCGCATCAGGTCGGCTACAGCCACTCACCGCACTTGCGCCCGATCCCCCCATACAGCGACACGCAGTCAGGTGGTCGAGAACTCAGAAGATCGTCACCATGGGCTCGCTGACGGTAGCGGCAATACTGGTCGGCTTCGCCGTACTGACCTCCGGAAACTCCGAGACCACGGCTTCGAGCCCCGCGCCGGCCTCTCTCCCGGTCTCGACCGTAGCCGGCCCAGCCCCCTCACCCTTCTGGCCGGGGGGCTACCCGCCCGCGAGCACCGCGGCACCGACCATAGGTTCCGCGTCAGAAGACTGTTCGACGCAGGCCATGGCGGTATTCACTCGCTTGGCCACCGGCCAGATCACGATGAGCCAGGCTCAGAGCCAACTCCCAGCCTCAATACCTCCGGACGCGCTCACCCGCGAACTGCAGGGAGTGCAACGACTCGAATCGGACGGCGCCAGCGCCCACGACGCCATCGGCCAGGCCGCCGGCACGGTCGCCCAGAGCTGCCCCTAATGGCCGCCCACACACTTCTTCCAGAACCGCCACGACTTGGGGCCGCTGCCGGGAACACCGAGCCGAGACGCCTCAAGACCGCTGCCGCCGCTCTCACAGACAGAGCGAAAACCCCCACCTCGAGCGCCCACCACCCGCACGCCGAGTCGACCGCGACGTGACCCACGCCTGAGAGGAACCACCAGTGGAGTCGCCACCCGAACGGGACACCGACGGGCCCACAGTCACGCTGCCCACGACACCGTCTCGCGCCTCGTGGTTCTGGCCCGGACTGATCACCGCGATCGCCCTCTTTGTCGCCGGCGCGGCCACCTTCGTGATCATTGAGAGCCGCGCAGCGCCCGCCCCGTTCAACACCCCCATGGCCAGCCCGATCCACACCAACGCTCCACCTACGGCGTCAGGCGCGGCGTCGACGGCACCCGAACCGACTGGTTCGTGCGCGGCAACCGTGGAGTCCGCCCTCGAACTAGACAACACCGCAGGCAACCGGATCGAGGCTGTCCGGATATACAAGCAATTCGGGGAATCCTCCCCTGAGAACCACGCCTACGACGACGTGTCCGCCGACTACTACAACACCGCCCATTCTGCCGGGCTCGAAGTCGCCACGCAGCGCTACCAGCGCGACATCGAGTTGAGCTGCGCCGACGACCCCACCTACCGCGTCGGGCAGATGCGCAGCAAAATCCAGGCTCAATTTCCCGACATCAACACGTGGAGCGACACGGAGGTACTCGGCTTTCGATCATGGGTCTGCCCACTGCGCAACAAGCAAGGCAAGCCCGCCGCGGCAGACGCGATACACGCCCGGTACGGCGCGACCACCTCCGCCGCGTATCAGATGATGGACTCATCCTCCTGCTAAGCCTCGCGCACGCGCGGAATCAAGAGTCAATTAGCAGATTGCGGCGGGCGTGTTTTAGCAGCCGATCTCAGTCCAGCCGATGCGAACCGTCTGGGCTGACATAATGGGCGGCTCCGGATGATATGGGCCGCCGAAGGGTTGTAGTTATCGAAGGTTCAGGTTCGCGGGGTTCGGGCGGCCCGCACGCGTAGCCGGCTGGTCCGGCCTGCTCAGGCCTGTAACAGGTCCTGAGCCTTCGACGTGATCCGCGGGGCTCGGTGGAGCTGTTCTGCGAGCAGGATGATGATCCTTTCGGGGCCGCGCACGAACGCTCGACGACTGCCTCGCTGACCCGGTGGCTCATCCCGAAGTCGTCCGTGTTGGCGACCGGCATGCGCGCGTCGGGGCCGAACGCGTCGGGACCGAAGCCGAGAAGCTCACCGGCCCGCGCGCCCACCCGGGTTCTGCTCTGGCCGGACGCGGTGAGGGGGAGGGGTTTCGCTACCGCCGGCGAGCCGGCTGCGGTGGGCGCGCACCCGGTGGCGGACGCCGCAGATGGCGGCGGAGCACCAGCGGCGGCGTCCGGTGACGTCGTCGTACAGCATTGCGCAGTCGTGATCATCGCAGGTCCGCAGGCGGGCGGCGGCGGGGCCGCAGAGGTGCTCGGCGGCCTGGCGCGCGATCCGGGTGAGGGCGTCGGCCGCCGTGGCCGGGGGTGCCGCTCGCAGGTCGGCCGTCAGCTGGATCGGGGTGTCGTGTGCGAGGACGGCATTGAGGGCCTCGACGTGGGCGGGGTCGGGCGCGTGACCTGCGGCGGCGGCGAGTCCGAGTGGGCGCAGCAGTTCGCGCAGCTCGTGGGCGCGCACGACGTCGTCGGGGCCGGGCGTGGCGAGGGGGGATAGGTCCTCGTGCTGGAGCCACCTGCGCAGGAGCTCGACGCTGTCCATGCGGTCGACGGGGTCGGGGCCGTAGGCGCTGCCGACCGTGGCGAGGAGATCGAGCCAGATCGCGCCGGTGTCGAAGCGCTGGGCGGGGTCGGTCGGCACCACTTCATCGTAACGGATCGACCTGTTACGGTCGCGCTCATGCTGAGTAACACCTATAGCTGTTACGTCGAGGTCCCCGGTCCGGTCGCGCGGGACCGGGCGGGATCGGGCCGCCTGGTCGGTCTCGTCCTCGCGACGGGTTTCGTGCTGGTGTGGGCGAGTGGCTACCTCGTCGGTGACCTGGGGACCACTGCCAGCGCGCCGACGACGCTGCTGTTCTGGCGGTTCCTGGTGGCGACCGCGGTGATGGGCGCCATCGCCGCGGTGACCCGGGCGCCGTGGCCGACGCGGCTGCGGGACTGGGTGCGGCCGGCCGCGGCGGGGGTGCTTCTGCTCGACGTCCAGTTCGCCGGCGTCTATACGGGACTCTCGCTGGGGGTGTCTGCGGGTCTGGCCTCGCTGATCGTGAGCTCGAGTCCCCTCGTGATCGCCGTGGCCGGCATCGCGCTCGACGGTGAGCGGCTGCGTCCCGTCGGCTGGCTCGGACTCGTCCTCGGTCTCGCCGGGGTGGGTGTCGCCGTGAGCTCGGAACTCTCTGGCGGGGCGCGCACCTCGGCGGTCGTCCTGTGCGTCGTCGGGCTCGTGGGATTCGTCGCCGGAACCCTGCTGCAGAAGCACGCCCCCGCCTCGGCCGACCTGCGGACCGGCACGACGATCCAGATCGGCGCCGCGACGATCGTCTCGGTGCCGCTCGCGGCCGTCGGCGGCGGGTTCGCGCTCCCACTCACGGCGGTCGCCGTCGGGTCCGCGCTCTGGCTCGCGGTCGTCAACTCGGTCGGGGGGCTACTGCTGTTCTTCGTCATCCTCCGGCGCCGCAGCGGCGCGGGAGCGACGAGCGCCCTGTTCCTCGTCCCGCCGGTCACCGCGCTGCTCGCCGTCCCGGTGCTCGGGGAGCCACTGGACATCGCGGCGCTCGCCGGGGTGGCCCTGGCGGCGGTCGGCGTCGCCCTGGTCAGTCGGTCCGAAAGCGCCGGCACCCGTCAGCTCCCCGATGCACGCGACTTCCCCGACGTGGTCAGCGAGGCCAACGACCCGCAACACACCCAGCAGTTCCGCGACAGCGTCGGCTGACATCCGCTGCGGGTTCCGTGTCGCGCGGGCCGACGCAGCGTTCCCGGCCGCGCTGCGGACTGCCCCCGGCAAGCAGGACGGCGACATCGTCACAGTGCACCTGCTCCAACGACGCGGACGCTGAGCCCCCCGACTGACCGCGTTCTGATGCAGCCGCCACGACACGGCCCCTGTAGTGGAAGCTTTTCTCTTGCTGGCGCTGCTTAATCCCGCTCTCCAAGCCGCCCCCGAGGGCCTCAAGGCCGGGACGGCGCGCACCGTTGACCGATAGCCCGGATATCTGACAGCAATGGACTTCGGAGACTCGTCCACAGGACCACGGGTCGACCCCCGAGAGGTCCTCCGGTCCATCACGGAGTTGGTCGGCGCGCCGTCGTTGCCGTGCCACGTCGACCTGCGCGGCAGTCGTCGCAACCACGTAGCAGGCGAGGAATCCAAGTGGGACCCAGTGAGGAAAGCCGCCGTCCCCGGCGCTGGCCATCGCCCAGCCCGCGACGACCATCTCCGTGCCCAACAGCCTCACGAGCAGCTGGCCGGCGGCGACCGCATGGGCAGCCGCCCATGGGTGCAGCTCCCCGGGCAGCGCCTCACCTCGCCGCAAGGCCCGGCGGACCAGGCGCACGTTCTCTGGGCCGAGCACGATCGGGATGCGGGACTGTTGAGCGCGGGTGAGCCACGGCTGCCCGGCCCATCGCCACAGCCCGGACGCCGTCGCCCCGAGAATGATCGCAGACATGACCAGGACGCCGGCCCGGCCACGGAGTTGGGGATCGGCGGGGAGGCCCTGCACCAGAGCCGGGACCGTGTACCCGGTGACGTAGACCGCGGCGGCCGCCCCTGCGGTCCAGGTGAACCTCGCCGAGGGACGGGCCGGCCGCGGCATCGTCTCGCGCAGCAGTTCGTGGGCGGGGATGGCGCGAGGCCGGATCGCGGCGAGCTCGAGGCCGCCCTCGCCCCCCGACCCGGCGCCGCCAGCTCCGCCCGGCGCGCACAGCTCGAGCGGGCCCACCGCGCCGACGGCTACGCGCGGCGCGTCGACCGGCACCGCGCCGCCGAGGTGGACCTGGCGGTCATCCGACGAACGGCCCTGTGACCGCGACGGCGGGGGAGCCGAACACCGAGCTGCAGTTGAACACTGGCACCTGGGTGACGTTTCCGCTGCTGACGCCCGGACTGTTGCTCGCGGTGCCCGTCGTCGTGCAGGACGGAGCCGCGGCGTGACCGTGGCCCGACCCCTCGGTGGCCGAGGCGGTTCCGGCCGCCAGGAGCGGGAGGCCCAGCAGCCCGGAACCAACCACGATCCCGGCAACGGTGCGACGGACGCTCATATTCTCTTCAGACGTCGAGGTGCGGGCCGACGCCTGACAGCGGGCCCGGTTCTGCCTTAACAACGACACATCGCCCACGAGGGATGCGGACGGCGGTCGAGCCGCCGTCACGGACGGCTGGGCCACGGCCGCCCCGTCAGCGGGGCCACCTGCTTGGTTGCAGCAGCGATGTGTTGATCTCGCCACCGTGTGGGCACCGGTGTCGACACAACGGGCCGGAATCACGCTTTCACCGCCAACCCCACGGCGATCAGCACTCACTCCGACGAGCGCCACCGGCAGCCAAAAGCAGTCGCCGCCGAGAGGAGGGGGCCGAGCACCGCGACCAGCGCGGCCGCCGCGGCGACCACGACGGCCGCGCGCCACTCCAGCGCGACCCGGCCTCGGTAGGAGCGGTTCACAAGATCCAGCATGACCGGTTCTCCTGGGGAAGGCACCAGCCGCTGCAGCTCGAGGCGGCTCTGCCCGTCGGGGGTGCCCGGCCCGTGCACGGACACGACGACGCTCGACCGTCGCTCACGCGCAGCCCGACGCAGGTCGATCGAAGCCGTGATTGAGTTGTCAGGTCGACGCTATATCAGCGACGATGGTTGTTTCATCTTCGTCAGGGGGTGGGGTTCGTGAGCGAAGACGCGGAGGCCCCCGACGCGGACGCGGTCACCCGTCGGCGGGACGGGCTCAGCGACGTGCAGGACGTAGTCGTCGATCAGCGGGAGCAGCGCGCCGACCGCCGGGAGGCCGAAGCTGACCAGCGAGATGGGCGCGCCGACGCGCGGGACACGGTCGCCGATGAGCGCGAACAGCGGGCCGACGACCGGGAGGTCAAAGCTGATGACCGAGAGCGCCGCGCTGACCGGCGCGAGGCGACTCAGGACGAGCTGGCCCGGGCTCTCCGGGTCACGACGGGCACTCTCCTCGATCGTGCTGAGCAGGCGTTGGACCGCTCCGCCGAGGCCCTCAGCCGCTCGGCCGATCGCATCGAACGCGTACGGGACTCCATGGATCGTCTCCGTCAGAAGGCCATTCGTGACCAAGCCGAGATCGACCGCGCACGCATAATCGTGCCGGACCGGCCATGGTAAAGAGCAATCCGCGTCCCCTACTGGTCGTTGAGGCAGCCCTTCCCAGGCTCGAATGTTGTCACCGGTGATCCAGCACCTCTCCGCACCAGCCAGGCGGGCGACAACCTCAAGGGCCACGCAGCCGTTGCATGACGACGAGATTGTCGGTGAACGTCCAGGGAACAGCGTCGGGGCCGGCTTCGGGCCGATTCGCGCTCTCCGGCGGCGGGGCCCACACCACCGCGAGCGCCCGCACCATCACCTCGGTGCAGAAGACCGCCACCGGTTCCACGGTGACCGGACCGCGATCACCAGCTCCGGGAAGTCGGTGCCGTTCACGCTAACCGTCGTGGACCGGGCCGGGGGCCGTGACCAGGTCACCGTGCGCCTCGGCTCGACCATGGTCGCGGAGACGCTGGGCAACAGGGACATCACGCGTCCTGACCGCAAGGAATGGCACTCTCGCGCACGGCGCCAGGGGGACAAGGGGTGGTCGCACCAACGCTGCTCATGGCCTGTGAGACGACGTCGATAAGGCGCTCGGCTGGTCAGTCCCAGTCGAGCGTCTTGCAGGTCGTAACTTCGGCCGCGACGGCGGCGAGATGGTCAGGGACGCGGACCGAGAGGTCGGCGCCTCCCGGAACCGGGTGCGCAGCAACTCGACGCGGAACAGCCGGTTCTCGTCCAGCCCTCCTCCCTTGACGGGGTCGACCGGGCGGCGGAGACCGCGAAGGTTCCTCAGGGCGGGGACCGCGCGTATCGGGGACCGATAACCGGATGTATGACAGAGGCTCGGCTCCGGTTCGGGGTGACAGGGCTCCGAGCACCGGCACCCGCTGTGGCCTCGGGCTCGCTGCAGGTGGGCGGCTCATTTCTCGAGGAGCTCGTGTACGTCAGTGCTCTCCGAGCAGGTTGGTACGGACGTCGACCCGACGACGCCCACGGCCTCCTCGACGCCGCCGCCTACGAGGCCAGCGACACCGGTGTCCCCGGCGACTGGACCGTCCCCGCAAGACTCGCTGACCGCATCACCGCCGTCACACCGAAGCGGATCATGGAAAGCAGCCGATTCGCTCATCGCGACTGATCAACAACACCTGCGGCCTGATCTCTCCTCGCAGTCCACGCCGACCTGCTCACCGAAGGCTAGCGGGACGTCCTGCACGTCGTCCCGGATGCGCGCTTGACCGGTCGAGGTCGGTTACGTGGTCGCCGGGGATAACAGCGACGCGTGCGGGCAGGTGCTCGTCGACTTCCTCGGCGAGTGTCGACCGACGGGCCTGTGTGACGCCCGATCGGGTGGGGTCAGGCGGGTAGAGACCGGAGAGGATGGCGCCCATGGCCGAGCAGGACCTGATGCCCGCCGCGTTCCTCGGGCACGGCAACCCCATGAACGCGCTCGCGGTCAACCGGTACACCGCCGCGTGGCGGTCGCTGGGCGACTCGGTGCCTCGTCCGCGGGCGATCCTGGTGATCAGCGCCCACTGGTACATCAACGCGTCCGCGGTGACCGTGATGCCCCGGCCCCGGACCATCCACGACTTCTACGGGTTCCCGCCCGAGCTGTTCGCCGTCGACTACCCCGCGCCGGGCCTGCCCGAGCTCGCGGAGGAGGTGAGCGACGCGGTCCACCCGACGTGGGTGGGCGCCGACGTCGACAGCTGGGGGATCGACCACGGGACCTGGTCGGTCCTGCTGCATGCCTTCCCGGACGCCTCGATCCCGGTCGTGCAGCTCTCCATCAACGCGGAGAAGCCGCTGGACTACCACCTGGAGCTGGGAGCTCGGCTCGCGGCGCTGCGCCGTCGGGGTGTGCTCGTGATCGGCAGCGGCAACGTCGTGCACAACCTGAGCGCGATGAGTTGGGAGCTGGCCGACGACGGGTACGCCTGGGCTCGGCGCTTCAGCGACCAGTCCCGGGAGCGGATGCTGACCGCTCCCACCGAGTTCGCCGCGCTCGACGGCCATCCGGACTTCCCGGCGGCCGTCCCGACTCCGGACCACTTCATCCCCGCCCTGTACTTCGCGGGATTGGCCGGAGCAGACCCGGACCCGAAGCTGGACGTCCTCGTCGATGGGTATGCCTACGGGTCGCTGTCGATGACGGCCTACACCCTCGGTGCCACGTGTCCCGCGACCAGCGGCGGCGACGGTGTCCCGCAGCCACCGGCCGACCTCCCCCCGGACGCCTCCAACATCTGACGTGCCGGAGCGGCATCGGGGTGCCTGGTTGACGGGAAGTGCCGAGGGCTCGGATCAGACGAGGGCAACGACCTGCTCGGGGCCGTCTCCGGCCTCACCGCCCGGCGGGTCGACGCCCAACTAGGTATCCCGTTCCGTCGCGGAGTGGCCCACCTGCTGAGGCGGACGATCACTGAGACGACGCCGTCGCGACCCATGGGTGATGAAGCGATCGAGGCAAGCACTGTTCGGAGCCTACGTCGCTCGCGGAGCGCGACCGCTGCGACGCCCTCAGTCGTTCAGTAGGTCACTACTGCAGACGAACCGGAGCGCTTTCCCCATCCTCCCCTCGAAGGCCGGCCGTCTCGGCATTCGGTGAGGTGGAAAGGCGGGAGGTCCCGCGGCGATGACTACTCGAACGCCCCTGGTCACCCTCGGCGTCGTCGCGGCGTTGCTCGTGCTCCTGATCGGAGCGAACACGGCGTTGGTCGGTGGGCGTTCGGGACCACCGAGCCCGATCGCGGCTTCCGCGGTGGCCGGGACGCCGACGGCGGGCGTTCCGGCGTCGGCTCCGGCCGCTGCCCCGTCGTCGCCTTCCGTGCAGGGCGTCTTCGCCGGACGGACGAGCGACGGGGCGATCCCGGTGGCGATCGCGGTCAACGGCGGTAAGGCGGCCGCGTACCTGTGCGACGGGCGCTCGGTGGAGGCGTGGCTGCAGGGCACGGTGACCGGGACGACGATGACCCTGTCAGGCCATGGTGGCGCCGGACTGACTGGTCACGTTGACGGCAGCGCGCTGTTCGGCTCACTCAACGCTGCTGGTCAACCGGCGATCCCCTTCTCGGCGGCGGTCTCGACGCCACCCGCCGGAGTGTTCCAGTACCGCAAGGAGGTCAACGGCCTTGCCACCCGCGTCGGCTGGGTCGTGCTGCCCGACGGCTCCGAGGCCGGTCTCGTCGACAGCGGGGCGGCGCGCTCGCCGGCGCCGTGGCTGGACCCGGGGACGGGGACCTTCACCGAGAACGGGGTCACCACGACCGCAGCGACGGTCACCGGCACGGACACCGTCGTCGACCCGTGATGCGACGCAGAGACGGGAGCATGCCATGACGCGCAGCGCCGTCCCGGTCCGGACCCCGACCGGGGACCGCTGGTCGGGCTGGTTGATCGGGGCGATCTTCGCCGGCTGCGCGACGGCCCTGATGTTGGGCGTGTACGCGCGTGTCCACCATCCGACGGGCGCCGCGCTGGACCTGGCCGGCTTCTCCAGCGCCGCGTACGCCAAGGCGTGGGTCGCGACCTTCGCGGCGGTCCTGGCGCTCGTGCAGGTCGGCTCGGGCGCCCGGCCGCACCGCACCGAGGCGCCGGCCTGGACCGCACCGGTTCATCGGTGGTCGGGGCGGGTCGCGCTGATTGTGACGGTGCCCGTCGCCGTGCACTGCATGTACGCGCTCGGGTTCCAGTGGGACGGGGTCCGGGTGCTCCTGCACTCGGTGCTCGGGTGTCTCTTCTACGGGGCCTTCGTCGCGAAGATGCTCGTACTGACCCGACGCGGGATGCCCTCCTGGTCGATCCCCGTGCTGGGCGGGCTGCTGTTCACCGCGCTGGCCGGGCTCTGGCTGACCTCGGCGCTGTGGCTGTTCACCACCAAGGGACTGCATCTGTGACGGCCCCTCCGTGCCTCCTCCGGGTCGGCGTCGAGCGCGGCGAGGGCCTCGTCGCGCGCTACGGGGACGTCGTCGTCCTCGTCGTGGGTGAGGAGGAGCAGGCGGAGCGCCTGGTGGACGCCGTCGAGACCGCCGCGGCCGGGGGGAGCGCCGGGCGGATCGCAGCGGCCCTCGCCCAGTGGGTCGCCGGGCGGCCGGACCCGGACCCGGTGGCGTTCGGTCTCGTCGTCCCGGTGCCCGACGGCCTCGTCGTGCTTCTGCGGGGCGAGGTCTGGTGCGAGGTCGTGCAGGGCGCCACGACCATGACCTCAACCGGCCGCGAGACGTCGACGTGGGTGGACCGTCTCGTCCCGGAGCCGGTCCACCGCGTGACCGTGGGCTCCGGAGCGGCCCGGGCGCTGCGTGCCACCCGCCGGAGCGATCTGTCCGGCGGGGTGGTCCCCGGCGCCGGCTTCGTGCGGGAATGCGCCGACGGCGAATACGCCGACCCCCCGGCCGACGCGGCGGTCGTCCCCGACGTCGGGCCGCCTGTACCGCCGGCCGTCGCCGCGGCACCGTCGAGCAGCCCGCCCGTGCCGGCGCGTGGGCCATCCACCGGCGATTCGGCTGCGGCGGTGAAGGCGGAGGCACCAGCCCCATCCGCGGCGCGTGCCGTTCCCACCGCGGCCGCTGCCCCGGGGCCCGACACCGGTCACGCGCCCGCCGGGGGGCCGGCCCGGGAGACTGCGGCGGCCCCGCTGCCGATCGGCGTGCTGCGTTGCGACGAAGGTCCCACCGTGCTCCTCGACCGCAGTTATGTCCTGGGCCGCGATCCCCAGAACGAGCCCGCGGTGCGTGCGGGTCGGGCGACACCGATCACGGTGAGCGACCCGACCAACCTCGTCTCGCGGGTGCACGCGTTCGTGTCCGTCGACGACGGCGTCGTCGTGGTCCGCGACGCCTCGACCGTGAGCGGCACCTATCTCGCCGAGCCCGGCGCCGAGAGCTGGACCCGGGTCGGGACCGGGCCGACCGAGCTCCCACCCGGCTGGCACCTCCGGATCGGCATGAAGGTGTTCGTCCACGAGCCCACCGCCCACACCGCCTCCTGACCGGCGGTCACGCGCTGGGCAACGACGACACCGCGGGTCGGCGGCGCGCGCTGAGCGCCTCCCAGTCACCGCCTCGCACCGCCGCCAGGACGTCCGGCGCCAGGACCGATCCCTGGCGGACCGCGGTCGACAACGCCGCGACGACCGCCGGGTGGTGCCCCACCACGATCGCCCCGACTGCACGACCGTCCGCCACGACGAGCTTGCGGTACGACGGTTCGGCGGGGTCGAGGTCGGACAAGACCTCGTCACCGGTCTCCGGCTCGAAGCGCCCGACGGAGAAGAGGTCGAGGTCGACGCCTTTGAGGATCGTCGCGGGCACTTCGGCGACGAGGCGCTCGTCGCCGCCGAGCGCGTTCACCGCCGCCACCTCACCCTGCTTGGCCGCGATGGGCCACAGACCCAGGACACGCCCGCCGTGCTCTGCGACATCGCCCACCGCGAACACCCCTGGGACGTCGGTCTCCATACGGTCGTCCACGAGTACACCGCGTTTCACGGCGACGCCGGCGTCCGCGGCCAGCCCGGAGTTGGGCCGGATCCCGACGGCAGCCACATAGACGTCGCAGCTCAGCACGCGGCCGTCGGCGAGTGCGACCCCGGTGACGCGGTCGTCGCCGTCGAGGTCCTTCGCCTCGCCCCGATAGAGCACGTGCATGCCCAGCCCGGCGAAGTGGGCGTGGGCGAGCGCGCTCGCCGTCTCGTCGATCTGCTTGGAGAGCAACCGCGCGCCGCGCTCGAGGACGGTGACGCGGAGTCCCAGCTCGTGCAGCGCATGCGCCGCCTCTAGCCCGAGCAGGCCGCCCCCGGACACCACGGCGTCGCGACACCGGCGCTGTTGGACGTAGGCCCGCACCGCGATCGCATCGGCGGCCGAGCGGAGCACGAAGCTTCCCGGCCGGTCGGCGCGGTCCAGCGGCGGCACGGCGCTGCTGCTCCCGGTGGCGATGACGAGCCGGTCGTACGGGATGGTGTCGCCCGTACCGAGGTGGACCCGCCTGGCCCGGAGGTCGATGCGGGTGGCGACGGTGTTCAGCCACGCCGTGACGCCGTGCTCGTCGTACCACTCCTCGGGCAGGAGGTAGAGCCCCTGCATCGCCGAGCGGCCGTACACCAGGCGGGAAATCCCCATCCGGTTGTAGAGCACGTGCGATTCCTGCCCGACGAGGTGGATCTCGCAGTCGGGATGTCCGCGGCGGAGGAAGTCCGCCGCCGTCACGCCGGCGATGCCGTTGCCGAGTACCACGACGCTGACGATCGAGCGGTCGTAGTCCTGGGGTGTCTCGGCGTCGTCGGGTCCACCGGGCTCGGGGGTCAGCGACATCGTCACCGAGCCCGAGCCCTGGACGCGCGCGCAGCACGCCATCCGTGTGCTCGCGCCGAGGCCGAGGCGCCGGAGCGTGTTCGCCTCCTCCTCCTCGGCCGGGGCCAGGCAGTCGCCGCCCCCGAGCACGGCGACGGGATCGGCCCCGCACACTCCCATCCTGCAGCCGGCCTCGATCGGCAGGCCCTGCTGCTCGGCCACCTCGAGGAGGCTGGTGCCCTCGGACACCGATACCGGGGCGCCGTCGTCCACCCGGACCTCGACGGCGTCGTCGCCCGTCTCCGAGGAGCCCGCCGGAGGTGCCGGGCGCTCGACCTCGACCAGCGGCAGCGGCCGGCCGAGAACAGCACCGATCTCCGACTCGTACTGGCGGGACTTGATCACGGTCCTCGCGATCCACAGCAGCGAGAGCAGCACGACGACGACGAAGATCGGCCACCGGAGCCACGGAGCCGCCAGCCCGGTGAGCGTGGCGAAGGAGCCGGCCAACGTGACCCCGGCGAACCAGTAGAAGGTGTCGATCGCGACGGCGGCCCAGATGGCCACGATCAGCGCCGGTCGGTGGGGGAACAGCGCCTGCGCGGCGAAGAACAGCCCGATCGAGCCGAGGAAGAACAGCGCGAGCTGTCCGTAGATCGACCCGAGCGGGAGCGAATGCTGCCCGACGAGGACGAAGAAGCCGAGGACGAAGCCCGGGAGCGCGCCGACGAACAGCCGGCGCGGCGCGGTCCATTCCGGGTCGGGCTCGTGGAGATCAGCCTGGTAGGCGGCGGCGGGCTGGAAGTCGTAGCAGTTCTTGGTGCACGCCACACAGGGTTGGCAGTGGCTGTTGGGGACCTTTGCGAACGGCGTCTGCCCGTAGACTCGCTGGAGGGGCAGCAGCGGACAGATACTGCTGCACCAACCGCTCTTGCCTTTGAAGAAGAATCCGGCGAGGAGCGCGTTGACGATCGTGATGGACAGCAGTATCCCGGTGGCCGCGCCGTTGACGTTGAAGATGGCCAGCCGAGCGCCGGTGATGCCGAAGAACAGGGTGATCGCGACGAGGTATCCGCGGCGGCGCAGCCACTCGGGCACCGTGCCGCCCCGCGTGAACCCGAGGACTCGCGGTGCCTGGTTCGACGCGGCCAGCGGGCAGATGTTGCGCCACAGGCCGGGGGCCGTGAAGAACAGGATCGGAAGCAACGGCACAATGACGCCGAAGAACCAGAACAGACCCGTCGAGGGCGCGACGAACAAGGCGACGCAGAGGGCCACGTAGAGCAGGACGCTGCCGATGCGGACGGCGTGCCACACCCCGATCGGGACCCGCGTCCGCATCTCAGTGGACACCGGGAACACCGTTTCGCCCCGGCGGGGGTATCGGCCGAGCACGCGATCCACGAGCACCGCGGCGGCGGGACGGGGTGACGGGGCGACGGGCGGGGCGGGGGGCGGCGGCACCGGGAGGTCGGCGCCCGAGACGAGCGAGGTGGCCCGCGACGGGGCAGCCACCCGTTCGGTGCGGCCCACCATCACGATCTCGGAATTGCCGAGACGCACCACGTCACCGGGCTCCAGGACCACCCGGCCCCTGACCTCTACGCCGTTGAGCAGCGTCCCGTTGCGGCTCTCGAGGTCCACCAGCGACAGCCCCGTCGGGGTCGGCACCAACCGCAGGTGACGTCGGGAGACACCGGGATCCGCGAGGTTCTCGCCGTCGCACTCCCGTCCCACCTCGATCGGTTGATCGAGCACGAGGCGCCGCACGGCACGCCCGGGTTCGCGGATCTCGACGATCGGGTTGCGGTCCATTCACAACTCCCGCTCTCGGGCGCGGACGATTCGCCGACGCGACCGGCCGATAGCTACACACCGTAGAGGTGGGCTGGAGCCGATTTCTACGACGAACGAGTGTCGGCTCGGCTGCGATCCCGCGAGGACAGGCCTCTTTTCGCACATTTGCTCACTTTGTCGGAACGCGTCACGGCGGACGGTAGCGAAGTCGTCACGAAGCCGTACGACATTCGGGCACCGATCTCGGTCGGCTCGGCACTAGGATCGCCCCGACGACCGAGACTCACGCGAGGAGCCGGTATGTGCCGCTCACCCCGAGTATCCACGGTATCGCGATGAGCGATGACGCGGAGCGCCTCCGAGAAGCCTTGCCCGCCTACGAGATCGGCGAGGTGCTTGGGCGTGGCGGATGGGGCGTGGTGTTCGGTGCGCACCACCGCCATCTCGATCGGGACGTCGCGATCAAACAGCTCCCCGCGACCTTCGCCGCCGATCCCGCCACACGACGCCGCTTCGCCTCCGAGGCGCGGGTCCTGGCCTCTCTCGACCACCCGCATGTCGTTCCCGTGTACGACTACCTCGAATGCGACGACCTGTGCCTGCTCGTCATGGAGCAATTGGGCGGCGGGTCCCTCCGCGAGCGGACGGCCCGCGAGGGATTCAGTCCGCAAGCCGCTACTGCCGTCGTCCTCGCCTGTGCCGCCGGACTGGCCGCCGCACACGGTCGCGGAGTCCTGCACCGTGACATCAAGCCGGAGAACATGCTCTTCACCACCAGCGGGGTCGTGAAGGTCACCGACTTCGGCATCGCCAAGGTGACCGGCGGCGCGGACACCGCCGTGACCCGTGCCGGCGACGTCCTCGGCACCGCCGCCTACATCGCACCGGAACAGGTGCGTGGCAGCCCCCTCTCGCCCGCCACCGACGTGTACGGCCTCGCAACGTTGCTCTACGAGCTCCTCGCCGGCGCGCTCCCCTTCACCGACAACGGGGACGTCCTGTCCCTGATGTTCAAGCACGCCTACGAGGAGCCCGCTGCTCTCCGGGCGGTAGCCCCCGACGTCCCCGAACCGATCGCGGCCGTGATCATGCTGAATCTCGCGACCGACCCCGCGCACCGCGCCGGGAGCGCCGAGACGTTCGCGACGACACTCGCCGAGGCCGGGGCCGCGGCCTGGGGACATGGCTGGCTCGGCCGAGAGGGCGTTCCCGTGCTCGGAGCCCCCGCCGTCCTGGCCGCCGCCGACCGGGAGCCGGCGGCTCGGGATCGAGCGCCGGAGCCGGGGCCAGGAGCCGGCACTTCCGGCCCGGCCCCGGCCACCGGCCCCCTCTCCCGCCCGACCGACGCACCCGTCGAGTCGCGTCCCACGCCGCGGACGGCCGGGCCTGCCTCGAGGACACCTACCGAAGATCGCGCCGAGCCTCCAGTTTCGGAGCCCGATGCAACAGGACGTCGGCGCTGGCTCTACATCGTGATCGCCGCGGTGGCGGTGGCCCTGAGCGTGCTGGCGCTGCTCTTCCTGCCGCACCTGGTGGCGGTCTACCCGTCGCCCGGGAAGTGACGGGTCACTCGGAGGAGCGCCCGGCAGCGTTGGCTGGTCCGGTCGGGCGGCTGTCGTGTCTGCGGGGCGTCTCGACGTTGACCGCGACCGGGCTCTGCGTCGAGGTCGCCGACTGGCACCGCTTCACCGGCGCCACCACCGGTTCCTACCTCGGACTGGTGCCCTCGGAGTTCTCCTCCGGCGCCCGACGGGTCCAGGGCGGGATCACCAAGACCGGGAACTCCCATGCCCGTCGCCTGCTGGTCGAGTCGGCCTGGCACCACCGCCGTCCACTGCGCTCGAGCCGGGAACGAGCCCGACGTGCCGACGGGCAACC
>NZ_KB903229.1 GCF_000379625.1 Actinomycetospora chiangmaiensis DSM 45062 | reverse complement strand
TCCCCGACCAACGACGCGGCGCCCGCGCCCCCGATCGTCCCCGCCTGCTCGTAGATCCTCTCCAGCGACAGCCGCGAGTCCCCGACCAACGACGCCGTCCACGCCCGCTGCGACTCCACGATGTCGTTGAGAGTGCGCTGAAGCGGCGAGGTCATCGGGAGATGTTGCCTGGCCGTCGGCTCCTCGGGTGGTCTCGACGAGGTCACGCTGGAAACGGTACGCCGACAGTGCGACGGGTCCGCCCGCCGGACGTCGGTGGTTGCCGCGCCAACCACATGACCGGGCACGCTGCTACACCCGGTGCTACATCTCGATCATGGTCTGCCCGGGAGACCCCGTCTGACCTTGAGCCGGCGCGGGGAATCGAACCCCGGACCTTTCGCTTACAAGGCGAGTGCTCTGCCGATTGAGCTACGCCGGCACTGAGGCACCATCGTAGGCGAGGGCCGGCTCACACCGCCGGTCGCCCGGTCGGACGGCAACGCCGTCCGCCCCGCCCGCGTCCCACGAGGTGCCGAAGATGAAGTTTCCCGGCCTCGGCCCCAGGGATCACCCTGCGGCCGAACCGGACCCCGAGGAAGTGGAGAGTCAGCCCGTGGGGGTGACCCAGCGAGCGCGCGGCTCGCTCCGTCGTCACGTACCGATCCCGACCGCGGAGGACCTCCGCCGGCGGGCGGCGCTCGACGCGCCGACCGTGCGCGAGAACCTCCTGCCCGCCGTCACCGGACCACAGGTCGCCGACGACGCCCTGGTGCTGCGCGTGCTCGACCTCGCGCTGCGCATCGGGGAGGTCCAGCTCGCGACCGGTGCCGGGGCGGCGGCCGCCCACGACACGATGCTCGCCATCGCGTCCGCCTACGGCCTGCCGACCTGCGACGTGGACATCGCGTTCTCGACGATCACGATGTGCTGCCACCGCGGCGTCGAGGCCGGGCCGGTCACGACGATGCGCAACGTCCGCTACCGCACCCAGGACTACACGCGCCTGGCCACGGTCGACGCGCTGATCAAGGACATCGTCGACACCGACAACCCGGTGTCGTCGTCAGAGGCGCTCACCCGGCTCTCGGCGGCCGTCGCGGCCAACCACCCGTACCCGCGCTGGATCGCCGGGCTCTCCCGGTCGGTGTTCGCCAGCGCGGTCGCCGTGCTCATCGGCGGCGGCTTCGGCGTGGCGCTGGCCGCGTTCGTCCTCACCGGCGTCGTCTGGGGGCTCGCCCGGTGGCTCGGCCGCCACGGCGTCCCCATGTTCTTCCAGCAGGTCCTCGGCGGGGCGCTGGTCACGACGACGGCCCTCCTCCTCGCCTCCTCCGGCGTCCTGCTCGACTCCCCCAGCCTCGTCGTCGCGACCGGCCTGATCGTGCTGCTCTCCGGGTTGTCACTGGTCGGGCTCGTGCAGGACGCCATCACGGGCTTCCCGTTGACCGCGGCGGGCCGAGCCGTGGAGGTGGTGCTGGCGTCGGCCGGGCTGCTGGTCGGCGTCGTGGTGTCCATCAAGGTGATCGGCCAGATCGGCGGCGACGCCGTCTTCTCCCTCGCCCAGGACTTCTCGAACCTCACCCCCCAGCCCGACGCGACGTCCCTGATCGCGGCCGCGGCCGCCGGCGTGTTCTTCGCGCTGTCCGCCTACGCGCCGCTCGCCTCGCTACCCGTCGCAGGCCTCGCCGGGGCCGTCGCGTGGGGGCTCTACGCGTACGGGTTCGGCACCGTCGGGATGGGCCAGGTCGTCGCCAGCGCCGCCGCGGCGGGCGCCCTCGGCCTCATCGCGATGCTCATGCCGTCGCGGGCGCAGATGCCGCCGCTGGTCCTCGTCATCGCCGGCATCACGCCGCTGCTGCCCGGTCTGCTGCTCTACCGCGGCTTCTCGCAGCTCGCGATCGTCGGCCAGAGCTCCAACGTCCAGCTCAGCAACGGCAGCCTCGCCACCGGCTCCGTGACGATCCTGCTGGCTCTCACCGTCAGCATGGGCATCGCCGCGGGCGTCTCGTTCGGCGAGCAGATCGGCTGGCCGATCTCGCGCATCTGGCGTCGGCGGAACCCCTCCGCCCCGCGCCGCGCCCGCCCGCGGATCTTCTGACCCGTTCCCGACGACGGGTGCCGCGGCACCCGTCGTCGGGAAGGCTCTGGCGTGTCAGCGGTGGCACACGGTGGACGCTCGACGTCAGCAGGCCGCCACGCTCGCGACGGTGTGGTTTTCCTGCCACTGGACGACAGCAACGACGCTTCGCTGTCACCCGGGAACGGCTACCGCGCCGGCGGACCCGACGTCCCGCGCACCATCAGCTCCGTGGGCAGGAGCAGGGTGCGCGAGCGCTGCCGGTCGCCCCGGTCGAGCAGGAGCTCCCCGGCGGCGCGGCCCTTGTCGAGGGAGGGCTGGCGGACGGTCGTGAGCCCGGCGCGCTCGGCGGCGGGGACACCGTCGAAGCCGGTGATCGTGAGGTCGCCGGGAACGTCCCGGCCTGACGCGCGGGCGGCGCGCAGCGCACCGAGGGCAAGGATGTCCGAGGTGCACACGACGGCGGTGACGTCGGGGTGCCGCTCGGTCAGCTGCTCGAAGGCGTTCGCCCCGGCGGCCTCGGTGTGGTCGAAGCGCTCGACCACGGGGACTCCTCCCCAGTCGACGCCGGCAGCGGTGAACCCGTCGCGCAGGCCCGCGAGGCGACGGCGCTGCACCTCGTAGCGGGCGTGGTCCTGGCGGGAGACCGCGGCGAACCCGTCGTTGCGGTCGGTCGAGAGTCGCATGCAGAGCACGCCGACCCGACGGTGCCCGAGGCCCGCGAGGTGCTCGGCGAGCTCGACCATGGCGGCCTGGTCGTCGATGCCGACGCGGTCGACGTCGGGGACGTCGGTCGGCTGGTCGCACACCACGACGGGAACGGGGCGCTCGAGGACGGCGGCGAAGTGCTCGTCGTCGTCGGGCATGGAGTAGACGACGAAGCCGTCCACGCCGGCCCGGGCCACGGCGCCGACGTCCTCGGCCTCCGGGCTCACCGGCACGAGCAGCAGGCCCGAGCCGTTGTCCTCGCAGGCCAGCGCGAGGCCCTCGAGGAACTGGATGGCCACGGGGTCGCGGAACGCGTAGGACAGCGCCTCGGTGAGCAGCAGCCCCACCGCGCCGGCCTTGCGGGTGCGCAGGGAGCGTGCAACCGGGTCCGGTCCCGGGTAGCCGAGCCGCCGTGCCGTGTCGAGAACCCGGCGTCGCAACGCCGGGGAGAGCTGGTCCGGCCGGTTGTAGGCGTTGGAGACCGTCGTCCGGGACACCCCGAGCTCAGCGGCCAGTGAGGCCAGCGTCGCCGTGCGCCGCGTGGACCTCCGCCCCTCGAGTGCCTCTGCCACCTGCGCAACGTAGCGACTGTTTCGATCTAGGGCCACCGGTCGCGACCGAATGCGAAGTCCGTTCGTGTCACGGATGCCACCAGCGGGCACCCTCGCCAGCGATAACGGCAACGGTTATCGTTTGCCCTCTCGCCCTCCTGGGCGACAGCAACCGCTTGCGCCCCCCGAGGAGCCGCCCCCATGCCCGTCGTCCGCCGTGCCGTGCTCGCCGCAGGGGGCGCCGTGACCGCCCTCGCGCTGGTCGCGGGCTGTTCCGGTTCCGGGAACTCCGCCGCGCCCTCGTCGTCGTCCGCCGCTCCCGGCGGCACCCTCACCGTCGTCGCGACCACCAACGTCTGGGGTGCCGTCGCGCAGGCCGTGGCGGGCCCCGACGCGAAGGTCAAGGCGATCATCAGCGACCCGGCGGGCGACCCGCACTCCTACGAGAGCACCCCCGCCGACGCCGCCGCGATCACCTCGAGCGACATCACCATCGCCAACGGCGGGGGCTACGACACGTTCGCCCAGAAGATCGCGGCCGCCGACCCGGCCGCCAAGGCCAAGATGATCACGGCGTTCGACCTGCGGCCCGACAGGTCCGACGACAACGAGCACGTCTGGTTCGACCCGACCACCGTGAAGGCCGTGGCCGGCCAGATCGCGCAGCGGCTCTCGCAGGCCGAGCCGGGCCAGGCCGCGGGTCTCGCGCAGCGCGCCCAGGCGTTCGACGCCCGCGTCGACCAGATCGCGCAGCAGACCGCGGCCATCGGCACGTCGCGCCCCGGCACGAAGGTCATCTCCACCGAGCCGATCGCCCACTACCTGCTGAAGACCGCCGGGGTGGCCGACGTGACGCCGGAGTCCTTCGTCGCGGCCATCGAGAACGAGACCGACCCCTCCGCGGCGTCCCTCGTCGAGGTGCGCAACGCCCTCACCGCGAAGCAGGTCACCGCCCTCGTGTTCAATCCGCAGACGCAGACCCCGGTCGTCTCGGGCCTGCGCGACACCGCGAACGGGGCCGGGGTGCCGGTCGTCGAGGTCACCGAGACGCTGCCCGCCGGCGTCACCGACTATCTGCAGTGGGTGGACGGCACCCGTGCGGCCCTGGCCCGGGCCGTCGGCGCGCCGGCCTGATCGGCCGACGCGGCGGAGCGGAGCTCGACCATGGAGGAGAGAACGAGATGAACCCGGCCGTCGAGCTGTCCGGTGCCGAACTGCGCCGCGGTCCCCGCACCCTGTGGTCCGGCCTGGACCTGCAGGTCCGGCCCGGGGAGTTCATCGCCGTGCTCGGGCCCAACGGCTCGGGCAAGACGACGCTCCTCCAGGTCCTGCTCGGGCTGCTGGACCTCTCGGCGGGATCGGTGGCGATCCACGGGTCTCCGCCGCGGCGGGGCAACCCCACGGTCGGGTACATCCCCCAGCAGCGGGCCCTCGACCCGCTGACGCCCCTGCGCGGGCGCGACCTCGTCGGCCTGGGCCTCGACGGCCACCGGTGGGGCCCCGGGTTCCGCGGCAGGACCCGTCGTCGGGAACGGGTGGCGGAGGCCCTCGCGCAGGTGGACGCGCTGGAGTACTCCGACGCGCCCGTCGGTTCGCTCTCCGGCGGCGAGCAGCAGCGGCTGCGGGTGGCGCAGGCGCTGGTCGGCGACCCGACGCTGCTGCTGGCCGACGAGCCGCTGCTCTCGCTCGACCTGGCCCGCCAGCGCACGGTGGTCGACCTCGTCGACCGGCGGCGCCGGGAGCACGACACCGCGGTGGTGTTCGTGACCCACGAGCTCAACCCGGTCCTGCCCGTCGTCGACCGGATCCTCTACCTGGTCGAGGGGAAGTTCCGGATCGGCACGCCCGCCGAGGTCATGACCTCCGAGAACCTCTCGGAGCTCTACCGCACCGAGGTGGAGGTCGTGCGCGTGCGCGACCGCATCCTGGTCGTCGGCGCGGAGGACTCCCCGGTGCACCACCACGACGAGCCGGTCGAGGTGGGCGCCCGATGAGCACCACCCTGGAGCTCCTCCAGCTCGACTTCGTCCGCGACGCCCTCATCGCCGGCGGCGTCCTGGCGCTGCTCGCGGGGCTGCTCGGGCCGCTGATCGTCGGGCGCGGGATGGCGTTCGCGGTGCACGGCACCTCGGAGCTGTCCTTCGCCGGCGGCGCCGGGGCGCTGCTGCTCTTCGGCGCCGGGGCCGTCGGCTGGGGCGCGCTGGTCGGGGCGGTCCTCGTCGCGCTGGTCTTCGGCGCCCTCGGGCTCGCCGCGCACGAGCGCGACTCCGTGATCGGCGTCCTGCTCTCCTTCGGTCTCGGCCTGGGCGTGCTGTTCCAGTCGCTCTACACCGGACGGTCGGCGAACAAGTTCGGGCTGCTCGTCGGGCAGATCGTCGGGATCGACACCGGCGACCTGATCTCGCTGGCGATCACGGGCCTCGTCGTCGTCGGGGTGCTCGCGCTGACCTACCGGCCGCTGCTGTTCGCCTCGCTCGACCCGACGATGGCCGCCGCCCGCGGTGTCCCGGTCCGGGCGCTCTCGGTCGCGTTCGCGGTGCTGCTGGGCGCGACGACGGCGCTCGGCGTGCAGATCGTCGGCGCGCTGCTGGTGCTCTCCCTGCTCATCACGCCCGCCGCGGCCGCCGCGCGGGTGACGGCGTCGCCGCTGCTCGCGACGGTGCTGGCGGTGCTGTTCGCCGAGGTCGCCGTGCTCGGCGGGATCGTCCTGTCGCTGGCACCCGGGCTGCCGATCAGCCCGTTCGTCGCGGGGATCGCGTTCGTGACCTACCTGATCTGCCGCGCGGTCGGCTCGGTGCGCACCAGGCGCCGCGCCAGCCGCACCGTGGTGCCCCCCGGGCCCGACGCCACGTCGACGTCGTCGCAGAGCGCCCTGGCCAACCAGAGCCCGCGCCCGCGGTCCTGATCCACGGGCGGGGGCACCACGCCGGGGAACGGGTCGGTGATGCGGCCGCCGTCGGCGACCTGACAGACCACCTCGTCGTCGTCGACCCACGCCCACGCCGTGCCGGTGCCGTCGCCGTGCTCCACGGCGTTGGTGGCGACCTCGCTGCAGGAGTAGACGAGGTCCTCCCCGCCGTCCTCGTCGAGCCCGGAGGAGCCGACGACGGCGGCGAGCTCACGCCGCAGCGTCCCGAGGTCCTCCGGCCGGAAGGTCCAGCGCCGCGCGTGCGCCGGGGGCGGCGGGATCGCGGGGGCGGGGGTCTCCTTCACGACGTCGGCCGGGGCCCGGTAGCGGGGATTGGGGTGCGGCTCGGCCATCGGGCCCACCTCGGCGTGGCACTGCGCGTAGGCCGGCGCGCCGGTGCGGTAGGCGCACCACAGCGTGGCGGGCAGGCCCCGCAGCGCGACGTCGACGGCCGCCTCCAGCCGGAGCCAGTAGGCGTCCGAGCGGCCCAACGAGGGCTGGTGCTGCGTGACCAGCAGGCTCGCCGTGCCTGCCCGCGCCGACCGGGCGGCGAACGTGGCGATCCGGGCCGCGATCTGGAAGGCGTCGGTCCGCGCCGGTCGCGTCACGTCGAGGAACCGGATGGCGTCCGCGTCGGAGCCGAGGGCGTCGCACAGGGAGCCGACGGTGTCGTCCTCGAGGGCGACCGTGACGGTGCGGCCCTCCGCGAGCGCCTCGCCCACGGGCGGCGCGAGGGCCGCGCCGAGCGCCGCGGAGTCGGTGTAGGCGATCCCGCGGTGCACGAGGGCGGGCACCGGCATGCCCGCATGGTAGCGATCACCCGTCCGGAGCTGCGCTCGGCCGAACGGAGTCGGGGGTGGTCGCTAGGGTCCGCGCATGACGCAGGGTCGGACTCCCCGGGGCCTGAGCCCGTTCACGCGGCTCGCGCTCGTGCTGAACGTCGTCGTGCCCAACATCATCGGGGCCGGCGTGGTGCTCGTGCTGGCCGCGTGGGTGCTGCCCACGGAGACCCTGTCCTCGGACCCGGACGCCCTGGTCCGCAACCTCGTCGTCTTCGGCCCCTACCTGCTCGTCGCCGTGCTCGTCGGCGCGTGGTGGGGGCACTACCGGATGCGGGTGCCGGCGCTGCCCGAGGACGCCGACGACGAGGCCCGCGAGCAGCACTTCCGGCGGCTCCGCCGGGTGGTGCTGCGCGGGCCGCTGCGCCTCGCGACCGTGCAGGCCGTGCTGTGGGCCGTCGCGGCCGCGCTGTTCGTGCTGCTCAACGTGTTCTCCTCCGGGCGCCTCGGGTTCCAGGTGGGCGCGACGGTGGTGCTGGGCGGCATCGCGACGGTGTCGATCACCTACCGGCTCGTGGAGGTCGTGCTCCGCGGGGCGGCGCGGGAGGTGCTGACCATCCGACCGCCGTCGGGCTCCGTGCTGCCGGGCGTGCTGATGCGGACGCTCGGTGGGTGGGTGTTCGGCACGGCCACGCCGCTGCTGGGCGTGCTGCTCGCCGGCGTCGCCGCGCTGGCGTTCGGCGGCTACACCCTCGAGCGGCTGGCGGTCGTGGTGGTGGTGCTCGGCGGGGTCGCACTGCTCCTGGGCGGCGCGGTGATCACCCTGACCGCGCTGTCGACCGCCGCCCCCGTCCTCGCGGTGCGGCGCGCGTTGAAGAAGGTCGAACGCGGCGACTACGACGTCGACGTCCCCGTCTTCGACACCACCGAACTCGGCCTGCTGCAGGCCGGGTTCAACACCATGGTCTCCGGGCTGCGGGAGCGGGAACGGGTCCGCGACCTGTTCGGCCGCCAGGTCGGCGAGGACGTCGCCCGCCACGCCCTGGAGAACGACGTCGAACTCGGGGGCGAGGTCCGCGAGGTCGCCGTGCTCTTCGTCGACCTCGTCGGCTCCACCACCCTGGCCGCGACCCGGCCGCCGAACGAGGTCGTCGAGCTGCTCAACGAGTTCTTCGCGGTGGTCATCGACGTCGTGGAACACCACGGCGGGTGGATCAACAAGTTCGAGGGCGACGCCGCACTGGCGGTGTTCGGCGCACCCACCGACATGGCCGACGCCGCAGGATGTGCGCTGGCGGCGGGGCGGGTGATGGCGGTGCGGCTGGCCGAGGAGGTGTTCCCCGGCTCCGACGGGCTCGGCGCCGGCATCGGGGTCTCCGCCGGGGAAGCGGTCGCCGGGAACATCGGCGACCGGCGCCGCTACGAGTACACCGTGATCGGGGACCCGGTGAACGAGGCCGCCCGGCTCTGCGACCTGGCCAAGGACGTCGAGGACCTGGGCGAGCGCAGCGACGGGAGAACCGTGGGCGTCGTCGGCTCCGGCGCCGCCGTGTCGCGGGCCGGGGACGAGGCGTCCCGGTGGACCTCCATCGGCTCCCGCACCCTGCGCGGACGTACCGAGGAGACGGAGATCCTGGTGCCGACCCGTCTGGGCGGACGGACGGCCCACCGGTCCGAGTCCGAGTCCGACGACGACGCCGCTCAAGAGTCACACCAGGCAGCCTCCGAGGCCCACGAACCTGCGTAGCTGACACTCGCGGCCAGCCGACCCCGCCGTGGCGCGCTCGGCGCCGTTCCGAGCGAAGGGCCCCCTCGCTCAATAGATTCGCCCGTGGGCGCCCATCGCCAGGGCGACCCGCCACCGTCGTCGGGAAGGAATCCCATGCCTGTGCTGCCGGAGCCGTTCACCTACCGGCGGGTGGACGCGGACGGGGTGTCGATCAACGTCGCGGTCGGCGGGACGGGCGACCCGGTGCTGCTGCTGCACGGCTACCCGCAAACGCACCTGATGTGGCGGGACGTCGCGCCGGAGCTCGCCCGCGACCACACCGTGGTGGTCCCCGACCTCCGCGGCTACGGCGCCTCCGACAAGCCCACGCCCGACGACGACGCCCGCAACTACGGCAAGCGCGCCATGGCGGCCGACCAGGTCGCGGTGATGCGGTCGTTGGGCTTCGACCGGTTCGACCTCGTGGGCCACGACCGCGGCGCCCGGGTCTCGCACCGGCTCGTCCTCGACCACCCCGACGCCGTCGCCCGCCTCGCCGTGCTCGACATCGTGCCCACCCGGCACGTGTTCGCGAACGTCGACCGCGCCCTGGCGTTCGGCTACTTCCACTGGTTCTTCCTGGCCACCGGCGGGGACGTGCCCGAGACGCTCCTGCGGGGCGCCCCGGAGTTCTGGATCCGCACGATGGTGGAGCGGCTGCTGGCGCCCGGCGTCACGATCGAGCCAGAGGTCATGGACCACTACATCGCCGCGTTCTCCGACCCGGCCACCATCGCGGCCACCACCGCCGACTACAAGGCGGGCGCCGGGATCGACCTCACCGACGACGAGGAGACCTGGAACGCCGGGCAGCGCATCGAGTGCCCCACGCTCGTGCTGTGGGGCGAGCTCGGCTTCGTCGGGAAGAGCTACGACCCGCTCGCGGTCTGGGGCGAGTACGCCCGCGACGTCACGGGCCGCGCGATGCCCAGCGGCCACTTCATCCCCGAGGAGGCGCCCGCCGAGACGCTGGCAGAGCTGCAGAGGTGGCTATCGCCTCGTGAGTACTGACCCGTGTCAGGGCACGGGTGAGTACTCACGAGGCAGAGCCACCTCGGCGGCGCCGGGCCACCTCGGCCAGCGCCACCGCGGCCGCGACCGAGGCGTTGAGCGACTCCACGTCGCCCGCCATCGGGATCGCGACCGTGCCGGTACACGTCTCGCGCACGAGCCGCGACAGGCCCTTGCCCTCCGACCCGACGACGAGGACGAGCGGTCCGCGCGCCGCGTCCGGGCCGACGACGGCGTCGAGGTCGTCGATCGTCGCCGACACCTCCCCGTCGAGCCCGACCGTCACGAACCCGTCGTCGTTCCAGGCCCCCAGCGTCCGCGAGAGGTTGGTGGCGCGGCCGATCGGCATCCGGGCCGCCGCACCCGCCGAGGTCCGCCAGGCGACGGGGGTGACCCCGACCGAGCGCCGCAGCGGCAGCAGCACCCCGTGCGCCCCAAAGGCGGCCGCGGAGCGGATGACGGCGCCGAGGTTGCGGGGGTCGGTGACCCCGTCCAGCGCGACGAGCAGCGGCGCGACCTTCGCGAGGTGCGCCGCCTGCCGGGCCTCCTCGAGCAGGTCGTCGGGGTGCAGGTACTCGAACGCCGGCACCGAGAGCGCGAGGCCCTGGTGCACCGAGCCGTCCGCCAGGCGCTCGACGTCCGCGCGCGGCACCTCGAGCACGCTGATCCCGCGGTCGCCCGCGGTGCGCAGCGCCTCGCGGACGCGGTCGTCGATGTCGATGCCCTGCGCCACGTGCAGCGCCGTCGCCGGGATGTGCGCGCGCAGGCTCTCGATCACGGGGTTGCGCCCCACCACCACCTGCGGGCCGTCCGGCGCGTCCCGTTCCCGACGACGGGTCGCGCCGCCCGACGACGCCGGGCCACGGGACGTCCCCGGGCGCGGCTGCGACCCGGCCGGCCGACGAGCGGCCGCACCCTGACCGGACTTGCCGGTCTTGCCGCCGCCCTCGTACGACTTGTGGTTGGGACGGTTCTCCGCCTTCGGGGTCGGGCCCTTGCCCTCGAGCCCCTTGTGCTTCTGCCCGCCGGAGCCCTTCGTGGGGCCCTTCTTCGAGCCGGGGTTGCGCCGCGCACCGGGGCGGCGCGAATTTCCTGCCATCGTTACTGCTCGTCGTCCTTCAGGGTCCAGACCGGTCCGTCGGGGGTGTCCTCGATCCCGACGCCGGCGGCGGTCAGTTGGTCACGGATCGCGTCGGCGCGCGCGAAGTCGCGGTCCTTGCGGGCCGCGGTGCGCTGCGCGAGGAGGTCCTCCACGAGCGCGCCGAGCGCGGAGCGGGTGGTGGTGCCGGCCGCGCCGGTCCCGTCCCGCCCGGCCCACTGCGGGTCGAGCGGGTCGAGGCCGAGCACGCCGGTCATCTCGCGGACGGCCGTCGCGGCCGCGCGGGCGCCCGCGTGGTCGCCGTCGGCGAGGGCGGTGTTGCCCGCCCGCACCTGCTCGTGCGCGGCCGCGAGCGCGGACGGAGTGCCGAGGTCGTCGTCCATGGCGGCTGCGAACGAGCTGATGTCCGCCCCCGAGGCCGGCACCGGTCCGACGCGCTCGGCGACCCGCTGCACGAACGTCTCGATGCGCCGGTACGCCGACGCCGCCTCGGCCAGCGCCGCCTCGGAGTACTCGACCGTCGAGCGGTAGTGCGGCGCCACGAGGTAGTAGCGCAGCTCCACCGCCCGCACCCGCTCGAGCACCGCGGGGATCGTCAGGGTGTTGCCCAGCGACTTCGACATCTTCGCCCCGGCCATCGTCACCCAGGCGTTGTGCAGCCAGAAGTTCGCGAAGCCGTCGCCGGCGGCGTTGGACTGGGCGCGCTCGTTCTCGTGGTGCGGGAACACCAGGTCGAGCCCGCCGCCGTGGATGTCGAACGACGGCCCGAGGTAGCGGGTCGCCATCGCCGAGCACTCCAGGTGCCAGCCCGGGCGGCCGCGTCCCCACGGCGTCGGCCACGACGGTTCGCCCGGCTTCGCGGCCTTCCACAGCGTGAAGTCCCGCGGGTCGTGCTTGCCGCGCGAGGCCGCCTCGCCCTGCTCCATCTCGTCGGGCTTCTGCCCCGAGAGCGACCCGTAGGTCGGCCAGCTCCCGACGTCGAAGTACACGTCGCCGGAGCCGTTGTCGCACGGGTAGGCGTGCCCCGCGTCAATTAGCCGCGAGATCAGCTCGATCATCTCGGTGACGTGACCGGTCGCCCGCGGCTCGACGGACGGCGGCAGGCAGCCCAGGGCGTCGAACGCCGCGGCGAACGCGCGCTCGTGCGTGGCCGCCCACTCCCACCAGGGACGACCCGCCTCGGCCGCCTTCGCGAGGATCTTGTCGTCGATGTCGGTGACGTTGCGGACCAGGCTGACGTCGAGCCCCTGGTACATCAACCACCGGCGCAACACGTCGAAGTTCACACTGGACCGGACGTGCCCGACGTGCGGTACTCCCTGCACGGTCGCCCCACACACGTACATCGACGCCCGGCCCTCGTGCTGCGGGTGGAACTCCCGCAGCGCGCGTGCAGCGGTGTCGTACAGGTGCAGGCTCACCACGCGGATCCTACGGACCGCAGGTCACGAGCCGTGCGGGCCCCTGCGCCGGATTGGCCCGCCGGGCCAGTTCGCGGACGATCGCGACCCGGTCCGCCGGTCGGACGCGGACGGTGTCGCCGTCGAGCTCGACGAGCGCCCGCCCCTCGGCCCCGTCGACGACGGTCAGGGGCCCGACCCGCCGTCGCCCCGCCCGCGCCCCGAGCTGCAGCCGCCGGCGCGGGGGCTCGGCCCGCAGGGCCTCGATCCGCTTCCCGACGGCGGGTGGGAGCCGGTGGGTGGGTGCGCCCGCGAACAGCACGTCCGTGGGGACCTCCATCGCGGTGCCGGTCGGCCGCTCGTCGGGGAGTCGGGTGAGGACGAGGCGGGCGAGCGCCGCCACCAGGTCGGGTGCGCCGGTGCCGGGTGGTCGGGCGACGAGGTCCAGGCACCACGCGTGCCCCGGTCGCGTCTCGACCACGACCGTCAGCTCCCCGGACACCGCCGCCAGGAACCCGCGCGGTTCCGGGTCCCAGCAGCGGAGGTCGACGTCGACCTCCGGGCGTTCCAGGACGCGCAGCGCGTCGGCGAGGTCGGCGACCGGGACCGGGGCGCCCACCTCTGCGCCGTCCGCCAGCCCGCGGTCACGGAGCCCGTGCAGGGCGGCGTGGTCGGCGGCGTCGCGGTCCGGCAGCGTCGCCCCGTGATCGGGCACGTCGATCAGCACCGGCCGGTCACCCAGGCCCAGCCGACGCCACGCGGCCACGACCTCGTCCCGGCTCAGCACGAGCCGCCGCGTCGGCATCACCCCCCGATCACCGGCGGGGCGACACGTGGCAGCTCCCCGGCCAGGGCGTCGGGATCGTCCTCGACCAGGTAGGACGCCCGCGACAGCCGCTGCTCGACCGGACCGGTGGCACCCATCCCGCCCATGGGCGCGAACGGCACCCCGGCGTTCGTGGTGGTGCCGCGCGAGGCGAGCGCCGGTTCCAGCACGGACGCCCCGCCGAGCCGGGTGGGCTCAGCGGCGGCCCGGGTGAGAGCGGTCCCGGCCGTGCTGCTCCCGGCCGACCCGGTACCGCCGACCCCGGCGCCGAGGGAGCCGGAGCCCGGAGTTCCGCCCGCGCCGGCACCACCGGCACCGGTGCCGCCGACACCGGTGCTGCCGACACCGGTGCTGCCGACACCGGTGCTGCTGCCGAGGGAACCGGTGCCCGAGGCACCGCTCCCGACAGCGCCGACGCCGTTGCCGACCCCGCTCGGGCCGGTGCCGGCGAGCCCGCCCCCGACGACGCTGCTGCCGCTCGCGACGGTGCCGGAGAGCCCGCTGCCGACGGTGCCGGCGAGCCCGCCCCCGACGGACCCGGTGCCGCCACTCGGCCCGAAGACCGGCGCTGTGCCCACCCCTCCCGGTCGTGGCGCGGCGCCGGTCCCGGTCGACGCGGCGCCGGGCAGTCCGGGCCGTGAACCGGCCGCCGTCCCGCCCGGCCCTCCGGCGCCGGGACCCGGATTGGCCCCCGGCAGGCCGGGTCGCGGTGACCCGGTCGGTCCACCGCCACCGGCTGCCGAACCGGGCCCGAGAGACGGAACCGCTCCCGTGGAACCGGGTCGCGGCGACGCGGTCGAAGCATCGCCGATCGGACCGGCACCCGGCCGCGCCGACCCCGGCGTGGCCGCCGCTGCACCCGCGGCCCCACCGCCAGGCGTCGGGACACCCCCGCCCGGAGCCGTGCCGCCCACGCCACCGGGTCCCCCACCGACGCCCGGGGGTGCCGCGGAGCCACCACCCGCCGTCGGGACGGCTCCCGACACCAGCTCGATCCGGGGCGCGCCCTGCCCGGGCGACGAGAACTGCGGCAGCCCGGAGGCCCGCAGCGAGCTGAACTCCTGGTAGCGCCCCATCGCGGCCCGGGCCCGACGCTCGGCGTCGGCCGAGGCGTGCTCGGCGGAGTCGACGTCGAGGGCCGCCAGGGCACCGACCCCCTCCCACGTCTGCAACGTCACCGGCGGGCGCGGCACGGGCGGGCCCACCGCACCGCGCGTCGCCGCCAGCGCCCGGTTCTGCTCGTGGGACGCCGACCCGACCGCGTCGCTGAACCCCCGGATCTCGTCCGCCCACGGCCCCATGGGCCCGACCGCACCGCCCGCCGCCTGGGCCGCGGGCCCGGTCCGGGTGGCGGCGATGCCGGAGGTGGCGCGCTCGACGGAGCCCGCGACGTCGCGCAGTCGGGTCGCCAAGGAGTTCCACGCCCCGCCCGCGTCGGTGAACCCGGCGCCCCGCCCCTGCAGCTGCGCGTGGATGTCCGCGTGCGACCGCGTGTCCCAGTTCACGTCGAACACGCCCGCCTCCCCTCGCCAGGATCAGGCAAGCACGCGGTCCGCAGCCGTGGGTGCCGTTCCGGAGAAGTCCGCGGCGACGTGCACACCGGACATGCCGGGAAGCGTCGGAACCTGCGCCACGTGACACTCGCTACAGCGAGCCGCCGACCGCACCCGCCCGAGGTTCACCGCAGGCATCCCGGCCGGCCGGAGAACCTGTCGCCCTCGCGCCGGGCGACAGCTCTCAGCGAGGCAGCAGCAACGCCGTCGCGACCGCCGCGAGGCCCTCGCCGCGCCCGGTCAGCCCGAGCCCGTCCGACGTCGTCCCGGACACCGACACGGGACCGCCGACCGCCTCGGAGAGCACCTGTTCGGCCTCCCGACGCCGGGTGCCGATCTTCGGTCGGTTCCCGATGACCTGGACCGCGGCGTTGCCGAGGGACCACCCGTCGTCGTGAACGAGCCGACGCACCTCGCCGAGCAGACGCACGCCCGAGGCGCCGGCCCACTCCGGGCGCCCGGTGCCGAACACCGCGCCGACGTCGCCGAGACCGGCGGCGGAGAGCATCGCGTCACACAGTGCGTGGGCCGCGACGTCGCCGTCGGAGTGGCCGGCGCACCCGGACTCGCCCTCCCACAGCAGCCCGGCGACCCAGCAGGGCGCGTCGGCGGTGAGGGGATGCACATCCGTGCCGATGCCGATCCTCATGGGTCGAGCCCCGCTGCGCTCCGTCGCCCGGCCCTCACAGCGCTCTCACCAGGGCCTCCGCCATCGCGAGGTCGAGCGGCGTCGTGATCTTGAACGCGCGAGGGTCGCCCGGAACGGTGACGACCTCGCCGCCCAACGCCTCCACGAGCCCGGCGTCATCGGTGGCCCGGTTGTCACCCGCGGCCGCGTGCGCACGCCGCAGCAGCCCGACGTCGAACCCCTGCGGGGTCTGGACGGCGAGCAGACCGGTGCGGTCCACGAGCTCCACCCGACCGGTCGCATCGGCCCGGCGCACGGTGTCGGCCACGGGGATCGCCGGCACGACGGCGGGGTGGCCGGCGCGCACCGCCTCGACCACGGCAGCGACGACCGCCGGCGGGCACAGGCACCGTGCGGCGTCATGCACCAGCACCACGTCCGCGTCAGGGACCTCGGCGAGCCCGAGCGCCACCGACGCGACCCGATCGTGCCCACCCGGGACGACCCGACCTGCCGTCGGGACCGCCTTCGCCATCTCGTCGAGATGCTCGGGCGGGGCGACGACGATCACGTCGTCGACCACCCCGGACGCGAACAGACCGTCGACGGCACGGGTGACCATCGCGACTCCGGCGACCCGCACGAGGGCCTTCGGCAGCCCGGCTCCGAGACGTTCCCCGGAGCCGGCCGCCGGGACGACGGCCGCGACCCTCACGTCAGGAGGCGAGTACCTGGTCCAGCAGGGACTCGGCGGCCACCTCGTCGGTGCCCTCCGCGAGCGCGAGCTCGCTCACGAGGATCTGCCGCGCCTTGGCGAGCATGCGCTTCTCGCCGGCGGACAGTCCGCGGTCCTTCTCCCGGCGCCACAGGTCGCGGACGACCTCGGCCACCTTGTTGACGTCACCCGACGCGAGCTTCTCGAGGTTCGCCTTGTACCGGCGCGACCAGTTGGTCGGCTCCTCGGTGTGCGGGGCCCGCAACACCTCGAACACCTTGTCCAGACCCTCTTGCCCGACGACGTCGCGGACGCCGACGATCTCGGCGTTGTCCGCGGGGACCCGGACCGTGAGGTCGCCCTGGGCAACCTTGAGGACGAGGTACTTCTTCTCCTCGCCCTTGATCGTCCGGGTCTCGATCGCCTCGATGAGAGCGGCACCGTGGTGCGGGTAGACGACGGTCTCGCCGACCTTGAAAACCATGTGTCCTCTAGCCCCTTTCGCTGCTTCCAGGTTAACACGTCCGCGACATGTCGTCGGAGGGGGATTGCGCCGTAATCGCAGGTCAGGGGGTTGACAAGTGGTGTCGGACCGTGCTGGCCCAGGTCGGGAGGGTCGGGCGGGAGCCCGACGGGGCACGTCGGACGCGCCCCCGGACCCGTCCTGACGCTAGGGTGACGCCGATCCGACCGGCGCCCGGCGCGGGGCGGAGCCGAGCAGCTGATCGAGGAGGACCACGCGCCATGACCCGCCGATCGACGGGACGTCCGCGGACCGCGTTGCTCGCCGCCACGCTCCTGGGCGCGGCCGCGCTCGTCCTCTCGGGCTGCAGCGCCGGCGCCGTGACCCAGACCGACACCACCGTCTCGTCGGTGGTCGGCACCGAGGGCCAGGTCGGGCAGGTCCTGCTCCGCAACGTCACGCTCGACCCGGGCGCCAGCCCCGTGGTCCAGGCGGGCTCGACGGTGGCGCTGCGCGGCACGATCATCAACCAGGCGCTGCAGGACGACCAGCTGGTGTCGGTGTCGACGCCCTACGCGGGCCCGGCGCGCGCCGAGGGCTTCACGACGATCGTCGGGAACTCCTCGACCGCCATGGTCGGCGCGGACCCCGTCCCGGTCGGCCCGCCGTCGCCGACCAACCCGACCGCCTCGATGCGGATCACGCTCCCGCAGGTGTCGCAGGTGCTGCACGAGGGGCCGACCTACCCGGTCACGTTCACGTTCGCGCGGGCCGGCTCGGTCACGCTGCCGGTGTTCCTCAACACCACCACCGCGGTCCCCGCGAGCTGACCCTTCCCGACGCCGGGTCGTGCCCCGACCCGGCGCCGCGCGTGACTGTCGGGGGGTCGTCCTAGTCTCCGGCCCGTGAGCACGAAGACCCGTCCCCGCCCGTTCGAGTGCACGGCCTGCGGCTACACCGCGGCCAAGTGGCTCGGCCGCTGCCCGGGGTGCGGGGGCTGGGGGACGATCGAGGAGGGCCTGCCGCCCGCGGCCGCCGTCGGCGCGCCCGGTGGGGCCCCGAAGGCCGCCGCCCGGCCGTCGAGCCCGGTGCGGGCGATCGGCGAGGTCGGCCTCGAGACCGTCACGTCGCGGCCCACCGGCGTAGGCGAGCTGGACCGGGTGCTGGGCGGCGGGCTCGTGCCGGGCGCCGTCATCCTGCTGGCGGGCGAGCCCGGCGTCGGCAAGTCGACGCTGCTGCTCGAGGTCGCGGCACGGCGCGCCCGGTCGGGCGGCACCGTCCTCTACGTCACCGGCGAGGAGTCGGCGGGCCAGGTCCGGCTCCGGGCGGAACGCACGAACGCCGTCGTGCCGCACCTGTTCCTGTCCGCCACCGCGGATCTCGAGGAGGTCGCCGCGCACGTCGAGGCGGTCGACCCGGGGCTGCTCGTGGTCGACTCGGTGCAGACCGTCGGGTCGGCCACCGTGGAGGGCACGGCGGGCGGGGTGTCGCAGGTCCGGGCGGTGACGTCGGCGCTGGTCGCGCTCGCCAAGCAGCGGGACCTCCCGGTGGTGCTCATCGGGCACGTCACGAAGGACGGTGCGGTCGCCGGCCCGCGCACCCTGGAGCACCTGGTCGACGTGGTGCTGAGCTTCGAGGGCGAGCGGCACTCGACGCTGCGCATGGTCCGCGGGCTGAAGAACCGGTTCGGGCCGTCGGACGAGGTCGGCTGCTTCGAGATGTTCGACGGCGGGATCAGCGAGGTCACCGACCCGACGGGCCTGTTCGTCGGGACGATGACCGGTGGGGTCGCCGGGCAGGCCGTCACCGTGACGATGGAGGGCAAGCGGCCCCTCATGGCCGAGGTGCAGGGACTGGTGACGCCGGTCGGGAAGGACGCCCCGGCGCGCCGCACCGTGTCCGACCTGGAGTCCTCGCGCGTCCTCAAGATCCTCGCCGTGCTGCAGCAGCACGGTCGGCTCTCGCTCTCGCAGTCCGACGTCTTCGCCGCGACCGTCGGCGGCATGAAGCTGCGCGAGCCCGCGGCCGACCTCGCGATCGCCCTGGCCGTCGCATCGGCCGCCCGGAACTCGCCCCTGCCCTACGGCGTCGTCGTCCTCGGCGAGGTGGGGCTCACCGGCGAGATCCGGCGGGTCACGGCCACCGACCGCCGGCTGGCGGAGGCGGCCCGGCTGGGCATCCGGCAGGCGATCGTGCCGTTCGGGCCGGGCACCGTCGCCCCCGCCGGGATGACGCTGACCGAGGTCGACGACGTCAAGGGCGCCCTCGCCGCCGTGGGGCTCGCGGGAGGTGCTAGGGAACGAGGGTGAACGTCGCCGGGTCGCTGATGGTCCCGTCGAGGCGCGTCAGCAGCTGGTAGGTGCCCGCCGGCACCGCCTCGCGGCCCGACGGGCAGCCCGGCGCCGACGTGCGGCCGGCCCAGCGCAGCGAGAGGACCTGCTCCTGTCCGGGCACCAGGGTCCGGACGTCGGGGGCGCCGCCGGGAGCGCAGTCGTCGCTGCCCCACAGGCCGTCGCCCGGCTTGATCACCACGGCCATGGCGGTGCGGGCCGGTCCGAGGTCGCGGGTGCAGGGCGTCTTGCCGGTGTTGGTGACGACGAGGCTGAACAGCGGGCGCTCCGCGAGCGTGTAGCGCGGCCTGTCCGTGCGCGCCGCCACCTTGAGCGCCGCGTCCTGGCAGGGCGGCACCACCGCGGGGGCGGGCGGCGGGGCCGGGGCCGCGGTGGTCGGAGTCGGGGTCACGGAGAGCTGCTGCGGGTCCGTCGAGCCGGCACCGAGCAGCGGCGGGGTCGCTCCGCCCGGGAACACGGCCGCGGTGGGGGCGCCGAAGGCACCCAACGACCCCGCACCGCCCGGCGGCACCGCCAGCGCACCGCTGGAGGCGACCGGGGACGGCGGGGCGCTCGGGGTGGGGGCGGGCGCGGCGACCTGCTCGGTCCCGTCGGCCGACGCCGCGGCGCTGACCGCCCACACCACGAAGGCCAGGACGAGGACGACGACGATCGCAGCGACGGCCCGCCGTCGCCAGTACACCGACGGCGGGAGCGGTCCCACCGGCTCCAGCATGTGACGGACGGTAGAAGTGAGGTTGCGCCGTGCGATCACCCCGCGCCGGTCCGTTCCCGGAACTCACCCCGTCGAGGCACCCCGCGGACCGCGCGGCAGGATCGGGCGCGATGCCCGACCGTCCCCCCGTCGCTCCGCTCGCCCCGACCCTCGCCGACCGCCTGCTCCCCTGGTTCGCCGCGAACGCCCGCGACCTGCCCTGGCGCGCACCCGGGACCACCGGCTGGGGCGTCCTCGTCAGCGAGATCATGCTCCAGCAGACCCCGGTCGTCCGCGTCGACCCGATCTGGCGGGAGTGGATGGCCCGCTGGCCCCGACCGTCGGACCTGGCCGCGGCGCCGACCGCCGAGGTGCTGCGCGCCTGGGGCAAGCTCGGCTACCCCCGTCGGGCGCTGCGTCTGCAGGCCGCGGCGGCCGCGATCGCGGCGGAGCACGACGACGTCGTGCCGCACGACGTCGACGTCCTGCTCGCCCTGCCCGGGATCGGTACCTACACCGCCCGCGCCGTGGCAGCGTTCGCCTACGGCCGCCGCTGCCCCGTCGTCGACACCAACGTCCGCCGCGTCGTGGCCCGGGCCGTCCACGGTCGGGCCGAGGCCGGCGACGCCGCCGCGCGCGACCTCCCCGACACCGAGGCGCTCCTGCCCGCCGACGAGGCCGACGCCGCACGCACGTCGGCCGCGCTGATGGAACTCGGCGCGTGCATCTGCGTCGCCCGCGGGCCGCGCTGTGCCGACTGCCCCGTCGTCGACCTCTGCGCCTGGCAGCAGGCCGGCCGCCCCGCCTGGGACGGCCCGGTGAAGAAGGGCCAGCGCTGGGCGGGTACGGACCGCCAGGTGCGCGGCCGCCTGCTCGACGTCCTGCGCGGCGCCACCGGGCCGGTCGACGCGACCGCGCTCGAGGCGGCGTGGCTCACCGACCCGGCACAGCGCGCCCGCTGCCTCGACTCACTGCTCGTCGACGGCCTCGTCGAACAGCTCGCCGACGGCCGCTTCGCCCTGCCCGGGGAGACGTAGGCTCGGGACATGGCCGTCGTGAAGATCAATGCCATCAAGGTCCCCGAGGGCAACGGCCCGGAGCTCGAGCGCCGGTTCGCCGCCCGTGGCGAGGCGATCAAGGACACCCCGGGCTTCCTGGGCTACGAACTGCTGCGCCCCAGCGCGGGGGACGACCGGTACTTCGTCTACACCCGCTGGGAGTCCGAGGAGGCGTTCGCCGCCTGGCGTGACGGTGGCGCGGCCGCCGCGGCGCACGCCGGCGAGCGCAAGCAGCCGGTGTCCTCCGGGGCGGACCTCATGGAGTTCGAGGTCGTGCTGTCCGTCGGCAAGCCCGGCGGGGAGTCCTGAGCGAACCCGACGTCGAGCGCGCCGCGGAGCTCCTCCGCGGCGCCTCGGCCCTGGTCGTCGCGGCCGGCGCCGGGATGGGCGTCGACTCGGGGCTGCCGGACTTCCGCGGCCCGGAGGGGTTCTGGCGCGCCTATCCGCCCTACCGGCGGCTCGGCCTGCGCTTCGAGGAACTGGCCGACCCCGAGCACTTCGACGACGACCCCGAACTCGCCTGGGGCTTCTACGGCCACCGTCTCGCGCTCTACCGCGCGACGGTGCCGCACGCCGGCTTCGGGGTCCTCCTCGGGTGGTCCCGCCGCCTCCCCACGCGGGTCTTCACCTCCAACGTCGACGGGGCGTTCCAGGCCGCGGGCTTTCCCGACGACGCCGTGGTCGAGTGCCACGGCGCGATCGGCTCCCTGCAGTGCAGCCGCCCCTGCTCGGACGCGACCTGGCCGGCCGACGACGTGGAGGTCGCCGTCGACGAGGACACGATGCGGGCCCGCGAGCCGCTGCCCGCCTGTCCGCGGTGCGGGGCGGTCGCGCGGCCGAACATCCTCATGTTCGGCGACGGGTCGTGGGTGCCGGGCGTGCACGCCGAGCGCCTGGCCGCCCACCGGGACTGGCTCCGCCGACACGACGACGTCGCCGTGATCGAGCTCGGCGCCGGCACCGCGGTGCCCACCGTCCGCCGGCACGCCGAACTGGCGTCCGCCGCGTCCGGGCGCCTCGTGCGGGTCAACGTCCGCGAGCCGGAGGTCCGGCACGGTCGTGGCGTCGGACTCGCGGCGGGCGCCCGGGACACCCTGCTCGCCCTCGACGGGCTGCTCGTCGACGCCTGGGCCTGACCGGCGGCCCGCAGCGGAGCCTCCCACCGGGACCCTGGTGCTGCTGCTCTGCGCGTTCATCACCGGCGTCGCACTGCTCGCCGGGA
This sequence comes from Actinomycetospora chiangmaiensis DSM 45062, assembly GCF_000379625.1. GTDB lineage: Bacteria > Actinomycetota > Actinomycetes > Mycobacteriales > Pseudonocardiaceae > Actinomycetospora > Actinomycetospora chiangmaiensis. The sequence continues at coordinate 474,829 of NZ_KB903229.1, read as the reverse complement.
TCGCGGTGTCGGCCCAGCTCGAGGCGGTGCGGGCCGGGGTCTCCGACCCGCTCCTCCTCGACGCCGACGACGACGGTGTCCCCGCCGCCCGCGCGGCGGCGGGTAGCTGACATGGCCTGTCAGCTCATGGGGTAGGACTGACGCGTGCGCGCCAGTCGGTTGCTCTCCGTGCTGCTCCTCCTGCAGACACGTGGGCGTATGACGGCGCGCGAGCTCGCCGACGAGCTCGGGGTCTCGATCCGGACGATCTACCGCGACATGGACGGGCTGGCGGAGTCGGGGGTCCCGGTCTACGCCGACCGTGGTCCCGACGGCGGGTACTCGTTGCTGGAGGGCTGGAGCACCCGCCTGACGGGGATGTCGGCCGAGGAGGCGGACTCGCTCGCCCTGGCCGGCATGCCCACCGCGGCCGCCGAGCTCGGTCTCGGGCGGGTCCTCGCGGCCGCCCAGCTCAAGGTGCACGCGGCCCTCCCCGACGAGCTCGCCGAGCGCTCCCGGCGCATCGCCGAACGCTTCCACCTCGACGCGCCCGGCTGGTTCCGCGAGGCCGACCAGGTGCCGACCCTCACCGGGATCGCCGACGCCGTCTGGAACCAGCGGGTCGTACGGATCCGCTACCGCCGCTGGGGGGACGAGGAGGTCGACCGGGACCTCGAGCCGCTCGGCGTCGTCCTGAAGGCGGGCGTCTGGTTCCTCGTCGCCCAGCCGTCCGGCGACGGGACGGCGCACACCTACCGGGTGTCGCGGGTCGTGGCGTTCGAGACCCTCGACGCGCACTTCGAACGACCCGACGACTTCGACCTCTTCCGCTACTGGACATCAGCCGCGGAGTCGCTGACCGCCGCCTTCTACCAGGCCGAGGCCGCCGTGCGGTTGTCCCCGGGCGCGATGGAGTTGGCACCGGTGGTGCTGCGGCCGCACACGGCGCGGGCCCTCGCGGAGCGTTCCTGGCCCACCGACGACGCGGGCTGGACCTGCGCGGTCATCCCGATGGAGTCGATCGCCGCGACCCGGTCGGAGCTGCTGGCGCTCGGCCCCGAGGTGGAGGTCGTCTCGCCCGCGGCGCTGCGCGAGCAGATGTCGGAGGCGGCGAAGGGACTGGCGGCGCTGTACCAGGCCTGAGCGGTGAGGCCTCCGAAATGCGACGCGCGCGCGGCGCTCCGGCCACCCCGCCACCCGGCGCTGGCGACCCCTGCGCGTCCCGCACACACTCCGACTCCCGAGCCACCCGCCTCGCGCGACTCCTACGCGCGGCGCACACACGTCCGCTGGCGACGCGACTGCCTGGGCCGGACTATGTGCGCGACGCGCAGGAGTCGCGACAGCCCTGGCTGCCTCCGGCCGAACTGTGTGCGCAACGCGTAGGAGTCACCTGCGCACTCGTCCCTGCCGGCGGACGTGTACGGCGCTCAGCTGAGCATGATCACAGTCGAGTGGACGCCCATGGCTGTTGTCGATCTTCGGAACAGCCATGACGGTCCCCCCGAGGTGATCACGGTCTTGGTCGGGGTCGCTCGACGTCACGCACACCGGACGATCACGACACACCGGCGTCAACCTCCCTCCGCTACCGTCGAGCGGGACGGTGGACGGGCCGCCGGGGGATCGGGGTCGACGTGGCCGAACGGGACGAGGCGTCGGCCGCACCGGAGCCCGCGACCGAGGACGCACCCCGACGCTCGGGGTGGCGGCGTCAGTACTCCCCCGAGGAGATCGAGGCCGCGAAGCAGCAGTGGCGCGACATGCGGCCGTGGGACAGCCCGATGGCCCGGGCCGACAAGGTCCTGATCGGCTGCATGGTCGGGGCGTTCGTGCTCGCCATGGCCACGCTCCCGCTGCGCCCGTTCCTCCTCGCGTCCCACCCGACGGTGCTGGCCGCGGTGACGGGGAGTTCCTCGGCGATCGGCGCGGGGGCCGCGTTCGCGCGCATCGGTCAGGCGGACCTGTGGCTCGTGATCGTCGCGGGCATCGTCGGGAAGGCGAAGTTCGACTGGCTGTACTGGTGGGCCGGTCGCCGCTGGGGCGCCAAGGGCGTGAAGTTCTTCGTTCCCACGGATCGGGCGCAGCGCTTCGTCGAGCGGGTGCGGTCGTGGCCGATGTGGGCGATGTTCCTGCTCGTGATCGCCGCGGCCCTCCCCGGCGTCCCCGCGCTGCTGGTGTACCTGCTCGCCGGACTCGCCGGCTCGTCCTTCGTCGCGTTCCTCGCGGCGAGCATCATCGGCGCGGGTGTGATGACGGGGCTGGTGGCCGGGCTCGGGTACGCGCTCGGGCAGTCGGCCGTCGACGTGGTTCTCGTGGTCGACCGCTACGCCCTCTGGATCAGCCTGGCCGTCGCCGTCGTCATCGCGGTGCAGGCCGGCCGCTCGCAGGGCAGACGGCAGCGGCGGGCGGCCGCGACCCGGAGCTGACCGTCAGCGACGGCGCAGCGTGGCCCACACGCCCCGCGCCACGCCGGTGACCGCGGCCCGGGTGACGTCGGCCCAGTCGAAGTAGTCCCGCCACAGGACGATGCGCCCGTTGCGAACCTCGAAGGTGCCACAGACCCAGAACGCGATCCGGACGCGGCCCGCGATCGCCACGTCGGTGCGCTCGGTCAGCACCGTCGAGCCGTTCGCCGCCAACCGGTGCGTGTGGATCTCGAACCCGGTGAGCGGCCGGGCCATCGAGCCGAGGACGCGCATCGTCGCCTCGCGCCCGCGGGCCGGCGGCAGCGAGACGTTCTGGTAGACGACGTCGGGGTCGAGCAGCTCCCCCACCGCGTCGACGTCGAGACGGGCGAGGGCGGCGAGGAAGGTCTCGACGACCTGCGCCTCCGTGCTCGTGGGTGCGCTCATGTCAGACCTGTGCCCACCACGCCGGACACACGAACGCCCCGGTCACCACGAGGGTGACCGGGGCGTCGTCGCCTGCGAGGACTACTCCGAGGCCGTCGCGACCTCGGGGGTGTCCGGCACCGGGGTGGGCTTGGCCTCGCCCCGGAACGTGAACTTGGCCGACTCCGGAGCGGGCTTGGTGACGCCCTTGTCGTCGAGCTCGGGGGTCCAGCCCTCGACGTCGACGAGCACGATCTGGCCGGGCTCGATCTCCCCGAACAGGATCTTCTCCGAGAGCTGGTCCTCGATCTCCCGCTGGATGGTGCGGCGCAGCGGACGGGCACCGAGCACGGGGTCGAAGCCGCGCTGCGCGAGCAGCTTCTTCGCGGCGTCGGTGAGCTCGATGGACATGTCCTTGTTCTGCAGCTGCTTCTCGGTGCGACCGATCATCAGGTCGACCATCTGCACGATCTCGTTCTCGCGCAGCTGGTGGAACACGACGATGTCGTCGATGCGGTTGAGGAACTCGGGCCGGAAGTGCTTCTTCAGCTCGTCCGTGACCTTGTTCTTCATGCGCTCGTAGTTCGACGACGTGTCGGCGCCGGACTGGAAGCCCAGGCCCACGGCCTTCGAGATGTCCTGGGTACCGAGGTTCGACGTGAACACGATGACCGTGTTCTTGAAGTCGACGACTCGACCCTGACCGTCGGTCAGGCGGCCGTCCTCGAGCACCTGCAGGAGGGTGTTGTAGACCTCCGAGTGGGCCTTCTCGATCTCGTCGAAGAGGACCACCGAGAACGGCTTGCGGCGCACCTTCTCGGTGAGCTGGCCGCCCTCCTCGTAGCCGACGTACCCGGGAGGGGCACCGAAGAGCCGCGAGGCGGTGTAGCGGTCGTGGAACTCGCCCATGTCGATCTGGACGAGCGCGTCGTCGTCACCGAACAGGAACTCGGCGAGCGCCTTGGTCAGCTCGGTCTTCCCGACGCCCGAGGGCCCCGCGAAGATGAACGACCCCGACGGACGCTTCGGGTCCTTGAGGCCGGCCCGCGTGCGGCGCATCGACTGGGAGACCGAACGGACGGCCTCCTCCTGTCCGATGATCCGCTTGTGGAGCTCGTCCTCCATGCGGAGCAGACGGGTCGTCTCCTCCTCGGTGAGCTTGAAGACGGGGATGCCGGTCCAGTTGGCCAGCACCTCGGCGATCAGCTCGTCGTCCACCTCGGCGACGACGTCGAGGTCACCGGACTTCCACTGCTTCTCGCGCTCGGACTTCTGGCCGAGGAGCTGCTTCTCCTCGTCGCGCAGGCGCGCGGCCTTCTCGAAGTCCTGCGCGTCGATCGCCGATTCCTTCTCGCGACGCACGTCGGAGATCTTCTCGTCGAACTCGCGCAGGTCCGGCGGCGCGGTCATGCGGCGGATGCGCATGCGGGCGCCGGCCTCGTCGATCAGGTCGATGGCCTTGTCCGGCAGGAACCGGTCGTTGATGTAGCGGTCGGCCAGGGTGGCCGCCGCGACCAGCGCCGGGTCGGTGATCGAGACGCGGTGGTGCGCCTCGTACCGGTCGCGCAGGCCCTTGAGGATCTCGATGGAGTGGGCCACCGAGGGCTCCCCCACCTGGATCGGCTGGAAGCGGCGCTCGAGCGCGGCGTCCTTCTCGACGTGCTTGCGGTACTCGTCGAGCGTCGTCGCACCGATGGTCTGCAGCTCACCGCGGGCCAGCATCGGCTTGAGGATCGAGGCGGCGTCGATCGCGCCCTCGGCGGCACCGGCACCCACGAGGGTGTGGAGCTCGTCGATGAACAGGATGATGTCGCCGCGGGTGCGGATCTCCTTGAGGACCTTCTTCAGGCGCTCCTCGAAGTCACCGCGGTAGCGCGAGCCCGCCACGAGCGACCCGAGGTCGAGCGTGTAGAGCTGCTTGTCCTTCAGCGTCTCGGGGACCTCGCCCTTGACGATGGCCTGGCCGAGGCCCTCGACGACGGCGGTCTTGCCGACGCCGGGCTCGCCGATGAGGACCGGGTTGTTCTTGGTCCTCCGGGAGAGGACCTGCATGACCCGCTCGATCTCCTTCTCCCGGCCGATGACCGGGTCCAGCTTGCCCTCGCGGGCGGACTGGGTGAGGTTGCGACCGAACTGGTCGAGCACGAGGGACGACGACGGGGTGCCCTCGCCGCGCTGGCCGCCGGACTCCGCGGGCTCCTTGCCCTGGTAGCCCGAGAGCAGCTGCAGCACCTGCTGGCGCACCCGGTTGAGGTCGGCCCCGAGCTTGACGAGGACCTGGGCGGCGACGCCCTCGCCCTCACGGATCAGCCCGAGCAGGATGTGCTCGGTGCCGATGTAGTTGTGGCCGAGCTGCAGCGCCTCGCGCAGCGACAGCTCCAGCACCTTCTTGGCGCGCGGGGTGAACGGGATGTGCCCCGAGGGGGCCTGCTGACCCTGGCCGATGATCTCCTCGACCTGCTGACGCACGCCCTCCAGGGCGATGCCCAGCGACTCGAGGGCCTTGGCGGCGACGCCTTCGCCCTCGTGGATCAGTCCGAGCAGGATGTGCTCGGTCCCGATGTAGTTGTGGTTGAGCATCCTGGCCTCTTCTTGGGCCAGGACGACCACCCGCCTCGCGCGGTCGGTGAACCTCTCGAACATTCGTCACTCCTGACTGCTGCGCCGGCGGACTCCCGCGCACTCCCCCGCCGTCACCGACGACGGGAACCCCGCGGACCCTGGCTGGTGCTCACACCGTGACCGAGCACCGTACGACCATCCTAGTCGCCGGGACCGACACCACCCGGTGTCGGCGGTTGCCGCACCGTGACGCCAGCCACGTCGGTCTCGGATGACCGATTCTGCTCGCACGACCACCATGCGTGGTCGTACTCGCTCCAACGATGCCCGTTCCACCGCTGTTCCGGGAAGGCGTTCGCTACCGGAGAAACCCCGGATCGGGCGATCCCGACGGGTTTCGGCGGCCCGGGGGCAGATGTTGCACGGCCGGGAGGTCCGTGAGACCGACGAGCACCGGTCACCGCTGGTGTCCGACGATCACGACGCGAACGCCGCCTCGTGCGCCCGCGCCCAGTCGGCGAAGCTCCGGGGCTCCCGACCGAGCACCGTCCGGACCGCCGGCAGCGGCGCAGCGCCCTCGTCCTGGCGCAGCGTGCGCGCGACGATCGCGTCGACCACCTCCGGCGCCGTCCCGCCCGCGCGCATGCCCCGGGCGGCGTCCTCGACGGACAGCTCCCGGGCGCGCAGCGGGCGACCCAGCACCTCGCCCAGGACGCGGAGCTCGTCGAGCGGGGTGAGCGACGCCGGACCGGTGAGCCGCGGCGCCGCCCCGACGAGGTCGCCCGCGAGCGCCCGCACCGCCACGGCGGCGACGTCGGCCGGGTCGATCCCCGCGGCGGCACGACGGGCGAACCCGACGGGCACCGTGCCGACGTCCACGAAGCGGCGCCAGGCGAGCGCGTTGGAGAAGAACCGCCCGGGGCGCAGGAGCGTCCACGGGACGCCGCTGTCGACGACGAGGGACTCGCATGCGGCGTTCCACCGGCCGATCGCGTCGTCGCCGTCGGAGCCGCTGTACACGCTCAGGAGCACGAGCTGCTGCACGCCCGCGGTGACGGCCGCCCGGACGAGCGCCGCCAGGACCGCCGGCCAACCGCCGGGGACGATCGGCTCCGCCGTCATGAGGAAGGCCGCCCGGGCACCGGTGAACGCCCCGGGGCCACCGACGTCCGCCACGTCGACCGGCGGCCCGTCCCACCGCCCGGGACGACGGGTCAACGCCCGGACCGGCTCCCCGGCCGCAGCGAGCTGCGCGACCACCTCACCGCCCACGTGACCGGTGGCCCCGACGACGGCGACCGTCACGCCGCGACCGCCGGCTCGGCCGTCCGGCGTCGACTCACCGGCAGGATGGCCGAGAACCACAGCAGCCAGATCAGCCCACCGAACCGCACGACCGGCAGCAGGTACTGCAGCGGCGGGACCACGAGCCCGAGGACGGCGACGACGCCGACGGCCGCGAGCACGAGCCCGGCCCAGGCGAGGCCCCGCGGCACGAGGCCTCCCAGCAGCGTGGGCACCGAGCAACCCGCCAGGAGCAGGCCGAACAGCACGGCGAACGCCGGCCCGCCCAGGGCGAAGGCGAGTGCTTCCATCCCCACGACCGCCGCGTCACCGCCCGGGACGGCCGTCGCGACCGCCGCCCACTGCGCGGCACCGGAGACGACGAGCACCGCCGCGACGAGGAGCCCGCCCGCGAGGCCGAGCGTCGGGCCGGCGACCCGCAGGCCCAGCCGCTGCAGCCGGTGGTGCACCGCGCCGACCCACACCGCGAACGGAGCTGCCGACGCGATCAGCACCAGCGCGGAGAGCTGACCGGCGACCGGGTGGTCCCGCAGCAGCGCGAGGGTGGTCGAGGGATCCGCTCCGGGCCGCGTGCCGGGGTGCAGCACCCCCGCGGCGACCGTGAGGACGGCCCAGGCGAGGGCGGGAGCGAGCAGGGGCGGACCGCCGCGGCGGGCGTGGGGCAAGGACATGGCGGGCCTTCCGGACGAGTAATCGTTACAAGTTGTCATCGTCTCCGTCCAGTACGGTTTGTCAAGGCTATCGTTCCCGACGTGGACCGACCCTCCGGCGCCGCCTTCCTCCTCACCCAGCTCGGCACGCACGCGGCCCGGCGCTTCGGCGAGCGGGTGGCCGCCGTCGACCTGACCCCGCCCCAGGCCGGACTCCTCCGCGCGGTCGCCCGCGAGCCGGGGCGCAGCCAGCAGGCGCTCGCCGCGCAGCTCGGCACCCCGGCGACACGCCTGGTCGCCCTGGTCGACGCCCTGGAGGGGCGCGGGGTGCTCGAACGGCGCCGCAACCCCGACGACCGCCGGCTGTACGCGGTCCACCTCACGGCCGCCGGCGAGGACCTGGTGCGCGACCTCGGTCGCCTCGCCGCCGAGCACGAGGACGCCCTCCTCGCGAGCCTCGACGCCGACGAGCGCCGCACCCTCGCCGACCTGCTCGGCCGCGTCGCGGCCGCGGAGGGCCTCACCGCCGGGGTGCACCCGGGCTACCGCGACCTGCCGTCGTGACCCGCACCCTCGTCGTCGGGCACGACGCCGTCGCCGGGCTCGGCTGCCTCGACCTCGGCGAGGTCGAGTGGTTCACCGCCCTCCCGGACGTCGACGTCGTCTTCCCCGACCCGACGCCCTACGACCGCGTCGTCGTGCTCGGCGCGCCGTGGCCCCGGTCCGCCATGGGCTGGCTCGACCGCGAGCGCCGCTTCCTGACGACGGCCCACGACGCCGGTGCCCACGTGCTCGGCGTCTGCTTCGGTGCCCAGCTGGTCGCCGAGGCGCTCGGAGGGACCGTGCGCCGACTGCAGCAACCGCGCGTCGGCTGGTTCCCGGTCGTCCCGCACGACGACCGCATTGCCCCTGGCCCCTGGTTCTCGTGGCACGCCGACCAGCTCCACCCGCCGTCGGGAAGCGAGATCCTCGCGACCGACGACGCGGGCGTCGCCGCCTTCCGCCACGGCCGCTGGGGCGGCGTGCAGTTCCACCCCGAGATGACCCCGGCCCTGCTCGAGCGCTGGTTCGCCGTCCCGGCGACCCGCGCGGACGACGGGCTGCGGACCGCCACCGCGCGGCACGCCCCCGCGGCCGTGGCAGCCGCGCCGCGCCTGCTCGACGCGCTCCTGGACTGAGGATCAGGGGCGTGCCGCGTCGGCGGGGTCACAGACGTGCACCTGGAAGGTCGGGTCCACCGACCGCTGCGCCCGGCAGTGCTGCGCGACCCACACCAGCCGTGGATCGCTGCTCGGGAAGGACAGCACGACGTGGAAGCGGCCCGCGGCCACGTCCTCGCGCACCTGGGCGAGGGTGGGGGTCGGGCCGGTGCCGGTGAAGCCGCCGATCGGGAGCACCTCGTCGCCGGTGGGGTAGGCGAACACCGAGGCCACCGCGGACGACTGCACGGCCATGAGGTCCGGCGCCCCCGCCCGGGACCGCTCCAGCCCGGGCAGCGTGCCCGCGGCCAGCCGGGGCGCCGCCACCAGGAGGACCCGCACGGCGCGGACCTCGCGGACGGGCTCGTAGGGCGTGTCGAAGGCGCCGCCGCCGAGGGCCAGCAACCACCCGGTGGCCGCCACGGGGAGGACCAGGACGGCGACCAGCGCGGTGACGAGGGCGCCCCGGCGCGCGGTCATCACGAGGCCGACCGCCACCGCACCGAGGACGGCTGCGACGACCACCGGCGTCACCAGCGGGTGTTCGGAGCGCAGGACCAGGCTCGCCCCGTAGGCGATGGTCACGACGACAGCCGCCGCAGCACCGACGCGCGCGCCCCGCCGCTCCCGCTCCGCGACCAGGTGCGCGAACGCCGTGCCGAGCAGGCCGGCGATCGCGGGGGCCAGGGTGGCGACGTAGTAGACGTTGACCACCGCGCCCGCGCTGAAGGCGACGCCGTAGACCAGCAGCCAGAGCCCGAACAGCAGGTAGGCGGCCCGCCGGGGGTCGGTGCGGGGTGCGCGTCGCGTCGCCCACAGGCCGACCGCCAGCGCCAGCAGCGCCGCGGGCGCCAGCCACCCGGTCGCCCGCCCGAGGTCGCCGACGAACAGCCGCAGCGCCGAGGGGCCCTCGCCGCCGGTGCCCGGGGCCGTGAGCGCGAGGCCCTGCCCCACGAGCTCCTGGAGCGGGTTCTGCGCGCCCAGCCGGCCCAGCCCGTTGTAGACGAACACCTGGGCGAGCTCCGAGTCGTCGGTGCTGCCGTCCACCCACGGTCGCCCGGTGGCCGGCACGAGCGACACGGCGCCGATCCAGGCGAGGGAGACGACCGCGGTCACGGCCCCACCGACCGCGGTCGCCGTCACCCGGCGGCCCACGGGCACCGGGGCCGCCACCAAGAAGGCGACCGCCAGGGCGGGCAGCACGAGCCAGGCCGCGAGCATCTTCGCCTGGAACGCGAGCCCGACGGCGAGGCCGGCCGCCGCGAGCCAGCCCACGGAGCGCTCGGTGCGCAGCGCCCGCGCCACCGCCCACGCGGCGGTCACCAGGAGCAGGATCATCAGGGGGTCGGCCACGTTGCCGCGCGCGACCCCGACCGCGGCCGGGCTCACCGCGAGCACGAGCGCCGCGACCACCCCGGCGGCGGGCGACCGAGTCAGTGACCGCACGGCCACGGCGAGGACGACGACCGCGAGGACCATCTCGACGACCTGCGGGAGCACCATCGCCGACGGTGAGGGCCCGGCCACGGCGACGACGAGGGCCTGCACCCAGAAGGCACCCGGCAGCTTGTCCATCGTGAGCGTGGCGGCCGGGTCGAAGGCGCCGAACCAGAACGCGTGGGCGTCGCCGGCCATCGACCGCACGGCCGCCTCGTAGTACGGCTCGAGCGGGTCACGCGCGATCCCCCACGCCCCCGTTAGCCCGGTGAGCACCGCCGCCACGACGATGGCGCCCCACCAGGTCCGCGTCCCGCGCTCGTCCATCGTTCACTCCCCTCCGGGCCGCCGCGCCAGGTCGTCGAGCAGGCGGGCGGCGATGCCGAGCAGGTCCCGCTCGGCGTCGGTCAGGTCCGCGAGGCCCGCCGCGAGCCAGGCGTCCCGGGGCGCGGCGTCCTCGCGGAGCAGCGTCCACCCGCTCGCCGAGATGATCAACACATATTTACGACCGTCGTGCGGATTCGGAGTCCGCTCCAGGACGCCGGCCTCGACGAGGGCCGAGAGTGGCCGGGTCAGCGCCTGCGGCGTGGTGTGCGCGCGCCGGGCCAGTGCGGCGGCGTTCTGCGGGCCGTGATCCATGATCTGCGCGAGAAGCCCTCGCTGGACGTCCGTGATCGGCCCGCGCGGGCGCTCGTCCCGGAGCCGCCGCGCGAGACGTTGCACCGCTCGACGCAGGTCGGCCGCCTCATCGGTCATAAGCGATAGCGTACGACCTGCGATCGACGTCGACTCCTTAGACGACGAACGGGCCGCCCGTCACCGGGAGAGGTGACGAACGGCCCGTCCGTGGTGGAGCGTCGGGATCAGCCGTGCGCCTTGTGGTAGGCCTCGCTGACCTCGGAGGGGATGCGACCGCGTTCCGACACGTTGTAGTTGGTGTTCTTGCGCGCCCACTCCCGGATGGCCTGGTTCTGCTCACGGTCCACCGAGGCCCGGCCACCACCCTTGCGCGCCGGGGCGGCAGGGGCCGCAGCGGCCTTGGCACCGCCGGAACGACGCCGGCCCGACGTCTTGCGGGCGTGTGCCACGTAGTCGGCGAGCTCGTCACGGAGCTTCGACGCATTCGCGTCGGACAGGTCGATCTCGTAGGTCGTCCCGTCGATACCGAACTCGACGGTCTCGTCGGCCTCGGTCTCGTCGAGATCGTCGACGAGGGTCACGACCACTTTCTGCGCCACGCGTTGAATTCCTTCCACGACCCCCTGAGCGGCCGGTCGCGCGTCGCCGCGCGCCGTGAACCGGAATGGTTCGCGGCGCAGCGTAATTGCGCGCCCGTCGTCGTGTCGAGGCGGGTTCCCGTGATCGGTGACGCACCACGGAATGGTGTGACGCGCGTGAACACCTCAGTCGGGAACGGCCGAGGAGTCGGGAACGACGACCGCGAACATGTCGGAGAGCGCGGCGAGGCTCGCGGACTGCAGCGCGGACGCCTCCACCACCCCGTTGGGGCCGGGCAGCGCACGGGTGGCCGTGGCCCCGGCGACGACGGTCGGGGCGAACCCGAGGTTGAACGCGCTCCGTGCGGTCGAGTTCACGCACATGTGCGTCATGAAGCCCGCGAGAACGAGATTCGTGACGCCGGCGCCGCGCAGGTACTCCTCGAGGTCGGTGTTCACGAACGAACTCGGGAAGTTCTTCACCACGCGGTGCTCGCCGGGCCGCGGGGCGACCGCGTCGACGATCGCGCCGATCTCGGCATTCGTGTCGTACGGCGTCCCGGCTCCGGCCTCGTGCTGGACGTGCACGACGGTCGACCCGGCGGCCCGGGCGCGCTCGAGCAGGCGGGCCGCCTCCTCGATGGCGGGCTCCACGTTCTCGAGCGCCATCACGCCCCGGGTGTAGGTGTTCTGCAGGTCGATCATCACGAGCGCGGAGCCGGTCAGGGGTGCCGGGTCGCCTGGCATCCCGGTCAGCTCGCGCAGTGTGGTGCTCGGTTCGGTCACGCTGTCCTCCGTCGGTGCAGGGGTCGGGACACACGAAGGGCACCCCGGCCGACGGACCAGGGTGCCCTGCGTGCGATGCGGTGCGGAAGGCTCACGCCCCCTCGAGCGCCCGCCATTCGTCGTCGGTGAACAGCCGCGAGCGGATGATGAACCGGACGCCCTCGGGCGCCTCGACGCTGAACCCGCTGCCGCGGCCCTTGACGACGTCGACGGTGAGGTGGGTGTGCTTCCAGTACTCGAACTGCGACGCCGACATGTGGAACCCGATCGGCTTCTCCAGACCCTCCACCTCGAGGTCCCCGAGGTGGACGTCCTGCCCGCCGAGCTTGAAATCACCGTCCGGATAACACATCGGGGCGCTGCCGTCGCAGCACCCGCCGGACTGGTGGAACATCAGCGGGCCGTGCAGCTCGGTGAGTGTGACGAGGAGTTCGGAGGCCTGTGGGGACAGCGCGACGCGCGCGGTCGTCCCGGAACCGGGCACCTCCGGCACCTCCTCGGTGACGTCGGTGCTGGTACTGATCTCGGTCATCGCAGGCCTCCCTCCGGCGTCGTCGGCGCGGGCCCGATCAGAAGAAACCCATCGCGTTCTGCGAGTAGCTGACCAGCAGGTTCTTGGTCTGCTGGTAGTGGTCGAGCATCATCTTGTGGTTCTCGCGGCCGATGCCCGACTGCTTGTAGCCACCGAACGCGGCGTGCGCCGGGTACTGGTGGTAGTTGTTCACCCAGACCCGGCCGGCCTGGATCTCGCGCCCGGCCCGGTAGGCGGTGTTGGTGTCGCGGGACCACACGCCGGCGCCGAGCCCGTAGAGCGTGTCGTTCGCGATCTTCATGGCGTCGGCGTAGTCGGTGAACTTCGCGACCGACAGCACCGGCCCGAAGATCTCCTCCTGGAAGATCCGCATCGAGTTGTCGCCCTCGAAGATGGTCGGCTGGATGTAGTAGCCCCCCGAGAGGTCGCCGCCGAGGTCGCTCTTCTCGCCACCGGTGAGGACCTTCGCCCCCTCCTGACGACCGATGTCGATGTAGGACAGGATCTTCTCGAACTGGTCGTTCGAGGCCTGCGCGCCGATCATCGTGTCGGTGTCGAGCGGGTTGCCCTGCTTGACCTGCTCGGTGCGCTTGACGGCCTGGGCCAGGAACTCGTCGTAGTGGCCGCCCTGGATCAGCGCCCGCGACGGGCAGGTGCAGACCTCGCCCTGGTTGAGCGCGAACATCGCGAAGCCCTCGAGGCACTTGTCGTAGAAGGCGTCGTGCTGCGCCGACACGTCGTCGAAGAAGACGTTCGGGCTCTTGCCGCCGAGCTCGAGCGTGACCGGGATCAGGTTCTCCGAGGCGTACTGGGAGATGAGCCGACCGGTGGTGGTCTCCCCGGTGAAGGCGATCTTGCGGATGCGCGGGGAGGACGCGAGCGGCTTGCCCGCCTCGACGCCGAAACCGTTGACGATGTTGAGCACGCCGGCGGGGATGAGGTCGCCGATGACGTCCATCAGGACGTGGATCGACGCCGGGGTCTGCTCGGCCGGCTTCAGGACGACGGCGTTGCCGGCGGCGAGGGCCGGGGCCAGCTTCCAGATCGCCATGAGGATCGGGAAGTTCCACGGGATGATCTGGCCGACCACGCCCAGCGGCTCGTGGAAGTGGTACGCGACGGTGTCCTCGTCGATCTGCGAGAGCGAACCCTCCTGCGCCCGGATCGCCCCGGCGAAGTAGCGCAGGTGGTCGACCGCCAGCGGGATGTCGGCCGCGAGGGTCTCGCGGCAGGCCTTCCCGTTCTCCCAGCTCTCCGCGATCGCGATCTGCTCGAGGTTGGCCTCGATGCGGTCGGCCATCTTGTTGAGGAGGTTCGCGCGCTCGCCGACCGAGGTCCTCCCCCAGGCCGGGGCGGCGGCGTGGGCGGCGTCGAGCGCCTTCTCCACGTCCTCGGCGGTGCCGCGGGCGACCTCGCAGAAGTTCTCCCCGGTCACCGGGGTCGGGTTCTCGAAGTACTGCCCCTTGACCGGGGCGACGTACTCGCCGCCGATCCAGTGGTCGTAGCGGGGCTTGAAGCTGACGACCGAGCCCTCGGTCCCGGGGGCTGCGTAGACGGCCATCGTTGGTCCTCCCAGAGGTGGTCGGCTCGCCGTGCTGGCACGGTGGAGCGGTGACGCACGACGCGTCCGCTCCTGTGACCGAGAACGCTATGGCGCCGAGGGTTGCACCGACGTTGCACGCAGATGCAAGCAGGCCGGACGATCCGATCCGCAGATGAGGAACCGCGGGGGGGTTGCCTCGACGATCGACCGCCCGCACGATGGACGTTCGGCCCGACGAGGTCCACGGGGTGGTGGATGACGACGAACCCGGACGCCTGGGGGGATCCGGTCGAGCGCGCGGCCCTCCTCGCCCGCGTGCGCGACGCCGTTCTGGGCGGAGGCCGGGCGGAGGTCGACCCCCGGACGGTCGTCTCCGACTCCTGGCGGCGGTCCCTGGCGGCCCACGTCGACCCCGACCACGGCGCCCCGGCCCGCGTGTTCGACGACGGCGAGCTCGCCCGGATCCGCGAGCACCACCCGCTCTCCCCCGTGCTCCCGCTGCTGCGGACCACGCTGCTCGAGATCGCCGACGAGGCGATGCACGTCATGATCGTCACCGACGCGCAGGGCCACATCCTGTGGCGTGAAGGTGCCGCCGGAGTGCTGCACCTGGCCGACGACCTCGAGCTCGCCGAGGGATTCCGCTGGAGCGAGGACTCGGCCGGCACCAACGCGATGGGCACCTCGCTCGCCTCCGACGCCGCGGTGCAGATCCACTCGTCGGAGCACCTCGTCGCGCAGTACCACCGGTTCACGTGCGCGGCCGCCCCGATCCACGACCCCGACACCGGCGAGGCGGTCGGCGCGGTCGACCTCACCGGCCCGGTCCGGACGTTCCATCCGAGCACGCTGGCGCTGGTCACGGCGGCCGCCCGGCTCGCCGAGAACCACCTCGCCACCCGCCAGGCCATCCGCGACGAACGCCTGCGCACGCGCAACCTGCCGCACCTGTCCGGCCTCGACGCCCCGGGAGCGCTGCTCAGCCCGGCCGGGCGGGTCCTGGCCGCCACCCCTCACGGCTGGATCGACGACCGGGTCACGCTGCCCGGCGCGGGCGACCGGGTGTCGCTCGGCGAGCACGGCGAGGGCGTCGTCGAGCCGCTCGCCGAGGGCTGGCTGCTCCGGCTGGAGCGACCGGCCGGGGTCCGGGTCCGCCCGACGCTCGCGCTGCCCTTCCTGGGCGTCCCCCGCCCGGTCGCCCGGCTCGACGGCCGCCCGCTGCGGCTCGGGGCCCGCCACGCCGAGCTCCTGGCCCTCCTCGCGATGCATCCGGAGGGGCTCTCGGCCGACGCGCTGGCCGTCGAGCTCTACGGCGAGCGCGGCAACCCGGTGACCGTCCGCGCGGAGATGCACCGGCTGCGCCACCTGCTCGAATCGCTCCCGAACGGCGCCGGCGTGGTCAAACCGCAGCCCTACCGGATCGAGGCCCGGGTCGACGCCGACTTCCTGACGCTGCGCGACGCGCTCCGATCCGGCGCCGTGCCCGACACCGCCCTGGTCGGGCGCGGGGAGCTGCTGCCGACCTCCGACGCGCCCGGCGTCCGCGCCCTGCGCGACGAGCTCGACGTCGGGGTCCGGCGCGCCGTGCTCCGCGGCGGGGACACCGCCGCGCTCTGGGCGCTCTCCCGCACGTCCGCCGGGCGCGACGACCTCGAGCTCGTCGAGCGGCTGCGCCACCTGCTCCCGGTGAGCGATCCCCGGCACGCGGGCCTTCCGGACGACGGGTCGGGGTCGGTCAGCTCCGCACGGCCGGCGACACCGCCCGGCTGATCGCGAGCGACAGACCGGCCGCCACGACGCACAGGGCACCCGCACCCCACCAGGCGCCGTCGTAGCTGCCGGTGGTGTCGCGGATGATGCCCGCCCCGACCGCCGCGATCGCCGAGCCGACCTGGTGCGACGCGAACACCCACCCGAACACGATCGGCCCGCGGTCCCCGAACCGTTCCCGGCACAGCGCGACGGTCGGCGGCACGGTCGCCACCCAGTCCAGCCCGTAGAAGACGACGAACGCCCACATCGGCGGCACCGTGGTCGGCGCCAGGAGCAGCGGCAGCACGAGCAGCGAGGCGCCCCGCAGCACGTAGTAGACGGCGAGCAGCCGACGCGGGTCCCACCGGTCGGTGAGCCAGCCGGACAGGATCGTGCCCAGGACGTCGAACACACCGACCAGCGCGAGCAGCCCCGCCGCCGTCGTCGCGGGCATCCCGTGGTCGTGCGCGGCGGGGACGAAGTGGGTCCCCAGGAGCCCCACCGTCGTCGCGCCGCAGATCGCGAACCCGCCCGCGAGCAGCCAGAACGTCCGGGTGCGGGCCGCCTCGCCGAGCACCGAGACCGCACGCCGGGCGGCCCCACCCGCGCCACCCGTCGTCGGGAAGGCCGCGGCGACGGAGCCGGGGTCGGCGCCGTGGGCGACGGTGCCGACGTCGACCGGGGAGTCGCGCAGGAAGAGCACCACCACCGGCACGACGATGAGCGCTCCCGCGGCCACGAGCAGCGACGCCGCCCGCCAGCCGACGCTCTCCGACAGCGACGCCATGAGCGGCAGGAAGACGAGGCCGCCCGCGGCCTGGGCCGCCGTCAGGACCCCGCTGACCAGGCCGCGGCGCCGGACGAACCAACGGCCGGTCACGGTCGCGACGAAGGCGAGCGCCATCGAGCCGGTGCCGACCCCGACGAGCACGCCCCAGAGCAGCATCAGCTGCCACACCTGGGTCATGAGGACGGTGAGCCCGCTGCCCGCCGCCACCAGCAGCAGCGCGCCGCCGACCACGCGGCGCATCCCGAACCGCTCCATGAGCGCGGCCGCGAACGGCGAGATGACGCCGTAGAGCACGAGGTTGATCGAGACCGCGGTGGAGATCGTGGCCGTCGACCAGCCGAACTCCTCGTGCAGCGGCGCGATCAGCACGCCCGGGGCGGACCGGAAGCCGGCGGCCCCCATGAGCGCGACGAACGCCGTCACCGCGACGGCCCAGGGCCACCAGGAGGAGCGGGTGCGGGGGGTCGTGGCGGGGGCCTCGGCGGTCACGAGCGGGAACGATGCCGGGCCCGTGCGTCGAACACCAGTGGCAGGAACGCCATCAGATGCCAAAATCCGGCCATGCCCCACGTCGTCGTCGTGCTCGCCCTCCCGCCGGTGGTCGGCTTCGACCTCGCAATCCCCCCGCAGGTGTTCGGCACTGCCGAGCGGGACGGGGAGCCGCTCTACGACGTGCGGGTCTGCGGCCTGGAGGCGGGTCCGGTGCCGACGACCGCGGGCTACGCCCTGCACGTGGAGCACGGCCCGGAGGCGCTCGCGGCCGCCGACACCGTCCTCGTGCCCGGCACCCACTTCCCGCCCGCCCGGCGCGACGGGGTCCTGCCCGCCGCGGTCCGCGAGGTGCTCGCACTGGTGCCCTCCGGGGCCCGCTGGATGTCGATCTGCACCGGCGCGTTCGTCCTCGGCGCGGCCGGTCGGCTCGCCGGCCGCCGGGCCACCACCCACTGGGCCCGTGCCGCGGAGTTCCGGCGCCTGTACCCGGACGTCGACCTCGACGAGGACGTGCTGTTCGTCGACGAGGGCGACCTCGCCACCTCCGCCGGGCTGGCCGCGGGTCTCGACCTGTGCCTGCACGTGGTCCGCCGCGACCACGGGGCGGCCGTGGCGACCGAGGTCGCCCGGCACCTCGTGGTGTCGCCCTGGCGCGACGGCGGGCAGGCCCAGTTCATCGAGCGACCCCTCCCCGTCGACGACGGCGGGTCCACCGCGGCGACCCGGCTCTGGGCCCGCGAGCGCCTGGCGGAGCCGCTCGACGTGGCGACGCTCGCGGGGCATGCCCGGATGAGCACGCGGACGTTCGCGCGCCGGTTCCGGGCAGAGACCGGCACCTCCCCGCACGCCTGGGTGCTGGCGCAACGGGTCGCCCACGCCCGGCACCTGCTGGAGTCGACCGACCTGCCCGTCGACCGGGTCGCCACCGAGGCAGG
Organism: Actinomycetospora chiangmaiensis DSM 45062; assembly: GCF_000379625.1. Lineage (GTDB taxonomy): Bacteria > Actinomycetota > Actinomycetes > Mycobacteriales > Pseudonocardiaceae > Actinomycetospora > Actinomycetospora chiangmaiensis. The sequence goes on along the minus strand of NZ_KB903229.1, from coordinate 456,816 downwards.
CCTGGGCACCACGTCGTCGCTGCGGGCCCACCTGGCCGCCGACGTCGGGCTCTCCCCCGTCGCGTACCGCCGCACCTACCGGGCGTCGCCGCGCGCGAGGGCCTGAGGTCGCCCCGCTCCCGGTCCTCGTCGCGGCCTCCCGACGCTGGGCGCCCCCTTGTCGTGCGGAACCACAACGACAAGGCAGCCGGGTCGGCGCCGCACCCCGCGACAAAAGCGGCCGGACGGTGGCCTCACCGACGGGCGCGCCGCTCCTCGCGGGCCCGCGCCGCCTCCTGCACCCGCCCGTACACGAGGCGCAGACCCTGGAGGGTGAGGTCGGGGACGTGGTGCGTGACGGTCGAGCACTCCGGTGCCACGACGGGCGCGAGCCCACCGCAGGCGACGACCGCGACCGGCCCGCGGCCCGCCGCGTCCTTCGCGGCGACCTCCTCGCCGATCCGGCGGACGAGCCCGTCGACCATCGCGGCGGCCCCGAGCACGAGACCGGCCTGCATGCCCTCGACGGTCGAGCGCCCGAGCACGGTGCGTGGCGCTACGAGCTCCACCGGGCGCAGCCCGGCGGCCCGCACCGCGAGGGCGTCGGCCGACACGGCGACCCCTGCCGCGAGCGCACCGCCCAGGAACTCGCCGTCGGCGGAGACCGCGTCGATGACGGTCGAGGTCCCGAACGTGACCACCACGCAGGGCCCGCCGACGCGCTGGTGCGCGGCCAGCGCCTGCACCACCCGGTCGGCGCCGACCTCCTTCGGGTTGTCGACGAGCAGCGGCACCCCCGTGCGGACCCCGGGCTCGACAAGGACCCGGGCGACGCCCGCGAAGTGCCGGTCGAGCATCCCGCGCAGTTCCCGGAGCAGCGCCGGCACCGTCGACAGCGCCGCGACGCCGTCGACCTCCGCGACCAGCGGGCCGAGCATGCCGCGGACGGTCAGGGCGAGCTCGTCGGCGGTGGCCCGCCGCTCGGTACGGATCCGGGCGTCCCAGCGGGAGGTGACCTCGGGCCCGTCGTCGGGAAGCGTCGACGACGGGTAGAGCGCGAGGGCCGTCTGCGTGTTGCCGACATCGATGCAGAGCAGCACGCGCCCCTCCCCCGTCGCTCCGCTCGCCCCTGCCGTCCTCAGTTCAGGGCGGCGGCCCGCGTGCCCGGCACCAGCAGCGACGCCTCCGGGGCGTCCGCCGGCACGTAGGCGGGGTCCGAGCCCCGGTCGAGGACGCGGTTGCGGTCGTCCACGAAGACCACGCGCGGCCGGTGGGCGCGGGCCTCGGAGTCGTCCATCTGCCCGTAGGCGATGAGGATGACGAGGTCGCCGGGGTGCACGAGGTGCGCGGCGGCGCCGTTGATCCCGATGACGCCGGAGCCGGCCTCGCCCGGGATCACGTAGGTCTCCAGGCGGGCACCGTTGGTGACGTCGACGATCGCGACCTGCTCCCCCTCGAGCAGGTCGGCCGCGGCCATCAGGTCGGTGTCGACGGTGACCGACCCGACGTAGTGCAGGTCCGCGTCCGTGACCGTCGCCCGGTGGATCTTGGACTTGAGCATCGTGCGCAGCATCAGACTCTCTCCGTCACCGAGACGTGGGCGTTGTCGATCAGGCGGGTTGCGCCCAGACGGGCGGCGATGAGCAGGCGGGCGTCGCCGATCGTCGGGGCGGGGCCGAGCTCCGGGTCGCGCAGCTCGACGTAGTCGACCTCGAGGGCCGGCTCGGCGGCGAGCACCTCGCGGGCGGCCGCGACGACCGCCTCCGGGCCCTGCTCACCGGCGTACTGGCCGGCCGAGAGCGCAGCGGAGATCGCCACGGCCTGCCGGCGCTGGGTCTCGTCGAGGTAGGCGTTGCGGCTCGACCGCGCCAGCCCGTCGGTCTCGCGGACGGTGGGGACGCCGACCACGTGGACGTCGATGTCGAGGTCGCGCACCATCCGCCGGATCAGCGCCAGCTGCTGCCAGTCCTTCTCCCCGAAGAACGCGACGTCCGGCACGCAGATCGCGAACAGCTTGTTGACCACCGTCAGCATCCCCGCGAAGTGCCCGGGACGGGCGGCGCCCTCGAGCTCGGCGCCGAGCGGCCCCGGGTCGATGCTCGTGGTGAAGCCCGCCGGGTACATCGTGTCGACGTCGGGTGCGAACACGAGCTCGACGCCCTCCTCGCGGCACATCTCGAGGTCGGCCTCGAACGCGCGGGGGTAGCGGTCGAAGTCCTCGGTCGGCCCGAACTGGCGGGGGTTCACGAAGATCGACACCACGGTGCTGGAGCCGGGGATCGAGCGGGCGCGGCGCATCAGCTCGCGGTGGCCGTCGTGCAGGGCACCCATCGTCGGGACGAGCGTGACCCGGCGGCCGCCGCCGCGCATCGCCTTCGTCACGCGGCGCAGCGTGTTCGGGTCGGTGTGGACGGTGAGGCCGTCCTTGACGTACTTCGGCCGGGAGCGCCCGAGCAGGTCGTGCGTGCGCAGGCTGGAGGGGCGGGTCACGGCGTGTGCCTCTCGAAGGTGTCGATGACGGCGGTGAACTCGTCGTCGCCGATGAGCCCGCCGGCGTGGGCGCGCTCGGCGGTGCGGCGGGCGAGGGCGCGGTAGAGCTCGGCCGACTCGGGGGCCCGCGCGTCGAGGTGGCGCAGGTGGGTCGCGACGGTCCCCGCGTCGCCGCGGACGACCGGCCCGGTCAGGGCGCGGTCGCCGAGGCGCAGGGCGTTGTCGAGCGCTGCCGACAGGAGCGGGGCGAGCACGCGTTCGGCCGGCTCGATCCCGGCGTCGCGCAGCAGGTCGGCGGCCTCGCGGACCAGCGTGATCAGGTGGTTCGCGCCGTGCGCGAGCGCCGCGTGGTAGAGCGGGCGCATCTCCTCGGGGATGCGCACCGGCTCCGCCCCGATCTCGACGACGAGCGCCTCGCCGACGAGCCAGGCCGCCTCCGCGTCCTCGGTCGGCGAGCTGTTCGCGGTCACCCCGACGCAGGCCCCGGTGAGCCGGGTGACGTCCTCCGGCCGGCCGGTGATCGTCATGGCCGGGTGCAGGGCGATGGGGAGCACGTCGTGCTCCGCGGCCGGGCCGAGCACGCCCACCCCGTGGGACCCGCAGGTGTGGACCAGGATCTGCCCGGGCCGCAGGCACCCCGATGCCGCGAGCCCGCGCACCAGCCCGGGCAGGACGTCGTCGGGCACGGCGAGCAGGGCCAGGTCGGCGTTCCGCACGACCTCGTCGGGCGGCAGGATCGCCGCCCCGGGCAACAGGGCCTCGGCGCGGGCGCGCGAGGCGCGTGACACGGCGGAGGCCGCGACGACCGTGTGGCCGGCGGCCGCCAGCGCGGCGCCCATCACGGCGCCGACCCTCCCGGCGGAGACCACGCCGACGTCGAGACGCGCAGGCCTGGGCCCGGCGTCGCTGCCGGAGGCGCTCACGAGCACACCCCTTCACCACTCGTCGTTCCCGTCCCGCTCAGTGGAGCGGGTACCGGACGATGCGCTGGCGAGGGTAGACGCGCGACGACGTCCCGGTGGCCGTGGGTGATCGGGATGACAGTCGGGCACCGTGACGTCAGCGGTGGCACACGGCTGACACCGGACGTCAGCGGTGGGCCACGGCTGACACCCCCAGCACCCTGACGTCAGCGGTGGCCCATTGCTGTCACCTGACGCGCGAACGGGGCCACCGACGCACGCGCCCGGCTACCCCCGCGGCCGCTGCCAGGGCTGCGACGGCGGGTACGGCGGCTGCGGGCCGCCCCACCCCGGTCCGGAAGGACCCGGCGTCGGGAAGGGGCCGGACGGCGGGCGGGGACCCGGTGGCGGGCCGGGCGGCGGCTGCTGCCCCTGGGGGACGCCGGGCGCGGTGACCGCGGCCATGCGGGTGCGGACGAGGTTGTCGAGCAGCTCGGCGTGCCAGCGCGGGTCGGGCGGGATGGCGCCGCGCTCGGCACGGGCCCGCAGGAACGCCAGCTCGGACACCGCGTGCTGGTAGTGGACGACGGCATGGGCGGCCGGCCTGCCGGCGGTCCGGCGGACGGCCGCGAGCCAGCGTCGTCGTCCGGACATGCTGCCGAGGAGCGGGACCTCGCTCTCGGCGATCCAGCCCGCGGCGGCGAAGCCCGGCATCTGGCGGGCCAGCACGTCGCGTTCCCGGCGGCGCTGCCAGATCACGAGGCCGAGGAGCGCGAGGAACAGCGGCACCATGATGAGGATGTACACGCCGAAGAACCCGGGGCCGAGCTGCGTCGCGGAGTTCCACAGCGCGTGCAGGATCACCGCGAGGACGTAGCCGAGCAGGATCGCCAGCGCGCCGCCGACCCGCGAACGGATGCTCGCCGCGATCCCGACCCCGATGCCCGTCATGGAGGTGAACAGCGGGTGGGCGAACGGCGAGAGGACCCCGCGCAGGATGAAGGTGACGATGACGCCGGCGACCGGGGCCGTGCCGGCGTCGGTGAACGCGCGGCCGAAGTAGATGATGTTCTCGGTGAAGGCGAAGCCCGCGCCGACGAAGCCGGCGTAGACCACGCCGTCGACGATCCCGTCGAACTCGCGGCGCCGGAACAGCAGCAGCCCCACCACGAACGCGCCCTTGACGAACTCCTCGACCAGCGGCGCGGAGATCACCGCGCCGACGAAGTCGCCCTGCCCCCGTCCGAGCAGCAGCTCCGCGGCGAGCACGGCGCTGGAGTTGATGATCAGCGCGACCAGGGCCGCGAACCCGGCGCCCCACAGGAACGCGGTGAGCAGCAGGCGCGGCGGCTCCGGCTCCCAGCGGTCGACCCAGGCGAACGCCAACAGCACCGGCCCCACCGGCAGCAGCGCGCAGATCGCGCCGACGACGACGCCGCCGGTGCCGATCTCGGTGCTCGCGAAGCCCACGGCGGCCAGCGCGCAGATGCCGAGCACGATGAGCCCGAGGACGGGCCAGACGAGCGTGCGGCGCTGCTGCGGGGCGAGCCGGACCGGGGTGGCGATCACCCTGCCGCAGGGTAGTGGCTCCCGGCCGCCCCGGCGGGACGGACGATCAGCGCGACGGGCGGCGGCGGTCCTGCGCGTGCGCGGCGAGCAGCTCGGCCACGGTCCGGCCGCCCGTCCCCCGACCGGGCGCCGAAGGGTGGGACACCTCGTTCACGTGCTGGCGGGGCAGCCGCGGTCCGTTCCCGACGCCGGGTGCGGCCGGCCGGGCGGGCCCCTCACCCGCGACGGCCTGCAGCTGCGCCGGCAGCGGCGCCGCGCGGGTCTCGGCGTTCTCCAGGTGAGAGCGCAGCCGCTCGACCTCGGCGCGCAGGGCCGTCAGCTCCTGGCCGGCCTCGGCAACGATCTCCCGGCGCACCGTCTGCTCGACCGTGAGCTCGTGCTCGCGGCGGGCGTCGATCTCGGCGGCCAGCTCGAGCTCGTAGGTGCGACGCATCGACTCGAGCTCCCGCTCCGGGTCGTTCCCCCCGCCGCCGCTGCGCCGGGCGAGCGCCGCGACCGCGAGCAGCGCGGCCCACAGCCCGGCGATCACCCCGAGGCGCAGCAGGCGCTCGTCGTCGGCGAGCACCACGGTGGTCGCGGCGAGCGCCGCGCACAGCGCCGTCACGACGAGCAGCACGCGGACCAGGGGGTCTCCGGGGCGTCCGCCACCCGTGGTGACGGACGCGCGCGACCCGCGACGCCGGTCGGCCCCGGGGTTGGCCATGTCCGGACTGTATCGACCGTGCCCGCATGTCCACGGTGAGGCCCGCGGCGCGGACGGGTCAGCGGCGGTCCTCCGGGAGGCGCGACTCCGGATCGTCCGGGGTACGACAACACCACTCGAGGGCGAGCGCCGCCGCGACGAGGACGACCGATCCGACGATCCCGATCACCGCCGCCGTCGTGTCCGAGGCCGCGGCGGCCACCTGCGCGCGCCGGGGCAGGACGAAGGCGAGCACCCCGCACCAGGCCCCGCCCACGAGCGACCCGGCCAACGCCGAGGCCTTCGCGAGGGCGACGGCCCGGGCCGCGGCGAGCGCGTCGACCGGCCGCGCCCCGGGTCGCTGCTGGATCCGGCGGTACAGCACGACGGCGATGCCGCCCTCGACCAGCCCGAGCACGAGGAAGGTCAGGCCGGCCGGGGCGGGCAGCGGTGGGATCGAACCGTAGAGCAGCCCGAGCGCGAGGTTCGTGGCGAGCCCGGCGGCCACCGCGATGACGAGCAGGACCGACGGGCTGGTGCGCGTCGTCATCAGCGCGCCCCCGGCTCCGTCTCCCGCTCCCCGGGTCGAGCTCCGCTGCGCTCCGTCTCCCGCTCCCCGGTGTCGAGATGCACCCCGGCCCGCTCGTCGGCGGGCAGCGCCGCCAGCAGGTCGGCGATCCGACCGCGGCCCGGGACCTCGTCGTCCGGGGCGATCTCCGCCCACGGCACGAGCACGAACGCGCGCTCGTGCAGGCGCGGGTGGGGCAGGAGGAGTTCGGGGTCCTCGCTGTGCACCGGTCCGTCGGTGTCGGTCACGACGAGGACGTCCACGTCGAGCGTCCGCGGCCCCCACCGCACGGCGTCCTCGCCGCGGTCGCGGTCGCGGGCCTGCTCGGCGGACCGGGCGCGGGCGAGCCAGACCCACGGCCCGGCCTCGGGGTCCTCGACGGTGACGACGAGGTTGAGGAAGTCCTCCTGGTCGACGCCGCCCCACGGAGCGGTGCGGTAGACCGAGGACACCTCGCGGGTCCAGGGCGCGAGCCCCGCGAGCGCCGCCGCGAGGTGGGCCCGCCGGTCGCCGAGGTTCGACCCCAGCGAGAGCACGGCCCGGGTCACGATGTCCCCGGCCGGCTGCGTCGGATCCGCACCGCGACGTCGGCGAACGGCCGCGCGATCGGGGCCTGCGGCTTGTGCAGGGTGACCTCGACCTCCGCCACCCGCGGATCGTCGAGGACCACGTCGGCCACGTCGGCCGCGACCGCCTCGATCAGCGAGCGCGGGGCGCCCTCGACCACCACGGCCGCGGCCTCGGCGAGGGCGCCGTAGTCCACGGTGTCGTCGAGGTCGTCGCTGCGGCCGGCGGCGATGAGGTCGACGTGCAGGACGAGGTCGAGCACGAAGTCCTGCCCGTCGCGACGTTCGTGCTCGAACACGCCGTGGTGGCCGCGGACCCGGAGTCCGCGGAGCTCGATGGTGTCGCGTGTGCTCACGAGTCGGCCCTCGCGGCGCGGGAGGTGCCCCAGTGCCAGGCGGCGGCCACGGCGACGGCGTCGAGCGAGGCGCCGACCTCGTGCACCCGCACGCCCCACGCGCCGGCGTTCGCGGCGAGGGCGGAGACCGCCGCGGTCGCGTGCTCACGCCCGTCGGGAGGCCGGGGCGTCCCGTCGTCGTCGGCGAGCAGGGCGCCGAGGAACCGCTTGCGGGAGGCCCCGACGAGCACCGGGAAGTCGAGCGAGGTGAACACATCGAGCTTGCGCAGCAGCTGCCAGTTGTGGGCGGCCGTCTTCGCGAAGCCGAGCCCCGGGTCGAGGACGAGCCGGGCCGGGTCGACGCCCGCGAGGACCGCGCGGTCGATCTGCTCGATCATCTCGGCGAGGACCTCGCCCACCACGTCCTCGTAGCTCGCAAGGTTCGTCATCCGGTCCGACGGCCCGCGCCAGTGCATGAGCACCCAGCCGCAACCCGCGTCGGCGACGACCCGGGCCATCGTCGGGTCGGCCAGCCCGCCGGAGACGTCGTTGACGAGCTCGGCGCCGGCCTCGAGCGCCTTCACCGCGACCTCGGCACGGGTGGTGTCGACGCTGACCCGGACGCCGTGGGCGACGAGTTCGGCGACGACGGGGACCACCCGCTCGATCTCGGTCGCGGCGTCGACCCGCTCCGCGCCGGGCCGGGTCGACTCGCCGCCGACGTCGACGTAGGTGGCCCCGCGCTCCGCCATGGCCACGCCGTGCGCGACGGCGTCGTCACGGTTCAGCCACCGGCCCCCGTCGGAGAACGAGTCGGGCGTGACGTTGAGGACGCCCATCACGAGGCAGTGGTTGGGGCGGAGCAGCGCGACGGGCGGCACGGGTCGCCGTCAGTGCCGGATCAGGCCGAGCGCCTCGGCCCGGGTGCTCGCCGACGACTTGAGCACGCCACGCACCGCGGAGGTGGTGGTGCGCGAGCCCGGCTTGCGGACACCGCGCGCCGACATGCACTGGTGCTCGGCGTCGATCACCACGAGGACACCGCGGGCGCCGAGCGTGTGGTCCAGCGCGTCGGCGACCTGGGTGGTGAGCCGCTCCTGCACCTGCGGCCGCCGGGCGTAGAGGTCGACGAGGCGGGCGAGCTTCGACAGCCCGGTGACCCGGCCGTCCGTGCCCGGCAGGTAGGCGACGTGGGCGACGCCGTGGAACGGCAGCAGGTGGTGCTCGCACATCGAGAACAGCGGGATGTCACGGACGAGGACCAGCTCGTCGTGGTCCTCGGAGAACGTCCGCTCGAGGACCCCGGCGGGGTCGGTCCACAGGCCCGCGAACAGCTCCCGGTAGGAGCGCGCCACCCGGGCCGGAGTGTCGCGCAGTCCCTCACGGTCGGGGTCCTCCCCGATACCGATGAGCAGTTCCCGGACCGCGGCCTCGATGCGCGCCGCGTCGAAGGCCTCGAGCCGCTCGGACTCGACGGCTCGACCCCCGTTCCGCTCGTTCTCGTGATCGACGGGTCGCGCCGTCTCCTGGCTGGTGGTCACGTCTCCCTCGCCCGTTTCTCGGGTGCGCGGGCCGGCCCGTGCCTCCGCGTCGGGGAGGGTGGCCGCCGCTGGTCAGCTCTCCGTGCGACCGTCGGTACGACGGCCTTCCGGATCACCGTACGGGTTCACGCCGCCCTCGCCCGGCGATGTGAACGAGGTCCCGCTCGACTGGTCGTGGTCCGGAGCACTCCGGCGTCCGCCGGCCGACGATCCGTCCTCCGGCGCAGCGTGCTGGCCCCCGGGGCTGCCCCAGCCCTGCGAGGACGACCCCGACCCGTGCTGGCCGTACGGCCGCGTGTTCGGGTCCCACGACGTCCCGCGGGGCGTGGTGCCCGGCGTCCAGCCGGGAGGCGCCCCGTAGTTCGGTGGCACCGCCGACGGCGGCTGCGACGAGCCCCCGGTGCGGTACACGTCGGGGATGCCCCACCCGGAGGTCCCGGGCCCGGTGGCCCGCTCGCCCGGCCCGACGGCGGGCGTGCCCACCGCCGGCGTGTCCGGCGCGCCCCACCCGTGGCCGTTCTGACCCGGGGAGGACTGGCCGTTGCGGTCGGCCGCGGGCTGCTGCCCGTTCTGGCCGTTCTGCGTGTGGGCGCTCTGTCCGTTCGGGCCGTGGCCGTTGCTCCCGGCCCCGACGCGCGCGGGCTCGCGGCGCTCGTCCTCCGGCGGCCACGGCTCGCCGCGCTCGGTGGCGATCTCGCGCCGCGTCTTGATCGGCGGCCGGTCGGAGGGCGTGCGCTCCCCGAAGTCGTTGAACATCGTGATGCGCGGCCGCTTGGTGACCGAGGCGAAGACCCGCTCCAGGTCCTTGCGCTGCAGCGTCTCGTGCTCGATCAGCTCGGCGGTCAGCGCGTCGAGCGCGTCGCGATGGGTGTTCAGGATCTCCCACGCCTCGGTGTGCGCGGCCTCGATGAGCTTGCGCACCTCCTCGTCGATCTCGTGGGCGACCTCGAGCGAGTAGTCCGACTGCTTGCCCGCGGTGCGGCCGAGGAAGGGCTCGCCCTGCTCCTGGCCGTACTTCACGGCGCCGAGCTTGGCGCTCATGCCGTACTCGGTGACCATCGCGCGGGCGATCTTCGTCGCCTGCTCGATGTCGGAGGACGCACCCGTCGTCGGCTCGTGGAAGACGAGCTCCTCGGCGGAGCGGCCACCCATCGCGAACACGAGGCGGGCGATCATCTCCGAGCGGGTCATCAACTCCTTGTCGTCCTCCGGGACGACGAGGGCGTGCCCACCGGTGCGACCGCGCGGCAGGATCGTCACCTTGTAGACCGGCTCGATGTCCGGCATCGCCCACGCGGCCAGGGCGTGCCCGGCCTCGTGGTACGCGGCGACCTTCTTCTCCTGCTCGGAGATGATCCGGCTCTTGCGGGCCGGGCCACCGATCACGCGGTCGACCGACTCCTCCAGCGAGGCGCCCGTGATCTGCTGCTGGTTGAGGCGCGCGGTGAGCAGCGCGGCCTCGTTGAGGACGTTCGCGAGGTCGGCACCGGAGAACCCGACGGTGCGCTTGGCCAGCCCGTCGAGGTCGGCGTCCGGGGCGAGGGGCTTGCCCTTGCCGTGCACGGCGAGGATCTGGCGGCGACCCGCGAGGTCGGGCGCGGCGACGGGGATCTGCCGGTCGAAGCGACCGGGACGCAGCAGCGCCGGGTCGAGGATGTCGGGGCGGTTCGTCGCCGCGATCAGGATGATCCCGCCGCGGGCGTCGAAGCCGTCCATCTCGACGAGCAGCTGGTTCAGCGTCTGCTCGCGCTCGTCGTGCCCGCCGCCCATGCCGGCACCGCGGTGACGACCCACGGCGTCGATCTCGTCGACGAACACGATGCAGGGCGAGTTCTGCTTGGCCTGCTCGAACAGGTCACGCACCCGGGACGCACCGACACCGACGAACATCTCGACGAAGTCCGAGCCGGAGATCGTGTAGAACGGCACGCCCGCCTCGCCGGCCACGGCGCGCGCCAGCAGCGTCTTGCCGGTACCGGGCGGGCCGTAGAGCAGGACGCCCTTCGGGATCTTCGCGCCGAGCGCCTGGTAGCGCGTCGGGTTCTGGAGGAAGTCCTTGATCTCGTAGAGCTCCTCGACGGCCTCGTTCGCGCCGGCGACGTCGGCGAAGGTCGTCTTGGGCATGTCCTTGTTGAGCTGCTTGGCCTTGGACTTGCCGAACGACAGGACGCGGTTGCCGCCGCCCTGCGCGTTCATCATCCAGAACAGCAGCACCAGGACGAGGCCCAGCGGGATCAGGTAGATCAGCATCTGGCCGAGCAGGGACTCCTGCGTGACCTGGGTGTCGAAGCCGTTGCGGGCCGGGTTCTCCCGCAGCTCCGTGAAGATCTGGTTCCCGGCGGCGGCCGGGTACTGCGCGTAGATCTGCGTGGTGCGCGTCGGTGACCCGGACGTGCCGTCCGCGGGCGGGACGTCGACGGGGTTCACCAGCGTCATACGCAGACGCTGTTCCTTGTCCTCGAGCGTGACCTCGGCGACGTTGCGCTGGTCGATCTGCTGGAGGGCGAGGGACGTCGAGGCCTGGGTGTAACCACGCGTGTCGCTGAAGAACGACGACACGACCAGGTAGACGACGAAGAGCACCACGATCCAGATCAGCGGATTGCGGAGCAGGCGCTTGCGGTCCATGCGGTGGCGGCCGGTCCGGCCTCGACCCTCCCCGGGTTGACTCACTGCCGTCTGTCATGCCAGGGAAGCCCTGATGAATGCCAATGTACCCCGGCCCACTGACGCCGACCCGCGCGCGGCGTGACGTGCGCGACGTCAGCGCCGGCGCTGCGCCGTCCCGAACAGCCCGCGGCTGATCTCCCGGCCCGCCGCGCTCGCGGCCGACCGCAGGAACGAGCGGACCATCGGGTTGGCCATCGCCTTCTCGAACAACCCCGGTCCCTCGTCGGCCTCGGGCGGCGGCGCCTGCGGCGGGGCGGGCTGCGGCGGCTGGTCGGCCGGCACCGGTTCGGCCCGCACCTCGGGCGCCTGGGTGGCCCCGGTCCGGGCCGAGAGCCGCTCGTAGGCGGACTCCCGGTCGATGGTCTCGCCGTAGCGGGCCCACAGCGGCGACGCCTTCGCCGCCTCGGTGACCGCCGGGGCGCCGATCGCCCCCATCAGCGAGCGCGGGGCGCGCAGGCGGGTCCACGCGACCGGCGTGGGGGCGCCGCGCTCGGAGAGCACCGTGACGATGGCCTCGCCGATGCCCAGCGAGGTCAACGCGGTCTCGATGTCGTAGACCTTCGACCTCGGGTAGGTCCGCGCGGTCCGCGTCAGGGCCTTCTGGTCGTCCGGGGTGAAGGCGCGCAGCGCGTGCTGTACCCGGGCGCCCAGCTGCGAGAGGACGTCGTTCGGGATGTCGGTGGGCAGCTGGGTGCAGAAGAAGACGCCGACGCCCTTGGACCGGATGAGTTTGACGGTCTGCTCGATGCGCTCCAGGAACGCCTTCGACGCGTCGGCGAAGAGCAGGTGCGCCTCGTCGAAGAAGAACACGAGCTTGGGCTTGTCGAGGTCGCCCGCCTCCGGGAGGTCCTCGAAGAGCTCCGCGAGCAGCCACATGAGGAAGGTGGAGAACAGGGTCGGGTCGGCCTGCTGGTCGGCGAGCTCGAGCAGCGTCACCACCCCGCGGCCGCCCTCGACCGCGAGCAGGTCGGCCGGGTCGAACTCCGGCTCTCCGAAGAACTGGTCGCCGCCGCGGGCCTCGAGGTTCACCAGCGCCCGCAGGATCACGCCCGCCGTCGCCGTCGAGACACCGCCGATCTCCTTGAGCTCGGCCTTGCCCTCGTCGGAGAGCAGGTGCTGGATGACCGCCCGCAGGTCCTTGGTGTCCAGCAGGGCGAGCTGCTTCTGGTCGGCGTAGTGGAAGATCAGTCCGAGCGTCGATTCCTGCGTGGCGTTGAGCCCGAGCACCTTCGACAGCAGGATCGGCCCGAACGCGGTGATCGTCGCGCGGACCGGCACCCCGATGCCGGCGGCGCCGAGCGACAGGAACCGCACCGGGTAGGCGGTGGGGGCCCAGTCGTCCCCGGTCTCCGCGGCCCGCTTCGTCAGGCGGTCACCCGACTCGCCGGCGCGGGCGAGCCCGGAGAGGTCGCCCTTGACGTCGGCGAGCATCACCGGGACGCCCGCCGCGGAGCACTGCTCGGCGAGGTTCTGCAGGGTCTTGGTCTTGCCGGTGCCGGTGGCGCCCGCGACCAGGCCGTGGCGGTTCAGCGTCGCGAACGGGATGCGCACCCGGGCCGCCGGATCGGTGGCCCCGTCGATCACCACCGCACCCAGCTCGAGCGCGGCACCGTCCGTGGCGTACCCGGCGGCGATCTCGGTCGCGGCCTCGTTCCCGGTCACGGCGGGGAGAGTAGCCGGTCATGGCCTCTCGGCCTTCCTGACGACGGAGGTGGTGGCGACACGCCGCGCGGCGCCCGGATTCCCCCCCATCGGGCGACTCCCGCCGTCCGGAAACGGAGCACCGGCGACCGGCGCGGCGCGGCGTCCCCCACTCGCCCCCCGCAGCCCGCCCGCACAGCCCGGTCGGGCACCGCGCACGGTGACGCTCGGTCGGAAGCGTCACCCTCCCGGCCGAGACACGCTGCGATCATGGCGGTACGCCTGCCACGCTGCGGACATGGCGCTCCCCACCGCCCAGCCCCGGGTCCCCGACCCCGGTGCCGCCCGACGTCAGGTCTCGGCCGAGGTCGCCCGGGTGCTGGACATCGCACGTCACGAGGCCGCCGAGCGCGGCCACCACTGGATCGGCACCGCACACCTGCTGCGGGCCCTCGTCCGGGCCGACGGCCCGGAGGCCGGTCTGCTCGCCGCGGCCGGCGTGACCGACCGCGGCAGCGACACCGCCCTCACCCTCGCGGTGTGGACGGCGGCCGGAGAACCCGACCCCTCGGGCCCGCCCGGGCCGCCGATCGCGAACGGCGCGGTCCTCGAGGTGCTCGCCGCCGCGCAGGTGCGCGCGGCCGGGTTCGACCACGACGTCTCGGTCTCGGACCTGCTGACCGCGCTCCTGCGCCACGGCGGCGACCAGGCGGCGGACATGCTCACGACGCTCGGCGCGGACGCGGACCGGCTGCTCGACGCCCTCGCCGGGCTCGATGCCCTGACCGGTCCGGTGCCGCCCGCGGTCTCGGCGCGCCGCCCCTCCCCGGTGCGGCGGATCCAGCCGCGCGACCCGGGCACCCTGCTGGGGTGGCCGTCGGCCTCGTGACGGACGGGGGTCGCCGACGCGGCCCCCGCCCCACGTGCCCGCGAGCTCCGGCGCGCGTCAGCGGGCCGGGAGGTCGACCCGGCTCGCCACGATCTCGCCGCGCTGGTCGCGCTCGCCGGTGACCGTGACGGCGAGACCCGCCCGGAGTGCGGCGTTGCCGCCGGCCGCCGGCGTGGCGACGACCGTGCCCGGGGTGGTCTGGAGGGCCGTCAGGCTCCCGTCGGCCCCCCGGACGGTGAGGACCGGGGAGCCTCCCGGGGGCGTGTCCACCGACTCGATGGTGCCGATGGTCTGGGGCACCGAGCCCGGACCGGTCGCCGGTGCGATGGCGCGCCCGATCAACAGGCCCGCGCCGAGGAGCACGACCCCGGCGAGGACGAGCAGCAGGATGCGGGTCGACCGCGCCATGCCGGGTCGCCGGAGACGCTCGCGCACGTCGACGTCGTCGATCGGCTCGTCGAGCACGGCCGCCGAGGTGCGGGTGCTGCCCCTCGCGTCCTCCTCCCAGCCCCGCGCCGGGCCGCCGTCACGGCGCACCGTGTCGGGCCCGAAGGCCGGTTGCGGGCTGGCCGGGTGGATCGGGCCCGTCTCCGTCGTGGTCTCCGCCGCGTCCGTCGCGGGCTTCTCGTCGTCCGACATCGTCGTCCCCTCTACTCCCGCCGCAAGGCCTCGATCGGCCGCAGGCGCGCGGCGCGCCGGGCCGGGTAGCCGCCGAAGAACACCCCGATGACGATCGACACCACGACCGCCACGACCACCGCGGCGGGCACCACCACCGCGCGGAACCCGTTCGGGAGCGGGATGAGCGTCCCGGCCACCCCGATGCCGACGCCGATGAGACCGGCCAGCACGGACAGGATCGTGGACTCCACGAGGAACTGGCCGAGGATCGCCGACGGCGGGGCACCGAGCGCCTTGCGGATCCCGATCTCGCGGGTCCGCTCGGTGACCGACACCAGCATGATGTTGGTGATCCCGATCCCGCCCACCAGCAGCGAGATGCCCGCGATGCCGGCGAGGAGCAGGGAGAACGTCGACAGGGTCTGGTCGAGCACCTGGGCGAGCTGGGCGGAGCTGATGAGCTGGTAGTCGCGGTTGTTCGGGTTCGTGATCCCGTGTCGCCGGTCGAGGATCGAGTAGATCTCCGACTCGGCGGCGTTCTGGGTCGTCGACGCCCGCGCCCCGACCACGATCTGGTTGAGGTTCCCGAAGCCGGTGAACGCGCTCTGCACGGTGGTGATCGGCGCGAGCACGTTCGAGTCGGGGTTGGCGAACCCGCCACCCTGGCCCTTGGCCTGCAGGACCCCGATGATCTGCAGGGGGACGCCCTTGACGAGAAGGCTCCGCCCCAACGGGGTCGACCCGACGCCGTAGAGGTCGTCGGCCACGGTGCGGCCGATCACGGCCACCGGACGGCCGTCGGCGACGTCCGCCTCGTCGTAGGCCCGACCGGCGGCCACCACCGTGTTCGACCCCGGGAAGTACTGGGGCGTGCTGCCGATGACCGTCGCGGTCTCGGAGTTGGGGCCGGCGGCGACGGTCGACGAGCTCTGCACGACCGGCGCGACGTACCCGACGTCCGGTGCCCCCTGCGGATCGGCGATCGCCGTGGCGTCGCCCGAGGTCAGCGGGCGGGCGGACGCGCCGGCGGCGGCCCCGGCGGTCCCGCCGGGGGCACGGGCGAGCACCGTGATGCTGTTGGCGCCCAGCCCCGAGATCTGTCCCTGGATGTACTGCGCCGCCCCGTTGCCGAGCGCGGTCAGCAGGATCACCGCGGCGATGCCGATGATGATCCCGAGCATCGTCAGCAACGACCGGAGCCGGTTCGCGAGCAGCGCCCGGACGGCGAACCGGACGATCTCGACGGAGCTCACGGCCGGGCCCCGGAGCTCTCGCGCAGCCGACCGTCGGTCACGGTGACCACGCGATCGGCCCGCTCGGCGACCTCGGCGTCGTGGGTGATGATCACGATGGTGCGGCCGGTGGCGTGGAGACCGTCGAAGAGGTCCAGGACGTCGGCCGTGCTCGCGGAGTCGAGGTTGCCGGTGGGCTCGTCGGCCAGCAGGAGCGCGGGCGCGGTGACGAGGGCCCGGGCGACGGCGACCCGCTGCTGCTGACCACCGGAGAGCTGGTTCGGACGGTGGTCGGTCCGTTCCCCGAGGCCGACGACGTCGAGCGCGGCCAGGGTCCGCGCCCGCCGCACGCGCCGCGGGACCCCCGCATAGACCAGCGGGAGTTCGACGTTCGCGAAGGCGGTGGTGCGCGGGATCAGGTTGAACGACTGGAAGACGAACCCGATCTGTCGGTTGCGCAGCACCGACTGCTGACGGTCGTCGAGGTCGGCGACGTCGAGCCCCTCGAGCAGGTAGCGACCCGACGTCGGGGCGTCGAGGCAGCCCAGGATGTTGAGCAGCGTCGACTTGCCCGAGCCCGACTGGCCGATCACCGCGACGTACTCGCCCCGGCGGACGAGCAGGTCGACCTCGCGCAGGGCGTGGACCGCGGTCTCGCCCTCGCCGTAGACCTTCGACATCGACCGGACGTCGAGCACCGGCACGTCCGGCCGCACCGCGACGCGCCCGGTCATCGTCCGGCGCCGCCCGAACCGCCGCCCCCGTTGCCGCCGTTGCCGCCGCCGCGCAACCCGCGCAGGCTCGCCGCACTCGACGCCGACTGGTCGGGCAGCACCACGAGGTCGCCCAGCGAGAGACCCGAGGTCACCTGGGTGACCGTGTCCGACGACAGGCCCGTGCCGATCGTCCGCTCGAGAGAGGTCCCGTCCGGCTGGAGGACCTGAACCGTCCCCTGGCCGCTGTCCGGTCCGCCCACCGGCGTGACGGCTACGGAGGGCAGGAACGTCACGTCGTTCGCCTGGGCCACGGTGATCGAGACGCTCGCCGACATCCCCGGCCGCAGCCCGGGCGGCGGCGCGGTGATCGCGACGGCCGTGCCGTACTGCACGGTCGCCTGCGACCCGGGCAGCATGTTCACCGACATCACGGTGCCCGGCAGCTTCTGCCCCTGCAGGGCGTTCACCGACACCGCCACCGTCTGTCCCGTCGCGACCTTCGCGACGTCGAGCTCGGGTACCTGGGCGAGCACCTGCATCGCCCCGAGGTTCGCGATGGTCATCACCGCGGGCGCGGTCTGGGGGGCCGTCGCGTTCGACGCGGTCGCGCCACCCGACGCGGACCCGCCGCCCGTCGCGGCACCGCCGCCGCCCGTGGTGGCCGACTGGCCCGAGCCCGCGCCGCTGGAGAGCGCCGACCCGTCGGGCAGCCGCCCGCCCGCCGGGTTGCCGGTCCCGGTCTGGCTCACCACGACGCCCTGCGGTCCGGCCAGCTGCCCGGCGACCCCGTCCAGGCTGACGACGGTGCCGTCGGCCGGGGCTACCAGGTCGAGGTTCTGGGTGTTCTGGAACGACTGCACCCGCGTCGCGTTCGCCTGCGCGAGCTGGGACTCGGCGTTGCGGACCGCCGCCTCGCCCGGGTCCGCCGACGTCTGAGCGGTGGTCCCGCCGGCCTGCCCGGTTCCCGACGTCGAGGCAGTGCCGGTCCCGGTGGTGCCGCCGGTCCCGCCGTTGGTCCCCCCGCCGGTCTGGTCGGCCATCGGCCGGACCTGCTCGACGCCGGAGCCGTCCCCGGCGAAGCGGTTGATGGTGACGAGCCCGCCCTGCGGGGGCTGCGCAGTGCCGGCGGACGTTCCGCCCCCCGCCGCGCCGGTGCTCGTCGTCGACCCGCCAGCGCCCGTCGTCGGTGCTGTCGGGGCCGCCGGGGCGGCCGGGGCGGCCGGGGCGGCCGCACGCTGCTGCGTGGGCGCCTGTCCGGCCTGACCCGCCGTCGTCCCGGTCCCCGCGGCCTGCTGCTGCGTCGACTGCGGGTGGTCCTGCTGGTAGTGGGCGTCGTCGAGCTGCTGCTCGGCCGCCGCGACCTGGGCGTCCGCGGCGTCGAGGCTGGCCTGCGCGTACTCGCCGTCGAGGCGGGCGACCGTCTGTCCCTTGGTGACGCGGTCGCCCAGCCGGACCCGCACCTCGGCGATCCGGCCGCTGCTGGAGAAGTTCAGGGTCGCGCTCGTCGCGCTCGTCACCGTGGCGGCCGCGCTGATCGTCTCGGCCACGGTGCCGCGCCCGACGGGCGTCGTCCGCAGCGAGGCGTTCGAGCTGTCCGCACTCCTCGTCAGGCCGTACACCGTCCCGCCCGCGGCGAGGAGCACGAGCAGAACGACCAGCCCGTTCACGATCCAGAGTCGCCGGGCACCAGCCGCCATGCGGCGCACACTAGGGCCAGCCGCGCTGCCCGTTGCGCCCGGGGGGTGACGATCCGGCAGCGCACTCCCGGGTGTGTGACCCGGGAGTGACGCTCAGGCGTACACGGAGGGGTCGAGCGTCCCGATGTAGGGGAGGTCGCGGTACCGCTCGGCGTAGTCCAGCCCGAACCCGACCACGAACTCGTTCGGGATGTCGAACCCGATGTAGCTGACGTCCACGTCGAGCTTCGCGGCCTCGGGCTTGCGCAGCAGCGTCACCACGTGCAGCGACGCGGGCCCGCGCGACTCGAGGTTCTTGCGCAGCCACGACAGCGTCAGGCCGGAGTCGATGATGTCCTCGACGATCAGGACGTGGCGCCCGGAGATGTCCCGGTCGAGGTCCTTGAGGATGCGCACGACACCCGACGACGACGTCGCGGACCCGTACGAGCTGATCGCCATGAACTCGAGCTGGGTGGCCACCGGGAGCCGGCGGGCCAGGTCGGTCATGAACATGACCGCGCCCTTGAGCACCCCGACGAGCAGCAGGTCCGGCTCCCCGGGGCCGGGTGAGCCGTAGTCGGCGGCGATCTGGTCCGCAAGCTCTCCGATCTTGGTCTGGATCTCCTCGGAGCTGATGAGCACGGACGCGATGTCGCCGTCGTACACCTCGAGCGGACCCCTTCGTCGCTACTTCCCGGTACGCGCTGAACGGACCATCAGCCTGCCACGCGTCCGGATCACCTCCAAGCCGCCGGGGAGTGACGGCGGCCCCTGTCCGCGCCAGCGGGCCACGAGGGCGTCGACCGCCCGCAGCTGCGCCTCGTCCCACCCCCGCACGCCCCGCGCCGCGAGCCACGCCCGCAGCACGCGCCGCCGGACCGCCGCCGGCTCCTTCCCGACGACGGGTGCGGCGAGGCCGCCGTCGTCGTCCTCCGCCGCGCGGCGGACCTCCTCCGCGAGGGCGGTGAGGGCCGCGTCGTCGTCGGCGAGCTGCGCGGCGGTCCGGGCGAGGGCGGACGCCACGCCGCCCGCGAGCACGTCCTCCAGCAGCGGCAGCACCTCGTGGCGCAGCCGCACGCGGGTGTAGCGCGGGTCGTCGTTGTGGGGGTCGTCCCACGGCTGCAGCCCGGCCTCGACGCATGCCTGCCGGGTGGTCGCGCGACGGACCCCGAGCAGCGGGCGGCACCACGGCGGGTCCCAGGGGCGCATCCCCGCCAGCGACCGGGCGCCCGCACCCCGGCCGAGCCCGAGGAGCACGGTCTCGGCCTGGTCGTCGAGGGTGTGGCCCAGCAGCACCGGCACCCCGCCGAGCGCGTCGGAGGCCTCCCGCAGCGCGGCGTACCGCACGCGGCGCGCCTCCCCCTCGGGGCCGTCCGGCCCGGTCCCGACGACGACCGCGCGCACCCGCGCCGCCACTCCCAGGCCGGCGAGCTGTGCGCGGGCCCGCTCGGCGACCTCGCCCGACCCGGCCTGCAGCCCGTGGTCCACCACCACCGCGTGCACGTCGTCGCACACCGCCGTCGCCGCCGCGGCGAGCGCCAACGAGTCGGCCCCACCCGAGCACGCCACGAGGACCGGCCCCGGCCCGGCGTCGGGAAGGGCCTGCCGCAGCGCGCGCCGGACCTCGGCGGTCGCGGCAGGTAGCCGGCTCATCCCCGTGGCCCCGGCTCAGCCGTGGACGCGGTCCATCCAGGCCGTCGGGTCGGTGATCTCCGAGCGGCGGGGCAGGGTGTCCGGGGACGTCCAGACGGCGTTGAAGCCCTCCATGCCGATCGTGCCGACGACCTCGTCGACGAAGACGCGTCCCTGCTCGTACTGCTTCACCTTCGCCTGGACGCCCAGCAGCACCCGCAGCAGCCGGTCGACCGGGCCGCCGCCGCGACGGCGCGCGGAGAAGCGGCCGCGGATCGTCGCGACCGACGGGATGACCGCGGGTCCGACCTCGTCCATGACGTGCTCGGCGTGCCCCTCGAGCAGGGTGGTCAGCGCGAGCAGCCGGTCGAGGATCGCGCCCTGCTCGGGTCCCTGGAGCAGCTCGAGCATCGAGACGTCGCTGCGCGTGCGGATCGCGCGGGTGATCTCGGGCAGCCGGTCGAGCGCCGCGGAGACGCCGCTCTCCATGCCGGAGGCGAAGGCCGTGACCTCGTTCCGGAAGTGGTCGCGCAGCCACGGGACGGCGGTGAACTGCAGCCGGTGGGTGGCCTCGTGCACGCAGACCCACAGCGCGAAGTCCTCGGCGTCGACCTCGAGGGCCTGGCGCGCCGCCGTGACGTTCGGGGCGACGAGCAGCAGGTGACCGGCGTTCTCGGGACCGGCGAAGGGGTCGTACTGGCCGAGCACCTTCGTGGACAGGAAGGCGAGCAGGCCGCCCATCTGCGCGCCCGCCACCGTGGCGGTCATGCCCGCGGCGGCGCGGGTGAGCAGGCCGGGCGACGTCCGCGCGGCGGTGGGGAGCCGGACCTCGGAGGTCAGGGTGCGGATGCCCTCGACGCCGGAGGCGATCCACCCGGGGCGGTCGACCACGGCGGCGTCGGGGATGTCGTGCCCGGCGCCGAGCCCGGTGAGCTCCCGGACGTGTCCCTCGCCGATCCGGGCGCCGGCCGCGAGGCGCGCGACCTCCGCGCCGGCCTCCGTCCGGTCGACGGCGGGTCCGGGCGGCACGAGCCGCGAGCCGGTGGCGACGGCGAGGTCCCAGCGCACGGGCAGTCCGGTCGCGGGGCGCTCGCTGGTGGCGGTCACACCGTCCACCGTACGGATTCCGGTGGGCACCCGACGTCAGCCGTGGCCCACCACTGACGTGCCGTGGACGCCGTGGGCCACCGCTGACATCACCGGCAGCCGCACCCGCGCAGCGCCGTGGCGAGGGCGTCGAGGCGGGGGCGGGCACCGACCGGGTCGGGCCCGTTGGACATGAACGCGAACACCAGCAGGCGCCCGTCGGTGTCGGCGACCACCCCGGCGAGCGCGTTCGTGCCGGTGAGTGTTCCGGTCTTGGCGCGGACCCAGCCCCGGCCGGCGGCGTTGGTGGACCCGCTGTCGAACCGGTCGACGAGGGTGCCCGTCCCCGCCGCGACCGGGAGCCCGTCGAGCAGCGGGCGCAGCGTCGCGGTGCGCGGGTCGGCGGTCGTCGGCGCGGCCGCGGGGGTGAGGACCGCGGCGAGCACGGAGGCCGGGATCCGGTTCTCGGTGGAGAGCCCGGAGGCGTCGGCAGTGGTGACGCCGCCCGTGGCGATGCCGTGCTCGTCGAGGACCTTCCGGACCGACGACGCCGCCCCGTCGAACGAGGCCGGCGCGCCCTCCCGGATCGCCACCTCCCGGCCGAGCGCCTCGGCGAGCAGGTTGTCCGAGTTCGTCATCGCCGTGTGCACCAGCTCGGTGAGCGGCGGCGACTCCACCCGACCGAGGACGGGCGCCCCGCCCGGGGCGGTCCCGTCGCGCACGGTGACGGTCGCGCCCAGGCGCCGCCCGAGCTCGGTACCCACGTCCTGCGCGGGGGTCGCACTGCGGGCGCCGTCGAGGGCCGTGGGGTCGAGCCGGGCCCCGTCGAGCATCGTCGGGACCATCGGGGCGAGGTTCCCGCCCGCGATGTCGACCGGGTCCCAGCCCGGCGCGAGGGCGGGGCCGGTGTAGCGGGAGGTGTCGACGTACACGGTGCGCAGCGGCTGCCCGCCCCGGGCCGCCCGGACCTGGGCGACGAGGTCGTCGAGGTGCGCCGCGCCCGGGTAGACCGACTCGCGCCCGTCGGGCAGCGAGGACAGCGACACGTCGCCGCCGCCCACGAGGACCACCGAGTCGGGCGTCGGGCCCGCCGTCACCGTCGTGGCCAGCCGGGTCTCGGGGTCCAGCGAGAGCAGTGCGGCCGACATCGTGAGCAGCTTGGTGGACGACGCCGGCACCTGCGGCTCGCCGGGGTTGCGGCTCCACAGCGGCGTCTGCGGCGACGCCGGGTCGAGCACCACCCCGGTGAGGTCGCCCAGTCCCGCGGTGCGGCCGTCGAGGGCGGCGGCCACGCCGTCGGGCGTCGGGGTCGGCGCGGCGGCCGGCAGGGCGGCGAGCTGCGGCCGGAAGACCACGGCGGCCGGCGGGTCGACCGCGGCCGACACCGGCAGCCCCAGCGTGCGGGCGAGGTTCGGCGCGGTGAGCACCGCCGCGGTCCCGAGACCCCCGATCAGGGCCAGCACCACCAGCACGACGAGCGCCCGCGTCAGGATGCGGCGGGAGCGCGGGACCTCCGCACGGTGACTGGTCGGTCGCTCCCCGGCCTGTCCCTCGGATCGGTGACCGACCTCGCTCGCCGTCAGGAGGACCTCCCGGTATCGCCGTCGGTGCGACCTGCCCCACGCCCGGCCGTCGTCACGTGGTGCGGCCCGTACGACACACTAGAGGCGACCGACGGCGGGTTCACCGACCCCGGTCGGGTGACGGCCCCAGACGACCGCAGTGAGGACGCTGTAGTGGACTTCGACGTTCTGATCGAGATCCCCAAGGGGAACCGGAACAAGTACGAGATGGACCACGCGTCCGGGCGGCTCCGTCTCGACCGCACCCTCTTCACCGCCACGCAGTACCCGGCGGACTACGGGTACGTCGAGAACACGCTGGGCCTCGACGGGGACCCGCTCGACGCGCTCGTGCTCGTGCAGGAGCCGACCTTCCCGGGCTGCATCATCCTGTCCCGCACGATCGGCATGTTCCGCATGACCGACGAGAAGGGCGGCGACGACAAGCTGCTCTGCGTGCCGGCGGGCGACCCCCGCCAGGAGCACCTGCGCGACATCCACCACCTCTCGGAGTACGACCGGCTCGAGATCCAGCACTTCTTCGAGGTCTACAAGGACCTCGAGCCCGGCAAGAGCGTCGAGGGCGCCGAGTGGGTCGGCCGCGCCGACGCCGAGCAGGAGATCCGCGAGTCCTACAAGCGCGCCGAGGAGCACGACGGGCACTGACCGACGAAGTCGGTCAGTGCCGCCACCCCGACGAACGGACGGCCCCCTCGCAGCGTGCGCGAGGGGGCCGTCCGTGGCGTGCGGGCCGGAGGTCAGCGCACCACCGGCAGCGGCGCGGTCTGCGGGTCGGCCTGCTCGACCGCCGGCGCCACCGGACGGGGCGGGTCGACGGTGAGCTCGACGGCCGCGTGGCGACCCGGCGCCACGTCGACCTCCTCGCTGACCGGCGCGAACCCGCTCGCGGTCAGCAGGTAGCGGCCCTCCGTCAGGTCCTCGACCGCGAAGCGCCCGGCGGTGTCGGTGACCGTCGAGGCCACGACGCGGCCGTCGGCGCCCATGAGCACGACGAGCGACTCCGGCACCGCGGCACCGGAACTCGACCGCACCTGTCCCCGCACGGCGTGGCGGGCGACCGGCACCCGGACGTCGTGGCGCGTGCTGCGACGCCCGGCCGGGGACGCCTCGGCGACGACGAGCCGCTCCGCGACCGGCTCCCGCCCGGGGGCGAGCACGGCGACCGTGTAGGTCCCGGCGTCCAGCTCGGGGCACTCCCAGGTGCCGTCGGCCCCGGTGCGGCGGACGGCGCGGACGCCGCCGCTCGCGTCGGTGACGGTCACCGTCGCGCCCACCACGGGCGTGTCGGCGGTGTCGCGGACCGAGCCGCCGACCGGCGTGGCCCGGCGCATCGCCAGGGCCCGGTGCACCGGCACCCCGTCGAGCGAGACCAGCTCGGCGTGCGGCTTGAACGTGCTCGGGTTGGCGACGACGACGTAGTTGCCGGGCAGCGGGGCGTGCAGCCGGAACGAGCCGTCGGCGGCCGAGAACGTGCGGTCGACGACGGTGCCGTCGAGGGCGTGCAGGGCCATCGGCACCCCGGCGACGTCGTCGGCGAACCGCACCGACCCGTCGTCGGGAACCGGGCCGTCGGAGAGGCGACCGAGGACGACCGAGTCGCCGCCGGGTGCCTCGTGGCGGCCGCGGGAGCGCGGCACGGGCGAGGGCCGCAGCAACCGCTCGCTGCCGGCGGCACCGGCCGCGCCGACCGGCGGCGTCGACGTCGGGAGGTCGAGGGCGCCCCGGGCGGGGCCGTCGACCTCGGCGGCCGAGTCCACGCTGCCGGGGCCCTGGGCGTGCCCGGCCTCCTCGGCCTGCCGGGCCTGGATGCCCGACGTCGTGCGCAGCGGCACCTCCTTGAGGAACCAGATGAGCACGAAGCCGACGGCGATGACGCAGGCGGCGACGAGGAAGACCAGGTCCATCGAGGACGCGAAGCCCTCGAAGAACGGCCGTGCCAGGCGCGGGTCCATCTGCTGCAGGACCGAGGAGTCCTGCGTGACCTGTGCCGCCCCCGCTGCCGGGTTCACCGCGGCGGCGTTGACCGGGTTCGAGGTGACGGCGGGGTCGGCCAGGGCGGCCCGGAAGTCCGGGGACGCGGCCGCGCTGCGGAAGGCCGACGTGATGTTCCCGCCGAGCGTGCCGAACAGGATCGAGATGAACACCGAGACGCCGACCGTGCCGCCCATCTGGCGGAAGAAGGTCGCCGAGGCGGTGGCCACGCCCATGTCGCTCGCCGGCACCGCGTTCTGCACCGCGAGGACCAGCGTCTGCATGCAGTTACCGAGCCCGAGGCCGAAGACGACCATCAGGATCGCGACCTCCCAGTACGGGGTGTCGGCGTGCAGCAGGAAGTGGAACAGCAGCATGCCGACGGTCATCAGACCGAGGCCGATCACCGGGAAGACCTTGTAGCGGCCCGTCCGGCTCGTGAGCTGACCGGAGATGATCGAGGCGACCATGAGGCCGCCGACCAGCGGGATCATCTCGAGGCCGGCCCGCGTCGGGCTCGAGCCGTTCACGATCTGCAGGTACTGCGGGACGATCGCGATGCCACCGAACATGCCGATGCCGGTGATGACCGCGATGACCGTGGTCAGGCTGAAGACGCCGTTGCGGAACAGGCGCAGCGGCAGCAGCGCGTCGTCGCCGTAGGCCCGCTCGGCGAGGACGAAGCCGATGATGCCCACGACGCCGATGACGTAGCAGGTGATCGACCACGCCGAGCCCCAGCCCCAGGACTGGCCCTGCTCGGCGACGATCAGCAGCGGGACGAGGGCGATGGCCAGCGCCGAGGCGCCGGGCCAGTCGATGCGCCGCTCGCGGCGGGTGTGCGGGAGGTTGAGCACCCGCCACACCACGATGAAGGCGAGCACGCCGATCGGGACGTTGACGAGGAAGACCCAGCGCCAGCCGGTGATGCCGATGATCGAGGACGTGCCGGCGAAGAAGCCGCCGACCACGGGGCCGACCACGCTCGACGTCCCGAAGACCGCGAGGAAGTAGCCCTGGTACCGGGCCCGCTCCCGCGGCGGCACGATGTCGCCGATGATCGTGAGCGCCAGGCTCATGAGGCCGCCGGCGCCGGCGCCCTGCAGGGCGCGGAAGGCGGCGAGCTCGTACATCGACGTCGAGATGGTGCAGAGCACCGACCCGATGACGAAGACGCTGATCGCGAACAGGAAGAACGGCTTGCGTCCGTAGAGGTCGGAGAGCTTGCCGTAGAGCGGCGTCGAGATCGTCGCCGTGATGAGGTACGCCGTCGTCGCCCAGGCCTGCAGGTTCAGACCGTTGAGGTCGTCGGCGATCGTGCGGATCGAGGTGGAGACGATGTTCTGGTCGAGCGCGGCCAGGAACATGCCGAGCATCAGCCCGGACAGGATCGTCAGGATCTGGCGGTGGGTGAAGGCGCCGCTGCCGGACGTCTTCGCCGCGCTCGCCGGCGGCGAGGCGGTGGTCGTGCTCATCGGTCCTCCTCGACGCCCGTGGCGTCGGACTCGTGGTGGTTCTCGAGTGCGGTGGTGAAACGGTCCATCAGGTCGACGAGCCGCTCGCGGTCGGTCTCGTCCCAGTCGCTCGTGACGTCGGATATCCAGCGGTTGCGCAGGTCGCGGTTGGCCGCGAAGACCCGGTGGCCCTCCGCGGTGGCGGCCAGCAGGCACGCCCGGCCGTCGGCCGGGTCGGGGCGGCGCTCGACGAAGCCGACCTTGACCAGCGCGGCGATCTGCCGGCTGACCGTGGACGGGTCGGAGTGCACCGCCTCGGCGAGGGCGTTCGAGCGGTGCGGGCCCTCGATGACCAACCGGGCGAGCAGGACGTAGGCCGCCCGCTCCACACCCTCCTTCTTGGCCTTGATGACGCGCTGCCGCTCGATGAGCCGGATGAGCCGGATGAGCTGCAGACCGATCCGGTCCGAGGTCACCCAGCGCTCGTCGACCCCCTCGGGGACCGTGAGGGGCGACCGCTCGCCCACTGCTGCATTCATTTGCGTGCTCCGTACAATCGCTTGTTCGGTACAACTATGCACCCGCGGCCCGACGGGCGCCAACCGGGCTACCCGGTCGGAGCGTGTGACGAGCGAGTCAGCCCCCTCCGGATGACGGCGGAGCGGCGTGGCCGTCGCCCGATGGCAGCGACGACGCTTCGCTGTCACGGCCGGGACGGCGCTACCGTGCGCCCGTGCCCGACGTCGCCGAGCGTTTCCACGACCGCGTCCGCTACGAGCGCACCGACCGGGTCGCGACCATCACCTACGACCGCCCGGACAAGCTGAACGCCATCGACGGCGCGATGCGCGACGGGCTCAACGCGGCGTTCGACGCCCTCCGCGGCGACGACGACGCCTGGATCGGCGTGGTGACCGGCGAGGGCCGGGCGTTCTGCGCCGGGGCGGACTTCACCTCGCAGCGCAACCCGGCCGGTGAGTTCCCCGGCTCCTACTGGGAGCGCCCGACGGTGAACTCGTTCGAGTCCGGCTGGGAGATCCACAAGCCGGTGATCGCCGCGGTCAACGGGCTCTGCCTGGGCTACGGGCTCACGCTCGTCACCTGGTGCGACATCGTCATCGCCTCCGACCGGGCGACCTTCGGCTTCCCGGAGGTCAAGCTCGGCGTCCCGACGATCGTGGGCGCCCTCCGGCTCCCCGGACGCATCGGCTGGCAGCCCGCGATGGAACTGCTGCTCACGGGCGAGACCATCTCCGCGGCCCGCGCGAAGGAGATCGGTCTCGCGCTGCAGGTGGTGCCGCACGACGAGCTGGGCGGTGCCGTCGACGCCTTCGCGCAGCGCCTCCTCGCGGGCGCTCCGCTGGCTCAGCGCGCCATCAAGGAGGTCGCGCGCCGCGGGCCGGAGATGTCCCAGACCGACGCGATCCGCTTCGGGGAGACGATGCGCCGCGTGGCCGGGATGACGGAGGACGCGAAGGAGGGTGGCCGCGCCGCCGTGGAGAAGCGGTCCCCGCGCTGGCAGGGCCGCTGATCCCGATGTCCCCGAGGGACGAGCGTGTCCCGTTCCTGACGTCGGGTGTCAGCGGTGCGCCACCGCTGACACACCGGACGCCCTACGAGACCCGCTCGAACACCGCCGCGAGCCCCTGGCCGCCGCCGATGCACATCGTCTCGAGCCCGTAGCGGGCCTCGCGGCGGTCCATCTCGCGCAGCATCGTCGTCAGGATGCGGACCCCGGTGGCACCGACGGGGTGCCCCAGGGAGATGCCCGAGCCGTTCGGGTTGACCCGCTCGTCGGCGATCAGGTCGATGCCCCACTCGCGGGCCACGCCGAGCGCCTGGGCGGCGAAGGCCTCGTTGAGCTCGATGACGTCGAGGTCGGCCAGCGTGAGCCCGGCCTGCCCGAGCGCCTTCTCGGTCGCCGGGACCGGCCCGATCCCCATGATCTCCGGGCCGCACCCGGCCACGCCCCACGACACCAGGCGCGCCAACGGCCGCAGCCCCAGCTCGGCCGCCTTCTCCGGGGTCGTCACGATGCACACCGCGGCACCGTCGTTCTGTCCCGAGGCGTTGCCGGCGGTGACGGTCGCGTCCGGGTCCTGCTTGCCCATGATCGGGCGCAGCTTTGCCAGCGACTCCAGGCTCGCGTCCGGGCGGATGTGCTCGTCCTGGTCGACCACGGTGTCGCCCTTGCGGCCGTGGATCGTCACGGGCACGAGCTCGTCGGCGTAGCGACCCTCCTTGACGGCCGCGGTGGCCTTCTCGTGGCTGCGCACCGCGAGCCGGTCCTGCTCCTCGCGCGGGATCGAGTACTTCTTCCGGACGTTCTCCGCGGTCTCGATCATCCCGCCGGGCACCGGGTGGTTCACCCCGCCGGCGTGCACCCGGCCCTGGGCCAGCGAGTCCTTCATCTCGAACCCGCCGGCCTTCGTGCCCCAGCGCACCCGGTCGGTGAAGTAGGAGGCGCCCGACATCGACTCCGCGCCGCCCGCGAGCACCAGGTCGTTCGCGCCGGACTGCACCGCCATCGCGGCGTACAGCACGGCCTGCAGACCCGAGCCGCAGCGCCGGTCGATCTGGATCCCGGGCACCGTCACGTCCAGCCCGGCGTCCAGCGCCGCGACCCGGCCGATCGCCGGCGCGTCCATCGTCGGGTAGCAGTGCCCGAACACGACGTCGTCGATCGCCTCGGCGGTCACGCCCGTGCGGCGGACCAGCTCGCGGATCACGGTGGCGGCCACTTCCTGGACCGGGACGTCGCGCAGCGACCCCCCGAAGCCACCGACGGGAGTACGGACCGGCTCACAGATCACGGCGTCGACCACGTCGCCATCCTTCCCGACGACGCGTCGGGCCGGGCAGGTGCGCTTCCGCGGGGCGGAAGCGCCCGTGAGCACTTTCCGTGGCTACGGCCACGGAAAGTGCTCACGAGCTACAGCACATACCGCAGGATCACCTCGGCGACGCAGGCCGGCTTCGGCCAGCCCTCGATCTCGACGGTGCCGCCGATGGTGGCCTGCACGCCGCCCTTGACGTCGGTGACGTCGACGAGCCGGCAGTGCCCCCGGACGCGGCTGCCGACCGGGACCGGCGAGGGGAAACGGACCTTGTTCAGCCCGTAGTTGACGGTCATCGACACCCCGCTCACCTCGAAGGTGTCCCAGCCGAACTTCGGCATGAGGGCCACCGTGAGGAACCCGTGCGCGACGGTCTTCCCGAACGGCCCCTGCGCGGCGCGCTCGGGGTCGGTGTGGATCCACTGGTGGTCGTCGGTGGCGTCGGCGAAGACGTTGATCCGCTCCTGGTCGACGAGGACCCACTCGCTGGTGCCGAGGTCCTCCCCCACGGCCGCGCGCAGTTCCTCGACGTCGGCGAACTTCCGCATGCTGCTCCTCGCTCGTCCGAGCCCGACGGGTCGAGCTCCGCTCCGCTGCGTCTCCCGGCACGTTCCTTAGAGCTCGGCCGCGATCTCCTTGGCCTGCCCGACCAACGCGACCCGCTCGGCCGTCGTGGCGCCGAGCGGGGTGAGGTTCAGCGTCGTCACACCCGCCTCGGCGAAGGCCGCCATCCGCTCGGCGACGTAGGAGCGCGGCCCGATCAGCGAGATCGCCCGCAGCAGCTCCTCGGGGACCTCCCGCGCCGCCTCCTCCTTCTTGCCGGAGAGGTAGAGGTCCTGGATCGTCCCGGCCTCGTCGTCGTACCCGTAGCGCCGGGCGACATCGTTGTAGAAGTTCTTGCCCTTCGCGCCCATGCCGCCCACGTAGAGCGCGACCATGTTGCGCATCCCGTCGAGCATCTGCCCGGCGACGTGGGAGTCCTCCGTGACGAAGAACGAGGTCTGCAGGAAGACCTCGAGCGGGCCGAGCGACGGGTCGCGCTTCGCCTTCCCGGCCGCCAGCGACTCGCCCCAGACCTCGTGGGCCTTCTCCGGCACGAAGAAGATCGGCTGCCAGCCCTCGGCCAGCTCGGCCACGAGCGCCACGTTCTTCGGGCCGAGCGCGGCGACGAGGATCGGGATCCGGGCGCGCACCGGGTGGTTGATCAGCTTGAGCGGCTTGCCCAGGCCCGTGCCCTGCCCCTCGGGCAGCGGGATCGTGTAGTGCTTCCCGGCGTACTCGAGCCGCTCGCGGCGCCACACCTGACGGCAGATGTCGATGATCTCGCGGGTGCGCCCGAGCGGGGCGTCGTAGGGGACGCCGTGGAAGCCCTCGATGACCTGGGGGCCGGAGGCGCCGAGACCGAGGGTGAAGCGGCCGCCGGAGACGTAGTCGAGGCCGGCCGCCGTCATCGCGGTGAGCGTCGGGGTCCGCGTGTAGATCTGCAGGATCCCGGAGGCGATCTCCAGGCGCTCGGTCCGCGCGGCGATGTACCCGAGCTGGCTGACCGCGTCGAAGCTGTAGGCCTCGGGCACGAAGACGATGTCGAGGCCGGCCTTCTCGTGCTCGGCCAGCTCGGCGACGGTCTCGGCGAACCCGCCGGCGTAGTTGATCCCCATCCCGATGCGCACGGGGACGGAGCCTGCCACGATCACGCCCTCGTGAGCACTCCCGGACACCACGAGTCCATCACCGTCCGCGGCTACGAGACCGACGCGAGCCGGCACCTCAACCACGCCGAGTACCACCGGTACGGCGAGCACGGCCGCGAGGAGACCCTCCGCGCCGCCACGGTGGGGATCGCGGCGCTCTCGGCGGACGGGATCGGCCCGGTCATCCTCGAGACCACGGCGCGGTTCCTCGCCGAGCTCGTCGTCGGCGACGAGGTCGACGTCGTCACGAAGACGACCTTCGGCGCCGGGAAGACCTTCCGGATGGACGCCGAGCTGGTGCGCGCCCGCGACGGCGTCACCGCCGCCACGATCACCGGCGTGATGGGGCTGCTCGACCACACCACACGGCGGCTCGTCGCCGATCCCCACGGCCGGCTGCGCACGATCGCCGCCGACCGGGCCGCCTTCGACGCGGTGATTCAGCCGCCCGAGGGCTCGTAGCCCTCCGGCCAGTCCGACACGTCGATCCGCCGCTTCTCCAGCACGTCGCCGATCGTCGACCACTGGTTGCCGCCGAGCCGGGCGAGCGGCTTGAGCCGGTCGATCTGCGGCCGGCCGTCGACGAGCACGTCGTCGGAGACCGCGGCGTGCACCACGCGGCCGAACACCACCGTCGAGTTCCCGAGGCAGACCGTGGAGTGCAGGACGCACTCCAGCGCGACCGGTGAGCGCGCCACGCGCGGCGGGCGGACGTGGGTCGAGGGCTCGCGCTCGAGGCCGACCTCGGCGAACTCGTCGGCGTCGTGGGGGAAGTTCGTGCCGGTGGCGTTGACCTCCTCGAAGAGCCACTCCGGGGTCAGCGAGATCGTCATCTCCCGGGTGGCCTCGACGTTGGCCAGCGAGTCCTTGCGCCCGACCGAGGTGAACTGCACGACGGGCGGGTCGACGCAGGCGACGGTGAAGAACGAGTGCGGCGCGAGGTTGTCCACCCCGTCGGCCGAGGTCGTCGCGACCCACGCGATCGGCCGGGGCACCACCACCGAGTTGAGGAGCTGGTAGAACGCACCCGGGCCGAGCTCGTGGGGGTCGAAGTCGGTGCGCACGGTGCGGGGTCCTCCTGCTCGGGTCAGTTCGCGGGCGCCACCAGCGTCGTGGTCGTCGCCGTTTCCCGCGACCGGGACGTGGTGGGGCGTGACCGGGCACTCGTCGTGGTGGTCGTCGTCGGCGCGTCGGTGCCCGTGGTCGCCTCGCCGGTGGCGTCGGCCGGGTCGGCGGTGGTGGTGGCCGCGTCCGGGGGCCGGGCGCCGATCACCTCGCCGACGCTCGTCCCGGACCCCCCGGAGAGCGGGGACCCCTTCACCCGCTCGATGCCGGTGACGACGACCATCGCGACGAGGAAGACCAGCAGTCCGGAGGCCACGAGGGCGGCGAGCTTCGCCCGGCTCCGGCGGGCGGACGCGCCGACCGGCCGCAGGTGCCGCGTCGGGGACTCGTCCGGCGGCGGCCCGTCGGGCAGCACGGCGGTGGGCGCGGGAGGAGCGGGGGCGGGAGGCGCACGGCGGGCGTCCAGGCGGCGGCGGACGTGGTCCCGCGTCCGCTCGAGCGAGCGCTGGTAGACGGCCTCGCCCACGGTCGTGACGACGGACGCCACCGCGGCTCCCACGATCGTCCCCGTGGCGCCGCCGACCAGCCCGCCCGCGGCGGCGGTCGTGGTGGCGGCCAGGGCCTGGCCGGTCACCCGGACGCCCGAGATCCGGCCGGCGGGCGCCGCCGGCTCCGGGCGACGGGGCGTCTCGGTCAGCAGGACCGTCGCCGACTCGTCGGCGGGCGGCGGCGGGTGGTGCGGTCCGGGGCCGCGCTCAGTCCCCCGAGCGTCGATGACGGCCCCCGGAGCCGCGCAGCATGACCGGCCGGGACACGCGCTCGGGCCCGTCGGCTCCGTCCTCCCCGCGGAAGGACCGCCGCTCCGCGGCGCGACCGGCCCGTCCGAGCGAACGCCTGACTTCGTCGTAAATCGGCGTCTGGGTCATGGCGTCAGACCCTACGACGGGCACACGCGGCCGATCGGTCGACCCCGCCCGCACCCACGCGGCGTTTGCAGGCGGCGTGACCAGGGCAAACGCGCCCGTGTGGGGGCGCCTGACGCCCGCTGCGGGGGCAGAGAGTTCCCCCGCCCCCGTCGAGTCCACGCCATCGGACCAACTCTGTGATCCATCAGACACCCTGTGTCACGAAAGGCGCGCGTGTACGGCAAACGAACCGACATGACCGTCCACTCCGAGCTCCCCTACAACGCCGAGCCACCGCGGGGCGCCCTCGCGGGGACGACGCTCACCCCGGTGGACGCGTTCTACTGCCGCAACCACGGGCCGGTGCCCGAGGCCGACGGGTCGGACTGGCGACTGCGGGTGGGCGGACTGGTGACGACGCCGCTGACGCTCTCGCCGGCCGAGCTCGCCGCGCGGTTCGAGGTGTGCTCCGAGACCGCGACGCTGCAGTGCGCGGGCAACCGGCGCGCGGGTCTCGTCGCCGTCCGGGACATCCCCGGGGAGGCGCCCTGGGGTCCGACGGCCACGGCGACCGCGGTCTGGACCGGGGTCCGGCTCGCCGACGTGCTCGCCGCGGTGGGCGTCGTCGAGGGGGCGTCGGACGTCGAGTTCGTCGGGACGGACGTCAGCGACGCGGCGGACCCGCCCCAGGAGTTCGGCGGGTCGGTCCCGCTGCGCAAGGCCCGGATGCCCGAGGTGTTGCTCGCCTGGGCGATGAACGGCGAGCCGCTGACGCCGGTGCACGGCGCCCCGCTGCGCGTCGTCGTCCCCGGCTACATCGGCGCCCGCAGCGTGAAGTGGGTGGACCGCATCGAGGTCCGCGACCGGCCGTCGGCGAACTTCTTCCAGGCCTCGACCTACCGGCTCCTGCCCCCGGACGCCCCCGTGACCGGCACCCCCGGCGAGGGCGTCGAACTCGGCCTGGTCGCCGTCAACGCCGACTTCCTCCTTCCCGACGACGGGTCGTCCCACCCGGCCGGGCCGGTCACCGTCGCGGGCTACGCGTTCGCGGGCGGCGACCGCACGGTGGTGCGGGTCGACGTCTCCGCCGACGGCGGCGCCACCTGGTCGCAGGCCGACCTGGGCGAGCAGGCGAGCACCTGGGCGTGGCGGCACTGGTCGGCCACGGTCGAGCTGCCCCGCGGGGAGACCGAGGTGCTCGCCCGCGCCTGGGACTCGTCGGCGGCGCTGCAGCCCGAACGGCCCGAGCACGTGTGGAACCCGAAGGGCTACGTCAACAACTCGTGGGCCCGGCTGCGGCTGCACGGGGCGTGACCGCGCCGCCGGTCCCGCCGGTGCTCCCGGGCCCGGACCGGATCAGCCAGATCAGGCCCGCCACCGTGACCACCGCGCAGCCGGCCGCGAGGGCGGCCCCGCCCGGGCCGCCGGTGAAGCGTTCGCCGAGCACCGCGATCCCGATCGTCCCGGCCACCACCGGGTCGATCGTGGTCTGCGTCGCGAGGCCCGCGTCGAGCCCGCCGTCGCGGTAGGCGGTCTGGAGCAGCAGCAGGCCGAGGATCGGCAGCACCAGGACCGCGACCCCCGCCGTCACGAGCCCGGGGTCGAGGGGGCCGCGGTGCAGGCCGTGCAGCACCGGCCGGACCAGACCCGACGTCGTCCCGGCGCAGAGGCCGGCGCCCGCGGCCCGGCAGACGGCCCGGCTGCCCGCCCGGAGCCGTGCGCTGGTGGCGACGAGCGCCGCGAGGACCACCGCCGCGACCACCACGGTGCCGACGAGGCCCGCAGGGGGTGCGGGCACACCGCCCGGATGGTGCGGCGCGAGCGCGAGCAGGCCGCCGAGTCCGGCCACGAGCACGGCCGCCGCCGCCCACTCGGCGCGCGTCACCACCCGGCGTTCGAAGCGGGCGTCGAGCGGGAGCGCCAGCACCAGCGCGAGCACGCCGATCGGCTGGACCAGCGTCACCGACCCCAGGCCCAGGGCCACCACGTGGATCGTGGCCCCGGCCGCCATGGAGCCGACGCCGCCCCACCACACCGGCTGCCGCACCAGCGCGCCGAAGAAGGAGCGCCCGTCGTGCCGCCGGTCCCCGGTCCGGCCCGCGGCGAGGCGCTGCAGGGCGGCCGCGAGGGCGTAGAGGAAGGCCGAGCAGAGCGCGAGCACCACCGCGAGGACAGGGTGCGCCGCCACGGCGGGAGGAGGCGGTCGCAGGAGCACGTGGTCGACGGTACGGCCCGGTGCTGCGTCCCGGCGGGTGCGGGCGGGACGATGCGCGGGTGCCCGACGCCGACCAGGACACCGAGCGGGAACCCGACTACCGGTTCACCCTCGCGAACGAACGCACCTTCCTCGCCTGGCTACGGACCTCGCTGTCGCTGCTCGCCGCCGGCGTCGCCGTGGTCCAGCTGGTGCCGTCGTTCCCGATCCCGCATGCGCGGGGCGTGACCGGCGGGCTGCTCGCGGTCCTCGCGGTGGTGGCGGCCGCGTCCGGGGTGCTGCGCTGGCGCTCGGTGGAGGACGCGATCCGGCACGACCGCCCGCTCCCCCGCCAGCGGATCCCCTGGGTCATGGCCACGGGGCTGGTGGTCCTCGCGCTCTTCGGGCTCGTGCTGATCGTGCTGCGCGGCGAGGCGTGAACAGTCCCAGCGACGCCGGGCTGCAGGCCGAGCGGACCGGGCTCGCCTGGAGCCGGACCTCGCTCGGCGTCGCGGGCAACGCCGTCCTGCTCGCCGCCCGGGAGTTCGGTCACCTCGAGGTCTCGCTCGCGCTCGTGCCGGCGGGGCTCGCGCTGCTGATCGCGGTGGCGACGGCGCTCTACGGCCGGCACCGCACCCGGGTGCTGCGGCACGCGCCGCTGCCGTCCCCGCTCGCCGCGGCGCGGGCGGTGCCGCTGCTCGGCGGCGCGGTGGTGCTGCTCGCCGTCGTCTCCGGCCTCGTGCTGCTGGTGTGAGCGTGCAGCCGAACGCCGCCCGGCCGACCCTCGCGTGGCGGTTCTGGGTGGTCGTGCTGCTCGTGGGCGTGGGCGCCGGGATCGCCGGCGGCCTGCTGACGCTGCTGCTGCACCTGGCGCAGGACGTGGCCTACGGCTACAGCGAACGGTCGTTCCAGGAGGGCGTGGACGGGGCGCCCTGGTGGCGGCGCCTGCTCGTCCCCGTCCTCGCGGGCCTCGTCGCCGGGCTGGGGTGGTGGTGGCTGCGCGGCCCGGTCTCGCGGCGGCTCGGCGCGATGCGCGGGGTGTCCGCGACGGTGTGGACGCCCGGCGCCCGGATGGGACTGGGCCGGACCGTCCTCGACGGCGTGCTGCAGATCGTGATCGTGGCGCTCGGCGCCTCCCTCGGCCGCGAGGGCGCGCCGCGGGAGATCGCGGCGGCCCTCGGCTCCCGCCTCGGCGAGCTGACCGGGCTGGCCGACCACGAGCGCCGCGTCCTCGTCGCGTGCGGGGCGGGGGCCGGACTCGCCGCGGTGTACGACGTCCCGTTCGGCGGCGCCCTCTTCACCCTCGAGGTGCTCCTCGGCTCCCTCGCGCTGCCGGTCGCGATCCCCGCCGTCGTGACCGCGACCCTCGGCGCGGTCGTCGCCTGGTTCCTCGTCGGCGACGCGGCGGTCTACGCCGTCGCCCCGGTCCCGACGACGGGCTCGGCGGTGGTCTTCGCGGTCCTCGCCGCCCCGGTGTGCGGGCTCGCGGCCGTCGGCTTCGTCCGCCTCGTGCGGTGGGCGCGACGCCCGGCACCGACCGGCTGGCGGCTGCCGGTGGCGACGACCGGGGTGTTCACCGTCCTCGGCGCCCTCGCGATCGTGTTCCCCGAGCTGCTCGGCAACGGCAAGGGGCCGACGCAGATCGTGCTCGACGGCGGCGGCGCGCTGCCGGTCCTGGTCGCGCTCGTGCTGCTCAAGCCGCTGCTCACGATCGCGTCGCTGCGCGCGGGGGCGAGCGGCGGGCTGTTCACCCCGACCCTGGCCACGGGCGCCCTGCTCGGGGCCGTGCTCGCCCGCGGCTGGGTCCTGCTCTGGCCCGGCAGCCCGCTCGGGGCCTACGCCCTGGTCGGCGCCGCGGCCTTCCTCGCGGCCGCGCTGCAGGCCCCGCTGGCCACCGTCGTGCTCGTGCTCGAACTGACGCACGCCGGAACCGGTCTGCTCGTCCCGGTCACCCTCGCGGCCGTGCTCGGCACCCTGGTCGCGCGGCTGGTCGAGCCGCAGTCCACGACGACGGCGGCGCAGCTCGAGCCGCTCAGCCCGCCCGGACCTCCGCGGGGGTGAGGTAGTCGTCGGTGTGCTCGAACTCGGCGAGCCGTCCCGAGGTGTCGGTGAAGAAGCCGAGCCGCACGGCGTTGTTCCCGCCGACGCCGTGGAGCGCCCAGTTGGTGGCCACCCGCGCGACCGCGTCCGGGGCCCGCAGCGCCCACAGGTGGTACCCGCGCGTCACGACCTGCGCCGGGAGCCCCGCGAGGTCGATCCCGAAGGGCTTGGCCACCGCGTCGGTCCCGCCGAGGTCGACGACCAGGCCGAGGTCGCGGTGCCGGTAGTCCGACGTCGGACGGCCGGCGAGGGCCGCGGCGACGTTGGCCGCGGCGACCGGGGCCTGGCGCGTGGCGTGCTGGGCGGTCGGCGGGCACGTGTGGCCCGGGTTCGTCAGGTCCGGCACCGACGCGGCGTCGCCCAGGGCGGTGATCTCCGGGTGGTCGGCGGCGGCGAGGTCGGCCCCGACGTCGAGCGCCCCGTGGGTGGACGGCAGGTCGAGGCGGGACATGAGCGGGTTCGGCGCCACCCCGGCCGTCCAGATGAGCGTGGCGGTCTCGAGGCGTCGGCCGTCCGAGAGCGTGACCGAGCCGTCGTCCGCCCCGGTGAGGCTGGTGCCGAGGTCGACCACGACGCCCCGGTCGGTGAGCACCCGGTGGGTGTCCTCGCTCAGCCGCTGTCCGAGGCCGGGCATGAGTTCGGGGGCGTGCTGGACGACGTGCCAGCGCACGAGGTCGGGGTCGAGCCCGCGGGTCCGACGGGCCAGGGCCCGCGTCATGAGCTGCAGGCTCGCCGCCGTCTCGACCCCCGCGTAGCCACCGCCCACGACGACGAACCGGCACCGCCGCTCCCGCTCCGCGGCGTCGGTCGTCGCGGCCGCGAGCTCGAGCTGTTCGAGGACGTGGTCGCGCAGGAACGCGGCCTCCGCGAGCGTCTTGACCCCGCGGCCGTACTCGCGCAGGCCGGGGATGTCCATGACCTTCGTGACGCTGCCCGGTGCCAGCACGAGGTGGTCGTAGGAGAGGTCCTCGCGGGTCCCGGTGATGGTCCTCACCAGCACCCGCCGCGCCGCGGGATCGACGCCGACCGCGCGGCCCGGCAGCGTCCGGGTGCGGCGCAGCCGCCGGGCGAGGGCGATCGTCGCGGCCCGCGGCGGGATGACGCCGGCCGCGACCTGCGGGAGCAGCGGCAGGTAGAGGACGTGGTCGTCCGGGCTGACGAGGGTGATCCGGGCGTCCGGGGCGAGCCGCTCGAGCCGCCGCGCGACCCCCGCCCCGGCGAACCCACCTCCGACGATCACGACGTGCGCTGCCACGTCGCCTCCGTTCCCGGTCCCCCGCCGCCCCACACCGGTGCTCACGCGAACAGGCGCGCCCCCGGCCACCCGCCGTCGGGAACGACTACCGGACGAAGGCGCTGTGCCCGGTGATCCTCTTCCCGACGATGAGGGTGTTCATCTCGCGCGTGCCCTCGTAGGAGTAGAGCGCCTCGGCGTCGTTGAAGTACCGGGCGATCCCGTTCTCCAGGATCGTCCCGTTGCCGCCGACGATCTGGCGGCCGAGCGCGACCGTCTCGCGCATCCGGTCGGCGCAGAACTGCTTCGCGAGCGCCGAGTGGGCGTCCGAGCCGCCCCCGCCGTCGATGAGCTGCGCGTTGCGGGCGGCCATCCCGAGCGACGCCGTCGTGTTGCCGAGCATCTGCACGAGGGCGTCCTGGATCATCTGGAACCCGGCGATCGGACGCCCGAACTGCACGCGCTGCTGGGCGTAGCTCAGGGCGAGCTCGTAGGCCGCCATCTGCACCCCCACGCACGCCCACGACGCGTTGCCCCGGGTCCGGCGCAGCACCCCGCCGGTGTCGGCGAACGTGCCCTGGCCGCCGGAGAGCCGGCGGTCCTCGCCCACGCGGACGCCCTCGAGGGTGATGTCGGCGTTCTGGGTGATGCGCAGCGCCGTCTTGCCCTCGATCTTCGTGGTGCTCACACCGGCGGTCTCCCGGTCGACGACGAAGCCGCGGACCGCCTCGCCGTCGCGGGCCCAGATCACGAGCACGTCGGCGAACGTCCCGTTCCCGATCCAGCGCTTGTGCCCGTCGATGACCCACTCGTCGCCCTCGCGGCGCGCGGTGGTCTCCATCCCGCCCGCCACGTCGGACCCGCCGTGCGGCTCGGTGAGGCCGAAGGCCCCGACGAGGTCCAGACGTGCCATGGGCGGTAGCCAGCGCTCGCGCTGCTCCGGGGTGCCGCACGCGTCGATCGAGCCCATCGCGAGGCCGCTCTGCACCCCGAAGAAGCTGTTGGTCGAGGCGTCGATGCGGGCGATCTCGGCGTGCACGAAGCCCATGAGCACGCGCCGCGCCGGCCGGTCCGAGTACGTCGAGAGGCCGTAGGGCAGCCCCGCCAGGTCGAGTTCGGCGAAGCCCCGCCGGAACTGCTCGGGGAACTCCGCCGCCTCCCACGCCTCGTTCACCACCGGGGCCACGTCGGTGGCGAGGTAGCCGCGCAGCCGGCGCAGGATGTCGCGCTCGCCGTCGTCGAGCAGCTCGCCGTAGGCGTAGAAGTCGGCGACGTGGGCCGCGTCGGGATCGAGCTCGAGGTGCGGGCGGGGCAGGTCGGCGAAGGGGTCGCCGTGACCGCCGTCCTCGCCGGCGGTGGCGGGCGCGATGGAGGTGCGGTCGTCGGTGGGCGCAGCCATGGCGTCAGCGTGCTCCCGGTCCGGGGCCCGCGCCACAGGATCGGTGGTGCACACCATCGGTGATCGCGTGGGCGTCCCACGGAAGATGCTTGTACGATGAAAGTGAAATCTCGGGTGGTCCGCGGGGATCCGGATGGCCGACCGGTCCCGGTTTCGCGACAGTGGTGGGCGGGTCAGTCTCCCGCGTGACCCCGGGGCGCCGGGACGCGAGCGGTTTGAGGAGTACGACGGTGGACGGACAGCAGCCGATCATGATCTTCGGACGGATCACACGGGGTGACGGCGGCCCGCTCCCGGGGGCGGCGCTGACGCTGTGCGACCTGGCGGGCGACCAGCTCGACCGGACGGTCGCCGACGAGTCCGGCGACTACCGCCTCACGCCGTCGACCGGCGGCACCTACCTCGTCATCTGCTCGTCGTCCACCCACCAGCCGAAGGCCTCGCTGGTGGCGGTGTCCGACCGGGCGCTGCGCCACGACGTGTCGCTCTCCGGCGGTGGTGCCTCCCTCGAGGGGACGGTCGGCGCGTCGCGCGACGGCGGCCTCGTCGGGAGCGCCGGGGTCGTGCTGACGCTGACCGACGTGCGCGGCACCGTCGTCGCGGTCGCCCGGTCGAACGCCGACGGCGGCTACCGGTTCGCCGACCTCGACGAGGGCACGTACACGCTCACGGCCGCCGCCCCCGAGACCACGCCGGTGGCCGAGACCGTCCAGATCCCGGGCGAGGGCCGCGTCACGCGCGACATCTCGCTGGTCAGCCAGCTGCGCCTCTCCGGCGTGGTGCGCTCG
This sequence comes from Actinomycetospora chiangmaiensis DSM 45062, assembly GCF_000379625.1. Lineage (GTDB taxonomy): Bacteria > Actinomycetota > Actinomycetes > Mycobacteriales > Pseudonocardiaceae > Actinomycetospora > Actinomycetospora chiangmaiensis. Next base: position 416,797 of record NZ_KB903229.1, on the reverse strand, counting down.
GCCTCCGGCGGCCGGCCCGTCGCCGAGGCGCTGGCCACCCTGGTCGGCGCCGACGGCAACGTCGTGGGCGCGGCCGTCACCGGCGCGGACGGCACCTTCGACTTCCCCGAGGTGACGCCCGGGACCTACACGATCACGGCCAGCGGGTACGCGCCCGTGGCCAGCGAGATCGAGGTCGGCGCCGGGCAGCCCTCCGAGGTGACGCTCACGCTCACCCCGCCGGCGCTCGGCCCCGCCGACGAGGCGCCCTCCGACGCCACCCGCTCGTTCTCGGGCGAGGACTTCGGCGCCGACGCCGTCCCGGCGGGGGCGTACGCCAACGGGCACAACGGGCGCCACGCGACCGGCGACTTCTACTCCGACCGCGGCGACGCCGACGGCGGACGGCGGTGACCGCCACGACGTCGGGGACCCAGCGGGTGGCGGGTGTCGCCGTCACCAGCGACGGCTGGCCGGTGCCGTTCGCCGTCGTCACCGTGATCGACGCCGCCGGTCAGCAGATCGGCGGCGCCACGGTCGACGACGACGGCCGCTTCGTCCTCGACGGCCTCCCCGCCGGGCCGTGCACCGTCATCACCTCCGCCGTGGGCCACACGCCGTCGGCCCGACCCGTGGCCGGCCCGGCGTCGGGCGACCTCGGCCGCGTGGTGCTCACCCGCACCGGCGCCCTGGAGCTCCCCGCCCCCGGGCGCTGGGAGATCGACCCCGTGCACTCCCGGATCGCGGCCTCGGCGTTCCACCTCGGCATCACGAAGGTCCACGGTCGGCTCCGCCGCTTCACCGGCGCGATCGACATGGGGCCGACCCTCGAGAGCACGCAGGTCACCGCGGCGATCGAGTCGGGCAGCGTCGACACCGACGACGAGCGGCGCGACGAGCACCTGCGCGCGCCCGACTTCCTCGACGTGCTGCGCTTCGGCGAGATCCGCTTCGCCTCGACGCAGATCGTGAAGCACACGGCCGACCACTGGACGATGCTCGGCGACCTGGAGCTCAAGGGCGTCAAGAGCCGCGTCGCGATGGACGTGATCTACCACGGTGCCGGCCCCGACCTCTGGGGCGGCGAGCGCGCCGGGTTCTCCGCGACCACCCAGCTCTCCCGCGACGACTTCGACATCTCGTGGAACCAGTCGGTCATCGCCGGCATCTTCGCGATCGGCCGCACGCTCCGGATCGAGATCGACATCGAGGCGGTCCGGGTCACCGGGTAGGTCCGGCACCGTCCCCGCGGGGGTGACACCGCGCAGGTCCGGGTGCGGCTGGCCCGTGGGCTCCCTGTTCCTTGTCGCGGGCTCCTGGACATCGCGCCCCACCCTGTCGTTCTGATTCACAACGACAGGGCGGGGCGCCTGGGCGAATCGGCCGCGACACGGTGACGTGAGGGCCGCCGGGCCGCGCGCCGACGTCGTGCCGAACCGTCCGGGCTCCGCTCACCCGAAGTCCCCGACCGTTCCGTGTCCTCGCCGCGCCCCGCGCTGCGTGTCGCGGTCTCCCCCACGTCACGCCGAGCGCCCCGCGTCGCCCGTGCAGCTTGTCGCGGCCTCCCCCGCGTCACGCCCCGCGCACCGCGTCACGCCCCACTCGTCCGTGCAGCTTGTCGCGGCCTCCCACCCGCCCGTGCAGCTTGTCGCGGCCTCCCACCCGGCCGTCACCGCCTTGTCGTTCTGATTCACAACGACAGGCCGAGTCGCCCGGGCCGATTTCTCCCGACAGGGTCGTTCGACTCCCACTGCGCCGTTCGGACGGCCGGCTGTCCACAACCATCCGAGAGTCAGCTGGTTGTCCACAGCGTGACGCCGGAACATGGCCGAACGACGGAGCTCGCGGCCATTCTCGGCGCCATGTCCTGGTTCGAACCCCAGCCCGGCGACGGCGGCCTCCTGCGTCGCAGCGCGTTGATCCGCCTCGAGGACCCCACCCTCGTCGACAAGGCCCTGCGCCAGAAGCAGGTCGTCCGCGTGCACCGCGGGATCTACAAGGAGGGCGAACCACCCGACGACCGCGAACGCGCCTGGGCCGCGTGCGCGACGGTCGGCGGCTGCGCGGCCGTCGCGAGCCACCGGACGGCAGCGCGCGTCCTCGGCCTCGAGGTACCCGCGGGCGGGCCGGACGAGGTCACGATCCCGCGCTGCGAGCGCCGCCCGCATCGCACCGACCTGCGGTTCCACACCTCCGTCGTCGCCCCGGAGGACGTCCTCGACCTGGACGGTCTCCGGGTCACGACCGTGGCCCGCACGCTCGTCGACCTCGCCCGGACGGAGGAGGAGTACCGGGCCGTGTGGGCGGTGGAACGCGCCCTCCTGCGCACCCGCGTCACGCGGGAGGAGTTGGACGACGCGATCCGGCGGTGTCGTGGGACGCCGGGTGTCCTGCGGGCCCGCCGTCTGGTCGCGGCGGCCCGACCGCTGTCCGGCTCGCCGCTCGAGACCGCCGGACGGCTCGCCCTCGTCGAGGACGGACTGGAGGAGCCGGAGGTGCAGATGCCGATCACCCGCGCCGACGGCAGGAACGCCTACGTCGACCTCGCCTATCGCCGCCTGCGCAAGGGCTTCGAGTTCGACGGCCGTTCGGAGCACGGGATGGAGATGGCCGTGTTCGAGGACCGCGACCGTGAGAACCAGATCGTCCTGCGCGACCTCACGATCTACCGGTTCTCCTGGTTCGACGTCTTCCGACGGCGCGCGCAGTACCTCCGCACCGTCCGCGGCGCGATCGGGGCGTGAGCCCACGCCCTCCTGTCGCGGCCCGCGTCCGACCCGGCCGGCCTTATCGTTGTGAGTCACTGCGACAAGTCCAGGAGAACCCGGCGGCCGACCGCGACAAGGCGCGAGCAGCCCCCTACGCCGGGGCGCCCAGCACCACGTCGTGCTCGACCGACTCACCGGCCACCGTCACGACGACGACCCGGGGTCGGTCGGTGTCCCCGCCCGTGCGGTGGGGCGTGCAGATCAGCACGAAGTCGCCCACCTCGGGCGGGCGGAGGTCGAAGGTCCCGTCGGGCTCGGTGTGCACGCGGGCGACCTGCTGGCCCGCCATGTCGACGAGGGTGACGGCGGCAGGGCTCGGCCCGCCCGTCCCGTCGACGACGCGGCCCGTGAGCCGCCCGATGCCGTCCGCGGTCGTCCTGTCGACCACGTGGTGCTCCTCCATGGTGGCGGCCGCGTCCTGGCACTCCTCCGTGGTGGCGGCCGCGTCCGGCACCTCGGTCCGCGCGTCGGGGGCGAACTCCGGCTCGCCGGCGACCAGCCCGCCGTGGTTGGCCCGGGTCACCAGCGCCATCAGCACGATGGCCACCGCCACGAGCACGACGGGGACGACGAACGCGAAGTCCGGCATCTCCCGGGCGACCACGGCGTTCCCGCCCGCCGCGACCACGATGACCGTAATGCGCAGCGGCGAGTTCCAGTTCCAGCGGAACGGCCTGTGGAGCTCGACGAGGCTCGACACCCAGTTCGTGACGGTGCCCGACAGGAAACTGGTCGGGGTGCCGGCCGGGCCGACGTAGCGCATGGCCGCGGCCTGGATGCCCATCGCCAGGCCGGCCCCGAGGACCAGGACGACGACGCGGGGCTGGGCCAGCGCCTCGTCGTCGACGGCGTAGAAGAACACCCCGACGGCGACGAGCAGCGCGAACTCCACCGTCAGCGCCACCCCGACGGCGTTGCGCCAGGGCAGTCGGCGCATCGCCACCCCGCACACGAGGGTCCCGACGACGAGGCCGCTGCAGTACCCCGTGATCGCCACGACGTTGTCGAGGGCCTGGTACCAGTCCCCCTGCCCGACCCCGAGCCCCAGCAGGACCAGGTTGCCGGTCATCGTCGAGGCGAAGACCTCGTTGAAGGCGAAGAACGTGACGACGTCGATCGCGCCCGCGGCGGCCGTGAGCACGATCGTGACCGCGCTGAGCAGCCCAGGCCGTCGCTCCGGATGGTCGAAACCGGTCATACCGACTCAATGCCCCGGACGGGCCGCTTCTAGGGCGCGGCACGCCGTGACGAGCGTCATCGCGTTGTGCACGACCGAAGCGATGGCGCTCGATCCCGAGCGGTCGTCCACGGCCCCGAGGAGCGCCGTGGGCGTGCCGCTCAGCGCCGGTCGAGCACCAGGTCCACGTCCACCGGACCGCCGTTCACCGAGATCTGCGTCGCCCGCGGGGCCGCGAGGTGGGCCGCGTCCTGCGGGGTGGCGATCACTAGGAAGTCGCCCGAGGCCGGCGGCTCGATCCGGAACCGTCCCTGGCCGTCCGCGACGGCCCGGCCGGCCTGCCGCCCGGAGTGGTCGACGAGGGTCACGACGGCGGGTGCCGGGGCGGCGTCCGGGCCCGTCACCCGACCCCGGAGCACCCGCCCGGGGCTCACCGGCACCGACCGGTCGTCGGGAACGGGGACGCTCTCGGTGACGGCGGCGCCGTCGAGCTCGTCGGCGCCGTCCGCGGCGCGCTCCTCCGGCTCGACGTAGGCGTACTTCCCGCCGCGCAGCAAGGAGGCCAGGGCGGCGACGACGCAGCACAGGGCGGCGAAGACGAGGGCGAAGGTCAGGCCGTCGGCGAACGGGCCCGAGATGAGCTGCGGGAAGAACGAGCGCCCGGTGAGGAACCCGGCCTGCTGCGGGCCGACCTGGGCGAGGACCTGCGGGCCGAGCAGCGTCTGCATCGGGTTGTAGCCGAGCAGCGCGGCGAACAGCGTGGAGACCGGTGGGAGCTCCGAGATCCGCTGGGCGGCGTCGGCGGGCACGCCGTGCGCGAGGAGCCCGTCGCGCAGGGCGCTCGGCAGCGTCCTCGAGAGCCCGAGGATCAGCATCGAGAAGAAGATCCCGATGGAGAGCACGGTCGCGCCGTTCTGGAACGTCGAGGTCATGCCGGCGGCCGCGCCGCGCTGCCGGGGCGGGACGCTGTTCATGATCGCCGCCCGGTTCGGCGACGAGAACAGGCCCATCGACAGCCCGTTCACCGCGAGGATGATCGCGAAGTCGACGTAGGAGAAGTCGACCGGCAGGAACTTGAGCAGCAGGAAGCTCAGGGCCGCGCCCAGCATGCCGACGGTGGCGTAGGCGCGGGCGCCGTGGCGGTCGGACAGGATGCCCGAGACCGGTCCGGCGACGAGGAACCCGATGGTCAGCGGGACCATGTAGATGCCGGCCCAGAGCGGGGTCGACTCGTAGTCGTAGCCGTGCTGGGGCAGCCAGATGCCCTGCAGCCAGATGATGAGGATGAACTGCAGACCGCCGCGGCCGAGGGCGGCGAGCAGGCTCGCGATGTTCCCGGCGGTGAACGCCCGGATGCGGAAGAGCGACAGGTGGAACATCGGCTCGGCGACCCGGGTCTCGATGACCGCGAAGACCGCGAGGACGATCACGCCGCCGATCAGGCAGGTCAGCACCGTCGGGGAGGTCCAGCCCATGACGTGCCCGCCGTAGGGCTGGATGCCGTACGTGATGCCCATCAGCACCGCGACGAGGCCGACCGCGAAGGTGACGTTGCCCCACCAGTCGATCTTCGCCGCGTGCCGCTCCCCGACGTCGCGCAGCTTGAGGTAGGCCCAGACGGTGCCGACCACGCCGATCGGGACGCTGACCACGAAGACGAGGTGCCAGGACAGCGGCGCGAGGACACCGCCGATGATCAGGCCCATGAAGGAGCCGGCGATGGCGGCGATCGAGTTGATGCCGAGCGCGAGCCCGCGCTGGTGGGTGGGGAAGGCGTCGGTGAGGATCGCCGTGGAGTTGGCCAGCAGCAGCGCCCCGCCGATGCCCTGCAGCACCCGCATCACGATCAGCCAGAGGGCCCCGGCGTCGCCGGTCATCCAGGTGACGGCGAGCAGGATCGAGAAGACCGTGAAGACCGCGAAGCCGAGGTTGTACATCCGGGCGCGGCCGTACATGTCGCCGATGCGCCCGAAGCTGACGACGAGGACCGCGGTCACCACGAGGTAGCCCATGATCAGCCACAGCAGGTAGCTGATGTTCGCGGGCGCCAGCGGGTCGATGTCGATGCCGCGGAAGATGTCGGGCAGCGCGATGAGCAGGATCGACATGTTGATCGTCACGATCAGCACGCCGAGGGTGGTGTTGGACAGCGCCACCCACTTGTAGCGATCGGTCGACACGCCGCAACCCCCTGTCGTTAGCCTATGCAAACAGACTGTACCCGCGTGCGGCCGGGACGACGCCTCGTCGGGGTGCGGTCAGGAGCCGGCGGGGACCAGGACGGGGAGAACCCGCTGCGCGAGGTCGGCGAGCAGCGACCGCTGCTGGTCGGCGGACAGGCTGCCGCCGCGGGTGAGCGTGAGGCTCACCGTCACCTGCCGGTAGGCGACGACGAGGATCGGGCCGTCGGGGTCGGAGAAGAACGTGCCGCGGGCCGCACCGATGGGGGTGTCCACCCCGGTGACGCCCTGGCTCTGCAGCACCTGGTTGTTCACCTCGACCTGCGCCAGCGCCGCCTCGGGCGAGTTGTAGCCGCTGGTGAGCAGCTTGAGGACCTGCGACCCCTGCGGCGCGGCCCCGGGCCCGCCGGTGGAGGTGTAGGTGCAGGTGACGCGCTCGAGGCGGCCCACCGAGGGGGCGGGGACGTCGCGCAGCGCCCGGACGTCGACGGTGCCCAACGGGAGACCGAGCAGGTTCGGCAACTGGTCCTTGGACAGGATCTGGTTGCAGTCGGTGGGCACGAGCGTCGAGCGCGACGGCGGCGCGCTGGTGGGCGCGGCGGCACCGGGACCGGGGAAGGTGGGGATGGGCGGCGTCGCGAGTTGCGGCGCCGAGGAACAGGCCGCCGCGAGCACCACCAGGGCGACGGCTGCCGCCGCCCGACCGCATCGTCCCCGCACCCTCGTCCCCTCGACCGCACCACCGCCAGGCGCCCACGGTATCGGGCACCCCCGGGGTCCCGCGCCGGGAGCACCACCCGCGGACGCCGGTCAGTCCTCCGGGATCTCCGCCAGCACCTTCTGGGCCACCCCGAACGCCCGGTTGGCCGCGGGGACGCCCGCGTAGACCCCGACCTGCAGCAGCACCTCGCGGATCTCCTCCCGCGTCAGCCCGTTGCGCAGGGCCGCGCGCACGTGCATCCCGAGCTCGCCGTCGTGGTGGAGGGCGGCCAGGACCGAGAGCGTGACGATGCTGCGCTGCCGCCGGTCCAGGCCGGGCCGGTTCCAGATGCCGTCCCAGGCGTACCGGGTGATGAACGCCTGGAACTCCGCCGTGGTCTCGTCGGTGTTCGCGATGGCCCGGTCGACGTGCTCGTCGCCGAGCACCTCACGGCGGGTGGCGAGGCCGGCGGGATCGAGGTCACTGCTCATCGGTACTCCGTCCGTGACGCGAGGAAGGCGTCGACGAGGGCCGTCGACTCGCCCACGTGGGCCGCCGGGTCGAGGGCGGCGTCGATCTCCGCCGGGGTGACGTCGCTGCCGTCCAGGGCCTCGGCGAGCACCTCGGCGAAGGGGCGGCCGGTGTCGAGGGAGGTCGAGGCCGCATCCGTGACCAGCGTCTTCGGGTCCGCGACCCGGCCCCGCAGCACCGTCGTGACGTTCTCGGCGAGCAGGAGTCCGCCGGTGGTGTCGAGCGAGGCGCGGACCGCGGCCGGGTCCACCACGAGGTGGGTCAGGGCGTCGGCGAGCCAGGCCGAGCCGGACCCGGCCGTCCGGAGCAGCTCGCGCAGCGGCGCCCACTCCGCGTGCCAGGGCCCGGCGGCGCGCTCGTACTCGTGTCCCGACGCGGCCGTGAGCACCGCGGCCACCAGCCCCGGCACCCCCACGGCGGCCGCCCGGGCGGACACCGCGCCCACCGGGTTGCGCTTGTGCGGCAGCGTCGAGGAGCCGCCGCGGCCCGGCACGTCCTCGCGGACCTCGGCGACCTCGGTCTGGGCCAGCAGGACGAGGTCGGTCGCCACCGACCCGACCGCCGCGCCCGCCCGACCCAGGACACCGGCGAGCTCGGCGACCCGCCCGCGTTCGGTGTGCCACGCGAGCACCGGCTCGTCGAGCCCGAGGCGGCGGGCGAACGCCGCCCGCACCGCCCGCCCGTCGCCGGCGAACGCCGCGAGCGTCCCGACCGCCCCGCCGAGCTGCACCGCGGGGCGCCACGTGCGGAGCGCGGCGACCGCGCCGTCGAGACCGGCGGCCCACCCCGCGGCCCGGAGACCGACGGTGACCGGCGCGGCCTGCTGCAGGAGGGTCCGGCCGGCGGCCGGGGTGTCGCGGTGCCGCTCGGCGAGCGCCGCCGCGGCGTCGGCCGCCGCGGTGAGGTCCGCTGTCACGACCGCGACCGCCCGCGCGGCGACCAGCATCGAGGCCGTGTCCATGACGTCCTGGCTCGTGGCCCCGCGGTGCACCGCGGCCGCCGCCTCGTCCTCGCCGTCGGCCCGCAGTGCCGCGCGCAGGGCGGCCACCAGCGGGACCACCGGGTTCCCGGACGCCGCCGCCTGGGTCGCGACCGCCGCGGCGTCCACCCGTCCCGGCCGGCACGCGCGACCGACGGTCTCGGCGACCGGGGGATCGATCAGCCCGGCGTCGGCGGACGCGGCCGCGAGCGCGGCCTCCGTCTCCAGCAGCGCGGCGAGCCAAGCGTCGTCGGCGACCGCGGCGCGGACGGCCCCCCGCGCGAGGATCTCGTCGAACAGGCCCGGAGCGGTCACGCGGGCATCATGCCGCGCGTGGCGCCCCGGCCCGCGACCCCACGTCCGCTCAGGCGAATTCCTTGACCAGCGTCGCGCAGAACGCGTCGAGGTCGTCGGGGTTGCGGCTGGTGATCAGGCCCTGGTCCACCACGACCTGCTCGTCGACGACGGTGCCGCCGGCGTTGCGGATGTCCGTGCGCACGCTCGGGAACGAGGTGAGGCGCTTGCCGCGCACGAGGTCGGCCTCCACGAGGGTCCACGGCGCGTGGCAGATCGCGGCGATCGGCTTGCCCGCGCCCGCGAAGGCCTGCACGAAGGCAATGACGTCGGCGTTCTGGCGCAGCGTGTCCGGGTTGCACGTGCCGCCCGGCAGGATCAGCGCGTCGAAGTCGTCGGCCGACACGTCGGCGATGGCCGCGTCGACCGCGAAGGTGTCGGCGGGGTTGATGTCGCCGTTCATGGCCTGGATCTCACCGGTGTCGACCGAGATCAGGGTGGTCGTCGCGCCCGCGTCGTCGGCGGCCTTGCGGGGCTGCTCCAGTTCGACCTGCTCGACGCCGCTCGCCGCGAGGATCGCGACGCGCTTGCCGGAGAGTTCGTTCGCCATTCGGGCTCCTCCATCGAAGATCGTCTTTCCCGACGACGGGTTGCCCACGACCGACCGCGCGCGAAACGGGTCACCGCACCAGGCGCGGCGGGCTCCCCGTCGCGAGCTCCCCGCCCGCCTCGACGGCGTCCGCGCGGGTCTGCGCCCACGCGACGACGCCCTCGGCGTCCACACTGTGGCGGCCCGCCACCGACGCCCCGGCGCCGAGGTTCTCCGCGCCGCGGCGCAGCAGCGACACCGCACCCCGCCGGTTGCCGCGCTGGGCGTGCGTGAGACCCACCGCGAGCTGGGCCAGGCCCTGCCAGAACGCGCGCTCGTCGTCGGCCCCGGACTTCCACGCCCCCTCCAGCACCTCGTGGGCGTGGAAGGGGAACCCGCCGTCGAGCAGGCGCTGGGCCTCGCGCAACGCCTCGTCGGGCGGCAGCACGACGTCCTCGTCCACCCGCTCGACGCCCGGCGCACCCGGCGGGAGCGGCCGGCCGGCGGCGTCGCGGGGGCGGGCGTTGCGCGCTCGTCCCGCCTCGTCACGGTCTCGTCCGGCACGTGGGGTCACCCGACCACGGTGACACGGACGGCGCTGCCGGGAGGTGGCGGACGGACGAACGGGCCGCCCGTCACGGTCGATCGTGACGGACGGCCCGTTCGTGGGGTGCCGGCGAGTGGTCAGCGACGCTGCGAGGTGTCGGTCGGCTCCTCCGTCGTCGCGTCGTGGTGCGTATCGGTCCCGTTCGTGGCGGCCGTCGAGCCGTCCGGGCCGGCCGACGTGGCGTCGACGTCGGCCTTCGGCGGCAGCCCGCGCGTCGCGTGGAGGCTGGTGATGGTCACGACCGTCAGGGTCACCAGGATCACCGTCAGAGACAGCCAGGTCGGCACCTCCGGGATGGCCGCGTCGACGTCGACGTGCAGCCAGTGCAGGACCAGCTTCACGCCGATGAAGGCGAGGATGAACGCCAGGCCGTACGAGAGGTGCACCAGGCGCTCGAGCAGCCCCACCAGCAGGAAGTACAGGGCGCGCAGGCCGAGCAGCGCGAACGCGTTGGCCGTGAACACGATGTACGCGTTCTGGGTGATGCCGAAGATCGCGGGGATCGAGTCGAGCGCGAAGACCAGATCCACCGAGAGGATCACCGCGACGGTGATGAACAGCGGGGTGACCCCGAGCCGCCCGCCGACCGTGCGCCAGAGCCGGCCGTCGTGCTCGTCGCCCGGCTTCGTGTCCTCCTCGTGGACGGTCACGAGCCTGCGGGTCAGGCGCACGGCGACGTTGTCGCTCATGTCCTTCGGCTCGTCGCCGTGCGAGCGGACGAGGCCGTAGGCGGTGTAGAGCAGGAACGCCCCGAAGACGACGAACGCGAAGCTGACCGCGTTGATCACCGCGGCGCCGATGAGGATGAAGATCGCGCGCATCACGAGCGCGCCGACGACGCCCCAGAGGAGCACCTTCTGCTGGTGGCGCTTCGGCACCGCGAACTGCGCGAGGATCACCGCGAAGATGAACAGGTTGTCGACCGACAGGCTCTTCTCGACCAGCCAGCCGGACAGGTACTCGACGCCCGACTGGGCGCCCATGACGACCCAGAGGCCGGCGCCGAACGCGAGGGCCACCGCGATGTAGATGACCGACCACAGGGTGGCCTCGCGGAAGCCGACCTCGTGCGGCGACCGCGCGTGCCAGATGTCGACGCCCACGAGGACGACGATGCCGCCGATCGTCGCGGCCCAGACCCAGAACGGGACGGTCACGTCCAGCCTCCTCCAGCTGATGAACTCCCCGTCCAACGCCAGGGGAAGTCTTTGAGTTCCCTTTACCCGGTGAGCCCGCCCACGCCACCCGTCCCGGCGAACTCTCCCGGCCCGCACGCGTCGTCGCACCTCCGTCAGACCCACACGGGCGACGCTGCCGCTCCGGAACGGTGGTGGGAGGGTCATGACGGCTGGTCGGGTCGGTCTGGCGGTACTGGCGGCAGGGGTCGTGCTCGCGCCGGCCGCGCTCGCCGCCCCACCCCCGCCGTCGCCCGCCCCTCCCCCGCCCGGCCGGATCCTCGACGCGCTCCTCGCCCCGCGCGGCGGCGACGTCGTCGGCACCGAGTACCGCGAGTTCACGACGACGGCCGCCGCGGGCCGCGTGCGCGGCCACCTGATCCGGGTCGACCTCGCGAACCGACGCGTCGCGATGCGGCTGCTGCGACCCGCCGTCGTGAGCGCGGTCGGCACGGTGCCGGACCTCGCGGCGCGGGCCGGCGCCATCGGCGGCGTCAACGGGAACTTCTTCGACGAGGGCGGCACGGGGGCGTCGGTGGGGGTCGAGTACGAGAACGAGGCCCTGGTCAAGTCCGCGGTGCCCCTCGGACGACGCCCGGCCCCGCCGGGCCCGCCGGGGTCCAGCCCCGACACGGTGATCGGTATCGACACCCAGGGGGTCGGGCGGATTGGGCGCGTGCTGTTCTCCGGCTCGGTGCGGTTCGGCGGCCGGGAACTCCCCCTGGCCGGCCTCAACCTCTACGCCGTCCCGGTCGGCGGGATCGCGGCCTTCACCCCGGCCTGGGGCGGCACGACCCGCGCGCGCACCGTCTGCGGCTCGGACACCGACGTGAAGGCACCCTGCGCCGGGGAGGCGGTCGAGGTGCGGGTCCGGGCGGGGAAGGCGGTGGCCGTCGGCGCGGTCGGCACCACCGCGGTGCCCGCCGACGAGGTCGCCCTGGTCGCCCGGGACGCGGCCGCGGCGTCGCTGCGGGCCCTGCGTCCCGGCGACCCGGTCGACAGCCGCTGGACCGCCGTCGCACCCGACACCCCGCCGCTGCGCACCGCACTGGGGGCGCTCGCCCTCGTCCGCGACGGCGCGCCCTGGCCGGGACTGCAGACCACCGAGCGGGCGCCGCGCACGGCGGTCGGCCTCTCCGGCGACGGCCGCACGTTGTGGCTGATCGCCGTGGACGGCCGCCAGGAGGCCAGCGTGGGCGCCACGCTCGCCGAGCTCGGGCGGCTGGTCACCGACCTCGGCATCCCGCAGGCCGTCGCGCTCGACGGCGGCGGGTCGACGCAGATGGTCCGTCGCCCGGTCGGGGGACCGCTCGCCGTCGTGAACGTCCCGTCCGCGAAGCCGCTGCGGGCGGTGGCCGACGGTCTCGCGGTGGTCCCCGCCGGCTGAGATTATCCGTCCGGGGCGGGAACATCGGGCCGCGGGGCGTGGTTGGATCGGGTGTCCGGGCCGGGCGCCATGTGCCCCCGGGTCTCAATAATAAGAGCCGCCAGGGACGATCGTTCGGCTGAAGCCCTGGTGTGCCACGCGCCGCGAGGCGGCTCATCGCCCGGCTCGGACACCCCACGGACGCAGCGGGCCCCGGCACCATCAGGTGCCGGGGCCCGTCGTCGTGAACCGGGATTACTGCCCGCCGCCGAGGTTCGGCAGCTGCTGGTTGAACTGGTCGGCGCACTGCTGGGCGGCCTGCTGGACCGCCGCCGGGTTCGGCTGGGACTGCGCCTGGGAGATGCACTGCTGGAACTGCCCGAGCGTGTTGCCGCCGCCCGACTGGAAGAAGGCGAAGAGCCCGACACCGACGACGACCATCAGGATGATGTTGACGATCACGGACAGGAGGCCGAGCAGCAGGCCGGTGAGCGCGACGCCGCCGTTGGTCGCCTGCTGCTTGCGGACCCGCCCGCGGCCGATGACGCCGAAGATGACGGCGAGCAGCCCGAACAGGAAGCCGATGACCGGCAGCCACCAGCAGGTCAGCAGGCCCAGGATGCCGAACACCAGCGCTGCCGCGCCCATGCCGTTGCGCGGCTTCGGCGGCGGGGTGGCGGTGCCGGTGTCCCACTGGCCCTGTTGCGGGTAGGGCTCGGTCACGTCGGGTGTCCTCTCGGGTCGGAGCCGGTTGCCCACCTTCTACCCGCCGCGTCCGGATTCACACCGCCATCCGCGCCGTCGAGGGAGCCACCACCCACCGGTCCGGATCGTCCGGGGTGGTGCGGCGACTCCCCGCGGGCTCACGCCCCGAGCGACGCCGTGTGCGCGATGGCCTCGTCCTGCCGACGGTTCTCCGCGCCGGTCGCGATGGGCGCGTCGATCCAGCTCTCCGGGATGCCGAACCCGTCGACGAGCGCCCGCGCGTGGGGCCGCAGGGTGTGGCACAGCTTGTTGATCTCGGAGGTCACGGCCTTGGACCGCCCGGCGGAGATCCGGCCGTGCTCGAGGAACCAGCCCTTGTCCTGCTCGACGACGCTCAGCGCGTAGAGGTCGCACACCGACCGCATCAGCTGCCGGGCCGTCGGGTCGGTCTGGGCCTCGCACGCCCGGTTGAACGCGTCGAGGACGAGCCCGTCGAGGTGCGACCGGGCGGAGTGCAGCAGGTGGTCCTGGGCGCGGTTAAAGATGGCGAACGCCTTGTCCGGCGTGACGCCCTTGCCGCGCGCCGGCCGCAGCCGGCGGACCAGCCCGTCGAGGGTGTGCTGCTCGCGGTCGTCGAGCAGCTTGATCTGCCACGACGAGTCGAGGAGCTCCTCGTCGTCCCCGCCGGTCGCCGCGCCGCGCAGCCGCTCGGCGAGCTGGTGCAGCGAGGTGCGCTCGGCGACGGTGTCGAGCACCTGGTCGGCGACGAAGCGGATGGTGCCGAGGGTGTCGAGGTTGCCGAAGTCGTCGGCGTAGCCCGAGATCAGGCCCTTGGCGACGAGCTGCAGCAGGACCGTGTTGTCGCCCTCGAACGTGGTGAACACGTCGGTGTCCGCGCGCAGCGTGCCGAGCCGGTTCTCCGAGAGGTAACCCTGCCCCCCGCACGCCTCGCGGCAGACCTGGATGACCTCGGTGGCGTTCCAGGTGGACAGCGCCTTGATGCCCGCGGCCCGCGACTCGAGCTCGCGCTGACGGTTCTCGTCGACCGAGCCGCCGGCTTCCCGCTCGGTCTGGATGTCGTGGAGCATCTCGACGAGCTCGTTCTGGGCGAACCGCAGGGCGTAGGTGCGGGCCAGCAGCGGGAACAGCTTCCGCTGGTGGGCGAGGTAGTCGAGGATCACGATCTCGCCGTCGCCGCCCGGGGCCGCGAACTGCCGGCGGGCCTCGGCGTAGCGGATCGCGATGGTCAGGGCGAGCTGCGCGGCGCCGACGGCCGAGCCGGAGACGCTGATGCGGCCGCGGACCAGCGCGCCGAGCATCGTGAAGAAGCGGCGGTTCTCGCTCTCGATCGAGCTCGAGTAGGTGCCGTCGGCGTTGACGGAGCCGTAGCGGTCGAGGAGGTTCTCGCGGGGCACCCGGACGCCGTGGAAGGCCAGGCGCCCGTTGTCCACGCCGTTGAGGCCCTCCTTGTGGCCGTCGTCGGTGATCTCGACGCCGGGCAGGACGTTGCCCTCCTCGTCGCGCAGCGGGACGAGGACGGCGTGCACGCCGTGCCGTACCGGGGCCTCGCCGGTGGGGGCGGACCAGAGCTGGACGAACACCGCCGCCATGCGGCCGTCGCGCGCGGCGTTGCCGATGTAGTCCTTCTTCGCCGACTCGGTCGGCGTGTCGACCACGAACTCCTCGGTGGCCGGGTCGTACGTGGCGGTGGTGTGCACCGACTGCACGTCGGACCCGTGGCCGGTCTCGGTCATCCCGAAGCAGCCGGGCAGCGACAGGTCCATCACCGACGGCAGGTAGCGCGCCTGCTGCTCGGGGCTGCCGAGGGCCTGGATGGCACCGCCGAACAGACCCCACTGCACGCCGCTCTTGACCTGCAGCGACAGGTCCGCGAACGCGAGCATCTCGAAGGACACGACCGAGCCGCCGATGTCGCCGCGGCCACCCACCGCGGTGGGGAACCCGTGCACGGCGTGGCCGTCGGCGGCGAGCTGCCCGAGCATCTCCCAGACGCGCTGCCGGTGGGTCTCGGCGTCGGTCCCGGGTTCGACGTGCAGGTCGGCGAAGTCCTCACGGCCGCGGATCTCGTCGCGCAGCCAGGCCCAGCGACCGTCGAGCGAGTGCCGCACGGCGTCGACCACGGCGGGCGACACGTCGGACGTCGACGGGGGGACGGAGAGCGGAGCGGCCATCGGGAAGGCCTCCTCAGAGCTTGTTACTGGTCGGTAACCACGGTTGTACCGCGTACCGGGAGTACCCGCTTCCTGGTGTGGCCTGCGTCACTCGTCAGGCGGACGCGGCCGAGGAGTTCACCGTGTGGGCCAGGCCGCCCCACGCGAGGTCGGCGACCTCGTCGGTGATGACCTCGCGTGGGACCTCCGGACGGGACGTGAGCCAGTGGTCGCCCACCGAGCGGGCCATCCCGACGACGGCGTGGCCCCACGTGGCCGCGGGCGCCGGGTCCCGACCCTGGCGGTGCAGTTCGGTGGTGATGATCTCGCCGACGTGGTCGCCGATGAACGACGTCAGGTCGCCCACGAAGTCACCCTCGGCCGCCGTGGCGGTGCGGTCGGACCCCGGCGGGCGCATCACGTAGCGGTAGATGTCGGGGTCGCCCTCGATCAGCGCGAAGTAGGCGTCGATCCCCTGCCGCAGGATGTGCTGGGGCGGACCGGCGGTGCGCATCGCCTCGGCGACCTGCGCCACGATCACGGCACCGACCCGCTCGCACACGGCCTGGTACAGGTCGAACTTGTCGGCGAAGTGGCGGTAGACCACCGTCTTCGAGGTCCGTGCCTGCGCCGCGACCTGGCTCATCCCGACGTCGGGCCCGAACTGCCGGATCGCGACGATCGTCGCGAGCGTGAGTTCCTGCCGCCGGGCGCGTCGGTGCTCGTCCCACCGGCTGGAACGTTTGTCCCGACGGGGCGGCGGGGCAGTGTCCTGCTCCGATGCGCCGTCGGTCACAGCGCCTTCCGGCGAGGGGCTGCGCCGGGACCGTCCCGAACGGCCCGACCCCTCGTCCTCATGACGATGCGAACGACGACTCACGGCACCCACGGTACCTGCTACTTTTGAGTAACCAAGACCAGACCTCCCTGGAGGAACCCATGGCCAGCCCCCGTCGCGCGGCGGTCGTCGGCGCCAACCGCATCCCGTTCGCCCGCTCGAACGGCGCCTACGCCCGCGCCTCCAACCAGGACATGCTCACCGCGGCGCTCGACGGTCTCGTCGCCCGCTTCGGGCTGACCGAGGAGCGGATGGGCGAGGTCGTCGCCGGGGCGGTGCTGAAGCACAGCCGCGACTTCAACCTCACCCGCGAGGCCGTCCTCGGCTCCCGCCTGTCCGCCGCCACGCCGACCTACGACGTGCAGCAGGCGTGCGGCACCGGCCTCGAGGCCGCGATCCTCATCGCCAACAAGATCGCCCTCGGACAGCTCGAGGTCGGCATCGCCGGCGGTGTCGACACCACCTCCGACGCCCCGATCGCGGTGAACGACGATCTGCGCGAGGTCCTCCTCGAGGCCAACCGCGCGAAGTCGACGGCCGGCATCGTCAAGGCCCTCGCCGGGTTGCGCCCGGGCCAGCTCGTCCCCGAGATCCCGGCCAACCGCGAGCCGCGGACCGGCATGGCGATGGGCGAGCACGCCGCCATCACCGCCGCCCACTGGGGCATCGAGCGCACCGCACAGGACGAGCTCACCGCCCGGTCGCACCAGAACCTCGCCAAGGCCTACGACGCCGGGTTCTTCGACGACCTCATGACGCCGTTCCTCGGCCTCACGAAGGACAACAACCTCCGCGCCGACTCCACCGCGGAGAAGCTCGGCAAGCTCAAGCCGGTGTTCTTCCCGGCCGGCGGCGACAAGACCGAGGCGACGATGACGGCGGGCAACTCGACGCCGCTGACCGACGGCGCCGCCACCGTGCTACTCGCCTCCGACGAGTGGGCCGCCGAGCGCGGCCTGCCCGTCCTCGCGCACATCGTCGACGCCGAGACCGCCGCCGTGGACTACGTGCACGGCGACGAGGGCCTGCTCATGGCGCCCGCCTACGCCGTCCCCCGGATGCTCGAGCGCAACGGGCTCACGCTGCAGGACTTCGACTTCTACGAGATCCACGAGGCGTTCGCCTCCACCGTGCTCGCCACGCTCGCCGCCTGGGAGAGCCCGCAGTTCTGCAAGGAGCGCCTGGGCCTCGACGCGCCGCTCGGCTCGATCGACCGCGAGAAGCTCAACGTCCACGGCTCGTCGCTGGCCGCGGGGCACCCGTTCGCCGCGACCGGCGCCCGCATCGTGCCGACGCTCGCCAAGATCCTCCACGAGAACGGCGGGGGCCGCGGGCTCATCTCCATCTGCGCCGCCGGTGGCCAGGGCGTCGTCGCCATCCTCGAGGCCTGAGAAAGGGATACGGACATGTCGCACGACTGGTACTCCGACTTCGTCAACTCGGGCTTCGGCCGGGCCGTCGCCGGCAACGTCGGCCTGCCCCCGGTGCCGAAGCTGCGTCGCTGGGAGCCCGGCCAGCCGCTGCTCTCCGGCGCCGCGCTCCTGGGCACCGCGACCGCCGACGGGCGCGTCGCCAAGATCGTCCGGGCCGTGCTGGCCGACGCGGGCGTCGAGGTCCACGAGGACCCGGCCGCCCCGATCGGCGGCGGCTCGTCGAGCTCGAAGGTCGCCGCGGCGATCGTCGACGCGACCGGGCTGTCGAGCCCGCGCGACCTCGCGGCGATCCAGCAGTTCCTCACCCCGGTGATGCGCCGGGTGGGCCCGTCGGGGCGCATCCTCGTCATCGGCGACGTCCCGGCCCAGGCCGAGCGGCCCGCCGTCCGCGCCGCCCGCCGCTCGCTCGAGGGCCTGGTCCGCTCGGCGGCCAAGGAGGCGCGCTACGGCGCGACCGTGAACCTGGTGCACGTCGCCGACGGCGCGGAGAACGACATCGAGTCGACGCTGCGCTTCTTCCTCTCCTCCCGCTCGGCGTTCGTCGACGGTCAGCGCCTCGACGTCGGCACGGTGCCCGGCTACGCCGGCTCGTCGGCCGGCACGGACTGGGACCACCCGATCACCGGCAAGGTCGCCGTCGTCACCGGCGCGGCGCGCGGTATCGGCCGCACGGTGGCGCAGACCCTGGCCCGCGACGGCGCCACCGTGGTGGCCGTCGACATCCCGGCCGCGGGCGACGCCCTCGCGCACACCGCGAACGACGTCGGCGGCACGGCGCTGCAGCTCGACATCACCGGTGCCGGCGCGGGCGAGGCCATCCTGGAGCACTGCCGCCGTCACGGCGGGGTCGACATCGTCGTGCACAACGCGGGCATCACCCGCGACAAGCTGCTCGCGAACCAGGACACCGACCGCTGGAACTCGGTCATCGACGTGAACCTGAACGCGCAGCTCGCGATCAACGACGTGCTGCTCGCCTCGGGCGACGACGACGGCTTCCACCGCGGCGGGCGCATCGTCACGGTGTCGTCGATGGCCGGCATCGCGGGCAACCGCGGCCAGACGTCGTACGGCGCGTCGAAGGCCGGCGTCATCGGTCTGGTCGAGGCCACGGCCCCGCTGCTCGCGGACAAGGACGCGACCATCAACGCCGTCGCGCCCGGGTTCATCGAGACCGCCATGACCGCGGCGATGCCCGTCGGGACCCGCGAGGCCGGCCGCCGGCTCTCCTCGCTCACCCAGGGCGGGCTCCCGGTCGACGTCGCCGAGACGATCGCCTGGTTCGCCCAGGGCGCCTCGTACGCGATCAACGGCCAGGTGCTGCGCGTCGACGGCCAGAACTACCTGGGGGCCTGAGCATGCCCACCGAGACCCTCGACAGCGCGCCCGCCCTCGGTGCGCTGTACGGCCGGGCGCTGCTGACGGCGCGGTCGGGCGGGGACACCCTGCCCGACCGGACGCTGGAGCTGGTCAACGTCGCGATCGACGCCGAGGCCGTGGCGAACTACGCGCACGTCTGCGGGTTCCGGGTGGGCGGCGAGCTGCCGATCACCTACCCGCACATGCTGGCGTTCCCGCTGCAGATGCGGCTGATGACCGACCGCGAGTTCCCGTTGCCCGCCCCGGGCATGGTGCACCTGCGCAACGTCATCACCCAGCACCGGCCGCTGACCGTCGGCGAGCCCCTGGTGGTGCGGGTGCACGCCGAGCGGCTCGTCGCGCACCCGAAGGGCGCGCAGGTCGACCTGGTCTCGACCGTGGGCCTGCCCGACGAGGACGCCGTCTGGCACTCGCGCTCGACCTACTTCGTGCGCGGCGCGACCGCGGAGGATGCCTCGGAGGCCGCCCCGCCGGAGCCCGACCCGCGCGTCGGGGACCGGCCGCACGCGGTGTGGACGGTGCCGGGCGACATCGGCCGTCGCTACGCCGCGGTGTCCGGCGACGTGAACCCGATCCACGTCAACGGGCTCGCCGCGAAGGCGTTCGGCATGCCGGGCACCATCGCGCACGGCATGTGGTCCAAGGCCCGCGTGCTCGCGGCGCTCGCCGGTCGCACGGACGAGGCCGTCACGGTCGACGCGGTCTTCCGGTCGCCGCTGCGCATCCCGTCGAAGGCGTTCCTCTACACGGCCGCCACCCAGGACGGCTGGGACGCCGCCCTGCGCTCGTCGAAGGGCAAGGACCACCTGCTCCTGACGGTGCGCCCGGCGTAGGTCGGCTCCGTCCCGCGTGAGGGGAACCCTCGAGCGCTCTATCGGCTCGAGGGTTCCCCTCACGCATGTCGGGATGCCGTCAGCCGTTCGCGAGATTCACACCAGGCATCCGTCACGTCGCGTCTCCCGACCGATCGCGCGTCAGAACAGGACGTAAGGGCACGAGCCGGGACATCACCATCGTGTTGTGCGCGACACGTGTCACCCAGGCCACCCTGCTTCACGGTGACGCCGCAGCGCCCGAGCACGATGTCGGGTCGTGGCCCCGCACTCCCCGTCCGCTCTCGACCCCGCCGGGACCGGACCCACCGATCGGTTCGAGCGTCCCGACGACGGGCCGCCCGCCGACGACGCGACCGTCGAGACCGGCCGCCCCGCCGAGGGCGACGAGCACGACGGCACCGGGACGGAGTCGCCCGAGTCGACCGCACCCGCCGTCGGGAAGCGGCGGTTCCGGTTGCTGCCGAGGCGCCGGTGGCTGCGGCGGACACTGGCGGCGATCGTCGTGGTGCTCGTGCTCCTCGCCGCGATCGCGGCACCGTCGCTCGTGCACGCGCTCACCCGGCCGGGCTCGGACACCGTCGCGGCCCGGCTCGCCGAGTGGGGCCGCGACCACGGGCTCGGGCCGGTCGTGACGTGGCTGGAGTCGGCGCAGTACCAGCTCGACCAGCCGCCGACCGGCGGCATGCCGGCCGGGGGCATCCCGCACGCGAACGGGGTGGTCGCCGACCGCCCCGGCGGCAGCCCGGCCCCGCCCGCGCTGCCCGCCCCGGCCGGACTCCCCCCGCTGCCCGGGGAGGGGCAGTGGCAGACGGTGGTGTCCACCCCCCACGGCGACGCGGTGCGGGTCGCGTCGGTGCGGCCCGACGCGCAGCACACGTCTTTCACCGTCGGCGTGCTGTGGATGGACCCGACGCTGGTCCGCGGGGTGCTGCACCCCGGTTCCGAGGACCCGGGCGGCACCTGGTCCGTCCCGTCCTCGATCGACGCGAACGAGCAGCGCACCGTGGTCGCCGCGTTCTCGGCCGGTTTCCGGCTGCAGGGCGACAGCCACGGCGGCTGGTACCTCGACGGCAAGGAGGCCCGCCCGCTCGTGCCGGGCGCGGCAAGCCTCGTCGTCCACCGGAACGGCACCACCGACGTCGGGGCCTGGGGCAGCGAGGTGTCGATGTCGCCGGACGTCATGGCGGTCCGCCAGAACCTCGTGCCGCTCGTCGACCACGGCGTCGTGAACCCGACCTGCGCCACGGGCGGGACCGCAGAATGGGGCTCGACCGTCGGCCAGGCCGCCTACATCAACCGGTCCGCGTTCGGGGTCACGGCGACGGGCGCGGAGGTCTACGTCGGCGGCCCGGCGCTGTCGGTGTGCACGCTTGGCGAGATCCTGCGCAGCGCGGGCGCGGTGCGCGGGATGGAGCTGGACATCAACCCGGCGTGGGTCTCGGGCGCCTACTTCCACCCGACCGGCAACCCGCAGCCCGACGCGTTCCAGCTCTTCCCCGGCGAGCAGGTCGGCGCCCAGCACTACCTGCAGACCTCGAGCCGCGACTTCCTGTCGTTCGACCTGCGCGCGGTCGCCGACACCGTCGGCGCCCCGCCCTCGACCCAGCACACGGGGACGAAGCACACGGGCACCGGCACGGGGAAGCGCCAGCACAGGTAGTTGCCTGATGGAAGGATGTCGGGGTGTCGACGCCGACGTCCCGACTCCGGACCGCCCTGCTCGTCGTCGCCGTGCTGCTCATCGCGCTGAACCTGCGCCCGGCAGTGGTGGCGGTGTCGCCCCTGGTCGCGCAGATCCGCACCGACCTCGGCATCTCCAGCGCCGTCGCCGGGCTCGTCACGACGCTGCCGGTGCTCTGCTTCGGCCTCCTCGCGCCGGTGGCGGGGCGGCTCGCCCGGCGGATCGGGCTGGAGACCACGCTGCTCGCGGCGCTGGTCGTCCTGACGGCGGGCATCCTCGTCCGGCTCGCCCCCTCGCTCGGGGCGCTGCTGGCGGGGAGCCTGCTCGCCGGGGTCGCGATCGCGATCGGCAACACGCTGATGCCGGTCGTGGTGAAGCGGGACTTCCCCCACCGCACCGGCGCGATGACCGGTGCCTACTCGACGATGATCTCCGCGGGTGGCGCGCTCTCGGCCGCCGTCATGGTCCCGATCGAGCAGGCGACCGGGCTCGGCTGGCGCCCGGCCCTCGCACTGTGGGCGACCGGGGCCGGGCTCGCTCTCCTGCTGTGGTCGCCGTGGGTGCTGCGCGCCCGACGGGAGGCCGCCGCGGCGCCGCCCACCGCACCCGCCGCCCCCGTGCGGGGGCTGTGGAACTCAGCGCTGGCCTGGCAGGTGACGTTGCTGATGGGGCTGCAGTCCCTGCAGTTCTACTCGTTCACCGCCTGGGCCCCGACACTGTTCGTCGAGCGGGGACGCACCCCGGCCGAGGCGGGACTGCTGCTGTCGCTCACCGGTCTGGCCTCGCTGGTGACGTCGGCGTTCACCCCGGTGTTCGCCACCCGCCGCCCGACCCAGTTCCATCTCGTCGCGGCGCTGGTCGGGCTGTGGGTGGTCGGCTACCTCGGCCTGCTGCTCGCTCCCGACGGCTCGGCGCCGCTGTGGATGGTGATCATCGGACTCGGCCAGGGTGTCGGCATCTCCCTCGGACTGACGCTGATCACCCTGCGCTCCCCCGACGCCGCGCACACCTCGGAGCTGTCGGGGATGGCGCAGGGCGTCGGCTACGTGGTCGCGGCCGCCGGTCCGTTCGTGCTCGGCGCGATCCGGGACGCGACCGGCGGCTGGACCTGGCCGGTGATCACCCTGCTCGTGCTGCTGGTCCCGCTCGCGATCGCCGGGGCGGGCGCCGCCCGTGACCGCCACGTGGGCGTGGCGGCCGCGGAGCAGGTGGCTCACGCCGGGTGAGCACGAGTCGGTGCCCCGTCCGGGCGGCGGCACCTCCCACCGTCGGCGATGCGCATCGATCTCCGGTGAACGCACCGCTGCCGGTGGACGAACCGATCAGCTGACCTTGACCAGCGCCTTACCCGTGTTCTCGCCGCGCAGGAGGCCGAGGAACGCGTCGACCGCGTGGTCGATCCCCTCGGTGACGCTCTCGGCGAACCGCACGCGTCCGTCGGCCACCCACGGCGTGACCTCCTCGAGGAACGCCGGGAAGCGGTCGAGGGAGTCCGACACGATGAAGCCCTGGATCGACAGCCGCTTCTTGACGATCTGGAAGAGGTTGTCCGGCCCGGGCGTCGCGTCGCCGTCGGTGTCGTTGTAGTGCGCGATGGCGCCGCACGCCGCGATGCGCGCGTAGTCGTTGGCCACGGCGATCGCCGCCTCGAGGTGGTCGGCGCCCACGTTGTCGAAGTAGACGTCGATGCCCTCGGGCGCGGCCTTCCCGAGCTGCTCGCGCACGGGGGCGTCCTTGTAGTTGAACGCGGCGTCGAAGCCCAGCTCGTCGGTCAGCCACGACACCTTCGCGGCCGAGCCGGCGCTGCCGATCACCCGCGACGCGCCCTTCTGCTTCGCGATCTGCCCGACGAGGCTGCCGACGGCCCCGGCCGCGCCGGAGACGAAGACGGCGTCGCCGGCCCGGAACGCGGCGTGGTCGAGCAGGCCGACCCACGCGGTGAGGCCGGGCGCGCCCAGGACGCCGAGGTAGGCCTTGGCGTCGACCCCGTCGACGTCCGGGACCTGCTGCAGGTGCCGCGCCTTGGCGATCCCGCGGTCGCGCCAGGCGAGGTTGCCGAGGACCAGGTCCCCGACGGCGACGTCGGTGACGTCGTCACCCACGGCCGTCACCTCGCCGACCGAGCGGCCGTCCATCGGCTGGTTCAGCCGGAACGGGGGCACGTACGAGGGCACGTCGTTCATCCGGCCCCGCATATAGGGGTCGACCGAGAAGTACCGGTTGGCGATCTCGACCTCGCCGGCGCCGGGCGCGGGCAGCTCGCGCTCGACCAGCGCGAAGTCGTCGGGCGAGGGGAAGCCGTGGGGTCGGCGGGCCAGGTGGACCTCGTGTGCGGTCGTCATGCCTCGACGGTTACCCCCCATGACGGCCGTGTGTCATGCGCCCGCGATCGGGAACACCTCATCGCACGCGAGAGGTTGATCCGGAGCCGCTCAACCCGTCGTCGGGAACGGACCGAGACCTGAGTCGCATCGACTCAGGAATGAAACGGTCCCCCGCGTTGCTGACGGGAACGACAGCCGCCGCAGACCACCGGTCACAGGCGGCAGGACCCTCCAGGAAAGGTACGCATGACCAGCGCATTCGGTCCCGGCGGCCCCGGGTCCGGCCAGTTCGACGACTTCCTGGCGCGCTTCCTCGGCGGCAACTCGCCGCGGGGCGCCCAGCGCATCGACATCACGGCCCTCATGACCGAGCAGGCCCGCGGCCTCGTCGGCACCGCGGCGGCCCAGGCCGCCGAGCGTGGCAACACCGACCTCGACGCGTGGCACCTCCTGCTGGCCGGGCTCCAGGTCGCGCCGTTGCGCGCCCTGATCGCCGGGACCGGGGTCGACACCGAGGAGCTCGCCCGGTTCGCCGACGGCCAGCTCCCGCGCGGCGAGGCCACCGGCCAGCCGCCGGCCCTCACCCCGACGGCGAAGCGCACGCTGCTCGACGCCCACCAGATCTCGCGGGCGCTCGGCGCCAGCTACATCGGGCCGGAGCACATCGTGCTCGCGCTCGCCGCGAACCCCGACTCGCCGACCGGCAAGGCGCTGCAGTCCCGCGGCGTCGACCCGCAGTCGCTGCAGCGCAGCGCGTCCACCGGTGGCCGTCCGGCCGCCCAGGGTGGCGGCGGGCAGGGTGACTCCGACACCCCCACCATCGACCAGTTCGGCGTCGACCTGACCGCGAAGGCGCGGGCGGGCGAGCTGGACCCGGTCATCGGCCGCGAGGACGAGGTCGACCAGACCCTCGAGGTCCTCTCCCGGCGCACCAAGAACAACCCCGTGCTGATCGGCGAGGCCGGCGTCGGCAAGACCGCCGTCGTCGAGGGGATCGCCCAGCGCATCGTCGCGGGCGACGTCCCCGAGCAGCTCGAGGGCAAGCGGATCGTCCAGCTCGACCTCACCGGCATGGTGGCGGGCACCCGCTACCGCGGTGACTTCGAGGAGCGGATGACGAAGCTCGTCGCCGAGATCCGCGAGCACTCCGAGACGTTGATCGTCTTCATCGACGAACTCCACACCATGGTCGGGGCCGGCGGCTCCGGCGAGGGTGGCGGCATGGACGCCGGCAACATCCTCAAGCCGGCCCTGGCCCGCGGCGAGCTCCACATCGTCGGTGCCACGACGCTCGACGAGTACCGGCAGTCCATCGAGAAGGACGCCGCGCTCGAGCGCCGGTTCCAGCCGGTGATGGTCCCCGAGCCCAGCGTCGCGGACACCGTCGCGATCCTGCACGGGCTGCGGGACCGTTACGAGGCGCACCACCAGGTCCGCTTCACCGACGAGGCGCTGACGGCGGCCGCCGAGCTGTCCGAGCGCTACGTCACCGACCGGTTCCTGCCCGACAAGGCGATCGACCTCGTCGACCAGGCCGGCGCGCGGAAGCGGCTGCGGTCCAAGGGCCCGCACACCGACACCCGCGAGCTGGAGCGGCGGCTCGAGTCGCTGCAGCGCGACAAGGACCAGGCCGTCGCCGACGAGGATTACGAGCGGGCGGGCGCCCTGCGCGACGAGGTCGCCCGGGCCGCGCAGGCCCTCGAGGAGGCCCGTCAGGAGCGGACGTCCGGCCGGGACGGTGTGCTCACCGTCGACGTCGACGACATCGCCGAGGTGGTCTCCCGCTCGACCGGCATCCCGGTCGCGCAGCTGACCGAGACCGAGCGGTCGCGGCTGCTCGGGCTGGAGGCCCAGCTCCACGAGCGGGTCGTCGGCCAGGACGACGCCGTGCGCGCCGTCGCCGAGGCGGTCCGCCGCTCGCGCGCCGGCCTGGGCGACCCCGACCGGCCGATCGGCAGCTTCCTGTTCCTCGGCCCCACCGGCGTCGGCAAGACCGAGCTGGCCAAGACCCTGGCGGCGGCCATGTTCGGCGACGAGGACCGGATGGTCCGCGTCGACATGAGCGAGTTCTCCGAGCGGCACACCGTGTCGCGCCTGGTGGGTTCGCCCCCCGGGTACGTCGGCTACGGCGAGGCCGGGCAACTGACGGAGGAGATCCGTCGTCGCCCGTACTCGGTGGTCCTGCTCGACGAGATGGAGAAGGCCCACCCCGACGTCTTCAACACGCTGCTCCAGGTGCTCGACGACGGGCGGCTGACCGACTCGCAGGGCCGGACGGTCGACTTCCGCAACACGGTGCTGATCATGACCAGCAACGTGGGCTCGGAACTCATCACCACCAACACGCAGGCCCTCGGCTTCGCGCCCACGGGCGTGAACCCGGACCAGTCCCTGCAGGAGCGGCTCATGCCGCGGCTGCGGGAGTCGTTCCGGCCGGAGTTCCTCAACCGGATCGACGAGGTGATCGTCTTCAAGCGGCTCGACGCCGCCCAGCTGCGGACCATCACCGACCTGCTGCTCACCGAGACGCGGGAGCGGCTGGAGGCGCTCGACATCGCCGTCGAGTTCTCCACCGCGGCCGTCGACTGGCTCTCCGACCACGGGTACCAGCCCGAGTTCGGGGCCCGGCCGCTGCGGCGCACGATCCAGCGCGAGGTCGGCAACCGGCTGTCGTCGATGCTGCTCGGGGACGAGCTCTCGGCGGGTGACCGGGTGCGCGTCGACGTGGTCGACGACGCGTTGACCTTCACGGTCGACCAGTCGTCGCTCGCGAGCTGATCGATCCACGACCCACGAAGGGGCCCTCCGTCCGGAGGGCCCCTTCGTGCGTTCCGTGATCTTCCGGGGCACACCGGGTATCCGTGGGGCGAACCACTTCGGGGAAGGACTCGTCATGAGCGCGAACGTCGGTGACCGCATCACCCTGCACGCGAACTCGGTCGACGCTCCCGACCGCACCGGCACGATCGTCGGCGTGCTCGGGACCGACGGCCCGCCCTACCGCGTGCGCTACGACAACGGCGACGAGACCATCCTGACGCCGGGTGCCGACGCGACCATCGAGCCGCCGTCGGTCCGCGAGCGTCTGGACCAGGCGGCCGACAAGGCCTCGGAGAAGGCGACCGAGATCGCCGGCGAGGCCCGGGCGACCGCCGAGGACGTCACCGGGCGCGCAGCCCGCACGGTCGCCGACGCGGCGTCGAAGATCGCGGAGCGCTTCCAGCGCTGACCGATCTCCGCTTCGAGCGAACGGCCCCTCCGGTCGGGTAGATCGACCGGAGGGGCCCTTCGCTCGTTCCCGACGACGAGGCGACCCGCTGCCGGCGCGACTAACGCAACGCCAGTTCGGCGCGGACCGGGGCGGCCGGGAGGACGACCGTCGTGCGGGTGTCCCCCGGCACGCTGGTCACCTCCACCGTGCCGCCGTGCTCGGTGACCACCGCCGACACGATGGAGAGCCCGAGCCCGGTGGAGCCGGTCGTCCGGGCCCGGCCGGCATCGCCGCGCGCGAACCGCTCGAGGACGCGCGGCAGCAGGTCGGGCGCGATCCCGGGCCCGTCGTCGCGCACCACGAGCCGGACCTCGGCGCCGGTGCGACCGAGTTCGACGACGACGTTCGTGCCCGCCGGGGTGTGCGTGCGGGCGTTCGCGAGGAGGTTCGCCACCACCTGGTGCAGCCGCTCGGGGTCCCCGATGACCATGACGTCGTCCGCACCCTCGTCGTCGGGGAGCTCCAGCGCCCAGAGGTGCTCGGGGGCGGCGGCGTGGGCGTCGCTGACGGCGTCGAGGACGACGCGGGCGAGGTCGACCGGTTCCCGCGCGAGCGGGCGTCCGGCGTCGAGCCGTGCGAGCAGCAGCAGGTCCTCGACGAGCAGTGTCATGCGCTCGGTCTGCGACCCGACGCGCTCCAGCATCGCGCCGACCTCGTCGGGCAGTTCGTGGGTCCGGCGGCGGGCGAGCTCGGAGTAGCCGCGGATGGCGGCGAGCGGGGTGCGCAGCTCGTGCGACGCGTCGGCGACGAAGCGCCGCACCCGGGTCTCGGACTCCTGTCGGACCGCGAGCGAGCGGGCGACGTGGTCGAGCATCCGGTTGAAGGCCGCGCCGACCTGCCCCACCTCGGTGCGGGGGTCGGCGTCGGCCTCGGGGACGCGGTCGTCGAGCTCCACCTCACCGCGTCCCAGCGGCAGCTCGGAGACACGGCGGGCCGTGGCCGAGACCCGGTGCAGGGGGCGCAGGGTGGCGCGCGTGGCGAAGGCGGCGATCACGCCGGCGACGAGCACGCCGCCCCCGAAGATGATCGTCTCGTACACCGCGAGGCTGCCCACGGTGGCGTCCATCCGGCCCGTGGAGATGCCGAAGTAGACCACCGAACCGTCGGCGGCCTCGCGGGCCGACAGCCGGTACGACGAGGCGAGGCCGGGCAGGTCGATCGTCTCCACCCGCCCGTGGTCGGAGGGATCCTCCGGGTCGTCGCCGGTGGGCGTCACCGCGAGGACCGGCGCGACGTCCGCCAGCGCGATCGGCTGGTCGGAGGACCGGAAGCCGCCGAGCGCGATGCCCGAGACGACCCGGCCGTCCACGCTGCGGACCTCGATGCGGCTCGTGGCCGAGTCGCCCCCGCCGAAGCCGCCGCCGGCGTCCGGGGGCGGCGGGCGACGGCCGTCGGAGTTCTCGGGCGGATTCGCGAGGAAGCCGAGTGTGCGGGTGACCTCCTGGTCGAGCTGTTGGGTCAGGTAGTGCCGCAGCGACAGCGCGGCGCCGACACCGACGACGGCGCACACCACGAGGAGCAGCACCATCGTCGTCAGGACGATCCGTGCCTGGAGGGACCGCAGGAAGCGCACCGCCGTCACCCGGCGGGCTTGAGGACGTACCCGGCGCCGCGCACCGTGTGGATCATCGGCGTGCGGCCGGCGTCGATCTTCTTGCGCAGGTAGGAGATGTAGAGCTCCACGATGTTCGACTGGCCGCCGAAGTCGTAGTTCCACACCCGGTCGAGGATCTGGGCCTTCGACAGCACGCGCCGCGGGTTGCGCATGAGGAAGCGCAGCAGCTCGAACTCGGTGGCGGTGAGGTCGATCTGGTCGCCGCCCCGGAACACCTCGTGCGAGTCCTCGTCGAGGGTCAGGTCCCCGACGACGAGGCCCGCGTCGCCCCGGACCGCGGTCGCCACGGCGGCGCGGCGCAGGAGCCCCCGCAGGCGCGCGACGACCTCCTCGAGGCTGAACGGCTTGGTCACGTAGTCGTCCCCGCCGGCCGTGATGCCCGCGACCCGGTCCTCGACCGCGTCGCGCGCGGTGAGGAACAGGACCGGCACGTCGGGGTTGTCGGCGCGCAGCCGGCGCAGCACCTCGAAGCCGTCGATGTCGGGCAGCATGACGTCGAGGACGACGACGTCGGGGCGGAACTCCCGGCCCGACGTCACCGCCGCGAGGCCGTCGCCCGCGCTGCGGACCTCCCAGCCCTCGTAGCGCAGCGCCATCGAGAGCAGGTCGGCGAGCGTGGGCTCGTCGTCGACGACGAGGGCACGGACCGGGGTGCCATCCGGCCGCCGGAGCTCGGCGCGCACTGCTGCGTTCATGGTGCTCACTGTGGCACCGGGCGCTCCGGCCCCGCTGGGCGAATCCTGTGCGTCAGCTGTGGACGGGGAGGCTCGTCCAGCCACGCAGGATGATCGTCGGCCGACGGACGGGTGTCCCCGCCGGCGCCAGGTCCGGGAACCGGCTGAAGAGGCCCCGCAGCGCCACCTCGCCCTCCATCCGCGCGAGCGCGGCGCCGAGGCAGTAGTGGATGCCGCTGGAGAACGCGACGTGGTCGCGGGCGTTGGAGCGGGTCACGTCGAAGCGCTCCGGGTCGGTGAACACCGCCGGGTCCCGGTTCGCCGCGCCGAGCACCGTCACCACGATCTCGCCCTGCCGGATCGCGACGCCCTCGACCTCGGTGTCCCGCCGGGCCAACCGGGCCGTGCGCTGCACCGGCGAGTCGTGGCGCAGGACCTCGTCCACGGCGTTCGACCAGAGGTCGGGCTGCTCGGCGAGCAGCGCCCGCTGGTCCGGGTGTTCGAAGAGCCGCTGCGTGCCGTTGCCGATCAGGTTGACCGTCGTCTCGAAACCGGCGGCGAGGATGAGCATCGAGGTGGCCACCAGCTCCTGCTCGGACAGACCGGAGCCGTCGTCGTCGGCCACCTGCACGAGCCGGGAGAGCAGATCCTCGCCCGGGTGCGAGCGCAGCGTGCGGAGGTGCTCGCGCAACCACCCGTCGAAGGCCGCGAGCGAACGCTCCGCGGTCGCGTACCGCGACCACGGCAGCCCGAGGTCGAGCGTCGCGGCGCCGCCGTCGCCCCAGGCGAGCAGGTCCTCCCGCCGCTCCGGCGGCACGCCGAGCATCTCGGCGATGACGGTCAGCGGCACCTGCGCGGCGAAGCGCTCGACGAGGTCGACCGGGCCGCGGCGCAGGTCGGGCTCCAGCCCGTCGAGCAGCTCCGCGGTGATCTCCTCCGTGCGTGTGCGCAGGGCGGCGACGGCCTTCGCGGTGAAGGCGCGGGTGACCAGTCGCCGGTAGCGGGCGTGGTCGGGCGGGTCGACGGCGAGCATCGAGGGGGCGTCGTCGATGCTCGCGTAGCGGCGCGGACCGATGAGCCGCATCCCGAGGCGCACCGGGGCGGGGAAGACCTGGTCGCGGTCGGCGACCCCGAAGTCGTCGCTGCGCAGGATCCGCGTGGTGATGTCGTGGTGCGCGGTCAGGCGCCCCATCGGCCCCTGCGCGAACGGCCGGTGGCGGCGCAGCTCGCGGTAGTGCTCCCACGGCTCGGCCTGCAGCGCGGGATCGCGGAGCAGCCGCGCGTCGCGGTTGCCCGACCGCTCCCGCGCGGCGAGCGCGCGCCGCAGCAGCCCGTGGGTGAGACCCCACCGCACCGCCAGTGCCGGTGTGGACGGCACCCCGGAGCGGGCACCGTCGACCAGGAACGCGACCATACCGACCACCTCTCACCGACCCGTCGTCGGGAACATACTCGGGGTATGTGACTGACCGGGACTATGCTCCGGCGTCGTGGCCGAGGTCAAGAGTCGTCGCGGCGAGTACACCGAGGCGACGCGGCGTGCCCTGCTCGACGCGGCGGCCCGCCTGTTCACCGAGCGCGGGTTCGCGCGGACCTCGCTCGACGACGTCGCGGCCGACGCCCGGGTGACCAAGGGTGCGATCTACCACCACTTCTCGAGCAAGACGGGGCTGTTCGAGGTGCTCTTCGACGAGGTCGAGGAGCAGGAGAACGACCGCGCGCGGGCCGCGTTCGCCGCGGCGTCCGACCCGGCGCTCGGGGTCCTCGCCGCGCTCGACCAGTTCCTGCTCGCCTGCTCGGAGCCGGAGTACGGCGCGCTCGTCTTCCGCGAGGCACCGCTGGCCCTGGGCTGGGACGCCTGGCGGCGCTGCGAGGAGAAGTACTCCTACGCGCTGCTCACCGACATGCTCGTCGCCCTGGCCGACGCCGGCCGGATCCCCCGGCACGCCGGGGAGGCGCTACCGAGCATCGCCTTCGGCATGCTCGGCGCGGCCGGCCAGCTCCTCATCCGGACGCCGCCGCAGGACCGGGAGCGCGTCCGCGCCGAGTGCCGGCTGCCGTTCGTGGCGCTGCTGGCCGGACTGAGCAGCACCACGGCCTGAGCGGCCGCGCTCTCCGCCTCGTGACAGGAGAGCGTCGTCGCTGTCACCCAGTGGCAGGAATGCCTCGCCGTCAGCGGTGCGGTCGCGGCAGCGGCCGGCCCGCCGCCCGTCGGCACCACCCGCCGCGCGTGGTCGACATCCGTCGCGTCGTCGACGGCATGAGCTCGCCGTGCAGGACGATCTCGCCGTCCTCGTAGGCCCAGTGGAGGTACCGCTCCTCCCACGGGCGCTCCAGCAGGCTCAGCCGCTCGGACATCTCCTTCTGCTCCGCCCAGAACCGGGCGAGGGCGCTCCACCGCTTCACACCGTCCATGCTCCGAGCCCGTCGTCGTTCTGAGAAGCGATTACTTCCGCGCCGGGGCTTAAGCTGTCCTTCATGCTCGACCCTCGGCGGCTGCTGACACTGCGGGCGGTGGTGCGGGCCGGCTCGATGACCGCCGCGGCCGCCGATCTCGGCTACACGCCCTCGGCCGTCTCGCAGCAGGTCGGCGCGCTCGAACGGGAGACCGGGACGCCCCTGCTGGTCCGCCACGCCCGGGGCGTCGTCCCCACGGAGGCGGGCGCGTTGCTGGTGGAGCACGCCGAGGTCGTCGCCGGCCGCCTCGCCCGGGCCGCGGAGGAGGTGGGCGACCTCACCGCGCTGCGGTCCGGCCGGCTGCGTCTGGCGTCGTTCGCGAGTGCCGGCGCACGGCTGCTGCCGGGCGCCATCGGGGAGTTCCGGCGCCGCCATCCGGCGGTGCGGCTCTCGCTCGAGCTGGCCGAACCCGACGAGTGCCCGGACCGGTTGCGCGACGGCGATCTCGACCTCGCCATCACCTTCGGCTACGTGCCCGGACCGGCGCCGGACACCGACGGGCTCACGGCGACCTTCCTGTTCGACGACGCCGTCAACGTCGCCCTCCCGGCCGGCCACCCCGCCCTCGGCGACACCCTCACCGCCACCGACGAGCTCGACGTGTCCACGCTGCGCGACGCCGCGTGGATCCGGGACGCGGGCAGCCTGTGCCGGGAGCAGCTCGTCGACATGTGCGCGACCGCGGGCTACACGCCGAACATCGCGTTCGACTCCGACGACTTCCCCATGGTCAGCGGGCTCATCGAGTCGGGCGTGGGGGTGGCGCTGGTGCCGGACCTCGCCGTGCACCAGATGGGGCGCCGGGTCGTGCTGCGTCGCCTGCGGCCGCGGGTGGTGCGACGGATCGAGGCGCTGACGCTGCCGAACCCGGCGCCGGCCACCGCCGCCATGCTCGACGTGCTCCGGTCGCGCCGGGCAGCCTGACGACGGCTCAGGAGCCGAACGCCTCCAGGATCCGGTCGGCCGCGAGGGCCGGGGTGAGCTCGCCGTCGAGGACCTCCCGCTCGAGCTCGGAGCGCATCTCCTTGACCTGCGGGTGGTCCTTGAGCCGGGCGAGCAGACGCTCGCGGACCATCTGCCAGGTCCAGTCGACCTGCTGGCGGGCGCGCTTGGCGTCGAACTCCCCGCGCTCGTCGAGGAACTCCTGGTGCCCGACCAGCGCCGACCAGACGTCGTCGAGACCCGTCCGCTCCTGCGCGCTGCAGGTGAGGACGGGGACGGTCCACGGATCGCGCTCGCCGCGCAGCATCTTCAGCGCCGACTCCAGCTCCCGCGCGGCGCGCCTCGCGTCGCGGGCGTGCGGGCCGTCGGCCTTGTTGACGGCGATCACGTCGGCGATCTCGAGGATGCCGCGCTTGATGCCCTGCAGGGAGTCCCCGGTGCGGGCGAGGGTGAGGAAGAGGAACGAGTCGACCATCTCGGCGACCGCGGTCTCGGACTGCCCGACGCCGACGGTCTCGACGATGACGACGTCGTAGCCCGCCGCCTCCATCACCACCATCGTCTCGCGGGTGGCCTTCGCGACGCCCCCGAGCGTGCCCGCCGTCGGGGACGGCCGGATGAAGGCCCGGTCGTCGGTGGCGAGGGCGTCCATGCGCGTCTTGTCGCCGAGGATCGAGCCACCCGAGCGGGTCGAGCTGGGGTCGACCGCGAGGACGGCGACCTTGCTGCCGGCCGCGGTCAGCTGCGACCCGAGCGCCCCGATGAACGTCGACTTCCCGACGCCGGGTACGCCCGAGATGCCGATCCGCCTCGCCCCTCCCGCCTGCGGCAGGAGCTCGACCAGCAGTTCCTGCGCGGCGTCGCGGTGGTCCGCGCGCGTGGACTCGACGAGCGTGATCGCCCGCCCGATCCACAGCCGGGAGCCCGACCGGACGCCCTCGACGTACTTCTCGAGATCGATGTCGGTCACGTCGCCGGCCCGGGGTCCGTTGTCGACATGGTCGGTCATCCTACGGGCGGGGACCGTCGGGCGACGCCGGTCGGCCGCTCCCGCGAGACTGTCGGACCCCCGCTCTACCGTCGGGCCCCAGAGATCGAGAGGGGGCCTCACATGGTGGAACGTGTGACGGTCGAGGGGCTCGACGCCGGGGAGCTGGCCGAGGTGCTCGGCCCGGTGGTGTCGGAGCGGGGGCGCCGGTACGCGCGGGACGGTGCGGTCCTGTACGCGGAGTGGCATCGGGGCACGCTGCAGCTGCGCGGCGTGGTGCGGGGCGGCGAGGGGCAGGTCTACTCGACGATCGTCCGCTTCGACGGCGACGGCCACGGCGGCCTGCAGCTCGTCGACGGCGAGTGCTCGTGCCCGGTCGGATCGATGTGCAAGCACGTCGCCGCGATGGCGTTCGGCGCGGTGCCGGAGCCGGCCGCGCCGAGCCCGCCCGACTGGGAGCGGGCACTCGACGCCCTGCTCGGGCCCGCGCCGGCGACGCGCACGGCCACGGGCACGCTCGCGATCGAGGTGACGCCGGACGGTGCCGGCGGGCTCATGGCGCGGCTGATGCGCCCCGGCGCGCGGGGCTGGGTCCACGGCGGGCTGCAGTGGAACCGGATGCTGCAGGGTGCGGCCGAGGTGGAGCACCGGCCGGAGCAGCTCGCGGTCGTCCGCGAGCTCTACCTCCTCCACCACGCGGCGCAGGCCGGCTCCGGGTTCTCGCCGTACCGCTACTACGGCTACGGGGCGGACGAGAAGGTCATCGACCTCGCGGAGATCGCCAGCCCGCGCCTGTGGCCCCTGCTCGACGCGGCGGCGGAGGCCGATCTCGCGATCCTGCCGTCCCGACACAAGCTGGGCCCGGTCACACGCCGCGGGGTTGCGGCGCTGCAGCTCGACGTCACGGCCCGCCCCGACGACGGGGCGCTCGTCATCCGCCCCGTGCTGCGGGTCGACGGGGAGCCCGACCCCGACGCGCGGCCCGTCGCCTTCCTCGGCGGCGACCTCGCGCACGGCGTGGTCACCGTCTCGGCGGCGGAGAACCTGGCGCCCGTCTCCTGCCGGCTGAGCCTGGCCCGCCTCGAGCCGCCCGTGGGCCGGGCCGTCTGGCAGGCCGCGCTCGACGGGACCGACATCGCGGTCCCGGCCGACGCGGTGGACCGGTTCCGGTCCCGCTTCGCGTCCCGCCTCGCGGAGGTGCGGGGCGTGACGTCGTCGGACGGGGCGTTCGCCCCGCCGCGGATCGGTCCGCCGGTGCTGGTGCTCCGGGCCGCGTTCGCCGCCGAGCACGCGCTGACCCTGGCCTGGGAGTGGTCGTACGACGTCGGCGGGTCGGACGTCCGCGCCGCGATCGACCGGCCCGCCCCCGACGAGGACTTCCGCGACGTCCCGGCCGAGCGGGCGACGCTGGACCGCCTGGCCGACCTCCCGGTCGACTGGCGCCGGTTCCGGGTCCGCCCCATCGACGGGCCCGGGCCGCACCGCCTCATCAAGCTCCTGACGGCCGCCTTCGTCACCGAGGTGCTGCCGGTCCTCGAGGACACGCCGGGGCTGCGGGTCGAGCGGACCGGGGAGCCGGCGCGCTACCGCGAGGTCGGCGACGAACTCTCGATCGACGTGTCGACCACCGCGTCGGAGGAGGCCGGGAACGACTGGTTCGACCTCGGTGTGACCATCTCCGCCGAGGGTAGGGAGGTCCCCTTCAGCGACGTGTTCTCGGCCCTCGCGAAGGGCCGCACCCACCTCCTCCTGCCCGACGGCGCGTACTTCTCGCTGGAGAAGCCCGAGCTGGTCGCCCTGCGCCGCCTCATCGAGGAGGCGCGGGCGATGCAGGAACGGCCCGGCGGCCCGATCCGGCTCAGCCGCTACCAGGCGGGTTGGTGGGAGGAACTGGCCGCGCTCGGGGTCGTCGCGCGGGAGGCCGACGCGTGGCGCGAGCAGGTGGGCGGCCTGCTCGCCGCCGGATCCCTCGACCCGGCACCGGTGCCGGCGACGCTGCGCGCCGAGCTGCGGCCCTACCAGCGCGCCGGGTTCGAGTGGCTGGCCTTCCTGGCGCGGCACCGCCTCGGCGGTGTACTCGCCGACGACATGGGCCTCGGCAAGACCGTGCAGGCGCTGGCCCTAATCGCCCACGCCCGCGAGGCCGAGCCCGACGCGGGTCCGGTACTCATCGTCGCGCCGACGAGCGTGGTGCCGAACTGGACCGCCGAGGCCGCCCGGTTCACGCCGGCGCTGCGGGTGGTGGCGCTGACCGACACCCTGCGGCGGCGGGGCCAGGACCTGCAGGCGGTCGTGGCGGGCGCCGACGTCGTCGTCACCTCCTACACGCTCTTCCGGCTCGACGTGGAGGCCCACGAGCGCGTCGGCTGGTCGATGGTGCTGTTCGACGAGGCGCAGTTCCTCAAGAACCGCCGGTCGAAGGTCTACCTGTGTGCCCGACGGGTCGCCGCACCGACGAAGCTCGCGATCACCGGGACGCCCATGGAGAACGACCTCATGGAGCTGTGGTCGCTGCTCTCGATCACCGCGCCCGGCCTGTTCCCGAACTCCGAGCAGTTCCGCGAGGGCTACGCGCGCCCGATCGAGAAGGGCGACGCCGAGCTGCTCGCCCGGCTACGCCGACGTATCCGGCCGGTGATGCTGCGCCGCACCAAGGAGCAGGTCGCCCCCGACCTGCCGCCCAAGCAGGAACAGGTACTGCCCGTCGAGCTCGCCCCGGCCCACCGACGGCTCTACCAGCGGGTCCTGCAGCGCGAGCGGGCGCGCGTCCTGCAGCTGCTCGACGACGTCGACGACAACCGGATCGCCATCCTCGCCTCGATCACGAAGCTGCGGCAACTGAGCCTGCACCCGGCCCTGATCGGGGAGGACGGCGGTGGTGGCTCGGCCAAGATCGACCTGCTCGTCGAGCAGCTCGGCGACGTCGTCGGCAGCGGTCACCGGGCCCTGGTCTTCAGCCAGTTCACCGGCTTCCTCGCGCACGTGCGGGAGGCCCTCGACGCGGCCGGGATCACCTACGCCTACCTCGACGGCTCGACCCGCGACCGGGCGGCGGCGATCGCGGAGTTCAAGGACGGCGACGCCCCGGTCTTCCTCATCAGCCTCAAGGCCGGCGGGTTCGGGCTGAACCTCACCGAGGCCGACTACTGCTTCCTGCTCGACCCGTGGTGGAACCCCGCCACCGAGGCCCAGGCCGTCGACCGGACGCACCGGATCGGGCAGGACCGCACGGTGATGGTCTACCTGCTGATCTCCCAGGACACGGTCGAGGAGAAGGTCCGGGCCCTCGCGCAGCGCAAGGCCGAGCTCACGGCCGGGGTGATCGACGACGGCGCCGCGTTCGCCGCGACACTCGACGCCGACGACATCCGAGCGCTGATCTCGTGAGGCGCTCGTCGGACGTCGCCGTCGTCGCGCGGCTCCCGGCCGGGTCCGCCGATCCGCGCCCCCGTTCCGCGAGGGCGTGCAAGTTCGGGACCCGGTCAGGACGTCGCGTGGCCCAGCTTCTGCGACAGCTGACCCAGCAGTTCCTGCGCCGCGTCCGCGATCACGGTGCCCGGCCCGAAGATCGCCGCGGCACCGCCGGCGTAGAGCTCCTCGTAGTCGCCCGGCGGGATGACGCCGCCGGCGACGATGAGGATCTCGGAGGCGCCCAGCTCGGCCAGCGCGTCGCGCAGCGCCGGGACGAGCGTGAGGTGCCCGGCGGCCAGCGACGACACCCCGACGACGTGCACGTCGGCCTCGACGGCCTGGCGTGCGACCTCCTCGGGGGTCTGGAACAGCGGGCCCACGTCGACGTCGAAACCGAGGTCGGCGAAGGCGGTCGCGATGACCTTCTGGCCGCGGTCGTGGCCGTCCTGGCCCATCTTCGCGACGAGGATGCGGGGACGCCGACCCTCGGCCTCCTCGAACGCCGCGGCCGCCGACCGTGCTGCATCAACCCCCGCCGACTCGCCCACCTCGTCACGGTAGACCCCGGAGATCGTCCGGACGTCCGAGCGGTGACGGCCGTAGACCTTCTCCAACGCGTCGGAGATCTCGCCGACCGAGGCGTGCACCCGGGCGGCGTCGATCGCGAGCTTGAGCAGGTTGCCGTCGAGCTCGGAACCGCGCGAACCGTCCTGCGCCGACTGTGCCGCATTCGTCAGCGCGGTCAGCGCCGACTCCACCGCTGGGGCGTCGCGGCCGTCCCGCAGGTCAGCGAGGCGCGCGACCTGCTGACGGAGCACGTCGGCGTTGTCGACCTTGAGGACCTCGACGTCCTCGCCGCCGAGCAGCGGGTACTTGTTGACCCCGATCAGCGCCTGACGTCCGGAGTCGATCCGCGCCTGGGTGCGGGCCGCGGCCTCCTCGATGCGCATCTTCGGCAGGCCCTCGTCGATGGCCCTGGCCATGCCGCCGGTGTTCTCGACCTCCTCGATGTGCGCCCACGCCCGGCCCGCGAGCTCCCGGGTCAGGCGCTCGACGTACGCCGAGCCACCCCACGGGTCCACGGTCCGGGTGGTCCCCGACTCCTGCTGCAGCAGGAGCTGGGTGTTGCGCGCGATACGGGCGGAGAAGTCGGTGGGCAGCGCGAGCGCCTCGTCGAGGGCGTTGGTGTGCAGCGACTGGGTGTGCCCCTGGGTCGCGGCCATCGCCTCGATGCAGGTGCGGACGACGTTGTTGTAGACGTCCTGTGCGGTCAGCGACCAGCCGGAGGTCTGCGAGTGGGTGCGCAGCGAGAGCGACTTGTCGTTCTTCGCGCCGAAGCCCTTCACGAGCTTCGCCCAGAGCAGGCGCGCGGCCCGCATCTTGGCGATCTCCATGAAGTAGTTCATGCCGATGCCCCAGAAGAACGACAGCCGCGGCGCGAACCTGTCGACGTCGAGGCCCGCGTCCCGCCCGGCCCGCAGGTACTCCACGCCGTCGGCGAGGGTGTACGCGAGCTCCAGGTCGGCCGAGGCCCCGGCCTCCTGGATGTGGTAGCCGGAGATGGAGATCGAGTTGAACTTCGGCATCTTCTGCGAGGTGAACGCGAAGATGTCCGAGATGATCTGCATCGAGGGCTTGGGCGGGTAGATGTAGGTGTTGCGGACCATGAACTCCTTGAGGATGTCGTTCTGGATGGTCCCGGCGAGCTGCTCGGGCGCGACGCCCTGCTCCTCGGCCGCGGCCACGTAGAGCGCCATCACGGGGAGCACGGCCCCGTTCATGGTCATCGACACCGACATCCGGTCCAGCGGGATGCCGTCGAAGAGCTGCCGCATGTCGAGGATCGAGTCGATCGACACACCGGCCATGCCGACGTCGCCGGACACGCGGGGGTTGTCCGAGTCGTAGCCCCGGTGGGTCGGCAGGTCGAATGCGACCGACAGGCCCTTCTGCCCGGCGGCGAGGTTGCGCCGGTAGAAGGCGTTCGACTCCTTGGCGGTGGAGAACCCGGCGTACTGGCGCACCGTCCACGGCTGGGTCCGGTACATCGTCGGGTAGGGCCCGCGCAGGAACGGCGGCAGCCCGGGCAGGGTCGCCAGGAAGTCGAGGCCCTCGGTGTCGGCGGCTGTGTAGAGCGGCTTGACGCCGATGCCCTCGGGGGTCTCCCAGAGCAGGTCGTCGGCGTCCTTCCCGGTCGCCTCGTGCAGCGCGGCGGTCCAGTCGCCGTCCCCGGACGGCGTGCCGAGCTCGACGTCGGCGAACGATCCGATGCTCATGGTTCAGGCCCCCAGCTCGTCGAGCAGGTCGGTGAGCAGCGCCGCGGCGTCGCACCCGGTGTACAGATGCCCGGTCAGGGCGTCATCGTCCAGCGCCTTCGGCGATCCCGCCAGCACGATCCGGGTCGCCCCGGCCGCGGCCAGCGCCTGCGCGAGCGGTACCGCGTGCTCGGCGTAGACCTTGTCCGAGGACGCGATCACGGCGACGGACGTCCCGGCCGACCGGAACGCGGCGACGATCGCGTCGACGTCGGTGCCGCCCGGGCCCGCGGTGACGTCGATGCCGCCGGCGTGGAGCAGGTTCGTCGCGAAGGACACCCGCGCGGTGTACTGCGCGAGCGCTCCGAGGGTCGCGAGGAACGCGGTGGGACGGGACCCGGACGCAGCGGCGGCGTCGGCCCGGTCGCGCAGGTCCTCGAAGACCTGCGCGTAGCGGCGCCGCGGCAGCCCGCCCTCGGCATCGCCCGTTCCCGACGGCGGGGCGGTGCGGGTCGGGAGGGTCTCGTGCAGGTTCGGGAACTCGCTGACGCCGGTGATCGGGTCCTTCCGGTGCGCGATCCGGTCGGCGCGCGCGGTCCACGTCTCCTCGAGGGCCGCTGCGAGCGACCCGTCGTCGAGAACGGCCTCGATGCCCCCGTCGCGCTCGATGCCGGTGAAGACGTCCCACGCGGCGTGGGCGAGCGCGTCGGTCAGCGACTCGACGTACCAGGAGCCGCCCGCCGGGTCGATGACGTGTGCGAGGTGGGACTCCTCGAGCAGCAGCGCCTGGGTGTTGCGGGCGACGCGGCGGGAGAAGTCGTCGGGCAGGCCGAGGACGGAGTCGAACGGCAGCACGGTGACGGCGTCCGCCCCGCCGAGCCCGGCCCCGACGGCGGCGACCGTGGTGCGCAGGATGTTCACCCAGGGGTCGCGGCCGGTCAGCATCGCCGGCGAGGTCACCGCGTGGGTGCGCATCGCGCGGGCCGCCGCACCCGATGGTCCAGCTCCGCCGCGCTGCGTGTCCGAAGCACCGGCGACCGAGCCGATCCGGTCCCAGCACCGGCGCGCGGCCCGCAGCTTCGCCAGCGTGGCGAACTGGTCGGCGGTCGCCGCGAACCGGAACTCGACGCGGGCGAAGGCGTCGTCCACCGACAGCCCGGCGTCGTTCAGGAGTCGGACGGCGTGGAGACCGGCGGCCAGCGCGGCCCCGAGCTCCTGGCCGTCCGAGCCGCCCGCCTCGTGGTACGGCAGACCGTCGGCCACGACGGTCGCCAGGTGCGGGTGCTTCTCGGCGGCCGCCCGGGCGTGCTCGACGAGGGACGAGCGGTACGCGTCGGTCAGCGCCGCGCCACCGCGGGTGCGCGCGAGCAGCGGGTCGTACCCGAGCGAGCCACCGAGGTCGCCGGTCACCCCCTGGTCGGCCGCGAGCGCCAGCAGCGCGTCGGCGGCCTCGGGGGTGTCCCGGCCGGCCTCCAGCGCGATCGGCGCGAGGTCGAGGTACACGCCCTCGAGGAGCCGCGGCAGCGCGTCGACGGCGGGGCCGCCCGCCTCGCCGAGCACCAGCCAGAGCGAGGAGACACCGTTCTCCAGCTCGGCCATGACGACGTCGTGGGCGCCCTCGAGGTCGGTCAGCGCGTGGCGCTGGCGCCGGTACCAGCCGTCGGCGACGTGGCCCTCCGGCCGGGACGCCCGCGTGAAGGGCGGGAGTCCCGGCGACCCGGTCGGCACGCCGGGGGCGTCGTCGGCGGTGTAGAGCGCGGCGATCCCGAACCCGTCGTCGGTGGGGGTGCGCAGCGCCGCCTCGGCGTCGGCCGGGTCGACCTCCCGCCCGGACTTCGCGAGCACGCCCGCGACGAGGTCCCGCCACGCGTCGCGCGTCGGCGTCGGGAACTCGCCGGCGAGCACGAGCTCCTCGGGCGCCTCCGGTGCTGTCATGGCCGGGATCGTAGAGCGGTCAGCGCGGTCCGGTTTCCCGACGATGGCGCTTCCCACCCGGGCCTACGTCACGGAATCGGTGCAGACCCACACCGCGATGTCAGCGGTGGCACACGGCTGCCACCGGAGGTCACCGGGGGACCACCGCTGACGCCGACGCCAGCGTCTCCAACAGCTCCACCGTCGTGTCCCAGCCGACGCAGCCGTCGGTGACGCTGCGGCCGCGCACCATGTCGGGACCGATCTCCTGGCGACCCTCGGCGAGGAAGCTCTCGATCATCACCCCGACCACCGAGCGTCCCGCGGCGCGCTGCCGGGCGAGGTCGGCGACGACGGCGGGCTGGCGCCGGTGGTCCTTGCCGGAGTTGCCGTGGCTCGCGTCGACCACGACCCGCCCGGCGTGGCCCTTCGCCCCCAGCGCGGTGCAGGCGGCCGCGACGGACGCCTCGTCGTAGTTGGTCCCGGCCGAGCCGCCCCGCAGGATGAGGTGGGCGTCGGGGTTGCCGGTGGTGGTGATCAGGCCGGCCAGCCCCTCGGGTGTGACGCCCATGAACGCGTGCGGCGCCCCGGCCGCGCCGACCGCATCGATCGCCACGCCGACGTCGCCGTCGGTCCCGTTCTTGATCCCGATCGGCATCGACAGGCCGCTCGCGAGCTGGCGGTGCACCTGGCTCGCCGCCGTCCGGGCCCCGATCGAGCCCCAGGAGACGAGGTCGGCGAGGTACTGCGGGGTGATCGGGTCGAGGAACTCGCAGCCCAGCGGCAGGCCCGCCGCCGCCAGGTCGAGCATCAACGACCGGGCCGTACGCAGGCCCCGCGCGACGTCGAAGGACCCGTCGAGACCCGGGTCGTTGATCAGACCCTTCCACCCGACCGTCGACCGCGGCTTCTCGAAGTAGGTCCGCATGACGACGTGGAGCCGGTCGGCGTGCCGCTCCGCCTCGGCGGCCAGGCGCGCGCCGTACTCCCGGGCGGCGTCGACGTCGTGGATCGAGCACGGGCCGACGACGACGAGCAGCCGGTCGTCCTCGC
This sequence comes from Actinomycetospora chiangmaiensis DSM 45062, assembly GCF_000379625.1. Taxonomy (GTDB): domain Bacteria; phylum Actinomycetota; class Actinomycetes; order Mycobacteriales; family Pseudonocardiaceae; genus Actinomycetospora; species Actinomycetospora chiangmaiensis. Next base: position 374,504 of record NZ_KB903229.1, on the reverse strand, counting down.
CGCGCAGGATCGCCTCGGCGCCGGCGCGGCCGCGGTGCACGGAAGCGGCGACGCGGTCGGACGCGGGGAGCTCGTGGCGCAGCAGCGCCGGCGAGGGCAGCGGGGTGACGGCGGCCGTACGGGCGCCGTCGAGCGGTCGGTGATCGACCAGGGTGGTCATGGCGGGCTCTCCGGGACGAGGAGGAGCCGGGCCCGACCCGCCGTCGTGACACGCGAGCCGGGATCGGCTCGCGGACGGGGGTCTAGCGCAGCGGTCTACCCGCCGACCCCTCCCGGGCCGAGCACGTAAACCGGTACCAGCGCTGCACGGCGATCACCCTACACGGGTCACGCGGAACGGACGCTCGCCCTCGCTGCGGCTCGCCCCGTCGAGGATCTCGCCGATCACGCGGTGGGTCGGCGGGTCGGCGGCGCGCAGGAGACCGTCGGCCCAGACGAGCTCCACCGGCCCCACCGGCAGCCAGGAGAGGTCGCGGACGCTCTCCTCGAGGGCGTCGAGGTTCGCGGCGACGTAGTCCGGGAAGTGCAGCGCCCGCCCGATCGCGGCGAGCGTGGACTGCTTGTCGGCGGCCTCGGCGACCACCCCGACCGTGCGCGCCCGGTCCCGGGCACGGGTGGTGGCCGCGTGCAGGTCGGTCATCGGCTCACGTCCACGACGACGAAACTCCCGTAGTGATCACCCGAGTAGTAGTACTCGCCCCGCGAGCCCGTGACGATCCGCCGGGCGCCGCGGTCCGACGAGCCCGGCGTCGGGACGGTGTACTCGTGGTAGTAGCCGCTCGGCTGCGCCGGGAGGAGGCGCTCGCGGTTGCCGAAGACGATCCCGTCGCGACCGGACGGGTACGGGCCGCCGCGCCGGACGAGTCGCACGGTGTCGGTCACCTGCGACGGCAGGGCCGACAGCGCCCGCACCGGGAGCCCGGACTGCGACCCGGGCACGGCCGTTGCGACGGACGTCACGGTCCCGGCGGCGGGTGCGCCCGGCCCCGCGCAAGCGGCCGTGGGGAGCAGGCCGATCAGAGCAGCGAGGAACGAGGCGGCGACCAGCGCACGAGTGATCACCCGCGGATCGTGACCAGGTAGGACGTCGGAGATCCAGCATCCCGGCGGATCGTCGCCGCGCGATCACATCGCGTTTGCCGCCCTTCCCGACCGGGAAGCGGGGGACACCTTCCGGTCGTCGGGTTGCTCCGCTTGCGTCCCGCGACGGCCATCTCCCGCCCGTAGCGTGAGGAACCGATGACGACGACGCATGTCCATCGACGCCCGCTCGCCCCGCACGTGATGACCTACCTCGTCGTCACCGTGCCCTTCCTCGCCCTGCTCGCAGCCGTGCCGCTGGCCTGGGGCTGGGGGCTCTCCTGGCTCGACGTCGGCCTCGCCGTCGGGCTCTACGTGGTCTCGATGCTCGGCATCACCGTCGGGTTCCACCGGTACTTCACCCACGGCGCGTTCCGCTGCGGGAGGGCGCTGCGCATCGCGTTGGCCGTCGCCGGCTCGCTCGCGGTGCAGGGCCCGGTACTGCACTGGGTGGCCGACCACCGCCGCCACCACGCCTTCGCCGACAAGGAGGGGGACCCGCACTCCCCCTGGCGCTACGGCACCTCCCCCGCCGCACTGGCCAAGGGCTTCTGGCACGCCCACATGGGCTGGATCCTCGAACGCTCGCTGACCGACCAGCAGCGCTACTGCCCGGACCTGCTCGCCGATCCCGACGTGGTGCGGGTCAGCCGGGCGTTCGGGTGGATCACCGCGGCGACGTTCATCGTCCCCGCCCTGATCGGTGGGCTCGCCACCTGGTCGATCTGGGGCGCATTCACCGCGTTCTTCTGGGCCGGCCTGGTGCGGGTGTGCCTGTCGCACCATGTCGCGTGGTCGACGAACTCGATCTGCCACATGGTCGGCGAGCGGCCGTGGAAGGCGCGGGACCGCTCGACCAACGTGTGGCCGCTGGCGGTGCTGTCGATGGGCGAGTCCTGGCACAACCTCCACCACGCCGACCCGACGTCGGCGCGCCACGGCGTCGGCCGGTTCGAGGTCGACCTGTCGGCGGAGACGATCGCGCTCTTCGAGAAGCTCGGTTGGGCGTGGAACGTCCGGTGGCCACGGCCGGAGCGGCTGGAGAAGCTCAAGGCGACGGGCTGACGCGTCGGCGGACGGCTAGGGCGCCGCGTCCCGCAACGTCAGGACGACGCGCATCACGCGCTCGACGGCGGCGGCGAACAGCGAGCCGCGCAGTTCGCCGCGGTCGGCGAGGTTCTGCTGGGCCATGTCGAGCGTGCGCTCCGGGCCGAGCCGCCGCACCAGCAGCGCCGCGATCTCCTCGAGCTCGAGATCGGGGTGGTCCAGCCGCGTGAGCGCGAACGCGACGATCAGTTCCTCGTCCGACACGGGCCATCCCCTTCGCTCCCCAGCGTAGTCGGCGGGGCGCACCTCACGCCCGTCGCAACCGCGCCTTCTGCACCTTGCCCATCGCGTTGCGCGGCAGCTCGTCCACCACGACGACCTCGCGGGGCCGCTTGTGCTTGGAGAGCCGTTCACCGACGAAGTCCATGACGGCCTGGGCGTCGACGGCGCCGTCGGGGCAGACGACGTGGGCGACGATGCGCTGGCCGAGGTCGGAGTCCGGCTCCCCGACGACGGCCGCCTCGCTGATGCCCTCGTAGGCCAGCAACGCCGTCTCCACCTCGCCCGCGCCGACGCGGTAGCCGCCGGACTTGATGAGGTCGACCGACCGGCGCCCGACGATGCGGTGATAGCCGCCGGCGTCGACGACGGCCGCGTCGCCGGTGCGGAACCAGCCGTCGTCGGTCCAGGTCTCGGCGGTCGCCTCCGGGCGGTTGAGGTAGCCGTCGAACAGGCACGCGCCGCGGACCTGCAGCTCGCCGATCGACTCGCCGTCGGCCGGGACGTCCTCGTCGGTGGTGACCGGTTCCCCGGACTCGTCCTCGGTGACCGCCCGCAGCCGCGCCTCCACGCCCTCGACGGGCACGCCGACCCACCCCGCGCGGCGCTCGCCGTCGGCGCGGACCGCGAGGGTGATCATGGTCTCGCTCATGCCGTAGCGCTCCAGGGGTGCCTGCCCGGTCAGCTCCCGGATGCGCTCGAAGACCGGCACGGGCAGCGGCGCCGACCCGCTGACGAGCAGCCGGGCGTCGGCCAGCGCGGCAGCTGACGTCGGGTCGTTCCCGATGCGCGACCAGACGGTGGGCACCCCGAACAGCAGCGACCCGCCGTGCCGGGCGACGGCCGCGGCGTAGTTCTCCGGCGTCGGACGACCGGTGTGGACCAGCCGGGAGCCGGTGCGCAGCGCGCCGAACACGCCGAGCACGAGCCCGTGCACGTGGAACAGCGGCAGGCCGTGGGCGAGGGTGTCGGCGTCGGTCCACGCCCACGCGTCGGCGAGCCCGTCGAGGCCGGTCGCCATCGCGTGGGCGGAGAGCAGCACGCCCTTCGGCGACCCCGTGGTCCCGGACGTGTAGAGGATGAGCGCCGGCCCGTCGCCGGACGCCTCGGTGACGGCGTGCCCCGCCCGCCGCGAGAGATCGACCCGACGCGCGGGCAGGCGCACGTCCCGGGGCCGCTCGCCGAACCACGTCGTCGCGCCGGAGTCGGTGAGGACGTGTGCGCGCTCGGCCGGGCCGGAGTCCGGCGGGACCGGGACCACCGGGGCCCCCGCGAGCAGACAGCCGACGATCGCGACGACGGTCTCCGCGCTCGGCGTCGCACCGACCGCGACCGGGGAGGACGGGGCGGTCCGACCGGCGATCTCGTCGGCGACGACCGCGGCCGCGCCGAGCAGTTCGGGCCCGGAGAACGCGGTGTCGCCGATGCGGACCGCATCGGGATCGTCGAGCCCGCCGTCGAGCAGCGCGCGCAGCAGGGGCACCGTCGTACCTCCGGATCACCGTCATCGGGGAGTGCCGCACATTCTCACCCGTCCGGGGTCCGGCGCGCGCGGAACCTCCCGCTGGGAGGAACGTGCCATCATGCGCCGGGTGACCCCGACGCCCGCCGCACCCAAGCGGCCGTCACTGCTCTACGCGGTCAAGCAGGTCGAGCTCATCGTCCGTGCCCGGCTCGACGAGCTGCTGCGCGAGTCCGGCGTGACGGCGCTGCAGTACACGGCGCTGACCGTCCTCGTCGCGCGCGACGGGCTGACCTCGGCCGAGCTCGCCCGCAACTCCTTCGTCACGCCGCAGGCGATGGCCGATCTCGTGACGGCGCTCGAGCGCTCCGAGCTCATCGTGCGCCACCGCAACCCGCACAACCGCCGCCAGCTGCTCATCTCGCTGACCCCCGCGGGCCACGCCCTCCTCGAGCGCTACGCGGCCCCGGTGGCGGCCATCGAGGAACGGATGGTGCACGGGCTCGACGCCGAGGACCGCGAACGGTTCCGCGCCTACCTCAACGCCGCCCGGGCCTCACTGGCCCGGTGACAGCGACCGACGGAGCGCCGGCTTGTCGAGCTTGCCCGTGGGGTTGCGGGGCAGCGCGTCGACGACCTCGACGGTCCGCGGGGTCTTGAACCGCGCGAGCCGGCCGTCGAGCCACGCGAGCAGGTCCGCGGGCGTCGTCGTCGAGCCGGCCGCCAGGACGACCCACGCGTGCCCGACCTCGCCCCACCGGTCGTCGGGGACCCCGACGACGGCGGCGTCGACGACCTCGGGATGGCCGGTGAGCACCCCCTCGACCTCGGCGGGCGAGACGTTCTCCCCGCCGGAGATGTAGAGGTCCTTGACGCGGTCGACGATGCGGTGGAAGCCGTCGTCGTCGACGGTCGCGACGTCACCGGAACGGAACCACCCGTCGTCGAACGCGGCGGCGCTCTCCTCGGGGCGCTGCCAGTACCCCGGCACGACGTGCGGGCCGCGGACGAGGATCTCGCCCACCTCCGAGAGCGCGACGTCGCTGAAGAAGTGCGGGCGGCCCGCCGTCCCGACCTTCGAGCGCGCGTGCGCCGGGTCGAGCAGCAGGACGCCGGGCGCCGCCTCGGTCATGCCGTAGCCCTGGAGGAAGGCGGGGCCGCGTGCCGCATAGACGTCGAGCAGCGCCGGGGGCACCGGGGCGCCGCCGCACAGGAGGTAGCGGACGCTCGAGAGGTCGGCGTCGGCGAAGCGGGGCGAGCGGGCGATCGTCGCGAACATGGTCGGGACGCCGAACATGATCGTCACGCGTTCGGACTCGACGAGGTCGAGCGTGCGGTCGACGTCGAAGGCGGGCTCCAGGACGAGGGTGCCGCCCTTGAGCAGCACCGGCAGGCAGGTCATCCCCAGGGCCGCGGCGTGGAAGAGCGGGGCCGAGAGCAGGCACACCTCGTCGGAGCGCAGGTCGATGTCGACGACCACGTTGAGCGCGTTCCACGTCAGGTTCGCGTGGGTCAGGCACGCCGCCTTCGGCCGGCCCGTGGTGCCGGAGGTGAACATCAGGACGGCGAGGGCGTCGGGGTCGGAGTCGACGAGGTCGGCGCGGTCGCTGCCGTCGATGAGGGTGTCGTAGGAGCCCCCCACCTCCAGCGACAGCGGGGCGTCGTTGCTGTCGTCCAGTGGCAGCGACGACGCTCCGCTGCCACCGGGATGGGCGACCACCACCCGCGGCGACGTGTCCCCGAGCGCGAACGCGATCTCGGCCGGGGCGAGCCGGGTGTTGAGCGGGACGAAGACCGCGCCCAGACCCGTCGTCGCGAAGAGGGTCTCGACGAAGGCCGGGTGGTTGGGCCCGAGGTGGGCGACGCGGTCGCCCGGGCCGACCCCGAGGCCGCGCAGCCCGGCGGCGAGCCGGCGGACGCGGTCGTCGAGCTCGGCGTAGGTGACGCGGGTCGGGCCGGCGACCAGCGCCACGCGCTCCGGGGAGTTGCGGGCGCGGCGGGCGGTCCAGGTCCCGAGGCCGGGCGGCGGCGTCATGACCGCTCGTAGGATCCCAGACCGGGCCGGTAGGTCTTGGCGTCGAGGAACTGGGTGAGGCCCTGCTGCTTGCCCTGCTCGGGGTCGTGGCCCGTCGCGGCGTCGAGCTTGGCGTAGAGGTAGTCCTCGGCGACGTCCCACGACATCTGCCGCACCTTCTTCACCCCGACCTTCGCCGCCCGCAGCACGTGGGTGTTCATGCCCGCCAGCTTCCCCGCCACCTCGACGGTCCGCGCGCGCAGCGTCTCGCCCGGCACGGCCTCGTTGACCAGCCGCATCGCCGACGCCTGCCGGCCGTCGAAGCGCTCGCCGGTCATGACGTACCACTGCGCGTCCCGCGCAGGGATCGTCTCGGCCAGCGCGCGGGACACCAGGCCGCCCGGCGGGATGCCCCAGTTGACCTCGGAGAGCCCGAACGACGCGTCCTCGGCGGCGATGGCCAGGTCGCAGCACACGAGCGGGGTGAACGCACCGCCGAAGCACCAGCCGTTGACCATCGCGATCGTCGGCTTCGCGAAGTGGATCAGGCGGCGCCACTGCCACTCCGCGGAGTCGCGGCGGGCCCGGATCTCCACGTGCGGGGGCGCGGCGTCGACCTCGCGGAAGTACTCCTGCAGGTCCATGCCCGCCGACCACGCGTCGCCGCGCCCGGTGAGCACGACGACCCGGACGTCCTCGGCCCCCTCCAGCCAGTCGAGAGCCTCGATCATCTCGCGGTTGAGCGTCGGGTTCATCGCGTTGCGCTTGTCGGGCCGGTCGAAGAACAGCCAGCCGATGCCGGCCTCCTCCGGTCCCTCCCCGACCTCGATCGCGACGGTCTCGAACGACGGTGGCGTGCTCATGGGCTGAGATTAACAGGAAACCTGATGATCAGGGAGGGGTCTTCCCGACGGCGGGTGCGCCGCGTCAGGCGCGTCCGGCCCCGACGCACTCCGGTGCCGACGCGTCCTCGGCGAGCGGCACCGACCCGGCGTCGGGCTCCGGAACGGCCCGGCGGGAGCGCCGGGCGTCGACGAGCACCGCGAGGACGACCCCGCCCACCAGGGCGAGCTCACCGGCGAGCCGGAGCGGGCCGGGGACACCGCCCTCGACGATCGCGGCGAACACGAAGCCCCACGCCGTCTCCAAGGCCATGAGCTGGCTGACCAGCACCGGCGACAGGTGGCCGGCGGCGGCGTGCCAGAGCCGGACCGCGAGCCAGGACGACACGAGCCCGAGGAAGAGCACGACGGCCAGGGCCCGCAGCGGCTGGGCGGGCGCGCCGTCGATCAGGAGCAGGGCGATCGCGGCGGGCAGCGCGAGGGCACCCGCGGCGAGCCCCTGGGCGGCGGCGAGGACGGGCGCGATGTCGGGACGGTCGTGCAGGAGCTTGTGGGAGTCGAGCCCGTACCAGGACCACGAGACCAGGGCGAGCACGGCGAGGGCGAGGCCGACGAGGGCCTCGAGCGACCAGTCCTGCCCCGGCCCGATGTGCAGCAGCACCTGCCCGAGCCCGACGAGGACCAGGGCGGGCACGAGCCCGGCCACACGGCCCGTGCCCCGCGCCGACACCAGGGCCATGACGACGGGGACGAGGCCGATGGTGGCGACGGCCACGGTCGGGCCCGCGAGACGCACGGACACCGCGACGAGGGCGTAGTAGAGCACCGAGCCCGTCAACGCGTGGGCGATCACGCGCCCCCACGGCACGTCGGCGTGCAGCACCCGGCGGATCTGGGGCAGGGAGACCGCCCCGAACGCCACGAACCGTCCGGTCGCCAGCAGCAGGGCCGGGGCGAGCGGCGCCAACCCGGGCGCCACGAACACCGCTCCCCACGCCGCACCGGCGACCACCATCGCCAGCAGGGCCACGTTCCTCGTCATGAGATCCATGGTGCGGCGATCATGGTGGGCGATGCCGGGCGACTTCCCGACCCGGAGACCCGGAGGGTGCATGATTCCGTCATGACTACGCCGCCCAGCGAACGAAGCACCCAGCTCGACCGGGTCGACCGGTTGATCCTGGCGTACCTCGTCGACCACGGGCGCTCGAGCCTCGCCGACCTGGCCGAGGCGGTGAAGGTGTCGGCGTCCTCCGCCCAGCGACGACTGCGCCGGCTCGAGACCGACGGCGTCATCCGCGGGTACCGCGCGGTGCTCGACCCGGAGGCGATCGGGCGCGCGCTGGTGGTGCACCTGTCGGTGGTGCTGGTCGACCACACCGCCGACACGGTGGGCCGCTTCGAGCGCTGGATCGTCGACCTCGACGGCCTCGTGAGCTGCCACCACGTGACCGGCGACGTCGACTACCTGCTGCGCATCGACGTGGCGGACGTGCACGCCCTCGACGTGCTCCTGCGCCGGACCCTCGCCCAGATCCCCGGCGTCGCGCGCTTCACGACGATGGTCGCGACGTCGGGGCTGGTGGACCGGTTCACGTCCATGTGAGCTCCGCTCACGTGAGCACTCAGTGGGCCTGTGGCCCCACCGACTGCTCACCTGCCAGCGGCACCCCGCGGTAGTTCTCGGCGATCGTGGTCCGGTAGGACTCCGACTGGGCGACCAGCCGCAGGTGGGAGAGGGCGAGCTGCTCGTCGAACGGGTCCTGGTCGGGGACCGTGTGCAGCATTGTCGTCATCGTCCAGCTGAAGTGCTCACCCCGCCACACCCGCGCGAGCGCGGTGTCGGAGTAGGCGTCGAGCAGCTCCTCCGACCCGTCGGCGGCCCACGTGGCGATCGCCTCGGCGAGCACCCGGACGTCGGCGACGGCGAGGTTGAGCCCCTTCGCCCCCGTCGGCGGCACGATGTGCGCGGCGTCGCCGGCGAGGAAGAGCCGGCCGTGGCGCATCGGCTCGGCGACGAAGGAGCGCATCGGGGTCACGCTCTTGTCGGTGATCGTCCCGCGGTTCAGGCGGAACGAACCGTCGGCGAGCCCCGTCCGGGCCTCGAGCTCGTCCCAGATCGCCTCGTCCGACCACGACGACGGGTCGGTGTCGTTCGGCACCTGGATGTAGGCCCGCGTGACGATGGGCGAGCGCATCGACAGCAGCGCGAACCCGCGCACGTGACGGGCGTAGATCAGCTCGTCCGACGACGGCGGGGCGTCGGCCAGGATCCCGAGCCACGAGAAGGGGTAGACGCGCTCGTAGGTGCGCACGGCCTCCGTCGGGATGGCGCGGCGGGCGACCCCGTGGAAGCCGTCGACCCCGACGACGACGTCGGCGCGCAACTCGTGCTCGACGCCCTCGTGGGTGTAGCGGACGAGGGCCTCGCCGTCGCGCGACATCGGCCCGTCGACCTTGTCGACCGCGCTGACCTCGGCGTCGAACAGCAGCGGCTCGCCCTGCTCGAGGCGCAGGGCGATGAGGTCCTTCACGACCTCGGTCTGCGCCCAGATCATCACGTTGCGCCCGGTCAGCGCCTGCATGTCGACGTGGATGCGCTCGCCGTGGACGTGGAAGGCGAACCCGTCGTGGGGCAGGCCCTTCTCGTCCATCCGCGCGTCCGCCCCGACCTCGCGCAGCGCGTCGACGGTGCCGTGCTCGAGGATGCCCGCGCGCTGGCGCGACTCGACCCGCTCGCGGGGCCGGGACTCCAGCACCACCGAGTCGACCCCACGCGCACGCAGCAGGTGGGCGAGCATCAGCCCGGCGGGCCCACCGCCGACGACGGCGACGGTCGTGCGGTCGGGGACGGTCACGCTCACGACGAGCCCCCGACGAGGTCCAGGAACACGGTCTCCCCCGGCCCCTGCATCCGGACGTCGAACCGGTAGCCCGGGCCGCCGAACCAGCCGTCGGGGACGGCCATCAACGTGGCCGCCCGCTCCTCGGGCAGGGCCGCGAGCAGCGGGTCCGCGGCGTTGGCCTCGGGGTGGTTCGGGAAGTAGACGCGCGTGAACAGGTGGTGCAGCAGCCCGCGGGCGAACACCGTCACCGCCAGGTGCGGCGCCTCCGCGGAGCCCGCGATCGGCCCGGGCCGCAGCGTGCGCACGGCGTAGTCGCCGCTGCGGTCGGTGGGCACGCGGGCGAAGCCGGTGAACGACCGTCCGTCGCGGGCGAGCGACCCGGCCCGGGCGGGGATGCGGCCGTCGGGGCCGGCCTGCCAGAACTCCAGCAGCGCGTCCGGCACCGGGGCACCCGCGCCGTCGCGCACCGTCCCGTGCAGCGAGATCGCGCCGGCGGTGCCGGGCGGGACGAGGTCGCCGCCGCCCTCGAAGGGGAGGCCGAAGGCGAAGAACGGGCCGACGGTCTGGGACGGGGAGGGGTCCAGGGTCATCTCACACCTCGTCCGGGTCGGGCGGGGTGGCGCCGGGACCGTCGAGGACGATGTCCCACTGGTAGCCCAGCGCCCACTCGGCGACGGTCGTGTCGTGGTCGTAGGTGGCGATCAGTCGCTGCTGGGCCTTCTCGTCGGTGACCGAGGAGAAGATCGGGTCCAGGTGGAAGAGCTGGTCGCCGGGGAAGTACATCTGCGTGACGAGGCGCTGCGTGAACGCCGTGCCGAACAGCGAGAAGTGGATGTGCGCCGGCCGCCAGGCGTTGTGGTGGTTGCGCCACGGGTAGGCGCCCGGCTTGATCGTGACGAAGCGGTAGCGGCCCTCGTCGTCGGTGAGGCAGCGGCCGCCGCCGGTGAAGTGCGGGTCGAGCGGGGCCGGGTGGCGGTCGCCGTCGTGGGCGTAGCGGCCGGAGGCGTTGGCCTGCCAGATCTCCACGAGCTGGTGGCGCACGGGCCGGCCGTCGCGGTCGAGCACCCGACCGGTGACCACGATGCGCTCGCCGAGCGGCTCCCCGGTCGAGTGCACGGTCAGGTCGGCGTCGGTCGGCCGGACGTCCTTCGCCCCGAACACCGGCGCCGTCTGCTCGAGGAGGCTCGCGGGGGCGACGACGAGCGGCTGCGACGGGGCCCGCAGGCTCGTCGAGCGGTAGGGCGTGTACGCACGATCGGGGTGTCCACCGCGCTGCGGGGCGACGGTCGCGGCCTCGCGGATCGCGTCCGTGACCTCGTCCTGCTCCGTGCGTCGGCGCTCGGGTGCTGCTGGGCTCACGCCGCTCAGGGTGGCGGGGATCCCCGCACTGCGAGAGGCTGGCTTCCGTCCACCGGAAGCAAAGGAGCCACCGGTGACCTCGGACGCCTCGAAGCCCGCCCCGGCCCGCCCCGTCGGCCGCCCCCGCCGTCCCGGGCTGCCCTCCGGGAGCGGCCTGACCTCCTCCGCCGCGCGCAGCACCGGCCGGGCCGGCGGCGAGACCGTGACCGGTCGCGTGTTCTCGATCCTCGAGGTGTTCGACCACGACCACCCCGCCCTGACCCTCACCGAGATCGCCCGCGCGGCGGCCCTGCCGGTGTCCACCGCTCACCGTCTGGTCGGCGAGCTCGCGGCCTGGGGCGCGCTCGAGCGCGGCGCCGACGGGGCCTACCGGATCGGGCTGCGGCTCTGGGAGGTCGGCTCACTCGCCCCGCGCAGCGTCGGGCTGCGCGAGCGCGCCATGCCGTTCCTCGAGGACCTCTACGAGGCCACCCGCCAGAACGTGCAGCTCGCGGTGCGCGACGGCCACGAGGGCGTCTACGTCGAGCGGCTCGCCCACCCCGACGCCGTCCGGCTGTTCTCCCGCGTCGGCGGCCGGTGGCCGCTGCACGGCACCGGGGTCGGCCAGGTGCTGCTGGCCTTCGCCCCGCCGGTGGTCCAGGAGTCGGTCCTCGCCGCGCCGCTCACGTCCTTCACCGCCCGCACCATCACCGACCCGGCCGTCCTGCGCCGCACGCTCGCCGGGATCCGTCGCGACGGCGTCGCGGTGTGCGACGGGATGATCGACCTCGCCTCGCTCTCGGTCGCCGCCCCCGTGCGCGGCGAGGGCGACGCCGTCGTCGCCGCGATCTCGGTGGTCGTCCCCTCGCCGTCGACCCCCGGGGGCATCGAGCCGCGGACGCTGGTGCCGGCGGTACGCGCGGCCGCCCGCGGCATCTCCCGCGCGATCGGCGCCCCGACCCCCAGTCGGACGCCGCGCACCCTCCGGACGGACGTACCCCGGCCGTCGTCGTGATCGCCGGGTGAGGTCTACTTCCCGCAACTGCGCGGGTGAGGAGACACACACATGCGGCCGTTCCCGACGAGGGGTTCGTGGGTCAGGGCGCTCGGCGCCGGCGTGGTGGGGCTGGCCCTCGCGGCCGGCCTCGCCGCCCCTGCGGCCGCCGCCCCCACCTGGTCGACCGCCACCTCCGGCCCCGCGTTCACGACGCCGCAGGGGACGCTCGACGCGGCGATCGCCTGCGGGCCCGGCACGACGAACACCTCCCGGCCGGTCGCGCTGTTCATCCCCGGGACGACGCTGACCCCCGACGAGAACTTCTCCTGGAACTACTTCCGGGCGTTCCGGGCCGCGGGGCGGCCGTACTGCTCGGTGGAACTGCCGAACCACGCGATGAGCGACATCCAGGTCTCGGCCGAGTACGTGGTGAACGCGATCCGCTCGGTGCAGGCGCACAGCGGCCAGAAGGTCGCCCTCGTCGGCTTCTCCCAGGGCGGGATGATCGGCCGCTGGGCCCTGAAGTACTGGCCCGACACCCGCACGAAGGTCGGCCAGTACGTCGCGATCGACCCGTCCAACCACGGCACCCTGGACTCCTACCCGGCCTGCACCACGGGCTGCGCCCCGTCGATCTGGCAGCAGGCGTCCTTCTCCCACTTCCTCGGCGCCCTCAACGCCGGCGTCGAGACCTACGCCGGCATCAACTACACCTCGATGTGGACCCCCACCGACGAGGTCGTGTTCCCCAACCTCCCGCCCGCCGAGAGCTCGCGGCTGAACACCGGCGCGGGCGGCCGGGCGAACATCTCGACCTTCGACGTCTGCCCCGGCCACGTCGCCGACCACCTGTCGATGGGCTCGATCGACCCCGTCGCCTACGGGCTCGTGATCGACGCGCTCGACCACGGCGGACTCGCCTCGGCCGCGCGGGTCCCGAAGACCGTGTGTGTGCAGCCGTTCCAGCCCGGGGTCGACCCGGTGACCGGTCCGGCCCGGTTCGCCGCCTACGTGGCCGGCGCCGGGTACCAGGTCGCCACCTACCCGCGCGTGCCCGCCGAGCCGCCGCTGATGCCGTACGCGACGGCGGGCTGAGGCCCTCCCCCTCCTGGCAGCGAAGCGTCGTTGCTGTCACCCAGTGACAGCAACGACGCTTTCCTGTCGTGAGGGCCTACTCCAGGTCGGCCCGCTCCGCCTCGGCCTGGTCGAGGGCGCGGCGGGCCTCGTCGGCGGCGGTGTCGGCCTCGTCGGCGGCCTCCCGGGCGGCGTCGAGCGCCTCGCGCGCGGCGGACTCGTCGGCCTCGGCGCGGGCCAGCCGCTCCCGCAACGACTGTGCCGCGGCAGCCGCCTCGTCGTGGTCGGACCCGGCCTGCTCGACGCGGTGCCGGGCCCATTCGGCCGCGCGGGCCGTGTCGTCGCGCGCCTCGCGGGCGCGCTCAACCGCCCGCTGCGCCGCCTCCCGCGCGCGCTCGCGTTCGACCTCGGCCGGGTCCGGCCCGTCGTCGGGCTCGGGCCCGTCCCGACGACGGGGCGCGGGTCGCGCCGCCGAGGAGCCGGACGAGCCGCGTGGCGGGGGCCGGCGCGTCGTGCCGCCCGCGCCCCGGGCGGTCGAGCCGCCGGTGAACCCGACGCCCGGCTCGAGCGCGGTCGTCAGCCGACCGGCCGCGAAGGCCCGGGCCGCCTCCGGGTCGGCCAGCGCGGCGGCGATCGTCTGCTCCAGGTCACGGGCGACCGAGTCGCCGACCTTCTCCCCGTCCTCCCGCGCGAGCTTGCGGGCGCGCGCGACGAGGGCGCCGACGAGCTCGCGGCGCTGCGAGGTCAACGTCCGCAGCGCGTCGCCCGACAACGTCTCCTGCGCCGTGCGCAGCTGCCCGCCGAGCTCCTCGAGCGCGCCCACCTCGTCGGGCGACTCCCGCGCCAGGACGTTGGCCAGCCACGCCCCGAGCGACGGCTTGCGCAGGGCACCGATCGCGGTCGCGGCCTCCTTGTCCTTCACCGCCCTGGCCGCCTTCACCAGCTCGGTGCGACGGGGCACGAAGCGGTCGGGATGCAGCCCGTAGAGCTCGTCCGCCGCGTCCTCGACGTCGGGACCCTCCGCCTCCTCGCTCACGGGAGGGCATCCTGCCCGGTCCGCCCCGCTCCGTGCTCAGGCGGCGACCCGCGCCCGCGGCGGGGAGAACAGGAAGGGGGCGGATCGCCGTGGCCCCGCCCACGGCGATCCGCCCCCACGCCTGCCGGGCCCGTCCCGGGCAGTCCGGTCGACATCGAGCGGACGTACCCGGCGGGCCCGGTGCTACGCGTGCAGTTCGGCCGACTCCGCGCCGGCCTCGGCCGCCTCGGCCTCGACCTCGCGCGCCACCTGGTCGGCCGGCATCGCCATCGAGACGGCGAGGTAGAAGATCACCAGCGACCACACCGCCACGGCGGCCAGGTCGATCCACTCCGGGATGATCGACGCGCCGTCGTACTGCCCGAGCGCGGAGATCACGAGGATCCCGCCGAGCCACGGGAGGATCCAGCCGAGCGACCGCAGCTGGAGGTCCTTCCCGGCGAACGCGAGCCCCTCGCGGGACGACCGGTAGGCCCGGTAGGCCGCGAAGAGCGCGAACCCGATGACGATGGCGACGCCGAGCTTCCAGTCGGTCGTCCAGCCCGACCAGTAGATGATCTCGTTGGCCGCGATGAACGAGAGCGGGGCGATGACGGTCGCGGCGGGCATCCGGTAGGGCCGCGGCCGGTCGGGGTCGACCTTGCGCAGGGCCGCCAGGGTCAGCGGGGCGAAGCCGTACATGATCACGGTCGCCGACGTCACGATCGAGACCAGGGACTGCCAACTGGGGAACGGTGCGAAGGCGATCAGCCCGACGACGAACGCGACGACCGTCGAGACCCACGGGATGCCGCGCTTGGAGATCTTCGCGAGTCCCTTGGGGGCGAACCCGGTCTGCCCGAGCGCGTAGGACAGCCGCGCCGAGGTGGCGACGTAGACGAGGCCGGTCCCGGCCGGCGAGATGAACGCGTCGACGTAGAGCAGGATCGACAGCCAGGTCAGGCCGAGGGCCCCGGCGATCGTCACGTACGGCCCGAAGTCGCCCTTGCCGATCGGGTTCTCCCAGCCCGTCGCGAGCGCCGCGGGGTCGAGCGCCCCGACGAAGGCGACCTCGAGGGCGAGGTAGATGACCACCCCGAGCGCGACCGCGCCGATGAGGGCGCGCGGCAGGTCCCGCTGCGGGTTGCTCGCCTCGCCGCCCATCTGGGCCGCCTGCTCGAACCCCTGCAGGGCGAACACCACGCCGAGCGGCAGCGCGGCGAACACGCCGTGCGCGCCGTACGGGGCGAAGCCGCCACCGGCGACGAAGTTGCTGCCGTGGAAGGCGACCGCGATCAGGACGATCACGGTGAGCACCGGGATCGCGATCTTCCACAGCACCGTGATCCGGTTGGTCTCGGCGAGCAGCGCCACCCCGGCCAGGTTGATCAGGGTGAACACGACCATGAGGGCCGCGGCGACCAGCAGGCCGAGGCCGGTCAGGTTGCCGTTGTCGTCGACGAACCCGTGGACGAGGTGGTCGAGGTAGGACAGCGCCGCCTCGACCTCGATCGGGGCGATCGCGACGGCCTGGAGCCAGCCGACCCAGCCGGCGGTGAAGCCGGCGACCGCGCCGAACGCCAGCCGCGGGTAGCGGGCGGTGCCGCCGGCGACCGGGTAGGTGGAGCCGAGCTCGGCGTGCACCAGCGCCAGCAGCACGACGATCACGCCCGCGAGCACCCAGGACAGGATGGACGCGCCGCCCGCCGACTTGGCTGCCGTCAGGGCGCCGAGGAGCCAGCCCGACCCGATGATCGAGCCGAGCGAGATGAACATCAGGGCGCTGAACCCGACGGTGCGGCGAAGGCCGGGCCCGCTGGATACAGGCGCGTCGGCGGTGGTGGACATGGGACTCCCCGGGATCTCACGCAGGTGGTCGGGCGCACGGGATCGTGCTCACCCGCCGTCGTCCGCGCGACCCGGACGTTAGGGGCTTAATCGGGTGTAACCGGACCGTCGAGTGAACAACGAAGGAACAATCGGACAGCTCGTCACCAGAACGTCACGGAAAGTCCCGTGGCCACCCGGTCGGGCGAGCCCGCCGGTGACAGGAATGCGTCGTTGCTGCCGTCGGGTGGCAGCAACGACGCGTCCCTGTCACGGGGACGGCGGAGCGCCTCAGCTCGCGAGCGGGGGCCCGGCGTCGTCGTCGGCGAGGAGCTGCGCCTCCACCTGCGCCCGCAGCTGGGCAAGCGTGCGCGCGAGCAGCCGGGAGACGTGCATCTGGGAGATGCAGAGCACCGCGGCGATCTCGGCCTGCGTCTGCTCGTGGACGAAGCGCAGCGCGAGCATCGTGCGCTCGCGGCGGGGCAGCGAGGCCACGAGACCGTGGACCAGCGACCGCACCTCGACGCGGTCGAACTCCGGGTCGACGGTGCCGAGGACGTTCACCAGCGAGGAGTCGTCGCCCTCGCCGAGGGTCTCGTCGAGCGACGCCGGGTGGTAGGAGCCGTGGGCCGAGACGGCCTCGCTGACCTCGTCGCGGGAGATCCCGAGGTGCTCGGCGATCTCCGCGACCGTCGGGGCCCGGCCGAGCCGCTGCGAGAGCGCGGCGGTCGCGCCGCCGACGGCGAGGTAGCGGTCCTTGACGCTGCGCGGGGTGCGGACCGACCACGCCGAGTCGCGGAAGTAGCGGCGGACCTCGCCCATGATCGTCGGGACCGCGTAGGACAGGAAGTCCCGCTCGCGGCCGGGGTCGAACCGGTCGACCGCGTGCATCAGCCCGACCGTGGCGACCTGCTCGAGATCCTCGGTCGGCTCACCGCGGCGTGCGAAGCGCCGTGCGATGTTGTGGGCCACGGGCAGGTAGGCCACCACCAGCCGGCTGCGCAGGTCGGCCCGTCGCGGGTCGTCCGCGGCGTACCCGGCGTGTTCGGCCAGCAACGGCGCGAGCTCCCGGTAGTCCTGCTCCTGCTTGCCGTGGTGTCCGGTCGTCGTCGACGCCATGTCCGTGCCCCCGCCATCGCGTCGGATGCACGGGCACGCCGCGCTCCGGCGCGGGAGTCCGAGCCTCGTCATCGCGGCTGCGGTCTGAACCGGAGGACTTCGAGCCGGGCCAGCGTTTCAGCCGCGCACCACGCAACGCAAGGACCCGATCACGCGCGCCGCCCCCCGACACCGCCGTTCGGGGGAACGGGAGCGGACCGGCCGGGGGGACGGCCGGTCCGCTCGACACCGTGGCCACCCGGGGGGAGGGCCGCCACCGTGCCCCGCCGGTGCGACCCGGCGGCCCGCGCAGTGTAAACGCACCTGTTGACTGGACTGACCACCCGACGGCGTCGGCGCGTCACGGCTCGACGGCGAGCACCACGTGCGAGGGGTGGGCGGCGTCGTGGAGCACCTCGCGTTCGCGGGCGACGAGCAGCCGGCCGTCGCCGAGCGGGGCGCCCGTGCCGGGGTGCCGCGCGAACCGGGGGTGCGCGCCGCCCGAGACCTGCACCCGGACGCGGTGGCCGGCCGCGAAGCGGTGCCCCACCGGCCACAGCTCGACCTCCACCGGCACCGTCCCGTCGTCGGCGGGCGCGGGCGAGCCCGGCCGGAGCCGCCGGATCCCGTCGGTGACGTTGACCGAGCGGCCCGCGGGGTCGACGTCGCAGACCCGGACGAACACGTCGAGGTGCTCGACCTCGGCGCGGACGTGCACCGTGGCGCGGGCCGGACCGAGGGCGACGAGGTCGCGGTCGAGCACGGGGCCGGTGAAGACGACGACGTCGTCGCGGGCCTCGAGCGCGGTCTGGTCCCGCGGCCCGGAGGCGCCCGTGAGGATCGGGCCCCCGACGGCGGGGGTGGGGTCGTTCGGGTCGTACACGAGGCGGGTGCCCGCCCAGTAGGCGTCGTCGCGCGTCGGGAACGTCGGCGGTTCCGTCCCGAGCCCGTGGTCGGTGCGCAGGTAGAAGGCCTGCTCGCGGGTGTGCTCCGGAGGCCAGTCGGCGAGCCGGCGGGCGCCCCCGCCCCCGGAGAGCTCGAGGTGCACCGGGTCCCCGTCGTCGGGAACGGCGTGCCCGAAGGTCTCGTCGAAGGTCCGGAGCGCGTCGCGGAGTCCGGCCGCCATGCCCTCGCGGCTCGTGTGCACCCACGGGCCGATGCGCAGCAGGGGGCGGGCGCCGGCGGCGCGCAGCGCGGCGTGGTCGGCGAGCTGCCAGGGCAGGAAGATGTCCTGCCACCCGCCGGTCATGCTGATCGCGACGTCGCGGCGGCCGACCTCGCGGACACCGCCCGCGTAGGACCGCTTGGCCCAGTAGGCGGAGTCCGGGTCGTCCTCGCGCAGCCAGTCCTGGAAGAAGTCGATCGGGACGCCCGCGGCGACCAGGTCGGCCTGCGAGAGCGGCACGGTGCCGAAGCCCGCCTGCACCCGGTGGCGCACCGCCTCGACGAGGCGACCGCCGAGCCCGGGGTGCTGCATCATCGCGGCCCAGGACAGGGCGTTGTCCAGGGAGAACGCCCCGCCGGGGTAGGTCTGGTCGCGGAACTGCGAGGCGGTGACCAGCGTGCCCATGGCGGCGAGCGCGTCCCCGGCCTCGGGCGCCAGCGCCCACTGCGTGATGCCGAGGTAGCTCGGCCCGAGGGTGGCGACGCGGCCGTCGCAGAAGGGCTGGGCGACGAGCCAGTCGACGGTCGCCACGCCGTCGTCGGCCTCGTCGAACGGGGACAGCTCCCCCTCGGAGCCCGCCGTGCCGCGCACCGACTGGACCACGACCTGGTAGCCGCGCTCGGCGACGAGCCGGCCGAACACGAGCCCCACCCAGCCCGCCCGCCCGTACGGGCTGCGCACCAGCACGACCGGTCCGCGCCCGACCCCGGCCGGCCGGTGGTGGTCGTGGCGCAGGACGACCCCGTCGGGCATCGGCACCGCGACGTCCCGGACGACGCGGACCCGCGGGGCGCGGGGGGCGGGCAGGCCGATCCCGCGGCGCAGCAGTCGGGTGACGGGGCTCATCGCCCCATCATGGCAAGCGGCCGTCACTCCGGCAGGAGGTCGTCGCTGACCGTTTCGTCCGTTCCATGAGACGTGTTCACGTCGTGTTCAACCACCTTCCCGTGCGCCCGATCCACCTCCGGGTGACGCTGCCCGTCGTGACGCGCACCCCCCGTGGCGAGGCCCCCGACGTCGGCGTCCCGGCCCACCTCGCCGAACACATGACCGTCGCCGAGCAGCACGACTGGATCTCCGGCTTCCTGCGCCGCCACCCGGTCTCGCGCCGCAGCGCCCTCAAGCGCGGCTCCGGCGTCGTCGCCGCCATGGGACTGGCCTCCGCGCCGTGGACGCTCGCCGCGTGCGCGTCCGCCGCGCAGGCGCCGGTGTCGGTGGTGGGCCGGCACCTGGCGTTCGGGGACGACCCGATGCGGTCGATGGCGATGGCGGGCGAGCTGACCGCGCCGCCGCAGGGCGCGGTGCTGGTCGACCTCGGCCAGAACGGCTCGTTCGGGGCGACGCTGCCGGTCGAGGTGCGCCACCTGGTCTCGCAGGTGCCGCAGGCGGACGGCTCGATCCGGGCCAGCGACCAGTACTTCGTCCACGCGCTCGCCAACGGTCTGCAGCCCGGTGCGAGCTACGACTACCGCTTCCGGCTCGCCGACGGCACCACCACCGAGACGGCCACCTTCCACACCGCGCCGCGGCAGCCGACGTCGCCGTGGAGCTTCACCGCGTTCGCCGACCAGGGCGTCGACATGGTCCCGTCGAGCGGGCTGTCCGGCTTCACCAACGGCTACTACAAGCCCGACGACACCCGGCGCACGATGACGCCCTCGACCGCCATGGTCGACCGGATCGCCGGCACCCGGCCCGCGTTCCACCTGCTCGCCGGCGACATCTGCTACGCCGACCCGTCCGGCATGGGCGAGCCGGTGAAGAGCACCGGCACCTCGAAGTCGCCGACCGGGTTCGACTCCTTCGACCCGACGGTGTGGACCACCTACTTCGGGCTCATCGAGCGCTCCGCCGCCACCACCCCGTGGATGTTCGCCACCGGCAACCACGACATGGAGGCCCTCTACGACGACAACCAGGCCCGCGGTGCGCTGCACGGCTACGGCGGCCACGCCGCCCGGCTGGACCTGCCGCGGACCGGCCCGAGCGCCTGCCCGAGCGTCTACTCCATGCGCTACGGCAACGTCGGCGTGATCAGCGTCGACGCCAACGACCTGTCCATGGAGATCCCGACCAACGCGGGCTACTCCGGAGGGTCGCAGGTCGCCTGGCTGCGCCAGACGCTGGGCCAGTGGCGCACCGCCGGCTCGGGCGTCGACTTCGTCGTCGCCTTCTTCCACCACTGCGCCTACGCCACGTCCTCGACGCACGCCTCCGACGCCGGGGTGCGTGCGGCGGTGGCGCCGCTGTTCGACGAGTTCTCGGTCGACCTCGCGCTGCAGGGACACAACCACCAGTACGAGCGGTCGAACCCGATCCGCGGGGGACGCTCGACGACGCAGGTCCCCGACGGCGGGACGGCGCGGCCCGCGACCGACGGCACGACCTACGTCTGCGTCGGCTCCGGCGGACGCCCCCGCTACGCCTGGCAGCCCGGCGAGGTCGACCGCTACCGCGGCAACCCGGCACCGCAGGGCGACGTGAACGTCGTGAGCTACCAGGCGGTGAGCGCGACCGGCAAGATCCCCGACACCGTCGACTGGTCGCAGGCGCGCTACCTCGACTACGCCTACGTGACGGTGGACGTGGTCCCGCCCTCCGGGCCCGGCCAGCTGACGACCATGACGATGCGCACGATCACCGACACCGGGGCGGAGGTCGACCGGGTCGTCCTGGAGCGCCGGGCGGGCTGAGCCCGAAGGCGCACTCCGGAACACGCGGGAGTCCGCCGGAACCCGCCGGAGAGGCCCGGGCCACGTGGCCCGGGCCTCTCGACGTCCACCGACGACGTCGGCGGGGATCCTCCGACACATCCCCGCGGAACTCCCGGTGACGGAACTCGGACATCGTCACCGGAATCGTCGTCCGTACTGTGTGGACTCCGGGGCGACGCGTCGTCCCGTCGGTCGTGACGCCGTTCCGTCGTGCGCCGCGCGGACGAGTCGCCCTCGTCCGTCTCGCCGTACGGCCGTGCACCCGGAAGGATGATGAGGTGTCCCGGCGCCATCGCGTTCTCGAGGTCCTCGCCGCCCGCCTCGCCGAGGGGTCGGGTCCGGGGGACCGGACCGACGGCCACCGCGTCGCCCTCGCCATCGAGGGCGGCGGCTCCCGCGCGACCTACTCCTCGGGCATGGTGCTCGGCCTCGAACGCCTGGGGCTCACCCGCTGCTTCGACGCGGTGTACGGCGCCTCCGCGGGCGCGCTGGCCGGCAGCTGGCTCGTCGGCGGGCAGACCGAGAAGTGCTGCGCCGGGTGGTGGGAGCCCGGCCTGATGGAGCGGGTCACCCGGCCCTTCCGCGGGCTGCGCGGACGGCCGGTGGTCGACGTGGAGTACCTCGTCGAGACCGTCGGCGAGGAGATCGTCCCGGTCGACTGGCAGGCCATCGTCGACGCCGAGGTCCCGCTGCACCCCGTGGCCACCGACGTCGACACCGGTGAGGCGCTCGACCTGCACGGCACGATCACGGACGCGGCCTCGCTCAAGCTCGCGCTGCGTGCCTCGGCGAACGTGCCGCTACTCGCCGGGCTGCCCATCGAGATCCACGGGCGCCGTCTCGTGGACGCGGCGGTCGCGGAGCCGCTCCCCTTCCACACCGCCCTCGACCAGGGCGCGACGCACGTGCTCATGCTGCGCACCCGCCGGGCCGACCAGGAGGCGATCGACGCGACGCGGCTGGAGAAGGCGCTGGTCACCCGGCTGGGCCAGACCAGGGTGCCGGGCCTGGTGCACGTGCTGGGCAACCGCCTCGAGACCCGTCGCGCCGACGACGAGCGGCTCGCGGCGGCCAGCCTCGACGAGGGTGACGAGCCCCCGCACCTGCTCGAGGTCCGCCCGCCCGAGGGCGCGGACACGATCAACCCGCTGGAGACCGACCCGGACCGGCTGCGCCGCGGCGTGGAGACCGGGTGCGACGCGCTGCGGGCGATGATCGAGCCGGCGCTCGAGGGCGTGGCGCCGCCGGACGAGCAGAGGGTGTCCTAGCGGCCCGCTACCGTCCCAGCACGGCGGTGCGGGTGGCCTCGAGGTGCTCGGAGAGCCGACCGTGGGCCTCGACGGTCCGGTCGGGGCCCAGCGCCGCCAGGATCGCCTCGTGCTGGCCGAGGATCTGCTCGGCGCGGGCGGGTCCGTGACCGAGCAGGGAGCCGAGGTTCATGCGCAGCTGGCGGTCACGCAGCGACCGGTAGAGCTCGGAGAGGATCGGGTTGCCGGCGCTCTCCACGAGCACGGTGTGGAAGCGGCGGTCGCCCTCGGCGAAGGCCCGCTCGTCGCCGACGCCGAACGCGGCCCGCTGCTCGGCCAGGACCTCGCGCAGCCGGGCGAGGACCGCCGCGCGCTCGGCCTCCGGCGCCGCGCACAGCTTCGCGACCGCGTGCCCCTCGACGAGTTCCCGCGCCTCGAGCACCGCCTCGACCTCGGCGGGCGAGACCGGGACGACGAGAGCACCGCGCTTGGGGAACAGGCGCAGCAGCCCCTCGGCCTCGAGGCGCAGGAACGCCTCGCGCACGGGCGTCCGGCTCATCGCGAGCACCTCGGCGACCTGACCCTCGCTGATCAGCTCGCCGCCGGGGAGGCTGCCGTCGAGGATCGCCGCCTTGGTGTGGCGGTACGCGCGTTCCTTGGCGGAGTGGCCAGTACGCGTCCCGTCCACCGCACCCGGCTCCCGTTCGGCCCGCTCGTCCGGACGCCCTGCCCGCGAGTGCGTGTGACCCTACTCGCGCCCGCCCCGGGGCATCCCGCCTGCGAACGGGCGGGCCGGGCGACCTCAGACCCCCGCGAGGCCCCGGGCGACCCCGATCGCCGCGGACACACCGCGGACGGGCTCGAACCGGTCGGACGCCTCGTTGAGCGCGGACCACTCGTCGGGCGCGAGCACGATCTCGGCGGCCGCGCAGTTGCTCTCGAGCTGCTCGACGCTGGAGGCACCCGGGATCGCGACGACCTCGGGGCGGTGGATCGTCCACGCCAGCGCGACCTGCGACGGCGTCGCGTCGTGGACGGCGGCCACCTCGCGCAGCACGTCGACGAGCGGCTGGGCCCGGCGCAGCGACTCGGGCAGGAACAGCGTGTTGATCTGCCGCACCCGGTTCGACGGCCGGTGGTCGGCGTCGAACTTCCCGGAGAGCAGCCCCTGGGCGAGCGGGCTGTAGGCGATCACCGCACGGCCGGCCTCGGCGGCGTAGGGCAGCAGCTCCCGCTCCGGGTCCCGCGACACGAGGCTGTACTGCACCTGGTTGGAGATCACGCGCGACCCGAGCGCGGCCTCGGCGTCCTGCCAGCGGTCGAGGGAGTAGTTCGACACCCCGACCTCGTCGACCACGCCCGCGGCCTGCAGCGTGCGCATGCCGGGCATGGTGCGGCGGTCGCCGATCAGCGGGTTCGGCTGGTGGACCTGGTAGAGGTCGAGCGGACGGCGGAGCCGGCCCGAGCTGGCCACGCCGCGCTGCTCGACGACCGGCCCCACGGGGAACACCGGGAAGACCTTCGACGCGACGACGGTGGTCGCCGGATCGGCGTCGGCACGGTCGAGGGCGTCGCCGAGGATCCGCTCGCTGCGCCCGAAGCCGTAGACCTCCGCGGTGTCGAAGACGGTGATGCCCAGCTCGAGGGCGCGGCGCACGATCCGCGCGGCCTCCGAGTCGGGTCCCGAGGTGTAGTCGCCGCCGTACCCCCACTCGCTCGACCCGAACTGCCAGGTCCCGAGTCCGATGGCCGACCAGCGCTTGGTGGTCGGCAGCTCCAGATAACGCATGCCCCCTGGTTACCCCCGATCCGTCAGCCGATGACGGCCGCGACGTCCGCCGCGGGCAGCGCCTCCAGGCAGGCCGGACCCGTCGTCGAGAACGGGCAGGCCGCCTCCCACCAGCACTCCTGCTCGGTGATCGCCGTCGGCCGGCGCACCGGGCAGTCGGGGTGTCCCTGCAGGTTGCGGCCCTCCTCGAGGCCGTAGCGGCTCGCGAGCGTGGGCCCGAACAGCGCCACCGTCGGCGCCCCGACCGCCGCCGCCATCCGCACCGGGCCGGTGTCCCCGCCCACCACCACGCCGCCCGCCCGGCCGACCGCCGCGAACCGGGCGGCGAGCCCGCGCAGGTCGGTCGGCTCCCAGGTCGGGACGCCCGCGACCGGGGTGACGGCGACGACGGGCCGGTCCCCCAGGGAGGCCACCAGGTCGCGCCACCACGGCCAGCGCTTCACGGCCATCCCCGCGTCAGGCACGAGGACGACGGTGCCGGGCGCGGGCTCCGGCACCCGCTCGTCGTCGCCGAGCACGATGCGCGGCGGTCGCGGCGGTCCGGCGATGACGCCCTCGGCCGCGAGGATGCGCTGGTAGCGCTCCCCCACGAGCTCGTCCGCCGGCGGCGAGCGCCACAGGTTCGTCACGGCGCGCGTGCCCCGGGCCGCCGCGTCGGCGTCGATCAGGTCGCCGATGCCGTCGAAGCGGGTGGTCGTCACGACGAGGTCGGGCTCGAGCTCCGCCAGGGCCTTCCCGACGGCGGGTCGCTCCGCGTGCTTCGCCGCGGTCCGCACGGCGGTCACGGCCGGGTCGCGGGCGAGCAGCGCGTCGCCGGGCTCGTGGGTGAGCACCACCAGCTCGCCGTCCGGGGCGGCGTCGGCCAGGGCGTGGACCGACGGCAGCACCATGATCAGGTCACCGAGGCCGCCGAGCAGGTCGACGACGAGCGTCCTCACGCCAGCTCCGCGTACAGCGCCCGGTGCCGCTCGGCCAGCGTCGGCCAGTCCCGGCCCGTGAGCAGGTCCCGCCCCCCGGCGGCGACCCGGGCGGCGAGGGCGGGGTCGGCGAGGAGTCGGCGCAGCGCCGTGACGAGCACGTCGACGTCGCGCACGGCGGGGGCGACGACGACGGTCTCGCCGTCGACGAGCTCGGTGTCGGCCTCGAGCTGGGTGACGATCGTCGGGAGCCCGTGGTCGAACGCGGCGAGCAGGGCCCCGCTCTTCGTGGTCGCGCCCGCGGTGAACGGGAAGGCGGCGACGTCGGCGGCCTGCAGGGCGGCGGAGACCTCGGCGGCGGGGACGTGCCCGGTGATCGTGACGCGGTCGGTCGCGCCCGCGTCCGCGACGTGCTTCGTGAGCTCCGCGCGGAACGCCGTCGCCTCGTCGTCGGGCAGGGCGAGCGAGGTGAAGCCGCCGACCACCAGCAGGTGCAGCGACGGGTGCTCGGGCGCCAGCCGCGCGACGGCGTCGATCAGGTAGCGCAGCCCCTTGACCGGGTGGACGAAGCCGAAGAACACCACCACCGTCGCGTCCGGGGCGATGCCGAGCGCCCCACGGACGGCCGCGCGGTCGACGGGCGGGGCCACCACGACGTTCGGCGGGATCGGCAGCCGGACCACGCCCGTCGTCGGGAACCGGGCCCGCAGGACCGCCTCGTGGGCCCCGTTCGTGGTGATGACCCGCGCGCTGCGCGGGACCAGCCGGCCGCTCTCGGGGTCGGCGAGCCCGAGGCGGGCGGGGAGGCGCCAGGGGCGGGGCGACCACCAGCCGTACTCGTGGATGGTGGTGACCAAAGGCGCTCCCACCAGGTCCCCGAGCAGGCCCGGCCAGCTGGAGAACCGGTAGGCCGACGGCGCGAACTGCAGGTGCACGACGTCGGCGCCGCGGGCCGCCCGCACCGCGGCGAGCAGACCGCGGGGGCCCGGGTCGACGGGGACGTCGCGCACCTCGGTGCCGGCGGCGCGCAGCGCGGCGACGAGGCGGGCGGTGTAGTCGGCGACGCCGTCGTGGGCGGGGTCGGCGCGGCCGTGGAGCATCGCGACCGTGGGCGGGGGCACGAGGGCCGGTACCCGGAACCGGACCCGCGGACAGCACGAACGGGCCGTCCGTCACCTCGCAAGGTGACGAACGGCCCGTTCGAGCGGTCGGACGGCGTCAGCGCACCACGAGGTCCCCGCGGGTGACCGTGCCGCCGGTGGTGGCCTGGCCGATCGTCACCGACAGCGAGTCGACGCCGGTGCCGCCGGGCTGGTTGCCGTCGACGACGGTCGCCGTGAACGGGACGACGGCCCCGCTCTGGGTCAGGGCGGTCCCGGTGATGGTCGCGGTGCCGCGACCGTCGCTGGTGACCGAGGTGATCGTCCGGCAGACCGCACGCAGGTCGCCGTCGCGGAACGAGCAGCTGCCCGAGCCGGAGTTCGCGGAGCCCGACACGCCGATCGACGCCCGGCCCTGGGCGCCGTAGCGGACCTCGCCGCTGACGCTCGCCGGGCGGACGACCGGACCGTCGTAGGTGACCGTCACGCGGCCGGCACCGGTGTTCGCCGCGGTGGCGGTGGTGCCGAGGTTCGTCCCGCCCCCGCCGCCCCCGCCGCCGGTGTTCGCCGCGGACGACCCGGCGCCCCCGCCGAGGAACCCGCCGCCCCCGCCGCCGGCCCCACCGGCCGAGGTGAGGGCGGCCGCGCTGGTGGCCGTGCCGCCGGTCGCGCTGCTGCTCGCGCCCGCGGCACCTCCCGGTGCGGCGTTCACCCCCGTGCCCGCGGTGCCGGCCGTCGCGGCCGCACCCCCGGCGCCACCGACGCGGGTGGTGTCGGTCCCGCCGGCACCGCCACCACCACCGCCGCCTCCCGCGGCGACCGTCAGCACGGTGCCGTCGACGGCCACGGCGGACGCGCTGCCACCGGCGCCACCCCCGCCGCCCCCGCCGACCGCCCCGCTGCCGGAGCCGCCCGTCGCGCCGCCGCCCCCGCTGCCGACACCGGCGGCCCCGGTGCCGCCCGCGGTCGTGCCGGCGGTCCCGGCGCCACCCTGCCCGCCGGGCGCGATGGTGAGGGTCTTCCCGGCCACGGTGGTCGGCGCCACGACGACGACGGCACCGGTGCCGCCGGCCGCGCCGGCGGCGCCGCCTCCGCCGGCACCGCCCGCCCCGCCGGCACCACCGCGGGCGACGATCCGCACGTTCGTGGCGGTCGCCGGGATCGCGAGGGTCTGCTGACCGCCGGCGGCCAGGTAGGTGCAGGTGACGGTGGCACCGGACTGCGTGCACTGGCTCGGGAGGGTCTGTGCGGGCGCGGCCGTGGCGGCACCGGGCAGGAAGAACAGGGCGGCCGCCGCGGCGATCGCGGAGGCGGACAGACGGGCCGTGGTCGTGGGCATGACGGACTCCAGGGATGGTCGGTGGAGCGAGGGACCGGGCATGTCGCCGCGCAACGGACACGCCCCACCGCGGCCGGCTTCCGATACGGTTCGTGACGGGCCGGTGACGCAGTGGCATCACGTCTGTCGTCCGGACGGAGCAGTGCGCTACGCGATTCACCGACTCGATCGGGCGATGTCCGTCAAACGTGCTCCGACCGCGTGACCGGCCGACCTGCGGGTACCTGCACCTCGTGACGTCTCCGTCCCTGCTGCCGCTGCCCACCCACCCGGCGGCCCACCGTCCCGGCGTGGACGACCCGGACTGGACGGCGATGGCGCGCATCCTGGTGGTGCGGCCGGACAACGTCGGTGACGTGATCATGACGGTGCCCGCGCTGCGGGCGTTGCGCGCGGCCGCACCGCAGGCCCGGCTCGAGCTGCTCGCCTCCCCGGCGGGCGCGGCGGCCGCGCCGCTGATCCCCGAGCTCGACGACGTCGTCGTCGCCTCGGTGTCCTGGCAGCGCCTCCCGGGCGCCGGGACCGCGGAGGACCCGGACCCCGACGCGGAGCTGGTGGCGACCCTCGCCGCCCGGGACTACGACGCCGCCGTCGTCCTCACCTCATTCTCCCAGTCGCCCTGGCCCGCCGCGGCGCTCTGCCGGCGCGCGGGGATCGGCGTCCGCATCGGGACGAGCAAGGAGTTCGGGGGCGACGCACTCACCCACTGGGTCCCCGCCCCGCCCGACGGCGGCCACCAGGTCGACCGGGCCCTCGACGTCCTCGCGGCCGTCGGCGTCCCGCCGTGCGGCACCGACCTCGCCGTCGCCGTCCCCGCGCCGCCGCCCGCCCGCCCGGCCGGGCGCTACGTCGTCGTCGCGCCCGGCGCCAGCTGCTCCTCCCGGCGCTGGTCCCCCGAGCGGTTCGCGACGACGGGTCGCGGGCTCGCCGAGCGGGGCTGGACCGTGGTGGTCACCGGCACCGCGAAGGAGGCCGACCTGGTGCAACGGGCCGCGGCCGACGTCCCGGGGGTCGTCGAGGTGATCGGCGAGCTCGACCTCGGCGGCCTCGCGGCCCTCCTCGCGGGCGCCGACGCCGTCGTCGTCAACAACTCGGGGGGCGCCCACCTGGCGGACGCGGTCGGGACCCCGGTGGTGGAGCTGTTCGCGGGGACCGAGGAGGTCGCGCAGTACGCCCCGCGCACCGTGCCCGCCGAGGTGCTGACCCGCCCGGTCGGGTGCTCGCCGTGCCGGCAGCTCGTGTGCCCGTTCGACCAGGAGTGCCTCGACATCGCGCCGCAGCGGGTGGTGGACGCGGTGGTGCGGCTGGCCGTGCCCCGGGAGCACGCCCCGTCGTCGTGACCGGGGAGAAGCCGCCGCCGGAGCGGACGCCCGACGGGCACCACGTGGTGATCGACGGGCGGCGATGGCGGGCCACCGACCCCGAGATCCCCGAGGCGGACGCCGCACGGCTGCGCCGCTGGCTCATGGCCGCCCGGCGGGACGTCGGCGCCGCGCGGAAGGCCGAGGACCCCGACGCCGAACGGGCCGCCCGCGACCGCGTCCACGCCGCGAAGACCGCGCTCGGCGAGCGCGGTCCCGTCTGGTGGGAGCAGTCGGTCGAGGAGCGCCGGGCGCGCTGGTCGTCCGGGGTTTCACGGGCGGCGGGCGAGGGATTCTGATCCGACCGCACCGAGTGAGAGGACCACGTCGTGACCACCCCGCCCGTCCAGGACGACCCGAACCCGAACGACCCGAACCCGGCACGCTCGAGCGCCACGCTGCACGCCTTCGCCGGTCAGGTGCAGCGGCGCCTGGGGCTGGACACCGAGAGCGAGG
This sequence comes from Actinomycetospora chiangmaiensis DSM 45062, assembly GCF_000379625.1. GTDB lineage: Bacteria > Actinomycetota > Actinomycetes > Mycobacteriales > Pseudonocardiaceae > Actinomycetospora > Actinomycetospora chiangmaiensis. The sequence continues at coordinate 345,497 of NZ_KB903229.1, read as the reverse complement.
CCGAGGTGCTCACCCGCGCCACGCTGAACGAGTTCGGCAAGGTCGTCAGCGCCGGGCTGGCCCAGGACCTCACGGTCAGCCTGCCCCCGGAGCTCTCGGCCGAGCTGCGGGCGCAGCGACCGTCGGACGACCAGGCCCGCTCGATCGGTCGGGCCGAGTTCGTCGACGCCGTCAGCGGCGCGGTGCACTCGGTGGACGCCGAGGAGGTCGAGCGTCAGGTGGAGCAGGTGCTGCGCCTGCTGCGCGAGTGGCTGCCGGAGTCCGACGTCGACCGCACCCTCGAGCAGCTGCCGGGCGACCTCGTGGAGCTGATGCGCTGACCGCGTGCCCCGGCGGCCGCGTCAGTGGCCGCCGGGCGCCGGCTTCGGCGTGACCGGTCCCGACGACGGCGGCGTGGTCGGCTTCGGATCCTTCGTCCGCGTCGGCGCCGGGGCCTCGGAGGCGGGCGGGTCCTGCTGCGGTGGGGCCTGCACCGGCGGCTCCTGCTGCGGCGGGGCCTGCTGCGGCGGGGCCGCCACCGGCGGCGCCACGGGCGCGACCGGCGCGACGACGGGCGGGCGGGCCGGCAGCACCGCCCGCACCGGCACCGCCGCGGCCGGCGATGCGGCCGCCGCGCGGTGCGCGGTGGTCGTCGGGTCGGGCTCGTCGGCCGCCGTCCCCGTGCTCGTCGGGGCCGGCCCGAGCACCGGGATGATCGGCGCGTCGGGTACCGCGGCCGCCGAGCCGGCGGGCAGCGTCGCGACCCCCGCGATGGCGGCGATGCTGGTGACCGGAGCGACCCCGGTGGCGACGACCACGCCGAGTGCGGCGGTCGCGGAGACCACGAACGCCAGCAGCGAGTGCGCCGGCTGGACGCCCGCTCCCCGACGCCGGCCCGCGCCGGGGCGGCGACGCGGGGTCGGGTCGATGAGCGCGGTCTCCGACTCGGGCTCCGGCCAGGGACCGGCGGGCGGCTGCGGCATCACGGAGGCGTAACGAGGTCACCCGTTCAGGGGTGACGCGTCCGGGGCGAACTGCCACGGACGGTCACCTCTCGTCACCGACCGTGCAGCGTCGGGCAGGGCTCGATGTGGACCACCTTGGTCGTCGTCATCTCGTCGAGGAGCTCCGGCCCGTACCCGAACCCGGTCCCGGAGAGGCCCCGGGGCTGGGCGGCGCCGCCCGGGGCGCCCCCGAACGCCGCGTTGACCTTGACGGTGCCGACGGGCAGGGCCCGCCAGGCCTCCTGGGCGTGGGCCATGTCGGGCGTCAGCACCGTCGCGGCCAGGCCGTGCGGGTCGTCGATCGCCTCCGCCAGCGCCTGCTCGAACGAGTCGACGACGCGCACGGGCGCCACCGGGCCGAACGTCTCCTCGCGCAGGATCCGCATCTCCGGGGTGCAGCCGGAGAGCACCGTCGCCGGGTAGAACGCGCCCGCACCGGCGGGGATCGCGCCGCCGACGTGCGCGACGGCGCCCGCGCGCAGGGCCTCGGCGACATGGCTGTGGACGTGCTCGCGCTGGCGGCGGTCCACGAGCGGCCCCAGGGCCTTCTCGCCCTCCGCGGACGGCCGGTACACCCAGCGGGTCGCCTCCTCGGCGAGCGCGGCGAGGAACTCCTCGGCCACCGCGGCGTGGCAGTACACGCGCTCCACGGAGACGCAGACCTGGCCGCCGTTGGCGTAGGAGCCCAGTGCCACCTGGCCGGCCGCCCACTCCGGGTCGACCCCCGCGTCGACGATGAGCGGGTCGTTGCCGCCGTTCTCGAGCAGCACCTTGGCGCCGGTCCCGGCCGCGGCCTCGGCGATCGCGCGGCCGGCCGCGATGGACCCGACGTGCGCGACGACGTCGATCCCGGCGTGCGCCGAGAGCAGCGCGCCGGTCGGGCCGGCGCCGTCGACGACCGTGAGGACACCGTCGGGCAGGAACGAGGCGACGAGGTCGGCGAACCGCCGCCCGAGGTGGGGGCAGCGCTCGGAGGGCTTGTGCACGACGGTGTTGCCGGTGACCAGCGCAGCGCCGATCAGCCCGCCGGCGACCGCCACCGGGTCGTTCCACGGGGTGATCACGGCAACGACGCCACGGGGCCCGGGGACCATGAGGTCGGTCGCCGACCAGTTGCCCTGCAACGACCGGCCCCGGTGCAGCGGGCCGAGCTCGGCGTACTGCTCGAGGGTTCCGGCGGCCGCGAGGACGCCGCCCAGCCCGTCGCCGAACGGGCGGCCGGTCTCGGTCTCGTTGAGCCGGGCGAGCTCCTCCGCGACCTCGCGGACGGCGGCGGCCGCGGCCCGGACCATGCCCGCGCGGTCGGCCGGCGCGGTGCGCGCCCACTCCCGACCGGCCGCGACCGCGCGACCGACGGCGTCGTCGACCTGCTCGGGGCCGGCCGGACGCACGCGTCCCACCACCTCGTCGGTCGCCGGGTCGCGGATCTCGATGTCGGCCGCTGCCGTCGTCATGGGGCTCCTCGCAGGTGTCGGGGCGGTCGGGCGGGGGTGCCCGTTCCCGGGGCCGGGTAGCCGGTGATCATGAGTGGAGCACTGGACGGCGTGGTCGCGGCGGTCACCGGCGCGTCGAGCGGGATCGGGGAGGCGACCGCCCGGGCGCTCGCGGCCGAGGGGGCGACGCTCGCGCTGCTGGCCCGTCGTCGGGACCGGCTCGAGTCCCTCGCGGGCGAGCTGGGGACGGCGACCACCGTGCACGAGGTGGACGTGTCCGACGCGGACGCGGTCGCCGGCTCGATCGACGAGGTCGTGGCCCGCCACGGGCGGCTCGACGTCCTGGTCAACAACGCGGGCTACGGGACGATGACCCCGGCCGCCGAGGCCGACCTCGCCGAGTGGCGCACGATGGTCGACGTCAACGTCAACGGCGTGCTGGCCACCACCCACGCCGCCCTCCGGCACCTGACGACGGCCGCGGCCGGCGACCGCGGCGTGGCCGACGTCGTGACGATCTCGTCGGTGGCCGGGCGGAAGGTGGCCAACCCCGCCGTGAACGTCTACGCGGCGACGAAGCACGCGGTCGGCGCCTTCTCCGAGGCGCTGCGCCAGGAGTTCGCGGCGCAGCACGTCCGCATCGGGCTGGTGGAGCCGGGGCTGGTGCGCAGCGAGCTCACCGCGGCCAACGGCGCGCTCGGCGAGGTGGGCGAGCTGGGCGTCATGGAGGCGACCGACATCGCCGAGGCCGTGATCTACATGGTCACGCGGCCGCGCCGGGTCGCGGTGAACGAGATCCTCGTCCGACCGATCGAGCAGACCCGCTGAGTCGTGCTAGACAACCCAGCATGACGCTGCCCGCCGGAGTCGGTTGGACCGCCCTGATGACCGCGTACGCCCGGGCGCAGGAGCGGGAACTGGTCGACGACCCGTGGGCCCGGGCCGTGGTGGACCACGCGGGCGAGGCCGCCCGCCTCCCCGACGGCCGCGAGTCGGGGATGTGGGCGGCCCTGGGGACCTACTTCGTCACCCGCTCGCTGTTCTACGACCGGCAGGTACTCGCCGCGGTGGATGCGGGCGTCGACCAGGTGGTGCTGCTCGCCGCCGGGTTCGACGGGCGCGCCCAGCGCCTCGGCCTGCCCGCCGACGTCACGGTCTTCGAGGTCGACACCGAGGAGGTCCTGGCGTTCAAGGACGCGGCGATCGCCGACGCGCCCGGCCCCACGGCCCGGCGGGTCGACGTGCGCGCCGACCTGCGCGAGGACTGGCCGCCGGCCCTCGTCGCCGCGGGCCTCGACCCCCACCGGCCCGCGGTGTTCCTCGCCGAGGGCCTGCTGATGTACCTCGACGAGGACCAGAGCGACCGGCTGCTGGACGCCGTCGGCGACCTCGCCGCCCCGTCGAGCCGGTTCGTCACCGAGTGGTTCGACCGCAATCCCGCGGGCGAGCCGTCCCTCGTCGGCTGGCCCGACGAGCGGGACAACCGCACGGGCGCCGCCGTGGGGGCGATGTTCCGCAGCGGCCCGCCCCTCCCGCCGGAGTCCTGGCTCGCCGCGCACGGCTGGGAGGTCCTCGCGGTCGACGACGTGGGGACCCACGCCGCCGCGGTCGGGCGGGAGACCCCGTGGATGTTCGACCCGGCGCACGCCGACGGGCTGCGCGTGCACCTCGTGGCGGGGGTCAGAGGGCGATGAGCAGGATCGCGAACGACGTCAGGTTGAACGTCGCGTGCGTGACGAAGCACGGCCAGATCGACCGCGTCCGCTCGTAGAGCACGGCGTTCAGCACGGCCAGGACGAGCACCGCGAGGAACACGACGTTGAGCCCGTGGGCCAGCGCGAACACCAGCGACGACACGGTCGTCGCGACGATCACCCCGAACCGGCGCAGGGAGCCGTAGCCGATCCCCCGGAAGAGCAGTTCCTCCCCCAGCGGCACCGCCAGACCGCCGAGCAGGACGACCCAGGCCGCGGCGGCGCCCCCGGAGAACTGCGTGAGGGCCGCCTGCGGGTCGGTGAGGTCACCGGTGACCGACACGTAGACGACGATCAGCACCCGCGAGACCACCCAGACGGCGAGCCCGAGCAGCACCGCGAGTCCGATCGTGCGCCACGGGACCCGCCGGAACCCGATCGCGGCGAGCGACCGCACCCGCAGCGCCAGGGCCACCGCGACCGCCCCGAACGCCGACAGCGCGGACACCGCGAGCAGGACCGGCGCCGACGGCAGCGCCCCGGTGGCGGTGATCAGCGCGAGGCCCGCGAGCCCCTGGATCGCGACGTAGACGACCGCGCCGACGAGGAGCTCCGGCAGCCCGAGCCGCCGGCCGCGGGGGCCATAGCCGATCCCGGTGTCCTCGTCCGGCGGCGGCGGGAGCGGGGCGTCGCCCAGGCCCGCGGGCCCGGTCCCGACGGCGGGCGTGGGCCCGTCCGTGGGCGGCGACGCGGGTCCGGCCGGACCCGTCGTCGGGACGGCGTCCTCGCGAGCCGGCTCGCTCACTCGCGGGCCTTCCGGGTCTCCCGGTCGTTCGCCTTCTGCAGCGCGTCGACGAGCTCGTCCTTGTCCATCGTCGAGCGGCCCTCGACGTCGAGCTCCTTCGCCCGCTCGTAGAGGTGCTCCTTGCTGGCGTTCGCGTCGACCCCGCCCGCGGACTCCCCGCTCGGGTTCGGGCCGCCGCTCTGCGCGCGCGAGTCGGACGGGCCGTACTCGTCCTTGGGCTCCCAGTGGTCGCCGACCTTCTCGTGGGTGTGCTTGAGCGCGGCGTAGGCCGTGCGGCTCGCGCGCTCGCCCTTCCCGTAGGTCTCCTCCGCGGACTCCTTGGCCTGCGCGTACGTGTCGCGGGCCTTCTTGTCCGAGCGCTGCAGCGTGGACGGCAGGTCCTCGAAGTCATCCGGCATGGCGGGGGAGTACCCGGTCAGCCCCGGGAGCCGACCTCCAGCGACGCGACGCTCTCCACGATCTGGTTCGGCCGGTACGGGTAGCGGTCGAGCTCGGTGGAGTCGGTGACCCCGGTGAGCACGAGGATCGTGTGCAGCCCCGCCTCCATGCCCGCGACCATGTCGGTGTCCATCCGGTCGCCGATCATCGCGGTGGTCTCGGAGTGCGCGCCGATCGTGTTCAGCCCCGCCCGGATCATGAGCGGGTTCGGCTTGCCGACGAAGTAGGGCTTCTTCCGGGTCGCGTGCGTGATCAGCGCGGCCACCGAGCCGGTCGCCGGGAGCGTGCCCTCGGCACTGGGTCCGGTGGCGTCGGGGTTGGTGCAGATGTAGCGCGCGCCCCGCTCGATCAGTCGGATCGCGCGGGTGATGGCCTCGAACGAGTAGGTGCGGGTCTCGCCGATGACCACGTAGTCCGGGTCGCGCTCGGTGAGGACGTAGCCGATCTCGTGCAGCGCCGTCGTCAGGCCGGCCTCGCCGACCACGAAGGCGGAGCCGTTGGGCCGCTGGTCGTCGAGGAACTGCGCGGTGGCGAGCGCCGAGGTCCAGAGGTTCTCGACGGGGATGTCGATGCCGCTGGCGTGCAGGCGGGCCCGCAGGTCCCGGGGGGTGTAGATGGAGTTGTTGGTGAGGACGAGGAACTGCTTGCCGGCCTCGCCGAGGCGGCGGATGAACTCGTCCGCACCCGGGAGCGCGTTCTCCTCGTGGACGAGCACGCCGTCCATGTCGATGAGGTAGCTGTCCAGCTCCGGGAGCTCGGACCCGGAGCGCTGCGCAGCTGGACCGTCCGAATCCGTCACAGGTGCTCCCCGAAGAACGCGAGGATCCGCCGCCACGAGTCCTCGGAGGCCGCGGCGTCGTACCCCATCCCGAGCGGCCGGACCAGGCTCTCGGCGTAGAACCGCTCGTGGAAGGAGTGCCCGGCCGTCGGGTAGGTCTTCACGTCCTTCTCGACGCCGAGCGTGGTCAGCGCGGCCTCGAGCCGCTCCGGGTGCCCCTTGAGCATCGTGTCCTTCGCCCCGAAGCTCGCGACGACGGGGCAGATGTCCTCCAGCTCGCGCTCGGCGTCGGTGGGCACGTGTCCGTAGTTGGGCGCGGAGGCGGCGAAGTCGTACCGGGCCGCCGCGAGCAGCGCGAACCCGCCGCCCTGGCAGAAGCCGATGACGCCGATGCGGCCGGTGCAGTCGTCCCGACCGGCGAGCCAGGTGCGGGCGGCCTCGATGTCCTCGAACACCGGGCCCTGCCCGCTCGTCATCGCCCGGAACACCGCGGCCACGCAGCGGATGCCGCCGCCCCGCGGGGTGTACAGCCGGGGCGCGACCGCCAGGTAGCCGGCGGCGGCGAGCCGGTCGGTGTGCTCCCGCAGGTTCTGGCCCATGCCGAAGGCGTCCTGCAGGACCACGACGCCCGGCCAGGGACCGGTGCCTCCGGGCGTGGCCAGGTACGCCTCCTGGTGCGAGCCCTCGGCGGCGGGGATGTGCAGGTCGGGCACGATGTCCAGCTCCTCTTCCGGTGGCGGGGCGCCCAGCGTGGCAGGCTCCGGCCGACAGCGCGTGACCGAGGAGGAGAACGTGGCGGACGTGCGGGTGCGGGTCGAGGCGTCGGACGGGGTCGTACGGCTGGTCCTGGCCAACGGGGCCGGGCACAACGCGGTGGACTTCGAGTTCGGCGCCCAGTTCCGGGCGGCGCTCGCCGGCCCCGCGCAGGGCGCCCGCGTCGTCGAGATCGTCGCGGAGGGGCCGAACTTCTGCGTCGGCGGTGACGTGCGCGGATTCGCGGCCGACCCCGACTCCTCGCTCTCGGCCCTCGCCGACGACTTCCACGCCTGCCAGCGGATCCTGCTCGACCTCGCCGTCCCCGTCGTGATCGGCGTGCAGGGCTGGGCCGCCGGCATCGGTCTCTCGCTCGTTCTGACCGGGGACATCGTCGTGCTCGGGGAGGGCGCCCGGCTGCGGCCCGCCTACACCGCGATCGGTCTGACCCCCGACGGCGGGATGACCGCGACGCTGCCCGCCGCCGTCGGCCGCGCCCGCGCGCTCGACATGTTCCTCACCAACCGGCCGATGGGCGCCGCCGAGGCGTTGACCGCCGGGCTGGCCTCGCGCGTCGTGCCCGACGAGTCGCTGCACGCCGAGGTCGCCTCGATCGGCGCCGCGATCGCCGCCGGGCCGCCGCAGGCCCTGGCCGCGACCAAGAAGCTGGTGCGGGCGGCCGGGGGCGTGCTCACCGACACCCACTTCGAGGCCGAGGCGAAGTCGATCGGCGACCGGGGTCTCTCGGCGGAGGGCCGGGAGGGCGTCGCGTCCTTCGTCGGCAAGCGGGCGCCGGTGTGGCACGTGGCTTCGCCAGGTGAGCACTAAGTGGGGTCATAGCCCCACTTAGTGCTCACATGAGCGAAGCTCACCTCGTGCGACTCCCCCTCCGGACCCGTCTCCTCGGCGCCCTGCGCACCACCCTCGGCGGCTCGGTCGCCGACCTCCCGCCCGCCGAGGTCCCGGCCGCGCGGGAGCGGTCGGGGCGGATCCAGGCCGGTCCCGCCGGCCGGGCCGTGGTCGGGCGCCACGACCGCCGGGTGGTCACCGAGGACGCCTCGCTCCCGATCCCCGGAGCGGTCCTCCCGGTGCGGGTGTACCGGCCGCCGCACCTCGCCCGCGTGCCCGCACCCGTCGTCGTGAACATGCACGGGGGCGGGTTCGTCCAGGGTGACCTCGACCAGTCCGACTGGTTCTGCGGGCAGGTCGCGCTCGTCGCGGGCGTCGTGGTGGTGTCGCTGGACTACCGGCTCGCACCCGAGCACCCGTTCCCCGGCCCGGCGCAGGACTGCTACGCCGCCGTCGAGGCCCTCGTCACCGACGCCGGGCGGTGGGGCATCGACCCGGAACGTGTCGCGGTGATGGGCGACAGCGCCGGCGGCAACCTCTCCACCGTCGTGTGCCTGATGGCGCGCGACGCCCGCCGCCGCGGGGAGCGCGCCCCGACGATCGGCGCCCAGTGCCTGATCTACCCGGGCACCGAGATGGTCGACGTCCTCCCGTCCGAGCGCGCCATCCCGACCGCCCCGATCCTCCACGCGAGCGACATCCGCGGCTTCCACCGGCTCTATCTCGCCGGCGCCGACGGCACCGACCCCTACGCCTCCCCGCTGCGCGCCGACCTCGCCGACCTGCCGCCTGCGCTGGTGCAGACCGCCGAGCACGACCCGCTGCGCGACCACGGCATCCGCTACGCCGACGCGCTCGCCGCCGCGGGTGTGACCGTCCGCTACACGGACTACCAGGGCGCCTGCCACGGGTACGTCTCGATGCCGCGGCTGCTGCCGACGACGGCGCACCAGGCGGCCTGGGAGGTCGGGTCCTGGGTGAGCACGTGCCTGACGACGTCGGAGGGCTCCCCTACCCTGGGCCCATGACCTCGACCGGCGCCCGCGCGCTCGGCGTCGGCGCGCTCGCGCCCGCGCTGGGCGCCGCCGCGCACGTCGAGGCGGGGGGCGGGCTGCCCGAGCTCACCGCGCCGGTCCTGCTCGTCGCGTTCCTGACGGCGGGTCTGGCCGCGTCGGTGGTCCGCCGCCGGGTGGGCGTCCTGCGGCTCGCGGTCGTGCTGGGCGCCGGGCAGGTGGCCTGGCACCTGGCGATGGCGTCCGGGGGCGAGCAGGCCGGTCACGCGATGACGGCCGCAGACCCGATGTCGGCGACCCCCTCGCCGGGCATGGTCACCGCCCACCTGGTCACCACCGTCCTCGTGGCGCTGGGCGCCGCGGGTGCCGACCGCGCCGTCGCCGCGATGGTCGCGGCGCAGGTCGGCGCGGTGCTCGCCCTGCTGCGGGGTGACGTCGCGGTCCCGGTCGTCACGCCGGCGTCGTGCCAGGTGGGGCGGACGGTCGCCCGGCCGGTCGCCGCCGCCCTCCTGCGGACCCGTCCCCTGCGGGGACCACCGGTGCGTCCCGCCGCCGCGTGACCACCCCCACCCCGCTTGAAGGGACCATGACCCACACCTCCGCGCCCCGTGGCGCGCTCCTCCGCCCTGCCCTGGTGGCGGCCCTGATCGGCCTGCTGGCGCTCGTCGGCGCCGGTCCGGCCCTCGCGCATGCCGTGCTCGAGAGCAGCGACCCGGCCGACGGCTCGTCGGTCGCCACCGCCCCGTCGAGGATCACGCTGACCTTCGACGAGGCACCCACTCCCGACACCGCCACCATCACCGTCGTCGGCCCCGACGGCACCACCCACTACGAGTCCGGCGCCCCCACCTCGGACGGCGCGAAGGTCTCGGTCGGCGTCGCACCGCTCGGGGCCGCCGGGAAGTACGAGATCGGCTACCGGGTCGTCTCCGACGACGGGCACCCCGTGTCCGGCGCCCTGTCGTTCACGCTCACCACCCCCGGACCCGCGGCGGCTGCGGCCACCACGTCGTCCGCCGCCGCACCGGCGAGCACCGCCCCGGCGGTGACCCCGAGCAACGCGGCCGCCGCGTCCCCCGCCCCCGACCAGGGCGGCGTCCCGGCGTGGCCGTTCGTGCTGCTGGCGATCGTCGTCGTCATCGGGGCGGTCGTCCTGGTGCTGCGGCGCCGGGCCTAGTTCCCCGCTGAGCGAAGGGCCCCTCCGGTCGAGTAGATCGACCGGAGGGGCCCTTCGCTCGAATGCGGGCTGGCCGCTACTCGACGATCTGCACCCGGTCGTTCGGGTTCAGGTGCTCGAAGAAGCGCTTTGCATCGTCCTCGTTCAGGCGCACGCAGCCCGCCGACTGCCGATCGAGGGTGCCCTGGTGGAACGCGCGGCCGTTGCCGTCGAAGAACACCGCGTACGGCATCTTCGCGCCCTCGAACTCCTGGCTGACGTGGTAGCGGTCCTTGCGCTGGATCACGTAGTCGCCCACCGGCGTCTCGTGGCCCTTGCCGCCGTGGGTGTTGTCGACCGGGCCGTGGACGACGGTGCCCTCGCCGTCGAGCAGCCACGCCGTGTTCTCCGAGAGGTCGACGCACGCCCGGATCGTCGGTGTGGTGCACGGCGTGCCGCCCACGCCCGGTGCGGTCCCGGCCGGTGCGGCGGCCGCGGCGATGCCGGTGGCCTGGACCAGCCCCATCCCTACGGCGGCCGCGGAGACGACGAGGCGCCCCGTGCCCGGGCGCTGCTGCTGACGATGCCTGCCCTTGCTCACTGAACCTCGCTCGGTCGTCCACGCGCCGGCCACGCGCCGTGCCGGCATGCACGCACGGCTCCCCCCGGACGTGCACGAAAAGGACAACGACGCGGGAAAGGGACGGTCACGAACCGGACGGACAACCCGAGACCGGTCGCAGTTGCGCGACTCGGGCGCGCGCTACCCGTCGTCGGGAAGATTCCTGGCGAACGGCGCTACCGCTGCACCGCGCGGGTGAACGCCTCGTACGCGTCGTCGCCGAAGAGGACGAAGCGGACCTCCTCCACGGCCGTCCGGGTGGATTCGACCGTCTGCACCGCAATCCGCGCGGCGTCGTCCATCGGCCAGCCGTACACGCCCGCGGAGATCGCAGGGAACGCCACGGTGCGGGCGCCCAGCTCGTCGGCGACGCGCAGCGACTCGCGGTAGGCGCTCGCCAGGAGCTCGGAACGGTCCTTCGACTTCGCGTAGACCGGCCCCACCGTGTGGATCACGTGCTGCGCCGGGAGCTTCCCGGCCGTCGTGGCGACGGCCTGGCCGGTCGGCAGCCCGTCGGGGAGGGACGTCGCCCGGAGGCGCTTGCACTCCTCGAGAATCTCGGGGCCGCCCCGGCGGTGGATCGCACCGTCGACCCCGCCCCCACCGAGCAGGCCCGAGTTGGCGGCATTGACGACCGCGTCGACCTCCTGGGTCGTGATGTCGCCCCGCACGAGGCTGATGCGCGCTCCCACACCGACGGCAGTACCCCCGGGCGTGCCACGATCATGCACATGACGTCCGACCGCAGCATCGAGGTGTCCCGCCTGGTCGACGCGCCGCCGGAGCGCGCCTTCGCCCTCGTCGCCGACCCGGACCGCCACCCCGACATCGACGCCTCCGGCATGGTGCGCGCCTCGCAGACGCACCTCGCCCTCACCGAGCTCGGCGACGTGTTCACGATGGACATGCACAACGAGCAGATGGGCGACTACACCGTGGAGAACCACGTGGTCGTCTACGAGCCGGACGCCGCGCTCGGGTGGGCCCCGGCCGGTCCCGGCCAGCGCCCGGCCGGATACACGTGGACCTACACCTTCGAGCCCGACGGCGACGGCACGCGCGTGACCCTGACCTACGACTGGTCCGCCGTCACCGACCCGCAACTGATCGACTTCTTCCCGGTCGTCGACGCCGAGACGTTGGACGCGTCGCTGGGCCTGCTCGCGGAGGCGCTGGCATAGGAGGAGGTGGCCTGCGGCCTCGTGAGCACTATTCCGTGTCGGGGCACGGAAAAGTACTCACGGCTGTGCGGTCGGCCGTGATGTCAGCGGTGGCACCCGGCTGACGCCGGACGTCAGCAGCGCGCCACGACCGGGCCGGCCCTAGCGAAGTGCACACCAGGCAGAACTCGCGGCCGGTCGAGCTGCGCTACGTCACCCTCTGGGCCGCAGCAAGGCCCGGAACTCGTCGTCCGGCTCGGCGGTGACGATCTGGCGCGTCCCGTCGGGCGCGTCGAAGGTCAGCCGGTGGGCGTGGAGTCCGGTGCGGCTCGTGGGGTTCTTCTCGAATAGCGGGTCGCCGACGATCGCGTGCCCGGTCCAGGCCAGATGCACCCGGATCTGATGCCGCCGACCCGTCACCGGGTGCACCTCGAGGAGCGTCCGGCCGTCGTTCTCCTCGACATTGGTGAAGTTCGTCGTGCTCGGGTAGACGTCCTTCGACGTGTCCACCGCGTCCTCGGGCACGCTCCACAGCCCGTCGGTCAGGGTGATCGCCTCCCGCGGCGCTGCGATCCGCACCCGGTTCTTGCGCCCGACGGAGAGCGGCAGCTCGATCCGCCCCTCGGCAGGCAGGCCGGTCGTTCCAGTCACGGCGAGGTAGGTCTTCTCGACGGTGCGCTTGGTGAACTGCCGCGTCAGGTCACCGTGCGCCTCGAGCGCCTTGGCGAACAGCACGACGCCCGAGGTCACCTTGTCGATCCGGTGCGCCGGCCACAGCTTCTCGCCGTCGTCGGCGGCGATCCGCACGATGTCGGTGTCATGCCGCTCGCCCATCACCGACCAGCCGACGGGCTTGTCGAGCACGAGCGCGCCGCCGTCCTCGTACAGCGTGCGCGCCGCGCGCATCTCGGCCCAGGTCGTCACGTCCTCATTGTGACGACAGGTGGGCGCCGACCCTGGACCCCGGCAGGGGTTTCAGGACTCCCTCGACGCACCTCGTGGCGCTGGCAGGTCGACGAGGTGGTCGAACTCCCCCCGCTTCGCGCCATCGAGGAATGCCGCGAACTCTTCCCAGCTGTACAGGAGGGCGCCCTCTTCGGGCGACCGCGAATGCCGGACGGCGACGCCGTCCCCGTGCGCGGCGGCCTCGACGCACATACCCGCAGCTGAGCTCGCGCGCGCCTTCACCCAAGCCAGCGCTCGCTGGCCCTCAAGATCCAACATCAGTCGACCTCCCCTCAGCGTCTCCCCGCCGGGGAGATCGAGAGGCATACGACAATGACACCCGCCGGTAACTTTGGCTAGGCCTCGCGCGCGGAGCGGCACGCGTCGAACGTCAGCAGTCGCTAGCTAGATGATCGAATTCGCCCCGCCGGCATCCGTCCAGGAAGGCTGCGAACTCGTCCCGCGTGTACAGGAAGGCCCCCTGCTCCGGGGCCTTTGAGTCACGCAGAGCGACCTGCTCACCGTAGGAAGCAACTTCGACGCACATCCCGCCGGGAACACTCGCAGTTGCCTTCTGCCATGCGAGCGCTTGGAGCAAGTGCACGTCGAGCATCACAGTCCGATCCCCCCTGAGTCACGGGAAGGTCACGCGACCGCCCGTCAATTGGCGCAGAGGGTCCTCTTGTGAGGCACCCGGGACATCCCACTAACGGGGCACGAGCGCCTGACGGCGTTGCAGCATCGCTCTCCGGTGCAGGACGGAATCTTGCGGGTTCGCCTCTTCGCCAGGAACGACCTCTCACCGCTCGAAACAGACCGCTCGGCTTAGTCAAGCTCGGTAGGTCTCGCAGTAGGTCGAGAGCAGGGCATGCGACTCAGCCCGCGAGGCCGAGCGGCTCAGGAGGTCTTGCCAGACGTTCTCGAATCGCACGACCGTCTCGGCGTTGTCGACTTGCTGGAATCCCACCAAGCCCTCGATGAACACGACGTCAGGGCCGGAGCGACCCATGTCAAGCGCGACGAAGACGCTGTTGAGTCCCGGATGGAACCCCGCCGAGAACGGGATGACACGAACCTCGACGACTCCGGCACGGCATCGGTCGATGATCGACTGCAGCTGCTCGTCCATGACCGCGGGGCTACCGACGACTCGAGCGAGGACCGCCTCGTCGATGATCACGGAATAGCGCCCGCGCCGAGACAGCCGCTCCTGCCTGCCAACACGGACGGAGATCGCAGCGTCGAGCACGTCGCGGTCATCGGGTTCAGCCTGAAGCATCATGGCCTTCATGTACTCCGACGTCTGCAGGAGACCCGGAACGACACCCGAATTGAACTCGCGGACATAGGCCGCATCCCGTTCCAAGTCGACGAATCCAGATGAGACAAATCTCTGAAACTCGGTACTCGGGGGAACAACATCGACCCATGCCTCTCGACGCCTTCGCGCCCCCCGCGCCGTCTCTGCGAGCCGGTCGGCCTCCTCGGGCTGGATACCGAAGTAGACGATCAACGACGAGAGGTCCCGCTCGCTGACAGCCCGTGCGCCGGACTCCATCCGCGAGACCTTGCTGATCGAGAATCGAAGATCATCAGCGACCTGCTGTGCAGTCTTGCCGGCCTCCTGTCGCAGCTGACGCAGCCGCGCGCCAAGCTGGCGCCGCAGGGTCGTCGGAGTCGGATCATCGGGCACCGGACGACCCTCCCACCACGCACGGACAACACCGCCGTCCGAGTGTATTCGTGACGGACGCAAAGTTGTCACTTGCCAGGTCAGTATGGCGGACGTCAAAGTAGTACTCAGCGGCGGGGGGCGTCGCAGGACACGCCGAGATCATCGATCAGACGACTCGGACGTGGATTTCCCCCCAGGAGCCGATCAGTTCCCTGCTGGGGAGGAGTGATCGACTGGGACGAGGAAACCGACGACGCGGGATGATCTCCCGCGCACCCACGGGACAGACAGAGAAAAGGCGCTGCGCCGACGTGCGGCAACACGTCCTGGCACAGCGCCCTCTCTGCGATCACATCGTCGGATCACGAGTCCGGCCATGCGCGCCCGGGCCGAACACGGCCCGGATCGACTTCCCCTCCCGGTCAGGAGCAAAAGCGATGCTGCCTTTGTACCGCGCCTGTCAACGCATCTGCACACGACTGGCAAACGATCTCTTCGTCCACGACGACCTCCGCGCCCACGCGCGCGGGTGGACCGTCGAACCCATCCACCACGGCACCGGCCGGCGCTACCGCGATCCCCGCTGGGACCGGCTCAGCGCCTGCCACCACTGCGACGGGGTCGGCTACCGCGGCATCGACGCGTGCCCGGCCTGCGCCGGCCGCGGCGTCCTCGACCGCGCGATTCGACCCGCCGTCGGGAAGAGGCAGCTCGAGAACCGGGCGCCTCTCAAGGTCGCGGCCGACCGTCTGGACGAGATCCCGTGACCGAGGACGCCGAGGACTTCCTCGGCGACCTCCACCACGCCATCCGCCCGGTCCGGCCACCGAACCCGATCGTCGCGCTCTGGCGCTGGCGCTACGAGCTGGCGCTCCTCGTCGGCGCAGCAGTCGCGGCACCCACCGTCGCCGAACTCAGCTCGGCCCTCGTCGTCGGGCTCACGGCGCTCGTCGTGCTCCCGCTCGGGGTTCCGCAGGTCCGCCACCTGGTATGGCTACGGGTCCGCGGCGTGGTCCTCCAGCACCGGCTGCGCACCGCCTTCCGGGCGGCGCGCATCCACTCCAACTCCGGGCGCATCCCGGCGATCCTGTGGACATCGCCGCGCACCCATGCCGACCGGGTCCACCTGTTCCTCCCGGCCGGGCTCACACCCGAGCTATTGGAGGGACAGACCGACCGGATCGCCGTGGCCACCGGCGGTGTTCACGCGGAGGTGCTGCCGACGCGACACCGCTTCGTCGTGAAGCTCGTCATCGTGCGCTCACCGTGACCGACCGGGGGCCTGTCGCGGGATCCGTCGCCGGCCGCGGCGTCCTGTCGCTGTGAATCACAACGACAAGGTGGGCGGGCACCGGATGGAGGCCGCGACAAGAGCCCGGCGCGCCGCCGTCAGCAGCTCCTCACAGTGACGCGAGCATCGTCTCCAGCTTGGTGGTGGTCTCGGCGAGTTCCGAGGCCGGCACCGAGGCGGGGACGATCCCGGCGCCCGCGTAGAGCCGGGCGGTCGCGCCGCTGACCTCGCCGCAGCGCAGGGCGACGACCCACTCGCCGTCGCCGTCGGCGTCCATCCAGCCGACCATGCCCGTGTAGAAGCCCCGGGAGAACGGCTCGAGCTCGTCGATCGCGCGGCACGCCGCCTCGCGGGGCACACCTCCGACAGCGGGGGTCGGGTGCAGCGCCCGCGCGATGTCCAGCGACGCGACCCGGGAGCGGCCGCGGATCGTCGTCGAGAGGTGCCACAGCGCGTCGGTGCGGATCAGCGTCGGCTCGGCAGGGACGTCCAGTGAGTCGCAGCAGCCGGCGAGCGCGGCCGCCACCTCGTCGACCACCAGCGCGTGCTCGTGACGGTCCTTGGCCGAGGCGAGCAGCGCGGCGCCGGTGGCCTCGTCGTCGGCCGGGTCCGAGCGCCGCGGCGCCGAGCCCGCGAGCGGGTTCGCCACCACCTCGCCGTCCCGCCGCGACACGAGCAGCTCGGGGCTCGCACCGATCAACGACCGCTCGGCCGACGACGACGGCAGGTCCACCGCGAACACGTAGCCGGCCAGGTTGCGGGCGGCGAGCTCGGTGAGCATCGCGGGCTGGTCGATGGGAGTGTCGCGGACCAGGTCGAGCACCCGCGACAGCACGACCTTCTCCAGCCCACCGGCGCGCATCCGCCGCAGCGCGTCGGCCACCATCGCCTCGTAGCCGGCCGGCTCGGGGACGGGCCGCGAGTGCCAGTGCGTCGGGTCCGCGCCCTCGCCGCGACGCCCCACCGACCGGGGCAGCGGGGGCGCCCACGTCACGGCCTCCGGCACGACGAGGGCGGCGGGTGCGGCCGGGTCGAACGGCAGGGCCCCGATCACGACGGCGGGTCCGTCGGTGCGGCGCAGCGCGCGACGGGCCTCGTCGGGATCGTCGAGCCGGCGGGCGACGCCCTGCGCGAGCAGTCCGCCGCGCGGGCCGGAGAACCACGTGCCCTGGCCCGGACGCCACCGGGCGAGCAGCTCCGCCGAGTCCCCGGACTCCGTGGGTGGAGTGCCGGGTACGGCCAGCAGGCCGGCCGTGGCCTCGCTCGTCACGTGGTGGCTCCTCCCGCTCGGGTCCGTCGATCATCGCCGCACTCGTGCCGTTCCGCTGGCAGAGTGGATATCCCGTAGGTCCACTCTCACCCGGACCGTCCGGCCCGGCCACGTGACACGCGACGCATCGCTAGGAGCGCAGTGACCCTCCGTGACGATCTCGCCCTCGGCAGCCGCATCGCGGCGATGCGCGCGGGTGGCCTGGCCCTCGCCCTGCGGGGCGATCCGGTGGCCCGACTGATGCACCGACCGTGGCGGCACGACCCGTACCCCACGTACGCGACCGTACGGACCCCGGGTCGGGTGATGCGCAGCCGGACCGGGATCAGTGCCGTCGCCACCCACGCACTGTGCGAGCAGGTACTGCGGGACCGGCGGTTCGGCGTGCGCCTCGCCGACGGTCGCGCCCCGTTCGCGCCCGAGGAGGGCCCGTCGCTCCTGGAGCCGATCGACCTGTCCCTGCTCGGCCTCGACGCGCCCGACCACACCCGGCTGCGTCGGCTGGCCGCGCCGACGTTCGCGCCGCGGCGCCTCGAGCGCTACCGCGAGATCGCGGAGACCGTCACCGCCGACCTGCTCGACCGCGCGGCCGCCCGCGGCCGCTTCGACCTGGTGCGCGACCTCGCCGCCCCGCTGCCGATCACGGTGATCGCCCGGCTGCTCGCCATCCCCGAGGTCGACGCCGACCGCTTCGCCGCCTGGGGCCGCGCGCTCGGCGGGGCACTCGACGGCGTCCGCTCGGTCGCGCACGCCCACGAGCTCGCCCGCACGACGACGGAGGCCCGCGCGCTCTTCGAGTCGCTGGTGTCCCGACGCCGGGTGGACCCCGGCGAGGACGTCGTCTCCGGTCTCGTCGGGGCCCTCGACGACGGCCGCATGACGATCGACGAGCTCGTCTCGCTCGCCCAGCTGCTGCTCGTCGCGGGCTTCGAGACGACCACCAACCTCGTCGGGAACGCCGTCCGCGCGATGCAGGCGACGCCCGGGCAGTGGGAGGCGCTGGTCGCCGATCCCGGGCTCGCGCCCGGCGCGGTCGAGGAGACGCTGCGCTACGACCCGCCGGTGCAGCTGACCGCGCGCATCGCCCACGAGGACGTCGAGCTGGACGGCGTCCCGCTGCGCCGCGACAGCGGGGTCCTCGTGCTGCTCGCGGCCGCCGGGCGGGACCCCGAGGCCCACACGGACCCGGAGCGGTTCGACATCGCCCGCGAGCAGACCACCCCGCACCTCGCGTTCTCGGGCGGCGCGCACTACTGCCTCGGCGCCGCCCTCGCCCGGCTCGAGGGCGAGGTCGCGCTGCGGATGCTCGCGGAGCGGCTGCCGGGCCTGCGCACGGCCGGGCGGACGGTGCCGAAGACCGCGACCGTGCTGCGCGGGCCGCGACGGTTCCCGGTCGCCGCCTGAGGTCTCCGGATCGGTCCGGGACGGTGGTTCGCGCATGAGATTGCGCGCGACCGGGCAGGGCCTCGACATGCCTGCCATCCCCGCCGTGCACCACGTCGCCATGTCCGTCCGCGACCTGTCGGTCAGCGAGCCCTTCTACACGAAGCTCTTCGGTACCGAGCCTGCGATGACGCTCTCCGACGGACCGTTCCGCCGCCGCGTCTTCGCCCTCGCCGACGGTCAGCTCTTCGGGCTCACCCAGCACGAGACCGTCTCCGCCGACGACCGGTTCGACCCGGCCCGCGTCGGCCTCGACCACGTCGGGTTCGGCTGTGCCGACGCCGCCGCGGTCGACGCCTGGCGCGACCACCTCGACAGCGTCGGCATCGAGCACTCCGGCATCGTCGAGGCCGACTACGGGCTCGCCCTGTCGGTGAAGGACCCCGACGGGAACGCCCTCGAGTTCTTCATGCTCGCGAGCTGACGGCCTCGGACGACAGGAAAGCGTCGTTGCTGTCACTAGGTGACAGCAACGACGCTTTCCTGTCACGAAGCGGGGGCCGTCACGAGGCCGGGGCCGCCACCACCGGCAACGGCGGGCGTCGCGCGAAGTCGGGCGCGTGCTCGGGCAGCACGCCGATCCCGACGACCCGGGCCGGCAGCCACTGCAGCGCCGGGAAGCGCTTCATCAGCCGGACCGGGAACGGCATGCGGTCGGCGTCGTCCGTCGGCTCCGCGTCGAGCACCGGGGCGACGACGCGGCGGTGGGCGAGGTCCTGCGCGGTCTGCGTGATGACGGTCGCCGGGGTGCGACGACGCTGCACCGCGCGCCCGGCGCGGTCCACGGCGGCCGGGTCGTGGGCGAGCAGCGGGGCGGCCAGCAGCCGGGCCGCGGCCACCGCGTCCTGCACGGCGAGGTTGATCCCGACGCCGCCGATGGGCGACATGGCGTGGGCGGCGTCGCCGATGCAGAGCAGGCCGGGTGCCCACCAGCGGGTGAGCCGGTCCAGCGACACCTCCAGCAGCTTCACGTCGTCCCAGGCGAGGTCGTCCAACCGCCCGGCGAGCCAGGGGTTCATCGCGACGAGGAAGTCGTGGAACGCCTCGACGCGGCCGGACCGCAGCCGTGCGTCGGTGCCCTTCCCGATCACGAGAGCGCACTGGAAGTAGTCGGCCCGGTCCAGCATCACCAGGAACCGGCCCCGCCCGACGCGCCCCAACCCGCCGTCGGGATCGTCGGCGTGGCGCGGGACGCGGAACCACTCGACGTCGATCGGCACGTCGTAGCGGTGCAGCGGCAGGCCGGACTCGGCCCGCACCCGCGAGTCGCGCCCGTCGCAGGCCACGACGAGGTCGGCGGCGAGCTCGGACCCGTCGGCGAGCCGCACACCGGTCACGCGCTCGCCGGTGCGCACCAGCCCGGTCACCTCGGCGCGCATGCGCAGGGTGAACGTGGGCTCCTCGCGCGCGGCGGTGGCCAGCATGTCGAGCAGGTGCCACTGCGGGGTCATCGCGATCATCGGGTGCGGCGCGTCGAGCCGCGACAGGTCGCCGAGCGTCGCCTCACCCCCGTCCATCCGGATCCGGGCGCGGGTGAGCGCCCGGTAGGGCAGCTGATCGAAGCGGGGCCACAGGCCGAGCTCGTCGATCAGCGTGAGGGTCGAGGTGTGCACCGTGTCGCCGCGGAAGTCGCGCAGGAAGTCACCGTGCTTCTCCAGCACGGTCACCTCGACACCGGCGCGGGCCAGGATCAGCCCCAGCACCATCCCGGCCGGGCCGCCGCCCACCACACAGCAGGTCGTCCGTTCCATGACTGCCTCCTCGAGCCACCGTGAACGAGCTTTCACTATCGTCGACGGCAGACGGAGCTCCGTCAAGGCGAACGAGCATTCACGGAAGGGGGAGCTAGGTGCCCCGCATCACCGAGGAACGCCGCGAGGAGAACCGCCGTCGGATCCTCGGGGCGGCGCGCCGCTGCTTCGCCCGGGACGGCTTCCACCAGACCTCGATGCCGGACATCGCCCGGGAGGCCGGCCTGTCCACGGGCGCGTTCTACCGCTACTACCCGAGCAAGGACGACGTCGTGCTCGAGGTCGCCGGGCAGGCGTTCTCGATCCTCACCGGTCGACTCGACGAGGCGGTGGACAGGACGGCCGCCCCGACCGTCGCCGACCTGGTCGCGGCCGTCGTCGGGACCTTCGGCGCGCAGACGACCCGCCTGCCGGACGGCTCCGAGATCGACCTGGACGAGCTCGTGCTCTGCGGGGTGCAGGCCTGGGGCGAGGCGACCCGCCCGGGGGTGCTGCAGGACCGCGTCCGCGGCGGGTTCCAGGCGCTGCGCGAGCGGATCGCGACGGGCCTGCGCCGCGGCCAGGACGCCGGGCTGATCCCGTCCGCACTCCCGCCGGAGACCGGCGCGCACGTCGTCATGGCCGTGGTCCCCGGGTTCGTCATGCAGCGCGCCGTATTCGGCTACCGCGACGTCGACGGGTTCGTCGCCGCGGTGCACACCCTGCTGGGCGCACCGGACACCACTGCCCGACCGGCCAGTTCGATGCACTCGCAGGACTAGTGCGACAAGCACGACGTTGCGACACTCTTCACCCGAACCACCACGATCGGGCGAGGAGGGCGCATGTCGACCGAACCGGTCGCGATGCACATGAGCGACGGCATCGTGGACGCGCCGGTGTCGCTGGCCTTCGGGGTCGTCGCGATCCTGGGGCTGGCGGTGTGTATCGCCCGGGCCCGGCGCGACCTCGACGACCGCACCGCACCCCTCGCGGGCCTCGTCGCGGCCTTCGTGTTCGCGGTGCAGATGCTGAACTTCCCGGTGCTGCCGGGCGTCAGCGGCCACCTGCTCGGGGGCGCGCTCACCGCGATCCTGGTCGGCCCGTCCGTCGGGGCGCTGTGCGTGGCGATCGTGCTGGTGCTGCAGGCGCTGCTCTTCGCCGACGGCGGCCTCTCCGCGCTCGGCACGAACATCACGAACATGGCCCTGATCGGCACCGGCGTGGGCTTCGCCGTCGCCGTGGCGCTGCGCCCGCTCGCGCGTCGGTCGCGGGCCGGGCTGCTGGTCACGGCCTTCGTCGCGGCGTGGGTGAACACGCTGGTCGCCTCGTTGGGCTTCGTCCTCGAGTACGCCCTGGGCGGGCAGGGGCCGGCGCTGGGCACGGTGTTGGCGCTGATGGCGGGCTTCCACACCCTCATCGGTATCGGCGAGGGGATCATCACCGCGCTCACCGTCGGCGCGGTCGCCGCGGTGCGGCCCGACCTCGTGTACCTGCTGCGCGGGCCGCGCCCGGAGCTGACGATCAGGGAGGGTGCGACCCGATGACGAGCACGCCCACGAGGCGCCGCCAGGCCGGCGTCCTCGGCGCCTTCCTCCTCGTCGCGCTGCTGCTCGCGGGCGGGGCGTCCTACCTGGCGTCGGGCTCCCCCGACGGGCTCGACGCGGTCACGCAGACCGGCTGTCGCGAGACCGACGGCGCCCTGCAGGGGTGGTGCATCGCGCAGAACGCCGGCGAGCACGCGTCGGCCGGGAGCCCGTTCGCGGACTACGCGGTGGGCGGGGACGACGCGCTGACGGGAGTCGCGGGCGTCGTCGGCGTGATCGCCACGCTCGTCGTGGCCGGGGGCCTGTTCTGGCTGCTCCGACGCCGCTCGGGCCCCTGATGGGCGCCGGTCACGCGCACACCCTCCACCACCCCGGCGACAGCGTCGTCCACCGGCTGCCGGCCCACGTCAAGATCGTCGTCGCGTTCGTCCTGGTGGTGGCGGTCGTGGCCACCCCGCGCGAGGCGTTCTGGGTGTTCGGGGCGCATCTCGTCCTGCTGGTCGCGATCTGGGTCGCGGCCCGGCTCCCGGTCACGGCGATCGCGGCGCGCTCGGTGATCGAGGCGCCGTTCGTCGTGCTCGCGGTGCTCCTGCCGTTCCTCGCCGCCGGCCCGCGCATCGAGGTCCTCGGCCTCCCGCTGTCCGTCGACGGCCTGCTCGCGGGCTGGAACATCCTGGTCAAGGGCACGCTCGGCGTCCTCGTCTCCATCACGCTCGGCATGACGACGCCGGTACGCGACCTGCTCGCCGGCCTCACCCGGCTGCGGGTCCCCGGCATGGTCACCACGATCGCGACCCTGATGGTCCGCTACCTCGAGGTCATCGCCGCCGAGGCCCGGCGCATGCGGCTGGCCCGCGTCGCCCGCGGGAACGACCCGCGGTTCCTGTGGCAGATCGGCCCGACGATCCGCGGCGTCGGCACGCTCTTCCTGCGCTCCTACGAGCGCGGCGAGCGCGTCCACCTCGCGATGCTCGCCCGCGGCTACACCGGCGCCATGCCGCTGCTCGGGGACACGACGGCGGGTCGGCGGACCTGGACGGTCGCCCTCGTGCCGGCCGTGGCGGCGGTGCTCTGCGCGACGGCGGGCTACGCGTGAGGGAGACGCAGCGCCGCGGAGCTCGACCGTCGTCGGAGCCGTCGCTGGAGGTCGAGGGGCTGGCGTTCGCCTACCCGGACGGCCACCAGACGCTGTTCGGCGTCGACCTGCGCATCGAGCGCGGCGAACGCGTCGCGCTGCTCGGCCCCAACGGCGCGGGCAAGACGACGCTCGTGCTGCACCTCAACGGCGTGCACCGCGCGGGCGCCGGGACGGTCCGCGTCGGGGGCCTGGAGGTGGCGAGGCCGCACCTGCAGGAGATCCGGCGCCGGGTGGGCGTGGTGTTCCAGGACCCGGACGACCAGCTGTTCATGCCCACTGTCGGCGACGACGTCGCCTTCGGCCCGGCGAACTTCGGTGTGGTCGAACCGGACCTGTCGCTGCGGGTGAAGACCGCCCTCGACGCCGTCGGCATGGGCGAGCACGCCGACCGCTCCCCCATGCACCTCTCGGGCGGCCAGCGACGCCGGGTCGCCCTCGCGACCGTGCTCGCCTGCGACCCCGAGATCCTGGTGCTCGACGAACCCTCGTCCAACCTCGACCCGGTCGCCCGGCGGGAGCTCGCCGAGGTCCTGCTCGGGCTGGACCGGACGATGCTCATGGTCACCCACGACCTGCCCTACGCCCTGCAGCTCTGCCCCCGCGCGGTGGTGATCGACGACGGCGTCGTCGTGGCCGACGCGCCGACCCGCGAGCTGCTCGCCGACGCCGCCTTCCTCGCCGGGCACCGCCTGGAGCTCCCCTTCGGCTTCCGGGTCTGATTCCCGACGACGGGTCGCGCACGACCAGCACGCTCGCTCCGTCGAGCTGCGCGAGAGTGCCGTCGGATCATCCGGGGGTGAGGGAGAACGCCGGGCCTGTGAGGATGCGGGCGTGAGGAACCCCCTCAACCGCATCCGCCGTCTCCGTCGGGAAGCCGCGAACCGTCGCGACGTCGCCGCGCACGTCCCGCCCGGGCCGCCGACGAACAACATCCGCGACGTGGCCGGGCTGCCCACCGTCGACGGCCGACGGACGCGTGCCGGCATCCTCCTGCGCGGCGACGCCCCGTTCGCCGACGACGGGCCGGACTCCCCGGGCTGGCCCGCGGGCCTCGCGTGGCCGCCGGGAGTGGCGGTGGACCTGCGCAGCGACCGGGAACTCGACCACCCGTACCCGCTCGCCGGCACGCGGTGGCTGCACCTGCCGATGGTCGACGCCCTCGACCCCGCGATCCTCGCGCGGGACGGGGACGACCGGCTGCCGACCGACCAGCTCTACCTCGCGCTCGTCGACGCGGCCGGGGTCTGGCTGCCGCCGCTGCTCGACGCGGTCGTCGACGGGCCGCACCCGGTGCTCGTCCACTGCGCGGCGGGCAAGGACCGCACCGGGGTCTCGGTCGCGGTGCTGCTGCGGCTCGCGGGGGTGACCCGGGCCGCCGTCGACGCCGACTTCACCCGCACGAACGCGCGCCGGATCGGCCTGCAACGGCGGCTGGAACGCCGGCCGATGCTGCGTCCCGGGGTGATCCCGGCCGGCGACGTCGGGGTCACCCGCGAGCACCTGCTCGGGGTCCTCGACCGCCTCGACGGCGACGGCGCCCGCGAGGTCGCACGGGCGGCGGGCGTGCCCGACACCCGGGTGGAGCAGTGGCGTGAGCTGCTGCTGGACTGATCGGCCGCACGGCTGTGGTCGACCACAAAATCGCGCCCGGCAACGCTGGGGTGCGCGACAGTGCCGGGCGGGTCGGTGGTCAGGAAACTGGACGATGAGAGCGGTTCGACCGACCCGAGGAGTGCACCTCATGACGACCCCCGCGACCTGCCCCTGCTGCGGGGTCGTGGTCATGCCGGAGGAGATGGCCTACGACTTCGCGGGCGAGACCGTGGAGTCGCTGACCCGTGAGGTCACCTACCTGCGCGAGACCGTCGCCCGGCTGCGCGCGGCGGTGCACAGCAGCACCCCGCGCCCCGTCGCCGTCTGAGTCCTACCCGGTCCTACCGGCCGAGCCGGGCCGGCAGGTCCGCGAGCGTCGCCGCGCCGGTCCACCCGAGCAGGGTGGTCTCCCAGTCGGCGACGACACGCGGACCCGCCTCGCCCGTGACGTCGCCCGCCAGCACCACGCCGCGGGCGCCGTCGACGGTGACGACCCGACCGGCCAACGTGCCGACGGTCCCGTCGCCGCAGCCCACCACGCACGGCAGCCCGGCCTCCCGGGCTACAAGCGCAGCGTGGGACGTCGTCCCGCCGTGCTCGGTCACCACCGCGACGGCGGCGTACATCGCGGGCACATCGTCGGGGGCGGTGAACGGCCGCACCAACACCACCGGTCCGTCGGCGTCGAGCGCGTCGTCCGGGTCGGTCACGACGAGGCCGGACGCGACCCCGGGGCCGGCCCCGGTTCCCGTCGCCAGGGTCTCCCCGCCCGTCGTCGCCGACGCCTCCAGGTGCCCGCGGGCGTGGTCGGCGGTCAGCCGATCCAGCGCCTCGTCGCGTGTGATCGTCCCGGTCGCCGCGAGGTCGACCGCGATCCGCAGGGCCGCCGTCGGGGACCGCTTCCCGGCCCGGGCCTGGAGCACGAAGAGACGCCCGGACTCGACGGTGAACTCGACGTCGACCAGGTCGCGGTACGCGGCCTCGAGCGTCGACGCGGCCGCGGCGAGCTCGGCATGCAGCGCGGGCATCTCGTCGGCGAACGCCGCGATCGGCACCGGCGTCACCGTGCCCGAGACGACGTCCTCGCCCTGCCCGCCGCGCACCCACTCGCCGTAGAGCACGGGGTCGCCGGTGGAGGGGTCACGGCTGAACGCCACGCCCGTGCCCGAGGCGTCGTCGCGGTTCCCGAACACCATGGCCTGCACCGTCACCGCGGTCCCGGCGTCGTGGTCCAGCCCGTACCGGTCGCGGTAGACGCGGGCCCGCGGGCTGTCCCACGAGCGGAACACGGCGCCGATCGCGGCGCGCAGCTGCTCCCACGGGTCGTCCGGCGGCCCGGCCGGGTCGACCACCTCGGCGTACGAGCGCCGGAACCGGGCGTCGGTGTCCTCCGCCCACGCCCGGTCGCCCGTGCTCGCCGCCAGCCCGGCGACGGCCTCCGGCGTGAGGCCGAGGTTGAGCACCGTGTCCATCATCCCGGGCATGCTCTGCGCCGCCCCGGAGCGGACGGACACCAGCAGCGGCGGCAGGGAGGTCGACGGGTCCGCGAACCGCCGCCCGGAGTCCGCCTCCAGGGCCCGCATCGCGTCGACGACCCCGGCCCACACCTCGTCGGGCAGCCCCGCCGCGCGGTAGCGGGCGCAGACGTCGGTGGTGATCGCGAACGCCGGCGGGCCGGGCAGCCCGAGGGCGCGCATCCGGTTGACCGAGTGCGCCTTCCCGCCCAGGCGCTCGCGACCGAGCGAGCACGTCCCGTCGAGGGCGACGACGGTGTCGGTCGAGCGGTCGTCGAGGCCGGTGGTCACGGTGGATCTCCTCAGTTCACGACGACGGCTGCGGCGGCTGCGGCGGCCCGCGCGGCCAGGAGACCGCCCTCGACCGGCAGGTCGACGCCGCGGATCCACGACGCCGACGGCCCGAGCAGGAACGCGACGGCCGCGGCGACCTCGTCCGGCCGACCGTGACGCCCGACCGCCGCGGCGGCCCGGTCGATGTCGGCCTCGCCCATCGACGTGCGGAAGTCGCGCAGGATCGGGGTCTCGACCGGCCCGGGGCTGACCGCGTTCAGGCGGGCGCCGCCGATGTGGCGGCCCGCCGTGAGTCGGGTCCAGCGCACGAGCGCCTTCTTCGACGTGTCGTACGCGGCGGGCCCGGCGTGCGGGTGGCGGGCCAACCACCGGTCGAGGTCCGCGGCGTCCCCGCAGGCCAGGAGTTCGTCGAGGACGTCGTCCGGCTCGGGGCTGCGGTACTGGGCCACCGAGGCCACCGTGACGACGGAGTCGAGCGTCCCCAGCAGGGGCTCGATCAGCCGGCGCGCGGCGAGCACGTTGACCGCGAGCACCGTCGAGGCCGGGGCCGTGCCCGGCACGCCGGCGACGTGCGCCACGGCCGACACCTCGTCGCGCACCCGCGCGACGACCGCCGCGACCTGCGCGGGGTCCGTGAGGTCGCAGGTGAGGGTCTCGACGTCGGGTGCGGCCGGCACCGGCGCGCGGTCGAGCGCGAGGACGCGCCACCCGGCGTCGGGAAGGAGACCGACGAGCGCGGCGCCGATCCCGGAGGCGGCCCCGGTGACCAGCGCGGTCCGCTCAGCCATGGTCGATCCGCACCGGGAGGTGCTTCGTCCCACGGAAGAAGTTCGACGCCAGCCGGTCGATCCCGCCGGTCTGCGTGATCTCGAGTCCGCGCTCGGCGAGCCGCCGGAAGAACACGGTCGCCTCCAGCCGCGCGAGGTGGGCGCCGAGGCAGGCGTGCGCACCCCAACCGAAGCCGAGGTGGTCGGCCTCGTCGCGCCAGGGCCGGAAGGCGTCGGGGTCGGTGTAGACGCGGTCGTCGCGGTTGCCCGAGACGAACCACATGACGACCTTCTCGCCGGGGGCGATCGTGCGGCCGTGCAGCTCCAGCGGAGCCGTGGCGGTGCGGCGCATGCAGAGGACCGGGGAGACCCAGCGCAGCATCTCCTCGATCGCCGGCCGGAGCCGGGCGGCCGGGTCCGCCGTGATCCAGGGCCACGCCGCCGGTTCGAGGTGCAGGGCGTGCACCCCGCCGGAGAGCAGGTTCCGGGTCGTCTCGTTCCCGGCGACCATGAGGATGAGGTAGTAGGCGTCGAGCTGCCCGCGGGTGAGCGGGTGCTCGTCGACCTGCGCGTGCGCGAGGACCGAGACGAGCCCGTCGTCGGGGACCGCCCGGCGGGCCGCCTCGAGCTCACGGAAGTAGGCGAAGACCTCGTCGCGGGCGCGGACCGCGGTCTCGGGGCCGTCGGCGTACTCCGGATCCGCGGAGGCCATCTGGTTGGTCCAGCGCAGGATGTCCGGGCAGTCCTGCGGGGGGACCCCGAGGAGTCGGCCGAGCACGAGCAGCGGCAGCTGCGCGGAGATCGCGGGGACGAGGTCGAACTCGCCGGCGCCCACCCAGGGGTCGAGCAGGTCGTCGACGACGGTGGTGATCTCGTCCTCCCACCGGGCCACCGCGGCGGGTCGCAGGACGGGGATGACGAGTCGGCGCAGCTTCATGTGCTCGGGGGCGTCGAGGTGGTGGATGCTGCGGTCGCCGTCGCCCTCCGCGCGCCGCGACGGGATCTGCGTGCCCTCGCGCACCGTGACGGCCGGGTCGGTGGCGATGCGGCGGATGTCGGCGTACCGGGTGACCGACCAGAAGCCGGGGCCGTCCGGCTCGTCGTTCCAGTGCAGCGGGTCGTCGTCGCGCAGGACCCGGAGGAGGTCGGCGTCGCGTCCCTGCGCGAAGGCCGACACGTCGGTGAGGTCGATACTCGCGGTGGTCACCCAGGGCTCCCCACAGGTCGGCCGGCCGCTGCTTGCCGGGTGGTGACAGGGAACACTAGTCTCCCACCAGATGCAACTGGCATTCACAAAACAGCTCGAGGAGGAGCGATGGACGACGCCCGCTTCCGCGCCCTGCACGCCCTGCGCGTCAAGGGGATGACCAGCGCGGCCGTCGCCGCGGCGGTGGTCGCCGCCCCCGAGGCCGAGATCGCGGCCGCCCTGGACGACCTCGGCGCGGAGGGCCTCGTCCGCCACCGCTCCGGCGGCCGGATCGAGGGCTGGAGCCTCACGAAGGACGGGAAGGCCGCCCACGCGGAGCTCGTCGCCGGGTCGGTGGACCCCACCGCCCGCACCGTGCTCGAGCAGGCCTACGAGGACTTCCTCCCGCTCAACGGCGAGTTCAAGACGGTGTGCCACGCCTGGCAGACCCGCGGCGACGGGGACACCCCGAACGACCACACCGACGCCGCGCACGACGAGGCCGTCGTCGCCCGGCTCGGCGCGGTCGACGAGCGGGCGGGCGCCGTGCTGTCGGGCGTCGGCGCCGCGCTCGACCGGATGTCGGCCTACCGACCGCGGCTGGCCGCCGCCCTCGAACGCGTCCGCGCCGGAGAGCGATCCGCGTTCACAGCGCCGATGCAGGACTCGTACCACGACATCTGGATGGAGCTCCACCAGGACCTCATCCTCTCGCTCGGCCGGACCCGGAACACGGCCGACGAGGGGGCTTCGCCCCGTGAGCACTAATCCGTGTTCTGGCACGGAATAGTGCTCACAGGGCGGACGCCACCTGCAGGTGCGCCGTCTCGTTCAGGGTGTGCAGCAGCCGTTTTCCCTGCGGGGACACGAGCAGCCGGCTGACCGACGTGTGCTCGAGCTGGCAGAACATGCTGCGGGGGCGTTCGAGCACCGAGCACAGGTGCGCGTTGATGACCCCGGAGTGGCACACCACGGCCACGACCCCACGGGGGTGCTCGGCCGCGATCTCGGCGAGCGCGGCATCGACGTCGCGACAGAAGGCCTCCGGGTCGAACCGGTGGGCACCCCACCGGCCGGTCTCGAGCGCCCGCCACATCTCGGCCCGCTCCTGCGCGTCCGCCGTCCGGTCGGCGGCCACGTAGACGGCCACGCCGTGGTCGAACTCCCGGAGCCGCTCGTCGGTGCGCACCGGCACCCCGAGGCGCTCGGCGAGGGCCGCCGCCGTCTCCAGCGCGCGCCGCATCGGGCTCGACCACACGACGTCGGGCCGCCGCACGGCACCGCCCGCGAGGTGCTCGGCGAGCCGCTCGGCCGCGGCGTGCCCGTCGGGCGACAGTCCGGGGTCGGACTGGGCCGCGTCCGCCGGCCGGCCATGGCGGATCAGCACCATCTCCATCACGAACCTCCGGGGTCGGACGAGTGGGCGGACGACAGGCGGGCGACGAGGACGCGGTGCAGGACCTTCCCCGCGTCGTTGCGGGGCAACTCGTCGACGAGCTGCACCGCGCGAGGGCACTTGACGTGCGCCAGCCGGTCGCGGGCCCACGCGACGAGGCGGTCCTCGAGGTCGGGGGCGACGCCGTAGCGGGGCACGACGACGGCGACCACGCGCTCGCCGAACTCCTCGTCGGGCACGCCCACCACGGCGACCTCGTCGACGTCCGGGTGCTCCTCGAGGACCAGCTCCACCTCGCGGGGTGCGACGTTGACGCCGCCGGTGATGATCAGCTGGCTCGCCCGGCCGGTGAGGTAGAGGTACCCGTCGGCGTCGAGGTGCCCGAGGTCGCCCACCGCACCCCAGCCGGGCGTGGCGGCGAGTTCGGCCCCGCCGTCGGGACCCCGCTCCGGCTCCGCCGCGCCGGGCGCCGTGAACCACACCGCACCGTCCTGTCCGGGCGGCAGCAGGCGGCCCGCGGCGTCGGCGATCACCACCCCGCTGCCGACCGCCCGGCCCACCGAGCCCGGGTGGGCGAGCCACTCCCGCGGTCCGATGACCGTGCGCCCGTACCCCTCGCTCGCGCCGTAGTACTCGTGGACGATCGGGCCCCACCAGTCGAGCACCGCCCGCTTCACCGCGGGCGGGCAGGGCGCGGCGGCGTGCACCGCGACCCGGTGCGACGACAGGTCGAACCGGCCCCGGACCTCGTCGGGCAGGCGCAGCAGGCGGACGAACATGGTCGGCACCCACTGGCTGTGCGTCACCCGGTACCGCTCGATCGCGGCGAGCGCGCCCGCCGCGTCGAACCGGCGCATCAGCACCACGGTGCCGCCGGCCTGGTGCACCGATTGCAGGAAGCCGATCGGGCCCGCGTGGTAGGCCGGGCCGGGGACGAGGAGCACGTCGACGCCGGCGCCGGGCTCGCTGAACCCGAGCGTGCGCATCAGACCGGCCGAGCGCACGCCGAGCTCGTCCGGGTGCACGTCGCGCGGGGCCACACGGGCGGGCTTGGGGGTCCCGGTCGTGCCGGAACTGAACAGCAGCCGACCGCCCGCGCGTTCCGGGAGGTCGGGGTCGCGGTCGGTCCCGGCGACGAGGTCGTCGAGCTCCACGGCACCGTCGGGCGCCTCCGCGGGCACCTTCCCGACGACGAGCCACGCGACCCCGGCGGCCGTGTCACCCAGGGCCCCGACCAGGGCGGGAAGGATCTCCGGGGTGGTCACGACGGCGCGCGGCGCGGCCTGCGCGAGCACGGCCACGAGCTCCCGGGCGGCCAGGTGGTGGTTCACGGCGGCGAGCACGAGCCCGCTGCGCCAGCACGCCCAGCAGACCTCACCCCACCGCACGTCGTTGCCGAGCAGGATCGCGACGGTGTCGCCGTCGGCGAGGCCCCGGGCGCGCAGGGCCGTGGCGAGCCGCGCGCTGCGCTCGTCGAGCTCGGCGTAGGTCACCGTCTCCCCGCTCTCGGCGAGGACCATCGCGGGTCGCGAGGGCGCCTGCCGGGCGACGCTGCCGGGATACACCAGCTGACCCCCTCCAGGTCTCGGACGGCGACAATGTAGACGACCAGTCGCATCCTGCGGCAGTCCCGAGACCGTTTCCGCTGGTCGGGCCCTGAGCTAGGGTGATTGCTGCATCACGGACCGATCCCAGGAGGCGCCCGGTGAGCGTGGCGGACGACGACACCGGCGACGCCGGGACCGGGTCGCCGCCGGTCCGGCGCGGCAAGAACACGCGCGGGCTGCGGACCCGGCAGGAGCTGCTCGACGCCGCCGTGACCTGCTTCTCCGAGTACGGCTACAGCCGCACGCGGATCGCCGACATCGTCTTCGCCGCCGGCGTCTCGCAGGGCAACTTCTACCGGCACTTCGCGAGCAAGGACGAGATCTTCCTCGAGGCGCTCCGACCGAGCCTGGACGAGCTCACGCGCTCGACCCACCGCACCACCCGGACCGGCGACGGCACCGACCGCGCCACGCTCGTGGCCCTGACGAGCGCCTACCTGACCTCGTACGCCCGCAACCGGCGGATTCTGCGCGTCATGCGCGAGGCGGCCGCGACGAGCACCGACGAGGGGTTCTCGGAGCTGTGGCTCGCACAGCGGGCCAACTACGTCGAGCGCACCGCACGCTGGCTGCGCGACCTGCACCGCCGCGGCCGACTGCACGACACCGACGTCGAGCTGCTCGCCGACGTGCTCGGCTCGGCCATCGAGCAGACCGCCTACGTCCACATCGGCCTCCCGGCGGCGACCCCCCGCCGGGAGCGCATCGAGCAGCTGGCGGTGGCCGTCGGCGAGGTCTGGCACCGGGCACTGCCGCTGGTGGACCGCGGGGAGGCTTGACAGGCCGACGTGGCGCGCATCACGATGCGACTCGCAGTTCACATCGTGAGCGACGAGGGAGCAGACCCCGATGCCCGACTGGCCGATCTTCGACGCGACCTCGAAGACGTTCCCGCTGTACTCGCGGGCCAACGTCGGCGAGATCTTCCCGGACCCGATCTCGCCGCTGAACGCGTCGGTGGGCTTCCAGGAGTACCTCGAGCCGGGCTGGCGGGACGCGTTCGTCGCCTGCGGGGTGTGGGACCACGACGTCTACGACGCCGGCGTCGGCCGCAACATCCTCCCGGCCTTCGGCAGCTACCTCTACATCAACATGTCGCTGATGCGGCTGTTCGGCGTGCGGGTGCCGGGTATGGGCGCCGAGGCCGTCGACCTGCAGTACTTCGGCGACATGCCCGGCATCCCCAGCTACGAGAGCGAGCGCCGGGACTTCGACGACGACCC
Organism: Actinomycetospora chiangmaiensis DSM 45062; assembly: GCF_000379625.1. Taxonomy (GTDB): domain Bacteria; phylum Actinomycetota; class Actinomycetes; order Mycobacteriales; family Pseudonocardiaceae; genus Actinomycetospora; species Actinomycetospora chiangmaiensis. Next base: position 313,194 of record NZ_KB903229.1, on the reverse strand, counting down.
AGCGTACTCCGAGAAGGCCGGCGCCTGGCTGATGAACGACGTCCTGCTCGCGCAGGGCCTGCCCGCCTACGACGCCGACCGTGCGGAGGTCCTGGCCATCCGCGGCGAGCGACCCGACGTCGCGTCCCTGTCCGACTCGCAGCTCGTCGAACGCCTCACCTCCTTCGGCGACGTCCAGCAACGCTTCTTCCAGCACCACATCGAGTCCAGCCTCAAGTCCGGGGTCGGCCTCGGCGCCGTCGCCCAGGTCGCGGCGGCCGTCGGGCGGCCGGAGCTGGGGCTGACGCTCGTGAGCGGCATCGGCGACGTCGACTCCGCCGGACCGTCGAACGGGATGTGGAGCCTCAGTCGCCTCGCCCGGACCGGCCCGGTCGCCGCGCTGTTCGACGCGGGCGTCGCGGGGCTCGACGAGCGCATCGTCGCGTCGACCGACCCCGCCGTCGTGGCCTTCCGCGCCCAGCTCGACGCGTTCCTCGCGGAGTGGGACTTCCGGGGTCCCGGGGAGTGGGAGCTGCGGTCGAAGACCTGGGGGCTCGCCCCCGAGCTCGCCCTGCACACCGTCGACCGGATGCGGACCGTCGGCGACGACGAGGCACCCGCCGTCAAGAACGCCGCCCGGGCCGCCGAGCGGGAGGCCGCCACCGCCAGCCTGCGCGAGCTGCTGGCCGGGAACGCCGAGGCCGCCGGGCAGTTCGAGGCGGCCCTGCACGCCGCCGCCCTGTGGCTGCGCGGCCGCGAGCGCTCCCGCACCACCTCCGCGATGCTCGTGCACGAACTGCGCCTCCCGGCCCTGGAGCTGGGCCGCCGCGGGGCGGCCGCGGGCCACCTCGACACCCCCGAGCAGATCTACATGCTGTTCGCCGAGGAGCTCGGCGACTACCTCGCGAACCCCGGCGCCTTCACCGCTGTGGTGCGCGAGCGCGAGCAGGTCTACCTCGACCTGTTCGACCACGAGCCGCCGTTCGTGGTGGTCGGCGACCCGCCCCCGCTCGCCGAGTGGAAGCGCCGCTCGGCCCGGACGCGCACCACCGCGCAGGTCGGCGAGGTCATCCAGGGCGTCTCCGGCTGCACGGGCGTCACCCGCGGGCGCGCCCGCATCTTCACCGACCCCGACGACGACGCCGAGCTCGAGCCCGGCGACATCCTCGTCGCGCCGATCACCGACCCCTCGTGGACGCCGCTGTTCGTCGCCGCGTCCGCCGTCGTGGTCGACGTGGGCGCGCCGTTCTCCCACGCCGCCATCGTCAGCCGGGAGCTCGGCATCCCCTGCGTGGTCTCCGCGAGCGACGCCACCGGCCGCATCCCCGACGGTGCGACGATCGAGGTCGACGGCACCGCCGCGACCGTGACGATCATCGGCTGACCGATGACCGCCACCGGGCCCGCCGCGACCACCCCGGCCGACGGGCCGGTGGCGGTCGTCCGCCGCTACCTCGACGAGATCTACCACGCGGGGGACGTGGAGCTCGTCCGCGAGATCACCGCCGAGGTCCTCGCCGGTGACGACGCCTTCGCCGTCCTCGTCTGGACCGCCCGCGGACGCACCGCCGACCGGCTCCTGTCCGGAATCGAGGTCTTCCGTGTCGTCGACGGTCGCATCACCGACGTCTGGAACACCCCCTACTCCACCGAACCCTGGGCCTGATCCGACAGCCCGGAAGCGAGCGCGCCATGAGCCTCACCGCACCCCCCGCCGTCCCAGTGCTGGACACCACCGACGAGATCGACGACGCCTGGCTGACCGCGGCCCTGTCCGCGCGCCACCCGGGCGTCGAGGTCCGGGGCGTCACCGCCCGGCCGATCGGGGCGGGCAACGTCAGCGACACCGTGCACCTGACGATCGACTACGGGACGCGGCCGCCCGGCGCGCCCGAGGCCGTCGTCGCGAAGTTCCGGCCGCGCTCGCCGGAGGTGCACCAGCACGGCCTGGGCAGCGGCGCGTACCACCGGGAGATCGGCGGCTACCGCGCCATCACCGAGCGGGGTGCGGCCCGCATCCCCGTCCTGTTCCACGTCGACGGGGACGAGACCAACATCAACCTCGTCATCGAGGACCTCACCGACGCGACGCCCGGCAACCAGGTCGCGGGCTGCGGGGTCGACGAGGCCGCCGCCGTCCTCACCCAGCTCGCGCGGCTGCACGCCACGTTCACGCCGCAGGACCCCGCCACGGCACCCGCCTGGCCGATCCGGATGACCGAGGCCGCGGACTACTGGAGCCCGAGCGTCCGGCGCGGGGCCGCCCTCGTCGCCGACCGGTTCCGCGACCGCCTCCCGCAGGCCGACCTCGACGTCGTCGCGGCCGCCGCCGACATCGCCCACGACTGGCACCTGCTGCCCCAGACGCGCCTCACCCTCACCCACGGCGACCCGCGGGTGGACAACGTCCTGTTCGAGCACGTCTACGGCGGGATCCGGGCGGTCCTCATCGACTGGCAGGTGACGGGGCTGCGCAACCCGATGTACGACGTGGGCTACTTCCTCTCCGGCAGCCTCGACGCCGACCTGCGCCGCGTCCACGAACGCCGGCTCATCGAGGACTACCTGCGGCAGTTCGGCGCGATCGCCCCCGGCTACTCCCCCGAGGAGGCGTTCGAGGACTACCGCACGCAGGTCCTCTCCGGGCTCATGATCACCACCGCGGCGGTGGCCCTGCTCCCCGACGTCGAGCAAGTCAACACCCTGATCCTCGCTCTGCTCGAGCGGAACTGCGCCGCGGCCCACGACTGGGACGGCATCGCGGCGACGCGCTCGCGCAGCGCGCGATGAGGCATCCCGAGCTGGGCTTCTACACGCTCGGCGGCCAGCCGTCGTCCCCGCGGGAGATGCTCGACGAGGTCCGGCTCGGCGAGGAGCTCGGGTTCGGGTCGGCGTTCCTCTCCGAGCGGTTCTCCATCAAGGAGGCCGCGTCGCTCTCCGGGGCGATGGGGGCGATCACCACCGAGCTCCGGGTGGCCACCGCGGCCACCAACCACCACACCCGCCACCCCGCGGTCACGGCCGCCTGGGCGACGACGATGCACCGGCTCACCGAGGGTCGCTTCACCCTCGGGCTCGGACGCGGCCTCGCCCCCCAGCTCCGGGCCTTCGGGCTGCCCCCGGTGACCACGGCGCAGCTCGAGGACTTCATCGGCCTGATGCGCCGGCTCTGGCGGGGCGAGACGGTCTTCGACCACGACGGGTCGGCCGGCCGGTGGCCCGCACTCCGGCTCGACCCGACGTTCGACGAGGACATCCCGATCGCTCTCACCGCGTTCGGGCCCCGGACCCTGGCGCTGGCGGGGCGCGCCGCCGACGCCGTCGTGCTCCACACCTTCTTCAGCGACGAGACGACCGCGCGATGCGTGCAGACGGTGCGGGAGGCGGCTGAGCGCGCCGGCCGCGACCCGGCGTCGGTCGCGGTGTGGTCGTGCTTCGCGACGGTGCCCGACCACCTCCCCGAGGAGGTCCGCCTGAAGCGCACGGTGGCCCGTCTCGCGACCTACCTGCAGGTCTACGGCGACCTCCTCGTCCGCACGAACGACTGGGACCCGGCCGACCTCCGGCGGTTCCGGGCCGATCCCGTGGTCGCAGGACTCGGCGGCTGGGCCGACATCGTCGCCACCCGCGACGAGATCGAGCACATCGCGACGGTGCTGCCCGAGGCGTGGCTCGCCCCAGCAGCGACCGGCGGTGCCGCAGAGTGCGCGAAGGCCGTCGCCGCCCAGTTCGACCTGGGCGTCGACGGCGTCATCCTGCACGCGTCCACCCCCGCCGAGCTCGCACCCGTCGTCGGGAACTACCGGCCGCGGGCCTGAACCGTCGTCCGGGCCGTGACGACGGCGCCGAGGCGTGAGACCGCCTCGGCCAGCAGCGCGGGCGGGCCGGGGCGCCGGACGACGATGCCGTCGACCAGGCCCTCGGCCAGGGCCTCGGCGGCCAGGTCGGCCGCGAGGTCCATCCCCGGGGCGGGGTCCTCCCCGGCCGCCCGCATCCGGGCGAGGACGTCGTCGGGGAGGACGACGTCGGGCACCTCGTGGCGCAGGTGCTCGGCCTCGGCGAAGCCGGACAGCGGGGCGAGCGAGAGCAGGACGGGCACCGACACCCCGGCGCCCGCGAGGACCCGGCGGAGCCGGTCGAGCTCGTAGACCGGCCGGGTCACGAGGAACTCCGCGCCCGCCTCGACCTTCAGCCGCACCCGGTGCATCTCCCGCTCCAGGTCGTCGGTCCCGGGCGTCACGCGGACCCCGACCCGGAACGGGGTCGGTGTGACACGCAGACCGTCCGCGTCGACCCCCGCGGCCAGCGACGCCGCGAGCCCGACCAGGCCCACCGCGTCGACCTCCCACACCCCGTCGCGCACCGCCCGGTCGGCGTGCACCGGCGGGTTGCCGGTCTCGGTGACGATCGTGTGCAGTCCCAGCGCGTCGAGCCCGAGCAGGTCGGCCTGCAGCGCCATCCGGCTGGTGTTCCAGCTGGTCACCGTGAGCGCGACGTCCGCGTCGAGGGCCTCGTGCACCCCGGCGGCGACCCCCGCCGTCGTGATCCGGGGCCGACGGGTGCGCTCGCGCCCCGCCCACAGCGCCCCGGCCCCGGCCGCGAGGGCGGCGCGGCCGCGGGCGACGTGCACGTCGAGGTCGTCCGCGCCGGGTCCGGTCACCTCCGCGACGAGCAGCGGGTCACGACGGGGCGCGTCGAGCCAGCGGGCCACCGCACCGCGGCCCGGTCCCTCCCCCGGTGACAGCGGAGCGTCGTCGCTGCCACTGGACGACAGCGACGACGCTCCGCTGCCACGGGCTGGGGACGCGACCCGCGAGATCGGGAGCACGACCGGCTCGTCCACGACCGGCCCGCGCGCCAGCTCGGCGGCCGCGGCCGCGACGTGGGCCGGCGTGGTCCCGCAGCAGCCGCCGACCAGCCGCGCGCCGGCCGCGACGTACCGCGCCGCGTAGCGACCGAAGTGGGCGGCGTCGGAGGCGAAGCGGACGCTCCGGTCGGACACGACGTGCGGCAGCCCGGCGTTGGGCAGCGCCGTCACCGCGATCCCCTCCGGCACCGCGGCCACGAGCCGGCGGACCACCGCGAGCAGCCCCTGCGGCCCGAGCGTGCAGTTGGAGCCGAGCGCGAGCGGGCGGAGCGCCCCGACGACCCGCGCGACGTCCTCGGGGGTCTCGCCGTGCGTCGTCACCGGCCCGCCGTCCTCCTCGACGAACGTCGCCTGGGCGATCACCGGCAGGTCGGTCGCCGCGCGGACCGCCTCGACGGCCTCGGCCAGCTCGTCGGCGTGCGCGAACGTCTCGCACACCAGGACGTCGACCCCGCCCTCGGCCAGGGCGGCCGCCTGCTCGCGGATGGCGGCCCGCACCGCGGCGGGCTCGACCGGCCCGGCCAGGCGCGGAGAGGTCGCCGGCGAGATCGACCCCGCGACGAAGGCGGGGCGGCCGGCGTCGTCGAGGGCCTCGCGCGCGAGCCGCGCGGCGACCACGTTGATCTCGTGGACCTGACGGGCCAGGCCGTGGCGGGCCAGCCGCAGGCGGCTCGCCCCGTAGGTGTGGGTCTGGATCACCTCGGCGCCCACGTCGAGGTAGCGCCGGTGCAGGGCGCCCACCAGCTCCGGGGCGAGCAGGACGAGTTCGCTGACCGCACCCTCCGCGCGGGCGCCGGTCGCCTGCGCGAGCGTGCCCATCGCGCCGTCGCCGAGCAGGGTGCCCGCGGCCAGGGCGTCCGCGACGTTCACCGGGACCCCTCGTCCATGTAGCCGAGGATCTCGAGGGCCACCTGGGCCGCGAGCCGGTCGGAGTAGTGGTCGAGCACGAGCCCGGACAGCTCCTCGGCGCGGCGCAGCCGGTAGCCGATGGTATTCGGGTGCACGGAGAGCGCCCGCGCGGTGCGCTGCGGGCTGCCGTCCTCCCGGAAGTAGCGCGCCAGGGTGCGCACCAGCTCGCCCGCGCGCTCCGAGGAGCCGTCGACGAGCCGCCCCAGCACCTCGCGGGCGAAGGCGCGGGCGTCCTCCGGGTCGGGGACCTGGAGCAGCAGCCGGTGCACCCCGAGGTCCTCGAAGCGCACGAGCCGCCCCTCGCGGCCGAGCCGACGGGCGGCCTCGACCGTGCGCCGGGCCTGGTCGTAGGAGCGGGCGAGCCCGGCGAGGTCGTCGACGGCCCGTCCGAGCCCCACCGTCACCGGCCACCGGCCCCCGCCGCGGACCAGCCCCGACGCGAGGCGCGCCGCCAGGTCGTCCGGGTCCACCCCGGCGGGGACGACCGCCACGAGCTCGCTGTCGCGCAGGACCGCGAGGAGGTCGGGGACCAGCCGGCCGAGCCGGTCGCGGGCGGCCGCGAGCAGGCCTGCCGCCGCCCCGTCGTCGGGAACGAGGACCATCACGCGGGCGCCCGGGACCTCGAGCCCGAGGTGCTCGGCCCACTGCGCCGCCTCGCTCGCCGACCGGGCGCGGCCCAGCAGCAGCCCGGAGAGCAGGTCGTCCCGGACCTGACCGGCGGCCGCGGCGAGCACCCGCTCCCGGCCCAGCAGCACCCCGACGATCGTCGCGGCGTGCTCGGTGGCGAGCAGCAGGACGTCGTCGGCGGCGCTGCCGTCGAGGGCGGCCGGGCGGGACCGCCGGGCGGGGTCCTCCTCGGCGAGCAGCACCGCCGTCGTCTCGCCGGCGACCTCGACCGGCACGACCACCCGCACCCACGTGCCGCGCCCCGGGACGCGCATCGCCCGGCCGCCACGCCGCGCGGCGTCGAGCACCCGGGCCCAGCGCGGCTCCGCGATCTCGGCGCGCAGCACCGCCGCGGCCCGCACCTCGTCCACCCCGGGGGCGGACGCGGCGAGCACCGGCCACGTGTCGTCCACCCCGACCACGGCGGCGACGGCGCCGAGCTGCTCGGCGAGCAGCCGGGTCACGGCCACGGGCCCGTCGTCGGCCGCGGCGAGCCCGGAGATCCGGCGGTGGAGCAGCACCAGCCCGCGCAGCGTCTCGGCGGGCGGGTCGGACGCCGGGCGCGGGGCACCCGTCGTCGGGCCGTCGGTCACCACCACCGGTCCAGTGTGCCGCGCGTGGGCACGCGCGAGAGGGTGATCACGACATCCCCGTCGACAAGGAGTGCCCGTGGCCCGCATCGCCGTCGTCTTCTACTCCGCCACCGGAAACGTCGCCGCCCTCGCCGAGGCCCTCGCCGAGGGCGCCCGCGGCGCGGGGGCCGAGGTCCGGGTGCGGCCGGTGGCCGAGCGCGCGCCCCGTGAGGCGATCGAGGCCAACCGCCGGTGGAAGGCGTGGGTGGACGACAACCCGTACGACACCGTCGCCTCCCTCGACGACCTCGAGTGGGCCGACGGCATCGCCCTCGGCAGCCCCACCCGGTTCGGCGGGGCGGCCGAACAGCTCAAGTCGTTCATCGACACCACGGGCGGGCTGTGGGCGCAGGGCAAGCTCGCGGACAAGGTCGGCACCGCGTTCACGTCGGCCTCCACCGGCCACGGCGGTCTGGAGACGACCACCGTGGCGATGAACATGACCTTCTACCACTGGGGCACGTTGATCATGCCCCTCGGCTACGCGGCCGACCCGTCGCTCATGTCCTCGGGCAACCCCTACGGCGCGTCCTGGGTGTCGCGGAAGTCCGCGGCCCCCGACGACGAGGCCCTCGGCGCCGCCCGCGTGCAGGGGGCGCGGCTCGCGCAGGTGGCGGACAAGCTCGCGGGATAGGCCGGTCCCGATGCAAGCAATGCGTCACTGCTTGCACTGGACGCCAGAAAAGCCGCATCGTCGCCACGCCGCGCGACGGTGCGGTTCTACTGGCACTGGGTGCAAGCAGTGACGCATTGCTTGCACGGGGGTGGGTCAGTCCAGCGCGCGCCGGACGAAGCCCCGGATGCCGATCGCCCCGAACAGCACGCAGGCGAACACGAGGGCCGCGATGCACAGCCACGTCGGCAGGTGCGGGATCTGCGGGGTCAGCACGCCCCGCAGGCCCTCCGCGACGTAGGTGATCGGGTTCAGCGCGCAGATCACCTGGAACCAGCGCAGCGACCCGATCTGCAGGAACGGGAACTGCGTGGACCCGGTGAACAGCAGCGGTGTGATCACGACGGCGAAGACGATGTTGATCCGCCGCGGGCTGACCGACGTGCCGATCACCAGCCCGGACGCGCCGCCCGCGAGGGCCCCGAGCACGAGCAGCAGCGCCGAGAGCGGCAGCCCGGCGAGGTTCCACGAGACCTCGTCCAGCACGAGGTAACCGACCGGGATCATCACCAGCGACCCGATCAGACCCCGGATCGCGCCGAACACGATCTTCTCCACCGCGACCATCCGCGTGGACAGCGGCGCGAGCAGCCGGTCCTCGATCTCCTTGGTGTAGCTGAAGTCGATGACCAGCGGCAGCGCCACCGCCTGCACCGCGACGAGGAACGCATTGAGGGCGAGCAGTCCGGGCAGCAGCAGCTGGGCGTACCCGGGCGCGATGTAGCCGAGCTCGGAGAGCACCTTCCCGAACACGAACAGCAGGAAGAACGGCTGCACCAGCACCTGGGAGATGAAGCTGCCGAGCTCCTTGCCGGTCACCGCGACGTCGCGGCCCAGCACCCCGAGGAACGCCCGCCGCGGGGAGACCCGGCGGAACGGCTCGGTCTCCGTCACGGCCGTCATCACGGCCCGTTCCGGCTCCGCTGCGCTGCGCGTCACCGCAGTCCCCTCCCGGTCAGGTCGATGAAGACGTCCTCCAGCGTGGGCTCGCCGAGCCCGACGTCGGACACGCGGCCACCCGCCGTCGTGACCTCCTCCAGGAGACCCGGGAGTGCGGCGCCCGCCTCGCCCTCGACGCGGACGCGGAGCCGGGAGGGTCCCTCGTCGGGCGTCGCCAGCACCTCGGCGCCCGCGACGCCCCGGACGACGCCGAGCCGGCCGCGGAGCTGCTCCGGGTCCAGGCCGGTGACGTCGAGATCGACGGTGGCGGACCCGGAGAGCCCGGCGACGAGGTTCGCGGGCGTGTCGAGCTTCAGCAGCTCGCCGTGGTCGACGATGCCGACACGGTCGGAGAGCTTGGCGGCCTCGTCCATGTCGTGGGTCGTGAGCACGATGGTGACGCCGCTCGCGGCGAGCTCGGCGACCCGGTCGTGCACGAAGAGCCGCGCCTGCGGGTCGAGGCCGGTCGAGGGCTCGTCGAGGAACAGCACCCGCGGGTCGTGCATCAGGCCGCGGGCGATGATCAGCCGCTGCGCCTGGCCGCCGGAGAGCTGGTCGGGGTTGGTGCTCGCCTTGTCCGACAGGCCCATGCGCTCGAGCAGTTCGTCGGCCAGCGGACCGCGCCGGGCCCGCGGCACCCCGTGGTAGGCGGCGTGCCAGACGAGGTTGCCCTTCGCGTCGAGGCTGCGGTCGAGGTTCGGACGCTGCGGCACGACGCCGATGACCGACCGCGCCCCGACCGGGTCCGCCGTCACGTCGATGCCGGTGACGGACGCGCGGCCGGACGTCTTGCGGACGCGCGTGGTGAGCACGCCGATCGTCGTCGTCTTGCCCGCGCCGTTCGGGCCGAGCAGGCCGAACACCTCGCCGGGCGCGACGGCGAACGAGACGCCGTCGACCGCGTTGACCGTGGCCTTGGGGTAGCGCTTCACCAGGTCGACGACCTCGACGGCGGGCGTGGCGGTCCGCCCGGCGTCGGTGGCCGTGGAGGTGGGATGCGTCTGGGTCGACACGTGCGGCGACGCTACGCGGAGGTCGTGGGGCGGGGCATCTCGATACCGGGTGAGCACTCCCGCGAGGGTGCGACCTCGAGCATGGTTCAGGTCAAGCCGGACCTGGGAGCGTGAGGGGAACCCTGGCGCCACAAGAGCGCCCGATTCTTCCCCTCACGCGCGGCTGCTCCGTGCGTGAGGGCAGGATCCGAGCGCTCTTGTGGCACGAGGGTTCCCCTCACGCCGGAAGGGCCGGAAGCGCCGGACTCAGCCCGCCGCGCGCCCGATCGGCACCGCGACGAGGCGCGGCCCGTCCCCGTCGCGGCCGCGTTCCAGGGCGGCGCGCAGCTCGTCGGCGGAGGACACCGACTCGGCCGGGACGCCGTACCCCGCGGCCAGGGCGCAGAAGTCGACGGGCGGCAGGTCCAGCCCGGGCGCCTTCGGCGTGTTCTCCCGGGAGGCGAACCACTTGAGGATCGCGTACTCGCGGTTCTCCAGGACGAGCACCGTGACCGGTACGCCGAGCATCGCGGCCGACCCGAGTGCCTGGATCGCGTACTGCATCGAGCCGTCGCCGATGGCCGCGAGCACGGGGCGGGACCGGTCGGCCAGGGCCACGCCGACCGCGGCGGGCAGCCCGAAGCCGAGCCCGCCCGACGTCGTGAAGAAGGACGTGGCCGGCCGGGAGACCGGGCGGCGGTCGTGCAACGCGCCGCGGTTCGAGGGCGACTCGTCGACCACGACGCCGTCGGCGGGCCAGACCGACCCGACGACGTCGAACACCTCCTCCGCGGTCAGCGTGCCCGGGACGGCCGACGCCTGCGCGGCCGCCGCGGACGGTGCGGATCCGGCGGGCCGCCGCGACGACGGCGCCACGCGCTCCAGAAGCGCGCGCACGACGGCGACCGGCGAGGCCACCAGCGCGTCGCCCATGGGCGCGCGGGCGGCCTCGTCGGGGTCGGACGTGACGTGGAGCAGCGTCGTGCCCTCGGGCAGGAACCCGCCGGGCACGTAGGGGTAGTAGCGGAAGACGGCGGTGCCGAGGACGAGCACGACGTCGTGGGCCGCGAGCGTCCGGGACACCGGCGCGATCGCCATCGGCAGGGCGCCCCGGTACTGCGGGTGGTCCTCCGGGAACCCGACGCGGCCATCGGCGGGCGGCCCGTAGACCGCGCAGCCCAGTCGTTCGGCCAGCACCACGGCGTCGTCGAACCCGCCGCCCGCATCGATCTCGCCCCCGACGACGAGCGCGGGGGCCGACGCGCCGTCGAGCGCGGCGACCCACGCGTCGAGACCGGCGGGCGCGAGGGGCGCCGTGACCCGTCGTCGGGACGCCCGCTGCGCCACCTCGAGATCGTCGCCGGTGAGCTCGACGTCCCAGTCGTCCATCGGGATCGACACGAACACCGGGCCGGTGGGCGGGGTGGTCGCGACGTGGATCGCCCGGGCCAGGGTCGCGACGACGTCCTGGGCCCGGGGCGGCTCCGCCGAGTACTTCACGGTGGGACGCGGGAGCTCGGTGGCCCGCGGGTTCGCGAGCATCGCCTCCAGCGTCATCATCGGCCGGACCTGCTGGCCGGCGGTGACCACGAGCGGGGTCTTGTTGGCCGCCGCGTTCACCAGCGCGCCCACCGCGTTCCCGAGCCCGGGGGCGGTGTGCAGGTTGACCAGGGCGGGCCGACCGGTCGCCTGGGCGAAACCGTCGGCCATCCCGACGACGACGGCCTCCTGGAGCCCGAGGACGTAGGTGAAGTCGTCGGGGAAGTCCTGGAGCATCGGCAGCTCGGTGGAGCCCGGGTTGCCGAAGACCGTCGTCATGCCGTGCGCCCGGAACAGCTCGAGCGCGGCGTCCCTCACGGTGAGCGTCACGCCGCAGGGTCTACCCCGCGGCGCGACCGCTCACCAGGTCTGCGCGGGCACCGGCGCGGGCAGGTGCAACCTGCTCACGCGGACGACCACGTCGCGCAGGTCGTCGGAGTCGAAGTTGCGACGCAGCTCCTCGGCGCGGAGTGTCGCGGCGACCCCCTCGTAGGGGCCGTGCGCATCCATCTCACCGGTCTCCGGGTCGAACACCAGGACCACGTAGCCGTCGCACTCGTCCAGATCCGCCGCTGCCGCCAGCAGTGCCGCGGGCCGTTCGTTCAGCACGATGATCACCTCCGCTGCGTTCATCGCCACGATGACGGCCCGTGTGACAGCGTGGGAGGAAGATGCCACCTTCGGGGGACTGCTTCCATCCGGCGGCGTGTCGGGGTGACACCCGGACGGATGCCTCCCCACGGCGCGTTCGGACCTGTGCCGTTAGCGTCGCGTCCATGGCTCCCGACGACGCCGCGCCGACCACCGACCGCCCGTCGTCCCCCACCCCGTCGGACGCCGACGCCATCACCCCGTTCGTGCTCGACATCCCCGCCGACCAGGTCGCTGACCTGCACGAACGTCTGCGTCGGGCGCGCCTGGCCGAGCCGGAGCCGGTGGCCGACTGGTCGCAGGGCATCCCGGCGGACGTCGTCGCCGACCTGGCCCGGGCGTGGCTCGAGGACCACCAGGTCCGGGCGTTGTCCGACGAGCTCAACGCCCTCGGGCAGTACCGCACGGAGATCGACGGGCTCGGCATCCATTTCCTGCACGTAGAGTCACCGCGCGCTGACGCACAGCCACTTCTGATCACGCACGGGTGGCCCGGCTCGGTGGTCGAGTTCCTCGACGTCGTGGGCCCCCTGACGACGCCTGACGACCCGGCGTGCCCTGCTTTCCACGTGGTCGCGCCCTCCCTGCCGGGCTTCGGTTTCTCCGACAAGCCCACGACGACGGGCTGGGGCATCGACCACGTCGCGGACGCGTGGGCCGTCCTCATGTCCCGTCTGGGCTACCCCCGCTTCCTCGCACAGGGTGGCGACTGGGGCGCCATGATCACGACGGCGCTGGGCGTCCGGCACCCCGACCGCGTCGCGATGCTCCACACGACGATGCCGCTAGCCGAGCGGCCCGAGGGCGCGCGGACCGAGGACCTCCCCGAGCTCGAGCAGCGCTGGCTCGCGCAGGCCCGGGAGTTCCGCGAGGTCGGCAGCGGCTACTCCGGCCAGCAGCGGACCCGCCCGCAGACCCTGGGCTACGCGCTCGTGGACTCGCCCGTCGGCCAGCTCGCGTGGATCGCGGAGAAGTTCGGGGTGTGGACCGACGGCGGGCTCGCGGCCGTGGACCGCCGGCGCCTGCTCGACAACGTGGCCGTCTACTGGTTCGGCGCGTCCGGGGCGTCGTCGGCCCGGATGTACTGGGAGAACGCGCAGGTCGACCGCCGCTCGGAGGTCACCGTGCCCGCCGCGATCTCGATCTTCCCGGCCGAGATGGCGAAGATACCGCGCTCGTGGGTCGAGGCGCGCTACACCGACGTCCGCCGCTGGAGCGTGCTGGAGCGCGGCGGGCACTTCGCCTCGCTCGAGGTGCCGGAGGTGTTCGTGGCCGAACTCCGGGAGTCGTTCCGCGGGGTGGTGTGCTGACCCGGTCCGACGCCGGGCTGCGGCGCCTGGCGCCGTACCTCGCCGAGCACCGCGGCACGCTGCTCGTCGTCGCGGTGCTCTCCCTGCTGACCGCCGGCACCTCGCTGGCGCAGCCACTGCTCGTGGGACGGGTCATCGCGACGGTGCAGGGCGCGGGTCCGGTGCTGCCCGCTGCCGCCGTCCTCGTGGCGGTCCTGGTGGGCGGGGCGCTCGTCGGAGCGGTCCAGTCGTTCCTGCTGCAGCGCACGGCCGAGGGCGTGGTGCTCTCGACGCGGCGCCGGCTCGTGGAGCGGGTGCTGCGACTGTCGGTCCCCGAGTACGACGCCCGCCGGACCGGCGACCTGATCTCCCGGATCGGCTCCGACACCACGCTGCTCCGCGCGGTCGTGACCTCGGGGCTCTTCGAGCTCGCCAGCTCGGTGGTGGTCGTGGTGGGGGCGGCCGTCGCCATGGCGCTGGTCGACCTCGTCCTGCTGGCGGTGACGCTGCTGGCCGTCGCGGCCGGGGTCGTCGTCATCGGGGCGGCGTCGCGGCGGCTCCGGGCGCTGTCGACGCTCTCCCAGGCACGGGTCGGCGAGATGACGGCCGCGGTGGAGCGGGCGCTCGGGGCGGTGCGGACCATCCGGGCCAGCGGGGCGACCGAGCGGGAGGTCGCCGGGGTCGTCGGCGCGGCCACGGCCGCCTACGGGGTCGGCGTGCGGACCGCGCGACTGCAGGCGCTGGTGTCCCCCGCCGTCACGATCGCCACCCAGGGCTCGTTCATCGCCGTGCTCGGGATCGGCGGGGCCCGGGTCGCGGCCGGGGAGCTGACGGTCGGCGAACTCGTGTCCTTCGTGCTCTACCTCTTCCTGCTCGTGCTGCCGTTCGCGCGCCTCACGCAGGCCTGGACGCAGCTGCAGACGGGGCTCGGGGCGCTCGCGCGGATCGAGGAGGTCGTCGCCCTCCCCGGAGAGACCGCGGCTGACGTCGTGACGTCGCCGCGGTCGGTGGCCGCCGCCCCCGCGCTCGAGCTCCGGGACGTCGACTTCCGGTACCCCGACGGCACCGTGGTGCTCGACGGGGTCTCCTTCGCCGTGCCGCGCGGCACCCGGACCGCGCTGGTCGGCCCGTCGGGGGCCGGCAAGTCCACGGTCTTCGCGCTCGTCGAGCGCTTCCACGACGTGAGCGGCGGCGCCGTGCTCGTCGACGGGATCGACGTGCGGGACCGGCCCCGCGCGGTGCTGCGGGCCCGCCTCGGCTACGTCGAGCAGGAGTCGCCCGCCCTCGCCGGCACGCTGCGCGAGAACCTCGTGCTCGCCGCGCCCCACGCGCCCGAGGCCGACCAGCTCGCCGTGCTCGCGGCGGTCAACCTGTCCGGCCTCGTCGAACGCTCCCCGCTCGGGCTCGACGCCCCGGTCGGCGAGGGCGGCGTCCTGCTCTCCGGCGGCGAGCGCCAGCGGCTCGCGATCGCCCGCACCCTGCTCGCCGAGCCGTCGCTCATGCTGCTCGACGAGCCCACCGCCAGCCTGGACGCCCGCAACGAGCAGGCGCTCAAGGAGGCGATCGACGTCGCGGCGGCCGCCGACCGGACCCTGCTGATCGTCGCCCACCGGCTCTCGACGGTCGTCGACTGCGACCAGATCGTGGTCCTCGACGACGGCCGGGTCGCGGCGGTCGGGACGCACGCCGAGCTGCTCGCGGTCAGCCCGCTCTACGCGGAGCTCGCCCGGTCGCAGCTGCTGCTGTGACGCGCCCCCGGGATGGCAGCGGAGCGTCGTCGCTGCCACTGGGTGACAGCAACGACGCTTTCCTGCCATCCGATGTCAGGTCAACGACACGAGCGGATCGGCCCGGGTCAGCTCCGGATCGTCCGCGGCGAAGGTCTGCGCGCGTCCCGGCCCGGTGGAGCGGGTCTCGAACCGCACGGTGACCCGCCCGTGCCCCGCGCCCTGCACCCACCCGTGCCCGTACGTCGGGTGGGCCGCGTCGTCCCCGGTGCGCCACGGCCGCTCGGGGGCCGGCGCCGGGTCCTCCTCGATCTCCGTCCCGACGACCGGTGCGGTCACCTCGACGACGGGCTCGGCGGTCTCGAACAACGTGCCCTGCACCGCCGTCGTCAGGCCGGCGTAGGACACCCCGACGAGGCGGACCCCCGCCTCGGGCAGCGCGTCGACGGCGAGCCGTTGGGCCACCGCCGTGAGCGCCGGCAGGTCGGTCGACGCGACGGTCGAGGTCTCCGAGCGGGTGTGGGTCACGAAGTCGCCGCCGCGGACCTTCACCGTCACCGTCCGGGCGGCGCGCGACGAGGCGACGAGGCGCCGGTGCGCGGAGGCGGCGAGGTCGGCCACGGCGCGTCGGACGCCCGCCACGTCGGAGAGGTCGGTGTCGAACGTCGTCTCCGCGCTGACCTGCTTCGCCTCGCCCCGCTCGGTCACCGCGCGGTCGTCGACCCCCTGCGCGAGGCGGTGCAGCGCGGTGCCGACCGCCGACCCGAGCAGCGCCGTCACCTCGGCCGCGGGCATCGCCGCGAAGGCCGCGATCGTGGTGACGCCCGCCCGCGCGAGTGCGGTCTCGGCGACCGGCCCGATCCCCCAGAGTGCCCGCACCGGCAACGGGTCGAGCAGCGCCCGCTCCCCGCCGTGGGCGACGACGTGGACGCCGTCGGGCTTGGCCAGCCCCGAGGCGATCTTCGCGACCTGCTTGCCCGAGCCCGCGCCGACCGACACCGCGAGCCCGGTGGCCTCACGCACCTGCGCGCGCACGCCCTCGGCCCAGGCCCGGACGGCGTCGGCACCTGCCCCGGCCAGCGCCGCCGGCTCGGCGAACGTCTCGTCGTAGGCGACCTGCTCCAGCACCGGCGCGGCGGCGCGGACGACGGCGAAGAACGACTCCGAGAGCGTCCGGTAGACCGCCGTGCGGGGTGGGAGCGCGACCGCGGTGGGGCACGCCCGCCGCGCCTGCGCCATCGGCATCGCCGAACGCGCCCCGAACGCCTTCGCCTCCCCCGAGGCGCCCGCGACGATACCCCGCGGCCCGAGCCCGCCGACGAGCACCGGCCGGCCGCGCAGCGTGGGACGGGTCAGCTGCTCCGCGGAGGCGAAGAACGAGTCGAGGTCCAGGTGGACCACCCACCGACGTCGATGGTCGAGCTGCGCTCCGCTCCGTCTCCCCCCGGTCACGACGGCGGGTGGCTCCAGATCAGGTCGGCCCCGCCCAGCAGGTCGGCCGGTGTCCCGCTCCACGTCACGCCGACCGCGGTCAGCCCGTGGCGCCGCGCGGCCGCGACGTCGGTGGGCGCGTCGCCGATCATCGCGGCGTCCGCCGCCCCCTCGGGCAGCACCCGCCCGAGCCCGAGCAGCGCCTCGAGGAGCACCTCGTCCTTGCCGGCCACCCCCGGGCCGGTCCCGGCGACGTGACCGAACCAGCCCGACCACCCGAGCCCGTCGACGAGCCGCCGCGCGAGCGGTGTCGAGGCCGACGTCGCGACCGCCATCTCGACGCCCGCGCCCGACCACGCGGCGAGGAGCGCCTCGACCCCCGCGACCGGTCTCGTCGTCCCCCGCTCGAGCAGCGTGCCGTCGAGATCCCAGACGACGCACGACCAGGGACAGCTCAGCACGCGAACGAGGATTCCATGGTTGGTTCCCCCTGCGGCGGACCATCCCCGGCCCATGGGTTACGACGTCACGCAGGTCCAGAAGTCCCTCGGCGGATTCGACTACCCGGGGGACCCCGAGCAGCTCGCCGAGCACGCCAAGTCGAAGGGCGCCGACGACCAGCTGGTCGAGACGCTGCGCGGCCTCGACAAGGAGCAGTTCGACGGCCCGAACGCCGTCATGAAGAAGCTGAGCGAGGCCGGCGTCCTGGGCGGCGGCTCCTAGCAGCCCGGTCCTGACGACGGGTCCGCTCCGGACCCGTCGTCAGGACCTGCGTGATCGCCCCGATCAGCGGGGCATCGTCGGGATGCGGCGCTCGACGACCTCGCGGGCACCCTCGATCGTGCCGTCGTTGGCCCAGTCCGACTCGTCGAGCCGGGACACGTTCCACCCGCCCGGCCGCACCCGCGTGCCGTACAGGAAGACGTCCTTCTCCTGCACCCATTCGATCTCGTAGTCGATGGGCTGTTCGCTCTGCGACTGCCAGGTCCAGACGGCGCCGGACCGGCGGCTCGACTCCCGGACCTGCCGGCCGTCGATGTCGATGGTGCTCACGGCGTTCCTCCCCAGGACCCGGCCGACACCACCGGGCGTCCGACCGACCTGCGCCGATCGGACCATCAGCCTACCGCTCTTTGTCTCGTCGCGAGTCACCGAGGCCGTTACGCCGCGGGACCCCAGCCCTCGCGGCACAGCGCCCCCACGATGCGTCGGGCGTCGGCGCGGTGGGCGTCCGAGCGGTGCGAGGTCCAGCTCCACTCCGTGCACTCGCGGTGGAGCAGGTCCGCGACGACGGTCGTGGCGTGCTCCCGGTCCTCGACCGCGACGTCCGCGGCACGCGCCTGCGCGTGACGCAGCAGCGCGTGGGCGGGGGTGGTGGTGGACGACGTGCTCATCGCGAGCCTCCTGTCGTCGGGGTCCTGACGGCGGGTGGAGGTCCACCGGCGGGACTCGGAGGGGGAGACGTGCAGCAGGGCGGCGACGGCGGCGCGGTGCACTGATCGCAGGGTGGCCTGCCGCGCGCCGACGGGAAACGGCAGGGGGAGCAACGACACATCGTCTGGGCCGTCCGGAGTCGCGGCGGTCACGATGAGGCCATGACCGCTCCGTTCACCGTCGAACTCGACCCCACCCCCGGCCGTCGGCAGGGCGAGGAGCAGTTCCTCCTCCACCGCGACCGCGGCACGCAGCGGGTGGTGCTGCACGACTACGCGACCGTGTACGACGTGCCCGGGCTGTACGAGGAGGTCGTGCAGCGGCAGCTGCAGTGCGCCTCACCGGCGACCGTCGCCGACGCCGCCGTCGAGGCCGGCGCGACGCTCGGGCTCGAGCCCGGCGCGCTGCGCGCGTTCGACCTGGGCGCGGGCAACGGCGTGGTCGGCGAGGAGATGACCGCCCGCGGCATCACCGTGGTGGTCGGCGCCGACGGCATCCCCGAGGCCCGCGACGCCGCGCACCGTGACCGGCCCGGGCTCTACGCCCACTACGTCGTCGGGGAACGGCTGGAGAGCGCCGAGGTCGCCCGGCTCGTCACCGAGGAGCAGCTGAACGCCCTCGTCGCGGCGGGCGCCGTGGGCGAGGGCCACGTGCCGGTGGACGCGCTGGACGAGCTCTGGTCGGCCTTCCCGACGAACTCGGTGCTGGCCCTCACGCTCAAGGACGCCCCCGACGACCACGACGTGTCCGACGTCGAGGCGATGATCTCGGCGCGCGAGGACACCCGCATCGTCGTGCGCCGCACGTTCCGCCACCGGCTCTCGATGGCCGGGAACGAGCTGTACTACCTGGTGCTCGCGGCGGTGAAGAGCTAGTCGGCGAGGCCGCCCCGGATCACCTGCAGGTGCGGGCGGCGGACCATCACGGGGGCGGGCAGCGGTGCGCCCACGGCGTGGGCGGGCCGTCGTCGCCGCGGCCGCAGGCAGACGAGCTCGTTCACGAGGTCGTCCGCCAGCTCCTCGGTGAGCACGCGGTCGAGGTCGTAGTCGTCGAGGACCTCCCGGCCCCGACGCCACGACGCATGCTGCCCGTTCCTGATCATCACTGACATCGTCGGCGCTGGTCGGGCGCCTCCACAGGCCTGATGCCGTATGGAGTGATGACTCGATCGAGGGCCGTTTTCCGACGCGCCGCCCCCGGTGGGGCACCCGATCGTCGGCGTGGCGTCCCCGTCGGAGGACCAGGTGCGGATCACGCGACCCTCCGACAGGATCGGTCCATGAGGACCCATGCCGTGGCGATCGTCGGCTCGGGCCCGTCGGGCTTCTACGCGGCGGGCGCCCTCCTCGACTCGGAGGACCCGCCGGTGCGGGTCGACATGTACGACCGGCTCGCCACCCCGTGGGGCCTGGTCCGCGCCGGGGTCGCGCCGGACCACCCGAAGATCAAGTCGGTCAGCGGCCAGTACGAGAAGATCGCCGCCCGTCCCGGGTTCCGGTTCTTCGGGCACGTCCACGTCGGTGAGGACGTCACCGTCGACGAACTCCTCGAGCGCTACGACGCCGTGATCTACGCGGTGGGCTCGCAGACCGAGCGCCGCCTCGGCATCGACGGCGAGGACCGGCCCGGCAGCCTGGCCTCGGTCGACTTCGTCGGCTGGTACAACGGCCACCCCGACTTCGTGGACCTCGACCCGGACCTGGCCGCCGACCGCGCCGTCGTCATCGGCGCCGGCAACGTGGCGCTCGACGTCGCCCGCATGCTGCTGCTCGGCGAGGCCGACCTGCGGGCCACCGACACCGCCGACCACGCCATCGCGTCGTTCGTCGGCTCGTCGGTCCGCGAGGTCGTGGTGTGCGGCCGGCGCGGCCCGGTCGAGGCGGCGTTCACCACCACCGAACTACGCGAGCTGGACGAGATCGACGGCCTGACGACCGTCGTCGACCCCGCGCAGATCCCGTCCGCCGACGGTGACGCCGAGCTGGCCAAGGGCACCCGCCGCAACGTCGAGATCCTGCGCGGCTGGGCCGACCGCGGACCCGACCCGGACGCGCCGCGACGGATGGAGTTCCGCTTCCTGCGCTCGCCGCTGCGCATCCTCGGCGAGGGCGACGACGGGCCCGTGACCGGTGTCGAGCTCGCCGTCAACCGGCTCGAGACCACCGAGGACGGCCGGGTGCGCCCGGTCGACACCGGCGAGCGGGAGACCGTCGAGTGCGGCCTCGTGTTCCGCGCCGTCGGCTACAAGGGCGTGGCCCTGCCCGGCGTCCCGTTCGACGAGGGCTCCGGCACGATCCCGCACACCGAGGGCCGGATCGAGGGCCGCGAGCGCGAGTACGTCGTCGGCTGGATCAAGCGCGGGCCCACCGGGATCATCGGCACCAACCGCAAGGACGCCAACGAGACCGTCCGCGGCCTGCTCGCCGACCTCGCGACCGGCGCACGCGACGGGGCCGCCGTCGCGAGCGCGGAGGAGGTCGAGGAGTGGCTCTCCGGCCGCTGCCCCGACCTGGTCGACCTCGACGGCTGGGAGGCCATCGACGCCCACGAGCGGGCCGCCGGGGAGCCCGGGGGCCGGCCGCGGGTGAAGCTGACCGACCGGTCGTCGTTCATGGACCTGATCCGCTCCCGGTAGGCCCCCGTTCGCAGGCGCCCGCGCGCCGCCTCGTCGCCGTGATCCACCGCGACCGGGCGGCGGGCCGCTGACCGGACGCCGCGACCGGTCGGGCCCCCGTTCCGACGGACGTGCGCACCCGGGTCGGTCCGGATGCGCGGGCGTCCGGCGCGGTCGGCCGACCGCACTCGGCCCTCGGCACCCACTTCGCACGACGACGGTGCGCCCGTGCCCCGGACCGGGCACGCCCGCGCATCCCGGGGACCCTCCCCGCGGACGACGCACGAGGGAGTGCCATGAGCGAGCCCGACGACACCATCCGCCTGCTGGGCGGCTTCCCGCGGCCCGACCGCACTGCGGCCGCCATCCTCGTCGACGACATGTTCGACGTCCTCGAGCGCATGCTCGCCGCACAACGCCGCTTCGCCCAGGCGATCCTCGCCCCGGCCGAGGTCACCGCGGTCGCCGCCGTGACGCCCGCGGGCGAGTCGGGTGGGGGCCGCGCGGTCGGCTCCCGGAGCGAGGCCGACGGCCGGGTCCCGGAGGCCGACGTCGACACCGACGGCGACACCCTCGCGGGCCGGAGCGGGGACCAGTCCGACGAGGGCGAGGACGTCGTCGCGGACGACTCGTCCGACGACCGGACCGACGAGACCGTCGACGAGGACGAGACCGACGAGGCCGAGGACACCGCCGGGTCGGTCGACGACGACACCGACGACGAGGCTGAGGCCGAGGACGTCGAGCCCGCCGACGAGGACGAGGTCGTCGACGAGGACGAGTCCGACACCGGGGACGAGGACGAGCCCGAGGAGGAGGCCGAGGATGTCGCCGCCGAGCCCGTCGACGAGGACGACAGCGACGAGACCGAGGACGAGGTCGAGGACACCACCGGGGCGGTCGACGACGTGACCGACGACGAGCAGCCGGAAGCCACCGTCAGCGACACCGCCGACGAGTCCGACGACGAGGAGATTCAGGACTCCGACGCCGACTCCGACGACCGGTGGGACGACGACGGCGGCGACGACGGCGGCCCCGACGTCGACAGCGCGACGGACGACACCGAGGACGACACCGACGAGGACGACGGCGACTCCGAGGACACCGACCTGAGCTCGGAGGACGTCGACGACCGGGCGGACGACGACACCGACACGACCACGTCGCAGGTCGACGACCAGGCGGGGAGCGCCGAGGCCGCCGAGGACGGGGGCGCGTCCGGGGTCGCTCCGCGCGCCGACGGAGGCGCCAGGTCCACGCGGACCCGCTCCGACACCCAGACACGCAGCACCGGCTCGGGGCAGCGGCGCAGCCGCTCCACCCCGGAGTCGACGCGTCGGAACCGGGAGGGCCGGTCGGATGCGGACTCGCCGGCCGCGGGCGGCACGCGACGGAGCGAGGGCCAGCGGACGCGGCGGGCGACGTCGTCGGTGATCCGCACCGAGGACGAGAGCACGACCCGGCAGCCCGCGCGCCGCGCGTCCACCGGTCGTCCCGCCCGCCGCCGCTCCGAGTAGGCCGCACGATCCCGCGGCGCCGCGCGGCGTGATCGCTCGGCGAACCCGTCGCGCGGCCCGATCGGGTCTACGCGGTGTCGGACGCCTCGTCGAGGTCGATCCGGCGGAGGTCCCGGGCCTCCGGTGAGGCCAGGATGTCGGTGACGTAGCCGATCACGTGGTGGCGGATCTCGGCGTCGAGGTTGCCGAGCCGACGGACGAGCACCCCGCCGATCCCGGAGGTCCGGGTCTCGAGCGCGATGTCGCCCGGCCCGATCTCGTCCACCTCGACGACGACGTGGTCGGCGTCGGGCGCGAGGCACGCCTCGAGGCCGATCCGCACCGTCATCTGCGCCTCGACCGGGACGGCGCGGCCGCCGATGTCGACGGTGAGGTCGAGCTGCACGGGGACGTGCACCTCGGTGTAGGTGTCGTCGACCTGCCGACCGCGGAGCTTCCCGACCACGCCGACCGCCCGGGCGGTGGCCATCCCCCCGGGCCCGGCGGGGACGGGACCGAAGGCGATGCGGTCGCCGATCAGCCCGGAGATGTCGCGCACCGCCCGCTGCGGGGTGGCGATCGCGGCGAGGATGGCGTCGCGCTCGCTCACGCCGGGACCTCCGTCATGACGGCGAACGGCGGGGTGGACGTGCCGGCGATCCGGTAGCGGCCCCACGGGTCGACGTCGGACAGCTCCCCGACCGCCTCGCCCTGCGGCGTGACGACGACGGCCTGCGCCCGCTTCCCACCCAGGGCGGCCTCCAGCCCCGTGTGCACCGCGACCCGGCCGTACCAGTGGTACCGGCCGTCGAGCGGCTCGACGTACCCGCGCAGCGTCACGTCGACCTCGAACTCCTGCCCGTCGGCCAGCCGCAGCGACCCGGGCCCGCGGTACCCGTCCTCGTCGTCATGGTCGTGATGACCCCCGTCGCTCCAATCGTCCCTGATGCGATCCCCGGTGGTCGTCATCGATCCCCGTTCCCAGCCTCGGCGACATCGGACTCGCTGCTCCCGGACGATTTTCCGGGAGACATCTGGATCACCTTGTTGATCTCCAGCGGCACGTTCGGGTCGATGACGACGTCGCGCTGCCGCGCGAACCCGTCGATCGCCGCCCAGACGAGCACCGTCAGGTACTCGACGACGGAGTCCCGGCTCATCGAGCGGCGCTCGAGCCACCACTCCGCCGTGTTCTGGACGAACCCGACGATGCCGTAGGCCCAGGGCTCGGCCGCGCCGGAGTCGAGGCCGAAGGACCGCAGGTAGTCACCGATCAGCGCGGACAGCGCCGTCGCGATGAGCTCCTTGTCGGCCTGGACCACGTCCTGGCCGTGGCCGTGGCGCGCCAGCACCCAGTACAGGTTCGGGTAGTCCTCCAGCGTCCCGAGCACCGCGGCGATCGACTTGCGGATGCGCGGGAGCGGGGCCTCCTCGGAGTTCAGCGCCGGGATCAGCCGGTCGAGCAGGATGTGCGTCCCGCGCTCGCCCATGGCCTCCACGAGGTCGGCCTTGTCGGAGAAGTGCCGGTAGAGCACCGGCTTCGTGACGCCGGCCTCGATGGCCACTTGCTCGATGCCGAACTCGGGTCCGACCTCGGCGAGGACCCGCATCGCGGCCTCGACGAACTCCGCGCGGCGCTCCTCGCGGTGCTTCGTCCAGCGCGTGCGACGCCCGTCACGAGAAGGGGGCGTACCGCCCTGTCTCGGCTTGACACCGTCGGCCATGGGCGATGACGCTACCACCAGTTACGGTTACCAGCGGTAAGACGTACAACAAGTTGGGGATACAGTCCGTACCCCCTGCGCTCCCCCGAACGACCTCCGAGAGGACGACGCCATGTCGGCGCCCGTGGGCACTTCTTCTCCCGTCGCTGCGCTCGCCCCGCCACGCACCGCCCGCCCCGGCGAGGGGGACGGCAACGCGACGGCCGCGCGCCTGCTGCGCTCCGCGGCCAGGAAGTCCTACGACCCGGACGTCGACATCGACTGGGACGCGCCGCTGGTCGAGGGCAAGATCTGGGTGCCGGAACACCGCGTCTCGCTCTACGGCACCGAGCTCTGGGAGCGCCTGACCCCCGAGCAGCGGATCGAGCTCGGCAAGCACGAGGCGTGCAGCGTCGCGTCCGTCGGCCTGTGGTTCGAGACCCTGCTCATGCAGCGGCTGCTCAAGGACTTCTACGCCGACGACCCGACCAGCGACCGCGCCCAGTGGGCCCTCACCGAGGTCGCCGACGAGTGCCGCCACTCGCAGATGTTCGCCCGCCTCGTGCACCGCGCCGGGGTCGAGCCCTACGGCGCCGTCCCGTTCGTCCACCAGCTCGGCAAGCTCTTCTCCGTCGTCAACTGGGGCCCCGCCGCCTACGCGTCGATCCTGGTCGCCGAGGAGGTGCTCGACCGGCTGCAGCGCGAGCAGGCCAACGACGACCGCATCCAGCCGCTCATGCGCCAGGTCAACCGCATCCACATCATGGAGGAGGCGCGCCACGTCGCCTTCGCCCGCGACGAGGTGTCCCGCGGCCTCGCGGAGCTCTCCCGCACCGAGCTCGCCTACCAGCGGTTCATGTGCGCGTTCACGTCGTTCTTCGTCGTGCGCAGCCTGATCAACCCGAAGGTCTACGCCGCGGTCGGGATCGACCCCGCCGAGGGCCGACGCGCCGCCCTGGCGAACCCGCACCACCGCGAGATGATCCGCTTCGGCGGCGAGAAGATCCTCGCGTTCCTCGACGAGGCGGGCATGATCGCAGGACCGGGCAAGGCCCTGTGGAAGAAGTCCTTCCTGCTGGAGAAGTGATGCGCGAATCCGTCGGCCCGCTGTCCCTCGCCACCGGCATCACCCTGCGGGTCGGCCGCAGCGGGGTCCTGACGACGGGGGTCCCCACCCTCGTCCTCGTCCACGGCTGGTCCCAGGATCTGCGCACGTGGGACCGGGTGGTCCGCGACCTGCGCCGGGCCGGGGTGACGAGCGAGATCGTCCGCTACGACCACCGTGGCCACGGCGGCTCGGAGTCGGGCGGGCAGCACGCCTCCACGATCGGCCTGGCCGCCGACGACCTCGCCGCGCTGCTGCGCGACCACGTCGAGGGACCGGTCGTCCTCGCCGGGCACTCCATGGGCGGGATGACGCTCATGGCGCTGGCCGAGCGGCACCCCGACCTGGTGCGTGACCGCGTCGTCGGCGCCGGCTTCGTCGCCACCGCCAGCGACGACATGGCCGAGCTGACCCTCGGCCTGCCGGGGCGCCGCGGCGCGTTCGTGGCCCACGGGGAGCGCGCGGCCATGCCGTTCCTCGCCTCGCTGGGCAACCGCGCGCCGGTCAGCCGGGCGGACCCGGAGGGCAGCGGGACCCACGCCCGCTCGGTGCTCCTCGCCCCGCTGGTCCGCGCCCTGGTGTTCGGCCGGCACGCCCGCCGGGCGGACGTCCTCAGCGTCGCCGAGCAGACCTTCGCCGCCGACCCGGTCGCCGTCCTGGCGTTCCGCGAGTCGATCGGGGAGCACCGACGGACGTCGTCGCTGGAGTCGCTGCACGGCGTCCCGACCGTGGTGCTCGTCGGGACCGACGACCGGCTCTGCCCGGTCGACCACGCCCACACGATCGCCGCCGCCCTGCCCGCCGCCGAGCTGGTGGTGCTCCCGGGCGCCGGTCACATGATCACCTTCGAGCGGTCGCCGGAGGTGGCCGCCCACCTCCAGGGCCTCGTCGAGGCCGCCGGCGTCACCACACCGGCCGTCGGGCTCGATTCCATCTCCGGAGGAGAGGCGTCTCTTGTTCAGTGAGGTCGTCATCGTCGGCTCGGGCTTCTCCGGGCTGGGGCAGGCGCTGGCGCTGCGGAAAGCCGGCATCACCGACGTCGTCATCCTGGAGAAGGCACCGGGAGACGCAGCGGAGCGGAGCTCGACCCGGCAGCAGGCGGGCGTCGGCGGCACGTGGCGGGACAACACCTATCCCGGGTGCGCGTGCGACATCCCCTCGCACATGTACTCGCTCTCGTCCGACCTGAACCCGGACTGGTCGCGCTCCTACTCCCCGCAGCCCGAGATCCGCGACTACCTCGAGCACCTCGCCGACCGTCACGACCTGCGCCGGCTCGTCCGCTTCTCCACGGAGATGACGGGGGCGACGTGGGACGAGGAGTCGCGCACCTGGACGGTGCACACGCGGGAGACGCAGCATCACGGGGAGCACGCCGACGGGGGAGCTCGACCCGTGGAGACGACGGGTGAGTACCGCTGCCGCTTCCTGGTCTCCGGCGTGGGCGCACTGCACCTGCCGTCGGAGCCCGCCCTGCCGGGCGCGGAGCGCTTCCGCGGCGAGACCTTCCACTCCGCGCAGTGGCGCCACGACGTGGACCTCCGGGGCAAGCGGGTCGCGGTCGTCGGCACGGGGGCGAGCGCGATCCAGTTCGTCCCGCAGATCGCTCCGCTGGTCTCGCAGCTCACGCTGTTCCAGCGGACGCCCGCCTGGGTCCTGCCCAAGGGCGACCACCCCATCGGTGACTGGCGCAAGCGGCTCTTCGAGAAGGCACCGCTGGTGCAGCGCGCGTACCGGGCGGCGCTCTACGCGGGCCTCGAGTCGCGGGCGATCGGGTTCATGAGCCGGCCGGAGCTGCTGCGTCCGGCCGAGTGGGTCGCGCGCAAGCACATCGAGCGGTCGATCTCCGACCCCGCGCTCGTCGACCGGCTGACCCCGCGCTACTCGCTGGGCTGCAAGCGGGTGCTCGTGTCGAACGACTACTACCCGGCGCTCGCCCGGCCCAACGTCGACGTCGTGTCCAGCGGCATCGCCGAGGTGACCGAGCACGGCGTCGTCGACCACGACGGCGTCGAGCACCCCGCCGACGTCATCGTCTACGGCACCGGCTTCCACGTCACCGACGCGATGGACGGCCTGCGGATCACCGGCCGCGACGGGCGCACGCTGCGCGACGCGTGGGCCGAGCACGGCATGCGCACGCACTACGGGATCACGGTCACCGATTTCCCGAACCTGTTCTTCCTGCTCGGCCCCAACACCGGACTCGGCCACAACTCCGTCGTGTTCATGATCGAGTGCCAGGCGCGCTACGTCGCCCAGGCCATCTCCGCGGTCCACGGCTACGGCTGCTCCGGGCTCGACGTGCGCGCCGAGGTGATGAACCGGTCGGACACCGCGGTGATGCACCGACTGGAGAAGGGCATCTGGACCCGCGGCGGCTGCACGTCCTGGTACCTGGACTCGGCCGGCAACAACCGCACCATCTGGCCGGGCTTCACGCTCCGGTACTGGGCCGAGACCCGCCGCTTCCGCCCCGACGACTACGAGTTCTTCGGCCGGTCGGAGGACTTCGCGGTCCCGACGACGGCCGGTGCGAGCTCGAACGGCCAGGTGCCGGTGGTCGCGCGGGCCTGACCCCTCCCCGTGCAAGCAATGCGTCACTGCTTGCACCCAGTGGCAGGAAATCCGGCACCGTCGCGGGCGGTCGCGACGATGCGGTTTTCCTGGCGTCCAGTGCAAGCAGTGACGCATTGCTTGCACCGGGACGGTGCTACTCGGGCCGGCGACGCCGGATGAGGCCCTCCTGCACGACGCTCGCGACCAGGGTGCCGTCCTCGCGGTAGAGCCGGCCGGACGCGAGGCCGCGGCCGCCACCCGCGTTGGGCGACTCCTGGACGTAGAGCAGCCAGTCGTCGGCGCGGAACGGGCGGTGGAACCAGACGGCGTGGTCGAGGCTCGCGAGGCTGACGTCCCGGGCCCCCGCACCGCCTCGGACGTGCGGGAACACCGCGGCCTCGAGCAACGTGAGGTCGCTGGCATAGGTCAGGACGCAGACGTGGAGCAACCGGCCGCCCGGAGCGTCGGGGTCGGGCAGCTCACCGTCGGCCCGGATCCACACGCGGTTGCGGGGCGGCCGGTCGACGGTGTCGTCCCACGGCGCGTGGTCGACGTAGCGCACGTCGAGGGGCCAGGTGAGCGCCTTCCCCGTCGTCGTGAAGGCGGGGCGGTCGACCGGGACCGGCGGCATGTCGCGGCGGGCGAGCCCCTCGGGGCCACGCGTCTCCGGCATCGGCGCCTGGTGCTCCACGCCCTCCTCCGGGCGCTGGAACGACGCCGACATCGTGAAGATCGTCTCGCCGTGCTGCACGGCGGTGACGCGTCGGGTCGTGAAGGACCGCCCGTCGCGGGCCCGGTCGACCTCGTAGACGATCGGGGCGAACGGGTCGCCGGGGCGCAGGAAGTAGCCGTGCAGGGAGTGCACGACGCGGTCGTCGTCGACCGTGCGCCCGGCGGCCACCATGGCCTGGGCGGCGACCTGGCCGCCGAAGACACGCAGCAGCGACTCCTGCGGACTGCGGCCGCGGAAGATGTCGCGCTCGATGTCCTCGAGGTCGAGGACGTCACCGACGAGTTCGTCGAGGGCCTTGCTCATGGACTGGCATCCTTCCGGAGGCCGATCCCCGGGTCGATCATTGCCCGAACGAGAGCACCGAGACCTTCGCGACGCCGAGGTCGAGGCCGAGCGCCGACCCGCCCGAGGACTGCTGCGACCCGCCGTCGGACGCCGCCGCCTGCTGCTGCGGCGCGGCCTCCTGCTGGGGCGCGGGCTGCGGGGCGGCAGGCTCCGCCTGCTGCGGCGCGCCGCCACCGGAGAAGGTCATCATCGACGGGGCCGGGGCGGCCGCGGGCGCCGGCGCGGCGATCGGGACGACCTGCGTCGGGCCGGCGGCCCGGTTCGCGACGATCGGCGTCGTGGTGCTCCGGCCGGCCGAGGACGCCGAGGCCGCCGAGGTGCCCGCTCCGGGTGCGGCCGGGTGCGCCGCGGGCGCGGAGAGCAGGTCGAGCGTGGTGGGCGGCGGGGTCGACAGGCCGTAGGCCTGGACCGGCGCCGCGGACGGGGCGGCGCTCGTCGCGACGGGGGCGTCCTGCGACTCCGAGAGGGGCGTGACACCCAGCACCGAGTGCGCGCCGAACGCGACCGCGGCCGCCACGGGCACGCCGACGACGACGCCCTTGGAACGCAGCGGGTGCACACGCATGGCGTGGCGGGCGCGGGCCATGGGGGGTTCCTCTCCGGGAGCGGATCGTCTCCGGGTCCGCCGCTGTCCCCCGACACACGGCGGCGTGACCACTCACAGCACCTAACGCGCCCGGCCCACCACCGTTACGGGTGACCGTCGGATTTCTTGAGCGGCCGTCCCGGTGATACGCAACGTGAGCGCATCTCGCTCTCGGTGACCGCGCGCCGGTCGACTGGCCTTCGTCCCCGGCGCCGACCACACTCCTGCCGGACACCGCCGGTGGGAGGAGACGCGTGCAGCAGTTGTCGGGTCTGGACGCGGTGTTCCTCGCCGCCGAGGACGACCACCAGTTCACCCACGTCAGCCAGCTCGTGGTGTTCGACAAGCCGGACCCGGACTACGAGCCGTTCACGGCGTGGCGCCGGCAGCTCGCCGACCGGCTGCACCTGCTCGAGCCGCTGCGCCGACGCCTGGTCGAGGTGCCGCTGGGCCTGGACCACCCCTACTGGATCTCCGACCCCGACTTCGACCTGGACTTCCACGTCCGGCACTCCGCGGTGCCGCCGCCCGGCACCGACGAGCAGCTCGACGAGCTCGTCGGGCGCCTCATCGCGGGCCCGATGGACCGCGACCACCCGCTGTGGGTCTCGCACGTGATCGAGGGCCTCGCCGCGACCGAGGAGTCCCCGCACGGCCGGTTCGCGCTGCTGACGATGGTCCACCACTCGGCCGTCGACGGGGCCTCGGGCGCCGAGCTGCTCACCCTGATGCTCGACGACGTGCCGGACGCGGAGCGCCCCGCCGACGCCGGGCGCTGGACCCCGGAGGACCCGCCGTCGTACCCGGGGCTGCTCGGCCGGGCGGTGTGGCACGGCGTGCAGCGGCCGGGACGGGCGCTGCTGCTCGCCGCGCAGGCCGGGCAGCAGGTCGCCGCCGCGACCCGCCACCCCGCCGTCATCGACCTCGCCGACCGGATCCGCCACAGCCTGCGCGGGCAGCTCGGCGCGGTGCTCAACCTCGGCCGCGCGCGGGAGTCCGACGCGGAGTCGCCCCGCCTCCCGGCCACGCCCGCTCCGGCGACGGTGTTCAACGCCCCCATCAGCCGCTACCGCCGGTTCGCGCGGCGCTCGGTGCCGCTCGACGAGGTCAAGGCGGCCGGGAAGGACCACGACGCGACGGTCAACGACGTCGTCGTCGCCGCCTGCGCGGGCGCGCTGCGCACCTACCTGCTCGAGCGCGACGCCCTGCCCACGGCCCCCCTCTCGGCGATGATCCCGGTCTCGCTGCGCACCGGCGAGGAGCCGGACATGTGGACCAACCGGGTGTCGGCGACGGTGGCCTCGCTCCCGACGGACATCGCGGACCCCCTCGAACGCCTGTCCGCCGCGCACCAGGCGCTGCAGACCGCGAAGGCGTTGTTCCGCGCGACGCCGGGCTCGCTCGCCCCCGAGGGCGCGAGCCTCGGCGTCCCGGCGCTCACCACGCTGATCAGCCGCGTGACCACGCGGACGGCGGCCCGTGGCCTGGTGCCGTTCAACGTCATCATCTCGAACGTGCCCGGCCCGCAGGAGCCGCTCTACATGGCCGGAGCGCGGGCTCGGCACTACTACCCGGTGAGCGCGGTCGCCGACGGGCAGGGCCTGAACATCACGGTGCAGAGCTACGACGGGTCGGTCGACATCGGACTGGTGTCGTGCGCCCGGCTCGTGCCGGACCTCGGCCGCCTGGTCGACCTGATCGTCGAGGAGTTCCACGCCCTGCACGGCCCGGCACCGTCGTGACCGCGCGGGACCGGCTGCTGGCCCTGCTCGCCGAGCGACCCGCGGACACGACCGGTCCCTGGCTCGATCTCGTGCAGGGTCGGCCGGGGTCGCGGGGGCGCATCCAGGACGCGTGGGAGAGCGCGTCCGGGGCGAGCGGCTACGACGGACTGCTGGCCGTCGGTGACCGCGTCGAGGCCTACGTGCCGGGCCTGGTCGGCGGGGGCAACCTGCGGGCCTTCTACCGGGTCGACGACCGGCTCGGCCTCGTCGGCGGGGAGACGGTGCTCGACCTCGCCTGCGGGCCCGGGACCCTGACCCGCCGGCTCGCGCGCGCGGTCGGCCGGGACGGCCTGGTGATCGGCGCGGACCTCTCGGAGTCGATGCTCGCGCGCGCCGCCCGCTCCACCGCGTTCGCGCAGGTGGACTTCGCCCGCGTCGACGCGATGGTCCTGCCGTTCCGCGACGCGACCGTCGACGCGGTGTCGTGCTCGCTGTGCCTGCACCTGGTGCCCGACCTCATGACGACGCTCGCCGGGATCACCCGGGTGCTGCGCCCGGCGGGCGCGGCGGCGTTCGCGGTGCCCGCCCACGCGCCGGGACCGCTGCGGCCGTTCAGCGAGGTGTTCGCCCGCTGGGGCCAGGCGCGGCTCTTCGGCCCCGGCGAGCTCTCGGGCGCGCTGCGCGACCTCGGGTGGTCGGACGTCTCCGAGCGCTCGCTCGGCGGCATCCGCGTCGTCGACGCGAGCGCGCCGGTCTGAGGCCTTCTCCCCCGGTGACAGGGAAGCGTCGTTGCTGTCACTGGGCGACAGCAACGACGCTTCGCTGCCACGGGGTCGAGGGGAGCGCTCAGCGCCGAGCGACGGCCCGGCGCACCCCGTCGAGCACGAGCAGGCCCCCGACGACGGCCGCGATGACCCCGTAGGCCGCGAGCACGTCTCCCGGCCGGTGCCACCCGGCCGCCATCACCGCGACCGAGGCGCCGGCGATCACGACGAGGCCCACCGCGCCCGCCACCCACCGAAGGGCCGCGGGCAGCACGAGCAGGGTCGCGATCACCAGCGCGCTGATCACCGTGACGTGTCCGCTGGGCAGCGAGTTCTCGGTCGCCCCCTCGGCAGGCAGCACGGCCTTGAGCCCCTGCGTGATCGCCTGGCTCACGAGGACCAGCGCGATCGCGGCCCCGACGGCACCGACCCGTCGTCGGGACAGGCCGATCACGGCGATCACGAGGAGCGCGAGCCCGACCGACGCGACGCTGACCAGCTGGAGCACGCCCACCACCTCGGAGCGCACCCCGGCGAAGAGGTGCTCGACCGCGCCCATCAGCGTGTGGTCGAGACGCCGGCCCGAACCGGACCGGACCAGCAGCAGCCAGCTCCCCGCCGTGACCAGCGCGCCGAGGACCGCGAGCACCAGTCCGCCGACCACGCGCGCGGCCCACCCCCCGTCGCGCCGGACGACCGGGTGCAGCGGGACGGTGGGTCGCGTCGCGAAGGTGGTCATGGTCCCCAGGGTCCCCACCGGACCTGAGGATGACGTGAGAGGGCTACCGCCAGGCGCGGGCCGTGTGCCCGAGAACGATCACGTTTGTCCGCGCCGTCCCGGGTCGTGGCGTCGACGTCGCCCGCGACGAGGTCGGCGAGGTCCCAGGGCTGCGGGCGGAAGTCAGTGGCAGCGAGGTACTCCACGGGCACCCGCTGCCGCTGACATGGTCCGGTCGGGTCGCGCTCAGAACCGGACGGGCGCCCGCCCCCGGCGCCGGCGGGCCACCATGTGCCCGGCGACGAGGCGGGCCGGGCTCTCGCGCAGGCAGATCGACACGCCGGCGTCGAGCATCGCCACCAGCCGCTCGGTGGGGGCGTGCCGGGCCAGCAGGACCACCACCTCCGCACCCGGCTGCCGGGCGATGACGTCCTCGACCACGGCCGGGTCCGGCTCGACCAGCACGACGAAGTCGACGCACGGGTGGTGGGACGGCCGGTCGGTGGCCACCACCCGCCAGGTGGGCGGCGTGACCTCGCCGAGCAGCCGCGCCGTCGAGCGGGACGCGACCACCTCGACGGTCGCCGGGGCGTCGTCGACCAGGCGGTCGTCGCTCGCCGGTGCGATCGGGAGCGGAGCGCTCGGATGGGGTTCCCGGACGACGGGCTCGGGCGTCCGCGGGCGGGGGACACCGTGCCGACCGGAGCGCAACGAGAACCTCATGCGCCCGATGCTGCGCCGTCTCCCTGGATACGACCTGAGTACCGGCTGTGGGTATCGGGTCGCGCTCCGCGCACGCCGACGCGACGGCGTCCCGGGGGGCGGGGCACCGTCGCGTCGGCTCGCACCGCTCGTCCTCAGGCGAGCGGACGGCTCAGGTCGTAGACGGTCCTCCCGCCGACGTCGGTCTTCGTGAAGTGGGCGTCGACCCACGTGGCGATCTCGCCGGTGGTGCCGCGACCGGCGCGCTCGCCACCGCGGTCCGTCGTTCCCGTGGCGCCCGTCGCGGTGCCGGGGGTCGCGCCCGCGCCGGGCCGACCCGTCGTCGGGCCGGGCCCGCCGGGACCACCGAATCCGCCGGGGCCCCCGCCCTCGAGGTAGTAGCGGACCTGACCGGTGGCGACGTACTCCTGGAACTGGGCGAGGGTCGGGGCCGGGTCGCCGCCGCTGAACCCCCCGAGGGCCATCACCGGGACGCCGGCGGCGAGCTGGAGCGGCGCCTGGCTCATCGCGCCGGTCGTCGCGGCCGCCCAGCGCGTACCCGCGCCCCGTAGCAGCGCGACCAGCTGCGGCGACGCCTGCTCCCCCTCGAAACCACCGCGCGCGGCGCCCGCCCGGTCGCCGGGCCGACGCATCCCGCCTCCCGGGAACCCGGTCCCGTTCGCGCCCGCGGAGACGATCGGCCCCTGGTGCGGCGTCACCGCGGTGACGGCGGCGAACGCGGTGGACGCGCCGACCGTCCCGACCAGGGCCAGCACGGCGACGACGACGGCCCCGAGCCGGCGGGTGGTCAGGCGCGGCAGGAGCAGCCCGACCGCGGCGAGCACCCCGGCGACGACGGCGACCCAGCGCAGCCAGGCCAGGGACCCGGCCTGCGTCAGGACGACGGCGCTCCACGCGGCGGTGCCGAGCACGACGACGGCGAGCACGATCCGAGCGACGACCGAGGCCCGGGCCCGCCACAGGATCGACGCCCCGGCGGCCGCGGTGATCGCCACGCCGGGTGCCAGGGCGAGCGTGTAGTAGGGGTGGATGGTCCCGCTCATCGCCGAGAACACGATGGTGTGGACGAGCAGCCACCCGCCGCCGAGGAGCAGCAGACCGCGGGTCCGGTCGGTCCGCGGTGCGCGGCGCGTGAACCACAGCCCGGCGACCAGCAGGACGATCCCCGCCGGGAGCAGCCACGAGGCGTTGCCGGAGAACTCCGCGGTCAGCAGCCGCCAGGGGCTCGGTGACCCGCCGAAGCCCCCGCCGCCGGGGCCGAACCCACCGCCGGGCGGCGTCCCGCCGGGCAGGCCGGCCGGTGCACCACCGGGCACGCCACCACGCGGGAACCCGCCGCCGGGGCGGCCGCCGCGGTCCGAGCCGAGGATGCGCCCGAGGCCGTTGTAGCCCACCGCGAGCTCGAGCAGCGAGTTGTCGGTGGACCCACCGATGTAGGGCCGGTCGGACGCCGGCCACAGGTCGACGAGCGCGACGTACCAGCCGGCGGAGACGACGATCGCGACGCCGGCCGCCAGCAGGTCGGTGATCCGTCGACGCACCGTGGTCGGCGCGACGACCGCGTACACGAGGGCCAGACCGGGGACAGCGAGCATGACCTGCAGCTGCTTCGTCAGGAAGCCGAGCCCGACGAGTGCCCCGGCCGCGACCAGCCACCAGGTGCCGGCCCGCGTGCCGGCGGCGTCGACCGCCCGCACCGTCACGTACGCCGCGGCGACCATGCAGAGCACGAGCATCGCGTCGGGGTTGTTGAACTTGAACATCAGCGCGGCGACGGGCATGAACGCCAGCAGCGCCGCCGCCGCGAGCGCCGTCCGGGGCCCCGACCAGCGTCGGCACGTCGCGTACACGAGCGCGACCGCCGCCACGCCCATGAGCGCCTGCGGCACCAGCATCGACCACGACGAGAACCCGACGATCCGGCCGGAGAGCGCCATCACCCACATCGAGGCCGGGGGCTTGTCGACGGTGATGAGGCCCGGGGCGTCGAGCGCCCCGAACAGCCACGCCTTCCACGACTGCGTCCCGGCCTGCACGGCCGCGGCGTAGAAGGAGTTGGCGTAGCCCGAGGCACCGAGGTTCCACAGGTAGGTCACCGCGGTGGCGGCGAGCAGGACCCAGAAGGTCGGCCGGACCCAGCGCGGGTCGGTCCCGGCCTTCCCGACGACGGGTGGTTCCGCGGTGGCGGTCGACGCGGGGGCGTCGGCGACGGTGCTCATGATGCGGTGGATGCTCCTGGCGAGCCGGATCGACGATGTGGTGGTGCGGCCACGGGATGACGGCGACGACGCGCTGCCACCCCGGGGTCAGGCGGTCTGACGACGCGGGTTGAACACCCACGCGCGGTAGGCGACGAAGCGCAGCAGGGTCGCGACGAGGTTCGCGACGACGAGCGTGAGCAGCTCGACGGGGTGCGAGGCCCCGGGCGCGACGACGTCGAGCAGGGCGAGCGAGCCCGACGTCAGGACCAGCCCGAGCCCGAAGACGACGAGGCCCTCGACCTGGCTGCGGCCCGCGTGCCGACGGCCGCGGATGCCGAACGTGAGGCGGCGGTTGGCGGCGGTGTTGCCGACCGCGGTGATCACGAGCGCCAGCAGGTTGGACACCTGGGCGGGCATGGCCGTGCGGAACAGCGAGTAGAGCAGCAGGAACGCGGCCGTCGAGACGATGCCGATGGCGGCGAAGCGCACGATCTGCGCGGTCATGCCCGGCGCGACGCCGGCCGTCTCGTCCGCCTCGCCGACGGGTCCACGGCCGAACTCCTGCCGCAGCTGCGCGACGGGGAGGGCGCCGGTGGCCAGGGCCTTCCCGACGCGGGCGACGCCCCGCAGGTCGGCGACCGCGGTGGCGACGACGTCGACGCGGGAGTCCGGGTCGTCGACCCAGTCCACCGGCACCTCGTGGATGCGCAGCCCGGAGCGCTCGGCCAGCACGAGCAGCTCGGTGTCGAAGAACCAGCCGGTGTCCTCGACCAGCGGCAGCAGCCGCTGCGCGACGTCGCGCCGGATCGCCTTGAACCCGCACTGCGCGTCCGAGAAGCGGGCCCGCAGCGTGCCGCGCAGGATCACGTTGTAGCAGCGGGAGATGATTTCGCGCTTCGCGCCGCGGACCACCCGGGAGGTGCGCGAGAGCCGGGAGCCGATCGCCAGGTCGGAGTGCCCGGAGATCAGCGGCGCGACCAGCGGGAGCAGCGCGTTCAGGTCCGTCGACAGGTCGACGTCCATGTAGGCGAGCACCGGCGCGTCGGACGCCGACCACACCGCCCGCAGCGCCCGGCCCCGGCCCTTCTCGTCGAGGTGGACGACGGCGACCTCGTCGTACCGCGCGGCGAGCTCGCGGGCGACGACGAGCGTGCCGTCGGTCGAGGCGTTGTCCGCGACGGTGATGCGGAACGGGTACGGGAACGCCGTCGCGAGGTGGGCGTGCAGGCGCTCGACGCACGGGCCGAGGTCGCGCTCCTCGTTGTAGACGGGGACGACGACGTCGAGCACCGGGGCGCCCGCGGCGGTCTCGACGGCCGGTCGGGGCACGGCCTGGGGAGCTTCGGGAGTCGCCGCGGAGCGGGGCTCGGCCATGGGAGCGGGTGCGGTCATGTCCTCACCGTCGGAGTCGGACGTGGACGATCGGTGGGCCTCGCCTGTGACCGCCCTGTGCATGACGATCAGCGTCGTCAGCCGCGATGTCCACGGGCTGGCGGGAAGCTGTGCGGGGGCTGTGTCCGGGCCTGTCCGGTTCGCAACCGGGTGATCTGCGTCTCTCAGGAACTTTGCAGACTCCTCCACAGTAACTGCACAGCCGATGGGGGAACCCTCGCTTCCATGACCGACCAGGACCCGTTCGCCAGGACCCCGCAGTCCGGCGAACCCGCCCACGCCGCCGGCCCTGTCCCGCGTGACGGGTCCACTCCCACCGGCGGCGTGCGCTACGACGACACCCAGGGCGGCACCGCCACGATGCCGCGCAGCGACCAGCCCTCCGGGGCGTGGAACCAGCCGACGGGCCACCACTGGCAGCCCGGTCCGTCGTCGGGGACCCCCGCGGGCCCGCCGCCGCCCACCGACCAGTGGCCGACCGGCGGGGGCGGCAACGGGGGCGGTGGCGGCCGTCGTCGGCGCAGCCCCCTGCTCCTCGCGGCCGCGGCGCTGGCCGCGCTCCTCGTCGCGGGCGGCGTCGGGGGCGCGGTCGGGTACGAGGCCGCGTCGGCGGGTTCGAGCTCGAGCACCTCGGTGCTCTCCGGGAGCTCGGACTCCTCGTCGACGGCCGCGCCGGCCGCGGCGGGCTCCGTCGAGGCCGTGGCGCAGAAGGTGCTGCCGAGCGTCGTGCAGCTGCGCGGCGCCTCGGGCGAGGGCTCCGGGATCGTCATCTCCGCCGACGGGCTCATCCTCACCAACGCCCACGTGCTCGAGGCGGGGCAGGCGCAGCAGTCGTCGGGCGGGCTGGGCGGCCTGTTCGGCGGCGGCCAGCAGCAGCAGTCCGCGCCGCAGCTGCAGGCGGTGTTCCAGAACGGGCAGACCGCGCAGGTCCAGGTGGTGGGCACCGACTCCAGCGCCGACCTCGCGGTGGTGCGGGCCGTCGGTGTCTCCGGGTTGACGCCCGTCGAGATCGGGAGCTCGTCGTCGTTGCAGGTCGGGCAGGGAGTCGTCGCCGTCGGGTCGCCGCTCGGCCTCTCCGGCACCGTCACCAGCGGCATCGTCTCCGCGCTGAACCGCCCGGTGGTGGCCGGCGGGGAGGGCTCGAACCAGTCGACCGTCACCGACGCGATCCAGACCGACGCCGCCATCAACCCCGGCAACTCCGGTGGCGCGCTGGTCGACATGCAGGGCCGCGTCGTCGGCATCACGTCCTCGATCGCGACGCTCGGCGGCTCGTCGGGCTCGGGCGGCCAGCAGCAGAGCGGCTCGATCGGCCTCGGGTTCGCCATCCCGATCGACCAGGCCAAGCGCATCGGCGACCAGCTCGCGTCGCAGGGCTTCGCCACCCAGGCCGTCATGGGCGTCCAGGTCGGCACCGGCCAGCAGGGGGCGACGAGCAACGGCGCCACCATCGGCGCCGTCACCCCGGGCGGTGCAGCGGCCGCGGCCGGCATCGCGCAGGGCGACGTCGTGACGAAGCTGAACGACCGGGTCATCGACGACGGGGACGCCCTCGTCGCCGCCGTGCGGGCCCAGAACCCGGGCGCCCAGGTCACGCTGACCGTGCAGTCCGGCACCGCCGCGCCCCGGCAGGTCCAGGTCACGCTCGGCTCGGAGCGCGCGCCCTCGAGCTGACCCGACCGCACGTCCCCGGACGGGCCGTCCGTCGCCGACCACGGTGACGGGCGGCCCGTCCGGCGTCTCCACCCTCTCCCCCGCGTCTCCACCCCGCCTCCATCCCGGGGCGGACGTCCCGGCCGGCGGACCGGCGCAGGGTGGTCGCCATGAGCATCACGGCGATCTCCTCGAAGCCCGCAGCCCCGTCCTCGACCTCGACCTCGACGTCGGGGACGGGGCAGCTCCGCGGTCTCCTGCTCGACGTCGGGCTGCCGGTCGGCACGTACTACGGGCTGCACCTGCTGGGTGTCGGAGACTCGACGGCCCTGTTGGCCGCGACCGTGGCCGCGGGGGCACGCCTCGCGGTCACCGCCGTGCGGACCCGCCGCGTCAGCGCCTTCGCGGCCCTCATGCTGGCCGTCTACGCCGTCGGGCTCGCGGCCTCCTTCATCACCGGCGACCCGCGGCTGATGCTCCTCAAGGAGTCCGTCGGCACCGGGATCGTCGGGCTGGGGTTCCTCGTCAGCCTGGTCGTCGGGCGGCCCCTGGTCCTCGCGGCCCTGGAGAGCACGAGCCCGGCCCGCGCCGAGGAGGTGGGCCGCCTCTACGCCACCGCACCCGGGGCCCGGCGCACGATCCGCGGCATCACCGCACTGTGGGGCGTCGGCCTGCTGCTCGAAGCGGTCGTGCGCGTCCCGATCGTGCTGGCGCTGCCGATCAGCGTCGCCGTCGGGGTCTCGCAGCTCCTGACCCTCGGCGTCATCGCCGCGCTGTCCGTGGCCGGCGGGCTGTGGGTCCGCACGGCGCGGCGGCGGGCGGACCGGGCGCGGCACGCCGGGTGACCCGCCTCGACATGCCGATCTCGTCGCGACGGGTCTGGCGCACGCCCGCCGCCACCGCCAGGGTGGCGTGATGGCAGTCGAGACGGGTGAGGCCGGCATCCGCTACGACCACGGGGGCGACGAGTTCGTCTACGCCGAGGTCTCCACCGCGATGAGCCTCCCCGCGCACTTCACCGCGCTGGCGATCACCCGGCGGCTCGCGCAGGAGGCGATCGCGGGCGTCGAGGAGATCTGCCCGTCGAACGCGTCGTACATGGTGCGCGTCGACCCCGACCGGATCCACCCGCGCGACCTGGTGCGGGAGCTGAGGCGGATCGAGTCCGAGGTGGGCGACGCGGCCTCCGCGGACCCGTCGTTCACCATCGCCACGCGCATCGTCGACGTGCCGATCATGCTGAACGACCCCTGGACCCACGAGGTCCTCATGAAGTTCCGGGACCGGCACCAGGACCCGGAGGGCACCGACCTCGACTACGGCGCCCGGATCAACGGCTACGACACCACCGAGGCGTTCATCGACGCCCTCGCCGGCTCGCCCTACCTCGTCACGATGATGGGGTTCGTCCCCGGGCTGCCCTGGTGCTTCCAACTCGTCCCCCGGGAACGTCAGGTGGAGGTGCCGAAGTACGTCCGGCCCCGCACCGAGACCCCCGAGCGAGCCTTCGGGTTCGGCGGAGCCTTCGCGGTGATCTACCCCGTGAAGGGCGCCGGCGGCTACCAGCTGTTCGGCTCCGCCCCGGCCCCGATCTTCGACGCGGCGCAGGAACAGCCGGACTTCGCGGAGAACGACTCGGTGGTGTTCTTCCGCCACGGCGACGTCATCAACTTCCGTCGGGTCGACGAGGCCGGCTACGACGAGGTCCGCGAGCAGGTCGCGGCGAAACGGTGGCGCTACCGCACCGCCCCCGTCGAGTTCTCCCCGAGCCGCTTCCTGGCCGACCCCGACGGCACCAACGCCGCGATGCTGGAGGCCCTGTACTCGTGAGCATCCTCGTGCGCGACCCCGGCCTCGAGACGACCGTGCAGGACACCGGCCGCTTCGGGCACTACGCCATCGGCTTCCCGCCCTCCGGGGCGCTGGACTCGTTCGCCTACCACGTCGGCAACGCGCTGGTCGGGAACGCTCCGGGGGCGGCCGGACTCGAGGCGGTGTACCTCGGGCCGACGCTCGAGTTCACCACCGACACCGTCATCGCGGTGACCGGCGCCGACATCCCGGCCACCCTCGACGGCGAGGCGATCCCGCTCTGGGAGTCGGTCGCGGTCCGGGCGGGCCAGACGCTCGCGTTCGGGCAGCTGACCGGCGGAGCGCGGCCCTACGTCGCGATCGCGGGCGGCATCGACGTCCCGACCGTCTACGGGAGCCGCTCGACCTACACGCTCGTCGGGATGGGCGGCTTCGGCGGACGCGGCCTCGCCGAGGGCGACGAGCTCGTCCCGGGCGAGGACGCCGTGGCGCCGCGGGCCGGGCGGCGCCTCGCCGACGACGACGTGCCGACCTACCCGGAGATCGCCGAGCTGCGGCTGCTCGTGGGGCTGCACAGCTACCGGCTGACCCCCGACAGCCTGGAGCGGTTCACCGACACCGCGTGGAAGGTGACCCCGGACGCGAACCGGGTCGGGTACCGCTACCGCGGCGCCGAGCTGGAGTTCGTCCCGCGCGAGCAGCCGTTCGGGGCGGGCAGTGACCCGGCCAACGTCACCGACTGCGGCTACCCCGTCGGCTCGGTGCAGGTCCCCGGCGGGGTGGAGCCGATCGTCCTGCTGCAGGACGCCGTCACCGGCGGGGGCTACGCCACGCTGGGCACGGTCGTCTCCGTGGACCGCGACCGTCTCGCCCAGACCAAGACCGGGGACCGCACGCGCTTCGTCTCGGTCGACCTCGACGAGGCCCTGACCATCCGCCGCGACCGGGCCGCCCAGCTCGACCGCATCCGCACCGCCCTGAGCTGATCCGACCGCGCCCGAGGAGCACCCATGGCACACACCATCACCGCGAAGACCCCCGGCGTCTTCTACCGGAAGCCCTCCCCCGACGCCGAGCCCTACGTCGCCGACGGGGCCACGGTGGCCGAGGGCGACGTGATCGGGCTGATCGAGGTGATGAAGACCTTCCGCGAGGTGAAGGCGGACGCCGCGGGAACGGTCGCGACGTGGCACGTGGCCGACGAGGACGAGGTGTCGATCGGCCAGGAGCTGGTGGAGCTCGACACGTGAGCCCGTCCGAGGGCCTCCGGACCGTCCTCGTCGCCAACCGCGGCGAGATCGCGCTGCGTGTGGTCCGGGCCTGCCGGGACCTCGGGGTGCGGTCGGTGGCGGTGTACTCCGACGCGGACGCCGACGCCGCGCACGTGCGGCACGCCGACGCCGCCGTACACGTCGGGAAGTCGTCGGCCACGAGGAGCTACCTGAACGTGGCGGCCCTGCTCGCGGCCGCGCGGGAGTCCGGCGCGGACGCGGTGCATCCCGGCTACGGCTTCCTGTCCGAGAACGCGGACTTCGCCGGGGCCGTCGCCGACGCCGGGCTCACCTGGGTCGGGCCGGACGCCGCGGTGATCGCGCGGATGGGCGACAAGGCGACGGCGCGTGCGACGGCGGAGGCGGCCGGCGTCCCGGTGGTGCCCGGCAGCGGGGTGGTGGGCTCCACCGACGAGGCCGTCGTCGCGGCGCAGGAGGTCGGCTACCCGGTGCTGGTCAAGGCGTCCGCCGGAGGCGGGGGCCGCGGCATCCGCCCGGCCGCGGACGACGACGAGCTGCGCCGCGTCGTCGACGAGGCCCGCCGGGAGGCGGCCGCGGCGTTCGGGTCGGACGCGGTCTACGTCGAACGGGCCCTGCAGCGACCCAAGCACGTCGAGGTGCAGGTCCTCGCCGACCGGCACGGCGGGGTGGTGCACGTCGGCGAACGGGACTGCTCGCTGCAGCGCCGCCGGCAGAAACTGGTGGAGGAGGCGCCCGCCCCCGGCCTCGAGCCGACGCTGCGGGAGCGGATGTGCACCGCGGCGGTGGACCTCGCGCGGGAGGTCGGCTACGTCGGGGCCGGGACGGTGGAGTTCCTCGTCGAGGACGGGGAGTTCTTCTTCATCGAGATGAACACGCGCATCCAGGTCGAGCACCCGGTGACCGAGCTGGTCACCGGCGTCGACCTCGTCGTCGAGCAGCTGCTCGTGGCCGGCGGGCGGCCGCTCTCGTTCTCCCAGGACGACGTCGTGGTCCGCGGGAGCGCCGTCGAGTTCCGGGTCAACGCCGAGGACACCGACGACGACTTCCTGCCCACCCCGGGCGAGATCACCGCCCTCGAGCTGCCCGGGGGCCCGGGTGTGCGCGTGGACACCGCGCTCGCCGTCGGTGACGCGATCCCGCCGTTCTACGACTCCATGGTCGCGAAGCTCGCGGTGTGGGGGCCGGACCGGGCGACCGCCCTCGCGCGGGCCCGACGCGCGCTCGCGGAGTACCGCGTCGTGGGCGTCCCGACGACGCTGCGGCTGCACCGACGCCTCGTCGACGAGCCCGCGCTGGTCGACGGCACCCACGACATCACGACCCTGGAGGGCCTGATCGGCTAGACGAGCTGCAGCGCGGGGACGCGCTCGACCCCCAGCTCGTCGAACCGGGCGACGATCGCCGCGCAGATGTCCGGCGAG
The DNA here is from genome assembly GCF_000379625.1 of Actinomycetospora chiangmaiensis DSM 45062. Classification (GTDB taxonomy): domain Bacteria; phylum Actinomycetota; class Actinomycetes; order Mycobacteriales; family Pseudonocardiaceae; genus Actinomycetospora; species Actinomycetospora chiangmaiensis. The sequence goes on along the minus strand of NZ_KB903229.1, from coordinate 270,661 downwards.
TTCGGGCGGTCGCCGTGCAGGCAGATCGTGTCGACCTCGACGTCGAGATGCCGGCCGGACGTGGACGTCACGTGGCCCTCGAGGAGGTCCACGGCCTGCTGCGCGACGGCGGCCGGGTCCTTCGCGAGCGGGGCGGGCTCCACGATGATGCGCGCGTCGTCGTCGTACTCGAGGTCGGCGAATCCCTCGCGGGCCACGGTCGCGCCGAGGGAGCGGGCGAGGTCGGCGGTGGGCCCGGCGAGCCAGAAGAGCATGAGGTCCGGGTCCAGGCGCAGGACGGCCTCGGTGATCGCGGTGGTGATCGCGTCGTCCGTGAGCGCCATGCCGTAGAGCGCGCCGTGCGGCTTCACGTGCACCACCTCGGCACCCTCCACCGCGGCCGTCGCCTGCAGCGCGCCGACCTGGTACACGACGATCTGCGCGGCCTCGTCGGGCCGCAGGGCCATGCGGCGGCGCCCGAACCCCACGAGGTCCGGCAGCCCCGGGTGGGCGCCGATCGCCGTGCCCGTGGCGGCCGCCGTGCGCACGGCCTCGCGCATCGTCACCGGGTCGCTCGCGTGGTAGCCGCAGGCGACGTTCACCGACGTCACGTGCTCCATGAGCGCCGTGTCGTGCCCCAGCTTCCAGAGGCCGAGGCTCTCTCCCGCGTCGGCGTTCAGGTCGATCCGCGTCAGCATGGCGCCTCCTGGGCTCAACGGTCACCGGGCGACCATCGCACCAGGGCCGAGGCCCGGCCGCCAGACGTCAGTTGATGCAGCCGGGCGCCGCGGCCGTGATGGGCGGGGTGACCGGGGCGGGGGCGCTCACCGCACCCGGCGTCGGGACGGTCGCCCGGTCGGCGGAGTCGTCGCCGATCTCGGCGGCGTGGGCCCGCGCGGCGTCGGACGAGCCGACGGGTTGCGGGACGGGGAGCGGGCGCCCGGAGTCGACCGCGACGGCGTCGTCGACGAACTGCCGGACCTGGACCGGGTCGACCTGGACGGCGGTCCCGTCGGAGGGCGTCGCCAGGTCGGTGGCCCCGGTGGGGATGGTGCGGAAGGTGACCGCGCCCGCCGACAGGCCCTGCATCTGCCCGGCGAAGGACAGGACGTTCCAGTCGGCGTCGAGCGTGACCGACCGCGCGAGGACCGACGAGAGACGGTCGAGGGTGAAGGGGTTGGCGAGCGTCCCGGCCGAGAGCAGCTGTCGCGTGGCACTGGCGAGGAACGTCTGCTGCCGGGTGATCCGGTCGAGGTCGCCGCCGGGGAGGCCGTGACGCTGCCGGACGAACGCGAGCGCCTCGGCGCCCGACACCTCCTGCGGGCCCGCGGGCAGCCGCAGCCCCGAGTAGGGGTCGTCGACGGGGGCCCGCAGACAGACCGGCACCCCGCCGAGGGCCTGGCTGACGTCGGCGAACCCCGCGAGGTTGACCGACGCGTAGTGCGTGATGGGCAGGCCGGTGAGCGCCTGGACGGACGCGATCGTCGTCCGCGCGCCCGCCTCGAGCGCCGCGCGCCGGACGGCCGGGTTGTCGGGCGAGGCCGCGGCGGAGGCCTCGGGCGCGAACGGCGAGGTGGCCGAGCCGCCGCCCGGGGCCTGGGTGAGGGAGTCGGTCGTGAACGCGACGGCCCGGGAGTACGCCGAGTTGATCTTGTGCTTGCCGTAGCCGTCCGCGAGCTGGACGTAGGAGTCGCGCGGGATCGAGATGGCAGTGGCCCGTCCCCCGCCGGCCGGGATGTGCACCACGGTGATGGAGTCGGCGGTGTCGCCGCCGTCGGTGCTGTCGCCCGCGTGCAGGGCGGCGAGCAGGTCCGGCGGGAGCGGGTTGCCCTGGGGGTCGGTCCGGCTGTCGACCCCGAGCAGCAGGATGTTCTGCTCCGCGGCGAGGGCGGGGGGCACCGGCGCCTGGATCACCGAGGCCGAGGCCGTGGATCGATCCAGATATCGCACCTGGGCCCAGGCGAAGGCCGAGACCGCGAGAACGGCCAGCGACACGGCCACCACGACGCTGCGCACGGCCACGCGCACACGCCGCCGCCCGTTCGTGGTTCCGCTCACCTGTTCATGGTTCCCATTGCGCACGATTTCGTCACCGTGACATCGGACGTATCCGATCCTCGTGATGCGCCCGCCACCCGAGCGTGATCGCCCGGCCGGGACGAGGACTCCCTCGGGCCGACCCGGGCCCTCACAGTCGGCCCACAACGTCGGCCCAGGAACCGGACATCCCGGGCCACCAGGGTCGACACCATGACCACGACCCACCTGCGCGCCGTCCCCCGGCCCGCTCCCCGACCGGCGGCGGACGCGCGGTCCGGGGCCCGTCACGCCCGCCCGGCCCGGCCGTGGCAGCGCCTCCTGCGCGGCGCGGAAGGCGCACCGCACTGGGAACGCCCCCTGCTCCTGGTGCTGCTCCTCGGGACCGCGCTGCTCTACCTGTGGGACCTGGGCGCGAGCGGCGACGCCAACGAGTTCTACGCGGCGGCGGTCCAGGCGGGCACGCAGTCCTGGAAGGCACTGCTGTTCGGGTCGCTGGACGCCTCGAACTTCATCACCGTCGACAAGCCGCCCGCCGCCCTGTGGGTCATGGGCCTGTCCGGCCGCCTCTTCGGCTTCAACCCCTGGTCGATGCTGGTGCCGCAGGCCCTCATGGGCGTCGCGTCGGTGGCGCTGCTGCGCGCCGCCGTGCGGCGATGGGCGGGCTCGGGGGCCGGGCTCACCGCGGGCGCAGTGCTGGCCCTGACGCCGGTCGCGGTCCTGATGTTCCGGTTCGACAACCCCGACGCCCTGCTCGTGCTGTGCATGACCGCGGCCGCCTACGCCGCGGTCCGCGCGATCGACGTCGCCCACCGTCGGGCCGGTCTCGCGTGGACGGCCGCCACCGGCGCGCTGCTCGGCCTGGGCTTCCTGACGAAGATGCTGCAAGCCTGGCTGGTCCTCCCCGCCCTCGCCGGCGTGATCGTGCTCGCCGCCGCCGTGACCTGGCGCCGCCGCCTCGCGATGCTCGCCGTCGGTCTCGGCGCCATGATCGTCTCGGTCGGCTGGTACGTCCTGCTGGTCGACCTGTGGCCGACCGACTCCCGGCCCTACATCGGCGGCTCGACCGACAACTCCTTCCTCGACCTCGTACTCGGCTACAACGGCCTGGGCCGGATCCTCGGCGGCGAGGGCAACGGCGGCGGGGGCGGCGGGGGCGGGGGCGGCGCGAGCACCGGCTTCGGCGGCTCGACCGGCATCACGAGGATGTTCAACGCGTCCTTCGGCGGCCAGATCAGCTGGCTGCTGCCGGCCGCACTGATCGTGCTGGCGGCCGGCCTGTGGGTCACCCGCCGTGCCGGGCGCACGGACCGCACCCGGGCGGCGCTCGTGCTCTGGGGCGGGTGGCTCCTGGTGCACGGACTGGTGTTCAGCTTCATGAGCGGCACGGTGCACGCCTACTACTCGGTGGCGATGGCGCCCGGTCTGGCCGGGACGCTGGCCGTCGGTGGCGCACTGCTCTGGCGCCGCCGCGAGCTGCTCACGGCCCGCCTGACCCTCGTCGCGGCCTTGGCGGCGACCACGGCGTGGAGCGTCGTGCTGCTGCGCCGCACCCCGGAGTTCCTGCCGTGGCTGCGCTGGGTCGTGGCGGTCGCGGGGATCGTCGCGATCCTCGGGCTGCTGGCGGGCGCGGTCACCCGGCACGTCTGGGCCCGCCGCGCGATGCCGGTGCTGCTCGTCGGTGCGGTGCTGGCCGGTGCGGGCGGCTCGGTGGCCTACGCGATGGACACCGCCGCGACCACGCACTCCGGCTCGATCGTCTCCGCCGGCCCGGCGAGCGCCGACGGCATGGGCGGCGGACCTGGCGGCCAGGGCGGACCCGGCGGTCAGGGCGGTCAGGGCGGTCAGCCGCCGTCCGGCGCCCGTCCCGACGGCGGGGGTGCTCAGCGGGGCGGTCAGGGCGGCGGTCAGGGTGGTCAGGGCGGTCCCGGCGGCATGACCACCTCCTCCACCGAGCTCACCGGCCTGCTGCGCACCGCCGGCACCACGTGGTCCGCAGCGGTGGTCGGCTCGCAGGGCGCGGCCTCGCTGGAGCTGTCCTCCGGCACGGCCGTCATGGCGATCGGCGGCTGGAGCGGCTCCGACGCGGCACCCACGCTCGCGCAGTTCCAGGCCATGGTCGCCGCCGGCGAGGTGCACTACCTGGTCGCCTCCGGCGGCGGCGGTGGGATGGGCGGCCAGGGCGGCTCGGACTCCGTCGGCACCCGGATCACGACGTGGGTGAAGGAGCACTACACGGCCACCACCGTCGGCGGGCAGACCGTGTACGACCTCACCTCGCCGACCGCGAGCTGACCTCCTCCGCGGCGTGCGTGACGTCCGGCCCGGTCGCCCCCGAGGTGGCCGGGCCGGGCCCGTGGAGCGGGTGGGCGAGCTCGTCCGGGCCGAGGCGCCCGACCAGCAACGCGACCGCGCCGACGAGGAGCGGCACGACGGACGCCACGAGGAACACCGGCGCGAGCCCCACCGCCGCACTGATCGGCCCGGCGAGCGCCATCGACACGGGCATGAGAGCCAGCGAGACGAAGAAGTCCAGGCTCGACACCCGACCGAGCAGGGCCGGCGGCACCCGTCGCTGCAGCAACGTCCCCCAGATCACCTGCGGTGCCGAGAACAACACGCCCGCCAGGAACGCCGCGACCGCCATCGGCCACAGGCTCGCCGCCAGGCCGAACACCGCGAGCGGGACCGACGCGACGGACCACATGACGATCATCGCCGTGAGGTAACGCCGGGGCGTCCGCAGCGACCCCGCCGCGAATGACCCGACCACTCCGCCGGCGCCGTAGGCGGCCAGCACCAGCGCGTGCCCGCCCGGGCCACCACCGGCGCGGTCCTTCACCGCGAACGGCACGAGCACCTCGAGGGGGCCGATCACCACGAGGATCATCAGGCAGGCGAACACCAGCGTGACGAGGAGCCACCGCGTCACGAGCATGTAGCGGAAGCCCTCGCGCAGGTCGGCGACGGCCGACGCGCGGCCGCCGTCGCGCCCGGGCACCGGCAACGACGGCAGCCGCCACGCACACCCGAGCGCGCCCAGCGACGTGCCCGCGACCACGACGAGCGCGACCCCGGGCCCGGCCGCGGCCACCACCGCCCCGGCGATCGCCGGCCCCACGGCGGAGAGCAGGACGGGCCGGAGCATGCTCTCCAGGCCATTGACGGCCTGCAGCTCCTCGGTGGGCACGAGTCGCGGCACCGCCGCCGCGTAGGCCGGGAACAGCAGCCCGCCCGCCACGCCGACCACGCCCGCCACCGCGACCAGCGCGACCATCCCGAGCGAGCCGGCGAGCGAGAGCCCTGCGACCAGCCCCACCGCCCCGACCTGCATCGCGGCGACCACGAGCAGGATGCGGCGCTGCGGCAGCCGGTCGGCGAGGACCCCGCCGAGCAGCGCCGTGAGCACCGCGCCGAGCGCCAGGGCACCGCTCACCAGCGAGAACTGCGTGGCACCGCCTCCGAGGGCGATGACCTGCCACACCCCGGCGACGATCCAGAGCCCCTCGGCGAGCACGGAGAACGCCAGGTTCCCGGCCAACCACCGGTAGGCCGGGTGCCGCAGGGGACGGATCGCTCGCACGCCCCGCACGCTAGGTCGACCCCCCGACAGTCACGGGCGCGAGGCTAGGACGAACGGGACGTCCGGCGCCGGGCATTTCCGGGGTGGGCGTGCGCGCCTAGCGTCGCCGGGGTGACCCGTGCGATGACGTTCGGCCGCCGCGCCGACGAGTACGACCGGCTGCGGCCCGGTCCGCACCCCGAGGCCCTGGACCGCGTGCTGCCCGTGGACGCCCGCACCGTGGTCGACCTCGCCGCCGGCACCGGGCTCGTGACCCGCGCGATCCTCGCCCGCCCGGCCCCACCCGCCGTCGTGATCGCGGTGGAGCCCGACGCGCGCATGCTCGCGCGGCTCACCGGCGCCGTGCGGGTGCGCGGTGCGGCCGAGCACCTGCCGCTGGGGACGGGCAGCGTCGACGCCGTGGTCGCGTCGTCGGCCTGGCACTGGTTCGACGCCGACGCCGCGACGGCCGAGATCGCGCGGGTGCTGCGGCCCGGCGGGACGCTGGGGCTGCTGTGGAGCCGCGCCGACCCGAGCGTGGACTGGGTGGCCACGGTGCGCGGGATCGGGAACATGACCGCCGACGGGTCCGCCCGGCTCTCCCGACGGGGCTTCGCCTTCTCCCTGCCCGACGGGTACGGCTTCGTCGACGACACCCCCGAGGCGGTCCACGTGCGCTGGACGCGGCCGATGACCCGCGACGAGATCGCCGGGATGGTGTGCACCTACAGCGGGGTGCTGGAGCTCGACGAGGCCGCGCAGCAGGAGGTGTTCCGCGCCGCCCGGGCACGGCTCGACGACCTCGTGGCCGGGCCGGATCCCGTCGACGTGCCGTTCGAAACCGTCGCGCGGGCATGGACGCATCGTTAGTTGGCGCATATATGATCTCGGCCCCGGGGTAGCCGCCGAAGACCGACCGTTCGGTGAGCGCACACCGGGAGCCGCCATGACCGCCACGCTGCCCAGCAACTCCGCCACCACCCCGGCGCGCAGCGCCGATCTCGACGCGATCGACCTCGACGCCGTCGACCCCACCGTGCCGGCCGAGCCGGTCAACGTGGCCGAGTACGGCTTCGAGGGGCGCTTCGAGGACTGGACCGCCGACACCCGGTACTTCGAGTACACGAAGGCGGCCGACCCGGTCGGTCTCGGGTACACGCCGGCGGTCCCGGCGGAGCGGTTCGGCCCCGAGCTGTGGCAGGGCGGGCAGACGCGGATCACGCCGCTCGACCTCTCCGAGCCCCTCGGGATCACCAGCGGCCCCGCCACCAGCCCCGGGCTGGTCGCCCACTTCGTCTCGATCCGTGCCGGCGACAAGGTGCACACCGAGGTCAACGCGACCTCGCAGCTCTACTACGTGATGACCGGCCGCGGCTTCGCCGTCGTGAACTCCTCGCTCATCCGCTGGCAGAAGGGCGACTTCATCACCCTGCCCGCCGACAGCCCGGCGACCTTCCACGCCGAGGACGACGCGGCGATGTACTGGGTGCACGACGAGCCGCTGCTGCGCTACCTCGGCGCCGACGCCACCCGCCCGCGCTTCCGCCCGACGATCTTCCCGCGCAGCCGGGCGGTCGAGGAGCTGACGAAGGTCGCCGAGGCCGACGGGGCGAGCGCGAAGAACCGCGTGTCGGTGCTGCTCGCGAACGCCGAGGAGGAGCAGACGCTGACCATCACCCACACCCTGTGGGCGATGTTCGGCCTGCTGCCCGACGACCAGGTGCAGAAGCCGCACCGGCACCAGTCGGTCGCGCTCGACCTCATCCTCGACTGCGAGCCCGGCTGCTACACGCTGCTCGGGCGGGAGCTCGACGAGAACGGCGAGGTGAAGAACCCGACGCGCGTGGACTGGGAGCCCGGCGGCGCCTTCGTCACCCCGCCCGGACTGTGGCACTCCCACCACAACGAGTCAGGCCGGGACGCGCACCTGATCCCGGTGCAGGACGCCGGGCTGCAGACCTACCTGCGCAGCCACGACATCCGCTTCCAGCGGTTCGGCAACCACAGCTAGGGGTGTGCGCTGCGCGCCCGTGAGCACTTTCCGTCGCTATAGCCCCGGAAAGTGCTCACGGGCGAAGCACCTACGCCGGACGCGGCATCCGCGGCCGGCGCGCGGCGAGGGCACGGTGCGGCACGCGGGCGGGGCCCTCGGCGCGGACCGGGACGGCGCCCGGGCGGGCGGCCCGGCCGGCCGGGACCGGGCCGCGCATCGTCGGGGTGACCGGCAGCGGACGGCCGGTGAGCACCGCGGCGAGGACGCCCAGCACGTCGGAGACGCTCGCGTAGTCCGCCTCCGGGACCCGGCCCAGGAGCTCGCGGGTCACGTTGTCGCAGCCGTAGAGGTCGCCCGCGGTGAGGATCTGCCAGCGGCGTGCGGGGAAGGGCAGCTCGCGCAGGATCGGCAGGAGCCGCTCCGCGAGGGCGGCCGGCGAGCACTCGCGCAGCGGGAGACCGGGGACTACGACCGGCTCGGGGCGGGGTGTCGAGGGCATCGGGGGCTCCTTCGGGTCCGCGGCGCCATGCCGCTGCACCCCGTGGACGTGCCCCGTCCACATGTTCCATAACCATCGTTGTGCGCCAGCGGAGTGTCAAATGTTCCGCTCACCGGAATCACCCGAGGACGACGACGGTCGCGTGCGGCGCCACCGCCTGCCCGGCGACGACCGGCCCACCGGCCACGACATCGCGCCCGGACACCCCCGGCGGGACCACGACCGGGTCCTCCCCGAGGTCCGTGACGGAGACGGCGGTGCGCCCGCCGGCGAGCGCCCGACGCAGCACGAGCCGGTCGCCGTCCCAGCGGACCGACGGGGTCGACCACGCCGGGTCCTGGTCGACCGCGACGAGATCGCGGTTGCCGAGCAGGGCCAGCGCGGCGGGGTCGTCCCGGGCCGCCGCCGCCACGTCTGTGCCGGCCAGCAGCGGCGCCCCCAGCATCGACCACACGGCCATCTGCGTGGCCTGCTCGGTCGGAGTGGTGCCCGGGTTGCCCACCTCGAGCATGTCCGGGTCGTTCCCGCGCGCGTACGGCACGGCGGTGGTGAGGCGGACGATGTCGGCGATCGAGGACCAGTCGTCGGCCACGTCATGGGTGGTGCGCCAGACCTGCGCGATGCCGGGCGCCCAGCCCCAGGGCGCGGAGTTCCCCTTGTCGCAGACGGCGAGGACGATCGGCCGTCCCGTGGCCCGCAGAGCGGTCGCCATCGCCGTGTAGCGGGCGATCGCGTCGGTGCCCGCGGTGAAGCAGTCGTCCTCCTTGACGTAGTCGACGCCCCAGGCGGCGAACGACGCGGCGTCGGCGGTCTCGTGCCCGAGCGAGGCCGGGAAGCCGCGGGGGTCGCAGGTCATCGTCCCGGCGCTGGTGTAGAGGCCGAGGCGCAGGCCGCGGGCGTGCACGTAGTCGGCGAGGGCGGCGATGCCGTGCGGGAAACGCACCGGGTCGGGCACGAGGCGCCCGGCCGCGTCGCGCTGCGGCGCGGCCCAGCAGTCGTCCAGGTTCACGTAGCGGTAGCCCCGGTCGCGCAGCCCGGTGCTCACGAGGGCGTCGGCCTGGGCGTGCACCCAGTCCTCGTCGAAGGCGTCCGTGCAGCCCGTCGCGTTCCAGTTGTTCACGCCCATCGGCGGCGCGGCCAGGGAGACGGCCGCGACCGGCACGGCCGGGGCGTCGGCGGCCGCCCCGAGGACCAGGAGCGCGGCGAGGAGCACGAGGAGGGACCGCATCGGGTGCGAGCCTGCCGGGCCGACCTGTGTGCACCATCGGTTACTCCTGAGTAGCTTCTCTCCCATGAGCGCCGTCCTGTCGTCCTGGAACCGCTTCTCCGGCTCGTTGCCCGGCCGGCTGCTCGTCAGTGGCGCGGTCTGGCTGCGCGCCCCGTACTTCCTGACGGCGGCCCCCGTCATCAGCGAGCTCGACGAGAAGCACAGCCGGGTGCGCATGACGAAGTGGTGGCTGGTCCACAACCACCTCGGCACCGTCCACGCAATCGCCTCCTGCAACCTCGCCGAGTACGCGATGGGCGTGCTGGCCGAGGCCGCCGTGCCGCCGAGCCACCGGTGGATCCCGATCGGCATGGACGTCCGCTACCTCGCCACCGCGAAGACCTCGGTCACCGCGGACGCGCAGTGGTCGACCCCGCCCGCGTTCGGCCCGGACAAGGAGGACGTGACCGTCGAGGTCGCGGTCCGCGACGACGCCGGCGCCGAGGCCGTGCACGCCTCGATCCGGCTCCGCGTCTCGCCGCGTCCGCCGCGGTAGGAGGCCGCGGCAGGAGATCGGAGCGGCCCCTCTCCGGTCGATCGTCCGCACGGAGATGCTGCGGAAGTGCCCGTGGCGCGCCTGCGGCTGTGCCACGATCGGCGGGACCATGAGCGCCCCGCCCGAGTCCCCCGGTCGCCCCGGCGCGCCGACGGGGCAGGTCGCCGCGACGCGGTTCTCCGCCCGCCGCCTCACGTCGGCGCTCGTCCGCCGCGACCCCGCGCCGCTCGTCGACCCGCTGCGCTCCCACTCCCGCGCCACCGTCGCCGGCGCCCTGCTCGCCGTGCTCGGGCTCGGGGTCGCGGCCGTGGTGGGGGCGGTCCACCGGCCCGCCGACTGGCGCGCGGCGACGATCGTGGTCGGTGAGCGCTCCGGGGCCCTCGCGGTGGTCACCCGCGCCGACCCGCCCGCCCTGATCGGCGTCCCCAACCTCGCCTCTGCGCGCCTCGCGGCCGCGGCGGTCGCGGGGGCACCGGTGCCGGTGGACCCGGTCGAGATCGACGACGACGTCCTCGCGACGGCGCCCCGCGCCCGCCCGGTGGGGATCGTCGACGCCCCCGTGCTCCCGCCGGCCGATCTCCCCGGCCCGGCCGTCTGGTCGGTCTGCGACACCACCGATCCCGCGGCGGACCGGGCCCGGCCCCGCACGACGACGACCGTCCTCGGCGGGTCCCGCCCGCCGGGCCGTCCGCTCGCGTCGGGCGAGGGCCTCGTCGTCGTGGACCGGGCGGGGCAGAACTGGCTGGTACTCGGCGGGACCCGCGCCCGGCTCGACGTCGCCCGGCCCGCCGTCGTGGAGGCCCTGGGCCTCGGCGGTCTGCTCCCCCGTCCCGCCAGCAGCGGCTTCCTGGCCGCGCTGCCGGAGGCGCCGCCGATCACCCCGCCGACGATCCCGCGCCGCGGCGCCCCGGTCCCGGTCGACCTCGCCGGGGAACGGGCGGGCGGCGTCGTCCGGCTCGTCGGGGCCGGGAGCACCGACACCTACCTGCTGGTGCTGAGCGACGGGGTCGAGGTCGTGCCGGAGCTGCTGGCGCGCCTCATCCGGCTCGACGACCCGGCCCTGGCCGCGGTGCCGATCCCGACGGTGTCGCCCGCCCAGGTCGCGAACACCCCGGTCTCCCGGGCGATCGACGTCGGCGCCTACCTCGACCCGGCGCCCGTCCCGCTGCCGCCGGACCGGGCACCGACGGCCTGCGCGGACCGCACGGCGGGCGCCGGGCCGGGGGTGACGGTGGCGGTCGACCCGCTGCCGCGCGGGGTCACGCTGCGCCAGGCCGACGGCTCCGGCGACCGGGTCGACCGTGCCGTGCTGCCCGGGACGGGGGTCGCGGTGCGGGAGGAGGACGGGACGCTCGTCGTCGTCGGGGCGACCGGCTCGGCGCACGGGGTGCCCGACGCCGCCACGGCCGAGGCCCTGGGGCTGGGCCGCACGTTCACCCCGGCCCCGCAGGCCGTCGTCGGGCTGCTGCCCACCGGCCCGCCGCTCACGGTGGAGGCCGCGACCCGACCGCTCGGGTGATCAGCGCCCGGCGGCGAGTGCCTGCGCGGGAGCGGTGGTGGTCGTCGTCGTCGCCGGCGGTTGCGACCGGGCGGTGGGCGTCGTGGTGACCACCGGCGGCGGCACCACGACGGGGGTGGTGGCGACGGGCGGCGCCGGGGCCTGCGTCGGCACCACGGGCGGGGGCGCCGCCGTGGTGGTGCGCACGCGCGTCCGCGTCGACGTGGCGGGCGCCCGCGTCGACTCCTCCACGCGCTCGGGCGCCGCGGTGGTCGAAGGCAGCACCGCGGCGGGCACCGGCGGCGCCGGGACCGCGGCGGGCACCGCCGGGAGCGGCGCGGCGCCGGCCCCCGCGACGAGGGTGTAGGCCAACGCGGACCCCGCGATGAGCACGACCGCCAGGGCAACACCGATCGCCAGCAGCAGTCCCCGGCGACGGGGGCGTGCGGGGGTGGTACCGGTCGGCGCGCCGATCGCGGCGGGACCGGTCGGTACCCCGGCGGCGACCATCGGCCCCGAGGCGTGCACGGCCGGTCCCGAGGTCAGGGGCACCACACCGGTCGGGGCGGCCATGAGCGCCGGCGAGAGGACCGTCTCGGCGTCGAGACCGATCTCCCGGGACACCGTGCGCATCGCCGCGAGCACCTCGTCGGCCTCCGGGCGCGCGGCCGGCTCGTCGGCGGTCATCGCGACGAGCAGGGTGCGCAGCGACTCGGGCAGCTGCATCGGGACGGCGGGGCGGCGGTGCAGGCGGGCGACGGCGGCCTCGAGCGCGTTGCCCGGGTACTCGCGGCGCCCGGTCAGGCACTCGATGAGGACCAGCCCGAGCGCGTACACGTCGACGGCCGGCGTCACCGCCTCGCCGCGCACCTGCTCGGGGCTGAGGTAGGACGCGGTGCCGATGACCATGCCCGCGGCGGTGACGGGCGCGGCGTCGCGGACGGCCGCGATCCCGAAGTCCGAGAGGTGGGCACGGCCCTCGGCGTCGAGCAGGACGTTGCCGGGCTTCACGTCGCGGTGCACCACCCCACGGCGGTGCACGTAGCCCAATGCGTCCGCGAGCGCGGCCCCGAGCGCCACGACGTCGCCGAGCGGCAGCGGCCCCCGGCGGATGCGCTGGGCGAGGGTGTCCCCCTCGATCAGCTGCATGACGAAGTAGGCGCGGCCCCGGTCGTCGCCGACGTCGTAGACCGTCACCAGGCCTGGGTGCGACAGGGCGGCGAGCGTGAGGACCTCGCGGCGGTTGCGGGCGTCGGACCCCTCCTCGAGGTCCCCGACCAGCTCCGCGGGCGGTGACGACGGCCGCGGCGCGGACCCGCCGTCGTTCCGGCCGTAGCGCGCGCCCTCGGCGGCCTCGCCGCCCGCGTCCCCCGACCCGTCGTCGGGAACGGCCTCGTCGGCCGGCGCCCCGCCCCCGGCCTCGGCGTTGGCCGCGGCGACGACGTCGCCGCCGGAGCCGAACATCTTGATCGCGACGTCGCGCCCCAGGAGCTCGTCGCGGGCCCGGTAGACGTCGGCGGCGCCGCCGCGACCGATCAGGTCGCCCACGGTGTAGCGCCCGCCCACCACGGAGGGGGGCCCGGCCTCGGTCGTGCTCACGGCGCCACCTCCTCCCGTCCCGGGGCCATCATCCCCCGATACCGGGCCCCGCGTCCGCGATACGCACAGAACGGCCCGGGGTTCATCCCTGGTCAACGACGACGTCGGGCCACGGACGCGCGTCGTTACGCACCCGTGAGCAGTGGTGTCCAGATCGTGACGGACCGGACGCCGCCGTTGCACCGACCGCCCGGTCCGGTTCAGCCGACGGGCGTGTCGACCAGCGCGGCGAGGACGGACGGGAGCGGCCCGGGGTGCACGACGTCGAGCGACCGGGTGGCGCGGGTGAGGGCCACGTAGAGATCGTTCAGCCCGCGGGGGGACTCCTCGACCATCCCCGCCGGATCCACGAGCACGACCGCGTCGAACTCCAGCCCCTTGGCGTCGGACACGGTGGAGACCACGACGGCCACCTCGAGGTCCGAGCCGCCGCGCTCGTCGTCGGCCCGGTCGGCGTCCGCCGCGACGAGGCCGTCGGCGACCAGGCGGTCCCGGAGTGCCTCGACCCGGCTCTCCGGCGCGAGCACCACCACCCGGCCGTTGCCCTCGGCGTCGACCACCTCGTCCGCCGCCGCCCGGGCGGTCGTGGCCACCTGGTGCTCCAGCCCGTCCGGGTCGGTGAGGACCGCCCGCGGCGGCACCCCGGACTCGCGCACCGACTCCGGCGGCTTCTGGCCCGGGTCGATGACGGCGAGCACGTCCGCGGCCACGGCCGCGATCTCCGCCGGGGTGCGGTAGTTGACCGTGAGCGACTCCCGGCGCCAGCGGGCCGCGACGTAGGGCGAGAGCACCGCGTGCCAGGAGGAGGCGCCGTCGCGGGCGCCGGTCTGGGCGACGTCGCCGACGAGCGTCATCGAGCGGCTCGGGCAGCGCCGCATGAGCACCCGCCACGCCATCGGCGAGAGCTCCTGCGCCTCGTCGACGATCACGTGCCCGAAGGTCCACGTGCGGTCCTCGGCGGCCCGCTCGGCCGCGCTGGCGTAGGAGACCTCGCTGCTGCGGTCGGCGAGCACCGAGGCGTCGACGACGTCGGTGGGCCGGAGCAGTTCCGGATCCCAGTCCTCCTCCATCGCGAGGATCTCCAGCACGCCCGCGGCGTAGGCCTCGTCGGCCTCCCGCTTGCGTTCCGCCCGCTCCCGCTCGGCGGTGTCGTCCTCCCCGAGCAGCTCGGCGGCCTCGTCGAGCAGCACCGCGTCGGCCGGGGTCCACCACTGCGGGTCCAGCGGGTGCCGCGGTCCCGAGTCCCGCTGCAGCAGCGCACGGTCGGCGTCGGACCAGCCGCGGGTGGCCGCCGTGATCCGCTTCGGGTCGGTGAACAGGTCGACCAGCAGCTGGGGCGGGGTGAGGGTCGGCCAGAAGGCGTCGAGGGCGGCCATCAGGTCCGGGTCCTCGCGCATCGTGTGCCGGATGTCGGCGAGGTCGCCGCGGTCGAGCAGCCGGCGGTCGGACTCCGCCACCTCGGGGTGCGAGCCCTCACGGCTGATCCGGTCCCGCTCGCGGCGGGCGAGCAGGTCGACGGCCTCGCGGACGAAGGTGCGCTTGGCGTCGTTGTGGGGGCGGCGCGTGCGGCGCGCCCGGGTGCGGGCCGCCGCCACCAGGTCGCGGTCGAGCACGACGGGCTCGCCGTCGACGACGAGGCGGACGGGCCGGCGGGGCAGCTCCTGGCGGTCGCGCACGGCGGCGGCGAGCACCTTCGCCATGTCCAGGTCGCCCTTGCGCGCGGAGCGCTCGGGGGCCTCGTGGGCTCGGGCCGCGAGCCCCGGGTAGAGCTCGCCGACGGTCTGCAGCAGCACCGAGGTCTCGCCCAGCGACGGCAGGACCTGCTCGATGTAGCGCAGGAACGTCGGGTTCGGACCGACGACGAGCACGCCGCGCTTCGCGAGCTGCCGGCGGTGGGTGTAGAGCAGGTAGGCCGCCCGGTGCAGCGCGACCGCGGTCTTGCCGGTGCCCGGCCCGCCCTCCACGACGAGGACGCCGTTGACCCCGGCCCGGATGATGCGGTCCTGCTCGGACTGGATGGTGGCGACGATGTCGCCCATCCGCCCGGTGCGCCCCGCCGTCAGCGCCGCGAGCAGCGTGGCCTCGCCGGTGAGGCCCTGCCGCTGGGCGCCCGACGCCGCGGCGGCCTCGGCCAGGTCGAGGATCTCGTCGTCGACCGCGAGCACCCGGCGGCTGCGGGTCCGCAGGTGCCGCCGGCGCCGGATCCCGTCCGGGTTCGCCGCGGTGGCCGTGTAGTACGGCCGGGCGACCGGCGCGCGCCAGTCGATGAGCAGCGGCTCGTAGTCGTGGTCCTCGTCGAGCAGCCCGAGCCGCCCGATGTAGACCGTCTCCTGGTCGAACCCCGGCGTCTCCGGGTCCGCGTCGCCCGTCAGGGCATCGGGCTCGACGTCGAGGCGGCCGAAGCAGAGGCCCTCCTCCACCCCGGAGAGCGTCGCCAGCTGCTCGGAGTACATCGCGGCCGCCGCATCGCGCTCCGAGACCGCCTGCGGGGTGCCGGTGGTCTCCTCGCGCAGGACGCGGGCGAGGAGTTCGGCAGTCTCCTTGCGGCGCACGTCGAGACGCCCGTAGAGCATCGAGACGTAGGGCTGTTCGGCGGCGACCGGATCTCCGCCCGGCTCGGTCTCCGGGGCTGCGGGGGACACGGGGTGGGACAAGGACGACCTTCGTTCGCGCTCGTGCGTGTCGGGCTCCAGGGGAGGGCTCTCCAGCGTAACCGCACCGCGGGAGCGCCCGGCCCGACGCCGACGGGGCGGGTCAGGCCCCGACGGAGTGACGGGCCGCGCCGTCGGCGCCGGTCGCCCGCGTCACGCGTCCCTGCGCGGCGAGCACCTCGAGGTGGGCGTCGGTCTCGAGGATCGCCAGCACCTTGTGGAAGCCCTCGAGGTCCTCGAGCTTCGACTCCCGCCGCGTCCACGTCATCGCCCCGGCCACCTCCGCCGCCGTGGCGTCGCCGGCCGTCACGCGCTGCTCGATCTCGGCGAGGCGCGCGTCGTGGTGGTCGAGCAGCTCGTCCACGCGGGCGTGCACGCTGGGCGCCACCGGCCCGTGCGCGGGCAGCAGCCGCCGGTCGGGCCGGGCGCGCAGCCGGGCGAGCGAGGTGAGGAAGCGCTGCAGCGCGCCGGGTCGGGCGTCGGGCTCGAACCCGATCGACGGCGTGATGTGGGGCAGCACGTGGTCGCCCGCGAACAGCAGCGGCCCGTCGCCGCCGTCCGCCTCGAACACCAGGTGGCCGCGGGTGTGGCCCGGGGTCTCGAGCGCGGTGAGCGTCCGGTCGCCGACCGTGAGGCGCTCCCCGTCGACGAGCCACCGGTCGGGCAGCGCGTAGTCGGCCATCTCCTCCTCGGAGGGGGCGGGGACGGTCCCGGCGACCTCCTCGGCCACGTCGGCGGCCCCGGCCACCCGGAGCCCGGCGAGCTGGGCGCCCATCGGGGTCGGGCGGGTCGCCATCAGCTCCAGCGAGTCCCGCTCGCCCGCCCCGAGGGCGACCTCGGCGCCGGTCTCGCGGCGCAGCGCCACGGCCTGCGTGTAGTGGTCGCGGTGCATGTGCGTGACGAGGAACCGGGCGATGTCGGTGATCGCGGCCCCCGAGCCCGTGAGCGCGGCGTCGAGCAGGTCCCGGGACGTCGTGAGCGTCCAGCCGCCGTCGACGAGCGTGAGGCCGTCCGGCTCCGCGAGCACGTAGACGTTGACCGCGCGCAGGGCGTCGAAGGGCAGCGGGAGCGGGACGCGCAGCACCCCGGGCGCGACCCGTTCCGGCTCGGGTCGGCTCCAGGCGTGGCGGTCGGGGGCGGCGCTCATCCGATCAGGATGCCGCGCCCGCGCCCTCGCGCTCGTCGGACGGGGCCATCTCACGTTCCCCGCCCACCCGGTCCGCCGCGGCCCGCGTCGCCTCGGCGGCGTCCTGGGCGTCCTCGGCCCGGCGGGTCGCCGCCGCGCCGAAGAAATCGCCGCCCTTGGGGGCGGTGGCGTCGGTGCCCCAGCGACGGCGCCGGTCGGCCGGGACCATCCGCGGGATGTGCTTGCGGCAGTGGATGTAGGCCTCCTCGACCTCCACCACCACCCAGAGCTCGGCGCGCCGGCCGGGCACCGGGTCCGACGGCAGGTCGGGGTACTCCTCGCGTAGCTCGGCGTCCTCGACCACGCGGGCGGTCCCGTTCACGTGGAGCCCGATGAGGTCCTCGACGAAGTCGATCATCATCAGGCCGACGTGCGGGTTCTCGGCGATGTTGCCGAGGCTCGCCATCACCCCGTTGCCGCGGTACTCCGGGTAGGCCACGTGACGGTCGTCGAGCACCTCGACGAACCCCTCGGGGCCGGCGCGCAGCGACGAGTCGCACTCGCCGTGGGCGTCCGAGGTCGCCACGAAGAGCAGGCTCATCCGTTGCACGAACTCGGTCATCGACGGGAGCAGGCGGTCACGCACCTGGTCGCCGTAGAACCGTTCGGCCCGGGCGGTGGTGCCGAGACGTTCCTGCAACCGGTGTTCACCGCGGGAGCCTGGCAACAGGTCGCGCGGATCCAGGGCAGCGTCGGTCATGGTCCTCGTCTCGCGTCGGGGGTCGCGGTGGGGCCTCGGCCGACGATGGTACGGATACCGACGGTCGGCCTCCGGCCCGTCGAGGCGCAGGTCGGAGGCCGTTCGGAGCAACTTGAGCGTGACCTGCATCACGGGCCGATCAGGCGTGGCGACGTGACCTGCGCGTCTCGTCCCCGCGACCGGGCCGTGAGCAGCGAGAACGTGACCCTTTCGTGATGTGGGCCTCGTGCGCGCGCCCCGCGCCCGCACGACGAGATCACCCGGGGGTGCCTACGGTGGTCCTCGTCCGGCGCCCGTCGCGGTGCCGGTCCCGGACTCGACGCGCCCACCTGTCCCGGCGAGTCCGGCCCCCCGAACCGGTGCGGGACAGGTGGACACGCCGTGACCGACGGTCACGGCACCGGCTCGCTCCCCCTCGACCGGGTCCCGTGCGCCACGACCGAGGACCGCCCCATGGCTCGACATCGTTCCGGGTCCCGGACGCCCCGCACGGGGTCCTGGCCCGCGGTGCTGGACGCCCCGGCGACCGGGCCCCGCCCCTACGGCACCGGTCGGCACCGCGGCGACCCGGAGACCAACCCGCTCGACCTCGCCGCCATCGCCCGCGCCGCCGCCGAGGCCCGCGCGGCCGCGGCCACGACGGCGACCACCGTCACAACGGCGGCTGCGACAGCCACGACCGCCACGACCGTGGCCGCCCCGTCGTCGGCCCCCTCGTGGGGCGTCGCCCCGCCGGCCGCCCTGACCCCCGAGCGCACCACCACGGTGGCGCCGAGCGCGCTGCAGGAGGTCGCCGCGGGTACCGACACGGGGCGGCAGCCGACCGCCCACGGCCACCGCGCCCCGCGCGGGCGCGCCCTCTCGACCACGCGCGCGGCCGGGGCCCTGGCCCTGTTCGGGGCGCTCGCGGGCGCCAGCGTCGCCGCCGCCAGCACGGGACCGACGTTCCTCGCCGACCCGCCCGCGGACACCGGGGAGCTCGTGCGGCCGGACACGCTCGCCGTCGCCCCGGCAGGGGTCACGGAGGCCGTCACGCCGCGCGTCACCCCGCACACGACCACGGCCGCGCCCACCACGACCACCGCGGCGCCGACCACCACCGACAAGCCGGCACCGCGCGACGACGGCGGCCGCACGCTCTGGTCGGCGGACTTCCGCACGGCGGGCCTCGCGAACTTCAAGTCGACGCCGTGGAACAACCAGGGCGCGAAGTCCCCGACCCTCGCGGGCGGCCTCCTGAACTTCCTCATGCCCGGGGGCGGGAAGCGCTCCGAGGTCGAGCCGGACTTCAAGAGCCTGTCCGAGGGCGACGAGTACTACTTCGGTTTCTCGGTGCGCCTCGCGCCGGACTTCCCGGTGAACACCTCCGACTGGCAGGTGATCACGCAGTTCAAGAACGACGGCACGGGGACGCCCCCGCTCGAGCTCAAGGTCCAGGACGGCAAGTTCCTGATCGACGGCGACGGGGGCGGGTTCTCCAAGGAGGTCGGCGCGGCCACGCCCGGCCAGTGGACCCACATCGTGCTCAAGGTGAAGTTCTCGTCCTCGCACGGCACCGTCAGCGCCTGGCAGGACGGCGTGCAGCGGTTCGCCGACTACGCCCCGCCGTCGGGGACCCTCTACGCCGGCAAGGACAGCTACGTGAAGACCGGCATCTACCGGGACACCTCGATCGGCCAGGCCGGGAAGCTCTCGTTCGGCAGCTGGGCGATCGGCACGAGCCTCGGGTCGGTCAGCAAGGACCTGCCGGCCGGCGTCGACTGACGCCGCGCCACCGACACCCCTCCGACGACGACGGGCCCGGTCACCTCGCGAGGTGACCGGGCCCGTCGTCGTGCGGGGAGTGGACTCAGCCGAGGGCCGAGACCAGCGCCTCCTTCTGGCGGGCACCGAGGCCGGCGACGCGCCGGTCCTCGGGGATGCCGGCCTGCTCGAGCACCGCCGCCGCCTTGGCGGGGCCGTAGCCGGGCAGGGCGCGCACGAGCTGCGACACCTTGGTCTTGCCGGCGATCGGGTCCTCCTTGCCGCGGTCGAGCACGGCCGGGATGGTCTCGTCGCCGCTCTTGATCCCGGCGAGCAGGGCCGAGCGTGCCTGACGGGCCTCGCGCGACTTGGCCTGGGCGGCCTCGCGCTGCTCGGGGGTCAACGTGGGGAGTGGCATGGTCTCCCTCTCTCCTCACCTGCACAGGTCTGGGTCAGCTGCGACCGACCCCGGACGGGCCGGTCGGTGCCATCGTGACCGGGCGACGTGCTCCTCCCGGTCGCGACACACCATCGCGCACCGCGAATCGGTGGTCGACGTCGGGGGCAGGTGGTCGGCCCCGACGCCGGTGACGGTGGCCGGACGCTACACCGGGCCGTTCCGCCACCACGGGCTGACCTGCTGTTATCGCTCAGCGTCACATTGACTACGCCATTCGAGTGGCAGATGTCCGGATCGCTTGGCGATTCCATCCACGAAGAGTGACGGTATGCGGCGTACCCGGCAGCGTCCGGATCACCGCCGGAACCGCCGGCCGACCAGGGAGAACACCATGACGCAGCACCTCGACCGCCCCGTCACCCCGATGATCGACCCCTCGGTCGACGCCGTCACCACCACGCCCGCCGGGGGCACACCCCAGGTCCAGAACCCGGGGTGGCCGCCACCCGGCTCTCCCGTCACCGCGGAGTACCCGGGCCACGCCGCCTCCCCGGGCCACGCCGCCTACCCCGGCCACCCGGGCCACGCCGCGCCGGCCGGCACCGTCCCCGGCGTCGTGGCCCCGGAGCCCCCGCTGAACACGCTGTCGTGGCTGTCGGTGGTCTCGGCCTTCATCGTCTCGCCGGTGGCGATCCTGCTCGGGGCGATCGCCCGGCGGCAGATCCGCCGCACCGGGGAGCGGGGCCGCGGTCTGGCCACCACGGGCATCGCGCTGGGCATCGTCTTCACGCTCATGGGGATCATCTCGACGATCCTGGTGCTGTCGATGGTCACCACCGTGACCTACACGCCCGCCGCCCCGGCCCCGGCGCCGGTCGCCGCCGCGCCCTCCCCGGCCGCCGCCCCGGCCGCGAGCGCCCCCTCCCCGTCCAGCGGGTCGTCGACCGGGCAGGCCGACCTCCTGAGCGCCTACCTCGACCTCGTCGCCGCGAACCAGACGCTCAACGCGGACTTCGGGTCCCACACCGGTGACCTGGCGGCCATGAAGCAGGACCTGGCCACCTACCGCGCCGCGGTGCAGACGTTCCGGGACAAGGCAGCGGCCGCGGACGTGCCGGCCGCGCAGCGCTCGCAGATCGACGGCACGCTCGTCCCCGCCGTCGACAAGGTGCTCGCGGACCTCGACGCCATCGCCGGGGCGACCGGCCAGAAGAAGCTGGAGTCGGCGGCCGGCGACTTCGACACCGACAACCCCGCGATGGTCCAGGCGGCCTCGACCGTGATCGGCGGCTGAGCCAGGGGGGGAGATACCGGCCCGGCGCCGGGAGCCACGACGGCTCCCGGCGCCGGGCCGACGTCATGTCCGGACCGGGTGGGCCGCGCGGTGCACGACGGCGGGCGGCAGATTCCGCCACACGGTCGGGCTGGTCGTCACCTCGCCGAAGAGGTCACGGAGCTCCTGCTCGAGCGCGCGGGCCGGGCCCGCCCAGCGGGTGAAGGTGTACCCGAACTGCACGAACACGCCGCCGGCCGCGAGCGTCGACGCCACGACCGGCAGCAGGGAGTCCTCGCGCCCGGGCCGGGTCGCCGACCAGCCGAGGCCGCTCACCACGACGTCCACCCCGCCCGCGGCGGGCAGGCCGCGCACCGCGAGCAGGGTCGGCAGCTCGGCGACGTCGGCCGGCACCACCTCGACGGTCGGGAGGCGCTCCGCGAGCCGGTGCGCCAGGGCGGGGTTGAGCTCCACCGCCAGATGACGGCCACGCCCGTTGAGACGCCGGGCGAGTTCCAGGGTGAAGGCGCCGGACCCGGCCCCGAGCTCCACGACGACGGGCCCCTCCGGACGACGGGGCGGGACGGACCCGAGGGCAGCGTCGGCCACCGTGCGGGCCAGCGCCGAGGAGCTCGGCCACACCGACGCCGTGGCGACGGGTGCCCGGACGAACTGGGCCGCGAAGCGGGCGTCGTCACGCCAGTCGCGGGTGGGGACCCGGTCGGTGCGGGGCTCAGGCGGCACGGGTCACCTCGCCGCGGTGCACGACGGGCCGGGCCGGCACGTGGGCGGCCGGGACCGGGCGGGGGTCGGCCGCGGCCGCCGGGAGGGCGGCCGTGATCGCGGCGGCCGCGGCCCGGGCACCGCCGCGGCGGGCCGGCTCGCCCGCGACGGACCGTGCCGGCACCGCTCCGGTCCACGCGGGCAGCACCCGCACCGTGAGCAGGGTGCGCGGCGCGGCCGCGACCCGCAGCAGCGAGGCGAGGAGGTCGTCGTCGCCGACGAACGCGGCCGTGGCGTCCACGGTGCCGTGGGCGTCGGCGTAGGACAGCGCCACCGGCACCACCGGGGCGCCCGCGTCGAGGGCGGCCTGGAAGGCGGCGGGCCGGAACCGGCCGAGGTCACGCCCGCAGCGGGTGGTGCCCTCGGCGAAGACCCCGACACATCCCCCGGCCCGCAGCGCGTCGGCGACCGCGGCGACGGCGGCGGGCAGGGCGCGCAGCCGGTCGCGCTCGAGGAACACGGTGCCGACCCGGGCGGCCATCGGGCCGATGAGCGGCCAGCCGCGCACCTCGACCTTGGCGAGCATGCGGACCGGGACGATCCGGTTGAGCGCGAGCACGTCGAGCCAGGACACGTGGTTGGCGACGACGAGCGACCCCGCGGCCGGGCGCGGCCCGGTGACGACCACCGTCACCCCGGCCGCCCCGAGCAGCGCGCCGCACCACGCGGCCTGCACCCGGCCGACCGCGCGGGGTCCGAGCAGGGGGGCGAGCACCGCGAGCGGCACCCCGGCGAGCAGCACCGCGACGAGGCCGGTCATCCGCACGACCGTGCGGAGCCGGCGCCGGAACCGGAGCCACCCGTCGTCGGGAACGGGGATCGGCAGGCAGGCCGGGGTGCACGGCGACGTGGGGCTCCACGGGCCGCCCGTCGCTCCGCCCGCCCCGACGCCGGCCGGGGTCATGCGTCCTCCCCCAGCAGGTAGCGCCGCCACCGCGGGTCGATCGCGGTGTGGTCGAGCAGGACGAGGAGGTCGGCGACCCCGAAGTCGGGGTCGATCGCAGGCGCACCGCCGATCTCGGCGCCCAGGCGCAGGTAGCCGCGCAGCAGCGGCGGAGTCTGGGCGCGGGCCGCGCGACGGCCCTCGTCGGGACCGATCGGGGCGGGGCGGTGCGGGACCGCCCGGCGCTCCTCGGGGGCGTAGTGCTTCTCGCGCACCAGCGACCACACCGCACCGGGCAGTTCGCCCGCGGCGGTGAGGGGCACGCTCGCGCACCCCACGAGCCAGCGGTGCCCGGAGAGGACGAGGTAGCGCCACATCCCGGCCCACACCAGCGACAGGACGGTGCCGGTGCGGTGGTCGGGGTGGACGCAGGAGCGGCCGACCTCGACGAGGCGGGGGCGCAGCGGGTCGAGTCGACGCAGGTCGAACTCGGTGTCGGAGTACAGCCCGCCGGCCTCGGCCGCACCCTCGGGGGTGAGCATCCGGTAGGTGCCGACGATCGAGCCGTCGGTGTCGTCGCGGACCATCAGGTGGTCGCAGAAGGCGTCGAACCGGTCCTCGTCGCGGCCCTCGTCGGCCGCGGCGCCGGGCGCGAGGCGCGCGCCCTGCTCGACCGCGAACACGTCGTGGCGCAGGCGCTGCGCGGCGTGCACCGCGTCGGTGTCGCGGGAGACGAGCAGGCTGTAGCGCCCGGAGTCGCCGGCCCCGGCCCCCGGGACGTCGTCCCGGGCGGGCGCGGGGCCGGCCGGGGCGGTCGGGCCGGTCCCGGTCGTGAGCAGGACCTCGGTGCTGGTCATGCCGCGGTGTCTACGGTGCCAGTGCGCCGTTCGGCCGACCCGCGCGTGACGACGCGGTGTGCTCCGCGTGAATCGTCGGCGGTCCGGGCCCGCGTCAGGTCGACGTAGTGTCCGAGCAGCTCGTCGCACACCGCGGGCCACGTGCGGCCGGTGGTCGAGGCGCGGGCCGCGAGGCCCATCCGACGGCGGGTGGCGGGGTCGTCCCGCCAGGCCCGGACCCGCTCGCGCACCCCGCCGCCCGCCGGGTCGTCGACGTCGAAGAGCCAGCCGGTGACGCCGGGATCGACGAGGTCGCGCACCCCACCCGCGTCCGGCGCGACGACCGGCAGGCCGCTCGCCTTGGCCTCCTGCACGGTCTGGCAGAAGGTCTCGAACGGGCCGGTGTGGACGAAGGCGTCGAGGGCGGCGTACGCGGTGGCCAGCTCGGCGCCGCCGCGGAAGCCGAGGAACGCGGCGTCGGGCAGCAGCTCGGCGAGCCGCGAGCGGGCGGGCCCGTCGCCGACGACCACCGTCCGGACGCCGGGCAGCCCGGAGAGCGTCGCCAGCCGCTCCACCTGCTTCTCGTGGGCGAGGCGCCCGACGTAGCCGACGAGCATCTCGCCGCGCGGGGCGAGCTCGCGGCGCAGCGCCGCGGCGGCCGCCCCGCGGTCGGCGTGCTCCGCGGCGGGGCGGAACCGGGTCGTGTCGACGCCGCGGCCCCAGCGGTGCACCCGGGGGATCCCGTGCTCGCGCAGCGCGTCGACCGCCCACGCCGAGGGGGCGAGGGTGCGGTCGGCGCGGCTGTGCAGCCGTCGCGTCCAGCGCCACGCGGCGCGGGCGGTCAGTCCGACGCCGTACGAGGCGGCGAACCCGGCGACGTCGGTCTGGTACACCGCGACCGTCGGCACCCGCAGGCGGCGGGCCGCCGTGATCGCGCGGGCCCCGAGCACGAAGGGCGAGGCGAGGTGGACGACGTCGGGCCGGAACTCCTCGAGGGTCGCTCGGACCGCCGGGGTGGGCACGCCGACGGGGAGGGAGTCGACGACCGCGAGGTCGACGGCCGGCACCCGGATGACGGGCGTGCCCTCCACCTCGTCGGGACCGACCCCGGGGGCCAGGACGAGGGCCTCGTGTCCCTGTCGACGGAGATGGGCGATGACCTGCAGGACCGAATTCGTGACCCCGTTGACCTGGGGCAGGAAGGACTCGGTCACGACCGCGACGCGCACGCTGTGGACGTTCTCCATCGTGAGGTCCGGGTGAGCGACCACGACGTGACCTCCCGCCGAACCCTCTCCCAACAGCTCGGAGCACCGTCGCTGTGACCGAGTCGTGATCTGCGACCGTCGGTGACCGCGGGGCGGGGTGAGGTCGACGGCGTCCGGCTCGTGACGGGGTTTCCCGACCGGATTGCTCACGCTGCGGGGTCGTCCGGGCCCGGAGACGCTGGTTCCTCCGTGGCGAGCGTTTGACACCGCCACGCCGCCCCCGCCTACTGACCGACGACCGCCCCCGTCCGGAGGCGACCCGTCGGAGGTGGCAGCGTGCTCGGACCGCCGCGCCGCCACCGGCCCGACGCGCCCGCTCCGGCCGGCGTCGGCGAGCTCGCCGAACCGGCCGTGATGCCCCGCGCCGCCCTCGGGGTGCCGCCCGGCTCGGTACCCGGGCAGGCCGGCCCGCCGCCCGACGAGGCGACCCGCCCGCGCCCGATCCCCGAGGAGTTCGAGCGGCCGAGCTCCGCGCGGGTCTACGACTACCTGCTCGGCGGTGCCGCGCACGGCGCGGTCGACCGGCGGCTCGGCGACGAGCTGACCCGGACCTCCGGCGACGTCGTCGCGCTCGTCCGCGAGAACCGGGCCTTCCTCCGGCGGGCGGTCCGCTTCCTGCTCGCGGCCGGCATCGACCAGTTCCTCGACCTCGGCTCCGGCGTGCCCACGATGGGCAACGTCCACGAGGTGATCGCCCGGAGCCGCTCCACGGCGCGCGTGGCCTACACCGACGTCGACTCCATCGCGGCCACCCACGGGCAGGCCCTGCTCGCCGCCGCGCCCACGGCGAGCTACAGCACCGTGGACGTCACCGACGTCGAGGCCGTGCTCACCGCGCCCGGTGTCACCGACCTGCTCGACCTGCGCCGCCCGGTGGGGCTGCTCGCCTTCTCCGTCCTGCAGCACGTGCGCGGCGACGCCGCGGGCCTCGTCGGGCGCTACCTCGCGCGGCTGGTGCCCGGCAGCGCGCTCGCCGTCTCCCACTTCACCGCCGACGACGGCGGGGCCGCCCGGAACGTGGAGCGCCTCACCGCCGACTACGCCCACAGCGCGCCCCGGGCCCGCACCCGCGACGAGGTCGCCCGGATCGTCGCCGGCACCGACCTGGTCGAACCCGGCCTCACCTGGGCGGGCGAGTGGCGCCCGGAAGCAGGCAGGCCGGCGACCGTCACCGCCCCCCGGGGTCACTGGGCGGCGGTCGGCTTCCTGCGCTGAGCGCCCGTTCGGCCGATTCAGCCGTTCGGGGGTTGCTCCGTTCGCCGCCCACCGCGGGAAAGGCGCCACTCACCGCGACATTCCGCGACGGCACGGTCACGTGACGTGACGGTAAGTCTCGGTTCGATTACGGTCCCGTCCTGCCGGTCCGCTCCCCACGCACCCCGGCCCGAGTGTCCCCGACTCGACTTGGAGCCGACGTATGTCTGGTCGCCACCGCAAGCCGTCCACCCTGTCCGAGACGACGGGCAGCCTCGCCCTCGCCTCGCTCAAGGTGGGTGTCGCCGCCGCGACGGTCACCGCGCCGGTCGCCCTCGCGGGCACCGCCATGGCCGCGCCGAGCGCGTCGGCCTCGCCGCAGAGCAACGCGACCTGGGACCGCCTCGCGAAGTGCGAGTCGACCAACAACTGGGACGCCGACACCGGCAACGGCTTCAAGGGCGGCCTGCAGTTCACCGACTCCACGTGGAAGGCGTTCGGCGGCGGCAAGTACGCCGACAGCGCCGACCAGGCCAGCCGCGAGCAGCAGATCGCGGTGGCGAAGAAGGTGCAGGCCGAGCAGGGCTGGAAGGCCTGGCCGACCTGCACCCGGAAGCTCGGGATGCGCTGAACCACTCGGGCGGTCGACCCTCCGTCCGCGGGGTAGTCCTACGGACATGGAGCAACGACACCTCGGGTCCCAGGGCCTCACCGTCTCCGCGCTCGGTCTCGGGTGCATGGGCATGACGTACGCCTACGGCGGGCAGGACGACGACGAGTCGCGCGCGACGATCGCGCGGGCGCTCGAGCTCGGCGTCACGTTCTTCGACACCGCCGACATCTACGGGCCGCACACCAACGAGGAGCTCGTGGGCCGCGAGCTGCGGGCGCACCGCGACGAGGTCCGGATCGCCACGAAGTTCGGCAACGCGATCACCCCCGACGGGAGGCCGGCGGGGAAGGTGGACGGGTCCCCGGACTACGTCCGCCACGCGATCGACGGGTCCCTGCAGCGCCTCGGGACCGACCACGTCGACCTGTACTACCAGCACCGGGTCGACCCCGACGTCCCGATCGAGGAGACCTGGGGCGCGCTCGGCGAGCTCGTCGCGGCCGGGAAGGTCCGCTACCTGGGCATCTCCGAGGCGGCCCCGGACACGATCCGCCGGGCCCACGAGGTCGCCCCGATCAGCGCCGTGCAGACCGAGTACTCGCTGTTCACCCGCGAGGTCGAGGACGACGGCGTGCTCGACGTCTGCCGCGAGCTCGGCATCGGGTTCGTGCCGTACAGCCCGCTGGGTCGCGGCTTCCTGTCCGGCGACATCCGCAGCACCGAGGACCTGCCCGAGGGCGACTGGCGCCGCAACGCGCCGCGGTTCTCCGGCGACGCGCTGCAGGCCAACCTGCGGGTGCTCGAGCGGGTGGAGGAGATCGCGGCGTCGAAGGGCGTCCCGACGACGGTGCTCGCGCTGGCCTGGGTGCTCGCCAAGCAGATCCCGTCCGGCGTCGTACCGATCCCCGGCACCAAGCGCCGTCGGTACCTGGAGGAGAACGTGTCCGCCGCCGACGTCACGCTGACCGCCGACGAGCTCGCCGCGATCGACGAGGCCGCCCCGCTCGGCGTGGCGACCGGCGAGCGGTACCCGTCGGCGATGATGGGCGCGCTCCGGCGCTGAGCCGGCGGGCGGGGCCGGGCGCGCTCAGGCGCGCTCGGCGTCCGCCTTCACCGAGGCCAGGTTCTTGCGCGCGGAGCGGCCCATGGCCCGCTCCAGGCCCCACTCGGGCACCGGGACGGTGACCTCCATCGTGGAGGTCATCGTCAGCTCGGTGCCGTCGCCGGACTCCGCGGCCTCGTAGCTGATCGTGCTCTCGCGGATCAGCCGGCCGCCGTCCCCGCTGCAGGTGAGGGTCACCGACGAGTCGGTGTAGGCGACGTCGTAGACCGCCGCCGTGGTGAAGCCGATCGCGCCGAGGGTCACCTCGATCTGCGTGGGCCGCCCGTCGTCGCCGCGGGCCTTCACCTCGGCGCCCTTGGCCTCGTTGGCCCAGCGGTCGGTGTTCTCGAGGTCGGCGACGATGCCGACGACCGTCGACACCGGCGCGGCGATGGAGATCGATTCCTTCACGGGACCCGCCATGCTCAGGAGATACCCGCGTTCCGGTCCGCCACGCCGGGCGTGTCCAGGGCCATTCCCGACGACGGCTGCGCTCCGGTGAGCGCGATCCCCGCCCGCAGGGCCGAGGCCGCGTCGAGCACCGCGTCCCGGGCGGCCGGGATGAGCCCGGCGAAGCCCGCGTAACCGTGAACGAGACCGGGGAAGCGGCGGGCGACGACCGGCACACCTACCGCCCGCAGGGCCGTCACCAGTTCCTCGCCCTCGTCGCGCAGCGGGTCGAAGCCGGCGGTGGCGACGTAGGCCGGGGGCATGACGTCGAGGTCGTCGGCCTCGAGCAGCGCCGTCGGGCGGATCGGGTCCAGCCCCTCGGGGAGGTAGAGGCCCTCGAACCACTCCACGTCCTGCGTCCGCAGGCCGAAGCCGACGGAGAACAGCTCGCGGGAGCCGCCCTGCCGGCCGGCGTCGGTGACGGGGTAGAGCGCGAGGACGAACTCGGCCGTCGGCTCGCCCCGGCGGGCCAGCTGGTGGGCGGCGGTCAGAGCGAGGTTGGCGCCCGCCGAGTCGCCGCCGACCGCCACCGCGCCCGCCCGGAACTCGGCGCGGTGGGCGAGGACGTAGCGCAGCGCCGCGACGGCGTCCGACAGCCCGGCCGGGAACGGGTGCTCCGGTGCCAGGCGGTACTCCACCGACAGGACCCGGGCGCCGGCCTGCTGCGCGAGGGCGCGGCACAGCGGGTCGCCGGAGACGATGCTGCCGAGCGCGAACCCGCCGCCGTGGAAGAAGACGAGCAGACCCGCCGTCGCGCCGGCCACGTCGACGGGCTCGTAGAGCCGGGCGTCGAGGGTCCCGGGCGCGTCGCGGGAGAGCCCGACGGGCACCGGGATCGTCACCGACCGACTGACCACGCTGCGCGTGATCTCGGCGAGCCCGGTGGCGGCCTCGTCGGTGAGGCGGCGCTGGTCGGACAACGGCGGATCCTCGCCCGGGTTGGCCGCCAGCGAGATCAGCCGGATGACCATCTGGACGTCGAGATCGAGGACCTGGCCGTCGAGCTCGACGCGCCGCCCGGCGATCGCACGCTTCACCGGACGCGGGAGCCCGACCAGGCCACGCAGGACGCGACGCAGGATCGGGAACTTCACCCGCGTCAGCCTAGGAGCGTCGCCGACGCGGAGCGCGCGGGGTCGTCGTGGATCACCCGTTGCCACACCGTGGCGTCCGAGGGCGCGTAACCGAGCCGGTCGTAGAAGGCGGCGGCCGCGCCGTTGTCGGCCCGCACCATCAGCTGGACCGTGGACACGTGCGGGGCGAGGCGCTCCTCGGCGGCGGCCACGAGGGCGCGCCCGATCCCGCGCCCGCGCGACGCCGCGGCGAGGTAGTACATCCAGCCGCGGTGCCCGTCGTGGCCGAGCATGACGGCCCCGAGGAGACCACCCCCGTCGTCGACGGCGACGAGCACGCTCGACGACGGCCCGGCGAGGGCCTGCTCGAGGTCCGCGCGGGGGTCGTTCCAGGGCCGGGTGAGGCCGGCGGCGTGCCAGAGGGCGACGGCGGCGTCGTGCTCGGCGGGATCGTCGGCCCGCAGATCTCGGATGCGCACGCGGCGATGATGGACCCGTGACCGTGCTGCTCGGCGTGCTGACGCGACTGCGCCCGTGGCGGGACGACGACGCCGAGGCGATCTTCCGGGCCTGCCAGGACCCCGAGGTGCAGCGCTTCACCACGGTCCCCTCGCCCTACCGGCGGGAGGACGCGGACTGGTTCCTGGCCCACCACGTCGCCGACGTCGAGGCCGAGGGCGGGGCGTCGTTCTGCGTCGAGGGGCTGAGCGAGCCGGGGCGGGTGGCCGGGAGCATGGCCCTGCTGCACGTGCGGGACGGCGTGGGCGAGATCGGCTACTGGTGCGCGGCGGGGGTGCGCGGGCGGGGCTGGACGTCGGACGCGTTGACCACGGTGGCGGCGTGGGCGTTCGCCGAGCGCGACTGCCGGCGGCTGGAACTGACGATCGAGCCTGCGAACGCCGCGTCCCTCGGCGTGGCCCGGCGGGCGGGGTTCGTCGAGGACCACGTCGATCCCGCCCGGCGGCTCCGGGACGGGTCGGTGCGGACGATGGTGGTGCTCGCGCTGGAGCGATAGCTGCGAATCCGACCGAGAGTGTCGGGGGTTCGTACTAGTGTTCGAATCATGACAGCGGCAAGGGGCAGTGGGTGGACGTCGGGCTGAGCGTTCACTTCGCGCGCGCCAACATCGCTGCGTGGCAGGTGTGCCGGTGGATGCTCGAGTGCTCACGGGCGACGGCGAACACCACGGAGCGGGTGGCCTCGCGGCCCCGCGTGGGGAAGACCGTCGCCGCCTCGCTGGGCTGGTCGGAGAGCCACGCCGCGACGCGGATCGAGTTCGCCCGCCAGGTCCTCGAGCGGCTGCCCCGCCTGGGCGAGGCCATGCGAGTGGGGCTGCTCGAGGAGCGCAAGGCCTCGTCGATCGTCGATCTGGTCGCCGACCTCGACGACGCCCAGGCCCGAGCGGTCGTCGACGAGGTCCTCGACCAGGCACCGGCACTCGGCTACGCGGAGCTGCGACGGCTGGTGGGTCGGGTGGCGATGGCCGTCGACCCGGAGTGGGCCGAGCGTCGGCGCGCCGCCGCCGTCGCGCGTCGACGGGTGGCGTTGCGCTCGGCGCCCTCCGGTGCCGCCGAACTGTGCGGGCTGGACCTGCCCGAGAACCCGGCCCAGGACGCACACGACCGGATCGTCGCGCTCGCCCACGCCGTGCTGCACCGCCTCAAGCGCGCCGGTATCGCCGGGGTGTCGGTCGGGGTGGTGGAGTCCGAGGTGATGCTGACCCTCACCGGGCCCGCCGGGGCCGGGATGTACGACCTCGACGTCGTCCGCCACGTCACCGCCGTCCTCGGCGGGCCGGCTGCGGGAGACGGTCCCGACGAGCCCGGGCCTGACGACGGACCCGACGACGGGCCCGACGACGGGCCGCACGACGGGCCGCACGACGGGCCGCACGACGGGCCGCACGACGGGCCGCACGACGGGCCCAGCGACGACCCGCCCGGCGACGACCTGCCCGGCGACGACGGGCCGGACGACGCCGAGCCTGGGGGAACAGACGATGACGCGGCTCGAGGTGCCGGTGACGAGCCCGCCGCACACCCGGTGGTGACGTTCCGGCCGCGCACGGTGGTGCGCCTGGAGCTGGGTGCCCTCCTCGGCGACCGCTCCCCCGGCGAGCTCCCCGAACGCGGTCCCATCACCCACCGCGCGGCGCTGGCGATGGCGTGGGCCCGCACCCACACCCGCTGGCGCATCCGCCTCTACGACCAGGACGGCGACCTCGAGCACGTCCTCTCCATCCACCCACCGGTCACCGGCTCGCCTCCGATCGGCGGACGGCGACGCGCACACGTCGTCGAACTCACGGCCGCCACGGCCGACCTCGACGCTCTCGCCGCCGAGTACACCGACACCCGCGTCCGAGCCGGACTGACGCCCGACCCCGGCGCCCACACGGTCGGTCTGCTGCGCCGTGCCGCCCGGGCGTTGGCCCGCGAACGCGCGCGGCCCGCCCACGAGCACCCGGCCCGCCACCGGGACGAGGCCGCGAACCGGTTCCCCTCGACCCGGCTGCGCGACTGGGTGCAGGCGCGCGACCACACCTGCCGCGCCCCCGGCTGCGCGGTGGACGCCGTCGGCGCCGACGTCGACCACACCCTCCCGGTCGTCGCCGGCGGGCAGACCGTTGCCGACGACCTGGGCGTGCTGTGTCGTCGCGACCACCTGCTCAAGGGCGATCCCGAGAGCGGCTGGACGCTGCGCCAGCCCCGGCCCGGGCACTTCGAGTGGACCTCCCCGACGGGACGCGCCGTCGAGAAGACGCCACACCGCTACCGGCCGCTGCCCGGACCCGTGGCGCGCACCGGTCCTCGTGCCCGGATCCCCGAGCACCGCCCGCGACCCTGGCCGCCCGGCCGACCCCGCCCGAATCGGCACGGCCAGGTCACCGACGCGGCGGTCGACACCGCCTGGCACCTCGCCACGCGCGCCGACCGCACCGCCTACGCCGGCGACGATCCGCCGTTCTGACGAGCGGCCGCCCGGACGCTGTAGGCCTCAGACCGCGAGCGTCCCGCTCACCCCGACGACGGTGTCGCCCCCGACGAGGACCCGGCCGTCCACGTGCTCGACGTGGACCCGGCCCCGCCGCCCGAGCACGGTGCCCTGCGCCGCCACGTACGACGACGGGGCGTGCCCGGCCGCCGTCAGCCACATGCCCAGCCCGGCGTTGAGCGACCCGGTCACCGGGTCCTCACCCACCCCCATGCTCGGCACGAAGGCGCGCACCTCGAAGGCGGCCGCCGCCCCGTCGGGGTGCGGCCCGACGACGCCGACGGCCCGGCTGACCTCGGTCTCCGCCAGGGCCCGCAGATCGGGTTCCAGCGCGAGCACGGTCGCCGCGTCGCGCAACAGCAACGCGACCCACCCGGGCCCGTTGTCCACCCAGGCCGCGTCGACGACGTCGTCGGTCCCGAGACCCGCCGTGAGCGTGGCGAGGTCCGCGGCGTCGACCGGCCCGGACCGCACCAGCGGCGGCGCCTCGAACGCCAGGCGCTCGCCCGAGCGCACCCGCACGAGACCGGCGCCGCACTCCTGGACCGGGCCCGACCCGTCGTCGGGAACGCCGCCCGCCTCCAGCCACGCGCGGGCGGAGCCGAGCGTCGGATGGCCCGCGAAGGGCAGCTCGTGGCGCGGGGTGAAGATGCGCAGCCGGTAGTCCGCGTCGGGCTGCGTCGGACGCAGCAGGAACGTCGTCTCGGACAGGTTGGTCCACGAGGCGATGGCGGCCATCTGCGCGTCGGTGAGGTCGTCGGCGTCGTGGACGACCGCGACCGGGTTGCCGGCGAAGAGCTCGTCGGTGAACACGTCGACCTGGGTGAAGCTGTGCACGGGACGACCCTCCCCGACGCCGGGTCGCTCGGGCAGAGCCACCTGCGACCGGGTGGCAGCGGGTACACCGGAGGCGTGGCGGAGAAGACGTGCGCGACCTGCGGGCGGCGCATCGAGTGGCGCAAGAAGTGGGCCCGCGACTGGGAGAACGTGCGCTACTGCTCGGACGCCTGCCGGCGGCACAGGCCGGACGACACCGACCGGGCCCTGGAGACCACGATCGTCGAGCTGCTCGACCGGCGCGCCGCGGGGAAGACGATCTGCCCGTCGGAGGCGGCGAAGCAGGTCGGGGGCGACGGCTGGCGCGACCTCATGGAGCCCGCCCGGCGCGCGGCCCGGCGCCTGGTCGACGCGGGGACGATCGAGATCACGCAGCAGGGCCACGTCATCGACCCCTCCACGGCGAAGGGGCCGATCCGGCTGCGGAAGATCTAGCTCGCGGCCGAGGTGCGCGCGTAGGCGCCCCGGTGGAACACCAGCGGCGGCAGCTCGGCGGTCGCGAGCGCCTGCACCGCGCCGACCACGATGAGGTGGTCGCCGCCGTCGTGGGAGGCGTGGAGGGTGCAGTCGATCCAGGCGGTCGCGCCGGCCAGGACCGGTGACCCCGACTCGGGCGCGGGGGTCCAGTCGACGCCCGCGAACTTGTCGGTCCCCGACTTCGCGAACTGCGTCGACAGCCCGCCCTGGTCCTCGGCGAGCACGTTGACGCAGAAGCTGCCGGTCGTCTCGATCTTCGGCCAGGACGACGAGTTGCGCCCCGGCAGGATCAGCACCAGTGGCGGGTCGAGCGAGAGCGACGAGAAGGACTGGCAGGTGAAGCCGGCGGGCTCGCCGTCGACCAGACCGGTCACGATCGTCACGCCGGACGGGAAGTGGCCCAGGACCGACCGCATCGTCGTCGGGTCCGTGCTCGGCATGCGTCCTCCAGGTCTCGCCGTCGCGGTCGGGAGATCACGCTAGGCGTTCTCACCGTCCGGGGCCACGGACGCGGACGTACGCTGCGGGGCCCATGGAACCCGCACCGTCCCCGGCGCCCCGTCGTGGCCGGGTCAAGGACCGGAGCAAGGACGCGGCCGTCCTCGACGCCACGGTGCGCCTGCTCGCCGAGCACGGCGTCGCGGGGACCTCGATGGACCGGGTGGCCGCGGCGGCCGGGGTGTCCAAGGTGACCGTCTACACGCGCTGGGCCACCAAGAACGCGCTGGTCGGCGCCGCCCTGGCGCACCTGCGGCTCGGGCACGTCCCCACCCCGACCGGCGACGTGCGCGCCGACCTCGTCGCCCTGCTCGTGGCCATGCGGGCGCAGTACGACGCGGTCGGGGCGATGAGCATCCTCGGGACGTGCCTGGCCGACGAGCGTGGATCCGGCGGGGAGCTCCTCGGGATCGTGCGGGAGAACACGCTGCTGCCCCGCCGGGCCCTGTTCGCCGCCGTCCTGGCCGCGGGCGTCGAGCGCGGCGAGCTCCGGGGCGATCTCGACGTCGAGGCCGTGACCAGCCTCGTCGTCGGGACCCTCTACGCGGACCACCTCGCCGGACGCACGACCCCGCCCGAGACGGTCGTGGACCTCGTCATCGGCGGAGCCGGGCGCTGACGAGGCGGGCGCCCTCGGCCATCGCGTCGAACTTGGCCCACATGACCCGCTCGTCCACCTCCGGACGGTAGGTCGCCTGGGAGGAGAAGCCGCAGTCGGCGCCGGCCATCACCCGCTCCGGGCCGACGAGCCGGGCGAACCGCTCCAGGCGCTCGGCGATCAGCTCCGGGTGTTCGACGATGTTGGAGGCGTGGGTGATGACGCCCGGCACGAGCACCTTGTCCGCCGGCAGCGCCACGGTCTCCCAGAGGTGGTACTCGTGCTCGTGGCGGGGGTTGGCGGCCTCGAACGACACGTACCGGGCGTTCACGGCGAGCACGAGGTCGATGACGTCGGCCAACGGCACGTCGAACACCCGGGGGCCCTCGTTGATCGAGTAGCAGGTGTGGAACCGGACCCGCTCGGCCGGGATGCCGCGCAGCGCGTGGTTGACCGCCTCGACGTACATCCGGCCCCGGCGGTCACGCTGCGCCTCGTCGTACCCGTGGAAGCTGAAGATCTCGGTGAGGAACGGATCGTCGACCTGCAGCGTGAACCCGGCGTCGACGATCGCCCGGTACTCGGTGTGCAGCGCGTCCGCGACGGCGAAGTAGTAGGCCTCCTCGGTGTCGTAGTACTCGTTCACCCCGACGCCGCTCGGCGCGATCGACGGGACGAAGGCGTCCGCGGGGTCGACGGCCGCCGCGAGGTTGTCGAGATCGCGCCGGAGCGCCGCCTCCCCCTGGTAGACGAGCGGCCCGGTGCACACCACCGGCTCGATCGTCCCGACGGTGCCGCCCATCATCGCCTGCGCGAAGTACCGCTCGTAGTACTCCGGGAACGCCTCCTGCTCCGCGGCGAAGCTGTAGACCGTCTCGGCACCGGGCCGACGCTCCAGCCCGCCGAGACGTTCGGTGACGTAGCTGAAGAAGCCGAGCTTGCCCATCTCGCCGTCGGTCACCACGTCGATCCCGTGCTCCTGCTGGGCCGCGACGATGCCCGCCACGGCGTCGCGGGTGGCGGCGTCCCGCGCGGCCGGGTCGGCCTGCGGGTCGGCGAGCAGGTCGAGCAGGGCGGTCGGGCGCGGGAGGCTCCCGACGTGCGTCGTGCGGATGCGGACCACGGCGTCCTCTTTTCCTGAACCGAACAGTTCAGGTGAAGCTAGGGGGATTCCCGACGACGAGTCAACCGGATCGGGATTCAGACGTCGTGCATCTCAATCGTGCGCGATTCTGTGCTTTCTCCTCCGGGATGACCCGTGTCACGCTGCACGTCGAGACCCACACGACAGGAGGCCGTTCAGCGTGGAGACCTTCGTCCTGATCACCGGCGCGTGGCACGGCGGCTGGAGCTGGCGGCCCGTGGCCACGAAGCTGCGGGCCGCGGGGCACCGGGTGTACACCCCGACCCTGCCGGGGCTGGACCTCGGCGACGATCCCCGCGGGATCACCCTGACCGACTGCGCCGACGCGGTGGTCGACCTCGTCGAGCGCGAGGACCTGCGGGACGTCACGCTGCTCGGGCACAGCTGGGGCGGCTACGTCGTCTGCGGCGCCGCGCCCCGCATCGCGCCCCGCCTGAAGCGGAACGTCTTCTGGAGCGCCTTCGTCCCGCAGGACGGCGAGTCGCTCATGGACGCCGTCCCGCCGCACTACGCGGAGCTGTTCAGCGCCCAGGCCGCGGCGAGCGGCGAGCAGAACACCGTCTCGCTGCCCTTCGAGGTGTGGGCCGGCGCGTTCATGCAGGACGCGAGCGAGGACGCGCAGCGCGCCGTGTTCGGCCTGCTCGCCCCGCAGCCGATGGGCGCCTTCTCGGAGGCGCCGAACCAGAAGCCGTTCTTCGACCTCGACGTACCCAGCGCCTACGTCCTCTCCGTCGACGACGTCGCGCTGCCGCCCGGCGAGTACGGGTGGACGCGCTTCCCGGAGCGTCTCGGCGTCACCGCGATCGAGGCACCGGGCAGCCACGAGGCCAACTTCACCCGCCCCGGCGAGCTCACCGACGCGTTCCTGAAGGCGGTCGGATGAGGGTCGCCGTCGTCGGTGCCGGGATCGGCGGGCTGACCCTCGGGCTCGCACTGCGGGCCCGGGGGATCGCCGTCGACCTCTACGAGCGCGCCGACGAACTGCGGGAGGTCGGGGCCGCGGTCGCGCTCTCGGCGAACGGCACCCGGGAGCTGTACCGCCTGGGCGTCGGGGAGGCCCTCGACCGGGTCTCGACGATGCCCTCCGCGCTCATCTACCGCGACGGCCGCACCGGCGAGCAGATCGCCGCCCACCCCGGCGGGCAGGAGTACCGCGGCCGGTTCGGCGCGCCCTACTGGGGCATCCACCGCGTCGACCTGCAGCAGGGCCTCGCCCGCGCGTTCGGCGAGGAGCACCTTCACCTCTCCCGGGCGGTCGCCGGCATCGGCGACGACGGGCGGTCGATCGCGTTCACCGACGGCTCCACCGTGACCGCCGACGTCGTCGTCGGCGCCGACGGCGTGCACTCCGTCGTCCGCGACTTCGTCGCCCCGGGGGAGGGGCCGCGCTACTCGGGCACCAGTGCCTTCCGCGGCCTGGTGCCCCGCTCGGCGCTGCCGTCGCTGCCCGACCCGCTGGCCATCCAGTTCTGGGCGGGCCCGCACGCCCACCTCCTGCACTACGCCCTCGGCGGTGTGGAGCGCGACGACGACACGGTCAACTTCTTCGCCGTGCTCTGCGGCCCGGACGAGTGGCAGGGCGGGAACAAGGAGGTTCCCGACGGCGAACTCCTCGCGGCCTTCGAGGGCTGGCACCCCGCCGTCGTCGAGATGCTCGCCGCCGTCCCGCAGAGCCCGCGCTGGCCGCTGCTCTCGCAGCCGCACCTGACCCGGTGGACCCGGGACCGGGTCGCACTCATCGGCGACGCGTGCCACGCGATGCTCCCCCACCACGGCCAGGGCGCCAACCAGTCGATCGAGGACGCCGTCGTGCTCGCCGACCTGCTGGCCGCCACCGGTCCCGACGAGGCCCTCGCCGCCTATCCCCGCCGACGCCGCGCCCGCACCCGCGCCGTCTCCACCAGCGCCTGGGAGACCGGGACGCTCCTGCACCTCCCCGACGACGACGTCGACGGCCTGAAGGCGCGCGACGCGCGCTTCGCGGGCTACCTCGACGCCAACGCCTGGGTCCACGACCACTCCGCCATCACCGACAGCGCCGTCACCACCAGCACGAGGGAACCAGCATGACCACCACCGAGGACCAGTCCGTCTCCGACGCCGCCACCGCCGGCTCGCACGCCACCGACATCGCCCGCTCCGGCGCGGCCACCTTCCGGACGGCGGGTGGCAGCGCCGACCCCGCGCGCGTCTCCGCCGTCGTGGGCGCCGCCCTCGAGGGCATCCGCGCCGCCATCCGCGAGCAGAAGGTCACCTACGAGGAGTTCGACGCGTTCAAGCGCTGGCTCATCAGCGTCTCCGACACCGGGGAGTGGCCGCTGTTCCTCGACGTCTACCTCGAGTTCGAGGTCGAGAAGGTCGCCGCCGAGACCCAGCAGGGGTCCGTCGGCACGATCCTCGGCCCGTTCTGGCTCGACGGGCAGGCGCAGCTCGACTCGCCGGCCACGCTGCCGATGCGCGACGACGAGCCCGGCACCCCGATGATCCTGGCCGGGCAGGTCACCGACACCGACGGCACGCCGCTGGCCGGCGCGACCGTCGACATCTGGCACACCGACGACGAGGGCTGGTACTCCGGCTTCGCCGCGAAGCCGCCGGCCGGGAACCTGCGCGGCGTGGTCACCTGTGACGACCAGGGCCGCTACGAGATCCACACCCGCAAGCCGGCGCCGTACACGATCCCGCTGGACGGTCCGACCGGGAAGATGACGCTGGCGGCCGGCTGGAGCCCGTGGCGCCCCGCGCACATCCACCTGCTGGTCTCCGCGCCGGGCCACCGGACCCTGACCACCCAGCTGTTCTTCACCGGTGACCCCTACCTCGGCAACGACGTCGCCTCGGCCGACAAGCCGGAGCTCACGCTCGACCCGCAGCCGACGGGGAACGGTGCCGAGGTCCGCTCCGACCGGGACTTCGTGCTCGAGCGCGACGCCTGAGTCCGGGAGACGCAGCGCGGCGGAGCTCGACCGACGGGAGCACGGTGGACCTCCGGCAGCTGCGTTACTTCGTGACGGTGGCCCGGACGCGGCACTTCGGCCGGGCCGCCGAGGAGCTGCACATCGCGCAGTCGCCGCTCTCGCAGGCCATCCGGCAGCTGGAGTCGCACCTCGGGACGCCGCTGTTCGAGCGGACCACCCGGCGGGTCGACCTCACGGCCGCGGGCGAGACGCTGCTGCCGGAGGCCGTCCGGATCCTCGAGTCGGTCTCGGCCGCCCGCGACCAGGTGTCGCGGGTGGCCGCGGGCGACCTCGGGGCGCTGCGGGTCGGGGCCACCGGGCTCGCCACCTACCGCCACGTCCCCGACCTCGTCCGACGGCTCTCGGCCGCCCTGCCCGGCCTGGCGCTGAGCTTCCGCACCGAGATGCTCACGCCCGACCTCGAGGCGGCGCTGACCGACCACCGCATCGACCTCGCGGTGCTCCGGCCCCCGGTCCGCGACGAGAGCCTGCGGACCCACGTCCTGGCCCGCGAGGGCCTCGTCCTGGCCGAACCCGCCGCGTCTCCCACCCCGGGGGCGGACCCGGTCGGGCTCGCGGACCTCGCCGACGCCGACTTCGTCGTCTACGCGGCCCCGGGCTCGGTGGTCGGTGCGGCCGCCGACCGCGCCTGCCGGGCCGCCGGGTTCGTCCCCCGCCACACCCACGAGGCCACCCAGACCTCGACCGTGCTCGCCCTGGTCGCGGCCGGTCTCGGGGTCGCCCTGCTCCCGGAGTCCGTCCTCGCCGTCACCGTCGAGGGCGTGCGGTACCGACCCCTCGCCGACACCGGGGTGACCACCGACGTCGCCCTCGGCTGGCGCTCCGACGACCCCTCCCCCGCCCTCGCCCGCGCCCTCGCCGTCCTGCTCCGCCCGCCCCAGGAGACCCACCCATGAAGATCGCGACCGTCGAGGCGATCCCGCTGTCCGTCCCCTACCGCCGGCCCTTCGCCTTCGCCAGCGGCGCGGTCACCGCCGCCGACCACGTGCTCGTCCGGATCACCACCGACGACGGCCTCGTGGGCGTCGGCGAGGCCCCGCCGCGGCCCTACACCTACGGCGAGACCGCCGCCTCGGTCGTCGCGGTGGTCCGCGACCTGTTCGCCCCGGTCCTCGTCGGCGCCGACCCGTTCGCCCGCGAGCGCATCCGGGCCGACCTGCGGCGCACCGTCGCCAACAACGCGGCCAAGGGCGCCGTCGACACCGCGCTGTGGGACCTCGTCGGGCAGGCCTGCGGGCAGCCGGTGCACGTGCTGCTCGGCCACGCCGCCGACGAGATCCGGGTCGCCCACATGATCGGGCTGGGCACGCCGGGCGAAATGGTCGCCGACGCGGTGGAGATGCGCGACGAGCACGGCGTCGAGGCGTTCAAGGTCAAGGTGGGCCGCGAGCTGGGCGTCGACCTCGCCGCCGTGCGGGCGCTGCGGGCCGAGCTCGGCGACCACGTCGAGCTCTACGCCGACGCCAACCGCGGCTGGGACGCCGACACCGCCCTGATCGGAGCCCGCCGGCTCGCCGACCACGGCGTGACGATGCTCGAGGAGCCCAACCCCGCCGACGACGTCCTCGGCCGCCGCCGCATCGTCGCGACCTCCCCGATCCCGGTCGTCGGCGACGAGTCGACGATCACCCTCGGCGGTGTCGCGCGCTCCCTGCTCGACGGCGACGCCCACGCCATCAGCGTCAAGGTCGCCCGGACCGGCTTCACCGAGTCCGCGAAGATCGTCGGGCTCTGCGAGGGCCTGGGCGTCACGACGATGGTCGGCAACCAGATCGACGGCATGGTCAACACCGTCGCGTCGACGGCGCTCGGCTGCGGCCTCGCCGCCCTGGCCCGCCACCCCGTCGAGGTCACCAACTTCCTGCTCATGACCGACGACGTCCTCGCCGAGCCCCCGGTGATCACCGGCGGCCGCCTCGCCGCCCGGCAGGTCCCGGG
Source organism: Actinomycetospora chiangmaiensis DSM 45062 (assembly GCF_000379625.1). Taxonomy (GTDB): domain Bacteria; phylum Actinomycetota; class Actinomycetes; order Mycobacteriales; family Pseudonocardiaceae; genus Actinomycetospora; species Actinomycetospora chiangmaiensis. The sequence continues at coordinate 230,112 of NZ_KB903229.1, read as the reverse complement.
CCTGGGCGCGACGATCGACCCCGACAAGCTCGCCCACTACCGCGTCGACCAGTAGCCCACCCCTCTCGGCAGCGAAGCGTCGTTGCTGTCATCCAGTGGCAGGAAAGCCACACCGTCGAACTGGGAGCCACCCGTGCAGTTCCTCGTCCGCATGGACGTCCGCCTGCCCCACGACATGCCGCCGGAGGTCGCCGACGACCTGCGCGCCCGGGAGCGGGAGCGGGCGCACGAGATCCAGCGGTCCGGGAAGTGGCCGGAGTTGTGGCGCGTGGTCGGGCGGTACGCGAACGTCAGCCGGTTCGACGTGGACTCCGGCGACGAGCTCCACGAGCTGCTCTCGAGCCTGCCGCTGTTCCCGTACATGGAGATCGAGGTGACCGCCCTGACGCGGCACCCCTCGAAGCTGGACGTGTGAGCGGCGCACACTGCCGGTGGCCGGAAGTCCCATGGGCACACATCGCCCGATACGGGAGGGTGTCCGAGTGCGTCTCCACGTGACCGACGAAGGGCCGCGCGACGCGCCCGCGCTCGTGCTGCTGTGCTCGCTCGGCTCCACCGTCGACATGTGGGCCCCGCAGCGGCGGGACCTGGCGGTCGAGCACCGGGTCATCACGGTCGACACCCGCGGCCACGGGGCCTCCCCCGTCCCCGACGGGCCGTACTCCGTAGCGGAGCTCGCCGACGACGTGCTGGAGACCCTCGACGGGTTCGACGTCGCCCGTGCCTCGTTCGCCGGGGTCTCCCTCGGCGGCGCGATCGGCCAGGCCATCGCCCTGGGCGCGCCCGAGCGGGTCGCGAGCCTCGCGCTGGTGTGCACCTCGGCCCGCTTCGGCGACCCGCAGCCGTGGCAGGAGCGCGCCGCCACCGTCCGCGCGGACGGGACCGGCGCGATCGCCGACGCCGTGGTGGCCCGGTGGTTCACCGAGGCCTACGCCGAGGCCGCACCCGCCGTCCGGAACGCGATGCGCGACATGATCGCCGCGACGCCGGCCGAGGGCTACGCCGCGTGCTGCGACGCGATCGCGGGCTGGGACTCCCGGTCGCGCCTCGCGGACATCGCCGCCCCGACCCTCGTGATCTCCGGGGAGCACGACCCCGCGACGCCGCCTGAGCACGGTCAGGTGCTCGCCGACGGCATCCCCGGCGCCCGCTTCGAGGTCGTGGCCGACGCGGCCCACCTGGCGTCCTACCAACGCCCCGAGATCGTCACCCCGCTGCTCGCCGAGCACGTGAAGGGCTCGAGCTGAATCGGAAGGATCTGCATGAGCGAGATCGACAAGGTGGTCGCGAGCGCCGACGAGGCGGTGGCCGACATCGCGAGCGGCTCCTCGTTGGCGGTCGGCGGCTTCGGCCTGTCCGGGGTGCCGATCGTGCTGATCGACGCCCTCAACCGCACCGACGCGACCGACCTGAAGGTCGCCTCGAACAACTGCGGCGTCGACGGCTGGGGTCTGGGCGTCCTGCTCGAGCAGCACCGCATCTCCCGGGTCGTCGCCTCCTACATCGGCGAGAACAAGGAGTTCGCGCGTCAGTACCTCGGCGGCGAGATCGAGGTCGAGCTCAACCCGCAGGGCACCCTGGCCGAGCGGCTGCGCGCCGCGGGCACCGGCGTCCCCGCCTTCTACACTCCGGCCGGCGTCGGCACGATGATCGCGGAGGGCGGCCTGCCCTGGCGCTACGACGCCGACGGGAACATCGTCCTGACCTCCCCGGCCAAGGAGGTCCGCGAGTTCGAGGTCACCGAGGCCGACGGCACCCGCCGGCGCAAGGCCCACGTGCTCGAGACCGCGCTGGACATCGACTACGGCATCGTGCGCGCCGCGAAGGGCGACCGGCACGGCAACCTCGTGTTCAACAAGTCCGCGCGCAACTTCAACCCGCTGTGCGCGATGGCCGGCCGCGTGGCGATCGCCGAGGTCGAGCAGCTCGTCGAGCCCGGCGAGATCGACCCCGACGCGGTCCACCTGCCCGGCATCTTCGTCCACCGCGTCGTCGAGCTGACCCCCGACGAGGTCGGCCGCAAGCACATCGAGAAGCGCACGACCCAGGAGACGATGAACCGATGAGCCTCACCCGTGAGCAGATGGCCGCCCGGGCGGCCCAGGAGCTCCACGACGGTTCCTACGTCAACCTCGGCATCGGCCTGCCGACCCTCGTGCCGAACTACGTGCCCGACGGCGTCGGCATCTCGCTGCACTCCGAGAACGGCCTGCTCGGCGTCGGCCCGTACCCCTACGACGCCGACGTCGACCCGGACCTCATCAACGCCGGCAAGGAGACGGTGACGACGCTGCCCGGCGCCTCGTTCTTCGACTCGGCGCTGAGCTTCGGGATGATCCGCGGCGGCAAGGTCGACACCGCCATCCTCGGCGCCATGCAGGTCTCCCAGACCGGCGACATCGCCAACTGGATGATCCCCGGCAAGATGGTCAAGGGCATGGGCGGCGCGATGGACCTCGTCCACGGCGCCAAGACCGTCATCGTGCTCATGGAGCACGTGGCGAAGGACGGCTCGCACAAGATCGTCGAGAAGTGCGACCTGCCGCTGACCGGTGAGGGCGTCGTCCAGCGCATCATCACCGACATCGCGGTCATCGACGTCACCGACTCCGGCCTCGTGCTCCGCGAGCTCGCCGAGGGCGTCACCGAGGACGAGGTCCGCGAGAAGACCGGCGCCGATCTGACGAGCGCCCTCGACTGATCGCCGTCGGGACCCCTCCCCGACCTGACGAACGGGTCGTTCGTGGCTTCTAGCGCCACGAACGACCCGTTCGTCAGGAACGGGGCGGGTCACGGCTACGCCACCCGCAGGACCACCATCCGCGCGCCCACGGCGGCGGCCCGGCGGTAGTCGACCAGGTCGGTCGACACGACCTCGACCATGGCCATCTGCGAGAGCCGGTCGACCTCGGCGCGGTAGCCGCCCGAGTCCCAGATGTCGTCGAGCACCGTCGCGACGATCGTCCCGCCCGGGCGCGTCAGCCGCACGAACTCGCCGAACGCCCCCGGCCCGACGTGGCCGTGGGTGAGGGTGCCGACGCAGACCACCACGTCGTAGGAGTCCGCCGGGCTCGGGAGCGGCCGCGACAGGTCGGCCGGGGCGAGCCGCCGGTACACGCCGGTCGTCTTGGCGCGCTCCAGCATGCCCGGGGACAGGTCGACCCCGTCGATCTGCCGGGCGCCCGCCGCGGCGAGCGCCACCCCGACGAGGCCGGTCCCGCAGCCCGCGTCGAGGATCTCGCCCTCGACCCCGGCCGCCGACACGACGGCCTGCGCGGCGAGTTCCGGGCCGACGTAGCCCTGGGCCTCGCCCGTGAGCTCCTCGTCGTAGCTCGCGGCCCACTCGTCGTAGAGGTCGCGGGCGTCGTCGGGACCGGTGAGCGTGTAGGCCCGCTGCAGCCAGACGCTGCCGGCGGTGTTGGTGTCGAGCGGATCGGGCGCGGCGGCGGCTGCGGTGTCGGCCATGCGCCCATCCTTCCCGACGGATCGTGTCCCCGTCGCTTCTGCTCGTCCCTGCCGGCACGTCACTACCCGGGGAACGTCCCCGCCCGCGGCAGCAGCGCGGGGACGCGGTAGCCGAGCTGGTCGGAGAGGAAGCCGGCGATCGGCAGGAGCTTCTCGAGGTCGAGCCCGGTCGGCACGCCCATGCGCTCGAGCAGGTAGACGAGGTCCTCCGTGGCGATGTTGCCCGTCGCGGCGGGCGCGAACGGGCAGCCGCCGATGCCGCCGTTGGACGAGTCCAGCCAGTCCACGCCCCACTCGTGCGCGGCGACGGCGTTGGCGAAGCCGGTGTTGCGGGTGTTGTGGAAGTGCGCGCGGGTGATGACGTCGGGTGCGACGGAGCGCACGCCGTCGAGCAGGGTCCGCACCTGCGTGGGCACGCCGACGCCGATGGTGTCGGCGATCGCGATCTCCTTCGCCCCGGCCGCCGCGGAGCGCCGGGCGACCTCCACCACACGGTCGGGGTCGACCTCGCCCTCGAAGGGGCAGCCGAACGCGGTGGCGATCGTGACCGTCGCGAACAGCCCGGTCGAGGCCGCCTCGGCGCAGACCTCCTCGGCCACGGCGGTGAGCGCATCGGTGGTCGAGTTCTGGTTGCGCTTCGAGAAGGTGTCGGAGGCCGGCACCACGACGTTGATCTCGTCGACGCCCGCCGAGACCGCCCGGTCGAACCCGCGCCGGTTCAGCACGAGCCCGATGTGCGACACGCCCTCGCGCGGCACGCGCTCCATCACCGCCTCCGCGTCGGCCATCGCCGGCACCAGCTTCGGGTGCACGAACGAGCACGACTCGATGCGGGTGGCGCCCGCTGCGATCGCCTGGGTGATCAGCTCGACCTTGGCGTCGGTCTCGAGCAGGGTCTTCTCGTTCTGCAGCCCGTCGCGCGGGCTGACCTCCACGATCCCGACCATGTCGCGATGTCCCTCCTGGTCCTCGGCCGACGGCTCGACCCTAACCCTGCGGGGTGGCCGGGAGATCGTCCACGAACCCCCGTCAGGAGCCTTTCCGACGCCACCCCGACATGCGATCGTCATCACACTGACGGGTCGGGACGAAGGAGTCGACGATGCGCATCCGGGACGTACTGAACGCCAAGCCGGCGGGGGTCCTGACGGTCGGACCGACCACCCCGGTGCCGAGCCTGCTCGCCGCGTTGGCCGCCCGCGGGGTGGGCGCCGCGGTGGTCGTCGACGAGGCCGGCGGCGTCGTCGGGATGGTTTCCGAGCGCGACGTCGTCCGCCACCTCCACCACCGCGGCCGGGCCGTGCTCACCGACGTCGTCGGCTCGATCATGACCGCCCCGGTGACCACCTGCGGCCCCGACGACGAGGTCGACTCGCTCGGTGCCGTCATGACCGAACGCCGTATCCGCCACCTCCCGGTCCTCGAGGACGGGACGCTGACGGGCATCGTCAGCATCGGCGACGTCGTGAAGACCCGCCTCGACATGCTCGAGGCCCACCGCCGCCAGCTCGAGGCCTACATCTCCGGCTGAGTCGGCCGGGTCGGCCGAGTCGGTCGGGCCCATTCCGTGACGCGGGCGGCGACGTCGGCCGGCGACGGGATCGCGGCGACCTCCGCCGCGAGCGCCCGGGCGGCGGCCCGCTCCGGGCCGTCGTCGAGCAGTTCCCGCACGGCCTTCCCGACGGCGGGTGGGGTCGCGTCGGGGCCGACGAGCTGGCGCCCGGCACCGGTCCGGACGACGGCCGCGGCGTTGAAGAACTGGTCGGCGCCCTGCGGCAGGAAGAGCTGCGGCATCCCCGCCCCGGAGCACGAGAGCGTGGTCCCGCTGCCGCCGTGGTGGACCACGACGGCGGGCGGGTCGTCGGAGCGCAGCAGGTCGGCCTGCGGCACGAAGGGCTCCACCTGGACGCCGTCGCGGTCGAGGTCGGCGAGCTCGCCGGCGTCGACCGAGCCGGTCGCGACGAGCACGTCGAGGTCGGGTGCCGCGAGTCCCTCGACCGCGGCGCGCAGCACGCCCGCGTCGCCGAACGCGGTGCCGAGCGTCAGCAGCACCCAGCGGGTGCCGGGCCGGCGGCGGGCGGTGAAGCCGGGCGTCGGCGGGTTCCAGCCGGTGGGCCGCAGCGGGAGCTCGGTGAGCCCGGCGAGCACGTCGGCCGTCTCCGGCTCCTGCAGCGAGGGCGGGCAGACGTCGAGGTAGGCGTGGCCGAGCGGGTCGCCGACGCGGACGTCGATGCCGACCTCCGCCGCCACGCGGGCCAGTGGCTCCCGCACCCGCACCGCGAACGGCGCCATGGGCATCGGGCGCCGGCCGAAGGAGTGCAGCACGCACGGCGTGCCGGTCGCCGCGGCCGCGAGCGCGGCACCCGGGGCGCCGGTCTCGGCGATCACCAGGTCCGCGGGGTGCTCGCCGAGGTGGTCGCGCAGCGCCGGGGCGAAGAGCCGCGGCATCGCGGCCCCGAACACCTCCCCGGCGACCTCGCGGGTGCCCTGCGTCGAGGTCGGCCGGCCGGTCAACCCGTGGGCGACCATGACCTCGCGGAAGACCTCGAACATCGGACGGCCGACGGCGAGGGTGGCGAGCCCCGTCGTCGCGATCGTCGGCTCGACGTCCGGGCCCGTGGCGACGGTGACGTCGTGGCCGGCGTCGTGCAGCGCGACCGACAGCGGGACGAGCGGGAAGGCGTGCCCGGGCGAGCCCAGGGCGGCCACGAGGATGCGCACGTCCCGACACTGTGCCGAAGATCGCCGGGGCCGGGGAGGCCCTGCCCGAAACGTCCCCGAATCACGGCACCGGCACCGGGGTAGCCGTCGGTATGAAGACGACCAGGCTCGGCAAGACGGAGCTCGAGGTGTCCCGGATCGCGTTCGGGACGTGGCAGGTGTCCGGGGAGTGGGGCTCCTACGACGCGGACCAGGCACAGCGCGCGATCCGCCACGCCCTCGATCTCGGCGTGAACTTCTTCGACACCGCGCAGGCCTACGGGTTCGGCGAGGCCGAGGAGGTGCTCGCGAACGCGCTGCGCAGCGAGCTCGACTCGAACCGCGACTCGGTCGTCATCGCCACCAAGGGCGGGATCAACCCGGGCGGCGACAAGCCCCGCGACTCCAGCCGCGAGTACCTGCGCTCCGGTGTCGAGTCGAGCCTCAAGGCGATGAAGATCGATTACATCGACCTCTACCAGATCCACTGGCCGGACAACGACACGCCGTTCGAGGACACCGCCGGCTACCTGCAGGAACTGGTCGACGAGGGCAAGATCCGCCACGTCGGCGTGTCGAACTTCGACGAGCAGCAGATGGCCGCGTTCGACCGTCGCCGGCCCGTCGAGACCCTGCAGCCGCCGTACCACCTGTTCCGCCGCGGCATCGAGGAGAAGATCCTCCCCTACGTCCGCGAGAACGACATCGGCACGCTCGTGTACTCGCCGCTCGGCTCCGGCCTGCTGACCGGCACGATGGACTCGTCGACGACGTTCGAGGACTCGGACTGGCGCTCGCAGGCCTCGGCCTTCCAGGGCGAGAAGTTCGAGAAGAACCTCGAGGTGATCGAGCGGCTCAAGTCGTTCGCCGCCGACAAGGGCATCGAGGTCTCGCAGCTCGCGATCGCGTGGGTGCTCGCGCAGGACGGCATCGACGTGGCCATCGTCGGCGCCCGCTCCGACCGCAACATCGAGCGCTCGCTCGCCGCGGTCGACGTCGAGCTCTCGGCCGAGGACGTGGCGGAGATCGAGAAGATCACCGCCGACGGCGTGCAGGTCTCCGGGGCGTCCCCCGAGGGCGTGGCCTGACGCACCACCACCGCTGCGTGAGGGGAACCTTCGAGCCACTAAGGCGCTCGAGGGTTCCCCTCACGCGTCAGGCGTCGTGACCCGGGAGCGCGAACTGGATGCGCCGGATCTCCGTCGACATCGGCGCGAACAGCTCCCGCCGGATGCGGTTGTGCTCCTCGTCGGCGTCGTAGACGCGGTAGGCCTCGTCGTCGGGGAAGTCGACGGTGAGGCAGTAGGACGCGTTGCCCTCGCGCAGCCCGCGGTCCTGCCCGGCGAGCAGGTCGAACTCGAGGCCCTCGACGCGGAGGTCGCGCAGCGCCTGCAGCGCCTCCTCGACCTGCTCGGCGGTCACGCCGTCGGACACCACACCGACCACCACGTTGCGGATCATGGTCCTCATCCTGCGACGACCGACCGGGACGCGCAGCGCTCCAGCACCGTCCCGAGCCCGCCGCGGGTGGCGACGACGAGCAGCCGGTCGCCGACCTTGAGTCCCCGGTGCGGTCGCGGCGGCATCTCCAGCACGGCGTCCGGGCCGGCCCCGCGGAAGACCCCGACCACCCGGACCTGCCCGCGCTCGACGAGGACCGCGACCGGCAGCCCCGCCATCAGCGACGCCCGTCCCACCGTCACCTCGGCCATGAGCAGGATGCGGCGGCCGACGGGGATGGTGGCGAGGACCTGACCGTCGCGCAGGGCCGCGGCGAACACCGGCGCGGCGACGTAGGAGACGCTGCGCGAGATCGCGTTCATGCTCCGCTCGACCCGCGCGGCGAGGTCGTCGTCGCGCAGCCGCAGCACCACGCGGACCGCCCGCTGCACCCCGCGGGCCACCAGCGCGGCCTGCAGGTTGGTGGCGTCGTCGCTCGTCACGGCCACCAGCGCCCGGGCGTCCTGGGCCCCGGCCTCCCGCAGCACCCGCTCCCGGGTGGCGTCGCCGAACACCACCGGCACGCCCGCCCGGGCCGCGGCGGCCGCCCCGGCGGTGCCCTCCTCCCGCTCCACCCCGACGACGGGCACCCCGCGCTCGCGCAGCGTCGTGACGATCCGCTGGCCCACGTTCCCCAGCCCCACGACCACCACGTGGTCGCGCCGCGGCATCCGCCGGACCCGGCCACCGGTGGTCCGCGCGCTCACGGCGCTCTCGACCACCACCGCCGTCACGAGCGGGATGATCGCGATCCCGACGACGGTGACGAAGGCCTGGATGACGCGGACGGCGAGGCTGGCCGACGTGTCGGGCTGCGCCGCCCCCGCCGAGTCGAGCACCGCGAGGTAGATCGCGTCGCCGAGGGAGTAGCCGCCCGCCGTCGCGAAGGCGATGGTGCCGGCGACGAAGAGCAGGATCAGGGCGAGCGTGGCCCGTGCCAGTCGCCGGGTGAGGGTGCCGCGGACCCGCAGGGCGGCCCGGTCGAGCGCGTTGCGGACCCACTCGGTGCGGGGTCGGTGGAGCTGGTCGGTGACCCGGGCGCGGGACTCGGCGAGCGCCAGGACGGAGTCGGCGGGGTCGGCCCGCTCACCGGTCCCGTCCGGCAGCAGCCTCGGTCCGCCCGCGGCGCCGGTCTGCGAGTTGGCGGCCAGCCCGCAGACCACCGCCGCGTCGCGGACCTCGCGCCGCCCGGCCACCACGAAGGTCCGGTCGGCCACGCGCACGTGCTGCCGGGTGTTCCGCCCGATCGCCTGCGCCACGAACGAGGGCGCGGCGGTCTCGGAGACCGACAGCACCGTCGCCGTCGGGAGGATGCCCTCGATGCGGGCGCCGAGGCGGGTGTTGAACAGGCGCACCACGAGGCGGACGGCGGGGTCGATCTCCTGCACCCGCAGCGCCCGGTGGATGTTGGTGACGTCCTCGCGGTCGACCAGCGCGACCGCCGTCGCGCCGCGGACGCCCGCCGCGAGCAGCGTGCGGTCGTCGTCGGAGTGGCCGCCCTCGACCACGCGGACCCCGGGGGCGGCCGCGATGGCGTCCACGTACCGGCCGCTGCGGTCGGCGACCACGACGACGATCTCGGTGCCGTCACCCCGCTGCCGGCGCAGCGCCTCCACGATCCGGAGGGTGAGCAGGTTCTCCCCGCAGATGACGAAGCGTTCCGTCCGTGTGCCGGGCCGCGTTCGCCCGGACGGTGCCGCCCCCGCCATCGTCACGAGCGGTGACACTAACGGCGGGTGACCCCGTTCGTGGCCTCGTCGAGGGTCGCGGCGGCCGTGACGTCGAGGGACGTCGTGACGTGCCGGTCGCGGGGGACGGCCACCCGGGTGTCCGCGGTCCGGCCCCGCAGCCGTTCCGCGCCGATGACGAGCCACCGCCGCGCCTCGTCGCGGTCGGCCCGTTCCAGCGCGGCACCCGACGCGGCGACGCCCCGCCAGGCCGCGTCGCCGCTCTCGCCCCAGCGGCGGCTGCGCTTGGCGAGGTCGCACAGCCGCGCCGCCTCGTTCACCGGGTCGCCGATCACGGTGTACTCGTAGCGGCGGGCGTCCCCGACGTGCCCCGCCACCGCCTCCCCGGCCGACACCCCGATCCCGGCGTGCGCGCCGCGGCGCTCCAGCCGGTCGGCCAGCTCGCGGGCGGTCGCGAGGGCCCGGGTCGCCGGGCCGTCGACGTGCTGCGGGGCGCCGAACACGGCGAGCGCGGCGTCGCCCTCGAACTTGTTGACCCAGCCGCCGTGGCGTTCCACCGCATCGACCACCTCGGTGAAGAACACGTTGAGCCGGGCGACGACCTCCGTCGGCGGCCGGGTCGCGGCCAGGGCGGTGGACCCGACGAGGTCGACGAAGAGCACCGCGACCTCGCGGACCTCCCCACCGAGCTCGACGTCGCCCGCCAGCGCGGCCTCGGCCACGGCCTCGCCGACCTGTCGGCCGAACAGCTCGCGCACCCGGTCCCGCTCGCGCAGGCCCGCGACCATCGTGTTGAAGCCCGACTGCAGCAGTCCCAGCTCGGTGGTGTCGGAGACCCGCACCCGGGTCGCGAGGTCGCCCTGCTCGACCCGCCGCAGCGCGCGACGCACCGCGGTCACCGACGCCACGATCGAGGTCGACGACAGGACGGTCACGAGGAAGCCGACGGAGAGCGAGACCAGCGCCAGCACGAGGACGACCAGACCGAGGCGTTGCACCGTGAAGTAGTCGGCGTAGATCAGCGAGGTGCCGGCCGTGAGCACGACACCGAGCAACGGCACCCCCGTGCCCATCACCCACGCCCCGAGCGAGCGCACCGCCACCCCGGGCAGGCCCTTCTCGGTCGGCGGCTCCTGGACGAACACCCGAGCGACCTCGCGCCGCATGACCAGCTCGGAGAAGCGGTAGGCCACGGTCACGGTCGCGATGCCGCCGAGCGCGATCATGCAGGCCACGGCACCCGCGAGGGTCCGGGACCAGGAGGCGTCGACGACCGCGAACAGCGCCACGCCGATCGTCCACGGCACGGCCTGCACCACGGCGAGCCGCACCGGCGCCCGGAGCACCACGCGCCGCGCCCGCTGCCGGTGGCACGCCAGCTCCGCCGCGGTGGGCGCCGGGCCCGGTGGTTCCGGCACCCGCAGCCAGGCCCAGCCGAACGCGAAGGCGGCGAGACCGGCCAGCGGGGCGTAGCCGCCGAGGAGCAGGAGGTTGGTGCGCAGGGCGGCCGTCTCGTCGCTCACGAGGGCCCGGAAGGGCAGGACCCACGCGCCCAGACCGACGAGGATGGCGGCGCCGACCACGTTGGACACGACGATCAGAGCACCGACCAGCACCTTGGTCGACAGCGCGACCTGGTGCGGGGTCTCCGACGTCTCGTCCGGCATATCACCGAACGTAGTAACACCGAGGGCCGTTCGGGGGCGATCTGTGTCCGGATCGACCCGACGGGGTCAGGCCTGGGCGGCGATGTCCTGGCCGGTCCCGACGCCCGAGCGGGTCGCCGCGGGCTCGCAGGGGTCGTGCGCCGCGAGGCGGTCGGCGGGCGCGGAGTACTCGGTCTCCTCGTGCCGGCCGCGCAGCTGACGCAGACCCACGACCTGCCAGTGGGCGCGCTCCTCGTCGTCCGCCCGGGCCAGGGCCGCCCCGGACGCGGCGACACAGCCGGGCACGGTCTTGGCCAGGTCGGTGAGCCGGGCGGCCTCGTTCACGGGGTCGCCGATGACGGTGTACTCGTAGCGGCGGGCGTCGCCGATGTTGCCCGCGACCGCGGGCCCCGCCGACACCCCGATGCCCGCCGACACCCCGTCCAGCGTGTCCAGCCGCGCGGCGAGGTGCCGGGCCGCGGCGAGCGCGCAGCCCGCCGGGTCGTCGAGGTCGCCGGGCGTACCGAACACCGCGAGCGCGGCGTCGCCCTCGAACTTGTTGATCCAGCCGCGGTGGGCCTCGACGACGTCGACCACCTCGGCGAAGAACCTGTTGAGCAGCTCGACGACCTCCGTCGGCGGGCGATCGACGGCCATGCGGGTCGACCCGACGAGGTCGACGAAGAGCACCGCGACCTCCCGCACCTCCCCGCCGAGCTCGAGCTCGCCGTCCATCGCCGCCCGGGCGACGTCCTCCCCAACGTGCCGGCCGAACAGCGCGCGGATCCGGTCGCGCTCGCGCAGCCCCCCGGCCATCGTGTTGAACCCGGCCTGCAACAGGCCGAGCTCGGTGGCGTCCGTGACGGGGACGGTCACGTCGAGGTCGCCACCCTCCACCCGGCCCAGGGCACGGCGGACCGCGACCACCGGCCCGGCGATCGAGGCGGCCGTCAGGGCGTTGAGCCCGAACCCGACGACCAGCGCGATGAGCGAGAGCACGAGCACGGCGAGACCGAGCGCGCGCACGGTGTACTGCTCGGGGACGAGCAGGCTCGTGGCCGCGACGAGCGCGACGCCGAGCACCGGGACCCCGGTGCCCAGCACCCACCCGCCGACCGAGCGCACGCCGACCCCGGAGAGCCGGTAGCCGCTGGGCGGCTCGTGGGCGAGCACCCGGGCGACCTCACGACGCAGGGCGAGCTCGGAGAGCCGGTACGCCACCGCGACCGTGGCGAGGCCGCCGAGGGCGACGACGCACGCCACGACGAGCGCGAGCCGCAGCGACCACATCGCGTTCATCCCCGCGAACAGCGGGACCGCGAGCAGCCAGGGCACCGCCTGCACGACGGCGAGCCGGGTCGGGACCCGCAGCACGACCCGCCGGGTGGCGCGGCGGTGCCGGATCCACCCGGTCGGGGACGCCCCGCCGTCGGGAGGGCGCGGGACGCGGCTCCAGGAGACGCCCCACACCACCCCCACGGCCACGGCGACCGCGAGGTAGGCCGCGAAGAGCATCACGTTGGCGGTGACGGCGCCCGCCACGTCCGTGACGAGCGAGCGCGTCGGCAGCACCCACCCTGCGAGGGCGAGCACCACCGCCGCTCCCACGACGTTGGCGACCACGACGAACACACCGAGGACGACCTTGGTGCGTCGTTGCAGGTCGCGGTGTGCCGGGCCGGGCCCGGCGGTACTCACGTCCGGGTGCTCACGTCTGGCTGGCCGGCGAGACCGAGGTCGGGTGACCGGGCGTCGACGACGGCGCCGGCGCGACCGAGGAGTTCTCCGCGCCGCCGGGCGAGACCTTGCCACGCTGGCGCGGGAGCCCGGCCTCGAGCCGCCTCTGGTTGGCCTCGCGCAGCTTCTTCGCCGGCAGCGAGAGCCGCCAGATCGAGCGGGTGGCCTGCCAGAACTGCTTCGGGAACGAGCCGGTGGTGTAGGGCAGCTCGTACTTCTCGCACAGCGCCGTCACCCGCTCGGCGATCTCCGGGTAGCGGTTCGAGGGCAGGTCGGGGAAGAGGTGGTGCTCGATCTGGTAGCCGAGCGAGCCCGACATGATGTGCATGAGCCGGTTGCCGGTGAAGTTGGCCGAGCCGAGCAGCTGGCGCAGGTACCACTCGCCCTGCGTCTCGTTCTCCAGCTCCTCCTCGGTGAACACCTCGGCACCGTCGGGGAAGTGGCCGCAGAAGATGATCGCGTAGGACCACACGTTGCGGATGATGTTCGCGGCGAAGTTCGCGGACGCCGTGGAGGCGAAGTTCGGCCCCGTCAGCGCCGGGAAGAGCACGTAGTCCTTGCCGGCCTGGCGGGCCTGCTTGCGCAGGATGGCCAGGAACTTCTGCTTGAACTCCTCGGGGTCCTCGATCCGCTGCTTGACGAGGCCGTCGATGTCGAGGTCGTGCAGCGAGACGCCGTACTCGAAGAACGTCATGAGCAGCGCGTTCACCACGGGCTGCGTCAGGTAGTACGGGTGCCACGGCTGGTCGGAGCGGACGCGGAGGATCTCGTACCCCACGTCCTTGTCCTTGCCGATGACGTTCGTGTACGTGTGGTGCAGGTAGTTGTGGGAGTGCTTCCACTGGTCGGCGGGGCAGACGTTGTCCCACTCCCACGTCGACGAGTGGATCTCCGGATCGTTCATCCAGTCCCACTCGCCGTGCATGACGTTGTGGCCGATCTCCATGTTCTCGAGAATCTTGGCCACGCCGAGGGTGAGCGCACCGGCCCACCACAGCTCACGGCGGTTGCTGCCGAACATCATCACGCGCGCCGCGACGTTCAGCCGGCGCTGCACGGTGATCAGGCGCCGGATGTAGGCGGCGTCCTTGTCGCCGCGCGACTCCTCGATGTCGGCACGAATCTGGTCGAACTCCCGACCCAACGCCTCGACGTCGGCCTCGGTGAGGTGCGCGAACTCCTTGACGTCCCGGATGGCCACGACGGTCTCTCCTTCTCGATGGGTCGTACTCGTCAGGCAGGGTCAGGCATCGACGACGCAGTCGCCGGCCGCCGCGGTCACACAGGTCTGGATCTTCACGGCGTCCCAGCTCTGGCCGCCGGAGCCGTCGGCACGGTGCTCGGTGCCGTCGCGCAGGTCGCGCACCACGCCGGAGCGCAGCGGGACCACGCAGGTGTGGCAGATGCCCATCCGGCAGCCGAAGGGCAGCTGCAGCCCGGCCTGCTCGCCGGCCTCCAGCAGCGTCGTCGCACCGTCGATCTCGATCTCGGCGTCGGAGTTCGAGAACGTGACGGTGCCGCCCTCGGCCTCGCCGCCCGCGAGGTTCGCCGAGAACCGCTCGATGTGCAGCTGCTCGTCGAGCCCGGCCTCCGACCACACCCGCTCGGCGTCGTCGAGCATCTCGTTCGGCCCGCAGACCCAGGCGGCGCGCTCGGCCCAGTCCGCACACACCTCGTGCAGCGCGTCGAGGTCGAGGTGGCCGTCGTCGCGGGTGTGCCGCCGGACCACGTGCAGCGTCTCGTGCCGCGACTCCAGGTCCTCGAGCTCGTCGGAGAACAGGAAGTGCTCGGGGTCGGGCGCGGAGTGCACCACGACGACGTCGGGCATCGTCGAGCGCCGGTCGAGCGTGCGGAGGAAGGCCATGATCGGGGTGATGCCCGAACCCGCCGTCAGGAAGAGGATCTTCTTCGGCGGCGGGTCGGGGAGGACGAAGTCGCCCTGCGGCGGCGCGAGCCGGACGATGGTGCCGGGGGCGACACCGCGCACGAGGTGCTGGGACAGGAACCCCTCGGGCTGGGCCTTCACGGTGACCGAGAGGTGGCCGGCGTCGCGCTTGGGCGGCGAGGTGAGCGAGTACGAGCGCCAGTGGAAGCGGCCGTCGACCTGGACGGCGATGCCGACGTACTGGCCGGCCTGGTGGTCGAACGACCAGCCCCAGCCGGGCTTGATCACGAGCGTCGCGGCGTCGTCGGTCTCCTGCACGACCTTGACGACCTTGCCCCGCAGTTCCCGCGCCGACCACAGCGGGTTGAGCAGGGTCAGGTAGTCGTCCGGTAACAACGGGGTGGTGAAGCGCGACGCGGCCGCACGCAACCGTTCGACCGGTCGGGGGAGCTTCGCCGACGTCTCGTTCACGATCGCCTCCGTATCGCCACTGACCGGCCCTCGCGATGCGTCCCTGCGGGTGAGCGGGAAGCCTGGCGCCGGGATGTCCGCTGTGAGCCAGATCAAAACATGCTCGCGTGTCATATGACATCACGAGATGTCACATGGGGTCGCCGCCGCCGTCCTCGATGACCTTGGAGGCCTCCCGGACGAGTTCGCCGACCGCGCGCGGCATCGTCTCGCGGAACGCCGACATCACGGTACGGGCCGCGATGGGCTGGAGGGCGGCCACGGCGTGGCGGACGTCCTCGAGCCGCTCGGTCGGCAGGCCGGCGTCGACGAACTCCTGCCAGACGGTGCGACGGAAGAGGTCGACGAAGTCGGAGGCGACCTCGTCGAGGTGGGCGAGCACCGTCTCCCGCGTCCGCAGCAGCGCCTCGACCGGCAGCCCGAGCGCCGCCGCCTCCACGCCGGCGCGCACCATCTCCGGGCTGTGCACCCGGATGCGATCGCCGTCGATCTCCTCGACCATCCCGGCGCCGACCAGTGCGGTGAAGGACGCGGGCTCCTCGCCGAGCCAGGAGGTGAACTCCTCGCGGGTCATCTCCACCGGCGGCTCGGCCCGCCACGGCGTGAGCATCTCCAGGTACTGCGAGAGCGCCCGCTCCGCGGACTGGTTGGGGGCCGACTCGACGAGCCGCTCGATCGCGGCGAGGGAGAAGCCCTCGGCCTGCAGGTGGGTGATGAGGTCGAGGCGCGCCAGGTGCTCCGAGCCGTAGAACCCGGTGCGGCCCTGCATCCGCGGCGGGGGCAGCAGGCCACGGGCGGCGTGCGCGCGGACGTTCCGCACCGTCATCCCGGCGTGCGCCGCCAGACGGTCGATCGTCCAGTCGGCCGGAGAGGCCACCACGTGATCCCACGCTACGGCCCCGGAGCGGGCCGGGCGGTTCGTGTTACCCGCGGTACCGCGCGTGGCCTCGATGTCCCACGAGGGACATGAGTGGCGCATTGCCGTCACCAGACGCGCGGGAGGCGCCATCCACGCGTCGGACCCGAGCATCGACCGTCTCGTCCTCGGCACCTCGTCGCCGTGGATCACCGCGACGAGGCACCGAGCAGACGGGTGGTGCGCCCGGACTCAGGGGCGGGTGGTGACCCCGTGGTGCACCGCCGGCGTCGCCGCGCCGGCCTTCGTGGCGCCGGCCTTCGTGGCGCCGGCCTTCGTGGCGCCCGCCTTCGTGGCGCCCGCCTTCGTGGCGCCCGCCTTCGTGGTGCCGGCCTTCGTCACGGGAGCCTTGATCGCGGTCGCCTTGGTGGCGTGGGCCTTCGTCGTGTGGGCCGCCGCGCCCTTCGTGGCGGGCTTCGCGACGTGCGCGGTCGGCGCGGTCGGCGCGGTCGGCGCGGTCGGCGCGGTCGCGGTGCCGCCGTTCGGCGTGGGCGCGACCGGTGCGGCGTTCGCGACGCCGACGGCCCCGACGGAGGCGGCGGCCACGAGGCCGGCCGCGACGGTGATCCTGCGGAACATGCTCGCCATGACGAGCTCCTCTCCCCGACGCCGGACGGCCAGCCCGTCCGGACGAACGCGGACGGTAGCGGCTTAATCACTGTCCGAAGTCAGCCACCCGGAGCCTCCGCACCGGCCCCACGTCGGGTCAAGGGCAGGTCAGCGGATCGCCAGCAGCGGGTTCACCAGCTGCCGAAGCCGCCGTCACCGAAGCCGCCGTCACCGAAGCTTCCGCCATCGAACCCGCGGTCACCGAACCCGCCCCCGAAGCCCCCGTCCCCGAAGCCACCCGCATCCCACCCGCCGTCGAAGCCCGGGCCGCCCCACCCGCCGTCGGGAAGGCCGCCGGCGAAGCCTCCTCCGCCGAACCCCGAGAAGAGCGCGTCGGCGAGCAGCAGACCACCGACCGCACCCACGCCCCCGAGCAGCATCGGCTTCCACCACGGCTCGGAGTACCAGCCCGCGGCGACCGGTCGCCCGGCGACCGTCCCGCCGGGGTAGTAGTGCGCGTTGCGGGCGGACGGGTCGGGCGAGCCGGTCACGGTGCGGCCGCCGACGTCGACGGTGCGGTCGCCGGAGAGCTCGCCGGCGCGGGCGCGGTCCGTGTTCGACGGCAGGTCGGGGCCCGGGTCCATGCCCAGGGCCGTCCGGGCCGCGCGGACGAAATGCAGCCCCTCGAGGGCGGTGTCGGTGACGAGGCGCCACTGCGCGGGCGTCGCGGCCGTCGCGAGCTGCGAGCCCGCCGCGGTGTAGCGCTCGGCGGCGTCGGCGAGCGCCTGCCGCGAGGGCTCGTCGGTGCCGGAGAGCGCGAGGACCTGCCCGCCGAGGCGGTCGTACCAGCGGCGGGCCTCGGCCTCGGCGTCGGCGGCACCGCGCGGATCGGCGAGCCCCGCACGGCCGGGGCGGCGTCCGACGGCGAGCGCGATCAGTCCGCCGACGACGAGGAGGACGACCAGGAGGGCGAGCACGTCACCGACGATCCGCCCGACGGCTGAGGCTCCGCTGAGACGTCCCTGAGCATCGGCACGTGCGGGATGCCGTCCTCGTCGTAGCCCGGCCCGGCGACGACGAAGCCGAACCGCTCGTAGAACCCCCGGGAGCGGACCTGCGCCCCGAGCACCACCGGTCCGGACAGCGTCGCGAGCGCGGCCCCGAACAGCGCGGCCCCCGCCCCGGTCCCCCGCGCGGCCGGAGCCGAGACGACCCGGCCGATGCGGGTCGTCCCGTCGGGCTCGGCGAGGACCCGCAGGCAGGCGGTCAACGCACCGTCGGGCCCGCGGGACCACCAGTGCTCCGCCTCGGGGTCCCGTCCGTCGATCTCGGGGTAGGCGCACTGCTGCTCCACCACGAAGACCGCGACGCGCAGGGCGAGCACGTCGTGCAGGTCGCGCGGGGACATGCGGTCGAGCGGGGCGTGGTGGATCACTCCACCAAGGGTGGCACCGGAGGCGGTCGGCGGTGTAGGAACTGCGTGTGGGCACCGAGGATCTGGAGCGGTTCTGGCCGAGCCGCCGCCTCGACGCCTTCGACGAGTTCTGTCGCCCGAGCGCCTGACGTCCCTGTCCGGACGTCGCCGAAGCTCCGCTCCGCGACCACTCGTTCGAAGGACCTCCTCCGCCATGACCACCGTCAGCGTGCCCACCCCCGCCGTCGTCGCCCTCGACCCGGTCCACCACGGCCTCGTCGATCCCGCGGGCGGCAGCCGCGATCTCGACGCCATGCTCGACGAGGCCCGCGAGGCCGAGCGGGCCGGCGCCACCGCCGTGCTCGTGCCCGCCGCGGGCGCGGGGGCACCGGCGCAGCGCCACTGGCCGGCCACCGCGCAGGCGCTCGCCGTCCTGCTCGCGACCACCCGGGTCCGGGTGATCGTGCCGATCCGGGCACGCGCCTGGGAGGTCGAGGCCGTCGCCCGCTTCGCCGCCAGCGCGAGCGGGCTCGCCGGCGACCGCCTCGTGGTGCGCGTGCTCGGCGTCGGCGCTCCGGCCTTCGCGACCCGACTGCGGGCCCGCTGGGCCGGGCCGGTCGAGGTCGCGGCCTCCGAGTCCGCCGCCGCCTGATCCCTGCGTGGACCGCGAGGCCCATGCCACACACCCAACACTTGAAGCTTGAAGCGTACGTGCTAGGCTCAGCCCTATCAGTTGATGCTTCAAGCGTCTGGAGAACACCATGACCGAGACCACCGCCCCGCAGCTGACCCTGGCCGGCTCCTACCAGATCGACCCGGCCCACAGCCGGATCGGCTTCACCGCCCGCCACGCGATGGTGACGAAGGTGCGGGGTTCGTTCGGGGAGTTCCGCGGCACCGCCGTGATCGACGAGGCGAACCCCGCCGCGTCCTCCACCGAGATCGTCATCTCCGCCGCGAGCTTCGACTCCAGCCAGGAGCAGCGCGACGGCCACGTCAAGAGCGGCGACTTCCTCAACGTCGAGGTCTACCCGGAGATCACCTTCCGCTCGACGGCCGTCGAGAAGGTCGGCGACGACGTCTGGCGCATCACCGGCGACCTGACGATCCGCGACGTCACCAACTCGATCACCATCGACTTCGAGCAGAACGGTGTGGCCAAGGACCCGTTCGGGAACGAGCGCGCCGGCTTCGAGGGCTCGACCACGATCAACCGCAAGGACTACGGCATCACCTTCAACGCCGCGCTGGAGACCGGCGGCGTGCTGGTGAGCGACAAGATCGGCCTGGAGTTCGACATCTCCGCGATCAAGCAGGCCTGATAGACACGCCCGTATGAGTGCGGCACAGCAGCCCGGCCGGACGGCCCTGGTCCTCGGCGGCGGTGGAGTCACCGGTATCGCCTGGGAGATCGGCGTCCTGGCCGGGCTGCGTGCTGCCGGGGGCCGGCTGGCCGCCGCGCTCGACGCCCCGGCCCTCGTCGTCGGCACCTCGGCGGGCTCGGTCGTCGGCACCCTCGTCGCCGCGGCCGCAGATGCGGGCCCCGACTGGGACCTCGCCGACGCCCTCGCCACCCAGCACGCGCCCTCGACCACCGAGATCCCGCGCGAGGTCGACCTCGACGCGCTGTTCGAGCGCATGAGCGCCACCGCGGACGCCGACCCGGTCGAGGCCCGACGGGGCGTGGGCGAGCTCGCGCTCGGCGTCGACTGTTCGGTGTCGGACGACCGCCGCGCCTCGATCTCCGCGCGACTCCCGGTCCACGACTGGCCTGCGACACCCCTGCGGGTCACCGCGGTCGACGCGGACTCCGGGGAGCTCGTGGTGTTCGACGCCGCCGCGGGAGCATCTCTCGACGACGCGGTCGCCGCGAGCTGCGCCGTCCCGGGGGTGTGGCCGGTGGTCCCGATCGGCGACCGGCTCCTCATGGACGGCGGGGTGGCCTCGATGTGCCACGCCACGCTGGCGGCCGGACACGACCGCGTCGTCGTGCTCGTCCCGTTCCCCGCGACCGGTGGAGGCGGGAGCCGACCGCTCGACGACGAGCTCGCGGAGCTGCGCGCGGGCGGCGCCGAGCTCGTCGTCATCGGCCCCGACGCCGACTACCTCGCCGGGCCCGGGCAGACCGCCCTCGACCCCGCCGGTCGACCGGCGGCGGCCGATCTGGGGTACCGGTTCGGCCGGTCGATCGGGGAGGACCACTCCTGATCCGTCCGGGGTGGCCCGGCGGGGTCACACGCGCCACACTGACCACCCACATTCGGTGACCGAGAGGGGTAGGTCGTGGATTTCGACGTCTTCGTCGAGGTACCTCGGGGCAGCCGCAACAAGTACGAGCTGGACCACGAGTCCGGCAAGCTCCGGCTCGACCGGACGCTCTTCACCGCCACGCAGTACCCGGCGGACTACGGCTTCATCGAGAACACCCTCGGCCAGGACGGCGACCCGCTCGACGCGCTCGTCCTCGTCCAGGAGCCGACCTTCCCGGGCTGCCTCGTCCGCAGCCGCGCCATCGGCATGTTCCGCATGACCGACGAGGCAGGCGGCGACGACAAGGTCCTGTGCGTGCCGGTGGACGACCCGCGCCTGGAGCACCTGCGCGACATCCACCACCTCGACCAGTACCACCGCATGGAGATCCAGCACTTCTTCGAGGTCTACAAGGCACTCGAGCCCGACAAGAAGGTCGAGGGCCACGAGTGGGTGGGCCGCGCCGCGGCCGAGAAGGAGGTCCAGGCCTCCGTCGAGCGGGCGACCGCGGAGGGCTTCACCACGTGACGACCGACGGCGGGCTGTTCGGGGCCCCGCGCCGCGAAGGGCCGACGCCCAAGCTGGTCGTCATCGGGGTCGCCTGGGCGGCCTTCGGGGTCGTCGCCCTGATCACCGCGGTCCTCATGCGCTCCGTCGGGATCGCGGTGTTCGGCGTGCTCTGCTTCCTCGCGGGCGGCGGGCTCTACCTGGGTCAGCGCGCCCGCGAGCGGCTCGAGGAGGACGAGCGGAGCTGGCGCTCCGACCCCGGCGGGTACCTCGACGACGACCTCGACGACGACCTCGACGACGACCTCGGGCCGGAACCGGACGACGCCCCCGACGGGCCCGCCGACGACGAGGACGACCCGCAGCACGCCACCCGCGTCATGTCGAGGTCGTCGCACGACGGTCACGGCCGCGAGGGTCACGGCCACGACGACATCGTCGACGCCGAGTACACGGAGTACTACGAGCCCTCCCCGTCCGAGCAGGACGACGGCACGGGCTACGACGACGAGGAGACCGCCTACCGGCGACGCCGGGAGGACGAGTGGGCGCGGGAGTCCCGCGCCCGGGAGGACGACACCCGGGTGATCGAGGCCGACGACGACACCGCGGACGACACCGCGGACCACACCGCGCACGAGACCACCGCCGACCGGGCGGACGACACCGCCGACAGCACCCACGACGGGCACGGCACCCACGCCGGCGCCCACGACGGCACCCCGGGCGGGACGACGCCGGACGCCCCGCGGTGACGGTCACGACCGGGGCCGACGCGCCCGTCGTCGTGACCCCCTCCGGAACGGTGCGGGGCGGGACGCATCCCGACGGCGGGGTCGTCGAGTTCCTGGGGCTGCGCTTCGCCCGCGCGGAGCGCTTCGGTGCGCCCGAGCCGGAGCCGGCGTGGACCGGGACCCGTGAGGCCCGCACGCCGGGCCCGCAGTGCCCGCAGCTCGCGTCGCGCATGGACGCCATCGCCGGCCCGTCGAACGCCGACGAGCTCGGCCAGGACGAGGACTGCCTGCGCCTGTCCGTCCGCGCCCCCGACGACCTCGCCCCCGGCGAGCGGCTCCCGGTGATGGTGTGGATCCACGGGGGCGCCTACGTGATCGGCGGGGTGGACCTCGCCTGGTACGACACCACCCGCCTCGTGCGGGAGGGCCGCGTCGTCACGGTGAGCGTCGGCTACCGGCTCGGCGTCCTCGGCTGGCTGCGCATGCCCGGGGTGTCGCCCGGCAACCTCGGCCTCGCCGACCTCACGGTCGCGCTCCGGTGGGTCCGCGACCACATCGGCGCGTTCGGCGGCGACCCGGGCGCGGTCACGCTCGTCGGCGAGTCGGCCGGCGCGCACGCCATCGCGTGCCTCATGAGCGCGCCGTCGCTGCGCGACCTGTTCCACCGGGTGATCCTGCAGAGCGGCCAGCTCGGGCTCGGCCTCGGCACGGCGCGCACGGCGGCCCGAGTCGCCGGGTACGTCCGCGACGCGCTCGACGGGGCCGACCCGCGGACCGTCGGGATCGACGATCTCCTCGACGCCCAGCGCCGGACGATGATCCGGCACGCGGGCCCCGGCGGGATCAACTCCGCGCCCGCCTTCACCCCGGTCGCCGGGGTCGAGCCGCTGGTGGGGGTGGCCGCGGCCGACCCGTGGGTCGCGGCCGCCCACTCCGGCCACCCGATGATCATCGGGACGACCGCCGACGAGGCGAACACCTTCGTCCGGATCGCCCCCGGGCTCCGCCGCCTCGCGCGACGGGCCCCGACGCTGGTCGACCTCGGCTCCCGCGTGGCCACGCACCGCGTCTTCACCGCACCCGCCCGGGAACTCGCGGTCCGCGCGGCCGCGGCCGGCACCACCGTGAGCACCTACCGGTTCACGTGGTCGGCCCCGGACTCCGGGCTCGGCGCGTGCCACGCGATCGAGCTGCCGTTCCTCTTCGGCGGCCGCGCGGCGTGGCAGGACGCCCCGATGCTGGCCGGGGCGTCCTGGGACGACGACATCGAGCCGCTGGGCCGCGCGCTGCGGGCGTGGTGGTGCCGCTTCGCTCAGGAGGCGGCCAGCGCCTCCCGGTAGCGGGCGACGTTCGCCAGCTTCACGTCCTCGTAGCCGCGGACCATGTCGGGCAGCGACGCGATCGCCACGGCCCGGTCCACCTCGCCCCCCGCCGCCATCTCCGCGAGGCGGGGGACGAGGGTCCGGTACTCCGCCACGAGCTCCCGCTCGACCCGGCGGACCTCGGCGCGCCCGAACGGGTCGAGCGCGGTGCCCCGCAGCCGGCGCATCGCCCGCAGCGAGGAGTAGGCCGGCCGGAACCACGGGCCGAGCGTCAGCTTGTGACGCAGCCCCATCGCCCGCAGCGACGGCGGGTGCAGCTTCCACGAGATGCGGGCGTCGGCGCCGAACTCCGCCCGGACCGAGGCGCCGAACGCCGGGTCCAGCGAGAGCCGGGCGACCTCGTACTCGTCCTTGTAGGCCATCAGCTTGTGCAGCCCGACGGCGACCGCCTCCGCCAGCTCGAGCGGCCCGTCGACCAGCCCGCGGACCACCTCGGCGTAGGACCGGGCGTACGCGGCGTCCTGGTAGGCCACCAGCTCCGGGACGCGGACCGCCACCAGCCGCTCCAGCTCCGAGCCGGCCGGAGCGCCGACGGCGGCGACGATCTCCGCCGCCGCGCGGGCACCCGCCGTCGTCAACCCGGGCACACCGTCCACCGCCGGACGGGCCACCGCCGCCACGACCGCCGCGAACGCCTCCGGGTCGGCCACCGACTGCCGGCCGCGACGGAACGCCTGGACGTTCTGCTCGACGGCGGCCCCGTTCAGCTCGAACGCCGCCTCCACCGCGGCGCCCGGCAACGGCAGCGCCCCGAGTTGGTACGCGGCCCCGAGCAGGACCGACAGCGCGAACTGGTCGTCGCCGAACAGCGACTCGGCCAGCGCCCGGGCGTCGAGCACCGCCCCGACGTCGGCCCGCACCGCACGCCGGATCCGGCCGAGCACCGCGTCCACCGGCGGGTAGGTCACGCTCGGGTCGACCACCTGGTCGCCGGTCGGGATCTTCGCGCTCGACACCACGCCGACCGTGCGCGACGGCGAGGCGGCCGCCAGGTGCGTCGGGTCGGCGGCCACGAGCAGATCGGCGCCCAGGTACAGGTCGCACTCCCCCTCGGCCGCGCGCCCGGCCAGCTCGCCCTCGCCGAGCTTGACGTCGGAGACGACCGCGCCGCCCTTCTGTGCGAGCCCGGTCTGGTCGAGCCCGCGCGTCGGCCGGCCCGCGATCCGCGCGGCGGCGGCGAGGACCTGCGCGATCGTCGTGACCCCGGTGCCGCCGATGCCCGCCAGCCGGACCACGGCATCGTCGGGAACCGTCCGTCGCGGCTCGGGCAGGACGTCCGCGGCCAGCGGCGCCACGCCCGCCGTCGGCCGCTCGCCGCCGGGCTCGACGACGGTGAAGGCGGGGCAGTCGCCGTCGAGGCAGGAGTAGTCCTTGTTGCACGACGCCTGGTGGATGCGGGTCTTGCGCCCGAACTCGGTGTCGACCGGGGTGACCGAGAGGCAGTTCGAGGTCTGCCCGCAGTCGCCGCAGCCCTCGCAGACCCGCTCGTTGATGACGACGCGGGTGGTCGGGTCGGCCAGCGTCCCGCGCTTGCGCTTGCGCCGCTTCTGGGCCGCGCACTCCTGGTCGTGGATCAGCACCGTGACACCGGGCGTGGCCGCCAGCAGCTCCTGCGCCTCGTCGATGCGCGAGCGGTCCCAGACCTGCACGCCCTTCGCGAGCCTCACCCGGCGGTAGCGGGACACGTCCTCCGTCGTGACGATGACCCGCGCGACCCCCTCGTCGAGCAGCACCCGCACCAGCTGCGGCATCGACAGCTCCCCGACGGCGTCCTGCCCGCCGGTCATCGCCGCGGCGCCGTTGCGCAGCAGCCGGAACGTGACGTGCGCGCCCGCCGCGACGGCCGCGCGGACCATCAGGCTGCCGGAGTGGTGGAAGGTGCCGTCGCCCATGTTCTGCACCCAGTGCGAGGCCTTCGCCGGGTCGGCGAACGGCTCCGTGCCGAGCCAGTGCGCGCCCTCCCCGCCCATCTGCGTGAGACCGGTGACCGGCCCGACCTGGGTCTCCGGCATCAGCATCACCATCGTGTGGCAGCCGATGCCGGCACCGACGAGCGAGCCCTCCGGCGCCGTCGTCGTCGAGGTGTTGTGCGGGCAGCCGGAGCAGAAGTACGGGTGCCGCGTCGCTCCCGCGAGCGGGAGGTCGATGCGGGTCCGGCCCCGGCTCCGTCGTCGCTCCCAGGCCTCCACACCCGGGATGCCGGCCAGCCGGGACGCCAGCCCGAGCGCCACCGCGTCCGGGTCCAGGTCCCCGTGCTCGGCGAACAGCGGACGTCCGTCCGGGCCGCGCTTGCCGTGCACTGCCGGCGCCCCGGTCCGGCCGTAGAGCCGGACCTGGATCTGGGTCTCCAGGAACGCCCGCTTCTCCTCGACCACGACGATCTCGTCGAGCCCGTCGGCGAAGCGGTCGACGATCCCGCCCTCCAGCGGCCAGGGCATGCCGACGCGCAGCAGGCGGATCCCGCGGCGCCCGAGCTCGGCGTCGTCGAGCCCGAGCGTGGTGAGCGCCTGGCGGAGGTCGAGCCACGTCTTGCCGGCCGCGACGATCCCGATCCGGGCCGGGCCGGTGCCGACGATGCGGTTCAGGCCGTTGGCGGCGGCGTAGCGCCGGGCCAGGACGAGCCGGCGCGCGTGCAGGTCCCGCTCGAGCGGGGCGAGGCGCGCGCCGAGCAGCTTCGCGTGCGGCTCGTGACGGAAGGGCCGCCCGTCGAAGGTCACGTCGGGGACCACCGGGACGACCCGGTCCGGCGCGACGACCGCGGTGCCGGAGCCGTCGGCGA
This sequence comes from Actinomycetospora chiangmaiensis DSM 45062, assembly GCF_000379625.1. Classification (GTDB taxonomy): domain Bacteria; phylum Actinomycetota; class Actinomycetes; order Mycobacteriales; family Pseudonocardiaceae; genus Actinomycetospora; species Actinomycetospora chiangmaiensis. The sequence continues at coordinate 204,489 of NZ_KB903229.1, read as the reverse complement.
CGGCCGTGACCATCTTGAGCCCGACCCACAGCCCGGACACGCGGGAGAGCTCCACCGCGTGCCGGCCGAGGTCGAGGACGTCCTGCACGTCGGCGGGGTAGAGCACCGGCAGCGCCATGTCGGCCAGCGCGGCCTCCGAGGCGCACGGGACGCTCGACGACTTCGCGGCCGGGTCGTCACCCACGATCGCGAGCGCCCCGCCGTACCGGGAGGTGCCGGAGAGGTTGGCGTGGCGCAGCGCGTCGGTGGCCCGGTCGAGGCCGGGGGCCTTGCCGTACCAGTAGCCGGTGATCCCGTCGGCCACGTCCTCGCGCAGCGACCCGGTCGCGGGGGCGAGCTGGCCGCCCTGCACGGCGGTGAGGGCGATCTCCTCGTTGAGACCCGGCGCGAAGACGACGCGGTGCGCGTCGAGCAGGTCGCGCTGCCGGGCGAGTTCGAGGTCGTAGCCCGCGAGGGGCGAGCCCTCGTAGCCCGAGACGTAGGCCCCGGTGCGCAGCCCGGCGGCGGCATCCGCCCGGCGCTGGTCGATCGGCAGCCGGACGAGGGCCTGCACCCCGGTGAGCGCCACCGTGCCGTCGGTCTCGGTGTAGCGGTCGCGCAGCGCGAACGGTCGTGCGGCGGGGGCCGGGGGCGCCACGCGGCGTGCGGGGCGGGCCGGAAGGTCGAGGGTCATGGTGGCGACCTCCGATGGGACCGGGGCGGGCCCGCCGTCGGGATCACCGACGTCGTCCCGCCCGAGCGTTCGTGCTCGGATGGACGATGAAGTTAGCCACCTACTCGCCAGTGGTCCAAGCTATGCGTCGGAAACTGGGCCGTTGGTACGGTCGACCGTGATCGACGACGGCCACGAGCGGGCCGTTGGACCAGTGGAGGCCCGGATGACCCTCGACGACCTCGACCGCTCCCTGCTGCTCGCCCTGCTCGAACGGCCCCGGGTGGGCCTGCGGGAGCACGCCCGCACCCTCGGCGTCGCCCGCGGCACGGTGCAGGCGCGCTTCGAGCGGCTGCAGGAGGCCGGCGTGATCACCGGCTTCGCCCCGCGCGTGGCGCCCGCGGCGCTCGGCTACGGCGTCCTCGCGTTCGTCACGCTGCACATCGCGCAGGGACGTCTGAACGCGGTGGCCGAGCACCTCGCGTCGATCCCCGAGGTCGTCGAGGCGCACTCGATCACCGGCGACGGCGACCTGTGGTGCCGCGTGGTGGCCCGCGACAACGCGCACCTCGAGCAGGTGATCCAGGGCGTGCTGGCCTCGCCCGGCGTCGAACGGACGCAGTCGGAGATCTCGCTGACCGAGCGCGTCCCGGCCCGCGTGCTGCCGCTGGTGCGCGCCCTGCCGCGCACGACACGCCGTTAGGCGGACCCGGAGGTGTCATCCGCGTCACGTGTGCGGTTCCGGGGTATCGCAGCGTCAGGTGCATCCGAGGAGGACCGTATGTCCAGCCCTGAACTCCGTCCCGCCGCGCTCGACGAGACCGCCCTGGCCGACATCCGTCGTCTCGAGGAGAGCCTCGGGACCCCGGTCGTGGCCTACGAGCCCGAGAGCCCGTACGCCGAACTGTCCGACGACCAGCTCGCCGAGGTCCGGCGCGTCGAGTCCGCCCTCGGCGTCCGGCTGCTCGCCTACCGCGCCTGAACCGTCAGGCCGGGACGTCCGCGGCCCGGTCGTCCTCGACCGGTGCCGCGGGCAGCATCACGGTCAACGGCGCGAGGACGCCGACCGGGAGCGACACCCGCCGGCGGGGGCCGTCCACGACGGTCGGCGCGACCGGCGCGGCGGTCCACCCCGCCCTGTCGGCGCGCGTGCCGGCCGGCGCCGTGTCGGCGCGCGCACTGCTCTCGAGAGCACTGACCTCGAGCGCGTCGACGAGGTCGTCGACGTCGACCCCCAGCCGGCCGAGCAGATCGGCGACCCGGCCCGTCCGGACCACCGCGACGGCCAGCTCGGCCGCGGTCACCGCCCGGTCGGCGCGGGCGGCCCGGTGGGCGACCCGGTGCAGCACCGTGCGGGCGACCGAACTCAGTGCGGGCCGCACGGGGTCGCCGCCGGCCAGCTCGTCGGGGACGTCGGACCGGTCGTCGTCGAGCGCGGCCAGCAGCACCGCCGGCCCCGCCCCGCGCAGGCCGAAGGCGCGGCCGACGTCGCCGCCCGCCCGGATCGCGGCGAGCAGCAGGTGCACGCTGTCGACCCAGCGCCGCCCGAGCGCGACCGCCTCCCGCCGCGCGCCCTCGAGCAGGCGGGTCACCTCGTCGTCGTCCGCGCCGTGCTCCTCGACCGCGGCCTCCAGGCACCCGCGGCCGAAGGCGGCGGTGCCGACGACCGACGTCGACCCCGCGGACCGCGGTCGCGGCGACGGCCGGCGACGCGGGTCGGCGGCCACGCGCACGGGCGCGGCGGCGGCCGGCTCCGGCGTCGGCACCCAGCTCGCGGCGAGGTCGTCGAAGATCGGCGTGACGGTCACGGGCGGCGGTCTCCCCGGGGTCGATCGGTCACGGACGGTCCAGGTATAGGCGGGTCGACGACGTGGATCGGGGACCCCGGCGGACGTCCGGCACGGCAGGGTGATCCATCGATCGAGTGATCCGAGGGCTCGCCGTGACGACGGCACCCGGAACGGGGGACGGCAGCCCGGGCGCGGCACCGCCCGGTCGGCCCAGCGTCGTCGCCCCGGGACGCCGGAGATCACCCCGCCGGGTGCTGCGCCCGGCTCCGGAGCCCCCATCGGGTGGACCTCGACGGCGTCGCGTCAGCAGCAGCCCCCTCGGCCGTCGCGCGTTCTCGTGTGTGACGCTGCTGTGAGTCCCGGCGGCGCGACGGCGGAGGAGGCGACGGATGAGCACGGTCGGACGACACGACCTCTCCGCCCCTGCGCCCGCCCGTTCGACGGCCACGCGCGCGGTCGTGACGGCGCTCGCCGGGGTGGCCCCGCCGGCCCGGGACCGCGACGCGGGGGCCGAGGCGGCCGCCATCGTGCGCTGGGCCGGGGTCCGGCACCGGCACGGGGCGTTGGCGGCGGACCTCGACACCCCGGAGGCTGCCTCCCGCCTGGTGTCGCTGCTGACCCGGCTCGGCGCCGACGACGGCACCGTGGCGGGCGACTCCGCCCGCGGTCGCTGGCGGGTGGAGGTCGGGCCGGACACCGACTCGGGCGACTCCCTGGCCGTCCGGCTCGGCGTGGTCGACAACCGCGGGCGGCCGCTCGCCGCGCCGCCCGACTGGCTCACCGGCGGCTCCCTCCCGGGCGCGATCGCGACCTGGCGCGGCGCCCTGCTCGCACGCGGTGAGGTGGTCGACGGCGCCGTGACGCTGGACTGTCCCGCCCCGGGGGCGGCACGGGTGCTCACCGAGCTGGGGCTGCGGCTCGGCGTCCGGGCCCGGCGTCCGGGCTCCGGTTCGCGGCTCACCGTGACCGACCCCGCCGAGGCAGCGCTCCTGCTCACCACCTGCGGCGGCCGCGTCACCGCCGCCGCCGCGGGCCTCGCCGACGCGACGGACGCGGCCGCTCCCGGGTCGGCCAACGACGCCCGGGCCACGGTCGCCGCGTCGCGCGCGGCCGCCGCCGTCGCGGAGGCGTTCGCGACGCTGGAGCGGGCCGGGGTCGAGGTCCCCGACGCCCGCGCCGCGGCGGGCCGGCTGCGACTGGCCCACCCCCACCTGGGGCTCCCCGAGCTCGCCGCCCGTGCCGCGCCGCCGATGTCGAAGGACGCGCTCGCCGGGCGGCTCCGCCGGCTCCTCACGCTCGCCGCCCGGCACCGCTGAGCGGCCCGCCGGGCACCGCCGAGCGAGTCTGCCGGCACCTCCGAGCGACCCCGGTCCGCGCGCGTCACGATGGCCGCCATGGTGGACACGGTGCGCGGCCCCGTCGACGCGGCGGACCTCGGCACGACCCTCATGCACGAGCACGTCTTCGTCCTCACCCCGGACCTGCTGGCGAACTACGGGGCGGACTACTGGGACGAGGAGCTCCGCGTCGCGGACGCGATCACGAAGCTGCGCCGGCTGCGGGAGCTCGGCGTCGAGACCATCGTCGACCCGACGGTCGTCGGGCTCGGCCGGTACGTCCCGCGGGTGGCGCGGGTGAACGCCGAGGTCGACCTCAACATCGTCGTCGCGACGGGGCTCTACACGTTCGCCGAGCTCCCCCGGTCCCTGCAGAACCGCGGCCCCGGGACGTTGCTCGGCGGCCCGGAACCCCTCACGACGATGTTCCTGCGCGACGTCCGCGAGGGCATCGGCGGGACCGACGTGAAGGCAGCCCTGCTCAAGGGCGTCGTCGAGGCGGCGGGGCTGACGCCCGACCAGGCGCGCATCCACCGCGCGATCGCGCTCACCCACCGGGAGACCGGCGTCCCGATCACCGTGCACACCAACGCCGAGCTCCGCACCGGCACGCTCGCCCTGGACTTCTACGCGGCGCACGGCGTCGACCTCACCAAGGTCGTCGTCGGGCACGCGGGCGACTCGAACGACCTCGACTACCTGCGCTCGCTGGCCGACCGCGGCGCCACGCTGGGCTGCGACCGCTTCGGGCTCGACCGGTACAACACCACCGGCCGGCGGGTGGCCACGGTCGCCGCGCTGTGCGCCGAGGGTTACGCCGACCGCATCGCGCTCTCCCACGACGCGTCCTGCTACATCGACTTCTACGCGGGCGAGGACGCGCAGCGGGCCCTGCGGGAGTCGGCCCCGAACTGGCACTACGAGCACATCAGCCGCGACGTGCTGCCCGCCCTGCGCGACGCCGGGGTCACCGCCGAGCAGATCACGACGATGATGGTCGACAACCCGCGGCGCTACTTCACCACTGGGTAGCGTGCTGCAACCCAGCGCCTCTAGGCTCCGCGCCGTGGAGTGGACCGGAGCGCGCTACGCCGACGAGCCCGAGGTCACGGCCGACACCTGGATCGCCGCACCGCCCGAGCGGGTGTGGCCGCTCGTCAGCGAGCTCGAGCGGATGCCGGCCCGCAGCACCGAGCTCGAGGCGCTGACGTGGCTCTCCGACGGCCCCGGCCCGGGCGCGCGCTTCGTCGGACACAACCAGCATCCCTCGCTCGGGAGCTGGTCGGTCGAGGGCACCGTCGTCGAGTGGGACGCACCGAGCCGCTTGCCGGAGGGGCCGGGCCAGGTTCGAGTAGCCCCCACCCCCTCAGGGCGCGAGCGCCCGCGAGATGTCATAGACCGTCGGACCCCGTGCGTACGCTCCTCGCCATGCCTAGCGCGGTCTGCGGTTGGTGCGGCGTGCACTCGAACATGTCAGTGAAGATGGTCGAGGCCGGACCGTTCGACGAGGATGAAGTTGGTCAGCTATTTGGCCTCTATAAGTGCGACCACTGCACGGCATCTTCGCTTGGGTACGCGAGAGTCTCAATGAGGGATGTACGCGACCTTCTCGGCTACGGCGCGTCAGTCACCTTCGAGATCGCCCTAGAGATCGAGGACAACACTGCCGGACTAATGTGGCTTCCTCATAGCGGCGCCAATCTAGAGCTGAACCACACGCCGGAAGAGATCGCGGACGCCGCGAAGGAAGCCCGCGCGTGCCTCAATGCTGGCTACCGGCGGGCCTCCGTGCAGCTAGCGCGCTCCGTTGTGGAGGCGACGGCGAAGGACAAGGGGATCACGGTCCACAACATCGCACCGAAGATCAACGAGATGTTCAATCAGCGGCTGATCCGCGAGCACATCCGCGACGGTGCGCACGAGGTCCGGCACCTAGGAAACGACATGGCGCATGGCGACTTCACGGAGCCGGTCACGGACGAGGACGCGCAGATGGTGCTCACGCTGATGCATGAGGTGCTCGTCGAGGTGTACGAGAGTCCCGGGCGCGTACGAGAGGCGCAGAGCCGACGCGCAACCCGAAGCGCCGGCCAACAGCCCTAGAGGCGCACGACACCCCCGATCCCCGCAAGAAGGTGACGGGGAGTCGGGGGTGTCAGTAGGTCCGGCGCGGTTGGCCACCCGGCGCCGGACGAGGACTACAGCCGGGCGCGGGACCTCCGGGCCAGGACGGTCCGTGCCTCGATCGCGGCCGGGGTGTCCGTCCGCGCCACGACCGGGTCGAGGTCGAGCATGGGCGCGTCCTCGCCCTGCTCGTTCTTCACCGTCTTGTAGTGCTGCTTGTGCGGCGTGAACGCGGCCGTGCGTTCGACCGGAACCGGCGCACCATTCAGCGTCACCTGCGGGATCATCGACATTTCCTGTTTCTCCGTTCCAACCCCTCGTGGCTCTCCGCCGACGATTCTATCGAGCCGCGAGAGGCGGAATGACATTGTCGTGATCGGACCGATTAGCAGCATTGCCACGCGCTAGCTGAGCGCTTGCTACGGAGGGAGTGGGGCGCCGATGCCGCGCGTCGACTCCTCGTAGTCCTCGATTCTGGGTGCGCGCCGTCAGCGTCACCACCAACGACGCGTGCCCTAGCCACTTCGCGGGCACATCGTCGCGCCTTGCCCCTCGGATGATGCGCGAAGGGCCGGCTCGCCGGGCGGCTGCCGCTACGGTGCTCACATGAGCGCTGTCGCGAGCCCGGTGCCAGAGCCGCACCCTCTCCTGCAGGGAGCTTCACCGCGCACGGTTCGCGAGTGGCTCTCCCCCGAGCTCGCACAGCGCTTCGACGACGCCTACCGCGCTGCGATCGACACCGCTCGGAGCACCTTCGAGCTCGAGCCGGTCAACGCGGTCGTCGAGGACTTCCGTCGGATCGCCATCCTGGAGACCGACCCCGCCGCGTTCCGCCGCACTATGCGAGCTGCGGCCGAGCTGGCCACAGGCGAGCCCTCGCCTGAGGACGAGCCCTGGCAGACGACCCTGAACAAAGCCGGCCTGTAGGTGTACGTCGTCGCCGACGATGCCGTACGAGAGGCAGTCGCCGCGCTGCCAGCGGAACTCCTTCCTCGGATGGCGGAGCTGCGTGCTGCCCTTGAGCTCGCACCCTGGTCCGTCGGGTCGCCCTTGGTCCCCAGCAACGCGAACGGTCTACGTGTGGTCGGGTTCGGCGAGCGCGAACGGGCCCAACTCGTCTACGGCGTCGTCGACCGCGATCGACTCGTCTCGCTGCTCCAGCTCTCCTGGGTCTGACGGCGACCGCCGAGCGTCCCGGGAGAGTCCGGCTCCGTCGCGTCGGTCAGGGACCGACCAGCACGACGTCGAGCCGCCGCGGGCCGTGCACGCCCTCGACCCGGTCGAGCTCGATGTCCGACGTCGCCGAGGGGCCGGAGACGAACGTCAGCGGCGACGACGGGTCGAGGCGCGCGATCGCCTCCGGCACCGAGCACACGACGTCCGCCGCGTGGATGACGCACACGTGGTGGTCGGGCACGAGCGTGATGGCGCGTCGCCCCTGGTCGGAGGCCGCGGACGACAGCACGAACGTCCCGGTGTCCGCGATCGCGACGGCCGCCCCGGTGACGACGGCGTCCACCGCGTCGAGCTCGTCCACCGACAGCGGCGGGCCGTCCCGCCGGACGTCGCCGCGGTAGCCGGTCAGCCACTCCCCCGGCAGCCCCGGTGGCACGACGATGCTGCCGGCCTGCGCCAGCACGCCGGCGACGGCATCGGCCACCCCGGCCTCGGACCCGACCCGGTACACCGTCGCCCTGTAGTCGGTGAGCGTCTCGTCGAGCCGTTCGAGCACCGCCGCGCTCCCCGGGGCGAGCCGACCCGTCGTCGCGAACTCCCGGGTCACGACGACGGGTGTGGCCGGGTTGCCGGCATCCCGCGCGGTGCGCAGCCGGGCGAGGACGATCTCCCGGGTCGAGCTCCGCTCCGCTGCGTCTCCCGAGTCGCGGGCGCTCACGCGTCCTCCCCGTGGGTGCGCGACCACCACTGCCGGAACGTCTCGGCCGGCGGCGCCGGGAGGTCGCGGGCGTTCGTCCACCCCGACATCGGCCACGGCAGCCCGGTGATCCGGCCCTTCCGGCCGGCCAGGACCCGGCCGATCCCGAGGGCCTTCTCCGCGAGCTTGAACCGGGCCGGCGTCGTCATCGCGATCGCGGCGGCCTGCATCGTCAGGTCCTGACCCGTGGGCCGCGTGTGTGCCGCGACCGCCGCGGCGCGCTGCTGGACGAGCAGGTGCGGGATGTCGATGCGGACCGGGCAGGCGTCGAAGCACGCCCCGCAGAGCGAGGAGGCGTAGGGCAGCGAGGCGTTGACGTCGTCGGGACCGGAGATGCCGGTGAGCTGCGGGGAGAGCACGGCACCGATCGGCCCCGGGTAGATCGAGCCGTACGCGTGACCACCGGTGCGCTCGTAGACCGGACAGACGTTCAGGCAGGCCGAGCAGCGGATGCAGTGCAGCGCCTGGCGGCCGTCGGGCGAGGCGAGGACGTTCGAGCGGCCGTTGTCGAGCAGCACGAGGTGGAAGGTCTGCGGGCCGTCGCCGGGGGTCACGCCGGTCCAGGTCGAGGTGTAGGGGTTCATCCGCTCGCCGGTCGAGGACCGCGGGAGCAGCTGCAGGAACACCTCGAGGTCGCGCCAGGTCGGCACCACCTTCTCCACGCCCATCACCGTGATCAGCGTGTCCGGCAGTGTCAGACACATCCGCCCGTTGCCCTCGGACTCCACCACCGACAGCGTGCCGGTCTCGGCGACGGCGAAATTGACGCCCGAGATGCCCACCCTCGCCGTCAGGAACTTGCGACGCAGGTGCGCCCGCGCGGCCATCGCGAGCCGGCGCGGCTCGTCGGTGAGCGCGGGGTCCACGTCCGGCATCTCGCGCAGGAAGATCTCACGGATCTCCGCGCGGTTGCGGTGGATCGCGGGGACGAGAAAGTGCGAGGGCCGGTCGTGCGAGAGCTGCACGATGAGCTCGGCGAGGTCGGTCTCGAACGCCGCGACCCCTGCCGCCTCCAGGGCCTCGTTGAGCCCCGTCTCCTGGGTGGCCATGGACTTGACCTTGACGACCTCGTCGGCGCCGGTGCCCCGCACGAGGTCGACGACGATCCGGTTGGCCTCCTCGGCGTCGCGCGCCCAGTGCACGGTGCCCCCGCGCGCGGTGACCTGCTCCTCGAGCTGTAGCAGCAGCTCGGGCAGGCGCGCCATGGTGTCGGCCTTGATCGACTCCCCGGCGCGGCGCAGCTCCTCCCAGTCGTCGACCTCGGAGACGACGGCGGCCCGCTTCGCGCGGATCGTGCGGGTGGCGTGGCCGAGGTTGCGCCGCAGCTGGGTGTCGGCGAGAGCCTTGTGCGCGGCCGCCGGGAACGACTCAATGCCGCGCAGGTGCCCGTGCGGGTCCGCCGCGACGGTCGGCATGCCCAGTTCGACGGTCCGGCTCCGCTGCGCTGCGCGTCCCAGGTCGGTACTCATCGCGCCACCCCGTGTCCGTGGGCCGCTCCGGCGGCCTCGCCCGTCCGCTGCGTCGACCGGCTCCCCGTGACGCCGCCGACCACGACGTCCGCGGTGGCGTCGCCGCGGTCGGTGCTGGCGAGGATCTCCGCCAGGTGCACCGTGCGGACCCCCGAGCGCAGCCGCGAGAGCCCCCCGCCGATGTGCATGAGGCACGACGAGTCGCCCGCGGTGCAGATCTCCGCCCTCGACGAGAGCACGTTCGCCATCTTGTCCGCGAGCATCGCCGTCGAGGTCTCCGCGTTCTTCACCGCGAACGTCCCGCCGAAGCCGCAGCAGACCTCGGCGTCGGGAAGCTCCTGGAGCTGCAGGCCGCGCACCGCGCGCAGCAACTGCAGCGGCTTGTCGCCGACCCGCAGCATCCGCAACGAGTGGCACGTCGGGTGGTAGGTCACGCGGTGCGGGTAGTAGGCGCCGACGTCGGTCACGCCGAGCACGTCGACGAGCAGCTCGGAGAGCTCGTAGGTGCGGGCGGCACCCTCCTCGGCCGCCACCGCGAGGCCCTCGTCGCCGGCCCGGCGGGCGACCATCGCGTGCTGGTGGCGCACGCACCCCACGCACGAGCCGGACGGCGCGACGATCGCGTCCACCCCGTCGTCGAGGGCCTTCCGGAACACCTCGACGTGGTGGCGCACCACCGGCAGCGCCGTGTCCAGGTAGCCGGTGTTCACGTGCATCTGCCCGCAGCAGGTCTGGTCGGCCGGGAAGACGACGTCGTGCCCGAGCCGTTCGAGCAGCTGCACGGTCGCGATGGGGGCCTGCGGGAATATCGCGTCCCCGAGACACGTCGCGACGACCGCGATCCGCATGGGCGGTCCTTCCCGACGACGGTGGTGGTCCCCGAGTCTGCCCGGTTCGCCGGTCCGGCGCTCACACCGTGGTGATCTCGTCACTCTCCGCAATGCAGTAGTCGGGCTCCGACTACTGCACTCTGCGGCGATCGGTTCCGTCGTCACTTTCCGTCGTCAACAATCCGGAGCATGGTCCCGGTCCTCCCCAGTGGCGCGCGGCGGGGTCGCGCCACCCGTCGTCGGGCCACCTGACGATGGCGGGGCGGCTGCGAGCCGCGGGGGGCGACGAGGTCGAGGCGGCCCGCGACCCGATGGTCGCGGGTCTGCCGGGTGCGGTGGCGCTGCTGGCGGCCCACCGCGCCGACCCCGGCGCGCCGCTCGCGGCCGCCGTCGTCGGGCCGGGCGGGGCGGGGAAGAGCGCCCTGATCTCGGCGCTCGTCCGCTCGGCCCGACGACGCGGGATCAGCACCCGGCGCATCCGCTCCGGCGACACCGTGCCGTTCCCGTCCGACGAGGACGCGCTGCTGCTCGTCGACGACGCGCACACCCTCGACGAGGCCACGCTCGCCGAACTCACCGACGTCGCCGACGATCCCGACGTCCGGCTCGTCGTCACCGCCCGCCCGTGGCCCTGCCCGCGGGCGCTGTCGACGTTGTGGCTCGCGCTCGGCCGGGACCGTGCCCCGGTGACGCTCGAGCCCCTGACGCCGGAGGGGACCGCCGACCGGGCGTCGGCGCTGCTCGGGTCCCGGTGCCCGCCGGGCCTGGCGGGCACGCTCCGACGTCTCTCGGGTGGTTCTCCGGCCGTCGTCGACCGTCTCGTCACCCAGATTCGCGACGCCGGCCCCCGCGCGGTCGCGGCGGCGGCCGAACGCGGGTCGCAGGAGGTCCCCCCGGGCGTGCTCGACCTGCTCCGGCACGAGGTGGGCGGGCTCGACGTCGGGACGCGGCGGCTGCTGCTGGCCCTCGCCGTCGGCGCGCCGCGGGTCCCGGCGGCGCTCGCGGACGTCCTCGACGTCGACCGGACGTCCCTCGAGGACCTGCTCGAGCGTGCCCGCGCCGCCGGGCTCCTCCTCCCGACGGGGAGCGGGCCCGGCGACGAGCTCGGCGCCCCCGCCGAGCAGGTCCCCCCGCTGGCGGGGCGCACGGTGATCCGACTGGGGGCGGCGGACGAGCGGCTCGACCTGGAGCGACGGATCGCCGAGCAGGCCCTCGCCCGGGGCGCGTCCGTGCTGGGTCCGGCCCGTCGGCTGCTCGGCTCCGGCCTGCGCGGCGGCGAGCTGCCCCGGGTCTTCACCGCCGCCGGGGACGAGGCGATCGCGTCCGCCCCGCACCTCGCGGGCGCGTTGTACGCGGACGCCGTGGCCGCCGGCGCGGCGCCGGAGTCGGTCGTGCTCCGACGGGCCGAGGCGGCCGCGCTCTCGGGCGACCTGGACACCGCCCTGCGCCTCGCCGACCCCGTCACCACCCGGGAGGACCCGGGCGAACGGGCCCGCGCGGTCACCGTCGTCGCGACCGTGATGACGCACCGCGGCATGGGCCACGCCGCGGCAACGATGCTCGCGCAGGTCCCCGCCCTGCAGGACCTCGCCGTCCCCGGGCTGGTCGCGGCCGGCGACCACGACGTCGCGGTGTCGGTCCACCGCGCGAGCGGGAGCGGCCCCGGATCGACCACCGTGCGCTCGGCGATCGCGCTCGCGGCGGGCGGCGTCCTGACCTCCCTGGGCCCGGAACCCGGTGCCGGCGCGACGGCCCTGTCCGAGCTGACGCGGGCGGCGTCGCTGGTCGAGCCGCTCGGCGGCGGCGTGCTCCTGCCCGACTCGCCCTCGGCCCTGGCGGCCCTGGTCGCCCTGCACGCCGGTGAGGTCGACGTGGCCGACTCGGTGCTGCGGCGGGCGTGCGACACCGGTCCGGGCGGTCCGGCGCTGGCGCCCCGCCACCACCTGTTGCGCGCCTGGGTCGCGATGGTGCGCGGGGACCTCCCCGGGCTGACGGAGCAGGTCGCGGCCGCCCGGGGGTCGCGGCTCGCGCTCGAACCCCGCGACGAGCTGCCGGCGGCGGCGATCGAGGTGGGGGCCGCCCGACGGACCGGTGACTCGACGGCCCTGCGCGCCGCGTGGGGCCGGGCCCGGGAGGCACTCGTCCGACACCCGGTCGACCTCTTCGTCCTGCTCCCGCTCGGCGAGCTCGCCGTCGGGGCGGCCCGGCTGCGGGACCGGGCCGCGATCCGGTCCGCGTGGGAGGCGGCCGACGCCCTCCTGTGCGACCTGGGCGATCCGCCGCTGTGGCGCGTGGCGACCAGTTGGTACGGCCTCGCAGCCGCCGTCACCGCCGAGGACGTGCCCGACGCCGAGCGGCACCTGGAGGTCCTCTCCTCCCTCGCGGACCGCTTCCCGCTGGCCACCGCGCTGGACGCCGCGGCCCGGGCGTGGCTGGCCGCGCTGGCCGGGGACGTGGACCCGGTCGTCGTGGAACACGCGGCCCGCGGCCTGCACCGGCTGGGCTGGACCTGGGACGGCGCGCGGCTCGCCGGGGAGGCGGCCATCCGTACCCCGGACCGCCGGGTGATGGCCACGCTGCTCGCCTGCGCCCGCTCGATGGCGGACACGGGACGGCCGGCGCCCGACGGCGCGGAGGCGATCCCGACGTCGGGGCTGCTCGGCGACACCGGGAAGGTCGCGCTCTCGGAGCGGGAGGCCGAGGTCGCGCGGCTCGTGCTGGCCGGGCTCACCCACAAGCAGATCGGTGCGCAGCTCTACATCTCGGCCAAGACCGTCGAGCACCATGTCGCGCGCATCCGGCAGCGGCTCGGTTCGTCGAGCCGGGGCGAGCTGTTCGCCCAGTTGCGGGAGCTGGTGGGCGGCCCGGGGTAGCGGTCTTCGACGAGTGGACGACTCGACGGACCACGGCATCACCGACACCCGCGGCGAACCCCGCACCCCACGCCCCTGGCGACCCAGAACCGACCGCCACGGCCACCTCACCGAGCCGCAACGAGCCACCCTGCACGACCTCGACCGCCGCCGACGACTGAAGGAGCACCAGCCCCCGGACCGGCACGACGACGACCCGCCCTTCTAGCGGGAACGGCGGGAAGACAGCAGGGTGCGGGCATGCTCGTCGCGCACCTGTCGGACCTGCACCTGGACGTCGATCGTCCGGATACCCTCCAGCGAGCGGCACGGGTCGTCGACCACGTCCGCGCGCTCGACCCGGGGCCGGACCTCGTCCTCGTCACGGGGGACGTCGCCGACCACGGCACCGACGAGGAGTACGCCCGGGCGGCCGAACTGCTCGACGGGCTGGACGCCCACCTGGTGCCGGGCAACCATGACCGGCGGCCGACGATGCGGGCGATGCTCGGCCTGCCGCGGACCGAGGGGCCGATCACCTCGACGGTCACCGTCGGGAAGGTCACCGTCGTCCTCGCGGACACCCACGTCCCGGGGCACGACCACGGGGACCTCGCACCCGAGAGCCGGGCGGAGATCGACCGGGCGGCACGGCGGCCCGGGGTGCTGGTGGTCGCGCTGCACCACCCGCCGATGCGGATCGGGAGCGGCCTGCTCGACCCCATCCGGCTGCTCGACGCCGAGCCGCTGCTCGGACCCCTGCGGAGCCGCGCCTACCCCTCGATCGTGCTCTGCGGCCACGCCCACACCCCGCTCGCGACCACCATCGACGGCGTCGCGGTGCGGATCGCGCAGGGCGTGGTGTCCACGCTGCGTCTGCCTTGCGAACCGCACCCCGACAGCACCGACCGCGCGGCCCCGCCCGGACTCGCGCTGCACGTGCTCGACGAGGACACCGGAGACCTCACGACCCACGTCCGCGTGCTCGCGCCGTGAGGGGACGCGTCCCGGGCCCGACCCCCGTCAGGCCCGGGACGCGAGGATCAGGAGGCCGAGCCCACCGCCGCCGGCACCGGCAGCGGACCGGAGGAGATCCGCGGGGTGGGGAACGGGCCGTCGTCGGGAGGGACGTCCCCGGCGCCGCCGCGGGTGAACTCCAGCGTCGTCGGCTCGAATCCGAGCAGGCGCTGGAAGTGGCGCAGCCCGGCGTCGAGCCAGAGCGCGGTGTCGACGGCGAGGTGGCGCACGCCGCGCTGGATCAGCTCGCCGACGAGGTGGGACGAGAGCAGGTAGCGGGCGGGCCCGGCCTCGCGGTCGGGCGCCGAGAGCATGAGGTCGAGGCGCGCGAAGGCGCCGTCGACGGAGGTGAGGGCGATGACCTCGGTCGCGTCGTCGGCGTCGCGGGCCACCCAGGCCTGCACCACGCCGTCGAGCAGGTCCGCCCGCACGCCCGGGAGCAGCTCCTCCTCGTCCCGGGCCCGCAGCAACGCCGTGATGCGGACCTCGGCCTCGACGCGGCCCATCCGACGGCAGGTCACGCCCGCTTCCCGCGCCCGGCGGCTGTTGGTGCGCAGGGCCTGCTTCGAGCGGCCGCGCAGGTAGTCCTCGAGCGAGTCGGGCAGCGTCAGCACCGACACCGCGAGGCGCCGCGGGACGCCGGAGCGGGCGCCGTCGTACTTCGCGACCATCCGGTCGCCGGCCGCCGTGTCGGAGCAGGTCACCGTCAGCTGCGGCAGGTCGGCCAGGGCCGGCATCCGCTCGCGCACCGCCGGGACCGCGCACGCCACGGTGACGGCCGTACGCCGCACCCGGCCCTGCACCCGGTGCCGCTGCTGCAGGGCCTCACCGAGCCGCACGAAATCCGGATCCGCCAATCCGCTGCCTGCCGAGCCCACACACGCCTCCGTCTGTCGGGGGGGCGTCCGGTCGTCAGGAGGAGCCCGACCGGACGATGTCCATCTCCGACAACGGCGCGTCCGTATGGCTCTCCTGATACTCCGAAAGGTGCACTGACCCTGCGTCCAACAGCACCACTCGTTCGAGGATCACGACCGGGTGAGGGACGCGAGCATGCCCTCGCAGCTCCGGATGACCACGGAGCAGGCATCGACGGTCGCGCGATCGGAGAGCGGTGACGACCCCCGGCGCCGCCACCGCCCGAGCGCCTCGACGGCGGCCGCCCGGCAGGCCGCGTCGTCGGCGTCCGGGTCGAGCCCGAGACGCACCGCCGCGCGCGAGCCCGAGCCGCCCACCAGCCGCTCGGCCTCGTCGCGGGCCTCCGTGGGCAGCCGGACCGACCGGGCCCGCAGCGCGGCGAGCAGGCGCAGCTCGGCGAACTCGTGGGCGCTCGCGAACACCCGCTCCACCTCGACGGCGAGCGCCCGCACGGCGGGCCGCGGCTCCCGCGCGAGGACCAGCTCGACGGCCAGCAGGGCCGACCGCGCCTTGAGCAGATCGCGCCGCTCGGAGAACTGCGAGTCGAGGACCTCCCGCAGGTCGTCGAGCCCGCTGCGACGCACGAGTTCGGTCGCGAGGCGGTTCGCGTCCGCGTCCTCCGACCGGATGAGGGCGAGGGAGAGCCGCACCCCGAACACCCCGAAGCGGGCGAGCAGGCCGGCCCGCCGTGCTGCGTCGACGTCGGTGGGGAGGCGGTCGCGCAGGGAGTCCGGTGGGGTCACGAAGCGATCGGCCGAGAGCAGCAGCGCGTCGGTCGTCGCGCCGTCGAGCGCCGCCAGCGCGCGCAGCGCGAGGAACTCGTCCTGCCGCAGCGTCCGGCCGGTGAGCGCGACGAGCCCCGCGACCGCCACGACCGTCTGGCAGAGCGTGGAGAGCTTCTCGTCGGTGCGGTAACGCTCCGCGATCCGCTGCGCCGAGGTGACGGCGTCGAGGCGCCCCACACCGATCTCGTCGGCGCGGGAGAGGACTGCCACCGTCGAGACCGGGGTCGCGCGAGCGACGTGGCGGTCGTGGAACGACTCGAGGAACCGGGCGTCCGCCGAGTGCAGGTGGCGCATCAGGTAGAGCACGGCGTCCGCCTGGCTCGGGGCCTCGTCGGGGGTGAGGAAGGCGCCGGCCCGGCTCGCCGCGTCGGCGGTGAGGGAGGCGATCCCGGGGGTGTCGATGAGCGACGTGGTCCGGAGCCCCGACGAGGGCCAGTCGACGACCAGCCGGTCGACCGTCTCGGGGTCGGCCCCGTCGAGGTCGACGACCAGCCCGCCGTGCTCACCGCGCCGGGTCCGGAGCTGGCGCGGCTCCCCGACGCGCGGGTGGAGCACGATCCGGGGAGTCGGACCGTCCGCGTACCAGGTGACGACCCGCGTGCACTCCCCCGCGTCGGTCGCCGCGATCTCCTCGCCGACGAGCGCGTTGAGCAGGGTGGACTTGCCGGCCTTGACCTTCCCGGCGATCGCGAGGCGCAGCGGCTCGTCGAACCGCTCGAGGTGGTGGCGCAGCCAGGCGGCCGCCTGCGGACTGTCGGAGTACTCGTCGAGGGTCGCGCGCAGCAACGAGCGCGCGCGGGCGCCGAGCCCGGGGCGACGGGAGGTGTCGGTCGTCGTCATCGGCTCCTGCCTCGTCGTCGGGGTGCTCAGCGCCGGGGGTCGTTCGCGACGAGGGCCTGCGCCTGCTCGGCGACGGCCGCGAGCCGACCGAGCTCGGCCTCGAGGTCGCGCACGCGTTGCTCGCGGTCGGTCGTGGCCGTCCGCACCGCGGCCTGGGCCGAGGCGACCGACTCGGACATGGAGGTCGTCAGCTCCTGGGCGAGGTCCTGGAAGTGGTCGCGCAACGTGCGCTGGACCATGCGCAGCATGTCCCGGGAGTCCTTCCCGACCTGGAACGTCACGTCGTCGATGTGCTTGCGCACGGCCATCTTGGCGTCGCTGCGCCGCTTGGCCTTCAGCCGGTTCTTCTCGTCCTTGATCTGCTTGCCGCCGAAGAGCAGCAGCCCGGCCCCGGAGATCGGGTTGATCAACGACATGCCGGCGAGGCTCGTCATCATCCCGATCATCAGCATGCCGCTGTAGCCGCCCCGCATGCCGGTGAAGAGCTTCGCGCCGAGCCGGTAGCGCTCCATGTCCGGACGGATCATCGGGTTGACGTGGCCACCGAGCCCGGACGGCCCGATCCGGCCGATGTCGGGCAGGACGGCCTGCCCGCCCGCCGTGAAGTGCTCCGCGACCTGTCCGGCGAGATGCCGCGCGCGCTGGCTGGCCCAGACGAAGTTGGTCGACGCGGCCGCCGCGACCTGGGTGTGGACCCACTCGGCGAACTGGTCCCAGATGTCGGCCGGGTCCTCCGCGTCGAGCCGTTCCTCGGCCTCCTTCTGCAGTGTGCGCATCCGGTCGCGCAGGTCGTAGTCGATGTCGGACTGCAGGTCGCCGTAGCCGTCGTTCAGCGTCGTCTGCCAGCGCGCCGACCGCTTCTTGAGCTCCTCCGCCCTCCCCTGCGCGCGCTCCAGCGCGGCGATCAGCTCCTCGGCGTTGCCCGGGTCCTTCTGGGCCTCGAGCTCGGTCCGCATCTTCTGCGCCATCTGCTCGACGGCGGAGATCACGTCCTGTGCCGCGGAGCGGCGGTCGAGCACCTCGGCCTGCGCCGACACCCGGTCGCGCAGGAAGGTCACGAGGGACTTGAAGCCGGACTCCTCGTTGAGGGCCGGGTCGTTGGACGTCGTGGCCGCGCGGCGCAGCACCGACGACGTCGGCAGCAGCTCGGCCGCCACCCCCGCCCGCATCAGGTGTCCGCGGTCGAGCTCGGCGATCCGCCGCCACTCCGGGTACAGGTCGGTCTTGGTGAGGACGCAGGCCACGTTGGGACAGAGGGCCATCGCCTGGGTCAGGAACCGGATCTCGGGCTGGGTGTACTCCTGCGCGGCGTCCGAGACGAGCAGGACGGCGTCCGCGGTCGGCAACGCCCCCATCGTCATCTGCCCGTGGGCCGATCCGAGGCCGCCGACGCCCGGCGTGTCGACGACGACGAGACCGCTCGCGAGCACCCGCCGGGACACCGTGACCTCGACGTAGCTCACGTTCTCCCGGTTGCCGGGGTTGCCGGCCTCGGAGACGTAGCGGCGCAGCTCCTCGAGCGGCACGTCGGTGCGTTCCTCGCGGGTCTCGCCGTCGCCGGCCGCCGAGCGCTCCCGCACCACCGTCACGGAGGGCGCTCCCTCGGTGTACTTCACCACCGTCGTCACGGAGGTCGAGATGTCGTCGTCCACCGGGCAGATGTCGGCCGCCACCAGGGCGTTCACCAGGGCGCTCTTGCCCTGCTTGAACTCCCCGACGACGAGCACCCGGACGTCCGGGTCGGCGACCCGGGCACGGGTCGCCGTCAGGCGCGCCGTGAGGTCCGGCCTGCCGTAGGCCGCGGTGGCCTGCATCGCGAGGTCGAGCAGGTCCAGTGCCGGCTGTGAGGTCACCTCGGGCCCCTTCCCGGGTCAGGTGTCACGGGTCATCCGACGTGGTGGTCCAGGCCGGCGTCGTGGCTGTTCTCGTGCCCGCCGTCGTCGTGGTGTCCCGCGGAGCCGTGGGAGTCCGACTCGTGGCCCGACTCCGGCGACCCGTGGGGCGGCTCGAGGTGCACGTCGTGGTGGAGGTCGTGGTCGGTGTCGTCGGCCCCGCCGCCCGGGTCACCGTGACGCACGGCGTCCTCGGGGGCGGCCTGCCCGTGGGCCTGCCCGGGGTGCGTGTGGGCGCCGCCGCCGAACCCCGGGTCGGACCCGGTGGCCTGCGGCGTGTCACCGCCACCGAAGTGGACGGTCTCGTGCACCAGCCGACCGTCGCCGCCGGACGCCTGCTGCGCGGGCGGTCCGCCGGCGGACGCCGCGCCGGCGTCGGTGCCGTCCATGCCGTGATCCGGGCCGACCGTGGCTCCGAGGCCGGGCCGGTTCGACGACGGATCGATCTCCGATCCCGGTCGCCACTCGCCGTGGTAGTCGCCCAGGTAGCGGCCGCTGGGGTCCTGGACGTTCCCGTTCGGGTAGATGCGCAGGGTGTCGGCGCCCTCCCCCCCGAGGTGGCTGCCGTCCGGGAGGGTGCGGGTCCCGTCGGGGCCCACGGTCACGGGGCCGACGTAGGCACCGGGATAACCCGCGGTGTGGTCGATCTGACCGGGGTCGGGGTCGCCCTGGGCCTGCGACTGGGGCTGCTTCCACCAGTCCTCGTCGTGCAGCGGCGGGTTGCCGTCGGTGACGCCGCCGCCCGAGGGATCGGGGTGGTGTCCGTCGTGATCCTGCCGGTGCTCGTGGAAGTAGCGGTCCGGGTCCTCCCCGTGGCCGTCGGCGGCCCGGGCGAGCGCCTCGACCTGGCGGAAGCCGTTGGGGGTGCCCGCGACGACGCCCGACGTGTCGAGGTCGCCGTGCTGGAAGGCCCGGACGTAGTCGCCCACCGACCGGTAGCCGTGCAGGTGGGCCTCGTCGCGCAGCGCGTGCCGGTCGAAGCCCGGCCCGCCCGGGTCCTGGTCGGGGAGTTCGCCGCGGTCGGCCGCCAGCGCCTCCGGGGTGTGCTGCGCGGCGAAGTCGTGCAGGGTCTCGCCCGACTGTCCGGCGGCCCGCTCATAGGCCTGGATCTGGCCGAACCCGGTATGGGCGTTCCCGGGCTGGTAGCCGGCGATCCCGACGTTCATCCCGCCCTGCTCGTAGGCGGCCACGTAGGCCTGGGCGTTCACGTAGCCGTGGGCGTGGGCCTCGCGTTCGAGGGCCACCCAGCCGGCGTCGGTGCCCGGGTCGGGCAACGTGTCGGTCGGTTCGACGGGGATGGTCACGGGACTCGCCTCCTGCGGCGTCCGGTCCGGTCAGCTCGCGCCGAGCGCGGCGCCCGGGTCGGGGTGGTCGGGGTGGTGTGCGTGGTCGGTGTCGTCGACGTGCCCGGCGTGATCGCCGTGGTCGTGGTGCGGCGCGTCCTCGTCGAGGTGGTGGTCGCCCTCGTCCGGGGGCTCGTGCGCGGTGTCCTCGGGCCGGTCGACGTGCCAGGGGTCGTCATGGGCAGGGGCGGGGCCGGAGTCGGGGTGGTCGGGCCCGACCACCCCGAGGTGCCCGGCGTGACCGGTCGCGAAGGCCGGGGCCGGCCGTGCGTGGTCGGGCGCGACGAGCGCGTGGTGGGAGCCGGCCGACCAGGCGTGGGGCGCCCGGTCGTCGAGGTCGTGGGAGTCCCGGAGGTCGCCCGTGCCGTCGTGCGGCGCGTCGTCGAACCAGTCGGGGACGTCGTGCGGCACCGCGTGCCCGGCGTGGGCGCCGGGGTGATCGAGATCGTGCACCGCGTCGTGGCGCACCCCCGGGTCCGCCTCGGACAGCGGGACGATGCGGTCGGAGATGGCGCCGAGCTGGCGCACCGTCGCCTCGAGTCCGGACTCCCCGGCGAGCGGACCGGGGATCGGGGTCGAGCCGTCGGCGACGGCGTCGAGCCGGGCGGCGACGGTGTCGGTCACCAGCGGGATCGCATGGTGGAGGTCGGCCGGGTCGAGGTCGGCCAGCCCGGCCTCCCCGAGCACGCGGTGGGGGTCCGCGGCGAAGCGGGCCCGGGTGGCCGGATCGGAGACGAGGCCGGTGACCCAGTCCAGCAGGCTGGCACCCGGAGCGACGTCGGTCATCGGCGGTCACCTCCTCGGAGCGTCGGGCGGGGACGTGCAGGCAGGACGGGGCGGACCCCGGAGGAGCTCCGGGGTCCGCCGACCGACTCAGAGGTGGATGCCCGTGTCGACGTGGGTGTCGGTGTGGGCGGAGTGGTCGTCCGAGTTGTCCGAGTTGTTGGTCTGGTGGTCGTGGGTCGAGCTGTCGTTGTTCGAGTCGTTGGTCTGGTGGTCGTGGGTGTCGTGCGTCGAGTTGTCGTCGTGCGAGTCGTGGGTCGAGTGATTCTCGAAGTCACCCGACGACGCGGAGCCCGAGCCGGTGCTGATCGCGCCGCCGTGGGAGGCGTCCTGCGTGCCGCTGTTCACCGAGCCCGCACCGAAGCCGGTGGTGTTGCCGTTGCCCTGCACCCCGGTGTTGGTCACGTGGCCGCCACCGGCGGCCGAACCGGTACCGAAGGCCGAGCCGTCGCCGACCTGCGCGCCGGCCCCGGTGTTGAGGTTGCCGCCGACCGTGCCGCCGCCGAGGGCCACCGAGCCGGCGCCGGTCGCGTTGCCGTCGCTGTGGTCGAGGACCGTGTTGCCCTCGCCGACGGCGCTGTGGTCGAGCACGGTCCCGCCGCCGGTCGCGTTGTGGTCGCCCACCACGTTGCCGTCGCCGTGGATGTTGCCGTCGCCGTGGGTCAGGTCGCCGACCGTGTTGCCGACGCCCCCGACGGTCTGGTTGCCGTCGCCGTGGACGTTGGTGTTCGCGATGGTCCCGAAGTTGCTGCCGCCGATGTTGGTGGACTGGTCGATGACCTCGCTGTAGGTGTTGTTGATGTAGTAGTTCATGACCCGCTCGGCGGCGGCGTGGTGCGACTCGCCGGGGTGGGTCGAGCAGTCCGGCGGGGGCGGGGGCGAGGCGACCGCGCCGTGCCCGGACTCGCCGGAGTTGCTCTGGTTGCCGATGTTGTACTCGCGGTTGAAGCTCCCCGAGTTGACGATGGCGTGGTTCAGCGTGGGGGCGTCGACGTCACCGAGGCCGGCGGCGTCGAGGGTGTCGCCGGGGTGCGCCAGGGCGTCGGCCTGCGCCTCCGGCGAGAGGCCCATCAGGTACTGGACGAGCCGGTCCCAGGCGCTGGAGAGGTCGACGCCGGCGGGGTTGGCGGTCGGAGAGGTCATCGGAATCACTCCTGGTGATGTCGTCGAGGCGTGCGGTGCGGGTCGTTCGTGCCGTCCCGGTCCGGCCGGTGCGGCGATGGGGAGAACGTTAGGAAGCGACGGCCCGGGGGCCATCGGGGCGATTCCGTCGCTCGAGGGGGACCGACTCCGGAGTCTGGTGACCGCCGGTGTTGGGTGACAGGGGGATCGTCACCCGAATGGATGCGGGGATCGGCCCTAGACCCTCGTCGTGTGCCACTCCGTGCCCGCTGCGCCCGCGATACTCGGCGCGCTGCATCCAGGCGCACGAGAGAGGACGGCCGTCGTGAACACCGCGCGCTACAGGCTCGGCATCGACCTGGGCACCACCTACACCGCGGCCGCGCTCAGCCGTGCCCACGGCCGCGACTGGAGCGAGCCCGAGATCGTGGCGTTGGGCAGCCAGTCCGCCTCGGTCGCTTCCGTCCTGTACCTCGGCGCCCCGGAGCAGGACGGCTCGGAGCCGTTCCTGGTCGGTGAGGCCGCCGAACGCCGGGCCCACGCCGAGCCCGATCGCGTGGTGCGTCAGTTCAAGCGCCGCGTCGGCGACGACGTGCCGCTGGTCGTCGGGGACGCGGTGCACACCGCCCAGGACCTGGCCGCGCGGATGGCCCGCTGGGTCGTCGACAAGGTCGCGGCACGGGAGGGCGGTCCCGCCGACCTCGTCGCGATCACGCACCCGGCGAGCTGGGGGGACCACAAGCGGGAGCTGCTCGCGGGCGCGCTGCGCGACGCGGGGCTGACCTCGATCACCTTCCTGCCCGAGCCGCAGGCGGCGGCGGTCGCGTACGCGGCGAAGGAGCGGGTCGAGGTCGGCGGGACGGTGGCGGTCTACGACCTCGGCGGCGGCACGTTCGACTCCGCGGTGGTGCGCCGGACCGCCGCCGGCTTCGAGCTCCCGGGCCGTCCCGAGGGCATCGAGCAGCTCGGGGGCGTCGACTTCGACGACCGGGTGTTCTCCCACGTCCTCACCGGCCTCGGGGCCGCGTTCGACGACATCGACCCCGAGGACCCGGACGTCGTGTCCGCGGTGACCCGGCTGCGTCGGGAGTGCGTCGAGGCGAAGGAGGCGCTCTCCGCGGACACGGCGGTCTCGATCCCGGTGATGCTGCCGTCGCTGCGCACCACCGTGCGGCTCACCCGCCACGAGTTCGAGGCGATGATCCGGTCCTCGCTCGACCACACCGTCGCCGCGCTGCGCCGCACCGTCGAGTCCGCCTCGCTCACCCCCGAGGACCTGCAGGCCGTGCTGCTCGTGGGCGGGTCCTCGCGGATCCCGCTGGTGGCCCAGATGGTGTCCGAGGACCTCGGGCGCCCCGTCGCGGTCGACACCGACCCGAAGACCGCGATCGCGGTCGGTGCCGTCCTGACGATCGCGCCGCGCCCGGAGCCGGTCCGCCGGGCCGCGACGTCACGCGCGGCCGTCGAGCCGCTCGCCAATGCGGCCGACGCCGCCGCCGCGACCTCCACCCTCGCCCGCGGCGCGGCCGCTGCGGCCGCCGCGGCCGGCGTCGCGGCCGGAGCCGCCGCCCGCGGGGACACCGACTCGGGGCTGCTCGACCTGCGCGGCCAGGCCCTGCCCGCGGCGCCGGCTACGCCGCCCGGGGTCGTCCGGACCGGTCCGCCGTCGGGCCCGCTGCCCGCCGTCGGTCCGCCCTCGGGCCGCCTCCCCGCCCTCGGGCCGCCCTCGGGCCGTGGTCCGGTGATCGGACCGCCCTCCGGCGGCTTCGTCCCCGGACCGCGGTCGGGGCGCCTGCCGGTCGACCCGTCGGGCCGGTTCGCCGCGCAGTACGGCGCTGCGGGTGCCGGTCCGGCTGCCCCGACGGAGGACGAGACCCGGACGGTACGCCACCACGTCGGTGGCGTCCCGGCCCGTCCGCCGGTCTCGTCCGGCGGCGCCTATCCGGGGTACGGAGCCGAGTTGCCACCCACGCCGGTCCGGTCGCGCACGCGCCTGGTGGTGATGGTGGCCGCCGCGGTGGCCCTCGTCGCGGCCCTCACCACGGGCGGGGTGGTCTACGCCCGCAGCGCGACGGTGTCGGCCACCGTGGCCCCACCCAGCAGCACGTCCGTCCCGCCGCCCGTCACGCCGTCGCCGACCGAGGCCGCCGTCGGGAACCCCGCGCCCGCCGGCGTCGTGGACGCCGGCACCGGGGGCAACACGGGCGGCTCGGGGTCGGGGGGATCGTCGTCGTCCGGCGGCAGCTGGGGCGGGTCGTCGAGCGGGCACCACCCCACGACGACGACCACCACGACCACCACGACGACCTCGAGGAAGGTCGCGACGACGCCCGCGAGCGAGCCCTCCGGGCAGGCGTCGAACTAGCGGGGCCCCACCACGTCGCCGCGGGTCCGCGAGGACGGGAACGGCAGCGTGTGCACCTCGCCGTCGTCACCGACCTGGTCGTCGAGGGGCCGCTCGTCGACGCTGCCACGGGTCTGCACCCACAGCCAGGCGCCCCAGCCCGCGGCCGCGACGCCGACGAAGCTGACGAGCCGGTAGAGCAGGACCGCGGCGAGGGCGGGGTGCGAGGGGACGCCGCCCGCGACGAGGGCCGCGAGCAGCGCACCGTCGACGAGGCCGAGACCGCCGGGCAGGAACGCGAGGCTCGAGGCTGCGGTGGCCGCGGCGTAGGCGACGAGGACCAGCGAGATGGTCATCCCGTTCGCACCGACGGCGACACAGCAGGCCGCGAGGCAGGCGATGTCGAGCAGCCAGTTCGACAGCGCGGAGAGCCCGACGACCACGCGGCCGCGACCGTCGAGCTCGATGAGCGCCAGGTTCTCGATCTGGGTGACGAGCTCCGCCACCCCGGTCTCGCGCGGCCGCCGGCGCACGCGGTTGACCAGTCGCAGGCCCGCCGAGGCGGCCGTGGTGATGAACCCGGGGCGGCGGCTGACGACGACGATGACCCCGCCGAGCGCGACCACCCCGGCGAGCTGGAGCAGCTGTGGCCCGAGCGTGGTGGCCCGGCCGTTGACCACCAGCGCCGACCCGACCGCGATCCCGGCCAGCGCCAGGCTCGCGGCGACGCCACCGGCGACCATCGTCCACGTCGTGACCGGGCCGGACGCGCCCCAGGCGCGGCGCTTGCGGAACGTGTAGGCGGTCGAGAGGGCGGCACCGCCCGGCACCGTCAGGTGCAGCGCGTTCGCGGCCAGGGTGACCATGACGACGGCGCGGAACCGCACGCGGACCGCGGCCGCCCGCAGCAGCCGATGGTGCAGCAGGGAGAACGCCAGGATCGAGCCGGCCTCGCAGACGACGGCCAGCGACACCCACATGACGTCGGCGTCGCCGAGGGCCGCGCCGGCCGCCTCGATGGTGGGCCGGATGAGGACGCCCCCGGTGACGAGTCCGGCGACCACGAGGAGCCCTACGAGGACGCGCGTGGTGCGGGCGGACGCGATCCGTCGGACCCGGCCGATCACCTCGCCCGTCGTCACCGTCACATCCTCCACTGTCCTCCATCGGCCGCATCCGGTGGACGCGGGGTGTCGAGCATCGCCGACCGGATTAGCCGATCGGGTGCACCGCCACACCCCGCGACCCGACCCGTCGCTGGGGCGTGCGTCTCACGTCTCAGGACAGGGGTCGCACCCACCACCAGGTCGCGGCCTCGTCCTCGCGCGCCGTGTCCCGGACGAACCCGCACCGCGCGAGCACCGTCGTGGAGGCGTTCGGCCCGGGCGCCGTCCGCGCGACCACCCGGACGAGTCCCGCCCGGCGGGCGTGGGACACCCAGGTGTCGACGGCGGCCGTCGCCAGCCCGCGGCCCCGCCGCGCCGGGGCGACGTGGTAGCCGACCTCCACCTCGCCGTCCTGCGGTGGTCCGGTGAACCCGCCCATCCCGACGACCTCGTCGCACTCGACGAGCAGGTGCGTCAGCCACCGCGGGTCGACCCCGCCCTCGAGCGCCTCGACCGTCGGTTCCAGCGTACCCGGTTCGTCCCACCCCTCGACGAGGGCGAGCCCGAACCGCTCGACGAACGCCTCCGGCTCGAACGCGAGCGTCACCGCCTCCTCGACGGTCACCGGCCGGACGTCCACGGGGGTCACCGTAGGACGACGTCGTCGGGGGCTTGCCCGCAGCGCGAGAATCGCTCCCATGGGATCCCTGTGGCACCCGTTCTCCGACATGGCCGCCGTCCGCGAGCACGAGTTCGTCGTCGACCGCGCCGACGGCGCCTGGGTCTACGACGAGGCCGGCCGCGCCTACCTCGACGGCTGCGCCAGCCTCTGGTACGCCAACGTGGGGCACGGTCGGCAGGAGATCGTCGACGCGGCGATGCGGCAGATGAGCCGCCTCGAGGCCTACTCGTGCTTCGCCGACATCGCGAACCGCCCGGCCCTCGAGCTCGCCGACCGGCTCGCCGCGCTGGCCCCGACCGGCCCCGACAGCAAGGTCTTCCTCGGCTCGGGCGGCGCGGACGCCATCGACACGGCGGTCAAGCTCGCGCGCGGCTACTGGCAGGCCCGCGGCGAGCACCAGCGCGTCCACGTCGTCTCGCGGGAGACCGGGTACCACGGCACCCACGGCTACGGGACCTCGATCGTCGGCATCCCGGCCAACCGCGAGGGCTGGGGTGTGCTCGCGGGGGAGAACACGGTGGCGCCGCAGGACCTCGACGGCGTGGAGAAGGTCTTCGCCGACGTCGGCCCGGAGCGGATCGCGGCCTTCGTCATGGAGCCGGTCACCGGCGCAGGTGGGGTGCACATCCCCCCGCCGGGCTACGTCGAGGGCGTCGCCGAGCTGTGCCGCCGCCACGGTGTGCTGCTCGTGATCGACAGCGTCATCTGCGGGTTCGGCCGGCTGGGTACGTGGTTCGGCATCGAGCGCTTCGGCGTGACGCCGGACCTCGTCACCTTCGCGAAGGGCGTGACGTCGGGCTACCTGCCGCTCGGGGGCGTGCTCGTCTCCGCGGCCGTCGCCGAGCCGTGGTGGAGCACCCCGGGCGAGCGGACGCTGCGCCACGGCCCGACCTACTCCGGGCACCCGACCTGCTGTGCGGCCGCGCTCGCCACGCTGGACGTCTACGAGCGGGAACAGCTGATCCCGCGGGGGCAGGAGCTCGAGACCGCGCTCGAGGCGTCGCTGGCCCCGCTGCGCGAGCACCCGTACGTCGCCGAGGTCCGCGCCGGGTTCGGTCTGCTCGGCGCCGTCGAGCTGACGCCGGAGGTGCTCTCCTCGGTGCCCGACGCGCCGAACAAGGTGCTCGCCGGGGCACGCGCGGCCGGGCTCCTGGTGCGGGGACTCGGCAAGGGCGTGGCCGTGTCGCCCCCGCTGATCGTCACCGACGAGGAGATCCGGCTCCTCGGCGAGGGGATCCGCGCCGGGCTGGACGCCCTGCCGGTCGAGACGCCGGTGCCGAGCGCGCCCGGCGCCTGAGGCGCCCGGGGCGTCCCGGGCGTCCGGGGCCTACAGCCAGCCGCGGTTCTTGAAGATCAGGTACAGCACCACGGCGGCGACGATCATGAGGCCGATCGCGAAGGGGTAGCCGAAGGTCCAGTGCAGCTCCGGCATGGCGTCGAAGTTCATGCCGTAGACGCCCGCGATCACCGACGGCGTGAAGATGATGGCGGCCCAGCTGGAGATCTTCTTGACCTCGTCGCCCTGCGCGAGGCTGGTCTCGGAGAGCCGCCGCATCTCCTCGTTCTGTCGCTGTCCGACGAGCGATGCGTTCACCGTCAGCAGCCGTTCGAGCAGCTGGCGGAAGCCGTCGGCGGCCTCGACGCAGGACTCCACGTGGTCGGCGACGTCGCGCAGCCCGCGGTGCAGGACCACCAGCCCGGGCTCGTCCCCGGTCTCGGCGAGCAGGGTGCGCAGGATCGCGCGCAGCGGATCGGTGGCGCGCTGGAACTCGATGACCTCGCGGGAGAGGTGGTAGATGCGCCGCGAGACGTCCGGGTCGCCGCCGAACACCTCGGTCTCGATCTGGTCGATGTCACGGCGCAGCTCGTGCACCACCGGCCGGTAGTCGTCGACGATGCGGTCGAGGATGCCGTAGAGGACGGCGCGCGGCCCCAGGCGCAGCAGGGCGGGGTCGTCCTCGAGCCGCCGCCGGACGTCCGCGAGGTCGGGGGTCTCGGCGTGGCGCACGGCGACGACGAAGTCGGTGCCGAGGAACAGGTGCACCTCGCCGACCTGGACGTCCTCGTCGGCGTCGACGTACCAGGCCGGGCGCAGCACCACGAACTCCACGTCGTCGTACCGCTCGAGTTTGGGGCGCTGGTGGGCGTGCACCGCGTCCTCGACGGCGAGCTCGGGCAGGGCGAAGTCCCGGGCGACGCGGGCGATCTCGTCGTCGTCGGGGCACAGCAACCCGATCCAGGCGAAGTCGGCCGCGCCGCGGCCGTCCCGGCTCTCCTCGTCGCGCAGGACGGCGAGGGTGCCGTCGAGGGACTCCGGCTCCGACTCGCGGCGGCCGGCCCGGTACACCGCGTTGTCGACGACGCTCATGCGGGAGCAGGTACCCGACGGCGGGTCGGAACCCGACCCCCTATCGGCGTGCTGTCCTGCTCATCGGGAAAAAAATCCTTCGGCTAGCTCACGAACTGCACGAGCGCGCGGTTGAACTCGTCCGCGTGCGTGGCGTTGAAGCCGTGCGGCCCGCCCTGGACCACCACCGTCTCGGAGTTCTTGATCGCCTCGGCGGTGCGCTTGCCGGAGACCTCGAACGGCACGATCGCGTCGGAGTCGCCGTGGATAACGAGCACCGGGATGCCGGCCTCGTCGATCGCCGCGAGGTCCTCGCGGAAGTCGGTGCGACCGAACGCCGCGATGCAGTCCAGCGTGCCCTTGGGCGACGCGAACTCGGCGATGTGGCGGTGGTACTCGCGGTTGGGCTCGGAGACCAGCGGGCCGTTCCCGGCGTCGAAGAAGTTCTTCGTGAAGTCCTCGAGGAACGCGATGCGGTCGCCCGTCACGCCGCCCTGGAACTGCTCGATGGTGGCGTCGTCGAGCCCGCCGTCGGGGTTGTCGTCCGACCGGTAGAGATAGGGCGGCACCGCCCCGGCGAAGACCGCCTTCGCCACGCGCTGCGTGCCGTACCGGCCGATGTAGCGAGCGACCTCGCCGCCGCCCATCGAGAACCCGACGAGCGTGGCGCCGGTGACGTCGAGCGTGCTCAGCAGCGCGTCGAGGTCGGCCGCGAACGTGTCGTAGTCGTACCCGTCCCACGGCTGCGAGGAGTCACCGAACCCGCGACGGTCGTAGGTGATGACGCGGTGACCCGCCTCGATGAGGGCCGGGACCTGGTTCTCCCACGAGCGGCCCGACAGCGGCCAGCCGTGGATGAGGACGACCGGGCTGCCCGAGCCCTGGTCGGTGTAGTGCAGTTCGATCGGTGCGCCGTTCTCGGTTCCGACCTGCACGCGTGCCATGGGTGTCGACCTCCTCGTGTTGCGGACGCGGCCGGGTTTGCCGACCGCACGAGGACTCGAAACCTCGGTTGCGCGCAATCGATCTCACCGGATGGGGATGGTCCGGGTCTCACCCACCGGGGGAACGTCGGAGGGCGCAGTGCTGTTGGGAGTGGCCGCGATCGGCTGCGTCGTCGTCCGGGGTCCCGACGACGGGTGGCTCGGCGCGGGGGCCGGGGGCGTCGGCGACGACGCCGCGTGCCCGCCGGTGTCGGACCCGGACCACCCGTCCGTGGCACCGTTCGTGGCACCGTCGGAGTCGCCGCGGGAGTCGCCGTCGTGGGTGTCGGAGCCGGAGTCGGAGTCGGACACCTGGTCCGCGTCGGTCCGGCCCATCCCGAGGTCGGCGAGCGCGTCCTGCACGGTCTGCGCGGCCTGCGCCTGCGCCCGGGCCGCCTCGGCGCTGGCCCCCTCGATCGACCGTCCGGCGTGCCCGTCCTGCTCGTGGTGACCACCGTGGCCGTCGTGCCCGGTCCCGTCGTGGGCCAGCGCGGTCCCGGCCCCGAGGACGCCGGTCACGGCGACCGCCAGCGTCGTGGTCGCCACGCGGGCGACGGTGGTCGGACGGGTCGGGCTCGTGCGGGCCGCGTGGGCTCCCATGGTGGTGATCTCCTGCTCCCGGGTCACGGTGGCATCACGGAGGTATCCCGGGACGGCTACGGGCACACGTCCTTCCATCGGCGCCTACGCTGCGGGAGGTGGCCAGGTTCTACGACGTGCACCCCCAGAACCCGCAGCGTCGGACCATCGCGCAGGTGGTCGCGCTGCTGCGCGAGGACGGCTTGATCGTCTATCCGACCGACTCCGGGTTCGCCCTGGGCTGCCGGATCGACGCCCGGGACGCGGTCGACCGGATCCGCGCGATCCGCCACCTCGACGACCGGCACCACTTCACCCTCGTGTGCCGGGACTTCGCGCAGCTCGGGCAGTTCGTGGAGGTGTCCAACCCGGTGTTCCGGGCGGTCAAGGCCGCGACCCCGGGTCCGTTCACCTTCATCCTGCCCGCCTCCCGCGAGGTGCCGCGGCGGCTGTCGCACCCGAAGAAGCGAACGGTGGGCGTGCGCATCCCCGACAACGCCGTCACGCGGGACCTGCTCGACGAGCTGGGTGAGCCCCTGCTGTCCAGCACCCTGCTCCTGCCCGGCGAGAGCGAGCCGCCCACCGAGGGCTGGGAGATCGCGGAGCGGTTGGAGCACCAGGTGGACGCCGTGCTCGACTCGGGCGACCAGGGCAAGGAGCCGACGACGGTGGTCGACCTCTCCGGGCCGGAGCCGGAGATCGTGCGACAGGGAGCGGGCGAGGAGCGCGTCTGGCGGTGGTGACGCCTCAGGCGCGGGTGACGGAGAAGCGGACGTCGCGACCCTGCACGCTGCTGACGGTGGCCTTCAGGTTGACCGGCTGGTTGTTCTGCGTGCCGGTGCACGTGATGGTCGCGCCGACCGTGGCGGGGAGCGACCCGGGACACCGCACGCTGCCCGCGGGCAGACGCGCGGCCTGCTCGATCTGCGTCTGCACCTCGGCCGCCGAGACGTCGGTGGACGGCAGCCAGCTCGTCGGGATGCCGACCGTCAGGGCCACGACCAGGCCGATCTCGAGCAGCGTGAGCACCGCGCCGACGGCGATCGCGGCGGTGGCCCGGCCCCGGCCCGTGAGCCGCTCCGGGGGCTCGCCGAACGGCGCATCGAAGGCCGGCCGGGCCGAGGTGGTGATGCGCCGGCGGGCGACGAGGCCGAGCACGAAGCCGAGGGGCGCGACGAGCACCGCGAGGACCAGCGCCACGATCGCCATCCGCGAGGGGCGGGCCGGGGCGGGCGCCGCCATGCGCGTCGGCCCGCCCGGGCCGAAGACGGACTGCACCGGCGGACGCGGGGGCGGTGCGCCGCGGCCTCCCGAGGCGGACGCCGGGAAGGGACCCGTCGGCGGCCGCGGCGGACCCGGTGGGCCGGACGGACCCGGCGGACGCCCTCCCGGGTAGGGCCCCTGCTGCCACCCGGGGCCGGGTCGGCCGGGCGGTGGGGCCTGCGGGGGCATCGGTGTCTCCGGGGGCTCGGGCGGGCGGAATTCGGGCGGACGTGGGTTGCGGGAGGACGTGCGCCCGGCCCGGATGGTAGCGACCGATCCCGACGACGGGCACCGGTCGCGCGGGCCCGGAGCACACGGCCCCGGACACGCCGACGCCCCGCCGGACGGGGTCCGACGGGGCGTCGACGGTGGGGATCAGGCCTCGGGGGCCCCGGGGGCCTCGGTCGCGGTGTCGTCGGCGGCCGGGGTGGCCGGCGTGACGCCCGCGATCTCGATCCGACGGGGCTCCGGGGTGACCGGCTGCGGGGCGACGTGCGCTCCCGCGACCCGGACGGTGAGCACCCCGGCGTCGTAGGACGCGCTCACCGCGTCCGGCCCGACGTGGCGGGGCAGGGAGAAGCTGCGGCGGAACGAGCCGCGCCGCGACTCCCGGAAGCCCTCACCCTCGTGCTCCTCGCGACGCTCGCCGGCGACGACGAGGCGGTGGTCGACGACCTCGACGGTGACGTCGGAGGCCACGTCGACGCCGGGCAGCTCGACGCGGACGACGGCGTCGTCACCGTCGCGGACCACGTCGGCCGCCGGCACGTACCAGGCCGACTCGGACGGGCGCGGCGCGGCGAAGGAGCCGCGGACGAGGGCGTCGGCCACGCGGAAGGGGCCGAACGGACCGACGAAGCGGGGGTACCGGAAGGTCAGTGCAGTCATGGTGGTCCTCCTCGGACGACGGAAGGGGCCCGACCTTGCGGGCCGCTGACTCCTGCAACATGAGTCGGGTCGGCTCAATTCCCGCCCGCATCGGATTCTGGGACCCTGGCCGCATGAGCGAGCCCGGACCCGACTACACCGCCGACGGCGTCCCGACCTTCGACTTCGTGCGCGACCGGATCGAGCGCCGGGCGGCGACCGCCGAGGGCGCCGGGGAGCTCGACGACGCGACGCCGGAGGCGCACGACCTCGCGCAGCAGGAGGCCGACCGCGAGGCGGCGGCCCGGGCGAAGCTCGAGGAGATCCGCCGCAGCCTGGGCGGCTGATCCCGGCGTCTCACCCACCCCTCAGCCGCCGCACAGCTCCCCCGCGCACCGTCGAGGGTGGCAGGACGCGCAGCGAGGAGGCCCGCGATGACGGTGACGACGGCGAGGACCCGACGGCGGGCGGCCACGACCGCGCCCACCCCACCGTCCTGGTGGGCGGCGGACGCCCGGGGCCCGCGCCGGCACCAGGCCGACGCCGCGGGCGGCTTCGCCGGGCGGGACCGGCGTGCGGTGGCGGTCGCCGACGGGGTCGGGGACTCGTCGGCCGCGGCCCACGCCGCCCGGATCGCCGTCGACCACGCCGTGCGCACGGCCGTCCTCGACGGCCGGGCCGACCTGGCCGTGCTCGCCGCCCGCGACGTGCTGCTCGGCGCCGGGCTCCCCGGCGACGCGGCCCTCACCGTCGCCCTCGGCCCGGACGCCCGGCTCGCCGAGGCGACCTGGACCGTCGCCTGGGTCGGGGACGTCCGCGCGTACGCCGTGGCGGACGGACGGATCCACGCCCTCACCCGCGAACACACGGTGGGCGCGGAGATGCGCGCGGCCGGCCTGGTCGTCGCGGACCACCTGGACCACGTCCTGACGACGAGCGTGCGGACGGTGCGCGGCGCGGTGGAGGTGGGCCTGACCGCGGTCGCCGAGCCGGCCGCGCTCGTGCTGGCCACCGACGGCGTCCACCGGGTCCTCGCCCCCGACACGCTCGCCGCCACGTGCACCCGGGTGTCCGCGCCCGAGCTGGCGCGGGCCCTCGTCGACGGCGCGGGCGCCGCCGGGACCCGGGACAACGCCACCGCCCTGGTGGTGGCCACCGCGGGCTGATCCACACTGGCCCGCGTGCGCGCCCTGTTCGACCTGACCGCTGCCTACGAGCCCACACCCGAGCAGCGCCGGGACGCCGTGCCGCCGGTCGAGGCCGTGCTGTTCGACTTCTCCAACACGCTCTTCCACATGGTCGACACCGCCGACTGGCTGCGGTCGGTCGGACGCGCAACCGGCCGGGAGGTGCCGTCGGAGGCCACGGCCGACGACCTCGCGATGGCCGCCGCCCGGCCCGACGTCGCCGCCGCCCAGCACGGGCGCGACCTCTCCGACGACGCCCACCGCGCCGCCATGCGGGCCTGGTTCGCGCAGGTCCCGGTGCTCCACGGCGTCGAGGACACCGCGATCGACCTGCTCCGCGCCCCGGACGCGTGGGTGCCCTACCCCGACACCGCCGACGTGCTGCAGGCGCTCGCCGACCGCGGGGTGCGCGTGGGTGTGGTGTCCGACATCGGGTGGGACATCCGCGTGCACGCCCGGGCGGCGGGCGTGGAGCACCTCGTCGGGACCTGGGTGCTGTCCTGCGAGCTCGGCGTCGAGAAGCCGGACCCGACGATGTTCACCACGGCCTGCACCGCGCTCGACGTCGACCCGCGCGCCACCCTGATGGTGGGTGACAACCCGGCCCGCGACGGCGGGGCCGTGGCGGTCGGCTGCCGGGCATTCCTCCTGCCGAGCGAGTTCCGGCTCGGCGAGCGGGGGCTCGGCGCTGTGCTGGCCCTGCTCGGCTGAGCTCAGCCGATCGTCGCGGCGAGCGCGGCCGCGAACCGCTGCTGTCCCTCCGGGGAGCGGGCGAGCGCGGCGTCGTCGCGGTTCCCGAGGTTGGCGCACTCGACGAGCACGGTCGGCACCGTCGCGAGGTTGAGCCCGGCGATGTCGTCGCGGGCGTCGAGGCCGCCCCGGCCGATGTAGGTCGCGGGGGTGAACCCGGCGCCACGCAGACTCGCGACGGCCGCGTCCGCGAGGGCGCGGGCGGGTCCCCGTTGCGCCGGGTTCAGCGGTGGCGCGGAGTAGAGGACGTGGAAGCCGTGGCCGGCCGCGGGCGCGCCGTCGGCGTGCACGGAGAGGACGGCGGCGGCACCGGCCCGCTGCCCGGCCGTCCCCCGCTCGTCGACGCAGGGCCCGACCCCGGTGTCGTCGGGCCGGGTGAGCACCACCCGGTAGCCGCGGCCGCGGAGCAGGTCGGCGAGCCGCTGCGACACGGCCCAGGTGAAGGCGTGCTCGGGGTAGCCGTCGGCGGTCGCCGCGCCCGTGGTGTTGCACGGCTTGGTCCCGCCCCGACCGTCCGGGACCGGCCGGGCGATCGCGGCCGCGGCGCGCCCGTTCCCGCCGTCGTGACCGGGGTCGATGACGATCGTCGCCCCCGGCGGGACGGCGTAGCCCGACCGCGCGGGCGCCGGCGCGGCCGGACCCGCCGTCGGGACGCCGACCGGGGCGGGCGCGGCCGGCGCGCGGCCGGGCGCCGCGCAGGCGGCCAGCACGACGACCAGGGCGGTGACCAGCACGGCGCGCGACACGGCGCCCGATGCTGCCGCACCGGGTGTGCCGCGGGCGGGAGCACGGCACCAGAATTCGCACCATGGAGGAGGTGCTGCTCTGCGACGTCGACGGCACCGTCGCCCTGCGCGCGGACCGCTCCCCCTTCCCCGGCCCGCACGGCGAGCTGCGGGCCGGGGAGGACCGCCCGAACGTCCCCGTGATCCGGGTGCTCGACGACCTGCGCCGCTCGACCCCGCACGTCGTGTTCCTCTCCGGCCGGACCGAGGCCGCGCGGGTGCCGACGGAGTGGTGGCTGCACGCGCACGTGCTGGGCGGGCGGGAGTGGCCGGAGCTGTCGCTGCGCGCGGTGGGCGACACGCGGCCCGACGACGTCGTGAAGCGCGAGCTCTACGAGCGGGACGTCGCCGGCCGGTACGCGGTGCGGCTGGTGCTCGACGACCGCGACCGGGTGGTCGGGATGTGGCGGGCGCTCGGACTGACCGTGCTGCAGGTCGCCGACGGCGACTTCTAGGCCGCCTCCCGCGCGCGGAGCGCGGTGAGCGCCCCGAGCACGGCGACCACCCCCATCCCGGCGTAGAGGTAGACCGCCGACGTGGCGGTGTCGTCACCGCCCAGCGCGACCGCGACACCGGCGAAGGCGGCCCCGAGCGCCACCGCGAGCATCTGGATCATGGTGATGGCCGCGGACGCCCGGTCGCCCTCGCCGTCGTCGCCCTCGGGCTCCGTGGGGCCGCCGGCCTCGGGCTCCGTGGAGCCGCCGGCCTCGGGATCCGTCGAGCCGCCGGCCATCGCCCCGGCCGCGAGGTGGGGCCACGCGACTCCGACGCCGAGCCCGGCCAGGACGAGCCCGGCGGCCCACCAGCCGACCGCTCCGGGGCGCTGGGTCACGGTGAGCAGCGCGAACCCGGCCACGCCGAGCAGCGGCCCGATCCCGACGGCGGACCGGCCCCGGCCCACCGACGCGCTCGTCATCTCGCCGACCACCCAGCCGCAGGCCAGCGCGACGCCGAGGAAGCCGGCTCCGACGGGCGTGAGACCGCCCAGCCACTGCCCGAACAGGGGCACGAAGGCCTCCACCGCCGAGACCCCGATCAGCACCGCCGCCGTCAGGTAGACCGCCGCCAGCGGGCCGCGGCGGGTGAAGGTGGCCAGGGGGAGCACGCGGACGGCGCCTGGTCGGCGTTCGCGGACCACCAGGGCGACGAGCAGGACCGAGGCGACCGGGAAGGGCGTGCGCGCCGAGGGCGGGCGCGGTGCGACGCGACGCAGGCCCGCCGGCACCGCGAGGACGACGAGCAGGCTGACCCCGACCATCGTCACGAAGGCACCCCGCCACAGCCCCGCCTCGGCGAACACCCCTCCGAGCAGCGGACCGACGAGCAGCCCGACCCCCCACATCGCCGAGATCGCCGCGCTACCGCGGGTCCACAGTTCGCGGGGCAGCGCGGTGCGCAGGAGGGCGTAGGCCAGGCCCGCCAGCAGGCCACCGCCCGCGCCCTGCACCGCCCGTCCGACGAGCAGCACCGCCATCGACGGTGCGACGGCGTCGATCGCTGTGCCCAGCGCGAAGGTGCCGGCGGCCAGCACGTAGGCCCGGCGGTCCGACCAGACCGCGAGGGCGCGGCCGGTGAGCGCGGACGCCACCGTCGCCGGGAGCAGGTAGACCGTGACCACCCAGGAGTAGAAGCGCTCACCGCCGATCTCGGCGATCGCGGACGGCAGGAGGCTCGCCGTCACGTAGGTGTCGATCGCGAACAGCAGCACGCCGCCGCAGAGCACCCCGACCGCCCCGCGGCGCCCGGGGGCGAGCATCGCGGCCCACCCCGCCGTCATGACCCTCCCGCACCTGCCGACCCGGGCGGGCATGCCCGGCCCGGTCGGCCGCGACACGTTCGGAAATCCCCCGTCGGCCTGTAGTCTCCTGCGTTCGAGGAGTCACCGACACCGGAGGACACCGGCGTGGCCGAGAACGCTGCCGAGGGACCCGACGGCTTCGGCGGACCGGACGATCCCGGCCCCACCGCACGACGGATCATCGTCGGCGCCCAGCTCAAGCGGCTCCGGGAGGACGCGGGCGTCACGCGCGGCGCGGCCGGCTACCACATCCGCGGCAGCGAGTCGAAGATCAGCCGGATGGAGTCGGGCAAGGTCGGCTTCAAGCACCGTGACGTCCACGACCTGCTGACCCTCTACGGCGAGGGCGAGACCGAACGGCGCGCCCGGCTGCTCGAGCTCGCGACGCAGGCCAACGAGCCGGGCTGGTGGCAGCGGCCCGGTGAGGCCGTGCCGGACTGGTTCTCCGAGTACGTGGGCCTCGAGGCCGCGGCGGTGCGCATCCAGACCTACGAGCTGCTGTTCGTGCCCGGGCTGCTGCAGACCGCCGACTACGCCCTCGCCATCGTCACGCGCGGCCACCCCGAGCGGGCCACGCCGACCGAGCGCGAGCGCGTCGAGGTCCGGATGAAGCGGCAGCGGGTCCTCGACCGTCCCGACGCCCCGCGGCTGTGGGCGGTCGTCGAGGAGGCGGTCCTGCACCGGCCGATCGGCGGGCACGCGGTGCTGGCGGCCCAGCTCGACCACCTCGCGGAGATGTCGCGGCGCCCGAACGTCACGCTGCAGGTGCTGCCCTCGGACCTGTCGGGCTACGGCAGCGAGACCGCCTTCACCATGCTGCGCTTCGCCGCGTCCGACGTCCCCGACATCACCTACATCGAGGGACTCACGGGCGCGCTCTACCTCGACCGCCGGGCCGAGGTCGAGGAGTACTCGCGGCAGATGGACGAGCTGACCATCGACGCGCTGAGCCCCGAGGAGAGCCGGGCGCTGCTCGCGAAGCTGCGGGCGGACCGGGGCTGACGCCTCCGGCACGCGACGGGAGCTTCTGCACATGCAGACGGCTCGCGCGGGTGCTACCGTCGTCCGGGATTCAACGACGGCGGACGGGACGACCGATGCACACCACGGCCTCGCTCCTCGCCGGCGCGGCCTGGCGCCGCAGCCGGCACAGCGGCAAGCAGGGCAACTGCGTGGAGCTGGCCGCCGTCGCCGGGCGGGTCGCCGTCCGCAACTCCCGGTACCCGGACGACGCGGCGCTGCTGCTCACCCGCGCCGACCTCGGCGCGTTCCTCTCCGACGTCCGCGCGGGCCGGTTCGACGACCTCCTCGAGGGCGCGTGATGGCCGCTCCCGTCGACCACGGCGCGCTGCACGGTCGCGCGCACTGGCTCACCTGCGCCGTCGACGGCCGCGACCACGCGGTGCTGCACCACGACCCGGTCTCCGGCGCCCACCGCGCGGCCTGCACCCGGACGGTCTGGGCGTCCTCGCTGGCCAGCCCGCCGGCCGCCCGCTGCCCCGAGTGCGCCGCCGCGACCGGGGAGGCCGACCCCGCGGACCGTCGGCCCTCCCTGCTCGACCGGCTCCGCGGGCTGCGCGCGGGCTGAGCGGCTCAGCTGCGGAGCACCGGCTCCGGGGGACCGTCCGGTCCCAGGGCGAGCACCTCGACGAAGCCCTCCACCAGGCACCGGCCGAACAGCTCGCGGTCGGTGATCGCGGCCGGGTCGACGTTGGCGCCGAGGCAGCAGGTGTCGCCGTGCGTCAGCATCGTGATCATCGCGGCGCAGCCCGGACGGGGCGCGTAGGGGAACATCCGGTCCACCTTCGCCCCGGCGAGGAACACGTCCTCGCGGATGCCGGGCACGTTGGAGGCCTGCAGGTCGTTGCCCTTGGTCACGCCGCCCGCGACCGCCGCCATGACGCTGCCGGGCAGACGGGCGAGCAGCGGTGACACCAGCCCGATGTCGTCGGCCGCGGGCTCGGCCCGGCCCCGGGCCACGTCGGCGGCGATCGTCGCCATGCGCACGGCGGGGTCCTTCTCGGCGATGGCCCCGGCCAGCCGCAGCGAGGCGATCCGGTTGCCGCCGGCCGCGTCGGCGTCCGCGCGCAGCGAGACGGGGATGGACATCCGGATCGTGTCGGTCGGGCTGCCCAGCGCCTCGTGGTAGAGCCGGAACGCGCCGAGCAGGGCGGCGAGGTAGGCGTCGTTCACGCTGCCGCCGCAGGCCTTCGCCGCCGCCCGGAAGGGCGCGAACGGCAGTTCCATCGCGATGAAGCGCCAGTCGGGCCCCCGGGTCGCGAGCAGCGGGGACGGCGTGGCCCCCGGGTCGCCGACGACCCGGATCGCCGACAGCCCGAACGCGACCGCCTCCCGGGCCTTCGCGATCGGGTCCCGCAATGCCGCCCCTGCGGCCCGCACCATGTGGACCGGCACGGATGCGAGCGCCTCCGCGTCGTGGCGCACCTGGCGGCCGAGCGCGGTCCAGGGACCGGGGCCGTCCTCGGTCGGCGGCTCGGGCTGGGGCTTGCCGGGGTCGGTCTCCCGCGACCGGTTGAGCAGGCCGTTGAACAGCTGCACGCCGCCGAGTCCGTCGGTGGTCGCGTGGTGCAGCTTGAGCAGGTAGGCGGCCCGCCCGTCGGGCAGGCCCTCGACGAGCACCCCCTCCCACGGGGGCCGTTCCCGGTCGAACGGGGTGAGCGCGAGGTGCTCGGCGATCGCGAGGACGTCCGACCAGCCACCGCCCGACGGCACCGACACCCGACGCACGTGGCGGTCCAGGTCGAAGTTCGGGTCCGGGGCCCACACCGGCGTCCCCAGCCCGAGCGGCGGCTCGACGACGCGCTTGCGGAACCGGGGCACCATGCGGGTCGCCCAGTCGTGCGCGGCGACCAGGCGCGGCCAGTCCGGAGTCGCGTCGAGTTCGGCGACGGCCACCATGGTGGACCGCAGCGCCGGGTCGGCCTCCGCGCGCCACATCATCGTCTCGAACGCCGACATCTCGTCGGCGTCCGCCCAGGCCAACCCCGTGTCGGTCACTGCTTCTCCCCCAGCCCGAGCGTCGCCAGGAACAGGCCGCGGACGTGCGCGACGTGCTCGTCGAGAGTCTCGACGCTCCACGCGCCGGTGTCGATCGGGGGCAGGACGGTGGCGCGCACCGTGCCGGGCCGGACGGTCACGTCGTGCCGCCACATCAGCTCGCCCGCGTTCTCCAGCACGATCGGCACCATCGGCACGCCCGCCTGCATCGCGATGTGGAAGGCGCCCTTCTTGAACCGGCCCGGCCGGGGCGTCGGCGAGCGCGTCCCCTCGGGTGCCATCAGCAGCGACATCCCCCGCCGGACCTTCTCGACGGCGGGTTCGAGGGCCTCGCGGGCCTGCGTCGTGTTGCCGCGTTCGACGAAGGCGACGTCGGCCAACATGAACAGCTGCCCGAACAGGGGCATCGACCGCGCCTCGGCCTTCGCGACGCCGGTGAAGTCGTGCCGCAGCATCGTCATGGCGACGATGGGGTCCAGGGCGCTCTGGTGGTTGAACACGAACACGGCGGGCCGGTCCGACCACAGGTGTTCGGCGCCGTCGACCTCGACGTCGACCCCGGCGATGCCGAGGGCCAGCTCCGAGCCGAGCGAGCCCGCGAGGTTGATCGCGTGGTGGCGCGAGAGCCGCAGGAGCCCGGAGCCCAGGGCGGCCGCGGTCGCCGTCAGGAACCCGCCGTAGAAGCCGACGGTGCCGCCGATGGCCTCGACCGGGGGCACGGCCCCGCGGGGGGCGACCGGGAGCGCCGGGTGGACCCCGTCGGGCTCCCCGACCACGGTGGGGTGCGCCGCCAGGTCCAGCACCGGGCGGTCCGCGGCCGGGGCGTAGACGAACGCCTGCCCGAGGTCGACCTCGTGGTCGTCGGCCCACCCCACCACCGCGGCGGCGGCGTCGGGGCCGGCGCACACCGGGGAGCCCAGCCCGGCGACGACCGCGTCCTCCCCCGTGCCCGCCACCGACAGCCGCGTCGCCACCACGTCGTCGGCGCCGAGCGCCTCGGCGAGCGGGGCCACGTCGAGCGGGGTCGCTGCGGACACGAGCACCACGCGGTGACCGCGCCCGAGGTGCCGGACGGCCAGCCGCCACACCTCGGGGTGCAGCCACGCGGCGGTGGTGTCCCGGAAGGTCGCGGCGCACTCGTCGGCCACCTCCGCGACCGGGCGGCCGCGGCGGGCGCGCACCACGTGCGTGACGTCCGCGGGAGTCACGACGGCGGGTCCGGCCAGCCCCGAGCGGACGTCCGCCACGAGGCGGCCCCACAGCGAGTCCGGCGCCGCGAACGGGGCCAGCGGGTTGCCCGCGAGCAGGCCGCCGTCCACCACGACGAACGCGGTGACCACCTCGCCGGCGGGGGCGGCGTCGATCCGGGCGGCCAGGGCGCCCTCGGGTCCGGCCTCGGGTCCGACCACGGCGACGGTCATGCCAGCAGCTCCTCGGTCCGTCGTTCCTCGAGCCGGGCCAGCTCCACGAGCCGGTCCCGCACGTCGTCGATCTCGGCGAGGAAGGCCGCCCGCCCCTCGCGGGTCGCTCCCTCGCCGACCACGCCGCGGTTGCGCGCGAGGTCGAGCGCGGACGCGTAGAGCTCCGTCGACACCGAGTCCGGCCGCGCGACCCGGCCCTGCCGCAGCATCTGGCGGCCCAGCCCCAGGCACTCCGTCGGGAACGCCTTCGGGTCGACCTCGGCCGTCGGATCCGCGCCGGCGAGCTTGGTGGCCACGACCCACTGCGCGTCGACGAACGAGCGGAGGGTCCGGGGCGCGACGAGGAACCGGGCGCGGTCGAGCAGGGCCGTCGCACCGCCGTCCGCCACCAGCTCGCGCCACCGGGCGTCGATCAGGTCGGTCTCCGCGGTGATCGCCTCGGAGAACCGTCGTCTGGAGGGGAAGAAGAACTCGAACTTCAGCAGGTCGCGCAGGGCGAGGGCGTCCGCCCACGCCACCTCGACCGGGTCGGAGCCCGCGGGCGCACGGGACGCCGCGAGCAGGGCCATCTCCACGATCGCGCGGTCGACGAAGTGGTGGATCGCGCCGTTGCGGTAGAACGCGGCGACCCGGTGGCGGCCGTCGCGGATCGACCAGACCGGCTCGTCCCCGCCGTCGTAGCGCTCGACCACCTGCCCGGTGACCAGCCGCTGCAGGGTGCGGGAGAGCCCGTCGTCGTGCAGGCCCTCGCGGGGCCCCGGACGGCCGAGGGCGTCGAGGTGGTCGAGCAGCGGCCCGGTGGACACCCGGATCTGGTCGTGGGTCAGCGCCCGGCCACCCGTCCCGAGCAGCGCGAACGTGACCAGGGCGGTCGGGGTGGCCGGCGTCGCGCGGTTGATGCCGTCGCAGATCGTGAAGGCGAGCTTGTCCAGCCGGTTCGGTCCGTCGCCGGCCTCGGCGAGGGCGTCCGCGAGGGAGAACGGTGCGCCGAAGCGCACCCGGGCGTTGCCGTGGTTGTGCCGCTGGCCGCGTACGTAGCGCGCGAGCCACCCGAGGCCCTCGGCGGACTTGCCCTGCCCGCCCTGCTCGGCGGCCATCGCGTCGAGCTCGTAGAGCCGGTCGTAGACCATCGACGTCGGGACGAGCTGCACGTCCGGGACGCGGCCGTCGTCGAGCGCCCCGACGAGGTAGGAGAGCAGCCCCAGGCTGGGCCGGCGCAGCTTCCCGGTCCGCGACCGGCCGCCCTCGATGTACCACTCGAGGTTGAAGCGCTTCGCCACGAGGTGCGCGATGTACTCGCGCAGTGCGAGCCGGTAGACCATGTCGTCGCCGCTCGAGCGCCGGATGAACACCACGCCCGCGCGCTTGCCGAGCGGCCCGATCGGCCAGAACGACATGTTGTTGCCGCCGAGCACCGTGTTGCGGGGCAGCCCCTCCTCGCGCAGCACCTCGCCGAGGACGAGCGGGTCGGCGTAGGAGCGGTGGGTCGGGAGGAAGACCAGCGGCGCGGTGCGGCTGAGCTCCCGCAAGGGCTCGACGGTCTCGGCGTCGACGTCGACCTCCCACGCCGAGGCGTGCATCGGGGCCAGGAGGGTGCGGAAGGCGTCGATCGACAGCGGGTTCTGCACGGCCGCGAGGTCGGCGAGGCGGGCGCGCATCTCGTCGAGCACCTCGTCGAAGGGGCGTCCCTCCTTCTCGGCGAGCCCGCGCACCTTCTCCCGCACCGCGGTCGACGCGACGATCTGCTCCACCACCAGCCGCGGCACCGTGTAGTGGTCACCGATCACGGCCCGCTCGGCCCGCTCGCAGGACAGGACGCCCGCCCGGTGCACGTAGGCGGCCAGCGGTTCCTCGCGGGCCTGGGCGTCGTGGCGGCGGACGAGGTCGGCGAGGGTCGCGGGCTCGCCCTCCACCACGCGGACCCGCTCCGGGACGGCACGGGCGAGCCGGCGCTGCCAGAAGGCGGGCGGCCGACGGTGACCGACGAGGGCGAGCAGGTCGGCCGGCTTCGGCCGCTGCGGCGGCGCCCCGGTGCCGTCCGCCCACTGGGCGGCGCGGGTCGGCGGCAGCCACGTGACGCGGACGGGCACCACCGTCGTCGTCGGCGTCGCGGCCGCCAAGGCGCGGTCGAGGTCGTCCTGGGTGAGGCAGACCGGGGCGCCGGGGTGGTGCTCCGCCGCCCACTCACCGACGAGATCCCGCTCGGGCGCGGTGCGGGCCGCACCGAGCACGATCACCTCACCGGCCCCGTCGGCCCTCGTGACCGCCTCGGACCCGACATCCACCGCCATCGCCCACACCCCCGCCGCGTCCAGGTCCGTTCCGGAGCTCGCCGTCGGGGCCGGTGGTCGCGAGCGTCCGGGAAACCCGGTGGGCGCTCCGCGGGGTCGGCCGTCGATGGTCGCGGTGGATGGTTACCCACGCCACACTCGATCACATCAGTCCACGGGTGGGAAGTTCCTGCGCCCCCGGTCGGGACGGGTTCAGCCCCGCATCGTGAAGCCGCCGCGGCGACGATAGGCGGCCGGCGCCTCGTGGAACTCCTGCTTGAAGCGGCGGCTGAACGACGCCAGGTCGGCGAAGCCGCAGGCGTGGGCGATCTCGGTGAGGCTCAGGGCGGCGTCGCGCGGGTCGAGCAGGCGGCGCCGGGCGTGCTGGAGGCGCCGCAGCCGGATGAGCGCCCCCACCGAGAGGTCGCTGTCCGCGAACACCCGGTGCAGGGCCCGGACCGAGATGAAGTGGGCGCGGGCGACGTCCTCGGGCCCGAGCTCGGGATCGTCGAGGTGCTCGGAGACGTAGTCGTCGACGCGCGCCCGCAGGTCCTCCGCACTCCCCGGGGAGAGCACCTCGTCGCGGCGCAGCGACTCCCCCACCGCGGTCCCGAGCAGGGCCGCGAGCTGGCCCGCAAGCCGACCGCCCGCGGGATCACCCAGGTCGGGCGGGGACGTGGCGGTCTCCGCGAGGGCGTGCCCGACGATCGCGCCGAGCCGGTCCTCGCCGAGGGTGCGGGCGGTGGCCGCCCGCGTGACGTCGACGCCGAGGGGGACGAGTTCCCGGGGCCAGGTCAGCACGTTCAGCGTCCAGGGACCGTCGAAGTGCCATGCGAAGGGCCGGTCGGTCTCGTAGACGGCGTAGCGACCCGGCGTCAGGACCGCCTCTCGACCGTCCTGCTCGAGCACGGCCCGACCGCGCGTCACCATCCCGACCTGCAGGTAGGTCCGCGGATCGGCCCGCACGAGGCGCTCGGTGCGCCGGGCGCTCTGGCGCATCGAGCTGACCACCGCCGCGGAGAGGTGCCCGACGAGCGTGCTCCGCACCGTCGAGACGAAGCCCCGGTCCGCGTCCACGGTGTCGTCCACGTGGAGGGACACGAAGTGCTCGCGCAGCAGGTCGTTCCACCGTCCGAGGCCCTCCGCCCGGTCGGCGGCGCACGCGGTCCCGGGCTCGACGAAGGGCCCGACGGGGTGCATGGCTCGTGTCATCGGCAGGGTGGCTTCCGGTGGTGGTCGTCCGACGCTAGGGCGGCCGTCACCTGGCCGCAAGGCTGCTCGTGTTTCCGTCAGGTAGCGACTCCGGCGCCCGCCGTGGTCTGGCACGGAACGACAAGCCCGCTCCCCTCGCCCGGGGCGAGCATCCGCTCCGACGTCGATGACGACTCCGCCACCACCACGCACCAGGAGGAGCTTCGTGACCGCTCTGGACGACCTGACCCTGACGCCGACCACCACCACGGTCCGCGCCGCCTGCCCGCACGACTGCCCGGACACCTGCGCGATGCTGGTGACCGTCG
This sequence comes from Actinomycetospora chiangmaiensis DSM 45062, assembly GCF_000379625.1. Lineage (GTDB taxonomy): Bacteria > Actinomycetota > Actinomycetes > Mycobacteriales > Pseudonocardiaceae > Actinomycetospora > Actinomycetospora chiangmaiensis. The sequence goes on along the minus strand of NZ_KB903229.1, from coordinate 159,882 downwards.
AGGAGGGGCGCGCGACCAACGTCGCGGGCGACCCCGACCACCCGATCACCCGGGGCGGACTCTGCGTCAAGGTCAACAACTACCCGGACAAGACCTACAGCCCGGACCGCCTGCTGTACCCGATGAAGCGGGTCGGGCCGAAGGGGCTCGGCCGCTTCGAGCGGATCTCCTGGGACGAGGCGCTGGAGACCATCGCCTCCACGTTCAGGGCGAAGATCGCCGAGCACGGCGCCGAGACGGTCATGCCGGTCAGCTACCTCGGCACGCAGGGCATCCTCAACGGCCTGTCCGCCGGCGACGCGTTCTTCCACCGCCTCGGCGCCACGGTCACCGAGCGCACCTACTGCGACTCCGGCGCCTGCACCGCCTACGCCTCCACCGTCGGCGCGACGGCGGGCGTGGACCCCGAGAGCATCGTCCACTCGAAGTACATCATCATCTGGGCGTCGAACACGATCTCGACCAACCTGCACCTGTGGCCGGTGATCGCCGAGGCGCAGAAGCGCGGCGCGAAGGTCGTCTGCATCGACCCGATGCGTCACCGCACCGCGCAGCGCGCCGACTGGCACATCCCGATCCGGCCCGGCACCGACGGCGCCCTCGCGCTGGCGATGATGCACGTGATCATCACCGAGGGACTGCACGACGAGGAGTACGTCCGCGAGCACACGGTGGGCTTCGAGGAGCTCGCCGAGCGCGTGCAGCAGTACACCCCGGAGTGGGCGTCGGAGGAGACCGGCATCCCGGTCGAGGACATCCGCACCCTCGCCCGCGAGTACGCGACCACCGACCCGTCGATGATCCGCATCGGTGTCGCCATCGAGCGGCACGCCGGCGGCGGGCAGACCGTGCGCTCGATCGCCTGCCTCCCGGCCCTCGTCGGGGCCTGGCGCCACGTCGGCGGCGGCCTGCTGCAGCTGCCGCTGTGGGCGCACCCGGTCAACTGGCCCGCGTTCATCCACCCCGAGTACCGCACGCCGGGCACCCGGGTCATCAACCAGTTCCTGCTCGGGCGGGCCCTCACGGGCGAGCTGGATCTCGACACCCCGGTGACAGCGGTGATGGTCTACAACTCCAACCCGATGGTCGTCTCCCCCGAGCAGGAGAAGATCGCCCGGGGTCTGGAGCGCGAGGACCTCTTCACGGTGGTCAGCGACCACTTCATGACCGACACCGCGCGCTACGCCGACATCGTGCTGCCCGCGACCACCCAGCTCGAGCAGCACGACATCATGTTCAGCTGGGGCCACTTCTACGTCACGCTGAACACCCCGGCCGTCGAGCCGGAGGGCGAGTCGGTGCCCAACACCGAGCTGTTCCGGCGCCTCGCCGCGGCCATGGGCTTCGATGACGACTTCTTCCAGCTCTCCGACGAGGAGCTCCTCGCGCAGGCCTACGACTGGTCGGCCCCGGCGATGGAGGGGATCACCCTCGAGTCGCTGCGCGAGACCGGCTGGGCGCGGCTCAACCTGCCGGGCCCGGACGAGTACCGCCCGCACGCGGACGGCAACTTCCCCACGCCGTCGGGGAAGACGGAGTTCCGGAGCTCGGCGCTCGAGGCGATGGGCAACTTCGTCGTGAACCTGTTCCGGCAGCTCTCCGACGACCACCAGCCCGGCAACCCGATCGACCCGCTGCCGCACTACGTCGCCCCGCGCGAGCGCAGTGAGGTCTACCCGCTCAACCTGCTCTCGCCGAAGTCGCACGCGTACATCAACTCGAGCGCGGGCGACCAGGCGATGCAGAAGCGGGTCCAGGGCGAGCAGACCGTGACGATCCACCCGGCCGACGCCGAGGCGCGCGGCATCGACGAGGGCAACTACGTGGCGGTCTCGAACGACCGGGGGCGGTTCGTGGCGCTGGCGCGGATTTCCGAGGAGATCGCACCCGGCGTCGTCGTCTGTCCCATGGGATCGTGGGGGAAGAACGCGAAGGAGGGCACCACGGTGAACGCCGTCAACCCGTTCGTCTTCGCGGACCTGGGGAACGCACCGACGTTCTCCGACACCCGCGTCGAGGTCACCCCGGTCTGATCATGAGCACCGTCAGCGACGCCCACCTGCGGACACCGAAGGTCCACGGACCCGACGTGTCCGTCGGTGCGGCGCGCGTGTTCTTCCTCGACGGGCACGTCCACGCCCTCCTGCTCGTCGAGGACGGCGTCCTCGTCGCGGTCGTCGAGCGGGGCGATCTCGAGGGCGTTCCCGACGGGGCCCGGGCCCGGGCGGTGGGCTCGCTCGCCGGTCGGGTCGCGTCCCCGCAGGACGACCTGGAGGAGACCCGCCTCGCCATGGCCGGGCGGGGGCAGCGGCGGCTCGCCGTCGTCGACGCCGCCGGGGTCCTGCTCGGGCTGCTCTGCCTGAAGCGGCACGGGCGCGGGTTCTGCTCCGCGGCCGACGTCGCCGCCCGCGACGCCGACCGGGCGGGCCACCAGGTGGGCTGAGCCACCGCTCCCTGCGACGACGAAGGCCGGTCCTCCCCGCGCGGGAGGGCCGGCCTTCGTCGTCGTGGCGGTCGGTCAGAGGTTGAGGTGCATCCCGCTGAGGGCGGCCTTCGACGTCTTCGCGTCCGGCTTGGCGTGCTTGCCCTGGGCGGCGTCGCCCGCCTTCTTCGGCGCGGCCGCGGCGTCCGCGGCGTGGTGCTTGCCGGTCTGCGCGGCCTTCGTGGCCTGCTTGGCCTGCGGCGCGGCCGCGGGCTTGGCGGCCGCCGGCTGGGCGGCGGCGGGCTGCGCGGCGGCGGGCTGGGCCGCGGCGGGCTGCGCGGCCGGCGCCGGCGTGGCGGCGGGACCGGGGACACCGGTGACGGCGCTGAAGACGCTCATGACCGGCGACTGCGGGGCGGCGGGCTGAGCAGCAGCGGGCTGGGCAGCGGCCGGCTGCGCGGCGGCCGGCTGGGCAGCGGCCGGCTGCGCGGCGGCCGGCTGGGCAGCGGCCGGCTGGGCAGCCGCCGGCTGGGCCGCGGCAGGCTGGGCCGCGGCAGGCTGAGCAGCCGCCGGCTGAGCGGCGGCGGGCTGCGCGGCCGCCGGCTGGGCAGCAGCGGGCTGGGCCGCGGCAGGCTGGGCGGCCGCCGGCTGCGCGGCAGCAGGCTGCGCGGCGGCAGGCTGAGCAGCAGCAGGCTGGGCGGCGGCAGGCTGCGCGGCCGCAGGGGCCGGGGCGGCCGCGGGCGCGGGCGCGGCGTTCGCGACGGCCGGCGAGGCGGCGGCCACGGCGAGCACGCCGATGGTCAGGGCGCGGGAGCGCGCGGACAGGGGCACGGTCGACCTCCACTGCGGGGCGGGGAGCGGCACGGGCGGACGGCACCCGTGGGGGATGTTGTCCGGCGTAACGAGCCCCGCGGCGCAGCGATGCGATCCCTTCCCGCGAGTTCTGCCGATCGTGGGGGTCGAGTTCCCCCGTCGGGAGTACGGAGCTACGTCCTTCGCACGCCGAACGGGTCCGGCCCGGTCATGATCGCGGCCGGCCCGAGGCATCCGTGGTCACCGGCGCGGAGCGTCGTCACCGAGCGGTCATCGCGGGACGGTGGTGCCGGTCGGGCCACCGGAGTGGGCGAGCTTCGCGAGGCAGTCGTCGGCGACCCGTCAGCCGCTGCCACTCGAACGGGCGACGGGCCCGTCGAGCTCGTCGTCGAAGACCACGCGGTGCGTGCCGTCCTCGTCGATCGTGAGGCTCCCGCCCCCGCGGATGGCGGTGAGCTCGCCGGTCCCGCTGCCCGCGACGAGGCGGAAGAACGCGTCGCCGCGGTCGGTGCCGCCGGTCGAGGCGGAGTGCACGTAGGCGAACAGTCCCGGCGCGGCCGTCGAGCGTCCCCTCGAACGCCTCGAGCGCGACGTAGGTCCCGACCTCGCCGCCGTACGCCGAGGTGAAGACCGTCGCCGAGTGTCCGGTCACGCCTCCGCCGTAGGTCTTGGTCATCCGGGCGACCCCGATCGGGAGGGCGGTCCCGACCGGTGGGGTGAGGGTGACGTCGACGGCCTCGACGAGGGTCACCTCGACGGTGCCGCTGGTCTGCATGGCGCGGACGCTAGGGCGCGACCCGTCGTCGGGATTGAATATTCGCGACCCCGTGCCAGGGTGACGCCATGGTCAGCCACACCGAGCCCGGGATCGCCGTCGTCACCGGAGCGGGCTCCGGGCTCGGGCGGGTGATCACGCGGGCCCTGCTCGACGACGGGTGGCGGGTGGCGCTCGCGGGCCGGCGCACCGAGGCGCTCGAGGAGACGGTCGAGGGCCGGGAGCACGCCCTGGTCGTCCCCACCGACGTCGCCGACGCCGACGCCGTGGTGGCGCTCTTCCGGGCCGTGCTCGACCGCTGGGGGCGGCTCGACCTGCTCGTGAACAACGCCGGGATGACGGGCCCGGTCGGCACGCCCGACGAGGTGGACGTCGACGGCTGGCACGCCACGGTGGGCGTCAACCTCACCGGCTCGTTCCTCTGCGCGCGGGAGGCGTTCGCGATCATGCGGGCGCAGGACCCGCAGGGCGGGCGGATCGTCAACAACGGCTCGATCGCGGCGCACGTGGGTCGGCCCGGCGGGATCGCCTACACCGCGACGAAGCACGCGATCACCGGGATCACCCGGTCGATCGCGCTCGACGGGCGGCCCTTCGGGATCGCCTGCGGCCAGTTCGACGTCGGCAACGCCGCCACCGACATGACCGCGCGCATGCGCGAGGGGATCGTGCAGCCGCACGGCGAGCGGATGGTCGAGCCGACGTTTGACGCCGAGCACGTCGCCGAGGCGGTCCGCTTCATGGTCGGGCTGCCGCTCGACGCGAACGTCCCGTTCCTCACGATCATGGCGACGACGATGCCGTACCTCGGGCGGGGATGACCCCGTTCGGCGCGCTCACCAGCGCCGACGGTCCTAACGTGATCTCGTGCTGGCCTTCTTCATCCTCGGGTTCCTCGTGGTGCTCGGGGCGCTCACGGTCCTCGCGGCGGCCGTCGGCTCGGCGGCGTGGTGGGTGCTGCTCGGACTGATCGGGGTGCTGCTGGTCGTCGGGATCGTCGACGTGTTCCAGACCCGGCACTCGATCCTGCGGAACTACCCGGTGATCGGGCACCTGCGGTTCCTGCTCGAGAAGATCCGCCCCGAGCTGCAGCAGTACTTCATCGAGCGCAACGTCGACGGTCGTCCCTTCGACCGCGACACCCGCACGATCGTCTACGAGCGCGCCAAGGGCATCGCCGGCGAGAAGGCCTTCGGCACCGAGCTCGACGTCAACGCCGTCGGCTACGAGTACCTCGTGCACTCCGCGGCGCCCGCCGACGAGCCGGCCCAGCCGCACTACGTCCGCGTCGGCGGGCCGGACTGCACGAAGCCCTACGACATGGCCATGCTCAACGTCTCCGCCATGAGCTTCGGATCGCTGTCGGCCAACGCGATCCGGGCGCTCAACGCCGGCGCGGCGCTCGGCGGCTTCGCCCACGACACCGGCGAGGGCGGCCTCTCCAAGTACCACCTCGAGCGCGGCGGGGACCTGATCTGGGAGCTCGGCAGCGGTTACTTCGGCGCACGCCTCCCCGACGGCGGGTTCGACGCCGCCCAGTTCGCCGACAAGGCCTCCCACCACGCCGTGAAGTGCGTGTCGCTCAAGCTGAGCCAGGGCGCGAAGCCCGGCATCGGCGGGGTGCTCCCGGGCCCGAAGGTGACCCCGGAGATCGCCGAGGCGCGCGCCGTCCCGGTCGGGGAGACCGTCACCAGCCCGTCGCGCCACACCGCGTTCTCCACCCCGCGCGAGCTGGTGCGCTTCATCGCGCGGATGCGGGAGCTGGCGGGCGGCAAGCCCACGGGGTTCAAGCTGTGCGTCGGCACCCGGGTCGACGTGCTCGCCGTCGTGAAGGCCATGGTCGACGAGGGCACGACGCCCGACTTCATCGTCGTCGACGGCTCCGAGGGCGGGACCGGCGCAGCACCGCTGGAGTACGAGGACCACATGGGCACCCCGCTCACCGAGGGTCTGATCCTGGTGCACAACGCCCTGGTCGGCGCGGGCCTGCGGGACCGGGTGCGGATCGGCGCGTCGGGCAAGGTCGCGACCGGGACCGACATCGTCAAGCGGCTCATTCAGGGTGCCGACTACACCAACTCGGCGCGGGCGATGATGATGGCGACCGGCTGCATCCAGAGCCAGCGCTGCCACACCAACCAGTGCCCCGTCGGCGTCGCGACCCAGGACCCGAAGCGGGCGCGGGCCCTCGTCGTCGAGGACAAGCTCCACCGGGTGCACCGCTACCAGCGCGCCACGGTCATGGAGGCCACCCGGATGACGGCGTCGCTGGGCGCCTCGTGCCCGGGCGAGCTGCACCCGCGGATGCTGCGACGCCGGATCACCCCGACCGACACCCGCTCCTACGCCGAGCTCTACGAGTGGCTGCGCCCCGGGCAGCTGCTCGCCGAGCCGCCGATGGGGTGGGTCGACGACTGGGAGCGGGCGGACCCGGACCGCTTCTAGTGCGCGGTCCGGTAGGCCGCCCACACCTCCGGGCGCAACCGGCCGCGGTCAGGGACGTCGATCCCGGCCGAGCGGGCCCACGACCGGACCTGGGCGGTCGTGGGCTCGGGCGCCGTCCCGGCGTCCCCGAGTTCCGACTCCGCGCCTGGGATGCGGGCACCGATGACCGCCTCGTCCTGGGCCCAGGCCCACGCAGCGGCGAGGAAACGGTAGATCCACTCCTCGGCGAGGCCGCGGGTCTCGGTGAAGACGACCGGCACACCCGGATAGCGCACGGCGAGTTCGGCGAGGCCGTCCGCGACGACCGCGGGCCGCACGTACTCCAGGGCGAAGACCCGGGAGTACCGCTCCTCCACGACGACGGCGGCCCGCGGCAGGGTGGCGAGCTCCGCCACCGCGTGGCGCAGCGTCGAGTTCGTCAGACTCGAGACGAGATCGGACAACGACTTGCGCTCGACGGCGGCGACGAGCCTCCCCTCCACCTCGACGCCGTAGTCCCCGCAGCTCAGCGTCCGTCTCGTCGTCCGCACCTGCTGCCCGGAGAAGCGGTAGGCGTAGCGCTCGTGGGAGTCGACGAGGATGTCCAGCTCCGCCTCGGTCCCGGCCGCTCGCGCGGTCGGCGTGCGGACCTGCGGGCGCGCCTGTTTGCGGGTGTTGGGCGACTGCCAGAACACCATCTCGCGGCCGCGAGCCCGCGTGTGCACGATCTGCGACCGCCGTTCGGTGCGGCGATCGGCGATGACGTCGATGGCCGCTCCGGTCCGGGAACACGACACCAGCGACACACGCTCGACGATCTCGGGCTCGTCCGGCCACTCGTCGAGCCCGACCGGGTGGCAGTAGAGCGCCTTCGTCCGCGGCCACGTACCCGACGTCCGGAAGACGAGCCCGCCCGCCGTGGGGACCCGGAGCAGGAACGGGAGCTTCGAGTCCGGGTCGGGGTTCCGGGCGATCAGGAGTTCCGCCACCCGGCCGACGGTAGTGGTCAGCCGCGGATCTGCTCGCGCATGGCGTCGAGCGCCGCGTCCTGCTCGAGCGTCGTGGCCCGGGGCGCCGCCGGGCTGATGCCGCCCTTGTCCCGGTTCATCAGCAGGGGGATGTCGGGCTCGTCGTCCTCGGTCACCCGGGCCATGGACCACCGGCCGAAGACCCGGGCCGCCGTCTCGGTGCCGAGCATCTCGACGCGGTCGTGCCGGGGGTCCCGCTCGATCACGTCGTACAGCGCGCGGACCGCCTCCTCGTCGCCCTCGAGCGACTGGACGATGTGGTCCTCCCACACGAGCAGGGCGCCGGTGATGCCCGCACGGGAGTTCTTCGAGCGGGCGGTGCTGAAGATCGCGCCGAGCTCGGCCTTGCGGTCCGGCTGCGGCACCCGCAGCCGGCTCCGGTAGGTGAGGCGGAAGACCTGGTCGCCGTCGGAGTCCGTGGTGTCGGCCATGGGTGGGCTCTCCGTCCTGCCCGCCCGGTGGTGGGCGGGATGGCGGCGACGGTAATCGGCTATGTCCCGGGTCACATCATTCTCCTCCGAGGTGCAGATGTTGACGCCCGTGATCGCGGACGCGGGCACGCCGGGGTAGGGTGGACGTCAAGCGAAGGGGAGTAGCCCCCCGCACCGGCGTCGACATGCTGGCGGTTCTCCGCCCGGCCCGGTGGCCCCGATCCCGGGGTGGGCGAGACCTTCGGTGCCCCAGCCGCTCCACGCGGCCGCACCGAGGTCGGTCCGGTCGCGTGACGTCCCGAGAGGTCCAGCAGTGAGCCTCGCCGTCACCGGCATCGTGTTCGCGATCATCTTCCCGGCCGAGCTGCCGGACAAGACCGCCCTCGCGAGCCTGATGCTCGGCAGCCGGTACGACCCGCGCCAGGTGTTCGCCGGGGTCGCCGGCGCCTTCCTGGTGCACGTCTGTCTCGCGATCGCGGCCGGCAGCCTCATCGCGCTGCTGCCCCAGCGGATCGTCGAGGGCGTCGTCGCGGCGATGTTCGTCGTCGGGGCGCTGCTCCTGCTGCGCGGTGCGCGCGGCGGGGAGTCCGGCGAGGAGGAGGAGCTGCCCGTCTCCTCGACGCTCCCGGGGTGGCGAGTCGCCGCCACGAGCTTCGGCGTCATCCTCGTGGCCGAGTTCGGCGACCTCACCCAGATCGTCACCGCCAACCTGGCCGCGCACTACCAGGACCCGATCGCGGTCGGGGTCGGCGCGACCCTCGCGCTGTGGGCCGTCGGCGGCCTCGCGATCCTGGGCGGGCGGAAGGTCCAGAAGATCTTGTCGCTGACGTGGCTCACCCGGATCGCCGCGCTCGTGATGATCGTGCTCGCGGGGTTCAGCCTGGCGTCCGCCGTGACCGGCTAGGTCGGGCCGGGACTCACCGCCACCCGTCGTCGGGAACGCCGCCGGGGATCACCTCGCCGGGGGCGTAGGGCTCGCGGGTGAGGACGAAGCTCCCGAGGTCGAGGTGGCTGACGGTGCCGTCGGCGCGGCGGACCGCGCGCAGCGTCTCCCCCGCGTAGTAGCCGTCGAGGCCGACCCACGTCCCGTCCGGCCCGGGCGAGAACCGGGAGGTCCGTGCCCCGCCGCCGAGGCCGCCGACGGTGAGCTCGTCGGTCCCGCGCAGCCGCAGCGCGATCGGCGCGGCGCCCCAGTACCAGGGCCCGAGCAGCGCCAGGACCTCCTCATTCACGACGGCGGGTCGCCACGGCGTCGGCAGGCGGGGCTCGCGCTCGGCCACGGTGCCGATCAGCTCGGCGACGAGGGCGCCGATCGCCGGGCCCGACGTGGCGTTGGCGAACGCGACCGCCGCGAGGTCCTCCGCGGGGTCGACCCACAGCGTCGCGACGAAGCCGGGCATCGACCCCGTGTGCCCCGCGAGGGCGTGGCCGGCGTGGCGCAGCAGCTGCAGGCCGAGGCCCTGCGACCGGTCGGCGTCCCCCGCCTCGGACGGCGCCGACGGCCGGCGCATCTCCTCGACGACGCGCGCCGGCAGGATCCGGTCGTCGCCGTGCAGGAGGAAGGCGCCGTAGCGGGCGAGGTCCGTCGTCGTCGACCACATCTGACCGGCGGGCGCCATCAGCCCGGCGTCGTGGGCGGGCTCGGGGTGCAGGAGGTCCGCCCACGGGTGCACGGCCCAGCCGGACGCGTGCGGCGCGGTCGGGCGGTAGGTCGTCCGCCCCATCCCGAGCGGCTCGAGGATCTCGCGGGTGACCGCGGTGAACCAGTCATGGCCCCGCAGGTGTCCCACGAGCGCCCCGAGCAGGCCGAACCCGACGTTCGAGTAATGGTGGCGACGCCCGGGGGCGCGCAGCGGGGGCTCGGCGACGAGGCTCGCGAGGTCGGGCCGCACGCCGCCGTCGGATCGCTCCCACCAGGGCGCGCCGGTCTCGGCCGGCAGCCCGGAGGAGTGGGCGAGCAGCTGGGCGATCGTCGCGTCGGCGACGGGCGTGTCGGACAGGTGGTCGCCGAGCCGGTCGTCGAGCCCGAGCCGGCCCTCCTCCCGCAGCCGCAGGACGACCACGGCGACGAAGGTCTTGGTGATCGACCCGATGCGGTACTGCGTGTCGTCGGTCGGCGCGCTGCCGTCGACCTCACCGCGGGCCCCGCGCCACACGATCTCGTCGCCCCGCAGCACCGCGCCCGCCATCGACGGGGCCCGGCCGCGGGACTGCTCGACGGCGAGGCGGTGGGTGAGGGCCTGGGCGGTGGCGTCGAGCAGCACGCGCCCAGTGTGGATCAGCTCGCGGCCGGGCCGGGAACACACGTCGTTCCGGGCCCGCCCGGGTAGCCGGGGCGATGACCTCCTACGGCTACTTCCTGTCCAGCGAGCAGTACTCACCGCGCGAACTCCTCGACCAGGCCCGCCGGGCCGAGGACGCCGGGTTCGAGCGGCTGTGGATCTCCGACCACTTCCATCCGTGGAACGACGCCCAGGGCCAGAGCGCCTTCGTGTGGGGTGTTCTGGGGGCGCTGTCCCAGGTGACGTCCCTGCCGGTGTCGACGGCGGTGACCAGCCCGATCATCCGCATCCACCCCGCGATCCTGGCGCAGGCCACCGCCACCGCGTCCGTGCTGCTCGGGGGCCGGTTCGTCTTCGGCGTCGGCACCGGGGAGGCGTTGAACGACCACGTCCTCGGCGACCCGTGGCCGCCGATCGGCGAGCGCTTCGAGATGCTCGAGGAGGCGATCGGGATCATCCGCCGCATGCACGAGGGCGGCGTGGTCAACCACCGCGGCAAGCACTACCGCGTCACCGACGCCCGGATCTACACGCTGCCCGAGCACCCCGTGCCGATCTACGTCTCCGGCTTCGGGGAGCAGGCCACCGAGCTCGCCGCACGCGTCGGGGACGGGTACTGCGGGGTCGCACCCGACGCGTCGCTGCTGGAGACCTACCGTTCCGCCGGCGGCCAGGGCCCGACGCAGGGCGGCACGAAGGTCTGCTGGGGCGACGACCGCGAGGCGATGATCGACCACGCGTACCGGATGTGGCCCAACGACGGCTTCCCCGGCCAGCTCGCGCAGACCCTGCCGCGGCCGACCGACTTCGAGGACGCCGCGCAGCTCCTGCAGCGCGACGCCGTCCCGGGGCTGTTCTCCTGCGGACCGGACGTCGACGAGCACGTCTCCCAGCTGCGCTCCTACGCCGACGCCGGCTACGACGAGGTCTACGTCCAGCAGATCGGGCCCGACGTCGAGGGCTTCTTCTCGGCCTACGCGAAGGAGGTCCTGCCCGCGCTACGGGGTTGAGTCGTCGCCCTTGCGCCCGCGCCACCGCGCGAGCCACACCGGCCCGAAGATCGGGAGGGCGATGAGGAACAGCACGAGCAGGGGGATGCCGGCGAACACGCCGGCCCCTTCCCAGTAGGTCATCTCGACTCCGTCCGGTGGGACTCGGGTAGGTCGGGGCGCGGGCTCATGACGGTGGCCGCGTGCGCCAGCGGGACCGAGGGCGCGGCCGGCCGCTCGAGGGGCTTGCGCGCCTGGTGGGAGATGCGGAGCAGCACCGCGACCGCGATGTACTCCGCGAGCAGCGAGGACCCGCCGTAGGACAGGAACGGGGCGGTCAGGCCGGTCTCGGGGATGAGATCGGTGACTCCGCCGACCACGATGAACACCTGCAGCGCCAGGGAGAACGAGAGCCCGGCGGCGACGAGCGTGGAGAAGGGGTCGCGCGCGGCGGTCGCGGTGCGCAGGCCCCGTCCGATGAGGACGAGGAACACGCAGAGCAGGGCGGACAGGCCCGCGAGACCGAGCTCCTCCCCGAGGGCGGCGACGATGAAGTCGGTGTTCGCCAGCGGGACCAACGTCGGGTGTCCCGCTCCGAGTCCGGTGCCCAGCATGCCGCCGTAGGCCAGCCCGAAGAGGCCCTCGGAGAGCTGGTAGCCGGTGTTCGCGAAGTCGGCGGTGGGGTCGGCCCACACCGCCACGCGCACGCCCACGTGGGCGAAGAGGTGGTCGGCCAGCACGCTCGAGCCGACGAAGAACCCCAGCCCGATGAGCACCCACGAGATCCGCTCCGTCGCGATGTAGATCATCGCGAGCACGATCCCGAAGAACAGCAGCGACGCCCCGAGCTCCTTCTCCAGCGCGAGGACCCCGACGGCGGCGAGCCAGGCGATCAGCAGCGGCGCGAGGTCGCGCGGGCGGGGCAGCTCCATCCGCCCGACGCGGCGGCCCGCCGTCGCGAACAGTGCCCGCTTCTCGACCAGGAACGCGGCGGCGAACACGATGATCGCGATCCGCGCGAACTCGCCGGGCTGCAGCGAGAACGGCCCGACCCGGATCCACAGCTTCGCCCCGTTGACCTCCGAGATGCTCGCGGGCAGCAGCCCGGGCAGCACGAGCAGGACGAGCCCGACCAGGCCGAACAGGTAGCCGTAGCGGGCGAGCACCCGGTGGTCGGGGACCCGCCACAGCACGACGACGAGAAGGATCACCGCGCCCGCCGCCCAGGCGAGCTGGCGGGGCGCGTCGGCCGACGGGGCCGGGTCGCCCGCGACGAACGCGTCGGCCACCGCCCCGAGGTCGAGGCGGTGGATCATGACGAGGCCGATCCCCGTCAGCAGCGCGACGCAGGGCAGGATCAGCGGGTCGGCGTACGCCGCCCACCGCCGCACCGCGAGGTGCGCGCCCGCGAACAGCGCCAGGTACGCGAGCCCGAGGTAGCCCAGCGCCGGGCTGAGCTCGTGCTGCTGGTCGAGCTCCACCGACACCAGCGACGCGGTGGTGATCGCGGCCGCGAGCACGAGCAGCGCGAGCTCGGTGCTCCGGCCGGTCGGCGGCGCGGGGGGTCCCGACGACGGGTCGGGCCGGCTCGGGCCGCGCCGGTCGGTCGCTCCCGGCGGGCGGTCCCGCACGGTCATCGCGGGCCTCCCACGGGGGCGTCGGCGATCTGCCGTGCGAGGCGGCGGGTGAGCGCGAGCCCGTGACCGACCGCGGCGAGCAGCGCGAGGACGGCCGCTGTCGCCACCACGTCGGTCATCGGGGACGAGGGGTGGGCGAGCGCGAGGACGCCACCGATCAGCAGGGCGACGGCGGCGCCGGGCGCCGGACGTGGGGGGACGGTCAGTCGACACACGGGACTCCTCCGGCCTGGACGGGACCGCCGGACGGACCGGCGGCCGAGGGGGGCGCGGGCGGGTGGTAGCCGGTGCCCAGCACGATGCGCAGGTGACCGGCGGGCAGCGCGGGGTCGGTCGCGACCGCGACCCCGCCCCCGAGCAGCGAGGCGGCGAGGGCGGCGGCCGCCTCCGAGCCCGGTGCGGCGGCGACGGTCGATGCGGCGCGGTCGTCGACGGTCGACGTGGCACCGGGGCTGAAGCCGTGTCCCACGAGCATCGTCTCGGCCGCGGCCGCCTCGCCCGCGGTGCCCGACGCGTTCTGGACCTCCACCGTCGTCCCCCTGGCGGTCGCCGGGTCGGTCGGCGGGGCCGGGGCGGGCGGCGGCGCGGCCGCGGCGGCGATCTGCTGGCGGATGAACGCCTGCACGTGGGCCGGGTCGACCTCGTTGTCGTCCTCGTCGTTGGCCTGCACGAAGCCCTCGATGGGCAGCGTGAAGAAGGCGGCGTCGCCGTTGGTGAGGTTCGAGGCGGACGCGGCGAAGGAGAGCACGTCGAAGTCCTGGTCGAGCACGATGTCGCGGTGGGCGACGTCGAGCAGCGCCGCGAGCTTCGTCGGGTCGGTCCACGTGCCCGCCGCGGTGACCTGGTGCATCGCGGAGGACAGGAACGCCTGCTGGCGGTGGGTGCGGTCGAGGTCGCCGTTGGTCAGGCCGTGCCGCTGCCGGACGAAGGCCAGGGCCTGGGACCCGTCGAGCTGCTGGACCCCGGCCGGGAAGTCGGCGCCGGAGTAGGAGTCCTGAACGGCGTGGTTCAGGCAGACGGTGACCCCACCGAGGGCGGTGGCGATGTCGTAGAAGCCCGCGAGCGTCACCTCGGCCACGTGGTCGACGGGGAGCCCGGTCAGGCTCTGCACCACCCCGACGGTCGCCTGCCGACCCGCCGCCCGGCCGGCCTGCTCGAGGGTGGCCGGATCGGTGACACCCTGCGCGGTCATCCGGTCCTCGACGGCGGCCTTGGTGACGCCGTAGGCCTGCTTGATCTTGTCCGGGCGGTAGCCGGGGATCGGGACCAGGTCGTCGCGCGGGACGGAGAACGCGGTGACCCGGCCGCCGCCGTTCGGCACGTGGAGCAGGATCATCGTGTTGGTGTTGTAGCCGCCCTCGTTGCCGTCGCCCGCGTGCAGCGCGTCGAGCACGGCCTTGGGCAGCGGGCCGCCGTTCTGGTCCCGCCGGGTGTCGAGCCCGATGAGCAGGATGTTCGTCGAGCCGTCGGCCGAGCGCGTGGACGAGCTCCCGGACGCGAACGCGGTGCCGGTGAGCGACCGGTCGGCGACGTAGCCGACGCCGGCGGTCACGAGCACGAGCACCGAGCAGAGCGTGGCCACGACGCGGCCGAGGCGGACACGACGCGGGCCGCGCGGCGGGGCCGTCGGGGTGCGGGGAGCGGGGCCGACCGGAGGACGCGGGAGGTGGGGCCGCGACGACCCCTGTCCGGCCGGCCGGCCGGGGGCGTCAAGCACCACGGCGACGCCGGCGGACGGGCGGGGTCCGCCGCAGGTCCTCGTGGTGGGCGACGGCGCCGCGCACCAGCTCGACCACGTGCGGGTCGTCGACCGCGTAGACCTGGTACTTGCCCTCGCGTCGCGCGCTCACGAGGCCCGCGAGGCGCAGCTTGCCGAGGTGGTGGCTGACGGTGGCGACCGACTGTCCGGTGAGCTCCGCCAGCGTGCCCACGTCGCGCTCGCCGTGCGCGAGCAGCCACACGAGCTCCACCCGCACGGTGGCGGCGAGGAGCCCGAAGGTCCCGGCCGCGTCCTGGACGACGGCCGGGTCCGGCCGCTCGCCCGGTCCCGGTGGGGCCATGCGCACCTCCTGGAGACGACGTGAGTCATCATACTTGCACGATCGTTTGACTGTTCGAGGGACGCGGGGGTCTACTGATCGCCGTCGTCGTCCGGCGACGTGTCCGGTCCCGACCCGAGGAGGTGAGCCCGCATGACCGATCTGTCCGACGCCACGGATCCCACCGGAAGTCCGGGCCGCCGCGCGGGCGACCGGACCGCCCGGCCCTGACGGGGCCGCCAGGTGCCCGGTCGTCCCGCGTGGTGGCACGCCCCCGATCCGCTCGACCAGCGACAGGGACCGACCATGCCCACCGGCACGCTGCCCGACACCGCCGCCCTCACCCACGCCGCGACCGCGTCGGCGTTCGAGGTGCTGCGCACCCTCGACACCGGACCGCACGGCCTCACCGAGGCCGAGGCCGCCCGGCGGCAGGACACCCACGGCGAGAACGCCGTCGACCTCGACCCGCGCCCGTCCGCCCTCGGGGCGACGTGGAGCGCGGTCCGCAGCCCGTTCGTGGCCCTGCTCTCCGGGCTCGCCGTCGTGTTCGTCCTCGTCGGGGACGTCCGTGGCGCCGTCACGGTGACCGCGACGGTCCTGGCCTCGGTGGCCCTGCGCCGGTGGCAGCAGGTCCGCTCCGACCGGGCGGTGCGCGCGGTCGGGTCCCGTGTGGTGACCACCGTGACCGTCCGCCGCCGGGCCGACGCCGACGCCGACCCGTTCGCCCGGGAGGTCCCGCTCGCGGACGTCGTGCCCGGCGACGTGGTCCTGCTCGCCCCCGGGGACGTCGTCCCCGCAGACCTGCGGCTCCTCACCAGCGCCGACCTGTTCGTCGACCAGGCCGTGCTCACCGGGGAGAGCCTGCCGGTGGCGAAGGCGGCGACCGGGACGCCCGAGGGCGGGCCCGAGGACTCCGCCGTGCTCTGCCTGGCCGGCTCCGAGGTGGTCGCCGGGACCGCGACGGCCGTCGTCGTCGCCGTGGGCGCGGCCACCTACTCCGGGGCCCTGGCGCGCCGGGCCGCGCGGGAGCGCCCCGAGTCGTCGTTCGACCGCGGGGTCCGCGACGTCAGCCGCACGCTCGTGCGCTTCATGCTCGTGCTGGTCCCGATCGTGCTCGCCGTCAACGGCACGGTGACCGGGGACTGGGAGCAGGCCCTGCTGTTCGCCACGGCGGTGGCGGTGGGCCTGACGCCGGAGATGCTCCCGGTCGTCGTGACGACCACCCTCGCGCGGGGCGCCCGCCGGCTCGCGCGCGCCCACGTGATCGTGACCCGGCTGAACGCGGTGCAGGACCTCGGCGCGGCCGACGTCGTGTGCGTGGACAAGACCGGGACGCTCACCGAGGAGCGGCTCGTCGCGACGCACAGCATCGACCCCCGTGGCCGTCCCGACGACGAGGCGGCGGCGTACGCCGTCCTCGCCGTCCGGTGTCAGATCGCGCCGGCGGGCCGGCTCGACGAGGCCGTGCTCGAGCAGCTGGCCGACCCGACGGACACCCTCGACGAGACGCTCTACAGCCCGGTGGACGAGATCGGGTTCGACCAGGTGCGGCGCCGGTCGTCGGTGGTCGTGCGCCGCCACGACGGCGAGCGCCTGATGATCACCAAGGGCGACCCGGACGAGGTGCTCCCGCGCTGCTCGCACGTCCGCCTCGCGGGTGACGCGCTCGAGCTCGACCGCGGGAGCCGGCTCGCCGCGGACGACCTCGCGCGCGCCCACGCCGACCAGGGGCTGCGCCTGCTCGCGGTGGCCGCGCGGCGGCTCCCCCGGCTGGGCGAGGTCTCCGAGGCCGACGAGCAGGACCTGATCCTCGTCGGCTTCGTCGGGTTCGTCGACCCGGTGCGCGAGAGCGCCCCGGCCACGGTCCGGGGGCTCGCCGCGCACGGGGTCGAGGTCCTCCTGCTCACCGGGGACAACCGCCACGTCGCGGCACGGGTGGCGAACCAGGCGGGCATCCCCGCCACCGACGTCGTCGTCGGCGAGGAGCTCGACGCGCTCGACGACGCCCGGCTCGCACGCGTGCTGGAGCGGGCGCGGGTGTTCGCCCGCGTCACCCCGGCCCACAAGGTCCGGGTCGTCAGCGCGTTGCGGGCCCGCGGCCGGGTCGTCGGCTTCGTCGGCGACGGGGTCAACGACGCCCCCGCCCTGCGGATCGCCGACGTCGGCATCGCACCCGACTCCGCGACCCCGGCGGCCAAGCGGGCCGCCGACCTCGTCCTGACCGACCCGGACCTCGCCGTGCTCGCCGCCGGGGTGGTCGAGGGCCGCCGCACGCTCGGCAACACGCTGAAGTACGTCACGATCACGGCGAGCTCGAACTTCGGCAACGTGCTGACGCTCGTCGCCGCCGCCGTCCTGCTGCCGTTCCTCCCCCTGCTCCCGCTGCAGCTCGTGGTGCAGAACCTGCTCTACGACGCCGCCCAGCTCGCCCTGCCGTGGGACCGGGTCGACCCCGAGTACACCGCGCGACCCCGCCGCTGGGACACCTCCGAGCTGGTCCGCTTCATGCTGGTGTTCGGGCCGCTGAGCTCGCTGTTCGACCTCGCCACCTTCGGCGTGCTCTGGTGGGGCCTCGACGCCGGCGGCACGCCCGAGGTCTTCCGGGCCGGCTGGTTCGTCGAGGGACTGCTCACCCAGCTCGCGATCGTGCTGGTGCTGCGCACCCGCGGGCGACCGTGGCGCCGCCTCCCCCGGCGCCCGGTGGTCCTCGCCGCCGGCGCCGTCGCGGCGGCGGGCCTCGTCCTCACCTTCAGTCCCCTGGCCGGCGCGCTGTCCCTCCAGGGCCCGCCGCCGGTCTACCTGCTCTGGATCGCCGCCGTGGTGCTCGGTTACGCCGTGCTCGCCCAGGCGCTCAAGGCCCTACACCTGCGACGCCGGGGCCGCTGGCTCTAGTCCACCCGCATCCGCGCCCGTCTCCCCGACCTACGTTCAAACGATTGTATGACCATGAGAGCGAGTTGACCCATGGCCACGCCCACCCCGACCGACCGCGGCCGCTCCGAGAGCGCCGTCCTCGACGACGCCCACCTCGGCGACATCCACGGTGCGCTCGGCACCGTCCGCCTCGACGACACCGGCGCGCGGGCCACCCTGCCCGCCCGCCTCAGGACCCTCGTCGCCATCGTCGGCCCCGGCCTCATCGTCATGGTCGGCGACAACGACGCGGGCGCCTTCGGCACCTACACCCAGGCCGGGCAGAACTACGGCACGAGCCTGCTCTGGACGCTGCTCCTGCTCGTCCCCGTGCTCTACCTCAACCAGGAGATGGTGCTGCGCCTCGGCGCCGTCACCGGCGTCGGGCACGCCCGGCTCATCCTGGAGCGCTTCGGCCGGTTCTGGGGCGCGTTCAGCGTCATCGACCTGTTCCTGCTCAACGGCCTGACGATCGTCACCGAGTTCATCGGCATCAGCCTCGGGCTGTCCTACCTCGGGCTCCCGACCGTGCCCGGGGTGCTCGTCGCCGCCGTCGTCGTCGTCGCGGCGGCCTCCACCGGCAGCTTCCGCCGCTTCGAGCGGGTCTGCCTGGTGCTCGTCGTCGGGAACGTGCTGCTGATCCCGATCCTCGTCATGGCGCACCCGCCGATCGGGCAGCTCGCCCGCGACTTCGTGGTGCCCGGCCTGCCCGGTGGCGAGCTGTCGACCGTGATGCTGCTGATCATCGGCATCGTCGGGACCACCGTGGCGCCGTGGCAGCTGTTCTTCCAGCAGTCCTACGTGATCGACAAGCGGATCACGCCCCGTTTCATGGGCTACGAGAAGGCCGACCTGTGGATCGGCATCGTCATCGTGGTGATCGGCGCCGGGGCGATGATGGCCTTCACGACGACGGCCTTCGCCGGACAGCCGGAGTTCGGCGCCTTCACCGACGCGGGCGGGGTGGCCGACGGCCTCGGGCGCTACGTCGGCCCGGCCGCGGGCGTGATGTTCGCGCTCGCCCTCATCGACGCCTCCATCATCGGGGCCGCCGCGGTCTCGCTGGCCACCGCCTACGCGATCGGCGACGTCCTCGGGCTGAAGCACTCGCTGCACCGCGGGGTCCGCGAGGCCAAGGGCTTCTACGCGGTGTTCGCGGGCATCCTCGTGCTCGCCGCCGTCGTCGTGGTGATCCCGGGCAGCCCGCTCGGCCTGCTCACCGAGGGCGTGCAGACCCTCGCCGGCGTCCTGCTGCCCTCCGCGAGCGTCTTCCTGCTCCTGCTCTGCAACGACCGCGAGGTCCTCGGGCCGTGGGTCAACGGCCGGGTGCGGAACCTGTTCACCGTCGTCGTCATCGCGGTGCTGGTGCTGCTCTCGATCGTCCTGACCGCGGCCGTCGTGTTCCCCGACATCACCGCGGGCGCCATCCTGATGATCCTCGGGGCGGGCGGGGGCCTCGCGGTGCTCGTCGGGCTGGTGGCCCTCGTCCTCGCGGTCCGTCGCCGGTCGGGCGCGGCGCGGCCCGAGGTGGTGACGGCCGACCGGACCACCTGGCGCATGCCTCCGCTCGCCCTGCTCACCCGCCCGGAACTCTCCCGCGGGCGCCGGCTCGGGCTGACCGTGCTCCGCGGCTACCTCGTCGTCGCCGTCGGGATGGTCGTCGTCCGCATCGTCCAGCTCGCCCTCGCGTCATGAGCCCCGCACCGACCCCGGAAGGAAGCACCATGTCCCAGCCGGTCCGGAACCGATCCCTGCACGACCTCCTCGGGCGCCCGGTTCGGGGCACCCACGACCAGCACCTCGGTCGCGTCGCCGACGTGATCGTCCGGCTCAGCGGACACGACCACCCGGCCGTGACCGGGCTCGTCGCCGACGTCGGCGGCCACCGGCTGTTCCTGCCCGCCGAGGAGGTCGTCGACTGGAGCGCCACCGATCTCGCCCTGCGCGGGGATCGGCTCGACCTGCGGCCCTTCGCCCGCCGCGACGGCGAGGTGCTGCTGCGCCAGGACATCCTCGGGCACCGCCTCATCGACATCCCCGCCGCGGCGCTCGTCACCGCCTGGGATCTGGAGCTCGCCGTCACGCCGGCGGCCGCCACCCTCGTCGGGGTCGACGTCCGCCCCCGCGCCTGGTGGCGGCGTGCGTTGGGAAGGCTGCTCCCCGGTCCCGTCCCGGTCACCGACGACGACGGCGCCCGCTGCCGCGACTGGGTCGCGTTCGAGGCCCTCATCGGGCACGCGCCCTCGGTCCTCGCCCGGACCCCGCTCGACCGGCTCCGCGACCTCAAGGCACCCCAGCTCGCCGACCTCCTCGAGGAGGCGTCCCGGTCCGAGCAGGCCGAGCTGCTCGACCGCGTCCACGCGGACCCGGAGCTCGAGGCCGACGTCTTCGAGGAGCTCGAGGAGGACGACCAGTCCCGGCTGTTCCGCGACCGCACCGACGACGACGTGGCCTCGGTCCTCGCGCGGATGAACGCCGACGACGCCACGGACGCCCTGATGGACCTGTCCCAGGAGCGCCGACGGCGGGTGCTCGACCTCCTGCCGGCCCCGCGACGCGCGAAGGTCGTCGCCCTCCTGGGGTACAACCCGACGTCGGCGGGCGGCCTGATGATCCCCGACCACCTCGCCGTGCCGGGGTCGACGTCGGTCGCGGAGGCCCTCGACCGGGTTCGGACGTCGGCGGTGCAGCCGGGGGTGCTCACGACCGTGCTCGCCCTCGACGCCCACGACCGGCTGTGCGGCAGCGTCCCGCTCGTGCGCCTCATCCAGGCGGACCCGGCGGCGCGGATGGCCGACGTCGCGGAGGCCGACCCGGTGCGGGTACGCGCGGACGCGGACGTCGTCGAGGTCGCGGTGCTCATGAGCGACTACGACCTGCTGACGCTGCCCGTGGTCGACGGCGACGGGCGGGTCCTCGGCGTGGTCACCGTCGACGACGCCCTCGAGGCGGCGGTCCCGGACGACTGGCGGCGCCGCGAGCTGCCGACGCCCGGTGTGCTGCCCGACACGGAACGGTTGGACACGACCTCCGTGAGCCATCCCTCCCCATGAAGGTCACCGTGTTCGGGGCGACCGGCGGCGTCGGCCGGTTCGTCGTCAGCCACCTCCTCGCCGACGGGCACGAGGTCACCGCCCTCGTCCGCTCCCCCGGGAAGCTCGGGGAACTGCAGTACGCGGTGGAGGTGATCGAGGCCCAGCTCTCGGACACCGACGCCGTGGCCCGGGCCGTCGACGGCGCCGACGCGGTGATCACCGCCTACGGCCCGCCGATCGACCCGTTCCTGTCCGACACGCCGCTGACCGACGGCACCCGGAACGTCGTCAAGGCGATGCAGGCCGCGGACGTGCGGCGACTGGTCTCGCTGGTCACCGTGAGCGTGCCCGACCCGCGGGACCGGCCGCGCCTGCTCGACCGGCTCGTGCCGATCGGGATCGGCATCCTCATCCCCGGCGCGCTCGCCGAGGTGCAGGGCATCCACGAGGTCGTCACCACGTCCGACCTCGACTGGACCGTCGCCCGCATGTTCGCGCCGATCGACGTGCCGGGCGGCAACCCGATCCGGTCGGGCTTCCTCGGCGTCGACCCGATCGGCGTGGAGATGGCGCGCGCCGACGTCGCCCGCTTCCTGGTCGACCAAGTCACCAGCACCGCGTACCTGCACGCGTCGCCGGCGATCAGCAACTAGAGGTGCGCGCCGCGCAGGTGAGCACTAAGAGGGCCTATAACCCCATTGAGTGCTCACCTGACGGGGTCACATCCCGTACGTCTCCAGCAGGCGCAGCCAGACCTCGGACATCGTCGGGAACGACGGGACCGCGTGCCACAGGCGGGCGAGCGGCACCTCCCCGACGATCGCGATGGTCGCCCCGTGCACCATGTCGGCGACGTCCTGCCCGACGAAGGTCGCGCCGACGATCACCTCGCGGTCGGTGTCGACCACGATCGTCGCGAACCCGTCGTAGCCGTCGGCCTGCAAGGACCCGCCGGCGGTGTTCCCGATCTCGTAGCTCACGGCGCGGACGGGCAGCCCGGCCCGTTCCGCGCTCTCCGACGTGTGCCCGACCGCCGCGAGCTGCGGGTCGGTGAAGATGACCTGCGGGACGGCGGTCTGCTCGGCCGTCGTCGAGGTCTTCGTGTACCGGCCGCCCACCTCGGCGCCCTTCGAGCGGGCCACGAGCACGTCGGCGCAGCTGCGGGCCTGGTACTTGCCCATGTGCGTGAGCTTCGCGCCGGTCGAGGCGTCCCCGACGGCGTACAGCCAGTCGCCCTGCACCGTCGTCGTGTCGTCGGCGTCGAGCGGCTTGCCGGGCTCCAGGCCCACCGTGTCCAGCCCGAGGTCCGACGTCGCGGGCTTCCGACCCGCCGCGACGAGCAGTTCCGCCCCGCGCAGCTCGGACCCGTCGTCGAGCGAGGCCACGACCTCACTGCCGTCGCGCTTCACGGCCGTCATCGAGACGCCGAGCCGCACGTCCACGCCGTCACGCTCCAGCGAGGCCTGCAGCCGCCGGGACGCCTCGGGCTCGACGGAGGGGACCAGCCGCTCGCCGTGCTGCACGAGCGTCACGCGGCTGCCCAGCCGCTGGTAGGCGGTCGCCATCTCCACCCCGACCACCCCACCGCCGAGGATCAGCAGTGAGTCCGGCACGCGCGAAGCCTGCGTGACCTCGCGGTTGGTCCACGCGTCGACCTCATCGATCCCGTCGATCGGCGGGTACGTGGGCACCGAGCCGGTCGCGACGACGACGTAGCGGGCGGCGACGTCCGTCGTCGTCCCGTCCCCGTGGTCCACCGCGACCGCCCGCTCACCGGTGATCCGGCCGCGGCCGCGCAGCAGCGTGATGCCGGCGCCGTCGAGCCAGTCGGCCTGGCCGGAGTCGTCCGGGTTCGCGAACTGGTCGCGCCGCGCGAAGACCTTCGCCGGGTCCACCGGGCCCACGTCGAGACCGGGCATGCGCGCCACCGCGGCCCGCAGGTCGACCGGGCGCAGCAGCGCCTTCGACGGGATGCACGCGTAGTACGAGCACTCGCCCCCGACCAGGCCCGCCTCGACGATCGCGGCGCTCAGCCCCTGCTGGTGCGCGCGGTCGGCGACGTTCTCCCCCACCGGGCCCGCGCCGATCACCACGACGTCCACCTCGAGGTCAGCCATCCCCGTCACCTTCTCCCGTCGGTCCGAACCGCTCGATCCGGATGCTGGACTCCGGCTGCCCGGCGGACAGGAGGTGCGACTCCATCGCCAGGGTGAATCGTGCCGAGCCGCACACGAACGCGGTGGCGCCCGGGTCGGCGACCGCGGCGATCACCGCCGCATCGAGCCGGGAGCCGCCCTTCTGCCGGGAGTACGCGATGAGGGCGCCGGACGCCTCCAGCTCCTCGCGATAGGGCAGGTGCTCGGCGGTCCACGCCGAGACCGCCAGGTGCAGCAGCTCGGGGTGCCCGACGTCGCGGGCGTGCCGCAGCATCGACACCAGCGGCGCCACCCCGCTGCCACCACCGATCCCGAGGGCGGGCGACCGGCCGTCCCAGGCGAACCAGCGCCCGATCGGACCGCGGCACTCGAGCACGTCCCCGGGCTCGACGACCTCGGCGAGGAAGCCGGACACCTCCCCGTCGGGAACCTTCTCCACGTACAGCTCGACGAGGTCGTCGGAGGGCGCCGAGACCGCCGAGTACGAGCGGCTCGCCGTGTAACCGTCCTCGGCGCGCAGCCGCAGGACGTAGTGCTGGCCGGGGCGGTGGACGACGCGGTCGGGCACGTCGAGGCGCAGGATCACGCCGAGCTCGCCGTGGTGGTCGACGGAGACGACCTTCGCGTCGCGCCAGGTGGCCGCGAGCTTCCGGTCCTCCTCGGGGCGGGCGGAGCGACGGGGGGTCGGATCAGTCGCCATCGAAGCGCTGCTCCTGCCACGGGTCGCCGCGGTGGTGGTAGCCGTTGATCTCCCAGAAGCCGGGCTCGTCGTGGTCGAGCAGCGTGATCTTCGAGATCCACTTCGCGGACTTCCAGAAGTACAGGTGCGGCACGAGCATCCGCACCGGCCCGCCGTGCTCGCGCGTCAGGGGCCTGCCCTCGTGCTCCCACACGACCCAGGCCTTCCCGCCGGTGACGTCGTCGAGCGGGAGGTTGGTGCGGTACCGCGTCGTCGACTCCTCGACGACGAACCGCGCCCCGGGCAGCGGCTGCGCCACCTCGAGCAGGGTGTCCAGGCTGATCCCGGTGAACGACGTGTCGAGCTTCGACCAGGTCGTCACGCAGTGGATGTCGCCGCGGTAGGTGTCCGTCCCGTCGTTCTTCCGGGCCGCGAGGGCCTTGAGCTCCTTCAGCGACCACGACGTCGGGTTCGCGACGAGCCCGTCGATCGTCAGCGTCCACCGCTCGGCGTCGACCCGGCCGGTGGGCTCCGCGGTGAGCACCGGCCAGGACTTCCCGACGTCGTACTGGCCCGGTGGCAGCCGCGGGTCGCGCTCCGCCTGCCTGCGCCGCCCGCTGAAACCGCGCGTGATCGCCATGTCGGCTCCTCTCGACCGAGGGACCCATCGTGCCCCGTGTGGAGCAGAACCACGACGATCGGCACCATCATCCGGTGCACGCGGTGCTGCTGGTCATTCTCGGGGCGCTCGGCGCGGTGATCGTGGTCGCGACGGTCCTGTCCGCCGCGCAGACGCTCGCGGTGCCCCGGGCGACCCCCCTGCTCATCACCCGCTGGGTCTTCGTCGCCGCGGGCTCGGTGCTGCGCGGGACCCGGCGGATCGTGCCGCGGCGCCGCGGCGAACAGCTCCTCGCGCTGTACGCCCCGATGAGCCTGCTGACGTTGCCGCTGGTGTGGCTCGCCCTGGTGCTCGTCGGGTTCGGGCTCCTCTTCACGGCCGTGGGCGAGAACCCCGCCGACGCCTTCCTGGAGAGCGGCTCCTCGCTGCTGACCCTGGGCTTCCGGGAACCGTCGGGGGTCGGGCCCGCGGCGCTGGCGTTCCTCGAGGCGTTCCTCGGCCTCGGCCTCGTGGCCCTGCTGGTCTCGTACCTGCCGTCGATCTACGCGTCCTACTCCCGGCGCGAGCTCATGGTGACGGGCCTCGAGAGCCTCGCCGGGACCCCACCGTCGGCGGTCGACCTGCTCGTGCGGCTCGCCCGCATCCACGGGTTCGAGAGCCTCGGACCCTTCTGGGACCAGTGGTCCCACTGGTTCGCCGACGTCGAGGAGACGCACTGCTCGACGCCCTCGCTGGTCTACTTCCGATCGCCCCAGCCGGAGCGCTCGTGGGTGACCGCCGCCGGTGCGGTGATGGACGCCGCCGCGCTCGTGTCCTCGACCCTGGACCTCGGTCGGCGCCCCGCGGCCGAGCTGTGCCTCCGGTCGGGCTACCTGACCCTGCGACGGGTCGGGGACTTCTTCGCGATCCCGCACGATCCCGACCCGTCCCCCACCGATCCGATCTCCGTGACCCGCGCCGAGTTCGACGCGGCCAGGGCGGAGCTCGCGGCGGCAGGTGCGCCGCTGCGACCCGACGTCGAGCAGGCGTGGCGGGACTTCGCCGGCTGGCGGGTGAACTACGACGGCGTGCTGCTGCGCTTCGCCGGGCTCGTCGAGGCGCCGACCGCGCCCTGGTCGGGCGACCGCGCCCTGCCCTTCCGTAGTTCGCCGTGGGTGCGGCGGTAGACAGTGACGCGACACCCCGACCACACGAGGGAGACCTGACCATGACCGGCACCGAGCTGCCCGAGAGCCCTGACGAACTCCCCGCCGACGACCGCGACTCCGTCGACGACACCTCCTTCGAGCAGCTCGACGAGGCCGACCTGCTCGACGGCCACGCCCCGGAGCGCGACCCGGAGGACCCGCTCGACGCCGGGTGGATCCCGAACGAGCGCACGCGCGGCGTCGACGCGTGGGGCGTCACGCAGCGCGAGGAGGAGGACGGGGAGCCGCTCGACGACCGGCTGCGCCGCGAGATCGCCGAGGACCCCGACGACCTCGGCGCCGACGGCCTCGGCGACTCCCGGGACACGGCGGGCGAGCTCTACGACGACGAGGTCGGCGACGCCCGGTCCGGCCGGCTGGTGCTGCGCGACGAGGGCGACGAGGGCTACGCCGACGACGTGGGCGTCGACGGCGCGGGCGCGACCGCCGAGGAGGCCGCGATGCACGTGATCGGTCAGGAGGAGGGCTGAGCCTTCCTTTCTGACAGGGCGCCCTGTCAAGATGGCCGCATGCCCACCCGCACCTTCCAGGGCGCGAGCGCCACGGAGCGCGTGGCCGAGCGTCGCGCGCGGCTGCTCGACGCCGCCCTGGACGTGGTGGGCGAGCGCGGGGTCGCCGACTTCACGATGACCGCGGTCTGCCGGGCGGCCGGGCTGACCGAGCGCTACTTCTACGAGTCGTTCGCCCGGCGGGACGACCTGCTCGCGGCGCTGTTCGAGGCCACGTCGGACACCGCGCTGCGCCTGGCCGAGCAGGCCGCCGCGGCCGTGCCGGCGGCCGACCTCGAGGCCCGGGCGCGCGCCGCGGTCCGCGCCACCGTCACGCTGCTCGCCCACGACCCGCGGTCGGCCCGGCTCTACCGGGAGGCGGTCGGGCACCCCGTCCTCGCCGCCCGCCGGCAGGACACGGTGGCCGCGTTCGCCGCCTTCCTCGCCCGCCTGATCGTCGCGGCGCGGCCGCACCTGTCGTCCGCCGACCTCGACGTCACGACGGTGCTGCTCACCGCCGGCATCGTCGACGCCGTCGGTTTCTGGCTCGACGGCCGGCTCGCCGTCGACGCCGACCACCTCGTCACGCGCTGCGCCCGCCTCGTGGTCGCCGCCGCCGACTTCCCGGAGGACCGATGACGGCACCGCTGACGCACCGCATCCAGACCGGCCTGGCCACAGCACTGAGCCGGGTGCCGTCGGCCGCGGCCCCGCTCGCCGTGCCGCCGCCCGGCAGCGGCCTGGAGCCGGTTCCCGGCGACTACGGCACGCCCGTCGTCGGGCGGTCGCTGGAGTTCGCCGCGGACATGCTGGGGTTCGGTCGGCAGCGCTACGAGCAGTACGGGCCGGTGTCGTGGACCGGGGCGTTCGGCCGGCGCATGGTGTCGGTGCTGGGCCCGGACGCGCTGGGCCAGGTGCTCGTCAACAAGGACAAGTTCTTCGGCAACGCCGACGGCTGGGGCTTCTTCATCGGCCCGTTCTTCCGGCGCGGCGTGATGCTGCTCGACTTCGAGGAGCACCGCACCCACCGGCGCATCCTGCAGGAGGCGTTCACCCGCGACCGGCTCGCCGAGTACCTCGAGGTGATGAACCCGCGCATCCGGCGCAGCCTCGACGACTGGACCACCGGCGACGGCATCCGCATCTACGACCGCATCAAGCAGATGACCCTCGACATCGGGACCGAGGTGTTCGTCGGCGACGAGCTCGGACCGCGGGCCGACCGCGTCAACCGGGCCTTCGTCGACACCGTGCACGCGGGCGTCGCGGTGATCCGCGCACCGGTCCCGGGCGGCTCGTGGAAGCGCGGGCTCGACGGCCGGAAGCTGCTCGAGGCCTACTTCGCCGCCCAGATCCCCGCCAAGCGGGCCGGCGACGGCCGGGACATGTTCAGCGTGCTCTGCCATGCGCGCAGCGACGAGGGCGAGACGTTCTCCGACGACGACATCGTCAACCACATGATCTTCCTGCTCATGGCGGCGCACGACACGTCGACGATCACGCTGTCGATGATGAGCTACCTGCTCGCGAAGAACCCCGAGTGGCAGGAGAAGCTGCGCGAGGAGTCGTTCGCGCTGGACTCCGACGACCTGACGGGCGCCGAGCTCGACTCGCTGGTCTCCCTCGACCTCGCGATGCGCGAGACGCTGCGGATGTACGCCCCGGTCGGTCAGCTCGCCCGGATCACGGTCCGCGACGCCGAGCTCCAGGGCTTCCACATCCCCGCCGGCACGCTGATGTCGCTCGGCATCCACGCCTCGCAGCGCCTGGAACCCTGGTGGAGCCGACCCGACGAGTTCGACCCCGACCGGTTCGCCCCCGAGCGCGCCGAGGACAAGTCGCACCGCTTCGCCTGGATGCCCTTCGGCGGCGGCGTCCACAAGTGCATCGGCCTGCACTTCGGCGGCATGGAGGTCAAGGCGATCATGCACGCGATGCTGCGGCGCTTCCGCTGGTCGGTCCCCGACGGCTACGTCATGCCGATCGGCCTCACGACGGGTCCGACGCCGGCCGACCACCTGCCGCTGCGCCTGGAGCGGCTGTAGCTTCCCCGGGCGTGCGCGACGCCGACCTGGT
Organism: Actinomycetospora chiangmaiensis DSM 45062; assembly: GCF_000379625.1. GTDB lineage: Bacteria > Actinomycetota > Actinomycetes > Mycobacteriales > Pseudonocardiaceae > Actinomycetospora > Actinomycetospora chiangmaiensis. The sequence continues at coordinate 131,865 of NZ_KB903229.1, read as the reverse complement.
CCACCTCCGCCGCTGTGTCGAGCTGGCCCGCGAGGCTCTGGAGGCCGGCGACGAGCCGTTCGGGTCGGTGCTCGTCGGCCCCGACGGAACGGCCCTGGCCGAGGACAGGAACCGGGTGAACACCGGGTCGGACGCGACGCTGCACCCGGAGTTCGCGCTCGCCCGGTGGGCCGCGGCGTCGTTGCCGCCCGCCGACCGGCCGGGCGCCACCGTCTACACCTCGGGCGAGCACTGCCCGATGTGCTCGGCGGCGCACGCCTGGGTCGGGCTCGGCCGGATCGTGTACGCGAGCTCCTCGGAGCAGCTGACGGGCTGGCTCGCGGAGTTCGGCGCCGCGCCCGGCCCGGTGGCGGCGCTGCCGGTGGCCGCCGTGGCGCCGGGCGTCGTCGTCGAGGGTCCGGCTCCCGGACTGGACGCGGAGGTCCGCGAGCTGCACCGCCGGCTCCACGCCGGGGGGTGACCGCCGTCGCCTGTCACACAGACCACTCCCCCGTGTGCGGCGGGTGACCGACAGGCATCCTCGCGTGGTCGCCCCAGTGCTGCGGCCGGACACGCGTACCAGCACGGGATCAGGTGGTGAGGGACGATGCCGACGACTTCGGTGCCCTGGATGGGCAATCGCGTCGTGATGTGGGAGATCGAGGACACCGAGCTGACCGCCCTCGAGTGGCGGCGCCCCTACAACGGGGTCACCCGCGGCTTCCGGGTGCTCGGCGCCGAGGAGCTCGCGGTGGTCTGCCAGGCCGTCGAGGAGGCCACCGCGGAGATTCGTCCCGCGCCGCGTCTCGAGGACGTCGCTGGTCGGCCGCTGGACCTCGAGGCGTTCCTCGAGGAACTGCTCGAGAGGTGACGTCCGTCCCGTGAGTACTCATCCGTGCCTGGACACGGATGAGTACTCACGGGTTCGCTAGGACACCTCGTAGGTCGGCGTGATCGTGGCGCGGCCGATGGTGTGGAAGAACAGGTTGAAGCCCAGGAACGCGGGGCTCCCGTCCTCACCCACCCCGAGGTCCTCCACGTCGACGGCGTGGACCACGAAGAAGTAGCGGTGCGGCCCGTGGCCCTCGGGCGGGGCGGCGCCGATGAAGCGGTGCGCCCCGGCGTCGTTCGCCAGCGTGACCGCACCCTCGGGCAGCAGGCCCTTGTCCGGGTTGCCGGCGTCGGTCGGCAGCGAGGTCGTCGTGACCGGGATGTTCGTGACCGCCCAGTGCCAGAACCCGCTGGCCGTCGGGGCGTCCGGGTCGTAGCAGGTCACCGCGAAGCTCTTGGTGCCCTCGGGGAACCCGGACCACTCGAGCTGCGGCGACACGTCCTCGCCGCCGGCACCCATGATGCCGCTGACCAGGGAGTTCGGCACCGGCTGACCGTCGGTGACGTCGGTGGAGGTCACCTCGAAGGTGGCCACCTCGGGCAGGAAGCTGTACGGGTCCGGCGGCTGCGGCGCCACGGGTCCTCCTCGGTCGATCGTGGACGATTCCGTGGCTTCTCTTCCCACCCGCGGGCCTCAGTGCACCTCCACCCACATCGCGGCCGCCAGTTCCGGGCCGAGCAGGTGCTCGTCGGCGTCGCTGCCGCGGGACACGATGAACGAGCCGCCGAAGGGGTGCCGGCCGCGCATGAACACCTCGGTGCCGAGCCCGAACCCCCGCTCCTTCAGGTGACGCAGGACGGCGGGGTCCTCCTCGTCGACCCGGACGAGGCGCCCGGTCGACCCGGTCTCGAGCAGCGACAGCAGGCAGGCCTCCTGCTCGACCGTCCGGCCCTCGACGTCCGGGATGGGGTCACCGTGCGGGTCGACCCGCGGGTGACCGAGCTTGCCGTCGATGCGGGCGAGGAAGGTGTCGGAGACGTAGTGCTCCAGGACCTCCGCCTCGTCCTGCACCTCGTCCCAGCCGTAGCCGAGCTCCTGCACGAGGAACGTCTCGATCAACCGGTGCCGGCGCAGCATCGACAGAGCGTGACGACGCCCCGCCTCGGTGAGCGTGATCCCGGCGTACGGACGGTGCTCGACGAGGCCCAGGTCGGCGAGCTTGCGGGCCATGCCCGACACCGACGACGCCGACAGCCCCAGACGCAGCGCGAGCCGCGACGTGGTCGCCGTGCCCTCGGACTCGACGAGCTTGTAGACGGCCTTGACGTAGTCGTCGACCGCCGCCGAGTGCCCGCCGTCCATGACCGCCACAGTATCGCCGCGGCTGCACCCGGACCGGCCACTTCATGACGGGCACTGTTCGCTACACGGGGTAGCCACAGGAAGCCCAGCCGTCACGAACCACACCATCAGGTGTGGCGTGTCGACATTCCTTGTGGCCCGAATCGACGCAGCGTTTTCTCCTCCTCGCTCGATCGCGACAGCGGCCGGGCCGGGCTTCGAAGTGATCGGGGGACACGATGAGGACGAGGACGCGGGCCGTTCTGGCGGCGATGGTGGCGGGTGCGGCGCTGTGGAGCGCACCGGTGGCGATGGCCGACCAGGTCATCCCGCCGGCGGGCACGACGACCCACGGCATCCCGGTGGTGTCCGACCTGCTGAGCGCACTCGGGCTGACCGATCCGACGCCGACGCCGCCGTCGGGCTCGGCGGGCGTGAGCGGGTCGGCGTCCGTCGGCGGGGGGATCACCACCCCCGGCCTGCCGTCGCTCCCGGGCCTGCCGTCGCTGCCGGGCCTGCCGACGGTGCCGGGCCTGCCGACGCTGCCCGGCCTGCCGACGGTGCCGAAGCCGACGCTGCCCGGCCTGCCGACGGTGCCGAAGCCGACGCTGCCCGGCCTGCCCTCGCTGCCCAAGCCGACGGTGCCGGGCCTGCCGTCGGCGCCGAGCCTGCCGTCGGTGCCGAGCCTGCCGTCGGCCCCGTCTCTGCCGTCGGTGCCGAGCCTGCCGTCGGTGCCGAGCCTGCCGTCGACCCCGGGTCTGCCCGCCGTGCCGGGCCTCCCCGCGATTCCGACGGTGCCCCCGGTCTCCGGCTCCGGCGGCATCAGTGCGGGATCGGTCGGCGCCGGCGGTGGGGTCTCCGCGGGCTGACCGGTCGTCCGGGGGCTCCGCCGCGCATCGGACCGGTCGGAGCCCCCGGACCACCTCGACCTGCCGCGGACCGGCCGCGGTGCCATCGGGTCCCCGTGCCGTTCCAGCGGCGCCGGGCACCCCGGTCGTGGGAGGACACGATCGACCGGGTCATGACGACTCGGTCGACCACTCGGACTTCCCGCCGCCGAGCCAGCGGGCAGCCGGTCAACCGCGGCAGCCGGTCAGCCGCAGCAGCCGCCCCCGCAGCACCCTCCACCGCCGCCGCCGCTCGGCGCCATGGCGGGCCGCTGCGCGGTGCGCGCCTTCCCGCCGAGCGCCACGGTGGAGAGCAGCTTGACGGTGTCGCGGTGCCCGCCCGGGCAGTCCGCGGGGTCGCCCGCCTGCTGCATCGGCCGGTTGACCTCGAAGGTCGACCCGCACTCCCGGCACCGGAACTCGTACACGGCCATCGCGCGAGCGTAGGCCGCGCGACCCGTCGTCAGGAAGCATCGGGAGGACGCCACCGGTGGTCCCGTCGTCCGGACCCCCGTCGGGGGGGGCTGCCGAGGACGAGGATCACGTTCGGAAGCACCCCGGACGATCTCCATGAGACACTGGATCCGAGCGCGACACCCCCTGATGTGTGACGCGCACGCCGCCTGGCCCTCGCGACGCGCGAGCACCGCCCGGGCGGACCCACCCCGACGCTAGGTGCTCCTCATCTCTGACATCACCACGTTCACCGGCCTGGGCATCTCGCCCTCGATCGCCGAGCTCCTCGCCCCCCGCGGCATCACCGAGCCCACCCCGATCCAGGCCGCCGCGATCCCCGACGCCCTGGCCGGACGCGACGTCCTCGGCCGCGGGCGCACCGGATCGGGCAAGACCCTCGCCTTCGGACTCCCCGTGCTGGCGAAGCTCGCCCGCTGCGACGCCCCGACGCGGCCCAACCGGCCGCGTGCCCTGATCCTGCTGCCGACCCGCGAGCTCGCGAGCCAGGTCCGCGACGCACTCGCCCCGCTCTCCGAGGCGCTCGGGCTCGAGCAGACCGTCGTCTACGGCGGGGTCGGGCAGCGGCCGCAGGAGAACGCGCTGCGCCGCGGCGTCGACCTCCTCATCGCCTGCCCCGGCCGCCTCGAGGACCTCATCGGCCAGGGCATCCTCGACCTCGACCGCGTCGAGGTCACGGTGCTCGACGAGGCCGACCACATGTCCGACCTCGGGTTCCTCCCGGCCGTCCGCCGCCTGCTGCGCCGTACCCCGACGACCTCGCAGCGGCTGCTGTTCTCGGCCACGCTCGACGGCGAGGTCGACAAGGTCGTCAGGGAGTTCCTGCGGTCCCCGGTCACGCACAGCGTCGACCGCGCCGCGGAGCCCGTGCCGGACATGACCCACCACGTGTTCACGGTGCAGGCGGCCGATCGCGCGCAGATCGTGCAGGAGCTCGCCGGCGGTCTCGGCCGCACGATGCTGTTCACGCGCACCAAGCACGCCGCCCGCAAGCTCTCCCGCAAGCTCGCCGCGTCCGGCATCCCGGCCGCCGAGCTGCACGGGAACCTCGCGCAGAACGCCCGTGACCGGAACCTCGGCTGGTTCCGCGACGGCGAGGTCCGGGTCCTCGTGGCCACCGACATCGCCGCCCGCGGCATCCACGTCGACGACGTCGCCCTCGTGGTGCACGTCGACCCGCCCGCCGAGCACAAGGCCTACCTGCACCGCTCCGGGCGCACCGCGCGCGCCGGCTCGGCCGGGGACGTCGTGACGCTCGCAGCCCCCGACCAGCGCTCGGACGTCGCGAAGCTGACCCGCCAGGCCGGCATCAAGCCGCGCACCGCCCAGGTCACGCCCGGGTCGCGCGAGATCCGTGACCTCGTGGGCGAGCCCGCGCCGCCCGCGGAGATGCCGGCGGTCGAGTCGGCCCCGCAGGAGTCCCGCCCGTCGTCGGGCTCGTCGTCCCGCTCCGGCCGGCCGCGCCGCCGGGGCGGCCGCGGTGGCGCCCCGCAGGCCACCGGCCAGAACGCCGGCGGGCAGGCCGCGGCCGGCGGTCGTCGTCGTGGCACCCGCGGAGGCAACGGCCGCAGCGGTCAGGCGTCGGCGACCTCGTCGTCGGCCTCGGCCGGCGCCGGGCGCCGCAGCCGCTGAGGTCAGTCGTCGAGTCAGCCGCCGGGTCGCCCGCCGTACTAGCGTCGTCGACCGTGTTCACGGGGTTCGGCGACGCGGCGGTCGACTTCTACGAGGGCCTCGAGGCCGACAACTCGAAGGCCTACTGGCAGGACAACAAACACCTGTACGACGACCACGTGCGGGCGCCGATGCAGGCCCTGCTCCTGGCCCTCGAGCCCGAGTTCGGCGAGGGCCGCATCTTCCGGCCGTACCGGGACGTGCGGTTCTCCAAGGAGAAGATCCCGTACAAGACGCAGTGCGGGGCCACCGCCGGAGCGCACTACGTGCAGCTCTCGGCGGACGGCATCATGGTGGCCGCTGGCTACTACGCCATGGTCCCGGGGCAGGTCGCGCGGTACCGGGCCGCGGTCGACGACGAGCGGCACGGCCCGGAACTCGAACGGATCGTCGCCGCGCTGCACGACGACGGGTTCGCCCTCGGCGGGGAGCGCCTGAGGACCCGGCCGCGGGGCACCGACCCGGACCACCCGCGGATCGACCTGCTGCGGCACAAGGCGCTCTACGCGTCCACGTCCTGGGAGCCCTCCGACGAGCTGCACACCCCGGAGCTCGCCGACCGGGTCGCCGCGGCATGGCGGCGGATGGACCCCCTGGCGCAGTGGCTGGACGCGCACGTCGGGGTCACCCTCGACGACGCGGCGGAGAGTTCCCGACGACGACGGTGACCCGGACCGCCGGTCGGGTACCAGCAGGAATGAACCCAGCCAGGATGCTCGCCGCGGGACTGGTCGCCCGCAGCGTCGCCCAGGGCGTGCGCCACCCGCACCCGTCGACCGACCGTCCGGTGCCCCCGCGGAACACCTCCGGCCCGCCCGGCGGGAACGCGGAGAAGCCGACGGAGATCCCGCCGCGCGGCTGGTGGCAGATCCTGCAGCGTGCGTTCGCCGAGAGCGGCAAGGACAACGTCAGCATGCTGGCGGGTGGCGTCGCGTTCTTCGGGTTCCTCGCGATCTTCCCGGCACTGATCGCCCTGGTGTCGCTCTACGGGCTGGTCGCCGACCCTGCGCAGGCGGCGCAGACCCTGGAGAGCGTGACGTCGGCCCTCCCGGACAGCGCTCGGCCGCTCGTCGCCGACCAGCTGCAGTCGGTGGTCACCGCGAACCCCGGCGGCCTGACGACGGGTCTGATCATCGCGACCCTCGCGGCCCTGTTCAGCGCCTCGAGCGGGACCCAGAACCTCATGGCGGCGATCAACATCGCCTACGACGAGACCGAATCCCGTGGCGCGGTCAAGCTGCGGGTGATCGCCCTGCTGCTGACCCTCGGTGCCGTGGTCTTCGTGATCGTCGCGATCGCCCTCGTGGCCGTCGCGCCGATCGTGCTCGACTCGCTCGGGCCGGTGGGACAGTTCGTCGGACAGGTCGTGCGCTGGGTGCTGCTCGTGCTGTTCATGCTGGTCGCGCTGGCCGTGCTGTACCGCGTGGCGCCCGACCGCGACGCCCCGCGCTTCCGGTGGGTCACCCCAGGGTCGATCTTCGCGACCGTCGTCTGGGTCATCGCCAGCGTGCTGTTCAGCGTCTACGTCAACAACTTCGGCAGCTACAACAAGACCTACGGCGCGCTCGCCGGTGTCATCGTCCTCATGCTCTGGCTGTACCTGACCAGCTACATCGTGCTGCTCGGCGCCGAGGTCAACTCGGAGTCGGAGTACCAGACCGCCGCCGACACCACGACGGGCCCGTCGAAGCCGATGGGTCAGCGCGGCGCGGTGAAGGCGGACGACGCGCTGACGCCGGGGCTCAGCAACGCGCGGTGAGCCCGCCGTCCACGGGCAGGCACACCCCGTTGACGTACGCGGCGTCGTCGGAGGCGAGGAAGACGGCGGCGTTCGCGACGTCCCACGGTGTCCCGCACCGGCCGGTCGGGCTGCGGCGGGCCCGGGCGGCGGCCTCGTCGGCGAGCTGGTCGCCGACGAGCGGGGTGTCGATGAGGCCGGGCAGCACGGCGTTGGCCCGGATGCCCTGCGCGGCGTAGGTGAGCGCGACCGAGACGGTCAGCTGGTCGACGGCGGCCTTCGCCGCCATGTAGCCCGGGTAGTCGTAGCCGGGGTGGCGGATGGCGGCCACCGAGGACACGTTGACCACCGCGCCGCCGCCCGCGGCGACCATCCGCGGCACGGCGTGCTTGCAGGTGAGGAACACGCCGCTGACGTTGACCGCGAGCGCGGCGTCCCACGCGCTCCGGCTGAGGTCGGCGAGGCCGCTCGGCGTCGCGACCCCGACGTTGTTGTGCAGGATCGACACGCTCCCGAGCGCGGCGGCCGCGTCGAGGGCGGCGACGACGTCGTCCTCCACGGTGACGTCGGCGCGCACGTCGAGCGCCCGGCCGCCCTGCTCGCCGACGAGGCGCGCGGTCAACGCGGCCTGCTCGGCGTCCCGGTCCACCGCGACGACGGCGGCGCCGGCCGCGGCGTACGCCAGGGCCGCCGCCCTGCCGTTGCTCAGGGCCGCGCCGCTGGAGCCCGCTCCGAACACCACGGCCACCCGGCCCCGCAGATCGGGCATCGTCGACCTCCCCTCGTCGATCCGGACGGTGCCCTTCCCGCACCCGGCGGACGACCGACCACTGACGTGACCGTGCTCCGCGCCCTCCTCGTTCTGTAGGAACATCCCTGCGGGCGAGGAGGTGGGAGATGACGGCGCACGTGGGAGCGGTGGACGAGGTGCAGCGCCTCGTCGACGAGCTCGCCGACGAGCTGGGGCGCTCGATCGTCGTCAACGACCCGGGGATGCACCTCCTCCACGTCACGCGCCACTTCGCCGACGAGGACCCGGTGCGCGTCCGTGCGGTGCTGCAGCGCGACCCCGGCGCCGCCGTCGCGGCCTACGTGCTCGGGCTCGGCGTCGCGCGCTGGACGGAGCCCGGCGTCGTCCCGCCCGACGACGGGCTCGGGTTGCGACGCCGGGTGTGCGTCCCGATCCGTCAGGGGGCGCGGCTCCTCGGGCTGCTGCTGGTCATCGACGCCGACGACACCCTCACCCCCGACGAGCTCGGGCGGCTGCGCGCGGTCGCCGAGATCATCGGGACCTGCCTGGCCGAACGCGAGCTCGAGGCGGCCCGCACGTCCGCCGCCGTGGAACGACACGCCGCCGCCCTGCTCGACGGCCGGCCGGAGGAGCGCGCGGAGGCGCACCGCGCGCTCGTCGCCGGCGGGCTGCCCGACGCACCGCACGCGGTGGTCACCGTCGTCGAGGCGCGGGCCGCGGTGCGCGCGGGGGAACTCACCCGCGCGCTGCGCAGCGCCGCCACCGCGCACCTGCGCCGTGGTCTCCGTCCCGGCCTCTCCGTGGTGGCCGCCGGCCGGGTCCGACTCGTGGAGGTCGGGCCGCGGCCCGACGACCGCGAGGCCGTCGCGGCCGTCGCCCGGCGGCTCGTGGCGGCGGTGCGGTCCGCGGTCGGCCCCACGAACGAGGTCCGGGCCGGCGTCGGCGGGGACGTCCCGGGCCTCCTCGCCGCCGAGCGGTCGGCCGCCGAGGCCGCCCTCGCCGTCCGCGGGGCGTGGTCGCTCGCCCGGCACGGCGGGACGGCCCGCATCGAGGACGTGGCCGACCACGCGGTGCTGCTCCGGCTCCCCGACAGCGCGCTCGGGCCCGACCTCGTCCCCGAGGGCCTGCGCCGGCTCGTCGAGCACGAGTCCGGCCCGCGACTGCGGACGACCTTGGAGGTCTTCCTCGACCTCGCGGGCTCCGTGCCGCGTACCGCGGAGCGGCTCCACCTGCACCGGACCTCGCTGTACTACCGGCTGCGACAGATCGCGGAGATCACCGGCGCCGATCTCGACGACGGGTCGGCCCGGCTCGTGCTGCACCAGGGCCTGCGGGCCCTCGAACTGCTCGAGCAGCGGAGCTGAACCCGGCGGGACTCGACAGAACGAGGACGGCGACGGGGGCGACCTCCGACATCGGTCGGTCGTGGTGCAGGTCACGTCGGGAGCACCCTCGTCGCCATGCCGACCTTCACCACCGACGACGGCGTCGCCCTCACCTACCGGGACAGCGGCGGCACGGGCGTCCCCCTGGTCATGCTCCACGGCTGGGGCCAGACCCAGGCGATGTTCCGCCACCAGCTCGACGGTCTCGACCGCCGGGTCGTCACCATCGATCTCCGCGGTCACGGCGAGTCCGACAAGCCGCACCACGGGTACCGGATCGCCCGCCTCGCCCAGGACCTCCACGAGTTCCTCGACCACCTCGGGGTCGACGAGGTCGACCTGCTCGGCTGGTCGATGGGGGTGTCGGTCTGCTGGAGCTACCTCGACCAGCGCGGGTCCGGCCGGGTCCGCCGCTTCGTGGCCGTCGACCAGCCGGCCGCCGTCGCCGCCGTGCCCTGGATGAGTCGGACCGAGCAGACCCAGTGCGGAGCGATCTTCGACGTCGCCGGGCTCGTCGCGCTCGGCGGGGAGCTCGCCGGGGAGAAGGGCGAGGCGGCGCTCGAGGACTTCGTGCGCAGCATGTTCTCCGGCGAGCCGGAGCCCGACGTGTGGGAGTTCGTCCGGCAGGAGATCCGCGCGACACCCGCGTACGCCGGGGTCCCGCTGCTCTTCGACCACTGCGCGCAGGACTGGCGCGACGTGCTCCCGCGGGTCGACGTCCCCACGCTGGTCCTCGGCTGCGACGGCAGCCACGTCGCCCCGTCCTCGCAGGAGTACATCGCCGACCAGATCCCGGACGCCCGGCTGCACGTGTTCTCCGCCGACGAGGCCCGCTCGCACTTCCCGTTCCTCGAGAACCCGGAGCGGTTCAACGCCGTCGTGGAGGAGTTCCTCGGCGCAACGAACTGACGCGCCGAGCGGCGCGGCCCCCGGTTCTTTGCGTCCTTCCCGACGGCGGGTCGGCGAAGGTTGCGCCACGGGGTCCGGTCGGCTGCCATGTGGTCTCCACCACCACGTCGACGCGCGCCAGGAGTGGCCATGGGCTCCCCCGACACGACCGTCTCCCTCGACGACCGCTACACCGCCACCGGCGGGCGGGCGTTGATGACCGGCATCCAGGCCCTGGTCCGGCTGCTGCTCGACCAGCGGCGGCTGGACACGGCCCGCGGGTTCGACACGGGGGTGTTCGTGTCCGGCTACCAGGGCTCGCCGCTGGGCGGGTTCGACGCCGAGATCGTCCGGGCCCGCCGTCACCTCGACCCGCTGGGCGTGGTCTTCACCCCGGGCGTCAACGAGGAGCTCGCCGCGACCGCGGTGGCCGGCACCCAGCTGCTCGACCGCGTCCCCGGGCGACGGCACGAGGGCGTGATCGGCTTCTGGTACGGCAAGAACCCGGGGCTGGACCGGGCGGCCGACGCGATCCGCCACGGGCAGCTCGTGGGCACCGCCACCCGGGGCGGCGCGGTCGCGATCATCGGCGACGACCCGGCGAGCAAGTCCTCGACGGTGCCGAGCTCGTGCGAGCCGATGGCCGCAAGCCTGTCGCTGCCGCTGCTCGCGCCCGGTTCGGTCGCCGAGGTGGTCGAGCTCGGGCTGCACGCCGTCGCGCTGTCGCGCGCGAGCGGGCTGTGGACCGGGCTCAAGGTCATCGCGGACGTCGCCGACGCCTCTGCGACCGTCGACCTCGGCGCCCTCGCGCCCGATGTGCTCGGCATCCCGCACCCGCCGTCGGGAATGCGTCCGGCGCCGTCGGCGCTGGTCGGACCGACCGCGCTCGACGCCGAGTTCGACATCCTCACCCGGCGCCTCGACCTCGCGAAGGCCTACGCGCGGGAGACCGGGCTCAACCGCGTCGCGTTCACCGCGCAGCGAGCGCGGCTCGGGATCGTCGCGTCGGGGACGAGCTACGCGACGGTGCTGCGCGCGCTCGACGACCTCGGGCTGGGCGAGCCGGAGCTGGACGCGCTCGGCGTGCGGCTGGTCCGGCTCGCGATGCCGTTCCCGGTCGACCACGAGGCGCTCGCGGCGATGACGTCCGACCTCGACGAGGTGCTGGTCGTCGAGGACAAGGTCCCGTTCCTCGAGGGCCACGTCCGGCAGGCGCTGTACGGCACCGTGCCCGCCCCGCGCGTGGTCGGCCGGTTCGACGACCGGAACCGGCCGCTGCTCTCCGCCCGTGCCCAGCTCGCCGCCGAGGACGTCGCGACCGCGATCGCCGCCCGGCTCAGCGCCGTCGGCGCGGAGCTGCCGGCCACCGCCCGCGCGCACCTCGACGCCCTGCGTCCGCCTCGGCCGTCCCGCATCCCGCTGACCACCGCCGACACCCCGTCGCGCACGCCGTACTTCTGCTCCGGCTGCCCGCACAACACCTCGACCCGCACCGACGACGACACCCTGGTCGGCGTCGGGATCGGCTGCCACGCGATGGTGGCGCTCGACCCCGCGCACCGCGGCCACCAGGTCGGCATGACGCAGATGGGCGGCGAGGGCGCGCAGTGGATCGGGCTCGCCCCGTTCACCGACGACCGCCACCTCGTGCAGAACCTCGGCGACGGCACCTTCCACCACTCCGGCTCGCTCGCCATTCGCGCGGCCGTCGCCGCCGGGGTGTCGATGACCTACAAGCTGCTCTACAACGACGCCGTCGCGATGACCGGCGGGCAACGCGCCGAGGGCCGCCTCGACGTCCCCGCCATCACCCGCGAGCTCGCGATCGAGGGCGTGCGCCGCATCGTCGTCACCACCGACGAGCCGGGGACGTACCGCCGCGGCGACCTCGACCCGATCGCGACCGTGCGCCACCGCGACGAGTTCGCCGCCGTCGAGAAGGAGCTGGCCGCGGTCGAGGGCGTCACCGTGCTGATCCACGACGACCGGTGCGCCACCGAGGAGCGGCGCCTGCGCAAGCGCGGGGAGCTACCGGCCGCGACCGAGCGGGTCGTGATCAACGAGCGGGTGTGCGAGGGCTGCGGGGACTGCGGCGACGTGTCCACGTGCCTGTCGGTGCTGCCGGTGGAGACCGAGTTCGGCCGCAAGACCCGCATCCACCAGGCGTCGTGCAACTCCGACTACTCCTGCCTGAAGGGCGACTGCCCGTCGTTCCTGCTCGTCGAGCCCGGCACCCGCGCGCCGCGCGCCGTCCCCGAGCTGCCGGTCCGGCTCGTCGAGCCCGTCGAACGGGTGCTCGACGACGAGGTGCTGCTGCGGATGCCGGGCATCGGCGGCACGGGCGTCGTCACCGTCTCGCAGATCCTGCAGATGGCCGCCCACCTCGACGGGTCGTTCGCCGCCGGACTGGAGCAGGTCGGGCTCGCGCAGAAGGGCGGGCCGGTCGTCTCCGACGTCCGCATCGCGAAGCACCCGGTCGCCGGTGCGCTGCGCGCGTCCCGGGGCAGCGCGGACGTGATCGTCGGGTTCGACCTGCTCGGGGCGGCCGACGCCGCCACGCTCGGGGTCGCGCGGCCGGGGCACACCGTCGCCGTCGTCAACACCTCGCTCACGCCGACGGCGGCCATGGTCACCGGGCGGGTCGTGCTCCCCGGCTCCCCCGACGACGCCCTGGACAAGCTCGCCGCGGTCACCGCCGAGGTGCACCACGTCGACGCGCAGCGCCTGGCCGAGGCGTTGTTCGGCGACCACCTGCCCACCAACGTGCTGCTGCTCGGGGCCGCGTGGCAGCACGGTGTGGTCCCGGTGTCGGCGGAGGCGATCGAGGCGGCGATCCGGCTCAACGGCGCGGCCGTGGACACCTCGCTCGCGGCGTTCCGGTGGGGCCGGGCCGCCGCGATCGACCACGCGGCGGTCCTCGCGGCCGCGATCCCGGCCGCACCCGCCGTCGTGACGGTGGACCCCGCGGCCGCCGCCCTGGCCGCGTCCGTCGAGGGCCTCGAGGACGTGCTCGCGACGCGGATCGCCGACCTCACCGGCTACCAGGACGCGGCCTACGCCGCGCGCTACGCCGAGGAGGTCCGGCGGGTCACCGCGCTCGCGGCGGAGGCGGTGGGTCCCGACGACGGGTCGCGCGTCGGCGCCGCCTACGCCCGCGGCCTGCACCGACTGATGGCCTACAAGGACGAGTACGAGGTCGCGCGGCTGCACCTGGACCCTGTCGAGGTCGCCCGCCGCGAGGCCGAGTACGGCGTGGACGCCGACGTCTCGGTGATGCTGCACCCGCCGCTGCTGCGCGCCCTCGGGATGCAGCGCAAGATCCGGCTGCGCGGTCGGAGCGCCGAGGTCGCGTTCCGCGGGCTGCGCGCCGCCCGGCGGCTGCGCCACACCCCGCTCGACGTCTTCGGACTGGCGCACGTGCGCGCGGTGGAGCGGGCCCTCGTCGGGGAGTACCAGCAGGCGGTGCGCGCGGGCGTGGAGCGGCTGCCCGGCCTCCCGGTCGAGCGGGTGCTGGAGATCGCGGGGCTGGCCGAGGACGTCCGCGGGTACGAGGAGGTCAAGCTGCGCAACGTCGAGCGCTTCCGTGCGCGGCGGGACGAGCTGCTGGGCTGATCGGGAGGCAACGTGGGCGTCGTCGGGAGGCTGGACGAGTACCAGCGGCGCCATCGCTGGGCCGGGCTGCCCATCGCGGTGCTGTGGAAGTTCATCGACGACGAGGCGACCTACCTCGCCGCGCTCATCACCTACTACGGCTTCCTGTCGCTGTTCCCGCTGTTGCTGCTCGCCCTCACGGTGCTCGGCTTCGTGCTGCAGGGCGACCCCGCGCTGCAGCAGGCGCTCCTGACCTCGGCGCTGCGCAACTTCCCCGTCGTCGGGGACCAGATCGGCGAGAACGTCCGGTCCCTGCAGGGCAGCGTGGAGGCGCTCGTCGTCGGGATCGTCGTCAGCATCTACGGCGGCCTCGGCGTGACGGTGGCCGTGCAGAACGCGTTCGCGCGGATGTGGGTGGTGCCCAAGGCCGAGCGGCCGGCCCTGCCCACGGCGTACGCGCGGGGGGCGCTCGCCGTCGTCGTCCTCGCGCTGGCGATCGGCACCGCCGCCGGACTCACCGCCCTGGGCGCGCTGCTCCCCCGGCTGCCCTCCCCGCTCGCGGGCCTCGCGCAGGTGCTGCTGACCCTGGCCGGGATCGCCGTCAACGCCCTGCTCGTGGTCCTCGCGTTCCGCCTGCTCACCCCACGGCCGCTCACGACGCGTCAGGTGCTGCCGGGGGCGATCGTCGCCGCCGTCGCCTGGTACCTCCTGCAGACGCTCGGGGCCTACCTCGTGCAGTACCAACTGAGCGGGATGAACGCGAGTTACGGCGTCTTCGGCATCGTGCTGGGGCTGCTCGCCTGGATCTACCTCAGCGCCGTCGTCGCCCTGTTCTGCGCGGAGGTGAACACCGTGCGCGTGCTCGGGCTGTCCCCGCGCAGCCTGCTCTCCGCGTTCCCGGACGACACCGACACCACCCCGGCCGACGAGCGCGCCTTCGCCTCCTACGCCGCGGCCGAGCGGTTGAAGTCGTTCCAGACCATCGACGTCGACTTCGACCCGACCGCCACCCCGCCCCGCGGTCAGGAGCGGCCCTGACCTCTGGTGGCAGCGGAGCGTCGTTGCTGTCATCCAGTGGCAGGGAATCCACATCGTCGTGGCGTGTCGCCACGCTGGTGATCGACAGTCCTCCAGCGGGCTGACGGGCGGGTGCTGAGCCCGCTGCGGGACTGTTGATCATTCTGGTCGGCGAGCCCCCCGGAACGAACGACCTGTTCGTGCCGCTGGAGGGTCCCGTTCCTTCAGCACGGACCGTCTTGCGCCCGAGCGGTACGCTGACGTACCGTCGACACTGGCGGTACGGAGACGTACCGAACGACGCGAGGAGGCACACCACCCATGAGCAGCGTGCGGGACAAGGTCACCGTCGTGACCGGGGCCGGATCGGGGATCGGGCGCCGGCTCGCGCTCGAACTCGCCCGCCGGGGCGCACGGCTCGCGATCTCCGACGTCAACGAGACCGGCCTGACCGAGACCGCCGACCTCGCCAAGGCCCTGGGCGCCGAGGTGCACACGGCACGGCTCGACGTCGCCGACCGCGAGGCCGTCCTCGCCTACGCCGCAGCCGTCGAGGAGCACTACGGCGTGGTGCACCAGGTCTACAACAACGCGGGCGTCGCCTCCTCCGGCACCGTGCTCGACGGCGAGTGGTCGGAGTACGACCACGTGCTCGGCATCAACCTGTTCGGCGTCATCAACGGGACCAAGGCGTTCCTGCCCGCGATCGTGCGCTCGGGCGACGGGCACGTGATCAACGTGTCGTCGCTGAACGGGATCATGGCGCAGCCCGGGATGTCGGCCTACTGCACGGCGAAGTTCGGCGTCCGCGGGTTCACCGAGACGCTGCGCACGGAGATGCTCGCGGCGGGCAAGCCGGTCGCCGTGACCGTGGTCCACCCGGGCGGGGTGAAGACCAACATCGCGACCGCCGCGTTCGAGCGGGGCTCCGCCGCCGGGCAGACCACCGCGGCCGACGAGGCCCGCGTGAAGGCCTACAACGAGAAGCTGCTGAAGATGCCGGCCGACCAGGCCGCGACGATCATCGTCGACGGCGTCGAGAGCGGGAAGCCCCGCGTGCTGGTCGGTAACGACGCGAAGCTGGTCGACCTCTTCGTGCGCCTCGTGCCGCGCTTCTACCCGGCCGCGCTCGTGCGCTTCGGCGGGAAGGTCATCGGCGGCCGCTGACCCCCGCCCGGCTGACAGCAGCGCGTCGTTGCTGTCATCCCGTGGCAGGAACACCACATCGTCGCCGTCGCTTGCCAACGTCTCGCCAGCCGTGCACCATCCGAGTGGATGGCATGCGGATGACGAAGGGTGGGTCGTGGGAGAGGACAAGACCGAGAAGATCACCGTCAACCTCGGGTTGGTGGATCTCGGGCACATCGACCTCCTCGTGCAGGAGGGCTTCTACACGACCCGCACCGACTTCATCCGTACCGCGATCCGCAACCAGCTGAGCGCGAACGGCCCGGCCCTCGACCGCACGGTGGCCCGCCGCACGTTGGTGCTCGGCACCCAGCACTTCACCCGTGCCGATCTACAGGCCCTGCAGGACCGGGGCGAGCAGATCCACATCCGGGTGCTGGGGCTGGCGAGCCTCGCCGAGGACGTCACACCCGACCTGGCGGTGGCCACCATCGCCTCGGTCGAGGTCCTCGGCGCGTTCCGCGCGAGCCGGGCCGTGAAGGCGGCCCTGGGTCCGCGGATCGTCTGAGCCGTCGACGGCGTCGGGGTCCTCCCCTCGCCACGTACTCGTCCGAGGGGACGACGCATGACCGCACCCAGAGGCCGCCGCTTCGTCGAGGCGCTCGTCGACCGCTGCTCCCGCGCGACGACGGGTGGCCCGCACCAGTCCGCCGTCGCCGAGGCGACCCGCCTGACCCGGGCGGGCCGGCTGACCGAGGCCGTGGCCGTCCTGCAGGGCGCCACCGCCACCACCCAGGCCGGCCCGATGCCGGGCGCGGCCCGGTTCGGGTCGCCGTTCAGCACGATGCGGCCCACCCCGACCTGGGCGGGGGCCTCCCGCCCGACCGCACCCGACCCGTCGTCGGGAACGGTCTCCCGCGGGTCCGTCTCGGCTCCGGGCGGGACGCGCTCGTACCGCCTCGTCGTGCCCCCGCACCTCGCGGAGAAGCCGGCGCTGCTCGTGATGCTGCACGGCGGCACGCAGGACGCGGACACGTTCGCGGCGGCCACCGGGATGGACGACCTCGCCGAGCGCGAGGGCTTCGTCGTGGTCTACCCGGAGCAGTCCCGGTCGGCGAACCCGATGGGCTACTGGAACTGGTTCGAGCCCGCGCACCAGGGCCGCTCCGGCGAGGCCGCGCTGATCGCGGCGATCGCCGGGCGGGTGTCCGAGGCGCACGGCGTGGACCGGGAGCGGGTGTTCGTCGCGGGCTTCTCGGCGGGCGCCGCGATGGCGGCCGTGATGGGCGCGGCGTACCCCGACCTCGTCGCCGGGGTCGGCATCCACTCCGGGCTCCCTGCGGGATCGGCGCGGGACGTCGGGTCGGCCTTCGCCGCGATGCGCGGAGCGCCCTACCGGGTCGCCGCGACGAGCGTGCCGACGGTCGTCGTCCACGGCAGCGACGACCCGACCGTCGCCGCCGTCAACGGCACCCGCGCCGTCGAGGCCGCGCTCGCCGACCACCCGGGCTGCGCCCGCACCGAGGAGCGCGGCGGCGGGGGCAGTGCCCGGAGCTGGACCCGCGAACGCTGGACCGACCGCGACGGGACGATGCGCGCCGAACACTGGACGGTGCACGGCAGCGGACACGCGTGGTCGGGCGGGCGGGCCGGCGGGTCGTACACCGACCCGGCGGGTCCGGACGCGAGCGAGGCGATGGGGGTGGCCTTCGGCCTCGTGAGCACTCAGTGGGCCGATAGCCCCACTTAGTGCTCACCTGCGCGGAGCGCACCTGCCAATCGCACGAACCCCTCGTCCAGCGGGACCTGCGGCGCGTAGCCCAGGTCCCGCTTGGCGGCGGAGATGTCGAACCAGTGGTCCGTGGCGAGCTGGCGGGCGAGGAAGCGGGTCATGGGCGGATCACCCACGGACACGATGCGCTCCAACCCCTTCCACACCGTCTCCACCACCGCGCCCGCGGCGACCGCGACCGGCAACGGGACCGTCGCCGAGATCGGCTCGAGCCCGCCCGCCGTCACGATCCCGTTGACCAGCTCGCGCACGGGACGGGGATCGCCGGAGGTGATGAAGTACGGCCGGCCGGCGCACGCGGCACCGGGTGCGAGCCGGTCGGCGGCGTCGAGGTGGGCCTGCGCAGCGTCGTCGACGTAGGTCGTGTCGATGATCGCCCCACCGTCCCCGACCAGGCGCAACCGTCCCGAGCGGGCGCGATCGAGGATGCGCGGGACGAGCTGGGTGTCGCCCGGGCCCCACACGAGGTGCGGGCGCAGCGCGACGGTCGCCAGTGCCGGGGAGTCCGCCGCCAGCACCAGGCGTTCCGCCTCGGCCTTCGTCTCCGGGTAGGGCGAGTCGAAGTGCGTGGCGTAGGGCAGGGACTCGTCGCCGCCGCGGATGTCGTCCCCGGCGTGCACCACGCTCGGGGTGCTCGTGAAGACGAACCGGTCCACGCCGGCCGCCCGGCAGGCGTCGAGCAGCGTCCGGGTCGCGTCGACGTTGCTGCGGCGGAACGAGGCGGTCGACCCCGAGATCCCGGCACGGGCGGCGACGTGGAAGACCACGTCGACGTCCTCGACGGCGGACCGGGCGACGGCGGGGTCGGCCAGGTCGCCGCGCATCGTCGTCACCCCGCGCGCCCGCAACGACGGGTAGTCCCCGCGGGCGACGCTCGTGACGTCGTCGCCCCGGGCGAGCAGCGCGTCGACCACGGCACCGCCGAGGAAGCCACCGCCACCGGTCACGAGCGCCCTCACGTGAGCTCCCCCTCGGCCCAGTGGCCCAGCGCCTCCCGGTCGATCTTCGAGTTGTGTCGCGGGTCCACCGGCAGCGCCCGGTGGTGCAGGAACACCTCGATCGGCTTCGTCCGCGGGTCGCTCGCGGCGAGCGCACGGAGCTCCTCGACCAGTCCCGCGGACCAGCGGGTCCGGTCGACCAGTTCGACGACGGCCACCGGAGTGCGGTCCGACGAGGGTCCGGTCCCGACGAGGGCGGTGCGCCGCACCGCCGGATGGCGGTTCAACACCTCCTCGCACGGCACGCTGTAGAGCGGGCCGTCGGCGGTGTGCACCACGTGCGCGACCCGCCCGGCGAACCAGAGCCGCCCGGCGTCGTCGAGAGACGCTAGGTCGCCGGTGCGGTGCGCGAGCCGCCCGTCCCACGAGAGCTTCGCGGCCGCGGTGGCCTCGGGGCGCTCGGCGTAGGCGGGGCTCACGACCCGGCCGCGGACGACGACCTCCCCGACCTCACCGTGTCCGACCAGCATCGACGGCTCGAGCCGCGTCACCGGTCCGTCGGTCGGGTGCATCAGGGCGACGTCGACGCCGGGCACGGAGCGCCCCACGCAGATGCCGTCGTCGGGCAACTCGAGCAGCTCGTGGCTGCCGATGGTGGCCACCGGCAACGCCTCGGTGGCGCCGTACGGGGTGTGCACCTGCGCGCCGTCCGGGAGCAGCGCGAGCACGCGGCGCTGGACGTCCCGCGGCACCGGGGCGCCCGCGGAGACCACCTGGCGCAGCGTCGGCAGGTGCGTGTCGGCGGGGGCACCGCGACCGAGGCGGTCGAGCACGGCGGGCGACCCGAACATGACCGTGGCGCCGGTGCGGTTCGCGGCCGCGACGAGCCGTGACGGGACGACCCTCGCGGGCTTCGTCGGGTCCATCCGCGGCACCACCGTCGTCATGCCGAGGGCCGGCCCGAACAGCGCGAACGGCGGGAAGGTCGCGAGGCTGACGTCGCCCGGACCGAGGCCGTACAGGTCGCGGACGAGGTGCGCCTGGGCGAGGAGCCCGTCCTCGTGGTGCTCGACGCCCTTCGGCGGGCCGGTGCTGCCGCTGGTGAACAGGATCGCCGCGGGCACGCCGTCCGGTCGCGGGAGCGGCGGCAGGGCCCGGCGTCGGGCGGAGCCCTCGAGCCGACGGAGGGAGACCGTGCCGGGGACCGGCACCGGACCCGCGGTGACCGCGATCCGCGCGGACGGGCACCACCGCAGCGCCCGCCGCGCGAGGTGCGCCTTCGCGATCCCGACGAAGGCCTCGGGCGCGGCCTCGTTCAGACAGGAGCGCACCCGCGTCAGCCCGATCCCGGGGTCCACGACGACGGGGACGGCCCGCACGCGCAGGAGCGCGTAGGCCAGCACGAAGAAGTCGGCGGTCGGGGGCACGAGCAGCGCCGTCCGCGTCCCGGGCCCGATCCCGACGGCGAGCAGCCCGGCCGCCGCGTCCGCGACGCGTCGCTGCAGGGCCCCGAACGTGACGGTGCGGGTGCGCCCGAGCGGAGCGGGCAGGACGAGCGCGGCGGCGTCGGAGCGGGCGACGGCGTGCTCGGCGAGCATGCCGTCGAGCGTCGGTGTCATCGGAACCGTCACCGACCCGCCGTCAGGAAGCGGCGGACGCGGGGCACGATCCGGTCCGCGGCGTCCTCGAGGACGTAGTGCCCGGCGTCGGGGTAGCGGTGCACCTCGGCGTGGGGCAGGTGCGCGACGAGGTGACGCAGGATCGTGTCGTCGAAGACCGGGTCCTTCATCCCCCAGTGCACCTGGACGGGGTGCCTGTCGAGCTCGGGCAGCCGCGCCGCGAGGCGTTCCAGGACGGGGTGGGCCGGGTCGTCGGGGCCGGTCGGGATGTCCTGGACGAAGGCGTGGACGGCGACGCGGTGCTCCGGTGAGTCGTACGGGGCGAGCAGCCCGCGGCGGGCCTCGGCGCCGAGCCACGGCCGGCCGCTGCCGAGGGCGAGCGCGCCCAGCGAGAAGGCGTTGAAGCGGCGCACCAGCACGTCCCCGACGACGGGGAGCCGGGCAGCCTGCAGCGTCCACGGGATCCGCTTGTCGGCGGGCAGCGGGAACGCGGCGCTGTTGAGGATCACGATGCGGTCGACGCGGTCGAGGTGCTCGGCGGCCCACGAGAGCCCGATCGGCCCGCCCCAGTCGTGCACGACGAGGTGCAGCGGCTCGTCGAGATCGAGGTGCTCGACGAACTCCGTGAGGTCGGCGACGCGACGGGCGAGGGTGTGCGGGTACGCGTCGAGCGCGGGCTTGTCCGAGCGGCCCATGCCGATGTGGTCGGGCGCGATCGCGCGGAACCCGTCGTCGGGCAGGGTGGTGAGCAGCGAGCGGAAGTAGAACGACCACGTCGGGTTGCCGTGGACGTGCAGCACCGGGGTGCCGGCGCCCTCGTCGACGTAGGCCATGGTGTGGCCGCCGATCTCGACCGTCCGCTGCTCGATCGTGAAGCCGGTGGTCACCAGATCACCTCGGCGGCCGCGGCGTTGATCCCGCTGCCGACCCCCATGAGCATCACGCGGGACCCGTCGGTGACGGTGCCGTCCTCGACCGCCTTCGACAGCACCGTCGGCACCCCGGCCGGGCCGATGTTGCCGAAGCGCGGGAACTGCGACGGGAACCGGGCGATGTCGAGACCGAGCTGGTCGGCGACGGCGCGGGTGTGGACCTTCGAGACCTGGTGCAGGCAGTAGACGTCGTAGGAGTCGGTGTCCCAGTCGAAGGCCGAGACGGCGTCCTTCCAGGCCCGCCCGGCGAGCTCCATCCCGGCCGCGAGCAGCCCGCCGGAGTCGGTGCGCATCTCGTCGGCCTGCCCGACGCACAGCTCCGAGTTCCCCATCGTGCTCGCCCGGCCGAGGCCGCCGAGGAAGCGGTGGCCGCTCGTGCCGCGGGACAGCACCATCGCGACCGCGCCGGAGCCGACGGTGAGGGTCGCGAACTGCTGGTGGAACATCTTCCGCGTCGCGTCGTCGCCCGCGAGGCGCGCGATCGTCGATTCCATGGCGAATCGACTGGTCTCCCCCGCCACGACGAGCCCGTGGTCGATCTCGCCCGCCCCGATCATCGTCGCGACGACGTTCATGCCGTTGAGGAATCCCAGGCACGCGTTGCCGAGGTCGAAATTGCCCGCCTCGGGCGACAATTCCATGCGACCGTGCACGATGCTCGCGGTCGACGGTTCGAGATGGTCCCGCGACACCGAGGTGTTGATCAGGATGCCGATGTCGTCGCGGTCGATCCCGCTGGCGGCAAGGGCCTTCTCGCCGGCCCGGGCTGCCACCTCGCTCGGCATCGTGCCGTCGTCCCACACCCGGCGCTCGACGATGCCCGACAGCTTCTCGAGCAGGCCCGGCGTGATGCGGAGCCGCCCGAGGGTGCCGGCCAGCCGGTCCTCGAGCTCGGTGGAGGTGACCACGTGCGGCGCGTCGACGTGCGCCAGCCCCGTGATCACCACGTCGTCGTAGCGCTGTGCCGCTCTCATGAATTCGACTGTGCGGCCTTTCCCGTCAGGCCGCCATGAGAGGTATTCCGGACAGGCGGTGTCCCTTACCGGACGTTCCCGTTACCGTGGATCATAAGCAACGCGCGGTAACGGGAAGATTCGTCCGGATCTCTGGTCCGAACGGCGGCCACTACTGGGAGAATCGGCAGCGGCGCACCGTACGGCACTACCTGCGGGTACGACGCCGGGAGCGATGCGATGTTTCCATCAATTCCGGCGGCGATC
The DNA here is from genome assembly GCF_000379625.1 of Actinomycetospora chiangmaiensis DSM 45062. Taxonomy (GTDB): domain Bacteria; phylum Actinomycetota; class Actinomycetes; order Mycobacteriales; family Pseudonocardiaceae; genus Actinomycetospora; species Actinomycetospora chiangmaiensis. The sequence continues at coordinate 109,682 of NZ_KB903229.1, read as the reverse complement.
CGCGAGCAGCGCGGCGGCGGACGCGGCCATGACGAGGCAGGTCGCCCCGTGGATCCCGAACGCGTCCTGGGGCCGACCGCCGCTGCGCAGCACCACGACCATGTCGCCGAGCGGGATCGTGGCGGCCGCGAGACCGACCTGGCCCGCGAGGCGACCGTCGCCGCGCGCGAGGACGGCGAGCGTCATGAGTCCGGTCGCGATGTCGCGGATGCCCTTGGCCCGGCCGTAGGGGTTCTCCGGCGTCGTCGTGAGCCCGTAGCCGGCCTGGGCCGCCTTGGGGGCGGCGAGGAAGCGCACCCCGATCGGGATGATCGCGACCGCCGCCGCCCCGAGTCCGAGGACTCCGGCGCGGTGGGAGCGGGAGGTGCCGAGCGTCGTGCGCAGCGTGGTCATCATGTCTCCTAGCGGTGCTAGCGTCTGGGGCAACGCTAGACCACGGGCGCTCGTTTCGCTAGCACTGCTAGAAGTAGGAGTCACGGGACGGTGAAGCGGTCCCCGTAGACCGAGAAGGTCAGCGGCGTCCGGAGCGCGTAGTTCCCCTCGCGGGCGAACTTCTGCTGCACGTCGGTGATGCGGGTGACGTCGGTGTGGGCGGGTTCGGAGCGCATCACCGCGATCCGCACCTGCCAGAAGGCGTCGAGGTAGTCGGCGAGGTCACCGCCCTGGGCCGGGGTCCTCGCCCGGTCCTTCGCCGCGGCCCGGATGCCGCCGAAGCTCGCGGCGTCGTCGCCGGGGCCGTGCACCACGATCGCGTCGTAGTAGGCGAACTGACCGAGCGGCGGCAGGCCGTCGGCCCTCGCCGCCGCGACGGCGGGGTCGAAGTAGGCCGAGTCGCGGAGACGGTCCTGCGCGGCCGTGAACCGACGGTCGGTGGCGGCCTCCCGCCACGCGTCCTCGAACGCCGCGCCGAGGCCGTCGTGCGAATCGCTCCCGTTCACCGCACGCAGGGCCGGGAGGAACTCCGCGAGCGGGTTGCCCGGCACGGCGGCGGTGTAGTTCCGGACCAGCGTCAGCATGTCGCCGGTCCCGGACGTGAAGCCGATGATCCCGCCGGTGTAGCCCCGCCCGTCGCCGATGTCCTGCAGGTAGCCGTACTGGGCGCGCCAGTCCAGCGACGAGTTCTCGGCGCTCGACACCAGTTGCATCGCGATGTCCTTGAGCGCCGGGTCGTGCAGGTCGGCCGACGCCGGGGTCGCGGTGGTGGTGGTCGTCGGCGGCGCGGGGGGAGGGGGCGCGATCGGGGGAGCGGGGGCCGTGGGCGTCGCGGCCAGGGGCGCGACGGCGGGTACCTGCGGGCTGCCACACGCGGCCGCGACCAGCAGCACGGCCGCGACCCCCACCGCCGTGAGCGACCGTCTCGGCAGGGTCTGCACCCGGACGTCCTCCCCTGACGGCAGAAAGGCCGGCCCGGATGACTCCGGACCGGCCCTGTCCTACGGAGCCGCCTTCGGGATTCGAACCCGAGACCTACGCATTACGAGTGCGTTGCTCTGGCCGACTGAGCTAAGGCGGCAGCAGGACCGAGTGTAGGGGACCTCCCCGGCGCCCCGATCGGGCGGGGTCGACGGGACGAGGGTGGCGCACCGCTGACCACGGGTGTCAGTGGTTGGCCACGGCCGGCACCGGATCGACCGGGCCGCTGACGGTCGGGCGCCGGCCGGAGACCGGGTGCGCGGGGAACAGGCCGTCGTCGGGCGGGGTTGAGCCGGACGTGTCCGTCACCGGCCTGATCGTCGTCCTGGTCGTGCTCGCCGCCGCGTCCGTCGTCGGCGTCCTCCTGCGCGCGCGGAACGGCCGCATCGTCACGACGGCGGGTCGCGTCACGCCGGGTTGGGAGCTGGCCGGCCTCGCCCCGCAGGCCGACGACCGCGTGCTCCTGCTCCAGCTGTCCTCGCCGATCTGCACGCCGTGCCGACAGACCGCGGCGCAGCTGACGGAGTTGAGCGGGACCCGCGACGGGCTCCGCCACGTCGAGGTCGACATCGCCGAGCGCCCCGAGGTCGCGCGCACGCTCGACGTCATGCGCACCCCCACCACCGTCGCGTTCGCCCGCGACGGACGGGAGCTGCTGCGGGTGTCCGGCGTGCCCCGTCGTCGGGAACTGCTCGAGGCGCTGGACAGCGAGCTCACCTGCGCCCGATGATCGACGACGTGCTCACCCGACGACGCGCGGTCGACTTCGGCCGCCTCGCCGCGGACCTCTGTCCGGGCCGCTGACTCACGCGCCCACCACCCCCCAGAGGAAGCACCCATGCAGCTCGACCCCCGCGGCGTCCGGTTCGCCGCCACCATCACGACCGTCGTCCTCGCCCTCGTCCTCATCACCGGCAGCGGCTGGCTCGCGCTCGCCCAGGCCGTCGTGTTCGCGCTGCCCTCGCTGTTCGGAATGCGCCTCTCGCCCTACGGCGCGCTGTTCCGGGTCCTGGTGCGCCCGCGCCTCGGTCCGCCGGCCGAGACCGAGGACGCCGCGCCGGTGCGGTTCTCGCAGACGGTCGGTCTGGTGTTCACGATCGTCGCGGCCGCCGGGTACCTGGGCGGGCTGACCGCCCTCGGCGTCGTCGCGACCGCGTTCGCCCTGGCCGCCGCCTTCCTCAACGCCGCGTTCGGGTTCTGCCTCGGCTGCGAGATGTACGGGCTGATCGCCCGGGCCCGGGGCGCGCGTACCGCCTGACAGCATGCGGGGCGTGGAGCTCCGCGACGTCCGTCCCGCCACGACCGTCGACCGCACCTGGGTGACCTGGGCCGTCGGGCAGATCACGGCCGACACCCGCCGGTCGGCGGACACCCATCTCCTGCGGCTGCCGCACGCGGAGGAGAGCGGCATCCAGCTCTACCTCAAGGACGAGTCGACGCACCCGACCGGCAGCCTCAAGCACCGGCTCGCCCGCAGCCTGTTCCTCTACGCGCTCTGCAACGGCGACATCGGGCCCGGCACCACCGTCGTCGAGGCCTCGTCCGGGTCGACCGCCGTCAGCGAGGCGTACTTCGCGCGGCTCGTCGGGCTGCCCTTCGTGGCGGTCATGGCCCGCTCGACCAGCGCGCGGAAGGTCCGCCTGATCGAGCGCGAGGGCGGGGCGTGCGCGTTCGTCGACTCCCCCGGCGAGGTCTACGCGGAAGCCCGCCGGATCGCCGACGAGCGCGGCGGGCACTACCTCGACCAGTTCACCCACGCCGAGCGGGCGACCGACTGGCGCGGCAACAACAACATCGCCGAGTCGATCTTCGACCAGCTCGCGGAGGAAGCGCACCCGGTCCCGACCTGGATCGTCGTCGGCGCCGGCACCGGCGGCACGAGCGCGACCATCGGCCGCTACCTGCGCTACCGCGGCCACGCGACCCGGCTCGCCGTCGTCGACCCGGAGGGCTCGGCCTTCCTGCGCCACTACGCCGGTGAGGAACCGACCGGACCGGGTTCACGGATCGAGGGGATCGGGCGGCCGCGGGTCGAGCCGTCGTTCGTCCCGCGGGTCGTCGACCGGATGCTCGGCGTTCCCGACGGCGGGTCGGTGGCGGCGATGCGGTTCCTCGCCGACCGTTTCGGGATCGACGCGGGCCCCTCCACCGGCACCAACGTGTGCGGCGCCCTGCACCTGGCGGGCGAGATGGCCGCGCGGGGCGAACGGGGCAGCATCGTCACACTGCTCTGCGACCGCGCCGACCGCTACCGCGCCACGTTCGACGACGACGCCTGGCTGGCCGCGCAGGGCATCGACCCGACGCCGTTCGCGGAGGCGGTGGAAGTGGGCTTCGCCCGGATGGGCACCTAGGACGGCGACATCCGCCGGAAAAAGTCGGAACCGAACCGCTCGCTCGCAAGTCCGAGCCCCCAAAGGCAGACCGTCCTCCGGAGGCTCACATGCAGCTCAAGTTCGTCGTCCTGCTCCTCAGCCTGCTCGCCGCGGGCTTGGGAGCAGGTTCGGCGTCCGCCTCGCCGACCAGCGTCGTGCCTATGTGCGACGACATCAGCTTCAAGGGGAACACGGGGCAGATCAACGTTCGGACCAGTCCGAACCGGTACGTCGCCTGGAACATCGCCATGTATGACAGCTGGTCGAACGACGGCCCGTGGAAGGTTCACGTCTACGTCAACAACCGTAAGGTCGACGACAAGACCCAGGACTACCAGCCGCACGGAAGCATCAGTCCGCGCGACCTGCCGTCCAGTTCGTTCGTGTCCATCGAGGCCTGGCACACCGATCGCTTCGGAGGGGAGCACTACTTTGTCCCGAACCAGTGCTACGTCCCGTGAACTCGCTGCCTTTCTCAGTGACCAGCTCGGGGCAGAGCTGAGAGAGTCCGGCTTCCGGATCTCCGCCGACGGGTCGGATGTCGTCGTGTCGAGCCCGGACGGGACGGAGAGTCGGAACGGGACGGCCGCCGCCCTGGAGGACCTCGACGATGACCGTAACGCCGACGAGCGAGCGTCAGCTGCTGCTCGTGCCGTGCTGAGCCATGTCCAGGACGCCGTGACAGCTGCGACCGGTCAGCCCTGGCCGACCGGTCAGCGGGACCTCCCGCTCCCGGACGCCGGCGTGACTCATGGAGCGCTCGTAGCGTGGTTCGGCGACGCGCACTCTCCGGCGTGGCGCTCGGCCGAGTTCCTCCTGGAGCGGTGACCGGCGGCTGCCGCGGCTCGACCCGCCGCGACACCAACCAGGCCGGGACGTCCGGCGGGCAGTCGACGACGTCGCTGGGCGGTACGGTCCCGAGGTCGACCGGGTGAGGATCGCGATGCGGCCGTCGAGCAGGTCGAGGGCGAGGCTGAGCGGGGCCGCGATCACGACGGCGGGTGCAACGCGACCGGGAGGCGATCGAGCTCGATGCCGAACAGGACGCGGTAGGCGACCAGGGCCTCGTCGTCGGGAAGGTCGTCCTCGGTGCGGGTGCCGTCGGCGGCGGTGACGATGCGGTGCGCGCCGGCCATGGTCGCGCGCCCGCCGTCGGCGGTCGGCAACGAGCACGTGGGGCCGTGGGTGAAGCCGGAGTCGGGGTGGGTCGCGGTCCAGAAGCAGGTGGGGCCGAAGTCGGCGCGCGACCGCACCCGGCGCTCGAGCCGGTAGCCGCGCCCGCCGTGGGGTCCACGGACCTCGACGTCGCCGTCCGGCTGCGGATCGATCTGCGTCGAGGGCTCGTCGAGCGCGGTCGGCAGGACGGGGAACCCGCCGAACCCGACGTCGACGAGGAGCCCGTCGACCTGCAGGGCCAGGTGCGCCAGCGGAGCCGTGTCGCCCCTCGGGGTGTGGACGATGCCGCCGAGGAATCCGACGTCGTACCCGAGCTCGCCGAGCAGCCACCCGAACAGCCCGTTGAGCTCGTAACAGAAGCCACCACGACGACGGTGCACGATCTTGTCGAAGAGCGCCTCGGGTCGCAGATCGATCAGTTCCCCGAGGTGGATGGACAGGTTCTCGAAGGGCACGGCCCGGAAGTGGCGGGNGGCGAGGGTCGTGAGGTCGTCGTCCTCACGTGCGCCGATGCGCCCGAGGTATGCGCTCACGTCCACGGGCCCGGTATACACGGGCGCATGCGCGTCGCCCTCGCCCAGATCCTGGCCACCGACGATCCGAAGGCGAACCTGGAGCTGGTGCGGGACCACACCGCGCTGGCCGCCCAGCAGGGCGCGACGGTCGTCGTGTTCCCCGAGGCGACGATGTGCCGCTTCGGGGTGTCGCTGAAGCCGGTCGCCGAGCCGCTCGACGGCCCGTGGGCGACCGAGGTGCGCTCGATCGCCGACCAGCACGGGGTCCTGGTCGTCGCGGGGATGTTTACCCCGACCGACGACGGGCGTGTCACCAACACGCTGCTCGCGGTCGGGCGCGGGGTGGACACCTCCTACGACAAGATCCACCTCTACGACGCGTTCGGGTTCGCCGAGTCGAGGACCGTAGCGCCCGGCTCGGCGCCCGTCGTGGTGGAGGTCGACGGCGAGACCCTCGGGCTCGCGGTCTGCTACGACGTGCGCTTCCCCGAGCTGTTCCGGGCCCTCGCCGACCAGGGCGCGTCGACGGTGCTGCTCCCCGCCTCGTGGGGTGCCGGCGAGGGCAAGATCGAGCAGTGGGAGCTGCTCGTGCGGGCGCGCGCCGTCGACTCGACGACGTTCGTGGTGGCCTGCGACCAGGCCGACCCGCTGGCCCGCGGCGTCGACCCCGGGAAGGCGCCGCGCGGCGTCGGCCACTCGCTCGTGGCCTCGCCGACGGGGACGGTCGTCGAGTCGCTGGCCGACGAACCGGGCCTGCTCGTGGTGGACGTGGACACCGCGTCGGTCACGAAGGTCCGTGAGGTGCTGCCGGTGCTCGCGAACCGGCGGATGTAGTCGCGTGGCCAAGGGACGCAGTGTCGAGCGGGTGGCGGCCGCGCTGGCGGGACTCGGTCTGGGCGGCCGCGCCCGCGAGCTGCCGGACTCGACCCGGACCGCAGCCGAGGCGGGTGCCGCGCTCGGCTGCGAGGTCGGGCAGATCGTCAAGTCGCTGGTGTTCCGCGTGCCGTCGACGGACGCCGCGGTGCTGGTCCTCGCGTCGGGCTCGACGCGGGTCGACGTCGGGAAGCTGTCGGCGATGCTCGGCGAGCCCGTGGAGCAGGCCTCTGGCGGGTTTGTGCGGGAACGTACGGGCTTCGCGATCGGCGGCGTCGCACCCGTCGGGCTCGTGGCGCCGGTGACGACCTACGTCGACCGCGGGGTGCTCGCCTGGGACCGTGTGTGGGCGGCCGCCGGGTCCCCGCGGACGGTGTTCGACGCTTCCCCGTCGGAGCTGGTCGACGCCACCGGCGGCGCGGTGGTCGACGTCGCGGAGTAGGACCTCCGGACGGATCCGTGGCCGATCGACCGAGTCGGCTCGACTCGGTCGAACACTCAGACCTCCGCCCCGGTGGCGCGTCCGAGTCATTCACCGTGTCCGACGGACGCGGTCGTTCTGACTCTGTCGGGTGTTCAGCTGCGCGCGTCGGGTCCTGACGATGTCAGTGGCACGGAGCGCCCTCAGCCGCCCTCGGTGCCACTGAAGTTCCTCGGCGCCGCATCTCGCATTGGGCTCTGCACCGGGACCCCGACCTGCGCCCGCGACTTGTGTGGCACGGGGCGCATCGGAGAGCGCCCGATGCCGCACAAGTCCCGTCAGCGCTGTGGAGGGAGCTTCCTGACGACGAGCGCGACGGCTTCCTCGGCCTCGGCGCAGGGATCGCTGGTCTGCCGAGTCGTGAGCCCCGACCACATGGTCTCGAGTGCCTGGCTCGGACCGAGTCCGGTGGTCACGGTGCACGTGTTGTCGTCGCGCCTCATCCGTTGCCGCACTGCCGGCATTCCCTCGACCGACGTCGGCTCGAAAATCGGGAGCAGGCGCGTCCGGTAGGTGTCGACGAGCAGGTCGCGGGTGGTGTCGACAGCGATCGACAGCCTCTCGTCCCGGCTGTTGGTCCAGACACACTCCTGCACGTCGATCAGGATTCGCTGTCGCCCGGGAGCGGCGAACCCCATGGAGGCAAGCTCTTGGTAGGTCAGCAAGGTTTGGCACGGGGTCGATGCAGTCGCCGAGGCGTCGCGCGGAGCAGATACCTCCGGCGCGCCGTATCTCGACGACAGGGTTGCCGCCGGCCCCGCGTCGGGAGGGCCGTCGACAGCACTACATGCGCTGAGGACGAGTCCCACGGCTGATGCGGCCAGTGAGACAGCCCAGTCACGCGTTCGCATCAAACCGATCGGCCTGAGCGAGATCGGCCGACCGGTAGAGGGCCAGTTCGGACTCGACAGCCGCGATGAGTCCATCGAGACGTTGCACTCCGCCATCCAGCGCGTCGAGCAGACTGCCCTGCCCTCCGACCGCGATGGCGCCGAACACGACGGCGGCGTCGCGGCTCACCTCGTCGTGCGTCTCCGGGTCGATCTTCCCGAGGAACAGGGCATCGTGGCGCAACTCCTGCAGTTGATCGCGGGCCTGCCGCAGCTCCCGAAGCACCTGCGGGGCCGTGGCGAGGTCGACGGAGAACGAGTTGCCGACGTCGGCGGTCGGCATCGCCTGGCGCGGGATGACCTGGCCGGTGGAGAGGACGGTGGGGTCGGCGGCCTGCGGGGTGGGCGCCGGGAGGAAGGCGGGGGCGCCACGGGACGGCTCCGTGTACAGGCCGGGCGGCACCGGGACGCTCACCCGACCCACGCTAGCCAGCCGAACCCGTCGTCGGGAACGGAACGGAACAATTCACCGGACTGGACCGACGCCCGCTGTTCGCCCGCCCGACGGCGTGGTCCCGATCGGCGCGGGGCAGCACTCGGACATGGCGTTCACGTGGATCCGCGGCCGGCTCGTGGTGGTCGGCTACTCCCCCGACGGCGACTCGATGCGGTTCGTCCCCGACGACATCGCGACCGTGCGCGGGCTGGAGAACGGCGGTCGGGTCGAGCCGAGCAAGCGCGACGGCAGCATCCAGCTGCGCCTCGACGCGATCGACGCACCCGAGACCCACTACCAGGACCAGGCGCAGCCGCTGGGCGTCGAGGCGCGGACGACACTGCTCGACGCCGTCGGGTTCCGCGACGTGACGTTCGACGACGGGGGCACCGTCACGGCGGCGACGCCGGACTCGGTGCCGGCCGCGATCTGCGCGGCGCTGGTGGAGGTGAACGGCCGGCCGGTGGCCCTCCTCGTCACCGGGGACGCCGCCGCGGCGCACGAGGACGGCGCCGAGGTCGACCCGGCGACTGTCGTCGACGTCTCGGTCAACGCCACGCAGACGAGCAACGGCCGCGCCTACCTCACGCTCTACACCTCGACGCCGGAGCCGGTCCGTCGTCGCTTCGTCGAACTCGCGGCGGCGGCGACGGGACCGGGCAGCGTATGGGCGGCCGACAGGTCCGGCGGGTTCACGCTGACCACGCAGGCCGACGTCGGGCCGGACGGCCGGCTGATCCTGCCGAAGCTCTTCCGCCGCGCCACCGACTACCTGCGCGCCGACACGTCCGACACGTTCCTCGAGTGGCTCCGCGCGCAGGGCGCGGACGACGACCCGGTCGAGGCCGCGGGCCGCCGCACCATCCTCTCCGCGCTGATCACGCAGGACGGCGACCGGATCGCGCTCACGGCGTCGATCCCCGACCTCGTGTTCGTGGAGGACTAACCCGCGCGCAGCGCCGTCACCATCGCCTCGACCGCGATCTGCGGCTTCACGTTCGTCTCCAGCGCCTCCCGGCAGGCCAGGACCGCCTCGAGGCGCCGGAGCGCGGACTCCCGGGAGCCGTCGCGCGCGGCGTTCTCCACCTCGATCGCCCGGTCGGGGTGCGTGGCCGCGACCTGTGCGCCGAACCCTCGCACCAGCACGTCGCGGTAGTAGCCCGCGAGGTCGATCAGGGCCCGGTCGATCGAGTCGCGCTTCGTGCGGGTCTGCCGGGCCTTCTGCTGCTTCTCGAGTTCCTTCTCGGCGGCCTTCGCGGCGCGCTGGGCCTGCGCGACGCCCTTGCCGGTGCCCCCCGCACCCATCGAGACGGCGAGCTCCTCGCGCTCGGCCTCGTCCCGCGCCCCGGTCACGGCGGCCACCTCCGCCTCGGCGGCCGCCAGCATCCCGTCGGCCGCCTCGAACACCTCCGCCGCGCTGCGCAGCGCCCGAGGCACGGCGAGCACCTTCTCCCGGCGCTCGCGGGCGTCCTCGTCGCGCGCGAGCCGCCGCGCCCGGCCGATGTGTCCGCCGCAGACGCTCGCCGCCCACGACGCGGTCTCGGCGTCGATCCCGTCCCGTTCCCGGAGCACCTCCGCGATCGCCGACGCCTGCGGGGTGCGCAGCCGCAGCGGCCGGCAGCGGGAGCGGATGGTGACGCTGACGTCGTCCGGGTGCTCGCTCGGGGCGCAGAGCAGGAACACCGTGCGCTCGTTGGGTTCCTCGACCGCCTTCAGCACCGCGTTGGAGGCCTGCTCGGTCATCCGGTCGGCGTCCTCGATGAGGACGACCTGCCACCGCGCGGTGGTGGGCATCCGCGCGGCCCGCTCGATGACCGCCCGCATCTCCTTGACCGACAGCGAGAGCCCCTCGGTGGCGACCTCGTGGACGTCCGCGTGCGTCCCCGCCATCACCGTGTGGCAGACCTGGCACGCGTCGCAGCCGCCGCGCGGGCACTGCAGCGCCGCGGCGAACGCCCGCGCCGCCACCGACCGGCCCGACCCGGGCGGCCCGGTGAACAGCCACGCGTGCGTCATCCCGCCCGTGCGACGCGGACCGTCGTCCGCCCCGTCGGAGGCGAACCGGACGTGCCCCGCGTGCTCGGCGGCCGCGCGGAGCTCCGCCACCGCCTCCGGCTGCCCCACCACCTGCGACCACACGCTCACGACCCCGATGATGCCCCAGCCCCCCGACACCCTCCGCTCAGAGGTGGAGGGCCAGCGCGAACACCGCGATGAGCACGGCGATCAGCACGATCAGCGGCGCGCCGAGCTTCACCCCGCCCAGCAGACCGGCTGACCGCGGCCCCATCCCGGTGGCGCCGACGTCCGCGCGGCGCGGCGCGCCCGCACGCCACTCCCCGAACTGCGCCCGGAACTCCGCCTCCTCACGCCGCTCCCGCTGCCAGGCCGACTCCCCGTCGCCCGACACGGGCGCCGTCGACGTCGACTCGACGTACTCGGGCGGCAGCACCCGCTCGGGCCGGGGCTGCGGGATCGGCCTGGGCGGCGGCACGTCGCGTGCCGACGGGCGCAGCGCGCGGCTCCGGTCCTCGTCCATCCACCGCGCGACGCCGTCGGGGTCGGTCGCACCGGGGAGCCGGAGGTCCGACGGGGGCGACGCCGCCGTCGTCGGGTCCCCGTCCCGACGGGTCGGACCGGTTCCGTCCGGCCCGGCGAGGGGATCGGTGAACCCCTCGGTCCTGCGCTCGTCCATCCGTCGACCATCACACGTTCGGGTGGCATCGGCCAGTGCTCCGACCCACCCGACGCGCGTGGCGCCGCCGGGGAGCGGGCAGGAGACCGGTATGGGACTCAACTACCGCAAGAAGCGTCGCCTGGGCCCGCTGCCGATCTGGCGGAACGTCTCGCGCTCCGAGTCGGGCAAGACCGTGTCCTACTCGGTCAAGCTCGGCCCGTGGACGTGGAACAGCCGGACGAAGAAGAGCACCGTCGACCTGCCGGGCGGCTACTCCTACACGTCGGACTGAGTCACCGCTCGCACGCGACCCCGTCGCCGTCGCGGTCCAGCTTGGCCGCGTAGCCGGGCTGGCCGCGGTGGAGCGGCGCCGCCCCGGCGGCCTTCGCCTCCGTGCAGTTCTTGTACGACGCGGCGGCCGGCTTCGGCGCGGCCGCCGCGGGGCGGGGCTTCGGAGCGGGCCTCGGCGCGGCCTGGGGCTGCGGCTTCGGCGACGGGTTACTCCCGACAGAGCGACCGAGCACGCCGATAGGGGGTGTGGGCTGCCTCGTGCTCGTCGCTGCGGCCCCGCAGGTGCGCCCGTTGCCGTCGAGGCTGCGCAGCCGGGCCTGCACGGCGGCGGAGGCGTCGTTGCGGCCCTTGGTGTAGATCGCGGTGTGGTCGGCGCGGACCATCATCTCGGCGAAGTCGCCGCCGGAGTACGCCACGTAGCGCAGCTGACGGCCGTAGCGGTCGAGGTCGACGCCGGGCTCGGTGGTGAGCCGGACGGCCTGGCCCAGGATCGCGTCCTCGGCCGCCCGGGTGGCCCGGCGCCCGCCGGCGGTCGGGGCCTCGCACGAGTCGATGCCGAGCACCCGGACCTCGGTGCCGCCGTCGACGACGAACGTGTCGCCGTCGATCACCCGCTTGACCGTCGTGCCGGTCGCGGACGTGACGTCGGCGTCCGCCACTGGCGAGGCGGCGACGGGAGCCGCCGCACCCGTCGTCGGGAAGGACGGGGAGGAGGACGAGGACCTCTGCGGCATGCAGCCGGCGAGCAGCAGGACGGCCGTGACGGCCCCGACGACGAGCGCGATGATGCGCACGATCCCCCCGATGATTCGACCGGGTGCCTGGCGCGCCGCGGACGAACGGGCTATCGGAGTCCTTGACCTTCTCGTTACCCGAGGGGCCGGACGACCTCGAACGCGTGCTCGACGAGGGCGTCGAGCCGGGCGTCGTCGGGGGCCGGGGTGTCGGGGTGGAACAGCGCGCGGTCGAGGTCGGCGCCGACGAGGACGAACGCGAGGTCGGCGGCCGTCCGGGGCGGGTCGGGGACGTGGGCCAGACCGCGATCGGCGAGGTCGGCGAGGCCGGCCGCCACGACGCCCACCGTCGCCGCGGGGGCGCGCCGGTGGTACTCCGCAGCGAGGTCGGGGAAGCGACCGGCCTCGGCGATGACGAGGCGGCGGACCGCGAGGACGCGCGGGCCGAGGACCGCCGCCGCCCACCGCCGCATGAGCCCGCGCAGGGCCGGCTCGACCTCCTCGGGGCGTGTCACTCTCGCCAGCTCGCCGGTCAGCTCCGCGCCGAATGTCTCGGCGGTCGCGGTGACGCCCAGGACGACGGCGGCGAAGAGGCGGCGCTTGTCGCCGAACTGGTTGTAGACGGTCTGCTTCGACACCGCGGCGGCCGCGGCGATCCGGTCGGTACCCGTGGCCTGGTAGCCGTCGGCGAGGAAGAGCTCGGTGGCCGCGCGCACGATCGCGGCGCGCGCGGGCTCGTCCCGTCGGCGCCCGGGCGGCGCGGTCCCGTCGACCCGCACGATCAGCTCGTCCACTGGACCGGACGGTACTGCGCTCGGTACCGTTCGGTCCAGTCTCGGTACTGATCAGTCCAGAGGGGCTCGTGATGACCACCTCCCGCCCGACCGGCCCCTCCGGCAGCCCCCTCGTGGGCCGCGGGAACGCCGACCGCCACGCCGCGGTGACGCGCTCGCTGCTCGGCTACGGCCTCGTCGCCGGTCCGCTCTACGTCGTGTCGGCGCTCGTGCAGGGCCTGGTCCGCGACGGGTTCGACCTCGCGCGCGACGACGTCTCGCTGCTCGCGAACGGCCCCTTCGGGTGGGTGCAGATCGCGACGTTCGTCGTCTGCGGGCTCATGACGGCGGCCGCGGGCGTCGGCGTGACGCGCGCGTTGCGGACGCTGCGGGACCGACGTCCCTGGAGCGGGTGGCTCGTCGTCGGCTACGGAATCGGTCTCGCCCTGGCCGGCGTCTTCGTGGCCGACCCGATGAACGGCTTCCCGCCCGGCACCCCGGACGGCCCGCCGGCGGTCGTGTCCGTGGGCGGGATCGGGCACGTCGTGGTCGCCGGGCTCGGTTTCCTGTGCCTCGTCGGGGCGTGCTTCGCCGTCCCCGCAGGACGGCCCTGGTTCGGCCGCGTCGCCGGGGTGCTCTTCCTCGTCGCGTTCGTCGGCGTCTCGAGCGGGAACTCCGCACCCGTCGTCGTGATCGGCTTCTGGATCGCGGTGATCCTCGCCTGGACGTGGCTCGCGCTCACGAGCCTGGACCTGTACCGGCGGACGCCGTTGCTGACGCCCGCCGGGTGACTCAGGTCGTCGGCGACTTCCGGGGGCTCGCCTTCTTGGCGGGGGCCTTCTTCGCGGGCGCCTTCTTGGCCGGGGCCGCCTTGGCGGCCGTCGCCTTCTTCGGGGCCGGCCCCTTCGCGCGCTTCTCGGCGAGGAGCTCCGCGGCCCGCTCGTCGGTCAGCGTCTCGACGCTGTCGCCCTTGCGCAGCGAGGCGTTGTAGCCGGTGCCGTCGGTGACGTAGGGGCCGAAGCGGCCGTCCTTGACGACCATCGGCTCGCCCGACACCGGGTCCTTGCCCAGCTCCTTGAGCGGCGGCTTCGCCGCGGCCCGGCCCCGCTGCTTGGGCTGCGCGAAGATCTTCTGCGCCTCCTCCAGCGTCACCGTGAAGAGTTTGTCCTCGCTGTCGAGCGACCGCGAGTCCTTGTCCTTCTTGATGTAGGGCCCGTAGCGGCCGTTCTGCGCGGTGATCTCGACGCCGGACTCCGGGTCCTTCCCGACGACGCGCGGGAGACTCAGGAGCTTCAGCGCGTCGTCGAGGGTGATCTCGGCGAGCGTCATCGACTTGAACAGCGAGCCGGTGCGCGGCTTCTCCTTCGCGCCCTCGGGCAGCACCTCGGTGACGTAGGGCCCGAAGCGGCCCTCCTTGGCGAGGATCTCGTGGCCCGAATCCGGGTCGGTGCCGAGCGAGCGGCCCTCCTGCGGCGTGGCGAAGAGCTGCTCGGCCAGCGCCAGGTCGAGCTCGTCGGGCGGCAGGTCCTCGGGCAGGTTCGCCCGCTGGGAGCGCTCCTCGCCGTCCTCGGTGATCGTCCGCTCGAGGTAGGGCCCGTAGCGGCCGACCCGCACGACGATGTCGCGGCCCTCGTCGTCGACCACGATCGGCAGCGAGTTGACCTCGCGGGCGTCGATGCCCTCGAGGTTGTCGCCCACCAGCTTCTTCAGGCCGCCGAGCTGCGTCATGGACGCCTCGACACCGTCGCCGGCCGACCCGTTCGTGGCCTCGCCGTCGCCCCCGAAGTAGAAGTGCGAGAGCCAGGTCTGGCGCTGCGCGTTCCCGGAGGCGATCGCGTCGAGCTCGTCCTCGAGGGTGGCGGTGAAGTCGTAGTCGACCAGCCGGCCGAAGTGCTTCTCCATCAGCCCGATGACGGCGAACGCGATCCAGCTGGGGACGAGCGCGCTGCCCTTCTTCCAGACGTAGCCGCGCTCCTGGATGGTGTTGATGATCGACGCGTACGTCGACGGGCGGCCGATGCCGCGCTCCTCCAGGGTCTTGACGAGGCTCGCCTCGGTGTAGCGCGCGGGCGGGCTCGTGGCATGACCCGACGGCTCGAGCCGGTCGGCCGTGAGGCCCTGTCCCTCGGCCAGGCGCGGCAGCCGCGACTCGGCGTCGTCGGCCTGTCCGCCCTCGAGCTCGTCGACGGTCTCGACGTAGGCCCGCAGGAAGCCGGGGAAGGTGATGGTGCGACCCGACGTCGTGAAGGTGCAGGCCTCGCCGGTCGCGGCGGTCGCCTCGATCCGCACCGTCATCGTCGTGCCGCGGGCGTCGCGCATCTGGCTCGCGATGGTCCGCTGCCAGATCAGCTCGTAGAGCCGGAACTCGTCGCCGCCGAGCTCGCCGGCGACCTGACCCGGCGTCCGGAAGGTGTCCCCGGCGGGCCGGATGGCCTCGTGGGCCTCCTGGGCGTTCTTCACCTTGCGCGTGTACTGGCGCGGCTGCTCCGCGACGTTCTCGGCGCCGTACAGGTCGCGCGCCTGGCTGCGCGCGGCGTTGATGGCGGTCTCCGAGAGCGTCGTGGAGTCCGTACGCATGTAGGTGATGTAGCCGTTCTCGTACAGCCGCTGCGCGGTGCGCATCGTCCGCTCGGATGAGAACCGCAGCTTGCGGCCACCCTCCTGCTGGAGCGTGGAGGTCATGAACGGCGCGTAGGGCTTGCGCGTGTACGGCTTGTCCTCGACCGACGCGACCGTGTAGTCGCTCGACCCGAGGGCCTCGGTCAGCCGGCGGGCGGTCGCCTCGTCGAGCCGGTACACGTCGTCGGACTTGAGCTGTCCGCGGGCGTCGAAGTCGCGGCCCGTGGCCACCCGGCGGTCGTCGACCTTGGTCAGCGACGCCCTGAACGTCGAGGTGTTGCCGGTGCCCTCGGCCTTGTTGGTGTTGAGCGTCGCGTCGATGCCCCAGTAGCCGGCGGACACGAACGCCATGCGCTCGCGCTCCCGCTCGACGATGACGCGGGTCGCCACCGACTGCACCCGGCCCGCCGAGAGCTTCGGCATGACCTTCTTCCACAGCACGGGGCTGACCTCGTAGCCGTAGAGCCGGTCGAGGATGCGGCGGGTCTCCTGCGCGTCGACCAGGTCGTGGTCCAGCTCGCGCGGGTTCGCGGCGGCGGCACGGATCGCCGACTCGGTGATCTCGTGGAAGACCATCCGCCGGACCGGGACCTTCGGCTTGAGGGTCTCGAGCAGGTGCCAGGCGATGGCCTCGCCCTCGCGGTCGCCGTCCGTCGCGAGGTAGAGCTCGTCGACCTCCTTGAGGGCGTCCTTGAGCTCGGTGACCGTCGACTTCTTGTCCGGCGTGACGATGTAGAGCGGCTCGAAGGAGTTGTCGACGTCGACGCCGAGGCGCGCCCAGCTCTCGCCCTTGTACTTGGCGGGCACGTCGGCGGCGCCGCGCGGCAGGTCGCGGATGTGGCCGCGGCTGGACTCGACGATGTAGCTCGAGCCGAGGTAGTCGGCGATCTTGCGGGCCTTGGCCGGCGACTCGACGATCACCAGCCGCCGGTTGCCGTCACCGGCCGGCGTCGCCGTGTTGCCGCCGTTCTTGCGGCCGCCACCCTTCGCCGTGCTCCTGCGCGTGCTCGACGCGCGGGCCCGCTGGGCCGGGGCGGTCGTCTCGTCGACCGTCGCCGGGTCCGCCGTCGCGGTCGCGCTCCGTGCCGATCCCGACGCCGATTTCCCAGCCGCTGCCTCTCGCGCTGCCACCAGTCATGCCTCGTCTCGTCGCCTCGTGACGGCCCGCTGTCGGGGCCCTCACTGGTCGCCAGTGTGCCTCACGGCGACCCTCGTGCCATCGAGAACGTCGCCCACGGCGCGGTCGTTCCCGGGTCACCCACCGATTCCCGCTGGTCACGACCCTGAATCGGATCCGTCAGTCCGGCCACACCCCGTCGTGGAGATGCCGTGGCCGGTCCCCGACCAGTTCGGCGAGCCGGCGCTGTCGCGCCCGCCCGACGATCTTGAGGACGGGGTCGTCGATGTCCCCGGCGAGGGAGGCGCCGAGGCCCGCCCGCTGACAGGCCGTGAGCAGGGGCTCGTGGGTCGTCGGTGCCAGCGGGTCCAGACCGAGAGTGTAGGCACGCCCCGCCCACCGCCCGGCGGCTAGGACCCAGAGCCGCAGCCGGGGCCCGTCCAGCTGGAGGGGATCGGGCACGTGCTTGGGCTCGGTGTGCCAGTGCTGCGCGAGCGGCAGCAGGTCGGCCCGGAACGCGCTCCGGACGACCGGCCGGCCGTCGGGCAGCCGGTCCACCTCGGCCGGGACCCCGCGGCCCCGGAAGGCACAGCACAGGGCGTGCGCGCGCCATTCCGTCATCGGGTCCCCGACGACGGGTGGCGCCGGCTCGGGCGCCACCGGGGGCGGCTCCGCCGGGGAGTCGGCGGGTGGCCCGTCGTCGCGCACGGGGAGGTCGTCGTCGTAGACCTCGTCGACGCCCTCGTCCCAGACGCGGGTCGGCGCCTCCGTCGTCGGCTCCGGGCGTGCGTGGTGCTGCTCGACCGGCACCGGCTCGTCGTCGGGAACGTCCTCCTCGCTCTCCTCCGTCCCCGGGGGTTCGGGCGGGGCACCGAGGACGATCGTGAGGCGCGCGGCCGTGCCGCGGCCGAACAGGGACATGCCCCCGCCGGCACAGAGCACGCCCTCGAGGTCGGTGATCGCGCGCGGCAGGGCGTCCGCCGAGTAGAACGACATCTGCCCCACGCGCCCGCACTCTAGAACATGCGTTCGAACCGTGGACGATCACGCGCCGGTCGTGGCGTGTCCGGCGCTCGCCGCCGTCCCCGGCCGGTCGCTGCCGGCCCGTGCCGGTCGCTGGACAGCACGAAGGGCGCCGTCCGGATCGGACGACGCCCCTCGTGGAGTGGGACTACACCGAGGCCGGCGAGGGCGCGTCGGTGTTGGAGTCCGCGATCGCCGTCGAGCGGCGCTTCGAGATGTACACCGCGACCGCGATGCCGATGAGCGCCACGACGGCGATGACGATGCGCACCACCGGGTTGGCGTCCGGACCGACCGAGAGCACGACCACGGCCGGGGCGATGAGCACCGAGACGAGGTTCATGACCTTGATCAGCGGGTTGATCGACGGGCCCGCGGTGTCCTTGAAGGGGTCACCGACGGTGTCGCCGATGATCGTCGCCTCGTGGGCGTCCGACCCCTTGCCACCGTGGTTGCCGTCCTCCACGAGCTTCTTCGCGTTGTCCCAGGCGCCGCCCGAGTTCGCGAGGAAGACCGCCATGAGCGTGCCCGCCGCGATCGCGCCGCCGAGATATCCGGCGAGCGGACCGACGCCGAGGCCGAAGCCGACGGCGATCGGGGCGAGGATCGCGAGCAGACCCGGCGTCGCGAGCTCACGCAGCGCGTCGCGGGTGCAGAGGTCGACCACGCGGCCGTACTCGGGCCGCTCCTCGAACGTCATGATCCCGGGCTTGGTGCGGAACTGGCGCCGCACCTCGTAGACCACCGCACCCGCGGCGCGGGACACGGCGTTCACGGCGAGACCGGAGAACATGAACACGACGGCCGCGCCGAGCACGACACCGACGAGCAGGTTCGGGGCCGTGACGTTGTAGATGTCGCTCACCTGCTGGCCGACCTGCTGGTAGGCCTGCCGGATCGCGTCGTTGTACGAGCCGAACAGCGCCGTGGCGGCGAGGACGGCGGTCGCGATCGCGATGCCCTTGGTGATGGCCTTGGTCGTGTTCCCCACCGCGTCGAGCTCGGTGAGGATGTCGGCGCCGGCCCCCTCGACGTCGCCGGACATCTCCGCGATGCCCTGCGCGTTGTCCGAGACCGGGCCGAAGGTGTCCATGGCGACGATGACGCCGACCGTGGTCAGCAGGCCGGTGCCCGCGAGGGCCACGGCGAACAGCGCCACGATGACCGACCCGGAGAGCAGGAAGGCGCCGTAGACGGCCGCACCGATGACGATCGCGGTGTAGACCGCCGACTCGAAGCCGACCGAGATGCCCGCGAGGATGACGGTGGCCGCGCCGGTGAGCGACGAGGTGCCGACGTCCTTGACCGGCTGGTCCTCGGTGCCGGTGTAGTAGCCGGTCAGCGCGAGGATGATGATCGCGAGGACGATGCCGATCGCGACGGCGATGGCGGCGATGACCGCCGGGTTGCCGGCGGCGGCGAGGTCACCGACGGACTGGGCGTTCACGCCGGGCAGCTGGGTGAAGCTCGAGGGCAGGTACACGAACGCCGCGACGATCGTGAGCACCAGCGAGATGCCCGCCGAGATGTAGAAGCTGCGGTTGATCGCCTTCAGCGCGTTCTCGCCCTCGCGGGTCCGCGTGATGAAGACACCGACGATGGCCGTCAGGACGCCGATCGCCGGAACGATCAGCGGGTAGGTCAGGCCGAGGGTGCCGAACGCGACCGAGCCCAGGATCAGCGCCGCGACCAGGGTCACCGCGTAGGACTCGAAGAGGTCGGCGGCCATGCCCGCGCAGTCACCCACGTTGTCGCCGACGTTGTCGGCGATCGTCGCGGCGTTGCGGGGGTCGTCCTCCGGGATGCCCTGCTCCACCTTGCCGACGAGGTCGGCGCCGACGTCCGCGGCCTTCGTGAAGATGCCGCCGCCGACACGCATGAACATCGCGAGCAGCGCGGCGCCGAGGCCGAAGCCCTCGAGAATGCGCGGGGCGTCCTGCACGAAGATCAGCACGACGACCGACGCGCCGAGCAGGCCCAGCCCGACCGTCGCCATGCCCACCACACCACCGGTGCGGAAGGCGATCCGGGCGCCCTCGTCGCGGCCGCCCGGCCTCGTCGAGGCGGCGGCGACGCGGATGTTCGCCTTGGTCGCGAGGTTCATGCCCAGGCCACCGATGGACATGGAGAACAGCGCACCGACGACGAACGCGATCGAGCGCGCGATCCGCTCGCCCCAGCCGGACGCCGGCAGCGCGAGCAGCACCAGGAAGACGATGACGATGAAGGGGGCGAGGGTGCGGAACTGGCGCCGCAGGAAGGCCTGCGCGCCCTCCTGCACGGCACGGCCGATGTCACGCATGTTCTGCGTGCCCTCGTCGGCGGCGAGTACCTGCTGGCGCAGGACGAAGCCGATGGCGAGAGCGATGAGCGCGATCACCCCCACCACGCTCACCACGGTGTATTCGCTCGTGGAGAACTCGACTCCCTGAGCGAGGACGGACGCTTGCATCCAGCCTCCCGGTTGGAATGGATCGACGGCGACGGGAGACCGGCGGGCGGCGTCCTCGGCGCTGAGTGATCGCCACCACGCGCGGTACGCACGAAGTGGCAGGTGTCGCAGTGTAGGAGGGGTGTCCGACAGCCGTCGGGCCCGGTTCCCGATCAAGCTGTGAGATGCGGCTCTTTCCCGGCTCAGAGCGCTGTCGGGGTCGTGTGCTTTTCTCGACGGCGTGAGCACGGTGGGCGCCCTCGAGCGAGCGGAGGGGATTCCCGACGACGGGCGCGGCACGGCGCTGCTGCGCCGGGTCCTGGCCGGGACGCCGCAGGGCGAGGACCCGCTCACGCACGCCGAGGTGGTCCCGGCGCGGGAGGGCCGGCGCGCGCCGTGGCCGGAGTGGGTTCCCGACGACGTCCGTGCCCGGCTCGCCGCGCGCGGCATCCCGGAGCCGTGGCGGCACCAGGCCGAGGCCGCCGGGCACGCCTGGGCGGGCCGCCACGTGGTGGTGTCCACGGGCACCGCGTCCGGCAAGTCGCTGGCCTATCAGCTGCCGGTGGTCGCGGGCCTGACGGCCGACCCGCGCGCGACCGCGCTGTACCTCTCGCCGACCAAGGCCCTCGGCGCCGACCAGCTGCGGGCGGCGCGGGCGCTCGACCCGGGCGGCGAGGCGGGCCTGCGGGCCTCCTCCTACGACGGGGACACCCCGTACGCCGAGCGGGACGCCATCCGCCGCACCGCACGGTGGATCTTCACGAACCCCGACATGCTCCACCGCGGGGTGCTGCCCCGGCACGGGCGCTGGACGACGTTCCTGCGCCGGCTCCGATTCGTCGTGATCGACGAGGCCCACGCCTACCGCGGGGTGTTCGGGTCCCACGTCGCGCTGCTGCTGCGGCGGCTGCGTCGGGTGTGCGCCCGCTACGGGGCGAAGCCGGTGTTCGTGCTGGCCTCGGCCACCATGTCCGACGCGGCGGCGTCGGCGTCGGCGCTGACCGGGCTCGACGTCGTCGGGGTCACCGAGGACGCCTCGCCCCGCGGCGCCCGGGCGGTCGGGCTGTGGGAGCCGCCGCTGCTCGAGGAGATCACCGGGGAGAACGGCGCGCCAGTGCGGCGCTCGGCGGGTGCCGAGACCGCCCGGATCCTCGCCGACCTCGTGGTGGAGGGCGCCCGGTCGCTCGCGTTCGTCCGCTCGCGGCGTGGCGCGGAGCTGACCGCACTCGGGGCGCGACGGGTGCTCGCGGAGGTCGACCCCGACCTCGCCCGGCGGGTCGCGGCCTACCGCGCCGGGTTCCTGCCCGAGGAGCGGCGCGCGCTCGAGCAGTCGTTGCTGACCGGGGAGCTCCGCGGCGTCGCCACCACGAACGCCCTCGAGCTGGGCATCGACATCGCGGGGCTCGACGCCGTCGTGGTCGCCGGCTTCCCGGGCACGCGGGCATCGTTCTGGCAGCAGGCCGGGCGGGCGGGGCGCTCCGGCGACGACGCGCTCGTGCTGCTGGTCGCCCGCGACGACCCGCTGGACACCTTCCTCGTCCACCACCCCGCCGCCCTGCTGGGCGCGCCCCTGGAGCGGTGCGTGCTCGACCCGACCAACCCCTACGTGCTGGCCCCGCACCTGGCCTGCGCCGCGTCGGAGATGCCGCTGACCGCCGCGGACGTGGCCGAGGTGTTCCCGGGCAGCGGGGACGTCCTGGCCGATCTCGTCGCCGAGGGCCTGCTGCGGCACCGTCGCGGCGGGTGGTTCTGGGCGCTGCCCACGGAGACCCCGCACCACGGCGTCGACATCCGCGGCTCGGGCGGCGAGCAGGTGGTGATCGTCGAGACCGACACCGGCCGCATGTTGGGCACCGTCGACCCCGGGGCCGCGCACTCGACCGTGCACGAGGGCGCGGTGCACCTGCACCAGGGCGTGAGCTACGTGGTCGACTCCCTGGACCTCGAGGAGAACATCGCCCACGTCCACGCCGAGGAACCGGAGTGGACCACCCAGTCGCGGTCGGTCACCGACATCGCCGTGGTGCACACCGAGCAGTGCGAGTCGTACGGGGCCGCGTGCGAGGACGGCCCGGAGCTGCAGGTCTGCCTGGGCACGGTCGAGGTGACCGAACAGGTCGTCGGCTACCTGCGGCGCATGCCGTCGGGGCAGATCGTCGAGCAGGTGCCGCTGGACCTCCCGGAGCGGACCCTCGCGACGCGGGCGGTCTGGTACACGCTCTCCGAGTCGCTGCTCACCGCGATCGGGATCGACCCCGCACGGGTCCCGGGGTCACTGCACGCCGCCGAGCACGCGGCGATCGGGTTGATGCCGCTGGTCGCCACGTGCGACCGCTGGGACATCGGCGGTGTCTCCACCGCCCTGCACCCCGACACCGGCCGCCCGACCGTCTTCGTCCACGACGGCCACCCCGGCGGCGCCGGGTTCGCCGACCGCGGGCACGAGGCGCTGCGCGTGTGGCTCACCGCGACCCGCGACGCGATCGCCGACTGCGAGTGCCCGTCGGGATGCCCGTCGTGCGTGCAGTCCCCCAAGTGCGGCAACGGGAACGACCCGCTCGACAAGGCCGGCGCGATCGCGGTGCTCACGGCCGTGCTCGAGCGCTTGGGCTGAGCCGGCCCGCTCCCGAGCGTGACATGCCCCGGCGCAGGGCGGCGGACCTTGCCTGACGTCACGCTCGCTGGGCGTCAGCGCCGGTCGGCGACGTGGGGTCCGCCGCGGGCCGAGGTCCTCGGGGGACGCTCGGCCCGCGGGGAAGCGGGGTGGGTTCCACCGCGGGCCGGGGTTCGGGGCTCCCGGCCCGCGGGGAGGTCTGCCACGCCGCAGGGCGGGGAGGTCGGACTCGACCCGCCCTGCGGCGCTGTCTCGGGCGGCGGTGGGCACCGGTGCGCGCCTCACGCGGGCGGCCACGTCATCCGGGCCGCCGGGCGGGCGCCGCATCGTGAACCGGTGCCCACCGCCGCGGGTCTGCCGGACCGGGACGTCCCCTCGCGGGCAGCAGCGGGGCAGGGCGCGCTCCGCGGGACGTCGTCGGCGGTCCTGGCCGACCCGAGTCTTCAGTTGTGGTGGTGGTGCGGGTCGCTACGAGCGGATGCCCGTGGCGACCGTCGCCAGACGGTAGGTCGAGCTGCCGCCGAGCCCGCGGTGCGGGCGCTCGCGGACGGCCTCGGCCATCGCGTCCTGGACGCTGTAGGGGTCGGGGAGCCGCCAGCCGGACACGGCCGGGCGGACCCGCCAGTGGATCGATCCCTGCGGGAAGGTCGACGGCGGTGCGGCGAGGTAGCTGCCACGGCCGTGCAGCGTCATCCCCGGGCGACCCGCGAGGTCGGGCCGCAGCGGCTCACCCGGGAGGACCGGGAAGAGCCACTCGCCGGTCGGCGTCGCGGCGATCGGCACCGGCACCCCGACGGCCCGCAGCGCTGCGGCGGCCCGTCGCCCGATGCTGGCCGGCACCTCGATGACGTCGAAGGTGAGCCCGGTGGGCAGCAGGATCGAGTACGGCAGACCTGACCACCACTCGGCGATCTGCGCCGTGTCGATCGTCGCCTTCGCCGCCCAGTCGTCGAGCACCGGCACCGGACCGACCTGCGGGGCGTCGGCGCGCCCCGTCCAGACCTCGCCCTGCGGGAAGGTCCCCGGGACCACCGCCCAGCCGTGGTCGGCGAGCACCATCGCCTCGGCGCGGAGCTCGGTGCCGTAGACGGCGCGGTAGCTGTCCCACCACTGCATGCGGGTCCTCCCGGTACTGGTCCACCCCGTGCGGTGTTCCTGCACCAGTAACGGCCGGTTCCCACCTGATTTCCACCCGTCGTCGCCCATCGGACCCGACGGAACGCCGAGCGCCCGTCCTGGCACCGTCGAGCGGGCGAACGCGCATTCGGTGGACGGTCGTCGCACCACTCGTCCCGGCTGCACCATCCGTGTCGCCGCTCGACGGGAGCACCGGCCCGCTCGTCCGAGGAGGACACGGTTCGATGACGATCGGTCACCGAGCCTCCGGCGATTCAACCCATGACGTTCACCACAGGACCTGCCCGAGCGCGGACCGTGGCGGTGCCTCCCACCGGTAGACATCCGCAGGTCGAGGCCACGACGACCTGCAGATTCCAGCCCTGCCACTCGCACGACCGGAGTTCCCCGCCGTTGCTCGCGGCGAGACTCCGGGCCCGGTCGCACCCGGCCCGCTGCCCGCGCACGCCCTCGGCCGCACCGGCGAGCGCGGCGAGATCGGCCGCCACCGCCGCCCGGTGCCGGGTGGCGACGACCGCACCCAGGACGAGCACCGTCGCGAGTAACAGCACGAGCGCCGCGACCATGGCCGCGGCCACGACCGTCGCCGCTCCGCGGTCGTCGGACACCACGGTCCTCCCCGCGCCCGTCACGGCGGCAGCTCCTGCGGGACCGCGGCCGGGGGTGCAGGCCGACGTGCTGTGTCCGCCGGGTCACCGGCGGGCGATCCGCCCACAGCGCCTCCGTCCGACGCAGCACCGGCCGGTGCCGCACCGTGGAGCGCACTCCCGTCCGTCGCACTCCCGTCCGGCGCACGCCCGTCCACGGCACCCCTGTCCGCCGCGCCCTCGTCCGTCGCCGCACCGTCGGGCGCGCCCGTCGGCCCCGCCACGGACGGCTCCCGGGCGGCGACCGCCTCCGCGGTCACGTGCAGGCCCCGCAGCGCCCCGCCCAGCGGGGGCACGGCCACCCGGACCCGCACCGTGTCGCCCTCGACCGTCACGGTGACCTCGGTACCGGCCGGGAGGCCGACGGCGAGATCGCGTGCCGCGACGGCGTCGTCGCGCGCCGCCCGCCGGGCACCGTCGCCCGCCGCGTCGACGCACCGGATGCGGGCCACCACCGCACCGAGCCCGGCGAGCACCACCGCGAACACGAGGACGAGGGCGCCCAGCGCGATGGCGGCCTCGACGGTGGCCATGCCGCGGTCGTCATCGATCAGCCGGTGGCCGGGGCCAGGGCCCGCTCGATGAGTCCGGTCAGGGCGTCGAGCACCCCCGCGCCGTTGACGATCACGATCAACAGGCCGGCGAAGGCCGCCGCGGCCACCAGACCGACGGCGTACTCGACGGTCGACATGCCGTCGTCGGAGCGCAGCAGCGCCGTGAGCCGGGCCGCCAGCAGGGCGACGACGGTCGTGGGGTTCTCCATCACGTTCTCCTTCCGTCCCGGGCCCCGGGTGGGCGCCGGTCGTCATGTCCGCTCCAGCAGCGGACTCGCCAGCCCGATGACGACCGGGGCGATCCCCAGCGCCAGGAAGGCCGGCAGGAAACACAGCCCGAGCGGGCCGGCGACCAGCACGCCCGCGCGCTCGGCCCGGGCGGCGACCGCCTCGGCGGCCTCCGCCCGCACGTCGGCCGCGACCGTGGCCGCGACGTCCGCGACCGCTGCCCCGCTGCGTGCGGAGCGACGCGCCGCCCGGGCGAGCCGCGTGGTCGAGGGCTCGTCGAGCGCGGGGCCCCAGGCCGCGACGGGGTCTGCGCCGAGGGCGACGAGGTCGGCGACCCGGGTCAGCGCCGTCGCCGTCGCCACCGGGGCGGATTCCGCGACCGCGCGGACCGCGAGACCGAGCGGGAGACCTGCACGCAGGCAGGCCGCGAGTTCGTCCCATCCGCCGGCCTCCCGCCACGGGTCGGGCCGGTCCGGGCGTCGGCGCGTGCGAGGCGTGTTCGGCTCCCGGTCGAGAGTGGCGAGGCGGCGGGCGGCCTCGACCGGGCCCGGCGCGGTGAGCAGGGACGCCGCGAGGAGCAGCACCGCGAGCACCAGGGCGCTCACCGGACGACCCGTGCCGTCAGGTGCGCACTCCACTCCAGCCCCGCCGCCACGAGGACGGCCCCGACGACGAGCAGCCCCTGCCCGAGCCCGGACCCCGTCAGCACCGCCCACGGCCGGGCGCCGAGCAGCTGCCCGAGGAGCAGGCCGACGACGGGCAGAGCGGCGAGCACCGTCGCCGTCGTGCGGGGGCCGGCGAGCTGCGCGCCGAGCCGTCCCTCGAAGCGGGCGCGCGCCCGGAGGTCCTCCGCGACCGCCGCTGCGAGCCCGGCGAGTCCGATGCCGTGCCGGTCGGCGAGCGACCAGGCGTCGGCGAGGCGGCGCACGTGGACATCGACGAGGGGTTCGACGGCGGCGAGCTCGCGCAGGGCCGTCGGGACGTCACCCCCGAGCCGGGCGGTCGCCTCGACGAGCGCCAGCGTTCGGCCGCACGTCTCGTGGGCGTCCCGCGCGGCGGCCCCGGCCGCGGCCGCCGGCGGGTGCCCGGCCCGCAGCTCCGCCGCGAACCCCGCGAGTCCCTCGGCGAGCCCGGCGACGGCCTCACGCCGGGACCGGTCCCGACGACGGCCGCGGCGGGCCCGCCACAGCACGCCTCCCACCACCACGGCCGCGACACCGCCTCCGGGCCCGGCGAGCAGCACCGCGACGCCGACCCCGACGAGTGCCGCCACGACCAGCGGCGGACGCCACCCGACCGCGCGCACCGGCGCGGCCTCGGTCAGGGCGCGCACCCGGACCGGGGCGGGGGACCCGGGCCACGCCAGCAGCGCGGCGGCTCCCAGCAGCAGGGCGGGCGTGCTCACGCCGGCACCGCCCGCAGCGTCGCGACCCCGGCGTGAAGACGCGGCGACGGGTCGGAGCCGCCCGCACCCCGCGACGGGACGCTCGTCCACGGCGCGTTGACGCCCCGCTCCGCGAGCATCGCCCCGAGGTCGGCCCGCCCCACCGACCAGCCGTCCTCCCGCCCCCACGCCGGGACCACGGTGACGGCGTCGCCCTCCGTGCGGCGCAGCACGCCCACCGCCTCGAGGACCCGGCGCCCGTCGGCCACCCGCCGCACGTGCAGCACGGCCTGCACCGCGGCCGCCATCTGACTGCGCAGCGTCGCGGGCGTCATCCCGCCGAGCGCGGCGAGCGCCTCGAGCCGGGCCGGGACCTCCCGTGGGGAGTTGGCGTGGACCGTGCCGGCCCCGCCGTCGTGCCCCGTGTTCAGCGCGGCGAGCAGCTCGCAGACCTCGGCGCCGCGGACCTCGCCGACCACGAGCCGGTCCGGGCGCATCCGCAGCGCCTGCCGGACGAGGTCGCGCAGCAGCACCGTGCCCGCGCCCTCCACGTTGGCCGGCCGCGCGACGAGCCGCACCACGTGCGGGTGCGCCGGCCGCAGCTCCTCGGCGTCCTCGACCACGACGATGCGTTCCGACGCGGGCACCCGGGCCAGGAGCGCGGAGAGCACCGTCGTCTTCCCGGAGCCGGTTCCGCCGACGACGAGGAACGCCAGCCGCGCAGCCACGACCGCCTCCAGCAGCGCCCGCCCCGTCGCGTCGACCGTGCCCCCGGCCTGCAGGGCGTCGAGATCGTGCCGTGCGGGGCGCAGCACCCGCAGGGACACGCACGTCCCGTCCGCCGCGACCGGCGGCAGCACCGCGTGCAGGCGCACCCCGCTCCCGGGCAGCCGCGCGTCGACGTAGGGGCTGGCGTCGTCGAGGCGCCGACCCGCCGCGGCGGCGAGCCGCTGCGCGAGACGCCGGACCGCGTCCTCGCCGTCGAACGACACCGCGGCCCGTTCCAGCCCGGCGCCGCGGTCGACCCAGACCGCGTCGGGCGCCGTGACCAGCACGTCGGACACCGCCGGGTCGCGCAGCAGCGGCTCCAGCGGACCCGCCCCGACGAACTCCCGCTGCAGGGTCCGCACCGCCGCGAGGACCTCGGCGTCCCCCACCACCCCGCGGGCCTCGGCCCGCACCGCGGCCGCGAGCTCCGCCACCCCCGCCTCGCCAC
The DNA here is from genome assembly GCF_000379625.1 of Actinomycetospora chiangmaiensis DSM 45062. Taxonomy (GTDB): domain Bacteria; phylum Actinomycetota; class Actinomycetes; order Mycobacteriales; family Pseudonocardiaceae; genus Actinomycetospora; species Actinomycetospora chiangmaiensis. The sequence goes on along the minus strand of NZ_KB903229.1, from coordinate 82,078 downwards.
CCGCCGTCGCGAGCCGGGTCCGCACCCGTTCCACCAGGTCCGGCACCGCACCGTCCGACATCCCCCGCACCTCCCCCACCCCGAGAAACCGACCAGCCGTGATCGACACCGACGACGCTGCCGGAGCACCGCCCCGCGCCGCGAACACCGACCGCGCGCCTGTGGACAACCGGCCCCCCGACTGCCGGTGGGGACAACTCGCTGCTCCGTACGCCACGGATCGCGCGCACGACGACGACCCGGCTCCCCCGAGGAGAGCCGGGTCGCCCACGCGCGGTCAGGCCGCCAGCGCCGGCCCTCCGGCCGCGTCCAGGGCGTCCAGCACCGCACCCGCCGCGTCGGCCAGCGGTCCGCGCCGCACCCCGGGCACCGTCCCGTGGTCCAGGGCGGCCGCGAGCCCCGGCTCGGCGTCCACCGCGGCGAGGACCTCGAGCCCCAGGGCGCTCGCCACGTCCTCGCCCGCCAGCCCACCGGGGGCCGGTCCGCGCACGACGACGCAGGGCGTCGCGCCGTGCTCGGCGACCTGCCGGGCGACCCGCGAGGCCGCGGCCGTCGCCCGCACCTCCGCCGGCACCACGAGCACCGTCAGGTCGGCCACCGCGAGGACCGCGACCGCCGCGTCGGTGAGGTGGCGGGGCAGGTCGCACACGACGGTGTCCCCCGCACGCCGCCCGGCCTCGACCACGGCCACCGCGGCGTCGGGGGCCGGTCCGGGCCCGTGCCGGTCGCAGGCGAGCACCGTCAACGGCCCGCCCGCCCGCGGCAGCGCCTCGTGCAGCGACGACGCCGCGACCCGTCCCCCGCCGAGCGCCAGCCCGGGCCACCGCAGGCCGTCGACCTGCTCCGCCCCGACCACGAGGTCGAGGCCGCCGCCGAGCGGGTCGCAGTCGACCAGCAGCACGCGGGCGCCGCCGTCCCGGGCCCGCACCGCGACGGCGGCCGCGAGCACCGATGCGCCCGCACCACCGCGGCCGCCGATGACGCACACGACCCGCCCCGGCCCGCCGTCGGGAAGGCCTCCCGCCGCGTCCGAGAGCGACGTGACCAGCCAGTCCTCGCCCTCCGGCAGCGAGACGACGTGCTCCGCGCCGACCGCGACGGCGCGCTCCCACACCGTGCCCGGCGGTTCCCCACGGCAGAGCACCACCACCCCGTCGCGCCGGCCCGGCCGCGCCGCCGCGGCGCCGACCGCGGCCGCGCCGCCCTCGTCCAACAGCACCATCGCCGCGCCCGACCAGCGGCGGCGCAGCGCCACCGCGTCGGGCACCCGTTCCAGTTCGACCCCCGCCGCTGCGGCGACGCGGACCGCCTCGTCGGCCAGGTCCTCGTCGTCGCACAGCAGGATCACTCGTCGTCCGTCCACGTCCCGCAGGGTGCGACGATCTGCCCGACGACGGGTGCGGGAGCGCCCGCGCTGGGGACAACCCCCGTCCGCGGTGCCGGTGGGGACGGGGCGGGCGGCTGAACGGTCTAGCCGGCCGCGTCCGCGATGCCCGTCGCCTCCTTGGCGCCGGTGCGCCAGGCGGTCACCTCGTGGGCGAACCAGCGGGCGAGGCCGTCGCCCGTCCCGGTGGCGAAGGCCGCCGCGGCGGCCGTGTACTCGGCCTGCGCGCGCAGGTGGCCGACCTCCGGGACGACGAGGCCCTTGGGGTCGAGCCCGGTGGAGATCGCGGTGAGGCGGGCCGCGGCCCGGGCGACGATCCCGTTCCCGACGGTGAAGGGCGCCAGCGCCAGCAGCTCCCCGTGCACCACGCCGACGAGGACCGGCCCGGGCACGGACGTGCCGCCGGCGACGAGGCCCGCGAGGCCGTCGAGACGCGCCCCGACCTCCGGGCCCACGCGGGGACGCCCGAGCTCGGACTCCGGCACCCGGTCGGTCGCGGCGAGCACGTGCAGCTTCGCGAGGGCCTGCAGCGGCGCGCGGCGCCACGTCGGGAGCAGGCCGCCGAGCGCCTCGGCGACCCGCAGCGCGCCGGCGAGGACCGGGTCGGTCACGGGGCCGTCCTCGGGGAGGTCGGCGGACCCGCCGTCGAGTGCCGCGGACGCCCGGGCCGCCCGCACGGTCGCCTCGGCGGCGGTGGTCGGCCAGCCGCGGCGGTTGGTGCGGTGGGCGTGCACGGCCTCGACGTGCCGGCGGATCGACTCGGCGCCCTCGGCAACGCCGGGGAGGTCGAGCAGCGGCGCGAGCGGGTCGGTGGTCGCGGCGGTCATGGCTCTCATCGTCCCAGGTGGCGCCCGGTCGTCGATGTGGCGTTGCTGCCACTGGATGACAGCAACGACGCTTTCCTGCCACGGGGGCGATTGACGGGTCGACAGAATGAGCACACTGGAGGCATGGACAGCATCGGACTGCTGCCCGAGCGTGCCCTGACCTGGCGGTTCTCCCGGTCCTCGGGGCCCGGCGGGCAGGGCGTGAACACCACCGACTCCCGCGTGGAGCTCCTGGTCGACCTCGCGGAGCTCCCCGACGCCGACCGCCTCGTCGAGCGGCTGGGCCCCGTGCTGCACGTCACGGCGTCCGAACACCGGTCGCAGCTGCGCAACCGCGAGGCCGCCCTGGAGCGCGCGGTCGAGCGGATCGACCAGGCCCGGCGACCCGACCCGCCGTCGCGCCGGGCCCGCCGCCCCAGCCGGGGCGCGAAGCTCCGCCGCCTGGAGGACAAGCGCCGGCGCAGCGACCGCAAGGCGTTGCGGCGCGCCCCGTCCGAGTAACCGGCGTCAACTGCAGGACTGGACCTCGTGATGATCGGGAAGACACGGGCCGTGCTGTCGTGTCACCGATCGCGTCCGCCGTGGTCGTGGCACGATGTGCCCCCGCTCGACCCGACCCGCCAGGAGGGCCCGTGACCTCGCCGTCGTCCCCCGGAGGCCCACCCGTGGTGCCCTCCATCCCGCTCCACGCCGAAGCCGCACGCCAGAACGGCGACGCGTCCGTCGGCGCGCTGGTGAAGGAGGTGACCACGCACGTCTCCACGCTGGTGCGTGCGGAGGTCGAACTCGCCAAGCAGGAGATCACCGGCGAGGTGAAGAAGGGCGTCCAGGGCAGCATCTTCTTCGTGCTGGCCGGCGTCGTCGCCCTCTTCAGCCTCTGGTTCTTCTTCTTCGCCGTCGCCGAGGCCTTCAACCTGCTCTTCCCCACGCAGCGGTGGGCGGGCTTCGCGATCACCTTCGTGCTGATGCTGATCATCGCGGGTGTCGCGGGCTTCCTCGGCTACCTCAAGGTCCGCAAGATCAAGGCCCCGGAGCGGACGATCGAGACCGCCAAGGAGTCCGTCGAGGTCCTGCGCCGCGGCCGCTCCGACGCTCCCGCCGCGACGCCCATCTCCCCGCGGACCTGAGCCGACCCGAGGACCCCGCCGCTCTCGCCGGGCCGTGGCGGCACCGCAGTGTGTCCGCCAACGGCATCCGGCTGCACGTCGCCGAGTGCGGCCCGGCCACGGGCGATCCGGTGCTGCTGCTGCACGGGTTCCCGGAGTTCTGGTGGTCCTGGCGCCACCAGCTGACCGCGCTCGGCGCGGCCGGGTACCGCGCGGTGGCCGTCGACCTGCGGGGCTACTGCGGGTCGGACCGGCCCCCGCGCGGCTACGACCTGTGGACGCTCGCCGGCGACGTCGCCGGCCTGGTCCCCGCCCTGGGGGCGCGCCGCGCCGCCGTCGTGGGGGCCGGCTGGGGCGGTGCCGTCGCCTGGACCCTCGCGACGCTGCACCCGCGTGTCGTCTCGCGCCTCGCCGTCGTGGCCACCCCGCACCCGCTGGCCCTGCGCCGCGCCGTGCGCCGCGCTCCATGGCGCTGGGCGCGTCCGCTGCGCGACGTCGCCTTCTTCCAGCTCCCGCGCCTCCCCGAGCGGTCCCTGCGCCGCGACGGCGCCGCCGCGGCCGGGGCCTTCCTGACGGCGGGTGCGGGCGCGGGCTGGCCCGCGAGCCCCGAGTTCGCCGGGGTCGCCGCCACGCACGCCGCGGCCCTGCTCACGCCGCGCACGTCGCACTGCTCGCTGGAGTACTTCCGGTGGGCCGTGCGCTCCCAGGGTCGGCCGGACGGATCACGGTTCGCGGCGGCCCTCGGCCGGGGCGTCGAGGTCCCGGTGCTGCACCTGCGCGGGGAGTTCGACCCCTGGGTGCCGGAGGCGGTGGTGCGGGACTCGGCCCGCTGGGCGCCCGCCCACGAGGTGGTCACCGTGCCCGGCGCCGGCCACTTCCCGCACCAGGAGGCGCCCCGGCACGTCTGCGAGGTGCTGCTCCGCAGCCTGTGAGTACTTGTCCGTGCCAGGGCACGGGAAAGTACTCACAGGCGCGCAGCGCACCTACGAGGCGCAGCTACCCGTCGACACCCGCGAGGTCGAGGACGGGGCGGCGTCGAGCGCGGCGCGCACCTGGTCGGACGTGAGCACGAAGCCCGTGTCGCCCTGGTCCACCGCGGCGCCGAACACCACGCCGATGACCTGGCCCTGCGGGTTGATCAGCGGTCCGCCGGAGTTCCCGGACTTCACCGTGCCGCGGATCGTGTAGACGTCACGGGTGACGGTCTGCGAGTCGTAGATGTCGGGGCCCCGCAGCTGGATCCGCTGGCGGATCTTCGCCGGGCTCGACGAGAACGGCCCGTCGAGCGGGTAGCCGAGGGCCACGGCGTTGTCGCCGGTCTCGGCGCCCGAGTACTGGATGGGCAGCGAGCGCGCCTCGAGGCCCGGTACGGCGAGCACGGCGACGTCGACCTCGGGGTCGTAGTAGACGACCCGGGCGGCCTCGGTGTCGGCCCCGCCGCCGGAGCGCGGCACCTCCACCGACACCTCGTTGGTGCCGGCGACGACGTGGGCGTTGGTCATGACGCGCTCGCTGCCGATGACGAAGCCGGTGCCCTCCAGGGCCCGCGAGCACGACGGCGCCCGCCCCCGGATCTTCAGCACGCTCGCCCGGGCGCGCTGCACCACCGGGTCGCGCACCAGACCCTCGTCGGGGGCCGACACCTCGGCGACACCGGGGGTCGGGGAGAACGGCGAGAGCACGTCGGGGAACCCGGACGCGTCGAACATCGCCCGCAGCTCGTTCGGCAGCGACCGCAGCGTGGAGGGCATCACCGAGTCGACGGTGGAGAGCACCGCCGAGTTCTTCAGGGCCGACGACAGCGCCACGTTCGACGACGAGGCCAGCGGCAGCGCGATCAGCCAGGCGACGACGAGCGCGGTGAGGGCCTGCAGCACGGCGCCGAACGTGGAGTCGACCGTGCGGACGGAGTTGAGGCGCATCCGGTCGCGGACCGCACGCCCGAGGTACACCCCGAGCGTCTCGCCGAGGGCGACCAGCGCGATGACGATGAGCACGCTCACGACGACCCGGCTGGTGTCGCCCGTGAACAGCCCGACGATCAGCGGCGCGAGCTTCAGGCCGAGCAGGGCGCCGCCGATGACGCCGAGGAAGGACAGGGCGGCCACCGCGAGGCCGTGGCGCCAACCGGAGATCGCCGCGGCGATCGCGAGCAGCACGACGACGATGTCGACCCAGCTCATCGGATCGCTTCTCCCTCGTGCCGGCGGGCCCACGCCTCGCCGAGATCGCGTACGTCGCTGCGCTCCCACGGGACGGTCCACCCCGCGAGGTCGAGCACCCAGGAGAGCACGCCGGCCGTGAACCCCCACACGAGCAGGCCCCGCACCGTGAAAGCTGGACCCTGGTATCCACCCGGCGAGGTCACCGTGAAGCGGTGCGCCGGGTCGGTGAGTTCCGCGAGCGGGACGCGCACCACGGCGGCGGTCTCGGCGGGGTCGACCACCCCGATCGGCCCGGGCGCCGCCCAGTAGGTGATCACCGGGGTCACCGCGAAACCCGAGACCGGGATGGTCAACGGCGGGAGCGTGGTCAGCGGGACGATCCCGGCGGGGTCGGCGCCGATCTCCTCCTCGGTCTCGCGCAGGCCCGCCGTCACGAGCCCGTCGAGCCCGGTCCCGTCGGCCGGTTCCAGCCCGCCGCCGGGGAACGCCGCCTGCCCCGCGTGCGAGCGCATGTCCGCGGCGCGCTCGGTGAGCACGATGTCGGGGCCCGCCGCGTCGTCGTCGCCGAAGAGCAGCACCACGGCGGCCTCGCGCCCGTGGTCGCCCGGCCGCCGCCGGAACGGCACGTCGTCGGGCGTCGTGCGGCCGCACGCCGCCACGAGGCCCGCCAGCCAGTCCGGGGCCGCCTGCGGGCGCAGCAGCCCGCTCACGCGGCCGCTCCCGCGACGGCGGCGCGCACCTGCTCCGGGGTGGCGAAGACCTGCGCCGGCAGCGGCACGACGGTGCCGTCGGCGCGGACGACCACGCTCGCGGGGAGCACCGGGGCCGCGCCGAGACGGCGGCCGACGACCTGGTCGGGGTCGGAGACCGAGGGATACCGCGCGCCGAGGGCCGACATCAGGGCCAGGGCGTCCGTGGGCGTGTCCGCCACGTCGACCCCGAGCACCGCCGCGGCGCCCGGCTGGGCGGCGTAGGCGGCGATCGCCGGGATCTCCTCGCGGCACGGGCCGCACCACGACGCCCAGAGGTTCACGAGCGTCACCCGGCCCGGCAGCGCCGCCGCCAGGTCGACCTGGCCCGGGGCCCCGAGACAGTCCAGCGTCAGTCCCGCCAGCGGGGCTCCGGCCCGGCCCGACGACGGGGTGGGGCACTCCGCGAGCCCCGCCCGCGTGCGCGCGTCGGTGAGCGCCTGCGGGTCGGCAGTACCGACCGCAGCCGTGCTGCTCGCCGGCGCCGACCCGGCGTCGGGACCGGAGGCGGAGTCGCGCGGCCAGAGGGCGATGACGCCGACGACCACGAGGATGAGGACGAGCAGGGTCGATCCGACCTCGGTGCGCGTCACCGCTCGAGACCGACGAGGGCGAGGAGGTGGTCGGCCTCCGGCCCCTTGACGAGCTTGGCCGCCTTCGCCGGGTCGGTCTCCCCGATCCCCGCCGACGGGCAGTCCTTCGCGATCGAGCAGGCCCCGCAGGCGGGCTTCTTCGCGTGGCAGACGCGGCGCCCGTGGAAGATCACGCGGTGGGACAGCATCGTCCAGTCCTTGCGCTCGACGAGTTCCCCCACCTCCTTCTCGACCTGCACCGGGTCCTCCGACGCCGTCCACGCCCACCGGCGGGAGAGCCGGCCGAAGTGCGTGTCGACGGTGATGCCCGGGACGCCGAACGCGTTCCCCAGGACGACGTTCGCGGTCTTGCGGCCGACCCCCGGCAGCGTCACGAGGTCCTCGAGCCGCCCCGGGACCTCCCCGCCGTAGGTCTCGACCAGGGCCTGCCCGAGCGTGATGACCGAGTTGGTCTTGGCCCGGTAGAAGCCGGTGGGACGGAGGATCTCCTCCATCTCCGTGCGGTCGGCCCCCGCGTACGCGGCGGCGTCGGGGTACCGCGCGAAGAGCGCCGGGGTGACCCGGTTGACCGTGACGTCGGTGGTCTGCGCCGAGAGCACCGTGGCCACGAGCAGCTCGAGCGGGGAGGTGAAGTCGAGCTCGCAGTGCGCGTCGACGTGGGCGGCCGCGAGCGCGCGGTGCATCCGGCGGGCCCGCCGCACGAGCCCCAGGTGCGTCTCGCCCGGCTTCGTCGCAGCAGGCGTCACACCCGAGGTCATTCGACCAGGGTAGAGAAGACCTCCGACACCGTGACGGCCCGGGAGCACCCCGCGACACGCCGAGGACCCCCGGTGCCCGCTCCGCACCGTGGGTGCGGGACGATGCGAGGCACCATGACGGCCTGGATCGCGATCCTCATCCCTCTCCTCATCATGGTCTTCGCCCTGGGCATGGAGCGCCTGGAGACGAGACTGCGCTCGGGCACCGTCCGTGAGGACGAGGTCGAGGACTTCCTCGAGCGCGCCCGGCCCGACGAGGTGAAGGCCCTCTTCCGCCAGGGCATCGGCGGCGCCCTCACCCTCTTCCGGCTGCGCAACCTCGGCAAGCGCACCGGGACGCCCCGCCGTGGCGGCCGTGCGTCCGAGCCGACCGGCCGGAGCACCACCGGCGTCTGACGCTCACCCAGCGGCGTCATAGTCGGCGGGTAGGGTCGTCCATTCGGGGGGCATGCCTCGCGGACGACGACGGAACAGGGCTAGATCCGGGGATCGTCGGCCGCGTGCTGCGTGATCATGACCATGCACGCGATTAGACTTGCGGCAGACGTGACTGGTGACACAACGGAGTCCTCGGGTGCAGGATGCCCGGGCCCGTGGGGGTCTCAAGAGTCGGCGAGGAGCGGACGACGGTGGACGAGGTACTGGCGCGGGCAGGGATCTTCCAGGGAGTGGATCCGGCCGCCATCGAGGTGTTGACGGAGTCGCTCGATCGCGTCGAGTTCCCGCGGGGCACCGTCATCTTCAACGAGGGTGAGCCCGGCGATCGCCTGTTCATCGTGCAGAGCGGCAAGGTCAAGATCGGCCGCCGCTCGCCGGACGGGCGCGAGAACCTGCTGTCGATCTTCGGCCCGTCCGACATGTTCGGCGAGCTGTCCATCTTCGACCCCGGCCCCCGGACGTCGACGGCCACGTGCGTCACCGACGTCCGCGCCTACTCGATGGACCGCACCGCGCTCAAGGAGTGGATCGCGCAGCGCCCGGAGATCGCCGAGCAGCTGCTGCGGGTCGTCGCCCGCCGCCTGCGGCGGACGAACAACCTCCTCGCGGACCTGATCTTCACCGACGTCCCCGGCCGGGTGGCGAAGGCGCTGCTGCAGCTCGCCCAGCGCTTCGGCTCCCAGGAGGCCGGCCTGCTCCGCGTCACGCACGACCTGACGCAGGAGGAGATCGCCCAGCTCGTCGGCGCCTCGCGCGAGACGGTCAACAAGGCCCTCGCCGACTTCGCCGCCCGCGGCTGGCTGCGCCTCGAGGGCAAGAGCGTCCTCATCCTCGAGCCGGACCGTCTGGCGCGCCGCGCCCGGTGACGTCGCCCTGTGAGTCCATCTCCGTGCCAGGGCACGGAGAAGGACTCACGGGCCGTCAGGCGCCCCGCAGGTACGCCAGCTGCGCGGCGACCGAGATGTCGGCGGCGGGCCACAGCGACTCGTCGACGTCCGCGTACACGATCTCGACGACCTGACGCGGCTCCGGATCCGCCGGCAGCTGCCGCAGGGCCGCCCGGACCTGCTCCAGCCGCTGCTCGCGGTGGGCCAGGTACTCCCGCGCGGTCCGCGGCGCGTCCGGGAGATCCGGGCCGTGCCCGGGCAGCAGGGTGGTGCCGGCCGGGAGGGCGGCGAGGCGGTCGAGGGAGCGCAGGTAGTCGCCGAGCGCCCCGTGGTGGTCGCCCAGGACGGTCGTGCCCCGACCGAGCACGGTGTCGCCGGTGAGGACGGACCCGTCGCCGTCGACGACGAAGCACAGCGAGTCCCGGGTGTGGCCCGGCGTCGCGACCACCCGGATGTCCAGGCCCGCCGCACCGACCGTCTCCCCCGCGCCCAGCCCCTCGGCCCCGAGACACAGCGTCGGGTCCAGCGCGCGCACCGGGGCCCCCGTCTGTTCCGCGAACGTGCGCGCCGCCTCGGAGTGGTCGAGGTGGTGGTGGGTCAGCAGGACCAACTCCACCGGCCCGTGCTCGCGGAGCCGCCCGAGGTGGTGCGGGTCGTCCGGCCCGGGGTCGACGACCACGCACCCGTGGTTCCCCGGCGCCCGGAGGACCCAGCTGTTGGTGCCGTCCAGGGTCATGCCGGAAGGGTTGTCGGCGAGGACCACCCCCGCCGCCGTGGTCACGGGACGCAGGACCTCGTACGCCGGGTGCGTGTCGGACACGTCGGCGACCCTAGAGGCACGGGCGTCCCCCGGCTCAGGACGACGGGTCGGGTCCGCCGGGCAGGCCGTGCCCGTTGGTGCGGCCGTGCGGCGGGCCCTGGCCGTTGCGCCGCTCCGGAGGCGGACCGGCCGAGCGTGGGGGCTGCGGTGCCTGGGGCGGCTGGGGTGGCTGCGGCCGCCCGGACGGGCCCGCGAACGGGTCGGCGCCCTCGGCGCGCTCACGCTGGGCCAGCTCCTCGTGCAGCCGGGCCAGCAGCTCGCGCTCGCGGTCGGAGAGCTGCGCGACCGAGTCGTCGGTGTCGGGCGCCCAGCTCCCGGTGGTCTCCGGCTCCGACGGGGCGGCCGGGGGCTCGTGCGGCGGCCGGTACCCCGGCGGCACCGGGGCGGGCGACGGCCACGTGGCCTGCTCCTGCGCCCAGCCCGCGCCGTCGGCCGCGGCCCAGGGCGGGGCGACGTCGCCGACGGGCCGCACCGGCGGGGCGACGTCGCCGACGGGGCGCACCGGCGGGGCGTCGTCCGCCGGGACACGCCCGGGGCGGGGGGCGGCGGCCCAGCTGATCGGGCCGGTCGCAGGCTCGTCGGGCTCCGGCGGGATCACGGGCACCGCGTCGTGGCGGTGCCCGTTCGTTCCGAGCGTCACCGGCTCCTCACCGATCTCCACCGGGGAGGTGAACACCGCGTCCGACCCGGGCCCGTCACCCGTCACGGGGGCGCCGGGCCACGCGGGGCCGGGACCGGCGCCGTAGCGGGCGTCGTGCCCGAAGCGGGCGGGCGGGTCGGCCTCGGCCCGGCCCCGACTGTGCCGGGCGCGCTGGACCTGGGCCGCGTCGTCCTCGAGGTCGATCGCCGTACCGTCGGGCGGCGTCGGCGCCCCCGGGTCGGCCTCCTCCGCGGCGGGGTGGTCGCCGAGGTGGTGACCGTTGAGCCGGGGCGCCGGGCTGGGCTGCGGCCGGGCGACGGCGTCGGTGCCCGGGGCGATCGCTGCCGGTCGGCCGTGCCGGCCGACCGGGCCGTCGACGACGTCCCCGGCCTCGTCGTCCTCGTCGTCAGCTCCGTGCTGCCGGTCGTCCGTCGGCGGCAGCCCGACCGGCACCGACCCGGCGTCGGGCTCGGCGTCGGGCTCGAGCTGCGTCTGCTCGAGCGACTCCGCGGGCAACGGCGCCGCGAAGTCCTCGGGCGCCGGGCGGGCCCAGAGCGCGGCGATGCGGCGGGCGGTGAGCGACAGGTCGTCGTCGATCGAGGTGGGCCCCGCCCCGGTCGGCTCCGGCTCGACAGCGAAATCCTCGACGCTGTCGGCACTCTCGGGCTCCGGCTCGGGCTCCGACGAGCGGTCCGACGTGGGCTCCGGCGAGGGCGCCCGGGGCGGCGCGGCCGGCGGGACGTCGACGGGTGCCCCGCCGTCCAGCACCGGGGCCTGCGGGGCGACGTGCGCCGTCCCCGCGTCGGCGACGGTGCGCCACGTCTCGCCGTCCTCCCGCACGACGTCCCGGCCGGAGTCCAGGGCACTGTCGGCGACGCGCGTGGGCAGCGGGTCGGCGGTCAGCGGCCGGGCCGCGGCGAGGGCGTCGCGGTGGTAGGCGGGCAGCGCGACACCTGCGGCGAACACCTCGACGGAGGTGCCGCCGAGACCGCGGGCGGCGTGGGCGAGGTGGTGGACCACGTGGTCGCAGTCGTCGGGCTCGGCGGTCTCCACGAGCACCACGCGGTGCGGGATGGGGCCGGGCGCGGCGCCGGCCGGGGTGACCCGCCAGCTCTCGCGCACCGAGACCACGCCGGAGAGCCGTCGGGCGGCCCGCGCGAGCGGGGCGGCGGGTGCCACCCCCGCCGTCGTCGGGACGAAGCGGTGCCCCGAGCGGCGCAGGGCGTCGGGGTCGACGGGGAGCCCGGCGAGCAGGTCGGGGTCGACGCGGGCGGTGGCGAACCAGGGAGCGAGGACGCCGCGCTCGTCGGGGCTCAGGCCGACCTCGTCGGCGAGCAGGCAGCCGCCGAGGAGCTCCGCGGCCTCGGCGTCGTCCTCGGCCGCCACCATCTCGCGGACCGCGGTGAGCGCGTCGTCGTCGATCCGCCCGGCGAGCCCGAGCAGCACCTCGTGCAGCCGACCCGGCGCGGGCGGGCCGTCGTCGGGACGGGCGGCGGGCGACCCGACCACCTCGGCCCCGCGGCCCGGTACGCCGTCCCGCGGGGAGTCGCCCGCGGGATCGCGCAGCGCGGCGTCGAGGGGACGCGAGCGGACGGGCAGGGCCGGTTCCGGGACCTCCACGTGCGCCGGCTCCGCGACGTCGGCGGGCGGGGCGAGCCCGGTGACGGGCTCGAGATCGGGCTCGGCACCGGGCACGGGCTCGGGCTGTGCCACGGCGCCGGGGTCCTCGCCGCCGGTGGAGCGCCGCCGCTGCTCGGCGACCCGGCGCCACGCGGCGAGCGCCACCGGGTCGCGACCGCCGCGGGCCCGCACGGGCCGATCGGGCACGTCGGGCGTGTGCGGCTCCTGCCGCGGCCCGTCGGGATGCGGGACTCCGGCCTCAGCCATGACGCACCAGCTCCGGGGGTGACGACACGACACCGGAGCGCGGATCCGGCAGTCGTGCGTGATCGGGGGCGTCGGCGGCCGTGGGGGCATCGGCCCGCCAGAGGACGTCCGACGCGGCGAGCGCCGCGCGGTGGTAGCCCGTCGTCAGGGTGCCCGCGCCGATGACCTCCACGCACGGGGCGGCGTCACCGTGGGCGCGCAGCGTCCGCTGCACGATCCCGGTCAGCGCGGCGAGGTCCCCGGCAGCGCTGACGAGCACCACACGCGACCCGGCGCGCCACGCCCGGCGGACCTCACCGACGTCGCCCGTGGCGGGCACCACGGCCCGCAGCACCAGGTCGGCGGCGTCCCACGGCGCGGCACCGGGCTCGCCGAAGACCGGGGCGGGCTCGGGGGCGGCGTCGACGTGCAGCACGGCGTCGACCAGCCGCGCCGACCCGCGCCAGGCCGCGACCGCCTCACGGAGCAGGTCGCGCTCGGCGTCGGTCACCCCGACGCGGTGGCGCAGCAGGGTGCGCGGCACGGCCGTGCGCAGCGCCGTGCCCGCTCCCGCCGAGAGCCAGTCCCGCAGGCGCCAGAGCGCGGTGTCGGGCACCCGACCGGCGAGGGCGACCAGCAGGTCGTGGCACGCGCGGGAGCCGGACCCGCCGTGGGCGGTGTCCGTCGTGTCCGTTGCGTTCGAGCCCGTGCTCGCCACGTCCGTACCCCTCACCGCCGCGGCGGGTCCGCGGCACTCGTCCTGCGCAGCTCACGCGAGGTCGACGACGACCTCAACCTCGACGGGGGCTCCCAGCGGCAGCGCCGCCACCCCGATCGCCGAGCGGGCGTGTTCGCCCGCCGGGCCGAACACCTGACCCATCAGCTCCGACGCGCCGTTCACCACCTGGGGCTGGCCGCCGAACCCCGGCGCGGACGCCACGAAGCCCACGATCTTGGCGACCGAGGCGACCGCGTCCAGGCCCACGAGTGCGTCGATGGCCGCCAGCGCGTTGAGGGCGGCGATCCGCGCGTAGGCCGCGGCGTCGTCGACCGACACCTCCGCGCCGACGAGCCCCGTCGCCGGCAGCTCGCCGCCGATCAGCGGCAGCTGCCCGGAGGTCCAGACCTGCGCCCCGACCCGTTTGGCGGGCACGTAGATCCCCTTCGGCGGGGCTACGGGCGGCAGCTCGACACCGAGCTGCGCGAGGCGCGCGGTCGGGCTCGTCACGACAGCGGCCGCTTGAGGTAGGCCACGTGCTGCTCGCCCGTGGGCCCCGGGAGCACCGTGACGAGCTCCCACCCGTCCGCGCCCCACTGGTCGAGAATCTGCTTGGTGGCGTGGGTCAGCAGGGGAACGGTCGCGTACTCCCACGTCTGGGCACTCATGGACGCGAGGGTAGATGTCCACCCCGACACTCCCGGCCGCGCCCCGATCCGCTCCGGGCCCCGTCACACCGGGGGCGACCTCGCAGGTACGCAGCGTCACCGCCGGTCGCAGGGGGTGTGACCGAGCCCCTCCGGCCGGGGCCCGCATGCCGTGGGACGCGGTCCTACGCTGGTCGCCGTGAGCAATCAGCGGCAGTCCGGAGGTGTCGGTCTCTTCGACGAGGCCGGCGTCGAGCGGTGGCCGGACGCCCTCGCCGGGGCGCGCCTGCACGTGGTGACGGGCAAGGGTGGCACCGGCAAGTCGACGCTGGCGGCCGCGCTCGCCCTGGCCCTCGCGGCCGGCGGCGGCCGCACGCTGCTCGTGGAGGTCGAGGGCCGGCAGGGCATCGCCCAGCTGTTCGACACCCCACCGCTGCCCTACGCCGAGCAGCGCATCGCGGTGGCTCCCGACGGCGGGGAGGTCCGCGGCCTCGCCGTGGACGCCGAGGAGGCCCTGCTCGAGTACCTCGAGATGTTCTACAACCTGGGCCTGGCCGGCCGGACCCTGCGCCGGATGGGCGCGGTCGAGTTCGCGACGACGCTCGCGCCCGGTCTCCGGGACGTCCTGCTCACCGGGAAGGTCAAGGAGTGCGTCGGGCGCACGGTCGGCGACGACCGCCGCGGCCGCGGGCCCCGGCAGCCGCTCTACGACGCCGTCGTCGTCGACGCGCCGCCCACCGGCCGCGTCGTCAAGTTCCTCGACGTTACGAAGGCGATGGGCACCCTCGCCCGCACCGGCCCGATCCGCACCCAGAGCGAGGGCGTCGTCGCGCTGCTGCACTCCCCGCAGACCGTGGTGCACGTCGTCTCCCAGCTCGAGGACCTGCCCGTGCAGGAGACGCTGGACACCGTCGACGAGCTGGCGGAGGCCAACCTGCCGCCCGGCGCGATCATGGTGAACCGGGTGCGCCCGGCCCGGCTGCCGGTCACCGACCGGGTCGACGAGGGCGGGCTGCGCGCCGGCCTCGAGGCCGCCGGGCTGTTCCTCAAGGACGACGAGGTGGGCGGGCTGCTCACCGAGGTCGACGAGCACACCGAGCGGCTCGCCGTCGAGTCCGGTGTCCGGTCGCGGCTCGACGCCGCGGGCATGCCGCAGATCGAGCTCCCCGAGCTCGCCGACGGCGTCGACCTGGGCGGGCTCTACGAGCTCGCGGAGCTGCTGCGCGAGCAGGGGGTGCGCCATGACCGCTGAGACCGTTCCCGGTGGCGACGGGCACGCCGGGGCCTCCCGCGGCCGCCGTCCCCGGCACCTGGACCTCGACGCGCTCATCGACGACCGCGCGACCCGCGTCGTCGTGTGCTGCGGCTCCGGTGGCGTCGGCAAGACGACGACGGCCGCCGCCCTCGCCCTGCGCGCCGCCGGCCGCGGCCGCCGCGTCGTGGTGCTCACCATCGACCCGGCGAAGCGGCTGGCCCAGTCGATGGGCCTCGAGGAGCTCGACAACGAGCCGCGCGTGGTCCCCGGGGTCGACCCCGGGGCGGGCGGCGAGCTGCAGGCGATGATGCTCGACATGCGCCGGACCTTCGACGAGATGGTCCTCGGGCACACCACGCCCGACCGGGCGCAGGCGATCTTCGACAATCCCTTCTACCAGACCATCTCCTCGTCCTTCTCCGGCACGCAGGAGTACATGGCGATGGAGAAGCTCGGGCAGCTCGCGGCCACCGGCCGGTGGGACCTCATCGTCGTCGACACCCCGCCGTCGCGGTCCGCGCTGGACTTCCTCGACGCGCCGCAGCGCCTGTCGTCGTTCCTCGACGGCCGCATGATCCGGTTGCTCTCCGCCCCCGCCCGGGCCGGCGGCAGCGCCCTGCGCAAGCTCGTCGGGTCGACGTTCAACCTGTTCGCGAAGGCGGTGTCGACGATCCTCGGCGGGCAGGTGCTCGCCGACGCCTCGGCCTTCGTGCAGGCGTTCGACACGCTCTTCGGCGGCTTCCAGGAGCGCGCCAACGCGACCTACCAGCTGCTGCGCGCGCCGGGCACGGCCTTCGTCGTGGTGGCCGCGCCCGAGCCGGACGCGCTGCGCGAGGCCTCCTACTTCGTCGAACGGCTCGGCACCGAGCGCATGCCCCTGGCCGGGATGGTGCTCAACCGGACCCACCCGGTGCACGCGACGCTCTCCGGCGCACGGGCCCGGGAGGGTGCCGAGGCGCTCGAGGCCGCCCGCGGCGACGCGACCACCGCGGCGGTCCTGCGCCTGCACGCCGACCGGGTGGAGACCGCCGAGCGGGAGCGCCGCGTGCTCGCCCGCTTCACCCGCGCCCATCCGGCCGTCCCGATCGTGGACGTGCCCGCCATGGCGACCGACGTGCACGACCTCGACGGGCTGCGCGCGATCGGCGAGCTGCTGCGTTCCTGACGGCGGGTCGGGCCCGGTCGCGAGGGTGACGCCGGGCAGGTCCCGGGCGCCCGGGACGTGCCCGGCGTCACCCTCGCGTGAACCGTCAGCCCACGCGGCGGGACGACTCCTCCACAGCTGGGGCCTGCGGTGTCGGCTGCGGTGGGCGCAGGGCCGCCCGTCGGGCGGCGTCGAGCAGCGCCGCCCAGGAGACGACGTCGGGCCGGCGCTTGAGCAGGGCCCGGCGCTCCCGCTCGGTCATCCCGCCCCAGACCCCGAACTTGATCCGGTTGTCCAGGGCGTGCGCGAGGCACTCGGTGCGCACCGGGCAGGCCCGGCAGACCTCCCGCACGTCCCGTTGCTGGGCGCCCTGCACGAACAGGGTGTCCGGATCCTCGTGGCGGCAGCGCGCCTCGTGCCGCCAGTTCCTCGTGCCCGCCTCGTCGTCCACGTCATCCCGCCCTCGTACGGCCCACGGCTCCCGGTGACCCCCGATCACCGGTGCGCGCGGCCCCGCCGACCGCGCCCGCCCCTTCATGGGCTCCGACGCACTCTAGGAGCGTCCGGTTCCACCGACCAAGGCCGAAACCGGATCTGTTGTGTGAACGACGCGTCCGAGCACGAACCACACCACTCGCCCCGTAACCTGGACGGCGATGACCGGAGGAACCGAACGCGACACGGGTGACGACGAGGGCGGCGGCGGACGTCGTCGGATCGCGGCGCGCCCGATCGCCCGACTGCTCGGGCTGTGCCTCGTCGCCGGGCTGATCCTCGCCGGGATCACGTTCCCGCTCGTGGGCGGCGTCGGGCTCCTCTCGAACGACGCGAGCGACACCGTCAGTGCGACGTCGTCGGACCTCGCGGCCGGGCAGCTGCCGCTGGTCACCACCGTCACCGACCGGCAGGGCGCCCCGATCGCCTACCTGTACGACCAGAACCGGCAGAACACGCCGCTGGAGCAGATCTCCCCGACGATGCGGGCGGCCATCGTCGCGATCGAGGACCGCCGGTTCTACGAGCACGACGGCGTGGACTGGACGGGGACGCTGCGCGCGCTGGTGACGAACCAGTCCTCCGGCTCCACCCAGCAGGGCGCGTCGACGCTGACCCAGCAGTACATCAAGAACTACCAGCTCTACGTCACCGCGCGGACCGCCTCCGAGCGGCTCAAGGCCACCGAGGCCACCTACGCCCGCAAGGTGCGCGAGGTCCGGGTCGCCCTGCAGGTCGAGCGCCAGCTCGCCGAGGGCACCACCAAGCGCCAGGCCAAGGACGAGATCCTCCAGCGCTACCTCAACATCGTGTTCCTCGGGAACAACTCCTACGGCGTGGGCGCCGCGGCGCGCACCTACTTCAACACCACGCCGGACAAGCTGACGATCCCGCAGGCGGCGTTGCTCGCCGGGATGGTGCAGTCGACCGCGCAGTTCGACCCGGTCGCGCACCCGCAGGCCGCGACGGGCCGGCGCAACGAGGTCATCAACCAGATGCAGCTGCAGGGGATGATCACCCCGCAGCAGGCGCAGGAGGCGATCGCGACGCCGCTGGGCGTCACCAACGCCGCCCCGCCCGCCAACGGCTGCATCGGGGCCGGGGACGCCGCGTTCTTCTGCAAGTACGTCGTGGACTACCTCGGTCAGGCGGGCCTCTCCGCCGAGCAGCTGAACCGCGGCGGCTACACGATCCGCACGACGCTCGACCGGTCCGCGCTCACGTCGATGGTGGCCGCGCTGCGCGCCGAGGTCCCCGCGCGGCAGCGCAACGTCGCCGACGTGATGGCCGCCGTGGGTCCGGGGCAGGGCCGGCACGAGGTCCTCGCCATGGGCGCGAACCGGGTGTTCGGCGTCGACGGCGGCGCGCTGGAGACCAGCTACGGCCTGCCGTGGGAGCCGGTGAACCTGGGAGCCGGGTCGGTCTACAAGGTGTTCACGGCCGCGACCGCCCTCGACAAGGGCCTCGGCATCGACTACCAGATGCAGATCCCGCCCAACGGGTACGCGTCCCCGATCTACCGCGACGGTCAGGGCAACCCCTTCCCGGTCAGCAACGCCGGGTCCTACGCGCCCGTGCTCTCCATGACCGACGCCCTCGCCCAGTCGCCGAACACCGGGTTCGTGAAGCTCATGGAGTACACCGGCGTGGCGCCGGTGGTCGACATGGCGGTGAAGCTCGGGATGCGCTCGCTCGCCGACCCCCAGGGCAACGGCGGCAAGTCGATCGCGGAGATCGCGAAGGAGCAGAACCAGGGGTCGTTCACCCTGGGCGTCACCCCGACCAGCGTGCTGGAGCTCTCCAACGTCGGGGCCACCCTCGCCTCGCGCGGGACGTGGTGCCCACCGACGCCGATCGTGGGGGTCACCGCGCCCGACGGTGCGGCGGTGCCGGTCTCGGAGCAGCCGTGCGAGCAGGTCGTGCCGCCGACGCTCGCCGACACGCTGATGAACGGCCTGAGCAAGGACGACCAGCCGGGCGGCACCTCGGCGGCGGCCGCGGCCGCGAACGGCTGGACCCGGCCGATGTCGGGCAAGACCGGGACCACGCAGCAGAACAAGTCGGCCGCGTTCCTCGGGTTCACGCCGGGCATCTCCGGCGCGGTGATCACCTTCGACGACTCGTCGTCGCCCCGCCCGCTGTGCGACGGCGGCGGCGACTCACCGCCCTTCGCCTGCTCGAACGGCAACATCTTCGGCGGCAAGACGCCGGCCCGGACCTGGTACAAGGCGATGACCCCGGTGGTCGCGGCGACGCCGGTGCAGCCGCTGCCGCCGACGGACCCCCGGTACGTGCAGGGCGGCACCAACGCGCAGATCCCCGAGGTCACCGGGCAGCAGGTCGACCAGGCCGAGCAGACGCTGCGCGACGCCGGGTTCACGGTCGTGCGCAGTCCGGTCGCGAACCGCGCCCCCGCCGGTACCGTGGTCGGACAGTCCCCGCGCGGGTCGGCGCTGCCCGACCAGGCCGTCACGCTGCAGGTCGCCAGCGGCTCCGTCCCCGCGCCGCCCCCGCCACCCGGTGCCGTGGCGGCCCCGGCGCTCGGAACGGCACCCGGGCGCTGAGACACGGAGGTTCGGGTGGCGCACCACGGCGGCTTCCGGACGGCAGGTCGGGTCACCCTGGGGGCGGCGGCCGCCGGCGCGCTCGGGTTCGGGTACGCCTCGGTGGTGGAGCGGCACTGGTTCGCGCTGCGCCACGCCAGGCTGCCGGTGCTCGCGCCCGGTGCGCGGCCCGTCCGGGTGCTGCACGTCTCCGACCTGCACCTGCGGCCCGGACAGCGGCTCGAGGAGCGCTTCGTCGCCGGCCTCGCCGACCTGGAACCCGACCTCGTCGTCGACACCGGCGACAACCTGTCGCACCCGCGCGGCGTGCCGGTGGTGCTCCGGGCCCTGGGCCGGCTGCTCGACCGGCCCGGGGTGTTCGTGTTCGGCAGCAACGACTACCACGGCCCGCGACCGAAGAACCCGGCCGACTACCTGATCCGGCCGGGGCACCGCGTCCTCGGCCCGGAGCTGCCGTGGCGGGACCTGCGGGCCGTGTTCGTCGAGCGCGGTTGGCGGGACGCCACCCACACCCGGCTCGAGCTGACCGTCGCGGGCCAGCGCATCGCGGTCGCGGGGGTCGACGACCCCCACATCGGCCGCGACGACTACGACCGCATCGCCGGGCCCCTCGAGCCCGCCTCGCTGCGCTCGCCCGAGCCCGGCGCAGGAGCCGGGACCGGTGCCGGGCCCGACGCCGCGACCGGCCGTGGGACCGACCCCGACGACGGGACCGAGGCAGGCGCGGCGCCCGTCCTGCGGCTGGGCCTCACCCACTCCCCCGAACCGCGGGTGCTCGACGGGTTCGCCACCGACGGGTACGACCTCGTGCTCGCGGGCCACACCCACGGCGGCCAGCTGTGCCTGCCCGGGTACGGGGCGCTGGTGACCAACTGCGGAATCGACCGGAGCCGGGTGAAGGGACCGTCGCGCTGGGGCGCCCACACGCGGCTGCACGTCTCCGCCGGACTCGGCACGTCCCCCTGGGCGCCCGCCCGGTTCTGGTGCCGCCCCGAGGCCACACTGCTCGAACTGGTCCCCACCCACGAGGTCGCCGGACGGGGCACCCCGGCGGCGGCGGGCGTGGGCGGTGACACCCGGCCCCCGTCCCGTCCCGTCGGACCCACCAGGTAGGCTCGTCCACAGAGCGACACGCTCGGGGTGTGGCGCAGCTTGGTAGCGCGCCTCGTTCGGGACGAGGAGGTCGTGGGTTCGAATCCCGCCACCCCGACACACACGGTTCGGCCCCGGTTCTCCCAGGAGAGCCGGGGCCGTTCTCGTTCCCGGCTCAGGCTCCTATCGCCTCCATCACAGGGCCGCGGGAACGGATTGGTCACCGGGAGGTAACGGTGCCATCCTGCTCCCCGATACCTCGGACGGGTGATGCCCGGACGGGCATCGATCACCGATCGGGGACGGCAGGGAACGAACGATGGCGAATCACCGCGCGACGGACGGCTCCGCACGCCGCTATACGGTGCTCGATTCCTCCGATCGGAGGCTGCCGGGCGACCTCACGTCACCACGCGGCATGTCCGCCGCCACCGTCGCCGTGCCCGCCCCGCGCACCGTGCTGACCCCCCGCCCCGTCGTGACGCCCGGGCGCCCGCCCGAGCCGGTCACCCGGACCACCGCCGTGCCCGCTCCGACGCGCCGCAGCAGCCCCGGGGACGTCCGGGCCACCTCGGCCGGGCGCAGCTCCTCCGACGACATCGCCGCGCGCGCCACGACCACGCTCATCCCGAACTCGCCCGGTGACCGGGCGAAGGCCGGCCCGGTGTTCGTCGACGGCAGCGGTCGTCGCGCGCGCCGCGTCAAGGGGCTGGCCGCGGCCGTCGCCACGGTCGCGGCGGGCTACGTGGGCGTCGTCGTCACCGGAGCGCTCGCCGGGTCGACCGGTCCCGTCGCCGTCGGGCCGACCCCGGTGGCCAGCGGCGCCTCCCTGGCGCCCGCCCCGGCGGTACCGGCCCCCGTCGTGCCGAGTCCGATCGTGGCCACCCCGGCCGACGCGACGACGACGAAGGCGCCGGTGAAGAAGCCGGCTACGTCGGCGAAGAAGGCCGTCCCACGCACCACGGCGCCCCGCACGGTCGCCCCGGTGCCCGTCGCGCCCGCCCCGGTCGCGCCCGCCCGGCCGGCGCAGCCCGCGCCGTCGGGGGCCGGCGTCGAGAAGCCGGTGCCCCCGAAGCAGCCCGAACAGCAGCAGAAGCCCGTGACACTGCAGAACGCGTGATCGTCGTCCTGCGCGCGGCCCTCGCGGGCGCGTCGCTGACCGTGCTGCTGGTCGTGCTCGCCGTGGTGCCCTCCCCGATCCGCACGGCGCAGAGTTCCCCCGCCGCCGCGGCTCCGGCGGCCGGTGCCCCGACCCGACCCGGGCCGCGCGCCCCCGACGGACCGCTGCCGACGGTGCGGGTCGCGCCCTACGTCGACCTGACGACACCGCCGCTGCCCGATCTCGGCGCGGTCGCCGACGCGTCCGGACAGCGCGACGTCGTCCTCGGCTTCGTCCTCGCGGGCGCGGGATGCACCCCGACGTGGGGCGGCACCACCCCGCTGACCGACCCCGCCGTGCAGGGGTCGATCGCCGGGCTGAAGGCCCGCGGCGGCACGGTGACCGTGTCCTCGGGCGGCGCCGCGGGCGACTACCTCGAGACCCGGTGCCCGGACGCGGCGTCGCTCGCACGGGCGTACGGGCAGGCGCTCGACGTCGTCGGGACCGATCACCTCGACGTGGACATCGAGACCGACAAGGGCCGTGCCGTGTCGACCGCACGGGTCGCCGACGCGCTGAAGCTCCTGCAGACGGCGCGCGGCACCCGGATCACGCTGACCGTGCAGGTCGAGAGCGCGGACGCCGGGATGACCGACGACGCCCGGGATCTCGTCGGGACCGTGTCGTCCCGGGGCGTCGCCGCGCGGATCAACCTCATGGTCATGAACTTCGAGCAGCGCGGCGGCTGGGGGGAGTCGATGCTCGACGCCGCCGACCTCTCGCTGGCCGCTCTGCAGCGGCTCTGGCCGGGCAGCGACCCGGCCGACGTCGCCCGACGGGTCGGCGTGACGCTCATGATCGGGCGCAACGACACCGCGGCCACGACGACGCTCGCGGACGGGGCCACCGTGGTCGACGGTGCCCGCGCCCGCGGGTACGGCTACGTCGGCGCCTGGTCGCTGCTCCGGGACAACGGCGGCTGTCCCGGCACCGCGACCGAGGCCGACCACTGCAGCGGGATCACCCAGGCGCCCTGGGCGTTCACCCGCGCCCTGCAGCGGTTCGGCTAGTTCCCGGTGGTGAGCACCATCCGGAAGCGCGCGTCGTTCGCCATCATCTTCTCGTAGGCCTCGGCGGCCCGCTCCAGCGGCATCGTCTCGATCATCGGGCGGACGCCGGTGATGCGGGAGAAGTTCAGGGTGTCCTCGGAGTCCTTCGACGTCCCCGAGGGATGCCCCGCCACCTGGGTGGCCGGCCCGATGAGCGACATCGCCTCGAGGGTCAGCGGCGTCTCCGCGGCACCGACGACGATGAGCTGGCCGCGCGGCGCGAGGCCCGGCACGAGGGCGGAGATCGCTCCGCCGTCGGTGGCGGTCGCGATGATGACGGTCGCGCCGCCCATCCCCGCGAGGGCCTCGCCCGGGTCGGTCGTCTGGGAGTCGATGTGCTCGTGCGCGCCGAGCTGCTTCGCGAGGTCGGCCTTGGCGGTCCCCCGCGAGATCGCGACGACCTCGCAGCCCATCCGCGCAGCGAACTGGATCGCGAGGTGGCCGAGGCCGCCGACGCCCAGGACGGCGACGCGGTCGCCGGGACGGACCACGCTGGAGCGCAGCGCGTGGTAGGTCGTGACGCCCGCGCACAGCAGCGGGGCGGCCTCCTCGGCGGAGAGCTCCTCGGGCACGCGGGCCAGCGCGTCGGCGGGGACGACGACGGCGTCGGCGTACCCCCCGTCGAAGGTCACGCCCGGGATCCGGCCGTTGGCGCACGTGATGAAGTCGCCCCGGCGGCAGGACTCGCAGTGGTAGCAGGCACCGCCGAACCAGCCCACGCCGACGCGGTCACCCGGCTTCCAGTCCCCCCGCACGTTCTCGCCCAGGACGTCGACGACGCCCACGATCTCGTGGCCCGGCACGATCGGGAACGGCGTCGCGTCCCCCATCGCGCCCTCCTTGGCGAACATGTCCGAGTGGCAGACCCCACAGGCCTGCACCGTCACGCGGACCTCGCCCTCGCCCGGCTCGGGCAGGTCGCGCTCCACCAGCTCGAACTCGCCGCCGGCCTGGGGCACCTGTACTGCTCGCACGTCGTCTCTCCTCGCCGTGAACGGTGGGTCGAACGATGCGTACCCCTGCATCCGAACCACGACGCGTGACGAACGGCCCTGCCCGGCGGGCCGGGTAGGGTGAGCGCACCCGCGCCGCCCCCGTCCCGGCCGGCGTGGCGTTCGGCGCGGGAGGAGCACCTCGTGGGAGCTGATCCGGTCTCCGCCGCCTTCCCCGTTCCCGACGACGGAGCGGGGCCGGTGGGCAGGGCACGTCCCGATCCCACCGCCCTCCCCGACTCCGGGGACCGGCAGCTCGTGGTCCTCGTCGACGCCCCGAGCGTGCTCGAACGACGGCTGATCGACCGTTGGCTCGTGGCGAACCGGCCGGACAACGGGCGCGCGGTGGAGACCGTGCCGGCCGAGGGCGGGGAGCTCGCCGCCCGCCTCACCCGGGGGGACAACCCGCTGCTCGTGCCGGTCCGCCTGGTGTGGCAGCCGGGCAGCGAGGCCGCGCCGACCAAGCCGCTGCTGCGCGTCCTCGACGCCGTCACCCGCCGGTCCAAGCTGCGCGACCGCGCCCGGGCCGCCCGCGCCCAGCAGGAGCGCGCCGACCGCCAGCGGCACCGCGTGGTGGTGGGGCGGCCCGCCACGGTGCGCGAGCTGCTCGTGCGGCACCGCCGCGAGCGGATGAGCACGGGCACCGAGGACTTCGTCCGCTTCGTCACCCAGCAGGCCAACCTGGCGCTCGACCGCGCCGAGCGCAGTGTGCTGGGCAACCGGTCGAAGGTGCCGCGGGAGGTCGCCGACCAGATCGTCGGCGGCGCCCACTTCGCCCGGGAGGTCCGGCGCGTGGCCGCCGAGACCGGCCGGCCGGAGGCCGAGGTCGCCGCCGAGGCCGAGAAGCACCTGCAGGGTCTCGTCGCCGCGATGGACCCGACCGCGGTCGACATGTTCTCCGGCGTGCTGCGCCCGATGCACGAGCGGGCGTGGGAGGTGCACGCCGACACCAGCGGGCTGGAGCCGTTGCGCGCCCTCAACGCGGAGCACGCCCTGGTCTTCCTGCCCTCACACCGCTCCTACACCGACCCGTTCGTGCTCGCGGAGGTGCTGCGGGAGAACGACTTCCCGCGCAACCACGTGCTGGGCGGGAACAACCTGCGCATCTGGGGCCTCGAGTCGCTGGCCCGGCGCAGCGGGATCATCTTCATCCGCCGCAGCTTCGGCGGGGACTCGACCTACAAGGCGATGGTCCGCGAGTACTTCTCCTGGCTCGCGGCGAAGCGCTTCAACCTCGAGTGGTACATGGAGGGCGGCCGCACCCGCACCGGCAAGCTGCGCCCGCCGAAGTACGGCCTGCTCTCCGACGTCGCCCACGCGGTGGAGACCCGCCGCACCTCCGACGTGTTCCTGGTCCCCGTGTCCATCACGCACGACCAGCTGCAGGAGGTGCACCAGATGGCCGTCGAGCAGTCGGGCGGCACCAAGACCCCGGAGGGCCTGCGCTGGCTGGCGGGCTACGCGCGGGCGCAGCGCCGCCGCGTCGGGTCGCTGCACGTGGCCTTCGGCGAGCCGCTCTCGCTGCGACAGGCGCTCTCGGCCGCGGGCGACCCGCCGCTGGAGCGCCACCCCGACGAGCTCGACCCCGACACCGGCGACTCCCCCGCCCGCCGGCTCGCCCTGCAGAAGACCGCGTTCGAGGTCTTCGTGCGGATCAACCGGGTCACGCCGGTCACGCCGATCGCGATGGCGGCCCTGGCGCTGCTCGGGGTCCGCGACCGGGCGCTCACCCTCTCCCAGGTGCGCCGCGTCGTGGAGCCGGTGCTCGACTACGTCGAGGCCCGCAAGCTGCCGCACACCGGCATCGAGTCGCTGCGCACCAACGGCGGCGTCGCGGAGGCGCTGCTCGCGCTGCGGCAGGAGAAGGTGGTCACCGCCTACACCGAGGGCACCGAGCCGGTGTTCTCGATCGAGCCCGGCCACCACATCGTCGCGGCGTTCTACCGCAACTCCGCGATCCACCACTTCGTCAACCGCGCCATCGTCGAGCTCGCCGTGCTCGAGGTCGACGACGCCGACGACGGTCGGGAGGCGCTGGCCGCCGGCTTCACCCACGCGCTCGCCCTGCGCGACCTGCTCAAGTACGAGTTCTTCTTCCCCGACAAGGAGACCTTCCGGTCGGAGCTCGCCGACGAGCTGACGCTGATCGACCCCCACTGGACCGAGGTCGGCCGGCCCGTCGCCCGCACCAAGGAGATCCTGCTCGCGAGCAAGTTCCTCTGCGCCCACCGGGTGCTGCGGTCCTTCGTCGACGCCCAGTGGCTGCTCGCGCAGCGCCTCGCGGCGTGGGACGTGGCGACCCCCGTCGTCGACGACGAGCTGTTCGACGACTGCCTCGCCGTCGGCCGCCAGCTCCTGCTGCAGGGCCGGCTGCACGGCCCGGAGGCGTTGTCCCGCGAGTTGTTCGCGTCGGCGCTGCGCCTGGCGGGGAACCGGGGACTCGTGGCGCTGCCCGACGACCCGACCCCCGAGGACCTCGCGACCCTCGCCACCCGTCGGCAGGAGTTCGCCGACGAGATCCGCGCCGTGGTCGGCCGGGTCGTCCGCATCGACGAGACCGATGCCCGCAACCGACAGGAGAGCACCGGTGTCAGGCCCTAGTCCCGAGTCCCTGCTCGCCGACGTCCGCGACGCCCCCGAGGGCCCGGCCGTCGGCGCGTTCTTCGACTTCGACGGCACCGTCATCGCGGGCTACTCGGTGGTGGCGTTCATGCGCCATCACCTGACCCACCTCGACATCGACGTGCCGACGACGGTGCGCACACTCGCCGCCGCCGGCAGCCAGGCGCTGGAGACCGAGGAGGACTTCAGGAAGTTCCTCGGCATCACGCTGCGCACCTGGGTGGGGCGGACCCCCGAGGAGCTGGAGAAGCTCGGCCGGCAGCTGTTCCGCGACGAGATCGGGCCGTCGGTCTACCCGGAGGCGTGGCGGCTGGTGCGCGCCCACCTGGAGCGGGGCCACACCGTGGTGCTCGCGTCGTCGGCGACGCGGTTCCAGGTGCAGCCGGCCGCCGAGGCCCTGGGCGTCGACCACACCATCTACACCGCGGTCGAGGTGGGCGAGGACGGTCGGATCACCGGTCGGCCCGACGGCCGCAGCCCCTACGGCGAGGGCAAGGCCGCCGCGGTGAAGGAGTTCGCCGCCGCCCACGAGGTCGACCTCGACCAGAGCTTCGCCTACTCCAACGGCAACGAGGACGTGCCCTTCCTCGCGACCGTCGGCCGCCCCACCGCGGTCAACCCGTCGTCGGGCCTGCGCCGGGCCGCGGCCGAGCGCGGCTGGCCGACCATCGACTTCCCCGGCCGGCCGTGGACCGGTCCGGTCGAGGTCGCCCGCACCGTCGGCACCTACGCCGGGATGATGGGCGGGTTCGTGACGGGGCTCGGGCTGGGCCTGCTGGGCGGGTCGCGCCGGGCGGGACTCAACCTGGGCATCGGGCTCGGCGGCGACCTGTCGCTGCTCGCCTCCGGGGTCACGCTCGACGTCGTCGGCGGGCACCACATCTGGGAGAACCAGCCCGCGGTCTTCCTGTTCAACCACCAGAGCCAGCTCGACGTGCTCGTCCTCGGCGGCCTGCTGCGCGGCAACTTCGCGCCGGTGGCGAAGATGGAACTGGCCAACAACCCGCTGTTCGGGCCGCTGATGCGGCTGCTCGAGACCGCGTTCATCGACCGCGCCGACAACGCGCAGGCCCGCAAGGCCCTCGAACCCGCCGTCGAGCGGCTGCGCTCCGGGGTCTCGGTGGTGATCGCCCCCGAGGGCACCCGCTCGGCCACACCGAGTCCCGGTCGGTTCAAGAAGGGCGCGTTCCACCTCGCGATGCAGGCGGGCGTGCCGGTGATCCCGCTCGTGTTCCGCAACACCGGTGAGCTGATGAGCCGCAACGCCATGGTCATCCACCCGGGCGTGGTGCAGGTCGCGGTGCTGCCGCCGATCGACGTCTCGTCGTGGGACCCGCAGGACCTGGACGAGAAGGTCGAGGGCGTGCGGCAGCAGTACCTCGACACGTTGGCCAACTGGCCGGGCGAGTAGCCGACCCTGACGTCAGCGGTGGCACACGGCTGACGTCCGGTGTCAGCCGTGGGCCACGCTCACCGGCCGACGAAGCGCGGCGTCCGCTTCTCCTCGCGGGCGCGGCGACCCTCCGCGAGGTCCTCGCTGGCCCAGCAGGCGCTGAAGCCGGCAGCGACGGCGTCGAGGGTGACCGGGTCCGTCGGGTCCTCGAGCAGCCGGTTCACCGCGAGCTTGTTGTAGGCGAGCGTGAGCGGGGCGAGGGCGGCGACCTCGGCCGCCCAGGCCAGGGCCGCCGTGCGCGGGTCGTCCGCGGTCCGGTCCACGAGGCCCGCCGCGGCGGTCACGTCGAGGCGCTCGCAGGTCAGCAGCATCCGCCGTGCCGGACCGCCACCGGCGAGCAGCGCCAGCCGCCGGACGGTCCACGGGTCGACGGCGAGCCCGAGCGCCGCCGTCGGGAGCCCGAAGACCGCCTGCGGGGAGCACACGCGCAGATCGGCGGCGATGGCGAGTTGCGTGCCGGCCCCGATCGCCGGCCCCTGGACGGCCGCGACCACGGGCACCTCGACCTCGACCAGCCGCTGCAGCATCGCGTAGAGCGCGTCGAGGAACCCGGCGTCCCCGACGGTGTGCAGGTCGGCCCCGGAGCAGAACGCGGTGCCCTCGCCGGTGAGCACCACCGCCCGGGTGCCGCCTGCGATGGCGGTGTCCAGCGCGGCGTGCAGGTCACGGCAGTGCTCGGTGTCCAGGGCGTTGCGCCGCTCCGGGCGGACGATGCGCAGCTCGGTCACGGCGTCGTGGACGTGCGTCTCGATCACCGTGCCATCGTGTCAGCGGTGGCACACGGCTGACGTCGGACGTCAGGAACCCGCCACCGCCGCCGCGTAGGCCGCCGCCAGCCGCTCCGTGGCCGACGGCCCCTCCGGCGCCGGAGCGCCGAGGTGCACCGTCCGCAGCTCGGCCATGAACGCCGCCCAGAGTTCGGGGCCGCCCGCCTCCAGCAGCTCGGCGCGGACGCGCAGCGGCTCCGAGGTCTCCCGGTGGCGCAGGCCCCACGAGCCGAGTACGGCGTAGACCGGGACGAGCTGGATCGCCGCCTCGGTGAGGCTGTACGTGGCCCGGCGTCCGCGCCCGGGGTCGTCCCGGGTGAGCAGTCCGCCCTCGACCAGCCGCTTCAGCCGGTCGGCGAGGATGTTCGAGGCGATCCCCTCCTGCGACCCCGCCAGCAGCTCCCGGAAGTGCCGTCGGCCGCCGAAGGTGATGTCGCGGAGCACCAGCAGGCTCCAGCGGTCGCCGAAGGCCTCCACCGCCTGGTTGATGGGGCAGCCGGATCGCGTCTCCATGGCGCTTGCACTTTACCACCGCTTGTCGTTAGAACTGGTTGCATGTCACCACCACTTGCGACCGCCGAGACGCTCGGTCCCGACGACGGGTGGCCCGTGCTGCTGATCGGGGGTGCCACGTGGTCGCGCGACTGGTGGGACGGGATCGCCACGGCACCGCTCGTGCGGGCCGGCGCCCGCGTCGTGCGCTACGACCACCGCGACACCGGGGAAGCCGAGCACTGGCCGCCGGGCGCACCGGGCTACACCGGCGCGGACCTCGTCACCGACGCGCTCGCCGTGCTCGACGGACTCGGGATCCGGGCCGCCCACGTGATCGGGCTGTCGATGGGCGGTGGCATCGCGCGGGAGCTCGCGCTGACGCACCGCGACCGGGTGAGCGGGCTGACCCTGATCGCGACGACGGCCGTCGACCCGCGCGTCACCGGGCTCCCCGGCCCCGACCCGTCCCTCGCCCCCGGACCGGAGCTCGACGACCCCGTGGAGACGATCGTCGAGGGCGAACGGCCCTGCGCCGGCCCCGGGCGCTTCGAGGAGGCCCGGGTCCGGGCCATCGCCCGGCAGGTCGTCGCCCGCACCCGGGACCTGGCGAGCGCGACCAACCACGTCCTCGTGGCCGGCGACCCGACGACCGGCCCCGACGATCTGACCGCTCTCGCCGGGCTGCCGGTCACCGTGGTGCACGGCAGCGCCGACCCGGTGTTCCCGCTCGCCCACGGCCACGCCCTCGCGGCGGCGATCCCGGGTGCGGAGCTCGCCGTCGTCGAGGGCATGGGCCACCAGCTCCCGCCGGAGCGGGACTGGGAGCCCGTCGTCGGGACGGTGTTCAGCCGAGCGCGGCGATGATCCTCGGGCGCATCTCGCTCGCCGAGATGACCGCATCCACGGACCCGACCTCCACCGCCCGGTGGATGCTGTGCACCCGGTCGAACTCCGCGGCGACCTCCCCGAGCTTCTCGGCCCGGACGGCCGTGCGGACCTCCCGCAGGCGCGCGGCGAGCGGGGCCCGGTCCACCTCGTCGGCCGCGCGGACCGCCTCGGTGAGCTCGGTGACCCGCGGGTCGGCCTCGGTGCGCTTGTCGACCTCGGCGGCGAACACGACCGCCGCGGCCGGTGCACCGCCGATCACCGAGGCGAACGAGCCCTCCACGGCGAGCACCGTCATGCGGGGGTTCAGCGCCTTCGAGAACACCACGAACGCCCCGCCGTGGTACCGCGAGATCACGCAGAACACGATCGGACCGTCGAAGTTGACCACCGCGCGGCCGATCTCGGCGCCGTACTCGAGCTGGATGTTGCGCATCGAGTCCGGCGAGCCGTCGAAGCCGGAGAGGTTGGCCAGCACGACGACGGGGCGGTTCCCGCTGGCGGCGTTGATGGCCCTGGCGGCCTTCTTCGACGACTTCGGGAACAGGGTGCCCGCGGTGTAGGTGTCCGGGCCGTCGGTCGGCGGGAAGCCGCGGCGCGGCACGGCACGCGACTCGATGCCGAGCAGGCAGACCGGCTGCCCCCCGAGGTGCGCGTCGAAGACGACCGCCGTGTCGGCGTCCGCCATCCCGGCCCAACGCTCCAGCGTCGGGTGGTCGGCGTCGGCGAGCGCCCGCATCACCGTGCGGATGTCGAACGCCTTCTTGCGGTCCGGGTTGGTGGCCGACGAGAAGATCTCGCCGATCGTGGTGAACGTCGAGTCCGGCGAGTCGTGCGGTGCCGTGGTGATGTCGCGGTCGACCGGGTCGCTGGTCGGCAGGCGCCGCGGGCCGGCCTCGCCGGGGACCACGTAGGAGTGCTCGTGGTGGGCGAGCACGATGTCCCGGGCACTGCCGAGGTCCGGCGCCCAGTACTGCGCCTGGCCGTTGGGGCCCATCACGCGGTCGTAGCCGCCGATGCCGAAGTTGTCCTCGGCCGACACCCCGCCGGAGAAGTCGAGCGACTGCTTGCCGGTGAGCACCATCGCCGACTCCGGCGTCATCACCAGGATGCCCTTGGTGTGCATGAGCATCGTGGCCTCGGCGTTCCAGTACGGCTGGGCGCCGACGTTGATGCCCGCGACCACGATGTCGATCTCGCCGCCGGCCTGGGTGAACTCGATGATGCGCTTGAGCCCGCGCGCCACCCAGTCCATGTTCTCGGTGCCCGAGCGCATCGCGATCCGCGCACCGGCCGACAGCGCGTACCACTCCACCGGCACCTGCATCGCCTCGGCGAGGTCGAGGGCCGCGATGATCCGCGAGCACTCCGGCTCCGACACCGCACCCAGGGCCTTCGTCGGGTCGCCCGCGAGGACCACGCGGGTCACGCCCTCGGGGTAGGCCTCGGTCGGGGTGGTGACGACGGCGACGACGATGCCGGCGCTGTTGCCGCCGGGCTCCCGGTGGACCGGCACGAGCCGCCCGACCCCCGGGGTCGAGCTCGGCGGCGCCGCGTCTCCCGCTGCGTCGACCGCTGCCTCGAGGTCGTACTCGACGATCGTGCCGGTCTCCCCGGCCACGACGTTGAGCACCTCGTAGGGGTGCACCGTGCCGCGACGGCGGGCCCGCATCACCTTCTGCCCGTAGTCGTCCATCGGGGCGAGCCGCTCGGTGGGCGGCGGGCCCACCGAGTACTGCACCCCGGCCCCGGGCTGGGCGTAGAAGCGGCCGGTGATCGGATACACGCCCTCGGGGGTCGCGATCCGGCCGGACGCGAGGACCTCGTCGATCCCGGCGCCCGAGGTGATCGGCGCGATGCTGGCCCGGACCGCCGTGACCTGCTCCAGCTCGGCCTCGATCGGCGGCCAGATGTGCAGCCAGACGTGGTTCATGTCGAGCGGGACCGAGCGCGAGGACCGGACCGCCCGGGCACGCCGGATGCCCTCGACGCAGTCGGCGATGGCGCGCTCGACCTGCGGCAGCGAGGTGACCCGGCCGTCGGCGTCGCGCACGACGGCGAGCTCGCGCACCTGGGCGAGCGCGACGAGCCGCTGGTCGGCGGGGTTGTCCTTCGCGATCGCGTGGTAGAGCAGCACGTCGTCCGGGGCGTCGACGCGGGTGATGTCGAAGTTCCGCAGGCGCCACAGGTCGAGCCGCCGGCCGACCATCGGGTGCACGCCGCGGACGAGGTCGTCCTCGACCAGCCCGCCGTCGTCCCCGGGCCGCATGGTGAAGTAGCCGACCGGACGTCCGGGCG
Organism: Actinomycetospora chiangmaiensis DSM 45062; assembly: GCF_000379625.1. Classification (GTDB taxonomy): domain Bacteria; phylum Actinomycetota; class Actinomycetes; order Mycobacteriales; family Pseudonocardiaceae; genus Actinomycetospora; species Actinomycetospora chiangmaiensis. Next base: position 50,210 of record NZ_KB903229.1, on the reverse strand, counting down.
TGCAGACCGCCACCGCGACCCGGCGCACGGCGTGCGCGAAGGCGGTGGCGCCCAGCCGCTCGCGCAGGGCCGCGCAGCAGGCCTCGGCGTCGTCCGGCGCGTCCGGCCAGGCGAGGTAGAGGTCGACCACGGCCGCCTGGCCGGGGTGGTGCGCCGCCACGCGCTCGGCCAGGGCGGTGGCGAGGGCGCTGTCGGGCGTCAGCTCGTCGACGGTGCCGACCGTCGACACCAGCCGCGTCGGGCGGGCGTCGAGGACGTAGTCGGCCTCGACCGCCGGCCGGTCGGCCACCGTCGGCGTGCGCAGGTCGTCGAGGTCGAAGCCGCGGTAGTGCCGCCGGGTCAGCACGTCCAGCAGCGGCTCGCGGACCGGGACACCGGCCAGGAGGCGGTCGGCGAGCAGGCCGACGATCCGCTCCGGGGTGGCGGCCAGCGCCTCGATCCGCTCCGCGCGGTCGGGGGCGTCGGGGTGCTCGTCGAGGTAGGCCAGCTCGGCGGCCACGCCCTCGAGCGCGGCCGCCCGCTCGCGCGCGACCACGGGCTCGTCGAACCAGCGGTAGCGCACGCTGCGCGCCAGGTCGCCGACCGCGGGGAACCGTCGCTGCATCGCGCGGACGAGCCGGTCGAGCAGCTCGCGGACGCCGACGGCCCGGTCGTCGTCGATCGCGGGCTCCACGAGCCAGCGCTGCAGGATCGCGGTGACGATGGCGAGGTCGGGGTCGGAGCGGCCCTGGGCGAGGAAGACCCGGAAGACGACCCGCTCGAGCTCGGGGGTGCGGGCGAGGTCGTCGATGCCGTAGTGCGCCAGGACGCTGCGCAGCTTGGCCGTGAACATCTCCGGCAGCGCCCCGCGCTCGACGTCGAGGCTCTGCAGGTAGGTGTGGAAATACTCGCGGGGGCTGTGCACCCGCATCTCGGCCCGGGCCTCCTCGTCGGCCGGGCGGTTGCGCGAGAGCTCGGCGAAGTCGGCGAAGACCGCGAGCAGGTCGATCTCGGCGTCGCGGACCTCCTCGCCCGCCGCCGCGCGGGCGTCGCGGTCGGCCAGGTAGCGGGCGAGGGCCGCCTCGGTGCCCCAGCCGCCCTCCTCGCCGGGCCCGACGTCGTAGCCGAGCAGCACCGCGACCAGGTCGTCGAGGGCACTGCCGGCGTCGTCGCCCGCGTCGGGCAGGTCGAGCTCGACGGCGGCCGGGTCGGCCTGCTCCGCGGCCTCGTCGGGGTCCTCCAGCGGCTCGAGACGCGCGAGCGGCGTCCCGGTCTCCACCTGGCTGCCGGTCGAGACGTGCAGCTCCCGCACCACGCCCGCGAACGGCGCGTGGAGCTGGGTCTCCATCTTCATCGACTCGAGCACGAGCACCGGTGCCCCCGCCGCGACCTCGTCGCCGACCGCCACCGGGACGGCGACCACGAGCGCGGGGGCGGGGGCGCGCACCACGCCCCCCTCGTCCCGGCTGACGCGGTGCGCGATGCCGTCGACCTCGACGAAGTGCACGGGGCCGTGGGTCGCCGAGAGCACGCGGTGGCCCTGGCCGCCGACGACCACGCGCCGGTGGTGGTCGTCGAGCAGGTGCACCGTCACGTGCACCACCCGGTCGGCGGCGCCGTCCCCGCCGACGACGGTGACCCGGAAGCGCTGGGCGCCGATGCGGGAGACCTCGAGGCGGTGGCTGCGGCCGCGCAGGGTCAGGTCGAAGGGACGGGCGGAGCGGTGACCCACCTGCGGGCGGCCGCCCCGGGCGGTCTCGAGCAGCCGGGCGACCTCGACGAGCTCCTCGCTCTCGTACGCCTCGATGGCGGCGCTCACGAGCGCGATCCCGGAGTGGCGGTCCTCGACGAGACCGCCCTCGGCGCGGACCCGGTCGATCCACCCGGTGTCCGCCGACCCGTCGATCACCTCGGGGCGGTCGAGGAGGTCGAGCACGAAGCTCTTGTTCGTGACGCCGCCCTCGACGACGACGGCGGTCTCGGTGACGGCCCGCCGCAGCCGGGCGAGCGCCTCCTCCCGGGTGCGCCCGGAGGCGATGATCTTCGCGATCATCGAGTCGAAGTCCGGCGGGATGACGTCGCCGCGGCTGACGCCGGTGTCGACCCGGATGCCGGGGCCGCTCGGCAGCTCCAGCAGCTCGATGCGGCCCGGGGAGGGCGTGAAGTCGCGGTCGGGGTCCTCGGCGTTGAGGCGCGCCTCGACCGCGTGCCCCACCTCCGCCGGCCGGGGACCGGTGAGCCGGCCCCCGCTCGCGACGTGGATCTGCAGCCGGACCAGGTCGGTGCCGGTGGTGACCTCGGTGATCGGGTGCTCGACCTGCAGCCGGGTGTTCACCTCGAGGAACGAGAACGTCTTGTCCCCGGGGTGGTACAGGAACTCGACGGTGCCGGCGCCGCAGTAGCCGACGCGCTGCGCGAGCCGTTCCGCCGCGGCCTTCAGCTCGTCGGTCTGCTCGGGCGTGAGCAGCGGGGACGCCGACTCCTCGAGGATCTTCTGGTTGCGTCGCTGCACCGAGCAGTCGCGCACGCCGAGGGCCCAGGCGGTGCCGTGGGAGTCGGCGATGACCTGCACCTCGACGTGCCGCGCGCCGGTGACCAGCCGCTCGAGGAACACGACGTCGCTGCCGAACGCCCGCCGGGCCTCGTCGCGGGTGTGCTGGAAGGCGGCGCGCAGCTCGTCCGCGCCGCGGATCGTCCGGATGCCCCGGCCGCCGCCGCCCGCCGCGGCCTTGAGCATCAGCGGGTAGCCGATCGCGTCGGCCGCCCCGAGCGCGGCGTCGAGGGAGTCGACCGAGCCGCCGCTCCAGGGGGCGACGGGCACGCCCGACTCCTCGGCGAGCAGTTTCGCGCCGATCTTGTCCCCGAGCCGGCGCATCGCCTCGGCGCTCGGCCCGATGAACGTGATCCCGAGGTCCGCGCACCGCGCGGCGAACCCGGGATCCTCCGCGACGAAGCCCCACCCGACCCACACCGCGTCCGCCCCGGTCGCGCGCAGGGCGTCGGCGAGCCGGTCGTGGTCGAGGTAGGGCCGGTCGGCCGCCGCACCGAGCGGGTAGACCTCGTCCGCCTCGCGGACGAACATGGCCGCCGGCTCCGCGTCCGTCGCGAGCGCGATCGTGCGGATCGGCTCGTCGCCCGCCCCGCGCCGCTCGGCGTTGATGTCGCGCACGGCGTGGATGAGGCGCACCGCCGCCTCGCCGCGGTTGACGACGGCGATGCGCCGCACCGCCCGCGGCGCGCGGCCTTCGTCGGACGTCATGGTGTCGACCCTCCCCGATGCAGCCAGAGGCGGTGTGGTGCCTTCGTCGGACGCCATGGCGTGAAACTTGCCGTCTCCCGGGCGTACTCGCCAGTCCGTCGGCTGCGGAACTGCGCACACGGTCCCGCCGGTACGCGCTACCCCTCGTCCGGCGTCCCTGCCGCTCCGGCCGGAGGGGCATGATCGGGGCGTGGAGACCCGACGCGATCCCGCCGTGGACGTCCCCGAGGCCCTGTTCGCCGACCCGGCGGCCGAGACCCGCTGGCGCGGGCGGTTCACCGCCGCCCGTATCTCGGTGCCCGACTGGGCCCGTGACGCCCCGGAGCGCAGCGTCTACTCCTCGAACGCCAGCGGCACCTGGGAGGTCTACGCCTGGGACCGCGCCACCGACGACCACCGCCGGGTCACCGACCGGCCGAACGGCACCCGCGGCGCCACGGTCTCCACCGACGGCGCGTGGATCTGGTGGTTCGACGACACCGACGGCGACGAGTTCGGCACCTGGGTGCGCGAGCCGTTCACCCCCGACGTCGGGAAGGCGGAGCCCGCCGTCGCCGGCGCCGAGCGCGGCTACCCGGCGGGCCTCGACCTCGGCGCCACCACCACCGCGATCGGCTGGTCGACCGACGACGGCTCGACCCTCGCGGTCCAGGTCGGCGGGGCCGCGCTCCGCACGGTCTACGCCCACACCGAGGACGCCGGGATCGGCGCGCTCTCCCGCGACGAGACCCTGCTCGCGATCTCCCACTCCGAGCACGGCGACTCCCGCCACCCCGCGATCCGCGTGCTCCGCGTCGAGGACGGCTCGGCGGTGGCGGACCTGTACGACGGCGAGGGGCTCGGCGTCGAGCCGGTGGAGTTCGCGCCCGTCGCGGGCGACCCGCGGCTGCTCGTGCAGCACGAACGGCGCGGGCGCGACGAGCTGCTGATCTGGGACCCGCTGACGGGCACCGAGACCGAGCTGGCCATCGACCTGCCCGGGGACCTCTCGGCGGGGTTCTACCCGGACGCGTCGGCCCTGATCGTCGCGCACACCCGGGCGGGACGGACCACGTTGCACCGCTACGACCTGACGAGCGGGGAGCTCACCGACCTGCCCACCGCGCGCGGCTCGGTCGGCGGTGCGGACGTGCGCCCGGACGGGTCGGTCGAGTACGGCTGGTCCTCGGCGGAACAGCCGTCGAGCGTGCGGGTGCTGCGCCCGGACGGCACCGACGAGGTCCTGCTGACGCCGCCCGGGGAGCGCCCCGCGCCGTCGGTGGTGCTCGAGGACGCCTGGGTGCCCGGGCCCGGCGGCGACGTGCACGCGCTGTACTCGCGCCCGGCCGGCACCACGGGCCCGGTCCCGACCCTGTTCATGATCCACGGCGGGCCGCAGGCCGCGGACGAGGACCGCTACTCCGCGGTGCGCGCGGTGTGGCTGGACGCGGGCTTCGCCGTCGTGCACGTGAACTACCGCGGCTCCTCGGGCTACGGCTCCGCGTGGCGGGACGCCATCGAGGGGCGCCCGGGCACCACCGAGCTCGAGGACATCGCGGCCGTGCAGTCGTGGGCCGTGGAGTCCGGGCTGGCCGACCCGGCGGCGTGCGTGCTCGAGGGCTGGTCCTGGGGCGGCTACCTGACGCTGCTCGGGCTCGGCGTGCAGCCGCAGCGGTGGGCCGTCGGCGCGGCGGGCGTGCCGGTGGCGGACTACGTCGCGGCCTACGAGGACGAGATGGAGCCGCTGCGGGCGTTCGACCGCTCGCTGTTCGGGGGCTCCCCGACCGAGGTGCCGGAGCGCTACCGGACGGCGTCCCCGCTGACCTACGTCGACGAGGTCACCGCCCCGGTACTCGTGCTGGCGGGGGAGAACGACCCGCGCTGCCCGATCCGGCAGATCGACAACTACCTGGACCGGCTGGCCGCCCTGGACAAGTCCTACGCGATGGTCCGCTACGACGCCGGGCACGGGTCGCTCGTGGTGTCCGAGACGCTGAACCACACGGCCGCCGAGATCGCCTTCGTCCGCCGGGCGCTCGGCATCTCGGTCCCGATCACGGGGTAGGAGAACCCGCGTGATTCTCGCGGAGAAGCTGCGCAGCGGCGCGCGGACCATCGGCTACTGGGTGCTCTCGGACAACCCGCAGGCCGTGGAGCGGGTGGCGGGGGTCGGCTACGACTACGTCTGCTTCGACGCGCAGCACGGCCTGCTCGACTACCGCGCCCTGCTCGACGGCCTCACGGCGCTCGACGCCCGTGGCTGCGCGGGGCTCGTGCGGGTGCAGGACAACCAGCAGTTCTGGATCGGACAGGCCCTCGACGCGGGCGCGGCGGGCGTGGTCATCCCGATGGTGAACTCGGCCGACGACGCCCGTGCCGCGGTCGCGGCGTGCCGCTACCCCCCGACGGGACGCCGGTCCATGGGTCCGGTCCGCGCGGAACTGCGCTTCCCGGCGCGGCCCAGGGAGGCCGACGCGGCCGTCCTCTGCCTGCCCATGATCGAGACCGCGGAGGGGCTCGAGGCGGTCGAGGAGATCGCCGCGGTGCCGGGCGTCGACGGCCTCTACATCGGCCCGTCCGATCTGCGACTGGGCCTCGGCGGCGCCGCGCCGGACGACCCGGCCTACGACGACGTCTTCGACCGGGCCCTCGAGCGCGTCCGCACGGCGTGCGCGGCCGCGGGCATCATCGCCGGAATCCACACGCCGAGCGGGGTCGTCGCGTCGCGCCGGTTCGCCGAGGGCTTCACCTGGTGCAGCGTCGCGAGCGACCTGACGCACCTCGAGGAGGCCGCCCGCGGTCACCTGGGCGACGCCCGGGCCTGATCAGGCCACGACCGCCCGGAGGCCCTCGACCGCGGCGTCGAGGTGCCACGGGAGGTCGTGCTCGCCCGGGTCGTCGACCCACCGGGTGAAGGCGAGCCGGAAGGCCGCCATCCCGGCCTCGGCCGCCAGGACCGCCTCGGCGTGCCCGACCCCGCGCTCCTGCAGACTCGTGGCCATCGCGGCGGCCACGCGCGCGAGCTTGATCAGTTCGCGTTCCTGCAGTTCGGGGTGGGCGTCGATGACGCCCTGCCGGACCCGGGACCCGGCCCGTCGCTCGTCGTTCAGCCACGTCCCGGCCGCCGCGAGCCCGGCGACCACGGCCTCCAGCGGCGTCAGCTGCGGCGGGGCGGCCGTGAGCGCCTCGACGACCCCGGCGGCGAACTGCTCCTGCCCGGCGAACAGCACCTCGCGCTTGTCGGCGAAGTGCCGGAAGAACGTGCGCTCGGTGAGCCCGGCGCGCTCCGCGATCTCCGCGACGGTGACCCCGTCGTAGCCGCGCTCGACGATGAGCTCCATCGCAGCCTGCTGCAGGCGTCCCTGCGCGCCCGGCTGCCATCGACCCATCCGTCCATCCTAGGGATGTCAGCGACTGACATGAAGGTGTAGCGTCCATGTCAGTCGCTGACATCCGCGGCGACCGTTCTCTCGGAGGTTCTCCTCATGCGCGTGTTCGTCACCGGCGCGTCCGGCTGGATCGGCTCCGCCGTCGTCCCGGACCTGCTCGCCGCCGGTCACACCGTCGCCGGGCTCGCCCGCTCCGACGCCTCCGCCGCCGCGGTCGAGGCCGCCGGCGCCACCGTCGTCCGCGGCGACCTCACCGACCTCGACGTCCTGCGCTCGGCCGCCGGCGCGGCCGACGCCGTGATCCACCTCGGCTTCCGCCACGACATCGCCTTCTCCGGCGGCTTCGCCGACGCGGTCGGCTCGGACATCGCCGCGATCACCGCCCTCGGCGAGGGTCTTCCCGACGGCGGCGCGCTGACGATCGCCGGAGGCATCCTCGGCCTGGCCTCGGGCGAGCCCGCGACCGAACGGGACGTGCCGGCCCCGGACTCCATGGCCGCGGGCCGCCAGGCCTCGACGACCGCCGTCCTGGCCCTCGCCCCCCGCCTGCGGACCTCCGTCGTCCGACTCTCCCCCACCGTCCACGGCGACGGGGACGCCGGCTTCGTGCCGACCCTGATCGACGTCGCCCGGCGGCACGGGGTCTCGGGGTACCCGGGCGACGGCTCGGCCCGGTGGACGGCGGTGGCGCGGGAGGACGCGGCCCGCCTGTTCCGCCTGGCGGTCGAGGTCGCGCCCGCGGGCTCCGTCCTGCACGGCGTGGCCGACGAGGGCATCCCGCTCCGGGAGATCGCCGAGACCATCGGGCGCCACCTCGACGTGCCGGTCGAGTCGATCCCGAGCGAGCGCATCGGCGAGCACTTCGGCTTCCTCGGCGGCTTCCTGGGCCTGGACAGCCCGGCGACCAGCGCGATCACCCGTGAGGTGACGGGCTGGCAGCCGACCGGCCCGGGCCTGCTCGAGGACCTCGACAAGGGGCACTACTTCGCCCCGTCGAAGGGCTCGAAGTACTGAGCCCTGCACGAGCGAAGGGCCCCTCCGGTCGATCTGTCCGACCGGAGGGGCCCTTCGCGCTCAATGGGTGTCCGAGGATCAGCCGGCCTGCTTGGCCTGCCACATCCAGTGGGCCTCCTCGAGCTTCGCGGTCTGCCCGATGAGCAGGTCCTCGGTCACCGGGTCCGGCTGCGAGGTCTCGGCGATGCGGGCACGGTGGCGCTCGACGAGGACGGCGAGGATCTCGACGATCGCCGCGGTGACGTCCTCGACGGACCGCCAGCCCTCGTCGAAGGTGGGCAGGCCGCTCTGCTTGGCCACCGTCTCGGCGCGGCCGTCGGGCGAGATGCCCAGTGCCGCGGCCCGCTCGGCGACCTCGTCGGTCTGCGTGCGGGCGAGGTCGACCAGCTCGTCGAGGTGCAGGTGCGCGTCCCGGAACGTCCGGCCGAGCACGTTCCAGTGCGCCTGCTTGCCGATGAGGGACAGATCGGTGAGGTCGGCGACGGCCTCCTGCAGCACCCGGCCGACGACCTCCTGCGCCTCGGCGGGCAGCGGGCTCGTGATGGGCGCGGTGGTCATGGTGTCTCGCTCCTCCCGCGGCCGTCGGCGGCGGCCGCTCACGGTGGGTCCACCACCCGGGTCACCCGGATCCTGCCCACACACACCGAGACCCGCCCCACGATCGGTGGGACGGGCCTCGGCGGGTCCGCGGGGTCAGCTCTGCGCGAGCTGCCTGCTCTCGTGGCCCAGGAGCTCCCGGGTGGCCTGCTCGACGCGGTCGCCCATGCCCTGGTCGATCGAGCGCCAGTAGTCGAACGCCCGCTCGAGGACGTCCTCGCCGACACCGCCGGCAAGATGGCCCGAGACGTTCGTGACGAAGCGGTCGCGCGCGTCGTCGCCCCAGACCTCCATCATCAGCGTCCGGGCCTGACCCTCGTCGGAGTCCTCCGGGTGCTGCACGTACGCGGCCCGCTGGATGTCGCCGTCGGCGTACCAGGTCGGCGGCTGGTTCACGTGGCCCTGCGGGACCTGCGGGCTGCCCTTCGAGTTCGGCACGTAGACCGGGTCGACCGAGTTGACCACCCGCATGGCCCCGGCGTGGGTCTGCGCGTTCGTCGGGTTCTTCGGCGCGTTCACCGGGATCTGTTTGTAGTTGACCCCGAGCCGGGCCCGGTGCGCGTCGGCGTAGGAGAACCCGCGGGCGAGCAGCATCCGGTCGGGCGAGAGCCCGAGCCCGGGCGGCTGGTTGTTCGGCTCGAACGCGACCTGCTCGATCTCGGTGTGGAAGTCGACCGGGTTCCGGTTCAGCGTGAGCCGCCCGACCTCCTGCAGCGGGTAGTCCGAGTGCGGCCACACCTTGGTGAGGTCGAACGGGTTGAACCGGTAGGTCTTCGCGTCCTCGAAGGGCATGATCTGCACCTTCAGCGTCCACGACGGGAAGTCCCCGCCCGCGATCGCGTCGAACAGGTCGCGGCGGTGGTAGTCGTTGTCGATCCCGCACATCTCGTCGGCGCGGTCCTGCGTCATCGTCCGGACGCCCTGGTCCGAGATGAAGTGGTACTTGACCCAGAACTCCTCGCCGGCGGCGTTGATCCACATGTAGGTGTGGCTCGAGTAGCCGTTCATGTGGCGCCAGGTCTCGGGGACGCCGCGGTCGCCCATCAGCCAGGTGACCTGGTGCTTCGACTCCGGCGACAGCGTCCAGAAGTCCCACTGCATGTCGTGGTCGCGCAGGCCGTTGTCGGCACGGCGCTTCTGCGAGCGGATGAAGTTCTGGAACTTCATGGGGTCGCGGATGAAGAAGACCGGCGTGTTGTTGCCGACCATGTCCCAGTTGCCCTCGCGGGTGTACAGCTTCAGCGACCACCCGCGCGGGTCGCGCCACGTGTCGGGGCTGCCCCGCTCCCCGGCGACGGTGGAGAACCGGATGATCCCCTCGGTGACCTCACCCGGGGAGAAGACCGCGGCCTTCGTGAACGCCGTGACGTCCTGGGTCACCTCGAAGGTGCCGAACGCGCCGGAGCCCTTGGCGTGCGGCTGGCGTTCCGGGATGCGCTCCCGGTTGAAGTTCGCCATCTGCTCGATCAGGTAGTGGTCCTGGAGCAGGATCGGGCCGCCCGGCCCGACCGTCATCGAGAATTCCTGGCTCTGCACCGGGATGCCGGCGTCGTCGGTGGCGACGTTCGTGGTCAGGTCGTCGGAGCTCAACGGGTCACCTCTCGTCCGCGAAAGCGCGATCCGTAGTGCCTACCCGATCGGCCGACGTCGCTACACGCCTCCGTCCCGACGGCGGGTCGGTGCCGGTCCGCGCACGCGGACCGGACCCGTCGTCAGGAACGCACGAGCTCCTCGGCGATCTCGTAGGTGTTGAGCGCCGCACCCTTGCGCAGGTTGTCCCCGCACACGAAGAAGTCGAGCGTGTTCGGGAAGTCCAGCGCCTGCCGGATGCGCCCGACGTAGGTGGGGTCCTCGCCGACGACGTCGGCCGGGGTCGGGAACCGGCCCTGCTGCGGCTCGTCGACCACGACGATCGAGGGCTGTGCGGCGAACACCTGCCGGGCGGTCTCGACCTCGACGGGCGAGGCGAACGTCGCGTGCACGGCCAGCGCGTGGGTGGTGACGACGGGGACGCGCACGCAGGTCGCGGACACCTTGAGGTCGTCGATCCCGAGGATCTTGCGCGACTCGTTGCGGACCTTGAGCTCCTCGGAGCTCCACCCGCCGTCGCGGTACGAGCCCGCCCAGGGCACGACGTTGAGCGCCAGCGGCGCCGGAAACGGCGACTCGGCGGGCAGCCCGGCCGCGGAGAGTGCCTCGCGGACGTCGCCGGCGCGATGACCGACGCCCTTGCCCGCCACCGCGGACACCTCGGCCTGCAGCCGGTCGATACCCTCCTGGCCCGCCCCCGAGGCGGCCTGGTAGCTCGCGACGACGAGCTCGGTGAGCGTGAAGGCGCGGTGCAGGGCCCCGATGGCCGCCATCATCGACAGCGTCGTGCAGTTCGGGTTCGAGACGATGCCCTTGGGTCGCTCGTGCGCCGCGGCCGCGTTGACCTCGGGCACCACCAGCGGGACCTCCGGGTCCATGCGGAACGCCCCGGAGTTGTCGACCGCGATCGCGCCGCGGGCGGCCGCGACGGGCGCCCACGTGGCGCTGACCTCGTCGGGCACGTCGAACATCGCGATGTCGACGCCGTCGAAGGCCTCCTCCGACAGCGCGATCACCTCGATCTCCTGCCCGCGGACGGTGAGCCGCCGGCCGGCCGAGCGGGGAGACGCGATGAGCCGGATCTCCGACCACGGCACGGTCTCCCGCGCGTCGATGATGTCGATCATGACGGAGCCGACCGCACCGGTGGCGCCGACGATGGCGAGGGTGGTCACTGCAGGTACTCCTTACCGACCGGTGCCGGCGTGGACGACGGCCTCGGTGTCGCCGCCGAGGTCGAAGGCCTCGTGGAGGGCGCGCACGGCGTCGTCGAGCTGGGTGTCGCGGATGAGCGCGGAGATGCGGATCTCCGAGGTGTTCATCATCTCGATGTTCACGCCGGCCTCCGCGAGCGACTCGCAGAAGGTCGCGGTGACGCCGGGGTGGCTGCGCATGCCGGCACCGACGAGGGTCACCTTGCCGACGTGCTCGTCGTAGATGACCTCCTCGTGGCCGACCTCGCCCTGCACGGCGGAGAGCGCCTCGACCGCGCGGGGGCCGTCCTTGACCGGCAGCGTGAACGTCACGTCGGTCTTGCCCGTCTTCAGGTGCGAGATGTTCTGCAGCACCATGTCGATGTTGATGTCCACGTCGGCGACCGCCCGGAAGATGCGGGCGGCGAAGCCGGGCTGGTCGGGCACGCCGACGACGGTCACCTTGGCCTCGGACCGGTCGTGCGCGACCCCGGTGAGGACGGCCTGTTCCACGCTGAGCTCCTCGATGGACCCGACGATCGTCGTGCCGGGCTGGTCGGTGTACGAGGACCGCACGCGCAGCGGCACGCCCTCGCGGCGCGCGTACTCCACCGCGCGCAGGTGCAGCACCTTCGCCCCGCACGCGGCCATCTCGAGCATCTCCTCGTAGGTGATGGTCTCGAGCAGCTTCGCGTTCGGGACGATCCGCGGGTCGGCGGAGTAGACGCCGTCCACGTCGGTGTAGATCTCGCAGACGTCGGCCTGCATCGCCGCGGCCATCGCGACGGCGGTGGTGTCCGACCCGCCGCGGCCGAGCGTCGTGATCTCCTTGGAGTCCGCGCTCACGCCCTGGAAGCCCGCGACGAGCGCGACGCCGTCCTCGGCCAGCGCGGAGAAGATGCGGCCCGGCGTCACCTCGATGATGCGGGCGTCGCCGTGCTTGCCGGTGGTGATCATCCCGGCCTGCGAGCCGGTGAAGCTCCGCGCCCGGCCACCGAGCGCGTTGATCGCCATGGCGAGCAGCGCGTTGGAGATGCGCTCGCCCGACGTCAGGAGCATGTCCAGCTCGCGGGGCGGCGGCGCCGGGTGCACGGCGAGCGCGAGGTCCGTCAGCTCGTCGGTGGTGTCGCCCATCGCGGAGGCGACCACCACCACGTCGTTGCCGTCCTTGCGGGTCCGCATGATCCGTTCCGCGACGCGCTTGATGCGCTCCGCGGACTGGACGGACGACCCGCCGTACTTCTGGACGACGAGCGCCACGGCGACCGACCTCCGGCTCCTCGGGTTGACGTTGGCGGCGTCCACCCTAGCCGAGCCGAAATGGCCGGATATGAGCCTTCGCTCACGGCGCCAGTGCGTTGAGGATGCGCGCGACGACGGCCCCGATGATGAGCCACACGACGGCGGCGAGGCCGAAGTTGAGGATCACCTTGAGCGACTCGCTCGACGGCACGAACAGGTCGCCGATGCCGAGCGTGAGGTTGTTCGCCGCGTCGGCGAAGAACGTGAAGATCCCGTTGCTCTGGTTGGCCGAGGCGACGAACAGCACGATGTAGATGACCAGGATCGCGGCGAAGATCGTGCACAGGATCTTGACGACCGAGGCCACCAGGGACATGGACTTGCTCGCCAGTGCCCGCAGATCCGCCGAGGTGTTGGCCTTGCGCTGCGAGCCGGTGTCGGCGTCCTGCGTCATGGCGCAGATGATGGCATGCATCACTACCGACTGGTAAGCCGAACCCCGGCCCGGCCGCCGCCCCGTCGCCGAGTGGTGGTTCGCGTCACGCGGCGTGCCCGCTTGCCCACCCCGGGGTGGTTGGGTCTACCGTGGCGAGCGATGCTTCGCGTGCTGCTCCTTCCCAGCCGCGGCGGGGTCTGACCGAGACCGGCCCCCTGCCGCGGGTGATGCGCGCTCGCCGGTCGGCCCGGAACCCACACCTCCGGGATTCCTGCACCGCCGCACGGAGACCCTGATGAGCATCACCCCTGACATGCCGGCCGCCGGCATCCGCGAGACCGTCGTCCACCCCGACGGCGAGATCCCGGCCGACCAGCCCGCGTGGAACACGCAGCGGCCGAGCCGGATGCCGACCCACCGCTACAAGCCGTTCGCCGAGCTCGTCGAGCGCGTGTCGCTGCCCGACCGCACCTGGCCGGACACGGTGATCACGAAGGCCCCGCTGTGGGGCGCGGTCGACCTGCGCGACGGCAACCAGGCGCTGATCGACCCGATGACCCCTGCCCGCAAACGTCGGATGTTCGACCTGCAGGTACGGATGGGCTACAAGGAGATCGAGGTCGGCTTCCCGGCCGCCTCGCAGACCGACTTCGACTTCGTCCGCGAGATCATCGAGCAGGACGCGATCCCGGCCGACGTCCGGATCCAGGTCCTGACCCAGGCGCGGCCCGAGCTGATCACGCGGACCTTCGAGTCCCTCGAGGGCGCCCACTCCGCCGTCGTCCACCTCTACAACTCGACATCGATCCTGCAGCGCCGCGTCGTGTTCCGGTCCGACCGCGACGGCATCACGAAGATCGCCACCGACGGCGCGAAGCTGGTCCGCGCCGAGGCGGAGCGCCGGCCCGGCACCGACTGGCGCTTCCAGTACTCCCCGGAGTCCTACACCGGCACCGAGCTCTCCTACGCCAAGGAGATCGTCGACGCCGTCGGTGACGTCTGGGAGCCGACGCCCGAGCGCCCGATGATCGTCAACCTGCCGGCGACGGTGGAGATGGCGACGCCGAACGTCTACGCCGACTCGATCGAGTGGATGCACCGCAACCTGGCCCGCCGCGACTCGATCATCCTGTCGCTGCACCCGCACAACGACCGCGGCACGGGCGTCGCGGCCGCCGAGCTGGGCGTGCAGGCCGGGGCCGACCGTATCGAGGGCTGCCTGTTCGGCAACGGCGAGCGCACCGGCAACGTCTGCCTGGTGACCCTCGGCATGAACCTGTTCAGCCAGGGCATCGACCCGCAGATCGACTTCTCCGACATCGACGAGATCCGTCGCACCGTCGAGTTCTGCAACCAGCTGCCCGTCGGCGAGCGCCACCCCTGGGGCGGCGACCTGGTGTTCACCGCCTTCTCCGGCTCCCACCAGGACGCGATCAACAAGGGCCTCGAGGCGATGCGCGTCGAGGCGAGCGAGGCCGGACACCCGGTCGACGAGCACCCGTGGGAGGTCCCGTACCTGCCGATCGACCCGAAGGACATCGGCCGCACCTACGAGGCGGTCATCCGGGTCAACTCGCAGTCGGGCAAGGGCGGCGTCGCCTACCTGATGAAGACCGAGCACCAGATGGAGCTGCCGCGGCGGCTGCAGATCGAGTTCTCGCGTCGGGTGCAGGAGGTCACCGACACCGAGGGCGGCGAGGTCTCGGCCAAGGAGATGTACGACATCTTCGCCGAGGAGTACCTCATGCGGCGCAGCCCGCTGGAGCTCGTCAGCTCCCGCGTCGCGACGCACGACGACGGCAAGGCCGAGCTGACCGCCACCCTCAAGGTGGAGGGCGAGGTCCACGAGGTCACCGGAGTGGGCAACGGCCCGATCGCGGCCTTCGTCGACGCCCTCGCCTCCGTCGGCTACGACGTGCGGGTGCTGGACTACGCCGAGCACGCCATGGCCGCCGGTGACGACGCCCGCGCCGCGGCCTACGTGGAGGCCGCGGTCGGTGACGGCGCCGGCGCCGACGTCGAGGTGTGGGGCATCGGCATCGACGGCTCGATCCTCACCGCCTCGCTGAAGGCCGTGGTGTCGGCGGTGAACCGGGCGCTGCGCTGACGCCTGTGAGCACTTTCCGTGGCTGCAGCCACGGAAAGTGCTCACGGGGCCGTCGGCCTCCTGCCGGCGAGCGCCCGGCCCAGCGTCAGCTCGTCGGCGAACTCCAGGTCGCCACCCATGGGCAGGCCGCTGGCCAGCTTCGTCACGGTGAGGCCCGGGAAGTCGCGCAGGAGCCGGACGAGGTAGGTGGCCGTGGCCTCGCCCTCGGTGTTGGGGTCCATGGCGAGGATGACCTCGCTGATCTCCGGCTCCTGCTCCCCGTCCTCGGTCTGCTGACCGCCGATGCGGCGGAGGAGTTCGCGGACGCGGAGCTGGTCGGGGCCGATCCCGCCCATCGGGTCGAGCGCGCCGCCGAGCACGTGGTAGCGCCCGCGGAACTCGCGGGTGCGCTCCACGGCCATGACGTCCTTGGGCTCCTCGACGACGCACACCAGCGTCGCGTCGCGGCGCGCGTCGGCGCAGATGCGGCACCGCTGCTTCTCGCTGACGTTGCCGCAGACCTCGCAGAACACGACGCCGGCCTTCACCTTGGCCAGCGCGTCCTGCAGGCGCGTGATGTCGGCCTCCTCGGCGCCGAGGAGGTGGAACGCGAGGCGCTGGGCGCTCTTCGGCCCGATCCCGGGGAGCCGGCCGAGCTCGTCGATCAGGTCCTGGACCGGGCCTTCGAACACGCTCCCTACATCCCCAACTGCGGGCCGCCGCCACCCATGTCCAGCCCGCCCGCGAGCGGGCCCATCTTCTCGGCCTGGAGCTGCTGCGCGGCGTCGGCGGCGTCGGCGAGCGCCCCGAGCACCAGGTCCTGCAGGGTCTCGACGTCGGTCGGGTCCACCACCTTGGGGTCGATGGTGATCCCGCGGATCTCCCCGGCGGCGGTCTGGGTGACCGTGACGAGGCCGTTGCCGGCCTGACCGGTCACCTCGGTCTCCGCCAGTTCGGCCTGGGCGTTCATGAGCTGCTCCTGCATGGCCTGCGCCTGCTGGAGGAGGGCACCCATGTCGGGCATGTCCGGCTGTCCTGGCTGCACACCCCCAGGGTAGGGGCTCCGGCGTTCCCGACGACGGGCGCGGGTTGCGGGTGGCAGGGTGGCGCCGTGAGCGACACCGCCGAACTCGTGACCCGCCTGCTCTCCGCCCGAACGTGGCGGGCCTTCGACGTGGCGGCCGACGGCCGGGTCCTCGCCGGCGACGACACCTCGGGCACCGTCCAGCTGGTCGAGCTGGCCCCCGACGGCACCCGGCGGCCGCTCACGGCGCTGCCCGGCGCGTGTGCCGGGCGCTACCTGAAGGGCGTGGAGCCGCGCACGATCGTCGTCTCGCACGACACCGACGGCGACGAGCGCGCCCAGCTCTCCCTGCTCCGGCCCGAGGACGTCACCGCCCCGTTCGGGACCGACGACCTCGAGCCGCTCGTCCGCGACCCCCGGTACATCCACTCCCTCGCCGAGGTCCTCGACGACGGCCGTGTCGTCTACGCGACGAACCGCCGCAACGGCGTCGACTTCGACCTGGTGCTGCGCCACGTGGCGTCCGGCGAGGAGACCGTGCTCTACGACGGCGGCGGCATGGTGGGCGGCGCGTCGGTGGCCCCCGACGGGTCGGCCGCGCTCATGACCCGGCCCGGCGTCCCCGCGCTGAGCTCCCAGGTGCTGCTCCTGGCCGGCAGCGGGACCACCGAGGTCACCTCCGCCGACGAGCCGGCCATCCACGGCGGGCTGCAGTGGCTGCCCGACTCCTCGGCCGCCCTCGTCACCACGAACAGCGGACGGGACCGGACGGGCATCGCCCGGCTCGACCCGTCGTCGGGAAGCCTGGAGTACCTCGTCACCGACGACGCGCACGACGTCTCCGGGCGACTCTCGCCCGACGGCCGGCTGCTGCTCGTCGCGACCGACGACGACGGCTCCTCCCGCTTCGCGATCCACGACGCCGAGACCGGGGCGCACCTGCGCGACGTGGTGACGCCCGGCGTCGGGGTCGGGGACTACCTGACGTTGCCGCGCTGGTCGGCCGACTCGCAGGGCCTCGCCCTGACGTGGACCTCGCCGACCGTCGCCGCCGACGTCGTGCTGGTGGACGCCGCGACCGGGCGCACCGGGACCGTGGCCTCGTGGGCCGAGGACCTCGACGGGCTGGACCTGGTCACGCCGACCAGCGTCGGCATCCCGACCCCCGACGGCGAGACCGTCCCCTGCTTCGTCTACTCCCCGGCGGTCCCGACCGGGTCGAGCGTGCTGATCATCCACGGCGGCCCCGAGGGTCAGTCGGTGCGCTCGTTCTCGCCGATCACGCAGGCGCTGGTCGCGCAGGGGCACACGGTGCTCGTGCCCAACGTCCGCGGGTCGGTCGGCTACGGGAAGCGCTGGTACTCCCTCGACGACGTGGACCGCCGGCTCGACTCGGTCGCCGACCTCGCCGCGATCCACGACTTCCTGCCGCAGCTCGATCTGGACCCGACCCGCTCGGCGCTGTGGGGCGGCTCGTACGGCGGCTACATGGTCCTCGCGGGGGTGTCGTTCCAGCCCGAGCGCTGGGCGGCCGGGGTCGACATCGTCGGCATCTCCTCGCTCGTGACGTTCCTCGAGAACACCTCGCCGTACCGTCGCGCGCACCGCGAGCGGGAATACGGGTCGCTGGAGCGCGACCGGGAGTTCCTGGAGTCCGCCTCGCCGCTCAACCGGATCGGCGACGTGCGCGCGCCGCTGTTCGTCATCCACGGCGCCAACGACCCGCGGGTCCCGTTGTCGGAGGCCGAGCAGGTCGCGGCGGCGGTCCGGAGCAACGGGGTCGAGGTGGAGCTGGTGGTCTACGACGACGAGGGCCACGGGCTGGCCAAGCGCGCCAACCGGCTCGACGCCTATCCGCGGGCGATCGACTTCCTGGGCCGCGTCCTGGGCTGAGTCTCGCCGGCGCGGCGGTGACACCAGGCAGGCCCCCGCGCCTGCCTCGTGTGCACCTCGCGACGGGGGCGGGCCGGTGGCCCTAGTGCCCGTCGACGCGGCGGGCGCCGAGGTGCTGGGTGAGCAGCTCCATCGCGGCGTCGTCGGGGTTGCGCGCCGCGACGCGCTCGCCGCCACCGGGGTCGGCGTGCGCCTCGGCGTACATGTCCTCCTCGGTGACCTCGTCCTCGTCCGGCGGCTCGGGCGGGGGCGGGATGTCAGCAGGCGGGCTCGCGGGACGGGGCCGCTCGGGGGCCGCGGCGGGTGCACCGCCCGCGGCGGCCCGCGCGACGCTCGGGCGCTGGAACTGCGGCCGCCCGCCGGCGGCGCCGTTCTCCGCGCGCTGCGGCTCGGGCCGTGACGGGCGCTGCGGCTCCGGGGCCGGCTCCGGCCGGGACGGGCGCTGGGGCGCCGCGGTACGGGCCGGTGCTCCCCCACGTCCGCCCTCCGGCGGCGGCGGCGGGGCGCTCGCCTGCTGGCCGGCCGCGTCGGTGGCCCGCAGCGCCCACTCCCCGGAGAGCACCCGGGAGAGCGCGGCCGTGACGTGACCGGCGCGGTTCGGCTGGGAGAGCTGACGGGCGAGCGGCGCCGTGGGCATCGCGAGCACCACCGTGGTGCCCTCGACCGCCGCCACCGTGGCGTTCTGCAGCAGCGCGTGGGTCGGCTTGTTCCCCTCCCGCACGGCGGCCATGACCTCCGGCCACACCCGGCGCAGGTCGGCGGCGTCCATCGCGCCGGGGGCCGCGGCGGCGGGAGCGGCCGGAGCAGCCGGTTCCGGACGGTCGGGCGCGGTGCGCTGCGGGGCCGGGCGTTCCTGCGCGGCCGCCGGGCGCTGCTGGGCCGGGCGCTCCTGGGACGGACGCTCCTGGGACGAACGCTCCGGGGCGGAGCCCTGGCGGCGGGGCGCCTCCTCCGGCGCCTCCCGACGCGTGGCGGGCGCCGGCGGCTGGTCGCCCCGGTCCGGGCGCGGCGCCTCGACCGTGGCCGTCGGGCGTCCGGTGGGCGGCTGGACGGTCGCGTCCTGCGCGTCGGCGCGCGGTGGCGGGGCCGGTGCGGGTTCGGCGGCCTGCTCCGGCTCCGACGGTCGCTGGGAGGGTCGCTGGAAGCGGGGCTCGCCCACCGGCTCCGGGCCGTCGTCGGGAACGGCGAGGGGACCCCCGGCGCTCGCGACGGCGCCGGCCTGCAGTCGGCGTTCGACGCCCTCGAGCCGCTGGACGAGCGCCGCGTCGGACGCGGACGCCGCGGGCAGCAGCATCCGGGCGCAGACGAGCTCGAGCAGGAGGCGCGGCGCCGTCGCCCCGCGCATCTCGGTGAGCGCAGTGTGGACGAGCTCGGCGTGCCGGGCGAGGGCCGCGGGGCCGAGGCGCTGGGCCTGGTCGACCATGCGGGCCATCTCGTCGGCCGGGACGTCGACCAGGCCCTTGTCGGCGGCGTCGGGCACGGCGTGGACGAGGATGAGGTCGCGCAGGCGCTGCAGGAGGTCGGCGGCGAACCGCCGGGGGTCGTGCCCGGCCTCGACGAGCCGGTCGACCGCCCCGAAGACCGACGCGCCGTCCTGCGCGCCGAGGGCGTCGACGACGTCGTCGAGGATCGCGACGTCGGTGACCCCGAGCAGCCCGACCGCCCGCGCGTAGGTGACGCCCTGGTCGTCGGCGCCGGCGAGCAGCTGGTCGAGCACCGACAGCGAGTCGCGCGCGGAGCCACCGCCCGCGCGGATGACCAGCGGGTACACCGCCGGCTCGACCCGCACCCCCTCCTCGTCGCAGATGCGTTCCAGCAGCGCCCGCAGCGTGCTCGGCGGCAGCAGCCGGAACGGGTAGTGGTGCGTGCGCGACCGGATGGTGGGCAGCACCTTCTCCGGCTCCGTCGTCGCGAACACGAAGATCAGGTGCTCGGGCGGCTCCTCGACCACCTTGAGCAGCGCGTTGAACGCCGCCGTGGTGACCATGTGCGCTTCGTCGATGATGAAGACGCGGTAGCGGGAGCTGACCGGCGCGTAGGCCGCTTTGTCCCGCAGGTCCCGGGCGTCGTCGACACCGTTGTGGCTGGCCGCGTCCATCTCGGTGACGTCGAGCGAGCCGGGGCCGTTCGGCGCGAGCGCCACGCAGGACTCGCAGACCCCGCACGGATCGGGCGTCGGCCCCTGCTCGCAGTTGAGCGAGCGGGCCATGATCCGCGCCGACGACGTCTTCCCGCAGCCGCGCGGGCCCGAGAACAGGTAGGCGTGGTTGATCCGGCCGGCGGAGAGCGCCGTGCGCAGCGGATCGGTGACGTGCTCCTGCCCGACGACCTCGGCGAAGGTGCCGGGCCGGTATCTGCGGTAGAGGGCGAGTGCCACGATCGCGAGGTTACGCGGGGGGTCCGACAGCCCCGGCCCGGGGAAGAAAGGGGACCCCGCGCACCCGCCAGAGCCCGCTTACCCTTGCTGCCTTCCGGCCCTGGGGGAGTTCACAGGATGGACGCCGCGCGGGGTCCGGCGCCCACTCTACCGACCGCCGCGCGGCCCTCCGACCCCGGTGTGTTCCCGCGTTCGGGACGACGGGCTGGGCCGGTCCCGACGGAGCGCCCCCGCACCTCGGGGGGCCTGGGACGGGACGCGGCCGCACCTCCGGCGCCGGGCTCCCACCTCGCGGGCGGCGGGAGGTCGCCCTGTACCCTCGTCGACGGAGGATTGGCCGAGTGGCCTAAGGCGCACGATTGGAAATCGTGTTGGGCTAACCCCCTCACGGGTTCGAATCCCGTATCCTCCGCCAGCTCCACGAGGCGCCGGGTCCCCACGACGGGGCCCGGCGTTCGTCGTTGCAGAGCGACCTGCTCCGTCAGGAACGCAACCCCCGGACGAGCAGCGTGGCGAGCTGCTCGTAGGCCTCGGCGTCGTCGAGCCCGGTGGTCGCGGCGATCCGGCGCTGCTGGATCGCCTCCATCGTCGAGGCGACCACCTCCGCGGCGAAGGCGACGTGCACGTCGCGGAACGCGCCGGACTCGACGCCCTCGGTGATGATCTCGCGGACGCGGCGGGCGGCCGCCCGGGTGTTGCGCTGGTAGATCGCCGCGGCGGGCGCGAACGAGGCGACGTCCTCGAAGAACGCCGGGGAGGCGGGCTCGAGCTCGGCGGCCACCGCGCGCAGGTACGCGGCGATCCGGTCGGCGGGCTCGGACCGCGTGGCGACCGCCGCCTCCACCCGCACGGTCGCCGCCCGGAAGAACCGGACCACGGCCGCCGTCACCAGCTGCTCCTTGGACCCGGCGAGCCCGTAGAGCGTGCGCTTCGAGCAGCGCAGACGGGCGGCCACGTCGTCGAGGGTGAAGCCGGCGAAACCCTCGGCCAGGAACAGCTCGACGAGCGCGTCGGCGAGCTCGTCCCGTCGGGCGGCGCCGCGACGAACCGGAGAGGCCACCTGGTAATCCTACCGCCCCGACGCTACTGTCGACGGTACTGGCGTTCCGATCTCAGTACCGTTAGGACGTGACATGGCCGTCGACCGCCTCCTGCCCACCGACGAGGCCCGGGCGCTGATCGAGCTCACGCGGGAGGTCGCCGACAAGGAACTGGCCACGCGTGTCGACGACCACGAGCGCGGTGACGGGACGTATCCCGAGGGCCTGTTCGCCACCCTCGGCGAGACCGGCCTGCTCGGCCTGCCCTACCCCGAGGAGTACGGCGGCGGCGGCCAGCCCTACGAGGTGTACCTGCAGGTCCTCGAGGAGCTCGCGGCGCGCTGGGCCACGATCGCGGTCACGACGAGCGTGCACGGCCTGGCCTGCTTCCCGGTCGCCACCTTCGGCACAGAGGCCCAGAAGCAGGAGTGGCTGCCGCGGATGCTGGCCGGCGAGATCATCGGCGGGTACAGCCTGTCCGAGCCGCACGCCGGGTCCGACGCCGCCGCGCTGCGCTGCCGCGCGGAGCAGGGCGAGGACGGGAACTACCGCATCACCGGTGAGAAGGCGTGGATCACCCACGGCGGGAAGGCCGACTTCTACGCCCTGTTCGCCCGCACCGGTGAGACGGGAGACGGAGCGCAGCGGAGCTCGACCACGGGGGGCAGCCGCGGCGTCACCTGCTTCCTCGCGCCCGGGCACACCGAGGGCCTGACCTTCGGCCGCCCCGAGGAGAAGATGGGGCTGCACGCGGTCCCGACGACGAGCGCCACCTGGGACGGCGGGGTCATCGAGGCCGACCGCCGCATCGGCGAGGAGGGTCAGGGCCTCCAGATCGCGTTCGCCGCGCTGGACTCCGGGCGGCTCGGGATCGCCGCGTGTGCGGTCGGGCTCGCCCAGGCCGCGCTCGACGCGGCCGTCGACTACGCGAACGAGCGGCGGACGTTCGGCAAGCGCATCGTCGACCACCAGGGGCTGGGCTTCGTCCTGGCCGACATGGCCGCCGCGGTCGACTCGGCGCGTGCGACCTACCTCGACGCGGCCCGCCGCAAGGACGCCGGCGTGCCCTACTCGCGCCAGGCCTCCGTCGCGAAGCTCGTCGCCACGGACGCCGCGATGAAGGTGACCACGGACGCCGTGCAGGTGTTCGGCGGGGCCGGCTACACCCGCGACTTCCCGGTCGAGCGGTACATGCGCGAGGCCAAGATCATGCAGATCTTCGAGGGCACCAACCAGATCCAGCGCCTGGTGATCTCGAGGCACTTCGCACGCTGAATCGCCCGTGACGGACACTGACGGGTGATGCGCGGATTCCTCATCACCCTGGCCGTGCTCGCCGTGCTGCTGGTGGGCGTCGACTTCGGCGCCCGCTTCGTGGCCCAGGACCGGGTGGCCTCCCAGCTGCAGACGCAGCTGAAGCTCGACGCCGAACCGCGCGTCGACATCCACGGCTTCCCGTTCCTGACGCAGGCCGCGGCCGGCGAGTACCCCTCGGTCACCCTCACCGCCGAGCACATCCCCTACCGCCAGCTCCGGGACATCACGCTCGTGGCCGACCTCGGCGACGTGCGGCTCCCGCCGCAGTCGCTGCTCGACGGCTCCGTGCGCTCCATCCCGGCGCGGACGGTGACCGCGAGCGCCGAGGTCGATCCGCCCGACCTCGCGCGGATCCTCAAGGTCTCCGACGTGACGGTCCAGCCGGTCACCGCGCAGACCCTGGCGGCGCGGGGGTCGAAGGTCGCGGACATCGACCCGTCGCAGGCCGTGGAGCTGACCTCCACGACGACCGTGCTCGGCCAGCAGGTCCGGGCGTCGGTCATCGCCACGTTCCGGCTCGCCGGCGGGCAGATCGTGCTCTCGGCGCGGGACATCGCGGTGGACGCCGGTGACGCCCCGTCGTCGGTGTCCGGCGCCGTCACGAGCGCGCTGCGCTCGCGGCTCGGGAGCTACTCGGCGCGCCTCGACCCCGGGCAGCTGCCGTTCTCGATCACGGCGACCGACCTCCGCGCGGAGAACGGCAAGCTCGTCGTCTCCGGCACCGCGCAGGACGTCGACCTCCTCGGTGGCTCGCTGTAGCGGATCGCGTGACAGGCTGACGTCGTGCAGACCATCCGCTGGGGCATCGCCGGACCGGGCCGGATCGCGGCGAACGTCGCCCGGGACCTCGTCGCGGTCGGGGGCACCGAGCTCGTCGCGGTCGGATCCCGGTCGGCCGAGCGGGCGGAGGCGTTCGCCGCGGAACACGGCGCCGCGCGGGCGCACGGCTCGTACCGGGCGCTCGTGGACGACGGGGGAGTCGACGCGATCTACATCGCCACCCCGCACCCCCAGCACGCGGACCTCGCCGTCGCCGCCCTCGAGGCCGGCAAGGCGGTGCTGGTGGAGAAGACCTTCACCGCGACCCTCGCCGGGGCCTGGCGCGTGGTGGACACCGCCCGACGGCACGGCGTGTTCGCGATGGAGGCGATGTGGACCCGCTTCCAGCCCGCCGTCGTACGGGCCCGTGAGATCTACGAGGCCGGCGAGATCGGCGAGGTCCGCGCGGTGCAGGCGGACCTCGGCACGGTGCGCGACGTCGACCCCGCCGACCGCCTCTTCAACGCCGAGCTCGGCGGCGGCGCCCTGCTCGACCTCGCCGTCTACCCCGTCTCCTTCGCCCAGATGGTGCTCGGCGGGAGCCCGTCGCGCGTGCACGCGGTGGGACGCCTGGAGACCACGGGCGTGGACGCCGAGAACGCGCTGGTCATGGCCTGGGAGGACGGCCGGTTCGCCACCGCCCAGACCTCGTTCCACTCGCCGTCGCCGGGGCAGGCCCGCATCTTCGGCTCCACCGGCTGGATCGACGTGCTCCCCCGCTTCCACCACCCGACGACGATCGTGGTGCACCGCTCCCCCGACGACCCCGGTGAGCGCCTCGAGCTGCCCCCCACCGGCGCCGGGTACTCGCACGAGATCGTCGAGGTGAACTCGTGCCTGCGCGCGGGGCGCACCGAGTCCGCGGTGATGCCGCTCGACGACACGCTCGCCGTCCAGGGCGTCCTGGCCGAGGCCGCGGACCAGCTCGGGCTGTCGTTCAGCGAGGCGGCCCTGGCGCTGTAGGCGGGAGCCACAGCCGTCCCTCGATTCCCGACGCCGGGTCGGTGCGGGCGGGCAGCGCGGCCAGCTCGTCGGCGTGATCGGCCATGCCGAGGGCCGCGTACGCGGCGTCGAACGCGTCCTCGGTGGCGGTCACGGCGGCGCGGAGCTCCGTGGGGACGCGGGGGTCGGCCTCGACCAGGGCCCGGCGCGCGTCCGCCGAGGACTTGACGACGGGGCCGGTCATCGCCCGCGGGTAGACCTCCACGACGAGCACCCCCCGTGGCCCGGGCGCCGGGTCCATCGGCCACACCCCGACGCCCGCCCGGCGCCACCGCCCCAGCAGGGCCATCCCCCGGACCGACCCGGTCCCGACCGCGCCCGCGCCGCCGATCTGGAACGTCGACAACGGGTTCAGCCCCCGGTCCCGGGCCTCGAGCTCGGTGTCGCGGTACAGGTCGACGTCGGTCGGCTTCCGGGTCCCCGCCCGACCCCAGAACGGCGGGTCGCACGCCTCGAGCCAGGTCTCGCCCTCGTCGCGCGCCAGGTCCCACACCTGCGGCAGCGACCTCGCGCCGTATCGGGTGGGGAACCAGGCCGGAAGGCCGAACGAGAAGTCCATCCCGACGACGGCGGGCTCGGCCCGGTCGCGCAGGTCCAGCAGCAGGTCCCCGACGCCGTCGCGGTCGAGCCCGCCCCGCACGTCGACCAAGCGGCCCGGCACCGCCTCGGCCACCCGGATGCGCTTCGCGGCGCCCCGCAGGTCCCCGGACCAGTCGACGGCGAGGATGCGCACGGGACGCCATCCTGCCGGGCCTGCACCGGGCCGCGAGACGCACATCAGGCAGGCGCGAGGGCCTCCCGACATGCCTCACCTGAACCTCGCCGTCGACGTCGCGAGCCTCAGCGCCGGATCACCCGTTCGTCGTAGCAGAACGACCGCTGGACCCTTGTACCGGACCGCTCGTCCCGACGCGCGCCGGACCACTCGTTCCGGGCGGAACTCGTCGCCCCAATAGCCCCACGTGTCACACGCGTGGAGAGTCCTAGCCGACCGTTCGTCGCGGGGCAGCTGCGCCGAACGGTCGCCCGCACTACTCCATCCCTCTCGAGGAGGATCTCCGTGGCCAAGCATCGCGCGCCGCGCCGGCTCACCGCCCGACGTGCCGCCACCCCCGTCGCCGCCCTCGCCCTGTCCGCGGCGGCCCTCACCGCGGTCGCGCCCATGGCGTCGGCCCACACCCGGCTCGACGGCCGCGACGGCCCGTCGGGCAACGGGAACATCGGGCTGCTCAACGACCTCACCCTGCTGCCCGTCAACGCGTGTGGACTGCAGGTACCGATCCTGGGGAGCATCCTCGCGGCGCCGACCCCGACCTGCTCGAACACCCACGGCTGACCGGCGGGGCGTCCCCCGGAGATGTCGGGGGACGGGGGACGCCCTCAGCCCACGAGGAGCCGGCCGGCCGGCGGCTCCTCGGCGTGCGTGGCCGGGACGCGAAGCCGGACCGTGGTCCCGCTCCCGGCCCGGCTGTCGACGTGCAGGTCGCACCGCCCGCCGTACGCGGCGCGCAGGCGGCGGTCGACCTCGGCGATCCCGCCGTGCCGGGCGTCGACCAGCGACGCGGCCCGGGATGCCTCCGGGCCCATCCCGGCGCCGTCGTCGGAGATCGTCACCACGCAGTCGGGGCCCGCGCCGGCCGCGGTGATCCGCACGGTGCCGCCGCCCAGCACGGGCTCGATGCCGTGCCGCACGGCGTTCTCCACGAGCGGCGCCACCACGAACGGCGGGAGCACGACGTTCTCCACCTCGGGCGCCACCGTGATCTCCACGCCGAGCCGCTCGCCGAAGCGGGCCTGCTCGAGGGTGAGGTAGCGCCGGGCGTTGCGCAGTTCCTCGGCGACCGTGGTCCTCGTGTCGGAGGTGCGGAACGAGTAGCGCGTGAAGTCGGCGAACTCGTTCAGCAGCTCGCGGGCCCGGGTGGGGTCGACCCGCACATAGCTCGCGATCGCGGTCAACGCGTTGTGCACGAAGTGGGCCGAGAACCGCGACCGCAGGGCCGCCTCGACGTCGACGTCGGGCAGGAGCACCTCGGCGGCGCCGGCGGGCACGAGCACGGCGGCTTCGGCTGCGCCGGGCGACGCGACGACGTCCACGCCCCGCGTGTTCCCCGCTGCGGGCACCGGGGGCCGCTCCACCGTCTCCAGATCGTCGAGCGCGAGATCCGTCGCGACGACCGGTGCGGCCAGCACCGGCGCGTGCACCGTCGCGGGGTGGGTGCCCGCCCGCAGGCCCTGCCACACCGGCCGACCCAACAGGCCGGTCGGCGTCCAGCGACGGTGCTCCACCCGGCCCACCAGCCGGGGGGCGACCCAGCGCGCAGCTGCCTGCACGTCCGCGGGGAGGTCGCCGTGGAAGGGGCTGACCAGCCGGTCCAGCCCCACCGACGCGTCGAGGATCTCGCGACGGGCCGCGGCCGTGACGCCGGTGGACACCCGGCCCGCGTAGCGCAGCACCCCGTCGCTCGGCACGCCGAGCAGCAACGAGCCGACGCCCTCGGAGCTCCCCCGCGGCGGCAACCACCCGCCGACGACGACGTCCTGCGCCTGCGTGATCTCGGCCGTGATCCAGCTCCGGGACCGCCGGCCGCTCTGGTAGGTCGACTCCAGCCGCTTGGCGACGACGCCCTCGAGGCCGTACTGCCGGGCGGTGCTGACCACCTCGTCCGCGGCGACGCCGGTGAACGACGGCGGCACGACGAGGTTCCCCCCGGCGAGGTCGATCTCGGTGAGCAGCTCGCGCCGCTGGCGGTAGGGCATGCGGGCGGTGGACCGGCCGTCGACCTCGAGCACGTCGAACACGTAGTAGGAGACGGGCGTGCCGCTGACCAGGGCCCGCGAGGGCCGGGCCACCCGTCGGCGGCGACGCAGCCGCGCCATGCTCGGCCGACCCACCGGGTCCTTCGCGACGACGACGCCGTCGAGCACCAGTCCGTGCGCGGCGGGCACCCCGACCTCCGGGAAGCCCGCCGTCACGTCGTGCCCGTCGGCGTCGATCAGGCGCAGCTCGCCGTCCTGGGCGTACGCGAAGCAGCGCAGCCCGGACCACACGAACTCGAACGCCCACCCGGCGCCCCGGGGCAGCTCACCGGTCGAGGCCAGCATCGGCCGGGCCGCACCGCGCGGGCCGGGGACGCGGGGCCACACGTCGGCGGGGGCAGCAGCACCGGACGCCATGCGCACGCCTCCCCGTCGTCTGCCGCGCCGGCCCGCTCCGACGCCGCTCGCCGGGGACGCTCCGTCGCGTGTTCCCGACAGCTGCCACGGTAGCCAGACCCCCCGACGACGACGCCGGGTTTGCACGCCGCGCCACGGCGTGCTGCGGCCGGACAGCGACGCGACGCGACGAACGGCCGACCGGGCATCGTCGCGCGGGTCGGCGGACGGCGCACGGTGGAGGCGGGCCGCCGGACGACGGGGCTCGCCCGGACGGCGCGGAGCGTGCGATGGAACGAGCCCCTCCGGTCGATCCGGAGGGGCCCGTCACCCGCGACGCGGGCCCGTCAGATGAGCGGCCCGCTGGCCACCACCGTCGACGGGCGCGGCGGCACCGGACCGGCGGCCTCGGCCGACACCGCGTACGCCCCCTGGGAGAGCCCGGTGGACGGACGGGTGCCGGTCGGGGTGAAGCCGCCCGCGGCGTCGAACGTGCCCACCGCGGTCGCCGTCCCGCCCGCGACGCGCCAGAGCACGAAGGTGCGGTTCGGACCGATGTCCGGCATGTCGACGGGCACGACCCGGGGGCCGGCCTGGTCGTCCAGCACGACCGCGAGCACGGCGCCGCCCGGCTGGAGCAGCGCCGCGTGGCGCACGTCCGGGTTCCGGGCCTCGGCGGAGCTGATCACCTGGTCCGCGCGGGTGGCGGACGCGGCCCGCGCGTCGGTGTCCGGGCCGGTGGCGATCCCCCGGGCGGAGAACACGACCACGCCCGCCACCACCGCGACGAGCGCGAGCACGGCCGCACTGCGACGGCGCGGCGACCGCGCCGGGGCGGTCCGCGGCGGCGGGGGGTCGGGGACCGCGGCGGCGGCCGGCGCCACCGCCGCGACCGGCACGACGGGGGCCGGGGCGGTCGGGCGCGCCGGCTCGGCGTCCGCGGCGGCGAGGATGCGGCCGCGCAGCCCGGAGGGCGGTTCGCTGTCCGCGACCGCGTGGGCGAGGGCCGCCATGGTCGCGTGGGTCTCGGAGAGCAGCGACCGGCACGGCGCGCACGTGCGCAGGTGCTCGGTGACGCGGTCCTCCTCCTCCGGTTCGAGGGCGTGCAGGGCACGGCCGACGACGGCGCCCGCGAGCTCGCCGTCGTGCGGGATCCCGTCGGCGCTCACCAGGTGTCCCCGAGCAGCTCGAGGCCCGACGTGCCGAGGACCGGGGCGAGGAGCACCCGCAGCTTGGCCACCCCGGTGAACATGCGGGACTTCACGGTGCCGATCGGCACGCCCGTGATCGAGGCGACCTCCCGCTGGGTGTAGCCGCCGTAGTAGGCGAGGCCGAGCGCCTGGCGCTGCTCGGAGGGGAGGTGGCGCAGGGCGGCGCGGACGTGCTCGGCGATGACCGAGCCCAGTGCGGCGCGGTCGGCCGAAGGGACCGCGGACGATTCGAGGCCGACCTCGGGCTCGTCGGTGGGCACGTGGTGGCGACGGCGGGTCGCCTCCCGCCGGACCGCGTCGACCGCCTTGTGGTGCACGAGCGTCAGCAGCCAGCTGATCACCGAGCCGCGGGTGCGGTCGAACCGCTCCGGGTCCCGCCACAGGACGAGGAACACCTCCTGCACGACGTCCTCGGCGAGCCCCTCGTCCACGCAGATGCGGCGGGCGAGCGAGTAGGCCGCACGCCCGTGGCGGGCGTAGAGGAGGTCGAGGGCGCCGGTGTCGCGGGCCGCGAGGCGGGCGACGAGATCGGCGTCGGTGACGTCCGCATCGACCGGAGCGGGTCCGGAGGCGCTGGCGTCCGGGCTGGGGTCCGGACGAGGCCGCGGTGGTGCAGCCAGGTCGGGCCCGGCCGCGCGGGACGGTGTCATGGCGGGTGGGGCTCCTTCGGTGAGACCGCGTCCCCGGCCACGGCCGGCGACGTGGGGGCTTTCGTGACGACGGGCGCGGTCGGTTCACCCCCGGCCGCGGGAGATCACCGGGCGCCGCGACCCGTCGTCGGGAATCCGCGGATGAGAAGGCCGCGACCTGCCCTGACGGACGGGGCGCAATCCCCCCGCGCGAGCGGCGCAGGAGTGAGCCGGGCCACCTACCCTCGGGGGACAGGCGATCTGCGGAAGGTGCTCATGGCTGGTCAGTGGTTCGAGTCGGTGGCGGAGGCGCAGCGCCGCGCGAAGAAGCGGCTGCCGAAGTCGGTGTACGGCGCGCTCGTGGCGGGCAGCGAGGCGGGCTACACGCTCGACGACAACACCGGCGCCTTCCGGGAGCTGCAGTTCGCCCCGCACGTGGCGGACCTGCCCTACGAGAAGTCGCTCGCGACGACGATCATGGGGCAGGAGATCTCCATGCCCGTCATGATCTCGCCGACGGGCGTCCAGGCGGTCAACCCGGAGGGCGAGGTGGCGGTCGCGCGGGCGGCGGCCTCCCGGGGGACCGCGATGGGCCTGTCGTCGTTCGCGAGCCGGTCGATCGAGGACGTCGTCGCGGCGAACGACAAGACGTTCTTCCAGATGTACTGGGTCGGCGACCGCGAGACCCTCGCCGCCCGGGCCGAGCGCGCCAAGCGGGCCGGCGCGAAGGGCCTCATCGTCACCCTCGACTGGTCGTTCTCCCACGGTCGCGACTGGGGCAGCCCGGCCATCCCGGAGAAGATGGACCTCAAGACGATGATCAAGTACATCCCGGAGGGCATCACCCGGCCCCGCTGGGGGC
The DNA here is from genome assembly GCF_000379625.1 of Actinomycetospora chiangmaiensis DSM 45062. Taxonomy (GTDB): domain Bacteria; phylum Actinomycetota; class Actinomycetes; order Mycobacteriales; family Pseudonocardiaceae; genus Actinomycetospora; species Actinomycetospora chiangmaiensis. Next base: position 20,119 of record NZ_KB903229.1, on the reverse strand, counting down.
TGGAGTTCCTCAAGGCCCGGTTCATCCCGGACCTCACCGTCCCGAACATCCCCGTCGACGGCTCCGAGCCCCCGACCTTCTTCGGCGCCTACGGCCAGTGGATGTTCACCCCGCCGCCCACCTGGGCCGACGTGGCCTGGCTCCGCGAGCAGTGGGGCACCGACCTGCCGTTCTGCGTGAAGGGCATCACCCGGGTCGACGACGCCAAGCGGGCGGTCGACGCCGGCGCGACCGCGATCCAGGTGTCCAACCACGGCGGCAACAACCTCGACTCCACCCCGGCCCCGATCCGGGTGCTGCCCGGGATCGTCGAGGCCGTCGGGCGCGACGTCGAGGTCATCATGGACGGCGGGGTGCGCCGCGGCTCCGACGTCGTGAAGGCCCTGTGCCTCGGCGCGAAGGCCGTCGCGATCGGGCGCGCCTACCTTTGGGGCCTCGCCGCGGCCGGGGAGGCCGGCGTCGGCAACGTCCTCGACATCCTGCAGAGCGGGATCGGCTCGGGCCTCATGGGCCTGGGCAAGTCCTCGGTGCAGGAGCTGGCCCCGGAGGACCTGCTCATCCCGCCGAACTTCACACGCCAGGCCGGGGTCGCCTGAGCCCTCGTTCCGGACGAACGGGTCGTTCGTGCCGATAGACGCCACGAACGACCCGTTCGTCAGGTCGGAGGCCACCCCGGACACACGAACGCCGGGCGCTCCGCGAGAGGGAGACCCGGCGTCGATGGCGGTAGCGGTGGGATTCGAACCCACGGTGGGCAGAACCCACACACGCTTTCGAGGCGTGCTCCTTTGGCCGCTCGGACACGCTACCGGGAGCAACCCTACCGGGCGCCCCCACCGGGTTCGCCGCCACCCCGGAACCACGCGCGCAGCAGCTCCGAGCAGGCCGGTTCGCGCACGCCGCCGATCACCTCGGGGCGGTGGGTGAGCCGCCGGTCGCGCAGCACGTCCCACAGCGAGCCCGCCGCCCCGGTCTTCGGTTCCCAGGCGCCGAACACCACCCGGTCCACCCGCGCGAGCACCGCGGCGCCGGCGCACATGGTGCAGGGCTCGAGCGTGACGGCGAGGGTGCAGCCCTCCAGCCGCCAGCCGTCGTCGTGAACGCGTGCCGCGGCCCGCAGGGCGAGGACCTCGGCGTGGGCCGTGGGGTCGCCGAGCGCCTCGCGCGCGTTCGTGGCGCACGCGAGCTCCCGCCCGGACGCGTCGACGACCACCGCCCCGACCGGCACGTCGGCGGGGTGCGCCGTCCGTGCCACCTCGAGGGCGCGGTCGATCAGGACCTCAGGACGCAGGCGCGGTCTCCACGATGCGGGCCAGCTCGTCGGCGAAGCCGCAGCGCCGGGCGATCGCGGTCAGCTGCTCGTCCGGGTAGAGGTCGATCTCGTCGACCAGCACGGCGAGCTCGTCGGCGGGGACGCCGAGGTCGGCCAGCATCCCGAGGTCGCCCTCGGGCCAGGGGTCGTCGTCCACCTCGTCCTCGTCGGGGACGTCGAGGCGCAGCAGGTCGAGCACGTCCGCGGCGACGTCGTAGTCCAGCGCCGCGACCGCGTCGGAGAGCAGGAGCGAGACTCCCCCGGGCACCGGGCGCACGAGGACGAAGAACTCGTCGTCCACATCGAGCAGTCCGATGACCGCTCCGGTCGAACGCAACGCCCGGAGCGCGGTGATGGCGGAATCCAGGTCGGCGAGCGCGGTACGGTCCATCGAGACCGCACGCCACCGGCCCTCCTCCCGGGTGACCGCGACGGCCCAGCCGTCGAGGGGCACGACGGTGCCCTGACCACCGCCACGGGGGGCGGCCTGTGCGCCCTGTCCTGCCATGGTCACCACGGTAGGACCAGCGACCCATGCCGTGAAGGGTGAGGACGCCACGCGCACCGAATCGACATCTTCCGCGCGCCGGGCGGTCGCCCCCCGGGGACCGGGGGTGCAGGATCACGGGTGTGAGGACGTCTGGCGAGGCCCGGCAGGAGGTCCGGCGACGGGCGGCCCACCGTGCTCCGGAGCGGGCGCTGATCGCCGAGGCCCGAGCCCTGCAGCCCGACACGATCGCCCTGCGCCGCACCCTGCACCGCCAGCCCGAGCTCGGTCTCGACCTGCCCCAGACGCAGGCCGCGATCCTCGCCGTCCTGCGCGACCTGCCGGTCACCATCACGTGCGGGCGGTCGTCGACGTCGGTGGTGGCCACGCTCACCGGCACCCGGCCCGGCCCCGTCGTCCTGCTGCGCGCCGACATGGACGCCCTGCCGCTGCACGAGGACAGCGGGCTCGACCACGCCTCGCGGGTCGAGGGCGCGATGCACGCCTGCGGGCACGACCTGCACACCGCGATGCTCGCCTCGGCCGCCCGCCTGCTCGCCGGGCGGCGTGACCGGCTGGCCGGGACGGTCGTCTTCATGTTCCAGCCCGGCGAGGAGTCCCGGCACGGGGCGCTCGCGATGCTCGCCGAGGGGGTGCTCGAGGCCGGCGGGGCCCTCCCCGGCTCGGCGATGGCGCTGCACGTGACCTCGCGCTTGAGCTCCGGCACGCTGCAGACCCGCGCCGAGTCGATCATGGCGTCGTCGGACGACTTCACGGTAACGGTGCACGGCGCGGGCGGCCACGCCTCGGCCCCGCACGACGCCCTCGACCCGGTGCCGGCGGCCGCGGCCATGGTCGGCGCGCTGCACACGATGATCGGGCGGCGGGTCAGCGCGTTCGACCCGGCGGTGCTCACCGTCGCCCACCTCACCGCCGGCACCACCACCAACGTCATCCCGGAGACCGCGACCCTCGAGGGCACCGTCCGCACGCTCTCCGAGGACACCCGCGAGCAGGTGCTGGCCGAGCTGCGTCGGGTCTGCACCGGGACCGCCGAGGCCTACGGGTGCACCGCCGAGGTGGAGATCGACCGCGGCTACCCCGTGACGGTCAACGACCGCGAGGTGGCGGACCGGGTCGCCGACGTGGGCCGGTCGGTCCTCGGCTCCCGGTTCGTCGAGCCGATGCCCGACCCGATCATGGGCTCCGAGGACTTCTCCTACGTGCTCGGCCGCGTGCCCGGGGCGCTGGCGTTCCTCGGCGCCTGCCCGCCCGGCGTCGACCCGGCGGACGCGCCCCCGAACCACTCGAACCGCGTCGTGTTCGACGAGGAGGCGATGGTCGCGGGCGTCGCCCTCTACGCGGGGTACGCCCTGGAGGTCCTCCGCCCCTGACGTGTCGCTGGAGTGGGTGAACGGCCGTCACCGGCCGGTCCCGCCCTACGCTCCGACCCGTGGGGACAGTGGAACCGGACACCGGAGCGGTACTCGCCGCCGCGCTGACCCGGCCCGTGTGCGTACTCGGGCTCGGTCTCATCGGCGGCTCGCTGCTGCGTGCCGCCACCGACGCGGGCCGCGAGGCCTGGGGGGCGTCGGCGTCGGAGACGACGATCGAGAAGGCCCGCGCGGACGGCTACGACGTCAGCGACACCGTCGCCGACGCGTTGCGCCGCGCCGCCGACGCGGACGCCCTCGTGGTCGTCGCCGTGCCGCTCACGTCGCTGGACGACGTGCTGGCGCTGGTCGGCAAGGAGGCGCCGGACTGCCGGCTCACCGACGTCACGAGCGTCAAGGAGCCGGTGCGCGACGCCGTCGACCGGTGGGCGCCCGCGACCCGCTTCGTCGGCGGCCACCCGATGACGGGCACCGAGTTCTCGGGCTGGGACGCCGGGTCGCTGCAGCTCTTCCACGACAAGGTCTGGGTCGTCGCGACCGACGACGACACCGACCTCGCGGTCTGGACCGACGTCGTCGCCCTCGCCCTCGCCTGCGGCGCCACCGTGGTGCCGGCCGCGTCCGACGAGCACGACGTCGCCGTGGCGCGCATCTCCCACCTGCCGCACCTGCTCGCGGCGGTCCTCGCCGCGGTCGGCGCCGACGGCGGCGAGCTGGCGCTCGCGCTGGCGGCCGGGTCGTTCGCCGACGGCACCCGGGTGGCCGCCACGCGCCCCGAGCTGACCGCCGCGATGTGCGAGGGCAACCGCGCGTCCCTGCTCGCCGCGCTCGACGACGCCCTCGGGCGGCTCGGCGCCACGCGCGGCTCCCTCGCCTCCACCGGGGGCCTGCTCGCCACCCTCACCGCCGGCCACGACGGCCGCAGTGCCCTCGAGGCCGCCCGCCTCGACCGCCGCGAGGTGCGCATCGACCTCGCCGACACCCCGGCCGAGCACCTCGAGGCGATGCGGGACCTGGGCCGCACGGGCGGCCGGATCATCGGCTGGACCGCCGAGGCGCTGGAGACGGCGGCACCCGAGGAGGACTGACGCGCCTCACCACAGCCCGGGCGGTTCCTCCTGCCCCCGACTGTGCCGACCCCGCGGGACCTTTCCCGACGACGGGGCGGGGCCGGACGGGCGCTCCGCCGGCGGCAGCGCGGACAGCGCCGGGCCGGCCGGGGGCTGCTCGGCGGTGGGGAGGTCGACGGCCGTGGCGGCGGTCGGCGCGGTCGGCGCCTCGGCCGGGGCCACGACGCGCAGCCAGTCCTCGCCGGCGTCGGCGTCGTAGGGCGTGTCGCGGCGGCGCGCCATGACCCCCGGCAGCCCCTGCTCCCGGACCCCGGCGAGCAGCGCGGGCCCGTCGTCGTACACCGGGGAGACCTGGATGCGCCCGACCTCGTCGAGGCTGAGCCGCCCGAGCGTGGCGCGGCGCTCGTCGAGCGGGCGCGCCGTCAGCGGGACCCCGTAGAGCCGCAGCACGTCGTAGACCATGAGGATCGCCGGACGGGCGCGCGCCAACGTGCGGGCCTTGCGCGGATCGGCGCGGCGCAGCCGGTCGAACAGCGCGAGGGACGACGGCTGACCGGCGTCGAGCAGCACCGCCTCGCCGTCGAACAGCCCGTCGGGCACCACGTCGGCCAGCGGCGCGAACTCCGGGAACCGGGCCGTGACGTCGTCGCCCTCGAGCGTGCGCAGGCACAGCGTGCCGTCCTCGACGTCGGCGAGCAGGCGGATGCCGCTCCAGTCGACCTCGTAGGACCACTCCGCACCCACGGGCAACCGCCCCGGCACCGGCTGCATCGGCCGGATGCCGGCGCCGCGCACGCCGACGTCCTGCATGCCCACATCGTGCCCCGGGGGCCCGACACCCTCGTGCCCGACACCCCGTGCCCGGGCCGCCCGGCGAAATCCTGTGAGGCGGGACGCATGTGGGGCATCCTGGGGTCCAGCACCGGTGACGCCCGGTGACGGATGAGGGGAGCCGCGCGATGCGCGCGATCTGGAGCGGCGCAGTGTCGTTCGGGCTGGTCAACGTCCCGGTCCGGCTCTACGCCGCGACGTCGAACCACGACATCCGCTTCCACCAGGTGCACGAGATCGACGGCGGGCGCATCCGCCAGAAGCGCACCTGCTCGGTCTGCGGCGAGGAGGTGGCCTACTCGGAGATCGCGAAGGGTTACGAGACCGACGACGGCCAGCTGATCATGCTCGACGACGACGACCTCGCCACGCTGCCCACCGCGACCGGCCACGAGATCGACGTCGTGCAGTTCGTCCCGGTCGACCAGGTCGACCCGCTGCTGCTGGACAAGAGCTACTACCTCGAGCCCGAGAACAAGGCGCTCAAGCCCTACTCGCTGCTGCGCGAGGCCCTGCGCGAGACCGACCGCATGGCGGTGGTGAAGGTCGCGCTGCGACAGCGCGAGACGCTGGCCCTCCTGCGCGTGCGCGAGAACGCGATCGTGCTGCAGACGATGCTCTGGCCCGACGAGGTCCGCGAGGCCGAGTTCCCGGTGCTCGACAACGACGTCGAGGTCCGCCCGCAGGAGATGGCGATGGCGTCGTCGCTCATCGACTCGCTGTCCGGCGACTTCGAGGTCGACCAGTTCGAGGACGAGTACCGCAAGGCCGTCGGCGAGCTCATCGAGTACAAGCGCGAGCACGGTGGCGGGCGGCCGGCCCCCGAGGAGGCCCCGGCCGAGGACGCCGGCGACATGACCGACCTGCTCACCGCACTGCGGCGCTCCGTCGAGGCCGCGGGCGGCAAGGCGGCGGACACCTCGTCGTCGGGCTCGTCGGACTCGTCCTCCTCGGGCTCGTCGGGCTCGTCGAAGAAGAAGACGACGACGAAGGACGACGCCCCCGAGGAGGAGGCGACGGAGAAGAAGTCGACCCGCAAGCGGTCCGCCGCCGCGAAGTCCGACGACGACACCTCGACCGGGACGAAGAAGTCCGCCACCACCCGGTCGCGCCGCAAGAAGGCCGACGACGACGCGGAGGAGAAGGCCAGCTAGTCGCGGCGCCGCCCGCGAGAGGGACACCGGGCAGGCTCACGACCCCCCGGGCCTGCCGGCGTGCCCCTCGCGACGGGTCCGCGGAGCGGGCTACGAGGCGCGCACGTAGGCGTCGCGGTTCGGGACGTCGTAGCCCTGGTCCTCGATCGCCTCCACGACGGCGCCGAGCTGCAGCTCGTCGTCGTGCTCGACGTGGACCACGCGGTTCTCGAGGTCGACGTCGATGCCCTCGACGCCGTCGATCGGCGAGAGCGCGCCCTCGATCGCGGCACGGCAGTGGTCGCAGTGGATCTCGGGGACCGAGAGGGTCGTCGTGGCCATGGGGAAGTCCTTCCGCACATCTGGGTGGGTCCCCCGCGACGGTGCCACGCCCACCCGGGCGGCGTGGCGCCCACCCCGGGGGCGTTTCGCCGGGCGAGCGCCGGGGATCCCGGGCCTGTCCGTCGGCCGTCGCGCCGACCGTTACCCCCCGAGGGTATCCCACCTGCTGTTTCGAGGAGTGTCGCATCACCATGGCCACGTCCGACCGCCCGCTCGAGGGCCGCACCATCGGGTTCCTCGCCGCCAAGGAGGGCACCGAGCAGGTCGAGCTCACCGAGCCCTGGAAGGCCGTGGAGAACGCCGGCGGGACGCCGGTGCTGATCTCCGAGACCCCCGGCTCGATCCAGGCCTTCAACCACCTCGACCACGGCGACCGCTTCGACGTCGACGCCGTGGTGAGCCAGGTGAAGACCGACAACTACGACGGCTTCGTGCTGCCCGGCGGCGTCGCCAACCCCGACCTGCTGCGCACCATCCCGAACTTCGTGCGGCTCGTCGGTGAGGCGTTCGCCATCGGCCTGCCGGTCGCCGCGATCTGCCACGCCCCCTGGCTGCTCATCGAGGCCGACGTCGTCCGCGGGCGCCGGATGACCTCGTTCCCGAGCCTCGCCACCGACCTGCGCAACGCCGGGGCGGAGTGGGTCGACGAGGAGGTCGTCGTCGACGACCGGCTGATCACCAGCCGCAACCCCGACGACCTGCCGGCCTTCTGCGCCACGCTCGTCGAGGAGTTCGCCAGGGCGGAGAAGCGCGCCGAGAACCACGCCGCCGAGGTCCGCTAGATCTCTTCCCGACGACGGGTGCGCCGCACCCGTCGTCGGGAACGTGGGACGGGGTACAGAACGGACATGCCCCGCCGATGTCGCGCCCTGCTCCTCTCCGCCGTCGCCGCGAGCCTCACGCTCGCCGCGTGCGGCACCCAGACCCCGCAGGCCCCCGCCCCGTCGTCGTCCCCGACGTCCTCCCCGAACGTCGCCCCGACCACCGGGCTGCTGGTCCCCGGCGTACCCACCGAGGGCACGCGCCCCGACACCGCGAACCTCTCGCTCGCCGCGGAGCCCCAGTCGGCCCCGGTGCCCACCGTCGCCCCGCCCGGTCGTCAGGTGCAGGTCGGCTCGGCCCCCGAAGGCGTGGTGGTCGACCCGGTGACCCGCACGGTCGCGGTCGCCACCCGCAACCCGAACTCCCTGGTCCTGCTCGACGCCGACACGGGCGCGATCCGCACCCGCACGCCCCTGCCGGGGTTCGTCCGGCACCTGCAGCTCGCGGCGCCCGGCGGCCCGGTCCTCGTGCCCGTGGAGAGCGCCAACGCCCTCGTCCGGGTGAACCTGCCGGGCGGTCAGGCCGACCCGCCGCTGTTCGTCGGCACCGTCCCGCACGACGCCACGCAGGACCCGAACGGCACCGTCATGACCGCCGACGAGCTCGGCGGCACGGTCTCAGCGGTCCGCGGGGACCGGGTGGTGAAGATGTTCACCGACGCGGTGCAGCCCGCCGGCCTCGCCCCGGTCGGCGACCTCGTCGGGCTGATCGACGTCCGCAAGGACGACCTGACGATCTATGACGTGAACACGCTGACCATCGTCGGCAGCGCACCCGCCGGGGCCGGCCCGACCCACCTCGTCGCCGACCGCCACGGCCGCATGATCGCGACCGACACCCGCGGCAACCAGGTCCTGGTGTTCCAGCCGAACCCGAGCGGACCGCCGACCCAGGTCGGTGCCGTGCCGCAGCCCGGTGGCCCCTACGGGATCACCTACGACCCGGTGCGCGACCGGGTCTACGTGGCGTCGTCGGGCACCAACGAGGTCATCGGCTATGACATGACCACCCCGCAGCCCCGCGAGGTCGCCCGCGTCGCGACGGCGCAGGGGCCCTACACGCTGGGCGTGGACCCGACCTCGGGGCGGCTCTACATCGCGAGCGTGAACACGGGCGTCATCCAGATCGTCGACGCGCCGTAGGCCGCGGGGAGCAGGAGAGCGACCTCTCCTGCTCCCGGCGGACGGTGGCGGTCAGGAGGCCGCGGCCACCTGGGCGCGCTCGCCCGCGGCGCCGAGGACGATCTCCGCGACGTCGCCGTCGGGGTCGGTCGGCCACGGCGAGAGCGGCGAGGTCCGGGAGATGCCGTCGAGGACCTCGGCGAGCGCCTCCGGCGTGGTCGGCCACGGGGCGAGGCCCGCGTCGGCGAGCACCGTGGCGTTGGCCCGCCCGTGCCCGGGGATCGGGCAGTAGGTCACCGCGGGGAGGTTCGCGACGAGGGCCTCGGTCACCGAGAGCCCGCCCGCGTTGTGCAGCAGCACGTCGCAGGCGCCCATCAGCGCGGGCACGTCGTCACGCCAGCCCAGGGCGGTGACGCGGGGCATCGCGTCGAGTTCGGTGCGCAGCGTCGTGTTCCGGCCGCACAGCACGACGACGTGCGTGGCCGGGTTGGTCAGGGCCGCCGACACCAGCGACGGCACGTCCCCCAGCCCCAGCGAACCGGCGCTGATCAGCACCGCGGTCTCGTCGTCCCCCAGGCCCAGCTCACGACGGGTCTCGGCACGATCGGCGTCGGTGTGCGCGCGGGAGAACGCGGGCCCGACGAGCGGACCGGCGGGACGCACGTCGACCCCGTACATCGCGTCGGCGGCCGCCGCGCACGCGCTGGTGACCGACAGGTGGGTGTCGACACCGGGGTGCAGCCACATGCGGTGCGGCGCGGGATCGGTCAGATAGCTGATCACCGGCACCCCGATGCGGCCGGCGGCCCGCATCCGGCCGAGGGTCTGGCAGGAGAGCGGGAACGTGGACACCACGACGTCGGCGTCCCGCGTCCACCGGCGCACCGTGCGCTCGGAGAACGTGAGGAACGTCAGGATGATCCCGCGGACGTCCCAGCGGTGCTCCAGCGCATAGAACAGCCAGTCGAAGAACCGCGGCATCCGGTTGACGGTGAAGCCGTAGCCGTCGCCGATGATGACCTGCCCGTAGCGCGGGAGCGCGTCGAGGTAGTCGTGCACGTCCACGACGGCCCCGCGCGCCCGCAGGCGCGCCGCGAGCTCGTAGGCCGCCCGGTCGTGGCCGGCGCCGACGCGCGCGGTGAGGACGACGACGCGGGGGGACCGGTCGGGCCGCGGCTCCTCGGTCGGGCGGGTGGTCCGCCGCAGGACCCGCAGGTGCCGGGTACGCAACGAGCGACCCCGGGTGCGGGTGGACCTCGGGGCGCCGAGTGCGGTCATCGGTCGGGGGGCTCCTCTCGGGCGTGACGACGGCCGACGGGCCGGGTCGTTCCGACCTGCAGACGATCGTCCGGGTGCCGTGACCCTCCCGTGAACCTACTGTGACCCACGGTGGACCTCGACGCGGGACTCATGATCGGCGCGTCCGGAGGACGGGCGATGAGGCGCGGGTGAAGCGTCGCGGAAGGACGCGTGTGGGATTGAACGGGAGCCGCCTCTCGTGTGAACAGCACACCCGGACGGGTGCGTGCCCCACGCGGTCGGGAGACTGGAGCGCGTGACGAGCCCGCCGATCGACCGCGCGCNGCGGCTGCTCATCGTCTCCGGCGAGATCGGTCAGGGGCACGCGGCCGTGGCCCACGCGGTGCAGACGATCGTCGCGCGCGACCGCCCGGACTGCGACATCCGGCTCGCCGAGGCCTTCGCCCGGATGGGCCACGGCTCCGGTCCGGTCTTCCGGTGGCTGTTCGAGTTCGCGGTGCAGTGGACCCCCGTGCTGCAGGAGGCCTGGTACGCCGCCGTCACGCGCTCCCGGCTGGTCCGGTGGTTCTACCGCGAGGTGATGGGCGCCTGGGTCGCCCGCGCCCTCGCCGCGGATCTCGAGGGGCCCCACGCGCGCCTGGCCGCGGACGGCGCGCCCGACGTCGTCGTCTCCACCCACCAGCTCGCGACGGCGGGGCTGGCCTGGCTGCGCCGCCGCGGGCGGCTCCAGGCCCGCGTCGTCGCGGCGATCTGCGACTTCGCCCCGCACGCCTACTGGACCTACCCGGGCGTCGACGAGTACCTCGTCCTCGACGACCTCGCCGCCGCCCCGACCCGGGTCATGGACCCGGGCGCCGGGGTCACGGTCCGCTCCGCGCTCGTGGGTGCGCCCTTCGGCCCCGTACCCGCCGAGGAGGCCCGCGCGGCCCGCGCCCGCCTCGACCTCCCGGCCGACGCGCTCGTCGTCGTCGTGACGGCGGGCTCGCTCGGCCTCGGCGGCGTGACGGCCGCGGTGAAGGCCGCGCTCGCCGCCGACCCGCGCTGCCACGTCGTCGCGCTGTGCGGCCGCGACGACCGGGCCCGGCGCCGACTCCGCGCGCTCGAGGACCGGGTGGGTTCCGGGCGGCTGCGGGTACCCGGCTGGGTGGACGACGTGCCGACCCTGCTCGCGGCGGCCGACGTCGTCGTCAACAACTCCGGCGGTGCGACCGCGCAGGAGGCCCTGGCCTGCGGCCGGACGCTGGTGCTCTACCAGCCGCTGCCGGGCCACGGCCGTGACTCCGCGCGGCTGCTCGGACGCGCCGGCCTCGCGCACACCTGCCGTCGACCGCGGGAGCTGACCCGGCTGCTGCAGGGCTGGCTCGCGGAGCCGGCCGCCCTCGACGCGGCCCACGCGCGCGCCGCCGCCTGGTCGCGGCGGCAGGCCGGGGTGGACCTCGCCGCCGTCCTCAAGCTGCCGACGGTGGAGATGCCGTGACCGCCGCGATCGCCCTGCTCGCCGCCCTCGTCGGCGCCGCGGGCATCTCCACCGGCACCGTGCTCCAGCAGCGCGCCGGGCAGGAGATCGAGGAGCCGGGATCGACCCGGGAACTGCTCGCCCGCGTGCTGCGCCGCCGCCGGTGGTGGGCGGGACAGGCGGTGATCGCGATCGGGTTCGGGTCGTACGCCTACGCCCTGCACGTCGGGCCCGTGGCGCTCGTGCAGCCCGTGCTCGTCACGGGCCTCGTGTTCGGCACGATCGCCTCCGCGGCCCTCGCCGGACGTCGGCTGGACCGGCGGCTGCTCGGCGCGTCGGTCGTGTGCGTGCTCGGGCTCGCGGCGTTCCTCACCATCGCGCACCCGCAGGGACCCGCCGTCCTGCCGTCCCCCGCCGTCACCCCGCTCGTCGTGGTCGGGCTGCTCGCCGGGCTCGTGGGCCTGCTGGGCCTGCGCGGCGACGGCTGGTCCGAGCCGCTGCGCGCCGCGCTGCTCGCCCTGGCCACCGGCGGGTTCTACGGCCTGACCGCCACGCTGTTCGCCACCGCGCTCGCGTCCTCGGACCTGGTCACCGCCGTGGTCTCCTGGCCGTTCGCGTTCGCCCTGGTCACCTCGCTGTGCGGCTGGACGTTCTCGCAGCGCGCGCTGCACCTCGGGCGCCTCAACGCCCCCGTGAACGCCGTCATCGGCACCACCGACCCGGCCGTCGCGGTGACGCTCGGCGTCCTGGTCCTGGGCGAGTGGGTGCGGACGACGCCGCTGGCCCTCGCCGGCGAGGTCGTGGCCGCTGCGGTCGTGATCGCGGGCACCGTCGCGATCACCCGCCAGAGCGCGGCGCTGCTGCGCACCGACGACACGGATGTGGCCGACCGCCAGCCGGTCTGGGGCTGATCATGTCCTGGGACACCGTCAACGCCGTCCTCCCGACGATGCTCATCATGATCGGGTGCACGGTGCTGGCGGTGCTGTTCGCCCGGGACCGGTAGTCGCCCCGCCCCGGGGCCCGCGCCGTCGACATCGGCCAGGGTGACGTGCCGTGGACGGTGCTCGCCGATCCCGCAGGCGAGCCCTTCTGCGTGATGGAGTCCCGCGAGGCGTACCGAGACACCGGTCCGATCGCCGCCCTGCCGCTCGACAGCGCCGACCCGGAGCGCGACGCGGCGTTCTGGGCCGCCGTCACGGGCTGGGTGCCGGCGACCGGCACGCCGGGCCTCGTGAGCCTGCGCCACCCGTCCGGGGTCGGACCGCTGCTCGAGCTCTGCCCGGAGCCCGCGCCGAAACAGGGGAAGAACCGCCTGCACCTCGACGTGCGCGCCGAGCGCTCCGACGGCGACCCCGCACCGCGGGTGCTCGACCTCGGCGCCCGGCTCGTCGAGGACCCGGACCTGCCGTGGACGGTGTGGGCCGACCCGTCGGGCAACGAGTTCTGCATCCTCGGCGCCCGCTGACCCGGGCGTCCCGGACTACCGGTCGAGGACGGCCACGCCCAGCTCGGTCACCGTGTCGCCGAGCGCCAGGATGGCCCCGGCCATCGCCTCGGCCGGGACGTCCGGTGATTCGACGGCCTCCAGCACCAGTTCGTTGATGCCGCCGACCAGCGCCTGGGCCACCCCGCCGGACAGCTCCCGGCCACCGGCCGCCGCGAGGGCGACGAGACCGTCGGCGAACCGACGCATCACCTCGCGGCGCACGGCGAGTCCGGCCGGACCGGCGGAACCGACCTCGGTGAGCATCGCGCGCGTCAGGAGCGGGTGCTCGGCCATCGCGGCGAGGTAGGCACCGGTGACCCCGGCGATCTCCTCGCGGACCGGCCGTCCGGTGCCGACCGTCGACGCGGCGGCCTCCGCGATGCGGTGCAGCGGGGCCTCGGCGACGACGCGGTAGGTGGCGAGCAGGCACTCCTCGCGGTCGGCGAAGTGCTGGTAGAAGGTCCGCTTCGACACGCGGGCGCGGGCGACGACGTCGGTGACGGTCACGCTCGCGTAGCCCTGCTCGGCGAGGAGCTCGCCCATCGCGGCGATGAGCCGGTCGCGGTGGTCCGAGCCCGGCGAGGTCCCGGTCCGGATGGCGGCCACGACCGGGTGCTCCCCGGCTCTCGTGTGCGCGCTCACAGTCACTGGCCTATGGTACCAGCTCGTACCATCCTCCCGAGGAGCACGGTACGTCGCCGTACCAAGGGAGGGCACCCGTGACCACCGAAGCCGCACCACCCGTCGTCGGGAACGAGACCGACGTCCCGCACCTGTCCGTGGCCATCGTCGGCAACGGGTTCTCCGGGCTGGGCACCGCGATCCGGCTGCGCCAGGCCGGCGTCGAGGACTTCCTGGTCTTCGAGCGCCACGGCGACGTCGGCGGGACCTGGCGGGACAACTCGTACCCGGGCTGCGCGTGCGACGTGCCGAGCCACCTGTACTCGTTCTCGTTCGCCCCGAACCCGGACTGGAGCCACGCGTTCTCCCCGCAGCCGGAGATCCACGCGTACCTGCAGCGGATCCACCGCGAGTACGGCATCGAGCGGTTCACGCGGAACCACCACGAGGTGACCGACGCCCGCTGGTCGGACGAGACGCAGCGCTGGACCGTGACGACCACGCAGGGCACGTGGACCGCGGACGCGCTCGTGCTCGGCAGCGGCGCGCTGTCCGACCCGTCGTTCCCCGACGTGCCGGGGCTCGACGCCTTCGAGGGCGAGGTCTTCCACTCCGCCACCTGGCGCCACGACCTCGACCTGCGGGGCCGCCGCGTGGCCGTCATCGGCACCGGAGCCTCGGCGATCCAGTTCGTGCCGGAGATCGCGCCCGTCGTCGGGCACATGACGGTCTTCCAGCGCACGCCCCCGTGGATCATGCCGCGGCGTGACCGCCGGATCACCGGGGTCGAGAAGTGGCTCTTCCGCCGCTTCCCGGCGCTGCAGAAGCTGAACCGCGAGGCCATCTACTGGGGCCGCGAGACGTTCGTGCTCGGGTTCAAGGACCCACAGCGCATGGCGAAGGCCGCGAAGCTCGCCGAGAAGCACATGCGCACCCAGGTCACCGACCCGGAGCTGCGCGAGAAGATCACGCCGAGCTACTCGATGGGCTGCAAGCGCATCCTGCTGTCCAACACCTACCTGCCGGCCCTGGACCGCCCGAACGTCGAGGTGGTGACCGAGAAGATCACCGAGGTGCGGCCGCACGCCGTCGTCACCGCGGACGGCGTCGAGCACGAGGTCGACGCGATCATCGCCGGCACCGGCTTCGCCATCAGCGACCTGCCGATCAGCCACCGGGTGTTCGGCCGCGACGGCCGCAGCCTCGCCGAGCACTGGGGCGACACGATGTTCGCCCACAACGGCACCATGATCAACGGCTTCCCGAACCTGTTCACGCTGCTCGGACCCAACACCGGCCTCGGCCACAACTCGGTCGTGTTCATGATCGAGTCACAGATCAACCTGGTGATGGACGTGCTGCGCCGGCTGCGCACCCGTTCGGTCGGGGCGGTCGAGCCGCGGCAGGACGTGCAGGACCGCTTCGTCGCCGAGATGCAGCGGCTCACCGAGGGCACGGTGTGGACCGACGGCGGCTGCCGGTCGTGGTACCTCGACGGGCACGGGAACAACTCGGCACTCTGGCCGACGTTCACAATGCCGTTCCACCGGCGCCTCAAGCACATGAAGACCGACGAGTACGTCCTGCACCCCCGACGCATCCTGGAGCGTTCGTGACCTACGACATCACCGGCCGAGTCCTCTTCATCACCGGCGCCGCCCGCGGCATCGGCGAGGCCGTCGCCCGCGCCGCCGCCGCGAAGGGGGCGCGCGTGGCCCTCGTCGGGCTGGAGTCCGAGCGCCTCGAGCGGATCGCGGGCGAGCTCGGCCCGCAGCACACGTGGGCGTCCTGCGACGTCACCGACCAGTCCTCGCTCGACGCCGCGGTGAAGCACACCGTCGCCGAGCTCGGCGGGATCGACGTGGTCATCGCCAACGCGGGCATCGCCAACCACGGCACCGTCGCGGAGTCGCCCGCGGACGTCGTCGCCCGCGTCATGGAGGTCAACCTCATCGGGGTCTCGCGGACGGTGTCCGCGACGATCGCCGAGGTGGAGAAGCGGCGCGGCTACTATCTGCTCGTCTCCTCGCTCGCGGCGTTCACCGCGCTGCCCGGCATGGCCGCGTACTGCGGGTCGAAGGCCGGCGTCGAGAACTACGGCAACGCCCTGCGCTTCGAGCTCGCCCACCGCGGCATCGGCGTCGGCACCGCGCACATGGGGTGGATCGACACCGACCTCGTGCGCGACGTGAAGGCCGACTCCTCGACGTTCGAGGACACGCTGCGCAAGCTCCCGCCGCCCCTGGGCAGCATCGCCACGGTCGACGAGTGCGTCGCGGGCTTCCTCGAGGGCATCGCGAAGCGCAAGCGGCGGGTCTTCGTCCCGAAGTCGGTCGGCCTGCTCGCGGGGCTGCGCCCGATCACGTTCTCCTGGCTCGGCGACCTCCCGGTCATGGCCCAGGCGAAGAAGATGGTGCCGCAGCTCGAGGCCCAGTTCCGCAAGACCGGCCGGGCATTCGGGCGTACGTCGGTCGGCATGGGTGAGCCGAAGGGCTGAACCCGCTGGCTTCATTGAACGAACCCTCACCGAAGTCACGGGGAGGGCACACCGGGGCGGGCAGACTCCGCCCGTGACCGATCTCGCGACCGGACCCGTCTTCATCGACGCCTACTGGGCGGATCCCTACGGCACGCTCTCGCGCCTGCGCGAGATCGCGCCGGTCCGGGAGGTCGACCTTCCCGACGGCGGGTCCACGTGGCTGATCACGCGCTACGCCGACGTGCGCGCGGCGTTCGTCGATCCCCGCCTGGCCAAGGACTTCCGCTCCACCATGCCGCCGGAGCAGCGGCCCGCGGAGCCGCTGATCCCGGGCCCGGCGGGGCACATGCTGCTGCTCAACGACCCGCCGGTGCACACGCGGCTGCGCAAGCTCGTGGTCTCGACCTTCACCGTGCGCCGGATCGCGGCGCTGCGGCCCGCCATCGAGCAGATCGCCGCCACGCTGCTCGACCGGGCCGCGGAGGTCGGCGAGGTCGATCTCGTCAACGACTACGCCGTGCCGCTGCCGATGCAGGTGATCTGCGAGCTGCTCGGGGTCCCGCTCGACGACCGCGACGCCTTCGCGCTCTGGTCGCGCACGATGATCGACGACACGTCGCAGCCGGAGAAGCACCAGGCGCAGGCCAGTCTCACCGCCTACCTCTCCGAGCTGGTCGCGGCGAAGCGGGACGCGCCCGACGAGGCCCTGCTCTCCGCCCTGACCCGGGCCTCGGAGGACGGCGACGCGCTGTCCCACGACGAGATCGTGGCCATGGGCATGATCCTGCTGATCGCGGGGCACGAGACCACCTCGAACCTCATCGTCAACAGCGTCCACGCGATCCTGCGCGACGACGCCCTGCGGGAGCGGGTGCTCGCCGCGGACTCCCTCACGCCCGTCGTCGAGGAGTTCCTGCGCTGGACCTCGCCCGTCGCCAACGCCCCGCTGCGCTTCGCCACCGAGGACATCGCGATGGACGGCGTGACGATCCCGCGCGGCGCCCTCGTGACGCTGTCGGTGGCGGCGGCCAACCGGGACCCCGCCCGGTTCGACG
The DNA here is from genome assembly GCF_000379625.1 of Actinomycetospora chiangmaiensis DSM 45062. GTDB lineage: Bacteria > Actinomycetota > Actinomycetes > Mycobacteriales > Pseudonocardiaceae > Actinomycetospora > Actinomycetospora chiangmaiensis. The sequence continues at coordinate 3,247 of NZ_KB903229.1, read as the reverse complement.
CCCCCGAGCTGCACGACGACGGGCGCGACCTCACCGGTCACGTCGCCTTCGGCCACGGCATCCACTTCTGCCTGGGGGCGTCCCTCGCCCGGCTGGAGGGCGAGATCGCGCTCACCGCGCTGTTCCACCGGTTCCCCCACCTCGCGCCCGCCGTGCCGCTCGACGAGATCGTCTACCGCCACAGCATGTTGATCCACGCGCTCGCGGCGCTTCCGGTACGGCTGTCGCCGTAGGTCCTGACACACTGCGCCCATGGGCGAGGCGCGGTGGGTGCTGGCCGTGGACCACGGCACCTCGACGACGTCGGGAGCGGTCGCCGACGTCGATCCCGACGACGGGTGGACCCGGGTCTCGACGGTCGCCGTCGACGGCGCCGCGGAACTGCCCTCCGTGGTCCTGTCCCGCAGCGACGGGGTCGTCCTCGCGGGCCGTCCGGCCCTCGACGCCGCCCACGCCGACCCGCAGGCCGCCGTGCTGCGCGCCCGCGACTACCTCGGCGCGGCGACCGGCGGCCGCGACGACGCCCTGCTCGCCACCTGGCCGCGGCCGACCACCGCGGTGAACGTGGCCACGGCGCTCATCGCCCGCGTGCTGCAGGCCGAGAGCGGCCGTCGGGGCAGCGCGCCGACGGTGCTCGCGCTCGTCCACCCGCCGTCGTGGACGGACCCGGCCACCGGGCGGGCCGCGCTGACCGCGGCGGGCCGGTCGGCGCTGCGGGCCGTCGAGGGCGCCGTCGACACCGAGGTGGCGCTCGTGCCCGCGCCCGTCGCCGCGGCGGTGCGGCTCGGCGGGAGCGGACCCGTCGTCGTGGTGGACCTGGGCGGCGGCGGCACCGAGATCGCGGTGGTCGACCGCAGCGAGGGCGAGCACGGCACCACCGCGGCGGTGCTGCGCCCGGGCACCCGGACCGTCGACGTCGGCGCCGAGTCACTCGACGACGCGCTCACCCAGCTCGTCCTCGACCGGGCCCGCCCCGAGCTCGCGGACCGCATCCGCTTCTCCGCCGACCCGGACGCCCACCGCGCCTGGTTCTGGCTGCGCCGCGGCGTCCACGACGCGAAGGCCCGCCTCGGCAGCGACGGCGTCGTGGACATCGCCGTCCCCGTCCTCCCGCCCGAGAACCCGGGCCCCGGCACCGTCCGGATCACCCACGCCGACCTCGGCCCCCTCTTCGCCCCGGCCCTCGAGCAGGTGGGCGCGGCGACCCTCGACCTGCTGGGGGACGACCGCGCTCCCCTGCTCGTCCGCGGCGGGATCGCGGCCCTGCCGGGTGTCCGGGACTGGCTGGCCGCCCGCACCGGATGCGCGCTCGCCGGGGTCGAGGACCCGGGCGCGACGTCGTCGACCGGGCTCGTCTGCGGGGCCGCGGCCTGGGCGGCCGACCGGGCGGCGCTGGGCCGCTGAGCACCTCCCGGTGCCAGCAATGCGTCACTGCTTGCACCGGACGCCAGGAAGACCACATCGTCGACGCGCCCGCCCACGGTGCCGGATCTCCTGCCACTGGGTGCAAGCAGTGACGCATTGCCGGCACGGGTACACCCGATCCCATGGAGGGCGACGCCGTGCACCGGGCGGCCGCGCGGCTGAGCACGCTCGCCGGCGCGACGGTGACCCGCGCGGAGTTCCGCAACCACCTCGCGGGCGCCGACCTGCGGGGGGCCGTTCTCGAGGCGACGAAGGCCCACGGCAAGCACCTGCTCACCCGCTTCGCCGACGGGCGCACGCTGCACTCGCACCTGCGCATGGACGGCTCCTGGACGATCGTCCGCAAGCACCGCCCCGACGGACGGCCGGCCCTCCCCCGCCACCTCCTGCCGAACCTTCGGGTCGCGATCACGCTCAACGACGGCCGCAGCCTCGTCGGGCTCGGCGTGCCGGTGACCGACCTGCTCCTCACCCGCGACGAGCACCGGGTCGTCGGCCATCTCGGACCCGACGTCCTCGCCGGGCAGCCGACCGCGACCCAGGAGCACTTCGACCTCGACGAGGCCCTCGCCCGGCTGGGGCGCGACCCGGCCCGGCACGTCGTCGAGACCCTCCTCGACCAGCGCGGCGTCGCCGGCTTCGGCAACCTCTGGGCCGTCGAGCTGTGCTTCCTGCGCGGGCTGGACCCCTGGCGGCCGGTCGGTGACGTCGAGCTCGAGCCGCTGCTCGCGCTCGGCCGGCGGATGATCCGGCACTCGCTCGAGCACGACACCGGGATGACGACGACCGGGGTGAAGCGCAAGGGCCAGAACCACTGGGTGACCGGGCGGTCGAACCGTCCCTGCTACCGCTGCGGCACGCTCGTCCGGTTCCGGCCCGCGACCGGGGCGCCCTACGCGCGCGAAGTGTGGTGGTGCCCGTCGTGCCAGCCGCGTCAGGATGAGCGGCGTGGAACACCAGCCCGAACCGCGGATCGGTGACCGGGAGCGTCGCGAGGTCGACGAGCGCCTGCGCCGCGCCCAGGACGACGGCATGATCACGCTCGCCGAGTACGACGAACGGGCCCGGGCCTGCTATGCCGCCCGCTTCCGCAGCGAGCTCGAGCCCCTCACCGCCGACCTTCCCGACGAGGGCCCGTCCCCGGCCCCGCCGCCCGAGCCGGCCACCGTCGTCGCCGACCCGTCGTGGCACGACGACACCAGGACCCCCGAGCGGCGGGGACGTCGGCGGGGGTTCCGCGGGCTGCTGGTGGCCGTCGTCATCGGGGTCGCGGCGGTCGTGGCGCCGGGGGTGCTGTCGACGCAGGACGCGGCGGTGTTCGGCAGCAAGGTGGTCCAGGTGGCGCCCGGGCAGGGCGACATCCAGGTCGGGGTGCTGTTCGGCTCGACGAAGGTGGTGGTCCCCGACGGCACACAGACCACCACCGCCGGCACCACGATCTTCGGGTCCACGAACTGCAGGCAGGCCTGCGCCCCCGAACCGCCCGGTGCCCCGCAGCTGCAGGTCAGCGGCCGCGGCGCGTTCGGCAGCATCGAGGTGCTCACCGCCACCGAGTACGCGCAGGACCAGCAGCGCCACGCCCGGGACGACTAGGTGTACTGACCGGACACGTTGGTTGAACCGGTGTGACGACACGGTCTGAATGATCTTGAGGGGAGGACCTCTCGGGAGTGCTGTGGAGCTGTCTGACGGCACCCATCACCACCGGGAGGTCCTCCGTGGCCCACGCTAACGCGGCACTGACCCCGCGCAGCCGATTGAAGCTCGCGCGTCTGATCGTCGAGCAGAACTGGCCGATCGCCGCGGCCGCGATCCGCTTCCA
>NZ_KB903228.1:29958-52026 GCF_000379625.1 Actinomycetospora chiangmaiensis DSM 45062 | reverse complement strand
GCGCGGGTGCTCGCGGCGCAGCCCGGCGATCTCGGCCTCGACCGCCGCCGGGGTCCGCGACGGGCTGCGGTGCGGGCGCCGTGACCGGTCCGCCAGCCCNGCCACCCCGGCCTCGTCGAACCGCCGCCGCCACCCGTACACCGTCTGCCGGGACACCCCGTAGCGGTCGGCGACCTCCGCCACCGGCGCCCCGTCCCGGACCTCCAAAACCGCCCGGTACCGCTGCTCGACCCACCAGTCGGCGCCCTCACCCACCCGATCTCCTCCCGCTCCGACAGAGCGCGGGAACAAGATCATCCGGAGGGAAGGGTGTCAAGCATCTCCTGATGCCAGAGTGTCAACCAGGTCCTGAGACGCCACACATCACGGCTGCTCGGCGCGCACGAGCGTGCATTGGGCGCGTCGTGTGTACGCGACGGAGCGGACCGATCGTGGGAGGTCTAGGCAGGGATCGCTGCCCGGCGATGGGAGCTGCACGCGGGTTCGTACAAAGGAACCGACGCTCACCAGGTCCAGGCCAGGGAACGGATGGCTCGCACGATCCTCAGCCGCTCTCGTGTGCGACCGCACCTGGATAGCGACATGGAGGCTAGCGTCGTCGACCTGGTGTCCGACGCCCGAGCGGACCGGCTCGACGTGCTCCTGGCAGCACTCGTAGCGACGTGCGCGGCGGAGGGCCGTGTCGAGCCAATTCCGCCCGATGAGGTGGCCCATGCCGCGATCGAGGGCTGGATTCAGATCCCTACTGCCGATCTCGAGTCAGTTGGCGTGAGCCTCGCCCGTTGATCCCGAGCTGCAGTACCCCCAGAACGGCCGAACCGCCCGCGCTTCACCGTCGTGGTCAACTCCTGCCGGCAGCTCGCCCGGCCGTCCGATCGCAGTACAAGCGAAGGACCAGCAGGGGCTCGCTGGCAGGCTCAACCAGCGTCAGCCCCGTGCATAAGGCCTTCCGGTGAGTGGTGGCCGTATCGTGCATCGCGCAGCCGCATCCCACAGTCGCGCGGCGTGGCCCGTCGAGCGTCCCTCCCGTGACAGGCTGAGCGCAGCACGTGTAGCCCCCGGTCGTCCGCTGCCACCCCGAGAACGGAACCGCGATTTTGACGAGTACTCCGCTACTTGAGGCACTGCTATTAAAGGTCGCAAGGACATCGGGCGACGCAGGGCGGCCTGCGGTCGTCCAACACGGGGGCCATCCGCTGAAGGGCTGGACTCCTTTCGAGGCGACAGAAGACGTTTCGCTGAAGGCCGTGCCGCGCCTCGGCGACATGGTCCCTGAGATCGAGCGGTCCCTAGCTCAAGGACCGACTATCGTGCTCGCCTCGTTTCGACGGCCCGAGACCGAGACCGAGCTTCGCGAGGCGGAGAGTGAGCTTCCCGGACGTTCTTCATTGACCGAGCACCTTATAGCTAGCGTCACGCCCCCCGCGTCTGGCGCATGCCTCGTCGTAGTGACGCCAGCCACTACTCTTGACAGCCCAGGGTCCGCGAGTTTCCGCAGAGTCATGGGTAAAAGGTGGCACCCTGCAGCAATAGTGGAGGTCGGTGATGCTGGTCTTCCGATGCTTCATTCATCTTTTCGCTTGGCCGTGACTGCCTGGACGTCGTTGCCCGCGGCAAACGTCCACGTTACTAGGTTCTTTACGGTACCGTCTGCACGAGTGGCGGCGCAGGAAATTTTCGATGACCTCGACTTGCTCTTGCGTCGCGCGGGTGGGCGCACTCGCTTCGGCTATGTCCTACGTGAAGCGATCTCACTTGGGGCGCCGCTCGGATTTCGTGCCAACTCGCCCGAGGCGAGGGCGCACGAGGAGGAGCTCCATCGTTATCCAGTCACACGCGAGCTCACAGACGTCTTTCAAATTATTCGTGGCCGAGTGCCTCGGGACTTGCCTATGTCCGTTGGCACTTCCGCGCCGGCCGGAATGGTGCGGCTCCTCGGTGGGCGCGACGTATTGCAAGACGGGTCTATCGCGGACGCCGACGACCACACGAGGTGGGTCGAGCAGACCGATCTCGCGCCGCCTCTGGTGTCGGGCGACCTCGTGTTCCGCGAGATCCTCGCACCAAAGCATCAGCGTTTCATCTTCGCGCGCTACACGCACCTCGATGACCCTGCGACTCCGGCTTCCGGTGTCGTTGTTCTGCGACCGCACGGCGACGTTTCGACGGAGGCCGTCAGGGTCTCGCTCGCCTACCTCGGCTCCAAGCACTGTAAGACATTGCATGACATGGCCGCGTCCACGCTGGGTGGGCACATTCGCCTAGGCCTCCAGAGTATGCGGCTCCCCCAGCCGGACTCTGCTCTTGCAGCTGCCGTCCGAGAGATTGAGGATGCGAAGGAGAAGTTCGAGGCGTGGAGCTTCACAGCGCGCGAGGTGATCTCGTCCGCCTTCGAGGAGGGCACGCCGACAGAGGCGCACGCCCACATTGTGGCTACTGGCCGAAACCTCCGCCTGCGCGCCGAGGCTGCATCGTCGATCGACGACTTCTCCACCGGCATCCGCACCCGCTTTCCCCACCCTCTCTCTTATCGGTGGCGCACGGTGGAAGCAAACTTGTCTGCCGGAACGGTCCATCAGGCGTTTAGTGAGATTCTGGAGGCCGCCGAGGTCGTTCTGTGCCTACTAGCAAATCTTGCTCTTGCTGCAGCTCGTGACGTCGGCCGATCGATCGGCGCCATGACATCGGTGACCGATAAGCTAAGCAGTCGACGAAGCGGGCCTAGCTTCGGCGATTGGCTCACAATCCTTTCGGAGGTTCACACATCCCGTACGCTCCGGTCAGCGGCCCCAGAACGCCACGTATTGCATGATCTCGGCGACCTCCTAGCAGATGGGCCTGCCGAGCAGGCTATTCGATCGATGAAGTCTCGCCGCGACGACTACGCCCATCTTCGACGTCCGACAGCGCTAGAGCAAGAAACGCAGGAAGCTTTGGGTGATCTGCGCACCATGTACAGCGCAGCGTTCTTCATGGCTGAGACCCCGCTCCACGCCGTCGACTCAACGACTTGGGACAGCATCGAGGGGGTGGGCACGGCGCAGACGCGCGATCTCGTCGGTGACCATTCGGTCGTCGCAACTCGTGAGCTGAAGACGGAGTTCCAGCTCGATAGTGGCAGTCTCTATCTTGGAACCCAGACCGGTCTACTTCTTCTGAGGCCGTACCTGATCGGCCGTGCCTGCCGGGACTGCGGACACTGGTCGACATTTCACGCCGACCGGTTCGACGGGGCAGAAATGACTTTGAAGAGTCTCGAGCGTGGGCACACCATGTCGGACGCCAATCAGGTACGCGCCTTTCGCGCCGCAGGCTTGATCGTTTGACCCAGATCGGTCTTCGTCGGAAAGCACCACTTATCGGCAGTCAGGTCCTACGGCAGTCGACGGGTGCCGTAGGCGCGCTCGGCGAGGGCGGCGGGCGGGGGAGGGGCCGGTGTGCCTGCGCGACACGCCGCGGCAGGCGCTGGTGGAGCTGACCGAGGGTCGAGTGCTCCAGCGAGTCGCACTGGCAGTGCTGCGTGAGCGCGGTTACCCGCGCCTGCGAATCACCAGCCCTAGAGGAGACCTGGACCGCGACGCCTACGGCCGGCCATGGTTCGGCGAGCACGACGACACGGTCCTGCTGGTCAGCGTCGAGGGTGGGTGGAGCACGAAGCTCGACCGCGACCTGAAGCGCTACCTCGCGCGTGACACGTCCGCGACCCGAGAAGGCCATCTTCGCCGGCCGGCTCCGACCCCGCCTCGGTGATGACCCACCCGGACACCCACGCTGCGGCCGAGGGCGCCTGATGAGCGGCATCGGGCTGTGATCCTCTTCGCGATCCTCGGCGCCTTCATCTGCGCCAAGACCCGCTCGCCCTCCGGCGCGGTCGTGTTCTCCCTCATCGCGCTCGTGCTCTTTATCGGCACGCCCGTCGGCCAGGCCGTGCCGGGAGCGGTCGGCAAGGTCATGTCGACCGTCGACCAGGCGACGACCCCGGTTCTCAACGGCGGCGAACAGTGACCGGCCGCCGCGTCATCGGTGCGCGCAGGGCCGCTGGCCGTGGGGTGTGCGGACGTCACCTCTGGCGACGCGAGCGGTCGGCTCCGGAAGCTTGTCGCGGCCGCTCTTCCGGTCGAGGGCGCCTGCGGCGTCGCTGCGCGACCGGACGTCTCCGGCCCTGGACCGCGAGCCTCGGCGGCCCCGCCGCGCCCATGGCGCGGTGGAGGCGGCACGGCACCTCCACCCACGGCCCCGGGTCCGACCGGGGTCTTCCCGACGGCGGGTCCGGTCCGGTGGGTCGTCCTGGACCAGTCCCGTCCACCACGAGCAGGAGGTGGCACCGATGACCAGCGACTGGCGCGCGAGCGCCGCGTGTCGGGACACCGACCCCGAGCTGTTCTTCCCGGCCGCGACCCGCGCTGCACGCCCTCGTTCGGCTCGGGTCGTCCAGACGCGAGTGGCGCGAAGCGCCCTCAGGGGACCGCTGCGCCACTGAAGTCGGGGGAGGGGCGGGTGGCTGGAGAGCCTGAACATCACGAAGGCCCTGACCATCGCGGTCAGGGCCTTCATGTGGGGTGCGCCGTCAGGGACTCGAACCCCGAACCCAGTGATTAAGAGTCACTTGCTCTGCCCATTGAGCTAACGGCGCGTGACCAGAAGACTAACACTGCTGATCTTCCGATCCGACAGTGGGGGTACCGCTGTCGTCCGGGTGAGTGACGGGACTTGAACCCGCGACACCTGGGATCACAACCCAGTGCTCTGCCAGCTGAGCTACACCCACCATTGGCGGCCGCCGGCGTCCCGGCGACGACTCAGAGACTACAAGCCGCCGTCGAGTCACTTCCCACCGGGTCATGCCGTCGGGTCGTCGCGGAACCGGTGGACGACGTCCGCGAAGGCCGTCGTCGGGAAGGAGAACAGCACCCGGACCGGGTCGTCGACGGCGCGCAGGCCGTGCTCGATCCCGCCGGGCAGCCGGACGTGGGTGCCGGCGGCCACCACCGTCTCGCGGCCGTCCAGCCACACGACCGGGGAGCCGGACACGACGAAGTACAGCTCGGTGGCCGCGTGCCGGTGCCGGCCCAGCCAGTCACCGGGCGCCAGGTCGAGGACGCCGGTGGTGACGGCGTGCGGGGCCGGGTCGAGCCCGCCGTCGAGCAGGCACCAACGCAGGTGGCCGCGGACGGGGTCGTCCCAGGTCTCCCACGGCTGGTCGACGGCGGCGGTGAGGAGCGACATCGGACCTCCCGGGGTCGGAGGTGCAGTCCCCGGGGCTCGAGGCGGACCGGACCGGGTGGCCCGAGGGACGGAGGTGGGAAACCTCCGCGTCCGGTGTCAGCGGGCCGCCGACACCCGCCGTCAGGACCGGTCGGCGTCGATCACGTCGGCGGCCGCGGCGCGCGCCTCGTCCGTCGTCGGGCCCGGGAGAGGAACGAACGCGGTGCGGCGGTAGTACTCGAGCTCCCGGATCGACTCGCGCGCGTCGGCGAGCGCTCGGTGCGCGAGGCCCTTCTCCGGCTGCGCATAGTAGATGCGCGGGTACCAGCGCCGGCACAGCTCCTTGATCGAGCTGACGTCGATCATGCGGTAGTGCAGGTAGCCGTCGAGCTCCGGCATGTCGCGCGCGATGAAGCCCCGGTCGGTGGCGATCGAGTTGCCGCACAGGGGGGCGGAGCGGGCGTCGGGGACGTGCTCGCGGATGTAGTCGAGGACGAGCTTCTCGGCCTCCTCGAGCGTCACCGACGACGCCCGGACCTCCTCGGTCAGCCCCGACTTCGCGTGCATGTCGACGACGACCTGCGGCATGTTGTCGAGGTCTTCGTCGGAGGCGTGGATGACCACGTCGACGCCCTCACCGAGGGGGACGAGATCCTGGTCGGTCACGAGCGCCGCGATCTCGATCAGCTTGTCCTTGCCGAGATCGAGCCCGGTCATCTCGCAGTCGATCCACACCAACCGTCCGTTCACGTCGCCGACCCTACTGATCTCGGCGGTACGCGGCGCGAGCGGTGATCGACGGAGTGGCTTTCCCTGCCACTGGGTGCCAGCAACGACGCATCGCTTGCGCGGACGAGGCGGCTAGCACCCCGAGAACGCCGCCAGCTGCGCGGCGCGTACGTCGTCGGTCTGCGCCTGCACGAGGTGGAACATCGCCTCGCGCGACCACCGCTGCTCGTGCGACGACGAGTACATCGCCGACCCGCCCCGGGCGGCCACGAGTCCCGCCGCCGCGCGGACCGTGAGCTCCGCGATGCGGCCGCGCAGCTCCAGGCGCTCGTCGACGAAGCGGTCCTTGTCGGGGGAGAACCGCAGCTCGTAGGCCCGCTCACGCAGCGGCCACGCCGTCGTCGCGAGGGCCTGCGCCTCGTCGACGGCGGCCGGGCGGTCGCGCTCGTGCCCGGTGCGCAGCGTCTCGTCGATGACGCGGCGCAGCAGGCCCAGGGTCGCGGGCTTGGTGTCCACCACCGTCCCCGCGTCGCGGCGACGCCACTCGTCGAGCGGCACGACCGCGGCCACCTCGTCGGCGGCGACCGCGACGTCGTCGAGGCGCAGCCCCACGGTGTGCGTGCCACCCATGACGGCGAGCGCGTACGGCTCCGAGGCGACGAGCCCCGGCCGCTCGTGCGCGGGGAGCAGGGCGAACACGACCTCGCCGGAGTCGGCGACCGCGGCGATCAGCACGAGGTCGACCAGGCCCCATCCGGTGCACCACTCGGCCCGACCGGTGAACCGCCACCCGGACCTGCCGTCGGGAACGGCCCGGATGGCGGGCGGACCCGGCCGCCGCAGGTGGGCCACCGCGATCCCGCCGAGCTCGTCGCCCCGGGAGAGTGCCTCGCGGTACTGCTCGGCCGCGGGGTGCGACGAGTCGAGGGTCAGCTTCTGCGGCGTGCGGTGCTGGGTGAGCACGAACCACGTCGCGGCGTCCGCCCCGGCGAGGATCTCCTCGACCTCGGCCAGGGTGCGTTCGTCGCGTCCGAGCCCGCCGAGCTCCCGGGGCGCAGCGACCCCGTAGAGCCCCTGCGCGGCGAGCCAGCGCAAGAGGCAGCGCTGGACGCCGATCGCCGGGTCGTCGCTGTCCGCGGCGTTCTCGAGCAGCATCTCGGCGGCACCGCGCGCGAGCGCGAGCGGATCGGCACCGATCGTCAGGTCCGGGGGGTGGACACTCATGACCTCAGGTTCTCCTGCGGGGAGGGGGAGTCGAGAACCGTTGTATCAGGTGAAAAAGCTACGAAAAGGTCACGACGATGTCGACCCGAGCTCCTTCTTGACGACCTTCCCCGTCTGGTTGCGGGGCAGTTCGTCGAGGAATTCCACGTCGCGCGGGGACGCGAAGCGGGCGAGGTGGTTCTTGACGTGGTCGCGGACCTCGTCGGCCGTGACCTTGGCGCCGTCCTCGAGCACGAGGTAGGCCGCGAGGCGCTGGCCGTACTCCTCGTCCTCGACGCCGACGACGGCGGCCTCCTTGACGCCGGTCATGCTGCCGAGCAGGCCCTCGACCTCGCCGGCGTGGATGTTCTCGCCGCCGGACACGATCATGTCGTCGGCCCGGCCGGAGATGAAGAGCAGGCCGTCGTCGTCGAAGTGGCCCAGGTCGCCGGTGCCGAGCATGCCGTCGACGACCTCGGTCTCGCCGCGGCCGCCGGTGTAGCCGGTGAAGAGCATGTCGTTGCCGACGAAGATGCGCCCGGTCTCGCCCGCGGGCAGTTCCTGGTCGTCGTCGCCGAGAATCTTGACCTCGGTGCCCACCGGCGGCCGGCCCGCCGTCCCCGGCTCCCGGCGCAGCTCCTCCGGCTTCGCGATCGAGGCCCACGAGACCTCGGTGGAGCCGTAGAGCATGTAGAGCTTCTCGCCGAAGGTGTCGAGGAACTCGGTCACCTTGTGCGGCGGCATGGCCGAGCCGGTCGCGGTGACCGTCCGCAGCGACGAGGTGTCGTACTGGGCGATGACGTCGGCGTCGAGCTCCAGGATCCGCTGCAGCATCACCGGCACCGCGAACATGGACGTGCAGCGGTGGACGGCGAGCTGGCGCAGCGCGTCCTCCGGGTCGAACTTGCGGCGCAGCACCAGCGTCGAGCCCATGAGCGAGCCGATCTGGAACGCCGCGAAGCCCCACGTGTGGAACAGCGGGGCCGAGACCAGCGCCGGCTCGCGGGCGGTCAGCGGGATGCGGGAGAGGATCGCGTTGACCGGGCCGATGCCGCCGACGGAGGGCCGCTCGGCGCCCTTCGGCGTGCCGGTGGTACCGGAGGTGAGCACGATCGTCTTGCCCGTCGGCGGCCGCGTCGGGAGCTCCTTCGAGCCGTCGACCGCGATGAGGCCCTCGAGCGTGTCGTCGCCCCAGCAGCCCGAGCCGGCGTCCTGCCAGCCACCGATGCGCTTGACCGACTCCGGCACCTCGTCGAGCCGGTCGGCGAGGTCGGAGTCGACGACGATGCTCGTCAGCTCCTGCTCCTCCGCGACGGAGCGCATCTGGCCCGTCGAGAGCCCGGTGTTCATGAGGACCACGTCGGCGCCGATCTTCGACGCCGCGATGATCGTCTCGATCGGGCCGCGGTGGTTGCGGCAGAGCACCGCGATCCTGCTGCCGGGGCCGACGCCCCGGTCGGCCAGCGCCCGCGCCAGCCGGTCGGTGCGCTCGTGCAGCTCGCCGTAGGTGAGGGTGCCGCGGTCGTCGATGATCGCGACCTGCTTCGGGTGCCGCCACGCGCCGATGGTGTAGGCGGTGGTCGGGGTGAAGCCGTAGCGGTAGAGCGCGACCGGGAACCTCACCACCCGGTGGGGCGCGATCGGGGCGACGACCCCCGCTCCGATCAGCAGACGGACACCCGTCGCGAGCTCGGTCGGGCTTCCGAACGGCGTCCTCACCAGTGCACTCCAGGGAGAAGTCGGGCAAAGGCCTGTGCCCCGCGCGAGAGGGGACCGGCCTGCAGGGCACGGTCCTCGCCGGGGGTCTTCGCATCACTACCCTCACGGGCCGCCCGTGACTCGGGGAACACGCGATAGGCGACGTGCATGACGACGTCGACGATGCGGGGGGTCAACGCCGCCGACACCGCGCCGAGCGTGCCGAGTGCGGTGCCGACGTGCTTCGGGCGGTCGATCAACGCGGTCACGACCATGTCCGCCGCCTCCGCGGGGGACAGCGTCGGGAACGCGTCGTAGATCTTGGTCGGGGCGATCATGTCGGTGCGCACCAGCGGCATGTGCACCGTCGTGAACGTGACGCCGTCGCCGATCACCTCGGTGGCGACGATCCGCGCCCAGGCGTCGAGCGCCGCCTTCGACGCGACGTAGGCCGAGAAGCGGGGCGGCCCGGTCTGCACGCCGATCGAGGAGATGTCGACGATGTGGCCGAAGCGCCGCTCGATCATGTGCGGCAGCAGCGCCATCGTCAGGCGGATCGCGCCGAAGTAGTTGATCGCCATCGTGCGCTCGAAGTCGTGGAACCGGTCGAGCTCCAGCTTCACCGAGCGGCGGATCGAGCGGCCGGCGTTGTTCACCAGCATGTCGATGCCGGTGTCGGGCCCCGCGTGGTCGGCGAGCATCGACTTCACCGTGGCGTCGACGGACTCCGCGTCGGTGATGTCGCAGGTGTAGGTGTGCGCCTGGCCGCCCTCGCGCTCGATCTCGAGGCGGACCTCGTCGAGCTCCTCCTGCCGGCGCGCCACGAGCAGCGGGACGCCGCCGTTGCGGGCGACCCGGATCGCCGTCTCGCGCCCGATCCCGCTCGACGCGCCGGTGATGACGACCCGCCGTCCGAGCAGGGGCGGTCCGGGCCGCGGCCGGCGCGCCCGGTTCGGGTCGAGGTGCTCGCGCCAGAACCGGACCAGCGCGGGCGCGTAGTCGGCGAACTCCGGCGGGGTCATCCCGTCGAGGGCCTGGACGGTCGCCTCGGCGGTGTAGACGCACGGGAACGTCAGGTGCGGCAGGACCTCCGGCGGGATGTCGAACTCCGCGAGCGCGATGTCGCGCGTCGACCCGCCGGCGTCGGTGTCCGCCGCCGCGCCCGCCGCCCGCGTGAGGGCCTTCCCGACGGCGGGTGGGAGCACGGGGAGGAGCTTCGGCGCGCCCAGCGGCCCGGCGAGCCCGTTGTAGATCTCGGACAGCGGCTGGGGACGCGGGTTGACCAGGTGGAACGCGCGCCCGTCGAGGTCGGGGGTGTGGACGAGCCGCACCATGGCGTCGGCCACGTAGTCGACCGGCACGATGTTCGTGGCGCCGAGCTCGGGGGCCGGGAGCCGCAGGAACCCGGGCAGCCGGCCGAGCGCGCTGATCGCACCCATGAGGTAGTACGGGCCGTCGATCTTGTCGATCTCGCCGGTGCGCGAGTCGCCGACCACGATCGCGGGCCGGTACACCCGCCACGGGATCGTCGACTCCTCGCGCACGATCTTCTCGGCCGCGAACTTCGTCTCGTGGTACGGGTTGCCGAAGCGCTGGCCGAGGTCGAAGTCGTCCTCGGTGAACACGCCCTCGTGCTCGCCCGCGACCGCCACGCTCGAGGTGTGGTGGAAGCACCGCGCCCCGACCTCCGCGGCGAGACTGACGACGTTCCGCGTGCCGTCCACGTTCGCGGAGCGGTTGGCCTCCTCGTCCGCGGTCACGTCGTAGATCGCGCCGAGGTGCAGCACCTCGTCGACCTGCCCGGCGAGCTCGTCCACCGCGTCGTCGTCGAGCNCGAGCCGGTCCTTGGTCAGGTCACCGGTGACGGGGACGAGCTTGTCCGCGCCGTCGAGGTCCCGGGTGCGGCGCTTGAGCTTCTGCACCGAGCCGGGACGGACGAGCGCGTAGACCGCCTCGCAGTCCTCGCGCTCCAACAACCGGGCGAGGACCGCGCGCCCGAGGAACCCGGTACCGCCGGTAACGAGGTAGCGCATGGCGGAGGATCGTGGCACGAGACACCCGCTCGCGCTACGCCGAACGCTCCGTTCGTCGTCGTCCGGCTACCGGCGGTACGTTCTGTGGTCGGATCGGGGCAACCTCAGCGGTCGCCGTCCGCCATCTTCTCCACGTGGTCCTCGGCGTCCTCGTCCTTTGCGACCGCCTCGACCCGGTCCTTGGTCTGGGCCTGCTCCGACCGGTCCGGGTCGAGCCCGGTGAGCTCCTCCTCGGTGCCCTCGTACTCGTTCACGTACTGCTGCTCGAGGTCCGCGGCGCGCTGCGAGGGGTCGGTCATGGGTGCGGAGTCGGCAATCGGGGCGGGTTCCAAACGGTGGGGCCGCCGGTGGTGGCAGCCGTGTGCCACCGCTGACGTCGGACGTCAGCAGGTCGCCACGGTCGTCCGGCCCGGTCGTCGGTGGCCGATCCGTGGCACCGGACGCGTCGGAGGAGCCATCGACGAGGAGCCGTCGCGACCCGTCGTCGGGAATGCACCCGTCAGGGCTGGCCGGGCGTCCCGACGAGGGGGTACGCAGGGCGCGTGGTCGACCTCGCCAACCTCCCGCCCGAGCAGGTCCGGGCCCTGCGCCGGGCCCCGGACGCCGGGTTCCGGGCGCCGATGCTCGCGTCGCTGTCGAAGCCGACCGACCCGCCGCCGCCCCGGGACGGCTGGTCGTTCGAGCGGAAGCTCGACGGGGTGCGGGTGATCGCGACCCGGGAGCGGGGGGAGCGGCCGCGGCTGTGGAGCCGGAACCGGAAGCCCGCCGACGCCAGCTACCCGGAGGTGGTGGACGCGCTCGATTCGGCGGGTCCGGAACGCTTCGTCCTGGACGGCGAGATCATCGCGGCGGACGGGCGGTTCGGGTCGTTGCAGGCCCGGATGCACCTGTCCGACCCGCGGCGGGCGCGGGCGACGGGGGTGGCCGTCGAGTGCCACCTGTTCGACCTGCTCGTCCTCGACGACCTCGACGTCACCCGCCTGCCGCTGACCACGCGCCGGGCGCTGCTGGAGACGGTGGTGCGGCCGGACCCGCCGGTGGTCGTGGTGTCCGAGGCCCTCGACGGCGACCCGCTGCAGCTCCGCGACGCCGCCTGTGCCGACGGGTGGGAGGGACTGATCGCGAAGCGCCTCGACGCGCCGTACGCGACGGGCCGCAGCCACGACTGGCGCAAGCTCAAGTGCGTCCGCGACCAGGAGTTCGTCATCGGGGGGTGGACCGACCCGTCGGGCTCCCGGAGCGTCCTCGGCGCGCTGCTCGTCGGTTACCACGAGAACGGGGTGCTGCGGTACGCCGGGAAGGTCGGCACCGGGTTCGACGACCCGACCCTGCGGATGCTCCGCGCCGAGCTCGATCCGCTCGCCTCCGACGTCGACCCGTTCTCCGACGCGCCCCGCGAACGCGGCCGGCACTGGGTGCGCCCCGAGCTGGTCTGCCAGGTCGGGTTCGGCGAGTGGACCTCCGACGGCCGCCTGCGCCACCCCCGCTACCAGGGGCTGCGCGACGACAAGGACGCGCGCGAGGTGGTGCGGGAGACGTAGGTGGCTCCGCCTTGTGAGTACTTCTCCGTGTCAGAGCACGGAAAAGTACTCACCGGGGCGCAGCCCACCTAGGGGTGCCGCGCGTACGCGTCCATCACGCAGTAGACGAAGTACGCGGCGAAGCCCAGCCCGGCGATCACGAAGACGGCGGCGCCGAGGGTGTGGGCCGCCATCGTCCGCAGGGCCACGTCGACCCCGCCGATCGCGTCGGGGCTGTCGTCGAGCGCCGCGCCCGTCGTCAGGACCCCGACCACGCCGAAGGTAACAGCGCGCGTGAGGTTCCCGACCGACCCGCTGACCAGCGTCACCGTGCGCCGGTGACCCGGGAGCTTGGCGGCGACGAGGTCGCCCATGAACGTCGCGCGGACCCCGGTGTAGGTCATGGCGAAGAACATGCCGATGGCGATCAGCCCGACGATGCCGACGCCCCACCGCCCGACGGGGTAGCTGAACACCTCGCGGACGGTCTCCTGGAAGGCGTTGCGGCGGCCCTGCAGGCGGGTCGCGAACTCGGCGGCGAGGTACGCCACCGAGAGCACACCCAGGGCCTTCGCGGCCGCACCGAGCCGCTTGCGCCAGCGATCCTCGGGGCTCGCCCAGCAGAAGCCGACGGCGGCCGCCCGGAGCTGCCAGAACGCGAACGCCACGAGGGCGACGGCAGCGGCCGCGAGCAGCCAGCGCCCGAAGAACCCGCCCCCGGCGGCGACGAGGGCCACGGCGCCGCGCGGGTCGGCGTGGGCGCCGTCCTCGCCGTGCCCGGAGCGCGGGCCGAGGGCGGCGATGCGGACGGCCAGCACCCCGATGCCGAGGTGCACCAGCCCGTAGGCGACGAGTCCGACGCGGCCGATCGCCTCGATCCACGCGGGCGCGTCGCGCAACTCCTCGGACTCCGATCGATCGAGCACGGTCCCGTCGCCCACGGCAGAGGCGGGCACGATGCTCATGGCGTCAGTGGTACCCCTGGATCTCCGGCCTGTCCCTGTGACGTGACTGTGAGCTGTGGCATGACCACCCGAAGGACGTCGTCCACCCCGACGGCGAGCAGGGCCGGGTCGGGCTCGTCGGCGAAGCGCTCGCCGCGCCGGACCGACGCGTCGGTGAGCGTCACGTGCCGTGGGTCGCCCGCGGGCGGGCCCCACTGCTCGGGGCCGACCGGCCCGAAGAGGGTCACCGACGGCGTCCCGTAGGCGGTCGCGACGTGCGCGATGCCCGTGTCGCCCGCGATCACCATCCGGGCGTGTGCGACGAGCCGGCACAGCTCGCCGATCGACGTCCGCCCCGCCAGGTCGCGCCCGGGCACGGCGCCGGTCAGGGCCGTCTCGTCCGGACCTCCGGTCACCACGACGTCGTGCCCCGCGTCCGCCACGGCCCGCGCGACGGCGGCGAAGCGCTCCACGGGCCACCGCTTCGCCCCGAACGCCGCGCCCGGGTGGATGACCACGGATCCGGGAGACGGAGCGGAGCGGAGCTCGACCCGAGGATCGATCCCGACGACGGGTGGGGGCGGCACGGGCAGGCGGAGGTCGTCCGCGCCGGCCGCTGCCTCGTCGGGCGTGACCACCCCGCACGCGGCGAGCAGGTCGCACCAGCGTCGACGCTCCGGCCGCGTCGGGTCGTCGGTCCAGGGCGGGCCGTCCCAGCCCGGTGCGGCGTGCCCGATCCGGACGGCGGGTCGGCCCTCGGCCAGGGCGTCCAGCCGCTCGTGGCTCTGCGGCCCCCGGCCGTGCAGGTTCACGAGTGTGAGTGGCGCCGTCCTGACGTCAGGTGTCAGCCGTGTGCCACCGCTGACATCGTCGGGCACCACCGGGAACCCCGGAACGTCCCGCACCCACCCCGGCCCGTGCAGCACGAACCGTTCGTCGGGCAGCGCACGGCGCAGCAGCCGCAGGGCGGGCACGGCGACCAGGAGGTCGCCGAGCCCGAGGTCCCGCAGGACGTGCACCGTCAGCGCGCGTTCTCCCCGAGCCCGTCGCGCAGCTGCATGAGCGTGCGGGCCAGCAGCCGTGAGACATGCATCTGCGAGATCCCGACCTCGGCCGCGATCTGCGACTGCGTCATGTTCTTGAAGAACCGCAGCATGATGATCGTGCGCTCGCGCTGGGGGAGCGCGGCGAGCAGCGGGGCGAGCGACTGCTGGTACTCGACCTTCTCGAGGGCCGCGTCGGCCTCGCCGAGGAGGTCGGAGACGGTGCCGGAGTCGGGGTCGTCGACGAGCATCTCGTCCAACGAGCCCGACCGGTAGGCGTTGGACGCCTCGAGCGCCTCGAGCACGTCCTCCTTCGGCAGGCTCAGGTGCTCGGCGAGCTCCGCGGCGGTCGGCGCGCGGCCCAGCGTCTGGGACATCTGGCCCATCGCCGAGGACAGCGTGACGTTGAGGTCCTTGAGCCGGCGCGGGACGCGCATCGACCACGCCTGGTCGCGGAAGTGCCGACGGACCTCGCCGGTGATCGTGGGCACGGCGTAGGACAGGAAGTCGGTGCCGCGCTCCGGGTCGTACCGGTCGACGGCGTTGATCAGCCCGAGCGTGGCGACCTGCTCGAGGTCCTCCTCGGGCTCGCCGCGGCGGGCGAACCGGCGGGCGATGTGCTGGGCGACCGGGAGGTGGCCGCGCACCAGTTCGTCGCGCAGCCGCAGCCGGGCGGGGGAGCCGGGCTCGAGGGAGGCGTGCTCGGCGAGCTTCGGCATCAGGTGGTCGTACTCGCCGCGGGATCCCTTGCGCTCGCGTCGCTCGGACCGGTCCGCGGGGGCGGTCCCGGTGTCGCTCGCCGTCACGAAAGCACGGTCCCGAGGCGCCGCACCGAGAGCCGCAGGGTCAGGCGGAACGGGTCGCCGTTCCGGTCACCGGTCGCCGAGAGCATGCGGACATCGTCGGCCAGGGTCGTGAGGATGCGCCATCCGAAGGAGTCCGTGGGCAGCCGCTCCGGGCCGTACGTCGAGACCGAGGCGGTCACCGTGATGCGCTCCTCGTCGAGGATGAACGTGCAGGTCAACTTCGTGTCGGGCCGGGCCAGCGACACCAGGCTCGAGCAGGCCTCGTCGACAGCCATCCGGAGGTCCGCCACAGCATCGAGCGTGAACTCGGCGCGCGCAGCCAGATCGGCCGCGACCGTGCGCATCGTCACGACCGACCGGGGGAGCGCCGGGACGCGGACCTCGACGTCCTCGGGGGGAGGCTCGTCCCCGTAGGGCCAAATCGAATCGGGCCGCGCCACGAGCACCTCCTCGTCCTGACCACCACGTCGGTCCCCGGTGCTCCGCGGGGGCCCGGCGGAGCTCCCGGCTCCGCGGCGTGGGCCACACCCCCCGCCATCTCGGTCGCGGGTCGTGTACCCGGGGCCTCCCCCCACAAACCGGTCGACGGCGTGCACGGCCGGGCGAGAAGTGGTCTCCTCCCCGCCGTGCGCGCGCTGAGGGCCGTCCTGTTCGACCGCGACGGCACCCTCGTGCACGACGTGCCCTACAACGGCGACCCGGCGCTCGTCGCCCCGGTCGACACCGCCCGCCCGGCCCTCGACCGGCTCCGCGCCGCCGGGCTCGGCACGGGCGTGGTGAGCAACCAGTCCGGCATCGCCCGCGGCGTGCTGACGCCCGCGCAGGTGGACGCGGTGAACGCCCGGGTGGAGGAACTGCTGGGCCCGATCGGCGTCTGGGCGTGGTGCCCGCACGGTCCCGACGACGGGTGTCGGTGCCGCAAGCCCGCCCCCGGGCTCGTCCTCGACGCCGCGCGGGCGCTCGGGGTGGCGCCCGACGAGGTGGCGGTGGTCGGGGACATCGCCGCGGACGTCGGGGCGGCGGCCGCCGCCGGGGCGCGTTCGGTGCTCGTCCCGACCCCGGTGACCCGGCGCGCGGAGATCGCGGCCGCCCCGCTCGTCGCGCGCGACCTGCTGCACGCCCTCGACCTGCTCGGATGCCCCTAGTGCGCGTGCTCGCGGTCCGCCTCGACTCCGACGGCGACGTCCTGCTGACCGGTCCTGCGATCCGGGCGATCGCGGCGCGGGCCGACTCCGTCGTCGCCGTCGTCGGGCCCAAGGGGCGGCAGGCGGCGGCCCTGCTCTCCGGCGTCGACGAGGTGGTGGTGTGGCACTGCGGGTGGGTCGACGGCGACGCCCCGCCGGTCACCCCCGAGTCGGTGGCCGCCACGGTGGCGCGCCTCGCCGCCCTGCAGGCCGACGAGGCCGTCGTCTTCACCTCCTTCCACCAGTCGCCGCTGCCCACCGCGCTGGTGCTGCGGATGGCGGGCGTCGCGCGGATCTCGGCGGCGTCGGTCGACTTCCCGGGCGGCCTGCTCGACGTCCGGCTGCGTCCCGGCGACCCCGCGCTCGACCCGACCACCGACCTCGACGACGACCTCCCCGAGCCCGAACGCGCCCTCGCGATCGCGGCGCGCGCCGGCTTCGAGGTTCCGGACGACGGACGCCTGCGCGTCCGGGAGCCGGGCGCGTCGCCGGTGACGGGCCGGTACGTCGTCGTCCACCCGGGGGCGTCCGTGCCCGCCCGCGCGTGGTCGGCGTCGCGGTGCGCCGAGGCCGTGACGGCGCTGACGGCGGCCGGTTGGCGGGTCGTCGTCACCGGCTCGCCGGCCGAGGCGGCGCTCACCGCCGAGGTGGCGGGCACCGACGGGACCGACCTCGGCGGGCGCACGAGCTTCACCGAGCTGGCGGCCGTGCTGCGGGACGCGGCGGCCGTCGTCGTCGGGAACACGGGGCCCGCACACCTGGCCGCCGCGGTCGGCACCCCGGTGGTCTCGCTGTTCGCCCCGGTGGTGCCGGCGCGGCGGTGGGCGCCCTACGGCGTGCCGCACGTCCTGCTCGGCGACCAGGACGCCCCGTGCCGCGGCACCCGGGCCCGGTTCTGTCCGGTCCCCGGCCATCCCTGCCTCGATTCGGTGGGGGCCGATGAGGTCGTGCGAGCCGTGTCGTCCCTGGTCAGGGGCAGTTGCCCTGCCGGTGGTCACGGGGAGTAGTAGTTTCTCGGCACGCGTTTACCACGTCGAAGCCGAAGGGATTCCTCGCCGGTGACCTCCAGCCCCACCACGACGCCGTCGCTGACGGTGCTGCACTGGCACGTGCACGGCTCGTGGTCCACCGCTTTCGTCCAGGGACGGCACCGCTACCTGCTGCCGACCCTGCCCGAGCGCGGCCCCTGGGGCGGGGGCCGTCCAGCCGCCTGGACCTGGCCCGATGCCGCCCTTGAGTGCTCGCCGGACGATCTCGCGGCCCGCGCGGACGAGATCGACGTCGTGGTGCTGCAGCGCCGCGAGGAGATCGACCTGGTCGAGCGCTGGACCGGGCGGCGGCCCGGAGTCGATCTCCCGGCGGTGTGGCTGGAGCACAACACGCCCCGCGGCGACGCCCCGGCCACGCGGCACCCGGTTGCGGAGCGTGACGACATTCCGGTGGTCCACGTGACGCACTTCAACGCGCTCATGTGGGACTGCGGGCGGGCCCCGGTCCGCGTCGTCGAGCACGGCGTGCTCGACCCGGGTCACCGCTACACCGGAGAGCTCGACCGGGCGGCCGTCGTCGTGAACGAGCCGGTGCGGCGGCACCGGGTCACCGGCACCGACCTGCTGGCCGGGTTCGCCGACACCGTCGGCCTCGACGTCTTCGGCATCGGCACGGAGCGGCTGCCCGGCGCCGTGGACCACCCCGACGTCCGGGTGGTCGGTGACCTCCCGCAGCACCGCATGCACGCGGAGCTGGCCCGTCGTCGGGTCTACCTGCACCCCATCCGGTGGACCTCCCTCGGTCTCGCGCTCATCGAGGCCATGATGCTCGGGCTGCCCGTCGTCGGCCTGGCCACCGCCGAGGCCGCCGTGTCCGTCCCGTCCGACGCCGGTGTCGTGGCGACCGACCTCTCCGTCCTGCACGACGCCCTGCGCACCTACCGCGCCGACCCCGATCTCGCCCGTGTCCACGGCGCGCGGGCCCGCGAGATCGCGACCACCCGGTTCGCCGTGAGCCGGTTCCTCGACGACTGGGACGACGTGCTCGCGGAGAGCGCCGCGAGCGGCCCGGTCACGTCCGTCCGCAGCGGCCTCGACGCCGCGGTTCCGCTGTAAGTCCTCCGGTCGGGCCACCGTCGGCCCGTCCCCGACCACGACCCCGCACGGCCTCACCCGGTCGCGTCCTGAGCCCACGGTCGCCGACCCGACATCCACGACCGTCGTGCGCTCCCTCCCGCTCTGCGCGTGTCGCCCCGGTTCGGGCGGTGCGTCGGCGTGTCGGCGCGTACCCAGGAGGACATCGCCATGCGCATCGCCATGGTCTCCGAGCACGCGAGCCCGCTCGCCGTGCGCCCCGACGTGCCCGGGACCGGCCACGGCCGGCTCGGCAGCGTCGACGCCGGTGGGCAGAACGTCCACGTGCACGCCCTCGCCGAGGCGCTCGCGCACCTCGGCCACGAGGTCGTCGTGCACACCAGACGCACCGACCCCCACACCCCCGACCAGGTGCGCCTGACGTCGGGTGTTGTGGTCGACCACGTGCCCGCCGGTCCGGCCGTCGAGCTGGGCAAGGACGACCTGCTCGAGCACATGGACGCCTTCGGGGCGGTCCTGCGACGTCGGTGGTCGGCGCCCTGGGGCGAGCGCAGCGACGGGGGAGCGGGAGGGCGCCCCGACGTCGCGCACGCGCACTTCTGGATGTCCGGCCTGGCCGCGCTCGACGCCGGGCGCGCCCTCGGTGTGCCGGTGGTGCAGACCTTCCACGCGCTCGGCGCGGTGAAGCGCCGCCACCAGGGCGCCGCCGACACCAGCCCGCCGTCCCGCGTTGCGCTCGAGTCCGACCTCGGCGCCCAGGTGGACCGCGTGGTCGCCACCTGCGCCGACGAGGTCCGCGAGCTCCTGGCCCTGGGCGTCCCGGCGACCAACGTCGACGTCGTCCCCTGCGGCGTCGACGTCCGTCGGTTCGCCCCCGACGACGGGGCGCGGCGGCCGGGGCCGCCGCGGGTGCTCACGGTGTCGCGACTCGTGCCCCGCAAGGGCGTCGACACCGCGATCCGCGCGCTGGCCCGGGTGCCGGCCCCCGCCGAGCTCGTCGTCGCGGGCGGGCCGGAGAGTGCCGAGCTGGCGGGCGACCCGGAGGTCGTGCGGCTGCAGACGCTGGCCGCCGCCGAGGGCGTCGCCGACCGGGTCCGCTTCGTCGGGCGGGTCGGCCCCGAGGCCGTGCCCGAGCTGATCCGCGACGCCGACGTCGTCGTGCAGCTCCCGACCTACGAACCCTTCGGCCTGGTGCCGCTCGAGGCCATGGCCGGCGGCCGACCCGTCGTCGCGGCGGAGGTCGGCGGCCTCGCCGACACCGTCGTCGACGGGGTGACGGGCCTGCACGTGCCGCCCGGCGACCCCGACGCCGCCGGGCGCGCCATCGCCTCGCTGCTCGCCGACCCCGCCGCCCGCGCCCGGCTCGGGCGGGCCGGGAGGGCGCGGGTGATGGAGCACTACGCCTGGGACCGCGTCGCCGCCGCGACCGTCGCCGTCTACCGCGACGTGCTCGACACCCGCGCCCCGGCCGCGCCCGCCGTCGCCGACCTGACGGGAGTGCGCTCGTGAGCACCGTCCCCGCCACCCCACCCACGCGCACCGGCGCCGGTCCGGATCCGGAGCTCGTCGTCGGGCGCCACCTCGACGGCCTCGCCGCGACGCTGACCGCGGTCCGCTCCCACGCCCCCGTCTTCGCGGCGTGGGGCACGGAGCTGGCGAACCGGCTCTCGGCCGGCCGACGGCTGCTCGCCGCCGGCAACGGGGGCAGCGCCGCCGAGGCCCAGCACCTCACCGCCGAGCTGGTCGGGCGCTACCGCGGCGAGCGCGAGCCGCTCTCGGCACTCGCGCTGCACGCGGACACCTCGACGATCACCGCGCTCGGTAACGACTACGGCTTCGTCGAGATCTACGCCCGGCAGGTCCGCGCGCACGGCCGCCCCGGCGACGTGCTGATCCTGCTCTCGACCAGCGGGCGCAGCGAGAACCTGCTCGCGGCCGCCGAGGTCGCCCGCGCGCTCGGCGTCACCGTCTGGTCGATCACCGGACCCGCGCCCAACCCGTTGGCGCAGGCCAGCGACGAGGCCATCTGCCTGCCCGGCGTCACGCCGTCCGTGCAGGAGGCGCACCTCGTGGCCGTGCACCTGCTCTGCGAGATGGTCGACTCGACGCTGGGGAGGTCGGTGGCATGACACTCGCGCCCCTGGTCGTGATCGGCGACGCGCTGCTCGACGTGGACGTCGACGGGTCGGCCAACCGCCTCTGCCCCGACGCCCCGGTGCCGGTCCTCGACGCCGACGCCGAGCGGCCCCGCCCGGGCGGTGCCGCGCTCGCCGCGCTGCTCGCCGCGCTCTCGTCCCGCCGCCCGGTCCGGCTCGTCGCCCCGCTGGGTGTCGACGACGGGTCGGCCCGGCTCCGCGAGCTGCTCGCGGGCAGCGTCGACGTGGTCGGGCTCCCGACGACGGGTGAGGTGCCGCGCAAGACCCGCATGCTCGCCGGGGACCGCCCGCTGCTGCGCCTCGACACCGGTGGCCTCGGCACCGGGCCGTGGGACCTCGCGCCCGTGACCGACGCCCTCGCCGACGCCGGGGCGGTGCTCGTCGCCGACTACGGCCGCGGCGTCACCGCCGACCCCGCGCTGCGCGAGCTGCTCACCACGACGGCCCGCCGGCTGCCGCTCGTGTGGGACCCGCACCCGAAGGGCTCCGACCCGGTGCCCGGCGCGACGCTCGTCTCCCCGAACCTGGCCGAGGCCGGCGCCGCGGGGGCCCCCGACTGGCTGCCCGCGGCCTCCCGGGCGGCCGCGGACCTGCGCGGCCGGTGGGGCGTGGAGGCCGTCGTCGTCACGGCGGGCTCGCACGGCGCGCTGCTGCGCTTTGCGGCCGGGAACGCCGTGGTGCCCGCCGTGCCCGTGACCGGCGGCGACCCGTGCGGCGCCGGCGACCGGTTCGCCGCCGCGGCCGCCCTGGCCCTGGCCGACGGGGCCGCGCCCGACGAGGCCGTGTCCGCGGCAGTCGCGGCGGCCGGGGCCTTCGTCGGCGGCGGGGGAGCGGGCGCCGTCCGCCGCAGGGCCGGCACGTGGGCCCACCCCGCCCTCCCGCGTGAGGGGAACCCTCGTGCCGCAAGAGCGCTCGAATCCTCCCCTCACAATCGGCCGGCCACCCCCGGCGACGCCGACGCGGCCGTCGCCCTGGCCGAGGCGACCCGTCGTCGGGACGGGCGGGTCGTCGCCACCGGCGGCTGCTTCGACCTCCTGCACGCCGGGCACGCGCGCACCCTCGCGGCGGCGCGGGCGCTCGGCGACGTGCTGATCGTGTGCCTCAACTCCGACGACTCGGTGCGCCGGCTCAAGGGCCCGGAGCGCCCGGTCGTCGGCCAGGCCGACCGCGCCGAACTCCTCGCCGCCCTCGGCTGTGTCGACGCCGTCGCGGTGTTCACCGAGGACGACCCGCAGGCCCTCATCGCCCGCCTGCGCCCCGACGTCTGGGTCAAGGGCGGCGACTACGCGGCGGACGACCTCCCCGAGGCGCCGCTGGTCCGTTCCTGGGGAGGCGAGGTCGTCGCCGTCCCGTACCACGCCGGGCGCTCGTCGACCCGGCTGCTCGCCGCCGCCAACCGATCGGTCGAGCTCCGCTCCGCTCCGTCTCCCGATCGACCGGTCGAGCTCCGCTCCGCTCCGTCT
>NZ_KB903228.1:0-29933 GCF_000379625.1 Actinomycetospora chiangmaiensis DSM 45062 | reverse complement strand
CGACCGGTCGAGCTCCGCTCCGCTCCGTCTCCCGATCGACAGGTCGAGCTCCGCTCCGCTCCGTCTCCCGCCACCCCTGGAGGAACCGCATGACGAACCCCGGCACCGTCCTGATCACCGGCGGCTCGTCCGGTCTCGGCGCCGCCGTGGCCGAGGCCGTCGCGCACGCCGGCGGCACCCCCGTCGTCCTCGACCTCAAGGCCCCCGACGCCGGGCACGCCTTCGTCGAGGTCGACCTCGCCGACCCGACCGCCGCGCAGTCCGCGGTCGCCCGCGCGATCGACGAGCACGGCGGGCTCGACGGCGTCGTCACCGCGGCGGGCATCGACCGCTGCGGGCGCATCGTCGACGTCGAGTGGGCGGAGTGGGAGCGCGTCGTCGCGGTGAACCTGCTCGGCACCGCCGCCGTCGTCCGCGCCGCGCTGCCCTCGCTCGAGGAGCGCCACGGCACCGTCGTCACCGTCTCCTCGACCCTCGGCATCAAGGCCGTCTCCGACGCGAGCGCCTACTGCGCCTCGAAGTTCGGCGTCGTCGGGTTCACCCGCGCGATCGCCGCGGAGTGGGCGGGCAGGGTCGGCGTCACGCTGCTCGTGCCCGGCGGGATGTGGACCCACTTCTTCGACGACCGCCCCGAGCAGTACAAGCCCGGCCCCGACGCGCAGCTCAACGACCCGGCGCAGACGGCGGAGGCGGTGCTGTTCGCGCTGACCCGCCCCCCGGGCAGCGAGGTGCGCGAACTCCTGGTCGCCGCGTCGGGGGAGTCGTCCTACCCGTGAGCCGAACCGCCATCAAGAGCCGCCCGGGCACTGGCCACGTCGTCGTGCAGCGTCAGCACGCGGTCCAGACCGGTGATGCGCAGCGGCCGCCGCACCGTCCGGGCCTGCGAGGCGAGCAGCAGCGGCACGCCGCGGCGGCGCAGCTCCTCGGTGACCTCGAGCAGCAGCGTCATGCCGGCCGACGCCAGCAGGGCGACCTGCTCGAGGTCGAGCACCACGGCGCGCGCCCCGGCCGCGGCCTCGTCGACGCCCGCGCGGACGGCGGACGTCGCGGCGGCGTCGACGTCGCCGATGATCGCGACCACCGCCACGCCGTCCGCCGTGTCGCGCAGGGCGACCTCCACGGTGCACGGGTCGTGCACTCGGCCTCCTGGGGCACGGACGGTCTCCGCGCAGCCGGGAACCGGCGGGTGACTCGCGAGGATCGTCGTTGGGGACCGGGGGCGCGCTGCTGGACCCCGCGGTGGCGGTGGGCGAACCCTAGCGAGTACTCCGGGTACCGGCCATGCATGTTCACCTCCGCCCCGTCCGAGCGGAGGGTCCCGTGACGCCGACGCCCCTGGACCGTGCTCCGTTGGCCGCGGACCTGCCCCGCCGGTTGGCGGAGGCCGCCCCCCGCGTGGTCGTCGTGGGCGACGCCGTCCTCGACTGCTGGATGACCGGCCCCACCCGCCGGCTCTCCCGCGAGGCGCCCGTCCCCGTCGTCGAGATCGACCGCACGCGCTGCGCCGCGGGCGGTGCCGCCAACACCGCGGTGAACCTCGCGGCACTGGGCGCACGCGTCGCGCTCGTCTCCGTGGTGGGTGACGACGACGACGGGCGCACGCTGCGCCGGCTGCTCGCCGAGGCGGGGGTCGACACGACGGGTGTGCTGGTCGCGCCCGGTCGCCCCACCGCGGCCAAGCGGCGCATCGTCGCCGACGACGCGATGGTCGCGCGCTACGACACGGTGCCCCCGGCCGACCCGGTCGACGGGTTCGTGCCGGCCCTCGACGCGGCGCTGGCGCTCGAGCCCGACGCCACCGTGGTCTGCGACTACGCCTCGGGCGCGCTCGACGACGACGCGGTGACCGCGGTCGCCGCCCGCCGCGACCGGCTCGGCGTGCTCGTCGTCGACGCCCACGCCGTCGCGCGCTGGGAGCCGACCGCACCCGATGTCGTGACCCCGAACGCGGGGGAGGTGGCCACCCTCCTCGGGCGCCCCCTGCGCGGCCCGGACCGGGCGGCGGCCGCCGAGGCCGCCGCCGGCGAGCTGCGGCGGCGGTCCGGCGCGGCCGCCGTCGTGGCGACCCTCGACCGGGACGGCGCGGTGCTGCTCTCCCCGGAGCAGCCGGCGCACCGGACGTGGGCGCGGCCCGCGCCCGAGAGCCACGCCTGCGGGGCCGGCGACTCGTTCACCGCGGGCCTCACGCTCGCGCTCGCGGCCGGCACCCCCACCCCGACCGCGGTGGAGCTGGCCCAGGCGGCGGCGGATGTCGTCGTCGGGCGCGCGCGGACCGCCGTGTGCTCGACGGCGGACCTCGTCGCGCAGGTCGGCGCGTCCGGCGGGACGCTCTCGACCGCCGCCGAGCTGGAACGCCTCGTCGCCGACCACCGCGCCGAGGGCCGGCGGATCGTGTTCACCAACGGGTGCTTCGACGTGGTCCACCGCGGCCACGTCGCCTACCTGAACCAGGCCAAACGGCTCGGCGACGTGCTCGTCGTCGCGCTCAACGCCGACGAGGGCGTGACCCGGCTCAAGGGCCCGGAGCGCCCGGTGAACCCGCTCGCCGACCGCGCCGCCGTCATCGGGGCGCTGTCCTGCGTCGACCACGTCGTCGGGTTCGCCGAGGACACCCCGGTCGCGCTGCTCGAGGCCCTGCGCCCCGACGTCTACGCCAAGGGCGGGGACTACACCCCGGACATGCTCCCGGAGACCCCGACGGTGCACGGCTACGGCGGGCAGGTCGCGATCCTGGACTACCTGCCCGACCGGTCGACCTCGCTCATCGTCGAACGGATCCGGGCCCGTGGCTGACCCGATGGTCGACGTCCTCGTCCCCACGAAGGACCGACCGACCGAGTTCGCGGCGACGCTGGCCGGGCTGGCCGCCCAAGCCGGCCCCTCGTTCCGGGTGGTCGTCTCCGACCAGTCCGACGACGAGGCGTCCTACGACACCCCGGCGGCCACGACCCTGGTCCGTGCACTGCGTCTCCGGGGCGTCGAGGTCGAGCTGCTCCGCCACCTGCCGCGGCGGGGGATCGCCGAGCAGCGGGCGTTCCTCCTCTCGCGGGCGAGC
Source organism: Actinomycetospora chiangmaiensis DSM 45062 (assembly GCF_000379625.1). Lineage (GTDB taxonomy): Bacteria > Actinomycetota > Actinomycetes > Mycobacteriales > Pseudonocardiaceae > Actinomycetospora > Actinomycetospora chiangmaiensis. The sequence goes on along the minus strand of NZ_KB903228.1, from coordinate 26,878 downwards.
GCGCCCGCGGTGCTCTTCCTCGACGACGACGTCTGGCTCGAGCCGGGCGTGCTCGCGCGGCTGCACACCGCGCTGCGCAGTCTCGGCTGCGGCATGGTCGCCGCCGCGATGCAGGGGCTCTCCCACCTCGACGACGACCGCCCCCACGAGCGGGTCACCTACGAACGGTGGGAGCCCGGTCCGGAGCGGATCGAGAAGGAGTCGCCCGCCTGGCAGCGCTGGCGGCTCGGCAACGCCGCGAACGGCATGCACCTGGCGTTCGCCGAGGGCCTCGACGCGCCCGGCGCGGCCGTGCCCGACCCGTCGTCGTGGTCGGCGTACCGCATCGCCTGGGCGGCGGGCTGCGTGCTCTTCGACCGCGCCGCCCTCCTCGACGCCGGCGGGTTCGACTTCTGGCGCGAGGTCCCCGCCGACGCCCACGGCGAGGACGTGCTCGTGCAGCAGCGGGTCATGGCCCGCTCCGGCGCCGCCGGCATCCTCCCGAGCGGCGCCTACCACCAGGAGTCGGCCACGACGTTGCCCGACCGGGGCTCGTCGGCCGTGGATCTGCTCCCGCTGTGACAGGACGTCGTTGCTGTCACTGGCTGACAGCAACGACGCTTTCCTGCCACAGGGCGACTACCGCCCCCGCAGCGCCTCCACCGTCGCCTGCACCCGCGGGTCGCGCAGCAGCTCGTCCAGCGCCAGCGGCAGCGGGATCCGCCAGTTCGGGTAGGCGTCCGTGGTGCCGGGCAGGTTCGGCTGGCGCACCTCGTCGAGCACGTCGGTGAACGACGCGAGCACGATCCGCGACCCGGCGCCCGCGAGCAGCCGGTGCATCGCCGCGACGATCGCGCCCTCGGAGCGGTCCTCGCCGAGCACACCCTGCGAGACGAGCAGCCCGATCAGCTCCTCGCGCTCCCGGGCCGCCTGCTCCCGGGCCGCGTCGACGTCGGTGAGCAGCCCCGCCTCGTCCCGGATGCGCACGTGCTCGTCGCGGAGGAAGCCGACGGCCGTCGGCAGGTCGTGGGTCGAGATCGTCCCGAGCGTCATCTCGTCCCACTGCGACGGCGGGAGCAGGTCGCCGTCGGCGTCGCGCTGGAACCACAGCACCGCGCAGCCGAGCATGCCGTGGTCCGCGAGCCCCTCGGTCACCTCCGGCTCCACCGTCCCCAGGTCCTCCCCGACGACGACGGCGCCGGCCCGGGACGCCTCGATCGCCAGGACCGCGAGCATCGCCTCGGCGTCGTACTGGACGTAGGTGCCCTCCGTGGCGGGGCGGCCCGGCGGGATCCACCAGAGCCGCCACAGTCCCGCGACGTGGTCGATCCGCACGCCGTCCGCGTGGCGGAGCACCGCGCCGAGCATGTCGCGCAACGGCGCGTACCCGGCCTCGGCGAGCCGGTCGGGGCGCCACGGCGGCAACGACCAGTCCTGGCCGCGCTGGTTGAAGTCGTCCGGCGGTGCGCCGACGTGGACCCCGGGCGCGAGCGCGTCCTGCAGCGCCCACGCGTCGGCGCCGTCGGGCGCGCACCCGACGGCGAGGTCGGCGATCAGGCCGACCGGCATCCCGAACGTGGCCGCGTGCGCCTCGGCGAGCTGGTGGTCGAGCAGGTACTGGCACCAGCCGTGGAAGGAGATGCGGTCGGCGAGCTCCTCGCGGACGGCCGGGATGCCCGCCCCGTCGGGGGTGCGCACGTCCTCCGGCCAGGTCCGCCACTCCGGGCCGTGCCGCTCGGCCAGCGCGTACCAGGTCGCCACGTCCCGCAGGGCCGCCGGCAACGCCTCGACGACCGCGCGGTGCTCCGCCTGCAGGGCGGCGTCCGGGTCGTCGGCGTCGCCGAGCGAGGCGCCCGGTACCGGCGGCACCGCGTGCTCGAGCCCCGGGGTCGCCCCGACCGACCCGGCGAAGGGCCGCAGCAGGGAGAGCGCGGCGCGCTTGGCGGCCCAGACGGCGTCGTAGTCGATGAGGTCGGTCGGATCGCTCTCGCGCAGCACGTCGGAGTGCGGGGCCAGCCGGTCCACCGCGTACCGGACGTGCGCGGGCGCGGCGCGGTAGGCGGGGGTGGCGCTGACGCGGAGCGACACCGGGTGCAGGTAGCGCCGTGACGACGGGGAGTACGGCGACGCCTCGACGGTCGGCTCCAGCCGCAGCGCGTGCAGTGGGTTGCACAGCACGGCCCCGGCGCCCTGGCCGGTGGCGGCCGCGAGCAGGTCCCGCAGGTCGACGAGGTCCCCGCAGCCCCACGACCCGGGGGAGTGCAGCGAGTAGAGCTGCACCATCCAGCCCCACGTCCGCGGCACCTCGGCCAGCCGCGACGGCGGCACGAGGACGGCCGCCTCCTCGTGGCCGCAGGTCACCCGGTGGTAGCCGACGGGCAGGTCCGCCAGCGTCGACACCCGGCTCGTGGTCCCGTCCTCCAGGGTCAGCTCGCCCGGCTCGGGGAGTTCCACGGGCGCGTTCCCGACGACGAGCGTGGGCGGCAGGGCCCCCTGCCGCCGGTTCGCGAGGGCGTCGCGGACCGCCTCGTCGCTGGAGGCGTCCACGTCGAGCGCGGCGAGGACGTCGATGACCACCCCGGCGTCGACGTCCACGTCGCGGTCGCCCGCGTCGCGGTACCGGGTGGCGACGCCGTACGCGGCGGCGAGGTCGGCGAGATCAGGACTGACGCCGGGCACCGGGCTCCTCTCGGGGGGTCTCGTCGGCGACGAGGCTCCCAGTCCTACCCGCTGGCGTGTGTGAGGACCCCCCCACGTGCAAGCAATGCGTCACTGCTGGCACTGGACGCGAGAAAAGGCGGCACCGTCGTCGCGCGGATCGACGGTGCCGCCTTTCCTGGCACTGGGTGCAAGCAGTGACGCATTGCTTGCACCCGAAGAGGGATCAGCTCGTCCGCGGGTGCGGCACGCGGGGAGTGAGCGGACGACGGTTCGCGACCAACCGGTCGGCGATGTCGGAGGCGGAGGTCCGCGGCCGGCGCACGGTGGCGAGGGCCTCGATCTGGGACCGGGTCAGGGCGACCGTCCCGTCGAGCGCGGATCCGACCTCGGTCGCGGTCCAGCCGCGTTCGAGGAGGAGGTGGACCAGGGCGAGGGCCGACCCACGGTCACGCCGGGAGCGGGTCGCGAGGGGGCCCAGGTCGCCGGGGAGGACACGGGGGAGGACGGCGGTGTCGGGGATGTCGGGGACGACAGCGGGGAGGCTGGAGTCATCGGCGGCGGGCCGGGTGGAGATGGGATCGAGGAGCACGGTCACCTTCCGTTCGACGGCAGGAACGTCATCATCATTCTCAGGATCGGCACCCTGTGTGACAGGCAAACGCCTCGGCGGTCACACGGAGGTCAACAGGCCACGCTCCCGGACCACGGGGATCGACAGCGTGCGATATCCGGCGTCCTCGAACAGGACGACCACGGTGTCGTCCGCGACGGTCTGCACGACCCCGCGACCCCACTCGTCGTGGGTCACGGCCTCGCCGGGTGCCGGCTCTCCGTGGGACGCGCCGGACCGCCCGCCGGGGTCCCCGACGTCGCCGGCGTCACAGTGGTCGCAGTTCCCGCACGCCGCGTCCCGCGCCTCCCCGAGGACCTCGAGCAGGGTGCGTCGGCGGCACCCCGTCCCCTCGGCGTAGCGGCGCACCAGCTCGACCTTCGACCGCTGGCGCTCCCGGCTCCGCGTCACGAGCTCCGCGGCGGCCCGGGCCACGTCGATCGCGGGCGCGTCGTTGATCCCCGCGAGCAGCCGCCGGCCCGGGGCCTGGACCACGCTGCCGCCGACGACGAGCGCCGGGATCGCGCGCGACAGCGCGGCCTTCGACAGCCCGGCCGCGTCGGCGACCTCGGCCTGCGCCACCCCGTCGTCGTGCAGGCGGATCGCCTCCACCACCGTGGCGAGGGCGGCCGCGCGGGCGTCGCGCCCGGAGGCGAAGAGCTTCGGGCGGGCGAGGTCCTGCGGGCGGTGGAACATCACCGCGTGCGCGGTCCCGCCGTCGCGCGCGGCCCGGCCGATCTCCTGGTGGTAGGCGTCGATCGAGGTGGGGACGTCGCCGTGGACGATCCAGCGTACGCCCGGCTTGTCGATGCCCATGCCGAAGGCGCTCGTGGCCACGACGACCGACAGGTCGTCGGCCATGAACGCGTCCTGCACGGCCTGACGCTCCCGCTTGCGCAGCCCGCCGTGGTAGGCGCCCGCCGCGACGCCCGCGTCCTTCAGCCGGTCGGCGAGCAGCGACGTGTGGCCGCGGGTGGTGACGTAGACGATGCCGGGGCCGGACGCCGCGAGCACCGCGTCGACCACCTGGCGCCACTTCGCCTCCTCGTCGTGCACCAGGTGCACGGCGACGTGGGTGTTCGGGCGGTCGACGTCGCGGACGACGACGCAGGCGTCCGGCACGCCGAGCAGGTCGAGGATCTCCTCGCGGGCCGGGACGGACGCGGTCGCGGTGAGCGCGAGGATCCGGGGCGAGCCGAGGGCCCGCGCGGCCGGGCCGAGGGCGAGGTAGTCGGGCCGGAAGTCCGGGCCCCAGTCGCTGACGCAGTGCGCCTCGTCCACCGCGAGCAGGGTCGGCGCCGCGCGCCTGAGCTCCCGCAGGACGTCGGGCCGCGCCAGCTGCTCCGGCGAGGTCACGAGGACGGACAGCTCGCCCGCGACGAAGGCCCCGAGCGCGCCCCGGCCGTCCTCGGAGTTGAGGGCGCCCGCGGCCACCCCGGCGTCGGTCAGGTGGGCGACCTGGTCGCGGTGCAGCGAGAGCGTCGGCGAGACGACGAGGGTGCGCCCGCCCAACAGGTCACCGGCGATGGCGTAGATCGCGGTCTTGCCCGCCGCGGGCGGCAGGACGGCGAGGGTGTCGGTGGTGAGCGCGGCGAGGATCGCGTCCCGCTGCCCGTCGCCCAGCCGGGCGCCCTCACCGAGGAAGCGCGCCACGGCCTCGTCGAGGTGGGCCGCCTCGGGCGGGAGGGGGCCGCAGGGGCCGTCGGTACCGTCGTCGTGGTGAGACGCTGTCACGGCGCAGGGGTGGGTCGCGACCCGTCCCTCGAAACGCCGGTTGCAGGCGCCTTACCAGCGGGTACGCCGGATCGGTGACGCTGACGAGGGTCGACCCCCACGGGCCCGGACTCGGTCGCCGCCGCCGGGGGAAGGGCTTCAGCTACTTCGACCTCACCTCGGGCGAGGCGATGACCGACCCGGCGACGCTGGACCGCATCACCGCGTTGGTGATCCCGCCCGCGTGGCGCGACGTGTGGATCTCCCCGCGCGACGACGGGCACATCCAGGCCGTGGGCACCGACGCCGCCGGGCGCCGGCAGTACCGCTACCACGCGGAGTGGACCGAGCAGCAGTCCCGCGAGAAGTTCGAGCGGGTCGCTCGTCTCGGCGCGCAGATGCCCGGGGTCCGCAAGCAGCTCCAGGAGCGCCTCGAGGGCGACGGGCTCGGCCGTGAACGCGTGCTGGCCGGGGCGGTCTGGCTGCTCGACCTCGGGGTCTTCCGCGTCGGCGGCGAGGAGTACGCCGAGGGCGACAAGTACTCCGAGGCGTCGTTCGGGCTGGCCACGCTGCGCCGCGAGCACGCGAGCGCGCGGAAGGACGGGTCGGTGCAGTTCCGCTACGTCGCCAAGGCGGGCGTGCCGCGGACGCTGACGATCGCCGACCCCGCCACCCACCGCCTCGTCACCTCGCTCAAGCGTCGCCGCGGCGGCGGGGACGACCTGCTCGCCTGGTCGGCGACCCGACAGCGCAAGCGCATCTGGCACGACGTGACCGCCGACGACGTCAACGACGCCGTGCACGAGCTCGTCGGCGACGAGTTCACCGCGAAGGACCTGCGGACGTGGAACGCCGGCGTGGTCGCCGCCGTGGCCCTGGCGACGCAGGTGGGGGCGGACGGCACCCCGCCCACCGCGGAACGCAAGCGCAAGGCCGCGGTCACCCACACCATGAAGACGGTCGCCGCGCAGCTCGGCAACACCCCCGCCGTCTGCAAGCGCTCCTACGTCGACCCCGTGCTCGTCGGCCACTTCGAGGCCGGCCGCACCGTCCTGGACGCGATCCGCGACGCCGACCCGAGCGACCTGGCGATGCGCGAGCAGGTCGAGGCGGCGGTGCTGGAGCTGGTCACCGACCGCGACTGACGGCCGGGCCGGGCCGGGCCGGGCGGTCCGGGTCGGGCCGGGTCGGTCTTCGGGGTCAGGCCCCGACCGACTCCGGGTCCATCTCCGACCAGATCGTCGTGCCGTCGGGGTGGCGCTGCAGGCCCCACTCGCGCGACACCGCCGCGACCATCGCCAACCCGCGGCCGCGGGGCGACGAGGTGGGCGGCGCGGTCCAGGTGTCGGCCTCGGGGATGCGGAAGCCGACGCCGTAGTCCCGCACGGTCACGCGCAGCGTCGGGCCGAGCCCCTCCATCTCCACCACCGAGGCGCTCGTGGCGTGCTCGACGGAGTTCGTCACGAGCTCGGTCACCACGATCTCCGCGGCCTCGCGCACGGTGTCGGACACGTGCCACCGGGCGCAGGTCGCCCGGACGTGGGCCCGGGCGCGGCCCGGGGCGTGCGGGTCGACCGTGAAGCGCCACCACATCCGCAGCAGGGCCGGCCGGTCCCCGAGGTGGGCGAGGGCCTGCCCGAGGTCGTCGAAGACCGGCACGCGCCGCGCGACGCCGGACCCGGTGAGCAGCGCGGCGAGCGCCGGGTCGGGGGCGACGATCGCGAGGCAGGCCGCGGGCCAGCCGCCGGTCCGGTCGAGCGCCTCGGTGAAGGCGTGCACCACGGCGGCGTGCCCCGGCCGCAGCTCGGCCGCCTCGAGGACCACCCCGTGGTGGGAGAGCAGCAGGTCGGTGAGCCTCGCGACGAAGGACTCACGGTCGGCGCGGTCGAGATCCCCCCGGACCGTCACCACGACCGCCTCGCCCGACGACGGGGCGGGGCGCGTCTCCCACGCGAGCTGCTGCACGATTCACCTCGCGGCCGTGATACCCCGGCACAGCCCGGGGCAAGCGCCGTCACCGGGCACGATCGCGTCGCTCCTCCGGAGCGCGGCACCTTCGGGGACGGGCCATGATGGACGCCATGAGTACGGACGCCGGCGAGGGTGCCGAGGGCGCCGAGGACCGTTCCGCGAACCCGTCGGCGCTGGCCGCCGCGGCCGCCAGCGGGGCGGGCGACGGCGCGGGGACGGGCGACCTGGTCGAGTCACCGGGCGCGGTAATGCGCGTCGCGGGCATGGTCGGCAAGCTCATCGAAGAGGTCCGCTCGGCGCCGCTGGACGAGGCGGGGCGGGCGCGGCTCGCCGACATCCACGCCCGGTCGATCACCGAGCTGGGCAAGGGTCTGGCGCCGGAGCTGCGCGACGAACTCACGCGCATCTCGTTGCCGCTCGGCACCGACGAGGTGCCCTCGCAGGCCGAACTGCGGATCGCGCAGGCGCAGCTGCTGGGATGGCTCGAGGGGCTCTTCCACGGCATCCAGAGCGCCGTGCTGGCCCAGCAGATGGCGGCCCGCGGGCAGCTGGAGCAGATGCGCCAGGGGCGGTCGGGCCGGGCGGGGGCCGCCCTGCCGGGCGGAGCCGGCCCCGTCGAGGGCGGGCAGTTCGGCGGGCAGTACCTGTGACCGCCCGCCGTGGTCGGGCTCAGCCCTCGAGCACGACCTCGCCGCCGGCGGTGGCGGACCGGGGACGACGGAGCGCGGACCGGCGCTCGTCCTCGGTGAGACCGCCCCACACGCCGTAGGGCTCGCGGGTCGCGAGGGCGTGACGGCGGCACGGCTCCAGCACCGGGCAGCTCATGCAGACCTTCTTGGCCTGGCTGGCGCGCTGCTCCCGACGGGGACCACGCTCGCCGTCGGGGTGGAAGAAGAAGCTCGAGTCCATGCCCCGGCACGACCCGTGCAGCTGCCAGTCCCATTCGTCGATGATCGGGCCGGGCAGCAGACGCACATCAGCCACGGGAACCTCCAGGCCTTCTGAACAGGCGTCGGCGGTCGAGGGTGACCAGCGCGACGGGATCGTCGCCGGTATAACCGTCCACCACTGATCACAAACCAGATCGCATCACCCGGTCGGACGCGTTCGGCGGGTCGGTGTGTCCTGCGTCCGGTCGGCACCCTGCGATCGACCGGCGACCGTGCGTCGCGAGTAGTGTCCGCGGCGGTGAGTATCGTGCGTGCCACCTGACCGTCCGTGATCTACCCGGACGGCCCGGGACGTGAACGGACAGCAGTTCGAGGAGTCGGTGCATGACTGACAGCGCAGGGAACGGGGGGCGGGAGGCCGTGGCCACCGAGGAGGACTTCTCCACCGAGGAGCCGATGGGCGTCGACGTCCAGCGCTCGGGCGAGACGTCGGTCATCCGCCTGACCGGCGAGATCGACATGCTCACCACGCCGGCGCTACGGGCCAAGGTGACCGAGGAACTGGCGGCAGGGCTGTCGGTGCTCGTGCTCGACATGCTCGCGGTCGAGTTCCTGGGCTCCAGCGGCCTGGCGCTGCTGGTCGAGGCGCTCGACGAGTCGCGCAACCGCGGCGTCGCGCTCCGGCTGGTGGCCGACAGCCGCCCCGTGAGCCGTCCGCTGCAGGCCACCGGGCTGACGGACCTCTTCGAGATCCACACGACCGTCGAGGACGCCCTCGCAGCCTGACCGGAAACGGCGTCACGTCCGGGGTCACCAGCGGCCCCCGCCCCCGACACACGGCGGGAACCGGTGGTGACCGACGGCGTGTGCGCCGATACGGTGACGCGGCGGGGCGGCCCCGTCGCCAGTTCCCCCGGGACGTCGACCGACGTCCCCCGACCGCGAACGGAGACCAGCAGTCGTGCAGATGCCCGATCCGCAGCAGCGCGTTCCCGAGGTTCCCGCCGCGGGCGTGGCGACCGAGGTCGACGGCCTGCCCGGCGCGACGAGCCTCGCGGAGGTCCCGAGCCCGGTCGAGGTGCGCGTGCACGCCGACCCGGCCCTGATCCCGTCGGTCCGCGCCGTCGCGGCGGACCTCGCGGCCCGGGCCGACTTCGACCTCGACGCGGTGTCCGACCTGCGCATGGCGGTCGACGAGGCCTGCTCGGCCCTGGTGCCGCTCGCCAGCGACGGTGGCCAGCTGCGGTGCGGCTTCACGGTCATCGACGGGCAGGTCGCGGTCGTCGCCCGGGTGCCGGTCGACCGGCCGACCTCGCTGCGGCAGGACACGTTCGGCTGGCGGGTGCTCGACACGCTCACCGATGTCGCCGAGGTGCTCGACGGCGACCCGGCGTGGATCGGCATCCGGTTGCTGAAGGACCGGACCACGACGTGAGCGTCCCCGCCGAGCAGGAGAAGCGGGACGACTCCTATTCCCATCTCGCCCCCCTGCTCGCGGAGCACGCCGGGCTCCCGGTCGGTGACAAGCGTCGTGAGGCGCTGCGCGCCCGACTGGTCCAGGGCTACCTCCCCCTCGCCCGGCACATCGCGCGCCGGTTCGCCCAGCGCGGCGAGCCGCAGGAGGACCTCGAGCAGGTCGCGACGGTCGGCCTGATCCACGCGGTCGACCGGTTCTCCCCGGAGCGCGGGTCGGACTTCCTCTCCTACGCGGTGCCCACCATCACCGGCGAGGTCCGTCGCTACTTCCGCGACAAGGCGTGGTCCACCCGCGTCCCGCGGCGGTTGAAGGACCTGCGGCTGGCGATCGGCTCCGCGATGCCCGCGCTCTCCCAGGAGCTCGGCCGCGCCCCGACGGCGGGCGAGCTCGCCGAGCGGCTCTCCAAGCCGCGCGAGGAGATCCTCGAGGCGCTCGAGGCGGCCAACGCGTACCGCTCCAGCTCGCTCGACGACATGCTCGTCGACGACCCGTCGTCGGGCCGGTTGGCCGACGTCCTCGGGACCGACGACGACGAGCTGACCCAGGTCGAGCACCGGGAGACCGTGCAGCCCGCCCTGCGGCGGCTGCCCGAACGCGAGCGCACCATCGTCATGCTCCGCTTCTTCGGCGGGATGACGCAGACGCAGATCGCCGAGCGCGTCGGTGTCTCGCAGATGCACGTCTCGCGGCTGCTCACGCGCACGCTGGCGACGCTGCGCCAGGAGCTGTCGGAGGGCGGCGGCAGCTGAGGCTCACCGCACCGTGTGGCCCTCGCCCTCGTGGCGGGTCCGCCCGGTGCGGGCGAGCAGTTCGAGCAGGGGCACGGCCACGCGCCGGGTCGTGCCCAGGGCCTGCCGCGCGGCGGACACCGTGAACGGCTGGTCCAGGGTCGCGAGCACCGCGACGGCGCGGTCGGGGGCGTCGGGCCGCAGGTAGATGCCGTCGGCGACCCGCAGCAGCTCGCCCGCCTTCACCACGGCGCCGAGCTGCCGTCCGCCGAGCCCGAGCTCGCTCAGCCGGTGTGCCTCCGGGGCGAGGAACGGCGCGTCGGCCAGGTCGGCGACCACGGTCGCCACCGCCTCCCGGACCGCCGCCGGCAGGCCGCCGTCCCCGGGTCGCAGGATGCGCCCGCCCTCCTCGACCAGGTCGGGGCACCGGGCGAGCACCAGGGTGACCAGCCGCGGGTCGGGCAGGTCGAGCCCCCGCTGCGCGGCCTTCGTCGGCAGGCCCGGCTCCAGCGGGTCGGCCGCCGCATGGGCGGCCACGAGCTCCACGAGCCGGTCCGCCAGCGTGGCCAGGTGCGCGGGATCGACGTACCACCCCGCGGCGGACGGCGTTCCCGACGGCGGGTCGGCGAGGCCCAGCCCCGCGAGGTCGGCCGCGCGGAGCACCCGTCGTCGGGACAGCTCGACCGCGGTGTCCGGGGTGCCGTCGCTCGTCGCGAGCTCGCCGGCCCGGGCCCGCGCCGCACCGCGCCGGCGCAGCTCCGGGGGCCGGACGTCGAGCACCGTGAGCCCGCCCAGCACCGCGTGGGCGCCCGGGTCGCGGACCAGCGCGCGGTCGCCGGGGCGCAGGGGGAGCGGCTCGCGCAGCGTGAGGCGCACGGTCCGCGAGGAGTCCGAGGTGTCCGGAGCGTCGTCGCGGGACAGCGGGCGCACCCGCGCGGCCACGGCCGCGGAGCCCACGTGGACCATCACCTGCGACGGCAGCTTCCCGACGGCGTCCGCCCCGCGCGGCGGGTGCACCCGGACGTCGATCACGCCCGCCCCGAGCCACCGTCCCGGTGTCAGCAGCGCGTCGCCGCGCGAGACCTCCTCGAGCGGCACGCCCCGCAGGTTCACCGCCACCCGCGCCACCGCGGCCGCCGACTCCACCGGCGCCCCGAGCGACTGCAGCCCGCGCACGGACACCGCCCGGCCGCCCAGCTCCAGCTCGTCGCCGACGGCGATCCGGCCGGCCCCGAGGGTCCCGGTGACGACGGTGCCCGCGCCGCGGATGGTGAAGGCCCGGTCGACCCAGAGGCGGACGTCGGCGTCGGGGTCCGGGTCGGGGAGCCGGCCGGCGAGCGCGTCGAGCTCGGCGCGCAGGTCGTCGAGGCCCGCGCCGGTCGTGCCGGACACGCACACCGCGGGCAGCCGCCCGAGGGAGGACTCCGCGAGGTGCTCCAGCGCCTCGTCGCGGGCGAGCTCGGGCTCCATGAGGTCCGAGCGCGTCACCACGAGGACGCCGTCGGACACACCCAGGGCGTGCAGCGCGTCGAGGTGCTCGCCCGACTGCGGCATCCACCCGGCGTCCGCCGCGACCACGAACATCGTCGCCGGCACCGGCCCGACCCCGGCCAGCATCTGCGTCACGAACCGCTCGTGGCCCGGGACGTCGACGAAGGCCAGCGTGTGTCCGCCCACCTCGGTCCACGCGAAGCCGAGGTCGATCGTCATCCCGCGGCGCCGTTCCTCGGCCCAGCGGTCGGGCTCCATGCCGGTCAGTGCGCGGATCAGCGTCGACTTCCCGTGGTCCACGTGACCGGCGGTCGCGAGCACCTTCACGACGACGCACCCTCCGGGTGCAAGCAATGCGTCACTGCTGGCACTGGGTGCGAGGAGAACCGCACCGTCACCGCCCGGACCGCCGCGACCAGCCGGTCGTCGTCGACGGGCAGCACCGAGCGGAGGTCGAGCAGGCACCGGCCCTGCTCGACGCGCCCGACGACGGGATCGTCCCCCGCCCGCAGCGCCTCGGCATAGCCCGCCGGGAGCGCCACGGCGGCGCTGGGCAGGTCGACACCGGGTGCGCCCCCTCCTCCGACCTGGGCGGCGCAGTCCACGGCCTCCCCGCCGACCGCCGCGGCGACCGTCCGGGCCCGCGCCCGCAGCGCGTCACGGTCGGCCTCGAGCATCGCCCGCACCGGCGGCACGGGGCCGCGCAGCGTGGCCTCCAGCGCCGCGAGCGTCAGCTTGTCGACCCGCAGCGCGCGGGCCAGCGGGTGGCGGCGCAGGCGGTGCACCAGCTCCGCGTCCCCGAGCAGCAGCCCCGCCTGCGGGCCGCCGAGCAGCTTGTCCCCGCTCGCCGTCACCAACGGGACCCCGGCCCGCAGCTCGGTGGCGGCGTCCGGCTCGTCGGGCAGCAGCGGGTGCGGTGCGAGCAGGCCCGACCCGATGTCGGCGACGACCGGCACCCCCAGCCCGGTCAGCTCCCCGGCCGGCACGCTCGAGGTGAAGCCCTGCACCACGAAGTTCGAGGGGTGGACCTTGAGGATCATCCCGGTCGCCGGCCCGATCGCGGCCGCGTAGTCGTCGACCCGCACCCGGTTGGTCGTCCCGACCTCCCGCAGCCGCGCGCCCGTCGACTCCAGGAGCTCCGGCAGCCGGAACCCGTCGCCGATCTCGACCATCTCGCCGCGGGCGATCACGATCTCCCGACGAGCCCCACCGGTCGAGCTCCGCTCCGCTGCGTCTCCCCCCGCGAGCGCCGTCGCCGCAAGGATCAGCGCGGCCGCGCCGTTGTTCACCACGTGGACCCCGCCGGCGTCGGGCACGGCGTCCGCGAGCGCTCCCATCGCCCCCGCCCCGCGCTTCCCGCGCCCGCCCGTCACGAGGTCGAGCTCGACGTCGGTCGTCCCCGCCGCGGTCACCAGCGCGTCCCGGGCCGCGCCCGACAGCGGCGCCCGCCCGAGGTTCGTGTGCAGGACGACCCCGGTCGCGTTCAGCACCGGCCGCAGGCTCGCCGCGCTCCGGGGCAGGCCCGTGACGACCGCGTCGACCACCGCGTCCGGCCCGATCTCCCCGTCCCGGGCCCGTTGCTGCACCGCGAGCACGACGTCCTTCACCCGCGCCTTCCCGACGACGGCCACGGCGGCCGCGACGCGGGGGTCGGCGAGGACGGCGTCGGTGCGCGGGATCCGTCGCCGGGGGTCGGTCGTCATGCCGTCCAGGATCCACCCATCGCCACGACGAGCGAGCACACCACCCCGATCAGCACCCTCCCGACCGTCACCGTCGCCAGCACCCGCCCCGGGAACACCCGCCGGACCATGAGCAACGACGGGAGGCTGACGGCGGGCAGGGTCACCAGCAGGGCCGCCGCGATCACCGGTGACACGCCGGCCGCGAGGAGGGCCGCGACGGCCGCGATCTCGGCGCCGGTCGGGATGGGCAGCAGGGTCCCCGCCACGGCGAGCAGCACCACGATCGCGACCACCACCGCGCCGTGCGTCCCCGCGAGCCCCGCGCCGAGCGGGAACAGCACGCCGCGCAGCGCGCCGAGGACCACCACCAGCACCAGGTACTCGGGCAGCAGCCGCAGCGACAGCCCGCCCAGCGCGGCGAGGAACCGGACCGGCAGCGGCCGCCCGTCGTTGAGGGCAGGGCTCGCGAGCCAGAACGCCAGGGCCGCGCGCACGTCGGCGGCGCGCTGCCGCAGGCCGACGGCCACCGGCGCCGAGCAGCAGCTGCACATCATCCCGGGCACCGCGAGCGCGCTGCCGACGACCGACCCGCGCCGCCCGACCGCCCGTGCCGTCCAGTCCGCCGGCAGCACCGTGCGGATCGCCGCCGCGAGGACGAGCCCGGTCACGAGGGCCGGCCAGATCGCCAGGAAGTAGGTGCCCGCGAACTCCAGACCCGACTGCAGCGACACCCCCGTCGCGGGCAGGATCGACCTCCCGAGCGACCCGGACCCCGCCACCGACGGGACCTTCACCCAGTACGGCTGCCACTTCGCCCAGATCAGCAGTACGACGCCGAGCAGCACGACGCCCGCGACCGGCACCCAGGTGCGGGGGGTCGTCGGGGTGGTGGTCACGGCGGTCGAGTCTGCGCGGCCGGCGTGTCGCCCGCAGGTCGGTCCCGTGTCCTTCCCGGAACGCACGAACGGGCCGTCCGTCACGATCTGCCGTGACGGGCGGCCCGTTCGATGCGCGTGGAGTCAGTTCCCTGCCGCGGGCACGTAGTGCCGGTCGGGCGGAGTGGTGCCGGCCTGCACGGCCTCCTCCCGACGACGGATGCGCTCGCGCTGCGGCACGACGATGTGCGCCGGGTCGTTCGCCGAGGCGATCCCGGCGTCGAACACGCCGAAGCGGGTGAGCGCCGAGCCCGCCATGAGCGCGAGCCCGGAGAGGGCCGCGGCCCACCGCTTCCTCCGCCCGACGACGGCTCCGACGGCCCCGACGGCGAGGCACGCCTTCGACGCCGTCATCAGCGTCTTCGCGCGTCCCTTGTCGTAGACGTCCGCGAGCATCCCGAGGTCACGGGTCATCTTCTCCTCGATGATCAGCTCGACCACCGCGCCCGCGACCGCCAACCGCGCGGCGGGCTCGTTGTCGCGGACCGACGCGGCCACCAGCCCGAAGCCGCCGCCCGCGGCCGCCGCACTGCCGGCGAACAGCACCGGCAGGTGGCGGTGCGCCTCGTGCCAGGTGGGCACGGCCGTGTTCGAGATGAGCACCGCGGTGTAGGTCGCCAGCGCCGGCCCGACGACGGCCGCGCCGACGCCGGCCGCATCCCCGGCGACCTTCAGCGCCGTCGCGCCGCGCTTGCCGCGCAGGTACGGCGCGAGGAACTCCGCACCCGCCGCCGCCGTCGCGAACGCGGCGAACGGCGACAGGATCCAGGAGCCGACCGACAGCGGCGACGTCGGCTTGAACACCCGCAGCATGTGCAGGAACCGGGTCGGCCGGTGGAGGTCGTGGATGAGGAAGACGGTGCCGCCCATGGCCCCGCCCATCGCCACGTACCGGCCGGCGCGCCGCAGCGTCGGCCGGTCGGTGCCGTTCGCCATCGCCGCCAGCACCGACGACGAGCCCGCGAGGCCGCCGAGGAACAGGTACAGCGGGACGTCCGGGTTCTTCCACACCGGCGCCTTGATGATCGGCCGACCGTAGTAGCTGCGGAACTCCGCCTCGGGCACCTGCAGCTGCTCGCCCCGGCCGCCGCGTCGTCCGCGGGACCCGTCGCGGCGCGGCTTCACCGCGTCGTGGTCGATCCGCAGCCGTTCCGGCATGTCGGTCGGGTTCAGATCCCCGGTCATCGCCGGCCGCCCTTCCAGAACGCCGCCACGGCCGCGACCCCGAGCCCGACCGCGGTCAGCGCCGCGTTCCGCCACATCTCGGGCAGGTCGCGGGTGGTGACGATCGGGTCCGGCGGGAGCCCGTAGACCTCCGGTTCGTCGAGCAGGAGGAAGAAGGCCCCGTCGCCGCCGACCCCGTCGTTCTCGTCGCGGCCGTAGAGCCGGGCCTCGTTGACCCCGCGGTCGTGCAGCTCGGCGAGCCGGGCGTCCGCGGCGGCCTGCAGCTCGTCGAGGTCGCCGAACTGGATGGACTTCGTCGGGCACGCCTTCGCGCACGCCGGCTCCAGCCCGCTGCCGAGCCGGTCGTAGCAGAGCGTGCACTTGTGCGCGCCGCCGTCGGACCCGCGGACGTCGATGACGCCGTAGGGGCACGACGGCACGCAGTACCCGCACCCGTTGCAGATGTCGTCCTGGACGACGACCGTGCCGAACTCCGTGCGGAATAGCGCCCCGGTCGGGCAGTTGTCCAGGCATCCGGCGTGGGTGCAGTGCTTGCAGACGTCGGAGGCCATGAGCCACCGGACGTCGCGCTCGTCGTCGGGGGTCTGCTGGCCGTGGGCCCCGGCGTCGGGGAGCAGGGTCAGCAGGTCGACGGTGCCGCCCCCGGGCGGTGGGGTCGCCGCGTCGCGCGGGGCCTTGGGCAGCGCCCCGCCGCCGAGTGCGGGCAGGCCGGACGGGATGTGGCCCGTCGTCGGCTCCGCCGGGGGAGTGCCGCCGCCGTGCTCCGTCGTCGCCGAGCCGTGCGGCCGGACGTCCTCGATGAACGCCACGTGCCGCCAGGTGGAGGCGCCGAGGTCACCGGTGTTGTCGTACGACATCCCGGTGAGGCGGTAGAGATCGGAGGCGTCGGTCCCGTCGTCGGGAACGAGGTTCCACTCCTTGCACGCGACCTCGCAGGCCTTGCAGCCGATGCAGACCGACGTGTCGGTGAAGAACCCGACCCGCTTCGGGTGCGACGGGTCGAAGCCCGCGTCGGCCGCCGGGTCGGGGAGCTCCCCGTACAGCGAGTTCGCCGTCCCGGAGAACGCGTCGAACACGTTCGTCATTCGATCCCTCCCGGCTCGACCCCCGCGCGGCGGCGGTAGTCGGCGACGTACTCCAGGAGCTCGGGGCCGCGTGGTCGACGCCCGGGCTGGATGTCGCAGGTCGCGACCTTCGACTCCTGGATGTGGACGTTGGGGTCCATCACGACGCCCAGCAGGTCGTTCGCCGGGTCGCCGGTCGAGATTCCGTTCGAGCCCCAGTGGTAGGGAAGCCCGATCTGGTGCACCTCACGGTCCCCGATCCGCAGCGGTTTCATGCGCTCGGTCACCATCACCCGCGCCTCGATCGCGGTGCGCGCCGAGACCAGCGTCGCCCACCCCATGTGCTCGAGGCCCCGCTCGGCGGCCAGCGCCGGGGAGATCTCGCAGAAGAACTCCGGCTGGAGCTCCGAGAGGTAGGGCAGCGTGCGGCTCATCCCGCCCGCGGTGTGGTGCTCGGTGAGCCGGTAGGTGAGGAAGACGTACGGGAAGACCTCGCTCTGCGACGGGTTGATGCGGTTCCACGCCCGGTCGATCCGCTCGAGGGCCGGGTTGTCCTGCTGCTCGTGCAGCAGGTTCGCCACCGGCGACTCCACGGGCTCGTAGTGCGTGGGCATCGGACCGTCGGCCAGGCCGGCCGGCGCGTAGAGCCACGCCTTCCCGTCGGCCTGCATGATGAACGCGTCGGTGCCCGCGAGGGCGTCCTGGCGGGTCGCCCCCTCCTCCGGCTTGAACGACGGCGGCTTCGTGGCCTCGAAGTCGGGGACGTCGTGGCCGGTCCAGCGCTCGTTCTCCTCGTCCCACCAGACGTAGGCCTTGCGCTCGCTCCACGGCCGGCCCTCGGGGTCGGCCGAGGCGCGGTTGTAGAGCGTGCGGCGGTTGGCGGGCCACGCCCAGCCCCAGTCGGCGGCCACCCAGTCCTGCTCCGAGCCGGGCCTGCGCCGGTCGGCCTGGTTGACACCGTCGGCGTAGACGCCGGTGTAGATCCAGCACCCCGCCGTCGTGGAGCCGTCCGCCTTCAGCTGCGTGTAGCTGGAGAGCGGCTTGCCGTCGGCGTCATAGCCGTTGATCTCGGCGAGGACCGACTCCGGGTCGGGCTCGGAGTGCATCCCGAACGTCGGGTAGTCCCACGTCAGGTCCAGCAGCGGACGGTCGCGCTCGTCGGTCGACGCCGCGAGCTTCTCCCGGATCCGCTTCCCGAGGTGGAAGTAGAAGTGCAGCTCCGAGCGGGCGTCGCCCGGCGGGTGCACCGCCTCGCGGCGCCACTGCAGCAGCCGCTGGGTGTTGGTGAAGGTGCCGGCCTTCTCGGTGTGGTTCGCGCAGGGCAGGAAGAAGACCTCGGTGCCGATGTCCTCGGTCCGCAGTTCCCCGGTCTCGATCTCCGGCCCGTCCTTCCAGAACGTGGCCGTCTCGATCATCTGCATGTCCCGGACGACGAGCCATTCCAGGTTCGCGAGCCCGAGGCGCTGCATCTTGCCGTTGGCGTGCCCGATCGCCGGGTTCTCGCCGACGACGAAGTACCCGTAGGTCTTCCGGTCGATCTGGTCGCGCACGATGCCGTACGTGCCGTGGTCACCGGTCAGCTTCGGCAGGTAGTGGAAGGCGTAGTCGTTCTCCGCGGTCGCCGCGTCGCCCCACCACGCCTTGAGCAGGGACACCAGGTAGGTGTCCATGTTGCCCCAGAACCCGGTCTTCGCCGCGTCCGCGTCGAGGAAGCTCTGCAGGTCCTCGTGCAGGTGCGCGTTGGGCATGGGGATGTAGCCCGGCAGCAGGTCGTAGAGCGTCGGGATGTCGGTCGACCCCTGGATGGAGGCGTGCCCGCGCAGCGCGAGGATGCCGCCGCCCGGGCGGCCCATGTTGCCCAGCAGCGTCTGCAGGATCGCCGCGCCGCGGATGTACTGCGCTCCGACGCTGTGGTGGGTCCAGCCCACCGAGTACACCCACGCCGTCGTGCGCTCACGCCCCGAGTTCGCCGTGATCGAGCGGGCGACCGTCAGGAACTGATCGACGCTCATCCCGCAGACCTGCGAGACGGCCTCCGGCGTGTACCGCGCGTAGTGGCGACGCAGGACCTGGTAGACGCACCGGGGGTGGCGCAGGCTCTCGTCGCGCTCCGGGGCTCCCGTCGCGTGCGCCGCGTCGCCCGCCCCGCCCGCGGTGTCCGAGGACATCGCGGCGTGGTGCTCGCGCAGCTGGGACTCCCAGTGGTCGCGCTGCCCGGCGGCCGGCGCGCTGTAGCCCTCGCCCTCGAGCGACCAGGAGACGGGGTCGTAGCGGCCGGTCTCCGGGTTGTAGCCCGAGAAGATCCCGGCCGCGTCCTCGGTGTCGGTGAACTCCTCACCGACCAGGTCGGCCGCGTTCGTGTACGCCTGCACGTACTCCCGGAAGTCGAGCTCGTTCTCCAGCACGTAGCTGATGAGCCCGCCCAGGAAGGCGATGTCGGCGCCCGCACGGAACGGCACGTGCAGGTCGGCCACCGCCGACGTGCGGGTGAACCGCGGGTCGACGTGGATGATCGTGGCGCCGCGGCGCTTCGCCTCCATCACCCACTGGAAGCCCACGGGGTGGGCCTCCGCCATGTTCGATCCCTCGATGACGATGCAGTCCGAGTGGATCAGGTCCTGCTGGAAGTTCGAGGCCCCGCCGCGGCCGAAGCTGGTCCCCAGACCGGGGACGGTGGCGCTGTGTCAAATGCGCGCCTGGTTCTCCACCTGGATCGCGCCGAGCGCCATGAACAGCTTCTTGATGAGGTAGTTCTCCTCGTTGTCCAGCGTCGCGCCGCCGAGGCTCGAGAAGCCCAGCGTGCGCCGCAGGACGCGGCCCTCGTCGTCGGTGTCCTGCCACCCGCGTCGGCGCGCGTCGATCACCCGGTCGGCGATCATGTCCACCGCGGTGTCGAGGTCGAGGTCCTCCCACTCGGTGCCGTACGGCCGCCGGTAGCGCACCGTCGTCACGCGGCTGGGGCTCGTCACCAGCGACGTCGACGCCGAGCCCTTGGGGCACAGCCGGCCCCGGGAGACCGGCGAGTCGGGGTCACCCTCGATCTGGGTGACGCGCCCGTCGCGCACGTAGACGTTCTGCCCGCACCCCACCGCGCAGAAGGGGCAGACCGACTTCACGACCTCGTCGGCGGTGTCGGTCCGGGGCGCGAGCGCCTTCGTGCGCGGGCTCTGCACCGCAGCACCGCGCGCGAGCGGGTCAGGACCGGTCGCCTGGCGGAACATCGGCCATTCGCCGAGCCAGGTACGGACGCCCATGGGGTGGACCTCCCGTGCTGTGGTGGACCCGGGGCCCGACGCTGGGACCTGGGAGAACGTGTGGCGGAGGCGGACGGGAATCGAACCCGCCTGGCCGAGATACCCGGCCACGTCGGTGTTGAAGACCGCGGGGCCCACCAGGAACCCTGACGCCTCCGGGGGCGAGCCTAGGCACGGGTCCGGCACCCCGCAGGCCGGGGCGGAACAGCGGGGGCCCGTCCGCGAGGATGCCGGTCATGTCTGAGGCGTCGGTGCTCGCGGTCGACGTCGGCACCACCTCCACCAAGGCGGTCCTCTTCACGACGACGGGTGCGGTGCTCGGGGAGGGCGACCGCGGCTACCCGCTCGCGGAGCCGGAGCCGGGCGCGGCGGTGCAGGACCCGGAGACGATCTGGGAGGCGGTCGGCGACGCGGTGCGCGACGCGGCCGGCGGGACCCGGCCCGCGGTGGTCGCCTTCTCCGCGGCGATGCACGGGCTGCTGGGGGTCGACGACGGCGGGGACCCGGTCGGTCCGCTGCTCACGTGGGCCGACGCCCGCGCCGTCGGTGTCGCCGCCGAGCTGCGCCGCCGCGACGACGCCCTCGCCCTGCCCCGGCGCACCGGGACCCCGATCCACTCGATGAGCCCGCTGGTGAAGCTCGCCTGGCTGCGCCGCGAGCGGCCGAGCCTGCACGCCGCGCCCGCCCGGTGGGGCGGGGTCAAGGAGTTCGTCCTCGGTCGGGCCGGCGGCGAGCGCGCGGCCGACGCCTCGTGCGCCTCGGGCACGGGGCTGATGGACCTCGCGCGGCGGTGCTGGGACGACGAGGCCCTCGAGCTCGCGGGGCTCACCGCCGACCGGCTGGACCCGATCGTCGACACCGCCGCCGTCGTCGGGGAGCTGGGGGCGGCCGCGGCGCGGGAGTGGGACCTGCCGTCGGGAACGCCGCTCGTGGCCGGGGCGGGCGACGGACCGCTGGCCAACCTCGGTCTCGGCGCCGTCCGCCCCGGCGTGCTGGCGTGCTCGATCGGGACCAGCGGCGCGCTGCGGCTGGCCGTGGACCGGCCCGGGATCGACCCGCGGGGCCGGCTGTTCTGCTACGAGCTCACGCGCGACCGCTGGGTGGTCGGGGGTGCGGTGACCAACGGGGGCGTCGTGCTCGACTGGGCGTCGGAGACGTTCGGCGCCGACACCGACACGCTGCTCACCGAGGCGGCGGCCACCCCGCCCGGCGCGGAGGGACTGCTCGCGATCCCGCACCTGCTCGCCGAGCGTGCCCCGCGCTGGGACGGCGGCCTCGGCGGGACGTTCCTCAACCTGCAGCGCTCCCACAGCCGCGGGCACCTCACGCGGGCCCTCCTCGAAGGGGTCTGCCTGCAGCTGCGTCTCGTCCTGGACTCACTGCGCGACGCGGACATGGCCGTCGAGGAGGTCCGCGCGACCGGCGGGTTCGCCCGCAGCGCGTTCTGGCGGCAGCTGCTCGCCGACGTGCTCGGCGTGCCGGTCGGGTTCACCGACGGCCACCAGGGCTCGGCGTACGGGGCGGCCCTGCTCGGGATGCAGGGCGTCGGGCTGCTCGACGGCTCCGTGGACGCGCTGGCGGACGCCGCCGACCACGTGACGGTCACCGAGACTCTCGAGCCGGGCGCCTCGGCGCCCGGCCACACCCGTCGTCGGGACCTGGTGGAGCAGGTGCACGACGAGCTCGCCGACGTGGTCGGCGAGCTGCGCGCCTCCTCCTACCCGTCGGCCGCGTCGGCGACGTCCTCCAGCTCGACCAGCGACTCCTCGAGGTAGCCCAGCAGCTTCTGCAGCCGCGGCACCGCACGCCGGTCGCCGGTGAGGCCGAACTCCATGTTGTCGGCGTAGGAGAACACCGTCATGTTGAGTGCCTGGCCGTCGAGCGGGATGGACACCGGGTAGAGGCCGGAGAGCTTCGCGCCGTACCAGTACAGCGGGTCCTTGGGGCCCGGGACGTTCGAGATGATCAGGTTGAAGCCGGGGTTGATCACCGACGAAAGGCCCGGCACGGTCCCGAGCGGGAGCGGCGCGGCGACGGCCAGCGACAGCGCGGCGACGGCCATCGGGTCGCGCTGGTCGAGGTTGCCCTTGGCCGCCTTCGTCGAGGCCTTGATGCGCTCGAGCCGGATCGCGGGGTCGGACTCGTCGGTCGCGAGGGTCACGAGGATGGCGCCGAGCTGGTTGCCCGAGCCGGTGGTGCCGAGCGACACCGGGAGGGCGGCGACGAGGGAGCGGTCGGGCAGCTCGTCGAGCTCGAGCATGTAGCGGCGCAGCGCGCCGGAGCACATGGCGAGGACGATGTCGTTGACCGTCGACCCGGTGCGCTCCCGCACCCGCTGGATGCGCTTGATCGGCCAGGACTCGGCGGCGAAGCGCCGGGCACCCGTGATCGGCACGTTGAGCATGCTGTGCGGCGCCTCGAAGGGGAGCGCCGTGTCGCGGTGGGCGAGCCCGTCGTAGAAGGCGCTCGCCAGCGCGGGTGCGACTCCGAGGGCGGAGTTGGCGGTGCGCACGGTCTCGGCGACGGCCGAGGCGACGGTCCGTGCGCCCTCGGTGACCGCGGAGCCGACGCGCTCCAGGACGCCCGTCTCCCGCGTCGCGATCTCCGTCGACGGCTTCTTCCGCGACCGCGGGTCGACCTGCCAGAACGGCGGCGTCTCGGGGTCGTCGGGGTCGGTGGAGAGCGTCTTCTGCAGGTGCCGGGCGCCGGTGACGCCGTCCATCATCGCGTGGTGGAACTTGAAGTAGGCGGCGAAGCGGTCGCCCTCCACACCCTCGATGAGGTGGAACTCCCACAGCGGGCGGTGGCGGTCGAGCAGGGTGCCGTGCAGGCGGGAGACCAGCTCGAGGAGTTCGCGGATCCGGCCCGGGCGCGGCAGCGCCGAGAGCCGCACATGGTATTCGAGGTCCAGGTCCTCCTCGGGTTCCCACGCCCACTGGCCGAGGGTGCCGACCGTGCGGACCGCCCGGCGCGCGAACAACGGCGCCACGGTGCGGTCGGACACGAGCCGACGGTGCAGGTCGCTGAGGAAGTCCGGACCGGCGTCCTCGGGGCGGTCGAAGAGCAGCAACGACCCCACGTGGGTCGGGTGCTCCCGGGACTCGGCGAGCAGGAACATCGAGTCCCGGAACGACATCACACCCATGAGAACCATCCTCCCGCGACGGACCTGTGCAGGGAAGGACGTCCCGCGTCATCCCCGGATGACGTCGGCGTCACCGCGATCTTGGTGATGCCCGTCTCACGTGTCCCCGAAACGGAGCAGCGCCGTCTCGAGCTCGGTGAGCGAGCCGACCTCGACCCCGCCGCTGCGCCGCACGGCCGCGCCGATCATGAGGTTGTAGCGCAGCCCCTCCTCGCCGCCCTCGCGCAGGTCGTTGCGGTACGCGATCACGGGCTTGCCGTGCGCGGCGGCCCACGCCACCTCGACGACCGTCCCGTTGTCCGGGGGCTCCTGGTCGAGGCAGGCCACCACGAGGTCGGCCCGCTCCGCGATCGACGCCAGGTGGATGTCCCCGAGCGCGAGCCAGTGGTCGTCACCGGTGGGCAGGTCCACCGCCCACGGGTCGATGACCTCGACGTGGCGCCGCACCAGGGGCAGCAGCCGCTCGGTGTAGAAGACCCGGGTGGACTCGGCGAACCCGTACGGGCTGGCGACGTAGGCGATCACGCCCGCCACGCTGACAGGGAAGCGTCGTCGCCGTCGTCCGGTGGCAGGAAGACCACATCGTCGGGAGGGCCCTCGTGCGCGTCGTGATCACCGGGGCCGGCGGCTTCGTCGGCCGCCACGTCGTTGCCGCGTTCCCGACGACGGGTGGCGAGGTCGCCGCGCTCGACCGCACGGCCCTCGACGTCACCGACCCCGACGCCGTCCGCCGGGCGCTCGCCGGGGCCGACGTCGTCTGTCATCTCGCCGCGCGGGTCCGGGTGCGCGAGTCGCGCGAGGACCCGGCGGGCTACTGGCGCACGAACCTCGACGGGACGCGGAACGTGCTCGCCGCGTGCGGGCCCGCGACCCGGGTCGTGCTGACGTCCACCGCCGCGGTCCACGCCGCGTCCGACGCGCCGATCGCCGCGGACGCCCCGCTCGACCCGACCAGCCCGTACGCCGCGAGCAAGCTCGCCGCCGACCTCGTCGCGCGGGACCTCGCCGCGGCGGGAGGACCCGGCGTCGTGACCCTCCGGGCCTTCAACGTCGCCGGGCCCGGCGACCGCGACGCCTCCCGCGTCGTCCCCGCCCTGCTCTCGGGTCGCCCGTTCCGGGTCAACGGCGACGGCTCGGCCGTCCGGGACTACCTGCACGTCGCCGACCTGGCCGACGCCGTCGTCGCGGCGTCGGCCGCCGCCGAGCCCGGTACCTGGCGGGCCTATTCGGTCGGCTCCGGCCGGGGCACGTCGGTCGCGGAGCTGGTGGACGTCGTCGGGCGTGTGACCGGTCGGTCGGTCCCCGTCGAGCACGCCCCCGCCGTCGCGGAAGCCGCCCGGCTCGTCGCCGACCCGACCCGGATCACCGCGGACCTCGGCTGGCGGCCGCGACGCTCCGACGCCGAGCGCATCGTGGCCGACGTGTGGGAGGACCTGCGGCGCCCCCGGCAGGACTCGAACCTGCGACCTTGGCATTAGAAGGGCCTTGCTCTGTCCAGCTGAGCTACGGGGGCCGACCCGTCGTCAGCGTAGACGGGGCGGTCCGGATCGCAGCCCGAGCCCGACGAGCCGCCTACCCTGGTCCCGTGGTCCGACCGAGCCCGACCGACGCCACGGGGCCGCCCGCCCCCGGCGCCCGGCGGCCGTCGACCACCACGACGGTGCTCGCGCAGGTCCTGCCCGGTGCGGTCGTCGCCGCGGTGGTCGCGCTGGCGCTCACGGCGCTGTCCGGGGCGGAGACCTACGCGCGCCTCGGGCTGCCGGACCCCGGCCCCGTCGTCACCTACGGCCTCCCGGTCGTCCGGGCGCTCACCGAGTCCGCCGCCGTCGTCACCGTCGGGGCCCTGCTGCTCGCCGCGTTCCTCGTGCCCCCACCGGGGCTCGGGTGGCTCACGGCGGACGGCTACCGGGCGGTGCGCACCGCGTCCTGGTGCGCGGCGGCGTGGGCCGGGGGAGCCTTGGTCACCGGGGTGTTCGCCGTCGCGGACGCCTTCGCGCGCCCGCTCTCGGTGGTCCTGACGTGGAGCACGCTCAGCGAGTCGGTCGGCGGCCTCCCGGCCGCCCGCATCTGGTTCCTGACGGCGGGTGTCGCCGTCTGCTGCGCGGTGCTCTGCCGACTGGCGTTGTCCTGGCACGCGGCCGTCGGCGCCTTCGCGCTCGCCGTGCTCGGCGTGTTGCCGGCGGCGTTCGACGGACACTCCGGGACCGGCACCGCGCACGACGTCGCCATGAACAGCCTGGCGGTGCACGTGGTGGCCGCGGCGCTGTGGGTCGGCGGGTTGGTCGCGGTGCTCGTGCACGCGGTCGTCGGGGGCGGCGAGCTCCCGACGGGCCTGCGCCGGTTCTCGACGACGGCCTTCTGGTGCTGGGTGGCCCTGGCCCTCTCGGGCACGGTCAACGCGCTGCTGCGCGTGAACCCCGCGGACCTGCTGACGAGTACCTACGGGGTGCTGTTGCTCGGCAAGGTCGCGGGCCTCGTCGTCCTGGGGGTGTTCGGCGCCGCCCATCGCACCCGCACCGTGCCCGGGGTGGTCGCCGGGTCCCGCGCCGCCCTGGTGCGGCTGGGTGGGGTCGAGGTCCTGATCATGTTCGCGACGGTCGGGATCGCGGTCGCCCTGGGCCGGACGCCCCCGCCCGAGGTGCCGACGTCGCTGCCGACCCGGGTCGAGGCGTTGCTCGGCTACTCGCTGGACCGCCCGCTCGACCTCGCGGGCCTCGTGACGGACGCCCGGCCCGACCTCCTCCTGGGGACGACGGCGGTGGTCGCGGCGCTCGCCTACCTGGTCGGGGTGCGGACCCTGCGTCGTCGGCCCGTCGACTGGCCCCGGGGCCGGACGGCCTCCTGGCTCGTGGGGTGCGCGGTCCTGCTCGTCGCCTCCTCGAGCGGCATCGGGGCCTACGCCCCGGCCCAGTTCAGCGTGCACATGCTCCAGCAGGTCCTGGTGATGGTCGTCGTCGCTCCGGCGTGGGTGCTCGGCCGGCCGGCGGCGCTGCTCGCCGTCGTCCGACCCGCCGTCGACGGTGGACCGCCCGGGCCGGGGGAGTGGGTCCCCGCCCTCGGTCGCTCCCGCATCGGCCGGTTCCTGACGACGCCCGTGGTCGCGACCGCCGCGTTCGTCGCCGTCGGTTGGCTGCTCGACGGGAGCGGGCTGTTCGACGTGCTGGTGCCCGGGCACGTGGGGCACCTGACGATGACGGTGACGGCCCTCGCGGTCGGTTGCCTGTTCGCCCGGGTCGCGACGGACCGGGCACGTCCGCCGCGGATCCGGGTGGCGATGGTGCTCGTCGCGGCCCTGACGCAGCTCGGGCTCGCGGTGACCGTGGCCACCTCGTCGCGCGTCGCCGGCGCCGAGTACTGGCGGCAGCTCGGCCTGCCGTTCGTCGACCGTGTCGCGGACCAGACCGCGGGCGGCCTCGTCCTGGCCGTCGCGGTGCTCCCGCTCCTCACCCTGCTCATTCGGGCCCGTACGGCCCCTGACGTGCAGGTTTCCGACTGACCCACCCCCCGTGAACGGGTGGTTTCAGGGGGGCGTAGTGTTCTCATCGCTCCCGGGGAACGGACGCGAACAGCGGCCGGCCGGAAGAGCGGACCAGCGATGAGGACTACTCCTCCGGGTCCGGTACAGTCGAAGACGAAGCGCTCCACGAGCCCTCGGGCGGAGTCGGAACGTTTCACCGGTCGCCTCCTTCGGGCGGGCCGCGCCGAGGGGTCACCCCCTCGGAAACGCCCCCGAAACGGTTCCGGTAAAGTGGGAATCACCGCGACGGACACCGCCGAGAATTCGGCGGGCAGAAACGCGTGTGGTCGTCCTTTGAGAACTCAACAGTGTGCTGACGTTTTGTGTGTTCTGGCCCCAATTTTGTTGGGGTTTCTTTGAGTAGCTAGTTTTTGTCAGGGACTTGGTTGTCTCTAACGTTTTTTGTTGGAGAGTTTGATCCTGGCTCAGGACGAACGCTGGCGGCGTGCTTAACACATGCAAGTCGAGCGGTAAGGCCCTTCGGGGTACACGAGCGGCGAACGGGTGAGTAACACGTGGGTGACCTGCCCTCCACTCTGGGATAAGCCTGGGAAACTGGGTCTAATACCGGAT
>NZ_KB903227.1 GCF_000379625.1 Actinomycetospora chiangmaiensis DSM 45062 | reverse complement strand
TGATGGCCCTGCTGATGCGGGCCGAGCTCGCGCAGCCGGGTCTGCAGATCCTGTCGGTCGAGCAGTACAACCAGCTGTTCACCATGCACGGCACGATCATGCTGCTGCTCTACGCGACGCCCCTGGTGTTCGGGTTCGCGAACTACATCGTGCCGCTGCAGATCGGCGCCCCCGACGTGGCGTTCCCGCGCCTCAACGCCTTCTCCTACTGGCTGTTCCTCTTCGGCGGGCTCATCGTCATGGCGGGGTTCCTGACGCCGGGAGGCGCGGCCTCGGCGGGCTGGTTCGCCTACACGCCGCTCTCGGACGCGCCGTACACCCCGCAGCTCGGCCAGGACCTGTGGATCATGGGGCTGGTCGTCTCCGGGCTGGGCACGATCCTCGGCGGCGTCAACTTCGTGACGACGATCGTCTGCATGCGCGCGCCGGGCATGACCATGTTCCGGATGCCGATCTTCACCTGGAACATCCTGGTGACCTCGATCCTGGTGCTGCTGGCCTTCCCGATCCTCACCGCCGCGCTGCTCGGGCTGGCCGCCGACCGACATCTGGGTGCGCACATCTTCGACCCGACCAACGGCGGCACGATCCTGTGGCAGCACATGTTCTGGTACTTCGGGCACCCCGAGGTCTACATCGTCGCGTTGCCCTTCTTCGGCATCGTCACGGAGATCTTCCCGGTCTTCAGCCGCAAACCGGTGTTCGGTTACAAGACCCTGGTGTTCGCCACCCTCGCCATCGGCGCGCTGTCCGTCGCGGTGTGGGCGCACCACATGTTCGCCACCGGTGCCGTGCTGTTGCCCTTCTTCTCGTTCACCACGTTCCTCATCGCCGTGCCGACCGGCATCAAGTTCTTCAACTGGATCGGCACCATGTGGAAGGGGCAGCTGACGCTCGAGACGCCGATGCTGTTCTCGATCGGGTTCCTCGTCACGTTCCTGCTCGGTGGCCTCACCGGCGTCCTGCTGGCCTCGCCGCCGCTGGACTTCCACGTCTCGGACACCTACTTCGTCGTCGCACACTTCCACTACGTGCTGTTCGGGACGATCGTGTTCGCCACCTACGCCGGCATCTACTTCTGGTTCCCGAAGATGACCGGCCGGATGATGGACGAGCGCCTCGGCAGGTTCCATTTCTGGGCGACCTTCATCGGCTTCCACCTGACGTTCCTCGTGCAGCACTGGCTGGGCAACGAGGGCATGCCGCGGCGCTACGCGGACTACCTGCCCACCGACGGCTTCACCACGCTGAACACGATCTCCTCGATCGGCGCGTTCGTCCTCGGCGCGTCGACGCTGCCGTTCCTGTGGAACGTGTTCGTCAGCTACCGGCACGGGCGTCCGGTCGAGGTGGACGACCCGTGGGGCCACGGCAACTCGCTGGAGTGGGCGACCTCGTGCCCGCCGCCGCGGCACAACTTCACCGAACTGCCGCGCATCCGCTCCGAGCGCCCGGCGTTCGAGCTGCACTACCCGCACATGAGCGACCGGATACGGCTGGAGTCCCACGTCGGGTCGTCGGCGCCCAGCCCGGGGGAGATCGCCGCGCACGGCACCGGCGGCGAGCACATCTCCGGCTCCGACCCGCGGAACCGCTGACCCGTGTCGGAACTGCCACGGGTGGTCGGGATCGGCGCGTCGGCCGGCGGGCTGGACGCGGTGGGGACGGTGCTCGCCGGGCTCCCGGCGTCCCTGCCCGCCGCCGTCCTCGTCGTCATCCATCAGTCCGACGCGGCCCCGGGCCGCTTGGCGACCCTGCTCGGGCGCCGGAGCCGGCTGGCGGTCCGGGCGGCCCGTGACGGGGAACCGCTGGTGGCCGGCGTCGTCCACGTGGCGCTGCCCGGGCACCACCTGCTGGTGGAGAAGGGCACGCTGCGGGTGACGCGCGGACCGCGGGAGAACGGTCACCGGCCGGCCATCGACCCGCTCTTCCGGTCCCTCGCGCTCGCGGCGGGGCCGGGTGCGGTCGGCGTCGTGCTCAGCGGGATGCTCGACGACGGCGCGGCGGGGCTATTGGAGATCGTGCGGCACGGGGGCGCCGCCGCGGTGCAGGACCCCGACGATGCGGCCTTCGACGCCATGCCCCTCGCCGCCCTGCGCCAGGTGCCGGGCGCGGTGGTGCGGCCCGCGGCGGAGATCGCCGAGGCCGTCGTCGACCTGGTGGCCCGGCCGGCCCTGGGCACGCTGCGGGGGGACGGACAGCTGGCCGACGAGGTCGCGCTCGCCCTCGGGCGGCACGAGCCCGGGACCGAGCCCGGGCACGGGGCCGCCGGCCTGTCGTGCCCGGACTGCGCGGGCCCGCTGTACGAGATCGAGGAGCCGCACCTGCTCCGCTACCGGTGCCGCATCGGCCACGCGTGGTCGCAGGAGAGCCTGCATCGCGGGCAGGCGGCCGTGGTGGAGCGTGCCCTGGAGGCGGCGCTGCGGGCCCTCGAGGACAAGGCCGCCCTGCAGCACCGCATCGCGCGCAGCGCGGACCAGCGGGGCTCCTCGCGCATGGCCGACCGGGCGCGCGAGACTGCACACGACGCGCTGGCCTCCGCGGCCGCGGTGCGTGACCTGCTGTCGAGCCCCCGGGACGGAGAGGCGTGGTGACCGACGACGACTCCGAGGAGGAGTTCGCCCCCGACACGGAGCCGGACACGGAGCCGGACCCGGGCGCCGAGGCCGAGTTCGAGGCGCTGCTGGCCTTCCTCAAGGAAAGCCGTGGGTTCGACTTCACCGGCTACAAGCGCTCGAGCATCCGCCGCCGGGTTGGGCGCCGGATGCAGCAGGTGGACGTGTCCACCTTCGCCGAGTACCTCGACCTGCTGCAGGTGGACACCGAGGAGTTCACCCAGCTGTTCAACACGGTGCTGATCAACGTCACCGGCTTCCTGCGCGACCCCGAGGCCTGGGAGGAGCTCGCCGGGCAGATCGTCCCGCAGATCCTCGCCCCGAAGCCCCGCGGGGAGTCCGTGCGGGTGTGGTCGGCCGGCTGCGCGAGCGGCGAGGAGGCGTACGGGCTCGCGATGGTGTTCGCCGAGGCCCTCGGGATCGAGGAGTTCCGCGCGCGGGTCAAGGTCTACGCGACCGACGTCGACGAGGACGCCCTCGCCGCGGCCCGCCAGGCCACCTACGGTGAGAAGGAGCTCCAGGCGCTGCCCCCGGGCTGGCGGGAGCGCTACTTCGAGCGCACCGGGTCGCGCTGGACCTTCCGCAGCGATCTGCGGCGGTGCGTGATCTTCGGGCGGAACGACCTCGTGCAGGACGCCCCGATCGGTCGGCTGGACCTGCTGGTCTGCCGCAACACCCTGATGTACCTCAACGCCGAGACGCAGTCCCGCGTGCTGCGGCGCTTCCACTTCGCGCTCAACACCGCGGGCGTGCTGTTCCTGGGCAAGGCCGAGATGCTGCTGAGCCACGGCCGCCTCTTCCTGCCGGTGGACCTCAAGCGGCGGTTCTTCCGTAAGGCCGACCAGGTGGACCCGAGCGGCCGCGGGGTCGGGGCCGTCGGTCGCCTCCAGACGCCGACGCCGCGCGCCGAGTCCCAGCTCGACGACGAGGCGCTGCTGTTCAGTCCGCTCGCGACGGTGGTGGTGACCGCCGACGAGGTGGTCGCCACGGCGAACCGGCGGGCGGAGGCGCAGCTCGGGGTGACCAGCCGGGAGATCGGGCGCCGGTTCACCGAGCTGGAGCTCTGTCACCGGATCGCCGGTCTGCGGTCGTCCTACGAGGACGTCCGCCGTAACCGGACGGCGCTGTGGCAGCACGAGGCCGAGTTCGCGCGGTCCTCCACCGAGACCCTCTTCTTCGACATCCAGGTCGTGCCGCTCGGCGGGCAGCCCGACGCCGGGCCGGCGATCGCCCTGTTCTTCACCGACGTCACGCGCTACCGCCGGATGACCGGGGAGCTGCAGGCCGCCCACCGGCAGGTGGAGACGGCCTACGAGGAGCTGCAGTCCACGGTCGAGGAGCTCGAGACGACCAACGAGGAGCTGCAGTCCACCGTCGAGGAGCTCGAGACCACCAACGAGGAACTGCAGTCCACCGTCGAGGAGCTCGAGACCACCAACGAGGAACTGCAGTCGACCAACGACGAGCTGCAGTCGATGAACGACGAGATGCGGGACCGGACCTCGCAGCTCGACCGGGCCAACGACTTCCTCGAGTCGGTGCTGGGCAGCCTGCGCACCGCCGTCGTCGTCGTCGACAACGAGCTGATCGTGCAGGCGTGGAACGGCCGGGCGGACGACCTCTGGGGTCTGCGCTCGGACGAGGCGGTGGGACAGCACCTGCTCAACCTCGACATCGGCCTCGCGACCGACCGCGTCCGGCCCCTGGTCCGCGATGTCCTGCACGGCGACGGCCAGCGCGACGACCCGCTGCGCGTCGAGGCGATCAACCGTCGCGGCCGCACGGTGCAGCTCGCGATCGCCGTCTCCCCGCTCCTCGGGCGCCAGGGTCGGCCCGACGGCGCGATCATCCTGATGGACCAACTCGATCCCGGAACGACGCACGGAACGTGACGAATACGTGTCGGAGGAGGAAACTGTCAGCGTGAGCGCGGAGGGAATCGACGACGGGCTGGCCGGACTCGTCGCGTTGCTGGAGACGGTGTCGGATCGGCTCGACGCGTTCGACCGTCTCGCCGGTGAGGACGGGTCGGCCCAGGAGAACCGGACGATCCGTCAGGGGCGGGCGCACCTGGCCCGCGCCGAGGCCCGTCGGGTCCGCGAGGAGGTCGGCGAGGTCCGTCGTCGCGCGCGGGAGCTGGCGCGACGCTCGGAGCTGATCCGGCGGGTGACGGCGTCGGTGTCGACACCGCCGTCCGACGCGCCCGACGCCGGCGCGACGGAGCTCGCCGCCGCACGGGCCGCGTTCGCGGTGCGCCCCAGCGGCGACCGCGCCACCCGGCTCGTCGACCTCACCCGCCGGGTGATCCCCGGCGCCGCCTGGTCCCGCTACGTCCCCCCGACCGGGGCGGGCGTCACCGTCGGCACGATCCACCCCGGCGCGGTCGCCACCGTCGACACGGCGGTCCGCGCCGTCCTCGCCGCCGGGACCGTGGAGCTGACGATCCCCGGGACCGCCTGCCACCCGGCGCTGGCCGGTGCCGCGCGGGACGCCGGGGCCCGCGGCCTGCTGCTGCGGGCCGTCGGCGACTCCGGGGGCGGCCTGGCGGTGGGCCTCCGGGACGCCGCCGGCGTCGACGCGGCGACCCTCGCGCTGGTCCGCGACGTCGCCGACCGACTCGGCCGCCCGGCCGGCGACGCGGCGGCCCCCGACCTCGCCGCGGCCGCGGCCGTCCTCGCCCGGCACCTCGACCTCGACGACGACGAGGCGTTCGAGGTGCTGCTGGAGACGGCGGTCGCCCTCGACGAGCCGCCGGGCGACGTGGGCCGTCACCTCGTGGCCGCCCTCGTCCCGCCCCTGCGTGACGACCGTCCCGACGCGGAGCCCGCCGCCCTGCGCCGCGCCGTCGAGTACATCGAGGCGCACGCGGGGGAGGACGTATCGCTCGACGAGATCGCCCAGGCCGCCCGGATCGGCCCCCGCGCGCTGCAGCTGGCGTTCAACCGGCACCGCGGCGGCTCGCCCATGGCCTACCTGCGCCAGGTCCGGCTCGCCCGCGCGCACCGCGACCTCGAGACGGCCGACCCCACCCGGGGCGACACCGTCGCCGCGATCGCTGCCGCGTGGGGCTTCGCCAATCCGGGCCGCTTCGCGACGATGTACCGCGAGACCTACGGCGTCTCGCCGAGCCGGACGCTGCGGGCCTGACGCGTCAGGACGAGGTCCGCTGCATCGCGACGACGACGAGGCCGTGGCCGGAGCGGTCGGCTCACCCCTGCCGGGTCTGCTCCACGAGCCAGGTCGCGACGTCGCGGAGCTTGACGTTGGTGGACTGCGAGGCCTCGGTGAGCCGCGTGAAGGCCTCGTCGGGGGTGATCCCGTCCCGGGAGACGAGGATGCCCTTGGCCTGGCCGATCACGTCGCGGCCCTCGAGGGCGCGCAGGAGGCCGCCCACCCGGCGGGCGCCGAGGAGCAGGACCGCGGTCTGCCGGGCCAGGAGGCGCGCGGCGGTCACCGCGACCGTCCCGAAGGCGTGCGGCCGCGGGGCGTGGAAGACCGCGGCGAGGTGTGGTCCGCGGTCCCGGCCCCGGTCCTGACCCTCGGCGGTGAGACGGACGACGAGCAGGCTGCCGACCCCGAGCGCCGGCGCGTCCGCGGCGAGGTCCGGCCACCGGGCGTCGCGCCGCAGGTCGGGGACCTCGACGACGTCGCCCGCGAGCGCCGCGGGCGCCGGGCCGGAGCCGGTGCGGCGCACGTGCTCCGCGAGGGCGTCGAGGACGTCGTCGTCGTCGTGGTGGAGCGTCGCGAACCCGCCGTCGTCGTCGCACCAGACGAGCCCGACGCCCGCCGCTGCGGGGAGCACGGTGCGCGCCGCCTCCAGCAGATGGTCCAGCACGTCGCCGTGGTCCTCGATCCGGGCATCGAGCAGGCGGTCCGCGGCTGCGGCCACGTGGTCCCACCAGGCGGCGGCCGGGCTCCCCTCGGCGTCGCGACGCCGCTCGGCCCGCCGGCCGCGCATCTCCTCCGCGATGGCCACGGCGCGGCGCCGGACGTCCTCGAGCCCGTCGCGCATGTCCTGCGCCCGCTCCCGGGCGTGGGAGGCCCGCGCCCGGTGCATCGCCCCGGTCTCGGCGGCGGAGGTCGCGTCGTCGTCGGGCGAGGTGCTGCCCAACGCGCCGAGCCGGGCGCCGACCTGGTCGAGCAGGTCGATCACCTCGGCCAGCATGGCCTGCGGCTCGTCGGGCACCGTCGTCCTCTTTCCCGCTGACACGGCGCGAGCGCACGCCGGGCGGACCGGGCCCCCGCGGGCGGGGGCCCGGTCCCGGAACACCTCGGTCCGCCGCCCCCGGGGTGGAGCCACGACCGCTGACACGCCGGCCGTCAGTAGACCGTGCGGGGCATTTTCCGGCAACCGCGTCCCGGCACGCGGTCCGGGGGTTGACCGGACCGCCCGGGCGGACATCCCGGGGCCACGACCCGAGGAGGCCCCATGACGACCCAGTCCGACCCACCCCCCAACGACGACGCGGACGACCGGTCGCTCGACACCGTGCCGGCCGACCAGGACCCGTCCGACGACCGCGAGGCGGCCGACCCCGCACCGACCGGGGAACGCTGATCCGGACGGACGGCCGGGAACCGGGCGTTTGGCCGAGAGTTCCCGCCGTCCACCCGGTGCAGGTCGTCGACGTCGTTCCAGCCCCGGGCGGCCTGTCCGACCTCCACCACGCAGAGGGGCTACTCCGTGTTCCTTCACGTCCAGCGCATGCTCAACGAGATCGCCGCCGACGAGCCGGATCCGGCCGCCGCCAACGCCCTGCAGGAGGGGCTGGGCGGTCAGTTCGGCGAGATGCGCACGATGATGCAGTACCTCTTCCAGAGCTTCAATTTCCGTGGCCCGACGGGCAAGCCGTTCCGTGACCTGCTGTACGGCATCGGCACCGAGGAGATCGGGCACGTCGAGCTGATCGCCTCCACGATCGCCCAGCTCGTCGACGGGTCGCCGCGCTACCAGGGCAACCCGACGTCGCTGGACGAGCCCGGTGCGGGCGGCGCGACGCCGCTGAACATCGCGCTCTCGGGCGGCAACATCCACCACTGGCTGGTCGGCGCCCAGGGCGCGCTGCCGGTGGACGCGCAGGGCGACCCGTGGACCGGCAAGTACGTCTACGACTCCGGCAACCTGCCGCTGAACCTGCTCTACAACCTCATGCTCGAGTCGACCGGCCGCCTGCAGAAGTGCCGGCTCTACGAGATGACCGCCAACAAGACCGCCCGTTCCACCATCGCCTACCTCATCGTGCGCGACCAGGCCCACGAGAACGCCTACGCCAAGGCGCTGGAGTGCCTCGGGGTGGAGTGGAACAAGCTCCTGCCGATCCCGAAGACGAACGCCGAGCAGTTCCCCGAGGTCAGGACGCTGACCGACCAGGGCCTGCAGTCCAAGCAGTACACGTTCAGCCTCGACCAGCTCTCCGAGGCCGGACGGATCATCCAGGGCACCTCGCCGTCGAAGGACGGCACGTCGATGTCGACCGAGCAGGCCCCGGAGGGCATCCCCTTCCCCGGCATCGCCGTCGAGCGGCCCGAGGAGTTCGGCCCCGGCCTCGACCCCGAGCTCATGGAGCTGGTGCAGGCCACCGCCGAGATGGAGATGCAGGCCGAGTCCGCCCCGCCGCAGTGGGGCCCGGCCGGCCGCTGAGCCTGACCCGTCGTCGGGCCCGGAACGACGGACGGGCCGCCTGCCACCGGTGAGGGTGGCGGACGGCCCGTCCGTGGTGTGGGGGTCGATCAGGACTTGAAGGCGTCCTTGATCTTCTCGCCGGCCTGCTTGACGTTGGCCTTGCCCTGCTGGGCGCGGCCCTCCACCTCGAGCTTCTCGTTGCCGACGGTCTTGCCGACGGTCTCCTTGACCTTGCCGGTCAGCTCGTCGATCTTGTTGCCGGCCTTGTCGTCCGCGCTCATCGACGGTCTCCTTCCTCCTGGCGGGCTCTGCTCGCCGCCGTCCACCGGGGGAGTACCCCCGGACGGTCCACTTGCTGCACCTACGCGAGGACGATCTGCACCTGCCCCGTCCGGGGGCTCGCGACGTACACCCGGCCCTGCCCGAGGGCGACCAGGTCGGGCTGCGTGACCGTCGCGAGGTCGAGCACGGTGCGCGGCTGGTCGGCCGAGCTCAGGTCGATCGCGACGAGGCGGTCCGTCCCGGTCAGCGTGACCCAGAGCCGGTCGGTCGTCGCGTCGTAGACGGTCCCGTACGGGGCGGTCGAGGCGCCGAGCTGGATCGGGGCCAGCGGCGTCGGGGCCTGCCCGGTGAGGTCGTAGCGCCGGATCACCCCGGCCCGGGTGTCGGTGACGAGCAGTCGGCCGTGCCGGTCGATCGTCACGGCGGTGGACCCATCGCCGGCCGGTACGGCGGTCAGCTCCCGCATCGTCGCCAGGTCGACCAGGTGCACCACCGAACGCTCGGTGTCGAGCACCGCGGCCCGCTCCCCGGCGACTGCGAGCGCGACCGGTCGGCCGAGACCGCCGACCTGGCCCGCGACCCGGCCGTCGCGCAGCAGCGACAGGGAACCGTTCGAGGAGACACCCGCCGCCTCGCGGCGCGCGTCGCCGGCGACACCGGTCGCGGCGACGAGGAGGTTCCCGGACGGATCGAGGGCGAGCGCCTGCACCCCGGCCGGCGCACCCGCCGGGGCGTCGGTAACGGCCCCGGAGGGCAGGGTGACCCCGGTCAGCCCGGCCGACGGGTCGGCCAGCACGAGCCCGGAGCGGTCGCCGGAGGACACCGCGGACCGCGGGCTGCCGGTCACGGTGGACCGGGCCGCGACGGCGGCGGTGTCCGGGTTCACCTGCACGGTGGCGGCGGAGCTCGTGCCGACGAGCGTGACCACGGCCCGCTGGTCGACGGGGGAGACCGTGAGGGTGGTCGCGGCACCGTCCCCGAGATCGGTGACCCGGCCGGCCGGGGTGACGGTCGCCTGGGGCGAGGTCGCCGGCAGCGTCGTGGCCGGGGGCGCCGGGGCGGGCGCCGGTGTCGAGGGCACGGGCGTGGCCGGGGCCGGGGCGGCCGACGAGGTCGGCGCACCCGCGCCCGGTGGCACGACCAGCGGGGTGTCGGCGCAGGCGCCGAGCAGGGCCGCGAGGGCCACCGTCACGACGGCGGCCCGGCGCGCGCTCACGAGACCCGCCGCTCGTCCTTGCCGGCCCGCCCGGTGCGCAGCAGCAGCTCCACGGGCAGCGTCTCGGTGCCGAGCGCGCTGCGCAGCCGCGGGAGGGCGTGCTGCTCGAGGTGGGCCCGGGCCTCGGTCGCGTCGGCCCGGGCGTCCACGGCGAGCTCGACGTAGAGCGCCGGGCGCGGGGCGGGCGCGGTCAGCCGCGCCGTGGCGTCGGCGATCGCCGGGTGCGCCTCGAGGTCGTCGCACAGGGCGTCGGCGATGACCGAGGAGGAGGCGGTGGTCCGCCCCTCCACCGGGCCCGCGGCCTCGGCGGACCACGCCGACCCGGCCGGGCGACGGCGGGCCTGGGCGATCAGCCAGCGCAGGGCGAGGAGCCCGACGACGATCCCGGCGGCGGCCACGATCCACGCGCCCCACGAGGGCAGCGAGGACGACGGCACGATCGCGGCGTTCGACGCGACCAGCGGGAGCTGCCCGGTCGAGATGCCGGCGGCGAGCAGCGCGGCGGCGATCAGGAGGATCCCGACGACGGCGAGCAGACTCCGGTTGAGCCGGGCGGGCGGATTCGTGGCACGACCACGAGCCATGACGATCACCGCTCCTTGCGGGTGGAGGACACGCTCACGCGCAGCCGCGGGGGGCGGGTGAGCCCGAGCGTGTCGAGGTCGGTGGACAGGGCGGACTCGACGGCCTCACGCAGCTCGCCGGTGGTCGCCCGGTGGGTCCTGGCGACGACCTTGACGCTGCGGCGCCGGACCTTCGCGGTCGCGCCGGAGACGCCCTCGACGGTCTGCGCGCGGCGGCGCAGGCGCTGGCCGAGGTCGTTGCGGTGCCAGCCGGCGGCCTCGACGCCGCCGCCCGACCACGGGCCCCAGTCCCCGGCGTCGCCGCCGGTGGCGGGAGCGGGGGTGGTGGTCACCGGCAGGACGTGCGACGGGCCGGGCAGGATCGCCGCGAGCAGCAGGACGAGGCCGACGAGGGCGGCGACGCCCGCCACGATCAGGACGATCGAGGACTCCCAGGCGACCCCCGCGAGGGCCGAGGGCACCGCGTCGAGCGAGACGACGGGAGTACGCCCGAGCAGCGTCTGGATGGCGCTGGTCGCCGCGAGCGCCCCGAGCGCGAGCAGCACGAGGGCCACCAGGAACGCGGGCAGCGTGCGGCGGGGACGGCGGGTCATGCGACCACCCGCCCGGTCGCGCGCGGTGCGGCACCGCTGAGCACGGAGACGGTGACGTCGATCCGCGACACGTGCAGGCCCGTGTACTCGTCGATCCGGGTCCGGATGCGGTCGCGGGCGGCGTCGGCGGTCGCGGCCAGGCCGTGCGGGTAGCGCACGGCGGTCTGCAGGTCGGCCTCGACCTGGTCGCCGGTGCGGCGCACGGTCGCCCGGGCCGACCGGCCGAGGGTGCCGGACCTCGTGGTCGTGTCCACGCCCTCCACCTCGGCGGCGGCCGCGACGACGAGCTTCTCGACGACGGTGTCGGCGATGGTGAGCGAACCCCGGTCAGCGGCGTCGGTGGGCGCAGGGGTCGCGACGGTCGTGGCGGTCACAGCCGATTCCTCCCCCGATCCGACCCGGCGCCGCGGAGCTGCTCGCCGATCTCGTTGAGGTCGAGCTGCCCGTCGAGCCAGCGGCCGACGGCGAGCCCGACGGCGGCGAGCACGAGCACGAGCAGGAATGTGCCGAACCCGCCGAACGCACCGGCGAATCCGAGGGCGATGCCCACGGCCAGGCCGAGGACGGTGTTGGTGGTGAACATGGGTTCTCCTTGTCCTGGAGAGAGTCCTGCAGAGAGGGGGCGCGGGCGGTGCCCGCGCGATCACGTGACGAGGGGTCGGACGGAGCGGGATCGGACGGAGCGGTCAGACGACGTCGGCGACGGTGACCTCGGCCGGGACGCCGGGGGCGACGGGCGCGACGGCGGCGCGGACCTGCTCGCCGACCCGCGCGAGCACCGCGCCGTAGGGCGCGGCGACCGCGATCTCGAGCCCGACGGCCCGGCCGTCGCTCTCGACGACCCGGATGCCCGGCACCCGCCGGCCGGGCAGCAGCGTCGCGACGCTGCCGTGCAGGCCGGGGTGCAGGCCGGCCACGAGGGGGCAGGCCTGCACCGCGGCGGCGACCCGGTCGACGTCGAGCCCGCCGATCACCGCGGGGGCGGGGTGGGGCCCGGCGGCGCTCATCGCACGCGGGCGGGCTCGGCCGGGGCCGCGTCGGCGCCGTCGTCGTCGCTGGGCAGGTGCAGGTCGACGACGTCGACGTTGACCTCGGTGACCTCGAGGCCGGTCATGCGCTCGACGGCGGAGATGACGTTGCGGCGCACGGAGCGGGCCAGGTCGGCGATCGCGACGCCGTACTCGACGACGATGGTCAGGTCGACGGCGGCCTGGCGCTCGCCGACCTCGACCGACACGCCCTGGGTGACCGACGAGCGGCTGCCGGGGATGCGCTCGGTGATGGCGCCGAAGGCACGGGCGGCGGAGCCCCCGAAGCCGTACACGCCGCTCACCTCGCGGGCGGCGAGGCCCGCGACCTTGGCGACGACCGCGTCGGCGATCGTCGTCTTGCCCTGCGTGCTCTCCAGCGCCGAGCCGGTGGCCTTCGGGGTGGTGGCCGGGGTGGTGACCGGGGTGGTCATCGCGTGTCCTCCTCCTTCGCGACGACGGCGCCGCCCGGGGTGGGCGGGGAGTGTCCGTCGTACTCGGTGGTGGGACACCGGATCGCGCGCGATCGTCACGCGCCGTTCGAGTGAGCTGGCTCTCCCGACGCCTCCCGGGGGAGTAGCACCTCGTCGATGACGACGGAGACCGACACCGGCTCGAGGCCGGTATTGGCCCGGACGCCCGCGACGACCGCGGCACGGACCTGGTCGGCCAGCGCCTGCAGGTCCCGCCCGTAGTCCGCGGCGAGCACGATCTCGATGGCCGTCGACGTCCCGGCGACCCCGGCGCTGGCCTGCGGTCCACGCGCCATGTCGGAGGGCTGGGCGGAGTGCACCGAGGTCTCGGGGAAGTCGGGGTCGGGGGCGCCACGACGGTGCCCCGCCCGGTCGAGCTTGCCGAGGGCGCCGCGGACGCCGGCCACGCGGGCGGCGTGGTGGCGGGCGATCGCCGCGACGACGCGCCCGGAGATGCGGGTGTGGCCGTAGCCCTCGTCGATCCGGGCGAACTCCGCGTCCTCGCTGACCCCGCGGATGCTCATGAGCACGGAGTCGAGCACGCCGGGCGGGGCCTGCGGCCGGTCCGCGGCGACGCTGCGCATGGGCGCCCAGAGCCGGTCGAACTCGGCGAGCGCGGCCTGGCAGTGCAGGCACCCGCGCTGGTGGTCGTCGAGGGCCACCGCACCGTGCTCGGTGACCTGCTCGAGCAACGGCTGCGGATCGCGGCCGCACGGCAACGCGGCGTCGATGCCGAGCAGGTCGACCGCGGAGTCGCCGGCGTCCGGGGAGTCCGCGGAGCCGTCGGTGTGCGTGGGACGCGCGTCGGGCCCGTCGGTCATGCCCAGCTCCTCATCTGCTTGACCAGGTGGGCCCGTCCCCGGGCCAGCCTTCCGCGCACGGTGGCCTCGGGGACCTTGAGCACCGACGCGGCCTGGGCGTAGCTCAGTCCCTCGAGCTGGATCAGGACCAGGGCCACGCGGAGTTCCTCCGGCATGTCGGCCAGGGCGGCCAGACCCGCCTCGAGCTCCTGGCCGGCCACCACCCGGGCCTCCGGTCCGGGGGAGCTCGGGTGCACCGTCTCGGTCAGCTCCTCGGTGGGGCGTCGACGACGTCGCACGTTGAGGCAGCGGTTGACCACCACCCGGTAGAGCCACGTGGTGAACGCGGCGCTGCCGGTGAACCCGGCGAGGCCGGTCCAGAGCTGGATCGCGATCTCCTGGGTGACGTCGTCGGCGTCGGCCGGGTTCGCGAGCACCCGCAGGGCGATGCGGTAGATGCGGTCGCGGTGGCGGCGCAGCAGTTCCTCGTAGGCGTCGGCGTCACCCTCGACCACCCGGCCGACCAGCCAGCGGTCGACGTCGGGGTCCTCCCCGGGCGGGCGCGGCGCGGGCCGCTCGTGGTCCAGCCCGGCGGGCGGCGGCCCGGCGTCGGGTGCCTCCCGTCGCGGGTCCAGCGTCGATGCTGCCACCCGGGCCAC
Organism: Actinomycetospora chiangmaiensis DSM 45062; assembly: GCF_000379625.1. Lineage (GTDB taxonomy): Bacteria > Actinomycetota > Actinomycetes > Mycobacteriales > Pseudonocardiaceae > Actinomycetospora > Actinomycetospora chiangmaiensis. Next base: position 60,259 of record NZ_KB903227.1, on the reverse strand, counting down.
CGTGTCCTCTCGCTCGGCCGTGACCCGTTGCTCGAGTCGCGCCCCGCGCACCCCGTACCCGAATGGTTGAACGCTGCACCATTGCGTGCTACCGATCACGCCATTTGAGGGATGACGAACCCGCTGTTCCCCGTGTCGTACCGGCGCATCCCACCCGGCCGGACCCGCCCGCGGTCGCGATCACGGCCCGTCCACGTCACCGTGGTCGACGTCGACCCGGCGCGGTGCGCCGCGCGGGGTCGGGGCCGTCGGCCCCGACCCCGGCGGACTCAACGACCGGCGAGCTTGCGGGCACCGCGGTCGGCCTGCTCGCTGCCCCGGGCGGCACCGAGGCCGACCAGACGCAGCCCGCCGGTCGCGACCGCGCCGACGAGTCGGCCGGTGACGCGCACCGGGTTCAGCAGCACCGCGAGGCGGTCGAACGGCGTCGCGGCCGCCTCCGTGGCGGCGTGGATGACGTTGCCGGTGCGGGACGCGACCGAGTCCAGCTCCCGCTGGGCCCGCTTCCCCTCCCGGGCGGCGCGGTCGGTGGAGGCCACCAGGCGCTCGCCGGCCTGGTCGGCGCGCTCGTCGACCACCGCAGCGGTGCGGCGGCCGAGGCCGCGGGCCTCCCCGGCGACCTGACGGCCGGTGCGGTCGGCCTGGTCGGCGATCTGGCCGCCCGTCGTCCGGGCGATCGAGGACACGTCCTCGGCGGCCGAGCGCAGCGACTTCTCGCCGGAGCGGACCTCGTCGACCTGCTGCGCCACGCCGTCGGCGGCGGCCGACGCGGTGGCCGCGGCCTTCTCGGCCCCGTCCTGCGCCTCGCCCGCCGTCTTCTTCGCGACGGTCTTCGCGTCCTCCCCGATCTCCTTCGCGTCCGCCTGGGCGGCCTTGCCTGCGGCCTTCGCGGTCTCCTTGCCCTTCGCGCCCGTCACGGCGGCGGCGAGCTCCGTCGCGACTGCCGCGGTGTCGTCGGCGTCGCGCTCCACGTGGCGCCGCTGGACCTCCTTGCCGTCGACGTCGTGCACGATCACCTCGCCGCCGCCGTCGTTGGAGACGATCTCCACGGCGCGCGTGATCGCCTCGGCCTGTACCGCGAGCACCGCGCTCGCCCGGCTCGCGTCGGTCTTCTCGACGGCCCAGCCGTCGTCCACCGCGCGTACGTGTCGATCCGACATGGTGTCCTCCCGTGTGTTCGAGTGGCTCGTCGTCCGCCCCGGCACCCCGCGGGGGGACACGGGACGGGTTCCCCTGTACGACACGGCAGGTACGTCGACGTCATCCGCCCCCTCGTGTTAGCCCCGACACATGTTCCGGACGCCCGCCGGGGACCGGATCGGGTAGCCGGGCCCCTCGAACCGGCCACGACCGTGGAGGAGGAGCGATGAGCACGGAGAACGAGCGCGCCGCGCAGCAGGAGACCGACCGCGCCGAGGAGGAGGGCGGGCCGGACCGCGCCGCCCGGGCACACGAGAAGGAGGACCGGCAGCCGCCGGAGGCGACGAACCGCGTCGAGGGCGACTGACGCCGGCCCACCGGCCGACGCCGCCGGACCCGCCGCACCCGTCGTCGGGACCAGGTGGGTCGACGGCGGGTCTACGGCGTGGCCGGCTCGAGCTCCGCGTGGGCGGCGATCCGCGCCGCCTGCTCGCGGACGCTGCGGTGACCGGGCTCGGTGCGGTCGAGGAAGTCGACGAGCAGCCGCGTGAACCGGCCGGGGTCGTCGGCGTGCGGGAAGTGCCCGGCGCCCTCGAACAGCTCCAGCCGGCTGCCCGGCATGAGCGCGTGGGCCCGGTGGCCGTGGGCGACCGGGATCATCGAGTCGGCGGTGCCCCACACGATCAGCGTGGGCAGGCCCTCGGTGAGGTAGAGCCGCTCGGTCGCGCGGACGCGCTGCCCACCCGGGTCGAGGACGCTGCGGGCGGTGTGGAGGAACGCCCGCCGGTGGTCCGGGTCGGCGAGCGAGGCGAACGACCGCGCCGACTCGCCGACCGACCCGCGCAGCCGTCGCAACCCGGGCACCGTCGTCACGAGGCGGTCGATCCCCGCGACGACGTGCCGGTTGGCGAGGACCGGCAGGACCCAGTCGGCACCGGGCAGCGTCGCCGCGCGCAGCACCGGGCTCACCTCGCGGCCGAGGCCGCCGGACGAGACCAGCACGAGCCGGTCGCAGTGCTCGGGGAACTGCAGCGCGAACTGCTGCACCACGCCGCCGCCGAGCGAGTGCCCGACGACGGCCGCGTGGTCGTAGCCGAGGACCGCGAGCAGGTCCCGGACGCCGGTGGCGTAGCCGCCGAGCGAGTAGTCTGCCCAGGGCGCGGAGGACGATCCGTGGCCGACGAGGTCGGGCACGATCACGTGGCGGCCGTCGCGCCGCCGGGCCAGCTCGGCGAGCACGGGCTGCCAGGTCGCCGCGCTGCCGGCGATGCCGTGCACGAGCACCACGACCTCGCCGACGGGATGCGTCCACGGGCCCGACCGGTCGTCGTCGACGTGGTGGGCGGGGATGGACTCCCAGAACCCGACCGCCTCGCCGTGCACGGTCACCGTGCGTCGACGGGTACGGCGTGCGTGCGGGATGGCCATGGGGACGGGTTCCCGACGACGGGTGTGCGCAGCACGTGACGGCCGCGACCCGGGGTGGTGTGACGCACGGGGATGACCCCGGTGACCTACCAGGCCCCGGGTGCGAACTCGGCCGTCATGTCGCGCCAGCCGAGCGGCTCCCCGCAGTGCCCGCAGGTGAGCCGGGCGTCGGCGGCGTGGCCGCAGGCGCGGTGGACGAGCGTGACCGGGGGGACGTCGTTCTCGTAGCGGTCCCCCCACGCCATCACCGCGACCAGGACCGGGTAGAGGTCGGCGCCCTTCGCGGTGAGGCGGTACTCGTGGCGGGCCGGGTGGTCCTGGTAACGGACGCGCTCGAGCACGCCGCGCTCGGTGAGCAGCCGCAGCCGGTCGTTGAGGACGTTGCTGCCGAGGCCCAGCTTCGAACGGAAGTGGTCGTACCGCCGTTCGCCGCGGAAGCACTCGCGCAGGATCAGCATCGTCCAGCGCTCCCCGATGATCGACCAGGTCCGGGCCACCGAGCAGTAGACGTCCCCGAGCTCGTCGTGCTTCATGGCGCCACCCTACGTCGGACTCTTTTCTGGTCCGAGGAGGTTGCGGGCCGCGGACGCTCCTCTCTAGGGTCGATCTCGATTCGAGACCCACGCCGCTCCCGGGAGGAACCCGTGCCCTACTACCAGTTCACCGTGCCCACCGGCGGGGCGACGCTGCAGCACAAGGCCGAGATCGCCGCGGTGATGACGAAGGTGCACGGCGAGGTGACCGGCGCCCCGTCGTCGTACGTGCAGTGCTCCTTCACCGAGGTCCCCGCGGGGAGCCTGTTTGCCGCGGGCGAGCCCGTGACGGGGCCGCGTCTGGTGGGCCTCATCCGGGCCGGGCGCTCGGAGGAGACGCGCCGCCGTCTGATCGCCGAGATCGCGGAGGCGTGGACGGGGATCACCGGCGACGCGGTGGAGGACCTGGCGATCTTCGTCGTCGAGATGCCGGGCGCCAACGTCATGGAGGGCGGCGTGATCCTGCCCGAGGCCGCGGACGATCCGGGCGCGATCCTCTAGTCCGTGTCGGGGCCGGGTGGCCGGGGCATCCGGCCGCCATGCCGCCGACCGACACCCCGCACCCGCTCGTCCTCACCCTCGGCGACCGGGAGGTCGTCATCCGGCGGCGCTACCAGGCGCTGTCGATCGTCAACGACATCCTCGTGGCGATCTGGTTCCTCGTCGGCAGCATCATGTTCTTCTCCGAGTCCTGGACCTACACGGGCACCTGGTTCTTCGTCGTCGGCAGCGTGGAGCTGCTGATCCGCCCGGTGATCCGGCTGGCCCGGCAGATCCACCTGCAGCGCCTCCCCGGCCACGACGGCCGGTCCGCGACCGAGTCCGAGCACGACTTCTGACGCCGTGCGGACCCTGCGGATCGTCCCGCACCTGCGGAGCTCCGTCGTCGAGGAGATGCCGGCCGACCAGGCGCTGCTCTTCACCTCCGAGCGCCGCGACGCCGACGTCTCCCTGTATGCGGGACGCGACGTCCGTCCGTTCTCGTGGCGCGCCCTGCTCCGGGCCCTGCGTGACCCGGACCTCGAACTCCTCGAGGTCGCCGAGCCGCTGTGGACCGCGGAATGGGTCCGCGCGCTGCGCTACGTGGTGCTCGCCCGCGTCGTCCCCCGACGACGGGCCGGCCGGGTCGCCGTCGCGACCTACGCCATCGAGAACCTCGACGCCCGGGAGCGGCTCCGCCGGCTGCCGCACCGGCCCGTCCTCGGCGCCCTCGCCTCCCGGCTGCTGCTCCTCGCCACGGGAGCCTCGATGCTGCTGCTGGACACCGTCGTCTTCGGGACGACGGGTGCCGCCGACAACCACCGCCGCGCCTTCGGGTGGGCGGTGCGGCGGACACGCCACGCGGTCCTCCCGCCCCGGCTCGGACCGTGCAGCGTGTGCGGGACGGTCGACACGACGGGCCCGCGGGAGCCGACGGTGCTGTTCCTCGGCGCCCCCGGGGAGCGGAAGGGCTTCTCCGTCCTGGTGGCGGCGTGGGAGCGCAGCGGCGCCGCGGCGCGGGGCTGGCGCCTGCTGGTGGCCGACCCGGAGGGCGACCGCGAGCTGGGCGACCTCCCCGACGGGGTCTCGGTGCGGGTCGCGCTCCCACGGGCGGAGATCCACCGCCTGCTGCGCACCGCCGCCGTCGTCGCGATGCCGTCGGTCCGCCGCCCGGGATGGCGGGAGCAGATCGGGCTGCCGCTGGTCGAGGGGCTCGCGCACGGCTGCCGGGTGGTCACCACGACCGAGACCGGTCTCGCCCCGGACCTCGGCGACCACCCCCACGTCGTCCTCACCGCCCCCGGCGACGTCGACGACCTGGCCGCCGGGCTGCACCGTGCGATGGCGCCGTCCGGGCGGTCCGGGACGTCCGGGTACGTCGGCCACACCAAGCGCGACGTCGTGGCGTGGTGGCTCGCTCAGGTCGGCGGGTCGTCCGGACGCTCGCCGTCGTAGAGCCGGCGCAGGATCTCGTCGTCCTCGCGGACCGGCCGGTCACGGTCGAGCCGGCCGAGGACGACCTGCTGCCACACGGCCATCACCGCGTCGTGCGTCGCGGGGCGCAGGGCGTCCTCGACGGCGTCGGACAGCTCGGCCTCGGAACCGGTCGGTCCCGGGACGTCCCGCTCCGGGTCGGGTTCGTGGGTCACGGCCCACCTCCGTCGGTCTCGGACCGTCCAGCATGACCCCACCCCGGGCCGCCGTCGAACCGATCACCCAGCCGGCCGGTTCCGAGAGATAGTTGACGGTTGAACTATGTCGGCCTACCGTCGAGGACGTCGATCCCAGGAGGTCAGCATGAGCACCACCCAGCACCTCGCCGCCGACCGTGCCGCGCTGCGGGCGGAGTTCCTCGCCCCGGCCGACGAGCGGCCCGCCTCCAGCGCACGGGGACTGCACCACACCGCGCTGGTGTCCTCGGACGTGCGCCGGACGATCGAGTTCTACCAGGGGGTCCTCGGCTTCCCCCTGACCGAACTGATCGAGAACCGCGACTACCCCGGGTCGTCGCACTTCTTCTTCGACATCGGCAACCAGAACCTGCTCGCCTTCTTCGACTTCCCGGGGCTCGACCTCGGGCCGTACGCGGAGGTGCTGGGCGGGCTGCACCACGTCGCGATCTCGGTCGACCCCGACCGGTGGGAGCGGCTGCGCGAGGCCCTCACCGCGGCCGGCGTCGAGCACGTGGTGCACAGCGGCGTGTCGATCTACTTCCGCGACCCCGACGGTGCCCGCATCGAGCTCATCGCCGACCCGCTCGGCGAGATGTACGGCGAGGTCGTCCTCTAGACCGTCTCCGGCACCGTCACCGCCGCAGCGTGTCGCCGGGGGAGCCGCCGAAGGTCTGCCGGTAGTACACGGAGAACCGTCCGGGGTGGGCGAAGCCCCAGCGGGCGGCGATGGCGGCGACCGTGTCGCCCCGCGTCGGGTCCGCGCCCTCGAGCTCCCGGTGCGCGGCGTCGAGCCGGACCCGACGGAGGTACTCCAGCGGCGTCTGGTCGCGGTGCCGACGGAAGGCGGCCTGCAGGCCCCGCGGCGTGACGCGGGCGGCGGCCGCCACATCCGCCAGGCCGATGTCCTCGGCCGCGTGCTCCTCGATGTAGGCCACGGCGCGCCGGACCGTCGCGGGCTCGGGGGCCGCGGGAACGGGGGCGACGGGGTCGACCAGGCGGTCGAGGGCGGTGTTCGGGACGGCCAGCACGGTCGCGAGGGCCAGGCTGCGGAAGGCCTCGCCGCGGACCAGGGGTTCGTCGGCCAGGGCGTCGTCGGCCAGGACGTGCTCGGCGATCCAGCGTCGGGTGGCGTCCCAGTAGCGCACGCGCTCGGCCCGTGCCCGGCCCCGTGCCCGGGAGTGGAACCGCACCTGGTGCGGTTCGAGGTCGCTCATCTCCGCGGCGACCCGCGTCAGGGCGGACAGGTCGAGGCGGGCGAAGTCGAACCGCACGTCCTCGGTCAGCTGCTGCTGCGGCCGGTCCGGACGCACCCAGTACAGCTCGTCCGTCGCGAGCACGTGCTGGTACGACCCGTCGTCGTACGAGAGGGAGCCCGCGCGCATGAGGCCGACGAGCAGGGTGTCCTCGCGGAGCACGAACCGGTTCTCGATGAGCCCGCCGTAGTGCAGCGAGTCGAGCCCGAGGCCCCCGGCCTGGACCACCGTCGTCGTGAAGGCGAAGCGGTCGGGTTCGCCGTGCAGGATGGGCACGTGGTCCCCGTAGGCGCCGGCGAGCACGGCGCGGGCCTCCTCGAAGTCGCGCGTGCCGAACGATGCGCGCATCAGGGGAGCCGCCACCTGGGCCACGTCCGAACCTCCTCGCCACCGACCCCGACCGTGCACCGTGACCAGCGATGCTGTCCGAGCCACGTCCGCCCTGTCCAGCCCGCGCAGGGGTTGCCCCCGACATTCGGCGGGGTTCCCGGGCCGCCGGGGTTTCCGCCGGGCCCGGTGTCGGGCACAGGGCGGGCGTGCGTGACGAGGAGTACCGCGCCCTGTCCGAGTGGCTCGCCGAGAGCCCCGCAGGGGTCGGCGCGGAGACGGCCGAGGGGGAGCTGGCCGCCGACTGGCAGCGGTCGGTGACGGCGGCTCGGTGGGCCCGGCTCTCGCCGGCTGCCGGCGCCGCGGGTCGGCCCGCCGCCACCGGCTGAGCGGTCCGGTCGCGCGCGATCCCCTCCCGCGCGGCTCTGGCGCCGGGCCGGGCGGCCCGCGATCATGGGCGCGTGAAGTACGGGGTCGTGCTGTTCGCCACCGACGAGACCATCGCTCCTGCGGCCCTCGGGCCGGCCCTCGAGGAGCGGGGGTTCGAGTCGCTGTTCGTGCCGGAGCACTCGCACATCCCCGCCCGCCGCGAGAGCCCCGCGCCCGGCGGCGGCGACCTGCCGCGCCACTTCTCGCGCACCATCGACGTCTTCGTGACGTTGGCCGTGGTCGCCGCGACCACATCGCGGCTCACCCTGGCGACGGGCGTGGCCCTGCCGGCGGAGCGGGACGTGTTCCACACGGCCAAGCAGGTCGCGAGCCTCGACCTGGTCTCCGGCGGGCGGGCGCTGTTCGGCGTCGGCGCCGGCTGGAACCGCGAGGAGGCCGCCGACCACGGGATCGATCCCCGCAGGCGCGGCCGGATCCTCGACGAGAAGCTCGCCGCGATGGCCCGCATCTGGGCCGACGACGAGGCCGAGTTCCACGGCGAGTACGTCGACTTCGACCCGGTCTGGTGCTGGCCGAAGCCGGTGCAGACCCCGCCGCCGGTCTACGTCGGCGGCGACAGTGACGCCGCGCTGCGCCGGCTGCGCGACCACGGCCAGGGCTGGCTGCCCGACAGCGGTGACGTGGCGTCCTATCGCAAGGTCCGGGCGTGGCTCGACGACGAGGGCCGCCCGGACGTCCCGTTCACGGTCTTCGGTGCCGACGCCGACAGCCTCGACCCGTCCGGCCACGACGAGGTGGGCGTCGACCGGATCACCTTCTGGGTCGACCCGGGCCCCGAGCGCGAGGTGCTGGCCCGGCTCGACGCGATCGCGGAGCGCTGGATCCGCTGATCCCCGTCACCGCAGGAGGGGCGCCACCTGCGCGGCCACGGTGGTGAGGTCCTCGACCCACGTCGCCAGCCGGTCGCGCCGGAAGCGGGCGGTGGGCAGCGCGATCGACAGGGCGGCGCCGCTCGGACCCGGCACTGCGATGCCGATCGCGGTCAGCCCCGGCACCGTGCGCCCGTCGTTGACCGCGAACCCCTGGCGCCGGAAGCGCCGCAGGTCGCGCAGCAGGGCCTCGACGTCGGGCACGGGGGAGCCGGGGCGCCCGTAGCGCGCCCGCACCTCCTCCTCCGGCTGGCCCGCGAGCACTGCCCGGCCGCCCGCCGTCAGGTGCGCCGGCAGCACCTGGCCCGCGCGCCCGGTGACCATCAGCGGGTGCAGGGACTCGGCGGACGCCACGAACCGCACCTCGTCGCCGTCGCGCACCATGGCGTGGGTCGTCTCGGACACCCGCACGGCGAGCGCCTCCAGGTGCGGGAGGGTGGCTTCGCCCTGTGAGTACTTTTCCGTGTCCAAACACGGAAAAGTACTCACAGGGCGAAGCCACCTGGAGGCGCCATGCCGAGGACACGTGAACCCGCCGTCTCGACCCGGGACCGGATGGTCGACAGCGCCGCCGTGCTGCTGCGCGAGTACGGGACGGCGGCCACCACCATCGACGCCGTCCTCGCGCACAGCCACGCCCCGCGGGGCTCGGTCTACCACCATTTCCCCGGCGGCCGGCGTGAGCTGGTCGCGGCCGCGGTGACCCGCTCCGGCGACGCCATCACCGACCGGATCCGCGACTACGTGGCGACCGCGGACTCCCCGGCGGCGATCCTGCGGCGCTTCGCCTCGCTGTGGCGCTCCCGGCTCGTCGCGACGGGCTACCGCGAGGGCTGCGCGCTCGTCGCGGTCGCCGTCGACCACCCGGCCGACGAGCACGAGCTCGCCGAGCTCGTCCGCGGGATCCTCGACGGGTGGGCCGGGGAACTGCGCCGCGGGCTGGTCGCCCAGGGGGTCCCGGACGGGCGGGCCGCCGCGCTCGCGTCCGTCGTCCTCGCGTCGGTCGAGGGTGCGGTCGTCCTCTGCCGGGTGGAGGAGAGCGCGGCGCCGCTCGACGCGGTCGTCGCCGAACTCGAACCGCTCCTGGAGTCGGCGGCGCACCAGACATTGCGGTGAGCCCTGTCGGGTACAGCCGCTCCGGGCGCGGACCCACCGTGCCATTCCGGAGGGAGGACCATGGCAGGCATCGCGGACAAGGTCGACAAGGCCTGGGAGTCCAAGGACATCAACGAGATCGCCGACGCGCCGGTCGACGCGCTGCAGGGCGTCTCCGAGGCCGACGCGAAGCACCTGAAGGACGCGTTCAACATCAAGACCGTGCGGGACCTGGGCACGAACAAGTTCTTCCTCTGGGCCCAGGGGATCGCCAAGCTCGCGGAGTAGGCACGTTCCCGACGGCGGGTCGCGCGACCCGCCGTCGGGACCCGTCAGCTCTCGAGCGGCGTGAGCGCCGGCAGGTTGACCACGATGGCCTCCTGCGTGGTCCGGGAGATGACGACGACGGCGGGTTCGGCCGGGTCGGGGTTCTCCTCGCGGTGGGGCACCCACGGCGGGACGTAGACGTAGTCGCCCGGCGCGGTCTGCAGGATGACCTCCTGCTCACCGTCGTGGAAGACGAAGCGCGGGCGGCCGGAGACGACGTAGATCGAGGTCTCGGACTCGCCGTGGTGGTGGTCGGACGAGGCGGTGTCGGGCGCGACGTGCGTCTCGCCGGTCCAGAGGGCGGACGAGCCGACGGACTTGCCGCTGACGGCCTCGAGCCGGCGCATCCCGCCGGACTGCGCGGTGTCGCCGGTCAGGTCGGCGGACCGCACGAGGTGGACCCGGGTGTGGGCCGGACGGTCCGGGAGGTCGGGGTGGAACGGCTCGGACACGGGGCGGCTCCTGCGGTGCGGTGAGACCCTTCGACGTCGGTGAAGCTACGGCACGAGGCGGGCGTCACCGGGCCGGATCTCGTCAACACGCACCGCCGTCACACCCCGGCGGGCACCCTCGCCGGAGTCGTCGAGGACCGGAGGGGACCGCATGGAGGCCGCCGCGTGGCGCGACGCCGCGTCGCTGCGCACCGCCGCACGTCTGCTCCAGGAGCTGCAGGCGCGGACGCCCGGCGGTGAGTGGGAGGTCGCGGGGCTGCTCGCCTCGCGACCGGAGATCGTGGCCCGGCACGTCGACGGGACCTCCGAGCACGTCGCCGAGACCCGTGCCCGCACCTCGACGTGGATCGCGGCCCTGGCGCCGTCGCTGGCGGCACCGCTGGTGGCGTGGCTGCTGACGACGGCGGACGCGGTCGAGACGGGGCGGGCGTCCGCCGAGGTCGCCGACGCGGCCGCGACGTTCGCCGACGCCGTGACCGACCGGATCGGGCGGCGCTAGGCGGGCAGGACCCGCCGTCGGGATGGTCGTCGACGCGACCACCGCCCGCGGCTCTCGTACCGTGACGATCGTGGCCCGTGGACTCGCCGACCTGTGGAGGGCCGTGTCCGGGCCGCCGATGCGGGCCTGGGAACGGGTCCCGATCCGGGTGCAGGGGCGGATCACCGTCGGGCTGCCGCTGGTGGCGGTCGTGATCTCGGCCTGCCTGGCGCTCAACGGCAACCTGACGCGGGTCGCGATCGAGACCGACATCCAGCGCGAGTTCGAGATGACGGTGGCGCTCGGGAATCTGTCGTCCCTCATGGTGAACGCCGAGACCGGGATGCGGGGCTACCTGCTGACCGGGCAGCAGGAGTTCCTCGAGCCGTTCGCGCAGGCGACGCAGCAGCTGCCGGGGGCCTTCGGGGAGCTGACGGCGCTCGTGTCGGACGAGCCGGGGGAGCGGCCCCGGGACGAGATGTCCGCCCGCCTCCGGGAGCTGGAGTCGTCGGCCGGGCAGCAGATGGCCGACCTGTCGTTCCAGCAGCAGTTCGTCGCCGGCGGGCGCAGCCCCGACGACCCGGAGATCCGTCGGCACCTGGAGTACGGCAAGGGCCTCATGGACCGCATCCGCGCCGAGGTGGCGGACCTCCAGGGCCAGGAACGGGTCCTGCTCGACCGGCGGATCACCGACATCAACGACATCCGCATCCGCGACTACGTCTCGGTCGCCCTCGCGCTGGTCGCCGCGCTGGCCACCCGGTCCCTCGCCTGGTTCCTCTTCCGGCGCGGCATCCCGCGCCGCGTCGACCGGCTCACGACGTGCCTGCGGGGCCGTCGGGAGGGCTCGCCGTCGGAGCTGCCGGAGCCGACGAAGCGGGACCAGATGGGGCAGCTCGAGGTGCTCCGCTCGTGAGCACTCATGGGGGCTATAGGCCCATTGAGTGCTCACGAGCGCGGAGCGCACCCCGGCTTCGCCCCCGCCGTCGCCGACAGCTGCCGCAGCGCGTTGTCGACGACCTCGGTGAGGGCCGGGTGGATCCAGTACGGCCGCCCGGAGAGCGCGGCGGCGTCGATGTCGAAGGTCATGGCCAGGGCCAGCGGCTGGATCAGCGTCGGCGCCTCGGGGCCCATGATGTGCGCGCCCAGGATCCGGCCGGTGCCGCGCTCGGCGAGCACCTTGCAGAACCCGGTCTCGTCCTCCATGGCCCAGCCGTAGGCGACGTCGGCGAAGTCCACCTGCGCCACCTCGTAGTCCAGGCCCTCGTCGCGGCACTGGGCCTCGGTGCGCCCGACGGTGCCGATCTGCGGGCTGGTGAACACCGCGGCGGGGACGAGGCCGTGGTCGACCTCGCGCAGGTCGTCGGGGTGCAGGAGGTTGTGCGTGACGACCTCGGCCTCGCGGTTGGCGACGTGCTTGAGCTGCACCGGGGAGCTGACGTCCCCGAGCGCCCACACCCCGGGGACCGACGTGCGGCCGGCGGCGTCGACGGCCACGCGGCCGTCGTCGTGGGTCTCCAGGCCGGCGGCGTCGACGTCGAGCGAGTCGCCGTTCGGGGCGCGACCGACGACCACGAGCAGGGTGTCGGCCTCGATCGTCGTGTCGTCGTCGAGGACGAGCCGCAGGGCCCCGGGCCTGCCCTCCAGCGCGGTGACCTCGCGGCCGAGGTGGAGCTCGTAGCGCTCGCGCGCGATGTCGGTGAACGCGGCCGACACCGACTCGTCCTGCGGGCCGAGGAGCTGGTCGGCCATGTCGATCATGACGATCTCGCTGCCCGCGGAGTGGAAGACGTGGGCGAGCTCGGCCGCGATGTACCCGCCGCCCAGGACGGCGAGGCGCCGGGGCAGGGAGTCGATCCGCATGATCGTGTCGGAGGTGTGGAACGGCAGCCCCGACTGCTCGATCGGGGGCGGCACCACCGGCCGTGCGCCCGCCGCGATGACGATGCGCTCGGCCTCGATCGCGGCGGACCCGCCGTCGTGCAGGTCGACGACGAGGGTGCGCGGGCCGGTGAAGCGGGCCTCGCCCGCGTACACCGTGATGTTGTCGCTCTCCTCGCGGCCCTTCCGGCCGTCCGCGGCGATCGGGTCGAGGCGGCCGAACACGCGGTCGCGGAGGGCGGGCCAGGCGATGCGGTCGAGCTGCGCGTCGACGTCCCAGGTCGCGGAGTCGCGCACCGTGTCGGCGACCTCCGCGGTGTAGGCCAGCATCTTCGTCGGGATGCAGCCGCGGTTGAGGCAGGTGCCGCCGAACTCGGTGGCCTCGACGATCGCGACGTCGAGGTCCGCGAACTCGTCCGAGACCACCATGTTGCCCGAGCCCGAGCCGATCACCACGAGATCATGTCGCCGCACCGGGTCACCGTAAGTCGCGTTCCGTGAAGCCCGCGCGTTCAAGCCGGGATGTGCGGGACCGGCGGTCCCGGTTATCGTCCGACGGTGCCGTTCCCGCTGCTCGCGACGCCGTTGGAGATCGGACCGGTGCGATTGCGCCACCGGGTGCTCATGGGGTCGATGCACACCGGCTTCGAGGAGCGGCCGGGCGGGCACCGGCGCCTCGCCGAGCTCTACGCCGAGCGGGTGCGCGGCGGCGTCGACCTCATCGTCACCGGCGGGCTCGCCCCGGACGCGCGGGGCCGGCTGCACCCGCTCGCGGCGACCCTGACCCACCGCGCGCAGCTCCGCGGTCACCGGCGGGTGACCGACGCGGTCCACGACGAGGGCGGCCACGTCCTGCTGCAGCTCCTGCACGCGGGGCGCTACGCGTTCCACCCGCTCGCGGTCTCCGCGTCCCGCCGGAAGGCGCCGATCGCCCCGTTCGGGCCGTGGCGGCTCTCCCACCGCGGCGTCGTGCGGACCGTCGAGGCGTTCGCCCGGGCGGCCCGGCTGGCGCGCGAGGCGGGCTACGACGGCGTCGAGATCATGGGGTCCGAGGGCTACCTGATCAACCAGTTCCTCGCCCCCGCGACCAACGGGCGCGACGACGCCTGGGGCGGCTCACCCGCCGCGCGGCGCCGGTTCGCGCTCGCCGTCGTGTCCCGCGTGCGCGAGGAGCTCGGCCCCGACGCCGTGCTCTCCTACCGCATCTCGCTCGCCGACCTCGTCGCCGACGGGCAGACCTGGGACGAGGTGGTCGCCCTCGCCCGCGGGGTCGAGGCGGCGGGCGCGGACCTGCTGAACAGCGGGATCGGCTGGCACGAGTCCCGCGTGCCGACGATCGTCACGTCGGTGCCGCGCGCGGCGTTCACCGACCTCACCGGCCGGCTCCGCCCGCACGTCGGCGTGCCGGTGGTCGCGTCCAACCGCATCAGCACCCCGGCCGACGCGGAGGCCGTGCTGGCCCGCGGCGACGCCGACCTGGTGTCGATGGCGCGGCCGTTCCTCGCCGACCCGGAGTGGGTGGCCAAGGCCGCCGCCGACCGCGCCGACGAGATCAACGTCTGCATCGGCTGCAACCAGGCGTGCCTCGACCGCACCTTCGCGCTGCGCAGCGTCAGCTGCCTGGTCAACCCGCGGGCCGGCCGGGAGACCTCCCTGGTGCTCGCCCCGGCCCGTCGTCGACGCACGGTCGCCGTCGTCGGGGCCGGGCCGGCGGGGCTGGCGGCGGCCGCGGGCCTCGCCGAGCGCGGGCACCGGGTGACGCTCTTCGAGCGCCGCGACCACCTCGGCGGGCAGTTCGACCTCGCCCGACGCATCCCGGGCAAGGAGGAGTTCGCGGAGACGGTCCGGTACTTCGCCGGTCGACTCGAGCGCTCCGGGGTCGAGGTCCGGCTCACGACGAGCCCCGGCGCGGGGGAGCTGGCCGGGTTCGACGACGTCGTGCTCGCCACCGGGGTCCGCCCCCGGTTGCCCGCGATCCCCGGGATCGACCACCCGAGCGTCGTCACCTACGACGAGGCCCTGCGCGACGCCGGCCGCCTCGGCGACCGGGTCGCGGTGATCGGCGCGGGCGGCGTCGGGGTCGACGTGGCCACCTTCCTCACCCACCACGCCGCACCGGACCTCGATGCGTGGCGCGCGGAGTGGGGCGTGGCCGCGCCGTCGTCGTCGGCCCCGCGGGGTGGGCTCGTCGACGCCGCACCCGCGCCGCCGCTCCGGCGGGTCCACCTCGTCCAGCGGCGCCGCACCCGCGTCGGCAAGGACCTCGGCACGACGACGGGGTGGGTCCACCGCGCGGGGCTGCGCGCGAAGGACGTCGACACCGTGACCGGCGCGCGGTACGAGCGCATCGACGACGACGGGCTGCACCTGCGGGTCGGCGACCGCCCCCGCCTCCTGGCCGTCGACACCGTGGTGGTGTGCGCCGGGCAGGAGTCCGTCCGCGACCTGGTCGACGAGCTGTCCGACCGGCACGTCCGGCTGCACGTGATCGGCGGCGCCGACGAGGCCGCCGAGCTCGACGCGGAACGCGCGATCCGGCAGGGGACGGAGCTGGCGGCCGCCCTGTGAGCCGTGGTCACCGGCCGGGCGTCACTCCACCGCCACGAGCCCCCGCGCCCGGGCGGCGCGCGCGAAGGCGTCGACGGTCGCCCGGACGCTCGGGCGTTCCGTGGCGTGGGGGAGGTGGGCGAGCACGATCGTGCGCTTGAGCGGGCGCTTCAGCGGGACGACGTCGATCCCCGACGACGGGAGGAAGGCCCGGCCGAGGTCGCTGGCGAGCGTGACGCCGAGTCCGGCGGCGACCATCGCGAGGGCGGTGGCGAGCCCGTCGACGCGGTGCCGGACCTCGGGCTCGAACCCGGCCCGACGACACGCGGTGCGGACGGCGCGGCCGTAGTAGCTCTCGGCGCCGGAGATGATCCAGGTCTCGCCGGCCAGTTCGGCCAGGTCGATGCCGGGGCGGTACGCCGTGCCGGCGGGCGCCGCGAGGTGGATGCGGTCCTGGCCCAGCGGGACCATCGTGAGCCCGGGCGCCCACGGCTCCGGGGCGTCGGGGTAGTCGAGGATCAGCGCCAGGTCGAGGTGTCCGTGCCGGACGTCGAGCACCGCCTGGTCGGGGTCGGCCTCGAGGCTCTCCAGCGTGATCCCCGGGTGGTCGGCGGCGAGGTCGGCGATGACGGTGGGCAGGAGCGCGGCGGCCGCGGCCGGGAACATCCCGACCGACAACCGGGCCGAGAGGTGCCGGCGCGCGTCCTCCACCGCGGCGACCGCCCGGTGCTCGGCGGCCAGCAGCAGCTCCGCCTGCTCGACGAGGACGCGGCCGACCTCGGTGAGCCGCACCCCGCGGCCGACCCGTTCGAGGACCGGGGCCCCGACCTCGACCCCCAGCGCCTCGACCTGCTGCGACACCGCGGACGGCGAGTAGTGCAGCGCCGCCGCGGCCGCGTTGACCCCGCCGCGCCGCGCGACCTCCCGCAGGGTCCGCAGCCGGCGCAGGGACAGTTCCATGCAGCACATCCCAACAGTTCCGTGCGGGTTTGTCCGCTGGTGCCGAACGGTCGGCGCGGGTAGAGGTGGTGATCATGCGATCGACGCACGGCCAGGTCCTCGTCCCCGGCGGCACCTTCGCGATGGGCGACCACCACGGCGACGGCGACCCGGCCGACGGGGAACGGCCGGTGCACCCGGTCACGCTGTCGTCGTTCCACGTCGACGCCACCACCGTCACCAACGCCGCGTTCGCGCGCTTCGTCAAGGAGACCGGGTACGTCACGGACGCCGAGCGCTGGGGCTCGTCGGGGGTCTTCCACCTGGCCTTCACCGGCTCGCGCGAGGACGTCCTGACAAGCGTCGACGGTGCGCCGTGGTGGCTCGCCGTCCGTGGCGCCTGCTGGCGCCACCCCGAGGGTCCCGGCTCCTCGATCGGCGACCGGGCGAACCACCCCGTCGTCCACGTCTCCTGGCACGACGCCCAGGCGTACTGCGCGTGGGCGGACCGGCGGCTCCCGACGGAGGCGGAGTGGGAGTACGCCGCCCGCGGCGGGCTCGCGGGCGCCCGGTTCCCGTGGGGCGACGAGCTCGGCCGCCGGTGGGCCCTCAACATCTGGCAGGGCCGGTTCCCCACGGAGAACACCCGGGAGGACGGCTTCCTGACGACGGCGCCGGTCAAGACCTACCGCCCCAACGCCTATGGGCTCTGGCAGACCGTGGGGAACGTCTGGGAGTGGTGCGCCGACCGCTTCGCCGCCGACTGGTACGCCCGGTCGCCGGAGCGGGATCCGCAGGGGCCGGACGAGGGCGATGCGCGGGTGATGCGCGGCGGCTCATACCTCTGTCATGACTCCTACTGCAACCGCTACCGCGTCGCGGCCCGGACCTCGAACACCCCCGAGTCGAGCTCGGGCAACCTCGGGTTCCGGTGCGCTGCGCGCAGGTGAGCAGAAAGTGGGCGCATAGCCCCACTTTCTGCACACCAGGCGCAGCCACCTAGTGCGACGCCATGACCCGCCGGTGCAGCTCCGCGGGCTGGGGGTCCGCCGCGAGCGGCGCGAGGTCGACGCGCACGGTGTGCACGGTGCCGGTGAAGGCGTTGTCCCCGGCCGCGTAGTCCTCGGTGACGGGGGTCCCGAGGTCGACGCCGACGTCGAAGGTCTCGTCGAACGAGAAGTAGTACGGGATCGTCGCGGGCACCCGCACCGACCCGACGTCGTGGGAGTCGACGCGCAGCGTCGCCGTCCCGCCCCGGCCGACCCCGCCGCCGTCGTAGGCGAGGTCCATCCGCAGCTCGTGGCGCCCGGGCGCCAGCGGGAGCGGGGCGCGGACGGTGTGCCGCCGCAGGCCGAAGTAGTTGTAGACGTAGCAGGCGCGGCCGCCGCGCACGTAGAGCGACCAGCCGCCGAACCGCCCGCCCTGCGCGACGACGACGCCCTCGGCCCCGCCCGCCGAGACCTCGATCTCGGCGACGATCGCGTGCGAGCGGTTCTTGACGTTCGGCACCGTCTCCTCGATCAGCCGGCGCACCGAGCCCCGGTAGGTCACCGAGGTGCGGTCGCCGACGAGGTCGAACCGCCCCGCGAGCTGGGGGTTCTCCCGCTCGGTGACGCGGTCGTCGAGGGGCAGGACGTGGTGCTGCACCGCCTCGACGAAGAACATGTCCTGCAGCCGGGCGAGGGTGGCGGGGTGTGCGGCGGCGACGTCGTGGGCCTGGCTCGGGTCGGTGGTGGTGTCGTAGAGCTCCCAGACGTCGTCGTGGAAGCTCCTCGCCCCGGTCGGGACCATCTCCCACGGCGTCCCGTGACGGGTCACCGCGGTCCAGCCCTCGTGGTAGATCCCGCGGTTGCCGCACATCTCGAAGTACTGCGTGCGGCGGCGGTCCGGGGCGTCGGGCGCTCCGAAGGTGTAGCGCATGCTCGTGCCGTCGACCGGCTGCTGGACGACACCGTCGACGCTGGTCGGAGCCGTGATCCCGGCACAGTCGAGGATCGTCGGGAGCACGTCGATCACGTGGTGGAACTGGTGGCGCACCCCGCCGCCGTCGGCGATGCCGCGCGGCCAGTGCACCACCAGGCCGTCGCGGGTGCCGCCGAAGTGCGACGCCACCTGCTTGGTCCACTGGTAGGGCGTGTTCATCGCGAGCGCCCACCCCACCGGCGCGATCGGGTAGCTCGCCGGCCCCCCGATCTCGTCGAGGTGGGTGAGCATCTCGGCGGGGACGTCGACGAGCCCGTGCCCGAGCCGGTGTTCGACGTGCGTGCCCTCGATCCCGCCCTCGCCCGACGCGCCGTTGTCGCCGAGCAGGTAGAGGAACAGCGTGTCGTCGAGCTCGCCGAGCTCCTCGAGGGTCGCCACGAAGCGGCCGAGCTGCGCGTCCGCGTGCTCGGTGAACCCGGCGAAGGTCTCCATGAAGCGGGCGCCGAGGGCACGGCGGGTGTCGTCGAGGTCGTCCCAGTGCGGCACGGAGTCCGGCCACGGGGAGAGTTCGGCGTGTTCCGGCACCACGCCCAGCGCCTTCTGGCGGGCCAGCGTGGTCTCGCGGAGCCGGTCCCACCCGTCGTCGAACTCGCCGCGGTAGCGCTCGCGCCATTCGGGGGCGACGTGCAGCGGGGCGTGCGAGGCGCCGAAGGCGAGGTAGGTGAAGAACGGGCGGTCGGGCGTCAGGGTCCGCTGCGTGTGCACCCACTCGACGGCGTGGTCGACGAGGTCCTCGGACAGGTGGTAGCCGTCCTCGGGGCGGCGCGACGGCTCGACCGGGCGGGTGCCGTCGAAGAGCAGCGGATACCAGTGGTTCATCTCGCAGGCCATGAAGCCGTAGAAGTGGTCGAAGCCCTCGCCGGTCGGCCAGCGGTCGAACGGCCCGACCGGGCTGATCTCCGACGGCGGGGTCTGGTGCCACTTCCCGAACGCCGCGGTGCTGTACCCGTTGCCCTGCAGCACGCGTGCGAGCGTCGCCGCACTGCGGGGCCGGACACCGGTGTAGCCGGGGGCGGACGTCGCCATCTCCGTCGTCGCCCCCATCCCGACGGCGTGGTGGTTGCGTCCGGTCATCAGCGCCTGGCGGGTCGGGGAGCACAGGGCCGTGACGTGGAACCGGCTGTAGCGCAGCCCGCCGTCGGCGAGGCGCTCCGCCGTCGGCATCCGGCAGGGGCCGCCGTAGGCGCTGGAGCTGCCGAACCCGAGGTCGTCGAGCACCACGACGACGACGTTCGGGGCGCCGCGGGGCGGCCGGGTCGGGCGCACCGGCTCGAACGTCCCGTCGTGCTCGCCGGCCCCGACCGCGGTGACCACCGGCTTCGCGGGCTCCGGCTCCGGCAGCACCCGACGACCAGACACGAGGTGTCTCCTTCAGCGTGAGGGCACGCGACGACTCCACGTGCCCGGGGGGGACCCGCGCCGATCCGCGGAGCGACGATGCCCCGGGGCGCGGTGCCCCCAGGGTCGTCCGGCCGACCGTTCACGTCCACCGGACGTTCGCGCACGATGTCGTTCAGTGGACACGCACGGTCAGGACCGGGCCCGTCGCGGGCGCGCCGAGCGCGGCGGGGCTTCGCGCATGTGGTCGCGCACCGGGGTCAGCAGTGCCGTGAGGGTCCGGGCGTCGTCCTGCGAGAGCTGCGAGAACAGCAGTCGGTCCACCACCGCCTCGTGTCCGGGCATCACCGCGTCCACGAGGGCGCGCCCGGCGTCGGTGATCGCGATGGTGACCCCGCGCTCGTCGTCGGGCGAGGGGTTCCGCACGACGAGCCCGACCTTCTCGAGCAGCCCCGCCTGGTAGGTCAGGCCGCTGCGGCTGAACACGATCGCGTCGGCCAGGTCGGTCATGCGCTGACGGCCGGCGGGGGAGAGCTGCAACCGGCGGAGGATCTGGAACCGCACGAACGTCAGGTCGCCGTCGGCCTGCAGTTGCTGCTCGATGGCGTGGCGCAGCAGCCCGGACACCTCGATCAGCGCGAAGTAGGCGCGCAGTCGCACGGGGTCCACGGCGTGCGTCGGCTCGGTCACAGTCCCAGTGTCACCTTGCTTCGAGTTCGAAGCAAACCTAGTGTCGGCGATGCTTCGACTTCGAAGCATCGTGATGACGAGAGGCGAGGCGCGCCATGAAGGCAGTGCGGTTCCACGAGTACGGCGGACCCGAGGTGCTGCGTCACGAGGAGGTCGACCTCCCCGCGCCCGGCGCCGGCCAGGTGCGGCTGCGGGTCGCGGCGACCACGTTCAACCCGGTCGACGACGGCATCCGCGGCGGGTGGCTGCAAGGGCCCTTCCCCGTGGTCCTGCCGCACACCCCGGGCATCGACGTCGCCGGCACGGTCGACGCGCTCGGCGCGGGTGTGAGCGGGTGGCAGGTCGGTGACGAGGTGGTCGGCTTCCTGCCGATGCTCGAGGACGGGGCAGCGGCGGAGTACGTGCTCGCGCCGGCCGAGGTCCTGGCCACGGCGCCGCGCGGTGTCCCGCTGACCGATGCGGCCGCGTTGCCGTCCGTCGGGCTGACCGCGTGGCAGGCACTGGTCGACGACGCGAAGGTGACCGCGGGGCAGCGGGTGCTGGTCAACGGCGCCGGCGGTGCCGTGGGCGGGTTCGCGGTGCAGCTGGCGAAGAACGCGGGCGCGTACGTCATCGCGACGGGCAGCCCGCGCAGCCTCGAGCTGGTGCGCTCGCTGGGGGCCGACGAGGTCGTCGACCACACGAGCGTCGACGTCCTCACCGCCGTCGGCGCGCCGGTCGACGTGCTGCTCAACCTCGCGGGCATCGGCGCGGAGCGGCTGGCCGGGCTCGTGACCCTGGTGCGCGACGGCGGCGTCGTGGTGAACACCGTACCCGCCACCCCGGCGCCCCCGGACGAGCGGCGCGGGGTCCGGGCGGTCGACGTGTTCGTCCGCAGCGACGCGGGTCAGCTGGCGGAGCTCGTGGCCGCCGTCGACCGCGGCGAGCTGCGGGTGGAGGTCGCCCGTCGGGTGCCGCTCGCCGAGCTGCCCGCGGTCCACGCCGAGGCCGACGCGGGCACGCTGCGCGGCAAGGTCGTCGTCGTCCCGGAGTGAGCGCCTCCGTCACCCCCGGGACGGACGTCGTTCGCTGTACAGGTCTTCGTTCCGCGTCGTAGTCTGCCGACTCCGGTCCCCCCCCACGGCCTGGTGTCGGTGGGCGGGCCGGTGACGACGAGCCGGTGTTTGACCCCCCAGGCACCGGCCGTGAGCGGCGCTCGCGATCGGGCGTGTGAGGACCGGAAGACCGGGGGTGCACGTGGTCGAACGCGGCGATCTGTCGTGGCTGCAGGACGTCCTGACGGCGACCGCCGAGCAACTCGTCCGACGACGGAGCGGGACGACCACCGAGGGTTCGGAGGCGGAGCAGGCCCTGCGGCGGCTGACCGACGCCGCGGTGCAGCACGTGCCCGGCGCCGCCTACGCCGGGCTGACCGTGCGCGCCCCCGGCGGCGGGCTGACCTCGCGGGCCCCGAGCGACCCGGCGATCGAGGTGTTGGACCGGGCCCAGGCCGAGCTGGGCGAGGGACCGTGCGTCGACGCGCTCGAGGCCGGGGCGGGCAGTGTCACCGTGGTCGAGGACTTCGCGGCCGAGGCGCGCTGGCCGCGGTTCGTGCCCCTGGCGCGGGAGGCCGGGATCGGGTCGCTGATCTCGTTCGCCCTGGCCCCGCAGGACGCCGAGCCGGGCGCGCTCAACCTGTACGGGCGCCCCGGGACGGCGTTCGACCCCACGGCCCGGGCCGTCGCCGCCGCGTTCGCCACCCAGGCGTCGGTGGCCATGTACGGGGCGCGCCGGGTCGAGCAGCTGACGCACGCCATCGCCACGCGCGACGTCATCGGGCAGGCCAAGGGGATCCTGATGGAACGGTTCTCGCTCGACGAGCACCAGGCCTTCGACCTGCTGGTCCGCTCGAGCCAGGACGCCAACATCAAGCTCCTGGGGGTGTCGCGCTGGTTGGCCGACGAGGTCGCCGGGCGCGCCCGGGTGTGGAGCGGTGTGGACGGGAGCGCGCTCGGGCACGAGGCCTGACGGCGCGGGCCGTGGCCGGAGTGGTCGTTCGTTCCGCGGGTAGTCTCTTCGTCGAACGGTCGACATGCACGGCCGATGTCCGGTGGACGGCGGCCCGGGTTCGGCCGCCTGCCACGGCCGTGCCCGGCCCGCGACGACCTCCGATGGCCCGTCGCCGCCGGGGGGACGGCGGCCGGTGCCGAGCGAGGAGCAGCGTTGTCCGACGTCGATGACGATGTCCCGTTCCGGCTCGACGACTCCCTGCGCCTCGCCGCCCTCCGGCTGCGGCGCCCCGCCGAGCCCGGGTACGACGGCCTCGACGCGCTGCTCAGCGTCTGCGCGGACACCGTCCCGGGTGCGGACGCCGCGGCCATCTCCCACACCGGCCACGGCCGGGTCCACTCCACCCACTGCACCGACCCCGCCATCGCCGAGGTCGACGCGTGGCACGGCCGGTCGGGGCGCGGGCCGCTGCTCGACGAGGCACGCGCGGCGCCACCGTCGCTCGCGGTGCTGGTGGTCGACGACCTCGCCGTCGAGCTCGGCGACGGCGCGGTGAGCGTCCCGTTCCCCCCGCCGTTCCGGGCGCTGCACTCGACCACGTTGCGCGCCCGCGACGGCCGTCGGACCGCCCTGGACCTCTACGCGGCGGACCCCGACGTGCTGGGGCTCGACACGACGGTCCTGGCGGACATGTTCGCGCGCCGGGCACGCACCCTGCTCTACGGCCCGCACGAGCCCCTCGACGTCCGGTACCGCCTGGCCCTCATCCTCGTGCGCCGGGCGCTCGACCTGTCCCCGGGCGAGGCCGAGCACCTCCTGGTGCCGCACCTGCAGCGCCGCGGCGCCGACCCCGTGGACGTCGCCGAGTCCCTCGTCGACCGCCTGGACGGGGGGTGCGGCCGGATGTGACCCCGACGTCCGTCGGTCGATCCGTAGGCTGGCGCCGTGGTGAGCGGGACGCCGGTCGAGGGCGCGTGCGACGCGATCGCCTCGACGACCCGCGTCGAGGCGGTGGCCGCCACCGGCCTGCTCGACACCGAGCCCGAGGAGGCGTTCGACCGCCTCACCCGGCTCGCGTCGGCCCTGCTCGACGCCCCCATGGTGTTCGTGACGCTGGTGGACGAACGCCGGTCCTACTGGAAGAGCACCACCGGCTTCGACGCCGGCCCGCCGGAGCAGCGGCAGAACCACGTCGAGGAGTCGTTCTGCCAGTTCGTCGTCAGCGCCGGGGCCGAGCAGGTCATCCCCGACACCCGGGCCGACCACCGCACCCGCGGGATGGCGGCGGTGGACGCGCTCGACATCGGCGCGTGGGTGGGGCTGCCCATCCGCTCGGCCGACGGCGAGGTGCTCGGCACCTTCTGCGCCATGGACACCCGCCGGCGGGACTGGAGCGAGCAGGACCTCGAGGTCCTGCGGACGCTCGCGCAGGCGGCCGGCGGTGAGATCGCCCTGCGGGTCGCCCTGCGGCAGACCCAGCTCGCCTACGCCGAGGCCGCCCGGCACGCCGCCAACGCCGAGCACCACGCCGCAGAGGCCGAACGCAACGCCCGGCGCGCGGAGCAGAGCGCGGCCGAGGCCACCGAACTCGCCGAGACCCTGCAGCAGTCCCTGCTGCCCGCGGACGCCCCGCGCATCCCCGGTATGGAGGTCGCCGCGCGGTACCGGCCCGGCGGCCGCGGCGCGGAGGTGCTGGGCGACTTCTACGACGTCTTCCCCGTCACCGGCGGCTGGGGCGTGGTGATCGGCGACGTCTGCGGCAAGGGCGCCTGGGCGGCCCGCACGACCGCGCTCGCCCGCTCCACGGTGCGCGCGGTGGGGCACACCGAGGACAGCCCCGAGGCGGTGCTGACCGCCCTCAACGAGGTCCTGCACGTCTGGTTCAGCGAGCGGCGCAGCTTCGTCACCGCCACCTACGCGACGATCACCGCCCGCGAGGGTGCGGGGCTCGACGTCGTCGTGGTGACCGGTGGGCACCCGCCGTCGTTCGTGCTGCGCGCCGACGGCGAGGTGGTCCGGCTGCAGGAGGGCGGCCGGGCGCTGGGGATCCGGCCGGACGCACGGGTCGCCCGCGAGGAGACCGCGCTGTTCCCGGGCGACAGCCTGGTCTTCTACACCGACGGGATCACCGAGTCCCGGGTGGTGGGCGGCGAGCAGTTCGGCGAGGACGGCGTCGCCCGGGCCCTGGCGGAGCTGCCGCCCGGGCCGGGGGCGGAGACGGTCGCCGACGCGATCGCCAGCGCCGCCCTCGAACACGCCGGCGGCGCCGTGCTCGACGACACGGCCGTGATCGTCGTCCGCAGCCCCGCCGGCTGACGCGGGCACTCGGGACCTGACACACGCCCGTCCCCACCCCGCCGCCGGATCCGGCGTGTGGTCACCGAAATGTCAGGGGCACGAGGTGCCGCTGGGAGCACCTCGTGCCACTGACGTCGCGACATCGCCGAACGGGGCTTGCGCCGGGCGGGGTGGGTGACGTATCTCCGGGTCCGTGACTCAGCACGTGACGAAGTTGGAGCTCGACGACCTCGGCCTCGCCGAGGGCCTTCCCCGACCGTCGGGGAGCCAGGACCGCGTCGAGGACGTGCCGTACCGCGCGGTCGAGTTCTGCGACGACGAACTCCCGGCCGCCCTGGAGCGGTGCGCCGGCTGGCTGCGGGAGACGGAGACCTGGCTGGGCGAGGCCGTCGACGTCATCGCCATCCATCTCGACTACGACGACGCCCAGGGCTCGCCCTACTTCAAGGTCAAGGTCCTGTGCAACGAGGAGGACCTGGCCGGGGCGCCGCTCGCGGCCCGCGAGGACACGTCCCGGCGGACGGCCGGCTGACCGCTCGCGGTCGCCGGTGGGTGCGGCGGTCGGAGGACGGGCCGGATCTTCAGCAACGGCGGGCCGGAAGGTCCTTGCCCGCCGCGTCGGCTGCTCGCATCCTCTGCGGGTGGGCGGGTCCGTTCGCCGCTTCACGGAATGATCACATTGGTCCGAGCGCGTCTCACCAGGAGCACGACCGGACCAACTTCGGGCGGATCGGTAACCACCCAGTACCGCCGGACGAGGGACCTCGTTGTCCGGCCAGGTCAGGAACACGACCGTGTTCCGACCCGTCACTGCGCCCCTCCAGGAGGCACCATGATCATCCTCGGCATCATCCTCATCGTCATCGGCTACATCGCCCCCGTGCCGGCCTTCGTCGCCACGATCGGCTGGATCCTGCTCGTGGTCGGCCTGATCCTCACCATCCTCGGCGCCGTCGGGCGCGGGGTCGGTGGGCGCAAGACGTACTTCTGATCGACCCCCGCCCGGCCGGCCGGCGACGGTCCGGCCGGCCGTGGCGGGCCGATTCTTACCCCGCTCCGACCCGGAGCACGTCCCCGCTTCACCGCCCGCGATGATCGTGGGTCCGGCCGGTCGCCCGACCGTGCCGAGGACGACCGCGAGGGACGACCGCATGACTGCGACCGGGACGACCGCCCGTGTCTCCACCCTGACGAGCAAGGTCCCGGAGATCACCCTGATGTTCTGGGTGGCGAAGCTGCTGACCACCGGCATGGGCGAGACCACCTGGGACGCGCTGGACATCGCGTTCGACCAGGGCATCGCGGTGGCGATCACCGGCACGCTCTTCGTCGCCTCGATGGTCATCCAGTTCGCGCGGCGGTCCTACGGCGCCTGGTCCTACTGGTTCGCGATCGTCATGGTCTCGGTGTTCGGCACGACGGTCGCCGACCTGGTGCACAACGACTTCGGCGTGCCCTACACGGTGTCGACCTCGGTGCTGTTCGTGCTGGTCCTCGCGGTGTTCGCGCTGTGGTACCGGGTGGAGGGGACGCTGTCGATCCACTCGATCACCACCCGTCGTCGTGAGGTCTTCTACTGGGCGGCCGTGCTGCTGACCTTCGCGCTGGGTACGGCGGCGGGGGACTGGACGGCCTCGACGCTGCACCTGGGCTACCTGCCGTCGGGCATCCTGTTCGGCGTCCTGTTCCTGCTGCCGGCGCTCGCGTACCGGTTCCTCGGGGCGAACGCCATCGCCTGCTTCTGGCTCTCCTACGTGCTCACCCGGCCGTTCGGTGCGTCGTTCGCGGACTGGTTCGGCGGCCCGCCCGGGCGCGGTGGGCTCGCCCTCGGCATGGACCGCACCGCGATCGTCCTGACCGTCCTCATCGTCGCCGTGATCGCGTACTTCGCCGTCACCAAGGTCGACCGTCCGCGTGCGGTCGCGGGGGCGAGCGGGGACCCGGTCCGGTGACCACCGCCGCCACGACCCGCTCCGCCCCGGCGTTCGTCACAGGGCTGCGTGGGCACGGCGACCGGACCGCGGTCATCACCGCGGACGGCGCGCTGACCTACGCGGAGCTGGCCGACCGGGTCGACGAGGCGGCGGCCGCCCTCGCGGGGGACCGGCGGCTCGTGCTGGTCGCGATGGCCGCGACGGTGCCCGCCCTGGTCGCCTACCTGGGCGCGCTGCGGGCCGGCCACGTCGTGCTGCTCGCCCCGGCCGCCGACCCGGCGACGACGGCCGAGCTGACGCGGGCGTGGCGCCCGGACGTCGTCGTCGACGGTGCCCTCACGACGACGGGTGCCGCCGGCCCCGTGCTGCACGAGGACCTGACGCTGCTCCTCGCGACGTCGGGCTCGACCGGCTCGCCCCGCCTCGTGCGGCTCACGGCGTCCGCGCTGGACGCCAACGCCGCGGCCATCGCCGACTTCCTCGACGTCCGGCCCACCGACCGCGCGGCCACCACGCTGCCGCTGCACTACTGCTACGGCCTCTCGGTCGTCCACGCGAACCTGCTCGGCGGGGCCGCGCTGCTGCTCACCGACGCCTCCGTCACCGCCCCGGCGTTCTGGGACGCGGTGCGCGAGCACGCCGTGACGAGCCTGCACGGTGTGCCGCACACGTTCGCGCTGCTCGAGCGGGCCGGGATCGACCTCGACCTGCCGCACCTGCGCTACGTCACCCAGGCCGGCGGGCGGCTCGCGCCGGACGAGGTCCGCCGATGGGCGGCCCGGGGCGCCGCCCACGGGTGGCGGTTCGTGGTGATGTACGGCCAGACCGAGGCCACCGCACGCATGGCCTGGCTGCCCCCTGAGCTCGCCGCGTCGGCCCCGGAGGCCATCGGCCGGCCCATCCCGGGCGGAGCGCTGCGCATCGACGACCCGGACGCCGACGGAGTCGGGGAGATCGTCTACTCCGGCCCCAACGTCATGCTCGGCTACGCGGAGACCAGCGCCGACCTCGCGCTCGGGCGCACCGTGACCGAGCTGCGCACCGGTGATCTCGGCCGCCGCCGCCCCGACGGGCTGTTCGAGGTGACGGGCCGCCGGTCCCGGTTCGTCAAGCCGTTCGGGGTGCGCGTCGACCTCGACGCCGTCGAGTCGTTCCTCGCCGCCCGCGGACACGTGGCCGCCGTCACCGGCGACGACACGGGCCTCGTCGTGGCGGTCGAGGGCAGGGCGACGACGGCGGTGCACGGCGCGGTCACCGCCCGCCTGCACCTGCCCGACACGCTGGTGAGCGTCGTCGGCGTCGACGCGCTCCCGCGCCGGGCCAACGGCAAGCTCGATCATCCCGCGGTGGCCGCGCTCGCCCGTCGTCCGGAGCCGTCCCGACGACGGGTCCCCGCGGTCCGCGAGGTCTTCGCCCGGACCTTCCCGGGACAGGTCCTCGACGACGACGCGACCTTCGTCGACCTCGGCGGCGACTCGCTGACCTACGTCCAGGTCTCGGCCGACCTCGAGCGGGCCCTCGGACACCTGCCCGACCGGTGGGACACCACGCCGCTCGGGGAGCTCGCCGCGCGGACCCCGGTGCGCCGGTCCCGGTGGGCCGACGTGGAGTCGGCCGTGGTGCTGCGGGCGCTGGCGATCGTGCTGGTCGTCGGCGAGCACGACCACCTCTGGACCTGGCTCGGCGGCGCCCACCTCCTGCTCGCGATCGCCGGTTGGACGTTCGCACGCTTCGTGCTGTCCGGCGGGGACGGCGTGACCGCGCGCGTGCTGCGCTCCGCCGCCCTCGTCGCCGTACCGAGCTCGCTGTGGATCCTCGGGCGGTCGTTCGTGACCGGCTCCGTCCAGCACCAGGACGCCCTGCTGCTCGGCGGGGTGTTCCACCCGCTCGTGCAGGGCTACTGGTTCGTCGACGCGCTGGTGCAGATCCTGGTCGGCGCCGCCCTGCTGCTCGCCGTGCCCGCCGTGCGGCGGTTCGAGCGCCGGCGGCCGTTCGCGTTCCCCGCGATCGTGCTCGCGGCCTCCCTCGCGCTGTGGGCGGTCCCGAGCGCCGACCCGACCGTGCCCGGCGACCTCTACAGCACCCACCTCGTGCTCTGGCTGTTCGTCCTCGGCTGGATGCTGCAGCGCGCCTCGACGCCCGCCCAGCGGTGGGCCACCGCTCTCGTGACGATCGTGCTGGTGACGGCCTTCTTCGGGGTGGAGTACGAGCGCGCGGCCGTCGTCGCGGGCGGGCTGCTGGTGCTGCTGTGCGTGGCCCGCGTCCGCATCCCGCGGCCGCTCGTCGGGCCGGTCACGGCGATCGCCGGGGCGTCGTTGGGCATCTACCTCACCCACTTCGCGCTGCTCGGGCTGGCCGACGTGGGCGTGCCGCCGGCCGCCCTGGTGGTGCTGGGCCTCGTCGTCGGGATCGTGACGTGGCGGCTGGGCCTCGCGGCCGTCCGTCTCGGCGTCCGGGCGCCGACGATCCGCCGGGTGCCGTCCCGGCGGTGACGGTTTCGCCGGGGTTTACACGCCGGGCCTATCCGTGATCCCCCGCGCTTCCTAGCGTGCTCGCCATCGCCGGCGGTCGGTCGGCCCGACGGAGGTGAGCCGGGGATGACGTCGACAGCGACCGGCGAGGCGCCCCGGTGACCCGGCGGACCACGCTGTCCGGGCACACCTACGAGTTCGCCGACCTGAAGGCGCTGCTCGCCGCGGCGACCCCCGAGCGCTCCGGCGACGCGCTGGCCGGGGTCGCGGCCGCCTCGGAGCAGGAGCGGGTCGCGGCGCAGTGGCTGCTGGCCGACCTGCCGCTCGCGACGTTCCTCGAGGAGCAGGTCGTGCCCTACGAGGACGACGAGGTCACCCGCCTGATCGTCGACACCCACGACGCGGCCGCCTTCGCGCCCGTCGCGGGGATGACCGTGGGCGAGTTCCGTGAGCACCTCCTGCGCCCCGAGACCGACACGACCGCCCTGCGCGACGGCCTCACCCCCGAGATGGCGGCGGCGACGAGCAAGCTCATGCGCGTCCAGGACCTCGTCTCGGTCGCGCGGCGCACGCCCGTCGTCACCGCGTTCCGGTCGACGATCGGGCGGCCCGGCACGCTCGCGACGCGCCTGCAGCCCAACGACCCGACCGACGACCCCCTCGGCGTCAGCGCGGCCATCGTCGACGGCCTGCTGCACGGCTGCGGGGACGCCGTCATCGGCATCAACCCGGCCACCGACTCCCCGCAGCGCACCATCGACCTGCTCGGCCTCATCGACGACGTCCGGCAGCGCTACGAGATCCCGACGCAGAGCTGCGTCCTCGCCCACGTCACCACCACGCTGCAGATCCTCGAGCGCGGCGCTCCCGTCGACCTGGTCTTCCAGTCGATCGCCGGCACCGAGGCCGCCAACGACGGCTTCGGCGTCACCCTCGACCTGCTGCGCGAGGCCCACGAGGGCGCGCTGGCGCTCGGCCGCGGCACCGTCGGCACACAGTGCATGTACTTCGAGACGGGCCAGGGCTCGGCGCTGTCCGCGAACGCCCACCACGGGGTCGACCAGCAGACGCTCGAGGCCCGGGCCTACGCGGTGGCGCGGGCGTTCGACCCGTTGCTGGTCAACACCGTCGTCGGGTTCATCGGGCCGGAGTACCTCTTCGACGGCAAGCAGATCATCCGGGCGGGCCTCGAGGACCACTTCTGCGGCAAGCTCCTGGGCCTGCCGATGGGCGTCGACGTCTGCTACACGAACCACGCCGAGGCCGACGCGGACGACACCGACGTCCTGCTCACCCTCCTCGGCGCCGCCGGCTGCCCGTTCGTCATCTGCGTGCCCGGCGGCGACGACGTGATGCTGCACTACCAGTCGCTCTCGTTCCACGACGCGCTCTACGCCCGGCAGACGCTCGGTCTGCGACCCGCGCCCGAGTTCGCCGACTGGCTGGCCCGGATGGACATGATCACCGACGACGGCCGCGTCCGGGACCTCCCCGCCGACGCCTCCAGCCTGCGGGCCCTGACGGCGGGTGTCCGGTGAGCGACCCCCTCGACGCGCTGCGGCACGCCACCCGCGCCCGGGTCGCGCTCGGCCGGGCGGGCGACGCGATGCCGACCGGTCATCTCCTGACGCTGCGCCAGGCGCACGCCGCGGCCCGCGACGCCGTGCACGACCCGCTCGACGCTCCCGCTCTCGCCCAGGAGATCGAGGGGGCGCTCGGCGTCGAGGTCCGCTGCGTGCAGAGCGCCGCGCCGGACCGGTCGCGCTACCTGCAACGCCCCGACCAGGGGCGACGCCTCGCCGAGGGAAGCGACCTGCCCCACGGCGAGCACGACCTCGTCGTCGTCGTCGGCGACGGACTCTCACCCCTGGCGATCCACCGCCACGCCGTCCCGATGCTCCGGGAGATGCTCGCCCGCCTCGAGGGATGGCGGGTGGCGCCGGTGGTCGTCGCGACGCAGGCGCGGGTCGCGCTCGGCGACGAGATCGCGACGGCGGTCGGCGCGCGCAGCGTCCTCGTGCTCATCGGGGAGCGACCCGGCATGAGCTCGACCGACAGCCTCGGCGCCTACTTCACCTACGACGCGCGCCGCGGCCGCCGCGACTCCGAGCGCAACTGCCTGTCCAACATCCGCCCGCCCTACGGCGTCGACTACGCCCCGGCGGCGGACACCCTCGCGATGCTCATGGCCGAGGCCCGCCGGCTGAAGCTCTCGGGCACCGCCCTCAAGGCCGACCCCGCGCTCGTCGCCGCGCCGGAGGAGCCGTCCTGACGGCGGGTCAGCGCGCGTAGCGCTCGCGGGCACGCTCCCGGGCCTTGGCCGCCTCGATGTCACGGTCCTTCGGCGGGGCGGTGGTGACCAGCTCGTCGAGCAGGACGCGGGTGCTCGCGGTGATCTCGGCGACCGCCCGGGCGAAGGCGTCCTCGTTCGCCTTCGAGGGGCGTGCCGATCCGCTGATCTTGCGCACGAACTGCAGCGCGGCCTCGTGCACCTCGTCCTCGGTGGCCGGGGGCTCGAAGTTGTGCAGGACCCGGATGTTGCGGCACATGGGTCGATGGTGCCCCAGACGTGCCCCGATCCGGCAGGGCTGCGACCCGCCGTGACCCGTCTTCCTCCCGGCCCGTCACCCGGAGGAAGCAGCGTCGTTGCACCGGTCACTGGTATGCGACGCGGCACCCGCGCCGCAGGAGTGGGAGGCCCGGCCACATGTCCGTCCCGGCACGCGGGATCGCCCGCAACCTCGTCATCGCGGGCTCCGTCACGGCGGGCCTGCTCGGTGGCGGCGCCGCTGCCCTCGCCGCCCCGGCCGCACCGGCGGCTCCGGCGGGTCAGGTCATCCCGGCGGCGTGCGGCGACACCGTCACCGCCTCCCCGGGCGACCAGGTCCGCATCACGTCGCGGACGGGCAAGCCCTACACCGTGAACGTCACCCAGTCCTCGCCGTCGACGCAGGTCTGGTCGGCCGGTCCGCTCTGCCAGGTGCGCGTCGACGCCGTGCAGCGCCCGGTCGCCGCCCCGATGTACGTGGCCCCGCCGGTGGCTCCGATTGCCCCTGTGGCGCCCGCCGGGACTGCTCCGGCCGGTGCGTTCGCGCCCGCCCCGGTCGCCCCCGTCGCCCCGGTCGCCACCGTTCCGCGCGCCACCGCGCCCGCCCCCTCGCTGCTCGGCCCGGCCGTCGCCGGCGCGCCGCTCGCCACCGCGCCGGGCCTCCCGTTCGGCGCGATGCCGCCCGTGGCGTCCGCGCCGCTGCCCCCGATCGCCCAGGACCCGACGGCCGCCGTCAGCCGCACCGCCGAGGGCCGCCCGGACACCGGCGACGGCCCCTCGGACGTCCCGCTCGTGCTCGGCGCCATCGCGGTCGGCGCCGTGGCCGCCGGGGCGATCCGCTACCGGATGCTCCACAAGCAGATGACCGCGGAGCAGCCCGCCGGGCCGGCCCCCGAGCCCGCCGGTCGGCACGCTGCCCCCGCCGACGAGGTCGCGCCAGTCCCGCCCGTCGAGGAGGAGGCGACGCAGTTCGCCCCCGCGCCGATGGCGTACGAGCCGACCGCGTTCGACCCGACCGTCGCCCAGCGGACGCCCTTCGAGGACGCGGCCTTCGGCGCCGCCCCCTTCGCCGCGGCCTTCGATCGTGCGCCCCACGACGACGACCTCATGGAGACCGCCTACGTCGAGCGGGTCGCGGCCGTGCGGCCGTACTTCGCGGCCGACGTGGACCCCTACGGATACGACGACGACCCCTCCGCCGACACCACCGTCGTCGAGCGGATCCCGGCCGCACGGGTCTGACCCGCCGCGTGCAGGGGCATCGGTTGCCCCTGCGCGTCGCGCGCACAGTTCTGCGTTGGTGCGCCTGGGTGCTGTCGACCCCTGCGCGTCGCGCACGCAGTTCTGCTCGCGTGGGCGTGGGTTCGGTCGACTCCTGCGCGTCGCGCACACAGTTCTCGGCCCGTACGCCTGAGTGCTGCCGACCTCTGCGCGCCGCGCACACCATTGCGGCGCGCGAGGCGAGGACGTGCTGACGCCCTCGAGCGCATCGCGTCGCGGTCGGCTTTCCGACTTCGGTGGCATCGGGTGCCCGGTGGCGACCCCGGTGCCACGGACATCCGAGCCCGCACTCGAGCGCGCCCACGTTGCGGCCCGCTTCGCCGATTTGAGTGGCATCGGGTGCCCGGTGGCGACCCCGGTGCCACTGACGTCCGAGCGGGCCGTCCAGGGCCCGGTCCCCAGGCGACGTGCGGCCGCGGGAGCGCTCACGACCGGTGCCTGTGCAGGCAGGCCCACTCCGCGCCGCCACGCATACGAGTCCGTGCCTCGGAGACCGTCCCCGGCGGATTGTGCGCGTGACGCGCAGCGGTCAGGAGTCGGAAGGTCGGGATCGTGTGCGTGACGCGCAGGACGAGCAGCACCCGCCGTCGGGAACGAGACCCGGCTCAGGGGGACGACGTCTCCCCGTCGGCGAGCACCTCCTCGAGCCGGCTGAGGGCGGTGACGGCGGCCGGCCAGCCCGCGTAGAACGCGAGGTGGGTGATGGCCTCCACGATCTCGTCGCGGGAGAGGCCGTTCTCCATCGCGCGGTTGAGGTGGAACGGCAGCTGTTCGATGCGGTAGAGCGAGACCAGCGACGCGACGGTGATGAGGCTGCGGTCGCGCTTCGAGAGGCCGGGGCGCTCCCAGACGTCGCCGAAGAGGACGTCGTTGGTGATCTCGGTGAGCTTCGGGGCGAGCGGGTTCGTCACCAGGGACCGATACCCCGCCGGTCGACGTCGATCACCCGGGTACGGGGAACCCCGAACGCGGGGCGGGTGGGAGACGCCGGCGGTGGTGCGGCTCGTCCTGGCCGACGGGATCGGCCTCGAGCTGCAGCAGTTCGGGCCGACCGAGGGGCGGGACGGGCTACCGGTGACCCGCACGCCGGGCGTGTCCCACCTCTGCGTGCAGGACCCCGACGTCGCCGGGCTGGCGGACCGGATCGTCGCCCACGGGGGCCGGCTGCTCACCGGGCACCGCGAGTTCTTCCCCGGCCGCAAGCCGTTCTCGCTGGTCTACTGCGCCGACCCGTTCGGCAACCTCATCGAGATCGACAGCCACAGCTTCGAGACGACGTACTCACCCGTGTCCTATCCCGAGGACGTCTGACCCGGGCCCCTCACGCGAGCCGGCGCTCGACCTCGGCGGCGAGGGCGAGCAGCAGCGCGTCGCCGTCGGGGCCGGCCTCGAGGGACAGCCCGACCGGCAGCCCGGCGCCCGTCGTCCCGGCCGGGAGGCTGATCGCCGGCATCCCGGCCGTGGACCCGGGGGCGGTGTTGCGGATGGTCGTGACGAAGGTCGGCACCGCGCGGCCGTCGAGCTCGGTCGTCTCGTCGTCCCCGAGCGGGGGAGCGGGCAGCGGGACGGTCGGGTACACGAGCGCGTCGACGTCGCGCAGCGCGGTCGCATAGGCGGCGCGCAGCCGGTCGCGGGTCGCGAGCGCCTCCCGGTAGACCTCGTCGGTGACGCTGCCGGAGGCGGCGAACTCGCACGCGCCACGGACGTCGGGCGAGGCGATCCGCGCGAGGACGTCGGCGAACGTGAGTTCCCGCTCGGGTCCGGGCAACGTCGCGAGGTAGGCGGGCAGGTCCCGGACGATCTCGTGGAAGACGATCGGGAAGCCGCACGCGGCGTCGAGCTCGTGGGCGTCCGGGACCGTCGTCTCCACGAGTTCGACGCCCGCGTCCGCGAGCTTGTCGAGGGCACGACCGACCACCGACGCGACCTCCGGGTGCAGGTCGTCGAAGAACCCGGCCCGGGGCACACCGAGGCGGGGCGCGCGTCCGGGCAGCGTTGCCACCGCCGTCCCGGTGACGAGTCCGTCGACGAGGGCGACGTCGGCGACGGTGCTCGCGAGGACGCCGGCGGTGTCGCGGGTGTGCGAGATCGGGACCGCGCGGTCGTCACCCCACCGGCCGACCGTCGGCCGGAAGCCCACGATCCCGCAGTGCGCGGCCGGGACGCGCAGGGAACCGCCCGTGTCGGTGCCGAGGGCGATCGGGACGATCCCGGTGGCCACCGCGACGGCGGAGCCGCCGGACGACCCGCCGGGCGAACGGCTCGGGTCGTGGGGGTTGCGGACCGGGCCGAACGCCGCGTTGTTGGACGTGATTCCAAGGGCGAGCTCGTGCAGGTTCGTCTTGCCGATCACAGTGGCGCCGGCGGCCCGCAGCCGCTCGACGGCGTGGTGGTCGCGACCGGGACGCGATGCCCGCAGCGCGGGGGTACCACCCGTCGTCGGGAAGTCGTGGGTGTCGAGGTTGTCCTTGACCGCCACGGGGACGCCCGCGAGCGGCCCGTCGGCGCCGGGCGTGACGTCCTCGGCGACGGCCAGGAACACCCCGAGGTCGTGGCTCCCCCGCGCCGCAGCGAGCGCCTCGGCGAGGACGGCCTCGGGGGAGGACCCGGCGAGGCGGCGGCGGACCTGGTCGAGCGACGTCGGCGTGGACACGGGGACATGTCCTACCCACCGGCGCCCGCGTCCGCCAGGGTCCGCCCGTCGAGCCTAGGTGAACAGGCGCGGCAACAGGTCCCGCGCGTTCGCCCGCAGGTCGTCGACCGCCGCGTCGGATCCGTCGAGATGCCGCGCGAGCGCCTGCCCGAACACCCCGTCGAACAGGGCGTACGCGAACGACGGCGAGACCGTCGGCGCGCGGCCGGTCAGCTCGGCGTAGCCGCTCACCACACGCCAGATCATGGCCTGCAGTGCGTCGTCGATCTCGGCGACCTCGGCGCGGAAGGCGGGCTCGAACAACGCCTGCGAGCGCAGGTCGTACCAGAGCCGGTGCAGCAGCGCGTCCTCGCGCAGCGTTGCGGCGAGGCCCTCGCCGCAGGCCGTCGCGAGGCCCTCGGCGGTGTCGGCGGCCGAGACGACGCCGTCGTAGCGCTGCACGCAGGCGGCCTTGTAGCGCTGCACGCAGTAGGTGATCAGCTCGACCTTGTCGCGGAAGTAGTAGTGCAGGACGCCGTGCGAGAACGACGTGTTCTCCGCGATCGTGCGCAGGCTCGTCCGGGCGTAGCCGAGGTCGGCGAGGGTGACCAGCGCGGCGTCCGCCAGCTCACGGCGACGGTCCTCGAACTTGTCCGCCGGGGACCGCCGGGCGTGCGCGGGAGAGCTGGTCACGGCGGCCACCCTACGGGCGTCACTCGCGCTTCTGACCAGTCGTCCAGGAATTCCTTGACAGTCGTCCAGGGTCGCGCCATGGTCGTGATCCGGCGCACAGTGGCGCCGCCGAACGGAGGTACGGCGCGGGGATGAGCCTGAGCTTCTACCTGGACAAGGGCGCCTCGCTCGACCCCGACGCGCCGTGCCTCACCCTCGACGGGGACACCCGCACCTACGGCGAGGTCGTCGAGCTCTCGCAGGCGGTGGCCCGGGCGCTGCGCCGCTCGGGGGTGGCTCCCGGCGACAAGGTCGGCATCCTCTCGGCCAACGACCCGACCGCGTTCACCTGCGTGTTCGGCATCGCCCGCGTGGGCGCGGTGTGGTGCCCGATCAACCCGCGCAACGCCGCCGCGGAGACCGCGGACCTGCTCGACCTCTTCGACTGCTCCGTGCTGATCCACCAGCCGGCGTTCGACGACCTGGTGGCGACGATCGCGCCGGACCTGCCCACGCTGCGGACGGTGGTGCGGTTCGGCCCCGCCGACGGCCGCGCGCAGGCGTTCGACGCGTGGCTCGACGCCGCCCGCGACGACCCGCTCGACGAGGCCGCCCCCGTCGTCGCCCTCGTGGGCACCGGCGGCACCACCGGGCGGCCCAAGGGCGTGATGCTGACCGACCGGAACCTCGAGGTGATGTCGGCGATCACGCTGATGAGCTACCCCTTCGAGGGGCGCCCGGTCTACCTCGCCCTCGCGCCGCTCACCCACGCGGCGGGCGTGCTGTGCTTCCCGGTCCTCGCGCGCGGCGGCGAGGTCGTGATCATGGCGAAGCCCGACGTCGGGCGGTTCCTGACGCTCATCGCGGCGCACCGGGTCACGCACACGTTCCTGCCGCCCACCCTGATCTACATGGTGCTCGGCCACGCGGATCTACCGGGCACGGACCTCTCCTCGCTGCAGTGCTTCTGGTACGGCGCGGCCCCGATGTCGCCGACGCGGCTGGCGGAGGCACTCGAGCGCATCGGACCGATGGCCCAGCTCTTCGGGCAGTCGGAGGCGCCGATGATGATCTCGACGATGGCACCGGCCGACCACCGGCGTCCCGACGGTTCGATCCACACCGAGCGGCTCTCCTCGGCCGGGAGGCCCTCGCCGCTGGTCACCGTCGCGATCCTCGGGCCCGACGGGCAGCCGGTGCCCCGCGGCGAGCGGGGCGAGATCGTCGTGCGCAGTGCCCTCGTCATGGCCGGCTACTACCGCGACCCGGCGGCCACCGCCGAGGTCTCGGCCCACGGCTGGCACCACACCGGCGACATCGGGTTCCTCGACGACGAGGGTTTCCTCTTCATCGTCGACCGCGCGAAGGACATGGTCATCACGGGCGGGTTCAACGTGTACTCCGCCGAGGTGGAGCGGGCGTTGATGGCCCACGACGGGGTCCGGGACTGCGCGGTGGTCGGCCTGCCCGACGAGAAGTGGGGCGAACGCGTCGTCGCGGTGATCCAGCCCCAGCCCGACACCACCCTCGATCCCGCCGAGCTGCTGGGCTTCGTCAAGGCCCGGGTCGGCAGCGTGAAGACCCCCAAGCAGGTCGAGTTCTGGCCCGACCTCCCGCGCTCGACCGTCGGCAAGGTCCTCAAGGCCGACATCCGCACCACGCTCGCTCGGCAGCCCTGACGGCACCGAGCCCCTGATCCGGGGTCCCGCGCGGGCGGGACCTCCCACACCGACGTGAGGAACGAAGGATGACCGAACTGGCAGGCAAGCGCGTCTTCGTCACCGGCTCCGGCGCGGGCATCGGCAAGGCGATCGCCGCCCTGTTCACCCAGAACGGCGCCCGGGTGGTGGTCAGCGACCTCGACCCGGCCGCCAGCAAGAGCGCCGCCGACGAGGTCGGCGCGGCCGGCGTCGCCGACTGCGACGTCACCGACGAGGCCCAGGTCCAGGCGGCCATCGGGAAGGCGGTGGAGATCCTCGGCGGGCTCGACGTCCTGGTGAACAACGCCGGCATCGAGATCTCCTCGCCACTGCTGCAGCAGTCGACCGAGAGCTTCGACAAGATCTGGGCCGTCAACGTGCGCGGCCCGTTCGTGGCGATGAAGGCGGCGATCCCGCACCTCATCGAGTCCAAGGGCAACATCGTCAACATCGCCTCGGTGGCCGGGGTCGGCGGCAGCCCGCTGCTCGGCTCCTACTGCGCCACGAAGGCGGCCGTCATCCAGCTCACCCGCGTCACTGCCGTGGAGATGCGCCCGACCGGCGTCCGCGTCAACGCGGTCTGCCCGGGCTTCGCCGACACGGCGATGGTGGAGCGGCTCGTCCCCGACTTCGAGGCGGCCACGCAGATGCCCTTCGCCGACCTCGTCGCGATGAAGCAGGGCCGGCTGGGGACGCCGCAGGACATCGCCGAGGTGGCGTCTTTCCTCGCCTCCGACCGCGCCTCCTGGGTGACCGGCAGCCACTACGTCCTCGACGGCGGCCTCACCGCGTCGCTCGTCTGAGCGCACGCCCGACCGGGCCCCCGACAACGCACTCCGGGGGCCCGGCCGACGCGGCGTCAGGGCGCCTCGAGGAGCGCCCGGATCTCCTCGACGACCGCGTCCGGGCGGTCGAGGGCGACCAGGTGCCCGGCGTCGTCGAGCAGGCGGGGCGGGGGAGCGCCGAGCGCGGCCGCCAGGTCCCCCTGGCCGGCGACCCACCGTGCCCGGCCACGACCGGAGCCGGCCGCGCCGACCAGCACGCGGACGGGGACGCCGGGGGCGCCGCGCTCGCGCTGCCACGCGCGCACCGCGGCCTGCAGCGCCGCGTGCCCGAACCAGGCGTCGACCGTGGTCCGGGCCCAGCCCCGCGACCCGTAGACCTCGCGCACCACGGCCGCGGACAGCCGGTCCCGACGACGGGTGGAGGTGGCCCGGACGCCCAGCCGGCGGACCACCGGCCCGAGCACGGCGGCGATGCCGGTGGCGAGGACCAGGTCCGCGAGGAGCCGCCCGACCCGGACGAGCCCGGCGGGGGCGAGGCGGACCGAGCGCTCGTGGGACGCGTCGACCAGGACGGCGCCCGCGACGCCGGTGTCGGGGTCGTGGTCGCGGCCGCGGTACAGCATGGCCTGCACGTGGAGCCCGCCCGAGGAGTGGCCGACGAGCAGGAGCGGCCGGGCCGCGCCCTCGAGGCGCCGGGCGAGCCGGTCCGCGACCGCGTCGGGCGTCCAGTCCGCCCGGGTGCGCAGCGGGGGAGCGTCCGCGGGGTCGACGACGAGGACCGTGACCTCGGCGGACAGGGCGTCGACCACCGCGTCCCACTCACCCGGCGCCGACCCGAGCCCCGGCACGACGACGACGGTGCGCGCCCTCACCGCCGGCTCCAGTGCGACCCGCCGAGGACCACCAGCCCGATCGTGACCAGCACCGCGGACAGGGCGAGCACCTGGACCCGCTGCACCCACCCGACGACGTCGTGCAGGCCCAGCCCGACGGTCTCCTGCAGGACGACGACGAGCCCCGGCGCGGCGACCAGCACCAGCCCGACGAGCAGCGCCCCCTCGCACGGGGACGCGCGTTGGTCGGCGCCCCGGTCGGCGGACCGGGCGGTCACGAGCAGCGCCACCGCGACGAGCGCGGCCGCATCTGCCACGACGCTGGTCACCTCGTGGACCCCGAAGGCCAGCGCCGACCGGGACGCCTCCGCGGCGGCGCACGCGGCGTCCGCGGAGGGGGCGCACGCCATCGGGGCGGCGACGTCGAGGAAGGTCGCCACGCCGAACAGGCCGAGCGCGCCACCGGCCCAGCGGACCGCGACGAGGCGGCTGCCGCGGACCACGTGGATGCCGGACACCACGACGACGATCCCGACGACGGCGTCCACCACGCGGAACGCCGCCCCGTGCGGCTGGTCCAGCGCGGCGAGCTCGCTGACGTAGGACCGGCCGGGGTCGAGGTCCGTGTCGAGGAGCGGGGCCACGAGGAACGCGGAGTAGACGACCCCGGCCGCCACGGTGGCCGCGCCGACGACCCGGTCGGTGTCGCCCGCCCGCTCGTGGGTGGTCATAACTCCTCCTCCCGCGCCCCGACCCCCCTCGACCGCTCAGATACCCACCCGTGTCCCCCGATCGACGCGGACATCTAGGCTGCCCGACGACAAGCGCTCGACCCCGGAGGCGCGACATCGCGCCGCGCGGAGGAGGGGCAGTGGCGACCACCCTCGACGGCGCTGCGGCGCCGCTCTCCGTGCTGCTGGTCGAGGACGACGACGCGGACGCGCTCCTGGTCGCCGAGCACCTCGCCGACGCCGAGGTCGCAGGCGGTTTCCAGGTCTCCCTGCACCGGGCGCGGTCGCTCGCCGAGGCCGACCGGTACCTCGACCGCGTCGAGTGCGTCCTGCTGGATCTCGCGCTGCCCGACGGCGAGGGACTCGACGCCCTGAAGCGGGTCCTGCGCGACCACGGCGGACCGGCCGTCGTCGTCCTGACCGGCCGGCACGATTCCGAGCTCGGCACCCGCGCCGTCGCCGCCGGGGCCCAGGACTACCTGCTCAAGCACCACGTGGACGGCGCGTCGCTGGAGCGGTCGCTGCGCTACGCCGTCGAGCGGGTCCGCGGCGAGCGGGTCCGCCAGCAGCTGTGGGACGCCCAGTCCCGCGCCGAGGAGAACGTCCGCCTCGAGCGCGGGCTGCTCCCGAACCCGTTGGTCTCCGACCCCGACGTCGCCATCGCCGTGCGCTACGAGCCCGGCGGTGGACGGCGGTTGCTCGGAGGCGACTTCTACGACGCCGTGGAGGGGGCGGACGGGACCCTGCACGTGGTGATCGGCGACGTCTGCGGGCACGGCCCCGACGAGGCGGCCCTCGGGGTGAACCTCCGGATCGCGTGGCGGACGGTCGTCCTCGCCGAGACCTCGGGCACGCAGATGCTGCCGACCCTCGGGCGCCTGCTCGTGCACGAGCGGGCGCGCACCGGCATCTTCGCGACGTTGGCCGTGCTCACCGTCGACCCCGACCGGCGGCGGGCGCGCCTGCGCCTCGCCGGGCACCCGCCACCCGTCCTGATGCAGCTCGACGGAGGGGTGCGGCCGCTGCCCGTGAGCCGGCTCGGGCGCCCGATCGGGATCGTCGCCGACGACCGGTGGGAGGACCTGGAGATCGAGCTCCCGCACCGGTGGGGGCTGCTGCTCTACACCGACGGGCTGGTGGAGGGCCGCCCGGTGCCGTCGTCGGTGGCCGAGGGGGAGGACGTGCTCGGGACCGACGGCCTGCTCGCGGTCGTCGAGCGGTGCCTGCGCGAGGAGACGGACGAGGGGTTCGAGGCGGAGCGGATGCTGGAGCGGGTCATGACGCAGGTCCGGGCACTCACCATCGAGCGGATCGACGACGTCGCCGCCGTGCTGGTGGTGTCGGGCCGGTGAGCGCCGGGGTGTCGGTCGGCGCCGCGGTGTCGGAGCGCGATCCGCTGGCCCGCCGGTCGCTGCACCGCCTGCTGGTCACCGCCGGGGCGGTCGGCGCCGCCCTCCTCGTCGTGATCGGCGTGGTGAACGGGCTGGCGCTCGTCGCGCTGGCGCGGGAACGGGCGGCCCTGCGGGACGTGGTCGGAGCGGCCGCGCTGGAGCGGGCGAGCGCGGCGGCGCGCACCGTCGACGTCGTCGGGCTGATGGCCCTGGTGGTCCTCTTCGTCGGGCTGGTCGGGCTGCTGCTCTGGCTGCGGCGGGCCGTCGTCCGCCCGACCGAGCAGCTCGCCGCCGAGGTGCGCGACGTCGCCTCCGGGGACCTGCAGCGCCCGATCGGGGTCCGCGGGCCCCGCGAGATCACGTCGTTGAGCCGCGACGTCGACGCGATGCGGCGCTCGCTCCTCACCGAGATGGCGGCGATCGAGCAGGCCCGGGCCGAACTCGACGCCCGCGGCCGGGAGCTGGAGCGGTCGAACTCCGACCTCGAGCAGTTCGCGTACGTCGCGTCCCACGACCTGCAGGAGCCCCTGCGCAAGGTCACGAGCTTCTGCCAGCTCCTGGCGCGCCGCTACGGCGGGCAGCTCGACGAGCGCGCCGACCAGTACATCGAGTTCGCCGTCGACGGCGCGAAGCGCATGCAGGTGCTCATCAACGACCTGCTCGCCTTCTCCCGGGTGGGCCGCGCGGACGGCCCGGTGGAGGTGATCGACAGCGGCGAGCTGCTCGACCGCGCCGCCCGCAACCTCGCCGGCGCCCTCGAGGAGACCGGGGGCGAGATCACCCACGACGACGGGCTGCCCCGGGTGCAGGCCGAACCGGCCCTGCTGGCCACCGTCTTCCAGAACCTGCTCGGCAACGCGCTCAAGTTCCACGGCGAGGAACCGCCGCGGGTCCACGTGGCCGCCGGGCGGGACGGCGACCGTTGGCTCCTGCGGTTCACCGACAACGGCATCGGCATCGAGCCGGAGTACGGCGAGCAGATCTTCACGATCTTCCAGCGCCTGCACGGCAAGTCCGCCTACCCGGGGACCGGCATCGGCCTCGCGATGTGCCGCAAGATCGTCGAGCACCACGGCGGCGCCATCTGGCTGGAGCCCACCCCGGGCCCCGGCAGCACCTTCGTCGTCGCCCTGCCGGTGCTCGACGACCCCGACGACCCCGACGAACCCGACGACCCGCTGGAGGACACCCATGACGCCGCCTGACGAGATCGACGTGCTGCTGGTCGAGGACGACGAGGGCGACGTCCTCATGACCCGCGAGGCGTTCGAGCACCACAAGCTCCGCAACACCCTGCACGTCGTCCCCGACGGGGTGGCAGCCCTGGAGTTCCTGCGCCGCGAGGGGTCCCACGCCGACGCGCCCCGACCGGGTCTGATCCTGCTCGACCTCAACCTGCCGCGGAAGGACGGCCGGCAGGTCCTGGAGGAGATCAAGTCCGACGAGAGCCTGCGCGCCATCCCGGTGGTCGTCCTGACCACCTCGCAGGCCGAGGAGGACATCCTGCGCAGCTACGACCTGCACGCCAACGCCTACGTCGCGAAGCCCGTCGACTTCGAGCGCTTCATCGACATCATCCGGCAGATCGACGACTTCTTCGTGTCGGTGGTGAAGCTGCCCCGCTGAGGGCTGCGGCAGGATGTCCGCGCCGTCGTTCCGTTGTCCTCCCGGAGGTGCCCGTGCCGCAGCCCGTCGACTTCACGAACGTCTCCACGGAGGGCCTCGAGTCCTCCCCGGTGGCGCAGGCCCTGGCCGGTCTGCGCGCGAACGAGGCGCGGTACTTCTCGACCAAGTACGGCCACGTCTTCACCGTCGACCCGGCCGCCGAGGTGCCCGAGGTCGTCGACTGGGTGACGACGATCCTCGCCGAGGAGCGGGACATCGTCATCGCCTCCCCGCCGCTCGAGGCGACGGGCTTCGAGGCGGGCGGCATCCGGTTCGCCTACGTGTTCTACGAGTCGGGCCTCTCGATCAACGTGATGTACGGCCTCGAGGAGGGTTCGAAGCGCGCCGTCGGGTTCAAGCTCTCGGAGGGCATGGAGGTCCCCGAGGAGCTGGCCACGCGGTTCAAGTTCGCGCGCCAGCGCTCGAAGCTGGCCGGGACCATCCGCGGCAGCTTCTTCGTCATCAAGGGCGAGCACTAGACGCACCGGGCACGAGACGCACCGGGCACTAGCCCCGTGCGCGGTACGCCTCCTGGAAGGCCGGCACGGCGTCCGCGCCGCGCACCGCGTCGGCGCTGAGCACCTCGTCGACCGGACGGCCGCGCAGCACCTGCTTGACGGGGCGCTCCAGCTTCTTACCGGTGAGCGTGCGGGGGACCGCGGGGACGGCGGCGATGAGGTCGGGGACGTGTCGCGGCGACAGGTGCCGCCGGATGTCGCGGACGATGCGTCCGCGCAGGTCGTCGTCGAGCTCGGCGTCGGGAACGAGCTCGACGAACAGCAGGAGCTCCCCGGAGCC
This sequence comes from Actinomycetospora chiangmaiensis DSM 45062, assembly GCF_000379625.1. Taxonomy (GTDB): domain Bacteria; phylum Actinomycetota; class Actinomycetes; order Mycobacteriales; family Pseudonocardiaceae; genus Actinomycetospora; species Actinomycetospora chiangmaiensis. The sequence goes on along the minus strand of NZ_KB903227.1, from coordinate 16,648 downwards.
GCCCTGGTCGTCCTCGAGGTGCACGACGAGGGAGTCGGCCACCTCCGGCATGTCCTCGACGACGTCGTAGAACTCGGCCGTCCCGAGGCGCACGCCGCCGCGGTTGAGCGTGGCGTCCGAGCGCCCGGTGATCACGCAGGTGCCGCGCTCGGTGAAGCGGACCCAGTCCCCGTGGCGCCAGATGCCGGGGTAGGTGTCGAAGTAGGCGTCGCGGTAGCGCTCGCCGTCGGGGTCGTTCCAGAACGAGACCGGCATGGAGGGCATCGGGGCCCGCACCACGAGCTCGCCGAGCTGCTCGACGACGACGTGGCCCGCCTCGTCGAAGGCGGCGACGTCCAGGCCGACGCCCGCCCCGGACATCTCGCCGCGGTAGACCGGCTGCCACGGACCACCCCCGACGAAGCCGCTGCACACGTCGGTGCCGCCGCTGAACGGGTTGAGGATGACGTCCGGGCCGAGGTGCTCGTAGACGTAGTCGAAGGCCTCCGCGGGCAGCGGTGCCCCGGTGGTGCCGATCTGGCGCAGCTCCGGCCACCGTGGAGGGACGACGCCGGTCTTGCGGCACGACATCAGGTAGCCGGGGCTGGTGCCGAACAGGACGACGCGCTCGTCCGCGGCGAGCCGCCACTGGGTCTCGAGGTCGGGCCAGAGGGGGTTGCCGTCGAGCAGCACGATGGTGCCGCGGTGGAGCAGCACCGAGATCGTGATGTTCCACATCGCCCACGCGGTCGTGGTGAACCACAGCGTCCGGTCGCCGGGGTGGATGTCGAAGTGCAGCCCGAACAGGCGCAGGTGCTCGAGCAGGATCCCGCCGTGCCCGTGGACGATCGCCTTCGGCAGGCCCGTCGTGCCGGAGGAGAACAGCACGTAGAGCGGGTGGTCGAACGGCACCGGCTCGAACTCGAGCGGGCCCGGCTCCGCGAGCAGCTCGTCCCAGGTCATCGCGTCGGGCACCGCATGGGCGCCGTAGTCCAGGCCGACGACGTGCCGGACCGTCGGCAGGCCGGCGCGGATGCTGGCCAGCTCGTCGCGCTGGTCGATGTCCTTCGTGCCGTAGCGGTACGAGGCGACGGCGATGAGCACGCTCGGCTCGACCTGCCCCAGGCGGTCGACGACGCTGCGGGCGCCGAACTCCGGCGCGCACGCCGCCCAGATCGCGCCGAGGCTCGCGGCGGCCAGGAACACGACGATGGTCTCGGGGACGTGGGGCAGGTACCCGACGACACGGTCGCCCCGCCCGACGCCGAGCCGCACCAGCCCCGCGCGGGCGCGCGCGACCTGGTCCCGCAGCTCGCCGAACGTGAGCTCGGAGTCCCCCCGCGTCTGCGAGCGGCCGACGATCGCCGGCAGGTCGGCGTCGGCCTCGGTGCCCACCATGTGCTCGGCGTAGTTCAGCTGCGCGCCCGGGAACCACCGCGCCCCGGGCATCTCGGTCGACCCGAGCACCGCCTCGTAGCTCCCGGCCACCCCGAAGTGGTCCCAGATCGACGCCCAGAACGCCTCCGGCTCGGCCACCGACCAGCGCCACAGGTCGCGGTAGTCGTCGAACGTCAGCCCGCGCGTCGACGACAGGTATTCCAGGTAGTCGCCCAGTCCGGTGCCGTCGGGGGACCCCGCCGGGCGCAGCAACGTCGGTTCCTCCGCAGCGCTCATGGGAGATGATCGTGCCGTGACCGGCGTCTCATGACGAGAGGACCCGGCCGATCGACCGGGTCGGCGTTCGCCCGGTCGGCGGCTCCCGGTCGGGCGGTGGAGCGCGTCGTCCCGAGTCCGGCAGCGAGGCCCCGACCAGGACGGCCGGGGCCTCGCACCGGGGCTCAGGACACCGTGATCTCGACCCGGCGGCTCGCAGCCGTGCTGGGCCGCGGGTCGGTGTCGGCGGCACCGCGGGTCTGGATGCGGCTCCCGTCGATCCCGCCGCTCGTGAGGCGCTGCGCCACGGCGGCGGCCCGCTGGTCGGAGAGCTGCTGCGCGGCCGGGCCGACACCGCGGCTGACGGGGGCGGCGTAACCGGTCACGACGACCCGCGCGGCCGGGGCTCCGGCCAGCTCCCGGGCGACCTCGTCGACCGCACGGGCTCCGCTCGCGGTGAGGGCGGGGCTGTCGGGTGCGAACGTCACCGGGGTCGCCGCGAGGGTCTGCTGTACCCGTGCGGCGACGGCGACGGCGGCGACGTCGCCTCCGGCGCCGGCTGCGCCTGCGCCGGCTGCACCGGCGCTGCCGGGGGCCGGCGACGACCCCGGCGCGGCCGGGTTGCCGGGAGCAGCGGTGCCGCCGGGAGCGGCCGCTCCGGGAGCCGGCTGTCCGGGAGCGGTCGGCTGACCGGCTCCGGCGCCACCGGGTGCCCCGGCGGGAGGTGCGGCCGGTGCGCCGGAGGACGGCCCGGCGGCACCGGCGGCACCGGGCTGCTGGTCGGAGCCCGACCCGCACCGCGACGCCAGCAGCAGGATCAGCAGCACGACGACCACGGCCAGCAGCACCCAGGCCCACCAGGGTCGTCGAGGGCGTGGGCCACCGGCGCCCACACCGCCGGTGCCGCCGGTGCCGCCGGCGGGTCCTCCGGGGCGGCCGACGCGGTTGGCTCCGGACGCGCCGGCCGGGACGGCGCCGGCACCCGCGGGGACGTCCCTGCGGTCATGGTCGGGGTTGCTCATGGAGTGAACTCCTCGGGGTGGTCGCGACGCCGTCCCGTGCCGTGGGCGGCCGGGGACGTCGCGGCTCGCTCCCCGCGGTGGGCGGGGAGTGCGGACGTCGGGGGCGGGTCAGCGCGGGTCGGTGCCCGGGACCGGGATGCCGTGCGGGTCGGTGGGCTCGGTGCGCAGCGTCGGGTCGTCCCCGGGCGTCGCGGGCGTCGCGGGCGTCGCGGCCGGGCCGGCCTGGCCGGGCGCGTACTGCCGGGTCTCGGTCTGGCCGGGCGCGTACTGCTGGGCCTCGGCCCGGCCGCGCTGGTAGCCGGTCTGCAGGTCGGCGCGGACCTGGTCGCTGTTCTGCTGGGCCTTGCGGTACCCGGAGTTGATCAGGTCGGCGGCGGCGTCGCGGCCACCGAGCCCGAAGGCCAGCGCGGCGCCGAGGGCCAGCGCCCCGATCAGGGCGATGAAGGTCGCGTTGACGATGACCTCGGCGATGCCGAGCTGGTTGAGGATCATGAACACCGCGATGACCATCACCAGGGTGGGGGCGGCGGAGCGGGCGACGCGGCCGGTGGGGGTGTCACCCATGGTGCGGTGCACCAGCCCGCCGACGGCGGCGGCGATCGCGGCGGCGACCAGGAAGATCAGCAGCGCGGCGATGACGTTGGGCAGGTAGGACAGCACCAGGTCGACGAACCCGGTGACCGCGGGGATGTTCAGGGTGCCGACCGCGGAGACGATGACGAAGACGAGCAGCACCCACTGCACGACCAGCCCGACGAGCTTGGCGGGGCTGCCGTCGGGGGAGAAGCGGGTGACGTACTCGCCGCCGGAGCCGTGGGTCAGGCGCTGGTCGAGCCGGACGCGTTGGAGCAGTCGGGTGATCGCGGCGCGTAGCAGGCGGGCGATGAGGTAGCCGATGAGCAGGACCAGCAGGGCCCCGATCACGTTGGGGATGTAGTTCAGCAGGGTGGTGAACGCGTTCTGCAGCGACTGCAGCGCGTTGAAACCGTCGTTGGGCATCGTCGCTCCTCGCTCGGTGTCGGATGCCCGCGTTTCCCGGGCGGCGCTTCACACGAAACCGACTTGTCGCGGCCGGGCGACATATCGGCCGGATCGTTCGAACGGAGACAGGAAGCGACCGGAATTGCTCCGGATGCGTCGGCGATCGGGGATTGCGTCGCGCGGACATCGGCCATCCCTCGGTCCGCGTGGGCGGGCCACCGCCCCCGGCGAGGACATCTGACGTCCCGCCGCTCGTCGAATCCAGGCGAACCGCGCTCGTGACGACACCGTCCGTCCCCCCGTGCAGCCCACGGGGGGAGCGGCGGCAATTCCGACGACCCCTGGAGGCGTCCACTCATGGCCGTCAACACCGACCGTCCCCAAGACCTGTACGACGCGACCGTCATCGGTGAGAACGGGGAGAAGCTCGGCAAGGTCGACGCCGTCTTCCTCGACAACCGCACCAGGCGGCCCGAGTGGGCCGCCGTGAAAACCGGCCTGTTCGGCATCCATGTCTCGCTGGTCCCGCTGGCGAGGGCATCCTCCGACCACGGCGCCCTGCGCGTGCCGTACAGCAAGGACGAGGTCCAGAAGGCTCCGCACCACGACCCGGACCGGGAGCTCTCGGTCGAGGAGGAGAAGCAGCTGTTCGACCACTACGGCGTCGAGTACGGCGGCGACACCGCCACCGCACGCACCCCCGACGACGCGAGGGGGAAGGACGAGGCCGCCGGGACCCGGCGCGGCGCCGTCGGGCACGACACGTCCGGCCCGACCACCGACGAGGCGATGACCCGGTCCGAGGAGGAGCTCCACGTCGGCACCGAGACCCGCGAGCGGGGACGGGCGCGACTGCGCAAGTACGTGGTCACCGAGACCGTGACCGAGACCGTCCCGGTCTCCCGCGAGGAGGTCCGCGTCGAGCGGGAGCCGATCACCGAGGAGAACGCCGCGGCCGCCCACGACGGGCCGGCGATCTCCGAGGAGGAGCACGAGGTCGTCCTGCACGAGGAGCGGCCCGTCGTCGGCAAGGAGACCGTGGCCAAGGAGCGGGTCCGTCTCGGCACGGAGACCCAGCGGGACCACGAGCAGGTGTCCGAGGAGGTCCGCAAGGAGCACATCGAGACCCCCGACGAGGCGGCCGACACCGGACGGTCCGGGCGGCGGTGAGCCCGACGACGGGTGGGTCCTGCTCGGCAGGACCCACCCGTCGTCGTGCCGACGGCTCTACCGTGGCCGGGTGACGTCGCCCGACGAGCCTGCGGGATCGTCGGGCCTCGTGCGGCTCGGTGTGGCCGGGAGCCGGTTCGAGGCATGGCGGGGGCGTCCGTCCGGCGGGCCGTGGGTGCCCGCGATGGTGCTCTTCGGCGACGGGTTGGCGCGCGCCGTCGAGGAGGTCGCGGACCGACGCGGTGCGGCCGTCCCGGTCGCCGGCGCCCTGCTGTTCGAGGGCTACGCGCAGCGGATCGTGCCCCCGGTGATCGGGGGATGGATCGTCGACGGGGGCGTCCCGGCCTGCGGGTTGGCCGACGTCGCCGTCGAGTGGGCCGGAGGACGGACGGTCCGGATCGCCTGTGCCGACGGCCCCGACAGCGGGCCGGACCGGTTGCTGGACGCCAACCTGGTCCCGGCGCTCGAGGCGGTGCACGCCGCGACCGGGGTCGGACGGCGGGTGCTGCGGGGCGCGGTGGCGCACGCCGTGTGCGTCGCGTTCCTGCATCTCTCGTGGCCGAAGCCGGACCCGGCCGACGACGTGATACGGCTCCGCGAGGTCCTCGAGCGGTTCGGGCTCGACAGCCTCGTGCACCACGAGGCCCTCCTCGTGGGGGACCGGCCGTGGTTGTACGCGGAGCGCCGCAGTTGCTGCCTCGCGTTCCGCGCGGCCGACCACCGGGGCGCGACCGTCCCGTTCTGCGCCACGTGTCCCGTGGTGCCGGAGGCCGACCGGCGCCGGTCGTTCGAGGCGGCCGTGGCGGCGTTCGTGCAACGCACGGTGCCGCCGAGCTGACCCGAGACGTCGAGACCGGTGCGACCTCCGCGCCGGCGCCGATCACACTGGGGTCGTGGATCTCGGGTTCCGTGATGCGGTCGGGGCGGTGGCGGCCTGATGCGGCTGCGGGTGGCGACGTGGAACGTGTGGTGGCGCTTCGGGGACCCCGACCGGCGGCGGGACGCGATCGTGGCCGTGCTGCGCGAGCTCGACGCCGACGTCGTGGCGCTGCAGGAGGTGTGGTGGCACGGCGAGGGCAGCTTCGCCGACGACCTGGCCGCAGAGCTCGGGATGCAGGTCGCGCTGCGTCCCTCGCGGGACCCGGCGTCGTGGGTGTCCTCGCTGCCCGGGGCGGAGGCCTACGGGATCGGCAACGCGGTGCTGGCCCGCGGCACGCTCGGCGAGCCCGTGGTGGCGCCGCTGCCGGCGCCGCCGCGAGAGGGCGCGACCCGGATGGTGCTCGACGTCGTGGTCGACACCCCGGCCGGCTCGTGCCGGGTGGTGACCGTGCACCTGACCTCGACCCCGTCCTCGCGGCTGCGCTGCGAGCAGGTCCGGGCGCTCGCGGCGCACGTCGCCGCGGCGCCGTCCACCGACCTGCCCCCGGTCGTGCTCGGCGACTTCAACGCCGAGCCCGACTCCGACGAGATGCGGATGCTGGAGGGGCTGCTCACCGAGCCCGCCGCCCCCGGCCTGCTCCTGGCCAACGTCCGCCGGTGGGCGCTCGACCCCGCGGAGGCGACGTTCACCCCGGCCAACCCGCACGTCGTGGCCACCGCGGCACCCCCGGTGCGGATCGACCACGTGCTCGTCGGGCTGGGCCGCGGCACCGTCCCCGTGCGGATCGCACGCTCCGCGGTGTTCGGCGCCGCCCCGGTCGCCGGGGTGTGGCCGTCGGACCACGCGGGCGTCGTCACCGACCTCGACGTCGGGCCGCCGTGACGGCCGCGCTCCGGGCCGGCCCTCGGGTCACGGGCGCATCCCGAGCTCGTGGAGCAGTGCCTCGACCCGGCGTCCGGCGACGCTCCCCGGTGACGGGAAGTCGCGCAGCTTCGTGACGGCACCGGTGAACGCGCGCTCGTCCGGGGTGAGCAGGTGCTGGTACCGGTCGTCGAGCAGGAAGGACGCGTCGTCTGTGGCGTGGTGCGCGACGAGGTCGAGGAAGATCTCCATCCGGCGGGCCGCGTCCGCGACCACCGCGTCGGTGCGCGCCGGGTCGTCGGGGCGCTCGGCGAAGGCCTGGTAGCGCAGCTCGCCCTCCCACATCCGGCGGCGCAGCGGCTCGTCGAGCAGGGCCAGTGCGGTGCCCAGCACCCGGTCGTCCTCCCGGACGCGGCGGACCTCGTCGGCCAGGTGCAGGAAGTTCTCGTCGGCCAGGGAGAACCCGGCGAACAGCACGTGGCGGGTCATGAGCAGGCCCTGCACCACCCCGGCCAGGGCGCCCTGCGCGCCCTCGAAGCGCAGGTAGTGGTCGCGGGTCAGGACGACGTTGCGCCGACGCGCGAGATCCCCGTGCAGCTTGAGCAGATAGGGCCGGTCGGCGCGCACCGGTTCGAACGGCAGGACCGCGGGAGCCCGCCCGACCGCGGCCAGCGCGCGCTCGAACAGGTCGTCGTAGTTCGTCGTCGCCGCCTCCCACATGGGCAGCGCCGCCAGTAAGGCGTGGGAGAGGCCGTACCGGTGGGTGGACAGCACCGCGGCCAGGGCGTCCTCGAGCGGTTCGCGGAGCAGGCGCTCGATGAGCATCGCCGCGTCCTGGGCCGGCAGCAGGCGGAGCTCCGCGACGTCCGCCGCCGGGATCTCCGCGCGACGGGCCAGCTGGTCGAGCAGCATCGACCACGACGGGAGACCGGCGCTCATGCTCACCCCGGCGCCGAGGAACAGCGCGAGCTCGTTGACCCGGGCCCGCTGCGCGAGGTCCTCGGCCGTGGCGACCTCGGCCGGGGTGAGCCGGTGCTGCGACCGACCGCGCCGCACGTGCTGGGCCGCGGCGTGGTCGCGTGCCGAGCGGAGCACCAGAGCGACGTCGTGCCCGGCGTCGGCGTGCGCCTCGAGGACCTCGAGGACGGCCGCGATGACGTCGCCCCGACGCGATCCCGCGTCCCCTCGCCCCGCACCCACCAGCGGCACGGCGGTGAGGTGGCGCGACCGGCCCCGGCGGGGCGGTCGACCGCGTTGGTCCGCGGCGACGGCGTCGAGGACGTCGCGGACGGCGGCGGTGTAGGACGAGGCCGCCCACGGCGACCCGGACCCGGCGTCGAGCGGCCAGATCCCCTCGCCCCAGGGCTCTCGGTCCCGAGGGACGAGACGGTGCCAGTTCGGGCTGACCTGGCCCGCGGAGTCCGTCGGGACGACGACGTCGTCGCACGCCAGCTGGGTCAGGTCGCCGTGCACCACGAAGACGTGCCCACGCGTCATCCGACGGGCTCCCTGGGGGATGGGCGCCGGCCCACGCCGGCGCGGCGGTTCGGCTGCGACCGACGGACGCGCGGCCTCAGGGAGGCGGAGCGCCGAAGTCGTCGAGGACGCGCTCCAGCGGCGCGGGATGGACCGCGACCCCACCGGCGAACGGGTGGTCGATGGCGACGGCGACGAACAGCAGCACCCCGATGAGCGCCGCGAGGCTGGCGGTCATCACCGTGTGCAGCACCGCGCTGCCCAGCCCGAAGATCATGGTGAAGCCGATCGTCACGGCGGCGCCCACGATCAGCGCCAGCCACAGCACGCCGGGGACGCCCTGGGTCACGTAGTCCAGGCGCGCCGAGCGGGCCGTGACCAGGTCGTTCAGGCGATCGGCCTCGACCTGCTTGTACTGCAGCTCGTCCGGGGTGGTCGCGGGCATGGTGGCCAGGTACTCGGAGATGTCGTCGAGCGCGTGGGCCGTCTCGGGCGAGCCCGGCTCGCCGCGGGCCATCGCCGGCCAGTCGCTCTCGACCGCGGCGGCCGCGTAGGTCCGCACCTCGCCGTGGACCCGTTCGCGGACGGGCGGCGGGAAGGCGGCGCTGTCGCGGTAGATCGTGCGCAGCGCGCTGGCCTCCTGCCCCACCACGTGCTCGGCCTGGCTGAAGTTCTCCCAGCTCACGATCACCACGAAGCCCAGCAGGACTGCATAGATCACCCCGACGACCGCGATGATGAAGCCGGCCACCTCGTTGTGGTCGCCGTCGCGCAGCGCGGGCCAGGCCCGCCGCAGTCCGCCCTGGCCGACGACGACCAGCGCCGGCATGCCCACGACCAGCAGGAGGCCGAGGAGCCAGATCGGCCAGCCCGACATGTCAGCCGGGCAGCTCGGCGCCGACCCGGACGGCCGCCGGACGCAGCGCGCGGGCCTGCTCGACCCCCAGCACCGGCAGCCCCGCCGGGTCGAGCAACCCGATCTGGACCAGCAACGACGCCTGGTCCCAGTAGAGGTGCTCGTAGTCGACCAGGCCGTCGCGGAACCCGATGATGCCCACGACCAGCAGTTCCACCGGCCGGCCCGTGGGCGCCACCCCGGGCAGGAAGGCGTCGATCACGCGGTCGTGGGTGAACGTCATGAACATCTCGTCCACCACCCGCTCCGCGTCGACGGTGCGCGACAGCCGGGTGATGACCGTGTCGTCCGGCCACTGCCCGATGAAGTGGTCGGTGTAGAACGCCGCCACGGCCTCCTGCCCGGAGCCGCCGGCGCCGCTCGGCACGTGCAGCACGGTCGGCTCGGGCGTCATCGTGGCCATCGTCGCGGCCACGTCCTGCACGACGAACTCGTCGGCGACGTGCTCGTCGAACACCGCTCCGAGGTCGGGCCCCGTCCGGTCCTCCGTGGTCATCGTTCCCCCCTGTGCCTCCGCCTTCCCGTTCGCGACCAGCCTGCTCCCGGGGACGGACCCGCACGACGGGCATCCGGACGAACTCAGCGCGCCGACCTGCGTCGGACGTCCGTTTCGGACCCGTCCGTCCGCCCGGAGGGAGCGGCGGGGTACACAAGATGCAGACACGACGAAGGCCCTGACCGCACCGGTCAGGGCCTTCATGTCGGGGTGCGCCGTCAGGGACTCGAACCCCGAACCCAGTGGACTGGGTTCACGGTCGCCACCGTGGGCTGTGGTGAGCATCGGCGCTGGTCAGTGACGGTGCCCCACGGAGTCGATCATCAGTCGTACGGCGTTGTGACGGTCGATCTTGTGACGTAAGCGGACTGCTAAGCGGTCGCTTGATGTCGATCACCACGCTGGCGAGGCCGGGGCGCAGTGTCGGGCTCCCAAGGCCGATCGGTCAGCTACTACGCTGTGCCCGTGATCACGGGGGAGCTGCGGAACAAGATCGACGGGGTCTGGAACGCCTTCTGGTCGGGCGGCATCTCCAACCCGCTGGAGGTGATCGAGCAGATCACCAACCTGCTCTTCATCCAGCGCCTCGACCACGAGCAGCGCCTCAAGGAGCGCACGGCTCGCGTCACCAAGGAGCCCGTCAAGGACCCGATCTTCGCTCCCGACGAGCAGGGCCTCCGGTGGACCGAGTTCAAGATGCTCGACCCCGAGACGATGTACCAGCGGGTGGCCGATGAGGTGTACCCCTTTGTACGCCGGCTCGGTGGAGACGGCTCGACCTACTCGGAGTTCATGGGCGACGCCCGGTTCACCATCCAGAGCCCTGCGTTGCTGGACAAGGTTGTCGGCCTGCTCGATGCGATTCCGCGCGACAAGCCGGACACAAACGGTGACCTCTACGAGTACCTGCTCTCCAAGCTCTCGACGTCTGGCGTCAACGGCCAGTTCCGTACCCCGCGGCACATCATCGACCTCATGGTGCGGATGACGGCGCCACAAGTGGGCGACACGATCTGCGACCCGGCGTGCGGAACGGCTGGCTTCCTCGTCTCCGCCGCCGAGTACGTCCGTGACAAGTACCCGTCGGTCGGCACCGATGCTGGCCAACGGCAGCACTTCCATCACCGGATGTTTCACGGGTTCGACTTCGACTCGACCATGCTGCGCATCGGAAGCATGAACATGCTCCAGCATGGGGTCGCCGCGCCCGACATCCGATACCGCGACTCGCTGTCCGAGGGCGCTAGCGAGGAGACCGGCCGCTACACGCTGATCCTGGCCAACCCGCCCTTCGCCGGCTCGCTCGATTACGAGTCAACGGCGAAGGACCTCCAGCAGGTCGTCAAGACCAAGAAGACAGAGCTGCTCTTCCTTGCGCTGTTCCTCCGCCTACTGGAGCCGGGTGGTCAGGCGGCAGTTATCGTCCCGGACGGCGTACTGTTCACGGCCTCAAAGGCGCACAAGGAGATTCGTCGCATCCTAGTGGAGGATCAGAAGCTTGATGCCGTTGTGAAGCTTCCTGCTGGCGTGTTTCGCCCTTACGCAGGGGTCTCAACAGCTATCCTCTTCTTCACAAAGACCGATAATGGCGGCACTGACGATGTCTGGTTCTACGATGTTCGCGCCGATGGCTTCTCGCTCGACGACAAGCGTAATCCAATCGAGTCTGACGATCTGCCAGACGTTCTGGATCGATGGTCCGAGCGGAACGGCCTAGAACGTGAGCGTGACCGCACGGAACAGTCGTTCGTAGTAGCGAAGTCTAGCATCGCTGAGCAAGACTATGACCTATCACTCAGTCGCTATCGAGAGGTCAAAGACAGTAATATCAACCATCGTCCGCCGCTCCAAATTATCGCCGATCTCGAAACGCTCGAGGAGGAGAGCGCGAAGGCGTTAGCCGAGCTCAGGGCGCTGCTTTCATGATGGTCGAACATGTTGCCTTTATGGACGCCGTTGAGGACGTCTCCCGCGGAAATAGGAAGGTCCCGAAATCGGATCTTCAAACTTCAGGGCCTCTGGCAGTTGTCGACCAGGGGCGCCAGCTCGTCGCGGGATTCACTCACGATATGAGCTGTCAGGTCGCAACTCCCGGGGCGCTTATCGTGTTCGGTGACCATACTAGAATATTGAAGCTTGTTGATTTTCCCTTCGCCATGGGCGCTGATGGTGTAAAGGTCCTACGCGCGAAGAGTGGGTTTCGGACGAAGTTCATTTATCATTTCTTGAGATCGCGAAATCTATCAAGTGAAGGCTACGCTCGCCACTTCAAGTTCCTGAAGAGGATTGATATTCCACGCATGAGTCTCGAGGAGCAAGATCGAATCGTCGAGATTCTAGACCGGTCGGAAGTCGTCCTTGCTCGAAGGGGTGAAGTCGTCCAAAACCTTGAACACCTCGTGCTTTCCATTTTTCGAGAGATGTTCGGGCCGAGAAGCTCCCGTGCTGTTACCGATCGCAAGGCGGATCCTACCTCTCAGGGTTGGTCGTGGACTCGCCTCGATGAGGTCGCTGAGTTGGCGACAGGGCACACCCCGGATCGCGGACGACCCGAATACTGGCAAGGTGATATTCCTTGGGTCTCGTTGCCGGAGATTCGCCGACTTGACGGCAAGACGGTTAACGACACCGAAATTCGGGTCACCAGAGCGGGTATCGATAATTCCTCCGCCGTTCTGTTGCCGGAGGGCACGGTTTGCTTTTCTCGAACCGCGTCGGTCGGATTTGTGACCAAGTTAGGTCGACCGATGGCCACTTCTCAGGATTTTCACAACTGGGTACCGGGTCCGGAGATCGATTCAACGTACCTGATGACGGCCCTTCGGGCGTCTCGGTCGCACCTGCTCAGCTTGAGCGACGGGTCGATTCACAAAACCATCTATCAGCGCGTAGCGAGGAGGTTCCGGGTGTTAATTCCGCCGCTGGACCTGCAGCAAGAGTTCGCGCGGCGAGCGAATATGATCGACATGCGGTTAGTCGCTGCATATAGAGGGTTGGATATGGGCGAGGCGCTTCATTCCTCGCTGGAGGTGCGGGCGTTCCGAGGGGAACTCTAATGGGCAACTTTGACTTCGTCGAGGCGACGCTGCCGTCGATGGCCGGTGATTGCCGTCGGGCGGAGTCGTACATGGCGAGCGACCCGAGCGCGGCCTGCTTCTACAGCCGTCGCGCCGTTGAGGTGCTCGTCGGGCACCTCTACCGAGTGCTGAACCTGCCGACGCCGTACAAGGACGACCTGGCGGCGCGGATCAATCAGGGTGCCTTCACCGCGGAGGCTGGCCAAAGCATCACTCAGAAGCTCAACCTGATCCGCAAGGTCGGCAACACTGCGGTGCACGAGAACAGGTCGATGCCGCCGCGCGTCGCCCAGGATGTCCTGCGCGAGCTCCACCACGTGATGGTGTGGGCGGCGTTCCGGTACTCGACCGATCCGGACGCGGTTCCGACGCGGGCGCAGTTCGACCCGGCGCTCGCGGCGAAGGCCGCGCCGCTCAGCCGCGACGACGTCGCTAAGTTGGCCGCTAAGTTCGCTGCCCAGGACGCGGCGCACGCCAAGGCCCTCGCCGAGAAGGACGATGTCGCCCAGGCGCAGGCTGCCGAGATCGCCGAGCTGCGCGCCCAGATTCAGGCTGCGCAGGCGACGAAGAAGACCACGGTCGACGAACACGACTACACCGAGGCCGAGACCCGCGACCTGTTCATCGACGTCCTCCTCGCCGAGGCGGGCTGGCCGCTGGCCAACCCGCACGACCGCGAGTACGAGGTCACAGGGATGCCCAACGAGAGCGGTAAGGGCCTCGTCGACTACGTCCTGTGGGGCGAGGACGGGCTCCCGCTCGCGGTGGTCGAGGCCAAGCGCACGACGAAGAGCGCCCACGAGGGGCGTCACCAGGCTGACCTCTACGCCGACTGCCTGGAGGCGAGGTTCGGCCGCCGCCCCGTCGTGTTCTTCACCAACGGGTATGAGCACTGGCTCTGGGATGACGTCGGTGGCTACCCGCCGCGCAAGATTCAGGGGTTCTTCACCCGTGACGAGCTGGAGCTGATGATTCGGCGCCGCACGACGAGGGGGCCGCTCGTCGGTGCGCCGATCGACGGCGCGATCGTCGAGCGTCCCTACCAGCGCAAGGCCATCGCGGCCGTCGGGCAGGCCCTCGACGAGAAGCAGCGCGACGCGCTGCTGGTCATGGCCACCGGATCGGGCAAGACCCGGACGGTGATTGCCCTGGTCGACCAGCTGCTCAAGGCGAACTGGGTGCGGCGGGTGCTCTTCCTCGCGGATCGGCTCGCTCTGGTGAACCAGGCCGTCAACGCATTCAAGACCCACCTGCCGGCGGCCACGACGGTCAACCTCGTCACCGAGAAGGTCACCGACGGCCGGGTGTTCGTGGCGACTTACCCCACGATGCTCAACGTCATCAATGCCACTGACGGCGGGCTCCGACGATTCGGCCCGGGCTACTTCGATCTTGTCGTGATCGATGAGGCGCACCGGTCGGTCTACCAGAAGTACGGGGCGATCTTCGAGTGGTTCGACGCGCTGCTCGTGGGGCTGACGGCGACCCCGAAGGACGAGGTCGACCACAACACCTACCACCTGTTCCACCTCGAGGACGGAGTCCCCACCGACGCTTACGACCTCCAGCAGGCCGTCGACGACGGGTACCTCGTGCCGCCACGAGGCGTCGCCATCGGCACGAAGTTCCTGCGCCACGGCATCACCTACGCCGGGTTGAGCGAGGCAGAGAAGGAGCAATGGGACGCGCTCGACTGGGGCGAGGACGATCCTCCCGACGAGATCGGTGCCGAGGAGATCAACAAGTTCCTGTTCAACGAGGACACGGTCGACAAGGTCCTCGCCGAGGTCATGGAGAGGGGCTACAAGGTCGCCGGCGGTGACCGGCTTGGCAAGACGATCGTGTTCGCTAAGAATCAGGCACACGCCGAGTTCATCCAGCAGCGCTTCGACCTGCAGTGGCCGCAGTACGCGGGCGAGTTCGCCGCCGTGATCACCCACGGGACGCCGTACGCCCAGCACCTGATCGACTCCTTCTCGAACCCCGTGAAGGGCCCGCACCTCGCGATCTCGGTCGACATGCTCGATACCGGGATCGACGTGCCCGAGGTCGTCAACCTCGTCTTCTTCAAGGCCGTCCGCTCGAAGAGCAAGTTCTGGCAGATGATCGGTCGGGGCACGCGGTTGCGGCCTGACCTGTTCGGTCCCGGCCAGGACAAGACCGACTTCCTGGTCTTCGACTTCTGCGGCAACCTCGAGTACTTCAACCAGAACCTGCCCGGCGTCGAGGGCTCGGTGCAGAAGTCGCTGACCCAGCGGCTCGTCGAGCACCGCGTCGGGCTGGTCCGCGCACTCGACGCCACCAAGGCCGATGGCGCGCTGCGGGAGAGCACGGCGACGACGCTGCACGAGTTCGTCGTCGGGATGAGCCTCGACAACGTCCTCGTCCGACCTCATCGCGCGTGGGTGGAGAAGTTCGCGCAGCGCGACGCCTGGAGCGCGCTGTCCGACGACGACGCACGTGCCGTCGTCGAGCAGCTCGCTGGCCTGCCGTCGTCCGCGACGAAGGACGAGGAGGACGCAAAGCGCTTCGACCTCCTGGTGCTGCGCCGACAGCTCGCTCAGCTCGAGGGCGATGCGGTCGCCGTCGAGCGCCTCCGCGAGTCGATCCAGGGGATCTGCTCGGCGCTGTTGGGCAAGACGACGATCCCGTCGGTCGCGCAGCAGCAGGAGTTGCTCGAGGACGTCGCGGGCGACCAGTGGTGGGTCGACGTGACCCTGCCGATGCTCGAGCAGGTCCGGGTGAAGGTCCGAGGCCTGGTCCGGCTCGTCGACAAGATCCGCCGTGATCCCGTCTACAGCGACTTCACCGACGAGCTCGGGCAGTCCGTCGAGGTCAGCCTCCCCGGCACCACACCGGGCACGAATCCCGAGCGGTTCCGGGCCAAGGCGACCGCCTACCTACGCGCTCACGAGGACCATGCGGCCCTCCAGCGTCTGCGCCGGAACCTTCAGCTGACGCCTTTGGACCTCGAGCAGCTGGAGGCGATGCTGGTGGCCAGCGGTGCGGGGGAGCAGACCGACATTGACACGGCCGTCGAACAAGCGCACGGCCTTGGCCGCTTCATCCGGTCGCTCGTCGGACTCGACCGAAGCGCGGCAGTCGAGGCCTTCGCCACCTACCTCGACGACACCCGGTTCACCCTCGACCAGATCCGATTCGTCAACATGATCGTCGACGAACTCACAGCAAGCGGGCTCATGGAGCCCGGTCGACTGTTCGAAACCCCATACATCGATCAGGGCGCCGACGGGATCGACAGCTTCTTCCCCGAGAACGACGTCGAGGTGATCGTCGACATCCTCCACGACATCACCAAGCACGCCCAGCCCGTCGACGCCGCCTGAGCGCCGTACGGCCGTCATCGTTGGGATCGACATCGCAGCGCAGGGCCCGCGGACGTCCATCTGCGAGCTCACCTGGCACGCCCGGTCGGGCATCTGCTGAGTTCGGAACAGGCACCGATCCGGCCGTTCTCGCTGCGCTCCGGGGCGCGGACCGCGTTGGCGTCGACTGCCCGTTCGGATGGCCCGACTCGTTTGTGCGAGCGGTCACCGCAAACAGGACAGAGCGATGGCCGGAGGCCTACGACGCCGCGGGCGACGATCTGCTGTTTCCGCCGCACCGAGCTGGCGATTCGGCGTGACCCGGGCCTCCGGCCCCAGCCAGTCAAGGGGAGCCTGATGGGCCAGGTCGCCGTGCGGTGGGCGCGGCTGATGTGTGCGGTCTCGGGACATGGTTGACGGATTGTCGTCAGGACATGCTTGTCGTGGGAGCGTGTGACCATGCCTTGAAGCGGGTGAGGGGCTTGCTGGGGTCGCGGGCGAAGCTGCTGAGTTCGCGGTCTCCGTCGAGGACGCGGAAGCTGGTGTCCTCGGCGATGACGGTGATGGTCTTGCCGGCGTGCGCTCGGCCGATGCGCAGCCGTTGGCGGGCGACCATGACGACGCCGTNGGCGCCGACGACGCGCTGGGCGCGCGGAGCGTGAGCGGGCCTCGGGGCGGGCAAGACGCCGTCGGTGCGGCGGGCGCCGCGCAGCCTCAGACGCCGCTCGAGGTCGATGGTGTGGGGCCAGGAGCCGAGCAGCATCGTCCCGGCATGGGCGTGGATGAGGTGGCCGTCGAGGCGCAGCGCGAC
>NZ_KB903226.1 GCF_000379625.1 Actinomycetospora chiangmaiensis DSM 45062 | reverse complement strand
AGCCGCCTGATCTCCTCGGACTCCGTGGTCGTCGTCCCCGGGGCCTCGCCGTCGTCGACCTGGGCTTGGCGGAACCAGCCCCGCAGGGTGTCCGGGGTGATACCGAGCTGCGGCCCGATCCGCTTGCACGCCGCGTTGACCGACAACCCCGGCTCCTGCTGGCGGGCCTCGCGGACCATCCGCTTCGCCCGCTCCCGCATCTCCTCAGTGAACTTCCTCGGCGCCGGCACGACCCCCNCCTTCCCGTGGGATCAGAGCCTCCACCACAGCCGGGGCGCTTCAAGGGGACACACGCGCTCTACGACCACCCGATCTAACGTCGACCTGACGGTCCGGGGTGGGTTGAGGTGGCGTGGGTGGGGGTGCTTGCGGGGTGAACGGGTTGGTCGTCGGGGGCGGGCAGGGTGCTGCCGTCGCGGAGAACGACCGGGCCGACGGCGGTGGGCTGGCCGGTGGGCAGCGGCGGCGTGACCGGGGGCGGGCTGGGGTTGGGGGGCGTGGGCTGGGTGATGGCGCTGCCCGGGTGAGGCGGGGCCGGCACGGTCGGGGAGTCGGCGACGAGGTCGGCCAGGGAGGGCGCCTTGTCCAGTCGCGGCACCCCGAGGTCGGGCAGGTCGAGCAGGTCGAGCACGGTGCGCCCGATACTCACGTGGGAGTTCCATCGGTGATCGATGGCGGCGGGGACCCGGCCTCCGAACATCAGCAGCGGCACCCGTGGGCCGTAGGCCAGTTGCACGCCGTCGGGGGTGATCTCGAGGTTCGGGGTGACGACGTGATCGTCGAAACCGCCCCAGTCGTCCCAGGTCAGGAGGAAGACGGTGGTGTCCCACAGGCCGGCGGTGGCGATCGCGTCGACGGCGGCCCACACCTTGTCCTGGCCGAGGCTGACATCGGCGGTGGGGTGCTCGTCGTCGGGGCTGTCGTGCCAGACCATGGACAACGTCGGCAGCGTGCCCGCGGCGGCGTCGGCGGCGATCTGGTCGCTGCGCACGATGTTCGGTGAGCCCTTGAGCTGCTGGTAGAACGACACCGGGTAGCCCTGCTTGCCGGTGTAGGCCTTCCAGGTCAGTCCGTGGTCCTCAGTGTGGCCGAGCAGCGAGGGCATGTCCCAGATCGGCGCCGGCGCGTGCTGCGAGGGGTTGCGCAGGGTCGGTGTCTGGCCCCCCACGATGAGCAGGTGGTTCGGGGTGGAATTGGTGCCGAATCCCGAGCAGTGATGCTCGAGGAACGCTCCGGTCTTGGCCAGGTAGGCATAGAACGGGAGGACCTTGTCGGTGTCGAACTGGGTGTGCACGGCCGCCGTCGAGGAGTCGCCACGCTCCTGGGCGGCCAGCCACGTCGCGTAGGCGCCACGATTGTGAGGGTGGTCCGCGGTGGGCGGGTTGGGCCCGATCGGCCAGTCCGCCGCGACGTCGGCTCCCCAGGCACGCATGGATCGGAAGTAGTTGTCGGTGGTGTGGTTCTCCTGCACGAAAACCACAACATGATCGACCCTGGCGGCCACGCCGCACGCCCCTTCCCTGGACTCGGCCCCGGACGCCCACGGCCGCCCACGCTCGCCGGCGCCACCTTCTCGCGAGGATCGATGACGCGGTTGCGAACGTTGGTTGAACACCCTCTCGGGCCCTCGGTGCAGGAAATGGGCCCTGCGCCGGATTCTCCGGCCGACAACAAAGGGCGCGGTCGGGGCGAGGCGTCGTCGCGCAGCGAGCTGAACTGCGGTGTCCGGCCCATCTCTCGTCCGCCACGAGGAGTCGAGCTTTGCTCGTGCCCACCGGGCGTTGTCGGGGTAGGGGTCGTTCAGGGTCGGGAGGCCTCGTTCTCCGGGCGATCGGCGAGGATGGCGCGCAGTTGCTTGGCTGCGGTCACCGAGCATGGCCAGCCGGTGTAGAAGGCCAGATGGGTGATGAGTTCTGTGAGCTCGTCGGCGGTGACGCCGTTGTCGAGGGCCAGCCCGAGGTGCAGGTTCAGCTCGTCGGCGCGGTAGAGCGCGACGAGTGCGGCCACGGTGACGAGGCTGCGGTCGCGCTTGCTCAGGCCGGGACGTTCCCAGACGTCGGCGTAGAGCACGTCGTCGGTGAGCTCGGCGAGCTTCGGGGTGATGTCGCCGATGCTGCGACGCCCGGGTCCCGGCGCTGGAGCGCTCATGCGTCCATCCAGGGTCCGACACCGGCGATGCGGCGCACGGTAGTGGTGATCACATACCCGGGCGGCGGCCCGGGCGGCATGGAGTAGTCGAAGTCCGGGGCGATGTAGACCTTGGCCAGACGTCCGACCAGCTCGGCGGCGCCACCGTCGCTGATCTCGGCGTCTCCGTAGACGACGAGGTTGGGGTGCATCCCGTTGGGCAGCGGCGTCGGGCCGGCGAACGACAGGGCGATCCGTGGATCCCGGAGAAGGTTGGTGATCTTGCGGTAGCGGCCGAAGTGCCCGGTGATGATGCGGTCGCCGTCCAGGCCCGCCCAGACCACGCTCATCTGGGGTGAGCCGTCGGGGTTCAGGGTCGTCATGTGGGCGAGGGCTGTCCCGCTGAGGATCAGTTCTCGGGCCGAGGTGGGAAGCACGAGAGCAGGATCGGCCGTTCTTCTGTTCGGCACGAGCGGTCATCGGGACAGGGAGTGGAAGGATCGAGCCATGGAGCGGCATCGGATCGCGGTCCTGGTTCGAGATGGCGTTCTGGCCATGGAGCTGGGCGTCGTGCATCGCGTGTTCGGCGAGGCCCGCGACGCCGAGGGCCGACCGTTCTACGAGGTGACGACGTGTGCTCTCGAGGCGGGCTGGGTCCGCACGGACGGGGACTTCTGCCTGAGGGTCGAGCGTGGACCGGAGCTGCTCGGCGAGGTGTCCACGGTCATCGTGGCCTCGACTGATCGCGACGCGGTGAGTGTCTCGGACGCTGAACAGAGCGCGATGACAGCCGCACTGCGCCGCGTCCGACCTGGCACGCGCCTGGCCTCGATCTGTACCGCCGCTTTCCTCTTGGCCGCGGCAGGGCTGCTCGACGGCCGGGACGCCACCACTCACTGGGCTCGAGTGGCGGCGTTCCGCGAGCGTTTCCCCGCAGTGCGGGTGCGCCCGGAGGTGCTCTACACCGTCGATGGCGACGTTCTCACCTCGGCCGGGGTCGCCTCCGCGGCGGACATGTGCCTGCACATCGTGCGAAGCGACCACGGCGCGGCGGTGGGCGGTGTCGTGGCTCGTCGCGTGGTGATGCCGCCGCACCGCCAGGCCGGGGAGGCCCAGCTCATCGCGCGTCCCGTGGTGGAGGACGGCGTCGCGGGGACGGCTCGCGCGCGGAGCTGGGCACTAGAGCATCTCGGTCACCCACTGAGCTTGCGTGATCTGGCCGATCAGGAGGGGATCAGCACCCGCACCCTGTCGCGCCGCTTCCGGGAGGAGACCGGGACCTCGCCCGCGCAGTGGCTGCTCGCGCGCCGTCTCGAGCGGGCACGCGAGCTGCTCGAGACAACCGAGCTGGGCGTCGACGCGGTCGCCGCGCGATGCGGCTTCGGAACTGCGGCGGCGATGCGCCTGCACATGCGCGCGGTGATGCAGGTGTCGCCATCGGCCTATCGGCGCAACTTCCACGGCTGAGGACTGCGGCGGCCGCGGCGTCCATCCCAGGTCTCCGGCCTGACGGCACGCAGAGCCTGCGAGGTGCCGGTGGACGAAGAGGAGCGCGCCCGTCGGCGTGCCGAGCGGTGCACGCCCAGCTCGGACATCTCGACCTCCATCTCGCTGGCCGACGACGACTGAAGACGCTCGAGGTCGCTAGGCCAGAAGCCTCCAAAGAACCCTGCGAGAGCTGGGGAACGGTGAACGGGGAGCGATGCTCCCCTCGTTGACCTACGCCCAACGCTCGGCAAAGAACGGGACAGGGCGCACCTCGTCAACCGGGCGGCCACCGAGCGTGGGGCTCTGCCGGCGCTGCTTCCAGCCCCTGGCGCTTTTCCCGGCTTCTTTCCCTCGATGGACGCCTCCAGCGGTGCTTGTGCGCCCGGCCGCGATGGACGAGCGGCGGCCCCCGTGCGGCGCATCTAAGGTCCACGGCATGGCACTGGGGGACTACCTGGCCGGCGAGATCGCCCTGGACCAAGCCGATGGGCTGCTCTCGCGCCGCGAGGCGATCCGGCGGCTCGGGCTGCTCGGGCTCTCGACCGCGGCGGCGTCATCGCTGCTGGCGGCCTGCGCTTCGGAGCCGTCGACACCACCGCCCCCGCCCACCGGGCCCGCCGCCCCTGGACAGGCCGGCTATGACGTCGCCGCCTCGTTCGCCCGCACGACGCCGGTGAGCTATCCCGGCCCGGCCGGAACGATCACGGGTGGCTACGCGGTCGCGGCGGCTCCTCGCGGCGCGCTGCTGGTGATCCACGAGAACACCGGACTGACCAACCACATCAAGGCCGTGACCGGTCGACTCGCCGGCGACGGGTACACCGCCCTCGCGCCCGACTTGCTGTCCCGGTCCGGGGGAACAGCGGCGGTCCCGGACGCGACAGCGGCCCTGGCGGCGGCACCGGAGGCCGACCTGATCGCCGATCTGCAGAGCAGCGTCGAGGAATTGGGTCGGCGCAACCCCGGCGTGCCGCTGGGGGTCATCGGGTTCTGCTTCGGCGGAGGTCTGCTGTGGCGGCTGCTCGAGGCCGGCGCCCCCACGCTGCGAGCGGCGGTGCCCTTCTACGGCCCGGCCCCGCAATCCCCGAACTTCACCGGCACCAGGGCCGCGGTACTCGGGATCTTCGCTGCCCTGGACAAGCGGGTCGACGCCGGAATCCAGCCCCTGGACCAGGCACTGGCCGCGGCCGGCGTCGCCCACGAGATGGTCGTGATCCCCGGAGTCGACCACGCGTTCTTCAATGACACCGGAGCGCGGTTCAGCCTCCCCGGTGCGACCCAGGCCTACCAGCAGGCGATGACCTGGTTCGACCAACACCTGCGCTGACCACCGAGAACCGCTGCGTGCCCTCTTTCCGCTCGCAGCTGCACTGCGGATCCGTTGCACTCTGAATGCGAGAACTTGGACCGCCCTCTACGGCGCGTGTCAGGCCGAACGAGTTGCCACCCGCCGGGGCCGGGCTCCGTCGATCTGTGTTGTTCCCTTTCCGCGCTGGCGACGGGTCGCGGTCCTGTCGCCCGACGAGGAGCGGCATTGCTCTGCGCCGGCTCACGCTCGCGGTATTCGGGCTGCGGCCCGCACTGTTGGTGGCCGAGGTGCTGCGCGAGGTCACCGTGCGCGCCGCACCCGTATCGCCTCGAGACCGGAGGCCCGCGTTCGCTTCTTCCGGACCAGGAGAGCCGGGTCACGACGGTGCCGGGGACGCGAGCGCCCCGAGACGGACACGACTCAGGCGCCGCCCGCGGTGACGATCATGTCGGTGATGAACCCGATGGCCAGTCCGGCGAACGCGCCGAGGTAGAGGGGGTGGCGCTGCTGGCTGCGGCTGGCCACGCCGACCAGCTGGAGGACCACGTAGAGGATCGATCCCGCGGCGAGGGTCAGGAACACCACCCTGAGGGCGTCGCTGGTGAACTGGTGTCCCAGGACGGTGCCCAGGAAGGTGGGTCCGCCTCCGATGAGGCCCATCAGCAGCAGGAACCCCCAGCCGGGCCGTTCCCCGGCGGCCGCGAGCGGAGCGACGATGCCGAACCCCTCGGTGCCGTTGTGCAACGCGAAGCCGATGACCAGCAGCACCGCCAGCCCGATCTCCCCGGTGGCCGCGCTCCCGCCGATGGCAAGGCCCTCCCCGAAGTTGTGCAGTCCGATACCGACGGCGATCAGCAGCGCCAGTCGCCGCGCGGGGGACCAGGCCCGGGCGCGCGCGGGGACCTCGGCGGCGGCCATCGCCCCGGGACCTCCCGCGCCCGCGCCCGCGGCGCGATCGCCGCCTCCTCGTGAGGTGGATTCCCCGCGACCCAGCCACGCCTCGTACGCGACCAGTGAGCCGAACCCCGCGGCCAGCCCGGCCAGGAACAGCACGCCGTATCCGAAGACCGGGCCCAGCCCCCCGGAGCCGTCGTGCGCGGCGGCGAGGGCGGTGTCGACCGGCTCGAACGCGTGGCTCAGGACGTCCCAGAGCAGGAAGACCAGGATGCCGACCGCGAAGGCGTTGAGTCCGACGCGTGTCCGGGGCCCCGGGGATCGAAGACGTCCCAACGGCAGGCCCAGCAGGATCGTCACGCCGGCAATGAGCCCCAACAGCAGCGTCTGTCCCTCGCCCACCTGCCCACTCCCTCCACTCCCGATCGCCGCCCGTGGATGGGTAGGCTCACCTCACTTCGAGGACGTGTCAACCGGCGGGTGTCCCGCGGGCCGGGCCAGACAGGCCCGCAGCGGGGTGGGGCGGTGAGGTCCTCGAGGCTTCCCGAGGCTTCCCGAGGCGTCGGTAGCGCAGGGCGCGGGAGGAGTGGCCGTTCGCTGCGGCGAGGGCCTGCTCGGTCAGTCCGTCACCCGTCCGAGTTGGGCTACATGGTCTACACATGTGGCGGTTCGTTCGATGGGCGCCGTGGGCCAGCGCCGTGGCACACAGCCCTGTGACCACCTCTCATGATGAGGACCCCGCATGCCTGGCCGGCCCGTCCGACTCCGTCGCCTCACTCGTCTCCTGCAGCGGCACCGGTCGGTGCCGTCGTTGCTGGTGGCCGCCGTCGCGGTCCTCGCGGTCGCGGTCACTGCGACCGTGGTGTTGTTCGCTGCCCACCGCGCGCCCGACCCGGTCCGCTCCGCCGCCGACACCGCAGCGGCCCTGACGACGACCCCGACGCTGGTCTCGGTCATCGGAGACAGCGTCAGCGCGGGCACCCCGTACGGCGGGCTGGGCGCCGCGAACTGGACCAGCATCCTGGGCGGCGACCGGCGCTGGTCGGTGACCGACACCGCCGTCGGTGGCACCGGCTACACCAACCCCGGCCCGGGGAAGGCCCCGTTCGAGGCGGCGCAGCTCGGTCGGGCCACCGTGCCCGGGACCAGGCTCGTGCTCGTGCAGGGCTCGCGGAACGACCTGCTGACCCCACCCGAGCAGGTGCGTGCCGCCGCTACCCGGCTCTTCCACGACCTGAAGGCGGCCCTGCCCGCGGCCAGGATCGTCGCGATCGGTCCGATGTGGCTGCACGCCGGGCCCCCGGCGCAGGCCGCGGTCACCCGCGACGCGGTCAAGGCGGCCGCCGACGCCGAAGCCGTCTCCTTCCTCGACCCCCTGGCTGAGCGTTGGTTCGACGACCCGGCGGCCAGCCGCGCCGCCCTCGGGGGCGACGGCGTGCACCCCACCGATGCCGGGCACGCCGCCATCGCCGGACACGTCGAAGCCGACCTGGCCCACCTCGGCCTGTGAGCGCGCCGCAGAGACCGGGATCCCGGTCGCGGAGCTGAGGTGGCGTCGGTCGAGGCGACGCAGGCGAACCGCACGCCGGGGGAGTCTGAGGATTCGCTGACCGCGAGTGGGACGACTGGGGACCAGCGGCGTCGGCGACCTACGGTCCGGCCGTGTCCTCGACCCGGGAACTCCAGCGCGTCCACCCGACCGCGTGGCTGGTGGTCGTCGTGATCGCGGTGCTGGCGGCGGGGTGTGCTGCGAGCCCGGCGGCTCCGGCGTCGAGCGCGACGACGGAGCACATCGTGGTGGGTGGAGTCTCCCGGACGTATCTGCTGCACCGGCCCGCGCACGCCCCGGCGGGTGCGGCACTCCCTCTGGTCGTCATGATCCACGGTGGTGGCGGGTCGGCCGCCGGCGCGGAACGCGCCTACGGCTGGGACGGCATCTCCGACCGCGACGGTGTCGTCGTGGCCTACCCCGAGGGTCGGCAGGGCTCGTGGTCGGTCGGCGGCGGCTGCTGCGGGGCCGCCGGGCGGGTGGGCAGCGACGACGTCGCTTTCCTGACGGCGATGGTGTCGAGGATCGAGCAGCAGCTCCGCATCGACCCGCGCCGGATCTACGCCACGGGCATCTCCGAGGGCGGCATGATGTCCTACCGGCTGGCGTGCGAGACCTCGCTGTTGGCCGCCGTGGGCCCGGACTCCGCGACGCTGCTCGGCCCCTGCCCGGACCCGCATCCGCTCTCGGTCACCCACCTCCACGGCACGGCGGACACCCGGATTCCCTACGACGGCACGCCCGGTTCGGGGATCAACCACATCACCGGTCCACCGATACCCACGCTGATCGGCGACTGGCGAACCGTCGACCGATGTCCGCCGCCGATCACGACCACCCACGGGATCGTCACGACCACGGTCGCCACGTGCCCGGGAGGTCGCGCGGTCGAGCTGACCACGATCGCGGGCGCCGGGCACCAGTGGCCGGGCGCGGCGTGCAACGCACGCTGCGGGCGCGGCGCCGCCGACCCGCCCTCGACCGCGCTCGACGCGACCACCACGATCTGGGACTTCTTCGCCGCACACCCGATGGCGACCTGACCACGCCCCGCTGTCCCCGCGGTGACCACGACGGTGACCGGGCAGACCCGCTGCACCCGTAGCGGCCCGGCGAGCTGAGCAAATCCGCGCCGACTCGTCTCGGACCGCGACTGAGCTACCTCACGGCCCGCGATGCTGGGGCTGGTGCCAGCCACCGTGCCGTGGTCGGCGGCGGAGGGCCCGTTCGTCGCGGAGAACTACGAGAGGTTCCCATCGTCGGCCGACACGCGAAATGGCGGCGGCGGTCACGGTTGGTCCTGTGTGGGCGCGGTCGCGGCGGCCAGGGTGTGGATGTAGTCGTGGGTGTCGACGTGGTGGATCCGGTCGAGTCCGAGCCGGTGCTGGAGCAGGACGTAGGCGACGAGGCTGCCCATGAACGAGCGGGCGAGCAGGTAGCCTCGGGTGGGGTCGTCGGGTGCGAGTTTGTGGCCGAGGCCTGTGGCGGCCCGGTGCACGAACTCGACGAAGCGGGTGTCGTCGCCGAGGACGTGCTGCTGGCTGACGAGCAGGACCAGCAGGTCGAGTTGCTCGGAGCAGGTTGTGACGAACGCGGTCCCGAGGTGCTCGAGGAGGTCGCGCGGGGTCACTTCGCCCGGTGGATTTCCGGCCATCGCGGAGAACCGTGCGATCCCGTCGTCGACGATGCCGCGCAGCAGGTCTTCCTTGTTCGCGAAGTGCCGGTAGATCAGTGCGTCGCTGACACCCGCTGCGGCCGCGATCTCCCGCGTGGTGGTGGCGTCGAAGCCGCGCTCGGCGAACAGGCGTCGGGCGGCCGCGAGGATCTCCACGCGGCGCTCGGCCTGTGGCAGCCGCCGTGTCACGCCCGGGCCCGGGCGCGGCCGAAGAGCACCTCGCGCAGCCAGAGCCCGCCGCCGGCGTTGGCCAACCCGATCGGGATCCAGTCGGCGACCGTGTGCGGGCCGAAGCCGGTGGGGTGGCCGATCGCCCAGATCACGACGAGGCCGGTCGTCAGCTTGATCGCCGCGGCCAGTCCCGTCAGCACGACGACACCGCGCCGCGCGCGGCCGGCGCCGCCGACGTCGGGCGCAGCGAGGTCGGCGACGGCGAGGAGGACGAGGGCGACGGGCAGCAGGTGCGCCGCGGCGACGAGGAGCTGATCGGGGAGTGGCCCGGGGCCGGTGAAGTGCCCGCCGATCCACCCCAGCCCCACCGCCATGAGGACGGCGGGCCGGCGCGACGGCCCCTCTTCGACCCGGCTGCTCATGGACGGCTCCTCCCGACGGCAGCCAGTATGTGGGCGGGCGCCCACTTACATCAAGCGATGATTGCGGGCCCGGTGCGCCTCGCCGGCCAACCACATCTTCGAGTGGGCCGTTCGAGTGCAGAGTCAGCGCTCGGGCGACCCGAGGGCGGGGTCAGGAGTGTCGAGCCTGGTGACGGCGGTATCGCGGACGGGGGGCAGGGTCCCAACGCCTGCCCAGAAGCCCGGGTGGCCGCCGGTGGCGGTGTCGGGACGCCATGCCGTGGCGTCGACGAGTCCCGGGTCGACCAGGTCGGCGCCGTCGAAGAGGGCAGCCACCTCGGCGTGCGTGCGGGTCAGCACCGGCGAGTCGGTGGACCGATAGGTGCCCATCGCGGCCTCGGCACTGTCGGCATCGTGATCGGAGGTGGCGTGGCTGATCACGAGCAGGCCGCCCCCGAGCAGGGCAGAACGGTAGCGGGCGATCAGGGCCGCCGCGGCGTCGTCGTCGGGAAGGAAGTGCAGGACGGCGACGAGCAGCAGCGCGACCGGCTCGGTGAGGTCGAGCAGGTCGCGGACGCCCGGGGCAGCGAGGACGGCGTCGACGTCGCAGAAGTCGGCGTGGGTGATCGAGGCGGTGCGGACCTCACGCAGGATGGACGCGGCGTGCGCGACCGCGACCGGCTCCCGGTCGACGTAGGCGACGCGGGCGTCCGGGTCGATCCGGTGGGCGATCTCGTGGACGTTGCCGACGGTCGGGATGCCCGAGCCCAGGTCGAGGAACTGCCGGACACCGGCCGCGAGACAGAACCGCACCGCCCGCCCGAGGAACGCCCGGTTCGCCCGCAGCGCCGCGGCGACCCAGGGCATGACCTCCTCGGTGCGCCTCGCGGCGGCGCGGTCGACCTCGAAGTTGTGGCATCCGCCCAGGTGGTAGTCGTACATCCGCGCGGCATTGGGCACCGACTCTTCGAGGGGGAGCGGTTCCGTCACGTCTGGTCATGCTAGAGATCTTCGAAGCCCTGCGACAGCGACGACCACCGCGCCGGCCCACGCCGGTGCGCCGGCGTGGCCGCGGCCCGGCCGGGGCGCTGACCGGTCGCGTCAGGCGTCGTGGCCGAGTACCTGGTCGAGCCAGTCGAAAGTGCGCTGGGCCAGCAGCAGCAGCGTGCCCTCGGAGCAGTGCTGGCCGGCTCCCTCGGCGGAGGAGAAGAAGATGAACTCCTTCTCGCACGTGAGCGCGTCGAACAGCTGCTTCGCCTGCCCCTTGAAGAACTGGTCCTCCTCGGCGTCGAGCACGAGGGTCGGGCAGGTGATCTGCTCGGCGACGCCGTCGAGGGTCCACACCTTCGACGCCTCGACCAGTTCGTCGACGTTCGACACGCCGAAGCTCCACACGCCACAGCGCGCCGCCCACCGGGAGATGGTGCTCTCGGCGAGGAGCTGGTCGAGCCCGCCGGGCAGGTCCGCGGCCTGCGCGAAGAGGTTCGTCAGCGAGGCGTGGAGGTCCCAGACACCGTCGTAGGCGACGCAGGCCGCGAGCCGGGGCTCGAACGCCGCGGCCCGCGGCGCGAGGTAGCCGCCGAGGCTCATGCCCATGAGGGCGAGCCGGTCGCCGTCGACCTCGGGCAGGGTGAGCGCGAGGTCGACGGCGGGGGTGACCGTCGCCTCCCAGTCGGGACGGAAGTACAGCTCCTTCTCCCGGACGTTCGAGCCCTGGCCGGGGCCGTCCCAGGCCAGCACGTTGTAGCCGCGGCGCAACGCTCCGGCGGCACCCGCGAAGTAGAGCTCCTCGAGGGTGGAGTCGATCCCGCCGTGGAACAGCAGGGTCGGGCGGCGCCGGCCGCTGTCGTCGGGGGTGAAGAACAGGCCGGGCAGGGTCGTGCCCTCGTAGGGCACGTCGACGTAGCGGGCGGGCGTGTCGAGCAGTGGCACGGCGTCCGCGAAGGTGCGCTGCGAGCTGCGCGCCAGCCCGAGCGAGTGCTCGTGATCGCCCGCGGGGTCCTCGCGGAGGTAGAAGTCCGCGACCCGGTAGTAGTTCGACGCCCGCAGCAGCGCCTCCCGCGCGCTCACCCGGTGGCCCGCGGCCAGAGCCGTCCGCCCGGTCTGCTCGACCCGCGTGGCGAGCGCCGCCCACTCGGTCGACCACGCCCGCTCGTCGCCGTCGGGGATGTGGTCCGCCGTCACGATCACCTCGCCGACCTCCGCGCCCGCCGCGTAGGCGTAGCTCGTGGCGCGCAGGGTCTCGAACGAGAACGAGGTGTCGTCGAAGAGGAACTTCATGGCTGGCCTCCTAGGTGGTCGAGCGTTTCGGAACGAAACGGTAGCGTTCCATTGTGAAGCCGTGCAAGACGGCTGTCGATCAGGTCACGCCGCCGCCCGGGCCCGGCGGCAGGGTCGGGAGCGTGGATGACGAGCTCCTACGACGGCGCGCGACGATGTTCGGCGCCGCGGCCGCACGGCGCCGTCGGATCCCACCAGTGGACCTGCCGAAGGTCTGGGCGGGACGTGGCCGCGAGCGGTTCAGAGCAGGCCGTGGGCCCGGGCGTTGGTGATGACCTGGGCGCGGTTGCGGGCGTCGAGCTTGCGCATGACGTTCTGCAGGTAGGTCTTGACGGTGTTCGGGGAGAGCACGAGCTCTTGGGCGATCTCGGTGTTGGTGTGGCCCGAGGCGACGAGCCGCAGCACGTCGTACTCGCGCGGGGTCAGCGGTGCGTCCGCGGACGCCGTGAGTCCGCTGCGGTAGGCGCCGGTGCGGACGACGTCGCGGATGGCGGCGCCCAGGGCGGCGCCGGAGGCGTCCTTGACCAGCAGACCGACCGCCCCCGCGGCCAGCGACGGGGCGACGGCCGAGTGTTCGGGGAAGGCCGTGAACAGGAGCACGCGGGTGCTCGGTGAGGCCCGCCGCAGTCGCGGGACGAGGTCCGCGGCGAGGGCGTCGGGGAGTCGGACGTCGAGCAGCACGACGTCGGGTCGCTCCCGCGCGCAGGCCGCCGTCGCCTCGGCACCGTCGGCGGCGTGGCCGACGACATGGATGTCGCTGTGCCGCGCGAGCTGGGAGGCGACCCCCTCGCGGACGACGGGGTGGTCGTCGACGATCAGCACGCGCACGGCGCTCAGCACGGCAGCTCGAGCCGCCAGGTCGTGCCGCCGTGGGGATCGGGGAGGACGCGCAGGCTCCCGCCGAGGCGCCGGACCGCGACGGAGGTCGAGGTCAGCCCGATCCCGGACGCGCCGTCGGCGCCGATCCCGACGCCGTCGTCGGTGACGGCGACGACCAGGCTGCCGGGGCGGGTCGCCACGCTCACCACCACCGCCGTCGCACCAGAACGGCTACCTCGGGATCGCGTGCGAGCCGAACTGCGTGTTCCAGATCTGCAACCAGCCCGCCATCCTCGGGTTCCGCCTGCACGACATGCTCACCGGCGGGCAGCGCGCCGACGAGGTCGTCGCCGGCTACCAGCGGGCCTGGGCCGACTTCGGCCGTCTCGACGACACCGGCCACTACAACCAGATGATCCTCGAGGACTCGCGGGTCGTACGGCCGAACGCGCTGACCGCGCCCTGGATCGACGCCTGGTGCGGCGCGGTGATGAACACCTGGAACCGCGACTTCGTCCACGAGCACTACCCGCGCCAGGTCGCCGACTTCCTGATCCCCGGCCCGGACGGCACGATCTCGGTGCGGTCCACGCCCGCCATGAACGTCATGGGCCAGGCCGTCGTCAGCGACACCTGCGACGTCGGCTGGGTCGCGGCCTGGGCCGCCGAGATGGGCGACCGGGCCGCCCTCGACGGCATCCTCGCCCACGCCGACCGCTTCATGAACCCCACCTGGCGCGACGGCGCGCTGCACTACCCGCGGAACGACACCCCGACCGATGCCGACGGGAACCGCACCGAGATCGAGCCGATGACGGGCAACGTGCTGCTCGGCTACGCCCGGCTCGACGTCCCGGACGGGCTCCACCGCCTGTACCAGGACCCGTGGGGCCCGGAGCACTTCGCCGAGCCCGCGCTCACCGAGGTCGGGCGCGACGTCGAGGTCAGCCGCGCCGAGGTCGTCGACGGCGTCCTGCACGCCCGGCTGCGCCGCCGCGACGGCGCGGACGCGGCGGTGGTGATCGACCGCGTGCCCGACGGCGCACGCCTGCGCCTCGACGGGCAGGAGGTCCCGACGACGGGTGGCGGCACCGTCACCGTCGAGGTGCCCGGAGGTCCCGCCCACGACCTCGAACTCGTCCCGTGAGCGCCCCCACCGGCGTCCCCGGAGAGGTCGCCTTCGACCTCGTCGACCACCACGGCTGCCCCGTCGACGCCGGGACCTTCCGCGGCTCCTGGCTGCTGGTGCAGTTCGGCTTCACCTCGTGCCGCGTCGTCTGCCCCCGGGCGCTCACGAAGCTCACCGCCGCCCTCGACGAGGTCGGTGACGACGCCGGGCGCGTCCGCCCGCTCTACGTGACCGTCGACCCCGACCGGGACACCCCCGACGTCATGAAGGCCTTCCTGACGACGGCCTACCCGCGCTTCACCGGCCTGACCGGGACCGTCGAACAGGTCGAGGCCGCGAAGGCTGCGTTCCGGGTCTTCGCCCGCCGCCGGGCCGACCCGCAGGACCCGGACGGCTATGCCGTGCCGCACACCGCCATCACCTACCTCGTCGACCCCGCGGGACACCTCGCGCGGCACTGGCCCGACACCGCGGACGCCGCCACGATCTCCGCCGGCATCCACGCGCTGCTGGGTTCCCGCGCCGAACCCTGACGTCGAACCGACCCCGGACGAAGCGAGGACGAGCGAGTGCACACGGACGACCCGGCCGGCCCGGCGTCGCGGGGACGGCTGCGGAACCAGCAGGTCCATATCGGGGCGGTGTGGGTGAGTGTCATGGAGCCCGAGGACGGGCACGAGGTGGCGTTCCACCAGTGGTACGCCGACGACCACTTCTACGCGGGCGGAATGAATTTGCCCGGCATCTTCGCGGGTCGCCGGTGGGTCTGCCCACGGGAGCACCAGGCCCTGCGCTACGCGCGCGAGAACTCGACCTTCCAACCGGCGCAGGCGGGCCGGTTCCTGCACCTCAACCTGTTCGCGCGCGGGCAGGTCGACGACACCGCCGAGGTCCTGGGCGAGGCGATCGCCCGCCTCGCGGGAGAGGGGAGGATGTACGTCGACACGATCCGCCGCCGCCACGTGTTCAGCCGGCTGCAGCCCTACGCCGGCGTCGTCTACGCCGCCCCCCACGAGCCCGGGCCGCTCGACATCCACGCCCTGGACCACCCCTTCGCGGGGGTCGTCCTCGAGGTCGTGCGCACCGCCGCCGGACAGAGCCGCCAGGCCCTGGTGGACGACCTGCGCCACGACGTCATCCCGAGCCGACTGGGCCCGGCCGGCGCGGAGCTGTGTCTGGTCTGCCTCGACGCCGATCTTCCCGAGGCCGTGTCGAGGAAGACCGCGCGGGTCCCGAGCGCCTACGGCGACGCCGCCGACGAGCGGATCAGCCTGTTGTGGTTCGTCCACGACGATCCACGCGAGGACTGGGAGGAACGCTTCGCCCCCCACCGCGACGCGCTCGATGACCGTGGCCTCGGCTACCTGGAGTTCGCCAGCCCCTTCGTCCCCACCGTTCCCGGCACGGACCGACACGTCGACGACCTCGGCGAGCGGTGACTGCCCGACGATGGCCGGGCCTCTGCCGCCGGACGGACTCCCCGTGCGATTCATCTTCCGCGGGTGAGGCTCCCGACGGCGCGGGTGCCCAGACTCCTCCGGCAGTCCTCGCCTGCCGGTGGGACTGACCGATCGAGCGGATCGAGCAGGGAGCCCCCTTGACGCGTCCCCGGACCGGCCCCGCGCCCGGCGTGCACCGATCGAGGGGGCGGCGGGCGCTCCTGCTCGGGGGGCTCCTCGTCCTGGGTGCCTGCTCCGCGCCTTCCGGCGGCGGCCCGCCATCTGCCCCGGTGACCGTCATCCCCCCGGGCACCTACCGGAACGCCATCACGCCCAGCGGGCCCCAGACGCTGACCATCGAGAACGGGACGAGCTACACGCAGACGAACACCGCGTCGCAGCAGCGCATCCCCGGGACGATCGCCCAGGACTCCTCGCAGCGGGTCACGTTCACCAGCGCCGCGGGAGCCCCGTGCGCAGGTGAAGCCGGGCTCTACCGGGCGACCGTGGACGCAGCGGGCCTGCACCTCCTCACGGTGTCGGATCCCTGCCCGACCCGCGCCAACGACTTCGTGTCCGGGCCCTGGACGCCCTCCTAGCCGACGGGTGAGGCGGCGGCGGGTGAGCCGACGTCACCCCTCACGGGTGAAGCGATCGCCGACGGCCCGCCCATACCGGGCGCAGTGGAACTAACGTCGTCGCGATCCTGGAACACTGACGGGTGTAGCGAGGGATGCGATGCGCCGAAATCGGTCGGTTCCTGACGCCGTGGTCATGCCGGTGCTCGTCTACCCCGATGTTCGAGCCGCCGTAGCGTGGCTCACCGAAGCGCTCGGCTTCGTCGAACGCCTTCGTATCGGTGAGGCCCACCGGTCCCAACTCCACGTCGGCGACGGTGCGGCGGTCATCGTCACCGAGCCACGGGGCGGCGCCGACCCTCGGGGAGCAGCCGGCGAGGGAGCGGTGACGGCCTCGGTGATGGTCAGGATCGACAACCTGCGCGAGCACTGTGAGACCGCGAGGAGTTGCGGCGCACGCATCACCATGGAGCCGGCCGACTTCGAGTACGGGGAGACGCAGTACCAGCTGGAGGACCCGTTCGGGCACCGGTGGACGTTCACCGAGACCTACGCGGACGTGGACCCGAGCGACTGGGGCGGAATCTTGCTCGCGGGCGACTGATCCGATCGGCTCGGCGGATTCGTCCACGGCAGCGTCGGTGGTCTTTCGGCGCCTACCGGAGAAGGCCGAGCAATGCCGCCGTCCGCGGCGGCGAGATCGACCTGTCTTCCGGTGACGTTGCCGGGCGCGGATTAGGGGCTGATCTCACTGTCGTGGCGCCGGTAGATCTCGGCGAGACGGGTCGGGTCGGGCGGGCCCGACGCGGGCAGGGCGGCGCCGATCTCTTCCATGAATTCCAGTGCACTCGCTGGGCTCCACACCCCGAGGACCCGAGCAGGCTCGTCGGTCGGGTTGGCGAAGGTGTGTCGCTCTCCCTTCGGCGCGAGGATGAGGCCGCCGACAGGCACCAGCTCAGGCTCGGACCGGCCCCTGACCATCGTCAGCGCACCCTCGAGCACGTAGATGGCCTCGTCGAAGCCGTGGTGAATGTGGGGCGGCGGCCCGGCGAAGTGCGGCGGGACCGTGAGCTCGCAGAGCGCCACGCCCTCGCTCTCGCCGAGTACGCGGATGCCATCGCCGGCGTAGGGGATGAGGCGGGTCGCGCCCGGGTCCACATTCACGGCGTCAACGCTGCTCCCACTGTCAAGCATCGACCTGTTCGGATCCAGCGGCGGCCGCGCGACGGCGGGACCTCGCCGGGAACCGTCGGGACCATCGTCCCTGGTCCGACCGGTCGCGGAACCGGACGGTTGCGTGTGCTGCGACCACGCGCCATCCCGCGTTCTTCTCGTGGGCCCATGCACGGGTGTAGCGGACCGTGGCCGCGACCGGCTGGCCATTGACGGAGCCCTCGATGCCCAGGAGGGACCAGGTCAGTCCCGTCGACCCGATGGTCCGGGCTCGCAGGTCCCGTTCCTCGAGACGGGTGAGAACCTGTCGGCCGCTGCGGATCGCTTCGAGGTCGTCGTGCTTCGTGGCGATGGAGCCGTCCGGCCCGACATAGAGCACGTCGTCGTCGATGAGTCGGTCAAGAGTGGGCACGTCCGAGGCGAGTTGCGCGGCGTGCAGGGCGCGTTCGGCCGCGAGGAGGTTGTCGCTGTCGGCGGCGTCGGACATGGGCGGATGGTAGGACACGCGTTTTCCCCGCTCAGGACGTCAGGGGCCGACCAACGCAGCGGTGGTGCCCCTCGAGCACGATCGGCTCACGCCCACGGGAAGTGACTATCCGGTTCGTTTCTGGTCGCTACGCTGCGGCGCGTGGAGTACGACGACGCGATGGCCGTGGACGAGGATCGTCGTGGTTTCGTCCGGCTCACCTGGACCCCGGGCGTCGACATCGATGGAGAGCTCGCCGAGGCCGCCGTCGGTTCGGTCGATGCCCTCAACGGTGAGCGGATGCGCCCGCTGCTGGTGAACATGGCCGGCACCCGGACGCTGTCGCGGGACGCGCGCCTGGTGTTCACGCGGCCGTGCTCGGCGTCACGGCTCGCCCTGCTCGGGCGTTCCCGGGTGGACACCGTCATCGCGAACTTCGCCCTCGGGGTCGCGGCGCACCCGATGCCGATGCGGTTCTTCACCGACGAGGCCGAAGCCGTGTCGTGGCTGCTGGGTGCGAGCGTGCCGCCGCCGGGATACCGCTGGTGGCACCGGGAGGACAGCGCACGGCCCTCCCTGTGAGGAATCTCGACGCGGGCCCGCCGACCGTCGTGACGGCCCGACACTGACGCCGCCCGTTCGGCTCTGTGACCGGCCTCCCGCTGCGCCTAGCGTCCCTGTCGGCGAACCTGCGCGCCGAGGGGGACGACGATGCCGCTGCGCCGCGTGCTCATGCTGCCGCACCTCGTGTGGTGGGGAGCGCGGGCCCCGCGAGGCACGCAGAACCGGTGGGACCGCTACTGGGCGGGGGTCGGCGCCACCGGCGACGGCGGGGACGTGTTGTGGGACTCCAGCGACCCCGCGGAGCTCGAGCGGTATCTCGAGCTCTTCGAACGGTTCGCCGCTCCCGCTCGGGCGGTGGTCGATCTCGGGTGCGGCAACGGCCGGTTCACCCGCGCGCTGTCCCGGCGAGGATGGCGGGCTATCGGGGTCGACGTGTCCGACGCGGCGATCGCCCTCGCGCGGGCGGAGACCGACCGGGTGGGGGAGGTGTCGTCGCCGAGGTTCCTGGTCGCCGACCTCGCCGCGCCCGGCGCGCTGGACCGGGTGCGCGAGGAACTGGGGGACGCGAACGTCCTCGTGCGCGGCGTCCTGCACGTGCTCACCGCCGAGGCCCGTGGGCAGGTCGCGCGCAACATCCGACACCTCCTGGGCGACCGCGGCGTCGCGGTGATCGCCGAGACCAACCACCGGGGGTCGCTGCTGAGCTATCTGGAGAGCCTGGGCGCCGGCGTCCGCGGTCTGCCGCGTCCGCTGGCCCGGGCCATCGCGTCCGGGCTGCCGACGCCGCGTCCCTTCGGGCAGGACGAGCTGGAGCAGACGTTCCCCGACGAGGAATGGGAGCGGGTGCACCTCGACGACGCCGCGGTGATCCACGCCGTTCCGATGCGTCGCCGCAGCGACCGCGCCGAACGCATCCCGGGGTTCGTCGCGGTCCTGCGTCCCCGGCAGGAGAACCGGCCGAGCCCATCGGCCGCCCGCGCGGACCAGGAGCAGCCGCGGATCCCCGACCCCCGGAGTGCGGTCGGGGAGTCTCGCCCGGTCACCCCGGGCCAGATCCGACCCACCTAGCAACCCTGGCCCGCAGCAGCCACCGGGGCAGCACGGCGCTACCGGATGACGGACGTTATTGCGGCGGCCCCTGGAGCGCGGCTCCAGCACGTGGGGAAGCACCACGGCGACGAGCCCCGACGATGTGTTGCACGTACGCCAGCTCGACCGGCTCAGCTGAGAGCTACCGGACTAGCTGCCGGGCTTGCGGTAACCGGGTGCGGCCTGCTGGGCGTTGGTGAGGACCGGTACGAAGTCCGCGGCTGTGACGAGTTGCTGGACGGTCACACGATCGAACGCGCCGGAGCCGGTGATGACCAGGTTGATGGCGGCGGCGACCTCAGGGGTTGGTGCCTCCGCGATCGCGAGCCCTCCGAGCTCACCCAGCGTGTAGTACAGCGCGGTCAATTCACCTCCGGCCTCTCGCACGGTCCTCGCCACTGCTTCAGTGCGATCACCCGGGTTGGATGTCATTCGCGCCCAGCTCTCCGGCTTGTAGTGAAAGAAGTACGCGAACGTTGCCATGGAACTCCTCCTCGAACAGAAATAGGTGGGCCCGCACGGTGCCACCCATCGCACGCTGCGCAACAGCCAAGCGTCGACAGCTGGCACCACCCAATAGAAGCAACCGCGGCGTCAGCGGGATAGAAAAACCGAGTGGGACACGGGTTATCGTGCGGGTCGGTACTGTTCTGCTGCGCTGTGCGCCCGCTGCAGCGACTCCACCCACTCCTGGGTGCTCAAGAGCCGGGTCGTGCGGGCCGATCGGGCGGCGCCTCCTGCGCCGACGATGAGCGCCGCGCCGGCGGCCGCTTGGTCGTCGGGTGCTTCGAAGACGACCACCACGTCGTACTCGCCGAAGGGATGGCCCGCCGCCAGCACGGTTGCGCCGAGCGAATCGAAGAGGGGCCGGACGACCTCGATACGGTCCTGGGGTTCCCGTATCTGCGCGGCGAGCGACTCCGCGGTGTAGGCCACCTCGTACATGTACAACGGCATGATCGAACTCCTCAACGACCCTGAGGGTCATCGCTGGGACGTGGTGTCTGTCGAGCCCTGGGAGGGCTGCTCGGTCGAGGACCCGGTCAGGGTCCGGGGTCAGCCGGCGACTTCCGGTCGGTGAGTGGCGTCAGCTCGGTCGACGGGGAGCACCTGGCCAGCCTTGTGCTACGCGCCGTTCGGCGACGGGTTCCGGGGGCCGTCATGGGTGGGCGGCGGGAGCTGGGCGAGCAGGGCGCGGCGCAGCAGTTTCCCGGCGGGGCTGCGGGGGATGCCGTCGACGACGCTCACGCTGCGGATGCGCTGTTGCGGCGCCACCCGCGCCGCCACCCAGGCCATCAGTTCCGCAGGGTCGATCTGTCCGCGCGGCACCACGAAGGCGTGCGGGATCTCTCCGGCGGCCGGGTCGGGTCGGGCGACGACCGCGACGTCGACGACGTCGCTGCGCTCCGCGACGAGGGCTTCGAGTGCACTGGGTGTCACCTGGTGGCCGTTGTACTTGATCAGTTCCTTGAGCCGGTCGACGATTCTGAGGCGGCCGTGCTCGTCGGCGACGACGAGGTCGCCGGTCCGGGTCCAGCCGTCAGCGGTGACGAGCTGCGCGGTCGCGTCGGGGTCGCCGAGGTAGCCCGGGCTGCACGCGGGCCCCCGCACCCACAGCTCGCCGTCGCGACCGGCGGGGAGGACCTCCCCGGTGTCCGGGTCCACCACCTGCCAGGCCACCTCGGGCAGCGGACGGCCCAGCACTCCCGGCTCCCGCGGTCCCGCGGCGTCGTCGACGGTGATCCACCCGGTCTCGGTCATCCCGTAGGCGTTGCACGCCGCGACCCCGAGTCGCGCCTCGACCTCGCGGTGCAGCTCGGCCGGCAACGGCGCCCCTGCCGAGGCGACCAGGCGCAGCGAGGGGAACCTCCGGTGATCTGCCGCAGCCGCGAGGACACGCAGGATCGGCGGTGCCCCCAGCAGCGCTGTCACAGCGTGGTGCTCGAGGCAGTCCAGGAACGCCTCGGGCTCGAACCGGGGGAGCGTCACCACCCGTGCACCCGCCGCGAGCGCGCCCATGGTCGCGGACAACCCGGCGGCGTGACTCAACGGCAGCACCGCGAGGTACACGTCGTCGGCGGTGATGTGCCAGCGCTGCGCCAGACGGGCAGCGCTGACCGTCCACGCTTCCTGGGTCATCAGGACCGTCTTCGGTGGGCCGGTCGTCCCGCTGGAGTTCATCAGCGTCACCACCGCCTCG
This sequence comes from Actinomycetospora chiangmaiensis DSM 45062, assembly GCF_000379625.1. Taxonomy (GTDB): domain Bacteria; phylum Actinomycetota; class Actinomycetes; order Mycobacteriales; family Pseudonocardiaceae; genus Actinomycetospora; species Actinomycetospora chiangmaiensis. The sequence goes on along the minus strand of NZ_KB903226.1, from coordinate 64,406 downwards.
GGGCCCGGCGCGGCCGGCGACGCGCTCCTGGGCGCCCTGCGCCCCAGGAGCGCGTCGTCGAGCACCGTCACCGCGACGTCGTCGAGCACTCCCCTCGTGTGCTCGACGACGTCGCCGGCGGCCAGCAGCGCCACCGCGCCCGCCCGACGGAGCTGGTCGGCGATGTCGCGGGCGGGACTCAACGGGTGGATGGTCGCGACCCGCATCCCGCCGGCGACCGCGCCGAGCATCGCGGAGAGCCACACCGCGCTGTTGGGCCCGCTGATCCCGACCGTGGCCCCGCCCGGGAACGCCTCCCGCCAGCCACAGGCTTGCGCGGTGACCGACTCCGCCAGGTCGACCCCACGCACCTCCCGTCCGGTGTCGGCCTCGACCAGCACCGCCTCCCCCCGCGCCCACAACTGCTCGAGGACCGGGGTGAGGCTGAGGTCGGGCTCGATGACGGGCACTGTGGGCTCCTGGTCGGCGTCGTGGTTCGAGTCTTCGACGGCCTGCCAGATGAGCGCGGCCGAGAGGTGGTCAGGGGCGGAGAGGACACCGTGGGCGCGGGCGAGTTCCGCGACGAGCCGCTCCGCGGTGCAGTCGTGAACGACGGCTTCCTGTTCGAGTACCTCCGTGATGAGGTCACCGGCTCCGGTGGCGCGCAGTCGGCACAGTGCGGTCCCGAGCAGACGGGCGGCCTGGCCGACGAGCTCGAGTGCGGCCGAGGCCTTCGCGTTGGCCCGGGCGTTGTCGGCCACCGAGCACGCGGCGGCCCACGCGCGCAGCGCCGCACCGCCGGCCAACGGAGTGGGAAGCGTCGTGTGCTGCTCGCGCTCGGCCTCCCGCAGCGCGAGCAGCAGCCCCGACACCCGTCCCCGGGCGACGACCCAACCTCGTATGGCCGCATTCGCGGCGACGTCGTTTCCCGCCGCGAACCATGGTGGGCGTTCCGTTCTTCTCGGCCCGGACCTTCCGCCAACATTCACGTCGAGGTCCCCCTTGGGCAGGTCCGATTCGTGATAGGTCGCGGAATGTCCGTCCCGAACGAGTCGGCGGACAGGTTCGGTTCGAATGGAACGGCTACGACGCCTGATCCGGGGCGGCGTGCGAGCGTCAAGCAGGCGCGTTCATCACCCCGAGCTGGCCGAGGAGCTCGAGCTGGTCGTAATAGAGCCGGTGGCCGCTGATGCGGTCGTGCTCGCAGCGGTACACGCTGGCGAAGGGCACCGAGACGTGGCTGCCGGTGGCCTCGGTGCGGGTGCCGTCGGCGCCCTCCAGCACGCCGGTGTGCGTGCCTTCGAAGGTGGCCTCGACCGCCGTGGCATCGGCGCCTTCGATCAGCCGGTGCAGCAGGACGCGGTTGTCCGGGAACGCGTCCTGGAACCCGTGCCAGAAGGTGCGGGCTCCGTCGAGGCCGTCGAGGACCAGCCCGCCCGGCGCGATCATGCGGGGGGCGTCGGTGTACAGCCCGAGCCAACCGTCCAGGTCTTTGAGGTTCCAGGTCTCGAACTCCGCGTGGACCAGGTCCCTGTTGCTCATCTCGCGTCCTCCTGTCGATGACTGGTGTACTGACTGACAAGTGCGTTTCTCGCGGCGGCACGGTCGATGTGCACGAGCAGAACCGGTCGACCACGGTTTGCCCCTGGCGACCAATGTCCACGGATCGCTCAGCGTCGAAGGCCAAGGAGCGGAAGCTGCGCTCGGGGACAGCGCCACGGCGGATGCGACGCGGACGCTTGCTACGACAGGCTCGTCAGCGACGCAGTGGCGTCGGCGGGCTGGGTGGTGTGGGTGAGGTCGGCGATGGCGGCTCGGATGGTCGGGTAGCCGAAGTCGAAGCCGGCGCGTTGGGCGACGGCGGGGCGCATCCGGAAGCTGGGCAGCAGCAGCTCGGCCGCGCCTCCGAGGGAGGTCTGGACCTGCTCGGCGGGGACTCGGGTGGTGCATGGCACGCCGAGCGCGGCCGCGAGGGCGCCGGCGAAGTCCTCATGGCGGGCAGCACCGGGGGCGACGACGTCGACGACGCCGGTGTAAGCGGGGCTGTCGACCATCTCGACGAGCAGGCGCACGGCGTCGGTGTAGTGGATCCAGGGCATCCACTGTGCTCCGGAGCCGAGCACGACCCCGGCTCCTTGGTCGAAGGGCTGGCGGAGCACGGGGAACGCGCCGCCGTCCTCGCCGAGCACGATGCCGATGCGGGCCAGCGCCAGACGCCCCGAGCGCGTGGCCGGTTGAGCGGCTTCTTCCCAGTCGGCGTCGATCGCGCCGACCACCAGGTCACGGCTGGCGGGGTGGGTCTCGTCGACCTCGTGATCGCCGGTGTCGCCGCACACCGGGTAGCCGCTGGCGTTGACCAGCACCGTGTCTCGGGCGGCGCCGCCGAGCGCGGACACGATCCGCTCAGTGAGCTCCACGCGGCTGGACCGCATCGCCTCGACGAACTCGTGGGTCCAGGACTGTTCGAGGACGTTGCGCCCCGCGAGGTTGAGTACCGCCCCGGCGCGGGCGACAGCCTCCTCGAGCTCGGGGCCGAGCCCGATCCAGAGCCGCTGCGGGAACCGTCGGTGGGCCTGATCGGGGTCGCGTGAGACTCCAACAACGGTCCATCCGCGGTCCTCGAGGCGGGTGCACGCCCCGCGCCCGAGCCAGCCCGAAGCGCCCGTCACCACGATCTCCATGCCCACCCGCCTCCGTACCGTTGTCCAGGCGTCGTCCGTGTTGCTGCACGTCTCGACCGGGGTTGCTGGGCGTGAACGCTAGGGCGTTCTGCCTCATCCGAGATCGGAAGATTCCCTAGTTCGGCGGAGCAACGGGCCGCCGAGGGTTGCCTAGGGTCACCAGGGTGGGAATCAGCGCTGCCGCTTGCAGCAGACTGTCGCGCCCGCTGCTGGGTCGGGTCGAGGAGTGCGCCGAGCTGCGCGGCGCCTTCGAGGACGCCGCGAGCGGGCGGGCGACGGTGGTCACGCTGAGCGGGGACGCCGGAGCCGGCAAGACGGCTCTGTGTCGGTACCTGGTCGGGCACGCCGAGTCCCACGGCGCCCGGGTGCTGGCCACCAGCTGTGTCGAAGGCGAGGCGGACCTGGCCCTGGCGGGCATCTCCGCGCTACTGCGACCGGTGGCCGAGTTCGCGAGCGCTCTACCTCCTGTCCAGCGTCAGACCGTGGCGGCGGCTTGCGGGCTCGCGGACGGGGCGGCGGGAGCGGATCGGTTCGTGCTGGGCGCAGCCACCTTGGGTCTGCTCGCGGCTGCTGCGGAACAGCAGCCGCTCGTCGTGCTCGTCGACGACGTGCACTGGCTCGACGAGCCCTCCCGCGATGCACTGCAGTTCGCCGTGCGTCGCTTGGGCGCGGATGCGGTGCTGGTGGTGATCGCCGCCCGCGGCGGGCGGGGGCTGCCCGGACTCGATGCCCTGGCGCGACCGCTGCCGGTCGGCGGTCTGGGCCGGGACGACCTGGCGGCCACGCTCGATCAAGCCGGGATGGGTGTCGGCGATGACGTGGCGGGCGCGATCCACGCCGCTACCGACGGTCTGCCGTTGCCGGCCCTGGAGACCGCCGCCGCGCTCTCCGCCGCGCAACGCGCCGGGACCGACCTGCTCCCCGACCCGCTGCCGGTCGGACGCGCGGTCCTCGAGCGGTTCCGGGCTCGACTCGACCAACTGCCCGACCCGACCCGACGAGCCCTCGCGACCGTGGCCGCGGCCGGATCCGCCCCTGCGTCGGTGCTGCATCAAGCCCTCGCCGAGCTATCCCTCGATGCCGACGACCTGTCGCCCGCCGAGGACACCGGAATCGTCACCATGTCCGACGGCTGCGTCGTGATCGCCCATCCACTGCTGCGCGCCGCCGCGTACGCCCATTGCGCCGCGAGTGTGCGGCGGGCGATCCACGCCGCGCTGGCGCACGCCAGCAATCAGGATCCGGAGCGTCGAGCCCGGCACCTCGCAGCCTCCAGCGTCGGCCCCAGCGAGGACCTTGCGGCCGCGGTCGAGGCCGCGGCCCACCGGGTCCGCGACCGTGCGGGTCCGGCAGCCGCCGCACACCTGCTCCGTCGTGCGGCCGAGGCGACTCCGTCCGGCCCTCGGCGAGACCAGCGGCTACTCGCTGCCCTCGTGGCACTCGCCGCCGGCGGCCGCCACGACGACGCACAACACATCGCCCGTCATCTCGCCGCCACCGCCGACGACCCGAACATCCGCGCCGACGCCACCCTCGTGCAGCTCGGGATGTCGGTATGGGGCGCCGACTCAGACCAGATGCTGCGCGTCGCCACCGGCCAGGCGCAGCAGATCGCGGCCACCGACCCCGCCCGCGCGGCCCGGGCACTGTTCATGGCCAGTACCGCAGCCACCGGTCACGGCGCCTTGAACGACGCCCTGAGCCTCGCCCAGCGCGCCCACGAACTCGCCGCCTCGACCGACGACCCAGCGCTGCTCGAAGCCGCCCGCGAACAGCACGCCATGGACCTCGTCCTGCTGGGCCGCCATCGCGAGGCACTGGTCTTGCTGCAGGAACCACGCCAGGTCCGTGCCGACCCGACCGAAGTCCACGCCCTCCAGCAACCGGCCACCCTGCAGACCCTGACGCGGCTCGCACGACTCGACGAGGCGGACGTACTGGCCGGCGAGCTCCTGGCCGTCTGCGCCCGCGATCAGGCACCCACCACGAAGGCCTACGTGCTCGCCGTCACCGAGGAACTCCGGTGGTGGCAGGGTCGATGGGTCGAAGCCCTCGCCTGCGGCGAAGAAGCGGTCACGCTGGCGGCGCAGACCGGGCAGGAGGTGCTGGGCTGGTTCTCCGGTGCGGTCCGGGGCCGCATCCTGGCCGGACTGGGCCGCGACCACGACGCCCGCGAAACGGTGGGTCGAGCCCTGTCGGCGAGTGGGGCCGAGTCCTTCCTGCCGCTGCGGCTCTACGGACCCGCTGCGCTCGGCTTCCTCGAGCTCGGGCGGGGCAACCACGCGGCCGCGGTGGCTCACCTGCTCGCCGCCGAAGCCGCCCGCCGCGAGACCGGGTTGTGCGACCCGCGGACGGTGCCGTTCGGCCCCGATCTCGTGGAGGCGCTCGCCCGCAGCGGCGACTGTCCTGCGGCGCGCCGGGCACTCGCCGAGCTCGACGAGCGGATGACCACCGCGGCCACCTGCTGGGGACTCGCCGTCACCACCCGCTGCCACGCCCTGCTCGAGGACGACCCGAGCCGGGCCGACACCCTCTACGAGCAGGCCCTCGAACATCACCGCAAGGACGGCTCACCCTTCGACCTCGCCCGCACCCAGCTCTGCCGGGGCGAGCGGCGCCGCCGACACGGCGATCACCGGGGCGCCAGACCGATCCTGCAGGACGCCCTCGCCACCTTCCAGGCGCTGGGAGCGGCGCCCTGGGCCGACCGTTCCGCCGCCGAGCTGCGGGCGGCGGGTGGGTCCCCGGCGCCGCTACCGCCAGAGACTGCGACCCTCGACGCTCTCAGCCCGCAAGAGCTCCAATGTGCGCTCGCCGTCGCCCAAGGAATGACCAACCGCGAAACCGCTGCGGCACTGTTCATCAGCCACAAGACCGTGGAATACCACCTGTCGAAGGCCTACACCAAACTCGGGCTGCGATCCCGCACACAGCTGGTCCGCTTCCTCGACACCCAATCACCAGGCGCAACGAACGACCGCCATCGATGCAGTTCCCGGCGGCCGAGGCGGCGAGATCTAGGTTCGTGAAATCCCCGCAGGTGGCATCACCCGCGAGGACGGATAGTCGGACACTCCCACAGCCCCCGACTTCGAGGTGCGGTGGGGTTCCGGCGAGGGATCGCAGTGGTTCGAGACGGTTCGATGATGCGCGCTGCCGCGCGGGGCTCGATCTCGGCGGGTCGACGAGGTCCTGGCCGAGCGGGTGGTCACGTTCGCGTTCCGGTGAGCTGGATGGCGAGGACGACCACGTCGTCGGTGGCGGCGGGGGCGACGTCGGCGATGGTGGCGTCGACGAGGTCGGCCAGGGCGAGGTCGGCGTGGCGGGCGAGTGCGGCGTGCAGGCGGCGGTGCGCGTCGTCGAGGTCCTCCCCGATGCGCTCGATCAGCCCGTCGGTGTGCAGGAAGAGGGTGTCGCCGTCGTCCAGTTCGGTGGTGTGGTCCTGCCGGGCGCGGCGCAGGACCGAGGAGTAGCCGAACAGCGGGTCCAGCCCGTCCAGGGCGCGGACGGCTCCGCCGGTGGTGACGAGGACGGGGGGCGGATGACCGGCGTTGGTCCAGGTCAGCGCCCAGTGATCCGCGCGTCGGCGCAGGTGGGCGAGCACCGCGGTGCCGGCGTGGCCGAGGTCGTCGCCGGCGATGGCCCGCTCCGTCGCGCTCAGCGCCGCTGCCGGACCCGCGCCGATGTCCCACGCCGCCTGGCGCAGCATCGAGCGCACCTGGCCCATCCGGATCGCGGAGTCGAGCGTGTGCCCGACGACGTCACCCACCGAGGCGGCCACGACGAGCTCCGCCGAGCCCGCTTCCGGATCGGGCAGCAGCGACACGTCGTACCAGTCACCTCCCACGTCCTCGTGGTCGTCGGCGGGTTGGTAGCGCGCGACGAGCTCCACCCCCGCGACGTCGGGCAGCGGGGCCAGCATGGCCGTCTGCATCTCGTGCGCGACGTGGACGCGGTGCTCGACGAAGCGCACGCGGGCGACGGCCTGCGCGACGTAGCCGGCGATCGTCGTCGCGTAGAGCCGGTCCGCGGGGCCGAGCGCGGGCGCCTCGGGCCAGCCCAGGACCACCAGCCCCAGGTCGTCGCCGTCTCCGACCAGCCGCACCACCAGGGCCACCCGCATGCCTTGACGGGCGAGCCACGCCCGGAAGCCCTCGGGGAAGCCGTCGTCGGGCTCGTCGCCGTCGCCGACCACGGTCAAGAGCTCCCGGGCGCTGCCGTTGGAGGCTCCGCGGTCGGTCCAGGGCAGCTCGGAGCCCTCGCGAGGGGTGGCCGTGGCGCCGTCGTGCAGGCGGTGGACGCCGTCGTTGTCGAGGACGGCGACGCGCACAGACGCCGGTCGCAGCGTGCTCGACACCAGGTCGGCGAGGCGGCGTCGGATGTCGGCCAGCCCGCCGGCGTCGGAGAAGGCCTGCGAGGCGCGCAGCAGGGACTGGCTGCGCTGGTAGGAGGCCGAGAGGTCCTGCTCGACCCGATCGCGTCGACGGCGTTCCCGGGCCGCCTCGACCCGGGCGACCCGCACCCGCAGTTCGGCCGAGACACCGTCGGCCAACGCGGCGAGCAGATCGACCTCGCGCGCCGTCCAGTCCCGCGGGACGTGGTCGATCGCGCACAGCGAGCCCAGGACGTTGCCCTCGTCGTCGAGCAGGGGGACCCCGGCGTAGGCGATCACGGACAGATCCCGGATCGCGAGGTTCTCCTGCAGGCGGGCGTCCTCGCGGGCGTCCGAGACCACCAAGGGCTCGGCCGAGACGACGACGTGCCGGCAGAACGAGTGACTCAGCGGGGTCCGTCGTTGCTGTGCCCACGGGTCGGGCAGACCCGCCTGGCCGGGGAAGTACTGACCCTCCGGGTCCACCAGCGACACCAACGCCACCGGGACACCCAGCAGCGCCCGCACCCGCTCGGCGGCCCTGTCGAGAACCCGGTCGGGAACGGCGCCGAGACCGGTCTCGTACAACGAGCGCAGCCGGGCGGGAGCGTCGAGACCGTCGCCCCCGTCCTGCACGGTGTCGCTCTCGCCGCTCTGGCCCCCGGGCTCGGTCCTCATCTCACCCCGTCACCCTTCTCCACCGACGACCTCACGGTCCCGGGCAAGGATCAGGCGTCCACACCCATCGGACAACAGCAACGCAGAGTCGCTCCCCCGTCCGATCCACGGCAAATCGAGCCAGGGGTGTCGTGGTCGGCGGACCACGCCCGCCGAGGAGTGTGCGAGGCCGTGGTGCTCCGTGCTCGGCCCAGGTCCTCCGCCTGTCCGATCGGTGGGGAACGTGCGGGACCAAGGGCCCTGCAGAGTCAGGCCCTCGGTACGGCACGCTCGACGCCGGCACGGGCACGATGGAATCGTGCGCGACCAGGACGGAGCTGGTCGCACCTCGGCGCCCGGCACGTCGCATCGAGCTCAGGGCTCGTCTCGGGTGTGCCCTGAGGCCGTGGGCTCGGTGGGAGCTCGGGACGCGCGCGGGTCATGGGTGTCGACGGAGACGGAGGACGAGAGTGGGCCGGAGCGGCGGTCGGACCGATGCCCGCACGAGGTCGGTGGTGGTGGTCGACGACCACCACGCGGTGCGGGTGCGCCTGGTGGACCTGCTCGAGACCCAGGGGTTCGACGTCCTCGCCGCCGTCGGCACCTACGCCGAGGGGCACCGCGCGATCATCGATCTGCGCCCGCAGTTGGCGGTCGTCGACCATCGCCTGGGCGAGCGGCTCGGCACCGAACTGTGCAAGGAGCTGTCCGCCCTGTGCCCCGAGGTCATCACGATCATCCACACCGGCTCGATGATCGAGCCCGCCAGGTCGGCCTCGGCCCACGGCGCCACGGCCGTCGTCGAGAAGTCCGCCCGACCCCGACGCCTCATCGAGGTGATGACAGAACTCATCGGCGGCTCGTCTACCGACCACTGAGCAGGACCCGGCGGCCCGTCGAGGTGAGGAGCTCCCCCCGGCCCTGGCCGCGCCCGGTCGTCGTCCACTGCGTACAGATCGAAGTCCGGGGCCGTCGGCAGGAGGGCGGTCTGCAGACTCGGCCGGAGCACAGCACCTGAACCAGTGCGGCCCCAGACCCGGATCGCAGCAGATGCCGGTCCCGGACGACGACGATGCGGCTTGCGTGGGCAGTGCTCAGCTGCGGTTCGGTACCCACCGGCGCAGTGCACCCCGGACGCGGAAGTACGCCCGGCCTGCCCGACGTGCGACGGGGCCCGATGACGTGGCCCGCCGCGCGTTGTCGCCTGACGCACGAACCGCGGCGTAGCCCCACTCCCGCATCCGGGCCTCGTAGGCCTCGATCGAGGGCACGAGCGGAGCGCCGTCGGCGACGGTGCGCAGGGCGTCCGCGAGCGCTGCGGCGTCTCGGAGCGCGGTGTTGGCGCCGAGGCCGCCGACCGGGGTCATGTTGTGGATCGCGTCGCCGAGCACGGTGACCGTGGACCCGGGCCAGGGATCGATGAGTCGGGACTGGCGGAACACGGTGGCGTGCACGAGCGTCGGGTCGGTGTCGGTGATCACCCTGCGCAGCGCGGGGTGCCAGGCGCCGACCATCCCGACGGCGAGCTCGCGCAGCTCGGCGCCCTCGCGCTGGAGGACGTCGTGGGGGAGGGCGCGGTCGTCGGCGATCACGCTCCACAGGACGTAGTCGTCGGCGTCGTCGAGGAGCCGGTCCTCGTCCACGCCGCGCCCGGCGAGGCCGATCCCCCGCGAGATCGCGCCGGTCAGGGCGCCGCGGCCCGCGAACGCCGAGGTGAACATCGACCAGCGGCCCGACGGGGGCATCACGAGGGTCATCCCCGCAGAGAGGCACGACGGGAGCCAGGCGCGGGTGCTGTCGTCGAGAGGGAGCCGCGCCCCGATCGCGGTCGTCCCCGACGCGACGCGTTCGGCGTCGGGCAGGTACTGGCGGCGGACCCTGGAATTGGCGCCGTCCGCGCCGACCAGCACGTCCGCGACGGCGGTGCTCCCGTCGGCGAAGTGGACCGTGACCGTCCCGTCGGCGTCGGTCGTGTAGTGGTCGAACTCGGACCCGTAGCGGACGTGGTCCTCGAGGCCCGCGAGCAGCAGCGTCCGCAGTGCCCGGCGGCTGACCCCGTACTGGCCGTCGGCGGGGTCGTCCGATCCGCCGGTCATCTCCTCGCGGGTGATGGTGTACAGCTCCCGCAGCCGCTCGGTGCGGAAGGAGATGCCGCCCGGCGGCTTCGTCGACGTCGCGACGAACGCCTCCCACAGCTCGGTCGGCAGGCACCGGGACAGGGCACGGGCCCCGTCGGGATTGATGTTGATGCGGTAGCCGTCGAGCCAGGCGTCGGCGTCGGGGTTGCGTTCGTGGATCCGGACGTCGATTCCCCCGGCCGCCACGAGGGCCTGCGCGAGTGCGAGGCCCCCGATCCCGGCGCCGACGATCAGGACGCGTAGGGGTTGTGTCATCGCGCTTCCTCCGGCTCCGCGGCGAGCGCGCCCGGCAGCGCGGCGATGACGTGGTCGTGCCACGCGATCTCCGCCTCGAGGCGCATCCGATGGTGGTCGAAACTGAGCGGCTCGGTGCCGCGCAGGTGCGGCAGGGCCTGGGTGTGCAGGAGCCGCCAGGCGTCCAGCTCGGACTCGAGAGCGGCTCGGCGGTGGGTGAAGACGGCCAGGAGCGCGTCGAGGCCCAGCGGGCCCGCGTACTGGAGTGCGAGGTCGACGGGGTCCGGGCGCAGGTGGACCTCGCGCAGCGCGTCGTCGCGCAACACCGCGAGTTCCTGACGGCCGGTGGCCGTGATCGCGTAGATGGTGCGGGCCGGCATGTTCCCCGCCCGTTCCGTGCGGACGGCCTCGATGATGCCCTCGTCGGCCATCCGTCCCAGGGCCGCGTAGAGCGAGCCGACCTTGATGTCGGTCCAGAGCTCCGTCCGGTTGGTCTGGGCCTCGCGGCGGATCTGGTGGCCGTGCATCGGCCCCAGCTCGGCCAGGGCTCCGAGGATGTAGAGCCGCACACTGCTCATGCCGTTACTCAAGCACGAGTACTCGCACAGGACAAGACACGAGTACTCGCTCGCGAGTAGTCCCGCGACCGCGACCGCGACCGCTGCGGACGGCCTCGCGATCGCACCGGTACTCCTCGCCGCACGACTGCGGCCCGGGCCGTTCCCGGCGAACAGGTGCTCGGCCGCTCATTCCCGTTCAGGGTGCTTGTCGCTCACGGCGCCGGGGGCCGGGTGAGCCGAGGAGGGTCACGCCGCGCGTCTCGTCTGCGTCGTCGGCGGGGTTCGGCGAGGTCTCCTGCGCCGCGGCGGCCGGGGAGCCGATGAGCTTGCCGAGATCGGGCGCTTCGGCTCGTCGGGCGATGCCGGCCTGGCTCGCGCCGGCAATGGTGGGCCGCGTGCCGACGCGAGGCGCCGCCGCGTGACGCGGCTCGAACCATCGGCTCGTTCCGTCGCCCTCCGCGCTCCCGGGGACGGTGAGTTCGGACATGGTGGCCGAATCGGTGAGCCGGATCGGATCGTCGGACAGGGTGGTGGGGCTCTGGTCGGAGTGCGCGGACGTGCCGAGAGCCAGGTGGAGGTCGTCGAGCGGCAGGGGTCGGGCCAGCGTCACGGTCGAGGCGATCCGAGCAGCCAGGGGGATACCGGGATAGCTGCTGGAGAACAGTTCGAGCTGCTGTGCGGCGGCCGCCGCCACCTGGTGGAGGTGACGCGGTGAAGCCCCTGGTACGACCAGGGCGAACTCCCGTTCCGACAGGCGCACGGCGGCATCGACAGGCCCGAGCGGCTCGGAGAGGGCGGCGGCTACGTGCCGGGCGGCGTGGAAGGCCCGTCGGGCGCCGAACTCGGAGACGGCGCAGTGGAGCCCGGGGACATCGAACAGGGCGAGCCCGATGGGCAGCGCGCTGAGGCGGCCGCCGGTGCCGGCCCAGCGGACGAGGAAATCAGGGGTCGGCAGTCCCGACTGGGGCTCGAGCCGTGCGTCGGCCCGTGCCTCGGCGGCAGCGTGCGCGTCGGCCAGCTGCGCACGGAGCCGGCGGCTGCCCGCGCGCGCGTCCTGCATCCGGGCGGTCATCCGCCGCAGCGAGGAGGTGGCCCACTGCTCACCGGTAGTACCCCGGGACGCCGCGGTTGCCCCGCCGAGCGGCATCACACGGCGCAGGAGCTCGTCGACCACCTGCACCACGTCCGGGTCGAGCCGGTCGCCCAGGGCGATCCGGAGCCGGGCCAGCTCGTTGGCCGCCTGCACTCGTGAGTAGCCCCAGCGCGCGTCGAACCAGCGACCGGCTTCGAGGTTCTGCTCGGCCGGATCGATCTCACCGGAGTCCGTGGCGACGAGGAAGGCGCCGGCGTCAGGGCCGACGGCGACGACCGACCACTCCTCGACCAGTGGGTCCCCCGCATCGAGAACGACGGTGTGCAGGCTCGCGCCCGTGTCGTGTTCCTCCCCGTCGGCGAAGGCGACGATGACGTGCACGCCGGCCGCAGCGAGCCGCTCGTACACCGCCCGCTCACGGTCGAAGTAGGCGAGGTGCTGGAAGAGCGCCACGACCACCGTGGGGTGGTCGACCCGGCTCTGCAGTACCGCGGACTCGATCGCGTGGGAGACCGCCACCAGCGACCGCTTCGTCGCGGGCGCCGGAACGTCCGGGGATTCGAGCTCTCCCCGGTCAGCCGCGGTCAACGTCCTCCGGTTCACCGACAACGGGCGCTGTGTGCTCATCTGGACCCCCGACTAGTCGACAGCGAGTGACAACTCGGCTAGCACGTCACTCGTTCGCTACGCGGGCATAACCCGTCGAGCGGTGTCGAACCCAGGACGTTCGATGAACGGGCTCTCAGCTGCGGTTAACGTGAGGGCCGCCGGGTCCCCTGTTCACGGCCGGTCGAGCTCGCTCGTGGCCGGCTCGACCGGGTGCAACGCGGCGCTGATGTCGGCGTTGGTGTCGTGTTCGCGTCGAGGAGGGGGACGAGCTCGCCCCCGAGACGAGGTCGTCCCCCTCGCCGACGGTCGCCGTCGATGCCGGTCGCGCTGGTCGGGCGACTCCTGCCCGGGTCAGCCGACCGGTGACGAGCGGGGTCCGGGTGCTCTCACCGGGAGGACCCCGGGGTCGGCGTCAGTTGTCGCAGCCGTTCTTCGGCTGGCAGTCCCGACGCTGCCCGCCGTCGCGCGGCGGCTTGCACTCGTGGCACCCGCAGCCGCGGTGGTGGTGCTGCTTCTGGCGCGGGGGCGCGAATCCGTCGAGCAGGGGGAATCCCATGGTCTTCCTTCCGGGGGAGCGACACTCGTCGGGCGACGAGCTGCGATCACGATGCGATCACGGCGTAAGGACCGGCTGTGTTCCCCCTGTCCACCCAGCAGGTGCCGGCGTCATTCCTGTGAGTGGTGATCCGGTGGCGTGCTCAGAGCCGGAACGTGGCGACGAGGCGACGCGTATCTCGCGTCGGAGGCCTCATGATCCACTCACAGCGATCACACGGCGCCCCCATCCGCCGTCGGGACTCTCGCTGCCGAGCGGCGCACGCCCGCGCGGTGACGAAGGGACGCAACCGATGATCACGAAGACCACCTCCCGAGGACGGGCCCTCGGCCTGCGGGTCGGGGCGACGACGCTCGCCCTCGCAGGCGCCACACTCCTCGCGGCCTGCGGGAGCACGGGCTCCTCGGACACCGCGAGCTCCGCGAACTCGGGCGCCGCCTCGAGCACCGCCAACGGGGCGGCGACGGCGAACACCGCCTTCGACCAGTGCATGTCCCGCAACGGGGTGACCAGGCCTTCCGGTGGGGCGGGTGGGGGCGCGCCTGCCGGTGGCACCGGTGGCGCCCCGCCGTCCGGGGCCGCGCAGCCGTCGGGTCAGGCTCCGGCGGGGACGGCTCCCAGCGCCGGCCAGGCTCCTCCCGGGGTGGATACCGCGACCTGGAAGAAGGCACTCGCGGCGTGCCAGAGTGAGGCGGGAGCACCTCCCACGGCAGGGTCGACCACCACTCAGGGCAACTGAGGCGACCAGCCGCCGGGCCGTCCATGTCGGCGACCTCGGAGCGGGTAGGCGGTCACGGGCGGTCGCGGCGGGGTCGCGGTACAGGGTGAACACCGTCAGGGTGGCAGCCATCTCGACACCTCTTCCTCGGTGCGCTTCCTCTCCCGCGAGGCTGCCGAGCAAGGCGGTCATTCTCTGACCCCCATCGCGGAGGCCTTCGGCATTTCGGTTCCCGCTCGCGCGGGGCGCCGACTTAGGCGCGGTTCTGGGCGTCCCACATGGTCAGCCGTCATCGATACCGCCTCCCCGGGAATCGTTCTCGGGGAGCTGGGTGAGCATGCGGTGGGCGAGGTGCAGGCGGGCGCTCGCGCTCGAGGCCGGCAGTCGCCCGTGGATCCGGAGCGTGGCCAGCCCGTGCAGGGTGGCCCATGCGACCTCGGTCCGGACGCTGTCCGGTCCCGGGAAGGCGTTCCGCAGCGCCGCGAAGGCCCGCTGGAGTGGTTCGGGCCCGCCGCCGGTGCCGAACTGCAGCCCCGAGGGCAGGGAGAACATCGCCTCGTAGAGGTGGGTCCGCTCGGCAGCGAAGTCGAGATAGGCGTGCATGCGCGCCAGCGCTTCGGGCTCGACCGCCTCGAGCGCCTCGGCGATCGCCTCGAAGCCGCTCACGGCCACGGCGTCGAGGAGGGCCTCGCGACCTGCGGGGAACGCCGAGTACAGGACCGGCTGCGTGACACCGAGCTCGCTGGCGAGGCGGCGCATCGTGACCGCCGACCATCCCTCGGACTCGACGAGGTCGCGGGCGGTGCGCGTGATCCGGTAGCGCCTCCGGTCGAGGTCGGGTGCGGGCCGTGGCGACACGCAGGGACCCTACCGCTCGAGAGCTAGCACTGTTAGACATCGACCGACAGCAATGCTAGCGTTGTTAGAGAACGTTGCTAGACAACGTCCGGTAGGCGCTCTTCTCGATCAGGGGCGTCCACCTGGCGGCTCGGCCCGCCGTCCCCTTCCTGCACCCCTCCCATTCCGACGCAAGGACGCACCATGAGCAGCCCCGCCGAGGTCGAGACCGTCGTCCGCGCCTTCTACGAGCCGTTTCGCACCGGTGACACCTCGCTCTACGCGGAGATCCTGGCCGAGGACTGGATCGACGTCCCGCTCGCTCCGGGGCAGCAACAGGGTCCGGCGGGGATGGCGGGGCAGATCGCGCTGTTCCGCCAGGCGATGCCCGACTATGCGGTCACCCACGAGGACCTGGTCGTCGGAGGTGACCGGGTCGCGGTGCGCAACACCGTCAGCGGCACCCATCAAGGGGCCTTCATGGGGTACCAGCCGACCGGACGGCGGATCGAGATGCGGACCATGGACATCCACCAGGTCCGCGACGGCCGCATCGTCGTCACCTGGCATCTGGAGGACTTCGCCGGCCTCCTGGCGCAACTGTCCGCTCCCGCCGACGCCCCGGTCGCACCCGCATGGGGTTGAGCGAGACCTGGCCCGACGCCATGACGGCCTGCTGGGGGCGTGCAGCGTGCCCGCCGACCGGTGGTTGGGCGCGGGCCCGCGCGCGGACCGCGTGACGGCGGCTCTCACACCCTCCACAACGGAACGACGACCACGACGAAGTCCTCGAGGTCGCCGTCGTCGAACGCGGCCCGTCGTCGACTGCACTCAGTGCTTGTCGTCGATGTCCTCGATCGCCTCGAGTCGGTAGACCAGGCCCGGGCCGATGGGGCCACAGGTGCCGGTGAGGTGTCGTCGTAGTCGGCGGACCAGCACGCGTCGGGAGACGGGGTCGACGTCGAAGGCGGTGAGGGTCCGGCAGATACCGGTGACTGCGTCGTGGTGCGTGGCGGCGAGTCCTTCGGCCACCTGCGCCTCGAGGTGGGCGAGGACCGCGCGGGCCACGGCGCGTGCCCGGTCGAGTGGTTCGGCGACGCCGCTGGTCCGCGACGCCGGGGGCAGGTCGGACCCGCCGCGGGCGTCCGGGCGCGCGGCGAGCGTGTCGACGTCGATCACCGTGACGTGAACAGCCCGGTCGGCGACGAGCGGGCAGAGTGCCGCGCGCAGCGCGGCGGTCGTCGCGGTCACGGTGTGGTCGGCGGCGACGACGATGTCGATCTCGATGTGGTGGTCGAACACGCGCAGGGCGCCGGGCGACGTCGCCCGCCGAGGTGGCTCGGCGCCGTCGTGGTGGTCGGCGAGGCGGGTCACCCCGGGAACGGTGAGGGCACGCAGGCGCAGCGAGTCGACGTCGGGGCACGTGGGCGGACCACCTGCCGGGGTAGGCGGTGGCCGGGACGTCCGGGGCACGAGGTCGGAGGTCGTGCCCGCGAACGGGCCCGGCCGGATCGGGTGATTCCTCGGTAGGACGTCGCCGGCGATCGATCCGTCATGCCTCGCCGCGCGTGACGTGTGCCACGGATTGGGCCGCCGACTGCCTGAAAGTCGAGCCGGCTCGGCGCGGTCGGCGTGCCGCGGCGACACCACCACCTGTCGCGGCCGGGGTCCGGTGGCGGTGTCGCCCGCCGATGCGAGGGATGATCGGGGGACCTGCTAGCTGGACGGAGTTCTCATCATGGCTGATGACGCGCTCGGCGCGCCGGTTGCTGTCATCGGGGCGTCCGGCCGGACCGGGTCGCGGGTCGTGGACGCGCTCGTGGCCCGCGGTGCCACGGTGCGTGGCATCACGCGCAGGTCCGCTGCGCTGCCCGCGGTTCATGAGACCCGCACCGCCGACCTCGAGGACGAGAGCTCGCTCGTCGCAGCTCTCGAGGGTGCGGGAGCGGTCTACATCGTCCCGCCGCCCTTCCGGAGCAACGAGGACCGGATGATCGCCTCCGCCGCACAGGCCGCCGTGCGGGCCGGTGCCGGTCGGGTCGTCCTGCACTCGGTCATCCACCCCCACACTCCGGCGCTGCCGCACCATATCCGCAAGGCCGCCGGTGAGGATGCGGTGCGCCGGTGCGGCGTGGCCTGGACGATCCTGCAGCCGGCGGTCTACGCGCAGACCGTCAGCCACGCGATCGTCGGTCCGGACGACGAGGTCGGGGTTCCGTGGAACCCCGAAGCACCCATGGCGGCCGTCCACCTCGGTGACGTCGCGGAGGTCGCGGCCACGGTGCTGACCGACGACGGCCACGACGCCGCGACCTACGAGTTGGCCGGCCCCGAGTGCCTCGGGCTGAGCACGATGATCGCGATCGTCGCGCAGGTCACGGGGCGCACGCTGCGCACGCGGGAACTGGGGCCGGGCGGTTGGGCCCTGTTCGAGCAGGGATCCCCCGAGGCCGACGCAGTGGCGGCCATGTGCGCGGAGTACGACGCCTACGGACTGCCGGGCAACGCGAACGTGCTGAGCTGGCTGCTCGGCAGGCCGGCCACGTCCTTCGCGGAGGCCGTACGCGCCGACTCCCGGCGCCCCGCGTGACGCGACCGTGCAGGGCCGCGCGATCACCGCGTCGGGGTGTCCCCGGCGCACGGT
The DNA here is from genome assembly GCF_000379625.1 of Actinomycetospora chiangmaiensis DSM 45062. Lineage (GTDB taxonomy): Bacteria > Actinomycetota > Actinomycetes > Mycobacteriales > Pseudonocardiaceae > Actinomycetospora > Actinomycetospora chiangmaiensis. The sequence continues at coordinate 47,328 of NZ_KB903226.1, read as the reverse complement.
CAGCCGAGGCCCTCGATGATCAGGGCGGCCAGCCGTCGGGCCGCGGCGGGGCGGGCGGGTTCGGGTAGGGCGTCGAGGCCGCGGGTCGCCATCAGGGTCAGGACGAGGTCCTCGGGTGCGAAGTCACGGCGCAGCCGGCCCTCGGCGTGCGCGCGGGCGGCGAGTCGCGCCACCGCGCCGAGCGCGGCCCGTCGTTCGCTCGTGAGGTCGACGGCGTCGGGGAACGTCGCGAGGAAGGCTTCGGTGAAGCCGCGGTTGCGGGCATGGAGCTCGCAGAGCCGCTCGATCATCCGGCAGAGGCCCCGCCACGCCGACTCGGCGACCAGACCCTCGTCGACGGCGGCCCGGCAGGCCTGCATCTCGACGGTGAACGCCTCGATGGCCAGGTCCTGCTTGCTGGGGAAGTGCCGGTAGAGCGTGGCCGGACCGACGCCGGCGTGGCGGGCGATCTCCCGCATCGGGACGTCGAGCCCGTCGCGGGCGAACAGTGCCCGGGCGACGTCGAGCAGTCGGGCGCGGTTGGCCGCGGCGTCGCTGCGACGGACCCGAGTCAGCTGCTCGCCCACGACTCTCAGCTTAGCCAAACGGACGGCCCCGTCCGTTAGCGTCCGCCGTCGTGCAGACGATCGAGATCCGCGAGTTCGGGCCCGCCGACGGGCTGGCGGTGGTGGACCGGCCGGAGCCGAGCCCGGCCCTGGGGCAGGTGATGGTGGCCGTCGAGGCGATCGGCGTCGGCGGCGTCGACGCGGTGATCCGCCGCGGCACCCTCGGTGGTTACGGATTCGCCCCCGGCCACGTGCCCGGCAGCGAGGTGGCCGGCACGGTGGCCGCGGTCGGTGACGACGTGGACCCGGCGTGGATGGGCCGTCGGGTCTGGGCCTTCACGGGCACCGGCGGGGGCTACGCCGAGCGGGCCGTCGCGCAGGCGGCGGACGTGGTGGCGCTGCCCGACGGGCTGGACGGCGTGGCGGCGGTGAGCATCGGTACCTCCGGCGCGGTCGCCCACTTCGCCCTGGCGCAGGCCCACGTCGCGGCGGGGGAGTCGGTGCTCGTTCGTGGCGCGGGCGGGAGCATCGGGATCGCGGCCGTGCAGCTCGCTCGCCACGCCGGGGCGGGCGTCGTGGCCGTGACCACCTCGTCGGCCGAGCGTGGCGAGCGGCTGCGGGCGCTCGGCGCGACGGCCGTGCTCGACCGGACCGGCGCGGGCGGGCCGAGCGAGGTCGACGTCGTGATCGACGTCGTCGGCGGAGCCGGTCTGCCGTCCTTCATCGACCGGCTGGCTCCCAACGGGCGCCTGGTCCTGGTCGGGGTCGTGGCGGGCATGCCACCGGCGGACTTCGGGATGCGCCTGTTCGCCCACTTCCAGCGGTCGGTCTCGGTCGGCACCTTCAGCGCGGACACCGTCCCCCGCGCCCGACTGCACGCCGTACGCACCGAGCAGTTCACCGCCGTCGCCCACGGCGAACTGGCCGCCGTGGTGCAGGACGTCCTCCCGCTCGCCGGCGCAGCCGAAGCGCACCGGCGGATGGACGCCGGAGAGGTGTTCGGCCGGATCGTCCTGGTGCCCTCGATGTCGTGACCCGTCGCCTCCTCGTCGTCCCCGACGCCCCGGACGAGGGGTGCGCCAGGGTCTCGGTGCCGCCCAGTCCCGGCGATCTCCTGGGTCCGTTCCTCGCGCAGGGTCAGCAGCCGACGTCGCACGAGGGGCTATTCCTGGTCGGCATGGTGGATGGCGCGGACCTGGGCGAGCGTCGGGTCGTAGGAGGTCGCCCGCGCCGCGGCGTCGGCGATGTGCCGGCGGACCTCCGGGCGCGCCATCGCGGCGGCGTAGGCCTCCTCGCTGGCCCACTGGGCGTAGTTCACGACACGTGTCCCGTCGAGACTGGCGTGCACGTTCGCGGAGATGAAGCCGGGCACCCCGGTGAAGACCTCGGCGGTGGCGCGGTCGAGGGCATCGACGAGCTCGTCCTGGTGACCCCGCTCGACGGTGAAGACGTTGATGAGGGTGACGCACCGAGTGCCGGCCGTGATGGTGATCGTCGAGGTCGGGTGCAGCACGACTGTCTCCTCAGCTTGATGTCAAGGTGCTGACATCAAAGCTAAGCGCCGCCACGAGACATGTCAAGGTCATGACATAACGCGTGCGCCGTTCATCGTGTCGGGGAACCGAACCAGCTGGTGAGGTGGGAAAGCACCGTGTCAGGGTGACGTGCCCAGTCGTAGTGGGGACGGGCCACGTCGAGCCGGAGGTGACGGCGGGACACGGTGGCCCGAGGGAAGAGGGCGGCCAACGCGTCGGTCGTCCTGGCCGGAGCGAGGGCGTCGCCGGCCAGGGACACGAACAGGAGCGGGAGTTCGGCATCGGTGGCCGCGGCGGCGATGTCGACGGGTGGGTGGCCGATGCGTAGTCGTCCGGTCCTTCCCCATCGGGCCCACTCGGTCATCTGGGTGCGCGCCTCGCGTCCGGCGAAGCCGACCTGGGGGCCGGGGAAGTGTCCGAGGAGCTGGGTCACGGCGAGGGCGGCCTGGGTGCGCAGGAGGTGCCACGGGCCGATGGCGCCCCAGGCCCGCCAGTCGACGCTTCCCGTGGCGAGAAGCACGGCGGAGTCGATCGTGCTCGGCCGAAGGGCGGCGTGCGCGGCGACGATGTGCCCACCGAAGCTGTGGCCGAGGGTGTGCACGGCGGCTCCGGGGAGGGTGGCGCGCAGCCGGGCGAGGCCGGCGTCGAGGTCGCCGACGAGGTCGGCGTAGCCGTAGTCGTACGAGCGTCCGGGCCGGGGCGCGGGGCGACGTTGGTGACCGCGCAGTTCAAGGGTGGCGCCGTGGCAGCCGTGAGCGGCGAGGGCCTGGAGCAACGGGGTGTAGAACGACGCGCGCAGCCCCATGGCCGGGACGACGAGGACGGCGGGGGCCGATGCATCCGGCGCCCGGTGGACGGTGAGTTCGAGGGCGGTCGGGGTGTTCCGGTCGAGGTGGAGCACGACGGGGGCGGCGGGGGTCATGGAGGGCCTTCTGGGCGATGGACGGCGCGGTGCAGCGCTGCGACGGGGGGGGGCGGCGGCTCGGGCGGGTGCGGGTTGGGGAGTGGCCTGCGTACCGGGTGAGCAGGTCGTGGGTGTCGGGGCGGGCGTCAGGACGGGCCCGGGGGGTGGTCCTGTCGGGCCAGGTTGTCGATCATGATGCCGAGCACACGCATGAACTCGTCGACCTGCTCGTCGTCGAGCCCGCGCAGTGCGGCGGTGTTCCCGGCGCGCGCGGCGTGAGTGAGGTCGGCCTCGAGGGCCCGTGCGCGGGCGGTGAGCAGGATCCGGGATCGTCGCCGGTCGGAGGGGTCCGGTGCCCTGGCGACCAGGCCGTCGCGCTGCATACGGGTCAGGGTGTTGGCCATGGTCGGCTGTTCGATGTCCAGCCGGACACACAGCTCGGCCTGGGTGAGCCCGTCCCGCCGGAAGAGTTCGAGCAGCGCCGCGAACTGCGCGGGCGCGACGGTGTACGGCTCCAATTGACGTCGCAGTTCGCTGCCGAGGAGCCGCCGCAGGTGGGCAACCTGGAAGCCCAGCGACGCCTCGGGCGCCAGGCCTGCCACGTCGGGCCCGGCGTCGTCCGCCGCGTCACGTCCTCGACCGTCAGTCACGGTCGTAGCCTCTCATTGCATAGCATGCTATACATTCACGCAGCGGACTGGACCGCGGGGACGAGGACGAGATGGCCAGCCGCTGCTCGACGACGTCCGACCGACACCCCGAGGAGATCGACGATGCACGAGTGGCCTTCCGAGCAGCCTGTCGACGCGACTATTCCGGTCATCGATGCTCACCATCACCTCGTCGGGCGGGGTCGGGACTTTCTCGTCCACACCACGGGCAAGCCGGTGTTCCTCGTCGACGACTACGCGGATTTCGTCGGCTCGACGCACAACGTGATCGCGTCCGTCGCCGTCGAGATGCACTCCATGTACCGGGCGGGCGGCCCGCACGAGTTGCGGTCCGTCAACGAGACCGTGTTCCTCGACGGCCAGGCCGCGATGAGTGCGACCGGGCTCTACGGGGACGTGCACATCGCGGCCGGCATCGTCGCCGGAGTGGAGCTGCAGACCGACGCAGTTCAGCGAGCTCTGCAGGCGCACCTCGTGGCCGCTCCGGAGCGGCTCAGGGGCGTCCGGCAGTCGGGCTTCTGGGACGCGGACCCCGCCGTCGCAGCTCGCTTGTTCGGCCTGCCTCGGAATTTTTACCTCGATGAGGAGTTCCGGCGGGGTGTCGGTCTGTTGGTCCCGCTGGGCCTGAGCTTCGACGCCATGGTCCTCAGTCCCCAGCTTCCCGACGTCCTCGACCTCGCGCGGAGTTTCCCGGAGCTCTCGATCGTGCTGAACCACCTGGGAAATCCCGTCGGAATCGGCTCGCACGCGACAACGGTCGAGGAGGACTTCGCCGAGTGGCGCGTCCACATGGCGAAGATCGCCGAGTGCGAGAACGTCACGGTGAAGATGGGCGGCCTCGGGACGTTCCTGTCGGGGTCGCCGAACTACCTGCGGACACCGCCCGCTGACTCGACGACGCTGGCCGAGGAGTGGCGGTCCTGGACCGAGGAGACGATCGGACTCTTCGGCGCGGACAGGGTCATGTTCGAGTCGAACGCACCCTCGGACTGCGTCGGCCCCTTCGCCACGGTCTGCAACGCCTACCAACGCATCACCGCAGGCTGCTCGGAGGACGAACGACGAGCGATCTTCGCCGGGACGGCCGCGAGGGTGTACCGCCTCGACCTCGTGTGACGGGGCCGCGAGCCATGATTCGTCGTTTCGTGCTCTTCCGGGCGAATGGTCGATTCGCGCTGTGACGATCTCGGTGTCGCTCATTCGCGCTCAGCATCGCGCGTCGCTTGTGGTGACGAAAAGGTCTCTTCCGCTTCCTCCTGCGGCGGTCGGTGATTCACGCGCCTTCACGGGATAACGATGTGCCGAAAGGGTGCGATGGAGTAGTCGATGGAAATTCGGGCCGGTGAGCGTCCCGTGGAATATCCGCGCTGCGGGCAGGTCCACGGTCCTGATCGGTCGCGTGCGGGTCAGCGCCCCTGGAGCCGAGCCCACCGCCCATGGCCGAGGCGGTCGCCCGCTGCGCGGCAGCGACGAGCCTTCCCGCCGGCGTCGAGCACGATCCCCCGCGCGCAGGCCGAGGCCACAGCTCCCCCTGTCGGTGCACGGGCGTGGGGTGGCGGCGTGGTCGTGGCCGGTGTGGCTGCGGTCGGGCTGACGGTGGGCGCGACCCTGTTGCTCCTGCACGACCGTGCTGTGGTCGCGGTCGTGCTCCTGCTCGCTGTCGGGTGGATCCTCGGCGGGCTGGTGACCGAGCTCCAGGCGCCCCCGTGTACGACGTGCGGGGAGAAGTTCTGCCGTCGCTGCGCGGCCGTCCGGGCCTCAGATTCCTGACCGAGCTGCACCTGCGGTGGCGTCAGCCCCGGAGTCGTTGGCAGGAGGCGGCTGAGCAGAGCTCCGGGGCACCTCGAGTCGGGTACCGACGATGTCCGGGCAGGGCTGCCGTGCCGGGGTGAAGCCGATACGTTCGACGCCCGTGGCCCCACGCTCCTGGTCGGTCGACGCGCACGTCGGGGTGCGCCCGGCGTCCGGGGTGCTCGAGGTCGGCGATGGTCAGCGGCTGGCGTAGCGCAGCGAGGGGAACCCGGCGGGGGTTCCGGCGCTGGTGGTGCACGGGGGACCGGGTTCGGGGGCGCGGGCGTCGGTGTGGACTCCGTTGTTCGACCTCGCCCGCTACCGGGTGGTCCTGGTCGACCAGCGCGGCTGCGGGGAGAGCATCCCGGATGCGGGCGAGGTCGGCACGGACCTGTCGGTGAACACGACCCAGCACTTGGTGGTGGACTTCGAGCAGCTCCGCGAACACCTGGGGATCGAGCGGTGGGTGCTGGTCGGCGCACCCCGACCGGGTCCGCGCGGTGGTGTTGTTCTCCGTGACCAGCGGCCGGCGGCGGGACACCGATTGGATCGTCCACGTGATGGGCCGGCTGATCCCAGCGGCGTGGGAACGGTTCGCCGACGCTGCGCACGCCGCACCCGGGGAGCGTCTCCTCGATGCCTACGCCCGCCGCCTCGCCGACCCCGCTACCCAGCACGACGCCGCCCTGGCCTGGTGTGCCTACGAGGACGCCCACATGGCCATCGGCGGCGGCCCACCCCCGGCGCGGGCTCTGGCTGAGGCCGAGCCCCGGTTCCGGGCGCGGTTCGCCCGGCTGGTCACCCACTACTGGCGCCACGACTGCTTCCTGCCCGACGACGCTCTGCTCGCAGCCGCCCGCGGCCACCACGGGATCCCCGCGGTGCTGGTGCACGGCACCCGCGACATCTCCAGCCCACCGGACGTGGCCTGGGAGCTCGCCCGCGCGTGGCCCGGTGCGCGTATGCACCTCGTGGACGGCGAGGGTCACGGCGCTCCGGAACAGACCGCCCGGCTCGTGCGCGCCGCCACCGACCACGTCACCGACCCCGCGTGACCGTCAGGTCATCGACCGGCCGCTCGGCCTCCGCGGTCGCAGCGATGGCGGGCGGGCCCGGACGGAGGTAGAGCAGCGAGCAGGTGTACCAGCGAGTGGTACTCGCCGGGGTCCAGCCGCAGGATCGCACCCGTCGTCGAGACGTCGCCGCCGAACTCGTCGACCAGGAGCGCCAGCTGCCAGGAGGTGACGGGGAAGCTGACGTCGAGCTCCTCGCACCACCGGCTGACAGCCTCGGAGGCCGATCCGAGAGTCACGTCCTGCGCCGATCTCGGTGGGGAGCTCTCGTCCGGTCCGGACACGTCCGCACCCCTCGGTCGCCACGGTGCGGTCTGTGGCGTGAAGAGGATGCCGCCCGGTGGGCCCGGGCGGCGGCGACTGCCGGCTGGGGCATGAGCCGGCACGACGGGCGTTGCCCTCCGTCTGGTCACGGTCGGTGGGCGGTTCGGCGTGCCCAGGCCAGGGCGTTGACGACGTCCGCGGTCCCGGAGGCGAACACCACCGCGGCCGGTCGGCGGACGTGCAGGCCGTTCCACCCGGCGCTCGCGGCCTCGGACGCCCCGTCCCCGGGGCGGACCACCCGCCCGGTCAGTGCGGTCAGCTCGGTGACGGCCATCGACCCCGGCTCCGTCCTCTCGGCGCGGCGACTCGACCCGCCACGTGCCGTCGGAGTGTTCATCGACTTCCGGGCCACGGACTCCGGGAGGCACTACGGAAGTTCCGCCGCCCCGTGGGCGGGGACTACCGAGGGGCCGCCGGGTCGGACGGGTCGGGGGCCTAGCCGAGGACGGCGCGGACGACCTGGGCGAGGGCTGCGCGGTCGGTGACACCGGCCTTGCTGCTGGCGTTGTAGACGTGGGACTCGACGGTCCTCACCGACAGCGAAGCGACCTCGGCGATCTCGCGGTTCGACAATCCCTGTGCCACCAGCACGGCGATCTCGCGTTCCCGGTGGGTGAAGGGCAGCGTCAGCGCGGCTGCAGCGACGGCCGCGCTCGGAGCGGCGCCCCGCGCGGCGCCGAGGCGATGTGCCCGTGCGGCGGCGGTCAGGGCCCGACCGGCGCGACCGGCGCGGCGGTAGGACACCGCGGCGTGCCCGGCGGCGTCGGCGGCGGCCAGGACGTCGCCCATCGTCTCGAACTCCCCCGACACCCGATCCAGCCCCTCGGGATCGTCGGACGCGAGGGCGGCCGCGTACCTCGTGGCGACGACGGCTCGTGGGCCGCTCGTCCGATCGGCGAGCTCGGCGAGGCGTCCGGCGCACCCGGTGTCGCCCAGCTGCACGGCGGTCTGCAGGCACCAGACCTCGCGCGCGAGCTGATCGTGCTCGCGGGCGAACGCCGCCGCACGGTGCGCCGCGCGCCGGGCCTCGGTGAACCGCTGGGACGCGGCAGCCACCCAGGCCTCGGCGAGCATCTCGACCGACGTCACGTAGACGTAGGCCGGGTGGCGGTCGTCCCGCGTGGCCGCCAGTGCCGCCTGCGCTGCGGGGAGGTCCCCTGATCGCGCCAGCGTCTGGGCCCGCAGCGGCCGGAACCGGTAGACGCTGGTGGCCACGGGGAAGCTGTCGCCCTCGGCGGCATCCCCGGACCCGTCGTCGGGATGTGGGGTCAGGTGGCGGCGGGCCCCCGCGAGGTCACCGGCTGCGAGCAGGGCCATCCCGAGGATCTCCCCGGCGAGCACACGGGCCGGTGCCGGCCGGTCGTGCTGCGCCGCCAGGTGGTCCTGTGCGACGTCGACCGCTTCCGCGATCCGCCCCGCCGCCGCCAGCCCGAAGGTCAGGAACTCGGCGAGGTACAGGCTGAGGAACCGGCCCTGGTCGTTGAGCCCGACCATCCGCCCGCACTCGACGGCGGCCGACACGGCGTCCTCGGACCGGCCGAGCTCGCCGTGCGCCAGGCATTCCGCCGCGAGGCCGATGGTGACGGCGAACGGATCCATCCGTCGGTGGTCGACGCCGGCCGTGGCGGCCAGCACGTCGCGCGGGCGCGCGGCGAGCGAGAGCTGGATCGCGCGGGAGGCCATCAGGTTGTCGTGGTGCGCGCCGTGTGCGGTCGCGAGTGCCTCGTCGATGACCTGCCGGGACTGCTCGGGCGAGCGCATCGTCCACAGCAGGGTGGCCGCCCGCACCGTGACCACGTTCAGGTAGGCCGCGGAGCCGTCGTCGACGCCGGTCCCGTCGTCCCCGGTCCCGGCGACCGAGTCGAGCACCGCGTCGGCCAGGTCGCCCCGGGACATCATGAACAGGTTGTAGGCGAAGGGGACTCGGGCCCGCGGACTCGCCGCGGCCGCGTCGGCGGCGGTGAACAGCCGGTGCGCGAGTTCGAGGTCGAGCAGCGAGCCGGCTGCCTTGGCCGCGGGCAGGAGGACGTCGGCGTCGGGTGCGAGGTCCGATTCCAACCACAGCAGTCCACGCCTGACCGCCTGGCTCGTCCCCGGCGGCGCGTCCCCCATCGCCGACGCGACCTGCCCCCGCAGCCGTCGGAGCCGCCACGGCCCGCAGGTGGTCCGGCGCACCTCCCCGTACATCGGATGCCCCACGTAGACCAGGTCGCCCTCGGTCCGGATGAGCTCGCGGACCTCCGCCTCCTCGATGGCCTCCTGCTCGACCACGCGTCGCAGACAGTGCCGCTCGATCGGCTCACCGACCGCGACGACGTCGACGACGTCACGGACCGCGGCGCAACGCGCCGATCTGGGCGTCCACCACCGGGTTGGCCGGAGTGACCAGCTGCGGTTGCCTACCGCTCATGTGATGACGCCGGATGGCTACGGACCGCCGGTCGGCCGACGTCGGAGCGGTCGCTGCAGCCGTCGCCTCAGCCGTCGCCGCCTTCGCTCTCCCCCCGCTTCTCAAACGGCTGCCCCAGCGAGGTCGGAGCAGCGGGACGTGCTGCCGTCAAGATGCTCGACGTCGGGCGGACGCACCCGCCGCGCGCCGATGCCGGGGACGGTCAGGCGAGGACGGCGCCGTAGCCGGAGCCGAGCTTGTGTCCCCGCTGGTAGAGCGTGCCGCCGGGCAGCGCCGACGACTGGTAGTAGCCCGTCTTCAGGTAGTAGGGCGTCGGGGACCTCCCCACGCCGACGCGGTCGCCGACCAGGCGGCCGTCGAGCCACACCGACATGCGGCCCTCGCCGAACTCGGCCCGGACCACCGCCTGGTACCAGCGGCCGACCGCCAGCGGGCACAGCGACCACCCGTCGCCGATCCGGAGCTCGCCGTCGCGGACCTGCAGCGCGAACCGCGGGGGATCGGTGTCGTTCCCGTGGAGCTGCCAGATCACCCGCCAGTCGTCGGCCCAGAGCGGGAAGCCGTCGCCGAGCAGGAACTGGAAGCCGAACCACGCCTCGCCGGACCCGCCGAACGTGCGGTGGTTCGGTTCGACCTCGATCCGCTTGCCCCGGTGCGGCAGCGTGAAGCGCACGGCCGTCCCGCCGCCCGGAGCGTCCACAACGGGTGGCGGCCACGCCGGCGTCGAGCGGGCGTCGCCTGCCTCGGTGTTCCAGCTCGTGGACCTGTAGCCGCTGGCGGCGTCGTCGAAGAGCCGCGGGGTGGACAGGTCGACCGCCCACTCCAGCGTCCCGGCGGATGTCCCGTCCGGGGTGTCCGACGTGCCGCTGCTCCCGCCGGTCCGCTTCGCGACGATCCCGCGGACGAGGACCTCGAGCAGCGCCGCCTTCTCCACCAGGGTGCGCGCTCTCGGGGCGACACCCCACCGTGCCGCGACCTGGTCGAGCGCGATGTCGAGGGCGGTGTGGCCGGGCCGGAACGGGCCCGGGGTGCCGCCGGTCGTGGGCACCGCGATGTCGAGTCCGCTCGACAGCGTCCATGCCGCGGCGAGTGCGGCGTCGAGCTGGTCGATGACCGTGCCCCCGACGCGCCCGAGGAGTGCGTCGAGGAGGGCCTGCTCGTCGGCGGTGGGCATCATCGACCGCCGAGCGGGGCGCCGTGGACGGGGACGAGCTTCACCAGCCACCCGGGTAGGAACGCGCCGACGTCGCTGCCGGCGTCCTGGGCGCTTCCCGTACCGCCGAGCGCGACGAGGGCGGTGACGAGCGCGACGAGCCCGACCCAGGTCGGGGCGGCCTCGGTGAGCAGATCGGGCCGGTCCACGGCCACAGTGTGCGGGTGGCCGCGCTCGGTACCGGTGGTGGGGTCCACGATGAGAGCGTCGATGTTCTCGGCCGGTTCACGTGGTGGCCGATGGCTCGGGAACACGGTTCCAGGGACTCGCTGGGGGCCACGCCTCGAGGCCCGACGGTCTCGCCGCTCCGGGGGGACGGAGCGGCGAGACCTACCAAGCCCCGAGGGGGGTCAGGGCACGGCGTGTCCAGGATCGGCGGCGGCGAACGTCGAACGCAAGCTCTCACGCTGACTTGATCGTTTGACTGTCCGAGAGGATCGTTCACCGGCGCTCCCACCCACGGCATCGTCGTGGGGACCTCACCGAGCCGGCTCTGTCACCGGCCGGGATCGTGGTCGGATCCTCGGGTGCAGCCCGACATCGGTGTGGTGTTCCGTCCGACGGCGCCGCCGGAGGACCTCGGGTCGGTGGTCGCGGCCGCGGAGGACGCCGGCGTCGCCGAGTTGTGGGTCTGGGAGGACTGTCTGCGCGAGGGTGGCATCGCCACGGCCGCGGCAGCGTTGGGCATGAGCAGGGGGCTTCGCGTGGGCGTGGGGCTGCTCCCGGTGACCCTGCGCAACGCTGCGTTGACAGCGATGGAGATCGCCACTCTCGCGCGGTTGTTCCCGAGCCGATTCCTTCCCGGCCTCGGCCACGGTGCGCCGGAGGAGCTGGGACGGCTCGGCGCGCGCGCCTCGTCGCCGATGACGGCGCTGCGCGAGCACCTCACGGCCGTGGCAGGACTGTTGCGTGGTGAGCAGATCCATGTCGACGGTCGCTACGTCCAGCTCGATGACGTGTCGCTGGCGTGGGCGCCGACCTCGTCACCGCCTCCGCTGCTGGTCGGGGCGAGAGGTCCGAAGACGCTGCGTCTCGCCGGTGAACTCGGCGACGGAGTCATCCTCGATGCCGTCCCCGGCGGCCAGCAGCTCCGCGAGGCGCGGGAACACATCGAAGCCGGAAGAACGGCGGCCGGGCGGATCGGGCCCTTCCGGATCGTGGTGTATCTCGAGCCCCCGGCCGGATTGGACGTCGCCGCCCTGGTCCGCCTCGTTCGGGGGGCACTCGAGGATCTCGGCGACGCCGGGGCGACCAGCGTGGTGTTCGTCGGGCCGCCCGATGCGCCGCATCCGGCGCCACTGTTGCGGGCGATCGACGCGGCGAGGTCCTGACAGAGGTTCTGACAGAGGTTCTGACAGAGGTCCTCACGGACGCGCTGGGGCGGAGGGCGCGGGCGACGACCGGGCTGTGCCGGTCGACCTCTTCTCGGCCCGGGTCACGGTCGCCGACGAGGGGTTGCGGTTTCGGGAGCGACCTCGCGCCGGCGTGCGGTGCCCGTGACCCTCTCGTGGTGTCCGCACGGTGTGTTCTGGATCATTCGGCGGCGATCAATCGGACATTGCGCATGTTCTCCCCCGGCGTTGTCGAGCGGGTCCGTCGAATGGTCATCAATGGACCATCTCCCGTTCATCGAGCTTCCTTAGCGTGCTGCGCCGTCACCCGGACGAGTGACGACGACACCCAGTCGGTTGATGTCGACCCGACACGGCCGGTGGGGCGGCGGCCGTGAGAACAGGAGGAGAGCGCACATGGTCGTCACAGGCCGGGACCGCGATGGTGCTCCCGTGCGACGAACCAGAGCGGTCGAGACGGTGGTCGATCCGTCGGCGGTCCTTCCGGCGCTGCCCCTGCTCGCCCGTGGCGCGCACCGGGACCCGACGACCGGGGCGTGTCTGATGGAGTACACGGCCCTGCTGGCAGGCGAGCCGTTCGGCGATCACCCGTCGTGCACCCACCCAGCGCTGGCGCAGCTCGCGCGTCAGGTCAACGACCGGGTCGGGGACGACGTCCGCCCGTCGTTGGTGACCCGGGCTCCCGCGCTCGCCTCCGTCGGGCCCGACCACCCGGACGTCGTGGGCGCGGTCGCGTCGGCGGTGATCATGGCGCACTACCAGCGGGCGCCGGACTCCCTCCTGCTGCACCGCCGGATGCGGGTGGCCGCCACCCTCCGCGACCAGCCGGCGACCGGTGGCTGGGCCCGTCGTCGGGACCTCGTCCGCCTCGCGAACCTGACGGGTGCCTGCCTCGACGCCGTCGAGCGGCGGCTGCCGTCCCCCGCGCGCCGGGACCGCGCGCTCGTCGGCGTCCTCGACCGCGCCCTGGCGCGACTGTCCGGGGAGCTCCGGCCTGCCCCGCCCCTCGGGTCGGTGGGCGCCGCGTTCGTCGACCTCCGTCCGGTCCCCGGCGGGCCGTACCCGTGGGGCTGACGGGCGCGGTCGGCCGGGGGATCGGGCGGCTCATCCCGGGCTCGCGTCCATCTCCTGCCCCCGCACCGCGATGTCCGCGCGGTCGGCCTCCGGTGGGGCGGTCGGGCCGTTACCCGACGGCGGGGCGCCTCACGTGCGGGAGTGCACGATGAGGGTCCCACCGCACAACGCGAGGATCGTGATCGTGTCCACGGGGACCGACCCGTGGAACGACGCGGTGGCCGACGACCTGGCCCGGCAGCTGCAGGCCCGTGGCTGGTGGGTGGATCGCCCGGACCTGGAGCGCGCGCACGGGACGGGGAGGTCGGGACAGCTCCGGCCGGCGGCCTCGGGGGGCGTCGGCTCCCTGGTCGACCGAGCCGTCGACACCGTCGTGGCGCGGATGGCCGCCCGTCTCGCCCTGCGGATCGGTGACTCCCCTCATGCCGTCGTCGGCGTCCATCCGCTCGTCGACCGGGTGCTGGGGCTGCTCCGTCGCTCGGGCGCGTTGACGGCGCCGGTGGCGACCTATCTCGGCGGGCCCGACGTCAGGAGCTCCTGGGGTGCCGGCGGCGCCGATGTCATCCTGAGTCCGCACCCGGCCGTCGACCGCCTCCTGAGCCGCCTGCCGGGCCCCCCGGCGGTCCTCCCGATCAAGGTCACGGCGGTCGCCGGGACGCCCACCGACCGGGGGCGGCCCGCCGCCGGTCGCGCCCGGGTCGTGGTCCCGGCCTGGGCCAGCAGTGGGCGCCGCACCGCGGCGGTCGTCCGGGACCTGGCCTCATGGGGCGTGCGGCCGCTCGTGTTGTGCGGGACGAACCACGTCGCGGCCCGCTGGGTCGACGCCCTCGGAGCCGGGACGGCACGCACCGGTGGGACGGACGCCGCCGCGATCCTGGGCGAGGCCGACTTCGTCGTCGATCCGACCGCAGGTGCGGCGGGATGGCTGGCGGTGCTCCAGGGCCGCCAGGTGATCAGTTATCGCGTACCTCGATCCGCTGAGGGGATGGCCGCGGACCTGCACGCGGCCGGGGCCGCGGTGTGGGCGCGGAGCCGGATCGATCTGGGTCTGGCGCTCACCGGACACGTCGGACCCGCCCTCGCCGCCGCAACGACGCAGCGCCTCGACCCGGTGTCGGCGATCGAGGCGGTCGCGGTGGATCGGTCGTCGGCAGCGTGATCTCTCGTGCCGGGTCACCGCTGCGGTAGCCGGCTCGGTTCATCTGGCCGACCTCACTCGCAGGCGATGACCTTGCGCAGGAGGGCGAGCAAGGTGTCGCGCTCTGCGGGGGTGAGCATGCCCAGGAACGTGGCCTGAGATGCGGCTGCGGCCAGCCGCAGGTCGCCGAACAGGCCGGCGCCCGCTTCGGTGAGGACGACCGACTGGCGGCGTCGGTCGGTGGGGTCGGGGTCCCGGGAGACCCAGCCACGCTGGACGAGGGCCTCCACGTAGGCGCTGATGTGGCTGCGGTCGGTCCGCAGTCGGGTGGCCAGCTCGTGCGGGGCGAGCGGGCCGAAATCGGACAGTGCGGCGAGGACGGCGTACTGGGGCAACCGCAGATCGTGCTCGCCGAGCACCGCGACGAGGTGCTCGTGTCCGATGCGAGCCACGCTGCCGGCCAGGTAGGAGGGCAGGCCCATCAGCGAGGGCGGACGCCCGGAGGGTTCGGACACCCCTCCATCATCGCAAACGCGTGCCGTAGTAGGCCGATGTAGTAGTAGCATCGTGCCACTACTGGCTTTCGAACCGGGAGAGGCCATGAGCGTGTTCACCGCCGCCGAACTCGCCTACCTCGACGAGCAGCTGCTGGGCCGGCTCGCCACGCTGGGACCTGGGGGCGCTCCGCAGACCCGTCCGGTGGGCTTCGTCCACAACGCCGAGCTGGACACGATCGACATCGGCGGGCGGAACATGGGCGCCAGCCGGAAGTACCGCAACGTCACCGCCGACCCGAGGGTGTCCTTCGTCGTCGACGACCTGGCCTCGACCGACCCGTGGCGCCCGCGCGGCGTCGAGATCCGTGGACGCGCGCAGACCGTGCCCGGCGACGCGGCCGGCCACGAGCTGATCCGCATCCATCCCGAGCGCGTTCTGGGCTGGGGCCTGGACAGCGACGCGTTCGCCGCCCCCCACAGCCGCGCGGTCGAGGAGAACCGTTGATGGGCCGGCGCGACGTGTCCCCACGTCAAGAGCCTGGATGAGCATGCGCATCGCCCTGTTCGGCGCCACCGGCGGCATCGGACGCCGCGTCCTGGCCCGGCTGCTGCTCGCCGGCCACACCGTGACCGCCCTGTCCCGGCGCCCCGGCGCTGTCGTGGCCGGGCCCGCCACCCGCCCGATCACCGGCGACGTCACCGACCCGGAGGCGGTCGCCGCCACGGTCACCGGTCAGGACCTGGTGGTCAGCGCGCTGGGAGTGGCCACGACCAGGCCTGACACCACCGTGTCCGTGGGCACCCGCACCATCGTCGCCGCCATGGCCGAGCACCGCGTCCCTCGGCTCATCGCGATCAGCGGCAACGGCCTGGGTGTCAACGGAGGTCCGGTCGTCGACCGCATACTCACTCCCACGCTGCTGCGCCACGTCAAGGTCGAAGCACAGGCACAGGAAGCGGCGATCACCGACAGCCCGCTGCACTGGACGATCATCCGCCCCTTCCGGCTGGTCGACCGTTGGCCGCCCAGCGTGGCCTACCGGGTGGCGGAGTCGTTCTCGCCGACCGTGGTCGTCCGCTGGACGACTCGCGACGACGCCGCCCGCGCCATCATCGAGCACCTCGACGACGGGCCACGAAGCGTTCTCTGGGTCGCCTCCGGCGGGCGATGACCCGGACCGGCCGCGAGGTGAGCCCTCACGCGGAGGGTGCTCGTCGGCCCGTGCTCAGTGTGGCTGGGCGGCGAAGAACTCGTTCAGGGTGACCGGTCGTAGGCCTCGCTCCCGGATGATGGCGGTGATCTGGTCGAACAGCCCGAGCACGGTCGGGTGGTTGGCGTGCCCGACTATGATCGTGCCGGGCGTGAGATACCGGCGTGCCTGGGAGAGCAGGAATTGCGGCGTGACGGTGGTGGCGTCGCCGTACGACCCGGTCCAGAGCACCGGCGTGGGGTAGCCGGCGTCCTTGGCGATGGCGTCGACCCGTGGGTCGTGGGCGCCGTAGGGCGGGCGCCAGAAGGGTCGGGAGGTGGTGGCGAAGGTGGCCGCGACCCAGCGCTCGTTGCGCTCGAGCTCCTCCCGGATGCGACCCGCCGATGTCCTGGTCAGCCAGGGGTGGCTGAAGGTGTGGTTCATGATCTGGACCTGGCCGGCTTCGATCAGTGGGCGCAACACGGCGGCGTGCGGGTCCCACGCCCGGGCGTAGGTCCCGTTCGGGCTGAAGGTCAGGTGCACACCGGTACGGCGGGCGAACTCGACGTATCCGGCGACGACCTCGGGTGCGTACCCGTCGTCGACGGTCAGGGCGATCAGACGTCCGGGCGGGGGCGGTGGGACACTCGCCGGCACGGCGGCGGTCGGTGCGGCCGAGGCGCTCGGGGTGTCGCGTCCCGCGATCCAGGCGGCCAGTCCGACCGCGAGCATCCCGGCCACGGTGCGACGGGAGATCGGCGCAGCGGCTCTCGGGCCGTGGTCAGGGCCCCCCTGCCCGGGCGGCGTGAACGGCCTGCTCACCTCGGTGCCCCTCGTTCGCGTCGCCCCACCCGAGCCTCTCGCAGTCCGGGTGCGGGGACGACCTTATCGCGGAACCGCCCGGGGCTGCCGTCCTCTCCGAGTCGGTGGACACCGCGCACCACGGCCACCGGCCCGCGCCCGGTGTCGCACCGTTCGCGGGGCGGTGGTCCGCGCTGCGGGCCCCGGGCCGTCAGGCTCCGATCAGGCCGTGCGGGTCAATCACGAACTTCTTCGCCACGCCGGAATCGAACTGGGCATAGCCCTGGGGTGCCTCGTCGAGGGTGATGGTCGTGGCGTTCACGGCCTTCGCGATCTGGACCTTGTCGCGCAGGATCGCGTTCATCAGCTGGCGGTTGTAGCGCATGACCGGACACTGACCGGTGGTGAACGAGTGCGACTTGGCCCAGCCCAGCCCGATGCGGATCGAGAGACTGCCCTCCTTCGCGGCCTCGTCGGAGGCGCCCGGGTCCCCGGTGACATAGAGGCCGGGGATGCCGAGCCTGCCCGCCGCGCGGGTGATCTCCATGATCGAGTTCAGGACGGTGGCCGGCGCTTCGCCCGCGTCCTTGCCGTGGCCCCGTGCCTCGAACCCGACCGCGTCCACCGCGGCGTCGACCACCGGCTCACCGACGATCTGCTCGATCTTGTCGGGCAGCGAGCCCTCCTCGGAGAGGTCGACGGTCTCGGCCCCGATGGCCTCCCTGGCGTGTGCCAGGCGCTCGGCGTTCATGTCGCCCACGATCACCGCGGCGGCGCCGAGCAACTGGGCGGAGGCGGCCGCGGCGAGGCCGACGGGTCCGGCGCCGGCGATGTACACCGTCGAGCCGGTGGTGACCCCGGCCGTCACGCAGCCGTGGTAGCCGGTGGGGAAGATGTCCGACAGCATCGTCAGGTCGAGGATCTTCTCCAGGGCCTGGTCGCGGTCGGGGAACGGCAGCAGGTTCCAGTCCGCGTAGGGCACCATCACGTACTCGGCCTGACCGCCCTGCCAGCCGCCCATGTCGACGTAGCCGTACGCCGATCCCGGGCGGTCGGGGTTGACGTTGAGGCAGACCCCGGTATGCCCCTCCTTGCACATCCGACAGCGCCCGCAGGCGATGTTGAACGGCACCGAGCACAGGTCGCCCTGCTTGATGAACTCGACGTCGCGCCCGACCTCCACGACCTCGCCGGTGATCTCGTGGCCGAGGATCAGTCCCGCCGGCGCCGTGGTGCGGCCCCGCACCATGTGCTGATCGGAGCCGCAGATGTTCGTGGAGACGCACCGCAGGATGACGCCGTGCGGGCACTGGCGTCCCACGTTCGCCGGGTTCACCCCGGGACCGTCCTTGAGCTCGAGGCCCGGGTACTCGATGTCCTGGACCTCGACCTTCATGGGCTCGATGTAGGCCACGGCCTTCATGAGGAGCTCCTTCCGGAATCGACCGGTGGTCGAAGGCCCCGTTGCCTCCGACACCCGCCCATCATGTGCCAGGAGTGTGTCCGGCGACACCGGTCGCTACGCGTCTGCGGATCGACCAGCAGCCGGACCACTGTTCTCCGCAGGCGTGGGCGCGGCGCCCTCGGCACGACGTCGGGCCCGGTCCGGCGCCAGGGGACTCCCGGCGGCGACCGGGGTGGCCGTGGTGGCCGCGGGTGCGGCGTGATGCTGGTGGCCGAGTCGACGTGAACCCCGCGACGGTCCCACCGCCAGGGTCCGAGCGAGTTCGTCGAGGTCGTGACGAGCCGCGTACCGGGTGGCCCGGCTTTGGGCTGCGGCCGACACGGCGGGATCACGGGCGAGTGACCGGAGGACGCGGGTGAGGCACCGCGGGCTCGCGCAACACTCGGCGACTCCCGACCTCGCGAGGACGGCGGCGCTGTCGCGTCCGTGGCCGGCGAGGGGCCGGAACATCACCAGCGGCCGCCCGCACGCCAGGGCCTCCTGGGCCGTCACGCCACCGGAGTTGTTGACGACCACGTCCGCCACCGCGGTCAGCGCCGCCGGCTCGTCGACCCAGCCGAGCACCCGGAGCCGGGGCGCACTGCGGGCGAGCCGTTCGAGTCGGAGCCGCGTCCGATGGTCGCGGCCGCACAGCGCGACGACGATGCAGCGCTCGTCCGACGCGAGGGCCGCGGTGACGGCCTCCGTCAGACCACCGAGCGCCATGGAGCCGGCGCTGACGAGCACCACGAACGCGTCGGCCGGCAGGTCCCACTGCTCCCGGGATGCGGCCGGGGTCGTCCGGAACGCCCGCCGGACCAGCGGCCCGACCACGGTGACCGGCTGGTCCGGAGCCAGGTCGAGCATCCGTTCCGCGCCCTCGTCGTCGACGACGACGTAGTGGTCGACACCGTCGTAGACCCAGAAGGCGTGGGGAGCGACGTCGCACAGGACCGCCGTCACCGGAACCGTCAGGGTGCCCGCGCGGCGGAGCCGCGCGAGTCCCGCGGTCGCCAGCGGATACGTGGAGAGGACGGCATCGGGGTCACCGGCCGCGATGCGCGGCGCGAGGGCGCGCGCCACCCACCCTCCGACGACCCTGCCGTAGAACCACCGCACGGCGCTGCAGCGGGAGACCGCCCGGTACCAGAGCTGTTGCAGACCCGGGGTCGACCCGACCGCGACCCGGTACAGCCAGCGCAGGATCGGCCCACTGCCGACCCCCACCGCCGCGAAGCTCTCCACGATCTCGATCCGACAGCCCGGCCACACGCTCTCGAGGGACTCGGCGACCGCGTGAGCCGCCGACTGGTGCCCCTCGCCGATGTTCCCCGAGACGATCATGAACCTGGTGCCTTCGGTCATCTCCGCGGAATGCCCGAGGCCCTCGCTCCGCTCCACGAACACGAGCGATCGAGTCGGTGAACGGTCCGGAATTCTCACGACTCGTACATGCACCCCGGGCCATCGTCGGCGCCGGCGCCTCCGCCGGTGGCGGCCGACATCGCCGGCCCGTGGATGGGTCGGGTCGAGGAGGTCCGAGCAGCGTGGCTCTGATGGGTCCTGCGGGGGCAGCAGCAGCCGCCGTCCTCCTGTTGCTGATCGCGTTGTGGATGGTGGCCGGGGAGACCGGTGACGGTTCGTCGTCCGCGCGTCGGCTGCTGATGGTCCGCGCGGCCGGCGGGATGTTGATGTTCCTCGGGATCGTCGTGCTGGTCCTGGCGGTCCCGACGTCCGCGGACACGGTGCCGTCTCACGTTCGGGCGCCGGTCCGCCCCGGCACGACGTCGGTGCCCGCGCCGCCGTCGTCGGTACCCCGCCCCTCGCGCGTGCCGGGCGGCTGAGGTCCCCCAGCCGCTCCCGGCAGGGCGTGATGGTGGGGACGTCGCTGCGTGAGGGATCGCAACGCGGGGGACCTCGGGCCGGCTGGCTCAGGCCAGGACCGCGTCCTCGTAGCGGGAGTCAGCGGCGATGGCGGGGTCGAGCAGGTCCCAGGTCTGCATCCAGCGGTGGGATCGTTCGAACATCTCCTTGGTGTAGGGCTGGGGCACGATGCGTTCGCCGGGTCCGAATCGGCGCACGTCGACGAGCGCGGTGAGCTCGGCCGGCATCTCCCGCGCCCAGTAGTGGGTGTAGCGCTGCGGCTCGAGGTCGATCTCCTGCTGGGCCCGCAGGAGGGCGCGGAAGTACCGCTCGGCGTCCTGCCGCTCGGTGCCCGGGGAGAGGAAGAACCCCATGACGAACGTGGTGTCGACGAGTTTGACGCAGCCACGCTGCTCGAGGACGTAGGCGCCGGCGCCCCAGGCGTTGACCGCCGCCAGTCGTCGGTCGAGCAGGAGCCGGACCCGGTCGAAGGGCAGACCGACGAACCCCAGGCGGATGGCGTCGCGGGGGAGGAAGGACTCGAGGGCCTGCAGGGCCGAGTAGTGGCTCCCGGAGTGGTAGCCCACGCCGACCTCGACGCCGGCGAGGTCACGGGGTTCGCGGAGCTCGGAGTCGGGGGAGACGTAGATGCCGCTGGGGCACACGGAGTAGGCCTTGCCGTACATGAGGCCGTGGTGTCCGCTGGCGGCGGCGTTCACCGCCCAGTGGCAGGCGCACGAGACCTGGGCGCTGCGACCGCCGGCCATGTCCTCCAGGGCGCCGCTGCGCACCGAGGGAGGTGCGCCGCCGTCCGGGAGCGAGGCGCTGGTCGCGCCGGCGAGGCTCGTCGGTTCGAATTCGTGGTCGAGTCCCTCCGCGTCGAAGAAGCCGTGCTCCTCCGCGACCCATTCCTGGAGTCGGACGTGCGGCTGGATGCGGAACACCATGGTCGTCGACCTCCTCACCGCGGTGTGCTGGCGCTTCGTCGATCGATGATCTCCGCGTCGCGGGCCACGCGGATTCTTCCCGTTCTCGACGAGAACAGCGTGCACTCCTCGTCGTGGCGGGGAAAGGCCGTTGGGGCCATTCGGGAGGATGGGTGCCGCCGGCTGTCCGGTTCTCACCGGCCGGGCAGAGCAGTGGTGCCTTCGGTGCGGACCGCGGTGAGTCGGTTCGGGTCGAGACCGAGCGCGACGAGGATGGTGGGCGCGATCTGGGTGGTCGAGACCGGGGTGGCGACGAGCGCGCCTCCGTGGGCGGACGGGAGAGCGTTGCCCCGGCTCGGCCCGGTCACCACGAGGGGGACGTTGCGGTCGTCGTGGAGCGCGCCGCCGTGCTCGGCGATCTTCTTCGTCCCGCCGGTGTAGACGGTGCCGGGCTGCGCGATACCGACGAGGTCGGGGACCCGGGAGTCGGACTGCGGGACGTGGAAGTAGGCGGCCGCCTCGGCGCCGGCGAGGATCTGGCCCAGACCGGAGCTGGTGTACGCGCGAGGGTTCTTGGCGATGTCGGTGCCGGTGCCGTTGTGGGAGCGCAGGTAGGTCGCCGCGAAGCTCGTCGCCACCGGCGATCGGTCGGAGAGCCAGAGGTACATGCCGTCGTCGTCGGTGGAGTGGACGACCAGGGGCCCGCTCCCGGGGTGGCCTGCGGTCCAGGCGGTGTCCAGGCCCTGGAGGATCGGACCGTCGTCGATGCGGTCGAGCAGGGCCGGGTCGATCGGCGACTGCCCGTGCTTGGCCGAGAGGATGATCGTGGTCGACTGGTCGAGGTGCTGGTCCTTCAGACCGGCGAGCATTGTCGCGAGCTGGCCGTCGACGAAGTCGAGGGCTCCGGCGAGCAGCGGGCCCGGGGTCACGCCGTCGGCGAGGTAGCCGCCGGTCAGGCCGTCGGAGGCCGGCAGCTTCTGCGCCGTCGAGACCGACTGGAAGTTGAGGCCGAAGATCGCCGGAGTGCCGGGCCGGGTGGTGCGGGAGTGGTCGAAGCCGTCGATCTCGTTGCGGACCGCGGTGACCTTGTAGGCGTCGTAGCGGCGGGTGGCGGCGTTGTCGGTGGTCCAGTCGCCGCCGCCCGGCGCAGCCGAGTTGATCTCGGGGGCGAAGAGATCGTCGATGCCGCTTCCCGAGGGTCCGTCGAGCAGGTCGTAGGCGACGTGTTTGTCCGACCAGGCGGTGTGCAGTCCGGCGGAGCGTGCGACCTCGAAGACGGTGTTCGCGCGCGTGTCCTGGTGCGGGTAGACCGGCGAGCAGGTCGTCGGGTCGACGGGCAGCTTCGCCGGGTTGATCAGCGAGCGAGGCTGCCCGGTCATGGCGAGGATGGAGTCCGGCAGCCCGGGCAGGCCCTGCCCGGCGTCGAGCGCGTCCGGGTTGCGGTCG
This sequence comes from Actinomycetospora chiangmaiensis DSM 45062, assembly GCF_000379625.1. GTDB lineage: Bacteria > Actinomycetota > Actinomycetes > Mycobacteriales > Pseudonocardiaceae > Actinomycetospora > Actinomycetospora chiangmaiensis. The sequence continues at coordinate 25,131 of NZ_KB903226.1, read as the reverse complement.
ATGGTCTCGTCGAAGACGACGTCGGTGCCCGGCTTCGCGCCCGCGCACGTCGTCGTGCCCGGGGGCAGCAGGCCGCGGTCGTAGGTCGAGTCGTAGTAGACCCCCGTGCTGCGGGGCGTCCCCCCGGACACCTGCCCGAGCATCCCGGGGAAGGAGTCCGACGGCACCGGCGTGGCCGCCTGGCTGTAGTCGGTCCCGGCGCGCACCAGGGATGCGAGAGCGGACTGCGGGTGGCGACGCACGTAGCCCTCGAGGTCGGACTGGTGCATCCCGTCGACCGAGATCAGCAGGACGTGCCGGGGCGCGGCGGCGGGGGGCGCGGCGGACGCCGGTGTCGCGAGCGTCGGCAGGACGGCGGCGGCCACGGCGGCCACGGCGGCCACGGCGAGCCCGGCCAGTGCGTGGGGTCGGCCGGGGCGGGGGAGAGGCATCGATCGCTCCTGTCGGTCACCTGTCGCGTGATCAACGCTCCCTTCTCGTACGGCGCCGATCGCGCGGCGCCCCGGCCGGCGGGCAACCACACGGTGAACGTCGGGCCACGAAGGTGACCGCATCCGACATGGGAACCGAAACCGGCCGGTTCGGCTGCGATCGCACGTCGGACTGCTCGGGCGTCCCCGACGAGGTAGTGGCGCAACGGATGTCCCGGCTTGACCCGACCCGCCAGGAATCCGCCGCGGATGAGGTCACCGACGCAGGAGCGACCGTCGAGTCGCACGATCATGGAGCCCGCCGTGTGCCCGCCGACCACCCGAGCCGACGACCACGGGCACCCCGAGACCGACGACGTGTGCGGCGGCGCCGGTGTGATCGGTGCGTCCGTGCGTCAGGATCACCGCGGCCAGGTCGTGCAGGGCGAGGTGGTGGCTCTCCACCAGTTCCCCTGGCCCGACGCCGACCAGCTCGAGATCGGGCTCATCATCTCGGTCGCCCGGCTCCGCGAGCAGGACACGGTCGCCTCGTAGCAGTCGACGACGGGACGGATCCGCGCTCTTCCGGACGCTCGGACCGTGCGGCTGCGATATCTGATTGCGAACAACCTGATCGATCAGCGAGATTCGCCGACCAGCCGCGATGCTCGGACTTTCACCGACGAGGGGAGCGCCGTGAGCCCGAACGAGCCGTCTGCCGCTCCGGCAACTCCCGCTGCAGCGTCCGGTGCAGCGGACGTCGACACCGTCGCGGGCCGCGACCTCCTGCGCGAGGCCCTGGCGACTCGAGGGCGACGACGTCACCGACGTCGCCGACCTGAGCGAGTCCGCGGAGATACCGTGGCCGCGACTGGCTCCTCACGTCCGTGCCGCCGGCTACGGCTCGGTGCTGTCCTGTCAACTGGTGGCCAGGGGCGCGGCCGGTGCGCTGAACCTGTGGGGTCGCGCTCCGGGGTGCTACACGGTCCATGACCGGCGGCTCGGGGCGCTGTTCGCCGATCAGACCGCCGTCGCGCTCGCCGGCCCGTCGCTCGGGGGAGCTGCACCGCAGCCTCGCGAGCTGCGACGTGATCGCGCGCGCCAAGGGCATCCTCATGGAACGGTTCCGGATTCCCGACCCCGACGCCTTCGCGATGCTGGTCAAGTCCTCCCAGGACACCAACATCAAGCTGGTCGACGTCGCGACCTGGTTGGTCGACGACGCCGAGGCCACCTACGCTCGTCAGAACACCGCCGACCCCGCCCGCCCCGCACCATCTGGTGCCGGCGACGGGCGCAGCGACGACAGCGGTCACCACGGGCGCTGATGCGGGCGCGGGTCGCCACACGGGTGACCGTCGGCTGCCGGGGACAGCTGATCGGGCCCCGAACGTCGCAGCGTCGGTGTGCGGACAGCGGGCACCCGACTCGTGTCCGGCTCAGTCCACCCGGGCGCGTCGACCCCTGGCGGAAGCGAAGTGATGGCGTCCGACGTGCGCGATCTGCACATCCTGACCGACCCCGGGCTCGACCTGGACGTGGCGCTGGACCTGCTCGAACACTGCGCGCTGCAGCGGGTCCTCCACCGCAGCCTCCCGGCCGGTCAGGGCGTCGACGAGGGTGCCGAAGCGATCCTCCGGGCCCGCCTCACCCTCGACCGGACCGCACCTGGGATCTGCTAAACCGGGCACGGGAGGACTGCGAGAGCGGGGACCATCGCCGTGTCGCCCTCCCGCTGATGAGCGTGGCCGTCCGTCCGGGAGGTCCGTGGGGCATCAGGTGCGCGAGCCGGGACGGGAACGCTCCGAGGATCCTGCGGCGGGGGCGCGGGCGACGATGTAGTGCTGGGGCGGGAAGGTCGCCGTGGCGCGTTCGACCCGGACGTCGAATCCGGCCGCGCGGAGGTGCGGTGCGTATTCGTCCTCGACGTGGGCGAGGTCGGAGATCACCAGCGTGCCCTCGGGGCGCACCAGGCGCACGGCCTCGTCCAGCGCGGCCCGCCGCTCGGAGACGTGTGCGAGGTTGTGCAGGCACAGGGTGGACAGGACCACGTCGACGCCGGCGTCGGGCAGATCGACCTCGCGGATGTCGCAGCGGTGCACCCTGACCCGGTGTGCGACATTTTCGCGCTCGGCGTTGTCGCGCAGTCGGTCCGCCGAGTTGCCCGAGAGGTCGGTGGGGACGAACAGGTCGACGGCGTGCACCGGGCCGTGGGTGCGGTGGGCCGCGCCGACGGCGAGCAGGCCCGCCCCGGCTCCCAGGTCGACGACCACCTCGTCGCCGGACCAGGGAACTTCGTCGAGGAGTCGGTCGCGGAGGGTGTGCTTGCCGCGCAGGACGTAGTGCCCGCCCCAGACAGCCGGGACGGCGGTGACACCGGCCGCGAGCGCTGCCGACACCGCGAGGGTCGGGCGGGTCCTGATCGATCCTGCAGCGACGGTTGCCAGGCCGACCGTCAGTCCGCTCAGTCCCAGGAGGTAGGGCCACCCGTCGATGCCGTACCGGCTCGGGCTCCGCATGCGGTGACCGTAGTGGCCGGCGGGCACGGCGATCTCGATCAGGACGACCCGCCCCGCGATGCCGGCGTCATACGCCTCGACCCTGCCCCATGGACGAACGTCCGCCCGTCCGCAGCTCCGACGGCTGGACGTCAGGTTCGACGACGGGCGCGGTGTGCCCGACCAGCTCAGTCGCCCTGGCGGCGGGACACCACCACGGACAGGGCGATCGCGCCGATGATGACGATGCCGACCGCCACCACGGTCACCCCGGTGTCGCGCAGGAAGCCTGCATATGCCGCCACTGCCACGAGCACGACCAGGACGACGGCTCCCGCGACCCACATCAGTCGGCTCGACATGCTCGGAACTGTGGCAGGTCGCGGTGTGATGCGCCGCACGAAACGAGCGAGGTCACGGCGCCGGGTCAACACGACGTGAAGCGGTGATCATGCTCCTAGTAGTTGCATGAGCTACGTAGTTGCGTGATCTGCTCCGTCCGGACCAGTGGACCGGGAGGAGCGGGAATGGACGGCATGAACCGGCGGGACGCGTTCAAGGTGGCGGGGGCGGGTCTGGTCGGGGGCGGTGCCGCACTCGGCGCGGCGGCTCCCGACGGCGCGCCGGTTCCCGACGCGGCCGCGCAGGGTCCGGGCTCACACCTGTTCCACCTCACGGCGGCGAAGCCCTCGGAGTACGACAGCGGAACGCTGCGGGGTGCGAACGGGCAGACGTTCCCCGTGCTGCGGGGCAGGACGCCTCGGTGTACTTCGTGACCCTCGAGGTCGGGGGCATCCGGGAGCCGCACTGGCACCCGAACGCCTGGGAGCTGAACTTCGTGGTGTCCGGACATGCGCACTGGACCGTGCTGGGAACCCATCCCGACGGCAGCTATCACCACGACGAATTCGATGCCGGGCCCGGCGACCTGGTCTTCGCCCCGACCGGCTTCTTCCACTACTTCGCGAACACCAGCTCGACCGACCCGTTGACGGTGCTCATCGTCTTCAACTCGAGCACCCCGGAGCCGAACGACGACCTCGGCATCGTCGGGTCCTTCAACTCAGTGCCCCGCGCGATCCTCGCTGCGACCTTCGGCATCCCCGTCTCGGCCCTCGACGCCATCCCGACCGAGATCAAGCCCGTCGTCATCACCCGCGCCCGCTGAGTCCCGGTGGGCCGGCGCGGGTCCGCCGTGGTCGCCCCGGTCATGTCGCCGCTGCCCGCGGCTGGGCCTGCGTCGCGGCGAGGTCGGCGCCGGGCAGCCCGTCGATGAACGCCAGGACCTGGGCGGCGTACTCCTCGGGCGCTTCGAGGGCGAGGTAGTGCCCCGCCCCGGCGACGGTCACGTGGGTGAGGTCCGGGGCCACCCCACGGATCGAGGTGGGCACGACGTCGCCGCCCGTACTGCTGATGGTGCGGACCGGGACCGTCAGGGCGGTGGCGGCGAGCACCCGGAGGTCTGGGCCCTCGCTGAGGAGGGAGCGGTAGAGCGCCGCAGCACCGGCGAAGCCCTCGTGTCCGGTGTAGGCGTCGACGATCTCTCCGAGCAGGGTCGGGTCCGGCGGGCGCAGAGTCTGCGGGGTGACGACGTGGTCGAGGAGGAAGGCGCGCTCCCGACCCGGCAGGAGCAACTCGGGCGCGCCGGGACTGGAGAGCATGCCGATGTACCAGGCGGCGCCGGCCAGGACCTCGAACCCGTACCCGGGCAGGACGGTCTCCACGGCGGTCCAGCTGGCCACCAGGTCGGGACGGGTCACGGCGAGGCGATGGCTCAGCGCCCCGCTGACGTCCTGGCCGACGAGGTGTACGGAGCCGGCGTCGAGGGCCACGATCGCCTCGGCGAGAGTCCGTGCGTGGGCGGCGCTGTCGAAGTCCGTGTGCGCCTCGGAGTCGCCGAATCCGGGAAGGTCCACCGCGAGGACCCGGTGGTGGGCGTCGAGCAGCGGGATGACCGCGGCGAAGGTGGCCGCGGTCTCGGGGAAGCCGTGGACGAGCAGGATCGTGCTCCCCGTGCCGGCGTCGACGACGTGGAGGCGGGCGTCGGTGAGGTCGAGCGTGTGGTGGTCGAGGACGGTCATCGGAGCACTCCCTGATAGGCAACTCGGTTGTCCAATTAACCGTAGGCGTAGACAACCGGGCTGTCTATCTTGACCTTGCTCGACTACGCTCCTCGCGTGGTGAACGAGGGCGCGGAGCTCGCGCTGCTCCTGCTGGGCGGCTTCCGGGCACTGGTCGAGCAGGCTCAGGAGCAGTTGGAGCAGCACGGGCATCCCGGAGTGCGGCCCGTGCACGAGTTCGCGCTGCGTGCCGTCGCCGAGGGGGCCGGGACGACCTCCGAGCTCGCCCGTGAGCTGGGGGTCACGAAGCAGGCTGCCGCGAAGACGGTCGCGTTCCTTCTCGAGCGCGGGTATCTCGACCAGGGCCACGACGCGCACGACGCGCGCCGCAAGACGCTCGCCGTCACCCAGCTCGGGAACGACCTGTTGACCCTCGGGCAGCAACTGTTCGACGGACTGCGTGAGCGGTGGGCCGCCCGGATCGGCGACCGCGAACTCGACGCCATCCAGTCCCACCTCCGCGATCTCGTCAGCACCGGCACGACACGCTTCGACACGGCCGGATGGCTCTCGGCGCCGTAGTGCAGCTCACCGGCCTGGCTCCGCGATCGACGAGCTGCGCCTGGAAGCGGGACGGGCGGTTCGCGGGGTACGCGCGGATGTCGCTGATGCGGCCGTGGCGCACGACGAGGAAGTCCAGGCCGGTGGAGCCGCATCCGCCGACGGTGCACGTGGCGTGATTGCGCCGCGCGGAGACGGCTCCGTGCCTGGATCGGCACGGCGACGTGAACGGCGCCGACGACCGGTGGCGGCGATCTCGTCGAGGCGCTGTGATGCTGTCCGAAGCGCGGAATCTGATCAGGGGAAGTAGGCGACGAACGTGTCCGAGACGCAAGAGTCACCGACATGGCGGGTGCTGGGCTTCGGCAAGCACCCGGAGAACGCCGCGGCGATCCAGTCGCGACTGCGGGCGGCCGGCCTCGCCGCCACCCACTTCGCCCTGACCGACGACGAAGCCGGCGACACGCTGCTGGTCCGCGAGCTGGGCGCGGCCGACTACGACGGGGTGATGATCGGCGGCTTCATCAACGGCCAGGATCCCGAGGACCCGCCGACCGAGGAGAGGACGCGCTGGTTCAACCGGATTCTCAACCTCATCCACACCCACGCCCCCACCGCGAAGATCATCCTGGTGCGCACACCCACCGACGCGCTGCCCGCCGTCTCCCGCGTCCTCGGAGAGCCGGCGCCGAACTCGTGAGCGGGCCCGGTCGCCCCGCCGCCGCCCTCGGCCGTGGCACTCGTCGCGGCTCAGTCGGGGTCCCGGCTCTCCCCGGAGGCTAGGAGTCGCGGGGCTACCGTGGACGGCTGCGCTGAGTCACCTCGTGCTCTACCGTCCCGCACTGTCGTGCCCCGGACGGGTGCCGGCGCCGCAGGTGGTCGCCCGCGAGGGCGGTACGGAGCACCGGTGCGGCGGCGTGCCGTGGATCGGGCATCCGATGGAGGGGGAACAGCATGGCGGCATGGCAGCTCGGAGACCCGTTACCGGCCCCACGGCCGCCGCAGGGCAACTACGTCCCGGCGGTGCGCGCGGGGGACCTGCTCTTCCTGTCGGGGGCGGGGCCGGCTCTCCCGGAGGGAGGTTGGGTCCTGGGCAAGATCGGGTCGGGTGGGCTCGACCTGGCTGAGGCCCGGGCTGCGGCCCGGCTGACCGGGCTGCAGTTGCTGGCCGCGATGCAGGCCGAGCTGGGCGAGCTCGACCGGGTCGAGCGGGTGGTGAAGGTGTTCGGGATGGTCAACTGCGCTCCCGGGTTCACCGCGACCCCCCAGGTCATCGACGGTTGCTCGGACGTACTCGTCGAGGTCCTCGGAGATCGGGGTCGGGGAGCGCGCAGCGCGGTCGGGCTGGCCGAGCTGCCCATCGGGATCGCCGTCGAGATCGAGGCCGTCGTGCAGGTCCGGGCCCGGTAGCCCGGGCAGGGTCGGTGAGGGCGGGGAGAACCGCCCTGGACGGCAACCCGGCAGCACGAGGAGCTGCGGCTCAGTCCGGGGCTGGTTCGCTGCCGCGCTCCGGGGCCCCGGAGGGGGCACCGGCCGTCGAAGCCAGTCGGGCGAGGGCGTGCGCATCGGGGCTGCCGGGGGGTGCGGTGACGACGAACAGGGTCTGTCCCTCGGTGCCGTCGACGGCGAAGGTCTGGTAGCGCAGGCCCGCGAAGTCGCCGCCGGGATGGCCGTACGGGTCTTCGCCCGACAGGGCCGACGTGACGTCGTGGCGGGCCCAGATGCGACGGAAGTCCGGGCTCTCCCGCTGCAGGTCCTCGACGAGTTCCGCGACGTCGGGGGCGGCGAGATCGCTGCCGACGCGTGCTCGGAAGTAGGCCACGGCCTGGGACAGGACCGCCTCGAGGTCGTGGTAGCGCTCGCGTCCCTCGGTGTCGAGGAAGAAGGAGCGCAGCATGTTCGTCCCGGGTTGCGCCACCGGCGTCAGCGCCCGGGCGAGTGAGTTCGCGGCGAGGACGTCGAGCCGGCATCCGTGGATGAAGGCCGGGGTGGTGACCCACGCGTCGAGCAGGTCCTGCAGGTGCGGCGAGACGCGCTCGTGCGACGGCGCCCGGAACCGGCGCGACGCGCTCCGCCTCGACGAGGACGCCACCGCCCATGCAAGGCTCGCGAGCACGGCCTCCGAGGGCTGGTGGTCCCGGCCCTGTTCCAGGCGCATGTAGTAGTCCGCGCTCAGGCCGGCGCGCACGGCGACCTCGCCGCGACGGAGCCCGCGCACGCGACGACGACCGTCGACCGCGATCCCGACCTCCTCGGGCGTGACCTGCTCACGACGCGCCCGGAGGAACCGGGCCAACTGCAGTGAACGCTCCACGCCGGCCCCTCAGCGACTCCGACTGCAACAGCCCCGCCGTACCGGGCTGCCGGAGCAGGATAGTGACCACGCCGACGAGCAGCATCGCCGTCACGAGAGCGGCCAGGGCCGCCAGGTCCGCCCACCGGACGATCCGGAAGAGCGGAGAACCGACCGGGGAGCGGCGGCGCCGGTGAGGATGCGGGGGCAGGCCCGAGACGAGGAGTCGCCCGCATGCAGTTCTATCTCGACGGCTACGAGCCGGGGGACCCGCGCGTCCGCCCTCCGCACCCGACGGTGGCGGAGCGGGGGGCAGAGCCGCCGGACACCGCGGACGTGGTGATCGTCGGCAGCGGTCCGGCCGGCCTGGTCCTCGCGGCCCAGCTCGCGGAGTTCCCCGAGGTGCGCACGGTCCTGGTCGACCGTCGCGACGGGCCGTTGGCGGTCGGGCAGGCCGACGGTGTCGCGTGCCGGACGGTGGAGATGTTCGAGGCGTTCGGCCTCGCCGACCAGCTCGTCGCCGAGGGTTATCAGGTCAACGAGGTGACCTTCTGGCGGCCGGACCCCGAGGACCCGTCGTCGATCGTGCGGACCGGCCGGGTGGACGACGTGGAGGAGGGCATCTCCGAGATGCCCCACATGATCGTCAACCAGGCGCGGATGCTCGCCTACCTCCGCGAGCACGCGGCCCGCTCGGCGACCCGCGCCGAGCCCTGGTACGGGCTGCGGGCCGTCGATGTGCAGGTCGACACCGACCCGGCGGTCGAGCACCCGGTGACGCTCACCCTGCAGTCCACCGACGGTGGGACCCGCACGATCCGCACGCGGTACGCCGTGGGCTGCGACGGCGCGCGCAGCGCCGTCCGGGAGGCCATCGGCGCCCGACTGCACGGGGAGACCACGCACCGCTCGTGGGGCGTGCTCGACGTCCTCGCCGTGACCGACTTCCCCGACATCCGGCTGAAGTCCGCGATCACCTCGGCCGAGGGGAGCGTCCTGATCATCCCGCGCGAGGGCGGCTACCTGGTGCGGCTGTACGTCGAGCTGGACGACGAGCGCGACGCGGCGATGCTGCGCGACCGGAGCACCACCCCCGAGAAGCTCGCGGCGGTCGCCAACCGCATCCTGCACCCGTACACGATCGACGTGCGCCACGTCGGGTGGTGGGCGGTGTACGAGATCGCCCAGCGCGTCTGCGACCGCTTCGACGACGTCCCCGTCGGTGTTCCCGACGACGGCGCCGCCGCGCGGATGCCACGCGCGTTCATCGCCGGGGACGCCTGCCACACCCACAGCGCGAAGGCCGGTCAGGGCATGAACGTGTCGATGGCCGACGCGTGGAACCTCGGCTGGAAGCTCGGCACCGTACTGCGTGGCACCTCCCGGCCCGCGGTCCTGCGGACCTACTCGACCGAACGGCAGGTGGTCGCGCAGCAGCTGATCGACTTCGACCGCGAGTTCGCGGCCCTGTTCGGCGACCGCGACGCCGAGCCGGAGAAGTTCCAGCACTACTTCCGGGAACAGGGCCGCTATACCGCCGGCGTCGCGGTGCGCTACGCCCCGTCGATGCTGACCGGGGAGCCGACCCACCAGCACCTCGCCGAGGGCTTCACGATCGGGATGCGCTTCCACTCCGCGCCGGTGATCCGGCTCGCCGACGCCAAGCCGATGCATCTCGGGCACGCCGCGCGCGCGGACGGCGCCTGGCGGCTCTACGCCTTCGCCGACCGCGCGCGCCCGACCGCAGCCGACTCCCGCCTCCGAGCCTTCTGCGACGCGCTCCCCGCACTGATCACGCGGTTCACACCCGCCGGCACCGACCCGGACGCCGTGCTCGACGTCCGCGCGGTCCTGCAGCAGGGCCACCGCGAGCTGACCGTGGCCGACCTGCCCCCGGTGCTCCTGCCACGCAAGGGGCGCTTCGGCCTGGTCGACTACGAGAAGGTCTTCTGCCCCCGGCCCACGGCCGACCTGTTCGACCTGCGGGAGATCGACCGCGACCGGGGCTGCCTCGTCGTCGTGCGCCCCGACCAGTACGTGGCCCAGGTGCTGCCGCTCGACGCGTCGTCCGACCTCGTCTCGTTCCTGGCGGGCCCCCTCGTCCCGGCGCGGTGACCGAGCCCGGACGGGCCCGGCTGAAGCGTCCGCTCAGGCGCTCCAGGCCCGTGCTCGCCAGAAGGCGGTGAGCACGCGCGCCGCGCGGGCCGGGTCCTCGGTCATCCACCAGTGGCCCAGCTCGTCGAGCACCGCGACGTCGGCGCCGGCGCGTTCCGCGGCACGTCGTCGGAGCTCCTCGGAGCCCACGAAGTGGTCGGCGGTGGCGAGGATGGCGAGGCCGGGGCGGGCGGCCAGCGTCGGCAGGTCCCGGCCGATCTCGGCCATGACCGGTTGGGTGGCGGAGCGGTAGAGCGCGAGGACCGCGCGCTTCATGTCCTCGCCCTGAACACCCGCGATCTGCAGGGCCTCCGCACGGCCGATGCCCCGCGACTCCATGCGCTCGGCCCGCTGTCCGGGAGTGCCGCCGAACATCCGGTCGAGGCTCGCTTCTCCGTCACCCGGCGTCTGCCAGGTCTGCGCGAGGTCGTGCCACACGTAGTCCGGTTCGAAGAGGCCCAGCGCGTCGTCGGCCCAGCTGCGCACCAGCTCCGGCCGTCGCAGGAGGGCGGTCACGACGTGGCCGCCGCCCCAGTCGTGGCCGAGCAGGTCGACCGGCCGGTCGAAGCGCTCGAGCTCACCGATCAGCCAGTCGCGGTAGGCCGTCACGGTGGCGGGGAAGTCGTCGGGCAGGGGGACGCCGAACCCGGGCGGGGACAGTCGCACCACGTCCTCGACGCCCGCGCGGGCCAGCTCGGCGACGAGCGGGTCCCAGATGGCCGCGCTCTCCGGATTGCCGTGCACCAGGACCACCGTCATGCCGTCGCATCCTGCTCCCTCGGCTCCACCGCGGCTACGTCGCCGCCGCTGGTGTCGATGTCGTCCGGTCGGGGAGGTCACCCGGGTGCGGTGGACCTGTCCGGCAGGACATCTAGGCCGCGGCGAAGGCGGCGGCCACGGTCACGACGCCGGCGGAGCAGGCGGCGGTGCCTCCGAGGGCGGCCACGAGATCGCCCCGGGGCAGCTCGCCACGCTCGACGCCTCCCCAGATGGCCAGCGTGGCGCAGGCCAACACCACCCACAGCGAGACGACCACGACGAACAGCGCCAACATGATCGCCCGCACAGCACCCCCGTCTGGCGGAGCGCGATCCACGCCCCGCGGCCTGTCCTGTGGAAGAGCGTGCGCGCGACGCGAGGGAGGACGCCCCGGTCGACCCTTCCAGTCCGCCTTCCAAGCGACCGCACGCTCGCGGCGGGCGCTCCTGGTCGGCCGTCCTGCCGGAATGGCGTGGTCACGTCCTGGCGGACCGGGGCGCAGGACCGGATCAGGCGGGCTGCCGGAGCTCGACGCGGTTGCCCTCGACAAACCCCGACGCGGTCGACGCCGAACGCGGGTCATGGCTCCCCCCGGTGATCGGCCCTCCCCGTCCACGGCGACCCCGGTCGGGCGGCGACGGACGATCGACGTGGCCGTGGCGACGGTCGTGGTCCTCGCCGGCCTGCTCGCCGGCTGCGGCTCGTCGGGCGCCCCGGCCACGCCGGCACCCACGTCCACCGCCCCGACGACCACCGAGTCCCCGGCGACCCCCTTGGCCGAAGCTCCCGAGCCTGCGGTCTCGCCACCCGCGCAGGCCGGGTTGCCGGGGACGGTGATCCCGCTGGCGGGAGCGCCGGAGGGGATCGCGGTGACGGCGGGGGGCACGGTGGCGGTGAACGTGCGCAACCCCGACGGACTCGACATCCTGCCCATCGACGCGGTCCGGCCGGGATCTACGACCCCGCCCCCGACCTTCGTCGCCCTGCGCAGCGAGGGGCGTCACCTCACCCTGGTCGGCCCGGACGGGCCGGCCCTGTCCGCCGGGGAGAAGGACGGCACCCTGTCGGTCATCGACCTGCGCGGCGGTCGGATCGACTACACGGTGCCCACGACCGGCCCGGCGCCCCACGAGGCCTTCGCCGTCGGCGCGGACACCATCTTCGTCGCCAACGAGTTCGGGAACTCCTTCTCGATCATCCGCGACCGTCAGGTCGTCCGCACCGTGCCGACCTCGCTGCAGCCCGGCGGGGGCGCCGCGACCGCGGACGGCCGTGACGCGGTCGGGGTGGGGGTGCGGGGGCGGCAGATCACGGAGTACACCGCGACCGGTGACATCGTGGGCAGCGCCAACTGCGGCGCCGGCCCCACCCACACCGTGGCCGGCGACGACGGCCTGTTCTGGGTCAACGACACCAACGGCGACGCCGTCCTGGGCTTCGAGGCGACCCCCGGCGGGCCCCGGCAGGTGGCGAGCATCCCCACCGGGCCGGGCTCCAAGCCCTACGGCGACGCCTACGACACGGCCCGCCACACGTTGTGGGTCACGCTCACGGGGAGCAACGAGCTCCTCGGGCTCACCCTCTCGGGGACCGGGATCCGGCACCGCGTCGTGATCCCGACCGTGCGCCAGCCCAACAGCGTCGCCGTCGACCCCACGACCGGCGAGGCCGTGGTCACCGGTTCGACCACGGACGGTCAGCTCCAGTTCGTGACGTATCCGGACGCGCTGCGCTGACCGGATCCGAGTGCCGTGCGGAGCAGGGTCTCGAGCTCGCCGACCCGGGGAGTGTCGCCGGTGGCGAGGGCCTGCAGGAAGTAGCCGTCGACGGTGACGGCGAAGCCACGGACCCGGTCGGGATCGGTGGTGTGGTGGCGGGCGAGGTCCGCGAGCAGGCCGGTCCAGAGGGCGACGGCGTCGCGCAGCGAGGGGCGTCTCGCGGCGAGGGCGTACAGCTCGTAGCCGGCGGCGACGCGGTCGCGGTTGGCGGCGAACAGCCCGACGAGCTCGGAGGCGAACCAGCGCACGTCGCTGCCTGCGGGGACGTGCGGTACGGCCGCGACGAGGTGTTCGGTGGCCGAGCGCAGCGCGGCGGAGAGGAGGTCGTCGAGGGCGTCGAAGTGGTGGGAGACCGCACTGCGGGGCAGGCCGGCCTCGGTGGCCACCGAGCCGTGGGACACCCCCGCCACGCCGTGGCGCGCCACGACGGCGAGGACCGCCTCGATCAGCGCCGCCCGCCGGCGCAGGCCGCGCCGTCGACGGCCGTCGGGTTCCCGGTCCTCGTCGGGGAGTCCGGCGGTCACGAGGCGGCGCCGTGGACCACGACGACGCCGAGGACGACCAGGGCGAGTCCGAGGGCGTGCCGTCGGGAGAGGTGGTCGCCGAACACGACGGTTCCGGCGGTGGCGGCGAGCACGATGCCCGACCCGCTCCAGATGCCGTAGCCGACGGCGAGGGACAGGCCCTGCGCGATGGCCCGCGACATGAGGACCACCGACACGGCCATCCCGGCGAAGGCCGCAGCCACCCACGCCCGTCGTCGTGACCCGTCCGAGGCGCGGGTCGCGGCGATCCCGACCCCCTGCGCGACGACCGACCCCGCGAGCAGGAGCGTCGCGCTCACGGGTGCGGCCGCGGCGTCGAGGGGCGGGTCTGCAGGATCAGGGCGCCGAGCATGATCAGGACGAGGCCGACGCCCTGCCAGGGCGCGAGCGGGTCACCGAAGAGCAGCGTGCTCGACACGGTCGCCATGACGAGGCCGCACCCGGTGAGGGTGCCGTAGGCGATGCCGAGGGTGAGCCCGGACTCGAGGGCGCGGGAGAACAGCACCATCGTGCCCGTGTAGCCGGCCAGGACGCCCACCGAGGGCAGCGGCTCGCTGAAGCCCTTCGACGCGTGCAACAGCAGGGTGCCGCCCACCTCGCACAGGATGGACGACGCCAACAGCAGCAAGCCGACCGATCTTTCGGGACGCACGTCCCATGAGTAGCACGTTCGGCGGCGGCCGGCTCGACGCCTCCGCCCCGACGAGCGGGTGCGGTGGTTCAGCCGGGGCCGAGGCGGGCGAGGCCGGCGTAGAACCCGGCCTGCTCGGGACGGGCCGCGAGTCGGTCGTGCGGGCCGGGGAGGTCGGGGCGCCACGCGGAGGTGAACACGACCCCGGGATCGAGCACCTGGAATCCGTCGAACAGCGCGGTGACCTCGGCGTGGGTCCGCAGGGTGATCGGGCTGGTGGACTGCTGGTACAGCGCGGTGCCGATGCCGGCGCCGACGGGTTGGTGGTCGCCGGTGCCGTGGCTGAGGGCGAGGTAGCTGCCCGGGGTCAGGGCACCTCGGTAGCGCGCGAGGACCCCGGCCGGGTCGTCGGCGTCGGGCAGGAAATGCAGGGCCGCGACGGCGAGCAGCGCGACCGGGCGGGAGAAGTCCAGCAATTCGGCAGCGTCCCGGCAGACCCGGTCGCTGTCGCGGAGGTCGGCGTGCACGACCGTCGCCCGGTCGTGGCCGCGCAACAGTTCCTGGGCATAGGCCACCGCGACCGGCTCGCGGTCGACGTAGACCACCCGGGCGTCGGGCGTGCTGCGGGCGGCGACCTCGTGGACGTTGCCGACCGTCGGGATGCCCGAGCCGAGGTCGAGGAACTGGTCGACGCCGCACCCGACGAGGTGGGCGACGACGCGGTTGAGGAACGCCCGGTTGGCCCGCGCGATGGCGGGCAGGGCCGGCCGGACGGCGATGGCCCGGTCCGCCAGGGCGCGGTCGACGGCGAAGTTCGCGCTGCCGCCCAGGTAGTAGTCGTACATCCGGGCCGCGTTGGCCGGACCGACGTCCTGACCGGCCGCGTCCGCCGGGCCGACCTCGCTCATGAGGTCCGAGCGTAACGAGCGACCTCGACACGGCGGAGGAGCGCGACCCGCGCCGGAACCGACGGGACGGGGTGGCCGGCGCGGCTCGGACCGTGATCAGCCGGTGGTGGCGTGGCGGGCGAGTTCGAGCAGCGCCTCGAAGTCCTGCTGGGCCTCGAGCGTGCTCAGCGCGGCGAGCAGCACGACACCGACGGCGGCGAGCAGCCAGCCGCGGCGTGCGGTGAGCAGGGCGGAGCTCAGCAGGGCGGCGACGCGGCGGGGCACGTCGCCGGCGTCGCGGGGCAGGGCGGGGGTGATGCCCAGCCCGAGGGCCGGCCGGGCGCCGGACGTCGTGGCGGCACGGCCGGCCAGGGCGGCCCGCCCGATGGCGTGGGCGACGACCGGCCGGTCGCCCACGGCGCGCGCGGCGTCCTCGTCGGCCCACCGCTCCACGGTGTAGCCGACGGCGCGGGCGACCGGGCGCAGCGTCGGGTTGAGCGCGGCGGCGAGGTGGACGGCGGTCAGGAACCGGATGTGGTGGTGGGCCAGGTGGGAGCGCTCGTGCGCGATCAGGGCACGCTGTTCGGCCGGGGACAGCGCCTCGAGCATCGCGGTCGAGACCACGATCCGCCCGGGGCGCCCGGGGGCGGCGTAGGCCTCGGGGGCGGGGTCGGGCACGACGACGAGCTCCTCGTGGCCGGGGAGGGCCCGGGTGTGGCGGTGTGTGGCGGCGAGGGCGCGGGCGCGTCGGGTCGCGACCCGGCCGAGGGCGGCGCCGGCGGCGGTGAGCAGGGCCCCGGCGGCGACCGCGACCCAGATCGAGGCGGGGTCGTCGCGGGAGACGACGGTGAGCGAGTAGCGCGCGAGGTCGGCGAGCAGCGGGATGCGCAGTGCCGCGGTCGCGGCCAGGAGCGCGAGGGCGGCGGTGCTGCAGCCGGCGAGCACGACGGCGGCGGCCGTGAGCAGCCAGGTCGCCAGGCGCGGCGGCAGCCGGTGCGCCAGGGCGCCGGCGCCCCAGACGGACAGCAGCGGCAGCAGCAGGGGCGCGAAGACCGCGATGCGCATGCGGGGTACCTCGCCGGGCTCAGCCGTGCTCGCCGAGCAGGCGGCGCAACACGGCCTCGTCGGTCTCGGAGAGTTCGGAGACGAAGCGGGCGAGGACGGCGGCGTGGTCTCCTTCGTCGGCCAGGGCCCGGTGCATCCGGGCGGCCGCCATGCCCTCCGGGGAGGCGGCGGGGGCGTAGCGGTGGGCGCGCCCGTCGAGGGAGCGGGTCAACAGGCCCTTGGTGTGGAGGCGGCCGAGGATCGTCACCACGGTGGTGTAGGCCAACGGCGGGTGGTCCGGCGACTGGCGGTGGAGCCGGTCGCGGACCTCGCCGGCGGTCAGCGGTGCCTCGGCCGCCACGAGCAGGGACCAGACCTGGTTCCCGAGCGCCCCGGGGGCACGGCGGTCCCCCCGCCGGGGGGCCGGGGGTTCCCCGGTGGACGCGCTCATGACCGGCCGCTCCCTCCTGCCGTCCGCGCACACCGGCCGACCGTTCGGACTCTACAGCGCTGTAGAACGCCCACGGCCCTAGGTGGCGGCCAGGCCGGTGAGGACGTCGGCGCGCGCGGCCCGGCGGGCGGGCCCGACGGCGGCGAGCAGTCCGACCAGGACGGCCCCGACGGCGAGGGCGGCGACGGTGGCCCACGGCACCGAGAGGGTGGTGACGCCGTAGCCGGTCAGCAGTCGTTGCCCGGCGGCGCCCCAGCCGAACCCGAGCACCAGACCGACCACGGTGCCGTGGAGCGACACCGCGAGCGCCTCGAGCCGGACCATGGTGCGGATCTGGGCGCGGGTGGCGCCGACCGCACGCAACAGCCCGATCTCGCGACGTCGTTCGACGACCGAGAGCGCCAGGGTGTTGATCACTCCGAGCACCGCGACCACCACGGCGAGGGCGAGCAGCCCGTAGAGCAGCTCGAGGACCAGGTCGACCTGGCCGCGCAGCGCGTTCTGGTGGTCCGCGCGGTTCTGGATCGAGACCTGCGGGTCGCCCGCCAGGGCCTGGTGCAGGGCCGGGCCGAGTCCGGCGGCGGCGCCGGGTGCGGCGAGCAGGGACAGGCTGAAGTCCTTGGCCAGCGGCTGGTAGCGGGCCAGGGTGTCCAGCGAGACCTGGAAGGTCGAGCCGTCCTTGCCGCCCCCGGGCGGGGGCTTGCTGATCGCCCCGACCGTCAGGTCGGCCGGGGTGCCGTCGACGAAGGTCAGGTGGACCGGCGAGCCGATCGTCAGCCCGTCGGCGAGGGCGCTCGCCTGGTCGACGTCGAGCTGGCCGCGGGCCAGCGCGCCGGTGTCGCCCGCGACGTACTGCGGTGCGGTCGCGGCGTCGAGGGTGGCGGTGTCGACCCCGGACAGCGAGACCTGTGCGCCGCGGAAGCCGGCGGGGGCGTAGCGCTGCCGGGTGACCGACGCGACCCCGGGCACGGCGCGCACCGCGTCGGTGACCTGCGGCGGCAACGGCTGCCCGCCGCGTCCCGAGAGCACGTAGTCCGCGCCGAGACCGCTCGAGACCTGCGCGGTGATCGAGGTGTCCAGCGACGACGCGAGGATGCCGAGGCTCGTCACCAGCGCGACCCCGACCGTCAGCGCGGCGGCGGTCGTCGCGGTGCGGCGCGGGGCCCGGACGGCGTTCCCGTGCGCGAGCCGCCCGACGGCGCCGAACAGGCGGGGATAGGCAGTGGCGAGTGCGGCGACCACGAGGCGCGCGAGCGCGGGCCCGAGCAGGACCAGGGCGACGAGGCTCGCCGCCGCACCGAGGGCGAACAGCCCGCCGCCGAGGAGCAGGTCCCCCGTGCGCGGGGTGAGCAGTGCGGCGGTGAGCAGCGCCCCGGCGGCGACGAGCAGGACCGCGCCGCCGACGAGGACCCGTCCGCGGCCGGTACCGGTCTCGGTGGGCGCTGCCGACTCGCGCAGCACCTCGGTGGGAGCGGCGCGCCCGGCCCGACGGGCGGGCCCGGACGCCGCGGCGACGGTCACCCCGATCCCGAGCAGGAAGGCGGCGGGAGCGGTGTAGCCGGGAACGACCAGCCCCACCGCGGACAGGTCGATCCCGAGACCGCGCAGGACGGCCTCGAGAACGGCGCAGAGCCCGAGGCCGGCGCCGAGCCCGACGGCGGCCCCGAGCAGCCCGACGAGTACGGCCTCCCCGAGCACCATCGCGGTGACCTGGCCGCGGCGGGCTCCGACCGCACGCAGCAGGCCCAGTTCCCGCATCCGCCCGGCGACGAGCATGGTGAACGTGTTGACGATCAGGAAGCTGCCGACCAGCAGCGCCACAGCGGCCACGCCGAGCAGGGCGTAGGTGACCGTCGAGAGGAACGACGCGACCCGGGCGGCGGCGCTCGAGGCCTGCTGCTCGCGGGTGGCGACGTCGACGGCGGAGCCGAGGGCCCGCGCGACCGCCGGGGCGAGCGCGGCGTCGTCGACCCCGGGGGCGGCGTCGGCGGTGACCGCGGTGAACCGGCCGGGTTGCCCGAGCAGCGCTGTCTGCGCGGTCGGGGTGTCGAGGAAGACCAGTCCGACCCCGGGGTTCGTCCCGGCGGACGCCGCGAGCCCGACCAGCGTGGCCCCGGTGGTCGCCGCGGGGGTGACGAGTCGGACCGGGGAGCCGAGGTCGAGGTGCGCGGCGACCGCGCTGGGGGCGTCGAGCACGACCTGTCCGGGCCCGGCCGGTGCGTGCCCGGCGGTCAGCGTGGCGATCGGGTGGGCGCGGAGGTACCAGTTGTAGCCCAGGGTCGGTGCGCCGCTCTCGGGGCCGACCGGCTGCCCGGCCGCGTCGACCACGGTCACGTCCTGGGTCGCGACCTCGCCGTGGGCGGCGGCCACACCCGGCGTCCGGGACACGGCGTCCACCGCGTCGGTGGGCAGGGTGGGGACCGAGCCCGAGATCGCCTGGTCCTCGACCTCCACGGCGAACGCGGCACGGGGGCTGGCGGTCACGTCGGCGGCGCCGGAGGTGAACAGGCCGGTGAAGGCGGCGTTGATCGTCGCCGAGAGCACCAGGGTGGCGACCACGAACCCGACCCCGAGGGCCACCACGACCACCGAGAGCGTCATCCGGGCCTTCGAGGCCGCGACCGACCTGGCCGCGACCCGCAGCATCGTCCTCATCGGCCGGTCTCCCGGGTGTCCTCGCCCGCGGCGCTGGCGCTGCCGAGCGCGTCCTGTTCGAGCCCGGCCATGGTCTCGAGCACGTCCGGGGCGCTCGGGGCGCGGAGCGTCGTGACGACGCGGCCGTCGAGCAGGAACAGGACCCGGTCGGCGTGGGCGGCCGCGGCCGGGTCGTGGGTCACCAGGGCGATCGTCTGACCGAGGTCGTCGACGCTGCGTCGGAGCAACCCGAGGACCTCGCCGGCGGCGCGCGAGTCGAGGTTGCCGGTCGGCTCGTCGGCCAGGATCAGCTCGGGGCGCCCCACCAGGGCGCGGGCACAGGCGACGCGCTGCTGCTGTCCGCCGGAGAGCTCGCCGGGCCGGTGGGCCAGCCGCGGGCGCAGCCCCAGGGTGTCGATGACCTGCTCGACCCAGTCGGTGTCCAGTGTCCGGCCGGCGAGGTCGGCCGGCAGGGTGATGTTCTCCTTCGCATTCAGGGTGGGCAGCAGGTTGAACGACTGGAAGACGAACCCGACCCGGTCGCGGCGCAGCTCGGTGAGGGCGCGTTCCGGGAGCCCGGTCAGCTCCTGCTCGCCGATCCAGACCCGGCCCTCGGTGACCCGGTCCAGGCCGGCCACGCACTGCATCAGCGTCGACTTGCCCGACCCGGAGGGCCCCATCACCGCGGTCAGCTCGCCGCGGACGAAGCCGGCGTCGACCCCGTCGAGCGCGGTCACCCGGGTCTCCCCGGAGCCGTAGACCTTGCTCACGCCCTCCGCGCGCGCGGCGTACCGCTGACCCGGCAACGGTCCGGTGCTCGGCGACACCGTCTCGGTGCGGTGGCCGGACTCGATGCTCACCTGGGCAACCTCCGTGATCGGGACACTGGTCCTACGGCGACGGGGACGGCCGGTGGCCGAATCGACTTCTACATCGCAGTAGAGGAGTAGTGTTCTACACGTGTGTAGAGGACAGGTCGTCGGCGGGTCCGGCACCCGGACACGGCGGGCGCCGCGGTGAGCGCGCCGCCCGCGCTGCCCGGGGTGTTCGCCGCCCTCGCCCCGATCCTGAACGGCTACGGCTACCTGGCCGTGGGTGGGCTGCTCTTCCTCGAGGACTTCGGCGTCCCGGTTCCGGGCGAGACGATCCTGATCGCGGCCGCGGTCTACGCCGGCGCCGGCCAGCTCAACGTGGCCGTGGTCCTGCTGATCGGCGTCGTCGCCGCGGTCGCCGGGGACAACGTGGGGTACGCCGTCGGCCGCTACGGCGGGCGCCGCCTGGTCGACCGGGTCGGGCGCTACGTCGGCCTGACCCCGGCCCGGGTCGGGCGGGCCGAGCGCTTCTTCGCCCGGCACGGCGGCAAGATCATCGTGGTCGCCCGCTTCGTCGAGGGGCTCCGGCAGGCCAACGGCATCATCGCCGGGCTCACCGGGATGCCCTGGCGCCGGTTCCTGGGCTTCAACGCCCTCGGGGCGGTGCTCTGGGTCGGGGTGTGGACCGGTCTCGGCTACCTCGCCGGCGCCCACATCGACGAGGTCTACCGGACCGTGACCCGCTACGAGGTCTACCTGCTCGTCGCCCTCGCCGTCGTGGTCCTCGCCCTGGTGGTCCGGCGGGTCCGCCGCCACCGCGGATCGGGGGTCGACGCCCCGGACCACGACGCCGCGACGGGCGGGAACCGCAGTGATGACGCGGGTCCGGATACGCGTCCTTGACGGACGGGCGAAACGGGCAAAGGCTGCGAACAGCACGACTATCCGGATATCCGGGTCGGGAGAGCGCAGAACACGTCCGGTCCCGACCCAATTTTTGCGCGTTATTGTCGGCGACCGACCGATGATCCACCCCGCCCTTTCCTAGCCTCGGCGCCGTGTGGGGTGCGACGCTCTCGAAGCGGCTGCTGGTCGGGCGTCCGATGGCCTCGAACCGGCTGGGGGAGACCCTGCTGCCGAAGTGGCTCGCGCTGCCGATCTTCTGCAGTGACGCCCTCTCCTCGGTCGCCTACGCCACGGAATCCATCCTGGTCGCGCTCTCCGCCGGGGGACTCGCCTTCCTCGCCGCGGCCCCCTGGATCACGGTCGTGGTGGCCGTTGTCCTCGTGGTGGTCGTGGCGTCCTACCGCCAGACCTGTCGCGCCTACCCCCGCGGCGGCGGGTCGTACATCGTGAGCCACGAGAACCTCGGGCCCTCCGCCGGACTGGTGGCGGCGGCGGCGCTCCTCGTGGACTACGTCATGACCGTGGCGGTCTCGATCGTGGCGGGCACGGCGGCGATCACCTCGGCGATCCCGGAGGCCGCGCCCCACACCGTCGCCATCGCGATCGGCCTCGTCGTCGTGCTGACCGTCGTCAACCTGCGGGGGCTGCGCGAGACCGGCACGGTCTTCGCCGCTCCGACGTACGGCTTCGTCGTCATGATCTTCGTGATGTTCGGGTGGGCGGCGACGCGCTCGGTCACCGGAGGCCACCTCGTCGCGGAGAGCGCCGGGTTGCCGGTGCTGCCCACCGAGCACGTCACCGGCCTGCTCGCGCTCCTCCTCGTGCTCCGCGCGTTCGCGCAGGGCTGCACGGCCCTGACCGGGGTGGAGGCGATCAGCAACGGCGTGCCCGTGTTCCGGGCGCCGAGGGCCCGCAACGCCGCGACCACGCTGAGCCTGCTCGCGGCTCTCGCGGTGAGCATGGGGGTCGGCATCACGATCCTCGCCGTCGTCAGCGGGGTGCACACCGCCGCCGACCCGTCCCAGCTCGGCCTCCCCGCGGGCGCGACGCCGCGCACGGTGCTCGCGCAGGTCGCCGCCGCCGTGTTCGGGGACGGGTCGATCGGCTTCTACGCGCTGCAGGCGTTGACCGCGGGCATCCTCGTCCTGGCGGCGAACACCTCGTTCAACGGGTTCCCGGTCCTGGCCTCGATCCTGGCGCGGGACCGCTACCTCCCGCGGCAGTTCTACACGCGCGGGGACCGGCTGGTGTTCTCCAACGGGATCGTGCTGCTCGCCCTCTTCGCGATCATCCTCATCTGGGCCTTCGACGCGAACGTCAACGCGCTCATCCAGCTCTACGTCGTCGGCGTCTTCATCGCCTTCACGCTGTCCCAGCTCGGCATGGTCCGGCACTGGCAGCGTCAGCTCGCCGAGCCCGACGCCGAGGGCAGGGCCCCGAAGCGCCGGGCCCAGGCCATCAACGCCGTCGGCGCCGTCGCCACGGGGACGGTGCTCGTCGTCGTCCTGGTCACCAAGTTCCTCGACGGCGCGTGGATCGTGGTCGTCGCGGTCCCGGTGCTCGTCGTCCTCATGCGCGCGGTGTCCCGGCACTACGCCACCGTGGCCGGCGAGACCGCGCTCGCCGAGTCGCGGCCGCTCGGCCCCAGCCGCAACCACGTGATCGTGCTCGTCGCGTCGGTCAACGGCCCGACGCTGCGGGCCCTCGCCTACGCCCGGTTCCTGCGTCCCGACACGCTGGCCGCGGTCACGGTGCCGGTCGACGACGACCCGGAGGACCTGCGGAAGGCCTGGGACGCCGCTGACACCGGCGTCGCCCTCACGGTGCTCGACTCGCCCTACCGCGAGATCACCCGCCCCATCCTCAAGTACGTCAAGGACTTCCCGCGTCGCGGCCCGCGGGACGTGGTGACGGTCGTGATCCCGGAGTACGTCGTCGGGCACTGGTGGGAGCAGCTGCTGCACAACCAGAGCGCACTTCGACTCAAGGCCCGCCTGCTCTTCCAGCCCAGCGTGGTCGTCATCGACGTGCCGTGGCACCTGCGCTCGGCCGCCGTGGCCCCGCTGCCGGGCGGATAGGAGCCATCCCGCCGACGGGCGGGCGCCCGGTGCCCGCGGGTGCGGGCCCGCGGCGTCAGATCCAGTGCTTGCGCTTGAAGGTCACGAACAACGCCCCGGCGATGACGACCATGAGTGCCACGCTCGTGACGAAGCCCCACGGTTGCTGGAAGCCGGGGTACGGGACGTTCTGGCCGTAGAACCCGGTGACCGCCGTCGGCACCGCGATGATCGCCGCCCAGCACGTCAGCTGGCGCATGATCTCGTTGAGCCGGTTGCCCTGGATCGTCAGCCGGGTCTCCAGGATGGTCGTCACGAGGTCCCGCAGGCTGTCGGTCCAGTCCGTGGCGCGCAGGACGTGGTCGTAGACGTCCTGGAAGTAGGGCCCCATGGCCTCGTCGACGACGTGCAGATCGCGGCGCATCACGGTGTTGAGGACCTCGCGCATCGGCAGCACGACGCGGCGGATCAGGACGAGGGAGCGGCGGAGTTCGAAGCTGCGCCGCTGGAGCTCCTGGCCGGGGTCGACCTCGGCGAACAGCTGGTCCTGCACCTCCTCGATGTGGTCGTCGAGGGACTGCACGGCGGTGAAGTGCCCGTCGACGATCTGGTCGAGCAGCCCGTGGAGGAGGAAGGCCACGCCGCTGGTGGCCAGCTCGCTCGAGGAGTCCCAGCGGGACACGAGGGCCTGCGGATCGAACCCGTCGTCCTTTCGGACGGTGATCAGGGCCCGGGCGGTCACGAACGCCGCCAGCTCGCTGAGCGCCACCTCGCCGGTGTCGCCGTCGAGGGCGACCGCGTAGGCCGACAGCAGCAGGTGGTCGTCGTAGCGGTCGAGCTTCGGACGCTGGTGCTCGTGCACGGCGTCCTCCACCGCCAGCGGGTGGAGGCCGAACTCCTCGGTGAGCACCGCGAGGTCGCCCAGATCGGGGTCGTGGAGGTCCAGCCAGACCACCGTGTCCGGATCGTCGTCGAGCTGGTCGGAGAGCTGCGCGACGGGAAATCCCTCGGCCACCAGCACCCCGTGGCGCCAGGCGCGCGTCCGGGCCGGACAGCGCGTCGGGGACTCCTCGGTCAACGCCCGGCGCGCCGCCTGTGCGGGATCGCCGCCCGCGAACGTCTCACCCTCCACCGGCCGCGCCCGCAGGCCGCCACCGGCGCCGCGTTCGTCCCCGGCCTCCGGGACGTCCGCCTGCGGCCGGACGCGGTCGCGCTCGAGGGCCGCTCGCGCGGCCATGCCTGGCCTCATGCTCGTCATCAGTACCCCGACCTCGCTCTCCGTCCTCCAGGCGCGGCCCATCATCGACGCGGCGGGCAAGCGCGCGGTAAACGCCGGGACGACGCGGGCCCTCCCACCGTTCCGGTGTCGCCGTTCCGGTCGACCGGTCGGAGGCTCGTCCCGGAGAACCCGGTGCTTACCTCGGCCCTGACAGGGTGCTCCCCCTCGCGGGAGGGGATCCCGCACCGGGAGCGGAGGACGACGTGGCAGAGCTGCGCACACTGCGGGAACGGATCCGTGCGGTCGCCCGGGACCGGGTCGGTCCGACCGAGCAGTCCCTGCTGATCGCCTGGACCGGCTTCGGGGCGACCTTCGGCGTGACCCGCGCCATCACCCACTGGATCCGCGCCGGTCACGGGCCCGCGGGGGGCGGCATGAGCGCCGGTGGCCGGCACCTGCACCACTACAACATCGGGATCCTCCTGCTCGCCGCGGTCGGGGCCGTCGCGCTGCGCGGCGAGGAACGCCACCGCCGTCACCCGCTGACCGCGACGGCGTACGGCAGCGGGACCGCACTGATCGTCGACGAGCTCGCGCTGCTCATCGACCTGCAGGACGTGTACTGGTCGCGCGACGGACGCTCGAGCGTCGACGCCGCCGTGGCGCTGATCGCCCTCGGCGGGGTCTATCTCGCCGCCGTGCCGTTCTGGCGCGGCGCTGCGCACGAGGTGCTCGCCTCCGGTCCCGGCACGGTGCCGAGCGCCCGGGCCCGTTAGCCCGATCCCGCGGTTCACGGTCGCCACAGGGGGACGACCGCGACGATCACGTCGTCGAGATCGCCCTCGTCGAACGCCGCCCGCCGGCGCCGGCACTCCGTCACGGCCGACGCCGCGCCGTACGGGCCGTAGGAGTCGGTCTCGCCGGTCTGCGGGTCGTACGTGACGACGACGAAGCGCTCGGCACCGCCGGGATCGGCGGTCGACGGATCGCCGTCCCGCGCGCGGCGCCGCAGCACGGCCCCCAGGACGGCATCCGACCAGGATTCCCCCGGTCCCTCGTCGTTCGGCATCTCCTGTCCCGGCTCACGTCGAGCGGCAGATGGTTCCCCGGGGCACCCGCGTCGGCTCAGCCGACGGCGGTGCCGAGGGCGATGCCGATGCCGTAGGTGACGGCGAGTCCGAGGCCGCCGCCGATGACGACGCGCAGCATCGCCTTGAGCGGGGCGGCGCCGCCGAGGCGGGCGCCGGCCCAGCCGGCGATCCCGAGNGCGATCAGGACCGCGACCACGCAGACCGGGACGCGCCAGGTCGCCGGCGGCAGCAGGATCGCCAGCAGCGGGAGCAGCCCGCCGAGGGTGAAGGCGATGGCGGAGGTGACCGCGGCCTGGGTGGGGCTGGTGAGGTCGTCGGGGTCGATCTTGAGTTCGGCCTCG
>NZ_KB903225.1 GCF_000379625.1 Actinomycetospora chiangmaiensis DSM 45062 | reverse complement strand
TGGCCCTGCTGATGCGGGCCGAGCTCGCGCAGCCGGGTCTGCAGATCCTGTCGGTCGAGCAGTACAACCAGCTGTTCACCATGCACGGCACGATCATGCTGCTGCTGTACGCGACGCCGATCCTCTTCGGCTTCGCGAACTACATCGTGCCGCTGCAGATCGGCGCGCCGGACGTGGCGTTCCCCCGGCTCAACTCGTTCTCGTACTGGCTGTTCCTCTTCGGCGGCACGATGGTCGTCTCCGGGTTCTTCACCCCGGGCGGCGCCGCCAGCTTCGGCTGGTTCGCGTACTCGCCGCTGTCGGACTCCCTCTACACCCCGGGCTACGGCGCCGACCTGTGGATCGTGGGCCTCGCGGTCTCCGGTCTCGGCACCATCCTCGGCGGCGTCAACTTCGTGACGACGATCGTCTGCATGCGCGCCCCGGGCATGACCATGTTCCGGATGCCGATCTTCACCTGGAACATCCTGGTGACGGTCGTGCTCGTGCTGCTGGCCTTCCCGATCCTCACCGCGGCCCTCTTCGGCCTGCTGGCGGACCGGCACCTCGGCGCCCACATCTTCGACCCGGCCAACGGCGGGGTCATCCTGTGGCAGCACCTCTTCTGGTTCTTCGGGCACCCCGAGGTCTACATCGTGGCACTGCCCTTCTTCGGCATCGTCTCGGAGATCTTCCCGGTCTTCAGCCGCAAGCCGATCTTCGGCTACAAGACGCTGATCTACGCGACGCTGTCGATCGCGGCCCTCTCGGTCGCGGTGTGGGCGCACCACATGTACGCCACCGGCGCCGTGCTGCTGCCCTTCTTCTCCTTCACCACGTTCCTCATCGCCGTGCCGACCGGGATCAAGTTCTTCAACTGGATCGGCACCATGTGGAAGGGGCAGCTGACCTTCGAGACGCCGATGCTGTTCTCGATCGGATTCCTCGTCACGTTCCTCTTCGGTGGCCTCACCGGCGTCCTGCTGGCCTCGCCGCCGCTGGACTTCCACGTCTCGGACTCGTACTTCGTGGTGGCGCACTTCCACTACGTGCTGTTCGGGACGATCGTGTTCGCCACCTACGCCGGCATCTACTTCTGGTTCCCGAAGATGACCGGCCGCATGATGAACGAGCGCCTGGGCAAGTTCCACTTCTGGGCGACCTTCGTCGGCTTCCACACGACGTTCCTCGTGCAGCACTGGCTGGGCAACGAGGGCATGCCGCGGCGCTACGCGGACTACCTGCCCTCGGACGGCTTCACCACGCTGAACACGATCTCGACGGTCGGCGCGTTCATCCTCGGCGCCTCGACGCTGCCGTTCATCTGGAACGTCTTCTCCAGCTACCGCTACGGGCGTCCGGTCGAGGTGGACGATCCCTGGGGCCACGGCAACTCGCTGGAGTGGGCCACGTCGTGCCCGCCGCCGCGGCACAACTTCACCGAGCTGCCCCGGATCCGTTCGGAGCGGCCGGCGTTCGAGCTGCACTACCCGCACCTCACGGAGCGGATCCGGCTCGAGGCGCACATCGGTGGCGGCCACAGCATCGGTGAGGCGGTCACCGGCAAGGTCGGTCAGGAGAACCTCCCCGGCAGCGACCCCCGGAACAAGTGAGCCGTCCGTCGGGGGACGGTCACGCGCTCGACGCCGCCGGGGCGGACCACGTGTCCGCCCCGGCGGTGGCGCGTACGACGCTCCTCGTCACGGTCACCGGCCCGGACTTCCCGGGCGTCTCGGCGACGCTGTTCACGGTCCTCGCCGAGCACGGCGCCGAGATGCTGGACGTCCAGCAGGCGACGATCCACGGCCACCTCACGCTGTCCGCGCTGGTCGGCGTCACCGGTGACCCGAACCGGCTCGCCCGCAGCCTGGACGTCGCGATCCCCGCTCTCGGTCTCGCGGTCACGGTCGAGACCGGGGGCGACGCGTCCTCGGTGCACCCCTACTCCACCCACGTGGTGTCGGTCCTCGGGCGGCCGATCACGGCCGCGGACTTCGCCGAGGTGGCCCGCACCCTCGCGTCGCTGCGCGTCAACATCGACCGGGTGCGGCGGGTCGCCGACTACCCGGTCACCGGGCTGGAGCTGCGCATCTCCGTGCCCGGCGTCTCCCCACCGACCGACGCGGCGCTGCGGCAGGCCCTCGTCGGCGCCTCGCAGCGGGCGGGTGTCGACGTCGCGGTCCAGCGGGTGGGCATCGCCCAGCGGGCCAAGCGGCTGATCGTGTTCGACGTCGACTCCACCCTGGTGCAGGGCGAGGTCATCGAGATGCTCGCCGCCCACGCGGGGCGGGAGGCCGAGGTCCGCGCCGTCACCGAGGCGGCGATGCGCGGGGAGATCGACTTCGCGGCGTCCCTGCACCGGCGGGTGGCGACCCTGAAGGGCCTGCCCGCGTCGTGTCTCGACGACGTCGCGGCGCAGATCCGGCTGACGCCGGGGGCGCGCACCACCATCCGCACCCTCAAGCGGCTCGGCTACCGCTGCGGCGTGGTGTCCGGCGGGTTCACGCACGTCATCGACTACCTCGTGGCCGACCTCGGGCTCGACTACGCCGCGGCCAACGAGCTGGAGATCGTCGACGGGTACCTGACCGGGCGCGTCGTCGGCGAGGTGGTCGACCGGGCCGGCAAGGCGCGCTCGCTGCTCGACTTCGCGGCGCGCTACGAGGTGCCGATCGAGCAGACGGTCGCCGTCGGGGACGGCGCCAACGACCTCGACATGCTCGCGGCCGCCGGGCTCGGGATCGCCTTCAACGCGAAGCCGGTGGTGGCGGCCGCCGCCGACACGGCGCTGTCCTCCCCGTTCCTCGACGCCGTCCTCTTCGTCCTCGGCGTGACCCGCGACGAGATCGAGGTCGCGGACGCCGCGGAGGGCCTGCTGCGCCGTGTCCCACTCTGATCTGACCGCGCTCGCGCCCCTGGCGGCGCGGGTGTGCCCGTGGGCGACGGACACGCCGGCGCCCGAGGTCGACGAGGACCCGGACGGTCCGGTCCGCGCGATGCCGGTGATCCTGCGCCTCGAGAAGCAGGACCCCCCGACACCGACGGCCCTGCTGGAGGCCGCTGCCGCGGCCGCGCTCGCGCTGTGTCTGGACGAACGCTCCGCGCCGGGCGGGGAGTGGTTCGACGCGGTCGCCGCGTGGTGCGGGGCCGGGCGCATCCGCAAGCTGGCCCGTCGGGCGCGGACCTCGCACTGGCGGGCGGTGCAGGACGTCCCCGGCGTCACCGTGTCCGAGCTGGTCCGGGCGCTCGTGCCGGGTCCGGTGGACGACGTCCCGCACGAGGTTCGGCGACTGCAGATCGGTGGGACCGACCTGCCGGACGACGAACCCGGGCCCGTCGAGCCCGGCCGCCCCGTGATCTGGCTGAACCCGCGGGTCGAGCAGTCCACCGGCAAGGCGGCCGCCCAGGTCGGGCACGCCAGCATGATCCTCGCGACGGTCCTGGCCTGGACCGGCGGCGACCCGGTCCAGGTCGCCGCACCCGCCGTCCGGACCGCCCCGACGTCGGACTGGGACGTCTGGTGCGCGGCGTCGGACGACGCGCGGGCGGCCTGGGAACGGTACGGCGTGGCCGCGGTCCGGGACGCGGGGTTCACCGAGGTGGCTCCCGGCACGGTCACCTGCATCGGGCAGGTGGCGGCGGGCGGCTGATGGTTGGGCGGGCGCGGCGACGGGGACGATGATCACGTGGCCGCCACCGTGATCGTCGCCAGCACCCGGGTGCGTTCCGAGCGCATCGACGCGGAGAACCAGCCGTTGGTCGCCGCGCTGGCCGACCGTGGGGTGCAGGCCCGGGTGGAGCCGTGGGACACCCCGGACGACGTGGCGGGCTGGTCGGCGGCCGACCTGGTGGCGGTGCGCACGACGTGGGACTACACGGGGCGGCGGGACGAGTTCCTGGCCTGGGCGCGCTCGGTGGCGTCGCGGACGGTGCTGCAGAACCCGCTCGAGGTCCTGGAGTGGAACTCCCACAAGCGCTACCTCGTGGAGCTCTCCGAGGCCGGGGTGCCGGTGGTGCCGACGCGGCTCGTGCCGGCCGGGTCGACGCCGGAGCCGCTCGGACCGTCGCGGGTCGTCGTCAAGCCCGCGGTGTCGGCCGGCGGCCGGGAGACGTTCCGCGGGACCGGCCCGGAGCTCGAGGGGACCCTCGCGGGGCTCGCCGCCGCCGTGGACGTACTGGTGCAGCCCGCCGTCGAGTCGATCGCCTCCGAGGGGGAGGTGTCGCTGATCCGGCTGGGCGACCGGTGGTCGCACGCGGTGCGGAAGTACCCGGCGGCCGACGGGTTCCTCGTGCACGAGCGCCACGGCGGACGGCTGGAGGACCACGAGCCGACCCTGCGGGAGCTCGCCGTCGCCGAGCGGGCCCTCGCGCACGCCCCGGCCCCGGTGCACGCGGCCCGGGTGGACCTGGTGCGCATCGACGGCGAGCCGGTGGTGATGGAGCTCGAGCTGATCGAGCCGGAGCTCTTCCTGCGCCGGGCGCCCGCCGCGGCCGGAGAACTCGCGGACGCGCTGCTGGCGACGCTGTAGGGCCGGTCAGTCGCCCCGGAGGCGCTCGAGGGCCCCGCGGACGACGGCCGGGTCGCTCGTCGTCCAGAACGGCGGCAGGGAGCCGCGCAGGAAACCGCCGTACTGCTTCGTCGCGACCCGGGAGTCGAGGATCGCGACCACCCCGCGGTCGCCGGTGCCGCGCAGGAGCCGCCCGGCGCCCTGGGCCAGGAGCAGCGCCGCATGTGTGGCGGAGACGGTGAGGAAGCCGTTCCCGCCGCGGGCGTCGACCGCGCGCTGTCGGGCGGCGACGAGCGGGTCGTCCGGGCGCGGGAACGGGATGCGGTCGATCATCACGAGCTGCAGCGACTCGCCCGGGACGTCCACGCCCTGCCAGAGCGAGATCGTGCCGAAGAGCACGCTGCCGGTCTCGGCGGCGAACTTCTGCACCAGCGTGTTCGTCGAGTCCTCGCCCTGGCACAGGACGGTGCCGTCCCAGCGGCCGCGGAGGTCCTCGGTCGCCTGCTTCGCGGCCCGCATCGACGAGAACAGCCCGAGCGCCCGGCCGCCGGCGGCGCGCACGAGGCCGTCGATCTCGTCGAGCACCGCGGGGGAGAGGCCGTCGCGTCCCGGGGGCGGCAGGTGCCGGGCGACGTAGAGGATCCCGGCCTTGGCGTGGGCGAACGGCGAGCCGACGTCGAGGCCGTGCCACACGAGATTGGTGGCCGGGTCGTTGCCGTGGCCGGACCCGTCGTCGGGAAGGTCGCTCTTCTTGTCGACCGGCAGGCCCCACTGACGGGCGAGGGCGTCGAAGGAGCCGCCGAGCACGAGGGTCGCGCTGGTGAGGACCACGGTCGACTGCCCGAAGAGGCGGCTCGCGAGCAGACCCGCGACCGACAGGGGTGCGACGTGCAACGCCCGCACCGTGCTCGACCCGAGCTCGCGCTCGGAGAGCCACACGACGTCCGGCCGGGTCGCCGGGTCCTCGCGGTCGAAGGCCGTGAGCAGCCGGCCCGCGACGTCGTGGACCTCCTCGACCATCGCGGTGGCGAAGCGGCGGTTGGCCGCGTCGGTGTCGTTCTCCTTCGGCCCCTTCTCCCGCTCCGGGCCGAGCGCCTGCTTGCACGCCCACGCCGCGTTGCGGATCGCCGCCAGCATCCGACCCACGGGCTCCGGGAGGTTCTCCCAGCGGCCGACCGGCGTGTCCAGCAACACCGCGTCGAGGCCCTCACCGGCGTCGACGAGCTGGTCGGCCAGCGCCTGGTCGATCAGCTTCGCGCAGCGGCGGGCGGCGGCGGTGGCGCTCGAGCCGGTGAGCTCGCCGGTCGCCACCGAGGTGACGCGGTCGACCAGGTTGTGGGCCTCGTCGACCACCACGACGTCGTGCTCGGGCAGCACCGCGCGCCCCTCGATCGCGTCGATCGCGAGCAGCGCGTGGTTGGTGACGACGACGTCGGCGGCGCCCGCCCGGTGCCGGGCGAGCTCGGAGAAGCAGTCCTCGGCGACCGGGCACCGGGACGCGCCGAGGCACTCGCGGGCGGTGACGCTGACCTGGCGCCACGCGCGGTCGGGCACGCCGGGGACGAGTTCGTCGCGGTCGCCGGTCGTCGTCTGCTCGGCCCACTCGTGCAGCCGGGTGACCTGCCGGCCCAGCGCCGAGACCTGGAACGGGTCGAAGAGCTGCTCGTCGCCCGGGTCCTCGGCCTGCGCCCCGGACTCGATCTTGTGGCGGCAGAGGTAGTTCCCGCGTCCCTTGAGGATCGCGAACGTCGGCTTCCGCCCGAGGACGGGCTCGAGGGCCTTCGTCAGCCGCGGCAGGTCGCGGTCGACCAGCTGGGCCTGCAGCGCGATCGTCGCGGTGGACACGACCACCGCCTGGTCGGCCTCCAGCGCGTGCCGGATCGACGGGACGAGGTAGGCCAGCGACTTCCCGGTGCCCGTGCCGGCCTGCACCGCGAGGTGCTCACCCGTGCGGAGGGCCCGCTCGACGGCGGCCGCCATCTCCTGCTGGCCCGTCCGCTCGGTCCCGCCCAGCGCCTCGACCGCGGCGGCGAGCAGGTCCGCCACCGGCGCGGTGTCCGTGACCGACTCCGTCAGCTGCGCCATGCCCGCACCCCCTTCGCGGGCTCAGACTACGGACGCGCCCGATCGGTTCCCGGCACCGCCACGATTGCTCCGGTGGGGTGATCCGTGGATCCGGCGCAGGCCCGCGCGAGTTGGTGGAGGTGAAGGCACCTCACCGGCTCGGGAGTCCGCATGCGCCGTCTGCTCGTCATCGTCATCGTCCTCGTCGCCGGGGCCGTGCTCGTGACGGAGGGGTCGGCCGCAGCCGCTCCACGGCTCGCCGCGTCGGAGGACTGCGGCGTTCGCGTCAACCGACCGCACTTCAGCCGGGCGTACGACGAGGTCCACACCCGTATCGAGAGCTTCTGCCGCACGATGCCGGTCGTCACGAACACCGTCTCGGGTGCGACGTACCGGTCGCGCTTCTGGGGCTGGGAGCTGGTCGCGGAGCTCCCCGCGACCTCCACGAAGGGACCGGCCGTGTTCGCGCAGGACCACCGGGAGACGGTCGCCGCACGCTGCGAGCCCGGTTCCCTCCACCGCTGCCGCACCGAGGTCCATGGGACCGTGACGTTCCCGCACGGCACCTTCTCGGCCTCCGCCTACGAAGAGAACGACCAGGAGATCCTCTGTGGACGACCCTGAGCCCGGAACCGCGGCCCGTGCGACACCTCGTCGACCCGACGCGGCGCTGGTGGGGCGCCTGCTCGCGAGCGTCGTCGCCGCGCCGATCGGGGCGTTCCGGGCGACGGCGGACTACGAGACCGTGCAGGGACCGCCGCCCGGCGAGCTACCGCGCCGGTTCTCGCCCTTCCGTGAGGCGGGGCCGCCCCCCACCGGGAACGCACACGACGAGTGCGTCATCGTGCTCGAGGACCGGGACCGCTGGCGGGTCACCACGTCCGGCGGTGGGGAGTACGGCCGGGCGGGAGACGTCCTCACCGTGCAGTACCCGGGTCACGCCGCCCACGAGATGGATGTCGAGAACGTCCGCGCACCGTCGACCGACTGGCCCTACTACGCCGGGCACTGGGCGGAGGAGCTCGTCCTGCCGCACCGGTTCCTGGGTCTGCTCGACGAACTCGTGGTCGTCGACGACCGACCGGCCCGACCGAGGTTCGGGGCCGCCGTGTCCCTCCGGCAGCCGGAGGCCTACCAGGGGATCGCCGGTGCGGAGGTGCTCGAGGTGGAGTTCACCGTGGACGTGGCCCTCGCCGTGATCGTCGAGGCCGTCGCGACGACCTGGGACCGGCGGGTGTCCACCTACGCGCTGGAGGTGCTCGGCTGACTCACGCGCGCAGCGGCGCGGACACCTCGTGGAGGTGGCGCAGCACCTGGCGGTAGGAGTCCAGCGCGCCGACGCGGGTGTACGGCAGGCCGTGCTCGAGGCAGAAGGCCTCGACCAGTACCTGCCCACGCGCGAGGTTCGGCCGCGGCATGCGGGGGAAGAGGTGGTGGGTGACCTGGTGCTCCAGGCCGCCGAGCAGGTAGCCCAGGACCCGCCCGCCGCGTACGTCGCGCGAGGTGAGGACCTGCTTGTGCAGGTGGTCGAGCTGCGTGCCCCGGGGGAGCACCGGCATCCCCTTGTGGTTCGGGGCGAACGCGAGGCCCATCGCCACTCCCCACACAGCCTGGTGCACGAGGACGAAGGCGACGGCCTGCCACGGCGTGAGCACGAGCAGGACGGCCGCGAGGTAGCCGAGCACGTGCGCCGTGAGCAGCGCGATCTCCAGCCTCGGTCGCGGCACCCGCCGGCGGAGCGCCTCCTGGAACGCGACCAGGTGCAGGTTCCAGCCCTCGAGGAGCAGGAGCGGGAGGAACAGGAACGCCTGGTGGGCGACGGCCCACCGCGCGAAGCCGCGCCGATCGGCGGCCTGCTCGACGCTGAACGCGAGGACCGGGATGTCGATGTCCGGGTCGGCGTCCGCGTGGTTCGGCGACGCGTGGTGGGTGTTGTGCTTCACCACCCAGGCCCCGAAGCTCATGCCGACCAGCGCACCGTGCAGGTGGCCGACGACGTCGTTCGCGCGTCGGCCGGCGAAGATCTGGCGGTGGCCCGCGTCGTGGCCGACGAAGGCGAGCTGGGTGGTCACGACGCCGAGGACCGCGGCGGTGACGAGCTGCCACCACGACGGGCCCAGCAGCACGAAGGCCGTGACGGTGCCGGCGAGCAGCAGCACGTTCGTGCCGAGCACCGTCGCGTAGACGCCCGGCCGGCGTCGCAGGAGGCCGGCGGCCTTGATGCGGGCCGTGAGCTCGGCGAAGGTCGGCTCGGTGCGCGAGCCACTGCTGCGGACGGTCATCGGTCCTCGATCCGGTCGCCGCCGCGGCGGTGCCGCCACGGTCGTTCCTGGTCGTCGAGGAGGCCGACGGCCTCTCGCGCGGGGCCCGACGAGGTACTCCCCACGGTGATGCCCGGACGGGCCGGGACCCACCCGGCGAGACGGAGATCACCGCCGACCGGGCCGGACCCGTCGTCGGGAAGGGTCAGGCCGCGCGGGCGAGCACGACCCCCGCCTCGCGCATCGTGCTGCAGGCCGCCTCCGTCGTCTCCGGGGTGACGCCCGCGGTCAGGTCGAGGAGCACCGTCGTCGCGAATCCCGCGGTGGCCGCGTCGACCGCGGTCGCCCGGACGCAGTGGTCGGTGGCGATGCCGACGACCTCGACGAGGTCGACACCGCGGTTGCGCAGCCAGTCCACGAGCCGCTCGCCGGACTCCGACGTGCCCTCGAACGCGGAGTACGCGGCGGTGTGCCGGCCCTTCGAGAAGACCTCCTCGATGCGCGACACGTCGAGCTCGGGGTGGAACGCCGCCCCGGCCTCGCCGACGCGGCAGTGCGCAGGCCAGCTGTCGACGAAGTCGGGCTGCTCGGAGAAGTGCGCGCCCGGGTCCTCGTGGTAGTCGCGACTGGCGACCACGTGGGCGTAGCGGCCGTGCTCGGCCGCGAGGAAGCGCGTGATCGCGGCAGCCGTCGCCGCCCCACCGGCGACCCCCATCGAGCCGCCCTCGCAGAAGTCGAGCTGGACGTCCACCACGATCAGCGCGCGCGCCATGGCTTCAGCCTATCGGGTGACGGCACCCCCGGGTCGCCGTCCCGGCGCCGTTGCCGCGCACCGCGGAGCGTGATCTCCTCGCCCCGTGTCGCGTCTCGCCGTCAGCGCATGGCTGAACACCACCTGGTCGACGACGGACGTCGTGGCCGTCGCGCACGAGGCGGAGGCCGCGGGCTACGACGGCCTCTGGGTCGCCGACCACTTCATGGGCAACACCGGGACCGAGGAACGGTCCGACGTCGCGCTCCGGGACTGCTTCTCGGTGCTCGCGGGACTCGCCACCGCCGTGCCGCGCGTGCGGCTCGGCAGCCTGGTCGCGGGCATCACCTACCGGCACCCCGCGGTCCTGGCCAACATCGCCGCGACGACGTCGGACCTGTCCGGCGGCCGCCTCGTCCTCGGGGTCGGGGCCGGGTGGCAACTCAACGAGCACGCCGCCTACGGCATCCCGCTGGGGCCGGTCCGGGAGCGGATCGACCGCTTCGAGGAGAGCCTGGCCGTCCTCCACGGCCTGCTGCGCACGCCCCGGACCTCCGTGTCGGGCCGGCACTATGCCGTGACGGACGCCCCGCAGGTGCCGGCCGCAGACCGGATCCCGCTGCTCATCGGCGCCTCCGGCGAGCAGCGGATGCTCGGCGTCGTCGCGCGGTGGGCCGACGAGTGGAACACCTGGTCCACGCCCGAGGTGTTCGCCCGCAAGACCGCGGTGCTGGACGAGCACTGTGACCGGATCGGCCGCGACCCGGGGGAGATCCGGCGCTCCACCCAGGCGATCCTCGCCATCGACCGGAAGCCCGAGGACGTCCGGGCGCCGGTCGCGGTCGCCGGGTCCGTGGCGCAGATCGTGGACACCATCGGGCGGTGGCGGGAGGCCGGGCTGGACGAGCTGATCGTCCCGACGATCCGGGGTGACGTCGCGGAGGGCCGCGAGCTGCTCGGCCGGTTCGCCACGGAGATCCGCCCGCAGCTCGACGACTAGGTCAGGGCACGAACGTCGTCGGGATCGCGGGTTCGCCCCGGGAGAGCTTGAGGCCCTCCCACGGGATCGCGACGAGGTTGCGGCGCAGGTGCTCGCGCGCGTCGGCGAGCGAGGGCAGGCCCGCCACCGGCTCGCCGGACTTGACCAGGTCGACCGGCACCACGCGGTCGTGCTCGCCGACCTCGACGGTGTGGTCGAGCCGGTGCACGACCTCCTCGACCGCGGTGCCCGTCGGACGGTGCCGACGCACCGCGGACTTGGCGCCGCCGCGGGACTCCTTCGACGACGAGCGCTTCGCCACCGGTCGGCCCTCGACCTCGACGAGCTTGTAGACCATGCCCGCGGTCGGCGCGCCGGACCCGGTGACGACGGAGGTGCCGACGCCGTACGCGTCGACCGGCTCGGCCCGCAGGCCGGCGATCGCGTGCTCGTCCAGGTCGCCGGAGAGCACGACGCGGGTGCTCGTGGCGCCGAGCGAGTCGAGCTGCTGGCGCGCCCGCTGCGCCATCACGCCGAGGTCACCCGAGTCGATCCGGACGGCGCCGAGCTCCGGCCCGGCGACGCGCACCGCGGTCTCGATGCCCTCGGTGATGTCGTAGGTGTCGACCAGCAGCGTCGTCCCGACGCCGAGTGCGGCGACCTGGGCGCGGAAGGCCTCCTCCTCGGTGTCGTGCAGGAGGGTGAAGGCGTGCGCCGAGGTCCCCGTCGTCGGGACCCCGTAGCGGGCCGCGGCCTCGAGGTTCGAGGTGGCGTCGAAGCCCGCCAGGTAGGCCGCCCGGGCGGCCGCGACGGCCGCCTCCTCGTGCGTGCGGCGCGAGCCCATCTCGATGAGACGGCGACCGGCCGCCGCCGTCGTCATGCGGGCGGCGGCCGAGGCGATGGCGCAGTCGTGGTTGAGGATCGAGAGCACGAGGGTCTCGAGCAGCACGCACTCGGCGAACGTCCCGGAGACGGTGAGCACCGGTGATCCCGGGAAGTACAGCTCGCCCTCCGGGTAGCCGACGACGTCGCCGGCGAAGCGGAAGCTCGCGAGATGGTCCAGCACTCGCGCGGAGAGTGCCCCCGTCGCGTGCAGCGCCGCGAGCTCCTCGTCCCCGTAGGAGAAGCGCGCGAGCGACTCGAGCACCCGCGCGGTGCCCGCGACGACGCCGTAGCGGCGGCCGTGCGGCAGCGAGCGCGCGAAGACCTCGAAGCTCGCCCGGCGGCCGGCGGTGCCGTCGGCCAGGGCCGCGTCGAGCATCGTCAGCTCGTACTGGTCGGTCATGAGCGCGGTGCCGCCCGTCATCGGCTCAGCCTAGATGCAGCACCCGTCGTGCAACTGAGACGATGGGGACATGCGCCGTGCCATGGGGTCGAGCTCCGCTGCGCTGCGTCCCCCTGTGCTCTCGGCGCCGGTGGAGCCGGCGCCCACGGTGGAGGAGCTGCCCGACGAGCTCGTCGGCGCGGACACCCCGTGGCAGACCATCGTGTGGAACGACCCGATCAACCTGATGTCCTACGTGACCTACGTGTTCCAGAAGATCTTCGGCTACGACAAGCAGAAGGCCACCGCCCTGATGATGGACGTGCACCAGAAGGGACGGGCGACCGTGTCGTCGGGCAGCCGCGAGAAGGTCGAGGGCGACGTCGCGAAGCTCCACGCGGCGGGGCTGTGGGCGACGATGCAGCGGTCGTCGTAGCCGGTGCGCGCCTGGAAACGGCACGGGCGGGGCGAGCGCGCCCGCTACGTCGCGGTGCTCGACCCCGCCGAGGCCTCGGTACTGCGCGGGCTCGTCGGGCAGGTCGACGACATGCTCTCCGGGCGCGCGGACGCCGGCCCGCAGGACGAGCTCGCGGAGCTCACCGGCATCCGGACCGGCCCGTCCACCGCCCCGGACGACCCCGTCCTGGCGCGGCTGCTGCCGGACTTCCACCGTCCCGACGCCGAGGGCGGCGCGGGCGCGGACGGGGTGGCCCTGTCGGCGGCCATGCGCTCGGTCAACGAGCCCGAGCTGATCGCGGCCAAGCGCGACGCCATCGCCACGTTGCTCGCCTCCTGCCCCGGGGGCGGCGGGCGCGTCGAGCTGACGGTGCCGCAGGCCGAGGCGTGGCTGACCGCGGTCAACGACGTCCGGCTCGCGCTCGGCACCGCCCTCGAGGTGACCGAGGACATGCCCGAGCGGCTCCCGCCGGACGACCCGCGGACCGACCACCTGCCCGTCTACCACTGGCTGACGTGGTTGCAGGACTCCTTGCTCACGGTGCTGCTGCCCTGAGCGCCCCGTAAGGTGGTCGCCGTGCTCGTGATCCGCCGGGACCTCGTCGAGGAGATGGTCGCGCACGCCCGCCGCGACCACCCGCGCGAGGCGTGCGGTCAGCTGCTGGGCCCGGAGGAGAGCGACCGGCCCGAGCGCTACGTGCCGATGACGAACGCCGACGACGCCGGCGCCCAGGGCAGCGACTACCGCTTCGACTCCCGCGAGCAGTTCGCCGTCTACAAGGACGCCGCCACGCGCGACGAGGAGACCGTGGTGGTCTTCCACTCCCACACCCGCGTCCCGCGCCGCCCGCTGACCGACAGCGGGCTCCCCGAGGCCTACCCCTCGGTCAAGGACATCGAGTTCATGGGCCTGCAGCCCGGCGTCCACTTCGCGATCGTCGCCATCACCGGGCCCGACTCGTCCTACGACCTGCGCTCGTTCCTGCTCGACGACGCCGGTGAGGTCGTCGAGGACGAGGTCCAGGTCGTGGAGAACTACATGTTCTCCCACACCGGGCCCAACGACATCCCTCCCGTCGCTCCGCTGGGCTGAGAAGACGTGCCGGACCGTCCCCGACGGTCCCGGAACAACCCGGCGTCGTGCGACGCTGTCCCCTGCAAGTCCGACCCCGTTCTCCTGGAGGAAAGCCGTGTCCGCCACCGTCTCGATCCCGACGATCCTGCGCACCCACACCGGTGGGGAGAAGCAGGTCAAGGCCGAGGGGTCGACGCTGCAGGAGGTCATCTCCGACCTCGAGGCCAACCACCCCGGCATCAAGGACCGGCTGGTGACCGACGGCGCGCTGCACCGCTTCGTCAACGTCTACGTCAACGACGAGGACGTCCGCTTCGCCGGTGGCCTCGACGCGCAGGTCCCCGACAACGGCACCGTGACGATCCTGCCCGCGGTCGCCGGCGGCCGCTGAGCCCCGTTCCCCGGGCCGCCCAGGCCCGGGGGCCGTCTCTTCTCTGGAGCACCCGATGGCGCGGTACGACTCGCTGATCCACGCCCTGGGCGACACCCCTGTCGTGGGGCTGCCGTCGTTCTCGCCGGCGCCGCACGTGCGGCTGTGGGCCAAGCTCGAGGACCGCAACCCGACCGGTTCCATCAAGGACCGCCCGGCCCTGCGCATGATCACCAAGGCCGAGGAGGACGGGCTGCTCACGCCCGGCTGCACGATCCTCGAGCCGACCTCGGGCAACACCGGGATCTCGCTGGCGATGGCGGCCAAGCTCAAGGGCTACTCACTGGTGTGCGTCATGCCGGAGAACACCTCGGCCGAGCGGCGGCAGCTGCTCGAGATGTACGGCGCGCGGATCATCTTCTCGCCGGCCGCGGGCGGCTCGAACCAGGCCGTGGCGACGGCCAAGGAGATCGCGGCCCAGAACCCGGACTGGGTCATGCTCTACCAGTACGGCAACCCGGCGAACCCGCTGTCGCACTACGAGGGGACGGGTCCGGAGATCCTCCGCGACGTCCCGACGATCACGCACTTCGTCGCGGGCCTGGGCACCACCGGCACGCTCGTCGGCACCGGGCGCTACCTGCGCGAGCACAAGCCGGACTGCCAGATCATCGCCGCCGAGCCCCGCTACGGCGAGCTCGTCTACGGGCTGCGCAACATGGACGAGGGCTTCGTCCCGGAGCTCTACGACCCCGACGTCCTCACCGGCCGCTACTCGGTCGGCGCGCAGGACGCGCTGCGGCGGACCCGCCAGCTCGTCGAGCAGGAGGGCATCTTCGCCGGCATCTCGACGGGCGGCATCCTGCACGCGGCGCTGGCCCAGGCCGAGAAGGCGGCCGGGAGCGACGACGAGGCCGACATCGTCATGATCGTCTGCGACGGCGGGTGGAAGTACCTGTCCACCGGGGCCTACGCCGGCACGCTGGAGGAGGCCGCGGAGGGGCTCGAGGGCCAGCTCTGGGCCTGATTCTCAGCTTCCGTCGCTATCGTCGGAACGGTGAGCAGTCCGACGGTCCCCGCGAAACCCCGCATCGTCCCGGCGCACCCGGCGCGGGCCGCCGTCGGGATGATCCTCTTCCTCGCCGTGCTCTGGGTGATCGAGGCGTTCGACCAGTTCGTCTTCCACGGCGCGCTCGACCGGGACGGCATCGTGCCGCGCTCGGTCGACGGGCTCTCCGGCATCCTCTGGGCGCCGCTGCTGCACTACGGCTGGCCGCACCTGATCGCCAACTCGCTCCCGTTCCTGGTGCTCGGCTTCCTCGCGCTGGCCGGCGGGCTCGGCCAGTTCATCGCGGTGACGGCGCTGGTGTGGCTCCTCGGCGGGTTCCTCACGTGGCTGACCGGCTTCGGCGTCACGGTCGGGGCGTCCGGGGTGATCTTCGGGTGGCTCGCGTTCCTGCTCTTCCGCGGCTTCTTCGCCCGCTCCGGCCGCCAGATCGTGCTCGCCGTCGTCCTCCTCCTGGTCTACGGCGGCGTGCTCTGGGGAGTCCTGCCGGGCACCCCGGGTGTCTCCT
Source organism: Actinomycetospora chiangmaiensis DSM 45062 (assembly GCF_000379625.1). Classification (GTDB taxonomy): domain Bacteria; phylum Actinomycetota; class Actinomycetes; order Mycobacteriales; family Pseudonocardiaceae; genus Actinomycetospora; species Actinomycetospora chiangmaiensis. The sequence goes on along the minus strand of NZ_KB903225.1, from coordinate 82,009 downwards.
GGCAGGCTCACCTGTTCGGGGCACTGGCCGGAATCCTCGCCGCGCGACTCGTGGCGACCGCCGATCGGCGGGGATCTCGGGGAAGCCGTCCGTCCGACGGAGTGTCGCCCTCTCCGATCGGCCCGTAGGGTGCCCGCGTGGAACTGATCGTCCTGGGGTGTTCCGGCAGCGGGGCCGGACCCACCTCGCCCGCGTCCGGGTATCTCGTGCGCACCCGCTCCACGACCCTGGCGCTCGACCTGGGCAACGGCACGTTCGGCACGCTGCAGCGCCACATGGACCCGTTCGATCTCGACGCGGTGGTCCTCTCGCACCTGCACCCCGACCACTGTGCCGACGTCTCCGGGCTGATCGTCCACCGTCGTTACCACCCGGACGGTCCCGGCAAGGTGCTGCCGCTGCACGGGCCGAGCGAGTCCGAGGTACGCCTCGCGGTGGCCTACGCACCGTCGTCGGACGAGCGGGTCGCCACCGATCTCACCGACGTCTTCGACTACCACGTGTTCGCCGACGGCCCGGCGGGCGTGGGCGACATCGCGCTGTCGAGTGCCCCGGTCGACCACCCCTGCGAGGCCTACGGCGTGCGCCTCGAGCACGAGGGGCGGACGCTCGTCTACTCCGGCGACACGGGACCGTGCGACACGCTCGTCGAGCTCGCCCACGGCGCGGACGTGCTGCTGTGCGAGGCGACGTGGACCGACTCGCCGGACCGTCCGCCCGGCGTGCACCTCTCGGGCAAGCAGGCCGGTGAGGTCGCCCGCGAGGCCGGGGTGAAGCGGCTGCTGATCACGCACGTGCCCGCCTGGTACGACGGCGAGGAACTGCTCGCCGAGGCCCGGGCGGAGTACTCCGGACCGACCGAGCTGGTCCGCCCGGACGGGCACTACACGGTCTGATCTCCGGCCGGCTCAGCGCGCCGGTGCCCCGTCGGCCGGTTCGTCGACGAGCTCGGCGGGGGACGCCTGCGTCGTCGGGCGGATTCGCGGGAGCAGCAGCGCGACGAGCCCGGCGACCATGACGACCACGGCCGCCACCGCGAACGCCCGCGTGGTGCCGGCCGTCGACGCCGCGGCCGGGGAGGCGCCCGCCGCGAGGAGTCCGTCGGCGCGGGACGTGGCGAGGGTGGACAGCACGGCGAGGCCGATCGCCCCGCCGACCTGACGGGAGGTGTTGAGCAGCCCGGACGCGAGGCCCGCCTGCGTGCGGTCGACCCCCGAGGTGGCGGCGCCCGCGAGCGGCGTCAGGGCGATGCCCATGCCCAGCCCGACGGCGATACCCGGACCGAGCACCCCGCCCACCCACGTCGACTGCGGGGTGAGCTGTGCGAACCACGCGAAGCCGGCCGCCGTCAGGAAGGCACCCCCGACGAGCAGCGGGCGGGCACCGATCCGGCCGAGCATGCGTGAGGGGAACTGCGAGCCGAGCACGATCGAGCCGGACTGCGGCAGGAACGCGAGCCCGGCGGTGAGCGCGTCGAAGCCCAGGACGCCCTGCATGTGGATCGAGACGAAATACCACATGGCGAACATCGCCGAGGCGATCAGCGCCATGGTGCCGTTCGCGACGCTGACGGGCCGGATGCGGAAGATGCCGAGCGGGACGAGCGGCGAGGCGATCCGGGTCTCGAGGACCACGAAGCCGGTGAGCAGCACCGCGGCGACGACGAAGCTGCCCCAGCTCAGCGGTGCGCCCCAGCCGGCGGTCTCGCTGGTGACCACGCCGTGGACGAAGGCGACCAGCCCTCCGGTGACGAGCAGCGCGCCGCCCGCGTCGAGGCGGGGTCGGTCGTCCGCGCGGGTCTCGGACACCGCGATCCGGGCCAGCACCGCGGTGAGCACGACGACCGGCACGTTGACCAGGAAGATCCAGCGCCAGCTCAGGAAGTGCACGAGCACCCCGCCCGCGATGCCCCCGACCGCGCCACCGACCCCGCCGATCGCGGCCCACGCGCCCAGCGCGCGCGACCGGGCGGCGCCCTCGGTGAACGTCGTCGTGAGGATCGTCAGGGTGGCGGGGGAGAGGACCGCGCCGCCGAGGCCCTGCGCGGCGCGGGCGGCGAGGACGAGCCCCTGGGAGTCGGCGAGCCCGCCCACCAGGGACGCCGCCCCGAACAGCACGAGCCCGGCCAGGAACATGCGGCGTCGACCGAACAGGTCCGCCGCGCGGCCGCCGAGGAGCAGGAAGCCGGCGAAGGCGAGCGTGTAGGCGCTGACCACCCACTGCAGCCCGACCGCCGAGAAGCCCAGCGCCTCCCGCATCGCGGGCAGCGCGACGTTCACGATCGACACGTCGAGCACGACCATGAACTGCGCGAGGCAGGCGACGAGGAGAACGAGACGGTCCCGGGGCACGTGCTGCACGCTAACGAAGGGGTCCGACGACGTCGCCCCGGAGCGGCGCCTCCTAGGGTGGGTGACCGTGGCACGCAGTGACGGCAGGTCCGACGACGAACTCCGCCCCATCGAGATCCGTCGGGGGTTCCAGCAGCACCCCGCCGGGTCCGTGCTGGTGTCCTTCGGCAACACCCGCGTGCTCTGCGCGGCGAGCGTGACCGAGGGCGTCCCGCGCTGGCGGCGCGACTCGGGGCTCGGCTGGCTCACCGCCGAGTACGCGATGCTGCCCTCGGCCACGCACACCCGCTCCGACCGCGAGTCGGTCAAGGGCCGGGTCGGCGGGCGCACGCACGAGATCAGCCGGCTCGTCGGCCGGTCGCTGCGCGCGGCGATCGACCTGAAGGCCCTGGGCGAGAACACGATCCAGCTCGACTGCGACGTGCTCCAGGCCGACGGTGGGACGCGGACGGCCGCCATCACCGGCGCCTACGTCGCGCTCGCCGACGCCGTGACGTGGCTCGGGGCGAAGAAGAAGCTGGCCGACCCGAACCCGCTCTCGTGCTCGATCGCAGCGGTCTCGGTCGGGGTCGTCGACGGCCGGGTGCGCCTCGACCTGCCGTACGAGGAGGACAGCCGGGCGGAGGTCGACATGAACGTCGTCGCGACCGACGCGGGCACCCTCGTCGAGGTCCAGGGCACCGGCGAGGGCGCCACGTACACCCGCGACACGCTCGACAAGATGCTCGACTCGGCCCTGGCCGGCATCGCGCGCCTCACGGAGATCCAGGCCGCCGCGCTCGCCGAGCCGTACCCGGGGGAGCTGCCCTGATGCAGGTCCTCCTCGCCACCCGCAACGACGCCAAGCTCGTCGAGCTCCGGCGCATCGTCTCGGACCTCGGGGTCGAGGTGATCGGTCTCGACGAGGTGCCCGCGTTCCCCGAGGCGCCCGAGACCGGCGCGACGTTCGCGGAGAACTCGCTGGCGAAGGCCCGGGACGCGTGCGCGGCGACCGGGATGCTGGCCGTCGCCGACGACTCCGGGCTCGCCGTCGACGCCCTCAACGGGATGCCCGGGGTGCTCTCGGCGCGGTGGTCGGGCTCGTCCGGCGACCGCCGGGAGAAGGACGCGAAGAACCTCGCCCTCGTGCTCGACCAGATGGCCGACGTCCCCGAGGAACGTCGCGGCGCGGCCTTCGTCTGCGCGGCTGCGGCCGTGCACCCGGACGGGCGCGAGGTCGTCGTCACCGAGCGCTGGCCGGGGCGGCTGATCCGCACACCCCGCGGGGTGAACGGCTTCGGCTACGACCCGGCCTTCGTTCCCGACGGCGGGTCGCTCACCTCCGCCGAGATGTCCCCGGAGGAGAAGAACGCGGTCTCGCACCGGGCCCGGGCGTTCCGGGCACTGGCGCCGGAGCTGCGGACGCTCGTCGGGGACGCCCCGTCGTCGTGAATGAGCAGTACTTCGCCGAGGAGCCGACCACGCCGTCGGCGCCGGAACCGGCGCGCCTCGACGTCCGGGGCCTGTCGTTGCAGGTGACGACCGACTCCGGGGTGTTCGCCCGCGGGCGGCTCGACAAGGGCACGCGGGTACTGCTCGAGCACGCCCCGGAGCCCGAGCGGGGCGGCGACCTGCTCGACCTCGGCTGCGGCTGGGGCCCGATCTCGCTGTGGCTCGCGTCGATCCGGCGGCGCTCGACGGTGTGGGCGGTGGACGTCAACACGCGGGCGCTCGGGCTCGTCGAGCAGAACGCGCGCGCCGCGGGGCTGGGCAACGTGCGGGCGTGCCGTCCGGACGAGGTCCCGGACGACGTCCGCTTCGCCGGCATGTGGTCCAACCCGCCGATCCGCGGCGGCAAGGAGGCGTTGCACGACCTGCTCCTGCAGTGGCTGCCGCGGGTGGACGGACCCAGCCACCTCGTCGTCGCGAAGAACCTCGGATCCGACTCGCTCGCGCGATGGCTGGGCGGTCAGGGGTACAGGGTGTCGAGACTGTCGTCGAACGCGGGGTTCCGCGTGCTGGAGGTCGTCGTCGATGCTGGCGGTGGAACGGAGCGGTAGCGGGGCCCCGGTGCTGTGCCTGCACGGGTGGCCGGGCGGGGCGTCGGACTACCGCCTGCTGACACCGCTGCTGGTGGACGTCGCGGACGTGGTCGTGCCGCACCTGCCCGGGTTCGGGCGCTCGTTCGCCCCGGGCGACGAGCTCCGCCCGCCGTCGGACTTCGACCGGGCGCACCTGGTGTCGGCGCTCGGGGAGCTGGACCTCGGCCCCGCCGTCGTCGTGGGCTACGACGTCGGCATCACGACGGCGGTCGCGTACGCGCGGGAGTATCCCGACCGCGTGCGCGCCCTCGTCCTCGGCAACACGCTCGCGCCGTCGGTGACGGTGGAGGCGGTGCTGTCGGACGAGTACCGCCCGGAGTTCTGGTACCAGGACTTCCACCAGCTGGAGCTGGCCCGTCAGCTGATCGACGGCAACCCGGCCGCCGTGCGGACGTACCTGGAGCACTTCTGGTCGCACTGGGGCGCGCGGCCCGAGGCCGTGGTGGACGAGCAGCTGGTCGAGGACTACTCGCGGCCGGGAGCGTTCACGGCGTCGGTGAACTGGTACCGGTCGGGCTCGTCGTCGCTGTACACGGCGCTGGGGCTGCGCGGCGTGACGGAGTTCCCGCCGCCGCTGGACGTGCCGGCCACCGTCATCTGGGGCGCGCAGGACCCGATCTTCCCGGCCGCGTTCGCGTCCGCCGTCCCGGACCTGCTGCCCCGCGCGGACGTGCGTGTGCTCGACGACGTCGGCCACTTCACGCCGGTCGAGGCGGCGCCGGAGATGGCGGAGGCGATCCGGTCCTACCTCTGATCAGGGGTCGGGGGACCACTCGGACTTGTGTGGCGTGTCGTCGCCCTTCTTGCGCGCGTCGCCACACAAGTTCGGTGGGCGACCCGACATCGCTAGAGTGACCGCATCCGCCGTCCGGAACGAGTAGTCCGAATGGCAGGCCGGCGTACTCCAAGTGGCAGAGAGGGCGATTTTAGGGGTCGCACAGTGTGGGTTCGAATCCCATCGCCGGCACCACCTACAGCTTCAGATCACGCAGCAACCGGCCCACGTGGCCGGTGGCCTTCACCCCGTACTGGGCGACCTCGACCTTGCCCTCGGCGTCGACGACGAAGGTCGAGCGGATCACGCCCGTCGAGGTGCGTCCGTACATCGTCTTCTCGCCCCACGCGCCCCAGGCGGGCATGACCGTCTTCTCCGCGTCCGACAGCAGCGGGAACGTCAGGCCCTGGTCGGCGCGGAACTTCGCGAGCTTCGCCGGCTTGTCGGGGGAGATGCCGACGACGTCGATCCCGGCGTCGTTCAGGGTGCCGAGGTTCTCGGTGAAGTCGCAGGCCTCCTTGGTGCAGCCCGGGGTGTTCGCGGCCGGGTAGAAGTAGACGACGACCCGTCGGCCGCGGTAGTCGGCCAGGGACACCGTCTCGCCCGTGTCGGAGGGCAGTGAGAAGTCCGGAGCGACGTCACCGGGGGTCAGACGGTTATCGGCAGCCACGGCCGGGCACGATACCGCTCACATGTCGTGGGCCACCGTGCGGCGCGTCGTCCCAGGACTCGGCGCGCGGGGGCGACACGATGCCGCCACGATGGCGGCACCCGAGGTGCTGCGGCACGTACCGAGAAGGACGAGGGAGGCTCCGTGGCACGCGACCCGGACACCATCGAGCGAGAGATCGAGCAGGCCCGCGAGGCGCTCGCCGGGGCGCTGGACGAGCTGTCCGAGCGGGCGAACCCGCAGCGACTCGCCGACCAGGGCAAGGAGATCGCCGCCGAGAAGTGGGCGGACCCGAAGATCAAGTACGCCGTGATCGCGGCGGGGACGTTGATCGGGCTGCTGGTGCTGCGCAAGCTGCTGAAGTAGTTCTCGTACGGCTGTGGGCGGGTGCCGCGAGGTGATAGGAACCTCGCAGCGCCCGCCCGTCGTCGTTCCTGGAGGTCCTCGTCGTGTCGTCGTCGTCACTGACTCCCGCCGCGCAGGCGTTCCGCGCCGCGCGCGACCTGCTCGTCGAACGACAGACCGACTACGACGCCGCCCGCCGCGACTTCTCCTGGCCCGAGCTCGAGGAGTTCAACTGGGCGCTGGAGCACTTCGACGCGATCGCGCGTGACCCGTCGTCGGCCGACCGCGCCGCGCTGTGGATCGTCGAGCAGGACGGGTCCGAGGCGAAGTACTCGTTCGCGACGATGACCGAGCGCTCCAACCGCACCGCGAACTGGCTGCGCTCCCTCGGCGTCCGCCGGGGTGACCGGGTCATCCTCATGCTCGCCAACCAGGTCGAGCTGTGGGACACGATCCTCGCGGCGATGAAGCTGGGCGCGGTGCTGATCCCGTCGACGCCGATGCTCGGCGCGGCCGACCTGCGCGACCGCATCGACCGCGGCGCGGCCGGCCACGTCGTGGTGCGCGACGCCGACGTCGACAAGTTCGCCGACGTGCCCGGCGACTACACGCGGATCGCCGTCGGGTCCGCCGTGCCGGAAGGGTGGCAGGACTTCGCCTCGGCCGCCTCCGAGTCCGCGGACTTCGAGCCCGACGGCCCGACGAAGGCCGACGACACGCTGCTCCTCTACTTCACCTCGGGGACGACCTCGAAGCCGAAGCTGGTGCAGCACACGCACGTGTCCTACCCCGTGGGGCACCTGTCGACGATGTACTGGATCGGCCTGCAACCGGGCGACGTGCACTGCAACGTGGCCTCGCCGGGGTGGGCGAAGCACGCCTGGTCGAACGTGTTCGCGCCGTGGTGCGCCGAGGCGACGATCTTCATCTACAACTACGCGCGCTTCGACGCGGACACGATGCTGAAGACGCTGGTGGACCACGGCGTCACCACGTTCTGTGCGCCGCCGACCGTCTGGCGGATGCTCATCCAGGCCGACCTCGCGGCGTGGAAGGTGCCGATGCGCGAGCTCGTCGGCGCCGGCGAGCCGCTCAACGCGGAGGTCATCGAGCAGGTTCGCGAAGCGTGGGGCCTGACGATCCGCGACGGCTTCGGCCAGACCGAGTCGTCCCTGCAGATCGCCAACACCCCCGGCCAGAGGGTGAAGGACGGGTCCATGGGCCGTCCGCTGCCGGGTTTCGAGATCGCGCTGGTCGACCCCATCTCCGGGCAGGTCGGCGACGAGGGCGAGATCTGCGTCGACCTGTCGAAGCGGCCCGTCGGCCTCATGGTCGGGTACGCCGACGACGAGGAGCGCAACGCCGAGGTCATGCGCGGCGGCTTCTACCACACCGGTGACGTCGGCTCCCGCGACGCGGACGGCTACATCACCTACGTCGGACGCTCCGACGACGTGTTCAAGGCCTCCGACTACCGCATCTCGCCGTTCGAGCTCGAGAGCGTGCTGATCGAGCACGACGCGGTGGCCGAGGCGGCGGTCGTGCCATCGCCGGACCCGCTCCGCCTCGCCGTCCCGAAGGCCTACGTGGTGCTGGCGCGCGGTTTCTCGCCGGACGCGGACACGGCCCGGTCGATCCTCGAGTACTGCCGTGCGAACCTGCCCGCCTACAAGCGGGTGCGGCGCCTCGAGTTCGCGGAACTGCCGAAGACGATCTCCGGGAAGATTCGCCGGGTCGAACTGCGGGGTCGGGAGAACGAGCTGCGCCCCGGTGGGGAGGGGACTCCCGAGGGCGAGTTCTCCGACGAATCGCTCGGGCTCCGTTCGTGAGCTTCGCGTTCCCGGTCGTGCCCCGGTACGCCGAGATCGACCAGCAGGGCGTGGTGTTCTTCGGCCACTACCTGACCTGGTGCGACGAGGCGTTCACGGCCTTCCAGGCGTCGATCGGCTATCCCTATCCGGAGATGATCGCCGACGGGGTGGACATCCAGATCGTGCACGCCTCCCTCGACTACGGGTCGTCGGTGCGGTGGGGCGACGACGTGTCGCTGGTCGTCGAGAACGAGAAGGTCGGGACGACATCGGTGTCCTCGCGGGTGGTCGTCCGTCGTCGGGTGGGCTCCCAGGACTGGGAGGACGCGGTGACCGTGCAGCTGGTGCACGTGTGCGTCGACGCGACCGCGTTCACGAAGGTGCCCGTGCCGGCGCGCCTGGCGGACGGGCTCGCGGCCGCGCGAGGCTGAAGTCTGCCGTGTCCGACGGACACGGTTCGGGACGTTCTGTCTCGTTCGGCCCCGCTCGGGCGGGTCGTCCGGCTAGCGTGCTCGACGTGACCACGCCCTGGCCGCCGGAGCCGCCCGTCCAGGCGTCCGACCCAGCACGCCTGTGGAACGGCCAGCTCGTGCAGCGGCCGGTCGTGGCGATGCCGACCGGGGGCTCCTTCACAGTCGACCTCGACCGGGCTCCCGACGCGGTGCGGGAGTTGGAGACCGCGCGGGACGAGTTGCGGTTCCTGATGCTCGAGGCGAAACGCCTGGGTCGTGTCGACCCGGGCACGACGGACCAGGTGAGCCTGGATGCGGCTGCTGTGTTCGGCGCGGTGGCGGATGGTGGCACCGGTTCACTGGTTCGCGCGCTCGAGGCCGGTGCGCAACGCCTGGATCTCCTCATCGACTCGATCGAGGCTGAACTCCGCAGCTACCGACTCGCGGACGGGGACGCCTCGGCCGCATTCCTCGACATGGACGCGTGACGTGGGCTCGCACGCGGTGCGAGTCGCTCTGACGTTCGCGACGTGTGTCGGTCTCTGGTTCGTAGCAGGTTGTGCTGGTGGTGCTCCGGTGCCGGCGGAGCCCTCGCCGATCTCGGAGCGTTTCGGCGCGCCGACCGTGCACTCGCCGGTGGATGTCGCCGCCCAGGCAGCGGACCCGTGCCGGACGCTCCTGACGGACAGCGAGCTCCTAGCCCTCGGACTCCCGACCACGGGGAGACCGCGGTCCTATCTCGGGGTCCAGGAGTGTTCATGGACGGCGGAGGACGGACAGAGTCTCGCTCTCGCAGCAGATCACGATCGGGATCTGCTCGCTGACGCGTACCGCGCGCGGCGACGTGGAGTCTTCCGTGCGATCACCGTGGCGGGTTTCCCGGCGGTCCTCGAGAAGACCGGTACTGGCGACCTGAATTCATGCACCGTGACCACCGGGCTGGGCCCCGGTCAGGCACTGACGGCCCAGTGGTTCGGCAAGGAACCTCTCGCTTCCAATCCGGATGCGTGTCAGCTCGCGGAGCGGGCCACGGCCACGGTGGTCCGCAAGCTCCCGCCTGCTTGAGCTCGCTCGGCTGGAAGAAGATCCTGCCGCGCCGCGCGAAGTGATCGCTCAGCGAACGCTTCGCGCGGCGGGCGAGGATCTTGGGTAGCGGCCAGGGCCCTCCGACAGGTCGATCGGCGTCGGCACCGCTAACGTCACGGTCTCGTGGACCTGACGACGCTCACCCGGGCCGTCGTCATGTTCGTCGCCACGAACGTCGACGACCTCCTGCTGCTGTCGCTCTTCTTCGCCCGCGCGCGGCGTCGGGGTGCCGCGACGCGCATCGTCGTCGGGCAGTACCTCGGGTTCGGCGCGATCCTGGCGCTGTCGGTCGCGGGGGCTCTGGGCGCCGAACTGCTCCCGCACAGCGTGATCCCCTTCCTCGGGCTCGTCCCACTCGCCCTCGGGCTCCGGGCGGCGTGGCAGGCGTGGCGTGGCGACACCGACGACGAGGAGGTCGGCCCGACCGCCCCCGGCGTGGTGGCCGTCGCCGGGGTCACCCTCGCGAACGGCGGCGACAACCTCGGCGTCTACGTCCCCGTCTTCACGACGACGGGTCGGGCCGGGCTGGCCCTCTACGTCGCGGTCTTCCTCGTGCTCGTCGGCGTGTGGTGCGCCCTCGGGCGGTTCCTCGCCACCCGGGCTCCCGTCGCCCGGGCGCTCGCCCGCTACGGGCACGTCGTCCTGCCGGTCGTCCTGATCGGGGTCGGGCTGCTGATCCTCCTCGGCACCTGACGTCTCCCGAACCGCCCCTGCTCTCCTGGTGTACGGCGACGAGGGCGACGCGGTGGTCGCGGGTCCCGGTCGACCACACAGTTGATCAGCGACGGGAGCGCACGGCCGCGTCCTGTCGCGGGCAGTCGGCCCGCCGGACCACCTTGTCGTTGTGAATCAGAACGACAAGGTGCGACCCGACGTCAGGAGCCCGCGACACGGCCTCGCGACCGGCGCGAGACGTCACCCATCAGCCCGAGTGACGTCCCGGCCGAACAGCCTCAGTGGCGCACCGCGAACGGCAGGATCGACCCGCGCAGCAGCGCCTCGGCGTCCATGGAGGTCAGGGACGGGAAGCGCGACAGCCGCGAGGAGGCCAGGGACACCGGGTCCTCGACCGTGTCACGGCGACCCGTCAGGTAGGCCCACTCGTGCTCGTCGGAGCAGTAGGGGAGCACCGTCGGGAAGACCGACGAGAACCGCTCCGACATGCGCCTGAGCGTGTCGTTGCGCCACACGGTCGGACAGCCGGCCTGCGTGCAGACCACGCCACCGTCGGCGAGGACCGAGGCGCACCGCTCCAGGAACGGGGTGCCGTAGAGGCGGGCGTGCTGGGCGGGGTCGTCGACCTCGACCGGCTCGTCGGGCAGGTCGACGATGACGACGTCGTAGCGGTCACCCCGCTCGGCGGCCGCGGCGAGGAACTCCCAGCCGTCGGCGTAGTGCACGCGCACCGGACCGTCCCCCGCCTCCGCGGCGGCGAGTTCGGACGGCGAGTACCCGTAGGGCAGCAGCTCGGCACAGCGGCGGACGCACTCGGTGTCGATGTCGACGTGGTCGACCAGGCTCGCCCCGGCCGTCACGGCGAGCTGGGAGACGACCCCCTCGGACGAGCCGACGACCAGCACCCGGTCCAGCTTGTCGGCGAGCAGCAGCGGGGGCACGGCGAGGGCCTCGTGGTAGACGAGCTGGGTCTGCTCGGTCGACTGCCGCTCGCCGTCGCAGAACAGCGAGATGCCCTGCGCGGTCCGCGCGATGATCATGTCCTGCCACGCCGTGCGGCCACGGAACAGCACCTCGTCGATGCGCCAGCGGCGTCGCATCCCGGCCGCGAGCGGCTCGTCGACCTCCCGCTGCCCGACGACGTCGGGGGCGAGCCCGGCGCCGCGGGCCACGATCTGCGCCCGTACCTCGACGGCGCCGACCTCGCGGCCGAGCACCTCCACGATCCGCTCCGGGTCGGCGTGCTCGCCGCACGTGAACACGTCCACGAACGCCGCGCCCGCCTCGGGATAGGCATGGACCGAGGCGTGGGACTCGGCGAGGAGCGCGAGCACCGTGGTGCCCTGCGGCTCGAACCGGTGCGCGACGACGTCGAGGACGGTTGCACCGCCCGCGTCGAGGGCGGTCCGCAGCGCACGCGTGACGGCGGCGTCGTCACCGAGCAGCGCGGCGGACACCCCGCGCAGCTCGGCGAGCACGTGACGCCCCGCGAAGGACGGAGCGGGAGCGGTCGGGGTGACGGCGGAGGTCGTCAATCAGGGGTCCTCTCAGGGGTAGGAGGGTTCACGATCACGGTCGGCAGCGGAGGGAGTCCGTTGAAGCCGACCGAGGCATAACTGGACGTATAGGCGCCGGCGCCGAGGAACTCGACGACGTCGCCCGGGACCAGATCGAGGGGCAGGCGCACGTCGGCCCGCCGGTACAGCACGTCGTCGCCGTCGCAGGTCGGCCCGGCCAGCACGACGGGCCCCCGCGGCGCGTCCTCGGGATGCCCGGGGGTGCGCAGCCGGTAGACGATCATCTCGCCCTCGGTCTCGGCGAGGCCCTGGTAACGCCCGACGTCGAGGTAGACCCAGCGTCGCCCGGCCCGCTCGGTCACGAGCACCACCTCGGCGACCAGCACCCCGGCGTCCGCCACCAGCGCCCGCCCGGGTTCGGCTACGAGGTGCGGCCGCCAGTCGCCCAGCTCGGCGTCGACGGCGTCCGCGATCTCCCGCAGCGCCGGCACCCGGCCGGCGCCGTGCCTCGTCGGGAAGCCGCCGCCGAGGTTGAGCTCCTCGACGGCGAGGCCGGACAGCTCGGCCGCGCGGCGGGCGGAGGCGATGCCCCGGCGCCACGACGACGGGTCGGTCTGCTGTGACCCGGGGTGGAAGCCGAGCCCGTGGGCGCGGAGACCCACGTCGCAGGCGCGCCGCAGCAGGGCCGCGGCCTCCTCGGGCGGTACGCCGAACTTGCCGGCGAACGGCGTGGCGGACCCGTCGTCGTCCACCGCCAGGCGCACCGTGACCGCTGCTCCCGGTGCCTCGCGGGCGAGCAGGTCGACGTCCGCGGCGGAGTCGGTGGTGAAGCGGGTGACACCCGCGGCGACCGCGGCCGAGACGTCGGAGGCCTTCTTGACGGGGTTGCCCCAGGTCATCCGCCGCGGTTGCACCCCCGCGAGGAGGCACGCGTCGAGCTCGCCGACGCTCGCGAGGTCGGCGCTCGCACCCAACTCCGCCAGCAGTGCGAGCACCTCGGGGTGCGGGTTCGCCTTGATGGCGTAAGCGGGCTCGACGTGCGGGAACGCGTCGCGGAAGGTGAGAAAGGAGGCGCGAACGACCCGGAGATCCAGCTCCAGAAGAGGGCTCGTGCTGGCCCGATCGGATGACGGGTGCGGCGGGGTCGGTGCACGTTCGTGCGCCTGCACCGTGCGCTGTGCATCCACGCGCCCCATCGTGCCCGGAACCGCCTGCGGGCGACGCACGAAACGGCTGACGTGAGACCTATCGGACGCGTACTGTCCGAGATCTCCCGATCTGACGGGATCGGGAGTGGTGGTCGGGGAGAAAGCGGGAGACGTATGCCTTCGGGCTCCCAGGGTGGGTGGGAGACGGGCCGGCGGCGCCAGCAGCGGAGGTGGCCGCGCTGGTCGGCCCGCAGCACGGCCGTCACGGGATTGTTCGCGGTGGCGGTCACGGCGGCGGTCCTCGGGGTCGGCCGGACGGTCGTGGCACCGCCCGGGGCCGGCGAGCAGGCGGCGGGGACGTCCGCCAGCTCGCGCACGCTCGTGCCCGAGCCGACCAGCGACGACGACGGCTACGGAGCCGGCACGCGCGCCTCGTCGGCCCCGCGGCAGACGCAGGCTCCCGGCCTCGGCGTCCCCGGCGCGTCCGATCCCGACGATTCCCTCGCCCCGCCCCTCACCCCCATCCCGCTGCCCGGGGCACGGCCGCAGGGCAGCGCTCCGGCTCCCGCGACGAGCACGCCCGCGGGCTGGGACCCACCGCTCGCGCCGATCGTGCCCGGCGGGGCGTCCTCACGGGCACCCGCGAGCACTGCGCCGCCGGCGACCACGGCACCTCCGGCCGCTCCGCTGATACCCGCCCCCGTGCCGGGAGCGCCGGCCCCGGGAGCGCCGACCCCGGGAGCGGCGTCCTCGAGCGCGGCGTCCTCCGGCGCGGCGGGTCCGGTGGCGCCCGCGAGCCCCGCGCCGGCGGCCACCCCGGACCGTCCCGGCGTCCTCGACCTGCCCGATCGGGTGCTCGGTGGCGGCGGCGAGCCTCCGCCGACCCGCGACCGGGACGAGACCCGGGCGCGCACACCCCGGGGCGACGGCGCGGCCCCGGCCGACACGGCCCCGACGGAGCCGAAGACACCGAAGGTCGAGCAGAAGGCCCCCGACGAGGCCGCCCCGACCGGTCGTCAGGACGCGCCCCGCACCGCGGCCCTCCCGGCGGTCGCCCCGGCCGGCTGGCCGATCCCGATGCTCGGCCCGAGCAGCTCCGACGGACCGTCGTCCTCGGCAACCACCGCCGACCTGCCCGGCGAGGCCACCTCGACCGGCACCGGATCGACGCTGACGCCGACCCGCACCCCGGCGGGCACCGTGGCGGGCGGAGCGCTGCCCGACGGCTGGCCCGTCCCCACCCTCGGCTCGGCGGCCACCGACGCGCCGCCCGGATCGTCGGACGCCGTCACCACGACGACGGGTCCCGGCACCCGAGCGGGCACCGACACCACCGGGACCGCGCCGAGCGCCACCCGCGCCCCCGGCAGCAGGACCACCGCGAACGACGAACCGACGGCCACGCGGCGCCAGGTCCCGGGCACCGGGCCGACGACCACGCCGTCGGCCGCCGACGAGCCGGAGACCACGGCGACCGACCCGACGACGGGCGTGACCACCACGCGGAGCCGCAGCGTCGACCCGGGCACCGGCGCGGTGACCACGCGCTCCACGCAGACCGACCCGACCAGCCGGTCGCGCACCGTGCAGACCACGACGCGGTCGGCGGACGCGACGAGCGTCGAGGTCACCACCACCCGCGAGTCTACCGACGACGGGGACGCGACGACCACGAAGGCACCGTCGTCGAGAGCACCGTCGTCGAAAGCGTCGTCGTCGAAGCCGTCGTCGTCGAAGCCGTCCACCTCGAAGCCCACGTCGCGGTCGTCGAGCTCGTCGGTCAGGTCGAGCACCTCGAAGGGCTCCGACGGCTCGACGGTGAAGGAGACGACCACGTCCGACGGCGACGGCAACAGCGTGACCAGGCGCAGCGTCACCTCGTCGAGCGGGGAGGAGAAGACGGTGTACTCCGCCCGGTCGTCCGACGGCCAGAGCTTCGAGTACGAGACGTCGAGCGCGGTCACCGACACGTCCGGCACGGAGAGCTGGTGGTCGCGACTCTGGCCGTGGTGACCGGCGACGGTGATCGGGTACAGGGCCGGGATGCCACTGCCGCCTCCCGGTCCCGACACCCACGTCCTCGTCACCGGCGCCTCGTCCGGGATCGGCGCCGAGACGGCGCGCGCCCTCGCAGCGCGGGGCTACCCCACGATCCTGGTGGCCCGCCGTGAGGACGCCCTGACCGAACTCGCGGCGGAACTCCGGGAGAAGAGCGGTCTGCCGAGCGAGGTCCACACCGCCGACCTCGGTGACGACACCGCCCGCGCCGGCGTCCGCGACCTGATCCGGCGCGACGACCGCGTCGTCGGCCTCGTCAACGCCGCCGGGTTCGGGGTGACGGGGCGGGTCGTCGACGTCGAGCCGGACGCGCTCGACGGCCTCATCCGGGTCAACGTCCTCGCGCTCCACGACCTGTCCGTCGCCGCCGTCGACGCGTTCGTCCGCCGCACCCGCGGGACCGGCCGGCCCGGCGCGATCCTCAACGTCTCGTCGATCACCGCGTTCCAGCCGCTGCCCGGCGTCGCCAGCTACGCGGCGAGCAAGGCGTTCGTGCAGTCGTTCTCCGAGGCGGTCCACACCGAGCTCGCGGGCACCGGGGTCACGCTGACCACCCTGAGCCCGGGCCTGACGCGCACCGGGTTCGCCGACGCCGCCGGTACCGAGGCCTTCGATCGCGCACCGGGGTTCACCGTCGGCGAGGCCGCGGACGTCGCGGAGGCCGGGGTCGCGGCGATGGTGGCCGGGCACCGCAGCGTCGTCCCCGGGCTGGTCAACCAGCTGAGCGCGCTCTCCGGGCGGCTCACCCCGCGCAGCGTGCTGCTGCCCGTCGTCCACCAGGCGATGGACTGGTTCGGCGGGCGGGGATGATCATCGTATGACCGTCACCCCGGCCGACCTGCACGCTCGCGGCGAGGAGTTCGCGGAGTTCTGGCGGGAGTACCACCTCTGCACCCTGACGACGTTGCGCCGCGACGGCAGCCCCCACGTCGTGCCGGTGGGGTGCACGCTCGACCTCGACACCGCGACCGCCCGCATCATCACCTCCGGCCCCAGCCGGAAGGCCGCGCACGTGCGCCTCGGAGGCGAGGCCGGCGCCCCGGTGGCGGTGAGCCAGGTCGACCGCGGCCGGTGGTCGACGCTCGAGGGCCTCGCCGTCGTCCGGGACGACCCGGCGTCCGTCGCCGACGCCGAGGCCCGCTACGCCGCCCGTTACCGCACCCCGCGCGAGAACCCGCTCCGCGTGGTCCTCGAGATCACGCTGACCCGGGTCCTCGGCTCCCGCTGAGGCCGCGAGCGGTGATCAACGGCCCCCTGGCGGGGTCCGGCGGGCCCACGGAGCCCGCTGCGGGTCCGGTGATCACGTCCCGACGGCAGGTGTCGTCAGGTCGTACACGGTGGTCCCGCCGACGGTCGTCGCCCTGTAGTGCTGCTTCACCCAGCGCGTGATCTGCACGGTCGCGTCGGAGCCGCCGGTGTCGGGCACCGAGGAGAGGCCCTCGCCGAGGAAGTAGTGCACCTTCCCGGCGGCGACGAGCTGCTGGAAGGCGGCCAGGGTGGGGGAGGGGTCGGTGCCGTTGAAGCCGCCGAGCGGCATCACCGGGTCACCGCTCGCGAGCTGGTAGCCGGCCGCGGGCATGGACCCGACCGTCGCCGCCACCCAGGTGTAGCCGCCCGCCCCCGCCTGCAGGAACGACGTCAGCTGCGCCGACGGGTCCGACGCCCGCAGCAGCTGCATGGCGCCGCCGGGACCGCCGCGCCCGGTCCCGGCGGGGCCGCCCCTCCCACGTGACAGCGACGGGTCGTTGCCGCCACCGGGAGGGCGACCGAGAGCGCCCCGACCGGGGCCGCCGGGCCCACCCGTGCCGCCGGGCCCACCCGGACCACCCCGTCCGCCGAAACCGCCGAAGCCGGACGAGGGACCCGCCGTCGGGATGATCTCGGTGTGCGCGGTGGCGGCCGTGACGCCGGCGTACGCGGCGGGCGCGCCGAGCCCCGCGACGAGAGCGGCGGTGAGGACGCCGAGCGTGAGGCCGCGGCGGCCCGCACGCCCCGCGAGCAGGACGCCGAGGACCGCGACCGCCCCGGCCACGAGCACGACCACGCGCAGCCACGGCAGGAAGGTCGGGGTCTCGTCGAGGAGGTACCAGCACCAGACGGTGGTGACCGCGACCGCCGCGGCGAGCGTCCACCGCGCCCGGGCACGCCACGCCTCGACCACGCCGACGGCCGCGACCGCCGCGATCCACGGGGCCAGCGCCACCGCGTAGTAGGGGTGGATGATGCCGGCCGCGAGGCTGAAGACCCCGCCCGTGACCAGCAGCGACCCGCCCCAGAGGAGGACCGCGGCCCGACGGCGGTCGGTGCGCGCCGCGCGCCCGATCCACACGAGCAGCGCGACGCCCAGGATCAGCGCGAGCGGCAGCAGCCAGGACACCTGGTTCGCCATCGAGCCGGTGAACAGCGCCGACCAGGAGTCGGTCGAGGTGGCCCCGCCCATGCCGCGGCCGCCGCCCATCCCGCCGCCGCCGAACCCGCCGCCCCCGCCGAGCTGTCCGGTCTCGTCGCCGGTGAGGCGCCCGACCCCGTTGTAGCCGAAGGCGAGCGACAGCACGCTGTCGTCCTGCGAGCCGCCGACGTAGGGCCGGGACGACACGGGCCACAGTTCGACCACCGCGACCCACCAACCGGCGGCGAGCAGCAGCGCTCCGGTCGCGGGGAGGAGCGCCACCAGCCGACGACGCCAGGTGCCCGGACCGGCCACCAGGTGGACGGCCGCGAGGGCGGGCAGGACGAGGAAGGCCTGCAGCGACTTCGTCAGGAACCCCGTTCCCACGCAGGCCGCCGCCAGCACCAGCCACCACGTCGACGCGCGCAGCGTGGCCGCGTCGACCGACCGCACCGTCGCGTAGGTGGCGGCCACGAGGAGCAGGCAGAGCAGGGCGTCGGGGTTGTCGAAGCGGAACATCAGCACCGCGACCGGAGTCAGTGCGAACGCCAGCCCCGCGAGCAGCCCGGCCACCGGACCCGACCAGCGGCGCACGCCCGCCGTCAGGAGCCCGACCGCGGCGACCCCCATGAGCGCCTGCGGCACGAGCACCGACCACGACGACAGCCCGAACAGCCGCACCGACAGCCCCAGCACCCACAGCGAGGCGGGCGGCTTGTCCACCATGATCGACGCAGGGGCGTCCGAGGCGCCGAAGAACCAGGCCTTCCACGACTGCCCGCCCGCCTGCGCGGCCGCCGCGTAGAAGGCGTTGCCCCACCCGCTGGCCGACAGTCCGACCAGGTACAGCGCCGCCGTGCCCACGAGCAGGGCCGCGAGGAGCGCCGGGTACCAGCGACCCCCGGCGGCGCGGACGGCGCGGTCGTCGCCTCCCGCTGCACGAACGCGTCGTTCGTTCCGGTCAGCGGCGAGCAGGCTCATGACGACGAGCCTGCGGCCGCGGGTTGATCAGGGCGTATGTCCGACCTGTGCAGGGTCTGTGCGGCTCAGGTCTGGAGCGGGACGAGCTCCGCGGCGAACCCGTCGAGGAAGTCGTCCCAGGTCCGCGGTGCGGTCGCCGGGCGCACGACGAACTTGGTGATCCCGGCGTCGACGAACTCGCCGACCAGCCGCCTCGCCTCGTTCCAGTCGGCGGCGATCAGCTTCCCGGGGTCCTCGGTGTCGAGCCGCCGACGGGCGGTCGCGGCGCGGGCGTGAGCGAGCTCGTCGTCCGTCGCCCCCTCGGGCAGGACGAGCAGGTTGGTGCCGTAGTGGTCGTCCTCCACGGCGCGGCCGGCCGCGTCGGCGGCCTCGGCGATGGCGCGGCGGGCGGCCGCGGCCTCGTCGGGGGTCACGAACGACGCGAGCCAGCCGTCCCCGAGGCGTCCCACCCGGCGCAGCGCGTCGGGGACGAGTCCGCCGAGCCACAGGTCGAGCGGCTTCGCGGGACGGGGCTCGACGACGGCCTCGTCGAGGTGGAAGAACCGGCCGTGGTGGGTGACGACGGGCTCGGAGAGCAGACGCCGCACGACGACGAGCGCCTCCTCGAAGACGTCGGCCCGCCGGCCGGCCACCGGGTACATCGTCCGCTCGGCCGGCGTCGCGGGCTGCAGCCCGAACACCGGGAGGATGCGCCGCGGTGCGAGGGCGGCGAGCGAGGCGAGCTGGTGGGCGACGACGGCGGGGTTCCGCCCCGGGAGCACGACGACGCCGGTGCCGAGCTTGAGGTGCTCGGTCCGCCCCGCCGCCCACGCCAGGGCCGTGAGGGGCTCGATCGCGGGGGCGGCGATGCGGTCGGGGAACCACACGGAGTCGATCCCGCGACGCTCGCAGCCGTCGACGAGGTCGCGGGTGGCCATGGCCGGTTCGTCGTCGGTCACGGCCGACCCGATACCGAGACGAACGCTCATGCCCGCACCTCCGCCGTCGTCGGGAACCCGGAGTCGAGCCCGGAGTCGAGCCCGGAGTCGGGCCCGGGGACGAGCCCGGCCCGCACCCCGAAGTCGTCGAACAGCCGCCACGATCGCACCCGCGAGGACTCCGCGCGCTCCGCGACCTCCGCGCGCAGCCCCGCCGTCGTGATCCCGAGCTCGTCGAAGCGGTCCTCGAGCGGCGTGCCGGTCCAGCGGCCGGCCCAGATCTCGAACTCGTCCGGGGTGATCTCGGGGTGGAACTGCACGCCGAGGTGGCGGTCGAGGCGGAACGCCTGGTCGCACCGCTCGGAGCGGGCGAGCACCTCGGCGGTGGGCGGGGCGGTGAAGGAGTCGAAGTGGAACTCCATCCACGGCCCGTCGTCGATGGCGTCGCAGAACGTCGTGATGGTGCGGAAGCCGTTCTCGTGCCGCCCGTCGGCCGGATTGGCGCTGCCGCCGAGGACGCGGGCGAGGAGCTGCCCCCCGAAGCAGATACCGAGCACCGGCACGTCGGCCGCCATCGCGCGCTGCAGGTAGGCGATCTCGGAGGCCAGCCAGGGCACCGAGTCGTCCCAGGCCCCCTGCACCGAGCCGAGCACCGCGACCGCGTCGACCTCCGACGGGTCCGGCAGCTCGGTGCCCGCCACTGCGGGGACCACGGTGAGGCCGTGGGCGCGGGCCCACCCGGCGAGCGTGCCGGACTGCACCAGCACCGTCTCGGGGGACGCGTCGTGACCGATGACGAGCAGGGTCGGGGGAGAGGCACGCATACCCGGTGCAACGCGCCCGGGGCCCATGACCATCCTGGACGCGTGCCGAAACCGTGTGCCTTCTGCGCGATCGTGTCCGGCGACGCTCCCGCCCACGAGGTCCACCGCGACGACGACACCGTCGCCTTCCTCGACGTGAAGCCGATCTTCCCCGGGCACGTGCTCCTCGTGCCGACGCGGCACGTGACGACCCTCGCCGAGCTCCCGGCCGACGCGGTGCCGGGCTTCTTCGCCCTCGCGCAACGGCTCGAGCGCGCGGTGGAGTCGACGATGGACGCGCCGGGCTCGCTCGTGCTGATCAACAACGTGGTGAGCCAGTCGGTGCCGCACCTGCACCTGCACGTCATCCCCCGCCGGCCGAAGGACGGGCTGCGCTTCTTCCTGGGGCCCCGTCACCCCTACGGGAGCCCCGACGAGGCCGGATCGGTCGCACGCCGATCGGCGAGGCGCTGGTCAAGGGCCCCGACGACGGGTCCGCTTGAGCCGTCCGGGGAGGTATCGGCTCGGCATACGGCCTTCTGAGCAGGTCTGAACGGGGCCCAGCGGTCGCTACGACGCGCTCAGCGGTCTCAGGTTGTGCGTCCGTTCGAGTGGATTGCGCCCGTGCTCACCGGTTGTACTGCCATAGTCACCGTGCGCGGACGGGCGGCTGGAGCGAGCGGTCGGTCACCCTCCGCGACGGTCGGGTATCGACGGCAGCACACGGGAGGTGGAGATGACGGTCCTGAGCTGGGTCGCCGTTCTCGTCGGGGTGTGGTGCGCCGTCTCGGTCCTGGCGGCCCTCGGGCTGGGCGCGCTGCTGCGTCGCGGGGCCGCGGTCGACGGGGAGCTCGCCGAGCAGGGCCGCGAGCGTGACCTGCGGGGCGCGATGGCCATGTGGCTCGCGGAGATCCCGCGGGTGCCGGACACCCCCGCCGCCCTGATCGACGACGTGCCGGCGCCGCGCCGGCCCCGCGACGTCGACTCGGGCATGAACGAGGTGCCGTCCGTCCGCTGACGGTCGGTGCGCCCGTGCGAGCGGCGCCCTGCCGACGTCAGGTGGCAGGGATCCGCCGTTGCGGGCGCGCCCGGGCCGACCCGCCCCGTCGTCGGGAAGGGGTCAGCGGATCCCGATGGCGTGGCGCACCGAGCGCAGCACCCGGCCCGCCCGCTCGCGGGCGATCTCGCCGCCCGCGGCGAGGGCGTCGTCGAGCTCGCTCCCCGGCTCCATCAGCTCCTCGTAGCGCTCCCGCATCGGGGCGAGGCGCTCCTCGAGCACGTCGGCCAGCTGGTTCTTCAGCTCGCCCCACCCGACACCGCCCGCCTCCAGCCGCGCGCGGGTCTCGGCGACGGCGTCGTCCGGGGCGAACTGCGCGAGGATCTGGAAGACCGACGACGCGTCCGGGTCCTTCGGGTCCTCGACGGGCGTCGAGTCGGTCGGGATCCGCCGCACGAGCTTGCGCAGCTTCGACGCCGGCAGGAACAGCGGGATGTAGTTGTCGTAGGACTTCGACATCTTGCGCCCGTCGAGCCCGGGCAGCGTGTGGCCCGTCGTCTCGGGCGGGATGACGGCCGCGGGGATCGGGAAGCGGTAGCCGCGGTGGCCGTAGAGGTGGTTGTAGCTGCCCGCGATGTCGGCGGCGATCTCGACGTGCTGCTGCTGGTCGCGCCCGACCGGCACCAGGTCCGCCTCCATGATCAGAATGTCGACGGCCATGAGGATCGGGTAGTTGTAGAGCCCCATGTTGATCCCGGCGTCGGGGTCCTCGCCCGCGGCGACGTTCGCGTCGCGTGCCGCCTTGTAGGCGTGCGCCCGGTTCATCAGCCCCTTGCCCGTGATGCAGGAGAAGATCCAGGAGAGCTCGAACGTCTCCGGCACGTCGGACTGGCGGTAGAACACGGTGCGCTTCGGGTCGAGGCCGGCGGCGAGCCAGGTGGCGGCGACCGAGCGGGTCCACTGCGCGAGCAGCTCGGGATCCCGGGCCGTGGTCAGCGCGTGGTAGTCGGCGATGAAGTACAGCGACTCGTAGTCCCCCGCGGCCATCTCGATCGCCGGCTCGATCGCGCCGACGAGGTTGCCGAGGTGGGGCTCCCCGGTCGGCTTGATGCCGGTCAGGGAGGTCTTCTGCGAGGTCGCCTGCGCTCCGTCTCCTGTACTGCTCACGGTGATCGAGCCTATCCCTCCTCCCCGCGGCCCCGACCCGTCGCTCCGCCCGCCACGGTTAGGGTCCCGCCCCGTGGAGCTGCTCGCGGACATGTCGGCCGAGGACCGTCGCCAGGTGCTCGCCAGCGGTCGGCGCCGCCGGTTCTCGCCGCGCGAGGTCGTCTTCCACGAGGGCGACCCGGCCGACACGTTCCTACTGCTCGACTCGGGTCGGGTGGCGGTGCGCGCGTCGACGCCGATGGGCGACACGGTGACGTTCGCGGTGGTCGGGCCGGGTGAGACGGTCGGCGAGCTGGCCCTGATCGACTCCGGGGCCCGCCGGTCGGCGTCGGTGGTGGCGTTGGAGGCGACCGAGGCCTGGTCGTTCGGGGCCGAGACCTTCCACCGGCTGCGCCGCACCAACGCCGGGGCCGACGCGTTCGTCCTGCAGACCCTCGCCGGGCAGGTGCGCCGGCTGTCCGGCCTGCTCGTGGAGGCCCTGCACCTGCCGGTAGAGACCCGGGTGCTGCGCCGCCTCGCCGACCTCGAGCGCCAGTACCGGGGCGCGTCGACGCCCACGCTCATCCCGCTCACCCAGGAGGAGCTCGCGTCGTTGGCGGGCGCGAGCCGGGCGACGGTGAACAAGGTGCTGCGCACCGTCGCTGCCGAGGGGCTGCTGGAACTGCGCCGCGGCCGCGTGGCGGTGCTCGACCCGGCGGGGCTGGAGCGTGCGGGTTCCTGACGGTTCCCGGTGCAAGCAGTGCGTCGTTGCTGTCATCCAGTGGCAGGAAGGCCACATCGTCGCCGGAGCGCTGTGTCGGATCCCTGACACAACGACCGTCACGGTGTGGACGGACGGCCCACCGCGGGCCGGGCAGGGTTCTCTCCAGCACGACCGAACCGTCCCAGGAGGCCCCGGCGATGCCCGTCAGCACGGACCCGATCTACTCCGCCACCGGCCTCATGACGACCCCCCGCCGGACCCGCACCGTCCCCCGCGCCCCGCAGGAGCAGCCGATGGACGCCCACGCGCTCGCCGAGGCCGTGTTCGGTCGGCGGCTGGCGGCCGACGAGCGGGCCGAGCTCGACCGGTTCTGGCGCACCGACTGGTCCACGCACCGCCTGTCGCTGGGCGACGCGGGCGACCGGTCCGTCGCCGCGACGGCGGTCGCCTTCGGCACGCCCGTCTTCCACGGGTCCGGCGCCGGCTACGCGCTGACCTTCCACCCCGACGCCGAGGTGGTCGCCGCCGTGCGCCGCGGCCTCGGGCGGCCCGCCTCCTGGCGCCCGGCCCTGCTCACGACCCGCGCCCGCGTGATGGACCTCGTCGACGCCGAGGCGCTGCACCCGTCCCCCGAGGAGTTCCTCGCCGCCCTCGACGAGCGCCTGGCCCGTGGACCGGTCGCGCTCACCGTGCCCGCCGCCGCCGACGTGCCCGCGCACCTCACCGCCCGGTGCGACGGCGTCGCGACGGTCGAGGTGGTCGTGCCCGGCACTTCCTGCCCGTCGACCGCCTTCGTCGAGGCCGCGCTCGCCCGCACCGGAGTCGGCCACCTCGCCACCACCCGGCCCTACGTCACGTCCACCGTCACGGGCGCCCGCGGCCCGGTCCTCGACCGCATCGCCGCGATCCAGCGGGAGTTCGGCCGCATGCGCCCGGGCGCGGTCATGCTCGCCCACCGCAGCTGGTGGCGGAGCCTCGTGAGTACTTTTCCGGGCTCCAGCACGGATTAGTACTCACGGGCGCGGAGCGCACCTCACGGCCCCGGGAACCACGTCTTGAACGCCCGGGCGCCGTCGTCGACCGTGACCGCCGGGTCGTCCGCGCCCGTCCGGCCGAGGGCGAAGCGGAGCACCGCGGTGTCCGACGTCCCCCGCACGGACACCGTCGGCGGCAGGTCCACGGCCTGCCACGCCCCGTCGGCGACCCCGAACCGCAGGTCCACGGTCGGCCCGGTCAGCCCCACCACGGTGCCCGTCGCGGGGACCGACGCGGCCAGGGCCGGGAGCACCGCCGAGAGCACCACGGCGGTCGCGGTCACGACGTCGGCCCCGAACGGCTCGTCGGTCCCGAGGGCGCTGAGCGCGTCGTCGGCGTGCACCCCGGCCTCCATCGTGAAGACCTGGAGCGCGAACGGCGCCGGGATCGCCCCGAACGGGATCGTCACGGTGTCCCCGAGCTCGGCCGCCCGGTCCAGCTCCGACACCAGCGCCGCGACCGAGGACCGCAGTGCGGGCAGCACCTCGTCGCGGTCACCGGACGGCTCGACCCCGAGCCCGCTGCCCGGCTCCCCGAGCCGTGAGCGCCGCAGCGCGTCCGCCTCCATGGACGTGCCCCACGCCCCGTGCCGGGCGAGGTCCAGCAGCGTCCACCCGGCGCACCGCGTCGGCCGCTCCCACGCGTCGTCGGGAAGGGCGTCGAGCACGGCACCCCAGCAGCGGGCGACGGCCTCGCGGGCCTGCACGGCGGTCAGCATGCGGGACGTCCTTCCTGACGGAGCTCGGTGCGGGTCGCGTCCGCGGCGCGCACGGCGCCGGAGGACTCGTCGAGGGCGACGGCGGCGCGGAACAGCGGCTCGGCGTCGTGCCCCGCGGCCCGGGCGGCGAGGCCGCGGAAGTGGTCGACCGCGCCCAGACACAGCGCCCCCGACCCGACGACCACGACCAGCCCGGCCCACGGCGCGAGCCGCCGGACCAGCGTCGCGCCCGCGGCGGCGTCCCCGAGCCGCGCGGCGACCTCGGCGCACTCCGCCAGCACGAAGGCGCTGGCGCCGTCGTCCCCCGCGACCGTGAAGTCGTCCGCCGCCAGGTACCGCAGCAGGGTCGCGGCCTCGTCGTCCCGGCCGGCGCGGGCGGCCGCGACCGCCACGTGCGCCCAGGTCCGCCCGCCGACGACCTCCGCGACGCGGCGCAGCGTCGGCAGCGCCAGTTCCGGGGTGCCGAGAGCGGTGTGCAGGGTCAGGAGCTGGACGGAGTGGACCTGGCCGGCGTCGCCGTAGTGCCAGCGCTCGCCCTCGACGCGGAAGTGCTCCACCGCCTCGGCCGCGGCGTCGAGCCCGCCGTGGTGGAGCAGCATCGTCGCCCGCCACATCGCGGGGTACCAGAGGTACAGCGGGCGCCCGAGCCGTACCGCGAGCGCGGACGCCTCCTCGACCAGCTCGACCGCCTCCGTCGTCGCGCCGAGTTCGAGCAGGTCCACCATGCGCAGGCGCAGCGCCTCGAACTCGCGCTCGCCGTCGCCGGCCGCGCGGGCGGCCCGGAGCAGCTCGGAGTCGGAGGCCAGCCGGGCCTGCAGGGCGGCCGGGGCGGCGAGGGTGGGTCGCCGGGCGAGGAGGGCGTAGGCGAGGGCGCCCGGGTCGTCGGCGCGGCGGGCGAGCGCGACGGCCTCGTCGCCGAGGGCACCCGCCGTCGGGACGTCGCCGCCGTAGCCGTGGGCACGGGCGGACGCGGCGAGCAGCCGGGCCCGCAGCCCCGCCTCGCCGCTCGGGGTGAGGGCGAGGGCCTCCTCGAGCAGGTCGAACGCCCGGGCGCCCCACGCGGCGCGGGGGAGGCGGCTGTCGAAGAGCGCGTCCTCGTAGCCGAGCGCGGCGGCCGCCCGGGTGGCGTGCGTGCCCGGCGCCGCGGTCGCGGTGACGGTGGCGAAGGCCGTCATCGCCTCGGGCAGCCGACCGCCGCGGCGCAGCGCCTCCGCCCGATGCAGCCGGCGTCGGGCCTGCTCCTCCGACGGGCGGGGGTCGGCGGCCGTGCCCAGGTCGTACGCCCGGGCGAACAGCTGCGCCGCGTGCAGCGGCTCGGTCGCCAGCGCGGCCTCGCCGGCCGCCGTCAGCGCCGTGGCGGCACGACCAGCGAGCGCGAACCGGTCCAGCCGGCTCCCGAGCGCGGGCGCCTCGGCGTAGGCGTCGGCCAGGTGGCGGCCGACGAGCTCGACGCGGCCCCCGCGGCGGTCCAGCCAGCGCGCGAACCGCTCGTGCAGCTCGGCGCGGCGCGCGCGGGGCAGCGTCGCGTAGGCCGTGTCCCGCAGCAGGCGGTGCCGGTAGGTGTACGACGACGGGTCCATGACGCCCGCGTGGGGGCCGGTCAGCAGCCCGGTCCCGGTCAGTTCGGCGAGCGGGACGTCGGGCTCGGTCACGCCGAGGTCGGGCAGGGCGGAGGCGGGCAGCGTGCGCCCCGCGACCGAGCCCTGCCCGAGCAGCGTCCGTGACGGCGACGGCAGGGCGTCGAGCTGGCCGAGGTAGATCGCCCGGACCGTGCTCGGCACCACCGCCTCGCCCGACACCCCGGTCTGCTCCCAGGCGCGCAGCAGTTCCACGACGAACAACGGGTTGCCGCCGGCCGCGCGCCGCACCTGCTCGACGACGGGCGCGGCGAGGTCGGGGGCGCGGTCGGCGACCAGCGCGGTGATCTCCTCGTCCGGCAGCGGGTCGAGCACCAGCACCTCACCGGCGGGGACCTCGCTGCCGGGGCGGGCGGTGGTGACGACGAGCCGGGTCGCGCGGTGGGGGGCGGCCGTGGCGTGGTCGAGGAAGGCGTGCAGGTCGGGGCCGGCGAGGTGGACGTCGTCGAGCACCCACACCGGGGTCGGGCCGCCGGGGTCGCCGTGCGCGTCGAGGACGGCCGTCCACGAGGCCCACAGCTCCCGAGGGTCCCCGTCGAGCGGCTCCCCGGCGAGCAGGGCCGCCGTGTGCCGGGCGGACACCGCGGCGCGGGGGCCGGTGTGGCCGTGGCGTGCGAGGCGGTCGGCGAGGTCCGCCCCGACCACCTTCGCGGCGCGCAACAGCGCCGCGACCGGGGCGTACACCGGCTCGTCGCGCCCCACGCGCACGAGCCACACCGGGCCGTCCGTCCGGTCGCGGAACTCCTCGACGAGCCGGGTGCGCCCCACGCCGGGCGGGGCGAGCACGGTCAGCCGTTCCGCGCCCCGGGCGGCGCGGTGGGCGGCCCGCAGCCGGGCGAGGTCGGCGTCGCGGCCGCGGAGCCGGTCCCGGTCGCGCGGGGCCACGACCCGCCGGCCGGCCACCCGGTAGGCGGCCACCCGCTCGGCCTTGCCCTTCAGCGCGACCTCACCCAGCGGGTCGAGCGCCACGACCGTCCCGACCGCGAGCGCGGTCTCCGGCCCGACGACGACGGTGCCCGGCTCCGCCGCCGCCTGCAGCCGGGCGGCGGTGTTGACGACGTCGCCGGAGAGCCGCCAGGACCCGTCCGCCGCCCAGGTGACCACCACCTCGCCGGTGTGCACCCCCACCCGCGCGGCGAGCGTGCCGGCCGGCAGGCCGAGGTCGGTCTCGACGCCGGCGAGCGAGTCGATGATCGCGAGACCGGCGCGGACCGCCCCCACCCCGTCGTCGGGACCGAGGACCGGCAGGCCGAACGTGGCCAGCACGGCGTCGCCGATGTACTTCTCGACCTGCCCGCCCGCCGCGGCCACCAGCCGCGCGACCTGCGCGAAGTAGTGCTCCTGCAGCAGTGCGACGTCCTCGGCGTCGAGCTCCTCGACGAGACTCGTGAAGCCGACGAGGTCGACGAAGAGGACGTGGACGAGGCGACGCTCCGGGAGGCGCGCGGTCGTCACGTTCCACATTCAACACGGCGAGATCCCGCCGCGCACCGTCCCTCGGTCGGACTACGCGAGGAGGCCCCGCCGATACGCGGAGCGTTCGAACCACAGCGTCGTCAGGGGCGGGATGCTCGCCAGGAGCCCGATGATCGTCGTGCTCCACCGCCAGCGGAACGTGCGGGCGGCGAGCAGCGTGGTCACGACGTAGCCGATGAACAGCACCCCGTGGATCGGCCCGAAGATCTTCACGCCGATGTCGTCGAACACGACGAGGTACTTGAACACCATCCCGATCAGCAGGCCCGTCCACGAGCACGCCTCGGCGATCGCGACGGCGCGGAACAGGGTGGCCAGGGGCGCGATCGTGCGGGTCACGGGTGCGCATCCTTCCCGACGACGGGTCGGTGCCGGTGTGAAGGCGGCCGTGATGTCAGCGGTGGCACACGGCTGACGTCCGGTGGCAGCCGTGGGCCACGGCTGACCGGCGGGTCATTCCTGTTCGTCGGTGCTGTCGACGATCCGGCGCACGCTGTTGCGGTGGTAGCCGGTGAGCTCGGCGACCTCGGTGACGGTGACCCCGGCGGCCAGGGCCTGGCGCATCGCCTCGCGGAACTCGGCCTCGGCGGCGTCGGCGGCCTTGCGGGCGGCCTCGCGTTCCCGGAGGGCGGCGTCGAGACGCGCGCGCACTTCCCTCGGGTCCACCACAGCACCGTGACGTGCACCAGTTGTAGTGCATGACGCCGGAATGCCTGTGCACCAGGTATGGTGCACAGTATGAGCCCGCGCTGGCACCTTCACGCCCGACTGTTCCGCGGGACGCTCGACGCGCCGGTGCGCAACGAGCTCCGGACCGCCGAGGGGGACGACCGGGAGGCGCTCGAGCTGCTCGCGGACGACCTGCGGGAGCGGGGCTGGCGGGTGTGGCTCTACGAGCGGCACCCGGCCCGGCCGGGGAGTCTCGAGGTGGCGGGCCGGCAGGAGCGGTCGTGCGTGGTGCGGGAGTGGCGTCCGCTCTGAGATCAGCGCAGCGACGTGGCGGCCGCGTGCAGCGCGTGCAGCTCGTGGCGGGCGAGCTCCCCGTAGGACGCGCCGTCGCCGTCCGACCAGTGCTCGAAGGCCCGGTGGAACGCCTCGACGCCGAGCTCGGCGGCGACCGCCGCCGTCGCCTCGTCCACGCCGCGCTCGCGCAGGGTCGTCGTGAGCACGTCGGTGAGGTGTGCGCGCTTGAAGGCGGCGCGTTCGCGGAGCTCGTCGTGGGCCGCGACGACGTCGCGCAGGCGCGGTGCGAACTCCCGCTGCTCCGGGGTGAAGGCGGCCGTGGCGTGGTCGAGGGCGGCCGCCACCACCTCGAGCGGCGTCGCGTCGGCGGCGGCCTGCGCGGCGCCGGCGGCGAGCAGGGCGCCGTGCTCGGCCTGGCCGGCGAAGAGCGGTTCCCGCTTGTCGGGGAAGTGGCGGAAGAACGTGGCCTTCGTCAGGCCCGCCCGCTCGGCCACCTGGGTCACCGTCGTCGTCTCGTAGCCCTGCTCGGCGTACAGGTCGATCGCCGCACGCACGAGCCGCATGCGGGCGTCCGGTTCCCATCGCGCCACGAGGTGAGCGTAGCGATGAGACAGAGTCTCGTCACGGTGCTACGGTGATGAGACACGGTCTCATCGACAGAGGAGTTCGACATGCACGTGTTCGTCACCGGCGGCACCGGGACCATCGGCTCGGCGGTCGTCGCCGAGCTGCTCGACGCCGGCCACACCGTCCTCGGGCTCGCCCGTACGGACCGCTCCGTGCAGGCCCTCACGGCGGCGGGCGCGGACGTGCTGCGGGGTGGGCTCGCCGACCTCGACGTGCTGCGCAAGGGCGCGGCCGCGGCCGACGGCGTGATCTCCCTGGCCTTCGACCACGGCAGCGAGACCTCCGACGCCGCGGCCCTCGACCGGTCCATCGCGGAGGAGGCCGCCGCGACGGACGCCCTGGGGCAGGCGCTCGTGGCCAGCGGCCGGCCGATGGTCGTCGTCTCGGGCACGCCGTGGGTGCCCGGCCGCGCGTCCACCGAGGACGACCCGTTGCCGATGGAGGGTCCGGTGGCCGGCCGCGCCCGGTCGGTGACCGCGCTGCTGGCGCTGGCCGACCGGGGCGTGCGCACCTCGGCCGTGCGCATCCCGCGCACGGCGCACGACGAGGGGAAGGGCGGCTTCGCGGGGCTGCTGACCGACCAGGCCCGCCGCACCGGTGTCGCCGGCTACCCCGGGGACGGCGACCAGCGCTGGCCCGCCGTGCACGCGCGCGACGCGGCCGTGCTGTTCCGGCTCGCCCTCGAGCAGGCGCCGGCGGGCACCGTGTGGCACGCGGTCGCCGACGAGGGCGACGCCGTCCGCGACATCGCGGCGGTGATCGGGCGCCGCCTCGGGCTGCCGGTCCGGGCCGTCCCGACGGAGGACTTCGGTCCGTTCGGGCCGATCTTCGCCATGGACCAGCCCGCCTCCAGCGCCCACACCCGCGCGGCGCTCGGTTGGGAGCCGGCCCACCCGTCGCTGCTCGAGGACCTGGAGCTGCTCGAGCCCTGATCCGTCAGGCCTGCCGGGCGGGTGACCAGCTGGACGTGTCCTGCGGCGGGGTCACGGTGGCCCAGCGTTCGGCGATCCGGTCGCCCTCGAAGCGCCAGAGGACGAAGCCCTGGAAGGAGCGTGGCGTCCCGCCGGCCGGGTCGGTGAAGCGCCAGATGTTGCGGCACACGACCTTGTCGCCCTCGGCGATCAGGTCCTCGACGCTGACCGTGAGATCGGGCATGGCCTCGTACATCCGGATCATCATGGCCTCGTCGCCGTCGGCATCGGTGGGGAGACCGCCGGGCCCGTCGTGGTCGTGGAAGTCGGCCGTCATGTTCTGACGGATCACCGCGGCCCGCCTCCGGTTGACGAAGTCCTCGAAGTGGGCGCGCACCCGATCCTTCATCTCGTCGGGCGTGAGCGTCGTCGGCATGGTGCTCCTGCTCCTCGTGGGGACTCGGCCCGGCCATCGTCGCGCTCGGCGCGGGGGTCCGTCAGGGGTCGAGGGGCCCTGGCGGGAGTCCCGGGCGCGCGGCGAGCAGCGCCCGGGTGAGGGCGGCCGCCGCGGGGCTCGTCGCCCCGCGCGATCGGGCGAGCACCAGGCGGGCGCGGACCTCGGGCGTGTCGAGGGGCACCGCCACCAGGTCCTCGCGGCGCAGCGCCGACAGCGAGGCGGGGAGGATCGCGACGCCGAGACCGCGGGCGGCGAGGCGGGCGAGGACGGTGGGGTCGCTGGCCGTGCAGGTCACGCGGACGGCGACCGTCGCGCACGCCCGGTCGAACGCCTCCCGCAGCGCGTTGCCCTCGGTCGGGGCGACCACGTCGCGGTCCGCGAGGTCGGACGGGCTCACCGCCGAGGCCGCCGCGAGGGGGTCGCCCGGCGGGACCGCGACGACGAGCGTCTCCTCGGTGACCGTGTCGACGACGAGGTCGTCGGCGACGCGATCGCCGGCCCCTCCGCCGGCCCCTCCGCCGGCCCCGATCAGGGCGACGTCGAGGCGGCCCTCCCGCAGGAGCGACACCAGGCGCGTCGACCCGGCCTCGACCAGCGAGCACCGGACCTGCGGGTGGGCGGCGGCGAAGTCGGCGAGCACGCCGGGGACGTCGAGGAACGGGCCGCTGGTCACCATCCCGACGCGGGCCTCGCCCCGCAGCAGCCCGTCGAGGTCGGCCACGACGCGCCGCACTCCGGCGACGGGGTCGAGGGCGGCCCGCGCGGCCGCCACGACCTCGACGCCGACGGCCGTCGGTCGGACGCGGTGCCCCGACCGGTCGAGCAGCTCGTGGCCCAGTTCCCGCTCCAGCTTCCGGACCTGGGCACTCACGCCGGGCTGGGCGACCCGCAGCCGGTCCGCGGCGCGGGTGAAGCCGCCCTCGTCCGCGACGGCGACCAGGTATTCGAGCTGATGGAGCTGCACACCATCACCGTTGCTTCTGACCGGGCTCACGAGCAAGTCTTGGACTTCTGCCCGACCGGCGCCGAGGCTCGTCGTCATGACCGTCGTCCTCATCCCCGGGGCCTGCCACGGCGCCTGGTGGTACGCACCCGTCGTCGAGACCCTGAGCGCGCGGGGCCGCGCGGCCCTCCCGCTGACCCTCCCCGGCCTGTGCGAGCGGGCCGAGGAGCCGGGCGTGACCCTCGCCGCGCACGTCGCGGACGTCGTCGCGACCGTCGCCGCGCTTGACGGGCCCGTCGTCCTCGTCGGCCACAGCTACGGCGGGATGGTGGTCGCCGGCGTGGCGGATGCACTGCCGGAGAAGGTCGTCGGGCTGCTGTCGGTGGACGGGTTCGCGCCGGAGGACGGCGACTCGTGCTGGACGTCGGTCGACGACGCGATGCGCGCCTGGTACGTCGAGGCGGCGGGCCGGTCGGGCACCGGCGTCGACCCGATGCCCCAGTTCGACCCGCGCACCACGCCGCACCCGGTGGCGTCGCTGCTGCAACGGATCCGTCTCACCGGCGCCTACTGCGGAGTCCGGCACTATGCGCTGGCCGCCGACCCGGCGTGGGCCGCGGTCTCGCCGTTCCCGGCCGTCGCCGACCGCCTGCGCACCGATCCCGCCTGGACCGTCACCGATCTCCCGGCCACGCACAACGTGCTCCGCGGCGGCCCGGACGCGCTCGTCACCGCGATCGAGGCGCTCCTGGCGGAGGTCGACCAGGCAGGATGACCCGCCGTGGCAGCACCCGCCGATTCCTTCCCCCGCCGCCAGGCCGCGACCCGGCGCTTCACCCTCGGCGCCCCGCGCGGCGTGACGATCGCCCCCGACGGGTCGCGCGTGGTCTTCCTGCGCAGCCGCGGCGGGGACGACCCGGTGACCTGCCTGTGGGTGCTCGACGTCGCGACCGGCGAGGAGCACCTGCTCGTCGACCCGCTCGCGCTGGACGTGCCGGGCGAGGAGGACCTGCCGCCGGAGGAGAAGGCGCGCCGCGAGCGGGTGCGCGAACAGTCGGGCGGTGTCGTGGACTACGCGACGGACCGGGGAGTCGACCTTGCGGCGTTCGTGCTCTCCGGGCGCGGGTTCACCGTCGCGCTGCACCCCGGTGCGTCGCCGCAGCCGCTGCCCGTCGAGGGCCCGGTCGTCGACCCGCGTCCATCGCCCGCCGGCGACGCGGTGGCGTTCGTCCGGGGCGGGGCGCTGCACGTGCTCGTCGACGGCACTGGGCGGACCCTCGCGACGCCCGAGGCCGAGCACGTCACCTACGGCCTCGCCGAGTTCGTGGCCGCGGAGGAGATGAACCGCTTCCGCGGGTACTGGTGGGCGCCCGACGGCTCCGCGCTCGCGGTCGCCCGCGTCGACGACAGCGCGGTCACCCGCTGGCACATCGCCGACCCCGCCAACCCCGACCGCGAGCCGGGCGTCGTCGGCTACCCGGCCGCCGGGACGACGAACGCGACGGTGACGCTGCACCTGCTCGGCCTCGACGGGTCCCGGGTCGACGTCCCGCAGCCCGACGAGTACCTCGCCGACGTCACGTGGGACGCCCACGACCTGCTGCTCACCACCTCCACCCGCGACCAGAAGGCCGTGACGCTGCGCCGGGTGGACCCGTCGTCGGGAACGGCGGAGGTGGTGGTCACCGAGACGGACCCGGCGTGGGTCGACCTCGTGCCCGGGGTCCCCGCCCATCTCGACGACGGGTCGCTGGTCACCTGCGCGGACGCGGACGACGCGCGGCGGCTGGTGGTCGACGGCGAGCCGGTCACCGGGCCGGAGTGGCAGGTGCGCGGTGTCGCGGGCGTCGACGGCGCGACGGTGCTGGTCACCGCCTCCCGGACCGGGACGCCGACCTCGACGGTGCTGGCCGTGTGGTCGCGCGAGGCGGGTGTCTCGGTGGTCAGCGCCGAGCGCGGCATGGCGTCCGGTCGGCTCGCAGGCGGGACGCTCGTCGTCGCGCAGGCCTCGCTCGAGCACGACGGGTCGGTGACGACGGTGCGCGGCCCGGGGTCCTCGGCGGTGATCCGCTCGTTCGCGGAGTCGCCGAACCTGGAGCCGCGGGTGCACCTGTTCGCGGCGGGGGAGCGGGGGCTCGCGACCGCCGTGCTCCTGCCCCGCCACCACATCCCCGGCTCGGAGAAGCTCCCGGTGCTGCTCGACCCGTACGGCGGGCCGCACGCCCAGCGCGTCCTCGACGCCCGGGGTGCCTTCCTGACGAGCCAGTGGTTCGCCGACCGGGGCTTCGCGGTCGTCGTCGCGGACGGCCGCGGGACCCCGGGGCGCGGGCCGGCGTTCGAGCGGGCGGTCGACGGGGACCTCGCCGCACCCGTGCTCGACGACCAGCTCGCCGCACTCGAGGGCGCCGCGCGTGAGGTGGAGGACCTCGACCTCACGCGGGTGGCGATCCGGGGCTGGTCGTTCGGCGGGTACCTCGCCGCGCTCGCGGTGCTGCGCCGACCCGACGCGGTGCACGCCGCGATCGCCGGGGCGCCCGTCACCGACTGGGCGCTCTACGACACCCACTACACCGAGCGCTACCTCGGGACGCCCCGGGACCGGCCGGACGCCTACGAGCGGTCGTCGATCATCACCGACGGCGAGCGACCCGCGACCGCGACCGCGCCGAACCGCCCGCTGCTGCTCATCCACGGCCTCGCCGACGACAACGTGGTGGCCGCCCACACGCTGCGCCTGTCCTCGGCGCTGCTCGCCGCCGGGCGCCCGCACCAGGTGCTGCCGCTCTCCGGGGTCACGCACATGACGCCGCAGGAGGTCGTCGCCGAGAACCTGCTGCGCCTGCAGGTGGCGTTCCTCAAGGAGTCGCTCCGCTCCTAGTGGCAGGAAAGCGTCGTTGCTGTCATTTAGTGGCAGGAACGCCACATCGTGGAGCCGCCCTGGCAGAACCGGCCCCACGACTTTCTCCAAACGGCACCCACGCGCCGCGTCGGCCGCCGACCCTGAGATCCGGTTCGGGGTCACGGCGGACGGTGGAGGACTCGGGTGGGCGCGGCGGACGTGCGGCTGGAGGTGGTGCGCACCCTCGGCGGAGCGGTGGTGCTCGCCGACGGGCGGCCCCTGCCCGTGCCCACGGGCGGTGACCCCCGCGCGGTGGCGCTCGAGGCCGCGCGTCGACACGCGGTGCGGCGCGGTCGCGTCCTGCGCGTCGACCTCGTCGACGGTGGCGTCACCCGGCTCGCGGTGGGCCCCTCCGGTCCTGTCGAGGCCTTCCCGACGACGGGTCCGCTCACCCCGGGTCCGGCAGCTCCAACGCCGGTCCGGGTGGACGCGCCGACCCCCGCCGTACGCGTGTCCCACTGGCGTCCGGTCGTCGCGCCGGCCCGCGAGCGGCGTCCGCTCGGCTCGCTGGTCGCGGCCGCGCTGGTGGCGGTCGCCGTGCTGGTCGGCGCCGTCGGCACTGGGGTGGCCACGCTGGCGTCGTCCCAGGCGCTCCCCGACTCCTGCCGTCCCGTGACGCTCTACGCGGTCGGCGGGGCGGGTGGCGGGTCCGACGTGCTCACGGCGGTCACCGACCCGCTCGCGCAGCGGTTCGGGGAGAAGGTCTCGGTGGTCACGGTGCCGCCGCCCGTGACCGGCGGGTCGTACGCCGCCGCCGAGTCGGCGGCGGTCGGCGCGCTGTCCGACGCCGTGGGCGATCACGTCGAGGGCTGCCCCACCGGCTCGATCATGCTGTTCGGCTATTCCGCAGGCGCTCAGGTCGCGGGGGACCTGGCGTCGCGCATCGGCACCGGCCTCGAGCCGCGCATCCCCGTCGAGCTGGTCCGCGCCGTCGGTCTGTTCGGGGACCCGGCCCGCAGCCCCGCCACCCGCGCCGTCCCCGAGGGCACCACCGGGCAGGGCGTGCTCCCGCCGCGCGCCGTCGGGTTCGGCACCCTCGACGCCCGGACCATCCAGATCTGCGCGCCCGGCGACCCGGTCTGCGACAGCCCGGCGACCGCCGGCAACGCCTCGCTCGAGCAGGCCCTGACCTCGCCGACCCACGCCACCTACGCGCAACTCCCCGTCGCACAGGGCACCTCGGCCCCGCAGTGGGCGGCCGCGTCGCTCGGCACGGTGGTGGCGGCGGTGCCGACCGACGCCGGCCCGGCGCCGAGCACGACCACCACGCCGTCGGTCCCGACGACCCCCGGGACCGGTGGGGCGGTCGGCTCGGCGACCCCCGCGCCCGGGTCGGAGTACGAGGAGGAGTCCGGGGCCACGACGGCGACGGGGGCGCCCGGCGATCCGAGCGTCACGGAGACTCCCATCCGCGTGCCCGGCGATGTCACCGCGACGCGCACGCCGGACACCGGGACCGGCGTGACGACTCGTGCACCCGGCGCCGACGCCGGCGTGACCGCCACCCGCGCGCCGGGCTCGGCGGACCCCCGTGTGACGACGACCCGTGCGCCGGGCTCGGCGGACCCCGGTGTGACGACGACCCGTGCGCCGGGCTCGGCGGACACCGGCGTGACCACCACCCGCGCCCCGGGCAGCGGGGCCGGCGGCGTCACCGCCACGCGGGCACCCGGTGCGAGCGACCGACGAGTCGCCACCACCACCCGTGCCCCGGGCGCCGGCTCCTCGGGCGACGGCGCGGGGCGGAGCACCACGACCCGGCGTACGGCGAACCCCGGGGAGGGCACGGGCGTCGGGGACGACCCGTCGTCGGGCGGGGCGGGCACGCCGGGTCGCGCGACCGGAGCCGACTTCGCGCTCACCGAGGGGCTGGCGGGCTTCAAGTCGACGCCGTGGAACAACCAGAACGCGACGGACCCGTCGGACGCCGCGTCGCCGAATGTGCCGGGCCGCGAGGCGGTGAAGTTCGAGATGCCCGGCGGGGGCAAGCGCACCGAGGCCGAGCCCGACATCCCCGAGTTCCAGGACGGCGAGACGGCGTTCGTCGGCTACTCCGGGTTCTTCGACCAGGGCTTCCCGACCGACACGGGCACGTGGCAGCTCATCATGCAGTTCAAGCAGCCGGGGACGGGGAGCCCGCCGCTGGCGGTCGAGGTCGGGAACGGGCAGCTGCGGCTGGCCAACAACGGCGGGAACCAGAAGGACTTCTGCCCCGTCGGCCCCGGAGCGTTCTCCTTCCAGCTCGGCATCACCTTCGGCGGCACGATCGACGCCTACTGCAACGGGCAGCAGACACTCTCGGGCTACCGCACGCCCGAGTCGAACGTGAAGGGCAGCGCCTATCTCAAGACCGGCATCTACCGGGACGAGTCGATCGGCCAGGTCAGCGTCCTGTTCCTCAACGACCTCAAGATCGGGGACGACCTCGCCGCCGTCTCCGGGCTCGCCGGCGCGCCGGGCAGCTCGGGCGGCGGTTCGGGCGCCGCCGGGACGACGAGCCGGGCCGGTGGCGACGGACCCGCCGCCCTCTCGACCTCCGCCCGGCGGACGGCGGGTGCGGCCCCGGCGGCCGCCCCGACCAGCTCGCGGCCGGCCGAGACGGCGAACGTCCGGGGGAAGCAGGTCTGCGACACGTTCGGGTCCACCGAGATCGCCGGCGGCGCGTTCCTGGTCCAGAACAACGAGTGGGGCGCGGCGGACGGACAGTGCATCACGGCCACCACCCGGGGGTTCACCGTCGACTCCGGCGTCCACGACAAGAACGACGCGCCGGCGTCCTACCCGTCGATCATGTCCGGGTGCTGGATGGGCACGTGCACCGAGGGCACCACGCTGCCGCGGCGGATCAGCGATCTCGGTCCGATCAGCTCCAGCATCGCGGGCGAGATCCCGGCGGGCACGACGTCCAACCTGGCGTACGACATCTGGGCGGACCACACCCCGAGGAGGAACGGCCACAACGACGCCGTCGAGCTCATGATCTGGCTGAAGGAGACCGGCGGCATCAAGCCGATCGGGCAGCAGTCGGGGACCGCGACCCTCGGTGGCGCCACCTGGGACGTCTGGACGGGGCAGAACGGCGGGGTGAACGTCATCTCCTACGTCCGCCAGGGCTACGTCGACAGCGCCGACGACCTGCCCCTCACCGACTTCGTGCAGGACGCCGTGGCCCGGGGCTCGGTGGAGGCGACCGACTTCCTCACCAACATCCAGGCCGGATTCGAGCCGTGGACGGGTGGGCCGGGCCTGGCCCTGACCCGGTTCGAGGTCCGCGACGACGGGGGTGGGTGAGCGAACCCCGACACCGGGTACAGCTCCGGGCGTCGACGACCGAAGGAGCGTGACGTGAGGGCGAGCGATCTGTTCGTGCGGTGTCTGGAGGCCGAGGGTGTCGAGTACATCTTCGGGGTGCCCGGCGAGGAGAACGCCGACCTCCTCATGTCGATGCGCGACTCCGCCATCCGCTTCGTCCCCACCCACCACGAGTCGGGCGCGGCCTTCATGGCCGACGTCTACGGCCGGCTCTCCGGGCAGCCGGGCGTGTGCCTGTCGACCCTCGGGCCGGGTGCGTCGAACCTGGTGACGGGCGTCGCGAACGCAAACATGGACAACTCCCCGGTCGTCGCGATCACCGGGCAGGGCGCCACGACGCGGCTCCACAAGGAGTCGCACCAGGCCATGAACGTGGTCGAGATGTTCACGCCGATCACGAAGTGGACCACCTCGCTGCGGGACGAGACGACGATCCCCGAGGTGATCCGCAAGGCGTTCAAGCTCGCGGTCGCCGAGAAGCCGGGCGCCACGCACGTCGAGCTGCCCGAGGACATCGCCAAGCACGAGGTCGAGAGCGCGCCGATCGTCCCGCCGGAGAAGGTTCGCCGTCCGATCCCCGACGGGAAGTCGATCCAGGCCGCCCTCGACCTCATCGCGCGCGCCGAGCGCCCGGTGCTGCTGGTCGGGCAGGGGTGCGTCCGCACCCGGGTGAGCCGCCAGCTGCAGCGGTTCGTCGAGGAGACCGGCATCTACGCCGGCATGACGTTCATGGGGAAGGGAGCGCTCTCCGACCGCCACGAGCGCAGCCTCTACGCCGTCGGCCTCGGGTCCCGCGACTACGTCACCGAGGTCTTCGAGGCCGCCGACCTGGTGATCGCCGTCGGCTACGACATGGTCGAGTGGCCGCCGTCGCGGTGGAACATCGGCCGCACCAAGCGGCTGCTGCACATCGACTTCGACCCGGCCGAGGTCGACGGCGCCTACCGCCCGACCGTCGAGATCGTCGGTGACATCGCGGCGACGCTGTGGGCGATCAACGAGGGGCTGACCGAGGAGCACCGCTTCCCCGACATCGAGGCCCACGCCCGCGCCCGCGCGCACCTCACCGAGGAGATCACCGAGGGCGGCGCGTCGTCGGAGGCCGAGACCGGCGACTTCCCGATGAAGCCGCAGCGCATCCTCGCCGACCTGCGCGCCGAGATGGACGACGAGGACATCCTGATCTCGGACGTCGGGGCCCACAAGATGTGGATCGCGCGGCACTACCCGACGTACACGCCCAACAGCTGCATCATCTCCAACGGGTTCTGCTCGATGGGTATCGCCGT
The DNA here is from genome assembly GCF_000379625.1 of Actinomycetospora chiangmaiensis DSM 45062. Taxonomy (GTDB): domain Bacteria; phylum Actinomycetota; class Actinomycetes; order Mycobacteriales; family Pseudonocardiaceae; genus Actinomycetospora; species Actinomycetospora chiangmaiensis. The sequence goes on along the minus strand of NZ_KB903225.1, from coordinate 42,816 downwards.
CCCGGGCGGGGTGTCGGCGTCGCTGGTGCACCCCGACCTGCGGGTGGTCGCGATCTCCGGTGACGGCGGCTTCCTCATGAACGGTCCGGAGCTCGCGACCGCGGTGCGCCTCGGCGTCGCCCCGGTCAACCTCGTGTGGGAGGACAACGGCTACGGCCTGATCTCCTGGAAGCAGGAGGTCGAGTTCGGCCGGCACTTCGGCACCGACTTCCCCTCCCCGGACCTGGTCAAGATCTCCGAGGGCCTCGGCTGCCACGCGCGGCGGCTGGAGAGCGCTGACGAGCTGCGCCCGGCGCTCAAGGAGGCGTTCGACCAGCGCGACCGCCCGTCGGTGATCGTCGTGCCCGTCGACTACCGGGAGAACGTCAAGCTGACCAAGCGCCTGGGCCAGCTCATCGCGCGGTGAGCCGCACGGGTCAGGTCCGCTCCACCCGGCGGACCTGACCACCCGGGCGCCACGACTCGACGACCAACCGGTCGCCCGCCTCGTTCAGGTGCGTGAGCACCACCTCGGCGACGTCGACCGCGAACGAGGCCCCCTGCTCGATGGGCGCCCCGGGCACGGCGTGGCCGGACACCTTGGCCTCGCCGGCCCACGCCGACGGATCGTCCGGCGGGTCGACCGAGGGGGAGTGCAGCGCCACCCGCGGGTCGCGCCGCACGTCGGCGAGCTTCACCGAGCCCGGCATCATGCCGAACGTCAGCGCGCCGTCGGCGAACTCGGTCTCGATCCCGCTGATCCGCGGTGAGCCGTCCGCGCGCAGCGTCGCCATCGTCTTGTGCTTGCCCCGGTCGAAGCACGCCCGCACCGCGGCGGCCAGCTCGGGCGCCGCTGCCTCGACCTCGCTCCACGTCGTCATGGCCCAGGTCTAGCAGCGACCCCCGACAACGTCGCCGACGATGCCGAATTTCCTGGCACTGGGTGCAAGCAGTGACGCATTGCTTGCACCCACAGGGTGCTCAGCGGTCGGCGACCGACCCCGGCCGGTGCGGCACCGCGTCCAGCACCTCGTCCATCGAGCCGTACGTGCCGTCGGGCAGCGCGGCGAGGGCGGTGAGCGTCTTCTCGTCCACGTCGCGGTCCGTGGCGTAGGCGACCAGCTCGTTCCGGTCGGCCGGGAAGTCCTTGCCCTGGAGGGCCTTGCGGACCCGGGCGTCGTCGCGTTCGGTCATCGGCCGGGCTGCCCGACCCGCGTCGTTCTTCACACCCGATGTCCTTTCGCGGGCGAACCATCCAGACTGGGCACACGTGACCACCGCCGCCCGGCAACGCTCCGCCGCGACCCTCGGTACCCCGCTCCTCGTGGCGGCGATCGTGCTCGTCGCGCTCAACCTGCGCGGCCCGATCGTCGCGGTGAGCCCGGTCGTCGACGCGGTCCGCGCCGACCTCGGCGTGTCCGCCGGCGTCGCCGGGCTGCTGACGAGCCTGCCCGTGCTGGCGTTCGCCCTCGCCTCGCCGCCCGCGTCGTGGCTGATCGGCCGGATCGGGGCCGAGCGGGCGATGCTCGTCGGGCTGGCGGTCCTCGCGGCCGGGGTCGTGCTCCGGTCCGCCGACGGGGTCGCGGGCGCGCTGGTCGGCACCGCGCTCATCGGCGCCGGCATCACGGTCGGCAACATCGTGGTGCCGGTGGTCATCGGTCGCGACTTCCCGCACCGCTCCGGGCCCCTGCTCGGCGTCTACACGGCCACGATGAACGTCGGCTCGATGATCACGCTCTCGCTGACCGTCCCGATCGCGGCCGGCACGGGCTGGCGGCTCGCCCTCTGCGCCTACCTGGTGCTCACGGTCGCGGCGGCTGTCGTCTGGAGCCTCGCCACCCGCCGTCGGGAAGCCCCGGTGGACACCCCCGACGACGGGTCGACGCCCGCCCGGGCTCCCTGGGGCCGCCCCGTGGGGTGGCTGCTGCTGCTCGCGTTCGCCGGGCAGTCGTTCTCCTACTACGGCCTCACCGCGTGGCTGCCGGAGATCCTGCGGGACCTGCGGGGCCTCGACACGGCGAGCGCCGGCGTCGCCTCGTCGTTGTTCCAGATCCTCGCGGTGGTCGGCGCGCTCGTGACGCCGCTGGTCGCGCGGCGGACGAGTCTCCGGCTGGCCTTCCTCCCGGTCGCGGCCGGGTTCCTGGCGCTGCCCGGCGGGCTGCTGGTGGCCCCCGCGCTGTGGCCGCTGTGGTGCTCGCTGGCGGGTGCCGCGCAGGGCGGCGGGTTCACCGTCATCTTCTCGGCGTGCCTCGCCGCGAGCCGCGACGCCACCGAGAACCGCCGCATGGCCGCGTTCGTCCAGGGCGGCGGCTACCTGCTCGGAGCGCTCGGGCCGTGGCTGCTCGGCGCCGTGCACGAGTCCGTCGCCCCGCCCGCGTGGGACGTCCCGCTCGCCGTCGTGCTCGGCGCGCTGGTCGTCCTCGCGGTGGCGGGGGCGGCGGCGGTGACGCGGGTCCGGAGTCAGTAGCTGCGCGGCATGCCCAGCACGTGCTGGCCGACGTAGGCGAGCACGAGGTTGTTGTTCACCGGCGCCACCTGGTAGAGCCGCGTCTCCCGGAACTTGCGTTCCACGTCCCAGGTGTCGACGAAGCCGTAGCCGCCGTGGGTGTCCAGGCACGCGTTGCCGGCCTGCCAGCTCGCCTCGCTCGCCAGGAACTTGGCGAGGTTCGCCTGCTCGCCGCACTTCTCACCGGCGTCGAACAGCGCAGCGGCGCGGTAGCGCATGAGGTCGGCCGCCCCGACCTGCGCGTACGCCCGTGCGAGCGGGAACTGCACGCCCTGGTTCGCGCCGATCGGCTTCCCGAACACCTGGCGCTCGTTCGCGTACGCGGTGGCCCGGTCGATGAACCAGTAGCCGTCGCCGACCGCCTCGGCCGCGAGCAGGATCCGCTCGGCGTTCCACCCGTCGAGCACGTAGCGGAACCCCTGCCCCTCCTCCCCGATCAGGGCGCTCGCGGGCACCCGCATGTCGTTGTAGCGCACCTCGTTAGTGGCGTAATTGAACATCGTGCGCACCGGCTCGACCTTGAGCGTGTCGGGCTCGTCGCGACGCACGTCGCGCAGGTCGACCAGGAACAGACTGATGCCCTTCGTGCGGTCCTTCAGGTCCTCGGCCCGCGGCGAGGTCCGCGCGAGGACGAGCGCGAGGTCGGACTGCTCGATGCGGCTCGTCCAGTTCTTGTGCCCGGAGATGACGTAGTCGTCGCCGTCGCGGATCGCCGTGGTGCGGATGTCGGTGGTGTTCGACCCGGCCTCGGGCTCGGTGATCGAGAACGCCTGCAGCCGAATCGAACCGTCCGCGATCCCGGGCAGGTACGCCTTCTTCTGCTGCTCCGAGCCGTGCTTGAGCAGCGCGCCCATCGTGTACATCTGGGCGTGGCAGCCCGCGGAGTGCCCGCCGGAGCGGTTGATCTCCTCGAGCACGATCGAGCCCTCGGTGATCCCCAGGCCGCTTCCGCCGTACTCGGTGGGGATCAGCACGGCGAGGTAGCCGGCCGCGGTCAACGCGTCGACGAAGGCGTCGGGGTACTCGCGGTTGCGGTCCCGCTCGCGCCAGTACTCGTCGGGGAACCGCGCGCAGAGCTCCCGCACCCGCCCGCGCAGTTCCTCCTGCGCCTCGGTGGTGACGCCGACGGGAGTCGGGGTGCTGGGCATCGGTGTGCTCCTCGGGCCGGTCTCTCCGCGGACGAAGACCATCTTCCCTTCCCGACGGCGGGTGCGCTCGGGCTGCTCGTGCCCGCTCCCCGGGCGCCGCGTCCGGCCCGCCGCTGGTCGCGTCGGAAGGGCGGGCCGTCGGTGACCACTGGTGCGGTCGACCTCGTCCCTGTAGGCACAGCGGGTGACGACGACCGCCGAGGCGCCGCCCGCCGACTCCGCGCCGACTCGATCTGCACGTAGATCGGACACTGCGGTCGCAGTGGCGGTGCCGACCGTCCTCGTCGCCGCCCACCTGTGGGTCTACGGGCGGTGGATCGTCGACGACGCCGGGATCACGATGGCCTACGCCCGGTCCATCTCCAGTGGGCTGGGACCCGTGCTCCAGCCGGGCGCACCGATCTCGGAGGGCTGGTCCGATCCGGCGTGGCTCGCCCTCTTCGTCGTCGCGCGCTGGCTCGGACTGCTCGACCACGGTTCCTGGTTCGGCGTCTCCGACCTCGTCGCGTTCCCGAAGGTCGTCGCCGTTCTCTGCTGCGCCGGCATGTTCCTGGCGTTCCACCGCGTGGCGGTGAGGGTCTCGCCCAATCCGCTGACGACCACGATGGTGGCCGGGACGATCACCGCGGCGATCCCGTCGTTCGTCGTCTGGATCGGAAGCGGGCTGGAGAACCCGCTGCTCGCGCTCGCGGTGGTCCTCCTCGGGGCCCGGCTCGCGACCGCCGCGGTCGACGGGGACCTGCTGTCGACGCAGGTGGCCCTGCAGTGCGCCGGACTTGCGGCCCTGGCCTCGCTCACCCGCCCGGACGGCGCGGTGTACCTCGCCGCGTACCCGCTTGCCGTCGCGGTGCTGGCCACCGGCGCCGCTCGTTGGCGACGAGCCGGGCTCTCCGTCGCCGTCGGGGTCGTCCCGGCGCTGGTCTACGAGGTCTGGCGGATCGCGACCTTCGGCGAGCTCGTCCCGACGACGGCGTTGGCCAAGGGGCAGGGTTTTCTGTCCTCGCTGAACCTCGCCCGCCCGGCGGATCTGATCGCCCTGGCCGGATGGCCCGCGGTGCTGCTGGCGATCGGCGCACTCGCGGTGATCATGGTCCGGCGTCGAGCGGGCACGAAGCTGCTCGTCCGGGCCATTCTCCCGCTCCTCGTGACACTCGGACTCGCCGTGCTGGCCTTCGCCCTGCTCCATGGCGATTGGATGGCGCTGGCCAGATTCGCGACAGCGGTGTGGCCACTAGCCGCGCTGGTCGCGGTTCTCGTGCTCGGACCCGTGCTCGAGGGCCTCGGCCCGAGCATGCGACGACCGGTCGTGGCGGGCGTCGCGGTCGCGGTCGTCGTCAGCCTGGTGACCTGGGTACAGGCGGCGTCGGGATTCCGGGCGAACCCGACGGTGTCGCTCTGCGGCGTCACCCGAACCAACGGTCTCGTCGTCGACGCCGACGCGGACGCCCTGGGTATTCGAGATGGCTCGTTCCTCGGCGTCGACGCGGGCGGCGTGGCGCTGACGAGCCGCCTGCGCTTCGTGGACCTGGCCGGTCTGACCGATCCGACGATCGCCGGCTTCTGGAGCACCGGGGACATGGGCCAGCTTCGCGACCACGTCCTCGAGGTCGCCCGACCGACGTTCATGCGGCTGGTTCGAGGTACGGACATCGCCGACGCCACGGGTCTGCTGGATGACCGACGCACGGCTCGTGACTACGTCGTGCTCTGGTCGGATGGGCGGGGCGCTGCAACGCTGGTCCGGCGCGACGCCGTGCGCGACGAGACGGCGCTCCGGTCGGCGGCGGTCGCGTCGGCCAACCTGATGAATGCGGTGGTCGCGTCGTTCGACGCGAACAACCCCACGAGCTGGACCTGTAGCGACACGCTGCGGCCGCCGCCCATCGGGGCAGCGGCCGCAGCATCGGTCGGATCGGAGCGCTGAATCAGGCGGGACGAACGTCCGTGAGGTTCGCGTAGACGATCACGTTGGCCTCGTAGCTCTTGGCCGCCGGGTCGAAGACGCCGCCGCAGGTGATGAGGCGGAGCTGCGAGTCCGGGGTGTCGGCATAGACCTGATCGGCGGGGAAGGCCGCCTTCGGCACGGTGTCGATGTTCGACACCGTGAAGACGGCGGTCTGCCCGTCCTGGCGCTTGACCAGGACCTGGTCACCTGCCTTGACGTCCTTGAGCCGGTAGAAGATGCCGGCCTTACCGTCACCGTTCACGTGTCCGAGGATCACGGCGGGGCCGATGGTGCCTGGCGACGGGCTCTTGTCGTACCAGCTCGCCTGCATCGGGTTGGACAGCGCCGGCACCTGGAGCGAACCGTCCGGGTTCTGCCCGGTCTCGATCAGCGAGGACTCCGCCCCGATCGACGGCACGGACACCGACGTCGGGGTGGAGGCCGCCAGGAGCTGCACCCCCGAGTTCCCGGAGGAGCCCGAGGACTTGGAGCCGGACGTGCCGGCGACCACCAGACCGATGAGCGCCACGACGACGATCAGACCGATCCCGATCTTGCCCGTGACGCCGTCGACCCGGGACGGCTCCCGGGTCGGCGGGGTCTCGGTCTCGGTCTCCGAGCTCACTGGAACGAGCCGTCCCCGGTGTTGACGCCGCCCTTGGGCACGGACGAGACCTGGGTCGCGGCGACGTAGGTCGGGGTGTAGGTCGGCGCTGCGTAGCGGTCGCAGCCGCAGCCGTGGTCGTAGTAGCGGCCATAGTAGCGGTGGCCGTAGTCGCCGAAGACCGGGTACGGGTACGGCGAGTAGATGACCACGGTGTTGGCGCCGCTGGTCGACGACGTCGAGCTGGTCGACGCGGTCGAGCTCGAGGTGGAGACCGTGCTCAGCACGCTTGAGACGCCCAGGACCGTGCCCACGCTCGACACGTTGCTACCAAGGGCGGTCCCGGAGCTGCTGGTCGACGAGGACGTCGAGCTCGAGGTGGAGGAAGAAGTCGAGCTCGAAGTGGAGGACGAGGTCGAGCTCGAGGTGGAGGACGAGGTCGAGAGACTGCTCGACACGTCCGACACCGCCTGGAACAGCCGCGGCTGCGGAGCTGCTGTGTTCACCTGCGCCGTTGCGACGCCCTGCCAGACCATGCCCACGAGCATCATCCCGGCTGCGACCGCGACCATGCGTTTGACGGTCGTACGCCGTCCTGGACTCATCCCGACCTCTCTTCCCTCGAATTGATCAAGAAACTGTCCGTCGCCGATACACCGTTTCGTCGGTGTACATGCCGGTGGCGTTACATGTAACGACGTGTCTAGCGCGCGGTTCCGTCACGGTTCGGACACAACTGGCTCACGCGGCTCCTCGGATGCCGCCTCGGGTGTCACCGCCCGTCGAGACCGCCACCGGTCCCGGAGACGCAGGACGGTCCGCTCGGTCCAGTCGGGGGAGAGGAACACGAGGTAGAGGACCCACATCCCGATGCTGAAGAAGCCGACCATGATGAACACCTCGATGCCGAGGTGGAGCAGCGCGCCGGCCGCGAGCACCCACGGCCGGAGTCGTCGGTTCCACACGAGGATGCCGACCGACAGTTCGATGAGCAGCGTCCCGAAGGTCAGCCACTCGGTGAGCAGTCCGGACCCGGCGATCAGTTCGGGCGACGGAGCCCGCAACTGGTCGAGCATGCGCAGGGCGAAGGAGACCGCCGTGCCGTTGCGCCACTGGTCGCCCTGCAGTTTCGCCCAGATCGCGGCGAAGTAGATGATCGATACCTGGACCTGCAGCATGCGCATCGCCCAGGGAGCGCGCCGCGGGAACTCCCAGAAGCGTGCGCGGTCCCGACGCCAGCGGTCCCAGGACAACGACTCCCCGGACGGTGCGAACACCAGGTACACCGCCATGACGCGGAGCAGGATGTCGCCGGAGTTCAGCACGTAAGGGTTGCGCCGCTCGAGGGCGATGAGACCGATCAGGACCACGAGCGCAGCGATCCGGGGCGAGACACCGACGGTCAGCGCCATCCCCGCCACCAGCGTGGCCAGGAAGACGACCGCCACCATGAGCACGGAGTTGGAGGTGGTCAGCAGGCCCCACTGCCACGGCCCGATGGCCGGCGGCTGGGGCAGGACCCCGTCCGGCCCGTAGAAGGTGAAGAGGTTGGGCAGTTGCGTGGCCGTCCAGAGCGTGACGACGAGACCGAAGGCGATCCGGAACACCGCGAGTGGCGCGGTTGACGTCGGGGTGAAGAAGAAGCGCTCCCACCCGGCCCAGGCCGCGAGAGCGAGCCGGCGCACACGGGTCACGAGCCCACCCCGATCGAGAAGAACTGCCGCGCCGCCCATGGCGTGCGGGGCGTCGCGTCGCTCGGCGGCTGGGACTCGGCGGAGATGTTCCACAGGCTGACGATGACCGGGTGGCGTCCCTCGGCCCGCTGCCCGTCCGCGATCCAGCGCGCGTACGGCCCCCAGCGGGGGACGTTGTCGGGCCCGTTGAGCAGCGTGTCCGCGTAGCGCTGCCAGCGGTAGTCCCAGTACTCCGAGAGGCCCGACGTGATGGGCGCCGGCAGCACGGTGGTCGTCCCGTCCCGGTCGAGAACACGCGCTTCCAGGTAGGTCGACAGCCGCCGTGGGGCTGGGGCGTACACCGCCCATCCCTGGTCGAGCCCGACCAGATTCGCCATCCGGCCCGCCACGGGTACCAGCGCGTTCTTGGTGAGGGAGTCCGGCATGTTGACGATCGCGACGATCCCGAGCAGCACGACGATCAGGACGCTGATCGCGGCCCGTCCGGCCGTCGAGGACTCCAACCGCTGCTGGAGGTCCTGCTCGTCGGCCTCGGTGTCCTGCGTGCTCATCGGACTGCTCTCCGCGACGCTCGTCACAGGGGGAGGGACCGCGCGACAGTAGCGGACGTGACTACCCGCCAGTACCTGGGCTCCGGCTGGGACAGCGACGCGTGGCTGGTCGACGGGGAGTGGGTGGAGCGCACGGCGAGGCGCCCGGACGTCGAACCGTGGCTGCGGACGGAGACGACGCTGCTGCCGTGGCTCGCGCCGCAGCTCCCGCTGGAGGTGCCCCGACCCGTCGTCGGGAAGGAGTCCCCGCTGACGGTGCGGCACCGGCTGGTCCCCGGTCGACCCGCGGGTCCCGACGACGGGCCCGGGCTCGGCACCGCGGTGGGGGAGTTCCTCGTGGCGCTGCACGCCGTCGACCTCGCGGCGGCGGTCCGCCGGGGGCTCCCGTCGCCGGAGCGCACGTCGGCCCTGCGCGACGCGCATGTCGACCGTTTCGAGAGCGAGGTCGTGCCGCGCCTGCCGCCCACGACGGGAAACTGGCTCGGAGAACGCCTCGCGGTCATCCGCGATGCACCCGCCTCCGTCCTGGTGCACGGTGACCTGTCAGCGGACCACGTCCTGATCGACGACGGACGCGTCTCCGGGGTCATCGACTGGGGCGACGCCCGGGCCGGCGACCCGGCGAAGGACCTGGTCTGGCCGCTCCTGCAGGCGGGCCCGCGGGTCGCCCGTGAGGTGACCGCGGCCTACGGCGTGACCGGGGAACTCGCCGCCCGGGCGCGGACCTGGCTCGACGTCGGGCCCTGCTACGCGGTCGTCCACGGCGACGACGTGGGTGATCACGGCCTGGTCGCCGAGGCGCTCTCCTGGTTTCCCGTGATCTGACCCACGGGTAACTCATCCCGGATCGTCGAGGATCGGAGAGTCCCATGCGGTGGAGCCCCCCGGGCTGGAACGCGATGGTGGGCTTCGGCCTCGCGAACGTGGGACGGGCGACCGTCGGGGTCACGGGCCTGCGGCACCGCTCCGTCGGGGCGGCCGAGGAGGTCACGGACCCCGGGCGCGGTCCGGTCGTCCTGCTCGGCGGCATGTGCGAGACGGGGCCGTGCCTCGAGCCGATGGGCCGGTGGCTCACCCGCCTCGGCTACGACGTCCACCCCTTCACGCTCGGCGCCGGCCTGGGCTGTGCGCAGCGCACCGTCGACTCGCTGACCCGGCGGGTCCGCACGATCGCCGACGAGGCGGGGGAACCGGTCCGCCTCGTCGGGCACAGCCGCGGGGGCCAGTTCGGGCGGGCGGTGGGCGCGGCGGCTCCGGAGTCGGTCGCCCAGCTGATCACCATCGGCACGCCCTTCGACCGCTGGGGCCTCACACCGTCCATGACGCTCGTGGCGTGGGGGATGGCCGCCGCGGGCACCGCCGGCGTCCCCGGCCTGTTCGGGCTCGGGTGCATGGCCGGCCGCTGCTGCGCGGGCTTCCGCGACACGCTCCGCGCGCCGTGGCCCGCGGCCGTGCCGTTCACCAGCATCTACAGCCGCACCGACGGCGCGGTGCCGTGGCGGTCGAGCCACGACCCGTACGCGCACAACGTCGTCGTCGAGGGCGGCCACATCGCGCAGCTGACCTCGGCCGCCGTCCAGCGGGCCGTCGCGCTCGAACTGGCCGCCCTTCAGTCGACCGGGCCGGTCCGCGCGATCGCCTGACCGGCTCCTACGGCACGCCCGGCGCCAGGTGCCGGGCGAAGAAGTCGAGGATGATCTCGGCCCGCTGCACCCGGCGTCGCGGCGAGCCGCTGCGTGAGAGCTCGTGGCCCTCGTCCGGGAACCGCCAGTACTCGACCTCGCGCCCGAGCAGCCGCAGCGCCAGATAGAGCTGGTCGGCCTGGTCCGGCGGGCACCGCAGGTCGTCGTCGGCGTGCAGGATCAGCAGCGGGGTGTGGATGTGCTCGACGTACGACGTCGGGGACATGCGGCGGTACACGTCCGCGCGCGCGAGGTGGTCGACCCCCATCTCGAAGCGGAAGTACCCGGCGAGGTCCGACCCGCCCCACTCCAACGACAGCAGGTTGTTCGCCGCCCGCTCCGAGCACGCGGCCGCGAAGCGGTCGCAGTGGCCGACCAGCCACGTCGTCATGAACCCGCCGTAGGAGCCGCCGAGGATCCCGACGCGGTCGGGGTCCAGCGACGTGTCGTGGGCGAGGGCGGCGTCGAGGGCGGCGAGGACGTCGTCGGCGTCCACCCCGCCCCACCCGGTCCCCGGGACCTCCGTCGACTCCGGCGTGCGGATGGAGCGCAGCGCGGCCTCGGTGTCGCCGGTCGATCCGTGCGGGTTGCACCAGAGGACGGCGTAGCCCGCGCCCGACCACATCGCGAACTCGTCGAACCAGGCCGTCGGGTACTGCGTCATCGGCCCGCCGTGGACCGAGAGCAGCAGCGGCAGCCGCCCGTCGGTGCCGGCCAGCGCGGCGGAGCGGGGCCGGAGCAGCCACGCGTCGATCTCGCCCCCGCCGGACGACGGCACGCGGAGGTGCTCGGGGGCGTCGAGCGGCAGGTCGCGGTGGAAGGCCGCGGAGAACGACGACAGCGTCGTCTCCTTCCCGTCGCGGACGACGGCGAGCTCCGGGCGGGAGGTCGGACCCGTCGTCAAGACGGCGAGCGTGCCGCCCGCCGCGTCGTACCCGACGATCACGCGTGGGCCGCCGAGGAGCTCCGTGGGTTCGCTCGACCCGTCGGCCGGCACGCGGTAGAGCGGCTGCGTGCCGTGGTCCTCGACGGCGAGGACGAGGTCGGTGCCGTGCCACAGCGGCGGCCGGCCGCCGACGAACGGGGCGGCCTGGCGGTCGAGGCCGGCCGTGAGCACCGTCGGCTCCCCGCCCGCCGTCGGGACCAGGGCGACCCGGCCGAACGACGGCATCAGGGCGACGTCCTCGGTGAGCACGGCGATCGAGGTGCCGTCGGGGGCCCAGGCCGGCCGGGTGACCGAGAGGGTGGGCGACGACGTGAGCGGGCGCAGCTCGCCGGACGCGACGTCGACGGCGTGCAGCGCCTCGACCATCCGGAGGTCGGCGTCGGGCTCGTCGCGGACCGTCGTCACGGCGAGCTCGCGGCCGTCCGGCGACCACGCCGGCCCACTGATGTCGTAGCGGTGGTGCGCGAGGAGCTGCGCGGCCGCGGGCGTGTCGGTCGCGACCACGAACACCGCGCGCGGCCGGTCGACGATCCAGCCCTCGCCGTCGAGCTTCGGCAGCAGCCGGTCGATGCGGCGGGGCACGGTCGTCCGGTCGGGGGTCCCGACGACGGTGAACGGGGGTGCGTCCGGCCGCGGCTCCCGGGAGGTGAAGGCGATCGCGGACCCGTCGGGCGACCACGCGGGCTCGCCGATCGGGGCACCGCGGTCAACGAGCGTCACGGCCTCGCCGGGGCCGTCGACGGGCAGCACGAGCAGCTGGTGCCGGCCGCCGGGGCCCGGGGTGGAGCGCGTGAACGCGATCCGGGTGCCGTCGGGCGACCAGCGGGGGTTCGCGTCGCCGTCGCCGGTGGTCAGCGGCCGGGGCCGGCCGTCGACCGGAGCGATCCACAGCGAGGTGCGGTAGCGGTCGGCGTCGAGGTCGACCCGGCTGACGACGAGTGCGACCCGACGCCCGTCGGGGGAGACCCGCGGGTCGCCGGGGGAGACGAGTCGGGCGATGTCGGCCGGCTGCATGCCCGGCACGCTAACCGGCCCGGACGCGGCGGGCCGGGAATTGCGGCGTCAGCGGTCGGTGCGCTCGCTCGGGTAGCGCTGCGTGCCGCTCTGGTAGGGGTCGTGACGGAACTGCTGCGGCCCGTACTGGCCGGCCTGGCTCGGCCCGGGGACCGTCCGGCCGGGGACGCTGGTCTCCTTGCGCACCTGCCGGAGCGCACCGTCGATCTGGCGGCGGAACTTGCCGTTCGTGCGCTGGTCGATGAAGGCGGCCGCCTGGTCGGCGTAGCGGTTGACCTTCTCGGGATTCTGGCGGGCGTACTGGCGGGCCGCGGCCACGGCGGCACCGAGCGCGGCCACGCGACGCATGAGAGCCATGAGCTGCACCTCGTCGGATCGGGGACTGGCGGGGAGGCTGCCCGGGCCGGCGACGGGGCGCCGACGCCCGGGGCATCCATCATCGTGGATACCACGACGGGCGGCTGATCGACCGGGCCACGATCCGAGGGGACGTTCGTAGCCGGGCAGCACACCTCCGGGTCTGGGGGGGGTGACCCGGATTTCGTCGGGGGGAGACGTTGCTGCCCGGCTACGCGCGTCACGTTAATCGCTCCGGAGGTCCACAACAAGGCGCCCCTATCACGAATCGTCGCCTTTCTCGAAACCGGGCGGACGGTCTTGTCCGTTCCGCCACGACCGGGTGAACGCCCAGCTCACAGCGGTGAAGCGGCGGTGGGTCCATCACCCCGGAAATGGCCGGAGAAGTCGATCGACGGTGCGCGATCATTCGCGGAGTGCGGGACCCGGGGTCCCTGGTGCCCGTATTACGGGCGGTTCTCGTCCCCTTCCCGACGACGGGTCGGGTCGGTCCGGGCCCGGTCACGACCGGGGGGTCGCGTGGGGGAAGCCGAGGTGGTGCTGCGGTACCTCGGGGGACGCCGTGTCGAGCGGGATCGCCGGCGAACGGACGAGCCCGAGCTGGGCGCTCTGGCGGGGCTGGACGGCCTCGATGACCCAGTCGACCGCCGTGCGGAGCCGGTTGCCGGGCATCGCGGCGAGGTGGTAGCCGCGGGCCACCACCTTCGCGGGCAGTCCGGTCAGCGGGATGTTCAGGGGTGCCGCCGCGGCCTGCAGCCCGCCCAGGTCGACGACGAAGCCCAGGTCGCGGTGACGGTAGGGCCGCACCGTGCCGTACCCGAGGGACGCGGCGATGTTGCGGCCGGCCAGCGTGCCCTGGCGCACGGCGTGCTGCGCGGTCATCGGGGTGGCCTCCCCGGGGCGGCTCGGGTCGGGGACCGCGGCCGCGTCACCGCACGCGTAGAGCTCGGGGCGGCCCGGCACCTGCAGCGTCGGCTCCACCACGACCCGCCCGTCGTCGATCTCGATGGGGAGGTCCTCGATCAACGGGTCGACCCGGACGCCGACGCACCACAGCAGCGTGCGGGTCGGGATGCGCTCACCCGTCGACAGCAGCACGCCGTCCTCGGCGGCCTCGTCCATCGTCGTGTCCGTGTGCACCTCGACCCCGCGGCGGCGCAGCACGGCGTCGGCGGTGCGGGAGAGGTGCTCGTCGAGCCCGGCGAGGACGCGGCCGCGGCTCACGAGCACCCATCGCATGGTGTCCGGGTCGAGGCCGCGGCTGCGCGCCAGGGCGCGGGTGAACAGCTGACCCTGCGCGGCGAGCTCGGTCCCCGTGTACCCGGCGCCCACCACGACGAAGGTGCACCGCGCGGCGACCTCGGCGGGGTCGTCGCTCATCGCCGCCAGGTCGATCTGCCGCACGAGGTGGTCACGCAGGTAGAACGCCTCCGGGACGCCCCGGAAGCCGACCGCGTACTCGCTGACGCCGGGCACCGGCATCACCTTGTGCACGCTGCCCGCGGCGAGCACCAGCCGGTCGTAGCCCGTGCGGTGCGCGACGCCCTCCGGGTCGAGCCAGCCGATCTCGCGGGCCTCGAGGTCGATCGCGTCGACCTCGCCCGGGGCGTGGCGCACGCACGACGGCAGGGTGTCGGAGAGCGCGACCGCGATCCGGCGGGGTTCGAGGATGCCGCCCGCGACCTCGGGGAGCAGCGGCAGGTAGAGGAAGTAGTTGGTGGGGCTGACGACGACGATGTCGATCTCGCCGCGCGTGCGGCGGGCCAGGGACTTCGCGGTGTGGTAGCCGGCGAACCCGCTGCCGACGATCACCACCCGGGGCCGCGTGCCGTCGGTGCCGTCCGCCCGGGGTGTCATGCCCGCCGAGCGTGCCGCACCGGGCGCGGCGGGCGGAACCGGTCGTGTGACCGCGGTGTGTCGTTCCCGTGACGGCTCACGCCTCCTGCAGGCGCGCCAGGTGCCGCAGGCTGTGGGCCGGCGCGTCGGGGGCGATGGCGTTCGCGATGCCCTCGGCCGCACCGCGGGCGGCCACCTCGCTGCGCGGGAACATCAGGTCCTCGTACGCGGCGATCCCCTCCGGTCCGTGCTCGACGAGGGCCAGGGCGAGGTCGGATCCGTCGAGCATCGCGAGGTTCGCGCCCAGGCCCGAGAACGGGCTCATCAGGTGGGCGGCGTCGCCGAGCAGCGTGACCCCGGGGACGTGCTCCCAGACGTGCGGCACGTCCAGCGCCATGATCGGGCGCACGACGAACCCGTCGTCGGCGGCGCGGACGAGGTCGGTGAGCGCGTCGTCGTAGTCGGCGAAGTGCGCCAGCAGCGTCGTGCGGTCGTCGAGTCCCGGGGTGCCGAGCGGGCAGCGCAGGGCGGCGTACCCGCGGACGACGCCCCGGGCGTTGCGCTGGGCGATGAGCGACCGGTTCGCGTACGGGGCCGACATCGAGCCGCGGCCGACGAGCGCGGCGAGGTCCGGACGGCGGACGTCGATCCCGGGCAGGCGGAACTCGACGAACGTGACCCCCGAGTAGGCGGGCTGCGCGGGGGAGAGCAGCGGCCGGACCCGCGACCAGGCGCCGTCCGCCCCGACCACGACGTCGGCGGCCAGCCGCGACCCGTCGTCGAGCACGAGGTCCCCGTCCACGCGGTCGAGCCGCGCGTTCCACCGCACCGTGCCGGGACGCAGCGAGTCGAGCAGGAGGGCCCGCAGGTCACCACGGTCGATCTCCGGGTTGGCGGTGTCGTCCGGGGCCGCGACGAGCTCGACCAGCGCCTCGCCGGTGTGGGCGAGCAGGCGCATGTCCTGACCCTCGGGACGGGCGACGGCGTGGAAGACGTCGAGCAGACCGGCGCGCTCGAGCGCGGTCTGGCCGGACCCGACGTGCATGTCGAGGGTGCCGCCCTGCGGGCGGTCGTCGGGCCCGCGGTCGCGGTCGAGGACGACGACGTCGAAGGGGGCGTCGAGACGCTGCACGACGCGGGCGAGCGTGAGGCCGGCGGGGCCGGCGCCGATGACGGCGAGGGTGGTCATGCCGTCGAACAGTAGGCGCAGTGAGTACGAAAGTGAAGCGGCTCAACTTGCGGTGCGGCTACGATGCTCCCGTGACCTCACCTCCGGGCCGCCGGGAACGGAAGAAGGCGGCGACGCGCGCCGCCATCGCGGACGCCGCGCTCGCGCTGTTCCTGGAGCGCGGGTTCGACGCGGTGACGGTGAAGGAGGTGGCCGACGCCGCGGACGTCTCGCTGACGACGCTCTTCAACCACTTCCCGAGCAAGGAGTCGCTGGTCTTCGACGAGGAGGCCGAGCGGGAGGCCCGGCTGCTCGGCGCCGTCCGGGGGCGCCCCGACGACGTCGACGTGCTCACCGCGCTGCAGCGCTTTGCCCGGTCGGCGGCCGACCGGCGGGCCGAGCCGGGGTACGAGGGCTTCGTCGCGATGGTCGGGGCGGCGCCGTCGTTGCTGGCGTACTCGCGGCGCATGTGGGAGGGCTACGAGTCGTCGCTGGCGGCGGCGGTCGCGGACGACGCCGGGCTGGAACCGGCCGATCCGCGCGCGCGGGCGTTGGCGCACGTGGTCGTCGCGACGATCGGGTCGGACCCGCCGCAGGTCGACGCGGTCTTCGACCTCCTGCGACACGGGTGGACGGTGTGAGCGGCGTCGCGCTGTGACCTGGCCCCGGGCTGGATCGATCCCGTCCGGGACGCGGGTAAGCCTGGACTCGTGACTGCCTCGCTCGTGACGCTCGGCGATCAGCGCTTCGTGTCCCTCACGACCTTCCGCCGCTCCGGTGACCCGGTGGCGACGCCGGTCTGGGTGGCTCGCGACGGTGACGGGCTCGTCGTCTACACCACCGCCGAGAGCGGCAAGGTCAAACGGCTCCGCCACGACCAGCAGGTCGAGCTCCGGGCCTGCGACCGTCGCGGTCGCGTCGCCCCGGGCACCCCCACGGTGCGGGCGACGGCCGTCGTGGACGACGCCGACGGCGCGGTCGACGACGCGGAGAACCTGCTCAGGGCCAAGTACGGCTGGGAGTTCGGCGGAATCCGCCTGCTCCAGGCCGCCGAGCGCGCCTTCCGGCGGGGCGGCCCGCCGCGCGAGCGCGTGGTGCTGCGCCTGACGGTGGACTGACGGCCTCACGGGTCATCCTGGTCCGGTGACGATCTCCGCGACCCGGGTCCGGCCGGTCGCCCTCGGACGCGTCGGCGCGGTCGGAGCCCTCGCCGTCGTGGCCGTCGTCGGGCTGATGCACGTCCTCGAACCCTGGTCGCGGCACGACCCGGTGCGGCGCACCATCAGCGAGTACGCCGTCGGACCCGGCGGGTGGCTGTTCGACGTCGCCGTGCTGGGGCTGGTCGCCGCGACGATCGCGGTGGTGGCCGGTCTGCTGGCCCGCGGGCTCGTCCCGACGTCGGCCGTGGTCCTGGTCGGCGTCTGGTGCGTCGGGCTCGTGCTGGTCGTCGTGTTCGAGAAGACGAACTGGTCGGTCGGGCCGAGTCTCTCCGGGACCGTCCACCGCGACGCCAGCCTCGCGGCGTTCGTCGCGCTCCCCGCGGCCGGGCTGCTGACGGCCCGGGGCCACCGGGGGGAACGGTGGGCCCGCACGGTGGCGGCCCTCTCGGTGCTCGCGTGGGCGTCGTTCCTGCCGATCGTCGGGGCGATCGCGCTGGCCCCGCTCCTCGCCACACCCTGGTACCAGGCCGTGCCGCTGGGGCTGATCGAGCGGGTCCTGTCGCTCGCGGAGGTGCTGGTGATCGTGGTGCTGGGCTTCCGGGCGGGGCGGTCTGCGGACCCCGGGCGCACGGCACTCCCGCGCACGTAGCCGCTGCGAACGGCCCGTCGGCGCACGTCGTCGGCGTCCCAGCGGCGGGATTTCCGCGGGAAGATCGGGTAGCCAGGAGGCCGTGCCGGACCTGGAATTCTTCTTCGACCCGATCTGCCCGTTCTGCTGGGTGACCTCCCGCTGGGTGGTGGAGGTGCAGTCGCAGCGCGCCCTGCGCGTCGAGTGGCGCCCGCTCTCGCTGGCGCTGCTCAACGAGGAGATCTCGTACGAGGAGCGGAAGAAGGCATCGCCGGAGTACCCGGACTCCCACGTGCGGGGGCTGGAGATGCTCCGGGTGGTCCATGCAGCCCGTCAGGCGCACGGCTCGGAGGTCGTCGGCGACCTCTACACCGCGCTCGGCGAGCTGGTGTGGGACGCCGACCCGGTCGAGGGCACCTTCGAGGCCGTCATGCACGAGATGGCGCGGAAGCGGGACCTCACCCCGGCGCTCCGGGAGTGCGGCCTGCCCGTCTCCCTCGCCGACGTCGCCGCGGACACGTCGCGTGACGCGGCGCTGCGCGACGAGACGTTCGAGGCCGTCGACCGGTGCGGTGGCGGCGTCGGGACGCCGGTCCTGTCGTTCGACGGCAAGACCGCGCTGTTCGGCCCGGTCATCGACGAGCCGCCGTCGGGCGAGGAGGCCGAGGACCTCTACGACGCCGTCGAGAAGCTGGGGCGCTGGCCGGGGTTCGCCGAGCTCAAGCGCTCGGCCCGGTCGTTCCCGGTGACCCGGCTGTCCGCGAACCTCGCGCGCACGGATACCTGGGTGCGCTGACCGGGAACTCCTCCGCGCATGGCGAAGGAGATCCTGGTCAGTTACGGAGTCGACATCGATGCGGTCGGGGGGTGGCTCGGCTCCTACGGCGGCGAGAACTCGCCCGGGGACATCTCCCGCGGGCTGTTCGCCGGCGACGTCGGGGTGCCGCGGGTGCTCGAGCTGTTCCGCCGGTACGGGCTGCGGCAGACGTTCTTCTGGCCGGGGCACTCCATCGAGACGTTCCCGGAGCAGTTCGACGCCTGCGTCGCGGCGGGCCACGAGATCGGGGTGCACGGCTACAGCCACGAGAACCCGATCGCGATGTCGCGGCAGCAGGAGTCCGACGTCCTCGACCACTGCATCTCGCTGATCGAGACCCGCTCCGGCACGCGGCCCACCGGCTACGTCGCGCCCTGGTGGGAGTTCTCCGAGATCACCAACGAGCTCGTGCTCGACCGCGGGCTGCGCTACGACCACTCGCTCATGCACGACGACTTCACGCCCTACTACGTCCGCGTCGGCGACTCCTGGACGAGGATCGACCTGGAGCGGGAGGCGGCGGACTGGATGAAGCCGCTGGTGCGCGGCGAGGAGACCGACCTGGTCGAGCTCCCCGCGAACTGGTACCTCGACGACCTGCCGCCGATGATGTTCATCAAGGGCAGCCCGAACTCGCACGGCTTCGTCAACCCGCGCGACATCGAGCAGCTGTGGCGCGACCAGTTCGACTGGGTCTACCGCGAGATGGACTACGCGGTCTTCACCATGACGATCCACCCGGACGTCTCGGGGCGGCCGCAGGTCCTGCTCGCGCACGAGCGGCTCATCGAGTACATCTCGGGCCACGAGGGCGTGCGCTGGCTGACCTTCGACGAGATCGCGCAGGACTTCCAGCGACGCTCACCGCGCCGGTCATAGAATCTTCAACGAGACTCTTGCGGCCCGACGTCGGGACGTCGCAGGATTCCGGTCCATGGTGACCACCGACGTCGTCGTCGTAGGGAGCGGTCCGGCGGGGGCGTCGATGGCGCTCGCACTCGCCCGGCTGGGCGTGGACCACATCGTGGTCACCCGCTACGAGACGCTGGCCGCGGAGCCCCGCGCGCACATCACGAACCAGCGCACGATGGAGGTCCTGCGCGACCTCGGGGTGGCGCACGAGGTCGAGGCGCTGGCCGCGCCGCAGCACGTCATGGGCACGACGACGTTCTGCACCTCGCTGGCGGGCGAGGAGCTCGGCCGGGTGCGCTCGTGGGGCACCGACCCGCGCAGCCGCGCGGCCCACGAGCTCGCCAGCCCGGCCCGCACCTGCGACATGCCGCAGAACCTCATGGAGCCGATGCTCGCGTCGGCGGCGCAGGCGCAGGGCTCGCGGATCCGGTTCTCCACCGAGTACCTGTCGCATGCGGTCGACGACGACGGGGTGACGGTCACCGTCCGGGACCGCCTGCGGGGCGACGAGTACGAGATCCGGGCGAAGTACCTCTACGGCGCGGACGGCGGGCGCTCGCGGGTCGCGGAGGACGCCGGGCTGCCGATGCGCGGCGAGATGGGCGTGGCGGGGTCGCTCAACATCGTCTTCCGCGCCGACCTCTCGCCGTGGGTCGCGCACCGGCCGAGCGTCCTCTACTGGGTGCTGCAGCCCGGCTCCGACGTCGGCGGCATCGGCATGGGCCTGGTGCGGATGGTCCGACCCTGGAACGAGTGGCTGATCGTCTGGGGCTACGACGCGGCGGAGGGCCCGCCCGAGCTCTCCGACGAGTACACCCGCGGCGTGGTGCGCGAGCTCGTCGGCGTCGACGACCTCGAGGTCGAGATCGTCGGCAGCTCGGCGTGGACCGTCAACCACATGGCCGCCGAGCACTACGGCTCCGGGCGCGTGTTCTGCGGCGGCGACGCGGTGCACCGGCACCCGCCGTCGAACGGGCTCGGCTCGAACACCTCGATGCAGGACTCGTTCAACCTCGCGTGGAAGCTCGCCTACGTCCTGCGCGGCTGGGCCGATGAGTCGCTGCTCGACTCCTACAGCGACGAGCGGGCGCCGATCGGCCGCCAGGTCGTCGACCGGGCCAACCAGTCCATCGGGGAGACCGGTCGCATCTTCGACGCGCTCGGCGTGAGCGGCACCGACGACCCCGCGGTGATGCGTCAGAACATGGCCCGTCGTCGCGAACCCGGCGCCGAGAAGCAGCGCCGCGCGCTGCGCGAGGCGATCGCGTTCAAGGCCTACGAGTTCGATGCGCACGGCGTCGAACTGAACCAGCGCTACGTCTCCTCGGCCGTCGTCGCGGACGACCTCGCCGCGGACCCGCTGCGCACGGTGGAGGACCCGGAGCTCACCTACGTCGCGACGACGACGCCGGGCGCCCGCGTGCCGCACGCATGGCTCGCGGCGCGGGGCGGCGACGTCTCCACGATCGACCTCGCGGGCCACGGGCGCTTCACGCTGTTCACCGGGCCGGGCGGGGAGGCGTGGCCGGCCTCGGAACAGGTCCGCGTGGTCGTCGTCGGGCCCGGTCACGAGGTCGAGGACCCCTACGGCGACTGGGCGCGGCTGCTCGAGGCCGAGGGGATCGGCGACTCGGGCGGCCTGCTGGTGCGCCCCGACCACCACGTCGCGGCGCGGTTCGCCGCGCTGCCCGACGACCCCGCGGGGACCCTCACCGCGACGCTGCGCCGAATCCTGGGGAGCTGACGTGGACTTCAGTGAGACCGACTCGGTCGACGCCGTCGTCGCGAGCTTCGCCGACACCCCGGACCCCCGGCTCCGCGAGGTCATGACGAGCCTCGTGACCCACCTGCACGGGTTCCTGCGCGACGCCCGGCCCTCGCTCGCGGAGTGGGAGGCGGCGATCGACTTCCTCACCGCGATCGGGCAGAAGTGCGACGAGCACCGGCAGGAGTTCATCCTGTTCTCCGACGTGCTCGGGGCGTCGATGCTGGTCGAGACGATGGAGGCCTCCCGGCAGGCGGGCGGGGCGAGCGCAGCGACGGGGGAGGGGCTCGACGCCACCTCCTCGACGGTGCTCGGGCCGTTCCACGTGGTGGCGAGCCCCGAGCGGGCGCTCGGGGACACGATCTCGCTGGTCGACGGCGGCGAGCCGTGCCTGATCACCGGCCGGGTCACGGCGCCCGACGGCACGCCGGTCCCGGGGGCGCAGCTCGACGTCTGGCAGGCCGACGAGAAGGGCTTCTACGACGTCCAGGTGCCCGACGCCCAGCCACTCGGCAACGGGCGGGGACTGTTCACCGCCGACGACGACGGCCGCTACCACTTCCGCAGCATCGTCCCGGCGCACTACCCGATCCCGACCGACGGTCCGGTCGGGCAGCTGCTGACGGCGACGAGGCGCCACCCGTACCGCCCGGCGCACGTGCACTTCATCGTGCAGGCCGAGGGCTACGTGCCGGTGACCACGCACGTGTTCGTCGCCGGCAGCCCGTACCTCGACTCGGACGCCGTGTTCGCCGTGAAGCAGGCGCTGGTGCGCGACTTCGCCCCCGTGGACGACGCGGACACCGCCGCCCGCCTCGGGCTGCCGAACCCCTTCCGCCGGGCGGAGTTCGACGTGGTGCTGCAGCCCGTGGCGTGACCGGTCGGGTCCCCGGACGTCAGGCGGCCGCCCGCTCGGCGTCCGGGCGCCGGCGGAGCCGGGGCTGCGCGAGGGCCGGCGTCCCGTAGGCGTGCGGCAGCGGGCTGACGTCCGTGCCCGGGGGCACGATCTCGTCGATCCGGTCGAGGACCTCGTCGTCGAGGGAGACCTCGGCCCCCGCGAGGACGTCGTCGAGGTGGGCCATCGTGCGCGGGCCGATGATCGCGCTGGTGACGCCCGGGTGCGCGACCACGAAGGCCATCGCGAGGTGGGTGAGCGACAGGCCCGCCTTGTCGGCGAGGGCGAGCAGCTCCTCGACGGCGTCGAGGCGGCGCTCGTCGCGCATGTGCGCGAAGCCGTACTGCGCCCGCCGGGTGTCCGGTTCCTGGCCCTTGCGGTAGCGGCCGGTGAGCATGCCGCCGGACAGCGGGCTCCACACCAGGGCGCCCATGCCGTAGCGCTCGATCGCCGGCAGCACGTCGCGCTCGATCCCGCGGTCGAGGATCGAGTACGGCGGCTGCTCGGTGCGGAAGCGCTCCAGGTTCCGTCGCTCGGCGACCCACTGCGCCTCGACGATCTGCGCGGCTGGGAAGGTCGACGAGCCGATGGCGCGCACCTTGCCGCTGTGGACGAGGTCCGACAGGGCCGAGAGCGTCTCCTCGACGTCGGTGTCCGGGTCGGGGCGGTGGACCTGGAAGAGGTCGATGTGGTCGGTGCCGAGGCGGCGCAGCGAGTCCTCCACGGCGCGGACCAGCCAGCGGCGGGAGCTGCCGCGCATGTTCGGGTCGTCGCCCATCGGGTTGAAGGCCTTCGTCGCGAGCACGACGTCGTCGCGGCGGGTGGGCGGGAGCTGGCCCAGCGCCTTCCCGACGATCTCCTCGGACTCGCCCTGCGAGTACATGTCCGCCGTGTCCACGACGTTGATCCCGGCGTCGAGCGCGCGGTGGATGATCCGGATCGACTCGTCGTGGTCCGGATTGCCCATGGCGCCGAACATCATCGCGCCGAGGCAGTAGGGGCTGACCTGGATACCGGTCCGGCCGAGCGTGCGGTAGTGCACGGGTTCCTCCTGGGCTAGTCTCCGCGGAAGCGGAACGTGCTTCCGGAACACTAGACGGAACGTGGTTCCGCTTGCAAGGGGAGGGTGCCGTGTCGACCCCACGACGGGTCCGGGCCGACGCGCGGCGCAACTCCGACGCGCTGCTCGAGGCCGCGACCGAGGTCTTCGCGACGGCGGGGGTGGACGCCCCGGTGCGCGACGTGGCGGCCCGGGCCGGGGTCGGGGTGGGCACCGTGTACCGGCACTACCCGAAGCGGTCCGACCTGGTCGCGGCGGTGTTCCGCCACCAGGTCGACGCGTGCGCGGACGCGGCCCCGCCGCTCGCAGCCGCGTACGGGCCGGCGGAGGCGCTCGACCGGTGGCTCGCGCGCTTCGTCGACTTCCTCGCGACCAAGCGCGGACTCGCAGCGGCCCTGCACTCGGGCGATCCCGCCTTCGACGCCCTGCCCGCCTACTTCGACGCCCGCTTCCGTCCTGCGCTGACGACGCTGCTGGACGCCGCCGTCGCGGCGGGCGAGGTGCGTGACGACGTGTCGGCGACCGACCTGCTGCACGCGGTCGCCCACCTCTGCCTGCCCGCGGACGGCGTGGGCCCCGACCACGCCCGCCGGATGGCCGCCGTGCTGGTGGACGGGCTCCGCAGGTGAGCACTAAGAGGGGCTATAGCCCCACTTAGTGCTCACGAGGCGCAGCCACCTTCGCGGCGTTCCGGATGCCCTCGTAGCCGGTGCAGCGGCACAGGTTCGAGGCGAGCAGGGCGTCGAGGCGCCCGTCGTCGTCGACCACGGTCGGGTCCTCGTCGAGGGCGCCGCGGAGCAGCATGAGGAAGCCCGGCGTGCAGAACCCGCACTGCAGCGCGTGGTGCTCGGCGAACGCGCCCGGCAGCGGGTCGTCCTCGGCGAGGCCCTCGACGGTGCGGACCTCGTGACCCACCGCCTGCACCGCGAGCACCAGGCACGAGCGCACCGGCTCGCCGTCGAGCAGCACCGTGCACGTGCCGCACACGCCGTGCTCGCAGCCCAGGTGGGTGCCGGTCAGGCCGAGGTCGTCGCGGAGCACGTCGGCGAGGGCGCGGCGCGGTTCGGCGGTCACCTCGTGGCGCGCGCCGTTGACGTCGAGTTCCATCAGGCGGCCTCCTGCAGCGCGCGGCGGACGAGCACGCCCGCGACGTGCCGGGTGTAGGGGATCGACGCGTGCGGGTGCTCGCGCGGGTCGGCGTCGTGCTCCGCCGCGGCGGCGCCGGGGTCCTCGCCCCGGGCGAGCGCGGCCTCGGCGGCGTGCGCCCGGGTGCCGGTCGGCGCGGCGCCCGCCAGGCCGAGCCGCGACCCGCCGTCGGGAACGCGGGCGGCGACGGCGGCGACGTGGGCGTAGCTGGCGTGCGTGCGGCGGGACTCCACGACCCCGACGCGGGTGCCGTCGGGGAGGGTCGGGACGAGGACGGCGGTCGCGAGCTCGTCGGCGGCGGCGGTGGTGGCGAAGGAGTCGCGCAGGAACTCCGCGACCGGGACCTCGCGGCGGCCGCGCACGGAGACGAGCTCCACCGCCGCGTCGAGCCCGGCGGCCAGCCCGCACCACTCCGACGACGGGTGCGCGAAGCACAGGCTCCCGACCATCGTCCCGCGGCTGCGCACCGGCGGGTGCGCGATCCAACCGGCGGTCGCGGCGAGCAGCCGGCCGAGCGGCCCACCGACCGCCCCGCGCTCCAGGTCGACGTGGCGCACCCGCGCGCCGATCCGCACCCGGGCGCCGTCGTCGTGCACGCCCCGGAGCTCGTCGATCCGTGCGAGATCGACCAGCACCGACGCCGACGTCCGGCGCCACCGGAGGTCCTGCAGGAGGCTCTGCCCGCCCGCGATCACGCGCGCGCCGGGGGTGGCGAGCAGCGCGATCGCCTCGTCGAGCGTCGTCGGGGTGGCGTACTCGAACGGCGCCGGCTTCACCCGCGTCCCTCCCCGTCGCTGCGCTCGCCCCCGAGCGCCTCCCAGACCACCTGCGGCGTCAGCGGCATCCGAAGTCGGGCGGGGTCGCCACCGAGCGGCCGGATCGCGTCCGCGACTGCGTTCACGACGGCGGGGGGCACGCCGATGCAGCCCGCCTCGCCGGCGCCCTTGACGCCCAACGGGTTGTCGGGCGCGGGCACCGCGGTCTCGTCGACGCGCAGGTCGCGCGGCATCTCGGCGGCCGTGGGCAGCAGGTAGTCGAGGAGGCCGTCGGGCATGACCGTCGCGCCCTCGTCGTCGAGCACGACGCCCTCGATGAGCACCTGCCCGAGGCCCTGCGCGATCGAGCCGAGGGTCTGGCCGTGCGTGGCGGTGTGGTCGAGGACCGTGCCGTAGTCGTCGACGGCGACCAGCCGCAGCAGGTGCACGGCGCCGAGCTCCGGGTCGATCTCGACGACGGCCCCGTAGCTGCCGTACGGGAACGCGGGCGGGGAGGTGAAGCGGTGCTCGGCGTGCAGCGGCGCGAGCTCGGCCACCGGCAGCTCGCGGGTGCCGGCGCGGAGCACGCCCTTGTCCCAGGCGACGTCGTCGGCGGTGAGGCCCCAGCGGTCCGCGGCCTGCGCACGGGCCTCGTCGACCAGGGCGTCGGCCGCCCCCGCGAGAGCGGCCCCGCCCATCTGCGTGCTGCGGCTGGCGAACGTGCCGTGACCCTCGGGGACCTCGCCGGTGTCGCCCTCGACGAGGTCCACGGTGTCGGCGGGGACGCCGAGCCGGTCGGCGACGAGCTGCGCGAACACGGTGTGGTGGGGCTGGCCGGTCGACGAGGTGCCGACCCGGGCGGTGAAGCCCGACGGGTCCACGGTGACGGACCCGTACTCCTCGAGGATCCCGGGCTCGCCGCCGCTGCGCTCGACGTAGCAGGCGATGCCGACACCGGTCGGCCGCTCCCGGGCGCCGCGCCACCGGTCGGGTTCGAGCAGCTCGAGGCACCGGTCGAGGCAGGCGGCGTAGTCCCCGCTGTCGTAGCGGCGGCCGGTCGGGGTGTCGTAGGGGAACTCGCGGACGAAGTTCCGGCGCCGCAGCTCGGCGGGGTCCAGGTGCAGCGCCGCGGCCAGCTCGTCGACCGCCCGCTCGACCGCGTAGGCCGCCTCCGGCCGACCGGCCCCGCGGTAGGCGTAGGTGGGAGCCGTCGTCGTGAACCAGGAGCGGAACGTCGCGTGCACCTCTCCGACGGCGTACGCCTCGGACGCGGCGAGGGCGGTCTGGCCGGGGAGGGCCGCCCCGAGCGGGTGGGCGCCGATGTCGGCGTCGACCTGCAGGTCGATCGCGAGGATGCGCCCGTCGGCGTCGGCCGCGAGGCGGACGTGCTGGTCCTGGCCGCGACCGCGGCTCGCCGACGTGAGCGCCTCCGTCCGGTCCTCGATCCAGCGGACGGGCCGCTGCAGTCGCCGCGCCGCCGCGACGACGGCGAGGTACTCGGGGTAGGTCGGGCTCTTCGACCCGAAGGCGCCGCCGGCGTCGGGGACGATCACCCGCACGTCGTCCTCGGCGAGCCCGAAGGCGCCCGCGATCCCGGTGCGCAGGCCGTGGGGGTACTGGTGGGAGCAGTGGACGGTGAGTAAGGCGCCGGGCTCCACGAGGATCGCGCGCGCCTCGAGCGAGGTGGGCGCGAGGAGCTGCTGGCGGTAGCGGGAGTCGATGACGATGTGGGCGTTCGTCCAGGTCGCGTCGGCGACCGGCGGGCCGAACTCCTTCTCGAGGGCGAGGTCGTCGTGGTCCGGGTAGAGGCGGTCGGTGCGCCCCGCGCGGCCGGGCGCGGCGTGGCCGGGGCGGCGGCGGAGGTCGAGGCGGACCGCGGCGG
The DNA here is from genome assembly GCF_000379625.1 of Actinomycetospora chiangmaiensis DSM 45062. Lineage (GTDB taxonomy): Bacteria > Actinomycetota > Actinomycetes > Mycobacteriales > Pseudonocardiaceae > Actinomycetospora > Actinomycetospora chiangmaiensis. Next base: position 16,366 of record NZ_KB903225.1, on the reverse strand, counting down.
CGGCGTCCTCGGCGCGGTACCGGTCGTCGGCGACCACCATCGCGACCGCCTCGCCCTCGTGCCGCACCCGGTCGGCGGCTAGCGGGCGCCACGGCGGGGAGTCGTCGGTGCCGAACATGGTGGGGACGTCGCCGACGTCGGTGAGGTCGTCGGCGGTGAGGACCGCCGCGACGCCCGGCATGTCCCGGGCGGCGGTCGTGTCGATCCCGAGCAGGTCCGCGTGCGGGACCGGGCTGCGGACGAACGCGGCCTCGAGGCACCCGTCGACGTGCAGGTCGGCGGTGTAGCGCCCACGTCCCCGCGTCAGCCTGTCGTCTCCGCGCACCGGCGGGGATGCCTCGTGCGGCGGGATCTCAACCCGCGCGAGTGTGCTCGCTGCGCTCGCTCGTGAGCACTACGTGGGGCTATAGGCCCAGTTAGTGCTCACCTGGCGGAGCCACATTCTGCACATGCTGGAACCCGAACCGGCCCTTGATGCACAGGTGCCCGTGGGTCACGGCGTGGTCGTGCGGGGAGGTCACGTTGACGATGGTGTTGTCCTGGACGTGCAGCTCGAGGGTGCAGCCGACCCCGCAGAACGAGCAGATCGTCGACGTCACCGTCTCGCCCTCGGGATCCCAGGTCCCGGCCTCGCGCCGTTCGTGCTCGGCCACCGACTTCAGCGCGCCGGTCGGGCAGACGCCGATGCAGTTGCCGCAGTACACGCAGGCGGAGTCGGGGAGGGGGACGGCGAACTCCGTGGAGATCGTCGCGTCGAACCCGCGGCCGGCGACGGCGATCGCGAAGGTGTTCTGCGCGTCGGTGCCGCACGCCTCGACGCACTTGTAGCAGAGGATGCAGCGGGCGTAGTCGCGCACGTAGAGGTCGTTGTCGACGGTGACCGGCTGCGCGACCGTCGCCCGCGTCTCGCCGTCGGGAAGGCCGTGGTGCCCGGGGTGCCGGTTGCCGCGCTCACCCGCGGCGGCGGGTGGTCCGGGCGGGCCGTAGCGCTCGGGGTCGGCGCCGTACTCGATCTGCCAGCGGGCGACGTCGTCGCCGGCCTCCGACAGGTCGTTGGCGCTCGCGAGCAGTTCCAGCACCATTTTCCGGCTGTGCGCCACGCGCTCGGTGTCGGTGCGGACGACCATGCCGTCCTCGACCTTCCGCGCGCAGGACGGCACGAGCGGGCGCGAGCCCTCGACCTCCACCACGCACACCCGGCAGGCGTTGACGGGCGTGAGGTTGGGGGCCTGGCAGAGCCGCGGGGTGTCGGCGCCGGCGTCGTCGAGGACGTCCATGATCGTGGCGCCCTCGGGCACGCGGTGCTCGACGTCGTCGACGGTGACGCTCACCAGCCGCCGGATGGTGCCGAGGTCGACCACGGTCATGACGATCCCCCCACGAGACCGAGGGCCAGGGCCGAGCGCACCGCGGAGGCCGCGGTCTGGCCGAGGCCGCAGATGGACGCGTCGGTCATGACGCGGTCGACGTCGCGCAGCAGCTGCAGCTCGACGGTGCGCCCGCCGATCTCGCGACCGCGCACGATCCGGGCGAGTGCCTCCTCCTGACGGACGGTGCCGACCCGGCACGGCACGCACTGCCCGCACGACTCGTCGCGGAAGAACCCCGCGATCCGCCGCAGCACGGCGGCGAAGTCCGTCGAGGAGTCGAAGCACAGCACCACCCCGGAGCCGAGGGTCGCGCCGATCTCGCGGGTGCCCTCGAGGGTGAGCGGGACGTCGAGCTGGTCGGGGGTCACGAACGAGCCCGCGGCGCCGCCGAGGAGGATCGCCCGCAGGTCCGGCGGCACCCCGCCCGCGAGCTCGAGCAGTTCCCGCAGCGTCGTTCCCATCGGGACCTCGTAGACGCCGGGCCGTGCCACGACGCCCGAGAGGCAGAAGAGCTTCGTGCCCGTGGACCGGCCGGAGCCGACCGACGCGAAGGCGGGGCCGCCCTCCGCCACGATCCGCAGGACGTTGACCAGCGTCTCGACGTTGTTGATGACCGTCGGCTTCCCGAACAGTCCGGCCACGGTGGGGAACGGCGGTTTCGCCCGGGGCTCGCCGCGGCGGCCCTCGAGCGAGTTCATCAGAGCGGTCTCCTCGCCGCAGATGTACGCGCCGGCGCCCCGGCGGAGCTCGACGTCGAACGTCCGGCCCGAGCCCATGACGTCGTCGCCGAGGAAGCCGTGCCGTCGGGCCTCGTCGACCGCCCTGACCAGGGCCCGCTCCGCCGCCGGGTACTCACCGCGCACGTAGAGGTAGCCGGTGCGTGCCCCCACGGCGATCCCGGCGACGGTCATCGCCTCGACCAGCGCGAACGGGTCGGCCTCCATGAGCACCCGGTCCTTGAAGGTGCCGGGCTCGGACTCGTCGGCGTTGCAGACGAGGTACTTCTCCGGTTCGGGGGAGCCGGCGACGGCGGCCCACTTCGTGCCGGTGGGGAACGCGGCGCCGCCCCGGCCGGTCAGCGACGCGACCGTGATCTCGTCGACCACCCGGGCGGGCCCGACGGCGAGGGCCCGCCGCAGCCCGGCGTACCCGCCCGCCGCGCGGTAGGAGTCGAGGTCGCCGGGGTCCACCACCCCCACGCGCGACAGCAGCTCGAGGTCCGGCGCCCCGGCCTGCGGGGTGCTGACGACGGGGTCGGGCCCGGGGACGTCGTCGCCGTGCAGGGCCCGGACGACGGCGTCGGCGGTCGCGGGGGCGATCTGGGCGTGGCCGCCAGGACCGTGGGCGTCGTCGTGAGGGGAGGATTCGAGCGCTCTGGTGGCGTCAGGGCTCCCCTCGCGCTCGGAGGGCGGGGTGGCGAGCTGCAGGAACACGGCCGGCGCGCGTTCGCACAGGCCGAGGCAGGGGCTGCGGGTCCAGGTGACCTCGTCGCCCGAGCCCGCGGGGCCGAGCCGTTCCTCCATCGCGGCGCACAGGTCCTCGCCGCCGAACGCCGCGCACCCGACGTCGTCGCAGACGTGCGCGGTCCGCGGCGCGCGCGGGGTCACCGAGAACAGCGCGTAGAACGTCGCGACCCCGTACGCCTCGGCCGGCGGGACGTGCAGCCGGTCGCAGACGTAGGACAGCGCGCCCCGGCTGATCCACCCGACCGCGTCCATCACGGCGTGCAGGGCCGGCAGCAGGAGGTCCCGCCGCGGCTGCGCCGGGGCGCCGACGACGCCGTCCACGGCGGCCCGTTCGGCGTCGGTCGACGCGTCCGGGAGCAGGACCAGATCCACGCGGAGACCTCCTACGCGCCGGCCACCGGGACGCGGGCCCCGACGGCGAGCTTCTCGATGCGGATCGCGGTCGCCTTGAACTCCGAGGTCCCCGACTGCGGGTCCCACGCCTCGTTGGTGATGAGGTTGACGTCGACCTGCTCGGAGAAGTGCGGCGTGATGAAGGCGAGCCCGGGGCGGGCGGCGTCGTCGAAGCGGACGGGCGCCTCGACCGCGCCGCGGCGCGAGACCACCCGCACCCGCTCGCCGTCGTGCACCCCGAGGGCCCGCCCGTCGCTCGCGTCCAGGCAGAGCGCCTCGTCGCGCCGCAGCGGCGAGGTGTAGCCGCCGGTCTGGACGCCGGAGTTGTAGGAGTCGAGGCGGCGGACCGTGGTGAGCCGCAGCGGGAACTCCGCGGACAGCTCGTCGAGCGGCCCGGCGTGCACCACCGGGGCGAACGGCGCGGGCTTCCCGCGCCGCGCGGGGTCGCGCTCCCAGAGCCGGGTGTGCATCGTCGGGGTGCCCGGGTGGTCGAGCGAGGGGCACGGCCACTGCAGGCCGCCCTCGGCCTCGAGGCGGGCGTAGGACATCCCGGCGTGCCAGTCGAGGGAGAGCGAACGCAGCTCGTCCCAGACCTCCTCCGGCGAGGGCGTGCCCCAGTCGTGCCCGAGCCGGCGGGCCAGATCGCACAGGATCTCGGTGTCGGGGCGGGCCAGCCCGGGCGGCTCGATCGCCTTGCGCACCCGCTGGACCCGTCGTTCCGACGAGGTGACGGTGCCCTCGTACTCGCACCAGTCGGCGCAGCTGGGCAGCACCACGTCGGCGAGCTCGGCGGTCGCGGTGCGGAAGATGTCCTGCACGACGAGGTGGTCGAGCCCGGAGAGCAGGGCGCGGGCGTGCGCGACGTCGGCCTCGGACTCGGCCGGGTTCTCGCCGACGACGTAGACCGCCCGCAGCTCCCGGCGCTCCATCGCCTCGAACATCTGGGAGAGGTGCAGACCCCGGGCCGCCGGGATCGAGCTGCCCCAGGCGGCGTCGAAGCGGGCGCGGTGCGTGTCGTCGGTGACGTCGTACCCGCCGGGCAGCCGGTTCGGGATGGCGCCCATGTCGCCGCCGCCCTGCACGTTGTTCTGCCCGCGCAACGGGACGAGCCCCGAGCCCCAGCGCCCGACGTGGCCGGTGAGCAGGGCGAGGTCGATCAGGGCGCGCACGTTGTCGACGGCGTTGTGGTGCTCGGTGATGCCGAGCGTCCAGCACAGTTGGGCGCGGTCGGCGCACGCATAGGCCAGCGCGGTCTCGCGGACCAGCCCGGCGTCGACGCCCGTGACCTCGGCGGTCTTCTCCAGGGTCCACGGCTCCACCGCGCGCACGTACTCGTCGAACCCGGTGGTGGCGCGCTCGATGAAGGCGCGGTTCTCCAGCCCGGCGTCGAGGATGGCGCGTCCCATCCCGTGGGCGAGCGCGATGTCGGTCCCGACGTCGAGCGGCAGGTGGCCCCGGGCCCACCGGGCCGTCGAGGTCCGCCGCGGGTCGACGACGTACATCGCGGCACCGCGGCGCAGACCCGTCAGGACGTGGTGGAAGTAGATCGGGTGGGTCTCGCGCGCGTTGGAGCCCCAGAGCAGGACGAGGTCGGTGTCCTCGACCTCGGAGTAGGCGCTGGTGCCGCCACCGGCGCCGAACACCGCCGTCAGACCGACGACGCTGGGAGCGTGTCAAGTGCGGTTGCAGGAGTCCACGTTGTTGGACCCCATCACCACCCGCGCGAACTTCTGGGCCATGAAGTTCAGCTCGTTGGTGGCCTTCGAGCAGGAGAACATCCCGTACGCGTCGCCCGGCACGCCGCGGAAGCCGGCGGCGGCCCGGTCGAGCGCCTCCTCCCAGCTCGCCTCCCGCAGGACGCCGCCGTCGCGGACGAGCGGGGTGGTCAGGCGGACGTGGCGCGGTGCACGCATCTCGGGCCTCCGAGCGGGAACGACTGTGCTCCCGGTCACGCTAAACGTCGGCGTGATCGAATGCGACCCACGTCACCGATCAGTCGGTCGGGTCCGGGCGGACCACCGCGGCGAGCAGGCCGCCGAGCCCGTCGACGTCGGGGTCCAGGCGCATGGCGAGGATGCGCTCCGCCACCGAGATGAGCGGCAGGGCGCCGGTGTTCGCGAGGTGGGCCACCAGCGCGGCCGCGGCCCCGTGCGGGAGCTCGGTCGCGTCGGCGAGGACGTCGACGGCCCGCACCAGGAACCGGTCGTGCTCCCGGCCCGGGTCGAGGGTCCAGGGCGCGGCGGTGGTCGGGTCGGGGATCGTGAACGGCACCGTCGGGGGACCGGCCGCGCTCGCCGGGGACGGTGCCTGCGGTGGCCGGGCCGAGGCGCCGGCGGCGCGGGCCGTCGACGGCGAGGGCTGGTGGGTCGCGAGGTGCACGAGGTAGCCGTGCAGCAGCAGGCTCGGTGACCGGGAGGCGACGGGGTAGCCGATCGCGCCCACCTCGTGGATCTCGCCGGTCACGGACACGATGCGGTGCCGGTGGGTGTACGCCAGTCGGTTGCTGCAGGCGTCGGCCAGGACGTGCTCCACCTGCGCCCGGTCGGCCGGGTGCTTGTGGGCGATGACCAGCGCGCGGCTGGGCCGGACCTGGCCGGGGACGTAGCCGAGCAGGTGGAACATGGTGTCGTTCCACTCCCAGTGGTCGACGCCGGGGCTCCAGGTGTACTCCCCGACCCGGTCCATCCCACCCCCGCAAGGCAATCTGATTGGACGTCACCGAAGGGTAACGACCCGGGCACGATCGGGGGAAGGACCCGTTTCAACCAATCGGACGAGCGCACCCGGCCCAGCGCGCTCAGCTCTTCCAGAACTGCCACCACGGGTGCGGCGTCGCGATCGACGGCACCCCCGTCGTGATCAGCAGCCGCTCGACCTGCGCCGGCCGGGTCGCCGCCACCACCAGCACGTGGTCGCCGCCCGCGCCGGCGGGGACGGCCCCGGGGACCGAGTTCGGCGCGAAGCGCCCCGGCACGACGACGAGGCAGTAGCGCGGGATCGGGTCGCCCGCGGCGTCGGTGGGCGGCGGGACCGGCGGCGGGCCGGCGGGCTTCGGGGCCTTCGTCGTCGGCAGCGTCGTCGGCACCCCCGCGGCCAGCGTCAGCGCGCCGATGTCCTCCACCGTCACCGGCCGGATGATCTCCGGGGCGCCGCCGCCCGGCACGGCGGTGCGGGAGAGACCGATGACCGACGCGCACTTCCCGACGGCGTTGTGCGCGCCCGCGCCGCCGCCCGGGGCGGCGCACCCCGTCAGGCAGGACGCGAGGACGACCCCGCCGAGGAGGGCGGCCGCCCGGCGGCGCCGCGCGGTCACGCCGCCACCGCCGGGGAGTCGGGGTCGGACGCGACCGCGGTCGAGACGGGGGGAGTCCCCGTCCGACGGCGCACGGCCGCCCGCAGCCCCAGCCACGCGAGGGCCCCGAGCGGGATGCACATCCAGTAGGCGATGAGCCGGTAGAGCAGCACGGCGGCCAGCGAGGTGTTCTCCGAACTGCCGAACGCCACGAGGGCCAGGGTCAGGCTGCCCTCGACGACGCCGAGCCCGCCCGGGGTCACCGGCATGGCGGCGGCGACCTGCCCGGCACAGTAGGCGAGGAGCAGCCCGAGCCACGGCGGGGAGGAGCCGACCGACTCGTAGGCGATCCCCAGCACTGCGATGTCGGACAGCCAGCTCAGCAGCATCATCGCGAAGGCGGCCGTGAGCAGGGCGGGGGGCACGCGGATCGTCCGGAGCACGCCGACGTGCTCGCGCGTGCGGCGGCGCAGGTTCAGCAGCACGCGGCCGACCGGCCCGGGGGTGGGGAGGGCGCCGGCCTCCAGCGCGGCGTCGCGTCGGGCCGACCTCACCGACGCGGCGCGGCGCCGGATCCGCAGCCGGCGGGCGAGGCCCACCAGGGGGCCGCGCCGCAGGGCGACGAAGCCCAGCCCGAGGACGCCGAGGACGACGATGAGGATGAGGGCCGCCTCCTGGAGCCCCGGGACGGGGTCCTCGCCGCCGGCGATCTCGACCGCGCCGATGGTCAGCACGCACATCGCGCCCAGGTAGAGCAGCGTCGACACCGCGAACATCCACCCGGCGACCGTCGGGTCGACCGACCGGCGGCGGAGCACGCGGAACATCACCACGCCGGAGGCCGCGAACCCGAACGGCAGGCAGTACGCGGCCGCGTCGCCCGCGAGCGTCCCGGCGCCGAGGACGACGTAGCCGGGGCGCCCCCGGCCGTCCGGCACGACCCCCGGTGCCTGCCGCAGCAGGATGCTCTGCCCCACGCCACGGGTCGCGTACGACATCACCTCGAGGACGAGCGCGACCGCCACCCATCCCCATTCGAGGTGGGTGAGGGTGTCGGCGGCGCCGAGCAGCTCGTCGCTGTTGTCGAGCAGGACCTTGGCCGCGATCACCACGGCCACCACGACGACCAGGCCGAGCACCACGCGGCGCGGCCGCAGGGCCTGCCGCAGCCGCCCGGTCACCGGTGCGCCACGGGGCCGGCCGCGGCGGCGCCGGACGTCGCGAGCGGCAGCGTGACGACGAAGTCCGACCCGCCCGGCACGGCGCGGTAGACGAGGTCGCCGCCGTGGGCACGGACGAGCGCCCGCGCGATCGAGAGCCCGAGGCCCGCCCCGCCGGCGTCGCCCGCCCGCGCCTCGTCGAGCCGGACCAGCCGGTCGAAGACCCGGTCCCGGTCCTCCTCGGCGATGACCTCGCCGTCGTTGTGCACCACGATGCGTCCCCTCGGCTCTCCGCCGTCCCCGACGTCTCGGTCGGCCGATACCCCGACGCTGATCACTCCATCCGCGCCCACGTGACGTCGGGCGTTGTCGAGCAGGTTGACCAGGACACGCCGCACCTTCTGGGCATCGATCGCCGCGACGACGGGTCCGTCGGTCTCGATCTGCAGGTCGAGCGCGGGGCTCACCAGGCGGACGTGGTCGACCTGTTCGCGGGCCAGCCGCGCGAGGTCGACCTCCTCCCGGTCGAGTTCCTGGCCGCCCTCGATGCGGGCGAGGTCGAGCATGTCCGAGACGAGCGCCGAGGCCCGCGAGGTCTCGCGGACGAGGGCGATGGCGAGCTCCTCGCGCACCTCCCGGTCCTCGTCGGAGTCGCGGACCAGCGTCTCGGCGAGGGTCTGCATCCCGGCCAGGGGCGTCCGCAGCTCGTGGGCGGCGTCGGAGAGGAAGCGGCGAGTCGTCGCCTCGGAGCGCCGGGCCTCCTCGGCGGCACCACGCTCGCGGCGCGCGGCCTCGTCGGAGCGGCCCTGGGCGGCGTCCAGGGCGTCGAGCATCTCGTCGAACGCGGCGGCGGTCCGCCCGATCTCGGTGCCGGTGTTCGCCGGCCGCAGCCGTTGCCCGCGGTCGCCGGTGGTGATGGCGCGCGCCACCCGGGTCATGCCGTCCAACGGGCGCAGCGCGGCGGTGACCCCGCTGAACAGCAGGAGGGCCGAGCCCACGACCCCGACCACCCCCACCCCGACCATGACGCCCCGGAGCCGGTAGACCACGGCATCGACCTCGCCGGGGTCGGCCGAGAGCACGATGGCCGTGCCGTCGGGGAGGGTCTTCGTGACGATCAGCGCCTGCCCCGCGTGCACCGGGCGCGGGCCGGGCGGGCGACCGGCCGGTCCGGGCGGCCCGCCGCCGGGCGGGGTGGGCGGCTGGGGGACGCCCTGGAGCACCGCGCCCCCGGCCGCCACCCGCACGGCCCGCACCCCCTGGCCGTCGAGCAGGGCCACCATCTCGTCGGCCGGCACCTGCTGGACGACCAGCTGGTCGACCCGTTGCGCCCGCTCCGTCAGCCGGCTCTGCTGGTCGCGCTCCAGGGCGGCGGAGAGCACGAGGTCCACGACGATCCCGGCCACGAGCAGCGTCACCACCATGACCGCGACGACCGTGGCGGTGACCCGGAACCGCAGGGAGCGCGCGGGGACCGCCGTGGGGCGGTCGCGACGCACCGGACGCCACCTCACGACGGCGCTCCCGCCGCGTCGGTGGGCCGCAGTGTGTAGCCCAGGCCGCGGCTGGTGTGGACGATGCGCGGCCCGTGCGCCTCGAGCTTGCGGCGCAGCGCGGACAGGTGGACCTCGACCAGGTTCGGGTCGTAGGCGTCGTAGCCCCACACCTGCGTGAGGATCTGGTTCTTGCTCACCGTGCGGCCCCGCTGCTCGGCGAGGTAGCGCAGCAACCGCAGCTCGGTCGCCGTCAGCTTGAGCGGCACGCCCGCGCGGGTCGCGACGCCGGCCTCCTCGTCGATGACCAGGTCCCCGACGACGAGCGCGGTCGGGGTCCGGCCCCGGCGCCGCAGCACGGCCCGGACCCGGCTCGCGAGCTCCTCGAGCAGGAACGGCTTGACGACGTAGTCGTCCGCCCCGGTGTCGAGGCCGCGGAGCCGGTCGTCGAGGGCGTCGCGCGCGGTGACCATGACGATGCCCGCGTCGGTCCGGTCCCGGACGACCGTGAGCAGGTCGAACCCGTCGCGGCCCGGCAGCATCACGTCGAGGATCACGAGATCGGGCCGGAAGCCGTCGAGCGTCTCCTCGAGCGACCCGCCGTCGGGAAGCCCGAGGGCGACGTGGCCCGAGCGGTTCAGCGCCCGGACGATCGACTCGCGCACGGTCGCCTCGTCCTCGACGACCAGGACGCGCGGCGCGTTCGGATCCGCGTGGACACCCATGGCGAGCCATCCCACCAGGCGCGACTGAAGTCCGCCTGAAGTCGCTGAAGCTCCGCTGAGGAACCCGGACCGCCCCCTCGACCTCAGGGTGGCTTCAGGTCCGCTCCCCATCGTCGATCACGAGCCCGCGGAGACGCGGGACGAACGAGACGGGAAGGACTTCCGATGAGCGATTTCGACCCCGAGACCTCGCCGGTGGAGCCGGTGCCGCAGCGGTCGCGCTGGGGGCGGTTCCGGGACTCGACGCGGGGAGGACGTCCGCGCGGCCGGGTGATCGGCATCCTCGGGACGGTCGGCGCCTTCGTGCTCGGCCTGGTGGTGGCGGGCGTGGTGCTCCTCGCGACGCCGCTCGGCACCTCGTTGTCGGGCCCCGGCGGCATCGGTGACGTCGGCACGGTCACGATGGCCTCGCAGCAGGGTCCCGACGGCGGGCCCGGCGGCCCGGGTGGGCCCGGTGGCCCGGGTGCTCACGGCCCCGGTGCACACGGTCCACGCGGCCAGCACGGTGGGCCGGGTGGGCCGGCCGGCGGCCCGGGCCGCTGCGCCCCGATGCCGCCCGCGCCGCCGAACGGCCAGGCCCCGGCGGCGCCGAACGGGCAGGCTCCCGCGGCGCCGAACGGGCAGCGTCCGGCCGCGCCGCAGGCCCCGGCGGCGCCGAACGGGCGGGCTCCGGCCGCCCCGCAGGCCCCGGCGGCGCCGAACGGGCAGGCTCCGGCCGCGCCGCAGGCTCCGGCGGCGCCGAACGGCCAGGCTCCGGCCGCGCCGCAGGCTCCGGCGGCCCCGAACGGGCAGGCCCCGGCCGCCCCGGCTCCCGCGGGCTGAGCCGCCGCCACCACACCGCCCCGGCCGTGCTCCCTGCGGCCGGGGCGGTGTCGTGCGCCCTCGGATCACGGCCCGGTCGGCCGGTGGGTCGATGGCCCCTCCGACGCGTCCCGTGACACCGGTGGGCCGTCGATGAGCAACGCCCGCCAGACGCCGGTCTCCGCCGTCAGGTCGACTCGAGGATCCGCTTCAGGGTCGCCAGGTCCGCGGCGACCGCCTCGACGTCCGCCGCCACGTCCGCGTCCGTCATGCCGGCCCGCGCGCGGACGGTGAACACGACCTCCGCGTCCCCGTCCCACGGGACGACGCGCATCGGGTTGAGCACCTCGGTGCCGTCGGGCAGCCGCACGACGTGGTCGAGCACGCCGAACCCGTTCCGCGCGCAGAACCGCACGCCGACGGTGCCCATCGGGGAGTCGGCGGCCCACCAGTCGTCGTCGCCGGGCACGAGCGCGGCGGAGGACAGCCCGGCCGCCCAGTGGGGGAGGTTCGCGGGGTCGGCGGCGTAGTCGTAGACCTGCTGCCAGGAGCGGGCGACGACGGTGGACACGTGCGGCACCGCGCCATGACACCACGGGTGACCGCCCGTCCCCCGACAGCGCGTCGGGTCACCACGGCGCGGCGGTGCCGAAGGTGCTGGTCAACGGGTCGAGAGCCCCGGCACCACGATCGCCGGGCCGCCCGTCGTCGGGACCCTTCCCGACGGCGGGTCCGCGCGGCCCGGGCCCTCGGCTCCCGGCGCGTGCTGCGCGCCCCGCACGTCCACCGGTGGCGCCTCGCGGCACCGCACGGAGGTGTCCATCGCCACGGCGTCGGTCGCGGTCGCGTCCCGCCAGCCGGCGTCGGGCTGCAGGTAGCCCGCCCGGCACGACGGCGGGTCGTCGACGTCGAGCACGAGCCCGAAGTGCAGCCGCCCGTCCCCGGGCAGCACCGCAGGGCCGACCGCCCCGGCGGCCCACGGCCCCACGACGAGGAACTGCTCGAGGCCGGCGGTCCGCGGCTCCAGGATCCGCGCCGTCACCAGCAGGTTCGCGAGCGTGCGCCCCAGGTCGGGCCCGCTCTCCCGCACGAGGGCGGTCACCTCGTCGGCCGCCCGCGGGGTCGCCGCGACCGTCGCCCGCACGTCGCCGTCGCGGCGGCGCAGGGTGTCGGTGAACGCCGCGAGGTCGCGCGCGAAGGCCCGGAACTGCCCGCCGAGGGCCACCTGCGTGTCGAGCACGGTGCGCCCGTCGCGCAGCAGCCCCGTCGTCGCGGGGAGGGACCGGCGCGCATCGGCGACGAGCAGCTGCGAGGAGTCGAGCAGCCGGCCGAGGTCGGGGCCGGTGCGGTCGAAGGCGACGGCCAGCTCGTCGACGGTGCGGCGCAGGTCGCCCACCGGGACCGAGCGCGCGAGCCGGTCCAGGGCCCCGAGCCCGACGACCGATCCCACCGGCAACCGCGTCCGCCCGACGGGGATCACCGACCCGTCGCCCAGCACGGGACCGTCGGCCGACGGCGGCTGCAGGTCCACGTAGACCTCGCCGATCGCCGAGCGGTTCGTCACCACCGCGACCGCCGACGCCGGCACGGCCGGGGCGCCCGGCCGGAGGCGGATCACCGCCTCCACCCCCGTCGTCGTGAAGCCCAGGCGATCGACGTCCCCGACCGGGACGCCGCGGTAGGTCACCTCGTTCTGGACGGTGAGGCCGCCGGAGTCGGCGAGGTCGAGGCGGACCTCCGGCGGCCGGATCCCGACCAGCGGGCCGAGCCCGGCGTAACGGAACGCCACGAAGACGACGCCGACCACGGTGAGCGCCGTGAACAGCCAGAGCTTCGCCCGCACGGGTCGGTCAACGACGCCCGGACGGGTGGGACGCGCAGTCCCAGGAAGCCTGTTCCCCTCGCAGGGTCCGGTCGGGCGCGGCAGCCTGGGGCCATGTCCATCACCACGGAACTGCCCGGCGGCACCTACCAGCTCGGCGACCTCGAGGTCACCCGCGTCGGCTACGGGGCGATGCAGCTCGCGGGCCCGCACGTCTTCGGCCCGCCCGCCGACCGGGACGCCGCGATCGCGGTCCTGCGTGAGGTCGTCGCGCTCGGCATCAACCACATCGACACGTCGGACTTCTACGGCCCGCACGTCACGAACGAGATCCTCCGCGAGGCGCTCGCGCCCTACCCGGACGACCTGCGCATCGTCACGAAGGTCGGGGCGTTCCGTGACGAGCAGGGCGGCTGGCCGCAGGCGCTCGAGCCGCACCAGCTGCGTCAGGCGGTCGACGACAACCTGCAGCGGCTCGGGCTGGAGACCCTCGACGTCGTCAACCTGCGCATGCCCGGCGGCGCCGACACGATGACGCCGCAGCCGCAGGAGCCGATCGAGGAGCGCTTCGGCACCCTGGCCGAGCTGCAGCAGCAGGGCAAGATCCGCCACCTCGGGCTCTCGACGGTGAACGCCGACCAGATCGCGGCCGCGCAGCGCATCGCGCCGGTCGTGTGCGTGCAGAACCCGTACAACCTCGCCCGCCGCGACGACGACGCCCTGATCGACTCGCTCGCCGCGCAGGACATCGCCTACGTGCCCTACTTCCCGCTCGGCGGCTTCTCGCCCCTGCAGTCGTCCGAGCTGGACGCGGTCGCCGCGCGGCTGGGGGCCTCGCGCCTGGCCGTCGCGCTCGCGTGGCTGCTGCAGCGCTCGCCGAACATCCTGCTCATCCCCGGCACGTCGTCGGTCGAGCACCTGCGGGAGAACGTCGCCGGCGCGGGCCTCGAGCTGCCCGCGGACGCGGTGGCCGAACTGGACGCCATCGGGTCGTGACCTGATCCGTGGCGATCCCGCCGCCCGCCGACCGGGCGGGCGGCGTGGGCCGCGCGGCGGACCCGGCTCGCTCGGCCGCGTCGTGCGGCGCGTCGCTACGGGTCGGTGACGGCGAGGCGCTCGGCCGGTGCCGACGACGGTTCGGGCGCCGGCTCGAGCACCTTCCCCTGCTCGCCGATCACCTCCGCGTCGCCCTCGACCGACCAGGTCCGTCCGGCCGCCTCCACCTCGGCGCCGTCGGCCGGGGCCGGATCGTCGAGGCGGCCCGCGTAGCGGAACTCGTCGTCCTCGAGCAGCCACGCGTCGTCGGGCCGGCCGACGGAGTCACCCGCCGTCGGGCTGCCACCCTGCGGGCGGTACTGCCGGGGGGTGTCGGGCTGCGGCCGGACCCGGCCCTGCTCGGTCATCTCGGTCTCCCTCTCACGCTCTCGCGGCGGGAATTCCCTCCTCAGGGCAGGTGTACGCCGACCGCCTCGCGGCGGGCGCGGATGACCTCGTCGATCCCGGTGGCCGCCGCGAGCCCAGCGCCCTGCTCCATCGCGTCGAGCCACACCCGCTCCCGGTCCTCGACCGCCTGCGTCAGGCGCACGACCTCCTCGACGTGCTCCCGCGGCACGACGACGAGCCCGCTCGCGTCGCCGCGCACCACGTCACCGGGGCGCACCGCGACCCCGCCGAGCACGACGTCGACGTTGATGGCGCCCGGACCCTCGTTGGACGCCGTCGTCGGGTAGACCCCGCGGGCGAAGACCGGCAGGCCGATCTCGTCGATGCCGTCGGCGTCGCGGATGACGCCGTCGATGGCGATGCCCACGGCACCGATCCGGGCGAGGGCGCCGCTCATGATGTCGCCGAGGATCGCGGCGTCGGTGCGACCGCCGCCGTCGACGACGAGCACGTCACCGGCGCGGGCCAGGTCGGGGGCCTTGAGCAGGAAGAGGATGTCGCCCGGCTTCGTCCACACCGTGACCGCCGGCCCGCAGAAGTCGCGGCCGCCCGCCTGGCGCACGATGCCCGGCCCGACCACCGACACCGGGCTGCCGGAGTCGGCGATCTGCGTCGTCGGGAAGGCCGCCAGGGCCGCGACCGCCGCGGGGTCGGGACGATGGTCGTCGTCGTGGATCGTCCACTGCTGCGGGTGCGCCTTGCTCACGACGGCGAGCCTTCCGCAGTGGCCGCCCGCTCGCACTCCACCGTCGGGGAAACGCCGGTGGCCGTGCCCTGTCGTCCGCCGACCGCATCGCCGCGGGCGGGCGCATGACGCGGACGGACCACTGGCTATCCCGCGACCGAGTGAGACGTCCGCATCGATCCCTTCGGGAGGGGCTGCTGGTGTCATCGAAAGGACGAGTCATGGACGCCGTCGAGTTCGAGCGCGTGGCGTACAGCGCCGACGTCGACCAGGGTCCGCGCATCCGGGACGACCTGCGGCAGTGGCTGCGCTCCTCCGCCGTGCCGGCCCTCGTCGCCGACGGGATGGTCCTCGCCGCGAGCGAGGCGATCGACAACGTCGTGCTGCACGCCTACGACGAGTCGCACCGCCGGGACGGGGTGGCCCGCATCGACCTGACGGTGATGCTGGACGCCGGGGAGGTGCTGGTGACCGTCGCCGACGGCGGCCACTGGCGGGAGCCCGCGAGTGCGGACCTCGAGCACGACGTGGTGGGGCGGCCGGCGCTGCACGGCCGCGGGATCACGTTGATGAACTCGCAGGTCGACGAGGTCGCGATCCACCACGACGCGCGGGGGACGACGGTGCTGCTGCGCTCGCGCTACCGGGACGAGGCGCCCGACGCCGGGTGAGTGCTCGCCGACGGCGTGGCCCACCGCGGCGGGCGCTTCTCCGCGAACGCGGCGAGGCCCTCGGCGCGCTCGGGCCCGTCGACGACGGCGGCGACCGCGGCGTCGGTGTCGGCCCAGCCCCGGGCGTCGGCCTCGAGCACGGCGGAGTCGACCGCGGCGAGGGTCGCGGCCACGGCGGCGGGGGAGCGCTCGGCGATGCGCTGCGCGACCCGGCGGGCCGTCGCCTCGGCGTCGCCCGGGTCGGTCAGGTCGGTGACCAGGCCCAGCTCGTGGGCCCGCGCGGCGTCGATCGGGTCGCCCGTCAGCAGCAGCCGCTTCGCGACGGCGGGGGTGAGGGCCCGCGGGGTGCGGAACAGCGCGCCGCAGTTCGCGACCAGCCCGAGCCCGACCTCCGGCAGCCCGAACAGGGCACTCGTCGAGGCCACGACGAGGTCGCACGCGAGCGCCAGCTCGAACCCGCCGCCCAACGCGATGCCCTCCACCGCGGCGATCAGCGGCGTCCGGCGGCGGCGCGCGACGACGCCGTAGTTCCCGCCGCGCGGGGTGGGCGCCCCGGGCCCGACCGCCACGTCCGTCCCCGCGCAGAACGCCTTCAGCCCGCCGAGGAGGACACCGCAGCGCAGGGCGGGGTCGTCGTCGAGGCGGTTCAGGGCGACGTCGAGACCCCGGGTCATCGCGGCGTCGATCGCGTTGTGCTTCTCCGGCCGCGTCATCCGGATCAGCAGGACCGTGCCGTCCTGCTCCGTCCGCACCCGCGCGGCGACCTCCTCGGCGGTCGGCACGGGTTGGTCGGGCCACGGGTAGGTCATGCGCGCGACCCTAGGGCGACGGCCGAGATCCCGTCCCGCCGCGCGATGTGGTCGGCACGCGAACGCTTCTGTTGTCGCCGGGTCTCGTCGTTCGGACCTGCCCCGCCGCTCGCCGAGGGTGACGGTCAGGCAGAGGCGGATGCCTCGGAGGATGCCTGGTGTACCACTCGCGCCCCCGCGTCGACCGGGGCGAGCAGCTCCGTCTCCTCGGTGCGTCCGCGCAGGGTGCGGTAGCC
>NZ_KB903224.1 GCF_000379625.1 Actinomycetospora chiangmaiensis DSM 45062 | reverse complement strand
TGGGCTTTGGCCCAGCGGCGGGCGATGCGGCCGGCGCGGATGAAGCGCCCCGGCTGTGGTGGAGGCTCTGATCCCACGGGAAGGTGGGGGTCGTGCCGGCGCCGAGGAAGTTCACTGAGGAGATGCGGGAGCGGGCGAAGCGGATGGTCCGCGAGGCCCGCCAGCAGGAGCCGGGGTTGTCGGTCAACGCGGCGTGCAAGCGGATCGGGCCGCAGCTCGGTATCACCCCGGACACTTTGCGCGGCTGGTTCCGCCAAGCCCAGGTCGACGACGGTGAGGTCCCGGGGACGACGACCACGGAGTCCGAGGAGCTCCGCCGGTTGCGGCGGGAGAACGCCGAGCTCCGCCGGGCGAACGAGATCCTCAAGACCGCGTCGGCGTTTTTCGCGGCGGCGGAGCTCGACCGCCATATCCGCTGATCGTCGCCTACATCGANCAGCACAAGCACCGCTTCGGGGTCGAGCCGATCTGCCGTGTCCTGACCAGCGAGGACATCAAGGTCGCCCCGTCGGGCTACTACGCCCACAAGGCGCGCCTGCCCTCGCGGCGGGCGCTCTCGGACGCGGCGCTCGAGGAGATCATCGAGGCGACGTTCTTCGACCGGGACAAGGGACGCGGGGTCTACGGGGCCCGCAAGATGGCTGCTCAGCTGCGCCGCGACGGGGTCACCGGCGTGTCCGGCGGCCCGGTCGCGCGCTGCACCGTCGAGCGGCTGATGCGCTCCCGCGGGCTGCGCGGGGCGCGCCGCGGGCAGTCGGTGATCACGACCCGGTCGGATCGACAGTCTCAGCGGGCCCCGGACCTGGTCGACCGGGACTTCACCGCNCAGCGCCCGAACCAGCTCTGGGTCGTGGACATGACCTACGTCCCGACCTGGTCGGGCATGGTCTTCACCGCGTTCGTCTCCGACGTGTACTCGCGGCGCATCGTCGGCTGGCGCTGCGCGGCCCGGATGCCTACCGAGCTGCCCCTCGACGCCTTGGAGATGGCGCTGTGGACCCGGGAACGCGCTGGTCAGACGACTGATGGGCGGCTCGACGGGCTGATCCACCACTCCGATGCCGGGTCGCAGTACACCGCGATCCGCTACGGCGAACGGCTGCTCGAGGCCGGCGCCCTGGCCTCCATCGGGTCGATCGGCGACTCCTACGACAACGCCCTCGCGGAGTCGCTGATCGGGCTCTACAAGACCGAGTGCGTCACCCGCGACGGCCCGATCCGCACCGTCAACGACCTCGAACTGGTCACCGCGTCCTGGGCTCACTGGTTCAACACCAGCCGCCTGCACTCGAAGCTCGGACACGTTCCGCCGGTCGAGCACGAACAGAACTACTACGCTCACCAAGCAGCCCGAGAAGATCCACTCTCGGGAGAACCCAGCCTCCACTGAACCCGGGGCGCTTCACGGATGCCGTACTGGGCGCTGACGTGCACGGTGCGCACGGCTCGGTGGAGATTCCAGACGCCCCAAAACCGACCAGGGCCGGTGCCGGGTTCGGACCACTCGGGTGGGACGTCGTGCTGGTACTCCTTGGCCGCCATGAGGCCGTGCTTGGTGAAGTACGCCGCGACCCGGCGCGGGTCGGTGGCCCGTAGGCCCTCGGCGTAGTCCAGGGCGGTCCCGGCGCGCTCGTGGCGGAGGCGCTGCTCGGAGTCGGGATGGTCAACGACCTCGGCCCAGGACCGTGAGAGCCACACCGCGAACTGCTCGCCGGTGGTGCGCGCGAGGCCGTGCGGCGGGGTGCAGAGCATGTGGACATGGGGGGCTCCCCGGCGTTGAAACTCCAGCTTCCACACGCAGCGCCACTCCTCGCCCCAGGCGCGGGCGTAGCGCTTGCGGAGTGCCTTCATGTGTCGCTTCAAGTCGGCCCCGTTGGGGGCGACGGTGACCCAGTCGCCGGGGTAGGTCAGCGTGACCATCGCCGGCAACCGGCCCGAGGCGTACAGGGGTGTGTAGTCCAGCTCGCACAGCCGCTTGGTCATGTTCGCCCTGCTCTTGCGCGACCACGACGTGATCGCCGACCGAGGCGGTGGCGGAGCGGGCCACTCGCCGGTAGCGACGAACGCGGCCACCAAGGCGTCCACGTCCTTCACGCGTGCCGATCGGGCCCGCTCCTCAGTGCGCTCGCGGCGGGCCCAGTCCCGGCACGCGACCTGGAAGATGCCCGGTCCGACGGTCAGCTCCCATCGTGGCCCCTCGGCGAGCGTGCCGGGTTCCTCGCGAACGGCGGGCAGTATCGCGGCTGCGGCGTCGACCAGTTCGGGGGAGGGGAACGCCGGGGTCCACAGCCCAGCGGCGGTGTTCGGGACCTCGGTGCCAGCCGGGGTCTCGTCTAGGTCAGCGGTGGTGTCGGTGGGCTGGCGGCCCGATATGGCACATAGAACAAGCCCAGGCGCGCGGCCCTCCGCTGACGCCGGGGCAGCGGCCGGGTCGGACGCGGCCGGCTCCCGCCGGCCGCTCCTGTCTTCGACCCGGGCCGGCGGGCCGGCCACGCCTCCCCCGGCCGCCACCGACGAAGCCGAAGAGGCAGGCGCAGGGGTGTACGAGCGCCACGGATCAGGCAGAACAGCCCACGACGACCGCGCCGACCTGGACGAGGACGGGCTGGTCGCGTTGCTCGAGCTGGGGGAGTGGGACACGGCGGGACCTCTCGGGGAGGCCGTCTCGCCTGGCTGACCGGATGCGGACGCGCGGCATCGCCACAGGACCCGTCGGGGCCTTGCGGTGGGCGCGTCAGAAGGGCCGTCGTCTCGCGGCCCTGGCGGTCAGAGCAGCGAGACGGCGGCGAACGGGATCAGCGAGTCGAGGAACGGCCTTCGGCGACCAGGCGCTCCGCCCTGGACCAGGACACCGTTTTCAGGAGAGGGGGACCCGGCAGCGCGGCGGTCGGGAGTGCAGTGGTGGTCGGGACGGGGTCTCGCCCTCGTCGGCGCTTGCGGGGTCTGACAGCCCGCTCGCACCGCCGCAAGGGCCAGCTCGTGCAGGAGCCTTGAGGGGGTCGACGTGGTGGCCCTTGCCCCGGCACGATCGACCTGTCCGAGGCGACCCCGTGCCGCCGAGGCAGAGACCCCGAGCACGAGCCGTGCGGTGAGAGCCGTGTAGCAGTCGTGTAGCAGCCGCCTCGGGTTCACGGCCGTCTGCTGGTGTTCGTCCAGGACAGCGCCCCGAGTCAGACCGAGAGGATCGACTCCTCTAGACGAGCCGCGTGGCCCTTGTAAGCGAAAGGTCCGGGGTTCGATTCCCCGCGCCGGCTCCAGGTCCGCTCTTCCCGACGCCGAGTGTGGTTGCGCTGCTCAGGGCGGTCGCCCGCGTCCGCGGCGCAGCAAGATCGCGACTACGTGAGCGTGTCTCAGCACAGCTTGCGCGTGTCGGTCACGATCTTCCGATCATGGTCGTGAGGCCGGCGTTTGCGCGCCGCCACCCTCCCTACGCGCCGGCGGCCGCCGTGGAACGCACCTGACGGCGCAACGACGACACCTGGTTGCCGCATAACGAGATCCCCGGACAGCGCGACAGTCCAAGCAGTTCCGCCTCCGGACGGGTCGGGACACCGCCACGCTGGACCGAGACTGTCGGGGGACCCACGGATGACCGTCGCGCCTGATTCAACGCCCCGCCCGACGAGCGGGGGCCGGCACGCCACGCCGCCGCGAGGTCAGGCGCGGACCATGACGGCGTGGTCGCCGCAGCCGCCCGAGGCGTCGGCGGTCACCGACCGGCTCTACATCCCGGCGCAGTACCAGCAGCCGGCGGTGAGCCCGGCCGGCGGGCTCCCACAGCAGGTGCCGACGGGGCTCGCGATGAAGCGGCGCAACCCGGGCGGCGTCTGGCTCGGACTGCCGTTCATCACCTTCGGCGTCTACAGCTACGTCTGGTACTACAAGATCCACCGCGAGATGGCCGAGTTCGACCGCCGTCGGGTCGTCCCGGTCGCCGGGCCGATGCTGGTCCTGCTGTTCCTCGGCTGGACGGTCGTCGCGCCGCTCGTGTCGCTCTACAACACCGGGAACCGCATCGCCGCCGCGCAGCGCGCCGCCGGCCTCCGCCCCACGTGCAGCGCGGGGATCGGCCTGCTGCTCTGCTTCGCCTTCGGCCTGGTGTCGCTCTACTACCAGAGCGAGCTCAACAAGGTCGTCGACTCCTACCCCGGCGCCTGGGCGGGTTCGTCGGTGCCCCTCCGCGGCTGACGGACACCGCGGCGCCGCATCCCGCCGACGACGGGTGGCGCCGGCGTGCTCGTCCGAGGGTGGGATCATCCGGCGGGTCCTCGGCGTTGTGGACATTCCCGAACGCTCACGCCCGAGGAGCCATCCGTGCCCGAGATCGAGACCCTCGTCGACGCCACCCTGCGCGTGTTCAACGAGCGCGACCCGGACGCCCGGCTGCGAGTGATGGCCGAGGTCTACCGCGACGACATCGTCTTCACCGACGCCGAGGGCTCGTCGCGCGGGCACGAGGCGATCAGCGAAAAGGTGCAGGGCCTGCTCGACTCCGCACCCGGGTTCGTCTTCGCCCCGTCGGGCCCGGCGCACGTGCTCGACGACCTCATCCACGCGCCGTGGACGTTCGGCCCGCCCGACGGGGAGCCGGTGGTGCGCGGGGTCGACATGAGCCTCGTCGTCGACGGGAAGATCGCGCGGCTCTACACGGTCCTCGTGGGCCAGGACGGCTAGTTCCGACACCGGCCTGGATCCGTCACCGGAACACCTCTACGTTCCGATCACGTGACCCTGTGGGAGCTGGCTCAGGTCAACGTCGCGACCCCGTCGGCCCCGCTGACCTCACCGGAGCTCGCGTGGTTCACCGACGCGCTGGAGGCGGTCAACGCGGTCGCCGACGCCGCGCCGGGGTTCCGGTGGCGGCTGCAGACGGAGGACGGCGACGCGACCGCCCTCCGCGTCTTCGACGACGACGACGACGACATGATCATCAACATGTCCGTCTGGGCGTCGCTCGAGTCCCTCGGCGACTTCGTCTACCGCGACCCCACCCACGTCGCGGTTCTACGACAGCGGCGCCGGTCGTTCCCGCGGATGGCCGAGGCGCATCAGACGCTGTGGTGGGTGCCGGTCGGCTACCGCCCGACGGTCGCCGACGCGGAGGAGCGCCTGAGCCGGCTCCGTGACCTCGGGCCGACGGCGGATGCGTTCACCTTCCAGCAGCCGTTCCCCGCACCGGACGCGATCGACCCGGCCCTGATCGACACCGGCTGGTTGTGCCGCGCCTGACCCGCACCGACCTCGAACCCGTGGGGCCGGCAGCGCTCGCTCCGCTGATGAGAACGCGCGTCACGACGGTTCCTCCCCGGGCACGAAGCGCTGGAAGTGCTCGTCGAGGTCGTCGAACGCCAGCCGGGCGGTCTCCTCGAGCGCCTTCACGACGTCGGGTGGGAAGTCTCCGCGCACGACTGCGCCGCCGATGGTGTCGCCGACGAGCTGCAGTGCCGCCACGAGCGCGGCTGCGTGCACGTGCGCGAGTCCGGGATGCAGGCCCGGATCAGTGGCGGCGAGCGCGGCGCGGACCATCGCCACCTGCTCGTCGCGGACCGCCAACCCGAAGCGCCGGACGACGTGGCTGCTGACGCACAGCGCGAAGAACTGTCCGCGCTGCTCCGCGAGGTCGTCCGTCTGCGCGCGCTCGATGTCCTCGAACGCCACGACCTCCAGCGCCTTCGCCGGGCTGGTGTCCGGGGGCCGGTGGAGGACGAGGTCGTGCAGGCGCTGCCGAATCGCCTCGGCGCTATCGAGGACGAGGTCGGTCTTCGCGGGGAAGTAGTTGTAGACGGTCTGCTCGGAGACGTCGGCCGCCCGTGCGACGTCGGTCATCGCGACGTCGTCGAACCCGTGCTCGGCGAAGAGGTGTCCGGCGACGTCGGCGATCCGCTGCCGCGTCTCGGCCTTCTTGCGCTCACGAAGTCCCTGGTCGGTCACCGGCCTAGGGTAGCTCGAAAATTTGGGTAGCTCTAGTTGACGTCGAAGTCGTCCGCGATCGCCTCGTTGAGCTCGGCTGAATCCCAGGAGCTCGGGGGGCCGAGCTTCCCGGCCAGCGATCCGCGGGCGGTGCGTCGCGGCCCGGCGAGCCGACCGACCCCGGCGTAGAGCAGGGCGGGTTCCGTCCCGGGTTGCTCGGTCGGCCAGTCCACGACGTCCACCAGGCCAGGCGGGACCAGCTCGAACGTGCCGAACAGGGCCGCGATCTCACGTCGGTCCCGGAGGAACAGCGGCGTGCTGGTGTTGCGGTAGGCGTCGCGGGCGGCACGGACGCCGGCCGCGAGGGCCTCGTTCTCGTGGTCGTCCGTGCCGTGGCTCAGCGCGAAGACACTGCCCGGCGCCAGCCTGGCCTGGTACTCCGCGGTGATCCCGACGACGTCGTCGTCCACGAAGTGCAGCGCGGCCATGGCGAGCACGGCGATGGGGCGGGTGAAGTCGAACAGGCCGCCGACGCCGGGGGCGTCGAACACAGTCTGCGGCCGGCCGATGTCGGCCTGCGTGATGGTGATGAGGGGGTTCCCGAGCTCGTCGAGAATCTCGGCGGCGTGGGCCACGGCCACCGGCTCGATGTCGACGTACGCCACGCGGGCCGAGGGCGCGGACCGGAGAGCGACCTCGTGGACGTTGCCGACCGTCGGCACGTCCGACCCGAGGTCGAGGAACTGGTCGATGCCCTGCTCCAGGCACCATTGCACGACGCGCCGCAGGTAGGCGCGGTTGGCGCGGGCGATGTGGCGCATGGCGGGGTGCGCCAGCAGGGCGTCCTCCGCCCGCTCGCGGTCGACGGCGAAATTGCGGGAGCCGCCGAGCAGGTAGTCGTACATGCGGGAGACGTTCGCCCGCTCGGTGTCGGCGTCCATCGTTCGTCCGTCCCCCCCCTCGCCGTTCCACACCGCACGGCTAGCCCCGCCGGGAGAACGCGCCGATGTCGCCCGGAAGGCTGACACATCTCGAAATCGTCGCGCTTCGGTAACGGCAGGGTGGCGCTGTGCGAGAGAGGAGCAACAACCGCACGGAATTCGGGGGCACGGGAATGACGCAGGGAATTGCAGGTCCGCGGCACGGCCGTCACGTCGGACAGAGCGCGTCGTCGCCGTTCGACGACGCCCTGACGGCGCCGATTCGTCTGGCCCACCCGGCAGCTCCCGCAGCCCGCCCGCTGGTCCCGATGCAGCGCGGTGCCGCGCCGCAGCCGCCGGTCCCCGTGCCGCCGCAGGCGCCCGTGCCGCCGCTCCCGCCTGGGACGAACGGCCTGGCCACGGCCGGTCTCGTCGTCGGGATCATCGCCGCGGTGCTGTCCTTCATCCCGATCGTGGGCACCGTCTCCTGGGTGCTCGCGCCGATCGGGCTGGTGCTCTCGCTCGTCGGACTGCTGAAGTCACGCACGGCGCGCAGCGGGCGCGGGAAGTCGATCGCCGGCCTCGTGCTCGCTGTCGTGGCGCTGTTCATGTGCATCCTGTACACGGCGGTCCTCGTCGGGAGCGTCAATTCCGTCGCGCAGCAGAGTGCGGCGGTGCACCAGGTGACCTACGAGGTCACGACGGCCAGGAAGACGAATGTCGCGGTCACCTACAGCCAGTCGCAGAACGACAACCTCGCGATGGCGTCGGTCGCCGACGCGGCGGCGCCGTGGAGCGCCGACGCCCAGGTGTCCGGGCTGATCGGCCCGACCATGACGGCCACGCTGACCCCGGACCTCGACCACATGGGCCGCTCCGACACGATCACCTGCACCATCCGTGAGGACGGCGTCCAGGTCGCGCAGAACTCCGCCACGGGCCCGAACGCCACGGTGACCTGCGCGAAGTAGTCGGGCTGAGACGCCACGCGCGGGCCGCTCGTCACGGAGGACCGTGACGGGCGGCCTGTTCGTGCTGTGCGGACTCAGGTCCAGTACAGGACCCGGGCGTGCGGCAGGTGCTCGTCGATCTGGTCGGTGATCGTCGAGCGCAGGTGGTCCATCACGTCGTTCGGATACACGTGCTTCACCGACCCGAACTTCCCGCGCTTCTCCTTGCGCTGCTCGGGGTCCATCTCCAGCTTCGACGCCGGGTACCAGGTCTCGAGCGTCTCGCGGCTGCCCGGCGTGAAGCGGTGGGTGATGCACTCGATCGTCAGGTCCGCGTCGGCCGGCACGGCCGCGGCGACGTCGGCGAGCAGCGTCGAGTACGCGACCTCCCACCCGCCGTCGGGAATGATCGGCGCCAGCGTGACCCCGACCGGCCACCCGGCCGACGCCAGCGTCCCGAGCGCGGCGACGCGGGCGGCGACCGGATCGGTGCCGCCCTCGTAGCGCGGCCACGGCGAGAGGGAGAAGCGCAGGCGGGTGCGGCCGTGGTGGGGGAGGTCGAGCAGCGGGTCGACGTCCGCGAACTTCGTCGTCGCCCGCAGCTGCACGGGGCCGGGCCATTCGTGTGTGCCCACGTGCGCGATCGCCGCGGCGAGGGATCCGGTCGCCGGCTCGATGCCGAGCGGATCGGTGTAGCAGGACGCCTCGAACGTCGTGCCCTCGTGCGCGCGGGCCTGCGACCTCGAGGTCACGTGGCCCCGTCCGACGTAGCGGTCGAGGTTGGCGAGGATGCGGTCGAGGTCGGCGTAGACGCGGGTGATCGGCGGGCCGGTCAACGACCCGGCGAGGTAGCAGTACTGGCAGTGCGCCGGGCAGCCGCGCGCGAGGTCGACCCGCCAGTCCGCCGACGGCGGGATCGGGTCCAGTTTCCGCGCTGAATCCGGGCTCACGACGACGGCCAGCGTCGCCTTCGCCCGCGCGTACGTCTCGCGTTCGGTCTCGCCCTTCACACCGGTGATGCGGTCGACCTTCAGCAGCTCGATGTCGTCGCACCCCAGGGCCTCGCACCGGCGCACGATCTCGTCGGCGTGCGCGTGCTCCTGCGCGGCCCGGGTGACGCGCACGTGCTTCGGCACCCACGGCTTGTGCGGACGCGGCGTCGCGGGACGAGCGGGAGCGGCCATCCGGGCGGATACCCGGCGTCGGGTCGCTCGCCCCCTCTTTCCGGCCCACGCTGCTCGGGTGCGTCCCGCGCAGCGCGCCCGCCCCGCCGTCCTCGCGATCTTCCTGCTGCACGCGCTGCTGTTCGCGTCGTGGACCGCGCACATCCCCCAGGTCAAGGCCGGCCTGCACCTGTCCGACGCCGAGCTCGGGCTCGCCCTGCTCGGCGCGCCGCTGGGGTCGGTGTTGGCGATGGCCGCGACCGGCTGGCTGCTCCCGCGGTTCGGGAGCCGGCTGATGGTCCGGGCGACGCTCGTCGGCTACGCACTGACCGGGCTGCTCATCGGGGTCGCGCCGTCGTTGCCGTGGCTGTTCGCGGCACTGCTCGTGTGGGGCGGGTTCCAGGGCGCGCTGGACGTCGCGATGAACACGCAGGCGGTGACGGTCGAGCGGGCCCTCGGCACCCCGATCCTGTCCGGGCTGCACGGCGGCTGGAGCCTCGGCGGGTTCTGCGGGGCGCTGCTCGGGACGGCGGTCGCGGCGACCGGGACCGGGGTGACGCCGCAGTTCGCGGTGCTCGGACCGGTCGTGCTCCTGCTCGGCGGAGTCGCCTCGCGGCGGCTGGTCCCCGACCCGCCGGAGCCGACGACGGAGGCCGGGCACGACCCGACGTCGGGAAGGGTGCCCCTGCGACCCGTGGTGCTGGTCCTCGGCGGGATCGCGCTGGCGAGCATGCTGGCCGAGGGCGCGTCGGCGGACTGGTCGGCCGTGCACCTGCGCGACGACCTCGCCGCCGGGCCGGGCGTCGCGGGCCTCGCGTACGCGGCGTACTCCGCGGCGATGCTAACGCTCCGGCTCGCCGGCGACCGGCTGCTCGCCCGGTTCCCGGCGCACCGGCTGCTGCCCGGGCTGGCGCTGGTGGCGGCGGTCGGGTTCGGGGCCTCGCTGCTGGTCGGGCACCCGGCGGCGGGGATCGTCGGGTTCGGGCTGCTCGCGGTCGGGCTCGCGCTGGTGGTGCCGACCGCGTTCAGCGCCGCCGGCCGCCTGCCGGGCGTCCACCCGGGGCGGGCGATCGCGGCCGTGTCGGCGCTGGGGTGGGTGGGCTTCGTGGCGGGGCCGCCGGTGATCGGGCACCTCGCGTCGGGCGTGGGGCTGCCGGTCGCGCTGGGACTGCTGCCGCTGCTGGCGTTGGCCATCTCGGTCGGCGCGCGGCACCGGGCGCTCGACCGCCCGGCGGCGAAGGTCCCGTGACGAGGGGCTTTGCAGCGATTACGGTGTTGCGCGTGACGCCGACGCTCTTCGAGTGGGCCGGTGGGGCCGAGGCCTTCCGCCGGCTGATCGACGCGTTCTACGACCGGGTGGAGGGCGACGAGCTGCTCTCCCCGCTCTTCCCCGGGGGCGTGTCGGAGGAGCACCGCGCGCACGTGACGCTGTGGTGGATCGAGGTGTTCGGCGGCCCCGCGGACTACACGGAGCAGCTCGGCGGCTACGAGCGGATGCTCGCCCACCACCGGGAGCTGCACATCACCCCGGAGCAGCGCCGACGGTTCGCCGAGACGATGAGCCGGGCCGCGGACGACGCCGTGCTCCCGGACGACCCGGAGTTCCGCGCCGCCTTCGTCGGCTACGTGGAGTGGGGCACGCGCCTGGCGATGCACAACTCGCAGGAGGGCGCGGAGGTCGTCGAGCACGCGCCGGTCCCGCACTGGGGGTGGGCGTCGCCCCGCCCTACCAGCCGTCCTGAGCCCGTCGGGCGCGCGAGGCGGACGCGTCCGGGCGGGAGCCGCCGGGAGCGCCGACCGCATCGATGCGACGCGGTCTCCCCGCGGGGGACCGGCCCTGACCGCGTCGGTCGGACCGAGTCACCGCGACCCGGATGCGCCGCCGCGCTTCGGCCCGGTCCCGCCGCCGACCACGTCGGTCGGACCGAGTCACGGCGACTCGGATGCGCCGCCGCGCTTCGGCCGGGTCTCCTGTCGACCACGGGCGCCACACCGTGTCCGACGGGACCTGCTCGCCTCGAACCGCCGCGGTCGACGACGCAGGCTTGCCCCGACCCGTCGTCGGGAAGTCCGGGGCGTGGCGATCATGGAGAAGGACGACGTCCGCATCCGCTACGAGGAGCGCGGCGAGGGGTTCCCGGTGCTCGCGTTCGCGCCGGGTGGGCTGCGTTCGGCGATCGAGTGGTGGTCGGCGGCGCCATGGGACGTGCCGGACGCGCTCTCCGGCGACCATCGCGTGGTGCTGATGGACCAGCGCAACGCGGGGGAGTCGTGGGCGCCGGTGCGGGCGGACGACGGGTGGGACCGCTACACCGACGACCACCTCGCCCTCCTCGACCACCTCGGCATCGAGCGGTGCCACCTCGTCGGGATGTGCATCGGCGGGGCGTTCATCGCGAACCTGATCCACCGGGCGCCGGAGCGCGTGGCGGCCGCGGTCGTGCTGCAGCCGATCGGGCTGGAGGGCAACCGGGAGCTCTTCCACAGCACGTTCGCCGACTTCGCCGCGAAGCAGGCCGACGAGCACCCGGAGGCGACCGAGCAGGACTGGACGTCCTTCCGCGACAACCTCTACGGCGGCGACCACGTGCTCTGGAGCGTTCCCGACGAGGCCGTGGCCACGTTCGACGTCCCGCTGCTCGTGTTCGCCGGCGGCGACGAGCCGCACCCGGCCTCCGCGTCGGCGATGCTGGCGGACGTGGCGCCGAACGCGACCCTCGTCGAGCGCTGGAAGGCGCCCGAGTACACCGACGCCGCCCGCGAGTCGGTCGCCAACTTCTTCGCGCTGCACACGTCGTCCTGATCGGGTGAACGAAGGTGCTGTACACGGAACGTAGCTCTAACGTCACTCGACGTGAGTGTCATGACTGACGCGACCCGTATTCGGATGGTCGCTCGCACCGCCCTGGTCCAGATCGACACGCTGGTCGACGAAGGGCTGCAGGGCGACGCTCTCGACGCCCTCATCGATCACGCCGAGGCCCTCGCCGTCGCGCCGTACGCGCGCGTGCGCCGTGACCCCTTCCCGCACCTCTGCTGCCTCCGTGACGTGCTCGAGGGGCTGGTCGGGTGCACCTCGGACACGCTGCTGGTGACCCTCGACGACCTCATCCCGCGGTCGGTGTCGCTGCCCGTCTGAGTCTTGACGGTCACGACAGACTGTTTCGCATGACGGCCGTCGAGGACTTCACCACCCTGCTCGCCCGCACGCCCGTGACCACCGACGAGGCGCTGGCGTTGTTCGACTCGCTCGACCCGGTGTCGGTCGAGGAGATGTTCGGCCAGTGGTGGGGCTCGGAATTCCCGACCGGCCACCCCATGGACGGCCTCCTCGCCGCGACCGGCTGGGCGGGCAAGCGGTTCGACTCGGCCGACGAGGTCCACCCGCTCCTGTTCTGGAACGCCGACCGCACCGACGTGTTCGCCGTCGACCCCGCGCTCGTGCCCATGAACCTGCCGCTCCCGACGGCCGCGCGGAAGCCGTGGCTGCACAAGGTCATCACGCTCGGGCGTCCCGTGATGGGCACGTCGAAGTACACGGCCCGCCTGCGCATGACCGAGTACCGCGGCGTCTCCAGCGCGACGATGATCTACGACGCGCGCCCGATCAACGACGTGTTCCACCGCGTCGACGCGACGACGCTGCTCGGCTGCATGGACCTGCGGGACTCGCCGCCGTACTTCTTCGTGCTGCGCCGGTGAGGTGCTGTGCTCGTGAGCACTAAGTGGGGCTATAGGCCCACCTAGTGCTCACCTGGGCGCAGCCCACACCGCGGCGAGGCGAGCCGCCCACTGCGGCGCGGCGTAGGCCTGCGCGTCGATCCGCGCCCGGGCCCCGAGGGCGAGCCGGCGCTCGTCGTCGTCGAGCAGCGCCCCGAGCGTGCGGGCCAGCGCGGCCGGGTCGCCGACGGGGACCAGCGCCCCGTTGATCCCGTCCGCCACGAGCTCGGGCAGCGCGCCCACCGGCGTCACGACGGGCGCGACCCCGAACGCCATCGCCTCCAGCACCGCCATCGGCAGACCCTCGTGCGAGCTCGGCAGGACGAGCAGCTGGGCCCGGCGGAGCAGCTCGTCGCGCTCGGCGCGGTCGAGCCACTCGACGACCTCGACCACGTCGTCGACGCCCGCACGCGCCACCGCCCCGCGCACCTGCTCGACCTCGCCGTCGCCCGCCGCGACGAGCCGCAACCGGGACCGCTGCGCGAGGGTGAGCCGCGCGCAGGCCTCGACGAGGTCGTAGATGCCCTTGCGGGCGCCGAAGCGGCCGAGGAAGAGCGCCGTCACCGTCCCGTTCCCGACGGCGGGTGGGGCGGGCTCGGTGGGCCACTCCACCGGGTTGGGGAGGGCGACGACGTTCTCGGCAGGCACGCCGAGCCGCTCGCGGTAGGGCGTGCGCAGGGTCTCGGAGAGGACGACGAGCCGGTGCGGCCGCAGCAGGCCCCGGACGACGGCGCGGGCCGGCCGGGGGAGGGCGTCGAACCAGTCGAGGAACTGCGAGCCGTGCAGGTGCATCACGACGCGCGCGCCCGCTCGGCGGGCCACGACGCCGAGCAGGCCCTTGCGCAGCACCGACGCCCGCTGGGAGACGTGCAGGTGGACGACGTCGGGTCGGTCCCGCCGGATCCGCCGGGCCGCGTCGAGCGTGCCGCGCAACATCGTGGCGAGCCGGTCGGGCCCGTCGGAGTGGGTGGCGACGACGTCGAGCTCGGCGTGGGCGGGAAGGTGCCGCTCCAGGACGTGCTGCACGCTCCCGATGCCCCCGCGGGCCTGCGCCCGCGGCCCGACGACGAGGGCGCGGGGTCGCGCCGCCGTCGCGGGATCCTCGGTGGGGCTCGACAGCACGTCCGTCACCGTTCGGTCTCCTCGCGTCGCTCGTCCCCCGGTTCCCGTAGATGATCGTCTTCACGTGTCGTTCACGTGTCGGCGAGGTACGGGACGGATGTCGGACGCCCACCGGTCAGCACCACACGCCGATCGGTTGTGCGCCAGGGCCGGAGGTCGCAAGATCGGTGGTCGTGACGTCCCTCCTCGAATCCGGTGACCCCACCGGCGAGGTGGGCACGGGTCGCCCCCGTGCCACCCCCGCCATCGACCTCCTCGAGGGGCGGCGCTCGCTGCGCCCCCTGCAGGGCGACGGGCCGGAGCGGTGTCGTTACGAGGGCTTCGCACTGACGCCGGTAGGGGTGGCGCTCGGCGCCGAGGTCCGCGGGGTGGACCTGGCGCGGCCGATCGACTTCGAGCTGCGCCTCGAGCTCAACCGCGCCCTGCTCGACTGGAAGGTGCTGTTCTTCCCCGATCAGCACATCTCGTCGGCCGAGCAGCGGGCGTTCGCCCAGCAGTGGGGCGAGCTCGAGACCAACCCGCTGCTCGAGGCGGGCGAGGACCCGAGCGTCGTGCGCTTCGCCAAGGGCGGCGACGGCCCGCAGACCTACGAGAACATCTGGCACGTCGACACGTCGTTCCGCCGCGCACCCGCCATGGGGGCGGTGCTGCGGATGATCACCACGCCGCCGTACGGCGGGGACACGATGTGGGTCGACATGGCCGCCGCGTACGACAACCTCTCCGACGAGGTCCGGGCGCGGATCGACGACGCGGTCGCTGTGCACGACATGGTGCCCGGGTTCGCGCGGTTCCTCGACGGGGCGAAGCTCCGCACGCTCGAGGAGGCCTTCCCGCCCGTGACCCACCCCGTCGTCCGGATCCACCCGGAGACCGGGCGGCGCACGCTGTTCGTCAACGGCGCCTTCACCACGCGGATCCTGGGGATGGACCGGGCCGAGTCCGACGCGCTGCTGCGCCACCTGTTCGCGACGGCGCACACCCCGGAGTACCAGGTCCGCTACCGCTGGGCCGAGGGCACCGTCGCGTTCTGGGACAACCGGGCCACCCAGCACTACGCGGTGGGCGACTACGGCTCCCACACCCGGATCGCCGAGCGCGTGGCGATCGTGGGCGGCAAGCCGTTCTGAGGCCCACCCCCTGACCTGACGAACGGGTCGTTCGTGCGCACAGAGCGCACGAACGACCCGTTCGTCAGGTTCCGGGCGGCCGGGCTCAGAGCAGCCCGGAGCGCTTCCAGACGTACTCGGACGGCCCGCCGATCATCCCGACCTCGTCGAGGAAGGCGAGCACCTTCTCCGTCATGAACCGCCTGGTCTCGCGGTGCCGCTCGTTGGCGAGCGCGGCGCGGCGTCCGGTGCGCCCGGAGAGGCCGACGCTGCGGTAGAGGCGGGCCTGCCAGAGCGAGTTGACCACCTCGGTGGACACGAGCGCCGTCGTCCAGCGCTCCTTCTCGAGCTCGGCGCGCGACAGCGTCGGGACGAGGCGGGCCAGTTCCTCGCGGGCGAACCGGACGTGGCGGGCCTCCTCGACGACGTGCACCCGGGCGACCGCGCGCATGAGCGGGAGGACGCGCTCGTCGTGCATCGACTCGCGTTGGAGCCGGTCCGTGGCCTCCTCCGCGACGAGCACCGAGGCGAACATGGAGGCGCCGGCGCCGATGTGCCCGTAGACCCCGCCGAGGCGGTGCAGCCGGCCGTGCGGCCGGTAGTCCGGGCAGCCGAGCGCGTCGACGGCGCGGGCGAACATCACCGAGTGCCGCGTCTCGTCGCCGACCTCGGTGAGGGCGTACTGGGAGTGCGGGCGGCGCAGGTCGAGGTCGTAGGCGTGGCGCACCAGCATCTGCATGAGGATCACCTCGAACCACAGGCCCACCGAGAGCAGGCTCGCGGCCTCGTGGCGGGCGAGGGTGCGCCGCCGGTCGTCGTCCAGGTCGTCCCAGAGCGGTGTCCCGTACAGCGAGACGCGCTCCGGTGGCACCGCCCAGCCCGCGGGGTCGACCGGAGCGTCCCAGTCGACCTCGATGGTCGGGTCGAGGGTGTGCCGGGCGCTGGCGCTCAGCAGGCGGGTCGCGGTGGCGTCCCGGTCCAGGATCGTCATGCTGACGAACTGTACCCCGTACACGGTGTTCCGCATAGTTGTCGTTACTCGCGAGTCGGCGGCACCCTGGGCGAATCATGGATGGCAGGACCCGACGCTGGGCGGGGCATCGGGAGGCGCGACGCCTCGAGCTGGTCGACGCTGCCGTGGTCGCGATCGAGGAGCACGGGCCCGACGTGACCACCGAGCAGATCGCCGCCCAGGCCGGCGTGTCCCGGCCCGGCCTGTACCGGCACTTCGACGGCAAGGACGACCT
Organism: Actinomycetospora chiangmaiensis DSM 45062; assembly: GCF_000379625.1. Lineage (GTDB taxonomy): Bacteria > Actinomycetota > Actinomycetes > Mycobacteriales > Pseudonocardiaceae > Actinomycetospora > Actinomycetospora chiangmaiensis. The sequence goes on along the minus strand of NZ_KB903224.1, from coordinate 90,833 downwards.
CCAGGCGGCCATCGCGGCGCGGTCCGTGGAGCGGCTCGTCACCGAGCTCGAACCGGTGTGGCGGCCGTCGGGTCGGCCCCGCGAGATGCTGGAGCGGGCGCTCGCGGCGCACCTGCGCTGGCTCTCCGAGCACGCGAACGTCTACCTCTACCTCAAGCGCAACTCGCTGCCGTCGGGCGGCGACTCGGTGGAGTCGGCGAGCACGAACGTCCGCAGCGTCGTGTCCGCGCACGTCGCGCAGATGCTCTGCGACGGCTCGCTCGGCGCGGAGACCTCACCCGCGATCGCCCACCCGCTGGCCTACGGCCTCGTCGGGATGGTGGACGCCGCGGCGGCGCACTGGCTCGACGAGCCGCACGGTGCCACCGTGGAGGCGCTCGGCTCGCAGCTGACGGAGGCGTGCTGGGCGGTCATCCGCGTGACGGTGGGTTCCCAGGTGATCGACGCGCTCGGCTCGGTGGGGGCGGACACGGCCTGATCGGCTCGATCACCCATGATGGGGGCGGACCACCCGCTCGCCAGGAGGGCTGCCGATGGCGCTGCGCCGCGCGTTCCCGACGATCCTCTCCGACCGCCTGCCCGAGACCCGCGACTTCTACGTCCGCCTGCTCGGCTTCGAGGTCGCGTTCGACAGCGACTTCTACGTCGCGCTGCGCACCCCCGAGGACGACGACGGGGCGGTCTGCGAGCTCGGGGTCTGGGCCGTCGGGCACGAGATGGTGCCCCCGCCCTACCGGGCCGACCCGGCGGGCATCGTCCTGACGTTCGTGGTCGACGACGTCGACGCGCTGCACGTCGAGGCCCGCCGCCAGCAGATTCCCGTGGTGGCCCCGCCCCGCGACCAGTTCTACGGCCGCCGCCGGATGCTCCTCACCGACCCGAACGGCCTGCTCGTCGACGTCTCCTCGCCGTCGACACCCTCGCCGGAGTTCCGCTCGATGGGCGCGGGGGTCCTGCGGGACTGAGGTCTGCCTAAGCTGGGACGGTGCTGCGCCACCGGGACGACCCGCTCCGGGAGATCCTCGCCGCCTCCGGGCGAGGCGTCGTCGACGCGGTGCTGCCCTCCGCGGCCTTCGTCGTCGTGTGGCTGGGCGCGTCCGCGCTGGGCTGGTGGGAGCCGATCCTGCTCGGCGGGCTCGCGTCCGTGCTGGTGGCGCTCGTGGTCGCCGTGCTGCGCTGGCGCGGCGGGGAACGGCCGCGGGCGGCGGCGATGGGCCTGCTGATCGCGGTCGGCGCGACCCTGATCGCCCTCTACACCGGGCGTGCCGAGGACTTCTTCCTGCCACGGATCGTGGCCAACGCCGGGTCGCTCGCTGCGTGGCTGGTGTCGATCGCCGTCCGCTGGCCGCTCCTGGGCCTCGTCGTCGGGGCGGCGCTCGGGAAGCCGAAGGCGTGGCGCGCGGACCCCGACCTCGTCCGCGGCTACTGCCGCGCGAGCTGGCTCTGGGCCGCGCAGTACGCGCTCCGCCTCGTGGTCCTCCTGCCGCTGTGGGCCGCGGGCGCCACGGTGGCCCTCGGGATCGCGCAGGTCGCCCTCACCTGGCCGCTCGTGCTCCTCTGCGTCCTCGGGTCCTGGCCGCTGGTGCGCTCCGCGCTCCCGCCCGGTCACCCCGGCCCGCGGCACCCGGTCCCCCGTCCCGACGACGGGTCACGCGAGTAGCCCGACCGGCGGTGGTGAGCCGGGTCACGGCCCGCGTAGCGTCGGCGTTACCCCATTCGAGTGACGCGTCGGGAGGCGTGTCCCGACGAGAGGCCCCGCGCCATGCACATCGGCCGGCCCGTCCGTGAGCTCATCGCCGAACCCGTCGTCGACCCGGTCCCCGCCGTCGACCCGGCGGACGAGTCCGTCGCGGTCCGGCTCGACCACGGGGCGTTCGGCCCGGTCGGTGGCCCCGACGACCCCGGGGCCGCGTCACCGGCCCGGCTGTGACCGAGGACCCGGACCTGGCCCCCGACCCGACCCCGGACCTCGCGGAGCCGGTGGCCGGGTGGCGGGTGTGGCGCGTCCACACGGGCGCCGGTGGGCCGGAGATCGTGTCGCCGGTCCGCCCGGTCGGGTGGCCGGCGCGGCGGCGGATGACCGCGGCGTGCGACCGGGGGTGCGCCACCGTCCCGACCCCGACGTGCGGGTGCGGGCTCTACGCCCTCGCCGACCCGGTGGGTCTGCCGCCGAACACCGCCGGTCAGGGGCGCGTCGTGGGCTGCACGGCGCTCTGGGGCCGGACGATCGAGCACACCGGGGGGTTCCGCGCGGAACACGGCTATCCGCTCGTGCTCCTCGTGCGGACGGATCTGCGCAGCATGTTCCGGGGGCGCGCCCGTCTCCGGGAGGGCGTGCTGAGCGGCTCGGCGGGCCGGCAGTCGTCCGGGGGTCTGTTGGCCCGGGACCTCGCGTCCCGCTACGGCGTGCCGGTGGGCGTGATCCCGGACCACGCCGCCCTGCCCGGCCGCATCGACGTCCCGGGGGCGCGTGTGGTCGCCCTCGAGGCGACCCGGGGACTCGCCGCCCGCCGGGCCGGGGACCTCGGGGCGCACGAGCGGCTCGCCGCCGCGGCACGCGAGGTGTTCGGTCACGGCGACTGGTTCGCCCCCGCCGCCTGACCCGGCGACGCACCCGACGTCGAGCAGGCTCAGCGGACCGGGGACGGCTCCGGGCGCTTCGGCGGCCGGCCGTCGCCGGTGGACCGGCCCTGCAGCCGCCGGCCCACCCACGGCACGAGGTGCCCGCGCACCCAGCGGAGGTCCTCCTCGCGGCGACGCACCCAGGGCGTCGGGGCGACCGGCGGCCACGGCTCGCGCCAGTCCTCGCCGGTGGGGACCCCGAGGACCTCGCACACCCGCACCGCGACACGGCGGTGGCCCTCGGCGTTGAGGTGCAGCCGGTCCTCGGCGCGGGCCCGCGGGTCGGCCAGCGTGTCCATCGTCCAGAGGTCGACGAGCCTCGCACCGCGGCGCGCCGCGATCTCACGGATGTGCTCGTTCATGGTGGCCAGCCGACGGCCGACGAGGTCGACGACGGGCGTCGACCGGGTGTCGAACCCGGTGAACACCAGGACGTCGGCGCCGGACCCGACCAGCCGGCCGACCGCGGCGTCGAGGCGCTCGGCGAGCTCGGCGGGGCGGGCGGTCGGGCGCAGCAGGTCGTTGCCCGCGGCGCAGATGCTGACGAGGTCGGGCGACATCGCGAGGGCCGGGTCGACCTGCTCGCGGACGATCTGCTCGAGCAGCTGCCCGCGGACGGCGAGGTTGGCGTAGCGCAGGTCGGGGTTCTGCCGCGCCAGGTGCTCGGCGACGCGATCGGCCCAGCCGCGTTCGCTGCCCGTGGTCTGGTCGACGTCGCCGACGCCCTCGGTGAAGCTGTCGCCCACGGCGACGAAGGTGCTCCAGGACATGCCCGCATTCTCGCGTGTGCCGGACGCGCCGTCGGCGCAGGCCCGTCCGGCCCAATCGGTGCATCCCCTCGCGGGGGTGGCCCGGCGACGGGGTGAACGTTCTCACCCCACGACCACGCTGGCATCGTGGTCCACGTCCTGCGACGTGGGTGAACCTGGAAGGGGTCACCTCAGCCCTGCACCCCCGACGTACCGCGAGCCCTGGGAGCCATGCCCGACGCGACGACCCGAACCAGCGCCGCCGAGCCGGAGACCACGACGAAGGCCTCCGCGACCGGACTGACACTGCCGCAGATCATCGCCGGAGCCCTCGCCGCCGCCACCGCGGCGATCCTGGGGTCCTTCCTCGGTGTGATCGGCACGATCGGAGGGGCGGCGGCCGCGTCGGTGATCTCGACCGTCGGGTCGGCGCTCTACCAGAAGTCACTCGAGCGCACCCGTGACGCGGTGAAGTCGCGGCTCGTGGTGAACCCGATGTCCGGGACCAGGGTCGCGCAGGCGGCGGGTCCTGCTGGCCAGAGCGGCGCGGCCGCTCGGGCCGGTGGTCCGCCGCAGGCTGGTCGTCCGGGGCCGAACGGACCCCGGCCGGGCGTGGCGCCACGCCCCGGCGTGCCGGGACAGGGGGGTCCGATGATGTCCCCGCCCTACGGCGCGCCGATCCCGCCGGGCGTCCCCACCCGCCGCCTGGCCAACGGGGCCGTGGTCCCGGTCGCCGCCGCGCAGCAGCTCCGGGCCGGCGGCCGCACGGTCGCCACCCGGCTCGACGCCGCCGGCCGCCCGACCGCCGAGCCCGCCGACCCGACCCGGCGCATCCCGAACAGCCGCACCCCGGGCGGCGGCAACCCGACGCAGGTCGTGCCGCCGCTGGGTCCCGACGGTCGCCCGCTCGCGGGCCCGACCCGGCAGATGCCGATGGGCGGGCCGTTCCCGCCCTCCGCGGCCCAGCCGACCGCGCACCTCGTGCACGGACCCGGCGGGGACGACCCGACGGCCTTCGCGCCGGCGGTCGAGGAGCGGACGCCGTTCTACCGCCGGTTCGGCTGGAAGACCTGGGTGACCCTCGGCGGGGTCGCGGCCAGCGTCTTCGCCATCGGACTGCTCGCGAGCTTCGCGGTCGAGTCGGCCACCGGCCACCCGCTCTCCGGCGGCACGTCCGGCACCTCGGTCGGCTCGATCTTCGGGCAGAACACCCAGGCGCCCGCGACGACCCAGTCCTCCACCACGCAGGACCCGGGCAGCTCCGACGCCACGACCACGACGTCCTCGGACCAGGGGTCGGGCCAGGACGGGGCGGGGGCGACCACGACGACCCGCGCGCCGTCGACCACCACCTCCCAGGCCCCGCAGGACCCGCTGTCGAGCCTGGTCCCGCGCTTCAACGACCAGGGCGGCTCGACGGGGAACTGACCCCACCACCGACCGGACGGCACTCCCGCGCGCGCTGCGGGGTGTCGTCCGTCGTGTCAGGGGAGGGTCGCCGCGAACTCCCGGACCCGCGCCGCGAAGCGCTGCGGCGCGCGCAGGTGCGGGTGGTGCCCGAGGTCGGCGCCGTCGTCGTCGGTCCAGTGCTCCACGGTCGCGGTGGGGATGCGGGCGGTCAGCCAGTCCGCGTAGTCCGGGCCCGGGTCGAGCCCGTGTAGCGAGAGGACGGGGACCGTCACCGCGGCCGCGGTGCGTTCGACGAACGCCGCGAGGTCCTCGGGAGAGCCGTCGAGCAGCGGCGACCAGATGCCGGTGACGACGTCCTGCCGCGGCCGCCGCCGGGTGGCCAGCGCGGCGGCCTCGTCGTCGGGGGTGCTGCCCTTCATCGACTCGAACAGGCCGGCCATGAATGCCTCGAACTGCTCGGTGGTGCCCCGCAGCAGCGGGGCGGCCTGCTGCACGCCGGCCTGCAGGCCCGCCAGTGCGAGCGGCTGGTCGACGTCGATCACGCCGCGGGCGGGGTGCCGCGCGGCGAACACCACGGCCAGCAGCCCGCCCAGGGAGTGCCCGACGACGAGCGGGGGCTCGTCGACCCCGATCGCCGCGGCCACGTCGTCGGCCATCGCGTCGAGGTCGTAGTCGTCGCCGTCGGGGGAGGCGCCGTGCCCGCGGAGGTCGACGGAGATCACGGTGGCCCACGAGCTCAGCAGCGGGACCACCGGTGTCCAGAAGGAGGCGTCCTCGGTGATGCCGTGGAGCAGGACGAGCGGCGGGCCGGACCCCTCGACGGTCGTAGCGAGTTCGATCACGGTCCGATCGTGCCCGACCGGTGGTCGGCCGGGCTACGGCCGGAGCGCCGAGGCCAGCGACCGGGCGGCCGCCTCCGGGTCGTCCGCCTCGGTGATGGCCCGGACGACGACGACCCGCGTCGCGCCGGCTCCGAGCACCTCGGGGAGCCGGTCGTGGTCGATGCCGCCGATGGCGAACCACGGCCGGTCGGTCCCGGAGGCGGCGGTGTCGCGCACCAGGTCCAGGCCGGGGGCGGGACGGCCGGGCTTGGTCGGGGTGGGCCAGCACGGGCCGGTGCAGAAGTAGTCGACGCCGGGCTCGACCGCCCCGGCCCGGGCCTGCTCGACGTCGTGCGTGGAGCGCCCGATCACCACCTCGTCGCCGACGATGCGGCGGGCCCACGAGACCGGGAGGTCGTCCTGGCCCAGGTGCAGCACGTCGGCGCCGGCGGCCAGGGCCACGTCCGCGCGGTCGTTCACGGCGAACAACGCGCCGTGCCGCCGGGCGGCGTCGGCGAGGACCTCGAGGGCGGCGAGCTCGTCGGCGGCCTCCAGGCCCTTCTCGCGGAGCTGGATGACGTCGACCCCGCCGCGCAGGGCCGCGTCGGCGAACGCCGCGAGGTCGCCGCGCGCCGCTCGGGAGTCGGTGCAGAGGTAGAGCCGGGCGTCCGCCAGCCGTGCGCGCGTGTCCATCGGGGCCCGACGCTAGCGCGTAGGGTGAAGACGCAAGGAACCACGGGAGCCCGGACACGGGCTGAGAGGGGACCGCACGAGGGTCCCGACCGTCGAACCTGATCCGGGTCATGCCGGCGCAGGGAGGGGTTGTCGGTGGAGCGCATCGTCGTCGTCGGAGCCGGGGTCGTCGGCACCACGGCGGCCTGGGTCGCGGCGCGCGACCACGTCGCCGCGGAGGTCGTGCTCATCGACCCGGTGTCCGGCTCCGGGGCCTCCTGGGTCGCGGGCGGTATGCTCGCGCCGATCACCGAGGCGTGGCCCGGTGAGCGCGAGGTGCTCGAGCTCGGCGCCGCCTCGCTCGCCCGCTGGCCCGCCTTCGCCGCGGACGTCGAACGGGCGTCCCGACGACGGGTCGGGCTGCGCACCGAGGGCACGCTCGCCGTGGTCGTCGACGCCGCGGACCGGGAGGACCTCGACCGTGTCGTCGCCCACCTGCGCGACTGGGGACGCGACGCCGAGCGCCTGACCGGCCGCGAGACCCGTCGTCGGGAACCCGCGTTGGGGCCGGCGGTGCGCGCGGGGATCGCGGTGCCGGACGACCTCGCCGTCGACAACCGGATGCTGCTCGCCGCGCTCCGCGAGGCCGCGCGGAACGCGGGCGTGATTGAGCGCGCGGAGACGGTGCACGCGGTGGTCGACGGGGGCGTGGAGCTGGCCTCGGGGACGTTCGTGGCCGACCGCGTCGTGGTGGCGGCCGGGGCGTGGTCGGCGACGCTGCACCCGGCGCTGGCGGACCTGGTGCGACCGGTGAAGGGCGAGATCCTGCGGCTGCGGGCGCGGCCCGGGTCGCTGCCGCCGCCGCGGCACACGGTGCGGGCGCAGGTGTCGGGCCGTGCCGTCTACGCCGTGCCGCGCGACGACGACCGGCTGGTGCTGGGCGCGACGCAGTACGAGGTCGGGTTCGACCCTGACGTGACCGTCGCGGGCGTGCGCGACCTGCTGACCGACGCCGAGCGTGTGCTCCCGGGGATCGGGGACTACGCGCTGGAGGAGTCGGCCGCGTCGTTCCGGCCGGGGACGGCCGACAACCTGCCGGTGTTCGGGCCGGTGCCGGGCGGTCCGTCGGGACTCGTCGCGTGCTTCGGGCACGGGCGCAACGGCATCCTGCTGACCGCCCTGACGGCGGACGTGATGGCGGCGGTGCTGGCTGACCGTCCGGTACCGGACGACATCCGGGCCCTCGTGGAGGTGACGACGTGAACGTGCTGGTCAACGGGGACGTGACCGAGGTGGGGCCGGGCGCCACGCTCGCCGACGTGCTCGCCGCCCGTGGGGTGCCCGAGCGCGGGGTCGCGGTCGCGGTCGCGGGCGAGGTGGTGCCGCGGGCGGCGTGGCGGTCGACGACCCTGCGCGACGGCAGCGTCGTCGAGGTGCTCACCGCAGTGCAGGGAGGCTGAGATGGACGATCTGGTGATTGCCGGACGCAAGTTCGGCTCGCGCCTGATCATGGGCACCGGGGGTGCGGCGAACCTGGCCGTGCTCGAGCGCGCGCTCGTGGCGTCGGGGACGGCGCTGACGACCGTCGCCATGCGGCGGCTCGACGCCGGCGGCGGCCCGGGAGTGCTCGCGCTGCTCGAGCGGCTCGGGATCGAGGCGCTGCCGAACACGGCCGGCTGCCACACCGCGGCCGAGGCCGTGCTCACCGCGCGACTGGCCCGCGAGGCGCTGGAGACCGATCTCGTCAAGCTCGAGGTCGTCGCCGACGACCGCACCCTGCTGCCCGACCCCATCGAGCTCCTCGACGCCGCCGAGCAGCTCGTCGACGACGGCTTCACCGTGCTGCCGTACACCAACGACGACCCGGTGCTGGCCCAGAAGCTCGCCGACGCCGGGTGTGCCGCGGTCATGCCGCTGGGCTCGCCGATCGGCACCGGGCTGGGCATCCGCAACCCGCACAACATCGAGATGATCGTCGCCGCCGCGTCGGTGCCGGTCGTGCTCGACGCCGGGATCGGGACCGCCTCGGAGGCGGCGCAGGCGATGGAACTCGGCTGCGACGCCGTCCTGCTGGCCACCGCCGTCACCCGCGCGTCCGACCCGGAGGCGATGGCGACGGCGATGCGCCTGGCCGTGGAGTCGGGCCGGCTCGCCCGCGGGGCCGGTCGGATCCCGCGCCGGTACTGGGCGCACGCGTCGTCGCCGGCGGTGGACTGACGTTCCCTCGGTGGCAGCGAAGCCCTATCGGCGTGCTCGTCCTACTGCTGTCAGATCCAGTGGCAGGAAAGCCACATCGTCGGACCGGGCTGTTGGCGAGACGTCACGAGTGCTGCTCGGGTAGGCGCTGCTAAGGGCCGGGTGAGGAGGAAGACCACCGCCGCCTCATAGTCGTTCCACGCGCGGCGGGGGAGGCCGTCGATCTGGTCGGCGACGTGGGGGAGATGCTCCTCGAGCTCGTACACCTCGAGCGACAGATGTGGGCCTTGGCCCGGGTCACCTCGAGGGGCTCGTCCTCCGGAGAGGGAACGCCGGTGATGCGCTCGGCGATCTGCCGCGCGAGTCGCCGGAACCGCGGACGGTCCGCCTGGAGCACCGCGATACCGCGCCAGCGCTCGACGCAGGTCCAGAGCCGCTCCTCGTCGCCGGTCGCGCGAGCGTCGATCAGCGCGGCGTCGAAGCGCTCGCGGTCCTCGGGGAGGAGACACCCGCGGATGACCTCGGGCTTCGCGCCCGGCGCGAGGGACTGGAGGTCAGGCTCTCGCTCGTCGTGCAGGCTGTCGCTGGCGACCACGCGCCGACCGTACCCCGGGTCACCGACAGCAGAGTCCCGATCCCGACGACCAGGTCGCGATGGCAGGAAAGCGTCGTTGCTGTCATCCAGTGGCAGCAACGACGCTTTCCTGCCACAAGGGGGGCGGTCAGTCCGCCAGGTGGTCCTCGATCAACGGCACCACGACGTCGGCGCGGTGCATGAGCTGGTTGTGGGTCGCCCGGGGCACGACGGCGAGTGTGGCGTCGGGCAGCAGGTCGCGGGAGAGCTCGGCGTGCGTGACGGTCACGAAGTCGTGGTCGCCGATCATCACGAGGACGCTCGCCGTGACCCGGCGCAGGTCGTCGTCGGGCCAGCCCGCGGCGTTCATGACGACGGGTCCGAGCTTCGCCATGACGTCGTCGAGGTCGGCCGCGCCGTCCGGGGCGAGCCGCTCGTGCTCGCGCCGCATGGCCGCGAAGTCCGCCTCGGTGGGCATGCGGGTGGAGGTGGCCCAGCGGTCGGGGTCGGTGATGTCGGGGTGGTAGCCGCCGGCGCGGACGAACCCGGAGGCGAACACGAGGCGCCGCACCCGGTGAGGGTGGCGGATCGCCAGCTCCAGCGAGGAGAGCGCGCCGAGCGAGAAGCCGCAGACGTCGACCTGCTCCAGCCCGAGGTGGTCGAGCAGACCCAGCAGGTCGCCCGCGAGCGCGTCGATCGTCGGCTCCCGGTCCACGTCGGCCGTGCGGCCGTGACCCTGCTGCTCGACCGCCACCACCCGTCGTCGGGAAGCCAGCGGGGCCAGCACCGACGAGAACGAGAGGTCGATCGTGTGGTGCCCGCCCGGCACCAGCAGGAGCGGCACGCCGCCGGAGCCGTGCTCCTCGTAGTAGAGGTCCACGGGCCCGAGCGGCGCGAAGGGCATCGTCAGGAACGCCCTTCCAGGGAGGCCTTGAGGCGGGGGAGGGTCTTCTCGATGGCGCGGGTGTTCGCGGCCGGGTAGCGCAGCAGCTCCAGCACCACCGGGGCCCGCGACTCCGACCAGTCGAAGGTCTCGGTCACCTTCGTGCCGCCGTCGACGGGCGTCAGCTCGTAGCGCCAGCGGTGGTGGCCGACGTGGCGCCAGGCGATGCGGCGGTCCTGCTCGAACTCCACGACCGTGTTGCTGATCGTGTAGGGCACCCCGAGCTTCATGCTCATGCCGAATGTCGACCCGAGGGAGAGCCGGTCCGGGCCCTTGATCGCGGAGCGCACGGTGCCGGAGCCGTCGAACTCGCCGTGCCGGCGGGGGTCGGCGAGGAGGTCGAAGACCGCCGACGGCGGGGCGTCGATGACGATGTCGCGGCTGACCTGGCGGGTGCTCACGGGCGCGCAGCCTAGTGAGGATGTGGCTTTCCTGCCGCTGGATGCCGGCAACGACGCTTCGCTGCCACGGGCTAGTGCAGCGACACCGGCAGCGCATCCACCCCGTAGACGATCGACGTCCCGCGCAGCGGCAGGGTCCGCTCGTCGGTGGCCATCGTGAGGGCGGGGAAGCGGCGGAGCAGGGCCGGGTAGGCGGTGCGCAGCTCCATGCGGGCGAGCTCGGCGCCGATGCAGCGGTGGATGCCGTGCCCGAACGCGAGGTGCGGCGTCGGTGGGCGGCGGGGGTCGAAGACCTCGGGGTCCGCCGTGAGGCGCGGGTCGCGGTCGGCGGCCGAGAGGGAGACGAGGATGCCGTCGCCCTCGGCGATGTCGACGCCGCCGATCGTCATGGGCTCGGTCGCGAACCGGGGGAACGCGATCTGCACGACCGTGAGGTAGCGCAGCAGCTCCTCGACGAACCCGTGGACGGAGTCGGGCTCGTCGCGGACCATCGCGGCGACCGCCGGGTCGCGCAGCAGGATGACGCCGCCGAGCGCGAGCATGGACGCGGAGGTCTCCAGCCCGCCGGTCAGCAGACCGTCGGCGAGCTCGGCCAGCTCGTCGGTGCCGAGCTCGTCGCCGTGCTCGCGGATGAGCATCCCGAGCAGGCCGTCGCCGGGCTCGGCGCGCTGCCGCTCGACCACCCCACGGAGGTAGACCAGCGACTCGGAGATCTTGTCGAACGCGGCGGTGGCGCCCGCGAGCAGGTCGAACCGGGCGGTCGAGAGCGCCTGGAACTCGTCGCGCTCGTCATAGGGGATGCCCAGGAGCTCGCAGATCGTGAGCGAGGGGATGGGCGTCGCGAAGTCGCGGACCAGGTCCACCTCCTCGCCGCGCGCCGCCAGGTCCGCCATCGCGTCGAGCCGGCCGTCGACGATCTCGGTGATCCGCGGGCCGAGCCGGGAGAGCCGTCGTCCGGTGAACTCCGGGGTGAGCAGCCGACGCAGGCGCGTGTGGTCGGGCGGGTCGGTGAAGCCGAGGCCGCCGGGGTTCTGGCCGCTGCCGATGCCGGCCCGGCCGACGAGGTTCCCGAAGTCGGTCGACAGCCCGTGCGTGCGGCCGAGGACCTCGCGGGCCTCCTCGTGCCCCGTGACCAGCCACGCCTTCACCCCGAAGGGCAGCGGGAAGTCGCGCACCGGGTGGTCCTCGCGAGCCTCGCGGAGGTCGGACACCGGGTCCAGCCCCTCGCGGCGCAGCGGCATCAACGCGTAGTCCGGGATCAGCGACATCGGGTCGAGACCGCGGCGGGAGCGCCAGGCGAGGTAGTGCCGGGCGACGAACCCGGTGGCCCGCGAGCGCACCGCGTCCAGGCCGCGCGCGAGCACGGTCCCCGTCCTGTTCACGGTCACCACGCCCCCTACCTTCCCGTACGGACCGGTCCGACCTGGACGTCGGGGTGCAGGGTAGGACGTTCCGGCGTGTCGGTCGGGTGAGGGTGGCGTGTCACTGGTCTCGTCCGTGATCCGGGGGCGGTCCCGAGGTCACCGACGTGGCTCCGCGCAGCCCCATCCGCGCCAGTTCGACGTCGGCCAGTCGGATCAGCACCGGCAGCTCACCACGCCGCCAGGCGCCCGCCGCGTCCCCGGACGGCCCGGCGGCCCGCCGGATCCGGCCCGGTGAGCCCCGTGTCAGCGCCCGCAGCGCCAGCAGGTCGACGTCGAGGGCCCGCGCGGCCACCGCGTGCCGGGCCCGGAGGATCCACCGCAGTCGCAACCAGAACCACGTCGTCACCACGGGCAGGGCCGCCACCACGACGACGAGCCACGCCAGCCCCGTGGCGATCGCCGCCACCGCCTCGACCTGGGCGCGGCCCGCGTCGGCGAGCGAGGTCCCCGCGTCGGTGCCCGGGGAGAACGCGCCCGCCAGCCGGTCGCCCACGAACGGGACCCCGCCCGCGGCCTCGGCCGCCCCGCTGAACACCCCACTGACCCGCTCGCCCGCGTCGGTCAGCCCGCGGCCCGGCGCCTGCAGCGTGAGCACCAGGTCGTGCAGGGCGAGCGCGGCCGACACCACGAGCGCGGCCCAGACGAGGACCGCGATGTCCGCGAGGACCTGCAGCATCCGTCGTCGGGGCCGTTCGGCGTAGAACAGCAGGGACCGGCGGGGCGGCGGGAACAGGCTCACGTCCCGGTGTGTGCCCTCCCCGACGGGGGCATACGCGACCATGAAGGTCGCGCTGCTCGACGACTACCAGCGGTCCGCCCGGTCGATGGCCCAGTGGGAGCGGCTGGAGGGCGCGGAGATCACCGCGTTCGACCACCACCTCGGCGGGCCGGACGACGTCGTCGCCGCGCTGGAGCCCTTCGACGTCCTCGTCGCCATGCGCGAGCGCACGGCCTTCCCGGCCGACGTCCTCGACCGCCTGCCGAACCTCCGGCTCCTCGTGACGACGGGCCCCGCGAACGCCGCGATCGACATGGACGCCGCCGCCGCGCGCGGCGTCACGGTCGCCGGCACCGGCGGGGTGTCCGACAACGCCCCGACCGTCGAGATGACCTGGGCGCTCATCCTCGCCGTCGTCCGCCACCTCCCCGAGGAGGAACGGCGGGTCCGCGACGGCCACTGGCAGCAGACCCTCGGGCGCGACCTCAAGGGGCGCCGGCTCGGCGTCGTCGGGCTCGGCGGGATCGGGAAGCCGGTCGCGGCGGTCGGGCAGGCGTTCGGGATGGACGTCGTCGCCTGGAGCCGCCACCTCGACCCCGACGACGCGCGGTCGGTCGGCGTCACCCCGGTGTCGAAGGAGGAGCTCTTCGCGACGGCGGACGTGGTCACGATCCACATGAAGCTCTCGGCGGGCAGCCGCGGCCTGATCGGGCGCGCCGAGCTCGACCTCATGACGGAGAACGCGGTGCTCGTGAACACCTCACGCGGCCCGATCGTCGACGAGGACGCGCTGCTGGCGGCGCTGCAGGAGGGCCGGATCGGCGGTGCGGGCCTCGACGTGTTCGGTGTCGAGCCGCTGCCGGTCGACTCGCCGTGGCGCTCCGCCCCGCGCACGGTGCTCACCCCGCACCTCGGCTACGTCACCGCCGCGACGTACGCCGCGATGTACGCCGACGCCCTGGAGGACATCGAGGAGTGGGCGGCCGGGCGGCCGGTGCCGCGGGTGATCGCAGGTGGCTCCGCCAGGTGAGCACTCAGTGGGCCTATAGCGCCAGTTAGTGCTCACCTGGGACGGAGTCCCACGCCGCGATCGCCCACAGCGGGGAGACCGGGCCGGTCCCGGCGCCCAGCGGGTAGGACGCCGCGACGGCGCGGCGGATGTAGCGCTCGGCGTAGGCGACGGCGTCGGGCATCGCCAGGCCACGGGCGAGCCCGGCGCAGATCGCGCTGGCCAGGGCGTCCCCGGCGCCGTGGACGTCCGGGGTGTCGATGCGCGGCCCGGTGAACTCCCAGGTGTCGGTGCCGTCGGAGAGCAGGTCGACAACGTCCGGTGACCCGTGCAGGTGCCCGCCCTTGACGAGGGCCCAGCGGGCGCCCAGGTCGTGCAGGGCGTCGGCAGCCTTCCGGGCAGTGTCCCGGTCGGTGACGGTGACGCCCGCGAGCAGGCGGATCTCGTCGAGGTTCGGGGTGGCCAGCGCCGCGCGCGGGAAGAGCAGCGTGCGGATGGCCTCCATCGCGTCGTCGGCGAGGAGCGGCTCGCCGTACATCGAGGCGGCGACCGGGTCGAGGACGAACGGGGTGGTCTCCCGGCCGATCCCCACCTCGTCGATCACGCCGGCGATCGCCGTGATGATGTCCGCCGTCGCGAGCATCCCGGTCTTGGCGGCCCCGACGCCGATGTCCGTGACGACCGCCCGGACCTGCGCCGCGACCGTCTCCGGCGGGACGAGGTGCACGCCGCTCACCCCGAGCGAGTTCTGCACGGTCACGGCCGTCATCGCCACGCAGCCGTGCACCCCGCACGCGGTCATCGCCCGCAGGTCGGCCTCGATCCCGGCGGCGCCGCCGGAGTCGGAGCCGCCGATCGTCAGCACGCGGGGTGGGGTCTCGGCCATGGGACGCAGTGTGGCCTACGCGCTGCACGGGGGCATATTCGCGTGTACATGGTTGACATGAAATGCAAGATGGCCGCCAATGGGCTCCGTGGTGAGGACCTACCGGCAGGGCGCGCGCGCCGACGCCACCGCGCGCACCCGGCGCCGCATCCTCGACGCGGTCGGGGACCTGGCCGAGGAGCGGCGATCGCTCGAGATCGTGCTGGCCGACGTCGCCCGGCGCGCCGAGGTCAGCGTGCAGACCGTGCTCCGGCACTTCGGCACGAAGGATGCGCTGTTCCTCGCGGCGCGCGACCACCGCCTCGACGCCGCCCGCGCCGAACGGGCGGCCACACCCGGCGACGTCGAGGGCGCCGTGACCGCCCTCGTCGACTTCTACGAACACCACGGCGACTGGAGCCTGCACATGATCAGCCGGGAACACACCGATCCGGTGGTCGCGGACGTCGTCGGACGGGGCCGCGTCCTGCACCGCGAATGGGTGGCCGAGGTGTTCGCGCCGGCGCTGTCCGACGACGACGGGACCCGCCTCGACCTGCTCGTCGTCAGCACCGACGTCCACGTCTGGAAGGTGCTGCGCCGCGAGATGGGGCACGACCCCGCGACCACCGGGGCGCGCATGCTCGCCCTCGTCCGGGGAGTGCTGCCGTGAGCCGGGTCCTGGCGGTCACCTGGGACGGCGGCGGGAACGTGCCGCCACTGCTGGGGATCGTGGCGGAGCTCGTCGGGCGGGGCGACGAGGTCCGGGTGCTCGGGCACCCCCGGCAGGAGGAGGTCGCGACCGCGGCCGGGGCGGACTTCCACGCCTACCGCCACGCGCGGGCCTTCTCCCCGCTCGTCCCCCGCGGCACCGTCCGCTTCGCCGCCGACTACCTCGCGACGTTCACCGACCCCGGCCCCGGCCGCGACGTCGCCGACCACGCCGGGTGGGCCGACGCCGTGCTCGTCGACGCGCTGCTCCCGGCCGCGGTCCACGCCGCCGTCCGGTCCGGCGTCCCGACCGCCGTGCTCGCCCACACCTTCGTCGCCTACCTGCAGCGCTGGGCCCGGGGGCCCGTCGGGATCGCCGCGGCCCTGCGCGGCCGGAACCCGGCGCGCGGGTGGTCCGCGGCCGACGTCGTCCTCGCCGCGACCGACCGCGAGCTCGACCCGGCCCGGTCGACCCCCGCGAACGTCCGGTACACCGGCGTCGTCGGGCCGGGGGCGCGGCCCGCGTGCCCGGGCGAACCGCTCGTGCTCGTCAGCCTCTCGACCATCGACTTCGCCGGGCAGCAGGCCGCCGTGCAGGCCGTCCTCGACGCGCTCGACGGCCTCGGGGTCCGGGGCTTCCTGACGACGGGTCCCGCCGTCGACCCGGTCGGGCTCCGCGTCCCGGCGGCCGTCGAGGTGCACCGGTTCGCGCCGCACGCGGACGTGATGCGCCGCGCCTCCGTCGTGGTCGGACACGGCGGCCACGGCACGACGATGCTCGCGCTCGCCCACGACCTCCCGGTCCTGGTGCTCCCGCTCCACCCCCAGCTCGACCAGCCGCTGGTCGGGCGGGCGGTCGCCGACGCCGGAGCGGGCCGGGTACTGCGGCCCACGGCGGGGGCGGGGGCGATCCGGGCCGCCCTCGTCGAGCTCCTCGCCGACGGCCCGCATCGACGGGCGGCCGCCACCGTCGGCGCGCGGCTCCGGGAGAGGTCCGGGGCCGCGGCCGCGGCGGACGTGATCGGTGGCCTCCGGCCTCGTGAGCAGAAAAGGTCGTGATAGCGACCATTTCTGCTCACAAGGGCGCCGCCCACAGACTCGACACCGGACCGTGCCCCGCGCCCAGCGGGTACGAGTCCTCGACGGCCCGGGTGATGTAGCGCTTCCCCAACGCCACGGCGTCGACCAGCGACATCCCGCGCGCGAGCCCGGCCGTGATCGACGAGGCCAGGGAGTCGCCCCCGCCGTGGGTGTGCGGCCGGTCGAGGCGCGGCGAGCGGAACTCGTGCTCCTCACCGGACGCCAGCGACAGCAGGTCCACGCAGTCGGCCTGCCGACGACCGGACACCGCCTCCAGGTGCCCGCCCTTGACCAGCACCGCCTGCGCGCCGAGCGCGTGCAGCGCCCGTGCCGCCTCCCGGGCGGACGCGTCGTCGACCACCTTCACGTCCACGAGCAGCGCGATCTCGTCGAGGTTGGGGGTCACGAGCGTCGCCCGCGGCAGCAGCTGCGTGCGCACGGCGTCGAGGGCGTCGTCGGCCAGCAGCGACGACCCGTGCATCGACGCCGCCACCGGGTCGACCACGAACGGGATGCCGCCCGAGCCGATCCCCACCTCGTCGCACACCGCCGCGATCGCCGCGATGATCTCGGCGGTCGCGAGCATCCCGGTCTTCGCGGCGTCCACGCCCATGTCGCCTGCGACGGTGCGGATCTGGTCGGCGACGACGTCCGGCGGAATCGGGTGGAACCCGCTCACCCCGAGCGAGTTCTGCACCGTCACCGCCGTGACCGCCACGGCGCCGTGGACGCCGCACGCGGCGAACGCGCGCACGTCCGCCGTCATACCGGCGCCGCCGCCGGAGTCGGTGCCCGCGATCGAGAGCGCGACCGGCGGGCTGTTCCGACGACGGGTCGGGTCGGCTTCGGTTGGGTGCTGCGGTGGTGAGGTGCTCATGACTCCCTACGCCGGCATTACCCGGTCAGGTTCGGCGGTCGGCGGCGCCTGACCCCGGGTCAAGCCGCCCTCTCAGCCCGCTCCTGGTGCGAGCTCCCGCGTGTGCAGTTGTGGTTCCGCCGCCCGACGGTGCCATCCGCCCGGTCCCGTCGCAAGGGATCGGGCACAGCTCATGATCACCGGTCCCCGGTCGGGCCCGCGCGGGTCCCGCGAACCCGCTGAGGGTCCTCTCGTCGGGGGTGTCAGCCGGTGAGCTCGGCCGGCACGGCGAGGACGTCGACCATCGCGTCACCGCGGAGGACGGTCACGGGCAGCGTCCGGCCGATGGCGTCGGCGAACAGGCGGCGCTGCAGGTCGCGAGCCTGGGTGACCGGCTCGCGGTCGGCGTCGACGATGAGGTCGCCGGGCTTGAGACCGGCCTTCGCGGCGGGGCTCTCGCGCACCACCTCGGCCACCCGCAGGCCCTGGCGCCGGCCGAGGCGCAGGGCCACGTCGACCGGCAGCGGGGCCGGGGCGCCGACGACGCCCAGGTAGCCCCGGCGGACCCGACCGTCGCGGCGCAGGCTCGCGACGATGGCCCGGGTCGTCGAGTTCCACGGCACGGCGAGGCCCAGCCCGACGCCCGCCACCGCGGTGTTGATCCCGACGACGTGCCCGCGCGCGTCCGCCAGGGCGCCGCCGGAGTTGCCGGGGTTGAGGGCGGCGTCGGTCTGGATGACGTCCTCCACGACGCGGCCGTCCTTCGTCGGCAGGCTGCGCCCCAGACCGCTGACGACACCCGCCGTCACGCTGCCCGCGAGCCCGAACGGGTTGCCGACGGCGACGACGAGCTGGCCCACGCGCAGGGCGCTCGCGTCGCCGAGGGTCACGGGGGCCGGGGTCGCCGCGTCGGGGTGCACGGCGAGCACCGCGAGGTCGGAGAGCGGGTCGGTGCCGAGGACGCGGACGTCGGCGTGGCTGCCGTCGGCGAACGTGGCCCGGCCGCCCCGGGCGCGGTCGACGACGTGCGCGTTGGTGACCAGCACCGTGCCGGGGCCGGCCGGGTCGTCGATCACGACCGCGCTCCCGGCACCCCGGGGCCGCTCGGGATCGCCCACGGCGAGGGCAGCCACGGCCGGACCGAGGGTCTCGGCGACGGTGACGACGGTGCGGGAGTAGGAGTCGAGCTCGTCCACACCGTCGTGCTTACACCGTTGCAATGCCTACGGAGATCGTGTTCGTCGTGGGCGGATCCGCCCCGCCCATGACAGGGAAGCGTCGTTGCTGTCACCCGGTGACAGCAACGACGCTTTCCTGCCACAGGAGGCCGTCAGTGGCCGAACGGGTCCGGGTCGACGCCGGGCAGCCACGAGTGGCCGGGGACGCCCCAGCCGTGGTTGCGGACGGCCCGCTTGGCCGCGCGCTTGTTCCGGCCGATGAGCCGGTCGGTGTAGACGAGGCCGTCGAGGTGGTCGGTCTCGTGCTGCAGGCAGCGCGCGAAGAAGCCGCGGCCCTCGACGCTGACCGCCCCGCCCTCGACGTCGCGCCCGGTGACGCGCGCCCAGTCGGCCCGGCCGGTCGGGAAGTTCTCGCCGGGCACCGACAGGCAGCCCTCGGCGTCGTCGTCCTCGTCGGGCATCGTCTCCGGGACCTCGCTCGTCTCGAGGACGGGGTTGACCACCACCCCGCGACGACGCTCGCCCTCCAGCTCGGGGTCCGGGCAGTCGAACACGAACACGCGCCGGCCGACCCCGACCTGGTTGGCGGCCAGTCCCACCCCGTGGGCGGCGTCCATGGTCTCGAAGAGGTCCTCGACGAGGGTGCGCAGGGCGTCGGAGCCGAACTCGTCGTCGGCGAACGGGGTCGTCGGGGCGTGCAGCACGGGCTCGCCGGTCACGACGATCGGGCGGACGGTCACGGCGGGCGAGCCTAGACGGCGGTTCCGTCGCAGGTGGGCGCTGGTGACGACGTGCGTTGCCGGGGTGTTGTCAGAGGGTCGTGGTTGAATGGAGGGCACGCGAATGACACCCGTGTCATTCGTCGCGACGGTTCCCGTGGGGGCCGACGGAACGACTCCGAGGAGCGTGATGGACGCACCTGCAGCAGTGACCGGCCCGGCCCCGTCCGCCGGTCGCCACGCCTCGGCGCCCGACGACGGACTCACCCGCCGGGACCGCGAGATCCTCGCGTTCGAGCGGCAGTGGTGGAAGTACGCCGGCGCGAAGGAGCAGGCGATCCGCGAGCTGTTCGACATGTCCGCGACGCGCTACTACCAGGTCCTCAACGCGCTCGTGGACCGTCCGGAGGCCCACGCCGCCGACCCGATGCTCGTCAAGCGGCTGCGGCGGTTGCGGCAGACACGACAGCGAGCCCGTGCGGCGCGTCGCCTGGGTGTGGAGCCGACGTAGTGGTCTCCTGATCCCTCGAACGGTTATCGCCGGAAGGGGAGCAGGGTCATGACGGGTCCCGGGGAGTCCGGCGCCTCCCGCTTGCGCATCGCGGGGGTCGCGCTGCTCGGCGTGGCCGCCATCGCCGCCGTCGTGGGCCTCATCAGCCTCGGCGGCCAGGGCACGTCCAGTGCGCCGGCCGCCTCTCCGACGTCGACCGTCGCGCCCGCTCCGGGCGACACCGCGGCTCCGGGTGCGTCGGGCGTGCCGGGTGGGCCGGGGGCGGTCCCGTCCGGTGCGCCGGGCGCCGACGGTGCGGGTCAGCCGGGCCAGCCCGGAGCGCCGGGTGCCCTGGCGCCCGGTGCCGCGCCGCCGGTCACCGAGGCCCTGCCGCCCGTCGCGGCGGCGCCGCCGATCGTGCCGGGCGACGGCTCCGGATCGGGGTCGGGTGGGGGCGCCGGGGGCGGAGCCGCGAGCTTCGCGACCGTCCCGGTGCGGGTCTACAACAACTCGACGATCCGCGGGCTCGCCGAGACGGCGGCCGGGCAGATCAAGGGCCGCGGCTTCGACGTGGTCGAGACCGGTAACTACGCCCAGGGCGTCATCCCGGTCAGCACCGCCTACTACCGGCCCGGCAGTGGGGAGCAGGGCGCCGCCGAGGCGCTCGCCGCGTCGTTCGGCATCCGTGCCGAGCCCCGCTTCCCCGGCATCGAGGGCGCGTCGCCCGGCGTCATCGTGATCGCGACGAACAACTGGGGCCAGAACGCGCAGAAGGGTTCCTGACCCCGAGCGTGGCGACCTGCTGACACCCGGTGTCAGCCGTGTGCCACCGCTGACACCGCGGCCCCTCACCCCCGGTTCGCGTAGGCCTCCAGCTCGGCCAGCTGCCGCGGGTCCAGGGACGGCCGCACCACCCGGCGGGCCGCCTCGAAGTGGGCGGCGGTGACCTCGGTGGAGTCCAGCGACTCCCGCATCGCCGTGAGGGCCGCCTCCCGGACGAGTGCGGCGCAGTCGGCCGCTGAGTAGCCCTCGAGCGAGGCACCGAGGGCGTCGAGGTCGACGTCGTCGGCCAGCGGGGTGGATTTCGATGCCGCGCGCAACACGGCCGCGCGGGCCTCCGCGTCCGGTGGGGGCACGTAGATCTGGCGCTCGAGCCGGCCGGGCCGCAGCAGGGCCGGGTCGATGAGCTCCGGGCGGTTCGTGGCGCCCAGCACCACGACGTCGCGCAGCGGGGTGGCGCCGTCGAGCTCGGTGAGCAGCGCGGCGACGACCCGGTCGGCCACTCCGGCGTCGGACGACCCGCCGCGGCGGGGGGCGAGCGCGTCGACCTCGTCGAGGAACACCAGGGCGGGCGCCGCGTCGGCGGCGCGGCGGAACAGCTCGCGCACCGCCCGCTCGGACTCGCCGACGTACTTGTCGAGCAGCTCCGCGCCCTTCACCACGAACACGTTGAGCTGCCCGGTCCCCGCGAGCGCGCGCATGAGGAACGTCTTGCCTCCGCCGGGCGGCCCGTACAGCAGCACCCCGCGGGGCGGGTCGACGCCGAGCCGGGCGAAGGAGTCGGGGTAGGTCAGCGGCCACAGTACGGTCTCGGTGAGCGCCTGCTTGGTGTCGACCATGTCGCCGACGTCGTCGAGGGTCAGCCCGCCGGAGTGCAGCGTCTGCGACCCCGAGGACGACAGGGACACCGGCCGGACCGACGTCACCGCGTCGAGCAGGTCGGACTGCTCGAGCACCAGGTCGTCCCCGGCATCCCCGCGCAGCGCCGCCCGCACGGCCGCCTCGCGACGGAGCGCCACGAGGTCGGCCGCGACGAAGCCCGGCGTCCGGAGCCCGACGGCCCCGAGGTCGACGTCCGTGCCCAGCGGCACCTCGCGCAGCAGCACCCGCAGCAGCTCCGCCCGGTCGCGGTCGCCCGGGGCGGGCAGGCCCAGTCCCCGGTCGACGAGGTCCGGGGCGCGCAGCCGCGGGTCGACCGCCTCGCCGCCCTGCGCCGTGGCCACGAGGGCGACCCCGTCCGCGACGACCGCGCGGAGCTCGTCGAGCACGACGGTCGCGAGCGGCGGCGGGTCGGACGCGGGCAGGAGGGTCTCGACGTCGGGCACGAGCAGCACGGTCGGCCCGCCCGCCGTGCGGGCGCGGGAGCACGCCGCCCGGACCCGCTCGACCGCGGCCCCCGCCTCCAGCGCGGCCGCCGCCGGCGCGTCGAGCACGACCACGCCCACCCCGGCCTCGGCGGCGACCGCCCGGACGAAGGTCGTGCGCCCGACGCCCTCCGGGCCGGTCACGAGCACCCCGAGCCGGGCGGCGGCACCGAGGCGCGTGAGCAGCTCCGGGCGCGTGAAGACGAGGTCCAGCCACTCCCGCAGCCGCCGCGCGGGGTCCTGCTGCCCGACGAGGTCGGTCACGGCGACGGCCGGCTCGGCCGCCGGCTCGGGTGCGGACGGCGCGGGCGTCCCGATCGACGCGGCGGCGAGCCCCGGGCCGGGCGCGGCGGGTCCGGTGGTGCGGGGCGCCGACGCGAAGAACCCCGACGGCGCGAACGTGCTCGACCCGTCGTCGGGAAGGCTCCGGGCACCCGTCCGCGGGCCGTCCCGCCAGCCGACGACCGTGCTCGGCGCGACGACGAACGCGCCCGGGCCGGCCGGGTCGACGTCGACGACGGTGACGAGCTCGGTGGTCCACGTGCCGCCGAGCTCGCGGGCCAGGCGGGTCCGGGTACCCACCGCGTCGGCGCCGGGCACGGGCGCGAGGTCCTGCGGCAGCAGCGAGACGGTGTCGCCGGGGGAGAGCACCTTGCCCGTCAGCGCCAGGCGCAGGGTCTCCGGGGCGACGGCACCGGCCGCGAGCTGCGAGCCGGACACGGTGACGGTGCGGGCCGCGGTCACGGTGACCGGCTCGACGGCCACGGGCGTCCCGGCGACGATCCCGGCGTTGACCATCGCGGTCTCGTCGAGGGTGGCGGTGCCCGGGGCGGTCATCCCGACGGCGGGTGCGGCGAGGGCCACCGTCGCGCGGGTGCCGACGAGGCGCACGGCGTCCCAGGCGGAGAGCCCCAGGGCGGAGAACACCTCGCCGTGCAGCCGGACGACGCCGCGCCGGGCGTCCACCGCGGAGGTGGAGAGCTGGGCGGTGAGGGTGACCTGCGGGCTGCTCACGACCGGTCCTGCCGGCGGCGGCGCGCGCCGAGCCGCTGCGGTCCGGGCCGGTCGCGGTTGATGGTCCGGCGGCCGGCGCGGGCCGCGGCACCTGCGACGCGGCGGGGCAGCGGGCGGCGCGGCGGCAGCAGGCCGAGCCGGCGGTGGGCGCGGCGGACGGCACGGCGCTGCCGCGGCGGCACGTGCCACACCTCGGGGTGCCGGTCCAGCCAGCGGTAGCGGTAGACCGCGTACGGGATGTGGGCCAGGTAGGCGAGGATCGCGACCGGGTAGAGCAGGAACGGCACCGCGACGATGGCCGCCGCCACGAGGCCCACCAGGACGAGGGCCGGGGCGATCGCCGTCGGCGGCACGCGGACGCTCTTCAACGAGGCCGTCGGGATCCGCGAGATCATCAGCGCGGCGGAGAGCACCGTCCAGATCGCGACCGTCACCGGCGCCGACCACCAGCCGGGCCCCAGCAGCAGCTCGGTGGCCAGCGGCGTCAGCGCGACGAGGGCGCCCGCGGGGGCCGGCACGCCGACGAAGAACTCCCCGGCGAACGGCTTGGCCTCGGTGTCGTCGGCCAGCGTGTTGAAGCGGGCCAGGCGCAGCGCGGCCGAGACGACGAGGACGAGGGCGACGACCCAGCCGATCCGCAGGTCGTGGAGCGACCACAGGAACAGGATCAGCGCGGGTGAGACGCCGAACGAGATGCAGTCCGACAGCGAGTCGAGCTCCGCGCCGATGCGGCTGGACGCGTCGAGGAGGCGGGCCAGGCGCCCGTCGAGTGCGTCGAACACCCCGGCGAGCGCGATCGCCGCGATCGCCCCGACCTCGTTCCCGGTGAGCATGAACTGCACGCCGGACAGGCCAGAGCACAGCGCGAGGACCGTGACGGCGTTGGGGAGCAGGCGGACGCCGGGGGCGGCGCGGACGTTCGGTGCGGTCGGCACGGGCACTAGGGCGCCTTCACGAGGTCGGCCAGCACCGTCTCGGCCCCCACGGTGCGCTGGCCGACGTGCACCCCGATCTCCGCCCCGGGCGGGAGCAGCAGGTCGACCCGTGAGCCGAAGCGGATGAGGCCGTAGGTCTCGCCGGCGACCACCTCGTCGCCAGGCTTCGCGTCGCACACGATGCGCCGCGCGACGAGCCCCGCGATCTGCACGACGGCGAGGTCACGGCCCGCCGTGTCGCGCAGCCACATCGCGGTGCGCGAGTTGGCCTCGCTCGCCTCGGGCAGGTCGGCGGAGACGAACGTGCCGGGGCGGTGCTCGACGGCCAGTACCTGGCCGTCGACCGGGATGCGCTGGACGTGCACGTCGTAGACCGAGAGGAAGGTGCTCACCCGCGGACGGGGACCGCTGGGGAACCCCTTGGCGATCAGTTCGGGCGGGGCCTCGGCATCGCCGATGACGCTGACCGTGCCGTCGGCGGGCGCCACCGCGATGTCGGCCCGCTGCGGCGTCGCCCGGTGCGGGGCCCGGAAGAACGCGGCGACCGCCGCCGTCGTCAGGACCGCGCCGAGGGTGCCGCGGCCGCGCAGGGCGCGCAGGGCGAGGGCGCCGGCGGCCACCGTGCCGATCACCGGCGCCCCGCCCGGGTGCAGCGGCGGCATCGTCTCGCGGACGAGGTCGACGGCGTGGAGGACCGGGTTGCGACGGGGGGCGGGGAGTTCCTCCCGCGCGGTCGCCGCGGGGTCGCCAGGTGCGGGGGAGCGATCGGGCACGGCCATCCCTTTGTCGACGACGGGTGCGAATCGAATCTATCGGGACGCTCCGGGTGGGGCCGGGGCCGCCATCCCCCGAGACGGCGACCCCGGCGAGAACCGCTCGTCCGCTCCCCAGCGACAAGCGGTTGGTCGATGCTGATCGGCGTGGCGTGCACGGCGATCGGCCATCGGGCGACCCGGGGGTGACCTCATCCGGCGAGTACGCCGAGTGAGTTCTCACACATGGTGCCCGATCTCGGGGGCGGTGCCAAACCGTTTTCGCGCCGATGGCCCAGCCGGGCCACTCGAACGGCGGCTTCCGCGCAGGTCCGCAGGGCCGGACCGATCCAGAGGGTCACGCGGTCACCGGGCGCGTCGTCAGCTCTCGAGCAGCCAGACCTCCACCTCGCTGCCGGCCGCCACCTCGGTGACCTCGGCGTCCACCACGAGCAGGCAGTCCGCGTGGGCGAGCGCGGCGAGCAGGTGCGAGCCCGCCCCGCCGACCGGGGACACCGTCCCGTCGACGGCGTCCAGGCGTCCCCGGCGGAACTGGCGACGGCCCGCGGGGGAGTGCAGGTCCTCCGCGACCCGGGCGCGCACGCGGGCCCGGTCGGGGTGCGGGTGCCCGGCGGCGCGGCGCAGGGCCGGGCGCACGAAGACCTCGAACGACACCAGCGAGCTCACCGGGTTGCCGGGCAGGGTCACGACGGCGACGCGATCGTCGTAGCGCCCCGCCCCCTGCGGCATGCCGGGCTGCATCGCGACCTTGGTGAACGCGATGCCGCGGGTGGTGAACGCGTCCTTGACCACCTCGTAGGCCCCCGCGCTCACGCCGCCGGAGGTGATGACGAGGTCGGTCGGCTCCGCGAGGGCCGCGTCCAGCGTCGTCAGGAACTCCTCGACGTCGTCGGGGACGAAGCGCAGCAGGCGTGCCTCGCCGCCCGCGTCCTCCACGGCCGCCGCGAGCATGGGGCCGTTGGACTCGTGGATCTGCCCGTGGCGCAGCGGCTCGCCGGGCGCGACGAGCTCCGATCCGGTGGACAGCACGAGCACGCGGGGCCGCCGGTGCACGGTCAGCTCCGGTGCGCCGACCGCGGCGGCGAGCCCGATCTGCGCGGCGCCCAGCACGGTGCCGGCCCGCAGCACGACCTGCCCGGCGGTGACGTCGTCCCCGGCGGTCCGCACGCTCTGCCCGGGGTCGACGGGACGCTCGATCGTCACCGTGGCACCGGGCAGCCCGCCGTCGGTCCACTCCACCTGCACCACCGCGTCGGCACCCGCGGGCACCGGGGCGCCGGTCATGATCCGGTGGGCCGTGCCGGCGGCGAGCGGCGGGCCGTCGACCCGCCCGGCCGGGACGTCCTCGGCCACCGGCAGCGTCACCGGCGTCGTGGCGAGATCCGCCGTACGGACCGCATAGCCGTCCATCGCGGAGTTGTCGAAGGGCGGCAGGGACACCGGCGACGACAGGTCCGCCGCGAGCACCCGGCCGCGGGCGGCGGCGAGCGGGACCGTCTCGGTGCCGGTGTCCGCGATCAGCGCCGCCACGGTCGCGGCGTGCGCCTCGACGGGCCGCATCGCCGCGGGGTCGCCGTGATCGTGTCCGTGCCCGTGTCCGCCCACGGCTGGACATCGTGCCCCGCCCGCGCCGACCTGGGGTGACGGGGGAGCGCGATCACGCCCGCCACCGACCGCCCGGCCTCTACCCTCGTCGCCGTGACGCGGACCGGGGGCGAGGCGGCGCGCAGCGCAGCGGAGCCGACGCGCGGGACGCCGGATACTGCGGCGCGCAGCGCAGCGGAGCCGACGCGCGGGACGCCGGATACTGCGGCGCGCAGCGCAGCGGAGCCGACGCGCGGGACGCCGGATACTGCGGCGCGNAGCGCAGCGGAGCCGACGCGCGGGACGCCGGATACTGCGGCGCGCAGCGCAGCGGAGCCGACGCGCGGGACGCCGGATACGGCGGCGCGCAGCGCAGCGGAGCCGACGCGCGGGACGCCGGTTACCGAGGACCTGACCGAATCTTCGCTCGGCCGCTACCGGGTCGAGGGCGTCATCGGCCGTGGTGGCATGAGCACCGTCTACCGGGCCACCGACACCCGGCTCGGCCGGGTCGTCGCCCTCAAGGTCATCGACCCCGCCCTCGCGGGGGACGAGGAGTTCCGCGAGCGGTTCCGCGACGAGGCCCGGAACACCTCCGCGGTCGACCACCCGCACGTCGTGCCGCTGTACGACGTCGACGCCGTGGACGACTGCCTCTTCATCGCGATGCGGTTCGTCGAGGGCCCGGACCTCGCCACCCTGATCGGTGGCCGGCCCCTCGCCCCGGACCGTGCGCTGCGGCTGCTCGACCAGGTCGCCGACGGGCTCGACGCGGTGCACGCCCACGGCCTGGTCCACCTCGACGTCAAGCCGGCCAACGTGCTCGTCGGCAGGACCTCGGCGGGGGCCGACCACGCGTACCTCGCCGACTTCGGCCTCACCCACCGCGGCGCCACCGGCCACCGCACCCGCGCCGGCGACTTCCTCGGCTCCCCGACCTTCGCCGCACCCGAGCACCTGCGCGGCGAGCCGGTCGACGCCCGCACCGACCTGTACTCGCTCGGGTGCGTGCTCTACGCCTGCCTGACCGGCCGCGCCCCCTACCGCGGCTCGGTCACCGAGGTCATCGACGCGCACTTCGCCGGGGACGTGCCGGCCGTGTCCCTCGGCGCCGAGGTCGACGCCCTGCTGCGCCGGGCCCTGTCCGTCGATCCCGACCGGCGCCCCGCGAGCGCCCGGGAACTCGTCACCGGCGCACGGTCCGCGCTCGCCCGGCGGCCACCCGTGGCCGGCCCCGGCTCCCGCCCGTGTGAGGGGAACCCTCGGGCCACAAGAGCGCTCGCATCCTCCCCTCACGGCGACGCATCGAGCCCGGCGCGCACACCGAGGCCGCCGCGCACACCGACCCCGCCGGCCCCACCCGGGCACCCGTCGGCGCGCCCGCCCGGGCCGCCGCGCCCACCCGGGGCAGGACCCGCCGTCGGGAACGGGATGCCGGTGCGGGCGCCGCTCCCGCCGCGGACCGCGCCGCCACCACGGCGCACCCAGGACCCCGCGACGCCCACCGACCTCGGCGCGTTCGGCGGCGGCCGTACGCCCGGGCGGCCGGTCGTGGCGCTCGTCGTCGGGGGAGTGGTCCTGGTGGTGCTGGTCGTCGTCCTCGTCCTGCTGCCGGGCTGACCCCGACGGGCCGGGTCGCTTGCACTCACCCCACCCGAGTGCCAGACTCGCGGCTGGCACTCGGTAGTGTCGAGTGCCAGGTCGGGTCGGTGAGACCGGCGCAATGGAGCCGGTCGTCCGTCGCGGGCACCCCCTGGCCGAGCACACGTGTCTCTCATCGGAGGACCACCCAGCATGGCCAAGATGATCGCGTTCGACGAGGAGGCCCGTCGCGGCCTCGAGCGGGGCATGAACAGCCTCGCGGACGCCGTCAAGGTGACCCTCGGCCCGCGCGGCCGGAACGTCGTCCTGGAGAAGAAGTGGGGCGCCCCCACGATCACCAACGACGGCGTCTCGATCGCGAAGGAGATCGAGCTCGAGGACCCCTGGGAGAAGATCGGGGCCGAGCTCGTCAAGGAGGTCGCGAAGAAGACCGACGACGTCGCCGGTGACGGCACGACGACGGCGACCGTCCTCGCCCAGGCACTCGTCCGCGAGGGCCTCCGCAACGTCGCCGCCGGTGCGAACCCGATGGCCCTGAAGAAGGGCATCGAGAAGGCCACCGAAGCCGTCTCCCAGGCGCTCCTGAAGTCCGCCAAGGAGGTCGAGACCAAGGAGCAGATCGCGGCCACGGCCTCGATCTCGGCCGCCGACGCGCAGATCGGCGAGCTCATCGCCGAGGCGATGGACAAGGTCGGCAAGGAAGGCGTCATCACCGTCGAGGAGTCGCAGACCTTCGGGCTCGAGCTCGAGCTCACCGAGGGCATGCGCTTCGACAAGGGCTACATCTCGCCCTACTTCGTCACCGACCAGGACCGGATGGAGGCGGAGCTGGACGACCCGTACGTCCTGCTCATGTCCTCGAAGATCTCGTCGGTGAAGGACCTGCTCCCGCTGCTGGAGAAGGTCATGCAGTCCGGCAAGCCGCTGGCGATCATCGCCGAGGACGTCGAGGGCGAGGCCCTGGCCACGCTCGTCGTCAACAAGATCCGCGGGACGTTCAAGTCGGTCGCCGTCAAGGCCCCCGGCTTCGGTGACCGCCGCAAGGCGATGCTCGCCGACATGGCGATCCTGACCGGCGGTGAGGTCATCTCCGAGGAGGTCGGCCTCAAGCTCGAGTCGGCGGACCTCTCGCTGCTCGGCCGCGCCCGCAAGGTCACGGTCTCCAAGGACGAGACCACGATCGTGGACGGTGCCGGCGACGCCGAGCAGATCGCGGGTCGCGTGACCCAGATCCGCTCGGAGATCGAGCGCTCGGACTCCGACTACGACCGCGAGAAGCTCCAGGAGCGGCTCGCCAAGCTGGCCGGCGGCGTCGCGGTCATCCGCGCCGGTGCGGCCACGGAGGTCGAGCTCAAGGAGCGGAAGCACCGCATCGAGGACGCGGTCCGCAACGCCAAGGCCGCGGTCGAGGAGGGCATCGTCGCCGGCGGCGGCGTCGCCCTGCTGCAGGCCTCGGCCGGCGACGTCTTCACCGGCCTCGGGCTGGACGGGGACGAGGCCACCGGCGCCAACATCGTGCGCACCGCGCTCGAGGCGCCGCTGAAGCAGATCGCGCACAACGCCGGCCTCGAGCCCGGCGTCGTGGCCGAGAAGGTCCGTGGACTCAACACCGGTGAGGGCCTCGACGCCGCCACCGGCGAGTACAAGGACCTGATCAAGGCCGGCATCATCGACCCGGCCAAGGTCACCCGCTCGGCGCTGCAGAACGCCGCGTCGATCGCCGCGCTGTTCCTCACCACCGAGGCCGTCGTGGCCGACAAGCCCGAGAAGGCGGGCGCCGGTGCCGGCGCCGACCCGACGGGCGGCATGGGCGGCATGGACTTCTAGTCCACGCGCTCTTCCTGACGACGGGCCGTACCCCCACCGGGGGTGCGGCCCGTTCGTCGTCTCCGGCCCCTCGTGGCAGCGAAGCGTCGTTGCTGTCGTCCAGTGGCGGCGACGACGCTCCGCTGTCACCAGACGGTTCCGCTGGCTGCGACGTCGCCTGGTCGATTCCGGACGAATCACCTACCGTGCGTGCCCGACGGACCATGGTGAGGGAGCGCACATGAGCCAGGTGACCGACCAGGCGTCGACCGAGGGTCATCGGTTGCCGGTACGGACGCTCGTCGCGGCAAGCATCGGCAACGCCGTCGAGTGGTTCGACTGGACGATCTACGCGACGTTCGCGGTCTACTTCTCGTCGCAGTTCTTCGACAAGTCGAACCCGACGCTCGCGCTCATCGGCACCACGTCGACCTACGCCCTCGCCTTCTTCTTCCGCCCGCTCGGCGGGGTTCTCCTCGGGCGCCTGGCCGACCTGCGGGGCCGCCGGTTCGCGATGCTGATCACGATCCTGCTGATGGCCGGCGGGTCGCTGCTGATCGCCGTGCTGCCGACCTACTCCGCCGTCGGCTGGCTCGCCCCGATCCTGCTGCTGCTCGCGCGGATCGCGCAGGGCCTCTCGCTCGGCGGCGAGGTGTCCAACGCGAGCGCGTACCTCGCCGAGATCGCGCCCCCGAACCGCCGCGGCCGTTACTCCAGCTTCTTCTACATCTCCACCGGCGTCGCGCTGCTCGCCGCGTCGCTGCTCGGTCTGCTGTTGACCTCGACGCTCTCGCGGCCGGACCTCGAGTCCTACGGCTGGCGCATCGCCTTCGTGGCCGGCGGCGTGCTCGGCCTGGTCGGGCTCTGGCTGCGCCGCACGCTCGCCGAGACCGAGCAGTTCGAGGAGAACGTCGAGAAGGCCAGGGCCACGAGGAACCCGTTGCTGCGCACCCTGACCCACTTCCCGAAGTCGGTGCTGCAGCTCTTCGGCTTCACGCTGCTCTCGACGCTCTGCTACTACACGTTCTTCAGCGCGCTGACCCCCTATGCGGTGCAGTTCCGCGGCGCCGAGGGCAGTGAGGTCTTCCTCGCGCTGTCGATCGGCACGGTCGTGTTCATCGCGCTGCAGTACCCGATGGGCGCGTGCGCCGACCGGTTCGGCCGCAAGCCGCAGATGCTGATCTGGTCGGCGGCGTTCGCGGTGCTCACGGTCCCCCTCAGCCTGCTCATCACCGACCGGCCGCCACTGCTCAACCTGATCGTCGTCTTCGCCGTCGGCCTCGGGCTGTACGCGGTGTTCTCCTCGATCGCGCCCGCGATCATGAGCGAGATCTTCCCGACGGAGCTCCGCGCCCTCGGGATCGGCGCCTGGTACAACCTGACGGTCGCGCTGTTCGGCGGCACCGCGCCGCTGCTCATCGCGGCGCTGTCCGGAGTGGGACAGCCGCAGCTGTTCTTCTGGTACGTCTCCGGCGCGGCGGTCATCGCGTTCCTGATCATCCTGACGCTGCCCGAGACGAAGGGCCGCGTGCTGGACTGAACCGGTCGACCGCGCCGCGAGGGCGACGGGGAGGCAGGTCCGGAGTCCGCGGATCCTGCGTGGTGTGACCGTCGCTCGCGGCGGGAGGGCCATCGGGCCCGATCCGCACCGACCCGACGTCGGGAAAATAGTTCCCGGCGTGCTCAGGGAGCTCTCAGTGGATCCGGGCATGCTGAGCACATGGAAGGTCTGCGGGTCGTGCTGAACCTCGTCTGGCTGGTGCTGGCCGGGGTGTGGATGGCGATCGGCTACGTCATCGCCGGCATCATCTGCTGCGTGCTGATCGTGACGATCCCGTGGGGGATCGCCTCGTTCCGCATCGCGCTGTTCGCGCTGTGGCCGTTCGGGCAGCGGCTCGAGCGCCGTCCCGACCACGGCGTCGGGTCGACGCTGGGCAACATCGTCTGGTTCGTCGTCGCGGGCTGGTGGCTCGCCCTCGGCCACGTGTTCACCGCGATCGCCCTGGCCGTGACGATCATCGGCATCCCGTTCGCCTGGGCGAACCTCAAGCTGATCCCCGTCTCGCTGACGCCGCTGGGACGCCGCATCGTCGACGTGGACGACCCGCGGACCTTCGGGGTGGGGCCGTCGCCGGCCACCACCCCGCCGCCGGGCATCCGCGGCGGCGAGGTGCCCTGGTACGGCCGCTAGTCGGCGTCGACCTCCGGCACGGGCGGCCCGAGGAGGTCGTCGGCGTCGACGATCCGGTAGGCGTACCCCTGCTCGGCGAGGAAGCGCTGGCGGTGGGCTGCGTAGTCGGCGTCCACCGAGTCGCGCGAGACGACCGAGTAGAAGTGCGCCTGCCGACCGTCGGCCTTCGGACGCAGCAGGCGGCCGAGTCGCTGGGCCTCCTCCTGCCGTGACCCGAAGGTCCCCGAGATCTGCACGGCGACCGAGGCCTCGGGCAGGTCGATGGAGAAGTTCGCGACCTTCGACACGACGAGCCGCGGCAGCTCACCGCGTCGGAAGGCGTCGAAGAGCTTCTCCCGCTCCTTGTTCGACGTCGAGCCCTGGATGACCGGGCAGTCGAGCGCCTCGCCCATCTCCTCGAGCTGGTCGATGTAGGCGCCGATGACGAGGGCCGGCTCGTCGGGGTGCTTGTCCAGGATGGAGCGCACCACCGGGATCTTCGTCCGGGCGCAGGCGCACATCCGGTACCGCTCGTCGGCCTCGCTCGTGGCGTAGATGATCCGCTCGTTGTCGGTCATCGTCACGCGGACCTCGACGCAGTCCGCCGGGGCGACCCAGCCCTGGGCCTCGATGTCCTTCCACGGCGCGTCGTAGCGCTTCGGGCCGATGAGGGAGAAGACGTCACCCTCGCGGTTGTCCTCGCGGACGAGGGTGGCGGTGAGGCCGAGGCGACGGCGGGACTGCAGGTCGGAGGTCATCCGGAAGACGGGTGCGGGCAGCAGGTGCACCTCGTCGTAGATGATCAGCCCCCAGTCCTTGGAGTCGAAGAGCTCGAGCGCGCGGTGCACGCCCTTGGTCTTGCGCGTCATCACCTGGTAGGTGGCGATGGTGACCGGGCGGATCTCCTTGCGCTCCCCGGAGTACTCGCCGATCTCGTCCTCGGTGAGCGACGTGCGTGCGACGAGCTCGCGCTTCCACTGCCGACCGGCGACGGTGTTCGTCACCAGGATCAGCGTCGTCGCCTTCGCCTTCGCCATGGCGGCCGCGCCGACCAGGGTCTTGCCGGCGCCGCAGGGCAGGACGACGACGCCGGAGCCACCCGCCCAGAAGCCCTCGACGGCCTCCGCCTGGTAGTCCCGCAGCTCCCAGTCGTCCTCGGCGAGCTCGATCGGGTGCGCCTCGCCGTCGACGTAGCCCGCGAGGTCCTCGGCGGGCCAGCCGACCTTCAGCAGCATCTGCTTGAGCAGGCCGCGCTGCGACGGGTGCACGATCACCGTGTCGTCGTCGATCTGCTCGCCCAGGAGCGGGGAGATCTTCTTGTTGCGCTTCACCTCCGCGAGCACGGCGCGGTCGAACGAGACCATGACGAGGCCGTGCGCGGGGTGGTTGGTGAGCTGCAGCCGGCCGTAGCGCCCCATGGTCTCGACGACGTCCATGAGGAGGTTCTGCGGCACGGCGAAGCGGGAGTGGCTGACGAGGGCGTCGACGACCTGCTCGGCGTCGTGGCCCGCCGCCCGGGCGTTCCACAGGGCGAGCGGCGTGACGCGGTAGGTGTGCACGTGCTCCGGCGCGCGCTCGAGCTCGGCGAACGGTGCGATCGCGGTCCGGGCCGCGGCGGCGCTCTCGTGGTCGACCTCGAGCAGCAGCGTCTTGTCGGACTGGACGATCAGCGGTCCGGTCCCGGGGGTGCTCACGCGTCCGGCCTCCAGGGGTCTCGCGGGGGTTTCTCGACGACGGGGAGTCCCTCGCCATTGTCCTCTCAACGCCACGGCGGTCCCGGGCCGTCCCGTCCGGGCCCGTGACCTGCCACATCCCGTGATCGTCGCCGCTCGGAGGGGGTGCGACGAGAACGGGGAGATGATCTCGTCAGGGGGTCGGTCTACACTCCGGCATCACCGAAGCTGCTCCGAGGAGTGACCCACCACCCGACGGGGCCGTCACGAGCCGACACCACGTGCCCGTGCACGGCCGATCTGCCCACTGCCCCGCGTCGGGGCGCACCGTCCCGCCCCCGGCGGGGCCCGGTGACCGCTCCGACCTCGACGTGACGGACCGACCATGCGACCGACTGCCGCGCTCCGTGCACTGCTCGTGCACGGGTGCTCGCCGATCGGGGTGACCGCGTCACCCCCGGCGGGTCGTCCTGGCCGATCCGTCGGCAGTGTAGCCCATGAACAACTACACAGGGTGCAGCAGGCGTCCGTTCGAGGGGGCGTGTCCGTGACAGGCGACCGACCGACCGGTGCAAGGGGAAGGACCAGCACGTGACCGCTCCCGTCCGTCGAACCGACGCGCGAGGCGAGGCTCGTGGCGGTGTCGCCGACCCGCAGGCCCGTCCGCCCCTCGGGGAGCGGCTCGCCCTGCGCAACTGGAGCCTGCCGGTCAAGCTCGCCGCGGTCCTCCTCGTCCCCACCCTGTTCGTCATCACCCTCGGGGTGCTGCGCATCGCGGAGCAGACCGAGAAGGCCCGGTCCTACGACGGCGTGCAGCAGGCCGTCGCGCTCGAGAGCAACAACGCGAAGCTCCTCGCCGCGCTCGACGCCGAGCGTCGCGCGGCCGCCGTCCTCCTGGCGACCAACCGCGCCGGCGGGTTCGGTCCGGTGCAGGAGGCGGCCGACGCGACCAACGACCAGCTCGGCCGGCTGCGCAGCGCCTACACGTCGGCCGACTCGGTCGACGGCCAGACCCGGTCGGCCTACGGCGGCGCCTTCTCGGCCGTCGAGGGCCTCGACCGCGTGCGCGACGACGTGCGCGGTGGCGCGATCGACCCCGCGGGCGCGATCTCGCGCTACACCGACGCCACGTCGGCCGTCCTGACCTTCGACGAGTCGCTGACGCGGGAGGCGGCGGACCCGTCCATCGCGGGCCTGTCCACCGGGCTCTACGCCCTCTCGGTCGTCCGCGAGCAGGACGCCTACGTGCAGGCCGTCGTGGCGGCCGCCATCGCGGGCGGCCGGATCGACGCGCCGTCGATCGACCAGGCGCGCAACGCGACGCTGCGCCGGAGCATCGCCGTCGACGAGTTCCGCAGCGCGATCGGCACCGACAACGCGGGCCTCGCGGACGCGGTGGTCGGGGCGGCCGTGGACCAACGCGACCGGCTCGCCCAGGTCGTGCTCGGGCGGGGCAGCGCGGGGCTGCCGCCGCAGGTCTCCGCCCAGGACTGGGACACCGCCTCGTCGGCGGTGCAGCAGCAGGTCACCGGCGTGTCCGACCAGCTGCGGACCCGGCTGCAGGCCAACGCCACCTCCCTGCAGGACGGTGCCCGCAACGCGGCCGGGGTCGCGTCGGTGGTGCTGCTGCTCGCGCTGATGGCCGGCGCCGCGGTCGTCTTCTTCGTGACCCGCTCGCTGCTGCGTCCGCTGCGGCTGCTGCGCCGCACCGCGCTCGACGTGGCCGAGCGGCGGCTGCCCGACGCCGTGCGCAGTCTGCGCGAGGGCGAGGCCCCCGACACCGACGTCAGCCGGACCCCGATCGAGACCCGCGAGGAGATCGGGCAGGTCGCCCGCGCCTTCGACCAGGTGCACGAGCAGGCCGTCCGGCTCGCCGCCGAGCAGGCCGGCCTCCGCTCGGCGTACAACAGCATCTTCGTCAACCTCTCCCGCCGTTCGCAGGCCCTCGTCGAGCGCCAGCTCCGGCTCATCGAGCAGCTGGAGAACAAGGAGGAGGACCCGGAGGCCCTCGGCGACCTGTTCCAGCTCGACCACCTCGCCACGCGCATGCGGCGGAACTCCGAGAACCTCCTGGTCCTCTCGGGCACCGACCTCGCACGGCGCGGCGGGCGGCCGGTGCCGCTGGTCGACGTGCTGCGGGCCGCGGCCTCGGAGGTCGAGCAGTACCAGCGCGTCGAGCTGGCCCCGCCGCCGTCGGTCCAGCTGCTCGGCCGCACCGCCGCCGACGTCGTCCACCTCGTCGCGGAGCTGCTGGAGAACGCGACCGCCTTCTCCGCGCCCGAGACCCGCGTCGACGTGTCGGCACGGCCGGAGCCCGACGGCGCGGTCGTGCTCGAGATCGCCGACAGCGGCGTCGGGATGACCGACGAGGACCTCGCGGACGCGAACCAGCGCCTCGGGTCGCCCCCCACCGTCGACGTCTCCGCCTCCCGTCGCATGGGCCTGTTCGTGGTCGGTCGCCTGGCGATCCGCCACGGCATCGGCGTCACGCTGCGGACCCGCGAGGAGGGCGGCGTGGCCGCGGCGGTCCGCATCCCCGCGTCCGCGGTGCTGTCGGGCGCGCCCGGTTCCAGCCCCGGCGGCGGCCCCTCGACCCGCGCGCTCGGCGGCACCGGCCTCCCGGTGCGCTCGCCCGGGGCCAGCCCGCTCGGCAGCCCGGTCGGCGGCGCGCCGCGGGCGGAGACCCCGGGCATCCCGCGGCAGGAATCGCGGGAGGACGTCTCCGGTCTGCCCCGTCGCACCGCCGCCGCCCGGGGTGCCGCCGGTGCGGCAGCGGCCGGTGTCGGCGCCGCATCGTTCTTCTCACCCGCCGGTGCGCCCGAGGAGACATCGGACCCGGCTCCCACCGAGGCGCGCACCGAGACCCCCGTCGAGTCCGCGGCGGCGCCCGCGGGCCCGCGCCCGGCCGACGCCGCGGTGCCCGAGCGTCGGAACGGGCTGACCGGCGCCCTCGCGGCGGCGCTCCCTCGCCGCCCGGTCCGTCCGGGCGCCGCGCCGCCGGAGGACCCGCCCTCCGCGCCGACGGTCGCGCCCGCGGCGCAGGTGTCGGCGCCGCAGACCGATGCGGCGGACATCGACGACGAGGACGACGAGGACGACGACCGCGTCGCCACCGTGTGGGCCGGCGGTGACGACGACGGCGTCTCCGTCTGGAGCCAGGGCGCGCCCGCCGTCGAGGAGCGCCGGACGCCCGGGGTGCCGGAGCGTCCCGTGGCCGCGCACGCGTGGCGCGGCCCGGACGGCGCCGAGGACGAGGACGAGGCCCCGGCCGGCACCGTGGAGGAGGCCGGCCCGCCCGGACGTCACGGGTTCCGACCGCAGCCCGGTCCCGGACCGGTCCCCGCCGCCGGGCCCTCCGCGGAGCGCACGACCCGTGACGGTCGCCCCGCGCCGCGCCCGCGGCCCACGGGCTGGTCGGACGCGCCGCAGGGCATGCCCTTCGGCCCGGGTGGACCGGCCGACCCGGCGGGTCCGCCGCTGAACCGGCCCCTCCCCCCGCGGCCGTCGCCGCAGCGACCCGCGCCGTTCCCCGGTGCGGCCGCCGGACCGGGCCCGGCGCCGTGGGGTCCGCCCCCCGACAGTGGGCCGCGGCCGCCCGGATCGGCCCCCGCGCCGCAGCCCCCGATGTGGAACGGCGCCGAGGTGGTGCCGCCGCCCGGGCCCACGGCGTCCGAGGCGCCGGAGCAGGACGTCGAGACGACCGGCACGGACCACGCCGAGTCCGTCGCGGCGCCCGTGGTGGAACCGACCGCTCCGCACGCCGCGGCGCACGTCGCCCCGCCGGACGCCGAGCCGGAGCCGAAGCCAGAGCCCGAGCCCGAGGACGTGGCGCCGGCTGAGGCCGTCGTCGTTGAGGACCCGGCCGAGCGGGCCGCCGACGAGCCGGCCGCCACCGCGTCGGAGCCGTCCGCTCCGGACGAGGCTGCCGGCGACGGGCTTCCGTCCCGCCCGAGCCGCCGGTCCCTGCGACCGATGGCGCAGCGTCGCCGGCCCGAGGGCGAGCCGCTGCTGCGGCCCGGCCTGGCGCCCCGGTTGCGGCCACGTCCGGCCGACGAGCAGGCGGAGGGCGAGGAGGCCCCGGCGGCCTCCGCCGAGGAGCTGTTCGCCCCGGGCGACGACACGGCGTCGCCCGGCGCCCCGGCGCCGGTCGTCGCCACGAACGGCGTGCCGACCCACGGCGTGCCCGCCCACGGCGTGCCCGCGCACGGTGCTCACGCCGACGGGGATCACGCCGACGGGGCTCACGGTGTGGACGCCGACGACCCGGACGTCGACGGCACGGCGCCCGAGGACGTCGCCCCGAACGGCGCGCCTGCCACCGGGGCGCACGCCATCGGCACGTACACCGACAGCGCCCCCACCGACGGTGCGGCCACGAACGGTGCGGCCACGAACGGTGCGGCCGCGAACGGTGCGGCCACGAACGGCACGTACACCAACGGCGCCGTCACCAACGGCACGTACACGAACGGCGTCGCCACCAACGGGTCGGCCACGAACGGCACCGGACCCCGCCCCGTCCGGTCGACGCCCGAGGGGCTGCCGCGGCGTCCGGCGGCGGTGCTGCCCAACCGGGAGCGCACGCCGATCTTCGACGAGGTCGCCTCGGTGTGGTTCCGCGAGGCGGAGCCGAACGCGCCCGACACGGTCGACCCGGAGTGGTCGGACGCCGGACGTCCCGGGTTCGACGCGGGGGCGCCGTCCCTGACGACGGTCGACGCCGGGACCACCGAGTCCGGGCTGCCCCGTCGTCGGCCCCGGGCGCAGCTCGTGCCCGGCAGCGCCCGGCCGTCCGCTCCGAGCGTCCCCGGGGCCGCCCCGGAGGCCCCGCGGCGCAACGCCGAGGCGGTGCGCGGACGGCTCGCCAGTTATCAGCGCGGTGTCGCGGACGGGCGTTCGACCCGGCCCGGCCCGTACCCCGACGGCGGCCCCGCCGCCGACACGAACGCCATCGAGGAGGAGCAGTGACGGCACCCCAGTCGCAGCCCAGCAGGTTCGGCTGGCTGGTCTCGAACTTCGCGGAGCGGGTCCCGGGTGTGGCCCACGCCGTGGTCGTGTCCGCCGACGGGCTGCTGCTGACCGCGTCCAACCGCCTCCCGCGGGACCGGGCCGACCAGCTCGCCGCCGTGGCGTCCGGGCTGGTCAGCCTCACGCAGGGCGCGGCCCGCTGCTTCGAGGCCGGCGAGGTGGTGCAGACGGTCGTGGAGATGGAGCGCGGCATCGTGCTGCTCATGTCGATCAGCGACGGCTCCTGCCTGGCCACGCTGGCCGCGCCGAACTGCGACATCGGCCTCGTGGGCTACGAGATGACGTTGCTCGTCGACCGGGTCGGGCAGCTGCTCACCCCCGAACTGCGGGCGGAGCTGCAGGGATCGGGGTTCCGGTGAGGAGGCCGGGGGGTGAGCGGCGGTGAGTGAGGACGACTCGTACGCCGAGGTCCTCAACGGGATCACGGGGGGCGCGCCGGGACGCTCCGGCGAGCGTCGGGGGCTGTTCCGGCGCCGCCGCAGGAACGACCGGGCCGAGCAGGCCGACCAGGAGGCGGCCCGGCAGCTCGACGCGGAGGACGCCGGCGGCGCCCACCGCGGCAGCGCGACGGGGTTCCCGCCGGGTGCCGCGTGGGCCGGCTCGGTCCCCCGGCCCGGCCCGCTCTTCCCGAACGGGGACCCGGCGCTCCCGCCGACGACCCCCGGGGGCATCCAGGTCCCGGGCCGCCACCAGTTCGTGGCGCCCGACTACCCGGACGCCCCGCGTCACGGCGACGAGCCACCGGAGGCGTCGTTCGTCCGGCCCTACGCGTGGACGCGCGGCCGGACCCGTCCGGCCTACGACCTCGCCGTCGAGACACTGCTGTCGACGACGGCCCAGGGCCGCGACCCCGCCCAGGTCGTCCAGTACGAGCACCGCATGATCGCCGACCTCTGCGACCAGCCGAAGTCGGTCGCGGAGGTCGCGGCCCTGCTCCGACTGCCCCTCGGGGTGGCCCGGGTGCTGCTCGGCGACATGGCCGCGCACGGATCGATCGTGGTGCACGAGACCGCCTCGTCGACGGGTGACTCCCCGGACATGGCGTTGATGGAAAGGGTGCTGAGTGGACTACGACGGCTCTGACGAGGCGGTCCCGACGACCACGTCGGCCAAGATCGTCGTCGCCGGGGGGTTCGGGGTCGGCAAGACGACCTTCGTCGGCTCGGTCTCGGAGATCGACCCGTTGACCACCGAGGCGGTGATGACCGACGCGAGCGCCGGGGTCGACGACCTCACGGCGGTGCCGAACAAGCGCACCACCACGGTCGCGATGGACTTCGGCCGCGTCACCCTCGACGCCGACCTGATCCTCTACCTGTTCGGGACGCCGGGGCAGGACCGGTTCTGGTTCATGTGGGACGACCTCGTCCGCGGCGCCATCGGCGCGGTGGTGCTGGTCGACACCCGCCGCCTGGCCGACTGCTTCGCCGCGGTCGACTTCTTCGAGGACCGCAACCTGCCCTACGTGCTCGGCGTGAACCTCTTCGACGGCGTGCTGACCCACTCGCTCGAGGACGTGGCGGAGGCGTTGGCCATCGACCCGTCCGTCCCGGTGGTCACCGTGGATGCCCGTGACCGGGAGTCGACGAAGGAGACGCTCATCGCGCTGGTGGAGCACGCGATGCAGGTGTGGGCGGTCGGCGCGCGCGCCTGAGCCTCGGCTGACGAACGGGTCGACCGTGCGGCGAGGACGCACGAACGACCCGTTCGGGGTTCAGTTCTCGGTCAGCACGCTGACCGAGGTGATGCGGTGGAGCGCGAAGGACACCGCCGAGCCCGGCCCGGTGTCCTCCGACCCCACCGCTGCGTCGGTGCCCTCCAGCAGGCCGCCGCCGACCCGCAGCGGGCGCACCACCCGCTGGGAGGCGGTGCCCGCGGCGTCGACGTAGCCGATCCACACGGTGCGGCCGGTCCGGGCGGCATCGGCGAGCACCGCGACCGTCGCCGAGGCGGTCTGCCGGGTCGAACCCGGGACGGTGGCCGCACCCCGTGCCGCGGTGGCGGCACGGTCGCCGGCCCGCAGCTGCGCGACGAGGGCCGCGATCTGGTCGTCGGACAGGGCGGGTGCGCCGTTCCCCCCGCGGTCGGGCCGGCGCGGCGCCGTGCGGCGGCCCCGCGGGCGCAGGTCCAGCACCCCGCCGTCGGCGTCCTCCGCCACGGGGGAGAGCCCGGCGGCACGGAGCGCGTCGAGGACCTCGGCGAGCGCGGCCGTCGAGATCACCACGGTCGGGGCGAGGCGGCGCAGCCCGAGGGTTTCCGCCGTCGGCAACGCCATGACCTCGGCCAGCAGCGCCTCGTCCTCCGAGCGCAGGAACGACGCGGCCGAGCCGCCGCGCAGCCGGCCGTGGCGCCGCGCGACGTCGTCGACGAGGTAGGTCAGGCCCTGCGGCACCGGCGTCGCGGACCGCTCCGCGAACAGCGCGTGCACGTCGGCGGCGGTCCAGCCGAGGTCCAGGGCCCGGCGGATCGACGCCTCGCTGATCCGGTACACGGTCGCGCCGCCGGCCGACTCGACGTCCGCGAGCCGGTCCATCGCCGACGCCAGTTCCGGCTCCAGCCGCCCGGGGGCCACCGCGGTGAGGTCGGCCTGCAGCAGGATGTGACCGACGGGCTCCGGCATGGCCGGCCGGACCGCCGCCGCGGCGGCCGCGTCCGGGTCGTCGCCGGGCCGCCGCGGCACCTGCAGCAGCTCCCGACCCGCCGTCGTGATGGCATCCAGGGCGACGATGCCGAGCGCGGTCGCCTCGCGCACGGTCGCGCGTACCAGGTCGTCGCGCGCCCGGCCGCCGCGGCGCGGCGCCCGCCACGCCAGGGACTCGACGAGCGCGTCGACCGAGACCGGCCCCGCCCCGTCGTCGAACTCGGCGAGGCGGTGCAGCACCCGACGGCGGACCGGCGCGGCCCAGGGCCGGCGGACCTCGTCGGAGAGCGGGCCGACGAGCTTGTCCATCGTGTCGCGCTGCCCGATCGTCGAGGGCTGTCGCGGCATCTCCAGCCAGGCCCGCGCGAGGGCGACCCACTGTGTCTCCGGTGGGGAGGCGAGCCAGCGGTCGGCCGTCGTCGTCGGGCACCAGACGGCGTCGGCGTCCTCGCTCACCGCGAGCAGGGAGGCGGCGGCGAGGGTCTCGACGAGGAGGCCGGCGGCGGTCTCGTCGACGTCGAGCTGCTTGGCGAGCTTGCGCAGGTCCCGCACCCCCAGCCCGCCCGAACGCAGGACGGCGGGGGGCGCGGCGGACCAGGCGGCCAGCACGGCCTCCGCGCGCCGGACGGTCTCGAGGGCCTCGCCGGCCGCCGTGGCGTCGATCGTCGCCGGGTCCTGCGTGCGGGGGGCGGGCATCGGGTCCACGGCGACGATCGGGCCGAGGGGCCGGTCGCCGCGCAACCCGAGCCCGGCCTCGCGGGTGAGCTCCACGGTGTCGTCGTCGATCCGGCGCAGGACGCCGGCCGCGAGCAGGCGGGCGACCGGGTTGTCGTCGCCGTCCCGCGCGCGGCTGCGCCCGACCGGACCGTCGCGGTCCAGGGCGTCGACCACGGCGCGCTCGTCGGCCGGCAGGGCCGCCATCACCGCCGCCGGGTCCTCGCGGTGCAGCACCGAGTCCGACGGCGCGGGCCGGCCGAGACCGGCGGGATAGCGCCGGGCGGTGTCGCGCAGGGCGGGCACCGCGCGCACGCCGACAGGACCACTCCCGTCGTCGGGAACGTCCCAGACCAGCGCCAGCACCCGGAGCCGGTCGAGGGCGGCCCGGCCCACCTCGGGCGGGACGTCGGCGCCGAGCAGGCCGAGCACGTGCGCGGGATCGGCGGGCGACTGGTCGGCCTCGGCGACGAGCAGGGCGTCGACCAGCGCGAGGTGGAGGGCGTCGAGGTCCTCGCAGGCCCGGCCGACGGAGGTGCGCACGCCCGCGCGGGTGGCGACGACCCCGGTGTCGGCCGGCGCGGGCAGGGCCAGATCGGGGCGCGCCCGCAGGAGCGCGCCCAGGATCTCGTCGTCCTGGGCACGCAGGTGCTCGAGGAGGGTCCTGGCCATCCCTACCAGGCTAATCGGTCGTGATCGCGGAGGTGGTCCGGTCGGTGTGTCGGGCCGGGATGCGGCAGACTGGAGACCCACGGAGCGACCAGGGAGGAACCGGTGGCAGCGCAGAGCGACGGTGAGCAGACCCCGAAGGCCGTCGAGCCCCGGCAGGACCCGGGCTGGCCGCAGGTCGACGGCGGACACCCCATCACGGAGCTGATGGCGCCCACGCAGGGTGCCGCCTCCCCGTTCGGTGAGATCGAGTTCCCGCTGCCGGCCGACCAGCTCGGCTACGAGCACCCGGTCACGGAGATCAATCGCTGATGACGGTCGCCGGCCTCCTGCTCGCGGCGGGGGCCGGCCGCCGGATGGGCACGCCGAAGGCGCTCGTCGAACTCGACGGTGAGCCACTGGTGGCGCGGGCGCTGCGGGCCCTTCACGACGGCGGGTGCGCCCCGCGGGTCGTCGTGGTGGGGGCGGCCGCCGACGCCGCAGCCGCGGCCGTCCGCGCGGCCGACCCGGAGGCGCTCGTCGTCACCGCCGACGCGTGGGAGCGGGGGATGGGGGAGTCCCTGCGCGCCGGGCTCGACGTGGTCCCCGCGGACGCGGACGCCGTGCTCGTGCTCCTGGTCGACACCCCGGGCATCGGGCCCGCCGCGCTCGCCCGGGTCGCGGCCGCGGCGGCGCCCGACGGCATCGTCCGGGGGGCCTACGACGGCCGTCCGGGCCACCCCGTGGTGTTCGGACGGGACCATCTGGCCGCCGTCGCGGCCGCCGCG
The DNA here is from genome assembly GCF_000379625.1 of Actinomycetospora chiangmaiensis DSM 45062. GTDB lineage: Bacteria > Actinomycetota > Actinomycetes > Mycobacteriales > Pseudonocardiaceae > Actinomycetospora > Actinomycetospora chiangmaiensis. Next base: position 47,875 of record NZ_KB903224.1, on the reverse strand, counting down.
CACGACGATGTCGGGGCGCGGGGCTACCTTGCCGGGCGGGACGACGTGCGGGCCGTGGAGGTCGGCGACGTCGCGACCCGAGACGACGTCGACACCCCGGCCGATCTGGCCCGGCTGTCATCGGACTAGTGCGCAGGAGGGCTGAACCGTGGCGGTCCCCGGACCCGGCTATGCCATCACCGCCCGGGTGGAGGCGCCGCCGAGCGCCACCGCGGCGGGCGACCTCGCCGTGGCCGTCGGTCGCGTCGGCGGCGTGATGACGGCGTTCGACGTCGTCGAGTCGCGACCCGACTCGATCATCGTCGACATCAGCTGCAACGCCCTGTCCGAGCGGCACGCCGAGGAGATCACCGAGGCGCTGGACACGCTCGACGGCGTGCGGGTGCGCAACGTGTCCGACCGGACGTTCCTGGTGCACCTCGGCGGGAAGATCGAGGTCACGCCGAAGGTCGGGCTGCGCACCCGTGAGGACCTCTCCCGGGCCTACACGCCCGGCGTCGCGCGGGTGTGCCAGGCGATCGCCCGGCGCCCGGACGACGCGCGGCGGCTGACGATCAAGCGGAACACGGTCGCGGTGGTCACCGACGGGTCCGCCGTGCTGGGGCTCGGCAACCTCGGGGCCGCCGCCGCGATGCCGGTGATGGAGGGCAAGGCGGCGCTGTTCAAGCGCTTCGCCGGGGTCGACGCGTGGCCCGTGTGCCTCGACACGCAGGACACCGAGGAGATCATCCGTACCGTCGAGGTCCTCGCCCCGGTCTACGGCGGGATCAACCTCGAGGACATCGCCGCCCCCCGCTGCTTCGAGATCGAGGAGCGGTTGCGCGCGACCCTCGACATTCCGGTCTTCCACGACGATCAGCACGGCACTGCCGTCGTCGTGCTCGGAGCGCTGCGCAACGCGCTGCGCGTGGTGGGCAAGCGCGCGGAGGACTGCCGCATCGTCGTGTGCGGGGTGGGTGCCGCCGGGTCGGCGATCATCCGGCTGCTGCTGCCCCTGCAGCCCGCCGACCTGATCGCGGTGGACGTCGACGGGATCATCCACCGCGAGCGGCCCGGGCTGCACTCGTCGCTGCAGTGGGTCGCCGAGCAGACCAACGCCGACGGGCGGACCGGCGACGTGCACGACGCGCTGCCGGGGGCCGACGTCTTCATCGGGGTGTCGGCACCGAACCTGCTCCACGCCGAGGACGTGAAGGCGATGGCCCACGACGCCATCGTCTTCGCGCTCGCGAACCCCGATCCGGAGATCGACCCGGGCGTCGCGCAGCACCACGCGGCCGTGGTGGCCACCGGCCGGTCGGACTACCCGAACCAGATCAACAACGTGCTGGCGTTCCCCGGCATCTTCCGGGGCCTGCTCGACGCCCAGGCCCGGACCATCACGGACGCGATGCTGCTCGCGGCGTCGGCCGCGATCGCGGACGTCGTCGCGGAGCCCAATCCGCTGTTCATCGTGCCGAGCGTCTTCGACTCCACGGTGTCGCCCGCGGTGGCCTCGGCGGTCCGGAAGGTGAGCGAGGCGGAGGGCGCCGAGCTCGGGTCGGTGCAGGCGGCGCTCGACGCGGGCGCCGAGTCCGCCGAGGGCGTCACCAAGGAGGAGACATGACCGGCCCCGGCGGCCTCACGCACGTCGACGAGACGGGCGCGGCGCGCATGGTCGACGTCGGCGACAAGGAGGTCACCCGACGGGTGGCCACGGCGAGCGGGACGCTGCGCACCACCGCGGAGGTGTGCGCGGCCCTGCGCGACGGCACGGTGCCCAAGGGCGACGCGCTGGCCACGGCGCGCATCGCCGGGATCATGGGTGCCAAGCGGACGCCCGACCTGATCCCGCTCTGCCACCCGATCCCGCTGGCCGGCGTGACGGTGGATCTCGAGGTCGGCGCGTCGGAGGTCCACGTGACCGCGACCGCCCGGAGCGCCGACCGCACCGGGGTGGAGATGGAGGCCCTGACCGCGGTGTCGGTCGCGGGTCTCGCGCTGCACGACATGGTCAAGGCGCTCGACCCGGCCGCGACCATGGACGGGGTGCGGCTCGAGCGCAAGGAAGGCGGACGCTCCGGCGTCTGGACGAGGCCGGAGGGGCGATGAGGCGAGCGCAGCGACGGGGTGGCAGGCCGTGAACGAGCCGTTGCGGCGGGCGCGGGTGATCACGGCGTCGAACCGGGCGTCGGCCGGGGTGTACGAGGACCGGGGCGGGCCGGTGATCGTCGACTGGCTGCGCGAGCGCGGGTGGACCGCGGACGATCCCCAGGTCGTCCCCGACGGCGAGCCCGTCGCGGAGGCGCTGCGCGCGGCGGTCGCGGAGCGGGTGCAGGTGGTCCTGACGACGGGTGGCACCGGCATCTCCCCGACCGACGGCACGCCCGAGGCCACCCGGTCCGTGCTCGACTACGAGGTGCCGGGGATCGCCGACGCGGTGCGCAGGGCCGGCGCCGAGAAGGTGCCGACCAGCATGTTGTCCCGCGGCGTCGCCGGCGTCGCGGGGCGCACACTGGTGGTGAACCTGCCCGGCTCTCCGGGCGGGGTGCGCGACGGACTGTCCGTGCTCGAGCCGGTGCTCGACCACGCCGTCGACCAGATCCAGGGAGGGGACCACCCGTGAGTGCACCGACCGGCAGAGACGCGGCGCGGCGGAGCTCGACCATCGAGCACCCCGCGGCCGTGCTGCGCGCCGCCGTGGGCGAGGAGCCGCTCGACGTGTCCGAGCACGCCGCCCTGGTGGACGGGCCGCGCAGCGGTGCGGTCGTCACGTTCTCCGGCGTGGTCCGGGACCACGACCACGGCCGCTCCGTCCGGGCGCTCGACTACGAGGGCCACCCGTCGGCGGGGTCCGTCGTGGAGAAGGTCGCGGCCGAGATCGCCGGCCGGTTCGACGGGGTCACGGCCATCGCCGTGTCGCACCGGGTCGGCCCGCTCGCGATCGGTGACGTGGCCCTCGCCTGCGCCGTCGCCGCCGAGCACCGGCGCGAGGCCTTCGACGCGTGCAGCGAGCTGGTCGACGAGGTGAAACGCCAGCTCCCGGTGTGGAAGCGCCAGGAGTTCGCCGACGGCACCGAGGAATGGGTCAACTGCCCGTAGCTCCCGGGGGTCCTGGGCCTCGCGGTGAGCCGGCAGGACGTCCGGGCGCGAGGGCGCGCCCGACGTCGTGATGTTCGGGCCCGCTGACCTGTCGCGGGCAGTTGACGTCGGCCAGCGGCCTTGTCGCGCTGATTCACTGCGACTGCGTGCCGGGTGTCGGCAGGCCGCGACAGGACGAGCCGAGCCGGCGTCGCTCCGCTGCGCTCGGCGCCGGGGGAAGACGCCCGCCCGCGAGCGTGACGTGGGGCAGCTCGGAGCGTCGGGGAGCATGCCCGGCGTGCACCTCGCTGTGAGCCCAGCAGGACGTCCGGGCCCCGAGAGCGACGTGGGGCAGCTCGGAGGGCCGGGGACCATGCCTGGTGTCCACCTCGCGGTGAGCCCAGCAGGACGTCCGGGCCCGGAGAGCGACGGGGAGCCCCCCGGACACACCGCGACCCCCGGCGGTGCTCGGAGCACCGGCGGGGGTCGGGGCGGTACGGCGGATCAGCTCAGGGCGAGCTGCTGCCCGACCGCGAGGACGTCGGGGTCCGCGAGGCCGTTGCGCTGGGCGACCTGCTCCCAGGAGACACCGTGGGCGCTCGCGATGGAGCTGAGGGTGTCGCCGGAGACGACGGTGTAGCCGCCGGCCGGGGCGACGGCCGAGGCCGTCGGTGCCTTGATGGCCTCGCTGCTCGTGCTCTTCTTCGAGGAGCTGGACGAGCCGGACGAGCTCGACGAGCTGCTCGAGCTCCAGGAGTTGGACGAACTCGAGGTGTTGCCGGTCTTCTTGGAGCAGGTCGGCCAGGCGTTCATGCCCTGGGCGGCCTTGACGCGCTCGGCGACCGCGATCTGCTCCTCGCGGCTGGCGTTGTGGGCACTGCCCGACCCACCGAACGCCTGCCAGGTCGACGGCGTGAACTGCAGGCCGCCGGAGAACCCGTTGCCGGAGTTCGTCGACCAGTTACCACTGCTCTCGCACTGGGCGATGGCATCCCAATCCGTGGCGGATGCCGTGCCGGCGGCGAGCGCGAGCGGGGTGGCCGCGAGCGCGCCGACCAGCGTCAGCTGGGCCGCCCTACGGGTGAGGGCGCGCGCCAGCGACTTCTCGGAACTACGAAGCATGACCTCTCTCGTCGCACCGCGTCCCACGACACAGTCGGCCGGGAGTCGGTGCTCCCCGACGGATCACGGACCGGTTCCACGCGGTCTCACCGTGGGCACTCCCCGTGGGGCGCGCCATGCCTCTGCTCGTTCGGCCTGTCCGGTCCGCACCTCTCGTGTCGGGTCACCCGGGGCCGCTGGACAGGCGTCGGACGCGGCGACCTCGGGGCTGGTCGATGGCCGCTTTCCTGACGGCCGAGAGTGAACGGTACGGAGCCCACACGCGGTTTCAAGCGCCTCTCAGAAAGTCGAAGATCACCCCAATGGCGCCTTGCTGCGACTCCTCGTCACCGTCTTCGCAGGTCAACCCCCGTTTCCAGTCCGTTATCTCCCGTGTTACACCCCTGTGACTTACAGTCACGGTGTCGTGGTCGTCACGGTCGTAGCAGCCCCTCGTGCGGTGTGTGCCACAGCAACCTGAGCGTTATCCGGTCGTGTAGGGAACGATGGGGCTGTGACCGCCGCCTCCGAATTCGACCGGCCCGACGCCGTCGCCGCCGCCCTCGAACGCACCGGATACCTCGCCGACCCGGGCCTCGCGTCCGCGGCGTTCCTCGCCCTGCGCATGGGGCGACCGCTGTTCTGCGAGGGGGAGCCCGGCACGGGCAAGACGGCACTCGCGCAGGCGCTGGCCGAGGTCCTCGGAGCGCCGCTCGTGCGCCTGCAGTGCCACGAGGGCATCGACGCGGCCCAGGCGCTCTACGACTGGGACTTCCCGCGCCAGCTGCTGCACCTGCGCACGATGGAGGCGGCCGCCACGGCCTCCGGGGACGCGCTGGACGCCGACGCGGTCGAGGCCTCCCTCTACGACCGCCGCTTCCTGCTCGCCCGGCCCGTGCTCGAGGCGCTGCAGACGACGCCGAGCGTGCTGCTCATCGACGAGGTCGACCGGGCCGACGACGAGTTCGAGGCCTTCCTGCTCGAGGTGCTGGCCGAGAACTCGGTCACCATCCCCGAGATCGGGGTGGTGCGCGCCGAGACGCCGCCGCTGGTCGTCCTCACCTCCAACCGCACCCGCGAGGTGCACGACGCGCTCAAGCGCCGCTGTCTGTACCTCTGGCTCGAGCACCCCGACCTCGGCCGCGAGGTCGCGATCCTCAAGGCGCGCATGCCGCAGCTCTCCGACGAGCTGGCCCAGCAGGTCGCGCAGGCCGTGCACCGGCTGCGCGGGCTGGACCTGCTCAAGCCGCCGGGTGTCGCGGAGTCGCTGGACTGGGCCGCGGCGCTCGAGCTCATCGGCGCGCGTCACCTCGACCTGGAGTCGGCGACCACCACGCTCGGCGCGGTGCTGAAGTACCGCGAGGACGCCGACCGGGCCCGCGACGCGCTGGACGCCCTGCTCGCCTCATGACGTCGATGGACCGGGGCGGCAGCAGCGACGCGCCCGCCCCCCGCGCGCACGCCGGCGCGGTGCTGGCCGGTGGGATCATCGAGGGCCTGGCCGCTGCGCCCGCCACGACGACGCCCGGCAGGCACGCGCCCGAGGACCAGGCCCCCGACGAGGACGCCGTCCTCCGGGACTTCGTCGCCTTCACCCGCCTGCTGCGCAACGCCGGAGTGCCCGTCACCCCCGACCGGACGGCGACCTACCTGCGGGCGCTGCGCGAGATCGACGTCGCGAGCGAGGTGGCGACCTACTGGGCGGGGCGGCTCACGCTGTGCGGCGACCCCGACGACGTCGCGCGCTACGACCACGCCTTCTTCGCCTGGTTCTCCTCCGACCCGCGCGAGCAGCGGATGGGACGGCCGGCGCCGCCGAAGCCGCGGACCGCGACGATCGCGGCGCTCACCCCGCCGCCGGGGCAGGGGCAGGGTGACGACAACGACGACGTGCCCGAGCTCAAGGTGGCCGCCTCCGGCGAGGAGGTGCTGCGCGACCGCGACATCGCCGAGCTGACGATCAGCGAGCGCGAGCACATCCGCCGGATGCTCGCCCTGCTCACGCCGACCCCACCCCGCCGGCGCGCCCGTCGCCGTCGTCCCGGGCCCCGCGGCGAGCCCGACCCGCGGCGCACGCTGCGCGCGACGCTGCGGCACGCCGGGGAGATCCCCGGGCTGTCCCGGAAGAACCGTCGGGAACGCCCGCGGCGCGTGGTCATCCTGCTCGACGTGTCGGGCTCGATGGCGCCCTACGCCGACGCGCTGCTGCGGTTCGCGCACGTGCTCACCCGGCGCACCCCGCAGGCCGTCGAGACCTTCACCCTCGGGACCCGGCTCACGCGCGTGACCCGGGAGCTGCGCCAACGCGACCCCGAACGGGCGTTGCGCGATGCCGGCAACACGATCCCGGACTGGTCCGGCGGCACCCGGCTCGGCGAGGTGCTCGCGGCCTTCCTCGACCGGTGGGGGCAGCGCGGCGTGGCGAGGCGGGCCGTCGTCGTGATCTTCTCCGACGGCTGGGAGCGCGGTGGCACCGAGCTGCTCGGCGAGCAGATGCAGCGTCTCGCCCGGCTCGCCCACGCGGTGGTCTGGGTCAACCCGCACGCCGGCAAGCGCGGGTACGAACCGGTGCAGGGGGGAATCGCCGCGGCCCTCCCGCACGTTGACCGGTTGCTGGCCGGACACTCGCTGGCCACGTTGCAGGAGCTCACGGAGGTGCTCGCCGATGCGTGACGTGTTGGGAACCCTCGAGGGATGGTGGTCCGAGGGCCGGTCGACCGCCCTCGCCACCGTCGTCGGGACCTTCCGGTCCGCGCCCCGCCAGCCCGGTGCGTCCATGCTCGTCGGTCCCGACGGTGAGGCCGTCGGCAGCGTCTCCGGCGGGTGCGTGGAGGGCGCGGTCTACGAGCTCGGGTCCGATGTGCTGCGCGGGGAGGACGCGACGCTGCAGCGCTACGGGGTCTCGGACGACGACGCCTTCGCGGTCGGGCTGACGTGCGGCGGCATCCTCGACGTGTTCGTCGAGCAGGTCGACCGCGAGACCTACCCGCAGCTCGGCGAGATCGCCGAGGCGGTCCGCGAGCACCGGCCGGTGGCCACCGCGACGATCGTCTCCGGGCCCGGCGTCGGCCGCCGCCTCGTCGTCTGGCCCGATCGCACGGAGGGCACGCTCGGCAGCGAGCGGCTCGACGACGCCGTGCGCGACGACACCCGGGGGCTGCTCGCCGCCGGGCGCACCACCCTCGTCACCTACGGGACCGACGGCGAGCGCCGCGGCGAGGGCCTCGGGGTCTTCGTCGAGTCCTTCGCGCCGCCGCCCCGCCTCATCGTCTTCGGCGCGATCGACTTCGCCGCCGCGGTGGCCCGCATGGGCACCTTCCTCGGGATGCGGGTGACGGTCTGCGACGCCCGCCCGGTCTTCGCCACCTCCAGTCGGTTCCCGGAGGCGCACGAGGTCGTCGTCGAGTGGCCGCACCGCTACCTGGCCGCGGAGGCCGAGGCGGGGCGCATCGACGGCCGCACCGCGCTCGCCGTCCTCACCCACGACCCCAAGTTCGACGTGCCGCTGCTCGAGGTCGCCCTGCGCCTGCCCGAGATCGGCTACATCGGAGCGATGGGTTCGCGCCGCACCCACCACGACCGGTTGGAGCGGCTGCGCGAGGCCGGCGTCACCGAGGACGAGCTCGCCCGCATGTCCAGCCCGATCGGGCTCGACCTCGGCGCCCGCACGCCGGAGGAGACGGCGGTGTCCATCGCGGCTGAGATGATCGCCCAGCAGTGGGGCGGGAACGGCACCCCGCTGTCGGACCGACAGGGTCCGATCCACGGCGACTCCAACGTCGAACCCGGCATCCAGGCGGCCGAGCTGGCGACGGGTTCCCGCTGATCAGCGGCCTACCGGCCGGTAGCCGTGATCGTTCGCTCCGAGGCTGCCCAACCCCGTCGTCCGTCTGTAACGTGGGCTACACCGACTAGCCGAATTCCAACGGTGGGGAGGGGGCAGCGTGGTCCTCGTCGATTCCGTGACCCGCGCGGGTGAGTCCCTGGTGGTGCGCCGACGTCAGGCCGGGTCCCGGGCCCGGACGGAGGCCTCGCTGCCGGACCACGACGCCGGGTCCGGACGGGGCCACCTGCAGTCCGGGCCGGAGACGCCGCGGCTCGCCAAGTTCCACGTCCCCGAGATCGTCTTCGGCGCGGGATCGCTCTCCGAGGCCGCGCACGCCGCCGCCCGGTTGGGTGCGCGCCGGCCGCTGCTCGTCACCGACGACGGACTGCTCGCCGCGGGGTGGCCGCAGCAGCTCTGCCGTCACCTGACCGACGCCGGGATGCGGCCGTCGACGTGGCACGGGGTCACGCCGAACCCGAAGGACCACGAGATCACCGCCGGCCACGAGCACTACCGCGCCGAGCGCTGCGACGTGCTCGTCGCGGTGGGCGGCGGCTCGGTCATCGACGCCGCGAAGGGCATCGCCCTGCTCGCCGGCAACGGCGGGCGGATCACCGACTTCGAGGGCGTCGACCGGATGGTCAACCCCATCCCGCCGATGGTCATGGTGCCCGCCACCTCCGGCACCGGGGCCGACGTCAGCCAGTTCTGCATCGTCACCGACACCCTGCGGAACACGAAGATCACGATCCTCGGCCGGGCGCTCGTCCCCGACGTCTCCGTCGTCGATCCCCACCTGCTCACGACGATGCCCGACTGGCTCAACGCCGCGACCGGGCTGGACGCGCTGACGCACGGCATCGAGGCCTACGTCTCGCGGGCGCACAACCCGCTCACCGACCACCACGCGCTGCAGGCGATCTCGCTGGTCGGCAACCACCTCGAGCGCACGATGGACCATCCGCTCGAGCAGGAGTCGCGGGTCTTCATGGCCCAGGCCGCGCTCGAGGCGGGGCTCGCCTTCACCAACGCGATCCTGGGTGCCGCCCACGCCATGAGCCACCAGGTCGGCGGCCTGCTCGACCTCCCGCACGGCGTGATCAACGGGATCCTGCTGCCGCACGTGGTGCGGTTCAACGCGGAGCCGGACCCGGCGCGCTTCGTGCCGATCGCCCAGGCGCTCGGCTTCCCCGACGCCGTCGGCGGCCGCTGGTCGGAGGCCCTCGCGGAGGACGCGTCGGAGTGGGCGGCCGTGGAGGTCCGGCGCCTCGCCGACGAGCTGGGCGTGCCGAAGGGCCTCGCCGAGATCGGGGTGACCGAGGCCGACGTCGAGAAGCTGGCGACGATGACGATGGTCGACGCGTGCCTGTCGACCAACCCCCGCGAGGCGACGCGCGAGGACATCGAGGCGCTGTTCCGGCAGGCCCTGTAGCGCAGTGACCGAGCACCGCGTCACCGGCCGCGACACCGAACCGGGCCTGGACCTCGACCTGCTGACCGGCATCCGGTCGGGCAAGCCGTCCTTCTACGTCGAGTACCTCGCGTCGGCCGAGCGGCTGCGGCGGGTCATCCACGCGCTCGACCGGATTAGCCGCGCGCTCGTGCGCACCACCGAGGGGCCCGGCACGCTGGTGCGCTCGGTGGCCGAGGCGGCCTCGGAGCACCTCACCGCCCACTGGGTCGTCTTCGCCCTCGCCGACGGTGCGCTCCCCGAGGCCTCACCCCGCCACCTCGTGCTCGGACCCGATCTGGCCGAGGTCCCGGTGGACGGCCCGGAGGAGCTGCCGCCCTTCGTCCTGCGCCACCTGCACGCGGTGCGCCGCGGCGATCACGACGAGTCCGACCTCGACGTCGGCGCGGGCGACGGCGCGCCCTCCGACCCGCACCCGCACGACCCCCACCACCTGCACGTCCCCGTCCGGCTCGACGGCACCGTGGTCGGCGAGATCGTCGCCTGGACCGGCGTGGAGCGGCGGATCGACGCCACCGACGCGTCCGTGCTGCGCGTCCTCGCGAGCCAGACCGCGGCCGCACTGCAGAACTCGTCGCTGCACCAGCGCACGCTGCGGCTCTACGACGAGGCGAGCCGTCACGCCGAGGACCTCGCGGCCCGCAACGAACAGCTCCAGCGCACCCGCGACGCGCTGACGGTCGCCCGGCAGCGGGAGGTGCTCGACTCCGAGCGGCACCGGATCGCCCGCGAGCTGCACGACTCGGTGACCCAGTACGCGCTCTCGGCCGGGATGCAGATCGAGGTCGTGCGCTCGGAGATCCGGGACGAGGGGCAGCGCGAACGGCTCGAGACCGCGAAGCAGCTGACCCGGCGCGCCGTCGAGCAGCTGCGGTCGGCGATCTACGCGCTGAACCACTCGGGCGAGCACGGCCACCGCACCCTGCCCGCGATGCTCGAGGAGCTCTCGACCGTCCACATGCCCTCCGACCTGCGCGTCGAGGTCCGCATCGAGGGCCGGCCGGTGTCGCTGCCGTCGGCCGCGGAGCGCTCGCTGTTCCGGGTGGCGGGTGAGGCCCTCTTCAACGCGGCCGTCCACGCGGAGGCGACCGTCGCCGTCGTGCGGCTCTCGTTCCGCAAGGACCGGCTCGTGCTCTCCGTCGCCGACGACGGGACCGGCGACCCCGAACGGGTCCGCCGCTCGCTGCGGGTGGCCGCCGCGAACGACATCGACGGCTCGCACCGCGGGCTCGCGAACATGGCCGAGCGCGCCCGCGAGTTCGGCGGGCTGCTGCAGGTGCTGCGCGCCCGCCAGGGCGGGATCCGCGTGCAGGTGAGCGTCCCGCTCCCCATCGAACCCCGGCCGCACCCGGCCGAGGCGGCCGAACCGCCGGAACCGCCAGAACCGTCAGGAACGACGGGGACGGCGCCCGCCCCGGCGGGCGAGGATGGTGGCAGTCCGAACGACGCTGGGAGCACGCCATGACCGACATCCGCATCCCCGCCCGCGCGGCGGTCCGTCGGGGCGAGGTCCGCATCGTGCTGGTCGACGACCACGCGATCGTGCGGCAGGGCCTGCGCTCGGTGCTGGAGCGCGAGCCGCAGCTCGCCATCGTCGGTGAGGCGTCCTCGGCGGCCGAGGCGCTCGCCGTCGTCGCGCACGAGCGCCCGTCGATCGTGCTGCTCGACCTCAAGCTCTCCACCAGCTCGGACTCCGAGGGCCTGCAGCTGTGCCGCCAGCTGACCCAGGCCCACCCGGGGGTCGGCGTGCTGGTGCTGACGACGTTCCTCGACGACCGGCTGGTGGTCGAGGCGGTGCACGCCGGCGCCCGCGGCTACGTGGTCAAGGACGTCGACACCACCGAGCTCATCGCGGCGATCCGCGCGGTCTCCCGCGGCGAGTCGGCGTTCGACTCGCGCTCGGCCGCCGCCGTCGTGCGCTCGCTCAACGGGCAGCAGCCGCACGGCGAGACCCTCACCGGTCGCGAGCTCGACGTGCTGCGGCTGCTCGCCCGCGGCATGAGCAACCGCACCATCGGCCGCGAGCTCTTCATCTCCGAGACGACGGTGAAGTTCCACGTCGGGAACCTCATGCGCAAGCTCGACGTCTCGCGCCGCGCGGAGGCCGTCTACGCCGCCTCCAAGATGGGGCTGATCTAGGCCGTCTCCTCGAACACCACCTCGGTCGCGGCGATGACCGCGGGGTCGGAGACGACCTCCACGGCCGTGACCAGACCGTCGACGACGGTGAAGCGGAACATCGACACGGTCCGCCTCGCGGTGGCGTAGGCGAGCCCGGGCACGCCGTCGATGAGGACCGGCACCGCGGCGTGCGCGCGACCCGCGAACACCCGCGCGACCGCGTCGGCGCCGGGGACCTCGGGGGCGAGCGGCGGGGCGCCGCGGCCCGCGTTGATCGTCGCCATCCGCACGGCGACGGGGTCGGCGCGCAGCACGACCTCCGGGTCGAGCAGCTCCAGCAGGGCGCCGAAGTCGCCGTCCCGGGCCGCACGCAGGAAGGCCGCGACCACCTCGGCGGAGGGGCGGGAGGCCCCGGCGTCGGGATCCTGGCCCCGCACCCGCCGTCGTCCCCGGCTGGCGAGCTGGCGGGTGGCGGCGACCGAGCGGTCGACGATCGGTGCGATCTCCTCGAAGGGCAGCCCGAACACGTCGTGCAGCACGAAGGCGAGCCGCTCGGCGGGGGAGAGGCGGTCGAGGACGAGCGTCAGGGCGGGCCCGACGGCGTCCGCGGAGACGGCCAGCGACTCGGCGTCGGCGTCCTCGTCGGCGACGTCCGCGGGCTCCCCCTCGTCGACCGGGCGGCGGGCGCGGAGCTGGTTGAGCGCGATCCGGGCGACGACGGTGGTGAGCCAGCCCGGGAGGTTGTCGATCGCGTCCGGGTCGTCCTGGCGGGCCAGCCGCAGCCACGCCTCCTGGACGGCGTCCTCGGCGGCGTCGGGGCCGACGAGCCGGCCGGCGACGGCGAGCAGGTGCGGTCGGTGGGCGGCGAAGCGCTCGGCCAGCTCGGCGGGCTCCATGGCTGTCACATCCTTCCCGGGGCGGGTGTCACCTCCCTGACCGACCGGCGCCCGAGGATGTGACCGGCGGTCCGAGACGAGGAGCCGTCATGACCGTCACCGCACCCGAGGCCCGGATGGCCAACCCTGCCGCACTGCTGCCGGGGGCGGGCGAGGCGATCGGTGGACTGATCGCGGCCACCCGCGCGGGCGGCCTGCCCGAGCCACTGCTCGCGCTGGTCCACCTGCGCGTCAGCCTGATCAACGGCTGCGCCTCCTGCGTGCACGGCGGCACCACGGACGCCCGCGCGGCGGGCGAGACCGACGAGCGGCTCGCGACGGTGGGGGTGTGGCGCGAGGCGCCGTGGTTCAGCGAGCAGGAGCGGGTCGCCCTCGAGCTCGCCGAGCACGTCACCCGGCTCGCCGACCGGGGCGACGCCGTCCCCGACCCGCTGTGGGCCGAGGTGACGCGCGTGTTCGACGAGCCGGCCCGCGCCGCGCTGCTGCTGTGGATCGCCGTGGTCAACCTGTTCAACCGCTGCAACGCACCGATCCGTCACGTGGCCGGGACGGGGTGGTGACCCCTTTCCCGTGACAGCGAAGCGTCGTTGCTGTCACCCAGTGACAGCAACGACGCTCCGCTGCCACGGGGGTGGAGGTCAGGGCAGCGGCGTCAGGAGCCGGTGCGGGGCGCGGAGGGCGACGCTCACCGGATCGTCCCGGCGGCCGCGTCCGCCGACGGCACGGACCACGAGGTCGGGCGGCGGCGGGACGGTCCCGCACGTGGGGCAGCGGCCGTCGGCGGTGGTGTCGGTGCCGCACGTGACGTGGGCGAACCGGCGCACCGACCCGCCGGCCGCGGCCTGGGCCGACTCCCCGAACGCGGCCAGCGACCGCAGCGCCGGCCACAGCGGGTGGGCGGCCTCGGTGACCCGGTAGGACCTGCCGTCGGGAACGAGCAGCCCGGCCTCGACGAGACGGGCGAGGCGGTCGGAGAGGACCGCGCGCGGGACGTCGAGGCGGGCGACGAGGTCGGCGAAGCGGTGCACGCCGAAGAAGCAGTCGCGCAGCACGAGCAGGGTCCAACGGTCGCCGACGAGCTCGAGGGCGCGGGCGATCGCGCAGTCCTGCTGCGGATAACCCTGTCCGAGCGGCATGTCACCGATGCTAGTTCAATGACCGAACCGCCTGCTAGCGTCCCGGACCGTGCGGTCCCGAACCACGCTGGCCGTCGCCTCCACGGCGACGTTCCTGGCGCTCGTCGTGTTCACGTCCACGCTGGCGACGATGCCCGCCACGGCCGCCGCGCTCGGCGCGGGACCGGAGGGGCAGGCCTGGATCCTCAGCTCCATGAGCATCGGGCTCGGGGTGGCGCTGCTGCCGGCGGGCGCGGTCGCCGACGACCTGGGCCGACGCCGGGCGCTCCTCCTCGGGGCCCTCGTGCTCGCCGTCGGGTCGGTGCTCTGCGCCCTCGCCCCGACGACGGCGGTGCTGGTCGCGGGTCGCATCGTCGCCGGGATCGGGGCGGCGGCGCTCGTCGCGGCGAGCCTCGGGCTGATCGGCCACGCCTTCCCGGCCGGGACGCCCGACGCGCCGCGCGCCAGCGGCATCTGGGGTGCCGCCCTGGGCGCGGGCATCGCGATCGGCCCGTTGCTCGCCACCGGCAGCGAACGGCTCGCGGGATGGACGGCGGAGTACTGGATCGAGGCGGTCCTCGCCGTGCTGCTCGCGGTGTGGGCGCGCACGGCGGTCGAGGAGTCGCGGGCCGACCAGCCCCGCCCGGTGGACCTGCCCGGCGTCGCGCTGCTGGCCGCCGGCATCGCGCTGCTGCTCACCGGTCTCGTCGAGGCCCGCACCGGCGCCTTCCGGCCCGCCCCGGTGTCGCTCGTCGTCGGGGGTCTGCTCGTGCTCGCCGTGTGGCTCGTGGTGGAGCGGCGCCGGGCGGCCCCGATGATCGACCCGACGTTGTTCCGGTCCCCGCGCTTCCTCGCCATGATGCTGGCCGCGCTCGCGACCGGCATGGGCATCATCGCCACCACATCGGTGCTGCTCAGCGTGGCCGAGCGCGGGCTGCGCGCCTCCGCGCTCGCGGCCGCCGCCGTCCTGCTCGCCTGGTCGGTGACGAGCGTCGTGACCTCGCTGCTCGCGCGCCGCCTCCCGGCCGCCGTCAGCGGGCGGACGCAGATGGCGGTGGCGCTGCTCGTCGTCGCGGTGGGGCAGGCGCTGCTGCTGGGCGCGACCCCGGAGTCCTCGGTCTGGCGCTTCGTGCCCGGCCTGTTCGTCGCCGGCATCGCGAGCGGGGTCCTCAACGCCGCGTTCGGGCGGGAGGCCGTGGCCAGCGTCCCGGCCGGTCGGGCCGCGATGGGCAGCGGCGCGAACAACACGGCGCGCTACGTGGGCTCGGCGATCGGGACGACGGTGGTCGCCGTGATCACCACCCGCCCCGGCCTGCCGTCGGGACCGGTGGGCCTGCTCGGCGGGTTCGACGACGCCGTGGTGGTCGCGGGCATCTTCTCGCTGCTCGGGGCGATCGCCGTGTTCGCCTGTCGCGGTCGGCGCGCCGAACAGGCATCCTTGAAGCATGGACAAGGCAGCGCTCGCCGAGACCCAGGGCCCCCTCAAGCAGCAGTACCGTGACGACCCGGAGTCGGCCGTCGTCGTCCTCAAGGCGGACGGTGACCTCGACGGCTCCGGTATCGCGTGCCGGGTGCAGACGGCGCAGGCCATGGTCGAGGCCGGCCTGCACCCCGCCACCGGCGGCACGGGCGAACTGCTCTGCTCCGGGGACATGCTCCTCGAGGCGCTCGTCGCCTGCTCCGGCGTGACGCTGCGCGCGGTCGCCACGTCGATGGGCGTCGAGGTCCGTGGCGGCACGATCCACGCCGAGGGCGACCTCGACTTCCGCGGCACGCTCGGCGTCGCGAAGGACGCGCCGGTCGGCTTCAAGGACATCCGGCTCTCGTTCGACCTGGACACCGACGCCGACGACGACACGCTCGCGACGCTGCACAAGCTCACCGAGCGGTACTGCGTCGTCTACCAGACCCTCGTGCGCTCGCCCGAGGTGTCGCTGACGCTGGACCGGCGCGCGACCGCGCAGGCCTGATCCCACGACGACGGGGCCGTGCACCACGAACGATCGTGGTGCACGGCCCCGTCGTGTCCGGGGACCCCGTCAGTCGGTGTGGTAGGGGTCGTAGTGGATCTGCATGAATGGTGTCCCGGCGTCGAGCATCGCGGACACCGTCGAGCGGACCATGGGCGGGGAGCCGGCGACGACGACCTGCCGGTCGGCCCAGGCGCCGTACCGCGCCACGACCTCGCCGAGGGTGCCGGTCTCCGCGCCGTAGCGCCGACCGTCCTCCTCGACGACGGGGACGACGGTGAGCCAGGGGTTGTCCTGGGCCATCCGACGCAGGGTGTCGATGTCGTAGAGCGAGCTCCACGTGCGGCCACCGACGAAGAGCGCCACCTTGCGGTCCGAGCCGTCGATCATCAGCTGCTCGATCAGCGCGCGGGCCGGAGCGAGCCCGGTGCCACCGGCGACCATCAGCAGGTCAGCGCGGGAGCGCGGGTCGAGGGTCATCTGGCCCATGGGCGGGCCGATGCGCCAGACGTCGCCGACGCGGGCGTGCGAGACGATCGCCCGGCTCACCCAGCCGCCCGGGACGGTGTGGACGTGGAACTCCATCACGCAGTCCGGGCCCGGCGCGTTGGCGGGGGTGAGCGAGCGCCACATCCGCGGGCGCTGCGGCGTCTCCACGGTGACGTACTGCCCGGCCTGGTAGGGCACCGGTTGGCTGGTCTGCACCCGCACGATCGCGAGGTCGGGGGCGATCCGGCGGTGCTCCATGACGCGCGCCATCCAGACGGCGGGGCCGCGCTCGGCGTCCGCGGCGTCGCGCATGGCCTGGGCGACGACGCCGTAGGCGCCGACCCAGGCGTCCTTGACCTCACGGGTCCAGAGCGGCCCGGCGATCTCACCGAGGGCACCGAGCAGGGCCTCGCCGACGCGGTCGTAGTGCTCGCCGATGACCCCGAACTTGCGGTGGTCCCGCCCGAGCTGGCGCAGGAAGATGCTGAGCTCGTCGGGCCGGTCGACCATCTGAACCACGTGAATGAGCGCGCGCAGCAGGCGGGTGCGCTGCAGCTCCATCGTCACGGGGAAGAGCTCGCGGGTCTCGGGCGCGATGCGGAAGAGCCAGCCGTAGAACAGCTGCGTCAGCTCGTCGGCCCGGGGCGCGACGGCCTCGAAGCTCGACCGGATGATCGCCACCATGTCGGCGGCGTCGTTCGACGGGGCGGCCGCCTCGCGCGGCTGCGGCAGCCCGACGCCCTCGGGCACGACGTGGTCGAAGCCGGGGGAGGAGATCGCGGTGGTGCGGGGCGGCTCGTCGTGTCGGCCACCGGACCAGCCGTCGGACGGGTAGCCGGTGTCGGAGCCGTACCCGCCGTAGCCGCCGGTCTCGTACCCCCCGGTCTCGTAGGCGCCGCCGGACCAGCTCCCGGACCCGTAGCCGCCCGAGGAGTAGGAGTCCGGGCCGTGGCCGCCGGTCGCGTAGCCGGCGGTCTCGTACCCGCCCGACTCGTAGCCACCGTGGCCGCCGGTCGTGTAGCCGCCGGTGTCCCCGGGATAGCCACCCGGCTCCGGCCGCGCCGAGGGGAGCGAGGCGGGGAAGCCGCTGCGGGGCGGAGGCGGGGGTACGGGGCCGCGGCCCTGGGGGTGGCTCATCGTCGTCCCGTCGTCGCGCCGGTCGTCGGCGATGTCGAACACGGCGTCGTCGGGGTCGTAGGCCCCGCCGAGCTGGGAGGTGCGGCCCGACCCCCGCGGGGAGTCGAACGGTCCGGCGCCGAACGAACCCTGGCCGGAGACCACGGACCGGTCGAGCGCCGAGGCGCCCCAGTTCCCGGTCCGGTCCCCGGGCACCGGACCCTCGCGGGGAGGTCCCGCGGGTCCGACGGGACCGTGACGGCCCGCGTCGGGACCGTTGTTCCTCGCTGCGGTCACGTCCGGTCGACTCCTCATCTCACGATGACTCGCTCGCCCCCCGCCCGGGCCACCCTGGCGGTGGGCACTGTGGCGCGACGCTACTCCGCGTCCGCCCTCGAACGAGCAGGGTGGCACACGGTGCGGTCAGCGTACGGCCACGGCCGGTGAACGGCGACGCCCCTGACGCTGTCGTGGCAGGACGGACGACCCGTCGTCACTGGTCGTGGCGGGTCGACCGTTCTCCCGGTGACGTGATCGTCACTCGTCCGGGGAGGCCTCGGTGTCCGTCGCGTCGGGCTCGGCGCCCGTCCCGGGCGCGGGGGAGGTGGTCGGGAGCGTGGCGCGCTGCGCGATGCGGCGGGGTGTCGTGGACGCGGTCGGCGCGGTGGTGGTGGATCGCGGCGTGGCCCGGCGGGTGACGGTGGGGCGCGGCGGACGCGTCGGTCGGGGCCTCGTGCTCCGGGCGGGGGGCGACGGCGTCGACGTGGTGGTGGTCGTCGACGCGGGCGTCGTCGCGTCCCGGGGTCCCGACGACGGGGCGGGTCGGCCTCCTGCGGCGGTCGGGCGCTCCTCCGGGCGGATGAGGTCGGCGCCCGCGACGGCCGGATCGAGGGCGACCGTCACGGGACCGGAGCCGGCGGAGTGGCCGGTGCCGCCGGGGCCGCCGGCGCCGCCGGCCGTCGTGCCCGGGAGGTCGGTGCCGGGGTCGGCGAGGACCGGCGACGGCGCGGCCGGCAGTTGGCCCTCCGCGCCCGTGGGCGTCAGGCCGAGCGCGAGGCCCACCCCGCCGACGCTCAGGGCGCCGAAGGCCGCGACGGCGGCGGGCAGCGCGGTCGAGCGACGACGACGGCGACGACGGGTGCGGGGGGCGGCCTCGTCCAGCAGGGCGGCCATCTCGTCCGCCCGGGCGCGCAGATCGCTCGCGCGCACCCGTCCCTGCGCGCCTCCCCAGGAGCCCGCACCCTGCGTGCGACCCCGCTCGGCTCGGCTCACTCCAGGCCTCCCACCGTCGGTCTCGTCACACTGGGTACTCGTGACGACTACTGCCGGTCGTCGGCCAGGGTGCCAGAGGTGAGGGGCCCCCGTCCCGGTGACCCGACACGGAGAGCACCAACGAGTGACGCTGGGTGAGGTGGTCCCGCCCTCCAGCGGTCGTCGGGCGACCCCCTACAGTGGGCCGGTGTGACAGGTCACGATCGGGTTTCGGCTGCGCCGCCGGAGTGGTGTTTGGACCGAAAGGCCGATCATCAGGGCCCGGATCGCGACTGACGTGAGTCCGAACGGCGAGATCCGCTCGACGGACCCGTCGGTGAGGATGGAGAGCGGGCGCGCGGGGGTCCGGCTCGGACGTCGTCACCGACGACGTGCACGACTCAGATGTCGACGACGTCGCTGAAGTGCATCGGCGACGGACGCAGGACCTCGGAGCACACGGAGGTGGCATGGCGCGCGGGATGGCCACGATGGCCGTCGTCGGGACCTCGTCGGAGGCCGACCCGGTGAGCACGCCGGCGGCCGGGACCCCGGTGGGGGCCGACCCGGTGGACGCCGCGACGACGACGGTGACGCGCGACCCGGCACCCGCCGGGACCGCGGCCGGCGCCGACCCGGCGACCACCGCGGTCCCTCCGGTCCGGCCCCTCCCGGCCGCCCGGACGGGCGACCCCGGGGTGGCGACCGCGCCGCTCGTGGCCGCCGGACCCGCCGCACCCGCCGCCGTGCCCACGTCTCCCGCCGCCGCACCCGCCGCACCCGCCGCACCCGCCGCACCCGCCGCCGTGCCCGCGTCTCCCGCCGCCGTCGTGACCGACCGGCCGCGCCCGCGTCCCCGCCGGACGGTGACCGCCCCCGCGGCCCCGGCGGCCCTCGCGTCCCCGCCCGAGGCGGCGGCCCCGAGCACGTGGGGAGCGCCGGCGGACGACCGGTCGACGAGCGTCCCCGCCGTCGACCCGGCCGAGGCCGAGGAGTTCCTCCGCCAGTTCTTCGCCGAGGCCGAGGAGCCCGGGGCGACCACCGTGAAGGGCACCGCGGCGCCCGCCGTCACGGTGGAGGAGCGCATCGCCGCCGTCCGCGAGGAGATCGCCCGGACGGGCACCTACGTGCACACCACCGCCGAACTGACCTACGGCGCGCGGGTGGCCTGGCGGAACTCCGCGCGCTGCATCGGCCGGCTCTACTGGCGCAGCCTGCACCTGCGCGACCGCCGGCACGTGACCGCGCCGGAGGAGGTCGCCGCGGAGTGCGTCGGCCACCTCGACGAGGCCACCCGTCGCGGACGCATCCGCTCCACGATCACGATCTTCGCGCCGGACACCCCCGCCGCGGCCGGGCCGCGGATCTGGAACGAGCAGCTGGTCCGCTACGCGGGCTACCGTACGGGCGGGCGTGTCCTGGGCGACCCGCGCCACGTCGGGTTCACCGACCACGCCCGGTCGCTCGGCTGGGTCCCGCCCTCACCGATGGGGCGGTTCGACGTGCTGCCGCTCGTGGTCTCGGGCGGCGGGGAGTGGGCCGAGAAGGGCCCGCAGTTCTTCGACGTGCCGTCCGCCTCGGTGCTCGAGGTGGACCTGCACCACCCGGACCACCGCTGGTTCGCCGACCTCGGGCTGCGCTGGCACGCCCTCCCGGTCATCAGCAACATGCGGCTCGACATCGGCGGCGTCTCCTACCCCGCCGCGCCGTTCAACGGCTGGTACATGGCGACGGAGATCGGTGCCCGCAACCTCGCCGACGCCGACCGCTACGACATGCTGCGCGAGGTCGCCGAGAAGATGGGCCTCGACACCTCCAGCGACCGCACCATGTGGCGCGACCGCGCCGCGGTGGAGCTGACGCTCGCGGTGCAGCACTCCTTCGACGTCGCCGGCGTGTCGATGGCCGACCACCACGGCGAGTCGGAGCGCTTCCTGCGCCACCTCGAGCGCGAGGAGCAGGCCGGCCGGTCGTGCCCGGTCGACTGGAGCTGGATCGTCCCGCCGATCTCGGGCGGACTCACCCCGGTCTTCCACCGGTACTACGACGAGCCGACCGACACCGGCCCGATGTTCCGGGTCGACCCGCAGGCCGCGGCGCGGGGTCAGGGCTGTCCGATGTGAGCTCCGCTCACGTGAGCACTAAGCGGGCCTATAGCCCCATTTAGTGCTCACGAGCGCTCCGCGCACAACCAGCCCCCGTGGTGCTCGTCCACCCGGAACGGCAGGCCGGTGCGCTCCCCGAGGGCCGTGAGGTCGTCGGGGGTGAAGCGGCGCAGGTGCCCGAAGACGGGGTCGGGGGTCTCCTCGTACGGCACGGCGACGACGATCCGGCGGCGGGCCACGCGCACCATCTCGTCGACGACCGCGCCCGACTCGCTCGCGGGCAGGTGCTCGAGCAGGTGGATCGCGGTGACGGTGTCGACGGAGGCGTCGCGCAGCGGGACGGCGCGGGCGTCGCACACCAGGGTGCGCAGCCGGTCGGCGGCCGCCGGCACCACGCCCGCCCCGGCCACGGCGGCGAGCAGCGTCATCGTGCCCGGGGTGTGGTCGGTGGCCACGACGTCGAGTCCCCGCTCGGCCATGAGCAGCGGCAGGAAGCCGAAGCAGGCCCCCAGGTCGGCCACCGTGGACCCGCGCACCTCGTCGAGGGCGCGGGCGTGCACGGGGGCGAACCCCGCGAGCGAGGCCTCCGGCGGGAGCCCGACGGCGGGGGCGGAGCGCGGGTGGCGCAGGACGGCGAGCGAGTTGGCGTAGAAGGTCGACCAGGCGGTCAGCGGGTCGAGGACCGTCGACCGGACGATGCCGGTGACCACCCGCTCGAACAGCGGCGCGGAGTCGACCACGGCGCCGAGCTCGTCGGCGACGAACGTCGAGACGTCGTCGTCGAGTTCGTCGGGGCGGAAGCGGTGCAGGACCAGCAGCCGGTCCCCGAGCCGGTGCACCTCGAACCGGTCGGTGCGCAGGTCCGGGGTCCTGCCCTCGGCGAGCCGCACCGGTACGGCCCCCCGGTCGAGGTGGCACACCACGACCGGGCCGTTCTCCCACCGGCCCGGGTGCGCCGGGGCGAGCGGGTCGATCCGCAGCGAGCCCGCCGTGTTGTCCACCGGCCCGGTCAGGGTCACCGACGTCACCGGCCGATCATCTCGGACACCATGTCGTGGCTGACCTCCGAGAGGCCGGTCAGGTCGCGGACCACCCGGATCCGGTCGCAGAACTCGGCGTACTGCGGCAGGTCGCACGCGCCCAGGCCCCACGAGTAGCGGGGCTCGGGCGTGAGCCAGATCGTCTCCCGGGCCCGGCGCGAGATCTCGGCGAACGCCTCGATGTTCGGGTCGTTCCCGTTGCCCCGGCCGTCGCCGAGCACGATCACCGTGGAGCGCCGGTTCACGGCCGACGCGTGGTCCTCGAGGAACGTCCCGAAGGCCTCGCCGTAGTTCGAGTTGGCGTCCACGTCGATCATGTCGCCGCCGAAGATCAGTCCGAGGGCGTCCTCGACGGTGTGGTCGGAGAAGAGGTCGGTGACCTCGATCAGGTCGGACACGAAGGCGAACGACCGCACCTGCCCGAACATGTCCTGCAGCCCGTGCACGAGGTGCAGGGTGAACCGGGCCGTCGCGCGGACCGAGAGCGACACGTCGGCGAGGATCACCAGGCGCGGTTTGTCCTCGGCGCGGCTGACGGTGACCGGCGTGAACGGGATGCCGTCGAAGCGCATGTTGCGCCGCATCGTGCGACCCGCGTCGATGCGTCCGCGCGGGGACTGGCGGCGCCGGTGGGTCAGCGCGCCGTGCAGGGTCTTGGCGAGCCGGCGCAGCGAGTCCTCGAGCTGCTGGCGCTCGTGCTCCTCGGCGCGGTCGACCTCGGCCCGGTGTGCCTCCTCGTCGGCGTGCCCGCCGTCGATCACCCGCTGCTCGATCTCCATGAGCCGCTCGAGGTGCCGCTTGATCGCCTCGGGCAGGTTCTCGAGCATGCCGGCGAGCCGGCGCCGCAGGGCCATCGCGTCGGACTCGTCCCCAGCACGGCCCTCGGCGTCCTCCTCGACGCCCTGCAGCCAGCCGAGCAGGGCCTCCTGCTGGGCCACGTTGAGGTCGGCGTCGACCTTCGTGCCCGACGCGGTGGCGATGTCGCCGGGCAGCCCGCCACCGTGCAGGTGGTCGGTCTCGATCTGGACCTTCTCCCCGGTGTTCGTCTGGTCGGTGGCGCCGTCCTTGGAGAAGACGATCTCGTCGGTCATCGCGGCGAGGTCGATCTTGTTGGCCTCCTGGTGCAGGTTGTACTGCTGCGCCATGTCCTCCGGGTCGAAGAACTGCTTGATGTCGACCGGCTTGCCGTGCTCGTGGCCCTGCTCCGGGGTCTCCGAGGGCTCCTCGGAGAGCGTGAAGTCGTTGAGGGTGCCGTCGTCGGAGAGGTCCTCGTGGCCGTGCCCGTGGCCGTGACCGGTCTCCGACCTCCCGATCTTCACGAGGGCGAAGAAGGCGTCGAAGATCTCGTCGAAGGTGGCCTCGTCGCGGATGTCCTTGACCAGGGAGACCTGCAGCGCCGCCTTGAGCGTCGCCCGGTCGGCGAGCACGCCGGGTTCGCGGGCGCACCGCATGGCGTCGAGGACCTCCGAGGTGGAGATCCGGACCTGACGGATGCGCAGGAGCCGCACGAAGCGGTGGATCGTGGCCTCCATCGCGAGGCCTCCTCTCGGTCGGGACCGCCGGGGACGGGCGGACCGGCACCGACCCGACGTCGGGAACGGGGCCGGTCCGGGCGCGCGTCAGAGCGCGCGCTTGCGACCCAGCCCGAACGACCGGTCGCCCTGCGAGGAACTGACCTTGCGCGGGTTCGTCGGGTTCTTGTCGGAGCCGGTGCGCGCGGCCTCCTGGTTGTCCCGGCCGGGCGCCCCGTAGACGCCCGCGTGGCGGCCCGGCTCGTCCTTCGCGGCGCGCACCGCGCGCCCGTCCGGACCGTCCTCGTCGTCGGGCGCGGGCACCGGCCCGGCGGAGCGGCCGTTGGTGGGAGCGTCGTGGGAGTGGTCGCCGTCGTGCCCGTGGCCATGTCCGTGGCCATGACCATGCCCGTGGGCGTCGTCGATCGTGGCGTTCGGGTCGACCAGGCCGGGCAGGGCGTTGAGCGCCTTGGTCACGTCCTTGTCGTACTTCACGACGACGCTGACGGTGTCGGAGAGGATCTGGGAGTTGAGGTCGTCGATGCCCAGCACCGCGAGCGTCCGCGCCCAGTCGATGGTCTCCGAGATCGACGGTGCCTTGCGCAGCTCGAGCTCCCGCAGGCCGCGGACGACCTCGACGAGCTCGCGCGCGGCGGCCTCGGGCAGCCCGGTGTTCTTCGACCGGACGATGTCGAGCTCGCGCTCCGCCGTCGGGTAGTCGAGGAACAGGTGCAGGCAGCGCCGCTTGAGGGCGGCGGCGAGATCGCGGGTGTTGTTGCTGGTGAGGATCACGTAGGGCGCGTTCTTCGCGGCGAACGTCCCGACCTCGGGCACCGAGATCTGGAACTCGCCGAGCGTCTCGAGCAGCACCGCCTCGAGGGCCTCGTCGGCGCGGTCGACCTCGTCGATCAGCAGCACGACCGGCTCGTCGGAGCGGATCGCCTCGAGCAGCGGGCGCGGGGCGAGGAAGCGCTCGGAGAAGAAGACGGAGTCCTGCGCGCCGATGCGGTCGACGGCGGTGGGGATGTCGGGGGCGTCCTCGACGACCTGCCCGATCTTCTCCCGCAGGATCTGGGTGTAGAGCAGCTGCTTGCCGTAGTCCCACTCGTAGAGGGCCTTCGTCTCGTCCTGGCCCTCGTAGCACTGCAGCCGCAGGAACTTCCGGCCCGTCGCGACGGCGAGCATCTTCGCGAGCTCGGTCTTCCCGACGCCGGCCGGGCCCTCCAGCAGGAGCGGCTTCTCCAGCCGCGTGAGCAGGAAGACCGTCGTGGCCAGCCGCCGGTCGGCGATGTACCCCTGGGCCGCGAGCGCCTCGACGACGTCGTCGACGGACTCGAACGGGCCCGTGGCCGCGGTGGGCTGCTCGGACGTGCTGGTCACGCGGGGATCCTCTCCTGCGGTGATCGTTCTGGGGGAACGCGCCGGTGCCCGGCGGGCCGTGGGACCGCCGGGCACCGGAGTGGCTACGTCGCTCAGCTGAGCAGGTCGTCCAGGTCGCCGTTGAGGCAGTGGTCGACCACGGGGCGCACCGTCGTGAAGGTGCACTCCTTCGGGTTGCCCGGGGTGCAGGCGTCGCCGAGGACGTGGTTGGTGATGCGGTCCACGTCGGCGTCGTTGCCCGTGATGGTCTTCTCGTTCTCGTAGAACTTCGTCGGGCCCTGGCCCAGCCGGTTCTTCGAGTACGAGTCCTGGGTGACGTCGGTGAACTTCTCCGGGATGCCCACGTCGCGCAGCAGCCGGATGGAGGCGGCGAGCGCGGCCTCCGCGGCCTGCACGTCGGTCATGTGCGTGGTGTCCACGCCCATGGCCGTCGCGATCTTCGCGAAGCGCTTGTAGGCGACCGGCATGTTGAACGCCCACACGCGGGGGAGCGCGATGGCGTTGTTCAGGCCGTGGTGGGTGTCGTAGAAGGCCGACACGGCGTGCGAGATCGAGTGGATGATCCCGAGGCCGCCGGAGTTGAACGCCTGGGCGGCGATGTACTGCGCGTACATCATGCCCTCACGGCCGGGGAGGTCCTGGCCGTTCCACACCGCAGCGCGGAGGTTCTCCGCGGTCAGCTCGATGGCGCGCAGCGCGTTGCCGAGGCTCGGCTCGAAGTTCAGGCGCGAGACGTAGGGCTCGCTGGCATGCGCGAGGACGTCGAAGCCGCACTGGGCGGTGAAGTCGATCGGGCAGTCGTAGTAGAGCACCGGGTCGTCGATGGCCAGCGAGGTCACCGAGTTGTCGTCGAACGCGACGTACTTGTGCGGGTTGTTCGGGTCCGTCGTCGTGTCGGTGATGACGTAGGCCCACGAGGTCTCGGAGCCGGTGCCGGCCGTCGTCGAGACCGCGATGTGCGGCGGGTTCTTCGGGTTCTCGGACTGGTTGAAGCCCTCGAACTCGTTGACGTTGCGGCCGTCGTGCGCCACCGAGATGCGGGCGCCCTTGCAGGCGTCGTGCGAGGAGCCGCCGCCGATCGACACGAAGCTGTCACAGGAGTTCTCCTGGTACAGCTTCACGGCGTCCATGACGTTGTAGTCCTTGGGGTTCGACTCGACCTGGTCGTAGATGACCGTCTCGATGCCGTGCCACTTCATGGACTCGCTGATCTTGTGGACGATGTCGGTACCGCGGAGGCCCGACGTCATAATCAGCGTCTTCTTGAAGCCCATCTTGAGGGCCTCGGGGCCGATCAGCTCGTGCGAACCCGGCCCGAGGAGCGCCCGGGGGAACGGGTGGAACTCCTTGATGGGGAACGGCTTGAGCAGCTCGTCGACCTGCATCGCGATCCTCTCGTCGTCTCGAAGACCCGCTCGGACCTCTGACCTCGAGCCGGTCTCTCGTCGGAGCCGGACGCTAGGCGTGCGCCACGTCACTCGCGAGAGTCACACGGTGATCCCGTTCACGGAGGTGGGAGATCACCTGCACCTTCGGAGGGTTTCGAGGGCTGCCCTTCCTACCGCCCGCACCGCTGCCTGCAGCTGCCAATAGCTTGCGACAAGCGACCCATGGTTCGTCCGGTCCCGCCCGGGAACTCCCGGCGACGTGGACCTCTCCGGCCGGACGGCGGTGGTGACCGGCGCGAGCCGGGGGCTCGGACGCCAGATCGCGCTCGGGCTGGCGGCGTCCGGCGCGCGGGTGATCGGTGTCGCGCGACCGGGCTCCGAGGTCCCTTCCGAGCTCGAGGCATTCCCGCTGGACCTGGCCGACGTCGACGCGATCGGCACGGCCGTGGCCGACGTCGGCGACGTGGACGTGCTGGTCAACGCGGCGGCCGTGATGAGCGAGCGCCGGTCGAAGACGTTGGAGGTCTCCCTCGCCGACTGGCGGGCGGTCCGCGACGTCGACCTCGACGCGCCGTTCGCGCTGATCTCGGCGTTCGTGCCCGGGATGGCGGAGCGCCGGTGGGGGCGCGTGGTCAACGTGAGCGCCTGCCTGGGGCGGATGAGCGGCCCCGGCACAGCGGGCGGGCTCGCGCCCTACCGGATCGCCAAGGCCGGGCTGAACGCCATGACCCGCAACCTCGCCCACGAGCTCGGCAACGGCCGCAAGGGTGTGCTGATCGACGCGACGTGCCCCGGGCACTGCCGGACCGACATGGGCGGCCCGGACGCACCCCGCTCCATCGAGGAGGGCGCGGACACCGCGATCTGGCTCGCCGGTCGCGACGCCACGCTGTCCGATCCGCCCCCCACCGGACGCCTGTGGGAGGACCGGGCCGAGGTGCCCTGGTAGGTCTTCCCGACGACGGGTGGGGCCGGTCCCGTCGCGGGCTGCGGTGGGGCCGGGTGACCAACGGTCCGCCATGGGGCTGCGGTGGGGCGGGCCTCGCCGTGGGTGATCAACAGTCCCGCAGCGGGCTCCCGGGGGTCCGGTGAGCCCGCTGAGGGACTGGTGATCACCGAGGTGGGGTCGGACAGAACCTGCAGACGGAGGCGGTGCAGATGCCCCGACGCGGGACCGGCACCGACGCGGACCGGCAACGGGGCGCGTGCCGCCGCCGGGCACCGGACCGGCACCGACCAGGCGTCAGGAACCCGCGAGCGCGGCCCGGGCGAGGTCGACGGCCCGTTCCGGGGACACCCCGAGCTCGCGCATCCTGACGGCGTAGGCCCGGGCGGCCGCGCGGGCCTCGTCGGGACCGTCGGAGGACTCGACGACGAACGTGCCGAGGCGGCCGCGCGTCTCGACGACCCCGGCCGCCTCGAGCTCCCGGTAGGCCCGGGCGACGGTGTTGGCGGCGAGGCCGAGGTCGACCGCGAGCCGACGGACCGCCGGGAGGCGCGTGTGGGCGGGGAGGGCCCCGGTGCGGACCAGCTCGGTCACCGACGCCCGGACCTGCTCGTAGGGCGCCACGGACGACGACGGGTCGACGTCGATCAGTGCGGTGGGGTCGGGGTCGGTCACCCGAAGCCCCGCCCGAGGTCGTCGAAGGCCGCCACGACGAGGGACCGTAGCTCCGCGTCGGGGGAGGCGAGCCACACCGTGAACACCCCGCGCATCGCGGCCACGACCACGCGGGCGAAGACCTGCGGGCGCAGTTCGTCGACCGGGCAGCCCCACCGCGCGGCCGCGTCCCGGGCGAGCGCGGCCTCCCAGGCCTCGTACCGGACGGCGGCGCGGGCGGCGACCTCCGGCACCGTCTCGATGAGCGCGAGCCGGCGCCGCAGGACCGGCTCGTCGCCGGGGGAGTAGGCGTTGACCTGCAGGAACGCCTGGCGGGCGGCGATGGTGGGATCGGTCGTCGTCGGCACCCGGGCGAGGGCGTCGACGAGCGCGGCGAGGGCGTCGTCGAGCTGACCGAGGACGACGTCGAGCTTCGTCGGGAAGTACCGGAAGAAGGTCCGGCGGCCCACGCCGCCCGCCGCGGCGAGGTCGTCGACGGTGACGTGGTCGAACCCGCGCACGGTGAACAGCTCCAACGCGACCGCCTCGAGGCGGCGGGCGCGGAGCGTCCGAGTGGCAGAGGTCACCCAGGCAGTGTGCCCCGTCCGAGGCGGCCGTCTCCTCGCGCGTAACAAACGAGACCGCGATCACGCCCCGCCCGATCGGTCGGGACCGGACCGTCCACGACGACCGTGTGAATGGCACCCGGTGCCAGTTAGCGTCCGACGCGTTCCGAGGTGGTCGAACGCAGGAGGTCGGTATGGCTGAGCCCACGCACGAGGAGACCCCGCTCGTCGAGGAGACCCTCGTCGAGGAGGTCTCGATCGACGGCATGTGCGGCGTCTACTGATGACCGCGGCTCCGGCGGAGGCACAGACCTCCGCCGGCGCCTTCGACCCCGCGCGCCCGTACCGGCTCTCGACGTCGGTCTCGGTGCGGCCGGAGTCGTTCGGCGCCCTCGTCTACGACTTCCACACCCGTCGGCTCTCCTTCCTCAAGACCAAGCCGCTGGTGCGGGTGGTCGAGGTCCTCGCGGATCACGACGACGTCCACGGCGCCCTCGTCACCGCCGAGGTGCCCGAGGCCCAGCGCGACCAGTACCTGCGGGCCCTCGCCGGGCTCGCCTCCGCCGGCACCATCCAGCGACGGGACGCAGGAACATGAAGCTCGTCGAGCACTTCACCCACGGCCTGACCTCCCCGATCTGCCTGACCTGGGAGCTCACCTACGCCTGCAACCTCTCGTGCGTGCACTGCCTCTCGTCGTCGGGTCGGCGCGACCCGAACGAGCTCTCCACCGCGGAGTGCAAGGCGGTCATCGACGAGCTGCAGCGGATGCAGGTCTTTTACGTCAACATCGGCGGCGGCGAGCCGACGGTGCGCAGCGACTTCTGGGAGCTGCTCGACTACGCGATCGCCCACGACGTCGGGGTGAAGTTCTCCACCAACGGCGTGAAGCTCGACCGGGAGCGCGCCGCGCAGCTGGCGAGGACCGACTACGTCGACGTCCAGATTTCCCTCGACGGCGCCACCGCGGAGGTCAACGACCACGTCCGCGGCCCCGGGTCGTACGACACGGCGATCCGCGCGATGGAGAACCTGTACGAGGCGGGCTTCGGCGAGTTCAAGATCTCGGTCGTGGTCACCCGCCAGAACGTCGACCAGCTCGACGACTTCAAGGCGATCGCCGACCGCTACGGCGCCCAGCTGCGCATCACCCGCTTCCGCCCGTCGGGCCGCGGCGCCGACTCGTGGGACGAGCTGCACCCCACCCGCGAGCAGCAGCGCCAGCTCTACGACTGGCTCGTCGCGAAGGGCGAGGACGTCCTCACCGGCGACTCGTTCTTCCACCTGTCGGCGTTCGGCCAGGAGCTGCCGGGGCTGAACCTCTGCGGCGCCGGTCGCGTGGTCTGCCTGATCGACCCGGTCGGCGACGTCTACGCCTGCCCGTTCGCGATCCACGACCAGTTCCTCGCCGGCAACGTCCGGTCCGAGGGCGGGTTCCAGGGCGTGTGGCAGGACTCGGAGCTGTTCGCCGAGCTGCGCGGCCCGCAGTCGGGAGGGGCGTGCACCAAGTGCTCGCACTACGACGCCTGCCAGGGCGGCTGCATGGCGGCGAAGTTCTTCACCGGCCTGCCGCTGGACGGTCCTGACCCGGAGTGCGTGCTCGGCAACGGAGAGGTCGCGCTGGCGAAGCTGGAGATGGACACCGTCATCCCCAAGCCGTCGCTGGATCACTCGCACCGCACCGAGCGCGGACCGCGCAAGGACGGCGGGCCGGTCCCGCTGACCCTGTCGGTGCGGCGCCCGGACAAGGCCTGCGACACGGACCCGCTCGCGGGCGAGGGTCGCCGGTTGCCGGCGGGCATCCGCGCCCACTAGGAGACGCAGCGGAGCGGAGCTCGAGCTGCCCACGACCTCCCCCGGCGCCGCGGACCCCCTCGTCGCGGCGCCGGGGTGAGCCCAGATGTTGACCGACCCGGCCACGTTCGGCACGCGCACGCTCCCGTCGCGCGTGCTGTTCGGTCCGCACGCCACCAACTCCTCGCCCGACCGCACCCTCGGCGCCGTCGAGCACTACCGGCTGCGGGCGGCCGGGGGCGCGGGCGTCGTCGTCACCGAGGTCGCGTCGGTGGTGGCGGACGACCGGCCGTACGAGTACGCCCCCCTGGCTCCGACCTGCGTCGACGGGTGGGCGGCGGTCGCGTCGGCGTGCGCTCCGTCGGTGGTGTTGGCCGGGCTCGGCCACGCGGGCTCGCAGTCCTCGGCGCGGGGGTTGCTGCGGGCGCCGTCGTCGGTGCCCGAACCGGCCACCCGGGCGGTGCCGCGGCCGCTGTCCGCGGCCGAGATCGACGTGCTGGTGGAGGCCTTCACGACGGCGGGTCGCGGGGCCGTCGACGCCGGGTGCGGCGGGGTGGAGATCGCGGCCGGGCAGTACTCCCTGCTCCGGCAGTTCCGGTCGGGGCTCAGTACTCCGACACCGGACGACCGTGTGCTGGTCGCGGTGCTCGAGGCGGTGCGGGCGGCGGTCCCCGACGCGTGGGTCGGCCTGCGGCTCGGCGTCGACGAGCTCGCGCCGTGGGCGGGGATCACGCTCTCGTCGGCGCTGGAGACGGTCGACCGGGTCGCGGACCTGGTCGACCACGTCGTGCCGGTGCGAGGGTCGGCGCTGTCGGTCGCGGCGACACGGCCGGACGCGCACACGGAGCCGGGCTTCATGGCCGAGGCGTGCCGGGCGGTGCGCGCCGTGGTGGACGGCCGGTGCGTCGTGGTGCTGGCGGGCAGCGTCGTCGATCCGGCCGACGCGGAGCGGGCGCTCGTGGACGGCGTCGCCGACCTCGTCGAGATGACTCGCGCCCAGCTCGCCGACCCGGCCCTCGTCGCCACCGTGCGGGCCGGCCGCACCCCGCGGCCCTGTGTGCTGACCAACCAGTGTTGCCGGGTCCGGGACGTCCGGAACCCGCGAATCGGGTGCACGGTCGAGCCGTCGGTCGGGGCCGTGCCCCGCCATGACAGCGGAGCGTGGTTGCTGCCACTGGACGACAGCAACGACGCTTCGCCGCCACCGGGGGGAGGGCCCGCACCGGAGGTGCTGATCGCCGGCGCGGGGCCCGCCGGGATGGAGGCGGCGCGGACCCTGGCGCTCGCGGGACGGGCGGTGCGGATCGTGGAGCGGGCCGACGCACCGGGCGGGCTGCTGCGGGTCATCGCGGCCCTCCCCGGCCGGCACCGTTTCGGCCTGCTCGCCGACTGGTACGTCGACGAACTCACCAGGCTCGGGGTCTCGATGCAGCTCGGAGGGCCTGTCGACGGGCCCGCGGACATCGTCGCCACCGGAGGACGGGACGCCGACCGCCCGGGAACGAGCGTCCTCGACGTCCTGCGCGGTGCCCCGCTCGACGGTCCCGTCGTCGTCGACGACCCGCTCGGGCACGGCGCCGCACTCGCGCTCGCCGAGCACCTGGCGACCACCTACGCCGTCACGCTCGTGACCCCCGACCAGGTCGCCGGGAAGCACGACCCCGACCTCGTCGGCGCGAACCTGCGGCTGCAGCGCGCCGGGGTCGAGCGGGTCCCCGAGCATCGGGTGGTCGAGCACCACACCGACCACGTCGTCGTCGCCGACGTCGTGACCGGTCAGCGACGCACGATCCCCGGCACCCTGGTGGACGCCGGACCGCGGGAGCCGCACCACCTGCCGTCGGGAAGGCTCGTCGGCGACGCCCGAGCCCCGCGCACCGTCACCGAGGCGATCCGGGAGGGGCGCCGCGCGGCCGAGGAGATCCTCCGTGCTGGGTGAGCCCCTGCGCATCGGGACACGCACCGTCCGGAACCGGATCGTCTTCCCCGCCCACCTCACCAACGCGGCCGAGCGCAACCTCCCGAGCGCCCAGCACGCCGCCTACTACGCGGCACGCGCAGCCGGGGGCGCCGGGCTGATCATCGTCGAGGAACAGGCCCTCGACCGGCCCTACGAGAAGGCGGTCCTCGGCACCGATCCCGGCGTCGTGCCCGGCTACCGGGCCATCACCGACGCGGTGCACGTGCACGGGGCGGTGGTGCTGGCGCAGGTCGGGCACAACGGCGCGCAGTCCGGCTCGCTCTACTCCCGCGCACCGGTCGTCGCCCCGAGTCCGGTCCCCGACCCGATGTTCCGCGAGGTCCCCGTCGCCCTCGACGAGGCGGGGATCGCGCGGGTGGTGCGCGGCTTCGCGACCGTCGCCCGCCACTGCGTCGCCGGCGGCTTCGACGGCGTGGAGATCCAGGGCTCGCAGGCCTCGCTCGTGCGCCAGTTCCTCTCGCCGCTGACCAACCACCGCCACGACCGCTACGCCGACGGCGTCGTGTTCCTCCGCGAGGTGCTCGCGGCCGTCCGCGCCGAGCTCGGCGACCGCGTGCTCGGCGTGCGGCTGCAGGGCGACGAGGGTCTCGACGGCGGGCTCACCGCGGCCGATGCCGCGCGGGTGGCGGTGCGCGTGGCCGACCTGGTCGACGTCGTGAACACCGCGGTCGGCGTCGCCACCGCGACGCTCCCGCTGATCGAGCCGCCCATGGGCGTGCCCGCGGGCTACGCCGAGCCGGTGCCCTCCGCGGTGCGGACGGCGTTGCGCGGGACCGGCGTCCCGGTGATCGGCGTCGGGCGCTACACCACCCCCGAGCAGGCACGACGCGCGCTCGAGGTCGGGGCGTGCGACCTCGTCGGGGTCGTCCGCGGGCAGATCGCGGACCCGTCGTTCGCGACGAAGGCCCTCCGCGGGGAGCGGGTCCGCCGCTGCATCGGGTGCAACCAGGAGTGCATCGCGGCGGTCGGGCTGAACCGGCGGCTCGGGTGCGTGGTCAACCCCGACGCCGGGCGGGAGTCGGCGCCCGTGCCGACGGTGCGTTCCCGACGACGGGTGCTGGTCGTCGGCGGTGGTCCGGCGGGTCTAGCCGCGGCGGCCGAGGCGGCGGAACGGGGCCACGACGTACACCTCGTGGAGCGCTCCGACCGGCTCGGCGGCCAGCTCGCGATCGCCGCATCTGCGCCGGAACGGCGGGAGCTGGCGCACGCGGTCGCCGACCTCGCGCACCGGTGCCGCGACGCGGGCGTCCGGGTGTGGCTCCGCCAGGTGAACAGAAACGGTCGGTATGACGACCCTTTCTGCTCACCTGCGGAGCACGTCATCGTCGCCACCGGGGCCCGCCCGCACCCGCCGTCGGGAACGATCGACGTGACCGACGTGCTCACCGGCACCGCCTCGCCGTCGGGACGGGTGCTGGTGGTCGACGACCTGGGCGGTCCGGCCGCGCCGAGCGTGGCCGAACTGCTCGCACAGCGGGGCGCACGGGTGCGGCTGATGACGAGCGGGATGGTCGCGGCGGAGGGGCTCGGCCCGCTCCTGGAGCGGGAGCGGTGGCGACGACGGGTCGCCGCGCTCGGGGTCGAGCTGCTCACCGACCGGGTGCTCCTCGCGTCCTCCGACCCCCGTCGCTCCGCTCGCCCGGACGGCATCCTCCACCACCCGACGGGCACCCTCGAGCCGCTCGGCGCCGACGTCGTGGTCCACGCCGGCCCGCGGGTCCCGGCGGACATCGAGGGACCGGGCACGCGGGTCGGCGACGTCCTCGCGCCGCGCGACGCCGCCGCCGCGATCCGGGAGGGGACGGACGCCGCGCGCGCCATCAGGTAACCGCAGGGTTGCGTGTCGGGAAGAGCAACCGCTAGGTTCCCTGTCGTGGACGACGCGGTGTTCCGGGCGCTGGCCGACCCGAGTCGCCGCCACGTGCTCGACGCCCTCCACGCACGGGACGGCCGCACGCTCTCCGACCTGGTCGAGGGGCTGGACATGACCCGGCAGGCGGTCGCGAAGCACGTCGCCGTGCTGGTGGCGGCGGAGCTCGTCGTGGTCCGGCGGCACGGGCGCGAGAAGCACCACCACCTCAACCCGGCGCCGCTGGCCGAGCTGGCCGACCGCTGGATCCGCAAGTTCGACCGGGCGCGGGTGGACGCGCTCACCGACCTCAAACGAGCCCTCGAGGAGCCCGCGATGACAACGCCCGACTTCGTCTACGTCACCTACATCCGCACCACGCCCGAACAGCTCTGGGCGGCACTCACCGACCCGACGTTCATCCGCCGCTACTTCGACGGTGGGGGACCGGACTCGGACTGGCAGGTCGGCTCCCCGGTGCGCTGGAGCATCGGCGGCGAGCCGGCGCAGGACTGGGACCAGCACGTCCTCGAGTCCGACCCGCCCCGGCGGCTCGCGTACTCCTGGCACACCTACCGGCCCGAGATGCAGCCGATGTTCGGGTGGTCGGACGAGAAGCTCGCGGAACTGCAGCAGGAGCCGGTCAGCCGGGTCGCGTTCGAGATCGAGCCGGTCTCCCCGACCGCCGTGAAGCTCACCGTCACCCACGACGGCTTCCCGCCCGGCAGCGAGATGCTCGCGGCGATCTCCGGGGGCTGGCCGGGCATCCTGTCCAACCTCAAGTCGCTGCTGGAGACGGGGGAGGTCGTCGCCGGACGGTGATCTGACAGGCTCGGGCGCGATGGACATCAGCGCCGCGCGGTCGGGCGACACCGCCGGGACCGACCTGCTGCTCGTGCCCGTCGGGGCGACCGAGCAGCACGGCCCGCACCTCCCGCTGGGGACCGACACGACCGTCGCCACGACGGTCGCGGGGCGGCTCGGTCTCCCCGTCACCGCCCCGATCGCGTTCGGCGCCTCCGGCGAGCACGAGGGCTTCCCCGGCACGATCTCGATCGGCACCGAGACGCTCGCCGCGGTGCTCGTGGAAACCGGACGCTCGGCCGGCCGGTGGGCGCGCCGGCTGTGCTTCGTCAACGGGCACGGGGGCAACGTCCCCGCTCTCGTCACGGCGACGGCGCTGCTCCGGTACGAGGGGCGCGACGTCGCCTGGCACTCCTGCGGGGTCCCGGACGCCGACGCCCACGCCGGCCGCCACGAGACGTCCGTGATGCTCGCGCTGGCCCCCGACGACGTCGACCTCGACCGCGCCGAACCGGGCAACACCGCCCCGCTGCGCGAGCTCATGCCCGCCCTCCGTGCCGGATCGGTCCGCGACGTCAGCCCCAACGGCGTGCTCGGCGACCCGACCGGCGCGTCGGCGGGGGAGGGCGCGGAGACCGTCGCGGTGATGGTCGCCGCCCTGCGCGACGCGATCGCCGACTGGCGGGTGTCCGAGCACGGTCGCCTCGCCTGAGGGGCGGCCGCGCCTAGACTCGCGTCCTGCCATGAGCTCCCCGCGCCTGCCGGACGGCTGGACCGTCCGCCCCGATCCCCGCACCTGGCGGGTCGACGGCGGAGCCACCTGGATCGGCGGCTCCCCACCCCGGGTGCTGCGGCTCTCCGCGGCGGCGCGGGAACGCCTCGGCGGGCCGGAACTCGTCGTCGCCGACGCGACCTCGGCCGCGCTCGCGCGCCTGCTCTCCGACGCCGGGGTCGCCCACCCCGCCGGCGGAGACGGTCCGGCGCCGGACGACGTGACCGTGGTGGTCCCGGTCAAGGACCGCACCGCCGAGCTGGAACGGCTGCTCGTGGCCGTCCGCGCGACCGCACCCGGCGTCGGGATCGTGGTGGTCGACGACGGGTCGGACGATCCGTCCGCGACCTCTCGCGTGGCCGACCGACACGGCGCGACGGTCGTGCGGCACCCGACGGGTCGCGGCCCGTCGGCCGGCCGCAACACCGGCGCCCGGGCGTGCACGACGCCCGTGATCGCGTTCCTGGACTCCGACGTCGTGCCCGAGCCGGGCTGGTTGGACACGCTGCTGGGGCACCTCGCCGACCCCGCCGTCGGGGTCGTGGCGCCCCGGATCGTGGCCTTCTCCGACGGCGGCCCCGAGAACGCCGTCACGCGCTACGAACGGCGGCGCTCGTCGCTCGACCTCGGGGCGCGCCCCGCGCCGGTCACCGCCCGCTCGCGCGTGTCGTACGTCCCGAGCGCGGCGCTGGTGGTGCGGCGCGAGGCGTTCGGTGAGGGCTTCCGCGAGGACATGCCGGTCGCCGAGGACGTCGACCTCGTCTGGCGGATCGCCGGTGCGGGGTGGCGGCTGCGCTACGAACCCGCGGCCCGCGTGGCCCACGAGCACCGTGCCCGGGTCCGCGCCTGGCTCGCCCGCAAGGCGTTCTACGGCACCGGCGCGGCGCCCCTGGCCCGGCAGCACCCGCGCCGCGTCCCGCCGGTGGCGCTCGCCCCGTGGACGGCGGCGACCGTGGCGCTGCTCGGCGTCCAACGGCGCTGGTCGAACGCGGCGGCGGGGGTGGTCACGCTCGTCGCGACCGCCCGGCTCGCTCGCGGTCTGCGCAGGCCCGGCGAGCCGTGGCTGCGGGTCCACCTCCGGTGCACGCAGCGACGCATTGCGTGCACCGGGCCGGTGCCCCTCGCCCTCGTGCTCGCCCCGTGGGGCCTCGGTGGGGCACTCTGGCAGGCGGCCGGGGCGCTCACCCGGCACTGGTGGCCCGCCGCCGCGGTCGGGGCGCTCGTCAGCCGGCGGGTGCGGCGCGCGCTGCTGCTCGCCGCCGTCGCCGAGGGCGTGGCCGACTGGGTGCGGTTCCGCGATCGGGGCGCCGGCCCGCTCGACGCGGCGCTGCACCTCGCCGCCCACCGCGCCGACGACCTCGCCTACGGCGCGGGCCTCTGGTGGGGCGCGTGGCGGCACCGCACCGTCGAGCCGCTGCGGCCCGACCTCTCCGGGAAGGGGCCCGATGCCTGACCCCCGCGTGCTGGACGTCGCCGTCGGCCGCGTCGCCGAGATCGCCGGCCCGAAGGACCGCACGACGCTCACCGCGAGCGCGAAGCACCCGGTCGAGGGCCCCGTCGCCGTGCACCGCGAGTACCTCGAGGGCGACGAGCAGGCCGACCTCGAGAGTCACGGCGGGCCCGACAAGGCCGTCTACGTCTACGCCGCCGAGGACGTCGCGTGGTGGGCCGACGAACTCGGCCGCGCGGTCGACCGGCAGACCTTCGGCCAGAACCTCACGACGACGGGCCTCGACCTGCGCGCCGCGGTCGTCGGCGAGCGCTGGCGCATCGGGACCGCCGAGTTCGAGGTCGCCCAGCCGCGCATCCCCTGCTTCAAGCTCGGGCTGCACTCCGGGGACCCGACGATGCCGCGCCGCTTCATCGCCGCCGTCCGCCCGGGCGCCTACCTGCGGGTCCGGACGACGGGTCGGCTGGCCGCCGCGGACCGCGTCGAGGTCCTCGACCGGCCCGACCACGGCGTGACCCTCGCCGAGGTCTTCACCGTCTTCCACCACGAGCGGGACCGGGCGGCGACGCTGCTCGACGTCCCGCAGCTCGCGCCGATGTACCACCGCTGGGCCCGCGAGCGGGTCTGACCGGCGCCGACGCGACGTCGGGACGGGCGTGTGAGGTCGCCGTGGCGACATGCATACGAGCACCTGTCCGATCGGGTAGGTCGGCACGCTGCCCGGACCGCCCGATTTCCCCCGGCTCGCCCCGAGTTCCCGGCACCCTGGAGCGGCTCGGGCACGCAGGTGCGGAGGCAAGCTCGCTGTGCCCCCGCATCTTCGGAGCAGCACGTGCCACCGGCGCTGACCAGGACTGCATGTACCCGCGACAGGCTCCGGCCAGCCGTTGCGAGATGGCGATCACGGGGGTGTGATGTGGCCGCCGCCACGCTGTCACGCGTGACGGCGTCGTCGTGGGCCGGGGTCACCGGCGCCGCGGCGGAACACCACCACTGATGACGACGTGCTCGCCTCTTCAGTCCCGCGGGTAGCGGGCTTGGGCGTGTGAGGAGTGAATCCATGGCACGCATCCGGACCACCGTCGACGGCCTCGTCTACGAGGACGACGTCGAGCCCCGCATGCTGCTCGTGCAGTACCTGAGGGAACGCCTGGGCAAGACCGGCACGGTGATCGGCTGCGACACCAGCAACTGCGGTGCCTGCACCGTGCACCTGGACGGCCTGTCGGTGAAGTCCTGCTCCGTGCTGGCCGTGCAGGCCAACGGCAGCGAGGTGCTCACCGTCGAGGGCCTGGAGCGCGACGGTCAGCTCCACCCGGTCCAGCAGGCGTTCCACGACAACCACGCCCTGCAGTGCGGCTACTGCACGCCGGGCATGATCATGCAGTCGATCGACCTGCTCGGGGACAACCCGGACCCGACCGAGCAGGAGGTCCGTGAGGGCATCGAGGGCAACCTCTGCCGCTGCACCGGTTACCAGAACATCGTGCGGGCCGTGCAGGACGCGGCCCAGAAGATGAAGCCGGGCGCCTCGCAGGCGGCGCCCGTCGGGGGAGGCGCCTGATGACCACGGTCGAGAACGACGCACCGGCGCAGGAGATCGGGCGCGACCGGCGCCGCAAGGAGGACCGTCGGCTCATCACCGGGCGCACCCGGTGGACCGACAACCAGGCCCTCACCGGCCTGCTCCACATCTCCATCGTGCGCAGCCCCTTCGCCCACGCGGAGATCGGCAGCATCGACACCGGCGCCGCCAAGCAGGTCCCGGGCGTCGTCGCGGTCTACACCGCGTCCGACCTCGGCGCCGACGCGGTGCAGCTGCCCTGCGCGTGGCCGATCACCAAGGACATGAAGTCCCCGCAGCGCCCCGCCCTCGCGGGGAGCCGGGTGAACTTCGCCGGCGAGGGCGTCGCCGTCGTCGTGGCCCGCTCCGCGGCCGCCGCGAAGGACGCCGCCGAGCTCGTCGAGGTCGACTACTCGGAGCTCGAGCCGGTCCTGGACATGGAGGAGGCCCTCAAGGAGGGCGCGACCCTCGTCCACCCGGAGCTCGGCACCAACGAGAACGCCCAGTGGGTGTTCGACTCGGGCGAGGCCGGCTCGGGCGGGTCCGCCGCCGAGGCGATCGCCGCGGCGGAGAAGGCCGACGACCAGGTCGTCATCACCCGCCGCTTCCGCCAGCAGCGCCTCGTGCCGGTCTTCATGGAGCCGCGCTCGACGGTGGTCGACCCGACCGGCGAGCAGCTGGTCATGTGGTCCTCCACCCAGGTGCCGCACATCCTCAAGACGATGCTGGCGCTGACGCTCGGCCTGCCCGAGCACAAGATCCGCGTCATCGCCCCCGACGTGGGCGGCGGCTTCGGCGGCAAGATCGCCGTGGCGCCGGAGGAGGTCGTCACGCTGCTGGTGGCCCAGAAGCTGGGCAAGCCGGTGAAGTGGACCGAGACGCGCTCGGAGTCGCTGCTCACCGCGCACCACGGCCGCGACCAGATCCAGGACCTCACCGTCGCCGTCACCAAGGACGGCGTCATCAAGGCTCTGGACGTCAAGCTCCTCGCGGACATGGGCGCCTACCTCGGCCTCGTCGGCCCGGGTGTCCCGATCCTCGGCGCGTTCATGTTCAACGCGATCTACAAGATCCCGGCCTACCGGTTCGACTGCACGAACGTCTTCACCACCAAGACGCTCACC
This sequence comes from Actinomycetospora chiangmaiensis DSM 45062, assembly GCF_000379625.1. Classification (GTDB taxonomy): domain Bacteria; phylum Actinomycetota; class Actinomycetes; order Mycobacteriales; family Pseudonocardiaceae; genus Actinomycetospora; species Actinomycetospora chiangmaiensis. The sequence continues at coordinate 8,531 of NZ_KB903224.1, read as the reverse complement.
GACGCCTACCGCGGCGCCGGCCGTCCGGAGGCCACCTTCGGCATCGAGCGGATGATGGACGAGGTCGCCGTCGAGCTCGGGATCGAGCCGATGGAGCTGCGCAAGCGCAATTGGATCAAGCACGAGGAGTTCCCGTTCACCACGGTCAGCACGCTGACCTACGACACGGGCAACTACGAGGCCGCCACCGACCAGGCCATGTCGATGTTCGACTACGACGGCCTGCGGCGTGAGCAGGAGGAGCGCCGGCAGCGCGGCGACGTCAAGCAGCTCGGCATCGGCATCTCGACCTTCACCGAGATGTGCGGGCTCGCCCCGTCGCGCGTGCTGGGCTCGCTGGACTACGGCGCCGGCGGCTGGGAGACCGCGTCCATCCGGATGCTGCCCACCGGCAAGGCCGAGGTCGTCGTCGGCGTCAGCCCGCACGGGCAGGGCCACGAGACCGCGTTCTCGCAGATCATCGCGGACAAGCTGGGCATCCCGTTCGACGACGTGGAGATCCTCCACGGCGACACCCAGTCCTCCTACCGCGGGCTCGACACCTACGGGTCGCGCTCGCTCGCGGTCGGAGGCATCGCCATGGTCAAGGCGGCCGAGAAGGTCGTCGAGAAGGCCAAGCCGATCGCGGCGCACATGCTCGAGGCGTCCGAGGACGACATCGAGTTCACGGCCGGCAAGTTCTCGGTCAAGGGCACCGACAAGGGCGTGGGCATCGCGGACGTGGCGCTCGCCGTGTTCGCCGCCCACGACTACCCGGAGGGCATCGAGCCCGACATCGACGCCCACGCGACGTTCGACCCGGAGAACTTCTCCTACCCGCACGGCACCCACCTGTGCGCGGTCGAGGTCGACACCGAGACGGGCTTCGTGCAGCTGCACAAGTACGTCTGCGTGGACGACGTCGGCACCGTGATCAACCCGCTGATCGTCGAGGGCCAGATCCACGGCGGTCTCGCCCAGGGCATCGCGCAGGCGCTGTTCGAGGAGGCGCCCTACGACGAGTCCGGGACGCTGCTCTCGGGCACGCTGGTCGACTACACGCTGCCCTCGGCGGCCGACCTGATCAACTTCGACACGGCGAACACCTCGACGCCGTCGACGACGAACCCGCTGGGCGTCAAGGGCGTGGGCGAGGCGGGCACCATCGCCTCCACCCCCGCCGTCGTGAACGCGGTCCTCGACGCCGTGCGCCAGTACGGGGTCAAGGACATCGACATGCCGACCACGCCGTTCCGCGTGTGGACGGCGATCAACTCCGCCAAGGGCACCGCGGGTCGTGGTGACGAGGCGGACGTGGCCTCGCCCGGCGCGGGCCTCGGTTCCACCGCGAAGGACATGCCCGAAGGAGGCAACCTGTGATCCCGGCTTCGTTCGACTACGTGCGGCCGACGTCGGTCGCCGAGGCCGTTCAGGCCCTCGCCGACGGCGGGGACGACGCGAAGATCCTGGCCGGCGGCCAGAGCTTCATCCCCGTCCTGCGGCTGCGCATGGGTGACCCGTCGCTCGTCGTCGACCTCGGCGGGATCGCCGAGCTCCGCGGCGTCCGCGAGGAGGGCGACAAGATCGTCGTCGGCGCGATGACGACCCACCACGACGTCACCCGCGACGAGCTGCTGAACCAGCACGTGAAGCTGATCAGCGAGGCGACGAAGACGGTCGCCGACTTCCAGGTCCGCCACCGCGGGACCCTCGGCGGCGCCCTGGCGCACGCCGACCCCGCCGGTGACCTCGCGGCGCCCGCGCTCGCGCTGGACGCCGAGTTCGTCATCGCCGGCGCGAACGGCGAGCGCACCGTCGCCGCCGCGGACTTCTTCGAGGACTACTTCACGACGGCCATCGGGCCGCAGGAGATCCTCACCGCGATCCGCTTCCCGAAGTACACGGGCTGGGGCGCGCGGTACGAGAAGTTCAACCGCGTCGCGCAGGCGTGGTCGATCGTCGCGGTCGCCGCGACGGTCAAGGTCGAGGGCGGCACCATCACCGACGCCCGCATCGGCCTGACCAACATGGCAGGTACGCCCGTCCGGGCGCGGGGTGTGGAGTCGGCCCTCGTGGGGCAGACGATGAGCGAGGAGACGGTCCGCGCCGCCGCGCAGTCCGCCGCCGAGGGCACCAGCCCCACGTCGGACGCCGACGCCGGGTCGGACTACCGCGAGCACCTCGCGAAGGTCCTCACCGGGCGCGCGGTGCTCGCCGCGGCCGGCTGACACGCAGCTGACACAGAGGGCCCAGCGCCCTACCGTGAGGCCCGTCCCAGCCCGGGGCGGGCCTCACGTGCGTCCACCCACTCGCCAGGAGGCGTAGATGCAGCTCGAGAACACCTTCACCGTGCCGGTCGCGATCGACACCGTGTACGACGCCATGAACGACCCGGAGAAGATCACGCCGTGCTTCCCGGGTGCCACGCTGACCTCCGCCGACGGTGACGACTTCACCGGCACCGTGAAGGTCAAGCTCGGCCCGATCTCCATGACCTACAAGGGCAAGGGCACCTTCGTCGAGCGCGACAGGACGGCGCACAAGATCGTCGTCGACGCCCAGGGCCGCGACTCGCGCGGCAACGGCACCGCCTCGGCCAAGGCCACCCTGACGATGTCGGAGGACGGCCCGGGCTCGACCAAGGTCACCGTGCTCACCGAGATGCAGGTGACCGGGAAGCCCGCGCAGTTCGGTCGCGGCGTCATGTCCGACGTGGGCGACAAGATCCTCGGGCAGTTCGCCTCGTGCCTGGCCGACGAGTTCGCCGACGCGCCCGCGCCGGAAGCCGCCCCGGCCTCCGCGTCGTCCTCCAACGGTGCGGCGGCCCCGGTGTCCTCCGGGGCAGAGGCCGTGTCCGGCGCCGCGACCCCGGTGTCGCAGCCGGCCAGCCCCTCGCCCGTCGCCGCCGGCTCCGGCGCGCCCGAGGCCGCGCCGATGGCGTCCACCGTCGCCGAGGCCCGCACATCCGACGAGGCCGCCGCCAAGCCGGGCGCCTCGCCCGCCTCCGGGGCCGGCCCCCGTCCGGTGCAGTCGGCGCCGAAGCCCCAGCGGCAGCAGGCCGAGGCCATCGACCTGCTCGAGGCCTCGTCCGGCGCGATCACCAAGCGCCTCGCCCCGGTCGCGGCCGGGGTGGGCGTCCTGGCGATCATCCTGCTGATCATCCGGCTCGCCCGCCGCTGATCCCCCTCCGTCCGAAGGGCACCTCCCGCGCCGGAGGTGCCCTTCGTTCGTCCCACCCCCGACAATGTCGACCATGACCACGGGACCGCTCGCGGGGCTGCGAGTACTGGAGATGGGCACGATCATCGCCGGGCCGTTCGCGGCCCGGATCCTCGGCGACTACGGCGCCGACGTGATCAAGATCGAGCCACCGGGCCGCCCCGACCCGCTGCGTGACTGGGGACAGGGCGAGTACAAGGGCGAGCACTTCATGTGGACGGTGATCGGACGCAACAAGCGCTGCATCACCCTCGACCCCCGCAGCGGACGCGGGCAGGAGATCTTCCTCGACCTCGTAGAGCAGACCGACGTCATCGTCGAGAACTTCCGCCCCGGCACCCTGGAGCGCTGGGGCCTGGGCTTCGACCGGCTCGCCGAGGTGAACCCGGGCCTGATCCTCGGTCGCGTCTCGGGCTACGGCCAGACCGGTCCCTACGCCTCGAAACCGGGCTACGCGTCGGTGGCCGAGGCAGTCAGCGGCATGCGCAGCATCAACGGGTTCCCCGGCGAGGCGCCGCCGCGCATGGCGGTCTCCCTGGGCGACTCGCTGGCGGGCATGGTGGCGGTGCAGGGGGTGCTCGCCGCGCTCTACAGCCGGAGCGTCACCGGGAGGGGCCAGGTCGTCGACATCGCGATCACCGAGGCCTGTCTGTCCGTGCTCGAGTCGGCCATCCCCGAGTACGACAAGCTCGGCGCGGTGCGTCGCCCCGGCGGCACGAAGCTCGACGGCATCGCGCCGTCGAACATCTACCGCTCCTCCGACGGGCTCTGGATGGTCGTCGCGGCCAACCAGGACACGGTGTTCAAGCGACTCTGCGAGGCCATGGGCCGCCCGGAGCTCGCCACCGACGAGAGGTTCGTCGACCACGTCGCCCGCGGCCGCAACCAGGACGAGATCGACGGCATCGTCGCCGACTGGGTCGCGTCGAAGCCGGCCGACGAGGTGCGGGAGATCCTCGACGGGGCGGGCGTCATCGTCGGGCCGGTGAACACGATCGCCGAGGTGGTCACCGACGAGCAGTTCCTCGCCCGCGACATGATCGTCGCCCACCATGACGAGCGGCTCGACGAGGACGTGCTCGGCCCCGGCGTCGTGCCGACCTTCGCGGGGACGCCTGCCTCGGTGCGCCGCTCCGGCCCGGCGCTGGGCGCGGACAACCACGAGGTCTACCGCGAGCTCGGGATCTCCGACGACGAGATCGAGGAGCTCACGACGGCGGGCACGATCTAGATGGTCGAGCGCCGCTCCGCCCCGTCTCCGGGCCCGATGCGCGTCGGGCACGCCCAGCGCCTCGGCGACGGCGCGCTGACCGGCACCACCGTGGTCCTCCCGGGCCCGGAGGGAGCCGTCGCCGGCGTCGACGTGCGTGGTGGCGGGCCGGGCACCCGGGAGACCGACGCGCTCGACCCCCGCACGCTCGTCGACCGGGTGCACGCCGTCGTCCTCTCCGGTGGCTCGGCCTACGGGCTGGCGGCGGCGACCGGGGTGATGGACGCGCTCGGGGCGGCCGGTGTCGGGTTCCCGGTCGGTGGCCCGGACGAGGCGGGCGCAGCGACGGGGGCCGTGCCATGGGTGGTCCCGATCGTGCCCGCCGCGGTGGTGTTCGACCTCGGGCGCGGCGGCGACTTCCGCGCCCGCCCGGACGCCGCACTCGGCGCCGAGGCGCTCGCGGCCGCGGGGGAGAGCTGGGAGGACGGCGTCGTCGGCGCGGGGACCGGGACGCTCGTCGGCGGGCTCAAGGGCGGGGTCGGCACGGCCACGGCGGCGACGGACGCGGGCGAGGTGACCGCGCTCGTCGTCGTGAACGCGGCGGGGTCCGCGGTCGACCCCCGGACCGGGGAGCTGTGGGCGGCCCGGCACCTCACCGCCGCGGACCGCACCCCGCCTCCCCTTCCCGACGACCGGTCGGGTCTGATCGCGCGGCTGGCCGCGGCCGCCGCGCCGCCGACGCTGAACACCACGATCGGCGTCGTGTGGACCGACGCGACCCTCACGGTCGCCCAGTGCTCGAAGCTCGCGGCCGTGGGCCACGACGGGCTCGCGCGGGCGATCCGGCCGGTGCACGGGATGACCGACGGCGACACGCTCTTCGGGCTCGCGACGACGGCGGGTCCCGCCCCCGACCTCGCGGGCCTGCAGGCGATCCTGACGGCGGGTGCGGACGCGGTGACCCGCGCCGTCGGCAACGCCGTGCTCGCGGCGACGTCCGTCGGCGGCTACCGCTGCTACGCCGACCTGGTGCGCCCGTGAGGCTGCGCGTGGCCACCTGGAACCTCTGGTGGCGCTTCGGGGACGCGGACGGGCGCCGACCGGCGGTGCTCGAGACGCTGCGCGAGCTCGACGCCGACGTGATCGGGCTGCAGGAGGTGTGGTCGCGCGGCACCGAGGACCTGGCGAGCGGGCTCGCCGCCGACCTCGGGATGCACGCGGTGTTCGGGGCGTCCCCGGACGCGTCGTCGTGGACCGCGCGGCTCCCCGGGGACGCCGACTGCGGCATCGGCAACGCCGTCCTCGCCCGGTGGCCGGTGCACCCGCTGCACCTCGAGGGGCTGTGCGGGACCGGTCGGCCGCTGCTCGGCACCGTCGTGGACACGCCCGTCGGGTCGTGGCACGTGCAGTCGGCGCACCTGTCGTCGTCGGCGAGCGGGTCGGCCGTGCGGTGCGAGCAGGTCCGGATGATCGCCAAGCATGTCGTCGCCGCGCCGCCGACCGACCTGCCGCCGCTCGTGCTCGGCGACTTCAACGCCGAGGCGGCCGCCGACGAGATGCGGCTGCTGGAGGGCCACCTCACGGCCCCGGCGGAGCCCGGGGTGGTGCTCGTCAACACCCGCCGCTGGGCCGCCGACCCCGACGAACCGACCTGGTCCCCGGCCAACCCCTACGTCGCGCCGACCGGGTCCCCGCCCTCGCGGATCGACCACGTCCTGGTGGGCGCCGGGCGCGGGACCGTGCGGCTGCGGGTCGGCGCGGTGGCGGTGTTCGGCGACGGTCCGGCGTCGGACGGCATCTGGCCGTCGGACCACTACGGCGTCGTGGTCGATCTCGAGGTGGCGCCCCGTGAGTCCTGATCCGCGTCGGGGTACGGAGAAGTGCTCAGGGGCGCGCAGCGCGCACCCGTGGCGCCGCCTCGCGGCCGGGCCGGCGCTGATCCTCCCGGACGGCTGCCTGGACGTGATCCTCCGTCCCGACGGGGAGGCCGTCGTCGCCGGGCCGGACGCGGTCGCGCGGGAGCACGTCGGCGACGGCCCCTACCGCGGGGTGCGCTTCTCCCACGGGGTCGGGCCCCTGGTGCTCGGTGTGCCTGCGGACGAGCTGGTGGGGCGGACGGTGCCGCTCGCGGACGTCGTCGGGCGGGTCCCCGACGTCGCGTCCTGGCTGCGGTCGCGCCTGCAGGAGCTTCCTGACGACGGGGCGTGGGCCCGTGCCGTCTTCGACGCTGCGGCCCGCGGCGTGTCGGTCGCGGCGACGGCGGACGGGCTCGGCTGGTCCGCCCGGACGCTGCACCGCCGGTGCCTGACGCGCTTCGGCTACGGGCCGCAGCACCTCCACCGGGTGCTGCGACTGCAGCGCGCCCTCACCCGTCGTCGGGACGGGTGGACGTGGGCGGCCACCGCGGCGGAGGTCGGGTACGTCGACCAGCAGCACCTGGCCCGGGAGACGCGGGCGCTCACCGGGAGGTGTCCTTCGGACCTGTGAGTACTTCTCCGTGTCCCGGCACGGAAAAGTACTCACGGGGCGGAGCCACCTGCGAACAAGTCCACGCCGACGCCGTCCGGGTCGAGGACGGCGGCGTAGCGCTGCCCCCAGACGGCGTCGAACGGCGCCAGGCGGCCGCGGTACCCGGCGCCGACGAGACGGTCGTACTCGGCGTCGACCTCGGCCGGCGAGGCGCACTCGAGCGCGAGGCCGACACGGCCGGCGCCCGTCGGCGGCGTGAACGACGGGTCGAAGGACGCGACGACCTCCTCCGTGTCGAGCAGCAGACGCAGGGCGCCGAACGCGATCTCCACGTGCGGGGCGGGCTCGTCGGGCACGTCCAGGCCCAGCGAGCGGTAGAAGGCGAGCGAGGCGGCCATGTCGGTCACGACGATGCCGACGGCCGAGGGTGAGGGCTTCATGGCGTGGGAGGCTAGGACCGTGACGGCGACGAGGTCGTGGATCCATCGGACACACGCCCTCGGGTTCACGGCACCGCTGTGTCCGGACAACCTCTACGGCCACCTGGTCGCGACGGCCGTCCCGGGCGTCGAGGAGTGGTTCGACGGCGCGTACCGGCGGACGCTGCGCCTGCCGGGCGGACCCGCCGTCGTGAGCCTCCCGCCGCCGACCGACGGGGTCGTCACGGCGGAGATCCGGCTCGCCGATCCCGACGACGGGTCGGAGGCGGTCCGGCTCGCCCGGCGCCTCCTCGATCTCGACGCCGACCCGGTCGCGGTGGACGGTGTCCTCCGCCGCGACCCGGTGCTCGCGCCGCTCGTCGACGCCGCCCCCGGCCGTCGCGTGCCGGGCAGCCCCGACCCCGACGAGTTCGCGGTGCGCGCCGTGCTGGGCCAGCAGGTCTCCACCGCGGCCGCCCGGACCCACGCCGCCCGTCTGGTCCGGGACCACGGCACCCCGTTGCCGCTGGGGCTGGCGCCGGCGGGCTCGTCGTTGACCCACCTCTTCCCGAGCGCGCACCAGCTCACCGCCCTCACCGACGACGAGCTCGGCATGCCGGCGAGCCGGAAGCGGACGCTGCACGGACTCGTGGCCGCGCTCGCCGACGGGAGCGTGGACCTGCGGGCGCCCGATGCCCGGGAGCAGCTCGGCGCGCTGCGGGGGATCGGGCCGTGGACGGTGGACTCGGTCGCGATGCGCTCGCTCGGCGACCCGGATGCCTTCCTGCCGTCCGACCTCGGCATCCGCGTCGCGGCCCGTGAGCTCGGACTGCCCGAGCGCGACCGCGACCTGGTCGCCCGCGCCGAGGCCTGGCGGCCCTACCGCGCCTACGCGACGCAGTACCTGTGGGCCGCCCTCGACCACGCCGTCAACACCATGCCCGCCTAGGTGTACTGACCGGACAGGTTGGTCAAGCGGGTGATGGGGGCTTGCCTGCCGATGGCGCTGTGGGGCCGGTGGTGGTTGTACTCGTGCAGCCACCCCGGCAGCGCTCTACGGCGCTGGGATTCGCTCAGATAGAGCCGTCGGAACGCCCACCCGGCGGTCATGGTGCGGTGGAACCGCTCGATCTTCCCGTTCGTCTGCGGCCGGTAGGGCCGGGTCCGCTTGTGGACCACGCCGAGCTCGGCGCAGGCGTCGCGCCAGGCGTGGGAGCGGTAGGCCGATCCGTTGT
>NZ_KB903223.1 GCF_000379625.1 Actinomycetospora chiangmaiensis DSM 45062 | reverse complement strand
CCTCCGCCATCGCCTTCACCCTCGGCGGGCTGCTCCCGCTGCTGGCGATCCTGCTGCCGCCGGCGACCTGGCGCGTCCCGGTCTGCGTGGTCGCGGTCCTGATCGCNCTCGGGATCGCCGGCTGGGCCGGCGCCCGCCTCGGCGGCGCCGCCCCGCTCAAGGCGATGCTGCGCGTCGTCATCGGCGGCGGCCTCGGACTCGCCGTCACCTACGGCATCGGCATCGCCCTCGGCACCGCCGTCGGCTGAGCCGACGCGGACGGGGCCGCCGACGCAGCACCGTCGTAGCCGGGACGCAACACCGGCACGATGGGATCCCGGGGTCCTCCTCGCCGAGAGTCGGGAGTCCCCCGTGACCGACGCCGTGACCGACGCCGTGACCGACGCCCCCGCCCCGGCCGACCTGGTCGTCGCCGGTGCCGATCTCGTGGTCCTCTGCGACGACGCCGGCCGCGAACTCCCGGGCGGCTGGGTCGCGATCACCGGGGGCACCGTCACCGGCGTCGGGACCGGCCCGCCCCCACCCGCGGTCGAGACCCTCGACGCCACGGGCTGCCTGGTGACGCCCGGCCTGGTGAACACGCACCACCACCTCTACCAGAACCTCACGCGGAGCCACGGGCCCGCGATCCGCGGCGGCCTGTTCGCCTGGCTCACCACGCTCTACCCGCTGTGGGCGGGTCTCGACGAGGAGGCGTCCTACCTCGCCGCCCGCGTCGGGCTCGCCGAGCTGGCCCTCGGCGGGTGCACGACCACCACCGACCACCTCTACGTGGCCCCGGCCGGCGGCGGGGACCTCTGGGCGGCCGAGATCCTCGCCGCGCGCGAGGCGGGGATGCGGTTCCACCCCACCCGCGGCTCCATGACCCGCTCGGTCGACGACGGCGGGTTGCCACCGCGCTCGGTGGTGCAGGACGACGACGCCGTGCTCGCCGACTCCGAGCGCCTCGTCGCGGCCCACCACGACCCCTCCCCCGGGTCGATGTGCCGGGTCGCGCTCGCGCCGTGCTCGCCGTTCAGCGTCTCCCCCGAGCTCATGACCCGGACCGCGGAGCTCGCCGAGCGGCTCGACGTCCGCCTCCACACCCACCTCGCCGAGGACGCCGACGAGGACGCCTACTGCCTCGAGACGTTCGGGCGCCGCCCGGTGGAGCACTTCGAGGAGGTGGGCTGGCTCGGCGACCGCAGCTGGGTCGCGCACTGCCTGTTCCCCTCCGACGACGAGATCGCCCGGCTCGGCGCGGCCGGGACCGGCGTCGCCCACTGCCCGTCGTCGAACGCCGTCCTCGGGAACGCCCGGATCTGCCCGGTGCCCGACCTGCGGGCGGCGGGCGCCCCGGTCGGGCTCGGGTGCGACGGCTCGGCGTCGAACGACGCGGCGTCGCTGTGGCTGGAGGCGCGGCAGGCCCTGCTCGTCGGCCGGCTCCGGGCCGGTCCCGCCGCGATGAGCGCCCGGGACGTGCTCACCCTGGCGACGCGCGACGGGGCCCGCTGCCTGGGGCGGGCCGGGGAGATCGGGCAGCTCACCGTGGGCGCGGCGGCCGACCTCGTGGTCTGGCCGCGGACCGGCCTCGCATACGCGGGCGCGCTGACCGACCCGGTGGAGGCCTGGCTGCGGTGCGGCCCGACCGCCGCCCGCGACACCGTCGTCGCGGGCCGCTTCGTGGTGCGCGACTCCCGGCCGGTCGCCACCGATCTCGACGACGTCCTGGTGCGCCACCGCCGGGCGGCGGAGCGCATCCAGGGCGTCGGCTGAGCGGCGCGGTCCGAGCGGCGCCGCGTCTCAGGCCCGGTGGCGGGCCACGCCGTCCTCGGACTCCCGCGCGGCGGGCGCCGTTGCCCCCTCGTCGGGCGGCGTGCCCCCGGTGACCGCGCCGGCCTGCACCGCCTCCTCCACGGCCCCCGCGCGGCGGGGGAAGTTCGGCAGCCAGTGGTTGAACACGAGGTTCAGCACGAACACCACGATGACCGTCGAGGTGATGGAGGACCCGAAGATCACCTGGAAGTCGGACGAGAAGTGCTGGTAGAACTTCGGCTGGATCGTCGGGATCAGGCCGATCGAGAACGACACGGCGATGATCAGCAGGTTGTGGTTGTTCGGCCCGCCGAAGGTCACCTTGTGCAGGGTCTGGATGCCGACCGCGGTGACCATCGCGAACATCACCGTGGCCGCGCCGCCCACCACCGGTCCGGGCAGCGCCGCCACCACCGCGCCGACCTTGGGCACCAGGCCGAGGATCACGAGCCCCACGCCGCAGACCGTGACCACCCACCGGCTGCGGACGTTCGTCATGCTCACCAGGCCGACGTTCTCCGCGTAGGCGGTGTCGGGGAACGAGTTCATGAAGCCCGCGAGGAAGGCCGACAGCCCGTCCACGGCGAGGCCGCGGGCGAGGTCGTTCGGGCGGAGGTCGCGGCCGGTCAGCTCACCCACTGCGAGCATGTCGGCGGTCGACTCGACGTAGGTCACCAGCATGACGATGCACATCGAGATGATCGCCGCGGCGGCGAACTTCGGGGGCCCGAAGTGGAACGGCGGGGCGATCCCGAACCAGCCGCTGGAGCCGACCGAGGAGAAGTCGACCAGGCTCATCGGGATGGCGATGATCGTGCCCAGGACGATCGCGATGAGGACCGAGGTCTGGCCCAGGAAGCCCCGCAGGAACCGGGCGAACACCACGATCATGAGCACGACCACGCCGGCGAGCACGATGTGCGAGACCTGGCCGGCGTCGGGGTTGGTGACCATCGCGACCGAGCCGTCGGAGCCGAGGAACGGCTGGCCCGCTGCGTTCAGCTGGGGGATCTGCGGGGTGAAGGTGGAGGTCTTGTCGCCCGCGATGAGCCCGATGTTGGCCCCGATCAGCGAGAGCCCGATCATGGCGATGACCGTCCCCGTCACCAGCGGCGGGAAGTACCGGATCACCATCGAGAACGGCTTCGCGATGATGAGCCCGAAGACGCCGGCGATGATCATCGCGCCGTAGACGTAGGGCAGGCCGTCCCGGCCGCCGTACGAGTTGGCGATGATGATCATCGGGTTGAGGACCGTGAAGGTGGCCCCGGCGACCACGGGCAGCTTCACGCCGAGGATCCGTCCGATGCCGGCGGACTGGATGATCGAGGCGATCCCGCACACCAGCAGGTCCGCGCTGACGAGGATCGCGATGTCGGACTCGTCGAGCCCGACCGCCGGACCGACGATCAGGGGCACCGCGATCGCCCCGGCGTACATGATGAACAGGTGCTGCAGTCCGAGGACGAGCAGCCGTGGCAGCGGCAGCAGCTCGTCCACCGGGTGGACCGGTGGGGTCGCCGGGTCGTCGGTCCGGGTGGGTGAGGCCATGTCGTCTCCCGGTCGCGCCTGAGCACCCGGGTGGTCGGGTGCGCGGACCCCGAACATGACGAGGTGCTGTGACGGCCGTGAGGCGGGCGTGTGTCGAGCGGGGCAGATGTTGCGATCACCGCGCCGATTCGCCGTATTCGTCCGATTCTCGGGTCAGGACGTCGCGCGTGTGCGCGTCGGCCGGGACGAACGATTCGATCGACAGTTCGTCGAGGGTGACGTCGAAGGCCGCGCCGAAATGCGTGATGGTCGAATGGAAGTGCAGGTCGCCGTACTCCGGGTGCCCGAGGTGCAGCGGCAGCATGAGCTGCGCGGCGCGGTCGAGCACCCGTACCGACCCGACCTCGGGGACCCAGGGCCGGACCTCCTCGCGCAACGCGACCAGCCGCGCGTCGCCGGTGAGGTCGACGAGCCGGTCCAGCCGGTGGAGCAGGTGCGCGGACCACGCCGCACGGTTGCGCACGTCGAGCGCGTCGGGGTGCAGGGCGAGGCGGTAGACGTTCAGCGGCGGCGCGAGCCACCGCTCGTCGACCCCCGCGAGGAGCACCCCGACGCCGCGGTTGGTCAGCACCACGTCGCCGCACCGGTCGACCACGAGGGCCGGGTAGGGCTCGTGGCCCCTGAGCAGGTGCGCCAGCGCCTCGCGCACGCCGGAGAGGTCGTCGAGCGCGGACTCGCCGTAGCTGGGCGCGTAGCCCGCGGCGAGCAGCAGCGCGTTCCGCTCCCGCAGCGGGACCTCGAGCCGGGTCGCGAGGTCGAGCAGCAGCGCACGGCTGGCCTGCGCCTTCCCCGTCTCCACGCAGCTGAGGTGACGCGTCGACACGTTCGCCTCCAGCGCGAGGTCCAGCTGGCTCCGACGGCGGCGCGTGCGCCAGCCCCGCAGCATCGCCCCGGCGGTCGTCATGGGAGGCGACGCTAGAAGGCCCCGGTCACGGGTTCCATGACCTCCCGGGTCATGGCCGCACCGTGATGCCGCGCAGGAGGGCGTCGACGAGACGCGTGGCCAGCGCGGCGTCGACGAGTTCCCGGGTGAGCAGGAGCCGGAAGTGGACCGGGCCGACGAGCATCTCGACGGCCAGCCGCGGGTCGACCGTGCCCGGCAGTTCCCCGCGCGCCACGGCCCGGGTGATCATGGCCGTCGAGCCCGCGGCCCGTTCGGTCCAGAAGCGCCCGCGGGCCTCGGCCATGGCGGGCCCGTCGCCGAGCACGAGCACCTGGTCGAGCGCCCGGCCGACCGGCGTGGCGAGGAACCGCGCGAGCGCCGTCGCGTAGGCCACCAGGTCGTCGCGCAGCCGCCCGGTGTCGGGCACCGGCAGGCGCTGCTCGCTCGTCTGCAGGAGGGCGTCGACGAGCAGGCCCTCCCGGGTGCCCCAGCGACGGTAGATCGACGTCTCGTGCACCCCGGCGAGCGTGGCGACCGCCGCGATCCGGAAGTCGGCCAGGCCGCGCGCGAGGAGCACCTCGACGGCGGCGTCGAGGACGGCCGCGCGGACACGGGCCGACCGGCCGCCGGGACGGCGGCGGACCTCCACGTCGCCCATCTCGAGGAGCTTAACGCAAGTCCGATTGTCTTAGCCCCGGTCACGACCCACACTCCGCGCAGGACCCCGACGACCCGAGGGAGCATCAGTGCAGATCGACCGCGACGTCCTCGTCCCCACCCGCGACGGGACCCCGGTCCTCGTCGACGTGTTCCGCCCCGACGACGACGGGCCGGTGCCGGTCATCACCTGCATCAGCCCCTACGGCAAGGGCGTGCACTGGCCCGAGCGCTACCCGCAGTACGAGCACGTTCCCCACCACGAGTACATGGTCTGGGAGACCCCGGACCCGGTGTGGTGGACCGACCGCGGGTACGCGGTGCTGCGCGCCGACACCCGTGGCACTGGCGCGTCGCCCGGTCGCCTCGACCTGTACGGCCCGCAGGACGCCGAGGACTACTACGACGTCGTCGAGTGGGCGGGCACGCAGCCGTGGTCGACCGGGAAGGTCGCCTCCAGCGGCATCTCCTGGCTCGCGATGACGGGGTGGCGGGTCGCCGCCCTGCAGCCCCCGCACCTCGCCGCGCTCGTCGCCTGGGAGGGCTCGACCGACTTCTACCGCGAGTGCGCCTACCAGGGCGGGCTGTATACCCGCGGGTTCATCGACTTCTGGTGGGCCCGCCAGATCGAGCCGCAGCGCACCGGCCCGGAGGGCGAGGACTGGCGCGAGGTGCTCCCGGCCCACCCGCTGTTCGACGACTACCACCGTGCCCGGGCCACCGACCTGGAGAAGATCGACGTCCCGCTGCTCTCCGGCGCGAACTGGGGCGGGGTCCAGCTGCACTTGCGCGGCAACGTCGAGGGCTGGCGCCGGGCCGCGTCGGAGCACAAGTGGCTCGCCGGCTTCACCGGCACCCACATCGACCCCTACTACGAGGACTGGGCGCTGGACCTCCAACGGCGCTTCCTCGACCGCTTCCTCAAGGACGAGGCCGACCGCATGGACGACGTCGCATCCGTCCGGCTCGCGATCCGGCACGGCCGCGACGTCACGTGGCGCGACGCGGCGGACTTCCCGCTGCCGGAGACGGAGTGGCGGGAGCTGTACCTCGGCGAGGGCACCCTCGACTGGGCACCGCCGGCGTCGGAGGCCTCGGTGCCCTACCCGTCGACGTTCGACACGGCGCCGCTCACCGAGCCCCTCGAACTCACCGGTCCGGTCGCGCTGCGGCTCTGGCTCACCGCGGCGCAGGACGACCTCGACGTGCTCGTGCGTGTGCACCACCTCGACGCCGACGGCGTCCCGATCCCCGCCATCGGGCCGCAGGGCCAGGACGTGCCGATGGCGATGGGGTGGCTGAAGGCGTCCCACCGCGAGACCGACCCGGAGCGCTCCGAGCCCTCCCGCCCGTGGCACCCGCACGAGCGGGAGCTGCCGCTGGTGCCGGGCGAGCCGACGCTGCTCGAGGTCGAGATCTGGCCCACCAGCATCGCCCTCGCCCCGGGGGAAACCGTCCGGCTGCAGCTCGTCGTCGAGGACTCCGAGCTCGGCACGATGGCCCACGACCACCCGGACCTGCGTCGCCCGGCCGTCGGTGCCGTCGTGCACGTCGGGGGCGACCGCGCCTCACACCTGCTCGTGCCGGTCATCCCGCCCGCCTGATCGACACCCACCAGCGTTTCCCGTCCGGGCGCAGGGCATGGTTCTCGGGTGACCTCCGTGGACCTGGCCGTCCAGATCGCCGCCGACCCCGACCGGGTGCGCGCCACCCTGCCCGGCGCGGTGGCCACCTGGCTGCGCCCGGCGGGGCTCGAGGCGCGCGCCGACGGCGAGATCGTGGTGGTCACCGCGGACGAGCCGGTCCGGGTGACCGAGCACGACGGCGGGCTCACCACCGAGATCGACGACCCCGACGCCACCATCACCACGGCCTGGACCATCGAGGGCCGGGCCGACCGCACCACCGTGGTGACCTGCCGCTCGACCGGGGCGCCGGACGAGCCGGGCTTCGCCGAGCGCATGACGACGGCGCTGGTGGCGCTGGCGGCCCACCTCGAGCACTTCCCCGACCCGCCCGGCACCGAGGTGCACGCCTGGGGGCCGTCGCGCGGTCGGACGCGGGAGTCCACCCAGGAGCAGGCCCACGCCCGGTTCCTCTCCCAGGTGGGCGTGGTGGCGCCGCGCCAGGAGTTCCACACCTTCCGGGGCCTGCCCGCCATGTCCGGGACCTGCCTGGAGCGGCGCGGCGGCCACCGCCACAGCGCCGCGGTGCTGCTCCTCGACGACCCGATCCCCGGCGTCGCCGTCCTCGCCACCAGCGGCACGCCGCCGGTGCACGAGGTCCGCGCGCTGCTCTTCGGCGACGCGACGGTGGCCGAGCGGCTGCAGGCGCAGTGGGCCGCCTGGCTCGCGGCCGCCTGAGCCGCCACCCGCCGTCAGGACCGTGAGGGGAGGTTCCGGGCGCTCTCGTGGCGCGAGGGTTCCCCTCGCGCCGGCCGGGGGCGACCGCCCGGCAGCCCGAAGCGCACCGAGACGCCTGGTGAGAAGTGCACGAGGTCCGGCTCCCGGCCCGCCAGCTGCGGGAACCCCGCCGCCGCGACCAGCTCGTCGTCGAACGCGGTGAGCTCGGCCCGGCGCAGCGGCCACGGCTCGTGGACGTTGGGCACGTAGAGCGGCAGCCCGAGGTGGCGCTCGTGCAGGCCCCAGCGGGCGGTGAGGAACGTCGTCAGGTCGTCCTCCACCGGCTCCGCGGGCCGGACCCGTACGAGGCTGCGGTGGCCGCCGACCACCGTCGTCGCCCGGTACGTGAACTCCTCGTGGGTGTGCTCGAACGCCATCCGCGCCCAGCGGTAGGGCAGCCCGAACGCCGCCTGCGCCCCCAGCACCACCGCGAGCCGGTTCGCGTCGAGCGACCGGAAGACGATGCCCCGCCGGCCCCGCCCGTCGACGGTGTAGAGCCGGACGTTGGTCTCCAGGAACGTCCCGAAGAACGGGATCGACGGTCCGCGCGAGACACCTGCACCGACCATCCGGAACGGGATCAGCCCGACGTAGGTGACGCCGTCGACCACGTCGGGGAGCACCCTGGGCGGCAGGAACGGGGCCACCTCGTCGGGCGGGAGCGCCCAGTGCAGGAAGGCGGCGTCCTGCCAGGACTGCGTCATCATCGTGGGCCCGCGGAAGGGCGGGGCCGTGGCGTCGACCGGCTCGGGGATCACCGGACGGGAGTGCCCGCGGACGGGTTCGGGAACATCACGATGTGGCCGATACCGACCTGACGTTCCCCCGGGGATTCTTCGACCGCTCCGACGCCCGCGACGACGCCGTCTTCTACGGCCCGCCGCGGCTGGTGCAGCACATCGACGACGCCGCCGTCGCGGCGGTGAGCGCCTTCTACGACGAGGTGGGGGTGGACGGCGACGTCCTCGACCTCATGTCCTCGTGGGTCTCGCACCTCTCCACGCCGCCGCGGCACCTCACCGTGCTGGGGATGAACCACGCCGAGCTGCGCGCGAACACGTGGGCGCACGAGCGGGTGGTGCACGACCTCAACGCCGACCCGACGCTCCCCTTCGCCGACGCCGCGTTCGACACGGTGGTCAACACCGTCTCGGTCGACTACCTCACCCGCCCGGTCGAGGTGTTCCGCGAGGTCGCCCGCGTGCTGCGCCCCGGCGGGCAGTTCGCGATCACGTTCTCCAACCGCTGCTTCCCGACGAAGGCGGTGCGCGGCTGGCTCGCCACCGACGACGCCGGCCACGTGCGCATCGTCGAGGGGTACTTCGCCGCCTCGGGCGCCTTCGCCGAGCCGGTGACCGAACAGCGGCCG
Source organism: Actinomycetospora chiangmaiensis DSM 45062 (assembly GCF_000379625.1). GTDB lineage: Bacteria > Actinomycetota > Actinomycetes > Mycobacteriales > Pseudonocardiaceae > Actinomycetospora > Actinomycetospora chiangmaiensis. The sequence continues at coordinate 98,540 of NZ_KB903223.1, read as the reverse complement.
TCGGCCGGGGACCCGCTCTTCGCGGTGCGTGCGACACGGTTGTGAGGGGGTGTACGAAGGACCCATGGCCCTGACGCGCTTCGGCGGACCGCTGTCGAGGAACCTCCCCGAGACCCGCACCTTCACCGTCGAGGGCCCGGCGCACTCGCTGCTGCTCCAGCCGTTCCGGCGCCGCGTCCGGGCGGTGGTCGACGACGTGGTCGTGCTCGACACCGTCGGCGGGTCCCTGCTCTTCGAGACCGGACTCGGGCCGCAGCTCTACGTGCCCGAGGCCGACGTCCGGGCCGACCTGCTCTCCCCCAGCGACACCTCCACCCACTGCCCGTTCAAGGGCGACGCCACCTACCGGAACCTGACCGTCGGGTCCCGCACGATCCCCGACGCGGTGTGGGCCTACCCCGACCCGAAGCCGGACGCGGCCTGGCTGGCCGGGCTCGTCGCGCTGCCGATGAGCGCGGCGGACCGGTGGTACGACGAGGACGTCGAGGTGCTGGGCCACCTCCCCGACCCCTACCACCGCGTCGACCTGCGCCCGACGAGCCGGCGTGTCACCGTCACCGCGCCGGACGGGACCGTGGTCGCGTCGACGACGTCGGCGGTCCTGCTCGACGAGACCGGCCTCGACGTGCGGTTCTACGTGGCGCGCGACGACGTGACGGCCGAGCTGGTCGCGACCGATACCACCACGGTGTGCCCGTACAAGGGCGTGTCGAGCTACTGGTCGGTGCGGACCGGCGACACCACCGTCGTCGACGGCGCGTGGTCCTACGAGACGCCGCTGGACGAGTCGCGCGGGATCACCGGCCGGGTGTGCTTCACCGACGACTTCACCGTCACCGTCGAGCGGGCCTGAGTACCGGCCCGGAACCGACCTGGAAGCGGCTCAGTCCTCCGTCGCCAGCAGGAACTCGCGCAGCGCCTGCGCCTGGCCCGCGCGGCGGGCGGTCTCGGTGATGAGGTGCAGCAGGATCCACCGCAGCTCGATGTGGCCGCGGCGGTCGTCGCGGACGGCGTCGTCGAGCGACTCGGCCCCGGCCAACGCGTCGCGGCCCTTCTCGCACACCTCCTGGTAGGCCCCGATCAGGGCCCCGGGGTCGTCGAGCTCGGAGAAGCGGAAGGGCGCGTCGGTGTCGTCGACGTAGCTGAACGTGTAGGCGGCCCGCCCGCCGCGCTCCCCCCAGCGTTCGACCAGCCAGGTGCGTTCGAGGTCGGTGAGCAGCCGCACGATGCCGACCAGGGAGGCGCCCGAGTCGGGCACCCGGCGGCGCAGGGCGCGGTGCGGCAGCCCGTCGAGGCTGAGGACGACCTGGGCCCGAAAGTAGTCGAGCCAGCCCTCGAGCGACTCGCGCTCGTCGGCCACCTGGGGTGGTTGCAGGCGGCGGACCGGCGTCCGGAAGACGATCTCGTCGTCCACCGGGTGGTGGCCTACGGCCGGGACGTCGACGTCCATCGAGGGGTGCTGGGGCTCGTCGATGCTCACCGTGGTCCCGCCGTCCGGGGTCCCGGGCGGTGGGCCCCGGGACGTGATCGCGGCGGCCCAGCATGCCCGGACCGGTCGCGCGCGACAAGACGGCCGGTGGGTGACGGCGTCGTCGCGGCCACGCGGGTCAGGTCGAGGGCAGGGCGACGAGGGCCTCCAGCGCCGGCAGGGCGGCCGCGAGCGCCTCGCGCTGCTCCTCGGGCAGCCGCTCCAGGCGCTCGGCCAGCATTGCCGTGCGCTCGGTGCGCAGCCGGTCGATCATGGCCCGGCCCGCCGCGGAGAGCTCCACCAGCGCCGAGCGCGCGTCCTGCGGGTCCGGCGTGCGGACGAGTAGCCCGGCGTCGTCGAGCGCGGCGAGGACGCGGCTCATCGTGGGCGGCGTGACCGCCTCGCGGCGCGCGAGCTCGGAGAGCCGCAGCGGTTCGTGTTCCTCGAGGGTCACGAGCACCGAGGTCTGCAGCGGGGGCAGGACCGCCCCGGAATCGACCCGGATGCGCCGGTTGAGCCGGCCGACGGCGAGCCGGAGCCGCGCCGGGAGCATCGGGTCGTGAGGATCGATGCGCTCCCCCACACCCAGGGGGGAGGCCGCGAGGTCGGACGAGGTCGTTGCCATACCTCAGCATCCCATCCCGAGCATCCGGAGGTCACCACCGGTCGCGTATTTCCTGCCGCTTTCGTCCGATTCGCCGCTGGCGTAGTAGCCCGATCGGCCGCACCGGTCAGAGTTTGCGCAACCGGATCCGTCGCACGGCGTGATCAGGTCCCTTGGTGAGCACCAGACCGGCCCGTGACCGGGTCGGCGCGATGTTCTCCCGCAGGTTCGGGCCGTTGATCTCGTCCCAGATCTGGGAGGCCCGCTCCCGGGCGGCGTCCTCGTCCATCTCGGCGTAGCGCCGGAAGTACGACGCCGGGTCGCGGAACGCCGTCTCGCGCAGCGCGAGGAACCGCTCGATGTACCAGCGCCGCACGTCGGTGGGGTGCGCGTCCACGTAGATCGAGAAGTCGATGAGGTCGCTGACCGCCAGCGCGCTGGCCCGCTCCCCCGTCTGCGGGGCCGGCTGCAGGACGTTGAGGCCCTCGAGCACGAGGATGTCCGGGCGCGCGACGGGGCGCTGCTCGTCGAGCACGTCGTAGACCAGGTGCGAGTAGACCGGGGCCGGGACCTCGGGCTTCCCCGCCTTGATGTCCGAGACGAACCGGAGCAGTGCCCGCCGGTCGTAGGACTCCGGGAAGCCCTTGCGCGCCATGATCCCGCGCCGCTCGAGCTCGGCGTTGGGGTGGAGGAAGCCGTCGGTGGTCACCAGGGCGACGTTCGGGTGGTCCGTCCATCTGGCGAGGAGCAGCCGCAGCAGGCGCGCGGTCGTCGACTTGCCCACCGACACCGATCCGGCGATCCCGACGACGAAGGGCGTGCGCTCCTCGTCCTGGCGCAGGAACGTCCGGTACGCCTCGAGCAGGCCGGCGCTGGCCCGCACGTGCAGGTCCAGCAGCCGGGACAGCGGCAGGTACACGTCGCGGACCTCGTCGAGATCCACCGGGTCGCCGAGGGATCGCAGCTCCTCCAGCTCGGCCGCGGTCAGGGGGAGGTCGCCGGACTCGTCCCGCAGAGCCGCCCAGGAGGCGCGGTCGAAGTCGACGAACGGGGACCCGCTCATGAGGCGCCATTCTCGTCACGGACACCGGGCCGACCGCCACCGGCTGTCCGCCAGGTCACGGCCTGCATCAATTCCGGTCGGCTCCCCGGTACCCCAGCTGCCGCACCGACTGCACCGCGTACTCCACGACCACCACGTGCGGCGGGAGCCCCAGGACGTGCACCACCCCGGCGGCGACGTCGGCCGGCTCGAGTCCCTGGTCGTGCATCCGCTCGCCGAACTCGCCCGCGTTCTCCTGGCCCGCCACGAGGTCGGTGGCGACGAACCCGGGCGAGACCGTCGTGACCCGGACCCCGCGCGGTCCGGCCTCGAGGCGCAGCGTCTCGGCGACGGCGTGGGCGGCGTGCTTGCTCGCCGCGTAGACGCCGCCGGCGGCCGAGGCGACGCGGCGGCCGGACATCGAGGAGATCACCACGACGGTGCTCCCCGGGCCGAGGTGGGGCAGCACGGCCCGGGCGGCGGTCAGCAGCCCGGTGACGTTGACGTCGAGCACGCTGCGCCAGACCTCGGGATCGGTGTCGGCGACCGTTCCCAGCGCCATGACCCCGGCCGCGAGCACCACGTCGTCGATGCCGCCGAGCTCGGCCGCGACCGACGCCACGGCCGCGCCGGTCGATCCGGCGTCCGTCACGTCCGCCACCGCGACGGCCGCGCCGCCCAGCGAGGCGGCCAGCTCGTCCAGCCGGTCCCGACGACGCGCCACGAGGCCCGGGCGGGCCCCCGCGGCGCCCGCCGCCGTCGCGATCGCGGCACCGATCCCGGACGAGGCGCCGACGACGAGGACCCGGCGACCGGTGAGACTCTCCACCCGTCCAGCCTAGTGAGCGGCGCTGATCACGACGCGGCGTGCGGTGGCCCCCGCCCGTAGGCTGACGTCCGTGGCGAAGACGGCGACGAACGACCGGGTCGGGCGCGAGGAACTGATCGAGTTCCTGCGCTCGCGGCACAAGGCCATCGTGGTGACCCGCCGGGGTGACGGCGGCGACCAGACCTCCCCCGTCACGCTCGGGATCGACGCGGAGGGGCGCCTGCTGGTCTCGACCTACCCGGAGCGCGCGAAGGTCGCCAACATCCGCAAGGAGCCGCACGTCGCGATGTGCGTGCTCTCCGACGACTTCGACGGTCCGTGGGTCCACGTCGAGGGCACCGCCGAGGTGCTCGACCTGCCCGACGCCCTCGACCCGCTCTGCGAGTACTTCCGCTCCATCTCCGGCGAGCACCCGGACTGGGACGAGTACAAGGACGCCATGGCGAAGCAGGGCAAGTGCATCATCCGGCTCACCGTCGAGCACTGGGGTCCGATCGCGACGGGCGGGTTCCCCGCGCGCCTGAACAAGGGGTAGCTCTCCTCGTGGACGTCCTGCTCTCCGTCCTCGGCCTCGTCGGGGTCGTCGCGGTCACCTTCGGCACGGCGGTGTTCGTCGCGGCCGAGTTCTCGCTGACCACGCTCGAGCGCAGCCAGGTCGACCACCACGCCGCGGAGGTGGGTGACCGGCGGGCGAAGACCGTCGCGAAGGCCCACCGCAACCTGTCCTTCGAGCTCTCCGGGGCCCAGCTCGGCATCACGATCACCACGCTGGTCACCGGGTACCTGGCCCAGCCCGCGATCGCGACGCTGATCTCCCCGCTGCTCGAGGACATCGGGCTCCCCGCGGGCGCGGCGGGCGGCACGGCGGCCGTCGTCGCGCTGGTCCTCGCGACCGCGCTGTCGATGGTGTTCGGCGAGCTGGTGCCGAAGAACCTCGCGATCGCCGACCCGCTGCGCACCGCACGGGCCGTGGCGGGCATCCAGGCCGGGTTCTCGAAGGCCCTGGCGTGGTTCATCGGCGGGCTCAACGGCGCGGCGAACTGGATCGTCCGCCGCCTCGGGGTGGAGCCGGCCGAGGAGCTGCGCTCGGCCCGGTCGCCGCAGGAACTCGGGTCGCTGGTGGCGACCAGCGCCGAGCAGGGCACGATCGACGAGGGCACCGCGGCGGTGCTCACCCGCACGCTGCGCGTCGCGGAGCGCACCGCCGACGAGCTGATGACCCCGCGGGTGCGGGTGGTGACGCTGTCGCCCGACGACACCGTCGACGACCTGCTCGCCGCGGCGATCCGCACCGGCTACTCGCGGTTCCCCGTGGTCGACGGCGACCTCGACGACGTCCGCGGCGTGGTCCACGTCAAGCAGGTGTTCGCCGAGCCGCGCTCGCGGCGGGGCCAGCAGTTCCTGCGCAACCTCATGCGCACCGCGACCACGGTGCCCGACTCCCTCGACGGCGACGAGCTGCTCGACCGGCTCCGCGGCACCGGCTTCCAGCTGGCGGTGGTGGTCGACGAGTACGGCGGGGCGGCCGGGATCGTCACCCTGGAGGACCTCGTCGAGGAGATCGTCGGCGACGTCCGCGACGAGCACGACCGCGGCGAGGCCGCCCGGTTCCGCGAGACCGGCGACGACACCTGGATCGTCTCGGGCACCCTGCGCCCGGACGAGCTGGCCGAGGTGGTCGGCTGGTCCTTCCCCGACTCCGAGGTCTACGAGACCCTCGCCGGGTTCCTGCTGGCCGAGCTGGGACGCATCCCCTCGGTCGGCGACACCGTGACCCACGAGGGCTGGCACATGGCGGTCACCCGCATGGACCGGCGCCGCATCGCCGACGTCCGGATCACCCGCCCCTCCGAGGCCGGGACGGCCGAGGCGGAACGGGAGACGGCGGGGACCACGACGTGAACGACTACGTCGCCCTGCTCGCCATGGTCGGCCTGCTGCTGGCCAACGCGTTCTTCGTCGGCGCCGAGTTCGCGCTCATCTCCGCCCGGCGCGACCGGCTCGAGACGATGGTGGACGCCGGGACCTCCGGGGCCGCGACGGTCATGCGGGCCACCGAGCACCTGTCGATGATGATGGCGTCGGCGCAGCTCGGGATCACGATCTGCTCGCTCGCACTCGGGTCGCTCGGCGAGCCGGCGCTGGCGCACCTGCTCGAGGCGGTCTTCGAGCCGGTCGGGGTGCCCGACGCCCTGCTGCACCCGATCGCCTTCGTCATCTCGCTGCTGATCGTCACGGTGCTGCACATCGTCATCGGCGAGATGGTCCCGAAGAACATCGCCATCGCCGGCCCGGAGCGCACGTCGGTGTGGCTGGTGCCGCCGCTGGTCGCGTTCCTCAAGGTCGCCCGGCCGATCATCTACCTGCTCAACTGGATCGCCAACCACGTGCTGCAGCTGCTCCGGGTGGAGCCCCGGGACGAGCGCGAGTCGGCCTTCACGCCGTCGGAGATCGCCGAGATGCTCTCAGAGTCCCGGCGTGAGGGGCTCCTCGACGCGTCGCAGACCGAACGGCTCACCCAGGCCCTGCAGACCGCGGAGCGCACCGTCGCCGACGTGCTGATCCCCCGCGAACGGCTGACCGTGCTCCCCTCGCGCCCCACGGTGGGCGCGCTCGAGGAGGCGGTGGCGAGCACCGGGTTCTCCCGCTACCCGGTGCAGGCGCCCGAGGCACCGGACGCCCACCCGCGCCTCGACAGCCACGCGCTGGAGCCCGGTACCGAGCCGCTGCTGCCCGAGCAGAGCGGGGTCGCGCCGAGCGTGGAGCTGGACGGCTACCTGCACATCAAGGACGTCCTCGACCTGGACGGCGGCCCCGAGCAGGTCGTCCCCGTCGACCGCGTACGGGCCCTGCCACGGGTGACGGTGACCGCCCCCGTCGACGAGGCGCTCGCCTCGATGCGCCGGGAGGGCTCCCACCTGGCCCGCGCGGTCGACGACGACGGCGCGACGGTCGGCGTGGTGGCGCTGGAGGACCTCATCGAGGAGTACGTCGGGACGGTGCGCGACTCCACGCACGCCACCCGCAGCGGCCGCTCCTAGGACCTCGGTCCGGGCACGCATGGCCGAGCCGCCCCGCGGGGACCTGAGCGACATGGTCGACAGCGCGCAGCCCCGCACGGACGTCCTCGTCGTCGGCGGGGGGATCAGCGGGATCGCGTGCGCCCGGGCCCTCACCGCGGCGGGCGTGCCGGTGCGGGTGCTGGAGCGCAGCGGCCGCGTCGGCGGGCGGCTGGCCAGCCCCCCGCTCCCCCGCGGCTCCGCCGACGGCGACGCCCGCCCGGTCGACCTCGGCGCCGCCTACTTCACCGTGAGCGACGACGAGTTCGCCGCCCAGGTCGCCGACTGGGAGCGCCGCGGCCTCGCCCGTCCCTGGACCGACACGCTCCGGGCCTACGGGCCCGACGGGTCGGCGGAGAGCAAGTCGGGTCCGCAGCGGTGGGCCGCGCCCGGCGGGCTCCGCACGCTGGTCGCCGACCTCGCGGAGGGCCTGACGGTCGAGACCCACCGCGAGGTCGCCGCCGTCACCCCCGGCCCGACCGTCGACGGCGAGCCCGCCTGCGCCGTCGTGCTCGCGATGCCCGACCCGCAGGCCGCCCGGCTGGTCGGCGCCCCGTTGCGCGCCGCCGCCGCCGTGGCCGGGCAGGAGTGGGAGCCGGTGATCGCGGTGGCACTCGGCTACGCCGCGCGCACCTGGCCCGACCTGCCCGCCGCCTTCGTCAACGACCACCCGGTGCTCTCGCTCGTCGCCGACGACGGGTCGCGGCGCGGCGACGACGCCCCGGTGCTCGTCGCGCACACCACCGGCGACCTGGCGCGCCGGCACCTCGACGACCCGGACGGCGTGATCGACGAGGTGGTGGGCGCGGTCGGCGACCTGCTCGGCCTGACCGAGGCGCCCCGCTGGACCCACGCCCACCGCTGGACCTTCGCGAGCCCCGCGGAGCCGCACGACACGGCCGAGGACGCCCCGTTCCACCTCGACGACGACCTCGTCGCGGTGGTCGGCGACGGCTGGGGGTCGCCGAAGGTCGAGACCGCCTGGCGGTCCGGCACGCTGCTCGGCCGCGCCCTCGCGGCCCGCGTCACCTGCTGAGACCGCCCCGCTCACCGTCCTGAGCGGCTCCCTGAGAACCCGGGCCCGCTCGTCGCGCCGGCGGGTCCGGCCGTCGTCGTCGCCCTCGATGACCACTGCTCTGGCTCTAGCGTGGGTCAAGGAGAAGTCACGGGAAGGTCACGGCATCGACTCCCCATCGAGCCGTGAGTGGTCCTTCCACGCCGGACCGGCCGACCCCGACGGCCGGTCCGGCGGGCGTCTCCGGACGAGACGGCTCCCCGACCCCGGAAGGTCCTGCGTGTATCGGCACCGCTCCCCGGCGCCGGCGCGTCGATCCCCGTCCCGCTCCCCCGCGGAGCGTGGCGGGGTCCCGACCGCCGACGCCATCTCCTTCGAGCGCGGCGCCGACCCGGACGTGCCGGTTCTGCGGTCCTGCACCTGATCCGTCCGGTGAGGGTGCGCGGATGCCCCTGGCCCCGCCCGCCCACGCCCGGCTGCGCCGCCCACCGACCCCCGGCGCACGGGCGGCGGACCGGTGACGGTGCTGGTGGGGCTCTCGCCGCGGGCGCGGGACGACGCCGGGGGTGCCGTCGGGCTGGGCGCCCGGCTCGCCCGGGCCTGGGACGAGGAGCTGGCCGTGGCCCTCGTCGTCACGCCAGGGACGGACGCCGACGCCACGCCGGCGTGGGCGGCGGTCGCGGGCGTGCTCGCCGCGACCGGGCTCGCGGCGCGGCGGGAGACCGTCCACGGCCGCTCGGTGGCCGAGGCGCTCGTCGCCGCCGCGGGCGCGCAGGACGTCACCGCCGTCGTGCTCGGGACCGACGCCGACCGCTCCGGCCGGATCGCGACGCGCGTCGCCCGCAGCTCCCCGGTCCCGGTGGTGCTCGCCCGCGGCGGCGGCTCCTCGGTGCCCGGGCTGCCGATCGACCGCGTGACCTGCGCGTTCGACGGCACCGCGGCCGCGACGGCGCTCCTCGCCGCCGCGGCCGATCTCGCGCGCCGGTCCGCCGCCTCGCTGCGGGTGGCGTCGTTCGCGGTGCGACGGGGACGGACGATCCCGTCGGAGGTCGGGCCGGACGTCGAGGACCCGGTGCTCGCGGCGTGGTCGGCGCAGATCGCCGCGGCCCAGCGGGAGGCCCTGGCGACGCTGGGCCTCGAGGGCGCCGAGACCGGGGTCCACGTCGGCACCGGATGGGACGCCGCCGTGCACGCCGCGTCCTGGACCGAGGCGGATCTCCTCGTGGTCGGCGGTTCCCCGCACGCCGCCACCCGGTTCTTCCTGGGCGACCGGGCCGGTGCGATCCTCGCGGCCGCCCCCGTCCCCGCCGTGATCGTGCGTCCCTGACGGGGACTTGACGTCGGACGCACCGGCCGTATCAGGTGTCGGTCATGTCGACGACGACGCCGGACACCGCGATCGGGAGACGGACCCTGCGGAAGGTCGCGCTGCGGGTGATGCCGCTGCTGATGCTCCTGTACTTCGTCAACTACCTCGACCGCGTCAACATCGGGTTCGCCGGGCCGAACGGCATGAACCGCGAACTCGGGCTGACCGCGACGGCGTTCGGCCTGGCGTCGGGCATCTTCTTCCTCGGCTACCTGCTGCTGGAGGTCCCGTCCAACCTGGCGCTGCACCGCTTCGGGGCGCGCCGCTGGCTCGCGCGCATCCTCGTCTCGTGGGGGGTGATCGCGACGGCGATGGCGTTCGCCCCCGACGGCACCGTGCTGATCGTGCTGCGCTTCCTGCTGGGCGTCGCGGAGGCCGGCTTCTTCCCCGGGATCATCCTGTACCTGACCTACTGGTTCCCGGCCGAGCAGCGGGCGCGGGCGGTCGCGATGTTCATGGCGGCCGTGCCGGTGTCGACCGCGGTGGGTTCCGTCGTCTCCTCGCTGATCATCTCGGGCGGCGAGGGCGTCCTCGGGCTGTCCGGCTGGCGGGTGATGTTCCTGCTCGAGGGCATCCCTGCGATCCTGCTCGCGGCCGTCACGTTCGTCGCCCTCATCGACCGTCCCCGGGACGCCCGCTGGCTCGCCGACGACGAGCGGGCCTGGCTGACCGAGCGCCTCGAGGCCGAGGCCCGGGACACCGCGGGCGGCGGCCACTGGCCGCTGCGCCGGGCCCTGACCAGCCCGCGCATCCTGGCGCTGGCCTTCGTCTACTTCGGCGTCACCTACGGGCTCTACGCCCTCGGCTTCTTCCTGCCCACGATCGTCGCGGGCTTCGAGCAGCAGTTCGGCACGAAGCTCTCGGTGGTCGAGCGCGGGGCGGTGACCGCCATCCCGTATGTGGTCGCGGCCGTCGTCATGGTGCTCTGGGGGCGGCGGGCCGACACCGCCCGCACCGTCCGGGCCACCGCCTGGTACGTCGCGGCCCCGGCCCTCGTCGGCGGCGTCGCCATTCCGATCGCGCTCTACCTGCACTCGCCGTGGACGGCGATGGCGGCCGTGACGGTCTGTGCGGTCGGGGTGTGCGCGGCGCTCGGCCCGTTCTGGGCGCTGCCCTCGCGGTTCCTCACCGGCGCAGCCGCGGCCGGGGGGATCGCGCTGGTGAACTCGCTGGGCAACATCTCGGGGTTCGCCGCCCCGTACGTGACCGGCTGGCTCTCCGACCTGTCCGGCTCGCAGCGCGCGGGCCTCTGGGTGGTGGGCGTGTGCATGGTCGCCGCGGCCGTCGTGGCCGTGCTCGTCGGCACGCGGATCGCCCGGGAACGGGGCGGGGACGGCCGTGGCGCCGCCGACGGTGTGCCGGCGGGCACCGGTGCTGACCGAAGGGCACCCTCCGTCGAATAGACGGGCCGCAGGCGCCCTTCGCCACCCCGGCCCCACTCGAGCGAAGGGCCCCTCCGGTCGATCTATCCGACCGAAGGGGCCCTTCGCTCGAGCACGGGGCGGTCAGGCCTCGGCCAGCTCCTCCAGGGGCGGGCAGGAGCAGACGAGGTGCCGGTCGCCGTGCGCGGAGTCGATGCGCCGGACGGGGACCCAGATCTTGTCGGGACGACCCGCCGGCGGGAAGGCCGCCTCCTCGCGGGTGAACGGGTGCGTCCACTCGTCGACGAGCACCGAGCGGGCCGTGAACGGGGCGTGGACCAGCGGGTTGTCGTCCGCGGGCCAGTCCCCCGCCTCCACGCGCGCGATCTCGGCGCGGATCGCGATCATCGCGTCGCAGAAGCGGTCGATCTCGGCGAGGTTCTCCGACTCGGTGGGCTCCACCATGAGCGTGCCGGCCACCGGGAACGACATCGTCGGGGCGTGGAAGCCGTAGTCGGCGAGGCGCTTGGCGACGTCGTCGACGGTGACGCCCGAGGACTTCGTCAGCGGCCGCAGGTCGAGGATGCACTCGTGGGCGACGAACCCGCCCGGGCCGGTGTAGAGCACCGGGAAGGAGTCACGGAGCCGGGCCGCGACGTAGTTCGCCGCCGCCACCGCGGTGAGCGTCGCGCGACGCAGGCCGTCGACGCCCATGAGCCGGACGTAGGCCCAGGAGATCGGCAGGATCGACGCCGAGCCCCAGGGCGCGCCCGCGACCGGGCCGATCCCCGTCTCCGGTCCGGCCGACGGCTGGGCCGGGTGGTTCGGCAGGAACGGCGCGAGGTGCTCGGCCACGCCGATCGGCCCGACGCCGGGCCCGCCGCCACCGTGCGGGATGCAGAAGGTCTTGTGCAGGTTCAGGTGGCTGACGTCGGCGCCGAAGCGGCCCGGCCGGGCGAGCCCGACGAGCGCGTTGAGGTTGGCGCCGTCGACGTAGACCTGGCCGCCGGCGTCGTGCACGGCGGCGAGCACGTCCCGCACCCCCGGCTCGTACACGCCGTGCGTCGACGGGTAGGTGATCATGATGGCGGAGAGCTGCTCCCCGACCTCGCCGATCACGCGCTGCAGGTCGTCGAGGTCGACGTCGCCCCGCTCGGTGGTCTTCACGACCTTGACCCGCATGCCCGCCGAGATCGCCGACGCGGCGTTGGTGCCGTGAGCCGAGGACGGGATGAGGCAGACGTCGCGGTGCAGGTCGCCGCGGGAGTGGTGGTACGCCCGGATGGCGAGGAGCCCGGCGAGCTCGCCCTGCGAGCCGGCGTTGGGCTGCAGCGACACGGCGTGGTAGCCGGTGAGGTGCACCAGCCAGGCCTCGAGGTCGTGGATGACCTGCAGCATCCCCGGCGCGTCCGACTCGGGGGCGAACGGGTGCAGGTTCGCGAAGCCCGGGTAGGTGATCGGCTCCATCTCGGCCGTGGCGTTGAGCTTCATCGTGCAGGAGCCCAGCGGGATCATGCTGCGGTCGAGCGCCACGTCCTTGTCGGAGAGCGCGCGCAGGTAGCGCAGCAGCGAGGTCTCGCTGCGGTGGCGATGGAACACCGGGTTCGTCAGGTACGACGACGAGCGCACGAGCCCCGCCGGCACGGCGTCCTCGGTGGCGGCGTCGAGATCGGGGATCTCCACCTCGCCGGCCCCGAACGCGCGCCAGAGCGCGGTGAGGTGCTCGCGGGTGGTGACCTCGGAACAGGACACGCCGACGTGGTCGGCGTCGACCTCCCGGACGAGGACCCCTTCCCGACGACAGGCGCCGGTCACCTCCGCCGCCTGCCCCGGCACGCGGACGAGCACGGTGTCGAAGAAGTCGCGGTGGACGACCTCGACGCCGCCCTTGACCAGCCCCGCCGCGAGGACGGCGGCCATGCGGTGGGTGCGCCGCGCGATGTCGGCCAGCCCCGACGGGCCGTGGTACACGGCGTACATCGAGGCAATGACGGCGAGCAGCACCTGCGCGGTGCAGATGTTGCTCGTGGCCTTGTCGCGGCGGATGTGCTGCTCGCGGGTCTGCAGGGCGAGCCGGTGCGCGGGGTTGCCGTCGGCGTCGATGGAGGTGCCGACGAGCCGGCCCGGCAGCTGGCGGGCGAGCTGCTGGCGGACGGCGAGGAACCCGGCGTGGGGTCCGCCGAAGCCCAGCGGCACCCCGAAGCGCTGGGTGGAGCCGACGGCGACGTCCGCGCCCTGGTCGCCGGGCGGGGTGACCATCGTGGCGGCGAGCAGGTCGCACGCGACGACGACCTGGGCCTTGCGCTCGTGGGCGGCGGCGATGATCGCGGTGTGGTCGCGCAGCGCGCCCGACGACCCGGGCGCGGCGAGCAGGAGCCCGAAGAAGTCGCCATCGGGGAGATCGGCGGTCGCGTCGACCAGCTGGATCGTGATGCCGAGCGAGTCGGCCCGGGTCCGCAGCACGGCGATGGTCTGCGGCAGCGTGTCGGCGTCGACGAGGAAGCGGTCGCCCTGCTTCTTCACCACACGGCGCAGCAGCATCATGGCCTCGACGGCCGCGGTGGACTCGTCGAGCATGGAGGCGCCGGCGACGTCGAGGCCCGTGAGGTCACAGACGACGGTCTGGAAGTTCAGCAGCGCCTCGAGCCGGCCCTGGCTGATCTCGGGCTGGTACGGGGTGTAGGCGGTGTACCAGGCCGGGTCCTCGAGCATGTTGCGGCGGATCACCGGCGGGGTGATCGTGCCGTGGTAGCCCAGCCCGAGCATCGGCACGAGGGTGGTGTTCGACCCGGCGAGGGTCCGCAGCTCATCGAGGACCTGCGCCTCCGTGGCGGCCGGCGGCGGCACCTGGTCCCGCGTGCCGCTGGTCTCCCAGTCGGCGGGGTCGGTGCGGATCGACGTCGGCATGGCGGCGTCGGCCAGCTCCTCGAGCGAGCCGACGCCGACGGTGTCGAGCATCCGGGCCAGCTCACCGGCGTCCGGCCCGATGTGGCGCTCGGAGAACGGCCGGCCGTGCTCGAGGGCGGCGAGGGAGAGACGGTCACTGCTGGGGCTCACGCGGGGCCTCCCGGCATCCGGCGGTCAGGGTCACCCCGGCACGCGCCGCGACGGGCGCACCGGGATCCCTCCCCCTCTGCCACTGCCCACCTGGGTCCTGCGCGGGCGCCTGAGAGCTTCACCGGACCTCGACCCCGACGTCGGGCGTCGGGCCGGCTTGCACCATCGGCGGGCGGGCACCGTCATCGCTGACGGAACCCACCGCTTTCCAGAGGCGGTCTGACCCACGCGGTACGGGATGCCTGAGAGATTCCGGGGAGGAGTTGCTCCTTCGGCGCCTGCGTCCAGAGGCTTCTGACTGCAGGACTCTCCCGCGTGGGGTGAGCGACCAACGGAGCCGAGGTTACCGTCGCGGCTACGCCGTGTCAGCCCACCGGTGGCGTGAGGTCTAGCCCGCCGTGCGGGCGCCGCGGGCGCGCCGCGAGGCCAGCTCGTCCTCCGGGGCGTGCTCGACGACGGCCGCGCCGGCCCCCGCGCGCTCGGCCGGAAAGTGCGCGATCGAGCCGGACAGCTCCCGCATCGCCCCGCCGACGGCGATCCCGAAGACGCCCTGCCCGCCTTGGAGCAGGTCGACGACCTCCTCCGGGGAGGTGCACTCGTAGACGGTGACGCCGTCGGAGAACAGCGTGATCCGGGCGAGGTCCCGCACGCCGTGGCGGCGCAGCTGCTCGACCGCGGTGCGGATGTTGTTCAGCGACACCCCGGTGTCGAGGAGGTTCTTGACCACCTTGAGCACCGCGAGATCCTTGAAGGAGTACAGCCGCTGCGAGCCCGACCCGGTGGCGGTGCGGATGCTCGGCACCACGAGCTTGGTGCGGGCCCAGTAGTCCAGCTGGCGGTAGGTGATCCCGACGATCTGGCAGGCGGCGGGGCCGCGGTACCCCAGCACGTCGTCGTTCGGGCCCTCACCGAAGAGCTCGTCGGGGAACAGCGATCCCTGCTCCCCCGCGGGGCCCAGCGGCTGCAACGAGGCACCCTGCTCGGGCCGCTCATCGGCTCCCGCCACACTTGCCTCCTCGACCCCGTCGGCCGGCTTTCCGGCCCTGGTCAGAGACCGTACGAGGGGCGTCCGCAGGGGTCAACGCGACGCGCGGTCAAGTCTCTACCTGAACTTCACGGTGAGACGAGCGGCGCGTCGGGGGCGACGCGCCGTCCGTGCCACCGCCACGGAACCCGGTGGTCGAGCTCCGCTGCTCGGTCTCCTACGTGCCGGCGAAGTCCTCGGGCGACACGGTGTCGAGGAACTCGCGGAACTTCTCGACCTCGTCCTCCTGCTCGTCGGGGATGACGAGCCCGGCCTCCGAGAGCACACCCTCCTCGGCGTGGATCGGCACGCCCACCCGCAGCGCGAGCGCCACGGAGTCGCTCGGCCGGGCGGAGACCCGCACGTCGCCGTCGAAGACGAGCTCCGCGTAGAAGGTTCCCTCCTGCAGGTCGGTGATCCGCACCTGCTCGAGCCGCCGGTCCAGCGCTCCCAGGACGTCCTTGAGCAGGTCGTGGGTCAGCGGCCGCGCCGGCTTGACACCCTGCTGCTCGAGGGCGATCGCGGTGGCCTCGACCGAGCCGATCCAGATCGGCAGGTAGCGGTCACCGTCGGACTCCCGCAGGAGGAGGATCGGCTGGTTCGCAGGCAGTTCGACCCGTACGCCCACGACACGCATCTCACTCATGCGTCTCGCCTCCTGTTCGGCCGTGGTGCGTGAGGGACGCACCGTGATCTCCGAAGATCGCCCCGGCAGCAGCGACCGGAGTCGACGGCGCGAACGCTACACGCTCCGGGGCCTCCCGGGGCGGTGACGAACGGCCGTCCGGCGACTGGCCGGGAGGCGTCGCGGCGGTGGCCCGGGAGAGCCGCGCCGCGACGTGCGGTCAGCGACGCAGGCCGTGCCGCAGCCCGGAGCCCACCAGCAGGGCGTGCAGCCGCCCGGAGAGCGACGCCAGTTCGCCGGAGAGGTCGTGCGCCCGCCGGGCGGCCTCGGGGGCCCGGCTGCGCGCGACGGGGGTGACGAGCTGGGTGAGCAGGCCGACCTCGCGGTCCGCGCCGGCGCGCAGCCCGCGCAGCAGCCGGGGCTCGACACCGAGGGCCGCGAGTGCCGCCGCGGTCCGGGCGATGACCGGCGCCTCCGGCTCGTAGCGTCCGGACACGTCGGGTCGCAGGATCCCGTGGTGCTCGAGGGAGGTCAGCAGCGCCTCGTCGACGCCGTCCTCGGCCAGCACCGTCTCGCGGTCGACGCCGTCGCCCGCCGTCGCGGCCGCACCGGCGGACACCGCGCCGAGGGTGCGGTCCGGGTCGTCGTCGGCGGGGCCGACGGCCGTCATCGGGCCGACGGCGCTGAGCGACCGCGGCCGGGGCACCGTGCCGAAGCGGCGCCCGAAGCCCTCGTCGCCCCCGCCGCCCGGTCCGCCACCGCCGGGGCCGCCGGTCAGCGGCGCCATCGTGTCGGCCGGGCTCACCGCGTCGGCCGGCGGCGCGGTCAGCACCGGGCCGTCGGGGGTGGGCGAGGCGTCGAACTCCTCGAGCTTCGCCCGGATGACCTTGAGCGGCAGGTAGTGGTCACGCTGGGCCGAGAGCACGAAACGCAGCCGCCGGATGTCCGCGTGGGAGAACTGGCGGTAGCCGCTCGGGGTCCGGGCCGGCGAGATCAGCCCCTCGGACTCGAGGAACCGGATCTTGGAGATCGTGATCTCGGGGAAGTCCCCGCGCAGGGCGTCGAGGACGGCGCCGATGGAGAGCGCGCCCCGGGAGTCACCCTGGGGCAGACCGGCCGCCGTCACGCGATCCCCCTCGCCGCGCTCGCCCCGCTCACGAGTACTCCCCGGCCCCCTGACCGGCGGAACCGGCGTCGCGCGGCCCCGTCAGGAAGACCAGGCGGAACTTGCCGATCTGCACCTCGTCGCCGTTGGCGAGCACCGCGGTGTCGACCGGCTCGCGGTTGACGTAGGTGCCGTTGAGGCTGCCCACGTCGACGACCACGAACTCCGCGCCGTCGCGGCGGAACTCCGCGTGGCGCCGGGAGACCGTGACGTCGTCGAGGAAGATGTCGCTGTCGGGGTGCCGGCCGGCGCTCGTGGTGTCGCGGTCCAGCAGGAAGCGCGAGCCGGCGTTGGGGCCACGCTTGACGACCAGCAGGGCCGACCCGGCGGGCAGGGAGTCGACGCCGGAGACGCCACCGCGGGACTCCTCGCCGGTCTCGGCGAGGAAGTCGGCCCGGAAGACCGACGTCGTCTCACCCTGACGCTCGGGGGGGACCGCGCCCGGACCTTGGCTCACCGTGCTCCTCCGTCGATCACGTCGATGTCGTCTGTTCGGTCGATCCTCGCGTGCCGCTGGGCGCGCCGGTCCCGGGGGACCCTCGTCCGGGTGCGTCACCCGGGCGGGCCACCCCCGCGGCGCCCGGTCGGGACCACGGGGAGGAGGCCGCCGTCACGGTACCGTGCGTCACCATCACGCCGTGGGTCGGTCCCGCTTCGATGTGCCCCACTGATGACAACGCGCCGTGACCGGATCGGTCGCGCACCGTCGGGTGGAATTCAGGCCCCGTCGACGACGGCCTGGTACGCCTCCGCGTCCAGGAGCTCGGACCGCTCGCCCGCGTCCGAGAGGCGCAGCTCGAACATCCATCCGGAGCCGTACGGGTCGGAGTTGACCTGCTCCGGGGTGTCGCCGAGGTCGGAGTTCACCGCGGTGATCTCACCCGCCAGCGGGGCGTAGATCTCCGAGACCGACTTCGTCGACTCGACCTCGGCGATCGAGTCGCCGGCGGTGACGGTGTCGCCGACGGTCGGGAGCTGGACGAACACGACGTCGCCGAGCTGCTCCTGGGCGAAGTCGGTGATGCCGACGCGCACCACGTCGTCGTCACCGGCCGAGGCGATCCACTCGTGCTCCACCGTGTACTGCAGACCCTCGGGGACCACGACGACTCCTCCTGCTGTGTTCGGGTGAACGGGCCGGGGGAGCCTAGCGTGCGGGGGTGCGGGCCAGCTGGACCACGTAGAGCGCCCCCGACCAGAGGTGCAGCGCGATCCCCCAGGCCGTGAACGCGTACGCGACGGGCCGCGCGAGGTCGGCCCCCGGCCAGTCCATCTGGGCGAGCAGCAGCAGCGGGAAGGCGTACAGCAGGCACAGCGTCGCCGCCTTGCCGACGTAGAGCACCGGGAACGCGAGGTAGCCCTTGCGGCGCAGCAACGGCAGGGCGGCGGAGACCACGACGTCGCGGCCGACGATCAGCACCACCACCCACCACGGCACGATGTCGCGGACCACGAAGGCGACGAGTGCCGCGAGGACGTAGAGCCGGTCGGCCAGCGGGTCGAGGGCCTCCCCCAGCTTGGAGTACTGGTCCAGCCAGCGGGCGAGCTTGCCGTCGAGCCAGTCGGTGATCCCGGAGATCACCAGCACGACCAGTGCCCACCCGTCGGCCTGCGGCCCGAGCAGCAGCCACAGGAAGACCGGCACCCCGGCGAGCCGGACCGCCGACAGCAGGTTCGGGACCGTCAGCCACCGCTCGGACGCGATCTCCCGGATGGTCACGGCCGGAGTCTCCCAGCTCGCGGGCGGCCGGGCTCAGCGCGCGGTCCACCCCATGTCCATCGTGACCGGCACGCCGGTGAACGTGGACCCGGCCGGGGTGGTGAGGAAGGCGACCACGTCGGCGACCTCGCTGGGCTCGATCAGCCGCTTCACGGCGTGCGGGGTGAGGATGACCTCCTCGATGACCCGGTCCTCGCTGATGCCGTGCGCCTTCGCCTGGTCGGCGATCTGCTTCTCGACCAGCGGCGTCCGCACGTAGGCCGGGCAGACCGCGGCCGCCGTGACGTTGTGGGGCGCCCCCTCCAGCGCGAGGGTCTTCACCAGGCCCATCACGCCGTGCTTCGCGCTGACGTACCCGGCCTTGAACGGGCTCGCGGCGAGGGCGTGCGCCGAGGCGATCGGGATGAAGCGGCCGCCGCGCGGGGCCTCGACGAGCGCCGGCCACGCGTACTTGGCGAGCAGGAACGGGCTCGTCAGCAGGATCTGCAGCAGGGCGTCCCAGCGGTCCTCGGGGAATTCCGCGACCGGGGAGACGTGCTGGAACCCGGCGTTGGGCACGACGAGGTCGATCCGGCCGAACGCCTCGAGGGCGGCGTCGACGGCCGCGCGGTTGCCCTCGCGGGTGGTCAGGTCGGCGCCGAGGGTCTCCGCGCCCTTGAGGTCGTCGGCGGCCTCGAGGTCGACGCCGAGGACCTGCCAGCCGTCGGAGACGAGGCGCTCGACGACGGCGCGGCCGATCCCGCTGGCCGACCCGGTGACGACGGCGGCCCGGTCTTCTCCTGGGGTGCTCACGGACCCGACGGTAGGTGGCCCGCGCCACCCGCGGTAGGTGAGGTCCACACCACGCGCGCGAGGGTCGGTGTGGCCCGGCCACACCCGCTCGGCGCGCCCGGTGTGCCACCGGCCGTCCGGGGAGGTGGCACGCGCGTCGATTCGGGCACCACGGGCTCGTGACTGCCGTGGTGACCACCCCTGCCGTCGGGGCTCCCGCCCTCGGCGTGCCCGCCGATCCGGCTCCGCTCGTGCCGGACGTCCGCCGACTCGCGATCCTGCGGGCGAACGGGCTGGGCGATCTCGTGGTCTCCGAGCCCGCGCTGTCGGCGGTGCGCGCGGCGTACCCGGACGCCGAGATCACGCTGCTCGGCCAGCCGCACCACGAGGCGCTGCTCGCGGGGCGCCCCTCCCCCGTCGACCGGGTCGTGTTCGTCCCGCCGGTGCCCGGGGTGCGGGTCGGTCCGGGCCCGGACGCCCCCGCGGACGTCGTCGAGGCCTGGGCCGCCGGGCAGCGCGCGTACGGGTACGACCTCGCGATCCAGATGCACGGCGGCGGTGGGAACTCCAACCCGTTGCTCGCCCGCCTCGGCGCCCGCGTGACGGCGGGGACGGCCGCGCCCGGTGCGCCGCGTCCCGACCGCTGGGTGCCCTACACGCCCTACCAGCACGACACGCTGCGGTGGAACGAGCTCGCGGCGACCGTCGGGGCGCTCACCCCGCGGATCGAGCCGCGCCTCACGGTGACCGACGCCGACCTCGCGGCCTCCCGGGAGGTGGTCGCCGAGACCGACGCGCCGCTCGTCGTCGTGCACCCCGGCGCCACCGACGCCCGCCGCTGCTACCCGGAGGACCGCCTCGGGGCGGTCGCCGCGTCGCTCGAGGGCGCGCGGGTCGT
This sequence comes from Actinomycetospora chiangmaiensis DSM 45062, assembly GCF_000379625.1. Taxonomy (GTDB): domain Bacteria; phylum Actinomycetota; class Actinomycetes; order Mycobacteriales; family Pseudonocardiaceae; genus Actinomycetospora; species Actinomycetospora chiangmaiensis. The sequence goes on along the minus strand of NZ_KB903223.1, from coordinate 78,533 downwards.
GGTGGTCGGCGGCGGATCCGAGGGCGACCGGGTCGCCGAGGTGGCGCGCGGCTACGCGGCCGTGGCGGGTCGCGAGCCGGAGACGGTGGTGGGTGGCCTGACCCTGCCGGGGCTCGTCGGCCTGCTCGCCCGCGCCCGGCTGATGATCGGCAACGACTCCGGCCCCCGCCACGTGGCCGGCGCGGTCGGCACCCCGACCGTCGCGGTGTTCACCTACGCCAACCTCGCCGACGTCGCCCCGCTGACCCGGGTGTGGCACCGGGTGCTCGTGTCCTGGCACGGCGGCTGCGCGGTGTGCGGGCGCCGGGTGCTCGAGGGCTGGTGCGGCCACCACGCGTCGGCGACCCACGACGTGCCGGTCGACGACGTCCGGGACGCCGCGCAGGACCTGTGGGCGCAGCCCATGTGAGCACTTTCCGTCGTGATGGCCACGGAAAGTGCTCACATGAGGCGAAGCCTCACCCCGTCGTCGGGAACGAGCTCGCCGATCACCGGGTGCCCGGGGAGCTCCCCGACGAGGAGCAGTCCGCCCGAGGTCTGCGCGTCGGCGAGGAGGATGCGGTCCTCCTCGGTGGCCCCGTCGAGGTCGGACTCCGGCGCGACCCAGTCCAGGTTGCGCCGGGACCCGCCGGGCACGAAGCCCTCCCGGACCGCCTCGCGGGCGCCGTCGAGGTAGGGCACGGCGGCGGCGTCGATCACGGCGGTGACCCCGGAGGCCCGGGCCAGTTTGAAGGCGTGGCCGAGCAGGCCGAAGCCGGTGACGTCGGTCCCGGCGACGATGCCCGCCTCGACGGCCGCGCGGGAGGCGGCGGCGTTCAGCGTCGTCATCGTCTCGACCGCGCCCGCGTGCACCTCGCCAGTGACCTTGTGCCGGTTGTTCAGGACGCCGAGGCCCAGCGGCTTGGTCAGCGTCAGCGGCAGGCCGGCGCGCCCGGCGTCGTTGCGGATGAGCTTCGCGGGGTCGGCGGTGCCGGTGACGGCCATGCCGTACTTGGGTTCCGGGTCGTCCACCGAGTGGCCGCCCGCGACGTGACAGCCGGCCTCGTCGGCCACCGCGAGCCCGCCGCGCAGCACCTCGGCGGCCATCTCGTAGGGCAGCACGTCCCGGGGCCAGCAGAGCAGGTTGAGCGCGACGACGGGTCGGCCGCCCATCGCGTAGACGTCCGAGAGCGCGTTCGCGGCGGCGATGCGGCCCCAGTCGTAGGGGTCGTCGACGACGGGGGTGAAGAAGTCGGTGGTCGCGATCAGGGCGAGGCCGTCGCGGATCGTCACCGCGGCCGCGTCGTCGCCGTCCTCCAGCCCGACGACGAGCTCCCCGACCCGCTGGGCCGTCGGCGCCGGGGCGAGCGTGCGGACGAAGGACTCCAGCTCCCCGGGCGGGATCTTGCAGGCGCACCCGCCGCCGTGGGCGTATCCGGTCAACCGCTTGTCCGCCACCGCCGTCATGACCTCATCCTGCGTCAGACCGGGACGTCCAGCACGACCGGATCGCCGACCGCCCCGGCGCCGTACCCGCCGGTCAAGGCGGCCCGGCATCCCTACAGCCCGTGCAGCCCCCGCAGCACGCGCGCCATCATCTCGCGGTCGGGACCGTGCTGCGGTCCTGCGGCGGCGGTCGGGTGGATCCGCACCGACCCGTCGTCGGCCATGTCGCCGATGAGCACGCGGGCGACGCCGAGCGGGACCCGCATCAGGGCGGCGACCTCGGCGACCGAGCGGGGCGCCGCGTCGCAGAGGTCGCCGATGACGACGTGCTCCGGGTCCTCCAGCGGCGGCCGCGGGCGGGGCAGTGAGATCAGGGTCTCGACCCGCAGGTCGGGACGCGCCCTCGTCCGGCCGCGGGTGCGTACGTAGGGGCGGACCGACACCCGGGACTCGTACCCCTCCGCCCGGTTCTTCAGTTCGGCGAGGTGCAGCGGTGCGGTGGGCGACTCGTCGGGGCACGGGTGGACCGGGTCGTACCGCTCCTTCTCCCGCAGCGGCACCGCCTGGACCGGGACCACCGCGTCCTCGGCGGCCTGCTGCTCGAGGGCGCGGCGGATCTGGCGCGCGCGGGACCCGAAGCGGGCCCCCGTCCGACCGACCATCGTTCCCGACGGCGGGTCGCTCCCAGTGGCCACCTCGACCGGCGGTGCGGGGTCCGGCCCGCCGGCCGCCTGCGCGACCGTCCGGGGGAAGCGGGCCCCCGTGCGACCGACGACTGGTCCCGACGGCGGATCGGTACCGATGAGGGGCACCTCGACCGCCTCGAGCACCTGCTCGGCCGGCTCGACGGGTGGTTCGACCGTGCGGGGGAACCGGGCTCCGGTGCGCCCGACCGTCTGCCGTCGCCGGAGTCGACCGTGCCGCGCCTCTCCCCCGCGCTCCTCGGTCACGCTCCGCACCCGCTCTCCGTGCGCTCCGTATCGAAGCGGCCGATCCGGACAGGCACGTCACGCTACGGCACATCTCGGTCGGGCACGATGTGACGCTCGGTCCCTGACGTGACGATCTCGTGACATCGGACGTCGCGGACGGAGTAGGAGATTCGTCCACCCGTGACCCGACGGGACGACCGGGCGGGAGGTCGCGGAACCGGGCCCGGGACCGCGATCGGACCGCTTTCCGAGCGCTCACCGACCGCTGACGGACCGTCGTCGGACCGCTCCGATCCGGGCGGGATTCGGCCGTTCCGGTGGTCCCTGAGCGTCTCCGTCACCCGTCCGGTCGGAGGGGCCCTAAGCTGGTGTCGGCCCTACCTTCGACCTCTCGGTAGGGCTCATCTCGGCGGAACCCGGGGGTCGTCGTCGTTCCACCCGGTTCGCCGGGACGGCACCTCCGGGTTTCGTTGCATACGCAAAAGATCAGGGCCGCTCCGGTGCCACGACCCGGGCCCGTTCCCCACCGAACGCCACGACGTCACCGTCGGCGAGCTGGCGGCCGCGGCGCATCTCGGCCCGCCCGTTGACGGTCACGTCACCCGACGCCACGACGTCCTTCGCGTCCGCCCCGTGCTCCACGAGGCCCGCGAGCTTGAGGAACTGGCCGAGCCGGATCGTCCCGGTCACCTCGACCGCCCTCACGTCTGCCATCCCGTGATCTGATCACAGCCGTGACGACGACGCTGCTGCTCGTGCTCGCGGGCGTGGCGGCGGGGCTGTCGGGGTCGATGGCCGGGCTCGCGTCCCTGTTCTCCTACCCGGCGCTGCTGGCGACGGGCCTGCCACCCGTCGTCGCGAACCAGACCAACACGATCGCGCTGGCGATCTCGAGCTCCGCGTCGATCACGTCGTCCCGGCGGGAGCTGCGCGGGCAGCGCGAGCGGGTGCTGCGGCTGATCCCGCTGACCGTGCTCGGCGGGATCGTGGGCGGTGCGCTGGTGCTCGTCACGCCCTCGGACACCTTCGCGCTCATCGTGCCGTTCCTGGTCGCGTTCGCCTCGCTCGTCCTGCTGCGTCCGCCGCGGGCGGCGGCGGCCGCGGAGGGACGCCGGGACGGCCGGCCGAACGCCGCGACGGTGGCCGGCGCGATCGCCATCGGCGTCTACTCCGGCTACTTCGGGGCCGCCGCGGGTGTGCTCATGCTCGCCCTGCTGTCCCACCTGCTCGCCGACACGCTCGTACGGGTCAACGCCGTGAAGAACGTGCTCCTCGGCGCGTCGAACGCCGTCGCGGCGGTCGGTTTCATCGTGTTCGGCACGGTGGTGTGGAGCGCGGCCCTGCCGTTGCTGGTCGGCCTGCTCGCCGGCAACTACGCGGGCCCGGCGATCGCACGTCGCCTGCCGCCGCAGGTGCTGCGGGTGGGCATCGCGGTCGCCGGGCTGGTCCTCGCGGTCGTGCTGTTCGTCCAGGCGGTCACCTGACGGTGCGCCCGTCCCGGGTCCGGTGCCGGCGCCGCGGCCGACCCGCCGTCAGGACGAGAGCTGGCGCTTCACCTCGGTCGAGACGCGTCGGCCGTCGGCCCGCGAACCCACCTGCGGCTGCACGACCTTCATGACCTGGCCCATCTGCCTGGGCCCTTCCGCGCCGGTCTCGGCGATCGCGGCGGCGACCAGCTCGGTGAGTTCGGCGTCGGTCAGTGGCTGGGGCAGGTACTCGGCGAGGACCTGCTCCTCGGCGCGCTCCCGGTCGGCCAGCTCGGCGCGCCCGGCACCGTCGAACGCCTCGGCGGACTCGCGGCGCTTCTTCGTCTCCTTGGTGAGCACCCCGAGGACCTCCTCGTCGGAGAGGTCGTGGTGCTCGGTGCCCGCGGTCTCGGCGTTCGTGACGGCGGTCAACGCCATGCGCAGTGTCGAGACCCGGACCTCGTCGCGGGCCTTCATGGCGGTGGTCAGGTCGCTGCGGAGCCTCTCCTTGAGCACCCGTCCAGCTTAGGCGCCGTCGTCCACCCGGAATCGGTGGTGGGACCGCGGGGGCCAGGACAGGCGCGGCCTCCCGGCGCACACTGCGATCATGACCTCGGAGTTCGGGCGCACGGTGCGCCGCTGGCGTGACCGGCTCGAGCCCGCGGCGGCCGGGCTGCCCGCGGGGCAGCGACGGCGCGCGGCAGGGCTGCGGCGCGAGGAGCTCGCCGGGATCGCCGGCATCTCCGCCGACTACCTCACCCGACTTGAACAGGGCCGGGCCACCTCGCCGTCGGCGCAGGTCGTGGAGGCGCTCGCCCGGGCGCTGCGGGTGTCCGACGCCGAGCGCGACCTGCTGTTCGGCCTCGCCGGGCACGCCGCCCCGGGGCGCGACGTCGTCCCGACGCGGATCACCCCGAGCGTCCAGCGGCTGCTCGACCGGCTCGGCCACACGCCCGTCGCGGTGTTCGATGCCTCGCTGACGCTGCTCGTCGCCAACGCGCCCTACGACGCGCTGATGGGCGACACGACGCGCTGGCAGGGATGCGAGCGCAACGTCCTGTGGCGCCACTTCGTCGGCCCCGGCGGGAGGGTCGCGTACACCCCGGAGAGCGCGACGGTCTTCGAGGAGACGACGGTCGCCACCCTGCGGTTGACGGCCAGCCGCTATCCCGACGACCGGTCGCTGCGCCACCTGGTCGACCAGCTCGCCTCCCGGAGCCCGCGATTCGCCGAGCTGTGGGACGCCGACCTGCCGGACCCGATGGCGGAGGCGTCGAAGCACAAGACGATCGAGCACCCGACGATCGGCCCGATCACCCTCGACTGCGACACCCTCGTCGTCGCCACCGACGACGTCCGGATCATGGTGTACACCGCGGCGCCGGGGACGCCCGACGCCGAGCGCCTCGAGCTCGCCGTCGTCCTCGGGACGCAGGCGCTGGTCGAATAGCCACGTCAGGTCAGGTCAGGTCAGGGCGCGGACCAGTGGCATCGGCATCACGCGCAGCGCGGGGCCGAGCAGCGACCACGGCCAGCGCGGCGCGTAGGCGTGGCCGGGACGGCGCTCGATCGCGTCGACCATGGCCCGCACCCCGGTGGACGTGTCGACCCCGAACGGCATCGACATGCCCTCGTTGAGGTCGGTGCGGATGTAGCCGGGCGCGAGCTCGGTGACGGCGATGCCGGTGCCGTGCACGTCGGAGCGCAGCCCCTCGGCGAAGGTCGACAGGCCGGCCTTCGCGGCCGCGTACACGGTCTGGGCGCCGCGCAGCCCCCGGTCGGCCGCGACCGAGGTGACGAGCACGAGGTGCCCGGAACCCTGCGCGCGGAAGATCTCCATCGCGGCCTCGGCCTGGGCGATGGCCGCGACGAAGTTGGTCCGGGCGGTCCGCAGGTTCGCCTCGGGCCTCCCCGAGCCGACCTTCCGGCCGTCCCCGATCCCGGCGTTCACGATCATCCGGTCCAGGCCCCCGAGCTTGCCCGCGACCTCGGGGACCACCCGCGCCACGGCCTCGTCGTCTGTGACGTCGAGCTGCGCCGTCACCACCTGCGCGGAGCCGGGCCGCGCCGCCAGCTCCGCCGCGAGCGCCTCGAGTCGGTCGGTGCGCCGCGCGACGAGCGCCAGCTCGTGGCCCCGGGCCGCGAACTCCCGCGCCATGCCCTCGCCCAGCCCGCTCGACGCCCCGGTGATCAGTGTCCGCACGGGCCCCACTAGATCACGCCTCGTGGTGCTCCAGGATGTTCACCACGACACCTCCCGGGGTCCGCACGAAGAACCGCCGCACGCCCCACGGCTCGGTGGTCATCGGGTGCACGATCTCCAGCCCGGCGTCGACCATGCGCCGGTACAACGGCTCGTGCTCCGCGGGCTCCACGGCGACCGAGAGCACCGGGTCGACGGGGGCGCTCGCGTCGTGGGTGAGCAGCTGGACCTGCGGTACCTGCGCGATCCCGGTCGCGCTGTGGTTCACCACCCAGCCCTGGTCCATGGGCGTGTCCAGGCCGAGCAGCTCGGTCCAGAACGCGCGGTCGGCGGTCGGGTCGGCCATCGCGACGTCGGCGATGATCCTGCGCACGGGGCTCGTCATAGGGAGGGAGCCTTCCCGACGCCGGGTCGGTCCGCCTTGGACGGATCCGCCCGTCGTCGGCACGGGGTGACCGGCGTGGGGAGCCACCTGCCGTCGCGCGCGGCGGCGCCCGGCGCGTAGAGGCGCAGGATCAGGTAGAAGTCGCCTTCCGGGCAGGGCAGCCACGGCCCCTCCCCCGGGTCCTCGTGGGCGATGGTCATCGCGACCGGCCCGCTCGTCCCGAGCGACGCGCTCCCCAGGCCGTAGCGGTCGAGGACGTTGGCGTACAGCCGCCCGGTCTCGACGTGGTCGAGCGTCAGGCTCCAGAACGCGTCCGCGGGCGGCGGGGTGTCGAAGGCCAGGCGGTAGGGACCGCGCCGCCCGCGGAGCCGGTCGCCGGTCGCGTCGACGTGGGTGTTGAACGAGGTGTTCTCGGCGGTCAGGTTGGCCTCGAGGCCGACGTGGTTCATCACCGCGCGGGCCAGGAAGTTGTGCCCGTGCGCGCCCTTGTCGCGGACCCGGGTCCACCCCGTCCCCGTCGACTCCCCGAGCTGCGGCCGGCTCGCCCGCAGGACGGCCTGGGCCGCGGCGAACGAGTCCGCGAGCGCGTCCGCCGTCGCCTCGTCGAGCGCCGCCGGGTCCCACGGCCCGGGTCCGAGCAGGCCGAGCGCCGCGAACGGCCGGACGTGGGCCCACTCCGACTCGGGTACGCCACCGAGCCGCAACGCGGCGTCGAGGGCCCGGTAGAACACCCGCCAGTCCGTCTCGACGGCCTCGGGGTCGACCGCCGGACCGAGGTCGTCCACCACGGGCGGAGCGCTCAGCCGGACCGCGTCCTGGAGCCGGTGCACGGCGGCGACGTCGTCGTCGAGGACCTGGATCCGCAGCAGCAGCCACGCGAGGTCGGTGCCCACCCGCACCACCGCCGCGTCCGCCGGGACCTCACCGTCCCACCGCGTGGACACCAACCAGAAGCGGGAGACGCCCGGGTGCGTCCGCGAGTTGAGGTTGGTGGCGTTGCTGTGGGCGTCGAGCACCTGCACGGTGAGGTAGCGGTCGTCGACCTCCGGCAGTCGGAGCTCTGCGGGCCCACCCCGCAGGTCCAGCCAGGCGTTCGAGTACAGGGTGTCGACGTTCGGGGCGCGGAACCCCCGGAACTCCGGGCCCGCCGGGGTCCGCTCGTGGACGAACTCCGCCAGGCGCCCCGGCGCGCCGGGGGCGAGGATCTGCTCCGAGAACTGCGCGTACTGCAGGGCGGCGGGCGTGCCGTACACGACGGCCGCCGTCCCGAGGGCGGTGCACCACGTCCGCCGGGCGTCCGGATCGCGCGGGACCAGGTCGTCGTGCGGGGAGGCGACCACGTCCGTCGCGGTGGTGTCGTGGGTGCGGACGTTCATGGGACTCCCTCGTCAGGTCGCGTGGTAGCCGCCGTCGACGGGCACCGTGAGGCCGGTGATCCGGGCGGCGTCGTCGGAGAGCAGGAACGCGATGACGGCGGCGACGTCCTCGGGCGTGCCCATGCCGGGCAGGGGTGACTGGGATTCCATCCGCTGTTCCATCGCCGCTGGGTCGGGCGCCGCCCGGATGTGGGCCTCCACCAGCGGGGTGCGGACGGCGCTCGGGGCCACGGCGTTGACCCGGATGCCGTGGGCGGCGTACTCGACCGCCGCCGTCCGGGTCAGCCCGACGATGCCGGCCTTGGAGAAGCCGTAGGGCGCCAGGTTCGGCTTGCCGGACAGCCCGGAGGAGGACGACATGTTCACCACGGCACCGCGCCCCGCGGCGACCATCACCCCCAGGGCCGCCCGGAGGACGAAGAAGGCGCCGTCGGCGTTGACCCGCATCACGGCAGTCCACGTCGCGTCCGGGGTGAGGTGGATCGGCAGCTGCTCACCCACCACCCCGGCGTTGTTGACCAGCGCGTCGAGCGTCCCGTGCCGCGCGGCGAGGTGGTCGAAGGTCGTGCTGACGGCCCGGGCGTCGGTGACGTCGAGCTCGTAGGCGGTGGCGCCGGGCAGCTCCGCGGCGGCGTCGTGCGCCGCCACCGCATCGCGGTCCAGCAGCAGGACCTCGGCCCCCTCGTCGGCCAACCGGCGGGCCGCGGCCCGGCCCAGCCCGGAACCCGCGCCGGTCACCACCGCCACCCGTCCCCCGAAGCGTCCGGTGATCACCGTCGTCAGGCCCGGACCGCGCGCAGCTGGTCGGCGAGCTTCGCGGCGTCGGACCGGGAGAGCTTCCCGACCCGGTTCTGCGGGAGGCCCTCGACCCGGAACACGTACTCCGGCCACTTGCCCTTGGTCAGTCCGAGGTCGGCGAGGTGGCGCTGCAGCTCGGGGAGGTCGAGGTCGTCGCGGGCGGTGACGAGCAGGACCGCGACCCGCTCGCCGAGGACCTCGTCGGGCACCGGGACCACGCAGACCTGGTCGACGTGCGGGTGCCGCGCGACCGCGGACTCCACCTCGGTGACGTCGATGTTGCGCCCGCCGCGGATGATGATGTCCTTCTCGCGCCCGCGGATCGACACCGTCCCGTCGGGGGCGACCGCGGCGAGGTCCCCCGTCGGCAGGAAGCCGTCCGCGGTGAGCGCCGGCGGGACCACCTCGCCGTCCCGCGCGTACCCGACGAAGAGCGACGGGCCGCGGACCTGGGCCCGACCCGTCGTCCCGGCGGGCAGCGTCGTTCCGTCCTCGTCGACGGCGCGCAGCTCGGTGCCGGGGAAGGGCATGCCGTCGGTCCCGAGTCGCGTCACCGGGTCGTCGTCGGGCCGCGAGGTCGTGTGGCCGAGGCACTCCGACATCCCGAAGACCCGCAGGAACCGTGTGCCGAGCCGCTCCTCCGCCCGCCCGAGCGCGCCGGCGTCCATCGGTCCGCCGCCGATGGTCATGGCGGTCATGGCGGCGAGCTCGCCGCCGCGCCGTGCCGCGGAACCCATCTGCAGCGCCATGGTCGGCACGCACATCGTCCAGCGCGTGTCGTGGGAGGCCATGAGGTCGACGGCGGCCGCGGGGTCCCAGCGGTCGAGCAGCAGGACGCGACCCCCGAGCAGGAGCGGCAGGTAGAGCCCGAAGCACACCGCCGCGGCCGAGGACAAGGGCACGAGCGCGGCCACGGTGTCGCCGGGACGGAGCCCGACGGCGTCGATGGTGGCCCGCCCCGCGTACCGCAGCGCGGCCTCCGATTGGACCACGCCCTTCGCCCGGCCCGTGGATCCCGAGGTCAGGCCGATGACGGCGCCGCCGCGCCAGCGCCCGCCGCCCCGGGCCGTGCGGGCGGTGAGGCGCCAGCCGTCGAGGACCTCCGCGTCCGCCTCGCCCGGGGCGATCTCCGCGGCCACCGCGGGTGCGAGGACGACGGCGTCCGGGTCGACGTCCTCGCAGGCGGCCGTGAACTCCTGGGCGGTCGTGTGCCGGCTGAGCAGCGCCAGGGTGCCGTCGAGCCGGCCGACGGCGAGCGCGGCGACGAGGGTCCGCCACGAGTTGTCCGCCTGCACCATCACGGTCGGCCGGGGACCGGTCCGGGCCTCGACCGTCGCAGCCAGGTCGTCCGCCCGCGCCAGGACGTCCGCGACCCGGTGGGCCCCGTCGGCGTCTATCGCCACGACGTCGTCGGGCGCGGCGGCCGCCCGGCGCACCAGATCGGCGTGGAGCTCCCTCACCGGGTCGCCCCGAGCATCTCGACCTCGTCGCCGAGCAGGGCGATGCGCCGACCCTTCATCGACCCGACGTGCCGCACGGCCGCGGCCCACTCCTCGCTGGCCAGGGCCGCACGGGCGGACTCCTCGTCGTCGAAGCTCAGGATCGAGACCCCGTCCCAGCCCTCCGAGCGGGGCTCGAGGGCGCTGGACACGGCGGTGTGACGCCAGGCCCGCAGGCCGGGCAACGGGTAGGTCATCTCCGCGTGCTCGCCGCGCCACCAGTCGATGAACTGCTCGTGGGTCCACTCCGGCGGGCGCGCGGCCAGCAGGACGAGGTTGAACACGGTGGTCTCCTGTCGCGAGGGCGGGGTGTCAGTGGGCGTCGACGTCGAGCTCGGGCGAGCGGCCGATCATGAGATCGGTGACGCGCCCGTCGGCGGCGAGGCGGGCCGCGGCGACGAACGTGGACTCGAAGGCGCCCCCGCGGCGGGCCTGGCCGAGCACGAGTTCGTCGGCGTCCACCGTCGAGGCGGACAGCACGTGGTGGGTCAGGGCGCCCTTCTCGCGCTGGGCGAGGTAGCCCACCATCGCGTCGCGTCCGCCCGCGAAGTCCTGGGCGGCGCCGCCACCGGTCCCGAACACGATCGAGAAGCGGAAGTCGGGCGCGATCATCCCGAGGATGTCGTCGGGCGACTCCCCGTCGAGGCTCGCAAACCAGCGGCGCAGGAAGGGTGCCGCGATGGCGGCTGATCCCTCGTCGTTCTCCACGGACGACCGTCCCCTCTGACGGATCCACTCGAGCCTCACCCGAGTTGAGTTCAGTTTGCCCACCTCCACCCTAGGCAGGCCGTTGCCGCCCCGGCAAGCATTCCGCCGTGGACTCCTGAACTGACTTCAGTTAATTTCTGGCGAGGCGATGCCGCCTCGACCTCCCGACCGACCGGAGCACCCCATGTCCTTCGTCCTCATCCACGGCGCCGGCTACGGCGCGGCCTGCTGGGACGAGCTCGTCCCCCGACTGACGCACGAGGCCCTCGCGGTCGATCTGCCGGGCCGCGGGAGCCGGGCCGACGTCGACGTCCGGAAGGTCACCCTGCAGGACTGCGCCGACGCCGTGCTCGCCGACGTCGACGCCCGGGGGCTCGACGACGTCGTCCTCGTCGGACACTCCTTCGCCGGCGTCACGGTGCCGCGGGTGATGGGACCGCTCGGTGACCGTCTCCGCCGCGTCGTCCTGCTCTCCGCCGTCGTCCCGCCGGACGGCACCCGCGTGCTCGACCAGATCGACCCCGGTGTCCGGGAGGCCGTCGAGGCGTCGCTCGCCGGCGGGGTCTACAGCCAGGGACGCGAGGCGGCCCACGCCATGCTCTGCAACGACATGGACGACGCGACGGCGGCGTCCGCCCTCGACCGGATGGTGGACGACTCCGCGGCGCTGCTCTCGGAGGTCGTGGACCTGTCCGGCTACCGCCTCGACGTCCCGCGCACCTACGTCCGCCTGGCCGCGGACCACTGCTACACCCCCGACCTGCAGGAGCGTTCGGTGGCGCTCACCGGCGCCGACGTGGAGTGGATGGACACCGGCCACCTGCCCATGATCAGCGCGCCGGACGACCTGGCCGCCCTGCTCGACCGCCTCCACACGTGAGACCCAGGCGACGGCGGACCGCGGCCGTCGTCGCCGGTGGACCGGCCCGACCGGCCCCTCAGCGGGCCGCGAGGCCGCGGACGTCCGGGGCGGACGGGAGGCTCTCGTCCCACCCGTCCACGTGCAGGACGTCGTCGACGGCGGGTCGGCGGGCGCGGCCGAACCGCTCCCCCACCGTGTAGGCCACCGGCGTCAGACAGACCTGCTGGACCCGGTCGTACGGGATGCCGAGCAGCTCGGCCGCCTCGCGCTCGCGGGCGAGGTGCATCGTCGTCCAGCAGGTGCCCAGGCCGCGGGCCCGGGCGGCGAGCATGAAGCTCCACGTCGCCGGCAGCACGCCGCCGAGCAGCGACGCGCTCGCCATCGCGGAGGCGCCGTCGAGCCGTGCGCCCTCCAGGCAGGCGATGAGGATCGTGTCGACCTCGTGCAGGGCGGTCGCGAGCGCGTCGGCCGAGCGCGTCGTGCGCTCCTGCGTGCGGGCCGCTCCGGCGTCCTCGGTGGCCACCCGGCCGATGTAGCCCTCGGACCCGCGATAGGTCCCCTCGTAGACCGCGGTGTAGAGGTCCGCCAGCCCGGCCCGCAACGCGGGGTCCCGGACGACGACGAAGCGGGTCCGCGGCAGGTTGGACCCGGCCGGGGCCTGCAGCGCCACCTCGACGCACTCCCGGATCACGTCCAGCGGGACGGGGCGGGTGGGGTCGAGGCGGCGCCGGACCGCCCGGGTCGTCGTGAGGACCTCGTCGGCGTCCACCTCAGCCGCCCACGGGCAGGTCGAACATGCCGAAGTCGGGGCGGAAGAACGCCTGGTAGCGCCGGACGAGCCCGTCGGTGACGAGGGCGGTCGCGGTGAACGACCCGGTCCCGCGGCCGTCCGCCTCGGTGACGATGCCGTGCACCATCTCGAGGTCGCCGTCGACGGCGCGCCGGCGGACGTGGTGGCGACGCCCCACGGGCGGACGACCCACCACGTACGCCTCCAGGTCGGCCCGGCCGGAGCCGCGGACGTCCCGCCCGGGGATCGCGATGAGGAACTCGACGTCCGGGGCGACCAGGTCGAGCCCGCTCAGCGGGTCCGCCCCGTCGAGCCGTCCGTAGTACTCCTCGATGATCATCTGCCGTCCTCCTCGACGGTCACGGGTTCCTCGGCGGCGACCATGCGGGCCGCGCAGCCCGCCATGAAGGTCGCGATGTCGTCCAGGTCGAGCGCCCCGTCCGGGCGGTACCACCGCCACACGCCGGTGATCAGCCCCAGCAGGCTGCGCGCCATGATCACCGGGTCGCGGTCGGGGAACTCGCCGTCGGCGATGCCGCGCTCGATCAGCTCGACCCAGTTGCGCTCCACCCGCACGACGAGGTCGCGGGACGCGAGGCGTTCCTTCTCCTCCCGCTCGGAGGACCGCGGCGTCGCGAGCAGACCGATGTTGGCGACGAGGATCCGGTTCTGCTGGACCTCCTGCGGGGAGAGCGCGTAGGCCGCGCCGACGGCGGCGCCCAGACCGGCGAGGGCGGTCGGCGCGTCGGCCGTCGCCGCGTGGAACGCGGTCTCGGAGTTCCGCAGCCCCAGGCGCATGACGGTGAGCAGGCAGTGGGCCTTGGACTCGAAGTAGTGGTAGAGCGCGGTCTGCCCGATCCCGACCCGGTCCGCCACCGCCGACCACTTCGTGCCCTCGTACCCGGCCTCCCCGAAGCACTCCACGGCCGCGGCCAGGATCGCGGGACGCTTGGACCGCGGGCCGTCGTCGGTCTCGGTGAGTGCGGCGATGCTCATGGGCGGCCCTTTCGGCAGATGGGTCGCCCTCACCCTAGTCAGCGCCTGAACCGGGTTCATGCGCTCGGGAACCCGATCGCCGCGAGCAGCGCCTCGTCGTGGCCGGCCCCGAGCAGCACCGCGTCGGTGGCCGCGCGCCGGACGTGGAGGTGGGCCACGTGCTCCCAGGTGAAGCCGATCCCGCCGTGGACCTGGACGGTCTCGGCCGCCACCCAGGCGTAGGCCTCGCCGCAGACCAGCGCGGCCGTCGCCACCGCGGTGGGCGCCTCCGACGAGGCCTCGGCAAGGGCGGCCGCGGCCCACCACGACGCCGAGCGCGCCGCCTCCACCCGGACCGCCATGTCCGCGCAGCGGTGTTTGATCGCCTGGAACGTCGCGATCGGGCGGCCGAACTGGACCCGGTCCGCGGCGTAGGCGACCGAGAGCTCCAGCGCGGCCGCCGCCCCGCCGGTCTGTTCGCAGGCGAGCGCGGCCCGCCCCCGCTCGAGGACCCGGGCGACCACGTCGCGGGCGTCGCCGGGCTGCCCCACCCGCTGTGCCGGCACCCCGTCGAGCAGGACGTCGGCGAGCTGCCGATTGGGGTCGAGCGCCCGCAGCGGCGAGCGCACCAGGCCCTCGGCCGCGCCGTCGACGACGAACACCGCCGGCTCGCCCTCGACCGCGGCGACCACGAGCAGCACGTCCGCGGTGGCACCTTCGACGACCTGGAGCTTCGCGCCGTGCAGGCGCCACCCGCCGTCGTCGTCGCCCTCGGCACGCGTCGTCAGGCGGTCCGGATCCCAGCCGTCGTGGTCCTCGCGCCAGGCGAAGGCCGCCGTCCGTTCCCCGCTCGAGAGGTCGGTCAGGAGGTCACGACGGAGGTCGTCGGTGCCGCTCAGTGCGGTGAGGGCACCGACCGCGAGCACGGCCGTGGAGAACCAGGGCAGCCGCACCGGCCGACGGCCGAGCTCCTCGGCGACCACGGCGACCTCGCGGAAGCTCGCGCCGGCGCCGCCGAACTCCTCGCCCACGTCGAGCGCGGCGACCCCGAGCTCGGCGGCGAAGCGGCGCCACAGGTTGCGGTCCCAGGTCGGGTCGGGGTCGCGGGACGGTTCGGTGCGCCGCTCGAGGAAGTCCCGGACGACCGCGCGCAGGTCCTCGGCGTCGGCGTCGGGGGTGAGGCGCAGGCTCACGGGGTCTCCCCGTCGTCGGCCGCGGCGGCCAGCACCTCGGCGTAGCGCTCCCGGGACTCCGCGCGGCGGGTGGGCAGGATGTAGGGCGGGAAGAGCCCGTCGTCGGGCTCGGTCCCGCGCAGCAGGGCCTGGGCGAGGTTGACCTTGTGGATCTCGGTGGCGCCGTCGGCGAGACCCATGTGGTACGACTCGAGGACCCACTTGCCGAACGGCAACTCCTTCGAGATGCCGAGCGAGCCGTGGATCTGGATGGCGCGCCCGGCGGCGTCGGCGAGCACCTTCGGCATGGCCGCCTTCACCGCGGCGATGTCGGCGCGGACCTTGCGGTAGTCCTGGTAGCGGTCGATCTTCCACGCCGTCTGCAGCACGAGCAGGCGGAACTGCGTGAGCTCGATCCAGGTGTCGGCGATCATCGCCTGGACGAGCTGCTGCTCGGCGAGCCGACGCCCCCTGCTGGTCCGCGACACCGCCCGCCGCTTCATCATCTCGAAGGCCGCGGTCACGAGCCCGACCGTGCGCATGGCGTGGTGGATGCGGCCGCCGCCGAGGCGGGTCTGGGCGACGGCGAAGCCCTCGCCACGCTCCCCCAGGATGTTCTCGGCCGGGATGCGGACGTCGTGGTAGCGCAGGTACTGGTGGGTGCCGACCGGCTCGTCGTGCCCCCAGACCGAGGTGTCCCGCACCCGCTGGATCCCGGGGGTGTCCGCCGGGACGACGAACATCGACATCGACCGGTGCGGCTCAGCGTCCGGTTCGGTGACGGCCATGACGATGAGGAACTCCGCGAACAGCGCGTGGCTGGAGAACCACTTCTCGCCGTTGATCACCCACTCGTCGCCGTCGAGGACGGCGGTGGTGCGGAACCCGGTCGGGTCGGAGCCGCCGTGCGGCTCGGTCATGGAGAAGCTGGAGACGATGTCGCCCGCGATCAGCGGCTCCAGGTAGGTCTTCTTCAGGAAGTCGGTGCCGTAGTGGGCGAGGATCTCGGCGTTGCCGGAGTCGGGCGCCTGGCAGCCGAACACGACGGGGCCGGAATGGGTGCGGCCGAGCTTCTCGTTGAGCAGCGCGAGGCGCAGCTGGCCGTACCCCTCCCCGCCCAGCTCCGGGCCGAGGTGGCACGCCCAGAGCCGACGCTCCTTGACCTTCTCCTGCAGCGGCCTGATGAGCGCGTTGCGCACCGGGTCGCGCGGGTTCCACGCGTGCTCGACGACGAGGTCGACGGGCTCGATCTCGTCGCGGACGAACGCCTCGACCCACTCCAGTTCCGCGGCCACCTCGGGCTCGGACTCGAATCCCCAACTCATGACCGCTCCTCGCGGGTCAGCACGGTGCAGGCGGAGATGCCCGGCGCGCCGTAGACGTGGGTGAACCCGACCTGCGGGTCACCCGGGATCTGGTGCTCGCCGGCGTCGCCGCGCAGCTGGAGCACGTTCTCGTGGACCTGGCGCAGACCCGAGGCGCCGATCGGCTCGCCGTTGGCCAGGCACCCGCCGTCGGTGTTGACCGGCAGCCGGCCCTCGATCGCGGTGGCGCCGGAGAGGATCAGCTCCTCCTGCTCGCCGTGGGCACACAGCCCGGTCTCGGCCATGTGCATGAGCTCGGCGCCGGACTCGGTGTCCTGGATCTGGGCGACGTCGACCTCCGACGGCGCGAGCCCGGCCGCCGCGAACGCCGCCGCGGCGGCCTCGACGGTCGGCGACTCGGCGCGGTCGAGGGCGAGCCACGGCGAGAAGACCTCGAACGACCCGTAGCGGCGGCTGCGGAACGTCGCGGCCGCCAGGAACACGGGCCGGTCGGTGTAGTGGTGGGCGTCCTCGGCACGGCAGAGCACCAGCGCGACGGCGCCCTCGGCCGGCGAGCAGTACATGTACTGCGTCAGCGGGTGGGAGATCATCGGCGCGGCGGCGATCTCCGCGGCGGCCATCTCCTTCCGCCGCCAGGCCATCGGGTTCCGGGCGCCGTTGCGGAAGGCCTTGGCGGCGACCTCGGCGAGCACGTCGGGCTTGATCCCGTGGTCGTGCAGGTAGCGCTGGATCTTCATCCCGAAGAACTGGGTCGTCACCATCATCCCGGTCTCGCCGTACCAGGACCCGATCCCGTGGTCGGCCGGATCCGTGTCGAAGGCGCCGCGCGGGTGCTTGTCGAACCCGATGACGATCCCGAGGTCGTGCGTCCCGGAGCGGATCGCGGCGTCCGCGGCGATGAGGGCCGAGCCGCCGGTCGCGCACCCGTTCGCGACGTTGATGAACGGCAACCCGGTGAGCCCGAGTTCGGAGACGAGCGTGTCCGCGTCCCCGGCGGAGTGGGAGCCCCCGAAGCCGAACTGCATGTCGGAGAACCGCAGCCCGGCGTCGTCGAGCGCCCGGCGGGCGGCGTGGACGGCCTGGGCGCGTCCGGACACCCCCTCGGTGCGCCCGAACCGGTGCATGCCGATCCCGACGATCGCGACGCCGCTCATGGCGTCCTCCTCACGAACGCGAACGTGTGCACGGGGCCGTCCGGGTCGTCCCGGAAGGGCACCAGGGCGAGCTCGACGGGCATCCCGATCTCCAGGCGGTCCGGGTCGGCCTCGACGAGCCGGGTCTCGACGAGCAGCTGTCCGGGCAGCTCGACGTAGCCGACGGCGTAGGGCTCGTGGGCCTCGGTGCCGGTGTAGGGCGGCTTCGGCCGGAATCCCTGGGTGGTGAAGGACCAGAGCGTCCCGGTCCGGGAGAGGACGACGTCCGCCATCCCCGCTCCGGTGCACCGCGGGCAGCCGCCCTGGCGCGGGAAGGTGTGGGCGCCGCAGTCGGTGCACCGGCTGCCGAGCAGGGCGGGCCCCTCCTCGGTGTCGCTGAGCAGGGACGGGTCGACGAACCTGGGCGCGGTCACGGCGCGGCCAGCCGTCCGCCGTCGACCGCCAGGAGCGCGCCGGTGGTGTAGCTCGCGCCGGGCCCGCAGAGGTGCAGGGCCGCGCCGACGATCTCGCCGGGCTCCCCCACGCGCTGCAGCGGCCAGTCCTGCGCCATCCGTGCCACCGCGTCCGGGTCCCACGACCGGCTGATGTCGGTGGCGAAGGGGCCGGCGAGGATCGTGTTGACCCGCACCGCCGGGCCGTACTCCTGCGCGAACCCGGCGGTCAGCGTGTTGAGCGCCGACTTCGCCGCGGTGTAGGGCAGGTCGCCCGCCGTGGGCCGCCCCGAGCCCATCGACGAGATGTTGAGGACCACACCACCACCGCGCTGCACCATCCGCGCCCCCGCCAGCGCCGTGAGCCGGAACGGGCCCTTGACGTTGACCGCGAAGACCTTGTCGAAGAGTTCCTCGGAGACCTTGTCCAGCGACGGGTAGGTCGGGGCGATGCCGGCGTTGTTCACCAGGACGTCGACCGGCCCCAGCTCCGCCTCGACCTCGTCGAGCAGGGCGTCGACCTCGTCCCAGTGCCCGACGTGGACGCCGTGGGCGGTGACCCGACGGCCCGTGGCCGCCGTGAGCTCTCCGGCCAGCTCGACGCAGGCCTCCTTCTTGCGCGAGGCGATCGCGACGTCCGCGCCCGCCGCCGCGAACGCGATCGCGATCTCGCGCCCCAGGCCACGGGACCCGCCCGTGATCAGCGCGGTCCGACCGCCGAGGGGCTGCGGGTCCGGGCGGGCCGCCGCGACGGCGTCGGCCACCGGGGTACTCACCGTGTCCGTCATCGAGGGATGTCCTTCCAGGCCACCCCGCGGTCGGCGCGAGGTTCCGGCGGCAGGCCCAGCAGGCGCTCCGCGATGATCGTGCGCTGGACCTCGTCCGACCCGCCGGCGATCCGGTAGCCCGGGGCGCCGAGGACGTGCTCGGTCCAGCGGAAGCTGCCGTCCCCGGCGTCGGCGATCAGCCGGGTCCCGAGGACGGCGGCGGCGGCCCGGGAGACGAGCGAGAGGCGCTCGGTCCACGCGAGCTTGCGCAGCGACCCGATCGCGCCGTTCTCCTCGCCGGCCAGGCGGGCCTCGCGGTCGCGCTGCGCGGAGGCTGCCGCGACCCGCTCCGCGGCGTACACGGCGGCGAGGAGGCGGCGGACCTCGGGATCGCCGGTCCGCCCGAGGCGCCGGGCGTCCTCGACGAGCTGGTCGAAGCCGCCGCCGAGGTCGGCGTTGGCGCCCGAGTGGCCGCGCTCGAAGCCCAGGGTCGCGAGCGTGACGCCCCAGCCGCCGCCGACCTCGCCCAGGCGCCAGGCGTCGGGGATGCGGACCTCGTCGAGGAACACCTCGCAGAACGAGGTCCCGCCCGACATCTGGCGCAGCGGCCGGACGTCGACGCCAGGGGTGTCCATGCGCAGCAGGAAGGCGGTCAGGCCCTGGTGCTTGGGCACGTCGGGGTCGGTCCGGCAGATCAGCTCGCCCCAGTCGGCGAACTGCGCCCCCGAGCTCCAGACCTTCTGCCCGGTGACGACCCAGTCGTCGCCGTCGCGGACGGCCTTCGTGGCGAGGCCCGCGAGGTCGGAGCCCGCCGCGGGCTCGGAGAACAGCTGGCAGGCGGTGAGGTCGCCGCGCAGGAGCGGGCGGACCAGCGCCTCGGTCTGCGCCGGGGTGCCGAACAGCTGCACGGTGGGCGCGACGAGGGCCGTCGACACCGAGGTCAGCTCGTGCTGACCCGGCGTCGAGAACTCGCGCTCGACCTCGGCGAACGCCTCCTCGTGCAGCCCGGACAGCCCGGCGCCGTGGTGCTCCACGGGCCAGGAGAGGGCGCCGTACCCGGCGTCGAACCTCGTCCGGAGCCAGCCGCGGATGCGATCGAGGAGAGCGCGCTCCTCGTCGAACGGGAGGTCGTGGAAGACCGCCACCGAGCGGCGGTCGTCGTCCCCGCGCGGAGGCACGGTCTCCGCGAGCCACTCCCGGGCCCGCTCGGTGAACTCGTCGAGCTCGGTCTCGCTGACGGTGGTCATCGTGCCGTCCACCCTCCGTCGACGGTGAGGATCTGTCCGGTGAGGTAGCTGCTGGCCGGCGAGCACAGGAAGAGCAGCGCGGTGTCGAGCTCCGCGGGCTCCCCGGCGCGGCCGAGCATCGTGTTGCGGCCGATCCAGCGCACCGAGCGCTCGTCGGCGAACAGCTCGTCGTTCATCTCGGTGCGGAACCAGCCGGGGGCCAGGGCGTTGACCCGGACCCCGCGGCGGCCCCAGTGGCCGGCCAGCTCGCGGGTCAGCCCGAGCAGCCCGGCCTTGGACGCGGCGTAGCTCGCCCCGCCCAGCGGCGCGGCCGACACCAGCCCGAGGATCGAGCTGACGTTGACCACGGCCAGGCCCTGCTCCCCCGCGGCCTCGGCGGCCATCCGGGCGAGGTGGAACGGGCCCACGAGGTTGGTGCCGAGGACCTCGGCGAAGCGCTCCGAGGTCTCGTCGGCGGGCTTCGCGCCGCTGTCCACCCCGGCGTTGTTGATCAGCAGGTCGATGGTGCCCGAGCCCGCCCGGACGGTGTCGATCACCGTGCGCCGCCCGTCGTCGGTCGAGAGGTCGGCGGCGACGGGTCGGAACAACGGCTGGTCGGCGGCGAGCTCGTGCAGCCGGTCCTTGCGGCGGGCGGTGGTCCACACCGTGGCGCCGGCCGCCGCGAGCACGGCGGCGAAGCGGGCCCCGAGGCCCGACGAGGCGCCGGTGACGACGGCGGTGCGGCCGGTGAGGTCGAACAGCTCGGCGGGTGACGGGACGGTCATGACGCCCCCTCCAGCAGACCCCGCGCGGAGTCGATGAGGGCCGCGATGGTCGGCGGGAGCTGCTCCTGCACCGGGTCGTGGTGGCGGCCCTCGCGATGGCGACGCAGGTTGTGCCCCATGATCGCGGCCATCTTCGTGCGGGCCAGCGCGCGGAACCACGCCGTCTGCGGCACCGTCCCGCCCGCCGCGCGGTAGAGCTCGCCCAGCTCGTCCTCGGACGGCAGGCCCGGGACGACCCCGCCGACGCCGGGGAAGAGCGTGCCGTCCGTGAACACCCCGAACCAGCCCAGGTCCACCCGCGGGTCCCCGATACCCCAGATCTCCCAGTCCACGAGGGCGGTGGGCTGGACCCCGGCGCACAGCAGGTTGCCGAGGCGGAAGTCGCCGTGGACCAGCACGGGCGCCACGGGCTCCGGGACCGTCGCGTACAGAGCGGCGAGGAGTTCGTCCGAGCCCGGCCGGAGTTCGACCGGGACCGCGTGCATCGTCTCCTCCCAGCGGAGGAGCTCGTCGCCCGGCGTCGCGGGGTCGGGCAGGGCGCCACCCGCCGTCCGGACCCCGTCCGCGAGACGGTCGAGCGGCACGGCGTGCAGCGCGCCGAGGACCCGGGCCGCCCGCGTCATGCGCTCGCGCGCCAGGTCGGGCGCCAGGCCGGCCGCGACGTCGAGCACGGGCTCGACGGCCTCCCCCGCCGCCAGCTCCATCGCGAACCAGGCGGGGACGTCCTCCTCCCGGGCCGTCACGGCCGGGACCGGCAGGCCGTACCCGGCGAGCGCGGAGAGCACGTGCGACTGGCGGAGCACGTCGTGGCGGCCCCTCGCCGGCCGCCCCGGGGGGACGGCCTTCACCACGTGGCCCGACCCGCCGTCGTGCAGGACGTACGTCAGCCCGGACCGGCCGCCCTCGAGGACGGTCAACGGCCCGGCGTCCGGGGCGCCCAGCGCCGTCCGGACGCGGTCCGCGAGGGCGGGGTCCGCATCGTCGGTGCGCGCCGGCACCGTCTCCTGCGTCATCGGGTTCCTTCCCACCGGATCGTCGTCGGCCCGGGCGGACCCGCCGACGGCCCGGGCGGGCCGTCGGCGTCGATCACGACCGGCTCAGCGGCCGGTCCACTTCGGGTCGCGCTTCTCCAGGAAGGCGGACACGCCCTCGGCGGCGTCGTCGGAGTTCAGCGTGACCCCGACCGCGAGGTGCTCGAGGACCATCAGCGACGCGATGTCGGCGTCCAGACCGCGGTCGACGGCCATCTTCGTGAGCTTCATCTGGAACGGGCTCTTGTCCGTCAGGTGGGAGACGAACTCCTCGACCGTCGCGTCCAGCTGGTCGGCCGGCGCGCTGGCGTTGACGAGGTCGAACGCTGCGGCCTCCTGGCCGGTGAGGAGCTTGCCGGTGAGCATGAGCTCCTTGGTCTTGCGGATGCCGATCATGCGGGGCAGCCGGTAGATCGGGCCGGCGCCGCCGAACAGGGCCCGGCGGATGTGGAAGTCGCCGATGAGGGCGGCATCGTCCGCGATGGCGAAGTCGCACGAGATCATGACCTCGAAGCCACCCGCGGTCACGTAGCCCTCGAGGACCGCGACGGACGGCTTGGACATGTTGTAGAAGCGGTCGCACACCTTCGCCGAGACGACGGCGACGTCCATCGCGGTGCTCGAGCCGATGAAGTCCGACTGCAGGCTGTCCAGGTCGAAGCCCGAGGAGAAGGTGTTGCCGCGGCCGCGGACCACCACGGCCCGGATCTCGTCGTCGGACTCGATCTCGGTGATGATCTCGTCGAGCCGGTGCAGCATCGGCACCGTGATGCAGTTGCGCTTGTGCGGCCGGTTGAACCAGACGCGGGCGATGTGCCCGTCGCGCTCGAACTGGATGTCGTCCTCGACTGCCATCAGGCCTCCCAAGTTGAACTGAGTTCAGGTCGAAGCTTGAGCCGAACCCAGTTCGATGTCAACCCTGGCGGCGGCGGAATCGGGACTTGAACTGATGTCAGTTCAGTGTCTACCGTCACGTCCCGTCGGAGGACGACGGGTCCCCGGCGCCGGAGCGCGAAGGAGCGCCACATGACGACGAACACCCGGACCGACCGGGAGGTGGTCGCCCGCCGGGCCAGCACGGCCGCGGCCGTCGGCACCGCCATCGAGTACTACGACTTCGCGATCTACGGGTCCCTCGCGGTGGTCCTCGCGAAGCTCTTCTTCCCGGCCACCCAGGGCTTCGTCGCCCTGCTGTCGACCCTCGGCGTGATCGCCGGGGCGTACGTGATCCGGCCGGTGGGCGGCCTGATCTTCGGTCGCCTCGGTGACCGGAAGGGCCGCCGCACGGTGCTCCTCGCGACGGTCGCGCTCATGGGCGTCGCGACGGCGCTGACCGGACTCCTCCCGACCTACGCCTCCATCGGCGTCGCGGCGCCCGTCCTGCTGACCGTCCTGCGCCTGCTGCAGGGACTCTCGGCGGGCGGGGAGGTCGGCGGCGCCGTCTCGCTGTCCACCGAGTCCTCCCCGTCGAAGCGACGGGGCCTGTTCGGGTCCGCGACCTCGATCGGCGTCGCGATCGGCCTCGCCGGCGCCGCCGCCGTCGTGGGCACCGTGAGCGCCCTGACGACCGCCCAGCAGATGGCCAGCTGGGGCTGGCGCATCCCGTTCCTCCTCGCCGCGCCGCTGCTCGTGGCCGCCGTGATCTACCGGCTCAAGGTGGAGGACTCGCCGCTGTTCCTGCAGATGGTCGAGGAGGCGGCCCCGCCGAAGGCGCCGGTCACGGAGGTCGTCCGTGAGCACAAGGGGAGCCTGCTGCGGCTCATCGGCCTGGCGTACTCCACGCTGACGACCGGTGCCCTCGCCTCGGTCTACCTCGTGGTGCACCTCTCGGGGGTGCTCAAGTACCCGCTGTCCAGCAGCCTGTGGCTGACGGTGCTGATCATCGTCCTGCCGATCGGAGTCATCCCGTGGGCCGGCGCCCTCTCCGACCGCTTCGGCCGCAAGCGGGTGGCCGCCACCGGCATGCTCGGCTTCGTCGTCCTGTCCGTGCCCTGCTTCTGGCTCATGCAGCAGGGGTCGCTCCTGCTCGCGATCGTGGCCGCCCTCGTCCTCAACGTGCCCTTCGCCATCCAGCAGGGCGTCGTCTACACGATGTACGCCGAGCTGTTCCCGACGCGGGTGCGCTACTCGGGGGTGTCCCTCGGCTTCAACATCGGCGGCATCGTCGGGACCGGGACCGCCTCCCTCGTGGCGGCCGCGCTCGTCGCGGCCACCGGCGTCACCCTCGCCCCGGCCTTCTACGCCGTCCTCGCCGCGGCCGTCGGGCTCCTGATGCTGCTCACCATCCGGGAGAGCGCCGGGGAGCGGCTCGCCAACGGCTTCCACGCCGAGGACGCCGGGACACCCCCCGTGCCCGCGGAGCGCTGACCCCGATGCGCGGACTCGAGGGGCGCCGGGTCGTGCTGACCGGCGCCACCGGAGGTCTCGGGACGGCGATCGCCCGACGGCTCGTCGAGGAGGGCGCCTCGGTGGCGCTCACCGACGTCGACGAGGGGGCCCTGAAGGACCTCGCGGACGCCCTCGACGGCGACACGCTCGTCGCCGTCCTGGACGTCGCCGACGCCGACGGCTGGTCCCGCACGGTCGACGCGTGCGCGACCGGTGGGGCGGTGCGCACGGGCTCGTCAACAACGCCGGCATCGGGAGTCTCGGCACCGTCGAGACCGAGACCCGCGAACGCTGGGACCAGGTCGTGGCGGTCGACCAGCTCGGCACCTGGCTCGGCATGGCGCACGTCGGCCCGCTCATCGAGGACAGCGGCGGCGGCGCGATCGTCAACGTCGCCTCGATCCTCGGGACGACCGGCGGGCTCGCGAACAGCTTCTCCTACGCGGCCGCCAAGGGGGCCGTGCGGGCGATGACGATGAACGCCGCGCTGTACTGGGCCCAGCGCGGGGTGCGGGTCAACGCCGTGGTGCTCGCCTTCATCGGCACCGCGCCCCTCCTGGAGCGGTTCGAGGGCACCGACCGGCACCGGGCGATGCTCGACAACACCCCGATGGGCCGGCTCGGTCACCCGGAGGAGGTGGCGGCCGCCGTCGCGTTCCTCGCGAGCGACGACTCCGCGTACACCACCGGCTCGGAGCTCTACGTCGACGGCGGCTGGGCCGCCCGCTAGATCCCTGCCGGGACCAGGACCGCGCGTCCGAGCAGCCGCCCCTCGCGGAGCTGCGCGAACGCGCGGTCCGCGTCGGTGAGGGCGAAGGTCGTGGTCCGGGGCGTGAGGGCGCCGCCCCGGGCCGCTCCGACGACCGCCGTGAGCTCCGGCCGGGAGCCCCAGAACGGGACGCGCACCACCGCCCCCGAGGGCAGCACCCCCGGCTTCGACACGGTCACGGCGCCGCCGCCGCTCCCGACGACGACGAGCTCCCCCGCCGTCCGCAGCAGGGAGACCGCCAGGTCGAGGCTGCTCTGCGCGCCCGCGAAGTCGAACACGACGTCGGCCCCACGCGACGGGACCGTTCCCGACGCGTCGGCCGGGAGCACGGCGGCGTCGGCCCCGCACTCCCGGGCCAGGCCGAGCGCCTCCTCCCGGGTGTCGACCGCGACGACCGTCGTCCCGAGCGCGCGCAGCAGACCGATCGCGAGGTGCCCGAGGCCGCCCACGCCGATCACGACGGCGAGCGGGTCCGGTCCGGCGAGCGCCTCCCGGCTGCCGTGCACGGCGTGGTACGACGTCAGGCCCGCGTCGGTCAGCGTCGCCGCCACCACCGGGTCCAGGCCCTCGGCGGACACGAGCCGGACCCGGTCGACGACCATCGCCTCGGCCATGCCGCCGTCGATGCCGAGCCCCAGGCCCGCGGCGGGCAGCGTCGCCCGCTCGTCGCAGTCGTTGGTCCGGCCCATGGCGCACCGCGGGCAGTGCCCGCACCCGAACGGGGCGTGCACGACGACCTGCTCCCCCACCGCCAGGTCCCCGACGCCCTCCCCGAGGGCCGCGACCCGTCCGCAGACCTCGTGGCCGAGCGTGAACGGCAGGGTCCACCGTGCGGCGGCCCCGCCGTGGAGGACGGCGAGGTCGGAGTGGCAGACACCCGCGGCGAGAACCTCGAGGCGCACCTGTCCGGGGCCGGGCTCGGCCGGCGGCACGTCGACCAGCTCGGCCGATCCGGGGGCGGTCATCCGATACGCGAGCACGCGACCTCCTCGTCGAGAGTTGAACCGAGCTTAGTTCAGGTTGGAGCCCGCCGTGGTCGGGAGTCCGGGCGGCCACCTACCCTGCTGTTCCGTGATCCGTCGGGTGGTCCTCCTCGCCCTCCTGGCCTGCTGCGCCGGGTGCGGCGCCACGACGGGACCGGACGCCGCGGCGGACGCCTGGGCGCCCGTCGTCGCGGTGGTCGCCGACCGGCTCGCGACCGCCGACGCCGTCGCCGCCTCGAAGTACCTCTCGAAGGGCGCCGTCGAGGACCCGCCGCGGGAGCAGGTCGTCCTCGACGCCGCGACCGCGGCCGGCGCCGCCCGCCGGCTGGACCCGGCGGTGGTGACCGCGGTGATGGGCGACCAGATCGCGGCGAGCAAGGTCGTGCAGTACGGCCTGCTCGAGGCCTGGACCGACCGCCCGGCGACCGCGCCCCGCACCTCCCCCGACCTGGCCGGCGTCCGCACCACCCTCGACGCCGTGACCCCACGCCTCATCGACGCCCTGGCCGCCGCACAGCCCGTGCGCACCGGTCCGGCCTGCCGGGGCGCGGTGACCTCCGCGGCGGTCCGGGTCGCGGCCGCGCGCTCGCTCGACACGCTGCACCGCCGCGGTCTCGAGCGGGCCGTCCGCTCCCTCTGCGGCTGAGTCCACCCTCAGGAGCGGCACCGTCGTGCTCAGCGGACCCGCTCGAGGGTCATCGCCGGCGCGCCGGGCAGGGCGCGCGCCCGCTGCATGGTCACGAGCCCCTGGGTCCCGAGGCCGACCGCGATGAACAGCAGGATGCTCGAGGAGTTCAGGGTCGCCGCCGACGGCGCGACCACGCCGGCCAGGGCGTCCAGTCCCACGTGCACGCCGATGCCGAGCAGCCACAGCGCGGCGGTGACCCAGTGGCCCTGGGTGAGGACCCTGCCGTCGGCGACCCACAGGTTGACCGTCGCCGCCCGCAGCACGCCGAGCACCGCCCCGACGACGAGGCCGGTCGCCAGGAGCGCCCACCCGAGGGTGGACACCTGCGCCACCCCGGTGGCCTGCGCGATCTCGACCACGCCGACGATCCCGAGGACGCCCGCGATGCGCACCCGCCGCGGCGTGAACTCCCGGACCCGCACCTGGTTCCAGATCACCCAGCCCAGCACCGCGACCCCGATGACCGCCGAGAACGCCCCGTTCATGTCCCGCCCCTTCCGTCCGTGGTGGGGACCAGCGTCGTCGGGCGGCGTCCCCGGGGCGTCGACCCCCGGGTGGAGGGAGGGTGGAGACCACGGGCCCTCCGGCGGTCACGGCGGGGCCGTCGGACCGTGGTCCTCGCGGCGCGCCGGCGGTGGACTGCCGCGCATGATCGAACGTGACCTCGCGGTGCCGGCCGGGATCGACGCCGTCCGCGCCGGTGCCCCCGCCACGACGGTCGGGAGGTCGCGGTGCCCGCCCTCGACCGCGGCGGTCTGACCCTCGCCGACGGGACGACGTTCTGCGTCGGCGACGCGTCGGGCGACCTGCTCACCGACCGTCCGCACGGGTTGTTCGTCCGCGGTCTCCGCGTCGTCAGCCGCTGGACGCTGCGGGTCGACGGGCGCGCGGGCGACCCGGTGCACGCCGGGACCGAGGACCCGGCGTCGGGAACGGTGCTCCTGCGCGTACCACCCGACGGCGTGGGCGGGCCCGCGCTGCTGCTCGTGCGTCGGCGCCGGGTCGACGAGGGGATGCACGAGGAGTTCTCGCTGCGCAACGGGACCGCGCACGCCCGGCGCTGCACGGTCACCCTGGCCGTGGGGGTCGACCTCGCGGACCGGTCCGCGGTGAAGGCCGGGCACGACCGTCCCGCGGAGGAGGCCACGGCGGTCGACGGCCCGGGCCACCTGCTCGTCCGCGGCCACCGGCACGGGCACGAGCACCGGGTGGAGGTGTGGGGGCACGGCGGTGCCCTGGCGCGTCCCGGTGTGCTCGAGTGGCACGCGGAGGTCCCCGCCCGCGGGCGGTGGGACGCGGCCGTCACCGTGCACGTCGTCGTCGGCGACCGTCGGCTCCTCGCGACCCGGCCGTCGGGCGCGCCGGCCCGGCGCCCGGCCCGGCCCGTGCGGTCGACCGTCGCCACGCCCCGGATCGAGACGGCGGACCGCGACCTCGCGAGTGCGCTCGCCCGCGGCATGGCGGACCTCGCCGCGTTGCGCATCGTCGACCCCGCCCACCCGGGGCGGACCCTCCTCGCCGCCGGTGTCCCCTGGTCAATGACGCTCGTCGGCCGCGACGCGCTGCTGACGGCGCACATGCTCCTGCCCGTCGACCCGGAGGTGGCCCTCGGCACGCTGCGCACCCTGGCCGACCACCAGGGCCGCCGCACCGACCCCGGCACCGAGGAGCAGCCCGGGCGCATCCCGCACGGGATCCGCTTCGCGTCCTCCGGCCCCGTCGCCCCCGTGGCCGGCGACACGGACTACGGCACCGCGGACGCCACGGCGCTCTTCGTCGTCGTCCTCGGCGAGCTCGCGCGGTGGACGGGGATGACGACCGAGATCGAGGCGCTCGTCCCGCACGCCGACCGGGCCCTCGCGTGGACCGGGGACGACGGCGACCCCGACGGGGACGGGCTCGTGGAGCACCGGGCCGCGTCCCCCGAGGGAGGACGCCACGGGGGCTGGAGGGACTCCGACGGCGCCGTGTGCTTCGCGGACGGCCGGCCCGCCGAGCCGCCGATCGCCCTCGCCGAGGTGCAGGCGTACGGCTACGCGGCGCACCGCGCCCGCGCGACGCTGGCCGACGCCCTCGGCGAGACGGGGGTCGCCCGCGACCAGCGCGAGCGGGCCCGCGCCCTGCGCCGGCGGTTCAACGAGCGGTTCTGGTTACCCCGGCGGGGCTGCTTCGCGCTCGCCCTCGACGGCACGAAGCGGCCGGTCGACGCCATGGCCTCGACCATGGGCCACGCCCTGTGGACCGGGGTCGTCGACGAGGAGCACGCGCGCGCCGTCGCCGACCACCTGCTCTCCCCCGCGATGTTCTCCGGCTGGGGCATCCGGACCCTGGCGAGCACGATGGGCGGCTACGACCCGACGAGCTGCCACAACGGCTCGGTCTGGCCCCACGACACGGCGCTGTGCGTAGCCGGTCTGGTCCGGTACGGCTTCGTCGCCGAGGGCCGTCGGCTGGCCCGGGCGCTCCTCGATGCCGCCACGGTCCTCGACCACGGGCTCCCCGAGCTGTTCTGCGGGTTCGACCGGTCGGAGTTCGGTGTCCCGGTCCCCCACCCGACCTCGTGCCGGCCGCAGGCGTGGGCGGCCGCGGCGCCGGTGGCGCTGGTCCGTGCGCTGCTGCGGCTCGACCCGGACGTGCCGGCGGGTGCCGTGCGCTGCGGCCCCGTGCTGCCCGCCGAGCACCTCCCGTTCGCCGTCCGGGGCGTGCGGATCGGGGACCACCGCGTCGACCTCGCCGTCGAGGCCGGTGGCTGGTCGGTCGCGGGGCTCCTCGACGACGGCCTCCGGGTCGTCCCGGTCGACTGATCCCTCACCGGCCGCCGACGCCACCCGGCACGGGGCACGGGCGCGTCGCCACCGGGCCCGGTCGCGGGGCCTCCCGGGCGCCCACGTGGCGGCGGACGGCCTCCGTGGCCGCGTGCAGCGCCCGGAGCCGGGCCGCGTCGCGTTCCGGCCGCCCGAGTCCGTGGACCGCGAACATCACCCGGAGGTACGCGTCGTCCAGCCCGGTCCCACCGACCGCCCGGGCGACCGCCCGCAGCCACGGCCACCGCGGACGACGGGCGAGGCGTGCCCGCGCCCGACGCCGCACCCGCGCCGCGACCCGGTCGCCCGGAGCGAGCTCGAGGGCGACCTCGGCGACCGCGGCGACGACGACGTCGGCCGCCGAGCGGCGGCCGACCGCCCCGACCAGGCGGGGCGCCAGCTCGGCCAGCGCCGGACGCGCGTCGGCGCGCACGTCGTCGTTGACCCGCCAGGCGAGCTCCGCGAGCGTGCGGTCGGTGCAGCGCGGCCGATCGCCCCACGGCATCCCCGCGAGCACCGAGACGTACTCCATCACGCAGGAGCCGCGGTCCGGGCTGCGATGGCGGCCCGCCGCGAGGACCGGGAGGCCCTCCGGCACCGTGCTGGTGTGTCGCTCCCCGTCCATCGCGGGCACCTCCGAGGTCGCCGTGGTCGTCGCGGTGACATGTCACCACCGCGACCACGCCCGGCGGGCGGGGCGCCGGTCCCCGGTCGGCGGGCCGTTGGACCCGCCGTCGGGACTCAGAGGCCGCGCGCGCCGCAGACCGGCCAGGCGCCGATGCCCTGGCCCGCGAGGACCCGGTCGGCGACCGCGATCTGCTGTTCCCGCGACGCGTCCTGCGGGTTCCCGCTCCCGCCGAAGGCCTGCCAGGTGGAGGAGGTGAACTGCAGTCCGCCGAAGAAGCCGTTCCCGGTGTCGGCGGCCCAGTTGCCGGACGACTCGCACTGGGCGACGGCGTCCCAGTTCACGGACGGGGCGGCCTGGGCGGCGGGGGCGGCGCCGAGGGCGACGGCGGCGGACAGGGCGGCGCCGCCGAGCACGGTGGCGGTGGCGCCACGCAGGCGCGTGCGGACGGACAGGGGCGTGCGGGGCATGGGAGGACCTCTCGTCATCGCGGACCGAGGTCGATGCCGACCCCGGGCGACGGCGACCGCGGTGGGGCGGGAGCGGTTCCACGCGCTCCGACCGGGCGGTCGTCGTCCGGGCCGCGACGCTAGGCAGGGCGCGCGACGGCGACGGCGGGGCTGAGTCCCGGACGGCGACGGTCGGGCCGGGGCGCGCCCGCGACGCGACGAGCGGGCCCACGCGGGCGTGATCGCGCAGGCCGCTGGGCCACCTGCGAGCACGGCTCTCAGGTCGGTGTGGGCCGCCGCGCGTCGGTCACGCCGGGCGGGCGCCGCGAGCGGTCGGGCGGTCCGCCGGGCGACCCGCGCCACACCGGGCCGGAAGGACGTTCGACGAGGCCACGACACCGCCGGGCGACAGGTACTTCGGGGAACGGATCGTCGTCATCCGACGCGCACGAACAGGGCACGCGACCGCGGTCCGCCCGGGGCGGCGGGAGCGACCGTCCGGGTGCGGATCGACTGCCGGGATGATGGTCGCCGGAGGCCGGGTGCAGCGGCGCCGCCTCGGGGTCAGCCGTGGTGCGGGTCCGGAGGTCCTCCCGCCGCATGGTGTGGGCCGAGGGACGAACCGCGCCGGACGCAGCGCGAAGATCGGCCCGGCAGGACAGCCCCGGCGAGCCGTGACCGCTCCACGAGGTCGTTGTTCCGGGTCGATCGGGACTGCCACGGTCTCCGGACGGCCAGGAGGGGCGCGGACCCGGAGACCACAGCGGCCGCGACGTGATCGGGGGGGCGGTGACGCAGGCCGACGGGATGACGGTCCGACCGGTGAGGCACGGCGTCCGACGGACGTCGTCCACCACGATCGACTTCGACCAGGCACGGACGATCCTGGCCCGCGCCTACGGCGACCTGAGCGCCCGACTGCTCGGGCCGAGCCGACGGTTCGTGGTCGACTCCTCCTCGGTCGACCTCGACGGCGTGCCGGGCGAACTCGGGCCGGTGGGCCTCGACCGGCTCTACTACGGCTCCGAGAACCTCAACCGGCTCACCCTGCCCGACGACGGGCTGGTGATCATCCTGCTGCGCGGCGGCTCGCTCGCGGCCGACGACGGCCGCGACGAGGCCCGGCTCGGACCCGGCGACGCCTATCTCCTCGCCCCCGACCGCGTGCATCGCATGCGCACCACCGATCTCGCCGAGCGGGTGGTCCGGCTCGGCGGGACGACGCTCGGACGGGTCGCCGCCGACGCCACCGGGATCGCCCCCGAGCGGCTGGTCTTCCACCGGTCACGTCCCGTCTCCCCGGCGCACGCCCGCCACTGGGCCGCCAGCCTCCGCGCGGCCGTGGCCACCGTCCGCGCCCTCGACGGGGCCCGCGACCAACCGTTGCTGCGGGCCCAGGTCGTCCACGGTCTCTCCCTGGCGGCGCTGGCGGTCTTCCCGAACTCCGCCCTCGACGCGGTCACCGACCCGGCACGGCGGTCCCCGGGCTGGACCGCCCCGGCCTCGGTGCGGCGCGCCATCGGCCACATCGAGGCGCACGCCGACCGGGCCCTGTCGATCCGGGAGATCGCGGACGCGGCCGGCGTGAGCCCGCGGGCCCTCCAGGTCGCCTTCCGCCGCCACCGTGACCAGACGCCGTCGGACCACCTGCGCGAGGTCCGGCTCCGTCGGGCCCACCGGGATCTGCAGCAGGCGGACCCCACCGCCGGTGCCACCGTCGCCGAGGTCGCGGCGCGCTGGGGCTTCGCGCACAGCGGGCGGTTCGCCACCGCCTACCGCCGCGCCTACGGGGTCTCGCCCGCCCACACCCTGCGCGCATGACGGCCGCACCCTCCGACCGCGTCGTCCGACCGCCCTCGACCGTCGGTGGGCAGGACTCCCCATCACGGCCCGGTCAGGCTGCGGACCCCGTGCGCATCCTGCGGTCCGCGGCGAGGATCGCGAGCCGGACCCGGCTCGGCGTCCCGAGCTTCGCGAGCAGATCCGAGACGTAGTTCTTGATCGTCTTCTCGGTGAGGTGGAGCCGCGTCCCGATCTCGCGGTTGGTGAGCCCCTCCCCCACGAGCGCGAGGACGCTGCGTTCCCGCTCGGTCAGCGAGGCCATCGGGTCCGGGTTGGCCGCGTCGTTGCGCAGCCGGTCCATCACGATCGTCGCGGCCCGCTCGTCGAGCACCGAGCGTCCGGCGGCCGCCTCGCGGACGGCCTCGACGATGCGGTGGCCGCGAACGGTCTTGCCCAGGAACGCCGAGGCGCCGGCGAGGACCGCGTCGAGCACGTCCGCCTCGTGTTCGAAGCCGGTGAGCACCACCGTCGCCGGCGGCCGGTCGAGGTCCCGGACCTCGGCGCACAGGTCGATCCCGTTCCCGTCGGGCAGGCGGACGTCGACGACCACCACCTCCGGGCGCAGGGCCGGGAGACGGGCCCGGGCGGCCGCGAGATCGTCCGCCTCGCCGACGACCTCGAGGTCCTCCTCGCGTTCCAGCAGGTGTCTGACCCCCCGACGGGCCACCTCGTGGTCGTCGACCAGGAACACGCGGACCACGCACGTCACCTCCCGACCCTCCCGTCGCCGGGGCCGAGCGGCCCGTGGCGTCAGTCAGTCTGGACCCGGCGATCCGGTCGCCGATCCGTCCGACGGGCGCAACCGATTCCTGCCGGAGTCCTTTCGGGACGGGGGGTTCGCCTGCCGGACCGGCGGTGCGCCGGATGACCCGCGATGGTCCGCCGCATTGCGCACGCCCGATCAACGGGGTCGTGAAGCGCATCCACTGTTCATCCTGCGAACGAGGCGCTGTGGATCGTTGCCCCGCGCGCATCGCGGATCCCAGAATCACCCCTTCGGACGGACCCGCCCGCTCCTCGACGTCGAGGAGGACCCGGCCCAGATCGGCCGACCGGGCGAGTCGTTCGCCGTCGGGGACCCGGGGGGCGGGATGGAGCGACCGGAGATGGACGATCAGCGACCTCCGGCGCCCGCGGCCGTCCGCCGCGAGTTCTTCACGACCACCGACGTCGGTCGGGCCAGGACGCACCTCGCCCGGGACTACCCGGACGTGACGTTCGACCTGACCGGGCCGTCGCGCCGGTACGTCCTCGACATCACGTCGTTGTCCGTGGGTGCCCTGGGGATCGATCGCATCTACGCCGGGTCCTCGCACCTGACCCGCATCCCGGGGACCGGCGGCGGCGTGTGGATCGTCCACCCCGTCCGCGGTCGCTACCGCCTCGAGGACGGTCGGCACGACGTCGCCGTCGAGGGCTCCGTCCCGCTGTGTGTCCGGCCGGGCACGTCGCACACCGTCGGGACCGAGGACGTCTCGTTGCGGGTGGTGCGGCTGGACCTCGCGGTCGTCGCCGAGGCGGCGGCCGCCGTCGCGGGCATCGCCCCGGAGTCCGTGCGGTTCCACGCGCCGCACGCGATCTCGCCCGCCCTCGCGCGGTACTGGACCGCGACGCTGCAGCAGGTGGTCCACGAGGTCCTCGCCGACGACGACCTGCTCGCCGAGCCCCTCGTCCGGATCCAGGCGGTGCACGCGTTGGCGGCCGCGGCGGTCGCGGTGTTCCCGAACAGCGCCCTCGACGCCGTGTCCGACCCGGGGGCGCCGACGGCCGGTGTCACCGCTCCGGTGACCGTGCGGCGGGCCGTCGCGTACATCGACGAGCACGCCGCCGAACCCATCACCCTCGGTGACATCGCGGCGGCGGCGCGAGTCGGCCCCCGGGCCCTGCAGATCGCCTTCCGCCGCCACCGGGACGAGACACCCCTCGACCACCTGCGCCGGGTCCGCCTGCACCGCGCCCACCTCGACCTGCAGGCGGCCGACCCGACGGGCGGCGACACCGTCGGCCGCATCGCCGCTCGCTGGGGGTTCACCCACAGCGGACGGTTCTCCGCCGCCCACCGACGGACCTACGGGACGTCGCCCAGCGCGGTCCTCCCCCGCTGAGCACGGGTCCATCCAGCGCACGGCCCGGCCACCAGACGCACGTCCGACGCCCCGCGCCCGTGACGGCGGGTGTCGGCCCGGCGCGCAGCTGGCCACCATGAGGCCCGGTGCGCGAGACGGGAGGGCCGCGTGGACGACCCAGCGGAGCGCCGGAGGGACCCAGCGCAGCCGTCCGGCCCGTCCCTGACCGGCTGGCAGGCGATCGCCGACCTCCACGACGTCGTGGTGCCCCGGATCTCGCTCGTGGGCTACGGCCTCGCCGGCCTCGCCTCGGACCTGCGCGGGGACGCCCGACGCCGCGCGATGCAGCTCATCGACGACGTCGACGACATCCTGCGGGACACCCGTGCCGCCGTCCTGGACCGGCTGGCGGACCGCGACGACGGGATCGACCTGGGCACCCATCTCCGGGCCGTGACCGTGCGTGCGGCGGACCCGCACCGTCTGGCCAGCTCCTTCGACGTCCACGGCGACCTCACCCGCCTCGACGCCTCGACCGCCCGACACCTGCGCGCCGTGGTGCTCGAGGCGGTCGGCAACGCCGCACGGCACGCCCGCGCCCGCGCGCTGCGGGTGACGATCGAGGTCGGCGACGAGCTCCGCCTCGAGGTGCACGACGACGGCGACGGTCTCCCCGAGGTGCCCCCCGCCGGACTGGGACTCAGCACGATGGCGGCCCGGGCGCGGGTGTTGGGGGGCACCTTCGACGTGCTGCGGGCCTCGCCGACCGGCACGATCGTGCGCTGGACCGTCCCGCTCGCCCCGGACGGTGCGACGTCGTGACCGGCCTCGACGGGACGGACCCGACCGTCACGGGCTTCGACACCACCGACGCCGCAGTGGCCGAGGACTTCATCCGCGCGGTCTACGTCGACCAGCGGATGCGGCTGGCGGGCGGGCAGGGCCGCTTCCGGTTCAGCCACCGCTCGCGCAGCGCCGCCGGCGTGCGGTCGGGCGGCGTCGCCGTGAACCGCATCGTCTCGAGCGCGACCCTGCGGTTCGACCTCGCCCCCGTGGACGACCGGCTCATCATCAACCGGATCCGGACCGGTCACCTGGGCTTCCGCGGGAGCGACGCCGGGTTCGACGCGGTCCTCGGCGCCCCGGGCGACGTGGTGCTGGTCCCGCCGTCGGGACGCTCGCTCGGCGTCATGGCGGCGGGTGACGCGGCGGTCGAGATCGAGACCGTCGTCCTCGGGCTGTCGGAGACCGCACGGCACGCGGCGGTGTGTGGCACCGCCCCGGACAGCCTGCGCTTCACCGGGCTGGAGCCGGTGGACCCCACGGTCGGTCGGCGCTGGAGCCGGCTCGTCGCGCACGTGTGCGACGAGGTCCTCGGGAACCGGGAGGTGGCGACCAACGCGCTCGCCGTCGCGGGCGCCGTCGCCACCCTCGGACGCGCCGCCCTGCGCACCTTCCCCAACACGGCGCTCGCGGCGGCGCAGGAGCCCGAGGTGCGGGTCGTCCGGGGCCGGATCGCGGCGCCGGTGCTGCGCGGGGCCGTCGACCACCTGCGCGCCCACGCCGCCGTGCCGGTCGACCCGTGCGCGGCGGCCGACGCCGTCGGGGCCGACCCGCACGAGCTCGAGGTCGCCCTCCGGCGACGCGGGACGAGCAGCGTCCGCGAGCGATGGATCGCCCGTCTGGAGGGCGCCCGGCGGGACCTCGGCGCGGCCGCCGCCGGGTCGGTGACGGTGGCGGCCGTCGCGGTCCGCTGGGGATTCGTCCGGGTCGACCGTTTCACCGCGGCGTACCTGCGACGCTTCGGCGAGAGCCCGCACCGCACACTCGCACGGTGACCCCGGCCCGTGCGCGCTACGCGACCCGGGCCCGGGCGGCGGGAGTGCACGTGGACGCGCAGGCCATCACCGTGGCGCCGGTGGCGTGCGCCCGTCCGACCGGGACGGGCGGGTACTCGTAGCCGACGACGTAGCTGTGGCCGCAGATCACGCAGGCACGACCGTCGGCCTGGGCGGGCTCGAGCCCGACCCAGGTCGGGGGGATGGGGCGGTACGACGACGTCGGGGACGACATCGGGGACGACATGGCGCTCCACGGGGCTCGAGGACGAGGCGTCGCCATCGAATCGCCGGGTGGCCGCGGTGCCCACCGACACAGGGCCCGTCCGGCCCGGGACCTTCGGCCCCCGTCCGCAGCGTCACCGCCCGGTCACCCGGATCGGCGGACACCCTCGGGTGCGGTCACCCGGGCGCTCGGCGGGACGACGGCCACCGGGCACCGGGCGCGCTCGACGACCGCGCGACCGGTCCGACCGAGCCCGCCGAGCACGAGCAGCCCGGTGCACGGGCCCACCAGCGCGACGAGCGCGACGGTCGGGTCGCCGTGCCCGAACACCTCGTGCACGGCGACGTGCGGTCCGGCCTCGGTCGCGCAGGCGTCGAACGCCCGCCGCGCCGTCGCGGCGTCCGGGTGCGCCGCCGGGCCGACCACCGCGACCAGGAGCGGGCGCCCCCACCGGGAGGCCGTCGCGGCCCCGACGGCCAGCGTGCGCCGCCGCACGTCGTCGTCGCCGGCCGGGTCGACGGCGACCACCACCTCGCCGCCGTGCCGGCGTGGATCGCAGGTGGACGGCACGACGACGACGGGACCCGCCGCGGCCGCCAGGAGCGGCCCGAGCTCCGGGACGTCCGACGGCCCGCACCCGACGACGAGGGTCGGACCCCCGCGAGCGATGTCCCGCAGCTCCCGCTCCGGGACGACCGGGTCCGACGTGACGAGCCGGACCGACGTCCGGCGCAGCGCGGCCTCGCGAGCCGCCCACGCCGCGGCGCCGCGGGTGGCCGGACGGTCGTCGACGAGGACGACGAGGGGCGCGGACGACGTGCTCATGGGACCTCCTGACGACGGGTGCACGACCGTCGCCGACCGACACCACCGGGCGGCAGGGCCGAACGCCCCGGGCCCGGCCGACCGGGCACCGGTCGGCCCCGCCGCGGTGGCCGGAGGCGCGACGGCAGGTCCGAGCCGCCTGCCACCACGGACCACCCGGCCCGGGCACCTCGGGACCGCCGGCCCTGTCCGGACACGGGAACCGGGTGGTGTCCTTCGACGCGGCGGGCCCCCGAACCCCCCACGAGGGCCCGCCGCTCCCTCCGTGCGGCGCGGTCGCCAGGCGGCTCGCCGCACCGGGGGGTGTCCTCCGGGGCCGGACGGCCCGGTCGGGTCCTCCCGGCCGGCCGGGCCGTCCTCCGCCGGGGGCGTGTCCGGTGGGTGGCGGCCCGTTCGTCGGCTCGGCGCGGAGTCGGCGGGCGGGCTCGCCCCGGCGCCGTGCACGGCGGTCGGCGGTCGGCGCACGGCGGTCATGGAGGCACGACGGCATCCCGGTCGTGGCGCGGGACGACCCACTCCACCACCGTGCCGATCGCCTCGCCGGAGTGCACCGAGGCGTGGCCGCCGCGGCGCTTCGCCCGGTCGGCCATGCTCGGGAGGCCCTGGCCGCGGGGCCGCCCGTCCCCGGTCGCGGGCAGGCCCATCCCGATGCCGTCGTCGGACACCCGCAGCGACACGTGCTCGTCGTCGGCGACCAGCGCCACCGCCGCCGTGCGCGCCCGCGCGTGCCGGGCGACGTTCGACAGCGACTCGCGCAGCACGGTGAGCAGGTCGACCGCGGCCTCGTCGTCGAGCGCGCCGGCCAGGTCGCCGCGCACCTCGAGCGTCGGGGTGAACCCGAGCGCCCGGGCGCTGTCCCGGGTCAGGTCGAAGACCTGCTCCCGCAGCGTGGCCGCGGTGACCGAGGTGCGGACCAGCCCGAAGATGAGCGCCCGCAGTTCCCGCATGGCCTCGTCGAGCTCGTCGACCAGCGGGTCGAGGCGTTCCCGGACCCGGGGCTCGGAGGCCGCGACGGCGTCGAGGGCGAGGCCGAGCGCGAACAGCCGCTGCACGGTGTTGTCGTGGACCTCGGCGGCCAACCGGTCGCGGGCGTCGCGCATCGCGAGCTCCAGCTCGGCCGACACCACCCGCTCCCGGCGCCCGAGCATCGCGGTCCGCATCGTGTCGACGTCCGCGGCGATCGTCTCGATCTCCCAGGGGCCGCTCACCTTGATGGGCAGGTGGTCCGCCCCGTCGGCCACCGCGCGCGTCTGGTCGGCCAGCCGGTCCAGTGGCCGGGTCAGGCGCGCCCGGACGACCCAGGGGGCGACCGCGGCGACGAGCAGGGCCACCACGGCGACGAGGACGGCGGTCAGGTCGGCGCGGGACTGCGCGGCCGCGACCACGGCGATCGACGCGGTCTCCCGCGTCGCGAGATGTCCCTGCAGCGTCGCCACGGTCGACCGCACGGTGTCGAAGAGCTCCTTGCCGACGAGCGCCTCGGCCCCGGTCACGGCGGGGGTGACGGCGGCCGCGCGACGGGCCGCGATCTGCGGCTCCGCCACCTCCGCACGCCACCGTGCCGCCGCGTCGCCCACCCGGGTGAGCGCGTCACGCCCCGCGGGATCGGAGGCGAGCAGACCGCCCAGCAGGGCCTCGGCCGCGGCGGCCCGCACCGTGCCGTCGTCGTAGGGCTGCAGGAACCGCGGGTCGCCGGTGAGGACGAACCCGCGTGCGCCGGTCTCCTGGTCGACGAGCGCCGTGCCCAGTTCCTGCGCCGCGGACCGCGCCGGTTCGACCCGGGTGGTCATGTCCCCGACGGCGTCCCGGACCGTCATCCGGGCCAGCGCACCGGCCGCCGCGACCAGCACGATCAGCGTCACAGGGATCAGGACCAGCACCCGGACGGTGGTACGGAGGGTCACCGGTCCACCGTGGTCGCCGCTGGTCCCCGCCGACAGGGACGGCCGGGCGGCACGATCCGGGACCTTCGGCCCTGGGCCGGTCGACCTCACCAGGAGCGGTCCGGCACGACGGCGACCGGACACGGCGGGTCGCGCAGCAGCGCGACCGTGGGCGAGGGCGTGAGCCAGCCGCGCCACGGCCGCCGGGACGTGCGCCCGA
Organism: Actinomycetospora chiangmaiensis DSM 45062; assembly: GCF_000379625.1. Classification (GTDB taxonomy): domain Bacteria; phylum Actinomycetota; class Actinomycetes; order Mycobacteriales; family Pseudonocardiaceae; genus Actinomycetospora; species Actinomycetospora chiangmaiensis. The sequence continues at coordinate 39,617 of NZ_KB903223.1, read as the reverse complement.
CGACGAGCAGCGCCGCTCCGCGCGCCCGCTCCCGCAGGGCGGTCACGGGATCGGCGTCCAGGACGTCGACGTCGACCGCCACCTCGGGTCGGACCAGCCGCCACGCGGCGAGGTCGTCCCGGCAGTCCTGGTGCGCGCGGTCGTCCCCGGCCCGCACGACGCACAGCGGTGCGCCGGCGTCCGCCGCGACGTCGAACGCCAGGGACACCGCCGCCTGTCCGGTGCCGGGACCGAGGCCCAGGACGACGGGGGCGTGCCCGCGGGCGAGCGGCCGGTCCGGCACGACGACGACCGGCTCCGGGGCGGCGGCGACCACCTGCTCCAGGTCCGGCAGCGTCGCGGGCACGACCAGCAGACGCACCCCGGCGGCGGCGCCGGCCAGCCGCACCGCCAGCCCGCGCAGCGACGGCAGCGGGAGGAGCTCGAACGCCCGTGTCCCGAGGTCCCAGGTGGTCTCGAGGAGCAGTCCCAGCGTGCTCCGGACCGACCGGTCGGGCTGTGGGGGCTCGTCGACGAGGACCTGCAGGTCGGCGCCCGCGTGGTGCGCGTGGCGGGCGGCCCAGCGCAGGACCGCCTCCCGCGGGAGGTGGGCCGGCGCGTACACCCGGACCCCCACCGACCGCACGCGGCCGACCCGGTCGAGGGCGTGGGGATCCGACGGGCCACGGAGGGCGACGACCTGCATCACGCCGGGTGACCCTTCCGGGCGGCCCGGGCCGCACACCAGGGCCGGAGGTCCCGACCCGGGGCGAGCCGGACCCGTCGTCGGGACCAAGGTCGCGCGATCGCCCGCCGCTCGGCCCTCGTTCCCCGTCGCCGTCCCGACGATCGTCGGGACGGGCGGAAGGAGGGCCCGATGCCCGTGGAGACGACCGCGACGGGGCGGCCGGTGCGGGTGGTCATCGTCGGGGACCACCCCGCGGTGCGGGAGCACCTGCTCGACCTGGTGGGCGCGGCCGGGCTCGACGTCGTGGCGACCGCCGTCGGCGTCGCGTCCGGCTACGACGCGGTCCGCCGGACGCGACCCGAGATCGCCGTGATCGACAACCGCCTCCCGGACGGGCGCGGGGTGGAGCTCTGCGAGGTGCTCGCGCGAGAGATCCCGGAGACCGCCCTCATCGTCCACTGCGGGGTGGTGACCGCGGAGGAGACCGAGCGGGCGCGCGCCGCAGGGGTGCGGGCCGTGGTCCCGAAGTCGCTGCGCGGCAGCGAGCTGCTGCAGGCGCTCGACGCCGCGGTGCGGGTGTGCCGACCGTGCTCCCGGCGCCTCGCGGGTCCCCGGGAGATGGGGACCAACGACCCTGTCGACGGGGTCGGCGCGGCCGAAGGATGACGTTCATGTCACGACGAGGTCGAGGGGAGGCATCGATGGACGGCACGGGCTTCATCGGATCGATGGTCGAGGCCGGCGAGGGTGTGCTCCTGCTGCGGGGCGCGCTGCCCGCCGACGTCGGCGCGCGGGTCCGCGAACACCTCGACGACCTGCTGGGTGCGGGGGTCCGCCACGTGCGGGTCGACGCCCGGGAAGCCGTCGGCGTCGACGAGCAGGTGCTCCGCGCCCTGACCGCGGCGCAGGACCGGTTGGCGCCGCGCCGCGGCATGGTCAGCATCGTCGGGCTCGACGTCGCCGGGGTCCGCGCGACCGTGTCGACGTCGGCGGGGGTCGCCGCGGCCTGATGCGCCCGGCGCCGGAGGTCCCGACCCGCCGACGCCGGTCAGCCCCGGGGGGCGGACTGCCCCTTGACCTGGTTCGCGAGGACGGCCGCCTGGACCCGGCGCTGCATGCCGAGCTTCGCCAGCAGCGCCGACACGTAGTTCTTCACCGTCTTCTCGGCGAGGAACATGCGCTGCCCGATCTCGCGGTTGGTGAGCCCCTCGCCGATGTAGCCGAGGACGTCGCGTTCCTTCTCGGTCAGCTCCGCCAGCGGGTCGACCGCCTCCGAACGGTCCCGGAGCCGGCTCATCAGCGCGGTCGCCGCGCGACCGTCGAGCAGGGAGCGCCCGGCGCCGACCTCACGCACCGCGTTGACGATGTCGTTCCCGCGGACGTCCTTGATGACGAAGCCGCCGGCGCCCGCGAGGACGGCGTCGAACATGGCCTGCTCGTCGGTGTAGGAGGTGAGCATCAGGCAGCGCAGCGCCGGCATCCGCGAGCGCAGCTCGCGGCAGAGCTCCACGCCGCTGCCGTCGGGCAGGCGCACGTCCAGCACGGCGACGTCGGGGGCGAGCGCCGGGATGCGGGCGAGCGCCTCGGCGACGCTGCCGGCGTCGCCGATCACGGTGAGATCCTCGTGGGCGCCCAGCAGGTCGGCCACCCCCCGCCGCACCACCTCGTGGTCGTCGACCAGGAACACCGTCGTCATCGGTCTCGTCCTCTTCTCTCAGGATTCGGTGGGTGTGGGGTCGAGCGGGACCCACCACGTCATGCGGGTCCCGGGACCGACCGTGCGGCGTCCGACCCGCGCGTCACCGCCGGCGGCGCGGGCCCGGGCCGCGAGGTTGGCGAGACCACTGCGGGCGACGGCGTCGGGGATGCCGACCCCGTCGTCGCTCACGTCGACGACCAGCTGCGAGTCCGCGGCGACGGTGACCGTCACCGTCGACGCGGCGGCGTGGCGGACCACGTTGCTGACCGCCTCCCGGACCACGGCCTCGACGGCGACCGCGAGGTCCTCCGGCACCGTGGCGACCGCACCGGAGAGCCGCACCACCGGCTCGATGCCCGACTGCGCGGTCATCTCGGCGACGACCCCCCGGACCCGCACCCCGAGGTCGTGCTCCCCCGCGGTGTGCAGGTCGAAGATGGACGTGCGGATGTCACGGATGATGCCGTCGATCTGGTCCACCGCCTCGTCCACCCGCCGTGCGCCGTCCGACGCGGGCAACCGGGCGTGCGCGGCCTGCAGGCCCAGGCCGAGGGCGAACAGCCGCTGCAGCACGTGGTCGTGGAGATCGGCGGCGATCCGCTCCCGGTCGGTCACGACGTCGAGCTGACGCCGCGCCCGCTGGGACTCCGCGAGCCGGAGCACGAGCGCGGCCTGGTCGGCGAACGACGCCACGACGGCGAGCCCGTCGTCGTCCGCGGTCCCCGACCAGCCGTCCACCCCGGCCACGACGAGGACACCGCTCAGGTCCTCCCCGCTGCGCAACGGGACCGCGAGGCCCGGACCGAGACCCTCGCCGTCGGGGAGCAGCCGGAGGTCCGCGACGACGTGCGGTGCGCGCGTCCGCGCGACCGCGTCGAGCACCGTGCCCGCGATCGCGACACGGCTCCCGGGCGGGTGACGGTCCTCGAGGCCCACGCAGACCGTGACCCGGACCGGCGGTGGGGTGTCGTGGTCGGCGGTCGCCTGGGGCGGCGTCGTGATCAGGGCGCCCGCGGCGCCGGTCAGCTCGGCGGCCCGCTGTGCCACCAGGGCCAGCGCCTCGCCCGGGTCGGCGCCCGCGAGCAGGTGCGTGGTGATCTCCCCCGCGGCCTCGACCCACTGCTGGCGCCGCATCGCCTCGGCGGCCAGCCGCCGGGTCCGGTCGTGCAGCCGGGCGTTCTCCACCGCGACCCCGGCCACGGCCGCGAGCGCGCCGGTGGCGTCCTCGTCGTCGACGGTGAAGGGACCGCCCCGCTTGTCGGTGAGGTAGAGGTTGCCCACCACCCGTTCCCGCACGCGCACCGGCACCCCGAGGAACGAGCGCATGGGCGGATGACCGGCCGGCACACCGACCGACGCGGGGTGGTCGCGCAGGTCGTCCAGCCGCAGCGGCACGGGGTGACGGATCAGCTCGCCGAGGAGGCCGTGCCCGCGCGGCGGCGACCCGAGGCCCGACCTGGTCGTCTCGTCGATCCCGGCGGTGACGAACCGGGCCAGGGCGGTCCCGGCGTCGTCGAGCAGCGCCAGGGCCCCGTAGCGGGCGTCGACCAGCTCGATCGCCTCGCGCACGACGCGGACGAGCGTCTCCTCCAGGTCGAGCCCGTCGGCCACCGCGACCACCGACCGCAGCAGGTCGTCGGCCCGTCGCGCGACGCCCTGCGGGTGCACCGGGCGCTCCACGGTCCCTTCGATGATGACGGTCCCCCCACGGAACGGTTCGAGACAGGTGCGACGACACCCGAAGTCCTCCATCTTCGGGGTGGCGGGGCCCCCGGACCAGGGACGAAGGTCCCTCGATCCGGGCGTGTACCGCAGCACGGGGGCCGCCCGGTTGACAGGTCCGTCGTGGCCACCACTATGGCAGCGGGAGGTTCGTCCGATGTCCAGCGAGCACGTGGGGAGTCCACGGCTGTCGTCCGGTCTGGTGTTCCCGGGGGCGGTCCGGCTGGAGCTCGACGACCTCCTCGACCAGGTCATCGCCCGGGCCGGCGAACTCAAGTCCGTCCAGGGACGGTTGCGCAGCCTGCTCGCCGCGACGCAGTACGTGGCCGAGCGGCTCGAGCTCGACGAGCTGGTGCAGCGCCTCGTGGACAGCGCCCGGGCCCTGGTGGGCGCGCGCTTCGCCGCCCTCGGCGTCGTCCGCGACGGTCGGGTGGTCACGTTCGTGCGCAGCGGCGTCCCCGCGACGGACGTCGCCACGTCCGGGGACCTGCTGCGCGGTGACGGCGTCCTGGCGACGCTGTTCGACGACCCGCGGCCGCTGCGGCTGCGGGACCTCGCCGAGCACCCGTCGTCGCTCGGGCCCACGCCCGACGGTGCCTCGCCGCACTCGTTCCTCGGGGCGCCCCTGCAGGTGGGCGGCACCGTCTACGGCGTCCTCTACCTCACCGACAAGGAGGAGGCCCCGGAGTTCGGCCGGGACGACGAGGAACTCGTCACCGCCCTCGCGGCCGCGGCGGGCGTCGCGGTGGAGAACGCACTCCTGCTGGAGGACGCACGACGGCGGGCCCGGTGGCAGACCGCGTCGGCCGAGCTCGGGCGCCGGCTGCTGGCCGGTTCGCTCGACACCGCCGACGGTCTGCGGCACCTGCTCGAGGAGGCCCTCCACCTCGCCGACGCGCAGGGCGCCGCGGTGACCAGCGAGACCGCGGCCGAGTCCGACCGCATCGACATCCCCTGCGCGACGGGCGACCTCGCGCCGCTCGAGGGCCGGAGCCTCGAGGACGACGGCACGGTGACCCGGGCCGCCCTCGACGGCGACGGCCCGATCGTCGTGGCGAGGGTCGGCGAGGACGACGAACGCGGCACCGTGCTGCGCGCCGTCGCCCCGCAGGTCGGCAGCGCCCTCGCCATGCGCCTCGCCGACGGCGTCGCCGGGGACGGCACGCGCGCCGTCCTCGTGCTGGTGCGCGATCGCGAGCACCCCGCCTTCGGGGAGGCGGACGTCGAGATGGTCGAGGGCCTCGCCGCGCAGGCGTCCGCGACCCTCGCCCTGGCCCGCAGCCGCGCCGACCGCGAGGCGCTCCGTCGGGTCGAGGACCGCGAGGCGCTCGTGGCCGACCTCAACGCCCAGGTACTGCAGCGTCTCCTGCGGGTCGGGTCGGCCCTCGCCGGGGCCGCGGCGGCCGCGGACGGTGCGGTGCGGGCCCGGGTGCTCGACCAGATCGACGAGCTCGACGACCTGGTGCGGGGGCTGCGCCGCACCGTGTGGGCGGCGCCCGCCCCCGACGAGATGGCGGGTCGGGGCCGGTAGGCCCGACACGTCGGGAGAGCGGCCCATCACGGGACCTTCGGCGGGTGCGCAGGGACCGGAGGTCCCGCCCGTCGTGACGGTCCGGAGCGGCACGATCACCGCGTGCCCACCGCTGCGTCGCCGATCGGTTCCCCGCCCGCCCGTCGGACGCGCCCGCGCATCGTGCTCGTCGAGGACCACGTCCGCGTGCGTGAGCACCTGACGATGCTGTTGGAGACGGCGGGTTTCGACGTCGTCGCGAGCGCGGCGACGTACCTGGACGGCTACCGCGCGGTGCTCGCCGAGCGACCGGCCCTCGCCGTGGTGGACAACCGGCTCCCGGACGGTCGTGGGATCGACCTCGCGGCGGTGCTGCACCGCGAGGCCCCGGAGGTCGGGGTCGTCATCCACTCCGGGGCCATCACCCGGGAGGAGGCCGACCTCGCGCTGCGCTGCGGCGCCCTCGAGGTGGTCACGAAGGACGTCCGCGCCCGGCCGCTGGTGGCGGCCCTGCAACGGCACGCCACCCCGGTGCCCCGTCGGCACCGGTAGGCGGGCCCGCGTCACCGGGCCGGGTTCAGGGCGCCGGCCGGATGTTGTGGTTGCGACGGAAGACGTTGTCCGGGTCGTACCGACGCTTGATGCGGGCCAGCCGCTCGTAGGTGTCCGCCCCGTAGGCGGCCCGGACCCGCTCCTCGTCGATCTCGGTCTGGAAGTTGAGGTAGCTGCCGGCGTTGCCCGACCAGCGCATGAGCTGGTGCCAGACCCGCCGGGCCCACGCACGCTCGGCCGCGAGCAGTTCGGCCGTCGGCGCGACAGCGTTGATGTTGCAGACGAGGTGCGGTCGGCGGGAGCCGCCGAAGGCCGTCGACCCGGGCTCGGGGCGGCAGTACGCCCCGTGCAACGGGAAGATCGGGAGGAACGACATCGGGGAGGACTTCTTGCGGGCGGCCTCCGCGATCACCTCGATGGCGCCGTCGGTGAGCTCCGGGAGGTCGGCGGCCTTCTCGTAGGCACGGATGCCCCAGGGCGCCGAGTCGTCGAGCATCTGCTGCAGGGCCGGGTACGGGATCGGCGTCACGAACTCCCACAGCGGCGGCGGCCCCTCCCGCACCGGGGCCACCGTCGCCGCGTGCTCCTCGGCGGTCCCGAGCCCGACGACGAGCAGGGCGTGTCCGAGCGCGAGGTGGTGACGCTCCGGGACGAAGGGCGCCGGCGGGGCGCACAGTCCGGCGGCGATCAGCACCCCGGCGTCGTCCGGGAGCCCGGCGACGACGTCGCGGCAGTGCCGCAGGGCCGCCTCGCCGTCGTCGACGCCCCAGAAGAACAGCCCCAGCTGCAGCTCGGGCGGGATCGGGTGCAGCGCGAAGGTGAACTCGGTGACCACGCCGAAGTTGCCGCCGCCGCCGCGGATCGCCCAGAACAGGTCGGGCTCGGTCGTGGCGTCCGTGACCACCACGCGTCCGTCGGCCAGGACCACCTCCGCGGCCACGACGTTGTCCAGCGCCAGCCCGAAGGCGGCGGTCAGCCAGCCCATCCCGCCGCCGAGCGTCAACCCGCCGACCCCGGTGTGGCTGATGACCCCGCCCGGCACGGCGAGCCCGTACGTCGCCGTGGCGGCGTCGAGGTCGGCCATCGTCGCTCCCCCGCCGACCGCGGCGGTGCGGGCCTCGGTGTCGACGATGACGCTGCGCAGGTCCCGGAGGTCGATCACCAGTCCGCCGTCGACGGTCGCCAGTCCGCTGTAGCCGTGCCCGCCGCCCCGGACGGCGATCGGGAGGCGCTCCGCGCGGGCGTGGGCGATCGCCGCCGCGACGTCGTCGCGCGTCGCGCACCGGGCGATGGCGGCGGGCCGGCCGTCGACGTCGCCGTTCCAGAGACCGCGGAGCTCGTCGTACACGAGGTCCGACGGTTCGACGAGGGGTCCGGTCAGCACGGCCCGCAATGCTTCGAAGTTCCTGCCCACCATGGTGCTCATCGGCCCCGCCTCCGTCTGGACGTCACGTCTGGGAGCCGGCCACGGTGGCCCCGTCGGCCCGGGGCGAGCAGGGCCGTTGGTCCCGCCCGCACCCGGGCCGACGGTCCGCTCGCCGTGCTCGGCGGAGGCGGGCACGAGACGCCGCGCGATCGGGTCGGGGGCCTCGACCGTCTCCCGACCCGTCGTCGGGACCTCGCGGTGTCTCGTGCCCCAGGGCCCGAGGTCCCGGTCGCGCGCTCCGATCGACCCGTGCGGTCACGGCAGGGTCGGAGTGCACTCGACCCGAGCGCGCGAGGAGGTGCAGGACATGACCGGAGCGCCCGTGACAGTGGGCGTCGCCTCCGAAGCACGCGGCCGGGCGGCCGTCGGCTGGGCTGCGGCCGAGGCCCGCGAGCTGGGCACCCGCCTGGTCCTGGTGCACGCCCTCGACGTGCCCCACGGGTGCGCGCTGGGCGAGCTGGCCGCCGTGATCGCGCCCGGCCTGCGCACGATGGCGGAGCGCGACATCGAACAGCTGGTCCACACCGCCCACGCGGTGGTCCCGGACATCACGGTGGACGGCGACGTCGTGGAGGGGCCGGTGGTGCCCGTGCTGCGGGCGCGGGCACGGGGCACGAGCCTGCTGGTGCTGGGCGGCGGCGGGCTCGGGCCGGTGGCCGACCTGATGTTGGGAGATGTCGCGCGAGCCCTGTGCGGCCGTGTCCCGGTCCCCGTGGTCGTCGTGCCGGACCGGGTCGACGCCCGGGTCCGGGAGCGGGCGGGCGGGCACGCGCCCGTCGTCGTCGGGGACGACGGGAGCCCGGCGGTCCGCACCGCCCTGCGCCTGGCCGCCGCCCGGGCGCGGACACGGGGCGCGCCGCTGGTGGTCGTGCGCGCCGGGGACCGCGACGCGCGTCCCTTCGCCCCGCCGGACCTCGGCCCGGACGCCCCGCGCACCCGGGTGGTGGTCGCGTCCGGCCGGGCCGACCTCGTCCTGGCCGAACAGGCCGAGACCGCCGAGATCGCCGTGGTCGGGATCGGCGAGCACGGCTGGTGGCACCACCGCGCGGGGATCCGCACCCGGCTCGTGGCCCGGACGACCTGTCCCGTGCTGATCGCCCCGCCGGACGCCGCGCCGCGTCCGGCGACCACCGCAGCCGGCGGACCGGGACGGCGGCGCTGACTCCCGTCGGCTCAGGGATGCAGGTGCACGAGCGCCTGGACGTGGCCGCCGCGGGCATCGAGCCGCCGGCCCCAGGCCGCGCGTGCCGCGGCCGTCCGGAGCGGATCGGTGTGGACGTCCGCGCGCAGGCCGCGCAGCGCCGCCGTCACCACGGCCCGGTGCGCGGCCACGCCGCCCGTCACCTGGTCGGCGACCTCGTTGCCGTGGGTGCAGACGGCGAGGACGGGGTCGCGCCGCCAGGGCAACGCCACGTCGGTCGCCTCGGGGACCGGCGTCCCGGGCGTGCGCCACGAGGGCGCGCCGTCGTGGGAGGGCCCGTTCGCGAGCACCGCCCACGCGCGAGTGGTGCTCGTCCCGTGGGCGACGTCGACGACCTGGGCGAGCTCGGGTCGGCCGCGTCCGTACACCGTGCCCTCCCGCAGCCGACGGTCGATGCGGTGCCGGGCGAGGGCCAGCGGGATCGCCGCGCGGCGCCGGGCGGCGCGGACCGTGATCAACGGGGTGACGCCGGGGTCGTCGGCGACCTCGCGCCGGGGCTCCCAGCCCAGGCTGCGCATGGCGATCTCCAGGCCGGCCGCCAACCGACCGGCTGCCACCAGCGCGCCGTGGGCCGGGGACGACTCGTCGTCGTGCAGGGCGGTGATCTCCACGACCCGGTCCCGGACGGCGACCGAACCGTCGGGCGGGGTGGGCCCGCTCAGCGGCTCGACCGCCTGGAGCAGGACCGCCAGCTCGGCCGGACTCCAGGGCTCGGGCCGGGTGCGGGTCACGCGTACGACCACCACGATGCCTCCCGACTCCCGCGTCGGCGGCGGGGTCGCCACGGACGGTCCCGACGACGGGCGCCCGCCGACCAGGGGCGTGCGGCATCCGGCGACGTGCCGTTCGGCCCGACGGCGGGAGGTGCGGACCCGCGGGCGGAACGTCCCCGCACCGCACGACGGCGCCGCCGACCGGGACCCTCGACCCGGTCGGCCGTCCCCGCGGGTCGGGTCCCGCGACCCTGCCGTGCGGGACCGGGCCCGGGTTCGGTACACGGGGTCGACGCGACGAGGAGGCCCCATGCAGGTGCGCGACGTCCCCGGCCGGTCCGTGGTCCGCGCCCGGACCGGGACGGACGACGGGACCGTCGGCACCCCGACGGAGGCGGTCGTCCGGGATCCGCCCGTGACCGCGTTCGCCGCCTCCCGGGTCGTCCCCCGGTGGTGGCTGGACGAGCCGGTCGTCCGGCCGCGGCGCGGCGTGGTGAACCCGGTGCCCGCGACGCAGGAGGACGGACGGCTGACGGTGCGGGTGGCGCCCGACGCCACGCCCGGCGATCTGCGCCGGGTGGTGTCGCTCGCCGCCTCGCGCCCCGCCTGCCACACGGTGGCCCTCGACCTCGACCGCATCCCCCGGGACGCCGTCCTCGCCCGCGCGATCGCCGCGACCCGCGTCCGTCTCCTGGTCCGCGGGCTGCGGGTGGAGCTCGTCCACGCCCCGGCCGACGTCGTGGCCGCGGTCGGGCCGGACGCACCGGACCGCTACCGGGTCGTCGACGGCCCCGCTCCGCGGCGCCGGACCGGGGCCGTACGCCCGGCACCACGCGGACGTCGGGGCACCGACCCGCGCGGGTGAGCCGTCCCCGGGACCTTCGGGCAGCCCCCGCGAGGAGCAACGACCCTGACCTGCGAGCGAGCTCCCGGCCTAGCGTCCGTACCCGAGGAGCGCGGCACGCGAGGGGGACTCGATGGGGGAGATCGGCATCGACCTGGGCACGGCGACCACCGTGGTCTGCCATCCCCGCGACGGGGTCCTCCACGACCAGCCCAGCGTCCTGCTCGCCGGGTTCGGGGAACGCCGGTCCGGGGTCCTCCTCGGCACCGAGGCCGCGGCGCTCGTCGGCCGCGTCCCGGACCGCGTGCGGGTCGGGCGCCCCGTGCAGGGCGGGGTGGTCACCGACCTCGCCCTCGCGCGGACCTACCTCGCCGCGCTCGTGCGCCGGGCGATCCCGGGTCCGTTCGCCGCCCGGCGGACGCGTGCCGCGATCGGCGTGCCGGCGGGCGCGACCCCGCTGGAACGCCGCGCGCTGCTCGAGGCGGCCCGGGAGGCGGGCCTGGCCCGCGTCGATCTCGTGCCGGCCGGTCTCGCCGGCGCGACCGGGGCCGGGGTGGACGTCGCGGAGGCCCGCGTCCGGGCGGTCGCCGACGTCGGGGCGGGCCACGCCGAACTCCTCGTCCTGTGCCGGGGGGAGGTCCTGGCGCGACGGTCGTGCACCCGCGGGGGCGACGAGATGACGGCGGCGGTGCGGTCCCACCTCCGCGAGGTCCACGGCCTGCACGTCACGACGGAGGTGGCCGAGCGCCTCAAGTGCTGCGCGTCGTCGCCCGACGGTGAGGGGCTCGTCGCCGAGGGCCGCGACCTCGCGACCGGGCGCCCCCGCATCGCGGGGGTCGACGCGGCGGAGGTGGCCCGCGCGATCGCGCCCACCCGCCGGGCGCTCGTGGCCGCCCTCGCCGACGGGCTGGACGACCTGCCGGTCGCGGCGGTGCCGGACCTGCTCGCCGAGGGCGTCCTCCTGCTCGGCGGCGGCTCCCTCACCACGCGGCTCCGGGACGATCTCGAGGAGACGCTCGGCCTCCCCGTCAAGGTCCCCGAGCGCCCGACGACCTGCGTGGCCGAGGGACTCGCGCTGCTGGCCCGGCGACACGGGGCCGTCCCGGCGTTCCCGGTGGGAGCCGGTCGGTGACGACCCTCCCGCCGCGCGACCGGGCCCTCCCCCCGGACCGCGTCCTCGCGGCACCCGTCTTCCCCCCTCCCCCGACCCGACCCGGCGTCCGGACCTCGTTGCGGCGGGGCTGGCGGCGGACCTGGCCCTGGCTGGTGGCCCTCCTGGCCGTCGTCGTCGTGGTGGGCGCCGAGCTCGGTCTGCTCCGCGGACGGATCGCCACCGATCTCGCCCGGCTGGCGGCGGCGGGCGCCGCCCCGACGGCCGTCCCGACGACGGGTGGGCTCCCGCCGGTGCCGCGTCCCGCGCCGGCCGCCGCGGGCGACGTGTCGGGTGTCCGGCTCCGGGTCCTCGCCGGGCCCTGCGAGCCCGCCCGGCCGTGCACGGTCGCCGTCGGGGTGGACCGGCGCGACGGCACGGCGCCGACGGCCACGCCGTGGACCGTCGTGGTCGTCGACCGCTGCCGGGGGCTCACCACGACGTCGCCCGGGGCGACGACGCCTCCCGGGTCCGGGACCTACGGGGTCACGACGGTGCCCCTGCCGGACTCGCCCGCGATCGCCCTGCTCGCGGTGACGGACGGGGCGGACCGGGCGGCCTCCGCGGCCACACCGGTGGGCGGCGGGCCGTGCTGACCGGGGACGGGTCGGGCGACTGGGAGGAACCGTTGCCCGACCCCCGACCGCCGTGGGGGGACGACGGCCGGCCGACGCGGCGCTCGGGTCGCGCGGCCCGGCGGGCCGATCGGGCGGACCGCGCCGAGGAGCGCCGACGGGAGGCACGACGCGACCACGACCGCCCCGAGCCGCGCGGGCAGGTCCTCGCGGACCTCGTCGCGGTCGCCGCCGCCGTCGTCCTCGTCGCGCTCGGCGCGCTCAACCTCGTCGCCGCGGGCGAGCCGGCACAGGCGCGGGACAAGGTCGTCACCGCCGGGGTCGGGATCGCCGTCATGCTCGCGCTCGCCGCCCGGCGGCGGCCGGTCTCCACGGTGCTGGCCCGGGCGACGTACGGCGTGACGGTGGCCCTGCTCCTCCTCGTGCTGGTCGCCGGGCTGGAGGTCAACGGGGCCCGTCGCTGGCTCGGCGCCGGGGCCCTGACGATCCAGCCGTCCGAACTCGCGAAGATCGCCGTGCCCCTCGTCCTCGCCGCGGTGCTGGGCGTCGGGGCCCGTTCCTGGCGGCGGTTCGCGGCGGCCGTGCCCCTGGCCGGGCTCCCGATCGTGCTCGTGGCCGTCCAGCCCGACCTGTCGACCGCGGCCCTGCTGACGGCCACGGCCGTGGCCGTGCTCGTGCTCGCGCGGGTCCCGGCCCGCCACCTGCTGCCCGTCGTGGCGGGCGCGGTGGTGGCCGCTCCCCTGGCCCTCGGCCTCATGCACGACTACCAGCTCGAGCGCCTCGGGACCTACCTGTCGGGCTCGCAGTCCGCGGCGGGTCCCGGTTGGGCCGTCCGCCAGGCCCGCCTCGCGATGGCCCGGGGCGGCTGGTTCGGGGACCACGCCGACCCGGTCCACGCCCTCGCCGCCACCTACCTCCCCGAGCGGGACACCGACCTCGCCCCCGCCTCGCTGGTGGCGGGCTGGGGCCTGGTGGCCGGGCTGCTCGCCCTCGGGGCGGGGCTGGTGATCGTGTGGCGGTGTGCCCTCGGCGCCCGCGCCCCCCGCAGCTCGGCGGGGACCCTGCTGAGCGGTGGCTTCGCCGTGCTGCTCGGCGTCGAGCTGGTCGTCTCGCTCGGCGGGAACCTCGGGGTGCTGCCGGTCGCGGGGGTGCCCTTCCCGATCCTGTCGGCCGGCGGGACCTCCACGGTCGTACACCTCGCCGCGCTCGGCCTGGTCCTCGGGGCCCGCCGGGACGGCGCGCACCGGCGGCTCTGGGCGCCGGCAGCGATCACCCGCCCACGCCTCGTCCGGACGGCCGTCGTCACCGTGACCGTCGTGCTCCTCGGGGTCGCGGGGTACGGCGCGGGCGCCCTCGCCGCGGACCGGCCGGCCCTCGTCGTGGCCGGGACCGACCAGATGACCCGGTGCGTGACCGTCCCGGCACCCCGGGGCACCGTCGTCGACCGGCACGGCGCCGTGCTCGCGGCCGACGCGGGGGACGTCGACGTCCGCGTGGCCCCGGCGCTGCTGATGGAGGCCCCGGAGGCCGTGGACCGGCTCCGCGGTCTCCTCGGCCGCTCCCCCGCCGAGCTGCGCCGGCAGCTCGAGGCGGCTCCGGCGACGACGGTCGATCTCGACGTCGGGGTCGTCCCCGGTCCGACCGGGACGGCGATCGGGCGCGCCGCGCTCCCCGGCGTCGTGGTCGTCCCCGCGCCGCGCCGGAACTACCCGACCGGCCCGGTGCTCGCCCCCGTGCTCGGCTGGGTGGGCGCCGCGACCCCGGTCGAGACCGCCCGCGCCGGCGATCTGGACGCCCGCTCCGTCACGGGGCGGGCCGGGGTCGAGGCCTCCTACGACGGCGTCCTGCGCGGGGTCGACGGGGAGCAGTGCTACTGGGTCGACCCCGGGGGGCGGCCGGTCGCGACCGGGTCCACGCGGCCAGCCGTCCCCGGGGCCACCCTGACCCTGACCATCGACCTCGTGATGCAGCAGCGTCTGGTCGCCGACGTCGCCACGTCCCTGCAGGGCGGCCCCCGGGGCGCGGTCGGCGCCGCGGTGGCCCTCGACCCGCGCTCCGGCGCGGTCCTCGCCCTCGCGAGCTGGCCGAGCCACGACGACGCCCTCTACGGCCCGCCGCTCGACATCGCCGCCCTGCAGGCGACGGCGGACGCGCCCGGGAGCCCCCTGCTGGACCACGCCATCGCGTCCGCGGTGCCGCCCGGGTCGACCTTCAAGCTCGTCAACGCGACCGCCTCGGTGACCCACCCGGTCGTCCCGGCCGACGAGGTGGTCGAGACCGGCGGGTCCTACGTCGACGCCGGGCACGTCTTCAACAACTGGCGGGTGCTCCCGCCGCAGAACCTGGTCGACGCGATCGCCTGGTCCAACGACGTGTACTTCTACAAGCTCGCGGTGGCCCTCGGGCCGGAGACCATGATCGGGACCGCGCACGCGCTCGGCGTCGGGAGCCCCACGGGCATCGACCTGCCCGGCGAGAGCGCCGGCTACCTGGGGACCCCGGAGAGCGTCGCCGCCGCCGGCGGGACCTGGTACCGGGGGTCGACGATCATCCTCGGCATCGGGCAGGGCCCGGTGCAGGTGACACCGCTCCAGGACGCGCGGTGGACCGCCGCCGTCACGACCGGGGCGCTCGCGACGCCGTTCGTCGGGATGAGCGTGGGGCCGACACCCCTGCCCCACCCCCCGCCAGTGGCGCTGCCCTTCGCCGACCGCCTGGGTCCGGTCCGGGACGGCATGCGCGCGATGGTCACCCGCGGGACCGGGCGGGGCCTGGACGGGCTCGGCGTGCCGGTCGCCGCCAAGTCGGGGACCGCGGAGGACCCCTCGGTGCCGGGCGGCGGGGTCGACGACTGGATGACCGCGGCCGCGCCCGCCGACGCCCCGTCCGTCGTCGTCACCGCCTGGGCACAACGACCCGATGTCGGGACCTCGCGGACCGCGGCCGCCGTCGCGGACACCCTGCGGACGTTCGGCGGCGGATCATGAGCCCCGGCCTCAGGCCGCCTCGCCGGCCTCCTGCGGCAGGCACGGCGCCGTGTGCACGAAGCACACCAGCCGTGCGGTGAAGGTCGGGCCAGAGACGTGCACCGGGGTCCGGCGGGCGGACTCGCCGGGTCGGATCGGGAACCAGCAGCGCTCGCACAGGTGCGGGACCGTCGGGTCGTCACTGGCCACGAAGCCGTGGAACGGCGGGTCGTCGGAGCTCACGCGGGCACCGCCGCCGGTCGGCCGCACACGGCGCGGGCCGCGCCGTGCCACTCGAGGAACATCCGTGCTCCCGTGATCGGGGAAGGGGGGCCGCCGATCGGGGTGCGTGCGGCATCCCCGACGCTAGGGATCCCCGGTCGCGGCGCGCAGGGACCGCGCGGCGTATCCGATCCCGACCATCCCCGTCGCGAGTAGTCCGATCCTCGAAGCACCGCCCCGGGTCGGGGAGCCGGACGCCGGCGGACCGGGGACGGTACCGGCGGCGCCCGGCCCGGACCGGAGCGGGCGGGGTGCCAGGCGTGCACCGGACGCCGGGCGGAGGGTCTCGGCCGCCGCGGCCGCGTCCGGCCGAAGTGGCAGACCCGTCGGCGTCGACCTCGCGCGGTCGTGCTCCGCGTGGGTTCCCGGGGCTCCGGGTGGACCGGGGCGAGGGGACGGCACATTTCACCCGTGCCGACCGTGACCCGAACCGGTCCGGTCACGACGATGCCGCTCCCGGCGGTACCGGGGGAAGGGCCGGAGGTCCCGTACCGCAGCGGTCAGGCGTCGGCCGGGCGGACGACGACGGTCCGGGGCCGGACGGCGGCGCCCGGAGCGTGCCAGGGGCACCGGCTCCGCCGGGTGGTGTCCACCGACGCCACCCCCGGGACGTCGCGGGCCACCAGCGTCGCGATGTGCTGCTCCACCGGGTCGTCGACGTCGTCGCAGAGCACGACCCGGCCGCCGGCGACGTGCACCGCCCAGCGCGGCCACCCGACGTAGTTCTCCAGCCGGCGCGCGACCGCCACGGCGACGGCGGCGTCCGACCGTCCCCGTGGGCCCTCGTCCCCGTCGACCATCGCCCTCTCCTCCGTGTCGTCCCTCCCTCTCCCCCGTTCACCCTCGTCGTCCGCGTCCGCCCGGCCGAGGGCCGCCCGGTCCGTTCCGTCGGGTACCTCGACCCGGGCCCCGCCGGTCCCGGGGCCCTCGGTCCTGCCCGTCTGCGGTCCTTCGCCCCTGATCAGCGGCATGGGAGCCGCCGACACTCGGCCGTCCAGGACGCCCGGAGGGAGCGCTCGACCGTGACGACCATCGGGGTGCACCTCGCCTGCCCACAGGATCACGGCACCGTGCTCGCCGGTCGCTACGCCGTCGGTGCCCTCCTCGCCACGGGCGCCGCCCACTGCGTGCACGAGGGGCGCGACGGCGTCCTGCGACGCCCGGTCCTGCTCACGCTCGCGGTCGGGCGGGGCGCGCCGCCGGACCCCGACCGGCTCCCCCTGCCCCCGAGCGTCCGGCTCGGCCGCGGGCCGGGGCTGGGCGAGGTCTTCGACGGCGGCCGGGACGAGGACACGCTCTACCTCGTCGCCCAGCGCCCGGAGGGCGACACGCTCACCGTCCAGCTCCGCGCCGGTCCGCTGCCCGCCGAGTCGGTGCGGGAGATCGGCACGCGGGTGGCCGTCGCGCTGCGACCCCTGCACCGTGCGGGCACCGCCCACGGCGCCCTCGGCCCGCAGGTGGTGACGTGGGGCCCGTCGGGAGTGGTGGTCGGCGGGGTCGGGACCGGCGAGTGGCTGGCGCGGTGGGCGGGCGCGGTGACCGTGCCCCCCTTCGCCGCCCCCGAGACGGTCCGAGGTGCGCCCCCCGAGCCGGCCGCGGACGTCTACGCCCTCGGCCGCACGCTCACCGCCGCGATCGGGCCGTCGCGGGACGACCCCGACCTGCGCCGGACGCTCCGCGCGATGACGGCCCGCGATCCCGCGGCCCGCCCCGACCTCGACGCCGTCGTCCGGCGGTTGGGTGCACCGCCGCCGCCCGATCACGGGTTCCACCGTCCCGCCCGCCGACGGACGGCCCTCGCCTCCGCGGTGATCTCGTTCGTATGCGCCGCGTCCCTCGCGATCGCCGGACCCCGCCTCGCCGCGGGCCACGACGCCGCCGGGATCGCCACGCTCGGGATCGACGTGGCCGGGATCGACGGGGCCGGGATCGCCCTGCCGGTCGAGGCGATCCTCCCGGTCGTGGCCGTGCCCGACCCTCCGGGCCCGGTCACCACGACGGCCGCACCGCGCCCGGCCCGAGCGGCCCTCGTCGTGGGGTCGCGGATCCCGGCCCCGGAGCACGGCGCCATGTCGCCGCCGGCCACGCCCCCCGCGTCGGTGCGGCCCCGGCCGGCGACCACGAGGACCGCACCGGACCCGAGGGCGAGCTCCGCACCGGACCCGAGGGCGAGCTCCGCCCCGCACCCCATCGCCGCACGGACCGTCACGCCGACCGTCACGCCGTACAAGGACCCGGACCCGGCGACCGACCCACCGGTCGACTCCCCCGCCGGCTCCCCCACCACGACGGCGCGAGCGACCACCGGCGGGGACCCTCCGGTCACGTCGACGACCCAGGCGCCCCCGACCACCCGGCACACCCCCACCTCCCGCCACCGCACGAGGCCGTCGACCCGGGCCCGCATTTCGACCCGCTCGGCCACCCAGGGCCCGCGGTGACCGCCGACGCCGCCGTGCGGGACGCCCTGCGGACGGCCCTGGGCGACGCCGTGTTGGCCCCGTCCGAGGAGAACACGCAGCCCTGGCGGTGGCGGCTGCACGGCGAGGTCCTCGACCTGCGGGCCGACCACGCCCGTCGGCCGCCCGCCGCCGACGGCCGGTCCCTCGGACTGTTCCTGGGCTGCGGCGCGGCGCTGGCCCAGCTGCGCATCTCGCTCGCCGCCGCCGGCTGGTGCGCCCGGGTCCGCCACGGCTCCGACCGCGACGAGGACCATCCCCTGGCCCGGGTGACGGTGTCCGCCGCCGACGGTCCGGTCGATCCGCGCCTGCGCCGTTGGGCCGCCGCCATCCCGACCCGCCGGACCGACCGGCGCCGCTTCTCGGGCCGGGAGGTCGCCCCCGACGACGTCGAGCTGCTCATCGAGGCCGCCCGGCCGTTCGGCGGCACGCTGCACCTCATGATCGGGGCGGCGCGCCGCGCGGTCCTGGACGCCGCCCGTCGCGCCGACCGCGCGCAGCTCGCGCGCGACGAGTACGCGGGCGAGCTGCAGCGCTGGACGCACCGGCTCGCGGGCGCCCGGGACGGGAACCCGGGCGCTCCGGCCCCGCACCCCCGGGACCTGCGGACGTCCGCGCACGCGATCCTCGACCAGTACGACGCCGCGCAGGTGTTCCTGCTCGCCGCCCAGGCCGACGACCCCGTGTCCGTGGTCCGGGCCGGCGAGTCGCTGGGCGCGGTCCTGCTCGAGGCGGAGTCGTTGCGGCTCGGCGTCACGCCGTTCACCCACGCGCTCGAGGTGGCGGGCGTCCGGGTGCGGCTCCAGCGGCTCGCCCTCGGTGCCCACCGGCTCCCGGTCGTCGCGCTGCGCGTCGGCCGCCCCCTGCCGCACGCGGCACCGATCCCCGCGACCCCGCGGCGCCCGCTCGAGCAGGTGCTCGTCGAGGAGCCCTGACCGTCACCGCGTCACCCCGTCACCCCCCGGTCGCGGCCGCGGTGGAAGGCCAGCCAGTCGGCGTCCCACTGCCGCAGCCGCCTCCGGTCGAGCCACCACCGCAGCACGGCGACGAGCCCGGACAGGACCGCCGCGGCGGTGCCGAGCAGGAGTGCGACGAGGACCAGCCCCTGCACCACGGCGTCCGCCTCCGAGGCCGGGTTCCGGACGCGGTGGCCCGCCCCGTCGACCCACATCGGCCAGCGGCGGCCCGGCGCGGTGCCGACCGAGGTGACGTCGCCGGTCGCGTGGACCGACCCGTCCGGCTCGGTCCAGGCCACCGTCACGTCGAGCGCCCCGGACGACGCACCGTCCGGGGACCGGGAGGCTCGCTCCCGGACGGCCGTCACGGTGCCGACGACGTGGTGCGCGACGGCGCGGGCGTGCGCGGCGTCGTCGCGCACGCCCTGGCTCCGGGAGCTCCCGGCGACGAGGACGAACGGCACCGCGAGGGTGAGCAGGGCCAGGGCGATCCAGCGCGCCGCCGTCTCGACGCAATCCGACCGGCGCCGCAGGGCGCTGCGGCGCGGCAGGAACGCCGTCCTGACGCGGTCGGGCCACCTGCCCCGCCCCGAGGTCCTCATCCCCGTCTCCCCTCGCACCGTCCCGGCGCCAGCCTGGCGTGAGGACCGGGGGCGGCGGCAGGGCCCAGGGTCGCGCTCCGACGGGACGCCCGGCCCCCGTGGCCGCCGCGGGGATTCGTGGAGATCCGCACGGCGCCGCGCCGCCCGCTTCGGGACGTCCGGCCCTGGCCCGGTCCGGCGGGCGGGGCGATCATGCGCTCCCCGCACGAGGAGGTGACCCGTGGAACGCCTCGCCCGGCAGGTCCGCGAACTCATCGTGGCGGCGGACCACTACCGCCAGACCATGGCGGCCGGCCTGCACATCGGCATCAGCGAGTCGGCCGTGCTCGGCCACCTGCTCCACAACGGTGCCCAGACCCCGTCGCTGATCGCCGCGCGTGTCGGGCTCACGGCGGCGAGCACCACCGCCCTGCTCGACCGCCTCACCGGAGCCCGGCTGGTGCTGCGCCTGCCCAACCCGACGGACCGGCGCAGCGTCCTCGTCGAACTCACCGACCTCGGCCGGGCCGCGATCGAGGAGATGTACACGATGTTCGCCCTCGACATCGACAGCGCCCTCGAGGAGGCCGATCCCCGGCTGCGGGACGACCCGGACCTGCGCGGCGTCGTCGGCGACCTGCTGGGCCGGATGGCGGCGGCCCTGCGCGAACGCAGCGGGGACCGACGCGGGATCGAGGAGTCGCTGCGCCGCAGCCGGGAGCACGACGGCGAGCCCGGTCCCGTCGAGCCCGCCGGCGGATAGCCGCGACATCGGATGATTTCGCGTCGTGCGGCCGAACGGCAGGCGCCGCGGCGGCCTCCGAGGTCCTACCGTCGGGGACGGTCGAGGTGGTCGACTCTCCCCCCGGGTTCGCGCCGCGACCGCCGCCGGCCGTCCTGACCGTGCTCGTCCTCTCGCCGGGACCCCCGGTCAGGGCGGCCCCGCGGCGTCCGGTCCCGACGGCGACGTCCGGAACCCGCGCAGCGCCGTCTCCACGCCGAGCCGGTCCCCCGCCCGGCGCCGCAGGCTCGCCGCGATCGCGCCGAGCAGCCCCCCGACCGCGGCGCGCAGCGTCGGGTCGTCCTGCAGGCGGGGGTCGGCGCGCTCCAGCGCGTTCCCGATGTCCTCGGCGAACAGCAGGTAGAGGCAGAGCACCACGTCGAAGCCGCCGTCGGTGAGGGCGACGAGGACGCTGCGCCGGTCGGTCGGGTGCGGCTGCCGGGCCACCCACCCGGCGTCGGCGAGCCGGTCCACCAGCGCCGTCGTGCTGGTGCGGGAGAGCCCGGTGCGCGCGGCGACGAGGCTGGGCGGGCGGGGCCCGTTGTGGAGGAGGAACTCCAGCGCGGACGCCTCGACCGGTGACAGGCCGGCGACCGCCGACACGCTCTGGCGGTAGCGGTCGGCCGCCACGACGAGGTCCCACACGTGAACCGTCAGTGTCTGCACCGCCACCCCCGCCAGGTCCGCCCGGACCCCGACGAGCGTGGCCCCACGACCGGCCGGGCGCCAGGGTCGGACGGCCCCGCGCGCGGCCCCCGCAGCTCCGCCGTCGGGTGGAGACAGGGTGGAGACGGGTGGAGACCGGGTGTCCCGCACGGCGTCGGGGTCCAGACTCGGGGGCGTGACCGCCACGACCACCGCCCGTCGGGAGCCGCCGCCCCGCACGGCGTTCTCGACCGCGGGCGTGCCGCGCGTCGACGACGACGCCCGGGCCCGCCTCGGGGAGCGACTCCGCCCCCTGCTGTGGCTCGGACTGGTGGCCGGCACCGTCTGGCCGCTGACGGCCGCCTCGACCGTCGCCGCCGTGCTCGTCCTCGTGTGCGCCGCCTGTGCGGTCGCCGCCGCCCGCGATCCCCGCATCACCACGGAGGCCGCCGAGGGCGACCGGTGGCGGACGGCGCTGCTCTCGCTGTGCGCCGTCGTGGGCCTCGTCGCCACGGCGCTCGTCCCGGTCGGCGCGGCGTACGCGACGGTGTTCGTGGCCGCCGGGCTCATCGGGCGCATCGTCCTCGACGCCCGGCTCGTCCACGGCTTCGCCGCCGTGTTCGGCGTGGCGCTGTCGGTCGTGTTCGCGCTCACGGTCGGGTCCTGGTGGGGTCTGTTCCTCGGTCTGGTGGTCCCGGTCCTGGCCTCCCAGGCGCTGAACCGGGCCCGGCTGCACCGCGAGCACGCCCGCGTCGTCGCCCTCCTCGCCGAGCGCGACGCCCTGCGGGAGGCCGAGCTCGTGGGCGCGGCCGCGCAGGAGCGCGCCCGCATCGCCCGCGACCTGCACGACGTCCTCGCCCACAGCCTCTCCGGGCTCTCCCTGCACCTGCAGGCGATCCGGGCGGTGCTGGCGAAGCGGCTCGGGCCCGACGACGCCGTGCTGACCTCGGTCGACACCGCCGCCGACCTCGCCCGGTCCGGGCTCGCCGAGGCCAAGCAGGCGGTCGCCGCACTGCGCGCGATGCCGGCCCCGACCGCGGCGGACCTGCGCTCGCTCGCCGACGGCCACGGTGCCGCCCTCACCGTCACCGGCGACCTCGACGCCGTCGGGGAACGCCTGCGCGAGGCGGTGTACGCCACGGCCCGCGAGGCCCTGACCAACGCCGCCCGCCACGCACCCGGGGCGCCGGCGGCCGTCACCGTCGAGGTCGCCGACGACCTCGTCCTGGCCGTGACCAACGCCCACCCGCACCCGGCGTCGGGAATCGGTGGCGGCGGCGGGAACGGGCTGGTCGGGCTGCGCGAACGCGCGGCCCTCGTCGGGGGGACGCTCGCGGCCGGTCCCGACGACGACGGGTGGCGGGTGACGCTGCGCGTCCCGCTCCCGGACCGGGTGGCAGGGTGAGCCCGTGATCCGGATCGTGCTGGCCGACGACCAGGCGGTGGTCCGCGACGGCCTGTCGATGCTGCTCGGTGCGGCGGACGACCTCGAGGTGGTCGCGACCGCGAAGGACGGGACCGAGGCCGTCACCGCGGTCGTCCGGGAGCGGCCCGACGTCGCCCTGGTCGACCTGCGGATGCCGGGCCTCGACGGCGCGGCGGTGACGGGCGAGGTCGCCGCGCAGGCGCCCGACGTGCGGGTGCTCATCCTGACCACCTACGCCGAGGACGACGCCGTGCTCCCCGCCATGCGCGCCGGGGCCGCCGGGTACCTCACGAAGGACACCACCGGCGAGGCGTTGTGCGCCGCGATCCGCACCGTCGCCGCCGGCGGCTCCGTCCTGGACGCAGCCGTGCAGCAGCGGCTGGTCGCGCTCGCGGGCACCCCGCCGTCCGCCCCGGTGATCCCCGACGGGCTCACCGCCCGCGAGGTGGACACGCTGCGCCTGGTCGCGCAGGGGCTGTCCAACCAGCAGGTCGCGTCGAAGCTGTTCGTCAGCGAGGCGACGGTGAAGACGCACGTCAACCACCTCATCTCCAAGCTCGCCGTCGACGGCCGCCCTGCGCTCGTCGCGTGGGCGTGGCGCAACGGCGTGACCTGACGCGGTGTTCCCACCGTCGTGACCGGGACCGCGACCGACCTGCGCGCCGCCCTCGTCGACGACCTCGACGACGGGTTCGCGGCCGTCGTGCGCACCTACCAGGGTCTGCTCCTCGGCACCGCGCTGCGGCTGACCGGCGACCGGCCCGCCGCGGAGGACCTCGCCGCCGAGGCGTTCCTCCGGGCGTTCCGGGCGTTGCGCGACTACGACGCCGGACGGATCGCGGCCCTCGAACTCCGGGGCTGGCTCGTCACCGTGCTGCTCAACGAGCACCGCAACACGATCCGGACCGCGACCCGGCGCCCGGCGCTGTCCGGGGTCCCGGTCCCGGAGCGGGCCGCGCCCGACCCGGGTCCGGCCGACGTCGCGACCCGTGCCGACCCGGCCCTCGCGGCCGCCCTCGCGGCGCTGCCCGCCGTCCAGCGGGACGCCGTGGTGCTGCGCCACGTCGCCGACCTCGACGTCCCCGGCGTCGCGGCGGCCCTCGGCGTCGGCGAGGGCACGGCCCGGTCCCACGTCTCCCGCGGGCTCGCGCGCCTGCGCACCCTGCTCGCCCCTCCCGATCGGAGCGCCCCATGAGCGACCCCCTGCTCGCCCGCCTCGACCCACCCGACGTCGGGAAAGACCTGACCCCGCGGGTGGTGGACACCTTCGCGACGACGAGGGGGCCGCTCGGCGAGGTGCTCGTCGCCCGGTCCGCCGAGGGCGTGACCTACGTGCGCCCGGTCGACGACGACGCCGACCACACCGGCTTCCGCGCCGAGTACCGGCGCCGGCTCGGCCGACCGCTGCTCCCCGACGACGGCCCGGTGCCGGCGATCGACGCCCGCACCCGGGTCGACCTGCGCGCCTGCTCGCCGTTCGAGCGGGACGTGCTCGACGTGACCGCCTCGATCCCCGCCGGGCAGACCCGGCCCTACGGCTGGGTGGCGCGGGAGGTCGGGCGGCCCGCGGCCGTCCGTGCGGTCGGCACCGTCCTCGCCCGCAATCCGGTGCCGCTGATCGTGCCGTGCCACCGGGTGACGAAGGCCGACGGCTCGCTCGGCCGCTACATGCTCGGCGAGGCGGCGAAGGCTCGCCTGCTCGCCGCCGAGGGCGCGGACCTCGGGCGCCTCGCCGCCTTCACGACGGCGGGGGTGGTGCTGATCGGGAGCGACACGACCGGGATCGCGTGCCTGCCGTCGTGCCACCACGCCCGCCGGATCACCGACGCCCACCGGGTGCCGTTCCGCTCCGCGGCCGCCGCCCGGGAGGCGGGCTACCGGGGCTGCCGCGTGTGCCGACCCGGCGTCTGAGCCCGCACCGGTTGTTCACGTTCGCCCCGCACCATCACCGGCTTCGCGACCTTCGACGTCGACCCCGGGACCGCAGGCGGGCAGACGTCGATCGCCGTCACCTACCAGGCGGTGGTGGGGCCGTACGGGCGCACGGTCCCGGTCGACCGGTTCGAGCTGCGGAAGGCGCGCGCGTAGCCCGGCCCGTCAGAGGGTGGCGCCGCCGTCGACGGTGAGGGTCTGTCCGGTGATCGCCCGGGAGGTCACGAACCCGACGACGGCGGCCGCGACGTCCTCGACGGTGGTCTCGCGGCCGACGATCGCGCTGGTGGCGAGCTTCCGGCCCTGCTCCTCCTTGCCGGCCCACCAGCGCGTGATGACCAGGCCGGGCCACACCTCGTTGACCCGCACGGGCGCGAGGGCGTTGGCCAGGGCACGCGTGAGCCCGGACAGGGCCGCCTTCGAGACGACGTAGGGCACCGAGGAGCCGCGGCCGGAGTCCACCGAGGCGCTGCCGACGTTGACCACGCACCCGTCGTCCGCGGCCCGCAGGTCCTCCGCGCACGCCGTCACGCAGTGCCACGCCGACAGCGTGTTGAGGCGGAAGAGCCGTTCGAAGATCTCATCGGTCGCCGCGTCGAGGTCGGTCAGCGGGATGTGCTCGGTACCGCCCGCGTTGTTGACCAGCACCGTGACCGGCCCGAGTGCCGCGCGGACGTCGGCGGCCGTCGCGCGCACGGACGCCTCGTCGGTCACGTCGGCGCGGAACGCCCGGGCCTCACCACCCGCCGTCGTGATGGCGTCGACGGTCGCCTGCGCGTCGTCGGCCGAGCGGCTGTAGACCACGGCGACCGGGTGGCCGAGACGCGCGAGCGCCTGCGAGATCGCCCGCCCGATCCCCGTCCCGCCGCCGGTGACCAGTGCCGTCATGGGCCCTCCCCGTCGCTCCGCCCGCCTCGACGCGATGATCGTGGCGTGCCCGTGACGATCCGACCAGCCGAACCCGCCGACGTCCCCACCCTCGTCCGCTTCGTCCACGAGCTGGCGGCGTACGAGCGCGAACCGGAGTCGTGCCTGCTCACCGGGGACCAGCTGCACGACGCGTTGTTCGGGGACGCCCCCGCCGTGTTCGCGACCGTCGCGGTGCAGGGCGACGGGCTCGCGGGCGCCGCGATCTGGTTCCTCACCTACTCGACGTGGACCGGGGTGCACGGTGTCCACCTCGAGGACCTGTACGTCTCCCCCGACCACCGCCGCCACGGGGTGGCCCGGGCGCTGCTCGCCGACCTCGCCCGCACCTGCGTCGACCGGGGATGGGCGCGCCTGGAGTGGGCGGTGCTCGACTGGAACACCCCGGCGCTGGACTTCTACGCGACGCTCGCGTCGGAACCGCTGGACGGTTGGACCACCCACCGCGTCGACGGGGCGGCCCTCACGGCGCTCGCGGGACGTTAGCCCGTCCACCGCAGGGAGCATCGGCGATCGTCCGCCCCGACACCGCCGGACGTCCGTACTCGACACCGCCGGACCACCCACATGGGTTCGCCTCCGCGGAACCCGGGCACAGGAATTCCGCGAGGTCGGTGGAGGGAGTCTGTGGTGGACGGGACCGTGCTCACGATCGTCATCATCGCCGTGGTGGTGATCGTGCTCGGCGTGGTGCTGCTCGTCGTCGCCCGCTACCGGGCGCGGGCGACCACCGCGAAGCTGCGCAGCCGGTTCGGCGAGGAGTACGACAAGGTGGTCTCCGAGTACGGCAAGCGCGACGGCGAGAAGGAACTGCGCGCCCGGCTCAAGCGCCGCCAGGAGCTGGAGCTGCGCGACCTCGGGGCCGACGAGCGCGACCGGTACGCCCGGGCGTGGGAGAGCGCGCAGGCGACCTTCGTCGAGAACCCGCCCACCGGGCTGCGGGACGCCGACCTGCTGGTCCAGCAGGTGATGCGCGACCGCGGCTACCCCTCGGAGCGGTTCGAGGAGCGCGAGAAGCTCGTGTCGGTCGACTACCCCGACCTCGTGGAGCACTTCCGCTCCGCCCACTCCGTCGCCGTCGCCGACGAGCAGACCGACCAGTCCCTCGAGGACCGCCGCCAGGCCATGGTCGACCACCGCTACCTGTTCGACGCGCTGCTCGGCGGCGGTGACGCCCAACGGACGCGACGGCTGTGACCCGGCCGTTTACCTCCGAACACGACGGCGCGGCGGACCCCGTCGTCCTCGGTGACCGCTACGAGCTCGTCGAGCTGGTCGGGCGGGGCGGCATGGCGGAGGTCCACCGGGCCCACGACCGTGACCTCGGCCGCGTCGTCGCGGTCAAGCTGCTGCCGGAGGACCGGCGCGGCGACGACACCGACGCCCGGCGCCTGCGCGACGAGGCCCGGGCGGCCGCCGTGCTGAACCACCCGCACGTCGTCGCCGTGCACGACGTCGGGACGTCCCCGCACGGCGTGTACGTCGTCATGGAGCTCATCACCGGCCGCACCTGGGGCGCCGCGGTGCGGGACGGGGAGCGGCCGGGACTCGTCGAGGCGGCACGGGTGGGCGCGGCCGTCGCGTCCGCGCTGGCCCACGCCCACGAGCACGGGATCGTCCACCGCGACGTCAACCCCGAGAACGTCATGCTCCTCCCCGACGGCACACCCAAGCTGATGGACTTCGGCATCGCGAAGACCGAGAACGTCCCGGGGCTCACCGAGACCGGCAAGGTGGTCGGCACCGTCGCCTACATGTCGCCCGAGCAGGTCCGCGGCGAGCGCCTCGACGGCCGCTCCGACGTCTACTCGCTGGGATGCTCGCTCTACGAGGTGCTCACCGGTCAGCCCCCGTTCCGCGGGGTCGGCGCCGCCGAGGTGGCCGCCCAGCGGCTGCGCCAGCCCCCGGTCCCGCTACGTCAGCTGACCCCGTCGATCCCCGTCGGGTTCGAGGACGTGGTGCTGCGCGCGATGGCGCTCGACGCCCGCGATCGGCCGGACGCCGCCGCGCTGGCCGACACCCTGGGCGACCTCGCCGAGCGCTACGCCGCCCCGGCGCCGGAGGCGACCACGGAGGTCATCGACGCCGAGCCGCACGACGCGTCCGGGCGGACCGACGACACCGCAACCCCGTCCCCCGACACCCCCTCGCGGGGTTCGGGGCTCCGGACGGCCGGCGCGATCCTGGTCGTCCTGGGCGTCCTGGCGCTCCTCGCCGTCGGGGTCCTGCTCGCGACGCGCTGAGCGCCGGTCACCGCAGCGAGATCTCGCGGGCGAACACGACGGTGTTGTCGCGGTAGCTGCGCACGGCCTCGTCGAAGGAGCCGCTGCAGGTGATGAGGCGCAGTTCGGGCCCGGCGGTGCCGGCGTAGACCTCGGTCGTGGGGAAGGCGTCCTTCGGGAACGCGCGGGTGGCGTACACCGCGAACGTCGCGGTCCGCCCGTCCTCCCGGGTCACCGCGACCGTGTCCCCGGGAGCCAGCGCGCCGAGCCGGAAGAACACCGACGGCCCGTTCTCCGCCGAGTCGATGTGCCCGATGATCACCGACGGTCCCTGCTGACCGGGGGTCACCGAGTACCGGTACCAGGCCGCGAGGTCGTACAGCGGTCCCTTCGCGGGGACCTCCATCGTCCGGTCGGGGTTCAGGCCGACCGACGCCACGCGCGAGTCGACCCCGATCTTCCCGACGACGATGCGCACGGGCGGCGACGGTGGCGGCCCGGCCGGGGTGGTGGGCGTGGCCGTGACGGAGCTGGGCGGCGGGGCCGGCAGCGCGCCCGCGTCCTGCTCGACCGGGGCGTGCTGCTGCAGCGCCACGCCCGCGATCACGGCCCCGATCCCGACGACGGCGAGCAGCGCCGCCACCACGAGCAGCACCACCCGCCGTCGGGGGGTGGACGGCGCCGACGCCGCGGCGTCGGCACCGTCCGGTCCGGTCGTCAGGCCCGGTCCCGGGCACGACGACGGGTCGCGGCCACCGTGACCCCGCCGGCCGCGAGCAGCGCCACGCCGCCGAGTCCGAACAGCTCGGGGTGCTCGACCCCGGCCGTGCTGCCGCCACCGGTCTGCACGCCCCCGGACGGCGTCTGGCTCGGCGCCCCACCGGAGCCGTTCGAGCCGCTGCCCGAGCCGGTCCCGGACCCCGAGCCACTACCCGAGCCACTACCCGAGCCACTACCCGAGCCGCTGGTTCCGCCCTGGCCGTTCGTGCCGGCGCCGGTGCCGCCCGCGGCACCCCCCGAGGCCCCGCCGGCTGCACCGCCCGCGGCGCCCGGCTGCCCCGGTGCGGGCGACGCCCCGGGCTGAACCGGAGCGGCCGGCTGCGCCGGAGCCGCGGGGGCACCCGACGAGGCGGGGGCGGACTGGCCGGGGGTCGGCGCTCCCGGCGTCGCAGCGGGTGCGGACCCGCCCCCGGAACAGGCGGTCAGGGCCCCGATCGACAGTGCGGCAGCGGCGGCGGTGTAGCCGATGCGTCGTCCCGTCATGCGCGACATGGCTCCTCCTCGATCTCGGTCGGATCACGATCGGGAGCTTCATACCCACTTCACGCGCCGATACCCGACGAGGAACACGAATGTCGGGCAACCGATCGGCCCCGGTCGGTCAGCGGTCGCTCTGCTCCCCCGCCTCGACCGCGACGTCGAGGACGTTGTCCGCCGGCGGCAGCGGGCAGGTGGCGAACGCGGTGAGCGCGCAGGGCAGGTTGACCGTGCGGTTGAAGTCGAGGACGAGCGTGCCGTCGGCGCCGGGGTCGCCGGTCCGCAGGATGCGGCCGCCGCCGTAGGTGCTCACCCCGCTCGTCGCGTCGCGGAAGTGCAGCGAGAGCCCCGCGCCCTTGCCGGCGAGCGCGACCAGGCGCTGCTCGGTGCCCTCGAGGGTGAAGGTGACCGTGCCGACGGCGGTCGGGAAGTGCTGCAGCCCGTCGACGACCGCGCCGACCGTGATCCGCTGCGGCTCCGGGTAGGCCTCGAACCGCCCCGTGACCACCCAGCGCTCCTCGACCGGGAAGCTCGGGACGCCGGTGAACGCGTGCCGGGTGGACGCCTGCGGGTCACGCACGCGCAGCGCGTAGGAGTCGGTGCGCCGGGCCAGCTCGACGACCCGCTCCCCCACGCCGACCAGCACCCCGGGCGCCCCGTCGACCGGGGTCACCGTGGCCGTGCCGTCGACGGTCGCGCCGTCGACCACGACCCCGTCCGCCGCCGAGGCCGTGATCTGCACGGTGCCGTCGCCCGGCGCCCGCCACGTGCCCGGGAGATCGGTGATCACCTGTTCCGAGTCGTCCAGCCACTCCAGCGCGGTCAGCGAGAGCCAGCCGTGCGGCTCGCGCAGCGTGGCCTCGCGCTCGTCGTGCCAGCGCTGCCAGTCGGTGGTCAGGTCCTCTGCGACGCTCGTCATACCGGGTGCAACCTCAGGCCGGCGACGACGATTCCGCGCGCCGAGGCTTCCCGTCGCTCCGCTCGCCCGTCATCCCTTCCCGTCGCTGCGCTCGCCCGTCATCCCTTCCCGTCGCTGCGCTCGCCCGTCATCCCTTCCCGTCGCTCCGCTCGCCCGTCATCCCTTCCCGTCGCTGCGCTCGCCCGTCATCCCTTCCCGTCGCTGCGCTCGCCCGTCATCCCTTCCCGTCGCTCCGCTCGCCCGTCATCCCTTCCCGTCGCTGCGCTCGCCCCGCAGCCGCGCGATCGTGCCGCCGGCCAGGAGGGTCGCCCGTTCGCGGGGCGCCAGCCGCAGCCGCAGCCGCACCTCGCGCCCACCGTCGACGGTCGCGGTCACCTCCTCGGCGCCCGACTCCACGGCGTCGCGCAGCCCCTCGACGGTCCAGATCTGGTCGTTCTCCGCCCGACCGTGGTCCTCGGCGTCGACGAACTCGAGCGGCACGATCCCCTGCGCGATGAGGTTCGCCCGGTGGATGCGCGCGAAGCTCGCCGCGATCACGGCGCGGGCCCCGAGGTACAGCGCGGCCTGGGCCGCCTGCTCGCGGGACGACCCCTGCCCGTAGTTGTGGCCGCCGACGATCACGCCGTGCTCGCGCTGCAGGGCCCGGTCGTGGAACTCCGGGTCCTGGCGCAGGAACATCGAGCGGGCGCACTCCGGGATGTTCGACCAGTCGCTCATGCCCATGCCGTCGGGCGCCATGTCCCCGGTGGAGACGTCGTCACCGACCACGATGAGCACCGGGTCGTCCAGCCGGTCGGGCACCTGGGCCCCGGCCGGCGGCGACACGATGTTCGGCCCGCGGACCACCTCGACCTGCGCCGCCTCGTCGTCGGGAAGGGGCGCGAGGATCTGGTCGTCGACCCGCCGCGGGTTCATCGACGGCGGGTCGACCGTCGGCACCTCGCCCAGCTCGCGCGGGTCGGTGATGACCCCGTGCAGGGCGGTCGCGGCGGCGGTCGGCGGCGAGCACAGGTAGACCTCGTCGCCCGCGGTGCCGCTGCGGCCGGGGAAGTTGCGGTTGAACGTGCGCACCGACGGCTTGCCCGCGCTCGGCGCCTGGCCCACCCCGATGCACGGGCCGCAGACCGGCTCGAGCATCCGCGCGCCCGCCGCGACCAGCTCCGCGTACACCCCGCCGCGGGCGACCCGGTCGAGGATCTGGCGCGAGCCCGGCGTCACCGTCATCTCGATCGCCGGGTGCACGATCTCCTCGCGCAGCACCGCGCCGACGATCGCGAGGTCCTCGTAGGAGGAGTTCACCGACGACCCGACGCACACCTGCACCACCTCGGTGCCCGCCACCTCGCGCACCGGGACCACCGACCCCGGCGACGACGGGCACGCGATCAGCGGCTCCAGGTCGCCGAGCTCGATCACCTCGTGCTCGTCGTAGACCGCGTCGGCGTCCGCGGCCACCTCGGCGAAGTCCGCCTCGCGCTCCTGCGCCCGCAGCCACGAGCGCACCTGCTCGTCGGCGGGGAACACCGCGGCCAGCGCACCGAGCTCGGTGATCATGTTGCAGATCGAGCCGCGCTCGAGCACCGACAGCGCCGCTGCACCCGGGCCCGTGAACTCATAGGCCCGACCCTGCCCGCCGCGCACCCCGTGCCGTCGCAGCAGCTCGAGGATCACGTCCTTGGCCGCCACCCACGGCGGCAGCTCGCCGCGGAGCTCCACGTTCACGACGGCGGGTGCGGCGGTCGCGACGCCGTGCCCGGCCATCGCGACGGCCACGTCGAGCCCGCCCGCGCCGAACGCGACCATCCCGACCGCGCCCGACATCGTCGAGTGCGAGTCCGCCCCGAGCAGCAGCGCGCCGGGCCGGGCGAAGCGCTCCAGGTGCACGTAGTGGGAGATGCCGTTGCCGGGCCGGGAGAAGTGCAGGCCGTAACGGGCCGCGAACGTCCGCAGGTAGCGGTGCTCGTCCATGTTGCGGCCGTCGATCTGCAGCACGTTGTGGTCGACGTACATGACCGACGGCGACACCGCGACGCGGTCGACCCCGAGCTCCTCGAACTGCAGCGCACACATCGAACCCGTGGCGTCCTCGATGAGGACCTGGTCGACGTCGAGGACGATCTCCGCGCCCGGCGTCAGCTCCCCCTCCCGGAGGTGGTCGGCGAGGATCCGCCTGATCAGGTTCTCCGGCACGACCGCTCCTTCTCGACGACACTGCCGACATGACCGACCCCGCCGCGCGGCGCCTCGTGGTGGCGGGTGCCCTGCGGCTGCACGTGATGCGGCGGATCGGCCCGGTCGGGCTACCCCGGGATGCCGATCACGACGCGCTGCTGGGGGCCGCGCGCGCCCTCGCGGAGGGGGTGGACACGGTCGCCGGACTGCAGCGGGTCGGGTTCGACCCGGCCTACCCCGGCGACGGCGTGCCCGAGCGGGTCCGCCACGGGAGCCGCCTCGTGCTGCGCAGCCGGGTGGTCGACCACCTGGCCCGGGACGACGACGGCACCACGCTCGGCGTCGTGATGACCGTCCTCATCCCGGGGCGGGAGCCACAGGTGCAGATCAGCCCCGAGTTCGGCCCCGAGATCGGCCCAGGACTCAGCCCAGGGTGAACGGGTCGCGCGTGCCGCCCGTGAGCTCCACCCACACCGACTTGGTCTCGAGGTAGGGCTCCAGGCCGGCGTGGCCGTTCTCGCGCCCGAGGCCGGACATCTTGTAGCCGCCGAAGGGCACGCTCGGGGCGACCGCGCGGTAGGCGTTGATCCAGACCGTCCCGGCCCGGATCTTGCCGGCGACCCGGTGCGCCCGGTGCACGTCCTTGGTCCACACCGCACCCGCGAGCCCGTAGGGCGTGTCGTTGGCGAGCTTGATCGCCTCCTCCTCGTCGGTGAACGTCACCGCCGAGAGGACCGGGCCGAACACCTCCTCGCGGAAGACGGTGTCGCTCGGCTTGACGGTGAGCACCGTGGGCTTCACGAAGTAGCCGCCGAGCGCCTCCTCGGCCGACCCGCCGTACTGGATCGTGGCGCCCTCGTTCCGCGCGGTCTCCAGGTAGCCGAGCACCTTCTCGTACTGCGGCTTGTTCGCGACCGGACCCATCTCGGTGTCCTCGCCGAACGGGTCACCCAGCTTGATCTGCCCGGCGCGCTCGGCGACGAGACGGACGAGCTCGTCGTGGACGTCGGCGTGCACCACCAGGCGCGACCCGGCCATGCAGGTCTGGCCGGTCGCGGCGAACACCCCGGCGACGAGGCCGTTGGCGGCGGCCTGCAGGTCGGCGTCGGCGAACACCACCTGCGGCGACTTGCCGCCCAGCTCCAGGGTGACCGGGTTGAGGTTGTCCATCGCGGCGTGGCCGACCTTGATGCCGGTGGCGGTGGACCCGGTGAACGCCACCTTGTCGACCCCGGGGTGCGCCGCCAGGTGGCCGCCGACCTCGCCGCGCAGCGTCGTGACGACGTTGACGACGCCCGCCGGGATGCCGGCCTGTTCGATCAGTTCGGCGAATCCGAGGGTGGAGCCCGGCGCGTGCTCGCTGGGCTTGACGACGACGGTGCAACCTGCGGCCAGCGCCGGTGCGACCTTCCAGCTCATCAGCAGCAACGGGGAGTTCCACGGCGTGATGCAGGCGACGACGCCGACCGGCTCCCGCCGGGTGTAGACGAGGTAGTTCGGGTTCGGCGACGGCGGCTGCGCGCCCTCGATGGCCGTCGCGAGGCCCGCGTAGTAGTGGTACCAGCTGCCCAGCGCGTTGAGCTGGCCGAGCATCTCCCGGTAGAGCTTCCCGGAGTCGTTCACCTCGAGCCGGGCGAGCCGCTCGGCGTTGGCGGTGATGAGGTCGCCGAGCTTGCGCAGGCACGCCGCGCGGCCGAACGCCGTCATCGAGCCCCACTCGCCCTCGAAGGCGGAGCGGGCGGCCGCGACGGCGGCGTCGATGTCGTCGGTGTCGCCGTCGGGGATCACGGCCCAGCTCTGGCCCGTGTACGGGTTCTGCGACTCGAAGGTCTTCCCGGAGATCGCGTCGACGGGCTTCCCGCCGATCAACATGCGCAGTGTCTCGAGCTCGCTCACGGGGGCCTCCGGGTCGGCGACGACGTTGGAGGCGACTCTGCCAGCACCCACCGACAGTGTCGCCCCCGAAGACGGCGCGGACCGACGCCCCACCCTCCGTTCGGACGGGGTCGCGTGCCGGGGCCGTACGAGCCCGCTACCCGGGACGATCAGAGTGCCGTCCGCACCGCGTAGAGCTCGGGGAAGAACGTGAGCTCGAGGGCGCGCCGCAGGAACCCCGCGCCGCTCGACCCCCCGGTCCCGGTGCGGAAGCCGATGGTGCGCTCGACGGTCTTGAGGTGGCGGAAGCGCCAGAACTGCACGTTCTCCTCGATGTCGACGAGCTCCTCGCACGTCTCGTAGAGGTCCCAGTACCGGTCCGGGTCGGCGTAGATCGTGCGGAACACGTCGACCAGGCCCGCGTTCTCGACGTGCGCCTTCGTGAGGTCCCGCTCGAGCAGCTCCGGCGGGACCGGGTGGCCGCGCCGGGCGAGCAGGCGCAGGAACTCGTCGTAGAGGCTCGGCCGTTCCAGGGCCGCGGTGAGCACCTGCTGCGCCGTCGGGTCGTCGGCGAAGAGCTCGAGCATCGCGGCGTTCTTGTTGCCGAGCACGAACTCCACGGCGCGGTACTGGTAGCTCTGGAACCCCGACGACGTCCCCAGGAACCCGCGGAACTCGCCGTACTCGCTCGGCGTCAGGGTCGCGAGCACCGACCACTGCTCGATGAGCTGGCGCTGCACGTGCTTCACGCGTGCGAGCCGCTTGAGCGCCAGCGGGAGGTCGTCGTGGGCGAGGTCGTCGCACGCCGTCGACAGCTCGTGCAACGCCAGCTTCAGCCAGAGCTCCGAGGTCTGGTGCTGGATCACGAACAGCATCTCGTCGTGGTGCTCGCTGCGCGGGTGCTGGGCGGTGAGCAGCTCGTCGAGGTGCAGGTAGCGCCCGTAGGACAGGTTCTCGGTGAAGTCCCGGACGATCCCGTGCTCGAGGTCGCGCGTGTTGTCCCGCGTCATCGCTCGATCTCCTCGCCGCAGCGCGGGCAGGTTCCCGACGCCGGGTCGTCGGGATCGGGCATGGCCCCGCACGCGGGGCACAGCAGGTGGGCCCAGCAGACGGGGTCGCCGCCCTGATCCTCGGACATGGCACCCAGGGTGCCCCAGCACCGGTGGTCGGGAACGGGAAGACTCCCCCGCGTGCGCCTGGAGACACTGCTCCCGCTCGGCAAGGTCGACCCCGGGCTGCGGGCCCCGGAGACCCCGCTGGACCTGCACGCCGTCGCGGACACCGCCCGGTTCCTCGAGGACATCGGCTACGGCGGCATCGCCGTGGAGGAGACGAAGGACGACCCGTTCGTCGTCCTCGCGCTCGCTGCTGCGGCGACGCAGCGGCTCCGGACCACCACCGCCGTCACGATCGCCTTCCCCCGCAGCCCGACGGTGATGGCGCTGCAGGCGTGGACCCAGCAGAAGCTCTCGGGCGGGCGGTTCACCCTCGGGCTCGGCACCCAGGTGCGCGGGCACATCCGGCGGCGGTACGGCATGGAGTGGCACGCCCCGGCGCCGTGGATGCGGGAGTACGTCCAGGCCGTCCGCGCGGTGTGGGACACCTGGCAGCACGGGACGCCACTCGCCTTCGACGGCGAGCACTACCGGCTCGATCTCATGGTGCCGCTGTTCGACGCCGGACCGATCGAGCACCCGGACATCCCGATCCACCTCGCCGCGGTCAACCCGTACATGTGCGCCGTGGCCGGCGAGGTGGCCGACGGGATGCGGCCGCATCCGGTGTGCACTTCCAGCTACATCGCCGAGGTGATGCTGCCGGCGGTCCGGCGCGGGGCGGCCCGCTCCGGGCGGTCGCTCGAGGAGTTCCGCGTGTGCATGAAGCCGCTGGTCGCCTCGGCGCGGACGCCCGAGGAACTGGCGCGCAAGGTGGAGGACGCCCGCGCGCGGATCGCGTTCTACGCCTCGACGCCGGGCTACCGGGCCGCGTTCGACCACCTCGGGCTCTCCGACCTCGCCGGCGAGGCGAAGGAACTGTCGAAGGCCCAGCGGTGGGAGGACCTGCCGCGCATGATCGACGACGCGACGCTGGACCGGTTCGTGGTGATCGGGCTGCACGACGAGATCGGCGGCCGGCTGCTCGAGCGGTACGCCCCGGTGGTGACGGACGTGGAGTTCTCGATCGCGGTGCAGGACGACGCGGACCGCGAGACGCTGCGGTCGGTGGCCGCCGTGGTGCAGGGTGCCGACGACGCCGCGGCGCGGGCCGCGATCCTCGGGAAGGGAACCACCAGTGTCCGATGAGGTGCGGGTCGAGACGGCCGACGGCATCACCGTCATCACCCTCGACCGTCCGACGGCGTTGAACGCGATCAACTCAGTGGTCGCGACGGGGCTCGGCCGGGCCCTGCAGGCGGCGGACGACGACGAGGCGGTGCGCGCGATCATCGTGACCGGTACCGGGCGCGCGTTCAGCGCCGGCGCCGATCTCAAGGCGGTCGCCCAGGGCGACACGCTGTCCGACCCCGACCACCCCGAGTGGGGGTTCGGCGGGTTCGCGCAGCACGCGGTCGCCACCCCGACGATCGCCGCGGTCAACGGCCTGGCCTTCGGCGGCGGCTGCGAGCTCATGTTGTCCTGCGACCTCGCGATCGTCGACGAGAACGCCCAGCTCGGACTGCCCGAGGTCACCCGCGGCCTCGTCGCCGCGGCGGGCGGCCTCCTGCGGCTCCCCCAGCGCATCCCGCGCGCGGTCGCCCTCGAGATCGCGATGACCGGCGCGCCGATCACCGCCGCCCGCGCCTACGAGCTCGGCCTCGTCAACCGCGTCGCGCCGTCCGGGACCGCGCTGGAGGCGGCCCGGGCGATGGCCGCGACCATCGTCGGGAACGCGCCGCTCGCCGTCCGCGAGTCCAAGGCGCTGATGATCGCCGCCGCCCACCACGACGAACTCGGCGAGGCGGCCTGGGCAGCCAACGCCGAGACGCGCAAGCGGATCTTCGTCAGCGAGGACGCGAAGGAGGGCCCGCGCGCCTTCGCCGAGAAGCGCGCCCCGGAGTGGACCGGCCGCTGAGTCTCCCGCTCCTGCCGGCCCGGCCGGATCGTCCCGACCGTGCTGCGGTGGATGAACGTGATCGGGTCGGCTGTGGTCGGCGGTCGGCATCGCGGTGATCGTCGAGCGGGGCTAGCGTCGCCGTCCGTGCCCTCGGACCTGCCGTCGTTCGCCGCGTCGCGGGCGCTCGCCGAGACCCTGCTCGCGGACCGGCGGCCGGAGTGGTGGTGGCACACGCAGGCCGCGGCCCGGGAGGCGGTCCGGCTGGCGGACCTGCCGGGGGTGGACCGGGAGTCGCTGCTCCACGCCGCGGTTCTGCTCGACGTCGGCCGCTCCCCCGCCGCGGCGCGCACCGGGTTCCCGCCCCTGGACGCGGCCCGTTTCCTCCGCGCACGCAGCTATCCGGCGCGGGTGCTCGGGCTGGTCGCCCACCAGCTGGCCGCCGACGTCGAGGCCGAGCAGGTCGGGGTGGACCTCGAGGCGTTCGAGCGGGAGGACTCCCCCACGGTGGACACGCTCTGGTGGTGCGCCCTCGTCGCGGACGCTGCGGCCGCGCCCATCGATGCCTGCGACGGTCGGACCGACACAGAGGGCCGACGTCGGGACGCGACCCGCGGCGCGGTCGCCCGGACCCGCGCACGGATCGACGCCGCGGGGTGGCCCGTCGTCGCCTGAGCGGATCAGGCGACGGGGACGACCGGGCCGTCGAACCGGCCCCCGCGACCGGTCGCGTCCAGCGACGCCCGGTTGCCGTCGTGCGGAGTCCCCAGCTCGGGTGCGCTGCGACGGTCGAGCTCGTCGACCTGTTCCGGTGTCAGCGTCAGGGTCAGCGCGGCCAGGTAGTCCTCGAGGTGCGTGAGGGAGCGCGGACCGACGATCGGGAACGCGGGCGTGGCGAGGCGTCGGGAGCGTCCCAGGACCCACGCCGTCGCCACCTGCGCCGGGGTGCGGTCGAGTTCCCCCGCGAGCCGGATCACGGTGTCGAGCACCGCGGTGGTGCGGGCCGAGGACTCGGAGTGCACGAGCATCCCGAGTTCGGAGGCCCGCCCGAAGCCGTCGTGGCGGTACTTGCCCGTCAGCAGCCCGCCCCCGAGCGGGGACCACAGCGCCACGCCCAGGCCCAGCGCCTCGGCCATCGGGAGCAGTTCCCGATCGGCTCCGCGCTCGACGAGGCTGTACTCGGTCTGGATCCCCGCGACCGGCGGCCACCCGCGGACGTCCGCCAGCAGCGACGCCCGCGCCACCCGCCACGCCGGGAAGTTGGAGAAGCCGATGTGCAGGACCTTGCCCGCGTCGACCAGACCCGAGAGCCCGCGCAGCACCTCGTCGACCGGGGTCGACGCGTCCGGCCCGTGGACCCAGAGGACGTCGAGGCGGTCCGTGCCGAGCCGCCGGAGGCTGCCCTCGACCGCCGACCGCAGGCTCGCGCGCCCGTTCCCCGACGACGGCCGGGTCGGGTCGGCGCCGAACCCGAACTTCGTGGCGATCACGACGTCGTCCCGCATCGGCCTGACGATGTCCCCGACCAGCTCCTCGGACTGTCCGCCCTGGTAGACGTTCGCGGTGTCGATGACCGTGCCGCCCGCCTCGACGAACCGGTCGACGATGCGCCGCGCCTCGTCTGGTTCGGTGCCGTGTCCCCACCGGTGCCGAAGGTCCCGGTGCCGAGCGCAATTCGGGAGATCGGCAGCCCGGTCCTGCGGCCGAAGGTGGTGTAGCGCATGGGGAACTCCAGGGTCGAGCCGGTGCACGGTGTGCCGGCGAGCCTCGGCGCCCGAACTTGGCGTGCACTTGGCGTCCGCCTGCCGCCGCCGAACCCGCTGCGCGGCGTGATCTGCCCGCCCTCCGGGTGACATCGCCTCGTCACGACCCCGGCGAATGCTCCTCGCCCATGA
Organism: Actinomycetospora chiangmaiensis DSM 45062; assembly: GCF_000379625.1. GTDB lineage: Bacteria > Actinomycetota > Actinomycetes > Mycobacteriales > Pseudonocardiaceae > Actinomycetospora > Actinomycetospora chiangmaiensis. The sequence goes on along the minus strand of NZ_KB903223.1, from coordinate 1,212 downwards.
CCGCCGCACCCGAGCCCGTCGAGCTCGTCGTCACCGACACCACCACGGCCGCCTGGGAGGACTTCCCGGTCCCCGCGATCGACGCCGTCCTCGAGCACGTGCCGCTCCTCGACGACCCCGAGACCGGCATGATGCTGGTCAAGATGGTGTACCGGGCAGGGTTCACGAACCCGTGGCACACGCACCCCTGCGGGCACGGGATCTACGTGCTCTCCGGGACGTTGCGGACCCACCAGGGCACCTACGGGTCGGGCAGCTTCGTGTGGTTCCCCGAGGGTGGGTCGATGGAGCACGGCGCCACGGACGACGCCGACTGCACGTTCCTGTTCGTCACGAACAAGCCCTTCGACATCCATCACCTGCACCCGACGAACTGACGGTCAGACGAGCTGCCACGGCCGGTTGTGTCGTGGTGTTCGGGTGTGGTCGAGCCACTGCGGTGGGGTGAACCAGGGCTGGCGGTCGACCATCGCGACGGTCCAGCCGGCGTGGTGGACCAGGTCGTGGTGATAGCGGCACAGGCACACGAGGTTGTCGGGCGTGGTGTCGCCGTGGTCGGCCCAGTGGACGATGTGGTGGATCTCGGTGGTGTGGGCGCGTCGTCGGCAGCCGGGGAACGCGCAGTGCCGGTCGCGGTGGATGACAGCCCGTGCGGTGGCGGTGGGGATGGCCCGGGTCTTGCGGCCGACGTCGAGGACCTCGCCGTGGGAGCCGAGGACCATCGGGATGACGTCGGCGTCGCACGCCAACCGTCGGGCGGTCTCGGGCCGGATCCAGGTGGAGTCCCCGAGCAGCGCCAGAGTCTGGCTGGTGTCGGTGAGTTGGTGGCGCAGCGTGTCGTAGTCCAGTGTGACGGTGAGGGTGACCCGTTCGCGGCCGGGCAGGGTCATCGCCCCGGCGTCCGGTGGCGTCCACGGCGGGGGCGGCGGCGGATCGGGGTCAGCGCTGCCGGGCTCGGGTGGCGGGTCGGCGGCGTCGTCGACCTCGTCGGGCTGGACGTCGTCGTCGTCCGGCTCGGGTGCCGCGGGCCCGAAGGTGGCGGGCTCCGCCTCCCCGTCCCCGTCGAAGGCGTCTCCGGTGTCGGTGGGTTCGCGGTGGGCGGGAGCGCCGTTGCCGGGGAGGTCGTCGTCGGGGCCGGTGTCGTCGTGGTCGTCGAGGTCCGGGAGCGGCATCGACGCGGTGGGGCTGCCGGGGTGTTGTTCGGACTCGGGG
>NZ_KB903222.1 GCF_000379625.1 Actinomycetospora chiangmaiensis DSM 45062 | reverse complement strand
GTTCGGAAGGGATAACCGCTGAAGGCATCTAAGCGGGAAGCCCGTTCCAAGATGAGGTCTCCCACCCCACGAGGGTTAAGGCCCCCACCAGACCAGTGGGTTGATAGGCCAGACATGGAAGTACCGCAAGGTATGCAGTGGACTGGTACTAATAGGCCGAGGACTTGCCCGACACACCACCAACACCCACACCCCCACGGGTGCCGCCAGTTGGTGAACAACCCAGGGCATCAAACCAAAACTCGAGAACTGCTGCTCGCGTCCACACCACTTCACACCCCAACCCAAACCCGCACACGAGTGTGGGGGTGGTTCGGTGTTCCGGTGGCCACAGCGGAGGGGAAACGCCCGGTCCCATCCCGAACCCGGAAGCTAAGCCCTCCAGCGCCGATGGTACTGCGACCGCCAGGTCGTGGGAGAGTAGGACACCGCCGGAACACCCAACCACCCCCACATATGCGTGGCATTCATATTTCGACAGTGAACGGCGCGGACCCTCGTCCGCCCGCGTGACAGACACGGGGTAGGACCGAGAGGTCCTGCCCCGTTTCGTCGTGTCAGGAGGCCGATCGGTGAGCGTGGACCCGCAGGACAGCCGGGGCGACCGATCGTCGTCCGCCTCGGAGGACCGGCGTCGGCCCGAGGACTCCCGAGACGGTGGCCGCGGCCGCACCGGCGGTGGCGACCGTCGAGGCGGACGTCCCGACGACCGGCGCGGCCGACCCGGTCGCACGGACGACCGGGGACGGGGTGGCCGCCCCGACGACCGCAGCCGTTCACAGCGCCCCGACCGCACCGATCGTGGCGCTCCCCGTCAGGACCAGCCCCGCGGACGCGACGCCACGTCGGGGTGGGACGACCGGCGGGGAGAGCGCCCGACCCGTGATCGCGGTGCCCAGGGCGGGAGCGGTGACGCTCGTCGTTCCGACGGTCCTGCACGTGACCGCGGCCGTCCGGCAGCCGGCGACGGCCGCCCGACCCGCTCCTGGGACGACCGGCGTCGTGAGGGTGGCGACGACCGGCGTGGCGGCCCGCGACGCGATGGCGGCGGCGCACCGCGACGGGAGTACGGGTCGGACGAGCGGCCCCGCCGGTACGACGGCCCCCGGGACAGCTCCGGCGCTGCTCGCGATGGCGGCGGCCGGACCCAGGATGCGCGACGGTCGGGTCCGCCGCGTGATCGGCGTGATGGCCCGCCGCGTGGAGACCGTCGGGACGGTCCGCCCCGGAGCGAACGGAACGAGGGTTCGCCCGTCGGCGACCGACGTGACGGCCCCGCTCGTGGGGACCGGCGTGACGGTCCGCCTCGCGGCGACCGGCGGGACGGTCCGCCGCGTGGCGACCGCCGTGACGGCCCACCGCGGGGCGACCGACGGCAGGGTCCGCCGCGCGAGCGGGACGGCCGTCCTTCCCGCGACCGCCGTGACGCTCAAAGTGGCGGTGACCGGCCGCGTGACGACCGTGCCCGGGCTCCCCGTGCGGAGGACCGGCCGATCCGCCGGCACCAGGACGCCCAGCCGCGTCCGACCGAGCCGGCGCTGCCGGAGGAGATCACCCCGGATCTGCTGGACTTCGAGGTCCGCCGCGACCTGCGCGGTCTGCCGAAGGACCTCGCCGACAACGTCGCACGGCACCTCGTGGCCGTCGGCGAGCTGCTCGACGACGACCCTGCTGCGGCGCTCGCACACGCCCGCTTCGCGCGGCACCGGGCGTCGCGGGTGGCGGTCGTGCGCGAGGCCTGCGGGCTCGCGGCCTACCACGCCTCCGAGTGGGCCGAGGCGCTCTCCGAACTGCGGGCCAGCCGTCGCATGGGCGGCGCCGCGCACGTGGCCGTGATGGCCGACGCCGAGCGCGCCCTGGGCCGCCCGGAGCGGGCGCTCGAGATCGCGCGGAGCCCCGAGTCGGCCGACCTGCCGCGCGACGAGGCGATGGAACTGCTCATCGTCACCTCCGGCGCGCGCCGGGACCTCGGCGAGTTCGCCGCGGCCGTCGTGGGCCTGCAGGTCCCGGAGCTGGACGTCCGCCGGTCCGACGACCCCTGGACCTGTCGGCTCTTCTACGCCTACGGCGAGGCGCTCGTCGCGGCCGGCCGCCGCGAGGAGGCCGTGCGTGCCTTCCTCGACGCGGCGCAGACCGACGCCGAGGGCGAGACCGACGCCGAGGAGCGGGCCGCGCTCGTCGCGGCGGGGGTCGACACCCCACCCGGGGAGCTCGTCGACACCGAGGCGGACGCGGCCGTGGAGGCCGACGCGGACGCTGCCGCGAACGGTCAGGCGCAGGCGGCCGTCGAGGCCGCCACGGGTGTCGACACCGACACCGACACCGACACCGACACTCGTACCGACACCGACGTCGAGCCCGAGGCCCCGGAGGAGTCGGACCCGTCCGACGACGCCCCGACCACGGACGACGGCACGGAGCTCCCGGACGAGCCGGGACCCGTCGTCGGGAACGGGGAGCCGGACACCGCGGCGGCGCCGGACCGCGAGGACGACGCGCGGTGACCCGGCACGACGCGCTGCTGGTCGACCTCGACGGCACCGTCTACGCGGGTCCCGACGCCATTCCCGGTGCGGTCGAGGCCCTCGAGGCGGCGCGGGGTCGGGGTGCGACGGTCTCCTACGTCACCAACAACGCGTCGCGCACGCCCGGTGCGGTCGCCGGGCACCTCGCCGACCTCGGGCTGACGGTCACCGAGGACGACGTGGTGACGAGCGCCCAGGCGGGCGCCGCGGTCCTGGCGGAGCAGCTCGACCCGGGGGCGACGGTGCTGGTGCTCGGCACCGACGCGCTCGCCGACGAGATCACCGCGGTCGGGCTGAAGCCCGTGCGGACCCACGACGACGAGCCGGTCGCGGTCGTCCAGGGGCACTCGCCCGACACCGGGTGGCGCCAGCTCGCCGAGGCCACGCTGGCCCTGGCGGACGGGGCGACGTGGGTCGCGTGCAACATCGATCCGACCCTGCCCTCGGAGCGGGGCCTCCTGCCCGGCAACGGGTCGATGGTCGCGGCCCTGCGCCACGCCAGCCGTCAGGAGCCGCAGGTCGCGGGCAAGCCCGCCGCGCCCCTGCTGCGTCAGGCGATGGAGCGGGTCGGCGCGCACACGCCGTTGGTCGTGGGCGACCGCCTCGACACGGACATCGCCGGCGGCCACGCGGTCGGGGCGGAGTCCCTCCTCGTGCTCACCGGCGTCTCCACCGCCGCCGACCTGCTGGCGGCCCCGCCCGAGCAGCGCCCGACCTACGTCGCGGCCGGGCTCGAGGCGCTGGGCGACCTCGACGCGGTCCGGGTCGGTCACGACGACGGCTGGCGCGCCACGGCGCACGACGACGGGTCGCTGGAGCTGGCGGCCCCCGCCGACGCCGGCGACACGGCGGAGGACCGGGCCGCCGCGGTGCGGGCCCTGTGCACGGCCCACTGGGACGCCGTCGGCGACGACCCGCGGGCGCCCACGGTCCGTGCGGCGGACGAGGTCGCCGGCCGGACGATCTCCGCCCTGGGCCTCGACGCCGGGTGAGTTAGCGTGGACACCGTGGATCACGGTGGGCCGGACGACGGGCTGGCGCGGCTGCGCGCGGCCGCAGCCGCCGTCGAGAACCTGGACGACCCGGCGTCGGGAACGGACGCGGCGGAGCACGCGGACCGGTTCGAGGCGCTCCACGAGGCCCTGACCGGGGCGCTCGCGGCCGTCGACCGGGGCTGACGTGGCACGGACCTCGAGCCGCCGCCTGCGTCTGGACGCGGAGCTGGTGCGGCGGGGACTCGCCCGGTCCCGGGAGCAGGCGGCCGCCCTCATCGCGGACGGCCGGGTGACCGTCGGCGGCAGCGTCGCCTCGAAGCCGGCGACGGCGGTGGAGACCGCGGCCGCCGTCGTCGTGACCCCCGTGCCCGACGGCACCGTCGATGACTGGGCCAGCCGCGGCGCCCACAAGCTCCTCGGCGCCCTGGACGCCTTCGACGTCGACCCGACTGGCCTGCGCTGCCTCGACGCGGGCGCCTCCACCGGCGGGTTCACCGACGTGCTGCTGCGCCGCGGTGCCCGCGAGGTCGTGGCCGCCGACGTCGGGTACGGGCAGCTCGTGTGGTCGCTGCGCACCGACGACCGGGTCACCGTGCTGGACCGCACCAACGTGCGTGCCCTCACTCCGGAGCAGATCGGCGGGCCGGTCGACCTCGTCGTCGCGGACCTGTCGTTCATCTCGCTGCGCCTCGTCCTCGACGCGCTCGCCGCCTGCACCGCGCCCGACGGCTCGCTGCTGCCGATGGTGAAACCGCAGTTCGAGGTCGGGAAGGACCGGCTCGGGTCGGGCGGGGTGGTGCGCGACCCCGAGCTGCGCGTCGACGCGGTGCTCGGGGTGGTCGCCGCCGCGCGGGCGCGGGGGCTGACGCTCGCCGGGGCGACGGCGAGCCCCCTGCCCGGTCCGTCGGGGAACGTCGAGTACTTCCTGTGGTTGAAGCCGGGAACGGGTACGGGGGAAGAGGACGACGCGATCGTGCGTCGTGCGGTCGAGAACGGGCCACAGTGACGACAGGAGAACGGGTGCGGGACGCGCTGATCGTGGTGCACACCGGGCGCGAGGCGACGCGGAAGGTCGCGTCGACCGTGGCGTGCCGGCTCCACCGCGCGGGGTTCTCGCTGCGGGTGATGCCCGACGAGTACTCCAGCGACGCCGGGCTCTTCGACGACCTGGAGCCGCACGAGCGGCCCCAGCGGGTCGCCCCCGACGACGACGCGGCCAACGGCGCGGAGATCGTCATCGTGCTGGGCGGTGACGGCACCCTGCTGCGGGCCGCGGAGCTCGCGCGCAGCGCCCGGGTGCCGCTGCTCGGGATCAACCTCGGCCACGTCGGGTTCCTCGCCGAGGCCGACCTCGACGACCTCGACGAGGTCCTCGAGGCCGTGGTCCACCAGACCTACCGCGTCGAGGAGCGGATGACGATCGACGTCACGGCCTCCTCGGACGGCCAGGTGCTCGGCCGGACCTGGGCGCTCAACGAGGCGATCGTCGAGAAGACGAACTGGGCGAAGCTGCTCGACGTCGTCCTCGAGGTGGACCACCGGCCGGTGTCGGAGTTCGCCTGCGACGGCGTGCTGTGCGCGACGCCGACCGGGTCGACCGCCTACGCATACTCGGCGGGCGGCCCCGTGGTCTGGCCCGAGGTGCAGGCGATGCTGCTGGTGCCGTCGAACGCCCACGCCCTGTTCTCGCGTCCGCTCGTGGTGTCCCCGGAGTCGCGCGTCGCGCTCGAGGTGTCCCAGCGGGGCGACGCCGGGGTCCTGGTGTGCGACGGGCGGCGGACGCTGGACCTGCCCCCGGGCTCGCGGGTCGAGATCGGGAAGGGCGGGATCCCCGTGCTACTGGTCCGGCTCCGGGTCCAGCCGTTCACCGACCGCCTGGTGCGCAAGTTCGGGCTGCCCGTGCAAGGCTGGCGCGGGCGTCGTCCGTAGGCCCGTAGCCCGGCCACCGCCGTTCACCGACCGTTCGACCACCTGTTCGAATCCGATCGGCGTGTTCGGCCCTGGGTGTCGGACCCCGTCGTTACAGTGATCGCGTGCTCTCCGAGCTGAGAATCCAGGGCCTCGGCGTGATCGAGGACGCGACCCTGGAGCTGCATCCGGGGCTCACCGCGGTGACCGGCGAGACGGGCGCCGGCAAGACGATGGTGATCACCGGGCTGCACCTCCTGGGTGGCGGTCGCGCGGACTCCTCCCGCGTGCGACGTGGGGCGTCGCGCGCGGTGGTGGAGGGTCGCTACGTGCTGCCGGTCCCCGACGCCGGGTCCGGCGGGGGAGCCGGGGACGGGTCCGGCGGGGGATCCGGGGACGGTCCCGACGACGAGCCGCGGGACGCGGGGGAGGTCGCCCGCGACGTGGGGGCGGCCCTCGACGACGACGGGTCGCTCATCGCGGCGCGCACCGTCTCCGCCGACGGGCGCTCGCGGGCGCACCTCGGGGGCCGGTCGGTGCCGCTGGCGGTGCTCACCGACGTCGCCGACGCCTCGCTCGCGGTCCACGGCCAGCACGAGGCGCTGCGCCTGCTGCGGCCGACCGAGCAGCGGGCGGTGCTCGACCGGTTCGCCGGCGCCCCCGCCACCGAGGGGCTCGCCCGCTACCGGGAGACGCGCACCCGGTGGCGCGCCGCCGTCGCCGCGCTCGCCGAGCGCCGTGAACGGACCCGGGAGATGGCCCGCGAGGCCGACCTGCTGCGCCACGGCCTCACCGAGATCGAGGCGCTCGACCCGCAGCCGGGGGAGGACGAGGACCTGGTCGCCGAGGCGCGCCGGCTCGCCGACGTCGACGACCTGCGCTCCGCCGCGCTCACCGCGCTCGCCGCCGTGGCGGGCCCGCCGGAGGGCACGGGGGAGGAGCCGGACGCGACGGCCCTGGTGGGGGAGGCTCGTCGGGCCCTGGCCACCGACGACCCCCGGCTCACGGCGCTGGAGCCCCGGCTCGCCGAGGCCGCCACGCTGCTCACCGACGTCGCCGCCGAGCTCTCCGCCTACCTCGACGGGCTGGAGGCCGACCCGGAGCGGCTCGCGTGGGTGCTCGAGCGGCAGGCCGCGCTCAAGGGCCTGACGCGCAAGTACGCCGCCGACGTCGCCGGGGTGCTGGCGTGGGCCGACACCGCCCGCGAGCGGCTCTCCTCGCTCGACGTCTCCGACGAGGCCATCGCCGCGCTCGCCGCGGAGGCCGACCGGCTGGGAGCCGAACTCGCGCAGCATGCCGCGGCGCTCAGCGCGGTGCGCACCGAGGCCGCCGCCCGGCTGGCCGAGGCGGTGAGCACCGAGCTCGACGGGCTGGCGATGGCCGCCGCCACCGTGACGGTGGTCGTCGGGCGCAAGGACAGCGCCGGCGCCGACGGGCTCGAGGTGGACGGCCGCCGGGTCGCCGCGGGCCCCGACGGCATCGACGAGGTCGAGCTGCTGCTCGCCCCGCACGCCGGGGCGCCGCCCCTGCCGATCGCGAAGGGCGCGTCCGGCGGGGAGCTCTCGCGCGTGATGCTGGCGGTGGAGGTGGTCCTCGCCGGGGCCGACACGGTGCCCACGCTGGTGTTCGACGAGGTCGACGCCGGGGTGGGCGGGCGCGCCGCGGTCGAGATCGGGCGCCGGCTCGCGCGGCTGGCCGAGACCCACCAGGTCGTGGTGGTGACGCACCTGGCGCAGGTCGCGGCGTACGCCGACCGACAGCTGGTGGTGGACAAGGGGTCGGCCACCGAGGGCGTCACCCGCAGCTCGGTGCGCACCCTGGACGACTCGCAGCGCGTCGTCGAGCTCGCCCGCATGCTGGCCGGCACCGAGGAGACCGAGACGGGCCGGGCCCACGCCGAGGAGCTGCTCGCCGCGGCCGCCGACGACAAGCGGGGCGTGCCCGCCCCCACACCGATCAGCCAGGGCGCGGCGAAGGGCGGGGGACGGAGGCCGAAGCGACGCGCCGGGTGAGCCGGGTGGGTGCGGGCGCTCACCCCTGTGACGGATGGGACGCCCGGGTCGAGTGAGACCTGTGTGGTGTCTCGGCGTGGCGGCGTGTCCGGATCGTGATGGGCCGTCAGCATCGACGCCATGCGATGGCCTGGACGCGGGACCCGGACCCGGGCGGCGCTCCCCGGCGTGAGCGGCACGGCCCGGATCGGGCGCCGCGGATCGTCGGGAGCCGATGCCGCCTACCTGCGTCGACTCGGCCCGGGGGACGTGGCCGTCATCGACCAGGTCGACCTCGACCGTGCGACGGCGACCGCCCTGCTGGAGGCGGGGGTGGTCGGCGTGGTCAACGCGGCCCCGTCCATCTCCGGGCGCTACCCGAACCTCGGTCCCGAGATCCTGGTCGAGGCGGGTGTCACGCTCGTCGACGACTGCGGCGCCGCCGTCTTCACCGAGCTCGTCGACGGCGCGACCGTGCGGTTGCACGACGGTGCCGTCCACGTCGGCGACCGGGAGGTGCTGCGTGGCTTCGGGCAGGACCGCGACTCGGTCGCCGACCTCCTCGAGGAGGCCCGCGGCGGCATGGCCGCGCAGCTCGAGGCCTTCTCCGCGAACACGAGCGAGTTCCTCGGCCGCGAGCGCGCCCTGCTCGTCGACGGCGTCGGCGTGCCCGCCATTGCGACCTCGATGCGCGACAAGCAGGTCGTCGTGGTCGCCGGTGGACCGGGCACCGCCGAGGAGGTCCGCTCCCTCACGGGCTTCATCCGCGAGTACAAGCCGGTGCTGATCGGGGTCGGCGACGGCGCCGAGGCGCTGCGCGAGGCCGGGCACACGCCCACCGTCGTGCTCGGCACGGTCGCCGAGCTCGACCCGGGGATCGCCCGCAGGGCACGCGACGTCGTGGTGCCCGCCGACCCGGACGGGTTCGTCGCCGGCCTCGACCGGATGCAGGACCTCGGCGTCGACCCGGTCGCGTTCCCGTCGTCGGCGAACCCCGAGGACATGGCCCTGCTGCTCGCGCACGCCCACGGCGCCGCGCTCGTGGTCGCCGTCGGCTTCGACGCGAGCCTCGGCGGCTTCCTCGACCGGGGCCGCTCCGGCTCGATCCCGTCCACCTTCCTGACGCGGCTGCGGCTCGGCCCGACGCTCGTCGACGCCCCCGCGGTGCTCGCCCTGTACCGCAGCCGGGTCTCGATCCTGACGTTGGTGATGCTCGTCGTCGCCGTCCTCGCCACCGCCGTGGTCGCCGCGCTCGCGCTCGGGGCCGGCCCGTCCCTGCTGCTGCTCCTGCAGACCGGCGGCCGGGCGGTCGTCGACCGGGGCACCGCCGTGGTACGGAGCGTCGTCGGATGATCTCGTTCCGCTACCACATCGTGTCGCTGTGCGCGGTGGTGCTCGCCCTCGCCCTGGGCGTGGTGCTCGGCGCGTCCTCGCTCTCGCAGACCATGCTCGGCGCCCTGTCCTCCGACCGCGCCGACCTCTCCGGGCAGGTCGGGACCCTGACCGCCGAGCGGGACACCGCCCGGGCCCAGCAGAGCGCCGCCGACCGCGTGCTCGCGGGGACCGCGCCCGCCGTCGTCGCCGGGGCGCTGCGCGACCGCACCGTCGTGCTCGTCGCCGCCCCCGACGCCGACCCCGGCGACCTCGACGCGCTCACCGGGCTCGTCGGGCAGGCCGGCGGGCGGGTCACCGGCACGCTCTCCCTCACCGACGCGATGCTCGCGCCCGACCGCGCCGACGCCCTGCGCGGCCTGGTCACCCGGGTGCTGCCCGCCGGGGTGCAGCTGCCGTCGACCTCCGACGTCGGCACCCTGACCGGCTCGCTGCTCGGGTCCCTCGTCACGGCGGGCCGCGGCCCGTCGAGCTCTCCGGCCGAGGTGGGCACGGCCTTCACCGCTCTCGCCGACGGTGGATTCCTCGCCCCCGGCGCGGCCCCCGCCCCCGCCCAGCTCGCACTGGTCGTGACCGGGAGCCCCGCGCCCACCCCGGACGCGGCCGGCCGCGCCTCGACGCTCGCCCGCCTCGCCGGCGGCATCCGGACCGGAGGGGCCGGGACCGTGCTCGCCGCCCGGTCCGCCGACGGGGCCGTCGGCACGGCACGGGCCGACCAGACGCTGCGCGGCCTCTCCACGGTCGACGGGGTCGGCGCGACGGCGGGACGGCTCGCCGCGGTGCTGGCCGCCGCCGAGCAGGGCGCCGGCCGGGCGGGGGCCTACGGCTCCGGTCCCGGGCTCGCCCCGTTGCCGCCGCGGACGCCCGCCGCCTGACCCCGCACCGCGAGGCGCCGGGAGCAGGCTCCGGGGTCGTGGACCTGCCTCGCGGGTGGGGCGGGGGTTCGGCGGGTCGGGTCCACGCTGGTCACCCGGTCGGCGGTGTTAGGCTGAGGTCCCGTGGACCGGTGCCCGAACGCCCGAATCTCCCGGACCGACCCCCGCTCGATCGGGGGGAACTGATGCAGCACTCGCGGACCACGAAGCACGTCTTCGTCACCGGTGGCGTGGCCTCGTCGCTGGGCAAGGGCCTCACGGCCTCCAGCCTCGGCCAGCTGCTCACCAGCCGCGGCCTGCGGGTCACGATGCAGAAGCTCGACCCGTACCTCAACGTCGACCCCGGGACGATGAACCCGTTCCAGCACGGCGAGGTCTTCGTGACCGAGGACGGCGCCGAGACCGACCTCGACATCGGGCACTACGAGCGCTTCCTCGACCGTGACCTCTCCGCCCGCGCGAACGTCACCACGGGTCAGGTGTACTCCGAGGTCATCGCGAAGGAGCGGCGCGGCGAGTACCTCGGCGACACCGTCCAGGTCATCCCGCACATCACCGACGAGATCAAGTCGCGCGTCCTCGCGATGCGCGAGGGCGGCGGGGCACCCGCACCCGACGTCGTGATCACCGAGATCGGCGGCACGGTCGGCGACATCGAGTCGCTGCCCTTCCTCGAGGCCGCGCGCCAGCTGCGCCACGAGGTCGGCCGCGACAACTGCTTCTTCCTCCACGTCAGCCTCGTGCCGTTCCTGGCGCCGAGCGGGGAGCTGAAGACCAAGCCGACGCAGCACTCCGTCGCCGCGCTGCGCAACATCGGTATCCAGCCCGACGGCCTCGTGCTGCGCGCCGACCGGCACATCCCCGAGGAGATGACCCGCAAGATCTCCCTGATGTGCGACGTCGACGAGGACGGCGTCGTCGCCTGCCCGGACGCGCCGTCGATCTACGACATCCCGAAGGTCCTGCACTCCGAGGGCCTCGACGCCTACGTCGTGCGCCGGCTCGGCCTGCCGTTCCGCGACGTCGACTGGACGGTCTGGGGCGACCTGCTCGACCGCGTGCACCAGCCCACGGAGCGGGTGACGATCGCGATCGTCGGCAAGTACGTCGACCTGCCCGACGCCTACCTCTCGGTGACCGAGGCCGTGCGGGCCGGCGGGTTCGCCCACCGCGCGAAGGTCGAGATCCGGTGGGTGCCCTCCGATGAGTGCCAGACCGTCGCGGGCGCGGAGAAGGCGCTCGCCGGCGCCCACGGTGTGCTCGTGCCCGGTGGCTTCGGAGTCCGCGGGATCGAGGGCAAGATCGGCGCGCTCGATCACGCCCGCCGGCACGGCGTCCCGGCGCTCGGGCTGTGCCTGGGCCTGCAGTGCATGGTCATCCACGCCGCGCGGGCGCTCGCCGGCATCGAGGACGCGAACTCCGCGGAGTTCGACCCCGACACCGCGAACCCCGTCATCTCGACGATGGCCGACCAGACCGACGTCGTCTCCGGCGCGCGCGACATGGGCGGCACCATGCGCCTCGGCGCGTACCCGGCGGTGCTCGCGGTCGACACGGTGACCCGCGCGGCCTACGGCAGCGGCAAGGTCTCCGAGCGGCACCGTCACCGCTACGAGGTCAACAACGCCTACCGGGACCGCCTCGCCGAGGCCGGCCTCGTGTTCTCGGGGACCTCGCCCGAGGGCACGCTCGTGGAGTTCGTCGAGCTGCCGCGGGCGGTGCACCCGTTCTTCGTCGGCACCCAGGCCCACCCGGAGCTGAAATCGCGTCCCACCCGCGCGCACCCGCTGTTCGCGGCGTTCGTCGCGGCCGCCCTGCGCCACGACGCGTCGTCGCGGCTCTTCGGCAACGACGACGAGGCGCTCGGGCCCGGGGACCTCGAGGGCGGCGACCCGGTCGACGCCGAGGCCGCGCGGCTGCACGAGGCCGGGGTCTCGTGACGCCGCGCGAGCCCGTCACGCCCGCGTCCCTCCGCGACCCCCACGACGGTCACCCGCCGCACTCGTTCGACGTCGTCGACTCCGAGACACTCTACGAGGGCGCGATCTTCGCGTTGCGCGGCGACAAGGTCCGCATGCCCGGCGGGCGGATCGCGACGCGCGAGAAGGTCGAGCACTACGGCGCGGTTGCGATCGCCGCGCTCGACGACGAGGACCGCCTCGTCATGATCTACCAGTACCGCCCGGCCATCGGCCGCCGCATCTGGGAGATGCCGGCAGGCCTGCTCGACGGCGGGTCGGGCGAGGCCCCGGTGGAGGCGGCCAGGCGGGAGCTCGTCGAGGAGGTCGGGATCGAGGCCGACGACTGGTCGACCCTCGTCGACGTCGTGGGCTGCCCCGGGTTCGCCGACGAGTCGGTGCGGGTCTTCCTCGCCCGCGGCCTGCGCGAGGTGGAGCGCCCCGCGGCCGGGGACGACGAGGAGGCGGACCTGGTGATCCGCCGGGTGCCGCTCGACGACCTCGTCACGGGCGCGATGTCCGGCGACCTCGTCAACGGCCCCTGCATCGCCGGCGTGTTCGCGGCGGCCGAGGTCGTCGCGGGACGGTTCCGGCCGCGCCCGGTCGACGCCCCCTGGATCGACCGGCCGACCGAGTACGCCGAGCGCAAGCAGGCCTGACGCCCCGACGAGCGGACCCGGAGCGGGCCGGCGACCGGTGCCGGAGCCCGCTCGGAGTCCGCTCGTCCCGGCCGTCGTGCACGCGCGCAGCGTGGGTGCAGCCCCACCCCGGGGTGGCGGCGGACGGCACCCGCGGCGCGTCACCCGGGGACCGGCGGTCCGAGGGGGTAGAACCGGGACCGTGGGGCACGCAGCGGACGTCGTGGCCACCTACCTCGACCACCTCGACGTCGAGCGCGGAATGTCGGTGCACACCCTCTCGAACTACCGCCGCGACCTGGAGCGCTATCTCGAGCACCTGGAGCGGGCCGGGCGCACCGACCTCGCCGAGGTGACCGCACCCGACGTCGGGAACTTCCTCGTGGCGCTGCGGACGGGGGCAGACGGGCACCGGCCGCTCGCGACGTCGAGCGCGTCGCGGGCCGTCGTCGCCGTGCGGGGGCTGCACCGGTTCGCGCTGGCGGAGGGCGCGGTCGCCCAGGACGTGGCCGCGGACGTCCACCCGCCGGCGCCGCCGCGCAAGCTGCCGAAGGCGCTCGACGTCGACACCGTCACCCGGCTGCTCGAGGCACCGTCCCCGGAGGACCCCCGCGGGGTGCGGGACCGGGCACTGCTGGAGCTGCTGTACTCGACCGGGGCGCGCATCAGCGAGGTCGTCGGGCTCGACGTCGACGACGTGGACGCCGAACAGCGCACCGTCGTGCTGACCGGCAAGGGGGGCAAGCAGCGCCTCGTCCCGGTCGGGCGCCCCGCGCTCGCCGCGCTCGAGGCCTACCGGGTGCGCTCGCGGCCAGGCTTCGCGGTGCGCGGGCGGGGCACACCGGCGCTGTTCCTCAACGCCCGCGGCGCGCGCCTGTCGCGGCAGAGCGCCTGGAACGTGCTCCGGGAGACCGCCGAGTTCGCGGGCATCACCGCGGAGATCTCGCCGCACACGCTGCGGCACTCGTTCGCGACGCACCTGCTCGACGGCGGGGCCGACCTGCGCGTGGTGCAGGAGCTGCTCGGCCACGCGTCGGTCACGACGACGCAGATCTACACGATGGTCACCGTCGACCGGCTCCGTGAGGTCTACGCGACCTCGCACCCGAGGGCGCGCGCTGGTTAGCGTCCCCCGTCCGTGGACTTCACCGAATGGCGCAGAGCGTCCTCGGTCTCGAGCGCTCCTCCTAGGGACCCGTCGGGCGGGCGCGCTCCTCGACCAGCCAGGCGGCGACGTCCCGGACCTTGATGTTGGACTGCTGCGAGGCCTCGACGAGCATGCGGAACGCGCGGTCGGCGTCGACGCCGTGGCGCTCCATGAGAATGCCCTTGGCCTGGCCGATCTGATCGCGGTGCGCGAGCGCGATGTCCAGGCCCTCCGCCCGGCTGGCGCCGTAGAGGGCGATCGCCGCCTGCAGGGCGAACACCTCCAGCGTGACGCGGCCGGCCTCGGAGAAGGCACCGGGGGTGAAGGAGTAGAGGTTCAGCGACCCGACCGGTGCGTCGGGTGGCCCCATCGCGTAGGACAGCATCGCGCGCACCCCGGCCGCGCGGGCCCGGGGCCGCCAGCGGGGCCAGCGGGTCTCGCCGTCGAGGTCGATGGCCTCGACGTGGCTCGGCTCGTCGCGGTCGCCTGCGTCGACGCACGGCCCCTCACCCAGCTCGGCCTGCGCGGCGTCGAGGTCCGCGACCCAGTCGGCCGACGGGGCCCGGCTCGTGACGGTGCCGCGGTCGGTCTGCGTGATCCCGGCACCGTCGGCGCCGGGCACCCGCTCCGTGGCCACCTCGACGATGCGGGTGAGCACCGCCTCGGTCGACCCGAGCCCGCCGTCGGGCCGGGACGAGCCGAGCACGGTGGCCGCGGCGTGGCGGAGCGCGTCGGACAGGGCGTCGACCTCGTGCGGTTCCATCTCTCCTCGGTCCTGGTCGCCGGCCCGCGCGTTCGAGGCAGGGAGGCCCAGCGTAGGAGATTCCGCCCGTGACGCAGGGATCAGCCCGTCTCCTCCGTGGTGCGGACGAGCACCGAGGCGCGTTGGCGGGTCACCCCGAAGAGCCGCGCGATCTCGTTGATGCTCATGCCCGCGCCGTGCAGGGCGGCGGCCTCCCGGCGCCGCCATCGCCCGCCCACCGTGTTGAGCGACTCCAGGGCCCCCGAGATGCGCTCGACGATCAGCGGTGGCTCCTCGGCGCGCACCGCCTCGAGCCAGCCCATCCCGCCGGCCCGGAGCTCCTGCAGTTCCGCCGCCCGCTCGCGCGCGGCCCCGAGACTCGTGATGCACGTCGCGAGTTCCGCGACGAGCTCGGCGAGTGCGGCGTCGACCTCGTCGACCTGCTCCGCGTCGGACACGGGGCTCCTTCCGGGTGGCGGGAATGACAACGGCCCTTGCGGGCAATGGTTGTTGCCTGTCTGGTTGTGTGCCACTGTATTGGGAGCAGCCCCTGTTGCGCACCAGCAGGAGGCTGCTCCGAACGAGTGATGAGCCGGACACCGGCTCGGATCGGACCCGCATGACCACCCTCTCCGCGGCCGTCGACCTCCCGGTCACGGCCCACACGGTGCGTGACGCGCGCACGCTGGTGCTGGACCTGGCCGACAGCTGGGACACCGCCGCCTGCCGCGTCGACCTGGCGCTGCTCATCGACGACCTGACCGACGACGTCGTCTCCCACGCGGGCGGCGAGAACGCCCTGCTGCTGGAACTGACGCTGCACGACCGACTGCTGCGCGTCTCCCTCGCGGACGGCGGCGCCGTCCGACCCGCCGTCGCCGACGCCCTCGTGGGCCGGCTGCCGCTGCTCGGCGCCCTCGCGGAGCGCTGGGGACACGAGCCCTACCAGGGAGGGCGCCGCGTCTGGTTCGAGCTGGACTCCGACCCGTCGGCCCCGGAGGACGGCGTCGACCTCACCCCGGACACCGCGGACCGCATCCGGCGGCTGCTCGGGACGGACCCCGACCCCACGTCGCCCAGGGTGCGGCGGCGGATCGGCCGCCGGGTCCGCGCCGTGTGGGACGCGTTGGCCTGACTACCGGGCTTCCTCGCGCAGGTTGCAGACCACCACGTGCGGCGCCGTCCGCCCGGCGAGTCCCGGGACGACCTCGTCGAGCACCCCGGTGAGCTCGTCGACGGTGCCGACCCGCTGCGCCGGGCACCCCAGCCCGCGCGCGACGGCGGCCACGTCCACCTCGTCGAAGCCCGGCCACGGCGCCTTCCCGCCGGCGGCCGCGGCCAGCCGGTCCATGATCGCGTACCGGCCGTTGTCCAGGACGAGCACGAGCACGCCCACCCCGTAGTGCGCGGCACTCCACAGCGCCTGGACGCCGTAGAGCGTCGACCCGTCGCCGACGACCGCGACCACCGGCCGGTCCGGCGCGCCCATCCGGACCCCGATCGACGCGGGCACCCCGAACCCCAGTCCGCCCTGGGCCGCGGAGAGGAAGCCGAGCGGCGCCCGGGCCGGGACGAGGCGGTGCAGGTCCGGCCGCGACGACGGCGTCTCCTCGACGACGACGGCGTCGGCCGGCAGTCGCGCGGCGAGCGCGGTGAACACGGTGGGTGCGTCGAGCCGGGCCCCGTGAGGGGAACCCTCGCGCGCTCTCGCGGCCCGAGGGTTCCTCTCGCGCGGCGTGGTGGGGAGGGCGGCCGTCAGCGCGGCGACCGTCGCCGCGGGGTCGGCGAGCACGGCCAGGTCGGCCCGGCTGTGGTGGACGTCCTCGGCGTCGTCGGAGACCAGCAGCACGGTGGTGCCGGGCTCGACCAGCTCGCCCGGGGCGTACTGGTACTGCCGGAACACGGGGGCGCCGACGACGAGCACGAGGTCGTGCCCGGCGAGGGTCGCGCGCAGGGCCGCGCGGTCGGGCGGCAGGTGCCCGACGAAGAGCGGGTGGTCCTGCGGGAACCCGGCGCGCGCCGCGAAGGCCTCCTGGTGGACCGGGAGGTCGAGGCGTTCGGCGAGCTCGACCAGGGCTGCCCACGCCGGCGCCGAGTCGGCGTCCGCCCCGACGACGAGCACCGGCGACCGGGCTGCGGCCAGGTGGGTCGCGAGCTCCCGCACTGACCCGTCGTCGGGACGCAGGCCCCGACGGACGACGACGGGGGAGGGGAGGGCGCGGGGGTCGGCCTCGGCGGCCCAGTCGTCGCTGGGGACGGTCACGACGGCGGGTCCGCGCGCCGCGGTGGCCTCGTGGAAGGCGCGGTCGAGGGCGCCCGGGACGTCCTGGGGCCGCGAGGGGGAGGACCACCACACCGGGTAGGAGCCGGCGAGGCCGTCGAGGTCGCCCGCGAGGAACGGGCGGGACGCCAGGTGGCGCCGGTCCTGCTGTCCGACGAGGACGACGAGCGGGGTCCGGTTGACCCGGGCGGTCGCGAGGGCGCCCACGGCGTTGCCGAGCCCCGCCGTCGTGTGCAGGACGACGAGGGCGGGGCGGTCGGTCGCGGTGGCGTAGCCGGTCGCGAGCCCGACGACCGAGCCCTCGTGCAGGGCGAGCACGAAGTCGAGGTCGTCGGGCAGGTCGGTGAGCAGCGTGATCTCGGTCGACCCGGGGTTGGCGAAGACGCGGTCGAGGCCGCGCCGGCGCAGGACGTCGAACGCGGCCTCGCGGACGGTGCTCAGGACGCCGCCCGGTCGCGTTCGACGGTGGTCGCGGCGAGGTCCGGCGCGGGTTCGGTGCGGCGGACGAACACGACGGCGACGGCGCCGAGCGCGGCGACCAGGGCGAAGAAGTAGAAGCCCCACGGGTAGGCCACCCCACCGGCGACGAGCGCGCCGGTGAAGGCCGGGCCGGAGATTGCGCCGAGGCGTCCGACCCCGCTCGCCGAGCCCAGCGCCGAGCCCCGGACGGCCGCCGGGTAGATGCGCCCGACCCAGCTGTAGACCAGCACCTGCGAGGAGAAGACGAAGATGCCGGCGAGCAGGATCGCGACGTAGACGACCGCGCCCGGCAGCCGGATCGAGAGCAGCGCGAGGAACACCGCGGCGACCGCGAACCAGGTGATGGTGGCGGGGCGGACGCCGATGCGGTCGGCCACCTTCCCGCCGATCAGCAGGCCGATCACGGCCCCGACGTTCAGCGCGAGCAGCTGGAACAGGGCCTGCGTGAGGGCGTAGCCGGCGAGCCGCATGATCTCGGGCAGCCACGTGTTGAGGCCGTACACGAGCAGCAGGCCCATGAACGACGCGACCCAGAAGGCGACCGTGGCCACCCCGTACCCGCCGCGGAACAGGTCGCTCAGGGGGTTCTTCCGGCCCGCCGCGGTGTCCCGCGCGACCGGGGCCTCGTCGGCGGGGAGCCGGCGCGCCATGAGCGGCACGAGCAGGAGGGCCGGCAGCGCACCGGCCACGAACATGAACTGCCAGCCGAGGCTCGTCACCAGCAGGGCGCCCAGCAGGGAGGCGGCGACCGCCCCGACGTGGTAGCCGGTCATGAGGATCGTGGTGGCGGAGTTGCCACGGCTCGGCGGGGCGTGCTCGGCGGTCATCGCGAGGGCGACGGGCAGCACCCCGCCGAGCGGCACACCGGCGAGGAAGCGGAGGGTGCCGAGCATCCCGGCGTCCGGCGCGAGTGCGCAGGCCGCCCCGAGCAGCGAGAACGCCGCCACGCAGACGATCAGGGTGCGGCGCCGGCCCCACACGTCGGCCACGGGCCCGACGGCCAGAGCCCCGACCATGACGCCGAGCAGGCCGATGGTGGCCACCGTGGTCGCGCTGCCGGCACTCAGGGCGAAGACCGGGTCGCGGCGCAGGACCGGGATGACGACGCCGAGGACGACGAGGTCGTACCCCTCGAGCGCCACGGCCGACCAGGCGAGCCAGCGGACCCATGTCGTTGACGGCGTCATCACTGCCACCTTCCTGCCGTGACGTCCGTGTCAAGGCGTGCGCGGAGTATGGGAGCGGTGACCTGATCAGGTCACCGCTTCCTCCCACTGGACGGAAGATCGGCTGACCGGATTCAGTGCGGGCGCGACCCCAGGTTCCGCGAGGCCGTCGCGGCCGCGACCTTCACGGCCGGCACGAAGGCGGGGAGCGGGGACACGGCCGGCACCACCACCCCGAGTGCGGCCACGACGGTGCCGTCGGCGGCGACGACCGGGGCGGCGACCGACGACGCGCCCTCGGTCATCTCCTCGCGGGACAGGCAGTGCCCACTCCGACGGATCCCGTCGAGCGCGGCGCGCAGCGCGGCCGGCTCCGTGATCGTGCCGGGCGCGAGCCGGGGGAGGCCCCGGGCGATCACCTCCTCGACGAACGCCGCCGGGGCATGGGCGAGCAGCACCTTGCCGGGCCCGCTGGCGTGCAGCGGCATGTCACGGCCCACGCGGGAGCGCACGGTGAGGGGCTCCCGCCCGGCCAGGCGTTCCACGAACAGGGCCCGGTGGCCGTCGCGCACCACGAGGTGCACGACGTGGCCGGTCACGGCCGCGAGGTCCTGCATCGGGGCGAGCGCGGCCTCCCGCAGCGTCCGCGCGGCCGGCGCGAGGGCGCCGATCCGCCACAGCCGGAGCCCGACGCGGTAGCGCCCGCGCCCGACGCGCTCGAGGGCGCCCCAGGCCACGAGCTCGGCCACGATGCGGTGCGCGGTGGCCGGCGGGAGACCGGTCAGGGTGACGATGTCGGCGAGGGCGAGCTCGGGCGAGGCGTCGGTGAAGGCTCCGAGCACGGTCAGCGCACGGCCGAGGACGGAGCGTGGTGGTCCGTCCTCCGGGGCGTCGGCAGGCGGAGACATGGCCCCCGGGGTCCCCCGGAAGCGCTTCCGTCACACGTCGGCGCGTCATGATGGCTCCGGTCGG
The DNA here is from genome assembly GCF_000379625.1 of Actinomycetospora chiangmaiensis DSM 45062. Lineage (GTDB taxonomy): Bacteria > Actinomycetota > Actinomycetes > Mycobacteriales > Pseudonocardiaceae > Actinomycetospora > Actinomycetospora chiangmaiensis. Next base: position 97,356 of record NZ_KB903222.1, on the reverse strand, counting down.
GCCCCCCTCCTAGCCTGGGCGCACGACGGGGACGCGGGGTCACCCGGAGGGAGGACGATCACGGATGTCGGCACCTCTCTTCGACGCCGAGTCGCTCCGGATGGGGGAGCCGGCTCGACCGGACGTGGCCGCACCCGTCGTCGCGGAGGTCCCCGACCCGTCGTCGCGACCCCACCGGGAGATCCCGACGCCCGCGCCGCTCTCCGGGCACGGCCCGGCGACGGTCCTCGCGATGTGCAACCAGAAGGGCGGGGTCGGCAAGACGACCTCGACGATCAACCTCGGCGCGGCGCTGGCCGAGTACGGCCGCAAGGTGCTGCTCGTCGACTTCGACCCGCAGGGCGCCCTCTCGGTGGGCCTCGGGGTCCAGCCGCACGAGCTCGACACCACCATCTACAACCTGATCATGGAGCGGCGCGTCACGCTGGACGACGTCGTGCTGCGCACCGGGGTCGAGGGGCTGGACCTGCTGCCCAGCAACATCGACCTGTCGGCCGCCGAGGTGCAGCTGGTCAGCGAGGTCGGGCGCGAGCAGACGCTGGGGCGCGTGCTCGCCCCCGCGCTGCCGCACTACGACTTCGTGCTCGTGGACTGCCAGCCCTCGCTCGGCCTGCTCACCGTCAACGCGCTGGCCTGCGCGCACGGCGTGCTCATCCCCCTCGAGTGCGAGTACTTCTCGCTGCGCGGGGTGGCGCTGCTGATGGACACGATCGAGAAGGTGCAGGACCGGTTGAACCCCGACCTCGAGATCACCGGCATCCTGGCCACCATGTACGACCCGCGCACCCTGCACACCCGCGAGGTCATGGCCCGCGTGGTGGAGGCGTTCGGCGACCTCGTCTTCGACACCGTCATCAACCGGACGGTGCGGTTCCCGGAGACGACGGTGGCCGGCGAGCCGATCACCAAGTGGGCCTCCCGCTCCCAGGGGGCCGAGGCCTACCGGGCGCTCGCGCGAGAGGTCATCGCCCGGTGACCCTCGCCCCGGAGCGCACCGGTTTCCAGGTCACCCTGCACAACTTCACGGGACCGTTCGACCTGCTCCTGCAGCTCATCGGCCGCCACGAGCTCGACGTCACCGAGGTCGCGCTCTCGCGCGTCACCGACGACTTCATCGCCTACACCGCCGCCCTCGGCGGGTCGGCCGACCTGGAGGAGACCACCGGGTTCCTCGTCGTCGCGGCCACCCTGCTCGACCTCAAGGCGGCACGGCTGCTGCCCAGCGCCGAGGTGGAGGACGAGGACGACCTGGCGCTGCTCGAGGCCCGCGACGTGCTCTTCGCGCGGCTGCTGCAGTACCGGGCCTACCAGCAGGTCGCGGCGCTGTTCCGGGAGCTGGAGTCCTCGGCGCGGCTGCGCTACCCGCGGGCGGTGTCGCTCTCCCCGGAGCTCGCCTCGCTGCTGCCGCCGGTCGAGCTCGGGGTCGACGCCGCGGGCTTCGCCGAGATCGCCGCCGCCGTCTTCCGGCCCGCCCCGCCGCCGACCGTGGGCCTCGACCACCTGCACGCGCCGAGCGTCTCCGTCCCCGAGCAGGTCGTCATCATGAGCGGGCGGCTGGAAGCCGCAGGCCAGCTGACGTTCGCGGAGCTGTGCGCGGACTGCGAGCACGGCGTCGAGGTGGTCGGCCGGTTCCTCGGCGTGCTCGAGATGTACCGCTCCCGCCAGGTCGCCCTCGACCAGGACGAGGCGTTCGCCGAGCTCGCCGTCCGGTGGGCGCCCGACTCCGAGGACCGCGGGACGGCGGCGCCGGACCCCGGTGAATGAGCGAGGCATGAGCTCTCCCGACGACGAGCTCCCCGGGCTCGGACGCGACGCCGAGCTGGACGCCGCGCTCGAGGCCGTCCTCATGGTCGTCGACGCCCCGGTGCCCGCGAGTCAGCTCGCCGAGGTCCTCGAACAACCCGCCGCCCGGGTGACCGCCGCGCTGGAGCGACTCGCCGGCTCCTACGCGGAGCACGGCTTCGAGCTCCGCCGCACCGAGGAGGGCTGGCGCTACGCCTCCCGGGCCCGGTTCGCGCCGTACGTCGAGCGCTTCGTCCTCGACGGGCAGCGCGCCCGGCTGACCCGTGCGGCCCTGGAGACCCTCGCCGTCGTCGCCTACCGGCAGCCGGTCACCCGCGCGCGCGTCTCGGCGGTGCGCGGGGTGAACGTGGACGGCGTCATGCGCACGCTCACCGCGCGTGGCCTGATCGTCGAGGCGGGTGTGGACGGAGCCACCGGGGGAACGCTGTACCGGACCACGGAGCTGTTCCTGGAGCGCCTCGGGCTCGGCTCGCTCGACGAGCTGCCCCCGATCGCCCCGCTGCTGCCCGAGGTCGACGACATCGACGAGCTGTAGGGAGCACACGTGGCCGGGCTGGTCATCGTCGGAGTGGGACCGGGGATCGGGACGTCCGTGGCGAAGCGGTTCGCGCGGGAGGGCTTCACGGTCGGGCTGATCGCCCGGCGCGAGGAGACCGTGGCCGCCGCGGCGGAGGCGACCGGCGGCACCACCTGGACCCGGACCGCGGACGCGACCGACGAGAAGGCGCTGCGCGCCGCGCTGCGGGCGTTCGTCGACGCGCACGGCACCCCGGACGTCGTCGTCTACAACGCGGCGATCATCCGCACGGACGAGCCCGGTGAGCTCGACCAGGCGACGATGCTCGACACCTACGCGGTCAACGTCGTCGGGGCGATCACGACGGCGGGGGAGCTGCTGCCGGAGATGGCGGCCTCCGAGGCCCCCGGTTCCGCTGCGCGGCGCGGCGGACCCACCTACGTCATCACCTCCGGCATGGTCCGCCCCGACCCGGCCTTGACGAGCCTGTCGCTGGGCAAGGTGGGGGTGCGCGGGCTGGTGGAGCTGCTCAACGCCTGGCGCCCCGAGGTCCACACGGCGTCGGTGACGGTCGGCGGGCCGGTCGAGCCCGGCGGCCGGTGGGACCCCGACGAGATCGCCGAGCACTACTGGGAGCTGCACACCCGCGCGGTCACCGACCAGGAGGTCCGGCACGGCTGCTGAGCCGGGCCGGCGGGATCGCCACGAGGGTCGCGGCGACGACGAGCGCGCCCCCGAGCGCGAGGGCGGGCCGGGCGTCGTCGCCGCTGGTCAGGGCCACGAGCACCGGGCCGATCACCTGCCCCACGCCGTACAGCGCGGAGAACACCGCGACGACGGGTCCCGCGCCGCGGCCCGCGAGCGTCCGGGCCAGCGGCAGGGTCAGCAGGACGATGCCGACGAAGGTCCCGCCGAACACGACCGCCGAGACCACGACGGCGACCGGTGACGCCACGACCGCGGGCAGCGCCAGCCCCACCGCCTGCACCGCGAGCGCGGTGAGCAGCGCCGGGCCCCGGCCGCGACGGGCGGCGACCCGCGCCCACAGCACGCAGGACGGCACGCCCGCGAGGCCCGCGATCGTCCAGCTGCCCGCGGCCACCCAGGGCGGGCCGATGTCGGTCGCCACGTCCACGAGGAACGTGCCGGTGATGATGTAGCCCGCGCCCTCGAGGAAGTAGGCCAGGCCGAGCGCCACGAGCAGCGCCGTCCGCGGGGGCGGGCCCGCCGTGTCCGCGTCGTCGTCGGTGGTCGGCAGCCGCGCGAGGTGCAGCGCGACCAGGCCCAGGACCAGGGCGAGCACCGCGGCCGCCCACCAGGTCGCGGGCCACCTGCCGAGGGCCGCGGCCGGTGGCGTCACGAGGCCCGACAGCGCGATCCCGCCGCCGACGCCCCCGAACACCCAGCCCGCGAGGTCGTCGCGGTCGCGGCGGCGCAGCAGCGTGAGCACGAGGTCGGCCGCGGTGACGAACGCGAACGCGCTGGCCACCCCGGAGAGCCCCCGGGCCACCGACCACACGGCGAAGTCCGTCGAGAGCGGCATGGCGGCGAGGGTGAGCACCGTCAGGACCAGACCCGCCGTCAGGAAGGCCCCGCGCCGGCGGCGGACGACCGGGGCGGCGGCGAGGACGCAGCCGACGAGGTAGCCGAGGTAGTTCGCGGCGGCGAGCAGGCCCGCGTCGGCGGTCGACAGGCCCGCGCCGGCGCCCATCACCGGGATGATCGGGGTGAAGACGAACCGCCCGACGCCCATCGCGGCGGCGAGCGCGGCGGCCCCGGCGGCGACGGCGGGCCCGAGGCGCGGGCGGGCCGCGACGGTCGACGTCGACACGGTCCCGGAGCCTAACGCCGCGACCCACTACCCTGGAGTCCCGTGACCGAGGGTGAGCAGGGAGTCCGCCTGCAGAAGGTGCTCAGCGAGGCCGGCGTGGCCTCGCGGCGGCAGGCCGAGATCCTGATGCGCCAGGGTCGGGTGGAGGTCGACGGCAAGGTCGTCACGGAGATGGGCCGGCGCGTCGATCCCGACGTCAACGTCATCCACGTCGACGGCAGCCGCATCGTCACCGACGTCGAGACCGTGCACCTCGCGCTGAACAAGCCCGAGGGGATGCTCTCGACGATGTGGGACGAGAACGGCCGGCGCTGCGTCGGCGACGTGGTGCTGGAGAAGGCGGGTTCGACGAAGGGGCTCTTCCACGTCGGCCGGCTCGACGCGGCCACCGAGGGCCTGCTGCTGCTGACCAACGACGGCGAGCTCGCGAACCGGCTGATGCACCCCTCCTACGAGGTGCCCAAGACCTACCTCGCCGAGATCCGCACGCCCGTCGCCAAGGACCTCGGCAAGCGCCTGCGCGAGGGGGTCGAGCTCGACGACGGGCCGGCCGCGGTGGACAGCTTCAAGGTGGTCGACCGGTCGGGCGCGCGGGTGATGGTCGAGGTGGTGCTCCACGAGGGGCGCAACCGGATCGTGCGCCGCATCTTCGAGGCCGTCGACAAGCCCGTCGAGCGCCTGGTGCGCACCGCGGTGGGTGACGTCCGTCTCGGGGACCAGCGTCCGGGCACGTTGCGCAAGCTCGGACGCGACGAGGTGGGAGCGCTTTACCACGCGGTGGGCCTCTAGGTCGCTCCATCAGGCACAATGGACTCCCGGACGGGTCGTGGTCGACGTTCGGGAGGCGCTGGTCGTGGAGAAGGTCCTGCAGGGAGTCGTGGCGGTCGACGGACCGTCGGGCACCGGCAAGTCGACGACCGCCCGCGGCCTGGCGATGCGCCTGGGGGCCCGCTACCTCGACACCGGCGCGATGTACCGGGCGGCCACCCTCGCGGTGATGCGCTCCGGGGTCGCGCCCGACGCCACGACCACGGACGCCGACGGCCACGACGAGGCCGTCGCGGTGGCGCTCGCGGCCGACCTGGTGATGTCCACCGACCCGGCCGAGCCGCGGGTGCGGCTGGGCGGCGAGGACGTCGCCGCCGAGATCCGCGGCGTCGAGGTCACCCGGAACGTCTCGGCCATCTCGGCGCTGACCGAGGTGCGCCGCCACCTGGTCGACGAGCAGCGGCGGATCATCGCCGAGGCGCACGACGACGGGTCGGGCATCGTCGTCGAGGGCCGCGACATCGGCACCGTCGTCGCCCCGGACGCCGACCTGAAGATCTATCTCGTGGCGTCGGACACCGTCCGTGCCGGGCGGCGCAGCGCGGAGGACACCTCCGCCGGGCGCGCCACCGACGCCACCACCACGGGCGCCGACCTCGCCCGCCGGGACCGTCTCGACTCCTCCCGCGCCGCGTCACCGCTGCGCGCCGCGGAGGACGCCGTCGAGGTCGACACCTCGGCGCTCGACGTCGAGGGCGTCCTGGACCGACTCGAGGAACTCGCCGCCGAGCGCGGCATGCTGGTCTCCGCGCTGGTACACACCAGCGCCGACGGAAGGTAAGACGTGACGCAGGAACTACCTGCGGATTTTGACCTGCCCGAGCACGACTCCGAGCGCCCGGCCCAGCCGGTGCTCGCGGTCGTCGGGCGTCCGAACGTCGGCAAGTCGACGTTGGTCAACCGCATCATCGGCCGCCGGGAGGCGGTCGTCCAGGACGTCCCCGGCGTGACCCGCGACCGGGTCGCCTACGACGCCCTGTGGAACGGACGGCGCTTCACCCTGGTCGACACCGGGGGCTGGACGCCCGACGCCAAGGGCATGCAGGCCGCCATCTCGGCGCAGGCCGAGACGGCGATGGCCACGGCCGACGCGATCCTGCTCGTCGTCGACGGGCAGGTGGGCGCGACCTCGGTCGACGAGGCCGTCGCGCGCACGCTGCGCCGGTCCGACCGCCCGGTGCTGCTGTGCGCCACCAAGGTCGACGACGAGCGCGGGCTCGGCGAGATCGCCGCGCTGTGGCGCCTCGGGCTCGGCGAGCCGCACCCGGTGTCGGGGCTGCACGGCCGCGGCTCGGGCGACCTGCTCGACGCCGTGCTCGACGTGCTGCCCGAGTCGCCGCGCGACGACGTCGACCTCGAGGGCGGTCCGCGCCGGGTGGCGCTCGTGGGCAAGCCCAACGTCGGCAAGTCCTCGCTGCTCAACCAGCTGACCGGCGAGAACCGCTCGGTCGTCGACGCGACGGCGGGCACGACGACGGACCCGGTCGACTCGCTCGTCGAGATCGACGGCGAGGTCTGGCAGCTCGTCGACACCGCCGGCCTGCGCCGCAAGGTCCACCAGGCCTCGGGCATGGAGTACTACGCCTCGCTGCGCACCAAGGCCGCGATCGAGGCGGCCGAGGTGACCGTGCTGCTGCTCGACGCCTCCGAGCCGATCAGCGAGCAGGACCTCCGGGTCGCCACGCAGGTCACCGAGTCCGGCCGCGCGCTGGTGCTCGCGATGAACAAGTGGGACCTCGTCGACGACGACCGCCGCGACGCCATGAAGCGCGAGCTGGAGCGGGCGCTCGTCCGGTTCCCGTGGGTCGAGCGGGTCAACATCTCCGCGAAGACCGGCCGCGCCGTGCGCAAGCTCGCGCCCGCGATGCGCACGGCCCTGCAGAACTGGGACCGCCGCATCCCGACCGGCCAGCTCAACCAGTGGCTCGCCGACATCGTCGCCGCCACCCCGCCGCCGGTGCGCGGCGGGAAGCAGCCGAAGATCCTCTACGCGACGCAGGCGCAGAGCCGCCCGCCGACGTTCGTGCTGTTCACCTCGGGCTTCCTCGAGGCGGGCTACCGGCGGTTCCTGGAGCGCCGACTCCGCGAGACCTTCGAGCTCAAGGGCACGCCGATCCAGATCAACGTGCGCGTCCGGGAGAAGCGCAAGAAGTCCTGAGGCCGGACCGGCTCGGGTCACGGGACGAGGGGCGCCCCGTGACCCGGGATGCCGCGGTCGGGCGCCGGGGCCGGTAGCGGCGGCGCGCCGACGAAGCCGATGAAGCCGGTGGCCCCCGCGTGCGCCGCGACGCGACGGTCGTACTCGGCGACGGCCGCCAGCACCTGCGCGAGAGCGGCCAGGAGGACCTCGCCCGCGTGCTCGACCACGGTCGCCTCGTGGGTCTCGAAGGCGATCACGCCGTCGCGCAGCGCGGCGCGCAGCGCGGCGAGGAGGCGTCGGTCGTCCTGCTCCACGAACCGGCACATCGCCGGAGCGCGGGGGGAGCGCACCCCCGCACGCAGCGCCGCCATCGCGTCGAGGGCCGTCCGGTGGTCCGGGTCGTCACGCCGGACGGCGACTCCCGCGGCGAACCAGCCGAGCGCGCGGTGCGGGGCGCAGAAGGCGGTGGTGAGCTCCGCGAGGGTCGCCAGCTCGTCGTCGAGCAGGCCGTCCAGGTAGCTCACCCGGAACCGCCGGTGCGTCTCGGCGAGGAACTGGGCGACGTACGGGGTCGGGACGGTCCCCGCGGCGAAGCCGTAGTCGTTGACCAGCGCGTTGTCCATCTCGACCACGAGGTAGAGGGCCCGCACCCACGCCGTGAACAGCTGCTCCAGCGCGAGCGGGCGCAGGCCGTCGGGACCGAGCACCACCGCCCATGCGGAGCCGAACGCGAGCCGGCGCATCGGCCCGAGCTCGTACATCCCGAGCATCGAGTCGACCTCGGGGCGCTCGTGGTGCAGGACCCCGCGGTAGGCGCCGGTCGCGTCGGTGCCCACGTGGGCGCGCAGGATCTCCACCCCGCCGACGTGCTGCGCGGCGAACTCGGTGACGTCGTAGACCGTGCCCGAGATCGCCATCCACGAGCTGTCGGGTCGGATGTGCTCGACGAGCGTCGAGACGTCGATCGGCGCGCGGGCGCGCGCGTGCCCGCCGTAGGTGGTGAAGACGTCCTGGGCGTAGCGGCCCTCCGCGATCAGCCGCCGCACCGTGTCGGTCCCGGCCGCCCGGCCCACGGTCGCCATCACCGTCGCAGCGACGTCCGCCCGCCCGCACACGTAGAGGTGTCCCCGCTCGGCGATCCCGGCCAGCAGCGCGCTCCGCTCGGCCAGCAGGGCGTCGAGCCGCCGGGCGCGTCCCGGCACCACGACGTGGCCGTCACCGTCGAACTCCAGCGCCTCGTCGGCCCGCGAGAACGCCACCTCCAGGGTCAGCACCCCGGCGCGCACCCAGCGGTCGAGGTCGGGGAGGGCGACGAGGTCGGCCGCACTGCGCACGCCGAGGAGCAGGGTCGTCGGACCGGCGGCGGGGTCGGCCGCCCGGGCGGCGCAGAAACCGAGGAACGGCGCGATCCCGGAGCCGGCGGCCACCATCACGACCGGCACCGACCCGTCGTCGGGAAGGCGGAAGCGCGGGGTGGGCACGACGGTCAGGGCGAGGTCCTTGTGCCGGTACCGCGGTCCGGTCATCCGGTGCAGGAACGACGACGCCGACCCGTGCCGCTCGCGCGGGTAGGACCACGTGGTCCGCTCGGTCGCGTACGCGAGGTTCCCGACGACGAGGCGGAGCCGGTCCGACCCGTCGGGTGCGCTCGCGAGGGAGTAGAGCCGGTGCACCTCGGGCGGCACCACCCGGCAGAGGCTCTCGGGGGAGTCCGGGGCGGCGCGCCAGAGCCGGGTGACGTCGAACCCGCCGGACGCGAGCAGCCCGAGCACGTCGTCGAGCTCCCACTGGTCCTCCATCCGGGCGTCCACGATCCGGCGGAGCGGCCCGTTGGCCGACAGGGCGACGAGCCGCTTCGCCACTCCGCGCGTCATCGGCCGGATGCGGCCCTGGACGAGGACCGAGCGCAGCGGGAGGACGTCCACCGCCCCACCACCGCGGGCGGCCACCGCGGCCCGCCAGTCGGTGGTGAGGGCGACGATCTCGTCGCCGGTCGCGCGCAACGCGGCGAGCGTGCGGCGGACCAGGTCGTCGTCGTTCTCGGCCAGCACCCCGAGGCGGTCCCCGGGTTCGTACTGCACGCCCTGTCCCGCCACGTCGATGTCGATGACGGCGGTGCCGCCCGGGGTGACCGTCCGTCCCGGGAGCACCCGGCCGCGGACGATCGGGCGGCCCGTGGCGGGCCACCGCTCGTCGCGGACCTCGGCGAGCTCGGCGTCGATGACCTCCCACGTCTTGTCGCGGAAGAGCCCGGTGAACCGGGCTCCGGTCGTGACCGCCCGCCCCACGGTGAAGGCGACCTCGAGGAACCCGTAGGCCTTGACCCGGTGCAGTCCCATCCAGCCGTGGTCGCCGGCGTAGGCGTCGAGCACGGCGTCCCAGAGCCCCACCAGGTCGCCGTCGCCGGACCCGGCCACGACGTCGGCGACCGACACCTCGGTCAGGGCCTCGACGACCGCCGTCCAGTGCCGGGGAAACCCGGCGCGCAGCGCGAGGCTCTGCTGCCCGACCGTCGTGGCGTACGCGCCCCGCCCGAAGAACGCGTCCATGGCGTGGAACTGCGGCTGGGCGGTCCCGGCCGGGCTCGGCGCGCCGTCGAGGATCGGGACCCCGGCGATCCCGACGGTCTTCGCCCACAGGACCTGGTTGCAGTGGGTGAGGCTCGCGGGATTGGGGTCGATCTGCGGGTAGATCGTGCGCGTGAGGTGGCGGAAGGTCGCCAGGATCGCGGTGAGCTCGGTCCGGAGGGCGGCGAGGTCGGCGGCGACGGCGGACTCCTGGGCCCGCACCATCGCCCCGAGGACGGGCGCGAGCTCCATCGCGAACTCGGTGGTCACCAGATAGAAGATCCGCTCGGCGTCGTTGCCCCAGGTCGGCACGAGCAGGTCGAGGTTCGCGAGGCGCCGTGGACCGGCCGGGTCACGCAGCCGCCAGTTGTAGAGGAACAGGTCGACGTAGGACACGGAGGGCACCGGCTTGCCCAGCCGCTCGGACACCTGACGCCAGGGCCGTTCGACGGCCTCGGGCAGCGCCGCCGGCGGGTCGATCTCCGCGTACCAGTAGGCGTGGGCGAGGATCCCGAGCAGCGTGGACGCCCGGAACAGGTAGCGGTCGGGCAGCGACGCGGCGTCCGCGTCGAGCAGGGGCAGCCGGTCGACGACGGGCCGGGTCTCGAGCCGGGTGAAGAGCAGGGGGATCCGCTCGGCGAGCTCGTCCCACGCCCGGTGGCTGGCGGGGAGCGCGGTGAGTGGGGGTTCCCGGGGCAGGAAGCCGTGGTCGAAGGACAGGAACCCGCCGAGCTCGTCGTGGGCCGCCTCGACGACCTGGCGGGCCCGGTTCGTCGGGCGCTCGGTGAACGTCCAGGTCACGTGGCTCTCGCCGAGCACCATCGTGTCGTCGGCCCGCAGCGGGTGCCGGTCGACGGCCTCGTCGCCGATCCAGGTGCCGTTCGCGCTGGCCAGGTCGACCAGCACCACACGGTGTCCCTCGGCCTCCAGCCGCGCGTGCCGGCGCGACACCATCCGGTCGGCGATCGCGACGTCCGCCGTGGCCGGGTCGCGCCCCAGCACCGCCGGCAGCGACGCCCGGTGCTCCTCGCGTCCGCCGTCGGGACGGGTGACGACGAGGCGGACCTCAGGCATGGGCGAGCACCGCGCGGCACAGGTCCGTGCGGGAGACGGTCCCGCAGAGGCGTCCGTCCTCGACCACGGGGAGCCGCCGGATGCGGCGGTCGGCCATGACCACCGCGGCCGCCGTCAGGTCGTCCGTCGGCCGCAGTGTGATCGCGTCGGTGATCACCAACGCGTCGACCTCCCGGCCGGCGAGCTCGTGCCCCCGGGCGACGAACGCCGCGAAGGCCGCGGCGATCGACCCGGCCTCGCGGACGTCGTCGGCACGCGGGAGCACCGCGCGGACCACGTCGCCTTCGGACAGGACACCGACGAACCGGCCGTCGTGGTCGAGGACCATGAGCTGTCCGACCTCGGAGCTGCCGATGAGCTCGGCCGCCCGTCGCAGCTCGGCGCCCAGCCGGATCGTAGGGGGGAACCGGGTCATCACTTCGTCGACGCGCATCCGCTACCGCCTCGGGGTGTACGTCGCGTCCGTGGGGGACGGCCCTCCGCGGCGAGGCCGGTACGTGGCGGCCGGTGCGGGAACCGGGGTGCTGTCCCGACGACGGGTCGGGTGCTCCCGGACGACGGCCTCGGGGGCCCCGCGGGCGCGCCGGCGGGGGACGAACGTCGCCGCGGTCGCCGCGGGTACGCCCGGCGTGGACGCCGGGGGTGCGGGGGCGGTGGTCGTCGTCCGGGGACCGGGCGCGGGCGCCACGCCGCCGGCGGCGGCCCGGGCGGCCGCGACGAGTTCGGAGACGGAGCCGTACCGCTGCGCCGGATCCTTCGCCATCGCCGTGGCGACGACGTCGTCGAAGGCGGCCGGGATGCCCGACGTCGCGCTCGGGGCCGGCGGCGGCGAGGTGAGGTGGGCCTTCATCACGGCGGCGAACCCGACCACCGGGAACGGCCGCCGGCCGGTGAGCAACCCGTACAACAGGACCCCGACCGCGTAGACGTCCACGGCCGGACCGGTGCCGCTGTCGAAGACCTCGGGCGCCGTGTGGTCGAGGTCCGTGGCCGCCATGGTTCCCGGGGGCTCGTCGACGAGATCGACGGCACCGTCGTCGGCGATCCGGACGGCCGAGAGACGGACGTCGCCGCACGGGCGGCCCCGCCCGAGCTGGACCTGGACGACCCGGGCGAGGACGTCCACGGCCCGGGCCGGGGAGAGAGGCAGGACCGGGTCGTGGTCACGGGACTCCGTCGGGGCCGGGGGAGGTGCGGCGACCACCGTCGGTGCTTCCCGATCGTCGATCGGCAATGGGGCGGCGTCGCTGAGTGCTGGAGCGGCGTGATCGGGTGCCGGGGCGGCGGGGCCGGGCGCTGGGTTGGCGGGGTCGGGCGCCCGGGCAGCGTGGAGGACCGCAGACGGCACAGGGACCGGGGTGGCCTCGGGGCCCATCGCGACCCGTCGTCGGGAACGGAGGAGGCGCACCCGAGCGCGGACGCGTCGGGCGGGGACGAGGATCACCAGAAGGACGGCCACGACCAGGACCGTCAGCCAGGGTCGGGGGACGTGCTCGCGGGCGAGATCGCCGAGCCGGGAGTTCCACGCGACCACGAGGCACACCGCGGCGAGCAGCCCGACCAGCAGCAGCGCGGCCGGGATCGGCCCGCGGCGGCCCGGCGGGGCGAGGTCCTCGGCCCGGGAGCGCCCGGCGATCCCACCCGCGCGCGGCTGGTCGAAGAGCACCGCGACGTCGCCGACGTGGACGGTGGTGTGGTCGGCGAGGGCGGCCGGCTCGGACCGGACCTCCGTCTCGGCACCGTGCAGCGGGGTGACGGTGGTGCCGTTGAACGAGCCGTGGTCGACGACGCTGTACCCCGAGCCGGTCCGCGTGATCGTGGCGTGGTGCCGGGAGACGCTGCGGTCGTCGATCACCACGTCGTTGTCGACGTCCCGCCCGATCCTGGTGACGGCACCGGAGAGCTGGACGCGCTCCTCACGCATCCCGTGCGCGACGATCCGGAACACCAGCCAGGCGGCCGGGAACTCCACCCCGCTCGCGCCCCCGGGCGACGTCACGCATCGCGGGCAGGACGGCACGTCGCGCCGGGTGTGCGCGTGGCAGGAGCGGCACGACATGCGGATGATCGTCGACGGGTCCGACGTCCGCGTCTGCCGTAATGCACTACTGCATCACGCCTGCCCCCGGCTGCGGTGGATCACCGGTTCGAGGGCAGCCCGTCGGCTCCTCAGACGAAGCCGACGGAGAGGTTCACCAGGCGGAGTCCGGCGCTGGTGTGCTTGTTCTCGAGGGCGACGAAGTCGTCGTAGGGCTCCAGGTAGGCCCAGGCACACCCGTCGGAGCCCGTGCGCCAGATACCGGTGAGGCCCGCGATCGACGTGATCTGGACGAGCCGGAGGCCGGCGGCGTTCTGACGGGCGTCCTCGGCGGAGAACTCGGCGTCGCTCAGTCCGCGGCGGACCTGCTGCTCGCCGCCGCCGATGTCGGCCCGCCACACGCCGTAGTAGGCCTGCTGGTCGACGTCCTGCTGCATCGTGACCAGCCGCAGTCCCTCGGCGACGTGCTGATCGTCGGCGGCCATGAGCTCGTTGACGCTGTGGGTGCGGAGGACCTCCTGGCGCCCGGAGCCGGTGCGCCAGACCGCCGCGTGGTGGGTCGAGTCGACCCGCAGGCTCACGAGCCGGTTGCCCTCGCGCTGGCATTCGTCGTTGCGCTGCACGAAGTCCGGCCAGCTCAGGCCGTACCAGACGACCTGCCCGTCGGTGCCCGGGTGCCAGACGGCCGTGAAGCCGCCGTTGGTCTCGAGGTCGGTGATCCGCATGTTCCGGGCGAAGAGGTCGCGGTTCTTCGCGTCGAAATCGGCGGCCGAGAGCCCGGTCCACCAGGTCTCCTCGCCGCTACCCGTGCGCCACACCCCGTTGAGTCGCCTGTCAGCCATGTCCACGCCCCCGTGATCGTCGTCCCGACCGGGGCCAGCCTGCGGCGTTCGGGGCTGCCTCGTCAGCAGTAGCGAGCTACTGCACCCGACGAGGTCTCGGCCGCCGGAGGATCGGCTGCTCGCGCACGAGTCCCTCCACTGTCCGGCGCGCGGGTCGTCGGCGCGGGACGACGGCCCCGGTGTCCTGCTCGTCGTCCGTCGGGGACGTCCGACGGCTCTCGGCCACCACCTGCTGCCGTCGTGGTCCGGGTGTCGCCGCGTCGTCCGCCACGGGGCGCACTCTCGACGAGGTCCGTCGTCCTGTCTGCCGTAGTGGACTACTGCATCGACGCGGATCCGGCGACGGCGACCAGGTCGGTGCGGTCGGAGAGCCCGAGGCGTGAGCAGGCGCGGTAGATGTGCGACTCGACCGTGCGGACGGAGATCTGCAGGTGCCCGGCGATCTGGCGGTTGGTCAGCCCCTGACCGGCGAGCTGGGCGATCTCGCGTTCCCGGGTCGAGAGGACGACGGGACCGCCCGCCCCGGCGAGCGCGGGGGTGCGGAGGCCGCCGCAGTCCGCCGCGAGCGCCCGGGCCCGGCGCTCCGCCTCGGCCGCGGCCACGAGCCGGCTCCCGGCGCGGGCGAGCGCGGCGGCCTGCGCCGCGGCGTCGGCGGCCTCCGGACGCATGCCCGCCCGCTCGAGCCGTCCGGCGACCAGCAGCAGCCGTGACGCGTCGCCCGCCGCGAGGGCCTCCGCGTGCTCGACCGCCAGCCGGGAGCGGGGCGACCCGAGGACCTCGTCCAGCTGGCGGAGCCGCTCGGCCTGGTCGAGGTCGCCGAGGCGGACGCCGCTCTGCCGGGCGAACACCTCGGCCGCCCCGAGGCCGAGCGACCGGCAGCGGGCGGCGGCGCCCCGCGCCTGGTCGATCGCGGCCCGCGTCCTGCCCGCGGCGGCGTGGACCCAGGCCCCGGCGAGGTCGAGTTCGAACTCCATCATCAGGACCTGGGGATGCCGCCGTCCCTGCGCCGCGGTGAGTGCCGCGAGGGCCGCGTCGGGGTCGCCGAGCATCCCGTGGCACTGCGCGACCAGGGCGAGCAGCCAGGCCGCCCACCCGCCGCCGTGCCCGGGGAACATCGTGAGCACGCCCTCGAACGCGGGGATCGCCGCGCGGGGCGATCCGAAGACCGACGCGAGCCGGCCCTCGTAGAGCGCGACCCAGAGCGCGCCCTCGGCGCCGGGGAGCTGGCGGGCCCACGCGAGCCGGCGGTCGGCGGCGTCGGGCCGGCCCCGCAGGTGGGCGTCGATGATCTCGGCGAAGCCGATGTTGCCCGCGTAGTTGGCCATGACCCGGCCCCGGAGCGCGGCGTCGAGCCCGCGGTCGACGAGGTCGCCGGGCGGGTGGTCGTCGCCGGTCAGGGCGCGGGCGTACCCGAGGCCCCAGCTGGCGAGGACGACGTCGTCGTCGGTCGCCGCCGCGGCGAGGACCCGGCCGCCCCGCCACATCGCCTGCTCGACCTCCCCGCGGCAGGCGGCGATGACGCAGCGGATCCCGTCGAAGCGCGGGTCCTCGGGGGCGTCCGCGCCGGACGTCCGCCGCTCGGCCTTCCGCAGGACGTGCTCGCCGCCCTCCACCGCGTCGGGGCCCGACGCGCCGAAGTGGGCGACCAGGGTCCGCACGAGCACGGCCCGGGTCACCTCGTCCGGTCCGGACGCCTCCTCGACGGCGCCGGCCAGCACGGCGTCGGCCTCCTCGGCGCGCAGCATGTACACGAGGAGGGACGCGAGAGCGGTGCGGGCGTCGACGCCGCCGCCTGCCCCGACCGCGCCGCGCAGGAGCCGTTCGGCCAGCCCGAAGTCGCTCAGCCCCGACGCCTGCCGGGCCCCCGTGAGGAGCAGGTCGGGGTCGGGGCGGCGGCCGTTGTCCAGCGACAGCACCGCTCGCCGCAGGTCGTCACCGGGCCGGTTCGCGTCCGCGCGGGCGAGGGCGTCGGAGAGCTCCGCCCGGAGGCGGCGCGCCCGCGACACGCCGGTCCGGGCCCGGAGCACCTCGCCGTAGAGCGGGTGGGCCGGGCGGGCCTCCCAGCGGTGCCCGGTCTCCTCGATCGACACCAGCGTCCGCTGGGCGACCTCCTCCACGGCGTCGACCCCCGCCAGTTCCTCGAGCACGTCGAGGTCCAGCGGCTCGACGACGGCGAGGAGCTCGAGCACGCGGACCTGCTCGTCGGTCAGTCCGGCCAGCCGGGCCCCGACCAGGTCGGCGAGCACGGGGGACAGCGCGACCTCGCCGGTCCACATCCAGGTGCCGGCGTCGGCCCGGAGGTGCCCGGCCGCCCGCTCCCCGTCGACCAGGTGGCGCAGCCAGAGCAGGTTGCCGCCGGAGGTCTCGTGCAGCCGACGCGCGGTGATGGGCTCGACCGGGGCGCCCAGCGCGGTGGCGAGGGCCGCGACGGTCCGCTCCCGGTCGAGCGGACCGACGTCGAGCCGGACGGCCACGTCGTCCTTCCACAGCGCGGTGACCGCCTCCGGGGTCGGCTCGCCCGCGCGCACGGTGAGCACGAGCCGGACCCCACGCCCCACCAGCCGGCCGACCGCGGACGCCGACAGCTCGTCCAGCAGGTGGGCGTCGTCGACGAGCAGGACGTCGCGCCCGTCGCGCGGACCGAGGGCCCCGACCGCGAGCTGCAGGCCGGAGAGGTCGGCCGACACCTCGGGGACCAGGTCGAGCAGGGCACCCAGCGGCAGTTCCCGCGACGAGGCGGTGGCGCGCACGACGCCGAGCACGCGCGTCCGGCCGAGGTGTTCCAGCAGCTCGAACGCCAGGCGGCTCTTCCCGACGCCGGCCGCGCCCACCAGGACGACCGCGCCCCGGTCCTGCAGCGCGGACGCCGCCCGCGCGAGGTCCTCGTCCCGGCCGGTGAACGGCCACACCGTCGCGGTCACGGTGCCCGCCCGGCCGTGTCCGCGCGCGCGACGGCCGCGAGGGCGCTCCGGTCGGCGAGACCGAGCCGGGTGCACGCCCGGTAGACGTGCGACTCGACGGTGCGCACCGAGACGTGCAGCCGTTCCGCGATCTGCCGGTTGGTCAGGCCCTCGCCGGCGAGCAGCGCGATCTCGCGCTCCCGGTCGGAGAGGGGCACCGGCGCGTCGGCCGCGACGACGGCGGGGGTGCGGACGCCCTCACCGCCGGCCGCGAGAGCCCGCGCGCGCTGCTCGGCCTCGGCGGCGAGGACGAGCCGACGTCTCGCCCGGGCGAGGGTGGCCGCGCGGGCGGCGGCGTCGGCGGCCTCCAGGACCATCCCCGCGTCCTCGAGCCGCGCCGCGATCAGCAGGACGCGTTCCGGGTCCTCGGCGGACACGGCCTCGGCGTGCTCGCGCGCCAGATTCGACCGGGGCGTGCGGAGCCGGCGGTCGAGGTCAGCGAGCCGCCCTGCCTGCTCCCGGTCCCCGAGGCGGACGGCGGTCTGGCGCAGGAGGACCTCGGCGGCGGCGAGGCCGGTGTCCCGGCAGCGGGCGGCCCCCGTCCGGCAGGCGTCGACGGCCTCCTGCGTGCGCCCCGAGGCGGCCGCGGCCCAGGCCCGGGCGAGGTCGTACTCGAAGTCGACGATCGCGATGTGCGGGTGACGACGCCGCTCGGCCTCGGCGAGGGCGGCCCGGGCGGCGGCGCCGTCGCCGAGCGCGCCGTGGCCGCGGGCGATGAGCGCCGCGCTCCAGCCGCCCCACCCGCCGCCGTGACCCGGGAACGACGGCAGGGCGGACTCGAGCGCACGGATCGCCGCCCGCGGCCGTCCGCGGCTGAGGGCCATGCGGCCTTCGAAGAGGGCGGCGAACGACGACGCCTGGGGCCCGGTGAGGTCGTGGATCCAGTCGAGGCGGTGCTGGGCGCGGTCCGGGTCGCCCCGCAGGTCGGCGTCGAGCAGCTCCATGTAGCCGATGTTCGCGGTGACGGTCGCCGTGATGCCGTGGCGGGCGGCCTCGATGCCGCGCTGCACCATCGGCCGCAGGTCGTCGCCGGTGCCGGTCACGGCGTTCACGAGACCGAGCACGAAGACCGCGAGGGCGACGGCCTCGTCCGGGCGGCTCCCGTCGGCCAGGACGCCCTCGGCCAGGTCGCGGGCCTCGCGGACCCGGCCCGCCGAGCCGAGGAACAGGGCGCGCAGGGCGTCGTAGGCCGGGTCGGGGCGGCCGTCGTGGTGGGCGGCCTCGTCCCGGGCGACCAACGCCGGACCGGAGCGCGGCGGGTCGAGCTGGAAGTGGTGGGACAGGCCGCGCAGCATCACCGCCTGGTGACGCTCGACGTCGGTCATCCCGGCGTCGGTCGGGTCGACGACCGAATCGGCCTCGTCCACCCGCATCTGGTAGTCGAGCAGGTGCGCCAGGGCCAGCCGGGCCGTCATCCCGCCCCCGGCCGTGACGGCCGCGCGGAGCAGTCGCTCGGCGAGGACGAAGTCGCGCAGCCCCGACGCCTGCACCGAGGCCGCGACCAGCTCCTCGGGGTCGAGCGGGCGGTCGCTGCCGAGGTCGAGCACCGCGCGGCGGAGTCCGTCGCCGGCCCGTCGGCCGCCGGTGACCGCCAGCGCCTGGGAGAGCTCGCCCCGCACGCGACGGGTGCGCGGCACGCTCATGGTGGCGCGCACCGACTCGCCGTAGAGCGGGTGGGCGAGCCGGACCTCCCAGCGCGCCCCGTCGGGCGAGATCGTGATCAGCCCGCGCTCGGCGACGTCCTCGACCACGTCCTCCCCGACGAGGGCGCCGAGCATGCCCAGCCCGAGCGGTTCGGCCACCGCGAGCAGTTCCAGGACCCGTCGTTGTTGCCGGGTCAGCGTGCCGATCCGGGCGTCGAGGAGGTCGCGCAGCGCGGGGGAGAGGTCGACCTCCCCGGTCCAGACCCACGCCGAGCCCTGGCGGGACAGCCGACCGGCGGTGCGCTCGCCCTCGACGAGGTGGCGCAACCACAGGGCGTTGCCGCCCACGGTCTCGTGCAGCAGCCGCGCGGTCCGCGCCTCCAGGGGCCCACCGAGCACCGTCGTCAGGACCGCGGTGGACTGCTCGCGGGTGAAGGGCTCCAGGTCGATGCGCGGCGCCTCCCCGTCCTTCCACAGGGCCGTCACCGCGTCCGGCGTGGGCTCGCCGCTGCGCAGCGTGACGACGAGACGTGTCCGTCCGCCGCGCGCGAGCTGGTGGACCACCGTCGCCGAGGTGTCGTCGAGCAGGTGGGCGTCGTCCACCACGAGCAGGCCGCCCGGGACGGCGCCGAGCGCGTCGAGGGCCGCGCGGACGTGGTCGGCGTCGGGGACGGCCGCCTCGACCGCCGCCCGCGGGAGGACGTCCACGAGTGCCCCCAGCGGGATCTCCTGGGCGGAGGCCGTCGCCCGGACCGTCCCGACGACGGGTCCGGCGCTGCGCGCCGCCAGCTCCCGGGCGAGGCGGCTCTTCCCGACGCCCGCGGGCCCGCCCAGGATCACGGCCCCCTGCTCGTGCAGCGCGGCGGCCGCGGCGGCCAGCACGTCCTCGCGCTCGGTGAACGGCCACGTCTCCATGGTGTCGTCCGCCCCTCCCGGACCCGTTGATCGCGGCAAGTCTTGCTCATCACGCGCGGTTGTGGTGAAGACGTCGTGAACTGTGTTTGGCTACGGCCCCCGTCCTGGAGGTCCGCCGTGCACGATCTCGGCCCTGCCACCGCAGCCACGGCCCGCGTCGTCGCGCTGGTCACCGACGACGACCTCGACCGACCCACCCCCTGCACCGCGTGGCCCGTCCGGGACCTCGTCGAGCACCTCGCGGGCCTGGCCTGGCACTTCGCGGGCGTCGCGCGCGCCACCCCGCCCACGGCGCCGCCCCCGGCCTCGGACCTGCCCGACGGCTGGCGCGAGCTGCTCGCCGAGGAACTCGCCGAGCTCGCGGCGGCCTGGCGCACCGACGAGGCGTGGCAGGGCTCCGACGAGGCCGGCGGCGTGACGATGCCCCGCGCCGCGCTCGGGATCGTCGCCCTCGACGAGGTCGTGCTGCACGGCTGGGACCTCGCGGCCGCGCTGGAGGTCCCGTTCTCCGTGTCCGAGACCGACGTCGAGCTCTGCCTGCCCTTCGTCGAACAGGTCGCGGGCATGGACGGCGGCCCGTTCGCCCACCCCCGACCGGGCGCCGGCGAGTCGTCGGGCCTCGAGCGGCTGCTCCGCCTGTCCGGCCGCGACCCCGCCGCCGGCCCGCCGTCGCTGTAGGGCCGTCCCGACGGCGGGGGGGCCGGGCTGCATGTCAGCGGTGGCACACGGCTCACACCGATCGTCAGCAGCGCGCCACGCTCGCAGCGGGTGCCCCGTCGACCGGGCCCGGCGATCCCGTGCGGTAGTGTTCACGGCGCTGCAGCGGTCGGGCAGCGGTTCGGGACGTGGCGCAGCTTGGTAGCGCACTTGACTGGGGGTCAAGGGGTCGCAGGTTCAAATCCTGTCGTCCCGACAGAACCGCGAGGCCCGCTGACACTGGCGAGAAGCCAGGTCAGCGGGCTCTTCTCATGCTCCGACCGCGTCGCGCGCGTACTCCCGCATCGCGTCGAGCATCGTGTTCTGCACGGTGACCACGGGGCGCGGCGCGGCCGCGGCCACCTCCCGGTCCATCTCCACGGGGATGTCGGCCCCGTGGTCGTTGCCGACCCGCGCCATCGACCACCCGCCGAACACCCGCTCCCCGACGACGCCGGCGTCGAGCAGGGCGACGTGGTCGTGGCGGTGGTCGGCGTGGATCGTGGCGTAGAGGGTGCGGACCACCGACTCGTCGCCCTCGAGCACCTGGACGAACACGTCCTGCCAGATGAGCAGGGCGCCGGTGACGCCCAGGGCGTCGTTCTTCCAGCGCGCGACCTCGAAGATGTCCGCCAGGGCGGCGGCGCGGAGCTCGGGGAGGAGCCGCACACTGCTGCGGTAGACCAGGTGGAACACGGGGTCGGCGGTGTCGTCCATGCGCTTCGTGTCCTCCGCGGTGCGGGCCCGGGTCCTTCGTCGGCCACACCGGCGGCGTGTCGTGACCACGAGCACACCACAGCCGCCTCAGGGGCGCCATGTCGACCACGGGGCCTGGGCGCGGACCCGAGCCGTCTCACGAGCCACCGCCACCGGGTCACGCCGTGAAGATCGACTTCCGGTCATCCACCAACGGCCCATCGGCACCGCTATCACCCGAATGGTGGGTCTCAGCGCGTACGCTGTGCAACACTATGGCCCGTGCCACTGGTGTCCATGCACCCGGGGGTGACGGATGGAGCGGATCGGGCAGTACGAGCTCCTCGCGCTCGTCGGCGAGGGGGGCATGGGGGAGGTCTGGCGCGCCCGGGATCTCCGGCACGGCCGTGACGTCGCCCTCAAACTGCTGCCCGCCGCCCTGAGCGACAACGCCGAGTACCAGAAGCGGTTCCGCCTGGAGTCCGACCTCGTCGCCCGCCTGCGGGAGCCGCACCTGATCCCGATCCACGACCACGGCGAGATCGACGGCCGCCTGTTCCTCGACATGCGGCTGGTGGAGGGCCGCAGCCTGCAGGACGTGCTCCGCGACGAGGGCCCGCTCTCCCCGGCGCGGACGGTCGCCCTCGTCGCCCAGATCGCCGAGGCCCTCGACGCCGCCCACGCGGACGGTCTCGTGCACCGTGACGTCAAACCGTCCAACGTCCTCGTGACGCCGAGCGACTTCGTCTACGTCGTGGACTTCGGCCTGGCCTTCTCGGTCGGCACCCCGCGCCCGCAGCTCACTCAGACCGGCGTCGCCCTCGGGACGCTCGAGTACATGGCGCCGGAGCGGTTCTCGCGACGCCCGGTCGACGCCCGGACCGACGTCTACTCCCTGGCCTGCGTCCTGTTCGAGTGCCTGACGAAGCAGAAGCCCTTCCCCGGCGACTTCCCGACCCAGATGTACGGGCACCTCAACGTCGACCCCCCGCGGTGCAGCGAGGCCCGCCCCGGCGTGCCGGCGGCGTTCGACGCGGTCGTGGCCCAAGGGATGGCCAAGGACCCCGACGAACGGTTCCCGACGGCGGGTGCGCTGGCCGCCGCGGCCCGTGCGGCACTGCGGGGTGCGGCGACGAGGACGCGCGCTCCCGCGGCGCCCGACGCCCCGACGGTGGCGCGCCCGGCCGAGGGCGCAGCACCGCGGCCCGACCGCCCCGCCGTCACCGCGGTGACCACCGCGCTCGCCCCCGGGCACCGGCCGCTCCCGTCCCGCGCCCGGGAGGCGGCGGTCGCCCTGGCACCGGCCACCGACCGGCCGCGGAGCAGGCCGCACCTCCCGGGCCGGGGTCGCGACCCGCACCCGTCCGGCCCGACACCGGGCGCGCCCCTCCCGGACCTGCGCGACGACCCGCCCCGTCGACACCACGGCCGCTGGTGGGCGGTGGCCGCCGTCGCGGTGCTCCTCGGGATCGGGGCGCTCCTCCTGACGCTGCTGCCCGCGGCGCCGCCGCCCCGGCCGGCCCCCGTCACGAGCAGCCCCACGCCGACCGTGGCGGGCACCGTCCCGGTCGGGGTGGCGCCCGTCGCGATGCAGGTCGCCCCCGACGGACGCTTCGCCTACGTGGCCGACCGCGACGCGGGCGTGGTCACCGTCTTTGACGTCGCCGGCGGCGTCGCCCGCGGGACGATCCCGGTCCCCGGGCACCCGCAGGCCGTCGCCTTCGCGCCCGACGGCCGGCGCGCCTACGTGGCCCTGGCCACCGACACCGCCGGCGAGGTCGCCGTCGTCGACACCGCGACCGGCGCCGTGGTCGCCCGGATCCCCACGGACTCGCCGCCGCGCGCCCTCGCCGTCGCCCCCGACGGCAGCCGGGTGTACGCCTCCGCCCCGGACCCCTCCGCCGTCGTCGTGATCGACCCGGCACAGAACGCGGTCGTCGACCGGATCCCCGTCGCCCCCAGCCCCCACGGCCTCGCCGTCTCGCCCGACGGCCGCCGCCTCGCCGTCGCCGACCACGACGCGGACCTGGTCACCGTGCTCGACCTGGCGACCGGCACCGCGCCGGTGACGGTGCCGGTCGGCGGCGGGCCGCACGCCGTCGCCTGGGACCCCGTCCGCCCGCTGCTGTTCGTCACCGCCTTCACCGGCAACGGGGTGTCGGTCGTCGACGTCGCGGCGGCCCGGGTGGCCGCCACCGTCCCGACCGCGGTGCACCCGCAGGACGTGGCGACGAGCGCCGACGGCCGGCACGCCTACGTGGCCGCGATCGACGCCAACGTGGTGCAGGTCCTCGACACCACGACGTCGACGATCACCGCAACGGTCCCGACCGGCCGCGCGCCGAGCAGCGTCGCCGTCACCCCGGACGGCGGCCGGGCCTACGTGACCGACCTGCTCGACGGGACCCTCACCGTGCTGGACACGGCGGCCGCCCGATGACGGGGACGGCGGTCGGCCGCACGCGCACGGCGCGATCCGGTGCGGCGGGGCCACGGCACGCGACCCGCGAGCAGGACCCCGAACCGGACACCGTGTCCCACGACGCCCGGCAGTGGCGCGAGCCCCGCCTCGACCGGCTGGTGGAGCGCCGGTTCGACGAGTTCCGGCGCGTGGGCCGGGCGCACCACCGGGCGCTGGAGGTCGGCGGGTCGACCGTCGGGTCGCTGTCCTACGTGGAGCTCGAGACCGGCGCCGCCCGCCTCGCCCGCTACCTGCGGCGGCGGCGGTTCGCCGCGGGGGACCGGGTCGCGGTGCTGCTCGAGCGGCCCGCTGACGCCCTCATCGCCCAGCTCGCGATCACGCAGATCGGCGCGGTGTGGGTGCCGCTGGACCACGCGCTGCCCGACCGTGCCCTCGCCGCCGTCGTCCACGCCGCCGGGGCGGGCATCGTCCTGACCACCGCCGAGCACGCGCCCCGGCTCCGGGCCACCGACGTCGACGCCGTCTACCTCGACCGGGTCGCCGCCGCGGTGGACGCCGAGGCGACGCACCGGCTGACGGCGGCCGAGCGGGGGACGGTCGGGGACGCCCCCGCGTACGTCGTCGTGCACGCCGAGGGGGTCGAGGGCGGCCCCGGCCTGCGCGCCGTCGCGGTCGACCACGCGGCCGCGACCCACGTCGTCCGCACCGTCGCCGACCTGCTGGACCTGCGGCCGACCGACCGGGTGCACCACGACCCGCGGTCCGGGTCGGACCGGGCCGTGCTCGAGACGTGGGTGGCCTGGTCCTGCGGCGCCACCGTCGTCACCCCGGCGCCGGGGGAGCACCTGCGCGGCCCCGCCCTCGGTGCGTTCCTGCGGACGACGGGCACCACCGTGCTCCTCGCCGACGCCGCGACCCTGCGGGGGATCGAGGACGCGCTGCCCGACCTGCGCCTCCTCGTGCTCCTCGGACCCGACCGGCCCGCCGACCTCGTCGCCCGCTGGCAGGCCCCGGGCCGGCGGCTGGTCGGCCTGCACGGCGCCCCCGAGACCGGCGTCGTCGCGCTCGCGACCGAGCTGTCCCGGCACGCCCGGCCCACCCTGGGGCGACCGCTACCCGGACGCGACGTCGTCGTCCTCGACCCCGCCGACCCCCGGCGCGCCCTGCCACCGGGTCGGATCGGCGAGATCGGTGTCACCGGGGCCGGCGTCGCCGGCGGGTACGTGGGCCGCACCGACCTCACCGACGAGGTCTTCGTCCCGATCCCCGGCCAGCCGTCCCGGCGGACCGTCCGGACCGGCGACCTCGGCCGGCTCACCGCCGACCGGGAGGTCGAGTGGACCGGGCGCGTCGAGGGGGCGGGGGGCCGGGGCCTGCGGGTGCGGCCGGTCGGCGCCGCAGCGCCCACGCTGCGGCACTCCGGCGCCCCGGGCCGGACCGCGGTGCTCCCGCTGCCCGCCGACCCGGCCCGGACCCCGCCGCGCCGGCAGACCCGGCCCGGGACCCGGCCCGACGCCGGGAAGAGGAGCCGGCCCGAGGTCGAGGGCCTCGACGCCCCGACGGTGGCGCAGCGGCTCACCCCCGACGACACGGTCGCCGTACCGACCGTCGCGCTCCGCCCGACCGCCCTCGCCGGCGCAGCCGCCCTCGCCGGCGCAGCCGCCCGGCCGGATGCCGCCGCCGACGTCCGTGCGGCCCTCCGGACGATCCTGGCCGAGGTCCTCGACCGCGCCGACGTGTCCGACGACGCGGACTTCTTCGCCGACCTCGGCGCGGACTCCCTCCTGATGGCGCGCTTCTGCGCCCGGATCCGCAAGCACCCCGACCTGCCGTCGGCGGCCATGCAGGACATCTACCAGCACCCGACGCTGGCCGGGCTCGCCGATGCCCTCGCGCCCGCCCCGCAGGCACCGGACGTCGCGGGCGCGGCACGCCTCCGCGCGGCGCTCGCGACGATCCTCGCCGACGTCCTGGGGCGCAGCGAGGTGCCCGCCGACGCGGACTTCTTCCGCGATCTCGGCGCGGACTCGCTGCTCATGGCGCGGTTCTGCGCCCGGCTGCGCAAGGAACCCGACCTGCCCTCGATCGGGATGCCGGACGTCTACCGCACCCCGACCCTCGTCGGGCTGGTCGCGGCGGCGGCGGGGTCGGAGGCCGCCGAGCCCGCCGCGGCCGACCCGGTCGAGGCCGACACCGGCACGGACACCGCGGGCGCGGACCCCGATCGCCCGCGCGCCGGGACCGCCGCCTTCGTGCTCTGCGGCGTCGCCCAGCTCCTCTGCTTCCTCGTCTACAGCTACCTGGCCGCCGTGCTGCTGACCTGGGCGGCGACGTGGGTGACCGCGCCGGGCGGGCTCCTGCTCACCTACGGCCGCTCGGTGCTCTCGGGCGCGGCGGGCCTGGCGGTCGGGATCGCCGTCCCGATCGTCGCCAAATGGGTGCTCGTCGGCCGGTGGCGACCGGGGTCGGTGGCGGTGTGGAGCCCGGCCTACCTGCGCTTCTGGGTGGTCAAGACGCTCGTCCGGACGAGCCCCGTGCAGCTGTTCACCGGCACGCCGCTGCAGACGCTCTACCTGCGGGCGCTCGGCGCGCGGATCGGGCGCGGCGTCGTGGTCCTCACCCCGCAGCTCCCGGTCTGCACCGACCTGTTCAGCGCGGGCGACGGGGCGCTGATCCGCAAGGACGCGGTCGTGGCGTGCTACCGCGCGCACGACGGGCGGGTCGAGATCGGCGGGGTCAGCCTCGGGGCTGGGGTGGTGATCGGCGAGTCGACGGTCCTCGACGTCCGGACGGCCATGGGCGACGGGGCGTCCCTCGCGCACAGCTCGTCGCTGCACGCCGGCCAGTCGGTGCCGGCCGGGGAGAACTGGCACGGGTCACCCGCCCGGCGCGCCGACGCCCCGATGCCGCCCGTGCCGCCGGCCGCCGGGAGGGCGCCGCGCCGCACGCTCTACTCGCTCGGCGTGCTCGTGCTGGTGATCGGGCTGGTGCTCCCGGCCGGCCTGCTGGCCTTCGCCGTCCTGCGGACCCGGTTGCCGCAGTTCGCGGCGCTGTTCGAGCCGCCCGCCGGCGCGCTCCTCGACCCGTACTTCTACCTGCAGACGCTCGCCCTGTCCGGGGGGCTCTACCTCGGGGCGATCGTCCTGGGTCTGCTCGTCGTGACGACGCTGCCGCGGCTGCTGGCCCTCGGGCTGCGCCCCGACACGGTCTACCCGCTCTTCGGCGTGCGGTACTGGCTGCATCGCGCAATCGGCACCCTCACCAACGTGACCCCGTTCGTCGAGCTCTTCGGGGACAGCTCCGCGATCGCCCACTACCTCGTGCTCCTCGGCTACCGGCTGCGCCCGCTGCAGCAGACCGGGTCGAACTTCGGGATGGCCGTCAAGCACGAGAACCCGTTCCTCACCTCCGTCGGCGCCGGCACGGTGGTGGCGGACAACCTCTCGGTGATGAACGCCGAGTACTCGGCGACGTCCTTCCGCGTCAGCGCGACGCGGATCGGGGCGAACAACTTCCTCGGCAACCGCATCGCCTACCCGCCGCAGGGCCGCACCGGCGACGACTGCCTGCTCGCGACGAAGGTCCAGATCCCGCAGCACGGCCCGATCCGGCAGGGCGTGGGCCTGCTCGGCTCGCCCAGCTTCGAGATCCCGCGCATGGTCGCCCGCGACAGCGACCTCGAGGTCACCGACCCCGCCGAACTGGCCCGGGCGCTGCGCCGCAAGAACCGGCACAACGCCCTCTCGATGGCGCTGCACCTGCTCGTGCGCTGGCTCTACACCTTCCTGCTGCTCGTCGCCGTCGCGGCCGTCGGGTCCATCCCGGCCAAGGTGGGTGCCGTCGCCGTGGTGATCGGCGAGGTGCTCGGCCTGCTGCTCCTCGCCGGGTGGTACGCGCTGGTGGAGCGCTGCGTCCGGCCGCTGATGGCCCGGGCCCCGGACGGCTGCTCGATCTACGACCCGGCGTTCTGGCGCCACGAGCGCTACTGGAAGGTCCCCGCCCCGGACTGGGTGCAGGTCGCCAACGGCACCCCGTTCAAGCCCTGGATCTGGCGCCTCCTCGGCGTCCACGTGGGTCGGCGGGTGTTCGACGACGGGGCGGTGCTCACCGAGAAGTCCTTCACCACGATCGGCGACGACGCGACGCTCGGCGAGGGCACGGTCGTGCAGTGCCACTCCCAGGAGGACGGCGGGTTCAAGTCCGACCACGTCGTCCTCGGCGCCCGCACCACGCTCGGCGTCGGGTCGTTCGTCCACTACGGCACCACCCTCGGCGACGGGGCGGTCCTCGGCCCGGATACGTTCCTCATGAAGGGCGAGGAGGTCCCGGCGGGGGAGCACTGGAGCGGCAACCCCGCCCGGGCGACCCGACGGGCCCCCGCCCGCCCCGCCCGCCCCGCCCGTCCCACGGCGCCCGACCCCGATCCCGGCCCGGTGCCCGCCGCGCGGGCCCCCGCGCCGCCGCCCGCCCTGCCCGCCGGCCGCGGCCCGGCCGTCATCCCCGGAGCACGCGTCGGTCGGGCCGACGTCCCCGGGACCCGAGCGAGAGAGGACCGACGGCTGCGATGACCACCGTCCAGGACACCCATCCCACCGTCCGCGTCGACCGGCGCGCCGTGATCGCCAGCGGCGCGACCCCGCTCCCGCGCTGGGCGCCCGGGTCGGGCGCGCCGGAGCCGGCCACCGGCACCCACGTCGTACCGGTGCCCGCCGACCTGGCGGCGGTCCTCCGGCGGGTCGCGGCCGACCACGGCGTCGGGCCGGAGGTCGTCGTCCTCGCCGCGCACGCGCGGGTCGTCGCGGCGCTCACCGGCGAGCCGGAGACCCTGACCGCGCTCGCCGCCGGGCCGGGTCACGCGCCCCGCCCGTGCCGTGTCGACACCGCGGTCGCCACCGGGTCCGCCCTCGTCGCGACGGCGGCCATCGCCGCCACCGACGCCCTCGGGGGTGACCCCGACGCCATCGACCGCGAGCTGGCCGCCCTGCGCGCCGACCCCGCCGTCGGGCCGTGGCCGTCGACGGTCCTCGAGACGATCGCGACCGAGGACCCCGGGCCGGCGGCCCTGCCGGACGCGGACACCGTGCTGCGCGTGGTCTGGAGCGCCGACGCCGTGCGGGTCGACCACCGCACCGACGTCCTCGACGCCGGCGCCGCGGAACGGATCGCGGGCTACCACCTCACCGCCCTGCGCCTGCTCGCCGCGGACCCCGCCGCGGACCCGGCCCACGGCTGCCTCCTCTCGCCCGAGGAGCTGTCGTTCCAGGTCGACGGCCTGGCGGGCCCGACCCGGACCCTGCCCGACCGGCGCCCGCACGACCTCGTGCGCGACCGCGCGGCCGCCGCGCCCGACGCCGTCGCCGTGATGCGGGGCGACGAGGCCTGGACCTACCGCGAGCTCGACGAGCGCTCCGACGCGATCGCGCGTGCCCT
This sequence comes from Actinomycetospora chiangmaiensis DSM 45062, assembly GCF_000379625.1. GTDB lineage: Bacteria > Actinomycetota > Actinomycetes > Mycobacteriales > Pseudonocardiaceae > Actinomycetospora > Actinomycetospora chiangmaiensis. The sequence goes on along the minus strand of NZ_KB903222.1, from coordinate 68,954 downwards.
GCTCGCGCGGGGCCTCGGCGCCGAGGACGTCGTCGCCGTGGTCGCCGAGCGCACCCTCGGCTGGGCGGCCGCCGTGCTCGGCATCCTCAAGTCCGGCGGCGCCTACCTGCCGCTCGAACCGCACTTCCCGGCCGAGCGCATCGCGACCGTGCTCAGCCGCGCGGGCGCCCGGTTCGTGCTGACCGAGCCGGGCGCGACGACCACCCTCGACGAGGCCCTCGCCGGTCTCGGCGCGGACGCACCGACGCGGCTGCTCGTGGCGGACACCTGGACCGAGGACCACGCCGACGTCGACCCGCACGTCGAGGTCGGACCGGACCGGCTCGCCTACCTCTACTTCACCTCGGGCTCGACGGGGGAGCCCAAGGGCGCCATGTGCGAGCACGCCGGGATGCTCAACCACCTGCTCGCGAAGATCGCCGACATGGGGATCACCGAGGAGTCGGTGGTCGCCCAGACCGCGCCGCAGTGCTTCGACATCTCGCTCTGGCAGCTCGTCGCGGGCTGGCTCGTCGGCGCGACGACGGTGCTGGTCGAGCAGGAGGTCGTCCTCGACGTGCCCCGCTTCGTCGAGCTGCTCGTCCGGCGCCGGGTGACCGTCGCGCAGCTCGTGCCGTCCTACCTCGACGTCGTCGTCTCGTTCCTCGAGCAGCAACCCGTGCCCCTGCCCGACCTGCACCGCGTGGCCGTGACCGGCGAGGCGGTGAAGAAGGAGCTCGTCGCCCGCTGGTTCGCGGTGCTCCCGGACGTGCCGCTGGTCAACGCCTACGGGCTGACCGAGACCAGCGACGACACCAACCACATGGTCCTGCACGGGGTCCCCGACCACGAGCGCGTCCCGCTCGGCCCCGCCGTGGCGAACGTGTGGATCTACGTCGTCGACCCGCTGCTGCAACCGGTCCCGCTCGGCGCGCCCGGGGAGATCGTGTTCTCCGGCGTGTGCGTGGGGCGCGGCTACGTCAACGACCCGGAGCGCACCCGGGCGGCGTTCGTCCCCGACCCGCTGCGCCCCGGAGAGCGGCTCTACCGCAGCGGCGACCACGGGCGCTGGCTGCCCGACGGCACGCTCGACTTCCTCGGCCGCCGCGACCACCAGGTCAAGATCTCGGGCTTCCGCATCGAGATCGGCGAGATCGAGAACACGCTGCTCCGGGCGCCCGGCGTCCGCGACGCCGCCGTCGTCGTGAGCGAGCGGCCGGGCCGCGGCAAGCAGCTCGTCGGCTTCTACGGCGCGGCCGCCGCGCTTCCCGACGACGAGCTCCGCGGCCTGCTGGCGGCCTCCCTGCCGCACTACATGGTGCCGCCGGTGCTGCACCACCGGCCGGCCCTGCCCACGACGGCGAACGGGAAGATCGACCGCAAGGTGCTCACGGCGCTCGCCCTCGAGCTCGACGGACCGACGGAACCCGTCGCGGACACCGCGCCGCTGTCCCCGACCGAGCGGCGGCTGGCCGCGATCTGGGCGCCGCTGCTCGGCGTCGACGAGGGCGCGATCACCCGCGACACCCACTTCTTCGAGCGCGGCGGCTCGTCGCTGCTCGCCGTGAAGATGGCCGTCCGCCTCCAGAAGGCGGTCAGCCTCCCCGAGATCGGCCGGCACCCGGTCCTCGCCGACCTGGCCGCGCTCCTCGACGAGCGCAGCGCCACCGCCGCCACCGCCGCCACCGACCCCGACCCGGCCCCGTGACCGCCCAGGAGGCGACCATGTCCACCGCCGCTGCCCTCGACGCGGTCCCGTCCGCGACCGACGGGGTGCCCGCCTTCGCCGTCATCCCCGGAGCCCAGGTGGCGCAGGCCCTTGAGGGACGCGAACGCGAGATCGTCGACGTCGTCGCCCGGACCTACCGCATGCACGGCGCCGGCGAGACCGGCAACCCGCCGTCGTACTTCCTGCGCTTCCCCGACAAGCCGAACTCCCGGATCATCGCGCTGCCCGCCTCGGTCGGCGGCGACGTCGGGGTCGACGGCATCAAGTGGGTCTCCAGCTTCCCCGACAACGTGGCGGCGGGGCTGCCGCGCGCCTCGGCGGTGCTGATCCTCAACGACCACCGCACCGGCTACCCGTTCGCCTGCCTTGAGGCCTCGATCATCAACGCCGTCCGCACCTCGGCCTCCGCCGCGCTCGCCGCCGACCAGCTCACGAAGGGGCGCACCCGGCCGCGCCGGGTCGGCTTCTTCGGGGTCGGGCTCATCGCGCGCTACCTGCACACCTACCTCGCCGCGACCGGGTGGACGTTCGACGAGGTCGGGGTGTTCGACCTGAACCCGGAGAGCGCCGCCGGGTTCCGCGGCTACCTCGAGCGGCACGACGCCGCGACGACCGTGCGGATCCACGAGGACGCGGAGTCCCTCGTCCGGTCCAGCGACCTCCTCGTGTTCGCGACCGTCGCCGGCGAACCGCACGTCCACGACCCGGCATGGTTCGCCCACCACCCGCTCGTCCTGCACGTCTCGCTGCGTGACCTCTCACCGGAGATCGTGCTCGGCGCGACGAACGTCGTCGACGACGTCGACCACTGCCTGCGGGCGAACACCTCGCTGCACCTGGCCGAGCAGCAGGTGGGGAACCGCGACTTCGTCCACGGCACGCTCGACGACGTCATGGCGGGCCGGGTGAGCCCGGTTTCCGACCGTACGACCGTATTCTCGCCGTTCGGCCTCGGCATTCTCGATCTCGCCGTGGGAAAGGCCGTGTACGACGAGATCGGGCGCGCCGGCGGACTGCAGGTGATCGACGGTTTCTTCCACGAGCTGCAGCGCTACGGGCAGGGTCCGCAGCAAGATTCGACTGGTCGGTGACCGAACGTGACCGGGTGGGACGAAATTCGCTGAAAAGTTCCTGTGAATCCCACTGATGCGCCATGCTGTGCGCCCGACAACCGTTCGAGGGGGTGGTGGGAGTGACGACGGCCGAGCAGGACGACGCCGCGCCGACGACGCGGATCCAGCTGCACGGGCTCGACGCGGCGACGGTCGCCGTCGCACCCGGGACGACGGTGCGGGTGTCCTACCTCGATGACGGTCGGGCCACCCTCGTGGGGCCGGACGGGCGACGGACGGGGCCGATGCCCGGGCCGGTCCGTGACGGACGGTCCTCGGCGGGGTCACCCGTTCCGCGGCCGACGCACCCGGGCCCCCGGCACGTGCCCCCGCCGAACATCGTGTCCTCCCCGCAGCAGTTCAACACCCACGATCTGTTCGTCGACATGCGTCCGATCGTCGACCAGAAGCTGTTCTGCAAGGTCGAGGGGATGAACTTCGCGGGGTCGGTGAAACTGAAGGCGGCCGCCGCGATGGTCGAGGCCGCCGAGGCGGCGGGTCAGCTGAACCCGTGGTCGATCATCGTGGAGTCGTCGTCGGGCAATCTCGGCGTCGCGCTGGCGATGGTCAGCGCGAATCGCGGCTACCGCTTCATCTGCGTCACCGACGATCGGTGCAATCCGCAGACCCGCCGGCTCATGGAGACCTACGGCGCGGAGGTCCACGTCGTCTCCGTGCCGAACCCGGTCACCGGTCTGCTCGGCGCGCGCCTCGACCACCTCCGGGCCCTGTGCGAGCGGGACCCCGACACCGTCTGGCTGAACCAGTACGAGAACCCGGCGAACGCCGGAGCCCACTACGCGACCACGGCGCCGTCGATCGCCCGGGCCATCCCCGGGATCGAGGTGCTGCTGGTCGGGGCCGGGACCTGCGGCACCCTCATGGGCAACGCCCGCTGGTTCAAGCAGCACCGCCCCGACGTCCGGGTCGTCGCCATCGACGTCGAGGGCTCGGTGAGCTTCGGCGGCCCGGCGTCCCCCCGCCACATCCCCGGGCTGGGCATGGGCATGACGCCCCCGGCGCTCGACCGCTCGCTCATCGACGACGTGGTGATCGTCCCGGAGGTCGAGACGGTCCGGATGTGCCAGCGCCTGGCGATGCGCGGGTTCCTCTTCGGCGGGTCCACCGGCACGGTCGTCGCCGGCGCCGCCCGCTGGCTCGCCCGCCACGCCCACCCCGGCACCACCGCGGTCACCATCGCGCCCGACCAGGGCGAGCGCTACCTCGACACCGTCTACGCGCCCGAGTGGCGCGAGCAGCACTACGGCCCCGCCGGCGACCTCTCCCGCTCGCACCGCCTGCCCGCCCCGACCGCGGGGCCGCCCGCCGTGCCCACACCCCCGACGTCGGAGGAGTGACCATGTCCGCGACCCTGGGGCCCCCGGCCCTGAACCTGGACCTGCAGGCCGGCCGTCCCCCGGTCCTGCGGGCCGACGCCGGGCCCGACCCCGTGGGGTGGACCGCGCACCACCGCACCGACGTCCGGCAGATCCTGGCCCGCTACGGCTCGGTGCTGATCCGCGGTCTCGGGCTGCGTGATCAGGCGGGTACCGCGGCCGTCATGGCGCGGCTGACGTCGACCGGGCTCCTGCCCGAGCGGGAGCCGTTCGCGCCGCGGACGCAGCTCGGACAGGGCCTGCAGTCCGCGACGCCGTGGCCCGCGAGCCAGCAGATGTGCCTGCACAACGAGCTGAGCTACGTGCCCGACCCGCCGTCGTTCCTGTTCTTCGCCTGCCTCGCGCCCGCCGCGAGCGGCGGTGCGACGCCGGTCGGCGACGGCGCCGCGGTGCTGGCGGCCCTGCCGCGCGAGCTGGTCGCCCGGTTCGAGCGGGAGGGCTGGCTGCTCGTCCGTCACTACAACGACGACATCGGCGCCTCCTGGTCGGAGGCGTTCGGCACCGGCGACCGGGGCGCCGTGGAGCAGTACTGCCGCGCGAACGGCATCGAGTTCAGCTGGGATGCCGACGGCGGGCTGCGCACCCGGCAGCGCCGCCGGGCGGTGGTCCGGCACCCGGTCGACGGCCGCCCCTGCTGGTTCAACCAGGTGGCCTTCCTCAGCGAGTGGGCGCTCGACCCCGACGTCCGCGAGTACCTCCAGGAGTCCTACGGCCCGGACGGCCTGCCCTTCACCACCCGGTTCGGCAACGGCGACCCGATCGGCGAGGACGTCGTGGACCTCGTCAACGAGGCCTACACCGCGCACACGCTGCGGGAACCGTGGCAGGCGGGGGACCTGCTGGTCGTCGACAACATCCGCACGGCCCACGGCCGGGAGCCCTACGAGGGCGACCGAACCGTCGTCGTCGGGATGTCCGACCCCGTCCGCCTCTGACGTCATGGCCGCCACGGGTGTCGTCCGCCGCGACCGCCGGGCGGTCCTGCTCGGCGGCGCCGCCCTGGTGGCGGCCGGGTGCGGGACCCCCGCCCGGCCGGCCCCGGACGACGGCGGCTTCGCCCCCGGCGCCCCGCTCCCCGGTGGGGCGGGCGGCGGACCGGGCACCGTGGTCGGTCCGGCCACCGCGGTCCCGGTCGGGGGCGGCGTCGTCGACCCGCGCCTCGCCGTCGTCGTGACCCGCCCGACCGACACGACCTACCGCGGCTTCTCGGCGGTCTGCCCCCACGACGGCTGCCTCGTCAGCGAGGTGGTCGCCGCGACGATCGTCTGCCCGTGCCACGGCAGCCGCTTCTCCCTCGACGGCGCAGTCGTCCGCGGCCCGGCCGCGACCGCCCTCGCCGCCCGCCCCGTCCGCGTCGACGGCGACCGCGTCGTCCTCGCCTGACAGCACCACCGAGAGCCCCCTGGGGGAGAGATGACGCGCTTCGGGCAGTACGAGGTCGGTGAGCTCATCGGCCAGGGCGGGATGGGCGAGGTGCACCGCGCCTACGACACGCGGCGCAACCGCGACGTGGCCCTCAAGCTGCTGCCCGAGTCGACGAGCAAGGACCCGATCTACCAGCGACGGTTCCGGCAGGAGTCCGACGCCGTCGCGCGACTGCGGGAACCGCACGTCGTCCCGATCCACGACTACGGCGAGATCGACGGCCGGCTCTACATCGACATGCGGCTCGTCGACGGCCAGTGCCTGGCGCGCCTCATCGCCGACGAGGGTCCGCTCGAGCCCGAACGGGCCGTCGCGCTGATCGGCCAGGTCGCGGAGGCCCTCGACGCCGCCCACGCCGAGGGGCTCGTGCACCGCGACGTGAAGCCGTCGAACATCCTGGTCACGCCCACCGGCTTCGCCTACGTGGTCGACTTCGGGCTCGCCCACGCCGCGGGCCACACCCGGTCCTGGGCGACCGTCTCCGGCGCCACGCTCGGGACGCTCGACTACATGGCCCCGGAACGGTTCGAGAACAAGGAGATCGACGCCCGGACCGACGTCTACGCCCTGGCCTGCGTGCTCTTCGAGTGCCTGACCGCCGCCAAGCCCTTCCCCGGCGCCGACCTGCCGTCGCAGATGTACGCCCACGTCTACCTCAGCCCCCGCCCGCCGAGCGAGGTCGTGCCGTCCGTACCCGCGGCACTCGACGAGGTCGTCGTCCGCGGCATGGCGAAGGACCCGGCCCGGCGCTTCGAGAGCGCGGGCGACCTCGCGCGTGCCGCCCGGGAGGCACTCGCGGACGCCCCGGAGCTCGCGAGCACGCCCGTGGGGGTCGGCGCGGGGGAGTCGGGCGCCGTCGCGACGGCGACGGCTCCTGCTGCGCCCGCTCCGGCGGCTCCTGCCGCTCCCGCCGCGGCCGCTCCTGCCGTGACCGCTCCCGCCGCGACCGGTCCGGCGGCGGCCCGGGCGACCGCAGCTGCCGCTCCTGCGCCGTCGACCTCGGCCCCGGCCCCGGCCCCGGCCCCGGCCCCGTCGACGGATGCCCCGTCGACGGATTCCCCGTCGACGCATGCTCCGTCGACGCCCGGTCCGGCCACCGATCTGGACGCGCCGACCACCGCCGTGTCCACCGCGTCGACGGTCAGCCTGTCCACCCGGGCCACGCCACCGTCGCCGCAGCCCCCCGACCCGACGCAGCCACCCCCGCCGTCGTCACCCGGACCGTCCGAACCACCCCCGCCGTCGTCATCCCCGCCGTCGTCACCCCGGCGGGAGGGCCCGCCGCCGGCCTCCGGGGGTGGGCGTCGCCGGACCGTGCTCCTCGCGGCGGGCGTCGTGGCGGCGGTGGTCGTCGCCCTGGTGGTCGGGGTCGTGGTCGGTCCGTCGCTCCGGACCACCGGGGAGGCCGACTTCGCGCCCGGCCAGCAGGGGGCGCCGCCGGTGCCGGGTGCGAGCCGCCCGGTCGCCGCGAACAGCGTCGACGTCCCGAGCGTGGCGCAGACGGTCCAGGTGGGCCCGACCCCGGGCTACATGGAGGTCGCGCCGAACGGTCGCTTCGCCTACATCGCCGACCGGCAGGCCGGGGCGGTGACGGTGTTCGACACGACCCGGAACGCCGCCACCGGCACCATCCCGGTACCCGAGGGCGGCCCGCAGTTCGTCAGCTTCGCCCCGGACGGGGCGCGGGCCTACGTCAGCGTCACGAACCAGGACTTCTCGGTCAACGAGGTCGCCGTCGTCGACACCCGCACGGCCGGCGTGATCGCCCGCATCCCGACCGGGAAGCGGCCGTTCGCGCTGCACGTGTCGCCCGACGGGTCCCGGGTCTGGGTGCCGAACCACGACTCCAGCTCGATCACCGTCATCGACACCGCCACCGACGCCGTGGTCAACACGATCGTCGTGGCCGCGAACCCGCACTGGGTGGCCTTCTCGCCGGACGGGACGCGGCTCTACGCCGCCAACCACGAGTCGAACCTGCTGACCACGATCGACACGGCGACGGGCAGGGTGCTCGGCACGGTGCCGGTGGGGAAGAGCCCGCACTCGATCGTGCGGGTGCCCAACCGGCCGCTGCTGCTCAACGCCAACTACGACGACGACACGCTGTCGGCGACCGACACCGACACGAACCGCGTCGTCGCCACGGTCCCGACGCTCAGCCACCCGCAGGACGTCACCCTGAGCGCCGACAACAAGCACGCCTACATCGCGCCCGTCGACTCGAACGCCATCCAGGTGCTCAACATCGCGACGATGCAGATCACGGCCACGATCCCGGTGGGGCGCGGTCCGACGAGCATCGCGGTCGGCCCTGAGGGACGCCAGGCCTACGTCACGAACCTCCTCGACGGGACGGTGACCGTGCTGAACATCGCGAGTACCGCCTGAGCACGTCCGCCGACGTCGGCCGCCTACCCTGGGCGGCCGTGCGCCCCCGTCGTTGCCCCTGCGGTTCGTCCGAGACGTTCGACGCGTGCTGCGGCCGCTACCTCGGACCGGACGGGGCCGCGCCGCCGACGGCGGAGGCCCTGATGCGCTCGCGCTACACGGCCTTCGTCGACCACGACGTCGAGCACCTGCTGCGGACCTGGCACCCGTCGACCCGGCCGGCGACGCTCGAGCTGGACCCGGACACCCGGTGGCGCGGCCTCGAGATCGTCGACCACGAGGCCGGCGGCCTGTTCGACCCGGAGGGGATCGTCGAGTTCCGGGCGCATCACCGCGACGGCGTGCAGCACGAGCGGAGCCGGTTCGCGCGGGTCGACGGTCGGTGGACGTACGTCGACGGGTCCGTCACGCGCTGACCGGCGGCCGTTCGTGGTTCGATCAGCCCCTCGCGCAACGTTGGGGGTACGACGGTGAACCTCGCACAGAACCTGGTCGACACGGCGGACGGGTCCCCGGACGGGATCGCGCTGCGCGCCGGTGGGGCGGAGATCGACTACGCGTCCTTCCTCACGGCGGCCCGGGCGGTCGCGGGGGCGCTGCGCGAGCTCGGCGTGGCCCCGGGGGACCGGGTGGGCCTGGTCTCGTCGAACGTGCCCGCCTTCCCGATCGGCTTCTACGGCGCGTTGATCGCCGGGGCCGCCGTCGTGCCGATGAACCCGATGCTCACGAAGCGGGAGATCGGCTACTACCTCGAGGACTCCGGCGCGAGCGTGGTCGTCGCGCTCGACGAGGTGGCCGAGGCCGCCCGCGGCGCGGCCGGGGCGGCGGACGTCCCCGTGCTCGAGCTCCCGGCCGCGGGCCCGGCCGAGGGGCAGCTCGACGGCGAACCGGTCGGTGACCCGGTCGAGCGCGGCGACGACGACCTCGCCGTCATCCTCTACACGTCGGGGACGACGGGGCAGCCCAAGGGCGCGATGCTGACCCACCACAACCTGGACTCGAACTGCCGCACGACGGTCGAGGCCCTCATCCGCACCACCCCCGACGACGTGATCATGGGGTGCCTCCCGCTCTTCCACGTGTTCGGCCTGACCTGCGGGCTCAACGCGTCCGTCGTCTCCGGGGCGTCCCTCGCGCTCATCCCGCGCTTCGACCCCGCCGCGGTCCTGCGGATCATCGAGGAGCAGCGGGTCACGGTCTTCGAGGGCGTGCCGACGATGTACGGCGCGCTGCTCGACACCGATGCGCAGGCCGACACCAGCAGTCTGCGGACCTGCATCTCGGGCGGCGCCGCGATGCCGGTGGAGCTGCTGCACGCGTTCGAGAAGAAGTTCGATGCGACGATCCTCGAGGGCTACGGCCTCTCCGAGACCTCACCGGTCGCCTCCTTCAACCAGCCCGACGAGGAGCGCAAGGCCGGCTCGATCGGTCGGCCGGTACCCGGCATGGAGCTGCGGGTCGTCGACGACGAGGGCCACGACGTCCCCGTCGGCGAGGTCGGCGAGATCGCGATCCGCGGCGAGGGCGTCATGGCCGGCTACTTCGGCCGCGAGGAGGCCACCGCCGAGTCGATCCCCGACGGCTGGTTCCGCTCCGGCGACCTCGCCACGGTCGACGAGGACGGCTACCTCTTCATCGTCGACCGCAAGAAGCAGCTGATCATCCGGGGCGGCTACAACGTCTACCCGCGGGAGGTCGAGGAGGTGCTCTACCAGTACCCGTCGATCGCCGAGGTCGCCGTCGTGGGGCTCGAGCACCCGCGGCTCGGCGAGGAGGTCGGCGCGGCGATCTCGGTGCGCTCCGGCGCGGAGATCGACGTCGAGGAGGTCAAGGCGTTCGCGAAGGAGCAGCTCGCCGCCTACAAGTACCCGCGGCACGTGTGGGTCGTCGACGCGCTGCCGAAGGGTCCGACCGGGAAGATCCTGCACCGGGAGGTCACCCCACCGGACGACCTCACCGTCGAGTGACCGGACCCGCATGATCAACGGCCCCTGGGTGGGCTCGGGAGGTGGTCCCGGGCCCGCTGCGGGACCGTTGATCACCCGGGGGCCCGCCCCCGTCGTCAGGACAGGGCGGGCGTCCGCGACTCCAGGGCACTGGTGAGCAGCGCGACCAGGGTGGCGTGCTGAGCGTCGGAGGTCGCGATCTCCTCGTCGGACCCGTCGAGCGCGACCGCGGCGAGCCCAGCCTTGTCGTCGATCAGCTCGGCGATGCGCGCGTCGATGGTCTGCGCGGCGAGGATGCGCCACGCGGTCACCGGCATCGACTGGCCGATGCGGTGGCACCGGTCGATCGCCTGGGTCTGCTCGGCGGCGGTCCACGGGAGCTCGGCGAGCACGATGTCGGAGGCGACCTGCAGGTTGATCCCCACCCCGGCCGCCGTCAGGGAACAGACGATGACCTGCACCTCGGGGTTGTTGACGAACGCGTCGATGTTCTTCTGCCGGGCCGTGCGGGACTGGTCGCCGCGGATCGCGGCCCAGCGCACGCCCTGCTTGTCGAAGGTCGCCTGCGCCTCGTCCATGACGTCGACGTGCTTGGCGAAGAACACGACCTTGCCGGCGCTGCGCGCGAGCTGGGCGGCGTAGTCGGCGGCCAGTGCGGCCTTCGCCTGCCCGATCCGGCGCATCATGCTGAAGACGTTGTCGCCGTTGGGGGAGTTCTCGGCGTCCTTCTGCTCCCAGGTGGCGACGAGGCGCACGAGGTCGTGGTCGATGCCGTCGACCGACCGCTCGCCGCCGGACCGTGCCGCCATCGCCTCGTCGTAGCGCGCGACCATCCGCGCGGCGAGGTCGCGCTCCGCGGCCCGGATCGACCGGCCGGTGGGGCCGTCGAGCTCGACGGGGAGGTCGGCGATGCGCCGCTCCGGGATGTCGGCCGCCACGTCGACCTTGCGGCGTCGGACGATGCCCATGTCGACGACGGCCTGCCGGGCCTCCGGGTAGAAGTCCCGGTCGGCGGGCGTCAGACCGGTGTCGGTCAGGGAGTCCATGAGCTCGCCGAGGGGCTTCTTGTCGTCGATCCAGCCGAGGAACTCCCAGATCGCGAGGAAGTCCTCGATGTCGTTGATCAGCGGCGTCCCGGTGAGGGCCATGAGCAGCGGCCGCCCCGCGAACGAACGGATCCGCTCGGCCAGGCTCAGCACGTGCTGCGAGCGCTGCGAGCCCTTGTTCTTGATGAAGTGGGCCTCGTCGACGACCATCCCGCGGAACCCGAAGTCGCCGAGCCAGCCGACGTGCCGGTCGAGGACGTCGTAGTTGACCACCACGATGTCGGCGAAGCCGTCGACGGAGTCGCCGTTGCCGTGCACGGCGGTGACGCCTCGGCGCGGGCACCACAGGCCGGCCTCGCGCACCCAGTTGGTCTTGACGACGTTCGGCACGACGACGAGCAGCGGGTAGGCCTCGGCGGCCTCCGCGGCCAGCAGGGCCTGGGCGGTCTTGCCCAGCCCGGGCTCGTCGGCGAGCAGGAACGTGCGGTGGCCCTCGGCGACCGCCTCGACCACCTCGGCCTGGTGCGGCATGAGGTCCTGCCCGGCGCGGGTGTGCAGCGTCTCGGGCTCGGGGAGGTCCATGCACGCGGTGGCGCCCGCGCTCGCCCGCTCGAAGGAGCGCAGCAGCGGCTCGAGGAGCTCCCAGCTCGCCAGCCGCGACGGGCGCGGGGCGGTGGGGCGGGCGATCGAGTAGTCGGGCTCCATGAAGGGGTTGGCCAGCTGGCGCGAGATGACCGACCGGGGGACGACGCCCGTCCGGACCGGCGCGACCGGCTCCTCCTCGGGCTCCGGCTCCGGCTCGGGCTCGACCTCGACGCCGGCCTTGCGCAGCATGTCGCGCTCGAGGGCGCGGGCCTCGTCGGACACCACGGCGTCCTCGGAGAGCAGCTCCATCAGGCGGGAGTCGCGGACGGCGCTCATCGCGAGCGACGTGGCCACGTCGTCGAGCCGCTTGAGCTGCTCGCCCCGCTTGGTCTCGCCGAGGGATTCGTCCGCACGGACGCGGGTGCGCTCGTCGCGCAGCATCAGCGCGACCGCCTGGAACTTGGTGCGCACCGACGGCGTCACGCGCCCGTTGCCGAGCGCGGTCTTGACCTCGCGCACGGCGCGCTGGAGCACCGACATCACGTCGTCGCTGCCCCGGCGACCACGCCGCCGGTCGTTGGCGGCGCCACGGCGAGCCCGCGTGGGCTGGCCTCCTCGAGCCACGTACTCCTCCTCCGTGCACGACCCCGTCGTGCTGGCCTCTCGCGAGACAGCGCAGGTTCGAGGGTGCGAAGCCCGATGGGTGCGACCTCGACCCGCTGCCCGGGAGCCCCGCCGCAGAACAGGACCGCTCTGCGAAGAACCGGTGCGTCACCCGGACCGTGCGACACCACAGGTGGCGCCGCACTCCCGACTATACGCGGACGGGGCGCCGTCCGGCACGGGACACGCGCGAGGTCAGGCCACGGCCTTCGACTGCTCGACGGCGAGCCGGTCCACCAGGTCGTTCATCTCGTCGCCGGAGTGCCCCTTGACCCACCGGAAGGAGACGTCACCGCGCTCGTCGACCAGCGTGATCAGCGGTTCCCAGAGGTCGCGGCTGACGACCGGCTTCTTCGCGCTCGTCACCCAGCCCCGTGCGATCCAGCCCTTCCACCAGCCGTCGCGGAAGCAGTTCACGACGTAGGTGGAGTCGCTGACGACGACCAGCGGCCCCTCCAGGGAGCGCACCGCCTCGAGCGCCGCGCGGATCTCCATCCGCTGGTTCGTGGTCGTGGCCTCGCCGCCGCTGTCCTGCCGGCCGTCCTTCGTCGCCCAGGCCCAGCCACCGGGGCCGGGATTGCCCGAGCAGGCGCCGTCGGTCCAGACCTCGAGCGCGCCCTCGGCCGCCGGCATGTCCGCGCGGGCCGGCTTCGTCGCCTTCGCCGTGGTCCGCTCCGCCGGTGCTGCCGGCTGGTCCGCCCCGTCGGCGCAGGTCACGTGCGCCCACCGCTGGCCGGCCTTCGCGATCTGCTCGCCGGGTGAGACGGGGGCGGCGCAGACCCCACAGGTGGTCGCGTACTTGGCGGTCATCGGCACGCGGCCCAGGGTAGGTCGCGGCGGGTGCGGTCCGGTCGCCCCCGCCGCGTCACGGCCCCGTCCCCGGCGTGAGGGGAACCCTCGGGCGCTCTTGTGGCCCGAGGGTTCCCCTCACGCACCGGGGGTGGCGGCGGGCTCAGCGCTTGCCCGCGCTCCAGGCGTAGGGCAGCTCGGAGCCGTTCAGCACGTGGTCGCCGACGGTCTGCAGCTTGTAGATCAGCGGGTTGTGCACCGAGATGGTGCGCGCATTGCGCCAGTGCCGGTCGAACCGCAGCGACTCGGACGTGATCGACGCGCCGCCCACCTCGAACAGCTGGGTGGTCGCGTCGAGCACCGACGGGATGATCGCGGCCTGGGCGCGGGCGACGTCGAACTCGACGCGGTCGAGCAGGTCGGCGTCCTCGCTGTCGCCCGCGAGGATCACGTCGAGCTGGTCGGCGATGTCGAGCACGATGGTCCGCGCGGCGTAGGCGGCCGAGGACAGGCGGCCGATGACCTGCTGGACCAGCGGGTCGTGGCGGGGGAGGTCGGCCGCGGCGTGGGTGAAGGTGCGGGTGCGGTCGCGGACCCAGGCCGACACGTCGTCGGTGGCGCGCTGGGCGATGCCCGCGAGCACCGAGAGCTGGACGAGCTGCAGGTAGGCCGTCCCGTAGGTCCGGCCGGGGGTGCCGTAGCCGGGGCCGAGCACCCGGTCGCCCGGCACGAACACGTGGTGGAACTCGGTGGTGCCGCTCGCGGTGAGGCGCTGGCCGAACCCGTCCCAGTCGTCGTGCTGGGTGATGCCCTCGGCGTCGGCGTCCACGAGCACCGCCACCCGCTCACCGTCCCGGTCCGCGGCGACGATGATGTGGTCGGCGTACAGGCTGCCGGTGCTGTAGTACTTCGTGCCGTCGAGGCGCAGGCCGTCCCCATCGGGCGTCAGTGTGGTGCGGTACCGGTCGACGGCGCCGACGCCGGGCTCGGTGATCGCGTTCCCGACGAGCGTCCCGTCGGCCACCGCGCGGAGCCACCGCTCGCGGTTCGGCCCCGGCGTGGCGAGCAGCTGCTCCTCGACGAACCACCAGTGCACCCGCAGGGCCTGCGGGAGGTTCGACTCCGCGGCCGCGAGGCCGATGAGCTGCCGGAACTGCTGACGCACCGTCGCGCCGTAGCCGCCGAGCTCGACGGGCACCCGCAGCGCGCCGAACCTGACCTCCTTGAGGGCGGCGACCTCGTCGAACGCGAGGGCACGGTCGTGCTCGCGCTGCAGCGCACCCTCGGCGATCCGCGCGAACACGGGGGCGAAGCGCTCGTCGAGCGTCGCGTCGGGGGTGGTCGGGACCGGGACGGTCGCGGTCATGGGGGTCCTCTCGCGATGGGGACGTGACGGGGCGGACCCACGACGTGGCGGCACGACGGACCGCCGGCGGGGCCGGGAGGAGGGGAGGGGCGGCGACGAGACGTCAGCCGCGACACAGCGCGGAGGCGACGCGGGCGAGGTCGATGTGACCCCGCGTCGTCAGCAGCACCGCCGCGATCATGGAGCGACCATAACCCCCCGTCGGGACGGGTTCCAAGGCCGTGTGAGGAGGGCAGGGTGGGGATCATGCCGATCCCGCCGGCGGTGTCCGTGTCCGAGGAGGTCCGCGTGGCGGTGGCCGCGCGGCGCCCCGTCGTCGCGCTGGAGACGACGATCATCACCCACGGGCTGCCGCGGCCCCGGAACGTGACCGCCGCCCGCGACGCGGAGGCCCTGCTGCGCGACGCGGGAGTGGTCCCGGCGACGGTCGGGGTGGTCGGCGGGCGGCCGACCATCGGGCTCTCCGCCGAGGAGATCGACCGCCTCGGCGCGGCCGACGACGTGCACAAGATCGGGACGCGGGACCTGCCGGTCGCCATGGCACAGGGCTGGTCGGGCGGGACGACGGTCTCTGCGACCGCCCTGCTCGCGCACCGCGCCGGCGTCGGCGTGTTCGCCACCGGCGGGCTGGGCGGCGTGCACCGGGGCGCGGCGGACACGTTCGACGAGTCGGCCGACCTGATCGCACTCGCGGGCCTGCCGATCCTCGTGGTGTCGGCCGGGGTGAAGTCGATCCTCGACGTCGGCGCGACCCTGGAACGTCTCGAGACGCTGCAGGTCACGGTGCTCGGCTACCGCACGACAATGTTCCCCGGCTTCTACGTCCGCGACTCCGGGTTCGGCGTCGCGGACCGGGTCGAGACGCCGGCCGAGGTGGCCGCCGTGGTCCGGGCCCGGGACGCCCTCGGGCTGCGCTCGGCGGTGCTGCTGGCCAACCCGGTCGCCGTGGCCGACGAGCTCGACGACGTCCTGCACCGCGCGGTGATCGAGGGCGCGCTCGCCGACGCCGAGGCCCACGGGGTGCGGGGCAAGGACACGACGCCGCACCTGCTCGACCACCTGCACCGGGCGAGCGAGGGCCGCAGCCTCGAGGTCAACCTCGCCCTCTACCGGGCCAACGTGGCGCTCGGGGGAGCGGTGGCCCGGGAGCTGTCAGCCCTCGACGAAGGCGGCGAGGTGCGCCAGTGACGACGCCATCGCCGCCTCGTGCACGCCCGGCTCGATGCCGGGCGGCACGTCGGCCGCGGTGACCTCCACCTCGGTGCCCGCCCCGGCCGGCAGAAGCGACCACGTCATCGTCATGACCCCCGCGAACGCCGGGTCGTCCGCGACGAACTCCGTGCGCCAGACCACCCGCTGGTCGGAGAGCTCGCCGAACCCGACCTCCACGACGTCGCTCGCGTCGGTCGACTTGCCCGGCGCACCCGTCGGGTCGAGGTAGGTCAGCTCCATCCGGAACCCGCCGCCCGCCCGGGCGTCGACGCGCTCGACCCGCCCGCGCATCCCGTCCGGCGGCAGCCACGAGGCCAGCGCGTCCGGGTCGAGCAGCGCCCGGCGCACCGCCCCCGGCGGCGCTGCGATCGTCCGGGTGGCGCGGTCGGTGCGGGCCATGCGGTCGATCCTTCCCGACGACGGGTGTCTCACGTTGCCGCGCCACGCAAGCGCCTGCACCATCACCGATGAAGTTGGGCTACACAACCGAGGCGGGGTCTCGCATGGCGACGCAGCAGCGCGGACGGACCGCCGCGATCTGGTTCTTCGGGGCCCTCGGCGGGATCCTCTGGGGTTTCGACACCGGCGTGATCTCCGGGGCGCTGCTCTACATCCCCGACGACATCCCGCTCTCCCCGCTGCTGCAGGGCCTGGTGGTGTCCGGCCTGCTCGTCGGCGCGATGCTCGGGGCGGGCCTCTCCGGGCGGCTCGCCGACAGCCTCGGTCGACGGCGGCTGATCTTCGCCGGCGGCGTGGTGTTCGTGATCGGCACGCTCGGCGCGGCCCTCGGCGTCAACGCGGCGATGCTCATCGGGTTCCGGTTCGTCATGGGGATCGGGGTCGGGATCATCTCGGTGGTCGTCCCGATGTACCTCTCCGAACTCGCGCCGAAGGAGATCCGCGGCCGCCTGACGTCGCTGATGCAGCTGCTCGTGACCATCGGCATCTTCCTCGCCTACGTCACCGACTACGCCTTCTCCGCGAGCCACGGCTGGCGCTGGATGATCGGCATCGGGGTCGTCCCCGCGGTCCTGCTCGCGATCGGGATCTACACGCAGCCGGAGAGCCCCCGCTGGCTGGTGGCGAACAAGCCGGGCGGCGAGGACGACGCGCGGGTGGTCCTGACCCGGCTGCGCGGGAGCGAGGCCGCGGCCGACGCCGAGCTGGCCGAGATCCACAGCTCCGTCGGGGACGAGTCCGACGGGGAGGACCTGGGCCCCCGGGCGCTGCTCGGGACGCGGCTGCGCCCCATCTTCGTCGTCGGGATGCTGCTCGTGTTCTTCCAGAACTTCGTCGGGATCAACACGATCATCTACTACGCGCCCACCCTGCTGACCAACGTCGGCTTCGCCGCCGGGGGCGCCATCCTCGCCAACGTCGCCATCGGCGCCGTGAACATGCTGATGACGCTGCCGGGCATGTACCTCATCGACCGGGCCGGTCGTCGTCCGCTGCTGCTCTTCGGGGCGCTCGGTATGTGCGCGGCGATGATCCTGCTGACGGTCACCAACCTCGTCGGCCTCGCCCAGGGCCCGCTGCTGCTGACCCTCACCCTGGTCGGGATCGTCGTCTACATCGCGTCCTTCTCGATCTCGTGGGGCCCGGTGCAGTGGGTGGCGCTGCCCGAGCTCTTCCCGCTCCGGGTGCGCGCCGCCGGGGTGAGCATCTGCGTGACGTTCAACTGGCTGTTCAACATGGCCGTGGCCCTCGCGTTCCCGTCGCTGCTCGACGCCTTCGGGGCCGGCTGGAACTTCCTGTTCTTCGCCGTCATGACGTTCCTGGCCTTCGTCTTCGTCCAGCGCCTGCTGCCCGAGACCAAGGGCCGCAGCCTCGAGGAGATCGAGCGCTCGCTCACGGGGGAGCCGGCACCGGCCGCCCAGGCGTGACCCGGCCTCCCGCGGGAGGCACATCGGGCGTGGGTGGTGTCCCGCCCGCGAAGCGAGTTCCGTCCGCCCGTCCCGACGACGGGTCCGGGTGCCACCCGTCCGGGTGCTGCTCACGCGAACGGCCTCACGACGTCCGCTCCGGCCTGCGACATTCTGGGGCATGACCGTCCCACCGTCGGCCCCGTCGCGTCCCTTCGGCTTCCGGCGTCGTGACCGGGCCCGCTTCGTCGCCTCCTACGTGCGCGACAAGACCGTCGGCATGGTCACCGACGTCCGCTCGCACCGGCTGCGCCTCGCCGCCTACGAGTGGTCCTACTCGGTGGCGCGCTTCGCCGGGCGGCGGCCGGCGCCCCTGCGGGGCCTGCACATCGACGAGGTCGACTCCCGCTTCGGCCGGTTCGCGGTCCGTCCCGGCACCATCGACGCGGCCTGCGCCTCGCCCGCGTTCGAGCGCCCGGACGTCGACCGCCTGCTCGCCGAGCTCGACCGCTACCGCGCCGCGGGACGCACCGTCACGTTCCTCGACATCGGCGCCGACCTCGGGACCTACACGGTCACGGTCGCGCGGCACGACCCCGAGGTCACCGTGGTCGCGTTCGAGCCCGCCTACGACTCGCACGGCCTCCTCGCCCACAACGTCGAGCTCAACGGTGTCGCCGACCGCGTCCACCGGGTCCGCGCCGCGTGCGGCGACGGCACCGTGGACCGCATCATGCTCACCTTCGACGACGAGGAACCCGGCAGCAGCGGGGTGCGCGCCGACCTCGTCGCCGGGGCGAAGCACGAGCAGGTGGCGGTGACGACGGTCGACGCGACGCTCGACGGGCTGCCCGAGGTGCGCCGCGACGACGTCGTCGTGCTCAAGATCGACGTGGAGGGCTACGAGGTCCCGGCCCTCGACGGCGCCCTCGCGACGACCACCGGCGCGGCCGAGGCCCTGCTGCTCGTCGAGGACTTCGTCGACGTCGCCGTGATCGGCTACCTCCAGGCCACGGGGTGGACCTTCGTCGACAAGCTCACCCCGTACAACAGCTTCTGGCGCCGCACCCGCTGACCTTCCGTGCGGCCCGCGCGGCGACGACGATGGGGCGGTGTCCACCGCGGCAGATGCCCCCATCGTCATCCGGGACGCCGGCCCCCTCGACGGGACCGCGCTGGCGGAGTTCCTCGCCGGCCTGGACCGGGAGTTCGCCGACTACGCCGAGCTCCACCGCTGGTCGGTCGAGGACCTCGAGGGCTTCTGGCGCGCGATCCGCGACCACTTCGGCGTCGACGGGCTCTCCGACGAGGTGCTGACGAACGACTCCATGCCCGGCGCCACCTGGTTCCCGGGGAGCGCGATCAACTACGCCGAGCATCTGCTCCGGGGCGATCCGCAGCAGCCCGCGGTCCTCGCGTGGTCGCAGACCCGGGAGACGCGGGAGCTGACGTTCGGCGAGCTCGCCGACCAGGTCGCGCGCTGCCGGGCGGGGCTAACGCGGCTCGGCGTCGGGCGCGACGACCGCGTGGTCGGGTTCCTGCCCAACATCCCCGAGGCCGTCGTCGCCTACCTCGCGTGCGCGTCGCTCGGCGCGGTGTGGGCGGCGTGCGCGCCCGAGTTCGGCGCGCGCAGCGTGATCGACCGCTTCGCGCAGGTCGAGCCCACCGTGCTCCTGACCATCGGCGGCTACGTCTACGGCGACAAGCCGATCGACAGGTCCGCCGACGTCGCGACGATCCGGGCCGGCCTCCCGACCCTCCGCCACGTCGTGGCCGTGCCCTACGGCTCCCGGGGGGTGCCGGACGCGCTGAGCTGGGACGAGCTGCTGGGCGAGGCCGCCGACCTGGCGTTCGAGCCCGTCCCGTTCGACCACCCGCTGACGGTGCTCTTCTCCTCGGGCACCACCGGGCTGCCCAAGGCGATCGTCCACGGGCACGGCGGCATCCTGCTCGAGCACTACAAGAACCACGCGCTCGCGCTGGACCTGCGCCCCGGCGACCGCTTCTGCTGGTTCACCACCACCGCGTGGACGATGTGGCCGATCCTCGTCTCCGGTCTGCTCCGCCGGGCGACGATCGTGCTGGTCGACGGCAACTTCCTGTACCCCGACCTCACCGCGCAGTGGCGCATCGCCGCCGACTCGCGCCTGACCCACCTCGGCACCAGCCCCGCCTACCTCATGGCCTGCCGCAAGGCGGGGATCGAGCCGCGCTCGGTGGGGGACCTGTCGTCGCTGCGGCTCCTCGGGATCACCGGCTCCCCCCTTCCCGACGACGGGTTCGACTGGGCGGCCGAGCAGCTCGGCGACGGCGTGCTCGTCAACTCGATGAGCGGCGGCACCGACGTCTGCTCGGGCTTCGTCGCCGGCAACCCGTGGCTGCCGGTGTACCGCGGCGAGCTCGCCGGGCCGTGCCTCGGCGTCGACGTGACCGTGTTCGACGAGTCCGGTCGGGAGATCGTCGACGAGGTCGGCGAGCTCGTCATCCGCCGTCCGATGCCGTCGATGCCGGTGCGGTTCTGGAACGACCCGGACGACGCGCGCTACCGCGAGTCCTACTTTGGCGAGTTCCCCGGCGTCTGGCGGCACGGGGATTGGGCGATCCGCACCTCCCGCGGCAGCTTCGTCATCACCGGCCGCTCCGACGCGACGCTCAACCGCGGCGGGGTCCGGCTCGGCACCGCCGAGTTCTACGCCGTGGTCGAGGAGCTCCCGGAGGTCGCCGACTCCCTCGTCGTGCACCTCGAGGCCGCCGACGGCGGGCCCGGGGAGCTGCTGCTCTTCGTCGTGGTCGCCGGGGGAGGGGTTCTCGACGACGGGTTGCACGCCCGGATCCGCGGCGCGTTGACGTCGGAGCTCTCGCCGCGCCACCTCCCCGACGTGATCGAGGCGGTCCCGGCGGTGCCCCGCACCATGACCGGCAAGAAGCTGGAGAAGCCCGTGAAGCAGATCCTCCGGGGCCGGCCGGTCGAGGAGGTCGCGAGCCCCGGGGCGGTCGACGACCCGTCCGCCCTGACCGCGTTCGCGGCGCGGGCGAGGCGCTGAGGCGAGCTAGCCGGGCAGCGTGAGCGACTGGCCCGGGAAGATCAGGTCCGGGCTGGTCGCGATGTCGGGGTTGGCGTCGGCCAGGGAGCGCCATCCGCCGGAGAGGTCGTGGGAGCGGGCGATCGCGCCGAGGGTGTCGCCGGCCTGCACGGTGTAGGTCCCGGCACCGGCGGCGGCGTGCTTCCCGGACGAGGTGGAGTGCTGCTGCGCCGGCGCCGTCGTGTTCTTCGTCGCCGCCTTCGTGGCCGAGCCGCCCGACGAGGAGGACGAGGACGACGAGGTGTTGCCCGAGGACGGCGTCCCGCCCTTCTTCCCGCACACCGGCCACGCGCCGATGCCCTGCCCGTCGAGGACCCGCTCGGCGACGGCGATCTGCTCCTCGCGGGACGCGTTCTGGGCCGCCCCGCTGCCACCGAACGCCTTCCACGTCGACGCGGTGAACTGCAGGCCGCCGAAGAACCCGTTCCCGGTGTTCGCGGCCCAGTTGCCGGAGGACTCGCACTGGGCGATCGCGTCCCAGTTGACCGAGGGGGCGGCCTGGGCGGCGGGAGCGACGACGGCCCCGAGGGCGGCGAGGGTGAGCGGCCCGGTGGTGGAGGCGACCACGGTCCGTCGGAGCGAGGTGGCGGCGCGCGGAGCGCGGTGTTTCGCAGGCACGGCGCGACGTTAGGGAGCCGTTCCCGGACGACCGGGTGATCCTGAGAGGCCCCGGCCGCCGGGTGCGCCGACGGGCGTCCCGGACGCGTCCGATGACGGGCGTTGCTGCCGAAGGGCGCAGTGCCCACGACCGGATGCCCGGCCCCGCCCTCAGGGTGGATCCACTCGTCGCGGCGGCCTGCGCCGAGCGGGCCTCCGGTCGACGTGATCACTCGATGCGGGTGAGCACCCCGGCCCGGTGGGCCCGGGCGACCGCGTCCCGGCGGCTGCCCGCTCCCAGCTTCTGGTAGATCGACCGTACGTGGGTCTTCACCGTGTTCACCGAGACGGTGAGGTCGTCGGCGATCTCCTCGATCGACTGCAGGGTCGGCAGGAGCTCCAGGACCTCGTGTTCCCGCTCCGTCAGGGCCGACGGCAGGGTCGTCGTCGTTCCCCCGGACCGGGCGAGGACGTGGGCGACCGTGCGGTCGTGGGGCCCGAAGCTGCCGCGCCGCTTCTCGAGGTAGTCGTGCAGGTCCGTCGAGGCCCGCAGGAGCGGCCGCAGCCTCCCGTGATCGTTGGCGTCCCGGAGCGCCTCGCGCACCCGGTGCCGGACGAGGGGCTGCTGCCCCGAGGCCAGGGCCATCTCGGCGTCGAGGACGCGCGCCTCGGTCCCGGCGAGCGCCGTGACGAAGGGATGATCGCCGTCCAGGGCGGGCGCGAGGAGTCGGCGTGCGGCAGGGGCCCGGGACGACGTCCAGCGCTGCCGGGCCTCGATCACGGCACCGTCGCCCGTGCCGGCCAGCCGGTCGCCGACCGCCCGCGCGAGTTCGGCCGCCTCGCGCCCCCGGCCCAGCCCGAGCGCGGCGTCCATCTCGAGCAGGGCGGCGAACGCGACGTGGCGGTCGTCGAGCCCCTCGGCGAGGGCCTGGACCCGGGCGGCGCGCAGCAGTTGCCATCCCTCGACGTACTGACCACCGTCGTACTCCGCGGCGCCACGCAGGACCGCCGACGCGTTGCGGTACTCGGCGTGGTGCACCGCCGTGACGCCCTCGGCCCGGATCACGGCCGCGAGGGCCTGCTCGTGGCGGCCACCGAGGAGGTCGGCCGCCGCCAGGACCACCAGCGCCCCGGGTGTCCAGGGGGTGTCCTTCCACGCGTGCCGCGCGGTGAGGTCGAGGACCGCGTGGGCGTGCTCGACCGCGGTGTCGAGCTGGTCGCCGTAGACGAGCGAGAAGGCGAGGGCGGTCCTGGCCTGGGCGATCAGGTAGGGCCAGTCGCGCGCCCGCGCGACGGACAGGGCCTCCTCGGCGTCGGCGCGGGCACGACCGGGGTCGGCGGTGGCCACCGCGTAGCCCCGGGTCACCACCGCGAGCGTGCGCAGGGGTGGTTCGTCGACCGTCTCGGGGGCCAGGCCCGCCGCCGCCACGGTGGCGGCCCGGTGGTGGCCCCGGGCCAGCGCCAGGCGGGTGGCCGCGATCTCGCGGAGGAGCGCGGTCCCCGCCTCCTCGTCCAGCTGGGCCGACGCCGAGGTCTCGAGCAGCGTGGCGGCGTGGTCGACCTTGCCCTTCTCGAGCGCCGCCAGGCCGAGGACGATGCGGGCGCGCGTGTCGGCGCCCCGGGCCCACAGCAGGTCCTCGGGGCCGCGCAGCGAGGAGAAGTCCCCGACGCCGAGCAGCTCGACCGCCCGCGTCCGGAGCAGTCCCTCGGTCCCGGCGACGTCACCGGCGAGCGCGGCGAAGCGCACGGCCGCCGGTGCGTCGTCGCGGGCCTCGAACCACACCGACGCCCTCCGGTAGAGGGCACGGAGCCGGTCCGGGTCCCGCCTCCGGAGCCTGGCCAGCACGTGGGTGCGCAGCAGTTCGTGGGCCTGGTACTCCTCGCCCCGGCGGTCGCCGGCCCGGACCATCGCCGTGGTCGCCTCGAGGCGCTCCAGCACCTCGGTCACGGCGTCGTCGTCGCAGAGCTCCCGGGCGAGCTCGACCGGGAGCGGCGAGCAGGCACAGGTGACCTCGACGACCCGGCGTTCCCGGAGGTCCAGCGTCGACAGCACCTCGTCCATGAGGTACTCGGCCACCGCGCGGTCGTCGCCGGCGAAGTCCGACACCACCGTCGCGCGGTCCGACGTCCGCGCCAGCGAGAGGGCGAGCAGACGCAGGGCGGCCACCCAGCCCTCGGTGCGCTCGACCAGGGTGGTCGCCTGCTCCGGGGTCAGCGGGACCGACGCCAGCATGAACAACCGGGCGACGGCTTCGGCGGAGAAGGCCAGGTCGGCGGCGCGGACCTCACCGAGGCGGCCCTCCAGCCGCAGCCGGTCGACCCCGACCGGCGGGTCGGAGCGGCTGCACAGCACGAGGGTCAGGCCCCGGGCCGGTCGTCGGACGAGCGTCCGCAGCGCGTGCTGGGCGGGATGCCCCACGATCTCGTGGACGTCGTCGAGGACCAGCCGCAGTGGGACCGGCACCGCGTCGAGGGCGTCGAGCACCTCGGCCACGAGGGTCTCCCGCGCCCATGGCCCCCCACCGGCCGGCGGGCGTCGCAGCCGGCGGAGGGGACTGTCCGCCGGCATCCCCGGATGGGAGGACAGCGCGCTCAGCACCGAGTCCCACCAGGCGGTCTCGTCGCGGTCGGACTCGTCGAGGGTCACCCAGGTCGCGGCCTCGGGCGAGGCCAGGACCCAGTCGGCCACGGCGACCGTCTTGCCGTACCCGGTCGGGGCGCTCACCAGCACCACCCGCCCCACGCTCCGCGAGACACCCGTCGACGCGCTCTCGTCGAGGAGCGCCCGGACCTCGTCGCGGTCCACGAACTGGGGAGGGCGCGCCGGGACGTGTCGTTTGGAGGGCCGCACGCGATCACCGGGCGGGTCGTCGTCGTGCCGTCACCGGTGGTGTCCAGTGCTCGATCATCGGTCCTCCCCGTACGGGTCCGGGCCGACGATGGAACGCGCGCCTCGCCACCGGCACCGTCCGCCCGGTCCCGTCGTCGGGTCCGGAGGTCCCGACGACGGGACCCACGCGCTGGGCGGTCCGGCGGCGCCCACTCGGGGTCGGTCAGCGCCGCCGGGACCGTCGGGGACGCAGGAGCGCCGCGGGCCACGCCGCGATCACGGTGACGAGGCACGCCTGGAGGACCAGCCCGAGCAGGATCAGGCCGACGGTGATCGCGACGAGGACCACCGTGATCCCGGCGAGCGCCACGGCCAGGGCCGTCGGCCGCCACCGCCCCCCGGGCCGGCTCAGCCGCGCCGCGAGCCGAAGGTCCGAGGCGAGGACGTGGTCCTCGATCAGCTCCAGCTGTCGTCGCTCCCGCTCGTCCACACCCGCTCCTCCGGCCGCCCCGGCGCCGCGACGGCGCGGCACCCGCGGCAGGGTGCTCGTCCGGCTGCACCGAGGTCGTCGCCCAAAGCAGGTGAGGGCGCTCCGCCGTCCGCCCGGACCGACAGCACCCCACCGCGGCACGCCGGGAACCGGGGGAACGCGGGCTCACCTCGCGCGGGTGACGCCCGACGGTCCCCCGGAGCGGGACCCTTGTCGAGCCGGTGCATGGGTGATCGGGGGCGAGGAGAGGACGAGGGCCATGGTCGACCACGGAGCGGCACCGGCCGGAGGCGGCACGACGGCGGCCCGAGCGCCCGGAGCCCGTCGTCGCGCCCTCACCCCCCGGCGGGTCGTGGCCCTCGTGCTGTCGGTGCTCGTCGTCGTGTTCATCGTGGAGAACCGCGACCTGACCGAGATCCGGCTGCTGATCCCGGTCGTGCTCATGCCGCTGTGGGCGGCGCTGGCCCTCTGTCTCGGCGTCGGGCTGGTGGTCGGCGTGATCGTGGGTCGCCAACGACGCGGCTGACTCCGCGCACGGGGGACCGTCCGGTCAGGTGAACGCGGCGTCCGGCCGGGCCGCGGTGAAGACGTGCAGGCCGAAGTGCTCCGAGAGGTCGCGGCAGAGGTTGACCCCGCGGACCGAGTTGCCGTGACCGTCGAGGCCGGGGGAGTAGACGGCGATCCCGATGCGCCCGGGCAGGGCGGCGACGATCCCCCCGCTGACCCCGCTCTTGGCGGGGATGCCGACGTCGTGGAACCACTGGCCCGCGGCGTCGTACATGCCGCAGGTGAGCATGACGCTGAGGACGTCGCGGACCAGGGCGGCGGGCATGGCGCGCTCCCCGGTGACCGGATTGACGCCGCCGTTGGCCAGCGTCGCCCCCATGACCGCCAGCTCGTCGGTGGTGGTCGTGACCGAGCAGGCTGAGAGGTAGACGGCGACGGTGTCCTCGATGTCGCCGTCGAGCATCCCCAGCGAGCGCATGACGTAGGCCAGGCCGAGGTTGCGGTCGGTCGACCGCAGCTGCTCGGCGAGGATCGTCCGGTCCACGTCGATCCCGGGGTCGCCCGCGAAGGCGCGCAGGCGGGCGACCAGGCGTTCCACGCGCTCCGCGCGGGTCCGGCCGTGGACGAGGGCCGCCGCCACGAGTGCCCCGGAGTTGATCATCGGGTTGAAGGGTCGGTGGTGGGCGTCGTCGAAGGTGATCGAGTTGTAGGGATCGCCGGAGGGCTCCACCCCGACACGGGCGAGGGTCGCGTCGCGACCGTTGTCCTCGAGGGCGAGCGCGTAGGTGAAGACCTTGGAGATGGACTGCAGCGGGAACCGTTCCGCGCTGTCACCGACCGACACGCGCACCCCGGAGACGTGGACGCCGGCGAGTCCGAAGACCTCCGGGCGCCCCGCCGCCTCCGGCGGGTAGTAGGACACGACGTCGACGGGCGCGGCGGCGTGCCGCCGGTGCAGCTCGTCGATCCGCGCCCGGACCGCGTGGGCGCGCCGTGCCGGTGGGGGCGTGTGCCCGTCGACGTCGGACGTCCACCCGCGGGTCATGTCGGTCCGGGGCTACGCGGAGCGGGTCGGGCGGTCCGGCAACGCGACGAGGGCGCCGATGATGACGACGTCGAGCACGATCATGAGGATCGACCAGACCGGGGCCGCGGGCAGCCACGTGAACTGGGCGATCAGGTTGATCATGACGAGCACGATCGCGGTGATCCGGGCCCAGCCCGGCACGTCGTCGCGCAGGAGCGCGGCACCGACGAGCACCACCAGCGCGCCGGAGATGACGTGCAGCCAGCCCCATCCGGTGAAGGTCAGGGTGACCACCGTCTGGCTCGTCGTGACGTAGGCCGTGGGCATGAAGAGCGCGAAGAGACCCTCGACCACGGCGAAGGCACCGACGACCACCATGAGGACGCCACCGAAGCGGACCCAACCGCCCGAGGCTCCCGGAGGTCGGCCGTACCCGGTGGCGTCGTCGACGGCGCGCGAGGAGGGGGCGGGCCCTCCCGACGGGGGCTGGGTTCGTTGCTCGGTCATCGTCGTCTCCTCCGACGCGCGGACAGGGGGACGCCGGGCGGCGTCGCACCACCACCGTGGCGAGGTGCCGCCTCCCGCGGCGTCGTCCGGAGCGGGTGAGGTCGGCGCGGTCGCCCGCGGAGCGGCCCGGGCCGGTCAGCGTGCGACGCCGAGGCCGGCTCCGATCTCGCTCGCGACCCGGCTGTCCCGGTTCCGGGCCATCAGGTGGCCGAGCCCGAGCAGGCCCGCGACCGGCCAGGAGATCACCTCGAAGGCCGCGAGCGTCCCGACCGTGATGATGTAGCTGAGGCTGCCGGTGAGGGGCCAGCCCACGGGCCCGACGTAGGGGATGTCGACGTGCCATTCCCAGGGCGTCGGCCCGTCCGCGCCCTGCGGGGGCGCACCGTCGGGTGGTGGCTCGGTGTCAGTGGTCTCCACGGGACCGATCGTCCGCCCGGGCCGCGCGCCGGCATCGTGCTCGGCGGGTGACCCCGCCGCGCGGGGTGGCCGGCACGCGGGCGACGCCGTCACGCCGATCCCCCGGGGGGCCGCTCGGTCACCTGCCGGGGATGAGTTCCCGACGACGGGTCCCCGGCGACGCTCGTGCTCCCTGTCCGAGTACGCGAAGGAAGCACACCGATGGCCACCTTGACCGTGTGGAAGTTCCCGGACCCCGAGGGCGCGGACCGCGCCGTCCTGGCGCTGCAGTCCCTGCAGAAGCAGCAACTGATCACGCTGATCGACGGGGCCACCGTGTCCTGGGCCCCGGAGGCGAAGAAGCCCCGGACGCGTCAGCTGCACAACCTGACCGGTGCCGGCGCGATGAGCGGCATGTTCTGGGGGATGTTGTTCGGCCTCCTGTTCTTCGTGCCGCTGGTCGGGATGGCCATCGGGGCCGCCGCAGGTGCCGCGGCGGGCGCCGCGGCCGACGTCGGGATCGACGACGACTTCATCAAGCGGGCCCGGGAGGAGATCACCCCGGGGACGTCGGCGCTGTTCGCGATGACGGAGGACGCGGTGCTCGACAAGGTCGAGGAGGCGTTCGCGGGCCGGCACGCCGAGCTGATCCAGACCAACCTGCCGAGCGACAAGGAGCAGGAGCTGCGCGAGGTCTTCGCGTAGGGCCGGGCGGGGCGCGGCCGTGCCGTGGCACGGCCGCGACCGCGCGCCCGCCTCATTCCCGGCGGGCGACGACGACCGCGCCGAGCAGCGCTCCACCGAGGAGCACCGTGCTCAGCGCGATCAGCCACGAGAGCATCGTGAACACGACGCCGATCGGCCCGTACTCGGCCTCGTGGTTGACGATCGACGTGGAGAGCAGTCGGTCGGCGAGGACCTTCAGGCCGACGAGCCCGAGGCCGATCGCGACGGCGCCGGGTGCGAGTGGCCGCCAGGCGACGCGGCCGCCGAGCAGGAAGTGCTGGGTCCACCACGCCCAGGCGACGACGGCGGGCACGCCGAGCACCCGGATCACCACCCGTGCCGGGCCCGACAGCCCCCCGGCCACGTCGCCGAGGAGCGTCAGGACCACCAGGACGGCGACCACGCCGACGAGCCAGGTGACGGGCCGCCACAGCTCCCGCGTCCCGGCCCGGGGGAGTGTCCAGGCCACCTCGTAGCCCCGCTGCAGCGCCAGCGGCCAGGAGATCCCGCACACCACGGACAGCAGCACGCTGCCCCAGGTGGCGTCTCCCCGCGCCGTCGCCTGGGCGGAGAACAGCTTTGCAGGTCGCGGGTCGCCTCGGGTGTCAGACCGACCCGGGCGGCGAAGGCGGCCGCCACGCCACCGCTGCTGCCGAGGGGGACGAGCGCCGAGAGGCTGATCAGGATCGGCACGACGAGGAGGAACCCGAGGGCGGCGAAGACGAGCGCGTGGTGCAGGACGTCGACCTCGGCGGCCCGGCGGGTCATGTGACCCGCGGTGGAGCCCTCGAACCGGCGGCGGGTCCGCTCGTAGCGCGCGATCGCCCGCGCGGTGCGTCCCGACCCGCGCTCCTGGCCGGCCCGTCCCGGCGCGGGTCGTTCGTCGGACGGCACGGTGGTCAGCTCACCACGGCGGGGGCCGTCCGGCGATCCCGGCCCGGTCCCCGCGTCGGCCCCTCCTCCCACCGGGGTCACACCCGCGGCGGCGTGAGTCCGTCCTCGGTGACCGGGACGTGTCCGTTGCCGACGTGTCTGCGGGACTTCCTCGGCTTCTTCGGCTTCTTCGCCTTCTCCGGCGCGGGAGTGGAGCCCAGGAGGGCCTCGACCCACAGCGCGCGGGGGTCGGAGTCGACCAGGATCGCCTTCACGAGCAGCGTCACCGGGATCGCGAGGAGCGCCCCGAGCGGGCCGAGCACCCAGGCCCAGAAGAGCAGCGCCAGGAACGTCACCGTGGTGGAGAGCCCGACCGAGTCCCCGATGAAGCGGGGCTGGATCAGCGACTGGATCACCATGTTCAGGACGCAGTAGACGACGACGACGGCCAGAGCGAGCTGCCAGCCGCCGGTGATCAGCGCGAGGAGTGCGGGTGGGACCAGTCCGATGATGAAGCCGATGTTCGGGATGAAGTTCGTGATGAACGACAGCACGGCCCACAGGACCACCAACGGTATGCCCATGAGGGCGAGGGCGGCCCCGTCGAGGACGGCCACGATGAAGCCGAAGACCGCGGTCACGACGAGGTAGTTCCGGGTCCCCGAGACGAACCCCTCGAGGGCGCTCACCATGTGGGGTCGTTGGGTCGCGATCATGGCCATCCGCCGTGCCGTCCCGCTCGACTCCGCGGTGAGGAACAGGAGCAGGGCGAGGAGGAAGACCAGGCTGCTGAGGATCGAGCCCAGACCCGAGAGCAGGCTGCCGAGCGTCCCCGCCACCTTGCTCAGATCCGCCGAGCCCGCCGTGTCCCGTGCCTGGGCGGGGTCGACGCCCACCCTGGCGAGCGCGGCGCCGAGCGACGCGACGAGTTGCTGGGCCCGGCCCGCGCTCTGGGCCAGCAGCGCGGACAGCTGGCTGACCGAGGCGACGAGGAAACCCGCGAGCACCACCAGCGTCCCGTAGATCACCACCACCAGTGAGGCCGTGGCCGCCCAGGAAGGCCAGCCCCGACGGCGCAGCCAGGTCTGGATGGGGCTCACCGCGATCACGATGATCAGCGCCAGGAGCAGGGGCCCGAGCAGCCAGGAGGTCGCGGACATCCCGACGACGACCACCACCGCCGCGGCCGCTCCCAGCAGGATCACGACACCCCGGGGCAGGGCGGCGCTCGGGGGCGGGTCGGCGGTCGCGGCGGACACCGGCGTCGGGCCGTCCCCCTCGGTCATGGCCGCTGCTCCTCGCGTCGTGTCGTGCTCCCGTTCCCGACGGGACGGATGTCGGGGAACGGTCGCGGACGACGTCGTCGGGGGGCTCACCCCGCCCGGGTGACCTGGCGGCCCCGGGGCGTCACTCGGGCAGGCTGCGCAGCGAGAGGACCTGGAGGCCGTAGGCCTGCAGACGGGCGAGCACCCCGTGCAGGTGGGCGTCGTCGGAGACGTCACCGAGCATGATCGTCTCGACGGGCGCCTCGGTCAGGTCGAACTCGTCGAAGTCGTGGCGGACGTCCGCGGACAACCGTCCCTTGATGCGGAGCTCGTAGCGCGTGGACGGCATGGAACCCCCGTCGTCGGATCGTCGGGAGACACCGACCCCGGCGTCGGTGGTGCCTCCTCCCCGAGAGGCTGCGTCCCGGCGCACCGGCCCGCGTCATCCGCGGCAGGTGAACCCGTCGCGGACCGCCACCACGCCCCGTCAGCCCACGGTCCGCAGGTCGATCCACGTGGTGGCGACGGCGTAGAGCACGAGCAGGTCGAACGCCACGATGACGATCGACCACAGCGGGAAGGCGGGGAGCCAGACGAGCTGGACGAGCATGTTCACGGCGACGAGCACCACGGCGGCGCTGCCGGCCCAGCTCCCCGCACCGGAGAGCAGGCTCGACCCGGCGAGGAGCACCAGCGCCCCGAGGACGAGGTGCAGCCACCCCCAGGCCGCGAGGTCGAGCGCCAGCACGCGTCCGCCGCGCTCGACGAAGAAGCTCGGCGCGAGCAGCGCGAGGAGCCCCTGGATCACGGAGAAGGCCCCGACCACGACGATGAGGACGGCCCCGAGGCCCACCCAGCCCTCCCACCGGGTGGACGGACGGGCGCGGTCGTGCGCCCGGACGGTGTCCGGGGGAGCGGCCCCGGCGACGACGGGACGGGGGAACCGTGACTCGGTCATCGTGAGCCTCGCGGTCGGGGACGTGGAGGCCCGAGCGTGCGGTCCCCGCGCGCGGGACGACCTCATCCCGCCGGGGTGAGTCGACCGTCCGGTGTCAGGGCTGGACCACCTGCGCCCCGTTCGCCAGGGTCGCGATCGTGACGCTGCCGAGCGCGCCGTGTCGGTCGAACATCGTCACGGTCCCGAGGGCGATGCCGCCGGCCTCGACCCGCGACTCGGCGAACACCCCGACGCCGTCCCCGGCGGCCGGGACGCGGGCGATCGCGAGCGTGAGGTCGGCGTTGATGTACTCCACGCCGAGGGTGCCCCAGCTCGACGTCAGGTTCGCGGCGTCGCCGATGGCCGCCAGGTGCGCGAAGCCGCTCGGCTCCTCGCCCTCGACGATCGGCGCGGCCGGGAACCAGGTCGCCTTGCGGGCCGCGTTCTCCTGCCGGCGGTCGGTGGTCCAATCGCCGTCGGCGCGGTAGAGGGTCGGTTCGGTCGGGTCGGGGACGAGGTCCGCCGGCGGTGCCGTGGGGACCGCCGGCAGGGGTGCCGTCCACGTCGTCCCGCTGGTCGGCCCGCCCGTCGCCAGCAGCAGCAGCGACCCGCGGGCGACCGTCCCCGTCGCCTGCACCAGGGACACGTCGACCAGCCGCAGCCGCCGTCCGCCCCGGACGACGGTGGCCTCGACCGTGCTCGGCACCATCCCGCCCGGTCGGAACAGGTCCACCGTCCACCGGACGGGCCGGAAACGCTCGGCGCCCTCCAGCTCCGCGGCGGCCCGCTCGGCCCCACGGGCCAGCACCCCGCTGACGGCCGTGCCGCGCACCTGCCCGGGACCGTCGGCGCCGCCCCAGCCGCTGGTGGCCCGCCGGAGCGGCACCAGCTCGTCGCCGTCGGCCCGGAAGAACGCCGTGGAGTGGGAGGTCATTCGTGCGATCTTCGCAGCCAGTCCGCCGCCATCGGCCCGAGCACCCCGAGATCCTTGTACGAGCGAACCTCCGCCGGGAGCGTGTCGAGCACCGACACCAGCCGCGCCGACCACGCCGGCACGGCCGCGACCGCCGCCAACGGCAGCAGTCGGACGCCGATGAGGAACAGCACCGCGCCGGTCATCGGCAGGCGGACCAGGTGCTGGACCTCCGTGCGCAGGTGCACCTCGGATCCGACGTCGTGAACCTCCAGCCGGCGCCGGCGCGGTCCCCAGGCGGGGGAGGCGTCGAGCGACAGGTCGGGCCGGTCGTCGAGCTGCAGGCCCCAGTTCAGGCGGCGCCACGCGTCGCCGGGCGGCATCCGCAGCAGGAACCGCTCCGCCCGCACGAACACCTCCGGCGACGGCACCGGGCCGTGCAGCTCCGCGAAGCTCATGCCGTGGTCGAAGGCGAGCGACCAGACCGACGCGAACACGACCATGCCCGCGTCGAGCCACAGCCGGTCGCCGCGGGCGCCCAGCACGACGACGTCCTCCTCGACCTGCCGCCCCGCGAACGTCAGCGGGTGTTCGGGGAGGGTCGACGCGTCCCCGAACACGAACTCCTGCTCCACCCCGAGCCGGGCGTTCGTCCACCGGTAGCGGTGCCCGTCGCGCTCCAGGGAGACCCCGGCCTGCTCCCGCGCCATCCGGTCGAGGAGCCAGACCAGCGCGTCCCACGACGCGGCCGCCGCGTGCGGGGCGGCGACGAAGCGCCGGGGCTCGCCGTCGAGGATCCGCGATCGCAGCGCCAGCACGTCGGCGTGGTCCGCCCCGACGTGCAGGATCGGCGCCGCGGCCGGTTCCACGTTCGCGCTGATCCGGTAGGTGTCGTGCGCGAGCGGGAAGGGATAGCTGCTGTCCTTCCCCGTCGCTCCGCTCACAGGTCGATCTCCAGCGTCTCGCCGGGAGCCGCCCGCGACACGCACAGCGCGATCCGGCCCTCCTCGGCGGCGTCGACGTGGTCGCGGTGGTCGGCGGTCCCCCCGACGAGCCCCGTCAGGCACTCCCCGCACACGCCCTGCCGGCACAGCCGCGGCGCCGCGACGCCCACCCGGTCCACCGCGTCCAGCAGCGTCTCCCCGGCCGCGACGCGGACCCGTCGTCGGGAACGCCGCAGCACCACCTCGAACGGCCCGCCCGCGGGCTCGGCGACGAACGGCTCCGCGTGGACGCGTGCACCGACCCAGTGCGCCGCCCGCGCCGCGGCCGCGACGGCGGCGATGAGCCCCGGCGGCCCGCAGGTGTACACGTGGCTTTTCCACGGCGCCGTCCCGACGACGGGTCCGAGGAGGTCGGCCATCTTCCGCCGGTCCCGCGCGACGGTCACCGGGCCGAGCGCGCGGAGCACGTCCAGGTGGGGCGCGCCGACGGCCAGCACCTCGAACGAGTGTCCCCAGAACGCGTGCCACCGGGCGTGGGAGAGGAGCGGGGTCACGCCGACGCCGCCCGCGACCAGGATGTGGTGGGCGGCGGTCTCGACGGGGGTGAACGACGAGCGCGGCGACCTCGCCCGGACCCGGTCGCCGGGGCGCAGGTCGTGCATCCGGACGGAGCCCTCCGACCGCCGGCCACGCTGATCCCGTAGGTCGACGGGGCGACGCCGAGGCCGGTGAGCGAGTAGGGGTTGAGCCGACCCGGGGTCCACTCGACGGGGAGGTGCGCGCCGGGCGGGTACGACGGCAGGTCGTCCCCGACGAGCGTCAGCGACCGGACGCCCGGCGCGGGGTCGGCCACCGCGCCGACCTGCAGGTCCAGCATCACCGCGGCACGCCGAGGAACGCCCCGTGGCGGCGGGAGACGTGGTCGGCCACGTCGAGGTCGGTCCCGCAGCCCGGGCAGCGGGCCGCCGTGCCGGTCGTCGGGAAGGGGTGGTGGCAGGCCGCGCAGTAGACGGTGCGGACACCCGTGCCGAGGACCTCGGTGGTGATCTCGGTGGTGATCTCCTCGTCGAGTGCGCCGTGGGCGAGGGCCGCGGCGCGCAGGAGCAGGACCTCCCGCTCCGGGCCGACGATCCGCAGCCGCCAGCCCGTGGTCAGCCGGGCCAGCGTCGGGCCGACGTCGTCGGGGTCCACGGCGGCGGCGTCGAGCTCGAGGCACGGTGCCAGGTCCACGCCCGGCACCGTACGCACCGCGGGTGAACCCGCGGCGTCACCAGGAGGGCAGCGACGTCGGGTAGAGGAGCTTCACGATCTGTCCCCAGAGCGCCTGGGAGGGCACCGCGTTGCCGTCGGCGGCGTTGACCATCACCACGACCGTCGCCTGCGCGCTCGGCAGGTAGAAGACCATGTCGCTGTAGCCGATGATCGAGCCGTCGTGCCCGACCCAGTCGCCGAGCTGCGTGATGCCCAGCCCGTACTGCACGCGGACCCCCGTGGTGGTCAGCGGCGTCCACGCCTGGCGCTGCGCGGCGATCGCGGGCGGCAGGCCGGCGCCGGTCGCGAGCTGGGCCGCGTAGCGGGTCATGTCGGGCACCGTGGACACCAGCGCGCCCGCGGTGTCGGGGACCAGCGGGTTCGAGAGCGTGCCGTCGCGGTAGGGCGGCGGGGTCGTCCCGTCGACGGTGGAGAGGTATCCGCGGGTGAACGGGGTCGGGAGCGCGTCGCCGGTCGGCCAGGACGTCTGCGCCAGCCCGAGTGAGCCCGCGACCCCGTCGAGGGTCTCGGCGGCGGTCCGCCCGGTGACCTTCTCGAGGATCTGGCCGAGCAGGACGTACTCGGAGTTCGAGTACACGGTGGTCGTGTTCGGCGGCTTCGCCTTGCCGGGGTTGGCGCGGACGATCGCCAGCACGTCCTGCGGGGTCCAGCCCGGCAGCGTCGGGTCGGCCTCGTAGCGCCGGTCGAAGTCGGCGTCGGCGGTGAAGTCGTAGACGCCGCCGCGCATCCCGAGCAGGTCGCGGACGGTGATCGCGTTGCCGTTCGGGATGTCGGGCACGAACTGCGCGAGCGGGGCGTCGAGGGAGAGCCGGCCCTGGCCCACGAGCTGCAGCACGGCGTCCGCGGTGAAGGTCTTGCTGACGCTCGCGATGCGGTAGTGCATGTCGCTGGTCATCGGGGTGCCCGCCGTGTCGGCGGTGCCGTAGGCCTTGAGGAACGAGCCGCGGGCGGGATCGACGATGCTCACGACGGTGCCGGTGATGCCGCCGGTCAGTGAGGCCTGGGCGTCGCGGTCGATCTGTGCGACCACGTCCGTGGGGAGCGCCGGGGCGGCGGGGGTCGTCGCGGACGTCGTGGTGCCGGTCGTCGGGGACGGGGACGACGTGCAGGAGGTGAGCCCGAGGGCGAGTGCCGTCAGGCAGGCGACCGTCAGCGCGGCGCCCGGGAGAGCCCGGAACACGGGTGTCCTTTCCGCCGGCCGGGGCCGGGCAGGTCACGGCGGCCCCCGCGCCGTCCGGATGCCGACGGGGACGGATGGTCCGGATGATCGGCAGCGCGTCGATGATCGTTCGCGCGCTCCGGGGTCCACAAGGGACCTGGGTCCCGTCGGGCTCAGGGCACGAGCAGCACCATCAGCGCTCGCACGGCACCGTCCCGGTCGCGGCCATACCGTTCGTGACGGTCCCACCGGCATCGTCGAGGAGTCGGCATGCGCGCACTGGAGTTCACCGCCGAGCTCGAGGCCCGGGTGGTGGACGCACCCGCGCCCGCCCCGGGACCGGGAGAGGTGCTCGTCGCGATCACGTCGGCCGGGGTGTGCGGCTCGGACGTCTCCGCGCTCAGGGGCACGCACCCGTTCCGGCGGCCGCCGCTGATCACCGGGCACGAGGGCGGCGGCCGGGTCGTCGAGGTGGGTCCCGACGTCGAGCCGGGCTGGGTCGGGCGCCAGGTCGCCCTCGAGCCCCAGCGGGCCTGCGGGGCGTGCGGACCGTGCGGCGAGGGGCTCGTCCACCTGTGCCGGAACCGGCTGATGCTCGGTATGCCCGGCTGGACCGGCACGCTCGCCGAGTACGTCACGGCGCCGCTCGCGTGCCTCCACCCGGTCGCCGACGAGGTGCCCGACGGGCTCCTCGCGCTCGCGGAGCCGCTGGCCGTCGCCCACCACGCGCAGGGACGCGCGCCGCACCTCGCGGGCACGCGGGTCGGCGTGCTCGGGGGCGGACCGATCGGGGCGCTCCAGGTCGTCACCGCGATCGAGGCCGGCGGGGAGGTCGCCGTCGTCACCGACCCGCGGGCGCACTGCCGGGAGGCCGCGCTCGCGCTCGGCGCGGCCGAGGCCGTCGAGCCGGACGACGCCGATCGCTTCGCCGGGACCCTCGACGTCGTCTTCGTCGCGGCCGCCGCGCCGGGGCTGGTCGACCAGGCGGTCGCGCTGGTCACGCCGCGCGGCACGGTCGTGCAGGTCGGACTGTTCGCCGGGCCGGTCGAGGTCGACGTCCTCGCCCTGCAGCAGGACGAGAAGACGCTCACGGGCGCCATCGTCTACACGGCGGACGACGTCGCCGCGGCCGTCCGGACGCTCGAGCGCTCGTGGCGCGACCTGGGTGCGCTCGCCACCGACGTCGGCAGCCTCGACGCCGTCGCCGACTACCTGCACGCGGTGCTCGACGGCCGCGGACCCGACGTCATCAAGGTGCTGACCCGTCCCGACGGCGGGCCGCTGGCGGTCGGGGCATGACCCGCGACGCGCCTCGCCGCCGTGGTGCGGGCGGCGGCCGACGTGGCCGCGGCGCCGGCGGGGCGGGGCACGCCGGTCCTGGGACGCACGGCGGAGCTGGGCTGGATCGCCGAGCGCCGACGGCGCACCCTGGCGGGCAGGGCCGGCCGGGCGCTCGTCCTCGGGCCGGGCGGCATCGGCAAGACCGCCCTGGTGGACGCCGCGGTCGACCTCGCCGCGGACGCCGTCGTCGTCCGGGCCGAGGCCGTCCCCGGCGCCCCGCCCGGAGCGCTGCTCGGGGACCTCCTCGCCGCGCTCGGCGTCCCGGTCACCCGCGTACTCGGCACGGACGAGGCGGCCTCGGTGCTGCTCGCGGCCCTCGGCGAGCAGCAGGACCGCGGGCCCGTCGTCGTCGTGGTGCACGACGTCCACGACGCCGACCAGTCGTCGAGCCGGGCGATCGAGCAGGCCTTCCGCCGTCTCGTCCACGACCGCGTGCTGCTCCTCGCGACCGCCCGACCCGAGGGCCTCGGCCCCCGCTGGTCGCGGTTCTTCGCCGACGGTCCCGACGCCGGGACCCTGCCGCTCGAGGGGCTCGACGAGGCCGGCGTGCGTGATCTCGTGGCCCGCTCCACCTCACCCGGCTGCTGCGCGAGCTGCCCGACGAGGTCCTCCTCGGCGGCGCCCCGCTGCCCCCGCCCCGCGAGCTGGCCCAGGAGGTCACGGCCGCGGCGTCGCACCTGTCCGACGGCGCCCGCCGCCTGCTGGCGTGCCTCGCGGTCCTCGACCGACCCGCGCGCCGGACGGTGCTCGCCCGCCTCGACGAGCTCGCCGACGTCGCCCTCGAGGACGCCGCCCGGGAGCTCGCCGCCGCGGGTCTGGTCGACGCCCCGTCGCTCGGCGACGGCGACCGGCTGCGTGTCCACCACCCGCTGGTCCGCAACGCCGTGGAGGCCGCCCTCGAGGAGAAGGAGCGGGCCCCGCGGCACCTACGGCGCGCCGCGGGTGCACGCCGAGCTGGTCCTCGGGCTCGGCGAGCGGGTCAACCGCAAGCGGGTGGCCCGGCTGATGCGCGAGGCCGGGCTGCAGGGCCTCTA
This sequence comes from Actinomycetospora chiangmaiensis DSM 45062, assembly GCF_000379625.1. Lineage (GTDB taxonomy): Bacteria > Actinomycetota > Actinomycetes > Mycobacteriales > Pseudonocardiaceae > Actinomycetospora > Actinomycetospora chiangmaiensis. The sequence goes on along the minus strand of NZ_KB903222.1, from coordinate 31,548 downwards.
CCGGCGCCGCGCCCGCGGCTGCACCCGACGCGACCCGGCCGCCGACCCCTACCCGGACCTCGTCGACCGGGACTTCACCGCCGCCGGCCCGGACCGGCTGTGGGTCACCGACATCACCGAACACCACACCAGGGAAGGAAAGGTCTACTGCGCCGCGGTGCTCGACGTGTATTCACGGCGAATCGTGGGCTGGTCGATCGATGACAACATGCGCCACCGGGATCTTCGAGTGGATAGAGTGCTGGTACAACCCGATCAGGCGCCATTCCAGCATCGGAATGCTCTCACCGGTCGACTTCGAAGCCCGCCACACCAACCCCGACCAAGATCACTGACCCCACACCCCAGGTGTCCGGTCTACGGGGTCAAGCTCACCCGTGATGGTGAGCCGCCGTCGCTCTACCTGGGTGATGGGGTGGCGGCAACGATCCAGAGGGACCACGCCGAGGAGAAGGGTGTGGCTGGGGCGACGCCCCCGGCAGGGTGGGCCCACCCGGGGCCAGCCGGTGTGCCGAATGAGCTCCACCGGGTGCGTACGGCGTCGACGCCCCCGCTCTCGCTGCGCAGGACGACCCGGATGCCGTGTGCCGGTGGGTCGGCGAGTGCGGTGTCGAAGCCGTCGTCGGAGGTGATCAGGAAGCTGTCGGGGTGGTGGCTCGCGGCGACGACGGCGAAGCCGGCCCCGGAGTCGACGAGGACACTGCCCCGTGGGAGGTGCATGGCGTCGATGCGCGCGGCGACTGCCCGGTCAGAGGCCCACATCCCCAGCGCGGACGGCGAGGGCGCCGGGTGCCCGAGTGCACTCGCGACCAGCGGCGCCACCCGGTGGTATTCCTGGGTCGCATCCACCGGCTCGTCGAGCATCGCGCTCCCTGAGGTCACGGCGCCGGCGCCGAGGACGGCCACGGCCAGCAGGCCCCCTCCGACGGCCCGCGGGAAATCGGCAACCCGACGGGATCTGCCTCTTTTGAGGTCGCGGCGCGCCAAGACGAGTGCCAGCAGGACGACCACCAGCGGGATCGCGGTGATCTGATAGCGCAGGAATCCGAACAGGTTCCCGGTGAGGTAGGTGGCCCACTCGAACGCGAGCACCGATCCGAACATCGTGACCGGCACGGCGACCAGCGCGAGTGAGCGCCACCGGTCGCGGCGCACCAGCGCGACCACGACCGCGAGGACGAGCAACGGCGCGAGTACCGGTGCGAGCCAGCTCAGCTGACGGGCCGGCGTCGCGATCGACACCGAAGGCGTGCCGGCGTCGGCGAGCAGCGCCGCGTTGCCGTAGGCCGAGGTGAACTGCTCGAACGGGGAGCCCACCACCAGCCAGCTGATCAGCGCCCAGAGGATGAAGGCCACCGCGGTGGGCCCGGCCGCGAGCAGCACGTCGACGACGACGGCGTCGCGGCGGCGGGCCGGGCCCCGCAGGGTCCCGGGCCGCATGGCACTGATGACGGCGACCAGGACCGCGAGGGCGGCGGCGGCCACCAGTGCCTCGTAGCGGGCGAGGTACCCCAGCCCGAGGAACAGGCCCGCGGCCACCAGAGCGATCGGGTTCCCGGACCGGACCCAGTCCAGCAGCCCCCGCGCCGCCGCGAGCAGGAGCGCAACCAGCAGCGCCTCGGTCATCCCGTTGCTCGCGTAGAACACCACCATCGGCGAGAGCGCGAACAGGACCGTGACCACCGAGCGTGGCAGGGGCCGGACCCGCAGGTCGCCGAGCAGTCCCCACGTGCTCGCGACGGCTGCGGCCATGGCGACGGCGGAGAGCAGCGCCGCCAGGTAGCCCCGCGACACCAGCTCCGGCCACACGGCCCGCAGCGGTGTGAACGGCACCATGACCAGCACGGGCAGCGGAGTCCAGACGTAGCCGATCGCGGCCAACTTAGGGTCGCTCGACGACCACACCGACGACGCCGCGGACACCCGAGCGAGCGCGTCCTCCATGACGCCGTCGTGGACGAGGACGAGTGCGGCGCCGATTGCCACGTAGATCGCGAGGGCGCCGAGGAACCAGCCGCTCGTGCTCGACAGTCGCGGGCGGAGGCCCCGGATGCGTCGCCCGCGGGGCAGGGCCACTGGGAGAGTCCCGGCAGCAAGAATCGTCATGCCATCGCCCCCGGCCGTTCGGGGGTGTCGGCGTCGAGCTCGCGGTCGGTCGTGTCCAGGCCGTGCGTGGTCTTCTCCCAGTACGACGGCTGGGTGACGAGCTGGACCACGGCCTTGATCGCCGCCAGCGACATCAGAACCCAGTAGAGCGGCGAGATCAGCGCGGCGCCGGCCAGGTGCGGCTTGCCGGCGGCCCGGACGTTGGCGACTCCGGCGATGACGGCGGCGAACCCACCGAGCATCCACACCGCGAGTCCCGGGTAGTAGACCAGGGGCGGGAAGAGCGCGGCGACGGCCGAGGGATGCGCGACGATCCACAGCCCGGTCAGCGCCCAGAACAGCGGGTTGACCGCGGCCAGCACCGGGGTGGCCGCCACGAACAGCACCATCCCGACGACGCCCCGTACGCCGACCTGGCGGGTTAGCGCCACGGGGTGGCGCGCATGCACGAGGAAGCTCTGCAGGTAGCCCTTGTACCAGCGCGACCGTTGCTTGACCCAGTTGATGGCGTCGGAGTTGGCCTCCTCCTCGGTGGTGCTGCCCAGCATCGCGACCCGGTAGCCGCAGCGCGCCAACCGCAGTCCGAGGTCGGCGTCCTCGGTCACGTTCCACGGATCCCACGCACCGACGGCAACCAGAGCGTCGCGGCGAATGTGGTTGGAGGTGCCGCCCAACGGGATCGGCGCGCCGGTGGCCATGAGGCCGGGAAGCAGCCAGCGGAACCAGGTGTCGTACTCGACGGTGAACCAGCGCGTCAGGATGTTCTGCTCGGCGTTGTGGTAGCTCAATCGGGCCTGCAAGCAGGCCACCCGCACGCCGACACGCCGGAACGCCACGACGGCCCGGCGCAGCTGCAGCGGCTCGGGCCGGTCCTCGGCGTCGAAGATTGTCACGAATTCGCCGCTGGAGCGGATCAGGCCCAAGTTGCACGCCTTCGGTTTGGTGCGCGGCTCGCCAGGCGGAACCTCGACGATCCGCGTCGGGCCGCTTCGGTCACCGCCGAGGGCCGATCGCGCGGCAGCGATGGTCTCCTCGTCGTCGGCCTCCAGCAGCAGGAGGACCTCGAGCCGGTCATGGGGATAGTCGAGGGCGGACATCCCCGCCACCACCGAGGCGATCACGGCGGGTTCCCTGTACGCCGGCACGAGCACCGTGTAGCGAGGCAGCTCGGCGTCGGGTACCGCCCGTGCTTCGACGTCGGTGACCGCCAAGGTGGGGTCGTCATGGACTGCTCGGCGGATCAGCTCGAGACGGTGCAACGTCGTCGCACAATGCAGCAGCACGAAGATCCCGAGGCTCCCAGCGAGCACGAGACCGGGCCGCAAGACGGTCAACCCGATCGCGACGAGCAGGACGGCGGCGACGACCACCTGCCGGGAGCGACGTGGGCCGCGCGGACGGGCTGACAACTCCGGGTGGGTCTCGGCGAAGCCATGGGCGGCGAGCGCCAGCTGTTCGTCCGGGCCCTGACCTCCTGCGTCGGTCAGACGTTGCCCGATCGTCGAGTTCACGCTGCGTCCTCGTCGGCCAGCGAGAAGTCGACGATCGCGGCGGGCGCGTCCCTGCCGGGCGGCACCGCCCCCATCGGCACCGTCTCGGCGTCCGGCGCGGTCACCCGGCCGGGAAGGGGCGCCACTCGACGCGTCAGAGGGACGCACGACACGGACGGCGGGAGCGTGACGCGCGGTACACGCCTCGATGCGCGCCACGCCGCGACACACCGAGGAGCGGCCCCCAGCACGACCAGGAACACGGCGATGGCGATGGTCAGCACCGCGGTCAGCGAAGCGGGATCCACCCAGACCTCTACCCGGCGCTGCGCCGCCATCCAAGGCACCGGCCAGACCGCGAGGAGCAGCGCCGGCACCGCCCGCTGCTGCCAGAGCCGACGTGTACCGAACAGCAGCGCGATGAACCCGATCGCGAGAAGGGGAATCACGAGAACCAGCGCTGAGCCCAGTACCTGGGCCTCGGATGCTCCCACGGCGATCAGCGCGACCGCGGACGTGGCAGCGAAGGCGGCGACGATCCGGTCGAGCTGTCGATCGTGGATGTCCGGTCCCCCGGTGCTCCGCGACAGGCGCTCCCCAGCGACGGCCGCGGCGCCCGGCACCAGTAGGGCGAGACCGACGAGCGGAGTTCCCGCGAGCTCATGGACGAGGACGAAGAGTCCCGGGACCGAGCTCAACGCGAAGGCGACTGCTACGACGACGTCTGCCGTCGCGCCCTGCACACGAGTGAGCAGAGTCGAGCGTGGGGAGCGACGGCGGTGCCGCGCTGAGTATCTCACGGTCGGCAGTACACAATCTGACTACTCTTAGTGCAAGCGTGTCCCTTGATTAGACCCATCGAGTGGTAAGTTGATCTCGACCGTGTTCGCTTTCTGTAGTCGTCCGCGCGTGGGCCGAGTATCGCCGCCGACTCGCGACCCAGCCGACCACCCCGGGGGCAACACCGCCGACGCGCAGACGATCTTGGCTCGTTGCTTCAGCTAGAGCGGAGACGGCAGCAAGGACGGAGATGAGATACCCAAACCCCCCAGGCGGTCCGGTTGAGGACATGCGGGGGCGGTCCAGTTTCAACGATGCTCCGTCGACGGGCCCCGCGGTCCCTCTTCCGCACTCGCGGGTGGTCGGGCTGCGGGTTGTCCTGGTACGGATGTACCGGGATGACCAGCGGGCGGTGGACCACGGGAGTGGGAGGGTGCTTGGGGGACGCGGGGACCGACACGACAGTGCTGCGCGGCGCCGCCCAGCACCTGCGCACCGGCTTCGACGATGCCGCCATCGGGATGGCGGTGACCGCCCTCGACGGCCGCTACCTGCGGGTGAACCCGGCGTTCTGCGCGCTCGTCGGTCGAGACGAACAGCAACTGCTCTCGATGTCGCGCCAGGACCTGACCCACCCGGACGACACGCCGGAGGCCGACGCCCGCACCGACGCCGCCGTCGAGCGGGGCGCCCAGACCGTGCTGGTCGACAAGCGCTATCTGCACGCTGACGGGTGGGAGATTCCGGTCCGGGTGGCCACCCGGATCATGCGCGACGCCGATGGGGTGCCGACCTACCTGTTCACGCAGGTCCTCGACGTCAGCGAGCTCGACGGGGCCCGGCGGCGTGCGCGAGCCGGGGAGCGCCGTCGCCAGCGCATCATCGAGTCCTCGATCAACGGGTATGTCGAGATCGACGTCGAGGGTCGGGTGGTGGAGTGGAACGCCGCGGCCGAACGCATATTCGGGTGGACTGTTGCCGAGGTGCGTGGGCGGGACTTGGGTGAACTGATCGTCCCCGAGGTGCATCGGGAGGCGCACCAGGCGGGGGTACGGCGCCACCGCGACACCGGCACCGGGCCGCGGCTCAACCGCACGCTGGAGCTCGTGGCGCAGCGCCGGGACGGGTCGTCGGTGCCGATCGAGCTGACCGTCTGGTCGATCGACGACGGCGACGAAGCTAACGCCGACGGCGGCCGGTCCCGCATCACCTACCACGCCTTCATCCTCGACATATCGCGTCGACGGGCAGCGGAGGCAGCCCGCCGCCGACACTCGCAGATGTTCGCCGCGGTCCGCGACGCGGTGCTCGTGACCGACGAACGCGGCGTCGTCGTGGATGCCAACCCGGCCGCGGCGACGGTATTCGGCCGTCCCGTCGGCGAGCTCCTCGGCCGCGGCGCCCGCACACTGGCGACCGGTCCGGCCCCAGAGGGGGTCTCGGCCATCAGGGGGCCCTGGGCTGGCGATCTTCTCCTGCACCGTCCCGACGGGACGACGGGGACCAGCGAGTGCACCGTCGCCGTCCTGCGCGACGAGGACGGCACCCCGATCGGCACCGTGGAGGTGCACCGCGACGTCACCGGAACCCGAGCCACGCAGCGCGACCTTGTTCGGGCTGAGCAGCGGTTCCGGCTGACGTTCGATAATGCGCCTACCGGGATCGCGCTCGTCGATTTGACGGGCAGGCTGGTGCAGGTGAACGCCGCGTTCTGCCGGATCGTGGGGTACGGCGAGGACGACTTGCTGGCGCGGACGTTCCAGGACATCACCCACCCCGACGATCTCGAGGCCGATCTCACCCTGTTCCGTGGGCTGCTGAAAGGTGAGGCCGAGAGCTACGTGCTGGAGAAGCGCTACCTTCACGCCGCAGGCCACGCGGTATGGATCCACCTCTCGGTGGCGCTGGCCCGCGACGAGCAGGGCGCACCGCTGCACGTGATCAGCCACATCGAGGACATCACCGACCGACGCGCCCGAACGGAGCAGCTGCGCGACCTGGCCCTGCGCGACCCGCTGACCGGCGCCGCCAACCGGGCCCGCTTCCTCGCCGAGCTCGACGACGCCGTCGCACGCGCCGAACCCGGGGCCCTGCTCGGCGTCGTGTTCCTCGACCTCGACGGCTTCAAGCAGGTAAACGATCGTCTCGGCCACCCTGCCGGCGACGAGCTGCTGCGGCTGGCCGCGTCACGGCTGGCGGCGGCGCTGCGACCGGTCGACCTCGTGGCGCGCTTCGGCGGCGACGAATTCGCGTTGCTGCTTCCGTCCCTGCCGCAAGCGCAGGACGCCGCGGCCATCGCCGATCGGGTGCTCGCGGCGCTGGTCGCGCCCTACGAGCTTGAGAGACCTTCGGCGCCGGTGTCGGTCACGGCGAGCATGGGTGTGGCCCTGGCCGCCGACCAGACCCGCTCCGCGGCTGCGCTCCTCGCTGCGGCGGACGCTGCGATGTATAGCGCCAAGCGGCACGGCAAGAACTCCTACGTCGTCGCCTAGCGGACCGTCCTTCCGGACCAGGACAACGCACGTACCCGGCGGCGGGCGGGGCGGTTGTCGAGCGAGCAACGGCGGCCTGGTGCGGCACGGCCACCGACTCCGCGTGCCGCGCAGAACGAAAGGGGTGCCGATCTGAGGCGCAGGGGCAGGGCGGGCCGCGACCGCGCGCCGCCACCGGTTGACGCGTCGGACATGTCGTGGTGACCAGCAGTGAGGCATAGTCCCCGTCGCGCAGTGGCGCCGACCGAATGCGTCGGAGGCGCGGCACGGCTCGAAGTGGCAGTGATGCCCCCGCAGCGCACCGATGAGCTCTCCGCTCTCCGCGTCCTCGACAGGACCAGCGCCGTGCTGTTCGCGCCTGCGCGCCCCGCGGTACCCGCGTCGCGCCTCGCCCACGCCGCCACTCTGGCCCACCAGCGCGCCGCACCCGCCCCTCGAGAACGCGGCGGACCCTTTGGCGCCTGCGGCCACGGAAGAAACCGACAGTCAACGCTCAGCGGGTGGTGCCCGCCAGCCCGCGGTTACCGGTCGATGACGTCCCCCGTGCTGGAGGCCCCAAAGCCGCGATAACTCCGATTATCGCGCTAGTGGTATTGGCTGAGATCCAGTCTGAATCGAACACATCCCGCGATTCCTGCTTTGCGATGCGCGAGGCGAGGCCCCGGGCCGCGATATCGCCTGTTATCACGATGTTTGCTTAGGACTCCCGAACCGGGCCCGCAGCATCCCAACCGGAGGCGGTGACGGCGAGTTGGCCGAGAGCCCGTGGGCCGACGGGATCGAGACGGCTGACGGAAGCACGAGCGGACGACTAAGCTCAGTATGTGTCGGGCTCCTTCGGCTGGCTCCGGCCTCGGTCACGACGTCTTCGAGCCAACCGTGGAGGAGCGGGAGCCGAAAGCCCCAGCGCGGCGACCGGAACCACGCGCGTGGCGTGTATTGCCGGACCTCCCACCCGGAGACGGTGCGCGTCCACAAGAGTTTACGGGAGCTGCAGACCTGCCAGAGCAACGGAGGGGCGAAGTGGATCGCAAATGTTATCGCTGCGCGGATCTGATCGAAAACGAGGACGCCTTCTTTAGTGTCGTCCTCGAGGAAGACATCCTGATGGACGGGCAGATTTTGGTGAACGACTCGGACCCCCTCCTCCTAACCTGCGAGGAGTGCACGCCGTCTCGTGACGACGTAGTGCGAGCGCTCCAGCAGGCGGGATTTCCCGCGACGTAGGCCAGCGAGCCGGCGGCCACACGAGCTAAGGGTCTCGTCGACCCGAAGATCGGCGGGCTTGGGAACTATTGCAGGACAGGGACACACCCGAGCTCGCGCATGATGACCGCTAGTTCCCTAGCTGGCGTCGATGTCGCGATAGCCCCGTTATCCATGCATGAACCGCCACTGAGACTCGTCACTATTGCTGACGGCTGGGCCAGAGCGAGGCGTAGGCGACGGAACCTACTGCAGCACACCGGTAAGCGGAGCCCAGACACCCGATTGCTCTCTTGGGTCGCCTCGGCGGTGCGTTAGTAGGTAGGAGCGACGTGGGCCCCCGGAGATTCCTTGACCAGGGGCCGTCGGAGGCTCGAAGAAGGTCCCGGGTTGAGCGCAGAGAGCCCTCGGTGCAGCGTATGTAGAATGTGTGCGTGATCACGGCGGAAGTGTGGCAATGCGTCCTCCAGGTCCAGGGCGAGGATGCGTTCACGAAGGGAAACGGGACTGGCACCTTGCTGAGGCTGGACGGCCGACAAGTCTTGATCACGGCGGACCATCTTACGACTGGAGAGCCAGAGGAGTACTTCAACTTCCGCGCGCCATTCATCACAGGAAGCGGATGGAGCTACAAGCCGCTGGTGCGGCTAAGTCAGCCGCTTCCAGGGGTCGATATCGCCGTCTTCGACTTTCCGGAGGACCACGGGGCACTCCTGAACGATTCCCTTCCATTAGGGATGGATGACGCTGGCTTCTCTCAAGATGTCTTTCTATTAGGTCACCCATACGGACTGTCTCTGCAACTCGGGTCTGAGGCCGACCGGTTCGAACTACCGCTGGTGAAGAAAGGAATTCTGGCGGGACAGAAATTCGAGCACGACGTAAAGAGTGTATTCGTCGATTGCATAGCAAACCCAGGATTCTCCGGGGGTCCTGCCGTTTTCCAGGTTACCGGGTCTAATCGCTGGAAGTTCTTGGGCGTCATCAAGGGTCAATACGTTCAAGATCCTCCTGAGGGTGACATCGAAGGGCTGGCCCGAACGCCTGCGGGCATCACCCATGTAACAGAGATCAGCTCCGGGCTGAGAAGATTGCGTGAGGTCCGGGACTTCTAGCGATTCCAGGTGTTCCGGTCTTCTGCCTCGCGAAACTCTCAGTGGATCAGCGGTCGAACGCCGATTAAGGTGCAGATGCCGCGGTAAGGATCACTGTCTCGGCATGTTGGAGCACCTCAAGGCGCTACTTCCGCTCACTTCTCGCTTGTGTCTCGTCGACTCGACCGGGCAGGACCACACCGAGCCGCGGGTGGTGGGCCGGGTCATCGGGGACCACCCGCACTCATAGGGGCCGGCGCTGGTGCGCCGGGTGTGCCCGGCCCCCGTGGGCCGGGCACACACCCCTCCTGTCTTCGACCCGGGCGCGCGCTCCTTCGACCGGCTCGACCCCGCGTGGCAAGCCGGTGCTGGGATAAAGGAAATGTTATTCAACCGTGGCTGCGACGGCAGTCCCTGTTCGCTATCGTCCGCACGATGGGCCATGAGGCGGCCGGGATGCTGTTTGTGTTGTTCGTGTGGCTCGGCGGACCGATAAGCGCGGCGGTTGCCGGCCTCGCCTGGATGGTGTGGTGTACGAGACCGATGACGAGGCCCGGCTCCAAGCGATCGAGACCGGAAAAGAGGTTGGCGGACAGGCGAGACGTGATCACATCGTGTTCGGAACTATAGGCACATTCGCGTCACTAGTCTGCCTTGTTTTTCTCGGTCTTTTCATCCGGCTCCTCGCGGTTCCGTAGAGGGACCGGTCTCGATTTGCCGGATCGGATACCCCACTGGCGGGAGGCGTCCGTCTACGACAACATAGGGCAAACCACAACTGCAATTTGCGGCAGGGTCCATCGGATAGTGCGGCGAGTCTATCGAGGATGCTGACGACGTGGAGGGTCAGATTCCTGCGTTGGCGGGCAGGCCGGAAGGTGGGGCTCGATGCCGGACGTGAGGTCGTGAATGGGCGCGCCATAAAGGCGACCACAGATCCAGGTCACTACGAGACTCCCGACGCAGAGCCCAGGCACGCGACTCGTCTGGCACCCAGTACGGGTCGGACTTCGGTGGACAAAGCCGCGCCGACGGCCACGCTCAACAGCCCAAGCCCGGGGCAGGCGTCACGCCGCCGGACCTCCTTGCGTGTGTCTACTCGTGCTCTACGCTGCATGTTCATGAAGCTCGCCGGTATGGGTCGGGACGTGTCACGGTGCGTGGCCGGCGCGGTCTCATGACCGAGGACTATCGCACCCAGGCGGCACACTTCCCCTGCCCTCGCGCAAGCGGTGCGTGCTGCAGGTTCTCGTCCGGGGCGCGAGCGTCGCGGCAGCCCTGATATATATTTGCTACGCGGACTACGCTTTACATCACCCCATTTCTGAAGGATCGGGTTGGCTCGTCAGTATCGGCGCCTTAATCGCCTTGGGTGTCGTTGGCTGGTGCGGAGTGGCGATGCTCCTCGCGCTCGGTGATCTGTTCGCGGACGATAGCGCCAGAGGACGACGCCGCTGGTAGCGATCGCGACCGTGGGTTGGTCGACCACGACCAGCTCCCGGCCGTGCTCGGCGAGACGGCCGAACACCGCGCGGAGTGCAGCTTCGTCGTTTGGCGGCGCCTTGTCGTAGAGCCGCTGGCCGGTCGCGTCGAGGGCGCAGGCATGGTGCTCGGACTTGCCGACGTCCAGCCCGCAGAACACCGCGAGCGGTACCGAGGCGGGGCGGGGTTGCTCAACCGCGGCTCCTTGCTCGTCGCGGCAGGCTGACCTGGACACCCCCGCCGGCAGCCATGTTACGGACAGACTTCGCGAGCGGGTCAGGTCTCTATCAGCGGTTGTTGGCGCCCTCCGGCCACGGTGACAACACCCCCCCAGCATCGTCGACAGGGGCGCTCAGCCATGCCGTGGGCGGCGGTCTGCAAGCCTCACCGGGCTTGATCGAAAAGGTAACAGGGCTCCGGCTCGGGCCGCAGCCCTGCAGTCGACCGTGCTGCGGCAGTAGGTCCAAGGGGCATCGAGGACGATCAGGGGCCGGTCGGCGCGCGACGCAATCACGATGACGCGATAACTCCAAATATCGCGGCATCCAGTGGCGAGCGCGCCGCCGCGTGGCTCCCGTCTACCTCGCCAGCGTCGACTGGTTGTGGACCCGCTTCATGACGACTCCGGAACGTATGATGGCCTTCTAGCGAGCCACTCGGACAGCGCGTAGGTGGGGGAGCGGTCAAGGTCCTCGCGCGCACGGTCGTAGCGACGGGTGGTGCGGGCATCGCGGTGGCCGGCGAAGTCCTGCACGTCGCGCAGCGGTGCGCCGGCGTCGAGCGCGAGGGTGATCGCGGTGTGGCGCAGCGAGTGAGGGGAGAGCTTGGCCCACGACGCGATTCCGGCATCCCGAGCGGTGCGCCGCACGAGCACCCAAGCCGCCTTCGGGGTGAGCCGCCGCCCGGTGCGGGAGGCGAATAGGGGGCCGGTGAGTTCGTGTCGACCGCAGCCGGCGGCAGCGGCTCGGTGCTCGAGGTAGTGCAGCAGCGCCTCGACGGTGGCCTCGGCGAGGGCGATGCGGGCGCGTCGGCCGCCCTTGCGTCGGATGGTCAGGGTGTCGTGCACGTCCTCGCGGCCGGGATGGCGTCCAAGGTCAGTCAGGTCAGCTCCGAGGAGCTCATCGACGCGAAGTGCGTTGTGTAGGAGCAGACGGAGGACCGCTGCGTTCCGGCGCCGCTGGGGACCGCGGTCGCGGTCGACGGTGTCGAGCAGGGCGACGGCCTCTTCGCGGGTGAGCCCGAGGGTGGGGGAGTGCTGGGCGTCGACGGCGGGGCGGCGGACTGCGGCCGCGGGATTGGTGCGGGTGATGTCGAGGTCGTCTTGGTCGAGCAGGAAGCGGTAGAACGAGGACAGCGCCGAGAGCCGTCGCCCTGCGGAGGTGGGAGCGGCGCCGCCGTCGAGGAGGTCGGCGAGGTAGAGATCGACCTGCACCCGGCGCGCGCGCAGGGGATCGACTCCCCGTGCGGCGCACCATCGCTGCCAGATCAGCAGGTCGCCGGCGTAGGCGCGGCGTGTTCTCGGTGATCGGAATTTGGACAGCCAGCCGCTCACGAGCAGCCGGACCGTCGCGTCGGTCCACAGCGCGGCGGGCAGGTACTCCTCGGCGAGACCTCCGAGCAGCTCCGACGGCGGCGCCGCGCGCTGGTTCGGGACCCGAGCCAGTAACCGCCGGCCGTCATCGGCGGCGTGCTCGTGGCTGCTGTGGCCTGTGGTGCTCACGAGGCTCGACGCTAGGACCGAGATCTGTCAACGCAGCGACCGGGCCCTCTGACCTGCGTCGATGCCGCGATAATTGCGGCCAACGCGCCCTTGAGTTAAGGCTACGAAGCCGAGCGAACGCCGGTACATCGGCAGGATGCCGACCTCGGGACCGACACGGCGCAGCGGCTGCGGTCGGCGGGTTAGAGGAGATCGACTTCTAGGTCGGGGTGCACGCGACGTAGCCGGTCTGGGTCGCTGGATATCGCGGGCCACCCGCGTTCGTGGCAGATCGCCGAGACCCAGGAAGCGACCGGGTCGAAGAGGCCGTGACGTTCCCGAGCGGCGTCGATAGCTGCGTGAACGGCTGCAGAGGGCTCATCGAGCACGAGGACCGTGGGCTGGGCTAGCAAGACGTCGATGTCGGTGCCGTGGTCGGGCAGGGCGAGAAGTGCCTCGGAGACCACGGCGGAGGGGACGAGCAGGGTCACCCCGAGCTCGGAGGCGATGGTCGACCAGCTGGCCATGGCCAGTCCGCCGCGCGCCCACGATGCGAGCGCGCTCGCGTCGAGAACCTTGCCGCCGGCGAGCAGCGGGGGCGGCTCGTCGGTGGGTGGCAGTGCGCTCAGGAGGCGTCCGCTACGGGGTAGTGGCGCCGGACGAAGGCTTCGCCTGGCCAGGAGGCGCCGGCCTGGGCGTACACCGCGCGGTAGTGCTCGAGGGTGGGAGCTCCGAAGCGTGCGGCGTGGTACTCGCTGGCGGCCACGCATGCGGCGGGTCGTTCGGCCGCCCGCTGCTCGCGCGCCGCCATCTCGGCGCTGTCGAGCTCGGCGCCCTCCGATGGGACCGGGGCCGCAGCGGAGTTGGCGGGGACGATGTCTGCGATGGGGCGCCCGTCGCGGACGAGATGAACGACCGAGCCCGTCGCGGCACGCCGGATCCCCTCGGCGACGCCCTCGGCGTCGTCCGCGGAGATCTCGAACGCCTCGCTCATGGTCCAAGGTTATCGGACGGGCTCGGAGGACGGAACGCGAGCCGCTGAGCAGGGTGACCCACCCGCGGGGGTGTGCGGCTTCGCCGGGGCCCGCCCGGCCAGGCAGCTTGATCGTCGTCCCACGGCCTCGCCAGGGAGGCTCGCTGAGGAGTGAGCGGTGTCCGAATGCCGCGATAACGCCGCATATCGATGGCATGTCCTTGTCGGACGCACGTCGCGGGACGAACGGACGTGAGCTCGCCCCCCGACCGTCTCAGGGGTTTGCCCCAGAGACTCGTGCGCAGGCAGGCGCCTGCGGTGCTTGTACGCTGCATCCGACTGAACAAGTTTCGTTCAAGGTGGGGTCACACTTGCGTTTTACGAGTTTTCGCGTGGAGAACTTTAGAGGCATCAGAAGCCTAAACCTCGACGACTTACAGGACCTTGTTCTTGTAGCGGGGCCCAATGGGTGTGGAAAGTCGTGCATTCTCGACGCAATGCGACTACTCAAATCTCTTTACGGCGGATATCAGGCTAACGAGTATCAGATGTGGCTCGGCGAATTCGGCATTAACCCGAACACGCCGGGCGAGTTATCGGGCCTGTTGCGGGATTCCAACCGCTCTATGGTTATCGAGGCAGCAATGGAGCTGTCAGAGCGCGAAGTGCGCTTCTTGCACGATCGAGCGACACAGGTTGTTGTACCCCTGGTGTGGCGTGAGATCGCGAACGTTGATGTACGCGGGGTCGGATTCCACCTCTCAACTATTCCCTTGTTACAAATCCATGGCGACGCTGTCGCCAACAGAGCGGCAGAGCGGGCCGAGCAGTTGAAAGCGGAGCTGAGTGCGCCCAGCTTCAAGTTGAGAATTGAGGTCAACCCGCTTGGGCATCCGCTCATCCATGAGTGCTTACCAATTCAGATGGTGTTTGAGAATTACGAGCCAGGCGCTCTAGGCGTGTTGGAGTACCACAGCGCTTCTCGCATCTACGAACGAGAAGCAGTGGGAGGCGTGAACCTCAATCTCGACGCGGTGACTGAACAGCGCCGTACGCAGTCGCTGTACAACTGGCGTGAGAAGTACAAGAACGTGAAGTCTGAGTTAGCCGCGCATTATGTTAGAGAAACGATAGCGCAGAAATCGGGCGTAGCCGGTCGTTTTCCCGACCTAAACGAGACCCTGACGGCTCTCTTCGAGCAATTTTTTCCAGATAAGTCGTATCACGGTCCTCGCGCAAGTCCAGCAGGTTTAGTTGATTTCCCGGTATGGATCGACGGGAAACCCGCTCATGATATCGACGAGCTTAGTTCTGGCGAGAAAGAATTGGTTTACGGCTACCTACGCCTACGCAACTCCGCGCCTCACAGCTCGGTGCTGCTGATCGACGAACCGGAGCTTCACTTAAACCCGAGATTGCTCCAAGGCATGCCTGATTTTTACCATAAATACCTAGGCAGTGAACTGGGGAACCAGCTATGGCTGGTCACTCATTCAGACGCCCTGTTGCGACAGGCAGTTGGTAGGCAGACCTATTCCGTCTTTCACATGGCCTCCGCCGCTGGACCAGACGCTCCAGACTCTCAGGCAATCGCGATTTCGGCAAACGACGAAATGGAGAGGGCCGTTGTCGATATCGTTGGAGATCTTGCTGCTTACCGCCCTCGCGGCAAGGTAGTTATTGTCGAAGGTGACCCGGACTCAGCTGTCGATGTAGAGATCATTGGCCGCCTCTTCCCTGAATTCGAGAAGCGGGTAAACCTTGTCTCTGGAGGAAACAAGAGTCGTGTACGCGACCTCTATGCCGTGCTGTCGCAGGCAGCGGAGGACGCGGGACTAGCCGACCGCTTCTACGCTATTACCGATCGCGACCATTCTTCGCTTGAGTCAGCTGCCGGGGACAACGTGATGAAATGGGATAGTTACCATATCGAAAACTACCTATTGGATCCGTCCTATCTTCGAAAGGCGATCCTCGCTGTCCGGGGCACTACGAAAACTCCGTCAGAGCAGGATATCGAGGGATGGCTTTTGTCGAGCGCAAAAGACCTTGTTGAACGCTTGGTTCTCGAATTTCTACAGGGCGAGGTCAATGATCGGTTGGTGTCAAGTATTAGGGTCGGTGCAAATCCGACGACTAGGACGCCTGCATCTGACCTGATTCCATCGATCAAGGGTTCGGCTGAGAGGGTTGCAGCCGCTGCCCACGATCTAGTCACGACCGGCGGGCTTGAGGAAAGGGAAGCTGAGTTTCGCGAAAGCCTGATTGCGGCGCTGGATACGGGCACTTGGAAGAAGGAATTTCCTGGCCGAAGGCTACTCAACAGCTTAGTCGATCAACACCTTGAAGGGATATCTTATGTAGTGTTCCGCAATTTAGTGTTGGACAAGATGGCAGAGGCATCCTATCGACCGGCTGGCATGGCTGAAGTTCTGGAGGCAGTGGTGAAGGACTGACCCTAATCGCCATTAGGCGATTCTTCGCGCGGGAACAGATGCGGGTAGCGCGACACTCAAACAGGCGATACCGCGATAACTCCATTTATCGCGGCATCTGCGACCGAGATTGAGTCCGGCACCTACCGCCACGAGCAGCAGCTCCCAAGCACCCGGGCCTCTCGCCGCGGAGTGGTAGACCACCGTCGCCACGGCGACCCGGGCGATGCAGCAGCTCACAGTCGAGGGTCTGGTCATCTCCCGCGGCCGCTCCAGCCGGGTCGTGAACAGCAGCCGCCAGCGCCACGACGGCGAGCACCAAGACCACGAGCCCAGCTCGAGCATCGGGGACAGCTCCCACGAGGCCGTGACGCGGCGTGGGGCGGCTCAAGGCCACGCGGCCCAGAACCCCGAGGAACCGGCTGCGCCGGGCTGCCGTGTTGGCGGCGGCCGGGTTTGCCCGGCCGTCCCTCCCCAGCAAGGGCCGCGAACCATCTTGACCGGCAACCGGGGCGGACCAGCTCAGCGACGTCGAGGCCGCTCAAGATCGTTCGCTTCCTCCCTTGCTGGCGAGCCTCTGACGGCCGAGCGGGCCGCAGGCGCGGTGGAGTCGGGGACAGCCCCACCCATAGCGCCCGCCGCCGACACGGCACACCACTGGAGGCCCCCATGACCAACCTCGCCGCCCTCCTTGCCACCTGGCAGCAGTGGAACGCCCACCAGGTCACGACCCATGTCTCCGGGCACGAGGCAGAGGGGCCCGCCGTCAGTGCCCTGGACGCCCTGCGGGACACCGCCGAGCTCGTCGAGCTGCTGTCCGGGTGGCAGTTGCAGGCCGTCCACGCGGTCCGCCGGGAGGGGGCGAGCTGGGAGCAGATCGCCGCGACCACCCGGACCACCGTCGAGCAGGCGCGGGCGGAGTACGCGGCCGTGCTCGGCTGCCAGGAGCAGGTCCTCGGCCGCAACGTCAGCGGGTACTACGAGGTGCTGTAGCCGCTCGCCCAGACCCAGTTCCGCCGCAGCACTGTGCGACTTGTGAGTCCCGCTAGTGTCACTGCGGTGGTCCGGAAGATCATCGCGTCGCGGCGCTGGCAGTGGACGGGACTCGGGGCTGCCCTCGCGTTCGCTGTCCTGCGGGTGGTTCTCGCCGGCTCCGTGTGTCCCGAAACCGCCATCCTCGCGGCGAGTCTCGTCTTCGGGCTGCTGCTGATCGTCCTGCCCGCCCAGGACACCCGAGGAGCCGAGCTTTGGGAGCTGTGTGACGCGTTCAAACCGCTCGCGCGCGCGGATCGGAGGGCCGTCAAGAGGGCAGTGCGGGAACAGCAGCACATGCCGCCCGGTCTGCTGGTCGCAGGAGAGACCTACGCGCGAGCGCGGGTACGCAACAGCGAGCGGCTGCCATGGACGTTGGCCGGGTTCGCGCTGCTCTCGACGTCCAGCTCCTGGTTTCCCTGGACCCTGCTCATTGTCGCCTTTGCCCTCGTGCTCGGTGCCGTGGTTGTGATTCGCGGGTCTCGATGGAGGCGGGACCACCTGTCGGTCGTCGGACGGCGACGCGCCACCGTCGAGTAGCACGCCAAGATCAATGCAGCATTGAGGCAGCAGGAGGCCCGGCAGCAGGTTCCGGAGCGCTGGACGTAAGAACACAAAACAGCAGGTCAGTGCCCATGCGACAGCAGCGGGGGAGACCCCGGAACCGACCGCAGGCCCGTTCACACCGAAGAAGGCCCAGGCGGAACCAAGCCAAATGAAAGAGGGCCCGTGGTGCAAAAGCAACAGTGGCTCGCGGTTGGCCTCGGCCTCACGACACTGGGCTGTGCATTGATGGCCCTTGTCCCGTTCCTCGCACGCCGCCAACGCAGCTCCGGCCAACGACACTGGCTGCTCACCGTGCCTGCGACGCTGCCGGGCGCAGCGCCCGTGGTTCTGGCCTGTCTCCCGGCTGCGGTCGTGACCGCCGTGGTTGCGACAAGCGGCCCTCTCACCGCCAACGTCGTTGGTGTCGCCGTCCTCGTGCTCTCGGGTGCGATCCTCGGCGTGACGGCCTGGCGCAACCTGCGACGGAAGACATCGGAGGATTGAGCCCAGATCGTTGTAAGAGCCGGCGGAGGTCCCTACGCAGACGCGCTCAAGCACTGAAGGCAACGCCGTAACGTGCTGGCCGTGCATGAGGACCGCCGCGAAGCTCGAAGCGAGCGGCGTGCATGGCGCGAGCACTACAGGCGAAGGCGAGCCCTCAACGGCGCGATCTTGCAGTGCGGCCTGGTCCTTGTGCTCGCCAGCCTGCTTGCAGTCGTCGCGCTGGTACAGCTCGTCGCAGCGCACCAATCGAGGGGTTGGGCGCTCCTCGCATACTCGGGAGGGCTGGCGCTCGTCGCGGGGGCACTCGTGATCGCCCTGCTGCACCGTCTCCGACGTTGAGATGCTACTCCAGTCATCCCAGGCTGAGACCAGCGCAAGATCGTCGCCCCACTTTTCCCCCGCGGAAGAGCAGAAAATGGGCCTCGCCGACCGGTAGGACCGCCGAGCGACGGCGAGACGTTCAAGCAGCTCAGAGGCCACATCGCGGACCACCGGCAGACAGCCAGTCGATAAGACGCGACATCCGCACGCCGAGCAGGTCGGGTCGTGGTCCCGGTCTCGAGCGCCCTCGACGCGCTGCGAGACTCCCACGAGCTCGTCGAACTGCTCACTCGATGGCAGTGGCAGGCCGTTGAAGCCGCGCGCCGCGATGGGGCGAGCTGGGCGCAGGTCGCTTCCGCCACCGGCACCACCATCGACCAGGCCCGCGCGGAGTACGTCGCCGTACTCGACCGCCTGGGGGAAGTAGACGGTCGCTGCACACGGACGTACTTGGCAGAGATCTAGCCCAGTCGTCGTACCCGCACGTTCGGCAGGTCGCAAATCGCACAGGAGTTCGATGGACAGGCTCGCGGAGGCAAGGAATTCTGTTCGTCCGTGAGAACTCTTCGGACCTGGCTTACGCTCCGTCGTGAGGGCCGTTCTATAAGTCTCTGGGCGGTCGTGCGTGGCTGGAGCTAGGCAGTCGACCACCGTCGCGGACGGTCGGACGATAGCTCGCTTCGACGAGCCATTCGGGTGCGTGTGCAGAATCTGGATGCGCACATGAACTCCCTAATCGTTCGGCTGCAACGATTCGTCACTTGTTCCGGCAATCACTAAGTCTGACGGTGAGCCACGCTCGACAAAGTGGTCGTCGCGATTGATGTTTCTGGCGCAAGTGGCTTTAAAACCTTGCTCTAAAGAGCACTTGCGGCTGCTCGGCAAATTCGTCGAACGTTGAGGAGGGTCGAGTGGCATTAGAGGCATGCTCCGTATGCATGGGTCTCTTCCAGGCTCCTTCCGCCGATATCGAACTCTGCCTGAAGTGCCAGGTCGAAACGGCCAATGCGCAAGATGCAAACCTGATCCAGGCCGGAGTGCGGTCCATGATTGGCGATCTCACGCCCGACGACCTGTCGAGACTCGTCGTCGCACTTACAGAGTCGCGTGCTGCAGGCGACGATCAAGTTGCCACCGGCAGAAAGCTCGCGGCTCGTGGGCTACCTGGCGCGTGGCTAGGTCAATTGAGACCAGCTGGACAGGCGGAGTGGATCGGATTGCTGGCACTGGCTGTTTCAACGCTGGCTCTAGTTCGTGATCTTTACCAGCAGGTTTCTGACTCTCGGAGCGAACACGAACTCTTCAGCTTGCTCGAACGGCTGCGTCATAAGCCAGGGCCCTCTAGTGCAGCGCAAGCTAAAGGCGATGCGATAGTTGCAGATGGGGAATGGCGTCGACTAGCGAGTTCCTCGAAAATTGTATCATATATCGCCAGCCCGTCCGATTTCCACGCCTGGACAGTTGTGTTTTCCTTGAGTGAGCACAATATTAGGACGCATCACGCATACGGCAGGATCGCAGGCCCTCTAATCTCTGGCTCGATGGGGCGCATGAGTGTCGAGAATGAGTTCTTTCACCTGACGCTCGACTACGGCGGGTTCGAACACGATTGGACACTATGTCACCGCGTGTCAATCGAAGTCGGTAAGCGAGATCTATTTGTGTATGTCGTAAAGTGCGTGTTCTCGCTCGAGTACTACAAGCCTGGATCTGGAGCAGTGAGGGAATATCAAGGCCTTAGCGCGGTGAGGCTTTTGCTGGACGCTAACTTCGAGGCAGACGCAATCGGCGCCCCGTTCCGGTAGCCAAGGTCAGTCCGCTCGACGGGAGTACTTATCACGCCGACAGACGAGGTCGAGTGGGATTGCATGATAGATCGTCTCCCCACTTCTCCCCCACGGAAGCGCGGGAAGGGGGCCGGACCGAGCGGTAGGACCGTCGAGCAGCGCCGAGTCGTTCGCGCAGCTCGCAGGCCACATCGCGGATCGCCCGCAGATGGCCGGCCCCTGCGACGCGACATCCGTCAGATTGACCCTCGTACCCGCCGGAACCGATCGCAGGCACGCTCGCACGAAGAAGGGCGCTTGCATCTATGCGACTGGCCCGGCAGGGCAGAGCCCGCGCCGCCGAGCGAGAGACCCCGAGGCCGGCCTCTGCGGTGGAGTGCCGTCCGCATGCGGCCGCCGTACGTTGGGCAGCGTGGAGAGGTTCGCGGCGTGGCAAGTCTGGCTGTTCGTTGCCATCTGCGCGTTGATCGCGAGTGCTACTAGCGTCTTGTCCGCTCTCGCCGGTAACTGGCACGATCGGGTGGGCTTCCGGGGCTCTGAACCTTGTATTGACTGGCCTTTTCGGCTCGGTCTTTCGTGTTCAGTACAAGAGGCGGGTGAGTTCCTAGCCCTCGGACGACGGTGCGAGCCGGCCGTCCCGCCGTAACTTCTAGCTCGTGGGTGGTCTCGACGGCTGGCGAATGAGGGCCGCGCTCGGCGCGGTATTCGTCGTGCTGGCTGTTGTCCGGTGGTACCAGCTGGTCGCCGGAACTGGTATCAGGACGGATGCTTGGCTGCAGTGGGCCGCAGCGATTAGCTGCACCTTCCTCGCGGTTCTGTTCTCGCTCGGCGCTTACAGGTGGTACGGCGAGCAGCGGAAGCCTCATGACCGCGCCGACGCAGCGGAGTAGCTCACCGCCGACGACGTTCCGGCTGCCCGTGCTCGTTGGTGCCAGCAGCGGCTCGGTGCAAGCTGCCCAGCGCGGGATGCGGAACCACCACGGAATGCGGAGCCGGTCAAGCGCCGCAGCAGCAGCATCACCGCAGGTCGGAACGCGTGCCTGGTGGCGGCGGTCAGGTACTGCGCGACGACCTTGTCGCACACGCCTGCGGTGGACATCGGTGGCCGCGACGGGCAGCCTTCGCGGGTATGCGGACGATCAGGACCTGGCGGGTATTTCGCTAGCAGGGTCGCGGCCTCAGCGTGCGGGCGGTCGCTCGCGGCTGGAGCTAATACGGAGTTGCCTGACAACAGTTGTACAACAACGGCAGTATCCGTGAGGTCGTTCGGACCGACGAGAGCGAGCCACACGCCCAGGCGAGGGCGGCGGCTCGGACCGGCTGGAACGGCTTCGGCTGGCTTTGAGAACGAGGGGCCGCGCTGTCGCCGTACTCGACCGGGCTGGAGCGCTGGCGAACTTCGAGCGGACCCGGTGCCGCGATAACGCCGTTTATCGCGGCATTTGGTAATCTCATCATTCCGATGAGGTCGCCGGTCTCAGAGGTCGGGGGCGGGCGTTGGCCGCGTTCGTGGGCGTGGCTGGGCTCGGGGGATCTCGACGGGGTCGGCCCCGGCCACGATTCTGTTGGACACCTGGCCGAGGCCTTCTACGGTGAGGGTGACGACGTCGCCGGGGACCAGTGGGGGCAGGTCTTGCCGCGTCGTGCCTCGCCCCCACAGTTCGCCGAGGCAGCCGCCGTTGCCGCAGGTCCCGGAGCCGAGGACGTCTCCGGGGCGGACGACGGTGCCGCGGGAGGCGTAGGCGACGAGGTCCTCGAAGTGCCAGCCCATGTTGGACAGCAGGTCTTCGCCGACCACCCGCCCGTTGACCGCGGCGGTGAGAGCGAGGGAGAGGAAGCCGTCGGAGTCGCGACGGGGCTCGAGCTCGTCGGCGGTCACGAGCCACGGGCCGAGGGTCGTCGCGGTGTCCTTGCCCTTGGCGGGACCGAGACCCACCTGCATCTCGTGGGACTGGAGGTCCCGGGCGGACCAGTCGTTGAAGATCGTGTAGCCGACGATGTGGTCACGGGCCTGCTCGGGGGAGAGGTCGCGGCCCTCACGTCCGATGACCGCGGCGACCTCGAGTTCGAAGTCGAGCACCTGAGAACCCGGTGGGACCGGGACGTCGTCGTGCGCTCCGACCATGGCGTAGGGGTTGCTGAAGTAGAACGTCGGCGCGTCGTACCAGGCCTCGGGCACCCCGGCCTCCTTGGAGACCGACCTTCGCACGCCTTCGACGTGCTCCTCGAACGCGACGAAGTCCCGCACCGTCGGGGGCTCCAGGGGAGGGAGGAGCCGGACCTGGTCGAGAGGGATGCTGTCGGCGCTCGCGGCGCCACCGGCGCGGCGCAGGCCCTCCTCGCCGTCGGCGAGCAGGCCGGCCACGGAGGTGCCGACCGGCAGCGCGTGAAGGCCGTTGTCGTCCACCACCCCGCAGTGGATGGCGCCCTCGTACTCGAAGGTCGCGAGCTTCACGTCGTTCTCCTCAGGCCAGGCAGGTCAATGGTCGGCCGCCGTTGTAGGCGACCATGTCCGCCAGGGCGCTCGGGAAGTCGATCGGACCGCCGCGACCGGCCACGGGCACGCTCAGGTCGGCGTAGGCGCGATGCAGGTTCCCGACGATGCGCTCCGGGTCCGTCCAGGCCGCGTACGGCCCCAGGTCGGTACCGCGGGCGAGTTCCAGCGGGGGGACTCCGGCGGCGTGACCGTCGCTTGCGATGTCGCGGACGAAGCGTAGGTAGCCCAGCACCTCGTCGATCATCTCCGGTCCGCCGACCGGCCCGTGGCCGGGAAGGATCGTCCGGGCTCCGAGCGGCTTGACGAAGCCTTCGAGGACCTCGATGGCGCCGAGCACGGAGCCGGAGAGCAGGAACGGTGTGCCGCCGTGGAAGAGCAGGTCGCCGGCGAAGAGCACTGACTGCTCGGGCAGCCAGACGACGACGTCGTTGGTGGTGTGGGCGGGGCCGCCGCAGTAGAGGAGCTCGGCGCGCAGGTCGTCGGCCCACAGCGTCATCCGCTCGGCGAAGGTCAGGAACGGGAGCGTCAGGTCCAGGTCGCCGTAGTCGACGTCGGTCCACACCCCGGAGTTGTGGGGCAGGCCCAGCGTCCGCATCTCGGCGCGGGCGTTCTCGTGGGCGACGATCGCCGCGCCGGGGAAGAGCCCGTTCCCGGCCGTGTGGTCGGGGTGGTGGTGGGTGTTGACCAGGGTGCGCACCGGTGCGCTGCTGACCCCGGCGATGGTGTCGTGGAAGGCGCGGGTGCGGCGCTCGGTGGAGCAGGCGTCGATCGCGGACACGCCGTCGCGAGCGACGAGGAACCCGGTGTTGTTGATCATCCAGCTGCCGTTGGGCTGGACGTAGGCGAAGACGCCGTCGGCGACCTCGGTGACGGTCGCGTTCGCGGGGTCGGTGTCGACCTGCGAGGTGCTCACGGGTTCCTCCTCGGGACCAGGACGGGCAGCAGCGTCCCGACGAGGTCGTCGGTCACCGTGGCGCCGCCGTGGGGCAGTGCAGTGGGGCCGGACACGAGTTCGACCCAGGCTGCGTTCTGGCAGGCCCCCGCGACGAGCAGCGCGCACGTCGCGAGGTCTGCGCCCTCGTCGATGCGTCCCGCGTCGCGGTGCGATACCAGCACGTCGTGGACGAGCTGCCAGGCCTGCTGCGGTCCCGTGCCCGCCTCGCGATGGGCGGTCGAGTACCGGTCGAACAGCGCCCGGTCGGCCAGAGCCGACCCGATGAGCGGGTAGCTGGCCCGGTAGAAGTCGCGCAGCGCCGCGGTGACGGCCCGCAGGGCATCCCCCGGATCGGACGTCTCCTTCGCCCTGTCGACGACCTCGTAGAGCGTGCCGGTCTCGGCTAGGCCGAAGGAGAGCACGGCCGCGAGCAACCCGCCCTTGTCGCCGAAGATGCGGAAGATGCTGCCCTCGGCGCAGCCGGCCTCTGCGGCGATCTTTTTCGTCGTGACCGCGCTGAACCCTTCGCTGCGGATCAGCTCGGAGGTCGCGGCCAGGATGCGGGTGCGGATGGTCATCGGCCGCCCTTCGTTGACACCGGCCAGGGTGACGCCCACCATACCCGTCATCGAAGTGAGTGCTCACTTCGATTCGGACAGGGAGCAGCGATGGATGCTGGCGGTGGTGCGGTGCGGCGCCTCGACGGGGACCGATACGTACGGGGGCGGGTCCGCTACCTCGACGACGAGCAGCCCGAGGGCTGCCTACACCTGGTGTTCGTGCGCAGCGTCCATGCCCACGCCTCGATCCGCGAGGTCCGGGCCGACGCGGCGCTGGCCGAGCCCGGGGTGCGGGCGGTGCTCTCCGGCGTCACAGCGTCCGGGCTCGTCGGGGACCTGGTGTGCCTGCTCCCCGAGGACCTGACCGGCGCGGCCGGCCCCCTGACGCTGCCGTGCCTCCCGGTCCAACGGATTCGGTACGCGGGGGAGCCGGTAGCGCTCGTGGTCGCCGACACCGAGGAGGCGGCGCGCCGCGGCGCGGCGCTCGTCGTGGTGGACGCGGAGCCGCTGCCACCGCTGCTCGACGTGGAGGCGGCCACCGCGCCCGGCGCCCCAGCCCAGCACCCGGCCCTGCCCGGCAACGTCGTGATGTCCGGTGTCGTCTCCGAGGGTGACGAGGCGACGGTGTTGGCAGCGGCCCCGAACGTCGTGGAGGGTGAGGTCGCGCTGGGCCGGGGGAGCGCGGTCCCGCTGGAGCCCCGGGGGTGCATCGCCCGCGTCGACGACGAGGGACGGCTCGTCGTCCGGGCGGCGACCCAGCAGCCGCACGGCCTGCGCGCGGACCTCGCCCGTCAGCTCGGTCTGCCCGAGTCCGACATCCGGGTCGTGGCCCCGCCCCTCGGCGGAGGCTTCGGGTTCAAGTTCCCGGGCCTGCCCGAGGAGCCCCTCACCTGCCTGATGGCCCTGCGGCTGCACCGCCCGGTGCGGTGGGTCGAGACCCGCGCCGAGGCCCTGCTGATCGGCGCCCGCGACTACCGGGCCCGCTACCGGGCCGGGTACGACCCGACGGGACGCGTGCTCGCCCTGTCGGTCGACCTCGACGCCGACATCGGTGCCCTCTGCGCGACCCCCGGTCCCGTCATGCCCGCCGTCGCCGCGGCGACCTTCCCCAGCGGCTACGACGTCACCGACCTCGAGGTCCGCTGGCGTGCGGTGATGACCAACAAAGGCCCGTGGAACGGAGCTCGCGGCTTCGGCAAGGAAGCCACCTGCCTGGTCACCGAATCCGTGATGGACCACGTCGCGGCCGCGACGGGCCTGGACCCGGTGGAGGTCCGCCGACGCAATCTCCTGCGTGGCGAGCAGCTCCCGCGCCGCACCTCGACCATGAC
Organism: Actinomycetospora chiangmaiensis DSM 45062; assembly: GCF_000379625.1. Lineage (GTDB taxonomy): Bacteria > Actinomycetota > Actinomycetes > Mycobacteriales > Pseudonocardiaceae > Actinomycetospora > Actinomycetospora chiangmaiensis. The sequence goes on along the minus strand of NZ_KB903222.1, from coordinate 6,279 downwards.
GATCGACTCCGGGGACTACCACCGGGCCCTCGACATGGTCCTCGACCTCGCCCACTACGACGACCTGCGCGCTCGGCAGAGCAGCTCCACCGCGGGAACGGAACGCCTCGGGATCGGCGTCGGCTTCGAACTCACCCCGGAAGGCATCGACTACGCCGGCAGCCTTTCCCGCGGCTTCGAGACCGCCACCGTCCGACTCGACACCTCCGGTCACGCCACCGTCCTCACCGGGGTCACCAGCCCCGGCACCGGGAGCGAGACCGCGATCGCCCAGCTCGTCGCCGGCGCTCTGGGTCTCCCCGTCTCGTCGGTGCGGGTGGTGCAGGGCGACACGGACCGCACGCCCTTCGGCTCCGGGAGCTTCTCCAGCCGCGCCGTCATGACCGGCGGCACCGCCGCCTGGCTCGCCGCGCGAGACCTCCGCGCCGGTCTCGATCGCAGCGCCGCCGCCCTGCTCGGTGCGGACGTGCAGACGATCCGCGCTGCCGACGGCCTCTTCCGGGTCGACGACGACTCCGGACGCGCCATCCCCGTCGGCCCGCTGATCGCCGGTGTGCGCACCCTCGGGGACGCGCTGCCCGGTGTCGAAGGCCTGCAGCTCGAGAGCACCCGCACCTACGGACCGCAGAATCTCCAGTCCATCCCCGACCAGGACGGTCGCCTGCAGCAGTACCCGACGTACTCCTACTCGGTGCACGTCGCAGCGGTGCTCGTCGACGTCGAGACCGGCAGCGTCCGCATCGAGCGCCTCGCTGCCGTCCACGACTGCGGCACCGTCATCAACCAGAAACTCGTCGACGCCCAGCTGCACGGTGCCGTCGCGATGGGCGTCGGGATCGCCCTCTACGAGGAGGAGGGCTTCGATCCCGACGGCACCCCCACCAGCTCGGACTTCAAGCGCTACCTCCTCCCTCGCCACCCGGACATCCCGCGAATCGCGAGCGCCCACCTGGTCTCGCCCTCCCCGTTCACCGAGCTCGGCACCAAGGGCGCGGGCGAGGGTGGTGTCGGTGGGTCGGCCGCCGCGATCGCCGGCGCTGTCCGCGATGCCCTCGGCGCCGCGGGCCACCCGACCAGGACCCCGCTGACCCCGGCCCGCGTGCTCGCCGTCCTCGACGGCGTCACCGACCTCTCCGCCCTCCTCGAGGTGGCACCGTGACCGCACCGACGACCACCACCGAGCGGACCGGGTACTTCGCCCCGACCACGCGCAGGGCCGCCCTCGACCTCCTCGCCGACGGCGGACCCACCACCGTCATCGGCGGCGGCACCCTGGTCTACCCGCGGCTCGCCCGTGACGTGCCCACCCCGCGTCGCCTGGTCGACCTCGCCCGGCTCCCGGGCATCGACCGCATCACCACCGAAGGCCACGGCGTGACGACGCTCGGAGCCGCCGTGACCTACGGCGCGCTCGCGCGCTCACCGCAGACCCCGATGTTGCTGCGGATCCTCGCGGCCGGCATCACCGGCGGCCCACAGATCCGCAACCAGGGCACCGTCGGCGGGTCGGCCTGCTACGCCAACCCCTCCTCCGACGTGCCCGGCGCGCTCGTCGCCCTCGACGCGGACCTCGTGCTCGCCGACGCCTCCCGCGAACGTCGGCTGGCCGCCCGCGAGTTCTTCCGCGGTCCGTTCGCCACCGCGCTCAAGAAGGGGGAACTCCTCGTCGCCGTCGAGGTCCCCGACATCTCCGGGTCCTGGGGTTACGCCAAGCTCAAGCACGGGGGCAGTGGCTGGCCAGTCGCCACCGCCTCCGCGTTCCTCGCCCACACGGGCAACGGCTCGATCAGCGCGGTCAGCGTCTCCTTGGGCGCAGTCGCCGCCGTTCCGGTGACGGTCGACGTCCCGCCCGACCTCGCCGTCCGCGCCGCGGACGCCGACCCCTCGGCCCGCACCGGACTGCGCGACCTCGTCGAGGCCGCCGACCCCGACTGGTGGACCGACGAACAGGCCGACGCCACCTACCGCCGCCGCGTCGCCGGGGCCGTCGCAGCCCGCGCCCTCTCCCGAGCCCTGAACGGAGACCCCGCATGAGCACCACGACCGACGCCATCACCTCGGTGACCACGACCGTCGACGGAGTGCAGCTGACCTTGGCCGTGGACGGTGGCCGTGCACTGGTCGACGTGCTCCGCCAGGACCTGTCCCTCTACAGCACCCACCTCGGCTGCCGCAACGGCGACTGCGGCGCCTGCACGGTCCTCGTCGACGGCACGCCGCTCAAGTCCTGCCTCGTGCCCGTCGGCCGGATCGGGGGACGCGTCGTCGAGACCCTCGAAGGCCTCGAGGGCGACGACGGGGCCCTCCACCCCGTGCAGGAGGAGTTCCTCGACGCCGGCGCCTTCCAGTGCGGGTTCTGCCTGGCCGGGCACGTGCTGTGCACCGTCGCCGCCCTCCGGCGCGACCCCGTCCCAGCGGACCTGTCCGCCGAACTCGACGGCAACCTCTGCCGATGCACCGGCTACCAACAGATCGCCACAGCCGTCCACGCCGCCCCGAGCGCACATCGATGACGCTAGGACCACAGCGTCAAGTCCGCTAACAGCGCGATAACTCCGATTATCGCGGCAGGGGAAGGAGCCCAGTCTGGTGGTGGTCTGGCCCTAGCAGTTTGATGGCAGACCACTTCGACTCGCCCTCTTCGGCGTCCGAGTTCTGGTGCAGCCGCCGAAGCTAAGGAGCCCGGGAAGAGCTCGCGGACTATTTGCAGACCTTCGTTGACGTCGTTAGAAGCGGTCTGGCTGCCCGTTCGTCGACTCGAGGTAGTCGGCCGTATTGACCAGAAGGTAGAGGGGGACGTTGATTTCCGCCGGCCTCATGTCAAGAAGACGCATCGAATGCCTCACTGTCACGTAGTCTTCGTTCTTGGCGAGTCCACCAATCAGCTGGTGCTTAACGTAGTCTAGAAGTTTGTGTAGATTGACATCGCTGGCGTGAGCTACGACCGATTCAATTTGAACCCACTCCTCGCCAGTACTCTGTCGAGTCGCTTGCGAGACCATCACCATTTGGTGGCGTCCGTCAGGAAAGTCGAACTTGATGACAAGCTGACCGTACGGGGACACCCCGGCGATCACGTAGTTGTTCTCAAGGTAGACACGCAGCTCTGACCAAGTTGTAGACACCGTTGGGACTCCGCTTCCTGCAATACCTATTGAAATCTTTCGCTAGGTTTCTACCCGGGCGACGTTCTGAGGGCGTCACGGGCAGAGCGGTCGGCCGCTCTACGAGAGTTTCCAGAAGCCCTCGTGTGTTGCACACACCAGACCAGTATTGCGGCACTTTGGACACGTAGACCAAGAAGTCTGACCTCTGCCTTTGCACGCCTGGCATGTGTTCAGCACCTTGAAGCATCGTTCGCACTTACTTGCCATCTGTCCCCCCCAGGTGGCGCACCAGTTCAAGTACATGCTTCATCGTGGCCAGTTGGGCAAACGCTGCACCAGGGTCCGATGTTCACCCGTTGGACTGAAGATCAGCCCGACCGGGGGCGCCCGGAGGGCAAGGAGGACGCTGCATTCGAGGACGAGCAGTACGTACGGAACGAGGCAGCGATCGATGAGACGCGTTCCTCCGTCCACGCTGGGTGGTCGGTGACCAGGCTACGTGTCGGCTTTCTGGCCTGACGTTCCACGAGGGCCGGCCCTGCTGCTCAAAGATCGTGCGCCGAAGCCATCCTTAACGTCAGGGCGACGTCGCGATACTGCGCAAGAAGCCGAGCAACTGGTGGGTGCTAGCTTGACCCCGCTGTCAAAAGGGAATGTTGTGAGGTTCACACCTTCGGGGCAACGAGGTTGCAAGCCCCAGAATTTCGGGACACATTGCGGGGGGTCCACGCTCGGAGGGGGTTTGGCGTGTCGTCTCCCGATTATGACATCTGCTGCGAACGAGGCCACGTATTGTCTCGCTCGGACGCGTTCTGCGGGATTTGCGGCGCTCGTGCGGCGCCCTTTCCGGAGTCATCCCAAGCCCCCCCACTCTTAGGAGGTACGGCCGGGTGGTGGAACGCGCCTCAAGACGGACGAGGTGGGGACGGCCGGCACACCCTCGGCCTGCCCGGGCCCGATGCTTGGGCTGCTCGGTTCTCCTGGAGTCGCGTTTCGATAAGGGGCTGGACAGCATGGGCCTTCGCGGCGGTTGTCGTCCTCCTTGTCGTAGTCGTCATCTCCAATCTTCCGGCGGGCACGGCGACATCGTCGATAGATTCGTCGACAACAACTCCGTTGGGTTGCGCGAAACCCGGAGAGACCTTGACCTGCACGTACGAAAAGCTGGCTCAGACCTGCGATCTCAGTGTCAGCGACAAACCAACGCAAACGCAGGTTTCCCCTGCTTCAGGGTTTTTCGAGTTCACCTGGCTCGGATCGGACAAGAGCGTGGTCTATTATTGGTACAATCCGAACTCCGGATTTAACGGATCGGACAATTTCACCTGCTCGAATGCATCCGAAGGGATCCATCGGCAGATGTCGTTTACTCACTACCAGTGGCAGCAGCTCACTGAACCCGGAGCCATGACCCCCGCGCTACATGGCGCGATTTATGGAGGGTGAGCTACCACATTCCCCTCCTGTCACATTCCACCACTCCTCGGCGACGCTCGTGTCAGCACCCGCTCGTAGTCCTCGACCAGCGGTACGGGAGTCAACAAACGACGGTCTGCGGGACAGTCGCGGATGATCTTGGTCCTGCTGGTCGATCACGTCGCAGAACCCGTGTCCGGAGTCAAGGATCTCATCGTCGACGTTGTAATCGCATGTGAAACAACTTCGTGCTCCTACCCACGGCAGCAACGTGTCCGTGGTGGGCTACGCCAGAGTCTCGACCGATGATCAAAATCTCGACGCTCAGCGGGACGCGCTGCACGCCGCCGGATGGAGCCGAGTGGACGCACGCGACCAGGCGGAGCGATCGGATGCCGCGTTAAGGCCGGTTATCGCGATGCTGCGTTCGTGTAGGAAGTTGGCGCGTCCGAGCTCACGGGATGCGGGCAAGTCCGGCGGAGTTGCTGAGCTGCGGAGGGTCCGGGACATCGTTGTGCCAGTGGTTGATGTCGACGAGGCCTGGCTCGACCAGGTCGAGACCGCCGAAGAGCGCGCGAATTTGTGGGCGGTCGCGGAGGAAGGCCGGTGTGGCGCTGCCGCGGTAGAGCTCGACCAACGCCCGGACGTGCGTGGTGAGGTCGGGGTCGTCGTAGTCGTCGCTGCCTGGCTGATCGCGAGGAAGTTGCCCGGGACGAGAACGCGGCGGTAGCCGGCGATCATGCCTGCAGGGTCGTCGTCGTCCGAGACGAAGTGCATGAGGGCGACGGCGAGCACAGCTACTGGCTCGGTGAAGTCGAGTAGCTCGGTGACGGTCGGCGCCGACGGGACAGCCGCGGGGTCGCGGGCGTCGGCGCGGGTGATGCTGACACCGTCGACGCTGGCGAGCAGCTGCTGGCTGTGGGCCACCGCCACGGGCTCGAAGTCGACGTAGGCGACACGGGTGTCCGGGGCGAGCTCGCGGGCTACGTCGTGTACGTGGTTGACGGTGGGGATACCTGATCCGAGGTCGAGGAACTGCCGGACGCCTTATGCCACGTAGTAGCGCACCACGCGCGCCAGGAACGCCCGGTTGGCGCGAGCCCACGCTCGGACCTCGGGCATCACTTTCGTGACTTGCTCGCCCAGCTCCCGGTCGGAGGCGAAGTTGTGGGCGCCTCCGAGGTAGTAGTCGTAGAGGCGAGCAGCGTTCGGGCGCTCGAAGTCGATGCCGGCCTCCAGGGCTGTGCCGACGGTGATCGAGTAGCAGCCACCGTCAGAGGTGTGCGGTCCACCTTCGTAGCCCGGCAGCTCTGCGGTCAACGTCCCCCCCAAAGTCCCGCGCCCTCGACGACCCCCAGCTCCCTATCGCAAGGCGGGCCGGGGCATTTCGCGGACGCCCAGGGTGCCAGTCCCAAGGCTGCGCGCCCCGCGCGGTCTCGGACGACAGGCACATATGCGTCACAGCGAGCCCATAGCCTCGAGTACCGCCGCTATCTGTTAAGAATGATGTGGCAATGCCGATGTCCTTCTCGGGACCTGGCGGGATCGGTCCGATGCCCACAATNAAGGAGCTCGANAGCCCATGGCTACCCGGACCACGGTGACGTTGGTNGANGACCTCGANGGCNGCACCGCCGACGAGACCGTCCCGTTCGGCCTCGACGGGGCCGACTACGAGATCGACCTCTCGTCCGATCACGCGAAAGAGCTGCGGACCGCGGTCGAGGGCTATGTGGCTGCGGCCCGTCGTACCGGC
>NZ_KB903221.1 GCF_000379625.1 Actinomycetospora chiangmaiensis DSM 45062 | reverse complement strand
GCGCTGCCGGGGTGGCTGCACGAGTACAACCACCACCGGCCCCACAGCGCCATCGGCAGGCAAGCCCCCATCACCCGCTTGACCAACCTGTCCGGTCAGTACAACTAGTCCGCCGGCTCCCGGACGCGCTCGACCTGGTCGCCCGTCCACGCGGCGTCGAGCAGCATCCGCGGCGTCACGAGGGCGGGCGGCAGCCAGTCCTGCTCCGGGGCCCGGCCGGCAGGGCGCTTGTGGGGCTTGCGCCGGCCCCGGGACACGGGCGCCCCGTCGTGCCGGGCGAAGGGACTGAGCAGGATGTCGAGGGCGGACCGGTCGAAGAACGTCGGCATCACCTGCTCGACGACGACCGCGAGCTCCTCGAACGCGGCCTTGCGCTCGGCGTCGGCGAGGAAGGCGATCGAGCGGACGAGCACGGTGTCGAGGAACCCCTCGCGGGTCCGCGGGCCCGGTTCCTGCGGGTCGACGGGAGCGAGGTCCTCCACCGTAAACCGCGCGCCGTGCAGGTGCGCGACCAGTTCCGCGCAGAAGAACTCGCGGCGGTCGGCCACGCCGTCCCACGTCCGGGCCGCCTCGATCGCCTGGGCCCGGACCCGTGCCGCGTCCGCCGGGGCGAGGTCCGGGCCGAAGCTGGCCAGCGCGATCGCCACGATCATGAGCTTCGGGACGCAGAACCGGCCGTCGTCGTCGGGCAGGCGGACCTCGGCGAGCCGGTCGAGGGCCGCGGCGCGACGGTCGGCGGAGGGCACGGGCAGGCGGTAGACCTGCTGGCCGTGCTCCCAGAAGTGCGACAGCCGGTCCGCGCGGACGCCGCCGATGTCGAAGGGGTCGCTGCGGCAGAACGACAGGTGCGCCGACGCGACCCCGTCCCCGCCGAGGGCGATCCCGCTGTGGGAGAAGCCCGAGCCGTCGAGCCTGGTGATCATCTCGCCGAGCGGCTCACCCGGCATCGGGGTCACCAGCAGTACGTCGCCCGGCTGGATCCGGTCTAGGTCGATAACCACATCGGACGTATGGTCGAGATGACATGTCACTGGCGGTCACTCCTGGGGGAGCGGTGACGGGGATCCGTCTGCTGGGCGAGGTGGCGGTGGTGGGCGCACCGCCGCAGCGCAGCGCCGTGCTGCGCTCGCTGCTCGCCCACCTCGCGGTGGAGCCGGGGCGGCCGGTCGCCACGTCGGCGCTGATCGACGAGCTCTACGACGCCGAGCTGCCGAAGAACCCGTCGGCGGCGCTGCAGACCCAGATCACCCGGCTGCGCAAGTGGGTCGCACCCGCCGTCGTGACGAGTACCGGCGGCGGTTACGTGCTGGAGGTCCTGCGGCAGGACGTGGACCTCACGCGCTTCCTCGACGCCGGTCCCGACGACGCGGTCGCGGCGCTCGCCGCGTACGGCGGTGAGGCGTTCGCGGGCTGCCGGGTCGGGCCGCGGCTCGGCGCCGAGCGCCGGCGGGTACGGCGCCGCCATCTCGAGGTGGTCGAGGCGCGGGCCCGGGAGCTGCTCGCGGCCGGGTCCGCCCGCGAGGTCGTGGCGCTCACCGCCGACGTGCTCGACGGCGACCCCGATCACGAGGGGCTCGTCGCCGTCGCGGCCCTGGCCCTGCACGCCGAGGGGCGCGCCGGGGAGGCGCTGCGGCTGGTCACCGGGACCCGCCGGCGGCTGCGCACCGAGCACGGGGTCGACCCGGGTGACGCGCTCCGGGACGCCGAGCGGACGGTGCTGGACACCGAGCAGCGGCGCCGCCGCGACGTCGTCGGGCGCGGTGCGCCGCTGGCGCGGATCCGCGAATCGCTCGACGACCCTCACGCCGGGCGCATCGTGATCGTCGCCGGGGAGGCCGGGATCGGGAAGTCCACCCTGCTGCGCGCCGCCGCCGAGGAGGCCGAGCGACGCGGGGCGACGGTCGGGCACGGCCTGTGGGAGCACGACCAGGCGCCGTTCGCGGCCTGGGTCCAGGCGCTGCACGCCGTCGGCGTGGCGCCGCCGTCGCTGCGCGACCCGACGCCGGGCCGGACGCTGCGCCGACGGCTGTCCGCCGCCGCGGCGGCCGCCGAGGGGATGGTCCTCGTCGTGCTCGACGACGCCCACCGCGCCGACCCGGCCTCGCTGCACGTCCTGCGCGGCCTCGGCGGGGCGGGGCTGCCGCCCGGGGTCGTGGTGCTCGTCGCGGCCCGGGAACCGGACGCGACCGCGCACCCGGCGTGGAGCGAGGCGGCCGCCGACCTCACCCTGCTCGACGGCGTGCTCCGCCTCCCGCTCGCCGAGCTCGACGAGGCCGGCACGCGGGCGATGGTCGGCGACCCGCTGGGCGGCACGGCCACGGAGCGGCTCGTCGCCACGCTGTGGGCGCGGACCGGCGGCCACCCGCTCCACCTCTCGGCCCTGCTCGCCGAACTGCGCGACCTGCCCGACGACGAGTCGCGCGAGGCCGCGACCCGCCGGGTCCCGGCCCGGCTGCGCCCGCTGCTGGACCACCAGCTCGACGCCCTGCCCGAGGAGTGCCGGACCGCCCTGGAGGCCATGGCCGTCCTCGGTCCCGCGTCGCTGGCCGCCCTGGCCGACGCCCTCGGCACCGACGGCCGCACCCTTGCGCGGGACCTCCGACCCGCCGTCCGGATGACCCTCGTGGTGCCCACGCCCGACGGCTTCGCCTTCCGCCACGACCTGACCGCGGCGGCCGTCCTCGACGCCGTCCCCCCGGTGGTCCGGGCACAGCTGCACCGGGCACGGCTCGCCGCGCTCGGCCCCGACGCCGAGCCCTTCACCGTGCTGCGCCACACCGTCGGGGCGGCCGCGCTGCTGCCCGCCGCCGAGGTCGCCGACGCCCACCTGCCCGCGGCGCACGCCGCCTACCAGGACGGCGCGCTGGCGGCGGCGCTGGAGCTGCTCGACGTCGCGGCGGGTGCGACGTCGCAGCCCGTCCACGCCCGGATGCTGCGGGGACTCGTGCTGGAGGGGCTCGGCCGGGTCGAGGAGGCCGCGGACCTCTTCGACGCCGTCGTCGCCGACCCGGCCGCGGACATCGCCGACGCGGTGACCGCGGCGCTCGGCGACGACGCGCAGGGGCCGTCGATCGCCGGCCGCCCCCGCCGCCTCGAGCGGCTGCGACGGGTGCACGGGCTGCCCCTGACCGACGTCCAGCGGGCACGGGTGCTGCGCGGCCTCGTCGTCGAGGAACAGCAGCTCGACATCGAGGGGTCCGCCGCCCTGCTCGCCGAACTGCTCGCCCTCGGCGCGACCGCCGACGAGCCGGTGCTCGCCGCCGAGGTGGCCGTCACGGAGGCCTACCTGCAGCTCGGCCTGTCGATCCCGTCGGCGCAGCGGGTCGCGACCGCCCGTCGGGCGGCGCACCTGGCCCGCGCGGCCGGTGTGACCGCGCTCCGGTTCGAGGCCGACGAGCTCCTCGTGGCAGCACTGGTCGGCGGCGGTGAACTGGCCGGGGCCATGGACCTGCACGCCGCCCTGGCCCCGGAGGCCGAGCGGCGGCACCGCCCGCGCACGATGTGGGCGGTGCGTCTGGTCGAGGCGTCGCTGATGCTGGCGGCGGGCAAGATCGAGGAGTCCGACCACGCGGCGCAGGAGGCGTTCCAGCGCGGTGTGGAGCTCGGCATCGCCGACGCCCTGGGCGCCTTCGGGGCCCACCTCGTCATCCGGCACCTGCTGACCGGGAGCCTGCCCGTCCTCGGCGGCCTGCCCGCCCGTACCGCCGCCGACTACCCCAACGTGCCCGCCTGGGCGGCCTGCGCCGCCGTGGACGCGGTGCAGGGTGGCGACCCTCCGGCGGCCGCCGCGCACCTGGCCGAGTTCCACCGGCGACGGCAGGGCCGCGAGTCCGGGCTGTTCGACCGCGTCGGGCTCTGCCTCGCCGCGTGCGCCGCCTTCGCCCTCGACGACGGCCCGACCGCCGACCTCGTCCTGCGGGCGCTGCCCGACGACCCGGGCGGCACCGTCGTGGTGGGGATCGGCGCGGCGTTCCTGGGCCCGGTCGACCTGTACCGCGGCCTCGCCTGCGCCGCCCGTGGCGACCTCGAGGCGGCGCGGCGGCTCTTCCGGTCGGCGGCCGGCACCGCGACCGCGCTCGGTTGGACGCCCTGGGCCGACGCGGCCGAGGATCTGGCCGAGGTGACGGCCCCGGGGCGGCCCTCCGACACCCCGGGACCCTCGCTCCCCCTCGGACTCCGGCGAGCGCTCTGAGAGCGTTCCCACCCGGCCAGCGTCCATCGTCGGTATCGAAGCTGGTTCCACTTTCCGGAACCTTTCCCCGACGGCCGGGGTGATCACGGCGACAGGCGGGGCCCGGTCCGCGGGGCGGCCCGGACCGATCATGAATGGCTCCGGGAAATCGTGCATGACTCCCGGCGTGCCGGGGTAGCTTAGTCGGTTTTGTTTTCGGTCACGATTCGTGGTGGGTCGTGCAGACGGGCCATGTCGGTGTTTCTGCTGCTCACCGACGTGACGGCGTTCTTTTTCGTGATTTTCGCGAATGGTGCCGTCACCCGTTCGTGATCACCTCGTTATCCGCATCAAGCGACGGTCCGTGACCGTCGTTCCCGGTTCGGGGGACACCGGGTCCTCCTGCCGTGCGATGTCCACGGACGACCCGAGGAGGACCTCATGGGTGCACACCACGCTCCCCGCCGTCGCGACGGCCGGCTCGGCACCATCGCGGGACGGGGCGCCTTCGCCACCGTCGCGGCGCTGACGCTCGCCGGTGGCGGCGCCGGTGTCGCGCTCGCCGGTGAGATGCCGACGACGCACACCCACAGCACGGAGTCCGACGAGCACCAGCAGACCCACGAGTGCGGCTGTGGCCAGGGGGGCGAGCACGGCGGGAAGCACCACGGCGGCAAGCACCACGGGCACGGCTCGACGGGCGAGCACGTGAAGCCGACCCACCCGGACGGGATGCTCCCGGGGATGCTGGGACTGCCTGGAGTGCCGACGTTGCCGGGTTCGGGTACGAAGCCGGACCCGGGCACCACGGGCACCTCGACGTTGCCGGGTTCGGGTACGAAGCCGGACCCGGGCACCACGGGCACCCCGACGTTGCCGGACGCGGGTACGAAGCCGGACCCGGGCACCACGGGCACCCCGACGTTGCCGGACGCGGGCACGAAGCCGGACCCGGGCACCACGGGCACCCCGACGTTGCCGGACGCGGGCACGAAGCCCGACCCGGGCACCAGCGGGACCCCGACGTTGCCGGGTTCGGGTACGAAGCCGGACCCGGGCACGAAGCCCGACCCGGGCACGAAGCCCGACCCGGGCACGACGCCGCCGGTCGACGGGGGTACGACCTCCACGGCCGACGGCTCGGCACCCGATGGGCTCACCAGTCTGCCCGGCGACCAGACGCCCTCCAAGGACGGTGGACTGACCGATGGCTCGTCGACCGACGGGACCGACGGGAGCACGGCGCAGGCACCCTCTGACGCCTCCGCCATCACCTCGAACCTGATCTCCACCTGACGGTCGCCGAGACCGGGCGGGCCGATGCGAGGGAGGCGGCCCGCCCACGGGGGTCCGGACGTGTGTGGCGACACGCCCACGAGATGAGGCGACACGCCACACAGGTCCGGATCCGCCCGTCGCGCTCGGCGGCGGGTGGCGCCGGCCACGAGGTGCGCGCCGGGCAGGACCGGAGGTCCCGGTCCTGCCTCAGATGCCACTCGTGGTCGGCGTTCCCGGAACGGCGGACCGGATGTCAGTGGCACCGGGCGCCCGTCAGGTCGCCCCGCGCCACTGACATCCGAGGCCGCTGCCCGCGGCCGGACCCGTCAGCCCACCCGTTGCCACGTCCCGGGTGTCGTCTCCGTCCAGACCGAGGCGGCCGAGTCGGTGACGGCGTCCGGGACCGGGGTGGAGAGCAGGGTCCCGCCCGCCTCCTCGTCGGGGGCCAGCATCGCCGACCCGCCCGAGACCGAGGTCCGCGCCTCGAGCACGCACGCGCCGGCGGGCAGTCCGGGATAGGACGCCGGGCCCGACCCGAGCGGCGACACCGCCGGGCGGTTCTGGCAGAGCACCGCCGAGGGGCCGGTCGTCACCGACGCCGGCAACGACGCCAACCCGACCTGCACCCGCAACGACGCCACCGGGTTCGGGGCGGGCGCGCCCGACGTGTTCCGTACGACCAGGGGCGCGAGCAGCAGGTGCGAGCCTGCCGTCGAGCCGCGTGCGCTGGCCACGAAGGGGCCGACGCCCACCGTGTACGAGTAGCCCCCGAGCTGCACCGGCGTCCCCGGGGTGACGCCCTCACTTGCGAGCACCGGGGGCGGCGGGCCCCCCACCGCGGCCGCGCCCGACCCGGCGTCCGAGTCGGACAGGAAGGTCAGCGCGAGCACGACGACGAGCACCGCCGCGAGGACGCCGAGGACCACGAACACGGGGACCCGACCGCGGCCACCCCACGTCGTGCGCTCCCCGGGCCAGTAGCCGTCGTCCGGGTCGTCGGACGGCGGGTGGTCGGACTCCGGGAGTTCGCCGAACGGCGTCCGTGGCACGTGCTCTCTCCCTGCGACGACGGTCCGGTCGGGACACAGCCTGCCCCAGTCCGCCCGACGCGCGCACCCGTAACAACATCGTCAGACCCCCTCGCTACTCTCCCGCGCCAACCGGGTCGGGGCGATGAGCAGGGGGAATGCGGTGGAGTCGATCGACTGGGGCACGGAGTGGCTGCGGAGCCTGGCCTGGATCGCGGGCGTCTGGGTCGCGACCGTCATCGGGTTCGCCATCGTGGCGACGATCATCGTCCGTTCCCTGACGTGGGGGCGGCAGTTCTGGCGCCTCGCGGGTCCGTGGATGGACCTTCGGACCGGGCCCGACGGCTACCGGCCGGTGTTCTACGTGCTGGGGCTGCTCGCGTTGGTGGTGCTGCAGGTCCGGTTGACGATCCTGTACACGTACCAGACGAACGATCTCTACACGGCGCTGCAGAACCTCGACGCCGGGGCGTTCTGGCGGTCCCTCGGGGTCTTCGCCGTCCTCGCGACGCTGTCCGTCGCCGAAGCGCTCGTCACCTACTACGTCGGGCAGCGGTTCCTCATCCGGCTCTGGGAGTACCTGACCGACCGTTTCCTGCGTGACTGGCTCGGCGACCGCGTCTACCACCGGTCCCGCTTCGCGGAGACGCAGGTCGACAACCCCGACCAGCGCATCCAGACGGACATCGCCTCCTTCGCCCAGAACTCCTACTCGCTGTCGATCGGGCCGAGCGGGGCGGTCCAGGCGCTGGTCACGCTGCCGTCGTTCACGATCATCCTGTGGCAGCTGTCCGGGCCGTTCACGCTCCTGGGCGTCCAGGTGCCGCGTGCGATGACGTTCATCGCGTTCCTCTACGTCATCGTCGCGACGGTCTTCGCGTTCCGGATCGGCAGGCCGCTGATCAGGCTGAACTTCCTCAACGAGGGGCTGGGCGCGTACTACCGCTACGCGCTGGTCCGGGTCCGGGACAACGCCGAGAACATCGCCTTCTACCGCGGCGAGCCCGTGGAACGCCGCACCCTGGACGGGCGGTTCCGCGACGTCATCGCGAACTACCGGCGCATCGTCGTCCGGACCCTGAAGTTCAACGGCTTCAACCTCGTCGTCACCCAGGTGTCGCAGATCTTCCCGATCGTCCTGCAGGCACCGCGGTTCTTCGCCCGGCAGATCAGCCTCGGGGACATCCAGCAGACGGCCCAGGCGTTCGGTCAGGTCCACGACTCGCTGAGCTTCTTCCGCAACGCCTACGACACGTTCGCCGGCTACCGCGCGGTGCTCGACCGGCTCACCGGGCTCCTGGACGCCGACGAGCAGGCCCGTGCGCTCCCGACCGTCGCGGCGGAGGACCGCGCGGACGGGGTCGCCGTCCGCGAGCTGACCGTGCGGACCCCCGAGGGCACGGTCCTCGTCGAGAACCTCGATCTCTGCCTCGCCGAGGCGGACACGCTGCTGATCACCGGCCGCTCCGGCTACGGCAAGACCACGCTGTTGCGGAGCCTCGCCGACCTCTGGCCGTACGCCGCGGGAACGGTCGAGCGTCCGGAGGGGCCACGCTCGATGTTCCTGTCCCAGCAGCCGTATCTCCCGCTGGGCACGTTGCGCACGGCCCTCGCCTACCCGAATCCGCCCGAGCAGGTCGACGACGACGAGGCGGTGCGCGTCCTGCGGGCGGTCGCGCTCGGGCACCTGGCGGACCGGCTCGACGACGACGAGGTCTGGTGGCAGGTCCTCTCGCCGGGCGAGCAGCAGCGGCTGGGGTTCGCGCGCCTCGTCCTGGCCCGCCCGGACGTGGTGTTCCTGGACGAGGCCACGGCCGCGCTCGACGAGGGGCTCGAGCACGATCTCTACACGCTGGTGCGCACGGAACTGCCGACGTCGGTCCTGGTCAGCGTCGGGCACCGGTCGAGCCTGGAGGCGTTCCACGACCGACGGCTGGACCTCCGCGGTGATGGTCGGTGGGAGGTCGAGGCGATCTCGCGGTAGTCACGCAGGGTCCCCTCGTGCTCGGCGTCATGACCCGTCCGGGCGCCGTCGCGTCCACGCGACGGGGCAGTGCTACCGGGGGCGACCCCGATCGCGCGCCGGAACGTCCGGGGGAACCGCCGGCGCGGGCGGCTCCACCGGGCGGCCGTCAAGACCGGCCCGGCGCCGCGGCGGCAGGTCGAGAACTGGTCACCGGGCCCGGATGCCACGATCCTGGGGGAGGACCGGGGCGCCGAGCAGGGGAGAGGCATGGGCACGCTCTACCGCGCGATCTGGGCCTCCGACGACCCGGCCGCCGTCGAGCTGGCCGACGACGCCTTCACCCGCTGGGCCGAGCGGGCCGCCGAGCGGGACCACCGTCCGCTGACCCCGGCCGGGCCGCGGACGCGCACCAGCAAGCAGGACCGGTACACGCTGCGCCGCGACGTCCACCGCGACCCGACCGACACCAAGATCACCGCGATCGTCCGGGCGGTGTTCATCGCGAACCGCCGCGACGGCATCCGGTGGACCACCACGCTGCGCACGTGGTCGGGCGGGACGGCGGAGCACGAGGGGGCCCGCGCGTGGGTGTGGGTCGACGTCGACGCGTCCACCCACCACCCCAACGAGCCGATCGTGCCGCGGCCGCCGATCTTCGTCGGCGAACTCCTGACCGCCACGAAGGCGACGCGGCGGGGGGTCCCGCTGCGGGCGGCCCCGACGCGGTTCCACGGCCGGGACGGGGCGGAGGAGCTCGCCGACCTCGTCACGCTCGCCGACCGCGACGTCCCGGTGGTCGTCCTCGCCGACCTGGGGGAGGACGTCGGGGTCGACGACGGGCGGGTGCTCGACGCCGTCGTGCGCCGCACGGTGCGGGACGTCGCGGGGCTCGCGCCGGTCACGGTCATCGATCCCGACGGCGGGTCGGCGCTGGCCGAGGCGCTCGGCGAGCCGACCCCGATCGGCCCCGGCGGGCTGCGCGTGTACCTCCCGGGTTTCGACCCCGCCGGGGAGTCCGACGACGCGTGCCTCGACCTGCGCGCCGAGCGGTTCTGGACCAAGCCCGGCCTCGCGGGCCGGCTCGTCGCGGGCCTCGTCGCGCCGCTGTCCACCGGCCGGCGCCCGCCCGACTCCTACGACCGCGCGCGGGCCCATCTCGACGCCCAGGCGCCCGCCGAGGTCGGCGCGACGCTGGAGAAGGCCACCGCCCGGATCGCGGACCTCGAGCAGGACCTCGCCGCGGAACGGTCCCTGTCCGAGGGCGTGATGGAGGAGTACGGCGACCTGGAGCACGAGGTCGCGAGCCTGCGTGACCAGCTGCGGTCGCTGTCCGGCGAGCTCGCGCGGCTGCGCGGCGAACGCGCGGACGCCGGGCTGGAGGACCTCGACGTCGCCCCCGTCCACGCCCGCGACTGCAGCGACGCGGCCGCCCTCGCCCGCAAGCACCTCGGCCCCTACCTGACCTTCCCGACGACGGCCGGGGTCGACCTGGAGCTCCTCGACCGGCAGTCGGCGGGAGCGGCGTGGGGCGAGCAGGCGTGGCGGGCGCTCCGGGCGCTGGCCTGGTACTCCCGCGCCCGCTCCCGCGACGGGATCGAGGCCGACTTCTTCCAGTGGTGCTGGAACTCCGGGCACCCGATGGCCTGGCCGGCCAGTCCCCGCAAGCTCGCGATGCGCGAGTCGAAGTCGGTGATGGACCGCTGGCCCGACACCCGCACCTTCGACGTCGACGGCGAACCGCGGATCGTGGAGTCCCACATCAAGATCTCGTCCGCCGGCCTCGCACCGAGGATCTACTTCACCTGGGTGGAGCGCACGCGCTCGGTGCACGTGGTCTACTTCGGCCGGCACCTGCGCAATACCATGACCTGAGGTCGACGCCGACACCGGGGCTCGCACCGACACGGAGGCGACGTGACCCAGCTCGACCGCACCGCACCCCCTATCGGAGTGCTCGGTTCAACTGTCGGGGAAAACATCCCGTCGCCGCGGCGGCCGCTGGAGCCGTGGACGCCGACCCCGCCGAGCGGCATCCGGTGGCTCGACGCGGAGGCCCCGGTCCCGCCCGCACCGGCATCCCCGTCCCGGGGACCGGCGGTGCGGTGGCTCGTGGCGGCGGTCGTGGCGCTGGTGACGGCCGGAGGGATCGTCGCGGTCCTCTCGTCGGGGTCGTCGACGATGACGGTGCAGGGGTCGGTGGTGGTCGCGGTGTCCGGCGCCACGCTGCCCGGGGTGCCGTGCACGGCGCCGTCGGCGTCGGGCCGGACCGCGTCAATCTGGTCCGCGGACGGGACGCGGGTGGCGTCCGCGGCGGTCCCGCCGACGGGCTACGCGGTGGACCGGTGGGGCACCCGGACCCCGTTCGCCGACGCCTGCCGGTTCGACCTGCTCTTCACCGACGTGCCCGCGGACGACTCGGTCTACCGCGCGGGCCTGGGCGGCAGCCTCGCCGACGCCCAGCGGTTCTCCCGCGACCAGCTCGCGACGACGGGTGCGTCCATCACGTACGGGCGGTAGAACTCCGGGGGTGCGGGTCGCGGCGGTGATGACGAGGGGTGTCGTCACGGTCCGGCCCGACACCCCGCTGGCGGACGCCCGCACGCTCGTGACCACCAACCGGTTCTCGGCCCTGCCGGTGACCGACGGCGGTGGGCGGCTCCGGGGGATCGTCACCACGCTGGACCTGCTGCGGGCCGACGTCGAGGGGCGGGCCGACGCGCGGGTCGCGGAGTACATGACCCGCGACCCGATGACGGTGGGGCCGGACACGCTCGTCGGCATCGTCGCGCACCGGATGCGGCGCTACGGCGAGGTCCGGGTGCTGCCGGTGGTCGACCAGGGCGTGCTCGTCGGGATCGTCACGCGGGGCGACCTGCTGCGCACCCCCGAGCGCCGCTCCCTGCTCGACCGCCTGCTCGGCACCCCGGACGTCGACCTCGACGTCCCCCCGCCCGACCGCCCGCGCGTCGGAGCCACCGCCGGCGAGGTCATGACGCCGATCGACGAGTGCTGGGTCGCGGTCCCCGCCACGCCGGTCGGCGACGCCGCGTCCTGGCTCGCGGCGCAACGGCTGAGCGCCCTGCCGGTGCTCGACGACGACGACCGGCTGCTCGGCGTCGTCAGCGAGGCCGACCTCCTGCCCGACCGTCTCTCCGGCCGCGGGCCCGCTCCGCGGACGTGCGGCGAGGCGATGACGGCGAGGGCGACGGCGGTCCGGCACGACGTGCCGTTGCCGAAGGTCGCGAAGGCGATGGTGCGCCGCGGGTACCGCTCGCTGCCGGTCCTGGGCGACGACGACCGGGTGGTCGGGATGGTCAGCCGCGGTGACCTGCTCCGGGCGCAGGCCCCGTCGACCCCGTCCTGACGACGGGTCGTCCCCCGGCGGGGTCCTCGACCGTGGCCGTCCGGGCGCGGCATACTCCGCCCGACGGTCGGCCCGACGGGCCGACCAGGAGCAACCGGACGGGAGTACCGGTGGTGGAGCGACGAGGCAGCGGTGCGGCGCCGACGGGCACTCCGCCGTCCGGTGAGCCCCTCACCGTCCGCATGCCCCCGACCGGCCCGGTCCCGGCGGCGTCGACGGGAGCGCCGACGGGAGCGCCGATGGACCCCGAGCCCACCCTGGTGGGCGCCCCGCCCACGGGACCCGCTCCCGTCGTCGGGACCGGGCCCCGGTGGCCGCTCCTCGCGCTCGCGGGCCTGCTCCTGCTCGCCCTCGGCGGGGCCGGCGGTTGGCTGGCGCGCGGGGCCGTGGGCACGACGAGCGCCGCACCGGCCCCGGTCCCGGCCGTCAGCGTGACGGCCGCGCCGACCAGCACCGTGCCGCCGCCACCGGTGGTCGGGGCGCCGATCGTGCCCGCGACGAGCACGAGCGCCGGGGACGGCCCGGCCCTCGGGCGCAGCCAGGGGACGCAGCGCGGCTACGGTGCCGTGCGGCCCGCGGAGATCGACGGCGGGCCCGACCGGGGTCTGGTCACCGGCATCACCTGGCAGAACTGGGGCGACGACCGGGCCACGGGTCGCGGCACCGCGCTCTACCGGCCGAGCGACCAGCCGGGCGCCCGCGGCGTGCAGGACCGCGCCACCGTCGTCGCGTTCGACCTCGGCGACTGCGACGGCGAGCAGGCCTACCGGCGCGTGACGTGGTACTTCCCGCAGCACGGCGAGTCCTTCCGGGAGTCACGCGCCCAGAAGATCTGCAACTGAGCGTGACGACCCGGCCGCCGGACCGGGCCTGCTCGTTGCGTTCCGTCACACCGTGGACTGACCCCGGGGCGCCCCGGGAATCCCGGTCGACATGGGGATGGGGCGCTGTGCCGATCGGGTCCGGACGTCGCTGTTCCCACGGCGGAGCCGGCTGCGTCGATGGTCCGACCGCGTGGAGACGGCCGTCCTGCGGTGTGCGGTGGTGCTGTTCCTGCTGCTCGTGCCGGTCGCGGTCGTCCTCGGCCACCACGGCACCGCCGACGCCACGGCCACCGCGGACCTCACGCGGACCACGGCGCGCCCGGTCGAGGCGACGGTGCTGTCCGCGCCGGTGACGACCAGCCCCGCCGTCGGGTACACCGCCGCCCTCACGGACGTCGAGGTCGCGTGGGTCGAGCCCGACCTGACCCGGCACACGGCCGCCGTGCCCGCCGGCCCGTCGGTGACCGCGGGCGACCGGATGCGCCTGTGGGTCGGCCCCGACGACCGCCCCGTGATCCCGCCCGCCAGCGCCACCGACGCGACCGTCGAGGGGATCGTCGACGCGGTCGGTGCCCTGGTCGGGGCGCTCCTGGTGCTGGCCTCGGTGGTGCTCGCGGTGCGGTTCGCCCTCGACCGCGGCCGCATGCGGGCCTGGGACGCGGACTGGTGGAGCTTCGTCCACCGCCGCGACCGCGGCACCACCGGCTAGGGCCGTCAGGGCGAGAGCAGACCCGACGTCAGGAAGTCGTCGCAGGTGATCGGCAGCGACCGCACCCGCACGCCCGTCGCGTGGTACGCGGCGTTGGCGATGGCCGCGGCCACCCCGACGATGCCGATCTCCCCGATGCCCTTCGCGCCCATCGGGTTGACGTAGGGATCGTCCTCGTCGATCCACTCGGCCTCGACGCGACGCACGTCGGCGTTGGACGCGACGTGGTAGCCGGCGAAATCGTGGTTGATGACCTCGCCGAAGCGGGGGTCCACCACGCTCTCCTCGTGCAGGGCCATCGACAGCCCCCACACCATGCCGCCCTGCAGCTGCGAGCGGCCGAGCGTCGGGTTGAGGATGCGGCCGACCCCGAACATGCCGAGCAGGCGCGGGACGCGGATCTCGCCGGTGTCGGCGTGCACCGCGACCTCCGCGAACTGGGCGACGTACGCCGCCATCGCGTACTCCCCGGCCCACGGGTTGTCCGGGGTCGCGGCGTCCGCGTGGTCGCCGTCGTCGGGGTTCTCGCCGTACTTGTCGCGGAACCGGTCGGCCGCCTCGACCACCGTCGAGCCCCACGACGCCGTGCCCGCCGACCCGCCCGCGATCGACCCGACCGGCACCTGCGTCGACCCGATCTCCACCGCGATCGCCGTGACGTCGACGCCCAGCGCATCCGCAGCGATCTGGGTCAGCACCGTCCGGGCGCCCTGCCCGATGTCGGCGGCGCCGATCGCGACGACGTAGCGACCGCCCGTGAAGGTGATCTCCGCCGTGGACCCCGGGAACCGAAGGGTCGGGAAGGTCCCGCAGCCGACGCCGACGCCGTGCCACCAGCCGTCGACCAGCCGGCGCCGCGGCGCCCGGTCCCAGCTGGACCAGCCGAAGCGCTCGGCCCCGGTGCGCAGGCACTCGACCAGTCCGCGCGAGGAGAACGGCAGCCCGTTCTCCGGGTGCACCTCGGGCTCGTTGCGCACGCGCAGCTCGATCGGGTCGAGGTCGAGCGCGACCGCCAGCTCGTCCATCGCGCACTCCAGCCCGAAGCTGCCCGGGGCCTCGCCCGGACCGCGCATGTACGTGGGCCCGTCGAGGTCGAGCGGGACCGCGCGGTGCGAGGTCCGGCGGTGCGGGGCCGCGTACATCGAGCGCGTCGACCCGCCGGCGGGCTCCACGAACTCCTTGTAGCGCGCGGTCGCCCCGACGACGTCGTGGGCGACGACCTCGAGCCGACCGTCGTGCGAGGCCCCCAGCGAGAGGTGCTGCAGGGTCGCCGGGCGGTACCCGACGGCCTCGAACATCTGCCGCCGGCCCAGCGCGAACCGCACCGGCCGACCCGGCACCGTCCGCGCGGCGAGCACTGCGAGCACCGTCCCGGCGTGCAGGCCCTTCGACCCGAACCCGCCGCCGACGTGCGAGGCGTGCACCACGACCTCGACGTCGAACAACGTCGCCAGCGTCTGCCGGGAGGACTCCACGCCCTGGGTCGCCTCGAACACCTCGAGCCGCCCGTCGACCCACGTCGCCGTGGTCGTGTGCGGCTCCATGGGGTTGTGGTGCTCCATCGGCGTGGCGTAGGACGCCCGGACGACGACGGGTGCCGCCGCCAGGGCCGCGTCCGGGTCGCCGGCCCCGGAGTCGGCGGGCTGTCCGTTGGCCAGCGCCGACGGGGCGTAGGCCTCGCCGTCCGGGTCGAACCCCGTCGTCGACGGGGCCTCGTCCACCGTCACGACGACGAGGCCCGCCGCCTCGGCCGCCACCTCCGCGTGCTCGGCGAGGACCGCGGCGACGAACTGGCCGCGGTGGTGGATCGTGGTGCCCTGCAGGACGCGGTGCTCGGGGTCGCCGGTGTCGCCGAGCGTCGGCGCGTCGCGGTGGGTGAGGACCGCGACCACCCCGGGCAGGGCCTCCGCCACCGCCGTGTCGATCGCCGTGATCTCGCCGCGCGCCACCGTCGCCTGCACCGGGTGGAGCACGAGCGTCCCGTCGGCCACGGTGTCGCCCGCGTACGTCGCGGTGCCGGTGACCTTGTCCGGGCCCTCGATGCGCCGGACCGAGGCGCCCATGCTGCGGGCGTCCATCGTCGTCATGCCGCACCTCCGGCCAGTGCTCGCAGGGTGCTGACGACCGTGCCGGTCACCAGCGGGATCTTGAACGCGTTGCCGCCCAGCGGGCTGTCCACCGGCGCCGCCGCGTCGAGCTCCGCCGCGATCGCGGCCCGGAACTCGTCGTCCGTGGCCGGGCGTCCGCGCAGGGTCGCCTCGGCGGTGGTGGCCCGCCACGGCTTGTGGGCGACCCCGCCGAGCGCGATCCGCACGTCGACCACGGTCCCGTCCGCCACCTCCAGCGCCACCGCGGCGCTGACCAGTGCGAACGCGTACGACGCTCGGTCGCGCACCTTCCGGTAGGTCGAGTTCCGGACGGCGGGGGTGGTCGCCGGGAGGTCGACCGCGGTCACCAGGTCGCCGTGGGCGAGCACGGTGTCGCGCGTCGGGTCGTCGCCGGGAAGCCGGTGGAACTCGCCGATCGGGATGGTGCGCGCGCCGTCGGGGCCCAGCACCTGCACCTGCGCGTCGAGTGCCACGAGGGCGACCGCGAGGTCCGACGGGTGCGTCGCGATGCAGCCGTCGGCCGCGGTGCCGAGGACGGCGTGGTAGCGGGCCCAGCCGCCGCGGGCCGAGCAGCCCTGGGAGAGGTCGCGCTTGGTGCACGGCGTCGTCGGGTCGGCGAAGTAGGCGCACCGGGTGCGCTGCAGCAGGTTGCCGCCCGTCGAGGCCATGTTGCGCAGCTGTCCCGACGCGCCCGCGAGGATCGCCGCGGCGACCGCCGGGTACCGCTCCCGGACCCGCGCGTCGGCGGCGAGGTCGGAGTTGGGGACGCCCGCGTCGATGCGCAGGCCCCCGTCCGCGAGCTCCTCGATCGCCGTGCCGGTCACGCGGGAGACGTCGACGAGCTGCGACGGCTCGACGACGCCGAGCTTGAGGTGGTCGAGCAGGTTGGTGCCGCCGGCGAGGAACCGGGCATCGGGGTCGGCCGCGAGCGTGGTCACCGCCTCGGACGCCACGGCCGGCCGGGCGTAGGTGAAGGGCTTCACGCCTGTGCCTCCAGGGTCGAGCTCCGCGGCGCGGTCCCGTGCGCGGCGTCCTCGACGGCCGACACGATGTTCACGTAGGCCGCGCACCGGCAGAGGTTGCCGCTCATGCGCTCCGCGATCTCGGTGCGGTCGAGGGTCACCTCGCCGGTGAGGTCGGCCGTGACCGCGCTCGGCATGCCGCGGCGGGCCTCGTCGATCGCCCCGACGGCGGAGCAGATCTGGCCGGGGGTGCAGAAGCCGCACTGGTAGGCGTCGTACGCGAGGAACGCCTCGGTGACGGGGTGCAGCCCGTCGTCGGTGGCCAGGCCGTCGGCGGTGACGACGTGGGACCCGTCCTTCGCGACGGCGAGCGTCAGGCACGAGAGGACCCGGCGACCGTCGAGCAGGACGGTGCAGGCACCGCACTGGCCGTGGTCGCAGCCCTTCTTCGCGGTCGTGACGCGGAGCCGCTCGCGCAGGGCGTCGAGCAGGGTGGTGCGGGGGTCGACGGCGAGGTCGTGCCGTTCGCCGTCGACCGTGATGGACATGGGGATGGTGGTGGACATACCCGCCTCTGGTCTCCGGGACCGATCCGGTCCGGAGGTCACCGTCCCACGTGGGGGCGGTCGCAGCCTGGCCGCGCGGGTCCCAGGATCAGCGGACCGCGCCCGCGGCGACGCCCAGGCGGCTCCGACTCCGTCCTGTCGCGGGCCCTCGTCCGCGCCATCCCACCTTGTCGTTGTGAATCACTGCGACAAGGTCGGCGTCGGGCGTCGGGAGCCCGTGACAGGAGGCGCAGCCACTCCGTCACCCGATCGCAGGACCGCGGGTAACGGCACCGCGAGGTCGTCCGACATCCGCGACGTCGGAGGTGCTCGGACGGTGTCCGGGGACGCGGGTCGGGGACGTCGGGGAGCGCGCGTGGTGGGTACGGCCGAGAAGGTGTGGTCCGGGATCGGCGCGGCGCTGGTCGGCCTCGTCGGGGTCGGCGCGCTGACGCCGTCGACGGGGGCCGCGGGCCCGCTCGCCCTCGGCTCGACCGAGGGCCCCGCCCTGAGCACCGTGACCGTCACCGACGTGATCGACGGCGACACCGTCCGCGCCGGCAGCCAGGTGATCCACGTGATCGGGATCGACTCGTGCCCGGTGTCGACCCCGGGCGGGATCGAGGCCAAGGAGATGGCGGAGGCGATGCTCGGCGGACGCCGGGTCACGCTGCGCACCGAGCCCGGCGTCGACCGCGACGCCAGCGGGCGCCTGCTGCGGCGCATCGACCTCGCCGACGGCGGCGACTACGGCACGTTCATGGTCCCCTTCGCGCACACCGCCGCCGACGCGTCGTACGGCGTGAGCCGGCAGTACCTGGCGGACCTGCGTGACAACGACGGGAACGGCCGCACCTGCGGCTGAGCCGGTTCCATCGGAGTCGCCGAAGGTTGCATTCGCGAGACGCTTCCGGCCCTGCTGGAAAGCGCTCGCACGCCGTGACAGGCTCGTGGCATGGACATCGGACGCGTCCAGCGTCGTTTCACCGCCGAGCCCGTCGAGAGCCCCGTCCCGGCCGCCCCCGAGGCGCCCGTGGAAGCCGTCGAACCGGTGGGACACCGCGAGACCGAGACCGAGACCGTCACGGCCGACGCCCGCTCGTGACCGCCCCGCACCGCGTGACGGCGGTGCCGGACGTCCCGGCCGCCGTCCTGGGCTGGCGCACCTGGCGCGTCGGCCGGCGTGCACAGCATCGTCATGCGCTCTTCTCCCCGCTGACCGGCACCCCGTGGCCGGCGGCCCGCCCGATGGTCGCGGCCTGCGCGAGTCCCCGGCACACCCCGCCCGGTGACTCCTGCCCGTGCGGGCTCTACGCGGTGGCCGACACGACCACGCTCGGCTGGAGCCCCTCGGACCACGAGGTGCTCGGGGTCGTCGCGCTGTGGGGCGACGTCGTCGAGGGGCAGTACGGCTGGCGCGCCTCGCACGCCTACCCCCGCTTCCTCGTCACCGGCCCGGGCATCTCGGCCGAGCAGCGTGCCGTCATCGCCCGGCGCTACGGCGTCGGGGTGCACGCCAGCGAGCTGCCGCCCCGCGAGCTGGCCCGCCGGCTCGACCGGCCCACCGCGGACGTCCTGCGCCACACCGACGCGGCGGACGCGGGCGACCTGCTCGCCGAGGTCACCCGTCGTCGGGACCCGGTGCTCCCGGCGCCGCGGCGGCGGAGCTGGCGGTCCTGGCTCACGTCGTGAGGCGCGGCGGCGTCCGCACCACGACGGTGCCGCGGGCGCCGCTGGGCGGCTCGCCCGGTCGCGACGGGTGTGGCACCGCCGTCGACGGGCCACCCTGCGCCCCATGAGCACGCCCGTCACGCCCGCCCCGTCCTTCGCCGTCACCGGGGCCACCGGTCACCTCGGTCGGCTCGCCGTCGACGCCCTGCTGCGCCACGGCATCCCCGCCGGGAACGTCTTCGCGCTCGTCCGCGACCCCGACAAGGCCGGTGACCTCGCCGAGCTCGGGGTCGGCGTCCGCGTCGCGGACTACGACCGCCCCGACACCCTCGGGTCGGCCCTCGAGGGCATCGAGCGGCTCCTGCTCGTGTCGAGCCCCGACCCGGGCGACCGGGTGCGCCAGCACTCCGCGGTGATCGACGCCGCGAAGGCCGCCGACGTGGAGTTCGTGGTCTACACGAGCGTGATCCACGCCGACGACACCGAACTCGTCCTCGCACCGGAGCACGCCGCCACCGAGGACGTGCTGCAGGGCTCCGGGCTGCTGTTCGCGGTCGCGCGCAACGGCTGGTACATGGAGAACTACACCGCCCAGCTGCCCCGCTACCTCCAGGCCGGCGAGATCCTCGGGGCGGCCGGCGACGGCCGGGTGTCCGCAGCGACCCGCGCGGACTACGCCGAGGCCGCCGTCAGCCTGCTCACCGGCGACGTCGTCGACCAGCAGGGCTACTGGGAGCTGGGCGGGCCGGCGTTCACCATGACCGAGCTCGCGGGGACGATCACCGAGGTGACCGGGACGCAGGTCGTGTACCACGACCACACCCCCGAGGAGCTCACGGAGGCGATGGTCGCCGCCGGTGCCGACCGCGGCACCGCCGAGTTCGTGACCGCGCTCGAGCGCTCGCTCGCGCGTGGGGAGCTGGAGACCGACAGCCCCGCCCTCGAGAACCTGCTCGGCCGCGCGCCGACCTCGCTGCGGGACGCGGTCCGGGCGGCGCAGCTCTGACACCCCGCCGCCGCTGACCGCCACCGGTGGACCGCTCGCCGGGCGGTCGCGGCGTGCACCGCTCGTGATCACTCGTCCGAGGTAGTACCCCGGTGACGACGCACCCAGGGGGTCTCATGGAGGGTCCGCTCGCCCACGCCACCCGGACCCGGGTGGAACGGGCCTTCATCGACAACCTCTCCGACCACACCCGCGTGGCGCGGGACCGGGCGAGCGGGCAGCGGCCGGAGCGGTTGTCGAAGCGGCTGCTGGTCGACATCTCGCACGCCGTGGAGAAGGCGGTGATGGCGGGGACCGTCGACCACCCGACGGTGGTCGTCGCGCTGTTCCAGCAGCTGCCCTACTTCGACCGGGAGCGCGCGGTCTACGAGGCCATGGCGGCCGCGGGGGTCACCGCCGTCGTCGGGTTCGTGGCGGGGGAGGCGCACGAGGCGCCGGTCGGGGTGCCGGTGGTCGAGCTCGATCCGGCCGAGGCGCTCGCCGACGAGTGGACGGTGGTCGCGCTCGGCCCGCGCGCCGGGGCGTTCCTCGTCGCGACCGACCAGCACGGGTACGACCCGGGCGACCCCGCCGTCGAGCCCAGCCGGGTCTTCGACGGCCGGTGGGGTTTCTCGCGGGCACAGGCGGCCACCGAGCTCGCGCGGCTGCGGTTCGCGCTCGGCACGCGGTTGGACCCGGAGGTGCTCCGCACCATCGACGACCTGCTCGCGAGGACGATGCCCGCGGGCGGCGACGCCGCCGGCTCGGCGGGCAGCCCCGGCGAGATGTGGGCGACGACGTCGCTCTACCACCTGCTCGATCGCATGCGCGACGCCCACGCGGGCACCCGGGAGCTGCGCGAGCAGATCGCCGACGCCCACGCCGCCGCGGGAGCCCGCGCGACGGCGGGCACCGACGCGGCGAGCGGCCTGCCCGACGCCGGGTTCCTCGACCGGTGGACCCCACGCGGCGGACCGGGCGCCCTGCAGGTCGGGGTCGCGCTGTTCGACATCCCTGCCTTCGCCGACGCCGCGCTCGCCCCCGACCGCGCCGCGTACCACGCCGGGCACCGCGTCGCGGCCGCGCTGACCGAGCCGCTCGGCCCGGTCGACGTCGCGGTGCGGCTCGACCGGCGCACCTTCGTCGTCCTCGTCCCGGGCGCGTCGGCGGTGCACCTCAACGACCTCGCCGACCGCATCGGCGAGGGGCTGACGCTGGCCTCCGAGGGACACCCCGGTGTCGCGCTGACCGCCCGGGTCGCCACCACGACGACCCGCGACCGGCCGCTCCCGATCGACGATCTGCGGGCGGCGCTCGAGCACGTCGGGACGCGGGGGGAGCCGGTCGACGCCGGACGTACTCCGTCCGGACGGCGGATCATGGTCACCGTGGGCGGCCCCGGGCCGGTGGACGACGGGCCGGCTCCGGCCGTCCCCGACGAGGCGGAGCAGCCCGACCCCGCCGGGCGGCACGTCCGCCTCGTCGCGGACATCCCCACGGTGGGGCCGCCGCCGGAGCCGGGGGAGTACGGGCCCCAGGAGCCTCGTGCTCCGCGCCCGGGCCCGCCCGGGACGACGGCCGCGCGCCCGCCCCGGCCGTCCGCCCCGACCTTCGACGGGCTGGACGGTCCGGCCGACTGGTTCCGCGCCGACCGCTGACCTCACGCCCCGTCGGCGGGCGGGGCGGGGTGGAGGGGGACCACGGCGACGAGCACGTCGACGAGGTCCCCGCGGTCGAACTCCTCGCGGCGACGGCACGCCTCCACGAGCGCGCCCGGATAGTCGTACGGGCCGTAGGAGTCGAGTTCCCCGGTCACCGGGTCCAGCACGAGCACGATGAACGACGACGTCCCGTCGTCGGGACGTCGGGTCCGCTCCGACCCGGGCATGATCGGAGAACCTACAGACCGGTCGGTCTCATGGGTGCATCGGCCGCACCGGCCGCTCCGGTCGGCGCCGGCTCAGGCGACGTCGGCGACGACCACGTCGGCCGGGGTGTCGACGTCGCGGGGACGCACCGGCCGCTCCGGTCGGCGCCGGCTCAGGCGACGTCGGCGACGACCACGACGGCCGGGGTGTCGACGTCGCCGGGACGCACCGGCCGGTTCACCGGACGCGGGCGGGGGCCGGGGCCGGAGCCGGGGCGTCGTCCTCCTCGTCGGGGAGGTGGAGGTCGACGACGTCCACGTTGACCTCGGTGACCTCGAGGCCGGTCATCTGCTCGACGGCGCCGATGACGTTGCGGCGGATCGCCCGCGCCAGCTCGGCGATCGCGACGCCGTACTCGACGACGACGGTCAGGTCGACGGCGGCCTGGCGCTCGCCGACCTCGACCGACACGCCCTGCGAGGCGGACGAGCGGCTGCCGGGGATGCGCTCGGTGATGGCGCCGAAGGCGCGGGCGGCGGTGCCGCCGAAGCCGTACACGCCATTGACCTCGCGTGCGGCGAGGCCCGCGAGCTTGGCGACCACGCCGTCGGCGATGGTGGTCTTGCCCTGGGTGCTCGTGAGGGCCGAGCCGGTGGGGGCCGGCGTCGTCGTCCTCGGCACGGCGGGAGTCGGGGTGCTCATGGGGAACCTCCTGCGTCGGTGGTCCGCGTGCCCCGCCCCCGGTGGGCGGGGCGCTCCGTCGAACTCATCCGGTAGGACGCGATCCGATCGCGGATCCTCACGGCCGATCCCGATGGCTCCCGTCACACCGTCAACGGGGGTCGAGGAGGCGGACCGCCAGTCGCTGGAGCCGGGCGACGGCGAGTTCGCGGTCGGTGTCCGGCGCCGTGAGGTGGCTCAGCGCCGCCCGCACGATCACGTCGGCGGCGTCGTCGACCAGGGGGCGTGGCAGCCGTGGGTGGTGGCCGCGCAGCCAGGTCGAGAGCATGATGCGCGCGCGGGCGATGATCGCGCTGCTCCCGGTGGTGAGCTGCGGGAGCAGGGTCACGTCGTCGTGCGCCGCCGTCAGCACCGTGTCGAGCAGCGGGTGGGTGTCCCGCGCCGCCATGGCGGTGCGCAGCGCGGCCGTGAGTCCCGCGCGCCAGTCGGATGCGTCGATCAGGGCCTGACCGACCTCGGCGATCACGCGGTCGGACTCGTGGGCGACGAGCGCGTCGGCGACGGCCTCCTTGTCGCCGAACTCGCGGTGGATGGCCGACCGGGACACCCCGGACCGTCGGGCCAGTTCGCTCATGCGGACCTGGCCCCATCCCTGCTCGGTGGCGGCGGTGGAGGCGGTCTCGAGCACCCGCTCGCGCAGCGTCTCGCGGAACTGCGCGCGCAGCCCGCGGGGGAACGACGGGGGGTGCGGCGGGGCGGTGGGGCGTGCGGCGGACCGGGTCATGAGGCGTTCGCCCGCCCTTCGTGCTGTGCGCCGTGCAGCGGACACAGCGGGTTGACGAACTGGGTCGGTTGCTCGGGGTCGTTCAGCAGGAACGAGCACTGGCAGCCCTGGTCCAGGGCCTCCGGACTTCCTGGTGGCTGCGGTGTCGGGACGTTCATCGGGCCTCCCGTCGGGGTCGACGTCGGGCAAGGGGCACTCGGGGACTATCGCCACCACCCCCGTCGGCGTTACCCCGCCGTGACAAAGAGGTGTGGACCAGAAGCGTTCCCGCAGGTCAGAGTCGTCGACGTACCCATTCGAGGGCGGCGTCACAGCGCCGCAGGATCGAGAAGTGCCCGTCGACGGGGGAGACCCACTTCTCCGCCTGCGGCATCGTGGCGCCGAGCGCGCGGGCGTGCGTGGCGGGGACGAAGGTGTCGCCCTCGCCGTGGACCAGCAGCGCCGGGCAACCGACGTCCGCGGGGTCGAAGCCCCAGGGCGAGACCAGGGCGACGTGGTCGTCGGTGCGGGCGACCGCCCGGGCATCGCCCGTGGTGTCCTCGTCGATGAACCAGCCCTGCTCCAGGGCCTCGACGTCGACGTCGGGCAGCAGCCAGCGCAGATCCGGGTGCTCGCGTTCGAAGGCCAGCTTGTGCTCCCGGCCCTGCTCGGCCGCCCGCAGGGCCAGGGTCGCGGCCGGATCGAGGTGGGCGTACCAGTCGAGGCCGGCCACGTCCCGGGGTGCGTAGGCACCGATGGCGACGGCAACGGGCACCCGCCCCGGGAGCAGTGCGGCGCACGCCAGCGCGTGCGCCGCGCCGGCGGAGTGCCCGACGACGGCGAAGCGGTCGACCCCGAGGTGGTCCGCAACGGCGGCGACGTCGCGGGCGACGGCGGCGACCGAGCGCCCGGGGCGTGGCGAGGACCGGCCGTGGCCGGGCCGGGCGACGCTGATCCACCGCAGGCCGAGACGGTGCGCGGCGGTGACGAACGGACGGGGCGGAGTCCCGTCGCGCAGCGTGCCGTGGTGCCAGAACACCGTGCCGGAGCCCGACCCGTGGGACACCGACAGCCGGGCGGCCAGTCGCCGTCCGTCCGCTGCCATCACGTCGATCGCGTCGAGCTGCACCAAGATCCCCCCGAGCGCATCGTGGCACAGCTCACGGCGGCCCGACGACGGACCCGGGGTGCATGCGCCCGTCCGTGACGCTCGCTTCCGCGGCAGCGCTCCGGACGTGCGCGTCGAGCGGGGAGCGGGCGCGCAGGATGGCGTCGGTCAGGCTGCCGACCCGGTCCTGGACGTGGACGTTCAGGGCCTCGTAGATCTCGGGCCGCCCGCACACCGCGAGCATCTCGATGATCCGTCGACGGGCGTCCTCGTCGAGCTCGTCGCCCTCCCGCAGCGCCTCCGCGGCGCGACGGGTGCGTTCGGCCTGGCGTGCGAGGGCGGCGCGGAGGCGGGGGTTCGGCGTGCGGGCCACCCACCTACGTTCGCACACCAGTTCGATGATCGCCCCATGTCGTCGGGAGCGGGACGTTCGTCACCGGCCACTCGTCTGGCCGCGGGCGCCGGGGAGGACGACCATCCGCACGTGACCCTCGGCGAAGCGGCGATCATCGCGGTCGCGGGCGTGTGGGCCGGCATGATCAACACGATCGTCGGCTCCGGCACGCTCGTCACCTTCCCGGTGCTGCTGGCGCTCGGGTTCCCGCCGCTCACGGCGAACGTGTCGAACGGTCTCGGTCTCGTGCCGGGCTCGGTGACCGGGGCCATCGGGTACCGCCGGGAACTGCGCGGCCTGGCGGGCCGGACCCTCCGGCTCGCGATCCCCACCGCCCTCGGCGGCCTCGCCGGCGCGCTGCTCCTGTTCGCCCTGCCGTCGTCGGTGTTCGACGCCGTCGTGCCGGTGCTGGTCGCGCTGGCCGTCGTGCTCGTGGTGGTCCAGCCCGCGGTGGCGCGCCGGATCGCGGCGCGGCGCCCGTCCGGCGAGCCGCGCACGGCGGTCCGGCCCGGGCTCGTGGCGTCGGTGTTCGGCACCGGGCTCTACGGCGGCTACTTCGGTGCCGCGCAGGGCGTGCTCCTGCTCGGGGTGCTCGGCATCCTGATCGACGACGACCTGCAGCGCCACAACGCCGTCAAGAACATCCTGGCCGCCATCGCGAACCTGGTGTCCGGGATCGTGTTCGCGTTGGTCGCCCCGGTGTCCTGGCCGGTGGTCGGGCTGATCGCGGGCGGCTCGATCGTCGGGGGTCTGATCGGCGCGCTGATCGGTCGCCGACTCCCGCCGATCGTGCTGCGCGGCGTCATCGTCGTGGTCGGGCTCGCGGCGCTGGTGCAGCTCCTCCTCCGCTAGGTGGCCTCCGGCCCTGTGAGTACTCATCCGTGCCCTGGCACGGAAAAGTACTCACAGGGCCGGAGGCCACCTCAGCCCCGCAGCGGCGCGATGACCTGCTCCGCGAAGCGCAGCACCGGCTCGGTGGAGCGCGGGTGCCCGAAGTCCATGACGACGTGGTCGACCCCGAGGTCCCGGTGGCCGGCGAGCTCCTCGACGAGCTTCGCCGAGTCCTCGTCGTTCTCCGGCAGCGGGCGCTCGAGCGTCACCGTCACCTCGATGGCGTCGGGGTCGCGCCCGGCCTGCTCGGCCGCGTTGCGCACGATGTCCCGACGGCGGGTGAAGCCGTCGCCGGCGGGCCCGTTCCAGGAGTCGGCGAGCCGACCGACCATCGGGAGCCCGACCTTCTCGCCCGCCGCGCCGATGCACACCCGCGGTGGCGGATCGGTGAGCGGGGGAGCGGAGGCCTCGGTGATCGTCGTGAACCGACCGGAGTACGACGGGTACTCCTCGGTCCACATCCGCCGGCAGATCTCGATGGTCTCCGCGAGCTGCGCGAACCGCACCGACGGCTTCGGGAAGTCGTAGCCGTACGCCTCGTACTCCTTCTCCCGCCAGCCCGCGCCGATGCCGAGCACGAACCGCCCGCCGGAGAGGTGCTGCAGCGTCGCCGCCATCTTCGCCAGCAGGGGCGGGTGCCGGTAACCGACGCCGAGCACGTGGTGGCACAGCTCCACGGACTCGTGGCGCGCCGCGAGCCACGTCAGCGTGGTCCACGCCTCGAGGAACGGGTCGGTCTTCTCGTCGAAACCGTAGAAGTGGTCGGCGATCCACAGCGAGTCGAAGTGCGGCAACGCCGTTGGCAGGATCTCCGTGTCCTGGTACGCGGCGATCGGCACGTGGTCGCTCCACCGGTTGCCGATCACGGGGGACAGCCATCCGAACCGCAGGCCCTGAGTCACGGGCGTGATCCTCTCACCGCTCGCTGTCGAGCTGCGCCATCGCCGCGGCGGGGTAGCGGTCGCCGGACACGGAGCCGGGCGGGACGAGCTCGTCGATCCGGGCGAGGTCGTCCGCGGTGAGCTCGACGTCCACCAGCGACGACGTCACCTGGTCGACCCGTCGTGCCCCGATCACCGGCACGACGTCCTCGCCCTGCGCGCTCACCCAGCCGATCGCCAGCTGCGCCACCGTGACGCCCTTCGCCGCGGCCAGCTCGTGGAGGCGCGCGACGAGCGCCTGGTTGTGCTCGCGGTGCTCGCCCTGCCAGCGCGGGGTCATGGCCCGGCCACCGGTCACCGCCCCGCTGCCGCCGATGAGCCCGCGGCCCAGCACGCCGTAGGCGGTGATCCCGACGCCGAGCTCGCGGCAGGCGGGCAGGATCCCCGCCTCGATCTCGCGGCTGAGCACGGAGTACTCGATCTGCAGGTCGCAGACCGGCGTCACGGCCGCCGCGCGGCGGACCGTCGCGGCCGACACCTCGCTCAACCCGACGTGGCGCACGTACCCCTGCTCGACGAGCTCGGCGATGGCGCCGACCGTGTCCTCGATCGGCACCTGGGGGTCGAGCCGGGCGGGGCGGTAGACGTCGACGTGGTCGACGCCGAGCCGCTGCAGGGAGTAGGTGAGGAAGTTGCGCAGGGCCGCAGGCCGCGCGTCGACCCCGCCGATCCCGCCGTCGGGACCCCGCAGCGCCCCGAACTTGACCGAGAGGACGACGTCGTCGCGGGACCGGTCGGCGAGCGCGCGGCGGATGAGCATCTCGTTGTGGCCGGAGCCGTAGAAGTCGCCGGTGTCGAGGAGGGTGCCGCCGGCGTCGAGGTAGGCGTGGATCACGCGGACCCCCTCGTCCTCGTCGACGGCGCCGTAGACGCCGGACAGGCCCATGCATCCGAGGGCGGGGGAGGTGACGACGGGACCGGTGCTGCCGAGCTGTCGGTGCTGCATGGGCTCCACCCTGCGCCGCCCGGGCGCCCCGCGGCAGGCCCGGCCCAACCAGGGACCGGTGGACCCTGGCTGGGCCCGGTGCGACCGGGCGATGATCGGGGCGTGATCGACCGCGACGGCCTCGGGGACTTCCTCCGGCGACGACGGGAGCTGGTGCGGCCCGCGGACGTCGGGCTCGCGCCGGGGGTCCGGCGTCGGACGCCCGGGCTGCGTCGCGAGGAGGTCGCGCAGCTCGCGGGGCTGTCGGTGGACTACTACGCCCGCCTCGAGCAGGCGCGCGGGCCGCACCCGAGCGAACCCGTCGTCGCGAGCCTGGCGCGGGCGCTGCGGTGCGACCTCGACGAGCGCGACCACCTCTTCCACCTCGCGGGTCTCACGCCGCCGGTCCGGCGGGCCGGCCGGCACGTGTCGCCGGGACTGCTCGCGCTCGTCGACCACCTCACCGACGTGCCGGCCCGTATCCACACCGACCTGCACGACGTGCTGTGGCAGAACCCCCTGGCCGTCACGTTGTTCGGGACGAGCCCGGTGAACCCGGTGCGGGCCTGGTTCACCGACTCCACGCTGCGGGCGATCACCCCCGAGGAGGACCGGGCCGCCCTGTCCGCGGCGCACGTCCGCGACCTGCGGGCCACCGCCGCCCGCCGGGCCGGGGACGCGGACGTGGCGGAGCTGGTCGACGACCTGCTCGCCCGCAGCGCGGAGTTCCGGGAGCTGTGGGGGCGCCACGAGGTGGGGGTGCGGCGGGTCGGGCGGAAGCGGTTCGCGCACCCCGAGGTGGGGCTGGTGCACCTGACCTGCGAGGTCCTCCTGACCCCGGAGGCCGACCGCGTGCTGCTCGTGTACTTCCCGACCGAGGGCACCGACGCCCGCGAGAAGCTCGACCTCCTGCGGGTCATCGGCACGCAGTCGATGGTCGAGCCCCGCTCCGTCCCTCCCGAGGAGCTGCACCCGTCGTCGTGATCAGGCGGGGCGGCCCGCCCGGTCCATCGCCGCGGTGAGCCGCTCGAGGAAGGCCCGGACGACGACGGCCTCGTCCGGGGAGAGCGACCGCCCGACCTCGTCGATCAGCCGCAGGCCGGGGAGCCAGACGCGCAGGGCGTGGGCCTGGGCGTCGGTCGTGGCGGCGAGCGTGACGCGGCGGCGGTCGGTGGGGTGCGGGGTCCGCTCGACGTGCCCGGCGGCCTCGAGCCGGTCGACCAGCACGGTGGCGGACGCCGACCGGATGCCGAGCCGTTCGGCGAGCTCGGCCGCGCCCATGGGGCCGTGCTCGCCGAGCAGGTGGATCGCCGTCATGTCGGTGACGTTCATCCGCATCTCCTTCGCCATGCGGACGACGAGGTCCTGCGAGGCGCCGATCAGGTCGCGCACCGCGAAGGTGGTCGCGTCGAAGTGTGCGATCTCGGCCTCCGGGTCCACCTCGCGAACTCTCTCACGTCCCTGGTAGTTAGAGAATCTAGCGACAGGGTATCCGGACGGCATGACACGCCACGCACTCATCTCCGGCGCGAGCATCGGCGGTCCCGCCCTCGCGCACGAACTCACCGCGCGGGGCTGGCGCACCACGATCGTCGAGCGCCATCCGCGGCTGCGTGACGAGGGGCAGAACATCGACGTCCGCGGGGCGGGGCGGGTGGTCCTGCGCCGGATGGGCCTGGAGGCCGAGGCGCTCGCGACGAGCACGACGGAGGTGGGTACGCGGTTCGTCGACGACCGCGGCGGGACGGTCGGGGAGTTCCCGGCGGGCGAGGACGACCTCCACGGGCCCACCGCGGAGCTCGAGATCCTGCGCGGCGAGCTGGCCCGCATCCTCTTCGAGCGCACCGTCGACGACACCGACTACCGGTTCGGGGAGCAGATCGCCGACCTCGAG
Organism: Actinomycetospora chiangmaiensis DSM 45062; assembly: GCF_000379625.1. Classification (GTDB taxonomy): domain Bacteria; phylum Actinomycetota; class Actinomycetes; order Mycobacteriales; family Pseudonocardiaceae; genus Actinomycetospora; species Actinomycetospora chiangmaiensis. Next base: position 129,050 of record NZ_KB903221.1, on the reverse strand, counting down.
GACGCCGACGACCACGTCACCGCCACGCTGGCGAGCGGGGAGCGGATCGAGGCCGACCTCGTCGTCGTCGCCGAGGGCACCCGATCCCGGACGCGATCCCTCGTCGTGCCCGACGCCGAGCTCTCCGAGCTGGGCCTCGTCGTCGCCAACATCACGATCCCGCGGACCCCCGACGACGACCGCTGGTGGCGCTGGATGCACACCACGCGCACCCGCGGCGTCAGCCTGCGCCCGGACAACGTGGGCAGCACCCGCGCGATGCTGACCTTCCTCACCGACGTGCGGGGCCTCGAGCAGCTCGACCGCGACGACCAGGTCATGATCCTGCGGAGGACCTTCGCCGACGTCGGCTGGGAGGCGCCGCGCGTCCTCGCCGCGCTCGACGACGCGCCGATGTACGTCGACGCCGTCGCCCAGGTGAAGCTCGACCGCTGGAGTTCGGGACGACGGGCGCTGCTCGGCGACGCCGCCTGGGCCACCGGACCGTTCGGCACCGGCACCACGCTCGCGCTGACCGGGGCCCACGTCCTGGCCGGGGAGCTGGAGCGGACCGCCGACCACCGGGTCGCGCTCGAGCGCTACGAGGAGGTCATGCGCCCGTTCGTCACGGAGGCGCAGAACGTGAACCCGACGATGATCCGGGCCCTCAACCCGGGCTCGCGCGCCGCCCTGTTCGCCCAGCGCTCCGTGCTCCGCACGGTGGCCACGCTGCAGCGCTGGACCGGGCTCGCCGACCGTGTCTTCAGCCCGCCGGCGGACAAGGTGGAGTTGCCGGACTACCCAGGTGAGCTTCGCTCGGGTGAGCAGAAAGTGGGCCTATAGCCCCTCTGCTCACGAGCGAAGCACCTTCTCCTCCCGGGCGCTCGACCCGCCGTCGGGAACCCGGAGCACCCGCCAGAGCACCACGCCGACCGTCACCGCCGCGATCACCCCGAGCACCACCAGGTCGGGCACCGCGTCGCCCAGGGTCACCGCGCCGTTCTCCGCGGCGGCCGACCTCGCCGGGTCGGCGCCGAGGAGTCCGGCCGTGCCGTCGTAGACGATGAACAACACGCCGATCACGATGAAGAGCAGGCCGGAGACCACCGACGTCGTGTGCAGGCGCAGCCGGCCCACCGAGAACTCCCGACCGCGCAGCCAACGGCGCCGGCCCAGGTCGAACCGCTGCCAGAGCAGGGCGAGCACGAACAGCGGCAGGGCCATCCCGACGGCGTACACCGCGAGCAGCGCCGCGCCGCGGACCGCCTGACCGCTCGCCGCCGCGACGGTGAGGACCGCCCCGAGGATCGGCCCCGAGCAGAAGCCGGCGAGTCCGTACGCGGCACCGAGCCCGAGCGTGGCGAGCCACGTGCCGCGGCGGGCCATCCGCGACTGGAACCGCGCGGCCGCGCCGAACGCCCAGCCGCCACCGAGGAGCTGCACGACGCCGAGCGCGATGATCACCGCCCCGGCCACCGTCACCACGACGGAGCGGTACTGCGTGAGCACGCCCGCGAGCGCCCCCGACCCGGCTCCGAGGGGTACCAGCACCGCCGCGAGTCCGAGTAGGAACACCCCGGTGCGCGCCACGAGTTCGGTGCGGCCGCTGAACGCGTAGGCGAAGAACGAGGGGAGCAGCAGCGCGCTGCACGGGCTGAGCAGGGCGAGGACCCCGCCGAGCAGGGCGGCGGCGTAACCGAGGTCGGGCACGGGTCAGCGGGCGCGGGCGAGCGCGGCGTCGAGGGCCTGCTGGAAGGTCGGCAACGGCTGCGCACCGAAGATCAGCTGGTCGCCGATGACGAAGCTGGGCACGCCGCCGACCCCGAGCCGTGACCCGAGTTCCTGGTCGGCCGCGACGTCGGCGGCGATCTGCGGGTCGGCAAAGTCCTGCCGGAATCGCCCGACGTCGAGCCCGAGCCGCCCGGCGAGCGCGGTGAGCGTCGCTTCGGTGACCTCGCCGCGGTTCTCCGGCGCCTGGTCGGCGTAGAGGGCCGCGTGGAACGGCCAGAACTGCCCCTGGCGTCCCGCCGCCCGGGCGGCGCGGGCCTCGAGCACGGACTCCGGGCCGAGGTAGGCGAAGTCGTGCCACTCGAGGCGGACCTGCCCGGAGTCGACGTACTGCCGCATCAGCGCGGGTTCGGTCGACGTCGCGTACAGGCGGCAGAACGGGCACTGGAAGTCGCCCCACTCGGCCAGCACCACCGGCGCGTCCACCCGGCCCAGCGCCAGGGGGTCCCCGGCCTGACGGCGGGGCACGTCGAGCCGGGCCTGCGCCACCGGATCCGACGACGTCGACGTCGGGGTCGCCGCCGGCGTGCTCCGGGAGGTCGTCACGGTCACGACCGCGAGGACCACCAGGACGACCAGGACGATCCCGGCGCCGATCACCAGCCGGGTGCGGGTCGGACGGCGCTGCTCGGTGTCGGTCACGACCGCGGGGTACCCCGCTCCGCCGTCCGGACCCGTCGTCGGGAAGGGATCGTGACGGCAGCGTCCCTGACCGGGGTCGCCGATCACCGTCCACTGTTCATCTCGGGGCCGGGACCCGTACGCGGCCCCTGCCTACGGTGCGGTCACATGCGAGGACACGTCCGTACCCGGGCCGGGGAACCCCGCCCCGGCGTCGCCGTCTCCGACGGCCTCACGGTGACCGTCACCGCCCACGACGGTTCGTGGTCGCTGACGCCGACGGGGCCGTTCGTCCACGTCGTGCGTCCCGCGGACTCCGCCTGCGAGCCGTGGTTCGTCCCCGCCTCCGCCGACCCGGGCGCGACCCACGACTTCGTCCTGGACCCCGTACCGGACGTCTTCCCGCACCGCTTCGTCCACGTCAGCGACACCCACGTCGGAGCCGGCCCGCGTCTCGGCAGCCTGATCCGGCTCCGGTGGAGGTCGGGACGGGGGAGGTCTTCGGCCGCTTCCTCGCGCGGGTGCCGGAGATCGTCCCCGACGTCGCCTCGGTGGTGGTGACCGGCGACCTCACCGACCTCGGGCTCGACGAGGAGTACGCCGCCCTGCACGCGGCGCGGGCCGCGAGCCCCGTCCCGCTGCACCTGCTGCCCGGCAACCACGACCACATGAACGGCACCTACGAGGTGGTGACCAGCCGCTACGGCCACATCCTGCACACCGCCGACCCGGCCGGGTACGAGCGCCACCTCGGCCCGCGCTGGTACTCCTTCGACCTGCCCGGCCTGCACGTGGTCGCCCTGGACTGGCACACCCACGAGCTCGGGATCGACCACGAGGCCCAGGACGCGTGGATCCGCGCCGACCTCGGGTCGATCCCCAGCGGGACGCCGTGGATCCTGCTCGCCCACGACCAGCCCTGGACCTCGATCCTCGACGGTCTGCCGTGGCAGCCCGTGGCCACGTTCTCGGGCCACCGGCACGCCTCCCGCGTCGTCGAGGTCGGCGCCACGCTGCACGTCAACACCCCGACGCCGTTGTTCGGCGCCCTCGACTTCTCCCCGCCGAGCCTGCGCGTGGTCACCTGGGACGGGGACCGAATCGGCCTGCGCACCCGGTCGCTCGACGGTCCCGCCTCCGCCACCTTCTCCGTCCCCGAGGTTCGCACGGTCGTCCCGACGACGGGTCCGGGCGGCCTGCTGCGGTGGCGTCACCAGCTGGCCGGCGCCGGGCACCGCGCGGCGGCCCGGGTGCACGGCGACACCGTGCTCGTCGCGGCCCAGGACGAGGACCGGGCCGCCGGCGGGGTCGAGGCGCTCGACCTGGCGACCGGCGCCCTCCGGTGGCGTGCAGCGACCGGCTCGGCGGTGAAGGGCACGCCCGCGTTCCACGGCGACACCGTGATCGCGGTGGCGGTCTCGGGCGACACCGTGGGGCTCGACCTGGCCGACGGCACGGAGCGCTGGCGGGTGCCCAGCCCCGACCCGCTGCGCCTGTTCGCCTTCGCCGACCCCGTGGTCGTCCGCGGGACCGTCGTCGTCGGAGACGTCTGCCACCTGCGGGCCCACGACGCCACCACCGGCGCCCTGTGCTGGGAGCGGCGTGACCTCAGCGACTACCAGTCCATCGCGGCCGTGGCCGCGCCCGTCCTCGCCGGGGACGTCCTTGTCGTCGGCACCTGGCCGTGGCCGCCGACGCTGATCGGGCTCGATCCGGCGACGGGGAGGACCGTCTGGCCGGCGGCCGCCTCAGGGGGTAGCGCGATCGGGACGCCGCTCCACGACGGCGGCGTCCTCTACTTCGCCGGGCTCGGGTTCCTCGGCACCACCGACGCGGCCACGGGCGCCCCGGGGTGGCGTCGCCCCCTGAGGTTGCCGTGGAACCCCGCGAGTCCGGTGGCCACCGACCGCGGGATCGCGGTGATCGACGCCGGGCACGAGGTCCTCCTGCTCGACCGGGCTACGGGCGACGAACTCTGGCGGACCCGCGTCGAGGGGGACGCCCCGTTCGCTCTCTCGTCCTACCAGCGGACGCCGCACCCGCTGTTCGCCGGGCCCGCCCTGTTCGGGGAGCGTCTCCTCGTCCCCGGCCTCGACGGGGGCCTGCACGTCCTCGACGCGGCGACCGGCGCGATCCTCCGCCGGGTCGAACTCGGGGTGCCGGTGGCCGCCCCACCCGTCGTCGCCGGCGGGCTGGTCCTGCTCGTAAGGACCGACGGGGGCGTGCTCGCGCTCGATGCGGGAACGCTCCGGGAGGCGGACCGGAGCTGACCGCTTCGGCGTCACCTGGATCGTGGGGACGACGCCGGGCTGAGGCGTTCCGCGCGGGACCGTGTCCGACGGACACGGTCCCGCCTGCGGACCGTCAGACGGCCGCCGACGGCGGCTGCGCCTCCATCAGCTTCTTGAACGCGTCGAGGGCCTCCTCGACCTTCTTCTGCGGGTCGGCGAAGAGCTTCGCGACGACGTCGCCCAGCGCCCCGGCGGGCGTGTCGACGTGGAGGCTGACCTCGACGCCGGTCGACGCGCCGTGGTCGTCGAAGCGGACCGCGCCGCCGGTCTCCACGGTGTTGTTGCTGCCCTCGATGGAGGTCCAGGCGATCTTGCGGTCGACCTCCTCGTCGATGATCCGCGCGTCCCACTCGACGTCCTTGCCGAGCGGGCCGGAGACCACCCAGTGCGTCTCGGTGGCGGAACCGTCCTTGGGTTCGACGCTCTTCACGTCCGGCATGATCTGGGGGAGGTGGGTCAGCGGGCGCCACCACTGGTAGCAGCGGTCGGCGGGGGCCTGGATCTCGAGGTAGTGCGCGACGGTCGCCATACCGCCCGGGTCGTCGCGCGCGGACCGGTCGAAACGGACCACCACCCGGTTGCCCGACCGTCACCCGCCGCGGGTGTCGGGGCTCCACCCGCCGGTGAACGACGTCGGGCGCTTCTCGCGGAAGGCCTCGAAGGCCTCCGCCGCGTCGTCGCCGGCGAGGTTCACGGCCTGCGCCCGGGCCTCGTGGCGCAGGGCCTCCGCGAGCGTCAGCCCGACCGCGCCGTGCAGCAGTTCCTTCGTCTGGGCGAGGGCGACCGGCGGCCCCGCGACGAGTCGCGCCACGAGCGAGGCGACGGTCGCGTCGACCTCGGCGGGCTCCACGAGGTAGGAGACGAGCCCGAGCCGGTGCGCCTCCTCGCCGTCGATCATCTCGGCGAGCAGCGCCAGCCGCTTGGCCTGCGCCATCCCGACGAGGCGGGGGAGCAGCCAGGACCCGCCGAGGTCGAGCGAGAGCCCGCGGGCCGCGAAGATCTGCGAGAAGCGTGACCGCGGGGTGGCGACGACGAGGTCGCACCCGAGCGCGAGGTTCCACCCGGCGCCCACCGCCACGCCGTCGACCACCGCGATCGACGGCACGGGGAGGTCGTGGAGCGTCAGCGCCACGTCGTTGATCCGGCGCATCCGGGCCAGCGGGTGCCCCGGCCCGACGTCGGACAGGTCGGCCCCGGCACAGAGGTCCCCACCCGTGCCGCGGAGGACCAGCACCCGCGTCCCGTCGTCGCGCGCGGCGGCGAGCTCGGTGGCCAACGCCGCCCACCCGTCGGCCCCGAGGGCGTTCTTCCGCCGCGGGTTGTGCAGCGTCAGCGTGCGCACCCCGTTCTCGGAGCTGCTCAGGACGACGGGCTCAGAGGAAGCCGAAGAGCTGCCCGGCGACACGACGGATCTGCACCTCCTCCGCGCCCTCGGTGATGCGGTACCGGCGATGATGCCGGTAGATGTGCTCGAACGGTTCGTGGCGCGAGTAGCCGACGCCGCCGAACACCTGCATCGTCCGGTCCGCCGCCTCGCACACGAGCCGGTTGGCGCGGTAGTTGCACATCGAGACGTGGTGGCCCACCGACACCTCGGGGCGGCCCTCACGCCGGCACCCGTCGAGTTCGGCGGCGGTGTCGCGGATGAGTGCGCGCAGCATGGTGGCCTCGGTGTGCAGCTCGACGAGTGGCCACTGGATCGCCTGCCGACTCGCGAGGGGGCGGCCGAACGTGTGCCGCTCCCGGGCGAAGGCGACCGCACGGTCGATGCAGTACTGCGCCGCGCCGAGGCTCGAGGCTGCCTGTCGGATGCGGTTGGCGTGCACGAACGTCTGTGCCACCGACAGCGCCTCGCCCTCGCCCCCGAACAGGGCGGACGCCGGGACGCGCACGTCGCGCAGCACGACTTCCCCGTGGTCGGTGGGCATGTTGAGCGTCCACCAGTAGAAGGGGACCTCGAACCCCGGGGTGTCGGTGGGCACCAGGAACGCGGACAACCCGCGGGCGCTCCCGGGTTCACCCGACGTCCGCGCGAAGACCATCTCGTGGCTCGCGCGGTGCACGCCCGTGCTCCACCGCTTCGCCCCGTCGATCACCCAGGCGTCGCCCTCGCGGCGCGCCGTCGTCTCCATCCATGTCGCGTCGCTGCCGTGCCCGGGCTCGGTCAGCCCGAAGGCCAGGCCCCGCCGCCCGGTGATGACGTCCTCGACCAGCTCCTCACGCTGCTCCGGCGTCCCGTAGAGATACAGCAGGTGCGCGAAGACGAGGTTCCCGACGACGGAGTGCTCGTTCTGGAGGTCGTTGTGCAGCCCCAGCCCGCGGTGGGCGAGGTGCTCCCGGATCGCGGCCATCGCCGACTCCGTGCCGGCGCGGCCGCCGAGTTCGGTGGGCAGCGAGTAGCGGTAGAACCCGGCCGCGTCCGCCCGACGGCAGGCCTCGGCGAGCAGCTCCTCCCACTCCCGTCGCGGGAGCCCGCCCGCCTCGACGTCGGTGCGGGCGAACTCGCGGCGGTGGTCGAAGAACCGCTCGTTGTCGTCCTGCGCCTGCAGCGGGACGATCTCGGCGTCGACGAAGGCGTCCAGCTCCTGCAGCAGGAGGGCGACGTCGGGGTCGGGGCTCACCGGAACATCTCCCGCAGGACGTGCTTCTGGATCTTCCCGACGGCGGTCCGCGGGAACGCGTCGACGAAGTGCACCCGGCGTGGGGTGTTGTAGCCCGCGAGACGGGCCCGCACGAAGGCCGCGAGCTCGTCGGCGAGCGCGTCCGACCCGCCGTCGTGCGGGACCACGACGGCCACGACCTGCTCCTCGTAGACCGGGTCCGGCGCGCCGATCACGGCCACGTCGACGACGGCGGGGTGGTGGGCCAGGCAGTCCTCGACCTCCTTGGACCACACGTTCTGCCCGCCGGAGCGGATCATGTCCTTGGTGCGGTCGACGATCGTCAGGAAGCCGTCGGGGTCGGCGACGGCGACGTCGCCGGTGTGCAGCCAGCCGTCGGCGAGGGCCACCGCGCTCGCCTCGGGGTTGCGCCAGTAGCCCGACATCCGCGGGCCGCGGACGCAGATCTCGCCGGGCTCGCCCGCCGGCACCTCCCCGCCGTCGGGCGCGAGCAGGGCGACGTCGACGCCGGGCATCGGGCGGCCGACCGACCCCCACCGCGCGAAGACGTCCTCGGGCGGGCACCAGGTGACGAACGGGCCCGCCTCGGTGAGCCCGTAGGTGTGCGCGAACGCGACGCGGCCCTCGCGGGCACCGAGGGCCGCGGCGGTGCGGTCCATGATGCCGCTCGGGTCGTAGGCGCCGTAGTACAGCAGCCGGATCGACGACGTGTCCGTCGTCGGGAAGCGCTCGTGGGTGATCAGGGCGTGGAGCATCGTCGGGACGCCCAGGACGACCGACACCCGGTGGCGGGGGAGCAGGGTCAGCACGACGTCGGGGTCGAACTCGCGGAGCAGGATCACCGTGCCGCCCATGAGCAGGAACGGCTTCATGTGGTCCCAGTTCCCGACGTGGAACGGCGGGAAGTAGTTCATGAACACGTCGCGGTCGTGCGCGCGCAGCACGGCGGCCATCGCGAGGGCGTCGTCCACGGTGCGCCGGTGCGACAGGACCGCGCCCTTCGGGCGTCCCGTCGTCCCGGACGTGTAGAGGATCATGTGGGCGTCCTCGTCGGCGACCACCGACGGGGGCACCGCGACGGCGGCCGCGAGGAAGGCGTCCCAGTCGGCACGGTCGCCCTCCGGGCCGGGGATCCGGAGCACCGGCAGATCCGGGTGCGCGGCCCGGGCCTCGCCCACGACGTCGTCGTAGCCGGCCTCGACGAACCACAGCGCGGGATCGGCGTCGTCGATCGTGTAGGCGTGCTCGCCCGCGCGGTGCCAGAAGTTCAGCGGGACGAGGATCGCGCCCAGACCCGCCGTCGCGAAGTAGAGCTGGACGTACTCCAGGCTGTTCTTCGCGAGCACCGCGACGCGGTCGCCGTGCCCGACGCCGCGGGCGGCGAGCGCGCCGGCCGTGCGGTCGACGAGGTCCTGCAGTGCCCGGTAGGTGATCTCCCGGTCGTCGACCACGAGGGCGACGGCGCCGCCGCGGGCCCGGGCGTGGTGGCGGACGATGTCGTGGACCAGCATCAGGCCCTCCCGAGCAGTCGCGCGGCGTTCCCGCCGAGCCAGCGGTCGATCGTGGCGTCGTCGAGGGGGAGCGCCCGGACCTCCTCGACGAGCCGACCCGGCGGGACGCCGAGGAGCGTCCAGGTGGAGGCGAACAGCACGCGGTCGGCGAGCTGGCGGTTGCCGAGGCGCAGCAGCGGCGCCCATCCCGAGTCGGGCCGGGTGAAGGTGCGTGGCCGATGCGCGGACAGGTCGACGTACACGTGCCGGTGCCGCCAGGCGACCATCAGCATGTCCTCGACCCACGGCCATCCCGCGTGCAGCGCGACGAGCTTCAGGTCGGGGAACGCGCGGGCGACGGCGTCGACGTGGCGGGGGTGCCCGACGTCGTAGGCCGCGTCGAGCGACCAGTTGATCCCGGTATGTAGCAGCACCGGCACGCCGAGCGCCTCGCACCGCCCGAACACGCGGGCCATCCGCGGGTCCTCGGGCAGCAGCTGCTGCTTGAACGGGGAGAGCACGACGCCGGACAGACCCCGCGCGACGGCCTCGTCGACGTGGCGCCCGGCATCGGCCTCCCAGGGGTCGATCCCGGCGAAGCCGACCACCCGGGCGGGATGCCGGGCGACGAAGTCCGCGACGACGTCGTTGCCCGCGGTCGGGACCCCGAGCCGGGACCCGAACGACTCGGTGTAGACCCCGGCGAGGTCGATGCCGCCCTCGTCGAGCATGGCGAGGAACTCGGTCTCGGCCGGGGCCCGGTCGCGGGCGGACACCCGGGCCGCGCCCCAGCGTGCGGTCACCTCGTCGTGGGTGCGGGCGGGCTCCAGGTCGCCCCCGAAGTGCTCGGCGTACCCGCGCAGCCGGCCCAGCGTGACGGCCTCGGAGAGCGCGAAGGCCTCGGCGTCGGGCACGGCGCCGGCCAGCAGGTCGATGATCATGACGCAGGCCGCTGCGAGGTGAAGTGCGGCCGCCGGCCCTCGAGCGCGGCCGCTGCGCCCTCGGCGAAGTCGGGCCCGCGGAAGGTCAGGAACGCCGCCTCCTGCTCCGCGGCGTCGAAGCGGCGCGCGTCGGCGCCGTAGCAGCGGTGCACGCCCTGCTTGGTGAAGGCGAGGGCGAACGGCGGGTAGGCGGCGTAGCGCTGCGCGGCGCGGACCGTCTCGCCCGCGAGGTCGTCGGTGACGGTGGTGACGAGGCCGAGTTCGTGGGCGTTGGCGGCGGTGAGCAGTCTCCCGCCGTAGAGCAGCTCCTTGGCCCGACCGATCCCGACGAAGGCGGTGAGCCGCTGGGCGGGCGCGACGAACCCGACGCGCATCTCGGGCAGGCCGATGCGGGCGTCGGCGGTGCAGAGCCGGAAGTCACAGGCCAGGGCGAGCTCGGTGGCGTTCCCGACGCAGGGCCCGGCGATCGCCGCGACCGTGACCAGCGGCAGCGCCTCGACCTCGGCGAACAGCCGGTACTCGGTGGCGAGGTAGTGGCGGTAGGTGTCGTCGTCGAGGGCGCCGAGGGAGGTGAGGTCGGCGCCGCCGGAGAACACCGTCGGGGTCCCGGTGATCACGAGGACCCGCACCGCGCGGTCGGCGTCGACCTCCCGCACCCGCGCGAGCAGGTCCTCGAGCGTGGCCAGGTCGAGGACGTTGGGGTGGTCGCCGACGAAGCGCAGGGTGGCCACCTGCCCGTCGTCGGACCGCTCCAGGGTGACGGTCATCGGGTCCCTCCGGGGATCGGGCCGTGGACGACGCCTTCGTCGAACAGGGCGGTCACGGCGTCGTCGTCGAGGTCGAGGACCTCGCGCAGGACGGCCGTGGTGTCGGCGGCGATCGCGCCCGGCGGGGCCCCGGGGCGCACCTCGGCCCCGGAGAACCGGAAGGGCGCGGTGGGCAGGAGCACCTCGCCGTGCCCCGGGACGTCGACGGGGCTGAGCGTGCCGCGGGCGATCAGGTGAGGGTCGGCGAGATTCTCGCGCACCCCGCGGACCCGTGCGGCGGACAGGCCGTGGGCGACGAGGTGCCCGACCAGCGCGTCGGCGGTCGGCCAGGTGGCGGCCCACGCCTCGATGCGGTCGTAGAGCGGGCCGGGGTCGGACACCCGCGCGGCGACCGTGCCGTAGCGCTCCGCGAGGTCGGGTGCGTCCATGGCAGTGACCAGCCGGGCGAAGAAGACGTCGCCCGCCATCCCGTAGGCGACGTGGGTGCCGTCGGCGCACGTGGCCACCCCGGACGGCACGCTCGTGGTGTGGCGGTTCCCGTAGCGGCCGTGCACCGCCTCGCCGTCGGTGAAGGCGCCCGCGGCCGGCTGCTGGTCGATCATCGCGAACAGCGAGTCGAAGGCCGACACGTCGACGTGCGTGCCCTCCCCGGTGTGCTCCCGCCGGTACAGCGCCGCACCGATCGCGGCGAGCCCGTGGACCGCGGAGTTCACGTCGGCCAGGGCCGTGCCGAAGTGCATCGGCGGGCCGCCCTCGGAGCCGGTGAGCGACATCAGGCCGGAGTACGCCTCCGCGACCAGCCCGAAGCCGGACAGGTGCGCGTACGGCCCCTCGGTGCCGAAGGTCGACAGCGAGCACAGGATCGTCCGGGGGTCGCGGGTGTGCAGGACCTCCCAGCCCAGCCCGAGCCGGTCGAGCGCGCCCGGGGCGAAGTTCTCCACGACGACGTCGGCCCGGTCGGCCAGCGCGAGGGCGAGCTCGCGACCGCGCGGGTCCTTGAGGTCGAGGCCGATCGAGCGCTTGCCGCAGTTGTACTGCGCGTAGGCGCTGGAGACGTGGTCCGCGGGGTCGCCGACGGGGACCGGCAGAGCCCGCATGAGGTCGCCGCTCGGCTGTTCGACGCGGATCACCTCGGCGCCGAGGTCGGCCAGCAGCCGGGTGCAGAAGGGTCCGGCGATGACGTGACTGAGGTCGAAGACCCGCAGTCCGGAGTATGGCCCTGCCACGGCGGACACCTCCCACCCTTCCCGGTCGACCTTGAACGAGCGTTCAACGACGTTAGAACCGCGCTGCTCACGAGGTCAACGATTGGTTGAACGATCGTTCGACGGCTAGGGTCGCCGACATGGCACGTGTCGAGACCGCGGCCCGACGGCGGGCCGTCCCGCCGACGGTGCTCACCCGTCCCGACGACGACCCGACGGCCGCGACCCTGCTCGCCGCCGCCGTCGAGGTGATGGCGGTGAACGGTTACCACGGCAGTTCGGTGCGCGACATCGCCGTGGCCGCGGGGACGAGCCCGGCGCTGCTCTACCACCACTACGCGTCGAAGCAGGGCCTGCTGGTGACGTTGTGCGACCGCGGGCTCGACGTCCTGATCCGCGCCACCGAGGAGGCCCTGGACGCCGCGGGGCCCGACCCGGCCGACCGGCTGGGCGCGGTCGTCGCCGCCCACGTGGGCGTGCACATGGAGTCGCAGCGCGAGAGCCTCATCGGCAACAGCGAGGTCCGCGCCCTCGAGCCGGCCGGCCGCGCGCTCGTCGTCGCGAAACGGGACACCCAGCGACGCCTCTTCGACCGCACGGTGCGCGAGGGGGTCCGCGACGGGCGCTTCACCACCGCCCACCCCGACGACGCGGCGCGCTTCGTCCTCACCGCCTGCACCGGCGTCGCCGCCTGGTACCGCCCCGGCGGTGGGCACTCGGCCGCGGAGATCGTGGCGCGGCACCGCGCCATCGCCCTCGACGCGGTGGGGTGCGTGCGGTGACCGACGCGCTCCGCGAGGCCCTCGCCGAGGTGCTGGGCGGCGCGGCGATCACCGGGCTCCGGCGGCTGACCGCGGGCGCGAGCCGCGAGACGTGGTCGTTCGACGCCGACGGGCGGGAACTGGTGCTGCGTCGCGACCCGCCCGAGGTGCCGCGCCCCGTCGAGGTGCGCCGCGAGGCCGAGTGCTTCCGCGCCGCGGCCCGGGCGGGCGTCCCGATCCCGCGGCTCGTGGCGACCGGCGACGGCTCCGACGCCGTCGGCAGCCCGTACCTGATCATGGAGCGGCTCGACGGCGAGACGCTGCCGCCCCGCCTGCTGCGCGAGGAGCGCTTCGCCGCCGCCCGCGCCGGACTGGCCCGCGAACTCGGCCGCACCCTCGCGCGCCTCCACACCATCCCGCCGGACGAGGTGCCGTCCCTGGAGCACGTCGACGACCCGCTGGGGCGGCTCCGTGCCGAGCACGACGCGTACGGCGAACCCCGCCCCGCGCTCGAGGTGGCGTTCCGGGCGTTGTCCGCGCACCCGCCGTCGGGAACGGCGCCCGCCGTGGTGCACGGCGACTTCCGCCACGGCAACCTCCTCGTCGGAGAGGACGGGCTCCGGGCCGTGCTCGACTGGGAGCTCGCCCACGTCGGCGACCCGCGCGAGGACCTCGGGTGGCTGTGCCTGCGGGCGTGGCGGTTCGGCGCCGAGGCGGAGGTCGGCGGGTTCGGCTCGCTCGACGAGCTCCTCGACGGCTACGCCGAGCTGGCGGAGCGTCCCGACCCCGCGGCCGTGCGCTGGTGGGAGCTCTACGCGTGCGTGCACTGGGCGGTGATCTGCCGGATGCAGGCGGAGCGGCACCTGGGCGGGTCGGAGCGGTCGATGGAGATGGCCGTCCTCGGGCGCCGCGCGGTGGAGGCCGAGTACGACGCGCTCCTCGTCCTCGGCCTGGTCGCCCCGGAGGACCCGCTGCCCGAGGTCGCGGCCACGACGACCGGCTCCGACCGTCCGACGGTGGACGAACTGCTCGACGCGGTCTCCGGCGCACTCGTCGGGGAACTGACGTTCGCCGACGACCGGTCCCGCTACCTGGCGCGCGTCGCCCGGACCGGGCTGGGCGTCGTGGCGCGCGAGGTGTCCCTCGGCCCGGAGCTGCGCCGACAGCACCTCGACCGCCTCGCCGACGCCGGCTGTCCCGACGACGTCGCTCTGGTGGCGGGTCTCCGCGACGGCTCGCTCGATCCCGACGACGAGGCCGTGTCCGCCGCCGTCCGCAGCTCGACGTTGACCCGCCTCGCCGTCGCGAACCCGCGGTATCCCCAACCCCGACCCCGGAGGTAGCCCGTGCGCGCCGTACGCGTGACCAGCCACGACGGGCCGTCGGCCGTGACGGTCGAGGACGTGCCCGAGCCGCAGCCCGGCGACGGGGAGGTGCTCGTCGACGTCGAGGCGGCCGGCGTCAACTTCCCGGACCTCCTGCTCACCCAGGACCGCTACCAGTACAAGCCGGAGCTGCCCTTCACCCTCGGCGGCGAACCGGCGGGGACGGTGCGATGGGCCCCGCCGGACTCGGGGCTCGCGGTGGGGCAGCGGGTCGCGGCGGCGAGCACCGTCGGCGCGTTCGCCGAGACCGTTGCGGTCCGCGCCGACGCCGTCTTCCCGCTGCCCGACGGCGTCACGTCCGCCGCCGGGGCGTGCCTGCCGATGAACTACCTGACGATGTCGTTCGGGCTGGGCATCCGCGGCGGGCTGCAGGCGGGGGAGACCGTCCTGGTGCACGGCGCGGCCGGAGGCATCGGGACGGCGAGCGTGCAGCTCGCGCTGGCACTCGGCGCCCACGTCATCGCCGTGACCTCCACCGACGAGAAGGCGACGTTCGTCCGGTCGCTCGGGGTCGACACGGTGGTGGGGAGCGAGGGGTTCAAGGACGCGGTCCTCGAGGCGACCGGCGGCGCGGGCGTCGACCTCGTCGTCGACCCGGTCGGCGGTGACCGGTTCACCGACTCGCTGCGCTGCCTCGCCCCGCTCGGCCGCCTGCTGGTCGTCGGCTTCACCGCGGGCGACATCCCGACGGTGAAGGTGAACCGGCTCCTGCTGAACAACATCGACGTCCGCGGCGTGGGCTGGGGCGCCTACGCCCTGCCGCGCCCCGGGGCGCAGCGCCGCGAGTGGGACCGGATCGTCCCGCTGCTCGAGTCCGGGGCGCTCACCCCGCCGATCGGCGGCACCTACCCCCTGGACCGCGCCGGGGAGGCGGTCGCGGCTCTCGGCGGGCGCTCGGCGCTGGGCAAGCTCGTCGTCGCGGTGCGCTGAGGCCCGACCCGCCTTCCCCGCGCGAGGGGAACCCTGGGGCGACAAGAGCGCTCGGATCCTCCCCTCACGCCCCGACGGCGGCAGCGAACGACGCCAGGTGACCGGCGAGCGCGTCCGGTCGTTCCTCGGGCACCAGGTGACCGCAGCCCGCGACGGCCACGTGCGAGACGTCGTCGGCGATGCCGTCGAGCTGGCGTCCGACCGCCTCGCCGACCACCCCGCCCGCGATCGCCAGCGCCGGCACCCGCAGCCGTCCGGCCGCCGCGAGCTGGTCGGCGTGCACCCCGAGCGCGCGGTAGTAGGCGAACCCGCAGCGCATCGACCCCGGGTCGGCGTAGGCCGCGACGAACGCGTCCCGCGCCTCGGGAGCGATCCCCCGCCCGTCCGCCGTGCCCGACCGGTAGAAGAAGTCCAGGTACTCCGCCTCGTGCCCGGCCAGCACGGTCTCCGCGAGCCCGGGCACCCCGTGGAATCCGAACCACCACGGGGGGCGGAAGTCCTCGGCCCCGGGCAGCCGCCCGAGCAGCCCCTCGGTCACCGCGAGGCCCCGCACCCGGTCCGGGTGACGCAGCGCGGTCATCGCGGCGATCGACGCCCCGAGATCGATCCCGACGACGAGCGCGTCCGCCACGCCGAGCGCGTCGAGCGTCGCGACGACGTCGTCGGCCCCCGTGTGCAGGTCGTAGCCGTCGGCCTCCCGACGACTGGCGCCGAGACCCCGCAGGTCGGGCGCCATCACGCGGTGACGCGGGGCGAGCCGCGTCATGACGTACCGCCACAGGAACCACGTGTGCGGCCAGCCGTGCAGCAGGACCACGGCGGGTCCGGCGCCCGCGGTCACGACGTGGCGACCGTCGACGTCGTGGTGCTCCATGGTCCTCCTCGGCGGTAACCTGTGGTGACCTGGTCATCGTCGGGAACCGCAGACGGGGCCACAAGGACGCACTGCGAGGTGACGAGGTGAGCTGCAGGTGACCGCCCGCCGGGGAGACCTCCTCGACCCGTCCTGCCCGACGCGGCAACTGCTCGACCGGATCGGCTCGAAGTGGGTGTCGATGCTCTTCCTCGCCCTGGGGGCCGAGGACGAGGTGCGGTTCGCCGAGCTCCGGCGCCGGGCGCCCGGCATCTCCTCGAAGGTCCTCGCCGACACGCTGCGCGTCCTCGAACGCGACGGCTTCGTCTCCCGCCGGGTGGAGCCGACGGTGCCGCCCGCGGTGCACTACGGCCTCACGCCGCTCGGACGGTCGCTCGCCGCCCCGCTGGCCGTCCTGCGCGACTGGGCCGAGACGCACATGGCCGACGTCGACGACGCGCGGTCCGCCTACGACACCCGGGCTCCCGTCGGGACGCCGAAGTCGATGTTGTAGGAACATCCCCGGTGCGATCCCTCCTCGCCGCGTCCGCGGTCCTGCTCGCGGTCGTGACGACGACCGCCGGGTGCTCCGCCGCGCCCACGCCCTTGTGCGACGCCGCGGCGACGCAGCTGCAGGCCGGCCGGGTCGGGGCCGCGACCGAGCTGTCGGCGCGGGCGCTCCAGGCGCAGGAGGGCGACTGCGCGACCTCGGGACTGAACGCCGCGAGCGAGCGCTACGCGGCCGCGTACCGCGAGGTCGCGGCCGGCGCCGAGGCGGAGACCGCGGGCGACCCGACCGGCGCGACCGGGCACTACCGGGCGGCGCAGCAGCTCGACGTCGGGAACCCGGTGGCGATCGAGGGGCTGACGCGGCTGGGCGTGCAGTCGACGACCGTGGACACGCCGGTGACGGTCACGCCCGCGCCGGTGGTCGAGCAACGCGGCCTCGGCTGGCCGTGGCTCGTCGGGGGCGCCCTGGTCGTCCTGCTGCTCCTCGGCGGCCTCGCCTACGAGGGGTGGCGGACGCGTCGTCGGCTGACCTCGCAGCTCGAGGAGCTGGGCCGCCGGGTCGACGCGGACGACGGGACGGGAGCGCGACTCGACGCGCTCGCGGCCGATCACGACGGGGCGCTGGCCGAGGTCCGCGGCTACGTCGACGACCGGGAGACCGACCAGCTCCGCCTGCTCGGCCTCGTCCTCGACCGGACGCGCGAGAGGGACGTGGTTCCCGACGACGGGTCCACGCTGCTGCACTGGCCCGCCTGCGCCCGGGCCTACGACGTGCCCGACGGGGAGGACCCACCCCCCGACCGGCTCGACCTGGCCGTCGTCAGTACCCGGGCGGGCGCGACGGCGGACGGGCCGCGGCTGGTGGTGCACCAGTACCGGGTGGAGGCCGAGCGGCTCGACCTCGCGGCCGTCCTGACGACCGACGGCGCGTTCCGGGCGATCACCGACCTCGCCGACGACCCCGACGACACGGACCGGCTCGCCGGCCTCGAGGCGACCGCCGAGGACGTCCGGCGGTCGCGGACCGTCGAGGCGACGGCGGCCGGTCCACTGCCGGCGCCGGTCGCCGAGCGGCAGTTCTGGACCGACCTGCACGGCACGGTGGTCCTGACGTGGTCGCGGAGCACCGCGACCCGTCGTCGGGAACGCGACGTGTGCACGCTCGCCCGGCCGAGCGCGGCCGCGGCGCTCGTGGACGTGCCGGCCCTGGTCGACGGCCTCGCGAAGCCGCGCGGCGAGGAGCTCGCCGACCTGGTGCGCCCGGCGCTGGAACGGGCGCTCGTGCACGCGATCTGCGGCGAGGAGCCGCCGCGGGTGGAGCCCGCCGAGCCGGGGTCGGTCGTCGTGGTGGGCCCGGAGGGGCTCGAGCCGCGCGCGATCGCGGAGGCGCTCGCCGGTGAGGCCGAGCCGGACATCTCCTGAGCCCTACACCGGCCGGGCGGCGGTGCGCTGCGTCGTCCCCACACGATCGAGTGGTGTCGATGACGAATCGATAACGGACGGCCAGGGCACCCCGACTGCACGGTCATCGGATCGAGGTCGGGGGCCACATGGGTCGGCACCAGGTGCAGGGCGCGACGGCGCACCGGGCGCGCCTCTCGCTCGGGGCGACCGCGCTCGCCGGGCTGATCGGCAGTGCGACCTCCGCGCTCGTGGTCCCCGCGGCCGCGCCGGTCGTCGTCCCGCTCGCCCGGCCTGCCGCCGCGGTCACGGCGGCGGGCCCGGCCGTCGCACCGGTCGCGATCACCGGGACGTCGAGCAGCACACGGCCGGTCACCGGGAAGCAGCCCACGACCACGACGCGGGCCACCGCCACGGCGACGGGCGCGAGCACCGCCTGCGACCTCTCCGGCCCGCCCGTGTTCGGCGACCCGGCCCACCCGGACGAGATCACCAACCGCGACTGCGGCTACGTCGACGGGCAGGGCAGGCAGCGCTCCCACGATGCCTGGATCGACGACCAGCTCCGCTGAGGCCTACTTCGCCCCCTGCCCGGCGTCCACGCGCAGGATGTGCCCGGTGATCTGGTCGGCGTTGTCGGAGGCGAGGAAGAGGACGGCGTCGGTGATGTCCGAGACCTCCGTGCGCCACTTCGGACCGGGCATGTTGCCGGCGGCGGAGAACATCTCGTAGGCGTCGTCGGGCGTCATGCCGACCTCGCCGGCCAGGCCCAGCACCATGCCCGAGCCCTGTCCCTCGCCCGGCTTGATCGTCGCCGGGGCGATCGCGTTGACGTTGATGTCGAACTCCGCGAGCTCGAACGCCCAGGCGGAGGTCAGTCCCTGGATGGCGTGCTTCGCGGCGACGTAGTGCGAGAGCTGGGCGTGGCCGGAGCCGGTGACGCCGGACGAGATGTTGATGATCTTGCCGCTGCGGTGCCCGATCATGCTGGGCACCACGTACTTCGCGACGTACATGTGCCCCTTGACGATCGTGTCGATCACGGCGTCCATCACGTGCGAG
Source organism: Actinomycetospora chiangmaiensis DSM 45062 (assembly GCF_000379625.1). Taxonomy (GTDB): domain Bacteria; phylum Actinomycetota; class Actinomycetes; order Mycobacteriales; family Pseudonocardiaceae; genus Actinomycetospora; species Actinomycetospora chiangmaiensis. The sequence goes on along the minus strand of NZ_KB903221.1, from coordinate 110,445 downwards.
CGCATGCCCTGGATCGTGTCGAGCGCGGCGACCCCGGCGTTGTTCACCACGATGTCGATGCGGTGGTCGAAGAAGCCGAGCGCCTTCGCGACGGCGGCCTCGACCTGGGCCTCGTCGCGCAGGTCGCAGGGCAGCGGCAGGCAGCGGCGGCCCTTCGCCTCGACGGCGGCGACGGTCGCCTCGAGCATGTCGGCGGTCGCCAGCGGATAGATGTCGTCGATGGGGTCGGTGATGTCGAGGGCGGCGACGTCCGCGCCCGCGTCCGCGAACGCCAGGGCGTGGCTGAGCCCCTGGCCCTTCGCGGCCCCGGTGATCAGGACGGTCTTGCCTTCGAGTCCACGCAGCATCGCGGGCATCGGTTCCTCCTCGGTGGTCGGGTGGATCAGCTGCTGAAGGCCTCGGCGAGGCGGGCGCGCCACTCGCCGAGGTCGACGTAGTCGCGGAACGCGGTGATGCGATCGGCCGTGGGGTCGAGCTCGACGACGGCCGTGCACGCGACCGCGTACTCGCGCCCGTCGATGACGAAGCGGTCGACCCGTTCCAGGAAGCACCGTTCGGGGGCGTACGCCGCCGTCACGATCTCCCAGCGCACCTGACTCGAGCGGGCCAGGATCGGCGCGAGCAGGTCGCGGACACCCGCGGGCCCGACGACGGGTGGGTGCGGCACGTTCGCGTAGGGCGCCCCGTCGGCGAAACAGGATCCGGCCGCGTCCGCGTCGCGCGCCTCGACCGCCGTGAGGAACCGGGTGAGCGCGGCCGGGACGCTCACGGGCCGAGGAGCACGGGGTAGGACGCGAAGTGGTCCCGCGCGGAGTGCGGGTCCCGTCGCGCCGGGTGCTCCGGGTCAGGCCGCGCCCCGGCGGCGAGCAGGGCCTCGAGCATCAGCGTGACGGTGCCCAGGACCTGGGAGCCGTTCTCCGCGGCGCTCACGGGCACCCCGCCGGCCAGCTCCGTGCCGATGCACGCGTGCATGCCGCCGCCGAAGGCGTGACCCCACCGCGGGACCTCGGCGGGGACGACCCGGGTCGGGTCGTACTCCTCGGGGCGGTCGAACACGGTCGCGTCCCGGTTCGCGGCGGCGATGTCGAGGACGACCACGGCGCCCTCGGGGACCTCGGTGCCGTTGCGCAGGGCGATCGGCGCCTCGGCCCGGCGCTGGGCGACGGGGCTCGCGGGGTGCAGGCGCAACGTCTCGTACACGCAGGCCTGCAGCAGGGCGGGATCCCGCGTGGACCGCGTGGCGGCGTCGGGCTCCCGCGCCGACCAGGCGAACCAGTCGTCGGCCGCGTGGCTGAAGGCGTCGGCGGTGCTGTGCGAGCCGGCCTGCAGGTAGAAGGCGCACTCGCGACGGATCGCGTCGTCGGAGATACCGAGCTCGTCGCGGTGGCGCAGCAGGGCGGTGAGGACGTCGCGGGGGAGGGCCGACTCCTCGATCTCTCCGGCCGCGAGCCGCGTGAGCAGGTCGGTGCGGCGGGCGATCGAGGGCTGCAGGAAGACCCGGTCGAACTCGTCGAGGGCGGCCGCCACCTCGGCCCGCACCTCGCCCGGGTCGCGCGTGGTGTGGACGAGCGTGGCGCCCTCGGAGAACTTCTTCGCCAGCCGGTACAGCGCGTCGGTCTCGGCGTCGGAGCCGGTGGGCCGGTCGACGCCGGCGACCATCGCCGTCAGGGTCATGATCGTTCGGTAGCCGAGCTCGATGAGGTCGGCGCGACCCGTCGTCGTGAAGGGGCGCAGGGTGTCGACGACGACGTCGCGCAGGAACTCCCGTTCCCAGTGTCGGAAGGTGCCTCGTCGGAACAGCCGGTTCTCCACCCGCCGGCGCACCCGGTGCTCCGCGCCGTGCAGGACGAGCAGGCAGTCAGCCATCACCACGCCGCCCGCGTCGTAGAGGGCCTGCGCGAGCTCGTGGCGGCGGAACGCGTCGCGGACGTCGGCGTAGCGGTCGAGGGTGATCGTCGACATGGACACGTCGCTCCGTCGCTTCCGGCTGGGTCGGCGTTCCGACATTAACGACGGCGGCGTCGGCCGTGAAGGGATGCAGGCTCATTGCGGCGTCAGTCCGCTGACGACTAGCGTCGCGGCACCCGGAACGAGGAGGGACGATGACCGTCACCGTCGGGTCCTTCGCCGACGCGAAGGACGTCTACCGCAGCCGGTATCTGCGGCAGTCCCTCTACGACGAGGGCGAGGTGGTGATGGCCGACGTCCTCGTGAACCTGCACGGCACCGAGCACCGCGATCGCCGCCGGGTGGAGAACCGGCTGTTCCGGCGCGACGTCTTCGAGCGCTACGAGCGCGAGCTGTTCCCGGGCATCGTCGGGCGGACGCTCTCACCGCACGTGCGGGCCGGCGGGGTCGACCTGGTGCACCTCGGGCACGAGCTGATGCTCAACCTGGCCGCACTGACCGCGGGGGTGGACCGGCCGGAGGGCACGGCGGCCGAGACCGACCGGTTGCACGCGTACATGCTGCGCTTCATCCAGGGCGCCACCCTGGCCCACGGGACGGGGGACCGGGAGGCGACCGTCGCGGCGGTCGCGCAGGCCCTCGAGAATTGGGACGCCGAGTTCCTGGCGCCGTCGATCGAGCGGCGCCGGGAGCTGCTCGCGGCCGAGGCGGCGGGCGAGGCCGTCGAGGTGCCCGCGGACGTTCTCACCACGCTCCTGCGTCACGGCGAAGAACTCGGGCTGCCCCGGCACGTCGTGCGCCGGGAGGTCGCGTTCTTCCTCCTCGCGGGCGGGCACACGAGTGCGACCGCGTTCGTGCGGACCGTCGACCACCTGCTCACGTGGTTCGAGCACCATCCCGACCAGGCGGACCGGTGGGACGACCCGCTGTTCGTGCAGCGGTGCGTCCACGAGACGGTGCGGCTCAACCCGTCCAGCCCGGTCGGGCGCCGACGGGCCCTCGCGCCGGTGCGGCTGCGGTCGGGCGTCGAGATCGCTACGGGCGACACCGTCGTCATCGACCTGCACGCGGTGAACCGCGACGAGTCCGTCTTCGGGCCGGACGCCGCGCGCTTCGACCCCGACCGCGTCACCCCGCCGGGCGTGGGCCCCTTCGGGCTGAGCTTCGCCGCCGGGATGCACGTGTGCATCGGCCAGGACCTCGCGGCGGGCGTCGTGGCCCGCCCCGACACCGACCCGTCGTCGCACCTCACGGGGCTCGTGACCGGCGCCGTCCAGCAGCTCTTCGCGGCCGGCGTCGGGCGGGATCCGCAGCGGCCGCCGGAGCCGGACGCGGCCACCGCACGTCCGTACTGGGGGACCTATCCCGTGCTGCTGGGGGCGTCGTGACGAGCGCCCGGGTGGTGGTCGACGCCGACGTCTGCATCAGCTCGGGGCGGTGCGTCGCCGAGCGCCCCGACGTCCTCCGCTTCGACGCCGACGAGCTCGCCGAGGTGGTCCCCGGGGCGCCCGACCTGCCGACGGACACGGCCGTCGCCCTGGCGCGGGGATGTCCGTCCGGCGCGATCACGCTCCTGGACACCGGGACCGGCGCGGAGATCGACGTCGACTGACCTCGCCGGGAGGCGGACATGGACCTGGGGCTGCACGGACGGCGGGTCGCGGTGGCGGCCGGGACGGCGGGACTGGGACGGGCGTGTGCGGCGGCGCTGCGGGCCGAGGGGGCGCGGGTGCTGCTCTGCGGCTCGGACGAGGGCCGGGCCCGGGCGGCCGCGGCCGAGCTGGACACGGAGTGGACGGTCGCCGACCTGACCGTCCCGGAGGCCGCGGCCGGGTTCGTCGCCGAGGCGACCGAGCGCCTCGGCGGGCTCGACGTCCTCGTCGTCAACGGACCGGGGCCGCGCCCGGGCCGGGTCGCCGACACGGCGCTCGACGACTACCGCGAGGCACTGGACCGCAGCCTGCTCGCCGTCGTCGCGATGTGTCAGGCGGCGGTCCCGACGATGACCGCGCAGCGGTGGGGCCGCATCGTCGCGATCACGTCGTTGGGCGTGCGACAGCCCTATCCGACCCTCGCCCTGTCGAACACCGCCCGCGCCGGGGCGACGGGCTTCCTGCGGACCCTCGCCCGTGAGGTCGCCGCACGGGGCGTCACCGTGAACTCGGTGCTGCCGGGGCTGCACGACACCGACCGCGTCCGCGGCGTCTACGCCGACCCGGACGCGTTGGCCACGGCGCTCGCCGGGGTCCCGGCCGGTCGTCTGGGGACACCCGAGGAGTGCGCCGCGCTCGTGGCCTTCCTCTGCTCGGAGGCCGCCGGTTTCGTCACCGGCGCCGCCGTGCCCGTGGACGGCGGGGCCTACGCCGGCCTGCTCTGAACGGCTTCACGTGGTCTTGACGTGAACGTCGTCAGGTTCCTAACGTCTAGTGCGCGGTGAGGCTCCCTCCCGCCCGACGACGTCGTCTCCGGGAGGCCCGATGTCCGCGCTCCACCCCACCCCCTCACCGGACGTGGCGGCCGAGAACCCGGAGACCCGTCGGGCCGTGCGGCGCCTGCTGCTCGGCGGGGTCATCGGCTCGCTCGTCGAGTTCTACGAGTTCTCCGTCTACGCGGTACTCGCGACCACGCTCGCGGCGGTGTTCTTCCCCGCGGTCGACCCCACGACGGGCCTGCTCTCGGCCCTCGCCGTGTTCGCGGTGGCCTTCTTCGCCCGGCCCCTCGGCGGCTTCGTGTGGGGCGCGGTCGGCGACCGCATCGGCCGTCGCGGCACGCTCGCCCTCACCGTGCTGCTCATGTCGGTGGCGACGACGCTGATGGGTCTCCTGCCGGGCTACGCCGCGATCGGGGTCGCCGCGCCGGTCCTGCTCGTCCTGCTCCGCTTCGTGCAGGGCGTCTCGGCGGGCGGGGAGATCTCGGGGGCCGTCTCCTTCGTCGCGGAGCACGCGCCGACCCACCGGCGGGGCCTCTTCGTCGGGATGATCTCGGTCGGCTCGGTGGTGGGGACGCTGCTCGGCAGCCTGCTGCCCGGGATCCTGCTGCTGACGCTCTCCACCGAGGCCATGCTGTCGTGGGGCTGGCGCATCCCGCTCCTGGTCGCGCTCCCGCTCGGGCTCATCGGGCTGTTCATCCGCCGTCGCCTCGACGAGACGCCGTTCTTCCTCGCCCTGCGCGAGGAGTCCGCCCAGGCCGCCAACCCGGTCCGCGCCGCGGTGACCGGCCGCTCGGCCCGGCGCCTGCTGGTCGTTGCGTTCTGCCTGGTCGCGGTCAACGCCTCGTCGTTCTACATGATCGTCGGCTATCTCCCGAGCTTCGCGACGAAAGCCCTGAAGCTGTCCGGGCTGGAGGCCTTCGCGCCGTCCCTGATCGCCCTCGCCGCGTGCCTCGTCGCCGAGGTCGTCGGCGCGTGGCTCTCCGATCGGGTCGGCCGGAAGCCCGTGCTGCTGACCAGCGGGCTCGGGCTGCTCCTGCTGGCCTACCCGAGCTTCCTGCTCATCACGTCGGGCACCTTCGGCCTCATCGCCTGCGGTCTCGTGCTGTTCGGGCTGCTCGCCGGCGCCTACGCGGCGGTGATCAACGCGGCGCTCACCGAGCAGTTCCCGACGAAGGTCCGCGTCAGCGGCCACGGCATCACCTACAACCTGTCGGTCGCCCTCTTCGGCGGCTCCGCGCCCTACCTGCTGACCTGGCTCGGCGGCGTCACCGGCAGCACGATGGTCGGCGCCTTCTACGTGATCGTGCTCGCCCTGGTCTCGCTGCCGGCCGTGCTCGCGCTGCGCGAGACGGCCGGGCGTCCGCTCCGTTCCTGACGGCGGGCCGGCGCGGTGTCGCTCCTCGAGGTCCGCCGGCCTCCAGAGCTGCGCCATGTACGTCTCGCGCAGGATGCCGGGCCGCGCCCCAGCACGAGGTCTACATCAGGCAGGTCCAGCGGCCTTCGGGGCTGCGCCACGTGAACCTCGCACCGGAGACGGCGGGCACGGGGCCCCGTCGTCAGACAGGCGCAGCAACCGCTCCGCGTTCGCGGTGAGCTGCTGCGCCCATGGGCCGGACGGGGTGTCGTCGGCGTCGGAGTCCCAGCCCGCAAAGTTGGTGCCGAACACGAGGCGCTGGGGGGATGCCCGCTCACACAGCAACGACAGCGAGCCCTCGTCGTGCACGTGCACGTCGAACCACAGGCGCCGGAAGTAGTGGTCGAACCCGTGCTCGCGCAGCGCCGCCGAGGCCCACGGCCGCTTCCGGACCGCCCGCGCGAAGCGGCCCGCGAGGAACGCCGCCGCGCCGCCGCCGTGGGAGAGGCACACGTCGAGCTCCGGGTGCCGTTCGAGCACGCCGCCGAAGACCAGCGCGGCCACGGCGAGCGTCTCGTCGTAGGCGAACCCGCACTGCAGGTCGAGGTCGAAGCGCCGCAGCCGTGGGTCGGCGGGCGGGCCGTCGGGGCCGATCGGCGACGGGTGCACGAACAACGGCACGTCCAGCGCGACGACCGCCTCGTACAGCGGGTCCAGCGTCGGGTCGTCCAGCGTCCGTCCGGCCGGGTCGGTGTCGACGTACACGGCCACCATCCCCAGGTCCCGCACCGCCCGCCGCGCCTCGGCCACGGCGGCGGACACGTCCTGCACCGGCACCTGCGCCGCCGCCAGCAGCCGCGACGGGTGCTTGGCCACGACCGCGGCGAGCCCGTCGTTGTACTGCCGCGCGAAGGCCACGGCGTCGGCCACCGGCAGGTCGCCGAAGTAGGTCAGGGGGTTGGGGGAGAGCAGCTGACGCCCGATCCCCGCCTCGTCCATGGCGGCGAGCCGCACGTCGACGTCCATGAACGGGCTGCCGGCGTAGCGGACGCCGCGGAGCACGTAGTCGCCCACCCGGTAGAAGGGCGTGCCGTCGTCGAGCGTCCCGAGCTCGGGGCCCGCCGCTCCCGCCGCCCCCTCCGAGGCGGCGAGCACGGCGTGGGCGTGGACGTCGAGCACCGAGCCGTCAGACATGCGAGAGCCGCTCGAGGTCGTCCTCGGTGAGGGCGAGCGAGCGGGTGAGCGGGCACGCGGCGAGGAAGCGGACCTGGTCGGACGCGCGCTGCTTCCGCTCGGGGATCGGGGTCACGAGATCGATGCGGCGACCGTCCTTGATCACCTCGACGATCCGCTCTCGGTCCTGCAGCACCCGGACGTCGGCCAGCGGGTCCCCGTCGACGACGAGCACGTCGGCGATCCGTCCGACCTCGAGCGTCCCGAGCTCGCCCTCGGCGCGCATGGCGAAGGCGCCATTGCGGGTGGCGGCGACGATGGCCTCCATCGGCGTCATGCCCATGTACTCGACGAACATCTCGAGCTCCCGGGCGTGCCACTCGCCGACCGGTGTCACCGCGAAGCCGGTCTCGGAGCCCGCGAGGAACGGGACGCCCGCCGCGTGGGCCTTTGCCAGCTGCTTCGCGGTCACCTCGATCTCGGCGCGGAACACGTCGAGCAGCTCCGGCGCGGTGCCGATCTTCGCGCCGTAGTCGGCGAGGTTCCCGAGCAGGGTGAACGTGGGGCACAGCGCGCTCCCCGCCTCGACGACGGCCTCGAGCGCCTCGTCGTCGACGTAGGAGGCGTGGTAGATCAGGTCGACGCCGGCGCGGGCCGCGTCGCGGGTCGAGTCGGAGTTGCGGCAGTGGGCGACGACCTTGGTGTTGAGCTCGTGCGCGGTGTCGCAGACGGTGCGCAGCTCGTCGATGTTCCAGACCTTGACCTCCGGCCCCTTCATCGAGGGGATGAGGCCCGTGACCATGATCTTGATCCAGTCGACGCCGTACTTAATCTGCCGACGGATCTCGTTGACCATCACGTCCCGCCCGGTCACCACCGTGGCGTAGCCGGTCCGTCCCTCGTCGGCGATCATGCGGCCCGCGGTCCCGCCGAGCATCGTCATGAGGGCCTGCCCGCCCGCGCGCATCCGCGGTCCCTCGACGATGCCGGACTCGATCGCGTCCCGGAGCTCCACGCCGATGTTCCACAGGCAGTCCGCGTCGAGCACGCTGGTGACGCCGGCCCGCAGGACCTTCCGGGCGTTGTAGGCCGAGAGCATGGAGCTGTAGGCCTCGGTGCGGTGGTGGAACAGCTCGTCGTTGCCGGTCGGCTCGCCGAAGGTGAGGTGCGTGTGCGCGTCGATGAGGCCCGGCATGACGGTGCGGCCGGTCGCGTCCACGATCTCCGTCGCGGCGTCCGCCCCGGCGCCGGCCGCAGCGCCCAGGGCCGCCACCCGCCCGTCGCGGAGGAGCACGTCCTCGCCGGCCCGTGCGGGTGACCCGGTCCCGTCGACCAGGGTGCCGCCCCGGATGAGGATGCTCGTCATGGTGCCTCCCGCGTCGTGCTCCGTCTGACGACTACCGCCCGTCGGGGCGCGCGTCCCCTGCACCATAGACGTGGAGACCGACGCTCACTAGCGTCGTTACCCCGACCACGACGCATGACGACGAGAGGGGCCATCCGTGACGAGGTGGGCCGTGATCACCGGTGCGGGCAGCGGGATCGGGGCGGTGCTCGCGCGGCACGCGGCCAAGGAGGGCTACCGCGTGGCGGCCTGGGACGTCGACGAGGCCGCGGTGCGGTCGGTCGCGGCGGCGATCGGGGACGTCTGCGTCCCCTCCCGCGTGGACGTGACCGACGACGACGCCGTCACGGCGGCGATCGCGGACCTGCCCGAGGCCCCGGCCCTCGTCGTCAACAACGCCGGCGTGGTGCGGTTCGGGCCGCTGCTGGAGCTGTCGGCGCAGGACTGGCGCACCGCCCTCGACGTGAACCTCACCGGCACCTTCCTCGTCGCCCGCGCGGCCGCCGCCCGGATGATCGCCGAGGGGCTCGGGGGAGCGGTCGTGAACATCTCCTCGATCAACGGGCTCGCGGCGGCCCCCGGCGCGGGCGCGTACACCGCGTCCAAGGCCGGCGTGGTGATGCTGACCGAGCACATGGCCCTGGAGTGGGGCGCCCATCGCGTGCGCGTGAACACCGTGGCGCCGGGCCTCATCGACGCCGGGATGTCCGACGCGATCTACGCCGACTCGGAGGTGCGGCGGCTGCGCTCCGGCCGCGTCCCCCTCGGCCGCCTGGGCACGGCCCAGGACGTGGCGGAGACCGTGCTGTTCCTCGGCTCCGACCGGGCCGCCTACATCACCGGCCAGACCCTGGCGGTGGACGGTGGCATCACCCGTGGCGCGCTCAACGCGATGCCGCGGGCGCGCGCCCAGATCGACGAGTAGCGACCTGGGACGATGGGCGCCATGTCGCAGCAGAGCGTCATCGACGAACTCGGCCGCCTCGGGATGTCGGGGTACGAGGCGAAGGCCTACGTCGCGCTGGTCGCCGCCGGGACGCCGTTGAACGGCTACGAGGTGGCGAAGCGCTCGGGCGTCCCGCGCAGCACGGTGTACGAGACGCTGGGCAAGCTGGTGGCCCGCGGCGCGGCGTACGAGGTGCGGGCGGGGGAGGCCGGCGTCGGCTACCTGTCGCTGCCGCCGACGGCCCTGCTCGACCGGATGCGCCGCGAGTTCGACGCCTCGATGGACGCCCTCTCCGACGCGCTCCCGCAGATCGCCGCGCCGACGCAGGTGCGCATCGTCCACAACCTCACCGACCGCGAGTCGCTGCTCGACCGCGCCGAGGACGTCGTCGCCGCGGCCCGCGACGACCTGTTCCTCTCCGGCTGGCCGAGCGAGATCGCCCCGCTCAAGCCGTCGGCCCGGCGGGCGGAGGCCGAGGGTGTCGACGTGTCCGTGGTGAGTTTCGGCGACGACGACGAGCCCGTCGGACGCACGACGACGCACCGCTACTCGAGCCCCGAGGTCGTGCTGGAGAACCTCGGGTGCCGCCTGCTGGTGGTGGCCGCGGACCGGGAGCAGGCCGTGATCGGTGGCGTGGTCGGCGACGACGCCTGGGGCGTGTTCACCGACGACCCGGCCGTCGTGCTCGTGGCCGTCGAGTACGTCCGCCACGACATCGCGATGCACCTGATCGCGGACAAGCTCGCGCCCGACGACTTCGACCACTTCTGGGAGAACGAGCCCGCCCTGCGCCGACTGCGCGACGACCACGGCATCCCGGCCGCGCTGCTGCGGCTCGGGTCGGCGCGCCCCGCCCGACGACGCCGCCGGTAGCACTCAGGCCTGCGTCACCCCGAGCCCGAGCCCGCCGTCCACGGTGAGCACGTTGCCGGTGACCCACTCCGCGGTGAGGAGGTACTCGACGGCCTCGGCGACCTCCACCACGGTGCCGGGGCGGCCGAGCGCGTGCGCCGGGCCGAGCGACTCCATCCGCTCGGCGGCCGTCGCGTCGTCGAAGAGTCCGGCGCGCTGGTTGATCTCGGTGAGCACCCCGCCGGGGCGCACGCAGCTGACGCGCACGCCCTGCGGGCCGAGCTCGGCGGCGAGCACGCCCGTGAGCGTCTCCAGCGCGCCCTTGGTCGCCGCGTAGGGCGAGGCGCCGGGGAAGGCCCGCTGGGTGTGGACCGACCCGAAGAACACGACGGCCCCCCGAGCCGCGACCAGATCGGGCAGGGCGAGCCCGGTGAGCAGCATCGGGGCGATGGTGTTCGAGGCGAACACGTCGTGCAGGCCCTCCGCGGTGAGCTCCGCCAGCGGCCCGCGGTACATGTTGCCGGCGGCGTGCACCACCGCGCCGATCCCGTCGCCGTGCTGCCGCGCGGCCGTCACCACGGCCTGCCGGTCGGCCTCGACGGTCACGTCCCCGACGACGCCGTGCGCGCCGGTCCGCGCCGCCACGGCCTCGACGCGTTCCCGGCGACGGCCGGTGAGGGTCACGCGGGCCCCGAGCGCCGTCAGGCGCTCCACCACGCCCTCGCCGATGCCCGAGCCCCCGCCCGTGACCAGCACGGACATCCCCTGGATCGGACGTGCCACCCTCAGCTCCTCCCGGTCAGGACCGCCTGCGCGGCCGTCTGCAGCGTGACCGCCCGCTCGCGCGGCGCGACGGACAGCAGGGCATCCGACTGGACCTCGACCGCGAGCGGCAGCGCCGCGGGGAGCGCGGCGACGAAGCGCGCCAGGTCGAGGTCACCGTGCCCCGGCGGGACGCGGTCGTGCCGCGCCTCCAGCGCGAGATCCCGTCCCGGCGACAGGCCGCGCGCGTCGGTCAGCTGCGCGTACCCGACCACGGCCGGGTCCACCGGAGCGCCGAGGTCGTCCCCGGCGCGGCACAGGTGGAGCGGGTCGAGGAGCACCTGCGCGCCCGCCGCGCGGGCCACCCGCTCGGCGTCCGCCCGTCGTCGCAGCCCCGTGAACGCCATGGACTCGAGGGCGACCGCCGTGCCCGAGCCGTGCAGCAGGCCCACGAGCTCGGCGACCTGGTCCACCGCGCGCGCCTTGTCGTCGTGGTCGGCGACGCTGAGCAGGAAGCGCGCGCCGAGCTCGGCCGCGACGTCCACGAGCGCCCGGTGGTGGTCGGTGAGCGGGCCCGCGCCGAGGCGGACGACCTCGACGTCGAGCAGGCCGAGCCCCGTCGCCGCGAGGGCCTTCCCGACGGCGCGTGCCTCGCGCCGCGGGTCGGCCAGACGGACCCCGGCCAGCCCGTAGTGCGCCTCCGCCGCACAGGTCACGACCTCGGGCGGCGCCAGGTCGAGCACGCTCCCGGCGCTCAGCGACAGGTCATGCACGGCTCGTCCAGGCGATCGCGCGCCGCACGATCGCGGCGTGCTCCGGCACCTCGTACGAGGGCGCGTGGTGCCCGAGCGCGTCGTAGACCACCCGGGCCGCACCGTGCTCCCTGGCCCAGAGCAGCGGCATGACGCGGCCGTCGTCGTCGGGCTGGGGAGCCTGCAGCAGCGGGGTGACGGACCGGCGGAACTCGAGGTCGCCGTACACCTCGTCGACGATCGTGAAGCGTCCGATGCCGGTGACGATCTCGTGCTCCCCGCACACCTCGACGTCGACGGGCGGTCCGAGGGGCGGATGTTGCGAGCGGCCCCAGACCCAGCGGGCGCCGAGCGCGTCGGCCCAGGCCGGCCAGTCGTCGAAGCAGATCGGGGCGGTGTGCATCGCGAGCACACCGCCCCCGGCGGCGAGGTGGGCGTCGAACGCGGCGCGGGCCTCCGACGACGGGCTCGCCCCCTGGGCGTCCGCCTGCGCGCGGTACCGCTCGGGGACCTCCGGGCCGGTCATCGTCCACCGCAGTGCGTTCACGACGAGGAGCGCGGCGCCCGGCAGCGCCCCCAGGGCTGCGTCCACGTCGGTGTGCACGTCGGCGTTCAGACCGACGGAGTCGAGCTCCGCGAGGAGGCAGGAGGTGGTCGCGGGGAAGTCGTGCGTCAACCCACCGGAGAGCACCACCGCGTGCATGACCCACTCCCGTCGTCAGGACCATGACGACTATAGGGGGAGCATCGACCCGTGGGATCGGGTCCTTCGACCCTGGGGCCACGGCGATCACCCGACCACGCTGTCGCGATCATGACGCGCCGGCTCGCCACCGCCTCGGCCGTGCTCCAGGCCCTGCGGCTGGTGCAGGAGCACGACGACGGGATCAGCGCGGCCGAGCTCGGGGCGGCGCTCGGACGCAGTGCTGCCACGGCCCGGTACCTGCTGAACAGCCTCCAGGCCGAGGGTTTCGCCGTGCGCGGGGCGCGGGGTCGGTGGCGACCGACCACGCCCGTCGTCGGGAACCCGTACGCGGCGGTCGTGGCCGACCTGCACCGGCTGACCCGCCGGAGTGCGGTTGCGTGGCGGGGCACCGACGGCGGGGTGGAGGTCCTCGCGGCACGGTCCCACCAGGGACTGGCCCGCTTCCCGTGCGACGCCGCGGACTGCGGGCTGGCCGCGCGGACGGCGGTCCTGACGCCGGGCCGGCTCCTCGTCCACGAGCACGGCGCCCGAGTGGTGGTGGGGCTCGGGGCGCGGGCGCCAGGCACCGCCGTAGGGATCGTCGCTCCGCCGCGGCTCTGGCGCGAGGAGCACGACCGCGTGCTGGACGCGTTGACCACCGCGGTGTCAGGACCAGATGCCGACGTGCACCGGTGGGCGGTAGCGGGAGGACCGCACGCCGGTGCCGGGTGAGCGCATCACGGTGAGCGCGTCGGCGGAGCCGAGATAGCGCAGCAGGTGGCTCGCGGCACCCGACGGCCGGCGGGGCACGGTGAGCGACCAGGCGCCGCACAGGGGTGTGGCGGCGGTGGGGACCTCGCGCAGGTCGCCGCGGCGGATCTGCCCGAGCACGAGGTGCGCGGTCCCGATCGACACCCCGGCGCCCGTCACGGCCGCCTCCCACGCGGCGGCGCGGTGCGGGTGCACCCGGACCCGGGTGGTGGGCACGCCGAGCCGGCGTAGCACCGCGTGCGTGGTGGACCCCCCGTCGGTGGCGGAGGGGTCGACGTGCCAGGTCCAGGTCGACGGGCGGCCGGGCACGCGCAGGGCGGGCGCGGCGACCACCACCTCGCGGGTGCGCAGCAGCGGCTCGTCACGCAGGCCGTGGCGGTCGCCGTCGGTCACGGGGCAGAAGGCCGCGTCGACGAGTCGGTCTCGGACGAGGGGGGCGAGGTCGGCCGCGCGGGCGACGCGGACGTCGGTCTCGAACGCGGAGCCGCGGCGGCTGCGGAACGCCTCGAGCAGCGGGACGACGACGGCCTCGGCCAGGTCCGCCGTCGTCACCACCCGCAGGGTCTCGGGCGCACCCGCCGCCCGTCGCACCGCGGCCTCCGCCTCGGCTCCGAGCGCGACCATGGTGCTCGCCACGTCGAAGAGCCGGGCGCCGCCGGCGGTGAGCTCCATCGCGCCGTCGACGCGGGCGAGCAGCGGGTCGCCGAAGTGCTCCCGCAGGACCCGGAGGGTCTGCGACACGGCCGAGTCCGAGACCCCGAGCGCCACCGCCGCGGCGTGGACGGACCCGAGCCGGGCCACCGTGACGAACGTCCGGAACTGGGTCAGCGTCACGGTCACAGCGTCCGGCCGACGGCGCCCCGCCGGTCAGGGCCGAGTTGAGCGAAACCTTCAGGACCTCTGGCCCGCGTCCGCGCCCCGTCGCACCCTGCGTTCCCCAGACACCGAGCCCGGGGAGGACGGATGCAGGTCCCAGCCAGCTTCGCCTACGAGCGGGCGAGCAGCGTGCGCGATGCGCTCGACCTGCTCCGCCGCCACGGCCCCGATGCCCGGCCGATCGCGGGCGGCCACAGCCTGCTGCCCATGATGAAGCTCCGGCTGGCCGAGCCGACCGTGCTCGTCGACCTGGGTGGGCTCGCCGAGCTGGCCGGGGTCGCGATCGAGGGCACGAACATCCGGTTCGGCGCGATGACCCGCCACGCCGACGTGCTCGCCTCACCGGTGGTCGCCGAGCACCTGCCGATCCTCGTCGACGCCGAGCGGGTGATCGCCGACCCCCTCGTCCGCAACCGCGGCACCGTCGGCGGGTCGCTGTGCCAGGCCGACCCCTCCGAGGACCTCTCGGCCGCCTTCTCCGCGCTCCGGGCCTCGGTGGTGATCTCCGGGACCAACGGCGACCGGGTCGTCGCGGTCCGGGACTTCCACCGCGGTCCGTACGAGACCGCGGTGGCCCACGACGAGCTGGTCACCGACGTCCTCGTCCCCATCCGGCCGCGGACCGGGAGCGCGTACGCGAAGGTCGAGCGCCGGGCCGGGGACTGGGCCGTCGCAGCGGCCGGTGCCGTGCTCACGCTGGACGGCGACCGGATCGCCGACGCCGGGATCGGGCTCGCCGCCGTCGGCGCCACGCACTTCGTGGCGGTCGAGGCGGAGGAGTCGCTGCGCGGCGCCCCCGCCACGCCGGCCTCCTTCACGACGGCGGGTGCGCTCGCCGCCGAGCACGTGCGTCCCGTCGCCGACCAGCGGGGGCCGGTCGACTACAAGCGCCATCTCGTCGAGGTCCTCGTCACCCGCACCCTGACCCGAGCCGCCGCGCGCGCCCGAGGAGAGGCCTGATCACCGTGGAGATCACCGTCGTCGTCAACGGACGACCTCACACGCGCGACGTCGAACCGCGCCTGCTGCTGACCCACTTCCTGCGCGACGAGCTGAGCCTCACCGGGACGCACTGGGGGTGCGACACGACGACCTGCGGGGCGTGCACGGTGCGGCTCGACGGGGTGCCGGTCAAGTCGTGCACGGTGCTCGCGGTCATGGCGGACGGGGCACGGGTCGACACCGTGGAGGGCCTGGCGACCGGCTGGGGCGAGGGTGACCTCGACCCGGTCCAGCAGGGCTTCATGACCTGTCACGGGCTCCAGTGCGGCTTCTGCACACCGGGGATGCTGATGACGTCGCGGGCGCTGCTCGACCAGGACCCCGACCCCTCCCCGGAGACGATCCGCGAGGCGATCTCGGGCCAGATCTGCCGGTGCACGGGCTACGAGAACATCGTCCGCTCGGTGCGATGGGCGGCCGAGGCGGAACAGGCCGCCCGCGCGACGGCCGCGTCCACCGAGGCGAGCGGGGTGTCGTCGTGAGTGCGGGTTTGGAGGGAGACGCAGCGCAGCGGAGCTCGACCCGTATGGAGGGCGTGCGGCCGCCCGAGGAGTGGATCCGGGCCGCCGCCGAGACCCCGCGGGGCTACGGGGCGATGAAGCGCAAGGAGGACGCGCGATTCGTCCGGGGCCGCGGGCGGTACGTCGACGACGTCGTCCTGCCCGGGATGCTGCACGGCGCGGTGCTGCGCAGCCCGCTCGCCCACGCCCGGATCGTCGCGATCGACACGAGCGCCGCGGAGGCCCACCCCCGGGTCCGCGCGGTGATCACGGGGGAGACGCTGGCCGTGCTGGGTCTGGCGTGGATGCCGACGCTGATGCAGGACACGCAGGCGGTGCTCGCCACCGACAAGGTGCGCTTCCAGGGCCAGGAGGTCGCGTTCGTCGTCGCCGACGACCACTACGCCGCCCGCGACGCCCTCGACCTCAT
Source organism: Actinomycetospora chiangmaiensis DSM 45062 (assembly GCF_000379625.1). GTDB lineage: Bacteria > Actinomycetota > Actinomycetes > Mycobacteriales > Pseudonocardiaceae > Actinomycetospora > Actinomycetospora chiangmaiensis. Next base: position 94,658 of record NZ_KB903221.1, on the reverse strand, counting down.
CGACGTCGAGTACGAGCCGCTGCCCCCGACGATCGACGCCCGGCGGGCCCTGGAGCCGGACGCGCCCGTGGTCCGGGACGACCAGGAGGGGCGCACCGACAACCACGTCTTCGACTGGTCCTCCGGCGACGCCGCCGCGACCGACGCGGTGTTCGCGGAGGCGGCGGCGCGCCCCGACCAGCAGGTGATCGGCGCGGACGTGCTCTACCCCCGGGTCCACCCGGCCCCGCTGGAGACGTGCGGCGCGGTGGCCGACATGGATCCGGTCACGGGCAAGCTCACGCTCTGGACGACCACGCAGGCCCCGCACGCCCACCGCACCATCTACGCGATGGTGGCGGGTCTGCCCGAGCACAAGATCCGGGTGGTGAGCCCGGACATCGGGGGCGGCTTCGGCAACAAGGTCGGCATCTACCCCGGGTACGTGTGCGCGATCGTCGCCTCGATCGTCACCGGCGTGCCGGTCAAGTGGATGGAGGACCGCTCCGAGAACCTCATGAGCACCTCCTTCGCCCGCGACTACCACATGCGCGGGGAGGTGGCGGTGACCGCGGACGGCCGGCTCCGGGCGGTCCGGGTGCACGTCCTCGCCGACCACGGGGCCTTCAACGCGACGGCGCAGCCCACCGCGTTCCCGGCCGGGTTCTTCGGGGTGTTCACGGGTTCCTACGACCTCGAGGCGGCCCACTGCGCGGTCACCGGGGTCTACACGCACAAGGCGCCGGGCGGCGTCGCCTACGCGTGCTCGTTCCGGATCACCGAGGCGGTCTACCTCATCGAGCGGCTGGTCGACGTCGTCGCGCACGACCTCGGCATGGACCCCGCCGAGCTGCGGCGCCGGAACCTGCTGCGACCCGACCAGTTCCCCTACCGATCGGCGACGGGCTGGGAGTACGACTCGGGGGACTACCCGCACACCCTGCAGGTCGCCCTGGAGAAGGCCGGGTACGACGAGCTGCGGCGCGAGCAGGCCGAGCTGTGGCGGCGGCACGCGGCGGGGGAGGACGTACCGCTGCGAGGGATCGGGCTGAGCTTCTTCACCGAGGCCGTCGGCGCCGGGCCGCGCCGGACGATGGACATCCTCGGGCTCGGGATGGCCGACGGCGCCGAGCTCCGCGTGCATCCCACCGGCAAGGCGGTCCTGCGCGTGAGCTGCCAGAGCCAGGGGCAGGGCCACGAGACGACGTTCGCGCAGGTGGTCGCAGCCGAGCTCGGCATCTCGCCCGACGACGTCGAGGTGGTGCACGGCGATACCGACCAGACCCCGTTCGGGCTCGGGACCTACGGCTCCCGGTCGACGCCGGTGTCCGGTGCGGCCACCGCGATCGTGGCGCGCAAGGTGCGCGAGCGGGCGAAGATCGTGGCCGCCGCGATGATGGAGGCGGAGCTCGAGGACCTGGAGTGGCGCCACGGCTCCTGGGCGGTCCGCGGCGTCGAGGGCGCCTCGCGGACGCTCGCCGAGATCGCGCTGGCCGCGCACTCCGACCTCGAGCTCCCCGAGGGGGTGGAGGGCCACCTCGACGCGACGACGGTCTACAACCCGCCGAACCTCACCTACCCGTGCGGCGCCTACGTCTGCGTGGTCGACGTCGACCCGGGGACGGGCGAGGTCCACGTCCGGCGGTTCGTGGCCGTCGACGACTGTGGGGTGCGGATCAACCCGATGATCGTGGAGGGGCAGGTCCACGGCGGGCTCGCCGACGGCGTGGGCATGGCGCTCATGCAGTCGATCGCGTTCGACCTCGAGGGCAACTGCCTGGGCGGCTCCTTCATGGACTACCTGCTCCCGACGGCGCTGGAGTGCCCGTCCTGGGAGCTGGGGGAGACCGTCACCCCGTCCCCGCACCATCCGATCGGCGCCAAGGGCGTCGGTGAGTCGGCGACGGTGGGCTCGCCACCCGCCGTCGTGAACGCGGTGATCGACGCCCTCTCGCCCTACGGGGTGCGGCACGCGGACATGCCGCTGACCCCCGCCGCCGTGTGGCGGGCGATGCAGGGGCGGCCGCTGCGCACGGACCTGGCGATCTCGTGAGCACGCTGCTGGGTCGCGCAGAGGCCCTCCGGGAGGCGGGGACGCCGTTCGTGCTGGCGACGGTCGTCCGGGTGGAACGCCCCACCAGTGCCCGCCCGGGCGACCGCGCGCTGGTGCTCGGCGACGGCACGATCGACGGCTTCGTCGGTGGGCACTGCGCGGAGGGGAGCGTGCGCGCGGAGGGGCTGCGGGTGCTCGCCGAGCGCACGAGCACGGTGCTGCGGATCAGCCCGGAGGGCGACGACGGCGGCTGTCGCGGCAGTGTGGCGGTGAACCACTGCCCGTCGGGCGGGATGCTGGAGATCCTGCTCGAGGCCGTGGTGCCGGCGACGACCGTGGCGGTGCACGGGACGGGGCCGATCGCGGCCGCGCTCCGCCGTCTGGCGACGGCGCTCGACCACCGCGTGGTCGCCGTGGGCGAGGCGGCGGACGCGGTGGTGGTCGCCGCGCACGGGGACGACGAGACCCCGGTGCTCGAGGCCGCGCTGCGGGCCGGCGTCCCGTACGTGGGGCTGATCGCGAGCCGACGGCGCGGGGCGACCGTGCTCGCGGCGCTCGACGTCGACGAGGCGGACCGTGCACGCGTGCACACGCCGGCCGGGCTCGACATCGGCGCCGCCACCCCGAGCGAGGTGGCCCTCGCGGTGCTGGCGGAGGTGGTGGCGACCCGGGACCGGTGACGGGCGGGCCGGCCGGCGGCACACTCGGCCGGCATGAGCGACCTCGCCGCCCGCGTCCGGGACCTGCTCGACGTGCCGACCGTGGAGAAGCGGATGTTCGGGGGCGTGTCGTTCCTGGTCGACGACGCGATGCTGCTCAGCGTGCGGGGGAGCGGGGACCTGCTCGTGCGGGTCGACCCCGCGCGGTCGCCGGAGCTCGTCGACGGGCACGGCGCGTCCCGCACGACGATGGGGAGGCGCTCGATGGGCCCGAGCTGGCTCACCGTGCCCGCCGACCGCCTCGCCGACGACGAACAGCTGCGGTTCTGGCTCGACCTCGCGCTGGAGTACCACCGGAGCCGTTGACCCTTCCGTGGCCGTCGCACGGTGTGTTCTCGATCATCCGGCGGCGGCCAACCGGACATCGTGGGACGTTCACCCCGACGTCGTCGAGCGAGTCCGAGCAACGGTCATCGACGGACCATCTCCCGTTCATCGACCTTCCTTAGCGTGCTGCGCCGTCACTCGGACGAGTGACGACGACACCCAGGAGGCCGGTCGATGTCGACCCGACGATCCCTGCTGCTCGGCGCCCTCGTGGCGTCGGCGGTGACCCTCGCGAGCGGTGCCGCGGTCGCGGCACCACCCCCCGGGCCCGCGGGGAACGCGCCCTTCACCTTCGCCGTCATCGGCGACATCCCCTACGGCGCCGCGAAGATCGCGCGATTCCCGAAGGACGTCGACCAGATCAACGCCGACCCCGACGTGCAGTTCGTCGACCACCTCGGCGACATCAAGGACGGGTCCTCGGTCTGCAGCGACCAGTACTTCGCGCAGATCAAGGCGCAGTTCGACCGCTTCGCCGACCCGCTCGTCTACACCCCCGGCGACAACGAGTGGACCGACTGCCACCGCACCAACAACGGGGCCTACAACCCGCTGGAGCGCCTCGCCGCCGTCCGGAAGGTGTTCTTCCCGCAGCCGGGGAAGACCCTCGGGCAGAAGAGCGTGGGCGTGGCGGCCGACGGGCCCGAGTTCGTCGAGAACGTCTCCTACGAGCGCGCCGGGGTGGGCTTCGCCGCCCTGCACATGGTCGGCAGCAACGACGACCTCGCCCCGTGGACCGGCATCGGGAAGACCGCGCCGACGCCCGAGCAGGTCGCGGAGAACCAGCGCCGCACCGCCGACGTCCTGCGCCTGATCGACCGCACGTTCGACCAGGCGGCCGCGTCGAAGGAGAAGGCGGTCGCGCTGCTCATGCAGGCGGACATGTTCGACCCGACCGTCCCGAACCCGCAGCCGTCGGACTACTCGGCGTTCCGGCCGATCGTGCAGCGCATCGCCGACCGCAGCGCCGCCTTCGGCGGTCCCGTCTACCTGTTCAACGGCGACTCGCACGTCTACAACGCGGACCGTCCGCTCGCCCCCGGCTCGTCCTGGCTCGCGTTCTACGGCGCCCGTCCGGCCGCCAACCTGCAGCGCGTCACGGTCGACGGCTCCGGCAACGCCAACGACTACCTCAAGGTCGTCGTCCGCCCGTCCGACCCGGCCCCGCTGCAGTGGACGCGGGTGCCCTTCACCGGCTGACCGTCGACCCCCATCCCGGAGATCCCCCGTGTCCTCCCACCCCTCCCGCCGGACCGTGCTCGGCGCGGGCGTCGGCCTCGCCGCCGCGGCGGCGACGGCCGGCATCGCGTCCGCCGCTCCCCGCCCGGCCCCGCTGCCCGCCCCCGCCGCGTCCGGGATCGACCACATCGTCGTCCTGATGATGGAGAACCGGTCCTTCGACCACTTCCTCGGCTGGCTGCCCGGGGCGAACGGACGTCAGCAGGGCCTGACCTACACCGACCGCGCCGGCGTCCCGCACCGCACCTACCCGCTGCGCCCCGACTTCCAGGGCTGCTCCCACCCCGACCCCGACCACTCCTACGAGGGTGGCCGCTCCGAGCTCAACGGCGGCCGGTGCGACGGCTGGCTGCGCACGAGCACGAACGACACCTTCACCATCGGCTACTACACCGACGCCGACCTCCCGTTCTTCGGGCAGGCGGCCCGGGCGTGGACGGTGTGCGACAACTACTTCTCGGCGACGATGGCCGAGACCTACCCGAACCGCTTCTACCAGCACGCCGCGCAGACCGACCGGACCCACAACTCGACGGCGACCGCGACGATGCCGACGATCTGGGACCGGCTGGCCGCCGCGGGCCTGCAGGGCCGCTACTACTTCTCCGACGTGCCGTTCACGGCGCTGTGGGGCACGAAGTACCTCCCGATCAGCCGGCCCTTCCCCGAGTTCCTCGCCGCCTGCGCCGCCGGGACGCTCCCCGAGGTGTCCTTCGTCGACCCCCGCTTCACCGACGAGTCCAGCGGCTCCTCGGCGGACGACCACCCGCACGCCGACGTCCGCGCCGGGCAGTCGTTCCTGAACTCGGTGTACCAGGCCGTCACGAGCGGGCCGGCGTGGCCGCGCACGCTCTTCGTCGTCAACTACGACGAGTGGGGCGGCTTCTTCGACCACGTCGCCCCCGGGACGGCGCCCGACGCCCACCCCGACCAGGGTCTCGGCCTCCGGGGCTTCCGGGTGCCCAACCTCGTCGTCTCTCCCCGCGCGCGTCGGGGGCACGTCGCCCACGGCGTCTACGACCACACCTCGGTGCTCCGCGCCATCGAGTGGCGGTGGAACCTGCCGCCGCTCACCCCGCGCGACGCCGCCGCCAACAACATCGCCGAGGTCCTCGACTTCACCACCCCGCCGAACACCGCGGCGCCCCGGTTCGCCGTGCCCACGGTCGTCGGGACCCCCTGCCCTCCGAACACCCCGGGCGCCTCGCCCGAGGAGGAGTGGACCGCCGTGCGTGCCCTCGCCACCGCCAACGGATGGACCCTGCCATGACCCGGACCCGTCTCCTGACCCTCCTCGCGGCACTCGCGAGCCTGCTGACCCTGATCGCGGTCGCACCCACCGCCTCGGCCGCACCGGCCGCCCGCCACCACGTGTTCGTCGTCAACCTGGAGAACAAGGGCTTCGACGAGACGTGGGGACCGACTTCGCCCGCGCCCTACCTGAGCAAGGACCTCCGCAGCCGGGGCACACTGTTCACCCAGTACTTCGGCACCGCGCACAACAGCCTGCCGAACTACCTCGCCCAGATCTCCGGCCAGGGACCGAACCCGCAGACCCAGGCGGACTGCCAGGTCTTCAGCTCGTTCGTCGGTGCGGGCACCGTCCCGCCCGGTCAGGCGGTCGGGCAGGGATGCGTGTACCCGGCGACGGTGCCGACGCTGCCGCAGCAGATGACGGGCGCCGGGCTGCGGTGGAAGGGCTACATGGAGGACATGGGCACGCCGTGCCGGCACCCCGCGCCGAACACCCCCGACACCACGCAGAAGGCGAAGGTCGGCGACCAGTACGCCGCGCGACACAACCCCTTCGTCTACTTCGACGGCATCACCGACTGCGCCCGCAACGACGTCGACCTCTCCGCCCTGCGCGGTGACCTCGCGAGCGTCGCGACCACCCCCGACCTCTCCTACATCACCCCGAACCTGTGCGACGACGGGCACGACGCCCCGTGCGTCGACGGGCGTCCCGGCGGGCTCGTGTCGGCCGACGCGTGGCTGCGGACCTGGATTCCGGTGATCACGAATTCGCCGGCGTTCAAGCAGGACGGCGCCCTGGTCATCACCTTCGACGAGTCGGACGGTCCGAACTCCGACTCGACCGCGTGCTGCGGCGAGGGGCCCGGCCCGAACACGCCGCTGCCCGGCATCACCGGTCTCGGCGGCGGCCGCGTCGGGGCGCTCCTGCTCACCCCGCGCGGGCCCCGGAACGGCACCGACACCACCCCGGCGAACCACTACTCGCTGCTGGCCGCCCTCGAGGACCTCTGGGGCCTGCCCCGGCTGGGCTACGCCGCCGGAGCGCCCCGCCTGCCGGTGGTCTGACCGATCCGACCCCTCCGAACCGGGCGAACGGCACTGTCGCGGCATCGATGCTCGCGACAGTGCCGTTCGTTCGTGACGGCGGGCCCTAGTGACCGTCCCCGTCGTCGTCACCATCGCCGGCGGGCGCCCCGTTGGTCGTCGGCGGCGGGGCGAACACGTGGTGCACCGGGGCCGGCATCACCGACCCGGCGCCGCGCACGCTCTGCCAGACCGCCTGGTTGACCGTCGCCATGTCGATCCGGTCCTCCACCGAGAAGTCCTGCATCGCCGACGGCGTCGCCATGGGCGAGGCCGGCGTGTTGACCTCCCGCGGGTTCTGCGACGGCACCAGCGCGGTGTAGGGCGCCGCGTTCGGGTTGGTGGTGAAGGCGCCGATCATCGGCGTCGCGTAGGCGTCGAACTGGGTCAGCGGGCGCAGCCCGACGATCAGCTCCATCGTGCGCAGCATCGACGCCGTCGAGTAGAAGGTGGAGTCGACCTTCCCGGTGCGGGAGTACGGGCTGATCACCTCGGAGGTCGTGCGGTGGGCGTCGACGTGGTCCGGCCCGTTCTGCGCGTCGTCCTCGGTGACGAAGATGGCGGTGGAGTTCCAGTACGGGGAGTGCGAGACGGCGTCGACCACCTTCCCGACGGCGAGGTCGTTGTCGGCCACGTACGCCCGCGGGGTCGGGGAGCCCGGTTTGGTCGAGGCGGTGTGGTCGTTCGGGAACCGCAGCAGCTCCATCGTCGGGAGGTTGCCGCCGGCGACGTAGCCGGTGAACTCCGACTGCCACTGTTCGAAGCGTGAGGGCCCGCAGGTCGGGTCGAGCGGGACGAACGTGTTCGGTGCGTCCGGGCACTTCAGGTCGAAGCCGCGGTAGGCGTGGTCGGTGCTCGCGTTCAGCACCGGGTCGGCGGCGGAGTTCTGGTTGGTCTTCGTGTCGTGGTCGACGTAGAACCCGTAGTTGCGGAACGGGATGTTCGCGGCGCCGAGCCGGTCCCAGATGTAGGCGTCGGCCGGATCGCGGTTCGGCGCGGTCGCCGGGTCGCCGCTCTCCGACGGGTAGGGCGCGTTGCGGTCGCTGTAGTTCGACGGCCACACCGCCTCGGCGTACGGGTTGGAGTTCGCCGCGACGCTCCAGTTCCACCCCTGGGCGGAGACCTCGGCGTCGGCGTAGAAGTTGTCCAGGGTGACGAACTGGCGTTCCGCGGCCCGGAGGTTCGGGGCCGACTCGTCGCCGAACAGGTCGATCGCCGGGTCCCCGTTGCCCTGGCCCAACGATCCGAACTCCTGGTCGTAGGTCCGGTTCTCCTTGACGATGTAGATGACGTGCTTGATCGGGCTCGCCTGGCCCGGCCGGATCGGGATGACGGCCTCGCCCGGTCCGCCGGGGCTGCGGACGTCGGCGCCGCGGACGAGGTCGTCGTTGCGGCCGACCGCGGCGGTGTCCTGGGCGAGGGTCGCGTCGTCGGGGACGGGGATGCTCGAGAGGGTCCCGACGATCATCGAGCCCGAGTACAGGTTCGCCGCGGCCGAGCCCTTCTGCGTCGGGTCGGGTTCGCCCGGTCCGACGTTCGGGCCGGCACCGAGTCCCTTGCCGTTGGCCACGAGCAGTCCGTTCGGACCCGCGACGACGGCCGTGGGGTACCACGCCGTCGGGATGAGGCCCCGGACCTGGCCGGACGTGGTGTCCAGGACCGCGACGTCGTTGTTCCCGGCGTTCGCGACGTAGAGGGTCCGCTCGTCGGGCGAGAGCGCGAGCCCGTCGGGGTTGGTGCCGACCGGGGCGTTCGGGTACGGCGCCAGGGAGAACGTGCGGGAGACGGCCCGGCTCGCGGTGTCGATCACCGAGACCTGGTCGGAGTCGCCGTCGGCGGCGTAGAGCGTGCGGCCGTCGGCGCTGCGGACGAGCGTGTTCGGGTGGGTGCCGACGGCCACCGAGCCGGTCTGGGCGGGCACCGCCCCGGACAGGTCGACGACGGCGACCGTGGTGCCGCCCTCGTCGGCGACCCACGCCGTCCGGCCGTCGGGGGAGACCGCGACGCCGCGGGGCCGGTGACCGGCGCCCGTCGTCGTGACCGCGCCGGAGGCCAGGTCGACCACCGACACCGCGTCGGCCTGCTGGTCGGCCACCACGAGGCGGGTGCCGTCCGGGGTGACGGCCAGCCCGGACGGGAACGGCTGGATGGGCGCGCCGGTCGGCGACGTCGTGGGCAGCGGGATGGACGGGCCCTCCGTGGCCTGACCGTTCGTGAGGCCGTAGCGGCGGACGAGGTTCTGGCCCCCGCCGGAGACGAACAGCGTGCGCCCGTCGGGGGAGAAGGCGACCCCGGTGAAGACGGCCTTCGGGTTCGGGTAGGGCAGCGTCTGGGTCACCCGGCCGGTCGCGGCCTCGACGAGCTGCACCGACTGCGTGGCCTGCCCGGCGTTCACGACGGCGAGCGTGGACCGGTCGGGCGAGAGCGCGGCGTCCAGCGGGAGGTCACCGAGGTCGGTCTGCGTTCCCGCCGGGGTGACGCCGAACCCCGTGGGCACCGTCGCCGGGCGGGCGGGCGCGGCGGTCGCGCCACCACAGGCGGCGGTGACGCCGAGGACCAGCAGGGTGCTCGTCGCGATCGCGATGACGGATCGCCATCCGGGTGCAGGGCGCATGCGCCGTCCTTCCGCGTCGGGCCCGACCGGTGGCGCGGGCTACGACAGACTCACCGTCCGTGTCGTGGTGGAACACGACCGAGGGATGAGCCCGCGGTGAACGATCAGCCACGCACCGTGTCGAATCGGACGCGGAGGGCGATCCGGGGCCGGGCGCGACGGCGTGCGTCGCGCCGGGACCTCTCCCCGGACGCACGACAGGCACTCCCGCGGCGCGGGAGTGCCTGTCGTGGGCTTCCGGAGGGTCAGCTCACCTGCTGGATGTCGAACGAGACCGTGCTGCCCTCGACGGCGGTCGCGGTCGCCCGGATCTGTGCCGGGGTGCCGTCGACGGTGCCCGTGCAGGTGATCGACGCGCCGACCTGGGCGGGCAGGGTGCCGGGGCAGGTGACCCCGGTGGCCCGGCCGGAGGTCTGCTGCTCGATCTGGGCCGCGACCGACTCGGGCGCCACGCCGGTCGGCAGGTTCGAGGCGATGGAGGCGGCCATGACCCCGACGACGACGGCGGTCACGATCCCGATGACGAGGAAGAGCGTCGAGAGGATCAGACCCGCCGTCGCGAGCCCGCGGCCGCCCTCGCCGGTCCGGGCGATCTGCTTGCGGCCGACGATGCCGAAGACGATGCCCAGCGGGGAGAACACGAAGGCGAAGACGATCGACAGGATCGCCATGAGGTTGGTGCCGGGCGCGGGCGGCACCGGCGCTCCGGGCGCTCCGGGGTACGAGCCGGCGGGCTGCTCGGGGGAGGCGTAGGGCGGGACCTGCTGCGTCATCGGGGGCGTCCTTCCGGCGAGGGGATCACCGGAGATGTTTCACCCTGCGTGGTCGGAGCACCAGAGGTATTCACTCGAACAGCCCAACAAAAGGTAGCCCTCAGTGGCGGGCGAGGCGCGCCAACGCCGGTGCCACCAGGAGCATGAGGATCACCCGGACCACTTGGACCGCGACGACGAAGGTGACGTCCCCGCCCGAGGAGATCGCGGTGGCGAGCACGGCGTAGATGCCGCCCGGGTTCGTCGCGAGGTAACCCTCGAGCGGCGTGACGCCCGTGATGGAGGAGAGCAGCAGGCCCAGCCCCGCGCACACCACCATGATCAGCAGGATCAGCCCGGTCGCGAGCGGCAGCACCCGCAGGACGGTCCGGACCGCCTCGCGCGTGAACCGCACCCCCGCCTGCCATCCGATCACCGCGTAGGCGAGGTCGACGAGCAGGTCGGGCGCCGATCCGCCGAACGTGAGCCCGCCGACGGACAGCGCGATCGCGACCACCATCGGCCCGAGCAGCGCCCCGGCGGGCACCGTCAGCTTCTCGGCCGGCCACGCCGCCAGGCCGCACACCGCCACCAGTGCGAGCCCGACGTACCAGGGCGCGGTGCCCTCGGCGGACCCGTCCGCCCCGACGTGCGAGGCCCCGAACACCGCGGCCGCGACCACCGGCATCGTCGCCGTGACCAGCCCGACCCGCAGGTACTGGATCACCGACACGATCCGCTCGTCACCGCCGATGTCGCGGGCGATCGCGGTCAGGCCCGACGCGCCGCCGGCGGTCAGCGCGAGCATCCCGGTCAGCGGCGACACCCCCCGCTGCACCCCGAGCAGCAGCCCCGCGCCCATGCTCGCCGCGAGCGTCCCGAGGCTGACCAGCAGCACCGGCAGCCACTGCGAGGCCACGGCCGCGAGCGTGTCCGGGCGGGCCAGCAGGCCGATGACCACGCCGATCACGGCCTGTGCGCCGCCGACCGCCGGCCGGGCGACGGTCCGGGGCCCGATGCCGAGCAGCGCCAGCACGGTCGCCACCCCGAGCCCGGCGAACAGCGCCGCCGACGGCACGGCCACCGCCTGCAGTGCCAGGGTGACCAGCAGCGTCAGCGAGGCGAGCACCGTCCACCGCATCCATGCCGCCATCCGCACGAGGATCTCGCAGCCGCGACGACCCGTCGAGCGGATGTGGTGCGGGGGACTAGTCGGCGGCCGTGGTCGTCGTCGGCGGCTTCCGCGAGGTCGGCCTCGCGCTGGTGCGCGGGGCCTCGCTCTTCCGGACGGCGGGTGCGGTCGAGGTGGTGGCCGGGGTGGCCGGGGCGGGTGTGGCGGGCTCTGCCGGTGCGTCGACGAGCGCGACCGGACCCGCCGTCGTGCCGAGCGACCCGGGTTCGCGGCCGGGCGACGGCGAGCTCAGCACCGAGCCGAGGAACATCAGCCCGACCACGGCGAGCGCGGTCGCGATCGAGGTCAGCGCGGTGGTGCGCCGTTGCCGACGCGTCGACGGTGCACTGTGGGCCGCCATGTGCGGTCGCCTCCCCGGGGTGTGTCTCCACGGAGCAACGAGCGCCGCCCGTCCCGGACCACACCCGTCGTCGGGAATGCCCGGATCGGAGGACGCCCTTTCCGGACGACGGGTCCCGCTCAGCCCGTCACGTAGGTGAACACCGCGCCGTCGGGGTGGCGGGCGACGAGGCCGGCGTTCGTCTCCTCCACCACGGAACCGCCCGCCGCGACGACCGCCGTCGCGGCCACCCGCAGGTCGTCGACGACGAGCGTGATCCCCTCGCGCGCGCCGCGGGGCACGAGCTGGAAGTGCCCGATGTCGACCGTCCCGTCGTCGCGGCGCACCGGGTCGGCGCCGGTGAGGGCGCGGTAGAGCGGGAGGGCGGCCGCGACGTCGTCCACCGCGACCCGTACCCGCGACCCGGTGAGGACCGGCCCCGACCGCGGCACGGCCAGCACCGACGAGCCCGCGGCGGCCGAACCGCGCAGCGCGGCGAGCAGCGCCGAGCCGACCGGGACGCCCAGGCCCGTGCACGCGTCCCAACCCGGCCCGGCGGAGTAGGCGCCGTTGGTCCCGCTGGTGATGTCGCGGAAGCCCGGGGCGACCGCACCCGCCGTCGTGGCCCCGTAGAGCCGCGGCTGGAGCAGGCCGAGCGGTGTGCCGAGCGCCTGGGTGAGGCGGGTCGCGAGCGCCGCCCAGAGCGGGGCGACCGCGCTGGTGCCGCCGATGACCAGGTCCTGGCCGTCGACGCGGACCTTGTAGCCCGTCGTCGGGTCGGCGACCGCCGCGACGTCGGGCACGCCGCGGCCGGCCTTCCCGCTCCCGCTCGCCGTCGGGACCCCGACGCCCGCCTGCCACGACGGCACGGGGAACGCGTCGGAGACGCCGCCGCCCGTGGCGCCCTTGCCGACGCCGTTGTTCCACACCGTCTCGCTGCTGACCGTTCCCGACGACGGGTCCGCCGCCAGGTTGGTCCCGCCACAGGCCAGGGCGTGCGGGCTGGAGGCCGGGAAGTCGGCGTGGACGGCGTTGTCGGCGGCGCGGTCGGTGCTGCCGTCGTCGCCGGCCGCGGCGGTGACCACGACGCCGAGGGTCGCGGCGTCCGCCATCGCCTGGTCGAGCGCGGTCCGCGCCTGGGCGCTCCACTCGTCCTCGCTCTGCCCCCAGCTGATGCTGATCGCGGCGGGGGTGGGGGAGGCGTGCGCGGCCTGGGAGACGGCGTCGAGGAAGCCCGCGTCGGTGTTCGGCGCGAAGTAGACGACGACGGCCGCTTTCGGCGCGAGCGCACCGGCGACCTCGATGTCGAGCAGCACCTCGCCGTCGGCGCCGCTCGGGTCCTTGCCCGGAACGTTGGCCGCGCCGTCGACGCCGACCGCGGTGACGGTGGGCCCGGTGATGCCGAGCCCGGAGAAGTAGGCGTCGAGGTCGGCCTGGCCGAAGCCGCCCCCGAGCTCGACGATGGCGATCGTCCGACCGGCGCCGTCGGTGCCCGCCGGGAAGTCGTAGACCTTCGCCAGGTCGAGCGGCGAGTAGCTGGTCGACACCGCCCTCGGGTCGGCGGTGCTGGTGCGGGTGCGCGCCTGGGGCCGGTCGTCGAGGCCGAGCACCGCCGTCACCACGCCGGCCAGGGCCGCGGGCACGGAGAGCTCGCCGGTGCGCACCCGGTACCCCGTCGCCGGGTCGACCGCGAGGTCGGCGCCGAAGACGGGGGACAGGACGTCCGCCCGCGCGGCCACGCGCACCAGCCGGGCGGCCGGCTGCACCCAGAGCACCTGCACGCCGAGCCCGACCAGGGTGGAGGTCACGAGGGCGATGTCGTCGGCCGCCGCACCGTGTGCGGCCGCGAACTCGGCGGCGGGCAGGACGGTGGTCGGGTCGGGTGCGGCGCCCGGACGCCGGAGGACGAGCGTCGCCTCGATGCGGGTGTCGGGCGCGAGGGCGGCCGTGGCCGCGGGTGCGGAGCCGGCGACCGCACTGCCCGCGAGAGCCGACAGGGTCAGGCCGTTGTGCGTGCTCACGGTTGCCTGTACCCGCGCTTCACGCCGGACCCACCGCCGCCACCACGACACGGCGGCAGAGTCCCACGAACGGCCGCAGGTCCTAGCTTCCGGTCGAGCCGTTGACGGCGTGCGCGCGCGGGTGCGGCGAGGGCCGCGTCCCGTCGTCGGGACGGCCTCCCGCGAGGGACCGGCGCACGGTCTCGTAGACCGTGAGGCCCTGCCCGACGAGGCCGGCGGTGACCTCGGAGAGGCCTTCGGCGCCGTTGAGGACGGTGACGTTGGCGCCGGAGAGGCTGCGGGCCGCCTCGGCGACGATCATGGGCAGCTGGTCGATGAGCATGCGGTCGAGGGCCACACGGTCGTGGGCGGCCGCGACCTCGGCCTGGATGCGCATCCGCTCGGCCTCGGCGCGGGCGAGGATGCGGACGCGCTCGGCCTCCGCCTCGGCGGGGCGCACGACCTCCGCGACCAGCTGCTGCTCGCGCAGCGCGGCCGTCCGCTCGGCCAGCTCGGCCTGGGCGTCGACGACCTCCCGCTGCGCGGTGGCCGCCGAGAGCGGGCCGGCCTGGGCGGACTGCGCGCGGGCGCGTTCGATCTCCGCGTCGTACTCGGCCTGCACGATCGAGGTCTGGCGGGCGTACTCGGCCTGGCGCCGGGCCGACTCCTGGGTCGCCTCGGCCGCGGCCTGGTCGGCCCGCGCCTGGGCGATCTTGGCCTCCCGGACGACGGCGGCGCGGTGGGGCGCGGCCATCGCCTCGATGTAGCCGGACTGCATGTCGTCGATCGACTGGATCTGGACCGAGTCGACCGCGAGCCCGATCTTGGCCATCTCCGTCTTCGACGCGTCGAGGACCTGGTCGGCGAGGATCTGGCGTTCGCGGACGATCTGCTCGACGGTCATCGAGCCGATGATCGAGCGCAGGTGGCCGGCGAAGATGCGGCCCGTCAGCACCGACATCTGGCTCTGGTCGGACAGGAACCGCTGGGCCGCGGCGACGATGCCCTCCTCGTCGTTGCGGACCTTGAAGGCGATCACCGCGCGGGCCGTGAGCGAGATGCCCTGCTGGGTCACGCACACCTCGGTCACCTCGGCCTCGTCGAGGGCGAGCGAGAGGAAGCGTGTCTTGCGGAAGAACGGCAGGACGAAGGCGCCGTGTCCCGTCACCACCCGGAACGGGGTGTCCCGACGACGGGCCTTCCCGCCGCTGACCAGCATCGCCTGGTCCGGCGCGGGGACGCGATATCCGAGCATGACGGCACTCCCTGCTTCACTCGACGACGGGGCGGTCGAGCGCGGAGGTGGGATCGAGCCACCGGACGACGTCCACCGTCGCCCCGGAGCGGGCCCCGACGACGAGGACCGTCGTCCCGGCGGGCAGGGGCTCGTCGGACCAGGCGAAGAATGTCGCCCGCCCGCCGCGCACCGGGAGCTCGAGCTCCCCGGCGCCGTCCGCGCCCCGCGTGCGGGTGCTCAGCACACCGCTGAGCCCCACGACCTGCTCCACCGGCCCGACTCCGTACTCCGCGCTGCCCGGGAGCGGGGTCTGCTGGTGGCAGTGACCTCGGGTCTCTCGGCGCTCGGCGGGGGAGCCGAGCCGTCCGCGCGCGACGCTAGGCCGGTCCGGCACGGCCCACCAGAGCCGTTCGGCGATCTTTGCGCGTGATCGCCTCGCAGGCGCCTCCGGCCTTCACGACGGCGGGTCCTGCCGCGGCCTACGGTGGGGTCATGACGGCGTTCGGTGGGGTGTTCCGGTCTCCGAAGCTCGAGGGCGTCGAGGAGGGCGAGGACTCCGGGCAGCGCGCCCGCGTGGTCGGGCTGGACCTGGAGAGCGGCGTCGTGCGGGTGCAGGCGGCGCGGCCGGCTCCCGAGCCCGTCGAGGAGGAGCCGGAGGACTGACCTCGGGGGACCGGCCCGTGTCAGCTCGTCGGCCGGATGCGCTGCACGAGGACCGGCAGACCGGGTCCGGTCAGCTCGTCGAGGGCGACGCCCCGTCCCGCCATGGCCATGAGCAGCGCCTCGCCCGGCCCGCTCACCTCGTCCCCGTCCCCGGCGGTCCAGTCGAGGTCGGTCGCCCGGAGTCGCAGCCCGCGGAGGCGGGCCCGTGAGTCGAGGGGCGGGGCGAAGCGGGCCAGGTCGAGCACCACGACGAGGCTCTCGCCCGGGATGCGCCGTGGGAGACCGAGCGGGCGCCGGATGTCCTGCTGGTGGATCATCGCGTCGGTGAGGCCGATGCGTCCGCCGAGCATCGTGGTCAGACCGCGCGGGCGGAGGCTGCGCTCGAGCAGGGCGAGGAGCTCGTCGGGCCCGTGGTCGGCGTAGTCCGCCATCGCGACGGCGTTGGTGCGGTCGAACGACCCCCGCCCGCGCGCGAAGCACCACGCCAGGCCCACCGGGCCGCGTTCCTCGTAGCTGAGCACGTGCGCGACGACGTCCCGCACGGTCCAGCCGGTGCACAGCGTCGGCGCGTCCCACTGCCCGGGCGCGAGACCGTGCAGCAGCTCGGCGAGCTCCGCCCGCTCCTGCTCGGCGAGCGGCATGACGCTGCGTCCCCCGGCCATGGGCCCGCACCCTAATGGGGCTGCACCGGGCGGGAGGCGTGGCGGCGCAGGTGTTCAGTGGGTGCGGAACCGCTGGATCGCCGGGTGGTGCCACACCACCCGCGCCAGGTCCCGCGCGACGTGCTTGGCCGGGCGCCTCGGGATGCGGACCAGCAGCTCGCCGCGCTCGTGCGCGTCGAGGGCGGCGCGGGCGACCTCCTCCGGAGTGTTCCACGCGCCCACGTCGCTCACGTCCTGGCCGGACCGGGCGTGGAAGTCGGTGCGGGTCGACTCCGGCCGGACGGTGGTCACGACGACGCCGCTCCCGCGGACCTCGGCGCGCACGCTGCGGTCGAGGCTCTCCAGGAACGCCTTGGACGCCCCGTAGGCGGCCGCGCCCGCCTTCGGACCGACGGCGGACGGGCTGGACACGGTCACGATCCCGCCCCGGCCCGCGGCGAGCATCCCGGGGAGCACCGCCCGCACGAGCGCCGTGGGCGCGACGACGTTCACGGCGAGGACGGCCTCGAGATCCTCGACGGGCATCGTCGCGAACGATCCGAAGGTCCCGCCGAGCGCGGCGTTGTTCACGAGCAGGTGCACGCCGTCGGCGGCCGAGACGACCGCCCGGCGGCCCTCGGTCGTCGCCAGGTCCGCGACGACGGTCCGCGCTCCGAGTTCGGCGCCCAGCGACCGGAGCGCGGACTCCGACCGACCGGTGAGCACCAGCGACCACCCGCGCGCGGCGAGCTCCCGGGCGAAGGCGGTGCCGATACCGGACGTCGCGCCGGTGACGAGGGCGAGGTCCACCGGCGGAGTCTGGCACGCAGCACCGTGTCCGTCGGACACGGTGCTCGCCCCGACAACGCCCTCGCTGGTCGGACCCCGACCGTGCTGCACTACCGCCCGTGGACACCACCCGTCTCATCGCCTTCGCCGGTGCCGCCGCGCTGATCATCGTGATCCCCGGCCCGAGCGTCGTCTTCGCGATCAGCCGGGCGCTGGTGGTGGGGCGGCGGAACGCGCTGGCCTCCGTCGTCGGGAACGCGGTGGGGGTGCTGCTGCAGGTCGCGGGGCTGGCGGTCGGGCTGGGGGAGCTCATCGAGCGGTCGGTGGTGGCGTTCACCGTCATCAAGCTCGTCGGCGCGGTGTACCTCGTGTACCTCGGGGTGCAGGCGATCCGCCACCGCGACGAGGCCTACGGGCGGCTGGCCGCGGCCACGCCGGAGGGCGACACGGGCCTCGTGCGCAGTGTCCTGCGCGGTGTCCCGGTCGGGCTGTTCAACCCGAAGACGGTCGTGTTCTTCGCGGCCTTCCTCCCTCTGTTCGTCGACCCGGGCCGCAGCGTCCCGGGTCAGCTGCTCGTGCTCGGGGCGATCTTCGCGGGCATCGCCGT
The DNA here is from genome assembly GCF_000379625.1 of Actinomycetospora chiangmaiensis DSM 45062. GTDB lineage: Bacteria > Actinomycetota > Actinomycetes > Mycobacteriales > Pseudonocardiaceae > Actinomycetospora > Actinomycetospora chiangmaiensis. Next base: position 77,187 of record NZ_KB903221.1, on the reverse strand, counting down.
CGTGCTCGACAGCATGTGGGCGATCACCGCGGCGTCGGCGCGGTCGTGGTTCAGCCGGTCGCCGCGACGTCTGGCCGGGTTCGGGACGATCGGTGGGGTCGCGATGATCGGGCTCGGAGCGGGCGCCGCCACGGCACAGCGGGCGACCTGACCGGCAGGCCCCGGTAGAGCTCCTCGACCGTCCTCACGACCTCCCGGATGTCGTAGGTCGCGACGACGGGCGCCGGGACCCGATCGGTCCGGGGCGCGCGGGCGATGCCGGCCGCGACGTCGTCGACCGTGCCCTCGATGCGGGTCGCCGCCGGTGCGTCGGCGGCCGGTCGTTCCTCGAGCGCCGGGCACCGCACGTAGAGCAGGGGGAGACCGGCGGCGAGGGCCTCGATCATCGCGAGCCCGTAGGTCTCCTGCGGGCCGCACGAGACGAACAGGTCCATGGCGGCGAGCGCGGCGGCGACGTCGCCGGTCTCGCCGGTGAACACGACCCGGTCGGCGATGCCGAGGTCCGCACAGCGCTGCTCCAGGGCGGTCCGCTCCGCGCCGTCCCCGACGACGAGGCCGTGGACCTCCGGACGCCGGGCCAGCGCGTCGAGCAGCACGTCGATCCGTTTGAGGGCCACGAGCCGCGCGGCGGTGCCGACCACGTAGGCGCCGGCCGGGATCGCCCACCGGCGTCGGGCCGCGTCGCGGGCCGCGGGGGAGAAGGCGACGGCTGCGGCGTCGACCCCGTTCGGGACGACGACGATCTTCGCCGCCGGGACCCGCCACGCCCGCATCCGGTCCCGCGTGGACCGGGAGACGGCGATGCTGACGTGCCCGAGGGCCTCGCCGCACCGGTAGAGGGTCGCGAGCCCGGGGCGCGTCGTCGGGCGGCCCTCGATGACGTGCTCGTTGAGGGAGTGCTCGGTCGCGACGATGCGCGGGACGCCGGCGAGCCGGGCCGCGAGGCGTCCGTGCAGCCCGGCGCGGAACAGGTGGGTGTGCACGCAGTCGAAGCGGCCGCGGCGCATGAGCCGGGCCAGACGCAGGACCGCCCGCAGGTCCCGGTTCCCCGCCATGGGCACGGCGTGCACCGGCGTCCCCTCGGCCCGGATGAGGTCGCCCACCGCGCCGGGTACGGCGAGGACGGCGACCTCGACCTCGACGTCGGGTCCGTGGTGCCGGCACAGCAGGCGGAGCTGTTGCTCGGCGCCTCCCGCGCCGAGCCCGGTGATCACGTGCAGCACCCTCATGTCCGCGCTCCTCGCGTCCGGTGGTGGTGGCGCAGCCGCTTCGCGTGCAGCCGCCAGGGGGTGTCGGCCTGCCCGACGTACGTGCGTGGCACGGCCCACGGCCCGTCCAGCGGCCGCGGGTCGATGGCGGCGGCGTGGGCGTAGCCGGAGTCGGCGACCGCGCGGGCCTCGCGCGCGCCGAACGCGCCGTACGGGTACGCGAAGCCGGTCACCGGGGCGTCGAGGACCTCCTCCAGGTGCGCTCTCGACCTGCGCAGCTCGCGGGAGAGCCCGTCGTCGGGAAGGTCCGGCAACCGGGCGTGGGTCAGCGTGTGCGAGGCGACCTCCATCCCGGCGGCGGCGACCTCGCGGACCTGGTCGGCGGTCATGAGGCGTCGGGTCGGCCCGTCGTCCCAGTCGTTCGTCCCGCCGAGCCGCCCCGCGACGACGTAGACGGTGGCGGTGAAGCCGTGCTCCGCGAGGATCGGGACGACCGTCTCGGCGAAGTCGGCGTAGCCGTCGTCGAAGGTGAGGCCCACCGCCCCGGGGTGGGCGGGGAGCGTCCGGAGGCTCACCCCGCGACGGCCCCGCTGGTGCAGCCACCGCATCTGCCGGCGGAAGCGCTCGGGGGTCACCTGGACGCGGTGCGGGTCGGCGGGTCCGTCGGCGACGGCGTGGTACATCAGCACCCAGTCAGGCACGGGTCGCTCCGGGAGTGGACGGGACGAGGACGTCGGCGACGGCGAGCGCCCGGGCGCGCGCTGCGACGGTCGCCGGGGCGTAGCGGAAGAACCAGAGGGCGCCGACGGTGAGCGCGGCGAGGTTGCCGACGACGTAGATCGCGACGTCGCCGGTCGCGAACGCCGCCGCGGTGGCCGCCGCCGCGCCCACGAGGGCGAGCAGCAGGAAGGGGACGTCGATCGCGGGCCGGTCGACGCTGATGCCGACCACCGTCACCGGCGAGGTGAGGCCGTAGAGGAAGTAGGCGACGAGCATCGCGGCGAAGACCGGCCACACCACGTCGACGTGGGTGAACGCGGCGGCGAGGGGATAGCCGACGGTGAACGCCACGGACGCGGCGAGCATCGCGGCCGCGCAGACGGCGAGCCCGCGCCGCAGCACGGCACGCACCTCGGCCGGACGTCGGGCGACCACCGCCGACTCCACCGCCTGCCCGGCGACCGCGGGTGCGAGCTGGAACGACAGGAACTTCGGCATCGAGGCCAGCCGCGCTGCGATCTCGTAGGCCGCGAGGACGTGCGGTCCGCCCAGGGCGCCCACGATCCAGCGGTCGGACTGCACCAGCAGCGAGGACAGCACCGTCTCGCCGGTCCGCGCCCACGCGAAGCGCGAGACGCGGTGCGCCCCGTCGGGGAGCGCCGCGACCGTCGGTCCTCCGCGCAGCAGGTCCGAGCGCAGCGTCCAGACCAGCCCGCCCGCGAAGGTCAGCGTCGACGCGGCGGACCACCCGAGGGGCAGCGCCCAGGCGGAGCCGGTCACGGCCGCGAGGGCGAGGGCGAGGACGGCGGCGCCGAACGCCTGGGTGGTGAACAGGACGGTGCGGGCCCGGAACCGGCCGTCGGAGAGCGCGGCCTGCGCGAGCACCGTCACCGCGCTGCGCACCGTGCAGCCGACGGTGACGAGGCCGATGGCCGCCAGTCCCTCGACGAAGGTGAACGCCGCGGCCGCCGCGGTCCGGGAGAAGGGGACGAAGGCGATCGCGGCGACGACGCCGACCAGCACGCTGCCGGCCCCGGAGAGCACGGCCGCCCGACGGAGCAGGGGCCCGCGCCGCTCGAGGCGCCACCGCGCCATGACGAGCGCGGTGCCCCCGAGGTCGAGGGTGACCGAGATCGTCGTGATGGTGCTGAGGACGGTCCACATCGCGAACTCGGTGGTGGAGAGCAGCGCGGCGGCCCCGAGGGGGAGCGCGAACAGCGCGACGAAGGTCAGCGCCGGCCCGAGGGCGCCGAGCGCCATGGTCCGGGCCAGGCCCACCGTCTCGGCGGTCACCCGCGGGCGCCACGGGATCATCGTCGGGCGCTCCGCTCCCGTCGCCGGGCCGTGCCGCCGACGGGCGCCTCGACGTCGGCGTAGACCCGCAGCAGGGCGGCGCGTTGCTCGTCGGCCGAGTTCGTGAGGCGCAGGACCGTGGCCTGCGCGACGGCGAGGCGGCGGAGCTCGACCGGGTCCGTGGTCGCGGCCAACCAGCGCGCGGCCTCGACGGGCGAGGAGTAGAGGTTGACGAGTCCGAGGCTGCGCAGGGCCTCGGACTCGCGCCCGACGATCGGCAGGTCGTGGGCGGCGGCCTCCAGGAGGGTGAGGGGGGCGCCCTCCCAGGCCGCGGTGTGCACGTAGAGGTCCGCCGCCGCCATGCGGCGCAGGACCTCCGCCCGCGGCAGCCAGCCGGTCACGCGGACGCCCTCCTCCCGGAGCAGGCCCTCGGCCTCCGCGTCACCGCCGCCGAGCCAGGTGAAGTCGGCGGCGACGCCGAGGCGTCGGGCCCGGCGGACGAACCGCACGAACCAGTCCGGGTCCTTCTGCGGCATCAGCCGGCCGGCGGCGACGACGTCGAGGCGCCGGTCCGGGCTGCGCGGCGCCGGCACCGTGACGGCCGGGACCACGCGGGGCACCACGTTGGGCACGTACTCGACGCGGCAGCCGTGCCGGAGGCGGTCGGCGAGCCCCACCTCCCGCGGGCTGACCGCGGCCACGCACCCGGTCCGCGGCGCGAGCAGCCGTTCGGCGAGGTAGAACCCGCTGCGCAGCACCCGGGGAACGTCGCGGCGCTCGAAGGCGTAGCAGTGCGGCGTGTACCGGACGTCCTCGCGCGGCACCGGGAGCAGCCGGACGAGGACCCCCGCCCACGAGGAGTGGGCGTGGACGATCGCGGGCCGGTAGGCGCGCAGCGTCCGGCGCAGCCGCCACCAGGTGCCCACCGGCCCCTGCCCCGCGCCGAGACGCACCACCTCGACGCCGGCGAAGTCGCCGGTGTCGTGGCCCGGACGGACGTCCGCGACGACGACGTGGCGGTAGCGGTCCTCCGTGGCGCGGACGTAGTCGCGGACCGCGACCATCACGCCACCGCCGAGGGACTCCACGACGTGGACGACGGTCGGCCGGTCGAGGACCTCGGCGGGGTCCGGAGGTCGGTCCTTCGCCGGGGCGGACCGGAGCTGCGGCGGGTGGACGGCGGTCATCGGGTGCCCCCTGGGGTGATGCGGTGGGTGGGCCGGGCGGCGGCGCGGTCGCGCAGCACGAGGACGGACAGGACGAGCAGCAGGACGGGGGTCAGGTGCCGCAGGGCCGAGCCGTGGTCCGGCTCGAAGATCCCCTGGACGGCGGTGAAGGACAGGACGAGGCAGGCGACCGGCCACGGGCTGTCGGGCGCGGTGCTCGGCAGCGGGTCGGTGGCGACGGCGCGGAAGAACGCGAACCACAGGACGGCCAGGAACGCCGTCGCCGCCAGGTACACCGCTCCGCCCTCCGCGAGCAGGGGCAGCGGGACGTAGAGCGTGACCTGGGTGAGCAGGGCGTTCCCCGCCTCGGCGACCGGCCCCTGCCCGGCGATCACCGGCTCGATCGCGGACTGGGCGTCGGCCATCCCGGTGCGGCCGGCGTTGATCGAGGACCGGAACGAGCTGATCGTCGTGCCGGCCAGCAGGGGGAACGCGACGGCCGTGACGGTGAGCGCCGCGGCGACCGTGACCGCCGCGCGCGGGAGCCGCCCCCGCCGTCCGGGCAGCGTCGCGAGCCGGAGCACCAGGTAGAACGCGTAGACGAGGAACCAGTACTGCCGGAACAGGCCCGCGTAGACCACGATGCCCGCGGCGAGGACCACCTCGCGGGCCACGACGCCCCGCACCGCGAGGACGAGGGCGAGCACCGGCAGCAGCCAGACGTCCTTGGAGTAGTCCCCGAGGTAGACGGCGCCGAGGCCCACGGTCGCGACGGCGAGCCCGATCGTCACCCACGAGAGGTCGCGGGCGACGTCCGCGCGCACGAGCGGGAGGACGCACAGCGCGAACGCGGCGAAGCCGAGCAGCCCGGCGAGCGTGGGCAGGTTCCCGAGACCGAGGAGCCGGTAGAGCGCCCCGACGGTGCGAAAGGACTGGTCCCCGCCGGCGGCGAACTGCCCCGTCGCGATCTGGCGGATGAGGGTGCCGTCGGACGAATACTTCGCGTCCAGCCCGGAGCGCAGGGCGACGACGAAGACGGCCCCCGCCAGGACCGCGGCGACGATGCCCACCTGGGCCGTGACGGCGCGGCCGGGCCGTACACCGGCACCGAGCAGCGCCTCCTGCGCCCGCCCGGCGGGGGGATCCCCGAGGAGCAGCACGTCCTCACCGCCGCGCGGTCAGGTCGACGAGGGGCGTCCGGGCCGCCGGGGCGCGCTCCGCCCGGTCCCGGCCCGCGGGCGGCGCCGGCCGCGGGGACCCGGGGACGTCGACCAGGACGGTGCCCCGGATCGGTGCCGACACCGACGCCACGCGGTCGACCGCGCCGGCGACCTGCTCGATCCTCGTGTGCTTCCACCGGACCACGAGCAGGACCCCGTCGGTGCAGGCGGCCAGGTCCGCGGCGTCGGCGTCGGCGAGCAGGGGCGGCCCGAGGACCAGGACGCGGTCCCAGCGGTGGGGCAGCCGGGCGAGCAGGGACGGCGTCGCCGACGAGGCGAGGAGCTCGTCCGGCCCGTCGTCGGGCGCGCCGGACACGAGCACGTCGTAGGGCCCGTGGTGCACGACGGCCGCGTCCAGGTCGGCCCGGCCCCGCAGCACCTCGGTGAGCCCCGCACCAGGGGTCAGGTCCAGCAGGTCGGCGAGCCGGGGGTGGCGGAGGTCGGCGTCGACGACCAGGACCGACTCCCCGGCGGCCGCGAGGCCCCCGGCGAGTTCGAGGACGGTCGGGGGTGCCCCGTCGTCGGGAAGGGCCGCCGTGACCAGCAGGCACGACGGGACCGACAGACCCGGGAGGTGCCGCAGCGTGGTGCGCAGCGCACGCAGTGCCTCCCGCCGGGCCGGGCCGGCCTCGAGGGCGGGCAGCCGCCCGAGGGTCGGGGCGCCGACCGTCCGCTCGAGGACCGCCGTCGAGCGCACGCGTCGGTCGGTGCGCTCGCGGGCGACGGCGGCCAGGGCGCCGAGGACGAGACCGCCGAGGGCGCCGAGGAGCAGGTACGACGACGGGGACGGTCCGGAGGGCGCGGTCGGGACGGACGCCGGACGCAGCACGACGAGGGAGACCGCGGGTGGGTCGAGGGGGTTCGGCGGCTGCTCGAGGTCACGGACCAGTCCGCTCAGGCGTCGGGCGTCGTCGTCGACGACGGCCGCGGCGCGGGCCGGGTCCGGGTCGGTCACCGACACGTCGATGAGCAGGGCGTCGGCGACGCTGCTGACCTGCAGGCGGGTGGCCAGCGACTCCGGGGTCTCGGGGAGCCCGAGGTCGCGGACGACCGCGGCGGTCACACGGCCGTCGGTGGCGAGCTCCCGGTAGGAGGGCACCCGTTGGGCGGCGATCTGGGTGCGCTCGTAGGCGGAGGTCCGTTCGTCGGGCGGTCCGGGCGCCACGAACAGCGTGGTGTCCGAGGAGTACTGCCGGGGCAGCAGGGCGGCCAACAGACCGCCGGCGAGCAGGCCGACGAGCAGGCCGGTCACGACGACGGGCCACCGGTGGCGGAGCACCGTCAGGTACTGGAGTGGGCGCACGGGTCGTCCTTCGCGGTCGGTGGGCACGGTCAGGGCCCGGGCTCGGGCGTCATCTGGGCGAGAATCCGGTCGAAGCCGGTCTTGCGGCGGCCGTCGAGGGCGACGACCCCGAAGGTCGACTCGCCGTCGGTGGTGTCGGGGCCTCCGTCACGCATCTCGTAGACGAGGACCGCGCGCGGGTGGGCGGTGCGGAGGGCGGCGACGGCCGCCCCGACCGCCCGGCCCTGGGTCTCCTCCGACCAGCAGCCCCGGCAGGTCTGCAGCCCGACCTCGCCGACGTACACGGGCAGCCGGAAGCGCTGCTCGGCGCGCGCCACCCGATCGGGCAGCGACGCGATCTGTCCGGGGTCGTCGGTGGGGTAGAGGTCGAGGGTGACGGCGTCGAGCGAGGGCGCGAGCGCGGCGAAGTAGTCCGTCCAGATCGCCTCGCGCCGGTCGTCGACGGGGAAGCCGGTGGAGTTGGTGGTGACCACGACGCCGGGAGCGACGTCGTGGACGATCGTCCGGGCCGAGCGCAGCAGCCCGGCGAGCTCGCGGGTGTAGCGCCGGTCCGGGCGGTCGAGGGGTCGGAAGGTGCGGTAGTCCGAGGAATCGGCCTCGTTGAACACCTGCCAGACCGCCACCCGGGGGGCGAAGCGTTGCGCGAGGTGGGACCAGTAGGCCGCCGACACGCGGGCGTACTCGGCGCTCGAGGCGCCCTGCGTCCAGTCGGGCGCACCGCTCGTCACGAGGAACACCCGCAGCCCGCGGCTGCGGATGTAATCGATCTCGCGGTCGTAGACGGCGAGCGCGTGCTCGTCCCAGCCGATGTCGGCGCCCGCGGGCGAGGGGGCCACGAGCCAGCTCGCGATCCCCAGTCGGACCCACTCCAGGCCACGCGCGGCGCTGAGGTCGACGTCGGCGGTGAACGCCGCCCAGCTGCCGTACGGGTCCGACGAGCTGGACACGGTGAAGCCGAAGCCGGTGCGCTCGGGCGGCGGCGAGGTCCGCAGGAGCCCGACCACGAGGACGACGGCGGCAGCGGTGACGACGACGAGGACGAGCGCGACGGTGAGGAGGATCTGGCGGGTGGGGCTCAATACGCACCGTCCCCGCGCAGGACGGCGCCGACCGTGCGGCACAGGATCGCCGCGTCGAGGCCGGGCGACCACGACTCGACGTAGCGCAGGTCCAGCCGCACCGTGTCCTCCCAGGACAGGTCCGACCGCCCGCTGATCTGCCAGAGCCCGGTGATCCCGGGCCGCACGACGAGCCGTCGCCGGTCGTCGTCGGCGTAGGCCGCGACCTCGCGCGGCAGCGCCGGGCGGGGACCGACGAGCGACATCGACCCGGCCACGACGTTGCACAGCTGCGGGAGTTCGTCGAGCGAGAGGCGGCGCAGGTGCACCCCGACGGGCGTGACCCTCGGGTCGCGGCGCAGCTTGAACAGCGGGCCGGCGCCCTCGTCGGCCAGGGTGTCGAGCTGCCGTTCGGCGTCCACCACCATCGTCCGGAACTTGAGCATCCGGAACGGGCGGCCGTGCCGGCCGACGCGCTCCTGCCGGAAGAGCACCGGGCCGCCGTCGGCCGCCACGAGCACGGCGACGGCCAGCAGGACGGGAGCGAGCAGGACCAGCAGCAGGGCGGCCGCGACGCGGTCGAGCAGGTGCTTCAGGAGACGGGCCCCGCCGCCGAGACGGACCTCGGCCAGCCGCAGCATGGGGAGCCCGTCCACCGGGGAGACGTGCAGGCGTGCGCCCGGCACCTCCCGGAGGCCGGGGTCGACGGCGAGCTCCGCGCCCGTGCCCTCGAGCTGCCACGCGAGTCGGCGCAGGTCCGCGGGGGAGCGCCCGGAGCCCGTCACCGCGACGAGGTCGACGCCGAGCCGGCGGACCTGCGTCACCACGTCCGCCGGCTCCCCGACCACCGGTACCCCCGCGACGGAGGGCGGCCCCGGGCGGGGCGCGCACACCGCGACCACCGTCCAGCCCTGGTGCGACGCCCGCCGCGCGCGGGCCACGAGCTCCGCGGCCGCCGCGGTCGGCCCGACCACCAGCAGGCTCGACCGGCAGCGGCCCCGGGCGCGGGCGCGGTGCACGGCGCCGCGGATCGCCCACCGGGCCGCGAGGACGACGACGGCGGTGGCCGGCAGGACCACGAAGACCCAGGGGCGGACCGCGTCGAGCTTGAGGGCCAGACCGCCCAGGGCGAGGATCAACCCGGTGGCGGCGAAGGCGCCGGCGACCCGCCGGAGCTGGACGACGTCGACGGGCAGTGCGCGCCGGGCCCAGCTGCGCGACGCCCGGAGCGCGGCCAGGCTCACGACGACCACCGTCGCCGCGAGGGGCACCGCCAGGTTCGGGGGCCACGGGTCGGGCCGGGTGACGCCGAGGACGACGGCCACCAGGCTCACCACCAGGACACCGACGACGTCCGTCACCACCACGGCCGCCTGCAGCCGTCCCGGCCAGCCGTGACGCGGTGGTGGCCCGGCCTCGACGCCCGGCCCCGGCGGTGCCGGGCGGACGCGGCGAAGGTCGCGGTCGACCTCGACTGCTCTGCTCACGACGTACCGTCCCCCCGCCGTCCCGGGACGCACGCAGGCGCCAGTGACGTTCGGTAGCTGTTTGCGAAGCTCTTGCCCCGAACGGGGCGCTGATAGAACCCTAAAGTCACGCTGAGCAGCCGAGGAACGTGTCATCGGATGAAATGCTGCTCACCCCGATGAAGGACTCCCGGCGTCCCCGCTCGGCGGCTGCAATCCCAGGTCACGCGCCACGCGCACCGCCTCGAGGCGGTGGTGGACGCCGAGCTTCGCGAAGAGCCGCCGGGTGTGGGACCGCACCGTGTTGCCCGAGAGGTGGAGGCGGTCCGCGATCTCGCGGGTGGCGAGCCCGTCGTTCATGAGCCGCAGGACGTCGCTCTCCCGGCCGGTCAGCGCGCCCAGGCGCCCATCGGGGTGCGCCTCGCGGTCGACGTCGCCCCGCAGCGCCCGGAGCACGGCGCCGAGGTGGCGCGACGGGTAGTGGCCCGCCCCGGTCGCGACGGAACGCACCACCGCGACCACGTCGTCGAGCGCCGGGTGCGGCGCCACCCAGGCGTCCACCCCGGCGCGTGCCGCGGCGACGGCGTCGTCCGTGTCGTCCTCGTCGGCCAGCAGGACCACGCGGGCCCGGCGGCTCTCGCCGCGCACCCGCGAGAGGACGGTCGTCCAGGCGCTCGGGCGGCACGAGGCGGCGTCGATCAGCACGACGTCGGCGCCGAGATCGACCACGACGACGTCGGGCTGACCGGCCAGCACGTGGGCCAGGAGATCGGTCAGCATCCGGTCAGCCACCACGCGCAGGGTCACGGTGGGCATAGTGTTGACGCTAGGTGACTACTTACCGTGCGTCCTCCACCATATGTACCAGCTGTCCGATTACGACGCGTGGCGCAACCCGCCGTCGTGCGTCCGGTCCACGGCCGCACGCACGGGTCGAAAAGCGAAAGGTGGTCGTTTGACCCGTCCTGCGTCCCGTCCCATGGTGGTGGTCGTCGGGGGGTCGATGCGGGGGGCAGGAACCGATGATGGACGTCGTCGTCGCAGGCGGGCGGTCGCTCGTCCTCGACCTGCTGGAGACCGTGCTGCGCGACCGTGGGCTGGACGTCACCCGCACCGCGCCCACCGCGACCGCGCTCACGGTCGCCGTCCAGGACCACCGGCCGTCGCTGTGCATCATCGAGCACCACGAGGACGGCGGACGGCCCTGCCCGACCGACCTCATCGCGGCGGTCGCGTTCCGGACCCCGGTCCTGCTGCTCTCGGTCGTGGCCGAGGACGGCGCCGTCCGCGCCGCGCAGGCCGCCGGGGCGCTCGGCTACGTCCACACCAGTGCTGGCAAGGAGGCACTCCTGGCAGCGCTCGACGACGTGCGCGCCGGTCGCCCGGCTGTCCGGCTCCCGGCGCGGACGGGGCTGCCCCGCGCCGAGCAGGCGCCACGCCGGCTCATGTCCGCCCTCACCCGGCGAGAGCGCGAGTGCCTGGCGCTGCTGGTCGAGGGCACCGGGACGCCCGACATGGCCCGGGAGCTCGCCATCTCCGAGGTGACCGTGCGCAGCCACGTGCAGTCGATCCTGCACAAGCTCGGCGCGCACTCCCGGCTCGAGGCCGCCTCGCTCGCCGTCCGCCACGGCCTGCTCGACGACGGCGGGGTCCGGCGGGTGGTCTGACGCTCCCGAGTTCCGCCCGCGGGTGCTCGGACCGTGAGTAGTATCTCTAGCCACACCGAGAACATCGAGGTGGCGGAGATGGCGGCGACGAGCACGTCCGGGCCCGACCCCCAGCTCGAGCGCGCGGTGCGGGCCGTGGCGGCGCTCGACGTCGTCGACATGGCCTTCGCCGCGTCGATGCCCTCGCCGCGGACGTTCCGGCTGGGCTACATGCACGGCCACCGCGTGGGGTCGATGGACGGGCTCGAGACGGCCGTCGGTGCCGGCCTCGGAGGCAAGGTCCTGGCCCTGGACCGGCCGCTGGCCGTCGCCGACTACGCGCGCGACCCCGGCATCACCCACCAGTTCGACCAGGCGGTCGCCGCCGAGGGGCTGCACGCCGTCTTCGCCCTCCCGGTGCGGGCCGGGAACGAACTCCGCGGCGCGGTGTACGGGGCCGTGCGTCGCCCGGTGGATTTCGGGGAACGGTTCCTCCGCGGTGCGGTGCGGGCGGTGCGCCTCGCAACGGGCACCACGACGACGGAACCGGCGGGAGTCGTGCTCGGGGCCGACGAGGTGGCCGAGCTGCGGGCGATCCTCGAGGCGACCCGTCCGGCCGTCGCCGACACCGCCGTCCGTGCCCGGTTGGATCGGTGGGCGTCGCGACTGGAACGCCACGACCATTCCGGCGCCGCGGGGGCCGCTCTCTCGGCCCGCGAGCTCGAGGTGCTCGGGCTCGTCGCGCTGGGGTGCGGGAACGCCGAGGTCGCCCGGCGGCTCCTGCTCAGCGTCGAGACCGTGAAGTCCTACCTGAAGTCGGCGATGGCGAAGCTCGACAGCCACACCCGCAGCGAGGCCGTCCACCGGGCGCGTGCCGCAGGATGGCTCTCGTGACGGACGCACCGGCCACCCCGAGCCGGATCGAGCGCAAGCGCGCGCAGCGGGTGGCCGAGCTGGAACGCGCCGCGGCACGGCTGTTCGCGCAGCGCGGGTACGACCGGACGAACTTCGAGGACGTCGCGGCCGAGCTCGACCTGCGCGGACCGAGCCTCTACCACTACTTCTCCTCCAAGGACGACCTGCTGCGGCGCTGCCTGCGGAGCTCCTCCGAGGAGGTGCTGGGACGGCTGCGCGCCATCGCCGACACCCCGGCGCCCCCGGCGGACCTCCTCCGGGCCCTCTTCCGCGAGCAGGTGCTCATCGAGGTCCGCGACTTCCCGGAGTTCGCCCCGCTCTTCCTGACGATGCCGGTGTCGGTTCCCGACATCCGCGAGCTGGTGCTCGAGGTGCGCCGCGCGCACGCGGCGATCTTCGAGGACGTGGCCCATCGGGTCGTCGACGGTCTCGGCCCGGACGCCCTGCGGGTCCGGATGTCGGTGGTGTTCGGGGCCCTCGCGTACATCCCCGAGTGGTACGACCCGGCCGGGAGCCTCGCCCCGGAGGCCCTCGCCGACGAGCTCGCCGACACCCTCCTCGCGCTCTTCTCCTCGTCTCGCTGACCCCGTCCCCCACGATCGTGGGTATCGCTGGTGTGACGCGGGCCATAGCGTCGGGCGTCCGACGGCCCGCAGGCCGCGCTCGACGACGAGGAGCACCGCCGTGGACGTCCCCAGCCTCATGCGTCAGGCCATGACCCTCTACCGCGACCGCACGGCGCTGGTGACCGAGACCGCGACCTTCACGTTCGCCGAGGCGTGGGAGCGGGGGGTCCGGCTGGCGAACGGGCTCGCGGCCCTCGGGGTGCGGCCCGGCGACCGGGTCGCCGGCCTCGAGGACAACAACCTGGGCGCCGCGGACCTGTTCCTGGGCTGCGCCATCGCGGGCGCCGTCCGGGTCCCGCTCTACGCGCGCAACGCACGCCGGTCCCACCGCCACATGATCGAGCAGACCCAGACGCGGGTCGTGCTCACGGACGCCGCGCACGCCGCCGAGGTCGACGGCCTCGACACGGAGATCGACGGACTGTCGCGCATCGTCGTGCGCGACGACGGCTACGAGGCGTGGCTCGCCGGGCAGTCCGACGTCGATCCGGAGCTCGAGGTCGCGGGCGACGACTGGTACATCATCCGCCACTCGGCCGGGACCACGGGACGCCCGAAGGGCATCGGCTACACGCAGCACGACTGGCTCGTGAACTGCCGGAACTGGTACTACCGGCTCCCGAACCTGCAGACCCACAGCGTCGTCGGGCACGCCGGGCCCATCTCGCACGCCTCGGGCTACCTGTTCCTCCCGGCCTGGCTGCACGGCAGCGGCAACCTGCTCTTCGGGGCGTTCGACGCGGCGAAGGTGCTCGCGATGATGGAGCGCCACCGCGTGACGCACATGTTCGCCCCGCCCTCGATGGTCCAGATGCTCACCGCGGAGCCGTCGCGCGCCGGCTGCGACCTCTCGGCGCTGGAGTGCCTCCTCGTCGGGGGCGCCCCGATCACCGACGCGACCGCGCTGGCCGGCCGGGCGGCGTTCGGGGACGTGCTCCACCAGGTCTTCGGACAGACGGAGGCCGTGCCGCTCACGGTGATGACGCCGCAGGAGTGGTTCTCCGAGGTCCCGGGGTCGCAGCCCCTGCGGGCGGCCGGGAAGGTGCTGCCGTTCGCGCGGCTCGAGGTGCGCGACGAGGAGGGCACCGTCCTCCCGCTGGGCGCCGAGGGGGAGCTGTACGCGCGCGTCGAGTCGCAGATGTCGGGCTTCTGGAACGACGACGAGCTCACGGCCACGCGGCTGGTCGACGGCTGGGTCCGCACCCGGGACATCGGCCGGATCGACGCGAACGGCTACGTCTACATCCTCGACCGGGCCGACGACATGATCGTCTCGGGCGGCTTCAACATCTGGCCCGCCGAGCTCGAGTCGGCCATCGCCGACCACCCCGCCGTCATCGAGGTCGCGGTCTTCGCCATCCCCGACGACCGGTGGGGCGAGACCCCGATGGCGGTCTGCCACGTCGCCCCCGGTGCCGAGGTGACGGCCGAGGAGATCATCGACCTGGTCAGCCGGCGGCTCGGCTCGTACAAGAAGCCCGGCGGCGTCGAGTTCACGCACGAGCCGCTGCCGAAGAACGTCGTCGGGAAGCTCCTGCGCAAGACCCTGCGCGAGCCGTACTGGGCGCACCAGGAGCGTCGCGTCGCGGGAGCGTGAACCACCTCGAACCGCCACTGAGCCGAGGCGGGCGACGAAAATCTAGTGGTGACTAGAACAGCGAGCGTACTGTCGGGACCTGTCGACGACCCCGGGAGCCAGCGATGACCCAGACCACCGAACGGCCCGTCGAGCAGGCGTCCGACGCGCTCCTCGGGGAGGACTACGGCGTCCCGTGGGCGCTCGAGGACCACCACCTCGAGTGGCAGCGCGCGATGCGCGACTTCTGCACCCGCGAGGTGGCGCCGGGAGCGGCCGCACGCAGCATCGAGGGACGATTCGACGCCGACCTCGCCCGCGCCGCCGGCCGCCTCGGGGCCTACGGACTGCTCGCCCCCGAGCGGTTCGGGGGCGGGGGAGCGGACCTGCGGACCCTCTGTCTCGCGGCCGAGGAACTGGCGCGCGTCGACTCCTCGCTCGCGGTGACGGTGCACGTCCAGGCGATCAGCGTCGCCCTGCTCGCCCACCTCGCGCAGGGGCGGGACGACCTGCTGGAGGAGGTCCTGCCCGCCGCCTGCACGGGCGAGACGTTCGTGTCCTTCGGCCTCACCGAACCGACGGGGGGCTCGGACGCCGGCAACATCGCGACGACGGCCCGGCACGACGGCGACGGCTGGGTGCTCACCGGCGCCAAGCAGTTCATCACGAACTCCGGCACCCCGTTCTCCCGCTACGTGATCCTCTTCGCCGCCACCGGCGACGCCGTCACCCCGGCCACCGTGGCGGCCCGCGGGCGTCGGCCGGTCTCGGCGTTCCTCGTGCCGCTCGACGCGCCCGGGGTCACCGTGGGCGGCCCCTACGCGAAGATGGGGTGGCGGGCCTCGGACACCCACCCGCTGTTCTTCGACGAGGTCCGCCTGCCGGCGGACGCGCTGCTGGGCGAGGAGGGACGCGGTTACCGGGAGGCCCTGGGCTTCCTGACGTGGGCCCGCCTCCCGATCGCCGCCATGAGCACCGGCCTCGCGCTCGGCTGCCTCGACGACGTCCGCCGCTTCGTCGCCGACCGCACGTCCTTCGGTGCCCCGCTGGGCGGTCACCAGGGCGTCGCCTTCCAGCTCGCGGACATCGCCGCGCTCGCCTCGACGGCGCGCGTGATGACCTACGACGGCGCCTGGAAGTACGACCGCGGGATGCCGATCGCGAAGGAGGCGGCGACGGCCAAGCTGGTCGCCTCGGAGGCCGCGAACAAGGCGGCGTACATCGCGACGCAGCTCGAGGGCGGCTACGGGTTCGTCCAGGAGAGCGCCGCGACCCGCCACTACCAGGACGCGCGGATCCTGACGATCGGCGAGGGCACGTCCGAGGTGCAGCGGCTGCTCCTCGCCCGCGGTCTCGGGCTGCCGGTCTGAGGATGACGACCCCGCGCGCCACGGAGATCGTCCGGGAGGCCGTGCTCGGCGCGCCCGAGGAGGCCGACCCGGCGTGGCCGTGGCACCGCCCCGGCGTCTACGCCGTCGCGCCGGGCGTCTTCCGGATCCCGCTGCCGCTTCCCGACGCCGGGCTGCACTCGGTCAACGCCTACGTCCTGGACGAGCCGGACGGCGTGGTCGTCGTCGACCCGGGCCAGGCGACCCCGGACGGCCGGGAGCACCTGGCGCGCGGGCTCGAGATGCTGGGCCGGCACCCGCGGCAGGTGCGGCGGTGCCTCGTCACGCACGTCCACCGCGACCACTACACCCGTGCCGTCGAGCTGCGACGGGAGTTCGGTCCGAGCGTCGCCCTCGGGCGGCGGGAGCAGCGGTCGCTCGCTCTCATCGCCGATCCGGCGCACAGCGTCGTCGGCGCGCAGCTGGAGCTCCTCCTGCGGTGCGGGGCGACGGGCCTCGCCCGGGAGCTGGCCGACGCGGACGACGGGGTGCCGCGGGATCTCTACGAGGAGCCGGACACCTGGATCGGGGACGAGGAGGTCCAGCTCGGGTCCCGGGTGCTGCGGGCGATCCCGACGCCGGGCCACACACGCGGACACCTGGTCTTCCGCGACGAGCTCTCCGGCCTGCTGCTGGCCGGCGACCACGTCCTGCCGCACATCACGCCGTCGATCGGCTTCGAGCCCGACGTCCCGGCCCGCCCCCTCGGGGACTACCTGCGCTCGCTCGCCCTGGTCCGCGCGCTGCCCGACACCTGGCTGCTGCCCGCGCACGGCCACGTCACCCGCAGCGTCCACCGTCGCGTGGACGAGCTCCAGGAGCACCACGCGCACCGGCTGGAGGAGACGGTCGCCCCGTTGCTGGAGCGGACCTCCACCGCGGCGGAGGTCGCTTCGCACCTGCGGTGGACCCGTCGTCGTCGGGCCTTCGAGGACCTCGGACCGTTCGACCGCATGCTCGCGGTGCTCGAGACCCGCTCGCACCTCGACGTGCTCGTCGACCGGGGACGCGCCCGCCGCGTGGACGAGGACGGGGTGGAGCGCTACGCCGGCGTCTGAGCCGCCCTGCCCAGGCCGAGCGTGCGCCGGAGGTCGTCCGCGGTGATCGAGCCGGGGCGCAGGCCGTCCCGGGCGGCCCGCCGCGCGAGCGTGGTGAGGCCGGCGTTGAGCGGCGCGGGATGCCCGGTGCGCCGGGCGGTGAGCGCGATCTCGCCGTTGAGGTAGTCGGTCTCGATGCTGCCGGTGCCGCGCATCAAGGACTGCCAGCTGGACCCGCCGAGCTGCGCCGGCTCGCCCGGCACGGGGAGGAACTCGAGGCCCTCGGGCTCCCATCCCGCGCGGGCCTCCTCCTTCCCGACGACGGCCAGGCCGGCGGCGTCGAGGACCTCCTCGGCCTCGGCGCGGGCCGCCTTCGCGATGTCCTCGGCGCCGGTGGTGTCGCCGAGCAGGGCCTCCAGGGCGTTGCCGGTATTGGCGATCAGCTTGCGGTACTTCCACGCCATGACCGCGTCGGTCGGCCGGACGAGGCAGCCCGCGGGGTCCCAGTCGTCGGAGACCGTGGCGAGCAGGTCGCGGTCGGCGGCCGGGTCGGGGGAGTGGCCGTAGCGCCCGACGTGGAAGACCCCGCGCAGCGGCGCGCCCCGGACGATGACCTCCCCGGGTTCGATCAGCACCGTCGGGAACCAGACGCACACTCCGAACACGCGGGTGGCCCGGCGCAGGGCGATCTCCTCCCCGGCCACACCATTGAGGGCGACGAGCACGGGCAGGACGTCGGCGGCCCGGCCGACCTCGGCCCCGTCCCGGTCGTGGACGGGGGCGTCGCCCCAGCTGTCGAGGACCTCGGCGGCCTGCGGGGTCTTCGCCGTGAGCACGAGGACGTCGTCAACGGTCAACCGTGCCTGATCCGTCGCGGTGGCGACCGGCACGGCGAGGGTCTCGGTGAGGTCGGGGCAGCGCAGGGTGAGACCCCGGTCCGTCATGACCCGGGCGTGCTCGCCGCGCGCGACGAGCAGGACCTGCCGTCCCTGCCGTGCGAGCAGGCCGCCGAGGGCGCTGCCGACCGCGCCGGCGCCGAGGAAGACGTACCGCGAGGGGTGATCCACGGTCCCTTCCTACGCCCCCGTCGAGGGCGAGGGCACGACGCCGACTCGCCGGTCGGGTCAGCCGGCGTCCTTCGGCCGCCACACGCCGAACCGGTTGCCGTCGGGGTCGAGGAGGTGGGCGAACTCGATGGCGCCCCCGTCGACGAGCGGCACGGCGACCGTGGCCCCGAGCTTCTCCGCCTCGCGCACGGTGGCCGCGACGTCGTCCACCTGCACGTAGAAGATCGCCCAGGTCCCGCCGCCGAGCGACGTGGTGTCCCACAGCCCGCCCTGGTCGGCGTTCACCATGCGGTAGTCCTGCGGCGAGGGCTCGCCGACGGTCCAGTCGAACAGCGCGCCGTAGAAGCGGCGGGCCTCCTCGGCGTGCGGCGTGCCGATCTCGAAGTAGTTGACGGTGGCAGCCATGGCGGACTCCTCTGGTGCGGCCGGTGGACGTGACGTCGGTGTACACCCGACCCCCGACAACGTCGGGAGTGACGACGTGCCCTTGTCCGACGCGCGCACCTCCGGAGAATCGACACCCGTCGCGCTGTCGATCCGGGGCGGTCCCCGTCGTCGGGATGGTGGACGGCCCGAACGGCGGGCCGCCGAGGAGAGGACGGACACCATGGCCCAGTACCTGGTGCTCATCTATCAGGACGAGGCCGCCGTCGACGCGGCCGGCCGACAGGCCTCGGGGGAGGTCTACGCCGAGCACGGGCAGTTCATGACGAAGTACGAGAGCGCGTTGCGCGGCGGGAACGCGCTGGAGCGCTCGTCGACGGCGACCTCCATCCGCCCCGACGGCGCCGGCGGGTTCACTGTCACCGACGCCCCCTTCGCCGAGACGAAGGAGGCCCTCGGGGGCTACTACCTCGTCGAGGCCCCCGACCTGGACGAGGCCGTCGCGATCGCGAAGCAGGTCCCGATGGCGGAGGGCGGGGTCGAGGTCCGGCCCATCCGCGTGTTCGACTGAGCCGATGACCGTCGGAGCCGCGGTCGCCGCGGCGGTCGCGGACGCGCATCGTCGTGAGTGGGCCTTCGTGCTCGCCACGACGGTGCGCGTCACGCGCGACCTCGACCTCGCCGAGGAGTGCGTGCAGGACGCGTACGCCCGGGCGCTGCGCTCCTGGGCCGAGGACGGGGTGCCCCGGAACCCGGGCGCCTGGCTGACCACGACCGCACGACGCCGGGCGCTCGACCTCCTCCGCCGCGAGGGCACCGCCCGCCGGGCGCTGCCACTGTTGGTGGAGGACGAGGAGGCCCCCGACGACGGGGGTGCGGACGAGGTCGGCGACGACCGGCTCCGGCTGGTGTTCACCGCCTGCCACCCCGCGCTCGCGCGGGAGGCGCAGGTGGCGCTCACGCTGCGGTTGCTGTGCGGGTGCTCGACGGCGGAGGTGGCCCGCGCGTTCCTCGTCGCCGAGCCGACGATGGCCGCCCGGATCACCCGCGCCAAGAAGAAGATCGCGGCGGCGCGCATCCCGTACCGGGTGCCGCCGGTCGCCGAGCTCGCGGAGCGGGTCGAGGCGGTGTGCGAGGTGGTGCACCTGCTGTTCACCACCGGCCACGCCGCCCCGGCGGGCGCCGACCTCATCCGCCGCGACCTGGTCGAACGCGCCCTGGACCTCGCCCGGATGCTGCACGCCCTGCTCCCGCGCCGCCCCGAGGTCACCGGGCTGCTGGCGCTCATCCTGCTCACTGACGCCCGCCGTGAGGCCCGTCTTCACGACGACGGGTCGCTGGTGCTGCTCGCCGACCAGGACCGTCGTCGGTGGGACCGGGCCGCGATCACGGAGGGGATCACGCTGGTGCGGGAGGCGCTGCGTCACCGGCCGCCCGGGCGCTACGCCCTCATGGCCGCCATCGCCGCCGTGCACGACGAGGCGCCCTCTGCCGACGCGACGGACTGGCACGAGATCGTCGGCCTGTACGACCTGCTCGTCGCCCTGTGGCCGTCGCCGGTGGTGGCGCTGAACCGGGCGGTCGCGATCGGGTTCGCCGACGGAGCGGACGCCGGGCTGAAGGCTCTCGAGCCCCTGGGCGAGGAGCCCCAACTGGCGGGCTACCCCTACCTCGCCGTCGCGCGGGCCGAGTTCCTCCAGCGCCTCGGGCGGAGCGACGAGGCGCGGGACGCCTACGAGGAGGCGCTGCTGCTCACGGAGAACGCCGTCGAGCGGGACCATCTGGTCGGGCGGCTGGCCGCGCTCGGGCCGTGAGCGTCGCCCTACCCTCGCCCCATGGTCAGCGGGCGGGGTGAGCAAGCTCAGCCTTCGAGGAGCTCGAGCACGCGGTCCAGCTTCGTGTCGATCGAGTCGACTCTGTCCTCGAGCCCGGTGACCTTGGTGTCGATCCCAGAGACCTTGGTGTCCAGCCCGGTGACTTTGGTGTCGAGCCCGGTGACCTTCTTATCGAGCCCGGTGACTTTGGTGTCGAGCCCGGTGACCTTCGTATCGAGCCCGGTCGCCGTGGTGCCGAGCGCCGTGACGTCGTCGCGGAGGTCGGACACCCGGCTCCGGAGGTCGGTGAGGTCGGTACCGATCTCCGCGAAGCGGTTGTCGTGCCGCCGCTGCGTGCCCTCGATGCGCGCGAGCATCTCGTAGATCGCCTGGACCTCGTTGTCGAGCTGGCGGATCTTGCGATCCACGTCCGAGGGAGAGGCGCTCATGGGCGTTGATGCTACGACGGCCGCTCTCCGGGGAGGGGCGGATTCATGTGCCCGGCCCCTCAGAGCCGGCGCACCCCGAACGGGAGCGGACCGGACCCGGTCTCGGCCCACCGGCCGAGGGTCACGGCGGCGTCGGCCCACGGCGTCCAGCCGAGCCGTCCCGCGACGTCGGCCGCGACCTTGAACGCCTGCCGGGCCGGCTCGGGCTCCCCGGCCGCGAGCAGGGCCAGGCCCTGGTAGGTCGAGACCGGACCGAGGGTTCCGGCACCGATCCCGATGACCAGGACCGCCTCCGGGTCCGCCGGCAACCCCGCGAGCACCTCCCGAGCGGTGCGTTCGTCGCCGACGGCGAACGCCGCGACCGCCGCGCAGCACAGGCCGGAGCGGTCGAAGAGCCGGTAGGGACGTCCTTCCCGACGACGGGTCCACTCGGTCAGGTGCTCTGCGGCGGTCACCGCGTCCCCGGCCTGGGCGGCGTCCGCAGCCGCCACCGCGGACCATGCGGCCACGTGCGGGTAGAACGCGGCGGCGCCGGCCGGCAGCCCGTTCAGCGACGGCAGGGTGCCGGCGAGGACCCGGGTCGAGGCGAGGTGGACGCCGTACGCACCGAACGCGTCCGGGATGCCGAGTTCGAGCCCACGATCGCGGGCCTGTTCCGCCGCCGCGTCGGCCGCCTCCGCCTCGCCGCGGGCCGCGAGCAGCGACGCCTCGACCAGCAGGCACGCCCAGATCGACCGGGCGTGCCGGTGGCGCTCGGCCGTCGCCCGCAGGCCCGAGCCGAGCGCCTCGGCGTCGTCGACCCGCCCGGCCGCGAGCAGGGAGGCGACGAGCAGCTCCTCCGCCTCCAGCCGTAGCTCCCGCTCGCCGGTCGCCACGGCGAGGCCGTGCGCGCGCTCGGCGTGCCGGATCCGCTCGCGGACGACGACGGGTTCGTCCGCCAGCTGGTTGCCCCGCAGCAGCGCCACCTCGGCCTGCAGGCGCGGGTCGTCAGGGCTGGCCGCCGCGAGCGCGAGCAGGTCGGGCATCGCGTCGGCCTCCGCGTCCCCGAGGAACTGCTGCTGCTCGACGATGAGAGCGCGCAGCACGCGCACCCGGTCGCGGCGGTCGAGGGGGAGGTCGCGGATCCGCTGGAGACGGGCCAGCCGTCGGGGGCGTCCGGCGACCGAGATGCCGACGGCGTCCGCGCCCACCGCGGCGTCGACCAGCGCGGAGACGGAGGTGGCAGGGTCCGCGACGACCGCGTCGAGGACGTCGTCGGACTCGTCGAGGCGGCCCAGCGCCTGAAGGACGAGCCCGCGGTCGACCTGCACCGCGCACGGGTCGGACGCATCGTCGGCAGCGTCGAGCAGCGCCAGGGCCTCGGCGAGCGCGCCCCGTTCCCGGGCGGTCGCCGCCGCCGCGACCCGGGCGTCCGCGACCACGTGCGGCGCCACCATCGTCGCGGCCCCCACCGCGTGCCGCAGCCGCTCGAACGGCTCCGCGTCGGTGTCGAGGTGACCGAGGCGCGTCCGGTGGAGCTGGCTGCGCTCCGGGCCGGGCACCGGTTCGGCCGCCGCGGCGGCCGTGAGCTCGTGACGGAAGGCGTAGCCCGCCCCGTCGGGGGCGACCAGGCCGAGGTCGGCGGCCGGACGCAGGGCCTGGAGCACCCGACGGACCTCGGTGCCGAGCACCTCCGCGAGCGCGTCGGCCGAGATCGGGGCGAGGACGGCGAGGGCCTCGAGCACCTCGCGGCAGTCGGCGGGGAGCCGGGCGAGTTGGTAGGCGAGCAGCGGCCGGAGCCGGTCGGGAACCGTCGGGTCGGTGCCCTCGTCGTCCAGGGTGTCCAGGAGCGCCGCCAGGTGCAGGGGATGGCCGGCGGAGCGCGTCCAGAGCGAGCCCGCGGCCTCGTCGTCGGGACGTCCCCGCCGCTCGAGGAGCTCCGCGACCGCGGCCCGGTCGAGCTCCCGCACCGGGAGCTCGTGGACGCCCGGCAGTCGGACGAGGTCGGCGCGGATTTCCTCCCACCGCGGGTGGGCGACGGCGTCGGGCTCGCGTGCCGCCACCAGGACGACGATGCCCGGGGGCAGCCCCCGGCGGGCGAGCGAGAGCAGGGTGCCGAGCGACGCCGAGTCGGCGCGGTGGGCGTCGTCGAGGGTGAGCAGCAGGGGGGCGTCGGCGGCGCGCCGGCGCAGCGCCCGGTGCACGGCGCGGCCGAATTCCGGGTCGCGGGTGGGGACCGGGGTGCCGAGGTCGTGGAGGCCCTCGGACCAGGCGGTCAGCGGGGTGTCCGCTTCGTTCCAGGCGCCGGACCCGACGACCGCTCCCCGGACACGCGCCTCGTCGCGGGCCGCGCGCAGGAGCGAGGTCTTGCCGATCCCGGCCTCGCCGAGGGCGATGACCACGGCGCCACGCTCGACGTCGTCGAGCCGGGCCCGCACGGCGGCGAGCAGCTCGGACCGCCCGACGACGGGTTCGCGTCGCCGGGTGCCGCGGCGTGGGGCCGCGAGCAGGGTCGCCTCGAGCTCCCGCAACGCCGGCCCGGGGTCGACGCCGTGCTCGACGCGCAGCGCCCGGCGCGTCTCGGCGAAGGCGGCCAGGGCCTCGACGGTGCGCCCGAGCCGGTGCAGTGCGCGCATGGCCGCGGCGACGAGCGGCTCGCGGTCGCGGTGGCTCGCGAGGTGGGGGAGGACCGCCTCGACGGCGGCCTCCGCATCGCCGGGCGCGTCGCGCTCGAGGCAGGCGTCGGCGAGCCGTTCCAGGACGCGCAGGAACCGTTCGTGGGCCTGCACCGCCACGGTCCCGAGCCGCTCGGAGGGCAGGCACCCGGGGAACGGCTCGCCCCACAGCTCGACGGCACGCCGGGCGGCGTCGATCGTCCCGTCCGACTCGGGGTCCAGTGCGTCCGCTGCTGCGCGCAGGAAGCGGACGAGGTCGACCTCGTCGTCGTCGAGGCGCAGGACGTACCCGCCGGCGGAGGCCACGAGCGAGGTCGGTGCGGCGGTGAACCGCTTCCGGAGCCGGGTCACCAGGACCTGGAGCGCGGCCGCGGGACGCTGCGGGAGGGCGGTGCCGTAGCACCCGTCGACGAGCGCGCCGCCGGAGACGGCGCGGCCCGGCGCGAGCGCCAGGTGCGCGAGGAGGGTCCGGAGCCTGACGCTACCGACGGTGACACCGTCGACCTCGACCGTGCCGAGCAGTACCACGCGTGGACGAGTGCCCGCCGAATTCCCGGCCATGTTCCCCCCAGGGCTTCACAGTCAGTGAAGCTGACCTGAAGATACGCACGGGGGCGTTGACGAAGACAGTGCTGGGGGGCACGCACGTGGACGTAATTGCGACATCATCGATCCAACCGGGCGAGATCCTGCTCGTGACCCGGCATCCGACGAATGCACTCGCCGCGTTGATCGTGGAACTGGACCGGTCGCCGAGCATGTTCTCGCACGCCGGCGTGGCGGACGAGTACGGCCGGATCGTCAGCTCGTATCCGTATTACCAGCCGGATGACTTCTTCGACCTCGGCGGGCTGCGCCACGACCCGTTCGAGCACTTCTGGGACGAGGGACAGCGGATCCACCGCCTGCGGCTGCCGGACGGAGTGACGGCCGACGGCCCGGCGAGGCGGCTCCGCGACTATCCCGAGGACCGGGAGGGCGCCTTCGGGTTCGCCAAGGTGGTCATCGTCGCCGCTGCCCTGCACGCCCTGCTGCCGGAGAACGTGCTGGAGCCGAGGGCGGAGTACGAGGTCGTGATGCGGGCCGTGGACGCGGGCGTGGCCTGGCAGTCCGACGACGACTTCTACTGCGCCGAATTCGTCGCCCACCTCTACGGCCGCCCCTTCACGCTCGGCGCGCTCCGGCCGCCGTCAAATGTCGACGACGACGACGGGTGCCCACCGGAGCGTGGCCCGACGGGCCTCACCCTCGCCGCGGTGCGGATCGGGTCGACCTGGGTCTCGCTGTTCGCGACGACGGAGCAACGCCGGAAACTGCGCGCGCTGAAGACGGCCGTGTGGAAGTACGACCCCGCGTTCTTCGTCGAAGGCATCGACGTGGTGTTCGGGGACGAGCCCATGCATCACGACTCCCTCGCCCGACGCACGGAGAGATCGCGGCTGCAGGACGACCTGGTCGTGCCGCCGGCGCTGGTGACCCCGCGGATGCTGGAGATGTGGGGCCGCGGCACCGACATGCTGGAGGGGTCGCCTCCATCCGAACAGCGGGAGGGCCGGCTGCCGTGATCGGACCCGACCTCTCGACCGCCCGTCATCGAGACCCTGTGGGCGTGCTCGGCGACCCGCTGCCGGTGGTGGAGCGGACTCGCCGTATCGCGTCCGCGGTGTCCGGCTCGATCACGCGGATCCCCAGCCACCTCCCCTGGGCGACGCGCGCGAGGTAGTCGGTCGCGCCCTGGTCCTGCCGGACGTGGTCCTCGGTGATGTCGGTGTAGGGGATGCGCCAGACGGCGGGCTCCTGGGCGTGCCGGGGCCAGCCGGCGAGCCACAGGTCGGTCGTGGTCATGGCGAATACGACCCGCCCGAGGACGGCGTCCCCCGGCGTGATCCAGGCGCCTTCCACGGCGCCCGTGATCGTGCAGCGCTCGACGTCGAGGGCCTTCCCCAGCGCATCGGCGACGACTGTGTTCTCCGCCCACGCCTTCTCGGCGTAGACCCGCCGCTCGGCCGTTTCCGACGGGTTCACCACCGTCCCGCCGAAGCGCGGTCGCAGGTGCAGGGCCTGCTCCTCGGCGGTGGCCCCGACGACGGCGATCAGATCGGCGACCTCCCGGGGCGCGGTCCAGTGCGCGAGCGTGCGGCTCTCGACGTCGAGGTCGTAGCCGTCGCCCTCGCGGAACAGATAGAGCGAGCCGAGCCGGAACTGCGTGGCCTGCAACGCCACGTACTCGAACAGGTCAGGGCGGCCGCGGAGGTTCTGCAGCACCGCGGCGCGGATGTTCACGACGAGGAGGTCGTCGACGCGCTCGACGGCCACCGTCACCGACGTGCGCCCCCACGGCACGATGATGACTCCGACCGGATTCGCGTAGACGTGGTCGTACCGCTCGCGTGCCGCGGCGTAGATCGACCCGCGGAGGTCGTCGACGTCGGTCATCCGCTCTCCCGGACGAAGCGGGTGATCGCCCGGTCCTGGATCTCCCACCAGCCGAGCAGGATGACCAGGCCGGTGTCGCCGGTGAGCGTGAACGGGATGCCGTGGCGGCGGTCGAGGTCGCGGTCGATCAGGACGGCGAGCATGCCGACGGCGTCGATGACGCTGCGGATCAACCGCCACGCCGTCGGTCCCTGGAACACCTGGTTGCCCTTGATCTCCCGCTCGCACATCACCGCCGCGTCGCCGTCGTCCTCGATGACGTAGCACCCGGACTGCGGCACCGACGAGCGCCACATCCCGACCCGCCGGTGCAGGTCGAGGGTCGGAGTCACCTTCACCCGAGCCGCGGAGAAGGCACTGAACGTCCAGTCGTCCTCCTCGCCCCACAGGACGAGGCCGGTCTTCGCCGCTCCGGTCTCGTAGAACCAGTGCCCGTCGATGTGGGCGGCGGTGAAGGTGTCGCCCTGAGCCCGGCGCGACTCCCCGAACACCTCCAGGAGGGCGACGACGTCCGACCTGGTCATGGGCGTCGTATCCGACCCGGCCGGCTCGGCAGCCGCGGCGGTGTCGGCTGCGGCAGCGGTGGCGGCCAGCTGGGCGTAGGCCCGTCGGACCGCGGCGCCGGACTCCTCGACCGTGCTCACGGGCGGCCGCTCCGGGGTCGGGCGTCGGGGAAGTGCAGGACGGTCATCCGGTCCCTCCGGACGACGACGTCGGCGGGAGTCACGAGACCCCCATGAGGGCGCCGAGGGTCTTGTGCGGGGTCTCCTGGCAGCCGTAGACGACGTTGGCCAGGCCCATCGGCCCCTTGAAGGCGTCCCCGTGCGTCTTCGCGGCGAGGGTCTCCACGGCCGTCTCCTGAGTCTGTTCGCTCATGTTCAGGAAGTCGCTGCACGTCGTCGAGGCGTCGGCCCCTCCGCACCCGGCCGTCGCGAGGACCAGCAGCCCCGCGAGGACGGGCCCGATCCACCGGCGGCTCACGCGGCGACCTGCGGTGAGCGGGAGAGGGTCGCGGCGAGCACGTCCTGCCGGCTGCCGGCGACCTCGAGGTCGACGCCCTGCCGGGCGACGATCGTGTTGTAGATGCTGTAGGCCGTCCCCACGACGATGAAGAGGACGAGCACGACGATGAAGGCCACGGACTATCGGTCCTTTCGGAGGTGTCGGCGGATCAGGCGGGCATCGCGCGGCGGAGTCCGCGCCCGCCGTCGTCGTAGTGGTCGCTCTTCCACATGGAGAGCGGCCGTTCCGGGCGGGCGAGGTAGCCCCCGGTCCGCGCGGAGTCGAGCAGCACGCTTCGGATCAGGAGCGGGAAGAAGGCCGCCACGGGGCCGATCCCGTCGTCGAACGAACTCCACTCCCGCATGACGCGCGTCGGCCATCCCGGCAGGTCGCGATCGTCGACCGGGCGCCCAGCGGCCGCCAGGAACCGCTGCTCGGCTGCGGGCCCGTGATTCGCCGCGATGTACCGCAGCGCCTTGTTGTGCAGTTGCATGCCGAACCGTTCGTGGATCGAGCGCAGGTTGAACGGCGTGACCGCGTGTCCGGCGTGGCGCAGCGTGTCCGCGTAGAAGGCGTCGTCGATCTCGATGCCGGCCGGGCCGATCCGGACACGGGGGTCGGGTGTGACCTCGGGGCTGTCCGCCCACAGGTCGATGACGGCACAGATGAGCTTGGCCGTCTCCACCGAGCGCGGACCGGCACTGACCGTCCGTCCGCCGCCCCGGATCTCGACCCACGGCAGCGCGTTCGGACCGGTCGACAGGATTCTCGTGGTCGCTCCGACGTGCGGGATCTCCACCGGCACCCCGTCGCCGTAGAAGAGCGTGCGGCCCTGGGTGATCGCGAGCAGCCCCTGGTGCGGGAAGTCGTCGGCGTGGACGACCAGGAGCAGGGACTCGCCGTGTCGCTCCAGGACCTCCAGGATGCGGCCGGTGTGCGAGCGCGCGGCGGCGTCGGCGGCCCGCTGTGATCGCCAGTCCGGCACGGTCCGGAGGACCGCCGCGATCGTCGGGTGCAGCGGGTCGGCCGCCGCGGCGGCCTCGTACGCGTGTCGCTTGCCGGCGTTCCGGCTCCTGACGCAGACGACGATCGCCGCGACGGCGAGCACGAGGAGCGCGAACACGGCCATCAGTTGCGCCAGCCCTTGCCGTCGCAGGCGACGCAGTGACCCTTGCCGCGGCACGAGTCGCAGCTCGACGTGATCACGCCGCCGCGCTTCCCGCTGCCGCGGCAGAAACTGCAGACACGCTTCCCGTTGCAGACGCGACAGGTCGCCATGGATTCCTCCAGGGGTTCGAGATCCGATGCCGGTGATCACCGATCACGGCGCGGCACTTGATAGCGGGTCGAGATCCCAACGCACGGTTAACCCGGCCTATCGCCGGTCCGACCTGGGACGACGGCCTATGGCGGCGGCCTACGGCACCCGTCCGCCTCGTAACGATCTCTGCGTTCCCGCTGTCGGAGGAAACGCTAGGGCTCCGGTCGGACGACACCCATCCCCGAGCTCGGGGGTGGCATTCCCCGGCTGTCACATCTGAGGTGTCCGGAGCGATCTGCGGTCGGAGGACGCGTGGTGCAGCTGGGAGGAAGCACGGGATGACGACGAGTGCGGGCGCCACCGGCGCGACGGCGGGTTCGACGCCGGCGGGCTACGAGCTCGGGCGGATGCTCAACCGGGGCGGGTCGGGCAGCGTGCACGAGGCACGGCAGGTCTCGACCGGCCGGTGGGTGGCGCTCAAGCTGCTCGACGTCCAGGTCACCGGACCGGAGGTGCACCGGCGCTTCGACCGGGAGCGGCAGGCGATGGGGGAGCTCGCCGGCCACCCGAACATCGTGTCGATCCTCGACGCGGGGGTTCACGACGGCAGGCCCTGGCTCGCGATGGATCTGTGCCCCGGCGGCTCGCTGGCCGACCTCGGCCGGCCGTTGCAGCCCGCGGAGGCGGTCTCGATCCTGCACGCGGTGGCGTCCGCGCTCGCCGTCACGCACGCGCGCGGCGTGCTGCACTGCGACATCAAGCCCGGCAACATCCTGGTCACCGCCTACGGGCGGCCGGCGCTGTCCGACTTCGGAATCGCCCGCCTGACCTTGGAGAGCCAGGGGTCGCGCATCGGCGGCTACACACTCGACCACGTGCCGCCGGAGGTCCTGCGCGGCGAGCGCCCGTCCGACCGCGGCGACGTCTGGTCGCTCGGCACCACGCTCTGGCAGCTCCTCGCCGGACGCCCGCCGTTCCGCTCCGCCGACGACGTCTCCGCACCCGCCGTCATGCAGCGCATCGACCGCGACCCGCTCCCGGCGCTCGGGCGACACGATCTCCCGCCCGGGGTGGAGTCGATGCTCCGCGCGATGACCGCGAAGAACCCGGCCGACCGCCCCTCCGCGGCCGACGTGGCACACCACGCGGCGGGCATCGCGCACGGTGCGGGACTCCCGCTCGAGGTCGGACTCCCGGTCTCGCAGCGCACCACACTCCCGCCCCGCACCGAGGAACCGGCTCGCCCGCTGTCCTCGACGAGCACGGTGCTCGGTCCGGTGCCGACCGGGCCGCCTGCTCCGGAGCCCGCCGACCCGCCGTCGGGAAGGACGACCTTGACGAAGGAGGAGAAGGCTCGCCGCCGACGTCGCCGGACGCGGTTCGCGGGCGCGATGCTCGTCCTGCTCCTCGTCGCCTTCGGCGGCGGCGCCTACGTGGGCTGGCGCTACCTACCGCCGCGGCAGGACGCGAGCCCCGCAGTCGCAGCTCCGGCCTCTCCGTCGACCCCGGCGAGTGCCGCTCCCGTCGCCGCCGGACCGGCCGCGCCCGCGCCCGCCTCGCCGACGCAGCCGACGATCGCGCTGAAGCTGCTGTGCACCCTCAAGACCCCGACGACGTGCCTCGGGGGCGGCCACTCGCAGTCCTACTCCTCGGAGGTCACCACCCTGTCGGGCCAGCAGCTCGACGACGGCTGCTTCGACTACCTGACCGTCACGGGCCCCAACGGCGTGGTCAAGCAGGACTCGTTCGCCTGCAACTCCGGCAACCCCATCTACCTCAACCAGAACCAGCCGCTCCCCGACGGCCAGTACCGGATCGACGAGCGCGCCCAGACGCAGGACGGGCAGACCGCGCTGGCGTCGCTGACCTTCTCGGTGCGTTCGTGACGACGGATCCTGCCGCCTGCCGTCGATGACGAAGGCGATGGACAGAAAGTGCACAGCCGACGCACCGATCTGATCGTGAACAATTCCGCCTCGCCCACTCGTTGTCGCCAGCCGGCCCTCTCCCGGCATTCCACGTGCTCGGGTGCGTCACATTCCGCCGACGCGCGGCGATCAGAGGATGACGTGCGGGGGCGCCCGTCGGAGTGGGAGGGACGACGATGACCATCACCAACGCCGTGTCGGGATTCTGTGCGTCCTGCGGCTGCCCGCGACGCGACGGCACGATGTTCTGCACGCAATGCGGATCGGCCTTTCCGACGCTGCCCGCGCCGCGCCCTGTGCCCTCCGTGCCGCTCCCCGCCGTCGGGCCGCCGTCCTTCCCCGTCGGACCCAGGTCCTTCCCCTCCGGGCCCTCGCCGGAGCCGGCGCCCGCCGCGAGCGCTCCGCCGCCCCACCGTCCGCCGTTCGCGGGTGCACCGCCCCGAGGTGAACCGCTCCGAGGTGCACCAGCCCGAGGTGGCCCGCCGCCGACGTTGACGGCCCCGGCCGCCCGGCCGGCGCCGCCCACGGCGTACGCCGCGAACGCCCACCCGGCGAACCCGTACTCCGCGAACCCGTACTCCGCGAACCCGTACTCCGCGAACAGCTACTCCGCGGCCCCGCGATCGGCTCCGATTCCGTCCGTCGCCGCCGCGACGCCCTGGTTCGCCCGCCCGGTCATCGCGGTCGCTGCCGTCCTCGTGGCGCTCCTCGCCGTCGGGGGTGGCTCCTACCTCCTGCTGCGTAGCCCCTCGACGACCACCGTCGCGACGGCGCCGACCTCGGTCACGTCCGTCGGGGACGCGGTCCAGCCGTCGGCGGCCGCCGCCGGGACATCGGGTGCGACGGCCGATCCTCACGCCCAGCTGCAGTCGCTTGCTAACGCCGACTCGGCGGCCGTCGAGGGGTTCGTCGGGTCGTGGATCCCGCAGTTGTCGTCGAAGCGGCCGGGCCTCGTCGCCGACGGACAGACGTGGGACGACGCAGCGATCCTCGCGGAGCACCAGTCGCTGCGGAGCGCCCACCCCGAGGCCCGGGTGCTGTGGACCGGCGACTTCGCGAACTACGCCGGCCGCAACTTCTGGGCCACGGTGGTCGGGGTACCGATGCCCACCGCGGCCGCGGCCAACGCCTGGTGCGACAGGGCGGGCCTCGACGCCGACCACTGCTACGCGGTTCGCCTCACCCACACCGGCGGACCCGAGGGCAACGCCGTGATGCGGCCGCACGGATGAGCGCCCCGGTCACCTGTCCCCGGTGCGCGCGGGTCGCCGCTGCGGGAGACCGGTTCTGCGGCGGTTGCGGCGCCAGGTCGATCCCGGCCGCCCCCCTCACCAGGGCCGTTAACGCCGCCTTCGACGCGGGCGACGCCCCGACCGTGCCCCTCCGCCTGCCCCGACACGCGCATCCGGGCGCCGAGCAGGTGCAGCGATCGCGCCACCTCGCTCCGCCGCCTCCACCCGCAGCGGGACCCTCGCCGACAGAACTCGCCGCCGAGGCGGCCACACCGCTGCCCCTCCCTGCGTGGTCGGTGGCCGCCCTGGCCGCAGCCACCGCCCTCGTCCAACTCATCACGGCGTTCGTCGGGTTCCCCACCGCGTCGGTGGCCGGGGCCGACTGGTCCACGATGGCCGTCGCCACCCTCCCCGCCTTCGGCATCGCCGCGGGCGCCGGCGCAATCGCGATGGCGGCCTCACGGCGAACGGTCTCGACGGCCGCGTCTGCGCTGGTCCTGGGGCTGGCCGTGCTGACCGCGGGTCTCGCGTCGTCCCCCGACACCTCGCCCGGACCCGTCGTCGGGATGCTGGCCGTGGCCATGGCGAGCCTGACGGTGATCGACGCGCGCTTCGCGCTGTCCGGTGGGGCGATCGAGGTCCCACTCGCCTGGTGGTGGACCGGCGGTTGCGGGGCGGCCGCCCTGTACGAGCTCGTCATCTCGCACGAGGTCGACGGCGGTACCGCGGGCGAGATCGTCGCCGGGGTCCTCTTCCTCCTCCTGAGCCTCGCGGGCGGGATCTGCGCGTCCGAGCTGCGCAGTGGTCGGGCCGCCCCCCGCTGGACGGTGGTGATCGGGCTGCCGGTCGCCCTGATAGCCGCAGGAGCCGGAGACATCGGGAGCCACGTCGTGTGGCCACTCCTCGTGGTCCATGGCGTGCTCGCGGCGCTCGTCGTCCGACCCCTCGTACCGGCCCTGTCGCCGACGGGTGACGCAGTCACCGGCGCACGGGACCGTCTCCTCGCGCTCTCGCCCGCCGTTCGCCTCGGGATCGCGGGCGGCCTCGTCGTCCTCACCGGGCTGGTCCTCGCGGCGGCCCGGTGGACGAGCACGGCGACGTCGTCGTCGGGCTACTACTCCTCGGACGACTACAGCAGCACCGGGTCGTTCTCCGGCGGGACCGCCGCGGTCGTCATCGTCGGGGTGCTCGCCCTCGGCGCCGTCTTCACCCCGACCATGACACCCCTGTGGCGGACCGGGCTCGTCGCGAGCGGCGGGTTCGCGATGTGGCTGGGCTGGCACGACACCAACACGCTGCACGACGGCGAGTCGACGCTCCTCTGGACCGTCGCCGCCCCGCTGGTCATCGTGGGCAGCGCCGTCTGGGGAGCGTGGACCAACCGGCGGACCGGGGCGACCGCGACACGACCGGGCTGGGTGGGAGAAGGCACCCTGCCGCCGATGCTCGAACTGCCCTTCGTCGCGCCCCCGACCGCGGGTGCGCGGAGCCGGACCTGCCTCGAGGTCTCGACGACGGCCTCGACGGAGGCCGTGCTCGACGCCGTCGTCCGCATGACGGGCGTGCGCGGCAACTGGTTCCGCACCTACGGCGACGAGGTCGAGGTGGTCGGGCGCAGCGCGCATCTGATCAAGCTCAAGATCGGCGGCACGTGCACGTTCCGCGCCCAGATCGCCGCAGGCGCCCGGAACGAGCTGCGGGTCGGCGGGATGGACACCTGGACCAAGAGTCGCTGGACCCTCGACTTCATCATCCCGATCTCGCCGGCCAAGGTGGAAGGCTTCCGGATGTACAAGCTCTACCTGCGCGCCGTGGCCTCGGAGATCGCCCGCCTCGATCCCGCGTCGCTTGCCCGGATCGGGAAGGCGACCGGCTGATCAGCGGTCGAGGGCGCGAATGAGCAGGTCCTTCATCTCGGCGACGGAGTCCTCGAGGGACCGCACCCTGGTGTTGGTGTCCACGGTGGCGCTCTCGACCGCGGTCAGTCGGGTCTCGACCGCCGTCAGCGAGCCGTCGACGTCCCCCGCGCGCGCCGTGAGGTCGCGCTGGTTCGCGCCGAGGGCGTTGACCGCTGCCAGGACGGCGCGGTAGTCGACGCGCTCCGCCTCGAGCGCCGCGATCCGAGCTTCGAGCTCGGCCATCGGTGCGGTCATGCCGTGACGGTATCCCGCGGAGACGGCTCTGGGGTCGCGTTCGCAGCAGAGGCCCTCACGACACCCACCACTGCTCCTCCTGGCGGCGCAGCCACTCCGCATCGTCGAACAGCCGAAGGTGTGCCCGCGTGACCGCGTTCGCCACGACGAGCAGGTCCGCCATCCCGGCCGAGGACAGGCGTGTGCCGCGCTCGGCCAGGCCGCCGCGCACGATCTTGACCCGCAGTGCCTTGAGGTGTTCGTGCACGCGGCCCGACAGGCGGGCCCGCACCTGGTCGTCGGTGTCGTACTGACGCAGGAGGTGCCAGCTGTTGGTCGCCTCGAGGATCTCGCGGGTCAGTTCCGGGACGGCGGGTGGGGGCGTGGTCGAGGTCGGCTGCAGCAGCCGCCGGCGGCAGAGCATGAGCGCGGTGAGGAACTCCTTGGTCTCCGTCCGCAGTCGGAGCGGCTCGTGCGTCGCGGTGGTCAGGACGACGGGTCCGGCGTCCGCCGTCGCCGCGCCGTCGACCACGACCGTCACCGCGAACGACGACGACCCCCACGCCGGGCCGCTGATCTCCGCGCGGCCGAAGGTGAGGACGTAGCCGCCGCACGACCCGGCGGCGAGCCGCGACACGGACCCGTCGACGGCGACGATCAACCCGTGCGTGCTGCTCAGGTTCGAGATCACGACGCCGGTCCCGCTCCACCCGATGCGCACCGCACGCCGGGACAGCCGGGCCTCGTCAGGGAAGGGCAGGGCGCAGCCGGGGTCGCGACCCAGGACGAGCGACCCGCCGTCGGGGAGGATCGTGGTGCGCCCGTCGCGGGCGAGGACGCGCGCGGTCATCGGCGCTGCGGGTCGAGGCGGCGCAGCAGCCACCAGGTGGCGGCCACGTACAGGGCGGTCACGACGCCGAGCGCGGCGAGGTCGCCGAGCCAGGCGCCGGCGGCGTGGTCCCAGAGATGGTCCGGCGCCGGATAGAAGGTGTGCGACCCGGTCGGCAGGCCGATCGTCGCTGCGCCGGCGGCGAAGCCCCAGCGGGCGGGCACGAGCCACGCGAGCTGGCCCAGCCCGGGGCGCCCGCCGATCTGCAGCAGGGCGCTGGAGAGGATGAACTGCAGCATCGCGAGCAGGACCAGCAGGGGCATCCCGCGGTCGGCGTTGTCGATGAGGGCCGAGACGGCGAGCCCGACGGCCATGCTCGCGAGGGTGAGCACGACGAGGGCCACGACGATCTCGACGACGGGTGACCCGAGCAGCACGGCGGCGTCCGGCGGCGGCCGACCGATCGTGCCCAAGACGCCCAGCACGACCGCCTGCAACCCGACGATCACGCCCAGGATGACGAGCTTCGACGCCAGGTACGCGCCGCGGGAGAGCCCGATGGCTCGTTCCCGACGATAGATCTCGCGTTCCTTCACGAGCTCGCGGATGGATGCGGCCGATCCCATCAGCGCGGCCCCGACCACCAGCACCAGCCACAGGCTGTTCGGGGCGCCCGCGGCGCCGTGCTGCTGCTCGACGATCGACAGCCCGGCGTCCCCGGGCAGGGCGTGGGCGAGCAGGCTCAGCACGAGCGGCAGCGCGGCCATGAAGATCAGGTACTGCCGGTCGGCGGCGATGACGGCCAGGTAACGCCGTCCGAGCACCGAGAGCTGGCGCCACACCGACTGCTGGCGGGCGGCGGCCGCGCCGACCGTGGAGCCGAGGTGCACGGTCTTCCCGGGGACCTCGTCGGCGCGTCCGACGTAGCGGGAGTACGCAGGCGAACGGCGGAACCGCTCGCCCCAGTCGTCGCGCTCCTGGAGCAGGAGGAACACGTCGGCGAAGTCGGTCCGACCGAAGTAGGCGAGGGCCTCGTCGGGCGGCCCGAAGTACGCGACCTGGCCGCCGGGCGCGAGCAGGAGGAGTCGGTCGCAGAGGTCGAGGTTGGCGACGCTGTGGGTGACCACGACGACCGTGCGTCCGTCGTCGGCGAGCCCGCGCAGGGTGCGCATCACCGACTTGTCGAGGCCGGGGTCGAGACCGGACGTCGGCTCGTCGAGGAACAACAGTGAGGGGCGGGTGAGCAGCTCGAGCGCGACCGAGGTGCGCTTGCGCTGGCCGCCGGACAGCGTGTGGATCGGCTGGTCGGCCTGCCCGGAGAGCCCGAGCTCGGCGATCACCTCGTCGATGCGCGCGGCGCGCTCCACGGGGCCGACGTCGTCGGGGAAACGCAGCTCGGCGGCGTAGCGCAGTGCGCGGCGCACCGTCAGCTGCGGGTGCAGGATGTCGTCCTGCGGGACGAGCCCGATGCGGGCGCGCAGCTCGTCGTACTCGGCGTACAGGTCGCGGCCCGCGTACTCGACCCGCCCCTCGTCGGCGGGCCGGAACCCCGTGAGCGCCTTCAGCAGCGTCGACTTGCCCGCGCCGCTGGGCCCGACGACGGCGAGCAGGCTCTTCGACTCCAGCGCGAACCCGACGTCGTCCAGGAGCTGCTTGCCCTTCGCCGTCCGCACGACGATGCCCTCGGCCCGGAACCCGATCTCGCCGGCGTCGACCCGCTCGACCAGCCGGTCGCCCTCGAGGTGCAGCAGGGCGTGCCCGATTCCGACGACGTCGGCCGGCCCGATCCGCTGCGGCTGCCGGATGCGCTGCCCGTTGACGAACGTGCCGTTCGCGCTGCCGAGGTCGACGAGCACCCACTGGTCGCCGTGCCGCTGCAGCTCCGCGTGGTTCCGGCTCGCGAGCAGGTCGGCGATGACGACGTCGTTGCGCTCGTCGCGCCCGATCCGCAGCCGGTGCGGGGTGGTCCGGAGGTCGTGGACCGCGGAGAACTTCCCCTGCTTGCCCGAGCGCTGCGCCGCCATCGACACGTTCCCGACGACGGGTGGCGTCGGTCGGGCCGCGGGGCGCGGCCGGACGAGGAACTCGACGAGCGGGGCGTCGGACTCGCTGCCGAGGTGCACGGCGGTGGGGGAGTGCAGGGTCTGGCGACCCAGCGGGCGTCCGCCGACGAACGAGCCGTTGCGGCTGACGTCGGTGACCTCCCAGGTGGTGCCCGCGGGCCGGACGACGAGGTGGCGGCGGGAGACCTGCGGGCCGAGGACCTGCAGGTCGCAGGTCTCGTCGCGGCCGATGACGAACTCGGCGCCCGGCCGGACGATCCGCTGGTGCCCCGCGGCGCGGATCTCGAGCACGGTCGTGGTGGGTCCGGCGTCGTCGAGCTGAGTCATGAAGTCCCCCTGGGCATCCGAGTCGGGACGACTCGGATGCGGCACAGTGCTCTTCTATCCGACGGGCGTGGTGTCGGGGTTCGTGGTGATGGAGTGGTCGTCCTGCGCGTTGTGGGAATCCCGGACCACTTCGTGGTCGTCGTGGCTGGGACCCGACCCCTCACCGACGACGCCGGTCGGAGCCGCAGCAGTCGCCTGACCGGACAATTGAGGGGCGGTCGTCTTCGTGCCGTTCGCGGTGGGAGGAACAACCGCCGGGGCGATGGCACCCGGAGCTGCGACGACGGCGCCGCCTGCCGGGGTTGCCGCCCCACGAGAGGCCGAGCCGCCAGCGGAGCCGATCTGCGTTCCTGGAGGCGGCGGGAGCTGCGGGTTCGCGGGGTCCGCGAGGGCGAGGAGCGGTCCGTCGACCTTCGACCCGTCGCAGCTCGGGATCGACTGTCGGTCGGGGACGTGCACGTAGAGCATCGAGACGAAGAGGCCGTCCGTGGTCTTCAACCAGGTCGCGGTGGAGACGTCGCCCTTGTGGACGACATCGCCGGTCTGGCCGCACGACAGCGCCAGACGGGAACCGCGCATGGCGGTGTCCCGGGAGTTCGCCGGGTCGACCTTGCTGTCCGCGCGCAGGTTGACGCCCGCGTTACCCACGTCGTACACGACACCGGTCCAGCTCATGGGCGTCATGGAGGCGACCGCGTTGGTTCCGGCGGCACCGCCGACCCACCACATCACCGCGCTGAAGAGCACGAACACCTGGAGTGCTGCGAGCACGCCGACGAGGGCCCACCGCAGCGACGAGCGCGTGCCGAGACGCGGGCCCTTCGGCGGGGCCGTCGGCCGGTCGACCAGCGAGGTCTGCGCGTCCGGCGCGATCGGTCCACTGGGCGGGCCAGGCGGCCTCGGCAGCGGCGGCATCGGGAATGGGCCGCTCGGGCGGGATCCCGGCGGGCCGGACCAACTGGACGCGCCCTGCGTCGGGATGCCGGACTGCGGCGTGCCTCGGCCGACGAACTGACCGCCGGTCTGCGGGCCGTCCTTCGCGAGCGTCATCGATCCCCCTGTGTGCACCCTGCGTGATGGGTCACGGAGCGCACATCGCTACGTCATCTGTTCGAGTTACACACCTTGAGGCGCTATTACTGCGCGACGATGTCGAATCGGACCTGATCGCCGGTAACGGACGTGACCGTCGCGCGCAGTGACTGCGTGCCGCCGCTGCCCGTCGCGGTGCAGACCACCGAGGCACCGACCGTCGCGGGCAGCGAGTCCGGGCACCTCACCTGGCCCGGCGCGAGTCCCGACTGCTGCACGATCTGGCCCGCGACGGCCTCCGCCGAGACGTGGGGGGTCCGCAGCACGAAGTACCAGAGGGCGCCGCCGGCGATCAGCACGAGCGCCGCGAGCACCGCCCCGATCGCCCAGACCTTCCGCTTCCCCGTCGTCTCCGGGAGCGAGTCCGATCGAGGACGGGCAGGAGGGGCCACCCGCGGCGGCGGTGCCGGCATCGGACCGTGGCCGACCGGCGGGGCGACGACGAGAGGCCGGCGCGGCGGCGTGAGTGGCGCCCGCCGCACGTCGGGTGTCAGTAACGGGCCACTGACCCGCAGCGGCGGGGTCCCTGCGGGACGTTCCGGCACCGCCTCGTACGTCCGGGCCTCGGTCACCGACCCGATCCGGTCCACCACGGCCCGAGCCGCCGCAGCGAGCTCCCCGGCCGAGCCGAACCTGTCGTCGGGAAGCTTGGCGAGAGCCCGGAGGACGACGTCGTCGAGTTCGCCGGGGACCGACGGCACGAGGGTCGACGGGCGGGGCGGGGGGTCGTTGAGGTGGCTCAGCATGACGGCGGTCCGCTCGCCGACGAAGGGCGGACGCCCGACCAGCGCCTCGAACAGGACGCAGCCGAGGGCGTAGACGTCGAGGCGTTGGTCGAACGGTTCGGCGCGGAGCTGCTCGGGCGCCATGTACGACGGCGTGCCGAGCGATGAGCCCGTGGCCGTGAGACGCGGGGAGGTGGCCGCGGCCCGCACGTGGACGATGCCGAAGTCGGCGAGATAGACGAAGTCGCGCGCCGTGAGCAGGACGTTCGACGGCTTGACGTCGCGGTGGACGAGGCCGGCGACGTGGGCGGAGTCGAGCGCGTCGGCCACGCCCTCGACGATCGCGACCGCGCGTTCGGCGGGCAGCCGTCCTTCGGCCTTCACGAGCGCGCCGAGGTCCTGACCGCGCACGAGGCGCATGTCGATGAACATCTGCCCGTCGATGACGCCGAAGTCGTGGATCGGCACCACGTGCGGCGAGTCGAGGCGCGCGGCGATGCGGGACTCGCGACGGAATCGTTCGCGGACGTCGGGGTCGTCCTGGTCGCCGGCGAGGAGCCGTTTGAGGGCCACGGTGCGTTCGCGGACGGTGTCGAAGGCCTCGTGGACCTCGCCCATCCCGCCGCGTCCCAGTCGCGGTCCGACCCGGTACGGGCCGAACATCCCTGGGTCCGCGGGCTCAGACACGCGGCCAGCGAGCCGTCGACGTCGCTCCTGCCCGGTCCACCATCACGCCCCCGATCGTCGGCCGACCGCCCGGCGCGGTCCTGCCTTCGATCGCGGTCCCCGACCGGGCCGTTACGGCGCGAACCGCCGTCGGGAAGGTGTTCCCGACGGCGGTTCGCGGTGGCGATCAGCAGGGACGGACGCCTGGCACGACGACGTTGGCGTTCTGGCCGTCGTTCACGTAGTGGGCGTTGAGCCAGCCCGTGTTCCCCCGGCCCGGCGCGTTCGGCCTGGTCAGGTTGGTGCTGTAGTACCAGAGCCGGTCGTTGTAGCGGCCGATCGACTCGCCCCACCCGTAGCAGCGGAGCTGGACGCGGTCACCGTTGTAGACGCCGTAGCCGTTAAGCCGCGGGCCGGAGACGTTCGGGTTGTCCCGGAACCAGACGCCGTCGGGCGGGGTCTCCGAGGTGTTCATGACGGAGTAGACCGGCTGGTTCCCGACGGGCGTGGGAGTCGGGGTCGGGGTCGTGCCTCCGGAGCCGGTGAAGTGGATGAAGGCATTGGGCCAGGCCGGCGAGCCGGCGGCGATGACCCAGCGGTTGGCCTTGTTGACGCCGTACATGTCGTCGGTGAGCTCGATCGTGTTGCCTCGAACCGCCTCGACGTAGGCGACGTGGCCTGCGCCGCCACTCCACTGCGCGATCGAGCCGACCGTGGGCGTCCCGTCGACCGGGATCCTGGCGTTGCGGGCCTTCGTGGCCCACCCCGAGGCGTTGTCGTACCAGCTGGGCTTCGGGACGCCGTTGCGCGCGAGCCGGAACGCCACATAGGTCGTGCAGTTGTGGAGTCGTCCGGCCGCGTCGCGCGAGCCGTACCGGGTGTAGTAGCCCCACGGCTCGCTACCGGTGTAGCCGCCGGAGGTGCAGGAGTAATCGGACCGGGAGCAGACGGTCGTCACTCCCTTGGCGCCGTAGGACGGGCCGGCCGCGAGGGCGTCACCGCTGCTCGTGAACGCGATGGTGGTGGGGATCCCGACGAGCAGCGCGAGCGCGGCGACGATCGCGCCGATGCGCTGGCGTGGGGTCAGTCGGAGACGGTGTCGGCCAGTGGCCACGTGGTGGTGCCTCTCATCAGGGGAGGGGCGTGGGTGCTCCGGACGGAGACCCCGGTTCCCCCCGAACCAGAGCGGGTCGCGCGGCGTCGCCACCCCGACGACGATCACCGAACGAACACGGGGAGTGATATCGATCCGTGGAAGGTCACGGCGAGGAAACGGCTTATGGGCTCCAGAGCCCGTCCTACCCGGCCTACGGCATGATCACGGCGGCCTATCGCCGACCGTGACTACGTAACGTTGCCTTCCGCTTACCTGGGTGGACGATCAGGAGCCGGACGTCCACCCCGTCGCGACGCTCGCGAGGTCGGCGCCGGGCCGTGGAACCGCCACCGCGCGGACGGCGGAGGCGTCGAGCATCGGCGTCGTGCCGTAGCCGAGCCGAGGGTGTCCGGCCACCGGGTCGACCGGGCTGGCCTGCCGCCGGCCGTCGCGGCTCTCGATCGCAACGCCGTCCACCGGCGCGGTCGTGTCGACCGCGTAGCGGGCCCAGGCCGCGCCGCAGGAGGGCGAGGCCCGCACCTCGAGCGTGCCCACCGGCAGCTCGATGCCGTGCCGCACCGCCGTGATCACCTGCCCGGCGACGGTGCGGGCGTCGTCCTGGCAGCCGAGCGCGGTCGGGTCGAGTCCCACGCAGGTCGCGCCGCTGCAGTGCGCCGCGACGATCGGCGGCGCCGGCACCGGGGGGACCGGGACGGGCAGCGGCGCGGGCGCCGGGTGCAGCACCGCGAACGTCAGCCCGGCCGCGGCCGCGGCGGCGACCACCGCGCCGCCCAGCAACAGGACCCACCGTCGCCCGGCCCCGCGCGGCTCCTCCAGGTCGTGCGGAGTCGTCGGCGCCCACGACACGGTGCGCAGGTCGTCGGGCGAGGACCGGCGCGCGGCGGGAACGGCGGGGGTGGGGGTCGTCAGAGCCGGCATCGCGTCCTCCTGGGTTCCGAGCGGTCAGCTGGGATTCGGTGCGGTTCGCTGCGGAACGCTAGGAACACCGAGGCTCTGCACCCATCCCCGAGCTCGGGGGTGGCCGGGGCGGAACACGTCGTGATCCCTTGCACGTGATCGCCACCCGATGAAAGCTGTCGCACCGGACACGGACCGGGGGTGTCGGGGTGGCGGGGACCGAATTCGGCCGGTATCGGCTCGAGCGTCTGATCGGCTCGGGCGGTATGGGCGACGTCTACGAGGCGTTCGACAGCGAACGCGACCGGGTCGTGGCGCTGAAGCTGCTGCCGGAACTGTTCAGCGGCAACGAGGAGTTCCTTGCCCGCTTCCGTCGCGAGTCCCGGGTCGCGGCACGGCTGCGCGATCCGCACATCATCCCGATCCACGACTTCGGTGAGATCGACGGCCGCCTGTTCATCGACATGCGCCTCGTCGACGACGGCGCGACCATCGCCGACCTGCTGCGCGACGAGGGTGCGCTGCCGCCGGAGCGGGCGGTGCGCATCATCGGCCAGGTCGCGGAGGCCCTCGACGCCGCCCACGACGACGGCCTCATCCACCGCGACATCAAGCCCACGAACGTGCTGGTGGCGGGCCGCGACTTCGTCTACGTCGTCGACTTCGGGATCGCCCACGCCATCGGCCACACCGCGTCGGGCCTGACCATGTCCGGCTCGACGGTCGGGACGTTGGACTACATGGCGCCGGAACGCTTCTCGACCCGCGTGTTCGATCGCCGCACCGACGTCTACTCCCTCGCCTGCTTGTTCCACCAGTGCCTCACAGCGCGCACGCCGTTCCCCGGCACCGACCTGCCGTCGCTCATGTACGCGCACCTGAACCTCGACCCGCCCGTCCCGAGCGAGACCGATCCCGCCATCCCGACGAAGCTCGACGCGGTCATCGCCCGCGGGATGGCCAAGGACCCCGACGACCGCTTCCCGACGGCGGGTGCGCTCGCGGAGGCCGCCCGCGCGGCGGTCGGCGCGGTCCCGGCGGCACCGAACAAGGCCGATCGTCGCAACGGTGTGCCGACCCCGGCGCCCCCGACCATGCCCGATCCGGAGCGCACCGCCGTCGTCAGGACCCCGACGGCCGAGACCGAGGCGGGCCGGCCGTTCGTCGGGACTCCCACCGTCGTCGCCGCGCCCCCGCCATCGCAGCCGCCTCCGCCGCCCGAAGCCCTTCCCGACGACGGGTCGTCCCCGGCCCGCTCGCCACGCCGCCTGCTGCTCGTGGGCGCGGCCGTCGTGGCGGTGATCGCCGTGGTCGTGGGGGTGGTCGTGGCGACCCGCCCGGCCAGTGCCTCCCGCGCGTCCGTGGCGCCGGCGCCGCCCGCGGCGGTGTTCCCCGCAAGCCTGGCGGCCCCGGTCGTGACCGGTGCCGTGCCGACCCCACCCACGCCCGGCTTCGTCGCGGTCTCCTCCGACGGGCACACCGGCTACGTCGCCAACCGCGATCCTCGAGCAGTCACGATCATGGACCTGACGGCCGGCTCGGTCGTGGGCTCCATCCCGATGCCCTCGCCGCCCCGGTTCGTCACCCTCAGCCAGGACGGCTCGCGCGCCTTCGTCAGCTGCTACACGGACCAGGACACCGACAACGCCGTGGTCGTCGTCGACACCGCGACCCGCGCGATGGTCGCCACGGTCCCCGTCGACAAGCGCCCGTTCTCGCCGAAGCTCGCGCCGGACCTGCAGACGCTGTGGGTGCCGAGCCACGACACCGCGACGGTCGACGTCATCAGCCTGGCGTCGAACACGGTGACCCAGCGGATCGCGACCCAGCCCAACCCGCACTGGGTCACCTTCGCCAACGGACGCGCGTGGGTGGTCGACCACGAGTCGAACCTCGTGAGCGTCTACGCGCTCGACGGCACGCCCAAGGGCACCATCCCGGTCGGCCGCAGCCCGCACGCCGCCGCGGCCTCACCCGACAAGCACCGGCTCGCCGTCGTGGACTTCGACGGCGACGACGTGACGCTGATCGACACGACGACGGACCAGGTGGTGGGCACGGTCCCGGTCGGTCACCAGCCGCAGGATGTCGTCTACGCCCCCGATGGCCGGCACTTCTACACCGTCGACGACGGCGGCAACACGATCACCACCGTCGACGTCGCGACCGGGAAGGCGACCTCCACGATCCCGGTGTGCGGGTCGCCGACGAGTATGGCGATCTCCGGACGTCAGGCGTGGGTGAGCTGTCTCGACGACGCCCGGTTGCAGACGCTCACGATCGCCTGACCCGCCGCTGTGGGATCGTGGCTGAGCGGTGGTACAGGGGTGACATGAGTGGGACGTACGCGGTGTCGATGGGCGATCGCGGACGCCTCGCCGTGCCGGCCGAGCTCCGTGAGCACCTGGGGTTGACGGCCGGATCGCCGCTGCTGTTGGTCGAGACCGAGGCAGGCATCGTGGTGACGACCCGCGAGCGTGCCCGCGACCTCGTGCGCCGTCAGCTGCAGGGCGAGGACCTCGTCGGGGAGCTCCTGGCAGAGCGTCGGGCCGCGGCGGTCGAGGAGGAGAGCTGAACCTCTTCGACTCCTCGGCTCTCCTCTGTTTCCTGCAGGGGGAGGAGGCGCTGGCCGAGGGTGATCGACGCAGCGCCGTCAACTGGTCGGAGGCCGCGCAGACGATCCGCGGACGATCAGCCGACTGGACCTTGGCCCGGGGGGTCCTGCCGAGCTTCGGCATCGTCGTCGAGCCCGTGACCATCGAGGACGCCGAGCTCGCTGCGCGGCTGTGGCACGTCGGCGGTGGACGCTCGTTGGCCGACCGTCCCTGCCTGGCCACGGCTGAACGACTGGACGCGGCCGTCTGGACCGCCGATGCCGCCTGGGGAGCGAAGGGCGGGTCCGGCAGGTCCGCTGACTCGGCAGGGCCGTTCGCGGGCCGACCCCTCAGGACCGGAGCTTCGCGAGCTTCTCCTTGACCCACGTCACGGCGACGATCGGGCCGAGAGCGATGAGCCCACCCAGCGCCGCGATCATCTTGCCGTGGTCCTGCCCGGCGAAGGCGGCGTCGCACTCCGGGGTGTCGCGCACGATGGAGATCGAACGCCCGGGGACGACGGTGCAGGCCTTGGCCGCCGCGTCGTAGGTGGAGGCCTCCGAGAGCCCGGCGACGGCGACGACGATCCCGACGACGAGCGTGATCCAGAACCACCACGGCACGATGCGGAGGAGCTCGACGACGGCGGGCGTCGGCGCGCCCGTCGTCGTGGTGCGCTCCGACGACACGTGATCCAGCAGGCCGCGCACACTGTCCCGCATCGACACGAGGCCGGGGAGCGGCTCCTCTCCGGCCGCCACCCGAGCGGGACCGGGGAGGAAGAGCAGGGCGACGACGCCGAGGGCCAGGCCGACGCACAGCCACCCCGCGGCGTCGCCGACGCCCGAGGAGGCCACGGCGATGAGGCCGAGCACGGCGGCCACGGTCGTGATGATGCGCGAAATGCGAGCGGGCTCCACGGCGTAGCGGGCTGCGACCAGGCCGACGCCGGCAAGCAGGGAACCCACGATGCTCCCGAGGCCGCCCGAGCCGGTCGAGGAGGCCAGCTCGACGGCCTCCCGGAGCGCGAGAACGACGAACCCCACGCCGGCCACGGGGCCCACGAGCCGGGCGGCGGCCAGCGGATCGTGGTCCGACCCCGTGGACGCCAGTGCTACCGCCCCGACGGCCACGACGACGCCGCCCAGGCCGGCCAGGATGCCGAGGCCCTCGCCCGTG
Source organism: Actinomycetospora chiangmaiensis DSM 45062 (assembly GCF_000379625.1). GTDB lineage: Bacteria > Actinomycetota > Actinomycetes > Mycobacteriales > Pseudonocardiaceae > Actinomycetospora > Actinomycetospora chiangmaiensis. The sequence continues at coordinate 32,717 of NZ_KB903221.1, read as the reverse complement.
GCGGACGCGAGGGCGGCGATCAGCGCCGCGCCGGCGACGACGCCACCGAGCGCAGCGGCCTCACGCGCCTCGATGAGAACCGCGCGCATCGCCAGCCCGACGAGGACGGTGACGCCGAGGAGGATCACGCCGCCGAGCAGGCCCGCGGCCACCGTCCCGCTCGAGGACAGGCCCGCGAACGCCGAGTACAGGGCGGCCAAGCCGATCGCGGCGAGCCCGCCGATGAGCAGCCAGGGCAGCCACACCGGTGTGGCCGACGCCGTGCTCGCCATCGGCGACGACGCCGGGGCGTCGGGCTCGGGGGCGCGGTGGCGATGGCGCGGCAGGGCGATCGGCTCGGTCACCGGCTCGACGGGAGCGGCGGCCGTCGGCGTCGGGTCGACCTCGCGGCCGGACCCACAGACTCCGCAGAGCCGGTCGTGTCGTCCGAGGACCGCCCAGCACTGACGGCACGACGCGGGCGGCCCCGCCTGGGTCGCCGTCACTTCGAGCTGGCCACGAGGTAGACGATCGCCCCGATCGGGATGAGATACGTGAACCAGTTGCTCACCCAGTAGCTGCGGCGCGTTAGGAGGATGTAGACGCCGTACAGCGCCCACGCGACAGCCGCGGCGACGACCCAACCTCGGTCCGGCATCGGCGGGTCGCGGACGGCGATGACCGCGATGGTGATCCCGGAGAGCACGGTCAGGAGCCCGTTGATCAGACGCATCGTCAGGCTGATCCCGGACAGCACCACGCTGCCCGCCCCGCGTCGGGGCGGCTCGACGGGCTGTGCAGCCTCTCCGAAGGCCGGTTCGACAGACCGCGGTGGTTGGAGGGGGCGCTGCGGGTCAACAGGCGGGCTCGGCTCGGCCGTCACCAGCGCTTGCCTGATGCGCACGGTGGCCTCAGCGGTCGGAGGCGGGACGGCCTGGAGCGTTCCGACCGATCGTGGCGCCACGGGTTCCGCACCGCGCGCGGCCACCGGCGTGGTCCGCTGCGTCATCGCGGAGACCGGCGGGCCCGGTCGCGGGGGCCGTGGGAGGCCGCAGCCGCCACAGAAACGATCCTCGGCGCCGACGCGAGCGGCGCAGCGCGGGCAGGCGAAGAGAATGGTCACGGAACCTCCCCGATGGCCGATCGCGCCCGGCGACCGGAGTCGACACCCCCGTCGTCCTCGATCTCCACTGCGTTACGGCCTCGTGACCGGCTGCCCGCATTGCCGCGATGATCCGGTCCAGCCCCGGCGTCCTCACGGTCGACTCCCTGGCCACCATCATGCGGCGCTTCGTCGAGAGCCGCGGATTGGACCGACCGGTCGTCATACCAGTAGCGACATCAGCAGGCTGCCATCGTGGTGGAGCCTTTCTGCGACACACCAACTTTGCCCGTGGACGGATCCACCGGAAGCGTCAGCGTCCAGCAGATGCGACCGACCGGGAGGCTCGAAGGCGCGTCGGCCGGGTCCTGGGTACTGCGCATCGACACCGTGGCCAGGTCGTTGCCTCCGGGACCGGGGGTGATCGCCTCGATCACCACGTCGTCGTCCTGCGACGAGCGGTATCCGCTTTCCCAGCCGGTGCGAGTCTGGGTCTTCGCCGCCGCCGGTTGACTAGCGGCGAGCCAGGCGTCGTAGTCGTGGGCGTTGATCGCCGCGTAGTACGACGTCAGTGCCGTCTGCACCACCGCGGCATCGGGCTGCCCGGCCGCTGCGGCGCCGAGCGCCACAGAAGAGCTGTCTGCCGTGGAGGTTGGGGCGGGCAAGGGAAATGGCGGCGACGTCGAGGTCGGCTCGGCCGTGACCGAGGTCGATGGAGCAGGGCTCGGACCGAGCGTTGGGGACGGTCGGAGGACTACTGCGGCCCACGCGACGACGCCGGACAGACCCAACAACGCCACGATCGCGAGTGTGATCACCGCAGCCCGACGGCCGCCGGGTCCAGAACGCCCGACGTCAAGAAGCCTAGTCCCACAGCGCACGCAGAACGTCGAGTCGGTGGGAACGCGATCGAACCCGCAGGCGCTGCACGTACGCATCACATGCCCAGCGCGCCGAGGATCTCGTGGATCCCGTTCCCGATCTCGCTCAGGTCGGCACCGAACGCGACGGCGCCGGTGACGCCGAGTGCGGCCAGTGCGCCGCGGACCCGACGCCATCCGTGCTCGATCTCCGGTCCCGACGGGTCGGCGAGGGCGTTATTCAACGCGGCGACCTCCGTGCGGGCCTGCGCGCCCATCTCACCCTGCGCCTGGGTGAGCCCGTCGGTAAGAATCTCGAGTTCCGCCCGCATCCGTCGAATCGCGGGGGATTCGCCGCTGGTGGAAGTGGCGTGCGCGCCACGGCCCACCGCGACGGTGCTGTCCGAGATGTCGCCGATGCGGATGCGGTCGTTCATCGCTTGCCTCCGGGTGCGGGGGAGTGGTGGACGGGAGTGCGGCCCGTGGGCGCAGGCGACTCGTTCTGGGTGGCCTGCGCACCGGGTCCAGCCGCGACCGTCGAGTTCGCGATCGTGCCGATGTTGATGATGGTCCCGGTGATCTGGTCGAAGTCGGCGACCGAGAGCCGGTGGTCCTCGAGGTAGGTACGGACGGCTTCGAGGATGCTGCGGTCGAGCACGCTGACGTAGCGGCGGATGTCGACCCCGTGGAAGTAGGTCTCGGCGGGCGCGGCGGCGAGTTCGCGCATGCTGGGGCCGGCGCCGTACTTCTCGGCCACGAGTTCGCCGGGATCCACGCGGAGCGGTCGGAACTGGCCGACGAGCCGACGTAGCCGGGCCGGCAGGGAGGCCGGGAACTCGATGAGCTCGTCGAGCGCACGATCGAGTACCAGCCGACGGAGGTCCCGGCGGTGGTCGACGACGTGGTAAGCGCTGGCCACCGGAGGGAGCACGCACAGGGCCCACTCCAGGTAGAGCAGCCCGCCGTCAGCGCCGAGCGTGGTGTGGCAGGAGACCGTGAGGTCTCGTTCCCATCCCTCGACCTGGAAGAGCTGGTAGTACCGCGCCCACTCGCGAGGAGTCCCGATGTGCTCCTGCGCATCCTTGGAGGACATGCGCGAGACGGGGCGCTGGTCCGTGCGGGGCAGATAGGTGCGTGCGTCCTCGTCCGGCCAGGCGGCGACGAGTTCTTCGGCGCTGACCAGGATCTGCTCGTAGTGGCGCAGTTCCTCGAGCCGGTTTCGTGGGCTCAGGGTCGATGCCCGGACGAGGTTGCGGATGCGCCGGTAGATGCCGTGGTGGAGCTCGTACTCGGAGACGGAGACCGGCCGGTCGTCGTCGGGGTCCACGCGCTTGAGCGGGAAGACGGCGACTCGTCGGTCGTACAACACCCCCGAGCCGATGAAGGGCGACGTGCCACGGAAGACGGCGACCTCCGCCTCGTGGTCGCCGGGATCGCCACGTTCCGCGGCCCGGACCGAGGCGATCTGGTCTGCTGCGCCGGTGCGGCCCCACCGTCGCAGCGAGGACGTCATGTCCGCGCCGTCGTCGGGTTCGGTGCTGAACTCGGCCCGACGGAACTGGCGGCGCACCACGCGGTGCGCGACGAGTGCGTCCCCGACCAGGATCGCGGGGATCGCGAGCAGCGACACGACGGGCAACACGAGGATGAGGGCCGTGAGTACACCGGAGGGATCCGAGAGGCCCTCCAGGACGAGGGCGTCGACGGTCGTCGCCGCCACGACACCGCCCACCACGATGATCGCGGTGACGAGCACGAGCGCGATGCCGCTGCGCAAGCTGTGGTGTAGCGACGGGGGCTCCGTGGCAGACCGGAGTGTCGTCGACCCGGAGGGGTCGGGGCGCCCCATCGCCCGGTGGACACCGCCGACGATGAACCAGACCAGGAAGAGCGCTGCCATGGGGACGATCGCTACGAGCGCGGCGACGAGGAGGTAGGCGTCCCGCACCCGGTGCCGTGCATTGGCCGCGACCGCGTCCCCGAGGACAGCGGCGGCGTCGACCCCGGGGGCCCGCGCAATCGCCCGGGTGGGCTCGACGAGGTACTCCGCGAGGCACGCCTCGGCGAAGTCCGTGTGCAGGTGCGCTGCCGCGCACAGCAGCCGGGTCGTCTCCTGTCCACGCGCCTCCCGGCGTGGGGCGTGGCGAGGTCGAGGGACGCTGCTCGGAACGGCGGCAAGCGCATTCCCGCACCGACCGCAGAATTGCTCCGCGGCGTTGGCGGTGCGACCACACGAACACACGAGTTTTGATCGGGTTGTCGTCATGGTCTGCTCCTGCTCGCGCCTTCGTGGTCGGCAACGGAAATTCTCGGACATCTCAGCGAGGCGGACGTCGGCTGGCCGAGTGATCTCGGTTGGTATCCAGCCCAGTCGGACGCCGGAATCGTTCCGTTCGTCCGTGACGACCGGCGGCCACCGAAGAACGGCAGCCGCCGATCGTGGGACTAGACGACGAGTTCGGGAACGCCCGCGACTTCACCCTGGGTGTTGCTCCCCTTACCGGCGAGGGCGCCGCCCGAGAAGATGGAAAGGATCTCGATGACCGTCTCCACGACCTTCAGGGCCTCAGCGACGTCTCCCAGGATCGTGTCGAAGAGGTTGTCGACGGTGGCGGTCTCGGTGACCACGACACGGACGGTGCCAGCGGGTGCCTTGTCGGTGATGGTCGCCGAAGCGTGTGCGGCCCCGATGATCGGGGCCTGCGAGCAGTGGCCGGTCCACTGCTGGCTCTGGCCGAGCTTGTTGCCGTCCTTGTCGGCGTAGGTGAGCGTGAGGGCGGCCGTGAAGCCCACGATCTTGTGGGTGCACGTGAGGAACACGTGGCACACGACCTGGAGGTCGTCGCCGACCTCGGCGTCGGCGACGATGAAGTGGTCGCCGTCCGGGTTGTAGCGCGCGTTCGCGACGGTGATGCTCATGATCTCGTTCCCCTTCGTCGTCGGTTCCCCGGTAGCGGGAACCGCTGCTGATGAGCGTGGCGGTCCCCGGTCACGTCCGGCAGTGAGCTATTTCTCGTAGGTCTTGTCGTCCTCGGGATGACGTCCGAAGGTACGACCTGTCGGAGCAGTGACACCGGGTGCTCGGTCGCTGCACGATTCCTGGATGACCTCTAACAGGCCGGTGACCGTATCCCGGAATGGCGACGGCTCGGAGCCGCTCGACGACACAGCGTTACTCGTCGGCCCCGCCGTGGCAATTCTAAGTGCAGATGTCGGAATCGAGCTGCTCGCCGAACTCGGCCTCGAGGATCTCGACCCGGTACGGCCCGCCGTCTTGGTGATCGAGGCACCCGCTCTCTATGTGGCGGTGCCGGTGCGGTCGGGCACCAGCCCGACCCGGCCGGCCTTGCACGTGGCGTGGGTCCCGGACCGGCGGCCCCTGCTGGCCGCAGAGCTCGAGACTCCGCTCGCGCCCGCGGAGCAGAAGGAGGCCGGCACCGTCGACGAGCACCCGCTCCTGGACGAGCTCACGGTCCGCCCGGCCTTCATTCCCGGTCACCCGCTGCCCGGCCCGCCGCCCGAGTCGGTGCCGTGCAGCATCTTTCCCTTCTTCTCCTGGTGTCAGTCCGCATGAGAACGCCGCTGCGGGCGGTGTCGGCGACCGCAGCCCGCTACGGAGTCGTCGTCCTGGCGGTCGCGATCGACCTGCTCGTGTGGAACGGGGAGCGGGTGACGCGTGCTGGGGCAGTGGTTCCCTGGTGGCTCGTGCCAGCGGTGACGGCGGCCTGTTACGCACCGTTGCTGTGGCGCTTCCGGTGGCCGCTGGGGTCGGCCGCGCCGGTCTGGCTCGTCTCGTGCGGAAGCCTCATGATCCCGCAGTGGCAACCGTTCACCGGCCTGCTCGTGGCCCTCCATGCCGTAGCGTCCACGCGCCCGCTGCCGGTCAGCGCGCTCTCGGCCTTCGCCGCCCTGGCGCCCTTCGGCCTAGACAGCTACGACTCGGCATCCTTCCACTCGCATGTCGACCGACTTGTGCCGTTCCTGGTGTTCGCGACCTTCTGGGTGGTCATGACCGCGACCGCCTGGGGGTTCGGTCGCTGGAGTCACCTGGCGGGGGAGCGTAGTGCCGCGGAGGCGGCCGCCGCGGTCCGCGCCGACCGTCTCGAGGTGGCCAGGGACCTGCACGACCGGGTCGCGAACCGCCTCACGGCGATGATGGCGTTCGCCGCGGTGGCCGCCCGGGAGCAGGAGGCCGACACCGCAAGCGGTCCGCTCGCCGCGATCGAGACCGCAGGCAGGCGGGCCATGGTGGAGATGGCGGACCTGCTGTACGCCCTGCGGGAAGTCGGCAGTCCCGACGGTGGGTCCCGGCCCACCTCGGGCGAGGGGCTCACGGAGGTCGTCGCCGCCGTCCAGGCCGAGCGGGGACTCCAGGTCGACCTCGTGATGCATGGACCTGGCGGGGCGGCCGATGACGCGACCGCCCGGGTGGTGCGTCGGGTGGTGGAGGAGGCGTTGGTGAACGCCGCCAAACATGGCGACCGGGATCGGCCGGTGCAGGTCCAGGTGGAGCAGTCACCGCAGTGCGTTGCCGTCGAGGTGCGAAACGTCGTGTCGACTTCCGGTTGCGGGGGTGCTGCGCCTACGTCCTTCGGGTGGGGCCTGATTGGGCTCGGCGAACGCGTGGAGGTGCTTGGCGGCAGCCTCGTGGCGCAGCACGAAGGCGACACCTTCGTCCTGCGGGTCGACCTCCCCGCCGACCGTCCGCGCGATCCGCCCGATCCAGCCATCGATCTGGCGCTCCGTTCTCCCGCCGATGCCTGAGCTCGCGATGGTGGTCGCTGACGACGATCCGCTCTCGCGCACCGCGGCAGTTTCTCTGCTCGAGGCCGACGATCGGATCCGCGTCGTGGGCGAGGCCGCGACCGGAACGGCGGCGGTCGAGCTCGCCACGGATTTGCGTCCAGACGTGCTGCTGGTGGACATTCGCATGCCCGAGCTCGACGGCGTCGAGGCCACGCGCCGGGTCGTCGAGGGGACCTCTGGCGACGACCGGCCTCCGGTGCGGGTGCTCGTGCTCACGGCGTTCCAGGACGAGACGACGATCCGGTCGCTGGCCGCGGGAGCGAGCGGTTTTCTGCTCAAGCAGTCCTACCGCGATCTGGTGCCCGCGGTGGTGGCCGTCGCGGGCGGCGAGGCGTGGATCGACCCGGCCGTGGCCCCAGCCATTCTGGCGGAGCTGCGCGCGCACGGTCGCGGGAGGCGAGCCCACCGGGACGTCCGCGACCGTCTCAGTCCCCGAGAGCGGGAGGTTGCACAGCTGATGGTCGACGGTCTCTACAACGAGGAGATCGCCCGCGAACTCTCCGTAGCCCTGCCGACCGTCAAGACGCACATCACCCGCATCCGGACGAAGACCGGCTCCCGGAATCGCGTCGAGGCCGTGGTGGCGGTGCTCCGCGCTGGCCTGGCTCGGATGTGATCCGGGCTCCGCCGCGTTGTCGTGGTGGACAGAGCCCAGCCGCGGTCGAGCGCCCATGGGCGCTGGTCCGAGGCCGCACCCGGCGCGGCCGGTAGGACCAGCTCATCGAGCTCAGTTCGGGCCCAGCGAGCCCCCGACCGGATTGGCCGCGAGCCCCGTTCGGCCCCGGTCTCGTCCTCCGTTCGGACCTTCCTCGCACCCGGAACTCCGGTGAGAATCACCGGGTTCGGGGGGACAGGGGGCAACTGTGGCCGGCAGGCGCGAGAACGCGCACAGTGATCCGGCGGACGTCCCGCCGCCGAGGTGGGGTCGGTGGCTCGGGGTCGCGATCGCGGTGCCCGTGGCCGCCGTGGTCGCCTGTTGGGCGATCATCTGCTGGGTTCCAGGCCTGGGCGGCGACGGCGCGACGGCCGCGATCCTGCGCCCGGGGCTGGCCGTGGTGGCGCTCGTGGCCGTCGCGCTGACGACGACGGCCACCATCCGTCGGACGAGGATCGAGTTGCTCGCGGCGGGGCCCGGACCGATCGCAGTGCTCCCGATCGTCGATCGCACCGGGGCACTTCGGGCGCCCGCGAGCGAGTCGACCCTCACCCCGCTCGCCCGGCAGATGACGCACGAGTTTCAACGCAGCCTCTCGAATACGAGGCTGTACCGGTCGACCGCGCTTCCCACTCCGGGGAGCTCGACAGAATTCCTCGACATCGTCGCGCAGGCGGGGGAGTCGGCGTCCGTGCCGTGGGCTCCGGTCGTCCGGCTGCTCCGTCTCCTCGCGCCGATGTCGGCGTTCCGGGTGCGGTGCGAGCTGTTCGAGAAGTCGGACGATCCCGCCGACCTGCCGAATTCACGCCGCGAGGACGGGCGGGAGCGCTCACGACAGCGGGACAAGGTCGTGCACGTGGAACTCGTCCGGCTGCCGTCGGCGGCGGTTGCTCCGGCGATCATCCATGAGGAGACCTGGGAGGAGGCGATCGAGCACGCCGCCCACTGGGTGGCGGCCGCGATCCTGCCCCAGACCAGGCTGTGCCGGACGCCGCCGTGGACGCCGTGGCGAGGACGCCGGATCCCCCGGGACCTGTTCCACCTCGTGCAGCGCTTCGAGGCCGAGCGCACCGCGAGGCGCTTCGACGAGGCCCTGGCGACCCTGCGGCGCGCTCGGGCTCTGGATCCTGGCAACCTCGCCCTGCGCCTGGAGCTCGGCAAGCTCCAGGAGACGATGGACATGCACCTGGACGCGCTGCTCACCTACGACGACATCATCAGCCGGGCGTCGCGTACGAGCCGCAGGCTGTCGCGGTGGTGGAATGCGCGCCCCGGCGATCACGCGGTTCCCTGGAGTGACCGGACCGGCGCGCCGGCTCTGCGCCAAGGCCACCCTGTGGTGCAGGTGGCGCGCTACCGCCACGCCGTCCTGCTCGGCCTCGGGGACAAGCTGGCCGCCCAGTGGTGGCACCGGGACCTCGGGTGTCCCCGCCACCGGGGTGCGCGGGAGCTGCGCCGCGAGTACCTCCGCCGAATTCTCTCCGACCGCTTCACGAGCCGGTACGCCGAGATCGGTGCCGAGCTCGTGAAGGGCGCGGGCATCGCTCCACTCGACGACATCCTGAGCGACCGTCGAACAGACCTTCCCGAGGAGCAGCGCCGCGCCTCGGAGAAGGACGCACGGATCTTCTTCACGACGACGGGTGCGGTCGAGTTGGAGCGGCTCGTCGCGGAGCGGCGGGCCCGCCCGTGGCGTCGGCTTCTCCGTCGCTACCGGGAACTACTGCCCCGCCGGTCGCTGGAGCTCGCCCTGTTGTCCGCCTACCTCCGCCGCGTGATGGCCATGGTGCACGCCGAGCGTCGCGATAAGACGCCGCCGCCGACCGCGCCTCCGCGGCGGGTGCTGCGGGTGCCGTCGTGGCAGGAGGAGTCCCGCGGGCTTGCTACGGGTGGCGAGTGGCCTCCGGCGGTCGCAGGCGTGCAGGCGCTGGTCGCGTCGATCGTTCTCCCGTCCGCCGGCGCTCTGAGCTCCTGGCACGAGCACTACAACGCGGCATGCGTGTTCGCGCTGCTGCTGTTTCCGCCTGACATCTTCAAGGCGGCCGAGCGACGTCCGGGCGATCGTCCCGGCGATAACCCCGCCGCGCGACTCGCAATCGACGAGCTCGGCAAGGCCGTCGAGTGCTGGGACAGCGGCTATCTGGCCTCGCAGCGGACGTGGCTGCTGACCGAGGACCCCGATCTCGACCAGCTCCGCCGGTTCCGCGTGTTCCGCGACTTCGAGGCCCGGACCTTCGGGTCGGTCGGACGGGCCTACCAACGCGGCCCACGCCTCGGCATCTGGCAGCAGGCCAAGCACGTGGACGAGCTGATCGCCGATTCCGGCGAGCGGATGGCCGAGCTATGGACCGGTCGCGCAGTTTCCGTCCGAACACGGCCGCCGAGCCCTGCGGCAGTTCGGCAATGGGTGGAGGACGAGCGCGAGGGTTGGAGGCTCGCCGGAATCCTGGCGGTCGACCACCGGGACTGGGCGACCAGGCACTCGATCGCCCGCACGATCAGCGAGTGGTCGGAGACGACGGCCATCGATCTCGAGCGCAAGCCGCATCCGCTCTACTCCGAGGACGTCCTTGCCCGTCAGCTGTCGAGCATGATGGGGCTGACCGTGGTGCGCGCCCTGTCGCCCGACGCCGGACCCGCAACCACCATCGCAAAGAAGCTCAAGGCCGCGATGATCCACGGAGACCGGCGCCTGCAGCAGCTCGGTGAGATCGTTCGCGCCGGAGGCGCCGGTCTCGACCACCTGTGCTGCGAGCGAGCGCGTCCCCCGGCGCTCCAACTCGAGTGGACGAGGCTGATCAAGGCCGTCGATGGAGGCGCGCTCGTCACTCCGGACCTCGTGCTGTGGTGCGAGAAGAGTTCGGCGCGCTGGGCAGCATTGTCGGCATGGTTCGACGACCACGCCCTCGGCCAGGGGACCGTGGTGGCTCGGCGCAGATCGTTCGCGGCCGAGATGAAGCCCGTAGCCGTCGGATCGCGGCCGGCTCCCAAGACGCCCTCACCGCGCCATGCAGACGTGTCCGAGAGCTGGATGACGACCGAGCCTGGGATCGGCTGATAGCGATCGTGACGCCACCAGCCGCGGTCCCTTCTTCGATACGCTCCCCGCCACGCGCATTGCCTTGACCGTCAGCGACATCGACCACGACGTGGTCGAGATCAACGGTCACCAGAAACGAGACTGGCGGGAACTACACGCCGCGACTGGCGACCTCACCGGGCGGTACTGGGTCGACGACGCCGGATTGACCAGCAGAGGGGACGCTCCTATGACGCGTCAAGGGGCTGGGTCGGTGTTGATTCGAGCTGGCGGTAGAGCTGGCGGGTGACGTAGCGGCTGAGACAGCGGCGGATCTCGCGGTCGGTCTTGCCTTGGGCTCGTCGTCGTTCGGCGTAGGCGCGGGTGGCGGGGTCGAGCCGGAGCCGGGTGATCACGATGGTGTAGATCGCGCGGTTGAGTTGGCGGTCGCCGGAGCGGTTGAGTCGGTGGCGTGTCGTCATGCCGGAGGAGGCGGGAATGGGGGCGGTGCCGGCGAGCATCGCGAACGCGGCGTCGTCGCGGCAGCGCCCGGTGTGTGACCAGGCGGCGAGCACGGTCGCGGCGACGATCGGGCCGACCCCGGTCAGCGCGAGCAGGTCCGGTCGCCAGGCCGACACGATTTTCTTGATCGCCTTCTCGTGCCCGGCGGCTTCGTCGTCGAGGGTCTGGACGCGGCGGGCGATGGCCTTGAGCGTGGTCATCGCGGTGTGGACGTGCACCTCGGCGGCGTAGTAGGCAGGGCGCAGTTTGAGTGCTGCGGCGAGCATCGCGCGGGTCGACAGCCCCCAGAACCGAGCCCGCACCTGCTCGGGGGCGGTCACGATCATCGCCTGGAGCTGGCTCTGCCCATCGACCGACGCGGCGACCGCTGCCCGCCTGGCGGTCAGCAGGACCTGCAGCGCCGCCCGTTCCGGCCCGGTGCGGGGTTGGCCGAGGTGGACCCGGGCGAGCGCGTCGCGGGCCGCGCGAGCGGCGTCGATCGGGTCGGACTTCGCGCCCGCCTTGCGCGTGGGGCGAGCGGGCCGGTCGAGCTCGACGACCAACTCCTCGCGCTCAGCGAGGTGAGCGGCCAGCCCGGCGCCGTAGCCACCGGAGCCTTCCATCGCCCACGCCCGCAGCGGGCTGTGCTGCCCGGCGAGCTCCAGGAGCTGCTGGTAGCCCTCGAGGTCGGTGGCCACGGTCAGCTGCGCGAGGACCGCGCCGGTCGCGGCGGTGACGACCGCGGCGGTGTGGGTGTGTTTGTGGGTGTCGACGCCGATGACGACCTCGACCTGCTCTGCGAGCATGGACAACCGCGTGCTCCTCTACCGGGGACGGACGTGGCTCCGGTCCGGTGCGGGAGATCGGCAGGACTGTGACGGGACACGCCAGCTGCTACCTGGCGGTCAAGCTCCTGATCAAGCCAGCTACTCCCGGCCGGGCCGGCGTCGAGGACAGCGGACGGACAAGTCCCACGCCAAGGCACAGGGCCAGTCAGAATTCGGGTCACGCCCGCCGTCTCGCCGCCAGCCCATCACGGCCGCTCGGGACCGGCTCCAGCAGTCTCACAGTCAGGATTCAGGCGTCGTCAGCAGAGTCCACCGTTCCGACCGTTGAGCACCTCGGACGCACCTTCGACGAGTCCTGGTGAAGCGGGCGATATCACCGGACGCCGCGGGCGTGGTGGTCGCCGGGGCCTGTGACCACGAGGTGTGCAGCAGCCTCGGTCAGCCAGTAGGTCTCAGGGAGTCGCGGGATCGACCCGGCCGGGAACAGCCCGTCGAACTGGCTTCGATAACAGCTCACGGCCTCGACCTTGCGCCAGGAGGGCCCGTCGTAGCACCAACTTCGCAAACGTTGGTGTCGGAGGAATTCCGCGTCCGGACGGTGCGTGAGGTTGTAGGGGAAGTCCGAGTAGTAGACCACGGGCGCGGCGAGATTCAGCCCGAGGTCACGGACCAGCCGGTGATCCGGGTGCCCCCCGATGGCCAGGGGCAGGAACACGATGTCGGCGTTCTCCACGTGGGGCTCGAGAGCAGATGCAAGGGCGACCCGAACGTCCCGATCCCCGGCACACAGGCGACCGCGTGCGATGTCGAACCGCACAGTCGGATACCGGTGCACGAGCTCGGGCAAGCAGGCGGCCGCCCGGCCGAGGCCCCGTGGCACCACACGGCGGCGGAACGGCGCGTCGGCGAACCCCAGATGGTTCGGCTGCGCGCCGAGGTGGCGGACGGCGCGCTCGTCCTCGGTTCGACGGTCTCGGTAGTACGCGTGGGCGTCCCGATAGCCCGCGGAAGCCAGTATCCGGCGCGCTGCTCGTGTGTGAGGAGCGGCTCCGCCGGAGCTGAAGGCGCTCACGACGGAGACCTCGCAGCGGTCGGCGAGCTCTCCGATCAAGGAGCCGCAGGAGAGCACGACGTCGTCGAGGTGCGGGGATAGCAGCACGAGTCGAGCGCGGCCTTCGACAGCATCGTGCAGCGGCCCGAAGCAAGTTTCCATGATCCCCCCGGATCGACGTGCTCAGGTCGCGGAAGCGGCACATGTCCGCGCGCCGGGTCCCGCCGACGATCGGCGAAGGCACACGCGAATTTCGGCGCGCCGGTCCGCTTCGTCCCCCACATTGCACGCGAACCGTATCGCTGGATCGAGTAAGGGCAAGGGGCGACCCAGTTCTGTTACACGCCCGCCTGCGTCCGGTACGCGGAACGTCGTTGCGTCAGCGGCATCTCGCGGTGAGTGATCAAGGTTGGCCGGACCGTTAGCTTGAATGAGCTAATGGTCAAGAGGGCCTCAGACATATCGATGTCGGTCCTCGAGGTGGGGGAGCGACGGGTCGAACACGGACGGTTTTCGTCCGAACAATGACGAACCTCGAACGAGTGGTGATACGCGACACTGCATCATAAGTCGTACGGCGTGTTGCGACGACACGCCGAAGACGAAGGCGAGACGTGCTAACAGAAAGCTCTCCCTGACACGATGGAGTCCATGTCGGCGTCGCTAGGTTGGGACGCTGTTGCTGGGGGTTGTCGGGACGGCGGGGAGGCCGTTCCGGCAGGCAGGCGTCACGTTTTGTCACGGCCGGGGGGAGCGCGAACGTGTGTATTGAATGCTGGGTCGGATTCATCAGTCGAGGTGCGTACAGCGCCCAGTCGACGCCGACCGGACGCGGGGTCTGATCCGCGATGGTGTCATCGTTGGGAGCACCCGCTGAGATCGCGATCGTCGATCCACTCGACACCGTGCCTTTCGTTGCGGCCCCGCGGCTGCCGGAGCCTTTCGAGAACAGGCATCCGGCTCCGGCCGTCGCCGAGAACCTTCGGCATCACCTGTTCGACGTCGACCTCGACGTCTTCGCGTCCGTTCGGCATGCAGCGGAATCGATCCTGAGCCGAGCGCGTCGACGGCCCGCCGGCACGGCCGTCTTCACCTGCAACGTCGACCACCTGATGTTGATGAAGAAGGACGCCCGGTTCGCCGCGGCGTACTCGCGCGCCGAGGTGCGGACGATCGACGGTGCTCCGCTCGCGCTGCTGTCCCGCATCACGGGGACGAGGAGCGCGAGGCGGGTGACCGGCGTCGACCTCACCTCCGACCTCATCGACCTCGCCGCGGAGCAGGGTCTCCGGGTGGCGCTGGTCGGGGGTGCAGATGGCCGGGTGGAGGAGGCGGCCCGGCGCCTGGCCGTATCGCACCCCAGGCTCGGTCGGGTGTTCACCGCCAGCCCGGCCATGGGTTTCTCGATCGGGGACGACGATGACCGACAGCTCGTGAGCGATCTCGCGGAGTTCCGGCCGGACATCGTCATCGTCTGTCTCGGCGCGCCCCGTCAGGAGATGTGGATCGACGAGCACAAGCACCGTTTTCCGGGCTGCGTGCTCGTCGGTGCCGGCGGCACGATCGACTTCCTCTCCGGAGCCGCAGCGCGCGCCCCGAAGATCTGTCAGCGGTCGGGCACCGAGGCCCTCTGGCGGCTGTCCACGGAGTTCCCGCGCCTGTGGCGTCGCTACCTCGTGCGCGACATCGGCTTCCTCGCACAGTTCCCGGTGGTCGTGGGCGGTTACGCGGCTGCCCGCGTCGGCGTCGCGCCCTCCGTGCGGGCACACCCGTCGGGCTCGGCGGGCGGGCGGTCCGAGGGCGCGACCCGCAGGTGCGGGGTCTGCGTCGTCCCGTCGGACGATCGCGCTTGCTGAGCCGACCGAGCCCCCGCCCGACCCCGGGCGGCCGCCTCCTGTGCCACCATGTCGCCCGGCGGAGCCGATGCCGAGGGGGGCAGCGGTCGGGCGCCTGGTCTGGCCCGGCACCGTGGCTCCGCGACAGGCGGACGGGGGAGCGGGCAGTGGCGACCGGGCGGTGCCGCTTCACGAACGCACGTCGGCTCGTCGCGTGGGCGCGGCCCATGTCGATGCGCCTCGCCGCAGCGGCCCTCGTGGTGCTGGCGGTGGCCGCATGCAGCACCTCGAGCGCCGAGACGCAGACGACAGCAACGGTCCGGGCCGCCCTTGCGGCCTTCCCCGAGATCCCCCAGCTCGACAGTCGGTACTACGACCGCTTCCCGACGACGGCGAAGGCCGGATGGTCCCGCTCCACCTTCTTCCCGGTCGGTACCTTCCTGAGCTCGGTCCGTAGTCGGGCCGCTCTCGATCACGACCGAGCGCTCGGCCTGAACACGTACTACACGCTCACCGACAACAGCAACACGGCTCTCCTCGACGGCTCCGGCTTCTCGGCCGTCCTCGGCGCGCCGTTCGGTCGCCGCGTCCCGGGGCTCGCCGGCTCCTTCCTGGGCGACGAGCTCGACATGCGCGGCGGTCCGGGGAACGCTCCCGTCGGTCCGGGCGGCGTCCAAGCCGTGCAACCGTGTCTCCAGTCCGGGCAGAAGTGTGGGTACAGCGCCCTCGCCGCCTCGAAGAAGCAGGCCGGGGCCACGCCGGGGGCCGTGCAGTGGGCGAACTACGGCAAGGGCGTCGCGTACTGGGAGACCGATCAGGAGGCGGCGGCGTTCGTCAACGGCTTCACCGATGTCGTGTCGACCGATGTGTACTGGTACACGGATCCGGCCGTGTGCGACGAGGCGGCGAACTCCCGCGGCCTGCCCCGGGACCAGTGCCGCCGCGCCGGCAACTACGGCGCGCTCATCGACCGCGAGCGCGCGCTCGACCGGACCGACGGGCGGGAGCAGCCGATCCTCGCCGTCGTGGAGACCGGCGCTCCCGGCGACGGGTGGGCGACGATCCGGCCCGAGCAGATGGCCGGCGCCGTCATGTCCTCCGTGATCCACGGCGCCAGGGGAGTCGTCTACTTCGACCACAATTTCGGCGGCTCGTGCCGCGCCGAGCACGGTCTCCGGGACTGTGATCCAGCCATGCAGACCGCGGTACGCACGGTCGATCGGCAGTTGCAGGACATGGCGCCCGCCTTGAACGTCCCGGCTCGGGCGATGTCACTCGGACCCGGCATCGATGCCACGGTGCGGACCGCGGACGGCGCCGTCCTCCTCATCGCCATGATCGATCCGACCACGGGGCCGGGCTCGCGCACGTTCCACCTGCCGAGCACGATGCGTGGCTGGCGTATCAGCGCGCCCTACGAGAACCGCAGCATCACGCGGACCGGTGCCGACTCCTTCACCGACACGTTCGCCCAGGAGTCGAGCTACCACGTCTACCGGATCCAACCGTGAACCAGGATCAGCGGACCACGGCCGCCGACGACGATCGCACCGACCTCGACGAGGTCCGCAGCGGTGTCCGCCAGGGGTTGACGTGGAGCCTGCTCGGCAACGCCGTCCTGCGCCTCGCGACCTTCGCGACGAGCCTGGCGATGGCCCGCATCCTGGACCCGGCCGACTTCGGGACCTACGCGATCGGCCTGACGTACCTCCAATTTGCCATCATCTGCAACGACGTCGGCGTGACGTCGGCGTTGGTGCAATGGCGCGGGCCCTTTGCAGCGATCGTCCCGACGGCCCGAACACTGACCTTCCTGACGACAGGTGTGATCACGGGGCTGATGCTTCTCGCGAGCCCGGGGTTGGCGCGGTTCTCCGAGAATCCCGCCGCGACCCCCGTGCTCCGGGTGCTCGCGCTCGCGGTGCTGCTCGACGGGCTGATGGCTGTCAGCACCGCCTCCATGTGGCGGGAGTTCAGACAACGCGAGTTCATGGGGGCCTCGCTCGCGGGCGTCGCCGCACAGGCCGCGGTGGCCGTTCCCGTCGCCCTCGCGGGCGGGGGAGCCATGAGCTTCGCCCTCGGCATGGCTGCCGATGCCGTGGTGCGGTTCGTGCTCGTCACCGTGCTCGCGCGGGTGTCCTTCCGCCCCGGGTTCGACCGGGGCATCGCCCGGCGACTCGTCCTTTTCGGCATCCCGCTCGCCTCGGGACTCGCGGTGCAGGCAGTCCTCCTCAACGTCGACTACCTGGTGATCAGCCGGACGCTCGATGCCACGAGCCTCGGTTTCTACACCCTCGCCTTCAACATCTCGGGGTGGATTCCGGGCGTCTTGGGCGCGGCCCTCGGCACGGTGACGCTCGCGGGCTTCGCACGACTCGCCGAGGAGGGGTCGGCGGTGCTCTCGGAAGCCGCCCGGCGGGCCATCGTGCTCCTGGCGAAGGTCCTCCTGCCCACCGCGGCGGTCCTCGCGGTCTGCGCGCCCGACGTGGTCCGCGTGGCCTACGGCGAGCGTTGGCTCCCCGCGGCGGGGGCTCTGGCGTGGCTCGCGGTGTACATCCTCCCGCGCATGGTCGCCCAGACCGCGACGGAGCTCCTCGTCGCCCAGGGGCGCACCCGGCTCCCGGTCGTGGCCAATCTGTGCTGGCTCGCCGCGCTGCTCCCGGCGCTGATCCTCGGGACGCGGTGGGCCGGTATCGACGGCGCGGCCGTCGCCCAGGTGATCGCCGGATGCCTGGTGGCTCTCCCGGTACTGCTCGTGGTCCTCCGCCGCGCCGACATCGACCTGAGCGGACTGTTCCCGGCGCTCCTCCGCCCCGCCCTGGGAATCGCCGCGGCGGTGGCCCTGGGCCTGCTGGTCGCTCGAATCGCCGCGGGCTGGGGTCCTGTGCCGGCCCTCCTGCTCACGGCTGCGACGGTCGCCGTGGTGTACGGCGCATTCGGCCTCACCAGGGACGACCGGCAGGCCTTCGCCGCCAGGCTGCCGAGCGCCCGCACGGTGGTGCGCCGATGACGATCCGTCTGCTGCGTGACGTGATCCGCGACCAGCGGGTCATCCTGGCGGTCGGTCTGATCGTGGCCGTCGCGATGGGGTCGATCGTTCTCGCGACAGCCGCGCGCCAGTACCAGGCGACGGCGACGCTGGTCGTGACGGCACCCGGCCTGTTGCCGGCCGAGCCCGAGCGGCCGTTCGAGGGCGCGCACATCACCAACCCGCTCACGCGCGACGACGGCAGCCTGGCGGACGTCGCGCAGCTCCTCGTGGCCGACGCCACCCGCGATCTTTCACCCGGTTCGCCCGTCACCGTCAACAGCGGACTGACCCAGCAGTTCCTGCCGCCGCCGAGCCCCTTCATCGCCATCACGGCGACCGGCGCCGCGGCGGACGACCTCCGCCGTGCGGTCGCGGCCCAGGCCGACCGGCTCCGTGTGCGGCTGGCGGCCTTCCAGCAGGAGGTCGGGGTCCGGGACACCACCGCCATGACGTTGCAGACCGTCTCGCCGCCGACCGTGGCCCGCGTCGGCCTGCTGACCTCCACGGGCACGTCGCTGGCCGGCGCACTCGCAGCGTTCCTGATCGCGGTGCTGATCGCCTTCGCCCGGGTCGACGGAGCCGCCCTCGATCGGGGAGGTGCGGGTCCGCCGTCCGGGCCTGTACGCGTGGGGCGACCGATGATCGGATGGGCGGACAGCGACGACGATCGGGGGACCGTCCGATGAACATCCGTAGGGTTCTGCACCTGCTCCGGACCCGCTGGTACCTGGCCGTTGCGGTCCTCCTCGTCCTCGCAGGCGCCTTCGTGGCAGCCTTCGCGACGTTCCCCGCGCAGTACCAGTCGCGGGCCATCCTCGTCGTGACGACGCCGGACAACGGTGGCCGTATCTCGGCCGACCCGCGGACCGGCAACGACATCACGAATCCGCTGTTCAACTTCCAGGGCGGACAGAACGTGGCGGCGGCGATCCTCATCGCCTCCGCCGGGTCCCCCGTGGCGCAGGCCCAGATCGGCACCGCGACGAAGGGGTCGACCTACACGGTCTCCGACGGCAGCACCAACCCCGAGGTGCCGTCGTCAGGGCCTTTCATCTACGTCGACGCCACCGGTCCGTCCGAGCAGACGGCGCTCGACACCTCCCAGGCCGTGGTCCAGTTCATCCGGGCCGACCTCCTCAACCGTCAGGTGGCGTTGCGGGCGCCGCAGGTGACCTTCCTGTCCGTCGTGGACGTGGTCGACCCGACCCCGCCGGTCGAGCAGCAGGGCAACCGCTACCTCGCCGGTGTGGTCGCTGCTCTCGTGTGCCTGGTCCTCAGTGTCGTCCTGGTCGACCTCCTGGATCGGCGAGCGACGCGACGACGCCGCGCCGCGACGAGCCCGTCGAGCCCGGCGCGTCCGAGCCCCACCCCCCGCACGCCGCCCGGGGGCCTGGACGCCCAGACGGAGACCATGGGCCCGCCGCGATTCGAGGGAACTACCCCGAGCGACCGCGCGGCGTCCCGTGTGGGCCGCCGATGACGGCCGACACGGGCGCGCGGCCGGCCCTCGTCCCGCGAGCCACGCGGTATCGACGCTCCATCGGTGACCTCGACGGCGCCGACCTCGTGTGCGCCCTGGTGGTCCTGACGTTGCTGCTGCCCTCGGACCAGATCGTGCCCGGCCTCGGCGTCACACCGGCCAGTCTGCTGACGGGGCTCCTCGCCTTTCTCTGGGTGTGCCTGCACCTGGGCCGCAACCTGCCCGTGGCCAAGGGGCGGACCCCGGTGCGGACAGCCGTCTTCCTCCTCGTCGGGTCCGTCGCCCTCTCCTTCGTCGCCGGGATGTACGGCTACCTGACCGAGGGCGAGGTCAAGAACTCGGTCCACACGACCGTGCTCGTCCTCACCGTGATCGGTTCGTGCCTGTTCGTCATCGACGTCGTGCGCGGCCAGGTCGGGCTCGCGCACATCGCGCGTGCCTTCGTCGTGGCGTCCGCCGTGGTCGCGGTGGCGGGCATCGTGGAGAGCCTGGTCGGCATCACCTTCGTCTCGCACCTGTCCATCCCCGGCCTGCACCCCACGAGCTACGCCGATCTGACCCAGGCCACCCGCCAGTCGTTGACCCGCGCGCAGTCGACGACCGGGCACCCCATCGAGTTCGGCGTTCTGTGCGGCATGGCGTTGCCGTTCGCCGTCCATCTCGCGAGTCGGCACCGCGTGCGCTCGCGGCGGGCCGTCTACTGGAGCTGCGCGACGGTCCTCGTGGTGGGGGCGGTCTTCTCCATCAGCCGATCGGCGATCATCGCGCTCGTCGCGGTGGGATGCGTGCTGCTCGTCGGTGCAACGCCGGCCCAGCGGGTGCGCGCGACCGCCGTCGTACTCGCCGGGCTCGGGGTGCTCTGGATGGCCGTGCCTCAGGTGGTCGAGGCCCTCGTCACCTTCTTCGCCTCGGCGTCGACCGACCCGAGCGTCGGGGCACGGACCGGGGACTACACCGTCCTCGCCGCGCAGTTCGTGCGGAGCCCGATCCTCGGGCACGGTCCCGGCACCTGGTACGCCCCGGTGCACCAGATCTTCGACAACCAGTACCTGCTCACGCTGGTGGAGACCGGGGTCGTCGGTCTGGCCGTGCGGCTCGCGGTGTTCGTCACCGCGGCGTGGCAGCTGCTGCGACTGCACTTCCGCGACCCCGACCGGGGCCAGAGCCTTCCGCTCGCCGGCGCAGCGGGGCTCGTCGTCGTGATCCTGACGTCGGCGACCTTCGACTTCGGCTCCTTCGCCTCGGTGAACACCCTCTCGTTCCTCCTCGTCGGCATGGCGGGAGCGCTCGCCCGGGTGCATGGCGCGGACCTCCCGAGGACGGTGTTCCTGCGGCGCCGCCCGTGGCGGGTGGGCACACGTGTCTGACGGCGCCCACTTCAGCCGCGACGCCCAGACGGTCGACGTCGCCGTGGTGATCGTGACCTTCCGCAGCGCATCGGCGGTCGGTGGTCTGATCGAGAGCCTCAGAGCGGCGACCGGTGAACTGCGGGTCGCCGTGACCGTCGTGGACAACGCGTCGACGGACGACACCGTGGCAGTGGTCGCCGCCCACGGCGACGTCACTCTGGTCGCCCACGACCAGAACTCCGGATACGCGCACGCGGTCAACCTGGGCGTGGCGGCCTCGCCCCCCTGCAAGGTCGTGGCCATCCTCAACCCCGACCTCCGGGTGGCGCCCACGATGCTGAGCGAGCTCCACACGGTGCTGGCGGAATCCCCTGAGACCGGGGTCGCCGTCCCGATCCTCTACGGCGACGACGGGCACGTCAGCCCGTCGTTGCGGCGCGAGCCGCGGGTCACCGCGGTGCTGGGCGACGCGGTGCTCGGGGCGCGATGGCAGCGACGGCCGGCGGGCTGGGGCGAGATCGTGTACGACCGCGCGCGCTACGAGACCGCGGGGTCGGTGGACTGGGCGACGGGTGCCGCCCTCGCGGTCTCCGCGCCATGCGCGGCGGCGGTGGGGCCCTGGGACGACGAGTCCTTCTTCCTGTACTCGGAGGAGACCGACTTCTGTCGCCGGGCCCGCGACGCCGGGTGGTCGGTCCGCGTGGTGCCGACGGCCGCCGCGACGCATTCGGGCGGCGGCTCGGGGAGCTCGCCGGCCCTCGACGGGCTGCTCGCCCTCAGCCGGATCCGGTACGCGCGCAAACACCGGGGTCCGCTGGCCGCCGCGGCGACGTGGCTCGCTCTCGTGATCGGCCACGTCCTGCGGGTCGGTCGACCCGGCGGACTCGCCCGTCTGCGCTTCGTCCTCCGCCCGTGGAGGTACTGGACCGTCGTGCAGCACGAGCTCCGGGGAGCCCGACCCGGACCGATCGGGCAGGTCGCGCCGTGTCCCTAGGGTCGGTGGTGATCCCGGCGCACAACGAGGCGTCGGTGATCGGCCGGACGTTGACGGGCCTGGCCCCGGCCGTGCGGGCCGGGGACATCGACGTCGTCGTGGTCTGCAACGGCTGCACCGACGACACCGCCGCCGAGGCGCGGCGTCACGACGGAGTGCAGGTCGTGGAGCTCGACATCGGGTCGAAGGTCCTGGCGCTCCGCGCGGGAGACGCATGGGTGTCCTCCTTTCCCCGCCTCTACCTCGACGCCGACATCGAGGTTCCCCACACCGCCGTCGTCGCCACATTGCGCGCGTTGCGGAGCGGCCCCAGGCCGGCGGGTCGGCCGCCGTTCGTGTACGACCTCGAGGGCACCTCCTGGCCGGTCGCGGCCTACTTCCGGGCGCGCCAGGCCATGCCGTCGCTGAACAGCGCGCTCTGGGGAGCCGGGGTGTACGGCCTGTCCGTCCGGGGACGGTCGCGCTTCGCCGAGTTCCCCGACCTCGTCGGTGACGACCTGTTCGTCGACGGTCTGTTCGCCCGTGACGAGATCGTCGTCGTCGACTGCGCTCCGGCTCGCGTCCGGGTGCCGCGCACCGCCGGGGCGCTGCTCGCGGTGCTCGGCCGTGTCTACCGCGGGCAGGAGGAGTTGCGGACCGGTCACACCACCCGGAGGACGGTCCGCGATCTCTTCGCGGTGGCGCGGTCCGGCCCGCGTGGAGCGGTCGACGCGCTGGTGTACGCGGGCTTCGTCGTCCGAGCCCGGCTGCGACGACGGTCGGGACCGACATGGGCCAGCGACCGGACCTCGCGGGTCGGCGCCGCCGAGGAGCGGGGGACCTGAGCGTGCGGATCGACATGGTTCTCGGGACCTTCCCCCGGACCCCCAGCGGCGGGGCGCTGGTCGTCTACCAGTACGCGAGCGCGCTCGCGGCACGCGGCCACGAGGTCAGGGTCTGGCACGTCGAGCCCCGGCCATCGGCGCTCGAGGCGGGGCGCCGGCTCGTGCGGAACGTGGCGAGCGGGGGGCTGCGGTCGCGGATCCGCTGGACCCGGCTCCATCCCGAGGTCCGCCTCGAGCGCGTCCGCAGCGCTGCGGATCTCGACCTGGTCGACGCCGACGTCGTCGTCCCGACGTTCTGGACGACCGTGCGGCCGACACTCGGGCGCGTCTCCGCGCGGCAGCGCGTCGTGCACTTCGTCCAGGCCGACGAGACGACGCTGGGGCCGCCGGACGAGGTCGAGGCGATCTACCACCTGCCCTGCCCGAAGATCGCCGTCGCGCCAAGGCTCCGCGACCGCCTCGTCGCCTTCGGGGTGGCTCCCGGTGACGTCTCGATCGTGACGAACGGGGTCGACCTCCCCCTGTTCCCCCCGGGACCCGCGACCGCGCAGCGGCCGCGGCGGGTGACCTTCCTGGCCGGCGACGTCCCGGTCAAGGGGCTCGAGGTCGCGGCCGACGTCGTCCGGCGGGTCGGCGAGTGCCGAGCGGACGTGCGGTGGTCCGCCTTCGGACCGGGCCGGCGTCCCCGTGGGCTCCCGGCGTGCGTCGAGTACACGCGGAGCGTGCCGCAGGATCGGCTCGCGCCGGACTTCTACCACCGTGCAGCCGTCTTCCTCTGCACCTCGCACGCCGAGGGCTGGGGGCTGCCGGCGCTGGAAGCCATGGCCTGCGGGACGCCGGTCGTGTCGACCCGCAACGGTGGCGTCGACAACTTCGCCGTCGACGGCGACACCGCCCTCCTGCGACCCGCCGGCGACGCGGCCGCATTGGCGGATGCGGTGCTGGAACTCCTCGACGACCCGGACCGGGCCGCCGCCATCGCCTCCCGCGCTCTGGTCGTGGGGCGGGCCCACGCGGTGCACGAATCCGCGGGACGCTTCGAGGCAGCACTTCTCGGAAGTCCCGTCCCCGATCACGAGGGACTGCGATGAGCGACTTCGCGATCGTGACGCCGTCGTTCCGACCCGACTTCGAGCAGTTCCGTGAGCTGCACCGTTCGGTGGCCCGGCACCTCCCGGCCGATGTCGCGCACCTCGTGATCGTGCCGTCGGCCGACGTCGACCTGTTCTCGACCCTCGACGGTGTCCAGGTGATCGACGAACGATCGCTCGTCCCCGGGTGGTACCGGCCCGTGCCGGGCCGCAACTGGCTGGTCGACGTGCGCCGACCGTGGTGGCCGGTCCGTGGCTGGGTCCTCCAACAGCTCCTCAAGATCGCCGTCACCCTGCAGCTGGACGTCGAGTACGTGCTGCTCGTGGACTCCGACTGCGTCTTCGTCGCCGACGTGGCCGGGGCAGAGGACCTCCGGTTCGTCGTACGACCCGACGGGGTGACCGAGGGTCTCCCGCGCCACGTCATCTGGCACGACGTCGCACGCACCCTGCTCGGTCTGCCGGCCGACGGCGCGCTGCCGAAGCCCGACTACGTGTCGAGCGTGACGTCCTGGCGCGTGTCCGACGTCCGCGACATGACCGCCCGCGTCACGGCCACGTCCGGCCGACCGTGGTTCGACGCGTTGGCACGGCTCCGGCACGTCTCGGAGTTCACGCTCTATGGCGTGTTCGCGACGTACCTGAGCTCGGCGCACCCGCCGGTGATCGCGCGCTGGTGTTGCGAGCACTGGGACGAGGCACCCCTCGACCTCGAGCACGCGATCGCGCTCGCCGACGCCATCGCGCCGGACGACGTCGCTCTCATGATCTCGGCGAAATCGGGCACGGCACCCGAGGTTCGGGAGGCGGCGATCGAGCGAGCGAGGGAACGCGTCGGGCGAGGGTCGGGCCCGGCGGACGACACGACGAACCGCACGAGGGGAGTGGCGCCGTGAGCCTGCTGGAGACCGTGAGCGCGAGGCTCCGCCCGGCCTTCGCCACCGCGATGCTCACGGCGGGCATCTCCGTGGGCCCGCCGTCTGATCCGGCCCAGGTGCGCGAGCTGATGGCCCGGCTCCGGCCCGTCGACGCCGGTTTCCGTCTGGTCCGGCTCGGCGACGACGGCGACGGCGGCTACCTGGCGCCTGACGACCTCGACGGCGTCGTCGCCTGCTTCTCACCCGGCGTCGACAACCGCGCTTCGTTCGAGCTCGGCATGGCCGCGCGCGGTGTCCCGTGCTTCCTCGCGGACGGCACCGTGCCCCGTTCTCCGGTCGAGCACGAGCTGCTGCACTTCCGGTCGACGAACATCGGTGTGGTCGACGGGCCGTCGACGACGACGATGGACTCGTGGATCGACGGGTGCGCTCCACCGTCGGGTGACCTCGTGCTCCAGATGGACATCGAGGGGTTCGAGGTCCCGGCGCTGCTCAACATCTCCGACCGCAACCTCGCACGGTGCCGGATCATGATCGTCGAGTTCCACGAGCTCGACGGCCTCTTCGCGCGCGCGACGCTGCGCCAGCTGCAGGCCGTGTTCGACCGTCTGCTCGCCGGTCATCACCTCGTCCACGTCCACGCCAACAACTACGGCGGCGTCGTGTCCCGACGAGGGGTCGGCGTGCCACGGGTCATCGAGGCCACGTTCCTGCGTCGGGACCGCGTGGCCTCCACGCGCCCCGTCGCGCACCTCCCGCACCCGCTGGACATCAGGAACGCTCCGCATCTCCCGGACGTGCAATTCCCCCTCCTGGACCCCTCTCCGCACTGAGGCCGCTCCGAGAGGAAGCGGACCGGGACGGCGAGGACCTGCGCCGCGAGGTGTCGGCTGCGCTCAGCGACAGTGCCGATCCCGAAGGCCCTCACCGCGCTCCTACTCGGACGACGGACAGCGCGGCTCGCGCCTCCGGCGAGCGGCCGCGGCCTCGGGACTCCTCGTTCCCCCTTCCGGCCGGAGACCTGACGCCCCCAGGTCGAGGCCACCATCCCTCAGATAATCGGTCCCGATCTTCGTCTCCGGTGCGTCTCTGTATCGCGGGTGCACTGTTCGGGGTGTTCGTCCACACGAACATGACGCAAGCGAAAGGTCAACGAAAGTTCATCCCGCCACGGTGTGCGTCGTCGGGGGACACCACGCTGTGTATCGATCATCCGGCCTGTGACCAACTCTAACGGGTCCGTTCAGGCGATAAGACGTCAGAAATTTTGGGCGTGTCGCGATGACACGCCGCACAGAGTGTCCGAAACGAGTAACAGGGCGAGCGGTCTGCAGCGATAGCCGGGCCAAGCGCACACCAACAGGTGACGGTGCTCGTGACGGCTGGGGATCGAAGGGGAGCCCCGGCCGCAGGTCACGATCTCGCCGCCTGTGACCATGGGGGGTCACTCGAAGTGAGCACGGACATCGGGACCGCGGGGAGCCGGCAGCAGGCCGACATCCAGGCTCCGCGGTCCCCGCGGGGCGCACCGGCCGGGGGACCGGCTCGCACTCGCACCTGGCGCACGATCCTGCTGCGGGCAGTCCTCGCTGCCGACCTCGGTATCGTCCTCGGTGCAGCTGCGGTCGCGACCGCATTGGGCGTCGGCACCCGTTCCTGGGACGCCGAGCCCGCCGCCGTGTCCAGCTGCATCGGTGCGGGCATCGCCCTGACGCTCATGGCCGCCATGCGCTGCTGGGACCCGCAGACTGTTGGCCAGGGCGCCGAGGAGTTCAACCGCCTCGTCCGCGCCTTCGTCGGTGCCTCGCTGGTACTGGCCCTCCTCGGCTACCTGCTCAAGGCGGACGGCCTCCGGCCCTGGGTGATCGGGGTCCTCCCGGTCACCGGGCTCGCGGTGCTCGCCGGCCGGTACCTCATCCGCCGGGTCCTGCACACGGCGCGCCGCGAGGACCTCTGCATGTCCTCGGTCCTCGTCGTGGGCACCGAGCAGGGCATCTCCGACCTCGTCGCCCGCACCCTGCGGGTCCCGCACCACGGCTGGGCTGTGGTCGCTGCCTGCACCTCCACAGGCCTTGCCGACGGCGGAGCCGTGAGGGGGATTCCAGTGGTGGGAGACCTGGACGGAGTCGCCCGCCAGGTCGCCGAGCTCGGCATCGATGTTGTCGCGGTCGCGCCGACGCCGGGCTGGACCCCAAAGCGTCTGCAGGCGCTCGCGTGGGAGCTCGAGGGCACCGGCGTCGACCTGGTGGTCGACCCGGGCCTCATGGAGATCGGCGGCCCGCGCCTGCACGTCGCCCCGGTCGACGGCCTCCCGATGCTGCGCCTCACCGAGCCCCGCTTCGACGGCGTCACCCGTGCGGTGAAGGCCGGCGCCGACCGCCTCGGCGCCGCGGCTCTCCTGTTCCTGCTCGCGCCGGTCTTCCTGACGATCGCGGTGCTCATCAAGCGCGACGGCGGCCCGGTGTTCTACCGCCAGGAGCGCGTCGGACTGAGCGGCCGGCACTTCCGGATGGTCAAGTTCCGCTCGATGGTCGTCGACGCCGACCAGATGGTCGCCCAGCTCGCCGCCAGCAACGAGGCGGCCGGCCCGCTCTTCAAGATGAAGCGCGACCCGCGCATCACCAACGTCGGCTCAACGCTGCGCCGCCTCTCGCTCGACGAGCTCCCGCAGCTGTTCAACGTGCTCGGCGGCTCGATGTCCCTGGTCGGGCCCCGTCCGCCGCTCGCCCGCGAAGTCGCGGAATACGAGACCGACGCGCGTCGCAAGCTGCTGGTTCGCCCCGGCATGACCGGCCTTTGGCAGGTGAGCGGCCGCTCGGACCTCACGTGGGAGGAGTCCGTCCGGCTTGACCTGCGCTACGTCGAGAACTGGTCACCGGCGCTCGACATCAACATCTTGTGGAAGACCGTGGGCGCTGTGACTCGCGGAAGGGGCGCGTACTAGGGTTGTCGTTGTCACGCCCGTCGTCAGTCTGATATCTTACTATCGCTTTCTCGCGGGGGGCTGTTGCGCTTGATTGACAGTAGAGAAGGAGAAGGTTTTGATGTCGCTTCGCCAGATGATCGAAAGTTCTTATCCAGAAGTTGGGGCTGGCGGATACACGAGGTGTGACGGCACCGTAGAGTTTTATCTTCGGGTGCGAGCCGTCTGCCCTGTTGGTGCCGTTGTACTGAACTTCGGGGCGGGAAGAGGTAAAAGCTCTGAAGATCCAGTTCCCACTCGGCGGCAGATGCAAGACTTACGAGACATTGCCTCCCGAGTAGTCGGGGCGGACATTGATGAAGCTGTTTTGAAGAACAACACGGTGACCGAGTCGGTCGTCCTAAAGGGAGATAACTCGCTTCCTTTCGAGGACAACACCTTCGACGTTATTGTATCTGACTTCACTTTTGAACATATTACAGATGCAGTGCGCGCGAGTAGGGAGTTACATCGCGTTCTTAAGCCTGGTGGTTGGATTTGTGCTCGGACGCCAAATCTTTGGGGTTATATCGGGCTGCCGACCAACCTCGTACCTAACGCGCTGCATAATTGGGTTCTGAGGAAGGTGCAACCGCACAAGCAGGAGATAGACACGTTCCCGACGGCGTACCGGATCAATACGCGAAAACAAATTTACAGTGTTTTCCCAGCGTCGATGTTTAACAATTTTAGCTATACATATGACAGCGAGCCGCATTATGTTGGGAGAAGCCGTCTTGCCTGGAATTCGCTTCGTGCGCTGAACCGAATGCTTCCGCGTGAGGCGAAGACCATGCGGTTCATTTTCATGCAGAAGAAGTAGCAGAATAAGTGAACGTGCAGCGCCGCATCTCGGTCGGAGTTGTAGATCAGATAGTCAGCTCCGGGACCTCTTTCGTAATCGGTCTAGCGGCAGCAGCCGTCTTGAGTCGAGATGAATTCGGACTGTTCGCTGCTGGCCTAGCCGCGACCGCTATAGTAGGGAGTGTAGGACGTGGAATTGTAGGAGACGTGGCTTTGACGTATCTCCCTAGCTTGCAGCCGGCAAGGGCGATCCAAGCGGCTGGAACCGCGATAAGTTGTTCCATCGCCCTCGGAATGTTAAGTGCTTCGGTTCTGTTCGGGCTTTCTCTGTTCCCACTAAAGATTTTTGACGGGCTGGCGGCTTTCGCCCTTTGTATGCCACTTTTGACTTTCCAAGACGCGTGCAGGTACATCATGATCGCACGCGGCGATATTGGTGTAGCCCTGAAGTCGGATGGCACATGGCTTTTAGTCCAGTGTCTGCTAATTACAGGTATTGTCGCAGTGGGACCCATCAACTTCTATACAGTCTTCGGGTCTTGGGCGGCAGGACTAGGCGTCGCCACAATCGTGATTCTCATCCAGGCCCACGGATTGTTCTCTGCTACGAACCCCCTGATCTGGTTTAGGCAGACGCGTCATTTCAGTGGGTGGTTTTCATCCGCGACGCTCTTGGGGCAGTGTCAGAGTCAGCTCGTTGTCTTTGTTGTCGGTGCTTTTCTCTCTCCAGCAGCGGTAGCAGGTATCCGAGTAATCCAACTTCTTATTCTGCAACCAATCCAGACTGTCCTGACTGCACTCACGAGCGTTCTGGTGCCGACGCTCACAAGGAAGTTAACAGCACGTGAGTATGCACAATTCTCCTCGCTCGTCAGCAGGCTGACGAGACTTGGCTGTGCCGCAGGGCTCGTCCTTGTACTGCTTGTTCCACTCGGGATATTTCTCATCACCTCCCTCTTTCCTCAGTACGAGGAATTCAATAGCCTGGTTCCTCCGGTCGCCATTCAGGCTGCGCTGCTATGCGTCTACATTTCTCCTGTGGCGGCGCTCCGGGCTGGCCGCTTCGGCGCCCCGATCTTCAAAGCGCAATTGCTCGGAACTCTATGCACGTTAGGGAGCGTGCTATTAGCGTCAATCTACGGCGACGCGAACACCGTGGCATGGTCTTTGATGGGCGCTTACGTCGTATTGGCCGGCTCCTTCGTTCTAGCCTATAGGAGATCGACCTTCACGAGCTACGTCGAAGAAAGCGCAGGTTCTTGAAGTGCAAATGAGCGCAACTGACTCATCACACGAGATCCAGGTCTGTGCGAGTACGCTTATTCAGCGTCAGTTTCGCTCAGAAAACCACAAGATCGCGCAGGGACTCATTCTACTAACGTTTTTGCTAGCAATTCCCCTATGGCTGGTCGTCCTCCCCCTAGGACTCGGCTCAGCCTTCGCGGCACCCGTTGCCCTCCAATCCCTCGTGGTAGTTTACTGCTCAATCAGAATTTGTATGGTCGTGGGCGCGGGCCAGCCCCGTTGGTCAGAGTTGCTGTTCTGGTCCTTTAGCTATGTTTGGCTTGGCGTAGCAGGACTCGCTCAAGTTCTTTCCGTGAGAAATCCGTTGTTTACGAGCTTTTCTCAGGATCAGCAGCTTACCGCGAGCGGAGTCCTGCTGGTTGGTTTCGTTGCTTTTGATATCGGCATCTACTTCGGGTTTAGCAGGTTTCGAGCTGATAGGAAACCCCTGCGACCGATGGCCATTTCTGAGACGCGAGTTAAGATCTTAGCGGTTCTTACACTTCTTTTCACCCCGCTTCTTGTCAGCCTTCTTGGCGGACTTGGAACCCTTTTTAGCAGCCGAGAAGCGCTTACTAATTCTTTGTCACAATCGAACCTGTATTCGAGCGGCGATACGTCCGCAGGCGGAACGCTACTCGCGGTTGCTGGCGTGATGCCAGCGGTCAGCCTCTTGGCAATTCTTTGGATCTGGAAGGTCAAGCCGACCTCTCGAAACCGAATTGACTTCATTGCGCTATTCGCCGGGCTTGTAGTTGTAAATCTGATTTTAAATAATCCAATATCTACCCCCCGGTTCTGGATACTCACTATTCTACTCGCTATCGTGCTCAGCTGGACCAGTTTGTGGAGTTCGAGAGGTTTAGCGGGATTGGTTGTAGCATTTGTGGTGGTAGGTCTGATCGCGTTTCCATACCTCGATGCGTTTCGATACGATCAGGTGGGTGGGGCGGCAGCTACGGTTGGTATCGGAGCGAGACCGGTCGATTTCTACTTGGGCAAGACAGATTACGGTTCTTTCACAGACGTCGGCGCCACTGTGCGATACGTCGACCGCCACGGAACGTTGGAGGGGAAGCAACTGTCCGGCGCGGCGCTTTTCTGGCTACCTAGGTCTGTATGGGAGAGCAAGCCCAACAACACCGCTTACATTTTGGCTGTCGATTCCAATTTCCCGAACCTTAATCTGGACTCTCCTCTATGGGCTGAGGGATTTGTCGACTTCGGCTGGTTTGGCACATGGTTTTTGCTGCTTGCGTTCGCGCTATTGGTCAGAAGGGCTGACCTGACCTTCGTCCAATGGCAGCATGCAGGACACTCAGGTTACGTGCCATCAGGCTTGCTTTTCTCCCTAATCTTCGCAGCCTACGAGTCTTTTCTTTTACGCGGCTCTTTGCTTCAAGCAATGTCTCGCATTTGTTTAGTCGCCTTGGTAGTTTTGCTACTGTCTACTAGAGTGGAGGGAAGTCCAGAATGACTGTGGAAGACTTTGCCGGTGCCGTGCGGGTTCATTGGAAAAAGCTTCTTCCCGTGGTTCCGGTATTTCTAGTGCTGGCTGCAATCATCTCTTTCGTACAACCGAGGACCTATCTGGCGTCAGCGGATCTCTACGTGTCCACCCAAGCGAGCGCGGCGAATCTAACCTCCGCTTATCAGGGCGGTTTGCTGTCCCAAGAGCGCGTGAAGTCGTACACAGAGTTGGCGAGCACCACTCGTGTCGCTCAGGATGTTAAGGCTGCGATCGGCTCGCAGGAGCCAATTTCAGAGATTCAAGGGGATCTGTCGGCCTCAGCCAACCTCGATACCGTTCTTCTAACAGTGTCTGCACGAAACTCTTCGCCTACAACCGCTGCGGCTATGGCCAACGCGGCGGCGGATTCACTCTCGCGTTTAGTGTCTGACTTAGAGCGCCCATCCGATCCGAATGCCCAGTCTCCTATCGTTGTTCGGCAAGTGCAGGAAGCACCTGTACCAGAGTCTCCCGAAACGCCTAATGTCAAGCTCAATTTCTCACTAGCGATTGCTCTAGCTCTCGTCGCAACGGCTGTTTTAGTGGTAGTGCTCAATAGGCGAGACACGAGGGTCCGATCTACGAGCGAGCTAACTCGCCTCACTGGATTGCCTTTAATGGCTTCGATCTCGAAGAACGACGACTTGGAGCGGACGCCCCTGGTTGTCGACAGCCTGCCACATTCCTCCCAAGCCGAGGAGTTTCGCCAGCTCCGAACGAATCTTCAGTTTGCGAACATTGACGCAAGTAGTCGTGTTTTTGTCGTGACGAGCTCTTTACCTGGCGAAGGTAAAACTACGACGATTTCAAATTTGGCGATATCGATCTCGGACTCGGGAGCGCGAGTTCTCGTTGTCGACGGAGACTTGAGGCGTCCGCAGCTCGCCGAGCGCTTCAGCCTAGACAGCAGTGTCGGCCTTACGTCTGTGCTTGCAAACCGGATACCGTTGTCGCAAGCCATTCAGAAGTGGGGCAGGCGGGTCGATGTCCTCGGCAGCGGCCCGGTACCTCCCAATCCGAGTGAACTCTTGGCCTCTAATCAGATGAGTCTTACTATTGATAAGCTGAAGAGTCAGTATGACTATATTTTAATTGATAGCCCGCCCTTGCGTGCTGTGACTGACGCGGCTGCTTTGTCCCCTCGCCTCGATGGCGTGATACTGGTCGCGCGTTTTGGGGTTGTTCGGTCGTCTGACCTGATTAGAAGTGTAAATTCCGTCTCTGGCGTTGGCGGAAAGCTGTTGGGATGCGTTTTCTCGGTGGTTCCGTCTTCAGGCAGAGGCTACTACGGCTCGTATGTCGCTTACGGCCCACGACGATCACCGTCCGGAGACGAGCCGTTAACGGAGACGATAAGGAACGAATCGCCGCGTCCGACGCCTCGAAAGCGAGATTCGGGAATGTAGCTCTTTGTCGCTACGAAGCTTGATGGCAATTGCAGCAACAGTTTGGGGGCGGAATGGCAACTATCCTCGTTACCGGTGCTGCCGGTTTCATCGGGTCGAACTTCGTCCGCTACTGGCGGTCCGTCCACCCGGGTGACCGGATCGTCGCCCTCGACGCCCTGACCTACGCCGGGGTGCGGGAGTCGCTGAACGGCCCGGACGGCGAGCTGCTCGACGGNGTGGAGTTCGTGCACGGCTCGATCGGCAACACCGACCTGGTCGCGCACCTGCTGCGCGCCTACTCNGTNGACGTGGTGGTCAACTTCGCCGCCGAGTCGCACAACTCGCTGGCGATCCTGCGCCCCGGCGACTTCTTCGCCACCAACGTCACCGGCACCCAGGGACTGCTCGAGGCCGTCCGCCGGGTCGGGGTCTCGCGGTTCCACCACATCTCGACCTGCGAGGTCTACGGCGACCTCTCCCTGGACGCCGACGAGGCGTTCACCGAGGACTCCCCCTACCTGCCGCG
>NZ_KB903220.1 GCF_000379625.1 Actinomycetospora chiangmaiensis DSM 45062 | reverse complement strand
GGCGACGGGCACGTGGAGATCATCCGCAAGACCATGCACCGCATCCGGACGGTGGCGGGGTTGGCGCCGGCGGTGGGTGACACCGCCGAGGAACAACTCGCCGGGNTGGCNNNNATGTTGTCGCCGCGGCGGNTGGCGACCGCGGCGAAGGTGATCGCCGACCGGCTCGACCCCGACGGCGCCGCCCCGATCGACGACGACCCGTCGGGCAACGAGTTGCACTACCGCAAGCGCCGCGACGGCACCCTCACCGCGAAGCTGCTGCTGCGTGATCCGGCCGCGGTCGCGGTGTTCGACGACGCGATCCGCGCCGCCACCCCCGCCCCCGCCTCCGCCGCGTGTGCCGACCCGGAGACGGGGTTGCCGCCGGTCACCGAGGACGGCCGGCAGGTCGGGGCCGACCCGCGCGTCGAGGCCCGCAACACCAAGCCCTGCCGGCAAGCGACCGGGCTGTTGGACCTGCTGGCCGCCTCCCACCACGCCGGTCTCGACCACCCCGAGTCCGAACAGCACCCCGACAGCCCCACCGCGTCGATGCCGCTCCCGGACCTCGACGACCACGACGACACCGGCCCCATCGACGACCTCCCCGGCAACGGCGCTCCCGCCCACCGCGAACCCACCGACACCGGAGACGCCTTCGACGGGGACGGGGACGGGGACGGGGAGGCGGAGCCCGCCACGTTCGGGCCCGCGGCACCCGAGCCGGACGACGACACCATCGACGAGGAGCAGATCGAGGCCGAGTTCGGGCTCGACGGCGAGCCCGACAAGGCGGATGACGGGACGGGGCCCTTCGGCCGCACGGGCTCCACGCAGGACGACCGTGATCCTCCGGCCGGCGGACCGCCACCCGGTCCCGAGTCGCAAGCACCGCCGCCACCGCCGTGGACCCCTCCGGAGCGCGGAGCGATGTCCCTGCCCGGCCGCGAACGGGTCACCCTCACCGTGACCCTGGACTACGACACGCTGCGCCAACAGCTCACCGACACCAGCCGCACTCTGGCGCTGCTCGGGGACTCCACCTGGATCCGGCCCGACACCGCCCGACGCCTGGCCTGCGACGCCGANGTCATCCCCCTGGTCCTCGGCTCCCACGGCGAGGTCCTCGACGTCGGCCGCAAGACCCGCGCCGTCCCCACCGCCACCGCCCGCGCCGTCATCCACCGCGACCGGCACTGCGCGTTCCCCGGCTGCCGACGACGCGCCCNCACCACCGAAATCCACCACATCGTCCACTGGGCCGACCACGGCGACACCACACCCGACAACCTCGTCTGCCTCTGCCGCTATCACCACGACCTCGTCCACCACGCCGGCTGGACCGTGACGATGGTCGACCACCAGCCCTGGTTCACCCCACCGCACTGGCTCGACCCCACCCGAACACCACGACACAACCGACCCTGGCAGCTCCCGGCCGACGCCTGACCGTCAGGAGCAGGCCATGTTCATGGCGCGGCGGACCTGGTCGAGCTTCAGGTCGGCGACGAGGTTGGCGTGGTCGTTCCCCCGCGCGAGCACCTCGTCGAGACCACCGAGCGCGGCGTCGACGGCGAGTTCGGCGCGCCGGCGCAGGGCGCGGGTCTCGTCGGCGGTAGCGAGCAGAAGAGGATGTCGGCGGCCTGGTGCGGGGGATAGGTCAACATCAGGGCGCTCATCGATCGTTCGCCGGTCGCCGCAATCTCCGCCTTCACGGTGGGGTTGCGCGAGAGCTCGGCGACCGAGAGCAGGGACAGCAGCGGCAGCAACAGCTGGTTCAGCGCGGGCACTGCACTGTGGGTGAAGACGGTGGTGCGCATCGGGTCGATGCCGGCGGCGAACTGGTCGAGCAGCATCTCCCGGACGTGGCTCTGGATGTCGCCGGCGAGGTCGCGGTCGGTGACCACCTGGTAGTCAGCGATGACGACGTAGCTCTCGACGCCGAGCTCCTGCAGCCGCACCCGGTGGGCGAGCGTGCCGAAGTAATGACCGAGGTGGAGCGGCCCGGTGGGTCGGTCGCCGGTCAGCACCCGGTACCGGTGCGGTGCGCTCTCGACCAGCGTCATGAGGTCGGACGTCGCGGAAGCGGGCAGAGCGGTCATGTCGTACCTCTCGGAGGAGAGGCCGCCTCAGCCAGGTCGTCCGGGCTCCGGGAGAGCGCGCGTCGGCCGCCGGTGAGGCGGCCGCGTGCAGCGGTCAGGGCCGCCGGAGAGGCGACGACCACCAGCAGGACACGGACGGGAACACGTCGCGCAGCATGGCACGGACGAAACCGCCTATGCAGCACCCTTCCGCGACAGGGCTCCGGCGGGCGCGGGGCTCGCGAGCAGCACAGCGGTCGTCAGACACGCCCCGGCCCACAGCAGGGACGACGACGCGGCGCTTCCGAACAGCAGCACCCCGAGGTAGCCGACAACGCTGCCGAGCACGAGGACCGCGTCCCCCCGCTCCCCCGACGACCGCCGTCGACACCACAGCCACGCCCAGGCGATCACGACGACGGGTGTCGCGAGCAGGGCCCCCGTGTCGACGGTGCTCCCGGGCGTCGGCGCGAACTCGAGGCCCCGCCCGGACAGGAGAGCTCCCAGGACGGCCACCAGCAGGCCGCCGATCACCGCGACCAGGTCGACGGTGACCCGTCGGGTACGGGCACGACGCAGGCCGGTGTGTCGGGACCAGGCGCCGGCGACGAAGGCGAGCAACGCCCCGAGGACCAGCGGCGCTGCGGCAGGGTCGGCGCACACCGCCAGTCCGAGCAGTGACCCGGCGAGTCCGCGCACGAGCAGCCGCCGCACGCCCGTCGCCCAGGCCGCGAGCGACGGGAGACCGCCGAGCAGTCCGGCCAGGGCCACGCCGCGGGGGCCGTCGGGGGCGAGGTGCACGACGGCCGCCGAGGTGAGGACGACCGCCACCGCACCGGCGACGAGCGCCCGACGCCGCAACGACACGGCGACCGGCACGATCGCGACGAGCGCCAGCCCGTACCGCACCGCGAACGACATCGGGGTGTCCGGGCGCGACGTCAGCAGGGCGACGACGCCCGGCACCAGCAGGACCGCCGACGCCTCGGCCCACCGCGGGACGCACCACCCGAACCGCGCGACCGCCGACGGTGTGGTCTCGAGCGTGCTCATCGGAGTGACCCCACGACACACATCTCACTGCGCCGAACGGGGTACCGCCCAGGCCGGAGCGCCGGTTGAGGCCCCTCCGATGACGCGTCGTCACACTCTCGTCACCATCAGCGGTCGCCGTCGAGTGCTACCGGGTCGGACAGCTCCCGGCCAGGCGCTGCGCGGTGAGGGCGGCCGCGTGGTCGCGGATCGCCGTCGCGAGGGCCTGACCGTCGGCCGCGATCACGGCCGCTGACGCCCCGCGGCGCACATCGGCCGCGAGCCGGGTCCGGGCGGCGTCGATCGCCGCGGCGGTACGGACCACGTCCGCGTTCCCGACGACGGGTGTGGTCCCGGGCCGCGGGCACGGCAGGACCACGGGCGGCGCCGGCGTGGACCCCGGGACCGGCGTGGACCCCGGGACCGGCAGGACCACGGGCGGCGCCGGCGTGGACCCCGGGACCGGCAGGACCACGGGCGGCGCCGGCGTGGACCCCGGAACCGGAGGCGTCGTCGTCGAGACCGGAGTCGTCGTCGAGACGGGAGTCGTCGTCGTCGGAACCGGAGGCGTCGTCGTCGAGACCGGAGGCACGGTCGTGCTCGGAGGCGCCGGGTCCTCGCCGGTGATGACGGGCAGCAGGACCTTCCCCGTCTCGGGGTCCACGTCGCCCGGGAGCAGCCCCAGCGCGTCCACGGTCGATCCGTCCGCCGCCTGGCAGTCGGTCCCGTCGAGCGTGTAACCCGACGGGCACCCGTAGACGATGTCGTCGGCGTGGGCCACCCCGAGGCCCACCGTCGCCCCGCCGAGCGCCACCCCGGCGAGCACGCCCGCCACCCGCCGCGCCATCCGTTCCCTCGTCGTCATGACCGTCCCCTCGCTCCGTCGCCGCACGGGCAGCTCTCGGGGCGGTCCGGAGCGTCGTTACCGGGACGCGCGGGGCAAGCCGATGATCCACACGATGCGTGGACCGGCCTGGACAACGACGCGGTGGACGTGCCGTGACCGGGGGCGGCCGCCGGGGTACACCGGCTGGCGTGAACAGCTCCGACGTCCTCGTGGACGCCTTCGGCCGGGTCCGCTCCGACGTGCGCCGCGCGTTGGAGGGGCTCGACGAGCGTGCCCTCAACCTGCGGCTCGACGAGGACGCCAACCCCGTCGGGTGGCTGGTGTGGCACCTGACCCGCGTCCAGGACGACCACATCGCCGAGCTCGCCGGACTCCAGCAGGCCTACACGTCGCAGGGCTGGGCGGAGACGTTCGGGTTCGACCTCGACCCGTCCTCCATCGGCTACGGGCACACCTCCGAGCAGGTGGCGGCCGTCCACGTCACCGACGCGACGCTGCTCGCCGACTACTACGACGCCGTGCACGACCGCACCGTCGACTACCTCCGCACCCTCTCCGACGAGGACCTCGACGAGGTCATCGACAACGCCTGGGACCCGCCGGTGACGCGCGGCGTCCGGATCATCAGCGTCGTCGACGACGACATCCAGCACGCGGGCCAGGCCGCCTTCGTCGCCGGGATCGCCCGCCGCGCCTGAACCCGACCGGGTGAACCCGACGTGGAGGTGTCACCCGAACGGCCGCACGGCCGATGCTCCGGTCGGTCCCACCTCCCGGAGGTCGCGTTGTCCCTCACCCGGCCCGCCGGCGCGGCGTGCGCCCTGTTCGCCGCCTGTGCCCTCGTCCCCGCCCTGCTCGTGCTCGGCACCGCCGCACTGCTCCTGATCTCCTTCCCGACGACGGGTGCGGCGGCTCTCGTCGTCGGCGTCGCCGCCCTCGCCGTGCCGGGGACGCTGACCGTGGCGGCCGGGGCGCTGGTCACCGGTCGTGCCGAGGGGCCCGCGCTGGCCGTGCTCGCCGCGGCCACGGCGACGGCCGGTGCCGTGGCGACGACCGTCACCGCCGGCGGCACGACGATCCCGGGGCTGCTCGCCGTCGTCGCGGTCGGCACCGTGCTGGCGGCGGCGACGGTGGCCGTGCGCGGACCCGTCGTCGTGACCCCCGTGCTCGAGCGGACCGTCACCCTCACGGCCGCCGGGCTGCTCGCCGCCCACGGCCTCACGCTGCTCGCGGGAACCGCGGTGACCGGGCCCGCCGTCGCGACGTGCGCGGTCGTCGCCGTGGTGACCGCGGCGGTGGCGACCGGGGCGTGGTGGACGGCCCGACCCGGCGTCGTGAGCCCGGCCGTCGCCGCAGCCGCGATGGCCGTGCTGACGACCGTGCTCGCGGCCCGCTCCGGGGTCGATCCGCTGCCGCCGGCGACCGCCACGGCGGCTCTCGCGGCGGTGGCTACGCACCGTGGCGTCCTGTTCGTCCGCACTCCCACGATTCCGAAACTCCGGATCGTCCGATGTGATTGAGATTGCACGCCAGGTGGAACTCCGGGGCCATTCGATCACGCCTACGGGGAGGACACCGATGTCCACGACCAGTGAGAGCCGCGCCGCCGCCCACGCGTCCACGATGGACGAGCACGCCGCCGATCCCACCCGGAGCATCGCCGATCCGGGTCCCCTCGGGCTCGCGGCCTTCGCTCTGACGACGTTCCTGCTGAGCCTGTTCAACGCGGGCCTGGCGCCGAAGGCCCTCGAAGCGACCGTGCTGCCGCTCGCCCTGTTCTACGGCGGCCTCGCGCAGCTCATCGCCGGGCTGTGGGAGTTCCGCAAGGCCAACACGTTCGGCGCCACGGCCTTCGTGTCGTACGGGTCGTTCTGGCTCGCCTTCGCCGCGTTCGTCAAGTTCGTCGAGCCCGGTCTGCCGTCCGGCCAGGCGACCCTGGCCGCCGGCCTCTTCCTGCTCGGCTGGGCGATCTTCACCGGCTACATGCTGATCGCCTCGCTGCGCACCACCGGCGCGCTCATCGCCGTCTTCGCGCTGCTGTTCCTGACGTTCCTGCTCCTCGCGATCGGCGACCTCGCCGGGACCGATGGCATCGCGACCATCGGCGGGTACGCGGGCATCCTCACCGCCATTGCCGCCTGGTACGCGTCCTTCGCGGTGGTCACCAACGCCACGTGGGGCCGCCAGGTCCTGCCGACGGCGCCGCGGTAACCCACTGGCGTCACCGGGTGGGCCGCCGCCCGCCCGGTGTCGCCCGTGGTGCCACACTCCGCCGCCATGGGGGTCCTGCCGCGTCTCGCACTGTTCCTGACGACGGGCCTGGTCGGCCTGGGCGGGACGGCCTGCGCGGCCGAGACCGCACCCGCCATCGGGAACGCGTCCGCACCCGCGCGCACCGTCGCCTGTCCCGACGCGCACTGCACGGTCACCGCGACGCCGGGCACCGTGGTCGACCTCGGTGACGCGGGCTCGGTGACGGTCACCGACGTCGGGTCGGACACGGTCACGACCACGGCCGGCGGCTCCCGGATCACCTCGGGGCCCGGCGGGTCGAACACCCTGGGCGACGTGACCTACCGGGTGGCCGCCGTCCGCGACGGCGAGGCGACCCTGGTGTTCGGCGACACCGACTCCTAGCGACGGGCCGGCCCGACGACGTCGCGGCCGTGCGGGTGGGTCGGGGACGACAGGTCGTGTGCGACCCCGCTGCGCCAGACCGTGCGCAGGTCGCGGGTGGCGGTGATGTCGGTCAGCGGGTCGCCGTCGACGAGCAGCAGGTCGGCCCGGCGGCCGGGAGCGATCCGCCCGCGGTCGGCGAGGGCGAAGACGTCCGCCGCCCGCGAGGTCGCCGCGGCGAGCGCGTCGGCGGGCGAGCACCCCGCGCGCACGAGCAGTTCGAGCTCGAGGTGCATCGACGCACCGTGCAGGACAGCAGCGGGGCGGCCCGGGACGTCGTTCGCGTCGGTGCCCGCGACGATCGTCGCGCCGGCCTGCAGCAGCCGCGCGAGGTTGTCCTCGGCGTGCGCGTAGGACGCGCCGGCGGCCGAGGAGGTGGGCAGCCCGCCGCGGTCACCCGCTTCGAGTCCGGCCACGACCTCGGCGGGCAACCGGGCGGTCAGGCGGGGGTCGGCGAGGAGATCGCGGACCGAGTCGTGCGAGGTCAGGGCGGCCATCATCGTCAGGGTCGGCACCACCGTCAGGTCCGCCGCCGCCTCCGCGGCCCCGTCCAGCGGCAGGTGTGTGAGCACGTCGACCCCGGCGGCGCGGGCGGTCGCGAACGCCCACCGCGTGGGGGCATGGGCCACCGTCATCAGCCCCCGCCGTCGTGCGGCCCCGCACACCGCCGCGACCGTCTCCGGGGCGAGCGTCGGGCGCGACACGTCGGCGGCGTTCTCGACGAACACCTTGAGGTAGTCCGACCCCTCGCGCTCCCGGTCGGCGACGAACCGCTCGGCGTCGTCCGGGCCGGAGAGCCCGGGCATCCGCCAGCCCGTCGGGTCCGGCGGGAGCATCACGGCGGGCCACCCGTCGACGGCCCCGGCCATGAGCCCGGAGCTGCGCAGGTCGGCCTCGTCGTCGCGGGACGCCGCCCGGCGTCGCAGCATCGCGGTGAACTGCGGGGGCGCGGAGAACATGTCGAGGACGGTCGTCACGCCGTGGCGCAGGTCCTGGCCCAGGTTGCCCGCCCCGCGCAGGTGGACGTGCGCGTCGATCAGGCCCGGCAGCAGCGTGCCCCCGCGGGCGTCGACCTCGCCCGCGACCGGCGCCCGCTCCCCCGGCTCGACGGCCTCGATCGTCCCGGCGTCGTCCACGACGACCGTCGCCGGCCCGAGCGACCGCTCCCCGTCGAACACCCGCGCACCCACGATGGTCGTCGCCACCGGCCGAGTGTGCCGCCGCGGGACCCGTCGTCGGAACCCTCCGCGCGGGCGAGCCGAAGCGGCACGATCAGCGAGCCCCTGAACCCAGGCGGCGTGCGCCGAGGAGCAGGAAGGCCGGCCGGGCGGTGAGCCGGCGGAAGGCCTCCGGGTAGATCTCCGCCGTCGTCGGCAGCGGGCGTGGCTCGACGACGTCGGTCAGCGCGAGCCCGGCTCCCGTGAACCAGGCCGTCATCGCGCCGAGCGGGTGGTGCCAGAAGCGGACGACGACGGCCGTCCCGTCCAGTTCCCAGGTGTCCGCGACCCCGTAGCTGTCGAGGTAGTCCCCGTGCGGGTCCAGGCTCGGGATGTCGACGTCGGAGAAGGGGTGGTGGACGCTCGCGACGAAGCGCCCGCCCGGGCGCAGGACGCGGTGGACCTCGGCGAGCACGGCCGACCAGTCGCGCAGGTAGTGCAGCACGAGGCCGGACACGACGAGGTCGAACGTCGCGTCGGCCAGGGGCAGCGGGTCGGCGAGGTCGTGGACGAACAGACACGCGTCCGAGAGTGACCGGCCGTGCCGCACCAGCGCAGCGCTCCGGTCGAGCCCGGTGACACGCGCTCCCCGCCGGACCAGCTCCGCCGTCGTGATCCCCGGGCCGCACCCGAGGTCGAGCACGTCGAGCCCGGCGACGTCGCCCGCGAGGTCGAGCAGGGCGGGCCGTTCGTACAGCGCGTTGTAGGGAGCGACGGCGTTGTGCGCGGCGTACGCCGCCGCGTGCTCGGTGTAGGGGTCGGTCACGACGCCGAGCGGTGGCGGGACCAGGTGGCGACGACCTCGTCGACGAAGTCCGCCGTGACCGGCTCGCGGGCGAAGAAGCGCCGGAAGAAGAGCGGGCCGGCGAGCTGGTGGTACTCGCCGCTGGTGATCCTCACGCCGACGGGCTCGAGGAGTCGGTTCAGCTCGTCGCGGATCCCCACGACGACGTCGGCCAGCGCGCGCCGGCTCGCGGGGTCGTGGTCGGCCTGCGCCACCAGCGCCATCAGCGGGCCGGCGTTGGCCGGGTCGTCCATCCCGGCTCCGACCTGGTGGAGGAACGCGCCGAGGAGGCGTTCCGCGGTCGTCGCCTCGCCCGCGGCGCCCGCCAGCGACTGGATCTCCCTCACCGCCCGATCGAGCACGAGGTCGACGTACAGCGCCTCGAGGGTGGGCCAGTGCCGGTAGAGGGTCTGCCGGGTCACGCGGGCCTGCTTCGCCAGCGCGCTGTAGGTCATCGACGACGGTCCCCCGGCGGCCAGCATCGCGCGCGCGTGGTCGAGCACGTGCGCACGGGTCCGCTCGACGCGGGGGTCGAGGTCCGGGGACGCCATCGCACGATCCTATCGACGGAAGTCGCTATAAGACAGTCCGTTGCATGTAAGACACAATGGATGATAGACAGGCGGGGTGGAGGCGCCCGGGACGCGCGCTCCCCGAGGAGGAGACCGATGGGCGAGACGCGGTACTTCGAGGCCGTCAACGATGCGTTGGACCGGCTGCACGACCTGGGGTTCGAGTTCGGCGAGGTCGGGGACCTGGCGAACCACGGCCCGATGGGGTCGGAGACGCTGGCCATTCTGGGCTACCCCGACCAGGTCGCCCGGTGGGCCGACGGCTACCACCGCAAGCCCCACCACGAACGACCGGCGCCGCGGTTCGCGATCGACGCACACGACGAGGAGTCGTGGCGGCCGGCGTTGGGGCGCTTCGACCGGGCCGGGGACTGGGAGCAGCTCTTCGACCGGGAGCTGGCCGAGGCGCCGTGGCGTGAGGTCCTCGCGCGCTGGTGGTCCCGGCTGCTGCCGGGCCTGATGGCGAGCTTCACCCACGGCATGATCCGCACCGCCCACGCGGTGCGGAGCATCTCCTCGACCCCGTCGCCGACCCCGCTCCAGCTCGACGAACTGGCACGCGGCCTGTCCTATTGGGCGGCCCGTTACCGCGCGCTGCCGGGCGAGGCCCGGCTACGGGGGCGGCTCTCGGTCGCCGACGCCGTGGCCACGCTCCCCCGTCCCGATCTCGAGGAGGGCCTCGAGGGGCGGCTGGCCCGGCTCGACGGCCTCCCGGGCTGGGACGACGCCCTCGACGCCCTCGCCCCGGCCACGCTGCAGCGGATCCTCGGCGACATGACCGCCGAGTTCGCGGGGGTCTACCTCGCGCACCCCGAGGTGTTCCCGGTCCCGCTCGTCCACGGCGTGACCGCGCCGGCCGCCGTGCGCATGGTGCTGCCCCATCTGCCCGGTGACCTGCACGAGCGGAGCGTGGCCGCGGTCTGGCACGTGCACACCGCGATGCTCCTCGGCTTCACCGGCGACCGTCGTGGCGAGGCCGAGGCGCTGGCCCGGGCCGCCGGGACCGAGTCGCCCGGCTTCACCGAGCTGGTCGGTCGGGCGGTCGAGAACGGCGACGAGCACGTCATGAAGTTCACCGAGGCCTGCCAGCGCGAGTACGGGCTGCGGCCGGACCCACGGTTCCCCGCCGCGGTCATGGCCGCCCAGGAACGGATCGCGGGCGCGCAGGAGACCATCCAGCACCTCTAGGTGCCGGCACCGATCGGAGAGGACCGGACGATGTTGACCAACGATCACCCCCACGCCGAACTGCTGGCGCGGATCTACGGGACGGTGGGCGCGGGTGGCGGCCCGGAGGTCCTCCAGGCGGCCATCACCGAGCCGTTCGTCGCGCACACCGCCGGGCACGGCCCCATCGGGGGGACCCACGTCGGCGCCGCGGGCTTCACGGGCCACATCG
Organism: Actinomycetospora chiangmaiensis DSM 45062; assembly: GCF_000379625.1. GTDB lineage: Bacteria > Actinomycetota > Actinomycetes > Mycobacteriales > Pseudonocardiaceae > Actinomycetospora > Actinomycetospora chiangmaiensis. Next base: position 154,024 of record NZ_KB903220.1, on the reverse strand, counting down.
CGCTGCTGCGCGCGATGAGCGACGGGACGATGCGCCGCGCGTCGATCGAGTTCTGGGCCGACGACCGGTGGGCCGTCGTCCCCCAGGTCCTCACGGCCACGCGGAACGGGCGCACCCTGGAGATGGAGGTCGCCGGTTTCTGGCGGTTCGGCGGGCCGGAGGAGCTCGTCGAACACTGGGAGGCGGTCGCCGACCCGGCCGCCTGGGACGCCTTCTGGAACACCCCGGCTCCCGTGGCGCCCGGCCCCTGACCATGCGGCCCGCGCGTCACGGTGCCGGCGGGATCTCCGGCGCCGGCACCTCGAAGGCGTTGAGGAGGGCGGAGGTCGCGAGGTACATGCCGATGAGGTGGACCATGTCGAGCACGCCGTCGCGGCCGAAGGCCGCCTCGGCCGCGGCGTAGGTCGCGTCGGCCACCCGGTGCTCGCGCACGAGCTCGGCGGTGAACCGGTGCGCGGCGAGCTCCGCGCCGGTGAAGCCCTCCGTCGAGCCCGTGCGGATCCCCTCGATCACGGTCTCCGAGAGGCCGACCGACCGGCCGACCGCCACGTGCGCGTAGATCTCGTAGGCCGCACCCCAGGCGACGCCGACGGTGAGGATCACGACCTCGCGGATCGGCACCGGCAGCGAGGAGTTCCGTTGGTCGTTCGCGACCCACTGGTTGAACCCGGCGCTCTGCCCCGGCCGCAGCACGAACGAGTTGAACGGCCCGATGAGGCCGCCCTGGTCGTCGGTCGCGGCGAAGCCGGACTTCTCGGCCCAGCGCTGCTGGCGCTGGTGGATCCGCTCGGCGGCGGCCTGCTGGTCGTCGTCGAGGTCGATCGACTCGTTGCGGGGCAGTCGCCCGCCCCAGTTCTCGGCGTCCGCCGTGGGGAGATCCGTCACGACGCCGGATTACCCCGCCTCGGGCGGCGTCCACCGGAAGAGGGTGGAGTCACGGCGGACGAAGCCGCACCGCTCGTAGAGCCGGATCGCCGCCTCGCGGGACGGCCGTGAGGTCAGGTCGACGGTGCGGGCGCCGACCTCCACGGCCCGGTCGAGCGCCGCGCGCACCAGCGCCTCGCCGACCCCCCGGCCCCGCGCCGCGTCGTCGACCACCACGTCGTCGACGTGCGCCCGCAGGCCGGTCGGCAGCGGGTACATCACCAGCGTCAGTGCGCCGACCACCGTGTCGCCGGCGGTCGCGGTGAAGAGCGTGCACGCCTCGTGCTGCACCACCCACGCGATCGTCTGCTCGTCGAACGTCGCCGAGCGCGAGAGCTGCGGCAGGAGCCGCTCGACGGCCGCGAGCAGGTCGTCGTCGACCCGCTCGACGATCTCGATGACGACGGTGTCCGGCTCGCTCATGGCCGCGACGGTAGACCCAGCATCGCCAGCGCCTCGTCGGTCGTCAGGGTCATGCGGCCTCCAGCCGGGCGAGGGAGCGGTCGAGGATCGTGATGAGCAGGAAGAGGCCGGACGCCACGAGCATCACGACCGCGAGGACGTGCAGCCCCGCCGTCGTGGCGCCGTCGGCCGCGAAGGCGAATCCGCCGGTGGTCCCGGCCGCGATGGCGCCGAGGTAGAAGAACGTGCGCATCAGGCCGGCCGAGGACGCGGTGCGCTCGGGGTCGGCCTGGCGGTAGACGGCGTTCTGGATCGCGAGGTTGTTCAGGCCCTGCGGCACCCCCGCGACGAGGGCGACGACCACGATCAGCCAGATCGGGCTCGTCGAGCCCAGGAACAGCAGCAGGACCCCGACGAGGAGCTGCCCCGCCGAGCCCACGAGCAACTTCCCGCGGATCTCCCGGCGCCGACCGGTGAGCGCCGCGACCCCGATGCCGCCGAGGAAGATCGGCAGCAGGGCGAGCCCGGCGCCGGAGGCCGACAGCCCGCGCCCCTGCTCGAGCCACTGCGTGTACCCGTAGAGGATCGCGTAGGAGACGGTGGCGCCCAGGAGAGCGCGCAGGAACGTCAGCAGCAGCGGACCGTTCCCGGCGAGCACCCGGACGTCGAGGAACGGGTGCGCGGCCCGCAGCTCCCACCACACGAGCGCGGCGGCGGCCACCACCGTCACCGCCGCGAGCGGCCACAGCGCCGGGCGCTCCAGGACGAGGAGCAGCGTCACCAGCGTCGCGGTGAACAGGACGATCCCGGCCGGGTCGACGAGCGAGGCCACCCGCTCCCCCGCCGAGCGCCTCCCGGCGCCGCGCGGCAGCCGCCACCAGCCCACCGCCAAGGCGATCACGGCGAGCGGCAGGTTGACCGCGAAGGTGGCCCGCCAGCCGCCGACGCCGATGAGCAGGCCACCCAGCGTCGGGCCGATCACCGCGATCGTCTGCGTCGACACCGAGAGCACGGTCAGCACGGTCTCCGGGCTGTCCTGCCCCGTCCGCTCGGACTCGCGGCGCACCAGGGCCATCGCCGCCGGGTAGCCCGCGCACGTCCCAAGCCCGAGGACCACCCGGGCCGCGACGAGCGTCCCGATGTCGGGGGCGAGCAGCCCGAGCAGGCCGCCGAGCCCGACCAGGGTGGTCCCCACAAGGTAGAGGGGCCGAGGGCCGTAGAGGTCGACGAGCCGTCCGGTGACCGGCTGGCCCACGGCCGTTGCCAGGTAGAGGCCGGACACCAGCCACGCCGTCTGCGCCGCCGACGCGCCGAGGGCGATCCCGATCGGGACGAGCGCCACCGCGATCAACGAGGAGTTGACCGGGTTGAGGATCGAGCCGAGCACCATCGGCAGCAGGAGCCGTCGGTCGAACACGCGCTCCCGCGACCTCACGTCCGTCATGTTCTCAGCATAGATACTCAGTCCGAACTGTGCATCTGTCGTTCGGCGCGGGCCGTCGACCCTCCGGCGCGGGCCGTGGAACCGGACGAAGGGGTCGACCGTGTCGTGACCCGGCACTCGGCGGCACGGCCGACCGCCGTGTCCCTGCTCCACGTGGCCGTATCGACCTGCGTTCCCGACGGCAGGTGTCGGCGGGTCCGCGCCGGACGGTCCCCTCCCGCGACCACCGGACGCCGAACGGTGCGCCGCGCCGGGGACACGCAGGGGGGTGCAGATCACGGAATGGTCTCGGTACGGTCTCGACCGGCTCGTCACCCGACGGGCCACCGCGCTCTCCGCCCGGGTCACCGACCCGTCCCGGTGACCCGTTCCCCGGGCGTCGAGCGAGGGACGACCGCGTGCGGGCCCCGAGCCGATCCCCAGCGGCACGGAGCCCGACCGAGCGGCCGCAGGACGGGAGCGGTGGAACCCCGAGCCACCGTGTCCGGCCAGGAGATCCCCCATGGGACGTCACGCCGCCGTCGCCGGCAGTCCGTTCACCGCACCCTTCGGGGCCGTCGCGCTCGTCGACGGGCCCGCCCGAGGCCACCGGGGCGGTCCGCGCACCGCGGCCGGCCCGATGTCCACCGGTTCCCTCACGCGCGCAGGCATCGCCGCCGCCCTGGTGACCGCGAGCGCCGCCGCCGTCGCCGGCTCGACGGGCACCTTCCCGTCGCTGGGTGACGCCGACGTCGCGAGCACCGGCACCAACCTGCTCTCCGTCTCCTCCCCCGACGCCGCCGCGGTCCCCGCTCCCCGGGCCGCGACCGTCATGCCGGTGTCGCTGGCCGCCGCGCCGGTGGCGACCGCACCCGCCGTCAAGACCGTGTCACCCGCGCAGAAGGCCGCGGCCGCGAAGGCCGCGGAGCAGGCCGCGCAGCAGAAGGCCGCCGCGGCGGCGACGAAGGACCAGGCCGACTCCGGGTCCGCCTCGAGCACCGCCGGCCTCGGGTCGCTGGGCGAGCGGATCGTCGCCCAGGCCGCCTCCTTCAAGGGCGTGCCCTACGTCTGGGGCGGCACCACGCCGAGCGGGTTCGACTGCTCGGGCCTCACGAAGTACGTCTTCGGCAAGATGGGCATCAGCCTGCCGCGGACCGCGCAGCAGCAGTACGACGCCGCGCAGCACATCTCGCAGAGCCAGGCCCAGCCCGGTGACCTGGTGTTCATGGGCTCCCCCGGCGACGTCTACCACGTCGCGATCTACGCCGGGAACGGCAAGATGTGGACCGCGCCGGAGACCGGGGAGACCGTGAAGCTCGGGAACCTGTTCGGCGACTACTCCTTCGGCCGCATCCGGTGACGTAGCTCTCCCCCAGGACTTGCTGACACTCACTGCCATATTCGCGATGGAGCGGGTACCACGATCAGTGGCCTGACCCGACGCTGACGCAGGAGGCGGCATGTCCACCGACACCGACCTCGACGCCCGGCCCGCGACCGTCACCGACGCTCCGCGGCCCGTGGTGTCGGACGTCGCCCCGACGCCCGCCCCCGCGGCGGCGCCGCCCGCCCCGGAGGCCCCGGCCCGGCGCGAGCCGTCGTCGGGGAAGGGCGGGGGGAACCCCTGGATCCTCCCGCTCCTGGTGCTGGTCGCCGGGATGTTCATGTCGGTGCTCGACATCAGCATCGTCAACGTCGCCATCACGACGATGCAGAACGACTTCGGGGCGACCACCGACGAGATGCAGTGGGTGTCGACGGCGTACTCGCTCGCCGAGGGCGTCGTCGTCCCCGCGAGCGCGTGGCTGGGCATCCGCTTCGGGCTCGGCCGCGTCTACACGATCGCGATGATCTTCTTCGCGCTGTTCTCGACGCTCTGCGGCTTCGCGTGGGACATCAACTCGATCATCGCCTTCCGCATCCTGCAGGCGATCCCCGGTGGCGTGATCCCGGTGGTGGCCCTGGCCGCGCTGTACAAGATCGTGCCGAAGGACAAGCTCGGCGCCGCGATGGGCATCTACGGCCTGGGGATCATCTTCGCGCCGGCCATCGGCCCGACACTCGGCGGCTACCTCGTCGAGTACGTCAACTGGCGGCTGATTTTCTTCATCAACGTGCCGATCGGCATCGTCGGCGTGCTCGCGGCGATCTTCTTCCTCCCGTCGTTCCCGAGCACCCGGGGCCGGAAGCTCGACGTCCCCGGCTTCGTCGCGGTCGCCATCGGGTTGTTCTCGATGCTGCTGGCCCTGCACGAGGGGCCGACGTGGGGCTGGACGTCCTACCCGACGCTGATCCTGCTGACCGTGGGCGCGCTGGCGCTGGCGCTGTTCGTCGTGATCGAGCTCGAGGTCGACGAGCCGCTGCTCGACCTGCGGGTGTTCGGCCACTGGCCGTTCACCAACTCGCTGCTGCTCATCGCGATCATCTCGATGGGCCTGTTCGGGGTGCTCTTCTACATCCCGGTCTTCCTGCAGCAGTACCAGGGCCTCGGCGCCTTCGAGACCGGCCTGCTCCTGCTGCCGCAGGCCCTCGTCATGGCGTTCGTGATGCCGGCCGCCGGGTTCATCTACGACAAGATCGGCGCCCGGATCCCCGCCGCCCTCGGCCTCGCGATCGTCGCCGGGACGACGTGGGAGCTCGCCGGGATGACGATCGACGTCTCTCACGGCCACCTCGAGATGCTGCTGGCCGCACGCGCCGCCGGGATCGGGCTCGCGATGATGCCGATCATGACGGGCGGGCTCGGCTCGCTGCCGTCCTTCCTCTCGGAGAACGGCAGCGCGGTGAACACCCTGGTCCAGCGGGCCTCGTCGGCGATCGGGCTCGCCGCCATGACCGCGATGATGACCATCCAGCAGGCGCAGGCCTCGGCCGACCGCACCGGCCTCGCGTCCATGCCGGACGGGTCGAGCGGGATGACGATGGAGTACCAGATGTACTCCAAGCTCCAGAGCCTCTCGTTCGTCACCGCCATGAACGACCTGCTCTACGCCACCGCGATCCTCACGGCGCTCGGCGTCCCGCTCGCCCTGATGCTGCGGCACGGGAAGCCGGCGCCGTCGGACGGTCCGGCGATGGCGCACTAGAGGTGGCTGCGCCCTGTGAGTATTAATCCGCGTCCTGGCACGGATTAGTACTCACGGGCCGGAGGCACCCCCACCTATGGGCATCAAGGACGCGATCTCGAAGGCCGCGAACGCGATCAAGGGCGAGGACGGGCCGCTCGGCCCGCCCGCGTCGGGTGAGCCGTCGGAGCAGGACGTGCCGCAGGACCCGCGGGTCGCGAGCAGCCGCGCCACCGGCGGGGAGCACCCCGACGCCGATTGCCGGTGGGACGAGATGTCGACGACCGGGACGGGCGACACGGACGAGTTCGTCGGGCGGGTCGCCGGCGACGACCCCGCGTACGCGGAAGAGACCGGCGCCGAAGCACGACGCACCCGCGAGTAGCCCGAAAGAGGCAATAGCTTTAGCCCGTTCATCGCAGCGCTGCCGTAAGCTCAGTTGCGTGTCGAGCCAACGGCGCCGTGATGACCGCGCGGACGGGTGAGGGTCTGGCCCGCCGGCTCGACGAGCTGGCCGGCTTCGTGGTGGAGCTCGCGTCCGGACGGCTGGACGCCCGCCTCACCCCCTCCCACGAGTCCGACGACATCGACGCGATCGTCGTCGGGCTCAACATGCTCGCCGAGGAGCTGCAGGGGCTGACCGTCGACCTCGAGGGGCGGGTCGAGGCCCGCACCCGGGAGCTGGCCGACGCGCACGCCGCGCTGGAGTCGCTCGCGCACTCCGACCCGCTCACCGGGCTCGCGAACCGCACCCTGCTCCACCAGCGGCTGCGTCAGGTCGAACGGTCGTCCGCGGTGCCGGCCGTCCTCGTCCTCGACCTCGACGGCTTCAAGGCGGTCAACGACAGCTTCGGCCACGAGGTCGGGGACGCGCTGCTGGTCGCCGTGGCCGACCGGCTCCGCGGGGTCGTGCGCGAGACCGACACCGTCGCGCGGCTCGGCGGTGACGAGTTCGCGATCCTCGTCCACGACGCCTCCCCCGGGCAGGCCCTCGACATCGCCGAGCGCATCCGCACCGTCCTGGCCGCACCCGTCGTCGTGCAGGGGCGGACGTGCTGGGTGAGCGCCAGCGTCGGGGTCCGGCTGGGCGGCCGGTGCGGGGACTCCACCGACGACTTCCTGCGCGACGCCGACACCGCCATGTACCGCGCGAAGTCGCGGTCGCGGGGCGGGGTGAGCGTGTTCGCGCCGTCGATGCGCCGCGAGGCCCAGGCGCGCACGCGGCTCGCCGACGAGCTGCGGACCGCCCTGATCACCGGTCAGCTCGTCGTCCTCTACCAACCGATCATGGACCTGGAGACCGACCGCGTCGTCGCCGTCGAGGCGCTCGCCCGCTGGCGGCACCCGGAGCGCGGCTTCCTCACCCCGGACGTGTTCCTGTCGGTCGCCGAGGACACGGGGCTGATCACGGCGCTCGACCTGTGGGTGCTGGAGACCGCGGCGGCCCAGGTCGCCCGCTGGCGTGCCGACGTGCTCGGCGACGCGCCGTTCACGGTGCACGTCAACGTCTCCCCCGTCGAGCTGCGGGCGCCGCGGTTCGTCGAGGACATCGTGGAGTGCACGCGTCGGCACGGCCTCGCGCCGCAGGACATCACCCTGGAGATCACCGAGCACCGGCTCCTCGGCGACGACACCCTCACCCGGGACGCGCTCGGGGAGCTGCGGGCGGCCGGCGTGGGCGTCGCCATCGACGACTTCGGCACCGGGAGCTCCTCCCTGGGCTATGCGCGCCGCGCCTTCGTCGACGAGGTCAAGATCGACCGCTCCCTCGTCAGCGACCTCGACGTCGACGAGCACCAGCTGCGCATCACCACGGCGATCCTCGTGATGGCCCACGCCTTCGACCTGGTCCCGATCGCCGAGGGGGTCCAGACGGCGGGTGAGGCCGAGGCACTGCGTCGGCTCGGCTGCCGCTACGGGCAGGGCTGGTTCTGGAGCCCGCCGGTTCCCGCTACCGAGCTGGAACCGCGGCTGCGACGGCAGCGCGCCTGACCTTCCCCGCGTCGTCGCGCAGTGGGTCGTCGACGAACGTGTACCCGCGGGGCTGCTTGTGCCGGCTCAGCCGCTCGGCCGCGTGGTCCCGCAGCGCCGGTTCCGACGACGGGTCCGCCTGCACCACCGCGTGCACGACGCGGCCGAGGTCGTCGTCGGGCACCCCCACCACGACGGCGTCGTGGACGGCCGGGTGCCCGAGCAGGACCGCCTCGACCTCGGCGGGATAGACGTTCGCGCCCCCGACCACCACCATGTCCGCGCGCCGGTCGGCGAGGTACAGGTAGCCGTCGTCGTCGAAGGAACCCATGTCGCCCAGGGACTCCCAGCCGTCGCGGGCCCGCGGCTCGGCGCCCAGGTAGCGGTAGGTCGGCGCTCCCTCGGGCCGCATCCAGATCTCCCCGACGACGCCGGGCGGCACCTCCCGCCCGTCGTCGTCGGTGATGCGGACGTGCCCGCGGGTGACCCGACCGACCGAGCCGGGGNGGGCGAGCCAGTCCCGGCCGTCGATCATCGCGCTCGCCTGCGACTCAGTGCCCGCGTACAGCTCGACGAGGATCTCCGGGCGGGGCAGCCGTGCCAGCCACCCGCGCTTGACCTCCGGCGGGCACGGCGCGCCCACGTGCAGGGCGGTGCGCAGGCTGCCCAAGCGGCCCCACCGGTCGTCGGGAACGGCCCGGAGGATGCGCGACATCATCGTGGGCACGAGGTAGAGCCACGTGACGCCGTGCTCGGCGACCAGAGCGAGCGTGCGGGCGGCGTCGAAGCGCTGCATCAGCACGACGTGGTGGCCCTGCAGGAGCGCCATGAGGCTGAACATGTAGGGCGCGTTGTGGTGCAGCGGGGCGGTGGCGAGGAAGACCCCGTCGCGGTCGATGCGCAGGCCGTCGGCGCGCGCGAGGACGTGCTCGGTGCAGGCGGCCTGTCCGGCGACGATGACCTTCGGCGTGCCCGTCGAGCCACCCGAGGTGGGCGCCTTCCAGGACGGTCCGACGACGTCGGGCAGCGGCGCGTCGTCCGCGGTGGTGAGCTCGGGCTCCCGGTCGATCACGACGGCGGGTCGCGCGACCGCGAGCACCGCCTCCCGTTCGGTGGCGGGGAGCCGGGCCGACAGCGGCAGCGGGACCGCGCCGAGCTTCCAGGCGGCCACACTCGCCGCGACGTGGTGCACGGTGTTGGGCAGGGCGATCGCCACGAGGTCGCCCCGGGCGACCCCGCGGGCCGCGAGGGTGCGGGCGAGCCGGTTGGTGAGCCGGTCGAGCTCGTCGCGGGTGAACCCGGCGTCGCCGTCCGAGACCGCCGGCGCCGCGGGGGCCGCGTCCGCGAGCTCCCGGAGCCGGGTGGCCAGCGGGGTCGGGCGCTCGGGGAGGGCGGGCTCGGCGATCACACCGCGGGAGCCTGCCCCCTCACGTCACGCGCCGCAGGCGGGGCAGACGCGTCGCTGCGCCGCGAGGTCGCCCCCGGCGGCCCACACCCGGACGACCGCGACCACCGGCGACGTGCCGTGGTGGTGGACGGCCCCATTGACGAGGGCCTTGCGGAGGGCGGCGACCGCGCCGGGGACGTCCGGCGTCACGGCCGGGAACGCGCCGGAGGCCGGCTCGCGCGAGCTCGGGACGGCGAGGTGGTCGAGGGAGACGGTCATGTCCCTCCCGACGGCCGGTGGGGCCGGGGACTTGATCCGGTGAAGGAGTGCGCCGCCCCTGAGACCGCCCTGCATGATTCCCCCGATCTTCGTACCGCTCTGGTCGCCGGGGTGATCGTGCGTCACCGGGGGCCTGTTACGCAGGGCCCCGTCACCCGACGAGACCAGTCGTTCCCCGGTGAGAACGCGGATCGCAACGACCCCGCGACGTCGACGTGACCACCCGAACGTGTGGCGCGTCAGTCCGTCGAGCGACCGGCACCCCGGGCCACGGCCTCCTCGACGAGCCAGCGCGCCACGTCGACGAGCTTCATGTTCGTGTCCTGGGAGGAGCGCACGAGCATTTGGAACGCGGCGTCGCCGTCGGTGCCGAACCGCTCGACGAGGATCCCCTTGGCCTGCCCGATGAGGTCGCGGCTGTCGACGGCGCGCTGCAGGTACTGGGCCTGCTCGCTGCCGTAGAGCAGCATCGCCGCCTGGGAGGCGAACAACGTCGCGGTGAGCAGCGCATCGCGGTCGAACGCGTCCGGCCCGGCCGCGTAGAGGTTGAGCGCCGCCCGCATCCGGCCACCGGTGTTGAGCTCGCAGGACACGATCGACCGGAACCCGGCGTCCACCACGTGCGGGGTGAAGCGGGGCCAGCGGTCGGCGTCCGCCCCGGCGAAGTCACGCACCACCACCGTGCCGTTCTCGGGCGGGTCCTCGATCGCCGTCACGCACGGCCCCTCGTGGAGATCGCCCTGCAGCCGGTCGAGCTTCGTGATCGACCCCGACGTCGGGTTGCGGGAGGTGACCTCCCCGTCCTCGGTCATCGAGATGCCACCGGCGTCCGCGCCGTCGACGGTCGCGACGGCTGCCGCGACGATCTCGGCGAGCGTCCGGTCGAGGTCACGGATGCTCCGTTTCCCCGTCAGCTCCCGGGCCGCACGGCGGAGTGCGACGGCGAGTTCCTGGTGGTCGACCATGGAGGGAACGGCCCCTTCCGCCTGGGGTGCGGATGACGAGTGCGGGGCAGCCCTGAGGTGGACCAACCTTCGTATCCCGGCCTACCCGTTCGCTCGACGAACGACACGAGGCCGGGTGTGAACACGCTGTGCGGGCCCCGTCTCGTGGTCCCCCCGCGACGACGGCGACCGTGGCGTGGACAGGATGAGCCCAGGAGCCGTGGGGTATCACCGGTGTGAGGCCGGCGGCGTCGGGACGACGGCGCCGCCGGCCGGTCCACCCCGGGCGGGCCGGAACCCGTCGCCGGTGGGGCAGGTCGGGCTCGAACCGACGACCTGACGGATTATGAGTCCGCTGCTCTGACCAGCTGAGCTACTGCCCCCGTGCGGCGCGCTCGGACGCGTGGCCGCGCCGCGCACCCTATCGGGCGACCGGATCGGACCCGTCGGCGCGACGCACGATGCCGGGCGCCCGGACCTCCCCCGGGCCGGCCCGGGCGCCGGCTTTCGTTGCGATCGTGGAACCCCGCTGGACATCGGCACATCACGGGCCGACCATCGAAGGACCCGACCTCGTGGAGGCAGCCATGCGCCTGGGACGTCGACTCTCCGCCGGCATCGCCGAGGACCCGCCCGCTCCCGTCCCCGCGCGGGAGGAGACGCCGGAACCGGTCGCCGTGGCGGCCAAACCCGTCGTCGAGGACCGGTCGTCGGACCCCGTGGGCACCGGGGGCTGAGCTGCGCCCGCTCTCGCGGCGCGGCCGCGCCGAGCCGGACGGCGATGCCGGGGCGGACCGCAGGCCCGCCCTGCCCGGCTGGAAGATCGCCTACCCGATGCTGTCCGCGGACGGCACCGCGGTCGGCTTCAACGGCGTGGCCCTCGGCCGCAGCCAGGTCTACGGGACGGTGGCCGAGGCGGTCTGCGTGCAGTCGCCGCGCCACCGCTGCCCGTCGACGTGGTGCGACTGCGGCTTCTACTGCTTCCACGAGGCCGACCAGGCCCGCGCGCTCGCCTGCGACGAGCAGTACGAGCGCGCCGTGCTCCTCGAGGTCCTGGCCTCGGGGCGCTACGTCTCCTACGAGCTCGGGCTGCGCTACCAGCGCCAGACGGTGCGGTCGGTGCGCCTCGGGCGCTGCCGCTGCGGGCGGACGGCCGCGGCCCTCGACGACGTCGGTGGCGGCATCGTCGGCTGGCGGCGGCTCGAGGCCGTCTGCCGCGAGTGCGCCGGCCGTCGTGCGGTGCTCTCGCTCGCGCGGCTCGCCCGTCTCGCCGGCGTGCCCGTCGACGTCGACGAGGGCGCGGAGCGTTCGGTCCTGGCTCCGCTGGCACCGCTGACCGATCCCGACGTCGGGGCGGCGGACCTCCCCCCGGACGCCGAGATCCCCCTCCTCACCGCCGAGGTCACGCTGCTGCAGGCGCGGCTCGACGAGGTCCAGCGACGCTTGCAGCGGCTCACCGGCCCGGCGTGAGGCACGCTGTCGGGGTGACCGACAGCACCGCACTCGTCCTCGGGCCCCTGCTGCGTCACGTCGGGACGACGACGGCGACGGTGTGGGTCGAGGTGGACCGTCCGGGGACGGTGGAGGTGCACCTGGGAGACGCGGCGCCGCGGAGCTCGACGTCGAGCGGCAGCCACACGGCCCCGACGTTCACCGTGTGCGGCCAGCACTACGCGCTCGTCGTCGTCCGCGATCTCGCGCCGGGCAGCGTGCACCCCTACGAGGTCCACCTCGACGGCGAGCGCGTCTGGCCGGTCGAGGGGCTGCCGCCCTCGCGCATCCGCACCCGGTCCACGCACACCGGGCGCACCCAACGGGTCGTGTTCGGGTCCTGCCGCTACCCCCCGACGGGCGACCCGGAGCTCGAGACCACGCTCGGGGTCGACGCCCTCGACGCCTACGCGGCGCGCCTCGTCCGCCGGCTCACCACGGTCACCGACGACGAGGCGGCCGCCGCCGAGCTGCCCGACGCGGTCTGCCTGCTCGGGGACCAGGTCTACGCCGACGAGACGACGCCCCGGACCCAGGAGTGGATCGCGCGTCGCCGCGACGAGGACGAGGGCGCCGGGACCGAGATCGCGGACTACACCGAGTACGCCCACCTCTACGCCGAGACGTGGCGCGATCCCGAGGTCCGCTGGCTGCTCTCCACCGCCCCCGTCGCGATGATCTTCGACGACCACGACATCCGGGACGACTGGAACACCTCCCAGGCGTGGCGCGAGGAGATAGCGCGGCTCGACTGGTGGCCGACGCGCATCCGCGCGGGCCTCGCCTCGTACTGGGTCTACCAGCACCTGGGCAACATGGATCCCGCGACGCTCGAGTCCGACGACGTCTACCGCAAGGTCCTGGCGTGCGAGGGCGACGCCTACCCGGTGCTCGACGAGTTCGCGGCCCGCGCCGACGCCGCCGTCGGGCAGCCGGAGGGCATCCGCTGGAGCTACCGCTGGGACCTCGGCGGCACCCGGCTGCTCATGGTCGACTCCCGCTGCGGGCGCGTGCTCAACGACGACGAGCGCCTCATGATCAACGACGACACCTTCGCCTGGCTCGAGTCCGAGGCCGGCGCGCCGGACCTCGACCACGTGCTCATCGGGTCGTCGATCCCCTGGCTCATGCCGCCGGCGATCAGCCAGGTCCAGTCGATGGACGAGCGCTCGGCCACGCGCGGCAGCCGCGTGGCGGAATGGCTCCGGCAGGCCGTCGACCTGGAGCACTGGCCGGCGTTCCGGGCGTCCTTCGACCGGCTCGCGCGGCTCGTGGAGCGCACCGCCGCGTCGTCGACCGCGCCCGCCACGGTCTGCGTGCTCTCCGGCGACGTGCACCACTGCTACGCGGCGCGCGCCACGTTCCCGACGCCCACCCACTCGCACGTCTACCAGCTCACCTGCTCGCCGGTGCGCAACGAGGTGCCGTGGTTCATGGAGTACGTGTTCGCCGCGGGGTGGCGACGGAGCGCGACCCGCCTCGCCCGGCGGCTGGGGCGGGCCTGGGGCGTGCCGCCCGAGCCGGTGGAGTGGGACGCGATCGGCGGGCCCTACTTCGGCAACGCGATCGCGACGCTCGAACTCACCGGACGCAGCGCCCGGGTGCGGTTCGAGCGCTCCACCCGCGAGGGCAACCTGGAGCCGATGAGCGTGCTGCCGCTCACGTAGGTGCGCTCCGCGCCCGTGAGTACTTCTCCGTGCCGGAGCACGGAGAAGTACTCACAAGCCGTCAGGCACCCTCGAACGTCGCCTTCCCGTGGCCGCGCTCGACGAAGGAGTCCATCGCCCCGCGCAGGTCGGCGGTCCCGAAGAGCTTCCCCGCGATCCCGGCGGTGCGGGCGTTGGCGGTGTCGAGCCCGGCGTCGGCCAGCGACGCGAGGATCTCCTTGGTGGCCGCGTGGGCCGCCGTCGGGCCCACGGCGAGCTGCTGCGCGAGCGTGCGCGCGGAACCGTCGAGCTCGTCGTCGGGAACCACCCGGTCGACGGCGCCCCAGCGCTCCATCTCCGCCGCGGCGAAGCGACCCGCCGTCATGACGAAGTACTTCGCGCGGCCCTGCCCGCACCGCTGCGCGAGCCGTTGCGTGCCGCCCATCGCCGGGGTGAGTCCGACCGTGGCCTCGATGAGCCCGAAGCTCGCGGACTTGCCGGCGACGATGAGGTCGCAGGCCAGGGCCAGCTCGAACGCCCAGGTGAGGGTGAGGCCGTGGGCCGCGAAGACGGTCGGGAACGGGAGGCGGTGGACCCGCTCCCCCAGCTCGAGGAGCTCGGCGAAGTAGCGGGTGCCTGCCTCGACGTCGCCCGCCTGCGCGATCGGCAGGAACGAGTCGCGGACGTCGACGCCGCCGCTGACGACCTTGCCCTCGGCCCGGAACAGCGCGGCCCGTGGGTGCGCGGCCTCGAGCTGCGTGACGGCCTCGGCGAGCGCCGTGTGCATCGCGCGGTCGTACAGGTTCAGCGGCGGGTGGTCGATCGTCACCACCGCGAGGGCGGGGTCGGTGCCGGTCTCGACGCGGATCGGGGAGGTCACGCGCCGACCCTGCCAGGTGGAACCGTTCCAGGCTGGGCTACGTCAGCGGGAGACGAAGCGAAGCTCGACCCGGCACGAGGGAGTGTGAGCCTCATGTCCATCGTCGATCCCGGCCACCTCCTCGACCTGGCGCAGTGGGACGCGCTCCCCGAGGACTCCGGTCGGCAGATGGAGCTGGCCGAAGGGGTCCTGCTGGTGGCCCCGAAGCCGCTCCCCGTCCACCACCGCATCGTGAAGCGCCTCCTCACGCAACTCGACGACGGCGCCGGAGGACGGTGGGAAGCCTTCTCCGAGGTCGAGGTCGTGATCGACGACGCGGCCGCCGCCACCGTGCGGGCGCCCGACGTCGTCCTGGTCCGGCCGGACATCTCCGTGACCGTGCCGCGGTGGACGGCGGACGAGGTCCTCGCCGCGGTCGAGGTCATCTCCCCCGGCAGTCGTCGGCTCGACCGGATCGTCAAGCTCCACGAGGACGCCGACGCCGGGATCCCGACCTACCTCGTGGTCGACCCGGGTCCGCCGGTGGAGCTGACCGAGTTCGCGCTGGTGGACGGGGCGTACCGGCAGGTCGCGGTGCACCGCGGGACGGCGGCGTTGCAGCTCGGCGTGACGCTGGAGCTCGACGCCCTGGCGTGAGTGTCGGACCCCTGTGCTCTCCTGATCATGGTCGGCGCGGGGTGTCGGTGGGAGGGCCTCCGGCCGCGCGGCCTACGGTGCTCGTGCGGGGAGGTGAGCATGCGCTTCGTCCACACCGCCGACTGGCAGCTGGGGATGACCCGGCGGTTCCTCGGCGCGGGTCGGGTCGGGCAGGCGGTCGGTGAGGCGCAGGCACGGTTCGCCCAGGCCCGCCTCGACGCGGTCGCCGCCCTCGGGCGGGTCGCGGCCGACGAGGGCGCGGCCTTCGTCGTGGTGTGCGGGGACGTGTTCGAGTCGAACCTCGTCGGGCCCGATGTGGTGGGCCGCGCGTGCGAGGCGCTGCGGTCGTTCACGGCGCCGGTGCTGCTCCTGCCCGGGAACCACGATCCGGCCGATGCGTCGCTGGTGATGCGCCGGGCCGACTTCACACGCCGGTGCCCGCCGCACGTGACGGTGCTCGACACGCCCGGGGTGCACGAGGTGGCGCCGGGGATCGAGGTGGTGGCCGCGCCGTGGGCCACGAAGCGCCCGCTGTCCGACCTCGTGGCCGACCGGCTGCGCGCCCTCGAGCCGGCCCCCGAGGGCGTGGTCCGGGTGCTCGCCGGGCACGGTGCGGTCGACGTGCTGAGCCCGGACGACCAGAACCCGGCCGTGATCCGCACGGCGGAGTGCCGGGCCGCGCTCGCCGACGGGCGGATCCACTACGTCGCGCTGGGCGACCGGCACTCCACCTGGCAGCTGCACGGCGAGCCGCGGATCGGCTACTCCGGCGCCCCGGAGGTCACCTCGCACGAGGAGACCGACCCGGGGAACGTCCTCGTCGTGGACGTGGGGGCCGACGGCGCCGCGTCGGTGCGCCCGGTCCGGGTCGGCCGGTGGGCGTTCACCCGCGAGCAGGCCGTGGTCGACACCGACGAGGACCTGGCGGCGCTCGACGCCCGGCTCGACGCGCTCGACGCCCCGGAGCGCACGGCGTTGCGGCTGGCCGTCGAGGGGACGGTGACGCTGCGCCAGCGCGCCCGTCTCGACGAGATCACCGAGGCGCACGGCCCGGTGTTCGCGGCGCTGGAGGTCGACACGTCGGCCGTGGCGGTCCGCCCCGACGACGCGGACGTCGAGGCGCTCGGGCTGACGGGGTTCGCGGCCGAGGCGGCCCGCGAGCTCGCCGACGCGGCCCGGGACACCGCGGACCCGGTGGCGCTCGACGCCCTCGCGCTGCTGCACCGGTTGGCGGTGGCACGGTGAGGCTGCTCCGGATCCGCCTGCGCGACTTCCGCGGGGTGCACGACCGCGAGGTCCACCTCGCCGAGTCCGGCGTCACCGTGCTCGAGGGCGAGAACGAGGTCGGGAAGACCTCGACCGTCGTCGCGCTCGACCTGCTCATCGACTTCCGCGACGACTCGAAGGCCTCGCCGGTCCGGGCCGCCGCGCCCTCGGGGCGCGACGCCGGGCCCGAGGTGGAGGCCGAGTTCGTCACCGGGCCCTACCGCGTCGTGTACCGGAAGCGGTGGCTGCGACGCCGGCTCACCGAGCTCACCGTCACGGGCCCGGCGACCGAGCAGCTCACCGGCCGCGAGGCGCACGACCGCCTGCTGGCGATCCTCGACGAGACGATGGACCGGGATCTCTGGCTCGCGCTGCGCGTGGAGCAGCACACCCCGCTGGGGCAGGCCGACCTCGGCGGGCACGACGCACTGACCCGCGCGCTCGACCGGGCGGCGGGCGGGAGCGGCCCCGACGCCCTCGGACCGGCCGCGGACGCCGCCGCCGAGGGACTCGTGGAGCGGGCGCTCGCGGAGGTCCGGCGCTACCACGGCGGGCACGGTCGTCCGGTCGGTCCGCTGCGGGAGGCCGCCGAGCGGGTCGCGGCGGCCCGGGCCGAGGC
The DNA here is from genome assembly GCF_000379625.1 of Actinomycetospora chiangmaiensis DSM 45062. GTDB lineage: Bacteria > Actinomycetota > Actinomycetes > Mycobacteriales > Pseudonocardiaceae > Actinomycetospora > Actinomycetospora chiangmaiensis. The sequence goes on along the minus strand of NZ_KB903220.1, from coordinate 137,091 downwards.
CGACACCGCGGCGGCCGCCGTGTCCGAGGTGGAGCGCGACGTCGACCTGCGCGCCGACCTCGACCGCGAGACGACCGGGCTGGCCGCCGAGCGGCGGGCGCAGAACGACCGGGTGCGTGAACTGGAGGACCGCTGGTCGGCCCTGCAGGCCCGGCAGCAGGAGGTCGCCACCAGCGCGGAACGGGCGGAGGCCGCCCGGGAACGGGCGAGCCGCGCCACCGAGCGGCAGGACGCCCGCGCCCGCCTCGTCGCGGCGGCCGACGTCGCGGAGCACGCCGCAGAGCAGGCGCAGCAGGTGCTGGCGGGCCTCGAGACCGGCGACCTCGCCCGGCGGGAGGACCTCGCGGAGCGCCGGGCCGAGGCCGACCGCGCACGCGCGGCGTCCGACGCGGCCACCGCCGCCGCCCGGACCGCGGCGACGGCCCTCACCCTGGCCCGCGACCGGGCGGAGCTCGCCGAGCTGCGCGGGCGGCTGCGGCGGGCCGAGACCGCCGAGGAGGCCCGCCGGGAGGCGGCGCGCGCGGCGGCCGGGCCCTGCGCGGACGGGGCCGCGGTCGAGCGGCTGGAACGGCTCGACCGGGCCGTCGTCCAGGCGGAGGCCGAGCTCGCGGCCGGCGCCGCCACGGTGGAGCTCACCGGGATCGCCGACCACACGACGCTGGCCGTCGACGGCACCGGCCGCGACGTCGCCGCCGGGGAGACCACGACGCTGCCGGTCGCGGACGCCGTGACCATCGACGTCCCGGGCGCGGTCCGGATGACGGTGCGGCCGGGCCGTGACGGCGAGGCCGCACGACGGCGGGCCGCGGACGCCCGCGCCGCGCGGGACGAGGCGTGCACCGCCCTGGGGGTGGCCGACGTCGCCGCCGCCCGCACCGCCCTGCGGGCGGCCGGTGAGGCGGCCGCCCGGGTGCGCGAGCTCGCGGCCGTGGTGGAGCGGGAGCTCGGCGGCCGCACTCTCGACGAGGTGCGCGCAGCGATCGCCACGCTCGCCGAGCGGGTGCCCACCGAGGCCGTCCCGGAGCCCTCGGCCGTCCGGAAGCGCGGGACGCGACGGCCGGCGCCGGACGAGCCGGGGCTGTTCGAGGAGGCCGGGCTGCTCGACGACGCGCCCGCCGACCCGGAGCCCGAGGACCTCGAACCGCTGCGGGTCGAGGCGGTGCGCACCCTCGACGTCGCCGACGAGGCCCACCGGGCGGCCCGGGCCGCCGAGGACGCGTGGCGCCGCCTCGACGCGTCGGTGACCGGCGCGGGGGCGGAGGTCGTGGCGGCCCGCACCGCCCTGGCCGTCGCCCGGGCCGAGGCCGACCGGCGCGCCGCCGAGCTGCGGGACGCCCGTGCGGAGCACGGCGACGAGGCGCTGGCCGCGGCCGCCACCGACGCGCTCGCGCGGGCCCGCCGCTACGAGGCCGACCACGAGCAGCGGGCCGCGGCGCTGGCGGCGGACGACCCCACCACGGTGGAGGCGCTCTACGCGACGGCCAAGCGCGCGGTCGACTCGCTCGCCGAGCGGACGGCCGACGTGGAGCGCCGCCGTGCCGAGGTCACCGGACGCCTGCAGGTCGCGGGCGGGGAGGGCCGGCACGACCGGCTGGCGGCCGCCCGGACGGAGCTCGCGGCCGCGGAGCGCGAGCACGCCTCGGTGTCCCGTCGTGCCGCGGCGGCGCTGCGGCTGCACGAGACCCTCGCGCGGCGACGCGACGAGGTGCGGCGGGCGTACGTGGCCCCGTTCCGGCGCGAGGTCGAACGGTTGGCGCGGATCGTGTTCGGGCCGACGCTGGCGCTCGAGGTCGACCCGGCGCTGCGGATCGTCTCGCGCACCCTGAACGGGGTGACCGTCCCGTTCGACGCGCTGTCCACCGGGGCGAAGGAACAGCTCGGGCTGTGCGCCCGGTTGGCGGTGGCCGCCCTGGTCGACGCCGAGGACGGGGTGCCGGTCCTCATCGACGACGCGCTCGGGCACTCCGACCCGGGCCGGCTGGAACGGCTGGCGGCCGTGTTCGGGGCCGCGGCGGCCGGGTCGTCGCACCAGGTCGTGGTGCTCACGTGCACCCCGGCCCGCTACCGCGGCATCGGCGCGACCCGCACGGTGACGCTGAATCCGTCGTACCCGCCGCCGCAGGCGGTGCCCGACGACCGGGACGGGGAGCCCGCGGACGGCGAGGACGACGCCCCGTCGGAGCCCACCGGGGAGTTCCGCGCGGGCTGAAGGGGCCCGCGGCGAAGCCGGCCCCGGCCCGCTCGCCAAGAGTCACACCAGGCACACCTGAGCGCCTCGCGCCCTGCCTCACGTTCACCCTCGCGGCGGGGACCGCGACGGTCAGCCGGGCGGCTCCAGTGCGATCGCGGTGACGACGTGCCGCCCCGCGACCGTCCAGCGCCCCCGGAACTCCGACACCGTGACGCCGTCCACGACCGGGCCGGGCACGAGCAGCTCCGCGCGGAAGGTGCCGTCGGGGCCCGGCGTCAGGAACGCCTCCTCGAAGCCGAGCCAGCGCCCGGTCAGCGGGAACCACGTCTTGTAGACCGACTCCTTGGCCGAGAACAGCAATCGGTCCCAGTGCACGTCGGGGTGCGCCGCGGCGAGCGAGGCCAGGACCGCCCGCTCCCCCGCGGCCGACACCGCGTCGAGCACCCCGTCCGGCAGCGGCCCGTGCTGCTCGGCGTCCACCCCCAGCGAGCGCAGCTCGGACGACCAGGCGACGGCGGCGCCGCGGAAGCCCTGCGTGTGCGTGATCGACCCGACCACCCCGGGCGGCCACACCGGCGACCGCTTCTCCCCCACCGGCACGGCGTCGGCGGCGGCACCGAGCGCCGCCAGGGCCTCCCGGGCGCAGCGGCGGGCGGTGGTGAACTCCGCGCGGCGCGAGGCCACGGCCTTCGCGACGGCGGGTTCCTCGGCCGGATGCAGCGGGCCGGACCCCTCGTCGTCGAAGCGGACGGCGGTGACGGCCGCGGCCGGCAGGACCTCGGCCAGGGGGTTCACCGCACCGACTCCCAGCGGGCGCCGTGGCCGATGGCCCAGGCGGTGAAGGGGTCGGGGACCTGCGGCTCGGGGGCGGGGAGGATGCGGCGCAGCGGGCCGCGCACCAGGTCGTGGCGCTGCCACTCGCGGGGGTAGCCGACCGACACCTCCTCGAAGCGCACCCCGTCCTCCCAGGTGGTGCGCGGGACGTGGAGGTGGCCGTAGACCACGACGGCGGCGTCGTACTCGACGTGCCAGCGGGCGGTCTCGGTGGTGCCGCACCACAGCGAGAACTCGGGGTGGCGCAGGACGCGCAGCGGGAGCTCGGTCATCGGCCAGTGGTTGACCAGTACCGTCGGGAGCCCGCCCAGGCGCGCCGCGAGCCGGCGGCGGGTCTCGGCGAGGCGTTCCGCGCACCACGCCACCGGTCCCGCGTGGGGACGCGACGCCATGAGGAACTCGTCGGTGCAGACGACCCCGGCGTCGCGGGCGACCTCGAGCGCGTCCTCGACGGAGAGCCCGACCATGTCCGGGCGCACGCGCCACGAGTAGTCGTAGAGCAGGAACATCGGGCAGATCAGGTGGCCCGCGAACACCGGCCACTCGTCCTCGGGGGTCAGCACCCCGAGCGAGCGGCAGACCTCGACGAGGTGCTCGTAGCGCGCGGGGCCGACGAGCTGCACGTCGTCGCCGGGCGGCGTCCACAGGTCGTGGTTGCCGGGCACCCAGATGACCTGCTCGAACCGGTCGGCGAGCAGCGCCAGCGCCCACCGGACGTCGGCCACCTTGTCGGCGACGTCCCCCGCGACGATCAGCCAGTCGCCCGGGTCGGTCGGGCGCAGATCCCGGACGAGCGCCTCGTTGTCGCCGCGGTTGACGTGGAGGTCGCTCGTCGCGAGCAGACCGGGACCGCTCATCGTGTCGAGCTCCGCTCCGCGACGTCTCCCATCGGACGATCACTCTAGTCGCGCCGCGCGGGCCGCGATTCGTCATGATGAGGTCGTGCCACCGCGCCACCTGACCTCATTGCCGATCCCGCAACGCCTGCGGTCGGCGATGGCGGAGACGGACTACGACCGCGCGGGCCTGCTCGAGGGCCTCACCGGGGACCAGCGCCGGATCCGGGTGGAGGTGCTCTCGGCGCTCGCGAGCGACGGAGTCGGCATCGAGACGATGCGCGAGGCGATCGAGCGTGACCGCCTCGGCCTGCTGCTGATCGAGCGGACGCTCGCCCCCGAGGACGGCTGGTCGATGTCCGGGATCTGCGCGCACACCGGGCAGGACCCGGAGGTCGTCTCGAAGTGGTTCCGCGCCCTGGGCCGGCCGGTGTCCACCGACCCCGACGAGGAGATGTACACCGACGAGGACGCCGAGATCGCCGAGCGCATCGAGCGCTACCGGGCGCTCGGGTTCAGCGACGACGAGATGATGCCGGTCGTCCGGGCGATCGGCCGCGGTGTGCTGAACATGGCCGACGCGCTGGGCGGGCTGCTCGGCGAGGCGCTGCTGGCGGCGGGCGAGCCCGAGCCGGAGATGGCGCTGCGATACGCGATCGAGGCACGCCGGATCGCCGAGCAGGACCTGCTGCACCTCACCCACCTCGTCTCGGTGGCGCTGGCCGACCGCATCCGCTCGCACGCCATCGCGATCGAGGAGTCGACGGCGGGGCGGCTGCAGGGCGCCCAGGAGGTGACGGTGTGCTTCGCCGACCTCGTCGGCTTCACCGACCTCGGCGAGAACGTCTCCGCGGCCGAGCTCTCCGAGGTGGCCGAGCAGCTCTCGGCCTGCGCCACCGACATCGCCACCCGCCCGGTGCGCCTCGCGAAGACGATCGGCGACGCGGTGATGCTGGTGTCATCCGACACGACGGCCCTGGTCCGGGCCGCCGTCGAGCTGGCGCGCCGCTGGGCGGACTCCGACGACGGGCGACCGGACGTGCGGGTCGGCATCGCGAACGGGATCGGGGTGCCGCACGCCGGCGACTGGTTCGGCCCGCCGGTCAACCTCGCCTCACGGGTCACGACGACGGCCCGTCCCGGCCAGGTGGTCGTCACGGCCGCCGTCCACGACGCGGTGGTGGCCCGGACCGGCGACGAGCACGAGTTCCGGTGGCGGGTCGCCGCACCGCGGCGGTTCAAGGGCATCCGGGGGGCGCAGCGCCTCTACCGGGTCACCGCCGCGTCCTGATCCCCGACGGCTCCGACGGCTCCGACGGCTCCGACGGCTCCGACGGCGTTGACGGCGTTGACGGCCCGGACGGAGAGCCGGGGTCGGCGGCGGTCCGCTCCCCAGCGACCGCCGCCGACCCGGGCAGTCGGCGTTCCCCGAACACCGACACCAACCGTCCGTCGGTGGGAAAACAGTGAGGCACGGACCACTCCCCCGTCCAGCCCCAACCCTCGATCACCACATGAGTTCACCCGGTGGGGTGTCACGGAGAGGGCTTGCGGGTGTGTTCCGCGGCCCGGACGCGGAGCAGGTTCACCGCGACGCCCATCGTCAGGATCACCCCGAGGATGAACACCACGAAGCCGACGACGACCGAGGCGCCGGTGAGCACGAGGGCGAGGCCGACGAGCAGGAGCACGGCGGCGAGGACCCAGCCGCCGAGGAGCAGACGGATCGGCGTCGTCCGGAACCGCACCGCGAGGCGTTCCACCATGGTCGGAGTCTATCGGCGTCTCAGGCGGCGAGACCGAGATCGTCGAGCCAGGAGATGACGGTGCGGGCCGCGAGGCCACGGACCGGGTCCAGCAGGGTGCGGAGCTTCGCCGCGGCGAATAGCGTCCCCGCGCGGTCGAGATGGCCCCGGCTGAGCTGCTCGGCGAGGGCGACGGCCTGGGCGCGGTCCGCCGCGTCGAGGTCGTCCAGCGATTCCCGGTTGGCGAGCACCGAGCGGGCGGCGACGCGCGCCTGCTCACTCGTTCGGTGCTGATCGTTCACAGGGAGGACGTTACGTAAAGTACAACGATGTCACTCTGTGCATTCACGTGGAGCGGTCGATCGGCGCGCCCGACGGTCGTCCCTGCTGGTCAGGACCACACGATCGGGCGAATGCACGGGTTGACGAACCGGAGCCGCGGGGATCGCCACGCCCGGCGGCCGCTCCGACCCGCCGTCGCGAAGTTGCTCCGTCTGCCGCATCGTGCGCTATGGAATTGATCACAATCGAATTCGTACGCTCGTGGCACGCGACGTGCAGCCCGCGGCGTCGCACCGGACGAACGGCGAGGTTCGCTCATGTCGACGACCACCCCCTCCGCACCACCGGAACGCCGGGCGCGCGCGCTGCCGTGGTGGGGCTTCGGCCTCGCCAACGTGGTGATCGTGCTCGTGCTCTCGGTCCTCGTGTGGTGGTTGCTGGTCGACCCGGAGTGGAGCCCGATCGGGTCCTACCCGCAGCCGTTCAATGCCCTGCTCTTCTGGTCGGTCATCTCGGTCGTCTTCGTGACCTTCAACTGCGGGTGGACCGGTCCCGCGCGGCCGGCCCAGCCGGGGCGGGGACTGACCGCCGTCGTCGTCACCCTCCTCATGTCGGCCGCGATCGTGTCGGCCCTGGCCTTCGGCTGGGGTGCGGTCGACCCGACGTTCGCCGCCTCCCGCCCCGACGGCGCCGGCTTCACGGCGGGCCAGCTGATCGTGCTGTTCGCGTTCTTCTTCTACGTGACCGCGGCCATCAACTGGATGCACTGGCCGTGGGCGGGGCGCCTCGAGCAGCCCTGGGTCGGGCTCGCGACGATCGGCATGCTCGTGCTCCCGACGCTCGCCGTCTACGGCGTGCTGGCCCTGCCGAACGTCGCGACCTGGGCCGACCGGGCCACGGTGCTCATCAGCGCCCCCACCCTCATCGGCTGGTTCTACTCGGTGATCGTCAGCGTCGTCGTCACCGGCCTGCTGTGGGACAACCTCCCCTGGTCGCTCGCCGGCTCGCCCGGCCGCGTCACGGCGGTCTCGTTCGTCGGCAACCTCCTGTTCGGCACCGTCATCTACTACGCCGTCGGTGGGCTCGCCCGGCTGCTCATGGGGTCGGCGAACGTCGCGGCCCTCGGCGACGGCGTCACGCAGTACGCCGCGCAACTCGGGGTCTGCTGGGTGTTCTGGATGATCGCCTGGGCCAACGTCTTCGGGAACCGCCCCACCCGTCTCGGGACCGCCGCCAACCTGGCGATCCGGCTCGTCGCCACCCTCGCCCTCGGGGTGGTCACCTTCCTCGCGTACTACTTCTTCGCCGCCGACGTCGTCCTCCACGAGCCCGCGGCCGGCGCGACGATGCACGGCAACGCCCTCGGCTTCATGGATCTCGCCGTCCTGCTCACCCTCTACTACGTCATCTACCTGGAGTCCTTCGGCCTGCCGCGGGCGGAGCCGGACGCCGCCGCGGCGGACGAGGAGACGATCGCGGTCGAGACCGGCGCGACGCACGTCTGACCGCGCACGGGGCCGGGGCGCCACTAGCCTCCGACCCGTGTCCGACCTCGACGACGCCCGGGCCGCCCTCGCCGAGCACGCCCGGCGGCTCGTCGCGGACCGGCTCGTCGCGGGGACCGCGGGGAACCTGAGCGTGCGCGTCGGCGACCTGGTCGCCGTGACCGCCTCCGGGGTCGCCTACGACACGATGACGCCCGAGGACGTCGTCGTGGTCGACCTCGCGGGGACACCCGTCGTCGGGACCCTCCGGCCGACGAGCGAACTCCCGCTGCACCTGCTCTGCTACCGCCGCCACGGGGCGTCGGCCGTGGTGCACACGCACTCGGCGGCGGCGGTCGCGCTCTCCCTGCTCCGCGACGACGTCCCGCTCGTGCACTACCAGACCGCGATCTTCGGGGGTGCCGTGTCGGTCGCGGAGTACGCCCCGTACGGCACCGACGAACTCGCCGCGACCACCTCGGCCGCCCTGGCCGACCGCACCGCCGCGGTGATGCGCCACCACGGGACGATCGTGCTCGGAGCGACCCTGCGCGCCGCCTACGACGGGGCGGCGCACCTCGAGTGGCTGTGCGACGTCTGGCTGCGGGCGGCCGCGGTCGGCACCCCGCGCGTGCTCACGACGGACCAGGTGGCCGACGTCGTGGAGCGGTTCCGGGGCTACGGCCGACGTGACCACGCGTCCCCGGACGGACGCGACGAGTGATGTGGCCCGAACCATTCCCGACGGCAGGTCACGCAAGACCCGTTGCGTGGGATGAGCGGGCGTGACGGTGAACGGGGAACGGGCGCTCTTCTGGCCCGGCCTGGCGACGGCCCGGGAGCTCGCGGCGGAGGCCGGTGCCCGCACCGTCGGGACGCAGCACCTCCTGCTCGCCGTCCTGCGCCGCGCCGAGGCGGACGCCGCGGCGGCCGACTGCCAGGTGCTCGACGCCCTGCTGGCCGAGCACGAACCCTCCCTCGCCCACCTCGTCCTGACCGCCCTCGGCGCCCACCGCCGGGTCAGGCTCGCCCGGCAGACACGTCGGACCCGCCTCGACGGTGCCGACGGGGACCTCGTCGACGCCTGAGGACCTAGTCCGGCCGGAGCGCGATCATGTTCATCGCCGTCCCGGTCAGCACCGCCCGGTCGTCGTCGGTGAGCACCGCGACCTCGGTCCGGACGATGCCGCGGTCGGGCTTGGACCGCGAGGGCCGGGACTCGACGACCGTCGTCCGCAGCCGCACCGGCTCGTCCGGGCGCAGCGGGGCGGGCCAGCGCAGCTCGTCCACGCCCGGGGACGCGAGGCTCGCGACGGCGGAGATGTAGTGCTCGCAGTACATCCGCATCATCACGCCGGCCGTCTGCCAGCCGCTCGCGATCAGGCCGCCGAACGGTCCGGTCGCCGCCCACTCCGGGTCGGTGTGGAGGCGCTGCGGGTCGTACTGCCGGCCGAACGCGACGATCTCGTCCGCGCTCAGCGCGAGCTTCCCGTACTCGTACGTCTCGCCGATGACGTAGTCCTCGAACCACCGGTCGTCGATCGGCGCGCGGAAGTCCGTCGCGCTGAGCACCTCGGTCACGGCCGCGATCATGTCACCGCGGCGAAGGGGCCGCCCGGGCCGAAGGCGAGCCGCGCGAACCGCTCCCCGATGAGCCGGTGGGTCGCCGCGTCGGGGTGCAACGCGTCGGGCAGGGGCAGCTCCGCCTCGTCGGCCTCGCCGTAGAGCTTGCGGCCGTCCAGGTACGTCAGGTGCGGGTCGTCGGCCCGCTGCGCCGCGACGGCCGCGAGCACCTCGCGGATCACCCGCAGCGTGAGCCGCCCGGCGGGCACGTCCGCCGGGTCCCCGGTCGCGACGAAGCGCGTCGCCCCGTCCTCCAGCACCGCCCCGCCCGGCCCCGGCGTGTCCTCGTGGATCGGGCACAGGAGCGGCGACACCAGCAGCAGCGGCGTCGTCGGGTGCCCGTCACGGATGGTGTCGAGGAACCCGTGGACGGCGGGGGCGAGGACCCGGCGCCGCATGACGTCCCCGTTCACCAGGTTGATCCCCAGCTTCACGCTGATCAGGTCCGCCGGCAGGTCCCGGATCGTCCGCGCGACGAACGGGTCGATCATCGCGCTGCCGCCGAACCCCAGGTTGACGAGCTCCACGCCGCCGGCGCGCGCCGCGAGGGCCGGCCACGTACCCGTCGGGGACGCGGCGTTCGAGCCGTGGCTGATGGAGCTGCCGTGGTGGATCCAGCGCGGCCCCCCCACCGACGACGGATGGACGGACGCGTCCGCGCGGAGCGCCACGAGGTCGGTGGTCTCGTGGGTCGGCAACCAGATCTCGACGTCGTGCTCGCCGGGCGGCAGCGCGAAGCGCACCGTGCCGGCCGGACCCGCCGTCGTGACCGCCTCCCCGGTCGTCAGGTCCGTCTCGACGCGGGTGCCCCCGGTGGTGCTCGCGGCCGTGACGACCTCGCCGTCGACGACGAGGTCGTAGACGCCCTCGGCCCGCGGGGGCAGGCCGCGGTAGGAGTACACGGTGCGGTGGGTGTCGAGCTCGACGGCCGACGCCTCCGTGCGGAACACGAGTCGCACGCCCGACGGCTGCGACTCGGCCATCGCGAGCTGGGGCTCGACGTTCTGGGCACGCGCCCGGGCGGGCAGTCGGTGCGGGCGCAGGCCCGTGGCCGTGGGCTCCAGGTCGAGGGCGCCCCGGACCAGGTCGGGTGAGAGATCGACGGCGAGCACGGTCGCGCACCGTACGGCCCCGCCGGGTGGCGCGCGTGGGCATGCGCGGAACCCCGACGTCGTCGTCCGTGCCCGGACTGACACTGCCCACGTCGACCGGCCGCCCTCGACGGACGCCGGGGGCGCGGGCCAGGATGCGACGCGTGACCGACGACCCGTACGCCTTCGCCGACTCCGTCTGGGTCGACGCGACCCCGCACCATGTCTACGACGTCGTCTCCGACGTCACCCGCCACGGCGAGTGGAGCGAGTTCACCCGGTCCTGCGAGTGGGAGGACGCGACCAGCGCCGTCGTCGGGGCCCACTTCACCGGGCACAACTCGCGGCCCGGCCGGGACTGGTCGACGCGCAGCGAGGTCGTCGCCGCGACGCCGGGCGTGGAGTTCGCCTGGGAGGTCCGGGACGGCTTCGTCCGCTGGGGCTTCACCATGGCACCGGAGGCCCGGGGTACGCGGTTGACCCAGAGCTGGGAGTTCCGGTCCGTGGGACGGGAGTACATCCGCGAGACCTTCGGTGAGGACGGCATCACGCTGCGGGTCAACGACGCGCGTACGTCGATCCCGCCGACGCTCGAGCGGATCAAGAAGGTCATCGAGGGCTGAGGCCGCCCGGCGTCCCCCGGGGCACGATCCTGTCGGCCCTGCGGGGTCCCGGCGTTCAGGCCGGTCCGCCGCCGACGCCGAACTCGTTGCCGTCCGGGTCGCGGAAGACGGCCTTGCGGACGCCGTTGCCGTAGGTCTCCGTCCACGCCGGCCCGACCCCGGCGCCCGTCAGGAACGCGTCGAGGTCGTCCAGGAACACCGTGGCGTGGGAGTGACCGGCCCGGTCCGGCGCGCGCTCGACGTAGACGAACCGGTCCTCGGCGATCTCCCAGACCGCCTCGTCGTCGTTCGGACGCATCACCGGCTGGGCGCCGAGCAGGCGCGAGAACCAGGCGATGGCGGCGTCGAGGTCGGAGACCCAGAAGCCGGCGAAGAGGGCGGGCGACACGACGACGGAGTGTCTCAGGACGGCTGCAGGTCCAGGCCCTTGACCAACCAGGCCGTGGCGAACGCGAACACCGCGACCGACTCCAGCCAGAGCAGGAAGCGGATCTCGTCGCGGACCGCGGTGTCCAGCACCAGACCGCCGACGAGCGCCACGAGCAGCGCCAGGACGATGAGCACCCCGCACACCCGGAACAGCACGCGGCGGCCGCGCGGCACCGTGTTGACCCGGACGTCGGGGTCGCGCGGGAACAGGAACAGGCAGAAGACCGCCATGCCGAGGAAGAACACCGCGGCGGCGGTGAGGTGCAGGCCGCCGACCAGCCGCTGCAGCGTCGTGGGGTCCACCGGGGTGGTCGGGCAGAGCCCCACGATCGCCGCGGCCACGCCGGCGACGACGCCGACGCGGCGTTCCCAGGCGCCGTACCGGTAGGTCACGAGGAACACCGCGAAGGCGATCTGCGCGCCGACGAAGATGTTGCCCGAGTACGTGTAGTAGTACGCGCTGATCGAGGGCCGGACGGACTCCCAGAAGCCCGGCGCCACGTGCGTGCCGTTCGCGGCGTCGACGACGAGGGCCCAGGCCCAGGTGAAGAGCACGACCAGCACCGGCAGCGCGAACCCGACGGTCCCGACCAGTCGCCGTTGCAGCAGGTGCGAACGGACGAACCAGCGGTCCTCGAGCCAGTCGGTCACCGTGAACGACGCCACGGGCGATCATCGTGCCAGGGCGGCCACCAGATCCGGGTGGTGGGCGGCGGCGACGTCGGGATGGGCCCGCAGGCGCGCCTTCAGCAGGTTCTCCCCGAAGGTCCCGGAGATGACGTTGTCGGGGTCGGCCGTGACGCCCCGGGCCTGCGCGGCCAGCTCCGGCGGGAGCGCCACGCGGGGCACCGTCGAGTCGAGCGCCGGGTTGAAGAAGAACGGGATCGACAGCCGTGTCTCGCCCGGCGGCGGGGACACGACGCGGTGCACGGTCGCCGTGAGGTAGCCGTCGGTCGCGAACTCCAGGAGCTCCCCGATGTTCACGACGAAGGCCCCGGGCACCGCGGGCGCGTCGATCCACGTGCCGTCGCGCTCGACCTGCAGGCCGCCCTTCCCCGGCTCGATCATGAGGAGGGTGAGCACGCCCGGGTCCTGGTGCGCGCCGACGCCCTGCCCCCGCTCCTCCCGGCCCGGGTAGCGGACGAGCTTGATCAGCGTGGAGGGACGGTCGCCGAAGAGGCCGTCGAACAGGTCGGCGGGCCCGCCCAGCGAGAGCGCCCACGCCGCCATCAGCCGCTGGGCGACGACGGTGCAGCGCCGCTCCCAGTCGGTGAACACCTCCCGCAGCCCTGGCTGGGCGGCGGGCCAGAGGTTGGGGCCCTCGAGACGCATGTAGGCCGGGGCGTCGGGGTCGTCGCAGACGGCGCGCTCGGCCCCGAGGTCGATCTGCTCGCGCCAGTCGACCCGCCCGCGGGTGAGTTCGCCGCCGGTGCGGGTGTAGCCGCGGAAGTGCGGGCTGCCGAGCATCTCCACGGCGCGCTTGTCCGCCTCGGGCAGCGCGAAGAACCGCTCGGCCGCGGCGAAGGCGCCGGCGATCACGTCGTCGCCGATGCCGTGCCCGGTGAGGTAGCAGAACCCGACGTCGTGGGTGGCCTCGCGCAGCCCGACGCGGAACCGCTCGGCCGCGGGGCCGCCCCGGTCGAGCTGCGCCATGTCGAGGATCGGGAGCGCGGTCATGGCCCCGATCCCACCAGGACCCGTCGTCATGGGGGAAGGTCTGCGGTGTGGCCACCCCCACCGTCACCGAGCTCGAGGCGCTGCGCATCCCGCTGACCGCCTACTGCTACCGGCTGCTCGGCGCGGCCGCGGACACCGACGACGCCGTGCAGGAGGCGATCGTGCGGGCGCACCTGCAGCGGGAGCGGTTCGACCCGGCGCGGGGTGTCCTGCAGGCGTGGGTCTTCCGCATCGCGACCAACGTCTGCCTGGACATGCTGCGCAGCGCCCGCCGTCGCGCGGTGTGCGTCGATTTCGGGCCCGCCGCCGTCCCCGGGGCCGACCTCGGGAGCCCCCTGCCCGCCGGCCGGTTCGTCGAGCCGATGCCCGATGCGCGGCTGGTCGCGGCGCGGGATCCGGCGGACGTCGTCGTCGAGCGGGAGAGCGTGCGCCTCGCGGTCGTCGCCGCGCTGCAGTACCTCCCGCCACGGCAGCGGGCGACGCTCGTGCTGCGCGACGTCCTCGGCTTCTCCGCGGCGGAGACCGCCGGGATCCTGGAGACGACGACGGCGTCGGTGACCAGTGCCCTGCAACGGGCGCGCGAGACGCTGGCACGGCACCGCCCCCGTCCGACCGATCGCCTGGACCCGGACGACGCCGTCCAGCGCGGGCTGCTCGAGCGCTACGTCGCGGCCTTCGAGGCGCACGACGCGGCCCGGCTCGTCGCCCTGCTCCGCGAGGACGCCCGCACCTCGATGCCGCCGTTCGCCTGGTGGATCGAGGGCGGCCCGACGATCGCGGCGCTCGTCGCGGCCGGCGGCTGCGAGGGGGCGCGGCTCGTCCCGACGGCGGTCAACGGGCAGCCGGGGTTCGGGCAGTACCGGCCCGACGACGACGGGGTGCTGCGGCCGTTCGCGGTGGTGCTCGTGGAGACCCGCGGCGAGGGCATCGACCACGTCACCACCTTCCTCGGCACCGCCGACCGCTTCGCGGAGTTCGGACTGCCCGACGACCTCCGATGAGTTCGCGGGCTCCCCGACGTAGAGGACACGACGAACCCCTCGACGAGGAGACGCCGTGACCCGACAGCTCGACCTCACGCTCCCGCTCGCCCGCGAGACCGCCGCCGAACGACGACGGCTCGCCGACCTCTACGCCGACCTCACCCCCGGCCGGTGGGCCGCGCCGTCGCTCTGCGCGGGCTGGCGGGTCCGCGAGGTCGTCGCCCACGTGACGATGCCCTACCGCCACTCGTCCTGGCGGGTGCTGCGCGGGATCGCGGCCGCCCGCGGCGACTTCAACCGCTTCGCCGACCGCATCGCGCGCGAGGACACCGCCCGCCTGACCGACGAGGAGCTGCTCCGCTCCCTGCGCGACAACGTCGAGCACCCGTGGCGCCCGCCCGCCGGCGGACAGGCGGGTGCCCTGAGCCACGACGTCATCCACGGCCTGGACGTCACGGAGGCCCTCGGCCTGGAGCGCGTGCCGGCCGACCGCGTGAAGCAGGTGCTCGACGGCGCCGGTCCGCGGGCGATGGCCTACTTCGGCGCCGACCTGGACGGGGTGCGGCTCGTCGCGACCGACGCCGAGATCGTCGTCGGGGAGGGTCCGGAGACCGTCGAGCTGCCCGCGGTCGACCTCCTGCTCCGCGTCACCGGCCGCGTCCGGTCAGGCTGACCAGGTGGCGGTCAGGGTGGCGCTGACCGGCTCGAGCAGGGTGATCAGCTCGTCGAGCTGGGCGGCGGACAGGGCGGCGTAGGGCGCGGCGGCGAGCTCGTCGGTCAGGTCCTCGACGTGTCGTTTGAGCTCGCGGCCCGCGTCGGTGAACCGGCCCTCGCCGTCGACGAGGCCCCGCTCCCGCATCCCGTCCATCACGGCGGCCAGCCGGCGCTTCGGCAGGTGGTGGATGCGGCCGAAGGTCTCCGCCGGGTGGATGCCCATGTCCAGGGCCGACAGGACGTGGGCCTCGGTGCCCCCGACCCGCGCGCCGACGAGCGCGGCCACGTGCCCGTCGCCGCGGTGCTCGCGCAGGATCGTCGCGGCGTGCCACAGCCGGGCGAGCGGCTCGTCGGGCACCGGGTGGGTCCGCATCCCGGCGTACATGACCCGCCCCGCCACGGGCGCGCCCGTGGCGGCGGTCAGGGTCAGGTCGGCGGCCCGGGCGATGCCCGGCGCGTCGGCGGCCCGGCCCAGGATGCGCCGCAGCGCGGCCACGCTCCCCCGCTGCTGCGCCGCGAACGACGCCTCGGGGCTCGCCGTCTCCCACACGCCCGGGATGTGCCGGGCGACCTCCCCCGGGGCGAAGCTGTAGAACGCCGCGTCCACGACCGCCGCCGGCACGCGCCCCAGCCCGGCGGCGCGGGCCGCGAAGTAGCCGTCCCAGTAGGTGCGGTGACCGAGCGCGGCGTACTCCTCGTTGACCTCGTCGCCGAGATAGGTGGCGAGGCAGATCGGCTCGAGGAGCTCGAACATCCGGCGGGCGGTGCTGGTCATGGCGTCTCCCTCGGTCGGGCGCGGTCACCACCACGTCGAACGGGGGGCCGTCGGTTCGACGACCCCCCGCGACCGGTCCGAGGGTAGGGAGTGGTCAGGCCACGATCAGGTACAGCCCGTAGAGCACGATCAGGGCCGCGACACCGAGGCAGACCGCCCCGACGGCCGTGCCCGCCGCGGGCGAGAGCGCCGGCTCCGGCCCGTCGGGCCGCGGCGCCCGCGCCGCGAGCCCGACGATGCCGAACGAGACCAGCGCCGTCACCGCGATCGCGGCCGCGAAGGACACGAGGGCGACCAGCCCGAGGGAACCCCACGCGATGCTCATTGCTTCTCCCGTCGCGTCGCTCGCCCGGTCATGCCTGCGCCGCCTCACGCTGCTCGTCCGGAGCCACCGGCGCCGGCACGTCGTTGACGTTGTCCGCGGTCACCGGCGTGCGACGCGAGGCCGCGTAGATGCCGACCGCCGCGGCGATCGCGACGACGGCGACGAGCACCGTCCCGACGACGCCCTGCGAGGCCGCGTACGCCGCGACCGCACCGACGACGGCCGCGGCGGGCAGCGTCAGGATCCAGGCGATCGCCATCTGGCCGGCGACGCCCCACTGCACGCCCGCGATCCGGCGGCCGGCCCCGGCGCCGAAGATCGCCCCGGTGGCCACCTGCGTCGTCGAGAGCGCGAAGCCCAGGTGCGCCGAGGCGAGGATGACCGCTGTCGTCGACGTCTCGGCCGCGAAGCCCTGCGGGGTCTGGATGTCGGAGACCCGCTTGCCGAGGGTGCGGATGATCCGCCAACCGCCGAGGTAGGTCCCGAGACCGATCGCGAGGCCGGCGGAGAGGATCACCCAGATCGGCGGCCCGGCGTCCGGCGCGAGGACCCCGGCGGCGATGAGCGTCAGGGTGATGACGCCCATCGTCTTCTGGGCGTCGCTGGTGCCGTGCGCGAGCGCGACCAGCGACGCCGAGAGGATCTGGCCGCCCTTGAAGCCCTTCTTCACCGACTCGGTGTCGGCGCGGGCGGTGCTGCGGTAGGCGATCACCGTGCCCACGAGGGCGATCACGCCGGCGAGCACCGGCGAGATCACCGCCGGCAGGATGATCTTCGACAGCAGCGTCGAGAAGTGCACCGCCCCGGCCCCGGCCGCCACCACGACGGCGCCGATGAGACCGCCGAACAGCGCGTGCGAGGAGCTCGACGGCAGGCCGAGCAGCCAGGTCAGGAGGTTCCAGAGGATCGCGCCGATCAGGCCGGCGAAGATGATGTACGGGTTGATCTTCGTCTCGTCGACGAGCCCGCTGGAGATCGTCTTCGCGACCTCCACGGACAGGAAGGCGCCGACGATGTTGAGGACGCCGGCGATCAGCACCGCGACCTTGGGCTTCAGTGCCCCGGTCGCGATGGAGGTCGCCATGGCGTTGGCGGTGTCGTGGAAGCCGTTGGTGAAGTCGAACGCCAGCGCCGTCACGATGACGACGATGACGATCAGTGAGATCTCCATGCCCTGGCGGGTCCCCTCCGGGTGATGAACGGGAGTGGTCACATCGCACGGTAGGTGCGTTGCGCAACCATCCCGACGCCACGGCGGGGAACAGGGTCTGAACAGCCCCTTCGGGGCGAGTAAAGCCGTGCCGGCGTCAGTGACCGTTCGAGCGGACGGAGCGGCCCGGTGCGGCCGGCTGGTGACCCGGTGCCGACGACGGGGCGACCTTCTCCTTCGCGACGGTGACGGCCGCGTGCACGGCCTCCCCCGCCTTCGCCTGCGCGACCCCGGCGGCCGCCTGCACCTGGGGGTTGTCGGCGACCCGGCGGTAGGCGCGGGAGAGCTGCTCGTAGCGCTCCCGGCCGGCTCGCGTGCCCAGCACGTAGCCCACGCCCATACCCAGCGCGAACGGCAGCAACTTCATGGCCCGGTTCCTCCCGACGACGACGTGGACCCATCCTGCCTGACGGGTCCGGATCCGCGTCGGGTACCGTCTACGACCAGAGCGGAACGGACACCGAACCGGTCCGCTGCACGGTCCTCCTTAGCTCAATTGGCAGAGCATGCGACTGTTAATCGCAGGGTTACTGGTTCGAGTCCAGTAGGAGGAGCACTCCCCCCAGGTCAGGGCCTTCACGGCCCGGCCGCTGCACGATCGCGAGTGCCCGGAAGCCCCTCCAGGGGTCTCGGCGTCGCGCCCATGAGCCAGATCGCGAGCGTTGACTCTGATCGAGCCCGTCCGCGCCGAGAGCGGTTCTCGTCCTCGGGGCCGGTGCACGGGGCAGGTCACGTGGTGCCGACGCATCGCTCGGCCTGACAGGGTGAACGTGGCCCGGCAGAAACCATCTCCGGGGCCTGAGACGCCGCCCGCCCGCCGTGGCCATGCTGGGCCATGGACCACGACCAGTTCACCGATGAGGTCGCCGAACGGGCGAGCATCGGGCGGGAACAGGCGGAGCCGCTGATCCGGGCCAGCCTGTGGACGCTCGGCGAACGCATCACCGGTGGGGAGGCCCGTCAGCTCGCCACGCAGCTCCCCGTCGAGCTGCGGAGCCCGCTGCTGGCGGCCGAGGAGGAGGCCGAGGGATTCAGCCTCGACGAATTCATCCGCCGGACCGCGGAACGCGCGGGGGTGGACCGGGGCACGGCGGACGTCGGCGTGGCCGCGGTGTTCGCCACGCTGCGCGACACGATCAGCGGTGACGTCTGCAGCCACATGATGAGCCAACTGCCCCTGGAGTTCAGGGAAGTGGCACCCGCCCCTCGTCTCCACGACGTCCGGCCAGCAGGTGGAGACCGATCATGACCCTGCCCGTCCCGGTGGTGGACCGATGACCCAGATTCTGTTGGCGCTTTCCGGCAGCGACCACTGGACGCTCAACGACGGCACCCGACACCCGACCGGGTACTGGGCCGAGGAGTTCGTCGTGCCGCACAGCGTGTTCCGCGACCAGGGTGTCGACGTGGTCGTCGCCACGCCGGGCGGGGTGGCGCCCACGGTGGACCGGATGAGCCTGCACCCGTCGAGGGCCGGCGGGGAGAGGAGAGCCACCGCCTTCCGCGACTACCTCGACGCGATCGCCGACGACCTGGCGCGCCCGATGGCGTTGGAGCACGCGGTGGGACACGTCGCCGACTACGACGCCGTCTTCATCCCCGGCGGACACGGCCCGATGGAGGATCTGGCCGACTTCCAGCCGCTGGGCGAGCTCCTCGTCCAGTTCTTCGACTCGGGCCGCGTCGTTGCGGCGGTCTGCCACGGCCCGGCGGGCCTGCTGTCGGCCGACCGGCCAGACGGCGGCTGGCTGTTCGACGGCATGCACATGACCGGTTTCACCGACGAGGAGGAACGCCTGGGTGGGCTCGCCGACCGCGCGCCGTGGCTGCTGGAGGACAGGCTGCGGGAGCGCGGTGCGGACTTCGAGGCGGGTCCGCCGTGGGCGCCGCACGTCGTGGTGGACGGCAACCTGCTCACCGGGCAGAACCCCGCGTCGTCCCAGGCGGCCGCCGACCGGACGCTGGGCGAACTGCGCGTCCACGAGGCACGATGATCACTACCGGGACGGTCCACCGGATACGCGGGTTGAACGGCGACGGGATCCCGATCGTGTCCGTGTACGTGCAGGTGCCGATCGATCCGAGGGACCGCGCCGGCCTGCCCGGCCGACTGAACAGCGTGCTGGACCAGGTCGAGCCGATGGCCGAGGAGAGGTCCCTGGATCGGACCGCTCGGCTGTCGCTGCGCGCCGACACGGAGCGCATGCGCGAGGAGGTCCGGACCGAGCGCTGGCGGCCCGGCTCGGTGGGGTTCTTCTCGTGCAGCGCCCGCGACGTGTTCGAGGCGGTCCAGCTGCCGCGTGCCGTGAGGGACCGTCCGTAGCGGCCGTGCCGGAGGGCGGTGCCAGGCATCGGTGGAACCCCGTGGGGCGTACGGACGCCCGACGAGGATCAGCCCCGGAGCTTCTCCGCGATGCCCTCGGCGAGGGTGAGCACCTCGTCGGGATCGGTCCCGGGGTCGGGCCGCACGTGCACCTCGATCCCGTCCGGGGTGCGCCGCTGCACGAACCACGCGCCGCCGCCGGGCAGGTCGTGGTGCTGGCGTGTGGTGATCACCGCCGTGACCCGCCGGTGCACCGTCTCGGGCACGCGGCCGGGCTCGGGCAGCGGCAGGCGCACCGGGGCGGCGTCGGCGAGGACCACCACCGAGCCGTGTCGGGCGGACACGGTCGCCTCGACGACCGTCAGGGCCCCGTTCGCCCACGTGGCCTTCGAGACGAGGTGCCACGGCACGCGCCGCTCCCCCACCCACAGGCCCAGGTCCGTCGCGAGGACCACCTCGCCCGCGCGGGTCCGGGCGTCGGCCAGCACCCGCTCCTCGGGGTCCAGCGTCCCGGTGAACCCGTCGGGCGTGATCTCGCGGCCGAGCAGGACCGAGGCCAGGCGGTCCGTGAACCTCATGCCGACCACTGCCCGCCGATCGCCTGGTCGCGCAGCGCCTTCTTGTACTGCTCCAGCGCCACCAGGTCGCCGAACAGCTCGTGGTACTCGTCCGCGTCGGTCACCGGCGAGATCCGTTGCAGCCGCGACTTGATCTCCGCGACCTGCCGCTCCACCAGCGCGCCCTGCAGCGCGGTCAGCATCGAGGACACATAGCGGTGGTCGTCGGCCTCGCGCGACTGCATCGGCTCGACCGCGAGCTCGGCCACCAGCCGGCCGTACGACGGCGGGGTGATCGCCCCGGTCACCGCCGCGACCCAGGACCCGCCCGAGTAGCCGCTCGAGGTCCCACCCGCCGCGAGGATCGCGCGGTGCACGGCGAGGTAGCCCTCGTGGGAGAACGCGTCCTCGGGCAGCGTGTCGAACACCGGCCCGGCGAGCGCCGGGACCTGCAGCGCGGACTTGAGCACCTCGCGCTGCACCCGCAGGCGCGGGTCGTCGCGCGGCGGCAGCGGCGGGCCGTCGGGAGCCGCCTGCTCGACCGGCCGCACCCGTCGTCGGGACGTCTGGCGCTGGTCGGCGGGCTGGCCCGCGGTCTCGCGCACCCGGCGCACCACCTGGGCCTCGTCGGCCCAGCCGGTCCAGCCCGCGAGCCGTCGGGCGTACCCGTCGCGCAGCTCGATCTGGCGGATCTGCGCGACGAGCGGGACGCACCGCTTGAGGGCGGCGGTCTGACCCTCGACGGTGCCGAGGTCGTACTCGTCGAGGATCGAGCGGATGGCGAAGGTGAACAGCGGGGCGCGGCGGGCGACCAGGTCGCGGACCGCGGTGTCGCCCTTCGCCTGGCGCAGCTCGCAGGGGTCCATGCCGTCGGGCGCGGTGGCGATGAAGGTCTGGGCGGAGAACTGCTGGTCGCCGTCGAACGCCTTGAGCGCCGCCGCCTGCCCGGCCGCGTCGCCGTCGAAGACGTAGATGACCTCGCCGCGGTCGAACGAGTCGTCGAGCAGCAGCCGGCGCAGCACCGCGACGTGGTCCTCGCCGAACGCCGTCCCGCAGCTCGCCACCGCGGTCGGCACGCCGGCGAGGTGCATCGCCATGACGTCGGTGTAGCCCTCGACGATCACCGCCTGCCGGGACTTCGCGATGTCGCGCTTCGCCTTGTCCAGCCCGAAGAGCACCTTCGACTTGTGGTAGACGGGCGTCTCGGGGGTGTTGAGGTACTTGGCCTCGATGCGGTCGTCGTCGAAGAGCCGGCGCGCGCCGAACCCGACGACGTCCCCGCCGAGGTCGCGGATCGGCCACAGCAGGCGCCGCTGGAAGCGGTCGCGGTGTCCGCGCTGCCCCGGCACCGAGAGACCGGCCTTCTCCAGCTCGTCGAGGGCGTAGCCGAGCCCGAGCAGGTGCTTGGTCAGCCTCTCCCAGCCACCGGGCGCGAAGCCGCAGCCGAACTGCTCGGCCGCCGCCTGGTCGAACCCGCGCTCGGCGAGGAACTGCCGTGCGGTGTTGGCCTCGCCCGGGGCGCGCAGCTGCTCGGCGTAGAACTCGGCGGCGGCCTTGTTGGCCGCCAGCAGCCGGGAGCGCGTGCCGCGGTCGCGCTGGACGCTGGCCCCGCCGCCCTCGTAGGTCAGCCGGAAGCCGACCCGGTCGGCGAGCTTCTCGACCGCCTCGACGAACCCCAGCTGGTCGATCTGCATGAGGAAGTCGATGGCGCTGCCGTGCGCCCCGCAGCCGAAGCAGTGGTAGGTGTTGTGGCTCGTCCGCACCTGGAACGACGGCGACTTCTCGTCGTGGAACGGGCAGAGCCCCTTCATCGAGCCCGGCCCGGCGGGCCGCAGAGCCACGTAGTCGCCGACCAGCTCGTCGATGCGGTTGCGGTCGCGCACCTCCGCGATGTCGGAGTCCCGGATGCGTCCCGCCACGCCCGGCAGTTTACGACGGCGGGTGGGGGCGGCGGGGGCGCATCGGCGGGAGGACCCGCCGTCAGGCCCGGACGGTGTCGACGACCCCCGTGACCGCGGCGAGGGTGGCCTCCGGCTGCTCCACGTGCGGCAGGTGGCCCGCCTTCTCGACCACCGTGAACGGCGCGCCGAGGGCCGCCGCGTAGGCGCGGCCGTAATCGAGGTCGGCGATCCGGTCGGCCTCGCCCCAGACGACGGCGGTGGGGACGGTGATGCCGGCCAGGCGGTCGCGCAACGACGGGTCGTGCATGTAGGGCTCGCCCGCGTAGTCGGCGAACACCGCGGCGTTGGCCGCCATCACGGCCTGGCGCTCCGGCGGGAGGGTGGTGGGGTCGATGCGGAACCGGTCGGGGTCGGCGTAGGAGAACTCGGCGATCTCGTCGAGCGGCATCCCGAGGATCGGGCGCACCGGGTGGTCCGGGACCTCGATCCCGACGGCGTTGACGAACACCACCGACCCGACCCGACCCGCCGTGTCCTGCAGGGCCATCTCGGCGGCGACCCACCCGCCGACCGAGCTGCCGACCAGGGCGACGTCGTGGAGGTCGCGCTCCGCGAGCACCGTCAGGAAGCGGGCGGCGACGTCGGCGACCGTCCGGCAGCCCTCGGGGCGCGGCGTCCCGTCGAAGCCGGGCACGGTCGGGGCGAGGACGTGGTGGTCGTTGCCGAGCTGCGCCGCGAGGCCGGCGACCGAGAACGGCCCGCCACCGCCGTGCAGCACCATCACCGGGCGGCCGCTCCCCTGCTCGGCGACCGCCGGGGCGTACTCCGTCGCGGGCACCGTCGCGTAGCGGGCCATGACCGGGGTGACGTTCTCCGGCGTCATGGGGCGGCCGCTCTCGATCATCGCGCGGAGGTCGCGGAAATACTGCACGTAGAGGTCGGGCGTGAAGGTGTTGAGCAGGACCGCGGGTTCGTCGCCCGGGTTCTCGAAGGTGTGCGGCGCCCCGGGCGGGACCATCACGAGCGTGCCGGCGGGCGCGTCGTGGACGGTGGTCCCGACGATGAAGCGGGCGGTGCCCCGGACGACGTAGAAGCCCTCGTCGTGCTGGGCGTGCCGGTGCTGCTGGGGCCCCGCGGTGTGCGGGGCGATGGTGATCTCGCTGATCCCCAGGCGGTGGTCGGTGGTGCTCCCGTCCTCGAGGATCCGCATCGTGACCGGGCCCAGTGGCGCGATCTCCCCCGTCGTCGGGCCGACGATCGACACCTCGGTCATGACCGACCTTCTCTCGTGAGAGTGAACTTTCACGACGAGACGCTAGTCCCGCTCCGAGGCCTCGTGCAAGTACGCTCTCACGATGGCGGTGCGGACCCAGCAGAAGGAGCGGACCCGGCAGGCGATCGCGGCCGCAGCGCGGGAGCTCGTCGTCGGGAACGCGGAGGTGACGATGCCCGCGGTCGCCCGGCGGGCCGGGGTCTCCGAGGCGACGGCGTACCGCTACTACCCCGACCTCGTGACGCTCCTGCGCGAGACCGTGGGCGACACCTGGCCCGCGCCGGCGGAGCTCGTCCCGCTGGACGGGGTGGACGACCTCGGGGAGCGCGTGGCCCGGGTCGCGGTGGCGTTCTGCGCGCGCACGATCGCCCACGAGGTCACCGTGCGGGCCATCGTCGCGGCGTCGATCTCGGGCGGCGGGATGCGGGCGGCCCACCGGTTCGCCCTCATCGAGCACGCCCTGGCGGACGTGCCGGAGTCGCCGGCCCGGGCGGCGCTGGCGACGCGGCTCGCCGTCGTCATCAGCGCCGAGTCGATCTTCACGCTGCTCGACCTGTGCGGTCTGGACCCCGACGCGACGACCGCGGCGCTGCGGGACACCGCTGTCGCGATCGTCGCGGGGTCGACTACGAGCGGAAGGCGCCCATCCGCTCCACGATGACCCGGTCGATCTCGCCGTCGGCGACCGTGGCGCCGTCGCCGTCGGTGGCCGAGACCGCGAACGAGAGGCGGCCCTTCTCGTCGGGGCCGCCGGTGAGCTTCGCGGTGGTGGTGATGCTGCCGCCCACGCGGGTGGGCCGACGGTGCTTGACCCGGACCGCCGTGCCGACGGTGGTCTGGCTCGCCGCGAGCTTCGGACGGGCCGCCTCGACGGTGGCCGCCTCGAGCCAGGCGATGAGTCGAGGGGTGCCGAGCACGGGAACGTCGCCACTCCCGAGGGCCTGCGCGGTGTCGTCCTGGGTCACCTCGTACGTCACCGGGCCGACCCTACGGGAGGTGGCCTGCGGCCTCGTGAGCACTAAGTGGGGCTATAGGCCCACTTAGCGCTCACCTGAGCGCAGCTCACATGTCCGGCGCGTCCGCGTTCGACGGCGTCGTCTTCTGCGACGTGATGTGGTCGTAGTTGCGCTTGATGTACTCGCCGGCCCGCACCGCGAGGGCGCCGATCGTCGACGTCGGGTTGACCGCACCACCGGTGGTGAGCGTCGACCCGTCCACGACGAACAGGTTCGGCAGGTCCCACGTCTGGCACCACTTGTTGAGCGTCGAGTCCTGCGGGTTGTTCCCCATCCGACAGGTGCCCATGAGGTGCCAGGCCGGCGGCGGGTAGAGCACGCCGGTGTCGTTGGTCTCGACCGCCCCGACCGCCCGCGTGGCCTCGAAGATCTTCTCGATGCCGTACTTCGCGAGCGCGATGTCGTTCTCGTGCAGTTCGTAGTTCACGTGGGCGGCGGGGATGCCGTCGGAGTCGGTGACGTCCGGGTCGAGGGTGACGCGGTTGGTCTCCACCGGGAGGTCCTCGCCGAACATGAAGACCATGAGGTGGTTGGCGAAGTGGTTCTCGAAGAAGTCCCGGTGCTTCTCCCCCCACGGCGCCGTGTAGCCGGTGTGCGTACCCATCGCGGCGTAGGACGGACCGAAGGAGCGGGCCACCTGCATGCCGAACCCGTTGACGAATCCGCGGTTGACATCCGTGTGGTAGAACTCGTGCGAGTACATCGGGGAACCGAACGAGCCCTTGAATCCCTCGACGGGCTCGTCGAACCACGAGTCGCAGAACGAGAACACGTGGTGCATGAGGTGCTTGCCCACGAGACCGTTCGAATTCGCCAGACCGTCCTCGTGGCCCTTCTGCGCACTCGCGAGCAGCATGCGCGGCGACCCGATGCCGTTGGCCGCGAGTACCACGATCTTCGCGCGGATCTCGTGCCGGTTGCCGGTGTTGCGGTCGATGTAGACCGCACCGGTCGCCCTGCCGCCGTCGGCGGTGATCGTCTCGACGCGGGCCATCGTCCGCAGGTCGACCCCGGCCCGGACGTTGTAGGGCCAGTGCGCGTGGGCCGGCGTCGACAGCGACCCGGTCGGGCTGCCGGAGAGCTCGTTGCCCATGCCCACGTCGGCCTCGCGGTTCTCGCGGGGCCGGGTGATCACGGCGTTGTCGGACGGCCACCAGTGCCACCCGAGGTCGCGGGACGCCTTGGCGTACTTCAGCCCGAGCTTGCCGGGCAGCACCATCGGGTCGCGCTGGGCGTTCTTGCGGTCCGGGTACGACGGGTCACCGATCAGGCCCGAGATACCGTAGATCGCGTCGTTGCGGTCGTAGAACGGCGCCAGGTCCTCGTAGGAGATCGGCCAGTCGATCGTGCCCTCGAGGCCGTGCTCGGTGCCCTTGCGGAAGTCGACCGGCTTGTACCGCGGCCAGTGCCCGGCGTAGTGCACCGTCGAGCCGCCGACGTTGTTCATCATGTACGGCGTCGTGGTCCCGGTGACCGGATAGTCCTCGGGCAGCTGGCGGACGTTCGGGTCGTAGGCCCACCCGCGCTGCTTCTCGATCTCCCACTCGTCGTGGTAGTGCGGGTGCTCGGGGGCGGTGACCCAGGGCCCCTGCTCGAGGCACACGATCTTCGCGCCCGTGTCCTTGAGCTCGTAGGCGACGCCGGCCCCACCCGGACCGGCACCGATGATCAGGACGTCGACTTCTTCGTAGCTGGCCATGGGTGCCTCACTGGATCCAGGTGACTTTGGAGAGGTCGACGCGCTCGACCTGGTCGGTCTCGAGATAGGAGCCGTTGTCGTTCGCCTGCGCGAGCGTCGTCTCGTCCCACGGCTCGAGGGACTGGATGTAGCCGTAGGGCAACGGCGGGCCGTGGTAGTCCTTGCCGGCCGGCACGTTCTTCCGGATCGCGATGACGACCTCGGGCCGCGAGTAGTAGCCGTAGTAGACGAGCGCGCGGATCTGCTCGAAGAACGGGTCCTCCGCCTTCTCCAGGGCCTCGAACGCCTTCGCCCGCTCGCTCGGGTCGGCATCGACGAACGCCTGGCCGAGCCTGTCCAGCGCGGCGACGAAGGAGTCCTCGTCCGCCCACGGGAAGTGCTTGTTCTTGTACCCGGTCGGCGTGATGTAGCGGCCGCAGAAGCCGACGATGTCGGTCGCGCTCGCGTCCGGCCAGTCCGGGTGCGGAGGGATGATGGTGTCGGCCAGCGCCCTGATCACGGCCTGCCGGGCCTCGCTGAACTGCACCGGGCGCTCGAGGCCGCCGAGCCGGGGCCGTCCGGTCTCGAAGTACCCGCCGCCCTCGCCGGGCTCGACGGTGGCCTCGGGCGCGCCCCAGGGAGCCGGGGCCTCCCCGACGCGATCGCCGTTCTCGGTGTGCACGGAACTCATGGCATCTCCTCCTCGCGATGGTGGGTTCTAGAGCGGGGCGCCGGCCCAGTCCGTGGCGGCGCGGAGCGGATCGAGGTTGATCGCGATGTGCTTGACCTGGGTGTAGTTGTGGACCGACTCCAGGCCCTCGTCCCGGCCGGTGCCGCTCTGCTTGTGACCGCCGTGCGGGGTCATCGGCAGCTCGCCGAACCAGTCGTTGATCATCACGCCGCCCACCTGGATCCGGCGGGCGGTGGAGAGCAGCGCGGTGATGTCCTTGCCGAGCAGGACCGCGAAGAGGCCGTAGATCGAGTCGTTCACCGCCTCGACGAGCTCGTCCTCGGTCGTCCACCCGTGCACCGACGCGACCGGACCGAAGATCTCCTCGGTGGCGATGCGGGCGGAGGGGGCGACGTCGGTGAACACCGTCGGGCCGACGAAGAACCCGCCCTCGTCCGTGCCCGCGGGCCGGTCACCGCCGTAGAAGAGAGTCGCCTCGCCCTTGCCGATCTCGATGTACTCGGTGACCTTGTCGTACTGCTTCTGCGAGATCAGCGGGCCCATCTGGGTGCCGTCGGCGAACCCGTCGCCCACCCGGGTCTCGTCCAGGCGCGCGGTGAGCTTCGCCAGGAAGGCGTCCTTCACGTCCGCGTGCACGAAGAGCTTGGTCCCCGCGACGCACACCTGGCCGGCATGCGAGAGGAAACCCTGGACCGCGACCTCGACGGCCTCGTCGAGGTCGGCGTCTGGGAAGACGACCGTCGGGCTCTTGCCGCCGAGCTCCAGCGTCACCTGCGCGACGTGGTCGGCAGCGAGCTTGGCGATCTGCTTGCCGGTCTCGGTGGACCCGGTGAAGGTGATGCCCGCGACGTCGGGGTGCGCCGCCAGAGCGGCCCCGGCCTCGGCCCCGTAGCCGGTCACGACGTTGAACACGCCGTCCGGGAAGCCGGCCTCCTTCACGAGCTCGGCGAACTTCAAGGCCGAGAGCGAGGTGTCCTCGGCCGGCTTGACCACGCACGTGTTGCCCAGCGCGAGCGCCGGGGCGCAGGACCGCACCAGGATGAGCAGCGGGTAGTTCCACGGGATGATGTGCGCGGTGACGCCGAGCGGCTCGAGCAGCGTGAACGAGAGCTTGTTGCCCGGCACCTCGATGGTGCGCCCGCCGACCTTGTCGGCGAGGCTCGCGAAGTAGTCGAGCCAGAGCGGGATCGCCCCGACCAGCTCCTGGGCCTTCGCCAGGTAGTGGCCGGAGTCGAGCGCCTCGAGCCGGGCCAGCTCGTCGGCGTTCTCGGTGACCTTGGCGGCCAGCTCACGCAGCAGACCGGCACGCACGATCGCGTCGGTGAACTGCCACTCGACGGCCTTCTCCTTCGCGGCGGCGACGGCCTTGTCCACGTCGGAGGAGTCGCCGCGCGGGACCTGGGCGATCGTGCGGCCGGTGTTGGGATCCACCGTCGGGAAGGTCTGGCCGGCGCCGGCGGCGGTCCAGGAACCGCCGATGAACATCTGTGCGTGCTCGGCCGTGCGGGCCGAGCTGTCGAGGGTCAGGGACATGGGGATTACCACCTCGTCGCTGAAGTGTCGGATTTCCGGACGCGGGTCTAGCGCTTGTTGTGCTCCCGCTCGTCGACCACGCGGCGGGACTTGTGCTCGGCGCGCTCGAGGGTGTTGGCGTCGACGGACTCGAAGGTCACGCGCACGCCGAGGAAGGACTGCAGACCCGAGCCGGTGTTGGACTCGAACTCCGCACGCTGCCCCTCGGGGAGCGTCGTCTCCGCGCGGACGATCATCTCGTCCATCGAGCCGGTGCGGCGGACGATGATCTGGTGCTCGCCGCCGTAGTCGTCCACCGTGCGCAGGTAGTTGTCGACCTCCGTCGGGTACACGTTCTCCCCGCGGATGTGGATCATGTCGTCGATGCGGCCGTACACGCCGTCGGGCAGCTTCGGGTACGTGCGACCACAGGGATTGTCCTCCATCACCCAGCGCGTGAGGTCGTTGGAGGCGAGCCGGATCATCGGCTGCGACGTGCGCTCGAGGTGGGTGTAGACCGGGGTGCCCTCGGAGCCGTAGGGCACGGTGCGGAAGGTGTCCGGGTCGCACACCTCGTGCCAGACGATGTCCTGCCAGAGGAGCATCCCGTCCGGGGTCCCGGCCGTCGCCGACGCCGACATGAACGGCGTCATCTCGGCCATCGTCCCGCAGTCGATCACCGTGGCGCCGAAGCTGTCCTCGATCGCCTTGCGCACCGAGGGCACCGACGCGCCGGGCTCGCCGGAGAAGAACATGACCTTGAGGCCGAACTCCTTCGGGTCGATCTTCTCCTTCTCGGCCACCTCGGCCAGACGCAGCGCGTAGGACGGCGTCGCGTAGAACGCGGCCGGCTGGATGCGGGCGAGCCAGTTCACCGCGCGCGCCGTCATGCCCTGGGCGCCGGCGCCGAACGGGAGGACGGTGCACCGCAGCCGCTCGGCCGCGGTCATCGCGCCCCAGGAGCCGAGGTAGAGGGAGAAGAGGGCCGCGACGAACACCGTGTCGCCCGGCCGGACGCCCATCCCCCACAGGATCCGGGCCTGGTTGTCGGCGATGACCTCCCAGTCCCGGCGCCCGAGCGCGAACGCCGTCGGGGCCCCCGTCGTGCCGGAGGTGCCGTGGATGTGGTGGACCTCGGACGGCTCGACGCAGACGTAGTCCCCGAAGGGCGGATGGTTCGCCTGCGACTCCCGCATCTCGGCCTTGGTGACGACGGGGACCTGCTCGAACGCCTCGAAGGAGGTGATGTCCGCCGGCTTCAGGCCCGCCGCGTCCCACTTCGTCCGGTAGAAGGTCGAGTTCGCGTACGCGTACTCCATGACCTCGCGGAGCCGCACGAGCACCGCGGCGTCGCGCTCGGCCGGGTCCATCGTCTCGCGCACCGGGAACCAGTACGGCGAGTCCGGATCGGGCAGGTAGTCCTGGTCGTAGCGGGTGGGGAACGCCCACTCCTCCATCTCGGCCATCTCAGATCCCTTCCTGACGGCGGGCGACCTCGGCGTCGTTCCACGGCGTGAGTGCCTGGTAGTCCGGGACGAAGCCGAGGCCCTTGCCGGAGTCCGGCGAGGCGGCGTCCTGGGTGGTGACCACGTCGACCAGCGCGGGCGCGTTCGCCAGCGCCCGCCGGATGGCGCCCTCGAGCTCGGCCGGGTCGGTGACCCGCTCGCCGTGCGCCCCGAACGCGCGGGCCACGCCGGCGTAGTCGGAGTCCGCGAGGTCGGTCCCGACGACGAGGCCGTAGTTCTCGGCCTGGTCGTAGCGCTCGATGTTCCAGGCGCGGTTGTTGGAGACGATCACGACGATCTTCGCGTCGTGCCGCACCGCCGTGTCGATCTCGGTGGCGGTGATGCCGAAGGCGCCGTCGCCGGTCACGGCCACCACGGGGCGGTCCGGGTACGCGAGCGCGGCGCCGATGGCGAAGGGGGTCGCGACGCCGAGGCAGCCGAACGCCCCGGCGTCGAGGTAGCGCCGCGCCTTGGTGATGCCGAGGCGGCCGAAGGACAGCAGGTCCCCGCCGTCCGCGATCATGATCGTCTCGCCGAGGTCGAGGACATCTCCGTCGAGCGCGTCGAGCGCCCCGAAGATCCGGTTCGGGTGGATGTGCCCGTCGGCGCCGTTCTCGGTGGAGTGCAGGGCCTGGCGGTAGTCCTCGGCGCGCTTCCGGTGCTTGGCCTTCAGCTCGTCGCGCCATGAGGTGTCGGGCGTGTGGTCCTTCAGCGCGTCGGCGATCGCGGCGAGTGCGGCGCCCGGTTCGGCGAGGATCTCCACCTCGCCGCGGCGGTTGTCGATCAGCTCGCTCGCGGTGTCGGCGATCCGGACGACCTTCGCGTGCGGGAACACTGCCGGGGAGCCCATGCCGAGCTGGTAATCGAGCTGGCGGCCCACGGTGATCAGCAGGTCCGTGTCGCGCATGACCGCGGACCGGGCACTCCCGACGGCGGCCGGGTGCGAGTCCGGCACCAGGCCGCGACTCTCCTGGGTGTCCAGGTAGGCGGCGCCCGAGGCGTCGAGCAGGCGGACGAGGTCGGTGCCGTCGGTGGTGCGGGCCCCGCGCCCGGAGATGATCGCGGGCTTCTCCGCGGCGCGGATGAGGTCGGCCACGGCGGCCACGTCGTCGGGGTGCGGCTGGGGGCGGCGCTTCGGCTTGGCCCGCAGGTGCTCGCGCATCTGCAGAGCCGGCGGCACGTCACGGCGCAGGACGTCGGTGGGGATCTCGAGGTAGACCGGGCCGGGCTCGCCGCGGTCGCCCGAGGCGCGCGCCCAGGCCTCGTCGAACTCGCGGAGCACCTGGTCGGCGCTGCGCAGCGTGCGTGCGAGCCGGGTGATCGGCTCGAGGATCGCGGTGTGCGGGATGTCCTGCAGTGGACCCATGTTCGACTGCGGGATCGGCGGGCAGCCGCCGATGACCAGGAGCGGGATGCGCGAGACCGACGCGTTGGCCACGGCGGTCACCGTGTTCGTGACCCCGGGACCGGCCGTCACCATCGCGACGGCGGTCTGACCGGTCAGCTCGGTGTGCGCGTGCGCCATGTGCACCGCCGAGCCCTCGTCGCGGACGTCGACGATCCGGACTCCGCGACGTGCGAGCTGGTCCCAGATGGGCTGGATGTGACCGCCCTGCAGCCCGAACACACGGTCGACCCCGTGCTCCTGCAGGAACTCCGCGACCAGGCTCGCCACCGGTACCGACTGCCGGGCCGGGCCGGCTCCGCTGCGCTCCGCGTCCTGCCGGTCCGCCATGGACCCTCCTCGTCGAGGTGATCGGCGACACGATCATGGACGTGTCGTGTGTCACTTCACCGTGCAGCATTCTGAATTCAGAAGTCAAGGATGAGTTCCTGATCACGGACCGCTACCATTCGCGGACGGCCGTTCGGCGCCGTGTGTCAGGATCCGTTGAACCAGCAGCGGGGACGGAGGAGCACCGGGAGGACGGCCCCCATGGCGGAGCTGCCGCAGAAGCCCTCACGGACCGAGCAGGTCTTCGAGGCCATCGTGGACGACATCTGCACCGGTCGACTCGCGCCGGGCGTCCCGCTGCGGCAGGAACAGCTCGCCGAACGGTTCAACGTCTCCCGGCAGCCGATCCAGCAGGCCCTGCTGCTGCTCCGCAACCAGGGGCTCGTGCGCGAGTTCGGGCGTCGTGGGCTCGAGGTGGCCCCGCTGGAGCGGGCGTTCGTCAGCCACCTCTACGAGCTGCGCGGGATCCTCGACGGTCAGGCCGCGCGGCTGGCGGCGGAGCGCCACACCGACGACTGGCTGCGGCACGCGACCCGGATCGTGGTCGCCGGGCGGCAGGCGTTCGACGACCGGGCGTTCGCGCTCATGGTGCGCAACGACGTCGAGTTCCACCGCACGGTCGTCGAGGCGACCGCGAACCCGCTGCTCGCCGAGAGCGCCGGCGTGATGTGGCGGAACGTGCAGCGCGTGATGGGCGAGGTGCTCCTCCAGGGCGGGGGGCCGGCGTGGGTCTGGGAGGACCACGCGGCGATCCTCGACGCCGTCCGGGACCGCGACGGCGACGCCGCGGAGGGGCTCGCGCGCCGGCACGCCGAGCACGGGGAGCAGCTCATCCTCGAGTCGATGCCGGCCGACGCCGGCGGCGCTCCGAGGTCGGCCGACACGCTCGGTCCGGCACCGGACGACTCGACCCCGTTGGCGGAGTAGCCGGCGCGATCAGTCGGTGGTGGCAGTGCGGTGCACGCCGAGCAGGTGGCGGTAGGCCGCCGCGCTGACGCCGTTGAACGCCTGCTCGTCCTCGGTGGTCTCGCGGCGGACCTTCCCCGGGACACCTGCGACCAGCGACCCGGGCGGCACCGTCACGCCCTGCGAGATCACCGCACCGGCGGCGATCACCGAGCCGCGCCCGACGGTGGCGCCGTTCATGATCACGGCGCCCATCCCGACGAGGACGTCGTCCTCCACCGTGCACCCGTGCACGACCGCACGGTGCCCGACCGTCACGTTCTCCCCCACCGTGCACGGGAAGCCGGGGTCGGCGTGCAGGACCGAGCCGTCCTGGATGTTCGAGCCGGCGCCGATGGTGATCGTGTCGTTGTCGGCGCGGACCACGGCGGTGTACCAGATGCCGACCTCGTCCCCGAGCGTCGCGCGGCCCGCCACGACGGCGCCGGGCGCGATCCACGCCGTCGGGTCGATCTGCGGGGTGTGGCCGTCGACGGTGACGATCAGGTGGTCCATGCGGGCATCGAATCAGGTCCCCGGACGGGTCAGCACCTCGGACGTTCCCGACGACGGGTCGGTGTCCGGGTCCTCCATCTCTGGTTCGGGGGTCGGCGGGGTCGGCGGGGTCGGTGGGGTCATCGCCGTCGCCCACGGTGCGGGCTCGGCCCGTGGTGCCCAGGCCGCCCCCTCACCCGTCGTCGGGACCGGGTCGAGGCCGGGCAGACCCTCCGGTGGGACGGCGGGGGCGACAGGTGCCGCCGGGGTGAGGTCCCAGCGGCCGTCGACGGGACGGCGCGCGAGGGTCGGTCCGGCAGTGAGCGCCTCGACCGGCACGTCGAGCAGCCGTTGGCGGACGCGGGCGACCACCCGCGCCGACCCCCGCACGACCGCCGCGAGGACGATCCGGTCGCCGTGCGGGTCGGGGACCTCGCGCAGCACGTGCACGCGACCGTCCCCGGTCTCCACGACGACGCACGCGCCGCCCTCGCCGCCCGGCGCGAGGACCGCGCCGCCGCGGGCGAGGTCGGCGTGGGCCGCCCCGAGGAGCTCGAGGTCGGCGAGCCCCTCGTCCCGGGTGCAGGCGTCGAGCAGGAACCCGCTCCCGACGTCGACGAGCGTCGCGGCCAGGACGCGCCGGTCGACGAGCAGCGAGGAGAGCACCGTCGACAGGCCGTCCGACCGGACGCACGTCACGTGCCGATGACGCGCCACCGGCGGCGGGTCAGCGTCGTCCGGCCTGCTGCGGGAAGTACCCGGGCTCGGCGGGCGCGGCGGTCGGGTCGTCCATGCTGAAGCGCGAGCAGATCATCCGCAGGTCGCGCCGCGCCATGGCGAGGTTGGCCTGCTGCCGGTTGAGCACGAGGTAGAGGAACAGCTTGTCCTCGTCCGTGCGGGAGTAGATCGGCCGGATGATGTGGTACTGGGTGTCGAGGGTGATGAGGATGTCCTCGATCGTCTCGCGCAGGCCCAGCTTCGCCATCACGTCGAACTTGGCGCGGACGACCTCGGAGTTGCCCGGCGCCGCGACGTCGAGGTCGAACTCGGCGCTGCCGCCCCGGGAACCCAGGGTCATGCCGCTCTCGTAGTCCACGAGGGCCACCGCGAAGGCGCCCTTGATGTTGGTGGCGGCGTTGAGGATGTAGTCGATGTCGGCCATCGGGGGATGCTCCGGTTCTGGTGGTGGTCGAGGTCGGGGCGGTCGCCGCGGTCTCGGACGGGCTCGGGGTGGGGACGTCAGCTCAGGCGGCGCAGCCCGGTCAGCAGGCGGCGCAGCACGGACTGCTCGGTGCTCCACCCCGGGATCCCGACGGCCGGCGCGGCGGCCGGGGCGGGATCGGGTGCGGGCGTCGGCGACCGCAGGTGCGCACCGGGGACACGACGGGGCAGGCCGGCGTCGGTGGCGACCTGCTCCTCCTCCGGTGCGGGTTCGGGGGCCGTCACGGCCGGCGCGGGGGCCGGCTCGAGCGGCGGGGCGGTGATGATCGGGTAGGGCACCGGGGCCGGGACCTCGGTGGTGTCGTCGTCGACCGGTGACGGCGGGGGCGGCACCACGACGACGGGCGCGAACAGCGACGCGGCCCGCGGCGCGGGGATGTGCGGGGCGGGCGTCGAGTGCTCCGCCGACTCCCGGGCGGGCGGCACCTCCGGCACCTCCGGCGCGGTCCGCCACGTGCGCGCCTGGCGCACGGTCAGCGGACGACGGCGGGGGTCCCACATCCCGGGCTCGTCGGGCGTGCCGTCGGGCGTGGGGGCCGGATCGGAATCCGCGTCCGAGGACGGCGCGCTGCTCCCATCCGGTGCGTGCAGGTCGCCGTCGTCGGGCGTGGTGCCGTCGGTCGGCTCCGCCGGCGTGAACGGCTCGCTGCCAACGTCGGGGGCACGGACGACGCCGTCCACCGGTTCCGCCGCCGACGGCGCGCTGCTCCCACCGGACGCGGGCAGATCGCCGGCCGGGGTGTCGGCCGCCGGCGTCCGTGGCTCGTCGCCGACGTCCGGGATGCGGACCGTGCCGTTCACGCCCGCGGGCCGGACGGCGGACGTGGCCGGCGGCGGGACCTCCTCGGGGGCCACCCGGACGGGCCGGGTGGTCGGCCGGCTCGGCGGCAGGAAGGCGAGGGCGGGCACGTCGGCGCCGGTGCGGCTCGCGGGGCGGGGCAGCTCCGCGTCGGGGGTGCGCCGCGGGGCGGGCGCGAGGGACATCGGGGTGCCGGCCGACGGCATGGCGGCGGGCAGCGATCCGGTGCCGGGCCCGACGTCGGGTCCGCGCGGCGACCGCGGCCGTCCGGGGTCGACCCGCGGCGCGGCGGACGACCCGGACACCGGCGCCGGGAAGGACCCGCGGCCCGGCGCGGCGAACGGCCCGGACACGGGCGCCCGGAAGGAACCGGAGATCGGGGCGGCGGAGGACCCGGACACGGGCGCCGGGAAGGACCCGGAGATCGGCTCGACCCGGGCGGCGGGGCCGGACGGCAGGGCGCGCGACCGCCCCGCGCCGGCGCGGCCCGTGACCAGCGCGCCGAGGGCCCGTCGCGCCAGAGCGAGGTTCCCGTGCTCGCGGTCGATCCGCAGGGCCACCCACACGTCCTCGCCCACCCCGGGCACGCGCCGCACGAGGTGGAACGACGACTCCGTGGTGAGGACGACGTCCTCCATCGTGCGGCCACGCTCGGCGGAGACGTCCGCGAGCCGGCGCGCCCAGGCGAGGACGGCGAGGTCGGAGTCGGGCGGACCGCCGAGCTCGCCGCGGACCCGGTCGCCGTCGGCGTCCGTGACGAGGACGTACCGGGCACCGGGGAGATCACCGAGCGCGACGAGGGACTGCGGCAGAGCGGTGACCGCCCGCGGTGTCGCTGCGAGCGGGACCGCGTCGACTGGGGAGAACCCCCGACCGAGTGCGACCACGCGAATCCTTCGTTGGTCCGATGAACGGGACCGACGCACCGTAGGTTTGCAATGCGTGAGCGGCAACGAGTCCGAACGGCCCAACGGCGGGGCGTTGCGCCGTCTGCGCACCCACGCTGCGTCGACGATCCGGGCCCGGCGCAAAGTCGCACGGTGTTGCGCCGGAGGACGCCGACCGCTCGCATCCGGCGCAACAGGTGTCGCGCATTCGGCTACCAGCTAGCGCCGGACAGGGCAGGAACGATCGGGCTTCCGGCGGTAGGCGATGGTCCGGAAAGACCTCGGTACGAAGTGTCACCATTCGTGTACCGCCCGAAAAGTGCACCGGTTCGGAGCAGCATCCTGTGGGCTGCTCGCTCGTTCGCCGGTCGCCCGATCGTCAGCGCACGGACGAGCTGCACGCCACCTCGGCGAGGACCGGGTCGCGCGGGAACCGCAGCTCCGTGCGCGCCGGCGCGCCGACGAGGTTGTCCCAGAAACGCGTCCACGTCAGCGGTGCCGACACCGAGTCCCGCAGCTCGACGATCGCCGGGCACCGCAGCGCCCGCTCCGCCGCCGCGACGTCGGCCCCGGTGGCCGCGCGGCTGTCGACCGCCGCTCCCCCGCCCGCGGCCACGAACCACGCGGCGGGGAGGTTCTTGTCGTGCCCGGTGCGGCCGTCGGGGACGTTCGTGGTGTGGGCCGCGAGGGGGTCGGCGAGCCCGACGGTGTCGGTGACCCGCACGTCGAGCGGCGTCAACGCCCCGGCCGCCCCGAGGTTGAGGAACACCAGCCCCGAGGGGTGGCCCGGTGCCAACGGCACGAGGTCCCACTCCGGCCCGGCCGGTCCGGTGCCGGGCGCGAGCAGGGCCACCACCGGGCGTGGGCTCCGCGCCACCAGCGCCGCGCCGCCCGCGACGTAGGGGTGCGCCCGGTAGTCGTCGGCGGTCACCGGGTGCGGGTTCCCGAGCAGCTGCGTGTAGAAGCCGCGCTCGTCGGCGATGCCGGACGCGGAGATGCCGTGGTAGCCCGGGCGGGCGG
Source organism: Actinomycetospora chiangmaiensis DSM 45062 (assembly GCF_000379625.1). GTDB lineage: Bacteria > Actinomycetota > Actinomycetes > Mycobacteriales > Pseudonocardiaceae > Actinomycetospora > Actinomycetospora chiangmaiensis. The sequence continues at coordinate 100,711 of NZ_KB903220.1, read as the reverse complement.
CGGCCGCGACCGCACCCGCCCACAGGAGCACCACGAGCAGCGGCAGCACCGTCCGGCGCCGCAGCGGCAGGGCCATCACCGGCAGCAGCAGCGCGAGGATCGCCGGGAGCAGCATCCGGGCGTGCATGAAGTCGCCGCCGACGCGCGTGACGTAGACCAGCATGCCGAGCCCGCCGAGCACCGGTGCGACCGCGACGGCGACGGTCCCCGCACGGTCCCACCGCCGCGTGCGCCGCACGTCCGGGCTGCTGCTCTCCCCCGGCACGGCCCCGTGGCGACGGCTGGCCCACCAGTCCGTCCGCGTCACCCGCTGCGCGACGACGAGCAGCGCGGCCACGCCGAGGACCACGGCCGGGACGAGCAGCCAGTAGGTCGCCACCGTGTCGCGCAGGTAGGAGTAGCCGCGGCCCCAGCGGGAGACGCCGGCCTCCTTCGCGAGGGCGGTCGACGGCACGAGCAGGCCGTAGTAGCCGGCCCGGAACACCTCGTAGGCGAGCGCGGGCGCCACGCAGAGTGCCCCGAGACCGACGACACGCGCCACGCCCCGCCGGTCACGGGGCTGTTCGAGGACGGCGAGCGCGACACCCCCGGCGGCCGCGACGAGCGCCAGGTCCGGGCGCACGAGCGGGCCCAGCCCGAGGACGAGCGCGAGCGGCCAGGCCCGCCCGGGCCGTCGTCGGGACCCCTCGGCGACGAAGAGGCGGGGCTCGCGCTGGGAGCGGCGCACCAGCAACCACCACGCGAACGCGAGCCAGGAGAACGACAGCCCGGTCTCCAGGCCCGACGTCCCGAAGTCCCAGAACGGCGGCATCGCGAGGACGACCAGGGCCCCGGCGGGCACGACGACACGGCCCAGGCCGGTCAGCCGGCGCGCGGCGTCCATGCCGAGCCCGAGGGCCAGCACCGACAGCAGGCCCCCGACGACGAGCGCCGCGGGTTCCGCGGGGACGGGCAGCAGCGCGAGCCCGAGCAGCACGACGGTCCAGAGCGTGGAGGTGTTGGTCTCGACCCGCTCGCCGATGTTGAACACCGGGCCGTGGCCGTCGAGGATCTGGCGCACGGTACGCAGGAAGATCAGGCCGTCGTCGGAGACCCAGCGACGCTGCCACACCAGCACGCCGTAGACCACGACGGTGAGGCCGAGCGCGGCCGCGGTGACCGTCACCGGCCGCCGACGGGCCCGCCGGGCGAGGTCGGCGGGGAACTCGCGCACGCGGGACGGCGACGCCGGCACCGCCATGGTGTCGCTCATCGTCCCTCCCCGCGCCGATGCCACGACCGGGCCTGCGCGTCGGTCAGGACCGCCACCTGGTCGACGACGACCCGCAACCGCGCGGGGCCGTCCGGGGCAGCGTCCCATGCCGGGCGGAAGGCCGGGTCCAACGCGTCCGGTGCGCCGTCCCACAGTCGCCCGACCAGGTCAGCGAGCAGCCCCCGTTCGGCCTCCTGGGCGCGCAGCCGGACGGGGTCGGACATCACCCAGCGCACCGCGGCGGCCTTGAGCAGCGTCACCTCGGCGCGGGCCCAGGGCGGCACGACGAGGTCGTCGCCGGCCACCGGGCACTCCCGCCCCGTCGTCGCGATCGTCTCCTCGACCGCGGCCGCGACGAACCGCCCGACGAGCTCGCTGGTCAGCCGTTTGAGCGCCACCTGGGCGGTCAGGCTGCCGGGGGTGGAGAGCGCCGCGACCGCCCGCAGCGGCGGGTAGGCCGCGAGCCGCTCCGCCGCGTCCCGCAGCTCGGTGGGCTCCCCGCCGAAGGTCGCGGCCGCCAGGGCGATCAACCCGTCGTCGGGAACGGCGAGCCGGGCGGGGTCGATGCGCGCGGCGAGGATCGCGTCCTCGACGTCGTGGACGGAGTAGGCGACGTCGTCCGCCCAGTCCATCACCTGCGCCTCCAGACACGGCCGGCGGTCCGCCGGGTCCCGGATCCAGGCGAACACCTCGGCGTCGTCGACATACACGCCGAACTTCCGGCCCTCACCGCGCGGCCAGGGGTACTTCATGCAGGCGTCCAGGGTGGCGCGGGTGAGGTTGAGTCCCGACGACGGGTCGTCCTGCAGATCCTCCCCCGCGGACCCGCCCNCCCNCCCCGCCTTGGGCTCGAGCCGCGTGAGCAGGCGCAGCGTCTGCGCGTTGCCCTCGAAGCCGCCCGCCTCGGCCGCGACCGCGTCGAGCGCGCGCTCGCCGTTGTGCCCGAACGGCGGGTGGCCGATGTCGTGCGCGAGGCCCGCGGTGTCGACGACGTCCGGGTCGAGCCCCAGCTCCTCGGCCATCCCGCGCCCGATCTGCGCCACCTCCAGCGAGTGCGTGAGGCGCGTCCGCGGCACCCCGGTGACCTCCGCGTCCTCGCCGGGGCCCACCACCTGCGTCTTGCCCGCCAGGCGCCGCAGCGCGGCGGAGTGCAGCACCCGCCCGCGGTCGCGGGCGAACGGCGAGCGCCGGTCCCGGCCGCGCTTGGGCGCCTCCGGCGAGAACCGTTCCTCCCGACGACGGGTGACCGCGTCACCCGGGGCCGGCGCGGCGGGGCGTGTCACTGCAGGCCGGGGTCGGAGAAGTCCGACGAGGCGTGGGCGAGGTGGTAGTAGATCAACCCCGCGGTCTCCCGCACGATGTAGAAGAACTGCGTCCGCCGCGTCTGCGACACCGGTCCGCCCTTGGCCGGCGACGTCGTCGCGTCGAGCCCCACGTCACGGGCCATCGTCCGCGAGCGCAGCGAGTGCCACGGGTCGGACACGATCACGGCCGACGTCCACCCGCGTTGGCGCGACACCGACCCGACCGCCTCGAAGCTGCCGAGCGTGTCGCGGCCCTCGTCGATCGGCAGCACGTCGCGGTTGGGGACGCCGTGCTCGGTGAGCCAGCGGTCGCCGCTCTCGGCCTCGGAGAACTGGTCGCCCTGCGCCGCCCCGCCGACCGTGACGATCCGCGGCGCCACGCCCTGCTGGTAGAGGGCGAGCGCGTGCTCCAGGCGGGCCTGCAGCACCGGCGACGGGCGCCCGTCGTACTGGGCGGCGCCGAGCACCAGGATCATGTCGGTCGGCGTGCGCTCGTCCACGCGGCCGAGCCACCAGACCCGCGCGGCCGTCCCGCCCACGAGCAGCAGGGCGATGACGAGCGCGCCCACCACCACCCGGGGTGCCCACGTGAGGGCCGCACGGGAGCGCGTGGGCCGTGGCGACCCCACGTCGGAGTTCATGGTCGAGCTCCGCCCCGCTGCGTCTCCTCCGGTCACGCGCCGATCTGCCCGCGCCCGGCGGACAGCGCTCCCGGGTCGCGGCCCGAGCGGACCGCGAGCACCTCGGCGACGACCGACACCGCGGTCTCCGCCGGGGTGCGGGCCCCGAGGTCGAGGCCGACCGGCCCGTGGACGGCCGACAGCGCCGCCTCGGTCACGCCGGCGGCGAGCAGCCGTTCCCGGCGGGCCGCCTGGGTGCGGCGGGACCCGAGGGCGCCGAGGAAGCCGCGGCCGTGGCGCAGGCCCGCGAGCAGGGCCTCGTCGAAGGCCGGGTCGTGGTCGAGCAGGACGAGGACGTCGGCGTCGGTGAACGCCTCGACGGCGGCCGTCGTCTCCGCCACCCCGGCCACCGTGCGGCAGCCCCAGCCGAGGACCCCCGCCTGGGCCGCCAGCGCTTCGCCGAGCGCGCCGGCACCCACGACGAGCAGGGAGGGCACCGGCACCCACAGGTCGACCAGCACGTCGGTGCCCGCGAGCTCGGTGCGCTCCGTGGCCGTCGCGCCGCGGCGCAGCAGGCCCGTGACGTGCGCCGTGGCGGCCTCGTCGAGGTCGGTGGACCCGAGGCTGCCGTGGGCGCCGTCGAGGTCGCGGCCCACGAGGACGAGCGCGGCCGTGCCGTCCGCCGTCGACACCAGGGCCGCCGGGACGCCGTCGGTGAAGCCGCGGGCGAGGGCCCGGGCGGCGTCGCCGCCGAGGGGGTGGGCGAGCAGCGTCGCGCCGCCGGCGCACGCCAGGCCGGCGGCCACCGCGTCGTCCTCCGCGACGTGCGCCTCCTGCGTGCCCGGCGCGCTCAGGGCGGTCCGGGCGAGCTCCGTGGCGGACGCGTCGAGCGCCCCGCGCAGCAGGTCCCCGGCCGTCACGATCTCGCCCATGAGCGTGCCGCGGGCGGCGAGCAGCTGCCCGGGTTCGACGGTGCCGAAGCCGTGCCGCGCGAGCACCCGCACGACGCCGACGGGGGCGGCCGGGTCGTCGCCCCCGGCCAGGACCTCACTCAGCTCGGTCACGGGAACCATTGTGCGCTGCGCGCAGGTGAGCACTCGGAGGGGCTGTCGGCCCCCTGAGTGCTCACCGGCGTCAGCACCCGATGAGCCGCGCCGCGAGATAGCCCTCGAGCTGGTCGAAGGAGACCCGCTCCTGGGTCATCGCGTCGCGGTGGCGCACCGTCGCGGCGCGGTCCTCCATCGAGTCGAAGTCCACGGTGACGCAGAACGGGGTGCCGATCTCGTCCTGGCGCCGGTAGCGGCGGCCGATGGCCCCGGCGTCGTCGAAGTCGACGTTCCAGTGCTGGCGCAGCCGCGCCGCGACGTCCCGGGCGACGGGCGAGAGGTCGGCGTTGCGGGAGAGCGGGAGCACCGCCGCCTTCACGGGCGCGAGCCGCGGGTCGAGCTTGAGCACGACGCGCTTGTCGACCCCGCCCTTCGCGTTCGGCGCCTCGTCCTCGGTGTAGGCCTCCAGCAGGAACGCCATCATCGGGCGCCCGACGCCGGCCGCCGGCTCGATGACGTAGGGCCGGTACCGCGAGTCGGTGGCCTGGTCGTAGTACGAGAGGTCGACGCCCGAGTGGTTCGAGTGCGTGGTGAGGTCGAAATCGGTGCGGTTCGCGATGCCCTCGAGCTCGCCCCACTCCTGGCCGGCGTTGAACTGGAACTTGTACTCCACGTCCACGGTGCGCTTGGAGTAGTGGGAGAGCTTCTCCTTCGGGTGCTCGTAGTGGCGCAGGTTCTCGCGCGCGATCCCGAGCTCGGTGTACCAGCGGGTCCGCTCGTCGATCCAGTACTGGTGCCACTGCTCGTCGGAGCCCGGCTCGACGAAGTACTCCATCTCCATCTGCTCGAACTCGCGCGTGCGGAAGATGAAGTTGCCCGGCGTGATCTCGTTGCGGAAGCTCTTGCCGATCTGGCCGATGCCGAACGGCGGCTTCTTGCGCGCGGTCGACATGACGTTCGCGAAGTTCACGAAGATGCCCTGCGCGGTCTCCGGGCGCAGGTAGTGCAGGCCCTCCTCGGACTCCACGGGGCCGAGGTAGGTCTTGAGCATCATGTTGAACTCGCGCGGCGCGGTGTACTGGCCGCGGACGCCGCAGTTCGGGCAGGGCACCGTCGAGAGGTCGTAGCCGACCTTGCCCTCGGCGTCGACCGTCTCCAGCGACGGGCCGCCGGTGCGCTCGGAGAAGTCCTCCGCGAGCTGGTCGGCGCGGAAGCGGCGGTGGCAGTTGGTGCACTCGACCAGCGGGTCGGTGAACACGTCGACGTGGCCGGACGCGACCCACACCTGGCGCGGCAGGATCACGCTCGAGTCCAGGCCCACGACGTCGTCGCGGCTCTGCACCATGAACCGCCACCACTGGCGCTTGATGTTGTCCTTCAGCTCGACGCCCAGGGGCCCGTAGTCCCACGCGGACTTGGTGCCGCCGTAGATCTCGCCCGAGGGGAAGACGAATCCGCGTCGCTTGCACAGGTTGACGACGGTCTCGATACGGGCGCTGCCGGTGGGGGTGGGCACTGAGAACTCTCCTGTTGCTGCTCGCTGGCCCACCCAGCGTATCGAGCGGGTCGGGTCGCCTCAGCCGAGGATGCTCGGGTGCTCGACGCACCCGCCGTCGGGAAGGCCGGTGAGCCGCCGCTCGAAGGTGGCCTCGTCCGCGGTGGACGCCTCGGAGAGGAAGGGCACGACGTGCTCGCGCACGTCGAAGGGCTGCAGCGCCCGGCGGTAGGCGGTGAGCGAGGCGAACACCGCGACCAGCACCCACTCCCCCGGCGCCTCGACCGCGCGGGCGAGCTCCACGCGCTCGCAGTCCGGCTGGGCCGCCAGCAGCCCGACGGCCCGCCGGGCGCGGGTGAGGAACCCGTCCTCGTCGGGGGGGTGGAAGCGGCAGACGAGGAGCACGGCCGGACCTTATCGACACCCGGTGTCAGTATGGGATCGTGGAGGTCGGGTCGACGAGGAGGAGCACCGTGGCGAACGGTCGACAGGGACGGCGGGGCCGGTGGGGCCGGGGCGACCTGCGCCGCCCGCTGCTGCCCGGGGCGGGTCCCCTGGCGGGCGTGCCGCCGGTGCTCGTCTTCGCGGTGGTCGCGGTCGTCTTCGCCGCCGGGGTGTTCTTCGGCGGGTTCGTCGGCGCGCTGCTCCTGGCGCTGCTCGCCGCGGGCGTCGCGGTGCTGCTCGCCACGACGTGGGGCCGGATGTCGCCGCCGGAGCGGCTGGCCCGGAGCCTGATCCTCGTCGTGCTGGTCCTGGTGACGGTCGGGGTGGCGCTGCGATGACGATCTCCCACGAGGCGCCCGCTCCCATGGCGCCGGCGCCGTTGGAACCGGCCACGCTCGAGGCGGCGGGCGAGCTGCTGCGCGCGCTCGCCGCGCCGGTCCGGATCGCCGTGGTGATGCAGCTGCGGCAGTCGCCGCGCTGCGTGCACGAGCTGGTCGACACGCTCGGCGTCACGCAGCCGCTGATCAGCCAGCACCTGCGGGTGCTCAAGTCCGCCGGCGTGGTCCGGGGCGAGCGACGCGGCCGCGAGGTGGTGTACCGGTTGGTCGACGATCACCTGGCCCATATCGTGGTCGACGCCGTCGAACACGTGCAGGAGGACGCATGAGTGCTCGGAGACGGAGTGCAGCGGAGCTCGACCGGTGACCGAATCGCGCCCGACGGTCGTGCCCGGTCAGCGCTCCACCCGCCAGCGCGCGGCGATCGGCGACCTGCTCGACCAGCTCGACGACTTCCGCTCCGCCCAGGACATCCACGAGGAGCTCCGCCGCCGCGGCGAGGGCATCGGCCTGACGACGGTCTACCGGACCCTGCAGGCGCTCGCCGACGCCGGCGAGATCGACGTCCTGCGCACGTCGGCGGGCGAGGCCTCCTACCGGCGCTGCTCCGACACCCACCACCACCACCTCGTGTGCCGGGTCTGCCGGCGGACCGTCGAGGTGGAGGGCCCCGCCGTCGAGCACTGGGCGGAGAAGGTCGCGGTGGAGCACGGGTTCGCCCAGATCGACCACACCGTCGAGATCATCGGCACCTGCTCGGGCTGCCGTTCCTGACGGTGGGTGCGGCGCCGCGTCCGCGAGGGACGAGCACGTCGCACCCCGGAGGAACGGCGAGCGTCAGGCCGTCCCGACGAGGTCGGCCCGGACCTGCGAGGCCGTCGATACGACGAGCATGAGCAGCGTGCCCAGGGGGTCGGGGGCGAGGTCCTCGGCGGGGAAGGCGTAGCGCAACGTCACGTCCCAGCCGGTGTCGGTCCCGACGACGCCGAGCGTGCCGAAGAGCCCCTGCCCCGCCCGCTCGGCCATCCGCCGCGGCACGTCGTCGTCGGTGAGGTCCCAGGCGACGACGCAGGTCAGGGACAGGACGGCGAGGCCCTCGACCAGCTCGACCCCCTGCACCGCACAGGGGACGTCGCCGTGGCGGAAGGAGAGGGCACCGTCGTCGTCGACCCGGACCTCGACGAACTTCTCCAGCGCCTCGCGGGCGGTGATCAGCAGGGTGGCGGTGGTGGCGGCCTCGCGGCTCACTCAGCTCTCCTCGGCCGGCGGTACGGCGACCCCGGACGCGTCGACGGCGCCACCGTAGCGGCGGTCACGGGAGGCGTAGATCTCGCAGGCCTGCCACAGGTGGCGGCGGTCGAAGTCGGGGAAGAGCGTGTCGAGGAAGACCATCTCGGCGTACGCGGACTGCCAGAGCAGGAAGTTCGAGGTGCGCTGCTCCCCCGAGCTGCGCACGAACAGGTCGACGTCGGGCATGTCCGGCTCGTCGAGGTAGCGCGCGATCGCCCGCTCGTCGATGCGCTCCGGGTCGATCTCGCCGGCCTTCGCCCGCCGTGCGAGCTCCCGCGCGGCGCCCACGATCTCGGCGCGCCCGCCGTAGTTGACGCACATGGTGAGGGTGACGACGTCGTTGTCCTTCGTCAGCTCCTCGGCGATCTCGAGCTCCCTGATGACGCTGCGCCAGAGCCGCGGGCGCTGCCCCGACCAGCGCACCCGCACGCCCATCGCGTGCATCTCGTCGCGTCGTCGACGGATCACGTCGCGGTTGAAGCCGAGCAGGAAGCGGACCTCCTCGGGGCTGCGCCGCCAGTTCTCGGTGGAGAACGCGTAGGCGCTGATCCACGTCACGCCGATGTCGATGCACCCGCGCACCACGTCGAGCAGCTGGGCCTCGCCGTGCCGGTGGCCCTCGATCCGCGGCAGTCCCCGCTGGTTTGCCCACCGGCCGTTGCCGTCCATGACGAGCGCGACGTGCTTCGGCACCAGGTCCGCCGGGATCGGCGGCGGCGTCGCCCCGGAGGGGTGCGGCGTCGGGGCCATCACCGTCGGGTCGCCCGGACCGCGCAGCCGGGCCCCCGACCGGCCGCGACTCCGTTCGGCGCGCTGACGCAGGGGACTCACACGACTCCTTCCGTGACCGGTTCGTCCGTCGCCGGGACCCCGTCCGCCAGGTCCACCCGGGGCACCGCACCGCGACGGTCGACGAGCGGGAGCGAGCGGAGCTGCCGCTCGAGGTGCCACTGCAGGTGGGCGGCGACGAGGCCCGCGGCGTCGCGACGGGCGTCGGGCGGGCTCTCCTCGGCGGCGGACCAGTCGCCGTCGCGGAGGGCCTCGAGCAGCCGCCAGGTCCACCACGAGGGGACGACCGCGCCACCGGGCCGGCAGGTGTCGCACACCGCTCCCCCGGCGGCGACCGCGAAGCGGCGGTGGAAGCCGTGCGTGCCGGCGGGGGCGTCGAGCGGGGTCTCGGGCTCGACGCCGCAGCGGGCGCACTCGGTGAGGGCGGGCGCGTAGCCGGCGATGACCATGGCGCGCAGCAGGTAGGCGTCGAGGACGAGGTGCGGGTCGCGCCGCCCGGTGGACAGGCCTCGGAGGGCCCCGACGAGGAGCAGGAACAGCTCGCGGGCGGGCTCGCCCTCCTCCGGGGTGAGGCGGTCCGCCGTCTCGAGCAGCGCGCACCCGGCCGTGTAGCGGGGGTAGTCGGCGACGAGGTCACCGCTGAAGGCGTCGATCGTCTGCACCTGGGTGACGATGTCGAGGCTGCGCCCGGTGTGCAGCTGCAGGTCGACGTGGCCGAACGGCTCGAGGCGCGCCCCGAATTTCGAGGTGGTCCGCCGCACGCCCTTCGCGGTGGCGCGGACCTTGCCGTGATGTCGGGTCAGCAGGGTGACGATCCGGTCGGCCTCACCGAGTTTCTGACACCGCAGCACCACGCCGGTGTCGCGGTAGAAGCCCACGCCGACCATCCTGGCACTCCGGTCCGACATCGTGCGTCGTTCACTCGCTCGGCCCATTGCTCCGGGGCCGCGCCCGACTAATGTCACCGAGAGTCACATCGATCCGGGAAGGACCCGTCATGACCACTCCGCAGCAGCAGCCCTTCGCCCCCGGCCCCACCGCCTCCGGCCGACCCTCCGGCCAACCCTTCGCCCAGCCCGTGGGGTACGGCCCGCCCCGCACGAACGTGCTCTCGGTCGTCTCGCTGATCGCGGCGTTCTTCGTCCCGCTCGTCGCGGTGGTCTGCGGCTGGGTGTCGCTGCGCCAGATCGCGCGGACCGGCGAGAACGGGCGTGCGCTCGCGATCGCCGCGCTCGTGCTCGGCGGGATCGGCTGTGCGCTCTGGATCCTGTTCTGGGTGCTGATCATCGCCGGCGGCGGCAGCTTCTCGTACTCGTACTCGATGTAGCCGCGGCGCGAGGGCCACGTCAGGCCGGGTCGCGCTCCGGATCCCTGCCTGGCGTGCACCTCACGATGTGGCTTCCCTGCCACTGGATGACAGCAACGACGCTTCGCTGCCACGAAGGGGCGGTCAGAACCCCAGCTTGCGCAGCTGCCGGGGGTCGCGCTGCCAGTCCTTGGCCACCTTGACGAACAGGTCGAGGTGGACCTGCGTGCCCAGCATGTTCTCGATCTGCTGCCGGGAGTTGACGCCCACCTCCTTGAGCCGTGAGCCGCCGCGCCCGATCACGATCGCCTTCTGCGAGGGGCGTTCGACGAAGATCTCGGCCCGGATCTTGAGGGTCTTGCCCTCCACCATCTCCTCGACCACGACGGCGAGCGAGTGCGGCAGCTCGTCGCGCACGCCCTCGAGGGCGGCCTCGCGGATGAACTCCGCGATCATCGTCGTCTCCGGCTCGTCGGAGAGCTCGCCCTCGGGGTAGAGCGGCGGGCCGGGCGGCATCTGGGCCAGCAGCAGGTCGGTCAGCAGGTCGACCTGCTTCCCGGACACGGCCGACACCGGCACGATCTCGGCGAAGTCGGCGAGCTGGGACAGCTCCAGCAGCCGCTCGGCGATCACCTCGGGGCGGGCGAGGTCGGTCTTGGTGAGGATCGCGACGACGGGCGTGCGGTCGGCGACCTTGCGCAGCTCCGAGATGATGAACCGGTCGCCCGGCCCCACCGCCTGGTCGGCCGGCGCGCAGAACCCGACGACGTCGACCTCGGCCCAGGTGGTGCGCACGACGTCGTTGAGCCGCTCCCCCAGCAGCGTCCGCGGCTTGTGCAGGCCCGGCGTGTCGACGAGGACGAGCTGCCCGTCGGGCCGGTGCACGATGCCGCGGATCGCGTGCCGCGTGGTCTGCGGCCGCGACGACGTGATCGCGACCTTCTGCCCCACCAGCGCGTTCGTCAGCGTCGACTTCCCGACGTTGGGGCGGCCGACGAAGCAGGCGAACCCGGAGCGGAAGTCCTCCGGCCAGGGCTGGGTCACGCGGCCTCCACCGCCTTGCCCTCGAGCCGGGCGACGATCTCGCGCCCGATCGGGAGGGCCGCGGTCGCCGCCGGCGAGGGCGCGTTGAGCACGTGCAGCACCGAGACGTCCTCGGCGCGGTCCTCGGCGAAGAGGAAGTCGTCGACCAGCGACCCGTCCGGCCGCACCGCCTGCGCCCGGACCCCGGCCCGGCGCATGACGTCGTGCGGCGGCTCGAGGTCGTCCGCCGTCACGCCGGGGAGCATCCTCGACACGGCCTTCGCCATCGCCGCCTTGGAGAGCGAGCGGTGCATCTCGCCGAGCCCGTAGCGCCATTGCCTGGCGGCGAGGGCGAGGAAGCCCGGGTCGGTGAGCGTGCCGGCGAGCTCCCGCGCCTTCAGCGTCCGCCAGTCGTAGCCCTCGCGGGCGAGCGCGAGCACGGCGTTCGGGCCCACGTGCACCGAGCCGTCGACCCCGCGCGTGGCGTGCACCCCGAGGAAGGGGAAGGCCGGGTCGGGCACCGGGTAGACCAGCCCCCGGATCGCGTCGGCCTTCGGGCCGCGCAGGTCGGAGTACTCCCCGCGGAACGGCACGATGCGCACGCCGGGGTCGAAGCCGGAGGCACGGGCGATCTCGTCCGAGCGCAGGCCCGCGCACACCACGACCTGCCCGGCGAGCAGGTCCCCGCCGTCGGTGTGGACCACCACGTCCCGACGGCGGCGCACCGTCGACCGCACGGCCCGGCCGGTGTGGATCACCGCGCCCCGCGCGACGGCGAGCTCGGCGAGCTTCACGGTGATCGCCTCGTAGTCGCAGATGCCGGTCGAGGGGACGAAGAGCCCCGCCACGGCCCGGACGGCGGGCTCCCGGTCGCGCACCCCGGCGGCGTCCAACTCGTGCACCTCGACGCCGTTGGCCCGCCCGCGGCGCACCAGCTCGGCCATCCGCGGCAGCTCGTCGTCGCTCGTCGCGGCGACGACCTTGCCGCACTCGGCGTAGGGCAGGTCGTGCTCCGCGCAGAACGCCTTCGTCTCGGCGCACCCGGCGACGGCCAGCCGGGCCTTCAGCGACCCCGGCGCGTAGTACAGCCCGGAGTGGATGACGTTGGAGTTCCGCCCGGTCTGGTGCCCGGCGAGCGAGGACTCCCGCTCCACCAGCGCGACCGACGTGTGCCCGGCGTCGAGCAGCGCCGTGAGCACGGCGAGCCCGACGATGCCGCCGCCGACCACGACGACGTCGTGCCGCGGGCTGGGTCCCGGGATGCCTGCCACGTCAACCACGCTGGTCCTCTCTCGCTCCGATGGTCGAGCTCCGTCTCGCGTCGGCTCCACCGCGTCGGCCGCTCGCGCTCACGAGCGTGTCCTCGTCGTCGGCGGGGCCGTCGTCGGGACCGTCCGACGACGGCGGGCGCGGGTCCCACACCAGCACCGAGACGATCCGCATGCGGCCCCGATCGTCCTCCCCGCCCTCGGCGCGCAGCCGCAGGCCCCCGACCTCGGCCTCCGCACCCGGCAGCGGGACCCGACCGAGCCGTTGCGCGAGCAGGCCGCCCACGGTGTCGACGTCCTCGGCCTCGAACTCGACCCCGGTGGCCTCCTCGAGGTCCTCCACGGGCAGCCGCGCCGACACCCGCAGCGTCCCGTCCTCGAGGCGGTCGAGGGGGCGGTGCTCGGCGGTGTCGTACTCGTCGGTGATCTCCCCGACGATCTCCTCGAGGATGTCCTCGATCGTCACCAGCCCGGCGATCCCGCCGTACTCGTCGACGACGAGCGCCATGTGGTTGCGGGTGCGCTGCATCTCACGCAGCAGGTCGTCGACCTGCTTGGAGTCGGGCACGTAGGCCGCCGGCCGCATGATCTCGCCGACCGCGCCGGGGTGGTCCGAGGGGGCATGCTGCGGGTCGTTCTGGTGGGCGGTGGTGAAGCGCACCAGGTCCTTGAGGTAGACGACGCCGACCGTGTCGTCGACGTTCTCGCCGATCACCGGGATGCGCGAGTACCCGGAGCGCAGCGCGAGCGCGAGCGCCTGCCGGACCGACTTGTCCCGCTCGATCCACACCATCTCGGTGCGCGGGACCATCACCTCGCGGACCATCGTGTCGTCGAGCTCGAACACCGACTGGATCATGGAGCGCTCGTCGTCGTCGACGAGCCCGCGGGCCTCCGCCATGTCGACCAGCTCGCGCAGCTCCACCTCCTGGCTGAACGGCCCGTCCCGGAAGCCGCGACCGGGCGTGATGGCGTTGCCGACGAGGATCAGCAGCGACGCCAGGGGGCCCAGCAGCCGGGCGAGGGCGCGGATCGGCACGGCGACCGCGAGCCCGACGCCGTACGGGTGCTGCAGGCCGATCGTGCGCGGCCCCACGCCGATGAGCACGTACGACACGACGATCACGACGAGTGCCGCGATCACCACCGCCCAGCTGTCGGACGACACCAGCTGCAGCGCCACGTAGGCGCCCAGCACGGTGGACACCGCCTCGCACGCGAGCCGCATGAGCAGCAGCAGGTTGAGGTGCCGCGGCTTGTCGGCGACGACGGCGGCCAGCGCCCTCGCCCCGGTCCGTCCCTCGCGCACCAGCCCCTCGACGCGCGCCGGCGACATCGTGGTGATCGCCGAGTCGGCCGCCGCGAACACCCCGGCCAACGGGACCAGGACGAGCGCGGCGATCAGTTGCCCGATCTGGGCGGAGGTCATGACGGACTCTCGTCCAGACCCACCGTGCCGAGGAGCTTCGCGTCCGCCGCCCGCTGGCGCTCCCGCGTCAGCCGGTCCCGCTCCGCCCGCGCCCGTTCGGCCACCTCGGCCCGCCACGCGCCGAGCAGTTCGCCCTGCAGGCCGAACATCTCGGCCTCCTCGTCGGGCTCCGCGTGGTCGTAGCCGAGCAGGTGCAGCACGCCGTGCACGGTCAGCAGGTGGAGCTCGTCGTCGAGCGTGTGGCCCGCCGACACCGCCTGGTCCCGGGCGAACGCCGGGCACAGCACGATGTCGCCGAGCAGGCTCGGCCCGGACGGCGGGGCGTCCGGCCGCTTGGCCGTGTCCAGCTCGTCCATCGGGAAGCTCATCACGTCGGTGGGCCCCGGCAGGTCGAGCCAGCGCTCGTGCAGCTCGGCCATCGGCTCGAGCTCCACCAGCAGGATCGACAGCTCGGCGAGCGGGCTCACGCCCATCCGGTCCAGCGCGTAGCGCGCGACGTCGACGATCGGCGCCTCGTCGACGTCGACCCCGGACTCGTTCGCGATCTCGATGCTCATCTACCGCCCCCGCCGTTCCCGACGATTCTGCGGCGGCCCGTTGCGCGGGGGTACGGCCTTCGGACCCTCGTTCTGCCGCGCGTCCCACCGGCCGTACGCGTCGATGATCTCCGCGACGAGGCGGTGGCGGACCACGTCGGCGCTGGTCAGCTCGCTGAAGTACACGTCGTCGACCCCGTCGAGGATCTCCCGCACCACGTGCAGGCCGGACATCTGCCCGCCGGGCAGGTCGACCTGCGTGACGTCGCCGGTGACGACGATCTTCGAGTCGTACCCGAGCCGCGTCAGGAACATCTTCATCTGTTCCGGCGTGGTGTTCTGGGCCTCGTCGAGGATGATGAACGCGTTGTTCAGCGAGCGGCCGCGCATGTAGGCCAGGGGCGCGATCTCGATGGTCCCGGAGGCGATGAGCTTCGGGACCGCCTCGGTGTCCATCATGTCGTTCAGCGCGTCGTAGAGCGGGCGCAGGTACGGGTCGATCTTCTCCGAGAGCGTGCCGGGCAGGAACCCGAGCCGCTCCCCCGCCTCGACGGCCGGGCGGGTGAGGATGATCCGCGTGACCTGCTTGGCCTGCAGCGCCTGCACGGCCTTCGCCATCGCCAGGTAGGTCTTGCCGGTACCGGCCGGGCCGATGCCGAAGACGATGGTGTTGACGTCGATCGCGTCGACGTACCGCTTCTGGTTGAGCGTCTTGGGTCGGATGGTGCGGCCGCGCCGGGACAGGATGTCCAGGCTCAGCACCTCGGCCGGCGACGCGGTCTCGGCCGCGTCGTCGCCGAGCATGCGGACGGTGCGACGGACGGCGTCGGGGTCGATGTGCTGGCCCCGGCTCGCGAGCACGACCAGCTCGGCGAAGACGCGCTCGGCGAACGCCACGTCGGGCGGCGGGCCGGTGAGCGTCAGCTCGTTGCCGCGGACGTGGACGTCGGCGTCCAGCAGGTCCTCGGCCTCACGGAGGTTCTCGTCACGCTTGCCCAACAGCGCGAGCAGCGCGGACTCGGGGACGACGATGCGCGACTCGCCGGACGAGTCGGTGGACGTGGGACTCAGGATGCGTGCTCCCCGTGCGGTGATGCGTGCGTGAATCAGTCTAGACCGACAGCCTGACAGGCAAATCCAGCGTCGGACCCCGCCAGCGGGAACGCAACCAGCGGTCGTGCGAGGTCACGACGACGGTGGCCGCCGTTCGGTCGAGCGCCGCCTCCAGTTCCCCCGCCAGGCGCAGCGAGAGGTGGTTGGTCGGCTCGTCGAGCAGGAGCAGGTCCGGGCGGAGGGCCACGGCGACCGCCAGCGAGAGCCGACGCCGCTGCCCGACGCTCAGCGCCCCGACCGGCGTGGCGTGGTCCCGCGGATGCAGCAGCCCGAGCGACCGGAGCGGCACCGTCTCCGCCGCCTCCGTTCCGACCGCCGCGGCGTAGGTCGCCGCCGCCGTGAGGTCGTCGCGGTCGAACGACGGGTCCTGCCGGACGAGCGCGATCCGCCGCGCGCCCACCGCCACCGAGCCCTGCACCCCGGGATGGCGGCCGGGAACGAGGTCCCCGGCGAGCACCTCGAGCAGTGTCGACTTGCCCGCGCCGTTCGGCCCCGTGACCAGCAGTCCCTCCCCGTTCCCGACGTCGAGCCGGTCCAGCGTGAGCCGCCCGGTCACCCGCAGACCGCGGACCGACACCGTCGCGGCGCCGGCGGGCGGCGGGGCCTGGAACCGCAGGGGCGCCGGAGGTTTCGGGAGGGCTTCCCGTTCGGCGACCTCGAGTCGGCGCTCGGCGTCGTGCACCCGGCGGGCGCGGGTCCGCTCGACCCGGGCGCCCTTGAACGCCGTGATGAACTTGTCGTTGTCGGTGGGCCCGCGGCCGGGCGCGATCGACCGCAGGTCGACGTGCGTGCGCGCCCGCAGCGCCGCGATCTCCTCCTGCTGTGCCGCGAACGTCTCCTCCCACCGGCGCCGCGAGTCCGCCTGCGCCACCAGGTACGCCCCGTAGCTTCCACCGAAGCGCCGCCCGCCCCGGCCGTCGGTGCCGAGGACCCCGGCGTCGAGGTCGTAGAGCTCGGTGGCGACGCGGTCGAGGAACGTCCGGTCGTGGCTCGCCGCGACCACGACGCCGGGCAGCTCGACGAGGCTGCGTTCGAGCAGGTCGAGGGCCGCGTCGTCGAGGTGGTTGGTCGGTTCGTCGAGCAGCAGGGCCGCTGGCCGCCGCACGAGGGCCGCCGCGAGGGCGAGCCGCGTGCGCTGACCGCCGGAGAGCGTGCCCACCGGCCGGGCGCGGTCGAGCTCGGCCACCCCGAGGGTCGCCGCGGTGACCTCGGCGCGCCGGTCGGCGTCCCACGCGTCGTGGGCGACGGCCCAGGCGAGCACCGCGTCGTACTCGGCGGCGACGTCGGCCCCGGTCCCGTCCGCCTCGGAGCCCAGGAGCGTGGCGAGCGACTCCAGTCGCGCGACCGCGTCGTGCAACGGGCGCAGCGCGTCGTCGAGCATCCCGCCGACCGTGGTGTCCGCGTCGACGGCGGGCTCCTGCGGCAGGTACACGAGGTCGGCCGGGACCCGCACCGACCCGGCGTCGGGACCGTCGACCCCCGCGAGCAGCCGCAGCAGGGTCGACTTGCCACTGCCGTTCTCCCCGATCAGCCCGAGGCGGGCGCCGGGGGCGACGGTGAGATCGACACCGTCGAGGACGCGACGGGCACCGAAGGAGCGGACGAGGCCCTGCGCGACGACGGGCCCGAGACCGGAAGACATGACGACGCTCCGCGGATCGGAGAGCGAGGACCCCGCCGGGCGAGGGCCGCAGCGTGGGTCGAGGCGTCGTCAGAACTCCATGATGGCCGCGACGCTACACCCGTCGCCGCCCCGCGCGAGCCGTTTACCGGAGCAGCCCCAGCACCTCGTCGCGGATCGTCCGCCACGCGGGCGTGGCCGGATCGATGAGCTGGAAGTGGTCGACGCCCGGCAGCTCCACCAGCCGCGCCTGGCCGCGCACCGCGGTGGCCGCCGCGACGTAGCGGCGGGACTGGTCGATCGGGACGGTGTCGTCCGCGGTGCCGTGCACGGCGACGACCGGGCACGACGCCGGCACCAGCGCGGTCGGGGAGGCGACGGCGTAGCGGGCGGCCTGGCCGATCGGGTCGCCGCCGAGCAGGTCCACCACGGCGCCGCCGCCGAGGCCCTGCTGGGCCGCGGCGACGAGGTCGAGCACCCCGGCCTGGGAGACGACGCCCTTCGGCACGACCACCGGGTCCGCGCCGGGCGCGGGCGCCTGCAGCCGGGTCCGCGACGCGGCCCACGCCGCGAGCTGCCCGCCCGCGGAGTGGCCGAGGAGCACGACGGAGCGCAGGTCGAGGTCGCGGCCGGCGCGGCGGGCCGCGTCCCGGCCCTGGTTCGCCAGCAGGTCGACCGCGGCCGCGACGTCGTCGAGGGTCTGCGGGAACCCGCCGCCGTCCCCGACGCGCCGGTACTCGACGTTCAGGGCCGCGACGTCGGCGTTCGTGAGGTCCACCGCGAGCGGGGTCCCCAGCTCCAGGCCGTACGCGGAGCGCCAGTAGCCGCCGTGGATCACGACGACGACGGGGAGCGGCCCCTCCGCCCCCTCCCCCGGGTCCCCGGGCGGGAGGTGGAGCACCGCGTACTGCGACGGGTCGGGGCCGTAGCGCAGCGGCACCGGCTCCGGCGTCCCCGGTCGCGGGGCGGGGGTGGTGCCGGCGGGGCTCGTCGAGCACGCGGCGAGCAGCCCCGTGAGACCGAGCGCTGCGAGCAGGCTCCGGCGGGCCATCACGCCTCCCACCGTCCGGTCCGCACACCCAGCGCGCCGAGCGCGACGGCCGCCGCGGTCGAGGTGCGCAGCACGTCCGGGCCGAGGCGCACCGGCGTCGCGCCCGCGGCCACCAGCCGTGCGGTCTCCGCGTCCGTGACCCCGCCCTCCGGCCCCACGAGCAGCACGACCTCCCCGCCCAGTTCCACGTCCGCCACCGACACCTCCGCCGTCGCCTCCAGCAGCAGTCCCGTGGCACCTTCGAGGCGCTGCGCCAGCTGGTTCGTCGTCAGGGGTTCGGACACCTCCGGGACCCACGCCCGCCGCGACTGCTTCGCCGCCTCGGTGACGCTCGAGCGCCACCTCGCCAGCTGCTTCGCCCCGCGCGGTCCGTCGTCCCAGCGGGTCACGCAGCGTTCGGCGCGCCACGGGATCACCGCGTCGATCCCCGCCTCGGTGGCGGTCTCGACGGCGAGCTCCCCGCGGTCGCCCTTCGCCAGCGCCTGCGCCAGGACCAACCGCGTTCCCGACGGCGGGTCGGTGCGGGTCTCGAGGACCTCCGCGGTCACCCGGCCCTTCCCGACCGCCGTGACCTCCGCGCGCGCCCGGGTCCCGGCCCCGTCGCCGACGAGGATCACCTCGCCGGGCGCCACGCGCTTCACGTCCGCGGCGTGCCGGCCCTCGGGCCCGTCGAGGGTGACCGTCGCACCCGTCGTCGGGACCGCCTCGACGAGGAACAGCGCCGGGCGGGTCCAGTCCGCCCGACGATGGGGCGCTACTGCCACGGGACGACAGCTACGACTCGTTGCTGCCAGCAGAGGGAGGGCGTCACCGACCGCGCCCCGCCGCCTTGCGCCGGCCGAACAGCCCGTTGCGTGCCTGGCCCGCGTACTCGGGCTGCTCCTCGCCGCGCAGCGACGCGAGTTCGCGCAGCAGCTCGGTCTGGCGGGCGTCGAGCTTCTCCGGCACGGCCACGTCGAGGTGCACGAGCAGGTCGCCGCGGCCGTCGGTGCGCCCGGACGAGCGTAGCCGCGGCATGCCCTTGCCGCGCAGCGTGTGCACGGTGCCGGGCTGCGTGCCGGGGTCGACGTGGAGCTCCTCGTCGCCCTCGAGCGTGCGCTGGCGCAGCGTGGTGCCGAGCGCGGCCGCGGTCATCGGGAGCGAGACGTGGCAGTGGAGGTCCACGCCGTCGCGCTCGAAGTAGTCGTGCGGGGCCTCCGTGACCTCGACGTACAGGTTGCCGGCCGGACCGCCGCCGGGCCCGACCTCGCCCTGCCCGGCCATGCGGATCCGCATCCCGTCGCCGACGCCCGGGGGCACCTGGACGGTGACCGTGCGACGCGCGCGCACCCGGCCGTCGCCGCCGCACTGTTGGCAGGGGTTCGGGATGATCTCGCCGAGCCCCCGGCAGACCGGGCACGGGCGCGCCGTGACGACCTGCCCGATAAAGGACCGCTGCACGTTCTGGATCTCGCCGCGACCGCCGCAGGTGTCGCAGGGGACGGGGTGCGAGCCTGCCTCCGCGCCGCCGCCCTGGCAGCGCTCGCAGAGCACGGCGGTGTCGACCGTGAGCTCACGGGCCACGCCGGCGGCGCACTCCTCGAGGGTGAGGTCGATGCGGATCAGCGCGTCCTCGCCGGGCTGCACGCGCCCGCGCGGACCGCGCCCGCCACCGCCGCCGGCCGCGCCGAAGAACGCGTCCATGATGTCGCCGAGCCCACCGAAGCCGGCCCCGCCGAACCCGCTGCCGCCGAAGCCGCCGGCGCCCGCCGTTGCGTTGGGGTCGCCGCCGAGGTCGACGATGCGGCGCTTCTCGGGGTCGGAGAGCACCTCGTAGGCGCTCTTGACCTGTTGGAAGCGCTCCGCGGCGTCGGGGTTGACGTCGGGGTGGAGCTCGCGGGCGAGCTTCCGGTACGCCCGGCGGATCTCCGCGTCGTCGGCCTCCCGGCTGACGCCGAGGATGTCGTAGTAGTCCGTGGCCACGCTGGTGTGTCGTCCTTGTCCTGAGGGGAGCGTTCCGGTCAGCGTCCGCCGACGATCTCGCCGACGTACCGCGCGACGGCCCGCACCGCCGCGATCGTGCTGGGGTAGTCCATCCGGGTCGGCCCGACGACGCCCATGCCGCCGAGCGCCGGTGCGGAGACCGGGCCGTAGCCGATGGAGATCGTCGAGGTGGCGAATAGGTCCTCGGCCTCGTTCTCCTCACCGATGCGCACCGTGACCTGGGCGGGGTCGCTCGACGCGGCGAGCAGGCGCAGCACCACCACCTGTTCCTCGAGCGCCTCCAGCACCCCGCGCAGCGAGGCGGCGTCGGCGCCCTGCCGGGCGAGGTTGGCGGTGCCGCCGAGCACGAGGCGCTCCTCGGGGTGCTCGACCAGCGCCTCGACCAGCACCGCGCTCACGGTGGACACGACCGTCCGCAGATCCGCCGCCTCCTCCGGCAGGCTCGCGACCGCCGCCGCGGCCGTCGTCAGGGGCTTCCCGACGAGGGCCTGGTTCAACATCGTGCGCAGCCGCGCGACGTCGTCGTCGGAGAGCACGTCGCCGAGGTCGACCACCCGCTGGTCGACCCGCCCGGTGTCGGTGATCAGCACCAGCATCAGCCGGGCCGGCGTAAGGCTCACGACCTCGAGGTGGCGCACCGTCGACCGCGTCAGCGTCGGGTACTGGACCACCGCGACCTGCCGCGTCAGCTGGGCGAGCAGCCGCACGCTGCGCCGCAGCACGTCGTCGAGGTCGACCGCGCCGTCGAGGAACGTCGCGATCGCCTTCCGCTCGGCGGCCGAGAGCGGCTTGACCTGCGAGAGGCGGTCGACGAACAGGCGGTAGCCCTTGTCGGTGGGGATCCGGCCGGCGCTGGTGTGCGGCTGGATGATGTAGCCCTCGTCCTCCAGGGCGGCCATGTCGTTGCGGACCGTCGCGCTGGAGACGCCCAGGTTGTGCCGGTCGACGATGCCCTTGCTGCCCACGGGTTCGTTGGTGGCGACGAAGTCCGCGACGATGGCGCGCAGGACGGCGATCCGGCGTTCCTCGGCGTTCATCTCGTCGACCTCCCCACGTGTTTGAGAACCCGACACTCCATCGTAGGCGAGACATCGGGCCGGGGTGGGACGGCCGTGAGCGGGGTCGGCTCAGGATCCTTCCCGGCGCCGGGTCGGCCCATCGACGCTTCTCCGCAGCCTTTGAGTACGCTTTGGCAGAAACGACGGGCAGTCGTCCACGCCAAAGGACTCTCAATGCACGACGTCGACTCGTCGCTCTCGGACCCGCGGTTGCCTACCACCGGCAATCGAGCAGCGAGATCGACCGCAAGGTCGTCGATCACGTCCGGGAGTACGAGACGATCAACAGCGCCACGATCCAGAGGATCTTCGACGTCGATGTCTACCGGGCGCGCGACATCCTGCGGGATTTCGTCGGACGGGAGATTCTCGTCCGCATCTCGACGCAGACCCGTGGCCCCAAGGTGAAGTACGGGCCGGGCGCACAATTCCCCGCCCGTCAGGGACGACGTCGATGAGATCGACCCGGGTCAGCCCACCCCGACCGCCACGGGACGCGGGAGCTCGACGAGCAGCCCCTCCAGCGAGCGGACGACGACCTGCGCGGTCTCGACGGCGTCGGGGTCGGCGAGCGGGTTGTCGGCGTGCCCGCGCCAGCGGCCGAGCGCGGCGAGGGCGACGGCCCGCAGCTCGCCGGGGCCCGTCTCGGCGGCGACGCCGAGCCGGGCGGGCGCCGACGCCCCCTGGTCGCCGAGGAGGCGCTCGGCCTCCTCGGTCAGCGCGGCCCCGGCCCGTCCGGGCACCTCGAGCGGGCGACGGCGCAGCCGGGTGAGGACGTCCAGCTCGACGATCTCGTGGGCCCCCGTCCGCACCCGCTCCACGTGCTCGGTGAGTGAGGCGAGTGCGGCGGGCGCGGCCGGCGGCAGGGTCCGCGGGACCGGGGACGGCCGCGGGGGGACCACCCCCGTCGTCGGGACCTCCGCGCGGGCCCGGGCGAGGAACCGGTCGACGGCGAGCAGGGCCGACCGGGCCTGGAAGACGTCGCGGCGGGCGAGGAAGCGCTGCTCGAGGATGTCGCGCAGCTCGTCGAGGCCGCTGCGGCGCGCGAGCTCGACGGCGAGGGCGGCCGAGTCGTCGACGCCGCGGCGCAGCAACGAGGTGGCCAGCCGGACGCCGAACAGGCCGAACCGGTCGAGGAGCGCGAGGCGGGTCCCCGACGGCAGCACCCCACGGGCCGCCACGAACCGGTCGGCCGTGAGCAGCTGCGCGTCGAGCTCGGCGCGGTCGAGGCGGGCGAGGGTCCGCAGCGACGTGAACTCCACTCCGCGCAGCGTCCGGGCGGTCTCGGCGACCAGGCCCGCGACGGTCGTCGTCGTGGCGCACCAGGGCCGGAGCGCGGGGTCGGTGCGGTAGCGGCGGGCGACCTGCTGGGCGGCCATCACCGCGTCCACCCGGCCGCCCCCGACCTCGTCGGCACGCGACAGCACCACGAGCGTGCCCGCGGCCCCGACGTTCTCCGCGACGCGGTCGCCGTAGGACTCGAGGAAGGCGACGTCGGGTTCGTGCAGGTGGCGCACGAGGTGCACGACGCAGTCGACGACGTCCTCGGACAGCTCGCCCCAGACGCTGCGGGTCACCGCCGAGTCGACGCCGGGGGTGTCGATGAGGGTGACGTCGCGCAGGTGCTGGGTGGGCCAGTCGACGTGCAGCGCGGCGACGCGGGCCAGGTCGAGGCGCTCGGTCTCGATGACCAGCGAGCCGCGCCGGTGGAGGGCGGGCAGCTCGACGGGGTCGTCGTCGCGGGGCGCGCCGCGGTAGGTCACCCCGATGCGGGGGCTGGGCCCGTCGGCGTAGTGCGTGGTGACGCGGGTGCACTCCCCCACGCCCGTCGGCGCGATCTGCTCGCCGACCAGGGCGTTGAGCAGCGTCGACTTGCCGGTCTTGATCGAGCCGGCGAGGGCCATGCGCAGCGGGCCACCCAACCGGGCGCGGTGCGCGGTGAGGGCGCCGACGACGTGCGGGTCGGCGGCGAACACGGTGAGCGCGTGGTCGAGGACCCCGCGCGTCTCGTCGAGGAGTCGGCTCATCGCACACCGCCGGCGGTCAGCTCGCGGTCGTGGGAGGCCCTCGTGGCCCGAGGGCTCCCCCCACGCGCGAGGGTGGCGACGAACGACGCCCGGCAGGCCGCGACCCGCCCGGCGAGCAGCTCCACGCGGGCGAGCTCGGCGGTGACGTCGCGGAGCCGCCGTTCCCGCCGACCGCTCTCGATCTCCTGGGCCGCGGCGGCCGCGGTCACGGCGTCGGCGACGGAGCGGGCGAGCGACTCGGCCTGCGCGGTGAAGTGGTCGCGCAGCGTGCGCTGGACGTCGCGCAGCAGATCCCGGGACCGCTTGCTCGCGAGGTGCAGCACCTCGTCGCCGTGGCGTCGGACCGCCTGCTTGGCCTCCGCCCGCCGTCGTTGCAGGGCGCGCTTGCGCTCGTCGCGGATGGTCTTCGACCCGAGCAGCACACCGGCCCCCACCGAGAACGGGTTGATCAGGGCGAGGCCGGACAGCGTGGTCACCATCCCGACCATGAGCACCCCGCCGTAGGACCCCCGCATCCCGACGACGAACCCGTTGGCCCAGCCGATCCGCTCCAGCTCGGGCAGCTCGATGCCCGGCACGTCGGGCAGCTCGGCCCGCACGACCATCCCGCCGGGCATGGTCTGCTCCGTCGGGGACTCCGGGGGCGAGGGCGCCACGAGGGCGGTCGCGGCCGGGGCGCCGGGCAGCTGCGAGCGCACCGAGTCGCCGGAGAGCGCGAAGTGCTCGGCGACCCGCTCCGCCAACCGCCACGTGCGCTCCCCGGCCCAGATGAACGTCGTCGTGACCGCCTCCGAGATCTCGTCGGTGAACCAGGGCGCGAAGGTCTCCCACGACGACGCCGGGTCGGCCGCGTCGAGCGCCTCCTCCCCGGCGCGGACGACATGGCGGATCCGGTCGCGCAGGTCCCAGTCGATGTCGGAGACCAGGTCGGCGACCCCGTCGGCCAGCGTCTGCTGCCAGCGGGCGCTGCGTTCCTTGAGCTCGGCGGCGCGGGCGCGGGCGGCCGTGAGCTCGCGGGCCAGCTCGGCGGCGCGGGCCGGGTCCTCGAGCCCGATCCGTTCGGCCTCGAGGGCCGCGGCGAACTCGGTGACCGCCTCGGCGACCTGGTCGAGCACGGCGACGGCGTGCCGGGCGCCCGCCGGGTCGGCGACCTCGGCGCGGAGCAGGTCCGCCAGCGCCGGCACGCCGGACTCGGCCAGCAGCCCGTCGTCGCCGAGCCGCCGGGCGTGCGCCGCGAGGGTCGACGACACCGGGACCACTCGGACGCGGCGGAGGTCGTGGGCCTGCAGGTGGTGCCGGTCGAGGTCGCGGACCTCCCGCCAGCGCGGGTGCAGGTCGACCTTGGTCAGCGCGACGACGACGGTGGCGCACTGCCGGTCCGCCGCCCGCAGGAGCGCCAGCTCCGGGGCGGTCAGCTCCCGCGACGCGTCGGTCACGACGACGACGGCGTGCGCGGCCGGGAAGCCCGCCCGCACCGCGAGGCCGCGGGCCGAGCGCAGCCCGCCCTCCCCCGGCATGTCGACGAGGACGAGCCCGTCGGCGACGAGTCCCTCGGGGAGCTCGACCTCGGCGTGGTCCCAGCCGTCGGTCCGTCCCGTGACGGCGGCCGTGAGTTCGTTCGCGGTGACCCGCCGTCGGACCTCGGTCCCCTCCTCGCCCGCGCCGACGAGCACCGCCGCCGGCTCCGGGCCGTGCCGGACCACGGTCGGCAGTCGCGTGGCCACGTCGTCGTGCGCGGGGCAGACGACCGCTCCTGCGAGCTCCGAGACCAGCGCGCTCTTGCCCTGCTTGAAGTCCCCGACGACGAGGACCCGCGCCCCCGGGTCCGCCAGGCGGTCCGCCGCCGCGTCGAGGTCGGCCGCGAGGTCGGGGCGCCCGTACGCCGCGGCCGCCCGCACGGCCAGCGCGGTGACCGCCCGTGCCTCGTCCCGGTCGGGACCGGCCGTCACGGTCGCCCCGGTGTCCTGCCCCTCCACGTCGCCCCCCGCGTCGGTCCGGCCCCCGCTCCGTCTGATCGAACCAACACGTTGGCCCGTTCGGCCGACTCTAACGCCCGGCCTCGACGGGGCCGGGGCGACGCGGGCGCCTCGGACGGTGGACACGCAGGACAGCCGGGGCCCCTGACGTGGCGGGGCCCCGGCTGCCGGTCGGGTCGCGGCGGGCGCGGTCGCCACGACCCGTCCCGGGGGCGGGGTGCGGGGGGCAGCCCCCGGGACGTCGTGCCCGATCAGGCGTGGTGCTCGACCAGGGCGTGGTCGTGCGCGGCCAGGGTGTCGGCCGCGGCGGTGTGCGCCGCGTCCTCGTGGGCGAACAGCGGCGAGGCCTCGCGCTCGGCGGCGGTCTGGTCGCCGGCACCGGTGTTGGTGTTGGTGTGCTGCGAGTTGTCGGCGTTGTTGCTGTCGGTCTGGCTGTTGTCGGTCTGGGTCACCGTGGTGGTCGGCGTCTCGGTGTGGGTCGCCGCGGCGTTGCTGGCGGCCGCGCCCGAGCCGAAGTTCGTCGCCGAGTTGTCGGCGCCACCGGTCGCGGCGCCCTGCAGCGAGACCGCGCCACCGTGGTCGACGCCGATCGAGCCGCCGACGCTCGAGGCGTTGCCGCCCCCGAAGGCCGCGGTGCCGCTGCCGTTGGCCTGCGAGCCGTTGTCGGCGGCCGACGAGCCCGCGCCGGTCGCGACCGGGGACGTGATGGCGCCGCCCGCGGCCACCGCACCGGCGCCGGAGGCGACGGGCTGGTTCAGCGTGGTGGTCACGTCGCCGTTGGCGCGGATGTTCTGCTCGAGGTTGGTCTCGAGGTTCGTGTCGTGCGAGTCGTACGCGTAGTTGTTGGTGACGTACTGCAGCTGCTGGATGACCTTGTCGACCTCCGGGGCGTGCGACGGGAGGACGGGGCCGGGGATCCAGTGGTGCTCGTCGTGGCCGTGGTGGTAGTCCTCGCCGACGACCGCGACGGCCGAGGCGGAGGCGGCGCGGACGTCGTCGTCGTACCGGGCGGCGACGGCGGCGGGCGCGTGGTCCATGACCAGCGGCAGCGCGTCACGCACGTCGGCGAAGCACATCCCGTCCAGGCCGGCCGCGGTGAGCGTGGCCTGGGGGTCGGCGTCGAACGCCGCCTGGGTCTGCGGGTCGCGCAGCAGGTCGAGCAGGAACTGCAGCAGGGTCTTGGCCTCGGTCGCCGGCATCGTGCACTCCAGGGTTGCTCCTTCCGGACCTCTCTGATCCGGCGTTGGGAGCAACGTTAGGAATCCGGGGCGCCGCTGCCATCGGTGTTCCGCCCGCGAACCCGATCCGGGGAGGAGGGGGATCCGACCACCCCCCGGCCGGTCACACCCCCGGGGTCCCGTTCACCCCACCAGCCCCACCGTTCACCCGACTCTCGACGCCCACTCGGGTGGCGCGCCTCAACCGTGACTCTTCTTCCTCCGATTGGCGCAGTATGTTGCGCTTGACGGGGGAGCGCCGGTATGCGGTCAACCGAGTGATGGGGGAATACGGTGGGTTACGACCTCGGGGTCGACCTGGGCAGCACGACCGTGGTCGCGGCGGTCCTGCGTGACGGCGAGGCCCGCACGGCGGCCGTCGGCCTCGGCGCCGACGGGTCGCCGATCATGCCCGCGACCGCCCACCGCGGCAGTGACGGGGTGGTGCGCACGGGCACCGAGGCGGAGCGACGGGCCGCCCTCGAACCCGACCGGGCCGTCCGCGACGTCTCGGCGCGCCTCGGCGACGACGTCCCCCTGATCGTGGGCGACGAGCCCTGGCGCGCGGACGACGTGGCCGCCGAGATCGTGCTCGCCGCCGTGCGGCGGGTCGCGTCCCTCGAGGGCGGCGCGGCGCGCTCGCTCGCGGTCACCCGTCCCGCCGGGTGGGGCACCCACCGCGAGCGCACGCTGCGCCGGGCGCTCGTCCGGGTCGGGCTCGGGCACGCCGTGCTCGTCGCGGAGTCCCGGGCGGCCGTGCTTGCCGCGTCGACCTTCGGCGGCCTGCGCGCCGGCCGGGTCGCCGCCGTGTACGACCTCGGCGGTCGCCGCTTCCGCGCCGCCGTCGTCCGTCGTGGCGCCCGCGGTGTCGTCGCCGCCGGCACCGACGGCGGCACGGCCGGCCCGGGGACGACCACCACCGAGGTGCTCGCCGACTCCGGCGCCCCGGTCCGCGCGGGCGGCACCGACGTGGACGGCGCCGTGCTCGCCCTCGTCCGCGAGGAGCTCGGCGAGCCGTTCGACACCGCGATCGCGGCCCTCGACGACAACGCCTCCCGCCACGCCCTGGCGGCGCTGCAGCGGTCGGCCCGCCGCGCCAAGGAACGGCTGTCGGCGGAGACCGAGGCGTCGGTGCGGGTGACGGTCGGTCCCCTCGACACGACCGTCCGCATCACGCGCGCCGACCTCGAAACCCGGATCACGCCGCTCGTCGCGGCCACCGTCGACACCTTCGCCGGCACCCTCGAGGCCGCCGGGGTCACGCCCGACCAGGTCGTGCTCGTCGGCGGCTCGTCCCGCATCCCGCTGGTCGCGCGCCTGCTCGCGGAGGAGCTCGGCCGCCCGGTGCACCCCGAGCTCGATCCGGTCACGGTCGTCGCCGAGGGTGCGGCCCTCGCCGCGGCCGGCCACGCGGCCGCCCGTCGTCAGGAGGCCCTGACCGGCTCGGCCTCCGGCTCCTTCCCGACGCCGGGTCGGGGCGAGTTCGCCGCCGCGGCCGCGGACGTGCGGGAACGGCGCCGGGTCGAGGCCGAGCGCCGGGCGACCACTCCCTCGGCGACCACTCCCTCGGTGCCCGCGGCGTCCACGGCGTCCACGGCGCCCGCAGCGCCCGCAGCGTCTGCGGCGTTCCCGGCGCCCGCGAACCGGCACAGTGCCGTCGGGGCGGCCATCACCGCCGGCGCCGCGCTCGGCGCGTCCGCCGCCCGTCGTCGTGCCGTGGATCCGACGCCGGACGAGCGGGCCGACGACGTCCGGGAGCCCGCCCGCTCTGGGTCGACCGCCCTGCTGGAGCGGCCCCGCACCGTCGGCGACGACGTGCCCCGCCCGCCCGTCGCCACGGCGGCCGCCCCGGTCGGCGAGCGCGCCCCGCAGGGTCCCCTGCGCCGTTACCGCGTCTGGATCGTGGTGGCGCTCGCCCTGCTCGTGCTCGCCGCAGTCGCCGTCATGGTGCCGATCCCCGGCCTCACCGCTACGCGCACGGCGACGACCACCTCCACCCCGACCTCGAGCGCGCCCACCCCGGCCGCCGCCCCGGCGGTCCCGCCGCTCGAGGCGCCGTCCGCCGAGCCGTCCTCGCCCGCGGCCGGGTCGTCCGCCGCGGCGCCACCGGCCGCCGCGACCGGCACGGAGCCGACGTCGTCCGCGGCCGGGAGCACCACGCGTCGTCCGGCGACGGCGACCCGCTCCTCCCGGACCCCGACCACACAGCTCCGACCCGCCGCACCGGCCGCCGGGGGCCCGGCGCCGGTCGCCGCCCCGCAGGCGGTGGCACCCGCCGCCGTCCCGGCGGCACCGGCCCCGTCCGCCCCGGTACCCGTGGCGCCGACCTCCCCCGCGTCCGACGGCACGAGCCCGGTCGCCCAGGCCCCGGCCGTCGCCCCGACCACCGCCGACACCCCGGTCGCCGCCGGTCCCGCCCCGACCGTCACCCCGACCACCGGGACGGCCTCGTGACCGGCCCGGAGGACGCCTCCGACGGTGCCGCCGCGGCGCGCGCGGCCCTCGCCGGGGACTCCGACACGGCGCTGCGCCTGGCCGACGTCGCGCTACGCACCCAGGACGGGCCGGACCGCCTGCTCGGCGCGCGGGTCCTCGCCGCGGTGCTGCCCCAGCGCGGGCTGCTCGCCCGGGCCGCCGAGGTGCACCGATGGCTCGCCCGGCAGGGGGCGGGGACGCCCGACGCGGTGGTCGCCCTGCTCGGCACGGGCGCACTCGCCGAGGCGCGCGGCGCGCTCGCCCCGGCGGCCGACGTCCTGCCCGGGCTGCGCGACGGCGCCGACGCGCTGACGGCCGAGGGACTGCTCGCCTCGGTCGACGGGCGCGACGGCACGGCGGGGACCTCCCTCTCGCTGCTGGTCCGCGCGACGACCGCGCTCGCCGCCACCGGGGAGCAGGCGCCCGCCGCCGACTCCCCCGCCGCCCTCGGCGCCCTGCTCGCCCTGCACCGCGGCGAACCCGAGCTCGCCGAACCGCTGCTCGACCTCGCCGTCGACGCCGACCTCGGCGGCCCCGCGCTGCGCCGCCGCCACGTCCTGCTGCGCGCGTGGTCGGCGATGCTGCGCGACGACGAGGCCGCGGCCCGCGCCGCGCTGGCCGTCGCCGACGACCTCCCGGGCGCCCCCGAGCCGCGCGACGCGCTCGTCACCGTGGCCTGCGAGGTCGCCCTCGCCCGCCGCGCCGGGGACACCCGCCGCCTGCTCGACCTCTGGTCCCGGGCCCGGCAGGCCCTGCTCCGCCACCCGGTCGACCTGTACTGCCTGCTGCCGGTCGGCGAGCTCGCGATCGCCGCCGCCCGCCTCGGCGAGAGCCGCTGGGTGCACCCGCATCTCGCCGAGGCGACCGCACTCCTCGCCGGCCTCGGTGACCCGCCGTCCTGGTCGACCGCCTGGCACTGGGCGCGGCTGCACGCCGCGATCACCGCCGACGACCACGTCACCGCCCGCGCCCACGCGGCCGCCCTCGAGGACGCCGCGCAGGCCAACGACCGCGCCGTCGCCCCGGCCCGCGCCGCCCGCGTGTGGCTCGCGGTGCTGGCCGGGGAGGTCGACGCGGACGCGGTGACCGCGACCGCGACCGCCCTCCGCGCGGTCGGCCTCGGCTGGGACGGCGCCCGCCTCGCCGGCGAGGCCGCCATCCGCACCACCGACCGCGCCGACTCCGCGGCCCTCCTCGCCTGCGCCCGCGCCCTCCAGGCCGGGCGCGTGCCCACCGCTCCCGCCGCCGAGCCCGTCCCCGACGCCGGGGCCTCCCGGGCCGCCGCGGTCACCCGCGCCCGCCGCGAGGCCACGTCGACATCCCTCACCGACCGCGAACGCGACATCGCCGAGCTCGTCCTCGAGGGCCTCACCTACCGCGAGATCGCGGGCCGGCTCTTCCTCTCGACGAAGACCGTCGAGCACCACGTCGCCCGCATCCGCCGTCGTCTGGGCTCGGAGAGCCGGGCGGAGCTGTTCAGCGAACTGAAGGTGCTGGTCGGCACCGCTCCGTAATCGGCGCCGCCACCACCGTCACCCGCCCCTGCCGAGCACGCCCGAGAACCGGTGCCGTCAGCACCGGTTCTGCGGCAACGCCCCCGAGAGTCCGATCCTCCGGAACCCACCCCTCGAAACCGGTGCCGCCCGCACCGGTCCTGCGGCACGCGGCCGGAACTCCCGGCCCTCCGCGACCCACCCCGCGAAACCGGTGCCAGCGGCACCGGTTCTGCGGCACGTCGCCGGGACCTGGGTCACGCACGGTCGTCAGTCGATCACGGGCGGTACCTTCTGGCGTTGCCGGTGACGGCGGCGCGGCGTCAGCCGGACACCGGAGTCCTGGGCCGCCCGGAACAGGCACGCGCTCAGGATGCGCATGATCGCCGCGGCCCCGGCGAGCTCACGTCGGCGGTGCAGGCCCGCCTCCGACGCCGCGCTCGCCATCGCCGCCCGCACCACGAAGCGCAACTGCTCCGCGGCGTCGTCGCGTTCCTGATGCGGCACGAGGGCGACGACGACCCGCTGCGCGTGGTGGTCGTCGTCCATGCGGACGACGTGTCCCTCCCGCTCCAGGCGACGAAGCATCCGGGACAGGCCGCTGCGGGTGAGCCCGGTGCGGTCGGCGAGCAGATCCGTCGTGAGGGGGCCCTGCCGCCGGAGCAGGTCGAGGCAGGCCAGTTCGTGCACCGTCAGGTCCAGCCGTGCGGCCGTGAGCAGGCGCAGGCGGTTCACCACCGGCACCAGATCGTCGAGGACGAACCCCGCGAGTTCGTCGCCCGCCTCGCGCCACGCGTGGTAACGGGCGAGGTGCCCGGGCTCGTCCGTACCCGGCAGCCTGACCGAACGGCCCCGTCGTCGGGGGCCGTTCGGTCCAGGTCGTCCTCAGACGTCGACCGACGCCGCCTCCGGGTCGCCCGAGGCGCCGCCGCGGACCGGCAGCGTCGCGAAGACGGCCGGCGGCTCGGACCAGGGGTCGGCGAGCGTGCCGGCCTCGGCGTCGCGGATGGTGTGCCACACCCGGTCCGGGGTGAGCGGCATGTCGACGTGGCGCACACCGAGGTGGGCGAGCGCGTCGACGACGGCGTTCTGCACCGCCGGGGTCGACCCGATCGTCGCCGCTTCGCCGATCCCCTTCGCCCCGAGCGGGTTGTACGGGGTCGGCGTCTCGGTCGACGCGGCCTCGAACGTCGGCAGCTCCGCGGCGGTCGGCAGCAGGTAGGCGGCGAAGGAGCCGGTCACGGGGTTGCCGTCGGCGTCGTAGGAGAAGCCCTCCCACAGTGCCTGGGAGATGCCCTGGACCAGCCCGCCGTGCTGCTGGCCGGCGACGAGCGTCGGGTTCAGCACGCGCCCGCAGTCGTCGACCGCGATGTGCCGGACCGGCGTGACCCGCCCCGTGTCGAGGTCGACCTCGACGACGCTGACGTGCGCGCCGAACGGGTAGGTCGCGCCGGGCTGCGACTCGTCGCGCGCCTCGGCGAGCGACACGCCCTGCTCGTGTGCGGCCGCGGCGACCTCGGCCCAGCCCAGCGACCGCCCGGGGACCCCCGCGACCCCGACCGACCCGTCGTCGAGAACCGCGATGTCCTCCGGCGCGGCCTCGAAGACCGACGCGACCACCTCGCGGGCGCGGGACAGCACGGTGTCGGCGGCGACGAGCACGCTGGACCCGGCGAGCTGCAGCGACCGCGACCCACCGGTGCCGCCGCCGTGCGGGACGACCGCGGTGTCGGACTGCACGAAGCGGATCCGGTCCATCGGGATGCCGAGTCGGTCGGACACGATCATGGCGAACGACGTCGCGCGGCCCTGCCCGTGCCCGGAGGTGCCGACGGCGATCGTCGCCCCGCCGTCGTCGTCGACCGAGACCTTGCCGTACTCCTGCGCGGCGCCGCCGGCGGTGACCTCGACGTAGACCGCGAGGCCGATCCCGAGCACCACGCGGTCGCCCCGGTCCCGACGACGGGTCTGCTCGGCCCGGAGCTCCTCGTACCCGGCGAGGCGCAACGCCTCGTCGAGCGGCTTGACGTAGTCGCCGGAGTCGTAGAGCGAGCCGGTGACGGTCGTGTAGGGGAACTGGTCGGGGGCGAGGAAGTTCCGGCGGCGGAGCTCGGCCGGGTCGAGGTCGAGCTCGGCGGCCGCCATGTCGACCATCCGCTCGAGCATCGCCGCGGCCTCCGGGCGACCCGCGCCGCGGAAGGCGCCCATCGGCGTCGTCGTGGTGAGCGCGACCGCGGCGCCGTAGGAGATCGTCGGGATGCGGTAGACGCCCTGGGCCATGTTGCGGGTCGGGCCGAGCGCGAGGGCGCCGCCGAACCCGGCGTAGGCGCCGGCGTCGCCGACCACCCGGGCGCGCAGGCCGACGATCGTGCCGTCGCGACGCAGCCCCAGCTCGGCGTACTGCACCTGGCCGCGGCCGTGGGGCATCGCGGTGAGGTTCTCGCTGCGGGTCTCGGTCCAGGTCACGGGGCGTCCGAGGCGCCGGGCGAGCTCGATGACGACCGCGTGCTCCGGCGCGAGACCGGCCTTGCCGCCGAAGCCGCCGCCGACGTGCGGGGCGACGACGCGCACCCGCTCGGGCTCCCAGCCCCACTGCGTCGCGACCTGGTTGCGCAGCCCGTGCGGCATCTGGGTCGAGACGTGGATGGTCGTGTCGTAGGTGCCGTCGCCGGGCTCGGCCGTGACGGAGTTGCCCTCCATCGGCGCGACGGCGAGGCGCTGGTTGACGATGCGCGCGCGGACGACGACCTCGGCGTCGGCGAGCGGGTCGACGTCGTCGGGGTCGCGCATCCCGGCCGCGAGGTTGGAACCGAGCTCCTCGAACTGCAGCGGCGCACCGGCGGCGAGGGCGGCCTCGGGGTCGACGACGGCCTCGAGCGGGTCGTAGTCCACCTCGACCAGCTCGGCGGCGTCGACGGCCTCGGCCTTCGTCGTCGCGACCACCGCGGCCACCATGTCGCCGACGAAGCGGACCTTGCCGCGGGCGAGCAGCGGGCGGGCGCAGGCGTCGTTGAGGACCATGAAGGGCCGGTGGTCGGGCAGGTCGACGAGGTCGTCCGCCGTCAGGACCGCGACGACGCCGGGCGCCTCACGCGCCTTGTCGACCGCCACGTCCTCGAGCCGCGCGTGCGCGAGCGGCGAGCGGACGAACACGACGTGCAGCGCGCCGGGCGGGACGATGTTGTCGACGTAGGTGGCGCGACCGCGGATCAGCTCCGGGTCCTCGACGCGGCGGACGGCGGTTCCGAGTATGGATCCTGGCACCACACGACCGTAGGACTTCGAGTGCGCTCGAACGCAAGGTGCCTTCGGCCCGTGAGCACTTTCCGTGGCTGGAGCCACGGAAAGTGCTCACAAGCGAAGCACCTCGGGAAGCACCTCGGAGATGCCGCCGCGGAGCACCACCGAGGCGACGTCGTCGTACGGCGTCGGCTCGGCGTTCACGATGATCACCTCGGCCCCGACCTGGGCGGCGACGCCGACCAGGCCGGCCGCCGGGTGCACGCCGAGGGACGTGCCGATCGCGAGGAAGCGGTCGCAGGCGAGCGCGGCGTCGCGGGCCCGGGTGAGCACGTCGACGTCGAGCATCTCGCCGAACATGATCGTCGTCGCCTTGAGGACGCCGCCGCAGCGCTCGCACGTCGGGTCGTCGTCGCCGGCGCGGACCCGCTCCAGCGCGTCCGCCATCGGCGCGACCGCCCCGCAGGTCAGGCACACCGTCCCGTGGTTCGACCCGTGCAGCTCCGCGACCAGCGACGCCGACGACCCGGCCTTCTGGTGCAGCCCGTCGATGTTCTGCGTCAGCAGCGCGAGCAGCTTGCCCGAGCGCTCCAGCGCCACGAGCGCCTCGTGCGCGGGCCCGGGGACGGCCGTGAACATGGGGTGGTCGACCCGGTCGCGCCACGCCTCGCGCCGGACCTCGGGGTCGGCGCGGTAGTTGTCGTAGTTCCAGATCAGCTCGGCCGCGGGGTTCTTCGTCCACACGCCCTGCGGGCCGCGGAAGTCCGGGATGCCGGAGTCGGTCGAGATCCCGGCCCCGGTCAGCACGGTCACCCGCTGCGCGCCGGCGATCAGCTCCCGCGCCCGCTCGATGTCGTCCGCCATGTTTCCACCGTGTCACGCGCGCAGGGCCGTGGCGACCGCGGCCGGGTGCGACAGCGCGACCAGGTGCCCGCCCGGCAGCACCTCTGCCTCGACGCCGGCCCGTTCCCGCGCGAGCCGCGCCACGAACGGCAGCGGGAAGAGCCGGTCGTCCCGAGCGGCGAGCACGCGGGTGGGGACGTCGGGCCACGCCTCGAGCGGGTACGGCGCGTCGAACAGCGCGGCCGCGGGCCACGACGGGTCGGGCGGCTCGACGAGGACCTCGGGCGGCACGTCGTGCAGGAACGTCACGTCCACGTCGAACCCCGGCCCCGGCACGACGGCGGCCGGGTCGAGTCCCTGCCGGAGCGCCGCCTCGGCCGCGGCCGCCGCGTGCCCGGTCCGCTCCCACCACGACCCGGCCGTCTCCCCCGGCGCCGGGACCATCGGCGCCAGCAGCACCGCACCCGCCGTCGGGAAGCGGGCGGCCGCGAGAGCGACGACGAAGGCGCCCATCGACTGCCCGACGAGGACCGCCGGCTCGTCGGTGCGGACCGCGTCGAGGCACTCCTCCCAGGTCGTGGCCTCGGGTGGCAGCTCGACCGCCACCGCGTCGGGCAGGAGCGGGAGCACCTGCGACCAGTACGCCGCGCCGCCGCCGGAACCGTGGACGAGGACGAACCGGGTCACGCGTCGAGTGTCGCGAGGTCCTCCGCCGTGAGCGACACCGACCCCGCCGCGACGTTCTCCTCGAGGTGCTCGACCGACCGCGTCCCCGGGATCACCATCGCCTCCGGCGAGCGCGTGAGCACCCAGGCGAGCCCGACCTGCGACGGCGTCGCGCCGGTCCGCTCCGCCACGGACCGCACCGCCGGCAGCGAGGTCACCTGCGTCTGCCCCGGCCACCCCCCGCCGAGCGGGAAGTAGGGCATCCAGGCGATGCCGTGCTCGCGGCAGAGGTCGAGCACGGCCTCCGAGCTGCGGTCGACCAGCGAGTAGGCGTTCTGCACGCACACGACGCCGACCGGGAGCGCGTGTCGCAGCTGGTCCGCCGACACGTGCGAGAGCCCGACCGCGCCGATCTTTCCCTCGTCGCGCAGGGCGGTCATGACGGCGAGCTGGTCGTCGAGGTCCACCACCTGCTCGCCCTCGGCCACGAGCCCGGGCGCCGCGTCGGCCCGCCGGAGGTTCACGACGTCGAGCCGCTCCGCGCCGAGCGAGCGCAGGTTCGCCTCGACCTGGGCGCGGAGCTGATCCGGGCGCTGGGCGAGACGCAGCGGGATCTCGCCCGTCGCCGGTTCGGCTCCGACCTTCGTGACCACGACGACGTCGTCGTACGGCGCGAGTGCCGCACGGATGCGGCGGTTCACCACGCCGTCGCCGTAGAACTCGGCGGTGTCGACGTGGTCCACCCCCAGCTCGCGGGCGCGGCGCAGGACGGCGACCGGCCCGTCGTCGGGCCCCTCCTCCCGCAACTGCATCGCGCCGTACCCGACGCGGGCGACCTCGTGCTCCCCCAGCCTCGCGGTACCTCCGGGACGCATGGCTCCACCCCTCGTCGTGACCGATCCGGAGTAGCCTCCGGTTCCGAGGACGACGCTACCACTGAAACGGAGGTACCTCCGGATATGCCCCGCGCCGATGCCGCCCGCAACCGCGCCCGGCTGCTCGAGGCGGCCGCGGCCGCCTTCCTGGCCGGGGCGAGCGGAGCGACGGGGGATCGCAGCGGCGACCCGACGCTGGAGAAGATCGCGCGCGACGCCGGGGTCGGGATCGGCACGCTCTACCGGCACTTCCCGAGTCGCGAGGCGCTCGTCGAGGCCGTCTACCGCACGGAGCTCGAGTCGCTGTGCCGCGACGTCGACCCGGGCCCGCACGCCGCGACCGCACTGCGCGCCTGGCTGGACCGCTACGCCGAGTTCGTCCTCACCAAGCGCGGGATGGCCGACACCTTCCGCGCGATGGTCGCCGACGGCTCCCTGGCCTCGCCGCGGACGCGGGAGTCGGTCGACGCGGCGGTCGGGACCTTCCTGACGGCGGGTGCGGCCGATGGCTCCCTGCGCCCGGGCATCGAGGCCGACGACGTCGTGACCCTGCTGGTCGGCACGTTCGTGACGATGCAGGACGCCGACGACCGGGCCCGGGTGGGGCGGCTGCTCGACCTGGTGTGCTCCGCACTCGTGAGCACTAAGAGGGGCTATAGCCCCACTTAGTGCTCACGTGCGCGCAGCGCACATCACGGCCACCCGCCAGTCGAACCACGGCCCGGGCGGGGCGGCCGCGATCGCCCGCGCGAGGTGGTCGTCGAACAGGGCCGCGGCCACGGTCTCCCGCCGCTGCGGCTCCAGGGCGTGCAGCAGCGACGGGCCGAAGGACACCCGAATCGCCGCGGCGACGGCCTGCGCGTAGCCGGCGCCGCCGCTCTGCTGCCACAGCGGGTCGCCCAGGTCCACGTGCTCGAACCGCTCGAGCTCGAGGCCGAGGCCGTCGGAGAACGGGGCCCGC
The DNA here is from genome assembly GCF_000379625.1 of Actinomycetospora chiangmaiensis DSM 45062. Lineage (GTDB taxonomy): Bacteria > Actinomycetota > Actinomycetes > Mycobacteriales > Pseudonocardiaceae > Actinomycetospora > Actinomycetospora chiangmaiensis. The sequence goes on along the minus strand of NZ_KB903220.1, from coordinate 63,972 downwards.
CACTCCGCCTCCGTGCGGTACCACGCGGGGATCACCATCGCGTCCCGCTCCGCGGCGGAGAGCACCCCGGCCTCGACGAGGGCCGCCAGACCACGGGCGACCTCGGCCATGACCGGCTCCGCGCCCGACCGCCGTGTGGGGCCGTCACCGTGCGCGCCACCGACGACGACCACGAGCCGCGCCCCGGGCAGCAGCTCGGCCGCCCTCGCCGTCAGGAACGCCGACCAGTCCGCCGCCGCGGCGCGCGTCCACGCCGCGGCCTGCCCCCCGGTCGCGACCGTCGGCCAGAACCCGTGCAGCGGCCCCGGGACCTCGCGCAGCCAGTGCACCGCGATCGAGCTCCACCCCAGACCCACCGAGCCCGCCGGGAGCAGCTGCTCGTAGAACGACCGGCCGATCGCCGCCGGGTGGATCCCGGGTCGCAGGTAACTCGCCGGGTCCTCGGCGAGGATGTGGAAGAGCGAGCTGAAGTCGTTGTCCGGCAGGTCGGTGTGGAACACGCGGACCGGCAGGCCCTCGCCGTGGACCTGCCGGAGGGTCTCGACGACGGCACCCACGGGCGCCAGCGAGTTCCGGCCCTCCGAGGCGCCGTAGTCGACGACGGTGACCGTCCCGTCGGGCCCGACCGGCGCCGTGCGCGCTGCGTCCCGCACCAGGTCCAGGGCGAACGTGGCCGACGCGGCCTGCGCCGACGCGTGGGCGTTGTAGTGCCCGCCGCCCTCCATCGCCGTCGTCATCGGCCGCCCCTTCCGTCACCGTCGACCCTGCTCACCGTGCCGCTTCGGGCCGCGGGAGGGAACGGCCTCACCCGAAGGTGTTCAGCGGCGCCGCGCGCACAGCACGGTCGTCGGTCCGATCGGGGGCTCGGCGGGCAGCCGGAGGTCGGCCACGACGTGCAGCCCGGCCGCCTCGAGCAGGGTCGTGAGCTGCTCGGGTCGCCACTGGTGGGTGGTCCACCGGACCGGGACCCCGCCGTAGGCCTCTGTCCGCTGCAGGTCCTCGTCACCGACGTGCGTCGCGACGATCAGCTGCCCGCCCGGCACGAGCGCCCGGGCGAACGACGCCAGGACCTCGGGCAGCACGTCGCGCGGCAGGTTGAACAGCGACCACCAGCCGAGGATGCCGCCGTACGACGCCTCGGCGAGATCGAGCTCGGTCGCGGACGCGACCCGGAAGGTGCACGCGGGGTGGCGGCGGCGGGCGTGCTCGATCATGCGCGGCGAGAGGTCCACCCCGGTGACGTCGAGACCTCGATCGGCCAGGTACGCCGTGACCAGACCGGGCCCGCACCCGACGTCGAGCACGGGTCCCCGACCGGCGACCGCCGAGGCGAACGCGTCGATCGACGCCTGCATCCAGGGGTGGGTCCGGATGTCACCCAGGCCCGTCGTCTCGACCATCTCGACGTAGGCGTCGGCGACGCGGTCGTAGGAGTCCCGGACGGTGTCGAGGTCCTCGGGGCGGCGCACGACCCCGCACCGTAGACGCCTGGGCAGGTACGGCGACCCGCTCACCGCCGCGCGCGCAGGACCTCCAGCGCGGCGTCCGGGCCCTCCCACACGTGCGCCGCCCAGCCGTGGGCGCGGGCGGCCTCGACGTTGCGGGGCCGGTCGTCGAAGAACACGCACTCCTCCGGCGTCGTGCCGTAGGCCCGGTCGGCCGCGGCGTAGATCGCCGGGTCGGGCTTCACGAGCGCGACCTCGGCCGAGAACAGCAACGTCTCGAACCCCTGCGACCACTCGGCGCCGCGCACGGTCTCGGCCAGGTGCGCCGGCGCGTTCGACAGCACCGCGGTCCGCTCCCCGTCCAGCGCCGCCAGGAACGCCGCGGACTCCGACGGCAGGTCGGCCCACTTCCGCGCGTCGATCGTGGTGAGTTCCGCGGCGTCGGCGGCGCTCACGGTGACGCCGAGCCGCTCCCCCACTGCGGTCCAGTACGCCAGGTCCGACCCGCCCAGGTCGAACGCCTCCCGCGCCGGTCCGTAGTAGACCGCCTCGAGCGCCGACCGGGACACGCCGAGCCGCTCCGCGACGGCCGCCATCACCTCGTCGGAACGCACGAGGACACCGCCGAGATCCAGGACGATCATGATCCGGAACCGTAGACCGACGCGGCGGTCCGCGCCGCGACTACGCCGACGTCAGCAGTTCCGCCAGGTCCGCCGCGCCCGGGACCGACCGGACGTGGACGTGCACGGTCCGGCCCAACGGCGGGTCGAGCGGCAGGACCACGACCCCCGTGGGCAACGGGTCGGGCAGCGCCAGGGCCGGGAGCACGCCCACCGTGATCCCCGCGGCCGCCATCGCCAGCACGGTCCCGACGTCGCGCACGACGTGCGCCGGCACCCACGACTCGCCGTGCGCGACGTAGCCGTCCGCCAGTTGCGGCCCGCACGTCCCACCCGGGTCGGCCACGCCCGCCTCCACGAGCGCCCGGAGCCCGACCGGGCCGCGCCCCACCAGCGGGTGCCGCGCCGGGAGCACCGCGAGGAACGCGTCCTCCCGCACCAGGTGGGCCGCCGCGCCGTCGAAGTGCTCGGGGCCCCACGTCGAGACCGCGAGGTCGACGGTCCCGGCCGCGAACCACGCCGCGAGCTCGTCGTCGTCGCCCTGCACCACCCACACCCGGCTCGGCACCCGCCGCACCACCGCCGGCACCAGCCGCACGGTGGCCGAGTGCACCGCGCCCACCCGCAGGTCGGCCTGCGTCCCGCGCTGCGCCAGCCCCGCCACCGCGTCGAGGTGGCCCCGGACGGCGCGCGCGTGCTCGGCGACCTCCCGCCCGGTCGCGGTCAGCGTCACGACCGGTCCCCGGTGCGCGACCGGCGCCCCCAGCCGCCGCTCCAGGGTGGCGACCGACCGGCTCACGGCCGACTGCGTCCGCCCCAGTGCCGCGGCCGCACGGGTAAAGCTGCCGTGCTCGGCCAGCGCGAGCACGGCGTCCAGCTGGGCCAGCGCGACGTCCATGAGTCCCCATCATGCCGGGTAGGAGGAGAAGTCGTTGGACTCATGCGCGTCACGGACTTCTCCTGTCGTCATGTCCGCCCGCGTCCCGCTCGCCCTCGTCATCCTCTGGCTCTGCTGGGGTTCCTCGTTCCCCGCGATGCGGGTGATGGTCGGGACCCTGCCGCCCCTCACCACCTCCGGCGCCGTCTTCCTGACGGCGGGTGTGGTCCTGGCGGTCGCGCGGGCGCGGGACCTGCGCCGCACGTCCGTGCCGGCGCTGCGCCGGGCGGCGCTCGTCGGGTGCTGCCTGCTCGGCGCGCAGGGGCTCGCGGCCCTCGCCGTGGCGCACGTGCCCGCCTCGACCTCGGCGCTGCTGGCCGCGTCGATCCCGCTGTGGCTGGTGGTCCTGCGCGCCGTCGTCGGGGAGCCGACGGGGCGCCGCGAGTGGGGGTGCCTGGTGCTGGGCCTGGCCGGGGTCGCGGTGATCGTCCTGGCGGGGTCGGGCGGTCCGGCCTGGACACCGTGGGCCCTGCTGGTCCTGGGGACGAGCGTCCTGTGGGCCGCCGGCACCCTCGTCGCCTCCCGCAGCGTCGTCCTCCCCACGCCCGGTGCCGCCACGGCCGTGCAGCTCGTGGCGGGCGGCGCCCTCGTGCTCACCGCCGGCCTGGCGGTCGAGCCGGCCGCACCCGGCGTCGGGAACGGGAGCTCGTGGGCCGCCGTGGCGGTGCTCCTGGTGGTCGACTCGCTCGCCGGGTTCGCGCTGTTCACGTGGCTGGTGCGGCACGCGCCGGTGTCGGTGGTCGGCACGTACGCGTACGCGGTGCCGGTGGTCGCCTACCTCACGGGCGTACTGGTGCTGGGCGAGGAGTTCCGGCCGGTGGTGCTGGTGGGCGCCGCGCTGGTGCTGACGGCGGTCGCCCTACAGGTACGTCAGCACGCCCTCGCACGACCGCACAGCGGCCCGGGCGACCTCGGCCGCCGCCCGTGACGTCAGTGGCGACTCCGCCCGCGTCCGCCAACGGTCGAGCGCCTCCAGCGCAGCGGCCCGGACGTCGTCGGCGCCGCCGAGCCGGTCCCGCGGGTCGGGACCGTCGCCGCCCAGCAGGCGCTCGGCCTCCGGCTGGGTGTCGGCCGGCATCGTCACCTGACCCTGCCGCAGGGCCGCGAGGAGGCGCTGCTCGGTGAACTCGTGGGCGCCCGTGAGGACCCGTTCGAGCTCGGCGGCGAGCGGCCCGGTGTCGGGTCGCGGCGCCCGGGCCAGCACCATCTCGACGGCGAGCAACGCCGACCGGGCCTTGTGCACATCGCGCCGCCCGACCACCCGCGACGCGAGCACCTCGCGCAGCTCCTCGAGCCCGGACCGGCGCACCAGCTCCTCGGCCAGCGACACCGAGTCGACCACCCCACGCCCGGTCCGGGCACCGCGGCGCAGCACGGTGGTCGCGGTCCGGATGCCGTACACACCGAAGCGGTCCATGAGCGCGCGCCGGGTGGGCGCGTCGAGCCGGACGCCGTCCGGGTCGGACGCGAGGGCCTCCGCGACGACGGCGGGGGGCTCGGCCGAGCAGAACCGGTCGGCCGAGAGGAGCAGCGCGTCGACCTCGGCGCGCGGGGCCCGGGCGAGCGCCCGCAGGGCGGTGAACTCGGCCTGCCGCAGCGTCCGCGCCGTCTCGGCGAGCAGCCCGTCGACCGCGACGACCGTCTGGCACAGCGGGCGCAGCGCCGGGTCCGCGCGGTAGGCCTCGGCGACCCGACCCGCCGTCGTGATGGCGTCGAGGCCCCCGCCGCCGATCTCGTCGGCGCGGGAGAGGACCACGACGGTGCCCGAGGCGCCCACCGCGCCCAGGCCGCCGGCACCGCCGCGGGCGAGGTCGGCGAAGGCCTCGAGGAACCCGACGTCGTTCCGGTGCGCGTGCCGCATCAGGTAGACGACGGCGTCGGCCCCGGAGGGCCGGTCCTCGGGCGTGACGAACGCGAGGGTGCGCCGGGAGTTGGTCTCGCGGATCGAGTCGAGCCCGGGGGTGTCGACCAGCGTCGTCTCCGCGAGCCCGCGCGACGGCCAGTCCACCAGCAGCCGCCCGACCCGTGTCGGGTCCACGCCGCGCAGGTCGATCCGCAGCCCCTCGCCGTCCTGGGCGAACGGGACCGGACCACGCCGGCCGTCGAGGTCCTCGCGCAGCACCGTCGGCGAGGGCGCGTCGCGGTACCAGGTGACCAGGCGCGTGCACTCCCCCGCGTCGGTCGCCGCCACGCGCTCCCCGACCAGGGCGTTGAGCAGCGTGGACTTGCCCGCCTTCAGGGTCCCGGCGAGCGCCACCCGCAGCGGCTCGTCGAGCCGGGACCGTGCGTCGTGCAGGACGGCGCGCGCCCAGTCGGTCACCGGGTCGGCGGGCCCGCTCCCGTAGAGCCGCTGCGCGTTCCCGACGACGGATCGGGCCTGGTCGGTGAGTCGGGTGCGGGTGTCGGCGGCGCCGCTCACGCGCCGACCAGCCGGGCGCTCCCGACGCTCTCCCGGATCCGGCGCGCCCGCTGCTCCAGTGCCTCGAGCCGCTCCAGCTCCGCCGCGACGTCGGCGAGCCGGGCCTGGCGCTTCGCCCCGTCCGCCTCCACCGCCTTGGCCGCCTGCGAGGTGGCGTTGAGGGAGCGCTCGAGCTCCTCGGCCGTCGTCGTGAAGTGGTCGCGCAGCGTGCGCTGGACCTCCCGGAGCATGTCGCGGGAGTTCTTGCCCGCCTGGAAGATCACGTCGTCGACGTGGCGGCGCACCGCCTGCTTCGCCTCGGACTGCCGGCGGCGCAGTGCCCGCTTGCGCTCGTCGACCAGCGTCTTCGAGCCGAGCAGCAGGCCCGCGCCGACCGAGAACGGGTTGAGCAGGGCCATCCCGGCGATCGTGGTCATCATGCCGATCATCAGCACGCCGCCGTAGGAGCCGCGCATCCCGATCATCAACGACTGCGACAGCCCGAACTTCTCGTGGTCCGGCGCGGCGAGCAGGCCGACCGGGTCGGCCGCCATCACCTGACCCTCCGGCGAGGCCATCGGCGGGAGGACCCCGGCGCCGTCCTCGGCGAAGTGGGTCGCGACCCGCTCGGCGAGCCAGCGCGTGCGCTCCTCAGCCCAGACCACGTTCGTCGACACCGCGGCCGAGACCTGCTGGTGCAGCCACGGCGCGAACTGCTCCCACGTCTTCGCGGGATCGGTGTCGTCGAGCGCGGCCTCGGCGTCGGTGGTGACGGTGCGCAGGCGGTCGCGCAGGTCGTACTCGATGTCGGAGACGAGGTCCTGCGTGCCGTCGTTGAGCGTCTGCTGCCAGCGGGCGGCACGGTCGCGCAGGGCGACGACCCGCGCCTTCGACCGCTCCAGCTCGTCGCTGATGCGCTGCGCCCGGCCGGGGTCGGCGAGCGCGTCCCGCTCCGCGCGGAACCGGGCCGAGAGCTGCTCGCAGACCACGAGCACCTCGTCGGCCGCCATCCGCGTGCGCCGCGCGTGCCGGCCGCCGACCACCTCGGTGCGCAGCAGCTCCCGCAGGTCCGGCAGGCCGGACTCGGCGAGGAGCGAGGCCTCCTCGTGCAGAGCCAGGGCGGCCGATGTGGGGAGGACGGGGACCCGGCGCAACGACTCGTGGGCGTGGTCGAGGTGGGCCCGGTCGAGGTCGGCGATGCGCCGCCAGTGCGGGTGCAGGTCGGTGCGGGTGAGCACGACCGCGACCGTCGGGCACACCGCCGACGCCGTGCGCACCAGGGCGAGCTCGGGGGCGGTCAGCTCCCGGCCCCCGTCGCAGACCAGCAGCACCGCGTCCGCGCCGGGGAGCTCCGCCATCGTCGAGACCGACGCCGGGGACGCGAGCCCGCCCGCACCGGGGGTGTCGACGAGCCGCATGCCGTCGAGCGCGTCGACCGGCAGCGTCACCTCGGCGTACGACCAGCCCGCGCGGTTGTCGGGGTTGCCCGCCTCCGTGACGTGCTCGGCGAGCTCGGCGGGCGCGACCTGCTGCTGCTCCTCGCCGCCCGCCACGGCACGGGCCAGCATCACCGACCGCTGCGCCCCCTGCACGCAGACCGTGGGCACGGTCGTCGCCCGGTGGGCGTCCGTGGGCAGGGCCCGGCCGCCGAGGACGGCGTTGACCAGCTCGGTCTTGCCCGCCTTGAACTCGCCCATGACGAGCACCCGCGCCCGGTCGTCCGCGACCGATGCGGACACCGTCGAGAGCCGCTTCTCCAGGTCGGGCCGGCCGTAGGCCGTCGCCGCCTGCCGGGCGACCTTGACGAGGTCGACCAGGTCCTTCTTCATGTCCCTCCCCTGCACGCACGAAAGCCGGGACACGGTCTCCCGTGTCCCGGCCTCGTCGTCACCCGGGGAACGTTACGCGGCCCGCTCCGACCGTCGTGCCGCTCGTCCCCGGCTGCCCGTCACCCGATGGGCGGGTCGGCTCAGAAGCCGACGTGCGCCACGTCCAGGAGCGGGGACACCGCCCCGTGGCTGGCGTCGACGAGCGCGTTGTGCTGCTCGTCGGTCGTGGTGTTGTTCGAGTGCGACGTGTCGGTGTCGTGCGAGTCGGTCGTGTGGTTCTGCGAGTCGGTGATGTTGTGCGACCCGGAGTTGTCCGTGTTGTGCGAGTCGGTGTGCAGCGTGGTGTTGCCCGAGTCGTGGTTCGACGAGTCGGTGTTGGTGTTCACGCCGTTGGCGCCGGCGACCTGGTTGCCGTGGCCGAAGGCGCCCGAGTTGTTCACCGTGCCGGAGCCGGTGGAGATGACGCCGTTCTGGCCGGTGCCGACGTGGTCGAGCGAGGTGGCGTTGCCCGCACCGAAGGCGGTGGTGGAGCCGTCGCCGGACATCTGGTTGCCGTCGCCCACGAAGCTGTGGTCGCCGGTCACGATCGGGGCGTTCGAGTCGCCCTGGACCTGCACACCGTGCGAGCCGATGTTGTTGGTCTCGTTGGTGACGTTCACGTCCGAGCCGTCGCCGGCCCAGATCTTCGTCACGTTGGTGGTGTTGTAGATCGTGTCGTGCGAGTCGTACGAGTAGTTGTTCGTCACGTAGTTGAGGTGCGTGACGACCTTGTCGATCTCGGAGCAGTGCGGCGCCGGGCGGCCCTCGTCGTCGCAGTCGATCGGCTTGCAGTGGTGCTCGTGGTCGTCGTGGTGCTTGGGCTCGGAGTCCCAGCACTTGTCGTCGTCGCAGTCGTCCTCGTACTGCGCGCACTTCTGCGCGTCGACCTTCTCCAGGACGACGGGGAGGAGCTCCTTGATGTCGTCGACGCAGACGTTGCCGAGGCCGGCGGCCTGCAGCGCGGCGTGCGGGTCGTCGCGGAACTCGGCGAGCGCGTCGTGGTTGTTGAGGAGGTCCATCAGGAACTCGAGGAGGGTCTTGTGCTCGCTCATGGTGTCTGCCCCCAGACGGTGAAGGTGAGCGCTCGGTGCCGGACGGCCCGAGCGGCGTGGTGAGAACAGTCGTCGTCGGGGGGCCGCCGGCCATCGGGGCTCCCGCCGGGTTCCGTGGAGGACCCCCTAGGGGATCGGGGCCCCATCCCCTGGTCGGCACCCCGGGGTCACAGCAAGTGACGTAGCTGCACCCACCGAACGGACCACCCTCACTCGATAGAGCTACGAATGTGTAACGACGACGCGGAACGGGTCGATGATGCGCACGAGTCAGCGACACGACGCCGCCCCGTCCGGGCGGCCGGGGCGAGATGGAGCTGGGTGTGACGATGGTGGGCCCGCAGCGGGCGGGGACGGCACGGAGCGCGATGCCGCTGGCGTACGACCTCGGCATCGACCTCGGCACCACCTTCACCGCCGCGGCCGTGCACCTCGAGCCGGCGCCCGACGTGCACGTCGTCCCCCTCGACCGCCAGGGCACGCAGGTCCCCTCCGTCCTCCTGGTCGACGACGACGGGTCCCTCCTGGTGGGCGGCGAGGCCGAGGCCCGCGCTCCGTGGGCCCCGCAGCGTGTGGTCCGCGAGTTCAAGCGCCGCCTGGGCGACGACACCCCGATCGTCGTCGCCGGCGAGGGCTTCTCCGCCGACGGCGTGGCCGCCGAGATGGTCCGCTGGACCGCCGACCGCGTCGCCGAGCAGCAGGGCCGCGAGCCGCGCCGCCTCGCCGTCGCGCACCCCGCCGGGTGGGGCGCCTACCGCCGCCGCGTGTTCACCGAGGCGCTCGCCGAGGTCGGCCTGCACGACGTCGTCCTGCTCACCGAGCCCGAGGCCGCCGCCTCCGCCCACGCCGCCGCCGGCCGCCTGCCGGTCGGGCGCACCGTCGCCGTCTACGACCTCGGCGGCGGCACCTTCGACGCCGCCGTCGTCCGCGGGGTCCCCGCCTCACCTGTCGCACCGGTCGGCCTGACCGTCCTCGGCCGCGGCCAGGGCATCGAGGCCCTCGGCGGCATCGACTTCGACGAGGCCCTGTTCTGGCACGTCTGCTCCGAGCTCGGCGGCGCCGTCGCCTCGCTCGACCCGGCCGACCCCGCCACCGTCCGCGCCGTCTCGGGCCTGCGCCGCGCCTGCGTGGCGGCCAAGGAGGCGCTGTCGGTCGACACCGAGGCCGTCGTCGAGGTCCGCCTGCCGAACGTGACCACCCGCGTCCGCGTCACCCGCGGCGAGTTCGAGGAGATGATCGCCCCGGCCCTGCGCCAGACGATCGACGTCCTCGGCGAGGTGCTCGACTCCGCCCGCCTCCGCCCCACCGACCTCGACGGCGTCCTGCTCGTCGGCGGGTCCTCCCGCATCCCGCTCGTCGCGCGGATGCTCACCGCCGAGCTCGGCCGCCCGGTCTCCATCGACCCGGACCCGACCTCCGTCGTCGCCCGCGGCGCCACCTGGGCCGCTGCGGCCGCCTCGGGCGTCATCCGCCCGCCCTCGGGCCCCTTCCCCGCCGCCTCCGGCCCCTTCCCCGCCGCCTCCGGCCCCTTCCCCGCCGCCTCCGGCCCCTTCCCGACGCCGGGTCGTGCCCCGATCTCGGGGCCCTTCGAGCGTCCTGCGGTGGAGCCCCGCACCGAGTGGGTCGGCCCGGCCGCGGCGCTCCTCGCGCACGCCGAGGCGGAACCCCGTACCGAGTTCGTCGGGCCCGCCGCCGCGCTGCGCGCCCACGCCGAGGACCCGCGGACCAACCCGGTCCGCGTCGGCCCGCACCTCGATGACGACCCCGTCACCGACACCCTGGGCAACGGCCTCCCCAGCCGCACCCCGATGCCGACGAGCGCTCTGCGGCCCTCCCCGGTCGCCGCCCCCGCGGGCTGGACCGGACAGCTCCAGCCGCCCGGGAAGCCCGACACCCGCAAGCGCCGCCTCGCCATCGGCGCCGGTGCCGCGGCGGTGCTGGTCGCGGGCGGCGTGGTCGCCGTGGCCGTGCCGATGGTCAGGAACACCAGCGGTGACGCCTCCGTCGCCGCGTCCGCCGCCCCGAACGCCGCGACCCCGGCTGCGGCCGCTCCCCCGGCCAACGCCGCCGGCACCCTGCCGCCGGGCACCCTCGGCTCCGGCGGCGCCACCGACAACTCCGGCCGCGCGGCAACCCCGGTCGCCGCGACCAGGAGCCGCGCCGCCACTCCGGCGGCCGTGAAGCCCGTGGTCCCGGCCGCCGTCCCGCCGGCGGCCGCCCCCGCGGTCGTGCCGCCGCCCGCCGCCGCACCCGCCCCGGCTCCTGCCCCGGCGCCTGCTCCCGCTCCCGCTCCCGCCCCAGCTCCGGCCCCCACGCCGGGCACCGGGAAGACGACCCCGCCGCCCACCGGCGGCACGGGGGGCACCGGCGGGACCGGGGGTACGGGGGGCACGGCCGGTGGCACGGGTGGCACGGGCACGGGCGGCACGTCGACCGCTCCCGGCCCGACGACCACCCCCTCCGGCACGGCGACGTGAGCGCCCCCGAGCTCGAGCGACCCATGACCGCCGACCTCGTGACGCTGGCCGAGCAGGCCGCGCTGACCGGAGAGCTCGTCGAGGCCGCCCGCTGCGCCGACGAGGTGCTGGCGTCGGAGGCCCCGGTGGCCGACCTCGTCCGGGCCGCCCACGTCCTCGCCGGGGTGCACGCCCACCGCGGGATGCTGGCCGACGCCGCCGCGCTGCACGCCTGGGTCGCCGCCGTGGCCCCGAGCGGCGCGTCGTCCGCGGCCGCGATCGCGCTGGTCGGGACCGGGCAGGAGCTCCCCACCTGCCCGGCCGACCCGTCGCGGCCCGCGCCGCCGACCCTGCGGACCGGCGCCGACGGCCTCGTCGGGAAGGCGATCCGGGCGAGTGTGCGGCCCGCGGGCTCGGCGTCGGCGCTGTCCGACCTCACCCGCGCCGCCGCGATGCTCGAATGCCGCGCCACCCCCGTGCTGCACGACGACTCGCCCGCGGCGCTCGGCGCCCTCGTGGCGCTGCACCGCGGGGAGCCCGACCTCGCCCGCACCCTCGTCGACCGTGCCCTGGCCGCCGACCTCGGCGGCGCGCCCTACCGTCGCCGCCACCTGCTGCTGCGGGCGTGGGCGGACATGGCGGGCGGCGACCTCCTCGCCGCGCGGGCGGGCCTCGACGCGGCGAACGCCCGTCCCGAGCCGGTCCACGCGCGCGACGAGCTGGTCGCGGTCGCCCTGGAGGCCGGGCTCGTGCGCCGGGCCGGCGACACCCGCGGCCTGCTCGCGGTCTGGTCCCGGGCGCGCGAGGCGGTGCTCCGGCACGCCGTGGACCTGTGGTCGCTGCTGCCGATCGGGGAGCTGGCCGTCGTGGCCGGCCGCCTCGGCCAGCTGGCCTGGCTCGCCCCCCACCTGCAGGCCGGCGACGAGCTGCTGACCGCGCTCGGCGAGCCCGTGCTCTGGGCCGCGCCGTGGCACTGGTGCGCCTTCCTCGCCGCCGTCGCGGCCGACGACCCGCCCGCCGCCCAGCGCCACGCCGCCCACCTCGCCGAGGGCGCCGCCGACGTCGCGGCCCACGCCGGGTCGCTCGCGCTGGTCCTGTCCCGGGCCGCCCGCACCTGGCTGCGGGTGCTCGCCGGGGACGTCGACGCCGACGACGTCAGTGCCGTCGCGGGCTCGCTGTCCGACGCGGGCATGGCCTACGACGGCGCGCGCCTCGCGAAGGAGGCCGCCGTCCGCACCAGCGACAAGCGGGTCCTCGCCGCCATGCTCAACCTCGCCCGCGGCATCCTCGCCGGCCCGACCGTGCTGCCCACCACCGAGGCCGCCCCCGCGGAGCCGGACGCGCCCGTCGTCGTGACCCCCTCCCCCCGGCCCGGCGTGCTCTCCGACCGGGAGCGCGAGGTCGCGGAGCTGCTCCTCGACGGGCTGACCTACCGCGAGATCGGCGACCGCCTGTTCATCACGGCGAAGACCGTCGAGCACCACGTGCGGGGCATGCGTCAGCGCCTCGGTTCGGAGTCCCGCACCGACCTGTTCGCCGACCTCCGGGCGTCCCTCGCGGGCTGACGTTCGTCCCGCCCCGACCAAGATCATCGGAACGTGGAGAAACCGGACGCCTGCCGTCCGAATTCTCCACGTCCTGGCGATCTTGAAATTCCTGGAACCGGTCAGCCGCCCGGGCACTCCAATCCCATGTGACGGTCGAACAGTTCATCGCGTCCCGCGACGGTGTCATCTCACGCTCGCAGGCGAAGGACTGCGGGATGAGCGACGACCAGATCGCCCGCACGATCGCGAGCGGCGAGTGGATCCGGCGCGCTCCGGGGGTGTACTTCGTGCGGGCGTGGCCCTGGACGGCCGCGGCCCGGGTACGCATCGCCGCGGAGTGGATCCGGCCGGTCGGCGCGCTCGTCGGGGTGTCCGCCGCGTGGTGGCTCGGCCTCGGGGTCGTGAACCCGCACCCGAACGTCGTCGCTCTGCCACCCGGCTGCTCGCGCTCCAGGCCGGCCGGACTCTCGGTCGTGCACCGGGACCTGCGGGGCGACCGGGTCCAGCACCGCGGCCTGCGGGTGACGAGCAGGGCGCTCACCGTGCTGGACGCGGCCGTCGCGCTCGGCAACGAGGGCCAGGCGTTCCTCGACCGCATGCTCCAGCAGAAGGTCGTGTCCCTCGACGAACTCCGGACGATGCAGTCCCGCCACCTGGGTCGGCGCGGTTCCCGGGCGGCCCACGACCTGCTGGTGCAGGCCTCGGACCGGGCCGCCTCCGGGGCCGAGCGGATCATGATCGCCCTGCTCCGGGACGCCGGGATCACGGTGTGGGCGGTGAACCTGGCGGTGACGCTCGCGGACGGCCGCGGGGTGATCATCGACATCGCGTTCGCGGACGCGAAGTTCGCGCTGGAGGTCGACGGCTGGGCCTTCCACTCCGACCCCTCGCGGTTCATCGAGCGTCGCGCCCGGACCCGCGCTCTCGTCGCCGACGGCTGGGTCGTCGCGGAGGTGACGTGGGAGGACCTGGAGAAGCGTCCGGCGAAGGTGATCGCGGAGATCCGACGCACCCTGGCCCACCGGGCGACGCGCTGATCCCCCACAAGATCATCGGGATGTGGAGAATCCGGATGATCAGCGTCCGAATCCTCCACGTCGCGATGATCTTGGCGGCGCGGACAGCGTCACCGGCTAGAGGTTCTCGATCTCCACCGGTGGGACGTCGACGGACAGGTCGAACAGGCGGGCGTAGAAGGCGAGCTCGGAGTCGAGTGCGCGCTTGATGTTCTCGGCGGCCCGGAAGCCGTGCTGCTCCCCCTCGAAGAGCAGGTACGCCACCGGCACGCCCTTGGAGCGGAGCGCCGAGACGATCATCTCCGACTGGTTCGGCGGCACGATCGCGTCCTCGTCGCCCTGGAGCACGATCAGCGGTGTCGAGAACTCGTCGACGTGGGTCAGCGGCGACCGCGCCACGTAGACGTCGCGCGCCTCGGGGTACGGGCCGACCAGCCCGTCGAGATAGCGGGACTCGAACTTGTGCGTGTCCCGGGCGAGCGCCTCGAGGTCGGCGACCCCGAAGTGGTCGGCCCCCGCGGCGAAGGGCGTGTCCGGCCGAGCCAATGACGCCAACACCGTGAACCCGCCCGCCGAGCCGCCCCGGATGGCCAGGCGCGACGGGTCGACCCGGCCGGCCGCGGCGAGGGCCCGGGCCGCCGCGAGGCAGTCGGCCACGTCGACGATCCCCCAGGCGCCCTTGAGCTGCTCGCGATAGGCGCGGCCGTAGCCGGTGGAGCCGCCGTAGTTGACGTCGACGACGCCGAAGCCGTGGCTCGTCCAGTACTGCAGCCCGACGGCGAGGACCGGCGCGGCGGCACCGGTCGGGCCGCCGTGGATCACCACGAGCAGCGGCGGGGCGCCGGAGACGGGTCCCGACGGCGGGTAGTACAGCGCGTGCGCGTCCCGTGCGGCCCCGTCGGGGCCCACCGAGGAGAACGTCATGGACTCGGGGACCGAGATCGTCGTCGGGTCGAGCCCGAGGTCCCGCGGCGCGCGCAGCGTCGTGACCTCGCCCGTGCGCGACACCCGGTGCACCCCGGGCTCCGTGGTCGGGCTGCCCGCGAGGCAGACGACGCCGTCCCCGTCGGCGCGGACGGAGCGGATCGCGCTGAACCCGGTGTCGAGCTCGGTCAGCGTGCCGTCCGGGGCCCGCAGCACGAGCGCGTCGAACCCGTCGGACGAACGCGCGAAGACGAGCGACCCGTCGTCGAGAACGGCGTAGCGGGAGCCGCCGAGCTGCCAGCCCGGCTCGCCGATCTCGCCTTCGAGCACGACGAGCGGCTCGACGGAGGTGCCGTCCCAGCGGTAGAGGTTCCACCAGCCGGTGCGGTCGGAGATGAAGGTGAGCGACCCGTCGTCGTGCCAGGCGGGCTCGGCGACGGACTCCCCGGGCCCGCCGGCGACCACCGTCTCGTCGCCGGTCTCGAGCGAGCGCACGGTCAGGACGACGTCGTCCCACGGCATGGACGGGTGGTCCCAGGACAGCCACGCGAGCCGGCCGGCGTCGCGCGACAGGCGCGGGGCCGCGACGAAGTCCGGCCCGCTGACCAGCACCTCCGGCTCCGAGGGCGCCACGGCCGACAGCCGCACCACCTCGTTGACGACGTCGGTGGCCGGGGAACCCGCGGTCGGGTGGTGCTCGCGGACGCAGACCAGCCAGGTGCCGTCGGGGGCGACGTGACCGTCGGCGTAGCGGTCGCCACGGGGGACGGCGGGCTCCGGGGTCAGCATCGTGACCTCGCCGGCCGACACCCGGCGGAGCCGCTGGTCGGACCAGTCGACGGTGAAGACGACACCGTCGTGGACCCACCAGGCCCCGCCGCCGTACTCGTGGACCGCGGTGCGGGCGTTGGAGCCCTCGGGGAGCAGGTCGTGCACGGACCCGTCGGGCGCGCGGCGCACGAGCTGCACCCGGCCGCCGTCGGCCGCGCGGCCCTCTCCCCAGACGACGCCGTCGCCGTCGGGCACCACCGCGTCGAGGCGGACGGCGGCGGTCACGACGAGATCCGAGGTCACCGGGGTCACGGCGTGCACGGTAGCCCGCGGGCCGCTTCGGGATCGGTCAGGGACGGACCCACGGCGACGGAACGGTTACCGTGCTACAAGATCGGGGTGATCCGGAAACGAAGCGGGCGACCTCGCGGCGAACGGCGACCACGAGGGGAACGACCATGAGTTTGCTCCTCGGCAATCTGCGTGACCTCATCGGCGACCTGTGGGACGGCTCGGACCTCCCCGACCCCGAGCGTCTCGAATGCCCCGAGCGCGACGAGGACGATCAGCCCGTCGCCCGTCGCGAGTAGGTCGTCCCCCCGGTCCGGCTCATGAGGGCGGACGCCACCCGGTCGGCGGGCAGCGGGCGGGAGAACAGGTAGCCCTGCGCCACCCGGCAGCCCAGCTCGACGAGGGTGGCCGCGGCCTCCTCGCTCTCCACGCCCTCCGCGATGAGGTCCAGGCCGAACGACTCGGCCAGCTTGATGATCGACCGGACGATCGCGTGGTCGTCCGGGCTGTGGCCCAGGTCCAGCACGAAGCCCCGGTCGATCTTGAGGGTGTTGACGGGGAACGCCTTGAGCTGGGCGAGCGAGCTGTAGCCGGTCCCGAAGTCGTCGATGGCGATGGACACGCCGAGCGCCCGCAGGCCGTGCAGCGTCCTGCGGGCCGCCGCGTCGTCGCTCACCACGGCGTGCTCGGTCACCTCGAGGATGAGGTCCCGGCCCGAGAGCCCGTAGCGCTCGAGGGTGGTCGCCACCGTGGAGACGAAGTCGATCGCGATGAGCTGGACCGGCGAGATGTTCACCGAGATGGCGAACCCGTCCATCGTCCCGGCGGGCAGTTCCGCCCGCCAGGTGGCGAACTGCCGGCACGCCTCGCGGAGCACCCAGTCACCCAGCTCCCCGGCGAGGTTGGTGGCCTCGGCGACCCCCACGAACAGCTCGGGGGCGACCGGCCCGAGCGTCGGGTGGTTCCACCGCACGAGGGTCTCGACGCCGACCGGCACGCGCGTGCGCAGGTCGACGATCGGCTGGTAGGCGACCGTGAGCGAGCCGTCGCGTATCGCGGTCAGCAGGTTCATCTCCACCGCGACGCGGACCTGCTCGCGCTTCTCCATCTCGGCGGTGAACACCACGACGTTGTTGCCGCCGCGCTTCTTCGCCACCAGGACCGCGTGGTCGGCCGACCGCAGCCACTGCGCGAGCGAGACCGACGCCGGCTCCATCACCGCGATGCCCACGCTGACGGTGCGCCCGAGGGACTGCCCGCCGACCTGGATCGGCTGCGCGATCGCCCGCTGGATGCGCTCGGCCAGCGCGACCGCGCGCGCCTCGTCGCACGTCCCGTCGACGGACACGACCAGCTCGTCCCCGCCGAGCCGGGCGACGACGTCGGCCGGGTCGACGGCGGCCCGCAGCCGGTCGGCGATCTCGACGATGAACCGGTCCCCCGCCTCGTGCCCGAGGAAGTCGTTCATCGCCTTAAGCCGGTCGACGTCGATGAACAGGAGCGCCCGCGTGCCGGACACCCCGGCCGCCAGCAGGCCCGTGAGGTGCTCCATCAGCGCGCGCCGGTTCGGCAGGCCGGTGAGCTCGTCGTGGTGGGCGATGTGACGCAGCCGGTCCTCGGCGGCCATCCGGCCCTGCATCTGGGCGAACAGCAGCGCGATGGTCTTGAGCGCCCGCAGCTCGTCGTCGTCCCAGCCGCGGTCGCCGTACTTGATGAAGCCGAGTACGCCGGTGGTCGCGCCGGCGGAGCGCAGCGGAACCACCGCGACCGACGTCAGCTCCACACCGGACCCGTCGCGCACGCGCTCCTGGTAGTCGGGCGACTCCGAGGGCCGGAGGATCATGATCTCGGCCAAGTACTCGCTGGCGGCGAAGATGGGGTCCGCCGAGGCGAAGGGGATGACGCCGAGCGGGTCCGGATCGGGGATGTCGGGCCGCGGCGGCCACTCGGCGACGAGCACGGTGGTGTGCGCACGAGGGTCGTGGAAGCGCAGGAAGCTGAGGTCGACGCCAAAGTAACGGACCATGCGGGCGAGCACGGACGCGGCGGCGCAGCGCAGGCCGGCGGAGTCGACGCCCATGAGGCTCGTCGCGACGGCCGTCACCAACTCGTCCAGGTTCGTTGGCTCAGGGTCGTGATCCGGCTGGTCCACGTACAGAGCGTAACGAATATTCGGCCATTCAGGCATCCCGACGTACCCCCCCGACCGGGCGACGTCTGCTCCTCACCGGCGCCCCCACGACGTGGCTCAGCCTTAGCACGAGAGCCACCGCCTCGTCATCAGCCACACCGACCGCGGCGCGGAATTCACCGCGGAGCCCGTCGAGAGTGTCCGCGAAAGGTTCGGAGAGGGCGCGGAGGTCCTCCTGATCGACCGCGTAGAGGAAGACGGGCGAGACCGGATGGACGGCCAGGCCACACCGTTCGGCCGTCACCCAGACGGCCTCGACGGCCATTCCTCCGTGCACGAAGTGACGCTTCGTCGCACCCGGGACCGCCACCACCGCGAGGGCGGAACTCGAGGCGACCCGGTCCCGCGTGTCGTCGGCGAGCGCCGAGCCCGCGTCCCACTCGGCGAGGAGCGCCATGACCTCGGGACGTCGCGCGATGGTCAGCTTCGCGAGGTCGCCCTCCGCGAGGCCGAGCGTCGCGACGTCGATGCCCGTCGTCGTGTCGCCCCCGGGCCAGACGAGTTCCTCGAACATCTCCCGGTGCAGCGGCGCGGTGAGGTAGCGGACGCGGTCGGCCTCGGCCATCGCGGCACCGGCGCGCGTCAGCGCCTCTCCCGGCTCCACCAGGTGCAGCCGTCCCCCTTCCGCCTCGGCCGCCTCCCGCAGGCTCGCCGAGACCTCGGGGGCGATCGGCTGCGGTCGTCCCAGAGCCCGGTTGGTCCCCCGGCCGAGCACGTCCAGCGCGGCCAACCGGTCGTCGGACCCGTCCCCCAGGCGCAGCGTCGCGATCAGGTCGGGGCGGTCCGCGTCGGGGAGGATCGCCACCTCGCCGAGCCGGCGCGCCCGGGCCGCCGCCACCCGTGCGTTGAACAGGGCGGCACCCAGGGCCACGTGGCTGCCGCGGTGGGCCACATCCATCGTGCTCGTCCGGGACTCGTCGAGGACCAGACGGACTTCGTCGGCGTCCCGCTCCACCCGCCAGGGCTGGACGTTCCCGCCCGAGGGTGCGCGGCGGACCGCCTCGAGGATATCGTCGTCGCCGGTGTCATCGGCGACCTCCTCGTCCGCCGGCGTCGGGAGCGACGGCGTCGAGAGCCCCGCCAGGCAGTCGTCGGGGTCCCACCGCACACGCCCGGACGGGAGGTCGTGCCCGAGGCCGAGACGGCGCACGGCGGCGGCGACCTGGACGGCCCCGAGCGTGACGTCGGACCCGAGCTGTGGCCACGTCGACAGCGTCGTTCCCACCTCCACCAGCGACGCCGCGATCCTGGGAGACACGTCGGCGGCTCCGAGGATCCGCATCACGTGGGGGACCTTGTCCCGGGTCGAGAGGCTCGCGAGCGCGGCCGAGTCCAGGTCACCGACGAGCCCGTGGAAGAGCGGACGGTCGGGTTCGAGATCGAACCGCTCGACGTCGAACAGCCCGCGGTCGCTCGTGGCCATCAGCACAGGGATGCCACGCGCTCGCGCCGACTCGCGCAGCAGGACCTTGACGTCGAGCGAGTCGGCCTCCTCGACCAGCACGTCGACCCCGTCGAGGAACGTCTCCACCGCGTCGGCGGTGACGCCCGCGGGGAACACCTCGGTCTCCAGCCACGGGTCGAGCTCGGCGATCCGGCGGGCGGCGAGGACCGCCTTGTTCACGCCCAGGTCGAGCACCGTGGCCGGGATCCGGTTCAGGTTCGAGAGCGCGATGGTGTCGAAGTCCGCGAGTCGGAGGCGCCCGCACAGGCCCTCGAGCGCGAGCGTGTGCGCGATCGCATGCCCGACCGACAGGCCCGCGACCGCGACGGTCAATCCGGCGAGCCGCTGCTGCTCGGCGGCGGTGATCTTGTTGCGGTTCCGATCCTGCCGCAGCCGCCGGAACGGCTCCGGACCGAGCACGGCGACCGCGGTGTTCCGCCACGGGTAGTAGACCCAGTGGACCGGAGCGTCCTCGACGACGTCGCCCCGCAACGTCGCCAGGTCGGCGAGCTGCTCCGCCCGACGGTCGAGCACCTCGGCGCCCACTGGTGGCTCGGCGACCACGAACGCACGGTGCTCCTGCGGCCGGCCCGCGTGCTCCTCCGGCGAGCCGTCGAGGTTCATCGGCCCACCCGCGGCAGCGGCACGTCGACGCCCAGCAACTGGGCGGTCTCCAGATCCATGGCCCGTCGCACGTCGTCCGAGATGCCCGCCGGGAGATTCCAGCGGTCCCAGGAGACGAGCCGGGTGAGGTAACGGTCGTCGGGATAGGGAACGGCAGGTATGCCGTCCTCGACGATCGCCCCGCTCGACGTCCACAGGCGCTCGCTGTGGCGCGCGGCGCTCCCGATCCCGTGACGCGCGCCCAGGATCGTGCTGGCATAGACCGGGGCGCGGCCGAAGGCGTTCACGACGTCCCGCCGACCCTCGAAACCCGGAGCGACCCAGAGACCCTTGGACTCGACGAGTCCGTCGGCCAGACGCGCCCGAAGCCAGCGGCGGAGCGTGGCGTCGTTCTCCCAGACCGCGAGGGCCTGGGCTTCCGCCGGGTGATCGAGCGGTCCCTGGGAGCGCATCCCACCACGCACCCGGCCGTGCCGGTCGTGCGCGACGAACATCAGGGACGTGAGATCCGGGTCCAGTTCGAGGGCGGGCGCCACCCCGTGGGACGAGTACACCTCCAGGGCGCCGGCGACGTAGGACTCCCACAGGTCGGGGCGGGCGACCGGGGTACTCACCGTCATGGTGTGCTCGGTGCCGCGGATGCCGTACCGAAGCTCCCGACCCGCTGTGGCGATCCCTGCGGACATCCAACCCCCATCGTCGAAGCGCACCAGGGATCTTCAGTGCGTCGACGCTCCGACACAGCCGCCATCCGGAGGTTCCTCTGGGTGGCGGCCGTCTCGCCCACCCGCCGTATGAGGGACGGCTATCCGCTACACGGCGTGTACGCCGTTCGCAGTGCGGACAGCCGACTCCAGCTCGAACGCCAGTTCCACCAATGTCGCCTCGTCGCCGGGGCGGCCGGCGAGCTGCACCCCGACTGGCAGGGCCCCGTGCCGCCCCGCGGGCACCGCGATCACCGGGGCGCACGCGACGTTCTGCAGCGGGGCGAAGCCGACGTAGCGCACGAGTCGCTCGGCCAGTTCGTCGAACGGGACGGCGGGGTGGAGCCACCCGAGCGGCGGCGTCCGGTGGGCCAGGACGGGCGAGAGCAGGACGTCATGGTGGGTGGACTCGTCCGCGCGGTCCAGCCCGAGGCCCCGGAGCGTCGGGTCGACGGCCACGAGCCGGGCCGCGACGGCCGCGCGCAGTTCCCCGGGCGACACCTGGCGGCGGCGCAGCCGCGCCACCAGCGCGGTGACGTCGTCGTCACCCAGCGCGTCGTCGGTCATCCACCCACCTCCGTGACGGCAACGCCACATCGTCGGCGACGTCACGGCGGACCCGCCGCATGTCACACCGGCACCTCGTGGCGTACCTCCGGGTACCTGCGCACCATCGGTGGCTCGCAGACCCGGAGGTGCCCATGGACCCACAGGAACGCTTCGACCGCTTCCGCTCCGCCCTCGGCTTCCGCGCCGACCTCGCCGACGTGGCCGACGTCGCCGATGCCCCGGGGCTCGCCCTGGCCGCCCTCGACGGCGAACCGATCGAGCCGCCGGTCCGGCTCCACGTCGACGTCGCGAGCCTCACCGACCACCTCGGCGCCCCGGCCGACGACGACCACGAGGCCGCCCGCCTGCAATCGCTGCTCGCCCAGATCGAGGAGGCGTTGCTGGTGCGCGAGCAGGGGCAGGACCACCTCGTGCTCGAGGCCGCCGGACTGCGCGCCACGAGCTCCGCCCCGACTCGTTAGCCACGCTCAGGACGGGGCATCCGACCCCGTGCCCCACGCCCTGATCTCCGGCGCCAGCATCGCCGGCCCGGCTCTCGCCCACCAGCTGCACACCCTCGGCTGGCGCGTCACGGTCGTCGAGCGGGCGGAGCGGCTGCGCGACGAGGGGCAGAACGTCGACATCCGCGGCACCGGCCGCGAGGTCGTGCGCCGCATGGGGCTGGAGGGCGCCCTGCTGGGCGCCGGCACGGGCGAGCTGGGCGTCCGCTTCCTCGACGGGCGCGGCGGCACCGTCGCGGAGTTCCCGGCGGGCGAGGGCGACTCCGACGGGATGACCGCCGAGCTGGAGATCCTGCGGGGCGAGCTCTCCCGGATCCTCTACGAGGCGACGGCCGACTCGACCGACTACCGCTTCGGCGAGCAGATCGCCGACCTGGTCGACCACGACGACCACGTCACCGCCACCCTCGCGAGCGGCGAGGAGATCGACGCCGACGTGGTGGTCGTGGCCGAGGGGACCCGGTCGCGCACCCGCGACCTCGTCGTGCCGCAGGCCGACCTCGTCGAGCTCGGCCTCTACATCGCCTACCTGACGATCCCGCGGACCGCCGACGACGACCGGTGGTGGCGCTGGATGCACACGGTCGGCACCCGCGGGGTGGGCCTGCGCCCCGACAACCGGGGCACCACCCGCGCGATGCTGAGCTTCCTCTCCGACGTGCGCGGGGTGGAGGCGCTCGACCGCGAGAGCCAGGTGCTGCTGCTGCGCCGCACCTTCGCCGACGTCGGGTGGGAGACGCCGCGGGTGCTCGCGGCCCTGGACGACGCGCCGATGTACCTCGACGCGGTCGCGCAGGCCAAGCTGGACCGCTGGAGTTCCGGACGACGGGTGCTGCTCGGTGATGCCGCCTGGTCCGCGGGTCCGTTCGGCACCGGGACGAGTCTCGCGTTCACCGGGTCCTGGGTGCTGGCGGGCGAGCTGGCCGACGGCACCGACGTCCCCGCCGCCCTGCGTCGCTACGAGCAGGTCATGCGCCCGTTCGTGGACCGGGCGCAGGACGTGAAGCCGGCGATGCTCCGGGCCATGAACCCGCGCACCGCGGCCGGTCACGCGCTGCGACGCGGGGCGTTCAAGGTGGCCGCCGGGGTCATGGACCGCTTCGGTGGCCTGCTCAGCCGGTTCTCCCCGGCCGCGGCCGTGATCGACCTGCCCACGTACCGGGGCCTCCCGGCGGCCTGACGCGCCCTCAGGCGATCCGCGGCTCGGTGCGGTGCAGGGCGTCCGCGATGCGCACCGCGTGGTTGGAGAACAGCTCGTACTCCCCGATCCGCTCGGGCTCGACCCACGCCACGGCCGTCGTCTCCACCCCGTCCGGGCGCGCCTCGCCCCCGATCGCTCGGGCGTGGAAGCAGACCCCGAGCGGCTGGACGGCGCGCCCGTCGTCGAGCAGCGCGACGTGGCGCGGGTCGGTGTAGATGCCGACCAGCCCCGTCACCTCGATCTCGACGCCGGCCTCCTCGCGGGTCTCCCGCACGGCGCACTGCGCGATCGTCTCGTCGAGCTCGAAGATCCCGCCGGGGAGCGCCCACGTGCCGGTGTCCTCCCGCCGGATCAGCAGCAGTCGCCCCTGCTCGTCGCGCACCGCCGCCGAGGCGCCGGGGATGCGGGTGGTCGCCCGCGGGGCGGCGGGGTCGTCGAAGAAGTCCACTCGGGCCACGGGCCGATCCTCCCCCGGCACGGGCCGCCGGTCGTCGGGAACTCCGTCCCCGACCGCTCCGCGGTCGCGACGGCGACACCCCGTGCGGTCACCCGGTCCCGCGGCCCCGGAGCTCGATGGCGATCTCGGAGGCGTCGAGGTCGGCCAGCGCGTCCTCCAGCACGTCCGCGTCGAAGGCGCCGTCATCGCGGGCGTCGAGCAGGGCGGTGCGCTGCGCGGCGAGCACCACCAGTCGGTGCTCGACCGAGGCCCGGACGCGCTCGACCGCGGGCTCGGCGTCGGGGCGCTCCGGCTCCGGGATCGCGGTGGACGTCCGACGCAGGAGGTCGAGGAGTTCGGTGCGCTCGGCCTCGGCACGCTCCCGGGCCGCGGGGTCGACCGGTGGGGCGAGCCGGCGGACGAGCGGGCCGACGGTACTGCCCTGGACCAGCAGGGAGAGCGTCGCGACGGTGAATGCGACCAGCACGAGGACGGAGCGCTGCGGGGTGGTCTCGGGGAGGGTCTGCGCGGCGGCCACGGTGACGGCCCCGCGCATCCCGGCCCAGACCACGACGGTGCCCTCGCGCCACCCGAGCGGCTCCCGCAGGAAGTAGCGGATGGTGGCGAGCCCCCGGGTGATCCGCACGGCGAAGCGGTCGAGCCGGGCCTGCGAGACCCGTCGTCGGGACCGGGCGGCGAACTCCTCCTGGCCCTCGGCGGTGCGCATGCGTTCCTGCATGTCCTCGAGGCGCGGCTGCAGCGACCGGTGCTGCCGGGCGCGGATCGCGAGGCCCCGCAGCAGCGGGGCGACGTAGGCGGCCCGCACCAGCACCGTCAGGACGAGGGCGGCGACGGCGACGAGCACGGCGGTCCCGACGCCCGCGTGGTCGCGTTCGACGCTCTCGACGATGCCGCGGATCTGCAGCCCCATCGTCAGGAACACCGCGCCCTCGAGGACGAACTCGACCGTCCGCCAGTTCTGCGAATCCGCGAGGCGGTTGCGCGACGACAGGTCGCGCGGCGCGCGGATACCCGTCAGCAGCCCCGCGACCACCGCGGCGACGAGGCCGGACGCCCCGAGGATCTCGGCGGGCACCGACGCGAGGAACGGGACGGCGAAGGAGATGACCGTGGTGACGGTGGGGTCGGCGATGCGGCGGCGGACGAGCAGGGCCAGCCGCCCGACGGCGGCGCCGAGGACCACGGCCACCGCGACCGAGTACGCGAAGGACCCGACCGCGCCCCAGAACGAGAAGGCCGCGGCGGTCGCGACGATGGCCGTGCGCAGGATGACGAGCGCGGTCGCGTCGTTGAGCAGGCTCTCGCCCTCCAGCATCGCGACGACGCGCCTGGAGGTGGACGTCCGGCGGATGATCGAGGTGGCGACCGCGTCGGTCGGGCTGACGATCGCCCCGAGCGCGACGCCCCAGGCGAACCCGAGACCGGGGACGACCAGGGAGAAGAACCAGCCGAGCACCAGCGAGCCGGCCACGACGAGCACCACCGACAGCCCGCTGATGGCCCCGAACTCGCGTCGGAAGTTCATGGCCGGCATCGAGACGGCGGACGAGTAGAGCAGGGGTGGCAGGACGCCCTCGAGGATCCACTCCGGCTCGATCTCGACCCCCGCGAACAACGGCAGGAAGCTCGCACCGACACCGACCACGACGAGGAGCAGCGGCGCGGCGACCCCGACGCGGGGCCCGAGGGTGGCCGCCACGGCGAGCACGACGATCCCCACCACGCCGACGACGAGCATCTCCGTCACGCGGGCAGCCTGGCAGCACCGGCGCCCGCGTGGCGGTCGAGCGCATGCGACGAACGCAACCGTGTCGTTCCTATACGGTGAGGACATGGCAGGGGCTCGGACGGCGACCGGTGGCGCGGCGCTGCGGCCCCGCGTCACCGACGCGATCGTCGGGGCGGCGTTCGCGGAGCTGGCGGACTCGGGGTACGCGCGGATGTCGATGGACGCCGTGGCGCGGCGCGCCGGCGTGGGCAAGGCGGCCCTGTACCGGCGCTGGTCGTCCAAGGAGGCGATGCTGATCGACCTCGTCCGCCAGTCGGTCGCCGACACCCTGCCCCCGACGCCCTCGACGGGCGCCCTCCTGAGCGACCTGCGGGAACTGCTCGGCACCCTGCGCGACCAGGTCTCCGACCCGCTGGTCGCCGCGATCGGCCCGACGCTGTTCGCCGAGGTCCGGCACACGCCGGCCCTGACCGAGGTGCTCCGGGCGGACGTCGCGGCGCCCCGCAGGGTCGCCGGGGAGGCGGTGCTGCGCGCCGCGGTGGCGCGTGGCGAGCTGCCCGGGACGGTCGACGTCGAGCTCGCCGTGGATCTGCTGATCGCGCCGCTGTTGTTCCGCGTTCTCGTCGCGCAGGAGCGGTGCGACGACACGTTCCTGGACACCCTCGCGGTGGCGATCGAGGCGGCGGTGCGGGCCACGGGCCGGAGCTGAATCCCGACGACGCTGTCGGACCCCGTCGCTACGCTCGCGCCGATCCGGACATCAGGGGGCTTCATGGACGTGGCGATCGAGGTCGCCGGGCTGGTCAAGCGGTACGGCGACGTGACCGCCCTCGACGGGGTCGACCTGCAGGTTCCGCGTGGAACCGTGCTCGGCCTCCTCGGCCCCAACGGCGCGGGGAAGACGACGATCGTCCGCATCCTCACCACGTTGCTGCGGCCGGACGCCGGGCGGGCGACGATCGACGGGGTCGACGTGCTCGCCCAGCCGCGTGAGGTCCGCCGGCGGCTCGGGCTCTCCGGGCAGTACGCGGCGGTCGACGAGTACCTGACGGGGTTCGAGAACCTCGACATGATCGGGCGGCTCTACCACCTCGGGCGGCGCCGCAGCCGGGAGCGCGCGCGGGAGCTGCTCGACCAGTTCAGCCTGGCGGACGCGGGCGACCGCCCGGCCCGGACCTACTCCGGCGGGATGCGGCGGCGCCTCGACCTCGCGGGCGCGCTGGTCGCCGCTCCCCCGGTGCTCTTCCTCGACGAGCCCACCACGGGGCTCGATCCCCGCAGCCGGACCGAGATGTGGGGCGTGATCCAGCAGCTGGTCGCGGGCGGCACCACGCTGCTGCTCACCACGCAGTACTTGGAGGAGGCCGACGTGCTGGCCGACGACATCGTCGTGATCGACCACGGCAAGGCGATCGCGCGCGGCACCGCCGACCAGCTCAAGGCCCAGATCGGCGGCGAGCGCCTGGAGCTCACCGTCACCGATCCCGGTCGGCTCGACGAGGCGGGGCAGCTCGTCACCCCGCTCGGCGTCGCGCCGCCGGTCACCGACGAGCACCGCCGGTCCCTGACGATGCCCGTCGCGGGCGGGGTCAAGGCGCTGCGGCAGGCGCTCGACCTGCTCGAGTCCGAGGGGCTCGACGTCGACGACGCCGGGGTCCGGCGGCCCACCCTCGACGACGTGTTCCTCACCCTGACCGGCTCCACCACGGAGGAGGACGCGTCGTGAGCACCCTCGACGTGGTGAACGACGCGGCCGTCGTCGCCAAGCGGAACCTCATCAAGATCAAGCGGGTGCCCGACCTGCTGGTCTTCACCACGCTCTCGCCGATCATGTTCGTGCTGCTGTTCGCGTACGTCTTCGGCGGGGCGATCGACCCGAGCGGCGGCGGGGCGGCCTACCGCGAGTTCCTCATCGCGGGGATCTTCGCGCAGACGGTGGTCTTCGGGGCGACCAACACCGGCGCGGGCCTCGCCGAGGACGTGAAGAAGGGGATCATCGACCGGTTCCGGTCCCTGCCGATGGCGCCGTCGGCGGTGCTGACCGGGCGCACGCTCTCCGACGTGGTCAACAACGTGATCGTGCTGGTCGTCATGTCGATCACGGGCCTGCTCGTCGGCTGGCGCATCAACACGGGGCCGCTCGAGGCGCTGTGGGGCTTCGTGCTGCTGCTGATCTTCGCCTACGCGGTCTCGTGGATCATGGCGTGGCTGGGCCTGCTGATCCCCAGCCCCGAGGTCATCAACAACGCCTCGTTCATCGTGATCTTCCCGCTGACCTTCGTGGCGAACACGTTCGTCCCGTTGGACACGCTCCCCGGGCCGCTGCGGGTGTTCGCCGAGTGGAACCCGGTCTCGTCGGTGACGCAGGCGGCGCGAGAGCTGTTCGGCAACCCCGACCCGAACCCGGCCGCCACCGCGTCGGGCGCGTGGTCGCTGCAGCACCCACAGCTCTACACGCTGATCTGGGCCGTGGCGGTCGTGGCGGTGTTCGCCCCGCTCGCGAGCGCGCAGTACCGGCGGGCGGCGAGCCGCTAGCTCTTCACCGCGGAGACGATCCCCGCGATCAGCAGGCCGACGAGCAGCAGCAGGAGGGCCACCGGGCTCAGCACGCCCAGCAGCACGAGCCCGACGATGATGGCGATCTTCGGGCCGGTGCCGAGCGCGCCCCACGCGCCCTTCATCGCGCCGAACAGCGGATTCCTGCCCGCCATCAGCGCGTTGCCCGCGCCGAAGATCGCCCCCATCTTCAGGCCGCCGCCCGAGCCGATCTTCTCGACCTGATCGGAGAGGCCGTCCACCTTGTCGGCCGCCAGCCCGGCGAGGCGGTCGATCAGGGCCACCGCCAACCGCTCGCCACAGATCTTGAGGCGTTCCCCGGCGTTCAGGTCCGCGACGGCGGCGGCAACGGTCATGGGTTGGACGCTATCCGTTGGCGGGCCGTGTGGAACTCCGCCGAGAGCAGGCCGCCCACGACGGCGACCGGCGCAACCGGGCCTGGTCGTCGGAGTGTCGTGCCAGGGTGTCGGCGTGGGTGAGCGGCCGGACGATCCAGGCCCCGACCCCCTGGAGCGTCGAGTTGTTTTTCAGGACCGTCGTGTTAGTTTTCCGGCGTGGAGACGCTGCTCGACGGTCTGGCCATGGTGGAGGGCGCCCGCTGGCACGACGGCCGGCTGTGGTTCGCCCATTGGGCCGTCGGTGAGGTGATCGCGGTCGACCTCGACGGGAAGGCCGAGGTCGTGGCGTCCGGTCCGCCTCAGATGGGATGGGCCTTCGACTGGCTGCCGGACGGGCGGCTCGTCACCACCGGCGACGCGGTGCGCGTCGACGGGTCGGTCCTGCGCGAGGGCGGGGCGAACGAGATCGTCGTGACCCCCGGCGGTCACGTCCTCGTCGACGGGATCGACGGCGGCTTCTCCTTCACCGAGCCCGGCTGGATCGACCTCCTGTCGCCCGACGGCACGTCCCGCCGGTTGGCCGACGACATCCGCTTCCCCAACGGCATGGTCGTGACGCCGGACGGCTCCACCCTGGTCGTCGCCGAGTCCGTGGGCGGGTGCCTCACGGCCTTCGCCCTGCACGACGACGGGTTGCTCGGCGATCGCCGCGTCTGGGCCGAGGGACTGGGCCCGGACGGGATCGCGATGGACGCGGCCGGCGGCATCTGGGCCCAGACCGCCGACACGTTCGCCCACAGCGGCGACCCCGACGCCCCGGCCGGCGCCGTCGTCCGGGTGCTCGACGGCGGCGAGATCACCCACCGCGTCGAGACGCCCCTGCCGTGCTTCGCCTGCACCGTGAGCGACGAGCACCTGTTCCTGCTCTGCAACGAGTGGGAGGGCATCGAGAAGGCGGCGGAGGTCGTCGCCCGGCGCTCGTCGCGCATCTACGTGGTGGACCTCGACGCGGTCCCGGAGATCTGAGGGTTCCGCCGGGACGGACGCCGGTCAGGGTCGGATCGTCTGCGCCGGGTCGTCGAACACGAGGTCGTCGACCCGACGCCCGAGGCGCTGGAGCACTCCGCTCCCCCAGAGCACCGCACCGAGCAGCACGACCAGTCCCCCGGCGAGCGCGCCGGCCACGCTGACCAGGCCGAGCGGGGGCACAGAGACCGGGTCCGGGGTGCTGGGCGGCGACGTCACGCTCACCGTGACCAGCGACGGGTCCGACCCGAAGGTCTCGGCCCCGGTGATGGCGGTGGCGAGGGCGCTCGTCACCGCGGCGTCGTCGGCGGTCGCCTCGGCCGGGGTAGCTGCGCGGGCGGCGATCGAGAGCATCGTCGTGCCGTCGACGGGGGTCACGCGGACGACCTCCTGCAGCGCCGGGACGGTCGTATCCAGCTGCGCGGCGACGGGCGCGAGCACCGTGTTGTCGGTGGCGAGCTCCGCATAGGTGGCCATGCGCGCGGACACGTACTGATCCACGGTCGACGCGGCATCGGACGAGGACTGGCCGAGCGCACCGTCGGAGACCAGCAACTGCGAGGTCGAACTGACCGGGGTGTGGTCGATCTGCAGGTCGGCGAACAGGCCGAGCACGGCGCCGAGCACGATCCCGACCGCCACGACCCACCGCGCCCCGCGCACACTCCGCCGGATCCGCCCTCCGTTGCCCATGCGCACGAGTCTCCGCGCCGTTGGTGTTCGTTCCGTGAGTCGAGGGGCGTCACGACCTGTGGATCCGCTGAAGAAGGTCACGGGTCCGGGGCCCGCACGAGGCGGCTCTCAGCTCCGGACGTGACGGTGACGGCCATGTCCCGTCGCGCCGGCGTGTCGCTCCTCGAGGGCTGGCTCCCGCTCACCGCGCAGCTCGTCGCGGCCGTGCTGCTGCTGGTGCTCGCCGCCTGGTTGCTCCGCCGTGCCCGACCGGCGCACGTGGTCGTCGTGGTGGTCCTCGCCCTCGTCGGGGCGGGTGCCGCCGTGGGGTGGGTGTGGTGGTCGCTGCGGGACCAGGACCTCGCGACCGACCCGCCGCCGTCCGGACTGTGGGTGTGGACCGGAGTCGGCGCGGCCGCCCTCGTGCTGCTGGTCGTCAGCGGGGTCCGCCGCGGCTGGTCCCGGCGCGCCCTCGCGGTGGTCGCCGCCGTCCTCGCGGTGCTCTGCGTGGGGCTGCAGGCCAACGAGTGGGTCGGCTACTTCCCGACCGTCGCCGAGGCGTGGAGCCAGCTCAGCGCCGGTCCCCTGCCCGACCAGGTCGATCCCACGGCGCTCGCCGGGATGCGCGGCACCTCCCGCACCGCCGGCGTCGTCGTGCCGATCACCACGCCCGACGACATCAGCCACTTCACGCACCGGACGGAGTACGTCTACCTGCCGCCGGCGTGGTTCGCCCCGGGCACGGCGGCTCTGCCGGCGCTGATGATGATCGGCGGCGAGTTCACCAGCCCGACCGACTGGATCCGCACCGGCAAGGCCGTCGACGCCGCCGACACCTACGCCCGGGCCCACGGCGGACTGGCGCCGATCCTCGTCTTCGCGGACTCGACCGGCTCGTTCCGCAACGACACCGAGTGCGTGGACGGACCGCGGGGCGACGCGGCGACCCACCTCACCGACGAGCTGCGGCCCTACGTCGTCTCCCACTTCGGGGCGGGTGCCGCACCGAGCCAGTGGGGCGTCGACGGGCGGGACGTGCGCGGTCGACCTCGGCGTCACCGCTCCCCAGGACTTCGGCACCTTCGAGGACATCCAGGGCGACCTCGCCCCGAACGCCGGTGACGCCGCCCAGACCCTGTCCGAGCTCTACGGCGGGAACGCCGCGGCCGAGGCCGCCTTCGACCCGACCACGGTGCTCGCCCACCACGCGCCGTACGCGGACTCGGCCGGCTGGTTCGCCGACAACCCGACGACGACGCCCCGGGCCACCCGTGCCGCCCCCGCCACGCCCGCCAACCCGCGCGCCGGGACGGGCGGACGCCGGGACCCGGCGCCCGCCGCCATGCAGGGCCAACAGGCCACCGAGGCGCACACCCTCTGCGCCGAGGCGTCGGCGCGCGGAATCACCTGCAGCGTCCACGTGACCCCGGGCCGGCACACCTGGCAGTTCGCCCACACCGCCTTCGTCGACGCGCTGCCGTGGCTGGCCGGGCGGCTGGGCCTGCCGTCGTCGGAGGCCGCGGCCCCACTGCCGGCCCACCCGGGCCGTCCTACGGTGCGCGCATGAGCCGAACGGACGAGCCCACCGATCCCGCCACCCCGGGACTCGGACGGCGGCCGCTCCTGCAGGGTTGTCTCGCGGGCGGGGCCGCGCTGGTCGGACTCGGGGTGGTCTCGGCGTGCGGGGGTCCCCAGACCACGCCCACCGTCCCCTCGCCCGGGCCGCTGGCCTCGCTGAACGACGTGCCGGTCGGCGGCACCGTGGTGGTCAACAGCCCCAACGGCGCACCGGTCGCGCTGGTCCGGCCGAACGCCGGGACCGTGGTCGCGCACAGCGCGATCTGCACCCACCAGGGCTGCAGCGTCGCCCCCGCCGGCGCCACGCTGAGCTGCCCGTGCCACGGCTCGGTGTTCGACGCGGCCACGGGAGCCGTGCAGCAGGGGCCGGCGGACCGCCCCCTGCCGGCGATCGCGGTGCAGGTCCAGGGGCAGTCCGTCGTCGTGACGTAGGCGGTCAGTTCTTCTTGGTGAGGGTGACCAGCTTCGTCGAGCCGCCCCTCGAGCTCGTGCTTCCCGACGACGAGCTCTTGCCCGACGACGAGTCCTCGCTGCCCGACGACGAGCTCTTCGTGCTCGCGGAGTCCTTGCTCGAGGACCCCTTGCCCGACGACGTTCCGGTGCTGTTCGAGGTCTTCTGCACCGTGGAGGACGACGACGAGGACTTCTTCGGCGGCGCCGTCGGCAGGTCGAGCGTCAGGTCGATCTTGTTCGGCGCGTAGGTGAACGAGTAGTACTTCCCGCTCACGCAGAACGTGTGGCCGTTCTGGTTCGCGGCGTAGGCGGGGCCGCCACCGCACGTCACCGAGGCGGGCGACCCGTTCTGCGCACTCGACGCCGTCGCGGTGGCGTTCCTGCCCGCGTAGGCCACCGACTTGTCGTGGTCGGTCGCCGACGCCCGCGCGGTCGAGTTGTCGCCTGCCGCCGTCGCCTTCGCGGTGCTGTCGTCCGACGCGGCCGACCCGGCCGTCGAGTTCGCGCCCTTCGCCGTCGACGTCGCGGTCGAGTTCGTCGAGGCGGCCGACGAGGCCTTCGACGCGGAGCCCGACGCGGTGGACGTGGCCTTCGAGGCGCCCACCGCGGTCGACGACGCCTGCGCGCTGTTCCCGGGCGCCGACGCCGTGGCGGTCGAGTCCTGCGCTCCCGAGCTCGCCGCCGCCCCCGTCGGGCTGCCGGTGTTCGAGGTCGCGGTGCTGCGTCCGGACGCGGCGGCCGTGGCCGGCCCACCCGAGGACGTCGTCGTCGCCGTGGACGGGGTGGTGGGGTTCTCGGCGGTGCCTCCGCCGGCCTGGGCCTGCGCGGACGAACCCTGGTTGCCGCTGCCGGCGCCCGAAGACCCGGACCCGGTGATCGGTCCGGTGGATGCACTGGCCCCGGGCGTGGTGCCGTCGCCGATCCCGGCACTTCCCGCCGCCGCGCCGTCCGAGCCGGGTGCACTGGACGCCGCACCTGCGCCCGAGGAGGGCCCCCCGGAGTACGAACCGCCCGCACCGGCTCCCGCGCCGGTCGTGCTCGTCTGGCCGGTCCCGTTCGCCGTATCGGGTCCCGTGGTAGTCGTGGCCGTCGCGGAGGGGGGCGGCGGCGTGTACTGCGGGTCCGTGTCGCCACCGCTCGCCGCCGAAGCGGCAGCAGAGGACGCGTTCGCGGGCGTCGTCCCGGTGGCAGGCGTATAGGTCGCAGCGCTCGCGCTCGACGCGCCCGTTCCCCCGGTGACCCCGGAGTCCGAGGCCGAGCCCGACGCGGCGGTGCCCGATCCCGTCCGGCTCGATCCGGCGGACGGCCCGGTCGCGCCGGCGCCGTTGGCGTCGGCCTGCGTGCCGTCGCCCGCCGTGCAGGTGGCGTGCCCGGTCGCCGCCGTGCACGTCTCGCCCATCGCGACCAGCGGGAGCCCCGCCGTGGTCGCCGCCGCGAGCACCAGGGCGCTCAGACCCACCGCGGTCCGTGTCCGGACCGGGTTCCATGCAGCCATGCTGTGTACGCCCCCAATGACGTCGAGTCGTTCGAGGCGTCCCCGCACGACCTCGGCATCACCGGTTCGGACCCGTGGTGCGCACAGAGTGTGCGGATGGATCTCCGACCCGTACCTAGGAGTTCTTCCCAGGCTTTCGAGCGCGACCGCTCGGTGTCGGGCGAATTCTCCCGAACAGGCCCTGACGACGGGTTCGGGCCACTACCGTGAGCTGTCGTGACCGAGCCGGTGCCGCCGGGGCTGTACACCCAGCCTCCTCAGGGGCCGCCCCCGTGGCTGCCCGCGCGGCCGCTCCAGGCCTCCGACCCGACCGTCCTCACGACGGGGCAGGTCATCCCTCGCCAGGCCATGCCGGTCGCCCCGGCCGCCGATGCGTTCACGGTCGATCTTGACGCCGCACCCCGGGTGCTCCGCGAGCTCTACGCGGCACGGGACGAACTTCTGAACGTGCGCGCCGAGGCTCTGCAGCTCGGGCGGGTCGACCCTCAGACGAATGACGAGGTCAGCCGGGATGCAGCGATGGTGTTCGGCGCGATAGCGACCGGGGGCTCGGGCTCGCTGCTGGCGGCCGTTGACGGAGGCATCGCCCGGCTCGGTGAACTGATCGGCAACGTGGAGGCTGAGCTCGCTGCTTATCGACAGTCCGAGCAGGAGAACCGTGGGTTTCTGGCGTAGCGGACTTCTCGTCCTAGCGGTCCTGGGATTGTCAGGCTGCGCAGCAACGCCGCCCGTTCCTGCAGACGCCCGACCTGCAGCGATAGAGCGTTTCGGAGCGCCTCTGGTCACGAGGCCCGCCGACGTCACGTCCATCTACGGCGACCCATGCCGCCAGCTGTCGACGGCCGAACTCTCCACTCTCGGCATCACTAAGGCAGGAGCACGGCGCAGCTATCTGGGGGACAGCGAATGCCGGTGGGGTTCACGGGCAGGCGATAGCTTGCTCATGTCCATACACAGAGACCGTGACCTTCTGGTCGACACTTATCGAGCCCGACTCCTACCGATCTTCGAGCCGGGACAGGTGGCCGGCTATCCCTCGGTCCGTCAGCAGACCGCGCGCGAGAACAACATCTGCACCGTGACCATCGGGCTCGGACCGAAGCAGGCACTGGAGGCCGACTGGACAGGACTCGGAACGCTCAAGCCCGGCGACCCTGACCCGTGCGAGCGGGCTGAGACCGCCGCCGCGCTGGTGATCCGGAAGCTACCGCCGCAGTCCTGACGATCCCGAGGCCCAGATCCCCCGGCGCCGCGCGAACCGTTCGCTCACCGACCACTTCGCGCGGCTCAGCAAGATCTTCCGCGGCCTACATCGTGAGCAGGGCACATCGGACGCCCGCACACCACGGCTACTCCCCCGGCGGCGCCAGCTCGTGCCGGGACGCCAACCAGTCGACGATCTGCCGGGACGCGAGCTCGTTGCCCGTCGGCTCGTCGGGCGCGATCGCCCCACCGAAATGGGTGCCGCGCACGCGTACGTGGGTCAGGTCGGGCGCACCGAGCGCAGCCACCATCCGCTGCGAGTCCGCCGGGAACGCCGCTTGGTCGCCGGTGAGCTCGACGAACAGCGTCGGCACGCGCACCCCGGGCGCGCACCGCACGAAGTCGGCGTTCGACGACAGCCCCGACCAGGTCGAGAGCCACGCCTCCGGCGTCGTCAGGCGGCAGAAGCCGACCTGCCCGTAGTTGATGAGGTCGGGCCGTGACCCGAACAGCGACCCGTACGGCCGGTCGCTGGGGTCGAGCGACAGGTCGACGCACCGCGGGTCGGCGTCGGTCCGGAACACCGTGATGATCTCGGGCGCCAGCGCACGACGGCGGTCGGCGGGTGCACCCGTGCGCTTGTGCACGGTGCGCGCCTCGGCCGCGCGAGCGAGGGCGGCGTGGGCACGGGCGTCGATCCGGGCGACCCGGTCGCGCTGCGCGGCGCGGTACCGCTCGAGGAACTCGGGTGAGTACGTGGAACTGGTCGGCGGCTCGGCGAACCCGTTGCGGGGGTCGAACGGGTCGAGGTCCGGCACCGTCGCGAGCGGATCGGTCTCGTCCGCGACGGACGGGTCGATGCACCCGAGCAGGAGCCGCCCCTGCCCCGGGTGGGGTGCCAGGAACACGGCCGCGTCCACCGGCGGGAGGAGAGCCTCACCCAGCTTCGTCGGGCGCCCACCCGGCGTCGTCGTGATTCGCTCGGAGCCGGCCAGACCCGCCTGCTCGGCGTAGAACGCGAACAGCGTGCCGCCGCCGGAGTGCCCGAGCGTCACGACCGACTCGAAGCCACGGTCGCGCAGGAACGCCAGCCCCGCCGCGACGTCGAGGAGCGCCTGCTCGTGCACGAGGGTCAGGTCGTTGTTGACCGACCGCGTGTGCTGGGTCCACACCGCCGCGCCCGCCTGCAGCAGCGGCGGCACGAGGGGGTGGTGGGTGACGTCCTGGCGCGGGTGCATCAGGACCACGACGGTTCGCGCGCCGGGCACCGTCGCGAGCACGCCGCGGACGGTGGCGCCGTCCGCCGTCGTCAACTCGTGGACGCTCGTCGTCGTGACCCCGGGGCGCTCGTCGGCGGCGACGTACCGACCGGCGCCGAGCCGCGTGGGGGCACTCATGCCGGGTCGACCTGCAGCGCGTTCTTGTCGTGCTGCACGATCTTGCCGTCCGCGACCCCGGCCACGCAGCTGTACCAGACCGCGTGCCGGCAGCCGGTGGCCCGACGGTCGATGACGATCGGGCCGTCAGCGGTGATCTCGAAGTACGGGCCGACCTTGCCGACGGTCGCCCCGGATTCGGCCGCCACCTTCGCCACCGTCGTGTTCTCCGGGACGTCGAGGACGTAGAGCGCGGTCATACCTGCGCCGCTTCCCAGTCCGCCCGCTCGACGATCAGCTCCGCCTTGCGCGCGAGGAGCTTGCCGAACGACGGGTCCGGTGCGGTCACCACGTCGATGAGCGCGTCGATCGTCAGGTTCGCGTCGAGATCCTCCTGCGGCGTCACCGGACGCATCGCGCGGGTGAACTCGACCATGTAGCCGTTGGGGTCGTGCGTGTAGATCGACTCGATCGTCTCGTGCTGGATCTGCATCTCGACCGGCCACTCGGAGACGTCGAGCCGGCGCCGGTACTCCAGCAGGTCGGCCTCGTCGTCGACGTGGATCGCGAGGTGGCGCGACCGCACGAAGAACTCCGGCACCTCCGGCCCGAACCCGGCGTAGACGTCACCGCGCTGCTGCGTGTGCTGCGGCTCGAGCCCGAAGTAGTAGAAGAAGGCGAGCCGGTCGTCGTTGCCGATGTCGAAGAAGAAGTGGATGAAGTCCGGGTGGTTCTCCGGGCCCCAGCCCGCGGCGCAGATCGAGTGCACCACCGGGAAGCCGAGGACGTCGCGGTAGAAGCGGACGGTCCCTGCGGGATCGAACGTCGGGAACGCCGCGTGGTCGACACCGCGGACCTTGTGCTCCAGTGCCATGACCCCAGCCTAGGAGCCGTCTACGCTCGCGTCAATCTTTCGACGGCGACGTCGTGATGATGCGCTCGAGGTAGTCCAGGTCCTGGCGCAGCAGGCTCAGCGCGGCGGCCGGGTCGTCGGGGCGCGGCGTCTCCGGGAGCCGGTCGGGCGCCTGCGCCACCATCGCGACGGCCATCTCGGCCATCTGGTCCCCGACCTCCTCGGGCGACTGCGCCCCGCCCGGGCGGAACCACCACGCGATCCAGTTGCACATGCCGATCAGGGCCAACGCGGTGGTCCGCACCGGACGCGGCCGGAACTCGCCGCTGCGGATCCCCTCGTCCACGACCCGCACGAACCCGTCGAGCACCCGACGCTTGGCGGCCTGGTGGGCGCCGGCGAGGTCGTCGGGCAGTTCGGACTCCGAGCGGATCACGAGCTGGAACCGGGCCGCGTGCCGGGCCTGCTGCCCGGCGATGAGCCGGACGAGCTCGCGCAGCTTCGTCGTCGCGTCCAGGCCGCGGGCGGCGATCTCCTCGGTCGCCGCGGCGGGCGCCTCGGTGATCTCGGTGACGAGCCGTGCGAGCAGCTGGTCCTTGTTCTTGACGTAGTAGTAGAGCGACGGCCGGGTCATGCCCATCGCGTCGGCGATGTCCTGCAGGCTCGTCCCGGCGAAGCCGCGCTCGGCGAAGAGCCGGGTCGCCTGCTCGTAGATCTGCGCCTCCACCAGTTCCCGACGAGGCCGCCGGGCAGGGGGCTCGTCGGCGGTCGGCTCGGGGGCGCTCATGGTCGCCGACGATAGAGGTGTGCTTCGCGCAGGTGAGCACTAAGTGGGGCTATAGCCCCAGTTAGTGCTCACCTGCGCGGAGCGCACCCGAGCCCCACCGCGTCGAGCACCCGGTCCAGCCCGCGCACGAACAGCTCGTCGTCGGAGGACCCGTCGTCGAGGAAACCGGAGCTCGCGAGCGTCGGGTAGCGGTCGCGCTGCCCGACGATGAACCGGCCGACCTCGGCGACGAGAGACGGGTTGTCCAGGCGCCGCCAGGACGCGTCGTTCATCGCGGTCCCGATGACGACGTTGGAGAGCAGCTTCGTCGCGACCTGCAGGTCGTCGCCCACCAGGCCCGCCCGCACGAGCGTGGCCTGCAGGAACTCGACGCGGGCGAGCACGTTCGGGCCGAGCAGGGGACGCCCGAGCAGCGTCGGGGACCACGGGTGGCGCAGCATCGCGGCGCGCCAGTCGACCAGCAGCACCCGCGCGGCGGACCGCGGATCGGTCTCCGTGGGGATCGGCACCTCCCCCAGGACGTGGTCGACGGCGAGGTCGAGCACGTCCTCCTTCGTGCGGACGTGCCAGTAGAGCGCGGTCGAGGTGACCTCCAGACGCTGCGCGAGCCGGCGCATCGTCAGGCGCTCGACCCCGTGCTCGTCGAGCTCGGCGACGGCGGCCGCGACGATGCGCGCCACGCTCAGCGGCTCGGCCTTCCGCGGCGCGGCCGTCGGCCGGTCCCGCAGCCACAGCACGTCGTTCGCCCGCTGGTCGGTCACGACGGGGACGATAGCCCGTTGCTCAGGAACTTATCGCTGGTAAGTTCCTGATCGACGGAAGGGGTGCGCCATGCGGGCAGCACGGTTCGCGCAGTACGGAGGGCCCGAGGTCCTCGAGATCGTCGACCTCCCCGACCCCCACCCCGGCCCCGGACAGGTCCGCGTCGCGGTCCGCGCCTGCGGGGTCAGCGCCACCGACCCGAAGCTGCGCGCCGGCACGCTGAACTTCGGCGCGCCGCTGCCGACGACCACGGGCGCCGAGGTCGCGGGCGTCGTCGACGAGCTCGGCGAGGGCGTCGCCGACGTCGCGGTCGGCGACCGCGTGTTCGGCATCTCCGACGACCACGCGGGCGCCGCCGAGTACGCACTCATCACCTACCGCGCCCCGATCCCCCGCGCGCTCGGCTTCGTCGACGCCGCCGGCCTCCCGGTCGCGCTCGAGACGGCCACGCGCGTGCTCGACCAGCTGAAGGTCGGCGCCGACACGACGGTCCTGCTCAGCGGAGCCTCCGGCGGGATCGGCAGCGTCGCCGTGCAGCTCGCGACCGCCCGCGGGGCCCGCGTGATCGGCACCGCGAGCGCCGCCAACCAGCACTACCTGCGCCTGCTCGGCGCCGAACCCGTCGTCTACGGCGACGGCCTCGTCGACCGCGTCCGTGCCGTCTCCCCCGACGGCGCCGACGCCGCGGTCGACATCGCCGGCAGCGGGGTCCTCCCCGAGCTCATCGAACTCACCGGCGCGGCCGACCGGGTCCTCACCGTGGCCGACACGGCGGGCGCGACCGCGCACGGCGTGCACTTCAGCAACGGGTTCGCCGACGGCAACGCCTTCCACGCGATGGCGACGATCGGCGAGCTCGTCGAGGCCGGCCGGTTCTGGCTTCCGGTGGAACGGACCTTCCCGCTCGACGCGATCGCCGACGCCCACCGCTGGAGCGAGACCGGACGTGTCCGGGGCCGGCTCGTCCTGGTCGTCTGACGAGCCGTCCCCGATCACGCTGTGGCGGGACCCACACGCAGTCGCGGGAGGAGCGCCTCGGCGTTCGCCCGGTCCACGCCGGCGAGCACGGGGTCGCCCGCCCCGAGCGCCTCGTCGAGCACGTGGTCGAACCTGGCCGACCAGGAG
Organism: Actinomycetospora chiangmaiensis DSM 45062; assembly: GCF_000379625.1. Taxonomy (GTDB): domain Bacteria; phylum Actinomycetota; class Actinomycetes; order Mycobacteriales; family Pseudonocardiaceae; genus Actinomycetospora; species Actinomycetospora chiangmaiensis. The sequence continues at coordinate 25,000 of NZ_KB903220.1, read as the reverse complement.
TCGGGGGCGAACGGGGAGTCGCTGCCGTAGAGCAGGTGGCCCGGCCGCAGGAAGGCGGTGATCGACGGCAGGGCGGAGGGGGCGGACGACAGGGCGGTGTCGACGTAGAAGGAGCGGAGCTCGTCGAGGATGTCGTCCTCCGTGATGCCCTCGACGAGCTGCGCGGCCCCGGCGAGCCGACTGGCGACGAACGGCACGAAGCCACCGGCGTGCGAGAGGATCACGCGCACCCGCGGGTGCCGGGCGAGGACCTTCCGCGCGGCCATCTGCAGCGCCGCGCGCGTCGTGTCGAACGGGAAGTCGAGCAGCGGGCTCGGCAGCCCCGGCAGCATCGGGAGGCCGGGCGGGACGGTCGGGTGCACAAACACCACGGCGGCCCGCTCGTCGAGGACCTCCCACAGCGGGTCGAGCGACGGGTCCCCGAGGTAGGCGCCGCCGGCGTTCGACAGCAGGGACACCCCGTCGGCGCCCAGCACGTCGAGCGCGTGGACCGCCTCCGCGACCGCCCCCTCGACGTCGGGCAGCGTGAGCACCGCGAACTGCCCGAACCGGTCCGGGTGCGCGCGCACCAGCTCGGCGCACTCCTCGTTGACCGCCCGCGCCAGCTCCCGCGCCTGGGCGTCGTCCCCGAAGTGCACGCCGGGCGCACTGATCGACAGCACCCCCGTGGCGATGCCCCGGCGGTCCATCATCGCGAGCGCCGCGTCCGGGTCCCAGTCCGGCGTCGGCCACCCGCCCGCGGTCAGCCCCCGCTCGTCGAGCGCGCGCCGGTAGCGCGTCGGAATGAGGTGCTGGTGGACGTCGATGCGTCCCTCGGTGGCCATGGTGGTCCTCCCGCTAGGTCGAGAGGTGCCGTGTGTGGTGCACAGGATTCCTGTGCACCACACCCGCCACTCTGCGCCCCAGCAATTCGATGTCACTGTTCCCACGGCGTCAAGATCACGTCGAATGGACGCTCAAGACTGATGTCGATCTTCAAAACAGCTCTGACGGTCCACTCGACGTGATCATGGTCAGGTCGGTCTCCGAGCTCCTCTTCACGCGACGACGACGCAAGCCCTGCTCGCTGCAACTCCTGCGCCTCGGCTCCGAGCTCGGTCGTTCGGCACCTCGGAGGAGACGCTCTGTGCCAGGCTTCTCTCGTGTCCGAGGGCTTCGACGCCGACCTTCCTGTGATGCGCATGGCCGCGAGCGGGCTGCACGGCGATGCCGGGACGATCGAAGCGACGGCACGCAGCGGCACCGACGCCCTGGTCAGCGCCGGTGCAGCTGCCGGCATCGGGCCGCTCGAGGGCGTCGCCAGCGCGTTGTCCGCGCAGCTGAGCGCCGCGCTCGCTTCGGTCCGGCTCGACGTCGAGGACTCCGCGGCCGCTCTCGACGCTGCCTCCGGGACCTACCAGAGCTCCGATGCAGCGGCGTCGCGCACCATCCGGCTCCCCGGCTTCTGACCTTCCTCGAAGCGGACCCGGGTGCAGCTCCGACCTGTTTGACTCGTCGCCGTGCCGCTGCACGGGGATCCCGATGCCCTCATGGCCGCATCTCGACGTCTGAGCAGCGCCGCGGCAGGGTTGGCGTCGGCCCACGACGCGTTGCTCGGGCGAAGCGCCTCGTTGTCGGGCGCCTGGACAGGACAGGCCGCCAGCACCGCCATCGCCCGAATCGCGGGGGATGCAGCGCAGGTTCGTCGGGCAGCTGATGCCGTGCAGGGATCGGCCGCGCCCCTCGCCGCGTACGCCGAGGAACTGAGGGTCGCTCAGCAGGACTACGCCCGCGGCGAGCAGATGTTGCTGTCGGCACAGAACGCCGCTGCCGGTGCAGGCTCCGGTGCGGTCGCGACCTCCGACGCGGAACGTGACGCGACGATGCAGGCACGAGCGGACGCCGCGGCACTCATGGACCGTGCCGAGGAGCGCGCCCGCCAGGCGAACGAGGTGGCGGCCCGGGCCCTGCAGCGAGCCGGGGCCGAGGTCGGCGCCGGGCCGACTGTCAGGAACGAGAGCTCCTCGTTCCCGGCGGACGTCGGCAATGCGGCCGCCTCCCTGGGCCTTGCCGCTCTCCGCGACCCACTCAGCAGCCTTGCCGTCGCCGCCGGTGGCGCCCTCGCCTCGCTGGGAGCCGTTGGCGCGGTCGGCAGCGTCGCCCTCGACCTCACCGGCGTCGGTGCCCTTGCCGGCGTTCCCCTCGGCGCCGCGTCGACCGCCGCCGTCGTGGGTGGAGTGGGGCTCGCGGGCGCAGGTCTGCTCGACATCGCCCGGCACGCCGCCACCGACGACCGCGTCACGCCCTTCCAGGTGGCCGCCCGCAACCTCGACGACGACCTCCCCGACACGGCGTCCGGGGATGTACTGCGCGAGCGGACCGAGCCCGGGGCGAACGATCGGGTCCGGCAGGTCCCCGACGACGAGGCCGTCAGGGCTCTCGCCGAGCAGCTCCGCGAGGACGGGGTGCCGTACACCCGCGGTTCCTATCCTGGCACCTGGGTCACGGCCGCCGACGGCACGCGGATCGGGCTCCGGGAGACCTCCGGGTCCGGCGGCCCGACCCTCGACATCGAGTTCCCGAACGGCGAATCCTGGAAGGTCCACCGACAGAGATGACTTCCTACGAGGACCCGACCACCAAGATCCTCGTCAGCGGTCTCGACGACTGGGTCAGTCTGGCGGAGGCCCGGTCCCTCGTGCAGGTCGCGCGCGGCAACCTGCACGACCACGCCCTCAGGGCAGAGACCCTGTCCGTGGTGAGTCGACTGCTCGCCGACGGCCTCGTGCGTCCGGGCACGTTGTCGGACCGCTTCTCAGCGTGGGACGACGACGCTGAGCGTGCGGTCGAGCGCATCGCCGAGGGCTGGGACGACGCTGACGCCGATGACTGGCTGTACAGCGTGTGGTTCGAGAACACCGCGTCCGGCAACGATCTCGCGCGCTCGGCGGGCGGCGTCGAGTAGAGCTGCCGGTTGGAGTCCGACGGGGCGCGCCGTACGTCCGGCTCTGGGCGACCACGCTCCCCGCCGTACCCGCGCCGCCGAAACCGGTGCCGGCGGTACCGGTTCCACGACATGCTCAGCGAGCCGAGGTCACGCGACGTGAACCCCGTGGCGATACCCCAGCGGTCCATCATCTGGGTCCGCGGCGATGGTGCGCATGCCGAGATCGGGGACGTCGCGCCAGTTCTGGTAGGTCCCACCGGCGGCCCCCTCGAAGTCCGTCTTGAGCCTCCAGAGGAGGTGCCGGTAACCCCAGGTCGGCGTCGGGCTCTCGCGGGGTCCCCCGCACAGGAGTGCCAGCTGTCTGCCGGGGGCCGGGAAGCACAGGGTCGACGGATCGATCAGTCCCACCAGAACCGCCACAGGGTCTCGCCGCGGATGGACTCCGCGTACTCCGAGAGCGGGATCGGAGCGGTCCGGATCTCGATCTGGGGGTCGACCTGGTCGGGGCAGAACGCGAAGTGCTCCGCGGCGACCGACGTGCACTCCTCGACGCTGCGCGGTGGCCGGGCGACCGAGAGCAGCAGCGTGTCCGGCCCGACGAACGCCACCACGGCCCCGAACCGTTCCTCCCAGCTGCGCAGGACAGCGGTCGCCCGCGGCAGATCGCGGTTCCGGTAGTTGCACATGCCGGACCACCGCAGCGCCAGCGGGATGTCGGCAGGGCGCGCCGCGTCGACCACGCCCATGCGGGCGATCCCCTGTGCCGCCCGCGCGAACCCCGTGGCCGACGCGATCGTCGCGTGGTGCCGGGACAGGTCCCGCCCGGAGCCGACCGGCGGCGGGAGCGTCGCGGCGAGGGGCTCGTCGCACGGGCAATCCGGCAGGCACGGCCCCGCCCACCAGTCCGCGAGCACGGTGTACGGGTCGGTGTCGACCTGCGCCGGGTCCTCGTCGACCTCCGCCTGGTCGAAGCGATCGAGCGTCCCGTCGTTCAGCAGGACCGGACACCGGCGTGACTTCCGCGCGTCACGGAGGAGCCTCCGGTACAGCGGCGGATCGGGCTCGTCGAGGAGTTCGAGCAGCGTGGGAACGGGTTCGCGATCGGTCTTCACACTCGTTCTGACTGACCCCACGCTCGATCGGTTCCACTTTTCTGCGCGGACCCGACGTCGGAGAACCGATGCCGGCGGCACCGGTTCTCCGGCATGCTCCGCGGACCGAGGTCACCCCGCGTGAGCACCCACCGGCGAAGCGAGGAGCGACCCGGCGTCAGGAAGCTCCGGCGGCAGGCCGAGCGAGCGCAGCAGGCAGAACGCCCCCGCCGTCGCGGCGGAGAGCACGGGCAGCCCCAGCTCCTGCTCGACGACGGGCACCAGCGGCAGCGACGGCATCTGCACGCAGCACGAGATGACGAGCGCATCCGCGCGCGACAGGTCCAGCCCCCGCGCGGCCTCGACCACCCGCGAGCCCGGGATGCAGCCGACCTCGGTGTTGTCGCCGACCTCGAGCGCGGCCCAGTCGACGATCTCGATCCCCTCGGCCTCGAGGTAGGCCACGACCTGCTCGGCCAGCGGCCGCATGTACGGCATCACGAGGGCGACCCGTGCCCACGACTGCGCTGCCAGCGCGTCGACCAGCGCCCCCGCCGACGACACCAGCCCCGCCGGCAGCCCCCGCTCCGCGAGCTGGGCGGCGACGGCGGACTCGACCCGACGGTGCTCCCCCGCACCCTGTGCCATGACCGCGACGAGGCACGCGTAGAGCAGGGCGTCGACGCCGGCGTCGGCGAGCTCGTCGACGCACCGTCCGCGCTGCGCGTTCATGGCGACGAGCTCCTCGGGCGTCACCTTGTGCATGCGCATCCGGCTGCCGTGGAACGAGAACGTCTCGGTCGCGTGGCGGGCCAGGAGCGCTGGGATCTCGGTCTCGACGGTGACGTTCGAGCTCGGGACGATCATCCCGATGCGGTGGTGGCTCACGGGTTCTCCCCTGACAGGCGTGCGGTGATGTCGGCCGTCATGGCCTTCTTGTCGAGCTTCCCGACCTTCGTGCGCGGCAGCGCCTCCACCAGCTCCACGCGCTCGGGCCACTTGAACTTCGCGACGTCGAGCCGGTGCAGGTGATCGCGCAGGTCCGCCAGGGTCACGGGCGTGCCGTCCGTGGTCAGGTAGGCGCAGCCGCGCTCGCCGAGGCGCGGGTCGGGCATCGCGACGAGCGCCGCCTCCACCACGTGCGGGTGGGCGAGGAGCAGCAGCTCGACCTCCTCGGCGTTGATCTTCTCGCCGCCCCGGTTGATGAGGTCCTTGATGCGGCCCTCGATCGAGATCGCGCGATGCCCGTCGAGCAGCAGGACCGCGGCGAGGTCGCCGGTTCGGTAGAAGCCGTCGGACGTGAACGCCTCGGGCCGGTCCACGCCGTAGTAGGCGCGCAGCGTGTACGGGCCGCGGCAGCAGAGCTCGCCCACCTCGCCGTCGGGCACCTCCGTCTCGGTGCCCGGCTCGAGGAGGCGCACCTCGTCCGCCGGTGAGATCGGCACGCCGACCGTCTCCCGGCGTAGCTCTGCGGACGTGCCCTGCGGCGTCACCAGGAACATGCCCTCGGCCATACCGAAGAGCTGCCCCACCCAGGCTCCACCGCGACCCGTCGTCGTGAAGAGCTCCTCGGAGACCTTGGCGCCGGAGAGCAGGACGACGCGCAACGTCTGCGCGAGCTGGTCGTAGAGCGGGTGCTCGGGCGCGCGGTAGTGGACGTGGCCGAAGAGCACCGAGGTGGTGCGCTCGGCGACGAGCAGGGGCATGGCGGTGTCGAGGTCGTGGTCGGTGAGAACCAGGCACGCGCCGACGCAGTGCGAGGCGTGCACGCCGCAGACCACCCCGGCGTTGTGGATGACGGGGATGAGGTGGCCGACGCGGTCGTCGGCGGTCCAGCCCAGGACGTCCGCGTAGGCGCGGGCGTTGTACCAGTACTCGGTGTGGTGGCGCGGGATCAGCTTCGGGACGCCCGTGGTGCCGCCGGAGAGCTGGAAGACCGCGATCCCGCCCGGGTCGAGGCCACGCTGGATCTCCTCGACGCGCTTGCGGGCCTCGTCGGGGTCGATCTCGGCGACGGGGAGGTCGCCGAGGACGAGGACGTGGTGCATCGTCGGGTGGTCGCGACCCTGCTCGCGGGCGAACTCCACCAGGTCGATGCCGCGCGTGCCGGCCTCGACGAGGTGCGCCCGCGCGCCGACCGCCCGGCTGATGTGGGCGATCTCGTGACCGCGGTGGGCGGCGAGGGTCGCGACCGGGACGAGCCCGGCCTTGAGCATCGCGTACCAGGCGACGACGGTCTCGAGCCGGTTCGTGACCTGCACGATCACCGGGTCGCCCGGCCGCAGCCCGAGCTCGGCGAGGCCGACGGCGATGCGGTCGGTCTCGCGGTCGAGCTCGGCGTAGGTCCTGCGGCCCTGCGCGGCGACGACGGCGTCCCGGTCGGGATATGCGAGGGCGACCGTGTGGAACTCGTCGGCGATCGTCTTCGTGCCGAGGAGGCTCATCGGTGCCCTTCCCCGTCGCTTCGCTCGCCCCGGAGGGCCGCCAGGTGGATGCGGTCGGCCGCGAGGCCGTCGGCGAAGTCCTCACGGCAGGCGTGCGGGCCGGCGACGACGACCAGCGCGGGCGTGCGTCGTCGCAGCCGCTCGGCGACCTCGAGGCGGGTCAGGACGGAGGCGCGGTCGTCGGCGCCGGTCAGCCAGACCGTGTCGATGATCCGTTCTCCCTGCCGCACCGCGTCCTCCACCGTCGCCTCGTCCCCCGACGGCCGGTCGTCAGCACCCAGGTCCAGCACCGTCGCGTCGAGGGCGGACGGGTCGTCGGCGACGACCCGCGAGTCGAAGCCCCGCGGCCCGGCCGGCTCGTCCTCGACCTCCGGCTCCTGGCCAGGCGTGGACGGCCGCAACGACTGCGCCAACACCCACTCCGCCAGCGACGCCCCGGCCGGCGGCTCGTCCCCCGCCCACTGCTGCAGGGCGGCGTTCACGACGTCGGGTGTCCCCGCGGCGAAGCGGTCCAGCGGCACGTTCCCGGCCCGGCTCATGTACGCGACGAGCAGCTGCTCGACCGGCAGCTCCAGGCGCTCCGGGAACGTCTCCCACCAGCGGCGGGAGCGCTCGGCGATGTCCTGGATCCGCTCCACGGCGGGACGGCGGGCGGCCTCGTAGTCGCTCAGAGCGGTGTCGAGGTCGTCGGCCTCGCCGAGTGCGGTGACCAGTGCGATCGCGTCCTCCATCGCCAGCTTCGTCCCCGACCCCACCGAGTAGTGCGCGGTGTGCGCCGCGTCCCCGAGGAGCACGGTGCGCCCGTGGTGCCAGGTCGCGCACCGCACCGTCCGGAACTGCAGCCAGCGGGTGCGGTTGCCGATCAGCCGGTGGCCGTCGAGGTGGTCGGCGAAGACGTCGGAGAGGTAGTCGAGCGCCTCCTCGTCGGAGGAGTCCGCCGGCACCTCGCGGTCGAACCCGGCCGCCGCGAGCGTCGCCGGCTCGGTCTCCACCAGGAACGTGCTGCGGTCGGCTGCGTAGGGGTAGGCGTGCGTCACGAACACCCCGTGCTCGGTGCGTTCCGGGGCGAACAGCGCGTGGGGCAGCGCCGTGTCGACCCCGGCCCACAGGTACCACCCCGACCCGACCTCGACGTCCTCGCCGAAGTCGCCGGCTGACCGGGTCGCGCTCCCGACCCCGTCCGCCGCGATCACCAGGTCCGCGTCCAGCTCGTCGGCGGTGCGCCGCGTGCCGAACTCGAGCTTCACCCCGGCGTTCTCGGCGTGCCGCTGCAGCACCCGCAGCAGGTCGGCCCGCCCGACGGCGACCAGCGAGTTCACGCTCATCCCCGCCGACCGCTCCCCCACGCGCATCCGCATGTCGTGCGACCACGCGGTGGCGAGGATGTCGTCGAGCGAGGCAGGGTCGGCCTCGGCGAGCTTGCGCTGCGTCCGCGCCGCGAGCCCGACCCCGAACCCGAACGTCTGGTCCGGCACGCCCTGCTCGTGCACGACGACGTCGCACCCGGGCTGCGCGAGCTTGATCAGCCGTGCGGCGTAGAGACCTCCTGGTCCCCCGCCGAGCACGGCGACGCGATCCAGCTTCACGAGCGGGCGTCCGCGAGCACGCGGCTGGTGCGGGTCACGTCGTCGACGTGGTCGACCGGCACGACCGCCGTCGACACCGCCGTGAAGCACCCCGGGCAGCAGTACTGCCGGAAGTGCACCGCGCCGTCGACGTACTCGCCCGCGTTGTCCACGACCTGCGGGCCCGCGTCGCTGACCGGCCCCTCGTAGCGGACCAGGTCGAGCTCGCCCACGGCACCCGTCCCGAGCAGCGTCGCACAGTGCGCGCACGCCACCTGCTCGCCGACCGCGACGAGGTTGTCGTCCAGCCGGCGCGCGTCGGTCAGGTCGACCGTCTCCCGCGTGCCCTCGCTCGCGCCCCGGGTGCGGCGGGCTTCCCGCAGTTCCCGACGACGGGTCTCGGTCGCCTCGGCGTCCACCGCGCCGGTGCCGTCGACCACCACGCCGTACGCCTGCTCGGCGGCCGCCGCGGTGACCTTCTCCTCGCGCACGTCGCGGGCGACGTCCTCCGGCGTCCGCGTCAGCGGGTCGCCGTAACCCCCGCCGCCCTGCCAGAACATCGTGAACACCTCGCCGGGCGCCACGTAGGTCTCGCCGTAGCAGGGCTGCAGCTCGGCCGTCCCGCCGACCTCGGCGAGGTCCGCGGGCAGCTGACCGGCCCCGAGCATCGTCGTGACCTCGGCGCCGCGGGCGATGTACTCGACGCCCGTGTTGCCGGGATAGCCGCCGGCGAGCCCGTTGTTCTGGCTGACCGCCTTGCCGTTGGAGGCGAGGACGAGGCCGATCGGGAAGCTCGTGCCGTGCGGGGTGACCGCCATCGACGCGGAGACGCCGCCGCGGCGTCGTCCGGGACCGCCTGAGTCCGGCTCCTCGCGCCGCCAGAGGGCGAGGACCGGGTAGAGGAACTCGGTCATCTCGACGTCGGGCACGCGGCCCATCGGGATGCAGAACAGTCCGCCGGTGTCCATGCCGTCGGCCTGGGGCTGGGCGCCGTAGCCGCCGGCCATGGGGTCCATGAGGATGGAGAGGAACGGCGTCGGGACCGCGCCGCGCTGGTCGAGGCCGGCGATGACGGCGGTGTCCCAGGTGCCGCAGCAGGCGGACTGGACGTGCGCGTCGAGTTCGGGCGCCTGGTCGAGCATCTGGGAGAGGCACTCGGCGACGAGGTTGCCGGTGAGCCATGCCGGTCCGATCGGTCCGCGCCCGACGGCCGCCGGGAAGCTCGCGTTGTTGATCGTGCCTTCCTCGGCGACGAGGTCGAAGCACCGCATGAGCCCGCCGGCCGACCACGGGATGTCGCCCGCGAGGATCGGCAGCAGCGCGAGCATGACGCCGCCGCGCATGCCGGCGTAGGTGCAGTTGACGACCCCGGACTGCGGGTCGGTGCCGGTGAAGTCGAAGGTCAGGTGGTCGCCGGCCTTGCGCATCTCGACCGTGATCTTGTGCAGGCCGCGGTCGCCGGTGTGGGACTGGTCCTGGTAGCCGGTGGCGCGCCACCTGCCGTCGGGAAGGTCGGTGAGCTTGCCCCGCAGGCGCGACTCGGCGTCGGACATCATCCGCTTCATCACGGCCTTGACCGTGTCGGCGCCGTACTGCTCGATGACGGCGATGAGGCGGTCGCGACCGACGGAGTTGGCGCCGACCTTCGCGCGGAGGTCGAGCCCGATCATCATGGGCACGCGGGAGCGGCGGACCCAGACGTCGGCGACGTCGTCCTGCAGCACGCCGTCGCGGACGACCTTGATCGGCGGGGTGGGCAGCGACTCGGAGAAGACGTCCTGCGCGGCCGGGGAGAAGGAGCCGAGGCCGACGCCCCCGAGGTCGGCCTGGTGGGCGATCGCGGAGGTCCAGCCGAAGAGCTTCCCCTCCCAGAACACCGGCTGGTAGACCATCGCGTCGTTCTGGTGCAGCCCGCCGCCGACCCACGGGTCGTTGGTGAGGAACATGTCGCCCTCGGCGATGCCGGGGTTGACCGAGCGGTGCTGCAGGGTCCAGTAGATGGCGAGGTCGACGGCGCCGACGAGCATCGTGTTGTAGAGCCCGACCTGCACCTCCTGGCCGAGCTCGTCGGAGACCGCGAAGTCGAAGTCGTTCGCGTCGGTGACGATCGGCGAGCCGGACATCCGCTTGAGCGCCTCGCCCATCTCGTCGGTGACCGACCAGAGGCGGTGCCGGATGACCTCGTAGGTCAGCGGGTCGAGCGCGTCGATCTGCTCCTGGGTGACGGTGTGGATCGGCAGGCTCGCCGGGAGCTGCGCGGCGAGCGTGGCGGGGTCGATCGGGCGGCTCGCGAAGTGCTCGGAGCCGGGGACGGCCATCGTCATTTCCTAGGCTCCCTGGGTCCTGCGGATGTGGAGGTTGCCGAGCTCGTCGACGGTGCCGGTGCGGCCGTCGGGGACGACCACCGTCGTCGTCGGGACCTCGATGACGGCGGGTCCGGTGATGACGTGGCCGGCGCGCAGGGTCGTGTAGTCGTAGATCGGGGTGTCGACGAAGCCCTGGCCGATCTCGAGGTAGACGGGCCTGGTGCTCTGGGCTTCCGGCTCTCCGACGGCGCGCTCGAGCGGCGGGAGCTCCGGGCTGAACGGGAGGACGCCGCGGCCGCGGACGCGATAGGTGATGGCCTGGATGCCGGCGGCGGAGAAGCCGGTGCCCTTGCCGTAGAGGTCGGCGTACTTCTGCTCGAAGCGGTTGGCGGCGTCCTGCAGGGCGCCGGCGTCGACGGGGCCGTCGGCGACCGGGACCGTGACCTCGGCCAGCTGCATGGCATAGCGCATGTCGATCTCGCGGACGATCTCGACGCGGTCGAACTTGAGGCCCTGGCGGTCGAGGCCCTGGCGGACCTGGTCCTCGAGCTGGGCGAAGTTCTTCTCGGCGCGGACGGCGTCGACGGGGAGCTGGGCGGGGTCCGAGAGCTCCTGCGCGAGCGCGATGTCGGAGGCAGCGAGGCCGTAGGCGGAGAACGCCGAGGCCACCGGGCCGAGCGGGACGACGACCTCGTCGACCCCGAGGTGGGTCGCGTACTTCGCGCAGAACGCGGGGCCGGAGCCGCCGAAGGCGTAGAGGACGAAGTCGCGCGGGTCGTGCCCGGCCTCGACGACGCTCTTGCGCAGCAGGTCGCCGGTCTGGGCGTTCTGCGCGGCGTGGATGGCGGCCGCGGCGTCCTCGACGGAGAGCCCGAGCGGGTCGGCGACCTTGGCCTTGATGGCTTGTCTTGCCTTCTCGAGGCTGAGCGCCTTGCGACCGCCGAGCAGACCCGTCGTCGGGAGGATGCCCAGGACGAGATTGGCGTCGGTGTTGGTGGGCTCGGTGCCGCCCTGGTCGTAGCAGGCGGGACCGGGGACGGCCTGCGCGCTGTGGGGTCCGATGCGGAGGTTGCCGCCGGCGTCGACCCACGCGATCGCGCCGCCGCCGGAGCCGATGGCGTGGACCTTCAGCGTGGGGACGTTGATCGGATGGTGGTTGATGACGGTGGTGGTGTCGCGCTCGGGCTCGCCGTCGACGATGAGCCCGACGAGGAAGGTGGTGCCGCCGACGTCGGTGGAGATGATGTTCTTGTGGCCGAGCTTCTGGCCGAGCTGGACCGATCCGATGACACCGCCGGTGAGGACCGACCCGACGGTGGAGATGGCCTGCTGCGGGGCCTCGCTCGCGGCGACCGCTCCCCCGTTGGACTGCATGACGAGCAGCGGCCCGCCGAGGCCCTTCTGCTTGAGGCTCGACTCGAGGTTGGCGAGGTAGTCGCGCAGACCGGGTCCAACCTGCGTCGACATGATCGTCGTGGAGTTGCGGGCGAACTCGCGGATGCGGGGGCTGACCTCGCTGGAGAGCGCGACGTAGATGTCGGGGTCGATCTCGGCGACGATCTCGCGGATACGCCGCTCGTGGGTCGGGTTGCGGAAGGCCCAGAGCAGGGAGACCGCGATGGCCTGGATGCCCTCGCTGCGGAGCTTCTCGACCTGGGTGCGGACCTCGTCCTCGTCGAGGGCGACGATGACGTTGCCGTCGCGGTCGATCCGCTCGGTGACCTCGAGGGCGTGCCGCTTGGGCAGCAGGTAGTGGTCCTTGTCCTGCGCCAGTACGTGCTGCAGCTCGTGCGGGGAGCGGCCCAGGTACCGGCCCTCGACGTTCATGATGAAGATCGAGTCGCGGTGGCCCTTGGTGGTCAGGAACCCGACGTCGGGGACCTTGCGCTGCACCAGGGCGTTCAGGCTCGAGGTGGTGCCGTGGGCGATGTGGTGGGTCTCGGCCAGCATCTCCTCCAGCGACCGTCCCAGCTGCTCGGCCAGCAGCTCCAGGACGTCGAGCACGCCCCGAGAGTAGTCCGGAGGTGTCGACGGGGCCTTCGCGGCGATGACCGACCCGGAGTCGTCATCCAAGACCGCGTCGGTGAAGGTCCCTCCCACGTCCACGCCGATCACGTAGGCCATGCGGTGCTCCTCGTTGAAACTCGCTCGTGACCCGCGCCACGACTTTGACGGTGGCGTCGACTATCTGACACCAGCGAAGCCTCGTCAAGGGCGGAGTTGTGGAGCAGCGCGGGTTGGTGCTCGTGGGGCTCGTGTGACGAGCGGCGGTGGGCCATCATCGGAGCCGTCGTCGATCGCCCCGGAGGTAGACGTGCACGCGGAGCTGCTGAGCCAACGCGTCGTCGAGATCATCGAGAGCGCGGCGCTCCCCCACCTCGACAGCCGATCGCTCGTCGCTGCGCTCGCCGTGGTGTTGGCCGGCGCCGGGTTGGTGATCGTGCGGGACTACGCGTTGGGCACGGGAGACTCGCTGCCCCTGCTCGTGGCCGAGCCGTTCCCGCGGGTGGAGGCGTCGCTCGGAGTGGTGCCCGCCCTCGGTAGCGTCGACGGTGCCATGACCGTGCGGCTTCAGCGCTTCGCAGAGCACCCGGCCGTCGATGGCCTCGTCGTCGTGAATGCCCTTCCCGACCCCGTCCCGCGTCCGCGCTCCATCGCTGGCATCCCGCTCCGCGCGGCGGTGGTGGGAGCACGCGCGAACAGCAGCGCCTCGGGGTGCACTAGCTGACGAGGGACTCGATCCAACTCTAGTAGTGCTGCAACCACGCCGGCATACGTTGTCCCGGGTGCTTCAGCGGGAGCCACCGCGCCACGCGGCCGCCGACCCGCACGTGCCGTTCGAGGCCGTAGCTCATGTCGCGGTGTAGAGCGGGTCGCGCAGCACCGGTGACCGTGGCGAACACGTCTGCGGCAGGCTGCCCGAGCGTGTCGACGAGGTCAGCCCCAGAGCCCTGGAACTAGCTGACGATCTCGCTGCCGTCCTGTAGCAGTCGGCGAAGAAGGCCTTATCGCCAGCGATCCTGAGCAGCTCCAGCACGTCGCACACGACCCTGCGTCCCGAGCGCCGTTGCCCGATGACGTCGCCGACCCTCACGACCCTTGCCTGCCGGGGCTGCGCGGCGCACTGTCGGCGAAAGACAGCAGCTTTGAGGCAGATACAGACCTTTGGCCCAGGCTCGAAGGCAACGGTCCAACACGACACCCTCCTGCCCGATCCGGGAACGTCGACGTGGACTCAGCCTCGATCGGGCATCACGGTCGCACGGTCCCCGGCTTGGCCACGATCTCCGCTCCGTCGCTCGCCGCCGGGCGAGGTCGGCCCCTCACAGCTGGCATGATCGACCGCGCAGAGGGCGACCGCAGGGGCGCACACCAACCTGGTTCAGACCTATCGCGCTCCACACGCCGGCTAAACACCGAATGGATCGACGTCCAGCGCGCCCCTCATCGAGGCTGGCCTTCAAGTGCTGGCTGCGATCCGGCAACGTTGCGGACACCGGCGAGCCGCATCTCTCATCAGGTCGATCTCACCCGCCGGCGGTCCAGCGCCAAAGAAGAACACACAGGAGGAGTGGCCTGGAGCCGCACGTCCCGTCGACGGCACCTCACCAGTCAGCGGTGGAGGCACCTCAGGACCCCACTGGGAGTTAACCAGACACCCAGGGCGCCGGACCCCGACTAAGCAGCCCCGCCAACCACGAAGCCTGCCGCCCCCGGTCTGCCAGGTCGTCGCTCGGACGAAGCACCCCGACCTGCGGCGACCGGGAGCCGTACGGCAGCATCACCAGACAGATCCTCAGGGGGGCAAACGTGACGCAATCGCTCCAGCCGACCACGCGCGGGTCGCGGCTCACAGGGGCGCCGGCTCACCGACCTGCCCATCTCTCCGAGCCAAGGACCTCATGCCGCGCTCAACACGCCGCGAGCAGGCTAAGCACCCCCCGTCCCGCCGAGCTCGTGGCCTGGTACGTCCGACGAGCGAAGCGCCCGTCGCAGCGAGACTGTCGGACCCTCGTCCTATGGTGACCTCATGAACTCGATCTTCGCTGCGCCGGCGCTCGCTGGGTCGGGCCGGCTCGTCTCATCGGACGAGCCAGGACCGCCCGCGCGCCACCGGCTAGGGATCGAAGCAGAAAGGTCCGCCCTAACCAATCGGCACGTCCAAGTGACGGAATCTCTATTGCCGCACTTGTTACATGCTCATGCTGCACCACCATCGACTTCTCGAATGCCAAGAAGGGCGGCCTGACAATGGCGCGACGTCAGCAGCGGTACGCCGCAGTCTCGCTCTTCGCAGGCTGTGGAGGGATGGATCTCGGCGCAGAAGCCAGCGGTAGGGCTCGAGTCGTATGGGCCATTGACAATGAACACTGGGCGGTAGAGACGTACCGACACAACCTCGGGAATCACATCGTCGAGGCGGACATAACTCAAACGCCCGTGCCCGACGTGCCCTGCGACATCCTGCTCGCCGGGCCTCCGTGCCAAGATTACTCAACGCTTTGGAACCACGACGGCCTCAAGACTGCGCGAGGTAATCTCTTCCGACAAGTCGCGCGCTATCTGCATCATCTGCGCCCGGCCGCGTTCGTGCTCGAGAACGTCCCCGGTCTCTTGTCAGCCAACCACGGCGCTGCGTGGACCCTTGTCCGGCACGCCTTGCGGGCACCGTCCGCGTTGCAACCAGGGGAGTCCGGACGCGGAGGTGTTCGATACGACCTGACAGCGCAGGTCGTGGACATGGCAGACCTCGGCGTCCCCCAGCACCGGGACCGATTGATCGTTATCGGCGTACGTCGAGACCTCCGGGTACGGCCACCGGCAGTACCGGCACCATTCGCTGACGCCCACAGGACAGTGAGCGAAGTGCTCGACAAGTTCCCACTGGCGGACAACGCTCCGAATCATGAGCTCGGCCTTGACTCACCCGACGTTGTGGAGCGGCTGAAACTCATTCCGCCGGGCGGGAATTACGAGATGATCGACAGCGACCATCCGCTGGCAGTCAAAGGCTTAATCAGTCACGTGTATAAGCGGCTGGACCCGCGGAAACCTGCCTACACCGTGATCGCCGGCGGCGGGGGCGGGACACATGGATACCACCACGTTGAACCACGACGACTGAGCAACCGGGAAAAAGCCCGTCTACAAGGTTTTCCTGACGACTTCGTCTTCCAGCACGGTTGCCGCCCGAACCCACGATCCGCTCGGAGCGCCTACCCGAGAGTCCGGCGCCAGGTTGGGAACGCCGTCCCACCCCCCGCTGCTGAGGTCATCGTAGGCGCTCTGGCCACGCGACTCGCTGAAGCTGGTGTCCCTCCGAGGAGTGCACGCGAACTAATTACTGCTCGGAAGGAGGGTCAGCGCCGGCCTCTCGGCCAGCAGCTGGCGCTGAGCGTATGAACCCACCTCAGGAGCTCGAAGCAGTCGTCGCCCTCCGCACACTCTCCGTCTTCTCTGCTGATCAAGCTGGGGCATATCGCGAACACGCAACGTACGCGAGCTCCATCTTGGGAGACGACGCTCGGTCAAAACTCGCTACTTGGATCGCCTCGTGGACTTCTAACGGACCGAGCGGAGTCGTGGTCCTGACGGGCAATGCGGGCACGGGCAAGACGGCCGTCGCAGAGGCTTTCTGCGAAACGCTCAACACTACGCTACCAAGCAATGACCAGCTCTCAGAGGTGGCCGCGGACAAGTGGGTGGTGAAGGATCTGTCCGGCCTCCCCGATCCACGCGCCCGCGAGGACGCAATGGCATCTGCCCTAACAAAATCGCTCACGGGGCAAGCGTTGGTGTGCGCAAACGAAGGCGTCTTACGAGACACCCTCGAGGGACTTCACGAGCCAGGTCTGCTAGCTAGCCTTGATCTTGCCCTGAGGCATGGCGCTTCCCACCACGACGTTCCCGCCGTCACCTTTGTCAACGTAAACCGTCAGCGCCCAACCGCAGACGGGTTTTGGCAAAGCATTCTGGAATACCTCTTTAGGGACGACCTGTGGCGTGGTTGTGACGGATGCCCTTTCGACTCGGGTGCATGCCCCATGCGCAGCAACGCCGAAAAATTGCGCAGCCCCGTCGTACAGGAGCAAGTAAGAACGCTCCTTCGTCTGGCCTCGGGTGATGCGGTCCCAACTCTCCGCGAAGTCCTCGCGATCCTGTCGTGGGCAGTGGTCGGTGGACATACGTGCCACGAAACTAAGAATAGATTCCGCGATATTGGACCAGAGGCATTTACCGCCAGCGAGGCCTACTACACGCGCCTCGTGGGTGGCGGCCTTCCGGATCACGTGCTGGAAAGGTCTCCCCTCCTCGTCGGACTACGGTCGGCCGGCCTAGGAGAGGTCAGCGATCTAGAGATCGACGGATGGCTTCGCGACAGCACCGGAGCCCCCAGCCTCATCCGCGGGCTCGCTGGAAATCCCCAAGTCCGCG
The DNA here is from genome assembly GCF_000379625.1 of Actinomycetospora chiangmaiensis DSM 45062. Classification (GTDB taxonomy): domain Bacteria; phylum Actinomycetota; class Actinomycetes; order Mycobacteriales; family Pseudonocardiaceae; genus Actinomycetospora; species Actinomycetospora chiangmaiensis. The sequence continues at coordinate 8,233 of NZ_KB903220.1, read as the reverse complement.
CTCGGGCTGCGGACGGCGACGACCAAGACGTCGCACTAGCAGGCACCGTGTCGGCCCTTGATAGGGTGTCTACTTTGCAGGGTGCAATGACATTCCATGCGCTCGGAGAAATGGTAAGCACTGACGAAGATCCCACTCGCGTCGAGGACGGTCTAGACGCCCTCGTCGGTGGTCGCAACAACGACGCCGCCGGCCAAGTGCTCTGGCGACAGAGGGTCTTCTTCGAAGGCGTAGACCCCATCGGCGGTCCAACCGCTGTGGCGCGCAGGCTGCTGGACTATCGCCATACCGCCGAACTCATTGCCCTAGCACACGACGTCGCAGCAGGGCGGGATACGGTTCTCACCGTCAGGCAAATGGCCCGGGGTCTCAACTTCCTTGTGACTGGGTTCTCGAGTGCAGATGAGGGCTTGATCGTGCCCGACCCGGCCTGCTTGTTCGCTCGAGACCCGGGATCGTTCCGGCCTGCGAGCCCGTCTCTCGTACACAGTCAAATTTCTTTGAACAGACTCTCACTTTCCACCCCCGACCAAGGCCTCGTCGAGGATCTACTAGACGTTGATCACATAGAGGTCGAACTTATTGTTGACGATAATCCTACCCACCTCCTGAGGATCAAACCTCGGATGTACGAGGCGATCTGCGAAGCGGCCGAATACCAAGGTCCTGTTGGGCAAGGAGTGGCTGAGATGAATGATCTACGGGCCTTCTACGGCACCCTAGCGTCCACCTTTGAGCCTGACGGTGGGTTGCGGGTCGCGAATCCCAAAGCCTTGCCACCGACTCTCGTCAACGTCGCTCTTCCTCACTTCACATCCGGCGGTACTGAGTAATGGCGCCTGGATCGAGGAGACTGGCTCCTCGTCAGATAGCGGTCGATCTGTTTGGGCTAGATCCCGACCGCGATGAACGTGCCTCGCAGTTGTGCGCTGAGACGTTGTTGACCCTAGTGCAGAACAATTACACAGCTCCAAGCGTCGAGGATCTGAAGAGTCCCAAGAGACAACTCTTCGCAGTCCGAAGTCTTGCGCTTGAACAGAACTTCTTGTACGGAAAAGACAAAGGCCGGGTAGGCGACGAGGACACCTCGCCGTCCCGCTACGGCGAGCTACTTTCAACTGGTAGCCAAATTCGGGGCTCTGCGCACTTGCAGCTTGCCCAACAGACCTTGATGGGCCTGGTGGACCCGGATACACAGCGCGGCCAGCGTGGTGCTTGGCTACTTCGACCGTTCCACGAGTCCTTGCTCTGGTATGACGCGCGGAAGGCAAGCCCGAGCCGGCACGACTGGTCTGTCCGCAAGGTCTACATGCGTGGAAGCGGGATAACTCTCGCCCGGATGCTTGCGGACGCGGGAAATGTGATGGTTCGCCCCCACGGCTTACGGGCAGTTGACGCAATTCAGCAAGCTCTCAAGACGCCAAGTCCTCTAGCCAAGATCAGCGAACAACTCGAAGCAGCGCTTCCGAGGCAGCATTTCGCCATGGTTGAGTCAGATGAGAAAAACGCCTGGGAACAAGCCCGTGACTCTCGCCTGCGAGACCTAGAAACGCAGGTGTGCCTACACGCGGACGGAGTGATGGGACAGGGGTCTGCGAGCGGCCCAGAAAAGTTGTGGCAACTCCGGACCGCTCTCGCACTCGCATTAGCGATTCACGTGTTAAAAACGGCATGGAGCATTACCCAAACCCCCGCGGCTGATCGCTTCCTCTTACTGAGCTTCGGCGACGACGCCCGAGCCCAAGATCCGGTCCGCCAGCAATCCGAAGATTCGTTTCGCAGGGCCAGGATCCGGCTGGCGGAAGCGACAGTATCAACTCTTGGGCGTCGTATGCGCGAGCTCGGACTGCAAGGCCACAAGGAGTGGGAAGGCGACTTTGAGATGAGGAAGGGCTCCGTCGCAGACGCGCTGCAAGATGTCAGCCATCAACTCCGGCGAATGACGCATCCCTCAGTCGAAGAGAATTATCTCACGTTAGCTCGAACCGCTGTCGAGAACGCTAACTATGGGCGCTCGGAAGACGGCTTTCGAGTCCTCTTTGAATCAATCGGCTTGATCGCAGGAACACGTTACCGTTACCTCACGGCTACTCCAGACCTTCTCGGGGCCCTTGTGGGAGCTCTGTCGACGAGGATGCCTATGTCGAGCCGAGAATTCTTCGCAGCTGTCCGTGATGAATGGGGGTTCGTCATCAATCAGGAAGCGGCCGCTCACACCAGCTTGGCCGGCCAACTTGATGGCGCGGCGTTGGAGCGCAACGCCCGTCGAGCGGAGCGCATGATGTCTGAGGCGGGGCTCGCGCTTGGACTCTCGGACCGCACAACGGTAGTTGGGGAGCGCGCAGCGTGGAGCGGCCGGGAGGTGCGTGTATGAGCACCAGACTTGGTTCCGGCCTTGCCGATCATATCAAGCGTATGAGCGGCAGTTCCCGCTTCATTTTGATCGAGGGTGTGTCAACCGATCTTGCAGAAGGAATGGCGAACGACTGGGACTCGGGCCTTCCTCCATTAGCTATCGTCTCCGACGCCCCAGAGCGGTTCGGACAGTACGCACTCGTTGGCGCGTCAGGGACGGAGCTTCGCAACCGGCGCGGTCGGAATGGGGAATTTGGCGTTGTGCTTGTCCTGTGTGAAGGTCAGCAGGTGCCGGACCGGCAGTCCCTCACTCTATTCGAGTCCATCTCCCCCAGCGTCCTGCTTGAAAGCGCCGAGGGTCTGGCTGTGCTAGCAAAGCAAAAGCCGCCCGTTGCGCTCGACGGTCCGGTGCGAGCGGTCCGGGATGCTCTGCTTAACTTGGGTTCCGCTCGCCGTCCAGGGGCAGCGTCGGTGGCCTCCTACTTTGATAGGGTCGCGGCCGGCACCGACCCGTTAAAGGCTCTAACATTCCTAGGCGCGTACGCAGATCACTCGACGGGAGAACGAGTTGACAGTGACCGCATAATCGATAATTTAAATCTCGCGCGTCAGCGCACCAGCGAGGACGTTTTGCGGCCCGTCGCTTACGCCGAACTACGCCGACGAACTGAACGCGTGCTGGCTCGTAGACCGGCGTTGCGTCAGGGCGACGCCGCCACCGTCGAGGCTAATCGAGTTATGGCGCTTCTCCAGGCTGGGGACGACCGCCTTCTGGAAACACTTCAATTCGATGAGGCTCGCGAAATCTTCGAGCAGCGGAATTTGAAGCTTCCTGCTGCAGTAGCTACAGAGGTTGCCGACTACCGCAACCGTCTATCATCGGCAAGCCAAGCTGCAGCGCTCCCCTGGGACAGTTACGTGGCTCAGACGGAGGACCTCCGTCGGGGTCCACGTCAGCGCGAAGCCGCCCAGTCGTTCTGCGACTTGGACGACGGACAAGAACAAAAGCTTTTCTCAAAGAAGACCCGTGGCGCTCTTGAACGTCTCCTCCGAGACAAGTCCGTCGACGGAAGTCGGCCATCGTGCCCCGAGGCTGCGCTGGCAAGAGCAGCTCAGCAACTTGGTGGAACTTTCATTCAACGAGTGCAAGTTCTTTCTCCTACTCTATCGTCTCCTCCCGCCCGCCCGACGCGCAGCAGTGCAGGTCAGCAGGTGACGCTCGCCTGCGCTCGGTTGCGACTGGGCGCATTGCTAAGAAAGTGGAACCAGACAGGCGGAGAAATAGATGGGCTCCTTCTGCAGCCAGCCGACACGAACATTGATCAAGACGCATTTGTCAATGCTGACCTCAGTCGATCCGATCTCCCTCCGCTGCAGCTCCGCGTCTACGGTGAGGGCGACGGCAATACTGTGCAGGTGGACTGGCGACCCGACCTAGACGACGTTGCCACTCTTCGGGCCGCAATGCTCTTTGCTGAAAGCCCCACTCTTACGCTCGCAATGCGATCAGAACCTAGTCTCGCAACGTTCTGCACCGGCTCTGACGCGGACGCGCCAACGGGGATAGTCCCGCCTACGGAGCTCCTGCCCGTGGCTCAGCAGCTCAACGCACTTGCGCGGAATCTGCTGGAGCATGGCCTTGACTCAGCGCGCTTGCAATCCTGGTGCGCGGTCTGGGAGGAAGCTTGTAACGATCGGGAGAAGGCGAGGAGAGACGACGATTCGGAACAGCTCACCCTCGCAGGTGCAGTCGTCGGTCCAATGCCCGACCAAGGTGTCGCTCTAACTCCGCTGGCTCCGCTGAAGGCCGAGTGGCTCGGCCAATATCACGACGCGCTGCGCCGGATGCTTGTCGACGCCGAGGAGCCGGAGTCGGAAGTGCTCCGTCCTGTCGTCGCGACAGTCGGTGGAATCGCCCGCACAACCGCCGCCCACTATCCACCGTTTCTCCGCCTGCGCACTCGCGATCGCGCCCTATTGCCTAGTAACGAAGGTAGGGTCTGGAGCCTATACGGTGGAAGCTCTCCCTCCGACGACGGTGGTCACGCGGGTTCCGCTTTGGAGGGTGTCCTCGGGCGGCTCCTGGCTCTCCAGCCGGAAGCCGCGGGACACTTGAAGTGCCTCACCTGGGGACCGGGTGCCGCAGACCTTCTTGTGCACCGGACAGTGCAGATGCTCGGCCGCAAAGTTGGACGAGCCGTGCTCGGCAAGGTCGAGATCTTTTGTATCGGTAGCTCGCACGACGACCGGCCTCGGTGGGAGACGCTCCACTGGGCGGACGATGAGCTTCGTGGGCGACGGCACACTCTGGAGCTTCGCTACGTCGACAGCTTGGACGAGGCGGCGCAATTGATCCGCCCCCAAGGTAGCGAGGCTCCGGCTGCCCACCTCGCCTTAGTCACCGGCCTAACCGAGGGCGGTAATCGGCTACAGGTTGAGTCCCCGGAAGTCGACCCCCCGTCCGACGACGACGAAGTGCTATTCGCTCCTCGCACGTGGCAGCGCGCCCGTCAGGAGCGGCGAACACTTCTAATGCCCCCGGGAGCCACCGGTCGCGCGCAGACGTGGTTGAAGTTGCAGAACGCGGTCGACGAGGGTTGGCCGGAGCCGGGCGATCGCATCCGAGTACCCGAGGTTCGTACAGGCACGCTCGACATCCGGGAGCAGCTGCAACAACTACATGATCTTGCGTTATGGATTGCCACACTTGACCGCTATGCAACACGTGACAGTCTGGAGCAGGCCCTCGGAGACGAGATAGCAATTCTGCACCAGGAGAAGCGCCTTGGAGGCGACAGCCCGCTGTCCCTTGTCCTAAGCCAGAAATCGGGAGGACCGGCGGATCGCGCTATTGGCAGGAGTTTGCGCACCGCTGGGATAGTCGCGGACCCGGCCATAGCCTTGAACGTTGGGACGGATATCCGCAAGGTAGCGAGCCAGGGCTACGGGATTCTGGCCCTCCAGGCCGCCACTACCGGCGCGGGAATCAACGAACTTGTTGGCCACGTGGTCGCATTTAGCCTACTCGCGACAACTGCCACGCCGTGGCCCCTGCCCCCTGGCTGCAGGGTCCTTCTTGTAGGCCTCGACGAATATCGTCACTGGTTCCCAGGTAAGAGGGGGGACCTGCTCGCCCTAGCCCTCGACAGCGAAGAATGTGGTGTTCATGTCGCTGTTATCGAGGTTAAAGCTCGGCGGAGCGACGAAACAGACGCAGGGAGTGGAGCCCTCGACCAACTGCAGCAGACCTTAGCCGCTACACGCTGGGCTGCGTATCCCGAGGCGGGCTCGGTTTATAGTCGCCTATGGCTCAATCGGATAACGGAAGCGGCTTACGCCGTCGCCCGCGAGTCGCGCTTTCGGCTCGATAAGCGCGAAATTGCGGCGCTTGAGGCATTCCGGCGCGGTAACGGTACTCTTGAGTGGGCAGGGATTGGTCTGGTCTTTGGGCCACACTTGGAGCCATCGAGCAGGCACTACCCGCAGCAGGTCGCGGGCGACATCGTGCCCGTAGTCCTCCAGAACGTTCAACTCACGCAGTCACTCCTCGAGCAAGCGACGCACGCTAACCTGACGACGCTCCGTACAGTGGAAGCGACCTCGGCGCCGCTGCAAGGCGGGCGTACCAAACGGAGGCCAGAGGCACGGAAACAGCCGGAAGCAGCCGCAGTTGATCCTGCCGAGACGAATGGCAGGGAGACGGAAAGTCGTATCTTTGATGGAGGTTCCTCAAGTGCTCCGGAAATAGACCGCCCGGAAGAGACGGTCCACGCCGGTAATGCAGTAATCGAAGTAGTGGCCCAGGCCGACGCAGAGCCCGTCCCCGACGACCCATCTACTAACGCCGCCGACCTCGGCTCTCCGAGACCAGAAGACGGTCAGGTGGGCTCCGACCGCACAATCGACGTCGCCGGTTTCGCAGCTCCAGTTCTCGGTTGGGACGCCACCACAGGCGAGGAGATCCGATGGCATCCCGCAGGACCAGGGCAGGACGTCCTGCAGAACGGTCACGCGGAGATTTGGGGATCCTCTGGAATGGGCAAGACTCAGTTCGTGATGAGTCTACTGGGCCAGCTGTCTCATCTGAGCGGAAGCAAGTTCGGTATTGCGGATTTCAAGAATGATTATAGTGACGACGCGGGTTTTCCCTCGTTTGCGGAGGCCGAGTTCCTCGACCTCTGGAATACGGGAGCTCCGTACAATCCGCTAGCACTCGAATCAGACTCAGACCGCGCTGTTGAGACGGCGATCATTGCGCTTCGCGACACGGTCGACGAAGCCACCCGCTCGTTTACTCGGATGGGCGTTCGGCAACGGCAGAAGCTCGTGTCGGCGTTGCGCTCCGCTTACCAGACGGCAAGGACTGAGGACCGATGGCCAACCTTGCTGACTCTGGACGATCGTCTTGACGACGACTTGGCAGGTGTACTAGGGGACCTTACCCACTACGAATTGTTCCGCGCTGGTCCGCCGCTTGGAGACGTGATTGACCGGAACGTCGTCTTTGGGTTGTCCCACATCCCAGGTAACGGGCAGACCACGATCTTAGCGGCCGGCTTCATCTTGTCCGCACTCTTGCTGAAGGTGCAGGACCTTCCGCCAGTCCCCAACACGGTGCGATATGTGGCTGTGGTGGACGAAGCCCATCGAGTGAAAGATTTCAGAGCGCTGCAGACGATGATTCGCGAGGGTCGCTCGAAGGGCCTCGCCGTCGTCCTAGCGACGCAGCAACCACTCGATCTGCCAGAAGTGGTGGCAGCGAATGCTCAAACCAAAATCTGCTTTGGCCTGCCAGATGCAACAGTGGCGACGATGGCAGCTCGCAAACTCGAGCCGGACAACCCTCGCCTGACAGACCAGATCCGCAGTCTTGGAGTGGGCGAGGCGTATGTCAGCCTGCGAGGAAGCAGGCCACGCCTAGTGCGTATGGCACAGGCGCACCGCGACGCCCACCAGCTTGGCCTGCCGCGCCTGACCCCAACTACACGGCATTAGCTTTACAGTGAATAGTGCCGGTCGTCCTGCGTCCGCCATACGTTACCCCCAGGGGGGACAGTCAAATTCCTGGGCTAGTTCTGCGGACGTTCGACGTCGCATGCAACGACAACCCACACGGGATACGGGTCCTGAATTAGCTCTTCGGAGAGTGTTGCATGCTATTGGACTGAGGTATCGAGTAGACGTGTCGCCGATAAAGTCACTACGGCGGAGAGCTGACATCGTCTTCGGCCCATCCCGTGTGGCCGTATTCGTCGACGGCTGCTTTTGGCACGGTTGTCCAGTTCACGGACGAAGACGCACGCACGCCAACTCCGAATACTGGACATCGAAAATTGCCTCAAACGTGAAGCGCGATCGTGACACGGACAACCAGCTAGAATCTGCAGGATGGGTGGTTATCCGCGTTTGGGAGCACGAGTCGGCTTCGGAGGCAGCCCTAGTAGTCGAGGCGGCAGTGAAAAGACGTAGAGCACGCTTCGCGCGGTCCTCGAATTCTGCCAGCAAGAGCCAGTGATGTGTGGCGTCTCAGGACCTGGTTGACACTCTGGCATCAGGAGATGCTTGACACCCTTCCCTCCGGATGATCTTGCTTCCGCGCTCTGTTCGAGCGGGAGGAGATCGGGTGGGTGAGGGCGCCGACTAGTGGGTCGAGCGGCGGTACCGGGCGGTTTTGGAGGTCCGGGACGGGGCGCCGGTGGCGGAGGTCGCCGACCGCTACGGGGTGTCCCGGCAGACGGTGTACGGGTGGCGGCGGCGGTTCGACGAGGCCGGGGTGGCNGGGCTGGCGGACCGGTCACGGCGCCCGCACCGCAGCCCGTCGCGGACCCCGGCGGCGGTCGAGGCCGAGATCGCCGGGCTGCGCCGCGAGCACCCGCGC
>NZ_KB903219.1 GCF_000379625.1 Actinomycetospora chiangmaiensis DSM 45062 | reverse complement strand
GGTTGCCCGTCGGCACGTCGGGCTCGTTCCCGGCTCGAGCGCAGTGGACGGCGGTGGTGCCAGGCCGACTCGACCAGCAGGCGACGGGCATGGGAGTTCCCGGTCTTGGTGATCCCGCCCTGGACCCGTCGGGCGCCGGAGGAGAACTCCGAGGGCACCAGTCCGAGGTAGGAACCGATGGTGGACCCGGTGAATCGGTGCCAGTCGGCGACCTCGACGCAGAGCCCGGTCGCGGTCAACGTCGAGACCCCGCGCAGGCACCGCAGCCGCCCCACCGGTCCAGCCAGCACTGGATCGCTGGTGGCCATCTCGGTGATCGCGGCATCGAGCCGATCGCGGCGGGCATGAACGGTGAACACCGCATCGAGGGCTTCGTCGAAGGCGAGCTGGACTCCGCGGCGCTCGAAGTGGTGGCTGCGCAGCCAGACCTCGTGCGCGGCGGTCCACGCGGTGTTGTCCCAGACCAGACCCTGGCGCAGCAGCAACTTCGAGAGCCGATGTCGGGCCCGCATCAGATCACCGCGGCAGTCCTCACGGGCCCGCACCAGATCCCGCGCGGCTTCCTCGGACTCGGTCGGGACCCGCACCCCGGGTACCTCACCGATGCGCAACAGCCGGGCGAGCCGCTCGGCGTCGCGGCGGTCGGTCTTGACCTTGTCTCCGGCCGGGCGCTCGATCTTCGAGGGCGCCACGACCTCGCAGGCCACCCCGGCCGCCCGCAGCGCCCGCGCCAGCCCGAACCCGGTCGGCCCGGCCTCGTAGCAGGCCGCGACCGGGCCGGGCTGCGCGAGCACCCAGTCCACGATCTGCCCGGTCCGCGCCCCGATCCGCTGCGTACGGATCTCCGCAGCGCCCTCGTCGATCGCGCACGCCACGACCGATCTAGCGTGAACGTCCAACCCGACCCACGTACCCTCACCCAGCACCGGCGCCTCCCGTAAATGCGGCACCGCCACCTCACGACGGTGACCCGCGCCAACTTACGAGCGAGGCGCCGGGCCTCCATACGGTCTAGGGCTCTCCTCCGGCGGTCAGGGCGGCGGGAACGCCGACGGGTCGGCGACGGGGCCGATCACGACGACGGCCGGCGGGCGCAGCCCGGCGTCGACGATGGCCGAGGGCAGCTTCGCGAGCGGCGCGCGCACCGTCGCCTCGCCCGGCAGGCCGCCCTCCTGGATCGCGATCGCCGGGGTCTCCGGGTCGCGGCCGCCCGCGACGAGCGCCTCGGCGATGTGCGGGAGGTTCTCCACGGCCATGAGCAGCACGACGGTGCCGGTGAGGCGGCCGAGCGCGTCCCAGTCGACGAGCGACTGCTCGTGGCCCGGGGGCAGGTGCCCGGAGACGACGACGAACTCGTGGGTGATCCCGCGGTGGGTCACCGGGATGCCGGCGAACGCGGGCACCGAGATCGCGCTGGTGACACCCGGGACCACGTCGACCGTGACGCCCGCGGCGGCGCACGCCTGGATCTCCTCGTAGCCGCGGCCGAAAACGAACGGGTCGCCGCCCTTGAGCCGGACCACCCGGTTCCCGGCCAGCGCCTCGTCGACCAGCACCGCGTTGATCGTGTCCTGGCTCATGTAGCGCCCGCGGGGCAGCTTGGAGGCGTCGATGACGGTGACGTCGGGCGGCAGCTCGTCGAGCAGCGCCTGCGGGGCGAGCCGGTCGGTCACCACCACGTCGGCCTGCGCGAGTGCCTGGCGGCCGCGGACCGTGATGAGCCCGGCGTCGCCCGGGCCGCCGCCGACGAGCGTGACCCCGGGGTTCCGGTCGCCCCGGTGACGCCGGTCGGCGAGGGTGCCGCTCCGCAGCGCCTCGACGACGCCGTCCCGCACGCCCGCCGCGCGCCGCGGGTCGCCGCCGCCGATCACCCCGACCGTGACGTCGTCGTAGCGCCCGACCGCCGGGGTGACGGCCGTGCCCTCCTCCGCGCTGTCCGCCCGCACGCAGAACACCCGGCCGCCCTCGGCCTCGGCGGCCACGGCCGCGTTGACCTCGGGAACGTCGGTGGCCGCGACGCAGTACCAGGCGGTGTCGAGGTCACCCGCCGCGTACGTCCGCTGCTCCCAGACGATCTCCCGCGAGTCGGCGAGCGCCTCCAGCGCGGTGGTGACGGCGGGGCTCACGACGTGGACGTCCGCTCCCACCTCGAGCAGCCCCGCGACACGGCGCTGGGCCACCGAGCCGCCGCCCACGACGACGACGCGGCGACCGGCCAGGTCGAGTCCGACGGGATAGAGCGTGCTCACTGACGAATCTCCTCGGTCTTCTCGGCGACCCCGGCGCTGTCGAAGGTGGCGACCTCGGCGAGCGCCCGCGCCGCGGCGGCGACCAACGGAGCCGCCAGGAGGGCCCCGGTCCCTTCGCCGACCCGCAGCCCGAGGTCGAGCAGCGGCTCGAGCCCCAGGTGGGTCAGCGCCAGGGTATGGGCAGGCTCCACGGAACGGTGGCCCGCCAGCCACGCCTGTGACGCATTCGGGGCGAGCGCGTCCGCGACCAGCGCCGCCGCCCCGGCCACCACGCCGTCGACGACGACGGGGGTGCGCAGCGCCGCGCCACCCAGCAGCAGCCCGGCGATCCCGGCGATCTCCAACCCGCCGACGGCCGCCAGGGCGCCGAGCGGGTCGTCCGCCGCGGCGTGAGGGGAGGATCCGAGCGCTCTTGTGGTGTGAGGGTTCCCCTCGCGCGGAGAGCCGGGGAGCAGGCCGTGCCGCCCCAGGGCCGTGCGGATCACCGCCGCCTTGCGGGCCAGCGTGACGTCGTCGATCCCGGTGCCGCGCCCGGTGACGACCTCCGGCGAGGTCCCGGTGAACGCCGCCACGAGCGCGGCCGAGGCGGTGGTGTTCGCGATGCCCATGTCGCCGGTGACGAGCAGCCGGTTGCCCGCGGCGACGAGGTCGCGCGCCACCTCGATCCCGGCGACGACCGCCGCGCGGGCCTCGGAGCGGGTCATGGCCGGGCCGACGGTCATGTCGGCGGTCCCGCGGGCGACCTTCCGGGGCAGCAGCCCGGGCGCCGGGTCGATCGTCGCGGCGACCCCGACGTCGACCACCACGACCTCGGCGCCGACCTGGGTCGCGAACGCGTTCACGGCCGCCCCGCCCGCGAGGAAGTTCGCCACCATCTGGTGGGTCACCTCCTGCGGCCACGGCGTCACGCCCTGGGCGTGCACCCCGTGGTCGCCGGCGAACACCGCGACGACGGCGGGTTCGGGCACCGGCGGCGGGCACGACCCGGCCAGTCCGGCGAGCCGCACCCCCACCTCGGCGACCTGCCCGAGCGCCCCCGGCGGCACCGTCATCCGCGTCAGCCGCTCGCGGGCCGCGGCCTCGCCCTCGGCCAGGTCGAGCGAGGCACAGGCCGCCAGCGCGTCGTCCAGCGCGTCCCCGCCGGGATGCGTGCCCCACGTGTCCTCGTGCACGGCCCACTCCAGGGGTCGGCGCCGGGCCCAGCCGGCGCTCTCCAGCTCGGGCGCGTCGGCGAACGCGGTCACGTGGCCGACGCACAGGTACGCGACGATCTCGAGGTGCTGCGGCAGGCCGACGCGCTCGCCGAGCAGCGCGGCCAACTCCCGCTCGCGGAAGAACGACACCCACCCGACGCCGAGCCCCTCGGCCCGCGCCGCGAGCCACAGGTTCTGCACCGCGCCGGCGACGGAGTGTGCGGCCATCCGCGGCTGGGTCGCCCGGCCGAGGACGTGCCGGCCGCCCCGGGTGGGGTCGCACGTCACGACGACGCCGAGCGGCGCCTCCCGGATCGCCTCGACCTTCAGGCCCGCGAACGCCCGGGCCCGGGCGGCCGGCAGCGACGCCGCGAACGCGGTCCGCTGGGCGCCCGCGAGGTCGGCGAGCTCGCCCCGGACCGCCGGGTCCCGCAGCACGAGGAAGTCCCACGGCTGGGAGAACCCGACGCTCGGCGCGGTGTGCGCGGCGGCGAGGACCCGGCGCAGTGCCGCGTCGTCGACCGGCTCGGCGGTGAAGCCGTCCCGCACGTCCCGCCGGGCCGACAGCACCCGGTACAACGCCTCCCGGTCACCGGGTTCCAGCACGCTCACTCACAGCACCTCCCGCAGGACGTCGACGAACGCGTCCATGGTCGTCCGGTCCCGGACGGCCACGCGCAGGTGCTCCCCGTCCAGACCCGGGAACGTGTCCCCGCGCCGCACGGCCCACCCGCGGTCGCGGAGCCGGGCCCGCACGTCGGTCCGGCCCGGGACGCGCAGCAGCAGGAAGCTCGACGCCGGGTCGGAGCCGCGCACCTCCACGCCGTCGAGACGCCGGAGCGCGACGAGCAGGTGCTCCCGGTCGCCCCGCAGCGCGACCGCCGCCCGGTCGGCCTCGGCGCGCGCGGCCGTCGTCGTGCAGGCCTGCATCGCGACCAGCGCGGGCGTCGAGACCGACCACGGCGGGGCGGCCGCCGCGAGCCGGGTCACGAGATTCGCCGGCGCCAGGACGTAGCCGACGCGCAGCCCGGCGAGGCCCCACGTCTTGGTCAGGCTGCGCAGCACGACGAGCCCGGGCAGGTCGGTGCGCCCGGCCAGCGACTCCGGCTCGCCGGGCACGGTGTCGGCGAAGGCCTCGTCGACGACCAGCACCCGCCCCGGCCGGGCGAGCGCGGCGAGGGTCGCCGCGGGGTGCAGCACGGAGGTGGGGTTGGTCGGGTTCCCGACGACGACGAGGTCGGCCGCCTCGGGCACGTCGCCCGGGTGCAGCGTCAGGTCGCCGCCCAGCACCACCCGCTCCACGACGTGCCCGGCGGCCCGCAGCGCGGCCTCGGGCTCGGTGAACTGCGGGTGCACGACGACGGGTCGCGCGGGCCGCAGGGCCCGCGCGAGCAGCACGAACGCCTCCGCGGCGCCCGCCACGGGCCAGACCTCGGCCGGGTCACGGCCGTGGGCGCCCGCCACCGCCGCCCGCGCCGCCGTGGCGTCGGGGTAGGCGGCGAGCCCGGACAGGGACGCGGCGAGCCGCTCCGTCAGCCACGCCGGCGGGGTGTCGGCGCGGACGTTGACCGCGAGGTCGACCAGGCCGTCGCCGACCTCGGCGTCGCCGTGGTGGGCGAGGTCGTGCGGGTCGTCGGCGGGAGCTGACTCGCTGGGGAGGAGCGCCGTCACCGCATCTCGCCCTGGCGCGCGCCGGCGGCGGCCCGCAGCAGGGCCGCCTCCGCCGCGGGCACCGACGCGGCCAGGACGGAGGTCACCGCGCGCGGAGCCGCGCCCGGGTCCCAGCCCTCGGCGTCCATCCGCTCGAGCAGGGCGGCGGTCAGCGTGTCGATCCGCGCCGTGAGGTCGGCCCGGGAGCGGACCGGCCCCGACCCGAGCAGGTCGAACGGCACGGTCGCGGCGTCACCGAGGCACGCGAGCGCCAGGGCCGCGCGGAGCTCGTCGGAGGCACGGGTCCGCCAGGTGGCCGGACGGGGGCAGACGGCGTGGCGGCGCAGGTGCCGCGGGGGGCCGCCGGGGCGGTCCGATCGCGGTCGGGGGGCATGCGTCATCGCAGGCAGGCCTTCCTCGGGTTCCTCGCCCGATCGGCCGGCGACCCCGAGGGGGAGCCGTCGGCGTGCTGTGGCACCTCACGACGGCCGGAGTCTCCTGGCTCCCGGATCGACACTCGCCCCGGCCTTCCCGCCGGTTGCCCGACCGTGGCCATGCGTGGGGTCCGCTCCCCGGTGACAGTGGCGGGACCGCGCCGGATTCACACCGGCTTCCTCCGCGTCCGTCGACCGCTGAGCCGACCACACCCGCGGGCCGGGGTCAACGACACGGACGTCACGTGGCTCAGTGCAGGATGCCCTGCCGGAACCCGCGGGCCACCGCGTCGGCGCGGTCCCCGGCGCCGAGCTTGCGGAACAGCCGGCGGGCGTGGGTCTTCACGGTGTCCTCGGCCAGCGACAGCGATTCGGCGATCTCGGAGTTCGACAGCCCGTCGCACATCCCCAGCAGCACGTCGAGCTCCCGGCGGGACAGCTCGGTGGTGGTGGGGCGGCGGCCGCGGGCACTGAACGGCCGGGGCCCGGTCTCCTCGCCCGCACGCAGGAAGCCCTTGGCCCCCCGCTCCAGGGCCAGGCCCGCCACGCGGGGTTCGTCGGCGGGGCCGCCGACGACGAGGACGGCGACGTCGGGTGCGGTGGTGCGCACGGTGTCGAGCACGCCGATCCAGTCCGCTTCCCGGGTGTCGGGGCCCTGGGTGTCGGCGGCGACCAGCACGAGATCGGGGCGCTCCCGCTCCAGGACGGCGGCCAGCTCCTCGTCCGGCCCGACCCCGCACACCAGGTCGAACCCGGCGTCCACCCCCCGGGCGACCCGCTCCCGGGTGGCGGCATCCGGCGCCACGATCAGGCAGACGGGCACGGCGGCTCCTCGGGCTCGGGAGGGGTCTCAGGACGGTCGCGCCAGGCTCCCACACCAACCCGACATCAGGACCCGCGGGCTGCCGACACGTTTGAGGACATCACCCGTCCGCGGGGCGCGGCAGGCTCGCCGTCAGCTCCCCGACCGGTCGCCCCTTCCCGACGACGGGGGGCGCGGCCACCGCGCGCAGCGCGGCGGGCACGGCGAGGCCGACCGCGTCGAGGACGGCGAGCAGGACCGGTCCGAGGGCCCGGCCGGCCCCGTCGGCCACCTTCGCCGCGACCGCGGTGCCGTCCGGGAGGGCCGCGACGAGGACGCCCTCCGCGCCCGACTTCGCGACGCTGCCGGGCAGGGCGGTCATGAGCACGGTGTCGAGCCGGTCGGTGCCCGCCACGAGGTCCGGGCGGGCGCGCATCGCGGCGGCGACCCGGGCGAGTGCCGGGTCGGTGGGGCGGGCCAGCCCGTGCGCGAGCCGGGCGAGTCCCGCGAGCGGCGTCACGAACGCCGGGGCCCCGCAGCCGTCGACGCTCGCGCCGAGCACCGGCCCGGCGAGCTCGTCGACCGCGGTCCGGCACGCGACCTGCAGCGGGTGCTCCGGCTCGAGGTAGTCCGGATCCCCGCCGGCCGCCACGAGCATCGCGGCGTGCTTGCCGGAGCAGTTCATCGCCAGCGGCGTCGGCCCGTGCCCGGCGGCGAGGTACGCCCGCATCGCGGCGGTGCCCAGCGGCAGGTCGGGCACGCAGCCCAGGTGGTCCGGCGTCAGGCCGTGGCGGGCGAGCAGCGCGGTCACCGCGGCGAGGTGGACCGGCTCGCCGCTGTGCGAGGCGCCGGCGATGGCGACCTCGTCGTCGGTGAGGTCGGCGCCCGAGCGGAGCACCGCGACCGTCTGGGCCGGCTTGAGCGAGGAGCGGCCGTAGACCGGCGCGGCCGGGTCACCCGCCGTCAGGAAGGGCGTGCCGTCGGGGCGCAGGACGACGAGCGCGACCTCGTGGACGGACTCGACGAGACCGCCCCGGGTGCTGCGCACGTGAGCACTAACGGTCGCCATGGCGACCTTTTCTGCTCACCTGGCCGGAGGCCACCTAGAACGCCGCCCGCTCCGCCAGCCGCCGGGCCTCGCCGGCGCGCTCCTCGGCGTCCTCGACGCGCGGGTCGGCCCACGCGTCGGGCC
This sequence comes from Actinomycetospora chiangmaiensis DSM 45062, assembly GCF_000379625.1. Classification (GTDB taxonomy): domain Bacteria; phylum Actinomycetota; class Actinomycetes; order Mycobacteriales; family Pseudonocardiaceae; genus Actinomycetospora; species Actinomycetospora chiangmaiensis. The sequence goes on along the minus strand of NZ_KB903219.1, from coordinate 192,871 downwards.
CGTCGGCGATGTTGATCCCGACCAGCGCGGAGGCCGACTCGGCGGCGCCCGCCGCGAGCAGGGCGGCGGTCACCGCGTCGCCGGAGAGCGCGTCCGGGCCGTGCTCGGCGAGGGCCGCCGCGATCTCGGTGACCCGCACCGCGAGCCCCAGCACGTCGAGCGGCACCTGCACGATCGCCTCGGTCGCCCCCGCGTCGCCCCCGGGGGCCGTGCGCGCCGCGAGGAACCCGGCGAAGGCGGCGACGTCGTCGTCGGCCAGCCCGAGCGCGCGGCCGCGCAGGCCGTCGAGCTCGTGCGAGAGGTCGAGGGCGGCCGGGTCGGTGCGCGCCGCCGCCTTGGCGACCTTGCCCGCGAGGCCGGCGGCCAGCGCCGCGGTGATCGCGGCGGTCGACCCGGCCGCCGGGCCGGGCCCCTTCGCCGCGAGCGCCTCGCCGAGCGTCGCGACCGGCACCTCGCCCAGCGGCCGGGGCTGCCCCGGGGCCACCTAGAACAGCCCCACGATCGTCCCGTCGGGCTTGACGTCGATCGAGTGCGCGGCGGGCTGCTTGCCCAGGCCCGGCATCGTCCGCATGTCCCCGCAGATCGGGTAGACGAACCCGGCGCCGACCGACGCGCGGACCTCGCGCACCGGCATCCGCCAGCCCGTGGGGGCACCGAGCAGCTTCGGGTCCGACGAGATCGACAGGTGGGTCTTCGCGATGCAGACCGGCAGGCCGCCGAACCCGTTGCGCTCGTAGAGGTCGATCGAGGTGTTCGCGGCCGGGGCGTAGTCCACGCCGTCGGCGCCGTAGACCTGCGTCGCCACCGTCTCGATCTTCTCGCGCAGCGAGGCGTCGTCGGGGTAGAGCAGTCGGAAGTCCGAGGGCTCGTCCGCGGCCTCGGCGACCGCCTCGGCGAGCTCGGCCGCCCCGCGGCCACCGTTCGCGAAGTGCGTCGACACGGCGACGCGGGCGCCGAGCGACTCGGCGATCTCGCGGATCGCCGCGTGCTCGCTCGCGTGGTCGGTGGGGAACGCGTTGATGCAGACGACCGGGGAGACGCCGTGCAGGCGCATGTTCTCGATCTGCTTGCGCAGGTTCGCCCCGCCGGCGTGCACCTCGTCGGGGTTCTCCGCGAGCAGCGCCTCCGGCAGCTCCCTGCCCGCGACGATCCGGTGGTTCCCGCTGTGCGCCTTCAGGGCCCGCACGGTCGCGACGACGACCGCGGCGTCCGGCGTCATCCCCGACGCGCGGCACTTGATGTTGAAGAAGCGCTCGGCGCCCATGTCGGCGCCGAACCCCGCCTCGGTGACGAGGAAGTCGCCGGCGTGGATGCCGATGCGGTCGGCGACGATCGAGGAGTTGCCGTGCGCGATGTTGCCGAACGGGCCGGCGTGCACCAGGACCGGCGTGTTCTCCAGGGTCTGCATGAGGTTCGGCTTCAGGGCGTCGCGCATCAGCGCGGCCATCGCGCCGGCACCGTGGATGTCCTCGGCGGTCACCGCGTCGCCGTCGGGGGTGTAGCCCACGACGATGCGCCCGAGCCGCGAGCGCATCTCCTCGAGCGAGTTCGACAGCGCGAGGATCGCCATGACCTCGGAGGCGGAGGTGATGTCGAAGCCGGACTCGCGCGGGACGCCGTCCAGCCGGCCGCCGAGACCGGTCACGACGTTGCGCAGCGCACGGTCGTTGACGTCGAGCACCCGGCGCCACGTGACGCGGTACGGGTCCAGCCCGGCGGCGTTGCCCTGGTAGAGGTGGTTGTCGAGCACCGCGGAGAGCATGTTGTGCGCGCTGGTGACGGCGTGGAAGTCGCCGGTCAGGTGCAGGTTGAACTTCTCCATCGGGACGACCTGCGAGTAGCCCCCGCCCGCCGCGCCGCCCTTGATCCCGAACGTCGGGCCCATCGAGGGCTGCCGGATCGCGATGACCCCGCGCTTCCCGATGTGGGAGAACGCCTGGCCCAGCCCGACCGTCGTCGTGGTCTTGCCCTCGCCGAGCGGGGTCGGCGTGATCGCGGTCACCACGACGTACTTGGCCGTCGGCCGGTCGGCCATCACGTCGATCGCGTCGAGCTCGATCTTGGCGACGTCGCGGCCGTGCATCTCCAGCAGGTGGGAGGGCAGGTCCATGGCCGCGGCGACGTCGTCCAGCGGCGTCAGCGTCGCCTTCTGGGCGATCTCGAGGTCCGACGGGATGCTCATGACGGATCACACAAGCAGAGACCGCCCCGGCCGTCGACGCGAAGTGACCTCGCGCCTACTGCGCGCACGCGCACCGGATCGTCGGAGAGCATGGTCGTCCGTGGACCCCGCGACCCTCCTCACCCAGATCGCCCCGATCTTCGCGGTGATCGCGATCGGCGCGGTCGCGGCCCGGTGGGAGCGGTTCTCCGAGTCGGCCGCGGCCACCCTCAATGACCTCGTCTACTACCTCGCGCTGCCGGCCCTGATCTTCGACTCGGTGGCGGAGGCCGACCTGTCCACCGGGGTCTCGGGCGTGGGCGTCGCCGTAGCGTCCGGCCTGCTGCTCGTCGGCTACGTCCTCGCGGTGCTCGGCGCCCGTGCCGTCCGCCTGCCGTGGCGCGACGCGAACGCCGTGGGGACGGTGGGCGCGTGGGGCAACGTCGGCTACCTCGGCATCCCGCTGTCCGTCGCGGTGCTCGGACCGGCCGCCGGGTTCGCGGCGTCGCTGGTGTCGACGATCCACACCGCGCTCGCGATCTCGGTGTTCGTCGTCGCGGCCACGCTGATCGACCGGGACCGGTCCTCGCGGGGGCTGCTCGTCCGCACCGTCGCGCGGCGGGTGCTGGGCAACCCGATCGTCGTCGCGATCGTGCTCGGCCTCCTGGTGGCCGCCAGCGGGTGGCGGCTGCCGCGACCGGTCGCCACCACCGTGGAGCTGCTCGGGGACATGGCCGCGCCGGGCGGGCTGTTCGCGCTCGGCATCCTGCTCCGCGGGGCGCTGCCCGCCCTGCGCGGCGGCGGACGCGTCGGGGGCATCGTGGTCGCCGTCGTGGTCAAGCTCGTCGTCCTGCCCGGGCTCGCGGTGGGAGCGGTGCACCTGTTCGCCGTCCCGGCGCCGTGGGCCGCGGTGCTGGTACTGATGTGCGCCTTGCCGGACGCGGCGACGGTGTTCGTCCTCATGGCGCAGTACCGCACCTGGTACCGGGAGAGCACCGCCGCCGTCATCCTCACCACCGTCGGGTCGATCGTGACCCTGCCGGTGGTGCTGACGCTCGCCCTCTAGTTCGACATCCAGAGGCTGCGGCGCTCCTCGTGGGTGCGGGCGTGTGCGATCCGGTCGACGGCCTCCCGCTGGTCCGGGCTCGCCGTCCCCAGCGCGACGGCGCGCTCGGCGTCGGCCATCTCGCGGTCGGCGCGTGCCTCGTCCACGTCGGCCGGCGTCGCCGCGATCTGTCCGCGTCGAGCGTCCTCGGGCTCGCCTGCGTACCTCGCCATCGTGGTCCACTCCTTCGTCGCGCGGTGGGCCTGCTGCTCAAGCCCAGGCACGCCGTGGGTAGACGCAATGCGCGCGCAACAATCAGCGCTGTGTCCGAGACGACTGCCGCCGCCGTGGTCCTCGCCGGCGGGCGATCGAGCCGCATGGGGCGCGACAAGGCCACGCTGAGCTGGGGCGACGGCACGCTGCTCGACCACGTCGTCGCGGTGGCGCGCCGTGCGGGGTGCGGTCCGGTCGTCGTGGTCGGCGCCGCCGGGTTCCCCCGACCGGTGGACGCGGAGGGGTTCCTCGCCGTCACCGACGACGAACCCGGCCGCGGCCCGCTGCAGGGCATCGCGACCGGACTCACGACGGCGGGTGACGCGGGCCGCGAGGTCGCGTTCCTCTGCTCGGTCGACCTGCCGCGGCTGCACCCCGCCTACGTGACGGCCGTGCTCGGCGCACTCGGCGACGCCGAGGTGGCACTCCCCGTGCTGCACGGGCACCGGCAGCCGCTGGCCGCCGTCTACCGGACCGCGCTGGGTCCGCGGGCCACCGCGCTCCTCGCCGCCGGCGCCCGACGTCCGGCGGACCTGTTCGCCGTCAGCGACGTCCGGGAACTCACCGCGGCCGACCTCCTCGCCGACCCCGCGCTCGCCGCCGCCGACCCCCGCCTCGACGCCGTGGCCGACGTCGACACCCCCGAGGAGTACGCCGCCGCCCGATCCCGGGAGGAACCGGACGACGCCGCGACGTAGGCCGCCCGGCGTGGGAGGTTGATCGTCGTGACGGCACCCCGGTGGCAGCGGTTCCTGGGCACGTCGGTCCCCGGGATGGCCGTGGCCGCCGTCGTGGTCGGGCTCGGCGCCGGCCTGGGCGCGGTCGTGTTCCGGGAGCTCATCTTCGGGGTGACGCGCCTGGTCACCGGCACCACGGACTACGCCGCGACGCCCGGTGCGCCGCTGCCCTGGTGGCCCGAGATCGGCCGCTGGTTCCTCGTGGCCGCACCGGTGGTCGGCGGTCTGCTCTACGGCCCGCTCGTCTACCGGTACGCCCGGGAGGCCCGCGGGCACGGGGTGCCCGAGGTGATGCTGGCGGTGGCGGAGAACGACGGCCGCATCCGGCCCCGCGTCGCCGTGGTGAAGTCGATCGCCTCCGCCCTGACCATCGGCACCGGCGGGTCGGTCGGGCGGGAGGGGCCGATCGTGCAGATCGGCTCGGCGATCGGCTCCAGCCTCGGGCAGTGGATGCGGATGCCGTCCTCACGCCTGCGACTGCTCGTCGCCTGCGGCGCGGGCGGCGGCATCTCGGCGACCTTCAACGCCCCGATCTCGGGCGTGTTCTTCGCCCTCGAGATCATCCTGCTCGACTTCACGATGCTCTCGTTCGTCGTCGTGGTCACCGCGTCCGCCGTCGCGAACCTCGTCGCCCGGGCGTTCGAGGGCTCGTCGACGTTCCTGCGGCTCCCGCCGTTCGCCGTCGAGTCGTTCCCCCAGTTCGCCCTCTTCGCCGTCGTGGGCCTGGTCGGGGCGCTCGTCGGCGTCGCGTTCACCCGCACCCTCTACGGCCTCGAGGATCTCGCCGACGCGGTGTGGAAGGGCCCGGAGTGGCTGCGGCCCGCCGTCGGGGGCGTGCTCGTCGGTCTCCTGCTCGTCGCGCTGCCCGAGATGTACGGCGTCGGCTACCCCGTGCTCCAGGCCGGCGTGGCCGGGCGGTACGCGCTCGGGTTCCTGCTGGTCCTGCTCGTCGGGAAGCTCCTGGCCACCAGCCTCACGCTCGCGATCGGGGGCTCGGGCGGCATCTTCGCGCCGTCGCTCTTCCTCGGCGCCATGACCGGCACGGCGCTCGGCCTCGGGTTCGCCGCCCTCGCCCCCGGCGTCGCCGGGCCGGCGGGCGCCTACGGCCTCGTCGGGATGGCCGCCGTGCTCGCCGGGGCGACGCGCGCCCCGATCACGGCCGTCGTCATCGTCGCGGAGATCACCGGCGAGTGGTCGCTGATCGTCCCGCTGATGATCGCCGTGGCGCTCGCGACCGCGCTCTCCCGCCTCGTCGCCCGCGAGACGATCTACACGATGAAGCTCTCGCGACGCGGCATCCGGCTCACCCCGCCGGGCGCGGCCACGTGGCGCCCCTTCGGGCCCGGGGAGGTGCTCGACCTGCCCGAGGAGCGGGTCCTCGTCCGCGTCCCCGTTCCCGACGACGGGTGGGTCGCGCCGCCCGCGTTCGCGAGGCTGGACGGCGGGGCGGACGATGCGCGGGTGCTCCTCACCGGACCGTCCGCCGACCTCGACACCCTCGCCGCCACGCTCCGTCCGGGCGCGGACCGATGAGGCGTGCGGTCGTCCTGGCGGCGGTCCTGCTGGGGGTGCTGGCGGGCTGCGCGGACGACAACCCGGCGAGCATCCCGTCCGGGCAGTCCACCGCGGCGGCGGCACCCGGTGCGGAGAACCGCTCGTCCGACGCGGCGCGCAACAAGCTGCGCCTCGCGCTCGCCGACCCCTGCTACACCGACCCCGACGCCCGGGCGGTGTGGCCGCGCTGCGGCCGGTGGGTCGAGGAGACCGCCTCCACGGCGCGGAGCGCGGCGAACGCCCTGCCGAACGACCCCGCCGTCACGGCCGCCGTCGCCGGCGTCACGAACGCCCGGGACACCTACGTCGGGCGCGGCTGCCCCGCCACCGCCCCCGGCGGCACGATCGACGTGAGCGCCTGCGTCGGCGGGCTCGTCGCCGCCCGGGCCGCCACGTCGGCGCTCGCCCGCGCCCTCGGGACGGGCGGCTGAACTCCCCGGACGAACGGACCCGCAGCGGGCCGGGACGGAGCACCGGAGCCCGCCAGGGGTCCGATGATCATGGAGCGGACCCGGCCCGGGCTCCCTAGGCTCGCCGTCATGAGCAGCCTGACCGACCCCGCCGTCCGGGACTTCCTCTCCCACGGCACCCGCACCGGCAAGCTCGGCTGGACCGCGAGCGACGGGCGGCCGCTCGTCGCCCCCATCTGGTACATGCTCGACGGCGACACGCTGGTGTTCAACACCGGCCGCGACACCGCGAAGGGGAAGGCCCTCGCCCGGGATCCGCGGGTCGCGCTCTGCGTCGACCTCGAGGAACCGCCGTTCGGGTTCGTGCAGGTGCAGGGCACGGTCACGCTCTCCGAGGACCCCGACGAGCTGCTCCGCACCGCCACGGCGCTCGGGGGGCGCTACATGGGCGCCGACCGCGCCGAGGAGTTCGGGAAGCGCAACGCGGTGCCCGGGGAGCTCGTTGTCCGGATCACGCCGACGAAGGTCCTCGCGTCGCTGGACATGACCGCGTGAGTCCGGGCGACGGGACGGGCCGCCGGGGCGAGCGAAGCGACGGGACAGGCCACCGCGTGGGTGCACGGCCCGCCCTGGCCGAGGAGTTCGACCTCGCCCCCCACCCCGAGGGTGGCTGGTTCCGTCGGATCTGGGCCTCCCCCGTCGTCGTGACCCCGCCCGGGTACGCGGGCGGGAGGCCGAGCGCCACGGCGATCCACTACGTCCTCGCGCCGGGTGAGCGGTCGGGCTGGCACCGGGTGCGCTCCGACGAGCTGTGGCTCTGGCAGCGCGGCGGGTCGCTCTCGGTGTGGGTCGGCGAGCACCCCGAGGGCGGGGTCGAGCACCGGCTCGGCCCCGACGACGGGCCCGCGGCGCTCGTCCCCGCCGGCGCCTGGCAGCGCGCGGAGCCGACCGGGCACGCCGCGGTGCTCGTGACCTGCGTCGTGTCCCCCGGCTTCGACTTCGCGGACTGGGAGCTCGCGGACGAGGGGTGATCAGCCGCCGTCGGCCGGTGGCTGCGCCGCCTGCGGCTGCTGGGCCGTCCCCGCCCCTGCCCCTGCCCCGGCCGGCGCCTGGGGTGCCGTGCCCGCCGCCGGGGTGCCGGGCTGCGCCGGAGCGGCCGTCGGCTGCGGCGCGGGTCCCGCGCTGGGCGTCGGCGCCGCCGAGCTCGTCGTCGCCGGGGCCTTGCTGGCGGTGGTCGGCGCGGCCGTCGTGGTCGTCGCCTGCTGACCCTCGCCGGTCGCGGTGGTCCCCGGGTCGGTCCCGGCGACCGGCACGAACTCCCCGAACGACTGCTTCGGCGTGCCCTGCACGGCGCCGTTCATGAACGTCTGCCAGATGTCGCTGGGGATGCCGTGGCCGTAGATCGGGCGGCCGTCGGGGTACTGGATCGGCGTGTTGTCGTCGGTCCCGACCCACACCGACGCGACGACCGCCGGGGTGTACCCGACCATCCAGGCGTCGTTGTTCTGATTGTCCAGGTGCGACTGCACGGTCCCGGTCTTGCCCGCCGCGATCCGGCCGCCGGCGAGCTGGGCGCCGTCGTACGTCGGCACGTCGCGCATGGCCTCGGTGACGTTGCGCGCCACCTTCGGGTCGATGCGCTGCTCCCCCTGGTCGGCCGCGCCGTCGTAGAGGACCTCGCCGCTGGCCGTCGTGACCTTCTGCACCAGGTGCGGCTTGTGGTAGACGCCGTCGTTGGCGAACGTCGCGTAGGCCGCCGCCATCTCGACCGGGGTGACCTCGGCGTTGCCGAGCGCGAGCCCCGAGTTCGGGTTGTCGAGCTTCGCCGTGATGCCGGCCTGGTGGGCGGCGTTCGCCACCGCCTGCGGCCCGACCTCGTTGCCGAGGGCGGTGAACACGACGTTGTTGGAGAGCGTCATCGCCCGCTTCAGCGTGCAGCTGCTGCAGTCCGCGCCCTCGACGTTCCGCACCGTCTTGCCGGGCACCGACTCGCCGTCGAACTGGGTGCTGATGCCGATCGGCGGGTCGTGCTGCAGGGCGGCGAGCATGACGAACGGCTTGAACGTCGAGCCGGCCTGCTTCTTCACCTGGGCGTAGTCCAGCCCGGACCCGTTGTCCCCGCCGTAGTAGGCGAGGATCGCGCCGGTGCGGGGGTCGACCGAGACGGCGGCCGTGCGGAGGTTGCCGGGCTTGCCCTTCAGCTCCGAGCGCACGGCGGTGACCGCGTCCTCCTGCTTCTGCGGGTCGATCGTGGTCTGGATCTGCAGACCCTCGGTGACCAGCGCGTCCTCGTCGATGCCGAGGCTCTTCAGCTCGTCCTTGACCGCGTTGTAGATGTGGCCGCGGTCGTCGTCCGGGACGCCGTTGCCGACCTTGCGGGGCGGGATCGTCATCGGGAACGTCGCGTTCGCGCGGTCCCCGGCGGAGAGCCAGCCCTGCGACACCATGCCGTCGAGCACGTAGGTCCAGCGGCGCTGCGAGGCCTGCAGGTTCACGGCCGGGTCCCACTGCGACGGCGCCTGGATGAGGCCCGCGATCATCGCGCCCTCGGCCGGCGTGAGCTGGTCGACCGACTTCGCGAAGTACGCCTGCGAGGCCGCCTGGATGCCGTAGGCGCCCCGGCCGAAGTAGATGCTGTTGAGGTAGTCCTCGAGCACCTGGTCCTTCGAGTACTCCTGCGTGATCTTCGCCGAGATGATCAGCTCTTTGAACTTGCGGAAGTACGAGTGCTCGGACCCGACCATCGCGTTCTTCACGTACTGCTGCGTGATCGTCGACCCGCCGCCCTGACCGCCGGTGACCTGCTTCCAGGCCGCCTTCGCGATCCCGGAGACGTCGAAGCCCGAGTTCGTGTAGAACGTGCGGTCCTCGGCGGAGAGCACGGCGTGCTGCACCGGCAGGGGCACCTGCGAGATCGGCACCTTCTGGCGGTTGCCCTGCTCGCCGGGGGCGACGCGGGCGAGCACCGAGCCGTCGGAGTACGAGACGGTGTTGAGCTGGCTCTCGACGGCGGAGTCCGCGTTCGGCACCGGGATCAGCAGCCAGCCCAGGGTGAGGCTGAGCACCGGGACCCCGACCGCGGTCGCCAGCATCGCGTAGCCCATCCGCCGGCGCCGACGCCACAGCCGCACGGCCTCCGGCAGCGACGCGCCGTCCTTGCCGTCGAGGTAGCGCTGCACCAGGTCGTCGACCCGGTGGCCCACCCGGACGAGGTGCTCCCCGCCGGGCCAGCGCCCGACCTTCACGGCGACGGCCGCCAGCAGCGCGGCCACCGCCGCGGCGATCCGGCCGCGCGGCGGGGCCGGGCGCTCGTCCTGCGCCGGCTCCGACCGCGTGATCCGCGTCCGCCCCGGGGTGGCCCGGGTGGCGGCGGTGCGGCGCCCGGCGGCGCGCGCGAGCCCGTTCTTCCCGGCCGCGCGCCGCTCCGCGCGGGTCTGCATCGACTGCGGGGTGGAGCCGTGTCGCCGGGTCGCCGTGGTGGTGGCGGTGGACGTCGTGGTGGTGGTGGACGTCGTGGTGGAGGAGCTGGTCGAGGTGGTCGTTCCCGACGAGGCGCGGGTCGGCTCGGCCGCCGCGCCCTTCTCCTGCCCGTCCTTCCCGACGGCGGGTGCGATCGCGGTGCCGTCGGGGGTGCGCCGGGGGGAACTCCCCTGATCATCGAGTGCCGTCGGTGCCGCGGCGGTGCCGGTGGCCGCCGAGGGTGCGCGCTCGTCGGGCTGGGCGGGCGTCGCCGTGGTCCGGGCGCCGGTGGTCGCGGCCGGGGGACGCGGGGCGCCGCCCGCGGTCGCCGGACGGGAGGGCGCGGGTGCCGCGGCACCGCGGGCGTCCGGCCGGCCGGGGGTCGCGGGTCGGGCGGGCGCCGAGTTCTGGGTGGGCGGTCCGGCCGGGGTGGGCGGTCCGGCCTGGGTGGGCGCACCGGCCTGCGTGGGCGCACCGGCCTGGCCGGGCCGCGCCGGCCTCGCGGGCTGGGCGGGAACGCCGGGCTGGGCGGGAACGCCGGGCTGGGCGGGAACGCCGGGCTGGGCCGGGACGGCCGGCCGGGTGGGCGCTCCGGGCCGACCGGGTCCCGCGGACCGGGTGGGCGCCGGGGCCGACGGCGGCCGGGTCGCGCCGGGTCGGGCGGGAGGAGGGGTCGTCGGCCGCGGCTGCACGCCGGAGTCGGTCCGCGCGCCGGGGACGGACCGGGCGCCGGTGAGCCCGGTGGGGGCGGGCTGGGAGCCGGGGAACGACGGGTGGCCGACCGGGCGGTGCGGCGGGGCCGCGGGGCCACGACCGGCCGGGCCCTCCGGCAGCGGCCGCGCCGGGGGCGGCGGCACGGCCAGGGGCTGCTGCAGCGCGGTGGCGGAGGACCCGCTCCGCGGCGGGCGCGAGCCGGTCAGCAGGCCGGTCGCGGCGGTGCGGTGCTCCGGCTGGGCGGGACGGTCCGCGGGGGCCGCGGGAGGTGCGGGAGGTGCGGCGGGCGTGGCCGGGGCGGCGGGAGCACGGAACGAGGACGACGACAGTGCGGTTGGGAAGCCGAGCGGCGGGGAGGGCGGCGCGGGGTCGTCGGCCGGCCGCGGCCGGAAAATCTCGCCGTAGTCACGGTCACGGTCCTCGGCGTCGAGGTCGGGCCCCGACGGCGGGGGCACCTCGAGCGGGTCCGGACGCTCGTGACGCGCGGACCGGGAATGCGCACCCGCCAACGCTCCACCTCCCGCGTCCCGTGCGGTGGGTCGACCCCACCGGTCTCGATTGGATCACGATCCGGTCACTGACCGGCCACGGTCCCCGGGGTGGAGCCGACGCCGGCGGGGCCGCCGCGCAGGCTGACCCGTCCAGGTCAACGGCCGGTTCGGCACCCGGATGTAGGGGGAAGATGGCGTGCTCCGTGACCGGATGGAAACATGCGGCGAGCGGTGTCCGGTCATGCTCGGATGGGCGACACTGTCCTCCGCTCGCCCGAGGGCGGCCGGTCGCCGATCGGCCCCCGCACCACACGCCCGCCCGACCGACGCCGAGAGGTGCCCCATGACCGACGAGCCGGCCGATCCCTCCGGGGAGGCCCCGGGTGCGTCGGACCCCGCGGGCGCCGGTCGTCCGCACCGGGTCGCGGGGGAGGCGGCGGCCATCGCCCGGTTCGGGGACGGCCCGGCCCTGTTCTCGGCCGACATCCCCGCACCCCGGCATCCCCACGTCGGCCCGCTGCTGCCCCACCGCAGGGTCGCCTTCCGCGCGGCGACCGGCGGGGAGGAGCCGACCCGCGCCGAGGCGTCGTCGGGATCGGAGCTGGTGCTCGCGCCGCGGCACCTGCCGGCGCGGCCGTCGGCGGACGTCACGACGCTCTGGCACCGCGTCGGCGACGCCACCCGGCGCGGCGTCGAGGTGGCCGTCGACTGGACCGCGCGGGGGGTGGTCGCCGCCGTCGCCGCGCTCGGGGCCGCGGCGAACGCCGTCGTCGGACTGATCTTCGGCCCCGAGCGCCCCGCGCTCCCCGAGGGACGCCGCTAGAGCTGGACGCCCCGCGTCAGCGCCCCGTCGACGACGAGGTTGGTGCCGGTGATGAACGACGCCACCGGGCTGGCGAGGAACGTGACCGCCACGGCGATCTCCTCCGGGCGGGCCATGCGGCCGGTCGGGTTGAGCCCGAGCGCCTGCTCCCACAGGTCGGGGTCGCCGGACTCGATCGACTCCCACACGCCACCGGCGAAGTAGGTGTTGCCGGGGGACACGCTGTTGGCCCGCACCTTGCCGGCCAGCTGGAAGGCGAGCCCCTGCGTGTAGTGCACGATCGCGCCCTTGAACGTCCCGTACGGGCCCGCCGCGAAGTCGATCTCGCGCCCCGAGACGCTCGAGATGGTGACGACGGCCCCGGCGTCGGAGGCCTCCAGCGACGGGAGGGCCGCCTCGACGAGCCGCACCGTGCCGAGCATGTCGGTGCGGAAGGACGCCTCCCAGTTCTCCTCGGTGGGCGGGATGGCCAGCGCCGACACGTTCGCCACCACGACGTCGATCCCGCCGAGCTCCTCGGCGGTCCCCGTCACCCAGGAGCGGAGCGCGTCGCCGTCGGACACGTCGACGGCCGACCCTCGGACGTCGTGCCCGGCCGCCGTCAGGTCGGCGACGCAGGCCTCGACGCCCTCGGCCCCGCGGGCACAGAAGGCGACCGTGGCGCCCTCGCCCGCGAGGCTCTCGACGACCGCCCGTCCGATGCCCTTGCTACCGCCGGTGACCAGGGCCTTCCGGCCGGCCAGCTGCAGGTCCACGTCCGTCTCCTCCTAGAGCTGCGCCGCGCGGGCGCGCAGGTCCGCGTGCAGGCCGTCGTACGCGGCCACGGGGGGCAGGAACGCCTTGGACACCTTCGTCACGGCGCTGTAGTTGGTGTCGACCACGTTGGCCAGGGGGGCCAGCGAGATCTGGGTGAGCAGCTCGTAGGCGTCGAGCCGGTCCAGCCCGTGCAGCGCCCCGAGCCAGGAGATCATCTCCTTCTGCCCGATCCGCCACGCGTCCTCGAGCGGCCGGGAGGAGCCCACGGTGATCAGTTCGTCGTCGCTCTCGATCCGCGGCCACAGCGGCGCCGGGGCGACCGCGGCCTTCACGAGCTCGACGATCAGCGTCACGTGCATCGCGCCCTCGACCGCGGTGCCGCACGACTCGCCCTCGCCCTGGCGGTAGTGCCCGTCGCCCACCGAGAACAGGGCGCCCGGCTCGTTCACCGGCAGGTAGCAGGTGACGCCCGCCCGCATCTCGGGCGTGTCCATGTTGCCGCCGAAGGCGTCCGGGGTGAGCGAGGAGCGCACCTCACGGGCGGCGGGGGCGACCCCGACCGTGCCCAGCATCGGCGCCACCGGCAGGTCGACGGAGAACTCGCTGCGCCGGGCGACGAAGGTGACGGTGTTCCGCGCCCGGTCCAGCTCGTAGATCCAGGTCAGCTCGGGCAGCGGGTCGTCGAGCAGCGCCGTGCGGTCGGTGCCGGTCAGCCCGCCGAAGAAGGGCACCAGCGTCGAGGCGCCCCAGTCGCGGGCCGGGGTGAGGTCGACCAGGTGCAGCACGAGCGTGTCGCCGGGCTCGGCGCCGCGCACGGCGAAGGGCCCGGTCTGCGGGTTGAGGAAGCGCGGGTCGAGCACCGCGCTCGCCAGGTCGGTGACCGCGCGGATGCGCCCGCCGAAGGCGTCGTCGCACCACAGCCGCATCACCGTGCCCGGCTCGACCTCACGGACCGGGGCGACCCCGCCGAAGGTCCAGGCGTACTGCTCGGGTGTCGGGGTGAACTCGAGCTCGGTCACCGGGGCTGGATCTCGCCCATCGGACCGAACCCGTCGTGCGGGGTGTCGATGTAGAGGATCTGCGGCTGGGCGGACACGAGATCCGGCATCTGCTCGAAGAACTCCTTCACGTACGGCTGCGAGGTGTGCGTCGAGCCGGCGTCGGCGTCGCGGAAGCCCTCGATGCAGACGTACTCGTTCTCGTCGGTGAGGCTGCGGCTGAACGCGAAGTAGAGACAGCCCTCCTCGGCGTTCACGTTGCGCGCGTAGGAGTCCGCCAGCGCGAGCCAGTCGTCGGTCTTCTCCGGCCGGATCTGCATGACGATGTTGATGACGATCACGGCGGCTCCCGGGCTCTCGACGACGGTGCGCGCCCAGCCTGGTGGGTCGGCGCGCGGAGGTCCAGCGTCAGAAGTCGTCGGTGCCCGTCAGCTGCTGCTCGAGCCGGTCAGCGGTCTCGGTGACCAGGCGGAAGGGGGCCTCGAACTCGGCGAAGGAGAGGTCCTCCAGCGGCGCGGCGTGTCGGAACACGGCGATCCCGTCGACCGCGACGGCGCCCCCGACGACGGCGCTCTCGGCGAGCTCCAGGAGCCGCCGCACGTCGATCCGGTCGAGCTTCGCCACGGGCGACTCGATCTGCATCCAGTCGTGGCCGTCGACCTGGCCGCGGTGGCGGACGTACACGAGCTGGTCGCGGTCCTCGGCGGTCGGCAACCGGAAGGTGAGGCTGTCGGCGTCCTGCGCCATCACCTCGTAGCGGACGCGTACCCACAGCACCAGGTCGTCCCAGCTGGCCACGTGCCGCCCTCCTCGACTCGGTCGGAAGCGCACCGTAGCAGCGGACTCAGCGGGCCCCGACGAGCTTGTCCCAGGCGAAGCTGCCGACGGTCGCGGTCGCCCCCGAGCGGTCCAGGAGCCGCAGCAGGGCGGCGCCGTCGCGCGGCCGGTCGGCGGCGTCCTGCGCGGTGGCGCGGCGCAGCACCGGGACGAGACGCGGCGAGAGCCGGCCGACACCGGTGAACGCGTCGGCGGGCGGGCCGTCGAGGATCCGGCGCGCGATGTCGACGATGTTCTCGCCGTCGAAGAGGTGGTCCCCGCGGGCCGCGAAGACCACGCAGCAGGCCCAGGCCCACACGTCGGTGGCCGGCCCGGCGCCGTTCCCGGTGACCTGCTCGGGCGCCATGTAGCCGGGCGTGCCGACCATGTTGCCGGCCGGGGTGTGGTGGGTCTGGCCGACGACCCGGGCGATCCCGAAGTCGACGACCTTCGGCCCGGCCGAGGTGAGCAGGATGTTGCCGGGCTTGAGGTCGCGGTGGGTGATGCCGTCGTTGTGCAGCGCGGCGAGCGCCCGGGCGAGCGCGATCGCCATGCGCGTCAGCGTCTCGGCGTCGCGCACGGCGCCGCTCTCGCACACGTAGGCGTGCAGCGACGGGCCGTCGAGCCGCTCCATGACGATGTAGGGCATCGACCCGTCGAAACCGACCCCCAGGACGCGGGCGGTGTAGTCACCGGTGACCTTCTGCAGGGTCTGGCCCTCGCGCAGGAACCGGGTGCGGGCGTCGACGTCGTCGAGCAGGTGCGGGGCGAGCACCTTGATCGCGACCTGGCCCGCCGTCCCCGCCCGGTGACCGAGGTAGACGGTGCCCATGCCGCCCGACCCGAGCCGGCCCGTCAGCTGGTACTCGCCGACGGTCCGCGGGTCGTGCGGGGTCAGCGGTTGCTCGGGGGGCGCCAGGTCGATGAGGCGCGTCGCGGTGGTCGGCGGGCGCGGCGACGCGGTGGGCCGCGGGGGTGCGACCGGCGGGGGTGTGCGGCCCGGACCCGAGCGGGGCCCGGCCGGGGTCGCCCCGACGGGACGTGCCGCCGTGGCCGGGCGGGCGTTGGTGGACCCGGCCGTGCCCAGCCCGGGCGCGGGGCCACGGCGCGAGCGGATGAGGCGCCGTTCCTTGGGGTCGGGCAGCCGGGCCGCACGCAGCGCCTCGGGGAGCGCCGGGGCCACGGTGCACAGCTTCGGTCGCATCGCACGCAGCGTGAGCTGGTGACCGAGCAGGAACAGGCCCGCGGCGAGCGCGCCGTTGTCCAGGCCGATGAGGAACAGGAGGCCGAAGACGACGGCGGCGAGCAGCCACGTGGTGCCCCGCCGCGACAGCGGCCACGGCCGGGTCACCGGCATCGCCCGACGGCGCTCGACGTCCAGCGCGGCGACGTGGAGGGTGGCCACGGCCAGCGCGATGAGCACCGAGACCAGCGAGGCGACCACCAGCACCGCCGAGCTCGCACCCGGCGTCGGGAAGCCGGCGTCGTCGAGGACCCCGAGCAGGCGGTCGATGAGCTCCCGGCGGTCGGCGTTCCCGGCGGTCGCGGTCCGCGCGGTGAGGACCGCGCCCACCACGGTGACGACGGCGGCCAGCGCGGCGAGGCCGAGCACGACCGGGACCGGATCGCCGGCCTGACGGTGCAGGTGGCGGACGGCGCGACGCCGCTCGGGCCCGGTGAGGCGGGCGACGCGCCCGGTGACGACGCGGTCGACCAGCAGGGCCTGGCGGCGGCGGGTGACGAGCGCCCGGTAGAGCGGCGAGGCGACCAGCGCGAGGAGGACGCCGATGGCCAGCGGGGTGAGGAGCCGGAGGCCGGC
Organism: Actinomycetospora chiangmaiensis DSM 45062; assembly: GCF_000379625.1. Classification (GTDB taxonomy): domain Bacteria; phylum Actinomycetota; class Actinomycetes; order Mycobacteriales; family Pseudonocardiaceae; genus Actinomycetospora; species Actinomycetospora chiangmaiensis. The sequence goes on along the minus strand of NZ_KB903219.1, from coordinate 176,815 downwards.
GCCGGGGTCGAGCGTCACGGGTGTCCCTCCTCCGTCGGTCGTCCTCGGTGTTCTGGCCGGCTTCCCGGGTGCTCGACGTTACCGTCCCCCGGTGTCGGATCGGTGTGCGTCGGAGCGGGCGGGTCGGTGGGCGCGCGTCACGCGGCGGGCCACCGAGCGGGGCGCCTCGGCCGGCAGCGACCGCAGCCGCTCCCACCGACCGCGGAGCGGATGGCGCAGGACGACGTCGCCGAAGGCGTGCCGTCCCCGCACGCTGACGTGCATCTCCCCGCGCTCGCGGCGGTGCACCGTCTCGTCGCGCACCGACCCCGCCGAGATGCGGAGGTCGTCCACGTCGGCGGTGGCGCCCTCCGGGATCACGATCGTCGGCGTGCACATGCCGGTCGCGAGTTCCACGGCGGTCACGGCCGTGGCGCACTCCGCCTCGGACAGGTCGAGCAGGACCCGGCCGACCCAGCTGTGCACCCGCACCGTCGGCGGGACCTTCCAGTAGCCGCGGCGGGTGATCGAGCCGCCCAACCCCGCCTCGAGCTCGAGCGCGTCGCTGCCGTGCGAGGAGTGCAGCACGAACCCCGGGAGGTCGGAGAGCAGCCCGTCGAGCTGGTCGCGGTAGCGCGCGGCCTGCGCGATCGCCGCCCGGTCCGAGTACTCGACGGGGGTGAGCCGACCGGCCACCATGGCCCGGGCGAGCATCGCGGCGACGTCCTCGCGCTCCGCGTCGGAGGCACGCTCCCGCGGCGGGTCGACCGGTTCGGGGTCCTGCGCTGCGCGGCGCGCCATGCCCTGATCATAGGTCGGGGCGAGGATGCACCGCGTGGCCGACGACGACGGACGCAGCCGGGCGCTGGGCCTGCTGCTCGCCCTCCTGCTCGCCGCGGTCCTGGGGTTCGTGGTCCTCGGCGGCCGGGCCACGCCCGCGAGCCCGGTCGCGGCCACGCAGGCCCCGGCCGTCGCCGTGTCGCCGCTGACCGGCGAGCCGGGCGACCCCGGGCGGGCGGTGCTCGCCGTCAAGGTGGACAACGCCCCCGAGGCACGGCCCTGGATCGGGGTCGGGGACGCGGACGTCGTCTACCTGGAGCCGGTCGAGGCCGGCCTGACCCGGCTGCTCGCGGTGTTCGCCTCGCGGCTGCCGCCCACCGTCGGGGCGGTCCGCAGCCTGCGGGAGTCGGACCTCGACGTGCTGGCCGCCTACGGCCGCCCGGCCCTGGCCTACTCCGGGAACGCCCCGGCGCTCGACGCGAGCGTCGCGGCCGCCGCCATCGACGGCGTGTCGGCGGAGCGGGTGCCGCGGGCGTACCGGCGCGCGCCCGACCGGCCCGCACCGCACAACCTGCTCGCCGACCCGACGGCCCTCCTCGCCGCGGCCCCGGATGCGGCCGGGCCCCGCGACATCGGCTTCCGCTTCGGCCCGGCGGGCGACGGCGGGACGCCCGCGCCCGAGGCCGTCGAGCGGGTCGGACGCACCGAGGTGGCCGCCCGCGCCGACGGCGACCGCTGGGCCCTCACCATCGGCGGGACCCCCACCGACGTCCGGCCCGCGACGATCGTGGTGCAGCGCGTCCCGGTGCGGACCTCGGCGATCCGCGACGTCGCCGGCTCCCCCTCACCCACCGCCGTCACGGTGGGTTCGGGCCCCGTCGACGTGCTGCGCGACGGCCGACGGTTCACCGGGACCTGGTCCCGGTCCGCCCCGGGCGACCCGACCGCCTTCACCGCACCCGACGGTTCGCCGCTGACGTTCGCGCCCGGCCCGGTCTGGGTGCTGTTGGTCGCGGCCTGAGATCGGGTATCCCCACCGACATGGCTACCGGTGACAAGATCGACAACAAGGCTGACGAGCTCAAGGGCAAGGCGAAGGAGACCGTCGGGAAGGCCCAGGACGACAAGGAACTGCAGGCCGAGGGCAAGACCGACCAGACCAAGGGCAGCATCAAGCAGGCCGGCGAGAAGATCAAGGACGCCTTCAAGTCCTGATCACGGTTCCGACGACGGGTCCGCGCGGCGGACCCGTCGTCGGGAACGCCTGCGGGGAGGCTCAGTAGCCGCGGGAGAACCGCTGGCCGGCGAAGCCGTAGACGGGGGTGCCGTCCGGGTCGCGGCGCGCGAGGCGGTGCACCGCGAAGACGTTGACGCCCGGGATCGTGCCGCCGTTGACGCCGTCGGTCGGCGTCCGCGGACCCTTCTCCACGAGCACCAGGTACTCCTCGGGCGGCGCGGCGGAATCGACGACCCGCACGTCGTGGTCGCCCGCACAGGGACCGTCCTGCAGTCGGATGCGCATCGCGCCCTCCCTCCGGCGCGGACATGATCGCACGTCGGACCCTATGGGGCAGGGCACAGGTCGGACGATCCGCTTGACGGCGCCGATGACGGAGAGGACCGTTGGAGGCGTCGATCATGCCCCCCGTGATCGACACGAGCCCGGTCGGTGTCCCCCCGCCGACCGGGCTTCCTCACGTCCGGGGCACGACGCCGCCGTGTGGGTCACCCCGACGAAGGACCGCCGTCCCGATCGGGGCAGTGCCGGGTCGATCGTCATCCCCCGTTCATCGATCCGATGTCGCGCCGCCGCCGAAAGACGTGTGAACGACGCGCGGTCGGGCACTCTGCGTGGGCCGGGACGACGGACGGCGCGGCTGAGGGGGCAGGCTCGTGGACGACGAGGGGCGCCGCCACCTGCGGGAGCTCGTGCGGCGGGCACACGAGGCGCTGGCCGAGGCCGCCGAGATGCAGGCACACTGCCCGGCCGGGGTCGACCGGTTCGACTGGTCGGCCGACCTCCTCGACGAGCTCGCCCGGGTCGCCCTGCAGGTCGGCGACGCCGCCGCGGCGCTCACCGGCGGCGAGGACGAGGAGCTCGAGGCCCGCTCCCGGGAGCTCGCCACCACGATCGTCCGGCGCCGCAACGACGCCCTCACGCCCCTGCGCCCGACGCGCCGCCGCATGCCGCGGGCCGCCGTCCCCACGCAGCTCGACGCCCGCGCGATGTCACGGCACGCCTGACTACCCTGCCCACGTGTCACGCCCCGCCGACACCGTCGGCCGTCTGCTCGTGCGCTGCCCCGACCGCTTCGGGATCGTCGCCGCCGTCTCGTCGTTCCTGTCCGCCTCGGGCGCGAACATCCTCTCGCTCGACCAGCACACCACCGCGACCTACGACGGCACCTACTTCCAGCGCACCGAGTTCGCGCTCCCCTCGCGCGACCTGGACCGGCTGCGCGCCGCCTTCGGCTCCGACGTGGCCCGCCACTTCGGCATGGACTTCACGGTCACCGACACCGCCGTGCCCAAGCGCGTCGGCATCCTCGTGTCGCGCATCGACCACTGCCTGCTCGACCTGCTGTGGCGCACCCAGCGCGGCGACCTCGACGTCACCGTCGAGGTGGTCATCTCCAACCACCCCGACCTCGCGGCCGCCGTCGAGTCGTTCGGGGTGCCGTTCGTGCACGTGCCGGTGACCCCGGAGACGAAGCCCGAGGCGGAGGCCCGGCAGGCCGAACTGCTCGCCGGCGTGGACCTCGTGGTGCTCGCCCGCTACATGCAGATCGTGTCCGGCTCGCTGCTCGCCGCCGTCGGCGCGCCGATGATCAACATCCACCACTCGTTCCTGCCGGCGTTCGTCGGCGCCGTGCCCTACCGGCAGGCCAAGGAGCGCGGGGTGAAGCTCGTCGGCGCGACGGCGCACTACGTCACCGAGGAGCTCGACCAGGGCCCGATCATCGAGCAGGACGTGGTGCGGGTGAACCACCGGCACACCGCGGCCGACCTGACCCGCCTCGGCGCCGACGTCGAGCGTTCCGTCCTCTCGCGTGCCGTGCGCTGGCACTGCGAGGACCGCGTCATGCGCGACGGGACGACCACGGTCGTGTTCTGAGGGCTCGAGCTCCTCGGGGTGTTCGCCGAGTCAGGCCGTCCAGGCGATCCACATGGCCAGCACGATCACCACGAGCACGAGCAGCAGGGCGAGGGCGGGGATGCCGGTGGGCGTCCTCGGGGTCGGCACGGCCATGGTGGTCTCCTCAACCGGACGGGGCGTGTGCCTCCTCATCGCGCGCAACGGGTGCGGCGTGAGCGGAGGTCGCCCGATCGTGGCACGTGGTCCTGCATCAGGACCCGTCGTGATCGCTCCGAGACCGAAAGAACAGCTCGCCGCGATCCGTGGTGCGCCCACCGCCGGCAGGACAGGAATGGCCCATCGCTCGCACGGCACGCGCGAGAGGCGCCACTCGCGCGTCCGGCGGTGGCATCCTCGGCACGGTGAGCCGGATCCAGCGGCACGACGACGGGCTCGAGGTGGAGATCCACCCCGGCCGCGAGGAACTGGCCGCGCGGGTCGTGGCCGAGCGCGAGGCCGTCGTCGGCAAGGCGCTGCACCTCCTGTCGCGCTACCTGCGCCTCGACCGGCGCGGCTTCCACCTCGACACGATCTCGGTGCCCCGCGACGGCGAGGCCGAACTCAGCTTCTCCTGGGCCTCCGCGGCGGAGCCGGAGGCGGAGGGCGGCACGCGCTTCGACGTGTTCGTCTCCGCCGACCTCCACCCCGTGGGCTTCGCCGTCCGCTTCGTCTGACGGCGCCGAGCTCAGTTCCCGAGCCAGCGCTGCGGGGCCACCGCGGTGACGGCGCTGGCCGCGGCCTTCGCGGTCGCCGCCGTCGGCGTGGGGAGGGTGACCGCCGTCGGGGTCGGCTGCGGGGTCGGCGCGCACTGCGCGTCGGACCCGCCCCCGCCCGTCCGGGCCGGCAGGGCCCCGGACGCCAGGTAGTTCGCGACGATCTGGTCCTCGCAGGGCGCCTGCCCCTGCAACGTGCCCGCGTGGGTCGTGCCGCCGGTGCCCTCGACCAGGCGGGACTGCGGGAAGGACCGCCGCACGGCCAGGGCGCCGGAGTACGGCGTCGCCGCGTCGAGCGTCTCCGAGACCAGCAGGATCGGCGGCGCGGCCGCACCGTTCACCACGGTCGGGCGCCCCGCGGGGGCGGGCCAGAAGGTGCAGGGCGCGTTGAACCAGGCGTTGGCCCAGGTCTCGAACGGGGCCTTCGGGAAGAGCGCGGCGTTCTGCGCCCGGAAGGCGGGGTAGCGCGACCACGGCGCGTCGGTGCACTGCACGCCGAGGTAGACCGCGTAGCCGTTGTCGTCGGTGGGCGCCGGGTAGAGCGCGAGCAGGCCCGCCGGGTTCTGCTGGTTGACCCACGCCGAGAACGCGGACGCGATGTCCTCCCAGCCGTACACGTAGTAGCCGGCCTGCAGGAAGATGTCGTTCCACTCCGACGAGCCGATCAGGCCGCCGGCCGGCTGGGTCCGGAGCTTCTGGTACTGCTCGTCGTAGCGCGCCCGGACCGCCTGCGCGGTGGTGCCCAGGTGGTAGACGGCGTCGTACTTCGCCACCCACCCGAAGAACACGCCGACGGAGCGCTCGAAGGCGACGTCCTGGTCATCGTTGCCCTGCTCCCAGACGCGGGACGGGTCGACGACGCCGTCGAGGACCATCCGCCGGACCTGCTGCGGGTGCAGCGTGGCGTAGACGGTGCCGAGGTAGGTGCCGTAGGAGAAGCCGTAGAAGTTGATCTGCTGCTCGCCGAGCGCCTTGCGGATCGACTCCATGTCCTCGACGGTGTCCGTGGTCTTGAGGTGCGGCAGCAGGTCGCGGCCCGCGACGGCACACGCCGCGGTGTAGCTGGAGGTCTTGGCCAGCCACGCCGCCTCGGCCCGCGGGTCCTGCGTCGCGACGTAGTAGGGCCGGTTGAAGCCCGCGTAGGTCTTGTCGCACGACAGCGCCGGCTCGCTCGCTCCCACGCCGCGCGGGTCGAAGCCGATCCAGTCGTAGGCGTTCCCGGCACCGTTCGGCACGCGGGACTGGAGCCGGGACAGGGCGAGCCCGGAGCCCCCGGGACCGCCGGGGTTCACCAGCATGACCCCCTGCGACTGCGAAGTCTTGTGCGTGATCCGCGAGATCGCGATCGTGATCTTCCGGCCGCCCGGGTCCGCGTAGTCCAGCGGCACGGTGACGAATCCGCACTGCGCGCCCGCAGCGACCAGCGACGCGGACGTGCACGGACCGAAGGTCGCGGGCGGGGGCTGGTAGCCCGGCGCGGGAGCGGCCTGGGCCGGGACGGCGGTGAGCGCCCCGATCACGGCGAGGAGCAGGACGGCGGCGAGACCGACGACTCGAGTGCGCAGCGGAGGCTCCTCACACGGATCCGATGACTGAGGAGCACTGTAGACACCCACACGGGCTAAGAGGATCTCTGTGTCCGGTTTCTCCTGATCGAGGAACCGGGTCGCCCGGATCGGGTGCGACGATCGTGACGTGGAGTTCGTGGACTGGTCCGACGACGGCCCCGCGCTGGTCCTGCTCGACCAGCGGGCCCTTCCGCACGCGACGACCTGGCTGCGGCTGCGGACCGTCGACGAGGTCGTCGAGGCCATCCGCACCCTCGCGGTCCGTGGCGCTCCCAGCCTCGGGATCGCCGGCGCGTACGGAGCGGCGCTCGCCTGCGCGCTCGGCACCCCGGAGGCCGCCACGCGGATCGCCACCGCCCGGCCCACGGCGGTCCCCCTGAGCCTCGGCGTGCGCCGCGTGCTCGCCCGCGCCGGCGACGGCCCCGCGACCGCGCTCGCGGAGGCCCGCGCGGTGGCGGGAGAGGCCGCCGTCGTGAACGCCCGGGCCACAGAGCGGGCCGCCGCGCTCGTGCAGGAACTCCGGCCCGGGCCGGTACGGGCGTTGACCGTGTGCAACACGGGCGACCTCGCCTGCGGGCCGGGCGGGTCCGCCCTCGGCGCGATCCTGCGGCTGCACGACCGCGGGCTCCTCACCGAGGTACTCGCCTGCGAGACCCGCCCGCTGCTGCAGGGCGCGCGCCTCACGGTGTGGGAGCTCGCCCGGGCCGGCGCCCCGCACCGGCTGTGCGTGGACTCGGCGGGACCGGCCGCGATCGCCTCCGGCCTGGTCGACGCGGTGCTCGTCGGCGCCGACCGCATCGCCGCGAACGGCGACACCGCCAACAAGATCGGGACGTACTCGTTGGCCTGCGCCGCCGCCCGGTCCGGTGTGCCGTTCCTCGTCGTCGCCCCCGAGGAGACGATTGACCCGGACACGCCGACCGGGGCCGACATCGTCGTCGAGGAACGCGGCGCCGACGAGGTGCGCGGCGGTGCGACCCTCGCCGACACTCCCGTCTACAACCCGGCCTTCGACGTCACGCCCTTCGAGCTGATCACCGCGGTCGTCAGCGAGAAGCAGGCCTGGCGCTAGGCGATCAGCCGCTCCGAGACCGACCAGAGCCGCTCGGCGTTCGCGGGGTCGAGCGCGAACGCCGCGACCCCGTGCCGGCCGTCCGACTGGTCCCGCCCGGTGATCACCGCCGCCTCGTGGCAGTCCTCGAAGTACCGGCCGCCCACGCCGTCGAGCAGCGGGGACACCGCGCAGAGCACGGAGGTCGACGCGCCCTGCTCGACGGTCTTCAGCTCGGCCGACGCCCCCGCCGCACGACGGACGGCCATCAGTGCCTCCATGTCCACGTGGCGCTGCAGGCCCGTGGCGATCCCGCCCGGCATCAGGGCGTTCACGGTGATCCCGTCGTCGGCCCAGCGCCGCGTGGCCTCGACGGCGAACAGCACGTTGGCGGTCTTCGACTGGGCGTAGCCGATCCAGGGGTTGTACTCGACGAAGGAGAAGGCCAGGTCGTCGAACAGCACCGGCAGGCGCAGGTGCGCGGACGACGAGACCGACACGACACGCGCACTGCCGGCCACGGCGAGCGCCCGGTGCAGCCCCGTGGCCAGGGCGAAGTGCCCGAGGTGGTTCGTCGCGAACTGCGCCTCCTGCCCGTCGACCAGCGTCAGCTCCGGCAGCGCCATCACGCCCGCGTTGTTCACCAGCACGTGCAGGGGCCCGTCCCAGGCGTCCACGAACGCGGCGATCGAGGCGCGGTCGCCGAGCTCGAGCGGCCGGACATCGACCTTCCCGCCCTGGCCGCGGATGTCCGCCGCGACCCGCTCGCCGGCGTCGAGGTTCCGGACGGCGAGCGTCACCTCGGCGCCGTGGGTGGCCAGCGTGCGGGCGGTCTCGACGCCGATGCCGGAGGAGGCGCCGGTGACGACCGCCCGCTTCCCGGTCAGGTCGATCCCGGCGGCGACCTCGTCGGCGGTGGAGAACTCGCCGAAGGGGGTCTCGATGGTCATGGTCGCGCTCCTCGAAACGTAGGGTTCCTACGGTTAGAACTCGACCGTACCACCGAAACGTAGTCGCACTACGCTTGTCCACGTGCCCCGCGCCGACGCCCGCGCGAACCGCGCCGCCCTCCTGGCGAGCGCGGCGCAGCGATTCGCCATCGACGGGGCCGACGTCGCGCTGGAGAAGATCGCCCGCGACGCCGGCGTGAGCATCGCGACGCTCTACCGGCACTTCCCGCACCGCGAGGCCCTCGTCGCGGCCACCTACGCCCGGGAGATCGAGGACCTCGCCGAGGTTCCCGACGACGGGTCGGGGTCGGTCGCGCTCGCCCGCTGGCTCCTGCGCTTCGTGGAGTTCGCGCGAACGAAGCGGGCGCTCGGCGACCTGCTGCACGCCCCCGGCGCCGACCACCCGCCGGCGCGGGGCGTCCTGCTCGACGCCCTCGACCGCATCCTCACCCGCGGCCGGGCCGACGGGACGCTGCGCGACGACCGCGACCCCGCGGACGTGCTCGCCCTCCTCGCCGGGCTGTGGACCCTCCCCGACGACGACACCTGGCCCGTCCGCGCCGACCGGCTCGCAGGCTTCGTCCTGGACGGGCTGACCACGACGCGGTGATCCGTCGTCGCCGGGGAACGGGCGTCACCCGGTCCGGGTGCGGACGGGGGGAACGAGCCGGTTCGGCAGAATGGGCGCATGTCGGTCCTCCGGGATCCCCTCACCCTCGCGGTGCCGTTCTTCATCGCCTTCGTCGTGCTCGAGGCGGTCTCGTTCGCCGTCTTCGCCGACGACGACCTCCGCGGCTACGACCGCCGCGACACCCTGACCAGCGTCATCAGCGGCATGGTGGCGCTGCTCTTCAACACGGTGGCGCGCGGCGCGGCACTGCTCGGCTACGCCGGGCTGTACGAGCTGACCCCGCTGCGCCTCGACCCGTCGAGCGGCTGGACCTGGGTCGGCGTGCTGCTCGGCGTGGACCTGCTCTGGTACTGCTACCACCGCACCGCGCACCGGGTCCGCCTCGTGTGGGCCGCCCACCAGGCCCACCACAACAGCGAGTACTTCAACTTCTCCACGGCGGCCCGGCAGAAGTGGAACCCGTGGTTCGAGATGCTCTTCTGGGTGCCGCTGCCCCTGCTCGGGGTGCCGCCGTGGATGATCTTCACGGCGTTCTCGCTGAACCTCGTCTTCCAGTTCTTCGTCCACACCGAGCGCATCGGGCGGTTGCCCGCACCCGTCGAGTTCGTCTTCAACACGCCGTCGCACCATCGGGTGCACCACGCGAGCGACCCGGAGTACCTCGACCGGAACTACGGCGGCGTCCTCATCGTCTGGGACCGGCTGTTCGGCACGTACGCCGAGGAGCGGCAGCGCCCCCGCTACGGCCTGACCACCCCGCCGAGCACCCGGAACGTGGCCGGGCTGCAGTACCACGAGTTCGCGGCGATCTGGCGGGACGTGCGGGCCGCGACGACCTGGCGGGAGCGCCTCGCGCACGTGTTCGCGCCGCCCGGGAGCACCGAGCGGTCCGCCGGCACTGCGGCGGAGCACCCGGCAGCGCGCTGAGGAACGCGCGGATCAGGAGACCGAGCCGAGCGCCTCGCCGATGATGGCGACGCCCCAGTCGATCTCCGCCTCCGTCGCGGTCAGCGGCGGGGCGATGCGGAACGTCCCGCCCATGCCAGGCAGCTGCACGATGTTCACGTGCAGGCCGAGCTCGGCGCACCGGGCGGTCACGGCGGCACCGAGCCGGTCGGCGTCGTCGCGGACCCTTCCCCCGTCGCTCCGCTCGCCCGGACCCAGTTCGAGCCCGACCAGCAGCCCGCGACCACGCACGTCGGCGATCACGTCGTGCGGCAGCGCGGCGAGTCCCGCGCGGAGCCGTTCCCCCAGGTCGCGGGCGCGTTCGTCGAGCCGGTCGCGCCGCAGCACGTCGAGCACGGTCAGTCCGACGGCCGCCGGCAGCGGATCGTTCACGTGCGTGGTGAAGAAGAGGAAGCCGCGCTCGTGCGCCCGTTCCTCGATCTCGGCGCTGGTGACCACGGCCGCGAGCGGCAGGCCCGCGCCCAGGGTCTTGGAGAGCGTGAGGATGTCCGGCACCACCCCGTCACGCTCGAAGGCGTACCAGTCCCCGGTGCGGCAGAGCCCGGTCTGCGCCTCGTCGACGATCAGCAGCATGCCCCGCTCCCGGCACTTCTCCTGCAGGGCGGCGAGGTAGCCGGGCGGCAGGTCGACCACGCCCCCGGAGCTCAGGACCGGCTCGACCAGGCACGCCGCGAGGGCCCCGACCGACTGGGCGTCGACGAGCTCGAAGCCGAGGTCGAGCTGGCGGCGCCAGTCGAGCTCGCCGTCGGCACCGACGATCGCGGGACGGAGGCGGTCGGGCACCGGGATCGCGAAGTTCCCGGGCGCCGTCGGGCCGTAGCCCACGCGGCCGGCGCTGTAGGTCGCGTTCGCGGCGGCCTGCGTCATGCCGTGCCACGAGCGGGCGAACGAGACGACCTCGTGGCCCCCGGTGATCAGCTTCGCCATCCGCAGCGCGGCCTCGTTGGCCTCCGCACCCGTCGTCAGGAAGACGGCCTTCTCGAGCGCCGGCGGCAGCGTCGCGGTGAGCTCGGCGGCCAGGTCGAGGACGGGTGGGCTCAGCATGCCGGAGTGCAGGTGGTCGAGGCTCGCGACCTGCTGCTGCACGGTCGCGACGATCTCCGGATGGGAGTGGCCGAGGATCGCGCTCATCTGCCCGGAGGTGAAGTCGAGCAGCTCGCGGCCGTCCTCGGTGAACACCGAACTGCCCGCCGCGCGGACGATCACGTCCCGGGCGAAGGCGCCGCGGCCCGAGTAGCGGATGAGGTGCTTCTCGTCGGTCACACCGCCGGAGCCTTCCCGACGACGGGTCGCTCGGCCAGGGCCCTCCCGGTCAGCCCGTGATCGGGGCGGCGGCCGCCTCCTCGACCCCGCGTGCTGCGAGACGGTCGAGGTAGTCGGCGACGAGCTGCGAGTTCTCGTTGGCGTCGATCTCGACCGCCTTGCCCCACCGCATGCGGACGACGTGGACCCCGTGGTTGAAGTAGGGCACTCCGTCGAGCGGCTCCTGGGTCGCCTGCCAGCGGATGACGGCGACCGTGTCGTGCGGGAGGCCTTTCACCCAGACGTCGGTGACCTCGAAGGCGAGTGTCGGCGTCAGCCGCCCGAGGCGGTCGAACCACCGCCCGAGCGCCTCCCGGGAGTGCCGCTCGCCGCCGAGGGCGTGATCGCCCCCGAAGCGGTGGTGGATGTCGGGGCTGCACCCGGCCAGCACGGCCGCGTAGTCCCGGGCCGCGACCTTGTCGAAGGTCTGGCGGGCGATGCGGCGGACGATCGCGTGGTACATGACGGCGGCCTCTCCTCGACGCTGTCGCGGGAGACTACCCCGATGGATAGCAGACATGTCCACTATCTGCCTGCTGCTGATCAGCAGGTCGCCCCTCAGGCGCGATCCGGTGGCACCCGGGCCCGACGCAGCCGCGCGGCCTCGTCCCGCTCGGCCGCGGCGAACCGTCGGGCGCGGCGTGCCCCGTCGCGCAGGGGTTCCGGATCGCCCCGCGTGGTCCCCGCGACGAGGTCGCGCGTCCGGGCGAGCTCCTCGGCCACGGCGGCGACGGCCTCCGCGGTCGCCGCCAGCCGGGCCCTGAGGTCCGCCACCCGCGCCCGCCGCTGCCGGAACGTGGCGGCGAGGTCCTCGGTGAGGTCGGGACCGGCATCCATGGGAGACCCACGATCGGCGTCGGGCGGCGGTCCGACCAGCATGGCCGCACCCGCGGCGGTTGTCACCGGCGGGGACGGCGCGAACCGGGAACAGCGCGACCCGGGAACAACGAAAGGGGCCGCCGCGACGCGACGACCCCTCTGACCTGCACCAACGCGAGCGCGCCCGAAGGGATTCGAACCCCTAACCTTCTGATCCGTAGTCAGATGCTCTATCCGTTGAGCTACGGGCGCATGATCTTCATTTGTACACGGCAGACTCGTTCCCTGCCGCTGCGGAGGCTCCGGGATTTGAACCCGGGATGGGGGGTTACCCCAAACCGCATTAGCAGTGCGGCGCCATAGACCAGACTAGGCGAAGCCTCCCGGAGCCCTGGGGCCCACCGGGAGAAGACATTACACGGCTCGCCCGACGCCCCGGACGGGCACCCCCACCGGGTCGCGCGACGGTCGCGGTCTGCTCCCACCGGACGCGAGCAGAGCGCCGTCGACGTCGGCGGGACCGGTGTGAGCCGTGCGCAGGTCCGCATGTGTGCCGACCGCGGGGGTAGCCCGCGATCGACGACCTACGAGGAGGACACCAGCCGTGAAGGCGACTCTCATCTACGGAGCAGGCGACATCCGGGTCGAGGAGGTTCCCGACCCGAAGCTCGAGAACCCGACCGACGCCATCGTCCGGATCACGCACTCGTGCATCTGCGGCTCCGACCTGTGGCCGTACAAGAGCCGGGAGGCGACCGACGAGGGCGGCCGGATCGGCCACGAGTTCATCGGGGTCGTCGAGGAGACCGGCTCGGACATCAGCCGGCTCAAGCAGGGCGACGTCGTCGTCGCGCCGTTCTTCTACGCCGACGGCGCCTGCGAGTACTGCCAGGCGGGTCTCACCAGCGCGTGCCCGAACGGCAGCGCGTGGGGCGCCGAGACCGACGGTGGCCAGGGCGAGGCGGCGCGCGTGCCGTTCGCCGACCACTCGCTGATGAAGCTGGACGTCCCGGTCGAGTCCGACCTCATGCCGAGCCTGCTCACGCTCTCGGACGTGTTCGGCACCGGCCACCACGCCGCCGTGTCGGCGCGGGTGGAGCCGGGCAAGGACGTCGTCGTCGTGGGCGACGGTGCCGTCGGCCTGCTCGCGGTGCTCGCCGCGAAGCGACTGGGCGCCGAGCGGATCGTCCTCATGGGCCACCACAAGGAGCGCACCGACCTCGGGCGCGAGTTCGGTGCCACCGACGTCGTCGAGGAGCGCGGCGAGGAGGGCGAGCAGAAGGTCCGCGACGTCCTCGGGACCGACGGCGCGCACTCCGTCATCGAGGCCGTCGGCTACGACCAGTCGCTGTCGACCGCGATCAACGTGACGAAGCCGGGCGGGTTCGTCGGCATCGTCGGCGTGCCGCAGAGCGGCACCATCCCGAACGCCGGCCGCAAGTTCGGCGCGAACATCACCATCGCCGGTGGCATCGCGCCGACCCAGGCCAACATGCACGAGCTCCTGCCCGACGTGATGGACGGGAAGATCGAGCCCGGCAAGGTGTTCAACCGCACCATCGGCCTCGACGAGGTCCCCGAGGGCTACCGCGCGATGAACGACCGCGAGGCGCTCAAGGTGCTGGTGCGCCCGTAGGTGCTCCCCGCCCGTGAGCGCCCCTCGCTCCGAGGGGTGCTCACGAGCGCCGCACCAACCGCAGCAGCGCGGGCGGCCTGCCGCCGTAGCCCTCCGCCTCGAAGGCGGCCACGGCGATGCGCGGCAGGTCGCGGACCCCGTCGAACACCAGGAACCGCGGCACCCACTCCGGCCCGAAGCGGGCGTTGAAGCGGTACAGCGTCTCGATCTGCCACCAGCGTGAGGCGATCCGCAGGAGCCGGGCCCACAGGCGCGCCACCGGCCCCGCCCCGATCCGTTCCCCGCGCTCGAGTGCCGACCGGAACACCGCGAAGTTCAGCGACACCCGGTCCACGCCGAGCCCGCGGCACGCCGCGAGCAGGTCGGTGATCAGCAGCTCGTTGAGGCCGTTCTCGGTGACGGCGGGGTCGCGGATCATGAGGTCCAGCGACAGCCCCTCGGTGCCCCACGGCACGAACTGCAGGAGGCCGCGGGGGGCGCCGTCGGCCTCCGCCACGACGACGACGGCCTCGGGATCGGCCTCGGCGTCGGCCACCCGGGAGAGCGCCATCGAGAAGCCGCGCTCGTCAGGGCCGCCGCGCCAGCGCTCCACGCACGCCGCGAGCCGACCCAGTTCATCGTCCGGGACGTCGCGCAGCCGGCGCACCGTGGTCTCGTAGCCGGCCCGCTTGATGCGCGACACCGCCTGCCGGACGGTGCGCATGGCCCGGCCCTGCAGCGAGAAGGTCGCGACGTCGACCACGGCCTCGTCGCCGAGCTCCAGCGCGTCCAGGCCGGCCTCGCGCGACCACACGCGCGCGCCGGTCTCGGAGCAGCCGAGCACCGCGGGCAGCCAGCCGTGCCGGCGACAGACGGCGACGAACTCCTCGATCGCCCCCGGCCACGCCTCGACGTCGCCGAGCGGGTCCCCGGAGGCGAGCGCCACCCCGGCCACCACCCGGTACGCCACGGCGGCCTTGCGCGACTCGGAGAACACCACCGACTTGTCCCGGCGCAGCGCGAAGTAGCCCAGCGAGTCGGCCTTGCCGTGCCGCTCGAGCAGGGTGCGGATCCCCGTGACCTCGTCGGGCGTGAGCTCCGGACGCGGCTCGGCCGAGCGCAGCAGGAAGTAGCCGCCGAGCACCAGCGCGCCGATGCCGAAGGTGAGGCCGACGGCGGAGGTCAGGTCGTCGTACCAGGCGAACCGGAACTCCACCGGTCCGTCGACCCCGACCAGGGAGAGCAGCGCGTGCAGCAGCTTCTCCCCGACCGACGGCCGCCCCAGGAGGAAGTTCGAGCGGACGAACAGCAGCATCGCGCTGACGATCACGAAGCCGGCGACGACGAGCTGCAGCACCACGCGCAGGGCCACCAGCCGGCCCACCGGGTCGGGCAGCGCGTCGAACTCGCGGCGCGTCCACAGGAGGCCGACGAGCAGGATGACGGCGACGACCAGCGGCGGGATCGGGTGCCGCCCCAGGACGTGCGACGCGACGATCACCACGCACAGCGCGACGGCGAGCTGCCAGGCCCGCCGTTTGCGTCGTCGCAGCCCGGTGGCCAGCAGCATGAGGCCGACCCCCGCCGTCGCGAGGACCACCGTGCCGACCAGCGTCGCCTCGACCGGGAGCCCGAACCACGCGGCGGGCTCCAACCGCCGGCGGGCGGCGGGGGCGAGGATCGACAGGATCGAGAGCAGGCCCACGATGCGCGCGGACCACACGACGACCCGGACGATGCGGGCCCGGCGCCGCCGTTCCCGGCGGGCCTCGTCGTCGGCACCTTCCTCGGCGTCAGCGACCCGAGTGCCTGTCACCTCGTCCTCCCATGTGGCCTCCGGCCAGACGAGCGCACCTCACCTCAGGTGCGCCTCGAACCAGTTCAGCACGCGGTGGCGGGCCTCGCTCCGGGTGCCCTCCTCGCCCTCGCCGGAAGCGAGACCGTCCGGCACGACGGGCGAATCGGCGTCGTCGAAGCGGTGCTCCGCGGCCGGGTAGACGATCACGTCGACCACGGCACCCGAGGCGTGCGCGGCCTCACGCAGCCGGTCCACGTCCTCGGGGTCGACCGGGTCGCCGGTCTCGCCGTAGAGCCCCAACCAAGGGCAGGTGAGCTCCCCGACGACGTCGAGCAGCGGCGGCAGCCCGTCGGCCAGGGGCTGCGCCACCCCGGCCGCGGCGACGGTGACGACGGCGCCGAGCGAACGCTGGGAGGAGACGACGAGGGCCGCGGTGGCGCCGAGGTCGAAGCCGAGGACACCCATGCGGTCGGCCGGGACGCCGTGATCGGCGAGCCACCCGAACGAGGCGTCGGAGTCGGCGAGGACCGTGACACCCGACACCTCGTCGGCGGAGCCGGTGCGGTGGAACAGGTGCGGGGCCACCGTGAGCCACCCCTCGTCCGCGAGACCGGACACGATGCGCTCGGTGCGCTCCGTGACGCCCTGCGAGGAGTGCAGCACGACGATCCCGCCGCGCACCGGGGTGCCGTCCGGCTGACCGACGGTCACCGCGAGTTCGGTGTCGTCGACGAGCGGGATCGTCTCGGTGCTGGTCGTCATGGGAGCAGCCTTCCATGTCCGGACGCACCGGGACCGCGTGACCTGACCCGATCATCGCAACCGGTTCCGCCCCGTCGACCCCGCACTACGGTGGCGGTGTGACACCGCTGCGCCCCGACCTCTCCTCGCTGCCCGCCTACGTCGCCGGACGCACCGTGCCCGGGGCCGTCAAGCTCGCGAGCAACGAGGTCGCCCTGCCGCCGCACCCGCGGGTCCAGGAGGCGGTCGCCGAGGCCGTGGCGGCCGCCAACCGCTACCCGGACATCACGGTCACCACGCTCTCGCAGCGGCTCGCCGACCACCACGGCGTCGACCCGGACCGCATCGCGGTGGGCTGCGGCTCGGTGGCGCTGTGCGGCCAGCTGGTGGCGGCGGTCTGCTCGCCGGGCGACGAGGTCGTCTTCCCGTGGCGCTCGTTCGAGGCCTACCCGATCGTCTCGGTGATCGGGCACGCGACGCCCGTGCCGGTGCCGAACACCCCCGGCCACGCCCACGACCTCGAGGCCATGCTCGCGGCGGTCACCGACCGCACCCGCATCGTGTTCGTCTGCAACCCGAACAACCCCACCGGCACCGCGATCCGCCGCCCCGAACTCGTCGACTTCATGGCGCGGGTCCCCGAGCACGTGCTGGTGGTGCTCGACGAGGCCTACCGCGAGTTCGTCGCCGACGACGACGTGCCCGACGGGCTGACCCTGCTCGACGCCCACCCGCACGTGGCGGTGCTGCGCACGTTCTCCAAGGCGCACCGCCTGGCGGGCCTGCGGGTCGGCTACGCGGTCACGGCACCGGACCTCGCGGCCGCCCTGAAGAGCGTGTCCGTGCCGTTCTCGGTCTCGGCCCCCGCGCAGGCGGCGGCGCTCGCGGCCCTGGACGTCCTCGACGACCTGCTCGCCGACGCCCGCGCGGCGGCCGCCGAGGCGCAGCGGATGGCGGCGGAGCTGCGGGCGATCGGCTTCGAGGTCCCGGAGACGCAGGCCAACTTCTGCTGGCTGCCGCTCGGGGAACGCACGCAGGCGTTCGCCGAGCACGCGCTGGACCACAAGGTCGTCGTGCGGGCCTTTCATCCCGCCGGGGTGCGCATCTCCGCGGGCGCACCCGAGGAGAACGAGCTGCTGCTCGACGCCGCCCGGTCGTTCCCCCGGTCCTGACGGTCCCGACGACGGGTCAGCACCCGGAACGCGGGCCGCTCCACGCAGCGGGTCAGCAACCAGCCCAGCAGGAACGCCAGCCCGAGGACGCCGAGCAGGCGACCCCAGCCGGTGACGCCCGCGTAGTCCTGGGCGAGCCAGGCGAAGAAGTAGCCGATCTGCTGGTTCATCAGGTAGACGCCGTAGGAGACGCCGGCCATCCAGCCCACGATGCGCGGCAGCGGGCCGATGCGCAGGAAGTGCCAGTCCGGGCCGAGCGTCGCGGCCGCGATGAGCAGGCACGCCACGGCGAGCACGATCGCGGAGTCGGTGTCCGGGGTGATCACGGCCTCGGCGAGCACCCCGGTGGCGGTGAGGGCCGCCAGGTGCGTCAGCGAGATGCGTCGGGTGCTCGCCAGCCACATCGCGAGCCCGATGGCGAAGAGCTGCCAGCGCCACATGACGAGGCCGTCGGACAGGACCTTCAGCCAGCCGGTGGCCAGGGTGGCGAGCAGCACCGGGACGGTCACGCCGAACCAGGCGAGCAACGGCAGGGCCCCGGGGCGACGCCACAGGTCCCGGCCGAGCAGGCCGACCGTGAGCGCCACCAGCGAGAACACCCCGAGCTGGAGCGGCAGCGTCCAGTAGGAGTGGTCCATGTAGGTCACGTCCGGGTCGAAGCCCTGGACGAGCAGCAGGTTGCCGACGAGGTCGCGCACCCCCGGCCGCCAGTACCCGTAGTCCGCGGCCAGCAGGGTGGCGCCGTAGGTGATGACGACGGCCACGAGGTAGGCGGGCAGCAGCCGGGCGATGCGCTGGTACCACCACCGTCCGGGACGGCGCTTCGCGACGGTGACGCAGATGAAGAAGGCCGAGACCACCATGAGGGTGTTCGCGCCGGCCTCGACGCTCCAGATGAACGGCGGCGGGGCAAGCCACGGCATGACGCCCTGCGCGGTGAAGGTGGCGTGCTGGACGACCACCGACAGGACGGCCAGCACCCGGATCACGTCCCAGGAGAGCCGACGTTCGCCCGACGCGGCCGGGCGCAGCAGCCGGCCGGTCGGCTCGGCACTGCGCACCCGGGAGGGGCGTTCGTCGAGGATCGTCATCGCCGTCGGAAATTACGGACGGCTCCTGAGCGATCGCTGAGAGCTGCCTGTGTGCACCGGGGCGGTCCGGCGAGCGGACGGCGGTGGTCGGCAACCGGACGGGGGACGACCGGTCGTCGTGGAAAACGGGTATGAGGGGCGCGATGAGGACCATGCGGCTGAGCCCGGTGTCCGATCCGGCGGCCGACCTCGCCGAGATCGCCCGCCTGGAGTTGAACTACGACCCCTCGACGACCGGCGGGAAGGGCTGGCACCACGACCGGCTCCGGCACACGCTCGCGGTCGAGGACCCCGGGCCGCCCGAGCCCGGCGGGCCGTGGGAGATCGCGTGCGCGCTCGTGCACGACTACGAGTTCGCCGACCGCCACATCATGGCGGCGCTCTTCCACGCCGATGCGCCCCTGAAGGGCCGCGACATGTTGCTCGAGGGCCGCTTCGTCGTGCTGCGGTTCCCGATGGGCGTGCGCGTGGACACCGTGGTGGACGAGACCCGGGAGCGGGCCGACGGCTCCCAGGAGCGGGTGTGGGGCTGGAGCTACCAGACCCTCGGACGCCACCTCGAGCGCGGCCGCCTGGTCTACGAGGTCGTCAAGAACACGACGACGGGCCGGGTCGAGTTCGTCATCACCGGCGTCTCCTCCCGCGCGTCGATCCCGAACCCGGTGATCGCCCTCGGCTTCCTCGTCTTCGGCCGGTTCACCCAGCGGCGCTTCTACCGCGCGGTGTCGGCGAAGCTGGCGGAACGGGTGCGGCACGTGCTGGAGGGGCAGCCGCGCCCGACCCCGGCGCACGTCGGCCCCGGCGACATCGTGCGCGCCCCCTCGGCCTGACGGGAATCTGACAAGCTCGTCCGTGTGACGAGCCCACGCACCGAGTGCCGGCGGCCGATGGTCGCCCGGGACCCGGAGGAGCAGCCCCGCGCCGCGTCGCCCCTCGAGCTCCTGTTCGACCTGGCGTTCGTGGTCGCGATCGCCCGCGCCGCGGCCGAGCTGCACCACGCGATCGCCGAGGACCACCTCGGCGCCGGCCTGCTGAGCTACCTGCTCGTCTTCTTCGCGATCTGGTGGTCGTGGATCAACTTCACGTGGTTCGCCTCGGCCTACGACTGCGACGACGCCCCGTACCGCGCCCTCGCGCTGCTCAAGATGGCGGGCGTCCTCGTGCTGGCGGTCGGCGTCCCGGACGTGTTCCACGGCGATCTCGGCACCGTGATCCTCGGGTACACGATCATGCGCGTGGCGATGGTCGCGCTGTGGCTGCGCGCGGCCGCCGGCGATCCTTCCCGACGACGGGTCTGCCGCACCTACGCCGCCGGGCTCGCCGTCCTGCAGCTGCTCTGGGTGGCGCTCGTGCTCGTGCCGTCGCCGTGGATCTTCGTCGTCGCGGTCGTGCTGATCCTCGCCGAGGTGTCGCTGCCGCCGTTCGCCGAGTCCCGGGGACCGGCGACGCCGTGGCACCCCGAGCACATCGCCGAGCGGTACGGCCTGCTCACGCTGATCGTGCTGGGCGAGGTGATCCTGGGGATCACCAACGCCTTCGCGGGGGCACTGAACGCGGGGGGCTTCTCGGTCGGGCTGCTGGCGCTCGGGCTGGGTGGGCTGTTCGTGGTGATCGGGCTGTGGTGGATCTACTTCCTCGCCGGTGACGACGAGGGCCTCACGTCGCTGCGCGTCGCCCTGACGTGGGGCTACGGGCACTACGTCGTGTTCGGCGCGGTGGCGGCGGTCGGCGGCGGGATCGAGGCGGCGGTGGACGTCGAGGAGCACCTGGCCCACGTCCCGCCGGTCACCGCGGCGTTCGCCGTGGCGGTCCCGATCGCCGTCGTGCTGGTGACGCTCGCCCTGTTGCGGCGCCTCACCTGGGCGGCGAACTCGCTGGTGCCCGGTCTCGCGGTCGGCGGGGCGGTCGGGGTCCTGGTGTGCGCGGCGCTCGCCGGCGTGGTCGGCGTCGGGGTCTCGATCCTGCTCATGGGCCTGGTGCTGCTCGCGGTGCTCGTGACGTTCCTGCTGACGGTGGGCCGGCGGGCGCGGGTGGCGGCGTAGGTCGGCTCCGGGTCAGCCGTGGCCCACCGCTGACACCTGACGTCAGGAGGGCGCCACGCTCGCGGCCACCCGTCGTCAGGAAGCCATCTGCTCGAACCACCGCACGAGACCGTGAGGTGCGTCGGCGCCGTACAGGAGCGACGTCATCTCCTCGCCGTCGGCGGCGGACGCCTCGGCCCGGGCGAACATGGCCGTCTCGTGGGCGGCGAGGGCGGCCTCGACGTCGTCGGGGTGGGCCGCCAGCGCGAGGGCGAGCTCCGCGCCGTCCTGCATCGCGAGGTTGGCGCCCTCCCCGTTGGGCAGCGCGAGGTGGGCGGCGTCGCCGACGAGCGTGACCCCGGGGACCCGCTCCCACCGGTGCCCCACCGGCAGGGTGTGGAGCCGCCGGACCACCGGTGGCGTGTCGCTCTCGGTGAGCAGGGCGAGGAGTGCGGGGTCCCATCCGTCGAACTCCCGCGCGACGCGCTCGACCAGCGTGTCGGGTTCCAGCTCGTCGAACCACGACAGCGGGCGCGCCACGGCGACGTACCCGTGCAGGGTGCCGCCGCTCTCGCGGTGGGCCGAGATGCCCTGCCCGGGTGCCAGCGCCATGAGTGCCCCGCCGCCGACGACCGCGGCCGCCGCGGGATGGCGGGTGTCGCCGTCGTACAGCCACGTCTCGACGTAGCACCGGCCGCTGTAGGTCGGCGTGGCATCCGAGACGAGCGGGCGGACCTTCGACCAGGCTCCGTCCGCACCGACGAGGAGGTCGGTGGTCAGGCTCGTGCCGTCCGCGAGGGACACCTCGTGGCGGCCGTCGCCCAGGGCCCGTACCGCGGTGACCTTGGCCCCCCAGCGGACGGTGCCCGCGGGCAGCGCGTCGAGCAGCAGCGCTCGTAGCGCCGCGCGCTGGACCTCCGGGCGGCCGCCCGACCCGTCGTCGGGCTCGTCGAGGAGGACGGTGCCCTGCGCGTCGAGGATGCGCATCGCCTCGCGTCCCTCGAGCACCAGGGCGCGGAACCCGTCGGTGAGCCCGGCCGCCGCAAGGGCGGGCTGGCCGTCCTCCTCGTGGATGTCGAGCATCCCGCCCTGCGCACGGGCGTCGGCCGAGGCCTCCGCCTCGAGGACGACGGCGGGGATGCCGTGGACGTGCAGGACGCGGGCGAGGACGAGACCGCCGAGTCCGGCGCCGACGATCGTGATCATGACTTCTCCTCTGGAACGTTGTTCCATCAGTTTGGAACGTTGTTCCAGGCGTGTCAAGATGGCCTCGTGGCACCCCGACGTCCCGAGTCACTCTCGCGCGACCAGATCGTCGCGACGGCCGTCGAGGTGCTGGACGCCGACGGCGAGACCGGGCTGACCTTCCGCGTGCTGTCCGGACGGCTCGCGACGGGCCCGGGCGCGATCTACTGGCACGTCGCGAACAAGGACGAGCTGCTCGACGCCGCGACCGACGCCGTGGTGCTCACGGCACTCGCGGAGGAACCCGCCTCGGGCTCACCGCACGACCGGCTCCGGGCCGTCGCCCTCGGGCTGTTCGACGCGGTGGACGAGCACCCGTGGGTCGCGGCCCGGCTCTCGCACGGCGCCTGGCAGGCCGGCGGCCCGCGGATCGTGGAGGCGGTCGGGCGTCAGGTCCGCGCGCTCGGGGTGCCGCAGCACGACTGGTTCGTCACGACGACGGTGCTGGTGCAGTACATCCTCGGGGCCGCCGCGCAGAACGCCGCGAACGCGCGGGCCGCCGGACCGGACGGGGACCGCGAGGAGATGCTCGACGCGATGGCGACACGGTGGGAGGAGCTCGACCCCGAGGAGTGGTCCTTCGCCCGCACGCTCGGAGACCAGATGCGCCACCACGACGACCGCGAGCAGTTCCTCGCCGGGATCGACATCGCGCTGGCGGGGATCGAGGCGCTCCACCCGCCGACGTGAGTCAGCTGCGTCCGGTGGGCGGTCCGTAGTCGCGCCGGGTGCGGTCCGCGTGCGCCGCGCGCACGTCCGCCGTCGCGTCCCGGGCGGGCTGCAGCATCGGTGTTGCGGTGCGCCACGATGGCGTCGACGAGGTCCTGGGTCTCGCGGCGGACCACCGCGCTCTCGTCGCCGGACGCATGGTCGACGGCACGGCCGAGCAGCTCGGCCACCCGGGCCAGCTCGTCGAGCACGTCGGCGGTCCATCCGAAGCGGTCACTGCCCGGCGGTCGGAGGTGGGGGCCGTGCTGGTCGAGCGCCTCGAGTGCTTCCGCGGCCCGCCGAGCCAGTGCGACGCCCGTGTTCTCGATCGTCACGGCCGAGCAGCGTAGGTGATTCCCACGTCCGGTTGCTCGGCCGGTGGCGGAAGCGGGGGGATTCGAACCCCCGGTACCTCTCGGTACGTCCGCTTTCAAGGCGGGTGCAATCGGCCGCTCTGCCACGCTTCCGCGGGTCAGGGTAGGCAACCGGGGCACCGACGTCGCGGCAGGGCACGGACGAGACGTCACCGATCGGTCCGCCGGAGCCGCCCTCGGGCGGATGCGTGACGCCTCGGCGGCAGCCGGGCCGACCCGTCGTCGGGAAGGAGTGGGTGGCGCCGTCCTGACGTCGGATGACAGCGATGGGCCACCGCTGCCGCCGACGGCTAGGGGCGGAGCTTCGCGACGATGCGCTCCATCACGTCGCCCATCACGCGGCGCTCGTCCTCGTCGAGGAGATCGACGAAGTGCTCGCGGACGCCGCGGAGGTGGTCCGGCGCGGCCTTCTGCAGGCGGGCGTAGCCCTCCGGCGTGAGGACGGCGAAGACTCCCCGACCGTCGGAGTCACACACCTCGCGACGGACCAGGCCCTGCCCCTCGAGGCGGGCGACCTGGTGCGAGAGCCGGGACTTGGAGGCGACGACCTCCTCGGCCAGCGAGGTCATGCGCTGGCGGTGGTCGGCCTTCTCGGAGAGCCGGACCAGGATCTCGTAGTCGGCGAACGCGAGATCGTGGCCGTCGGAGAGCTCACGGCCGAGGCGACCGAGCAGGAGCGCCTGCCCGGCGATGAAGTTCCGCCAGGCACGCCACTCCTCGGCGTCGAGCCAGCGCGGCTCCTCCGAGGTGGACATGCCTTGCATCTTACCCGGAGGCAATCGTTTCCGGTTCGCCCTTCTGCGTCGGGCCGTCCGCACCACTACCGTCCGCCGCGTGTACGGCATCGCCATCCGTGAGCCCGGCGGACCCGAGGTCCTCGAGTGGACCGAACAGCCCGACCCCGAGCCGGGGACGGGCGAGGTCGTCATCGACGTCGTCGCCGCGGGGGTGAACCGCGCCGACGTCATGCAGCGGCAGGGCAACTACCCGCCGCCGCCCGGGGCGTCCGAGCTGCCGGGACTGGAGTGCTCCGGACGGATCAGCACGGTGGGCTCCGGGGTGAGCGGCTGGAACGTCGGCGACGAGGTCTGCGCGCTGCTCGACGGCGGCGGATACGCCGAGAAGGTGGCCGTGCCGACGGCCCAGCTGCTCCCGGTGCCCGCGGGCGTCTCGCTCGTCGACGCCGGTGGACTGCCCGAGGTGGCGTGCACGGTCTGGTCGAACCTCGTGCTCACCGCCGGGCTGCGCTCGGGCCAGACGCTGCTGGTGCACGGCGGGAGCGGCGGGATCGGCACCCACGCCATCCAGGTCGGCAAGGCGCTCGGCGCGACGGTGCTCGCGACGGCGGGCCACGAGGACCGGCTCCAGCTCTGCCGCGACCTCGGCGCCGACGCGGCCCTCGACTACCACGGTGACCTCGTCGAGCTGGTGAAGGAGGCGACGGACGGGCACGGCGCCGACGTCGTCCTCGACCACATCGGCGCCCGCAACCTGGACGCGAACCTCGACGCCATGGCGGCGGGCGGCCGGATGGTGATCATCGGGCTGATGGGCGGCGCCAAGGGCGAGATCAACCTGGCGAAGATGCTGACCCGCCGCCTCTCGGTCGCTGCGACCTCGCTGCGCGGGCGCCCCACCGACGGTCCGGACGGCAAGGGCACGATCGTCGCGGCCGTGCGCTCGGACCTGTGGCCGCTGGTCGAGTCGGGTCGCGTCCGTCCGATCGTGCACGAGCGCATCCCGATGCCCGAGGCGTCCCGGGCCCACCAGCTCATGGACGACGGCGGCGTCGTCGGGAAGATCATCCTCGAGGTGCCGTCGGCCTGATTCCCGACGACGGGTCGCGCGGCCGGGCCCGCCGAGGTGGCTTCCCTGCCACTGGATGACAGCAACGACGCTTCGCTCTCACGGGAGCGGAGCTCACAACCGCGACAGCGCACCCACCAGCGCATCCACGTCCGCGCGCGAGGTGTAGTGCGCCAGGCCCACCTTGACGACCCCGCCGATCTCGGCGCCACCGATCACCTCGAGCGCGCCCTGGTCGCCGGGGTCGATCAGGACGCAGACCCCCTGGTCGGCGACCCGCTCGGCCACCTCCTGGGCGGTGTGGCCCGCGACGACGAAGGCGATGGTCGGGATCCGGCGGGCCGGGTCGCCGATCACGGTGACGCCCGGCAGGAAGCGGAGCTCGCTCACGAGGTGGGCGGTCAGCTCGTCGTGGTGGGCGCGCAGCGAGGACATCGACGTGAGCACGCGGTCGCGCCGCGAGCCCCGGGCACGGTCGTCGAGGTCGGCGAGGTGGTCGACCGACGCCGCCAGGCCGGCGAGCAGCGCGACCGGGGCGTCACCGACCTCGAGCCGTTCGGGACCGCGGGCGGCGGCGTCGTGGGACGCGGCCGGCAGCCGGTCGAGCAGCTCGGGCCGCCGGAACACCAGGACACCGACCGACGGGCCGCCCCAGGCCGCGGCCGAGAGCACCATGACGTCGGCGCCCATCGTCTCGAGGTCGAGGGGCAGGTACGGCGCCGCCGCCGAGGCGTCCACGATCATCAGCGGCTCGACGCCCGACGCGGGCGGGGGCAGCGCGTGGACCTTCCGGGCGATCGCGGCGATCTCGGTCCGGGTGCCGAGGTGCCCGCACGCGGCGGTCACGGTGACGACGCGGGTGCGGGGGCCCACCAGCTCGTCGTACTGCCAGCTCGGCAGCTCGCACGTCTCGATGTCGACCTCGGCCCACCGCACCCCGGTCCCCGCCCGGGAGCAGGCGCGGGTCCAGGGGAGCACGTTCGCCCGGTCGTCCAGCCGCGAGACGACGACCTCGTCGCCCAGCGACCACGACGAGGACAGCGTGTCCGCGAGGCGTTCCAGCAGCGATCCCGCCGAGGCCCCGAGGACGACGCCCTTCGGGTCCGCGCCGACGAGGTCGGCCACCGCGCGGCGGGCCGCGTCGACGATCGCGCCGCCGCGCTGCGAGGCCGGGAAGACCGACCCGGGCGGCGAGACCGGTGCGCGCAGCGCCGCGGAGACCGCCGTCGCCACCTGCTCGGAGACCTGCATGCCCGCGGGGGCGTCCAGGTGGACCCAGCCGTCACCGAGCGCGGGGACCTGGCCCCGGACCCGTGCGACGTCCACCGTCATGCTCCAGTACGGTACGTCGGCTCCGGCCCGTAGCCGAGCCCGGTCCGCCCGGCGCTCGACCGGCGGAGGGTCCCGGTCGGCAGGGGGCTCGACCGGCCCAGCGTCCGGCGATGGGGCGTCACCGCGACGGCGGGCACCGGGTATCCGCCAGGATGGCGGACATGAGCGAGCAGCCCAGCGACGAGTCCGGGGTCTCCGCGGGCGACCAGGTGATGATCGTCGGCGCCGACGGCCGGCCCGTGGGCACCGTGCGGATGCCCTCGGGAGAGGCCGTCGAGGAGCCCGACGGCGAGCGCGAGGACCTCTCGTCGGCCGTCGAGGAGCCGGCGAAGGTCATGCGGATCGGCACGATGATCAAGCAGCTCCTCGAGGAGGTGCGGGCGACCGAGCTGGACGACGCCAGCCGTCGTCGGCTCAAGGAGATCCACGCCTCGAGCCTCGCGGAGCTCGAGTCGGCCCTCTCCCCCGAGCTGCGCGAGGAGCTGGCGCGCGTCATCGCCCCGTTCGACGGGGACGTCACCCCCACCGACGGTGAGCTCCGGATCGCCCAGGCCCAGCTCGTCGGCTGGCTCGAGGGCCTCTTCCACGGCATCCAGACCGCGCTGGTCGCGCAGCAGATGGCGGCCCGCATGCAGCTCGAGCAGATGCGCCGCGGCCTGCCGGCCGGCACCGGGGGCGCCACGGGCTCCGGGGGGACGACCGGCCAGTACCTCTGACCGCCGGGCATCCCTGCCCCGTCGCTGCGCTCGCCCCGGTAGGTACGCTCACCGACCGTGGCCGTCCCAGCACTCGCGCGTCCCGGCGCCGACGAACCGACGGGTGACGACGCGGCCGGGCCGGACATGCACGGGGCCTCCCCGCGGTCGTGGCGTCGCGCGTTCGGCGACATCCGGCAGGCGATCGCGCAGCGCGAGCTGTGGGGCCACCTCGGCTGGCAGGACATCAAGCAGCGCTACCGGCGCTCCACGATCGGCCCGCTGTGGATCACGATCAGCATGGCCGTGACCGCGGCGGCGCTGGGCGGGCTGTACTCGCAGCTCTTCGGCCAGCCGATCGGCACGTTCATGCCGTACGTGACCGTCGGCTTCATGATCTGGTACTTCATCAGCGCCTGCGTGCTGGAGGGGACCGAGACCTTCATCGCGAACGAGGGCCTCATCCGGTTCCTGCCGGCGCCGCTGATGATCTACGTGTTCCGCACCGTGTGGCGCCAGGTGCTGTTCTTCGCCCACAACGTGGTCGTCTACGCGGTCGTCCTGGTGATCTTCTTCGGGCAGCTCGACGAGCCCTACCGGATGGGCACGAAGGAGACCGCGGTCCTGCACCCCGGGCTGTCCTGGGCGGCGCTGCTCGCGATCCCGGCGTTCGTCGTCATCGTCTTCAACGGCCTGTGGGTGACCCTGCTGTTCGGCATCATCGCGACCCGCTTCCGCGACATCCCGCCGGTGGTCTCCAGCTTCATGCAGCTGTTCTTCACCATGACGCCGATCATCTGGACGCCGGACCTGCTCGCGGGCGGTGCGCCCGGCAGCACCAAGGCCTACGTCGAGCAGCTGGCGCGGCTGAACCCCTTCTACCACTTCATCGAGATCTTCCGGGCCCCGCTCGTGGGGCAGGTGCAGAGCTGGACGCACTGGGCGGTCGTCGGCGTCATCACCGTGGTCGGCTGGACGCTGGCCCTGGTCGCGCTGCGCAACTACCGCTCCCGCGTCGCGTACTGGGTGTGACACACATGGTCTCGATCGAGGTCCAGGGCGCGAGCGTCGACTTCCCGATCTTCGACGCCAAGAACCGCAGCCTCAAGAAGTCCGTCCTCGGCAGGGCCGGTGGCCGGATCACCGACGCCAAGGTGCCTGTCGTGGAGGCCCTGCGCGACATCGACCTGAGCCTCAAGCAGGGCGACCGGGTCGGTCTCGTCGGCCACAACGGCGCCGGGAAGTCCACGCTGCTGCGCCTGCTCGCCGGCATCTACGAACCGACGCGGGGCCGCGCACGTATCCGGGGGCGTGTCGCCCCGGTCTTCGACCTCGCCGTCGGGATGGACCCGGAGATCTCCGGGCTGGAGAACATCCTCATCCGCGGCCTCTTCCTCGGCATGACCCGCCGGGAGATGGAACGCCGGGTCGACGAGATCGCCGAGTTCACCGAGCTCGGCGACTACCTGCGGATGCCGCTGCGCACCTACTCGACGGGTATGCGGGTGCGGCTGGCGCTCGGCGTCGTCACCTCGATCGACCCCGAGATCCTCATTCTCGACGAGGGCATCGGTGCGGTCGATGCGGCGTTCCTCGAGAAGGCCCGCGACCGGCTGCGCGACCTCGTCTCGCGCTCCGGGATGCTCGTCTTCGCCTCGCACTCCGACGAGTTCCTCGTCGAGCTCTGCGACACCGCGATCTGGATGGACACCGGGGAGATCAAGGAGCAGGGCACCCTGCGCGAGGTGGTGAGCCACTACAAGGGTCGCGACCTCTTCGAGACCCTCAGCCCCGAGACCCTCGCGCGGATCGGAGCCACCACCCCCACCGACGAGCGGGTGCACCCGTGATGGATCCCACCCGGACCGTCCACGCCGTCGTCGTCACCCGCCACCGGCCCGAGCTGCTCGCCGACGGCCTCGCCGTCATCGCCGGGCAGACCCGGCGTCCGGACCACCTCGTCGTCGTCGACAACGGGCCCGACGAGAAGACCCGCGAGGTCGTCGAGTCCTGCGGCCTGCCGGTCACCTACCTCCCCTCGCAGCACAACCTGGGGGGCGCCGGCGGCTACGCGCTCGGCATGCTCACGGCCCTCGCGGCCGGTGCCGACTGGCTCTGGATGGCCGACGACGACGGGCGCCCCGCCGACGAGCACGTCCTCGCGACGCTCCTGGAGGTCGCGGAACGGCGCGGCCTCGCCGAGGTGTCGCCGGTGATCGCCGACGCCGCCGACCCGGAGCGCCTCGCCTTCCCGCTGCGCCGCGGCCTCACCTGGGTGCGCCGGCGCCGCGACCTCGACGGGTTCGGCGACGGCGAGCTCATGCCCGGGATCGCGCACCTGTTCAACGGGGCGCTCTTCCGCGCAGCGACGCTCGACGTGGTGGGCGTCCCGGATCTCCGCCTGTTCGTGCGCGGGGACGAGGTCGAACTGCACCGCCGCCTCATGCGCTCCGGGCTTCCCTACGGGACGTGCCTGACGACGGCCTACGTCCACCCCGACGGGTCCGACGAGTTCAAACCGATGCTCGGCGGCCGGCTCCACGCCCAGGATCCGGGCGACGCGACCAAGCGGTACTACACCTACCGCAACCGCGGCTACCTGCTCGCCCAGCCCGGACTGCGCAGGCTCGGCGCCATCGAGCACCTGCGGTTCGGCTGGTACTTCCTCGTCGAACGACGCGACCCGAGGGCGCTGCGCGAGTGGCTGCGCCTCGTCCGGCTCGGTCGTCGCGAGCAGTTCCGCCGGGCATGAGCTCCCCCAGCCAGCCGGGCACGAACCCCCTCATCCTGGAGGTTTCCCACCCCATGTCAGGACGCACCACGTGCTGACCTCGGACTCGGTCCCGCCGACCACGCGCGCCGCGGACGAGGGCACCCGACCCGACCCGACGTCGGGACGGGACGACGAGCGCGTGCTGCGCCGCTGGCGCTGGATCGCGATCCTCCTCGGCGGCCTCGGCTCCGTGCTCGCGGTGGTCTACCCGTTCCTGCCGGTCGTGCAGGACACCGCGACCATCCAGTGGCCCAGCGCCACGAACGGGACCCGCTCGGTCGACGCGCCGCTGGTGGCGTTCCGCCCGCAGTCGATGACGGCGACGATCCCCTGCGCGGCGATCCGCAGCCTCGACGCCCGCACCTCGCAGCGCGCGACGGTCTTCTCGACGACGCCGCCGCTCTCGCCGCAGGGCGCCCAGGTCGGCATGCAGCTCTTCGTCGACGACGGGCAGCTCACCGTCGCCGACCGCGGCCAGCAGGCCGCGCAGGAGCCGGTCCCCGGCGGGCCCTGCAACGTCACGATCACCTCGGACTTCAACGAGACGGTGATCAACCTCGGCGCCGGCGCGGACACCACCCTGGGCGGGGACTTCCGGCCGCAGGTCGTCGGGATCTACTCCGACCTCGACCAGAACCGCGACCCCGTCGCCGGCACCAGCGTCTCGATCACGCCGGACACGCGCTTCCAGACGACGGCCACCGAGCTCAAGACGGCGGCCGGCATCCTCGCGATCCTCTGCTTCCTCGGCGCGGTGTGGGCCCTGCACGTGCTCGACACCCGCGCCGGTCGCCGCGCCCCACGGCTCGCCCCGCGCCGCTGGTGGGTGCCGACCTGGCGCGACGGCGTGGTGGTCGCCGGCCTCGCGGTGTGGGCGGTCATCGGGTCCCAGACCTCCGACGACGGCTACATCCTCGGCATCGCCCGGGCCCGCGAGAGCGCCGGCTACATCGGCAACTACTACCGCTGGTTCAACGTCCCCGAGGCACCGTTCGGCTGGTTCTACGAGCTGTACGCGGTGTGGGTGCAGGTCAGCGACACGGTCCTGTGGATGCGCCTGCCGTCGGTGTTCATGGGCATCGTGTCCTGGCTGCTGATCAGCCGGGAGATGCTGCCCCGCCTCGGCCAGCAGGTGCGGCGCTCGAAGGCCGCGGGCTGGGCCGCCGCGATGGTCTTCCTGATGTTCTGGCTGCCCTTCAACAACGGGCTGCGCCCCGAGCCGGTCGCCGTGATCTCGGCCCTGCTCGCGTTCTGCGCGGTGGAGCGCGCGGTGGCCACCCGCCGGCTCGCCCCGGTGGCGCTCGGCCTCGTCGCCGCCGCGTTCGCCCTCGCCGCGACCCCGACCGGCCTCATGGCCGTCGCACCGTTCCTCGCCGCCGCCCGACCGCTGTTCCGGCTCGTGCAGGAGCGGGTCCGGCGGCTCGGCTGGCTGCCCGTGCTCCTGCCGATCCTGTCGTCGGGGCTGATCGTGCTGACCGCGGTGTTCGCCGACCAGACCTACGCGGCCGTGATGGAGGCCAACCGGGTCCGGTTCCTCATCGGGCCGAACTACACCTGGTACCAGGAGGTGGTCCGCTACGAGTCGCTGTTCTCGGTCTCCGCGGACGGCTCGCTGGAACGCCGGGCCCCGGTGCTGCTGCTGATCCTCGGGCTCGTGGTCTGCCTGGTCGTGCTGCTGCGCCGCAACCGCATCAAGGGTGCGGCCCTCGGACCCTCGCAACGCCTCATCGGCACGACCCTGCTCGGCTTCCTCGTCCTCGCGCTCACCCCCACCAAGTGGACCCACCACTTCGGGGCGTTCGCGGCCCTCGGGTCGGGCATGGCGGCGCTGACCGCGCTGGCCACGTCGTCGGACGTGCTGCGCTCGCGCCGGAACCGGTCGCTGTTCCTCGCCGCGGTGTTCGCGACCCTCGCGCTCGCCTTCACCGGCCCCAACACGTGGTGGTACACGAACAACTGGGGCGTCCCCTGGAACGACAAGCCGCCCTCGTACCACGGCCACCAGGCGTCCACGCTGCTCCTCGGGGTCGCCGCCGTCTTCCTCGTCGTCGCGGCCATCGAGCACCTCCGGGGCATCCCGGAGGAGCGACGCGACCCGGCGTCGGGCCAGGCCTCCTTCCTGACGACGGCCTCGGCGCCGCTGCGGGACCGCGTGCGCCGGCTGCGGGGGTCGCGGTCGGCGAGCGCGGTCGAGCGGCGCGCCCGGGCGCTGCGGCTCGGGTCGGCGCCGATCGCGGTGATCTGCGGGGCGCTCGTGCTGTTCCAGATGGGGTCGATGGCGAAGGCGATCGACAAGCAGTGGGACAGCTTCTCGCTCGGCGGTGACGTGCTGCGCACCGCGTTCTCGTCCTCGTGCGGGCTGGCCGACCGTGTGAAGGTGGAGGGCAGCCCCGCCGCCGGGATCCTGCCCGTCGCGCCGCCGTTCACCGGGGTCGTGCCCTCGGCTCGCGGGGTGCTGCCGATCGTGGCGCCGCAGGTCCCGCTCGCGCCGGGCCAGCAGCCCGCACCGCTCCCGCCGGACACGGTCCCCGCGTCCAGCCCGCTCGCCCAGCTCGTCGACCCGAACCCCGTCAACGACGGCTTCCACGCCGAGGGCGCCGTCCCGCCCACCGGCGGCGGCACCGGCGTCTCGGGCTACGAGTACACGCTGCGCAACGACCTGTCGTCGCAGGTCCTGGGCACCTACGACCCCACGGGGCGGGCCACCGGCACGCTGCGCACGCCGTGGCAGTCCGTGGACGACTCGCTGCGCTCCGGGAACACGCCGCTGGTGATCTCGGTGGCGGGCCGGCTCGACGGCGGGAACAGTCTGTTCCTGCAGTACGCCAAGCGCTTCCCCGACGGCCGCATCCAGATCCTGGGGTCCGACCAGCTCGGCGGCGGGAGCGGCAACGAGCCGCCGTGGCGCGAGATCAAGGTCAACCTCGCGAGCGGCAAGGGCGCGACCGCCGACGAGGTCCGCCTCGTCGCCCAGGACCGTGCGCTCGGGCCGGACGGCTGGCTCGCGATCGCCCCGATGCGCGGGCCGAAGCTCGTGCCGTTCACGCAGGCGGTCGGGACCCAGCCGGGCTACCTGGAGTGGCCGGTGCAGTTCGCGTCGCCGTGCCTGAAGCCGTTCGACGTCTCCGACGGCATCGCCGAGGTGCCGACCTACCGGCTCATCGCCGACGCCTCGCAGTTCCGCATCGGTGGCGAGACCTGGTCCCAGCCGTCGGCCGGCGGCCCCATGGGCTGGATCGAGGTGCTCGAGCGCCAGCAGGACGTGCCGTCCTACCTCGAGGGCGAGGCGTCCCTGGACTGGGGCCGCATCGAGGCGCTGGAGCCCTACGCGCCAGGGACCGTCGCCCCGGACGTCGTGCACGGCGAGAAGACCGTGTGGGGCAATCACAGCGAGGGCGAGATCGGTGACCCGCCGCCCGGGATCCCGTCGCCGGAGAGGTGAGCTTCGCTCCTGTGAGTACTAATCCGTGTTCCAGCACGGATTAGTACTCACAGGCCGCAGGCACCTGGAACCGATCGGTCTCGGTCGCAGTCCAAGCCCGTGTGACAGCGGAACTCCTGGAGCTGGCGGCCGCGCAGGACGGCCTGCTCACGCGTGAGCAGTTCCTCCGGTACGGCGTGACCGACGAGATGATCGAGGCCAACGTCGGGGCCCGGCGCTGGGTCCCGGTCCTCCACGGGGTGTACGCGCTCTTCACCGGCGAGCTGGCACCGCACGTCCGACGGCGGGCGGCCCTGCTCTTCGTGTGGGGGCCGGCGGCTCTGAGCCACGGTTCCGCGGGCGCGCTCTGGGGCTTCCCGGGCTGTCCCGACGACGGGCCGGCGCACGTCACCGTGCCGTACACGTCCTCGGCCCGGGGCTGCGCGGGCGTCGTCGTGCACCGGAGCCGGGCCTTCCGGTACATCGTGACGGATGCCGACCCGCCGGTGACGACGAAGGCCCGGACCCTCGTCGACCTCGCCGTGGCCGCCGCGGGTCCGCGGGATGCCATGCGGGTCCTGACGGCGGGTGCCGCCGCCCGGCGGATGGACGGCACGGCGCTCCTCGAGGAGCTCACGGACCGGCCACCGCGTCGCTACGGCAAGGCCCTGCTCGCAGCGGCGACGCTGCTGGTCGAAGGCGTGGAGTCGACGCTCGAGGCGGACTTCTCGCACGACGTCCTCACCGCGCACGGTCTCCCGCACGGCGTCCGTCAGGTGCCGCGGATCGTCGAGGGCCGACGTCGCATCGAGGATCACGAATGGGAGCTGCCGCTCGGCACCCTGACCGCCCGACTCGACGGCTGGCGCTTCCACGCGAACCGGCGCACCGCGTACGCCGACCGGCAACGCGACAACGCCGCCGAGATCGAGGGGCGGGCGCGGTTCTCGTTCGGCACCGAGGAGGTGGGCGACGCCTGCCGGACGGCGGCGCTCCTCGCACGGCGCATGACGCAGCTCGGATGGGAGGGGGAGCTTCGGAGGTGCCCTGCCTGTGAGTACTGATCCGTGTTCGAGCACGGA
This sequence comes from Actinomycetospora chiangmaiensis DSM 45062, assembly GCF_000379625.1. Lineage (GTDB taxonomy): Bacteria > Actinomycetota > Actinomycetes > Mycobacteriales > Pseudonocardiaceae > Actinomycetospora > Actinomycetospora chiangmaiensis. The sequence continues at coordinate 143,046 of NZ_KB903219.1, read as the reverse complement.
TGAGTACTCACAAGCGTCAGCTCCTGAAGAGCACCCACTTCATCACCACGAAGTTGATCGTGGTGGCACAGGCCTGGGCGACGAACCACGACAGGATGGACGCGAACAGGGGCGGGTTCACGGTCGGCGCGTGTGCGAGGTGCAGCACCAGCGACGCGACCCCGACGTTCACGGCGAAGGTCGAGCCGTAGAGCACGAGGAAGCCGACGAACTTCGCGCCGCCGCCCGAGGAGGCGGCGAAGGTGAAGCGCCGGTTGAGCAGGTAGGCCGTCGTCGTGCCGAGGATGAACGACACGCCCTTGGCGCACGGCGCCCACACCCCGAGGGCGAGGAGCAGCTGGTAGACGCCGAGGTCGACGCAGGCCGCGACGCCGCCGATCACCACGAAGCGCAGCAGCTGCGCCCTCAGCCCCAGCGCGACCGGGGCGATGGCCGCTTCCGCGGGGCCCACGGCGTTCTCCTCGACACTCACGCCTCCCGATGGTAGGAGCCGCCCCCCACCGGCCCGTCACCGCACCGTCGATACCGTTGCCACCCATGGCCGTCGTCGAGGACACCCCTGTGCGCGCCACGGAGCGTCCGCCGCGATCCACGCCCCGTGCGACGGTGCGCTCCGGCTGGTTCCTCGCGGCGCTCGCGGCGGTGACCGTGCTGCTGGGGGTCGCGATCCCGTTCGCGCCGGTCACGGCGGACAACCCGGTCGTCACGTGGCCGAAGGCCGGCCAGCCCGCGGCGTCGACGAGCGTGCCGCTGGTCCCCTACCGCCCGCTCGCCATGACCGCCGAGGTCCCGTGCCAGGCCCTGCGCGGCGGCGGCGACGCCCTGCGCACGCAGCCGGACAGCGCCGGCACGCCCGGGCGTGGGCTCACCCTGTCGAACTCGGGCGGCCGGGTCACGGTCACCAGCGACGGCGCCACCCTCGTCGACGAGGTCCTGCCGCTCACGCCGTGCGTGTACCGCTACGCCAACGACGGCACGACGACCACGCTCTCCCGCGACGGAGTGCAGCTCTACGCCGCGCCGGGCCAGGCCCCGCAGGTCGCCGAGCTCGCCACGGACGCCCCCGGGACACCGGGGCTCACGGCCACGATCCACCCCGACGACCGGTACTCCAGCGTCCCGTCGGGCCTCAAGCTGACGCTGCTGATCCTGCACGTCCTCGCGCTGGCGGCCACGCTCGTGCTCGCGACCCGGCGCTGGTGGGGACGTGGGGACCGCGGGTTCGTCCGGCCCCGGTTCCACGGCGCCGACGTCGCGGTGGGCGTGATCAGTGCGGCCTGGGTGATCCTCAGCCCGCTGCAGAACGACGACTCCTGGTACCTGCTGATGGCCCGCAACGCCGGGGCCACCGGGTTCGTCGGCAATCAGATCTACATGTTCGACGCGACGGAGAACCCGTTCGTCGGCAGCCAGTACCTGATGTCGATGTGGGGGTCGGTCGGGAACTGGCTCGGCATGCCCGGGTGGGGCCTGCTGTGGATGCGGTGCCTGCCCCTGCTGCTCGGTCTGCTCACCTGGTTCCTGCTCCGCGGCGTGCTGTCCACGGCGCTCGGACGCATCGAGCGCCGCCGCTGGGTGCCGTGGACGCTGCTCGGGGCCCACCTCGCGTGGTTCCTGCCCTACGGCATGGCGCTGCGGCCCGAGGTCTTCATCGTCCCGGTGTTCGCGGCCGTGCTGCTGCTCGCGGAGATCGCGCGCCGGCGGGAGGCCGTCGGCCCGCTGATCCTCGCCACGGCGCTGGCGGCCCTCTCCGTGACCGTCTCGCCGTCGGGCCTGGTCTCCGCCGCACCCGTCGTCGTGACCCTCCCCTGGCTCTTCCGGTGGCTGCGGACGACGAGCTGGCGCACGCGGCTCGGCGTCGTCGGGGCCGTGATCGCGGCCGGCACCGTGGCCATCCCGGTGGGCTTCGGCGACGCGACCCTCGGGGACGTCCTCGAGGCGACGAACGTGCACTCCTGGTACTACGTGACGTTCCCCTGGTACGAGGAGTGGGCGCACTACCGGACCCTGATCGAGACCGGGACCTGGGGACGCCGGCTGCCGGTGCTGCTCACGCTGGTCCTGCTCGTGATCGTGTCGATCGGCTCCGGACGGCGCGGCCGTGCCGACGGCCCGATCCACGCCTACACGCTCTCCACCGCGGTGACGACGGCGGTGGCGCTCTTCCTGCTCGCGCTCGGCCCGACGAAGTGGGTGAACCACTTCGGCGCGATCGCCGCGCCGGGCACGCTGCTGCTGACGCTCGCGATGCTGCAGACCCCGCTCCCACGGCGCCCGGGAGCGCTGGTCACGGGGGCGGGCGTCGCGCTGCTCACGGGCGCGACCGTCCTCGGGTTCGCCGGGCCGAACACCTGGAAGCCCTACTCCGACCGCGGCCAGCCGTTCGGCAACCACCTCAAGGCCGGTCCGTCGATGCTCGACCTCGAGAAGCTCGCCCCACACGTCGGCTCGCTCTACCTGCGGCAGTTCTTCTGGTGGGTCGGGCTCGCCGTGCTGGCGGCCCTGTTCGTGGCGTGGCGGCGGGGCCACCGGAAGCCCACGTTCGGGATCACGCCGGACCGCGCGGTCCTCGTGCCGTCCGTCGTCATGACCGCCCTGCTGATGGTCGCCGTGATGGCGTACGCGCCGGTGGTCCAGGCGCCGGGCTGGTCGGTCGCGGGGTCGCAGCTGCAGGCGCTCGCCGGGCGGCCGTGCCAGCTGTCGAACTCCGTGCAGGTGATGGCGCGGACCCCCGTCGACCTCGGTGCGGCGGTCACCCCCGCCGTCCCGACCGGGGACTTCGCCGTCACCGGGCCGGGCAACGGCAGTCCTGACGAGGCATCGGTGCCGGCGCCCGGGCCCGCCCCGGGCGGCAGCGGACCCGTCCTGTGGAACGACGCGGTGACCACCGACCCCGGGCTCCCGCAGCAGGGCACGGGCCTCGGGACCCTGACGACGGGCTGGTACCCCGTCCCCGCGCAGTCGACGGCGACGCACGTCGTGGTGCCGGTGGCGGGCAACGACCCGAACTCGCAGCGGGTCGTGCTCGAGTTCGGCTACGGGCCGGCCACCGCACCCACCCGGACGACCGCCGTCACCGTGAACCCCGCATCCGGTCTGACCGCCCGCCAGTGGCAGGAGGTCCCCGTCCTGCTGCCGGGCGACCGGCCCACCGCGGTGCGGATCGTGGCCGAGGACCGGGTCGCGGGGCCCGACACCACGCTCGCCGTCGCCCCGCCGCACCTCGCCGCCATGCAGCCGGTGCAGTCGCTGGTGGGTCCCGACGACGGATCGGGTCCCCCCGTGTTCGCCGACCAGCTCTCCGCCGTGCTGTGGCCGTGCGTGAACCAGGTGGCCGTGATGCACGGGATCGCGCCGACCCCGCAGGTCCGCCTGCAGGCCGCCGAGAACACGCCCGACTTCATCCTCACGAACCCGACCTACGAGTCGTGGGGCGGGACGATGGTCCAGTCCGAGCGGACCTGGGCGACCGTGCGCATCTACTCCACGGTCACGCCGGGCGGCCCGCCCACGCTGCAGTGGGGCAACGTCGACCGGATCGTCTACGACCACCCGACCGACGGCTACGACCTGACCGTCGGCTCGGTGTCCCGCTGCGGCCTCACCCGGTTCCCGACCCTCGCGACGGAGGCCTACTCGGGGCGTGAGTACCTCGGCTAGATCCCCGCTGCGTCAGGTCGCGCTCGTCGCGGGCGTCGTCTCGGTGCTCGCGGCACTGGCGTTCCCGTTCGCGCCGGTGACCCAGCCGGTGGTCACCTACACGTGGCCGACCGCCGTGGCCCCGACCGGCGCGGCGATCCCGATGCTGCCCTACCAACCGCAGTCGCTCGACGTCACCGTGTCCGCCGCGGCGGCGCGAGCGGTCCCCCGGGGCACCGTGCTGTTCTCGACCGCCCCGCTCGTGTCCGATCCGCTCGCCGAGCCGATCCAGGGCCTGACGGTCCGGGTCGACGCGGACGGGGCCCTCGACGTCACCTCCGGTGGCCACACCTTCGACCCGGCCCCGGCGGACGCGCTCCGCGTGGACTCGACGATCGGGGCGACCACCCTGACCGTCGACGGCCGCGAGGTCGCCCGCGCCGACGGGGACGTCCGCCCGACCGTGGCGGGCGCGTTCACCGGTGCGGCGACCTCGGCCGGGCTGGATTTCTCGGCGGTCGGCGACACCCGGTTCCAGACGACCGCGAGCGGGTGGAAGGTCGCGCTCGGGATCGTCGCGGTCCTGGCGTTCCTCGTGGCGCTGGTCGCGCTGTGGCGGGCCCCGTCCCGTGGCAGCGACGCGTCGTCGCTGTCATCCAGTGGCAGGGAAGCCACATCGTCAAGGACCCGCCTGGCCGACCTCGGCGTCGTCGGCGGCCTGCTGGTGTGGCAGGTCATCGGCCCGCTCACGGTCGACGACGGGTACATCGCCGGGATCGTCCGCTCGCTCGGGCAGAACGGCCAGGTCGGCACCGTCTTCCGGTGGCTGAACTCCCCGGAGACGCCCTTCGGCTGGTTCTACGAGGTCCTGGCGCTGATCGCGGGCGTCGACCCGGCCCCGTTCTGGCTCCGCCTCCCCGCGACCGCGCTGGGCATCGTCGGCTGGTTCCTCCTCAGCCGCTCGGTGCTGCCCCGCCTCACCGTCCCGACGACGCCACTGCTCGCCGGCGTCGTGTACCTCGCCTGGTGGCTGCCCTACGACCTCGGCGTCCGCCCCGAACCGTGGGTGCTCGTCGGGTCGACGCTCGTGTTCGTGCTGGTGGAGCGGGCGATCGAACGGTCGAGCCCCGTCGCGCTCGTCGGTGCGCTCGCGATCGCCGGGTTCACGCTCGCCGTCACCCCGACGGGCCTCATGGCGTTCGTGCCGCTGCTCGTCGGCGCGGCCGCCCTGCTGCGGCTCGTCGACCGCACCACCCTCGTCGTCGGGATCGCCGCCCTCGGCCTCACCCTCGTGCTGGTCTACGCCGGGCAGACGTGGGCCTCCGTGCTCGACTCCGTCGGCATCCGCACCCTCATCGGCGGCGACCGGCCCTGGACCGACGAGTACGTCCGCTACACCTCGCTGCTCACCGTCGGCGACGCGGAGGGCAACCTCGGCCGGCGCGCCCCGGTGCTGCTGCTCGTCCTCGCGTTCGCCGCCCTCGCCTTCGGCGCCCGCGACCGTCTCACCGGCACCAGCCGCCGCGTCGTCGTGGTCACGCTGCTCTCGCTCGTCTCGCTCGCCTTCACCCCGACGAAGTGGACCCACCACTTCGGCGCGTTCGCCGTGCTCGGCACGGCCACCACGCTGCTCGCCCTCGACGCGTGGCGCCGCTCCCTTCCCGGCAACGACGCGGACGAGGGTCGCCGGCTCCGGCGGGCCTCCGTCGGGGTCGCGGTGGCCGCGGGCGCGTCCGGGCTGACGCTCGCGGGCTACAACCAGTGGCACTGGATCTCGAGCTACGCGATCACGTGGTCGACGCTCTCCCCGCAGCTCGGCGGGATCCGGTTCGCCGACGCGGTGCTGGTGCTCGGCGCGGTCGCGGCCGTCGTCCTGGCGATCCTGGCGCTGCGACAAAGCGGCGAACCTGCCACTGGACGCCGGCAACGACGCTTCGCTGCCACGGCGGGCGGGTGGGCCCCCGGACTCGCCCTCGCCGTCGTCGTGCTGGTCGTCGCGATCGAGGTGCTCTCGTTCGCCCGCACCGCCTACCAGCGGCGCGACTCGTACACGCTGGCGTCGGACTCGATCGCGAGCCTCACCGGCCGATCGTGCGGTATCGCCGACCGGCTCCGCGTCGAGCGTGACCCGCTCGCCGGGCTCCTCCCCGCCGACGGGCCCGGGCCCCTGCCGGCGGTGACCCCCGACGGGCCGACCATGGCCGGCGCCGACCTGCCCGGCTGGCGCGGTCCCGACGTCACGACCGGCTGGTACCGCCTCTCCGGCCGCGCCCCCGCGGGCGAGGCGCCCGGACCCGTCGTCGTGACCCTGACCGGGCCGATCGTCGCGGGCGACGTCGTCGCCGAGTTCCGCGACGCCGGCGGGCAGGTCACACGCGTGCCGCTCGACGAGAACGCGACGCAGTACGCGGAGTCGGCGAGCGTCGACGCTCCCCGCTCCCGCGACCTCCGCCTCGACCCGGGGCTGTCGGCGGGCCACGAGGCGGTCCGCCTCGTCAGCAGCGTCGACACCCCGGCGGACCAGGGGTTCTCGGTGCCGCGCATCGCCCGCCTCGTCGCGTGGAACGAGGTCCTCCCGCCCGGCGTCCCCGCGGCCGTCGACTGGCCGGGCGCCTTCCTGTTCCCCTGCACGCCGTTCCCGACCCTCCGCGACGGCGTCGCCGCCCTCCCCGGCTGGCGGGTCTCCACCGACGCCCGCAGCGAGGCGCAGTCGGGCTACATCAGCTACACCGCCTCCCAGGGCGGGCCGTGGCTCACCGCGCGGGCGCTGGTCCGGCAGGTCCGGTACGCGGTCTACCTCCCCGGCCTCCCGCTCACCGACATCGCGAGCCTCGAGCGCTGGGTCCCGACGGTGCCGCTGGTGGCCCCCGCGGTCGGCTCGCGCGACGTGTCCCACAGCGGGTTCTCGACGCCGGGTCCGCTCTCGATCGGCCAGAGCTAGCCCTTACGGCTAGCCACGTCCAGCCGCGCGCTAGCCTCGACGACGATGGCTCGCACCGAGAAGACCCTGGTCGGATGGGCCCGCACCGCCCCGAGCCGGGCGACCGTGCTCTCCGGCGACGAGGTCACGTCCGACACCCAGCTCGCGGAGGCCGTGACGACGGCAGGTCCCCGCGGCGTCATCCCGCGCGGCCTCGGCCGCTCCTACGGCGACCCGGCGGTCAACGCCGGCGGGCTCGTGGTCGACATGACCGCGCGCCACCGCATCCACGCGGTCGACGCCGAGAGCGGGCTGGTCGACGTCGACGCCGGCGTCTCGCTCGACACCCTGATGAAGGTCGCCCTGCCGTTCGGGCTGTGGGTCCCCGTGCTGCCCGGCACCCGCCAGGTGACGATTGGCGGCGCGATCGCCAGCGACATCCACGGCAAGAACCACCATTCGCACGGCAGCTTCGGCAACCACGTCGTGTCGATGGACCTGCTGACCGGCACCGGCGACATCCGCCGGCTCGAGCCCGAGGGCCCGGAGTCGGAGCTGTTCTGGGCGACCGTGGGCGGCATCGGCCTGACCGGCATCATCCTGCGGGCGACGGTCCGGATGACGAAGACCGAGACCGCCTACTTCGTCGCCGACACCGAGCGCACCGCGAACCTCGACGAGACGATCGAGCGGTTCTCCGACGGCTCGGACGAGGCCTACGACTACTCCTCGGCGTGGTTCGACTCGATCTCCACCGGGCCGAAGCTCGGCCGGGCGGCCCTGGGCCGGGGCTCGCTGGCACGGCTCGACGAGCTGCCCGAGAAGCTCCGGCGCGACCCGCTGAAGTTCGACGCGCCGCAGCTCGCGACGCTGCCCGACGTCTTCCCGAACGGCCTCGCGAACAAGGCGACGTTCTCGCTGATCGGCGAGCTGTACTACCGGAAGACCAAGAACAAGCGCGGCCAGATCCAGAACCTGACGGCCTTCTACCACCCGCTGGACCTGTTCGGGGACTGGAACCGGGCCTACGGCTCGAAGGGCTTCCTGCAGTACCAGTTCATCGTCCCGCTGGCCGCCGAGGCCGAGTTCCGCTCGATCATCGCCGACATCGCGGCGTCCGGGCACGTCTCCTTCCTCAACGTGTTCAAGAAGTTCGGCGAGGGGAACCGGGCGCCGCTCTCGTTCCCCATGCCCGGCTGGAACATCTGCGTGGACTTCCCGATCGTCGACGGTCTCGGCCGGTTCTGCCGCGACCTCGACCGCCGGGTGCTCGCGATGGGCGGCCGGCTCTACACCGCCAAGGACTCCCGCACCGACGCCGCCACGTTCGCCGCGATGTACCCGCGGCTCGACGAGTGGCGCAAGGTGCGCGACGCCGCCGACCCGGACGGGGTGTTCGCCTCGGACATGTCGCGCCGGCTCGCCCTGACCAGCTGATCCTCATCCGACTGGAGACCGAATGATCGACGCCGTCGGGCACCCGTCCTCCCTGCTCCTCCTCGGGGGCACCTCCGAGATCGGGCTCGCCATCGCCGAGCGCTACCTCGCGGACGGGCCGGTGCGGGTCGTGCTGGCCGGCCGCCAGTCGCCGCGCCTCGCCGACGCCGCCGCCCGCCTCGGCCGTGCCGGGGCCCACGTCGAGACCGTCGAGTTCGACGCCAAGGACGCCGCGGTGCACACCGAGGCGGTCCGCAAGGCGTTCGCGGGCGGCGACATCGACGTCGCCGTCGTCGCGTTCGGGCTGCTGGGCGACCAGGAGAAGGCCTGGCAGGACATCGACGTCGCCGTCGAGCTCGCCGAGGTGAACTACGTCGCGACCGTGTCCGTCGGTGTCGCCCTGGCCGCCGAGTTCCGCCGCCAGGGGCACGGCCGGATCGTGGCGCTCTCGAGCGTCGCCGGGGAGCGCGCCCGCCGCTCGAACTTCGTCTACGGCTCCACCAAGGCCGGCATGGACGCGTTCTACTCCGGCCTCACCGAGGCGCTGCGCGGCGACGGGATCGGCGTGACGATCGTCCGCCCCGGCTTCGTGAAGACGAAGATGACCGCCGGCATGGACTCCGCGCCGCTCGCGACGACGCCGGAGGAGGTCGCCCGGATCACCGTCGACGCGGTGACGAAGCGGCGCGAGCTCGTCTGGGCCCCGCCGCAGTTCCGGTACGTGATGAGCGTGCTCCGCCACATCCCGCGCCCGATCTTCCGGCGCCTTCCTGTGTGAGCTTCGCTCAGGTGAGCACTCAAGGGCCTATAGCCCCCAGTTAGTGCTCACCTGCGCGTCAGCGCACCCCGGGCGGGCTCCTCGATCCACCGGTACGCGAGGTGGGCCAGGAACACGGACGCGACGAGCACGTGCGGGACCGCGAGGGCCGCGAGCGAGGAGTTCGGCGCGAGCGCGGGGAACCGGGTCATCGCGACGACCGTGATCTCGATCAGCGGGAAGTGCACCAGGTAGATCGCGTAGGAGATGCGGCCGCCGTGCTGCAGGCGCTCCGAGGACAGCCAGTCCACGAGCCGGCCGCGGGCCACGCACAGCGACCCGAGCAGCACCGGGAAGAGCGGCACCGCGAGCCACAACCGGTCGGCCGCGGGGATCGCCGCCGACGCCGGGGCGGACGCGGCCCAGTAGGCCACGAGCATCGTCTCGGCGAGCACGGCCAGCACGAGTCGACCGGCCCACCGCTCGACGACGGGCGTGCGCGGCAGCCGGTCGACCACCAGCCAGGTGAGCATCCCCGCGGTGAACCCGCCGCCGATGCGCAGCAGCCACACCCATGCGCCCGACTCGCCCGAGCCCGCCGTCGCCAGCGGCACCACCGCGACCGGTGACGCGGCCAGCACGGCGAGGACCGCCAGCACCGGCAGCGGCCACGACCGGATCCGCCACGCGCCCAGGACCAGCAGCGGGAAGCACAGGTAGGCCAGCCACTCGGCGCTCACCGACCACGCCGGGAGCACGAACGAGACGCCCTCGATGCCGGACGAGGTCCACAGCTGGGTCATCGTCAGCTGCCGGATCCAGCCGAGCGGGCCGAGCGAGGGCTGCGGGGTCTGCCAGGCGACGATGCCGTCGTGGCCGAACACGAGCCGCGCCGTGCACCACGCCCCGAACGCCACGGTCACCACCGCGTACAGCGGCCACACCCGGGCGATCCGTGCGCGCAGGAACCGGGCCGTCCCACCGACCGACGGCCGGGTCCCCATGCGCGCGAGGTACGAGCGGGTCAGCACCAGCCCGGAGAGCACGAAGAACAGGTCCACCCCGAGCGGTCCCGCCGCCACCAGCGGCGCGATCGGGGCGGTCCAGCGGCTGTACACGTCACCCGGGATGTACGACGCGTGCAGCAGCAGCACCCACACCGCCGCGACGAAGCGCAGCCCGGTGAGCTGCGCGATGTCCTGCGACCTCGTTCCCGACGCCGGGTCGGTGCCGGTCGGGCGCGCCGCCGGCGGCTCGACGGCGGGGGTGGGCGACGTCCCCCGGGTCCGGGGGAGCGGGAGGACGGTCCCGCTCCCCGCACCGGGCGTCCGGAAGCCCACCGGGGGCGCCGCGAGGGCCTCCGCGGCGGACAGGGGCACCGCCACCAGGGGCGTGGTGCGCAGCGTGGAGACCCGGGCCGGCTCCGCCGCCGACCCGCCCGCACTGGTCGTCCGCGACGTGAGTGACGTCAGCGTTCCCATCGTGCTGCCTCCCCAGACCCCGTACTCCCCGACCGAGCTCCCCGATCGGGCCGACCGCGGTGCTCGACCTGAGGAACGGCACCGCTCGTCCGATTCCTGATAGGCCATTCAGTGGATCGAGCGACGGCTGTCCGGTCGCAGTCCGCAAGCCGGGTGACGACCGCACGCACCGTGACCGGAACCGCCTCACCGGGCCCGGATCCGACCCGACCGAGCGGTGGCGCGACCCTTCCCGGTGGAGGGGTCACGCACCGACCGGCCGCCGATCGCTCCTGGTCACGCACCGTGTGCCCCGCGGCCCCCGCCCGCCCCGGGTGACGGCGGGCCGCCTACCGTGGCGGGGTCGCCGCGCAGGAGGCGTGTGACGAGGAGGAACAGCTGTCGTGACCAGGGGCCCGACGATCTCCGATCCCGAGCTGGAGCCGGACCCGACGCGCCCGGCCGCCGCGGCGGATCACCCACACGGGGAACGGGTGCAGCCCCACTGGAGGCGCCTGGTCGGTGACCGCGCGCTCGTGGGCGTCGGCGTGCTCGCCCTCCTGACCGCCCTCGCGGTCGTCGTGGTGAACGCCGCGCACAACCAGGGCCGGTTCGTCCCCCCGCTCGACGACGTCTACATCCACCTGCAGTACGCCCGGCAGATCGGGCTCGGCGAGTTCCTGCGCTACCAGGCGGGCGCCCCCCGGACGACGGGTGCGAGCAGCCTGCTCTACGTCCTGCTGCTCGGCGCCGCCTCCGTGGTGGTCCCGTCCGGGCTGCTGCTCTACGCGGCGGTCGCGTTCGGCGTCGTCTGCTTCGTCGCGACGGTGGTCCTGGTCGCGCTGCTGGGCCGGGAGCTCGGTTCGCGACGCACCGGCACGGCGGCGGCCGCACTCACCGCGGTGTGCGGACCGTTGCTCTGGGGCGTCACGAGCGGGATGGAGGTCGCGCTCGTCGCGGTCCTCGTGGCGGGCCTGCTGCTGGCCTTCGTCCGCGAGCAGCCGCGCCGGCGCTTCGTCGCGACCCCGCTCGTCGCGCTCCCCCTCGCCGTCACCCGCCCCGAGGGACTCGTCCTCGTGCTGGTCGTGCTCGCCGGAGCAGTGGTGACGCTCCTGCGCGGCCGGCGCCGACCAGCCGTCGGGAAGGCCCTCCTGCTGGTGCTGCCGCCGGTGGCGGCGCTCGCGCAGTTCGGGCTCTACCGGCTGGTGACGGGGTCGGCGGAGAACTCCGGCGTCGTCGCGAAGTCGTGGTTCAGCCGGCCGCTGGGGTCGCCGCTCGAGGTGGTCGACCGGGTGGACACCACCGCGACCACCGCGCTGGAGCTGATCGGCGGCCTCACGACGACGGCGGTGGCCGGGCCGGGCGTCGCGATCCTCGCGGCCATCGGGCTCGCCGCGGTGGGGTCCCGACGACGGGTCCTGGCCGGGGTCCTCGCGCTCGGGCTCGCGGGCGTGCTGCTCGCCGTGGCGACGCTGCAGACCGCGCTGTGGCACGACGGTCGCTACCTGCAGCCGTTCCTGCCGGTCGTCGTACTGCTCGCGGTGCTCGGCGTCCGTGCGGTCGGACGGGCGGCCTCCGACGCGCGCAGCGGCCGGGTCCTGACGACGGGTCTGGTGGCGGTGCTCGCGGCGTTCGCCCTGGTCTCGGCGCCGACGTGGGCGCTGCGCCAGGGCGAGCAGGCGGCGGGCATCCGTGAGTCGGCGGTGTCGGTGGCGCAGTGGATCCGGGGCAACACACCCCCGGACGCGGTCGTGGCCGTGAACGACGTCGGCGCCGTCGCGTGGTTCTCCGACCGGCGCGTGGTCGACCTCGTCGGGCTCACCACCCCCGGCTTCGCCCGCCCGGCGATCGAGGGCTCGGGCGCGATGTACGAGCAGCTCGCGCACCTGCCGCCGGCCCAGCGGCCCTCGTACTTCTCCATCTTCGACGACACGCAGCTCGTGCCGGTCGGGGAGCTCTCGCGCGCCCGCATCCTCGGCGACGAGCCGGTCACGTCGTTCGACCTCAAGAGCCCGGAGCGCGACGGCGGCCCGTTCGGCGGCATCTGCCAGACCGCCGGCGGGTGCCCGGTGATCAGCGTGTGGCGCGCGGACTGGTCGCACGTGGGCAGCGGCGACCTGCCCGACGAGGCGGTGCCGGGACGGATCGTGGACCGGGTCAACGTCGGCGACCTCGCCGACGAGGCCGCCCACGGCTACGGCGTGGACCGCGCGCTCGTCGGGGTCGCCGACCAGACCGAGGTCCGCAACCAGGACGTCGCGGGGCGGGTGGTCGTGGACAGTGGCCGCCACGTGGTGGGCGGTGAGCACTTCACGCTGCGCGGCCTCACCCCCGGTCGGCCCGTCACGCTGACGGCCCGGGTGGACGCCCGCGAGCCGGTGAAGGACCGCAACACAGGGGCCGGTGTGGTCTCGGTGGGCGTGGACGGCCGGGGCGTGGGGGACTGGGCGTTCGCCACCGAGGTGCCGGGGCTCGCACCGGGCGCCGAGCACTCGTGGGCCCAGTCGACGTTCACGATCCCGGCGGCCGCCGTGACCTCCCCGGAGCTGCAGATCACGCTCGGGCCGCGCCAGCCGTTCCTCGCGCCGTACCCGGACTACCGGTCCTTCTCGTACTGGGCCGTGCAGTAGCTCGTGAGCACTTTCCGTGGCTATGACCACGGCACGTGCTCACGGGCGCGCAGCGCACCTACCGGTCCTGGTGCGGGATCCGACCGGCCGTGCCGCCGTCGTCGCGGCGGGGACCGCGGGCCTGCTCGCGCAGCAGGTCACGGATCTCGGTGAGCAGCTCGACGTCGGTGGGCTCGGCCGGCCCGGCCTCCTCACCGCGCTTGCGTCGTTCCGCGACGATCTTGAGCGGCAGGACCACGAGGAAGTAGATGACGGCCGCGGTGATCACGAACGTGATGAGCGCGTTGAGGAACGACGCGTAGTCGAAGACGACCCCGTTGACCGTGAACGTCCCCGCGAGCTGTCCCCCGCCGCCCGTGGCGAGCTGGATGAGCGGCTTGAGGAACGCGCTGGTGAACGCGGTGACGACCGCCGTGAACGCCGCTCCGATCACCACGGCCACCGCGAGGTCGACCACGTTGCCGCGGAGCAGGAAGTCCTTGAACCCCTTCAGCACCCGAGGGCCCTCCATATCGCTCGATCGCCACAGATGCGCACCGAGCGTAACCGGACCTCACGGACGGACGCGCCCGCCACGCCGGTTGGGGGGGGAGCCGGCAGGGCGGGCGCGTCGGTCGTCGGGCGCGCCCGGGCACGCGCGCGACGCGGTCACCCGTCGTCGGGAACGACCGGGTCCGGGCGCCGGTGCACTAGCGTCCGTGGCGTGTCCACCGGGTCGGCCACGCCGCTCTCCCCCGCTCCCACTCCCGGCACCACCGGGGCACTCGTCCGCTGGGCGGCGTGGGACTGGGGCTCGGCCGCGTTCAACGCCGTCATCACGACCTTCGTCTTCACCGTCTACCTCACCAGCGGCGTGGCGAGCGACGAGGCGAGCGGGTCCGCGGCCCTCGCCACCACGATCGCGATCGCCGGGGTGCTCGTCGCCCTGACCGCTCCCGTCTATGGGCAGCGCAGTGACGCGTCGGGGGCGGAGCAGGGCCGGCAGCGTCGGCTCGGGGTGCTCACCGCGGTGATCGTGCTCGCGAGCGCGCTGATGTTCCTGGTGCGGGGCGCCCCGGAGTACCTGCTGCTCGGGCTGGTCCTGCTCGGGGTCGGGACCTTCGCCTACGAGCTCGCCCAGGTCGAGTACAACGCGATGATCTACCGGCTCGCGCCGCCCGGACGCACCGGCTGGGTCTCGGGCGTCGGGTGGTCGGCGGGCTACCTGGGCGGGATCGTCCTGCTGGTCCTGTGCCTGGTGCTGTTCATCCCGCCGGTCGGCGTCATCAGCTTCGGCTCCTCGGACCTCGCCTACCGGATCATCGCCCTGCTCGCCGCCGTGTGGTTCGGCGTCTTCGCGATCCCGGTGCTGTTCATGCGCTTCCCCTTCCCCGCCCCGCCCGGCGACGCCGAGGCCGCGTCGGTGAGCTGGCTCGGGTCCTACAAGCTCCTGGTGCAGCGCCTCGTCCGGCTCTACCGCACCGACCCCCACCTGCTGGGCTTCCTCGTCGCGAGCGCGATCTACCGGGACGGCCTGACCGCCGTGTTCACCTTCGGCGGCGTCCTCGCGGCGGGCACCTTCGGTCTCAGCTCGTCGGAGGTCATCGTGTTCGCGATCGTCGCGAACGTCGTCTCGGCGGTCGGCGCGGTCGTCGGCGGCCGGCTGGACGACCGGATCGGCCCCAAGCCGGTGATCCTCGTGTCGCTCGCGGCGCTGGTCGTCGTCGCGGGGGCGCTGCTCCCGGCGTCGGGGAAGACGGCGTTCTGGATCGGCGGGCTCTTCCTCTGCCTGTTCGTCGGCCCGGCCCAGGCGTGCTCGCGCAGCTACCTGGCCCGGCTCGTCCCGCCCGGGCGCGAGGGAGAGATCTTCGGGCTGTACGCCACGACCGGGCGCGCCGTCAGCTTCCTCGCCCCGGCCCTGTTCGGGCTCTTCATCACCCTCTTCGGCGAACAGCGCTGGGGCATCCTCGGCATCGGGATCGTCCTGCTCCTCGGGCTGGTCGCGCTCGTCCCGGTCCGCGGGGTCCCCGGGTCCGTCGGCGCGGGGAGCGCCGCGGTCGGGACCTGACCCTTCCCGACGGCGGGTGGGTGCCGGTCGGACCACGAAGGTGACACCAGGCATGCCCGGCGACCCGAGCACTTGCCTGACGTCACTCTCGCGAGGCGCCCGCCTACTTCACCCGGGCGGCCACGAAGCGGACGAGCCGGGAGGCGAGCTCGCCGACGAAGACCCAGAACACCGCGGCGACCAGCGAGTTGACGATGAGTGCGATCGTCGGGTCGGCCGGGATGAAGAGGTCACGGAAACCGAGGATCACCAGGGCGGCGAGGCCGCCGATGAACTGCGCGACCCCGTTCGCGGGGTTCACCCCGACGAGGACGAGCACGAGGTTCGCCACCAGCACGAGGGCGAACAGGATCGCGAGGGTGCGTAGCACGGTCGCGATGACGTTGCCCGCCCGCCAGGCGATCTCGCCGATGTCGACGTGGCGGCGCGGCGCGGTCTCCGGCTCGGCCCAGGAGGTGTCCGCCGCGCCGCGCTGCTGTCCCCGGGGCGGCGCCGACTGCTTCTCCGTCGGCGCGTCCGCCGGGGCGGCCTTCTCGGTCCTCGCCTCCGGGGCGGACTTCTCGGTCTTCGCCTCCGCCGGAGCGGACTCCGTCTTCGCCTCCGCCGGAGTCGACTTCTCGGTCTTCGCCTCGGACGCGTCGGACGGCTGCTCGGTCTTCCCTTCCGCCGGGGCGGACTGCTCGGTCGTCTCCTCCTCGGCAGCACGGTGTCGGCCGGTCGTGGCGTCCCCCTCCGAGGACGGCTGGTCGGACGACGTCTGCTCCTCGGTCTCCTGCTGCGCCATCCGCCAATCTTGGCACCGACCGCCAGCCCGGTCTGCACGGCCGCGCGGACGACGCCGAGAGCGAAATCGGTTGAGACGGGGCGGCTCCCTCGGCCACGGTGTGACGCGTCCGGAGGTCGAGGAGGTGAGCGCCGTGACCGGCATCGCGACGACCCCGCCGGTGACCGTCATCCGCCCCGCCCTGCGGCTCGCGCCGTTCGCCGACGAGCTCGCCGACTGGCTCCACGAGGGCATCGCAGCTCATCTGACGGGCACGGTCCGACGCACGCCCGTCCGGCCCGCGGTCCTGATCGTCCCGGAGTACCTCCACACCGCTCCGGAGGCGCTCCTGGCCGACCTCGCGACCGGCCGGTGGGCGGGCCGCGCGGTGGGGCTCGTCGGCTACGCCGGCCGGACCCGCGCGCGGTACGCCCTCGAGGACGCCCGCGAGACACTGCAGGACGCGGGAGCGCTCGTGGTGGGGCCCGCCGTCGGCATCGACGTGGCGCGGGTGCGGGCCCGCGGGTTCGATGCCGCCGACGTCCTGCTCCGCGACCTCGTGCTCGACGAGCTCGCGGCCGCCTAGCGGAAGCGCGAGAAGACCTGGGCCTCCCACGCCTCCCGGCTGACGAGCTCGCCCATGTCGTCCCGGTAGCGCCGCCGCAACGACGACCACGACCGCGCCACCTCGCGGTGCATCGCGAGCGAGGTGCGCAGCAGCCGCCAGAACTCGGCGCGGTCGCGCTGCCGGAACGTCACGCCGGTGCCGTCGGAGGTGGACACGGTGACGCCGTCGAGCCGGGACAGCAGGAACCACGTCCCGTGCTCGGCGGGGACGTTGCGCTGCGGGCGCTGGGTGGCGGTGGGGTCGGTCGGCCGGAGCTGGTGGCGCAGGGCTCCCGCGAGTGCCTTGACCTGCGCGACCCTGCCGCGCGGCGGCTCCGGCCACAGCTGGGCGGCGAGCGCGCCGATGGGGGGTTCGGGCAGGTCGCGGGCGCTCGGGACGACCTTCCCGTCGGGGTAGCGCGCCCGCAGCGCCCGCACCTCGCCGAGCGCGGTGGGCAACGCCCCGAACAGCACCTTCGGGCCGAGCAGGAAGTCCCGCATCGCCACCTGGTGCAGGGCGATGGCCGAGTACTCGAGCAGGAACAGGTGCCGCAGGGTCCGCTTGAGCGAGTCGAGCAGCATCGCCTTCGGGTCGTCCGGCCCGTGCAGGGCGGCGACGACGAGCCGGTTGCGGGCGTGGAAGTAGGCCTGCCAGTCCGAGCTGTCGTCCTTCTCGACGAAGCTCATGTGCCAGATCGCGACGCCGGGCACGGTGGCCGTCGGGAAGCCGTGCGCCCCGGCCCGCAGGCCGTACTCGCAGTCGTCCCACTTGATGAACAGCGGCAGCGGCTGACCCACGGCCTCGGCGACGACGCGCGGGATCAGGCACATCCACCAGGCGTTGTAGTCGACGTCGGTGCGCCGGTGCATCCACAGCGTCTCGCGCAGCGAGTCGACCGCGAAGTCGTGGTCGTCCTCGGTGTTCGGCGCGAGCTGCCAGAAGAAGGTGGTCCGGTCGACCACCTCGCCCATCGCGTGCAGGTGGGAGCGCGCCTGCAGCGAGAGCATCTGGCCGCCGACGAGCATCGGCGTACGGGCGTAGCGGGCGAAGGCGAGCGCGCGCAGCACCGAGTCGGGTTCGAGGACGACGTCGTCGTCCATGAACAGGATGAACTCGGCGTCGGTGTGCTCGAGCGCCTCGTACATGATCCGGCTGTAGCCGCCCGAGCCGCCGAGGTTCGGCTGGTCGATGATCCGCAGCCGGTCGCCCAGCAGCGCCGCCGCCTCGTCGAACCCGTCCTGCTCGCGGACCTTCGCCGTGCCCTGGTCGGGGATGACGACGGCGGTGAGCACGTCACGCACCAGCGGGTCCTCGCCGAGCGCGCGCAGCGTGTTCACGCAGTCCGACGGCCGGTTGAAGGTGGGCATCCCGACCGTCACCGCCGCGCGACCGGGCGCGGGCCGGTCCGCGTACCACCCGCCGTCGAGCAGTTCGAGGGGTTCGGCGCCGCTGGAGAGGTCGAACCAGACCCAGCCGCCGTCCTCGAACGGCCGCAGGGAGACCGGCACGTCGATCGAGCCCTCGGCGGTGACGGCCTCGCCGTGGACGTGCACCGGCACGCCCCGGGCGGTGGACCGGTAGACGTCGACCCGCCCGGCGCCCCGCAGCCGCAGCCGCAGGTGCACGGCGTCGAGGACCGACCAGCGCCGCCAGTAGGACGCGGGGAAGGCGTTGAAGTACGCCGCGAACGACGTCTCGGTGTGCTCGGGCACCCGCACCGAGGTCCGCGAGAGCACCTCGGCGCGGCGGCCGCCGGCGGTGGTGAGGTGCAGGACGAACTCGTCCTGCTCCTCGTTGACGGTGCCCGGCCGTTCCGCGGTGGGGGCCGCGGAACGCAGCGAGGTGGCGGTGCCCTCGTCGAGGTAGAGCGCGCGCACCGCGGTGGGATCGGCCGGGCGCGGCAGGATGATCCGCTGGAGCAGCGCGGACTCCGACCCGCGCACGCTCTGCTGCACCGGCGCCTCCTGCGTGCTCGTCATGCACCCGACGGTAGCGCCCACCCCCGACAGCACCCGTCCGCCCCCACACCGCGCGGCCGACCGGACCACCCCTCCGTTCTGCAGGCGATGTGTCCGGCCGACGGACGGTCGCTCACACGGAGGTGGGTGCGGCCAACCGCCAGGCCACCGGGTCGCGGTGCGGCACGAAGGTCGCCGCCCGGCTCTCCTCGAACTCCTCGGGCAGGGCGTGCACCCCGCCGTCACGCCCGATGTTGTCGCTGCGGCTCGCGAGCGGCCCGACGAAGCGCATCCCGCGGGCGGCCGCGATGCGCTCGACGCCGAAGTCCCAGCCCGCCCCCGCGCCGTCCCACGGGGCGCGCGCCGCCTCGAACCAGTCGTCGCGCAGGGCCCGGTCCCAGCGGTCGGCCCACGTCCCCCACACCCACGCGCTGAACCCGGTGTCGGTCAGCACGTCATCGGGCTGCGGGGCCTGCCGCTCCGAGAAGGCGCAGGCGGCGAGCACGTCCGGCGTGTCGGGAACGGCCGTGAGGCACTCCAGGACGTCGTCGGCGACGACGATGTCCTCCTCGCACAGCACGACGAAGTCGGCGCCGGTGGCGAACGCGGACGCGAGCGCGTGGTGCGGGTTGGCGCGGACCCCGCGGCGCTCGGGGTTGACCTCGATCCCGACGCTCCGCGCGACCCGTCGTCGCTCGAAGTCCTCGGCCACCGCGACGCAGCGCTCCAGCTCGGCCCCGGGCTCGACGACGAGATGGAACGGCCAGGCGGCCAGGCCGCGCACCGCGGACCAGGAGTGAAGGGTCTCGGCGAGGTAGCCGGGGCGGTCCCCGGACACGGTCATGGTGATCACGCGGGCTGGTACCCACTCACTGCTGCGGGCAGCTCACCCCGGTCGAAGGGATGCCGAGGCGGGCCGCCATCCAGGGCAGCGAGTCGGCGAACCCGGCGGAGAACACGTCGAAGGTGTGGCCGCCGTCCGGGATCACCACCGAGCAGACCGTGGTCCCGGACCGGCGCGCCAGCGGTACCAGGGCCTGCTGGGCGGCGGCCGGCTCGCTGTCCGCGTCGCCCACCTCCCACCAGCCGCCGAGCCGCGGGAAGCGGCGTGTCGTCAGCAGGGACGACGGCTCGTGCGCCCGGAACGCCTGTTCGGACCCGCCGAAGAGCCCGCCGACCGTCGGGGCGGTGTCGGCGTTGGTCTCCCCGACACGCGGCCCGGCAAGGCCGGCGTAGTTCCCGAACGTCTCGAACAGCGTCGGGTGGCGCAGCGCCAGCATCATTGCGCAGGAGCCGCCCTCGGAGAGGCCCGCCACGGCCCATGCGCGCCCGGTCGGCTGCGTGCGGAAGGTGGCGGTCACGAACGCCGGCAGGTCCGCGGTCAGCGCGGTCTCGACGCGCCCCAGCGGGGAGTCGACGCACTCGGTGTCGGCGTCCTCGGTGCCGTTGATGTCGGGCGCAACGAGGATCGGGGCGGTCCCGCCGTGCGCGGCCGCGAAGGCGTCGGCGGTCGCGGCGGCGAGTCCGGGTCCGAACCAGTCCGAGGGCGTCCCCGGGGTGCCGTGCAGCAGGACGACGACCGGGAGCCTCGGACGCGGCCGGTGGAACCACGCGGGCGGGACGTAGACCAGTGCCTGCCGCGCCGCGAACCCCGAACGCCTCGTCGGGATCGTGACGGCGGCGATCTCGCCGTGCGTCGGCACCGTGGTCTGGCGCAGGAGCCGCGCGAGGGACTCCTCGTCGGCGGGCTCCACACCGAGGACGGCACCGAGGGTGCGGTCGTAGTCGACGTAGGTGTTCACCGCCGCGGCCAGGTTGAGCAGCAGGACCACCACCGTCACCAGCACGGCCGTCACCCGCGTCCCGCGGCGGCGCGCGGCAGCGGCCGCGACCACGGCGAGGACGAGCAGCGCGGCCAGGAGCGCGTGGAACGGCCAGTCGGTCACCGGAACGTCCCGGGGGTCGCCCCCGGCGGCCACCAGCAGGACCACGGTGAGCACCGCGACCGCGCCGGTGAGCACCCCGAGCAGGGGACGGAGGTTCCCGACGACGGGTGTGGTCCGGCTGCTCACACCGGCGCCGGGGTCGGCGCCGCCGCGGCGCTCGACCGCGCCAGCACCGCCGTGGCGACCACGGTGACCACGACGAGGAGCGCGATCAGCACCCACTGGGCGCCGTCGGCCGTCACCCGTTCCCCGAGCACGGTCAGCCCCAGGACCGCCGCGACGAGGGGTTCGGCCACGGTGATCGCGGGCAGCGTCGTCGCGAGGTCGCCGGCCTGGAACGCGGCCTGCTGCAGGTAGGTGCCGCCGATGGCGGCCACGACCAGCACCCAGGTCTCCCAGCCGAGCAGCAGCGGGACGATCCCGTCGGTGAGCAGCTGGACCACCGACTTGGTGAGGGCCGCGAGCACGCCGTAGGCGAGCCCGGTCGCCACCGCGAGGGCGGCCGCGCGGACCCGACCCCGACGACGGGCGGCGACCACCAGGCAGGCGAGCAGCACCAGGAGCAGCACCGACCCGGTCGGGATCCAGGCCGCGACCGGGGCCCGGTCCTGCCCCGCGGTCGGCTCCCCGATGACGAGGAACAGCGCGAGCGCGGCGGCGAGCACGAGTGCCCACACCCCGTCGCGGACCGTGATCCGGCGTCCCCCCGTGGCCGCGTCGAGGGGCAGCGCGAACAGCAGCGTGGTCACGAGCAGGGGCTGCACGAGCAGCAGCGAGCCGGCCCCGAGGGCGGCCGCCTGGGCGACGAAGCCCCCGACGTCCCCGACGCCGCCGGCCCACCAGGTCCGTGAGCGCACGAGCCGACGCAGCAGCCCGAGCCCACCGACCTCGTCGTCGGGAACCCGCCCCGCCGCTCGTCGCTGGGCGACGGAGCCGACGGCCAGGAGCAGCGCCGCGAGCAGGGCGAGAGCGACGGCGAGAGCGGTCATCTCTCCCCGTCGCTTCGCTCGCCCCGTGTCACGTCGTCAGCCCTCGAGCGGGTCCGCGCCGTCGAAGTCGGTCCCGTCGGTGAACCACGGCGCGATCCGGTTGTCGAACATCGTCAGCGCCGAGCCGATGGCCATGTGCATGTCGAGGTACTTGTACGTGCCGAGCCGGCCGCCGAAGAGGACCTTGCGGTTGGTCGCCTCCTTGCGGGCGAGCTCGCGGTAGCGCTCCAGCTTGGCGCGGTCCTCGGGGGTGTTGATCGGGTAGTACGGCTCGTCGCCGGACTCGGCGAAGCGCGAGTACTCCCGCACGATGACGGTCCGGTCGGTCGGATAGTTCTTCCGCTCCGGGTGGAAGTGCCGGAACTCGTGGATGCGGGTGAACGGGACGTCGCGGTCGGCGTAGTTCATGACCGGCGTGCCCTGGAAGTCACCCGTCGTCGTGACGACCTCGGACTCGAAGTCGAGCGTGCGCCAGCCGAGCTCGCCCTCGCTGAAGTCGAAGTAGCGGTCGAGCGGACCGGTGTAGACCGTCGGGACGTCCTCGGGCAGCGAGTCGCGCAGGTCGAACCAGTCGGTGTCGAGGCGGACCTCGATGTTCGGGTGGTCGGCCATCCGCTCGAGCCACGCGGTGTAGCCGTCGACCGGCAGGCCCTCGTGGGTGTCGTTGAAGTACCGGTTGTCGAACGTGTAGCGCACCGGCAGCCGCGACACGATCGACGCCGGCAGGTTCTTCGGGTCGGTCTGCCACTGCTTGGCGGTGTAGCCCTCGAAGAACGCCTCGTAGAGCGGGCGGCCGACGAGCGCGACGCCCTTCTCCTCGAAGTTCTGCGCGTCGTCGACGTCGATCTCGGCGGCGTGCTCGGCGACCCAGGCGCGGGCCTCGTCGGGCGTCATGGCCTTCCCGGCGAACTCGCAGATCGTCGCCAGGTTCACCGGCAGCGGGTAGACGCGGCCGCGGAAGATCGTGAAGACGCGGTGCTGGTAGCCCGTGAAGTCGGTGAACCGGTTGACGTAGGACCAGACCCGCTCATTGGAGGTGTGGAAGAGGTGCGCGCCGTAGCGGTGCACCTCGATCCCGGTCTCCGGGTCGGGCTCGGAGTAGGCGTTGCCGCCGAGGTGGGAGCGGCGCTCGACGACGAGCACCCGCTTGTCCAGCGCGGTGGCGGCTCGCTCGGCGATGGTGAGGCCGAAGAAGCCGGAGCCGACGACGACCAGGTCAGGCTGGGCCATGCCCGCCACGGTAGCCGTGCGCCGGGACGGGTACGCCGGGGGCATGCCCACCGTGACGCGGACCGTGACCACCCCGGCGCCGCTCGAGACCGTCCGGGACTACCTGCGCGACTTCTCCCACGCGCCCGAGTGGGACGCCGGCACGATCACCTGCGAGCCCGTCGACCCGTCGACCCCCGTGGGGGTCGGCAAGCAGTGGACGAACGTCTCCGAGTTCCGGGGGCGGCAGACCACGCTCACCTACACCCTCGAGGCCGACGAACCGGAGCGCATCCGCATCGTCGGCCGCAACAAGACGGTGACCAGCGAGGACGAGATCGAGTTCTCCTCGCTCGGCAACGTCACCACCGTCCGCTACACCGCGACGTTCACCTTCCACGGCGCCGCCAAGCTCGTGACGCCGCTGATGATCCCGGCGCTGCAGAAGCTGGGCGACGACGCCGAGCGCTCGCTGCACGACGCGCTGGTCAAGCTGCCAACGTCCTGACGGCGGGTCGCGCGCGAGTGCGGCGGAGTGCATCACGGGTGATGCACGCCGCCGCACCCGACCTCAGTCGACCTGCGCCCGGGTGTTCCCGACCTTCGCGCTCTCGATCGTGTACCGGGCCTGCTGGGTGATCGCCGAGTCCCGGTAGATGCCCATCTTCCAGTAGGAGTTGCTCGTGGCCGTGTTCTTCTTGTCGGTCGGGTAGAGCGTCCCGCCGGCGGGCTTGTACCCCGCGAGCACCTGGGTGCCGTTGCGCCAGACGTCGACGGTGCCCTTGCTCGGGTCGCGGGAGAAGAGGACGTGGAGCACCAGGTCGGTGCTCTGACCGGTGACCGCCGGGGCCAGGGGCTGGGCGAAGGTCCGCGGCCCGGCCGGGTAGCCGTAGCCGCCCTCGAGGTTGAGGTTGCCCTTGCCGACCGTGATCTCCAGGGGCGGCGAGCCCGTGCCGTCGTTCTTCCACTGCGTGATG
This sequence comes from Actinomycetospora chiangmaiensis DSM 45062, assembly GCF_000379625.1. Classification (GTDB taxonomy): domain Bacteria; phylum Actinomycetota; class Actinomycetes; order Mycobacteriales; family Pseudonocardiaceae; genus Actinomycetospora; species Actinomycetospora chiangmaiensis. The sequence goes on along the minus strand of NZ_KB903219.1, from coordinate 119,707 downwards.
ACCTGCCAGGTCGTCACCTGTGCCGGGAATCCGGCCGGCAGGTAGAACGAGAAGCGGAACCAGCGGTCCTGGCCCTCGGAGAACTCGGCCGTCGTCGGGACGATCTCCGACCGCGTGCCGCCGCCGGGCATTGTGAACTGCGCGGCCTTCGCGCCCGAGGTCACCGGCGAGTCGACGATGACCGGCGCGCTCGCGCCCACGTTGTTCCACGGGGTGTCGTCGAAGTTCCCGAAGCCCGACGAGGTGAAGCTCGAGTCCCAGGTCTGCGTCGTCTGCGCGGGCAGGCTCGTCGAGGTCGTGGTGGTCGTCGTCGGCGGGGCCGTCGTCGTGGTGGTCGCCGGCGGCGCGGTGATCGTGGTCGCCGGGGGCGCGGTCGTCGTGGTGGTCGCGGGCGGAGTCGTCGTGACCGGCGGCGCCGTCGTCGTCGTGGTCGGCGGCGGTGCGGTGGTGGTGGTGTCCGGCGTCGAGACGGCGGGCACGGTCCACTTCTGCGCGTTGGTGTTCGCGCACACGGCGATGGTGATGGGCGTCTTCGCCGTGGTCTTGTTGTTCGACGGCGCCAGACAGGTCTGGGACTTCTGGTTCTGGATGTAGCCGCTGGCGTAGAAGGTCCACCTCTGCGAGGTCGACGCCGTCGAGCAGACGACGAGCACGACGCGGGTGCCGTTCCCCGTCGCGCCGTTCAGCGTGTCGATGCAGCGACCCTGGACGCGCAGCGTGCCGTCGGACCACCGGGACCACTGCTGGCCGGGATTGGTGCCGCACGTGTTCAGCCACTGTGCGTTGTTCGTCGCCGTCGAGTCGTTGGCGTTCTCCAGGCACCCGCCGGCGACGTCGTGCACCTGCCCTGTCACGGTCGCCGCGGACGCCTGCCCCCCGAGTCCGATCAGCACCCCGATCAGGAGCGCCACCGCTCCGCCCACCCACAGCCGTCGACCTGCCACCACTCTGCCCCCCTGGACTACGTCTGGTGGTCATGTCGTGCGGAACCCGGGAAGTATTACGGCGAGCATCACCCGATCGGATGTACGTGGTGACAATTCGTATGTCGAGAACGTCGGTCCAGGATCGACACCGGGGTGGACGACGTGGACACCGAGGAGAGGACGACGATGGACGCAGCGCAGGAGTACCGCGAGACCGCGGCACGGTTCACCCAGCTCGTGGATGGCGTGCCCGACGACGCGACGTGGGACGCGCGCTCTCCGGTCCCGGCGTGGACCGCCCGGGACGTCGTGGGCCACCTCGTCGGGTGGTTCCCTTCGTTCCTCTCGGGCGGGGCCGGGGTCGACCTGCCGTCGGGACCCGACGTCGGGACGGACCCGGCGGGGGCCTGGCGGACCATGAGCGACGGTGTCCAGGCGCTCCTCGACGACCCCGCCACCGCCGGGAAGGAACTCGTGAACCCCTACATCGGGACGGTGCCGCTCCCCGAGGCCGTGTCCCGGTTCTTCACCACCGACGTCTTCCTGCACACCTGGGACCTGGCGCGCGCGACCGGGCAGGACGAGCGCCTCGACCCCGACCGCTGCGCCGCGCTCCTCGAGGGCATGCTCCCGCTCGACGAGCTCCTGCGAACCTCCGGGCAGTACGGGCCGCGGGTCGACGTCGCCGAGGACGCCGACCCGCAGACCCGCCTGCTCGCCTTCATCGGCCGCGACGTGGCGGCACCGCGTCAGGCCACCGAGGCGTAGGTGTTGCCGACCTTCGCGCTCTCGATCGTGTACTGCGCGGCCTGGGTGATCGCGGAGTCGCGGTAGAGGCCCATCTTCCAGTAGGAGCTCGTGGTGGCGGTCGACGCGGCGCTCGTCGGGTAGAGCGTCCCGCCGGCGGGCTTGTAGCCCGCGAGCACCTGGGTGCCGTTGCGCCAGACGTCGACCGTGCCCTTGCTCGGGTCCCGGGAGAAGAACACGTGGATGACGAGGTCGATCCGCTGTCCCGTCGTCGCCGGCGCGAGGGGCTTGGCGAAGGTCCGCGGGCCGGCCGGGTAGCCGTACCCGCCCTCGAGGTTGAGGTTGCCGCCCCCGACGGTGATCTCCAGGGGCGGTGAGCCGGTGCCGTCGTTCTTCCACTGCGTGATGACCTGCCAGGTGTTCACCTGCGTCGGGAAGCCGGCCGGCAGGTAGAAGGAGAACCGGAAGTAGCGGTCCTGACCCTCACCGAACTCGGCCGTCGTCGGGACGATCTCGGAGCGGGTCCCGCCGCCGGGCATGGTGAACTGCGCGGACTTCGCGCCGGACGTGACCGGCGAGTTGACGATGACCGGCGCGTTCGCGCCCACGTTGTTCCACGGGGTGTCGTCGAAGTTGCCGAAGCCCGCACCGGTGAAGTTCGAGTCCCACACCTGCTGGGTCTGACCCGGCAGCGAGGTGGTCGTCGTGGTGGGCGGCGGCACCGTCGTCGTGGTCCGGGGGGGCGCGGTCGTGGTGGTGGTCGGCGGCGGCGGGGTCGTCGTGGTCGGCCGCGTGGTGGTGGTCGGCGGCGGAGCGGTGGTGGTCGTGGTCGGCGGTGTCGAGAGCGCCGGCACGGCCCACTTCTGCGCGGCGACGTTCGCGCAGGCCACGATCGTCATGACGACCTGCGCGGCGATGCGGTTGCCCTGCGGCGCGAGGCACAGGCTCGAGTTCTGGTTCTGCACGTAGCCCGCGACGTAGAAGTTCCAGCGCTGCGAGACGGCGCCGGAGCAGGTGGCGAGCACCACGCGGGTCCCCGGGGCGGTGGCGCTGCCGGCGGCGTCGGCGCAGAGGTTCTGCACGCGCAGCGTGCCGTCGCTCCAGCGCGACCACTGCTGCCCCGGGTTCGTCCCGCAGACGGCGAGCCACAGCGGGTTGTTGACCGCCGCGACGTTGTTGGCGTTCTCCAGGCAGCCGCCCGCGGAGTTCGCGACCCGCCCGGTGACGACGGCGGCGTCCGCCCGCCCCGGCGTCACACTGGCCAGGACACCCACCAGCAGGGCCAGAGCACCCAACACGGACACGAGGGCCCATGTGCGACGGTGTGGCGCCCTCGCCCGCCCGATCTCACTGTCCGTCATCCCGCTCCTCCGTTGCGTGACCAGTCGCTTCGGGATTCGCTCGGAGGACACCGTTCATTAGTCCGAACGGACTACACGACCGGGTGATCACGGGATGGTCACGGCAGGGGAAGGTTCCCGACGATGCCTCGCCCGGCCGCGCTCGCCGCCGCCGCCCTGCCTCCGCTGCTGCTCGCCGGGGTGGGACTCACCCACCCCCTCGTGCTCACCCCGGAGACCGCGCCCTGGTGGCGTGACCTGCACGTGATCGGGTTGGTGGCGTTCCCGCTGCTGGCGCTCGGCCCGTGGGTCGTCGTGCGGGGCCGCGGGTGGCTGCTGGAGGGCACGGTGGTCGTCCTGGGCCTCGTGTACGCCTGCTTCTACACCGCGCTCGACGTGCTGGCCGGGATCGGCGGCGGCCACGAGACGGTGGTGCTCGGGCCGGGCCCGTGGGTGTCGGCACTGTTCGGCATCGCCGACCGGCTCGTCGTCCCGGGCGTCTACGCCTACCTCGCCGCCGCGGTCGTCGGCGGGATCACGGCGGTGATCGTGACCCCCGGGCCGCGGCGCGCCGTGGCCGTCGTCGGCACCGTCCTCGTCGTCGGCGGCGCGTACTCGTTCCTGACGAGCCACATCTACTACCCCGTCGGGGTCCTGACGACGGTGGTGCTCGCGGTCGGCTGGACCGCGCTGGCGGCGGTGGTCCCGCCGGTCGCGCGGTCGGTCAGGTCGACGCCGCGGCGGCGGCAGCCTGTTCCCACATGAGCAGGACGACGGCGAGGGTGAAGACGGCGAGCGGGGTCGGCATGCCGGGCAGGTCGGCCTCGGCGTCGCCGCGCCAGGTGCCGGTCCGCCGGATGCTGCCCACCGGCTCCTCGGACTCCGGGTCGGCCACCCATTCCTGGTCGGCCTTCCAGACCGAGCGGCGCCGGAAGTGGAACGTCCCCTCGGGCGTGATGATCGACCACCGCTTGCGCCCGATGCGCTCGGCCCGGGCGAGCTCGTCGTCGCCACGGGTCAGCGTGTACTGGGTGCCGGTCCAGGTCGACTGCACCTCGTAGCCGACGCCGTCGAGGGTGTAACGCACCGCCGAGCGCCACCCCTTCGCCTCGAGGACGAGCAGGGGTGCATCGTCCTCGCGGACCTCCCAGCGAGAACGCAGCGACGACACCCGATGGGCCTCCAGCACGGGGGAATCAGACCAGTCGGACAGGCCCGCTTCAACCCGGGTGTCGACCCCGCGGCGGGGTGCCTGTCGGCCGGTCGGGCGTGGGAGTCATGCTCCGTGGGCAGGGAGAGACCACGGGGGCCGTCGCTCGTTGGGGCGTGGGGGTCGTCGTGGGCGGCGACGGGACTTCCCGGGAGGCGGTGGACGTGCTCGCACCGGGCCGACGGTCGACCGTCCCGTGGTCGCCGTCGGCCACCAGCCGGGACGACCCCGCCCGGTGGCGGCCCGAGCTGCAGGGCCTGCGGGCCCTCGCGTGCGCCCTCGTCGTGATCTTCCACGTCTGGTCGGACCGGGTGTCCGGCGGCGTGGACGTCTTCTTCGTCATCACCGGCTTCCTGTTCGCCGGGCAGCTGGTGCGGGCCGCCGAGCGCGGGACGCTCGACCTCGTCACCACCTGGGGGCGCATGCTGCGCCGCCTGGTCCCGACGACGGCCGTGGTGCTGCTGGGATGCGTGGCCGCCGGCTGGTTCATCGTCCCCGAGAGCCGGTGGCCGCAGACGATCCGCGAGGTCGGCGCCTCGGCCGTGTTCCTGGAGAACTGGCGGCTCGCGGCCGACTCCGTCGACTACTACGCCGCGCACAACACGGCGAGCATCGTCCAGCACCTCTGGTCGCTGTCGATCCAGGGCCAGTTCTACCTGCTCTTCCCCCTGGTCGTCGGGCTGCTCGCCGTCCTCGCCCGGCGGTCGCGGACGCCGGTGCGCCGAGTCGTCGTCGGCGCCCTGGCCGGGCTCACGGTCGTCTCGCTGGCCTACTCGGTCGTCCTCACCGCCACCGACCAGAAGCTCGCCTACTTCGACTCGCTGACCCGGCTCTGGGAGTTCACGGTCGGCGGGCTGCTGGGCCTCCTGATCACCGCGTTCGCCCTCCCCGTGGGCGTCCGCATCGTCGCCGGCTGGGTCGGCGTGGTCGCCCTCGCGGCGTGCGGGGTCGTGCTCGACGTCGAGGGCGGTTTCCCCGGCTACCTGGCGCTCTGGCCGGTGCTCGCCGGCTGCCTGGTCCTCGCGGCCGAGCGGACCGGCTCGGCCCTCGGTGCCGACCGCTGGCTCTCGGCGGCCCCGATGCAGTACCTCGGGCGCATCAGCTTCCCGCTCTACCTGTGGCACTGGCCGGTGCTGCTGCTGGCGCTGCTCGCCACCCACCGCGAGCAGGCCGGCGCACTCGGCGGGGTGCTGGTGGTCGCCGTGTCCCTCGTCCTCGCGGCCCTGACCGACCGGCTCGTCGACCAGCCGATGGCCCGGGCCCGCCGTTGGCGCGGGGCCGGGTACCGCTCGGGCACCGTCGCGATCTGCGCGGTCCTGCTCGTGACGCTCGGCTGGCACGTCGTCACGGTCGCCCGGGCGGTCCCGAGCGGCGTGCCCGGCGACGCGAACCACCCGGGTGCGATGGCCCTCGCCCCCGGCTTCGTCTACCGCGGTGCACCGGCACCGAAGCCCATCCCGCCCGCCGTGTCGGCCTACGAGGACTGGGTGCAGTACCAGGACGACTGCCACCCCGCGCCCGGCGAGCCGGACCTCGAACGCTGCACGTTCGTGGCCGCGCCACGCCCGGACGCGCCGACCGTCGTCGTCATCGGCGACTCCCACATGCAGCAGTTCCTCCCGGCGCTCGTCCCCGTCGCCCGGGCGCGCGGGTGGCGGGTCGACACCCTCATCCGACCGGGATGCCCCTTCTCGACGACGTCGGAGTCGAACGTCGGCGAGGTGGCCTGCATCGAGCACAACCGGGCGGCGATCGACGAGGTGCTGCGCACCCGTCCCGCGGCCGTGGTCGCGGCGGCGAGCCACGACGTGCGCACCGGGGACACCGAGCAGACGGGCCCCGGCATGCTCGACGCCTGGCGGATCCTGGGCGCCGCCGACATCCCGGTGCTCGCCGTCCGGGACAACCCCCGCTACGGCTACCCGCCGTCGAGCTGCGTGGACAACTACCGCCGGGGCGCCCCGGAGTGCGACGTCCCGCGCGCCGGGCTCTACTCGTCCACGCCGCCGATCCGCTCGCTGTCACTGCCCCCGACGGTGTCCTACCTCGACCTCGCCAACTGGATCTGCGGCCCCCGCACCTGCGACCCCGAGGTCGGCAACGTGACGGTCTACCTCGACGACAACCACCTGACGGCGACGTTCACCGCCTCCCTGGCGCCGGTGGTCGGCCCACGGCTGGCGGCACTCGTCCACCGGTGAGCCACGCCCGGTGGGCGACGACCCGGCGCACCTCGCGCGCCGGTCGACGCGGCGGGCCTCGACGTCGGGGCCGCGGCCGGTCTTCCATGACGACGTGGCCTCCCTGCACCGACGCGCCCGGCACGCCCTGCGAGTCCGTCTGCTCGACGCGGTCGCGGACGCGACGGCCCCCGCGCTCGCGGACCTGCGGCGCGAGCAGGACCGGCGGTTCGAGGAGCTCTCGGCGCAGCTGCGGGACCTCCGCGAGGCGATGCACGCCCGCGAGGTGCGCGACCGCCGGGACATGCTGGCCGCCGGCGAACGGGAGGCGGTCGGGTCGAGCGCGGCCTTCGTCCGGGAGGCCATGGCCGGCGCCCGCACCTTCCCCACGCCGCACGAGACGCTCGCGCACGCACTGTCCCTCGCCCCGACCGGCGGGATGGCACTGGAGTTCGGCGTGTACAGCGGCCGCACCCTGCGTCAGATCGCGGCCGCCCGCGCGGGCTCCGGGGTGTACGGCTTCGACTCGTTCGAGGGCCTCCCGGAGGACTGGCGGGCCGGCTTCCGCGCGGGCACGTTCGCGGTCGAGGAGCTCCCGACGGTCGAGGGGGCCGAGCTCGTCGTCGGGTGGTTCGCCGACACGCTGCCCGCCTTCCTCGCAGAGCACCCGGGGCCGGTGGACCTGCTCCACCTCGACGCCGACCTGTACTCCTCCACGACCACCGTCCTCGAGCTGGTGGGCCCCCGCCTGCGGCCCGGCTCGGTCGTCGTGTTCGACGAGTACCTCAACCACCCGGGCTGGCAGGACGGCGAGCACCGGGCGTGGCGGGAGTACGTCGCCGCCCACGACGTCGACTTCGTCTACGAGGCCTTCACCCACGACAACGAGCAGGTGGTCGCCGTCGTCACCGGGATCCGTGACGTCGCGGCGCCCGCCGCCCGGCCGGCCTCCGGCACCGGCGGCCGGGCCTGACCCGGTCGTCTCCTACGCTGCGGGGAGCACAGTCGGGGAGAGGGTTGGGCTCGTGACGGACCTGCAGACCGAGACGATGCGGCCCGCCCGGTCGGCCGCAGCGACCGGGCGGCTGGTGGTGCAGCGCGGGCTGTTCACCGGGCCCGTGCCCGAGATCCCCGACGAGATGTACGTCGAGGTCATCGCCGGGCACGCCGAGCGCCGCCGCGCCCACGTCCGCGTCGGCCCCTTCGGCCGGGTCTCCACCAACACCTACTTCGGGCGGTTCCCCGCCGCCTACTGGCAGCGCTGGACCACGGCCCGCTCCGTGCGCTTCGAGGGCCGCATCCGCGGCGCCGGCCGCGTGATGCTGCGCGCCTCGGACACCAACGGTGTCCCGCGCACCGTCGCGGTCCACGACGCCGAGGCCGAGGACGTCCGGCTCGAGGCCCGGCTCGACCGGTTCCTCGACGGGGGCGGCCTGTGGGTCGAGCTCGTCACCGACGACGCCGAGCTCCTGCTCGAGGACGTCCGCTGGACGGTCGAGGCGCCCGCGGTGCCGCGCCACACCAGCATCGTCATCTGCACCCACAACCGGGCCGACGACTGCGCGGCCACCCTCACCGCCCTCGCCGACGACCCCGGGGCGACCGCGCTCGTCGACGAGATCATCGTCGTCGACCAGGGCACCGACCCCGTCGAGAGCCGCCCCGCCTTCGACGTGGTGAGCGCCGTGCTGGGCGAGCAGCTGCGCTACCTCCGGCAGCCGAACCTCGGCGGTTCCGGCGGCTTCACCCGCGGCCTGCACGAGGTCGTCACGACGGCCGGCGAGGTGCCCACCGACGCGCTGTTCATGGACGACGACGTGCGTTGCGAGCCCGAGGTCGTCGTCCGCCTCTCGGCGTTCGCGCAGTACACGAGCCACCCGACCATCGTGGGCGCGCAGATGCTCAACCTGCTGCACCCCACCCAGGTCCTGGCCGGGGCCGAGTACGCGGTGCTCGAGGACCTGACCAACGGCCACGTCTCCCCGGGCGCCGTCGGCGAGTCGGACGTCACCGCCTACCTGCCGGACGGCACGAAGAACGTGCAGGACCGCCGGGTCGACGCGGGCTACACCGGCTGGTGGTCGTGCCTCATCCCGGTCGAGGTCACGCGGGCCATGGGCTACCCGCTGCCGCTGTTCTTCCAGTGGGACGACGTCGAGTACAGCTACCGCGGCCGCGCGCACGGCGTCCCGACGGTGACGCTGCCCGGCGCCGGGCTGTGGCACGCCGACTTCCCGTGGAAGGACTGGGACGACTGGCACCGCTACTTCAACCTGCGCAACGCCATGATCACCTCGGCGCTGCACAGCGGGTTCCCGGTGCGGCACGTGGCGGCGACCCTCGGTGAGCTGCTCGGCCGCTACCTGCTGTCCATGAACTACGGGCTGGCGGCGACCCTGATCCGCGCCGTCGAGGACTTCCTGGCCGGGCCGGACGTGCTGCGCGACGGCGGGGTCGACGCCACCGCCCGCATCCGGGCCGAGCGGTCCTCCTACCCGGAGACGGTGATGCACCCGATCGCCGAGGCGCCGACCCTCGGACCCGCCCAGATGCCCGTCGTCCGCGCCGGCGGGAAGCCGACGCGGACGAAGGCCGTCTGGGCCAAGCGGATCGTGCAGCAGGTGACCGGCCGGGTGCCGTTCCACGAGGGCCTCGTCGGGGCCGGCGAGGCCGACTGGTGGCACATGGCCCTGTTCGACCGGGTCGCGGTCACCGACGCGGGCCAGGCGGGGGTCCGGGTACGGCAGCGCGACCCCGAGCTGCTGCGGCGGCTCGGTCGGAACGGCGCGGCGGTGCTCTGGCGGCTCGTCCGCGAGGGCGACGCGGCGGCGGGGCGCTGGCGCGCCGCGGCACCGCAGCTCACGGGCGTCGACAACTGGCGACGCCTGTTCGGGATCGACTGAGTCGCGGACGGGGGGCCGGCCCGCGGGTCACGGGCCACCTCTCCCCGGGGGCCGACGGGCGCCTTGCTACGTTCGGCGATGCCCCCCTCCCGTCGTGACCCGGAGCACCACGCGTGACCGCCACCCCGCAGGACCTCGCGGCCCGGACCTCGGCGAGCACCGAGCCGCCCGTGTCCCGGGGCTGGTCGGTGGCCGCGGTCGTCACGGCGGTCGGCGGGGTGGTCGCGATCGTCTGCGCGGTCCTCCTGCCGCTGCTCCCGGTGTCGGTCGACCGGCCGGTGATCTCCTGGCCGCAGCAGCCGGGTGCGCCGCAGTCGACGGACCTCGGGCTCGTCGCGCAGCGTCCCGTCGCGCTCGACGTCCGCTTCACCTGCGCCGACGTGGCGGCGGCCGCGCGGACCGCCGACGGGGTCGTCGTGTCGACGTTCCGCCCGGGCTTCCCGGCCGCGGAGGCCGCCGGGCTCAGCGCGGTCGTGCGCGGCGACCGGCTCGTGGTGACCACCCGCGGGCAGACGGTGTCCGACGGGCCCGCCTCGGCCTGTGACGTCGCGATCCACGGCGACCTCGGCGGGCTCGTGACGACGGTCGACGGCGCCGTGGTGAGCCGCCTGCCCGGGACGTCGCAGCCGGACGTCGACGCGCTGGTCAGTTCGCTGTCGAGTGCGCCGGGGCTGCAGGTCCGGCTGTCCCCGGACGACGAGTTCGCCACCTCGCCGACCCCGCTCAAGGTCGTCGTCCTGGTCGTCCTGGTGCTCGCCGTCGTCGTCGCGCTCGTCGGGCTCGGGCTGCTCGACCGGGAGCGGCCCGGGAGTCCGGAGCGGGTCCGGTGGCGTCGGCCCGCCGTGGTCGACGTCCTCGTCCCGCTGGTGATGCTCGCGTGGACCTTCATCGCGCCCACCACCGACGACGACGGCTACTACTCCGCGATGGCGGCGAACGTGCCCTTCTCGGGCTTCGTCGGGAACTACTACCAGCTCTACGACCAGGCGTTCACGCCCTACACCTGGATCTACTACGCCCTCGCCGGCTGGCAGGGCGTCGCCGGGACGAGCCCCGTCGTCCTCCGCCTGCCCGCGTTGGCGTTCGGGCTGGCGACCTGGTTCCTGGTGCGTGCCTTCACCCGGCCGCTCCTCGAGGGCCGGGTGGTGGGCCGCGTCCTCCCCGTCGTCCTGGGCGCCGCCTTCCTCGCCTGGTGGCTCCCGTACGACATGGGGGTGCGGCCCGAGGCGGTCGTCGCCGCCAGCGTGATGGCCAGTTCGGTGGCGCTCATGCGGGCCGTCGAGCGGGACCGGCTGCTGCCGATGGGCCTCGCGGTCGCCGCGGCGGGGGTGGGCTTCACCGCCGGCACCACGGGCTTCGTCGCGCTGGCGCCGCTGCTCGTCGGGGCGCCCGCGTGCTGGCGGGTGCTGCGGGCCCGCGGCCGGCACGTCGCCCTGCCCGCCCTGGTCGGCGTCGTCGCGGCCGGGGGCGTCGTCTCGTTCCTGGCCTTCGCCGACGGCTCGCTGCGCGACTTCCTGCGCGCCCAGCAGATCTTCCGCGGCCTGCAGTACCCGGAGAGCTGGTCCACCGAGATCGTGCGGTGGAACTACCTGCTCAGCGACACCGCGCCGATGGGCAGCTACGCCAAGCGCCTCCCCGTCCTGCTCACGTTGTTCGTCCTCGTCGGCTTCCTCCTCCTGGCGGCGGGTCGACGCGGTTGGCCGCCGCGACTGCGGTTCGCGGGCCTGACGACCCTGCTCGGGTTCCTGCTGCTGTGGATGACCCCGAGCAAGTGGACCCACCACTTCGGTTCGTTGGCGGGGATCGGCACGGTCGTCCTCGCCGGCGTCCTCGTCCTCGGCCCCGGGCTGGCCCGGGCGCACCCCGACCGGCCCGTGCGGTGGCCGGTCGGCGTCGGGGCGCTCGTCGGCCTCGCGTTCGTCGTCGCCCTGTCGATGAACGGGCCCAACACCTGGGCGTACTCCTGGCTGCTCGGCATGCCTCACCCGACCGAGGCGCCGGCGGTGTCCTTCGTGCGCTTCGGGTCGCCGGTGTGGTGGCTGCTGGGCGCCGTGGTGGTGACGGTCGCGATCGGGGTGCTGGCGCGCCGGCGGGGCCGCCCGCTCGGGGCCGGGTCCGCCCTGACCGCCGTGCCGGTCGTGGCGACGGTGGCCCTCCTCGTCTCGCTGACGTACCTGCTGGGGAGCTTCGGGTACGCCGCCGTGCGCACCCTGGACACCTACTCCCCGGGCGCCGACGCCCTTCGGGACCCGCTGGCGAGCCGGTGCGGGGCCGAGCAGGCCGTGGAGGCCCTCGACCCACGCACGGCCCGGGTGCTCCCGACGGCGGAGGGCGCCCCGACCGCCGACGGCGACGCCTTCCCGGGCGGGACGTGGTCCCCGTCGAGCCCGCCCCCGGTGACGGGGGTGCCGGTCTGGGGCAGCCACCGGCCGGGACCGGACGGCGTGACGCCCGCGGACGGCGCGGGGACGGGCACGTTCACCACGCCCTGGTACGCCCTGCCGACGGACGCCGACGCGCTGCCGGTCTCGCTCTACGTCTCGGGGCGGACCGGGGACGGCGACGAGGTGCGCGCGGAGTTCCGGACCCCGACGGGCGTCGTCGAGGCCCCCCGTCTCGGCCAGGGCCAGGGCGGGAAGGCCGTCGACGCCCGGGAGTGGCGCTCGGTCACGCTCGACGGCCCGGCCTCGCCGCCGCCGGGGGCCACGGAGGTCCGCCTGGTCGTCGTCGACGGCGACGCCGGGACGGGGGGCTGGACGGCGGTCACCGCGCCGCTCGTGCAGCGGTGGACGCCGTTGGCGGACCTGGTGCCGCCGGGCTCGGCGACCGCGGTCGGCTGGCCGACGGCCTTCATGTTCCCCTGCCTGCGCGCCCCGCGGGCGGCCGACGGTGTCAGCGAACCCGTCGCCACGGTCGTCACCTGGGGCGACCAGCCGCTCTCCGGGGTCTCCGACAGCGCGTTCCTCCCGGTGCGCGGGGGACTGTTCGTGCCGAGCTACCGCAACTCCGCGGTCACCCAGCTCTCGGCCCGCTTCCGGGACGCGCCGCCCGTCCCGATCCAGGTCTACACGCTCCGCGACCCGCTGCCCGACGACCGCTACACGATCGACCCGCGACGGGTCACGGTCCCGGGCTGGCAGCCCGCGCCCAACACGACCTTCTCGGTGCCGGTCGGCGAGGACGGCGTCGTCCGGCCCTGACGCCTGGTCAGCCGGCCTTGGTGAAGACGGCCTCGTAGGCGTCGAGGACGGAGTCGACGCTGAAGTCCGCGGCGGCCGCGGCGCGACCGGCCGCGCGGTCCGGCGGCGTGTCGCGGAGGGCGCGCAGGGCCTCCCGGAGCCCGGCGACGTCGCCGGGCGCCACGATGCGGCCGAACCCGGTGCGCTCCACCGGGAGCCGCACCCCGGGGAGGTCGCTCGCGAGGGCCGGCACCCCGGCGAGCATGCCCACGACCTGCACGATCCCGAAGGCCTCGAAGGCGTTGACCGAGGGCAGGGCGAAGGTGTCGATGGAGGCGTAGAACTCGCCGAGCCGCTCGTCGGGGACGAACCCGAGCAGCTCGACCCGGGGGTCGCCGCCGATGTGGGCCCGGACCCGGTCGACGACGCTGCCGCCGGCGATCCGGCTGTGGTCCCCACCGATCAGGAGGCGGGCGTCGGGATCGTCGAGCCCGAGGAAGGCGTCGACCAGGTGCTCGACGCCCTTCTCCTCGACGATGCGTCCGAGGAAACCGACGTGGAACCCGTCGCCGCGCCGGTAGGTGGGGGCCGCCGGCTCGACCGGCGCGCAGGGTGGCGGGATGGCGACCATGTGCGGGGCGATGTCGGCCCACAGCCGGCTCTGCCGGGCGTAGTCCTCACTGGTCACGATCGTCGCCACCGACCGCCGCAGGCCGCCCCGGTTCGAGCGGTCCACCGCCTCGCGCTGCAGGGCGTTGACCGCGCCCGGGGGGAGGCTCACGTCGCAGTGGTAGGTCGACACCACCGGGATCGGGGCGAGGCGCGTGAGCAGGCCGGCCTCGATGAGCGGGAGGTGCAGGTTCGCGATCCGCGAGCGCCGCATCTCGCGCAACGCCAGGCGGGTGAGGTTGATCCCGATCGTGCCCTTGCCCACCCGGGCCAGCACCGGGGCGCGGACGACGCGGACACCGTTGATCGTCTCGGTGCCCGGCAGCGAGTCGTCGTGCCGGCTCGCGACCACGCACACGCGCCAGCCGCGGGCCGCGAGCCCCTCCGCGACGTCGCGCGCGACGTTCGTCAGCCCCGAGACGTAGGGCGCGTAGTAGGTCAGGACGATGACCAGGTCGTTCTCGACGGGCGACTCGGTGCGAACGATGGTCGCGCCTCCCTGCTCGTGTCGACGAGACCGCCCCCGGCCCCGAGAGGCCCCGCGCAGCCGGTGTCTCGATGCAGAACCCACGGTAGCGGTCCCGCCCCGTCGTCCGGCCACGCCCCGCTCACGGCGGGCGACAGGACGACCCCGAGGGTCAGAGCGTGAAGAGCCAGACGTCCCCGACGAAGGCCCCCGGGCGCCCGGTGACCGCCCGGACCCACCCCAGGGCGGCGTCGGGGGCGGCGAGCGCTCCGGGTACGACGACGACGGCGGTCACTCCGCGGGACGCGAGGTCGGCCCGGGCCGCCGCGACGTCCCCGCGACCGCCGTCGCCGATCCCGCGCTGGAAGGGTCCGACCTCGCCCTCGTGCACCACGGGGTCGCGCCCGGAGCCGCCGATGAAGTAGCCGCCGGTCTGGCGGAAGGCGAAGCCGGCCGCCGCCTGCCAGCGCAGCGGGTCGCCGCCGCCCCGCATCCAGTCCGAGGTCGGACGGGGCACGAGCTCGACCACCGGCGCCTCGCCGCCGGCCGCGGCGAGACCGGGCGCGCCCGCGGTGAAGAACGCCGGCGACGTCGCGTCCACCGACGGCTGGTCGCCCGCGGGGAGCCAGGTCGCCCCGGCGGCGAGGACCGCCGTCATCGCGAGGACGAGACCGCTGCGGCGCAGCGCGCCCGTGCCGGGCAGGCGGCGCGCGAGGTGCTCGAGGGCCATGGCCCACGTGGCGAGCACCCCGAGCGCGACGAACGGGGCGAACCGTCCCGTCTCCGCCTGGCCGAGGAGCGGCACCGGCTCGAGGACGTGCCAGGGGAGGCGGATGCCGGTGTCCGTGCCGAGGACCACCAGCGACCCGCCGAGCGAGAGCACCGCGAGGACCGCGGTGACGGCGACGGCGACCAGGACGGGGCGGGTCCGCACGATCAGCAGCGTCGCCGCGACGACGAGCAGCATGGCCACGCCCAGGTAGGAACCCTGCTCACCGGGGAACGCGGCCAGCCGGGTCGCGAGCGCGTCGGTGCCCGGCCGGATCGCCGTCAGGGGCGAGGGGACGAGCAGGTTGGCGGCGTCCGCCCCGGTGTCGGCGCCCTCGCGGATCGGTCCGAGCGGGCGGCTCGGCCCGCGGAGCAGGAGCCAGACCGGCCACGCCGTGAGCACCGCGGTGACCATGACCGCGGCGAGGGCCGACCGGCCCACGGCGGGCAGGTTCCGCCATGCTGCCCGCGGGTGGCTGAGACCGAGGACCAGGGCCGCGACGACCAGGGCGACGGCACCGAGCGCCAGCGTCTGCGTGTACACGAGCATCTGGGCCGCCACCCCGAGGCCGAGCAGCGCCCCGGCGAGCCAGGGCCGGCGCGGCGCGGCGAGGACCCGGACGACCGCCCAGAGCACCAGCGGCGGGAAGAGCATCCAGACGAGGTTCACGTGGCCGACCCACGCGTGGCCGACGACGAACGGTGCGAAGCCGTAGAGGAGACCGGCGAGGGCCCGGATCCACCGCGGGCCGACCACCGTCGCCAACGCCCGGTGCGCCGCGAACCCGGAGGCGACGGGGCCGAGGATCATCGCGACGTTGTCGGCCACGACCGGACCCGCCGTCGTCGTCACCGGCGCCAGGAGCACCGCCAGCAGGGGCACCCCGGTGTTCCACATCCCGTTCACGCCCTGGGGGGCGTTCTGCCAGCCCGACGTCAGGGGGTCCAGCCCGCGCCCGAGGGCGAAGGGGGTCCACCCCAGCCACCAGGTGAACAGCGACGCGTCGGTGGACACCCACCCCGCGAACCGGGTGCCGAGGTGTCCGAGGACCTCGTGGAAGAACGCGAGCGACGCCGCCAGGTACGCCGCGACGACGCCGAGCTCGGCCATCACCGCCCGCCGGCGACGCGCCGGGGGCGCGGTCGTCGGGGGCTCGTCGACGAGCGACGGCGGGGACGTCGTGGTGGTCAGAGCGGCCTCCCGGACGTGGTCGACTCACCGGAGTCGCTCGGGGAATCCTACGAGCGTGGCGCGGCCCGCCGTGGGAGCGCCTCACACGCCGCGCGCCCCCGCGCTTGTTAGCGTCCTCGCGGCAGGAGCGAGGCTCACGACGGACGCGGACGAACGGAGCGATGCGTGGCTGAGGGCACCGTGGACGGTGTCGCCGAGAGCCGGGACCTGCCCCCGGAGGGACGCTCCGCCCGGCTGAAGGACGCCCTGCGCGGCGCCGCGCTGCGCCTGCGCGGCCGCAGGCCCGGGTCGGAGGCGGGCACCGGGCCGGAGGCGGACGCGGCGCCCGACGCCTTCTCCCCGGACGACGACGGCCCGGACCGTTGGGGGCCGTCGGACTGGGGGCTGGACGGGCTCCTCGTCGCCCGGGTGATCGCCGTGGCGGCCGCGGTGGTGGCGGTCGTCAGCGGCGTCGCGCTGCCGTTCGCGCCGGTCGAGCAGAACGTGCCCCGCATCTCCTGGCCCCTGGACGTCGTCCGGCCGGAGTCGACGATGCTCGCCCTGCGGGCCTACAAGCCCGAGGCGATCGACGTCGGGTTCAGCTGCGGTGCGGCCCGCGCCGCCGGGGCCACGGCCGACGGGTACCTCCTGACGACGATGGCGCCCACCGCGGCCGGCTTCGACGACCGCGCGCTTGCGATCCGGGTCCGGGCGGACGAGCTCACCGTGCGCAGTGGCGGGCAGCAGATCGCCACCGAGCGCCTGCCCGACGGGCCGTGCTCCTACCGCGTCGTCGGTACCGGGACGAACGTCGCCGCGTTCCGGGACGGCCGTCCGCTGGGGGCCGTCGCGCCCCGGATCGGGCAGGCGGACCCCGACGAGATCCAGAGCGTCCCGCCCGACTCCCTGCCGGCTCCCCGCGCGATCACCGCCCTCCCGGACGTCGACGTCCTGCACACGTCGCTCACCGCCCTCCCCGGCGCGACCGCGAGCGACCTGGCGGTGCGGGTCACGGTCGACGACCGCTACGCGAGCACCCCGAGCCCGCTGAAGCACGGGCTGATCACCGCGGCCGTGCTCGCCGTGCTCGTGTCCCTGCTCGCCACCGCGGCCGCGATCCTGCTCGCCCGCCGCCGGGTGCCGCGCACCGATCCGGAGCGGGGACCGCCCCGGTGGCGCCGCGTGCTGTCGTGGGCCGCGGGCCAGCGACCCCGGGTCGTGGACCTCGTCGTCCTCGCCGCGCTGGCGGTCTGGGCGTTCCTCGCCCCGCTGGCCGACGACGACGGGTACTACCGCTCGATGGCGGCGAACATCCCGTTCTCGGGCTACCTGCCGCAGTACTACCAGGTGTTCACCCAGGGCTTCACGCCCTTCACCTGGCCGTACTACGTCCTGTCGTGGTGGCAGCAGCAGGCCGGGATGGCGCCGGTGGTGCTCCGCGTCCCGTCGGTCGTCCTCGGCGTGCTCACGTGGCTCCTGGTCCGCAGCTTCGTGGCCCGGGCCCACGGCCTCGCCGCCCCGTGGCGGGAGCACCGCCTCGCCGCCGCCGCGACGCGGGTCGTCCTCGCGGTCGCGTTCCTCGCCTGGTGGCTGCCCTACGACATCACCACCCGCCCGGAGCCCTGGACCGCCGCCTTCGCCGCGGCCACCCTCGTCGTCGTCGCCGAGGGCCTGGAGCGGGAGCGGGTCGACCTGCTGGGCCTCGCGGTCGGTCTCGGCTCGATCGGCCTGATGACCGGGACGACCGGGTTCATCTGTCTGGCGCCGCTCCTCGTCGGGGCGCCCGCGACCTGGCGGCTGCTGCGCCGCCGCGCCAGCCGCTGGTGGGAGCTGCCCGCCCGGTGGCTGGTGATCGTCGCGCCCGGCGCGCTCGGCGCGGTCGTGGGCTTCGCCGACGGCACCTACGGCGACTTCGTCCGCTCGCAGCAGATCTTCGCGCCGATCCAGCGCGCCGAGACGTGGTACCTCGAGTTCGAGCGCTACGCCCTCCTGCTCGACGAGACGAGCCGGTTCGGGGCCTACGCGAAGCGCACCGCGATCCTGGTCTGCCTGCTGGCGCTCGTCTGGTTCCTCGTGACGACGCTCGTGGCCCGGGCCGGCGGGGTGCGGGTCCCGCCCCGGCTCATGCTGGCGGGGTGGTCGACCGCGTTGGCGTTCCTCCTCCTGCTGCCGACCCCCAGCAAGTTCCCGCACCACCTCGGGGCGATCGTCGGCCTCGGCTCGGCGTTCCTCGCCCTGCTGCTCGTCGCGCTGCCCGGCCTCGTGCAGGGGATCGCGCAGGCGCGCGGGGGCCGGCTCCCCTGGCCGGGGATCGTCGCCGGTGCGGCCGCCGCGGTCCTGGTCGCGGCCCTCGCCGGGCACGGCCGGAACCGGTGGGCCTTCATGTGGGGCCTCGGCCAGCCGTCGTGGCTCGACTACCCCTCGGTCAAGGGCTACTACTTCGACCGGCCGGTCCTCTGGGCAGCGGTCCTCGTCGGGGTGCTCGTCGTCGTGCTGGCCGTGACGACCTTCCTCCGCCGGTCCTGGCGCCCGTACGCGCTGGTCCTCGCCGTCCCGGTGCTCTGCGTCCTCGCGATGCTCGCGACCACCACGCGCATGGTCGCCGACTTCGCGCTCGCCGCCGACCGCACGTCGACCACCTACTCGCCCGAGGCGGACGCCTGGCAGGACCCGGACGCGACGCGCTGCGGGGCCCAGCAGGCCCTCGACGTGCTCGGCACCCGGCGCACGCCCCTCACGCCGCTCCTGCCCGTGCCCACGGCCGAGGAGGAGCCGCCCGACCAGGCGTTCCTCCGGGACGCCACGCTGCCCGAGAGCGGCTCCCCCGGCGTCGGGCCCCTGGTCCCGGTGTGGGGCAGCTTCCGCTCCCCGTCGCCGGGACGGACGCCGGAGGCGCGGACCGGCACGTTCGCCACGGGGTGGTTCCGCCTGCCGCCGGGCACCTCGGCCGGGCAGTTCGCGGTGACCTCCCTGGTCTCCGGGCGGACCGGCGACGGCAACACGCTGCGTGCCGAGTACGGCCGGCCCGGCCTCGGGCCCGACGGCGTCGCCACCCTCGGGACGGCCCCCCGCGACCGGGAGGTCGAGTCCGGCGACGGCACCTCGTGGCGCAGCCTCGACCTCTCCCGGGCCACCCCGCCGCCGCCCGGGGCCACCCTGGTCCGGCTCGTCGCCACCGACGCGACCACGGACGTCGGCGGCTGGCTCGCCTTCACCGCGCCCCTGGTGCAGCAGTGGCAGCCGATGAGCACGGTGCTCGACCCCGCCGGGGTGTACACCGTGGCCTGGCAGCAGGCCTTCCTGTTCCCGTGCATCGCCCAGCCCCGCGTCCAGGACGGCGTGACGCAGCCGATGGACGGCTTCCTCGGCTACGGCGCCTCCCGCGGCGAGGCCCTGGCCGACTTCGCCGCCCGCCCGGACAGCGGCGGCATCGTCGGGAACTCCTACCGCGAGGCGTCGGTGACCGAGCGGCGGACGCGGCTGCGCGACTTCCCCGGGACGAACGACGACCTGGTGCTGATGCTCTTCGAGCAGCCCTACCCGACCGAGCGCTACCGGCTCGAGCGGGACACCCGGACGGTCTCCGGGCTCACCCCCTGATCAGCGGGAGCGCAGCAGGAAGACCGAGGACTCGCCGCGGCCGGGTGCCAGCAGCAGCCGCCCGGACAGGAACTGGACGAAGGCCGGCACGGCGTGGCGGGCGGCGTCCACGAGCCTGGGCAGCCGCGAGTAGGGCACGTCCCACAGCCCGTCGGTGCCCTCGCGCTCGACCTCGAACCCGTGGGCGACCAGGAACTCCCGCCACTGCGCGTGCGGCTTGAGGTTGACGTGGGTCGGGTCGTCGAACCCCATCCACGCGTCGCCGGCGAGCTGCCGCCCGCGGCCGGCGGGATCGGGCATGACGACGAGGGCCTGCCCGCCGGGCCGCAGGACCCGGCGCCAGGTGGCCAGCACCGAGGCCGCGGTGTCGTCGTCGAGGTGCTCGAGCACGTGGATGGCGGTGAGGGCGCCGAACCCGTCGGTCGGCAGCGCGTCCGTCGTCGTCGTGATCGCGCAGCCCGGCGCCGTCGCCCGGGCTGCCGCGGCCGACCACTCGGAGAGCTCGAACCCCGACGCCGGGCCCAGGGCCGAGAGCCGCCGCACCAGGTGCCCGGTCCCGCAGCCGAAGTCCAGGTACGGGCCGCCATCGGTGTACCGCGCCACGAGCCGCGTGAACCAGCGGAGCGCCGGCCGGTCCCCGGCCTGGCCGTTGGCCTCGTAGTAGGCCTCGTCGTAGTGGTCGGCCGTGCCGGGGCGGGGTTCGAACGAGCTCATGCGTGCCTCTCGGTCTCCGGGGCCGGGAGGCCCTCGTGCGTGCGGAGCAGCAGCAGGACGCTGACCACGGTGCCGGCGACGGACCCGACCCCGAAGGCGATCTCGCCGGCGACGACCACGCCCGGGACGAGCGCGAAGGTCACGCCCGCCGCGAGCAGTCCGGTCATCCAGCTCAGGGCGACGTCGACGTGCCGGCCGCGGGCCACGTGCACCTGCGTGACCACGACGAGACCCACGTGCGCGAGGACGCCCGCGGTGATGATCGCGAGGTCGAGGCCCCCGATGGAGTAGTCGGCGCCGAAGATCAGCCGGACGATCGGCGGACCGACGAGCCAGGCCGCGGGCACCCCGACGACGACCAGGGCCGCCAGCGCGGCCGCACCCCGACCGAGCAGCCGCAGCACCTCGCCGCGCCGGCCGTCGGCGAGCAGTCGCGTCAACGTCGGGACCACCGCGGACTGCAGCGGCACCACCATGGACAACGGGGCCTTCGCCAGCGTGAAGGCCGCGACGAACACCCCGGCGGCCGCTTGCGCGGTGTCCGGGGCGATGGCGACGACCACCACCGGGAGCCCGTTCAGCAGCAGCTGCGCGCACACCGAGCCGACGAGGAGCGGCATCGCGGCCCGCGCGAGCGCCGACGGCGTGTTGCTCGCGACGTCCTCGGGCGCATCCGGGAACTGCGCCGCGGCGCGGCGCCAGGCGGCGGGCAGGAGGGGGGCGTGGGCCAGCGTGATCGCGGCGACGAGCGCCCAGCAGAAGGCGGCCGCACCCACGTTCCCGACGACCAGCAGCACCGCCGCGATCGCGACGCGCAGCAGGGAGTCGAGGACCATGACCGCGCCGTGGCGCACGAGCCGGTCGGTGCCGATGAGCACCCCGCGGAGCAGGAACTGCACCGCCGAGACGAAGCAGAGCGCCAGCAGGGCCGCGAAGATCCAGACGTGCCCGTCCAGCGACGGCCACACCAACGGGC
This sequence comes from Actinomycetospora chiangmaiensis DSM 45062, assembly GCF_000379625.1. Taxonomy (GTDB): domain Bacteria; phylum Actinomycetota; class Actinomycetes; order Mycobacteriales; family Pseudonocardiaceae; genus Actinomycetospora; species Actinomycetospora chiangmaiensis. The sequence continues at coordinate 98,858 of NZ_KB903219.1, read as the reverse complement.
TGGCGGCGAGCAGGACGACGAGCGCGAGCAGCGCGAGCGCCCCGGCGGTCACCGCACCGGAACGCAGCACCCGTCGTCGGGAACGGCGCAGCGCGAGGCGCCGGGCGAGTTCCTGCTCCAGCGGCAGGAACGGCCCGAAGGCCACGACGAGGGCGAGGGCCCAGAACGCACCGAACGTCGCGTACTCCGCCGGGGGCAGGGCGCGCGCGACGACGGCGAGATAGACGTTGACGAGGAGACCGGAGACGAGGACCCCGACGCCCGCGGAACCCACGAGACGCCGCGCGCCGGGCCCCTCACGGGGCTCGGAGCGGGGCGGATCGGTCGTGGTGCTGATGTGAGGACGATACTGGTGGTCCACGTGCCCTCCGGGCCTCGCCCGACCTTCGGCGCGTTCTCGACCATCCGCGTGACGGGAAGGGCGGACCTCTGTGTCCTCCACCGAGTGTGTGGGTACGGTAACGCTGTGAACGTGCAGAAGGTCGTGGGCATCCTGGTCGCGATCCTCGTGGTCTTCTGGATCATCAGTTCGCCGACCACGGCCGCGGGGACCGTGAACGGGATTCTCAACAGCCTGGCGTCCGCCGGCTCCTCGTTGATCCAGTTCCTGCGCGGGATCGCGCCGGGTTAGACCGCAGGGGTCGGCGGGACCGCCGGCTCCTCCACGTCGGCACCCGGCAGGACGACGTCGGTGACGACGATGTTCAGCTCGGTCACGCGGACGCCCGCGATCTGGTCGACGGCCTCGGGCACGTGACGACGCAGCGCCCGGGTCAGCTCGCGCGCCCCGGCGCCGTACTCGATGGCGACGTCGAGGCCGACCGTCGCGGTGTCGCCCTCCATGTCCACGCGGACGCCCGCGACGTTCTCCGTCGCGCCGGTCAGCGTCTGGCGCACGGCACCGACGGCGCGGGCCGTGGAGTTGCCCAGCCCGGCGATCCCGGGGATCTCGCGCGTCGCGAAGGCGACCACCTTCTGCACGACGGCGGGCAGGACCTCGGTGGTGCCGGTGACGGCGATGGGGTCGGTCGGGGGGAGGGGCGGCGTGGGTGCGGTCATGCTCCCCGTGTACCCGCTCGTGCCCGCCGCCTCGCGGACCCCCGCAGCACGATCGTGGCCAGCAGCGCGGCGAGCAGCGAGGCCACCACGATGCCGACCTTGACGTGGTCGTCGGCCCCGCTGCCGCCACCGAAGGCCAGCTCGCCGATGAGCAGCGACACGGCGAAGCCGATGCCGGCCAGGAGCGCCAGCCCGATCACGTCGGCCCAGCACAGCGACTCGTCGAGCTGCGCCCGCGTGAAGCGCCGGACCAACCAGGTCGCCCCGCTGACACCGACCGCCTTGCCCGCCACCAGCCCGCCGACCACGCCGAGCGTGATCGGGTTGACGAACGTCGCGGTGAGGTCGGACCGCCCGACGACGGTGACGCCCGCGGCGAAGAAGGCGAAGACCGGCACGGCGACCCCCGTCGAGATCGGCCGCCACCGGTGCTCGAAGTGCTCCGCGAGCCCCGGGCCGTCACCGGGTGCCCGCCGGATCACCGGGACCGTGAAGCCGAGCAGCACACCGGCCACCGTGGCGTGGACCCCGGACGCGTGCACGAGCGCCCACGTGGCGGCCGCGAGCGGGAGGAGCAGCCACCACGAGCGCACCCGCCGCTGGACCAGCACCGTGAACAGCGCGAGCGGGACGAGCGCGAGCAGCAACGGACCGATCGCGAGGTCGGCGGTGTAGAAGATCGCGATGATCGTGATGGCGAGCAGGTCGTCGACGACGGCGAGCGTCAGCAGGAACGTCCGCAGGGCCGTGGGCAGGCCGCGGCCGATCACCGCGAGGACGGCGAGCGCGAAGGCGATGTCGGTGGCGGTCGGCACCGCCCACCCGGCCAGGCCCTCGGGGTCCCCGAGGTTGACGGCCGCGTAGATCAGCGCCGGCGCCGCCATGCCCCCGACGGCCGCCGCCACGGGCAGCACGGCGCGGGCCGGCTCCCGGAGGTCGCCCGCGACGAACTCGCGCTTGAGCTCGAGCCCCGCGACGAAGAAGAAGACCGCGAGCAGGCCGTCGGCCGCCCAGGTGGCGAGCGGGAGGTCGAGGTGCAGCGCGGCGGGCCCGACCCGGAGGTCCGCGAGGGCGGTGTAGGCCTCCCGCCACGGCGTGTTCGCCCAGATCAGCGCCAGGGCCGCGGCCCCGATCAGCAGGGCACCGCCGACGGTCTCCCTGCGGAGGATGCTCCCGAGACGCGAGGACTCGCCCGGCGACGGCGGTACGAAGAGGCGCCCGGTCCGGGTGCGGCGCAGGCGTTCCCGACGGATGGGGGTCACGTGACTTCTCCCGGGCAGGCGGCGGCGACCGCCGACCAGACTTCCCGGCACACCGCGATCCAGCGTACCGGCGGACGGGGTGCCGTCCCCGCCGCTCGGACGCCCGCGGTCGCGCGTGCCCCCGACGATCCGCGTCACCGTGACCCGGACGCGCCGGGGGTCGGCGTCCGTCCCGCAGGCTCTCAGCAGACGGCGTTCGGCGCCGGGAGCGTGCCCGCGATGAGGTAGCGGTTCACCTGGTCGTCGACGCAGGGCCGACCCTGCCCGTAGATCGTGTGCCCGTCGCCGCGGTAGGTCAGCAGCGCCGAGCCGGGCAGGCGACGTGCCAGGTTCAGGCTGTTGGTGTACGGCGTGGCCGGGTCGTTCGTCGTGCCGATGATCAGGGTCGGCGGCACGCCCGCGCCGGACGGCGGGGTCAGCGGGTCCTGCGGGACCGGCCACCTCGCGCACGTCAGGCCGGAGACCAGCACGTTGCCGCTGAAGTGCGGGGCCCGCTGCTCGGCCGCCCGCGCCTGGGCCAACACCTCGTCGGTGTTGCGGGGCCACGAGTTGTCCAGGCAGGTCACCGCGTTGTAGGTGTCGGAGTTCGAGCCCTCGAAGTACCGGGCGGCGAGGCGACGGAAGGGCCCGCCGTCGCCGGCGTCGGCCGCCTTGAGGGCCTTGGCCAGCGTCGGCCAGTTGCCCTTCGAGTAGAGCGGCAGCACGACGCCGAGCTCGAGCAGCCCGGGCGAGAGCGGCGACATCCCGGGCACGGGGATCGGGGCGGCCGCGACGCGGGCCCGGACCCGGTCGAGCATCGCGATCGCGTCCGGCCCGGCCTCGCAGGTGGGCCGGGTGGCGCAGTCGGCGGCGAACTGGCGCAGCGAGTTCTCGAAGCTCTCGGCCTGGCTGGGGTCCAGCCCGGGCAGCGTCACGTCGACGACGCCGTCGAGCACCATCGCGCGGATCCGCTGCGGGAACTGCTCGCCGTAGACCTGGCCGATCGACGTGCCGTAGGAGTAGCCGAGGTAGGAGATCTGCTGCTGGCCGAGCGCGGTGCGGATCGCGTCCATGTCCCGCGCGACGTCCCGCGTCCCGAGGTGGGGCAGGAGCTGGCGGTAGGCGTCGCCGCACCCCTGGTCGTAGCGGTCGACCGCCTGGGCGGTCGAGGCCTCGCCCGCGGGGTCGCCCGGGTCGGGGTCGCCGTAGTACGGGGTGTCCGGACCGATCGGGCACGCCAGGTTCGCGCTGCGGCCGACGCCGCGGGGGTCGAACCCGATGACGTCGAAGCGGGCGGCGACGGCGGCCGGGACCTGCCCGCTCTCCACCGTCTCGATCCCCGAACCCCCGGGACCGCCCGGGTTGACCAGCAGCACGCCGAGCTTGTTCGCCTGGTCGGCGGCCGGCTGGCGGACGATCCCGATCGTGATCGTGGGGCTGCCGGGCGTGGTGTAGTCGACCGGCACGGTGATCTGGGCGCACTGGAAGGTGCCGTCGCACGGCACGAACTGCGCCGGCGCACCGAGCGGGGTCGCGGGCGCGGCCGGGGCGCTCGAGGACGGGGCCGCCGACGACGGGGACGAGGACTGCAGCGGGGGCGCGCCCGCCGACCCGCCCGAGCAGCCGGCGAGGACGAGAGCCCCGGCGAGCAGGGCCCCGAGCATCCCCCGTGCGGTCGTGCGTCGTGGTCCCATCGCGCCGCTCCTGTTCCACCCGGCCGGCCACTCCCCGCCGGGGCCGCGCTCGCCAGCGCATCCAACCGCACCCGCGGTACCCGGGCCGCGCGACCCGTCGTCGGGCTCCCCGGTGCCGGCGGAGCTCGTCGCTGCCACCGGACGACAGCGACGACGCTTCGCCGCCACGGGGGGAGGCGCTACGGTCGGCACATGGGTGAACCCGATCTGGTGCTGGTCCCGGCCCTGGTCGGGCTGCCCGCCGCCGACGCGCACGAGCTCGCCATCTCCTCGCGCGTGGTCGCGGTGGACCCCGACCCCGACACGCCGCCCACGGTGAGCGGCACCGTCACCGACCAGGAACCGAAGGCCGGCTTCCAGGTCCCGGCGGGTGCGCCCGTGACGATCTGGGTCGAGCCCGACGACGACGGCGGGGGCGGCAACATGCCGCGGGTGCTGCCCGACACGCCGCTCGACGGAGCGGGGGCCAACGCCTGAGAATCGGGCACCCCTGCCCGGTGAAGATCGGATACAAGCTCATCGCCGAGGCCTACGGGCCCACCGAGATGGTCCGCCAGTGCGTGCTGGCCGAACAGGCGGGGTTCGACTTCGTCGAGATCTCCGACCACTTCCACCCGTGGGTGTCCGAGCAGCAGCACTCGGGGTTCGCCTGGTCGATGCTCGCCGCCATAGCCGCCAGGACCGAGCGGATCGAGCTCGCGACCGGGGTGACCTGCCCGATGATCCGCTACCACCCGGCGGTGATCGCCCAGGCCGCCGCGACCACCCAGATCCTCGCCGAGGGCCGCTTCACCCTCGGGGTGGGCTCCGGCGAGCGGCTCAACGAGCACGTGGTCGGGCAGGGCTGGCCGCCGGTGCACGTGCGGCACCGGATGTTCCGCGAGTCGCTGGAGATCATCCGGCTGCTGTGGCAGGGCGGCTACCAGAGCTACGAGGGCCGGCACCTCACGCTCGAGGACGCCCGCGTGTTCGACCTGCCCGAGGAGCTCCCCAAGATCGTCGTCGCGGCCGGCGGGACGCGTGCCGCGGCCCTCGCCGCCGAGCTCGGCGACGGCCTGTTCGTCACCGAGCCGTCGCCGGACCTCGTCGGGGCCTACCGGGAGCACGGCGGCACCGGCCCGCGCTACGCCGAGGTGCCGCTGGCCTACGCGGGCACCGTCGAGGAGGCGGCCGAGTCGGCCCGCGCGCTGTTCCGGTTCGGCATCCCCGGGTGGAAGGTGCAGGCCGAGCTGCCGAACCCGGTGAACTTCGACGCCGCCACCGCGCTCGTCACCGCCGACGTCATGGCCGAGAACTTCGGCTGCGGCCCCGACACCGAGCGCCACCTCGCGGTGACGAAGCCGTTCGTGGACGCCGGGTACGACCACCTCGCGCTGATCAACGCGGGCCCCGACGTCGACGGCTTCTTCGACCACGCCGCGAACGGGCTCATCGAGCAGGTGCGCAAGCTCGGCTGAACGACGACGGCCGGTCCTCTCCCCCCGGGAGGACCGGCCGCCGGGACGGCCGACCAAACCGGGCGGTCCGTCCGCTCGTAGTGTGCCCCGTGAGCCCGGGGTGAGACAGCCGGTTCCGGTGTGATCCGGTCGACGGTGCGCGCCACGCGACGAGCGCACCCGCCATCCCCCGAACGACGGCCACACGGCTCCTCCCCGTAATCTGATCGCCGATGGGTACCGGCGTCGGGGGACGAGCACCAGGGGACCGGCGATGACCGTGACGTCCCCGCACGCGGGGCCGGACGGCTCGCCGGCCGGCGAGGCACGCCGACGCCGGACGTTCGCGGTGATCTCCCACCCCGACGCCGGCAAGTCGACGCTCACCGAGGCGCTCGCGCTGCACGCCGAGGTCATCTCGGCCGCGGGCGCGGTGCACGGCAAGGGCGGCCGCAAGGGCGTGACCTCCGACTGGATGGACATGGAGCGCGAGCGCGGTATCTCCGTGACCAGCGCGGTCCTCCAGTTCTCCTACCGCGACCACGTGATCAACCTGCTCGACACCCCCGGCCACGGCGACTTCTCCGAGGACACCTACCGGGTGCTCGCCGCCGTCGACGCCGCGGTGATGCTCCTCGACGCCGCCCGCGGTCTCGAGCCGCAGACCCTCAAGCTCTTCGACGTCTGCCGGGCGCGCGGCGTGCCGGTGCTGACCTTCGTCAACAAGTGGGACCGTCCCGGCCGGGAGCCGCTGGAGCTGGTCGACGAGGTCGAGCAGCGGATCCGGCTGCGCCCGATGCCGATCACCTGGCCGGTGGGCATCGCGGGCGACTTCCACGGGCTCGTCGAGCGGGCCGACGGCACGATGCGCCGCTTCACGCGGGCCGCCCACGGGGCGTCGAAGGCCGCCGAGGAGATTCTCGACGCCGACCGGGCCGCCGCCGAGGAGGGCGTCGACTGGGAGCGCGCCACCGAGGAGCTCGAGCTGCTCGGCGAGATCGGCGCCGACTTCGACCCGGTCGACTTCCACCGCGGCACGGCGACCCCGGTGATGTTCGGGGCCGCCCTGTCGAACATCGGCGTCGCCCGGCTGCTCGACGCGCTGGTCGACCTCGCCCCGCCGCCCGGGCCGCGGCCGTCGGCCGAGGGCCCGGAGCGCCCGATCGAGGCACCGTTCTCCGGCCTGGTGTTCAAGGTGCAGGCCTCGATGGACAAGTCGCACCGCGACCGGGTCGCGTTCGTGCGGGTCTGCTCGGGGCGCTTCGAGCGCGGCATGGTGCTCACCCACGACGCCACCGGGCGCCCCTTCGCCACGAAGTACGCCCAGGCGATGTTCGGCCGCGACCGCTCGACCATCGACGAGGCCTTCCCCGGCGACATCGTCGGGCTGGTGAACGCCAACGCCCTGCGGCCCGGCGACACGCTGTGGGCCGAGAAGCCGGTCACGTTCCCGACCATCCCGAGCTTCGCCCCCGAACACTTCGCCGTGGCGAGAGTGGCGGACGCGTCGAAGACCAAGCAGTTCCGCAAGGGCATCGAACAGCTCGACTCCGAGGGCGTCATCCAGGTGCTCTCCTCGGACCTGCGCGGCGACCAGGCCCCGGTGCTGGCCGCGGTCGGCCCCCTGCAGTTCGAGGTGGTGGCGGCCCGGCTCGCCGACGAGTTCTCGGCCCCGATCAAGCTCGACCGGCTCGACTACACGATCGCCCGCCGCACCGATGCGGCCGGCGTCGAGGCCCTGAAGGGGGCGATCGGGATCGAGGTGCTCACGCGGCGCGCCGACGGCGAGCTGCTCGCGCTGTTCCCGCACAAGTGGCGGCTGCAGGCGGTCACGCAGAACCAACCCTCGTTGACCCTCGAGCCGCTGATCGCCGAGGGGACGGGCCAGTGAGGAAGCACGGACTGCTCGGCGCGGCGGTCTCGGTGCTGCTCGTCGCGGGCGTCGTCGTCGGCTGCTCCACCGACGCGCCGAGCCGGACGGCACCCACCGCCGCGCCGGTGACCGCGACCGGTGCGCCGCCGCCGCTGACGGGCGCGCCCGACCCCGCGACCGTGCCGGCGCCGATCTGGCAGGCCTCGCTCTCGGGCCGTGACCCGCTGCGCAACTTCCGCGACACGCCCTACAACAACGACGGCGCCCGGGCGCCCAAGCTCGTCGACGCCCCCGGCGTCGCGGGGGCGAAGGCGCTGGAGTTCACGGTGCCGGGCGGCGGGAAGCGCAGCGAGCTCGAACCGATCGTCCAGTTGTACCGCGAGGGCGACGAGGCGTACTTCGGTTTCGCGTGGAACCTCCCCGCCGACTTCCCCGTGAACGCCGACGGGTGGCAGGTCCTCGCGCAGTGGAAGAACTCCGGGGACGGCAGCCCGCCGATCGAGATCAAGGTCGAGGGCGGCCAGTTCAAGCTCGACGGCGGCGCCGGCGGGGACGACCCGCGCGGCACCTACTTCTCGACGCCGATCGGCCCCGCGCTGACGGGTCGGCAGACCGACGTCGTGGTGCACATCAAGTTCTCCACCGACCCGCAGAAGGCCTCGGTCGACGTGTGGATGAACGGCCAGCAGCGCATCACCGGCTACCAGCCGCCGGGCGGCACCCGGTACGAGGGCGACGACTCGTACCTCAAGACCGGCATCTACCGGGACTCCGCGATCTCGCAGACCGCGAACCTGTTCCTGCTCGACGCCCGGGTGGCGAGCAGCTACGAGTCGGCGTCGGCGCTGGTGGGTCCGAAGAGCTGAGCGTCAGGCGCTCGGGCGCCGGCCCGAGGGAAGGCCCCGGGGCGGGATCGCGTCGTTGATGATCCGCGACAGCGCCTCGGGGTCCTCGACCTCCACCACCACCCGGTGGTACGGCTCGCCGCGCAGGTAGATGGCCAGCAGCGTGGTCGCCGCGTGCACCATCCACAGCTGCCGGCGCTCCCCGATGCCGTACGTCCCGGCGCGCAGCAGCCCGGGCACGCTGATCCCGGGCAGGTGCATCCGCGGGCTGGCCACCACCGCATCCCGGCGCCCGAGCGTCCGGGCGCCGAGGACGCGGTCGATCGGCAGGAAGAGCCCGGCGCGGAACGCGTACACGCGATCCCGACCGGTGAAGCGGAGCAGGACCCCCTGCTCGGTCACCCTGGTGTGGACGCCCACCCCGCGGCCCCCTCCCGCGCGTCGCGCCGGTCCTACGGACGTCCCGCCCGGACCGACGACTGCTCGTAGGCCTGCGCGGCGGCCCGGCGGGCCTCCTCGTAGCCCCTGGTGACGGCCGAGTGCCCGTCGTCGTGGGCCGCGGCGACCGCCCGCTCGGCGGCCGCCACCATCTCGGCCAGCGCGCGCTCGGCCTCGTCCGCCGCCCGTGACAGGTCCGAACCCGTCCCGCCCGACGTCGCGTCGGTGGACGTGCCGCCGGACGTGTCCGTGGGGCGGTGCCGGGAGTCGTCACCGGTGCCGTGCCGGCCGTGCGTGGGCTCCTCGTGGGCGCCGCCCGTCCCGGTCCCCTGCGCTGGGGTCGATGAAGTCACTGCGTCTCCGTGCTGCCGACGTCTCGGGCCGCCCGGTCCGACGCGCAACCGGTCGCGGTGCCGTCGGACCGGCCGGGCCCGCGTCCGGCCAGCATGGCAAACCGGGAGGTCGGGACAGACGCCACCCCCCGCTCAGCGCGGGTACGCCGCCGCGTAGCTGGTCCCGATCCGCCAGTCGTCGAAGAACAGCGTGCCCGGTTGGCCGATGCCGGTGCTCCGGTAGATGCCGGTCTTGAGGTAGCTCGTCGTCCCGGCGTAGAGCGTGCCGGCGGGCGGCCGGAACCCCCGGATCGTCTGCTTCCCGTCGACCCAGGTGTCCACCGAGCCGCCACCCTCGGCGAACCGGACGTGCACCACGACCTGGTGCGGCCGCCCCGGCGTCGCGGCCCCCATCGGGATCTCGTACGGGGCGCCGCGGTCGAACCCGCCGTCGAGCTGGAACTGGCCGCCGCCGACCTTGACCGACACCGGCGGCGAGCCGGTGCCGTCGTTCTTCCACTGCGTGATGACCTGCCAGTCGTTCGTGTCGACCGGGAAGCCCGGGGCGAGGGTCACCGAGAACCCGAAGTAGAGGTCGTCGCCCGCGCGCAGGGACCGGAAGTTCGGCTCGAGCTCGGCGCGCTGCCCGCCGCCGGGCATGGTCACCTGCAGCGCCGGACCGAGGGCCGACCCCACGACGGCCGGCGTGGCCGCCCCCACCACGTTCCAGGGGGTCGAGCGGTAGTTCGCGAGCCCGGCGGCGTAGTCGGCCTGCCAGAGCAGCGTCCCGCCGTCGGGGGCGGGCGCGCCGCCCGCCGACGCGGCTGGTCCGACGGGAGCCGCACCGGGCGTGCCGGCGAGGAACCCGACGACGTCGAGCACCACGTGCATGGCCGACCCGGCGTCGGCGACCTGGACCGTGCCCTGCGGGCTCACCGGCACCACCGCGAAGCCCGGCCGCACCGCCCCCGCGGGGACGACCACGGCCGACGTCGACGGGGGTGGACCGGCCCCCCACACCCCGATCGCGCCGTTGGCCGCCGGCGACAGGCCGGTGACGTTGAGCAGCACGGACGACACCCCCGTCGCCGGGACCCCGGCGCGGCCGAGGACGGGCACGGTGCGGATCTGCCCCGGCGTCAACGGCCCCGTCCCGACGGCGGCCGTCGCCGGGTCGGGCGTCCGGCTGTCGTAGAGGCGCGCCGGGGTCACGGCGCGCCCGACCGCCGCCGGCACCACCGCCACGAGGTCGGCGAGCAGGTCGACGGTGCCGGCCTGGTTCGCGACCGTGATCGACCCGTCGTCGCCCACGGGCACGATCGTCATGTTCGGGAGCGTGTCCCCCGGGACGAGCGTCAGCTGCGGGGCGAACGGCTTCGGGCCGCCGGTGCCCCAGGCGGTGAGCGTGGTCGGCTGCGACGCGTCGGTCCCGGTGAGGGAGAGGAGCACCGCGGAGCCGGGCGGGGCGGGTGCGAAGCCCCGGCCGTCGACCTGCACGCGGCGCTGCTCGCCGGGCTGCAGGATCCCCTCGGCCCGGGTGTCGAGCACCCGCTGCGGCACCCCGGACGCGAGCGGCGAGTTCTCCGGGAACCAGCCGACGACGTCGACGGTCGCGTCGGAGAGCCCCGTGACGTTGAACAGGCTGACCGCGCCGCCGCCGCCGAGCTTCGTGACGATCGTCTTCGTCACCGGTACCCCGGGCGCCAACGACAGCGTCGAGGTGGGCGGGCGCGGGGCGTCCTGCGGCCACAGCGTCATGTAGGTCGAGCCGAAGAGCGTCGTCCCGGTGATGTTGAGGACCACCGTCCCCGCCCCGGTGTCGGGCACCCCGCCCCGCCCGGCGACCGGGATCGAGACCGTCTGGCCCGGGCCGAGCGGACCGGCCGTCGTGAAGCCCCGGTCGACGACGCGGCCCGGCACGCGCGAGTCGAACAGCCGCGCGGCCTGCAGGGGGACGAAGCCGTTCCCGACGGCGGGTGGGGCAGCCTGGGCGAGCGCGGGGACCGCTCCGCCGACCAGGACCGCGACCAGCAGCAGGGTCAGGGGCAGGAGCCGGGGCGTGCGCAAGGGGCTCCTCGGGTGACGGCCGACGGGGTTCCCGCCGGTCCCCCGATCGGGCGGTGCCGGAGCACGATGTCACACGCTCCGCAGCGACCGGCCGCCAGGTGCCGTGCCCTGGCGTGTCTTCCCGTCACCGCCCGGGTCACGCCACGATGACCGGTATGAGCCTCGAGGTGCAGGTCACGATCGATGCGGCCGATCCCGGCGCACTCGCGGAGTTCTGGGCGACGGCGCTCGGCTACCGGGTGCAGCCACCCCCGCCGCCGTTCACGACCTGGGACGAGGCGCTCGAGGCGTGGGGCGTACCGGCCGGGCGGCGGCACGACGCGTCCGCGGCGGTCGACCCCGACGGGCACGGCCCGCGCCTGTTCTTCCAGCGGGTGCCGGAGGGCAAGTCGGCGAAGAACCGGCTGCACCTCGACGTGCGCGCCGCGCCGGGTCTGGCCGGGGACGAGCGGATGGCGGCGCTCGAGACCGCGGCGGAGCGCCTCGTCGCCCACGGCGCCACCCGGCTGCTGCGCGTCGACCCGGAGCCGCCCCTGGTGCCCGGCAACATCGTCATGGCCGACCCCGAGGGCAACGAGTTCTGCCTCGACTGACCCCTCCGGGGGCAGGGGTATCGTGGTCCGACCGCCTGCGGGTGGCGTCGGGTGAGCGAGGTACATGGTGGACGGACGTGTGCGGTCGAGCCGCCTGCGGACCCCCCTTCCCGACGCCGGGTCGTTCCCGACCGACCCCGCCGGGCTCCTGCCCGAGCACCGGCGCAGCTGTCCGTCCTGCGACGCCCCCGTCGGGCGCGGCCGCGACGGGCGGCCCGGTCGGCTCACCGGCAGCTGCACCGCGTGCCGACGCCCGTTCGACCTGCGCCCCGACCTCCCGCCGGGCGCCCTCCTGGCCGGCCGTTACCGCGTCGTCGACCTCCTCGCCCGGGGCGGCGCCTGGCTCTACACGGCGCGGGACGAAGCGACCGGCGAGGCCGTCGTCGTGGCCCGCGTCCGGGACGACAGCACCGCCGCGGCCCGGCTGCTCGGCCACCCGCACCCCGGGCTCGTGCCGCTGCGCGACGTCGTCGACCACGCCGGGACCCGTCTCGTCCTCGGGCGCCTGCACGGCGCGCCCGCGCGGGGGCCGCTGGCCCCCGCCGACGCCGCGGCGGTGCTCGCCGCGGTCGCGCCCGCCGTGGGTCACCTGCACGCGCTCGGGCTGCTGCACGCCGACCTCAAGCCGTCGAACGTGCTGCTCACCGCGGACGGCCCGGTCCTCGTCGACCTCGGGTCGGTGCGCCGCGCGGACGACCGCCGCAGCCCGGTGTGGGGCACCGACGGCTTCCTCGCCCCGGAGATCGCCCCGGGCGGCGCCGGCCCGTCGGTGGCCTCGGAGGTGTTCGCCCTCGGCCGCTGCCTGGACGTCCTGCTCGGCGCCCCGGTGCTGCCCCACCTCGGGCCGCCGCGGGGGCCCTCGGTGCTCGACCCCGTGGTGCGGCGGGCGACGGCCACCGACCCCGGGCTGCGCCATCCCGACGTCGCCGCGCTCGCCGACGACGTCGCCCTCGCACTGCACCGGACGGGGAGGTGCACCACCCTCCCGGGGCAACCCGACGATCACGGCGTGGGTGTGGCGGACGGCGGGGACCTCGTGCACCAAGATGGCTCCCTGCCCACCCCGACGTCCCGGCACCGACCCCCGCCGCTGCACCCGTCCCAGACCGAGACAGGAGCCCTCCCGTCGTGACCGAGTCCTCCGCGCCGCCGTCCCCGACGAACGGCCCCGGCGACCCGGATCCCCGTCGCTCCGCTCGCCCGGGCCCGGATCGGGGCGGCCCGGACGACGACCCCTCCGCCGCGACCTTCGATCCCGCCACCGCGGACCCGGACGACCCGGACCCCACCGGGGGCGTGCCCGTGCAGTCGGTGGGTCCCGCGGGCAGCGCCGGGGAGCACACCGACCTGCGGGCGGTGCTGGAGGCGACGCGGACGCAGATCGAGACGGCGGACTGCCCGGAGTGCGGTGCGAGCGTCGACGAGGCGCAGGACCTGGTCTGTGGCCGCTGCGGCGCCCGCCGCCCCGCGGTGCGCGACCACGTGGAGTTCCGCCTGGGCCCGGCCGCGGCGGTCACCGACCGCGGGCTGCGCCGTCGCCGCAACGAGGACGCGTGCGCGCTGGGCCGCATCGCGACCCCCGACGGCGAGGTGCTGGTCGCCTCGGTGTGCGACGGCGTCGCGTCGGCGCGGCGCGGGGACGAGGCGTCGCTCGCGGCGGCGGAGGCGTGCGTGGCCGTGGTGCTGACGCGGATCACGGCGCGCGGCCCGCAGAGCCTCGACGAGCTGGCCGCGGCCGGGGCGGGCGCGGCGGCGGACGCGGCGGCGGACCTCGTGCGCCACGGCGACCCGGCCGACCCGCCCGCGACCACGTACACCGGCGCGGTGACCCGCGGCGGCTCGGCGGTGATCTCCTGGGTGGGCGACAGCCGCATCTACTGGCTCGCGGGCGACGGCACCTCGCAGCTGCTCTCCACCGACGACTCGTGGGCCGAGGAGATCGCGGCCGCGGGCGTGATGACCCGGGAGCAGGCCCACGCCGACCGCCGCGCCCACGTCCTGACGCGCTGGCTCGGGCACGACTCGCCCGAGGGCCCGGCCCGCGCCCGCCGCTTCCGGCCGGCCGCCCCCGGCGTCCTGCTGCTGTGCAGCGACGGGATCTGGAACCACATCCCCGACGCCGACCGGCTCGCCGCGGTCCTCGCCTCCGGCCGCGGCGAGGCCGACGTGCTCGGCGACGCCCGCGCGCTCGTCGACGCGGCGCTCGCCGACGGCGGCTACGACAACGCGACCGTGGCGCTGGTGCCGCTCGACCCCGACGACCGCCGCGACGGCGGCGAGTGGGACCCGCGGCCCGGGGGCGGCGAGGACACCGGCCCGATCCTCATCCCGCTCGACGTCGAGGACGCCCCGCGCCGCGACACCACCGCGGAGTCCACGCAGGACCCGCCCGCCCCGCGCGACGGGACCGCGTGACGGGCTGGGCCGCGCAGGTCCGGGCCGACCGGGACCACTACGACCTGGTGTGCGCGCGGGACGACGGGTCGGCGCCGCTGCCGGACTTCCCGTCCGGGCCGCGGGAGTTCACGGTCGAGCTCACGGGCGAGCAGGTCATGATCGGGCGCCGCCCCGTGGCCGACGAGCCGCACCGGCCCGGCCGGTCCGGCCCCGACCCGTCGTCGGGAACGGCCCCGGGTATCGACCTGACCGGGCCGCCGCGCGACCCGGGGGTGTCGCACGTGCACGCGGTGCTGCTCGCCGTCGAGGACCGGTGGGTGGTGCTCGACGCCGGCTCCACGAACGGGACGACGCTGAACTACGGCGCGGAGCCCCTCGCGCCCGACGTCCCGGTGCCGCTGGAGTCCGGGGACACGATCCACGTCGGCGCGTGGACCACGATCACGGTCCGGCGACGGGACGACGCGGCGGGGTGACGGTGAGCCGCAGCGTGGCCGGGTCGGGGTCGACGACCGGCACGGGGCGCCGCTGACCGCGCGCGAGCACGAACCGCGCGGCGAGGAAGCTCGCCGGCACGGCCAGGACCGCGGCGACGAGAGGGGCGATCCGCTCGTCCACCCCGAGGGTCACCAGCGCGACGACGCCGACCGTCGTCGCGGCGATGTTCACCGCCTGCGACGCCGGGTAGAGCAGGAACCGCCGCCACGTGGGCCGCAGCCGGAACGTGAACCGGCAGTTGAGGAAGAACGAGACCACCATCGCGACGCCGAGGCCGACGACGTGCGCCGTCAGGTACCCGACCTGGCCGAGCACGACCAGGTAGACCGCGTAGTACGTCCCCGCGTTCACCACGCCGACGAGGGCGTAGCGCACGAGCGCGGCGAGGGTACTGGTCATGACGCGGTGTCCGTACCCGCGGCCGCCGCGGTTCAGTGCACGGCCGAGGTGGACACCGCGAGGAACAGCAGGACCGCCCAGGCGAGGCCGAGCACCTGCAGCACCCGGTCGTTGATGACGATCTCCTCGGGCTCCCCGCCGTTGCCGCCGTCGACGTCGACGGCGTAGCGCAGGATGGCCACGACGAACGGCACCACCGAGATGATCGCCCACATGCTCGGCGGGGTCGGCAGGGCGTTGCGCACCGGCTGCACGCCGATCTGGAAGGCCCACAGCGAGTAGGCCAGGATCACGATCGTCGCCGACAGCGACCACACGAACCGCAGGTAGGACGCCGAGTACCGCTCCAGCGACTTGCGGATCTTCGCGCCGGTCTGCTCGGCGAGCCGCATCTCCGCGTACCGCTTGCCCGAGGCCATGAACAGCGACCCGAAGGCCATCGTCAGCAGGAACCACGGCGAGAGGTACAGCGAGGCCGCGGCACCACCGGCGATCGCGCGCATGAGGAAGCCGGAGCTCACGATGCACACGTCGATGACGGGCTCGTGCTTGAGCCACAGGCAGTACGCGAGCTGGACCACCACGTAAACGATCACGACGATCGCGAGGTTGAGCGAGGCGACGAAACCCAGGGCGATCGCGCCGGCGAACAGGACCACCGCGGTGCCGTAGGCCACCGCCGGCGGCACGATCCCCGCCGCGATCGGGCGGAAGCGCTTCTTCGGGTGGGCGCGGTCGGCCTCGACGTCCCGGGCGTCGTTGACGAGGTAGACCCCGGAGGCGGCCAGCGAGAACGCCGCGAAGGCGACCAGCACCTGGACCCAGACCGAGCCCTCGCCGAGCCGGCCGGCCGCGAACGGCGCCGCGAAGACCAGGACGTTCTTGACCCACTGCTTGGGCCGCATCGTCTTGAGCAGGCCCAGCGGCACCGCGAGCGGACCGGTCCGGCGCACCGGGACGGCGGTGTCGTCCGGGGCGTCCTCGGGCTCGCGGTTCTCGACGAGGTCGGCGCTGAGCTCCCCGGGCCCCTCGGGCTCCTCCGGGTGCGCTCCGCTGCGCTGCGTCTCCTGCTCAGCGGGTCGAGCTCCGCTGCGCTGCGTCTCCTGTGAGGCGGTCATCGGGTCCTCCAGCGGCCCAGCCGGCCCCGCTCGACCAGGCGCCGCGTGGCGAGGGCGCACACGGCTCCGAGAGCGGTTCCGGCCAGCACGTCGGTCGGGTAGTGGACGCCCAGCACGAGGCGGGAGAGCGCCATCGCCGGGATCACGGAGGGGAGGGGGGCGGCCGCGCCGGAGCGGCGCAGCAGGCCCGCGTAGAGCACGACGGCCGCGGTGGTGGACGTGGCGTGCGAGGAGGGGAAGGACAGCCGGCTCGGGGTGCCGACGTGGACCGCGATCCGCGGGTCGTGCGGGCGGCGGCGACGCACCACGCGCTTGACCGCGATCGAGGCACCGTGCGCCCCGGCCACGCCCACGGCGGCGGTGGTCCATTCCCGACGACGGGTCGGGTCGAGCGCCGCGCCCAGCGCGCCGAGGGCGAGCCAGCCGGCGGCGTGCTCGCCGAACAGGGACATCGCCCGCGCGGCGCGCACCACGGTGGGGTGGTCGATCCGGCGCTGCACGGCGACCAACAGGGCCGTCTCGTCGACTCCTCCGGGTGCCCGGTCGAGCACACGTCCTCCTCGGCGCAGCATCTTCAACGGCGGTCCGATGCTACGCGGGCCTTGACACACGCCCCCCACCGAGGCACGCGCGCGGGTCGGCGCGTCGTCGGAGGAGAGTCAGAACCAGCGCTCGAGGACCATCGCCACCCCGTCGTCGTCGTGGTGGCCGGTCACCTCGTCCGCGACCTCCCGGAGCTCGGGGTGGGCGTTGCCCATGGCCACGCCGTGGCCCGCCCAGCGGAGCATGGCTAGGTCGTTGGGCATGTCGCCGAACGCGACGACCTCGTCGGCGGTGACCCCGTGGTGCGCGGCCGCGAGGGCGAGGCCGTGCGCCTTCGTCACGCCCGGCACGGAGCACTCGACGAGGCCGTGGGAGGCGGAGAAGGTGACGTCGACGAGGTTCCCGAGCCCGTCGCGCACCGCGGCGGCCATCGCGTCGCTCGTGAGGCCCTTCCGGCGCGCGAGCACCTTGATGGCGGGCCGGGCGGCGAGGTCCCCCGTCGCGATCTCGACGTGGTCCGAGTTCGGCCAGGCGGGCTCGTAGGCGGGTTCGCAGCAGAACTCGGGCGCGTCGACCCGCTCGACCGCGAGCCCGGCACCGGGGAGGGCCGTGCGGAGCCGGTCGATCACCTCGGCGAGCGCGTCGACGCCGAGCTCGGCCGCCTCGACGACCCGGCCGCTGCCCGCGTCCCAGAGCACCGCGCCGTTGGCGCCCACGCACAGCCCCCGTACGCCGATCGCGTCGCAGACCGGCTCGATCCAGCGGGGCGGGCGCCCGGTCGCGATGACCAGCGGCACCCCGGCCTCCGTCATGCGCTCCAGCACGCGGACCAGCCGCGGCCCCGGCCGGTCGTCGGCGCCGAGCAGCGTGCCGTCGACGTCGCTGGCGACCAGCCGGGGAGCTCTCATGGGGTCGATTGTCCGCCGGGAGCGCGTCGGGCGCCGGAGCCCGGGTATGCGGCTCCATGAGCCAGAAGCAGACGGCCGCCCGGCTGCTGGACGAGGCGGGCGAGACCTTCGCCGCCGAGGCCGGCATCTCCCTCGACGACAAGCCCGCCCCGCTCTACCGGCTGCTCGTGCTGGCCGTGCTGCTCTCCAGCCGCGTGCAGGCCAAGCTCGGCACCCGCGCGTGCCGCGAGCTGATCGACTCCGACCTCGGGACGCCGGCCAAGATGGGCGCGGCGAGCCACGAGCAGGTCCACGACGCGCTCGACCGTGCGAAGTTCCTCAGCAAGGACCAGACCGCCGACGCGCTGATCGAGGGCGCCGGGCTCGTCGGGGACCGGTGGAAGGGCGACCTGCGCGGGATGCGGAGCGAGGCCGACGGCGACGCGGGCCGCCTCGCCGAGCTGCTCACCGAGGTGCCGCGCCTCGGGCCGGTGGGCGCCGACATCTTCATCCGTGAGGTCCAGGCCGTCTGGCCGGAGTTCCGTCCGCACCTCGACGGCAAGGCGACCGACGGCGCGAAGGCCGTGGGGCTGCCGCAGGACGCCGCGGAGCTCGCCGATCTGGTCAGCGGGGACGATCTGGCACGATTCGCCGCGGCCCTGGTCAGAGCCGGTCTCGACGACGAGGTGGCGGCCCGGGTGCAGGTGTGACGGAGGTCTAATCTGCGCGGATGGAGCTCGACCGCGCGGTCCCCGCCCTCCTGCTCAAGCTGGGCTCCTACCCGTTGCACCACGGCGGGGTCGGGGTCCTGCGCAGCCTGGGCCGTTGCGGCGTCGACGTCTACGCGGTGACCGAGGGCCGGTTCACCCCGGCGGCGATGTCACGCCACCTGCGGGGGCGCTTCTCCTGGCCCACCAGCGGCGGGGAGGACCCGGCCGAGCTCGCCGAGGGGCTGCACGGCATCGCCCGGGCCCTGGGGCGCCCCGCGGTGCTGGTGCCCACCGACGACGAGAGCGCCATCGCGATCAGCGAGCTCCGCGACGACCTCGCCGACGACTTCCTCTTCCCCCGCTGCGCCGACCCCGGCCTGCCGCGGCTCCTCGCCAGCAAGGAGGGGCTCGCCCAGGTCTGCGCGCGCCACCGGATCCCCACGCCGCACACCGTCGTCCCGACCTCGCTCGCGGACGTCGAGGACTACGCGGCGCACGGCGCGTTCCCCGTCGTGGTGAAGAGCCGGGCACCCTTCGAGCGTCACCTGCACCCGTCCGTGCGGTCCTCGACGGTGGTCGGGACCGCGGACGAGCTCCGGGTGATGGCCCTGGACTGGGACGACGAGCCGTGGGTGATCCTCCAGGAGTACCTGCCGCAGGAGGAGTCCGAGGACTGGGTGGTGCACGCCTGGACCGACGGCGCGGACACCGTGGTGTTCACCGGGGTCAAGGTGCGCAGCTGGCCGCCGCACGCCGGCTTCACGACGGCGGGTCGGGCCCGGTGGAACCCGGAGCTCGCCGCTCTCGCGCGGCGCCTGTTCGCGGCGGTCGGCTTCGCCGGGATCGCCGACCTGGACTTCCGGCGCGACCGCCGCGACGGGTGCTACAAGCTGGTGGACTTCAACCCGCGGGTGGGCGCGCAGTTCCGGCTGTTCGAGGACGCGGCGGGCCTCGACGTGGTCCGCGCTCAGCACCTGGCGCTCACCGGGCGCCCGCTCCCGCACGCGGAGTTCCCGGAGGGCCGCGCGTTCGTGGTGGAGGACTTCGACTACGTCGCCCGGCTCGCCTACCGGCACGAGCGCACGGACGGCCCCGCCCCCGCCGGCCGCGCGCCGTCGACCGAGCACGGCTGGTTCGCCCTGGACGACCCGCTCCCCGTGCTGCCGATGGTCATCGGACGGGCGCGGCCGGTCGTGGCGCGGGCCCGGCGAAAGGTGCGGCTGCGCCGCAGGTGAGCACTCAGTGGGGCGATAGGCCCCGTGAGTGCTCACCTGAGCGGAGCTCACAACGCGAACGACCCCACGGGGTAGGCCACCCGCAGCGTCGGGCCGCGCTTGCCCGCGACGCGGCGGGCGAGCTCGGGCGCGGCGTACCAGGTGCCGGTGACGAAGCGGTTGACCGGCCCGAAGGAACGGACCGCCGGCGCCCCGAGGACGTGCAGCCCCCGCACCGAGGTCTCGAAGCCCGCGCGGAGCACGGGGGAGCCCTCGGCCAGCTCGAGCTCGCCGAGCAGTTCCTTGTCGAGCAGGTCGTAGCGCGACACGTCGATGTCGTAGCCGCTGCCGACCATCACGTGGTCGGCCGTGAGCGCGGTGCCGTCGGACAACGTCACCGTCACGCCGGCGTCCGACGCCGTGGCCGCGGTGATGCGCCGCCCCAGCTCGAACGGCACGTGCTCGAGGCGCGCGCGCAGGTTGTGCGACCCCGCCGGGAACAGGCAGCGCCGACGCACCTCGAGCTGCAGCCGCTCGGGGAGCCGGCGGTAGGTCTCGGGCGCGGCCGCGAGCCAGCCGGTGGCGCGGCCGCCGACGTCGGTCGGCGGGACCCGCCAGCGCTGGCGGAAGGTGGGCGGCGGCGCGTCCGCGGGGCGGTGCGGGCCGAGCCAGTGCACGGCCGACGCGCGGGCGGTCACCGTCACGTCGACGCCGAGGTCGGCGAGGATCGCCGCGTTCTCCAGGGCGCTCTGGCCCAGCCCGACGACGAGGACCTTCCGGCCCGCGAAGACCGACAAATCCTCGTGCTCGACCACGTGCGAGACGGTGCCCTCGGGCAACCCGGCGAGCTCGGGCACGCCGCGCTCCATGTTGTGCAGCCCGACGGCCAGCACCACGCGCTCGGCGTGGACCCGGTCGCCGTCGTCGAGGGCGACCGCGAAGCCGGAGCCCTCCCGGACGACCTGCGCCACGCGGCGGGTGTCGAGGTCCGGCACGACGCGGGAGGCGAACCAGTCCCCGTACGCGAGGAAGTGCTCGAGCGACGCCGGGTTGTCCAGCGTGACGCCCCGGGCGCGCGCCCAGGCGGTGATCGTGTGGCCCGGGACCGGGTGCGCGATCGAGGAGGCACGCTCCTTCGAGCGCAGGATCATGCCCCGGGGCATCTGGTGGCGCCAGGAACCCATCACCTCGCCGAAGGTGTGGGTCTCGGTGCCCTGGTGTCGCAGGAAGGCAGTGGCGGCGAGCCCGTACGGCCCTGCGCCGACCACTGCGACCTCGGTGGTGCCGGCCATGGTCCCCCTCTCCGTGCACGCGTCCGGTGACAGCGCGTGAGACGTATCGCACCAGACGGGGAAGCCGATCTACGTCCGGGGTCGCCACACGGGAGCACGCTGACCAGCGGTTTCGGACAAGGACGCCCCGTCGGGCACGAATCCGTCCCGGCCCGACCGGCGTAAGAGTCGTTACGTCCAGTGATCAACTCGGCCGTGGAGCCGCTGGTCGAGGCCCCGGGAGCCCGTCGGGGCCACCCGCTACGGTGCGATCGGACACCCCGGGGGGAGCACCATGTCGGCCGAGACCCTGCCCGACCCGTCACCGCCGCGGGCCGACGACGCCCCGCCGCCCGCCGCCGCCGCGCGCGCCCGTCCGCGCGTGCCGGCCGAGGTGCTCGCCGCCCTCGCGGGCGCGGCCGCCGGGGTGGCGCTCTTCCTCCTCGCGTACCGCGGGATGCCGGACGACACCTACATCACCCTCGACTACGCGCGGAACCTCGCCGAGCACGGCCACTGGGGGCTCACCCCGTTCCGCGACTCGAACTCGGCGACGTCGCCGCTGAACGTCTGGCTGCTCGCGGCGGGGATCGTGGTGACCGGGCGCCCGGTGGTCGCCGTCGGGCTGGTGCTCGTCCTGGCGACGGCCCTGCTCGGGCTGTGGGCCGCGGAGCTCGCCGGCCGGCTCGGCGTCCGCCGGCCGGTGCTCGTCGCGCTCGTGGTGGGGCTGACCGTCACCTCGCCGGTCTTCGCGAGCGTCGTCGGGATGGAGTCGTTCCTCGGCGCGGCCCTGCTGCTCGGCGTCGCCCGGTACGCCGCCGACCGCCGTGCCCTGGCCGCCGGGATCGTGCTCGGCTTCGCGGTGCTGTGCCGCCCCGACCTCGCCGTCCCGGGGCTCGTCGTCCTGGTGGCGCTGCTCCTCGGACGGACCCCGGGCGCCTGGCGCTCCCTCGTGCCCGCGCTCGTCGCCACCGTCGTGGTCGCGCTGCCCTGGCACCTCTTCTCCTGGTTCGTGCTGGGCGGCTTCGTGCCCGACACCCTCGTGATCAAGACGGGCGGGGCGTTCCCGAACGGCGAGGTCTTCGGCAACGGACCGCTGTTCTGGGCCGACCGGTGGCCGGTGCCGATGCTGCTGATCGCGGCGGTGGGCGTCACCGGGCTGGTCGCCCTCGCACGGTCGGTGGGCGCCGTGGTCCGGGGCCGGCACGCCCCGGTCGACCGGGCCGTCGTCGCGTGCGGCGTCGGCGGGCTGCTGCACTACGCGGTCTACGCGGCCATGGGCGTCTCGTCGTACATCTGGTACTACTGCCCGTCGCTGTTCCTGATCACCCTGTGCGCCGCGCTTCTCGCGGCGGACCTCGCGGGTCGCCGGCGGGCCGGCGTCGCCACCGGGCTCGCGGTGGTGGCCGGGATGGCGGTCGGGATCCAGATCGTCGGCCCCCTGCCGTGGGCGCAGCCGGTAATCTTCGGCAACTGGGCCACCTCGTCGCAGTACATCGACGCGGGCCGCGCCCTGGGCGCCACCCTCGCCCCCGGGCAGAGCGTCACCGCCCCGGGCGAGATCGGCGCCCTCGCCTACGGGTGCCGCTGCGACATCGTCGACGTCTTCTCCGACCACGACCGCGTCCGGGCCCTCGCGGCCGGCCGCGAGCAGGCGGCCGGCCCACTCACCCGCGCGTTCCTGCAGGTCGACTACCTGTTCTCCGACTCCGACGCGCCGCGCCCGACCGACCGGGTGCTGCGCTGGGAGGCCGGGACGGGACCGGGCTGGCCGACCGACGTCCCCGGCCGCGGCCCCGGACGCCTGGTGCTCGACCCGTAGCGGTCAGCCCACCGCGCCCTGGTAGTCGACGTCGGCGTAGTCCTGAGTCGCGATCGTCGGTCCACGCTCCCAGCCGGGCTTCGAGCGCGACGTCGTGACGGTGTCCACGGCCCCGGCCGGACGGTCGCGGACGACGAGGTCGACACGGCCCCAGGGCTTCGCGCGCGGACCCCCGGGCTGCACCGCCGTGGCCAGCCGGACGTAGGTGGAGCTCGCGTCGTCGGACCGCCACGCCCCGCCGCGCTCGAGCTTGTCCTGCAGGCCCCAGTAGCTCTCGCCCAGGTCCTCGTCGGCGTGGATGCGGACGTCCGGCGCGGGCGCGATGCCCCGGGCGACGGCGGCCTGGTCGACGCAGGGCCACAGCACCGCCGACATCTGGTCGACGAGCACCGACCGTCCGGCCAGGACCTCGGCGATCGGCCGCGGCCGCGCGAGCCGTGGTTCGGCGACGGCGACGCGGTCCTCCCCGATCGAGGGTCCCGGTTCGACACGGACGCGGACGTACTGCGGCCGGACGGGCTGGTCGACCAGCGACACCGGCCGTTCCTGCCAGGTGCGGCCGTCGGCGTTGGGCAGCGGCACGATCTCCCGGCCGCCCGTGACCTGCACGGCGTCCGCGGGCCCGCGCCCGAGGTCGACGGCGACCCGCTCGTCCGGGGAGTTCGCGAGCAGCATCGGCACCACGACGTCCGTCGCGTCGCCGTCGGCGGGGATCGGGTACCACCCGGTGGTCAGGCCGCCACGGCCGCGGGACGTCGGGGTCGCGTCGTGCCACACCGTGCCCGGGGCGGGGGCCGGGCGCGGCGCCGGGAACCGCGACGTATCGACCATGTCGCCCTCGGTCGCGGCGGGCCCGAGGGGCCGCCCCAGCGGCACCGACGCGGGCCCCAGGTAGGTCACCTCGTCCTGGAGGCCGCAGAGGGAGCCGCGCACGACGTCCTTGGTGTTGCCGAGGGCGACCGTCCACCCGGGGTACTGCGTGGCGGGGGCCAGGACGAACACCCCGAGCATCCCGATGACGAGCGTCAGGCACGCGACCGCGAGGACCGCCCGGTCCGGACCGGGTCGGGGCAGCCGCCGGTCGGGCCAGCGCCGCGCGGACCAGCTCGCCCAGGCCGCGGCCAGGACGGCGACCGCGATCCAGACGAGCGGGTTGCGCAGGAACACCGGGCCGAGGTGGGGCGCGAGCAGGTTCTGGCTCAGCGGCGTCGGCGCCGGGTCGGCGTGGGCGCCGAACGGCTGGCCCCGGTCCGAGTAGGGCGTCCACACGTTCCAGCCCGCGAAGGTCACCGAGGTCACGACGACGAGGACCGCGAGTCCGACCGCGGTCGCGAGGGCGCGTTCCTTCCCCGGCAGCGGTGCCCGCAGCAGGGCCACCGCGAGCAGGACCGTCCCGGCCGCTCCCACCGCCGGGAAGTGCAGGACCCACTTGGTCGGGCTGGCCGCCACGAGCGCGAACGCGACCGCACTGGTGGCGGCGGAGTGCAGCAGGAGCCGGCGCAGGTCGTCGTCGTCGGGACCCCGGAGGGCACTGCCTGCCGCGACCAGCACCGTCACGCCGAGCGTCAGCAGGATCGGACCGCGGCCGCCCCACGACGTCCGGCCGGGCGAGAGCAGCGTCTGGTAGTGCGTGAGCTCGTCGTACCAGGGGACGGTGTTGTAGTAGTACGCGTGGACCGCGGACGCCTCGAGGACGTCCCCGAGCGAGGCGTCGGCGAACGCGACCGGCACGGCGACCGACGCCGCGGCGGCGAGGACCGCCAGGACCACGAGCTGCTCGCGGGCGGTGGCGGCCCGGATGCGCGGCCACCAGCGGGGCAGCTCGACGAGCAGGGGCGCCCAGGCGACGAGGCCGGTGGGCGAGCAGGTCAGCGACAGGGCGGCCGCGGCGACGGCGAGCGCGTACAGCACGGGGGCCTCGCGCAGCCGGGCGAGCTCCACCAGCAGGAGCACGACGACGGACAGCAGCACGATGAGCGGCTCGGGGCGCAGCGTCAGGCCGAACGGGAGCCACCACACGAGGTGGCCGACGAGCAGCGCCCACGGGACGTAGGCCCGGTGGATGCTCGCCCGCCGCAGCGCGATCGCCAGGTAGATCCGCAGCAGGCCGTAGGCGAGCAGCCCGAAGGCGAGCGGGAGCAGGCGGAGCCAGACCAGCGACCAGCCGCCGATCGCCCCCCACACCTGCATGAGGTACTGCGACGCGACGAAGGGGTTCTCCGTCACGTTGAACATGTAGACGGCGTTGCCCAGGTAGCCCGACGCCCCGGCGTCCCGGGACATCAGCGGGTACCAGCTGTCGTCGAAGTTCATCGGGGCGAGGAGCACCCAGGCCCCGGACACCACGACGAGGAGGGCGTCGGCCCACGACAGGTGGCGGCGCAGGACGGTCCACGCGTGCCGCCGGCCCCGCCACCACCGCCGCACGGCCGGCCCGTGGTCGCGGGTGAGCAGCACGAACAGCACCACGAGCGCGAGCACGTGCCCGACGAGCAGGATCGTCTTGAGCAGGCCCGGACCCGAGGCGTACCGGTCGTCGGTCTGCAGCGTGACCCGCGGGGCGGCGGCCCCCGACGTCGTGGCGCCGGTGTCGAGCTCGGAGACCTGCGGCGGGGCGATGTCGCTGCAGGAACCGCACGCCAGCGGCACCGCGACGCCGTCGAGGGTGGCGCGCAGGCCGTCGGCGCCGCTGTGGAGGGCGAGGACGCACTCGGTCGGCGGCAGGACGGTCGACAGCATCCGCTCGCCGGAGACCACCACGTCGACCCGGCCCGCGGCCGAGGAGACGACTAGCCCCCCGGCGGCGACCCGGTCGGGGTGGGGGTCGGGCTTGCGGTCCTCGGGCGCGATGTCCCGGGTCTGGGCGACCGGCACGGCGCCGGCGGGCATGGTCCGCAGCACGTCGCCCCCGACGCGCAGCGCCGCGCAGGGGACGGTGGCGTCGAGGAAGGCCGGGCGCGGCGGGCTCAGCGACAGCGTCGTCGAGCGCGCGGGCTGACCCGCGGCCGGCCACGACACGGTGGTGACCTGGCCCGACACCGGCGCCAGCGGCACGGCCAGCCCGAGCAGCACCGCCAGCAGGGCCCAGACGAGGACGGCCGTCGGGCGCACGGACGGCGGGGTCGCACCCGCCGCCGGGCCCACGGGACTCAGGACCGCCGTCATCGCCCCCACCCGGCCTCTCCCCCGAGGAACACGGCTCTGCTCGGTGGCAGACTAGAGGCGACGCTTCACGGCCAGCACACGGGACGCGCCGGGGCGGCTTCTAGATGATGGCGACCGCGACGACGAGGCCGAGCGCGAGGTGCATCCCGGCGATCATCGCCGAGACCGGCGTGAAGCCCTCGTCCTGCAGGCAGGCCCCGACGTCGAGGCGCGAGACGAACTCGAGGCCGCGGACCGCGATCACCTGGGCGACGATCCCCACGAGGCCGAACACCAGCGTGTTGACGATGCCCGTGAGGAAGCCACCGCCGGAGACGTAGATGGCGGTCACGATGATGAAGGCCATGGACACGAGGCCTGTCGCCGACACGATCACGGCGTTCGGGCGGCCCTCCCGGACCAGTCCCCGCAGGTCGCCCGGCGTCGTCAGGTCGATCGCGAAGTAGCCGACGTACATCAGCACCGCCCCGATCACGGCGTAGACGGCGATCAGGCCGATGCCGGAGAGCAGGGTCGGGAAGAAGTCGGGCGTGAACACACGGGCCCCCAACGGGTGGTCCAACCGGACGAAAGGGGCGCCAGACTAGCGGGTCAGCCCGACGGGATTGGGCGACGGCACGACCGTCCAGCACGATTCCGCGATCGGGGCCAGCAGTGCGGCCAACCGCTCCGTCCGCGCCGCGCCGAGCGCCGCCCACGGCCCGGCGGCCGCGCGGTCGGTCGCGTCCTCGACGGCCGTGTGCAGGGCGGCGGCCTCCTCGGGGGAGTACCGCGCGAGCGCCGCCTCCCACCCGTCGTCGGGCAGGCGCCGCCCGAGCCGCAGGTCCCGCTCCGGGGACTCGCCCGCGAGCACCTTCAGCACGTGCGACCCGATCGGGGACACGCCGTGCACGGCCAGTGCCGCGAGGTGCCCGTCGCCGCGGTGCTCGCGCAGGGTCGTCGTGGCCTGCCAGAGGGCGAGGTGCGCCTCGGCCGGGCGCGGCAGGGCGCGGTTGGCGGCCCCGAGGACGCGGCCGGCGTCCTCGCAGGCCTGCGCCGCCTCCCAGGCGAGGTCGGCGGCCTCCCGCACCGACCCGTCGTCGGGAAGGCCCAGCTCGCGCCACGCCGCATCGATGCCGGTCAGCCGCCGCCCGAGTGCGACCTCCGGCGGGACCGTGACGCCGGCGAGCGCGTCGACGATCCGGTCGGGCGCGAAGCCGCCGAAGGCCGCGACGACCACCGCGGCGGGGACGGGGCCGAGCGGCGCGGCCCGCTGCGCGACGTAGCGCGACCAGAACGACGGCCCGAGGTCCGCGGTGGCCCGCAGCGACCCGGGCGCGAAGTAGATCAGCGCGTGGACCGGTTCGCAGAGCCGCCACATCCGGCGCGCGACGGGCTCGGCCCCGTCGGTCCGGGTCGAGTTCCGCCGCGCTGCGTCTCCCATCAGTCCGGGATGCGGTGCGGCACGAACGCCGCGCCGTTGTCGGTGACCAGCCCCGTCGACTCGCGGATGCCCATCCCGGCCGCCTCGTCGCCGACGATCCAGGCGCCGAGCACGGGACGATAGCCGTCGAACTCGGGCAGCGGGTCGAACAGCTGGTAGACGTAGCCCTCGTCGCCGTAGACCCCGCCGGTCTCGACGACGGGCTCCCCCGCCCCCGCCACGATCTGCACGTTCGCGCCCTCGCGGCCCAGGAGCGGCTTGCGGACGTACTCGGTGAGGAAGCCGGGGTCGCCCAGCGACGCCGGGAGCAGGTTCGGGTGGCCCGGGTACATCTCCCACAGCACGGCGAGCAGCGCCTTGTTGGAGAGCAGCGTCTTCCACAGCGGCTCGATCCACTGCGTCTCGGGCAGGCTGCGCGTGACGTGCTTGCCGAAGTCGTCGCCGAGGATCCACTCCCAGGGGTAGAGCTTGCAGACGCAGCTCATCGGGGCCTCCTCGAGGTCGACGAACCGGTCGAGCGCGGAGTCCCAGCCGATCTGCTCGATCGCGAGCCCCACGGTGTCCAGCCCGGCCTCGGCGGCGGTCTCCTGCAGGTAGGCCGTCGTGACGTGGTCCTCGCCCGTCGTCTCGGCCTGCGACCAGCAGAAGTGGACCTCGCCGCGCGGCAGGTTCGCCGCGATCGCGCCCCACTGCGCCACCAGCTTCTCGTGCAACGAGTTCCACTGGTCCTGGTCGCCGAAGACGTCCTTGAGCCAGTACCACTGGCAGATCGACGCCTCGAGCAGCGAGGTCGGGGTATCGGCGTTGTACTCCAGCAGCTTGGCCGGCCCCGACCCGTCGTAGCGCAGGTCGAAGCGGCCGTAGAGGTGCGGGTCGTGCCGCTTCCACGAGTCGGCCACCTGGTCCCAGCACCACTCGGGCAGCGCGAAGTCGCGGAACCGGCCCGTGGTCACCACGTTGTCGACCGCCTCGAGACACATCGAGTGCAGCAGCTCGACGTCGGCCTCGAGCGAGAGGATCTCGGCCATGTCGAAGACGTAGTGCACCGACTCGTCCCAGTAGGGCCGCGTGCCGTCGGCGCCCATCGCGGGCGTCCCGAAGACGAGCCCCTGCTCCTCGATCTTCTGGCGCCAGTCCGGGCGGGGGGTGGAGCGTTCGCGTCGCACGGCGGTGAGCTTCTCAGCTGCCGGAGCTCGAGCCGCCGCCGGAGGAGCCGCCCGAGGATCCGCGGCTGCCCGACCCGCTGGTCCCCGACGACGAGCCGCCCACGCCCAGCCCGCCGCGGCTCACCGTGCCGCTGCTGCCGTTCGAGGTGCCGACGCTCGACCCGGACGTGCCGCGCAGCGTGGTCCCGCTCGACGGCGGGTTGGTGCTGCCACCGCTGACGGTGCCGCCGATGGGCGTGTTCGAGCCGTAGTTGTAGTGGTACTGGTTGCCGAACCCGCCGAGGAAGATCGGGACGAAGGCGCCGCTGGAGTTGTAGTAGCCGCCCTGCTGCACGCCGCTCGCGCACTGGCTGTCGTCGACCACCCGGCCGCTCTGGTCGACGCACTGCGCCGTGGTCTCGTCGCCGCCGCTCGAGGCGGCGTACGCGATCGCGACGATCGCGACGACACCCACCGCGACGCCACCGCCGATGAGGACCCGCTTGCGGATCTTCGACTTCCGCTGCTCCGCGGCGGCCGTGGCCTCCTCCTGGGCGCGGCGGCGACGTTCCGCCTCCCGGCGGGCGCGCTGCTCGGCGACGGTGGGCTCGCGCGGGGTCGTGGTCGCCGGGTCCTGGTAGCGGATCCCGCCCCGGCGCGTCTCCGGCGCCGACTGCTCGAGGGTGCTGCCCGGCTCGGGGGCCTCGCCGCGCTCGACGGCCTTCCACTCGTCGGCCGTCCGCTGCTCGGTGTCCGGCGCGGACGGCGTGGAGGCCGTCGAGGCCGCCGAGCCCGTCGACGGCGCGGCGGGGGTGCCCTCGGACGGCGTCACGGCGTCGTCCGCCCGGTGCCCACCGCCCGGCTGGTCCGTCATGACCCGTCGCCCCCGCTCATCGCTCCACTCCATCACATCACCGGGTCCGTCGTCCCCCCGTCAAGGAGACGAACCGGGCACGCGGCATGATGGCAGGACCATGCTCGTACGGGAACGTCCGTCCTCCGGTGGAGGGGACGAATCAGACACCGACCGTGACGGCCACGACGGTCGGCGGCTCATCGCGCGCCGCGGCGTCGTCGGTGTGCTCGTCGGCGCCCTGGTCATGCTGCTCGCCGCGTCCGCCCTGGCGGCCACCGGCTCGAGCCTCGGCTTCCTCGGCCTGGCCTCGAACGCGGGCGGTTCGCCCGGCGTCCTCGGCGGCTCCAGCACCGGCCCGACCTCCGACCGGGCGGCGCTCCCGTCGACCCCGGGGACGTGCCTGACCTGGACGACCGCCGACGGGTCGGACGTCTCGCAGGTGCCCTGCGCGCAGTCCCACCTGTTCGAGACGGCGGGGGCGGTGCAGGCCCCGCTGCCCGAGGGCGCGCCGTTCCCGACCGACGCCGCGTGGCAGCAGCTGGTGGCCTCGCAGTGCGGTCCCGTGGTGCAGGGCTACCTCGCGAAGCCGCTCGACCCGACCGGCCGCTACAAGATGGGCGCGCTGAAGCCCACCCAGGCCGCCTGGGAGGAGGGGGACCGCACGGTCCGCTGCGGGCTGCAGGCCCCCGGCCGGTCCGGCGCGCTGTTCTCCTCCACCGGGAAGGTCGCCGACGCCGATCAGGCCGTCGTCTTCGCGCCCGGCACCTGCCTCGGGCTCGCGGGCAAGGAGGTGTCCGACCCGGTGTCCTCGTGCGCGAAGACGCACGCCGCCGAGGTCGCGGGCACCGTCGACCTCGGTCAGAAGTTCCCGAACGCGCTGCCCTCGGTCGACGACCAGGACAACTTCCTGCAGCCGGCGTGCACCAAGGTCGCGCAGGACGCGGTGGGCGCCCAGAAGCTGACCGACTCGAAGCTCACCGTGTACTGGACGAACATCAACCAGGCCTCGTGGGACGCCGGGACGCGGCGGGTCAGCTGCAACATGGGTTCGTTGCTGGCCGACAACTCCGGCTTCGCGCCGCTGACCGGTGCGGTGAAGGACGGCGTGACGATCGGCGGAGCGGCCCCGGCGTCGGCCGACCCGCTGCCGCCCGCGGGTGCCCCCGCCGACGCCCCGGCCACCTCGACGTCGGCCGCCCCCAGCGCCGACCCGGCCGCCCCCGGGAACTCCACCGCCCCACAGCCGGGCCTGCAGCTGCCGGTGCCGCTGCCCGGGATCGGCCGGCAGCAGACCCCGGCGCCCGCCCCGGCCAACTGAGCCGACGGTGGACGGGGTCGCTCCCGAGCGCTTCGAGGAGCTCGTCGGGGAGGCGCTCGACGAGCTCCCGCCGGAGCTGCTGCGGGCGATGGACAACGTCGTCGTCCTCGTCGAGCCCCGCGACCCGACCGACCCGGAGCTGCTCGGGCTCTACGAGGGTGTCGCGCTGACCGAGCGCACGAGCGACTACGACGGCGTCCTGCCCGACCGCATCACCCTCTACCGCGACGCGCTCGTCGCCCTGTGTGCCGACGAGGACGAACTGCGCGACGAGGTGGCGATCACGGTGGTGCACGAGATCGCGCACCACGTCGGGATCGACGAGGAGACGCTGCACCGGTACGGCTGGGGCTGAGCTCCGACCCTGGCACCGAGGATCACGTCGGGCAGGCTCGACCGCCCGCGGGCCCGCCCGGCGTCACCCTCGCGCCGCGCCGGGGGTGGACGGACGGCCGCCGGACGGGCAGCCTGGCCGCCCATGGCGGACCTGATCGCGCAGTTCCTGCGGGCCGTGGACGAGGCGGGTGATCGCGTGATCCCGGAGTCGGCCCTGGCGGGCGGCGTCGCCGAGGACCAGCAGGCCCAGTTCGACGCGTTCCTCGCCCAGCTCGAGCAGGCCGGCCTCATCGAGGACGTGAGCCCGGAGGCCGCCGGGCGACGCTTCGTCCACGTCGCGGTCACGGACACCGGCCGCACGTACGTGGCCGACCAGGGGGCGTAGGCGCGTTCAGCCGCTCGTCGCGTCGCGGGTGGAAGCCAGCCCGCCCGGGGCCTCGCGGCGCCACGCCGCGAGGCGCCACCCGCCGTCGGGAAGGCTCCCGAACTCGAGGCGCCCGCAGTTGTCGAGGTGGTCGTCCCCGTCCGGGCGCAGGTCGCTGGCGCCGGCGAGGGCGTGCCCGACGAGGCGCAGCACGGCCCCGTGGCTGACGAGCACGACGGTCTCGTCGGGGTGGCGGCGGCGCAGGTCCTCGACGGCGGGGAGGTAGCGGTCGAGGACGTCCTGGCCGGACTCGCCCCCGGGCATGCGGGCGGTGACGTCGCCCGCGCGCCAGGCGTCGTAGACCGCGCGGAAGACGCCGACCGACTCGTCGTCGGAGCGTCCCTCCAGGTCGCCGACCTGCACCTCGTGCACACCGTCGACCGCGCCGGGCGTCAGGCCGAGCACCGTCCCGACGACGCCGGCCGTCTCCTGCGCCCGCCGCGCCCGCGACCCGTAGAGCGCGGTGACGCCGAGTTCGGCGAGTTCCTTGCCGAGCGCCTCGGCCTGCAACCGGCCGAGGTCGGTGAGCCCGGGCCCGGGCAGCCGGGTGTCGAGGGTCTTCGCGACGTTGGCCGGCGTCTGGCCGTGGCGGGCGAGCACCAGGGTGGTCACGGTCTCCACGTCTACCCGACGACGGGCCCGGGGGCCGGGTGGGATGGCGAGGATCGCAGCGTGTGCAACCAGTGCTCGGCCGCCTCGTAGTCGGCCGGGTGCTGGCCCGGTACCGGGGCGGCGACCGGCGGCGACGGCGCGGTGGACCCGGCCGGGACGGTCGCGCGGGGGTAGGAGCCGAGGAAGCGCAGGTCGGTGCACCGCCGGTGCAGCGCCGCGAGGGCCTCGCCCATCGGCGCCTCGGCGACGTGCCCGGCGCCGTCGAGGAAGAACCAGTACGTGCCCAGCCGGGCCTTGGACGGCCGCGACTCGATGCGGGTGAGGTCGACGCCGCGGATCGCGAACTCGGAGAGGATCGCGAGCAGCGCACCGGGCTCGTTGACGGTGGTCGCGGCGATCGAGGTGCGATCGGCACCGGTCGGGGCGGGCAGGGCGCAGCCGGCGCGGGCGACGACGACGAAGCGGGTGACGGCGTCGCCGGTGTCGTGCACCCCGTCGGCGAGCACCTCGAGCCCGTAGTGGCGGGCGGCCACGGGAGCGCACACGGCGGCGTCGACCTGGCCGTCGGCCACCGCCGCCGCGGCCGCCGCGGTGGACGGCGTCATCCGCACCTCGGCGTGCGGCAGGTGCGTCGCGAGCCAGCGCCGGGTCTGCGCCTCCCCGTGCGGGTGGGAGGCCACGGTGGCGACGTCGGCGGCGGTCGTCCCCGGGCGCACCAGCACCCCGAACCGCACCGGCAGCAGGATCTCCCGGATCACGACGACGGGTGGGGTCTCCACGAGCCCGTCCATGGTCGCCGGGACCGCGCCCTCGACGGAGCTCTCGATCGGGACGCAGGCCAGCTCGGCGTCACCGGCGCGCAGGGCGTCCAGGGCGGCCGTGGTGCTCGCGGCCGGCTCCGTCGTCGCCCCGGGGAAGTCGTCGATCACCGACCCGAGCGCCTGCTCGCAGAAGGTGCCGTGCGGCCCCAGGAACGCGATCCGCACTCAGACCAGCCCCAGGCGTGCCATCTCGGCCCCCTGGTCGGCGGGCGCGGTCGACCCGAACGACGACAGGTGCGCGCGGACCTGCATGGCGGTCCGCTCGTCGACGGACCCCATCTCGCGGGCGAGGGCGTCGGCGTCGGTGGCCTCGAGGGCGTCGCGGACGTCCTCGACGAGCTCGTCGGAGACGTCGGACCCCTCCTCCGGGGCCGCTCGCAGCGCGCGGGTCACCGCCACGAGGAGGTTGAGCCAGCCGTGGTGGTCGAACCCGGTCGCGGGGTCGACGTGCCGGGCCGCGGACTGCAGCCCGATGCTCGCCGTGAAGGAGCGCCCGGAGGCGGCCACGACGGCGAGGAAGCGCGACACGTCGGTGACGCCGGGGAACGCACCCGCCCGGTCGCCGCCGCAGCGCAGCTTCGGGCGGCACCCGTGGCCGACCACGCGGCGGACCCCGTCGATCCAGTCGTCGGAGCCGTCGGCGTCCGGGCGGCGGGGCTCGACGACCGCGACGACCTCGTCGGGCACGAACTCGGTCACCCGCTCGAGCCAGATCGAGTCGACGTCGTGGGGCGCGGGCATCTCGACGGTGCCGGTGGTCAGCAGCGCCGCGCGCGAGGACGTCAGCGACAGCGCCTTCGGCACGCCGCCGAGCCCGGTGTCGACCGAGAGCGCGACCGGCAGCGGTGCGGACGGGCGCCGCTTGACGAGCTCCGCGACGAACTCCTGCAGCCGGGAGACCGGGACGACCAGCGACCCGAGCAGACCGCCGTGCTCGCCCGCGCGGGCGTCGAGGTGGGCGCCGACGACGTCGGCCATCTCGCGCCGCGGGCCCGGCGAGACCAGTGCGGCGTCGTCGAGGATGCGCGCGAGGAGCGTGGGCACACCGTCGACCGGTGCCCCACCGGCCTGGGGGACGGTGGACACCAGGGCACGGTAGCGGGCGGGGACACCGGGTTCGTCCACCGGGCATCGCCCTTGCCCTTCGACCCCTCGCTTCGGTTAGGCTCACCTAAGTTTGCCGACCGTGAGGAGCCCGCCGTGGTCTGGAGCCGCCCGCCCGAGCCCGCCGTCCCGAGTCCGGCCGAACGTGCCCGGGCGACGGCCACGCGGGCGTCGTCCGCCGCCCTGATCACGGGGTCGCCGACGGTCGACGAGCACGACCGGGTCGTCCCGACGCTCCACCACGTGCCGGCCTCCGGCGCCGCGACGCTGCAGGTCCCGGCCGACCACCCGCTGGTGGCCGCCACCCGCCGCGCCGAGCACCTGCCCGTGATGATGGAGCTGACCGACTCCGCGCCGGCCGCGGTGCGCCAGCCGGTCCGCGGCCTCGTCTGGGTGTGCGGGCGCGTGCGGGTGCTCCCGGCCCGCGTGGCCCGCCGCGCCGCGCTGCGGATCGCGGCGGAGCGGCCCGACGAACGCCTGCTCGACGTCGGGCACGCCGACGTCCTGCTGCGGCTGGACCCCGCCTCCGTGGTCCTGAGCGACGCCGAGGGCACCGGCACCTTCACCCCCGCCGAGGTGGCCGCCGCCCCGGCCGACCCGTTCACGGAGTGCGGCGACGACTGGCTCGCCCACCTGGCCGGGGCGCACGGGTCGCTGGTCACGGGCCTCGCCCGTCACCTGCCCCCGGCGCTGAACCGCCCGGAGCACACCCTCGTGCCGCTCGCCGTCGACCGGCTCGGCCTGCGCCTGCGGGTCGAGACCGCCCACGGCGACCACGACGTCCGGCTCGGGTTCGCCGGCCCGGTGGGCTGCCCGCGGCTGCTCGGCGCGGAGGTGCGCCGGCTCGCAGGTCTCCTCGACCCCGAGGTCAGTTCGAGGACGCCCGCAGCGGAGCGGTGACCTTCCGCTCGGCCACGAACGACACGAACGGGATCGTCCCCGCCAGCGCCACCAGGAGCAGCTTCCCCACCGGCCAGCGGGCCTTCACCCCGAGGTCGGCGGTGAGGGCCAGGTAGCCCATGTAGAGGAACCCGTGGATCGGGCCCACGATCGCCACGAGCAACGGCTGGTCCGCGAAGTACTTCAGCGGCATCGCCACCAGCACGAGCACCAGCAGGCCGACACCCACCACGTAGGCGCCCACCCGGTAGCGGCGCATGGCGGCGACGACCTTGTCGGTGAGGGCGGCGGTCGGAGCGGTCACGGGGTCGACTCCTCGTTCCGGGGGCCGTCGGTGCGGTCGCGGCGGCCCAGCTCGGCCAGCATGGCGTTGTACTCGTCGGAGGCCCGGACCCGGGTGGGCCGACCCGCGCCCGCACCCGGCTCGACACCGGTCGGCCGCGGGGTGAACGGGCTGTCGGCCTCGGGGATCGACCCGGCCGCGGGAGCCGGGGACGGCCCGTCGTCGGGACCCTCCTGGACCTCGGTGAGGTAGCGCGCCTCGGAGCGCAGCATCCGCCACCACAGCGCCGCGAAGAAGACGCCGAACAGCGGCCACTGCAGCGCGTACCCGGCGTTGAGCAGCGTGCCGGTGTCCGACTCCGCGCGGCCGAGCTGCCAGTAGGCCATGCCCCCGCACACGACGACGGCGCAGAGCGCGAGCACGGTCCAGCCCACCCACCGGGGGGTCGCCAGCACTCGCAGGACCTGCACCCCACCGAGGTTACCGACGCGCCCGGTGTGGACTCCGTGGCGTGCGTCGCGGCCTAGGGTGATCACCGATGAACAGCTGGCTCTCCCCGGCACGGCCCGACGTCGAGGTCGTGACCGGCCGCGAGCGCCGGCTGCTGGTCACCGAGATCCTCGTCGTGGCCACCGTGACCCTCGGGCTGTCCGGGCTGCGGTCGCTCATCTCGCTGCTGGACTCCCTGGCCGCGCCCGCCCCGCTCGCGCAGCGGCAGGTGACGATCGACCGGCCGCTCGCCACCGACGCCTGGGTGGACCTCGCCGCGCAGCTCGCGTCCTCGCTGCAGCTCCTGGCCTGGGGCGGGCTCGGCCTCTACCTCCTGCTGCGGGCCGGGTCCGGGCCGCGCGGCGTCGGGCTGGACGGGCGCCGGCCGTGGCGGGACCTCCGCGCCGCGTGCGGGCTCGCCGCGCTCATCGGCATCCCCGGGCTGGGCTTCTACCTGGTCACGCGCGCGATCGGGATCAACCTCACGGTGGTCCCGTCGGTGCTCGACGACCACTGGTGGCGGGTACCGGTGCTGCTGATCTCGGCCTTCGCGAACTCGTGGGCCGAGGAGGTGCTCGTCGTCGGCTGGCTGCTCTCGACGCTGCGTCGGCTCGGGCTCTCCGAGAACCGGTCGTTGCTGCTCGCGGCGGCGCTGCGCGGCTCCTACCACCTGTACCAGGGCTTCGGCGGCGGCGTCGGCAACCTCGTCATGGGCCTGGTGTTCGGCCGGTACTGGCAGCGCACCGGGCGGCTCTGGCCCCTCGTGTGGGCGCACACGCTCATCGACGTCGTCGCCTTCGTGGGCTCCGCGCTGCTCGCCGGGAAGGTGTCCTTCCTGCCCGGGAACTAACCTCGGCCCGGTGACCCCGCGCGTGGACTCCGAGGTCGGACCGCTCCGGACGGTCGTGCTGCACCGCCCGGGCCCGGAGCTGCAGCGGCTCACCCCGCGCAACGCCGACCGGCTGCTCTTCGACGGCATCCCGTGGGTCGAGCGGGCGCAGCTCGAGCACGACCGGTTCGCCGACACCCTGCGACGGCACGGCGTCGAGGTGCTGCTGCTCGCCGACCTGCTCACCGAGGCTCTTCACGACGACGGGTCGCGGAGGTCCGGCATCGCCGCGGCGGTCGACGAGCGGGTGCTCGGCAAGGAACTCGGAGCGGGCGTCCGGGCGCAGCTCGACGGCCTGCCCGCCCCGGAACTGGCCACCGCGCTGATCGGCGGGCTGACCTTCCGCGAGCTCGGCGACGGCGAGAACTCCCTGGTCCGGCGCATGCACGGCCCGGACGAGTTCGCGGTCGACCCGCTGCCGAACCTCATGTTCACCCGCGACTCCTCGATGCGGGTCGGCGACCGGGTGGTCGCCGCCGCCATGGGCATGCCCGCCCGGCGCCGGGAGGCCTCGCTCGTCGCGCTGGCCCACGCCGGGCGGCCGGAGCTCGGCGGCGTGACCCACACGCAGCCCCGCGACACCTCGGCGGTGGAGGGCGGCGACGTGCTGCTGCTCGCCCCCGGGGTGCTCGCGATCGGCGTCGGGGAGCGCACCAGCCCGGCCGGGGCCGAGTCGTTCGCCCGGGCGATGTTCGCGGACGGCCTGGCCCACACCGTGCTCGCCGTCCCGATCACGCAGCGGCGGGCGACGATGCACCTCGACACCGTCGCGACCATGGTCGACGTCGACACCATGGTGGTGTTCCCGCAGGTCCTGGACGCGCTCGAGGCATGGACCATCCAGCCGAGCACGTCCGATCTGTCCATCACCGGTCCCGAGCCGTTCCGTCCGGCCGCCGCCCGCGCGATGGGGATCGACGAGCTCCGCGCGGTCGACACCGGCCCCGCCGGGGTCGCCGCCGAGCGCGAGCAGTGGGACGACGGCAACAACACCCTCGCGCTGGCACCCGGCCTCGTCGTCGCCTACGAGCGCAACACCACGACGAACGGTCGGCTGCGCGACGCGGGCGTCGAGGTCGTGACCATCGAGGGCTTCGAGCTGGGCTCCGGCCGCGGCGGGCCGCGGTGCCTGTCGTGCCCCTGGGAGCGCGACGTCACCTGATCGGGTCGGCGCGCCCTCGTTCGGCGCAGCCAGACGTGCGTCCGGCCACAGACGACCGTGCCCCACTGCACCGGTACGGACGCCGTCCTAGCGTCCGTCCCGTGCTGAGGAAGCGCCCAGTCGGTCGTACGCCGGTGAACCCGCTGCGACGTCTGTCCGGCGAACGCTGGGAGGCGATGGAGCCGACCTGGCGGGACGCGAAGCCGGGCATCATCCACGCCGCTCAGGAGCGGGCGCAGGCCCGGCCGTCGGGCAACTGGTACGTCGTCGGGGCGTCCCGCGACGTGGCGGTCGGCTCACCGGTCGGCGTGACGGTGGCGGGCGTCGAGCTGGTCGTCTGGCGGGCTCCCGACGGCGGGTTGCACGCCGGCCCGGGCGCCTGCCCCCATCTCGGCGCGGACATGTCCACCGCGCAGCAGTCGGGCTGCGAGCTGATCTGCCGCTGGCACGGCCTCGCCCTCGGCCCGTCCGGCCGGGCGGGCTGGCGCACGCTGCCCGCGCACGACGACGGGGTGCTCGCCTGGGTCCGCCTCGACGCCGTCGGCGGGGAGGAGCCCACCGATGCGCCGGTCCTCCCCGTCCGGCCGCCGCACACGGAGAGCCTCGTCGCGGTGGCCACCATCACCGGGACCTGCGAGCCCGAGGACGTCATCGCGAACCGCCTCGACCCGTGGCACGGCGCCTGGTTCCACCCGCACTCGTTCGCCGACCTGCGCGTGGACTCCGCTCCCGCGCGCACCGCCACCGACGACGAGGACCACTTCGACCTCCGCGTGGCGTTCCGGCTCACCCGCCACTACGGCGTGCCGGTCGAGGCGCGCTTCACCTGCCCCGACCCGCGCACCATCGTCATGCACATCACCCGCGGCGAGGGGGCGGGCAGCGTCGTCGAGACCCACGCGACGCCGCTGGCGCCGCACCCCGACGGCCGGGCGCGCACGCTCGTGACGGAGGCCGTGCTCGCCTGGTCGGGCCGGGAGGGCTTCGGGCACGCGAAGAAGGCGCAGTGGCTCGTCCGCCCGCTCATGGAGTTCGCGGCGAAGCGCCTGTGGGTCGACGACATCGAGTACGCCGAGCGCACCTACGAGGTGCGCCGGCGTCGGTCGCTCTCCTCCTGAGTGTCAGCGGTGGCACACGGCTGCCACCGGACGTCAGCGGTGGGCCACCGCTGACGTCCCCTCCGGCCGGACTCAGATGGGCCGGCGGCCGAGGATCGTGTGGACGATCCCCTTCTGCCAGCCGTCCACCGGCTCCACCCGGACGTCGTCGAGGCCGGCGTCGCGCAGCCGGCCGGTGAGCCGGATGATGCCGTCGAAGTGCAGGACCGACTTCCACAGGTACCGGTAGAGCGAGGCGTCCCCGGTCACCCGCCATCCGAGCGGGATGATGATCGCCCAGCAGACCGCGGTCCAGGTCGCGCGCGAGCGGGCCGAGTCGGCCACCGAGTACTCGTGCACCGCGAGCGGCGCCCCCGGCGCGAGCAGCGCGTGGAGGTCCTTCACCCCGGCGGTGACGTCGGGCAGGTTGCGCAGCAGGTAGGCGGCGAGGATGCCGTCGAACGGCCCCTCCACCCCGTGGGCGGCGAGCTCCTCGGCGCGGGAGTGCACGAACCGCACCGTGTCCGGCCACGACTTGGCGCGGGCCTGCGCCAGCATCTCGGCCGACGCGTCGGCGGCCACGATCTCCGCCGCCGGGTACGTCTCCACGAGCGCCTGCGTGGACAGCCCGGTCCCGCACCCGACGTCGAGCAGCCGCAGCCCGGCCCCGTCGTCGGGCAGGGCCAGCCGCCGCGCGGAGAGCCGCAGGTGGTCGAGATAGCCCGGGTTGGCACCGACGAGGCGGTCGTAGGAGGTGGCGTCCTGGTCGAAGGCCGCCGGAACCTCGGCGGCCTCGCGCTCGCGGTCGAAGGTCACGAGGGGCCATCCTGCCGTGCGGGCGCGGACCGAGCACTTCCGGCAGCGGGGACGAACCCCGCCTCCGGGGGCGGCGCACGAACCTGAGAGCGCTACCGACGAACGGCGCAGCGATCATGTCCGTCGTCGCCGGATCCCGGTCGATCGGCGCGGTGGGCGCCCCTCGGCTCTCAGGATTCCGGGTCACGCCCAGGTCACGGACCTACCTTCTGCGGCCGTGCGCAGACGGATGACGACGATCGCCTGGACCGGGATCCTCGCCGCGATGACCGCGGTGCCGTTCGCGCTCTCGGCCTGGCGCGGGCACTCCACCGCGCCCGGCGCGATGCTCTCGGTCGGGCTGGGGGTGCTCGGGCTCGGCGCACTGGTCGTGGTCGTCGTGGTGCCCAGCCGGATCCGCACCCTCACCCGCGCGTTCGGCGTCGACCGCGTCATGGGCCTGCACCGGTGGCTGGGCATGCTCGCCCTGGCCGCCGTGGTCGCGCACGCCGCCGTGGCGATCTGGAACCACCCGGAGCTCGGCGACCCGATCACCGCCCGGACCACGGCGAAGGTCGGCTGGGGGTCCCTGGTCGCGCTGCTCGCCGTCGGCGGCGTCGCGGCGGGCGGGCGCCGTCCCGGGGCGCGCTACGAGCTGTGGGCCCGCCTGCACGTGGCCCTCGCCGCGGCCGGTCTGGTCCTGGCCGCGCTGCACGTGATCTGGCTGAACCACCTGGTCGCCGACCCGGTCATGCGGGTGTGTCTGGTCGTCCTCGCCGGGGCGCTCCTCCTGGTGCTCGTCCACCGCTGGGTCTGGCGGCCGCTGTTCTCCCGCCAGGGCGCCTACGTCGTCTACGGCGTGCGCCGCGAGGGGCCCAGCGTCGCCACCCTCGTGCTGGCGCCCGTGCACCTGCGTCGCGGCGGGCTGCGCTTCGACCCCGGACAGTTCGTGTGGCTGCGGCTGCGCCGGGCCGTCGTCGGGACCGAGGAGCACCCGTTCACCATCGCCTCGAGCGCGAACGTGCCCGGCCGGCTCGAGATCACCGTGCGGGACCAGGGCGACTTCTCCCACCGGGTGGCCGCGCTGCGCCAGGGCGACAAGGTGTGGCTCGACGGCCCCCACGGCTCGTTCACCGCCGAGAACCACGGCGGCCGCGCGGGGCTCGTGCTCGTCGCGGGCGGCGTCGGGATCACCCCGATGATGAGCATGCTGCGCACGCTCGCCGAGCGGGGCGACGTCCGGCGGCACCGGCTGGTGCTGGCCGAGCGGGGCTCCGAGCCGCTGTTCGCCTCCGAGCTGGAGGTGCTGCGCCGCCGCCTCGACCTCGAGGTGACCCGGCTCGCCGGGCGCCGCATCGACGTCGCGCTCCTCTCCGAGGTCCTGCCCCCGTCCCCCGAACGGGAGCACCTCGACTACTTCGTCTGCGGTCCCGCCTCGCTCGCGACCGGGACCCTCGCCGCCCTCGAACAGCTCGCCGTCCCCGCCTCGCGGGTGCACTGCGAGCAGTTCGGGTGGTCCGGGCCGCTGCCCACCACGACCTCCGGGGCATCCGCCCCGGTCGATCCCGCTCCCCCGAAGGACCCCCATGTCCCGACACTCGGCCCGGCCGCGCATCCCGCGGTGGGCGGTCGCCGTCCCGCTCTCGATCCTGCTCGTCCTCGGGGCGGCACAGGCCTGGGCGTCCTCCCGGAGGAACGACACCCCGACGAACGGCTCGACGAGCTCGCAGCACGGACGGGCCCCCTCCCTGCTGTCCCGTCTGACCTCGGCCGTCACCGGTCGGTCGCACCAGGCGGACCCGGGGACGAACAACGGCGGGACGGGCGACGGCGCGGCGGGCACCACGACCGCCGCGTCCGCGACGACGAGCGCGTCAGCCACGCCCGACGCCGCCGCGGCGGCCGGCATGCACAAGTCTGACGCCCAGAAGCCGCACCAGCAGCAGCAACAGCAACAGCAACAGCCGAACCCGAACTGCACGCTCGTGGTGCCGCCCGCGCCGCTGACGGCCGCCGGGCTCGCCACCCCCTACCGGCTGAAGGGCTCCGGGGATCAGGGCGCGTGCCACGAGGCGAACAAGGCGCAGGCCGCGTTCGTCGAGGCCAGCGTGCTCGACCCCGCCACCGGCGCGCTGTCGGTCTACCACCCGCTGGTGATCGACGACGGGTCCCGGCCCGCCGCCGCGCCGATCACCCCGCAGCTGCCCGCGGGCGCGGTCGTCGGCGTCTGGTTCGGCTTCAACGGCACCACGCTGACCCTCGACGGCGACAAGGCCGGCTGCGTCAACGGCACCCCGGACTCGCCGTTCGGGCAGTTCGCCGACTGCGGCGCGGCGCCGTTCTTCGCCGCCGCGAACGCCGCGGTCGCCGCGGGTCGGACCACCGTGCCCGCCCTCGGCACCGCCGCCGACGGCCGGCCCTGCCCGACCACCCGCGACTTCGCGGTGGTCGACCAGGACCAGAGCGACAACCTCGCCACCTCCTACCGGGTGCTGGGCGACGGACGGACGGCCCAGAACACGGCCGCGACGACCGGCCTCGGCGGCACCGTCCTGACCAACGCCAGCGACAACGGCCTGCTCGACGCGTTCATCGACCCGGCGCTGGGCTGCCGGCCGATGACCGCGCCCGACCTCGGCGACGGCGGCAAGGCGGTTCCCTCGCTCGCGCTGAACGAGCTGCAGGCCGCCGCGCACCAGGGCGACCCGGTCGCGCTCGTCCCGTCGAACGACCCGATGGTGCTGGCCGGGGACAACCCCTCGCGCGCCAAGCTCGTCCTCTACCGGCTCGGCGTCGACCAGTCGCCCGCCGCGTCCGCCGACGGCGGCGCCTACTGCCGCTCCCTGGCCGCGGTGGCCCCCGGACGGCTGAAGGCCGACCAGGCCCGCTTCGCGGCCGCACCGTCGCCCGACCCGGCGGCCGCGAACTCCCTGTTCACCTTCCTCGCCCAGCGCCTGCAGGCCTCGTTCAAGAACCTGAACTGCGCGAAGCTCGGTGCACCGGCCCTCCCGCTCACCGTCAAGCAGGACGGTGACAAGGCGGTGGCCGCGACGATCGGCTGACCCCGGGGCGGGGGTGCGGCGAGGCGGGGGTGCGGCGAGGCGGGGGTGCGGCGAGGCGGGGGTGCGGCGAGGCGGGGGTGCGGCGAGGCGGACGCCATACCCTCGCGAGGTTAGGCTGACCTACACTCCCGGGATGGAAGAGCCGTCCCCCTCGAGGTTCCACGACCTCCTGCGTGACCAGATCCGCCACGAGTTCACGGCGTCGCAGCAGTACACCGCGGTCGCCGTGTACTGCGACGACGAGGATCTCCCGCAGCTGGCGGCGCACTTCTACGCGCAGGCGCTCGAGGAGCGCAACCACGCCATGGGGATGGTGCAGTACCTGCTCGACAACGACGTGCACGTCCGCATCCCGGGCGTCGACGAGGTCCGCAACGACTTCAAGTCGGTCGAGGACGTCGTGGAGCTGGTCCTCGACCAGGAGCGCCGGGTCACCGACCAGATCACGCTGCTGGCCCGCACCGCGCGCGACCAGGGCGACTACCTGGGCGAGCAGTTCATGCAGTGGTACCTCAAGGAACAGGTCGAGGAGGTCGCCTCGATGACGACGCTCCTGCGGATCGTGCGCCGCGCCGGCGACAACCTGTTCCACGTGGAGGACTTCGTCGCCCGCGAGATGCCGGCCGACGCGGGGACCGACCCGACCGCGCCGCCGTCCGCCGGTGGCGTCGCGAGCCTCGGCGGCGCCGCCTGAGTCGGCAGGCGGTGGATCGACAGGCCGTGGGTCAGCCCGCGACGACGTAGCTGCGGCCCGTCCGACGCAGGACGGGGGCGAGCAGCTCGGTCAGGTGGGCGGTGACCCGGACGGTCAGCAGCGCCACGACCACGGCGACGACGTCGGACCAGAAGTGCAGCACGACGCCGTCCGCGAGCGCCTGGGTGCTCTCGCCGAACCCCTGCACCACGGTGACGACGCCGAGCACGACGCCGACCGCCCACGCCGCCCACCACGCGAGCACCGGACGCGAGGGCGTCGGCCGGCGGTCGGCGGCGAACCCGGCGGCGGCGTGTTCGATCTCGGCGAGCGTCGCGCCCGGGACGGTCAGCGTGAGCGGTGGCAGGACACACCCCAGGAGCAGCATCCGCGTGGAGCGCCAGGGTCGCGTGCCCGACGCGTCCGCGGCGAGGCCGCGCGCCTGCAGCAGCCACCGCAGGAAGACGGCGCCGGTGGCGAGGGCGGCGGCGGGGGCGAGCAGCCCGAAGATGCCGACGATCGCGTCGGACCAGCCGAGCAGCACCCCGGAGAGCGCCCGGTCACGGCTCAGGAGCAGCAGGACGTAGCGGAAGACCTCACCGAGGGCGGCGACGCCGCAGAGCAGGGCCGTGGTGAGGGCGAGCCGGCGCAGCAGCCCGGCGGTGGCCCGCAGGGCGTCCGCGGGCGCGGCGGGTGCGGGCGCCGCGAGCGGTCCGTCGGGCCCGCCCGGCTCGGGGCGCGCGGCCCACGGCCACAGGCTCCACCGCGGGATCGACGGGTAGCGCGGCGGTCCGGCGTAGGGCGCGCGCCGGGGGGCGGACGCCCGGGGCCGCGTTGCGTCCGGGGTGGAGGCGACCCAGCGGACCCCGCCGAGCACGCGGCCGCAGTGCACGCAGAAGCGCCCGGACGCACCGGGCGGCTGCTCGCGACCGCACCGCGGACAGGTCACGGGCTCAGACCACCTGGGCCGGGCCGGGACCGTCGGCGACGACCGGGCGACCGGCGGCCTCCCACGCGAGCATCCCGCCCGTCACGTTCACCGCGTCCCGTCCCTGGTTGCGCAGGTAGGCGGTGACCTGGGCCGAGCGGCCGCCGACGCGGCACACCACGGCGAGCGGTCCGTCGGGCACCTGGTCGAGCCGCTCGAGGAACGCCGACATCGGCACGTGCACCGCCTCGGGGGCGTGGCCGGCGGCCCACTCCTCGTCCTCGCGGACGTCGAGCAGCGTGGCACCCGCGGGTACCTCGGACACCGTCACGGCCGGGACGTTCATGGGCTCCATTGTGCGCTGCATCCGGGTGAGCACCCGGTGGGGCACCACGTGGGGCACCCGGTGGGACGCCGCCCCACCGGGTGCAGGCCGGTCAGTGCGGGGCCGCCGTGTTCGACGAGCCCGCCCCGGTCATCGACCGGACCTCCATCTCCGCGGCCTTGCGCTCGTGCTCCGCCTGCTCCGCGGCGTCGCCCCGGCTCGCCCCGACGAACGTGCCGACGACACCGAGCAGGAACGAGAGCGGGATCGACACGATGCCGGGGTTCGACA
Organism: Actinomycetospora chiangmaiensis DSM 45062; assembly: GCF_000379625.1. Classification (GTDB taxonomy): domain Bacteria; phylum Actinomycetota; class Actinomycetes; order Mycobacteriales; family Pseudonocardiaceae; genus Actinomycetospora; species Actinomycetospora chiangmaiensis. The sequence continues at coordinate 54,302 of NZ_KB903219.1, read as the reverse complement.
GCGGGAAGATCGCCTCGCCCGCCGACCCGAACACCACCGGCGACAGCAGGATCAGCACCACGCAGACGACGAGGCCGCCGTAGGTGGAGAACAGCGCCCCGGTGGTGTTGAACTTCTTCCAGAACAGCGAGAACAGCAGCGTCGGCAGGTTCGCCGACGCCGCGACCGCGAACGCCAGCGCCACGAGGAACGCCACGTTCTGGCCGTTGGCGAGGATGCCGCCGATGACGGCGACGACGCCGACCACGAGGGCGGTGCGCCGGGCGACCCTGACCTCGGAGCCGGGCTCCGGCCTGCCCTCCTTGATCACCGACGCGTAGACGTCGTGCGCGAAGGACGCCGCGGAGGTGATGGTCAGGCCCGCGACCACCGCGAGGATCGTCGCGAAGGCGATCGCGGAGACCACGCCGAGCAGCAGGGTGCCGCCGAGTTCGAAGGCGAGCAGCGGGGCGGCGTCGTTGACGTTCTTCGACGACAGCAGGTTCGGCGGGACGATGGCGGCCGCGCCATACCCGATCACCAGGGTGAACAGGTAGAAGATGCCGATGATCCAGATCGCCCAGTTCACCGAGCGGCGCGCCTCCTGCGCCGTCGGCACGGTGTAGAAGCGCATGAGAACGTGCGGGAGCCCGGCGGTGCCGAGCACCAGCGCGACCGCCAGCGAGAGGAAATCGATCCGGCTGGTGATCGTCTTGCCGTACTGGTTGCCGGCGTTGATCAGGTTGGCCGGCGACACCTGGTCGGCCGCGCCGAGCAGCGCGGACAGGTCGAACCCGTAGAGCCCGAGCACCCACACCGTCATCACGGCGGCGCCGATGACGAGCAGGGTCGCCTTGATGATCTGCACCCACGTCGTGCCGCGCATGCCGCCGTAGAGGACGTAGACGATCATGACGAGGCCGACGAGGGCGATGACCAGCGCCTGCCCGTCGAAGATCGTGCCCGGCGTCTTCGGGATGCCGAGCAGCAGCGAGATCAGGCCACCGGCCCCCGCCATCTGCGCGAGCAGGTAGAAGAACGAGACGACGAGCGTCGAGACGGCCGCGGCCGCCCGGACCGGGCGCTGCTTCATCCGGAAGGCGAGGACGTCGCCGAGGGTGAAGCGGCCGACGTTGCGGAGCAGTTCGGCGACGAGCAGCAGCGCCGTGAGCCACGCGACGAGGAAGCCGATCGAGTAGAGGAACCCGTCGTAGCCGTTGACCGCGATGGCCCCGGCGATCCCCAGGAAGGACGCTGCGGACAGGTAGTCGCCGGAGATCGCGACACCGTTCTGCGGACCGGTGAACGAACTGCCGGCCGCGTAGTAGTCCGAGGCCGTCGTCGCCGACCGGCTCACCCGGTAGACGATGAGCAGCGTGATGAGGACGAAACCGAGGAAGATGCCGATGTTCAGGTAGGGATTGCCGAGCTGCGCGGTACCGCCCTGCGCGAGCACTCCGGTCCTCACAGCTTCTCCTCCACCGTCGCCCGGAGCACCTCGGCCTGCGGGTCGATGTTCTTCTCGGCGAACTTCGCGTAGGCCACCGCGATCACGAAGGTCGACACGAACTGCAGGAGTCCGAGCACGAGCCCGACGGTGAAGTTGGTGCCGCCGAGACGGGTGTTCACCACGTCGGGCGCGAAGTCGGCCAGCAGGACGTAGACGAGGAACCAGGCCAGGAACAGGCCGCTCATCAGGAAGATGTACCGGCGCCAGCGGTTGCGGAGAGCCTTGAATTCGGGGCTGCGCTGCATCTCTTCGTACGGGGTCGGAGCTCCGATCGGGTCGGACCCTCTCGAGCTCGCCTCGGTCGCACTCATGCGTGGTCACCCTTCGGGGGGAGTTGGGCCGCCGTGTGCCGGAATTCCAACGGCCGAACCCTAGTGGGCGTCACTCCCGTACAGATGGTTCTTTCGAGTGGCGAATGCCCCTACGTACGGTATGCGTCGTGTGCACCGAGTAGGTGATTCAGCGACCCACACGCATCTCGCCGAGCCCGAGACGCTCGGGAGCGTGCAGGCGCAACAGGGTACGGCCCACCTGGGCCGGGATCCGCGAGGCCGTCGCGCGGCTCACGAGGACCATGGTGATCACCGCGGCCGGCACCGACACGGCCGCCGGCTGCTCCAGCAGGGTGCCGACGACCCCGCCGAGGCGCACCCCGCACAGGGTGGTGATCGCCGCCGAGAGCGACAGCACCCCGCCCACCGCGATCCCCGCGATGGCGCCGCGGTCGGTCAGCCCCCGCCACCAGATCCCGAGCAGCAGCAGCGGGGCGAACGTCGACGCGGCCACCGCGAGCGCGAGGGTCACCGCGTGGGCGAACTCGAGGCGGGCGAGGACCAGGGCGCCCACGATCGGCACCACCCCCGCCACGTGGGCCGCGATGCGGAAGTCGCCGAGACGCCCGGGCAGCACGTCGCTGGAGAGCACCCCGGCCACCGAGAGCAGCAGGCCGGCGGACACCGAGAGCAGCGTGGCCGCGATCCCGGCCGCGACCAGCCCGCCCAGGACGGCACCACCCACCCCGCCGATCGTCAGGGAGGGCAGCAGCAGGACGACGGCGTCGCCCTCCCCGGCGGTGAGCAGTTGGGGGACGACGGACCGGGAGAGCGCGCCGAGCACGATCGGCACGATGCTGAAGAAGCCGAGCAGGGCGATGACCAGCACCGTGGTCCGGCGGGCGGCCCGCCCGTCGGGGTTGGTGTAGTAGCGCACCAGCACGTGCGGCAGGCCCGCCGTCCCGAGGCACGTCGCGAGGAGCAGCGAGTAGACCCACAACGGGTTGCGCTGCCCGTCGCCGAAGGGCCTGTCCCACTGCTGGTTGTCGGAGACCGCCTCCCCCATCACGGGCATCCTCGAGCCGGCGGGGAACACCAGCACGGTGTCCCGGGGGACGTCCTGCTGACCGGGCCCCCAGGTCACGGTGCTCGGCGGCGCGCCGGAGGGGCGGATCTCCACGGTCGTCGGCACGGCCACGGTGAGTTCGACCGAGTCGTGGATCTCCACGGTGGTCGCGCGGTCGAACACCAGCGGCCCGCCGCGGTCGGGGGCCGCGGTGAGCCCCGTCCCGAGGAACCAGGCCACCAGTACGAGGGCGGGGACGACCAGCGCGACGCCCTTGAGCCAGAAGCCGAACGCCTGCACCAGGGTCATCGACCGCATGCCGCCGAAGGTCACCGCGGCGGTGACCACGAGGCCGACGACGAGCACGCCCACCCAGCCCGGGAGGCCCGTGACGACCATGAGGACGAGCCCGGACGCCTGCAGCTGCGGCACGAGGTAGAGCCACCCGATGACCACCACGACGAGCGTGGTCACCGCCCGCAGCGTGGTCGAGTCCAGCCGCGTCTCGGCGAAGTCCGGCACCGTGTAGGCCCCGGAGCGGCGCAGCGGGGCGGCGACGAACAGCAGCAGCACCCCGAAGCCGGCGACGAACCCCACCGGGTACCAGAGGCCGTCCACGCCGTGGGACAGCACGATCCCCGCGATGCCGAGGAACGAGGCCACCGACAGCGACTGCCCGGAGATGGCGGCGGCGTTGGCGCGGCTGCGCACGGTGCGGGAGGCCGCGAGGAAGTCGTCGGTGGAGCGCGTGACGCGCACGCCGAGCGACCCGATCGCGATCACCGCGACGGCGGCGAGCGTGAAGAGGACGACGGCGACGACGGAGTCCGACCCGGTCACGGCGGCTCAGTCCTCGACGTCGTCGGCGAAGTCGAGCTCGTTGCGCTCGGCGGTGCGGGTGTAGAGCCAGCCCAGCACCAGCAGGAAGGGGAAGGCCAGCACGCCCAGCAGCACCCACGGCAGCGAGACGCCGAACACCACCGTCGTCGCGACCCGCGGCATCGTCAGGAAGACGACGGGCAGGACGCCGAGGACGATCACGGCGACCACCGCGAGGCGCGCGGCGAGCATGAGCTGCGAGCGCATGAGGTTGGACAGGAGCAGCTCACCGGTCGCGGTCTGCTGCTCGATCTCGGCGACCGTGCCGACGGCGCGGGTCGGCGAGCGCCGTTCTGCGAGCACGATGCGCTGCCGGGCGGGCGGCGGCGCGTCGATCCCGCCGACGTCCGGCCCGGGCTGCCAGCCGTAGAGCGGCTTCTTGTCCTCCGACGGCACCGTCTCCGAGGCCATCACGGCGGAGGCGGGGAACGTCGAGGCCAGCGGCAGACCCCGCACCGGGGTCGGGTCGATCTCGACGTCGGGCGGGGCGGCCGGCGTCGGGGGCCCCGCGGGGGGCCGCAGCGCGATCGGCGCGGCGACGGCGCCGTCCTCGGCCGGCGCGGCGTGCCGGGGGCGGTAGTCCGGGGGCGGGGTGTGCCCCGTGCCCTCGGACTCCGCCCGGGCGTGGCGACCCATGCGGCGGGCGACACCGGGCGGCACCGGGCCCGGGCTCGGACGCGGCGGGGCCGACGCGGCGCGCATCCGCACCCGCGCGATCGCCGGGCCGTCGACGGACGCGGCGGCGTGGTCGTCGCCGGTCGGTTCCGGCGGGTCGGCCGGGCCGGGGTCCTCGCCCCCGGTCCGGGTCCGCCCGTCGGTGGCGGTCATCGCCGGCCCCACGCCTGTTTCGTCGAGCGGACGAGCCGGTCCTTCAGCTCACGGGTGTGCCGGCGGCTGACCGGTAGCTCCGCGACCTCGCCGGGCTGGTTGCCGTTGCCCAGCCGCACGACGTAGCCCGACCCCGCGAGGCGCAGCTCGGTGATCAGCGGCAGCGCGACGAGGTAGGACCGGTGGATGCGCACGAACCCGGCGTCCGACCAGCGCTCCTCGAGCACCGAGAGCGGGATCCGCACCAGGTGGCTGCCCTCGGTGGTGTGGAGGCGGGCGTAGTCGCCCTGCGCCTCGACCCAGCGCACGGTGGAGCGCTGCACCAGCTTCGTCGTGCCGGCGAGCTCGACCGGGATCACCTCGTCGTCGCCCTCCTCCTCGACGGCGGGCTCGACGGGGACCGTCGTGCCGCGCGAGGCGAGGATGCGGGTGAGCGAGGCGTAGAGCCGCTCGGGGCGCAGCGGCTTGAGCAGGTAGTCCACGGCGCCGACGTCGAAGGCCTCGACCGCGCGGTCGTCGTGCGCGGTCACGAAGACCACCGACGGGGGGATGACGTAGCGCGAGAGGACCTGCGCGAGCTCCAGGCCGTCGAGCCCCGGCATCCGGATGTCGAGGAACAGCACGTCGACGTCCGACTGCTTGGCGGGTGAGGCCATGCCCTGCGGCGGGGTGCCGAACCCGCCCAGGTTGACCTGGTCGCCGCCGGTGAGGATGCGCAGCGCCGAGATGGAGTCGTTCGCCTTCAGCACCGTCGAGACGCGTTGATCCTGCTCGAGCAGGTAGGCGAGCTCCATGAGAGCGGGTTCCTCGTCGTCGACCGCGAGGACGACGAGGCCGTCGTTGTCGTTGGTAGTCACTGTCGCGCCATCCTGCCCAAGGGTCGGTCCCGCGTCCACGATAGGGACCCTGCCCGTGTCACCGTGCCCGGGTCGGCCCCGCGGCGCGCGGCGCTACCGGACCTGACGTACACCGTCACCCGATCGGATCACCCGGCCCGCGATCGGCCCCGGGATCGAGCGAGTCGCGCACCGAGCGCTCCGACTCCCGCCAGGCCGCCGTGCCCTCGGTGACCGCGCGGCGGACCGCGTCCAGCTGCCGGGCCAGGTCGTCCGCGGCGGGCACGGTGTCGGTGACGAGCAGCTCGCGGTACCAGGCGGCCATCTCGGCGTTCTCCTGCCCCGTGCCGGTGGCCAGCGGGTCCTCGGCCAGGCGCCGGAGCGCCTCACGGGCCTCCGCGACCGTGCGCTCCAGGTCGTCCACCCGGCCCGCGAACCGCTCCGCGTCGGCCGGGTCGAGCGCCGCGAACCCGCGCTCGGACGCGGGACCCGGACCGCTCATGTCGTGCTCCTCCCCGGCTCCACCAGCCACGCCTCGACCTCGGCCCGGGTCCCGGGGGACGCGGCGTCGTCCGGGACGAGCCGGGCCTGCGCCGGCGACGTCGTCCGACCTCGATCGTGCCGCAGTCGGTGGCGGCCGCGGGGCGAGTCGAGCCATGTGATGTGTGCATCTGCACGGTCGTCCGCCCAAGTCGCCCCGATCGGAGTAACGGCGACACCGAGTTGCGTCCAGGCCACGGTGTCCGCGAGGACCGCGTCGACGTCGAGTCGCCGGCGTTCCCGACGACGGGTCGCCACGGCCGTCTCGGGCGGCGGCACCTCGAGCGGCGGCCCGGGCGCGGGCGGCAGCCGGGGCAGCAGCGCCAGCACGGCGGCCGCGATCCCGCCGGGCGCCACGGGCCGGACCGTGACGTCCGCCCCGGCGTGGTCGGCCGAGGTGAGCAGCGCGCCGCCGCCCGGACCGGCGAGCGCGACCGCGGCGGTCGGGCCGCTCCCCCGTCGCACCAGGTCGACCTGACGCCGGGCGTCCCGGACCGCCGTGCCCACGGCGAGCAGGTCGGCCGCCGGCCCGGGTGCGAGCAGCCCCCGGCCCGCGAGCGCGTCCTCGGTCCGCGCGCGGGCGAGCACCGTCTCGTCCTCGGTGTCGGCGGGCCACGCCATGCCGGCGAGCGGGTAGGGCCAGTCCCCGGCCCCGCACTGCTCGAGCACCCAGAGCAGCTCGTGGCGCCGCAGCGTGATCACGGGTCCTCCCCCAGCACCGCGGGCACGACCCGCCGTCCCGCCGCGCCCCACCCCGCCGGGGCCGGGTCGACCAGCCACGAGACGTGGCGCACCGGCACCACGGGCTCCTCGGCGCCCGCGTCGGACGTCTCCGGCTCGTCGGGCGCCGAGGGCGCGGCGTCCGGCCCGAAGTCGGCCGCGCCGCGGCCCGGCCGGTGATCAGCGAACACCCTCGGTGGTCCGGGAGGCCCACCGAGCGCCGAGGGTGCTCGCTGGACGCGTCCGTCCGGACGGCGGATCGGTGCCGGTCCGGCTCCACGGGGCCCCGGCGCGCCCACCACCGTCGTGCTGCCGCCAGGGAGGCCGCCGACCTGCCCGCCCGTCGACGCCGCGGGCGCAGCACCCGGACCGGGCCCCCCGACCGACGACCCGGCCCCGACCCGCGCACCACCGCCGCCCGCACCACCCCTGGCCACACCACTCCCGGCCACACCACCACCGGCCACACCACGACCGGCCGCACCACCACCGGCCGCACCACCGCCCGGGGTGCCACCCGCCCCCACTCCACTCGCCGACACGCCGCCCCGCGCCGCCCGTCCGGCGGGACCGGCGACCGGCGCCGACGCCCCCCGCACGGGCACCTCGCGTCCGGCACCGGGCCGGACCGTCGCCGGACGCGCGCCCACACCCGACGTCGGGACGGGGTCCACGGCGCCGGCGGCCCGCTGCAGCACGCCGCTCGCGGCGCCCCGGGCGCCCACGGGGAGCGGCGGCCGTCCGCGGGCCGCGGCGCCCGGAGCCGGAGTCGGCCCGGCGCCCGCGGGCTCGACCGCACGGGCCGCCGTCGCGGTCTCCCCGAGGTACGCCCGGTAGGCCTCGCGCGCTGCAGCCTGGTCCGCGGCGGCCGACCGGAACCCTGCGTAGCCGTCCGCGGGATGACCGGTCACGAGGGCACGCAGTTCCTCGAGCACCGGCGTCACGCCCAGCGCGGGCAGCGCGGGCGGTCGCGGCGGACCGACCGCGGCCTGCACCCGGACGAGCGCGGCCCGCAGGCCGTCGATGCTCCGGGCCTGACCCCCGACGGTCCGCGCGAGCTGCTCCATCCGCTCCGCGAGGACGCGGGTGCGGGCGCCCGCGGCGTCGGCGTCGCGGCCCACCCAGGTCTCCCCGACCCCACGGTGCGCGGCCTGCAGCCGGTCGGCGGCCGCCCGGAGCTCGTCGGCCCGCGCGAGGTGGCGGTCGCGGGCGGCGGCGAGCGCCTCGGGGCTCGCGCCGTCCCGGGTCCAGCGGTGGATCTGCTCATGGCTGAGCCCGGACACGTCGCGTCCGTCCCAGCCGACCGACGGCATGTGACTCCGTCCTGTGAGCACTTTCCGTGCCTATAGCACCAGAAAGTGCTCACATGGCGAAGCCACCTACAGCCCGAACCGGCTCCACACCGCGCGGTGCTCCAGGTACTCGAGGGCACCGGCGATCGCGGCCGCCGGGTCGACGACCCCGGGCGTGGGGAAGCCGCCGAGCACGCCGACGCCGAGCCGGGCGAGCAGCGGGCGCCGCGGTTCCACCGTCACCGCCTCGGCGTCGGGGAAGCGCTCCTTCAGCACCTCGCGCGGCGTCCCGAGGCCGTCGATCAGGCCGAGCTCGAGGGCCTTGCGCCCGGTCCAGACCTCGCCGGTGAACAGCTCCGCCGTGGTGTCGAGGGCGTCGCCGCGGCGGCTGCGGACCCATTCGATGAACAGCTCGTGCAGCTCGGCCTGCATGCCGAGCAGCCACTCGACGTCCTCGGGCTTCTCCGGCTGGAACGGGTCGAGCCGGGCCTTGTTCTGACCGGCGGTGTGCAGCCGGCGCTCGATGCCGTAGCGCTCGATGAGCCCGGTGAGGCCGAACCCGCCGCTGACCACGCCGATCGAGCCCACCAGCGACGTCGGGCAGGCGAAGATCTCGTCCGCCGCGCAGGCGAGCCAGTAGCCTCCGGAGGCCGCGACGTCCTCGCAGAACGCGAGGACGGGCAGCTCGTGCTCGGCGGCCAGACCACGGATGCGGTCGGCGACGAGCTGCGACTGGGTGGGCGACCCACCCGGCGAGTTGACGACGAGGGCGACCGCCACCGCGTTCTCGGCCTCGAACGCCCGGGTGAGGGCCGACTCGACCGCCTGCAGGTTGATCACCGAGCGGGGCACCGGGCCGGAGGCCGAGGCGATGACGCCGCTGAGGCGGACGACCGACACGGTGCCACCGGAGACGCGCGAGGCGAGGGCGCCGGGCAGGACCGACGAGACCGCCGGCGGGAGCTTGAGGGCCGAGGGCAGGCGGAGGTCCATGACAGCCAGTTTGCCCTACCCGGTCAGACCCGGACGCCCGCCCGGAACTTCGGCACGCGGAGGCTGATCTTGGTCCCGGCGCCGCGCTCGGTCTCCACGACGAGGCCGTAGTCCGGTCCGAAGGCCGAGCGCATGCGGTCGTCGACGTTGCCGAGCCCCACGTGCGCGCCCGAGAGGTGGGCGTCGCGGTTGTCCTCCCGCAGCGCCTGCGGGTCCATGCCGACGCCGTTGTCCTCGACGGTGATGAGGCACTCGCTCGCCGAGTCCTCGGCGGTGAGGGTGACGGTGCCGCCCTCCACCTTGCCCGCCAGCCCGTGCCGGACCGCGTTCTCCACCAGCGGCTGCAGCGCGAGGAAGGGCAGCACCACCGAGAGGACCTCCGGTGCCACCTGGACCTTGACCGCCAGCCGGTTGCCGAAGCGCGCCCGCTCCAGCATGAGGTAGCGGTCGATGTTCTTGAGCTCCTCGGCGAGCGTCGTGTACTCGCCGGCCTGCCGGAACGAGTAGCGCGTGAAGTCCGCGAACTCCATGAGCAGCTCGCGGGCCCGCTCGGGGTCGGTGCGGATGAACGAGGCGACCGTGTTCAGCGCGTTGTAGATGAAGTGCGGCGAGATCTGGGCGCGCAGGGCACGCACCTCGGCGCGGTTGAGCCGGTCGCGCGAGTCGTCGAGGTCGGCCAGCTCGAGCTGGCTCGACACGTACCGGGCCACCTCCGCGGTCGCCCGCAGCAGCACCGGGCCCGGCGTCTCCCCGCTGACCGCGGCGAGCGTGCCCACCACGTTGCCGTCGACCTCGAGCGGGACGACGACGATGCCCTTGACCGGGCAGCGGTCGTCCCCGCACTCGATGTCGCGCCGGCTCGCCATCTGCTGGCGCCCGGTCTTCATCACCTTCTCGGCGTAGAACCGCACGTCGAGGTTGTGGTGCTCGGCCTCGCCGTCCCAGGCCAGCGGGATGCAGTCGGCCGCCGTCATCGACAGGGCCTCGGTGTCGAGCAGGGTGCGCAGGTAGGGCACGGCGAACTGGGCGGAGGACTCGGAGAGCCCCTCGCGCAGGGCCGGGGCCGCGAGCGACACGGTGTGCAACGTCGAGAACGTCGCCCGCTCGAGGGGGGAGGCGAAGGCGTGGCGGCGGCGGAACCGGCGGTAGACCACGAGCCCGACGACCACCAGCACGACCACCACGCCGAGGACGACGAGGACGGTCGGGGAGGTCAGCCAGGACACGGCGTCATCGTCTCCTCCGCCACCCCGTCAGAGCAACGAGCCACACGTTCCCGACGACGGGTGATCATCCGTTCGGCGGTATCCCTCACTTGACGAGGCGGGAGAGCCGCCGATCGGCCAGGGGTTTGCCGCCGGTCTGGCAGGTGGCGCAGTACTGGAACGAGCGTTCGGCGTAGGAGACCTCGCGCACCGTGTCGCCGCACACCGGGCACGGCAGCCCGGTCCGGGCGTGCACCCGCATCCCCGACCGCTTCTCCCCCTTGAGCAGGGCGGCGTCCTGGCCGACGGCGCGGTCCACCGCCTCGGTGAGCACCCCAATCATCGCCGCGTGCAGCCGGTCGACGGCCTCGGCGTCGAGCTTCCCCGCGATCGCGAACGGCGACAGTTTTGCGACGTGCAGGATCTCGTCGGAGTAGGCGTTGCCGATGCCCGCGATCGTCCGCTGGTCGGCCAGCAGCGTCTTGAGCCGCGTCGAGGCGCCCGCGAGGATCTCACCGAACTGCGCGCGCGAGAGGGTCAGTGCGTCCGGCCCCAGCGACGCGATCTGCGGGATCGTCGCGGGGTCGGTCACGACGTAGGCCGCGAGCCGCTTCTGCGTGCCCGCCTCGGTGAGGTCGAACCCGGGGCCGCCGACCGTCTCGAGGTGGACCCGCAGCTCCAGCGGGCCCTTGCCCGGCTTCGGCGGGGTGGTCGAGGCCTGCTCGTGCCAGCGCATCCAGCCCGCGCGGGAGAGGTGCACGACGAGGTGCAGCCCGTCGAGGTCGACGTCGAGGAACTTGCCGATCCGGCCCGCGCCGGTGACGAGCCGGCCGCTGAGCGCCGACAGAGGCGGGTCGAACGTCTTGAGCGCGGTCATGCTCGCGAGGTCGACCCGGGCGACGGGCCGGGCGATCGCGTGCGTGCGCAGGTGCTCGGCGAGCGCCTCCACCTCGGGCAGCTCGGGCACGGCGCCCCCTCTCCTACTGCGGCTGCAGCGGGCTGTTGGCCCGGGCCGGCGTGCCCCGCCGCTGCAGCGTCCGGATGGCCTGCTTGTACTCGGCGCGCGCCTCGGTGCGGCCGCGGACGTACCCGCTCCACGCCTCGCCGCCGCCGCCGCTGTCGTCGTCCGGCCAGCGCCCGCCCTCGACCATGAGGCGACGGGGGCGGCGCAGCGCCCAGCGCACCGGGAAGAAGCCGGCGACGCCCAGCAGGATCAGCACGATCCACCACGGCACGCTGACCGCCGAGACCTGGAACTTCCAGGCGATGAGGGCGAACCAGAGCAGGCCGAGCACGACGATGATGCCGATGACGGCCCGCCGGCCGCCCTCCTTCTCGTGCTCGAAGTGCTCCGAGCGGTCGCTCCACATGATCTTGATGCTCACGAGCCACTCACGCCCGTCGACGCCGGTGACCGGTCTCGCACTCACGCGGCCAGCTTACGGCCGGTCGGCCCCCGTGGGTCGGTGCCGATCCAGGAAGTCCTCGACGACGGGGCCGAGTTCGCCGGGGCGGGTGAGCAGCCCGAGGTGGCCGCCGCGGTGCAGGTGCACCTCGCCGCGCGGGAGCAGCGATCCCATGACGTGCGCGTTGACGATCGGGATGACCGGGTCCTTGCGGCCCGCGAGGACGAGCGTCGGCGCGGAGATGAACGGCAGCACCGGCAGGCTCGTCCACGTCGTCAGCGCGAACAGCTGGTGCAGGTAGGCCCGCGCCCGGACCGGCTGCACGCGGGAGAACAGCGCGTCGACGGCGTCCGGGTCCTCCCCGACGTAGATCTCCCGGCCGGCGTCCCGGCGGTAGGACGGGTCGTTGTAGCGGCGCGGCGTGAGCATCCTCGCCAGCACCCCGATCCGCGCGGGCACCATCATCACGCCCGTGCCGGTGGACACCAGCGCGAGGCTCCCGGTGCGCCGCGGGTACTGCAGGGCGAACTGCTGCACGATGCCGCCGCCCCACGAGAGCCCCAGCAGGTCGACCACCCGGTGCGAGCGGCCGGTCAGCCCGTCGAGCTGGTCGAGCAGGTCCGCGAGGAGCGTGGTCAGCGCGGCCATCGGCAGCGGCACCGGCGAGAGCTGCGACCCCCCGATGCCGGGGACGTCGAACCGGATGACCTCCCGCCGGGGGTCGAGGGTCTCGGCGAGCGGCGCCAGCAGTTCGAGGCTGGCGCCGATCCCGTTGACCAGCACGAGGGGGCGGGGCGCCGGGGCGCCCGACGGGTCCGGGGCCGCCGGCCGGACCGCGACCCGCAGGCGTCGACCCGCGACGGACAGCGTCCGCTCGAAGGGCTCGGGCACCGCGGCGTCGGGGGCGGGGCGTGGGACGGTGGCGGTCATCGGGTGACTCCCTCCGGCCTCCGGGGCGCGGCCCCGTCGGCGGTGTGGTGCGCGGCGGGGCGATCGGCGGCCCGACCGTCGGTGTAGCTGCGGTACACCGCGATCAGTGCCTCCTTCTGCCCCTGCGTGAGGCGGGGGTCGGCGCGGACCGCCCGCTCGACGTCGGGGTCGGCGGACGGCCGCTCCCCGCGGGTGGATCCCGCCTGCTCGCGGACGAGGCCGGCCTGTTCCAGCAGGGTCTCCGCGGACAGGTCGAGGGCGTCGGCGATCGCCTGCAGCACGCGGACGGACGGCACGTGCAGCCCGCGCTCGACCTGGCTCAGGTACGGGTTGGAGATGTGGGAGAGCGCCGAGAGCTGGCGCAGCGACAACCGCGCCAGGCGGCGCTGGTCACGGATGAAGCCGCCCAGCGCACGGCGCTGGGCGTCCCACACCGAGTCCGGCGCGGCGCCCGGCGGGCGGCCCGCCGGACCCGTCGGCGACGACACGGCGGGGCGGTCAGCGCGTCCGGAACGCGGACATCGCGCCGAGCACCTGGTGGGCGGCCGAGCGCTGCATCTCGAGCAGGGCGATGCCCGTGTCGTAGGCCCGGTCGACGAACTCCCCGGCCGACGGCAGCCCGCCGGGCAGCGACCCGGTGCCGACGCGACGCGTGGCGTCGTCGGCGCCGGAGAGCGCGGCGGTCCACAGCTCGGTGACCCCGCTGGTCAGCTCGGTCATCATCTGCTGGCCCCGGGCCACGGCGTCGGCCACCTGGTCGGTGACGTTCCCGGTGGGTGCAGTGCCGTTCGAGGTCGACATCCTCGGCTCCTCTCCTGCGACGGCGCCGGTCTGCTCGACCGGCCGATCAGCCGCTCAGGATACCGAGCACGGCGCCGTGTGTCAGGGATGCGGGAGTGAGGCGAGGATCGCGCCCCGTCGGCGGTCGACGTCGAGCAGGCACTCCGGACAGTCGCACCGGGCCTGCGGCGAGGTGAGCAGGAGGTCCAGCCGCAGGAACGCGGTGTCGTACCGCGGCCCGACGGCGTCGTCGACGAACCGGCGCAGCGCGACGGAGGCCGACCGGACGCGGTGGTCGGAGGGGTGCTGATCCATGGGGGCAACCGTTCGGAGGCGATCAAGGCGGGAGCACGTTGCGTTCCCCGCACCGCCGTCGCGCTCTACGCAACACCGTGCCTGCGCGACCCGACGTCGTCAAGCCGCGTCACGGCGCGGCCGCCCGATCGTCACGTGCCGTTGACGTCGCGTGTCCGGACCGACCGCGAGGGCCACACCACGCAGGCCGAGCCGCGCCCCGGGCTGCCCCACGGCGCTGCCGGAGGGACCGGACCCGGACACACGTCGGGGCGGGGGGTCACGATCGACACCCCCGCCCCGGCGTGCACCGATCAGCTCGTGCCGAGCACGTACTCCCCGGGGGCGTCGCCGAGCACCGGGTGCGCGTCGCTGCCCACCGGCGGCGGCGTCCGCATCCCGCCCGCGTGCTCGCCGATCCACTCGCTCCAGGTCTCCCACCAGGAGCCCTTGACCTCCGTCGCCCGGGCCCGCCAGGCGTCCGGCCCCGGCGCATCGGCACCCGTGGCGCCGACGGTACCCACCCAGTGCTTGGCCTTCGGGCTGGGCGGGTTGACGACACCGGCGATGTGACCCGCCGTCGAGAGGACGAAGGTGACGTCGCCGCCGAGGAGCTCGGTGGAGGTGAAGGAGGTCCGCCACGGCGCGATGTGGTCGTTCTCCGCGGCGACGATGAACGTGTCCGCCTGCACCGCCTTGAGCGAGAGCGGCTCGCCGTCGATCTCCAGCTCGCCCTTCGACAGCTCGTTGTCGATGTAGAAGTGCCGGAGGTAGAAGGAGTGCATCGCCGCCGGCATGCGCGTGGAGTCGGTGTTCCACGCGAGGATGTCGAAGGCGGGGGGCGTCTTGCCCTCCAGCCAGTTCGGCCCGATGTAGTTGAAGATCAGGTCGTTCGCGCGGAGCAGGTCGAACGTCGTCGCCATCGACTCGGCCGGGAGGTAGCCCGACTGCTCCATCGACTTCTCGAGCCGCGCGGTGATCTCCGGGCTCACGAAGGACGAGATGGGCCCGACCTCGGAGTAGTCGAGCATCGTGTTGAGCATCGTCAGCGAGTTGACCCGGTCGTCCCCCCGCTCCGCGCACCGCGTGGTCAGCAGCGCGGCCATGAGCCCGCCGAGGCAGAGACCCATGAGGTTGACCTTGTCGGCGCCGGTGATCTCCTGGACCACGTCGAGCGCCGTGGCCGGGCCGAGCTCGAGGTAGTCGGCGAACGTCGTCGTCGCCATCGAGCTGTCCGGGTTCCGGTAGCTGATCATGAAGACCGTGTGGCCGTGCTGGACCGCCCACTCGACGAGGCTGCGCTCCGGCGCGAGGTCCATGACGTAGTACTTGTTGATCCACGGCGGGCTGCACAGCAGCGGGATCTCGTGGACCTCGTCGGTCTGCGCCTCGAACTGCACGAGCTCCATGAGGCGGTTGCGGTAGACGACCTTGCCCGGGGTCGCCGCCAGTTCCTTGCCGACGCGCAGGTTCGTCTTGTCGACCTGGCGCGGCTTGCCGTTGTTCGTGGCGACGTCGTCCAGCAGGTTGCGCAGGCCGGCGACGACGCTCGACCCCCCGGTCTCGAACGCCCGCTTGAGGGCGGACGGGTTGCCGGGCAGCACGTTGGTCGGCGAGACGACGCCGCCCACCAGGCTCATCAGCATGTGCGCGCGCTCGGCGGCCTCCTCGTCGAGCGAGGCCGCCCCGACGAGGTCCTCGAGCAGCGCGACCAGGGCGAGGTACTCCTGGCGCAGCGCCCAGTACGCGGGGTTCTCCACCCACGTCGTGTCCTTGAAGCGCCCGTCCTTGCTCGTCGGCACCGGCTCGGTCGAGGGATCGTTCTCGACGGTGCCCCCGGCGAGACCCCGCAGTGCGCGTCCCGCGGCCGCGGCACCGATCCGGGCGGAGAGCGCGGCGAACGACGATGCGGCGCGCCCCACCTCCCCGGGATGGGTGGCCCAGCCCTGGGCGAGCTGCACGACCGTGCGGCCCATCAGGGACGGGTCGGTCCGGGCGAGGACCGCGTCGGGGACGACGCGCTCCATCGCGGTGGCGATGTCGGGGGCACGCAGCGCGGGGGGCGCGCTGCGCTCGAGGTCGCTGTTGGCGGCCATGCCTTCTCTCCTTGCCGGGAGGTCCCGCACCCCTCGCGCCGGGGCGTGCCTGTCGGGACCCCCTCCGCGGGAATGTGTGCCCCTTCACACTGCCAGGGAAACAGGACGACCGGCCGGGCCATGAGGCCCGACCGGTCGGGAGGAGATGAAGGTCCCGGGCGGGCTTCAGCCCAGCGGGCCCCGCTTGCGCGCGACGATGCCCTCGTAGACCAGGGGGCTCGCGTCGGTGGCGAGACGGTGCCGGAAGCGCTCGCGGCGGACGACCTCGAGGGACCCGGAGGCGAGGCCCTCGGAGATCATGGTCGCGAAGCCGGAGGTGTCGTCCTCGGCGAGGAACGCGTCCTTGATGGTGAGCACGACCCACCCGCCGTCGGCGATCTGGTCGTAGGCGGTGCGGAAGGCCGCCGGCGGGATGTCGCCGAACCCGAGGGCCGCCACGACGGTGAGCGCGGTGAGCCGGTGGTCCGCGAGGGTCCGGGCGTCGGCCGGGTCGAGGGCGGTGAGGTCGGCGACCAGGTAGTCGGCGTAGAGGCCGGGGCGGTCGCGCTCGGCCGCCGCCTGCGCCTCGGGGAGGATGTCGACCCCGACGGCGTGCCCGACGCCGACCGAGGCGAGCTCCTCGGCCATGATCCCGTTGCCCGCGCCGAGGTCGAGGACCCGCACGTCGGCGGGCGTCTGGTCGGTGCCGGAGAGCGCGTCGACGAACAGGTCGGCCATGAAGCGCGGCGTGTCGCACCCGAGCACGTCGTAGAAGATCTTCTCGTAGAGCCCCGGCACGTCGAAGATCCGGTGGTAGTCGTGGAAGCGGAACTCCGACCAGGAGCCGTCGGACTGCTGGACCACGCACCACTCGTCGTCCTGGCTGAAGCGGCTGCTCGGCTCCGGCAGCGCGACGCGCAGGGCCCGGCGGGCCGCCGTGAGCGCACCCGGGCCGCGGTACACGCCCTCACCCAGCCGACCGTGCTCCCGGCGGGCGGCCTCGCTGCCGAGGTGGCCGGTGTGTCCTGCTCCGGCGACTGCGGAATCGAACCCGTTGACCGTCGACGTCATGGCGACCACCCTTCGGTCGCACCCGGGGCGCGACCAGCACGCGGACGAGCGGGGACGCCCGTCCGCAGGATCAGGACGGTCGATCGTCGTCAGGCGCCTCCGGACGGGTCAAGCCGAGCGCACGCCGGAGCGACCATCCTCACGATCGCTTGAAACGACGCCGCTGCGTCCGGACGCGATCACTGCTCGTGATCACGACGGGGTTTCGGTCACCGCCACTGGCCGCGTTGGTCCCGCGGGTCGTAACGCTGCGTGCGGTCCTGCGGGTTGGCGTAACCACCCTGGGGCGGGTACGGCGGTTGCGGGTCGTAGCTGCCGTACCGGTCGTCGTACCGGCCGTCGTAGGGCTGCTGCGGCTGCTGCGGCGGGTCGTAGGTGCGGCCGCCCCAGCCACCGCGCTGGGCGGGGCGCACCGAGGTCGCCGAGACCCCCGAGAGCATCGACACGATCCCGATGCCGATGGCGGCGTAGAGGACCCCGGTGGCGATGTGGGCCGAGATCGACCCCTCCGCGAGGAACACCTGCAGGATCAGCACGACGATCACGAGCACCGCGATCGCCGAGAAGAACGAGGCCGGGCGGGGCGTCGTCATGAGCAGCAGGTGCAGCAGTGCCGTGCTGGCCAGCGCGGCGATCGCGGCCGCGACGGGGATGACGGTGGAGGCGTTGTCGACCAACGCCCCCGACCGTCCCGCCGTCTGGATCCCGACCTCGAAGATGCTGTTGATGATGAGCACGCCGACGAAGGCGATGCCGGCGGCGACGAGGGCCGTGGCGACCCCGCCCGCCCAGAGGCGTCCGGGGACGACCTCGACGTCGCCGTCGTTCCAGGAACGCTGCGGGTAGCTCACGGGTCCGATCCTCCCCTGGCGGATACGGGAATGGTTGTACCGCACCGCCGCACGTTCACGATCGGAGGACGGACCCCTTCGTGTCTACGCCGCGGAGCGTTCAGCCGCCGGTCGACGCCGCAGCCGGGCGTGTTCGATCGCCGGCGGCGCGTACGAGACGTCGCCCGGGTCGACGTCGGTGCCCGGCGGCACGATCTCGTCGATGCGGTCGAGCACCTCGTCGTCGAGCGTGACCTCCGCCCCGGCGAGCAGGTCCTCGAGGTGCTCCATGGTGCGGGGCCCGATGATCGCGCTGGTCACGCCCGGGTGGGCCACCGCGAAGGCCATCGCCATGTGGGTCAGGGAGAGGCCGGCCTTCTCCGCGACCGGGATCAGCTCCTCCACCACGTCGAGCTTGCGCTCGTGGGTCAGCCGGCCCGGCGCGAACGACATCCGCTTCGAGTCGGTCTCCTGCCCCTTGCGGTACCGCCCGGTGAGAAGCCCCATGGCGAGCGGGCTCCACACCAGCGTGCCCATCCCGTAGCGCTCGCAGACGGGCAGCACCTCGCGCTCGATGCCGCGGTTGACGATCGAGTACGGCGGCTGCTCGGTGCGGAAGCGCTCGTAGCCGCGCCGTTCGGCGATCCAGTGCGACTCGACGAGCTCCGAGGCGGGGAACGTCGAGCAGCCGATCGCCCGGACCTTGCCGCTGCGCACCAGGTCGGTGAGCGCGGAGAGGGTCTCCTCGACGTCGGTGTCCGGCGACGGCCGGTGGATCTGGTAGAGGTCGATGTGGTCGGTCTGCAACCGGCGCAGCGAGTCCTCGACCTCCGCGACGATCCAGCGCCGCGAGTTCCCGGAGCGGTTGGGGTCCTCGCCCATGCCGCCGTGCACCTTGGTGGCGAGCACGACGTCGTCGCGCCGGCCGGCCAACGCCTTGCCGACGATCTCCTCCGACTCGCCCTGGGCGTAGACGTCGGCGGTGTCGACGAAGTTGATCCCGGCGTCGAGCGCGCGGTGGATGATCCGGATCGAGTCGTCGTGGTCGGGGTTGCCCCAGGCGCCGAACATCATCGCGCCCAGGCAGTAGGGGCTTACCTTGATGCCGGTGCGGCCCAGCGTGCGGTACTTCATGTGCGGATGTGCCTCCTTCGTCGGCCCGTGAGCACTTTCCGTGGTGACAGCCACGGAAAGTGCTCACGAGGCGCAGCCACCTACGGCTTCAGGACGACCTTCGAGTAGCCGTCCTCGCGGGCGTCGAAGCGCGCGTAGGCGTCCGGCGCCTCGTCGAGCGGGACCTCCTGGGACACCACGAACGAGGGCGTCGCCCGGCCCGCGACGATGAGGTCGCGCAGCTGGGCGTTGTAGGCCTTGGCGTCCGCCTGCCCGGTCCCCATCTTCTGGCCCTTCTCGAAGAAGCGGCCCACGTTGAACAGCAGCCGCCCGTTCGCGGCGTTCTCGTCCGGCGCGCCCGGGTCCTGCGGCAGGTAGAGCCCGACGATGCCGAGGCGTCCGGTGTGCCGCACCGCGTCTACGAGCTGGTTGAGCACGACGGCGGGCTGCTCCTCGCCGTCGTTCGCGGTGGCCTGGTAGCCGACCGCGTCGACGCCCTTGTCGGCCCCGAGGCCGTCGGTCTGGTCCACCACCTGCTCCACCGGGTCGCCGGCGGAGAAGTCGATCGGGATCGCCCCGATGTCCTCGGCGAGCTGCAGCCGGGAGGCGACCTTGTCCACCACGAAGACCTTCGAGGCGCCCTTGATGACGGCGGAGTACGCGGCCATGAGCCCGACCGGCCCGGCCCCGAACACCACGATCGACTCGCCGGGGTTGAGGTCGGCGAGGACCGTCGCGTGGTAGCCGGTGGGGAAGATGTCGGCGAGCATCGCGAAGTCGTTCTCGTGCTCCTCGCCGGGCGGGAGCACGAGGGCGTTGAAGTCGGCGAACGGCACGCGCAGGTACTCGGCCTGCCCGCCGGTGTACGGGCCCATCCCGACGTAGCCGTACGCGCCGCCCGCGTAGGGCGGGTTCACCGTCAGGCAGAACGCCGTCTTGCCGGCCAGGCAGTTCTTGCAGAACCCGCAGGCCACGTTGAACGGCAGCGAGACGCGGTCGCCCTTCCTGATGCGCGTGACCCCGGAGCCGACGTCCTCGACGACGCCCATGTTCTCGTGCCCGAAGACGATGCCGGTCTCGGCGACCGTGCGGCCCTCGTACATGTGCAGGTCGGACCCGCAGATGGCCGTCGTCGTGATCCGGATCAGGGCGTCGGTGGGGGCCTCCAGACGGGGGTCGTCCACCTGCTCGACGGCCACCTCGTTCGTCCCCTTGTAGACCACGGCTCGCATGAAGCTCCCTCCGCGGCGCCGGATGCACGGGTGCGCATCCGTCCGCCCCCGCGGGACTCCCCCGGCGCGTGGCGGTCTCAACCCCGCGCGGCGACCTTTTCCCGACGTCGCGTGCGGCGGCCGATGGCCGCGAACGCGGCGGCGACGAGTCCGGCGACGAGGAACGAGGTCAGCGAGGCGGAGAGCCACGACGGCGGCGTGAACCCGATCGCCTCCCGCAGCGACGTCCAGGCGTCGGACCACACCGGCGCCCCACCCGGGTTGATCAGCTGGTAGACGGCGAGCCCGATCACCCAGGCCACCACCATGAGCGGCCGCGACGGCGCCCAGCGCGACAGGTCGAGGGCGCCCCGGTTCACCAGGGCCTCCCCCACCCCGACCCCGAGCAGCGGGACGAAGATCGAGCCGATCACCGCGAGGAACACGGCGTAGTCGTCGATCGTCACGGCCAGGCCGAGCACGGTGATGAGGGCGCCGATGACGAGGCTGAGCACCCGCCGGTCGGCGCGTGGCAGGAGGTTCTGCGCGGACACCGCCGTGGAGTACACGTTCGCGAAGGACTGGTCGGTCTCGCGCAGCGTCAGGATCACCAGGGCGACGACGCCGAGCGGCGCGGCGAGCATCGGGGCGAACACCTGGTTGCCGTCGCCCGCGACGAGCGACAGCGCGGCGAGCCCGACGACGAAGCACAGGATCTGGGTGATGCCGTAGCCCACGGTGGCCGCGGTGAACGCCGTCGCCACCCGCTTCGAGTGCCGGGAGTAGTCCGAGGCGACCGGGATCCAGGAGACGGCCACCGCGATCGCGGCGTCGGTCCCCGCCCAGAACCCGGCCCAGGACCCGCTCGCCCCCAGGTCCGCCGCGGCGGGCCGGGTGAACAGCCACCAGGCGAGGTAGGCCACCGAGATCGCGACGAGGATCGTCACGACCCGGCGCAGCAACCGCAGCATCCCCAGCGGGCGCAGCGTCAGCAGCGTCGTCACGACCCCGGCCCCGACGATCCACGCCCAGGTCGGGCCGCCGATCGCGAGCGTCCCGGCCTGGGCGATGACGACGAGCTCGAAGGTGCCCCAGCCGATGAGCTGGACGACGTTGAGTACCGACGGGATCCAGGAGAGCACCCCGCCGAACAGGCCACGCAGCACCACCATGGCGGGCGCGCCGGTGCGGGCCCCGGGGATCGCCGACAGCCCGACCATCGCGCTGCCGATGACAGTGCCCACGACCGTCGCGAGGATCGCCGCCGGCACGGTGAGCGGCGGGGCGCCGGCGGGCTGGAGGACCGCGAGGACACCGGCGAAGCCGAGGAGGCTCACGCCGAGGTTGGCCCAGAAGGCTCCCTGGTCGAGGAAGCCGAGCGACCGGGGGACGGGGCCGTCGAGGGTGGGCGCGACCTCCGCCCGTTCGGGGGTGGACAGCGACGACGCGGCCATGCGACCTCCAGGGTTCCCTGCGCCGGCATGATCCGGATCAGGTTCGAACGGTCGGGACCGCCAGGTCCCCTCTCAGCCCGTTGCCCGGACTCCCGTAGGACGCACGCGCGCCCCGCCGCCGACGGTAGGCCGTCGGGCGACGGGGCGCGAGGGGTGGAGCGCGCTCAGGCGGGGAGGTTGATGCAGGTCTCGCCCGCGTTGATGCAGGTCGCGCCGGCCTCGTTCTGCTTCTTCGAGGCGAAGTTCTCGAAGTCGGAGTGGTCGGTGTTCGCCGCGTGCTGGTTGTCCGGGAAGGAGTCGATCGAGAACGCGCGGCCCGCCGGCTGGTCGTAGGTCAACGTGATCCGCAGGGCCGGCACCGGGACGAAGCCGTCACCGCAGTTGCCCGACGAGTCCGGGAAGGCCATGTGCGACCGGAGGTCCTTGGACTCCAGGTTCTGACCGTCCCAGCAGCTCGGGTAGTCGAGGAGCCGGACGAGCTTCGACCCCGACGGGCAGATCGGGTACTTGGCGGTGATCTGGTCGGTGTGGCCGGTGCAGGTGTACTTGGCGTTGGCGTTCTTGCCGTCCTGCACCTTGGCCTTCGCGTTGCCCGTGATGTTCATGAGGTGCTGGGGCAGCGCCTCGATCTTCCGGTCGCCGTGCCCGCGGAAGGTCAGCTGCGCCGAGACCGGCGTCAGGATGCGCCCGACGTTGCCGTCGAGGCTGCCGCCGTCCTTCCCGACGTCGTTCCCGACGCCGTTCAGGTCGCGCAGCACCGGCCAGAAGAAGGTGCTCCTGTCGCCGTTGCGGCACGACGTGCCCGCGGCGTCGAGCGACTCGTCGGTCGAGTTGCCGTTGGTCGAGGTGTTGCCGACGTAGTCGTGGGTGTGCTGGGCGCCGTTCCGCTTGCCCGGCGCGGCCATGTAGTTGTCCGAGTTGTTGTGGTCGCTGCGACCGCAGTCCACGGAGTAGCTGCCGCCGGAGAAGACGCCGCCCTCGCCGATGTTGCCGTTCTTCCCGACGTCGGCGATGTCGACGTACTGGTCGGAGCCCGCGGCCCTGATCTTGTCGCGGCCCGGGAACTCGACCTTCTTCTCGCCCTTGGCCTGCTTGGCCTGGTCGTCCTTCTTCTGGTCGTCGGACTTCTTGGCCTCGTCGGGCGACTGGTCCTTCCCGCCGTCGTTCTTGCCGTTGCCGTCGTGGCCGGTGCCGCCGCTCTTGGCGTCCTGGCCGTCCTGGCCGCCCTTCGTGGACCCGTCGGAGGAGCCGGAGCCGGAGCCGTCCTGGCCGTCCCCGCCCTTGCTGCTCTTGCCGTTCTTGCCGTTCCCGCCGCCGTCACCGGAGCCGGAGCCGGACGAGTCCTCGGAGCCGGACTTCGAGTCGGACTTGCCGCCGGTCAGCGAGGACAGGAAGCTGCTGCCGCCGGAGTCCCCGCCCTTGTCCTTCGCCAGGGCGTTGCCGCCGAGGACGACGGCGGTGCCGCCCACGAGCAGGGCGGCGACGGCGGCGAGGAGCCGGAGTGGGAGCCGGGTGCGATGTCGTCCACGTCGGGGCACGGGGAGACCTCCAGACGATCTCGGTCCCGGACCTCGGGGAGCGCGGTCCGGGTCGCGACGGCGGCGTCCGGTCGGCCGGAGCTCGGGGTGTCGACCGGGGGAGCCCGGACGTCGCCGTCTGCGTGGGGGAGCGGACCGGAACGCTAGGAGCGCCGACCGAGACCGGACCGTGATCTGAGAGTAAAGAGCGCTCCAAGCCGTCGACCGCACATCACGACGCGACGACGAGCAGGTCCACTGCTCCGCTCGGCCCAGTCGCTGCGACTAACGCCGGTTCTCGCTCTCAGGGAACCGCCCGTCGCACACGCCACACCGCCGTTCGGCGCGCGCTCGTTGCCCCGGCGCCGCGCACACGGCAGCCTGGTCGGCGATGCAACCCAATCGTTATGCGGACGCGGAGCGGGGCCGCGTGCTGTGTGTGGCTCCTCCTCACCGCACAACGAGCGTGCTCGTCGGTGCGTTGCGGTCCAACGGCTTCGAACCTCAACTCCTGCGGGAGAGCTGGAGCGTCGGCGCCGCGGCCCGGGCCGGCGGCGCTCGCGCGGTGGTCCTCGACGTCGAGATGAGCGGGCTCCGTCCGGTGGAGGTCCTCGCCGACCTGCACCGCGAGAGCCCCCGCACCCCGGTGATCGCGCTGACCTCGCCCGAGGCCCGCGACCGCACCGTCTCCACCCTGCGCGCGAGCCACGACGACTACCTGGTCACGCCCTTCCCCATGGAGGAGCTGCTGGCCCGGCTGCGCCTGCGGCTCGGCGACGACCGTCCGACCGCGCAGCTCTACCTGCGCCGCGGCGAGGTCATGGTCGACACGGCCCTGGAGCAGGTGTTCGTCGAGAACAAGCCGGTGAGCCTGTCGCGCACCGAGTACGCCGTCGTCGACGCCCTCATCCGCCACCCGCGCGGTCAGGCGATGTCGCAGGACGAGCTGGTCACCCGCGTCTGGGGCGGCCCGCCGACCTCCAACATCGTCGAGGTCTACATCGGCTACCTGCGCCGCAAGCTCGGCGCGGAGCGCATCCGCACCATCCGCGGTCGCGGGTACGTGCTCGAGGGCTGAGCCCCCCCCCGTCCCCGAACGCACGAACGGGCCGTTCATCACCTTCCGGCGTGATGAACGGCCCGTTCGTCGTGTGGGGCTCGGCTGTGGTGGGCTCAGTCGGTGAGCGACGCCAGCGCGACCTGACGGGCCCGGCGCTGCGCGTGCGCGACGGCGACGGCCTGCGCGCGGGCGGCCGCGGCGTCGGCCTTCGCGGCACGGCGGGCGCGCCATCCGCGCGGCTCCGGGACGGCGACGGGGGCCGGGGCGGGGGCCTCGGGGGCGCGGCGCGGGCCCGGGATCACCGGGAACGGCGTCGACCGGAGCGCGGCGTCCGGCGTCACCCGCGGCGCGGGGACGGCGGCGTTCTCGACGAGCGCGGCGGCGGTGTGGTGGCGGCCCATGATGTTCTCCCCCGAGGAGTGCGGGCCCCGAACGGCCCGCCGACACCCGGGATATCGCTGGGGTCGCAGAACTGTTTCACCTCGGTCGCCGGACCACCCGGACGGGTGTCGCTACAGCGACCGGATGAAGGCGACCTGCCGTTCGATCGAGGTCGCAAAGGGCTCGCCGACGTAGATGTCGAAGTGCCCGCAGTCGATCTCCACGGTCTCGACCGGTCCCCCGGCGGTCGCCGCGACCTTCCGGACGGCGGCCGGCGGCGCGATCGAGTCGGACGCCGCGACCACCAGCAGCATCGGGCACCGGACCCGCGGTGCGGCGGTGACCGGACGGTTGAACGGGATCGTCAGGATGTCCCGCGCCGGCATGTCGTTGACGAACGACGGGCCGATGATCGCGCCGTACCCGCCCTCGGCGTCGGGCGAGGTGATCGCCGCAACGGCGCCGGGCGGGCCGAAGATCGCCACCCGGTGCTCGCGGCGCCCGAGCGCGTGGCCGACCGCGTCGGCGATCGCGTGGGCCGACACCTTGAGCAGCTGCCACGGGCCGCCGTACCGGAGGATCTCGGTCAGGGCGCCGAGGCCGTCCATCGCCGCGCCCTGGGAGATGACGCCCGCGATCCGCGGGTCCGCCGCCGCGACCGCGACGACGTGCCCGCCCGAGTACGACGACCCCCACAGCACGATCCGCTCGGGGTCCACGCCGTCGATGAGCCGGGCCCGCGCCACCGCCGCGTGGTAGTCGCGGCGGTGCGCCCGGTGGTCGACGTGGCGCCGGGGCGTGCCCTCGGAGTCGGCGAACCCGCGGTAGTCGACGAGCAGGACGTCCGCACCCGCCGTCGTGAAGGCCTCGGCGAAGGGGCGCAGGCCCGAGTCGCGCGTGGCGCCGAAGCCGTGGGCCATCACCACGCACGGACGGCCGCCCGGGCCGGCGAGCGACTCGTCGTCGGCCCGGAGGTACGTCGTCCCGAGGCGTGCTCCGTCGGACTCGACCGTGATCTGCGTCTCCACGGCCGGGGAGGCTAGTGCTGCTCGGTGCTCACTCCCAACCCGGTCGGGCAGGACACCCCGGTACCGGCCATCGAGCAGTAGCCGTTCGGGATCCGGTGCAGGTACTGCTGGTGGTAGTCCTCGGCGTAGTAGAACGCGCCGAGCGGGGCGATCTCCGTGGTGATCTCGCCCTTGCGCGCAGCGGTCAGTGCCTGCTGGAACGCCTCGCGGGTGGACTCGGCGATCGCGCGCTGCGACTCGTCGGCGTAGTAGATCGCCGAGCGGTACGTGGTGCCGACGTCGTTGCCCTGGCGCATCCGCTGCGTCGGGTCGTGCTCCTCCCAGAACAGCCGGACCAGCTGCTCGTAGGTGATCACGGCGGGGTCGAACACGACGAGCACCACCTCGGCGTGGCCGGTGAGGTTGGTGCAGGTCTCCTCGTACGTGGGGTTCGGCGTGTAGCCCCCGGAGTAGCCCACCGCCGTGACCCACACCCCGGGCTGCCGCCAGAACAGCCGCTCGGCACCCCAGAAGCAGCCCATGCCGAAGACGGCGGTCTGCAGACCGTCAGGAAACGGCGGCTTCAGCGGCCGGCCGTTGACGAGGCTGCGCTCGAGGGTGGGCAGCGGCGACCGGCGGCCCGGCAGGGCGTCGGCGGGGTCGACCATCTCGCGCTTGTCACGACCGAACCAGCTCATGGGCGCGAGGCTACGCGGATCAGGTGCCGAACAGCCCCGTCTCGAACGGACCTCCGGTGGGCTCGCCGACGCGCAGGAACCACTCGGTGCCGAACGCGGCGGCGAAGGCCTCGTCGGGCAGGGCGAGGAAGAACGACTCGGGCGCGATCTGGCTGGCGTGCGCGCGCATGGCGTCACGCTTGGCCCCGAGCCAGGGCGTGACGTCGACGCGGGTGGTGAGCTCCGCCTCCGGGGTGCCCATCGCCTCCAGCTGGCGCTCGTCGGGCCCCTCGCCGTCGCCGAGTCCGAGCCCCGCCTCGCGCGCCATCGCCATGAGGCGGCGCATCTCGTCGCGGTTCGTGGTGGCCTGGTAGACCCGCGGCGTCCCGGCGATCTCGGCCGCGCGCTGCCCGACGTGGTGCACCTGCACGTGGTCGGGGTGGCCGTAGCCGCCGTGGTCGTCGTAGTGGGTGAGGACGTCGGCGTCCTCCTCGCGCAGGATCGCGGCCAGCCTCTGCGCGGCCTCCTCGACGTCCGCCGCGGCGAACGCGCCCTCGCCGTCGTTGGTCTCCGTGCCGACCATCCCGGAGTCGACGTAGCCGAGGAACTCGGTCCGCGCCGCACCCAGGATCCGCGCGGACTCCAGCGTCTCCGCGTGCCGGCGGTGCGCCAACGTCTCCCCGGGCTCCAGGACGTCCTGCACGATCTCGCCGTGCTCACCGCCGGTGGCCACGACGAGCACCACCCGGTGCCCCGCGTCCGCGGCGGCCCGCATCACGCCGCCGCAGGCGATGCACTCGTCGTCGGGATGGGCGTGGAAGGTCACGAGCGTCGCCACGACCGCGGAGCGTAGGTCAGCCCAGGCTGAACGACAGCACGAGGATCAGGATCACGACGACCACCACCGCGATCGTCCCCAACGTCGACGCCAGGCCGCGGCGGCCGCCGTAGAACACGTCCGACCCCGCGATTCCCGACGGCGGGTCCTGCCGCTCCGGCGGCCGGTCCACCCACGGCGGGGTGGTGCGCGACGCCGGGACCGGGGCCGACGGTCGCCGACCCGCCGGTACTCCGGGGACGACCTGGGTGCGCTCCGGGACCGCGAACGTCGGCGGCTGGAACGTCGAGGGCGGCACGACCTGCGTGGTGTCGGCGGGGTCGTGCACCACCTGGGTCGCGTCGGCGTCGGGGGTGCCCGGCGCGGGACCCCACCGGAAGGGCGGCGGGAACGGGTCCGCGGGCGACGGGGTGGGTGTGGGGAACGCGTCCGTCTGCTCCCCGCCTGGCCGAAGGGCACCGTCGGTCGGATAGGTGGGCCGGCGGCGCCCTTCGCCCGCGGTCGTGTCCGCCTCGGCCGCTGACCGAAGGGCACCGTCGCTCGGATAGGTGGGCCGCGGGCGCCCTTCGCCGGCGATCGGAGGCGCCGGGCGCCCTTCGCTGGCGACCCGAGGCGCCGGACGCCCGGTCGGCGCCGGACGGGACGCGACAGATGGCACGGCCGGGATCGGGTCCACAACCGGCACAGCCGGGATCGGGGACGCGACCGATGGCGCCGCCGGGAGCGGGTCCACGGCAGGCACGGCCGGCAGCGGGTCGACGGCCGGCACCGGGTCGGCCTTCTCGGTGACCGGCGGCCCGGTGACCGGATCCTCCGCAGTCGGTGGCTGCGGCGCCCGTCGGGAGGACTCCTCGGCCGTGGTCGTCGTCTCCTCCGCGGCGACCCGGGCCGCCTCCTCGCGTCGGCGAGCGATCAGCACGTCCCGGCGGCGCCGGTAGGAGGTCGCGTCGACCCGACCCGCGGCGAGGTCGGCGTCGAGCCGCTGCAGCTCCTCGCTGGCCTCCACCGGGCGGTCACCCCCTCCACAACCGGTCGCCGCGCGCACCGTAACCGAATCGGACATCGAGCGGCGCTCCCGAGATCCGCACGGGCACGTCGAGGGCGTTCCAAACCGGACGATGCGAGATCACCGCCACATGTATCCGAACGATCGGGCCCCCGGCCACGAAGGTGCTGCCGACGGAAACGTCGCCCGCTGAGCTGCCAGCGTCGAGAGGACCCACGCCGTGTCGTCGACCATGCCCCTGCCCGACCCGAACCCGGTGCGCGGGGAGCGCGTCATCCCGCGCCCGGCCGAGGGCGTCTGGCCCGGACTCCAGGATCCCGGCGAGAACCGGGTGCGGATGGTCATCTCGCGCTCGCTGCTGCGGGCGGCCGTGCGCCGGATGCCGATGCGGCTCGTGTGGCCGGACGGGTCGAGCGAGGGCTCCGGCGACGCGACCAGCCCGGCGATGCGGATCATCCGCCCGGAGGCGTTCTTCACGCGCCTCGGCACCGAGGGACTCATCGGCCTGGGCGAGGGCTGGATGGTCGGGGACTGGGACTCCGACGACCTCGTGGGCGTCATGCGCTGCTTCACCGACCACATCGAGTCGCTGGTCCCGCGCCCGGTCCGCAAGCTGCGCCGGCTCTACGACCGCGGGCAGCCGCGCGAGGAGCGCGCCGCCGACGCCGCCGTCTCGCAGGAGAACGTGCACCGGCACTACGACCTGTCGAACGACCTGTTCCAACTCTTCCTCGACGAGTCGATGATGTACTCGGCCGCCTGGTTCCAGGGTCCGGTGGGTCCCGACGGGCAGCACCTCGAGTCGCTCACCGCCGCCCAGCACCGCAAGGTCGACGGCATCCTCGACCTCGCCGGCGTCCGTGAGGGCTCCCGCGTCATCGAGATCGGCACCGGCTGGGGCGAGGCCGCCATCCGCGCGGCGCAGCGCGGGGCCCGCGTCACCACCCTCACCCTCTCGGTGGAGCAGGCCGACCTCGCCCGCTCCCGCGCGCAGGCCGCCGGGGTCTCCGACCGGATCACCATCGACATCCGCGACTACCGCGACGCCCGCGGCGAGTACGACGCGGCGATCTCGATCGAGATGATCGAGGCGGTCGGCGCCCGCTACTGGCCGGAGTACTTCCGCACGATCGACCGGTTGCTCGCGCCGGGCGGGCGGTTCGGCCTGCAGGCGATCACGATGCCGCACCACCGGCTCCAGGCGACCAAGGCGTCGTACACCTGGATCCACAAGTACATCTTCCCCGGCGGGATCATCCCCAGCGTCGAGGCGATCGAGCAGACGCTCGCCCGCCACACCTCGCTGCGCATCGACGACCGGCGCTCGATCGGCCTCGACTACGCGGAGACCCTGCACCGCTGGCGGGACACCTTCCTCGCCCGCGAGGAGCAGGTCCGGGCCCTCGGCTTCGACGAGACCTTCGTGCGGATGTGGGACTTCTACCTCGCCTACTGCGAGGCCGGGTTCGCGTCGCGCTACCTCGACGACTTCCAGTTCGGGATCGCACGCCCCTGACGGCGGGTCGGGTCCGGTCGGGTGTGACCCGCACCCGTAACGGTCAGCCCTGACCGTCGGGGGGATAGCCTCCGCGCGACGCGGGGCCACCCGACCGACCCGTCCGACCACTGCCGAGGAGTGCACCCACCATGGACGTAACCGACGTCGCCGCCATCGTCACGGGAGGGGCGTCCGGCCTGGGCGGGGCCACCGTCCGCCGGCTCGCCGCCGACGGCGCCCACGTCATCGCGATCGACCTGCCGAAGGCGATCGACAACGCCGAGAAGCTGCAACGCGTCGACTACGTCCCCGCCGACGTCACCGACGGCGACCAGGTCCAGGCGGCGGTCGATGCCGCAGTGGGCACCGGGCTGCCGCTGCGCGTCGTGGTCAACTGCGCGGGCATCGGTACCGCGGGCCGCGTGCTCTCGAAGAAGGGCCCGCACGACCTCGGGGTGTTCTCGCAGGTCGTCGGGGTGAACCTGATCGGCACCTTCAACGTCATGCGGCTCGCCGCCGCCGCGATCGCGCAGACCGAGCCGCTGGAGCACAACGCCCGCGGCGTCGTGGTCAACACCGCGTCGATCGCGGCCTTCGAGGGTCAGATCGGTCAGATCGCCTACGCGGCGTCGAAGGGCGGCGTGGTCGGCATGACCGTGCCCGCCGCGCGCGACCTCGCGCAGTACGGCATCCGCGTCATGACGATCGCCCCCGGCATCGTCGACACCCCGATGCTCGCGGGCGTCGAGGAGTCCTTCCGCGCCGACCTCGCGAAGGGCGTCCCGTTCCCGCAGCGGCTCGGCGACCCGACCGAGTACGCGAAGCTCGTCGGCATGATCGTCGGGCACGACTACCTGAACGGCGAGGTCATCCGGATGGACGGGGCCCTGCGCATGCAGCCTCGCTGAGCGGCTCGCCCGCCCCCTCGGGGTCGGGCCGGAGATCGTCGAGGTGCGGCACGGCGAGTACCGCGTCCGAGGTCATCCACGTCCGCAGGGCGTGGGTGGCCCGGACGTCGTCCTCGTTGTAGATCAGCAACCGGTCTCGCATCGCGGGCTCGGGCGCGTCCCCGTCGAGGCCGACCGCGCGCCGGTACCAGCGCATCGAGTTCTCCCCGCCGGCCTCCGGATCCCGCCAGCCGAACCCGGCCGAGGGGGCGACCCGCTTCAGTCCCTTGCCCCGGGGACACAGGAACGACGTGCTCACGGCCGGGAACAGGTCGATCCAGGCGTCGGAGGCGATGAACGCCTCCACCTCCTCGGCGGCGGGGATGCCCGGCTCCCCCGCGAAGCGCTCCACCGACCCGCGCAGCCACCGGTTCTCGGCCTGCTCGTTGTAGCAGTAGGAGCGGAACGACAGACCCCGCTCCGCCGCGCGCCGGCGCACGTCGGTGAGCCACGCCCAGAAGGCCGCGAAGGACCGTGCCTCGTCCCGCGTCGGGACCGGGTCCCAGGTGGCGAAGCCGCGGTACCCGTGCTCGAGGCCCACGTCGGCGCCGCTGAGCAGCACCCCCCAGAGGTAGGCGCCGTCCTCGCCGAGGCTCTCCATGTCGACGTCGACCTCGACGGCGCCGCGCGGCACGTCGGGGCGGTGCACCCGCCGGACCAGCGGCACGTCCGCCCGCCAGGCGCGCGCGAGGGCCACGGCCTCCCGCAGGTCGGCCGACAACTCTCCCCCCGCGTGCTCGTCGTCCGTGTCGGCCGGCTCGGGCAGCCCCTGGCGCGGGTCGAGCGTGGCGAGCATCCGCACGGTGGTGATCCCCCGGCCGCGCAGCCGCAGCGCGTCCTCGCCGCGGACCACGAGGCTCACGTCGTCGGCGCGGCGCAGCTCGGACTCGCAGACGGGCCACCACGGGCAGCGGCGGCACTCGGTGATCCGCGAGGGCTCCGCCAGTGCGGGGCCGCCCGCCCGGGCGGCGGTGGCGACCGCGAGCCGGTCGGCGAACCGCCGGTCGTACGTGTCGAGCGCGCTGCGGCCCGCCTCCTGCCCCGGACCGGCGGCGAGGTCGGTCCAGACCACGCAGTCGGCGTCGAGGCCCACCACGCCGCCCCAGGCCCGGCTCGCCCCGAGCCCGGCGGCCGCGAGCATGCGGTGCAGGTGGGCCAGGCGCAGCACGTCCCGGGACACGGCACGGACGCGCCGATCGGGGTCGACGGTCGCCGCCGAGGGGTGCGGCCGGTCCAGCGGCGAGGTCAGCGCCCCCGCGCCCGGATCGCTCACCCGGTGGCGGACCACGATGAGCGGGTACCAGCCGGCGTCGTCCCCGCCGGCCCGGACGAGGAGCTCCGCGTGCCCGCGGCGGCCGTCCCCCGGCGGCAGCTCCGCGGCGCCGATCGCCCGCACCGCCGGGTCGGCCATCAACGCCGACGTGGCCTCGACCCGCTCGGCCCGCCGGCCGTCCGGCACCCGTCGGTAGGCGGCGCCCAGCTCCACCGCGAACCGCGCGGCGAGCTGCGCGCGGTGCTCCGCGGCGTCGGCCACCCGCATCTCGACCCCGGGATCGGGCTCGGGCAGGACGATCTGGCCCGCGCCCTCGACGCCGGTGGCCCCGACCGCCCCACCGGCCACCGGATCGTGCTCGAGGTGGACCCGGCGCCGGCACCGCGTGGTGACCGCGGCGTCGAGCAGCACCGTGCCCGCCACCGGCACCGACCGGCCGTCGGGATCGAAGCTGCCCATGGTCGTCAGAGTGCCACGGACCCCCGACGGTCTCCGTGTCACCGCCCACGGAGGGGGCGCCACCGTTAGGGTCCGGCCCTGGCTGGGGAACCGTCCCCGCGAGGCGATCATCCCGGGTCCTCCCGGGGACGAGCGGGGAGGACCCCATGGCACGGCGCACCAGTCACACGGTCGAGCTCGGCGGCGGCGACGGCGTCGTCATCTGGTCCCGGAAGGCCGCGAAGCACGCGGCGAAGGCGGAGAAGCAGGCCGGCAAGGCCGCGAAGGCCGACCGGCTGGCCGCCGAGCGACGGGCGGAGGCGGCGGAGGCGGAGAAGGCGCGCGCGGCCGAGGACGCGCACCTCACCGGGGCCACGGTGAAGCGCTGGATCGGCATCGCCCGCATCGTCGTCCCGATCGCCGCGCCGCTGGTCTACCAGGCCGTGGGCGCCGCCCGTTCCCGTCTCGACGAGCAGCGCGCCCGCCGGTTCGGCGTGGCCCCCGACGAGCTGTCCTCGTTCTCCGGGCGCGGCACCGCGCTCTACGCGCGCACCCACAACCTCGCGAACTCGGTCCGCGAGATCGAGCGCCGCCGGGAGGGCGACGCCGACGTCCGCGCCTTCGCGCGCGACGCCCGGGACCGGCTGTCCGACCTGGAGGCCGCGGTGCGCTCCGCGGAGCAGATGCCGGCGGCCCGCCGCCGTCGCGCCCACCTCGCCGTGTCCGACGAGCTCGACCGTCTCGAGGCCCGGCTCCTCGAGCTGTGGGGCCTCGATCGAACCGCCGCGCTGCCCGCCGGCGAGGGCTGATCACGCCCGGCAGGTCGGCGAAATCTGCAACAGGTCGATCCGGGCGACCCCCGGCCGGGTGGATCTCGCAGAATCACGCCACGTCACGATCCGACTTCGGGCTGTTCACCTTGTCGGGATCATCCGGCTCTGACCAGCGGTGTTCGGGGCCGGTGGTCCCCGATGTCGACCGTGAGTGACGACGCTGCTCCACCCGTCTCGTGACGTAACAACCAGAAAGAACCAACTTCCGGGTGACAACCCGGTGGCCCTCCCCTTAATCTCTCGGCGGCCGTTGCCACAGAAACAACGACCGTTGTCCCTCGCGCTCCCGGCGTCAGGGGAGCCGAGAGGGGGCCAGGTGAGTCCGCGTGCTCCGCGTCGCCCGTCCGGGCCGGCCCCGGCATCCCTGCCGGAGCCCGCCGACGGCTCCGACGTCGTCGAGGACGAACGCCCCGCCCGCGGCTCGCTCGAGGGCGGTCAGGTCCACCGCGCCCTCGCGATCCTCGAGCTGCTCGGGGATCCCGAGTCGCACGGGCTCGGCGGCCCGGTGGGCAGCGCGGACGTACCGACCTCCTTCGGCGTCGTGGAGATCGCCCGCACGCTCGGCCGTGACAAGTCCCAGATCTCGCGGCTGCTGCGCCTGCTCGCGGACGCCGGGTTCGTCGAGCGCGAGGCGGGCACGTTGCGCTACCGCATCGGCACCCGGCTGTTCTCGCTCGGCGTCCGGGCCGTGAGCCGTCGCCTGCGCGACGAGGCCGACGCGCTCGTCGAGCGCGAGGCGGCCCTGCTCGGGGAACGCGTCGAGGTGTGCGTCCGCAGCGGCGGCTCGTCGATGACCGTGGCCACCGCCGCCCCGGACAGCGAACTGCGCGCCATCGGCTGGGTCGGCCGGATCGTGCCGCTCTCCTGCACCGCCACGGGTCGGGCCCTGCTCTTCGACCTCGACACCCCCGCCGTCGCGCGGCTCATCGTCCCGGAGGGTCTCGCGCAGGCCGGCCCGGGCGCGCCGCGCTCGCTCGACGAGCTCGTCGCGCGCATCGGCGAGGACCGCGAGCGGCGCTTCTCGCTCGCCCGCCACGAGATGGACCGCGGCCTGCTCGCCGTCGGCGCCCCGGTACGCGACGCCGCGGGCGGGGTGGTCGCGGCCGTGGGCGTCGCCGGACCGGACTCGCGGATCGACCCGGTCCTCCCCGAGGTCAGTGCGGGTGTGCTGCGCGCCGCCGCCGACCTCTCCCGCGCGCTCGGCGCCTCGTTACCGCCGCCGGCGACGGGTCCTCCCCGACCACCCCGGCAGCGCCGCCCCCCGACCCCCAGTCCCGTTCCTCCGACCAGAAAGGAAGGAGTGTCGTGAACGTCTTCCAGTACTTCGGCGAGAACAGCGCGCAGATCATCGCGCTCACGATCCAGCACGCCCAGTTCGTCTTCTACTGCGTCGCCATCGGCTCGATCATCAGCGTCGCGCTCGGCCTGATCGTCTCCACCGGCGAGCCGAACCCCAACCGGTTCAGCTTCGACTGGTGGGCCACCGGTATCCGTGAGGGCTCGCTCCTCATCACCGCGGCCGTCCTCACGATCCCCTCGCTGGCGCTCTTCGTCCTGTTCCTCCCGATCACCGGGCTGGGCGTCACCACCGCGATCATCGTGCTGACGATCTACACGCTCTACACCGTCCTGCGGAACACGGTGGCGGGCCTGACCGCGGTGGACCGCTCGATCCTCGAGTCCGCCCGCGGCCTCGGGTACGGCCGGGTCCGCCGGCTCCTGACGATCCAGCTCCCGCTGGCCTGGCCGGTCATCCTCAACGGCATCCGGGTGACCACGCTGATCTCGATCTCCATCGCCGTGGTCGCGTCCATCGTCCAGGGGCCCGGGCTCGGGAAGCTCCTGCTCACCGGCATCACCCGCATCGGCGCGGCGAACGCCTTCCCCCAGGTCCTCATCGGCACCGTCATGTGCCTCGTGGTGGCCGCCGTCTTCGAAATCGTCTTCGCCATCGTGCAGCGCCTGACCATCCCGAGGGGGATCCGTGTCTGAGACCGAGAACATGATCGTCCTGGAAGCCGTCGAGAAGATCTATCCCGGGTCGACGTCCCCGGCGGTGGAGCGCCTCGACATGACCATCCCCCGGGGCGAGATCGTCATGCTCATCGGCCCCTCGGGCTGCGGCAAGACGACCACGCTGAAGATGATGAACCGGCTGATCGAGCCCACCTCGGGCCGGATCATCCTCGACGGCGACGACGTCACCGACGTCAACGGCGACCAGCTGCGCCGCAAGATCGGCTACGTCATCCAGCAGGGCGGGCTCTTCCCGCACTACTCGATCGCCGACAACATCGGCGTCGTCCCGAAGATGCTCGGCTGGGACAAGAACCGGATCAAGGAGCGGGCCGACGAGCTGCTCCACCTGGTGGGCCTCGAGCCGTCGACCTACCGCGACCGCTACCCGCGCCAGCTCTCCGGCGGCCAGCAGCAGCGTGTCGGTGTCGCCCGCGCCCTCGCGGCCGACCCGCCCGTGATGCTCATGGACGAGCCGTTCGGCGCGATCGACCCGATCACCCGCGACCGGCTGCAGGACGAGTTCCTCGAGATCCAGCGCACCGTGGGCAAGACGATCTGCTTCGTCACCCACGACCTGCAGGAGGCCGTCAAGCTCGGCGACCGCATCGCGGTCTTCGGCACCGGCGGCCGGCTCGCGCAGTACGACGACCCGGACACCGTGCTGACGCACCCGGCGGACGACTTCGTGTCCGACTTCGTCGGTGGCGGCGCGGCCGTGCGCCGCCTGTCGCTGCTCGAGCTCTCCCGCCTCGAGCTGCACCCGATCGAGACCGAGGAGAAGGCCGTCGGCAACCGCAACGGCACCCCGGTCGCCGAGGTCGACGG
The DNA here is from genome assembly GCF_000379625.1 of Actinomycetospora chiangmaiensis DSM 45062. GTDB lineage: Bacteria > Actinomycetota > Actinomycetes > Mycobacteriales > Pseudonocardiaceae > Actinomycetospora > Actinomycetospora chiangmaiensis. Next base: position 18,699 of record NZ_KB903219.1, on the reverse strand, counting down.
GTCGGGCCGCCCGGTCGCCTGGCGCCACCTGCCCGACCGCGACGCCGCCGGCACGACGCTCGTGACGGTCCCGCTCTCGGGCACCGTCTACGACGCCGTCGACGTGATGCTCGACGGGTCCGCCTCGCTGGTCGCGGTCGTCGACGAGGAGGGCCTGCCGAAGGGCGTCCTGCACTGGAACGACCTCGTCGCCGGCCTGAAGACGCGGGAGCGTGGCGCGTGACGGCCGTCGACCTGCAGCCGGGCGTCCCGACCCCGGCCCAGCAGCGCGTCAAGCAGAGCTCGGGCGGGTTCCTCGGCGTCATCCGGGCGAACTACGACCTGTTGGTCTCGCCGATCATCGTCGTGGTCGGCCTCGTCGGCATGCTGCTCTACGTCGGCAACCAGTCGCTCGACACGATCGAGCAGCGCGCGCTCGAGCCGGCCAACGTCTTCGGCCAGCTCGGCCAGCACCTGCTGCTGACCCTGTACTCGACCGTCCTCGTCCTGGTGATCGCGGTGCCGCTCGGCATCGTGCTGAGCCGGCCGGGCGCGCGCCGGATCCAGGGCGCGGTGCTCGCGCTGGGTGGCTTCGCCCAGGCGCTCCCCCCCTTCGGCGTGCTGCTGCTGCTCGGCTTCTGGGAGTTCGGCGTCCGCAGTGCCGTCATCGGCCTCACGCTCGCCGCGCTCCTGCCGGTGCTGCGCAACACCGTGGTCGGCCTGCAGCAGGTCGACCTGGCCCTCATCGAGGCGGCCCGCGGCATGGGCATGTCCGCGCGTCAGACCCTCTTCCGGGTCGAGATCCCCCTCGCCGTGCCCGTCATCGTGGCCGGCCTGCGGGTGGCGCTCGTCCTCAACGTCGGTACCGCCACCCTGGCCACCTACATCGGGGCCGGCGGGCTGGGCGAACTCGTGCAGCAGGCACTGCGGCTCAACCGCATCAACCTGCTGTTCGTCAGCGGCGCGATCATCGCGGCCCTCGCCCTCTTGATCGACTGGCTGGCCGGCGTCGCCGAGCGAGCCATCGTCGCCCGGTCGGGATAACGACCGGTCACCACGGTCCCGGGCGACGTCGAGGGAGTCGGCCGGGACGTCGTCGCAGGAAATGTCCAGCCATCGAGTGAAGGAGACACGTCCAGTGCAGTGGAAGCTTCGGGGCGGCACGGGCCGCCTGCGCGGGTGGAGGGCCGGCGCGGTGACGCTGGCCGCCACCGCCCTGCTCGCCGCGGGCTGCGGCGGGCTGTCGGGCAGCGGCCAGCCGGCCGCGACCGGCGGCAGCCTCTCCCAGAGTGGCATCAACCTGTCCGGCCAGACCCTGACGGTCGGCGGCAAGGACTTCGACGAGCAGCTGTTCCTGTGCCAGGCGCAGGTCCTCGCGCTGCAGTCGGTGGGCGCCACGGTCAACAACCGCTGCGGCATCCAGGGCTCGGCGGCCACCCGCGCAGCGCTGACCAGCGGTCAGATCGACATGTACTGGTCCTACACCGGCACCGGCTGGATCACCGACCTCAAGCAGACGCAGGTCATCAAGGACCCGCGCCAGCAGTACGAGGCCACGGCGAACCTCGACAAGCAGCAGAACAACATCGTCTGGACCGAGCCGACGCCGTTCAACAACACGTACGCGATCGCCACGACGAAGGCGTTCGCCCAGCAGAACAACATCAAGACGACGTCGGACTGGGCCAACTTCATCAACTCGAACAACCCGAACGCCACGCTCTGCGTGGAGCCGGAGTTCGCCGGGCGTGACGACGGCCTCCCGAACCTGCTGCGCAGCTACGGCGTCACCAAGCCGTACAACTCGCCGCCCGCCGTCACCACGCTCGACACCGGCGTCGTCTACCAGGCGACCGCCAACGGCAACCCCTGCAAGTTCGGTGAGGTGTTCACCACCGACGGCCGCATCCCGGGTCTGAACCTGGTCGCGCTGCCCGACGACAAGAACTTCTTCCCGATCTACAACGCGTCCAACACCATCCGCGGTGACGTGGTGGCGCGGGCGCCGCAGGTCGTCCAGGTCTCGAACGAGATCGCCAAGCGCCTGGACTACAACTCCATGCTGAGCCTCAACGGCCAGATCTCCTCGCAGGGGCAGGACCCCACGCAGGTGGCTCGCCAGTGGCTGCAGCAGCAGGGCCTCATCGGCCAGTCGTAGGTCGTACGCCATGACGGCGGGGAGGTCCGGTTCGCCGGGCCTCCCCGCCGTCGTGTCCCACCCGTCGTCGAGAACCTGCCGTCGTCGAGAACCTGCTGTCGTGACCCGGGGGAGGCGAGCCGATGCGCCGACGCGTGCTGGGCCTCCTGGTCATGCTGCTCACGGCGACGCTGCTCGCCGCCTGCTCGTCGGACGCCGCCCGGGCCACCCCGCCCGGCAGCTTCGCCCGCGACGTCGACCTCACCGGCCAGACCTTCGTCGTCGGCTCCAAGGAGTTCGACGAGCAGCTCCTGCTGTGCCGCATGACGATCGCCCTGCTCCAGTCGGCGGGCGCGACGGTCGTCGACCGCTGCGACACCAAGGGCTCGGAGAACGTCCGCTCCGCCCTGACCACCGGCGCGATCGACATGTACTGGGAGTACACCGGCACCGCCTGGCGCACCTACCTGCGTCAGGAGGCCCAGCTCACCGATCCCCGTGAGCTCTACGAGGCGGTGCAGGTCGCGGACGCGGCCAACGGGGTCAGCTGGCTGCGGCAGGCACCGTTCGACAACACCTACGCCGTCGGCGTCTCGGCCGCGAACGCCCAGCGCCTCGGCGTGCGGACGATCTCCGACCTCGCGGCGCTCACCCGGTCCGGCTCGCCCGACGCCCGGATGTGTATCGACCAGGAGTTCACGGGGCGCGAGGACGGCCTGGTCGGGCTGCTGCGCGCCTACGACTTCCAGTTCCCCGACGGTGCCCTCGACACCCTCGACATCGACGCGATCTACCCCGCCCTCGCCGCGGGCCGGCCGTGCGTGTTCGGGGAGGTCTTCGCCACCGACGGCCGGCTCAACGCGATGCGCATCAACACGCTGGTCGACGACCTCGGCTACTTCCTGCCCTACCAGGCCGCCCTGACCGTGCGGACCGACGTCCTCAACCGCGCCCCCCGGCTCGCCCTGCTCGGCGACCGGCTCGCCCCGATGCTCACCGACCAGGTGATGCGCGAGCTCAACGCCCGCATCTCGGTCGGGCGCCGGTCACCCGACGACGTGGCCCGGACCTTCCTGCGGGAGCAGGGGCTGATCGGCTGACGCGGGCCGGGTTGCGATGATGCCCGGGTGCGAGTCCCGGACGAGCGGAAGGGCGGGACGCCCGCGGCCCCCGCGCCCGTCGTCCTCCTGGTCGTCCTCACGGTCCTCGCGGTCCTGACGGCGGGCTGCGGCGGCGGCGCGGCGCGCTCGCCCGACGCCGCCGGCGGCCTGCTCGCGCGCCACGACCTGCGCGGCGGGAGCTACGTCGTCGGCGGCGGTCCGACCACCGAGCTGCGGCTGCTGTGCCAGCTCACCATCGCCACCGTGCAGGCCGCGGCGGGCGAGGCGACCGACGAGTGCGGCAAGGACGGCGGGGTGGACGTCCACACCGCGGCCGAGCTGACCGACGTCGACACCGGCTGGGCGTCCCTGCGCACCCTCGGTCCGGGCGGCGTGCCCGATCCGAGGGGCACCCCGGTCGACCCCGCCCCCGACCTCGCGGCGCTCCGGGCCGCCGACGCCGCCCGCGGGGTGAGCTGGCTGCCCCCGACGACGTTCACCGACACCGACGTCGTGGTCGCGCGGACGCCGGGTCCCCTCACCGCACTCGCCGCGCCGGGCACCACCTTCTGCGCGGCACCCGGGGCCGTGCCCGGGTCCGCGGTGGCCCCCGGGACGGCGGCGCTGGCCGCCGCGTACGGGCTGGCGCCACCCGTCGTCGTGCCGGACGTGAACGCCGTCCTCGCCAACGTCGCGACGGGGCGGTGCACCGCGGGCCTGGTGCCGGGCTCGTCGGGCCGGATCCCGGCGCTCGGCCTCGTCGTCCGCGACGACGACCGGCGGGTCCTCGACGACGGGCCACCCGGCTCGCGCGGCTACGCGCCGATGCTGCGCACGGGCGTGCTCACGGGCCGGCCGGACCTCGCCGGGGCGCTCGCCGACCTCACGACCCGGCTCGACGGTCCGGCCGTGCGCGCGATGACCCGGGAGGTCGAGGTCGACGGCCGTGACCCCCGGGACGTCGCGCGCCGTTGGCTGACGGCGCAGGGGCTGATCGCCCGGGGCTAGCCGCCGTGCACCGACGGGCCGGTGCGCCCGCCCAGGTCGTCGACGGCGGTGCCGAGCGGCTCGGTGCCGTTGACGAGCTCGAGGGTGCGGCCGATCGTCGCGGGCGCGTCGAGCAGTGCGATGAGCGTGGCGGCCACGTCGGCGCGGGTGACCTCCTCGTGGCCGACCGGCTCCTCGGCCAGCCGCACCCGCCCGGTGGCGGGCTCGTCGGTGAGGATGCCGGGCCGCAGGATCGTCGCGTCGATGTCGTCGCGGCCGCGGACCCCCTCCTCGGCCTCGGACTTAGCCCGCAGGTAGGCGCCCCACACCGAGTCGTCCTCGGCCTCCGACGGCGGGTTCGCCGCACCCATCGCCGACACCTGCAGGTAGCGCCGCACCCCGGCCCGGGCCGCCGCGTCGGCGAGCAGCAGGGCGGCGTCCCGGTCGACCGACCGCTTGCGGTCCGCGCCGCTGTTCGGGCCCGCCCCGGCGGCGAACACGACGGCGTCGGCGCCCGTCAGTTCCTTCGCGAGGTCGTCCGGCCCGCTGTTCTCGAGATCGACCTGCACCGGCTCGGCGCCGACGGCCCGGACGTCCTCGGCGTGGTCCGGGTTCCGGATGAGGGCCACCGGGGTGTCACCCCGCTCCGTGAGCTGCTCCGCGAGCAGCAGGGCGATCTTCCCGTGGCCTCCGGCGATCACGACACGCATGGGCACGGCCTACCCGCGACCGGCGCGTCGCACGCCACCGTCCGTTCTGTCGGTTTTTGCAGATGATGGAATCCCGGGTCTTGCGCGCAACCGAATCCCCACGTGTGATGGGGACCGCTGCGAGAGACGCGACGGGGCCCACACCAGAACGGGGTTTCGGCGCCCTCGCCCCTTCCATCACCGTTGCTTGGAGGACCGTGCCGTGAAGGCCGTGCGGGTGCACCAGTACCAGCAGGACCCGTCGATCGACGACATCGCCGAGCCCAAGCTCCAGGGCCCGCTCGACGTCATCGTCAAGATCGGCGGCGCCGGCGTGTGCCGCACGGACCTCCACATCATCAACGGCGACTGGGAGCAGATCCAGAACCCGGCGCTCCCCTACGTCATCGGCCACGAGAACGCGGGCTGGGTCGCCGAGGTGGGCGACGCCGTGACGAACGTGGCGGTGGGCGACACCGTCATCCTGCACCCGCAGCCCTCGTGCGGGCTCTGCCTGGCCTGCCGCGCCGGCCGCGACATGCAGTGCACCGGCGACGCGTTCTTCCCGGGCCTGTCGAACAACGACGGCGGCATGGCCGAGTACCTGCGCACCACCGCCCGCGCCTGCGTGAAGCTCGACCCGTCGACCAACCCGGCCGACGTCGCGGCGCTGGCCGACGCGGGCATCACCGCCTACCACGCCGTCCGCAAGGCGGTGCCCTACCTCTACCCGGGCACCACCGCCGTGGTGCAGGGCGCGGGCGGGCTGGGCCACATCGGTATCCAGTCGCTGGCGGCGCTCACCGCGACGAAGATCATCGTCGTCGACCGGAACCCGGCCGCCCTCGAGCTCGCGAAGACGATCGGCGCCGACGAGACGGTCCTCGCGGACGGCAACCAGGTGCAGGCCGTGCAGGACCTCACCGGCGGCGGCGCCACCGTCGTCTTCGACTTCGTCGCCGAGCAGGGCGCCGAGATGGACGCGTGGGCCATGACCGGCCCGGCGGGCTACTGCTTCGTGCTCGGCTACGGCGGCCAGTTCTCCGCCCCCACGCTCGATTTCGTGGCGGGCGAGAAGAACGTCATCGGCAACATCGTCGGGACCTACAACGACCTCGCGGAGCTGATGGTCCTCGCGCAGGCCGGCAAGGTCACCCTCCACACCGTCCAGTACCGCCTCGACCAGGCCCTGGACGCCCTACACGACCTCGACGCGGGCGAGGTCCGCGGCCGGGCGATCCTCGTTCCCTAGTTCTTCGGCTCACCACCACCACACCGGCGTGGCCTGGCCATGCCCGAAGGAGGAATCCCGTGTACGAGAAGAATGGCGAGAAGTACTTCGTCGTCGACTCCCACATGCACTACTGGGACGCGTCCCCGGAGAACTGGGTCGCCGGCGCCGAGCAGTACGCCAAGGGCTGGATCGAGTGCTTCCACGCCTACCAGTCGCTCGGCCCGGCCGAGACCCACTGGTCGATCGAGCACTTCCAGAAGTACTCCGAGGCCGACGTCATGAAGGACCTCTTCGAGGACGGCCACGTCGACGTCGCCATCGCGCAGCCGACGTACCTCAAGGAGTGGTACACCGAGGGCTTCAACACCACCGAGCGCAACGGCCAGCTGCTGCGCAAGTACCCCGAGAAGTTCCGCCTCAACACCCGCTTCGACCCGCGTGACGGCGAGGCCGGCATGCGCGAGTTCGAGCGCAACGTCGAGGAGTGGAAGCCGCTCGGCGCGAAGCTCTACACCGCGGAGTGGAACGGCGACTCGCGTGGCTTCAAGCTCTCCGACCCGGAGTGCTACAAGTTCCTGGAGCGCGCGCAGGAGCTCGGGATCCGCAACATCCACATCCACAAGGGCCCGACGATCTGGCCGCTGGACAAGGACGCCTTCGACGTCTCGGACGTCGACAAGGCCGCCACGACCTTCCAGGGCCTGAACTTCGTCGTCGAGCACGTGGGTCTCCCGCGTATCGAGGACTTCTGCTTCATGGCGACGCAGGAGCCCAACGTCTACGCCGGCCTCTCGGTCGTGCTCGGCGGCCTCATGCACGCCCGCCCGCGCTTCTTCGCCAAGGTCATGGGCGAGCTGCTGTTCTGGGTCGGCGAGGACAAGATGACCTTCGGCTCCGACTACGCCATCTGGGAGCCCCGCTGGCAGGTCGAGGGCCTCGTGGACTGGGACTACCCCGAGGGCCACGACTACGACGACTACCCGCGCCTGGGCGTCGAGGGCAAGAAGAAGATTCTCGGCCTCAACGCCGCCAAGCTCTACGACATCCCGGTCCCCGAGGAGCTGCAGCTCAAGGGCGACTCGCCGGCCGCGCAGGACGACGCCGAGCTGGTCAACCGGGAGGTGGCCCAGGCATGACGGTGCTCTCCGACACCCGGGTCCTCGGCTCCAACGCGGACGCCGCCGCGGCCGCGACGGGGACGACGGCCCGGGTGTGGGAGGCGCTGCGCACGGTGCGCGACCCCGAGCTCGACACCGACGTGGTCTCGTTGGACTTCGTCGCCGCGGTCGAGGTCTCGGACGACGGTGTCGCGCACGTGTCGCTGCGCCTGCCCACCTACTTCTGTGCCCCGAACTTCGCGTTCCTGATGGTCGCCGACGCCCACGACGTGGTCTCGGCCGCCGCCGGGGTCTCGCGGGCCGACGTGGTCCTCATCGACCACTTCGCCTCCGACGCCATCAACACCGGTGTCGCCGCGCGGGCCGGCTTCGTGAACTCCATGGCCGGCACCGAGGTCGGCGAGGCCGTGGCGGAGCTCGACGAGCTGCGCCGCACGTTCACCGAGCGGGCCCTCATGGCCGGCACCGACCTCGTCGTCCGCCCGCTCATGAGGGAGGGCGCCACGCCGGAGCAGGTCGCCGCGATGACGCTCGGCGAGGCCGTGGCATTGAGCGGGGCTTCGGACGACCTGCGTCGTCTCCGCACCCGTCGTCGGGAACTGGGGATCCCGTCCGACGACACCGACCCGCTGGTGGTCGACCCGACCGGTCGCACCGTCGGTGTGGACGCGCTGCCCCTGCACCTGCGCAAGGCGCGCAGCTACCAGGTCGGCGTGGACGCCAACACCAGCATCTGCCGCGGCCAGCTCGCGGCGCGCTACGGGGTCTGACCCCACCCCTCCCGACCGGGCCGTTCGTCACGATCTCCGTGGCGGACGGCCCGTTCGTCGTTCCCGGGTCCGGGCCACCACCTCGCCTGACGAACGAATCGTTCGTGGCGTCTATGTGCACGAACGACCCGTTCGTCAGCTTCGGGTGCCCGGTCCCGGCTACTCCGTCTGCACCAACACGTTGTCCCCAGCGGTATCGCTACCCGCTCGTGCCCACAGGCGGACGCCGGTCGGGTGCACGCCGAGCGGGTCGTCGCGCACCGTCGGACCATGCCCCGCCGCAGTGCGATCGACCTCCTCGCGACCTCGATGGTCACAGTGCTGCGACTGGCTCGGGTCGCCGACCTGGTCGCCGCCGGGCTGAGCCGGGAGACGATCGCGGCCCGGGTCCGCTCCGGACGGTGGCTGCGCCCGTTCCCCGGAGTGGTCGCCCTGCAGAGCGGAGCACTCTCGCGCGAACAGCAGATCGTCGCTGCCCACCTGTACTGCGGCGACGGTAGCGCGCTGACGGGGAACGAGGCGGCCCGTCGTCACGGGCTACGGCGTCTCCCCGAGGCGCCCGAGCTCCACCTGCTCGTCCCGGAGGACCGCCACCGACGTTGCCTCCCCGGGCTCGTGGTCGAGCGCACCGCGCGCCTGCCGCCGACGGTGGAGCGGGGCGGTGTCGTCCTCGCCGTGTTCGACCGTGCGGTGCTCGACACGGCGCGGCGCCTCGCCGACCGAGACCAGATCCGGGCCCTGCTCGGTGAAGCGGTGGGTGCACGCCGGACGCGGGTCGACCGCCTGCGGGCCGAACTCGACATCGGCAACCAGCGGGGTAGCGCGCTCGTCCGCGACGTGTTGGACGAGATCGCCGAGGGGATCCAGTCGGCCGCCGAGGGGTGGGGGCGCGAGCTCCACGCCCGGAGCGGGCTCCCACCCATGCTGTGGAATCCGGTGCTGCGTCTGCCGAACGGCCGGTTCCTCGCGCGGCCCGACGGCTACATCGTCGAGGTCGGCCTGGCGTGGGAGCAGGATTCCTGGGAGTTCCATCCTCCCGACGAGGACGACACCGCCCGCCGTCGGGCGGACATGGTCGGCGCGGGCGTGGTCGTGGCACACCATCGGCCACGCCGGGTGCGCCGTGAACCCGACCGTGTGCTCACCGAACTCTGGGCCCACTACCGGCTCGCGGAGTCGCGTCCCACGCCCGACATCATCGTCATCCCGCACGCAGCCTGAGTGGGTCTCCGGACGCGGGCCGGCGCCGCTTCGGCGTCGGCCGGACCTGACGAACGAAGCGTTCGTGGCATCTAGCTGCACGAACGACCCGTTCGTCAGGTATGGGCCGCCGGGAAGCCGACGGCCGGACCAGCCAGCAGGCGTGCGGAGCGGGACCGAGGGCTCAGCCCCAGACGTCCTGCGCGACCGAGACGACCAGCTCGAGCTTGGCCACCTCCTGCTCGTAGGAGAGCGCGTTGCCCTCCACGGTCGAGGAGAAGCCGCACTGCGGGGAGAGGCAGAGCTGCTCGAGCGGGACGTACTTGGTGGCCTCCTCGATCCGGCGCTTGAGGGTGTCGGGCTCCTCCAGCTCGCCGGACTTCGTGGTCACCAGGCCCAGGACGATCTGCTGATCACCGCGGGGCAGGTAGCGCAGCGGCGAGAAGTCGCCGGAGCGGGCGTCGTCGTACTCGCAGAAGAAGCCGTCGATCTCGAGGCCGCCGAAGACCTTCTCGGCAACGTGGTCGTAGCCGCCCTCGGCCGCCCAGGAGGAGCGGTAGTTGCCGCGGCACATGTGCGTGGTGACGCGCAGGTCCGACGGCCGGTCGCGCAGCGCCAGGTTGATCGTGTCGACGTAGCGCTCGTGCATGTGGTCGGCGTCCTCGCCGCGGGCGGCCATCGAGTCGCGCTGGGCCGGGTCGTTCAGGTAGGCGAGCGAGGTGTCGTCGAGCTGCAGGTAGCGCACGCCGGCGTCGTAGAGGCGCGAGACCTCGGCGTGGTACGCCGCGGCGAGGTCGGCCCAGAACTCGTCGGGGTCGGAGTACGGCGAGCCCTCGTGCACCGGGGCGCCGCCGAGTCGGTAGTGCAGCATCGACGGCGAGGGGATCGTCAGCTTCGGCACCGCGGACGTCACGGTCGAGGCCAGCATCGAGAACGCGTCGCCGAAGATGGTGGTGGAGAGCCCGATCCGCTGGTCGATCACCAGGGACATCGCCGCGAACGTCAGGTCCCCGGACGCGTTGCGGAAGGCCACCTCGACCGAGGAGTCCTTCGAGGAGGACACGCCGTCGAGCTGGTAGAGGAAGTCCATGTGCCAGGAGGAGCGGCGGAACTCGCCGTCGGTGGCCGCCTGCAGGCCGACCGACTCCTGCATCGCGACGACGTCGCGGATCGCCTCGTCCTCGGCCGCGCGCAGCCCGGCGTCGTCGAGCCGCCCCTCGGCGTGCGCGCCCCGGGCCTCGAGCAGGGCCGGCGGTCGCAGGAGGCTGCCGACGTGGTCGGCGCGGAACGGTGCGAGGTCACGTGCGGGCATGCGCACAGCTCACCGCATGACGACGGGTGTGATCAGCCCCGGTCCCACCTGACGGAAACCTCGTCCTCGAACGCGGACGCCGCCCGGTCCGCCGCGCCCCGCACCGCCCGCTCCATGCGGGCCCGGCGGTCGAAGAGGCTGCCCGGGCCGCCGGCGGGGACCACCGGGACCGCCACCGACACCGCGCCGACCAGCTCGCCGCGCCCGCCGTCGGGAAGGGGACGCCGGACCGGCGCCGCCATGCACGCCAGCCGCTCGTGGAACTCGCTGCGGTCCAGCGCGAGGTCCCGACGACGGACCTGGTCGAGCTCCCAGTCGAGCTCGTCGGGATCGAGGATGGTCCGGTGGGCGTGGCGACGCTGGCCGTCGCGGGCGAGGACCTCGGTGAGGCGCGGGGACGACAGGTCCGCGAGCAGCAGCTTCCCGACGGCGGTCGCGTGCAGCGCGCCGCGCCACGTCGAGATCGTGGGGACGGGGTGCGCGGGGCAGTCGTCGACGTCGACGACGACGACGTCCGCGTCGCGGAAGGCGGCGTAGAGGACCGCGGCGCCGGCGAGGGCGTGGGCCTCGCGCAGGGTGGCGCCGAGGCCGGGCGGGATCGGCAGCTGGGAGCGCAGCCGGTCGTTCAGCGCGGGCAGCTTGGGGCCGAGCCCGAAGCCGCGCGCCGGTTCGAGCCGCACCAGGTAGCCGTCCGCCACCAGGCTCGTGAGCAGGTGGTAGGTGGTCGAGAGGTTGTACTCGAGCCGCCGGGCCACAGCCTTCGCGGTGATGCCGTCGCCGGCCTCCGCGACCACCTCGAGCACCCGCAGGGCGCGGTGCACCGAGCCGAGAGCCGCCATGGGAGTCATCTTGACCGAACGGCCGAGGTCTGAAGCCCCTTCGGAATGGTTACAGTCCCCGGGTGATCTCGAACGTGTTCACGGTCGACCCCTGGTGCGTGCACGAGCCCGAGCTCGACGTCGACCTCCTCGGCGCGACCGAGTCGTTGTTCGCCCTCGCCAACGGGCACGTCGGGATGCGCGGCAACCTCGACGAGGGCGAGCCGCACCGGATGCCCGGCACGTACCTCAACTCGTTCTTCGAGTCCCGGCCGATGCCGCACGCCGAGGGCGGCTTCGGGTTCCCGGAGGAGAACCAGACGCTGGTCAACGTGCCAAACGGCAAGCTGATCCGGCTGCTGGTCGACGACGAGCCCCTCGACGTGCGCTACGGCCAGGTGCACGACCACCAGCGCACCCTCGACATGCGCAGCGGCCTGCTCACCCGGCACGTCGAGTGGACCTCACCGAACGGGCAGCGCGTCGACGTCACCTCGCAGCGGCTGGTCAGCTTCTCGCAGCGGGCGGTCGCCGCCATCTCCTACGAGGTGAAGATCCCCGAGGACTCCGGCAGCGACGCGCTCCTGGTGATCCAGTCCGAGCTGTTCGCCAACGAGCAGATGCCGGAGATCACCGGCGACCCGCGGGTGGCCGCCGCGCTGACCAAGCCGCTCGCGCCGGAGCACAACTCGCACTCGACCTACGGCGCGCGGATGACGCACCAGACCAAGCGGTCCGAGCTGCGCGTCGGCGCGGCGATGGAGCACCAGGTCTTCGGGCCCGACGACGTGCAGGTGGAGAGTTCCTGCTCGAAGAACGTCGGGCGGACCACCGTGATCTGCCGCCTCAAGCCGGGGCAGTCGCTGCGCATCGTCAAGTACCTGGCCTACGGCTGGTCGAGCACGCGCTCCCAGCCCGCGATCGTCGACCAGGTCGAGGCCGCCCTGGACGCGTCGCTCTACACCGGCTGGGACGGCCTGGTGGCGGCGCAGCGGGAGTACCTGGACGCGTTCTGGGCGCGCGCCGACATCGAGATCGACGGCGACCCGCGGCTGCAGCAGGCCATCCGCTTCTCGCTGTTCCACGTGCTGCAGGCCGGCTCCCGCGCGGAGAAGCGCGCGATCGGCGCGAAGGGGCTGACCGGGCAGGGCTACGACGGCCACAGCTTCTGGGACTGCGAGACGTTCGTGCTCCCGGTCTTCATGCACACCAACCCGCGGGTGGCGGCCGACGCCCTCCGCTGGCGGCACTCGACCCTCGACATCGCCACCGCGCACGCCGCGACGCTCGGGCTCGAGGGCGCGGCGTTCGCCTGGCGGACGATCCGCGGCGAGGAGTGCTCGGGGTACTGGCCCGCGGGCACCGCCGCGTTCCACGTCAACGCCGACATCGCCGACGCCGTGCTCCGCTACGTCTCGGCGACCGCCGACACCGACTTCGAGCGCGAGGTCGGGGTCGACCTGCTCGTCGGCACCGCCCGGCTGTGGCGCTCGCTCGGCCACCACGACTCGGCGTCCAACTTCCGCATCGACGGCGTCACCGGGCCCGACGAGTACTCCGCGGTCGCGGACAACAACGTCTACACGAACCTCATGGCGCAGCGGAACCTGCGCGGCGCGGCCGACGTCTGCGTCCGCCACCCGCGCGAGGCCGAGCGGCTCGGCGTGCACAGCGAGGAGATCGCGAGCTGGCGGGCCGCCGCCACCGCGATGGTGATCCCCTACGACGAGAAGCTCGGCGTCCACCAGCAGGCCGAGGGCTTCACCTCGCACGCGTTCTGGGACTTCGAGAACACACCCGAGGACGCCTACCCGCTGCTGCTGAACTACCCGTACTTCGACCTGTACCGCAAGCAGGTCGTCAAGCAGCCCGACCTCGTCCTCGCCATGGTCCAGTGCCCGGACGCGTTCACCCCGGAGCAGAAGGTCGCGAACTTCGCCTACTACGAGCGCATCACCGTCCGCGACTCGTCGCTCTCCCCCGGCACCCTCGCGGTGATGGCCGCCGAGACCGGCCACCTCGACCTGGCCTACGACTACCTCTGCGAGTCCGTCCAGATGGACCTCGCCGACCTGGAGAACAACGTCCGCGACGGCATCCACCTCGCGGCCACGGCCAGCAGCTGGACGGCGATCATCCAGGGCCTCGGCGGGATGCGCTCGCACAACGGGTCGCTGACCTTCGCCCCGCGGCTGCCCTCGGCGGTGTCCGGCCTGCGGTTCCGGGTGCTCTGGCGCGGGCGGTCCGTCCACGTCGAGATCGGCCACGGACAGGCGACCTACACCCTGGAGGCGCCCACGAGGGGGAGCGGTCCCGCCGGCATGTCCGCCACCTCCGAGGAGGACCTCGACCTGCGCCACCACGACGAGGCCCTCACCCTTACGGTCGGCGAGCCGGTCACCCTCGACATCCCGGCCCTCCCCGCGACCGGGGTCGTCGAGCAGCCCGCCGGCCGCGCGCCGCTCTTCCGGCGGCTGCACCAGTAGCGCCTTCCCGACGGCGGGTGGTGGTCCAACCCGCCGTCGGGACCGTCCGGTCGGCGCTGCGAGGTGCACACCACGCAACGCCCGCGCCCGTCGGACCTACCGGACGTCAGGCTCGCGAAGTGGGCGAGGCGGCCCGAACCATGAGGTGCACCCCATGCAGGCCCGGCCCGCGTCGGACCTGCCCGACGTCGCACTGGCGCGGCAGACCCCGCGCTAGTTGCCCTGCCCCTGACCGCCGCGGAACTGGCCGGGGACGACGCCACCGCCACCGCCAGCGCCGCCGGCGTTGCCACCGCCGGCGGCCGCCGGGGTGGTCGTCGTCGTGGTGGGCGGTTCGGTGGTGGTCACCGGAGGCGGCGGCGCGACCGTAGTGGTCACCGGCGGGGGAGCGACCGTCGTCGGCGGCACCGTCGTGGTGGTCCGGCGTCGGGTGGAGGTCTCGGCCTCGGTGGTCGTCGTGGTGGTCGTCAGCACCGGCGCCGGGACCGACGTGGGCGCCGGGGCGGGCAGCTCGGTGGAGCGGTTGCCGAACAGCGCGTACGCGCCGACCCCGGCCGCGACGAGCAGCACCGCGACGATCGCGGCGATGATCGGACCCCGTGCCGTCCGTCGCGGCGCCGCGGGGGCGTAGGGGCCGCCCGTCATGGTGCCCGGGCCGACGACGGCGGTGCGCCCGTCCGCGGCGTACCCGTACGGCGGGTAGCCGCCGGGCGGGGTGCCGACGCGCTGGGTGGCGCCGTACGGGTCGTACCCGGGCGGGGCCCCCTGGTTCATGGCGTAGGTGGCGCCGGTGCCCGGCGGCGCGAGGGGCGGGCCCATCGCGTAGGTGGCGCCCGTGCCGGTCGTCGGGGCGGGCGCGAGCACGGTCTCCGCGTCCATCCCGGCCTCGCGGGAGATGGCCCGCAGCTCCCCGACCACCTGCTCGGTGGTGGGCCGCTCGGCGGGCTCGTCGCGGGTCATCGCCACGAGCAGCCCGTACAGGGCGGGCGGGAGGTCCGTCGGGACGTCCGGCGGACGGTGCAGCCGGGCCACGGCCGCCTCGAGGGCGTTGCCCGGGTACTCGCGCCGCGCGGTGATGCACTCGAGCAGGACCAGCCCGAGCGCGTAGACGTCGGACGCCGGGCCGACCGGCTGGCCGCGGACCTGCTCCGGGGAGAGGTACGACGCGGTGCCGATCACCATGCCGGTGGCGGTGATGTTGGTGGCGTCGGCGAGGACGGCGATCCCGAAGTCGGACAGGTGCGGACGGCCCTCGGTGTCGAGCAGCACGTTGCCCGGCTTGATGTCGCGGTGCACGACGCCGTGGCGGTGCACGTAGGTCAGCGCGTCGCCGAGGGCCGCGCCCAGGGCGACGACGTCGCCGGGCCGCAACGGGCCGGAGCGGATCCGGTCCGCGAGCGACTCGCCCTCGATGAGCTGCATGACGAAGTACGCGCGGCTGCCCTCGGCGCCGACGTCGTAGATCGTCACCAGGCCGGGGTGGTTCATCCCCGCGAGCGTCTGGACCTCGCGCTGGCGCCGGGACTCGTCGGCCTCACCGACGCCGGCCGGGAACAGCTTCACCGCGACGTCGCGACCGAGCAGCTCGTCGCGGGCGCGGTAGACCTCTGCCGCGCCACCGCGACCGATGAGGTCGCCCAGGGTGTACCGGCCCGCACCCACGGTGGACGGGGGTCCCGCCTCCGTCGAACTCACCGCCCGCGTGCCTCCTCGTCGTCACCCCTGCTCAGGCCGGGATCCCCCGCACCCGCTCCGCGTCCGGGCACGTGACCGTGCCGGGCGCCCGGGGTCCCATGGTGCCGTGTCCGTCCACGCGCGATGTCGGCACCCCGTCACCGGAGCCACTCGCGACCCGGTGATGACCTGGGTGTGACCGTCTCGTGACTGCGTGTTCCGGCTTCCCCGGCTGGCTAGACTCGACGCCCGGGTCGCCGGAGGGTCGACAGGAGACGGCGGCCGTTCGACGAATGAGGAACCCATGGACCGCGACGAGCTGGCCCGGCAGGGCAAGCAGATGGCGTCCGACCTGCGCGACACCGTCAGCCAGAAGGTGTCCGAGAACCAGGACACGATCTCCGGCGTACTCGGCAAGGCCGCCCGCTGGGTCGACGAGAAGACCGGCGGCAAGTACCACGACCAGATCGACAAGGCCCAGGCCAAGGTCGACGAGGGCGTGGGCTGGGTCGCGAGCCAGGGTGCTCCGAACACCCCGGCCTCCGGGGAGCCGCACGCCCCCGGCGCCACCGCCGGCGACCCGGCACCGGGCGGGGCGGCCACCCCGCCGCCGCCCGCGAGCGCGCCACCGGCGGGCCCGGACGGGTTCAGCGGCCCGGCCGGCCCCGGGGCCACCGCCGGCGACCCCGCGCCGCCGCACACCGCACCCGACCCGGACGCACCGCGTCCCCCGCGGGTCTGATGCTCGACCTCGTCAAGGCGGTCGCCTCCTCGCCCACCGGGGAGGCGGGCCACCGCTCGCTCGTGCTCGACGAGCAGTGGGGCATCGGCCCCAAGCTCCACGGCGGCTACCTGCTCGCGGTCCTCGCGCAGGCCGCCGTGGACGAACTCTCTCCCGACCAGGCAACTGAGCACGCCGACAGGGGGTCGGAGGGCCACGGCTTCCCGCAGGCGGTCACGGGGACGTTCCTGCGCGCCCCCGATCCCGGGCCGGCCGACGTGGACGTCACGGTCCTGCGCCGGGGCCGCGGCGCCACGCAGGTACGGGTGCTGCTGCGCCAGGAGGACCGGCCCTGCGTCGAGGCCGCGATGGTGCTCGGCCGCACCCCGGACCCGACCCCGCTCGACGGCGACGTCTCCCCCGCCCCGATCGCGGTGACACCGTTCGACGACTGCGAGCGGCGGCCGGAGAACACCGACGACGGGCGCGGCGGGCTCCCGATCATGCGGGTGGTCGACACGCGCCTGCAGCCGTCGTCCACGGGTTTCCTGGCGGGCCGGCCGTCGGGGGAGGGCCGGCTCACGGGGTGGGCGGAACTCGACACCCGCGAGCCCTGGTCCCCCGTCGGCCTGCTGGTGGCGCTGGACATCCTGCCGCCGGCCTGCTTCGACCTGGGCATCTACGGCTGGTCGCCGACGATGTCGCTGACCGCCCACGTGCACGCGTTGCCGGCCCCCGGCCCGCTGCGGATCACGCAGTGGCTCGACCACCTGGTGGGCGACCGCATGCACGAGAGCTGCCGGGTCTGGGACGCGACGGGCCGGATGGTCGGCCAGGCCTCGCAGCTGGCCGCCGTCCGCCGCTGAGCCCTCCTGCGACCTACTCCGTGGTGCCGTCCGCGAGGATGCGGCGGAACCCGGTGTAGGGGTGCAGGACCTCCGGGACCGTCACCGACCCGTCCTCGGCCTGGTACTGCTCGAGCAGGGCGGCGAGCGAGCGCCCGATCGGCAGCCCCGAGCCGTTGAGGGTCGCGACCTGGGCACGGCCGCCCTGGGCGTCCTTGGCCCGGATCGCGGCGCGCCGCGACTGGAAGGTGCCGCAGTCCGAGCAGGAGGAGATCTCGCGGAAGGTGCCCTGGCTGGGCAGCCAGACCTCGAGGTCGTAGGTGGTCCGGGCCGCGAACCCCATGTCGCCCGCGGCGAGGCGCACCACGCGGTAGGCCAGCCCGAGCGCCTGCAGGCAGTTCTCGGCGTGCGACACCATGAGCTCCAGCTCGGTGCCCGACTCCTCCTCGCGGCAGAACCGCACCATCTCGACCTTGGCGAACTGGTGCAGGCGCAGCAGCCCCCGGGTGTCGCGGCCGTAGCTGCCCGCCTCGGAGCGGAAGCACGGCGTGTGCGCGGTGTAGGCCAGGGGCAGCGCGTCGGCGTCGAGCATCTCGCCGGCGTGGAGGTTGGTGAGCGGGACCTCGGCCGTCGGGATGAGGTAGAGGCTCCGGTCGGCGGTCCCCGTCCGGAACAGGTCCTCCTCGAACTTGGGGAGCTGACCGGTGCCCGTCATCGTCTCGCGGGTGACCAGGTAGGGCACCGAGAACTCGGTGTAGCCGTGGCGCGCCGTGTGCATCGTCAGGAAGAAGGTGGCGAGGGCCCGCTCCAGGACCGCACCCGGACCCTTCGCGACGCTGAAGCGTGCGCCCGAGAGCTTGGCGGCCCGCCCGAAGTCGAGGATGCCCATGGCCTCGCCGAGGTCCACGTGGTCGCGGACGTCGAAGCCGAACTCCGGGGGCGTGCCCCACCGGCGCACCTCGACGGCGTCGGCGTCGGAGTCCCCGTCCGGGGTGTCGTCGTCGGGGAGGTTGGGGATCGCGAGCAGGACCTCGCGCAGCGCCGCCTCGGCCGCCTCGGTCTCCGCCTCGGCCGCGCGGATCTCGTCCTTGATCTCGCGGGCGCGGGTCTTGAGCTTCTCGACCTCCTCGCCCTGGCCCTTGCTCTCCCGGGCGACCCGGCCGACCTCGGCGGCGACCCGCTTCGCCTCGGCCCGCAGGTCGTCGGTGCGGGCGATCGAGGAGTTGCGCCGCGCGGACATCGCCTCGAGGCCCGCGAGGTCCAGGGTGTACCCGCGCCGCGCGAGGCGGCGGACCGCCTCGTCGCCGAGCTCGATCAACGTCCGTGCGTCGTGCATGCCGTCCTCGTGGGTGGTGTGTCGGAGACCAACGGCCACCAGGGTGCCGCACCGGCCCGACCGGCCGTCGAGCACGGTCGGTTAGGTTCGGGTACGCCCGAACTCGCCGGATGTCCTCAGGAGAACCGAGTGTCCACCGTCCTCGTCACCGGTGCAGCCGGTTTCATCGGGTCGAACTTCGTCCGCTACTGGCGGTCCGTCCACCCGGGTGACCGGATCGTCGCCCTCGACGCCCTGACCTACGCCGGGGTGCGGGAGTCGCTGAACGGCCCGGACGGCGAGCTGCTCGACGG
>NZ_KB903218.1 GCF_000379625.1 Actinomycetospora chiangmaiensis DSM 45062 | reverse complement strand
CGCTGCGACCAGCGTTTCGCGGTCGGCCAGGAGACTTGGAAGCGGATCGCGGCCGCGGCGATCGGCCAGTTCTGCTCGACGATCAGACGCGCGAGCTTCAATCGGCTGCGCGGGGTCAGTGCCGCGTTAGCGTGGGCCACGGAGGACCTCCCGGTGGTGATGGGTGCCGTCAGACAGCTCCACAGCACTCCCGAGAGGTCCTCCCCTCAAGATCATTCAGACCGTGTCGTCACACCGGTTCAACCAACGTGTTCGGTCAGTACAACTAGCAACCGCGGGCGCCCGAGCACGGCGACTCCTCCCGGGCCGACCCATCCAGGGTATCTTTCGTGGCAGCAGGCGCCATCAATCGTGGGATCGGGCGCCGTCGAGAGGCGGAGCGACATGACCGGACGGGTCGCGGGGAAGGTCGCGCTGGTCACGGGCGCGGCGCGGGGGCAGGGGCGGGCCGACGCGGTCCGGCTCGCCGAGGAGGGCGCCGACGTGATCGTGGTCGACGTCTGCGGGCCGCTGCCCGGGGTCGACTACGCCTCGGCGACGCCGGCCGAGCTCGACGAGACCGTGGCCCTGGTCGAGAAGACCGGGCGGCGGGCGGTGGCGGGCCGGGTCGACGTCCGGGACCTCGACGGGCTGCGGACCGTGGTCGACGACGCCGTGACGACGCTGGGGCGGCTCGACGTCGTCGTGGCGAACGCGGGCATCTGCATCCCCCGCAGCTGGCACCGGGTCACCCCGGAGATCTTCCGCGACACCCTCGACGTCAACGTGACCGGCACCTGGAACACGATCATGGTCGGTGCACCGCACCTCGTCGCCGCGGGCGGCGGCTCGGTGATCGTCATCAGCTCGGCGGCGGGCATGAAGGTGCAGCCGTACATGGTCCCCTACACCGCGAGCAAGTGGGCCGTCCGCGGGATGGCGAAGGCGTTCGCCGCGGAGCTCGCGCAGCACTCGATCCGCGTCAACAGCGTGCACCCCACGGGCGTGGCCACCGGCATGACCGGGGAGGCGATGACGACCGCCCTCGGCGAGGCGATGGCCGAGAACCCGCGCCCGCGGGGGATGTTCACCAACCTGCTGCCGGTGGACATGACGCTCCCGGAGGACGTCGCCCAGACCGTGCTGTTCCTCGCCTCGGACGAGTCCCGCTACATCACGGCGCACGAACTGGCGCCGGATGCCGGGGTGACGGAGTTCTAGGTGGCCTCCGGCCCCGTGAGTACTTTTCCGTGCTCCAGCACGGAGAAGTACTCACAGGGAGCGGAGCTCCACCTCCAGCGCCTCGACGAACCGGTCCAGGCCCTCGTGGCCGCCGATGAGCCCCAGGTCGGCGTCGATCCCGAGACGCACGCGGCCGGCGTAGGAGAGCACCGAGACGCCGAGGCCGAGGCGGGCCGAGCACGGCACCCAGAACATCACGTCGCGGACGCGGACGGAGCCGATCGTCAGCTCCTCCAGCGGGCCGGGCACGTTCGAGATGATCAGCGATCCGGCCCGGGCGTAGCGGGCGACCAGGTTCTGCGTGTGCGACGGCGTCCCCAGCCCGGCCGCCGCGATGCCGGTGAAGCTCGCCAGCGCCTGGTTGGTCCGCTTGATCGTCGCCATCGACCGGTGCATCCGGTCGATGCGCCTGGCGCGGTCGGGCTCGTCGGTGGGCAACGGCGGCAGGACCAGCCCGAACTCGTTGCCGAGCTCGGCGGAGATCGGCCGGTCGAGCGGCCGCAGGTTCGTCGGCATCACCGCGCGCAACCGGGGCACGTCGTCGCCCAGGTGGGTCCGCAGGGCCCCCGCGATCGCCGCGCACAGCACGTCGTTGACGCTGCCGCCCGCGGCCTTCCCGGCCGCCTTCACGACGTCGAGCGGCACGTCCCCGGTCCACCGGGCGCCCTTCGCGACGCCGGGTCGGCCCTGCAGCGGTGACGGCTTCTCCCGCGGGGGGCTCGCCAGCAGCCACGCCGAGTTCTTGATGGCCCGGCCGGTCGCCCCGAGCTCCGCGGCGCCCTCGGGCGTGCCCGACCGCTTGATCGTCGCCCACAGCGCGGACGCCCGGTCCCGCACCTCGCGGCGGAAGAGCCGGAGGTCGTGGACCGGCTGCACCTCCTGCGGCGGATCGACGTAGACGGCCGGGGTGCGTGGGTCGGACACCGGGTCGGCCAGGGCGTGGAACAGGTGGCTCAGCGCGACGCCGTCGGCGAGGCCGTGGTGGATCGCGACGTGCACGGCGGTGCCCTCGTACCCGGTGATCGCCTCCATCCGCCACCAGGGCCGGTCGGTGGGCAGCGGCGTCGACATCAGCTCGCCGATCCGCCGGGCCAGCGCGTGGTCGTCCCCCGGCGCGGGGAGCGCCATGGTCGTCACGTGCCGGGTGAGGTCCGGCGGCGCGTCCACCCAGCGGGCCGGCCCGATCGGGCCGGTCGGCCACGTGGGGCGCTGCCGGAACCCCGGATACACGTCGACCCAGCGCTCGCGGACGCGGGTCCGCAGCTCCTCGAGGTCGATCGGTCCGTCACAGAACAACAGCCCGTGGACGACCATCCGGTTGGTCTCCTGCTCGAGCTGCAACCACGCCGTGTCGATCCCGGACGCCCAGCGGTCCATCGCACCTCCCGGAAGTGTGAGGTACGCACGGTACCGGGTGAGCGGGGCCACCGTGCAGGGACACCCGGCAGACTGGTGAGCATGAGCGCCACGCCGATCGACGACCAGGGGACGACCGTGGCGGTGCCCGACACGGTCCGCCGCGTCGTCAGCCTCGTCCCCTCCCTCACCGAGGCGATCGGGGTGTCCGACCCGCACCTGCTCGTCGGCGTCACCGACTGGTGCACCCACCCGACCGACCTCGACGACGTCGTCGTCACCCCGCCGGCGCGCATCCGAGGCACGAAGAACCCGGACCTGGACGCGATCGTCGCGCTGGCGCCCGACCTCGTCGTCGCGAACGAGGAGGAGAACAAGCCGGAGCACATCGCGCAGCTGCGCGAGCGCGGGATCGCGGTGTACGTCACCGACGTCCGCACCGTCGACGGCGCGTTCTCCAGCCTCGACGGGATGCTCGCCGCGTGCGGGCTCGAGCGCCCCGCCTGGCTCGAGGGCGCGGAGAAGGCCTGGTCGGAGATCGAGCCGGTGCCCGACGGGGAACGCCGGACCGCGATCGTGCCGATCTGGCGGCGGCCGTGGATGGCGGTCGGCGCCGACACGTTCGCGGGCGCGCTGCTCGACCGGCTCGGGATCGACAACGTCCTCGCCGACGGCGGGCCCACCGCGGAACGCTATCCGCGCTTCGACCCCGCCGACCTGCCCGCGCACGACCTCGTCGTCCTCCCCGACGAGCCCTACCGCTTCACCGCCGACGACGGGCCGGAGGCGTTCGACGTCCCCGCCGCGCTGGTCAGCGGCCGGTTGCTCACCTGGTACGGGCCGAGCCTGCTGGAGGCGGCGACGACGCTGCCGGGGGCGCTCCGGGTACCGACGGCGTGAGCGCCCGCCGCAGCACCGCGACCGTCTCCGCGGCCTGCCGCTGCGAGACGGCGGCGCCGGCGAGGATCACCGACCGGTGGAACGTGCCGGGGAACAGGTGCAGTTCGACCCCGACCCCGGCGGCGAGCAGCCCGGAGGCGTAGGCGAGGCCCTCGTCGCGCAGGGGGTCGTTCTCGTAGACCACGACGTAGGCCGGGGGCAGGTTCGCGAGATCCGTCGCCCGCGCGGGCGCGGCGTAGGCCGGCACGTCACCGTCCACGGTCCGCAGGTAGTGCACCCAGCTCCGCTCGGCGTCCGGCTGGCTCCACAGCGGGGTGTCGGTGAACGCGCGCATCGACGGGGTGTCGAGGCGGTCGTCGACCTCGGGGGCGTCGAGGACCTGGAAGCACACGGCCGGGCCGCCCCGGTCGCGGATCCGGAGGGTCAGCGCCGCCGCGAGCCCGCCGCCGGCGCTCATGCCGTGCAGGGCGACGCGGGCCGGGTCGACGTCGGGTCGCGCCGCCAGCCACGCGAGGGCGGCGGCGCAGTCGTCGAGCGCGGCCGGGTAGGGGTGCTCCGGCGCGAGCCGGTAGTCCGGGACCACGACGACGGCGGCCAACGCGGCCGCGAGGTCGGCCGCGAGCGTCGCGGACATGTCCGCGGACCCCATGACGAACCCGCCTCCGTGCAGCACGAGCACACCGGGGACCGGACCCGTCGTCGGGACCGGCGGGTGCGCGACGAGGACCCGCACCGGACCGTCGACCCCGGGCACCCGCTCCTCGACGACGGCGCCCGGGGGCGGCGGCGGAGTCCGGGCGGCGACCTCGCGCACCCGGGCACGGGCGACGTCGAGGTCGGCGATGTGCAGGTCGGGCAGCGCGGGCAGGGCCGCGGCCAGTTCGGGGTCCCAGCTCACCCCGCCGATCCCACCGTCCGGTCCCCGGTCGCGTCCAGGGACCTGGGTCGTGTCAGCTCGTGAGCAGCCCGCCCTCGACCGGCAGGGTGATCCCGGTGCAGTAGGACCCGGCGTCGGAGACCAGGAAGATCAGGGCCGTCGCGAGCTCCTCCGGGTCGCCGATGCGGCGGGCGAGGATGCGCGGGAGCTGCGCGTCGAGGTAGCCGTCCTGGTAGGAGTCGGTCATCTCGGAGGTGAAGAACCCGGGCGCGATCGCGTTCACGCGGATGCCCCGGCGCGGCGTCCACTGCTGGGCGAGGTCGCGGGTCAGGCCGATCAGGCCCGCCTTCGAGGCCGAGTAGGCGGCCTGCGGCAGACCCGCCGTCGTCATCCCGAGCACCGAGGAGATGTTGACGATGGAGCTGCCCTCCCCCATCACCCGCGCGGCGGCCTGCGCCATCCAGTAGCAGCCGTTGAGGTTCACGTCGATGACCTCGCGGAACTGCTCCGGGGTCTCCTTGAGCGCCGGCACCGCCGTGCCGATCCCGGCGTTGTTCACCAGCACGTCGACCCGGTCGAACTCGGCCATCGCGGCGTCGATCAGGGTCCGGCAGTCCTCCGGCGACGCCACGTCGGTCCGCACCGCGAGGGCCCGCCGACCCGCCTTCTCGACCGCCGCCCGCGTGTCGTCGAGCTTGTCGGTGCGCCGGGCGCCGAGCACGACGTCGGCGCCCGCCTCCGCGAGCGCCTGCGCGAACACCGCGCCGAGCCCCGAGGAGGCGCCGGTGACGACGGCGACGCGGTCGTCGAGACGGAAGCGGTCGAGGATGCCCATCCCCGGGACCGTAGTGGGTGCGCCGCGCTCAGGCCCGGGCCGAACTCTCGAGCGCCGCCGTCTCCCCGTGGTGTTCCTCCCGCGGCTCCGGGTCGAGCGCACCCGGCTCGGGCTCGGGCACCGGCTCGGGCCACACCCGCCCGCCGAGACGGCCCAGCTGCGTCTCCTCGGGGTCGGCGAAGATGTGCAGCCCGAAGCGGTCGGAGAGCTCGCGGAACACGTTGATCCCGCGCACCGAGTTGCCGTGCATGTCCAGGCCCGGGGAGAACACCGCCATCCCCACCTGGTTCGGGATCGCCGCCATGATCCCGCCGGACACGCCGCTCTTCGCCGGGATCCCCACGTCGTTGGCCCACTGACCGGCGGCGTCGTACATGCCGCACGTGAACATCACACCGATGACGTCGCGGACGTAGGTGCGCGGCATCGCCCGCTCCCCCGTCCGCGGGTTGACCCCACCGTTGGCGAGCGTCGCGCCCATCTCGGAGAGCTCCGCCGTCGTGACGTGCACCGAGCAGGCCGCCAGGTAGACCCGCAGGATCTCCTCCACCTCACCGACGAGCATCCCGAGCGAGCGCATGTAGTAGCTGATGCCGAGGTTGCGGTCGGCGTCGACCATCATCGCGTCGAGGAGGTCCTCGTCGACCTCGAGGTGCGGGTTCCCCGCGTAGATCCGCATCCGCTCGAGGAGACGGCCGACCTTCTCGTCGACGTCGGCGCCCCCGATGATGTCCGCGGCGACCAGGGCCCCGGCGTTGACCATCGGGTTGTGCGGGCGGCGGTGGACCTGGTCGAACTCCAGCGCGTTGAACGGGTCGCCGGACGGCTCGACCCCGACCCGGGTCAGCGTCGTCTCCCGCCCGTTGTCCTCCAGGGCGAGCGCGTACGTGAAGACCTTCGAGATCGACTGCAGCGGGAACCGGTGGTCGCAGTCGCCCACCGCCCACTGCGTGCCGTCGACGTGGGTGCCGGCGAGCGCGAACAGGTCCCGCTGGGCGATCGCCTCGGGCGGGTAGTAGGTGACGACGTCGGCGTGCCCCATCCGGGCCTGCCGTTCCAGCAGCTGCTCGAGCTGCTCCCGGGCACGCCGCTTCTCCTGCTCGGTGAGCGTTTCTTCCCACGACACGACGCGCATGATGACGTGCCGCATGGGTGATCGTCACGGGGGGAAGCCCCCGAACGTGCAACACGGCATCATGATGTTCCCGACCGACTACGCGATCGACCCGGCCACGCTGGCCAAGGAGGTCGAGGACCGCGGGTTCGACTCGCTGTGGTTCCCCGAGCACTCCCACATCCCGGTCTCGCGGCGGTCGCCGTACCCGGGTGGCGGCGACCTGCCCCGGATGTACGTCCACACCTACGACCCGTTCGTCGCCCTCTCCTTCGCGGCCGCCGCGACGACGACGCTGAAGGTCGCCACCGGCATCTGCCTGCTCATCCAGCGCGACACCATCCACACCGCGAAGGAGGTCGCCTCGCTCGACCGGCTCTCCGGCGGCCGGTTCCTCTTCGGGATCGGCGGCGGCTGGAACCGCGAGGAGATGGCCGACCACGGGACGAACCCGAAGACCCGCATGCGCCTCCTCGGCGAGCAGGTGCACGCCATGAAGGCGCTGTGGACGCAGGAGGAGGCCTCCTACGACGGCGAGTTCGTCCACTTCGAGACCTCCTGGGCCTGGCCGAAGCCGACCACGTCCCCCCACCCGCCGGTGATCGTCGGCGGCATGGGCCCGACCGTCGAGGACCGCATCCTCGATTTCGGCGACGAGTGGCTGCCGCAGCGCGTGGGCCCCGACAACGTCGACGAGTTCATCGAGCGCGCCGAGAAGCTCCAGCAGCGTGCCGCCGACGCCGGGCGCGGCCGCATCCCGATGTCGCTGTTCGGCGCCGAGACCTCGCAGGAGGCCCTCGACGGCTACCACCGCGCCGGGCTCGACCGCGTGATCTACGGCGTCTCCAGCGCCGACCGCGACACCGTGCTGAAGGAGCTCGACGAGCTCACGCCGCTGGTCCGGCAGCACTGATGCCCACGCTCGGGCCGGACGACGCGCGCGCACGGTTCGCCGCCGCGCGCGTCGCCCGGCTCGGGACGGCCTCCGCGACCGGCGAGCCCCACCTCGTGCCCGTGGTGTTCGCGGTGGTGGACGACCGGGTGCTGATCGCGATCGACCAGAAGCCCAAGCGGACCCGCGACCTGCGCCGGCTGCGCAACATCGAGGCGAACCCGACGGTGTCGCTGCTCGTCGACGTGTACTCCGACGACTGGTCCGCGCTCTGGTGGGTGCGTGCCGACGGGAGGGCCTCCGTGCGGGAGGACCTCCTCGGCGAGGCCCTTCCGCTGCTGGGGGCGCGCTACCCGCAGCACGCGGCGGATCCCCCGCAGGGTCCGGTCATCGAGGTGGCCGTCGCCCGGTGGTCCGGGTGGTCCGCGTCCTGACCGAGGGGCGATCGTCGCCACGTCGTGGGCGATTCCATCGTGCCCCATCGGACACTCCGACCCCACCCGTCACAGGAGCATGCACGATGGAGTGATGAGCAGCGCCGCTTCGATCACCATCGGTGTGCTCGTCGTCCTCACGATGGCCGCAGGCGTCCTCCTGGTGCGGCGCCGTGGACCCGGCGGGTCACACCGCGCCCCCGCCCCGCCGCCCCGCTTCCCCCTGGCCCACGCCGCACTCGCGGCCCTCACCGTGGGCAGTACCGCCTGGGCCGTCACGGTGCTCGCCGGAGGCGGCTCCCTCCCGGCCGCGCCCGAGCAGCCCCGGGCCCTTCCGCCCGGGGACGTACCCCGAGTCGTCGGGCCCGGCGCAGGCGCCCACCCGGACGGGCCGGCGCCGGACACCGGTCCGGTCGCACCCGTCGTCCTCGTCCCCGCCCCGGCGGCCACGCGCACGGTGGCCGCCACACCGGTGGTGCGCACGGTGTGGACGACCCTCGAGCCCATCGCCGACCTCGGCCGTCTCGTGCCCTGGCTGGATCGCCCCGCCGTGCACCTGCCCGCCGAGCGCCTGCCCGCCGTGCACCTTCCCGCCGTGGACCTGCCGGTGGCTCCCCTCCCGAACCTGCCCGTGCCGGGCGTGCCCCACCTCCCGGTCACGACCACGCCGAGCCTGCCGGTACCGACCCTGCCGTCCCTCCCCGGCACCACCGTCCCGGGCACGTCGCTGCCGACCACGACCCCTGCTCCGACGGCGCCGCCGATCCCTCCGACGACGCTTCCGATGACCCCGACGAGGACCACCTCCGGCGCGCCGACGCGCACGCCCGTGGCGTCCGCCGGCCCGACCGGGACGTCGACCTCCACCCCGTCGCGGTCGTCGAGCCCGTCGAGCCCGTCGAGCCCGTCCCGGACCTCGACGCCCGCGCGGTCGTCGTCCCACCCCACCAGCGCCCGCCCGATGCGCGGGTCGGACGGGCGTCGCCCGGAGGGACCGGGCCGCAGGACGTCCGACTGACCCGTCAGGCCGGAACGGGCACCGGAGCGCCCCGCCGCGCCTCCCGACGGGCGTGCACCTGCAGCCCGCCGCTCACCACCAGCACGGCCAGCCCGGCGACGGCGAGCACGGCCCCGACGAGGGCGGGCGCGAGCAGCCCGAACCCGGCCGCGATGACGATCCCGCCGAGCCACGCGCCGAGCGAGTTCGCGACGTTCGAGGCGGACTGGATCGCCGCCGAGGCCATCGTCGGGGCGTCGCCCACGATGTCCATGATCCGGGTCTGGATCGCCGGGCCGAGGGCCAGCGAGAACATGCCGGCCCCGAACAGGGACGCGACGGCGAGCACCGGGGTCCCGACGGTCAGCGGGAACGTCGCGAGCACCACGGCGAGGGCGACGAGGCAGCCGCAGAGCGTCTTCAGCGGCGCCCGGTCGGCGAGCCGGCCGCCGACGACCGATCCCGCGGTCATGCCGAGGCCGACGACGGCGAGAAGCAGCGTCACGGTCGTCGGGGCGAAGCCGCCGACGTCGGTGAGCATCGGGGTGACGTAGGAGTAGCAGGCGAACATCGCGCCGAAGCCGAAGACCACGGCGCCGAGCGAGAGCAGGACCTGCGGGTGGCGCAAGGCGGACACCTCGGTCCGCAGCGCGGCGCGACCGCCGCCGGACGGGGCGGCCTCCGGCACGAACGCCCACACGGCGGCGACGGCGAGCACCCCGATCACGCCGACGGCGGCGAACGTGGCACGCCAGCCGAGCGCCTGCCCGAGCAGCGTGCCGAGGGGGACGCCCGCGACGTTGGCGATCGTGAGGCCCAGGAACACCCGGGCGACGGCGGTGGCACGACGGTCCCGGTCGACCATCGAGGCCGCGGCCACGGACGCCGCCCCGAAGAACGCGCCGTGCGGCAGCCCGGTGAGGAACCGGATGACGAGCAGCGAGCCCATCTCGGGCGCGAGCGAGGAGAGCAGGTTCCCGACGGCGAAGGTGCCCATCAGGGCCATGAGCACCTGTCGGCGGGAGAAGCTCACTCCCGCCCCGGCGAGCAGCGGGGCACCGACGACGACACCGAGCCCGTAGGCGGAGATGAGGTGTCCGGCCTCCGTGACGGGCACCCTCAGCCCCGCGGCGACCTCGGGCAGCAGGCCCATGATGACGAACTCGGTGGTCCCGATGCCGAACGTGCCGACGGCAAGGGCGAACAACGCGAGCCCTGCGGAAGGACGACTGATCACGGCGGCTTCTCCAACGGGATCGATCCAGCAACGACGCGATCCAGGGTTGGCACGCCCGCGCCATAAGTCGAAGAACCGACACGCGAGAGTCGATAAGCTCAGCTTGTCTATGCTGGTCCGATGCCGACGCTGCGTCAGCTGGAGTCGTTCCTCACGGTCGTCGATGAGGGCTCGTTCACACGGGCGGCCGGCCTGCTCGGGGTGTCACAGCCCGGGTTGTCGCAGCAGATCGCCGCGTTGGAGGCCGAACTGGGCGCCTCGCTGTTCAGCCGGCTCCCCCGCACCGTGACGCTGACGCCCACCGGCCGGGCGCTCCTCCCCCACGCCCGCGCGGCCGTCGACGCCGCCGGCCGGGGCGCCCAGGCGGCCCGCGCCGTCGTCGGGACCGGGGCCGGCGAGCTGCGGATCGCGACGGTCTACTCGACCGGGCTCGGGGTCCTCCCGGCCGTCCTGACGCGCTGGCGCGCCGAGCACCCGGACGTCTCGGTGCGGCTGCTCGAGCACCGCACCACCGACGCGATGACCACCGCGATGCAGGCCGGGCAGGCCGACGTCGCGGTCGGGCCGACGCCCCCGGGGTGGCGGGGCCGGGTCCGGGTGCTGGGGGCGGAGGAGCTCGTCATCCTGCTGCCCGCCGAGGGCCCGCCGGACGTGCGGCACCACGAGGTCGCCCTCGAGCGGCTCGCCGACGCGGCGTGGGTGCAGTACGCCCAGAGCCACGGCCTCGCCGAGGAGCTCGACCGTGCGGCCGGTCAGGCCGGGTTCCGCCCGCGGGCCGCGGTGCGCACCGAGCAGACGGCCATGGCGCCCCTGCTCGTCGAGGCCGGGCTGGGCCCCGCGCTCGTGCCCGCCGGCATCGTCCCGGCGTCCTTCGCCGGCCGGATCGCCCGGCCGGTCCCGGTGATCACCCGGGAGCTGGCCGCGACGACGGGACCGGAACCCGACGAACTGACCTCACGCTTCGTCGCGCTGCTGGCCCGTCGGGCTGTCCTCATGCCCCCGCACGTCGCGCAGCGTCTGGGCTGAACCGGTCGCGAAATCGGGCGGCGAGGCCGCGCGCCGTCGACGACGGCACGCCCTCCGGGACCTCCAGCGGGGGCAGGTCGCCCAGGGCACGGGTGAGCAGGAGGTCGGCCAGCTCCGGGTTCCGGGCCAGGACCGGGCCGTGGAAGTAGGTCCCGACGACGGAGCCGCCCACGACGCCCTCGAGTCGGTCCCCGGTGCCGTTGCCGGCCCCGTTGCCCCGGACGCGGGCCAGCGGCGCGGCGTCCGGACCGAGGCTGGTGACCCCGCCGTGGTTCTCGAACCCGACCAGCAGCTCGGAGAGCCCGTCGACCAGCGGGTCGGCGGTCACGTCACCGATGCGTCGCGCCCCGCGACCGGGCACGGTCTCGACGTCGAGCCGGTCGAGGCCCGCTACGCGCGTCCCGTCGGCGACCGTGAACGCCCGCCCCAGGATCTGCAGGCCGGCGCACACGGCGAGGGTCGGGGCCCCGCGGTCGAGCGCGTGGCGCAGCCCGGCGGAGTCGCGCAGCCGCTCCACCGCGAGCATCTGCGCCGCGTCCTCACCACCGCCGAGGACGTAGACGTCGGCGTCGGCCGGGACGGCGTCGTCCCAGCCCACGGTCCGGACCTCGGCGTCGATGCCCCGCCAGCGCAGGCGCGTCGCGAGGACGGCCGCGTTGCCGGCGTCGCCGTAGGTGCCGAGCACCTCGGGCAGGACGAGGACGATCGTCGCGGGGCTCACGTCAGCACCCGCGCGGCGTCGTGGAAGGCGGTGTAGTTGCCGACGAGGTCGACCGCGCCCACCGTGTCGCGGGTCGCGCCCACGGCGTCGTCCGCGAGCCGGTGCGGGACGCCGGCGTAGGCCAGGCGCACCGAGAGCTCGCTCGCCCGCTCACCCGTCACGACCACAGGGTGCCCGGCCAGGCGTTCGAAGGGAACGTCCCACAGCCAGGAGACGTCGCGCCCGTCGGCCTCGCGGGAGTTCACCGCGACGACGACGGGGCGTCCCGGCCCCTCGTCGAGCAGGTCGAGCACCTGCGCCCAGCCAGCCGGGTTCTTCGCGAGCAGCAGCCGCGTGGTCCCACCCGGACGGGTCACCGTCCGGTAGCGGCCACCGACCTGCTCGAGCCCCCGCAGCCGGGCGGCGGCCACGGCGGGCGCGACGCCGAGCTCGGCCGCGACCGCGATCGTGAACGTCGCGTTGAGCCGGTTCGCGTGGCCGGGGAGCGCGAGCTCGAGCGGTACCTCGACCCCGTCCGGGCCCCGCGCCGACCACCCCCCGTCGGGGCGGTCCTTCTGCTGGACGAGCGCCCAGTCCCCCGGCGGGCGTTCGAGTCCGCAGGACCCGCAGGCCCAGCGCAGACCCATGTGCGACACCGGCCCGTCGCAGCGCGGGCACACCCCGGCGTCACCGGTCCAGCAGGACGGCGAGGACACCCAGAGCGGCGACGCGGACCGCAGCCCGGCCCCGGCGCAGAGCACGTCGTCGGCGAAGGCGACCACCCGGGCGCGCGGGTGCGCGGCCACCGCGTCACCGACCCGACGGGCGACGGTGCGGACCTCGCCCACCCGGTCGAGCTGGTCGCGGCTGAAGTTCAACAGCACGATCACGGCCGGATCCGTGGCCGCGGCGACCTGGCCGAGATAGGACTCGTCGACCTCCATGACGGCCAGCGTCAGGTCGGGGGCGTCGAGCAGCGCCGTCGTGATCCCGTCGGGCATGTTCGCGCCGAGGTGGTTGGTCGCGACCTGCCCGTCGCCGCCGAGCGCCCGCGCGATCATCGAGGTCGTCGTGGTCTTGCCGTTGGTCCCGGTGACCAGCACGACCGTGCGGCCCGCGGCCAGGCGCGCGAGCACCCGGCCGTCGAGCATGGTCGCCACCCGCCCGCCGATGACGGACCCGTTACGTCCCGTCCGACGGGCCACTTCGCTCACGCTGCGTGCAGCGGCGACGGCCAATCGGGCTCGCGTCGGCAGCCTCGGAGTCACGCTGTTGATCGTGCGCCCGCCCGGGTTAACGCTCGGCAAGACGACGCGCGGCACAGTACCGGCGAACGGGACCGTACCGTGATCGCCTGTGGCACAGCTGTGGGTCGTCGAGGACGACGACACGATCCGGGGAGTGCTCAGCTCCCGGCTGCAGGCGGAGGGTCACCAGGTCAGGGCGCTTCCCGACGGCGGGTCGGCGCTGGCCCGCCCGGTGACACCCCCGGACCTCGTCCTGCTCGACCTCGGGCTGCCCGACCTGGAGGGCACCGAGGTGTGTCGGCGACTACGGGTGACCTACCCGGACGCGGTCCTCGTGGTGGTCACCGCTCGCGACGACGAGATGGACGTCGTCGTCGCCCTCGAGGCGGGCGCGGACGACTACCTCACCAAGCCGGTGCGTTTCACCGAGCTCGCCGCGCGGGTGCGCGCCCACCTCCGCCGGGCGGGGGCGGCGATCCCCGAGGACCGGGGGGCACGGGTCGTCGTCGGGAACCTCACCATCGACCTCGCGGCCCGGCGGGTGACGCGCGGGGACGAGGACCTCCCGCTGCGCGCCAAGGAGTTCGACCTGCTCGCGCGCCTCGCGGCCGAGCCCGGGGTCGTCGTCACGCGGGAGACGCTGATGAGCGACGTGTGGGACGAGCACTGGTCGGGGTCGACGAAGACCCTCGACGTCCATATCGCCGCGCTGCGCCGCAAGCTCGGTGCCCGGCCCGCGATCGCGACCGTCCGCGGTCACGGGTACCGCCTCGAGAAGCCCTGATGCGCGCGCGCATCGTGCGGTTCGCGGTGGTGGTGTC
The DNA here is from genome assembly GCF_000379625.1 of Actinomycetospora chiangmaiensis DSM 45062. Classification (GTDB taxonomy): domain Bacteria; phylum Actinomycetota; class Actinomycetes; order Mycobacteriales; family Pseudonocardiaceae; genus Actinomycetospora; species Actinomycetospora chiangmaiensis. The sequence continues at coordinate 592,068 of NZ_KB903218.1, read as the reverse complement.
CATGGTGGCGATCACGGTGTTCGGGCTGCCCCTGGCTGCCGGCGCCGCCCGCTACTACGTGGTGGACGAGCAGACCGACCTCGAGGGCGACACCCAGGTCGCCGCCGACGGGATCGCCGCCGTGCTCGCCGCGGGCGGCGTGCCCACCAACGTCTCCCCCGTCTCCGCCGAGAGCCCGGCCGCCGTCTACGCCCTCGACGGCCACCGCGTCACCGGCGACGGCCCGGACCGCATCGAGCCGATGCTCGCCGGTGCGCTCAGCGGCCGGATCGAACGTCGCAGCTCCTCCGGACTGTTCCTGGTCGCGGTGCCGGTGCTCGACGGGGACCGGCGCGTCGGCGTGCTGCGGGCGCAGCGCTCGCAGGGCGAGGCCGTCGAGCGGACGGCGATCACCTGGGGGGCGATGATCGTGCTCGGCCTGGCCGCCGTGGGAGGCAGCCGGCTCGTCGCGGGCCGGCTCGCGACGCGCCTCGCCGCCCCCCTCGAGGTCCTCGCCGACGACGCCCGGCGCCTCGGCGACGGCGACTTCACCGTCTCCGCGGACGCCGCCGACGACGCCGTGCCCGAGGTGGCCGCCGTCCAGCGGTCCCTCTCGTTCACCGCGACGCGCCTAGCCGACCTGCTCGCCCGCGAGCGCGCGTTCTCCGCCGAGGCGTCCCACCAGTTGCGCACCCCGCTCGCGGGGCTCCGGCTGCGCCTCGAGGAGGCCACGACCCTCCCGGCCGGCTCCCCGGCGCTCGCCGAGGCCCTGGAGAGCTCGCTGGAGTCGGCCGACCGGCTCGACCGCACCGTCACCGAACTCCTCGCCCTCGCCCGCGAGCCCGCCGGGGCACGACGGTCGACCGTGGACGTCGTCGCCCTGATGCACCAGGTCGTCGAGGAGGCCCGGGCCGACGGGATGACGGTCGACCTCGTCCTTCTCGACGACGGCGCGTCCATCTCGGGTTCGGGCGCGGCGGTCCGCCAGGTGCTGGCGGTGTTGCTGGAGAACGCGCGGGTCCACGGGGAGCCGCCCGTGACCGTGACGGTCCGCGAGGCGGGTCCGGCCGTCGCGGTCGACGTCGCCGACGCCGGGTCCCTGACGATCGACGAGTCGGCCCTGTTCGCGACCCGCCTCCCCACCGAGGGCCACGGCATCGGCCTCGCCCTCGCCCGACGCCTCGCCGAGGACCAGGGGGGCCGGCTCCGGTTGCGCTCCGCCTCCCCGACGACGATCACCCTGCTCCTCCCGGCCGCGTCCACCCCCGCAGCCTGAGGGGAACCTTCGCGCCACGAGAGCGCTCGAATCCTCCCATCACGATCACCGCCGGGGCCGCACACCCGCCGTCGGGAAGGGATGGAAGCCGGGCGCGCGGGGAAGGCAGCGCCCATGGACCTCGGACTGGGTGGAGCACGCGCGATCGTCACCGGGGCGTCGCGCGGCATCGGGTTGGCGTGCGCGCAGGCGCTGGCGGCGGAGGGTGCCCGGGTGGCGCTCGTGGCGCGGACGGCGGCGGACCTCGACGCCGCGGCCGCGACGGTCGACGGCGAGACGCTCCGGCTGACGGCCGACACCACCGACGACGCGGCGGTGCGGGCGGCGGTGGACCAGGTCGTGGCGGCCTGGGGCGGGGTGGACGTGCTGGTCAACGCCGCCGCCCGGCCCGCCGGCGGCGCGGCGATCCCGTCGCTGACCGACCTCACCGACGACGCGGTGCAGGTCGAGTTCGACACGAAGGTGATGGGCTACCTGCGGACGACCCGGGCGGTGGCGCCGTCGATGATCGCGCAGGGAGCGGGGCGCATCGTCAACATCAGTGGCCTGAACGCCCGCAGGACCGGGTCGATCGCCGGGACGATCCGCAACGTCGCCGTGGCGGCGCTGACCGCGAACCTCGCCGACGAGCTCGGCCCGCAGGGCATCAACGTGACCTGCGTGCACCCCGGCCTCACCGACACCGAGCGGACGCCCGGGATGCTGGCGGACATCGCCGCGAAGCAGGGCATCACCGAGGCGGAGGCCCGGGAGGGACTGGCGGCGACGACGAGCCTGCGGCGGGTGATCACGGCGGCGGAGGTGGCGGACGTCGTCACGTTCCTCACCTCGCCCCGTGCGGTCGCGGTGACCGGTGACTCGCTGGGCGCGGGCGGTGGGCAGCCGGGGGTCGTGCACTACTAGGTCCGGACACGCCGCGGCGGCGCCACCCCCGTCCCGGGAGTGACGCCGCCGTGGGCTTCGAAGGAACGTTCGGTATCGGGACCCGCCCCGGAGCTGATGTCTCGGGTCGCGGCTCACCGCTCGTGGGTCTGCGCTCTCTCGGCGTCGCCGCGCCGTACCTCGGGGGCTACGGGCGACCGGTGTCCGTTGAGCGGCACGAGCCGGTCCGGTGCGGGATGGTCCCTGCGATCAAACGATCACCTGCCTCCACGTCGGGACTGGGGTCGTGCCGCTGTTGGTCGATCCACGGGTGCTGCCTCGGTTGCTCTGTACCCTGTGATCGGAACCACATCGACACCCCCGAAACTACTCCGCGTCCGGTCGATGTCAACGCCCTCGTTCGCCCGCCGTTCGGGCGACGTTCACGCAGCGTCCCTCACCCACACGCGCGCCTTCCCTGCTCGGCACCGCATCGAGCGCCTGCCTCCCGCCGGCAGGGGTGGCGCGCACCTCGGACCGGCGCACAGCCGGTGTCGGGACCGATCGAGCGGCACCGGGACGGGTCAATCCGAGAAACACTCCGCGAGCCACTGCCGGTAGGTCCGGGCCGGGTGTCCGGTGCGGCGCGCGACCTCGTCGGTGACCGTGGCCGGCACCCCGTCGGTGGCCCGCCAGTAGCGGAAGAGCGAGTCGACGATGCCGGCCGGGACGAACCGGGTCATCTGCTCCCGGGCCTGCTCGGGGTCGACGGCCCGCACCTCGATCGGTCGTCCGACCCGCTCGGCGACCTGGCCGACCTGCTCGGCCATCGTCAGCGACTCCGGACCCGTGAGGTGCGGCGAGGCGTCGGCGGGGTCCGCGAGCAGGGCCGCGACCGCGACGTCGGCGATGTCGCGCTCGTCGATCGGGGTGGACTGGGCCTGCGGGAACGGCAGTTCGACGACGCCCGCGGCGATCCCCGGCGACCACTGCCCGGTGTTGCCCGCGAACGCTCCGGGGCGCAGCGCCGTCGTGGTGAGCCCGGCGTCGCGCAGGGCCGCCTCGGCGTCGGCGTGGTACGCCGCGATCCCCCCGGGCTCGGGGTCGGGCTCCTGCAGGACCGACTCGGAGGACAGGACGACGACGTGGCGCACGCCGGCGTCGGCCGCGGCGCGCGTGAACGGGCGGAGGTCCTCGGCGGCGTAGAGGAACACCCGGTCCACACCCGTCAGCGCGGGCTCGTACGACGACGGGTCGGCGAAGTCGAGCGCGACCCGCGCGCTCCCGTCGTCGGGAAGCAGGCCGGGATCGCGGCCGGCGGCACGGACATCGACGCCGGCGGCAAGCAGGCCCGCGCGGACGTGGGAACCGACGGCGCCGCGGGCGCCGGTGACGAGGACGGTCATGGCTCCACTGTGCTCCCGATCGATCACCCCGGCAGCGACAGGCGCACCAGCACCCCTCGGTGGTCGGTGCCCGGCAGGTCGAGCACCTCGCCGTCCTGCACGCCGACGCCGCCGGTGGTGAGCACGTGGTCGATCTGCACGCCGAACCAGCGCGGCAGGGACGACGGGAACGTGCCGGTCGTACCCGCGCCCACCGTCTCCAACGCGTCCGTGCAGCCGTCGGACGCCGACCGGAAGGCGCTCTGGTCGGTGGTGGCGTTGAGGTCCCCCGCGACGACGGCGGGTGCCCCGGCGCGGCAGGCGGGCGCGACGAGGTCCGCGAGGTCCCGCTGCCACATCCCGACCTGCCCGGACACCGGTGCCGCCGTGTGCACCGCCAGGAGCCGCACCCCGCCCGGCAGCGTCGTGGCGAGGCTCCCGAACAGCTGTCCCCGCAGCACCTGGACCGGCCCGACGTCGATCCGGGTCAACAAGGTGGTCGACCCGCCGTCCTCCACGGCGGGGGCGCTGACGCCGCGGTAGTCGGCGAGCAGCGGGGCGAGGCGGGTCCGGAACGTGTCGCCCCCCTCCGGGAGCACCACCACGTCGGGCGCCCGCTCCCGCACCAGCGCCGCGAGCGCCCCGACATCGGCCTGACCGTGGTCGACGTTGACCGACAGCACCGTCACGGACCGACCGGGCGGCGCGGGTTCGTCCGCCAGGAACCGGCTCCCGACGATCCCCGCCGCCCCCAGCGCCACGACCGCCGCACCGACCATGGCCGCGAACCCGACCGCGAACAACCGCGGCCGCCGCTCGTCGAGCGGTCGCCGCCCACGCCGCCGGGTGACCAGCACCCCCGCGAGCCGCCCGACGAACACCGACCCGGCGACCAGCACCAGCACCATCGGTGTCAGGGCGGCCAGCTGCACGAAGGGGGTGACGCGGTCCAGCCCGACGTAGCCGGGCAGCAGGACCACGAGACCCACGGCCACGCCCACCACACCACCGAGCAGGGCGGGCAGGGATCGGCGCACCCGATCATCGTCGCAGCAGCACCGGCCGCCGCGTGACCGCGTCCGACCGACGGGGCCACCACACCGCTACCGCCCGCAGGCGAGGACCCCCGTCACCGACCCCGGGAACGCCCCGGGCGCGTCGAGCTCGGCGAACCAGGCGGCGACCCGCGCCGCGTCGAGCCGGCCGTCGGCCACCGCCTCCTCCACGGGAGCGCGGACCGCCGAGGCCCACACCGGCGGCGGGATCGGCATCGCGAACGGCGTCTGCTCCACCACGAGCACGCCCGCGTCGGTGAGCAGCCGCCCGAGCGCGCGTCCCATCCGGTCGCAGCTCACCGTGCCGCACACCACCGCGAGCACCTCGTCGGCCGTCTTCGGGTCCCCGCCGAGCACTATCGAGGCGTAGTCCAGCTCGAAGAGCGCCACCCGTCCGTCGGGCCGGCGCACCCGGGCGATCTCGGCGACCACGTCGACCGCGTCGTCGGCGTACATGAGCACCCGCTCGGCGTAGACCGCGTCGACGCTGTCGTCGCCGAGGGGCAGCGCCTCCCCCGCCCCGGGCAACCACCGCACGGCGTCCCCGTAGCGCCCGGCCGCCTCCTCGAGCATCCGCGGCCGGTCGATCCCGACGACGGGTCCGGGCGCGTCCGCCGCCCGCGCAGCGGCGATCGCGGCCGCGTGGTGCCCCGCCCCGCACCCGACGTCGAGCACCGTCTCCCCCGCCGCGGGGGCGAGGTGCTCCGCCAGCCGCGTCCGGTAGGCGAGCACCGCCGGCGCCGCCTCGACCGACCGGAGGAACTCCACCGCGGGTCGGGCCGAGGTGCCCCGCTCCACGTCGTGGAACAGCCGGTGGATGTCCTCTCCACGCCCCGTCATGATGACCATGGAACGCGATCTTGGGGACACCGTCACCGTCCGGTCGGGTCGTGGATCCGTTTCCGGACGAAGTCGAGGACCGCGGGACGAACGATCTGCGCGCCCGGCGATCCGTACGGGTGATCGAAGACGTGGTCGGCGTAGGGCACCTGGACCAGTCGGCCCGGCACCCCGGCGTCGCGCAGGGCCGCGTCGAAGCCTCGGACGAGGTCGGCCCGGATGAAGTTGTCGGCCTTCCCCAGCACGAGCAGCGTCGGCGGCAGCCGGGGGTCGACGAGGTCGTCGGGCGAGGCGGCGCGCGTGAGGGCCGGGTGCGCGGAGGTGGACCCCCCGAACACCGCGTCCTGCAGCCCCGGAGCGATCTGCGTCATGTCGACGACGGGGTAGAACGCCACGGTCGCGCGCGGCGGCGGGGCGGTGCAGCCCCCGGGCAACGACGCGCGGGGCACCCCGGCCAGCGCCGCCGTCGTCGAGAGGGCGAGCGTGGCGCCGGCGGACTGGCCACCGAGGACGACCGCGTCGGGGTCGAGCCCGTGCGCCGTCCCGGGGCCCCGGACCCACGCGAGCGCGCACGCCACGTCGTTCCGCTGCGCCTCGCCGAGCGTCGAGCCGGGCAGCGGCGGGTCGCCGGGGAGGCGGTACTGCACCGCCACCACCGCGAGGCCGTGGTCGGCGTACCAGCGGTTGGCGCGGGCCCGGTCCGCGACGGTGCCGCGGACCCAGCTGCCGCCGTGCACCCACACCATCACCGGGTGCGGGCCGGGTCCCGACGGCAGGTGCACGGCCAGCTCCAGCCCCGGCTGGTAGGCGACGACGAGGTCCGGCGGGGCACCCCGCTGGTCGAGCGCCGTGAGGGTCAGCCCCCAGTCCAGACGCACGCCCGCGGCCCGTGCGGCGGCGGCCTGCGTCCCCAGGACCACGAGGGTCCCGACGACGGCGATCGCGCCGACCGTCGTCACCGCCCCGCCGAGACGGGGCACGCCGAGCGCGAGGAGCCCCACCCCGGCCGCGAGGCTCGCCACCGCCCCGAGCGCGGCGTGCAGCGGGTACTGGCCGGAGACGAACGACCCGAGGAAGCCGATCACCGGGAGCCGCGGCAGGAACGCGCCGAGCACGATCACCGCGAGTGCCACGGCGCCCGCGGCACCGACCAGACCGAGGGCGACCCGAGCGACCGTCACACCCCGATCTTCGCGGTGCGACGGTGCCCGGTGCGGGTGATCAGTGTCGCGGCCCCGCCAGGTCGTACACGGTCTCCGACCCGACGGTGCGTCCCGTGTAGTGGGCGGCCACCCACTCCTGGATCGGCAGGATGGCCTTTCCGCGGCCGTACCCGCCCCGCTGCGAGGCGGCGCCGCCCTGCTGCTGGAGCGCCGCCGGGACGATGTAGTAGCGGATGAGCCCGCGGGTCACGTCGTCCTGGAAGGCACCGAGCGTCGGTGTGGGGTCGCTCCCGGAGAACCCGCCGAGGCCCATGACCGAGGTGCCGCTCGCGAGTTCGAGGCTGGAGGCGGCCATCGTTGTCGGGGTGGCGGCGGACCACTGCGTGGTGGCCGAGCGCAGCAACGCCGTCACCTGCGGGTCCGTCCGGCCGTCGTAGCCGCCGCCGAAGCCCCCGAAGCCACCGGACCCGGCGGAGCCACCGCCGCCGGGGGCACCCGGTCGCCCGGCACGCGGGTACCGGGAGCCGCGCGCATCGCGGACCGTGGGCCCCGGGGAGTCGGCGCTGGTGTGCGGCGTCGCGACCGTGTCCACGGCCCACGCCGTCGTCCCGCCGAGCGCACCGACCAGGCCCAGCACGACGGCGGCCACGACGCCAACGCGCCGCGCCAGCCCGGCCGGGCCGAGCAGCACCACGGCCGCGAGCACGCCCGCGAGGAGCACCAGCCAGCGCATCCAGGGCACGAAGGTCGGCGCCCGATCGAGCAGCACGAACCCCCAGGCGGCGCTGCCGAGCACCCCGACCGCCAGCAGCACCCGGGCCGCGACGATCTCCCGCCGGCGCCACCCCTCGCGGGCACCGACGGCCACCAGCGCCGCGACCGCCGGGGCCATGACGATCGTGTAGTACGAGTGCACGGTCCCGGCCATGAACGAGAACACCGCGCCGCTCACCAGCAGCCACCCGCCCCAGAGCAGGGCCGCCGCGCGGGTGCGGTCGCCCCGCGGCGCGCGGCGGGTCGCCCACAGCAGGGCCACCAGGGCGAGCACCGCGACCGGCAGCAGCCACGCGATCTGACCGGCGAACTCGCCGGTGAACAGCCGCGTCAGGCCGGGCGCGTCACCGCCGCCGAACCCGCCGGGCCGTCCGCCGCCACCGCCGGCACCGCCGCCCCGGCCCTGCAGCCGCGACAACCCGTTGTAGCCGACCGCGAGCTGGAGCAGCGAGTTGTCGTCCGACCCGCCGATCCACGGCCGCTGCGACGCCGGCCAGAGCGACACCAGGGCGAGGAACCACCCGGCGCCCACCACGACCCCGAGGCCCCCGACGAGGAGCTGCCCCAGCCGCCGCGCCCACGTACCGGTGGCCACGACGAGGAACGTCACCGCGAACGCCGGCAGCACCAGCAGCGCGACGCCCATCTTCGCGAGGAACCCGAGCCCGATGAGCACGCCCGTGGCGGCCAACCATGCGGTCGCCGACCGGGCACCGACGGCGTCGACGGCGCGGACGAGCGTGTAGGCGGCCGCCACCAGCAGGAAGGTCAGCATCGGGTCGGGGTCGTCGAACCGCGACATGATCACCACGACCGGCGTCAGCGCCAGCACCGCGCCCGCCCCGATCGCGGCCGCGTCCCCGCACCAGCGGCGCACCGCGAACACGAGCAGCACCACGGACCCGATCCCGAGCAGCGCCTGCGGGATCAGCATCGACCAGGGTGAGAACCCGAAGACGTTCGCCCAGAGCCCCATCCACCAGTTGTCGGCCGGCGGCTTGTCGACCGTGATGAACCCGGGCGCGTCCACCGCCGCGAACAGCCACGCGACGGGGTTGCGGGTCGAGGCCTGCACGGCCGCGGCGTAGAACGGGTTCGCGTCGCCCTGCGCGCCGAGGTCCCACAGGTCGATCAGCGCGGAGAGGGCGACGACCACGGCGAGGGCCGGTCGGAACCAGTGGCGTTCCCGACGACCCGTGGGGGCAGCCGGGCGGGTGAGTGTGGCGGTCACGGACGCTGATGATCACCGCCCATCCTCACCACCGGGTGTGCCGTTGCTGTGCGCTCCCTGTGCGCGCGCCGAGCGGGCGGGACGGCCCGGCGGGCGGGGGTCGCGGGCGCCCGACCTGCCGCCCGGCCGGCTGGCTCGGCTGGCCGGGTCGCGCGGGCCGGCTCGGCGGGCCGGGTCGCGCTGACGCCGGACCGGCCATCATGATCAACAGCCCTTCGGCGGGCTGAACCGGGGTCCGGGAGCCCGTGCAGGGACTGTTGATCTTCGACGGGGGCCGACGGCCCTGACGGCGGGTCCCGGCGCGGGGTACCGACGGCTACGCGACCCGGGCGGGCCGCGGCCGACGCACCCGGAGCGTGCCGTCCGCCACGAGTCGGCGCACCACCGCAGCCACCACGACCGCCGCGGCGACGACGGCGGCGATCACCACGAGCACCGGGCGTCCGGCCACGACGATGCCGCCGAGCGCCCAGAGCACGGCCGCCGCGTAGGCCACCGGCGCCGGGCCCGCCGTCACCACCGCCGCCGCGATGAGGCCGGTGACGACCAGCATCACGACGCCGAGCGCGATCGCCACCCCGCCGGTCCCGGGCAGGCCGGCCCAGACGCCGGTGACCGCCGTGCCGACGACGGTCGCGACGCTCACCCAACCCGCGTAGAACGCGACCGGGACCGCGAGGAGCCAACGGTCCGCACCGGTTGTCGGGAAGGTGGCGAGGCGGGCGAGCACCACGGCGAGGCACACGAGCAGGACGATGATCACGATCTCCGCGAGGCCCGGCAGGGGCTGCGAGAAGAGCACGATCCAGGCCATGTTGGCGATCGCGGCCCCCACCAGCCACCACCCGGTGGCGCGGTGGACGGGGCGCGCCCACTGCGAGGGCAGCACCTGGCGGACCGCGAGGACGAGGACGCCCAGGTAGATCAGGCCCCAGATCGCGAAGGCTCCGCCGGCGGGGACGATCGGGGTCGAGAGTTCCGCGGACACCTCCGCGATCGGCCGCCCGAGGGCCCCCGACCCGCCGATCGACCCGACGACGAACTGGGCGAGCGCCGTCACGAGCACCGCCACGGCGCGGGCGGCATCCGATGTCTTGGTCACCAAGACATCATGCCCGGGCGTCACCCGGGCGAAACCGACGCGGATGGGATGCTGGGGCGGTGGCGAGCTTCGTGCGGGCCGGTCGGCAGCCGCGTTGGGTGCTCCCCGCGGCGCTCGCCGTCGTCGTGGTGCTGGCGCTCGTCGTGCTGGTGGTCGTCGTGACCGGCACCGGTCCCGCGGCCCGGCCGACCTGCACCGTCACCGCTCCCGCGAACTCACCGGGGCTGCGGTCGAGCTGGAGCGGGTCGCCGGAGCAGATGGACAACGCCGCGACGATCGCCGCGGTCGGCCGCAAGCTCGGTGCCCCCGACCGCGCGATCACGATCGCCCTGGCCACCGCGATCCAGGAGTCGACGCTGGCCAACCTGCCCGGCGGCGACCGCGACTCGGTCGGCCTCTTCCAGCAGCGGCCCTCGCAGGGCTGGGGCACGGTGTCCGAGCTGCTCGACACCGTCACCTCGTCGACCAAGTTCTACGAGGCGCTGCTCGCGACGCCGGGCTGGGCCGACATGGACGTCACCGAGGCCGCCCAGCGGGTGCAGCGCAGCGGCTTCCCCGAGGCCTACGCCGACCACGAACCCGAGGCGCGCACCCTCGCCGTCAACTTCCTCGGACAGAACCCGGGCGGGTTGACCTGCACCGACCTCGACCTGTCGGCGCCCCCCAAGGACACCGTGGCCGGGCTCGCGCGGGCCGAGCTCGGCAACGCCCGGCTCTCCGGGCCGCAGAACGCGGAGAACGGGTGGGCGATCGCGTCGTGGCTGGTCGCGCACTCGACCCGCCTCGCCCTCGACCGCGTCACCTACGACGGGCGGACCTGGACGGCGGCGTCCGGCACCTGGCAGCAGACGGGCGCCGCCGACGGCATCCTCGCCCTGCACCGCGTCGGAGAGCCCTGATCTCCGACGCGGCCGCGACGGGCGACCGGACGCGGGCCGCCCCGGCCTAGGGCAGCATCCAGCCGAGCACCGGCGTCGACTGCAGGAAGACGAGCAGCGCCATCCCGGCGAGGAAGGCCAGGCTCCACGGCAGGACGCGGCGGAAGATCTCGCCCTCGCGCCCGGCCATGCCCACAGCCGACGCGGCGATCGCCAGGTTCTGCGGCGACACCATCTTGCCGAGCACGCCACCGGAGGTGTTGGCGGCGGCGAGCAGCACCGGGTCGAGGCCGCTGCGCTGGGCCGCGGCGACCTGCAGGGCGCCGAACAGCGAGTTCGACGAGGTGTCCGAGCCGGTCACGGCCACGCCGAGCCAGCCCAGGACCGGCGAGAGCACCGCGAAGAACCCGCCCGTGGCCGCGAGCCACTGGCCGATCGTGATGGTCTGGCCCGAGAGGTTCATGACGTAGGCGAGGGCGAGGACCGCCATCACCGTCACGATCGCCGTGCGCAGCTCGGAGAGCGTCTGCCCGTACGAGCCGACGGCGGTGCGGGGCGCGACGCGCAGCACGAGCACGGTGATCAGACCCGCGATCAGCAGGATGGTCCCGGCGGTGGCCAGCCAGTTGAACGTGAAGGTGGTCGAGGAGACCTGGCTCCCCGAGGGCGAGCGCACGTCCAGCCCCGGCCACCGGAACTTCACGGTCGTGGCGTCGATCGCCTTCTTCACCGGCGGGATCTGCTGGATGGAGAAGAGCGCGATGATGATGATGTAGGGCAGGTAGGCCAGCAGGGTGTCGCGGGCGGAGTCCCGCTCGGGGGGCTCCGGAGCCGTGTCGACCCCGCCGTGGCGACCGGACCCGGCGTCGGGAACGTCCCCTCCCCCGGCTGCCACCGCCACCCGGTCCGCACTCCCGCGCCGGGCGCGGACGGTCAGGACCACGGCGCCGGCGCAGAGCAGGGACGCCACGATGTCGGTGAGCGGGACGGACAAGAAGTTCGACGTGAGGAACTGGGCGACCGCGAAGACCAGGCCGCCGACGAGCGCGACGCCCCAGGTCTCGCGCAGCCCGCGTACACCGTCGACGAGGGCCACGAGGACGAACGGCACGAACACCGCGAGCACGGGGGTCTGGCGCCCGACGACGGCGCCGAGGACGTCCTCGGGCAGGCCGGTGACCTGGGCGAGGGTCGTGATCGGAACGGCGATCGCGCCGAAGGCGACCGGCGCGGTGTTCGCGACGAGGGCCACCACCGCGGCCTTCAGCGGGTGGAAGTTGACCGCCATGAGCATGACCGTGCAGATGGCGACCGGCGCCCCGAAGCCCGCCAGTGCCTCGAGCAGCGCGCCGAACGCGAAGGCGATGATGATCGCCTGGACGCGCTGGTCGTCCGACACCGAACTGAAGGAGCGCCGGAGTACGTCGAAGTGCCCGGTGCGTACCGTCATCCGGTAGATCCACAGGGCGTTGATGACGATCCAGAGGATCGGGAAGAACCCGAACACCGCGCCCTCGCTGCCCGCGAGCAGGGCCTGCCCGACCGGCATGGCGTACACGAGGACCGCGACCAGCAGCGACACCACCAGCGCGATGATCGCGGCCAGCCATGCCCGGACCCGTAGCCCGCCGAGCAGGACGAACAGCACGAGAAGCGGCAGCGCCGCCACCAACGAACTCCAGGCCAGCGACTTCAGCACCGGCGCGTACTGCTGCACGTACATGGGCGGTTGCTCCTCGTCGTCGAGTTGCCGCGCTTGATACCCCTTTCATGGTCACGCACGCCACCGCACATCCACTTGACGGAATTTCCGACACCTACTGGTGCGGACCACTCAGTTTTGTCAGGGTGTCGGTCCGTGACCATCACCCCTGGTAACCCCGACGACCCGAAGGCGGTCGACCCCGCTGACGGGCGCGTGACGACGGCCGACGCACCCGATCCCGGCCAGGACTTCTCCGCCGACCGCCGGTTCTTCGGCCATCCCCTCGCGCTCGCGAACCTCTTCTCCGTGGAGCTGTGGGAGCGCTTCAGCTTCTACGGCATGCAGGCCGTCATGACGCTCTACCTCTACTACCAGGTCGCCGAGGGCGGTCTGGGCCTGGAGAAGAGCGAGGCGACGAGCATCGTCGGCGCCTACGCGGGCACCGTCTACCTCGCCTGCGTCGCCGGCGCCTGGATTGCGGACCGGCTGCTCGGCGCCGAACGCACGCTGTTCGGTGCGGCCTGCATCGTCATGCTCGGCCACCTCGCCCTCGCGGTCATCCCCGGCATCGCCGGTGTCGCGGTCGGCCTCTCGCTCGTCGCGCTCGGCTCCGGCGGGGTGAAGACGGCCGCGACCTCGGTGGTCGGCTCGCTCTACCGCCGCGACGACCCGCGCGCCGACGCCGGGTTCTCGATCTTCTACATGGGCGTGAACATCGGCGCCCTGGTCGGCCCGCTGCTCACCGGTCTGACCCGCACGACGTTCGGCTTCCACTGGGCCTTCGGCCTCGCGGCGGTCGGCATGGCGGTGGGCCTCGGCATCTACGTCACGGGCCGCAAGAACCTGCCGGACTCGGCGTCCGTCGTCCCGAACCCGCTGCCCCGCGGCGGGCTGACGCGGCCGGTCATGGGTGTCGTGGTCGTCGGCGTCGTCGTCGCCCTGCTGTTCGTGACCGGGGTCCTGACCGCCGAGAACCTCTCGACCGCGGTCGCGATCGTCGTCGCCGTGATCGCCGTCGGCATCTTCACGGTGCTGCTCTCCAGCCCCAGGGTGACGAGCGTGGAGCGGAGTCGGGTGCGGTCCTTCATCCCGATGTTCCTGGCCAGCGTGGTGTTCTGGTCGCTCTTCCAGCAGCAGTTCTCCGTCGTGGAGATCTACGCCGACGAGCGCCTCGACCGGGTGATCGGCGGGTGGGAGATGCCGACCGAGTTCGTCAACTCCCTCGAGCCGTTCTTCGTGATCGTGCTCGCCCCGCTGTTCGCCGTGCTCTGGACCAGGCTCGGCGAGCGGGGTCCCTCCACGCCGGTCAAGTTCGCGATCGGCGCGGCAGGCATGGGCGCGGCGTTCCTGCTCTTCCTGCCCTGGGCCGGCGGCACGGGGAACACGACCCCGCTGCTCGCGATCATCCTGATCCTGCTCGTGTTCGCGCTGGCCGAGATGAACCTGTCCCCGGTGGGCCTCTCGCTGTCCACCCGGATCGGACCGGCCCTGTTCCGCAATCAGACGGTGGCGCTGTACTACCTGTCGGTCTCCCTGGGCTCGGCGCTCGCGGGCACCCTGGCGAAGCTCTACGACCCGACGGTCGAGGGGACCTACTTCAGCGTCCTCGGCGTCGTCGCCCTGGTACTCGGCGGCGTCCTCCTCGCGCTCGCGCCGTGGGTGAAGCGGGCGATGCAGGGCGTGCGCTGAGCAGGAGGCCTCGGCGAGGGTGACGTCAGGCAGCCTCCGGTCGCCCCGGACCTGCCTGGCGTCACCGTCGCGGCCGCCCAGACGGCGCCGGTCAGAGCGAGTTCGTCGAGAACGTGTCGCAGCGCGTCGGGTCGCCGCCGGTGAACCCGGTGGTCAGCCACCGCTTGCGCTGGTCCGACGAGCCGTGGGTGAAGGAGTCGGGGTTCACCGTGCCGCCCCCGAGCTTGCCCTGGATGTAGTCGTCGCCGATCCGCGAGGCGGCGTCGACGGCGGAGGCCAGGTCGGCCTGCGTGATGTCCTGGATCAGCGCCGGGCGGCCGTTGGCCGGCTGGCTCGCGTGGTTCATCCACACGCCCGCGTAGCAGTCGGCCTGCAGCTCGAGGCGGACCGAGTCCGACGACGCGCCCTGACGGGTGCGGACCTTCGCCTCGGTACCGAGCTGCGCCTGGACGTGGTGGCCGTACTCGTGGGCGAGCACGTAGGCGTTCACCAGCGGGCCGCCCTGGGCGCCGAACTGCTGCTTGAGCTGGTCGTAGAAGCTCAGGTCGATGTAGACGAGGTTGTCGCCGGGGCAGTAGAAGGGCCCCGCGCTGGCGTCGGCCGAGCCGCACGCGGTGCGCACCCCACCGCTGAAGAACACCGTGTCGACGCGCTGGTAGGTGGGCTGGGCGCCCCGCACCGCCCCGGACGCCCGCGCGTACCCGCCGCCCGACCAGTAGCCCTGGATCGAGTTGATGTCGGCGACGATGGCGCAGTCGAGCTTGGTGTTCGCGTCGGCGCCGGTGCGGCACTCGCTCGCGAGGTCGCTGGTGCCGACCTTCGCCGGGCCGCCGGGCTGCCCGAAGCCGCCCGCGACCCCCGCCGTCGTGCCGGAGCCGCCGCCGAGGAACTGCACGGCGAGGAACCCGACCACCGCGAGCACGACGACGCCGAGGGTCGCCTTCCCGCCCCGTCCCCGCAGGAGCAGGCCGAGGACCAGGCCGATCAGCCCGCCGCCGCCTCCCCCACCGCCGAAGCCGCCGAGGCCGGACGACCCCCCGGAGCCGCCCCGCTGGTCGGTGACCTCGGACGCGTCGAGCTGGGCGTCGTCGTCGTAGCGCATCGCGTGCTTCCTCCGGCGGTGTCGGTTCGCGACGATCCTGTCGCGATCGCCCGTCCGACCGGAAGGCGGGGCCCGGGACGCCCTAGGAGCGGTAGTTCTTGCGCCCGTTCCACGCGTTGCGCCCGTCACGCCGCGCCCGTCCGGTCTCGGCGCGCCACCGCCCGAGGAAGTACCCGATGACGATCCCGACGAGCACGAACAACATCCACGACTCGATCACTGCCGTTCCCCCCCGTGTCATGACCCCGCCATGAGGAGTAGCACGCCAGTTCGAGGCGACGAGCGGAGTTACGACGTCGGGTGGTGCAGGTTCGGCCGGCCGGCTCACCCCATGGGCGGCTGGTCGGGCTCCGGTGACGCGGTGTCGATCGAGGGCGGGGTGGTCGTCGCCGGAGCCGGGGCGCGTGTGGACGTGGTCGTCGGGGCGGCGGCTGCCGGGGCGTCCGTCGTCGTGGCGGGCGCCGCCGCGCTCGTCGTGGCGGGCGCCGGGGTGCTCGTGGGGCCTGCGGGAGTCCCGGCAGGACCCGACGTCCGGAAGGCGGGGGCGCTGAGCGACGCCAGGCGGGCCGGGGCGGACACCGGGAGCACGGCCGCGGGCACGGGGGCGCCGGCGGCGAGCGGGGCGAGCCGGGTCCTCATCAACTCGACGCGGTAGGTGGTGAACTGCGACATCGTGAACCAGATGTCGGGCCCGCCGTTCCAGCGTGGCGTGATGTAGGGCGCGTAGGCCTGCGGGTAGTCCTTCGTGGTGGTGACCACCTGGGCGGGCGTCCACGGGCCCGTCGGTGCGGTGGCGGTGCGTAGGACGACCTCGCCGGTGTCGTCGACCAGGTACATCATGATCCAGCGCTGGTAATAGGCGTTCCAGCGCACCGAGAGCTCGCCGACGGGGCCCTTCACCACGGGCACGGCGTTCGCCTCCCCCGCCACCCAGCTCGTGCCGTTCCAGTAGCGGTAGGCGGCGGTGTCGGTCAGCCGGTCGGCCGCCACCTTCGCGAGGGACAGGTCGCCGTAGCGCCCGCCGGGGATGCCGTAGACGTAGATCTCCGAGCCCGGGGCCGTGCCCGCCTCGACCGGCGACGACGGGTCGTCGGGGCCGCCGGGACGCACGTAGGCGACCTGGCCGAACTTCGAGTCCGCGGGCCAGCGGGCGCCCGAGTCGGTCCAGGTGGTGCCGCCGTCGGTCGAGGTGACGATGCCCGAGCCGGTCAGCCGCCAGTGGCCGGGCCGGTCGAAACTGCGCACCGACATGTACTGCAGGTTCATGGTGGTGTTCTTCGCCCCGGTGGCGATGCCGTAGGTCGGGATCACCGTCTCCTGCACGCCCTTGTTCTTCTGCGAGGGGATGAGCTCCTTCGCGTGCCCGGAGCGGTCGGTGATCATCCCCTTGAACGGCAGGCCCTTCGCCGGGGAGGCCGGCGGGTCGATGGAGGCGATGACGTTGGAGCGCCAGTCGGTGTGCTTCACCGAGAAGAAGTCCTTCGCGGCCGGCGCACCGAACGTGTCGCCGAAGGCCATGGCCAGCTGCGGGCCGACCATGAACATGTGCCCGAGGTCGGTCCCCTCCACCCCGTAGCGTGCTCCCGTGTCGTTGATCGACCCGGCGCCGATCAGGTCGGCGACCTTCGCGGTGGCCGCCGGATCGACCACCCAGGCGCCCGTCTCCGCGGGGGCGGCCACGGCGGCCGTCCCGACGGTGAAGCCGACGAGGGCGACCACGCCGGCGGTCAGCACGGCGAGGATCCGTCGGCGGCGTGCGTGCTCCATGGCGGCGAACGCTAGGAAGCGGGCGGGCCGCGGCCGGGGCACGAAACACCTGGTCACCCACAGGTGTCCCAACGACCACCCGAGTACTCCCGGACCCGTCCGGCATGATCACGTTCCGCCCACCAGCACCCCGTTCGAGGAGTACCGATCGTGAGCGCGGAGATCGACACGCGAGCCTTGGCGTCCCTGGTGCGGCGCGGCGCCCGGATCGCGGTGGCCGACGGCTGCGGCACCCCCCGCGCGGCCTTCCCCGCCCTCGGCGACCTCGCCCGGGAGCGGGGGGACGTCCGACTGCTCCTCGGGTGGATGCCCGCCCCGGTGACGGGGCTCGACCTCGCCGCCTTCGCGGACGCGCGCACGGTCATGCCGGGCTGGGGCCTGCGGCCCGGGGTGAGCGCGGGCCACGTGCGGGCCGTCCCGGCGCGGCTCTCGGCGATGCCGGCGCTGCTCGCGGGCCCGCTGCGCCCGGACCTGCTCGTCGTGGCCGCGGCCCCGGGTCCCTATGGCCCGGTCCTCGGCAGCGAGGTCTCGTGGATGCGGGCCGTGATCGACGCCGGGGTGCCGCTCGCGGTCGTCCTCGACGACGCGCTGCCCCGCGCGACCGCCGGCCCGCCGCTGCCCGAGGAGCAGACCTTCGTGGTGGGGCACGCCTCCGACGGCCCCGCCGTGATCGCGTCGGCGCCCGAGCCGAGCCCGGAGCACCGTCGCATCGGCGAGCTCGTCGCCGGGCTCCTTCCCGACGATGCCCGGGTCCAGTGGGCCCCCGGCCAGCTCGGCCAGGCCGTGGTGGGCGGGATGCTCGCGCGGGGTCGCCCGGTGCACGTCGACTCGGGGCTGCTCGGTGACCCGGTGGTGGACCTCCACGAGGCCGGACTGCTGGCGTCGACGCCGACGGCCACCTACCTCGTCGGGACCCCGCGGCTGTACGGGTGGGCCGACGAGCAGGGGCGGGCGGGCCGCCCGGTGCTCCACGGGGTGGAGGTGACGCACGATCCGAACCGGCTGGCGGCGGACCCGCCCCTGGTCGCGGTGAACACCGCGGTGGAGATCGACCCGGACGGTCAGGTCAACGTCGAGGGTCCGGCCACGGCGATCGTCGGCGGGATCGGCGGGCACCCGGACTACGCCGCCGCCGCCACCCGCTCCCGCCGGGGCCTCTCGGTCGTGGCGCTCGCGAGCACGCACCGGGGCCGGTCGACCATGGTGGAGCACCTGTCCCGGCCGGTGACGACCGCGAGCCACGACGTCGACGTGGTCGTCACCGAACACGGCGTGGCCGACCTGCGCGGGCTCGACCGCGAGGAACGGCGGCGGGCGCTGTGTGCGCTCTGGCCCTGACCGGTCAGCTCGCGAGGACGCGCCCCGCGGCGTCCTCGCGAGGAACGTCGGGCCGCACGTGAAGCGCACGTGACGGTGCGGTTCGACCCGGCGACAGGACGGTGAACGGCGGGTAGCGTCGGCCCGCATGGCCGACCGAGTGCTGACCAGTGTCCCGACCGGCCCGGAGGCGGCGCCCGCGCTCCCGCCGGAGAAGCACGGGGACCCGCTGCACGCGCCGGACCTGCTCTCTGCGCTCGACCGGGGTGACGACGCCGCCGTCCGCGCCTGGATCGCGGCGCACGTCCCGGAGCCGGAGAGCCTCCTGATGTACGCGCTCTTCCTCGGGGCCGGCGTCCTCGGGCTCGTCGAGTGGCCCGCGGTGCTGCTCTCCTGCCTCGGCCAGCTCGTCGTCGACCGTCGCTTCGGCGGCGTGGAGAGTCTGGCGGCGGAGCTGCGGGCGCGGGTCGCTCCCCGCTGACCCGCGCTCCCGTCGTCGGACCCGGCGGCGCGCTACGCGGCGCGGTGCAGGTCCGGCGCGTCGTCGGCCCGCGCGCCGAGGACCTCGGTCGGCTCGATGACCTCGTGGTGCGCGGTGTCGAGCTGTCGGTGGTCGACCCGGAGCCGTGCGGGCTTCTCGGCCTTGCGCGGCGGCGCGTCGTTCGCAATGAGCACTGCGATCCACGGCAGGGGCACGGAGGCGACGATGAGCGCGACCGCGACCCACGTCCAGCCGAAGGCGATCCCGAAGAACCCGGCCAGGACGAGGCACGGGATACGCATCGCCATGATCCACGAGTAGCGACGGCGGCGGGCGGCGAACTCCTGCTCGAACGAGACGGCCGCGTCGGTGATGAGTACGGGTGACTGACGACGTCCCACGACGTCCTCCTCCCCGGGCGCCCTTGCCCGGAACCGCCGCCTCGCGCCCCGGTTCGGGACGGTGTCTCCAGCGGCATCCGGGACAACACCGGGGGATCTCCGGCCCATCCGTGGGCGGCTCCGGGGCGACGTGGCCTCAGTCATGTCGCCGTCGGCGGTTCGCGATCCGTACACCCTGTGCGACCCGATCGGGCGGTTCGAGGTTCTCGACGCGGCAATGCTCACATTGCGTGCAACTGCTTGAGGGTTCTACAGTTGCTCTGCCGGTCACTCGCCCCCCGAGTGGGCCGGTTCGACCCCGTCGCCCCTCCCCCCGGGGCGGCGGGGTCTCCTCATGTCCGGGGCCGGCCGGTCAGGATCGGACGAGCCGCGCGATCGCCGCCGAGGCCTCCGCGACCTTCTCCTTGGCCTCCGCGTCACCCGCCTTCGCCGCATCGACGACGCACGAGCCCATGTGCTCCTCGAGCAGCGCGAGCGCGAGGTTCTGCAGCGCACCGGTCACGGCGCTGACCTGCGTGAGGACGTCGATGCAGTACTTGTCCTCCTCGACCATGCGCGCGATCCCCCGCACCTGTCCCTCGACGCGCTTGAGCCGGCGCAGGTGCGCGTCCTTGTGCGGGGAGTAGCCGTGCTGGTGCTCGCTCACGGGTGTCATCATACCGGGGTGGGGTATGCCCACGACGATTGACTCGTATACCCCCTGGGGGTATCTCTGAAGACGTGGAGACGATGACGCCCGCCCTCGACGGCCGCACGAGCACCGAGCTCGCGATCTCCGGGATGACGTGCGCCTCCTGTGCGATGCGGATCGAGAAGAAGCTGAACCGTCTCGAGGGCGTCACCGCAGGCGTCAACTACGCGACGGGGAACGCCCGCGTCGAGCACCCCGCGGGGGTGTCGACGGCGACGCTGGTCGAGACGGTCGAGAAGCTCGGCTACGGCGCGGCCCCGCCGGCGACACGCGAGGAGCCCACGTCCGAGGGGGCCGACCGGTCCGACGGGTCCGGCGACTCCGGCGGCGAGGTCGGCGCGCTCCGCCACCGCGTGCTCGTCAGCGCGGCGCTCTCCGCCCCGGTCGTCGCCCTCGCGATGGTCCCCGCCTGGCAGTTCGTCGACTGGCAGTGGATCTCGCTGGTGCTCGCGGCACCCGTCGTCGTGTGGGGTGGCTGGCGCTTCCACCGCGCCGCCGCGGTGAACCTGCGCCACGGCACGGCGACGATGGACACGCTGATCTCGCTCGGCACGCTCGCCGCGCTGCTGTGGTCGGTGTGGGCGCTCGTGTTCGGCGACGCCGGGATGCCGGGCATGACCCACCGGCTCTCCTTCACCGCCGAGCCCGGCGATGCGATCTACCTCGAGACCGCCGCGGCGGTGACCACCTTCGTGCTCGCCGGCCGCTTCTTCGAGGAGCGCGCCCGACGTCGGGCCGGGGAGGCCCTGCGGGCGTTGCTCGACCTCGGCGCCAAGGACGTCGCGCTGCTCACCGACGCGGGCGAGGAACGCGTCCCGGTGGAGCGGCTCGTCGTCGGGGACCGGTTCGTGGTCCGGCCCGGGGAGCGGGTGGCGACCGACGGGGTCGTCGTCGCCGGCGTGGGCGCGGTCGACGCGAGCACGGTGACCGGGGAGTCGGTGCCGGTCGAGGTCTCCCAGGGCGCGGAGGTGGTCGGCGGCTGCGTCGCGGTCGGGTCGCGGCTCGTGGTGCGGGCGACGCGGGTCGGCGCGGACACCCAGCTCGCCCGGATCGCCCGGCGGGTCGCCGAGGCGCAGCACGGCAAGGCCGCGATCCAGCGGCTGGCCGACCGCGTGTCGGGCGTGTTCGTGCCCGTCGTGGTGCTGATCGCCGTCGCCACCTTCGTGGGCTGGCTCGTCCTCGCCCGCGACGTGACCGGTGCCTTCACCGCCGCCGTCGCGGTCCTCATCATCGCCTGCCCGTGTGCCCTCGGCCTCGCCACGCCGACGGCGCTCATGGTGGGCACCGGGCGCGGGGCGCAGCTGGGCATCCTGCTGCGTGGCCCGGAGGTGTTGGAGTCCACCCGGCGCGTCGACACCGTGGTGCTCGACAAGACCGGCACCCTCACCACGGGGCGGATGCGTCTGGTCGGGGACGTGGCGGACACCGCGTTGCGGCGGGCCGCCGCGGTCGAGGACGGGTCGACGCACCCGATCGCGCGGGCGATCGCGGACGCCGGGCGGGCCCGCGGTGCGCTGCCCGCCGCGACCGACGCACGGACGATCGACGGGCTGGGGGTGAGCGGGACGGTGGACGGCGTCGAGGTGCTGGTCGGCCGCCCCGCGCTGCTGGCCGAGCACGGGATGGACCTCACGGCCGCCCTGCGCGCCGAGCTCGAGGCCGCGCAGGCCGAGGGGGCCACGGCCGTCGTCGTGGGCTGGGAGGGCGCGGCCCGCGCGGTCCTCGCCGTGACCGACACGGTGCGCGAGACCTCGGCCGCGGCGATCGCCGAGCTCCGCGCCCTCGGGGTGCGCCCGGTGCTGCTCACCGGCGACCACGAGTCCGCCGCCCGGGCGGTCGCCGCGAGCGTCGGGATCGACGACGTCCGGGCCGGCGTGCTGCCCGAGCAGAAGGCCGACACCGTCGCCGCGCTGCAGGCCGAGGGGCACGCCGTGGCGATGGTCGGCGACGGCGTGAACGACGCCGCCGCCCTGGCCCAGGCCGACCTCGGGCTCGCGATGGGCGCGGGCACCGACGTGGCCATCGAGGCCGGCGACGTGACCCTCGTCCGGGAGGACCTGCGCGCCGTGCCGGACGCGCTGCGCCTGGCCCGCCGGACGCTCGGGACCATCCGCGGCAACCTGTTCTGGGCGTTCGCCTACAACGTGGCCGCTCTCCCGCTCGCCGCGCTCGGGCTGCTCGACCCGATGGTCGCGGGGGCCGCCATGGCGTTCTCCAGCGTGTTCGTCGTGGGCAACAGCCTGCGGCTGCGGCGGTTCCGGTGAGCCCGTTCGTGGCGCTGGCCGTCGTCGGCGGGGCCGCCCTCGTCGGCGTCGGCCTCGTCGTCGCCGTGTCGTGGCTCCTGCGGGCGGCGGCACGGACGCGACGGCCGCTGCTCGCCGCCCCGCACGCGGGCGGCATGCCCGTCGTGGAGCACGCGGTGTCCCGCTGGCACGTCCGGTGGTCCACCCTCGCGCTGGTCTTCCTCGCCTTCGACATGGAGATGCTCTTCATGTACCCGTGGACGCTCGTCGTGGCGCGGACCGGGACGGGCGCGGCGGTCGAGATGTTCGTGTTCCTCGCGGTCCTGCTCGTCGGGGTCGGCTACGCCTGGCGGGAGGGCGCCTTCCGGTGGTCCTGAGGTCCCTGCGATCGCCGGTCGCCCGCCGCCCGCACGTCCTGACGATCGCGCCCGCGACCGTCGACCCCGCGCTGCGGCTCGCCGTCGAGGCCGACCTCGCCCGCCGTCGCTGGCCCGCGGCCGACTCCCCCGCCGACACCGACGTCGTGCTCGTCCTCGGGGTGCCGGGGCCACGCCTCGCCGACGTGGTCCGCGCCGTGTGGGCCACCGTCCCGGCGCCGCGGGTGCTCACCGGGGTCACGACGACGGGTGCGGTGCGGTCGGTCCTCGACGACGCGGTGGCGGGGCTGCGGGGTCGTTCCCATGCCGGCAATGCGTCACTGCGTGCGTCCAGTGGCAGGGAATCCACATCGTCGGGCGCGGTGGCCGGAGCCGACGATGTGGATGTCCTGGCGTCCGGTGCACGCAGTGACGCATTGCTTGCACCGGAGCCCCAGATGGCCGACCTCGCCTTCTACGACCGGGACGGCCTCGCCCTCGACGCCCTGCACGTCGCACTCGGGCCGGTCCTCCCCCACTGGCCGCCGGGGCTGGTGGTGCACGCGACGCTGGCCGGCGACCTCATCACCGATGCGCGCGCCGAGGTGCTCGACGTCCCGGCGCGCGTGGGGCCCGGCAGCCGCGGGCGCTCGCCGCTCGGGCCGGACCGCACCCGGCTCGACGTCCTGACCCGCGTCCTCGGGCTGCTCGGTGCCGACCACCTCGCCGCCCGGGCCCGGCAGCTCCGCGACCGCGACCCGGTGCCCGGCGAGCTCACCACGTTCGGCCGCCGGCTGCGGCGGCACCGCCCGCTGCGGTGGGCCGTCCGCGGCGTCCCGCTGGTCGGCGGGGTCGTGGAGGAGCGGACGCTGGAGCAGCGGGTCGCGAACCTCGCGGGCGCCCTCGGCGGGAGCCTCCCGCCGCCCGTCCGGCCGACCGCGGAGAAGGCGGTGCAGGCCCTGATCGGGCTCGAACTCGGCACGGCCCGGCTCGTGCTGGCCGCCCTCGACCCCGACACCACCCTCGGCGCCGGCCCCGTCACCCCGTTCGCCCCGGCGGAGGTGGCCCATCACCATCACTGAGCTCGTCCTCCTCGCCCCCGCCCTCGTCGCCGCCGCCGGGCTCGCCGCCGTCGTCGGGGCCGCGGCCACCGGCGCGGGGCCGACCACCCCCGTCGTCGAGACCCTGCGTCTCCTGACCAAGCAGCGCCGCCGCACCCCGTCCGACGACCCGGGGCTGGCCCGGATCGGGCTCGCCGTGCTGCCGGTCGCGGCCGTGCTCGCGCTCGCCGTCGTGCCGCTCGGGGACCGGGCTCCGGTGGACCTCGACGTCGGCGTCGTGTGGTTCAACGCGATGGAGGTCGTGGCCTGGTTCGTGGTGTGGGTGGCCGGGTGGGGCCCCAACGCGGCGACGAGCGTCGCGGGCGGGTACCGGGTGCTGCCGCTCGGGCTCGCCTACGAGATCCCGCACATGCTCGCGATCATCACCCCGGCGATCGCGGCCGGCTCGCTGTCACCCGGGGCGATCGCCGCCGCCCAGCACGACCTCTGGTACGCCGTGTGGATGCCGGCGGCCTTCCTGCTCTACCTGCTCTCGGTCGCCGCCATGGCCTTCTGGGGGCCGTTCGCCGCGCCGCTGGGCCGCGACCTCGCGGGCGGGGCCGCCGCCGAGCACGCCGGGCTCGACCGCCTCCTCCTGCTCGCAGGCCGGTGGATGCTGCTCACGGCGGCCGCGGCGATGGCCGTGCCGCTGTTCCTCGGCGGGGGCGCACCGCCGCCGATCACCGGCCCCGACCCGCTCCCCGGCCTGCCCGCGCTCTGGTTCGCGGTGAAGCTCGTCGTCGTGCTCGGGCTGCTCCTGGTCCTGCGCCGCGCCGTGCCGATGCTGCGGATGGCGCGGTTCGCGACCCTCGCCTGGGTCGTGCTCGTCCCCCTCGCCGTCGCGCAGGCCCTCGTCGTCACGCTGGTGGTGCTCGCGTGATCGCGCTGGTCTCCGCGCTCGGCGCGGTCGCGGTGGTCACGGGCCTGCTCGTGTTCACCGCCGACTCGATGGCCCGGGCGACGTTCCTGCTGCTCGGGTCGTTCGTCGCGGTGGCGGTGGTGCTGATCGGGTTCGGGCTCGGCTACCTCGGCACCGTCGTGATCCTCATGATGACGATCGAGATGATGATCATGGTCGTCTTCATGGTGATGCTGATGATGAACCCGGCGGGGCTCATGCCGATGACGATGGTCCACAACCGGCGCGGCTCCTGGGCGATCGCGCTCGTCGTCTTCGGGCTCCTCACCGCCGGGGTGTGGCTCGTCCCCTTCCCGGTCCGGGCGGGCGCAGCGACGGGGGGTGTGACGTCGGGTCCTGCCGCGGGTCCCGACGCCACGGTCGCCCTGGGCGATGCCCTCATGGGCGGGCAGATGCTGACGATGATGACGCTCGGGCTCGCGCTGCTGGCCACGATCGTCGGGACGGTCGCGGTGGCGGTGAGCCGACGCGAGGGGCGAGCAGAGCGACGGGGGATCTCATGACCGAGCTCGTCCTGCGGATCGCGCTGACCGCGCCCGCCGCCCTGGTGGCCACCGGGCTCTACGGCGCGCTGTCCCAGCAGTCGGTCGTCATGATCATGATGGGGCTGGAGCTGGTGGTGAACGGCCTGATCCTGGGGGCGGGCGCGTTCTGGTGGGCCGGCGGAGCGCCCGTCGTCGCGAGCGTGCTGATCGTCGTGCTCGTGACCGTCATGGCCGTCGAGATGGCGATGGGCTTCGCCGTCGCACTCGCGATCTACCGGGCCCGGCAGGTCGACCTCACCGACGACGCCGAGGAGCTCGCCGGATGACCCTGCTGCTGGCGCTGCTGCTCGCCGTGCCCGTCCTCGCGGGCCTCGTGCTGCTCACCGCGTTCCCCCGGGCCACCGGCGCGCGGGTGGTCGCGGCCGGCCTGGTCGCGGCCGTGGTCACCGCCGTCCTCGCGGTCCAGCTCGCGACCTCCCACCCCGTCGTCGGCATCCCGCTGCTGATCGTGCCCCTCGTCCCGGCCGTCGACTCCCCCGTCGCTGCCCTCGCCCCGATCACCTTCACCTACGCCGTCGACGGGCTCGGCGCGGTCCTCGCGGTGACGGTCGCCGTGATCGGCACGCTGGTCCTGCTCGCGGCCGCCGGGGAGGAACGCCTCCGGCGCGGCCGGTTCGTCGGGATGGTGCTCGTGTTCCTCGGCGCGATGCTCGCCACCGTCACGGCCGCGACGCTGCCCGCCCTCCTCGCGCCCTGGGAGGTCATGGGCGCGGCGAGCTGGGCGCTCATCGCCTTCGACCGTCGCGACCCGGCGGTCGGGCCCGCCGCCGGCCGCGCCCTCCTGACGACGAGGGCGGCCGACGTCGGCCTCTACGTCGCCACCGGCGCAGCGCTGGCGGCCGGCGTGCCGGGCCTCTCGTTCGCGGCGCTCGGCGCCGCCGACCCTGCGTGGACCTCCCTCATCGCGGCGGGGCTCGTCGTCGCGGCCCTCGGCAAGTCCGCGCAGCTGCCGTTCTCCGGCTGGCTCTCCGGCGCGATGATCGGGCCGGGCCCGGTGTCGGCCCTGCTGCACTCGGCCACCATGGTCGCCGCCGGGGCCGTGCTGCTGCTGCGGTCCGCGCCGCTCCTCGCGAGCACGGGGTGGGCGGCCACGACCGTCGCCTGGGCCGGCGCGCTGACCGCGGTCGTCCTCGGCGTCGTCGCGTGCGTCCAGCGCGACCTCAAGCAGCTCCTCGCCGCCTCGACGTGCTCGCAGGTCGGACTCATGGTGCTGGGCGCCGGGGTGGGGGCGACCGCGGGCGCGGCGGGCCTGCTCGTCGCCCACGCGACGGTCAAGGCGCTGCTCTTCCTCGCGGCCGGCGGGTGGCTCGCCCTGCTGCGGACCCGGGCGCTGCCCGCACTGCGCGGCGCGGCCCGACGCCACCCGGCCGTCGGCGTGCCGTTCACGGTCGGCGCGATCGCCCTCGCGGGGGTGCCGCCGCTGTCGATCTGGTGGACCAAGGACGCCGTCCTCGCCGGCATCCCGCTCGGCGACGGCGGGCTCACCGTGGCCGCCCTGCTGGCCACGGCGCTCTCGGCGGTCTCGGCCACCCGTGCGGCCTGGTTCGTGTGGCGGCCGGTGCGCTCCCCGTCGATCCGTCGCGGCGCCGAGGGCACCGGCCGGACCCGGCGCCACGTGCCGCTGGCGATCACCGCGGCCCTGGCCGTGCTCGCGGTGCCCGCGGTCGCGGTGGGGGCGGTCGGGGTGGCGGTCGGCCTCGTCCCCGGGGCCGACCCCGGCCAGCTGGTGACGACCGGGGTCGTCGTCGTGCTGGTGGCCGCCGCGACGTGGGTGCTGCACAGCCGGCCGGTCCGGTTGCAGTCGCCGCGCTGGGGACGGGCGGCCGGCGTCGCGCGGGGCTGGCTGGGGCTCGAACGCGTGGTGGGCCCCGTCGTCGGGACCCCGGTCCTGGCGCTGGCGCGGCTCGTGGACCGGGCCGACGCTTCCCTCGGCACGGCGCTCCCGCGGGCCGCCGCGACGGTGCCCGCACTCGCCCGCGGGGTCGAGCGGTACGGCGAGCGGCCGATCGCCGCCGCCGTCGACCGGCTGGCCGCCGGGGTGCGGCGGCTCGGCGACCTCGCGCGGCGCCCGCAGACCGGACAGCAGCACCAGTACTACGCGCAGGGGGTGATCGCGATCGGCGTGCTGGCGGGGGTGGCGGTGGTCGTGGTGACGGCGGGGGTGCGCTGATGCTGACCGCGATGTGGGTCGCGCCGCTGGTGGTGGCGCTGCTGCTCGCCCCGGTGACGCGGCGCGAGGTGCTGCTCGGCGGCTGGATCCTGCTCGCCGTGCTCGAGGTGGTGCTCGCGGGCGTCGCGTGGGCGGGCGTCGGCACGGGCTACGCCCACGAGGTGGTCGTGGCGTGGATCCCGGCGTTCGGGGTCGGCTACCACGTCGGGCTCGACGGGCTGTCCGCGCCGCTGGTCGGGATGACGACGCTGGTGTTCCTCGCGGTCGCGCTGTACTCGCTGCGCGCCGACCCGGCCCAGGACGGCGACACCGACCCGCGCCGCACACGAGGCTGGGTGCTGCTCTTCCTCGGCCTCGAGGCGGTGTCGGTCGGCGTCTTCGTCGCCCTCGACCTCGTGCTGTTCTTCGTGTTCTTCGACGTCGCGATCGTGTTCATGTACTTCGTGATCGCCGGGTGGGGCAGCGGCGCGCGGGACGCCGAGCGGAGCGGCGCCGGATCCTCGACGGCGGCCCGGTCGGCGCTGCAGTTCTTCCTCTACACGTTCGTCGGGTCGCTGGTGATGCTGCTCGGCTTCCTCGCGCTCGCCGTCTCGGGCCCCCAGCTCACCTTCGACATCCCGACGCTGGCCGCGCGCCCGCTCGGGGGCACGGCCGGGACCCTCGCCCTCGTCGCGATCGGCGTCGGGCTCGCGATCAAGACGCCCGTGTGGCCGGTGCACACCTGGCTGCCGCCCGCCCACACCGACGCCCCGGCCGCCGGGTCGGCCGTGCTCGCGGCGGTCCTGCTCAAGATGGGGACCTACGGGTTCGTCCGCATCGCGCTGCCGCTGCTCCCCGGGCCGTGGCGCTCGCTGGCGCTCGTCGCGGTGGTGCTCGGCGTCGTCTCCGTCCTGTGGGGCGCGCTCGTCGCCCTGGCGCAGCGCGATCTCAAGCGGATGGTCGCCTACACGTCGGTGAACCACATGGGCTACGTCCTGCTCGCGCTCGGCGCCGCCGGGTTCGTGACGGCGGGTCCGGAGGCCCGGGGCCTCGCCGTCACCGGGGCCACCGTCCAGATGGTGAGCCACGGGCTGGTCACCGGGGCACTGTTCCTGCTGGCCGGGGTGCTGCGCGAACGCGGCGGGACGTCGGAGATCGCGGCGTGGTCGGGGGTCGCCGGCCCGATGCCGCGCTTCTCCTGGACCTTCGCCGTGGCGGCGTTCGCCTCGCTCGGGCTGCCGGGCCTGTCCGGGTTCGTCGCCGAGTTCTCGATGATCGCCGGGTCGCTGCCCGCCGTGCCGGTCGCGGCGGCACTGGCCGCCCTCGGCCTGGCGGTGACCGCGGCGCTGTTCGTGCGGGCGCTGCAGTCGATGCTGCTCGGTGACCGGCACCTGCCGCGTCGCGCGGAACGGGTGCCCCCGCGGACCGGGACCTTCCGCCGTCCGGCGTCGGTCGACCTGCGCGTGGGCCAGACCGTGGCGGTCGGGCTCCTGCTCGCCGCCTCGCTCGCGATCGGGCTCGCGCCGGCCCTCGTCACCTCGACCATCGCCCCGGCCGCGTCGACGGTGGTGGACCTGGTGTCGCGGTGACGGCCGACGTCCTCGTCCTCGCCCCCGAGGTGCTGCTCGCGCTCGGGGCGGTGCTCGGGTTGGCCGTCGGGACCTGGCTCCCGCCCGGGCGGGAGGGCGCCGTCCGCGGGATCGGCGTGCTCGGGGCGCTGGCGGCGGTCGTGGCGGCGCTCGGGGGTCCCCGCGGCACGGCGTTCGGCGGGACCTACCTGGTCGACACCGCGACCACCGTGGTCCGGGTCGTCGTCGCGGGCGCCGTGGTGGTGACGCTCGTGCTGGCCGGGGACCGGCCCGACGTCAGCGGTGGGCCACGGTCGACACCGGACGTCAGCGGTGGGCCACGGCTGACGGCGGACGGCGGCGCCCGGGTCGACACCGCGTTCGCGGTGCTGCTGCAGCTCGCCGCCGTCGGCGCGATGCTGCTCGGCGGGGCGACCGACCTGCTGCTGCTCGCGGCCGCGGTCCTGCTCGCCGGCCTCCCGCTCGCCGCCCTGGCCGGCCTCGCCCGCGACGGGCGCGCCACCGAGGCGGCTCTCAAGTACTTCCTCACCTCGGCCCTGTTCGGGCTCCTCGCCCTCACCGGCACGACCCTGCTGCTCGGCCTCGCCGGGGCCACCGCCTACCCCGCCCTCGTGGGCCTGACCGGACCGGCATCCGCCGTCGGGGTCGTCCTCGTCCTCGCCGGGCTGCTGATGGCGGCCGGGGCCGTTCCCGCCCACTTCTGGGTGCCCGACGCGGTCGACGGCACGACCCCGGTGACCGGCGCCGTCCTGACCACCACGGCCAAGATCGGTGCCCTCGTCGCGATCTGGCGGCTCACGGTCGCGCTGCCGGGGCTGCCGACGCCCCTGCTCGTCGCGATCCTGGCCGTCGCGTCGATGACCCTGGGCAACCTCGCGGCGTTCGCGCAGACCTCGCTGCGGCGGCTGCTCGCCTACTCCACGATCAGCCAGGTCGGGTACCTGCTCGTGCCGGTCGCCGTCGCGCGGGACACGGTGCTCGCACTGCCGGTCCTGCTCGGCTACCTGGCCGCGTACGCCGTCACCAACCTCGCCGTGTTCGCCGTCCTCGCCGCCCGGCCACAGGCCCTCGAGATCGGCGAGCAGCGCGGGCTCGCCCGGCGTCACCCGGGGCTCGCGGTCGCCCTGGCGGTCGGGCTGCTGGGCCTGGTCGGCACCCCGCCCACCGTCGTCTTCGCCGGCAAGCTCGGCGTGGTCGCCGCGGCCCTCGGCGGCGGGGCGGCGTGGCTCGGCGTCGTGGTCGTGGTCAATACGATCGCGAGCCTCGTCTACTACCTGCGCTGGATCGCGCCCGTGTTCTCCACGGGCGACCCGGTGCTGCGCGACCCGGTGGCGCCCCGCGCCCGCGCGGTGGCGGTGGTGCTGGCCGTGGCGTCGGTGGCGGGCACCGTCGCGCTGGCCGTGACGTCCTGACGCCGTCCCGGGTCGCCGGGTGTTCACACGCCGGAAACGCGCGTCCCGTGACGGGACGGGTCGTGGTACGGCAGGGTGGTTGCCCTGTCCGGGTGAAGGCGGTGTCGGAGGGTGGTCAATTCCGGGGACACGGCGTGGGTCCTGGCGTCGAGTGCGCTCGTCATGCTGATGACGCCGGGTCTCGCCTTCTTCTACGGCGGCATGGTGGGCACCCGCAGCGTGCTCAACATGCTGATGATGGTCTTCGCCTGCCTGGCCCTCGTGCCGGTCCTGTGGCTGCTCTACGGCTACTCGGTGGCGTTCGGCTCCGACGCCACCGAGCTCGGCCTCTTCGGCGGCCTGGAGCACGCGGGGATGCGGGCGGTGATCGGTGCGACGGTCTCGACCGGACCGGGCCACGCCATCCCGATGTTCGCCTACGTGATGTTCCAGCTCATGTTCGCGGTGGTGACCCCGGCCCTCATCGCCGGCGCGATCGCCGACCGCGCGCGGTTCGGCGCCTGGATGGTCTTCGTGGCGCTGTGGTCGACCCTCGTCTACTTCCCGGTGGCGCACTGGGTGTTCGACTTCTCCGGGTACGCGTCCTCGGTGTCGGGCGGGCCGGCCGACGGCGGCTGGATCGCCAACGTGCTCAAGGCGGAGGACTTCGCGGGCGGGACGGCCGTGCACATCAACGCGGGCGCCGCCGCCCTCGCGCTCGCCCTCGTGCTCGGGCGTCGGGAGGGCTGGCCGAGCTCCGCACCCCGGCCCCACCACGTGCCGTTCATCCTGCTCGGCGCCAGCCTGCTGTGGTTCGGCTGGTACGGGTTCAACGCCGGCTCGGCGCTCGCCGCCACCGACACCGCGGGGCTCGCCTTCACCAACACCACCGGCGCGACGGCGGTCGCCGTCCTCGGGTGGATGGCGATCGAGTGGTTGCGCGACGGGCAGCCGACGACCTTCGGCGCGGCGTCCGGGGCCGTCGCGGGCCTCGTGGCCGTGACGCCCGCCTGCGCCTACGTGAACACGATCGGTGCCCTGTGCATCGGCCTGGTCGCGGGCGTGGTCTGCGCCTGGGCGGTCGGGTGGAAGTACCGCCTCGGGTTCGACGACTCCCTCGACGTGGTCGGGGTGCACCTCGTCGGGGGTCTGATCGGGGTGCTGCTCATCGGCCTGTTCGGCACGTCGAGCACCGGCACGGCCGGCGCCGCGGACGGTCTCCTCTACGGCGGGGGCGTCGACCTCCTCGGGCGGCAGGCCCTCGCGGCCGGCGCGGTGGGCCTGTACTCGTTCCTCGTGGCGGGCGCCCTGGGGATCGCCATCTCGACGACCATCGGCTTCCGGATCCGTCGTGAGGAGGAGCTCGCCGGGATCGACGAGAACGAGCACGCGGAGACCGCCTACGACCTCGCCGGACTGCTCGCGGGCCCGTCCGCACCGCCGACGGGTGGGCTGCCCGTCGGGGAGCTGCCCCCCGGGGGCCGGCACGCCTCTCCCGACGAGGGCTCCCCGGACGGGGTCGCGGACCTCGACCCGGCCACCCTGCCGCCGTGGGCGCGGTGAGGGTCGGCGGCACGGAGCGCAGCGGCTAGCGTGCGGCGGGTGACCACCGCCTTCGACGCCCACTTCGACGTCGGACCCGGCTACCTGAACACGCCCTCGGTCGGCGTCCCGCCGCGCCACGTCGTCGACGCGGTCCGCTCCTGGACCGACGACTGGGCGGCCGGGCGCATCTCCGCGCCCGGGATGGACGCGCCGGTCGACGCCACCCGGGACGCCTTCGCCGCCCTCACCGGGTTCCCGACGACGGGTGTCGCCGTCGGATCGGTCGTCTCCGGCCTCCTCGGGCCGGTCGCGGCGTCGTTCCCGCCCGGCACCCGGGTGCTCACCGCGGCCGGTGAGTTCACGAGCGTGAGCTTCCCGTTCGCGGCGTGCGGGCACGACGTCACCGAGGTGCCGCTCGCGGACCTGCCTGCTCGGGCGGGCGAGCACGACGTGGTGGCGGTCAGCGTCGCGCAGTCCGCCGACG
Source organism: Actinomycetospora chiangmaiensis DSM 45062 (assembly GCF_000379625.1). Classification (GTDB taxonomy): domain Bacteria; phylum Actinomycetota; class Actinomycetes; order Mycobacteriales; family Pseudonocardiaceae; genus Actinomycetospora; species Actinomycetospora chiangmaiensis. The sequence goes on along the minus strand of NZ_KB903218.1, from coordinate 560,050 downwards.
GTGCGCTCGTGGACCTGGCGGCCCTGCGGGCAGCGGGCAGCTTCGTCGTGCTCGACGCGACGCAGTCGCTGGGGTGGCTGCCGGTGGACCTGTCGTGGGCCGACGTCGTCGTCGCGGGCGGGTACAAGTGGCTGCTCGCGCCGCGCGGCTGTGCGTGGGGCGCGTTCTCCGACCGGGCGCTGGAGCGGGTGACGCCGAGCGGGGCGGGCTGGTACGCGGGCGAGGACCGGTGGAGCTCGGTGTACGGCCTGCCGCTGCGCCTCGCCGGCACGGCGCGGCGGCTGGACCTCTCCCCCGCCTGGTCGGCGTTCGCCGGTGCCGCCGTCTCGCTGCCGTGGCTCGCCGGTCTCGACCGCGACGCCGTGCACGCCCACGGCGTCGGCCTCGCGGACCGCCTGCGGACGGCGTTGGGCCTCGGCGCGGGCGGGTCCCCGATCGTCTCGATCCCCGGGGACCCGCAGCGCCTGCTCGACGCCGGGGTGCGCTGCGCCGCGCGCGCGGGCGCCACCCGGGTCGGCTTCCACCTGCACAACACCGACGCCGACGTCGACCTGGTGCTGGACGCCCTCGGCTGAGCCTCCTCAGACGTGGAAGGTGGTGAACCCCGCGACCGGTTCGCGCTCGGTCCGCAGGTCGTCGAGGGCGTGCTCCTCGTCCGCGTACCCGAGGGCGACGCCGCACACCATCATCTGCTCGGCCGGGATGCGCAGGTGGCGGCGGACGACCGGGTGGAAGTCGAGGAACGACGCCTGGGGGCAGGTGTCGAGCCCGCGGGCCCGGGCGAGCAGGACGATCGCCTGCAGGAACGCCCCGGCGTCCACGAGCCCGCCGCCGAGCGCCTGCCGGTCGACGGTGAGGACCAGCCCGACCGGCGCCCCGAAGAACGCGTAGTTGCGGCGGTGGTGGGCCAGCCGCCCCGCCGTGTCGGAGGCCTCGACGCCGAGGGTCGACCCGTAGAGCTCCTCGCCGAACCGGCGGCGCCGGGAGCGCAGCGGCTCGGACCAGTCGTCGGGATCGGGCTGGTAGGGGTACTCCGGGGTGGTCCGGTCGTCGGCCGCCAGCGCCTCCCAGAGGGCCTCCGTGAGGTCCCGCTTCGCCGCGCCGGTGACGACGTGGACGTGCCACGGCTGGGTGTTGGAGTTGCTCGCCGTCCGGGCCGCCAGCGCCAGGATCTCCTCGACGTCCTCGCGCGGGACGGGGCGGGGCAGGTAGGCCCGGACGCTGCGCCGGGTGGCCATCGCCTCGTCGACGTCGAGCCGGCGGCGGCTCCCGGGCCCGACCCGGTCCGGGGCCGTCGCGGTGCTCACGACGCGACGACCTCGCGCTCCTGGTCGGGGGCGGTGATGTCGTAGGAGATGCGGCCGGCCGGCAGGTAGAACAGCGCGATCACGGGGCCGCCCTTCGACTCCGGGTAGTGGTGGCTCGCCGGGGCGGGGGCGGTCCACCCGGCCGCGCACCAGCCGTTGGGCCCGCGCAGCACGGCGCCGGGCTCCAGGGGGACGACGAGGTTCAGCTCGCCGTAGGGGTGCTGGTGGTACTGCCCGCGGAAGGGCTCCTGGCTGTCCATGTACACGGCGGTGATGCTGAACCACTCGAGGCGCTCCTGGGGCTCCGCGATGCGGCTGCGCCGGTAGTGCGGCCCGTCGACCTCGATGTTCGCCGCCCAGCCGTCCCGGACGCCCTCGGTGATCATCGCCGCGAGGTCGTCGTAGAGGGGCGAGCCCGGGCCGTGGGTCGTGTTGAGCCAGGTCTCGAGGTCGGTGCCCGCCGTGCGGTTCCGGATGTCCCGGACGAACGGGATGCTGCGCTCGATCAGGTCCTCGGCCGTGTAGCTCATCGCTGCCTCCTGCGCGACGTGTCCTCTCCTACCGCCGACGACGCTAGGCCGGAGTTCGGTTACGTGCAATAGCTGTAACGTAACTTCACGGGTCGCGTCCGGTGCGGGACACTGGGCGCATGACCGACACCGCGCCCGTCGGGACGGCGGGGGGCGAGGAGACCGCCTCGCGGGGCGGCCGCCCCCGGGACCCCGCGCTCGACGAGTCGATCATCGAGGCCACCCGCCGGCGACTGGTCCTCGACGGGTACTCCGCCATGTCCCTGGGCGAGATCGCGAGCGATGCGGGGGTCTCCCGGCCCACCATCTACCGGCGCTGGGCGAACAAGCTCGACCTCACGATCGACGCCCTCGACTGGGGCTTCCGCCGCCAGCAGGCCAGCTACCCCACCGCGCCGCTGGCGACGATGCCGCCGCGTGCGGCGCTCACCGAGGCCGTGCGCCGGGTCGACCCCTGCTACTTCAACCCGGACGCGATGGTCCTCATGGGCAACTTCATGGGCGAGACGCTGCGCACCCCGGAGCTGCTCGCCCACGTGAAGTCCCACGCCGTCGAGCCCCGGGTCCGGCTCGTGGAGAACACCCTGGCCGAGTTGCAGGACCGTGGGGCCGTCCGGGCCGACGTCGACCGGCACACCGTGGCCACCCTGTGCTTCGGCGCCTACTACGCCGCGTTCCTGCGCGACGAGCACGACCGCGGGCGGCTGGCCGAGGACGTCGTCGCCACCCTGTGGCCGGCCCTGGCGGTGTGACGGCCGCCGCGCGATCGGCGTCACCGGGACAGGTCGGAGCGTGGCGGGCACCCTCGGGGTGCTCCCCGCGAACCGTCTGGAGGTGCGAGATGCGCACCGGAACCCGTCACGGGCAGGCCGTCACCAGCCTGTTGCTGGCCGCCCGCACGATCGTGCTGACCCGTCGCCGGACCGGCCGCCACGCCGAACTCTGCGACGCCGCGGTCAACGTCGTCACCAACGGGTTGACGAGCATCGCCGTCGACCCCCAGTCGGTGCCGACGCCGCTGCGGGAGGAGGCGACGGCCCTCGCCCACCGCATCGTCGACGACGACCACCCCGAGGACTCGCCGCTCTGGCCGCCGCCGGGCGAGGACCTGCCGGTCACCAGCTGGGTCCACCCCGACCGGGCGCCGTCACTGGTCGCCTAGCGTCCACCCCACCGGCTCGGCGAGGCGCAGCGCCTCCTGCGGGCCCCAGGAACCCGGCGCGTAGGGCCGGATCGGCGCCGACCCGTCGAGCGCCGCTCCCGCCGCCTCCCAGACCTCCTCGAGCCCGTCGGGGCGGGTGAAGAGCGTCCGGTCGCCGAGCAGGATGTCGTGGATCAGGCGGACGTAGGGCGGCAGCGGGTCACCGCCGTGCACGTCGTGCAGCGGGATCGTCGTCCACTGCGTGGTGAGCTGCGACTGGCTGCCGGGCAGCTCGATGTTCATCGAGAGCCCGAGCTCGCCGTCGCCGGAGAGGTCGAACCGGATGACGTTGCCGCGCGGCGGGATGTCGGCGCACTCCGGGGCGCCCGACTCGTTCGGCGCGCAGTACGGGCCGCCCTGCGGGTCGCGCATGATCAGCGACACCTTCTGGTGGCTCTCGGCCATCTTCTTGCCGGTGCGCATGAGGAACGGCACGTCGCGCCACCGGTCGGTGTCGACGAACATCCGGGCCGCGACGAAGGTCTCGGTGTCGGAGTCGTCGGCGACCTCGTCGATGTCGCGGTAGCCCTCGAACTGCCCGCGGACGATGTCGTCGGTGGTCAGCGGGCGGAACGCCTTGACCGCGTCGGCCCGGGCCTGCGCGATGTCGTCGGCGGCCAGGGTCTTCGGCGGCTCCATCGCGATCTCGGCCGCGACCTGGAACAGGTGCGTGACGAGCATGTCGAGGACGGCGCCGGTCTGGTCGTAGAACTCGGCGCGGTCGGCGACGTCGAGCGTCTCCGGCACGTCGATCTGCACCGAGGCGACGTGGTGGCGGTCCCAGCTCGAGCCGAACAGGCCGTTGGCGAAGCGCAGCGCGCGCAGCTGCTGCGTCGCCTCCTTCCCGAGGAAGTGGTCGATCCGGTAGATGACCGACTCGTCGTAGACCCGGTGGACGGCCTGGTCGAGGGACCGGAAGGACTCCAGCGAGGTGCCGAACGGCTTCTCGTAGACCACACGGCTGCGCTCGACGAGGTCGTGCGCGGCGAGGGCGTTCGTGTAGTCCTCGAAGGTGGTGGGCGGCAGCCCGAGGTAGTGGACCCGCTGGACCGTCGACGGGTCGCCGCCGCCCAGCTCCTGCTCGGCCTGCGCGACCTTGTCCACCAGCTCGCCCGGGTCGTCGACGGTGAAGCCGTCGCCGGCGAAGTGCAGCCGCGCCGCGAACTCCTCCCACGGCCCGTCCTCGGGCTTCGGCCCGAACTCGTCGAGCTTCTCGTGCACGTGGGCCCGGAAGTCGTCGTCGGAGAGCTTCCGCCGGCCGCTGCCGATCAGCTGCCACTCCGAGGGCAGGAGCTTCTCCTGCGCGAGCCGGAAGAACGCCGGCAGCACGAGACGCGCCGCGAGGTCGCCGCTCGCGCCGAACAAGACGAAGACGGTGGGCGGGGTGTCTCCGGGATCGGTCACGTAGACGAACTTCCCCCGCTTGCCCGCGCTTGACACGTCACCGGGCGTCCGGAGCGGGTTCGGTGACGCCGCAGTGGGAGCACTCGTGGACCTCGAACCGGGCCGACGGGCGCAGCAGCAGCGCCGTGAGCACGGCCGCGCCCAGCAGCAGGCACGCCGCGATGACGACGGCCCGGTGGTAGCCCGCCGAGAACGCCACCGGGTTCGTGTAGTCCGCCCCGGCGATGCCCGCCGCGGCCGGGATGACGGCGACGGCGAGCAGACCGGCCGCGCGGGCGACGGCGTTGTTCACCCCGGAGGCGACGCCCGCGTGCCGGTCGTCCGCGGCGTCGAGCACGGTCGCGGTGAGCGGGGCGACCGTCGCCGAGAGCCCGAGGGCGAACAGCAGGACGGCCGGCAGGACATCGGTCCAGTACGACGCGCCGGGGCCGACCCGCAGGAGCAGCAGCATCCCGGACGCGGCCACCACGAGCCCGACCGTCATCGGGAGCCGGGGACCGATCCGCGTCGCCAGCCGTCCGGCGCGCGCCGAGAGCAGCAGCATCACCAGCGTGATGGGCAGCGTGGAGAGCCCCGCGCGCAGGGGCGAGAACCCGGCGACGACCTGCAGCTGGAGCACCAGGAGCACGAACAGCACCCCGAGCGCGGCGTACATCAGCAGCGTCACGCCGTTGAGCGCGCTGAACCGCGGGTTCGCGAACAGGTCCGGCGGCACCAGCGGCGAGCGCGACCGGCGTTCCACCAGGACGAAGGCGACCAGCGCGACCACCCCGGCCGCGCCCGTCGTCAGGACCGCCGGGGACGGGCCCGCGGCACCGGCCTCGGTCAGCGACCACGTCACCGCGCCGAGCCCGAGCAGCGCGAGCACCGTGCCGGGGAGGTCGAGGTGCGGCGCCGCCGACGGATCCCGCGACTCCGGGACGTGCCGGAGCGCGGACGCCACCACTATTGCGGCGACCGGCAGGTTCACCAGGAACACCGCCCGCCAGTTCCACTCCACGAGCCAGCCGCCCACGAACGGGCCGACCGCCCCCGCCACCCCGGCGAGGCCCGACCAGGCCCCGATCGCCGCGGCCCGGTCCTCCCCGTGGAAGGACGCCGAGATCAGCGCGAGCGAGCCCGGCGTCAGGAGGGCCCCGCCGACGCCCTGCAGCGCGCGGGCCGCGATGAGCACCTCGACCGACGGCGCCAGCCCGCACAGCGCGGACGCGAGCGCGAACCAGACCACCCCGACGAGGAAGACGCGGCGGCGGCCGAACCGGTCCCCCAGGGAGCCGCCGAGCAGGATGAAGCCCGCCAGCGTGAGCGTGTAGGCGTTGATGGTCCACTGCAGGTCGGCGAACGCGGCGCCGAAGTCCGACCCGATGCGTTCGAGCGCGACGTTGACCACGGTCGAGTCGAGCATCGCGAGGCCCGACCCGAGCACCGTCGTGGCCAGCACCCACCGGCCGGCGGGGGTGCGCATCCGCAGCTCGGTCGTCACAGGGTCCCACGCTACGGTCAGGGGCACTGTGCTCGAACCACTCGGTGACCTCACCGCCGACCAGACCCAGGTCGCCCTGGTCGTCTGCGCCGGTCTCGTCGCGCTGCTCGTGATCGCCTTCGACACGACGTGGCGGGTGGCGCGCAACGTCGTCACGATCGCCCACGAGGGCGGGCACGCGCTCGTCGCGATCGCCACCGGCCGGACGATGACCCGCATCCGGCTGCACTCCGACACCTCCGGCGTGACCCTGTCCAAGGGGCGCCCGACCGGACCCGGCATGGCGTTCACGGCCTTCGCCGGCTACCCCACGCCGCCCCTGCTGGGGCTGGGCGCGGCCGCGCTGGTGGCAGGCGGGGCGGTCCCGACGATGCTCGGGCTGGCGATCATGGTGCTGCTCGGCACGCTCGTGCTGATCCGCAACGTCTTCGGCGTCGTCTCCGTGGTGCTGACCGGCGCCGTCGTCGCGCTCGTCATCGCCTACGGGTCGGTGACCACGCAGTACGCCTTCGCCTGCTTCGTGACGTGGTTCCTCATCGTCGGCGGCCTCAGGACGGTGCTGGAGATGGCGCAGAAGCGCTCCCGCCTGCAGCGTCGGGGCGCCCCGACCTCGGACCCCGACCAGGTCGAGCACCTCACCGGCGTGCCGGCCGGCGCCGTCGTCGCACTCTTCGCGCTGATCGGCGTGATCTCGCTGATCCTCGCGGCGAACCTGCTGCTCGCCTGGCCGCCCCTACCCTGAGTCGACGGTCGCGAGCACGCAGTCGCCGCAGGTCCCGCCGCCGGGCACCTGGTAGAAGAGGCAGCACGTCCGGCGCCGGAACCCGATCCCGGTCGGGTGCCGCGGCTCGGGCACGAACTCCCCCAGCCCCGCGAACGGCGGGTTCCCGACGACGGACCGGGCGACGTCGGCCGCGCGGGCGGCGGTCCCCGGGCGGTCGGTGAGGATCATCCGCAGCGCGCCGCCGACCGACGAGGCGACGTTGCCGCGCAGGACCGTCCCGGAGACGCTCGCCTGGCGGCCGATCGCGCCGAGGACGGGCTCCAGGGTGCGGGCGATCTCGGCGGTGGCGGTGGCCCCCAGGTCGTCGTGGGGCAACGCCTCGGGGCGCTCGACCCACAGCGGCGCCGGTCCCCCGGACCAGGGCCGCCAGTGGACCCGGTCGTGCAGGCGGGGCACCAGACCGTGCAGGGCCGCCGCCCCCAGCACGAGGCCCGTGATCCGCGCCGACACCGAGAGCCCCAGGAGCGAGCCGGCGACGCGGCGCGTGGCGCCGAGCTGGCGGGCGATGGCATCGATCCGCTCGTCGAGAACCGTGCCCGAGAACTCCGGTAGCGGCCGCCAGGACGGGTCGGCGCCCTCGACCGGACCCGTGGCGAGGACGAAGAAGCCGCCCAGCGAGTCGACGTCGGCGAGCGCCTCCGCGGCCGTCGGGATCGGTGCCATGGGGCCATCGTCCCGGACCGGGCGGGACCACACGTCGGTGGCTGTCGTACCCATTCGTTAAATTCGGCGCATGGTCGAGTCCGGTCTGCGGTTCGCGTTCGCCTTCCTGCCGGCGGGCGTCGCCGTCGTCGTGGGCCTGGTCCTGGCCGTCCAGCGGCGCAAGGTGCAGCCCGACGTGGCCACCCCGGCCTTCTGGGGCCTGGCGCTCCAGCTCGTCGCCATCATCGCCGGCGCCCTGGTCAACGTGATCCCGTCGTCGATCGTGCAGGGCGGTGGGAGCCCGCAGACGGCCGTCACGGTGGCGACGGTGATCGCCCTCGTGGTGGCGGCCCTCACCGTCGTGTCGTGGGTGCTGATCCTCACCGCGCTGTTCCGACGGCTGCCCTCGGAGGCCGCGGTGGCGGGGTCCGACGCGCCGACGCGCGCGGTGCCCACCCCTCCCCCGGGCTTCGCCCCCGAGCCGTTCGCCGACGACGCGCCCACCGGGCGGCACGCGCTGCTCGACGAGCACGGCCAGCAGGTGGTCGCCCAGGCCGGGGTCCGGCTCTCCCCGCAGACGGCCGGGCTCGCCGCGGGCGCGGCGGGGGGTGCGGCGGCCGTCGGGTTCGGCGCGGCCGCGGCCGGGTCGGGCCCGTTCGCTGTCCCGGAGCACACCGCCGACCTGCCGACCGAGGCCGTGCCCGTCGTCCGTACCCCGGATGCCGACGAGGCGCCGACGCCCGGTGAGCGGGACGCGGGCACCGTCGAGGCCGACCAGCCCGATCCCGGCCCGGCCGGGGTCGACGAGGCCGCCGTGGGCGGGACGCCCACCGGCGCCGACCCCGACGACGCCGAGGCACCCGTCTCGCCCGCGGACGTGGCCCCTCCGGCCGTCCCCGCGCAGTCCGTCGCGGCGCAGCCCGTCCCCGCCCGGCCCGACCCCGGTCCGGCCGGCGTCGACGAGGCCGCGGTCGGCGGCACCCCGACCGGCGCCGACGCGTCGGACGCCCCGGACGAGGGCGACACCGCTCTGACGCCCACCCCGGACGCCGCGCGCACGGCCCACGGGGTGGCAGAGGCCGCCGCGGTCGACGTGGACGAGGCCGCGGTGGGCGGCACCCCGACCACCGCCGACGCCGACCCCGGGACGCCCCCGGCCGACCACGGCACGAGCCAGACCGGCCCGGCCTCCGCGCCTCAGCCCGCCGTGCACCCGTCGGCGCAGCCGTCCTCCGCTCCGTCGTCGCCGCAGCCGTCCTCCGCTCCGTCGTCGCCGCAGCCGTCCTCCGCTCCGTCGTCGCCGCAGCCGTCCTCCGCGGCTCCGTCGTCGGCGGGGTCTCCGTCCGGCCCGCCGCCGGCGGCCCGCCCCACCCCGCGCCCGGCGCCGTCCCCGGTTGACGCCGAGGAGCCCGCCGACCCGTCGTCGGGCGCCCCGGCGAGCCACCCCGGTCTGGCCGGGACCATGCGCACGCCGCGCCCCGCCCCGGCACCCGCCCGCGGGTCGGATCTGTTCACGCCTTCGGCGCCCATCCCGGAGGTGCCCGAGGAGGCCGTGGGTGGGACGCCGGTCGAGCCGCAGGAGGCGAGCGCCACGCGAAGCCGGTCGTCCAAGGCCCCGGTCGCGGGGTGGTTCGAGCCCGTCACCGACGGGTCGGGCGACAGCTACGGCGCGGAGCACCGCGAGAACTGACGGCCGGGCGGAGTTCCTGCCGCGCGAGAGTGATGTCAGGCAGGCTTCGGGCGTTCACGGTCTGCGCGACGTCACTCTCGCGACGACCGGTCGCCCCGGTCAGGCGCCACATCCACGACGCCAGGTCCGCGAGTGGCATGTCTGGTGCACCGGATCCCTGTGCACCACACACGCCATGCGGTGCCCTAGCCGGCCGACACCGCCACGCGCGGCACCGTCTCTGCCGCGAGCACCCGCGCCACTCCGCGGACCGTCCCGACAGCCGACAGGATCGAACCCGGCCCCTCGAGCGGACTCCGCGCCCAGAACACGTCGTCGTCCGTGCCCCCGTCCTCACCCTCGTCCCCCGCGCCGACACGGACCACGGTGCCGGCCGACCGGGCTCCCCCGGTCCCGCCGATGCCGGTGAGGGCCGGGTCCGTGCCGTCGAGGACGGTCGTCGCCGCGAGCAGGCACCTCCCCTCGACCGACGCGTGCACCGACGAGGAACACCGTCCCCCGCGCTGCCCGGCCCGTCCCAGCACGACCTGCTCCACCACCCGCGCCGTCGCCCTCGCCGCCGCGTCGATCCGGACCGAGGGCGCCCACACGGCGCCGTCGCACACCACGGTCGGCTCCGGCACCCATACCAGGTCCGCCTGCTCCGCCAGCCGAGCCTCCACGTCGAACGACGCCTCCGTGCCCGGCTCCCGACCCGGTTGGACCACCGTCGCGGCCGCGGAGTGCACGGCGAGGTGCTCCCCCGGCCCGAGGTCGATCTCCAGGCGCAGCCGGTCGCCGCCCAGCGGCCCGCCGCCGACCGCGACGACGTGCACCCGGCTCGGTCCGGTCCGCCGCAGCACCACGGGGGGCGCGGAGGTCCAGGTCAACCGCCCGTCCACGAGGGACACCCGCGCCGCCGCGAGGACGGCTCCCGTCACGCGGTGACCCGGACCTGCGCCCGCACCCAGTCCACGATCTCGGGGATCGGTGCGGTCCGCACGCTCACCAGGGCGGTCGGCTTGCCGTCCCGGACACGGGCCGCGTCGGCCGCCATGCGGTCGGTGTCCGCGCCGACGAGGGGTCCGAGATCGACCTTGTTGATCACCAGGAGGTCGGCGCCCGCCACCCCGGGACCGCCCTTGCGCGGCACGTCGTCGCCACCGGCGGTGTCGATCACGAAGATCTGCCGGTCGATCAGGCCGTAGCTGAAGGTGGCGGTGAGGTTGTCGCCGCCCGACTCGACGAGCACCAGGTCCGGGTCGAAGCGCTCGACGAGGTCCTCCACGGCGTCGAGGTTCGCCGTCACGTCGTCGCGGATCGCGGTGTGCGGACAGCACCCGGTGCGCACCGCGACGATGCGCTCGGCGTCGAGGACGGCCTCGCGCCGGAGGAAGTCGGCGTCCTCGGTGGTGTAGATGTCGTTGGTGACGACGGCTACCGAGAGCTCGTCGCGCAGCACCCGGCACAGCGCCGCGACCAGCGCGGTCTTGCCGCAGCCGACCGGCCCGCCGATGCCGATCCGCACCGCCCGACCGGGCTTGGGGTGGTCGTGCGCGCCACCGGACAGGTCGAGCTCGTCGAGTCTATGAAGCAAAGAGGGCTCCCTCGGATCGGGCGTGCAGGACGGCGAGCACCTCCGGCAACGGCGTCGTCGCGGTGGGCAGCAGGTCGGCTTCGGCGGCCCCGGCCGCCGTCGTCCCGGCGTCGGCGGCCTTCCCGACGACGGGTCCGTGCGCGGTTAGGGCGCGGGCGTGGACCCCGGCGAGGGCCAGCGGGTCGAGTCCGAGGAGCCGGACCGCCGCGGAGCAGACCTGCCCGACGAGGTGGTGGACCGCCAGACCCGCGGCGTCCGTGGGCGTACCCCCGGCGGCGGCGGTGGCCACGCCGAGGACCAGCGCCTGGTGCGGTCGAGTGCCGAGCCCGGTGACCGCCGCGTGGGGCCAGGCGGCGCGCACCGTGCGCAGCATGGCCCGGCCCTGTTGCCGCGAGACCTCCCGGAGCGCTGCGACGGGCGTACGCGCCGAAATCGCCGCGTCCCACGGTTCCCAGTCCGGCCCCGTCGTCGTCCCGTCCCCGCGCGAGGGGAACTCTCGCGCCACAAGAGCGCTCGGATCGTCCCCTCGCGAATCGAGGAGGGCACAGGCCGCGGCCGCCGCCGCGGCCGTGACCAGACCCGCCGTCGGGACCCTGCCGGAGAGCCAGGCCGCGACGTCGTCCGGCGCGCGGACCAGGCCACGCCGGACCGCCGACTCGATGCCGCCGGAGTGCGCGTGCCCGCCCGTCGGCAGGCGGGAGTCGGCGAGCAGCCAGAGCTCCGGTGCGGGCACCCGGACACCGTAGACGGGCTCTGTTACGGCCGTGCTGTCAGCCGAACAGCGTCGGGACTCCGCGGCCCTCGAGGTCGAGCAGTGCGCGCTTGCGTTCCATCCCACCGCCGTAGCCGGTGAGGGAGCCGTTCGCCCCGATCACCCGGTGGCACGGCACGACGATGCTCACCGGGTTCTTCCCGTTGGCGAGCCCGACGGCGCGGACGGCCGTCGGGGACCCGATCGCGGCCGCGAGCTCGCCGTAGGTCCACGTCGCACCGAACGGGATCGTGCGCAGACCGGCCCACACCCGGGACTGGAACTCCGTGCCCCGCAGCACGACGTCGACCGTGAACTCCTGCAGCTCACCCGCGAAGTAGGCGGTGAGCTCCTCGCGGGCGGCCGGTACCGCGTCCTCGACCCGCTTCCCCAGGGCCTCGATGGCCGGCCCGTGCCGGTGCTCGGTCATGTACAGCCCGGAGAGCACGCCGTCGTCCGCCCGCAGGGTCAGCGGACCGAGCGGGCTGTCCGTGATCGAGTGCGTGACCGCCATGTGGCCTCCGGCCCTGTGAGCAGTAATCCGTGTCCCAGCACGGAAAAGTACTCACAGGGCCGAAGGCCACCTAGAACAGGAAGTACCGCTGCGCCATCGGGAGTTCGCGCACCGGATCGGGGTCGACCACGGACCCGTCGATCGTCACCGTGAACGTCTCCGGGTCGACGCGGATGTCGGGCGTCGCGTCGTTCTGCGGCATGTCGGCCTTGGCCACCGCCCGCGTCGACGTCACGGGCACGAACCGGCGCGCCACGTCGACGTCGGGCGGGGTCACGCCCGGCGCGGTGAAGAAGACCGACGACGCCGCCGGGGCGCGGCCGTAGGACCCGAACATCGGGCGGGACAGCTCGGGCTGCGGGGTCGGGATCGAGGCGTTGGCGTCGCCCATGCGGCCCCAGGCGATCATGCCGCCCTTGACGACGACCTGCGGGCGGACGCCGAAGAACGCCGGGTCCCAGAGCACGAGGTCGGCGAGCTTCCCGACCTCGACCGACCCGACCTCCCCGTCCAGCCCGTGCGCCACCGCGGGGCAGATCGTGTACTTCGCGACGTAGCGCCGCGCCCGGTCGTTGTCGTCGCCCGAGGCCGAGACACCGGACTGGCCGGTCACCCGTCGTCGGGCGGCGTGCGCGGTCTGCCAGGTCCGCAGGACGACCTCGCCGACCCGGCCCATCGCCTGCGAGTCGGAGCCGATCATCGAGATGGCACCGAGGTCGTGGAGCAGGTCCTCCGCGGCGATCGTCGACGCCCGGATGCGCGACTCGGCGAACGCCAGGTCCTCGGGGATCGACGGCGAGAGGTGGTGGCAGACCATGAGCATGTCGAGGTGCTCGTCGACGGTGTTCACCGTGTGCGGGCGCGTCGGGTTGGTCGACGACGGGAGCACGTGCGGCTGCCCCGCGACGGTGATGATGTCCGGCGCGTGCCCGCCCCCGGCCCCCTCGGTGTGGTACGCGTGGATCGACCGGCCGGCGATTGCGGCGAGGGTCGAGTCGACGTAGCCGGCCTCGTTGAGCGTGTCGGTGTGCAGGGCGACCTGCACCCCGGTCTCGTCGGCCACCCGCAGCGCGGCGTCGATCGCGGCGGGCGTGGCGCCCCAGTCCTCGTGGACCTTGAACCCGGACGCGCCCGCGGCGACCTGCTCGCGCATCGCCTCGAGGCCCACCGTGTTGCCCTTGCCGAGTAGCGACACGTTCAGCGGCACCGCGTCGAGTGCGGTGAACATCCGCGCGAGCCACCAGGCGCCCGGCGTCACGGTCGTCGCCTTCGTACCTTCCGCGGGACCGGTGCCCCCGGCGATCCACGTCGTGACCCCGGACCCGAGCGCCTCGGGGATCTGCTGCGGGCTGATGAGGTGGACGTGGCAGTCGACCGCACCCGCCGTCAGGATGAGCCCGTTCCCGGCGAGGATCTCCGTCGACGGGCCGATGACCAGCGCCGGGTCGACCCCGTCCATCGTGTCCGGGTTCCCGGCCTTGCCGAGCCCGACGATCCGGCCGTCGCGCACGCCGACGTCGGCCTTCACGACGCCCCAGTGGTCCAGCACCAGCGCGCCGGTGATGATCAGGTCGGCCGCACCCTCGGCCCGCGTGGCGCGCGACTGGCCCATCGACTCGCGGATGACCTTCCCGCCGCCGAACACCGCCTCGTCGCCGCCGCGCGGACCGCGTGAACGGTCCTCCTCGACGCGGATCGTCAGGTCGGTGTCGGCCAGCCGGACGCGGTCGCCCGTCGTCGGGCCGAAGAGCGCCGCGTACCGGTCGCGGCCCACGCTCCAACCGCTGCCCGTGCTTCCCGACGAGGAGTTCGTGCCGGCCGGGTCCGGCACGTCCAGCCGCCCGCCGGGGAACGACCCGCGTCCGCCCAGCGCGACGAGGTCGACGTCCTTCTCGACGCCGGGCTCGAACCGCACCGAGGTGCCCGCCTGGATCGCGAGGCGCATACCGGTGGCGGCGTCGCGGTCGAAGGAGAGCGCCGGGTTGGTCGACGCGAAGTGCATGTGCGAGCCGACCTGGATCGGCCGGTCGCCGGTGTTGGTCACCGTCACCGTGGCGGTGCGGGCGCCCTCGCCGGCGAGGATGTCGCCGTCGCCGGGGAGGATCGCGCCGGGGCCCTGATCGGTGCCGCTCACTGGATCGGCTCGTGCACGGTGACGAGCTTCGTCCCGTCCGGGAACGTCGCCTCGACCGCGACGCTGGGCACCATCTCGGGCACGCCCTCCATGACGTCGTCGCGGGTCAGCACGTGCTGGCCGTCCGCCATGAGCTCGGCGACCGACCGACCGTCACGGGCCCCCTCCAGAATCCAGGAGCTGAGCAGGGCGACGGCCTCGGGATGGTTCAGCCGGAGCCCACGGCCCCGCCGTTCCCTCGCGAGGTTCGCCGCCACGTGCAGCAGCAGTTTCTCCTGTTCGTGGGGCGACAGCAGCACCTCGAGGCTCCTCCGGGTCGGCTGGCGGCGAGACTACGGGGAGGCCGGCAGCACGTGGGTACCGCTGCGGTCGGTGGACAGGCACAGCGAGCAGACGTGACCGCTGCCGGTGCCCGAGGCGGTCATGTCGGGCCGCTCGAAGTCCTGGTCGCAGACCTGGCAGTGCAGGGTCTCCGCCGACGGGTTGCCGTGCCCGTCGAGCATCGGCGAGTCGATCCCGTCGTCGGGACGGCGCAGGTAGTACCGGCCCCGCGTGGCCATCGCGAGGACCGGCGGCAGCACGAAGGCGAGCCCGATCGCGACCAGCGGCGAGTACGACGCGAGCGTCGATCCGAGGACGCCGAAGAACGCGAGGATCGAGACACCGGCCGAGACGATCATGGAACCGAACCCGACGGGGTTGACGTTCGGGATCATGCCGCGGCGGAACTCCGGCTGCTTCGGCGAGAGCCCGAGCACGTACTTGTTGATCGCGATGTCGGTGGCGACGACGACCACCCACGACATGCCGCAGTTCGCGTAGAACCCGAGGATCGTGTTCAGGAAGTCGAACATGTTCGCTTCCATGAGGATCAGCGCGATCACGAGGTTCACGCCGAGGAACACGAGCCGGCCCGGGTAGTACTTCGTGACGCGGGTGAACGAGTTGGTCCACGCGAGCGACCCGGAGTACGCGTTCGTCACGTTGATCTTGATCTGACTGATGACGACGAGGATCACCGCGAGGGTGAGCGCCAGCCAGCCGGGCAGGATGTCGTTGTAGATCGCGACGAACTGGCGGACCGGCTCGTTCGCGAACTCCGCGGCCCCCGCCACGTTCGCGAGCAGGTACACCGCGAGGAACAGGCCGACGACCTGCTTGGCCGCCCCGAAGATCACCCAGCCCGGGCCCGCGAGGACGACGGCGGTCCACCAGCGCCGTGAGTTCTCGGGCGTCTTCGGCGGCATGAACCGCAGGTAGTCGATCTGCTCGGCGATCTGCGCGATCAGCGAGAGGCAGACGCCGGCGGCGAGCATGACGGCGCCGAGCGACGGCGTGCCCTTGCCCTCCTCGCCCTGGTAGGCGAAGAACGTCTGCACCGAGTCCGGGTGGCTCAGCAGCAGGTAGACGAACGGCGCGACCATGAGGACGAGCCACAGCGGCGTCGTCCAGAGCTGCAGTTTCGAGAGCAGGCTCATCCCGTAGACGACCAGCGGGAAGATGATCATCGTCGAGAGCGCGTAGCCCGCCCACAACGGCAGACCGAGCCCGAGTTCCAGGCCCTGCGCCATGATCGAGCCCTCGAGGGCGAAGAAGATGAACGTGAACGTCGCGAAGATGATGTTCGTGACGACGGAGCCGTAGTAGCCGAAGCCGCTGCCCCGGGTGATGAGGTCCAGATCGAGGTTGTAGCGCGCGGCGTAGTAGGCCAGCGGGAACCCGGACAGGAAGATCACGACGGCGAACACGCCGATCCCCCACAGCGCGTTCACCGTGCCGTAGGAGATGCCGATGTTGGCGCCGATGGCGAAGTCCGCGAGATACGCGATCCCGCCCAGCGCGGAGGTGGCGACGACGGCCGTGGACCACTTCCGGTAACTGCGCGGGGCGAACCGGAGGGTGTAGTCCTCGAGCGTCTCGTTGGCCTTGGCCGGTGGCGCCGCCGCCGGCGCCTCCACGTCCTGCGACATCAGCGCACCCCTTCGCCTCGGCCGACCCGATCGGGTGGCGCGCCGTGAAGCCTGGGTGAGCGCGATGAGGTCAGCTTTGCCGCGGTGTCACAGGGTCGTTAACGGCAGCCCGGACGGGCGGCGGAGCACAGTGCTCCTCGTGGTCGGCGTGCTCGGGCGTCTCGATCTGCAACGTGGAGTGATCGAGCCCGAACTCGTCGCGCAGGGCCGCGGCGGCCCGGTCGAGCACGCTCGAGTCCGCGGCCCGGCCCTCGCAGTGCGACGTGGTGCCGTCGTCGACCACGAGGTGCGCCGACGCGGCCGGGGTGCGGTCGGAGATGACCCACACGTGCAGATCGTGCACCGCGCGGACCCCGGGCACGGCCAGCAGGGCGGCGCGCACGTCGTCGACGTCGATCCCGGGGGGCGCGCCCTCGAGCAGGACGTGGGCGGTGGTGGAGAGCAGCGCGACCGTCCTCGGCACGAGGATCGCGACGATCACCAGCGAGGCCACGACGTCCGCGTACGGCCAACCGGTCAGCAGCAGCACGCCGGCCGCCACCATCACCGCGACCGAGCCGAGCGCGTCGCCGAGCACGTGCAGCGCCGCACCCCGCACGTTGAGCGAGCCGCTCCCCCCGGAGAGCACGGCGAGCGAGACGAGGTTCCCGACGAGGCCGACCGCACCGAAGACCAGCAGCGCGAACCCCGGCACCTCCGGGGGCGCGGCCGCGAGCAGGCGCTCCACCGCCTCGACGGCGACCCACACCGTCACGGCGAGCAGGGCCAACGCGTTGACCGCGGCGCCCAGCACCTCGCTGCGCCCGAGCCCGAAGGTCCGGCGTGCGCTCGGCGGGCGCTGCGCCAGGCGGGCGGCGACGACGGCCGTGACCAGCGCCGCCACGTCGGTGACCTGGTGCCCGAGGTCGGCGAGCAGCGACAGCGACCCGGTGACCCACGCCCCGACCGCTCCGGACACGAGGACGAGAGCGGTGATGACCAGGGCCACGGTCAGCCGACGGCCGTCCGTCGCGGCTCCGTGGCCATGACCGTGGCCATGTCCGTGCCCGTGGTCGTGCCCCATACCGCGCACCATACATGCACGCATGCGCATGTGGACTGCTCCACGTCGGCCCCGGTCCGGCCGTTCCCCGATCACCTCCCGGGCGTCGGACCGTGATCGTCGGACCGAGCGCGGGCGTCGCCGCATCGTCGCACGGGTCCCCGCCCGCGAAATCGGGTGCGACCCGTCGTCGGGAAGCGTTGGCTGTCCGCCGTGGGCGTGACCTTCCGGCCCGTGACGGCCGACGACTTCCCGCTGATCGGGCGCTGGCTCGCCGAGCCCCACGTGGCGCGGTGGTGGGCGCACGACCCGCGCCCCGAGGCGGTCGAGCGGGACTTCGGACCGACCCTGCGCGGTGAGGAACCGGCCGAGGACCTCGTCGCCGACCTCGACGGACGCCCCCTGGGCCTCTGCCAGCGCTCGTTCTGGCACGCCTACCCGGACGAGCTGACGGAGTACGCGGGGCAGATCGACGTCCCGACCGACGCCATGACGATCGACTACCTCGTCGGCGACCCCGCCGACATCGGGCACGGCCTCGGCAGCGTGCTGGTCGCCGCGCTCGCCACCGACACCTTCGCCGCGCATCCCGACGCCGGGTGCCTGCTCGTCCCGGTCGCGGTCGGCAACCGCGCCTCCCACCGGGTGCTCGAGAAGGCCGGGTTCCGGTTCGTCGGGCACGCGCGGGCGACGCCCGACAACCCCGTCGACCCACCGGATCACCGGGTGTACCGCCGCGACCGGTCCGATCCGCCGTCGCCGCGCCCGCCCCGGCACTAGATCCCCGTCGCTGCGCTCGCCCCGGCACTAGATCCCCGTCGCTGCGCTCGCCCCGGCACTAACATGCGCCGGTGCCCGACAACCCCTGGCTCACCGTCACCGGAGGGACCGCCGGACCCGGCTACGCGGAGCGTTTCGCGACGATGGCCGCGGCGGGCGCCGATCTGCACGGTGAGGCCCGGCGGGTCCACGCGCTGCTCGACGGGACGCCGTCCGACGTGCTCGACGCCGGGTGCGGGACCGGCCGCGTCGCCGTCCACCTCGCGGAACTCGGCCACCGCGTGGACGGCGTCGACCTCGACGTCTCGATGCTCGACGAGGCCCGCCGCGCCGCCCCGGGACTGCGCTGGCACCTCCGTGACCTCGCGACGCTCGACCTCGGCCGCCGCGTCGACCTCGTGGTGGGGGCCGGCAACCTCTGGCCGCTGCTCACCCCCGGCACGCACGCGCGGGTGATCGCCCGGCTGGCCGCGCACCTGCGCCCGGGCGGGCTCCTCGTGCTGGGGTTCGGGCTCGACGACGAGCACGTCCCCTTCATGCTCCCCGACGGCGTGCCGTTCCCCGACCTGCACGCCTACGACACGGCCGCCGTCGGCGCCGGCCTCCAGCTGCTCACGCGCACCGCCGACTGGGACGGCCACGAGCCGTACACCGGGGGCGGCTACGCGGTGAGCGTCCACCGTCGAGGGAGGACCGCCCCGTGAACGGGCTCGCCCTGCTGATCGTCCTCGTCGTCTCGCTCGCGGTCACCGCCCTCGCCGACCGGTTCCGCGTCTCCTCCCCGTTGCTGCTCGTGCTGGTCGGCCTCGTGCTGTCCTTCGTCCCCGGCATCCCCAACGTGCCGCTGGACCCCGACCTCGTCCTGTTCCTCGTCCTCCCGCCGCTGCTCTACTCCGCCGCGCTCGAGTCCTCGGCCCTGCGCATCCGGGAGAACCTCAACCGCATCGGCCAGCTCGCGTTCGGTCTCGTCATCTTCACGACGGCGGCCGTGGGTCTCGTCGCGTGGTGGGTCGTACCCGGGCTCCCGCTCGCGAGCGCACTGGTGCTGGGCGCCGTGGTCGCACCGCCGGACGCCGTCGCCGCGGCCTCGATCGGGCGCCGCCTCGGGCTGAACCGCCGCATGATGACCGTCCTCGAGGGCGAGAGCCTCCTCAACGACGCGACGGCGCTGACCCTGTTCCGGGTGCTGCTCGCGGTGGCCCTCGGGACGGGCGCGTCGCCGTGGGAGGGCATCGGCGAGTTCGTGCTGGCCGCAGCGGGCGGCATCGCGCTCGGAGCGGCCGCCGGCTGGGTGATCCACCGCCTGCGGCTGCGGCTCGGGGACTCGTCCCTGGAGAGCGCGGTCGGCCTCGTCGTGCCGTTCGCGATCTACCTGCTCGCCGAGGACCTGCACTGCTCGGGGGTGCTCGCCGTCGTGATCGCGGGGCTCTACCTCGGGCACAAGTCCAACGAGGGCGGGTTCGCGACCCGCATCCAGGACCAGGCCGTCTGGAAGGCGCTCGACCGCCTGCTCGAGGCCCTGGTCTTCGCGCTGATCGGGCTGCAGCTGGCGGTCGTCGTGGCGGACCTGCAGCTCACGTTCGCCCTCGTCGCGTGGTCGTCCGTCGCCGTGCTCGGCGCGACGATCCTCGCCCGCTTCGTCTGGATGTTCCCGACGATCTACCTCCCGCGGCTGCTGCCCAAGGTCCGGGCCCGGGGACCGGCGCTGCCCTGGAAGGTCCCGGTGGTGCTGTCGTGGGCGGGGATGCGCGGGGTGGTCACGCTCGCCGCGGCGTTCACGATCGACCCGCGGATGCCCGGCCGGGACATCGTGCTGTTCCTGGCGTTCGTGGTGACCGTCGGGACGCTGCTGCTCCAGGGCCTCTCGCTGCCGTGGGTGATCCGGCGGCTCAACGTCTACGACACCGGCGCCCAGGCCGACACGCTCAAGGAGGCCGCCGCGAAACAGGCGGCCGCCGAGCAGGCGCTGGCCCGCCTCGAGGAGTTGACCGGCATCGACGGCGACCGCACCCCCGGGCACGTCACCGACCAGCTCCGCTCCTGGGCCGAGCAACGTTCCAACGGCGCCTGGGAACGGCTCGGCCGCCCCGCCGAGGAGATCGGCGAATCGCCCTCGGTGGCGTTCGTCCGGCTGCGCCGCGCCATGCTCGACGCCGAGCGCCGGACCTTCGTCCGTTTCCGCGACATGGGGCGTCTCGACGAGTCCGCCATGCGTGAGCTGCTCCGCGAACTCGACTACGAGGAGGCCATGCTCGACCGCTGAGCCTCGCGGCGCGGAGCCCGCCGGGTCCGACACGGCGAGCCGTGGCGACCGCACGAGCGGCGGCCACCACGGCCCGACGTCACACCGTCGTCGTGATCTCCTGGAACTCCATGTCGACCCCGGCCTGGGCGAAGTTCTCCAGGTCGGCCACGGCCGCCTCTCCGGGCTCGGAGCCGAGGGCGGCCTGCGCGGCCTCCTTCGAGTCCCAGTCCAGCACCGCGATCAGCGCGTGCGCCGGCTGCGAGCCGTCGGGGGTCTCGCAGACACCCCACGTGAACGACCGGAGGTCGGGCAGCTTCGCGGCCAGCGGCGCGTGGGTGTCGCGGTAGTGCGCGACGAACTTGTCCTTGTCGGCGGGGTGGTGGTAAGAGGCGGTCAGGCGGTACGTCATCGGACCCTCCCTGCTGAATTCGGTGTGCACTGCAACACAACCAGCCCGACCCGTCGTCGGGAAGGGGTCAGCGGGCGGGAGTGACGATCGGGTTGTGCGCGCTCGCGGCGGGCTCGCCCGGCTCGGTGTCGGGGACGAAGAGTCGCCAGTCCCCGCTCACCATCGTGGGTCGGTCGATCAGGCGGGCACCGTCCGCGTAGTAGGTCGCGCCCAGGACCATGCGGGGGCGGGTGGTCCGGTTCGCGCCGGCGGTGTGGAAGCACAGCGTCGAGTGGAAGCTGACGTCGCCGAGGGCGAACGGCTCGTCGTGCACGACGACGCCGGCCTCCCGCAGCGACTCCGAGACCTGCAGGTCGTACGAGGTCCCGACCTTGTCGAACGGCACGTCCGCCAGCAGCCGCCAGGTGTCCATGCCGCGGGCGAAGGACAGCGGGCCCATCGCGGCGGGCACCGGCTGCAGCGGCATCCACGTCGAGATCACGTCGTGGGAGTCGAGCGGGAAGTGGTGGGCGTCGTAGTGCCACGGGGTGCGGCCGGCGCCGGGCTCCTTGCAGAGCGCGCTGTCGTGGTAGAGCCGCAGCGTGTCGTGCCCGAGCAGCGCCGCGCAGATCCCGGCGATCCGCGGCGAGAGGACCGCGGCGCGCACCAGCGGGTCCTCGAGCCACATCATCTCGCGGGCGCGCAGCGCGGAACCCGTCGTGGTCGCGAGCAGGTCGGTCAGCCGCCTGCGCAGTGCCTCGGCCGCGCCGGGGGTCACGACGCGCGGCAGCACCACGAAGCCGTCGGCCGCGAAGGCGCCGGCCGCGCCGAGGGGCAGGTCGTACGGTTCGGCGAGCTCGGCGATCACCGTGGCGTCGTCGGGCAGCGGGCCGGGGTCGGGGGCGGGGACGTCGACGAGGGCGGCCGGCTGCTCGTTGGCGGCAAGGGACATGTACCAGTCCCACCACTGCTCGTTGTCGCGGTCCCAGGCGGGGGCGACGTCGTCGGGGGCACCGGCCGCGGTGGCTTCGCTGAGGTGCGGGTTCATGTCGGTCTCTCCCAGGTGATGACGTCGACGACCTGCGTGAAGCGGTAGCCGTCGGCGCCGTGCTCGGCGGCGAGGTACTCCCCCACCGCACCCTCGGTCTCCATCCGTTCCAGCGGGACCGAGTCGTCGAACGCACAGCGCTGCAGGAAGCCCTCGATCACGCGCCGGTCGGGGTGCCCGACGTCGTAGCGGATCGTGGTGACCGCGGGCGTCACGCCCGCGGCGACGAGGGCCTCCCGGACCTGCTCGGCGCTGGTGAAGGGGACCGTGTCCGGGGCGAAGGTCGCCTGGAACGCCGCGGCGAAGCGCAGGTAGTGGGAGTCCGCGGCGGCGTGGACGACCGCACCGAAGCCACCGGGACGCTGCGCGGCGACCATCCGGGCGATCCCGGCCCCGATCTCGGTGGGCGGGACGACGTAGAGCGCGTGGGTGGCCCAGGCGACGTCGAACCCGCCGACGTCGTCGGGCAGATCCTGGATGCGGCACTCGTGCTCGCCACGCGGGACGAACGGTGCCTCGAGCACGGAGCGGGCCTCGGCGATCGAGAAGGCCGACGGGTCGAGGAGGTCGACCTCGACCCGGAGGTTCCCGACGGCGTCCGCGAGCCCCCGGCGCTGCAGCTCGGCCGGGAACTTGCCGCTGCCGCAGGCGACGTCGAGCACGCTCACCGCGTCGCCGTGGGCGTGGCCGCGCAGGTCCGTGGCCCAGTCCCGGGCGGCCACCATCTGGCGGTAGTCCTCGGCGGCGAGGGCGTAGAACGCCTCCATGCCGGCCCGCCCCTCCTCGGCCCAGTGGGCGAGGCTGCGTTGCTCGGTGGTGCCCTGCTGCGGCATGACCCGCGCCTCCGTAAGTGCCGTGACGGGCTGTCACACGAACAGAACCACGTCCACGGACGTTCGGCAGGGCGAGCTCAGCGGTGGCGGATCCGGTCGACCAGGCGCGTCGTGAGGGGGTCGAGGAACAGCAGGAAGAGGGCGTAGTAGCTGACCTGCGGGGCGACGAGGACGAGCAGGAACGCCAGCCCGATGTTGGTCGTCGCGGCGACGGAGCCGGTGACGAAGGAGTCCGGCGGGCCGCTGTCGTCCCCGTCCACCACCCCGAGGCGACGCAACAACACGGTGAGGGCGGTGAGCAGGCCGCTCGAGACCAGCAGGTCCCCGACGAAGCACCGAAGGACGAGGGCGCTCGACCCGTACGAGGAGACCAGCTCGACGAAGAACGGCAGCACCGTGATCGTGAGGATCCAGGCCAGGTTGACCGTCACCAGCGTCCGCGTCAGCCGCGTGGCGAAGCCGAACAGCCGGTGGTGGACGACCCACACGCGGGCGATGACGGCGAACCCGAGCAGGAAGCTGCCGATGGCGTCGAGGTTGCCGGTGATGATCCTCCCGGCCGGCTCGCCGGCCCGGACCCCCTCGGGGACGAGCTCCACGAGCGGGAGCACGAGCAGGGTCAGGGCGATCGCGACGGCGGCGTCGGTGAACGCCGCCATCCGCTCGGGCGTGGGATGCCGGTCCTCCGACCTCACAGCAGCTCCGCGACGTGACCCGTCTCGTTGACCGACCGCACCTTGCGGGTGCCCGACCGCGAGACGAGGACCCGGCTCAGGCCCACGTGGTCGAGCGGGAAGGTCAGCGGACGCGCCAGGGCCAGCTCGAGCGCGAGGAACATGTTGATCGTGCCCGCGTGGCAGACGACCAGGACCGACTCGCGGCCGGCGTCGGCGTGGCGCGCGAGGATCCGGTCGAAGGCGCCGCGGACCCGGGCGGTGAAGGCCCCCACGTCGACGAACTCGGGCAGGAACCCCTCCCGGATCCGCTCCCAGTCCGGGTCGTCGGACCCGATGCGCTGGTGCACCGGGGTGTAGGAGGACCGGCCCTGGTCGAACTCGGCGAGGTCCTCGTCGACGACGGGGACGAGGCCGAGGGCGTTCGCCGCCGGCTCGGCCGTCTCCTGGGCGCGGCGCATGCCGGAGACGACGATCTCGGTGACCTTCTCGCCGGTGTTGTTCGCGGCCCACCAGCCCAGCGCGCTCGCCTGGACCCGCCCGCGGGACGAGAGCTCGGGGTCGGCGGGGGCGCCGTCCGCGGTCGGTTCGGCGGCCACCGGCTCGGCGTGGCGGGCGAGGATGAGCTGCATCGACCCGTGTCCTGTCGCGTCGTGCGGTCAGGCCGGGACGTGGTCGCCGTGGCCGGCGGCGCGCAGGCCCGCCCGGATCCGCTCGGCCTGGTCGTCCATCGCCGCCTGGTCGGGGTCGCTCGCCGCCCGGGAGAAGTCGAACGCCTCGAGGCCCCACGCCGGGTGCACGTGGACGTGCAGGTGGGGCACCTCGAAGCCCGCGATCATGAGCGCGACGCGCGGGGGTTCGAAGACGTCGCGGATCACGGTGCCGATGGTCCGGGCCGTGGCCATCGCGTGCTCGAAGAGGCCGGTTGGGGCGTCGATCCACTGGTCAATCTCCTCGCGGGGCACCACGAGGGTGTGGCCGGGCCCCAGCGGGTTGATCGAGAGGAACCCGACGACCTGGTCGTCGGCCCACACGAAACGCCCGGGGATCTCGCCGTTGATGATCTTCGTGAAGACGGTCGCCACGCGCCGGAGCCTAACGACGCCGAGGGCGTCGGTGGGGGCCGGTAGCGTGGCGTCGACGTTCCTGTCCGCGTCCGAGGTGTTGAGGAGAATCGATGCAGCCCTGGCCGGGCACGTCCTACCCGCTGGGTGCCACCTACGACGGGGCGGGCACGAACTTCGCGCTGTTCAGCGAGGTGGCGACAGGGGTCACGCTGTGTCTCTACGATCCTGACGGCACCGAGACCTCGATCCCGCTGCCGGAGCGTGACGGGTTCGTGTGGCACGGCTACCTGCCCGGCGTCGTGCCCGGGCAGCGCTACGGCTACCGCGTGGACGGCCCCCTGGCCCCCGAGGCGGGCCAGCGGTGCAACCCGCACAAGCTGCTGATCGACCCGTACGCGAAGTCGATCGACGGGAGCCTGGGCCAGACCTACGCCTGGGACGAGAGCCTCTTCGGCTACCACTTCGAGAACCCCGACGAGGTCAACCACGACGACTCGGCGCCGCACGTGCCGAAGGCGGTCGTGGTCAACCCGTTCTTCGACTGGCACGACGACCGGCCGCCCCGCACGCCCTACCACGAGACCGTGATCTACGAGGCGCACGTCAAGGGGCTGACCTACCAGCACCCGGACATCCCCGAGGAGATGCGCGGCACCTACTCCGCCGTGGCCCACCCGGCGACGATCTCCCACCTGCAGCGGCTCGGCATCACCGCGATCGAGCTCATGCCGGTGCACCAGTTCGTGCACGACGACGCGCTCGTCCAGCGCGGTCTGCGCAACTACTGGGGCTACAACACGATCGCCTTCTTCGCCCCGCACTTCGGGTACGCGAGCGTCGGTCCGACGGGGACCACCACGCCGGGCTCGCAGGTGCAGGAGTTCAAGGCGATGGTGCGCGACCTGCACGCGGCCGGCATCGAGGTGATCCTCGACGTCGTCTACAACCACACCGCCGAGGGCAACCACCAGGGCCCGACACTGTCCATGCGCGGCATCGACAACCAGGCCTACTACCGCCTCGTCGACGACCAGCCGCAGTACTACATGGACTACACGGGCACCGGGAACTCGCTGAACGTCCGGCAGCCGCACACCCTGCAGCTGATCATGGACTCGCTGCGGTACTGGGTCACCGAGATGCACGTCGACGGCTTCCGGTTCGACCTCGCGTCCACCCTCGCCCGCGAGTTCTACGACGTCGACCGGCTGTCGACGTTCTTCGACCTCGTCCAGCAGGACCCGGTGATCTCGCAGGTCAAGCTGATCGCGGAGCCGTGGGACGTCGGCCCCGGCGGCTACCAGGTGGGCAACTTCCCGCCCGCGTGGACCGAGTGGAACGGCAAGTACCGCGACACCGTGCGCGACTTCTGGCGCGGCACGCCCGGCACGCTGGGCGAGTTCGCCGCCCGCCTCACCGGCTCCTCGGACCTCTACCAGGACGACGGCCGCCGGCCCTACGCGTCGATCAACTTCGTCACCGCGCACGACGGCTTCACCCTCAACGACCTCGTCTCCTACAACGAGAAGCACAACGAGGCGAACGGCGAGGGCGGGCAGGACGGCGCCGACGACAACAACTCGTGGAACTGCGGCGTCGAGGGCCCGACGGACGACGCGGCGGTGCTCGAGCTGCGGCAGCGCCAGCGCCGGAACTTCCTGGCGACGCTGTTCCTGTCCCAGGGCGTGCCGATGGTGCTGCACGGCGACGAGCAGGGCCGCACGCAGGACGGCAACAACAACGGCTACTGCCAGGACTCCGAGATCTCGTGGATGGAGTGGGCGCCCGAGAAGTCCGACTCCGAGCTCATGAGCTACACCTGTGAGATCTCGGCCCTCCGTGCCGCGCACCCCGTGTTCCGTCGGCGCCGCTTCTTCAACGGCCGCGAGATCCGTCCCGCCGCCCCCGGTTCCTCGGACGAGCCGCAGCGCGACATCGCCTGGTTCGCGCCCTCCGGTGAGGAGATGAACGACCAGGACTGGGAGGCCGGGTCGGCGGCGACGCTGACGGTGTTCCTCAACGGCGACGGGATCCTCGAGGCCGACCAGCGGGGCCAGCGGGTCGTCGACGACTCGTTCCTGCTGGTGTTCAACGCCCACTACGAGGACGTGGCGGTCACGCTGCCGGGCGAGGGCCTGCCCGACCGGTGGGCCACCGTGCTCGACACGGTGGACGGGACGGTGGTGGTCGGTACCGCGCGGTCGACGGCGCAGACCACGGTCGACGCGCTGCCCGACGACCTCGAGACCGTCGGCGGCGGGGACACCGTGACCCTCACGGCGCGCTCGATGCTGCTGCTCCAGAAGACGGACGCGGGCGCGTGAGCAGCCGTATCCCCTCCTCCGGGGCCAGCTCCGCTGCGCTGCGTGTCCCGTCCTCGACGTACCGGCTCCAGCTCTCCCCCGAGCAGGACTTCGCCGCGGCGACCGACCTCGTCGGCTACCTCGGCGACCTCGGCGCGGGAGCCCTCTACTGCTCCCCGCTGCTGCAGCCCTCTCCCGGCTCCATGCACGGCTACGACGTCGTCGACCCCACGCGGGTCAACGACGAGCTGGGCGGCGAGCAGGCCCGCGTGGCGCTGATCGGGGCGTTGCGCGAGGCGGGCCTGAAGGCCCTGATCGACCTGGTGCCGAACCACATGGGCGTCGCGGTGCCCCCTGCCAACCCGTCGTGGTGGTCGCTGCTGCAGCTCGGACCGGAGTCGCCGTACGCCTCCTGGTACGACGTCGACCTCTCGGTGCCCATCCTCATCCCGGTCCTCGGGTCGCCGGAGGACGTCGAGAAGCTCGAGATCTCCGACGACGGCTCCGAGCTGCGGTACTTCGAGCACCGCTACCCCGTGGCCCCCGGCACCGGGGAGGGCTCGCCGCAGGAGGTCCACGAGCGCCAGCACTACCGGCTCGTGCACTGGCGGCGCGGCAACGCGGAGCTGACCTACCGACGGTTCTTCGACGTCTCCGACCTCGCCGCCGTCCGCGTGGACGACCCGGCGGTCTTCGACGCGACGCACGCCGAGGTGCTGCGCTGGGTCGGCGCCGACCCCGACGTCGTGAGCGGCCTGCGGATCGACCACCCCGACGGGCTGACAGCTCCCGGGGCCTACCTGCGTCGGCTGCGCGAGCGGCTGGGCGACGACGCGTGGCTGCTGGTCGAGAAGATCACCTCGCTGCGCGCCGACGGCGCCACCGAGGCGCTGCCCGCGTCCTGGCCGGCCGACGGGACGACGGGTTACGACGCGCTGCGGGAGGTCTGCGGCCTGTTCATCGACCCGCGCGGCGAGTCGCTGGTCGAGCAGATCGCCGCCGAGCACACCGGCGAGCGCCAGCGGCTCTCCGTCGCCGAGCACACGGCGAAGCGGCTGGTCACCGACGAGATCCTGCTGGCCGAGGTCCGCCGGATCGCGGCGCTGGTGCCCGCGGGCGAGGAGCCGGCAGACGTCGTGCAGGACGCCGTGGCGGAGCTGCTGGCCGCCTACCCCGTGTACCGGTCCTACCTCCCGGAGGGACGGGCCGACCTGGAGCTGGCGGTCGACACGGCCTCGAGCGCCCGCCCCGAGCTGGCGCCCGTGGTGCGGCGGATCCGGGCGGCCATGATCGCCGACCCGGACGGGCCGCTGACGCTGCGCGTCGAGCAGACCAGCGGGATGGTCACCGCCAAGGGCGTCGAGGACACGACCTTCTACCGGTGGAACCGGTTCGTGGCGCTGAACGAGGTCGGCGGCGCCCCCGACCGGTTCGGGGTCTCCCCCGCCGAGTTCCACACGGCGGCCGCGCACCGCGACGCGGCGACCCCGTTCGCGATGACGACGCTCTCCACGCACGACACGAAGCGCTCCGAGGACGTCCGCGGCCGGCTGGCGGTGCTCTCCGAGCTCACCGCGGAGTGGGGCGCGTTCCTGCGGGCGCAGTCCGCGCGCCACCCGCTGCCCTCGCCGTCGCTGGAGCTGCTGGCGTGGCAGTCGGCGATCGGGGCCTGGCCGCTGACCGAGGACCGGCTCGGCGGCTACCTGACGAAGGCGTCCAAGGAGGCGAAGCTCGTCACCGCCCACGTCGACGCGAACGCCGAGGTCGACGAGCAGATCGCGGCGTGGCCGGGCCAGGTGCTGGGCGACGCGGAGACGGTCGCCGAGATCGAGACGTTCGTGGCGGAGATCGACGCGCACGGCCGGTCGAACTCGCTCGGACAGAAACTGCTCCAGATCACCGGGCCGGGCGTGCCCGACGTCTACCAGGGCACCGAGCTGTTCGAGTACTCCCTGGTCGACCCGGACAACCGGCGCCCCGTCGAGTTCTCCCGCCACCGCGAGCTGCTCGCCCGGATCGACGGCGGGTGGCTCCCGCCCGGCGACGACCCGGACGGCGCGTCCAAGCTGCTCGTGACGGCGGCGGCCCTGCGGCTGCGCCGGTTCCGGCCCGAGCTGTTCGACGGCTACACGCCCGTGCCCGCGTCGGGTCCCGCGGCCGAGCACGCGGTGGCGTTCGCCCGCGGTGGGCCGGCCGGGCGGGAGCGCCTCGTCGTCGTGGCGACCCGGCTGCCCGTCGGGCTCGCCGCCGCCGGAGGGTGGGCCGACACGGTCCTCCCGCTGCCCGGCGGCGCGTCGGACTGGACCGACATGGTCACCGGCGAGGCCGTCGACGGTGCCGCCCCGGCCCTGTCGGACCTGCTCGCCCGCTACCCCGTGGCGCTGCTGGTCCGCCCGGCCTGAGCACGGCCCGCCCGCGAGGGCTACGTCAGGCAGGATTCGACGCTCCGGGTCCTGCTCCACGTCACCCTCGCGGCGCGGGTCGGACCCTCAGCGGCGCGGCTTCGGCTCCAACGGGACCACGCGGCGGGCCGGGCGCACGGCGGGCAGTACCTCGGTCTGCGCGTCGACGGGCGACATCGTCTCGGTGACCGCCTCGTCCGGCCTCGCCGTTCGGGCGATCGGCACCTCCCCCGTCACGGCGCGGATCGCCTCCTCCGGCACCCGCCCCCGCTCGGAGACCGGGATCGAGGTCCGCCGTGTGTCGCGGCGCCGGTAGAGCAGCGCGACCACGATCGCGAGCGTCGAGACCAGTGGCACCACGAGGGTCCACCACGTCGTCCCCCGGAACGACAGGTTGAGCACGGCGTGCGCGACCACGACCGGCCAGCACAGGTACGACGACCAGTGCACCCAGAACCACACCCGCCGCGGGATCCGCGACCGGAGGACCGACGTCAGGATGATGGCGATGATCAGGTCGGTCGCGACCGTCCCGAGGGCCGCGCCGATCGGGTTGTACAGCGCGATGCCGGGCACGAACACGTCGACCACGCGCAGGTGCACGTAGTCGGTGACCAGCACCGTCACCACGTGCAGCACCACGAACACGACGGTGATCAGTGACAGGTTGCGGTGCAGCGCCACCAGCACGAACCGGGGCAGGCCCAGCTCGGCGTTCTTCACCACCGAGGTGTTGTGCAGGACCCCGAGGACCACGACGAGGCTGAGCAGCAGCAGGCCCATCGCGCCGAGGGCCCGCGAGACGAACCAGAGTTGGAGCACCCCGTCACCGCGTGAACGGCGTGTAGACGAGCGGCCCCTCCTGCGGGCGCGTGTACTGGTACTCCAGCGGCGTCACCCGCGGTACGTCGGGGGCGGAGGCGGTCGCGGAGATCGCGGCCTGCAGCCCGACGGTGAGTGCGGCGGCGATCGCGGTGATCCACGCGGTGGTCTCGACGATCATGCGCTTGTTCGTCTCGTGCTGGGACTTCTTGCGCGCGCCCGTTCCCGCCCGCACCGCTCCCGAGGCCGCCACGCCCCCAGGATGCCGGATGAGGTCCGGGTGAGATCACCCGAGGGCCGCCCAGCACCGGGCCTCGTGGGCACCCGGGGTCGGCGACGCGACCCGGGGTGCTCACGAGCCCGGTGAGGTCCTAGCCGAGCAGCGTCGCGTCGGCGGGCGAGAGCCGGTCGGTGATCGTGTTCTTCTGGTGCCAGTAGGGGTAGAGCAGCGGCATCGCGGAGACCTCGTCGAGGCGGCGCATCTCGTCGTCGGTGAGCGCGAGGTCGGCGGCGGCGAGGTTGTCGGCGAGCTGCTCCTCGGTGCGGGCGCCGATGACGAGGGACGTCACCCCGGGCTTGTGGAGCAGCCAGGCGTTGGCCACCTGCGCCACCGACACGCCGTGGGCGTCCCCGACCTCGGCGGCGACCTCGATGATGTCGTAGAGCCGCTCCCGGTCGTGCACCGGCGGCTCGGACCACTCGCCGAGGTGGCGCGAGGTCTCGGGGTCGTCCTTCCCACGGCGGAACTTGCCGGAGAGCAGGCCGCCGGCGATCGGGCTCCAGACGAGGATGCCGAGGCCCTGGTCGACCGAGACCGGGACCAGCTCGTTCTCCGCCTCGCGGGCCTGCAGGGTGTAGTGGATCTGCTGGGAGACGAACCGCTGGAACTCGCCGCGCTCGGAGACGCCCAGGGCCTTCATGATGTGCCAGGCCGAGTAGTTCGAGCAGCCGATGTAGCGGATCTTGCCCTTGCGCACGAGCGTGTCGAGCGCCTCGAGGGTCTCCTCGAGCGGGGTCTGCCCGTCCCAGCCGTGCAGCTGGTAGAGGTCGATGTGCTCGACGCCGAGCCGGCGCAGGCTGTCCTCGCAGGACCGCACGATGCGGGCGCGGGAGGCGCCGCCGTCGTTCGGGCCGTCGCCCATCGGGAATCGCATCTTGGTGGCGAGGTAGACGTCGTCGCGGTGGTTCTTCGTGGCCTCCCCGACGATCTCCTCGGACTGGCCCGCCGAGTACATGTCGGCGGTGTCGACGAGGTTGACGCCGTGGTCCACGCACATGTCGATCTGCCGGGTGGCGCCCTCGACGTCGGTGGTGCCGAGCTGCTCGAACATGCCCCGGCCGCCGAAGGTCATCGTGCCCATCGTCATCGTCGAGACCTTGAGTCCCGACCGGCCCAGCTGCCTGTACTCCATGCCGGTCGGATGCCCGCCACCGGACGTCCCCGAACAGGGCCGGCGGTCACCGCTCAGGGGCGGGCGGCGGCCTCCCGCGGCGCGGCCAGCCCGCTGAGCGCGAGGACCCGGGCGGCGGGCCCGGTCTCCGGCAGCACCAGCGTCGCGCCGGCGTCGGCCGCCGTGAGCAGCACGCCGATGCCCGCGCTCGCGAGGTAACCGATCCCGGTGACGTCGACCGACCACGTCGGCGCGGGCGGGGTGGCGACGACCCGGGCCAGCACCTCGGCCCCGGCGAGATCGAGGTCCCCGGCGACCCGCACCGTGCCGCCGTCGACCGTCACCGCCACCTCGCGGTCGGGCGCGGACGCGGACGCGGGCACCTCGCGGTCGCTGCGGCCCGAGCGCCGGGCCGGCGGCACCGTGAACGACACCGTCGTGCCGCCCGGCCCGGCGTCGAGCACGACGGCGGAGGCCAGCGCCCGGATCAGCGAGAGGCCACGACCACGGTGCCCGGGGTCGGTCGGGATCTCCCGCCACGTCCCGTGGTCGGACACGTCCACCACGACGCCGCCGTCGGGCTGGACCGTGAGGGAGACGGTGACCTCGGCGTCGGCGGGCGGGACCGTGCCGTACGCGTGCTCGACGGCGTTCGTGGCGGCCTCGCCGAGCGCGAGCTGGAGGTCCTCCGCGACCTCGTCGCGCAGCCCCGCCGGGCCCGACCACGCCCGGACCGCGCGGCGCATGCGGGCCAGCTCGGTGGGATCGGCCGGGAAGGTGCGGGTCATGGGCGAGGGCGCCAGCCGCAGCACGACGACCGCCACGTCGTCGATCGCCTCGCTCGGCGCGAGCGCGTCGAGCAGGTAGGTGGCCGTCGGCTCGGGCGCGACGTCGGGTCGCGCCACGGCGACGGCGACGAGGCGGTCGAGGCCCTCGTCGAGCGACTCGCCGCGGCGTTCCACGAGCCCGTCGGTGTAGAGCACGAGGTCGTCGCCGTCGCGGATGGTGACGACGCCCTCGGTGCGCGGCACCCGGGACTCCTGGGCGAGGCCGAGCAGCGGGCCGTGTCCGGCGGAGTCGGTCAGCAGCCGGGGCCCGGCGTCGTCGACGAGCAGCGCGGGCAGGTGTCCCGCGCGGGCCCAGCGGACCTCGCCGCTGTCGGTGTCGACGAGCACGCAGATCGCGGTGGAGGCCCGCGCCCCGGGCACCCGGGCGACGAGCCCGTCGAGCAGGTCGAGGGCCGGCCCGGGGCCGTGGCCCGCGAGCAGGTACCCGGACAGGGCGGTGCGCAGCTGGCCCATCACGGCCGCCGCCGCGGTCCCCTGGCCCACGACGTCGCCCACCACCACGGCCACATGGT
This sequence comes from Actinomycetospora chiangmaiensis DSM 45062, assembly GCF_000379625.1. Classification (GTDB taxonomy): domain Bacteria; phylum Actinomycetota; class Actinomycetes; order Mycobacteriales; family Pseudonocardiaceae; genus Actinomycetospora; species Actinomycetospora chiangmaiensis. The sequence goes on along the minus strand of NZ_KB903218.1, from coordinate 527,709 downwards.
GGGAGCCGACCTCGACGACGTCGTACCAGTCGCCGCCCGCCGAGGTCCCGACGGCGCCGGGCAGGTAACGCACCGCGACGGGGAGGCGCGCCACCTCCGGGAGTGCCTGCGGCAGCAGCGAGCGCTGCAGGGTCTGGGCGATCTCGTGCTCGGCCCGGAAGAGGCGGGCGCGGTCCAGGGCGACCGCGCAGGGCTCGGCGAGCGCCAGCAGCGTCGTGCGCTCCCCCGCGTCGAGCCGGCCGAGGACGTCCCGGCCGACGGCCAGGGCACCGACGACGTTGCCCGCCGCGATCAGCGGCACGGTCACCACCTTGCGCATGCCCCGGGCACGCATGAGGGCCACCAGCTCCGGGTCCTGCGCGTCCTCGGGCTCGCCCGGCTCGGGCTCGTGGACCCAGATCGAGCGCTCGGAGCGCACGGCGCGGGTGAGCAGGGTGTCGGTGTCGAGGGACACGACGTCACCGTTGGACCGCGGGTCACGCGCCGGCGGACGGCGGGTGACCATGCGCAGCTCGCGGCCGGCGCGGTCGTACTCGAAGACGGCCGCCTGGGCGTCGTCCCCGAGGAGCTCGACGACGTGGTCCATCATCGCCCGGCCGACCTCGGCCGGGGTCGCCGCCGCGGAGAAGGCCGCGGTGGCGTGCTGGACGATCGCGAGCCGGTGCGCGGCGCTGCGCTCGTCGGCGTAGAGCAGCGCGTTGTCCAGGCTCGGGAGGGTGCGGCCGACCACCTCGTCGACGACCCCGCGGTCGGCCTCGGACCAGGGCGCGACGGTCGGGTCCCGCTCGAGCACGAGCACCCCGATGGTCCGGTCGCGCACCCGCAGCGGACGCACCAGCCGGTGGGTGTCCCCCGCGGCGCCGACCTCGCCGCTGTCGTCGATCTCGACGCGGTCGGCCAGGCCGGCGTCGCGCAGGACCCGGGCGAGCTCCCGCAGCCGGCCCGCGACGGTGTCGGTGGACTCCATGCCGGCACCGACCTCGGCGAGCAGCCGGGCCCGGTCGGCCTCCCGCAGGCGGGTCTCCACGTCCACGGCGGCCCCGACCCAGCCGGTCGCGCGGCCGTCGGGGCCGGGCACGGGCGTCGCCTGCTCGACGAGGCGGTGGTACGTGCCGTCGACGTGACGGAGCCGGAAGTCGGTCTCCCAGCTGCGCCCCTCGGCGCGGGCACCCTCGACCGCCTCGTCGTAGCCCGCGCGGTCGAGCGGGTGCATCCCCGTGACCCAGCCCTCGCCGAGCTCGTCGGCCCGGTCGCGCCCGGTGAAGCGGGTCCACCCGGCGTTGAGGAAGACCCGTCGACCGGCGGCGTCGGAGACCCAGATCATCGCCGGGGCGAGGTCGGCGACCGCGGTGAAGCGGGCCTCGGCCTCCCGCCGGGCCCGTCCGAGCTGCAGGTGGGCCTGCACGCGGGCCTGCAGCTCGCCGGGGGCGAACGGCTTGACGAGGTAGTCGTCGGCCTGGGCGGCGAGCCCCTCGACGGCGGCCTCCTCCCCGGCCCGCGCGGAGAGCAGCAGCACCGGGACGCGGGCGGTGCGCGGGTCCGAGCGCAGGGCGGAGAGCAGACCGAGGCCGTCGCGGCCCGGCATCATCACGTCGGAGACGACCATGTCCGGCGGGTCGGCCAGCGCCAGCTCGAGCGCGGCGTCGCCGTCGACCGCCGTCACCACGGTGCAGCGGGGGGCGAGCAGCCGGCTCACGTAGGCCCGCATGTCGGCGTTGTCGTCGGCCACCAGCACCCGGCCGATCACCGGCCGGTCGGGGTCGGGCCTGCCCGCGGTGGGTCCGGCCGGGACCCAGAGCTCCGCCTCGTCGACGAGCGCCCGTCCCCGGTCGGAGTCGTCGGACCCGTCGTCCGGGACGTCCCCGGTCTCCTCGCCGGTCGCGCTGACCGGCATCGAGACGGTGAAGGTGGTCCCGACGCCGAGCTCGCTCGCGACCTCGACCGACCCGCCGTCGTACTCGACGAGCTCGCGCACGAGCGCGAGCCCGATCCCGCTGCCCTCGGCGCTGCGGGCCCAGGTGCCCTCGATGCGGTGGAACCGTTCGAACAGCCGCGGCAGCTCGTCGGCGGCGATCCCGATGCCGGTGTCGGACACGGTGAGCACCGCCCGGTCGTCCTCCCGCCGCAGCCGGACCGCCACGGTGCCGGCGCGCGTGTACTTGAGGGCGTTGGCGACGAGGTTGAGCACGATGCGCTCCCACCCGACACGGCTGACGGCCACCGGGGTCCCCCACGGCGACGCGTCCACGACGTAGTCGAGGCCCGCGCGCTCCATCGCCGACGCCACCATCCCGGCGACGTCGGCGGTGAACCGGCCCAGGTCGAGGGCGCTGCGGCGGGGCTCCGCGCTGCCCGCCTGCAGCCGCGCCACCTCCAGCAGGTCCCCGACGAGCCGGGTCAGCCGCCGCGTGTTGCGGGCGACGACCTCCAGGTCGCCCCGGGCGCGCGCCGGGCCGAGCTCGGGGTCGGCGAGCAGGCCGTCGACCGGACCGGAGATCAGGGTCAGCGGGGTCCGCAGCTCGTGGCTGGCGTCGGCGAAGAACCGGCGGCGCGCCTTGTCGAGCTCGGCGAGCGCCTCGGCGCGGCGGCGCTCGGACTCCGCCGCGCGGGCGTCGAGCACGCCGGAGGTCACCTGACCCGCGACGAGCTCGACGAAGTCGCGGTAGAGGTCGTCGAAGGCGAGGAACCGGGAGAGCCCGACGACGAGCACGCCGAGCACGTCGTCCGGCGCGGCGCCCGGCGGGCGCAACGGGACGAGGACCGCCCGGTCGCAGACGTCGGGCACCGTGGCTCGCACGTCGGCGGGCAGCTCGACCTGCACGGTGCCCTGCCGGGCGCGGTCCAGCGCCCAGGGCCCGGCGTCGTCGAGGGTCGCGGTGACGGGCGCGCCCGGTCCGCCGCGGCGGGTGCCGATGGCGGCGGCGAGCTGCAGGTCGTCGCCCTCCTGCAGGTAGACCAGCCCGAACGGGATGTCGGCGTGGTCGCCGCCGAGCACGTCGACCGCCGCGTCGGCCACCTGCCGCGTGGTGCGGGCCAGGGTCATCGCGCTCGCCAGGTCCCGCAGGAACGCCATGCGCCGCTCCGAGAGCACCCGCGGTGTCGTCTCGGCCACGGCGCAGAACAGGCCGTGGACCTCGCCCTGCTCGTCGACGAGCGGGCTGTAGGAGAACGTGTGGTAGGTCTCCTCGGGCCAGCCGTTGCGCTCGAGGTAGAGCAGCAGGTCCTCGTCCCAGGTCGCCTCACCGCGCTCGGTGACGGCCGTGACCTGCGGCCGCACCGCGTCGTAGATCTCCGCCCAGACCTCGCGGAACGGCCGTCCCAGCGCCCACGGGTGCTTGGCGCGCAGCGTGTCCCGCCGGTAGGCGTCGTTGTAGAAGAACGTGAGGTCCGGGCCCCAGGCCATCCACATGGAGAACCGCGAGGTCAGCAGCAGCCGGACGACGGTGCGCAGCTCCTGCGGCCACGACCGCGAGGGCCCGAGGGGCGTGGCGGCCCAGTCGACCTCCGCCATCGCCGCCGCGACGTCACCGTCCGCGGCGAACAGGGGATCGACCTGCCCCACGTGCGCCTCGTCCGATGCGCCTGCCATCCGTGCTGCTCCTCCGTGCCGTCGCCGACCGACCCTAACGCCGCGAGCGTGTACCCGGTTCACGCAGCGACGCGTCCTCCGGACCGGGATCATCACGTGTCATGACGGGACTGGGCGTCGACGGGACGTTCGCGGTGTGGGCTCCGACGGCGGACTCGGTGTCGGTGGTGGTCGACGGGACCACCCGGCCCATGACCGTCGAGGGAGGGTGGTGGACCGCCACCGTCGACGGCGCCGGCCCGGGCAGCTCCTACGCCTACTCCCTGGACGGCGCGGACCCGCTGCCCGACCCGCGGTCCCGCCGGCAGCCCGACGGCGTCCACGCCCCCTCGCAGGTCTGGGAGCCTCCGGGGCTTCCCGACGACGGGTGGACGGGGCGGGCGCTGCCCGGTGCGGTGATCTATGAGCTGCACGTGGGGACGTTCACGCCCGGGGGGACCTTCGACTGCGCGGTCGACCGCCTCGACCACCTCGTCGACCTCGGCGTGACGATCGTCGAGGTGCTCCCCGTGAACGCCTTCGACGGCACCCGCGGCTGGGGCTACGACGGCGTGCTGTGGTTCGCGGTCACCGAGAACTACGGCGGCCCCGACGCCTTCCGCCGGTTCGTCGACGCCTGCCACGACCGCGGCCTGGGCGTGGCGCTCGACGTCGTCTACAACCACCTCGGGCCGTCCGGCGCCTACCTCGACCGGTTCGGGCCCTACTTCGCCGGGTCCAACGACTGGGGGTCCGCGCTCAACCTCGACGGTCCGGACTCGGATACCGTGCGGGCCTACATCCTCGAGAACGTGACGATGTGGTTCGTCGACTTCGGGGTGGACGCGCTGCGACTCGACGCGGTGCACGCGCTGCGCGACACCCGGGCGACCCACCTGCTCGAGGAGATGGCGGTCCACGTGCAGGGGCTCGAGGCGGCGCTGGGACGCCCGCTCACGCTCATCGCCGAGTCGGACCTGAACGACCCCCGGCTGGTCACCCCGCGGGAGGCGGGCGGCTACGGGCTCGACGCGCAGTGGTGCGACGACATCCACCACGCGCTGCACTCCACGCTCACCGGCGAGACCCAGGGCTACTACGTCGACTTCGGCGACCTGGAGACCCTCGGCCGCGTCCTGCGCGAGGCCTACGTGCACGCCGGGACCTGGTCGACGTTCCGCGTCCGCACCCACGGCCGCGCCGTCGACCTCGACCGCGTGCCCGGCTGGCGCTTCCTCGCCTACCTGCAGGACCACGACCAGGTCGGCAACCGCGCGGGCGGCGACCGGCTGTCCGCCTCCCTCTCCCCCGGCCGCCTGGCCTGCGGAGCGGCACTGGTGTTCTGCTCGCCGTTCACACCGATGATCTGGATGGGCGAGGAGTGGGGTGCGTCCACCCCCTGGGCGTTCTTCGTCGGCTTCGAGGACCCGGGGTTGCAGGACGCCGTCCGGGAGGGGCGCCGGCGGGAGTTCGCCGAGCACGGCTGGGGCGCCGAGGAGGTCCCCGACCCGACCGACCCCGCCACGTTCGAGCGCTCCCGTCTGGACTGGGCGGAACCCGAGGAGGGCCAGCACGCCTGGCTGCTCGAGGTCTACCGGTCCCTCATCGCCCTGCGGCGCACCGAGCGGGAACTCGCCGACCCACGCCTGGACCGGGTCCACGTCGACGTGGACCCGGCCGCCCGCACCCTCGTCGTGCACCGCGGGGCCCTGCGGCTCGTGGTCAACCTCGGCGGCGGGGAGGCCACGGTGCCCCTCGACGGGGCGACCGACGTCCTGTGGGCACCGTTCGAGGTGGGGCTCTCCGAGGCCGCGGTGGTGCTGCCCGCCGAGTCGTGCGCGGTGGTCCGGACGTCGTAGCCCCCACCGGATGGCAGCGAAGCGTCACTGCTTGCACCCAGTGCCAGGAAATCCGGCTCCGTCGATCAGCCCCGCAGCGCCGCCCGGGCCTGGTCGAGCGCCGCCGGGTCGACGATCGACGTCGTGTCCCCCGGCTCCCGGCCGGACGCGAGGTCGAGCAGCAGGCGGCGCATGATCTTGCCGGAGCGGGTCTTCGGCAGCACCGAGACCACGTGCACCTGCTGCGGCCGGGCGACCGGGCCGAGCTCGCGGGTGACGTGCGCCCGCAGGTCGGCGGTGAGGTCCTCGTCGGGCGCGCCCTCGCCCCGGGTCACGACGAAGGCGACGACCGCCTGACCCGTCGTCGGGTCCGGCGCCCCGATCACGCCGGCCTCGCCGACGCGCGGGTGGCTGACGAGCGCGGACTCCAGCTCGATCGAGGACAGCCGGTGGCCGGAGACGTTCATGACGTCGTCGACCCGGCCCTGGAGCCAGACGTACCCGTCGTCGTCGATGCGGGCGCCGTCGCCCGCGAGGTACCAGCGCTGCGCCCGGAAGCGTTCGAAGTAGGACGACACGAAGCGGTCGGGGTCGCCCCAGACGGTGCGGGCCATCGACGGCCAGGGACGGTCGACCACGAGCAGGCCGCCCTCGTCGGGGTCGGCGTCGGTGCCGTCCTCACGGACCACCCGGACCGAGACGCCGGGCAGCGGCCGCGTCGCCGAGCCCGGCTTCAACGTCGTCGTGCCGGGCAGCGGGGCGACCATCGCGGCGCCGGTCTCGGACTGCCACCAGGTGTCGACGATCGGGCAGCGCCCGCCGCCCACGTGCTCGTGCAGCCAGCGCCACGCCTCGGGGTTGATGGCCTCGCCGACGCTGCCGAGCAGGCGCAGCGCCGACAGGTCGTGCCCGTCGGTGATCCCGGTGCCCCACGTCATGAACGTGCGCACGAGGGTCGGCGCGGTGTAGTACACGGTGACGCCGTAGCGGGCCATGATCTCGAAGTGGCGGCCGCGGTGCGGGGTGTCCGGCGTGCCCTCGTAGAGGACCTGGGTGACGCCGTTCGCGAGCGGGCCGTAGACCTCGTAGGTGTGCGCGGTGACCCAGGCCAGGTCGGCCTGGCACCAGTAGACGTCGTCGTCGCGGTGGTCGAAGCACGCCCAGGCGGTCCACGCCGTCTGCGTCAGGTAGCCGCCCATGGTGTGGACCAGGCCCTTCGGCCGGCCCGTCGTCCCGGACGTGTAGATGAGGAAGAGCGGGGTCTCGGCGTCGAACGCCCGGGCCTCGTGCGTGGTCGGCTGCGTCTCGACGACGTCGTGCCACCAGACGTCGCGGCCCTCGGTCCACGGCACGTCCTGCGCGGTCCGGCGGACGACGAGGACGTGCTCGACGTCGGTGCCCGCCACCGCGTGGTCGGCGTTCTCCTTGACCGCGATCGCCTTCCCGCGCCGGTACTGCCCGTCGGTGGTGACGACGACCTTCGCCCGCCCGTCGGTCACGCGGAACCGCAGCGCCTCGGCCGAGAACCCGCCGAACACCAGCGAGTGCAGCGCCCCGATCCGCGCGCACGCGAGCATCACGACGACCGTCTCGACGAGCACCGGCAGGTACACGACGACGACGTCACCGGTCCCGACGCCGAGCCCGGTCAGCGCGTGCGCGGCCTGCGCCACCCGGCGCTGCAGGTCGGCGTAGGTGACGGCGACCCGGTCCCCCGGCTCGCCCTCCCAGTACAGCGCGACCTTCTCCCCGCGCCCGGCGGCGACGTGCCGGTCGACGCAGTTGTGCGCCACGTTGAGCCGACCGTCGGCGAACCAGGTGACGAACGGGTGCTCCGTCCCGTCGTAGCCCTGCGTCGGCTCCCGCTCCCAGTCCAGCTCCCGGGCCCGGGCGAGCCAGAACGCGTCGAGGTCGGCGTCCGCCTCGGCGCGTAGCCGCGTCTCGTCGTCGGCGGTCACGTTCGCCCGGGCGGCCAGCGCGGCGGGCGGGGCGTAGCGGTCGTCGTCCATCCCGGATCGATGCCCCCTCCGTGGCAGCAACGCGTCGTTGCCGGCGTCCAGTGGGAGGAACACCACATCGTGGCTCCGGCTCAGCACCCCGCCGGGAGATCGCGCCGCACCCAGAGCGACCCCGCCCTCGTCGTCGCCACCTGCCGGAAACCGGCTCCGAGGGCGACCGAGGTGGGGCGCCAGGCGTCGTCGGCGGGATCGGGGGTCCCGACGACGAGCACGCTGTCGAGCGGGTAGCCCGCCCGCATCGCGCCGGCCAGGTCGACGTCGGGCGGCACGGACTCGAGCGCGTCCTGGCTCGGGGCGAGCACCGGGACGGCGCGGGCCCGGTCCGTGTAGCCCCAGACGTAGTAGGACGCGGTCCCCGACACGTTGCCGAGGTCCAGCAGCCCCGCGTCGGCCGCGACGTACCCGACGAACGACGAGTCGGGGCGCAGCGTCACCGCCCGGTCGCGCCCGTCGTCGGTGTCGAGCTGCACGATGGTGGCGCCGTGCGGTGCACAGGCGCTCATCGACCGGATCTCGGCGAGACGCTCGCCCTCCGCGCGCAGTGGGCCCGTCCGGACGACCACGAGCGCCACGGTCACCCCGACGGCCGCGGCGGCCGCGACCGCCACCACGGCGGTCCCCGTCCGGGCGAGCCGCGACGAGCCGTCGGCGAACGTCCCCCGCGCGCCGGCCTGGGCCCCCACCCACGCGGTGAGCAGGACCGGCGGCAGCACCGCGAGCCGGGTCGCCGCGAGGCTGACCGACCCGATGCTCTCGGGGGTGACCACCGCGATCACCTCGAGCACGAGGGCGGCGACCAGGAGGCCGTCGATCCGCCGGAGCCACGGTGCGCCGGTCACCCGACGTCGGCGGACCCGCTCCGCGACCACGAGGACGACCGCGACGACGAGCAGCACCGTGAGCACCCGCACCAGCTGGTACTCCCACCGCGACCAGCTCGCGACCGCCTTTGTCAGGTCCGCGGCGCGGGCACCCCCGCCGAACCAGCGGCTGGAGATCCCGCCGTCGCTCCCGCCGGTCGCGGCGAAGCCGAGCGTCAGCAGCGCCACCACCGCGACCCCGGGACCGGCGGACCGCAGCGTGCGACGCATCCCGACCCGGACCAGGAGGACCGCGACGACGGCCACGACCGCCGACAGCGCCGGGATCAGGTGGGTGAACCAGGTCAGCGCGAGCAGCAGGGCGAGCTGGACCGGCCGAGTGCGGACGGGGCGCAGGGCGACGGCGATCGTGATCACGGCGAGCACGACGGCCGCGGCGAAGCCGAGCAGGCCCGCCATGAGGCTCACGTTCGCCGCGAACGGCAGGGCCAGGGTCGCGGACCACCACGGCGCCCCTGCCGCTCGCGCGAGCAGCAGCACCGCCCCGGAGAAGCCGAGCACGACGACGACCGCCAGGCCCCGGACGACGACGTCACCGTCGAGCACCGGGGTCAGCACCAGCGCGAGCGCCTCGACGGTGAGGTTCGGCGCGAGGACCGGGCGCCACGTCAGCAGGTCCCCCCACCGGCCGTCGACCAGGCCGCGCAGTGCGGTCGCGGACGACAGGTGCAGACCGCCGTCCATCAGGACGAGTTGGCGCGGGATCGCGAGGCCCGCGACCACGACGGCCGTCACCGCGGCGTGGGGGACGAACCACCATCGTGAGCCCGACGACGGCTCGACGTCCTCCGTCGACCGGCGCATCCGCGGGATGCGCCCGACCCCCGTGTCGTGTCCGGCCGTGACTCGACGGCTCGTTGCCGAATCTGCGTGCACGTACGCCCCCCGGCGTCCCCACCCGGTCGTGGACGACCGAGCCCCCGGGTGTGACGTCGGGTGACGGCGACGCGGTGTTACGCGGGCGGGTCGTCGATCAGCTCGTCCAGCGTCACGAAGAGCGGCTCGCCCCGCTCCCGGGCCCGCGCGGCGGCCCGTCGGGCGGCGGCCGCGATCCGGCTCAGCTCGTCGGCACCGACCACCCGGGTCTGCACGACCTCGCCCGACTCGTCGGTCAGCGTGACGGCGACCAGGCCGGTCTCACGCTCCTCCGAGAACGACAGCGGCATACCTCCACCCTAGGCGCCGACGGTGCCGCTTTTCCTGGCGCTGGGTGCACGCAGTGACGCATTGCTTGCACGTCAGTGCAGGGCCGCCGCCATCCGTTCGAGCGCCTCGGCGAGGACCGGGCGCGCCGTGGCGAGGGTGATCCGCATCCCGCCCGGGCCGCCGCAGCGTGCCCCGTCGGTCAGCACCACGCCGGCCTCCCGGGCGAAGAACGCCGCCGGCGGCTCGTCGAGCCCGAGGCCGGACGCGTCCAGCCACGCCAGGTACGTCCCCTCCGGCACCACGGTCCCGACGCCGGGCAGGGGCGAGTCGCGCAGCAGGGCGCGGTTGCCGTCGAGGTAGGCCAGCACGTCGTCGAGCCAGGCCTTCCCGTCGCGGTACGCCGCGGTCGAGGCGAGCACACCCGGCGTCGCGGTGCTGTGCTCGGCGAGGTAACCGCGCTCGGCCCAGGTCGCCGCGTCGGCGTCGTTCGACAGGATCACCTGGCCGCACTTGAGACCGGGCAGGTTCCACGCCTTCGACGCCGAGGTCGCCGTGACGGTGTGCGCCGCGGCCGCCGCCGAGGTCGACGCGTACGGGACGTGCGCCCGGCCGTCGAACGTCAGCGGGGCGTGGATCTCGTCGGCGAACACCCGCGCGCCGTGCCGCTCGACGACGGCCGTCACCGCGGCGAGCTCCTCGGCGGTGAACACCCGCCCGGTGGGGTTGTGCGGGTTCGTGAGTACGAGCAGCCGCGCGCCCGACCGCGAGAACGCCGCGTCCAGGGCGTCGAGGTCGAGGGCGAACGAGCCGGTGGCTCGCGCCATCGGCACCGGCACCATCTCCCGCCCGAGCCGCCCGGGCACCGTCAGGAACGGCATGTAGGCGGGCATCGGCAGCAGCACCGGCGTTCCGGACGGGGTGTAGTGCTCGATCGTCGCGACCAGCGCGGTCATGACGTCGGGGACGGGCCGGATCCGCTCCGGGTCCACCGACCAGCCGAAGCGGTCGGTCCAGTACGCGGCGCACGCCTCGGCGAGGTCCGCGACCCACGCGTCGGCGAGGTAGCCGAAGCGGGACGCGTCGGCGCTCGCGCGGACCGCGTCGGCGACCACGTCCGCCGTCGGGAAGTCCATCTCGGCGACGAACGCGCCGAGCAGGGGGCGGCCGTGCCGGTCGGTCCCGTCGGCGACGCCCTGGCCCGACCACTTCCACGAGCCACCGGCCCGCATCACGTCGGCAGTCAGGGCGTCGAACGGGTGCGCCATGCCCCCATCCAACCGACTAGTGCGTGTCCTCGCCCAGCCGGTGCACGCGGATGAGGTTGGTCTTGCCGGCCTGCCCGGGCGGCGAGCCGGCGACGATGACGACGAGCTCGCCGGGGGCGAAGCGGCCGATCTGCAGGATCGACGCGTCGACGCGGGCGATCATCGCGTCCGTCGTCTCCTCCCACGGCACGAGGAACGTCTCGACGCCCCAGGAGAGCGCGAGCTGCGAGCGGATCGCCGGCACGGGCGTGAACGCGAGCACGGGCAGCCGGGTGTGCAGCCGGGCGAGGCGGCGCACGGTGTCCCCGGAGCGCGTGAAGGCGACGAGCGCGCGGGCGTTGAGCCGCTCGCCGATGTCGCGGGCGGCCGTGGTGACGACGCCGCGCTGGGTCCGCGGGACGTGCTGGATCGCGGGCACCGACGCCGGGCCGGACTCGACGGCCTCGACGATGCGCGACATCGTCTGCACCGTCTCGATGGGGTAGTCGCCGACCGACGTCTCGCCCGAGAGCATCACCGCGTCGGCGCCGTCGAGCACCGCGTTCGCGACGTCGCTGGCCTCGGCGCGGGTCGGGCGGAAGTTGTGGATCATCGACTCGAGCATCTGCGTCGCGACGATCACCGGCTTCGCGTTCTCCCGCGCGATCTGCACCGCGCGCTTCTGCACCAGCGGGACGTCCTCGAGCGCCAGCTCCACGCCCAGGTCACCGCGCGCGACCATGACGGCGTCGAAGGCCAGCACGATCGCCTCGAGCGCGTCGACCGCCTCGGGCTTCTCCAGCTTGGCGATCACGGGCAGCCGGCACTCGTACTCGTCCATGATCTTGTGGACCAGCTCGGCGTCGGCCGGGGAGCGCACGAAGGACAGCGCGATCATGTCGACCCGCAGGCCCAGGGCGAAGCGCAGGTCGGCCTCGTCCTTCTCGCTCATGGCCGGGACCGACACCACGGTGCCCGGCAGCGAGATGCCCTTGTTGTCCGAGACGCGGCCGCCCTCGACGACGCGGCACACCACGTCGCGGCCCTCGACGGCGGTCACCTCGACCGAGACGTTCCCGTCGTCGATCAGCAGCGACTCGCCCGGCCGCACGTCGTCGGCGAGGCCCTTGTAGGTGGTGGACACCCGGTCGTGCGTGCCGGGGACGTCCTCGGTGGTGATCCGGACGGTCTCGCCGGTGGCCCACATCTGCGGCCCGTCGGTGAAGCGGCCGAGCCGGATCTTCGGGCCCTGCAGGTCGGCGAGGATGCCGACCGCGCGGCCCTCGGCGTCGGCGGCCTCGCGCACGAGGCGGTAGACCTCCGCGTGCTGGGCGTGCTCACCGTGGGAGAAGTTGAGCCGGGCGACATCCATCCCGGCCCGGACGAGGGCTCGGATCCGTTCCGGGGACGACGTCGACGGACCCAGCGTGCAGACGATCTTCGCGCGACGGCTCACGGCCCTCAGCCTACGCCGCTCTGCACCGATCAAGAAGCCCGGGACACGATGCGCCCGGACGCCTCATCTTCAGGTCGGCCGTCCGGCCCTCCGACCAGCGCGGGTCTACCGTGACGCCCGTGACGGCGCAGCGTGGGACCGGGACCGGCGCCCCGGAGGTGGTGGGCGACCGCATGGACCCCGCGGCGGGACAGACCACCACGGCCCGGCCGCTCGTGGAGGCGAGCCCGAAGCGCCCGAAGCAGCGCTGGACGATCCCGCGCGGCCTCGACGTCGCCGCCGGGCTCGCGTGGCGCGTCGTCCTCATCGCGGCCGCCGTCGCCACCGTCATCTACGTCGCGAGCACTCTCTCGGTCGTCCTCATCCCGGTGGTCATCGCGCTCATCCTCGCCTCGCTGCTCGCGCCCGAGGCCCACCTGATGAGCTCGAAGGTCCGCTGGCTCCCCCACGCCCTCGCCACGGCGATCGTCATCATCGGCGGGCTCGCCATCGTCGGCGGCGTGTTCACCGGGGTGGTCTACGCCTTCATCTCCGGGCTCCCCCAGCTCACGAGCGCCTTCTCCGGGAGCCTCGCCGAGATCCAGAACTGGGTGCGCACCGGGCCGCTCGGACTGAACAACCAGCAGTTCGCCCAGATCGGCGACCAGATCCTCGGCAGCATCCAGTCGAGCCAGGCCGCCATCGCGACGAGCGCGCTGAGCGCCGTCGGCACCGTGGGCGAGCTGTTGACCGAGGGCCTGCTGGCCCTGTTCACGCTGATCTTCCTCATCCACGACGGCGGAGCCATCTGGCGCTTCCTGCTCGGCGGCGTCCCGCGGGCGGTGCGCGACCGGGCCGACGTCGCCGGCCGCCGGGCGTTCGCCTCGCTGGTCGGCTACACGCGGGCGATCATCGTCGTGGCCTTCATCGACGCGGTGACGGCGGGCATCGGACTCTGGCTCATCGGCGTCCCGCTGGCGGTCCCGCTGGCCGCCCTCATCTTCTTCGGCGCGTTCATCCCGACCCTGGGCGCCGTCATCTCGGGCGCCGTCGCGGCGCTGGTCGCGCTCGTCAGCGGCGGCCTCACCGACGCCCTGCTCGTCGTGCTGCTCCTGCTCGCCGTGCAGAACCTCGAGGGCTACATCCTGCAGCCGCTCTTCCTCGGCAAGTCGATCAAGCTGCACCCGCTGGCGGTGGTGCTCCCGATCGCCTGCGGCCTCGTCGTCGCCGGCATCCCCGGGGCGTTGCTCGCGGTGCCGCTGGTGACCGTGGTCGACAACGGCGTCCGGTCGCTGCTGCGCACGTCCGACGGCGAGGTCGACCCCGGGACGGTGAACCCGCTCGACCCGCGCAGTGCCCGCCCCGAGTACCACTCCGATCCCGCGGTCGACGTGGTCCCCGAGGCGAGCTGATCCGTTCTACGCTCCGGCCATGACCCTGGTCGTGGCCTCGCGGTTCACCTGGAGCGACTACCCCGGGCTGCGGCCCGGACGGGTCTACGCGGGCAAGCCCGACCTGTTCCGGCGCCCGTCCGGTGACGTCCACCTGCTCGCCGACGGGGACGCGGACGCCACGCGGTGCGGGCTGCCGCGGGCGGACTTCCCCTACGAGTTCGCGTCCGCCGACGCGATGGTCAAGGCGACGCCGTGCGCCGCGTGTGGGCTCTAGCGAGGGCTGTCGCCCTCTGACCTCTCACCGGGCGACGCCACCGGCTCGATGTCGGGGTTGGCGTACTCCCGCATGAGGTCGAGCAGCATCGCCTGGCGCCGGTCCTCGATCCGTGGGATGGCGTGCGGCATGTCGGGCGCCTCCGCGCCGCGGGCGGCGGGCAGGTCGGCGCCCTCGCCGTCGGACACGTGCGCCATCGCCCACTGCCCGAAGGCGCGCGCGGAGACCACGCCCTCGTCGAGCGTCTCCACCTTCTCGTGCCGCTGGTCGGCGTCGATGGTGGCGTACAGCTCGCGCACCGTCGCCTCGTCGCCCTCGAGCACCTGGACGAAGGTGTCCTGCCACACGAGCAGCGCCCCGCTGAGCCGGCGGTCGTGGTTCTTGCGCCGCGACACCTCGAAGATCTCCTCGAGCTCCGCGGGCCGGTTCTCGCTGCCCATCGTGGTGCGGCTGCGGTAGACGAGGCGGAAGACCTGCTCCCCGAGCTGCGCGGTCGTGTCGGTCACGTCGTCGTACTCCTTCATCGCGCTCCGGGGTGCTCGGTCGGCCGAGCGCCCGGGCGCCGCTCGCCGGAGGATCGGGAGTGCCCGAGCTCGACCGGCGCCACACCCGGGCGTTCAGGACCGCCCGGCCCGGAAGAACGCCTCCAGGCCCGGCACGTCGGAGATCAGGTTCTCCGCCGCGGTGATGCGCCCGTCGGCGACGGTGAACACGATGACGACCTGCTCGTCGAGCACCGTCCCGTTCCGCTCGCCGGTGTTGTGCAGCAGCACCGCCACCCGGTCCCGTCCGGTCAACTCGTACTGCAGCCGGATCGAGACGCCCCCGGCCGCCACCGCCCGGGCCCGCTCGACCACGGCGTCGGCACCTCGGGCGACCCCGGAGATGCCGTGGTCGCCCGGCACGCTCCAGGTCGCGTCGGGCGCCAGCGCCGCGTGCATGCGGTCGAAGTCGTGCTCCATCACGCCGGCGACGAAGTCGCGGGCGAGATCGCGTGCGCTCACGGGGGTGCGGTACCCGCAGGTGAGCAGAAAGTGGGGCTATGGGCCCACTTTCTGCTCACGTGGCCGACGGCCACACCGGAGATCGCTTCTCCCGCAGCGCCGCCACGCCCTCGTGGACGTCGGGGCCGAGGAAGCAGAGCATCTCGTAGGCCGCGGACTGGTCGAAGGTCGGTCCCATCGCCCGCAGCCAGTTGTTCAGCGACTTCTTGGTCAGCCGGATCGCCTGCTGGGACCCGGTGGCCAGCACGTCCGCGACCCGCAGCGCCTCGGCGAGCACCTGGTCCCGCGGCAGCGCCTTCGCCACCATGCCCAGCTTCTCGGCCTCCGCCCCGGTCACCATCTCGCCGGTGAGCAGGTAGTAGCGCGCCTTCGCCATGCCGGCCAGCAGCGGCCAGATGATCGCGGCGTGGTCCCCGGCGGAGACGCCGAGCTTGACGTGCCCGTCGCCGAGCTTCGCGTCCTCGGCGGCGATCGCGACGTCGGCCAGCAGGGCCACCACGACGCCCGCCCCGACGGCCACGCCGTTGATCGCCGAGACGATCGGCTTCTCGCAGTCGATGATCCCGTAGACCAGCTCGGACATCTCCTTGAGCATGTGCGAGACCCGCGCGTGGTCGCCCGCCATCCGCTCCACCATCGCGAGGTCGCCGCCGGCGGAGAACGCCTTCCCGGCCCCGGTCACCACCGCGACCCGCACCTCGGGGTCCGCGTCCACCTCGCGCCAGACCCGGGCGAGCTCGCCGTGGAGCTGCTCGTCGGTGGCGTTGTACTTGTCCGGGTTGTTGATCGTGATCAGCAGGACGCCGTGGTCCCGGCGTTCGAACACCAGCTGGCCGTAGTCATCGAAGGACATCCGTGCCTCCTCGCCTCTGACGTGAGCAGGCCGCCTGCTCCGTCGCCCGGTCCTGCATCCTCGTCCGGGTCGCGGTCCACGGCAGCGCGTCGACGATCACGAGCGCGACGCTCAGGACATCGACAGCCCGCCGCTGACGCTGACCGTCTGGCCGGTGACGAAGCCGGCCTCGCCGGACGCGAGGAACGACACCGTGGGCGCCACGTCGGCGGGCTGCGCGAGCCGCCGCATCGGGATCGACTTGATCAGGGCGTCGCGGAGCCGGTCGTTGCCCTCGACCACCGAGGCGAACAGCGCGGTGTCGGTCGGGCCCGGGCACACGCAGTTGACGCGGATCTGGTGGCGGGCGGTCTCGCGGGCGACGGTCTTGGTGAACGCGATGATCCCGCCCTTGGCCGCCGAGTACACGGCCTCGCCGGACGAGCCGACGCGCCCCGCGTCGGACCCGAGGTTCACCACCGCCCCGCGCCGCCGGGAGATCATCACCGGCAGCACCGCATGGCAGGTGTTCAGCACGCCGTAGAGGTTGATCCCGATGATGCGGCCCCAGCGGTCGGGGTCGGAGTCGACGAAGGGCCCGACCTCGTCGTAGCCGGCGTTGTTGACCAGCACGTCGATCCGACCGTGCTGCTCGAGCACCCGGGCCACCAGGGCGTCCACCGCCGCCCGGTCGCTGACGTCGGCCGCGATGCCCGTGCCACCGACCGCGGCCGCGGTGTCGTGCGCGGCGGCCTCGTCGACGTCGGTCGCGACGACGACGGCGCCCTCGGCCGCGAGCGTCTCCGCGATCGCCCGGCCGATGCCACGCCCGGCACCGGTCACGATGGCGACGTTGCCGTCGTGTCGTCCCATGGGCTCCTCCTCGTGCTCGCCCGTGAGCAGAAAGTGGGGTCGCAGCCCCACTTCCTGCTCATCTGCGGAGCACCTCAGCTGGCCGACGTCACCCGGTAGACGTCGTAGACGCCCTCGACGTTGCGGACCACGCGCAGCACGTGCCCGAGGTGCTTCGGGTCGCCCATCTCGAAGCTGAACCGGCTGACGGCGACGCGGTCACGGCTCGTCGTCACCGACGCGGAGAGGATGTTGACCTTCTCGTCGGCGAGCGCCTTCGTGATGTCGGAGAGCAGCCGGTGCCGGTCGAGCGCCTCGACCTGGATCGCCACGAGGAACACCGCGGTCGACGACGAGGCCCAGCTGACGTCGACCAGCCGCTCCGGCTCGGAGCGCAGGTCGTCGGCGTTGGTGCAGTCGGTCCGGTGCACCGAGACGCCGCCGCCGCGCGTGACGAACCCGAGGATGTCGTCGCCGGGGACGGGCGTGCAGCAGCGGGCGAGCTTGATCCACAGGTCGGTCGACGAGGACTCGTCGTCGGCGTCGACGCCGTTGATGACCACCCCGACGTCGCCGGTGCCCCGGCGGCGCTGGACCGTCGAGGGCGTCGCGCGCTCGGCGAGCTCGTCCTCGTTCTGCTCCACCCCGCCGAGCAGGGCGACCAGACGCTGCACCACGTGGCGGGCGGAGACGTGGTGCTCCCCCACCGCGGCGTAGAGCGCGGTGACGTCGGCGTAGCGCAGCTCGCGGGCGAGCGCGCCCATCGAGTCGGCGGACACGAGCCGCTGCAGCGGCAGGCCGGTGCGCCGCGCCTCGCGGGTGATCGAGTCCTTGCCCTCCTCGATCGCCTCCTCGCGGCGCTCCTTGGCGAACCACTGCTTGATCTTCTGCTTCGCCCGGGGCGAGGAGACGAACCCGAGCCAGTCCTTCGACGGGCCCGCGCTCTCGGCCTTCGAGGTGAAGATCTCGACGACCTCACCGTTCTCGAGCTGGCGCTCGAGCGCGACGAGCCGGCCGTTGACCCGCGAGCCGATGCACTTGTTGCCGACCTCGGTGTGCACCGCGTACGCGAAGTCCACCGGGGTGGAGCCGTGCGGCAGCGTGATCACGTCACCCTTGGGCGTGAACACGAAGATCTCGCGGGTGGCGAGGTCGTAGCGCAGCGACTCGAGGAACTCGCCGGGGTCGGCCGCCTCCCGCTGCCAGTCGAGCAGCTGGCGCATCCAGGCCATCTCGTCGAGCTCGAGCCCGGCGGTGTTGTGCGAGCCCTTCGTCTCCTTGTAGCGCCAGTGCGCGGCGATGCCGTACTCGGCGGTGCGGTGCATCTCGTGGGTGCGGATCTGCACCTCGAGGGGCTGCCCGTCCGGCCCGATCACGGTGGTGTGCAGCGACTGGTACACCCCGAAGCGGGGCTGGGCGATGTAGTCCTTGAACCGGCCCGGCATCGGCTGCCACAGCGCGTGGACCATGCCCATCGCGGCGTAGCAGTCGCGGACGTCCTCGACGAGGATGCGCACGCCCACCAGGTCGTGGATGTCGTCGAAGTCCTTACCCTTGACGATCATCTTCTGGTAGATCGAGTAGTAGTGCTTCGGGCGCCCGAGCACCTCGGCCTTCACCCGCGCCGCCTCAAGCTGGCCCGAGACCTCGTCGATCACCGAGCGCAGGTAGGTGTCGCGGCTCGGGGCGCGGTCGGCCACGAGGCGGACGATCTCGTCGTAGCGCTTCGGGTGCAGGATCGCGAACGCGAGGTCCTCGAGCTCCCACTTGACCGTCGACATCCCCAGCCGGTGGGCCAGCGGCGCGAGCACCTCGAGCGTCTCGCGGGCCTTCTTGGCCTGCTTCTCGGGCTTGAGGAAGCGCATCGTGCGCATGTTGTGCAGCCGGTCGGCCAGCTTGATGACGAGGACCCGCGGGTCGCGCGCCATCGCCACGACCATCTTGCGGATCGTCTCCGCCTCGGCCGCCGCCCCGAGCTGGACCTTGTCGAGCTTGGTCACCCCGTCGACGAGGTGTGCGACCTCGGCGCCGAAATCCGCGGCGAGGCGTTCCAGCGAGTACTCGGTGTCCTCGACGGTGTCGTGCAGCAGCGCCGCCACCAGCGTCGTGGAGTCCATGCCCAGCTCGGCGAGGATCGTCGCGACGGCGAGCGGATGGGTGATGTACGGGTCGCCCGACTTGCGCATCTGGCCCTCGTGGAAGGCCTCCGCGGTGTCGTACGCGCGCTGCAGGATCGCGAGGTCGGCGCTCGGGTGGAGTTCCCGGTGGACCGTGGCGAGCGGTTCGAGGACCGGCTTGATCGGCCCGGTGCGCTGCGCGGTGATACGCCGCGCGATGCGCGCACGCACGCGCCGGGTGGCGGACCGCGGCCGCGCACCGCCGGATCCGGCGACCGGCTCCAGCCGGTGGGCCTCCCGCGGCTCGGTCGACCCGACGGTCGGCTCCGCGGCGGCTCCGGCCTCCCCGGTGCCCTCGACCGTGTCGACCGGCCCCACGTCCTGGCTCACGGTCACCTCCGCTGGTACGGCCTCCTGCGCATCCCGTGGAACGCCCTCGTCCCCGGAATCAGTCCAGCGTAGGTCAGGAGCGACGACGGTGTCCGGCGACGTCGCCGGTCGGTCCCCCCGGGGCGGCGGCCCGTGGTCGCCCCGGACCGCCGTCCGGTGAGTGGTCGCTCAGCGGCGGGCGACGCGGGACGGGCGCAGCACCACGTCGTGCGTCCCGCCCGCCACCCGCCCGGCGTAGGGCGCGTAACCGTCGGCCGCGACGACCAGCTGCCGCCATCCGTCGTCGGGAACGTCCACGGTGAAGCGGCCGTCGGCCGCGGCGTGGACCCGGCCCCGCTGCGTCCCGTCGGGGTCGACCACGGTGACGACGGCCGCCAGGCCCGCGCCCCGCTCGTCGGTCACGCGTCCGCACAGCCCGGCCGTCCCGACGACGGGTGGGGGTGACATCTCCGCGTCCGCCGCGGCGGCGTCCGGGTCGATCTCGTGCAGCGCCACGAGTGCGCCGTGCAGGGCCGAGAGCTCGGTGAGCAGGTCGTCCGGCGCGTCCTCCCAGCCCCGGTGCCGGTGCTCCCCCGGGCCGCGGCCCTCGGCGAGCGCGTCGACCAGGCCCTGGACGGCCCGGGTGGCGGCGCCGACCCGCTCGTGGCGCACGGCCGGGTCGGAGCGCCGGGTGCGCTCGAGCTGGAGCGCGGCCTCGACGAGCGCCCGCACCCGCACCGCGCACCGCACCCACGCGGCGAGCCGCCGGGCGATCGTCGGACGCCGCCGCGCGCCGCCCGGCGCGAACCGCAGCGAGAGGGGCACGCCGATGAGGGCGAGCTGGTGCACCGCGGCGTCGAGCGCCCGGGCGCGGGCGTGGAGGTCGGGGCGCTCCGTGGCGGTCCCGTGCACCACCGCGGCCACGTCGGTGGTCGCCGCGCGCAGCTCCTCCGCGAGCCGCGTCCGCGCCGCGCGCTCGGCCCGCAGCGCGGTGATCGGCAGGAACGACACCGCGACGACACCGCCGATCACGGCACCCAGCGCCGTCTCCCCCACGCGCAGCGCGAGGAGCCCGCCGGAGTAGGTGCCGAGCAACTCGTAGAGCTCGGCGACGATCAGTGTCACGGCGAACGCCAGCGACGTGTACGACACCCGGAACAGGTAGAACCCGACGAAGATCGCCACGAGGATCACGGTCAGCGAGACGGCCGTCGAGTGGCCGAGCCACGGCACGACGACGAGCGCGACGACGACGCCGACCAGGGTCCCCACCGTGCGCTGCGCGGCCTTGCGGACGGTCTCGGCCGCGGTGGCCGTCCCGGTGAAGGCGAGGAAGCAGGCGAGGACCGCCCAGTACCAGCGCTGCCCCGACACCGCGTCGCCCAGCGCGATCGCGAGGGCGCCCGCGAGCGAGATCTGCCAGGCCTGCCGGGTCGACAGCAGCATCCCGCCCGCGCGCCGGTCCGCGGCGTCGTCCTCCGGCGCCACCATCGGCCCGACGGTGATGGCGCTGCCGGGCAGGAACCCGGCGAACAGGTCGGTGGCGGGCGTGAACGGAGCGGGCTCCCCCGTCCCGTCGTCGGGCCGCGGCCGGCCGCGCCGGTCGTCGTCGAGGACCGCGTCGAGGGCGGCGAGGGCGTCGGTGACGGCGCGATCGTCGGTGGGGTCGTCGGTGGGGTCGTCGGTGGGGTCGTCGGTGGGGTCGTCGGTGGGGTCGTCGATGGGGTCGTCGGTGGGGTCGTCGATGGGGTCGTCGATGGGGTCGTCGGTGGGGTCGTCGATGGGGTCGTCGTCCAGCGCGCGGGCCAGCGCCGCCTCGACCCGGATCACGGCGGCCCGGACGTCGCCGGCCCGGGCGGGGTCGGCGAGCGAACCGGGGATCGCGAGCTGGCCGTCGACGAGCACCGCGGCCTCGTTGACGCGCAGGACCGCGCGGTCGCGGGCGGTCTCGTCGGCCCGCCGCCAGGCCGGGCGCAGGTCGGGGTCGCGGTGCTCGGCGACCGCGATACGGACCCGGGCGCCGAACGAGTCGACCATCCGGCGCAGCCGCAGCGCCGGACGCTGCGGGGCGACGACCAGGGCGATCAGGAGCAGCAGGACCGTGGTCGTCGCGACGGCGAGCAGGACGGTCGGGAGCTGGGCGAACGTCAGCTGCAGGAACAGGGCGATGAAGTAGCCCATCCACGCGACCATGCCGCAGGCGAAGGCGCGCGGCCCGAAGCGGCGCACCCACACGACCACGAACATCACGACGACGAAGACCGACAGCGAGAGCACGCGGTGCTTGTCCACGAGGGTGCTCAGCGTGATCCCGGCGAGCATCGCCAGCGGGAGACACACCTGCGTGATCGCGCGGCCGCCCGGGGTGGGATCGGCGGCGGTGAAGGTCGTGATCATCGTGAGCACGGCGCCGAGGACCAGCACGATGATCGCCTGAATGCCGGCGAGCCCGAGGACCGAGGCCAGCACCGCGGAGACGCCGAGGGACAGCGCCAGCGCCACGGCCGCCCGGGAGGCGAGCGCGAGCCGGACGTGGCCCGGGTCGGAGGCGAGCAGCCGGTCGCGGGTCCGGACCACGGCGCGGGGCCCGTGGGGCCGCGGCGTCGGGTCCGGCGCACCGGCAGGGGTCGAGGGGCGGACCACCCGATCCGTCGGGGTGGGCTCCTCCGGCCCGTCGTCCCCGGTGTCCGCGCGGCGACCGGTCGCCTGGATGGTCATCGTCCTCCTTCTCGAACGGCCGTCCAGAATGTTAGCTGGGCGAAGCAATTCGTGGACGCAGAGGAGTAGTTCCCGGGCCGGGTGTGCTCAATCCCCTCCCGGACGACGGACCTCGGGCGCCCGTCGCCGGGTCAGCGCTCCAGCACGGTGTGCAGCGGGCGGCCGCCGAGGCGGTCACGGCCGGCCAGCGCCGGGAGCTCGAGCACGACGGAGAGCGCGGCCACGTGGGCGCCGCAGCTCTCGACGAGCTCGCTCGCGGCCGCGGCGGTCCCGCCGGTGGCCAGCACGTCGTCGACGAGCAGCGCCCGGGTCCCGGGGGCCAGCACGTCGGCGGGGAGCTCCAGGGTCGCGGAGCCGTACTCCAGGTCGTAGGACCGCGACGCCGCCACCACCGGGAGCTTGCCCTGCTTGCGGACGGGCACGATCCCGAGCCCGAGCGCCTGCGCGACCGCGGCCCCGAGCAGGAAGCCCCGCGCCTCGATTCCGACGACGACGTCCACCCCGCTCGCCGCGACCGGCTCGCTGAGCAGCCGGGTCGTCGCGGCCAGTCCGGCCGCGTCGGCCAGCACCGGGGTCAGGTCCCAGAACCGGATGCCCGGCTCCGGGAAGTCCGGGACCGCCCGCAACAGCTGCTCGACGGTCTCCCGGTCGGTGGCCGGGCTCACCGGCGACGCTTGCCGCTCGGCCGGCCCGACTTCCCCGCCGGACGGGCGCCGGGACGGGGCGCCGTCGACGCGCGCCCGTCGACCACCGGCCGGGACGCGACCCCGGCACCGGCTGCGGCGACCGCGCGGGTGTCGATGACCTCGGTGCTCTCGCCGGGCGTCGGGCCCTCCTCGGCGCGCCGGGCGTTCTTCGCACGCCGGGCCGTGACGCGCTGGGCCTGCTGGATCCACGTCCGGTCCCGCATCGCCAGGTCGACCACGATCGGCGTCGCGAGGAGCACCGACGAGGCGGCACCGATGATGGTGCCGACCAGCTGCACGAGGGCGAGGTCGCCCAGGACCCCGACGCCCAGCAGCACGACGCCCACCACGAACAGGCCGATCAGCGGCAGGGCCGCGATGAGCGAGGTGTTCAGCGACCGCATCAGGGTCTGGTTGACCGCGAGGTTGGCCGCCTCGGCGTAGGTCCGCCGCGTGAGGCTCTGCAGCCCCCGCGTGTTCTCGCGGACCTTGTCGAACACGACCACGGTGTCGTAGAGGGAGAACCCGAGGATCGTCAGCAGACCGATGACCGTCGCCGGGGACACCTCGAACCCGACCAGGGAGTAGACGCCCGCCGTCACGACGATGTCGTTCGCGAGCGCCACGAGGGCGGCCAGGGCCATCCGCCGTTCGAAGTAGAACGCCAGGTAGATCGAGACGAGCACCAGGAAGACGACGAGCGCGATGAGCGCCTGCCGCGTGATCTCACCGCCCCAGCTCGCGCTGACCGCGCTGTCGCTCACCGCGTTCTGGTCGGGGACGCCGGCGCTGTCGAGGGGCTGGAACCGGGTGAACAGGGCCTGCCGGAGGCCGACGACCTCGCCCTGGGACAGCCGGTCGGACTTGATGATGATCGTGGCGTTGGTGCCGGTGCCGGCGGTCTGCACGCTCTCGGCCGGGCGCCCGACCGCCTGGTCGAACACCTGCTGCACCTGGCTGACGTCGGCCACCCCCGTCGCCCCGCGGGCGGGGAACTGGACCGACGTGCCGCCCTCGAAGTCGATCGAGAAGTTGAAGCCCCGCAGGATGATCGAGAGCAGGCAGACCACGACGACGGCGCCGAACACGGCGTACCACGTCTTCGACCGGCCGATGATGTCGAGGCCGCCGTTGCCCTCGTACAGCGCGTCGAGCCGGCTGCGCCGGCCGCGCCGCGCCGCGGGAGCGGCGACGTCGTCGTCGGGCTCGGCGTCACCGTCGGGGTCGGGTCCGGCGTCCTCGGACACCAGGTCCTCGGGGTCGTCGTGGGCGTCGCGGCCGGGACGGCCGCCTGCGCGGGTCATCGGGCACCTCCGCGGCCGGAGCCGCTGCGCGTGGTCGAGCGGTTACGGGTGCTGGAACTGCGGGAGCTCCCGGCCCGGGCCCCCACCCGGGGCGTCGCGCCGGGGCGCGGGCCGGTGGACCGGGACTGGTTCGCCACCTTGCCGAGGCCGGACCACGCCGGGCTGGCGAACAGCTTCGAGTTCGAGGCGAGCGCCAGCAGGGGGTGCGTGACGAGGAAGACGACGATGAGGTCGAGGATCGTCGACATGCCCAGGGTGAACGCGAAGCCGCGGACCTGTCCGACGGCCAGCACGTAGAGCACCACGGCGGCGAGGAAACTGACCGCGTCGCCCGAGAGGATCGTGCGCCGGGCGCGGACCCACCCGCGCGGCACGGCCGAGCGGAAGCTCCGCCCCTCCCGCATCTCGTCCTTGATCCGTTCGAAGAAGATGACGAACGAGTCCGCCGTGATGCCGATGGCGACGATGAACCCGGCGACCCCGCTGAGGTCGAGCGTGAAGCCGATGCTGCGCCCGAGCAGGACCAGCACCGCGTAGACGATCAGGCCCGACAGGACGAGCGACAGGATCGTCAGCACGCCGAGCGCGCGGTAGTAGAACAAGGAGTAGACGAACACCAGGGCCAGGCCGATCACACCGGCGATCAGGCCGGCCTCCAGCGAGGCGAGCCCGAGGGTGGCCGAGATCGTCTGGGCGTCGGAGGTGTCGAAGGAGAGCGGCAGCGAGCCGTAGCGCAGCACGTTCGCGAGGTCCGTCGCGGACTGCTGGTTGAAGTTGCCGCTCACCTGCGAGTTGCCGGCGGGCTGTGCCGCCTGGATCACCGGCGCGGAGACGACCTCGGAGTCGAGCACGAACGCGACGGCCTGACCGATGTTGGCGGCCGTGTACTGCGCCCAGATGCCCGCGCCCTCGGACTTGAAGGTCACGTCGATGACGTAGCCCGCGCCCTGCGGGTTGGGGCTGGCGTTCGCGCCGGCCACCTCGGTGCCCGAGAGGATCGACGGCCCGAGGACGTACTTCGCGGTGCCGTTGCGGTCGCACGCCACGAGCGGGCGCGTCGGGTCGTCGTAGCCGCGCAGCGGGTCGTCCGCGGCGCAGTTCAGCGTGGTGAGCGCCCGGGCCTGGACGGCCGGGTCGGTGCTCTGCCGCGTCTGCTTGGCCTGCGCGATCGCCGCGGCCAGCCGTGGGTCCTGCGACGTGCCGCCGCCGGGCGACGGCGACGGCGGGGTCGGCTGCTGGGCGGGCAGCTGCACGGACTGACCGGCGGGCGCCTGTCCGGGCGTGGCCGCACCGGTGCTCCCGGGCTGGCCCTGCTGGCCGGTCTGGCCCTGCTGCCCCGTCTGGCCCTGCTGGCCGGACTGGCCCTGCGGGGCGGTGGCCGGGGTGGCCGCGACCGGCCCGTTGACCACCGGGCGGAAGTACAGCCGCGCGGTCTGGCCGAGGCTGCGGGCCTGGTCGCCCGAGGTGCCCGGGACCGTGATGACGAGGTTGTTGCCGTTCTGGACGACCTCCGCGCCGGAGACACCCAGGCCGTTCACGCGCTGCTCGATGATCTGGCGCGCGAGGTTCAGCTGGTCGGGCGTCGGCGCGGCTCCGGTCTCGGTGCGCGCGGTGAGCGTGACCTGCGTGCCGCCCTGCAGGTCGATACCGAGCTTGGGGGTGGGCCGACCGTCTCCGGTGAGGAAGACCAGGCCGTACAGGACCGCCACGATGGCCACGAAGACGGCCAGGTAGCGCCCGGGCCGGAACCGGACGGTGGGAGGGGCCACGCTGCGAACTCCTGGGTCAGGCGGGATCGTGTCCTCGGGTCGGCCGGCGGCGGGCCCGGCGTCCGACGCCCCGCCCGCCGCGCGGGGTGCCGCGGCGCTCGGCCGCGGCGGCCCCCGAGAGGCCTCACCGCAGGGTAGGACCACCCTCCGACCACGACCGCACCCGGCCCGCGACGGACGCCCGGTCGGCGTCCGCTACGGACGGTGTCAGTTGTTGCGGGACTCCTGGGTGCCGGCGGACACGCCGGTGCCGTTGGGGCGGGCGTCCTGCGGCTCGGTGGCCACGGCCGGGGCTGCCACCGTCGGCGACGACTCGACCGCGGTCGCGTCCTCGGCGTCCTCGACCGGGGTGACCCCCTCGGCGTCGGTCGACAGCTTCTCGCGGACCGCGGCGCGCAGCCACGTGGTGATGACGTCGGGCGCGATCTCGAGGTCGATGGTGCGCTCGTCGTCGACGTCGACGACGGTGCCGCTGATGCCGGAGGTCATGAGCACGACGTCACCGACGGCGATCGCGTTCTGCAGGCTCTCCTGCTGCTGCTGCTGCTTCTTCCGCTGACGGTTCGAGAAGAAGATCATGCCGATCATGAAGACGATCAGCAGGGGGAAGAGGAGGTCCATCTCTCTCCAATGCGGGTACTCGGTCGGATTGACGGTGGGTCCGCCTCCGAGTCTGCCAGCTCAACCGAAGAGCGTGGGCGGGCCGTGGTCATCCGGTTCGTCCTGAGCGTCCGGTTCGGGGGGCGTCTCGCCCAGGTGTCGCCAGGCCGCCGGGGTGGCGACGCGCCCCCGTGGGGTGCGCGCGAGCATGCCCGCGCGCACCAGATAGGGCTCGCAGACCTCCTCCACCGTGCCGGGCTCCTCCCCCACCGCGACGGCGAGCGTGGACACCCCGACCGGGCCGCCGCCGAAGGACCGGACGAGCGCCCCGAGCACGGCGCGGTCGAGCCGGTCGAGGCCCAGTTCGTCGACGTCGTAGACCGCGAGCGCGGCCCGGGCGATGTCGCGGGTCACGCGCCCGTCGGCGCGGACCTCGGCGTAGTCGCGCACCCGGCGGAGCAGCCGGTTGGCGATGCGGGGCGTGCCGCGCGAGCGGCGGGCGATCTCCCGCCCACCGTCGGGCTGCAGGTCGACCTCGAGGATCTGGGCGCTGCGGGCGACCACGAGCTCCAGGTCGGACGGCTCGTAGAACTCCATGTGGCCCGTGAAGCCGAAGCGGTCGCGCAGCGGGCCGGTGAGTGACCCGGCCCGTGTCGTGGCGCCCACGAGGGTGAACGGCGCGACGTCGAGCGGGATGGAGGTGGCCCCGGGGCCCTTCCCGACGACGATGTCGACCCGGAAGTCCTCCATCGCGAGGTAGAGCATCTCCTCGGCCGGACGTGCCATCCGGTGGATCTCGTCGATGAACAGGACGTCGCCCTCGACCAGGTTGGAGAGCATGGCCGCGAGGTCACCGGCCCGCTCGAGCGCCGGTCCGCTGGTGATGCGCACCCCGCTGCCCAGCTCGGTACCGATGATCATCGCGAGGCTGGTCTTGCCCAGCCCGGGCGGGCCCGACAGCAGCACGTGGTCCGGCGGGCGGCCACGGCGCATCGCGCCCTGCAGCACGAGGTCGAGCTGCTCACGGACGCGCGGCTGCCCGATGAACTCGGTGAGCCGGGCGGGCCGGAGGCGGTTCTCCAGGTCGGACTCCCCGACCTCCCGGGTGGCCGCGAGCGCCCGTTCCAGGTCGGCGGACAGCTCGTCCCCGCTCACGCCGTCCTCCCGTGACACCGCTGGCCGCTCATCGGTTCGGCCCCAGCCGGTGCAGGGCCGCGCGCAGGACCGCCGACGACCCGGCGGTCTCCCCGAGCGCGCCCACGGTCTCGTCGACCGCCTTCTCCGCCGGCTTCGCCGCGAAGCCGAGCCCGACGAGGGCCTCGACCACCTGCTCGCGCATCGTGCCCGAGGCGACCACCGAGCCCGTCGCCCCGTCGTCGGCCGGCAGGTCGGCCACCGGGTCCGGCGGCGCGACCTTGTCCCGCAGCTCCACGACGAGCCGCTCGGCGCCCTTGCGGCCGATGCCGGGGACGCTCATGAGCGTGGTCAGGTTGCCGTCGGCCAGGGCCCGCGAGAGCGCGGCAGGATCGAGCACCGCGAGGGTGGCGAGCGCGAGGCGCGGACCGACCCCGGTGACGGTCTGCAGCAGGCCGAACAGCTCGCGCTCGGCGGCGTCGGCGAAGCCGAACAGCGTGAGGGAGTCCTCCCGCACCACGAGCGCGGTCTCGAGCCGGGCCGCCTGTCCGCGACGCAGCCCGGCGAGCGTGTTGGGTGTGGCCTGGACAGCCATCCCGACCCCGCCGACCTCGACCACGGCGTGGTCCAGCCCCACCGAGAGGACCTCACCGCGCAACGACGAGATCATCGTCCACCTCTCCCCGACCCGCCCGCCCCACGAACACCTGTTCGACGCGGGACGCTACCGCGAGGGTCCGACACCGCCGCCCCGACCCGCCGCCGGGGCCACGCACGGGCGGGTGAGCCGTCAGCGGGCGCCGCGCCGCCGGGTCGCGGCCGCGAGCTTCGCGGCGTGCACGCGGGAGAGCTCGGCCGCCCGCGCCTCCGCCTCGGCCAGCCGGGCGGCCATCGGGGCGCGCCAGCAGTGGCAGACGGCGAGCGCGAGGGCGTCGGCGGCGTCGGCGGGCCGCGGCGGGGCGTCCAGGGCGAGCACGCGCGTGACCATGGCCGTGACCTGCGCCTTGTCCGCCCGTCCGGAACCGGTGACCGCCGCCTTCACCTCGGAGGGCGTGTGGAAGGCGACCGGCAGCCCGGCCCGTCCGGCGACGAGGGCGACCACACCGCCGGCCTGTGCGGTGCCGATGACGGACCGCACGTTGTGCTGGCTGAACACCCGCTCCACCGCGACGACATCGGGGCGGTGCCGGGCGATCCACCCCTCGACCGCGTCGGCGATGGCACCCAGCCGGGCCGCGACGTCGTCGTCGGGCGGGGTGCGGACGACGTCCACGGCGACGGCCCGGACCTCGCGGCCGCGCACGCCCTCGACGACGCCGAAACCGCATCGCGTCAGCCCGGGGTCGACGCCCAGCACCCGCATGCGTCCCCCGTCGCTCGGCCCGGTCCGGCCGGGATGTCCGGGTCACGCTACCCAGCGGCGCCCTCGCACCCCCACGACGCGCCCGGCGTGGTGAGGTGATCGTCATGAGCACCCCCACCGAGGAGCCCCGGCCCCCGTTCCCGCCCTTCGACGCCGAGAGCGCCGCGAAGAAGGTCCGGGCCGCCGAGAACGCCTGGAACACCCGCGACCCCGAGAAGGTCTCGCTCGCCTACACCGCCGACACGGTCTGGCGGAACCGCAGCGAGTGGGTCCGGGGGCGCGAGGAGGTCGTGGCGTTCCTGACCCGCAAGTGGGAGCGCGAGCTCGACTACGCGCTGCGCAAGTCGCTGTGGGCGTTCGCGGACAACCGGATCGCGGTGCGCTTCCAGTACGAGTGTCGCGACGCGGACGGCCAGTGGTGGCGCTGCTACGGCAACGAGAACTGGGAGTTCGCCGACAACGGCCTGATGCGCCGCCGGGAGGCGAGCATCAACGACCTGCGGATCACCGAGGCCGAGCGCCGCATCGTCGGCGCGCGCGAGGAGGGCGACGAGTCGGACCTGCCCGTCTGACCCTCTCCCGGCCGGGCTCAGCGCAGCGCCCAGGCGGGGATCTCCCGCGCCCGCTCGGACCGTGCGGCCACCGGCCCCGGGTCGGAGTGGCGGAACGTCACACTGATGCGCGGACCCGCGCCGGGCTCCTTGGGCACGGTGTGCTGCCACTCGTGCTGGCACCGCCCGCCCATCACCAGCAGGTCGCCCCCGCAGACCGTCAGCCAGCGGGTCCCGCCGCCGCGCCGCCCGCTCGCCCCCGCCGGCCCGACCGGGCGCAGTCCGAAGCGCCGTGGCGCCCCGAGCGAGACGATCGCGACCACCGGGGAGGGGTGCGTGAACCGGACGCGGTCCCCGTGCCAGGCCACGGAGTCGGTGCCGTCGCGGTAGAAGTTCGCCGACACCCGGTCGAAGGCCACGTCGTAGCGCTCCACCAGGTGCGCGGCCAGCTCGTCCGACGGCGCGGGGGCGTCGGCCAGCGCCCAGCCGGAGGTCAGCCGCGGCTCCACGATCTCCTGCTCGAACATCCGGCGCCGCCGCTGCTGCCACGGGACCTCGTGCGACAGATGCGAGAACCACGACTCGGCGCCCGGCAGCCAGCCCGGCACCACGTCGACCCAGGACCGCTCGTCGAGCTGCGTCCGGTGGGCACCCGACCACGAGACGTCGCCGGGGCGCCCGGGCACGAGGTCGGCACCGTCGAAGAGGGAGGGCGTGAACACCGCGGTCATGAGCTAGATTCGAACACATGTTCGACGACGGGGCAAGTCGCATCGCGGCGCCGGGTCCAGGGTACGAAGCACGCCATGAGCGCGCGTCACCTCGTCGTCCACGGCACCGTGCAGGGTGTGTTCTTCCGCGCGAGCGCGGAGCAGGAGGCCCGACGGCTCGGGGTGGCCGGGTGGGTGCGCAACCGGTCGGACGGGACCGTCGAGATGGTGGCCGAGGGTGACGACGAGGCGGTGGACGCCCTGGTCGGGTGGGCGCACCAGGGCCCACCCCGCGCGGACGTCACGGGGGTCGACGTCACCGACCGCGAGCCCGAGGGGCTCACGGACTTCACGGAGCGGTGAGCCGGGCGGGGTCCCGGTCGTCCGCCCACTCCTCGGGACCTGCCCGGACGGAGGGGGCGGTTCCCGCTGATCCCGATCGGGTACGTCAGTGGCCGAGCGGATCGCACGATCCGACGCCCATCACGGAAGGGGACGCCATGAGCGGCGCCGACAAGGCCGAGAACAAGGGCGAGGAGCTCAAGGGCAAGGTCAAGGAGTCCGCCGGGAGCGCGGTCGGCAACGAGTCCCTCGAGGCCGAGGGCAAGGCCGACCAGACCAAGAGCAGCATCAAGCAGGCCGGTGAGAAGATCAAGGACGCCTTCAAGTCCTGATCAGAGCGACTCGACGGCGCCCGCGGCCCCTGGCCCGGGCGCCGTCGTCGTTTCCGGGCACAGGCCGTTCGTCCTGCGACTTCTGGCGTGTCTCCGCAGGTCCGTTCGAGTGATCGGCGCGCGTGCGGACCTCGTCCGTCGCTACGGTCCGTTCGTGCCGACCAGCCCGCCGACCCCGCCGGAGGTCGTCGTGATCGGCGCCGGCGTGCTCGGTCTGACGTCGGCCGTCGTGCTGTCGGCCACCGGACGACGCACCGAGGTCTGGACCGCCGACGACCCGTCGGACACTCCCTCGTACCGCGCGGGCGCCGTGTGGACCCCGGTCCCGCAGGCCCCGCTCGAGACGTCGCTGGAGTGGTCCGCCCGATCGCTGCAGGAGTTCTGCGGGCTCAGCCGGGTCCCGGGCACGGGCGTGGCCCTCGCCGAGGGCCTGACCCTGACGGCGGACGGACTCGACGGGCGCCTGCCCCCGCTCACCCGCCTCTCCCCCGACCTTCGTGACGCCCGGCCGGAGGAGCTGCCGGCGGGCATCGCCGCGGGAGTGCGCTACCGGGTCCCGGTGGTCGACATGACGCGGTACGTCCCCTGGCTGATGCGGCGTCTCACCGACGCCGGGGGCCGGGTGCGGCGACGACGGGTGGCGACCCTGGGCGAGGCGCTCGCGGCTGCACCCGTCGTCGTGAACGCCTCCGGGCTCGGGGCGCGCGACCTGACCCCCGACCCGACGGTGCGCCCCGTCTTCTCGCAGTACGTGGTCACCGACAACCCGGGGCTCGAGCAGGTGGTCGTCGACACCCGGGACCCGCGCCGGTGGGTCTCGATCCTCCCGCACCGTGACCGGGTCCACCTCGGGGGTGTCCGGATCACCGGGCGCGACGACGACCGGCCCGACCGCGAGCTCACCGTGGACGTGCTGCGCCGCTGCCGGGAGATCGAGCCGGCGCTGGTCGACGCCCGGGTCCAGCGCGTCGACACCGGCCTGCTGCCGAGCCGCCCGACGATGCGGGTGGAGGCCGAGCCGCGCGACGAGGGGCTCGTGGTGCACGCCTACGGCCACGCGAGCGGCGGGGTGACGACCAGCTGGGGCGCGGCCCACGCGGTCGCGGACCTGGTGGCGGGCTAGAAGGGGCGCCGGCCGAGCCCGGCGACCCGCGCGGGCGGGACCACCTCGCCCCGGGCGCGCTGCGCGGCGTGGCGCAGCACGGTCACGAGCCGATCGCCGTTGCGGCGCCCGCTGACGGGGTCGAGCCGGTCGTGCACGAGCGGGTTCGGGTGGGGTGCCCGCGAGACGGTGGCCGTGGTGAGCTGCCAGGGCAGGCCCGCGCGCCGCGCCAGCACGTCCCACGCCTTCGTCGCGGGGGCACCGAGCAGCACCACCTCCGCGGGCGGGGCGCCGAGCAGGTCGAG
This sequence comes from Actinomycetospora chiangmaiensis DSM 45062, assembly GCF_000379625.1. Classification (GTDB taxonomy): domain Bacteria; phylum Actinomycetota; class Actinomycetes; order Mycobacteriales; family Pseudonocardiaceae; genus Actinomycetospora; species Actinomycetospora chiangmaiensis. The sequence goes on along the minus strand of NZ_KB903218.1, from coordinate 495,821 downwards.
GAACTCCGCGAGCCGGGGCTTCGCGCGGACCACCTCGTCGACGAGGCGCCGCGGCGGGTGGTGGTTCGGGTTCGCGATCCACCAGGGCACGAGGTGCCAGTGCAGCGTCACCTCGTGGCCGAGCCCGGCTCGGTCGGCGGCGCGGTAGAGGTTGGCCGAGACCGCGTCGTTGGCGTAGCGGCTGACGAAGCCGCTGCCGTCCTCGGCGTCCGCGGCCGGTTCGTGCAGGAGCAGCAGGACCCGCGCACCGTCGGCGGCGGCCGTCGGGTCGACGTACGGGACGTTCTCCAGGGTGGTGTCGCGCAGCCGGTCGACCCACCGGTTGAGCCGACCCGGCGCGCCGTCGTGCCGACGCGCCCACCAGAAGGCGTGCCGCTCCGGGTCGAGCTCGCGGCTGAACAGCTCCCCCCGTCGCTGGGCGAGCCGGTTCCACACCACGCGTTCCGGGCGTGCCACCGGGCGCCGCTCGTCCTGCCCCACACGATCCACCCTAGGGTGCGCCACAATGCGCGGCGTGCTGTGCGCGCACCGGGCCCGCTGATGGCCGACGACGTCGTGGTGCGGCTGGTCGGGGGTCCCGACCACCCCGGCGAGCTCGACGCGGCCGGGCTGCGGGGCGTCCTGGGCGCCGTCCAGCTGCTGACCACCCGGGCGGCCCGCCACCTCGTCGACCAGGCCCGTCCGGGACGCAGCGCCGGGGTGGTCGAACGCTCGGCCCGGGTGCGGCTGGTGGGACTCGCCGGAGAGGGGTCGGCGACGGTGCTCCGGTTCGCGGTCGGCGAGGAGGGCGTCCTCGGCGACGGGCTCGAGCACGAGGTCACCGACACCGTCTTCGAACTCGTGCGGGGGCTGTGGAACGAGGTCCCGCCCGGCTGGACGACCCCGCTGCTCGGCGACGCGTGCGTGGAACTGCTCGACGCGCTCGCGCGGGTGGCGCGGACGACGACGTTCGGCGGAGCGCGGTTCCGCGAGGTCAGCTTCGCGCCGGGTGCCCTGTCGCGGGACGTGTGGCCCCGGGAGGACGCCCCGCGCCGGTACGGGGCGGCGGCCACCGTGCGCGGCCGGCTGGACCGCGTCGACCTGCGGCGACGGGTCCTCCGGGTGCTCGACGAGTCCGGCGCGGACGTCGTCGTCGAGAGCGTGCTGGCCGGCTACGACGCCGACGCGGATCCGTTCGTGGCGGCCGCGCGCCTCATCGGGAGCGAGGTGGTGGTCACCGGGCCCGCCAGCCGTGGCCCGGGCGGCCTGCGGCTGCGCGGGGCGACGGTGCGGCCGGCCTGACCGGGACCGCCGCAGGATTCCTGGAACCGATCGACGCCCGGCGCACTCCAAGGGGATGACGGCACCCGCGACCCCAGGAGGCAGCCGTGAGCGCGACCGCTCGCACCCGAGGGCCCCGCACCCCCGATCCCGCCCTCGGGCCGACCCGCTACCCGCCGGCCCTGCCGGGCTGGGACGACGTGGTCGTCACCGCGCTGGTGCCCCCGGCCGCCCTGCCCCTGCTGCGGTCGCGGCGTCCGGGCGAGACGGTGCGGGTCGCGCTCGCCATCGCCGAGGAGGAGATCCGGCCCGCCCTCGTCGGCGCGGACCGCTGGCGCGCCGACCACCGCGCCCGGGTCGACGCCCGCGGGAGCTTCGGCCGGCTCCCCGGCGAGCCGCTCTGCTCCCCCGGCCACCTCGAGGTGGTCGGGCGCCGGTGGCCCCTCGGGGCGGGCGTCGACGTCCGCCCGGGCGCCCGGCTCGAGGTCGCGGGCCTCCTCCACGTCGTGCTCGACGCCACGCCCTTCACCCGGCCCTGGGTCGTCCGCGCGTGGCACCGCCAGGGCCGGGACGCCGTCGTCGACCTGGCCGAGCCCGCCCTCGGGCGGACGGCGTGAAGCGTCCCCGCCGCCGCCGTCCGGTGCGGGTCGCGGGCGACCGGCGGGGCGGCCCCGTCGTCGTGCACCGCCACCGCACCGACGAACTGGCGGTCCAACTGCCCTCGACGTTCCTCGACGACCCCGACCTCGCGTCGCTGGTGCCCGGCGCCGTGATCGACGCGGCGCCGGCGTTGTTCGTGGCCGAGACGCTGCCGGCGGGGGCCGGGCCGGACGGCTGGACGCACGACGAGCTCGGCCTGGTGCGCGCGCAGGGCACGGTCCTCTCCGCCCTGCCCAGCGACGGCGGGGCGCCGCCGGTCAGCGTGCTCGACGCGGGCGAACGGCTGTTCCCGCTGTTCTGGTCGACCACCGAGCCGCGAACGGGGCGACTCGCCGTCGCCGGCGCGCTCTACCTCGACCCGGACCTGGCGCCGGGGACGGGCCACGGGGAGCAGGTCGCCCTGTGCCGCGAGCGCTACCGCGTCACCGCCCTCCGGCTCTCCTCGCGCCTGTCCTGGCACCCCGAACCGCCGCGGCACCTCACGGAGGTGCCCCGGGAGATCGGCGAGGATCTCGTCCTCGTGGTCGGGCTGGTCCCGGCCGGGGTCGCCGACACGCCCCGGGTCCCCCGTGTCGGCTGACCGGGGACCGACGGGGCCAGGGCCTACGGTGCACGACGTGCGGGTGGAGGCGGTCGTGCCGGCGTGGATGCTGGCCGACGGGGAGTACGTCGGGCTCGCGCCCGGTGACCACGTCCGGACCGGGTTCGCGCTCGCCGTCACCGCGACCTCCGCCGGGGATACGGACCGCTTCGCCCAGTGGACGGACCGACCCGGGCTCACGACGGTCGGCGGCCGCTCCACCACCGTCGGCCGGACGACCGTCCTGTGCAGCGGGCCGTGGGCGCTGGCCCTGTTCACCAGCGGTCGCCTGCCGAAGGACGTGGGGCTCGAGGTCGAGGGATGGCTCACCGTCGAGCCGTTCCTCTGGGTTCCCGACGGCGAGCTCGCGCGGACCCGGCCCGACGGGCGCCTCGGGTGGACGGTCGTCCGGGTCCGGGTCGTGGGCGACGACGCCACCGACCTCGACCGGCTCCCCGACGAGGACGGCATCGACGCCGACGCCGCCTACGTCCTCGACCTCACCCGCTGAGCCACCAGCCGGCGTGGCTGGGCGGGCCGCCGTCGCACGGGAGGATCGACCACGCCTCCGCGCTCCAGCGGAAGATCGCATCCTGGCCGTGGCGCGCGCCGAGGGCGACGGCCTCGTCGTCGGTGAGGCCCTCGACGAGCACGCTCCGTTCGGTGTGCGAGCCGTCGGCGGCGCCCGCCTCGGCCTCCCAGCGGCGCGTCGTGGGACCGAGCTCGTCGACGAGGGCGTCCTGACGGCGGGCGTTCTCCTCCGTGGTGAGCCGCGCCGGGCCGGGGTCGTGCGCGGTGAGGACGTGGACCGGAGCCGGGAAGGGGAACGTCCCCGCGGTGACGCCCGGTTCGCGGGGGTGCACCTCGATGGTCCGGCCCGCCAGGTCGTGGATCCGCAGCCGCGCTCGCCGGTAGCCGGCGAAGCGCTCCTCCCGGTCGGGCACGTCCCCGATCCTGCCCGACGCGGTCCGGCGCATGTCGGCACAGGTGGCGGGACACCTGGGGTGCTCCACACGCGACACGCCACGTCCGGCGGGTGCGCGCCGGCAGGAGGTGTCGGTGCGGCACGCTGACGCGCATGACGTTGGTCCGGGGGGCGGCGCCACTGGTTCTGCCTCTGGGACCGGTGGCGACCGAGGCGTACGGAAGACCGGCGTCGTCGACGACCCGTCGGGCGCGGGAGTCGGCGTGGTGCGTCGCGCTCTGGCTCGCTGCGGCCGCCTGGTTCTGCTGGCTCGCGTCCGCCGCGTCGAGCTCGGGGACGATCACCGGCGAGGAGGCGTCGATCAGTCTCCGGGACCCGCTGGCGATCCTGCTGCGCTGGCAACCGTCGGTGTGGTCGACCAACGTCGGGGGCGCGGCGTTCTACGGACTCGCGGGCTGGTTGCACCCCGACCCGGGGTTGCTGTCGATGCGTCCGGCGAAAGCACTCGCGACTGCGCTGCTCGCGCCACTGGTCTACCTCGTCGCCCGGCGGCGGCTCGGGTGCGAGCGGCCGGCAGCGGTGGCCGGGGCGGCGGGCGTAGCGCTGCTGCCCGGGGTCTCGACGATGGCCTGGGTGGCCATCGAGACGCCGCTGGACACCGTCGCGGGCGCGGCGGCGCTGTTCGTGGTGACCTCGCATCGCCGCTGGTGGCCGACGGGGCTGCTGCTGGCCGGACTGAGCGTGTCGATCTACACGGCGGGCCTGGCATGGGCCGCGGTCGTCCTGCTGGTCGCTCTGGCCCGGGTCCGCTCGTTCCGTGCCGCCGGCGCCGTGACCGCCGCGGTCGCGGGCGGCACCGCGGTCGTGGCCTGGCCTCTGGCTTGGTGGCTCAACGGCGGCGTCATCGTCACCGGCGGTGGGCACGGCGGGCCGGACCTCGGCGCGCTGCCCGGCCACCTGGCCGAGCTCGGCCGCTATCTCGCGATCGACGGCAGCTCCTACTACTACTTCTCCGATGCCCCGATGCTCGGGCACTGGTGGCTCGCGGCGCTGGTGGCCGGCGCCGTCGTCGCGTCGGCTGCAGCGCGTTGGCGGGTGCTGTGGCCGTGGCTGGTGCTCGGGCTCGCGAGCTGCGGGCTCTACGCCGTGTCCTCCGGTGTGCCGGGTTCGCGGCGGGTGGTCGCGCTGTGCGTGGTGGCGGCCCTCGCCGTGGCGGTCGCGCTCGACACCCTCGGCGCGGTGGTACCGATCGAGGGGCAGCCCACCTACCGGGTCATGTCGGCCGTCGCGGCCGTGGTCCTCGTCGCCGCCGCGACCGTGCCGAGCGCCGTGGCGTGGCGAGCCGACATGCTCGACGGGGCCCGTGCGTTGCCCCACGACTGGCCGTTGCACCCGGACCCGAGCGGGCCCACCGCCACGGTGGACCGGCTCGACGCCGACCTGAGGACCGGGCGGGTCACGGTCGGCGAGGTCGCCGAGCAGCACGGAGGAACCCGAATCCTCGCGATGGTCTGGGTACTGCACAAGCACGACCCGTCGCCGCCGTTCCCCGTCGGCGAGATCGTCGAGGCCTACTGGCGCTCCGGGGACCGCTGCTCTCTCGACGGCGGCTGCTGAATCCACCACGGCCAGGACGCGCCGGAGCAGGCTCGTCGAGTCGACCGGGCCGCCTCCGTCCGTCCGGTTCGACGCGGACGCCGAGGTCACCGTCGGGCCGCTGCTCGCCGGAGCCGTGCTGATTCTGCCGGGGACCAGGAGATCTTGACGTCGTCGGACGACCACGGTCACCGTGCCCCGGATGACGAAGGATCGGATCACGAACGTGCTCGGGGTCCTCGGGGCGATCTTCTGTCTCGTGGCGGTCCTGACCGGGTTCGGCCACGCCCCGGCCACGGACGACAACGGGAACGCCGCGCCCGCCCCACCGCCGACCGGCCAGGTCGCGCCCGCCCCGGCGCCGCCGGCCGCTCCCACGGCGCAGCAGGACGGGAACGGGTAAGCCGTTCGCCGTCGGTGAAAGCCGACCAACCCGTCGTCGGGACGGACGACGATCAGCAACCGTGACCCGCACCGAGCTCGTCGTCGACACCCCGGACGGCCCCTGCCGCGCCACGCTGCACACGCCGGAGGGGTCGGGGCCGTGGCCCGGGGTCCTCTACTACCCCGACGCGGGCGGGGTCCGGGGGACCATCGGCGGGATGGCCGACGCGGTGGCTGACCAGGGCTTCGCCGTGCTGCTCCCCGACATCTACCACCGCACGCCCTACGCACCGTTCGACACCTCGACGCTGTTCGGCGACCCGGAGGAGTTCGCACGGCTGACCGCGCTGGCCGGCAGCCTGACCCCGACGCAGGTGGTCACCGACGCGCGAGCCCTGGTCGCGACGCTCGTGGCGCGGGCCGAGGTGGCGCCGGGCGGGGTCGGTGCGGTCGGGTACTGCTTCGGCGGGTCGATGGCGTTCCGAGCGGCGGCGGCCGAGCCGGAGCACGTCGCGGCCGTCGCGACCTTCCACGGCGGGAACCTCGCGGCGGCCGACGACCCGTCGAGCCCGCACCTGCTGGCCGGGTCGATCAGCGCCGCGGTCTACGTCGCCGCGGCCACCGACGACGCGAGCTTCGACGCCGACCAGCACGCCCGGCTGCAAGCGGCCTGCGAGGAGGCGGGAGTGCCGCTCACGCTGGAGACCTACCCCGCCGCCCACGGCTTCGCGGTACCCGACAACCCGACGCACGACGACGGGGCCGACCGCCGCCATCGCGAGACGCTCGCGGCGTTCCTCAGCGAGCACCTCCGCCGTCGGGGATGAGCGGGAGCGCGTGCTGCCGGAAGAACCGGCCGTCGGCGGGGTGGGACAGCAGGCCCGGCACGTCGACGGCCGGCACCCAGCGCGCCTCCGGGTTGGCGGGGTCGAGCGGTCGCAGGTCGGCGGCACGGCTGCGGAACAGGAACAGCGTGATCGTCTTGTGCTCCGGCAGGCCGTGACGGACCGCCATCCGACTGAAGGAGCCGAGCTCCTGCACGAGGTCCAGACCGTCGAGCCCGCACTCCTCGTGGATCTCCCGGCGCGCCGCGTCGAGCACGCCCTCGCCCTCCTCGACGTGTCCCTTGGGCAGTGACCACGTCCGAGAGCGTTGACGCACGACGACCACGTGGCCCCGCGGGTCGACGACGACGCCCCCCGCGGCCCGGCTGGAGAACATGTCCGCAGTCTCCCCGGTCAGGCCGCCAGGACCCTGCCCACGCCACCCCGGGCCGCTGCCTCGGACGTCACGTGCCGCGCGGGAGCCCGCGTCCGGACCCGCCGTCGACGATGTGGCGTTCCTACCACTGGATGCCAGCAACGACGCTTCGCTGCCACCGGGGAGCAGGGCCGTCACGACGCGGGCGTGACCTCGACGACCGGTTCCTGCACGTCCGCGACCCCGGCGTGCACCGGGCGGGCGGCTTTGCGGGCACGCTTGTTCTCGTACATCGCCGCGTCGGCCTCGGCGAGGGCGCGGGCGAAACCGCCGTCCACCCGGAACGGCGCGACCCCCACCGAGCACGGGACGTCGGCGTCGGTCAGGACCGCCTGGAGCCGGTCGGCCAGTCGTGCGGCGTCGTCGGCGGTGACCGCGGCCACCAGCCCGAACTCGTCGCCGCCGAGACGCGCGAGCGGGTCCCCGGAACGGACCGCACCGAGCAGGGTCTCCGCAGTGCGGCGCAGGTAGCGGTCGCCGGCGTCGTGCCCCTCGGTGTCGTTGACCGTCTTGAGCCCGTCGAGGTCGAACATCACCACCGCGGCCGGGTCGCCGAAGCGCCGGAACCGGTCCTCCTCGCGCTCCATCCACCGCTGCCAGCCCCGCCGGTTGAGCAGACCCGTGAGCTGGTCGGTCTCCGCGTCGGAGACCGCCCGCTCCAACGCCCGCGCGGTCTCCACGGCCGCGCTGTCGGCCTCGAGCACGCTCGACAGGAGGCTGGAGAGCAGGTCCAGCAGCGTCTCGTGCTCCAGGAACGTGTCAGGCAGCGGATCGGGGTTGAGCCCGACGACGGTCCCGAACAGCGAGCCGTCCGGCTGCAGGATCGGCGTCCCGACGTAGGCCCCGACGCGCACCGCGCCCTTCGCCTGCGCGTCGACGGCCTCGGCGAGGTCGGGGACGAGCGCGGTGTCCGCCACGACGCGGGGCGTCGAGCCCAGCGACATCGTGCGGCACAGGGAGGTCGACCAGGCCACCTCGGCGCCGGGCCGGATGCCGTAGGCGCGGTCGGCGGTGACCAGCATCGTCTGCCGCCGTCCGACCACGCGGGACACCGCCCACACGCCCATGGGCACGGTGTCGGCGAGGTAGTCCACGACCATCCGGCACGCGGCGTCGAACGCCTTCGGTGGCGTCAGCTCCGCGGCCACCTCCTCGAGCGCCGTCGGCACGGTGACCCCCTCGTCGTCGGCGGGAACTCCGCCTACCGGTACCACCGCCCGGCCCCCTCCTACGCGTCGTTCCCGCGACGTCCACCCCGTCGGGCGGTGTCCGGCGCTCACGATCGGGCGGCGGACCCCTTCCGGGCACGTTTGTCGGAATACATGGCCGCATCGGCCTCCGACACCGCCTCGGAGAAGCCCGTCGCCACCCCGACCGCCGCCACGCCGACCGAGCAGGGCGTGCCGGCCTCGTCGAGCACGGCCTGCAGCCGGCGGACGAGCGGCCCCGCGTCGTCGGGGCCCACGGTCGCCACCATCGCGAACTCGTCGCCGCCGAGGCGGGCGAGCGGGTCCCCGTGGCGGGTCGCGCGGCGGAGCGCGTCGGCGGCGCGGCGCAGGTAGCGGTCCCCGGCGTCGTGGCCCTGGGTGTCGTTGACCGTCTTCAGCCCGTCGAGGTCCATCATCACGACGCAGGCCGGGTCCCCGAAGCGGCGGAAGCGTTCCTCCTCGCGCTCCAGCCACCGGGTCCACCCCCGCCGGTTGAGCAGGCCGGTCAGCTGGTCGGTCTCGGCGTCGGACACGGCCCGCTCGAGCTCCCGGGCGGACTCCACCGACGTCGTGTCGGCCTCGAGCACGCTGGAGAGCAGACTCGACAGCAGGTCGAGCAGGCCCTCGTGCTCGACGAACCCGGGCTCCATGGGCCGCCGGTTCAGCCCGAGCAGGGTGCCGAACAGCGCGCCTCCCGGCTGGACGATCGGCGTGCCCACGTAGGCCGCGATCGGGAACTCCATCGCGGCCGCCGACGCGACCGGTCCGGCCAGCTGCGGATGGGCCGCGACGTCGGGCACCACCCGCGGGGTCTCCCCCGTCACCATCGTGCGGCACATCGCCTCGGTCCAGCGCTGCTCGACGCCGGGCTGGAGCCCGTAGTCGCGGTCGCGCGCCACGAGCACGGTCTGGCGGCCCGCGGCCACCCGCGTCACCGCCCAGGCCCCGAGCGGGACCGCCTCACCCAGGTAGTCGACGACCATCCGGCAGGCCTGGTCGAAGGCCCGCGGCGGCAGGACGTCCGTCAGCAGGAGGTTCTCGTCACCGTTGTCCACGTCGTCCCCCACGAAACACAGCACGCATTCTGAGCGATGTGTTCACCCGCTGCTAGGGAGGGGTGACCCGTCTGAGGTGGATCAGCGGGTACGGGCGACCGTCGGCGTCGGTCTCGGAGCGCGCGGTCTCGACGAAGCCGCGGCGCCGGTACCAGGCCCGCGCCCCCGGGTTCTGCTCGTTGACCTGGAGCGTGAGGATCGGGGCACGCACGTCGTCGAGCAGGGCGGTGCCGATCCCGCGCCCGTGGGCGGCCGGGTCGACGAACAGCATGTCGACCTCGCCGCCGCGCGCGGCGAGGAAGCCGAGCGGCCCGTCGTCGGGACCCACCGCGACCCGCACCGCCGCCCGGGGGAGATCCGCGCGCAGCCGCTCCTCGAGGCCGTCGATCACCGACGTCGTCAGGAACCGGTGGGTCGCCTCGACCGCGCGGCGCCAGATCCCGACGAGCACCTCGAGGTCGGCCGGAGCGGCGTCTCGCAGTTGCATGGTCCCCCGTCGCTCCGCTCGCCCCGGCACTTGACCCTCACGCGACGTCAGGCCGGAACCTCTCCATCATGACCGGGATGACGGAGACGGGGTGGACGGTGGGCCGGCTCGCCGAGCGCTTCGGGCTCACGGTGCGCACGCTGCACCACTACGACGAGGTGGGGCTGCTGCGGCCGAGCCGTCGCAGCCCCTCGGGCTACCGCCTCTACACCGACGCCGACATCACCCGCCTGCAGCACGTCGTGGTCTACCGACGGCTCGGGTTCGCCCTGGAGGACATCGCCGCCCTCCTCGACGACCCGGACGCCGACGTCGCGGCGCACCTGCGCCGGCAGCGGGACGCGGTCACCACCCGGCTCGACGAGCTCACCGACCTCGTCGTGGCCATCGACCGAGCCCTGGAGGCGGAGATGGACGGAATCCAGCTCACCCGCGAGGAGCGCCGCGAGCTCTTCGGCGACGGTTTCTCCGACGAGTACCGGGCCGAGGCGCGCGAGCGCTGGGGCGAGACCGAGCAGTGGCGGCAGTCGCAGGAGCGGACCGCGCGCTACACGAAGGACGACTGGGTCGCGATCACGGCCGAGACCGACGCCGTCAATGCCGCCTTCGTCGCGGCCAAGCGGGCGGGCGCCGCCCCCGACTCGGCGGCGGCCCGTGCGGCGGCGGAGGCGCACGGACGGCAGATCCACGAGCGGTTCTACGACCTCTCGCCGGAGATGCACCGCAACCTCGCCTGCCTCTACGTGACCGACGAGCGGTTCGCGGCGACCTACGACGACCTCGAGCCCGGCCTCGCGCAGTACGTGCACGACGCGATCCAGGCGTACCGGGGCGAGCGGAGCGACGGGGAACCGGACCGGGCGGACTGAAGCGGCCCCACCCGGCGTCGGGAACGTGTCACGATCGACGGGCACCGAGGAGGTGACATGAGCATCAGCTACTCCGCTCCCTCGCGGCTGCTCGTGCTCGCCGACTGGGAGGCGCTCCCGGAGGACGAGCTGCATCACGTGGAACTCGTCGAGGGGGTGCTGCACGTGTCGCCGCGCCCACACATCCGCCATCAGGACGTGCTCGGGCGCACCTACCGCACCCTGTGCGCCCGGGTGCCGGCGCGGTGGACGGTGCTTCTCGAGGTCGAGGTCGTCGTGGAGGGTGACCCGGTGCCGACCGTGCGCGTCCCCGATCTGGTCATCGTTCCGGCCGCGAGCGTCGACGCCCGCCCCCGTCTGGACGCGGCCGAGGTCGCCGTCGCGGTGGAGGTCCTCTCCCCCGGATCCCGCCGAACTGACCGCATCATGAAGGCGGCCGAGTACGCGTCGGTCGGCATCGGCACGTACGTGCTCGTCGACCCGGAGGGCGCCATCACCGTGCTGGAGCTCCACGGCGACCGCTACGCCGAGGTCGACGCCCTGGAGCTGGACGGCGCGCGGATCGACCTCGACTGAGGTGCCCACCTACCTCGGCGTCGACATCGGGACGCAGAGCTCCAAGGGCGTGCTCGTCGGCGACGACGGCACCGTCCTGGCCCGGGCCCAGGTGGAGCACGCGACGTCCTACCCGGCGTCGGGGCACGTCGAGCACGACGCCGAGACGGTCTGGTGGCACGACCTCATCCACCTGGTGCGCGAGCTCGGCGGGACGCCCGACGCGGTCGGCCTCAGCGGGATCGGACCGGTCCTGCTCCCCGCGGACGCCGACGGCCGGCCGCTGCGCCCGGCGATCCTCTACGGGGTCGACACCCGGGCCGGCCGCGAGATCGAGGAGCTCACGGACCGGCTCGGGGCGGCGGAGATCCTGCGCCGGGGCGGGACGCCGCTCTCGAGCCAGGCGGTCGGCCCGAAGATCGCCTGGCTGCGCCGTCACGAACCCGAGGTCTGGGAGCGGACGGCGATGCTGCTCATGGCGAGCTCGTTCCTCGTGCACCGGCTCACCGGCGAGTACGTCCTCGACCACCACTCCGCGAGCCAGTGCGACCCGCTGTACGACCTCGACGCCGCGGACTGGGCGCACGACTGGGCCGACGAGGTCGCGCCCGGACTGACGTTGCCGCGGCTGGCGTGGCCGACCGAGGTCGTCGGGCACGTGATGCGAGCGGCGGCCGAGGCCACCGGGCTCCCCGCGGGCATCCCGGTCACGACGGGGACCATCGACGCCTGGGCCGAGGCCGCGTCGGTCGGCATCGCGGCGCCCGGGGACACGATGGTCATGTACGGCACGACGATGTTCCTGGTCCAGACCGCAGCGGCCCCGGCCCGTCACGAGACGCTCTGGTCCACGCGCGGCGTCCGGCCCGGCTCGTTCACGACGGCGGCCGGGATGGCCACGGGCGGCGCGGTCACCACCTGGTTGCGCGACCTCGTCGCCGGGGACCACGCGGCGCTGACCGCCGCGGCCGGGGACGTCCCGGCGGGCGCGAACGGGTTGCTGCTGCTCCCCTACTTCGCCGGCGAACGGACCCCGGTGTTCGACCCGGACGCCCGCGGGGTGCTGATCGGCCTGACCACGCGGCACGACGCGCCCGACCTCTACCGCGCCGCCCTCGAGGGCATCGCGCACGGGGTGCGGCACAACCTCGCCTCGTTCCCCGCGCCCGACCCACGGCTCGTCGCCGTCGGGGGCGGCACCGCCGGCGGGGTGTGGACGCAGATCGTCAGCGACGTGACGGGCCTGCCCCAGGACGTTCCCGTCGACACCACCGGCGCCGCCCTCGGCGACGCGTGGCTCGCCGCGGTCGCGACCGGGACCGAGCCGGACATCGGAGCCTGGAACCCCGTCGTCAGGACCCTGGAGCCGGACCCGGCGACCAGGGACCTGTACGACGAGCTGCACGAGCACTACCGCGCCCTCTACCCGGCGACCCGGGCGACGGCGCACGTGCTCGCGCGCCTCAGACGGTGATCGCGACCTTGCCGGTCATGTGCCCGCCCTCGACCAGCTCGTGCGCGCGCTGCAGGTTCTCGGCGGTGAGGCCGTCGAGCCGCTCCGAGAGCGTGGTGCGCACCGAGCCGGCCGCGACGAGCTCGGCGGTGCGGTCCAGCAGCTCGTGCTGGGCGATCATGTCGGCCGCCTCGAACATCGGTCGCGTGAACATGAGCTCCCAGTGCAGGGCGAGGCACTTGTCCTTGAGCGGGAGCGTCTCCAGGCCCTCCGGCTCGTCGATCGCGACGATCCCGCCGCCCGGGTTCAGCAGCTCCGCGTAGCTCTCGATCATGCCCTCGGTGTAGGGCGAGAACACGAGGTCGACCCCCTCCGGGGCCACCTTCCGCACCGACGCGACCAGGTCGTGGTGGTCGGCCGTGTGGTGGGCCCCCATCGCGGTCGCCCAGTCGCGGGAGGCCTCGCGGGAGGCGGTGCCGACGAGCGTGAGGTCGGTCAGCGCCCGCGCGTACTGCAGCACCATCGACCCGACCCCGCCGGCCGCACCCATGACGAGCAACGTGCGCGACCTGCCGTCGGGAAGGCGGAAGCGGTCGAACAGCGACTCCCACGCGGTGATCGCGGTCAGCGGGAGCGCGGCGGCCTCGGCCCAGTCGAGGGTCGAGGGCTTGCGGCCGACGATCCGCTCGTCGACGACGTGGTACTGCGCGTTGGTCCCCGGGCGCAGGATCGAGCCGGCCTCCATCACCTCGTCGCCGACGGCGAAGAGCGTCACCTCGTCGCCGACCGCGGTGACCACCCCGGCGGCGTCGAAGCCGAGGACCTTCGGCTCGCCACCCGGATCGACCCCGTGGTGCAGCTTCGTGTCGACGGGGTTGACCGAGACCGCGCGGACCTCCACGACGACGTCGCGGGGCCCGGGGGTCGGCTCGGGCAGCTCGATCTCGGTGAACGGGCCGGACTTCTCGGTATAGGCGATGGCCTTCATGGAGGTGCGGTACCCGCTCGTGAGCACTTTCCGTGGCTCCCGCCACGGAAAGTGCTCACGAGCGTCAGCCCAAGGTGAACGGATCCCGCGTGCCGCCGGTGAGCTCGACCCACACGGCCTTGGTCTCGAGGTAGGCGTCGATGCCGTGCAGACCGTTCTCGCGGCCGAGGCCGGACTGCTTGAACCCGCCGAACGGCACGCTCGGCGACAGGACGCGGTAGGCGTTGATCCACACCGTGCCCGCCCGGATCTTCCCGGCGACCCGGTGGCCGCGGTGGATGTCCTTCGTCCACACCGCGCCCGCGAGCCCGTAGGGCGTGTCGTTGGCGAGCTTGATCGCCTCCTCCTCGTCGGTGAACGTCACCGCCGAGAGGACCGGGCCGAAGACCTCCTCGCGGTACACGGTGTCGCTCGGCTTGACGCTCAGCACGGTGGGCCGCACGAAGTAGCTGCCGAGCGACTCCTCGGCCACGCCGCCGTACGCGATGGTCGCGCCCTCGTTCCGCGCGGTCTCCAGGTAGCCCAGCACCTTCTCGTACTGCGGCTGGTTGGCCACCGGACCCATCTCGGTCTCGGCGTCCATCGGGTTGCCCAGCTTGATGGTCGCGGCGCGCTCGGCGACGAGCCGCACGAGCTCGTCGTGGACGTCGGCGTGGACGATGAGGCGGGAGCCCGCCATGCAGGTCTGACCGGTCGCGGCGAACACCCCGGCGACGAGGCCGTTCGCGGCCGCCTGCAGGTCGGCGTCGGCGAACACCACCTGCGGCGACTTGCCGCCCAGCTCCAGGGTGACCGGGTTGAGGTTCTCCATGGCGGCCTGACCGACGTGCTTGCCGGTGGCGGTCGAGCCGGTGAAGGCGACCTTGTCGACGTCGGGGTGGGCGGCCAGGTGCGCGCCGGTCTCGCGGCTGAGGCCGGTGACGACGTTGACCACGCCCGCCGGGATCCCCGCCTGCTCGATCAGCTCGGCGAAGCCCAGCGTCGAGGCAGGGGCGTGCTCGGACGGCTTGATCACGACGGTGCAGCCGGCCGCGAGCAGCGGCGCCAGCTTGAAGGTCATGAGCAGCAGCGGCGAGTTCCACGGCGTGATCGCGGCGACGACGCCGATCGGCTCGCGTCGGGTGTAGACGAGGTAGTTCGGGTTCGGCGACGGGATCTGCGCGCCCTCGATCTTGTCGGCCAGGCCCGCGAAGTAGTGGTACCAGCCGCCGAGCCCGTTGAGCTGCCCGAGCATCTCGCGGTAGAGCTTGCCGGAGTCGTTGACCTCGAGCGTCGCCAGCCGCTCCGCGTTCTGCCCGATGAGGTCGCCGAGGCGACGCAGGCACGCGGCGCGGGCGAACCCGGTCATGGCGCCCCACTCGCCCTCGAAGGCCGACCGCGCGGCCGCGACGGCGGCGTCGACGTCCTCCGGGCCGCCGTCGGGGATCGTCGCCCAGTTCTCCCCGGTGTACGGGTTCTGCGACTCGAAGGTCTTCCCGGAGACGGCGTCGACGGCCCGGCCGCCGATCAGCATCTGGAACTGCTCCATCGGACTCACTCCCTCGTGATCAGATCGGTGACGGCGAGGTCCACGAGGCCCTCGACGCGGGCGAACGCCCCGGCGGTGACCGTGTCGAGGAGCTCGCCCGATTCCTCGTCCAGCAGCGTGCAGAGCACCGCGACCGGCCCGAGGCCGGCCAGTTCGATGAGCGCCGAGGCGGCCTCGGCGGTACCGACCCGGTCCGGGCGGGTCGCCGTCGCGACGACGTGGCCGGGGCGGGTGAGGTCCTCCGGGCGAGTCGCGGGGTCGGCGAGCAGCGCCAGGGTGCGGGCCCGGTCGGTGGCGCTGATACCGGTGCTCACGCCCGACGCGGCGTCGAAGGGCACCGTCCGGGCGCTGCGCCCGTAGGCGGGCGGGAGGTCCAGCGCGTCCAGCACCGACTCCGGTGCGGCCGCCTCCAGGAACCCGCTGCCGTACCGCACCAGGAACGCGACGGTCGCGGGTGTGATGCCGGCGGCCGCGGCCACGAGGACCGCCCCCTGCACACCCCCGTGCACGACGACGGGTCGGCCACGTCCGAGCTCGGCGAGCGCGAGGTCGACGGTGTCGACGGACGGGGCGACGGCGAGGCTCACGGCGGGTCCTTCCGCGGGTTCTGGTGTGGGGTGTGGTGCGTCGGCGGCTAGAGCAGCGGGGCGAGGGCGGTGACGGCGGGCGCGGCGCGCACCGCCGTCGTGAACTCGCCGAAGGCCCGCCCGTGGGCGGCGACGAGCTCGAGGGTCTCGGCGGTCAGCTCGCCGTCGGGTCCGAAGTGCGCGCCGCTGAGGAACAGGCCGGGTGAGAGCACCTGGGCGGCGAAGAACCCGGCGAGGATCGAGCGCAGGTCGTCGACGGCGAGGAAGTGCTCGGCGGCGTTGCCCGTGTGGACGATCGCGGTGGCCTTGCCCCGCAGCGGCGCCCGCTGTTCCCCGGCGGCGCCGCGCTGGGTGTTCTCGAGGAACGCCTTGATCAGCCCGGACGACCGGGCGCGGTAGGTCGGGGTCGCGAACACGACGCCGTCCGCCGCCTCGACCGCCCGCTGCAGGTCCTCCGGGTCGGGCCCCTGGCCGAGCTCGACGACCGTGCTCGGGGCCCCCGTGGCGTCGAGGAACGCCTGGAGCGCCGTGGAGCTGCGGCCCCCGGCGTTCGGCGATCCGACGAGACCGAGCAGGGAGACGGTCACCAGTTGACCTCCGGGTCCGGGGGATGTCGCACGGGCGGGGTACCCCGGAACGCTAGGGAGCCGCCCGGTCGTGCCCCATCCGTCTCGCGCACCGGGTCAGCCGATTCGCGCAGGCTCCTCGCTGCGACAGCAACGCGTCATTGCTGTCATCCAGTGGGAGGAAGTCCACATCGTCGCGGCGGGTGGCTGCGACGGCTCCTGCGCGCGACGCACACATTCCGCCCCGCCAGGCACGCGATCGCGCCGATCCCTGCGCGCCACGCACACACCGTCGGGCGCAACACGGTCTCCGGCCCGGCGGTCGCTCATGATCGGCTCCTCATGCGCGACACGCGCACGTGGTGCTGCGACGCGCTCACGAGGTCCGCCCGTGCACCTCGAACCGACCCCCCACGCCACGTCCGGGCCGCGTCGCAGTGCATGAGGAGCGCCATGTCCCAGCACCGAGGGGCGTGAACGCACGACGGGGCGGGCCTGTCGGACCGGATCGGCCCGAGGGTCCACGCACACCGAGGCGCGGCCGGCGTCGCGGGAGCTCCCACGTCGGGCCCGGGCGGAGACCAACTCGGCGAGCAAGGATCCCGACGCCGGCATCGGCGGGGACGGGCGCGGGCTGACCCCGGGCGCTCCCCGGACCGAGTACGCCACGGTGACAGGCCTCGACGGCACCGCCGCCACTCTGGATTGTGTGCGCCGCGCGCAGGCCCTCGCGGAGCCCTACCGGTCGACCGCCGGGCTGTGTGCGCCACGCGCAGGCCCCCACCGCACAGAACCGGCCCACCCCCGGAATGCGTGCGCCACGCGCAGGACCCCACGGAACCGAAGCGGCCCACGCCCGGACTGCGCGCGTCACGCGCGGACCCCGCAGCAGCCGGACCCGCCCAGCCCCGAACTGTGTGCGCCACGCGCGCGCACCTTCCGGGACAAAGCAGAGCCGGGGACGACCCGGCGTCGGGAAGGATCAGGCGTCGGTGGCGCTGCGGGCGGCCGCGTGGCGGGCGCCGAGGATGTGGGAGCGCATCGCGGACTCGGCGAGGGCAGCGTCGCGGTGCTCGATGCCGAGGACGAGGTCGTGGTGGCCGGTGACGCTGCGGGCGAGGTCGGGGTCGGCGTAGTGGCCGAAGGCGAGCGCGACGAGCGGGGTCGACGAGACCGAGGCCAGCAGCGACGCGAGGCGGGGGCTGTCGGCGGCCTGCATCACCGCGTCGTGCAGCGCGCCGTTGGCCTCGACGGCACGCCGCAACGCCGGCGCCCCGTCCTCGCCGGCGGCGCGGAGCCGGGAGAGGTCGGCCGCGGCGGCGGCGAAGGCGCGGTCGTGCTCGCGCAGCGTGGCGACCACCGAGGCGTCGGCACGCTCGGCGGCCAGCCGGGCGCCCTCCCCCTCGAGAAGCGCGCGGAGGGTGTAGACCTCGTCGACGTCGCGGCGGGTCCAGGAGCTCACCCGGGCGCCGCGGTGGCGGACGATCTCCACCAGGCCCTCCGCGGCGAGCGCGTTGAGGGCCTCCCGCACGGGGGTGCGGCTGACCCCGAGCGTGTCGGCGAGCGGTCCCTCCCGCACCCAGGAGCCGGGCACGAGCGCACCCGCGGCGATGTCGGAGCGGATGCGGTGGTAGGCCTGCGTGCGGGCCCCGTCCGGCTGGACGGCGGAGGACATCGAGGGGACTCCCTGACGGGTCGAGGCGCGGATCGTATGCGTTCCGGCGCCCAACCTCGCGGTCTGCTCCACGTGGCGGGGTCGTCGTATGCATCCTAGTGTGACCCCGACCACGACGCATCGGACGCGTGGGCGGCGGGCCTCTGACAGCCGCGACATTAGGGGCACCAGCCGCGACGTGCCCCCGACCCGTCGTCGAGAATCGTATGCAGGATCGCCCGTGCGAACCGTCGAACGGCCGCCTTGCGCGCGGATCGTATGCGTGCGACCGTGACTGCCACCACACGACGGCGTGATCGAGCAAGGGGTCATGCAGGTGAGCGCTCCGACCGAGGAACCCCTGGCCGCCCACGCGGTGATGAACACCGACGACGTCGACGAGGCGCGTCACGTCGTCACCGAGGTCTACGTCCCGCACGAGCTGGACTCGCTGGGCGGTCGCCCGCTCGACGCGCGGCTGAACAGCGTCGCCTCGGAGCGGCTCACCCTGGGCTACCTCGTCTACGGCGCGCACGCGTCGCTCGACCTGCCGCCGCTCGAGCACTGCTACCACGTCAACCTGACGCTCTCCGGGCGGACCGAGGTGACCCGTCGTCGGGGGCGGGAGCGGGCGGTCACCGAGGGTGGACGCAGCGGCGCGGTGCTGCTGCCGACCGAGGACTCGACGGTCACGTGGACCCCCGAGGCGACGCAGTTCGCCATGAAGTTCCCGCGCGGCCCGCTCGAGGACCACCTGGGCGGGCTGCTCGGCCACCCCATCCACGACGCGCTCGACTTCGACGTCTCGATGGACCTGACGGCGGGTTCCGGCGCGGCCCTGATGAGCGCGGTGCGGTTCCTGCAGACCGAGCTCGACCGGCCCGGCGGGATCGCCGCCGCTCCCCTGGCGCGCGCGCAGCTCGAGACCTACGTGATGACCGCCCTGCTCCACGGGGTCGGGCACCAGTACACCGACGAGCTGCTGACCCCCCGCACCGAGGAACGGCCCGCCGTCGTCCGCCAGGCCCTCGCGTTCATCGAGGCCCACGCCGCGGAGCCGTTCAGCATCCCGCAGCTCGCGCAGCGCATGGGTGTCTCGACGCGGACGCTGCAGGTGACGTTCGCGCGCCACGTCGGGATGACGCCGAGCGAGTACGTCCGCGACGTCCGCCTCGCCCGGGTGCACGCGGACCTGCTGGCCGCCAATCCGGCCGACCACTCGGTCACCGAGCTCGCCGCCACGTGGGGCTTCCTGCACCAGGGCCGGTTCTCCGAGCAGTACCGCGCCAAGTACGGGCGCCTGCCGTCGCAGACCCTGCGTTCCTGACGTCAGGTGCTGCGCACTTCGGATGCCCGGCTGCGCCAACCGGATGGAACGGCCGCGCGCGACTTCCTAGCGTGATCGCAGTCACCGAGGACGCCCTTGGAGGTAGTCACCCATGGTCCAGACGATCACGTACGGCCGCGAGCAGACGCTGCCCCTGGAGCACACCCGCACCGGGCCGTCCATCTTCAACGACCAGAAGATGAAGCTCGGCCTGTTCGGGTCGAACTGTTCGGGCGGCCTGTGCATGACCGACGCCCCCACCACCTACGAGATCACCTGGGACCACACCAAGTCGATCGCGCAGAAGGCCGACCGCCTCGGCATGGAGGCGATGGTCCCGGTCGCCCGCTGGAAGGGCTTCGGCGGCAACGTCAACTTCAACGGCACCAACTTCGAGACGTTCACCTGGGCCGCCGGCATCGCCGAGGCCACCGAACAGATCACCGTCTTCACCACCACGCACATCCCGACGGTGCACCCGGTGGTCGCCGCGAACATGGCCGTCACCAACGACCACATCGCGCAGGGCCGGTTCGGGATGAACCTGGTGATGGGCTGGTTCACCCCGGAGATGGGGATGTTCAACCCCAAGCAGCTCGAGCACGACGAGCGCTACGTCTACGGCGGGGAGTGGATCGAGCTCGTCGAGCGCCTCTGGACCGCCGAGGGCGAGTTCGACTTCGACGGCACCTACTTCCAGGCGAAGGCGCTCGAGTCCGAGCCGAAGCCGGTCCAGGACCCGCGCCCGGTGCTCATCAACGCCGGCAACTCGAAGTCCGGCACCGACTTCTCCGCGAAGTACGTCGACATCAACTTCGCGTCGCTCGACATGGACGCGATGGCCGACTACACGAAGGAGATCAAGCGCAAGGCCCGCGAGGAGTACCAGCGGACGATCTCCACCATGACCTACGGCCTGATCGTCTGCCGCGACACCGAGGCCGAGGCCAAGCGCGACCACCAGCGCATCATCGACGAGGGCGACTGGCCGGGCGCTCGCAACCTCATGTCGATCATCGGCATGGAGTCGCAGTCGTTCAACGAGCAGATCGAGAAGTTCCAGGAGCGCTTCATCGCGGGCTGGGCGGGCCAGCCGCTGGTCGGCACGCCCGAGCAGGTCGTGGAGGGGTTCCAGCAGCTCTCCGACCACGGCATGGAGGGCATGATCATGGGCTTCCTCGACTACAACGAGGAGATCGACCAGTTCGGCGAGCAGGTCATGCCGCTCATGCGCGAGGCGGGTCTGCGTCACTGACGTGCCCTGAGCACTTTCCGTGGCCAGAGCCACGGAAAGTGCTCACAGGAGCGCCAGCTCACGGACGAGGTCGTCCAGGCCCAGCGACCCCTGGGCCAGGGCGCCCGCGTGCCAGGCGGGCAGGTCGAAGTCCGCGCCCGCCCGACGCCGGGCCTCGTCCCGCCCCGCCAGCCACGCGCGCTCGCCGAGCTTGTAGCCGATCGCCTGGCCCGGCCCGCCGAGGTAGCGGATGAGCTCGGAGTCCAGCATCTCGGTCGAGCGCCCGCTGTGTCGCCCGAAGAACTCGCGCGCCAGCTCCGGGGTCCACCGCTCCCCCGCCCCGACCGGCGAGTCGTCCGGGATCGGCAGCGACAGGTGCATGCCGAGGTCGATCACCACCCGGATCGCCCGCAGCATCTGCGCGTCGAGGTACCCGAGCCGCGAGCCCGGGTCGGCGTGGTGCCCGAGCTCGTCCATGAGGCGCTCCGCGTAGAGCGCCCAGCCCTCGACGTTCGCACTGACCGCGCCGGCCATCGAGGTCTGGAAGAGCGACAGCCGCTCGGCGTGCAGCGGCCACGACGCCAGCTGCAGGTGATGCCCCGGGACGCCCTCGTGGTACCAGGTCGAGTAGAGCCCCCACATCGGGTAGCGGTCGTCGGACGCGGCCGGGAGCCACGTCCGGCCCGGGCGGGCGAAGTCCATCGACGGAGGCGTGTAGTACGGCGCCGCGGCGCTCCCCACGGGCGCGAGCCGGGCCTCGACCCGCCGGATCGGCCCCGACAGGTCGAACTGCGACCCGTCCAGCGCGGCGATCGTCGCGTCCATGACCTCCTGCAGGTGCGCCACCGCGGCCTCACCCCCGGTGAGGACCTCGCCCGCGGTGTCCAGGTGCGCCATCGCCGTCGCCGCGTCGGCCCCGGGCAGCACCCGGTCCGCCTCGACGGCGATCTCGTCGCGCAGCCGCCGGAACTCCGACCAGCCCCAGGCGTACACCTCCTCGACGTCGAGGTCGGTGCCGTTCCAGTACCGCGCCGCGATCCGGTAGCGCTCGGCGCCCACCCCGTCCGGCGTGCCCTCGGCCGCGGGCAGGTACTCCTCGAGCAGCCAGTCCCGCAGCCCGGCGAGGGTCCCGGCGGCGGCCGCCGCGCCCCGGTCCAGCTCCTTCCGGACGGCGGGTCCGACCTCGGCGTCGCGCGCGAACGCCGAGAACCAGCCGCGCCCGCCGTCGTCGTCGAGCCAGGCCCGGAGCTGGGCCGCCACCCGGACGACCTGCCGCGGTGCCGCGAACAGGCCCCGTCGTCGACCCTCCTCCAGCGAGCGCCGGTAGCCCTCGAGGGCGGCCGGGACGCGCGCGGCGCGCCGGGCGACCGCGGCCCAGTCGTCCTCGGTCCCGGTCGGCATGAGCGTGAACGCCATGCGCACCCCGGCCGTCGGACCGAACAGCTCCTGGACCGTGCGCAGCGGCTCGCCCGACGCACTGTGCGCGAGCTCGGCCTCCAGCCGCTCGACCAGGAGCCGGGCGCAGCGGCGTTCGTCCGCGTCGGTCGGGGTGGGCAGCGCCGCGAGGCGGGCGAGCGTGCCGCGGCGGACCGCCTCGCCGGCGGCGATGCCGTCCGGCGAGAGGTCGGGCAGCTCGTCGAGGCGGTCGTTCCACCCGAGCTCACCCGCGAGGATCGGGTCGAGGTCGGCGAGGCGGCGGACGTGGTCGTCGGCGAGCTCGCGCACGGCGCGCTGCGGATCGGTCTCGGTCATCGCGGTGCAGTGTGCCCCGGTGCGGGCGGGGGCACAGAAGAGTGTGTCGACCACGATGCCCGCCCCCGCCAGCGAGCCCGGCGAGGCCGCCGACCTCGACACGTTGCGGGACGTCGAGAAGCGGGTCCTCTGGCTCTCGACCGCGATCGTCGACCACGCGAACCGTGTCCGGGAGTCCACCGGCGGCGTCAAGGTCGGCGGCCACCAGGCGTCCTCGGCGTCGATCGTCTCCATCATGACGGCGTTGTGGTTCGGCGTCCTGCGCCCCGAGGACCGGGTCTCGGTGAAGCCGCACGCGAGCCCGGTCCTGCACGCGATCAACCACCTCCTGGGGCGGCTCGACGCCCGCTACCTGACGACGTTGCGGCAGAAGGGCGGGCTGCAGTCCTACCCGTCGCGGTCGAAGGACCCCGACCCCGTCGACTACTCGACCGGGTCCGTCGGCATCGGCGCGACCGCCCCGATCTGGGGGGCCATCGCCCGCCGGTACGCCCACGGGCTCGGCACGCGGGCGGGCACCGGCCGGCAGTTCTCGCTGGTCGGCGACGCGGAGCTGGACGAGGGCGCGGTCTGGGAGGCGGTGCTCGACCCGATCGTCCGGGAGCTCGGCGAGGTCACGTGGATCGTCGACTTCAACCGTCAGTCGCTCGACCGCGTCGTCCCCGACATCTCCGTCACCCGGCTGCAGGGCCTGTTCGAGGCGGCCGGCTGGCAGGTCATCACCGTCAAGTACGGGCGGCTGCTCACCGACCTCTACGCCCGCGAGGGCGGGGACGCGCTGCGCCGTCGCATCGACACGATGTCGAACCCGGAGTACCAGCGCCTGCTGCGCTGCAGCGCCGCCGAGCTGCGGGAACGGTTGCCACAGGCCTCCGACGACTTTCCGGACGACGGGTCGCTGGTGGCGTCCCTGCTCGACGGGCTCGACGACGACGCGGTCCACGCCGCGATCCGCAACCTCGGCGGCCACGACCTCGGGGCGCTGCTCGACGCGTTCACGCGCATCGACGACACCCGCCCCACCGTGATCTTCGCCTACACGGTGAAGGGCTACGGCCTCGCCACCCAGGGTCACCCGCAGAACCACTCCTCGCTGCTCACCGAGGACCAGATGCGCGAGCTCGCCGCGTGGGCGGGCACCGACCTCGACGAGCCGTGGGCCGCGCTCTCCCCCGACTCCCCCGCCGCGCGCCTGTGTGCCGACACGGCGGAGCGGCTCACGCGGCCCGACGAGACCGACCGCCGCGGCTCCCGGCCGGCGAGCCAGGACCACGGGCCCGAGCTCCCCGAGATCCCCACCGACGTCGGACGCACCCCGTCGGGCACCGGCACCACCCAGCAGGCCCTGGGCCGCGCGCTGCTCGACCTCACCCGCTCGGCGCCGGAGGCCGCCGGACGGGTGGTGACGTGCTCGCCCGACGTCGCCTCGTCCACGAACCTCGGCGGCTGGTTGAACAAGGTCGGCTCGTGGTCGCCCCGGGAGCGGCGCGACTGGTTCGCCGACGACGCCGAGACGATCCTGCACTGGAAGGAACGGCCGACCGGGCGGCACATCGAGCTCGGGATCGCCGAGACCAACCTCGTCGGGCTGCTCGGCGAGCTCGGGGCGACCTGGTCACGCTGGGGCGAGCCGCTGCTGCCCATCGGCGTGCTCTACGACCCGTTCGTCGCCCGGGCGCTCGAGCCCTGGGCCTTCGGGATGTACGCGGGCGGGCAGTCGATCCTGGTCGGCACCCCGTCCGGCGTCTCGCTCGCACCCGAGGGCGGCGCCCACCAGTCGATCACCACGCCGTCGATCGGGCTGGAGCAGCCGGGCTGCACGGCGTTCGAGCCCGCGTTCGCCGTCGAGGTGGCGTGGTGCCTGCTCGACGGGCTGCGGCGCCTCGGCCGCCCCGACGGGTCGTCGACCTACCTGCGGCTCTCGACGCGGCCGGTCGACCAGTCGATCGCCGGGGTCCCCGAGGACCCGGCCGCCCGGGAACGGCGGCGCCGCCAGGTGGTGGGCGGCGGCTATCTGCTGCGCCGCGCCGAGCGCCGGCCGCAGGTGACGATCGCGGCGATGGGTGCCGTCGTCCCGCAGGCCCTGGAGGCCGCCGAGCGGCTGGACGCGCTCGGGCACCCGGCCGACGTCGTCGTCGTGACCAGCGGGGACCTGCTCTTCCGGGCCCTCGACACGGGCGACCGGGCCGTGCTCGACGCGGCGCTCCCGCCGGACCGCGCGGCGCCGCTGGTCACGGTGCTCGACGGGCACCCGCACACGCTGGCGTTCCTCGCGGGCGTGCACCGGGTGCGGGCGCGCCACCTGGGCGTGCGGACGTTCGGGCAGTCGTCCGACCTCGCCGACGCCTATGCCGTGCACGGCATCGACGCCGACGGGATCGTGTTCGCGGGGCTGGATGTGGCTGGCGCCATGTGAGCACTTTCCGTGGCGCCAGCCACGGAAAGTGCTCACGAGGCCGCAGGCCACCCGGCCTCTACTCGAACGGCCCGTTCTTGACGAGGCCGCCGGCCGGCCCCTCGGCGTACCGGTAGTCGGCGTTCGGCACGCGGGTGTCGGTGCCGTCGGCGGTGTCGGGGCGGTTGCCGTCGACGTTCGAGGCGTCCTTGCCCTGGGCGAGGAAGTCGGCGCCGAGGGCACTGACGGCGGAGGCGGCCTGGAGCGGGCTCTGGCTCTCGTCGGCCTGCGCCACGCCCGCGAGCAGCGGGAGGGTGGCGCCGGCCAGCCCGAGGGCGGCGAGCGGCTTGCGGAAGGACACGATTTCTCCCTGGTGTCTCGAGGTCACATCTTCTCCGCGCCGGCCTTGATGGCCTCGCGGATGCGGTTGTAGGTGCCGCAGCGACAGATGTTGCGCAGCTCCTCGATCGCGGCGTCGTCGACCTCGCGGCCCTCCGCCCGGCACTGCCGGACCTTGGCGACGGCCGCCATGATCTGGCCGGGCTGGCAGTAGCCGCACTGGGCGACGTCGTTGTCGATCCACGCCTGCTGCATCGGGTGCAGGCCGCCCCCCGCCTCGGTGGCGGCGAGGCCCTCGATGGTGGTGACCTCGTCGGTCGGCTTGATGGCGCCGACCGGGACCGAGCAGGGGTTGAACGCCTTGCCGTTGATGTGGCTGGTGCACGCCTTGCAGACGTTGATGCCGCAGCCGTACTTGGGGCCGGTGACGCCGAGCAGGTCGCGGATGACCCACAGCAGGCGGACGTCGTCCTCGACGTCGACGTTCACCGGCTCGCCGTTGAGCCTGAAGGTGTGGTTGGGCATGCGGAACTCCTCGTCAGAACGTGGTCTCGAGGCCGTTGGTCGGCGAGGGCGGGACGGGCGGCGACGTCGGGTAGGGCGTGAACGGCAGCGGGTCCTTGTGGTCCAGCGGGAAGTAGGTCGGCGTCTTCCCGGTGGCGCGCACGTAGGCGCAGGCGATCGCGCCGCACGTCGCGGCGATACCGAACTCGCCGACGCCGCCGGGCTCGGGCGCGTCGGAGTCCTCGACGACGATGATGTTCATCTCCGGCGGGGTGTTCCACTGCCGGGTGTAGAAGTAGTTGTCCCAGCTCGCCTCGACGAAGTGGCCGTCGGTGAGGTGCAGGCTCGAGGTCAGCGTCATCGCCAGGGCGTCGTTGATCCCGCCCATCATCTGGGCGCGGACGCCCCGGGGGTTGATGACGAGCCCGACGTCGACGACGTAGGTCACCTTGGTGACGCGCGGGCCGGTCCGGGCCTGGCGGATCTGCCGATTGACCGTCTCCGGGCGGCAGTCGAGCTCGACGACCGCGCAGGCCACGCCCTTGTACTCGACGTGCATGCCGATGCCCTGGGCGGTGCCGTCGGCCATCGACTTCCCCCAGTCGGCCTCCTTCGCGGCCCGGTCGACGACCTTCTTCCAGCGCTCGAGCTTCGTGAACTCGCTGCGGAACTCGTAGGGGTCCTTGCCCATCTGCGCGGCGATCCGGTCGACCATGAGCTCGCGGGCGGTGGCGACGTCCGGGGAGTAGATGTTGCGCATCGAGCTGGTGTTGAAGCGCATGTCGACCTCGCTGAGGAAGCGGGTCGACACCCCGACGTTGTAGGGCGTCACCTGGGTGGTCTCCCAGATGCTCTCGGAGACGGTCAGGTTGCCGCCGGGCGCCTTCTGCGCGGACGCGGTGATCGCCTCGGAGAGACCGGGGTTGGTCTCGGTGGCGACGCTGGTGTGCCGGATCTCGAAGCTCGCGACGGCGTCGCCGACGACGTTGGCGCGGACGCGGGTGGTGGCCATCGGGTGGACGCGGCCCTGGCGCGAGTCGTCGGCGCGGGTCCACATCAGCTTGACCGGCTTGCCCATGGCCTTCGAGACCTCGGCCGCCTCGAGGGCGGCGTCGTAGAAGAGCTTGCGGCCGAACGAGCCGCCGCCCTCCATCACGTGGAAGGTGACCGCGTTCTGCGGGATCCCGAGCTTGCGCGCGATGTCGTTCTGCGCGGCGATGGGGCTCTTGGCCGGGCCCCAGATCGTCGCGCTGTTCGCCCGGACGTCGGCGATGGCGCAGTTCGTCTCCAGCGAGGAGTTGCTGCGGAAGTAGAAGACGGTGTCGCTCTCGAGCGTCGTCCCGACGCCCTTCGGCACCGCGAGCGGCAGCTCGGCGGCACGGAGCTTGCGCAGCACCGACTCGTCGTCCGCGCCGGGGACGGTGCCGGCGGCCCAGCGGACCTCGAGCGCGTCGACCGCGTCGATGGCCTGCCCGTAGGTCTTCGCCCGCACCGCCACACCACTGCCGACCTTCACGACGTCGGTGACCCCGGGCATGGCCCGGACCGCGTCGAGGTTGCCCACCGAGCGCGGGAACCCGTTGAGGTCGGGCGCCCGGCAGATCACCGTCGGCAGCGCGTCGGGGATCCTCAGGTCGGTCGTGAACTTCTTCTTCCCCGTGACCATGGCGAGCGCGTCGGACTTCGTCCGGTTCTTCCCGATGACGGTGAACTTCTCGCGCTGCTTGAGCACGACGTTCGCGGCCTCGGTGACCGGCGCCGCCGCCTTCGCGGTGAGGTCGCCGAAGGGCAGGGACCTCCCGTTCGGGCCGGTGATGAGGCCCTGGCGGCTGGTGAGGACCGAGACGTCCTGGTCGAGCTCGTTCGCGGCGGCCCCCAGGAGGCGGCCCTGCGCGAGTGCCGCCGCGACCCGGATCGGCGTGTAGGTGCTGAACGTGGTGCTCGACCCACCGGTGAGCTGGTTGAACACCAGCTCGGGGCGGGCGTCGGCGAGGGTGACCACCACCTGGTCGGGGTCGAGGTTCATCTCCTCGGCGATGATCATCTGGGTCGAGGTGATGATGCCCTGCCCGTTGTCCGAGCGGGGCAGGGCGAAGGAGACCGTGCCGTCCTTGTTCACCTTGACGGTGATGAGGTTGGCGGTGGGCCGGGCGCTGTCGCGGATGACGTCGAGCAGGTCGTAGAGCTCGGCGGGCTGCGGGGCCGAGGGCAGGGCCACGGCCGAGGCGTCCGGCACGGAGTCCACGAGCGTCTGCCGCCCGATCTCGGCGGCGGTGACCAGCACCGGCGCCGCGACCAGGAGCCCGAGGAAGCTGCGACGCTTCACGTCCGCGCGGTGCGCGGGTTCGGCGGTCGGTCGCGAGCGCGTGGTGGTCGCTCGGTGAGTGGGCATCGTCGTCCCTCCCGACAGCGTCCGAACGGCTCATGGGGGGAGCGGCCGTCCGGACGAGGACTGTGTTGAGGGCCTCAACGAAGTGACGTTTTAACGGTCACGCGACGTTCCGGCGACGGACGGTTGAAAGTCCGACGACGGAACGTCGTTCTCGCAGGTCAACGGACCTGAAACAGACGTGAAACTTTGTTGCTAGCTCGATCGGGTGATGCGGCGTGTCGGGGCTCGACACGCGGAGGGGCTGACTAGCGCAACGGGTGCCGCGGGATGGAGCGCAGGTTCGACCGGGCGAGCTGGACCATCTTCCCGACGCCGCCCGCGAGCACCGTGCGCATGCCCGCGAGGGCGAACCCGCGGACCTGCTCGGCGGTGATGTGCGGCGGGATGGAGAGGGCGTCGGGGTCGGTGCGCACGTCGACCAGGGACGGACCCCGGTGGTCGAGGGCGGCCCGGAGCGCCGCGCGCAGCTCGCCCGGGCGCTCCACCGTCACCGCGTGCAGCCCGGCGGCCGCGGCGATCGCCCCGAGGTCGGCGGGGCCGTGGTCGGTCTGGAAGGACGGGAACCCGGCCACCATCATCTCCAGCCGGATCATGCCCAGCGCGCCGTTGTTGAACGCGACCACCGTGAGGTCCAGGTCGTGCTCGGCCGCGGTCAGCAGCTCCCCGAGCAGCATCGTCAGCCCGCCGTCGCCGGACATCGACACGACCTGGCGGCCCGGGTGCGACACCGCCGCGCCGATCGCGTGCGGCAGCGCGTTGGCCATGGTCCCGTGGCGGAACGACCCGAGGATGCGGCGCCGGCCCGTCGGGGTGATGTACCGGGCGGCCCACACGTTGCACATGCCGGTGTCGACCGTGACCACCGCGTCGTCGGCGAGCTCGTCGTCGAGGACGTCGGCCACGTACTCGGGGTGGATCGGGGTGTGCTCGGCGACCTTCGAGGTGTAGGCGTCCACGACGTGCTCCAGGGCGTCGGCGTGGTGGCGCAGCATCTCGTCGAGGAACGTCCGGTCGGTCTTCGCGGTGATCAGCGGCAGGAGCATCCGGAGGGTCTCCCCCACGTCGCCCTCGACGCCGAGATCGAGCACGCTCCGCCGCCCGAGGTGCCGGCCGTCCGCGTCGACCTGCACCGTGCGGGCCTGCGGCAGGAACCCGTCGTACGGGAAGTCGGTGCCGAGCAGCACCAGCAGGTCCGCCTCGTGGGAGGCCTCGTAGCAGGCGCCGTAGCCGAGCAGTCCGCTCATCCCGACGTCGTACGGGTTGTCGTACTGGATCCACTCCTTGCCGCCCAGCGAGTGCCCGACCGGCGCCTTCACCTTCTCCGCGAGGGCCAGGACCTCCTCCCGGGCGTCCCGCGCCCCGGCCCCCACGAACAGCGTGACCCGGCCCGCCCGGTTCACGTGCTCGGCGAGCGCCTCGACACGGTCCAGGGCCGGCACGACCACCGACGACGGCGCGACGAGATCGCCCGTCCCGGTCACGTGCGCGACCGGCTCGGCCGTGACGTCCCCCGGGACGACCATGACCGCGACCCCGCGGTCGGCGAGCGCCGTCTGGATCGCGACCCGCTGCAGCCGCGGCAACTGCTCCGGCCGGGAGATGAGCTCGCACCAGCTCGAGGCCTCGAGGAAGAGACGCTCGGGGTGGGTCTCCTGGAAGTAGGTGGTCCCGATCTGCGTCGACGGGATGTGCGAGGCGATCGCCAGCACCGGCGCGCCCGACCGGTGGGCGTCGTACAGCCCCTGGATCAGGTGCGTGTTGCCCGGCCCGCAGCTGCCGGCGCACACCGCGAGCGTGCCGGTGAGCTGCGCCTCCGCCGCCGCGGCGAGGGCGCCCGCCTCCTCGTTGTGCACGTGGATCCAGTCGATCCCGCCCTGCGCCGCGCCGCCGGAGCGGCGGACGGCGTCGACGATCGGGTTCAGGCTGTCGCCCACGAGCCCGTAGATGCGCCGGACGCCGGCCTGCACCAGCACCTCGATCATCTGGTCGGCGACGGTGCGTGCCATGGCGTGGTCCTCCGGGTGCCTCGGGTGGTGCCTCGGGTGTCCGCCCCGGTGATGCCCGGGCGCCGCGCCCGGCACGCCCGTCCTAGGCTGATCGGGCCGTCTCGCCCGGAAGGAGGAACCCGATCTCACGCTCCGTAGGAACGTCCGGCCCGGCACCCCTCGGGCTGCTCCTCGTCCTCTCGGCCCTCGTCCTCGTGCTGGTCGGGCCGGAGGTGTTCGCCGTCGGCGTCGGGACCGCGCCCACGTGGCAGACCTGGTCGACCGTCTTCGTCGCGATCGTCCTGCAGGCCCTGCCCTACCTCGCGCTCGGCGTCGTCGTCGGCGCGGTCGTGACGGTGCTCGTGCCCGACCGGGCGCTGCGGGCCGTCGTCCCGGCGAACCCGACGGCCGCGGTCCCGGTGGCCGCCGTCGCGGGCGCGGCCCTGCCCGGCTGCGAGTGCGGGTCGGTGCCACTGGCCGCGCGCCTGGTCGACCGCGGCGTCCGGCCGTCGGCGGCGCTGGCGTTCATGCTCTCCTCCCCCGCGGTGAACCCGGTGGTCCTGGTGGCGACCGCGGTCGCGTTCCCCGGGCAGCCGCGCATGGTCCTGGCCCGGGCGATCGCCTCCCTCGTCGTCGCGACGGTCGTCGGGTGGCTGTGGACCCGCCTGGGGCGGCCCCTCCCGGTGCGCCGCGGGACCCACCACCACGACGACGGCGTGCTCGGCGTCGTGACGCACGACCTGCTGCACGCGGGTGGCTTCCTCGTCGTCGGCGCCGCGTGCGCGGCGACGCTGAACGTGGCCGTCCCCCCGACCTGGGTGGGCGCCGTGGCGGGGGTCCCGCTGCTCTCCGTGGTCGTGCTCGGGCTGCTCGCCGTGCTGCTGGCGGTGTGCTCCGAGGCCGACGCCTTCGTCGTCGCGAGCCTGACGGCGTTCTCCGACACCGCGAAGCTCGCCTTCCTCGTCGTGGGCCCGGCGATCGACGTGAAGCTGGCCGCCATGCAGGCGGGGACCTTCGGGCCCCCGGTCGCGGCCCGGCTCGGGCCGCTGACCTTCGTCGTCGCCATCGCGACCACGCTCGTCGTCGGGACCCTGCTGCTGTGAGGCGCGACCTCGGCGCGGGACTGCTGGCCGTCGTCGGTCTGGTGCTGGCCGTCTCGACGCTGACCGGCGGCTACCTCGACTACGTCCGGCCCTCGCACCGGTGGTGGTTGCTGGCGACGGCGGTCCTGCTGCTGGTCGCCGGAGCGGCCGGCCTGGTCGGCTGGGCGCGGCGGCCCGACCGTCCCGACCGTCCCGGCGGTCACGACGACGGGCGCCGCGCGGCCCGACTCCACACCCACGGGCCGTTGGCGGCCGCCCCGGCGGAGATCGCGGCCGCGCGGGAGGCGGACCGCGACCGCGGTCAGGGCGCCGGGCACCGACCCGCCGTCGGGTGGTTGCTCGTGGTCCCGGTTCTGCTGGTGCTCCTCGTCCCGGCGAGCCCGCTGGGCAGTTGGGCCGCCGCCCGGCAGGGGCCGACGGTGCCGGCGACGACGGCGAGGTCGGGCCCGCTGCCGCCCGCGGGCCCGGTGGAGCTGGCGGTCCCGGACTACGCCGTGCGCGCCGCCTACGACGCGGGTCGCGGGATCGCCGACCGGGACGTCGCCCTCGTCGGCTTCGTCACCCCGGCCGACGACGGCGGGTGGTACGTCACGCGGACCGCGATCAGCTGCTGCGCGGCGGACGCCCGCAGTTACCTGGTCGCGGTCGACGGCCCACCGGCCCCCGCCCGCGACACCTGGGTGCGGGTGGTCGGACGGTGGACGCCGGCCGTGACGCCGGGCACCGCCCGCCTCCGGGTGACCACGGTGACACCGGTGCCGGCGCCCGCCTCGCCCTACGTCACCTGACGGGTGCGCCTACCCCGCGGCCGGGCGGCGGGAATCGGCGTAGACCGCGAACAGCTGCTCGAGCGGCACCTGCTCCCAGTCCGGCGCCACGTCGGGGTGCAGGCCACGCAGCCGGCACGCGAGCCCCCGGGCGTGCCTGGCCGCCCGGAACCGGCACAGCCGGGCCAGGGCGAGCGAGGAGTCGCACCACGCCTCGGACACGTCGACGACGATCGCCTGGGGCACCGGGGCGAGCGCGACGAGGAGCGCCTCCAGCCGCTCGCGGGCGGGTCGGTCGAGGTCACCGATGAGCTCGACGACGACGGTCGGGCCGGTCGGGCCGGACGGGTCGGTCGGGTCGGTCGGGAAGGCGCGAGACGCCATGGGTCCCCCCACGGGAGCATCGGGGTGTCGCACGGCGTCGGACGTGAACCGCAGGACGAGAAGGTTCGACCGTGCACCAGGGATTCGTCCCGGGTCCACGTCCGGCGAGGTCAGGCCGCGACGCCCAGAGCCGACCCGACAGAGCGAGCGACCCCGCGGAGCTGGTCGGTCGGCTTCTGCTGCTCCCCGGCCTGGGCGTTGAGCACCACGAGCGCCCCGGTGAGCGCGGGGACGACCAGCTGCAGCACGTGCAGCTGGCGCTGCGCCTGCGCGGCCCCGATCGGCAGGGACTCGGCGGCGGCGCTCATCGCCTGGCCCGCCCGCTTGTCGGCCTCCTGCACGGCCTGGGCGGCGCCGCCGCGCCCCTCCTGCGTGGTGCCGCGGTCGAGGTGCGTGGTGGTGCTCGAGGAGATGCCGGGC
This sequence comes from Actinomycetospora chiangmaiensis DSM 45062, assembly GCF_000379625.1. Lineage (GTDB taxonomy): Bacteria > Actinomycetota > Actinomycetes > Mycobacteriales > Pseudonocardiaceae > Actinomycetospora > Actinomycetospora chiangmaiensis. The sequence continues at coordinate 463,604 of NZ_KB903218.1, read as the reverse complement.
GAGTCATGGATGACCGCGTCCTCGACCTTCTTGCCCACCACCCGCGTGTAGGCGGTCACGCCCAGCGCGGCGCCGGTGAGGACGAGCTTGGCGATCGTCGTCCCGGCGGCACCCTTCTGGGCCGCGGCCCGCTTGCGGTTCGCCGCGAGCAGCCCGGCGCCGCCGACGAGGTGGGCGCCGATGAGCGCGGTGTTGACCGGGCTCCACTTCGCCCAGCCGATGCTCGTGATGCGGGCGGTGGTGCGCTGCTGGTCGGCTTCCTCGGCCGCGGCGTTCAGGCCGGCGACGCCGAAGAGCGAGCCGCCGAACCAGGCCGCCAGGCCGATGTCGTGGAGGGCGCGGAAGCCGGTGTCGCGAGTGCTCATGCAGGTGCTCCTGGGGACGGAGAGGCGCCTCCCTCGCTGTTGTGCGGGGGCGCAGGATCGTCCGCCGCCCTCGATGTGGACCGCGGTGGCCGGTGATGCCCCGCGTGGCCACATCGCGAATCGTCGTCCTGTCGCCGCCCGACCGGCCGCCCGATCCGGCACCATCGTCGGCGATGACGAGCGGAGCGGAACGGACCGGGATCGTGCTCCGGCTGCCGGGCCTCGGCCCGGAGGCGGTGCCGCTCGACCACGCCCTCGCCGCGGTGGTCGGCTACGCCCGGGGCCGCCGGTGGCTGCGCTTCCGCTCGCCGGGCCGCCCCGAGGGCCGCTGGGTGCAGGTGCCGGCCTACGGCTGGGCACGGTTCGACGCCCGTCCGGGCAGCACCGGCCTCGACGCGGACGTCCTCGTCGCCGAGGGGCTCCACGGCCGCCTCGACCGCAGCGGCTGGCACGAGGTGCACGACGCGCTGGTCCGCGTCGGGCCGCTCGTCGACGCGGCCTGCTCCCGGGCCGCCGGACGGCCGTTCCACGCCCTGCCCGCCGCGGAGTTCTCGGTGCTGGACGAGCCAGGGACGGTGGGCGCGCTGCTGCGCCGCCTCGGGGACGACGCCGGTCCGCACGCCGGCCACGTCCTCGCCGCCCTGCACCACCGGCACCCGGGCCTCGTCCCGCACCTCACGCCCACCACCCGCCGCGCGCTGCTCCCCCACGTCGAGGAGGGCGACAGCGGCGTCGAGGCCGTGGTGGCCCGGGAACTGCGCGCCAACGACGAGGCGTTCGCCGCACTGGCGGCCGCCGTCGCCGCCGTGCTCGACGACGCCCGGCCCGGGCCCCTGCGCCTGCACGACGTGCTGCTCTGGCTCACCACGACGCTGCGGTTCGCCCACGCCGTCGAGTGCGGGCGGCCCGTCCTCGCGGCCGCCCGGGGCTAGAGGGCGGCGACCGGCGACACCCGCAGCTGCGGTGTCGCGATCGGGCCCGAGCAGGCCTTCCCCGCCCGCGGCAGCGTCGCCGGGGCCGACGTGCCCGGAGCCCGGACGCGCAGCCCGGAGACGTCGACGGCGGCGCAGGTCGTCGCGTCAAACTCCGTCACCGGCGCGATCCGCAGCGTCGCGGCGACGGACCCGCCGGGGGCGAGCGTGAGAGCGGGCCCACGCGTCCCGGCCCGGGTCGCGGGGTCGCCGACGGTCCTCCCGCCCGCCACGAACGACACCGCGGGGAACCCCCGCACCGTGCACGCCGTGTCGCCGCGGTTGGTGAACAGGATGCGCACCGTCGCGCCCGCCCCGGACAGCGAGGACACGACGCTGCGACACGCCGCGGGCGGTGCCGGCACAGCCGGCGCGCCGGGGGCCGGGGCGGGCGCCGGGATCTGCGGGAGCGGGGCGTCGCCACCGTCGGGGGCGCCCGGCGCGGTGCCCGGGGTCACGTCCGTCGGGTCGGTCGGCTCGGCGGGGTCGGCCACGACGGGCTCCGTCCCCGGCGCGACGGCGGGCGCGGGCGCCGGCGCGGCGGGCGCCGCGACGACGGGGGCGGCGGGCGCCGGGTCGGGCACCCGGGCGCTCAGCGGCGAGGAGTCACCCGTCAGCACGACACCCCCGACCACTCCGCCGGCCAGCACGAGCACGGCCGCGGCGCCGAGCAGACCGCGACGCAGCGAGCCGGTCCGGGCCGAGGTCCCGACGGGGCTCGCGGGCGGCGTCGGGGCGACGACGGCGAGCGGGACGGCGGCCCGCGACGGTGCGGCGTCGCCGGTACGGGGCGCCGGCAGTGACGTACGGCCGTCACCGCAGGCGGCGGGGCCGGGCACGACGACGGTCGGGCCGATCACGACCGACGAGCGCGACGGCCCCTCGGCCGCCACCGCCACACGCACGGCCGACGTCTCCCCGTCGGGTCCCGGGGTCGGTGCGAGCGCACGGAGGCGGGTCCGGGCGGCCTCGGCGGAGGGACGGTCGACCGGGGCGGCGGCGGTCATGGCCACGAGCAGGTCCCGCAGCTCGTCGGGCAGCCCGGGCGGGACCACCGGGTCACGGTGCAGCCGGGCGACCGAGGACTCGACCGGCCCGCCGGGGAACTCGCGGCGCCCGGTGCGGCACTCGAGCAGCACGAGCCCCAGGGCGTAGACGTCGGCCGGGGACCCGACGTCGTCCCCGCGCACCTGCTCGGGCGCCAGGTAGGCGGCGGTGCCGGTGACCTGCCCGTGGGCGGTCGTCGCGGTGGCCACGGCGGCGACGCCGAAGTCGGCGAGCACGGGGTGGACCCGCCCCGGCCCGTGGTCGTCCGGGTCGTCCGGGTCGTCGTCGTGCGCGTCGTCCGCCGGGTCGAGCAGGATGTTCGCGGGCTTCACGTCGCGGTGGACGATGCCCAGCGCGTGCACGTGGGCGAGGGCGGCCAGCATCTCGACGGCGAGCCCCACCACCACCGCGGTCGGCAGCGGTCCGGCCGCCAGGGTGTCCGCCAGCGAGCCGCCGGTGACGAGCCGCGTCACGAGGAAGACGCGGTCGCCGGTCTCGCCGACGTCGAACACGTCGAGCACCCCGGGGTGCGAGACCTGGGCCGCCGCCTGCAGCTCACGGCGCACCGCGGCGGAGTCGAGGGTCCCGACGCCGGGTGCGAAGAGCTTCACCGCCACCTCGCGCTGCAGGAGGCGGTCCTGGGCGCGGTAGACCGTCGCGGTCGCCCCGCGGCCGAGCCGCGCGCCGAGCTCGAAACGGTCGCCGACGACCGCGGGGGCCGCGCCGTCGTCGAGGGTGACGACCGTACCCGCGCCGTCGGAGGTCCCGTGCTCGCCGTCCGCCACCCCGAGATCGTGACGGACGCCATCCGATCGAGGTCAGCCACCCCCCGATCGGGCGCACGCCGTCGTCACTCCCGTGGTGAGATGGGACCGACAATCATGACCGACAAGGGTCGTGATCTCGGTCCCGACCTGCGGATGTGCCCGTGAGGTGGACCAGCGTCGGCCGGCAATTCACGGCGGTCGACACGGAGCGGGCGAGGAGACGACGGCATGGTGGCGTGGGGTGCGCTGGCGGCGAGGGCGGCCGGAGCGGTGGCGAGCGGCGTGGCCGGGGTCGCCGTCGTCGAGGGCGTGAAGAAGCTCTCCGGCGGCCGTGCGGTGCACGAGTCCGCGGTCGCCGTCACCACGATCGGCCTGAAGGTGTCGCGCGCCGCGGAGGCCGGCGCCGAGCGGGTCCGGCTGAACACCGCCGACGTCGTCGCCGAGGCCCGCGAGCGGCTGGGCGAGCAGGCGCCGCCGCCCGGTGCCGCCGAGCACGACCACGAGCACTGACGTGGGCGCTGCCGTGCGGCACCTGCACCCGGTTCCCGACGACGGGTCCGGCCTCCGGGTCGTCTCCGACGCGGCGGGGCGGGTGCGGTTCGACGCCCCGGACCTGCGGGCCGCGATCGGGCTCGCCGTCGCGGTCGAGGAGGCGCTCGACGGCGTCGACGGCGTGCGCCAGGTCCACGCGTTTCCGCGCACCGGCGCGCTGGTCGTCTGGTACGACCGGGCGCGCTGCTCGGTGGCCGCGATCCGCGAGACCTACCGCGACGTGACCGTCGTGACCCCGCACGACGAGCCCGCGACCCGGCTGCCGCGCTCCGCCGAGGTGGGCAACGGCGACCTCCTGCGGATGGCCGTCGGCGGCATCGCCCTGCTGCTGCTCGGCGGACGCCGCTGGGTGTTGCGCCGGCCCCCAATGCTCGGCCCGACGAGCCGCACCGTCGCCACCGGGATCACGATCTTCACCGGCTACCCCTTCCTGCGCGGTGCCCTGCGCGCCCTCGTCGGCGGGCGCGGAGCGGGCACCGACGCCCTCGTCTCGGCCGCCACGGTGGCCTCGCTGGTGCTGCGCGAGAACGTCGTCGCGCTGACGGTGCTGTGGCTGCTCAACATCGGCGAGTACCTGCAGGACCTCACGCTGCGCCGCAGCCGGCGGGCCATCTCCGACCTGCTCACCGGGGCCCGGACCACGACGTGGATGCGCGTCGCCCCGGCCGGGGCGAGCGCAGCGACGGGGGACGGGACGAGCGCCGCGGGCGAGGCCGCCGAGGTCGAGGTGCCGATCGACCGGGTGCGCGTCGGCGACGAGATCGTCGTCCACGAGCACGTGGTGCTCCCGGTCGACGGCGTGGTGGTCGAGGCCGCGGGCGAGGGCTGCCTCGTCGACCAGGCCGCCATCACCGGGGAGAACCTGCCCGTCACCGCCGAGGTCGGCGACGAACTGCACGCCGGGTCGGTGCTCCTGCGGGGCCGGCTCGTGGTCCGCGCGACCGCGGTCGGCAGCGACACCGCCGTCGGGCGGATCATCGAGCGCGTCGAGGCGGCGCAGTCCGACCGGGCCCCGATCCAGACCGTCGGCGAGAACTTCTCCCGCCGCTTCGTCCCGCTGTCCTTCGCGCTCTCCGCCGCGACCCTGCTCGTCACCCGCGACGTCCGCCGGGCCATGACGATGCTGCTGGTCGCCTGCCCCTGCGCGGTCGGGCTCTCCACCCCGACCGCGATCAGCGCGGCGATCGGCAACGGCGCCCGGCGCGGCATCCTCATCAAGGGCGGCTCGCACCTCGAGGCGGCCGGCCGGGTGGACGCGGTGGTGCTCGACAAGACCGGCACCCTCACGTCGGGACGACCCGTCGTCACGAACGTCGTCTCCTTCCACGACGACTACGCCCCGGAGCAGGTCCTCGCCCTCGCGGCCTCGTCGGAGATTCACTCGCGGCACCCGCTCGCGCAGGCCGTCATCCGGTCGACCGAGGAGCGGCGGATCGAGATCCCGCCGCACGAGGAGTGCGAGGTGCTCCTCGGGCAGGGCATGCGGGTGCAGGCCGACGGCCGCACGCTGCTGCTGGGCTCGCGGGCCCTGTTCCGGGAGCAGAAGGTCCGCGTCTCGCGCCAGGCCTCGGACTGGGTCCGCCGCCTGCAGCGCCAGGCCGAGACCCCGCTGCTGCTCGCGGTCGACGGCACGCTCATCGGGCTGATCAGCCTGCGCGACACCGTCCGGCCCGAGGCCGTCGAGGTCCTCGAGGCACTCCGGGCCGACGGCGTCCGCCGGATCGTCATGCTCTCCGGGGACCACCCCGACGTCGCCGCGGCCGTCGCCGCCGAGCTCGGCATCGACGAGTGGCGCGCCGAGGTGATGCCCGAGGACAAGCAGGACGCGGTCCGCGCGCTGCAGGCCGAGGGCCACACGGTCGCGATGGTCGGCGACGGCAGCAACGACGCCCCGGCCCTCGCGCTCGCCGACCTCGGCATCGCGATGGGGGTCGCCGGCACCGACGTGGCCGTGGAGACCGCCGACGTCGCCCTGGCCGGCGACCGGCTCACCGCGCTGCTGGACCTGCGCGACCTCGGCCGCCGCGGCGTCGGCGTGATCCGGCAGAACTACGGCATGTCGATCGCGGTCAACGCCGTCGGGCTGGTCGTCTCCGCCGGCGGAGCGCTCTCCCCCGTCGTCGCCGCGATCCTGCACAACGCGTCGTCGGTGGCCGTCGTCGCGAACTCCTCGCGCCTGATCCGGTACCAGCTCGAGCCCGCCGGGACGTAGCGGACACACTGGACGCCGATGGACATCGACGACCCGGTGACGGCGCCGATCCCGGCCTCCCCCGGACACCCCCGCGCGCCGGGACGGAGCGGGAGTGCCGCTCGTTCGGGGGCGCGGTCCCGGTCCCGACGCCGGGTCGCGCCCGCCGGGCACGCGGGGCACGCGTGGCACGGCCACGGCCCCGCCCCCGCGGTCGGCCGCACCGTCCGGCGGCTGTTGGCGGCGCTGCTCGTGCCGTGCGGGCTCGCCGTCGCCGTCGGGCTGGTGCTGCTCGCGCCGTCGCCGTCGGAGTACCGGGCGGTGCTCGACGGCAGTCACGCCGCCGCGGCGGGGACCAGCAGCGGGGCGGTCGCCGCGATGGCCACCCAGCCGCTCGACGGCACGATCGTGCGCGCGGGCGCGGAGGCCGACTGCTCCGACCCGACACTCGCGGTCACCGAGGCCGGCACCGGGTGCCATCCGCTGCAGGTCCGGCTCGACGAGGGCCCGGCGTCGGGGCGGACGATCGGGACGCTCCTGCCGGGCGGGCCCGCGACGCCGCACTTCGTCGACGGCGACGCGGTGGTGCTGGCCTGGTCCGGCGGCGACCCGGCCGACGCGTCGGGCTACCAGGTGGTCGACCGGCAGCGCGGCGGCCCGCTCCTGCTCCTCGCCGGGGTCTTCGCCCTCGCGGTCGTGCTGCTCGGGCGCCGGCAGGGGCTCGCCGCGCTCGGCGCCCTCGGCATCACGCTGCTCGTGCTGGGCCTGTTCGTGCTCCCCGCGCTGCTCACGGGTGCGGCGCCGGTGCCGGTCGCGCTCGTCGCGTCGGGCCTGATCGTCGCCGTGGTGTTCCCGACGATCCACGGGTTCTCCGCGCGGACCGCGACCGCCGCCCTCGGCACGGTGGTGTCCCTCGGGGTGATCGGGGTGCTCGCCCTGGTCTTCGGCGGCCTCACCCGGCTGACCGGGCTCGACGAACCCTCCACCGAGCTCCTCGGCGTCCTCGGGGCCGGGATCGACGCGCGCGGCCTGCTGCTCGCCGGGCTGATCATCGGCGCCCTCGGTGTCCTCGACGACGTCACCGTCACCCAGACCTCGACCGTGTGGGAGCTCCACCGCGCCGACCCGTCGTCGGGAACGCGGGAGCTCCACGCGGCCGCGATGCGCGTGGGCCGCGACCACGTGGCGTCGGCGGTGAACACGCTCGTGCTCGCCTACGCCGGCGCTGCGTTGCCGCTCCTGCTGCTGTTCACCCTCTCCGGCCGCGGGCTCGGTGATCTACTCACCGCCGAGGACGTCGCCCAGGAGGTGCTGCGGACGCTCGTCGGGTCGATCGGCATCGTCGCGGCGGTGCCGGTGACGACACTCGTCGCGGCGGTCGTCGCCCGCTCCGGGTCCGACCGTCGCCCGCCCGCCACGGCGTGAGGGAACCCTCGGGCGCTCTCGTGGTGCGAGGGTTCCCCTCACGCGGGCAGGGTGACCGGCGTGCGTGACATCGAGCGGCGCGTGGCCGTCGCCGGGGCGGCCGTCGTCGGGGTGGCCTTCGGCATGGGGCGGTTCTGCTTCGGGCTCACGCTCCCGGACCTGCGCGTCGACCCCGCACTCTCGACGACGGGCGTGCCCGACGCGATGCTCGGGCTCATCGCGGGCGGGACGTTCGCCGGGTTCCTCGCCGGCATCGTCGGCGTCCCGCTGCTCGCCGCGCGCCGGGGACCGCGGGCGCCGACCACCGTGGGCGGGGTGTGCGGGGCGCTCGGCGCGCTGGTCGTGGTGCTGGCGCCGTCACCCGCCGTGCTCGCGGTCGGGGCGGTGCTGGCCGGCAGCGCCGCGGGCTGGGTGTGGGCGCCCTACTCCGACCTCGCGAAGGTCCTGGTGGCCCCGGAGCGCCGGCCCCGGCTGCTGTCGTTCGTCAGCACCGGGACCTGTGGCGGCCTGGTCCTGGTCGCGGTCGTCGCCGTCGCGGCGGCGGGGGCCTGGCGGGCGGCGTGGGTCGCAGTGGCCGTGTGCTCGGCCCTGGCCGCCCTGCTCAACCGGCGGTGGGTGCCGGCGGTGCCGCCGACCCCGGTCACGGAGCGCGCGCCGATGCCGTGGCGGGCCCTGCGGGCGCCGGCGCTCTACGCGGTCGTCTACCAGGCCGGGACGGCCGTGGCCTTCACCTACAGCGCGGACGTCGCCACCCGCGCCGGGCTGTCGTCGGGCGTCCGGCCGCTGCTGTTCGTGATCATCGGGGTGCTCGGGCTCGCCGGGTTCTCCACCGGGGCGATGACGGCCAGGGTCGGCCCGCCACGGGTGGCCGCCGGATGTCTGCTGACCATCGCCGTGTCGCTGCTGTTGCTCGCCGTCGGGGAGCGGTCCCCGGTGGTCGCGCTGCTCGCCGCCGCCGTCTTCGCCGCGCCCTACATGGTCGGCGCGGCCACGCTCGCCGTGTGGACGGGGAGCGTGGCGGCGTCGGACCCGGGACGTGCCCTCTCGGCCGCCATGGTCGTCGGAGCCCTCGGGGCGGTCCTGGCGCCGATCGTCGTCGGCTCGCTGGTCACCACGCTCGGCCTGCCGGTGCTGCTGGCCGCCGTCGGGGTGCTGTGCGGGCTGGTCGGCGCCGGGCTCGTCAGGTCCCGCAGTACGTGACGAACGGGCCCGAGCCCGGCTCGGCGTAGCGCTCGCGGCCCGCCTGCACGGTGAAGGGATGCGAGACGACCTCGAGGATCTCCTGGAACGGCCCGAGGTCACCGCCCTCCGCGGCCGTCAGCGCCTCGTCGACGAGGTGGTTGCGCGGCACGTAGACCGGGTTGACGTGGTCGCGGTCGAGCTCCGGGTGCCACCGCTGCGCCCACGCGTCGTAGGCCTCCCGGTCGAGGAACTCATCCCGCGGGTTCTCGGCCCGGAAGAACGTCGTCCAGTCGACCTGCTGGGCGTGGAGCAGGGCGAGCAGGTCGGCGACGAGGTCGGGGTCCGGCTCGCGCAGCCCGAGCTTCGCGGCCATGCCCACCTGGAAGTGGCGCTCGTAGACGTCGCCGAACTCCTGCACCACCGCGGTCGCCTGCTCGATCGCGCGGTCGGTGTCGGAGTCGATCAGCGGCAGCAGCGCCTCCCCGAGCCGGGCGAGGTTCCACCGCGCGATCGGCGGCTGGTGGGAGTACGCGTACCGGCCGGCGTGGTCGATCGAGCTGAACACGGTCTGCGGGTCGTACCGGTCCATGAACGCGCACGGCCCGTAGTCGATCGTCTCGCCCGAGATCGTCGTGTTGTCGGTGTTCATGACGCCGTGGATGAACCCGACGAGCATCCACTGCGCGATCAGCTCCGCCTGGGCGTGCACCACGCGGCGGTAGAAGTCGAGGTAGCCGGTGGCCTCCGGGTGGTGCCGCGCGATCGCGTGGTCGGCGAGGGCCTTCACGACGGCGGGTCCGCCGCTGGCCGCCGCGTACTGGAACGTCCCGACGCGGATGTGGCTCGACGCCACGCGCGCCAGCACCGCGCCGGGCAGGAGCCCGGTGTCGCGCGGGACGTCCTCGCCCGTCGTCGAGACCGCGAGGCCCCGGCTGGTGGGGACGCCGAGGGCGTGCATGGCCTCGCCCATCAGGTACTCGCGCAGCATCGGACCGAGCGCCGCCCGGCCGTCACCGCCCCGGGCGAAGGGCGTGCGGCCCGAGCCCTTGAGGTGCAGGTCGTGCCGCCGGCCCCTCGGGTCGACGAGCTCGCCGAGCAGCAGCGCCCGCCCGTCGCCGAGCCGCGGCTGGTACATCCCGAACTGGTGGCCGGAGTAGACCATCGCCACGGGCTGGACGCCCTCGGGCACCGTGCCGGTCAGCAGGCCGGACTCCCGCAGCTGCACGGGGTCGAGCCCGAGCTCGGCCGCGAGGTCGTCGTTGACGACCAGCGCGGACGGGTGCGGCGTCGGCGCGGCCGTCCAGTTCGTGACGAGGTCGGGGACCGCGTCGGCGTAGGTGTGCTCGAGCAGCGAGACGGCGGTACTCACTCCGACGACGCTACGCGGACCGGCGCGGGTCGGACGGGCCGCGCGCGAAGCGCACCCGGGCCGGTACGGCGCGTTCACGTCGTCGTTCCACCGCTGGGCCACCCGGGTGGCCGAAATGGTGACCAAGGCCACACCGAGAGCACTCTCGGTGACTCCATCGCGAGAGGAGGCCCCGATGACGGATCGGGTGAAGACGGCACGGCAGCTCGTGACGCCGTGGGAGGACGGCGACGTCGACGTGATCGACGAGGTGCTGCCCGCCGACGTGGTCTACCACCTGGCCGGGTTCCCGGACATGGACCGGGAGTCCCTCAAGCAGTTCATGGCCGGATTCCACCGGTCGTTCCCCGACTTCTCGGTCACGATCGAGGAGGACCTGAGCGACGGCGGGAGCAGCGCGCACCGCTGGGTGTGCACCGGGACGTTCTCCGGTGCGGGCGGAGCCATCCCGGCCGAACCCACCGGAGCCCGGACGCAGGCGTCGGGGACGCACGTCATCCACTGGCGCGACGACCGCCCCGTGGAGATCTGGCACTTCGGCGACTGGCTCGGCTGGCTGCAGGGAGCGGGAGTGCTGCCCCCGCTCGGCTGACCGTGCGACGTGCGACGGTGTGTCGCGTGACCGCGTACTCCCAGGGGCACGCCGCGAGCGTGCTGCGCTCGCAGACGTGGCGCACCGTCGACAACTCGGCCGCCTACCTCGCGCCGCACCTGCGACCCGACATGCGGGTCCTCGACGTCGGGTGTGGTCCCGGGACGATCACCGCGGACCTCGCGACGCGGGTCGGGTCCGTCGTCGGGATCGACAGCGACCCCGGCGTGGTGGAGCGGGCGCGGGCGCTGGGGGTGGCGGCGGAGGTGGGCGACGTGTCCGCCCTGCCCGACGGGCCGTTCGACGTCGTCCACGCCCACCAGGTGCTGCTGCACCTGACCGATCCGGTCGCGGCCCTGCGCGAGATGATGCGGGTGACGACGCCGGGTGGGCTCGTCGCCGCCCGCGACTGCGACTACGCCGGCGTGATGCTGTACCCCCACGACCCGCGGCTCGACCGCTGGCTCGCGATCTACCGGGGCGTCGCCCGCGCCCACGGCACCGAGCCGGACGCGGGCCGCCGCCTCCTCGCCTGGGCGCACGCCGCCGGCGCCGTGGACGTGACCCCGTCCGCCTCGATCTGGTGCCACGCCACCCCGGAGGAGCGCGCCTGGTGGGGCGGACAGTGGGCCGAGCGCATCGTCGACTCGACCATCGCCGAGCGGGCCGTGGCGGGCGGCTTCGCCACCGCCGAGGAGCTCGCCGACATCGCCGACGGGTGGCGGACCTGGGCCGCCGACCCCGACGGCTTCTTCTCGATCCCCCACGGCGAGGTGCTGATCCGCGTGCCTACCGATCGTTGAGCACCGGCCGCAGGTCCTCGAGCCGGTCGTAGGCCCACCACAGGTAGTTCTCGGTGCCGCCCTCGCGCAGCGGGTGCAGGTCGGTGTGGTCGGGGTCGTCCTTGAACGCCTGGAAGGCCTCCGCCGAGGGCCACTCCACGAGCACCATCACCTGGCGGGGAGTGCCACCGGAGGACTCGCTGTCCGCGCTGAGCCGCCCGAGCGCGACGACCCGGCCGCCGTGCTTCCCGACCGCCGCCACCGACCGCTTCGAGTAGGCCTTGTAGTCGTCGTTCGGCGCGAGGTCGAAGAGGTTCAGGGCGTAGACGGCGCTCATGGGCGCAGTGTGGCACCGCGCCCACGAGGCCCGCGGTCAGCCGAGGAAGGCGTCGACCGTGATCGGGACGGACCGGACGCGGACACCCGTCGCGTGGTGCGCGGCGTTCGCGACCGCCGCGGCGGCCCCGACGATCCCGATCTCCCCGATGCCCTTCGAGCCCATCGGGTTGACGTGCGGGTCGACCTCGTCGATCCACTCCACGTCGATCTCGCCGACGTCGGCGCACGAGGCGATGTGGTAGTTCGCGAGGTCGTGGTTCACCACGTGGCCGGAGCGCGGGTCCATCACGCTGTCCTCGTGCAGGGCCATCGAGAGGCCCATGGTCATCCCGCCGAGGAGCTGCGAACGGGCGGTGGTCGGGTTGAGGATCCGCCCGGCCGCGAACACGCCGAGCATGCGCGGCACCCGGATCTCGCCGGTGTCGGCGTGGACCGCCACCTCGACGAAGTGCGCGCCGAACGCGGACATCGCGTAGTGCTCGGCCGCGTCGGTCTCCGGGGTCGTGCCGTCGGCCTCGTCGCCGTCGGACGGGTCGGCGCCGAACTTCTCCCGGAACCGCTGCGCCGCGTCGACGACGGCGGTGCCCCAGTTCGTGGTGCCCGACGAGCCACCGGCGACGGTCGCGGCCGGGACCGCGGTGTCCCCCACCGTCACCTCGACGGTGTCCACGTCCACGTCGAGTGCGTCCGCGGCGATCTGGCCGAGCACCGTCCGGGCGCCGGTCCCGATGTCGGCGGCCGCGATCTCGACGTCCCAGTGCTCCTCGCCGCCGGCGGCCGGGGCGTGGAAGCGGACGGTGGCGCCCGAGCCCGGCGCGCGGTTCGCCGGGTAGGCCGCCGCGGCGACCCCGGTGCCCGTCCACCAGCCGTCGACCAGACGCGCCCGGGGCGTCGGGTCGCGCCGGGACCAGCCGAAGCGCTCGACGCCGCGGCGCAGGCACTCGACGAGGTGCCGGCTGGAGAACGGCTTGCCGGACTCCGGGTCGGCGTCCGGCTCGTTGCGGATCCGCAGCTCCACGGGGTCGAGCCCGCACGCCGTCGCGAGCTCGTCCATCGCGACCTCCGCCGCGAAGCTGCCGGGGCACTCCCCCGGCGCCCGCATCCACGACGGGACGGGGACGTCCAGGGGATCGAGCCGGTGGGTCGTGCGGCGGTGGGGGGCCGCGTAGACCGAGCGGCTGTAGGTCGCGGTCTGCTCCGCGAACTCCTTGATGCGCGAGGTCTGCTCGACGACGTCGTGGACGAGGCCGGTCAGCCGCCCGTCGGGCGAGGCCCCGAGCCGCACGTGCTGGACCGTCGGGGTCCGGTAGCCGACGAGCGAGAACATCTGCTGCCGGGTCAGGGCGTACGTCACGGGCCGGCCGGGGACGCGCCGGGCGGCGAGGCACGCGAGCACCACGTTGGCGTGCATGTTCCCCTTGGACCCGAAGCCGCCACCGACGTGCGGGCTGATGACGTCGACGTCGCCCGGGTCGAGCCCGAACACGGTCGCCACGTTGCGCCGCGTGGCACTGACGCCCTGGGTGGAGTCGAAGATCGTGAACCGGCCGCCGGTCCCGGCGGGTTCCCACACGACGATCGAGGCGTGCGGCTCCATCGGGTTGTTGTGCGTCATCGCCGTCCGGTAGGTCGCGTCGACGGTGACCGGCGCGTCGCGCAGCGCCGAGGAGACGTCGCCGATCACGGAGTCGGTGGCGAAGGCCGGGTTGACCGAGTCCGGCGCGTAGAGCTCGCCGGAGTCCGGGTCGAGGCGGGCGCGGAAGGGGTCCTCGTCGTAGGTGACGCGCACGAGGTCGGCGCCGTGCCGGGCGGTCTCCGAGGTGTCGGCGAGCACGGCGGCCACGTACTGGCCGCGGAACCCGATCTCGTCGTCCTGCAGCACCGCGAACTCGCGGTCGGCGGTGTCGGCAAGGGCCTCGGCGTCACGGGTGGTGAGCACGGCGACGACGCCGTCCAGGGCCTCGGCCGCGGTGGTGTGGATCGCGGTGACGCGGCCGCGGGGGACGGTCGCGAGGATGGGGTGCAGGTGCAGCGGACGGGCGACGGCGTACTCGGCGGCGTAGCGCGCGGTCCCGGTGACCTTGGCGGGGCCCTCGGTGCGACGGCGCGGGGTGCCCATGGCCCGGGCGGGGACGAGATCGGTGGTGGTCACGGGCGCTCCTCGGCCAGTCGGCGCAGGGTGGTGGTGAGGGTGCCGCGCAGGAGCGGGACCTTGAACGCGTTGCCGCCGACCTCGGTGTCCAGGGGCGTCGCGTCGGCGAGCTCGGCGTCGGCCGCCGCGCGGTAGGTGTCCTCGGTGGCGGGCGCCCCGCGCAGCACCTCCTCGGCCCGTGTGGCGCGCCAGGGGCGGTGGGCGACCCCGCCGAACGCCACGCGGGCGTCGGTGATCGTGCCGTCCTCGACGGCGACCGCGGCCGCCACCGAGACCAGGGCGAACGCGTAGGACGCGCGGTCGCGGACCTTGCGGTACGTCGAGCGGGCGGCCACCGGCAGCGGTGGGAGGTCCACGGCCGTGACGAGCTCGCCCTGCCGCAGCACGGTGTCGCGGGACGGGTCGTCCCCGGGGAGGCGGTGGAACTCCCCGAGCGGCACCGCGCGGTCGCCGTCGGGTCCCGCCAGCTGCACGACGGCGTCGAAGGCGACCATCGGCACCGCCATGTCCGAGGGGTGGGTGGCCACGCAGTGCCGCAGGCCTGCCGCGTCCTGGGCGGCGCCGAGGATCGCGTGGTAGCGCGTCCAGCCGTCGCGGGCGGCGCATCCCTGGCCGGGGACACGCTTGTTGCAGGGCGTCGTGACGTCCTGGAAGTAGGCGCAGCGGGTGCGCTGGAGCAGGTTCCCGCCGGTGGTGGCCTGGTTGCGGAGCTGGCCGGACGCGCCGGCGAGCAGGGCCATCGCGAGGCCCGGGTAGTCGCGGCGGACGCGGGGGTCACCGGCGAGGTCGCTGTTGCGCACGCCCGCCCCGATCCGCAACCCGCCGTCGGGGAGGTCCTCGACGGCCGTGGACGTGAGCCCGCGCAGGTCGACGAGCGTGCCGGGCGTCGCGACGCCGAGCTTGAGGTGGTCGACGAGGTTGGTCCCGCCCGCGAGGAAGACGGCGTCGGGGTCGGCGGCGACCGCGTCGATCGCGTCGGCGGCCGAGTCGGGGCGGACGTGGACGAACGGCTTCACCGGACCGCCCCGTTCCCCACGGCGGACACCGCGTCGACGATGTGCGCGTACGCCCCGCAGCGGCAGAGGTTGCCGCTCATGCGCTCGGCGATCTCGTGGCGGTCGAGGACGACCTCGTCGGCCGCGAGGTCGGGCGTCACCGCGCTCGGCCACCCGTCGGCGGCCTCGTCGAGCACCCCGACCGCCGAGCAGATCTGTCCGGGGGTGCAGTAGCCGCACTGGTAGGCGTCCGCGTCGAGGAACGCCTCCGCCACGGGATGCAGCTCGTCCCCGCGCCCGAGGCCGTCGGCGGTCACGACGACGGCGCCGTCGTGTGCGACGGCGAGGGCGAGGCAGATCAGGGTGCGACGGCCGTCGAGCAGCACGGTGCACGACCCGCACTGCCCGTGGTCGCAGCCCTTCTTCGGGCTCGTCACGCCGAGGTGCTCGCGCAGGGCGTCGAGCAGGGTCGTCCGGGGATCGACGGTGAGTGATCGTTCCCGACCGTCCACGGTCAGGGTGATGTCGGCATTCATCGATGCGGGTGACCGATCGCCGGGACCGCTATCCCGGGGTTCGCGTGCCGGCCACCCAGCGGTCGCCGCGCACGGGGTGGCCGTGCGTGGCGACGACGAGAGCGGGCTCGAGCGCCGCGGGCGAGATGGTCGGACCCTGGCACGCGACCATGCGCAGGTCACGGGGGCGTACGGTGGCGGTTACCGAGGGTTTCCCGCACGTCGGCGCTCGAGCCGCCGTCGTCGTCGGCGCAGTCCTCGCCCGGTCGACGACCGGAGACGGGAGTGCCGGCATGAGCCCGGCCCCGGACACGATCCCCACCACCGAAGCCCGCTCGCGGGTGAAGCCGGACGGCCCGAGGACCGGCTACGTCGACGGGGCCTGGTGGCCCCGCTCCGACGACCTGTCGACCGAGCTGTCGGCGCTGCTGACCGGCCTGTCCTCGCGCACCGGCCCCGTGGCCCGCGTCGCCTACCACCTCGACGACTGGGGCCGGGCCCCTCGCCGGCTGCCCCGCGGCCAGGTGCGGCTCGAGGGGTTCCGCACGACCGCCCCGCACACGGTGACGCTCGTGGGCCCGGCCGGCATGCGGCTCGTGCTGCTGGTCATCCCGCCGTCGACCACCGACGCGGCGGCCGAACAGGCGATGACTGCGGCGGTCGACCCGGCCGACCGGCACTCGCCCGCCGACCTCCTCGCCGGCGCCGCCCGGTGACCGAGCAGCGCGCGGAACCGGCCACCGGGGCGTCGGACCCCACCTGCGCCATGTGCCCGCACCCGTGGTCGGCGCACGACGCGCTCGGGCGCCGCTTCTGCACCGCCACCCAGGTCGGCGTGTGGACGCGAGGATGCATCTGCACCCCTCCTCGGCCTCGCTGAGCCCGGGCCCTCAGTACTCGTACGCCGGTGTCGGCTCGGGCACCGCGACGGCGTCGCGGACCGTCACGGTCGGGACGAAGCCGGTCTCCCGGGTCGCCGTGCCCGGGACGAGCCGGACCCGGGCGGCGACCCACCGGTCGGCGCCGGTCCCCGGAGCGCCGACGACCCCCTGCGGGTCGTCCACGTGCACCCGCACCGGGCTCGCATCGGCGGCACAGCACGAGATGACCAGCCGGGCGAGGTCGACACCGCGACCGTCCCGGGCGGGCACCACGAACCCGGTCAGCGTCACCTCGCGTCCGGCGAGCGCCCCGCCGTCCGGGGTCGCCGCCGCCCGGGCCACGAGGTCGACCACCGGGACCGCCGGTGCCGCCCCGGGCGGCAACGGTTCCTCGGGCGCGCGCCCCACGGCCACGGTGCGGGATCCGGCGAGGTCCACCGCGTCCGACCCCAACCACGGCGGCGCCGCGAGCAGCACGACGAGGACGGGGACGAGCAGCAACCACGCCGACCGGCCCTCGTGGTCGTGCTCGCCGTCCGGAACGGCGCGGCGCCGCAGGTCCTGCGCCACGTCGAGCAGCGCCAGCGCGATCACCACCGCGCCCGCCACGGCCACGAGCGGCGCCATCCCCGGTCGCACGTAGTGCAGCACCGCGCCGTCGACGACGATCAGCACCAGGACCGCGCCGACGAACACCAGCAGGGCGTTCCGCACCTCGCGCGTCACAGCAGGAGCACCCCCGCGCCGACCCCGCACAGCACGGCCGCCACGAACGTCAGCGGCGCGAACCGGACCGCGAAGCCCCGCCCGAACGTCCCGGCCTGCAGCGCGATCAGCTTCAGGTCGACCGCCGGGCCGACCACGAGGAACACCAGGCGCGGCAACAGCGGCAGTGCCGACAACGACGCCGCCACGAACGCATCACCCTCGCTGCACAGCGACATCAGCACCCCGAGCAGGGCCATCACGAGCACGGCGAGCACGACCTGCTCCCCCAGGCCCGCGATCCACGCCTCCGGCACCACCGTGGTCAGCACGGCCGCCGCGAGCCCGCCGAGCACGAGGAACCCGCCCGCGTCGACCAGGTCGTGCCGCGCCGTGGCCGCCGCGACGCGCCAGCGGGGGCCGTCGCCCGTCGTCGGGACCCGGCGGACCCGCTCGGCCAGCCACTCCGCGCGCCCGGCGCGGGCCCAGACCCAGCCGACCACGCTCGCCGTCAGGAACGAGCCGAGGAAGCGGGCGCCGACCATCTCCGGGGCGTCGGGGAAGGCGACCGCCGTGGCCACGAGCACGACGGGGTTCACCGCGGGCGCGGCGAGCAGGAAGGCCAGCGCCACCGCGTCGGGCACCCCGCGCGCGATCAGCCGCCGGGCGACCGGCACCGACGCGCACTCGCACCCGGGCAGCGCCACTCCCGCAGCGACGGCGACCGGCACCGCCGCCCCCGCCCGCGCGGGCAGCACCCGGCGCAGGGCGAGCGGCGACGCGTAGGCGGTCAGCACGCCGGAGAGCAGCACCCCGAACACCAGGAACGGCAGCGCCTGCACGACGACGGCCACGAACACCGTGGCCCCGACCCGCAGCTGCGGCGTGACCAGCGGATCCACCCCGAGCACCCGCAGCCCGAGCGCGACGACGAGGACGGCGGCGAGGACCTCCACGCCGCCGGCCCGTCGGACCACACCCGTCGTCATGATCGCGATGGTGACAGAGGGGTCCGACACCGTGGGCCGGAACCGGCGACGGTGCCGCCTTTCCTGCCACTGGGTGCACGCAGTGACGCATTGCTTGCACCCGGAGCGGGGTCAGCGGGTGCGGAGATACCGGACGAGGATCGTCGAGTCCTCGACGAGCAGCGAGCCCACCGTGAACCCGCGCGGCTCGTCCAGCGGGTCGTCCGTCCGGGCGACCCGGCCCGCCTGCCCCGCGACCGCGGTCGGGACGAAGCTGATCCGCATCTCGTCGACGAGGTCGGCGTCGAGCAGCTTGCCGGTGAGCCCGGGGCCGCCCTCGCAGTCGATCCGGCGCAGCCCGCGCTCGGCGAGCTGGCGCACCGCGTCGACCAGGTCCACGTCCTCGTCCCCGGCGACGAGCACCTCGGCGCCCGCGTCCTTCCAGGCCTGCTGCTTCTCGTCCGGTGCCGACGCGCACGTGATCACGATGGTCGGCACGAGCACGTCGACGATGCTCGGCGCGTCCGCGGGCAGCGACCCGGAGGTCACGACGGCGAGCGGCGGCACCTCGGCGAGCCCGTGGCGACGACGACGCTCGGCCGACTCGCCCTCCGGCCGCAGGCCCGGGTACTCCTCGGCGACCGCGGTGCCGGAGGCGAGCAGCACGACGTCGGCGAGGTCGTGGCCCAGCCCGAACACCGTGCGGTCGGCGTCGGAGGAGAGTCCGCGGCTCGTCCCGTCGATCTCGATGCCGCCGTCGAGGGAGCTGACGAAGTTCACCGCCACCCAGCCCGCGTCGCGCACCGGGTACGTGTACAGCTCCTCCAGCTGCTCGGCGCTCAGTTCCCCCGCCGGCTGCGGCCACACCTGCTGCACTACATCCACCTCTCGGCGCGCGAGGGCGGGCGGTGGCCCAGCACGCTCGCGACCATCTCCAGGGTCTGCCGGGTCTCCTCGACCTGGTGCGCGCGGACCATCGTCACGCCCATCTGGGCGCACAGCGCGGTGGCGGCCAGCGTCCCGGTGAGGCGGCCGTCGAGCGGGACGTCGAGGGTCTCCCCCACCACGCCCTTGTTCGACATCGCGAGCAGCACGGGCCACCCGGTGTCGATCAGGCGCGGCAGCGTGCGCAGCACCTCGAGGCTCTGCAGGGTGTTCTTGCCGAAGTCGATCGTGGGGTCGAGCAGGATGCCCTCGGCGGGCACCCCCGCCTCGACCGCCCGCTCGGCGAGCGCCACCGTGAAGTCGACGACGTCGCCCATGACGTCGTCGTAGACCGGCTTCACCGGGTCGGTCCGCGGCGTCAGCCCGCCGGTGTGCGCGGCGACGTAGCCGGCGCCGTGGCGGGCCGTCACCGGCAGGATCTCCTCGTCCCACCCCGCCCAGCTGTCGTTGACCAGGTCGGCCCCGGCCTCCAGCAGCGCGGCCGCGGCCTCGGCGCGGTAGGTGTCGATCGAGATCGTCAGCTCGGGGAACCGCTCGCGCGCCCACACCAGTGTCGGGCGCACCCGGTCGATCTCGTCGGCGACGGTGACCTCGGGACCGGGGCTGGCCGGCACGCCGCCGAGGTCGACGACGTCCGCTCCCTGTGCGACGGCCCGCTCGACGGCGGCCTCGGCGGCGGCGGGCTGCCAGGTCGACCCGTGGTCGTAGAACGAGTTCGGGGTGCGGTTGACGATGGCCATGATCAGGGCGCGGTCCCGCCGGAGCCGCCGGCCGTGAATCGTCATCTCCACACCCGCGCGGGTGGGGGCACTCACCGGATGACCGTGGTCTCGATCAGGATCGGCATGAGGACTTGATACACGGGCACTGCCGACCCAGCCACCGCACCGTCACCCGGCCCGCTCAGTGCGCCCTGAAGGCCTCGGCCAACCACCAGGCCGGTGCGTCCGAGGTCACCTTCGCGTCGAGCAGCACCGGTCGGTCCCGCGGCCCGGCCAGCCAGTCCCGCAGCACGGCGAGGTCGTGGGTGGACCGCACCACCGTGGCCTCGCAGCCGTGGCCCCGCGCGATCGCGGCGAGGTCGGCGTCGGGGAAGCGGACGGCGCCGTGGTCGGCGTCGGTGAAGTGGTGGAACTCGGCGCCGTACCCGGCGTCGTCGTAGACCACGACGACGAGGCCCAGCCCGAGCCGGACCGCCGTCTCCAGCTCCGAGATGCCCATGAGGAACCCGCCGTCCCCGCACGCGGCGACCGGCACCCGGTCGGGCCGGGCGAGCGCGGCCCCGATCGCCGTCGAGAGCCCGAGGCCGATCGACTGGAAGCCCTGGGTGAAGCAGAACCCGGCCTCGTCGGGCACGCGGAGGTAGCCCGCCGGGTAGCCCATGAAGTTGCCGGAGTCGACGGCGACCGTCCGCTCGGTCGGCAGCACCTCGTCGAGCGCGGCGGACAGGACGCGGGGGTCGATCCGCTCCGCCACCACCTCGGCGGGCGCGACGTGGCGGGCGTCGGTCCGCAGCCGCTCCGCGACGGCCGCCGTGCGGTAGCCCTCCTGCTCGTCGACGACCGTCAGCGTCTCCCGCGCGGTCGCCGCCACGTCGCCCAGCACCCCGAGCGTGACCGGCCGCTGCGCCCCGAGCGCCGCCGGCGTGTCGTCGACCTGGACGAGCGTGGCCCCGGCCGTCAGCTCGCCGTGCCGCGTGGTCCACGCGGTGAGCGACGCTCCCCAGGCCACGATCACGTCGGCGTCGGCGATGAGCTCGGCGGCCAGCGGCGTGGCGAAGCCGCCCGAGATGCCGACCGACCAGGGCGAGCCGGTGAACAGGCCGTGCGCCACCGCCGACGTGGCGAGCAGCGCCCCGCAGCGATCGGCCAGCGCCTCCAGTTCGGCGCGCGCGCCGCGGGCCCCGCGCCCCGCCACGAACACCGGCCGCTCGGCCGTGTCGAGCAGGCCGGCGAGGTCGACCACCGAGTCCGCGTCCGGCGCGGGCGGGCCCCAGGTCGTCCGGGACGGCACCGGCACGTCGACCGCGGCGGCCGCCTGGACGTCGAGCGGGAGATCGAGCACCACCGTCCGCCGCTGGTCCCGGCAGATGCCGTACGCGCGCACGACGTCGGCCGCCGCCGAGGCCGCGGTGTGGACCCGCTCCGGCACGGCCCCGACCGCCCGGGCGAGCGCGTCCTGGTCGACACGGAAGTTCGACCGCACGTCGTGGCCCGCGGTGTCGGCGGCGAGCACCAGCAGCGGGGTGCGCGACTTCGCGGCCTCGGTGATCCCGGTCAGTGCGTTCGTGAGCCCGCAGCCCTGGTGGAGGCTGACCACGCCCACCTCGCCGGAGGTGCGGGCGTAGGCGTCGGCCATGGTCGCGGCCCCGCCCTCGTGCCGCGCCGCGGTGTAGGCGACCCCGGCCGCCCGCAGCGCGTTGGTGACGTGGAGGTTGCCGCTCCCGACCACCCCGAACGCGTGCCCGACGCCGAGGTCGGCGAGCAGCGTCCCCACCTGCTCGGCGACCGTCCTCACGCGTGCTCCACCAGCGCCAGCACCCGCGCGGGCGACCCGGACCCGCCGACGATCGGGAGCGGACAGACCACCAGGACCGCACCCGTCGTCGGGACCCGCGCGAGGTTGCGCAGGCTCGTCAGGCCCCACTTGTGGGCGCCCATGAGGAAGTGGTGGCAGGCGAACGGCGGGTCGAAGCCCCCGGCCGCGCCCGCGTCGGTGCCGACGGTCTCCACCCCGAACCCGCCGAGCGGCGACTCCTCGGCGATCCACCGGGCGCACGCCGCGGAGACACCGGGGGTGTGCGGCCCGGCCTCGTCGGCGTTGACGAACTCCTCCTGCGTGGCGCCCCGCACCTCCCAGCCCGTGCGGTAGAGGAGCCACCCGCCGTCGGGCAGCGGACCGTGCTCCGCCTGCCATGCCTCGAGGTCGGACACCTCGAGCAGGTGGTCCGGATCGGCGGCCACCTCGGCGGTCCGGTCGATGACGACGACGGGCGCGACGAGGGTGCGCATCGGCGCCTGCGAGACGTCGGGCCCCTCGCGCCCCGTGACCCAGTGGTTCGGCGCGTCGAGGTGAGTGCCGGTGTGCTCGCCGGTGTGGATGTCGTTCCAGTACCAGGCGGGCCCGCGGTCGTCGTAGCGCGAGAGCTCCTCGAGCCGGAACCGCGAGGTGTTCGCGAACGGTGCGGGCAGCTCCAGGATCGGCGTCGAGGACTGCAGCGGCGTCGTGAGGTCGACGACCTCGACCGCGCCGGAGCGCATCGCCTCGGCGAACGCGGACAGGACGGACACGGGCGGCTCCTCCGGTGTGATGGGATCAGGCTGGGTCCCTCGTCGCGCGTGATGCTGCCACCGACCCACGACAATGTCCGGCGTGCGAGCCGTGGTGATCACCGAGTTCGGGTCCGAACCCGCCGTCGTCGAGCGGCCGGACCCGGCGCCCGACCCCGACGGCGTCGTCGTCGCGGTGGAGGCGACGGGCCTCTGCGCGAGCGACCGCTTCGCGTGGCGGGGCCACGACGACGGGGTGGTGCTGCCGCTGGTGCCGGGCCACGAGCTGGTGGGGCGGGTGGTCGCGGTCGGTTCGCGGGTGCATCGGGTCCGGGAGGGCGACCGGGTGCTCACCCCGTTCGTCGAGGGCTGCGGGCACTGCGCGGAGTGCGCGGCCGGGCAGGCGCAGGTCTGCCCCGACCAGGAGCAGCCCGGCTTCACCCACGACGGCTCGTTCGCCGAGCTCGTGGCCCTTCGCCACGCGGACGCGAACCTCGTCGCCGTCCCCGACGATCTCGACGCCGGGGGCGCGGCCCTGCTCGGGTGCCGCGTGGCCACGGCGTACCGGGCGGTCGTCGACCGTGCCCGGGTCGGGCCCGGCGACCGGGTGCTCGTGCTCGGTGCGGGCGGCGTGGGCCTCGCGGCGGTGCTCGTGGCGGGGGTCCTCGGCGCGGAGGTCGCCGCCGCCGACCCCTCCCCCGCCGCGCGCGACCGCGCACTCGCACTGGGGGCCGCGACCGCGCTCGACCCCGCGGAGGTCCCCGACGGCGGGTTCACCGTCGCGATCGAGGCCGCCGGGCGCGCGGAGTCCCTGACGACGGGCCTGCGTGCCCTGCGCCGGCAGGGCACGGTCGTGCAGGTCGGGCTGCTCGCCGCCGACCCGGTGGTCCCGGTGCCCGCGATGATCGCCCGCGAGCTCGCGGTGCTGGGCAGTCACGGCATGGCCGCCGCCGACTACCCGGCGCTCATGGCCCTCGTGACGTCGGGGCGGCTCGATCCCGCCGGTCTGGTCACCCGCCGCATCGGTCTCGACGCGGCCCCGGCCGCGCTCGCCGCCCCGCCCGTTCCCGGGGAGGTCGTCGTCATCGAGCCGGGTCGCTGACCTCCGTGGCCCGGCGGCTGCCCAGGAGGTGGGCGGCGAACGCGACGCCGGCGCCCACGAACCAGGAGAACGCGGCGACGTCCGACGACCCGAGGAGCACCAGCAGCAGCGCGCCCACCGCGCCGAGGGCCGTGGCCCCGATCGCCACCGGGTTGTAGCCGCCGCGGAAGTGGTAGCGACCCGCGGGGTCGAGCGTGTACATCGCGTCGACGTCGATGCGCTGCCGCTTCACCAGGAAGTAGTCGGCGATGAGCACCCCGTAGAGCGGACCGATGACGGCCCCGAGCGTGTCGAGCGTGTAGTGGATGACGTCGGGACTCGAGTACAGGTTCCAGGGCGTGAGCAGCACCGACCCGACGGCCGCGATCATGCCGCCGGTGCGCCAGCTGATGCGCTGCGGCGCGACGTTGGAGAAGTCGAACGCGGGCGAGACGAAGTTCGCGACGATGTTGATGCCGATCGTCGCGATCATGAAGGTGAGCGCGCCCAGCACCACGGCGGTCGTCGAGTCCAGGCGCGCCACCGTCTGCACCGGGTCGTCGATCAGCTCGCCGAACACCGGCCGGGTCGCGGCCGCCGTCACCACCACGAGCAGGGCGAACACGAGGAAGTTGACCGGCAGCCCGAGGAAGTTGCCCCGCTTCACGGCCGCGAAGCTCTTCCCGTACCGCGAGAAGTCGCCGTAGTTGAGCATCGGTCCGGAGAAGTAGGAGACGACGAGGGCCACCGCGGTCGCCATCAGCGGCAGCACCGCCCAGCCGCTGACCACGTTCGCCGAGAGGTTGAGGTCGATCGACGACCACCCGGCCCGCAGGACGAGGTAGCCCGCCAGCAGGAACATCACGACGTAGACGGCGGGCCCGCAGAAGTCGATGAAGCGCCGGATCGCCTCCATGCCCTTCCAGAACACGACGGCCTGCAGCACCCACATCACCGCGAAGGCCACCCACCCGACGGTCGACAGGCCCGTGAACCCCGTCGAGTTGTCCGCGTAGGGCGCGAGCCCGGGCCAGAGCTTGAGGGCCACGACGACGAGCGACGCCGAGGCGAGGTAGGTCTGGATGCCGTACCAGGCCACGGCGATGAGGCCGCGGATGACGGCCGGGACGTTCGCCCCGAGCACGCCGAAGGCCGACCGGCAGACCACCGGGTACGGCGTCCCGGTGGCCTGCGAGGGCCGCGCGACGAGGTTGCAGAGCAGGTAGACGATCCCGATCCCGACGAGCAGGGCCACGAGCACCTGCCACGCGGCGAGGCCCAGGGCGAAGAGGGAGCCCGCCGTCAGGTAGCCGCCGACGGAGTGGACGTCGCTCATCCAGAACGCGAAGAAGTTGTACGACGACCAGGTCTGCTCCCGCAGCGGGGCCAGGTCCTCGTTGGTCAGTCGCGGGTCGTACCCGTCGGCGACCGGGGAACCGGCCGCTTCCACCAGGTCGTCGTGACCTGCTCGCATCTGCTCGGTCATCGCGGTCCTCCCCGGGGCCTCTGCCGGGGGACGCTAGGTCGACCGTCCCGGCCGACCACGGGGATCTCCGAAAGCGTCACACGATCCTCACACGGGGAACGTGCCCGCAACGAGCACAGTGATCGGCGTGCGCATCCTCGTCGTCAACGTGAACACCACGGCCGCCGTCACCGACGGCATCGCCCGGGCGGCCGCGGCGGTGGCCGCTCCCGGCACCGAGATCGTCGGGGTGACGCCGTGGTTCGGGGCCGAGTCCGTCGAGGGCAACGTCGAGAGTCACCTCGCGGCGGTCGGCGTCCTCGACGCCGTCCTGCGACACCGCGGCCCCTACGACGCCGTGGTCCAGGCCGGCTTCGGCGAGCACGGCCGGGAGGCCCTGCAGGAGGCCCTGACCGTCCCCGTCGTCGACATCACCGAGGCCGCGGCCACCACGGCGACCTTCCTCGGCCGCCGGTACTCGGTGGTCACCTCCCTCGACCGGACCGTCCCCCTCATCGAGGACCGACTCCTGCTCGCCGGGCTCGACCGGCGGTGCGCCTCGGTGCGCGCCTCGGGGATGGGGGTCCTCGACCTCGAACGGGATCCGGACGCCGCGGCGGCGGCCGTGGCGGAGCAGGCCGCCGTCGCGGTGCGTGACGACGGCGCCGAGGTGATCGTGCTCGGCTGCGGGGGCCTGGCCGGACTCGACGAGCAGGTGCGCGAGCGCACCGGGGTCCCCGTGGTCGACGGGGTGGCGGCGGCCGTGACGACGGCCGAGAGCCTGGTCCGCCTGGGCCTGACGACGTCGAAGACCAGGACTTTCGCCCCGGCCCGCAGCAAGAGGGTGTCCGGGTGGCCCCTCACGCAAGCATGAGGCAAAGTGTTCGTCGAGGGGACAGCACGTGCGCTCGGGGCATAGCGGCCCGGTGTCCTGCGGCCTAGGTTCAGCCGCTCACGCATCGCGACCGTGCATCCGAGCACGGGAACGGAGCAGGGCCATGGGGGACTTGGACGGGCGGGTGCTGCTCGTCGTCGGGGGGGCCGGCGGGACCGGGTCCGCGATCGTGGACGCCCTCGTCACCGACGGCGCGACCGTGGAGATCCTCGACGAGGACGGGGACGCCGCCCAGGAGTCGGCCCGCCGCCACGGCGGCCCCCTCGGCCGCGTGTCGTTCCGGCGGCTGTCGGTCGACGCGTGCGAGGAGACGGTCCGCGACGTCGTGACCGGGGTGGTGGCCGACCGCGGGCTCCTCGACGGGATCGTCACCGTCGCGCGCACCGAGGCCGCCACCGTCCCCGTCCTGCGCGCCGCCCGGGCGCCGCTGCGGGCGTCGCCCCACGCCGCCGTCGTGATCGTGGGGGGCGACGCCGACCGGACGGCGGGCCTCGCGGAATGGCTCGCGGACGACGGGGTGCGGGTGAACTCGGTCAGCGACGGTCAGGGGCCCGACGACACGGCCCACGCCGTGCGCTTCCTGCTCTCCCCCGCGGCCGATCACGTGACGGGCGTCCGGTGGCCGGCGGCGGACCGGACCGCTGCGATCCCCCGCCGCTCCGGGCCCCTCCCGGACTGACGCGACCCCGGCGGACGGCCACCACCCCGTCACTGCCCTGGAGCCGGCACCGTCGCCCAGACGGCGGGCAACATCTCCTCCACCTCGTGCGCCCGCTCGACCTCGGCGGCGTGGAGCATCCCCAGGGTGAAGTCGTGGGTGACCTCCCGCGGGCCCGGCCCGCCGCCGGCGAGCTCGAGCAGGGTCGCGCGGGTGACCACCGAGTCCTGGTGCACGCCGAGCAGTTCCTGGACGTCCTTCATCCGGCGCCGCAGCCGGCGGGCCGGGTCGCCGAGCGCCGGCTCCGCGACCTCCGTCGCGTACCGCAGCCGCTTGGCCTTCTTGCGCGTCTCGTGCAGGGCCGCGTCGCGCTCCGGGCCGCGCGGGACCCCGTCGGCGGCCGCCATCGCGACCACCACCTTCCGGTGCGCGCGGTCGACCTCGCGCGGCAGGACCTCCCGGGCGACGCGCGGCGCCCGGGCGGTCAGCGGCGGGTCGGCGAGCAGCGCGTCGAGGGCCCGCAGCACCGCGACGTAGCGCTTGGAGTCCAGCGCGGCGAGCACCCGCCCGCGGGCTGCGGCACCGCGACGGGCGAACGCCTGCGCCACCTCGGCGGCGACCGGCCCGACGACGAGCGTGGGCGGCAGCGCGGCGAGCATGTCCTGCAGCCGTGCCAGCATCACCTCGGTGTCGCGGGCCGGGGCGAGCTCGCCGGCGAGCCAGCGCAGCTCGTCGGTGAGGGCGCGGGTGCGCTCGCGGTCGAGCACGCGCCCGAAGCCCTGCAGCGCACTGCGCAGCCGGCGCGCCGACACCCGCATCTGGTGCACCGCGTCCTCGCGGTCGAGCCGGACCAGCGGGTCCCAGCCGCGCAGCGTGCGGCCGTGCTCGGCCAGGTAGCGCAGCACCACGCCGGCGGCCGTGTCCTCGTCCGGGAGCCGCGGGGCGGGCCGCTCGCCGAGGACGCGGCCGACCTTCGAGGCGCTCGGCGACCGCCGGATCCCCCGTGCCGCGAGCCGCTCCTCCACGACGTCGAGGTAGCCCTCCGGAGCGGCCGGCCCGACCTCGACCTCGATCTCCTGCCAGGCCTGCATCGCCTC
Organism: Actinomycetospora chiangmaiensis DSM 45062; assembly: GCF_000379625.1. Classification (GTDB taxonomy): domain Bacteria; phylum Actinomycetota; class Actinomycetes; order Mycobacteriales; family Pseudonocardiaceae; genus Actinomycetospora; species Actinomycetospora chiangmaiensis. Next base: position 436,396 of record NZ_KB903218.1, on the reverse strand, counting down.
GCCCCCCGCCCCGGTGCGGGCCGTGACCTGGTCGACCACCAGCTCCGCCACCCGCTGCCCCGCCGCGTCCGTCGCCTCCCACGCCCGACGGCGGGTCATCAGCTCGGCCACCGGCCCGAGCGGCCGGCCCCGCGCGGCGGCCCGGACCAGGGCCGTGACGTCGGGCGGCGGGGCGGATCCGGCGGGGGTGAGCGGGGCGTGCAGCTCCTCGCGACGGTCGCCGGCCGCGGGCAGCTTGACGTGCCACCCGTCGTCGGGACCGCCGGTGCGTCGCCGGAGGGTGACGCGGTCGCCGTGCAGGGCCAGGTCGGCGGTGTCGAAGTAGACGGCCTCCTGCAGCCGTTCGACCGGCTCGGCCGGGACGTGGTGGCCCAGCACCCGGGCCACGTCGGCGCCGTCGAGGACCTCGGCCCCGGCCACCTCGAACGTCCGCTCGACCTCACCGGCCGCCGTCACGGGCATCGTCGCCACCTTCCGTCCCCGTCCATCGAACCCGATCCGCGGCCGGGCGGGCAGGGGCCGGGAACGGTTCAGCCGGCGGGCTCGAACCGGTACCCCCGGCCGGGCTCGGTGATGAGGTACCGCGGCCGGGACGGGTCGGGCTCCAGCTTGCGGCGCAGGTGCCCGAGGTAGACGCGCAGGTAGTGCCCCTCCGTGCCGTACTGCGGGCCCCACACCTCCTGCAGCAGCTGCTGCTGGGTGACGAGCATCCCCGGGTGCCGCACGAGGTGCTCCAGCACGCCCCACTCGGTGGGCGACAGGTGCACCTCGACCCCGCCGCGCACGACCTTCTTCGCGACGAGGTCGACCTCGAAGTCGGGGGTGGCGACGCGCGGCTCCCCCTCCCCCGGCACCGTCGCCGCCCGGCGCACCGCAGCGCGGATGCGGGCGAGCAGCTCCGGCATCCCGAACGGCTTGGTCACGTAGTCGTCGGCGCCGCCGTCGAGCGCGGCCACCTTGTCGCCCGCGTCGGTGCGCGCCGACAGGACGATCACCGGCATCGCGCTCCAGCCCCGGATCCCCTCGAGCACCTCGAGGCCCGGGATGTCGGGCAGGCCGAGGTCGAGCACGACGACGTCGGGCGCGGGCCGGTCGGCGGCCGCGCGCAGGGCGCCCGCCCCGGTGGCCACCGGGACCACGGTGTGCCCGTGGGCGGTGAGGTTGATCCGCAGCGTCCGCAGCAGGTGGGGGTCGTCGTCGACGACGAGGACCCGGCTCACGACGCCGCCCCCGCGACGACGGGCCGACTCGGCAGCGGGGCGCCGGCACGCGGCAGCGACAGCACCATGGTCAGCCCGCCCCCGGGGGTCTCCTCGGGCTCGAGGGTGCCGCCCATCGCGCGGGCGAAACCGCGGGCCACGTGCAGCCCGAGACCCAGGCCGCCGGAGGTGCCGTTGGAGTCGTGGTCACCGAGGTGCTGGAACGCGGTGAACAGCTCCGCGTCCCGGGCCACGCCGGGCCCCCGGTCGACGACCCGCAGCTCGACCCGGTCGGCGTGCGCGCTGGTCCGCAGCGACACGGGGCCGTCGCCCCCGTGCCGCATGGCGTTGTCCACCAGGTTCGCGATGATGCGTTCCGCCAGGCCCGGGTCGGTCACCACCTCGTCGGACTCGCCGGGCGGGGACGGCGTGATCTCGACCCGGCCGCGGATCTCGGCGGTGGGCAGGGCGGCCACGGCGGCGTCGACGATCTCGGCCACCCCCACGGTGATGCGGTACGGGGTGACCGCTCCGGTGGCCAGGCGCGAGGAGTCCAGCAGGTTGTCGACGAGGGCGACCAGGCGGTCACCGGACTCCTCCACGGTGGCGAGCAGCTCCTCGGAGTCCTCGGGCCCGAGCGCCAGCTCGGGGTCCCGCAGGCTCGACACGGCCGCCTTGATCGCCGACAGCGGCGTCCGCAGGTCGTGGCCGACGGCGGAGAGCAGCGCCGTGCGCAGGCCGCTCGCCTCCGCGCGCCGGGCCGCGTCGACCGCCTCGGCGCTGATCCGGCGGTTCCGCAGCGCCAGCAGGGCGGGACCCGCGACCGCGGCGAACAGCCGGTTCTCGGCGGCCGTCAGGGTGCGCCCGCACCCGACGAGGTGGGACCCCTCGTCGATCTCGACGTCGGCGTCGGCGTCGGCCGGGTCCCCGCCGTCGGCCGGGTCCCCGCCGTCGGCCGCTCGGTCCGCGTCGGCCGCGGACACCCCCTCGGGCACCCGCGCGATGACCCGCCACGACGACTTCGGGCCCCGCTCCAGGACCGCGACCGAGCTGAACCCGAACGCCTCGCGCACCCGGTCGAGCAGGCGCGGCAGCGGGTCCGACCGGGAGATCACGACCCGGGCGAACGACGCGAGCAGGGTCGCTTCGGCGCGGGCCTGCGCGGCCTGGGCGGCCCGGCGATCGGCGCGGTCGACCACCGCGGCGACGAGGATCGCGATGAGCAGCATCGTGGTCACCGCGACGAGGTCCTCGAACCGGCCGACGGTGAACGAGTACAGCGGCGGGGTGAAGAAGTAGTTGAGCAGCGCTCCGCCGAACAGGGCGGCCACCACCGCGGGCACGAGACCGCCGATGACCGCGGTGATCACCGTGGCGAGGAAGAAGGCGACCGTGTCGGTGGACAGCCCGACACCCGGGAACAGCCAGCCGAAGCCCGTGGCGAGGACCGGGAGCACGATCGCGGCGGGCCACCCGCGGATCGCGCGTCGGCCGCGCAGCAGCCGCTCGAGGCGCGGCCACCACCCGCCGTCGCCGTCCGCCGGCCCGTCGTCGGGCGTGTCGACGTGGGAGACGAGGTGGACGTCGATGGCCCCCGAGGCCGCGATCGCCCGGGCGCCGATCCCCGGGTCGACCAGGCGGGCGAGACGGGAGCGGCGGGACGTGCCGAGCACGAGCTGGGTGGCGTTCGCCCCGCGGGCGAAGTCGAGCAGCGCGGTGGCCACGTCGTCGCCGACCACGGTGTGGAAGGACGCGCCGACCTCCTTGGCGAGGCGGCGCAGGTCGCGGCCCCGCCCGGTGTCGCGCGTGGCGACCCCGTCCCCGCGCAGGACCTGGACGCACAGCAGGTCGGCCGCGCCGGCGCGCCGCGCGATCCGCGCCGCCCGCCGCAACACCGTGAGGCTCTCCGGCCCGCCGGTGACCGCGACGACCACCCGCTCGCGGGCCTCCCACACCTCGTCGATCTGCTCGTCGGCGCGGTAGCGGCGCAGCGCGACGTCCACCTGGTCGGCCACCCACAGCAGGGCGAGCTCGCGCAGCGCGATGAGGTTCCCGGTGCGGAAGTAGTGCGCCAGGGACGCGTCGATCCGCTCGGCCGGGTAGACGTTCCCGTGCGCGAGGCGCCGGCGGAGCGCCTCCGGCGTGATGTCGACCAGCTCCACCTGCTCGGCGGCGCGCACCACCTCGTCCGGGACGGTCTCCTGCTGGCGCGTGCCGGTGATGCGCTCGACGACGTCGTGCAGCGACTCGAGGTGCTGCACGTTCACCGTCGAGATGACGTCGATGCCCGCCGCGAGCAGTTCCTCGACGTCCTCGTACCGGCGCGCGTGCCGACTGCCGGGGGCGTTGGTGTGCGCCAGCTCGTCGACGACCACCACCTCGGGCGCCCGGGCGAGCACGGCCTCGACGTCGAGCTCGGAGAGCGCGGTGCCCCGGTGGGTGACGGTGCGCCGCGGCAGGACCTCCAGGCCTTCCAGCAGGTCGGCCGTCCGGGCGCGTCCGTGCGTCTCGACGAGCCCGACCACGACGTCGGTCCCCCGGTCCTGCCGCCGCCGCGCCTCGCACAGCGCCGCGTACGTCTTCCCGACGCCGGGTGCGGCGCCCAGGTGGATGCGCAGCTCACCGCGGGCGGGGTCGCTGCGCACCGACTCCCGGCCCGCGGGCCGGGAGTCGTAGCGCTGCGACGTGTCCTCCACGTCGTCCATCATGGACCGACCCCCCGACGACCTCGATTACCGAAGCCCCGGTCGGGTGGCCGCGAGCGCCGCGTTCAGCTCCGAGGTGTCCACCGTGGGCTCGCCGAACACGCCCAGCGCGCGGCCGTGGGTGGCGTCGGCGACGAGCGCCTCGACCTGCGCGGGCGCCAGCCCGGTCACCCGCGCGACCCGCGGCACCTGCAGCGCCGCGTAGGCCGGGCTGATGTCCGGGTCGAGCCCCGAGGCCGACGCGGTGACGGCGTCGTCGGGCACCGCGGCGGGAGACACGCCCTCCCGGCCCGCGATGGCGGAGCGCCGCTGGGCGACCGCCTGGGCGAGCTTGTCCGCCGTCGTGGCGAGGTTCGACCCGCCGGAGGTCGACGGGTCGGCCGGGCCCAGGCCCGCCGTCGCCGACGCCGGGGCCGACGCCGAGGGTCGCAGGTGGAACCAGGGGTCGGCACCCGGGTCGGCCGGGACCGGGTCGATGCCGATGAGCGACGCGGACCCGGACGCGGACACCGAGCCCTCGGCCGGGCCGGACAGGCCCGGCATCCGGCTGATCCCCCACACGACGGCGGGGTAGACGACGCCGAGCAGGACGGTCGCGACGAGCATGAGGCGCAGCGCCGGTCCGAGCTGGCGGACGAGCCCCCGCAGGACGGGGGTCCGGGTCGCCTCCTCGGTCGCGTCGGGCGCGGCCTCGGAGCCGTGGTCCAGAGTGGTGGTCACGTGATTCACCCGATCCCCGGGATCAGCCGGACGACGAGGTCGATGAGCGGGATGGCGAGGAACGGCACGACGACGCCGCCCACCCCGTAGATCAGCAGGTTGCGCCGCAGCATCTGCTCGGAGCTCACCGGCCGGAAGCGCACACCGCGCAGGGCCAGCGGGATGAGCGCGACGATGATCAGCGCGTTGAACACGACCGCGGAGAGGATCGCCGACTCCGGGGTCGCCAGGCCCATGACGTTGAGCAGGCCGAGCTGCGGGTACAGCGCGGCGAACATGGCGGGCAGGATCGCGAAGTACTTCGCCAGGTCGTTGGCCACCGAGAAGGTGGTGAGCGCCCCGCGGGTGACCAGCAGCTGCTTGCCCACCTCGACGATGCCGATGAGCTTGGTCGGGTCGGAGTCCAGGTCGACCATCGACCCGGCCTCCTTCGCGGCCGTGGTGCCGGTGTTCATCGCGACGCCGACGTCGGCCTGGGCCAGCGCGGGGGCGTCGTTGGTGCCGTCGCCCGTCATCGCGACGAGGCGCCCGCCCCGCTGCTCGCGCCGGATCAGCGCCAGCTTGTCCTCCGGCGTGGCCTCGGCGAGCACCTCGTCCACGCCGGCCTGCTCGCCGATGGCCCGCGCGGTCACCGGGTTGTCCCCGGTGACCATCACGGTGCGGATGCCCATGGCCCGCAGGTCGGCGAAGCGCTCGGCGATCCCGGGCTTGACCACGTCGGACAGCTCGATCGCGCCGCCGAGCAGCGCGGTCGACCCCGTGACCTGCCCGCACACCAGCGGGGTGCCGCCGCGCCCGGAGATCTCGTCGGCGATGCCCCGGACGCGCTCGTGCTCGTCGGGGTCGACCCCGCCGTGCTCGTCGAGCCACGCGAGGACCGAGGCGACCGCGCCCTTCCGGACGGCGACGGTGGTCCCGTCGGGGCCCGCGACGTCCACCCCGGACATGCGGGTCGTGGCCGAGAACGGCACGAACTCCGCCCGGGCCTCGTCCGCGGACGCCTCGGCGGGCAGGCCGAACCGCTCCGCGCAGAGCTCGACGACCGACCGGCCCTCGGGCGTGCCGTCGGCGAGCGAGGCCAGCCGCGCGAGCCGCGCGAGCTCGGCGTCGGGAACGCCGACCGCGTGCAGCTCGGTGGCGCGCCGGTTGCCGTAGGTGATGGTGCCGGTCTTGTCGAGCAGCAGCGTCGAGACGTCCCCGGCGGCCTCGACCGCCCGCCCGGAGGTGGCGAGCACGTTGCGCTGCACCAGCCGGTCCATGCCGGCGATGCCGATGGCCGAGAGCAGCGCGCCGATGGTGGTCGGGATGAGGCAGACCAGCAGGGCGACGAGCACGACCAACGACTGCGGCGAGCCGGAGTAGATGGCCATCGGCTGCAGCGTGACCACCGCGAGCAGGAAGACGATCGTCAGGGCCGACAGCAGGATCGACAGGGCGATCTCGTTCGGCGTCTTCTGTCGCTGGGCGCCCTCCACCAGGGCGATCATGCGGTCGACGAAGGACTCGCCGGGCTTGGCCGTCACGGCGACGACGATGCGGTCGGAGAGCACGGTGGTGCCGCCGGTGACCGCGGACCGGTCGCCGCCGGACTCGCGGATGACGGGCGCGGACTCACCGGTGATCGCGGACTCGTCGACGGTCGCGATGCCCTCGACGACGTCGCCGTCGCCGGGGATCGTCATGCCGGCCTCGACGACCACCCGGTCGCCGGGACGCAGCTCGGTCGCCGGCACCTCGCTGCCGTCCTCACGACGGGCCACGGTGCCGGTCCGGGTGCGGCGCAGCGCGTCGGCCTGCGCCTTGCCGCGGCCCTCGGCGACGGCCTCGGCGAGGTTGGCGAACAGCACCGTGAACCACAGCCAGACGGCGACCAGCCACGCGAAGACGCTCGGGTCGACGATCGCGGCCACCGTGACGAGGACCGAACCGATCCACACCACGAACATGACCGGGTTGCGCAGCTGCACGCGCGGGTCGAACTTGCGCAGCGCCAGGGGCGTGGCCTCGAGCAGGGCCCGGGGCCGGAAGGCGCCGGCCGCGACGGCCCGGCCGCCGGACTGCCGGCGTTCCGGCGGGGTGTCCGTGCCGGAGGGCGGGGTGAGGACCGAGGAGGTCACTGGTGCACTCCGATCTGGGCGGTCGCCGTGAGGCCCTCGGCGACGGGGCTGAGGGCCAGGGCGGGCAGGAAGGTGATCGCGCTGACGAGCAGGACCGTCGCGGTGACGAGGCCCGCGAACAGCGGCGTGCCGGTGCGCAGCGTCCCGGCGGACGCCTCGCGGCGGGGCTGCGCGGAGAGCAGACCGGCGAGGGCGATCACCGCGAGGATCGGCAGGAAGCGGCCGAAGAGCATCGCGGCGCCGAGCGCGATCTGGAAGAACGGCGAGGTGACCGTGAGCCCGCCGAACGCCGAGCCGTTGTTGTTGGCGGCGGAGGCGAACGCGTAGAAGACCTCGGACAGGCCGTGCGGGCCGGCGTTGGTCAGGGCGTCGGACGTGCCGGGCAGGACCACTGCGGCACCCGTGCCGAGCAGGACCAGTGCCGGCATCACCAGCACGACGATCGCCGCGCAGGTGACCTCCCGACGCCCGAGCGACTTCCCGAGCAGCTCCGGGGTCCGGCCGACCATGAGGCCGGCGAGGAACACGGCGATGATCGCGATGACGAGGATCGAGTAGAGCCCGGTCCCGACGCCGCCGGGGCTGACCTCGCCGAACAGCATGTTCAGCAGCGTCCCGCCACCACCGAACGCGGTGTAGGAGTCGTGCAGCGAGTTCACCGCGCCGGTCGAGGTCCCGGTGGTGCTGTCGGCGAAGAGGGCCGACGACGGGATCCCGAAGCGGGTCTCCTTGCCCTCCATCCCGCCGCCGGTCACGGCGGGGGCGTGCGCCTCGGCGGCCCAGATGACGGCGAGCATGCCGCCCCACAGGATCGTCATGACGGCCAGGAGCGAGACGCCCTGGCGCATGTCGCCGACCATGCGACCGAAGGTCCGCGTGAGCGCCACCGGGATGAGCAGCATCGCGAGGATCTCGAGGACGTTCGTGCCACCGTTGGGGTTCTCGAACGGGTGCGCGGAGTTGGCGTTGAGGATGCCGCCTCCGTTGGTGCCCAGTTCCTTGATCGACTCCTGCGAGGCGACCGGGCCGATCGCGGCGGCGTGCGTGCTGCCGTCGGCCGCGGTGAGGGTGATGCCGGTGCGGAAGCTCATCACCACGCCGCACGCGACGAGCACGATCGCGAGCACGACCGACAGGGGTACGAGGACGCGGACGGTGCCGCGGACGAGGTCGACCCAGGCGTTGCCGATGCGCCCGCTGCGGGAGCGGAGGAAGCCGCGCACCAGGGCGACCGCGACGGCCATGCCGACCGCCGCGGACACGAAGTTCTGGACGGCGAGCGCCGCCGCGTTGGCGACGTGGCCCATGGTCGTCTCGGGGACGTAGGACTGCCAGTTCGTGTTCGTGACGAAGGAGATCGCCGTGTTGAACGCGACCGACGGGTCCACCGCGCCCTTGCTGTCACCGCCCGCGGTGCCGTCCAGCGGCAGGAACCCCTGCACCCGCTGGATCAGGTAGACGAGCAGCACACCGACGAACGAGACCGCGAGGATCGCCAGCGCGTAGGTGCCGGCGCGCTGGTCGGAGTCGGGGTCGACGCGGCCGACCCGGTAGATCGCCCGCTCGACCCGCCAGTGCCCCTCCGCGGTGTACACGCGCGCCATCCAGTCGCCCAGGGGGCGCCAGGCGGCCGCAAGCAGCACCAGGAGGACGAGGAGTTGCAGCAGCCCGGCTGCGGTGTCCGACATCAGAACCACTCGGGGCGCAGCAGGGACACGACGAGGTAGAGCAGCAGCCCGAGGGCGACGAGCCCGCCGACGACGTCGCCGGCCACCCCGCTCACAACCGCTCCAGTCCGCGCGCCGCGAGCGCCAGGATCGCGAAGAGCACGATCACCAGGCCCACGTAGAGGAGGTCCGCCACGTCCGCCGTCCGTTCTCGATCGAGGCGGTCCGCCCGAGGTGGGGCCGCCGTGCGGACGCCACCCTGCGTCGGGCCCGGTCGGGGTACGCGGCCGTTGACACGTCGTTGACGCCGGGCCCGGTCCTCTTGACGGCCCGCGCACGGCCTGTGACCTGCCCGACGGCGGGTCCGGTCGTCCCGGGCGCCGCGCGGTACACACCACGCTTCCCGCGGACGCGGTACCGGCGCCGGAGCGTCGACCGTTCCCGTCCGACCGGGTCGTCCGGATCCGGTCGCACATGGGGGTCCCCGCGGGGAACGGGCCGCCTCAGCCGCGGAGCAGTGCCGCGATCACCGGCCCCTTGGCGCGGCGGTAGACGGCGAGGTCGCGGTGGTCCCCGACGAGGCCGCGGCGGACGTCGGTGTAGCGACGCGCGGCCTGCGGGTCGGTGCGCAGCAGGTCCCGGAACCGGAGCACCGGCTCGACGGCCGGGTCGTCACGGCGCAGCAGGCGGACCTCGACGGCGGTCGGGCACGTGGCGTCGTCGGGACGGCGACCGCGGCGCCACGTCCCGGCGCCGCGGTCGACGAGATCGCGGGCCTCGAGGGCGATCCGCACCGCCTCGTCGTCGGGACCCGCCCCGGGGACCAGGACGAGGAGGTCGACCTGCGCGACCGCGGGCAGGTCCGGCACCGCGGTCGCCCCGACGTGGTGGACCTCCCCCACGCCCGCGAGGCGGCCGGCCCACCGGGCGGCCTCGGCGGGCCAGCCGGGGTCGGGCGGGACGAGGTCGACCCGCACCGGGCGCGGCCACGCGGCCGAGGCCCGCTGCAGGTCGACGTCGAGCGCCTCCTCACTCATCGCGGGCTCACGCGACGGCGGGCTCCAGCGTGCCGACCTGGTCGACCTTCGCCTGCTGGACGACCTCGGGGCGGTAGTGCTCGATGATCTCCATGAACTCCTTCGTCTCCGCCGCGGGGACGCCCAGGAAGCGCAGGGTGGCCTCGATCTCGAAGGACACGGCGTTGAACTGCTCGTCGGTGATGTGCAGCGAGGTGTGGGCGGCGATCATGTCCAGGCCCGGGTAGCACTTCGGTCCGCCGGCGGCCTCGATCGACCACGCCGTGACGAGGAACTTGTAGCCCGGGCCGTTGGGCGCGACGTGGTGCTCGGCGACACCCGGGTTCGCGATGACGCCGGCGTTCTCGAAGAGCCGGTCGACCAGGACGTCGACCGCGCCCGCGATCGCGTAGGTCCCGCCCAGACGCTCGTACAGCGAGGTGCTCATGTGGTGGCCTCCACAGCATCATTGGTGATCCACACCACTCTGACACCCGAGTCGATCGTGCACAACCGTCATTGCCGGAACGCCCCGGGCTCGACCAAGCTCACCGACCGTGCCGATCCGCGTCGAGACCGACCCCGACGACGACCGCGTCCTCGTCATCACCATCGACCGCCCGGAGGCGCGCAACGCGCTCGACCCGGAGCACCAGCGGGACCTCGGGGCCGCCGTCGCGGACTTCGAGGCCGACGACGCCCGGCTCGTCGCGGTGCTCACCGGCGCCGGCGACACCACGTTCTCGGCCGGGGCCGACCTCAAGAAGCTGATCCCGGCCTACCGGGAGGCCGTCCGCGCGGGCGAGGACCCCCCGTGGAACTTCGGCGGCTTCACCGCGACGACGCGGTACAAGCCGCTGATCGCCGCCGTGAACGGGCACGCACTCGCCGGTGGTCTGGAGATGGCGCTGGCGTGCGACATCCGGCTCTGCTCGCCGAACGCGACCTTCGGGCTCGCCGAGACGAAGTGGGCGATCATCCCGGGCGCGGGCGGCACGGTGCGCCTACCGCGGGCCGTGCCGCTGGGCCTGGCGATGGAGATGATCCTCTCGGGCGAGCCGATCGACGCCGCCGAGGCGTACCGCTCCGGCCTCGTCAACCGCGTGGTCGAACCCGCCGAGCTGGTCCCCGCGGCGTGCGCGCTGGCCCGCTCGATCGCGGCGAAGGGACCCCTCGCGGTGCGGGCCGCCCGCGAGCGGGTCCTCGACGGGCTCGGGCTGGACCACGAGGCCGCGATGGCGCGGGAGCACGAGGCGTTCCTCGCGGTGATGCGCACCGACGACGCCGTCGAGGGCCCGGCGGCGTTCGCCGAGAAACGGCCGCCACGCTACCGCGGCGCCTGAGGCGTGATCAGCCGTACTTGAGCGACCCGTCGTCGAGATCGGCGGCGGGCAGCGTGTGCCGCTCCTCGGCGAACTCGTGCATGTGGGTCCACGGGGCCCGGTCGCCCTGCTTGAACATCCGGTCCTGGGACCGCATGACGTAGCCGGGGTTGAAGTTCTCCGGGTCCGACCAGGGCCGGAGCTCGACGTCCGGTCCGGCGACCGGGGTCACGGACGCGACCCCGAGGTCGTCCATGTGCTGCAGCAGCCGGGTGACGAGGTCGGAGATCAGGTCGGCCCGCAGGGTCCAGGAGTGGCGGAAGTAGCCGAAGACGAAGGCCATGTTCGGCACCCCGTCGATCATGATCCCGCGCCAGGTGACCCGCTCGGAGAAGTCCACGGGCTCGCCGTCGACCGTGAAGGCGACGTCGCCGAAGCACGACAGGTTGAAGCCGGTGGCCGTGACGATGATGTCGGCCTCGAGCTCCTCGCCGGACGCGAGCCGGATGCCGGTCTCGGTGAAGGTCTCGATGGTGTCGGTGACGACGGAGGAGCGGCCCGCCTTGATCGTCGCGAACATGTCCCCGTCGGGCAGCAGGGCGATCCGCTGCTGCCAGGGCCGGTAGGCCGGGTTGAAGTGCTTCTCGATGTCGAAGCCCTCCGGCAGGTGCGGGCGCATCTCCTCGAGCAGGTACTGCCGGGCGGTGTCCGGGTCCTCCGCCGAGAGCCGCGTCAGCTCGTTGAACTGCTCGATGTAGGTCCGGCGCAGGATCTCGTAGGTCCACTCCTCGGGGATGTCGAGGGCGCGGAGCTGGATCGCGAGCTCGTGGGTCTTCGGCGCCGCGATCATGAACGTCGGCGTGCGCTGCAGCATCGTCACGTGCTCGGCGGTCTCCGCCATCGCCGGCACGACGGTGGCCGCCGTCGCCCCGGAGCCGATGACGACGACCTTCTTCCCGGTCCAGTCCAGGTCCGCGGGCCAGCTCTGCGGGTGCACGATCGTCCCGCCGAAGCGCTCGCGGCCCGGGAACTCCGGGACGTAGGGCTCGTCGTGCTTGTAGTAGCCCTGACACATCCACAGGAAGTGGCAGCTCAGCCGCACCGTCTCGTCGGTGTCCTCGCGGTGCACCTCGACGGTCCAGCGGTTCTGCTCCGAGGACCAGCTCGTGGCGACGACCCGGTGCCGGTACCGGATCCGGTCGGCGAGGTGGTCCTCGTCGATGACCTCGTCGAGGTAGTTCAGGATCTCCTCCGACGAGGCGATCGACGGGCCCCGCCACGGCTTGTGCCGGTAGCCGTAGGTGAACAGGTCGGAGTCCGAGCGGGCGCCGGGGTAGCGGTGGGTCCACCACGTGCCGCCGCGGTCGGGGTGGGCGTCGAGGATGAGGAAGCTGCGGTCCGGGAAGTTCTCCCGCAGGTGGTGTCCGGCGCCGATGCCGGCGACACCGGCTCCCACGACGAGCACGTCGACGTGCTCGACCGCGCCGCGGTCGGTGGTCTCGGGACGGGTCTCGGTGACGGTCATTCCTCACGCCTCCAGGGCGGATCGCAGGGCGGCGACGGAGTCGTCCACGAGCCGGGCCCCCGACGGCGTGGCGCCGAGGGTCCAGAGGAAGCCGTGGATCATGCCGTCGTAGCGGGTGGCGGTGACGGGGACGCCGGCCGCGCGCATCGACGCGGCGTAGGCCTCGCCCTCGTCGCGCAGCGGGTCGAACTCGGCGGTGGCGACGAAGGCGGGCGGCAGGTCGGCGAACGTGGCGGCGCGGGCGGGGAAGACGGTCTGGTCCTTGTCCGGGTCGGTGGCGCCGAGGTAGTGGGCCCAGAACCACTGCATCGTCGCGCGCTGCAGCAGGTAGCCCTCGCCGTTCTCGGCGTGCGACGGCGTGGTGAACGCGAAGTCGGTCACCGGGTAGATCAGCAGCTGGAAGGCGATGGCGGGACCGCCGTGATCACGGGCGTGGAGGGAGACCGCGGCGGCGAGATGGCCGCCCGCCGAGTCGCCGCCGACCGCCAGCCGCGTCGGGTCGACGTTCAGCTCGTCGGCGTGCTCGGCGACCCACCGGGTCGCGGCGAGGCAGTCCTCGAACGCCGCGGGCTGCCGGTGCTCGGGGGCGAGCCGGTAGTCCACCGAGACGACCACGACGTCCGCGCCGTTGGCGAGGCTGCGGCACGGCCGGTCGACGGTCTCGAGGTCGCCGATCACCCAGCCGCCGCCGTGGAAGTACAGCAGGACGCCGCGGACCTTCTCCCCCGCTCCGCCCGCCCCGTCGCTGCGCTCGCCCCGACCCGGCACGTAGATGCGCACCGGGATGTCACCCGCCGGCCCCGGGATCGCCCGGTCCGAGACGGTGCCGACCTCCTCGGCCGGTGGCTGCAGATCCAGGAACGCCGCGGTCGCCTGGCGGGCCTGCGGCACCGTCATGCACTCGAACGGCGGGCTGCCCATCTCGGCCAGCGCGTCCAACAGGGCCTGGGCCTCGGGGTGCAGGGGCACTCGGTCACCTCCGTCGTGGGGAGGTTCCACCGTGACCCGGACCACACCGGGACCGCTTCGTCCCCGGGGGACCAAGCGCGGGCCCTGGTTCGTCCGCGGGCGGGGAGCTAGGGTCGTGGTGGCGGGAGTCACAGGGTGGTGGTCGCGTGCAGGAGCTCGGCGGCACGCTGCCCCGGCACGACGACGGGTCCGCCCCCGCTGCCGCCGTGGCCGCGGCCCTCGCCCGGCACCGGGGCGAGATCAGCGAGGCGATCCGAGACCTGCTCGCTGCCCGGATCGACGAGCTGCGGGGCGACCCGGGTCTGATCGACCTGCTCGGGGCGAGCGTCGAGGGCAACGTCGAGACGATCGTGCACATGCTCGCGCACGGCCTGCCGCCGCGACGGATCGAGGCGCCGCCGGCCGCGGTGGAGTACGCCCGGCGACTCGCCCAGCGCGGGGTCCCCGTCAACGCCCTGGTGCGGGCCTACCGCCTCGGCCAGGCGCACCTCATGGAGTGGGCGTTCGCCTGCGTGGGGCCCGAGGACGTGGCCGCGGTGTCGCAGCACGTCGTGCTGACCGTCTTCGAGTACGTCGACCACGTCTCGCAGCACGTCGTCGCGGTGTACGAGGCGGAGCGGGACCGCTGGCTGGAGAACCGCCACGCGATCCGCGTGGCCCGCATCCGCGACGTGCTCGACGGCCGCGCCCCGGTCGGCGCGGACGACCGGCTCGCCATCGAGTCCGTCCTCGGCTACCGCTTCGCCCGGGAGCACCTCGGGCTGGTCCTGTGGACCGACGAGCCGACGGCGGGCCCGGCGCTGGTCGCCCTGGAACGGTGCGCCGACGCCCTGGCCCAGGCGCTGGGGGCGACCGGCCGGGCCCTCGTCGTCCCGTGGGACACCACGAGCGCCTGGGTGTGGCTGCCGGGGGTGGTCGAGGTGTCCCGGGAGACCGTGTCGGGGGTGGTGCGCCGCGGCGGTGAGGCGGTCCGGGTCGCGTGCGGCGCCCCGGCCGCCGACGTCGACGGGTTCCGGGTGACCCACGAGCAGGCGCTGCGGGCCCGCGCCGTGACCCTCGCGGCCGGCGAGGACGCCCCGGCCGTGACCCTCTTCGACGAGGTCGGGGCCGTCGCCCTGCTCTGTGCCGACCTCGACGCCGCCACCGCCTGGGTGCGGCGCGTCCTCGGTCCGCTCGCCGAGCCCGGGAGCACCTGCGCCCGCCTGCGCGAGACGTTGCGGGTCTTCCTCGCGACCGGCGGCAGCAACGCCACCACGGCGAGCCGGCTCGGCGTGCACCCCTCGACGGTGAAGTACCGGGTCCGCCGGGCGAAGGAGGTCCGGGGCCGGCCGGTCGGGGACGACCGCCTGGACGTGGAGCTGGCCCTGCTCGCCTGTGCCTGGCTCGGCGCCGGGCGCTGACGGCCGCGCGCTCCTCGCGAAGGTGCTGACGGGAGCGGGGCGGCGGCATGATGGGCGGCGTGACCTCCCGGATCCTCGACCGCGCCGACCTGGACTTCCTCCTGCACGACTGGCTGCGCGTCGGCGACCTGCTCGACCGCGCCCCGTTCGCCGAGCACGACCGCGAGACGATCGACGCGGTGCTCGACCTCGCCGAGCAGATCGCCACGGAGCGCTTCGAGCCGCACAACCGGGCCGCCGACCTCGCCGAGCCGCACCAGGGCCCGGACGGCAAGGTCGTGCTGGTCGACGGCGTGCAGGAGGCGATCCGGGCGTTCGCGGAGGCCGGTTTCATCGCCGCGTCGGTCCCCGCCGAGCACGGCGGCACCGGCCTGCCGTTCACCGTCGCGCGGGCGGCGCTCGCCTGGTTCCAGGCCGCCAACATCGGGACGGCCTCCTACCCGTTCCTGACGACGGCCGCGGTCAACCTGCTCCTCGCCCACGGCACGCGCGAGCAGATCGACGCGTGGGTGCCGGGGATGCTCGACGGCACCACGTCCGGGACGATGTGCCTGTCCGAGCCGCAGGCCGGCTCCTCGCTCGCCGACATCACCACGCGCGCCGAGCCGCAGGACGACGGCTCCTACCGGGTCTTCGGCACGAAGATGTGGATCTCCGGCGGCGAGCACGAGCTCACCGACAACATCGTCCACCTGGTGCTGGCCAAGATCCCGGGCGGGCCGGCGGGTGTGAAGGGCATCAGCCTGATCGCGGTGCCGCGGGTCCTCGACGGGGGCGAGCGCAACGACGTCGTCCTCGCCGGGATCAACCACAAGATGGGCTACCGCGGCACCGTCAACACGCTGCTGAACTTCGGGGAGCACGACGGGGCCGTCGGCTGGCTGGTCGGCGCCGAGCACGGCGGGCTGGCCGCCATGTTCCACATGATGAACGAGGCCCGGGTCGGCGTCGGGATGGGCGCGACGGCCCTCGGCGTCACCGGCTACCTGCACTCGCGGGAGTACGCGCTCACCCGGACGCAGGGTCGCGCGGTCGGCGGCCGCGACGTCTCCACGCCGATGATCCCGATCGCCCGCCACCCCGACGTCAAGCGGATGCTGCTCGCGCAGAAGGCCTACGCCGAGGCCGGGATGGCGCTCGGGCTGTACTGCTCGCGCCTCGTCGACGAGAAGGACACCCATCCCGACGACGGGTCGCGCGCCGAGGCCGCGCTGCTGCTCGACGTCCTGACCCCGATCGCGAAGAGCTGGCCGTCGCAGTGGTGCCTCGCCGCGAACGACCTCGCGATCCAGGTGCTCGGCGGCTCGGGGTACACCCGCGACTTCCCGGTCGAGCAGTTCTACCGGGACAACCGCCTCAACCCGATCCACGAGGGCACGCACGGCATCCAGGCGATCGACCTGCTGGGCCGCAAGGCCGTGATGCGCGGCGGCGCCGGGCTCGAGCTCCTGCTCAGGACGATCCGCGCGACGATCGAGCGGGCGGGTGAGTACCCCGAGTACGCCGCGGCGCTCGAGGCCGCGCTGGTACGCATCGAGAAGACCACGGCGACGCTGCACGCGGCCGGGGACCCCGACGTCACCCTGGCCAACGCGAGCGTCTACCTGGAGGCGGTCGGCCACGTGGTCGCCGCCTGGATCTGGCTGGAGCAGCTCGTGGCCGTCGGGACCCGCGACGACGCGTTCGCCGCGGGCAAGCGGTCCGCCGCCCGGTTCTTCTACCGCTTCGAGCTGCCGCGGACGGGGCCCTGGTTCGACCTGCTCGACTCGCTCGACACCACCACCCTGGAGTGGGACCCGAGCTGAGCGGCGCACCGCTCGAGCAGGAACTCCGCGTAGGCATCGGCGGGGTGGTCGGCGATGAGCCGCCGCAGGTGCGCGGCGGCCGGGCCCCACTGCGCGGAGGACATCAGCGCCTCCACCAGCAGGATGCGCGGGATCGTCGTCGAGGGATCGTCCTCGACGACCGCCCCGAGCAGCCGCGCGGCCTCGCTCCACTCCCCGCGCTCGCCGTGGCGCAGCGCGACGGTCCACCCCTCGTCGGGAAGGTCCTCCTCCGGCGGGGCCGGCGACACCACCGACGGCATCGTCGGCCCGACGTCGCGTCGCACGACCGCCTCCGCGAGCTCGTCGGGCGTGACGACCACCGCCGCGCCCGGGAGCCGGAGCCCGCCGACCGGGCCCACGACCAGGACCGGCACGTCGCGGAAGTCCTCGACCAGGCCGAGGAAGGCCGCGAGCAGCGCCGTCGGCCCGGCGACCGCCACCACCGCGTCGGCCCCGCGCACCGCGTCCAGTGCGGCGGTCAGGGCCGGCGGCGTGCGGCCCGTGACGATCGCGGCCGTCATGTCGACGGCGTGGTCGCGCGGCAGCACGCGGTCCGTCGTCACCAGGGCCGGGCTCGCGGCCCGCAGCGCCGTGGCGACCGCCGTCGCCGTCCGTTCCGCGAGGACGTGGGTCGACGACGGCCGCCCGATCCCGCCGTCGACCACCACCACCCGACGCGGCGTGAGCCACCCCGCGCCGTTCACGTCCGCATCCGGGCGGCCAGCACGACCACGTCACCGAGGTCGTCGAGGTCGAGTTCGGCCGAGCACCACAGGCGCAGCCGTTCCGCCTCCTCCCGCGAATAGGGCCCGAAGCTCTCGATCCCGCCCGTCTGCGGGTCCGAGAGGACCACCACCCACGGCTCCTGCACCTGCGTCATACCACTCCCTCGCCGTATCCCTCGACGAGCCGGTTATCGGCCGAGGACGGACGGACGTCAGCGGCGTGACGCGGGTCGATCACATCGAGTAGTGCGCAACCGGAGTCGGCGTGTCGTTCACTCACACGGCCCAGCGACGCGCTATCACCCCACGCGGCGGGCGGACGCGAGAGGCGGGAGTCGGGTGTGGTGTTCGGCGTCGCGCGGTGGACCGACGGACCGGCCGGGGTACGCGGTGCGCGTGATCGCCGCGATGTCCCCCGACGAGGCCCGCGCGCGCCTGCGGGAGCTGGTCCCGCCCGGCGCCGACGTCATCGTGCCGATCGGTCAGGGTGAGCCGCAGACCCGCGACCACGTCGTCGGGGATGTCGCGCATCCGCGCCCAGCTCACCGCGGGCAGCGTCGTCACCACGCTGAAGAACACGGTCGACCACGTCGTCACCGAGTACGGCGTGGCCTCGCTGCGCGGGCGGTCGATCGCCCAGCGCGCCCGGGAGCTGATCGCCATCGCGGCCCCCGAGCACCGCGACGAGCTGCGCCACGAGGCGAAGCGGTTCGAGCTGCTGCCGTAGGGAGGATGAGCCGGTGCGCGCCACCTCCCTGGCCGGGGTCGACCTCAACCTGCTGCCCGCGCTCGACGCGCTGCTGACCGAGCGCAGCGTCTCCGCGGCGGGCGCGCCGGATGAGCGTCGGCCAGCCCGCCATGAGCGGCTCGCTCGCGCGGTTGCGGGCGCACTTCGACGACCCGCTGTCGGTCCGTCGGGGCCGCGGCTCGGCGCTCACCCCGGTGGCGGAGGGGCTCCTCGAGCCGGTCCGCGTGGCCATGGCCGGGATCGAGGAGGTGCTCGGCCGGCGGGCGCCGTTCGACCCCACGACGACGGAGCGGACCTTCACCATCGCCACGAGCGACTACGTGGCGGTCGTCCTGCTCCGCCCGCTGCTCGCCGACCTCGCCCGCCGCGCGCCCGGGATCCGGCTGCGGGTCCGCCCCTCCCCCGCGGGCGACGACGTGGCCGACCTGGTCGTCCGGCCGACGGAGATCGTGCGCGACGACGCGCGACGCGCGAGCCGACCCCGATCACCGGCCTGCGACACCGTCGATCAGCGCGCGTGCCGCCCGGCGGGCGCGATCGGCGGTCGGGGCGTCGGTGACGCGGTCGGCGGTGAGGAAGCCGTCGGCGTCGAGCGTCGCGTAGCCGTGGGCGAGGGCCACGACCTGCTCGGTGAGCTCCAGCGCGTCGTCCCCGGCGATCTCGCGGGCGGGTTCGAGGAAGCGCCCCATCACGGCGCGGCCCGCCGCCGCGAGGTCGGCGTCGCGCGCGCCGCGCAGGGCCGGCGAGAAGATCACGTCGATCCCGAGGCGCTGCTCGGCGACGAACGCGGCGTAGGCGCCGGCCGCCGCGGCGAGCCGGTCGCGTGGGTCGTCCTCCCCGTCGGCGGCGGCCGCCAGGGCCGTCGCGAGCCGGTCGGCGGCGCGTGCGGCGACAGCCGCCAGGAACCCGTCGCGGTCGGTGAAGTGGCGGTACGGCGCGGCCGTGCTCACCCCCACCCGCCGGGCCACCTCCGCGACCGAGAACCGGGCCGGGCCCGTCGTCGCGAGCTGCTCCAGCCCGGCGTCGAGCAGCGCCGAGGGCAGGTCGCCGTGGTGGTAGCGCCCGCGCTGCCGCGGTCCTCCCGGCATGATCACCTCCACCGATGTGAGAGGGCTGTTACTCTAGCGAGTGATAGCCCTATCGCATCCGAGGAGGACACCGTGGACGCACCCGTCGTCGTGATCACCGGCGCCAGCAGCGGGATCGGGGCGGCGACCGCCCGGCTGCTGGCCGCCCAGGGCGCCCGGCTCATCCTCGGGGCCCGGCGGGCGGACCGGCTCGAGGCGCTGGCGGCCGAGCTCGGGAGCGCGGTGCGGACCCGGCCGACCGACGTCCGTCGTCGGGAGGACGTGGCCGCGCTCGTCGACCTCGCCGTGGCGGAGTTCGGGCGGCTGGACGTGTTCGTGGCCAACGCGGGGGTGGCGCACGTCGGCCCACTCGACACACAGGGCCCCGACCAGTGGGACGAGATGATCGACGTCAACCTGCGGGGCGTGCTGCACGGCGTGGCCGCCGCGCTGCCCGTGTTCCGGGCGCAGTCCGCCGGCCACCTCGTCGCAGTCGTCTCCACCGCCGGGCTGCGGATCGTGCCGGACCAGGTCGTCTACGCCGCCACGAAGAACGCGGTCCGCACCCTGTGCGAGGGGCTGCGCCAGGAGGCCGGGCCGCACCTGCGGGTCACCGCCGTCTCCCCCGGCTTCACCGCCACCGAGTTCGTCGACACGGTGGCCGACCCCCGAGGTCCGAGCCGCCTACCAGGAGCGGATGGCGCAGATCGCGATGCCGCCGGACGCGGTCGCCGGGGCGGTGGCCTTCGCGATGGCCCAGCCGGCGGGCGTGGACGTCGGCGAGATCGTCGTCCGGCCGACCGCGCAGAATTGAACGTCGACCTCACGCCACGGCGGGCGATCCGGGCGCACCATGGGGACATGGACGACGAGCAGGCGGACCGGCCGGCCGAGACGCCCCGCCTGCGGGTCGGCCACGACGAGCGCACGGCGGCGATGAAGGCGCTCGACGAACACCTCGAGGCCGGGCGGCTCGACGTGGCCGAGTACAGCGATCGCTCGGCCGCGGCCGGTGTCGCCGTCTACCGCGACGAGCTCGACGCGCTCTTCCGGGACCTCCCCGAGCCGCACCTCGCCCCGGCGGGCCAGGTGGTCCCCGTGGCGCCCCACCTGCCCGCGCGGACGGTGTGGCCGGTCGCGCTCATCCCGATCGTGCTGGCCCTGGGCATGGTCACCCTGACGGTGCTCGGGCACCCCGTGGGCTTCGTGATGTTCCCGCTGCTCTTCCTGCTCATGGGCTCGCTCGGGCACCGACGCCGGCCGTTCTGAGCGAGTAGGTTCCTCCCGCCCCACCGCCGAGGCCAGGAGGTCCCACGTGAGCCGCGAGATCCGCACCGTCGTCGACGGGATGTCCTTCACCGAGTGCCCGCGCTGGCACGAGGACCGGCTGTGGTTCGTCGACTTCTACACCCACCGCGTGTTCTCGGCGGCCGAGGACGGCACGGACCTCCGCACCGAGCTCGAGATCCCGGCTCAGCCCTCCGGTCTCGGCTGGCTCCCCGACGGCCGCCTCCTCGCGGTCTCCGCGCGCGACCGGCGGATCCTGCGCCGCGAGGCCGACGGCTCGGTGGTGACGCACGCCGACCTCTCCGACCGCGTGCCGGCGCAGCTCAACGACATGGTCGTCGACTCCACCACCGGCCGCGCGTGGGTCGGCAACTTCGGGTTCGACCTGATGGGCGGCGAGGCCGTCGCCCCGACCACGGTGTACCGCGTCGACCCCGACGGCTCGGTGACCGCCGCCGCCGACGACCTGTGGTTCCCCAACGGCAGCGTCGTCGCGGGCGGGACGCTGCTCGTCGACGAGACGTTCGGCAACCGGATCAGCGCCTTCGACCTCCACGACGACGGGTCGCTCGGCCCGCGCCGCGACTGGGCGTCGTTCGGCCCGCTGCCGACCGCCTCCGACCTCGAGACGGTGCTGGGCGGCCAGCTCGTCGTCGCCCCCGACGGCTGCTCACCGACCCTCGACGCGGAGGGCTGTCTGTGGGTCGCGGACGCGCTCGGCGGCCGGGCGGTCCGGGTCCGCGAGGGTGGCGAGATCGTCGACGCCGTGGAGCCCGGCACCGGCGTGTACGCCTGCGGCCTCGGCGGGTCCGACGGCCGCACGCTCTACCTCTGCACCGCGCCGGACTTCCTGGAGCACAACCGTCGCGACGCCCGCGAGGCGGCCGTCCAGGCAGTGACGGTGGACGTGCCGTCGGCGTGACCCGCACGAGCGGCACCCTCGCAGCACACGTGGGTGCGAGAGTGCCGCTCGCCCGGGACGGTCAGGCCTTCGCCGGCTTCTTCTTCGGCAGGTACAGGTCGGTCAGCGTGCCCTCGAACGCGTCGGCGGCCATACCCACGGTCTCCGACAGCGTCGGGTGCGGGTGGATGGTCAACCCGATGTCGGCGGCGTCGGCGCCGAGCTCGATGGCGAGGGCCGCCTCGGTGATGAGGTCACCCGCCGCGGGCCCCACGATCCCGGCGCCGATGATCCGGTCGGTCTCGGTGTCGAAGAGCAGCTTGGTCGAGCCCTCGGAGCGGCCCAGCGACAACGAGCGCCCGGACGCGGCCCACGGGAACGTGCCCGTGCCGTAGGAGAGCCCCTGCGCCTTCGCCTCGTTCTCGGTGACGCCGACCCACGCGACCTCCGGGTCGGTGTAGGCCACCGACGGGATGACCTTGGCGTCGAAGGCGCTCTTCTTCCCGGCCGCGACCTCGGCGGCGACCTTGCCCTCGTGCACGGCCTTGTGGGCGAGCATGGGCTGCCCGACGATGTCGCCGATCGCGAAGATGTGCGCGACGTTCGTGCGCATCTGCTCGTCGACCGCGAGGAAACCGCGGTCGTTGACGTCGACGCCCGCCGCGTCGAGCCCGAGCACCTTCCCGTTCGGCACCCGGCCGACCGAGACGAGCACCGCGTCGAACGTGTCCTGCTCCGGCGCCTTCGTCCCCTCCATCGACACGACGAGGCCCTTCTCCGTCGCCTCGACATTCGTGCACTTCGTGGAGAGGAAAACGTTCTCGTAGCGCGCCGTGATGTGCTTGGCCAGCGGCTTCACGAGGTCCTTGTCGGCCCCCGGGATGATCTGGTCCATCAGCTCGACGACCGTGATCCTCGAGCCCAGCTCCGCGTACACCGTGGCCATCTCCAGCCCGATGATGCCGCCGCCCAGCACGAGCAACCGCTCGGGCACCTCGGCGAGCTCGAGCGCGGAGGTGGAGTCGAGCACCCGCGGGTCGTCGTGCGGGACGAACGGGAGCTTCACCGGCTCCGACCCGGCCGCGACGATGGCCTGGTCGAACCCGACCGTCGTCGTCGACCCGTCGGCCGTCGTCACCTCGACCCGGTGCGGCGAGACGAAGCGCCCGACCCCCTGCAGCGTCGCGACCTTGCGCTGCTTCGCGAGCCCGGCCAGACCGCCGACGAGCTTCCCGACGACGCCGTCCTTCCAGTCCCGCAGCTTGTCGAGGTCGATCGAGGGGGCGCCGAACGAGACGCCGTGGTCGGCCATCTCCTTGGTCTCCGCGATCACCTTCGCGGCGTGCAGCAGCGCCTTCGACGGGATGCACCCGACGTTGAGGCAGACGCCGCCGAGGGTGTCGCGGGAGTCGACGACGAGCACCTCGAGCCCGAGGTCGGCCGCCCGGAACGCCGCGGTGTAGCCGCCGGGGCCCGCGCCGAGGACGAGCAGCCCGACGTGCCGGTCCTCGTCGCCATCGGAAGCTGGGGTCGGCGCGGACCGGTTCCGCTCCTTCGCCCCGGGCTTCTCGGCCTGCGTCGAGGCCTTCTTCGTCGGGGCGGGGGTGGCCGGCTCCTCCGACCCGGTGCCCGCCGGGGTCACGACGAGGATCGCGGTGCCCTGCGAGACCCGGTCGCCCACCGCGACCCGCACCTCGGTGACCGTGCCCGCCACCTCGGCGGGGACGTCCATCGTCGCCTTGTCGGACTCGAGGGTCAGCAGCGGTTCGTCGAGGGCGACCTCGCTGCCCTCGGTGACGTGGACCTCGATGACGGGGACGTCGGTGAAGTCGCCGATGTCGGGGACCTCGACGACGACGGTGTCAGCCACAGCGGGTTCTCCTTCGACGTGAGTGTGGTGGCCTGCGGCCCCGTGAGCACTTTCCGCCGTCATGGCCACGGAAAGTGCTCACCTGCCGGAGGCACCTAGAGGAGCAGGCGGCGCTCGTCGCCCATGGTGTGCGCGACGTGCCGGGTGAAGCGGGCGGCCAGGGCGCCGTCGATGACGCGATGGTCGTAGGAGAAGCACAGCGGCAGCAGCGTCCGCGGCGCGAACTCCGTGCCGTTCCACACCGGTGCCACCCGCGAGCGCACGACGCCGAGGATCGCGACCTCGGGGGCGTTGACGATCGGTGTGAACGCGGTGCCGCCGATCCCGCCGAGCGAGGAGATCGTGAAGGTGCCGCCCCTCATGTCGTCGCTGGTGAGCTTCCCGTCCCGGGCCCGCGCCGAGACCTCGCCGAGTTCCTTCGACAGCTCGACGATGCCCTTGCGGTCGACGTCCCGGATCACCGGCACCACGAGCCCGCCGGGCGTGTCCACCGCGACCCCGATGTGGTAGTAGCGCTTCAGGATCAGCGCGTCCTTCTCCGGGGTCAGGGACGCGTTCACCGTCGGGAAGGCCTTGAGCGCCGAGACGCTCGCCTTCATGAGGAACGCGAGCAGCGTGACCCGGTACCCGTCGGCCTTCGCCGCGGTGTCGAGCTCCTTGCGGTAGCGGTCGGTGTCGGTGATGTCCGCGTCGTCGTTGTGCGTGACGTGCGGGACGTTCAGCCACGACCGGTGCAGGAACGGCCCGGAGATGCGGGTGATCCGCGACAGCGGCTGCGTCTCCACCTCCCCGAACACCGAGAAGTCCTGGGCCGGGATCGCCGGGATGCCCGAGCCCTGCGCGGCGGGGGCCGGGGCGGCCGCCGCCGGGGCCGACGCGCCGTCGCCGCCGCGGACGAAGGACAGCAGGTCGTCCTTCGTGATCCGGCCCTTGGGGCCGCTCGCGGAGACCTGCGCGAGGTCGATCCCGAACTCCCGGGCGAGCTTGCGCACGCTCGGGCCCGCGTGGGCCGGCAGCTCGGAGGCCGGCGGGGTGGCGGTCGTCGATGCCGACGACGAGGCCGAGGACGGGGCCGACCGGCCGTTCGAGGAGCCGTTGGACGCCGCCGCGCCCCGCTCGGTGTCCGGCTCCTGCGCGGCGGCCTCGGTGTCGGCCTGCGCGACGGCGTCGGTGGGTTCGGGCGCGGCGTCGTCGTCCTCGGTCGGCTCGCCCTCCCCCGCGTCCAGCACGACGACGGGGGTGCCCTCGCTGACGGCGTCGCCGACGGAGACGAGCACCTCGCTCACCGTCCCGGCGTGCGAGGACGGCACGTCCATCGTCGCCTTGTCGGACTCGAGCGTGAGCAGCGGGTCGTCCACAGCGATGGTGTCGCCCGGCGACACGTGGACCTCGATGATCGGGACGTCGGAGAAGTCCCCGATGTTGGGGACGGTGACGCGAGTGTTGCTGGTTGCCGCGGGGGCCGACATCAGTGGGTGCCTCTCTGTGCGGTCATCGGGGGTCAGGCGTGGGCCGGCGCGGGGCGCTCGGGGTCGATCTCGTACTTCGCGATCGCGTCGGCGACCACCGAGGCCTCGATCCGTCCGTCGCGGGCCAGGGCGGACAGCGCGGCGACGGTGACGAACCGGCGGTCGACCTCGAAGAAGTCCCGCAGCGCGGCCCGGTAGTCCGAGCGGCCGAACCCGTCGGTCCCGAGCACCTCGTAGCGCCGACCGACGACGAAGGCGCGGATCTGGTCGGGGAAGGCCCGCATGTAGTCGGTCGCGGCGACCACCGGCCCCTCCGGACGGCTCTCGAGCTGCTGCTCGACCCACGACTTGCGGGGTTCCGACGTCGGGTGGAGCAGGTTCCAGCGCTCGGTGTCGATGCCGTCACGGCGCAGCTCGGTGAAGCTCGGCGCGCTCCACACGTCGGCGACCACGCCCCAGTCGGACTCCAGCATCCCGGCCGCGGCCAGCACCTCGTTGAGGATCGTGCCCGACCCCATCAGCTGCACGCGGGGCTTCTGCGCGGCCTTCGAGCGGGACCTCCTCGCCCCCTCCTTGACCGCCGGCGCACCTTCCTGCAGCAGGTAGAGCCCCTTGATGATCCCCTCCCGCGCTGCGGCCTCCGCGGCGTCGTCGCCGAGACCGGGCAGCGCCGGGTGGTGGTAGTTCTCGTTCATCAGGGTCAGGTAGTAGAAGACGTCCTCCTGCTCGGCGTACATCCGCCGCAGGCCGTCCTGCACGATCACCGCGACCTCGTGGGCGAAGGTCGGGTCGTAGGACACGCAGTTGGGGATGACCGACGAGAACAGGTGCGAGTGCCCGTCCTCGTGCTGCAGGCCCTCGCCGTTGAGCGTGGTCCGCCCCGCCGTGCCCCCGAGCAGGAAGCCGCGGGCCCGGAGGTCGCCGGCCGCCCACGCGAGGTCGCCGACCCGCTGGAAGCCGAACATCGAGTAGTAGATGTAGAACGGGATCATCGGGACGTCACTGGTGGAGTACGCCGTCGCCGCCGCGATCCAGGACGACATCGCGCCCAGCTCGTTGATGCCCTCCTGGAGCAGCTGGCCGTTCTCGGCCTCCCGGTAGCTCATCAGCTGGCCCTGGTCCTCGGGCGTGTAGAGCTGACCGACGCGGGAGAAGATCCCGAACTGCCGGAACATGCCCTCCATGCCGAAGGTGCGGGACTCGTCGGGGACGATCGGGACGACCCGCTTGCCGATCTTCTTGTCCCGCAGCAGCGTGTTGAGCACGCGGACGAACGCCATCGTCGTGGAGATCTTCCGGTCCCCGGAGTCGGCGAGCTGGGCGCCGAACGCGGACAGCGCGGGGACCTCGAGGGACTCCGAGCGCGTCCGCCGCTGGGGCAGCGACCCGCCCAGCGCCGCCCGGTGCTCCCGGAGGTAGCGCCCCTCCTCCGAGTCCGGCGCGAAGCTCAGGTAGGGCAGCGTGTCGATCTCGTCGTCGGAGATCGGCAGGTCGAAGCGGTCGCGGAAGATCGTGAGCTGTTCGCCCGCCATCTTCTTCTGCTGGTGGGAGATGTTCTGGCCCTCACCGGCCTCGCCCATGCCGTAGCCCTTGACCGTCTTGGCCAGGATCACGGTGGGGCGGTTCGGCTCGTTCACCGCGGCGGAGTAGGCGGCGTAGATCTTCGACGGGTCGTGCCCGCCACGCGTCAGACCCCAGATCTCCTCGTCCGACCAGTCCTCGACGAGCGCCGCCGTCTCCGGGTAGCGGCCGAAGAAGTGCTCGCGGACGTAGGCACCGTCCTTGGACTTGAAGGTCTGGTAGTCGCCGTCGACGCACTCCTCCATGAGCTGGTGGAGCCGACCGGTGCTGTCCCGCTTGAGCAGCTCGTCCCAGCGGCTGCCCCAGATCACCTTGACGACGTTCCAGCCCGCGCCGCGGAACAGGCCCTCCAGCTCCTGGATGATCTTGCCGTTGCCGCGCACCGGACCGTCGAGCCGCTGCAGATTGCAGTTCACGACGAAGATCAGGTTGTCCAGGCGCTCCCGCCCGGCCAGCGAGATCGCACCCAGCGACTCGGGCTCGTCCATCTCGCCGTCGCCGAGGAACGCCCACACGTGCCGGTCCTCGGTCCGCGCGAGGTCGCGGCCCTGCAGGTACTTGAGGAAACGGGCCTGGTAGATCGCCATGAGCGGCCCGAGCCCCATCGACACCGTGGGGAACTGCCAGAAGTCCGGCATGAGCCACGGGTGCGGGTACGACGACAGGCCCCGGCCGCCGGTCTCCTGCCGGAAGGCGTCCATCTGCGCCTCGGTGAGGCGGCCCTCGAGGAAGGCGCGGGCGTAGATGCCGGGCGAGGAGTGCCCCTGCATCATCACGAGGTCCCCGCCGTGGTCCTCGGACGGCGCGTGCCAGAAGTGCTGGAACCCGGTGTCGTAGAGCGTGGCCGCCGACTGGAAGCTCGCGATGTGCCCGCCGAGCTCGGAGGACTCCTTGTTCGCGCGCAGCACCGTCGCGACCGCGTTCCATCGGATGGCCGACCGGATGCGGTGCTCCACCGCCCGGTCCCCCGGGTGCGGCGGCTCGTCCTCCACCGGGATGGTGTTCACGTACGGCGTGGTCGCCGAGTACGGGACGGGGGCGCCGGCCCGGCGGGCCTGCGCGATGAGTTCGTCGAGGAGGTCGTGGGCGCGCTGCGGCCCCTCCACCGCCAGCACGGACTCGAGCGCCTCGCGCCACTCGTCGGTGCCCTCGGGGTCGGGGTCGCGCTGTTCGCTGGAGTCGGAGAGCATCGGAGCAGTCCTCGTTGATCGCCGGCCGGGTCGTGTGTCCTGAGCGACCCAGCCTGCCGTGCCGGTCGTCACGGCGAAAGCGCAGCGGCCGCTCGCCTGAGCCTTCGTTGAGCTTCGACCCCGGATGGATCGCAGAGGGATGGATCGCGGTCCACGATCGGCTGGATCGTGTCGGGCGGGGCATGACCCTCCGACGACCACCGGAAACGGCTCCTCCCGTCCGTTCGGGCAGGTCCGATCGGTGCGGCTCCGGGCCGGACGGCCCTGATCGGAGCTCTCTGGATCGAACCCGAGCCGTGACCGGCCGTCGCTGCCGGTGGCCTCCATCCGGATGACGTGCCACTTTTCTCGGCAAGGTGTGCGAGGCGCAGGAGGGGTGGGCCGTGACCAAGTTCGTGTACGACTTCGCCGAGGGCGACAGGAACCAGCGTGACCTGCTGGGCGGCAAGGGGGCGAACCTCGCCGAGATGACCAACCTCGGCCTGCCGGTGCCACCGGGGTTCGTCATCACCACCGACGCCTGCCGCGCCTACCTCGCCGAGGGCGCCGAGCCCGCGGGCATGGCCGACGAGGTCACCGAGCACCTCACCGCCCTCGAGGCCACGATGGGCAAACACCTCGGCCAGGCCGACGACCCGCTGCTGGTCTCCGTGCGCTCCGGCGCCAAGTTCTCGATGCCCGGGATGATGGAGACGGTCCTCAACGTCGGGCTCAACGACTCCTCGGTGCACGGCCTCGCGAGCCAGGCCGGCGACGACCGCTTCGCCTGGGACTCCTACCGCCGCCTCGTGCAGATGTTCGGCGCGACGGTGCTCGGGATCGACGCCGAGCACTTCCACGACGCCCTGGAGGCCGCGAAGGCGGCGAAGGGCTCGAGGAACGACCTCGACCTCGACGCCGGCGACCTCGCCACCCTCGTCGAGACCTACAAGGGCATCGTGCGCGAGCACGCGGACCGGGAGTTCCCGCAGGAGCCCCGCGAGCAGCTCGACCTCGCCGTCCGCGCCGTCTTCGACTCGTGGAACTCCGAGCGCGCGCACATCTACCGCCGCCAGGAGCGCATCCCGGCCGACCTCGGCACCGCCGTGTCGGTGTGCTCGATGGTGTTCGGCAACCTGGGGATGGACTCGGGCACCGGGGTCGCGTTCACCCGCGACCCGGCGTCGGGAACCCGCGGCGTCTACGGCGACTACCTGCAGAACGCCCAGGGCGAGGACGTCGTCGCCGGCATCCGCAACACGCTCCCGCTGACCGACCTCGAGCGCCTGGACAAGAGCTCCTACGACGAGCTCATGGGCATCATGACCACGCTCGAGCAGCACTACCGCGACCTCTGCGACATCGAGTTCACGATCGAGCGCGGCAAGCTCTGGATGCTGCAGACGCGCGTCGGCAAGCGCACCGCGGCCGCCGCGTTCACCGTCGCGACACAGCTCGTCGACGAGGGCCTCATCGACCTCGACGAGGCCCTGCTGCGCGTCACCGGCCACCAGCTCGCACAGCTGATGTTCCCCCGCTTCGACCCGGACGCCGAGAAGGAGCTCCTGACGACGGGGATGAACGCCTCCCCCGGCGCGGCCGGCGGGAAGGCGGTGTTCGACTCCGCGACCGCGATCGCGTGGGCGAAGCGGGGCGACAAGGTCGTCCTCGTCCGGCGCGAGACCAACCCCGACGACCTCGGCGGCATGATCGCCGCGGAGGGCGTCCTCACCAGCCGGGGCGGGCGCACCTCGCACGCCGCGGTGGTGGCGCGCGGCATGGGCAAGACCGCGGTCTGCGGGGCCGAGGAGCTCGAGGTCGACGTCCGCGGGAAGAAGTTCACGACGTCCTCGGGCCGCGAGGTCGTCGAGGGCGACGTCATCTCCATCGACGGCACGTCCGGCGAGGTCTACCTCGGCGAGATCCCGGTGTCGGCGAGCCCCGTCGTCTCCTACCTGGAGACCGGCGAGGTGGACCCCGACGACGAGCTCGTCGTCGCCGTGGACCGGATCATGGCCCACGCCGACGCGCGCCGGCGGATGAGAGTCCGCGCCAACGCCGACACCGGCGAGGACGCGGGTCTCGCGCGGCGGTTCGGCGCCGAGGGCATCGGGCTGTGCCGCACCGAGCACATGTTCCTGGGTGAGCGCCGCTCGCTGGTCGAGGACCTCGTGCTCGCGGAGACCGCCGAGGAGCGGGAGAAGGCCCTCGCGGCGCTGCTGCCGATGCAGATCGACGACTTCACCGCGCTGTACCGGGCGATGGCCGGGCTGCCGGTGACGATCCGGCTGCTCGACCCTCCCCTGCACGAGTTCCTGCCCGACCTCATCGAGCTGTCGGTGGAGGTCGCGGTCGCCCGCGAGCGCGGGGAGCTGACCGACAAGCAGGAGGCGCTGCTGGAGAACGTGCGGCGTCTGCACGAGCAGAACCCGATGCTCGGCCTGCGCGGCGTCCGCCTCGGTATCCAGGTGCCCGGCCTGTTCGCGATGCAGGTCCGTGCCATCACCCGGGCCGCGGCGACGCTGGCCGAGGAGGGCGTGACCGTGCTCCCCGAGATCATGGTGCCGCTGGTCGGCACCGTGCAGGAGCTGCAGGCGGTGGCGGCGGAGATCGCCGAGGTGGTGCACGAGCCGGAGTCGCTGGTGAACGGCGCCCCCGTCGAGCACCAGGTCGGCACGATGATCGAGCTGCCCCGTGCGGCCCTGGTGGCGGCGCAGATCGCCGAGGTCGCGCAGTTCTTCTCGTTCGGCACCAACGACCTCACCCAGACCACCTGGGGCTTCTCCCGCGACGACGTCGAGAGCTCGTTCTTCTCGGCCTACCTCGACCACGGCATCTTCGGCGTCTCGCCCTTCGAGTCGCTCGACACCGTCGGGGTCGGGGAGCTCGTGGAGATCGCCTCGTGGCGTGGCCGCGAGGTTAGGCCCGACCTCAAGCTCGGCATCTGCGGCGAGCACGGCGGCGACCCCGACTCGGTGCACTTCTTCCACCGCGCCGGGCTCGACTACGTGTCCTGCTCACCCTTCCGCGTGCCGGTCGCCCGCCTCGAGGCCGGCCGCGCCGCGGTCCAGCACGGGTAGCGGCCACCCCTGGATGCCGGCAGAGCGTCGTTGCCGGCATCCAGGGGCAGGGAGGCCACACCGTCGCAGACGTCTCAGGAGCGGTCGCCGAGCGCGTCGAGGAACTCGCGCGCCCGCTCCCGCAGGCCGCGACGCCGTTCGTCGACGGTGAGGCCGGGGTCGGGGCGCAGGGCCGCGGTCGGGCGGTCGACCCGGACGTGGCGGGCGCACGCGAGGTCGGCGCACACGTAGGTGCCGACGGTGTCGCCACGTCGCCCGGCCGCGCCCCGCCGGGTCGCGGCGAACAGCGCCACTCCCCCGGCGCCGTGCGTCGTGCGGCAGAGCGCGCACATCGCGCTGGACCGGACCCCGTGCTCCGACGCGGCGCTTAGGACGACCCCGGCCGGTCCGTCGTCCGTCGGCACCAGGAGCACCGCCCGTCCCGGCGCCTTGGCGTCCCGCCACCCGAGCACGTCGTCGAGCGTCGCGAGGTCGATCTCGCGGGCCCAGCCCGGCAGCGCCAACCGACCCGCCTCGCCGCGCGAGCAGTTGACCGTCACCCGGTGCAGCGGGAGGTCCTGGAGCGTCGTCATGTCGTCCCTTCCGGCGTCGCGGGGGTGGTGGTGGCACGGGAGCGCAGCAGGGCGTCCAGCGCGTCGAGGGTCCAGGACCAGCTCTGCGCCGGGTCGGGCTCGGAGTGGTCGAAGCTCCCGGCCTGCTCGAGGTCGATGTAGCCCCGCAGGACACTGCCGAGCAGGCGCACCGCGTGCACCTCCTCGGACTCCGGCAGGCCGTAGCCGCGCAGCACCGCCCGGGCCAGCTCGGCGTGCCGGACACCGGCACCGGCGGCAGCCGCCTCGGCCGTCAGCCGGAACTCGCTCGCCCGGAACCGGCCGGGGAACCGGCGTGCGTAGTCGCGGTACACCCCGCCGAGAGCCACGAGCGCGTCCCGGCCCGCGCGGCCGGCCAGCGCCGCGGACGCCAGGTCGGCCATCTCGGTGAGTGCGAGCCCGCAGATGCGCGACTTCAGGTCGGCGGAGTTCGCCACGTGCGCGTACAGGCTGGCGAGCCGGACCCCGTGCCGACGGGCCAGCGCCGAGAGCGTCACCTGCTCGAAGCCGACCTCGTCGGCCAGCTCCGCGCCCGACCGCACCAGGCGCTCGGTGCTCAACCCTGCCCGTGTCACCTCCTCAGCCTATACCCCTCAGGCACCGAGCTATGAGGTGTAGCCGGAGCCCGACCGGATGCTCGTCGGGATGTCAGTGGCACGCGGGTACCTCCCGGGCACCCCGTGCCACTGACATCGGTCACGGACATCGGTCACGGACATCGGTCACGGACATCGGTCACGGGCATCGGTCACGGGCATCGGTCACGGACGGCGGGCGGACCGGCGCGACACCCCGACCCCGACGAGGCAGAGTGCGCCACCGACGAAGGCCAGCGGGGCGGGCACCTCGGCGAGGAGCAGCCACGACAGGCGATCGCCTTCGTGGCCGCGGGGATCGGCATCACGGTGCTCCCGGTCCTCGGGACGCGCGGGCTGCCGCCGGAACTGTGCACCGTCCGAGTGGTGCGTCCGACCCCGGCGCGGACCATCATGGCCGTCGTCCGCGACGCGGCGGCGCACGCGCCGCCGGTCGTCGCCACCCTGGAGACGTTGGAGGGAGTGTCGGCGACGTGCGTGTGACCACCGACGACGGGGTCGGCCTGGCGGTCTACGACACAGGAGGAGACGGCGCGCAGCGGAGCTCGACCGTCGGCCCCGACGACGCCCCGCCGATCCTCTTCCTCCACGAGTTCGGCGGCGACCACCGCTCGTGGGCGCCGCAGTTCGGCCACCTCACCGGGCGGTACCGCTGCATCACCTACGACGCGCGCGGCTACCCGCACTCCGACGTCCCGACCGACCCGGGCGCCTACTCCCAGGCCCGGGCGGTCGCGGACGCGGTCGCGGTGCTGGACGCGCTGGGGATCGAGCGCGCGGTCGTCGTCGGGAACTCCATGGGCGGGTTCGCGACGCTGCACCTCGGCCTGACCCACCCCGACCGGTGCGCCGGGCTCGTCGTCGCCGGCTGCGGGTACGGCGCGGCGCCGGACCGCGCCGCGGCCTTCCGGGCCGACGCGCTCGCCCTGGCCGACGCCTACGAGCGCGACGGGTCGGCCGCGGTCGCCGCCGAGTACGGCAACCGCCCGGCGCGGCGGTCGCTGCGCGAGCGCGACGAGCACGCCCACGACGAGCACCTGCGCGTGCTCGCCGAGCACGACCCGGTCGGCGCGGCCCTGACGATGCGCGGGGTCCAGGCGTCGCGCCCCTCGCTCTACGACCTCACCGACCGGCTGGTGTCGATGACGGTGCCGACGCTGCTGGTGGTCGGCGACCGCGACGACGAGGCCATCGACGCCACGCTGATGCTGCGGCGCACCCTCCCGGTGGCCGACCTCGCGGTCCTCCCCCGCGCCGGGCACCTCACCAACCTCGAGTACCCGGAGATCTTCAGCCGGCTCGTCGACCTGCACGCGGCCCGCGCGCTCGGCTGAGACCGCCGCCCGTCAGTCCTCGGGGCGGGATAACGCCCGCGACATCAACGACCTCGCCATCGTCGTGACGACGGTGCGGTCGTAGGTGAGGACGTAGTCGAACAGTCGATCCCCGTCCGGCGCCTCGTCGTGCCGGTCGCGGGCCACGAGGGCCCCGGCGAAGTGCGGGCCGAGGACGACGACGCTCCACTCCTCGCGCAGCGGGTCGGAGCCGGCGAGATCGATCCCCCGGACGCCGGGGACGGGCTCGGCGTCGAGACCCGTCCCGAGGGCGACGACCAGCGTCGCCCTCGTGGCGAGCGCGGCGTAACGCCTGGCCACGGCAGGGGTGACGTGCCGCTCCTCCTCCAAGGCCGCGAGGATCACGCTCGGCCCGTCCATGACGACGGCGTGCTCCTCGATGAGCCGGCTCACCTCGCCGAGCAGGCGCCGGCTCCCCTGCAGGGGTTCGCGGTGACGCGCGGCGATGGCGAACGGACTGTCGTTCCGTCGGCCCGCGACGGGCGGCCGCGGCGCCGGGAGGACGTGCCCGTCCGTCGGCGGCGGCGTGCTCCCGAGCGGGCCCGGCCGGCCGAATCGCCACCCCTGGCCGTGCGTGGCACCGAGGGACCGGGCCACCTGCTCGTGCACCGCGGTCTCGATGCCCTCGGCCAGCACGATCGCGTCGGACTCCTCGGCGAACGCCGTCACGGCCGTCATGATCCGGGCCTGCTCGGGCCCGGAGTGGCGTTGCACCACGCCGAGGTCGAGCTTCACCACGTCCGGCTGCAGGAACGGCATCAGGGCCAACGACGCCGGGTCCGCCCCCACGTCGTCGAGGGCCAACCCGACACCCTCGGCCCGCAGCGTCTGCGCGAACGACAACAGCCGTGCCGGGTCGGCGAGCAGCGCCCGTTCGGTCACCTCGACCACCACGGGCAGCCCGTGGACCCGTCGGGCCGCCAGCAGCTCGGGCAGCGGCCCCTGCTCGGTCATCGCGGCGGGCTCGACGTTCACGAACAGGGTGGCGGGCCGGCAGAGCCCGGCCCGCACGGCCGCGGCGACCGCCTGCCGCTGGCAGAGGGCGTCGAGTTCGTCGAGCCGGCCCCGTTCCCGGGCGGCGCCGAAGAGTCGGTCGGGCGTGTGCAGGGGCCCCGATGGGCCGCGGGCCAGGGCCTCGTACGCCACGGTGACGCCGTCGCGCAGGCTGACGATCGGCTGGAACACGGGGGACACGGCGGCGGTGTCGAGCACCGCGTCGAGTTCCGCCCCGATCCCGTCGACGAGCACAGGCCTCCACCCCCCGATGGCGACGGCCGGAGCATCACGTCCGGACCAGCGTCGGAGCCGACCCTGACACGGGACGAGTCGACTGGCCACGGGGCGTCGATCCTGGTCGATGAGCGAAGTGGCATATGAGCCGAGCGGCGTCCGGACGGGCGAGCCTCAGGTCCACACGACGTTGCGGCGGACCACCTTCGCCGGGCAGCCGGCGAGCACGGTCCCGGGTTCGGTGAAGACCCCGGCGACGACCGCACCGGAGGCGACCGAGGTGTCGTCGGGGATGACCGCGCCCTTGAGCACCGTGGCGCGGGAGCCGATCCAGACGTGGTTGCCGATGGTGATCGGGGCGCCGGTCGGCCGGACGTCGCCGTCGACGATCACCTCGTGGAAGTCCTCGTCGAGCAGCTGGACGTCCCAGGAGATCGCGCAGTCGTCGCCGATGGTGATCCCGTTCATCGCCACGATCCGGGTGCTCGGGGAGAAGTAGGTCCGGTCGCCGACGGTCAACCGGGCGCCCTCCCCCACCACCCACGCCGCTCCCACCCCGACCTGGACGTTGCCCCGCAGCACGAGGTCGCCGTCGAGCCGGAGGAGCCCGCCCTCGTCGCCCCGGGCGAACCCGAAGGCGTGCGTCCCGAGGCGCAGCCGGGCGGACGGCGTGGTGAGCCGGATGCGGTCGCGGTGGCGCACCCGGAACCTGCGCGACGCCGTCACGCGGCTCGGGTGTCCCAGCGCCAGCGTGCGCCACGGCGACACCCGGAACTCACCCACGACCTTCTCGGCCCAGCCCATGACTCGATCGTCGGTCGAGATCGGATCTCTGTTACCGAGGGTGAGAGATCGTCTCGAACGTCACCGTCCCGCCGCCGCGACCGGGCTCTCCGTCGCCGTCGGCCGGGTCAGCGCGAACCCCGGGTAGCCGGCCGCGGCCTCCTCGGCGCACGTGTCGCGGTAGCGGGCGTAGCCCCCGGCGTAGGGTAGGAACACCCGGGCCTTGCCCGGCACGTTCGCGCCCAGGTACCAGGAGCTCGCCGCCTGCGGCAGCAGGGTCGCCTCGGCGGCGCGGACGACCTCGTGGGCCCAGGCCTCCTCCGCCTCCGGGGTGGGTTCGGCCCGCTCCCCCGTGTCGCGCAGCCGCAGCAGCAGGTCGGTGGTCCACTCGACGTGCTGCTCGATCGCGACCGGCATGTTCGTCAGCACCGACGGGCTGCCGGGTCCGGTGATCGTGAAGAGGTCGGGGAAGCCGGACACGCCGAGTCCGAGGTGGGTGCGCGGCCCGTCCGCCCACGCCTCGCGCAGGGACACCCCGTCGCGTCCGCGGATGTCCATCCCGAGCAGCGGCCCGGTCAGCGCGTCGAAGCCGGTGGCGAACACGAGGACGTCGAGCCGGTGCTCGGCGCCCGACTCCAGCCGCACGCCGGTGGGCGTGACGGCGGCGATCGGGTCCGCCTTGACGTCCACGAGGGAGACGTCGTCGCGGTTGTAGGTCTCGAAGTAGTGCGTGTCGATCGGCGGGCGCTTCGTCGCGAACGGGTGGTCCCGGGGGGTGAGCGTCTCGGCGGTCGCCGGGTCGTGCACCGTCTCGCGGATCTTCTCCCGGATGAAGTCGCTGGCGTCGTCGTTCACGGCGCGGTCGGTGAGGAGGTCCTTCACCGCCGCCCGGAACCGCAGGCCGCCCCGCTCCCACGCCGCCTCGTAGAGCTCGCGGCGCCGGTCAGCGGGCAGGTCGAGGACGTCGACGTCGGACAGGACGAACGGGTGACCGTTGGTCGAGGCCTGCTGCACCCGCCGGATGGCGGCGTAGTCGGCCCTGGTCGCCGCGGTCTCCGCCGCCGACACCGGTGCGTTGCGCGCCGGGATCGAGTAGTTGGGGGTGCGCTGGAAGACGGTGAGGTGCCCGGCCTGCTCCGCGAGGACGGGGATCACCTGGATACCGGTCGACCCGGTCCCCACGACCCCCACGCGCTTCCCGCCCACGTCCACACCCTCGTGCGGCCAGCGCCCGGTGTGGTGCCACTCCCCCGCGAAATCCGCGAGCCCGGGGAGATCGGGAACGTTCGCCGCGGACAGGCAGCCGACCGCGGTGACCAGCCAACGGCAGCGTCGGGACGAGCCGTCCTCCGCGGTCACGGTCCAGCCGGACTCGTCCCACGCCGCGGCCGACACCCGTACCCCGAACTCGATGTCGCGGCGCAGGTCGTACCGGTCGGCGACGTGCTCGAGGTAGCCGCGGATCTCCTCCTGACCCGGGTAGCGCTCGGTCCAGGTCCACTCCCGCTCGAGCTCGGGGTCGAACGAGTAGCAGTAGTAGTAGCTCTCGGAGTCGCAGCGCGCGCCCGGGTAGCGGTTCCAGAACCAGGTGCCGCCGACGCCGTCGGCCTGCTCCAGCACCCGCACCGAGAACCCGAGGGACCGCAACCGGTGCAGGGCGTACAGGCCGGAGAACCCGGCTCCGATCACGAGAACGTCGGTGTGCTCGCCGTCACCCATGGTCCTGAGCCTGCCTCACGAATCTGCGCCTCGCCCGACGACGGGTCGGGACGGGACCCGGCGTCCTCCTCGGCGTTTCACCCGGGCGGGTGAACGGTGATCCTGCTGTCATGTCCCGGGGAGCCGTGCCGCCGTCACGTCCTGGCACGGTCGGCTCGCTCGCCCGGCTGCTGGGCCTGCTCGTCCTCGCGGGCGCGCTGGTGGCCGCGGGCCTGTTCCCCGTGGTCGGGGGCCTCGGGGTGCTGGCGGCCAGGTCCTCGGAGGGGACGGCCGCCGACACCCCGGGGGTGCTCACCGGGCAGCTGCCGGACACGACGACGGTGACCGACGCGGCCGGGACGCCCATCGCCCGGCTGTTCGACCAGGACCGGCAGGTGGTCGGGTCCGGAGCCATCGCCCCCGCGATGAAGGGCGCGATCGTCGCGATCGAGGACCGGCAGTTCTTCACCGAGCCCGCCCTCAACCCACGCAGCGTGGGCCGCGCCCTGGTCAACAACTCCTCCGGCGGGTCCACCCAGGGCGCGTCGACGCTCACCCAGCAGTACGTGAAGAACTACGACCAGTACGTCGCCGCCCGGACGCCGTCGGAGCGGCTCCGCGCCGGCGAGGCGACGCTCGGCCGCAAGCTCCGCGAGGCCGAGAGCGCGGTGCAGCTCGACCGCGCCCTGTCCAAGGACGAGATCCTCACCCGGTACCTCAACCTGGTCTCGTTCGGCCACGAGCTCTACGGCGTCGCCACCGCCGCACGGACCTACTTCCACACCACCCCGGACCTGCTGACCGTGCCGCAGGCGGCGCTGCTCGCGGGCATGGTGCAGAGCCCCGCGGCCGACGACCCCGTCCAGCACCCGGAGGCCGCGACCCGCCGTCGGAACGTCGTCCTGAACCAGATGCGTGTCCAGGGCATGATCGATCCAGCAACGGCGGCCGCCGCCACCGCGGCCCCGCTGGGCGTCGATCCCGCCCTCCCCGTCCCCACCCAGGGATGTCTCGGCGCCGGGATCGCCGGCTTCTTCTGCACCTACGTGCTCGACTACCTCGACCGTGCCGGGGTCCCGCCCGAGCAGCTGCGCCAGGGCGGCTACACGATCCGCACGACGATGGACCACGACGCCACCGTCGCGGCGAAGGCGGCGGTGGACGCGCAGGTGCCGCCGGGGACGCCGCACGCGGCGGACGTGCTGGCGACGGTGCTCCCGGGTCCGACCCGCCATCCCGTCACCGCGCTGGTGGCCAACCGGGGCTACGGGCTCGACGCCGCCGCCCACGAGACGACCTACGCCCTGCCCTCGGGCCCGGAGAACCTCGGCGCCGGCTCGGCGTACAAGATCTTCACCTCGTCGACGTACCTGGCGCAGGGCGGTGGCATCCAGGACGTCATCCCGGTGCCGCAGCCGACCTACACCTCGCCGCTCACACCGGGCTACACGATCGCGAACGCGGAGCCGAACCCGCCGACGCTCACGGTCCAGGACGCGCTCGCCCGCTCGCCCAACACCGCCTTCGTCCGCCTGGAGGAGTCCACTGGCATCGCGCCCGTCGTCGACACCGCGGTGCGCATGGGTGTGCGGAGCCTGGCCGAGTCCCCCGGTCCCGGGCTCCCGTCGCCGGCGGACACCATCAAGGCCCAGAACCAGGCGTCGTTCACCCTGGGCCCGACCCCGACCAGTCCGCTCGAGCTCGCCAACGTCGGCGCCACCCTCGCGAGCCACGGCATCTGGTGCCCGCCCGACCCGATCGCATCCGTCACCGACGCGCGCGGCCGCCCGGTCCCCCTCGCCACCGAGCCGTGCTCGGCGGCGCTCCCGCCCGCCGTCGCCGACACCGAGATGACCGGCCTCTCGAAGGACGACCAACCCGGCGGGACGTCCGAGCCCGCGGCCGCGGCGACTGGCTGGACCCGACCCACCGCCGCGAAGACCGGCACGACGAACACCGCCGAGTCGGGCGTCTTCGTCGCCGCCACCCCCTCGCTCGCCGGGGCGTCGGTCGTCTTCGACGACTCGCCCTCGCCGCGCCCGCTCTGCGACGGCACCCCGCCGACGAGCTGCGGGGAGGGCACCCTCGCCGGTGGCAACGTCCCGGCCCGCACCTTCTACACGGCGGCGACGACGATGCTCGCCGGGCAGCCCGCACTCCCGCTGCCGGCGCCCGACCCCGACCACCTGCACGGCGGCGCGCGGGCCGCGGTCCCCTCACAGGTGAGCCGGTCGCAGGCCGACGCCACCGCGGCCCTGCAGCGGGCCGGTTACACGGTGCGAGCCGTCCCCCTCGCCAGCCGGGTACCGGCGGGGACCGTCGCCGGGCAGACCCCCCAGGGACCCGGGGCGAGCCCCGGCGAGCAGATCACCCTCTACGTCAGCACCGGCGTCCCGCCCGCGCTCCCGCCCCTGCCGGGCTGACGGGTGCGATCCTGGCGACCGTGCGCCTCTCCCACCGCGTCGCCGCCGGGGTCGACTCGCCGATGGCCGCCGCCTACGACGGGCTCCGGGCGGCGGGTGGGCGCCGGCCCCTGCTCGACCTCGCCCGCGCCGCGCCCGCCTACCCGCCGGCCCCGGAGGTCGTCGAGCACGTCGCCGCGGTGGCCGCCGACGCGCGCTACGCCGCGCAGGCCGGGCTCCCGCACCTGCGCGAGGCGTTCGCCGCGGACCTGCGCGCCGACCACGGCGGCGACGTCACCGCCGACGACCTCGTCGTCACCGCCGGCTGCAACCAGGCGTTCTGCCTCGTCGCGGACGCGCTCTGCGCGCCGGGCGACGAGGTGGTCGTGGCCCGCCCGACCTACTTCAACCACGCGATGTGGCTGCGCATGCGCGGGGTCGAGCCCGTGGTGCTCGAACCCGACGCCGCCCTCGTCCCCCGGGCCGCGGACGCCGAGGCGGTCCTGTCGCCGCGGACCCGCGCGATCGTGCTCGTCACGCCCGGGAACCCGAGCGGCGTCGAGGTCCCGCCCGACGAGCTCGCCGCCTTCGCCGACCTCGCCCGTCGTCACGACCTCGCTCTCGTGCTCGATGAGACCTACCGCGCCTTCCGGTCGACCGGTCCGCACGCGTTGTACGCCGCGCCGGACTGGCGCGACACGGTGGTCACCCTGCACAGCTTCTCCAAGGACCTGGCCCTGGCGGGGTACCGCGTCGGCGCGCTCGCCGGCGGGGAGGCGCTGCGACGGCAGGCCCTGAAGCTGCTCGACTGCGTCGCGATCGGTGCGCCACGGGTCGGGCAGGAGGCCGCATGGGCCGGTCTCGAGAAGGCACACGCGTGGCGGGCGGAGCGGGCGGCCGAGGTCGGGGCCCGGCGGGCGGCGTTCGCGGCCGCGATGCGCGAGCGCCCCGGTGGGTTCGAGGTCGTCGCGCTCGGCGGGTTCTTCGCGTGGGTCCGGCACCCGCGCCGCGACGCGACCACCCCCGACGTCGTGATGGCCCTGCTGCGCGAGCAGGACGTGCTGGTGATGGCCGGGACCGACTTCCAGGACGTCGACGACGCGACGTTGCGGGTCAGCGTCGGGAACCTCACCGACGTCGACGACCTGGTCGCGCGGCTGCGGGAGTTCGGCGCGTGAGCGTCGCGGTCAACGTCTCGATCCGCTACCCCGACGTGCCGGTGCTCGAGCGCCCGGCGCGCGCCCGGGCCGACGGCTTCGACGTCGTCGAGTCCTGGTGGCCCTTCCCGACGGCAGGTCCTGCCGCGGCCGAGGTGGACGCGTTCTGCGCCTCGATCACCGACGCGGGCGTGCAGCTGATCGCCATGAACCTCTTCGGCGGGGACATGGCGGCAGGCGAGCGGGGCATCGTCGGGGACCGTCCGGTCGAGTTCGAGGACTCTCTCGCGACCGGGCTCGCGATCGGCCGGCGGCTGGGCTGCACGATGCACAACACGCTGGTCGGACGGGGTCCGGTGGCGGACGCGGCGGTGGAGCGGCTCGCCGCGGCGTGCGCAACGGCGGCGGCGCAGGGGTCGACGCTGCTGATCGAGCCGCTGTCGGCGGTGGCCGACTACCCGGTCCTGACGACGGGCGACGCGTTCGCGCTGGTCGAGCGCCTCGGCGTCGGTTCGGGTGTGCTCGCCGACCTCTACCACCTGGCGGTCAACGAGGAGGACGTCGACGCGGCGATCGCGGGCCGGGGCGCGGAGTTCACGCACGTGCAGATCGCCGACGCGCCCGGCCGCGGCGCGCCGGGGACGGGCTCGCTGCCCCTCGCCCGGTGGCTGCGGTCGTTGCGCGCCGTGGGGTACGCCGGGTGGGTGGCGCTGGAGCACGTGCCTCCGGCAGGTGAGCAGAAAGTGGGCCTCTAGCCCCACTTCCTGCTCACGAGGCGAAGCCACCCTCGAGCAGGATCCGCAGCAGGACCACGACGAGGCCGACGCCGAACGCGCCCACGGCGCCGAGGAGCGCGCCCCACCACCGGCACAGTGCCCGCCACCCGCCGACCCCACCCAGCACCACCAGCGCGACCCACCCGAGGTCGACCGTGATGTGCGCCGACTCCACGGGCCCCTGCACACCGGCGAAACCGGTCGCCGCCACGACCGCCACCACCACGAGCGGCACGATCCCCGGCAGCAGGTACTGCGCGGCCTGCCACGTCAGCGCCCGCAGTCGCCGGCCCGACGGCAGGGCCTGGTCGGCGTGCACGGCCTTCAGCGACGTGGCGAACAGGTGCGCTGCGGAGGTCGCGACGAGCGGGCCCAGGCCCAGCGACAGGACGTCGCGGAAGTCCGCGAGGCCGCGGTCGATCGCCAGCGCCAGCACCGTCATCATCACGACGGTGCTGTTCACCGCGGGCTCGATGTCGAGCGCGACCCGCCGCCTCATGCGCCGACGCTAGCCACCGCGCCCGATCAGCTCCAGGAGTGGAACCCCTGGCCGCTCTTGCGCCCCAGCTCCCCGCGCTCGACCTTGTCGCGCAGCAGCTGCGGCGGCGCGAACCGGTCGCCGAGCTCCGTCGCGAGATGCTCGGCGATCGCGAGCCGCACGTCGAGTCCGACGACGTCGGTCAGCCGCAGCGGCCCCATCGGCCACCGGTAGCCCAGCTCCATCCCGGTGTCGATGTCCTCGGCGCTCGCCACGCCCTCCTCGACCATCCGGATCGCCTCCAGCCCGACGACGAGCCCGAGCCGGGAGGTCGCGAAGCCCGGCGAGTCGTCGACGACGATCGGGGTCTTGCCGAGGTCGCCCACCCACTGCTGCACCCGCTCGACCACCTCGGCCGAGGTCTGCGGGGTCCGGATCAGCTCGACGAGCTTCTGCGCGGGCACCGGGTTGAAGAAGTGCATGCCGATCACGCGGTCGGCGGGCAGCTCGGCGCCGATCGCGGCCACCGACAACGAGGACGTGTTGGACGCCAGCACGGCGTCGGGGCACCGCTGTGCCACATCACCCAGGATCTGCTGCTTGAGGTCGATCTTCTCGGGCACCGCCTCGACCACGAGGCCCGCGTCGGTCGGCAGCTCCCCCGCCCCGACGACGAAGCGCGCCCGCTCCAGCAGCGAGTCCACCGTCTCGCCCTCGGGCAGCTTCCCGCGGTCCGCCGCCCCCTGCAGGCTCGTCCCGACGGCGGACCGGGCGGCAGCCGCCCGGGCGTCGTCGCTCTCCACCACGGTCAGCCGGACCGCACCCGCCGTCAGGAGGACGTGGGCGATGCCCGCGCCCATCGTGCCGCCGCCGATCACGCCGACGCTCTCGGGAATCGTCATGCGCGCACCTTGGCGGAGATTGCTCCGATCGACAGGACGGAGGATGGCGAACGCTGATCGAACATAGGTTCGAATGGCGCCTGTCGTCGCAGTTCGCAGGCCTCTACCATGGTCATCATGAGCATGAGTGCCTCGGACGAGGCGGTGATCGACCGGGCCCGGACCGCCATGACGGCCGCCCGCCTCGCCGAACACGCCCTGCTCGCCGCGATCGGCGACCTCGCCGAGACCGCCGCCTGGACCGCCACCGGACACCGCACCCTCGGCCGCTTCCTCGAGGAACTCTGGCGCGTCGACCACGCCCACGCCGACCACCTCGTCCGCCACGCCGAACACACCCTCCCCCTCGTCGCGCTGTCCGGGCAGACCCTGCCCCCACGCCTGCCCGGTTCGGCCCTGGCCGCCGCCGAGGGCGCCGCCGGAGAGGAACACCTGCGCGTCCTCGTGCGCGCCATGGACCGCATCGCCGCCATCGAGGACATCGACCCCGAGCAGGTCGCCGCCGCCGAAGATCTCCTCGCCGCCTCCGCACGGCAACTGTCCCCGCACGGCCTCGAACGGGTCGTCGCCCGGCTGCTGGCCACCCTCGACCCCGACGGCGCCGCCCCCGCCGAGCCCGGCGAGCCCGACGACGAATGGCTGCTCGTCCCCCGCCGCGACGGCACCCTCGCCTTCACCGGCCACATCCACGGCGCCGCCGACGTCGAGCTGCTCCTCGAGACCCTCGACGCCCTCGCCGAGCCCGCCGGCCCCGACGACACCCGCTCCCTCGGCGCCCGCCGCGCGGAGGTGCTGCTCGACCTCTGCGCCGCCGCCCACACCCCCGCCGGCCTCATCGACCCCGACGACCCGGAACCCCTCAACGAGCCCCGCGACGAACCCCGGTCCGACGCCGGCCGCACGGGGGACGACGGCGAGGACGGCGACGAGGACGAGGACGAGGACCTCGAACGTCGGCACGGCCGCCTTCACCTCGTGGACCCGGACCCGGACCCGGACCCGGACCCCGACCCCGACCCCGACCCCGACCCCGACGAGGACACCGCCGAGGACACCGCCGGACACACCGCCGACGCCACCCCGGTGCCGTCACGGCCGCGTGCGGCCCGGCCGGGGTCGCACCGGGCGGCCCGACTGCCGATCCCGACGCGGGCGCAGATCGCGGTCACGATCCCCCTCGACTGGCTCCGTGAGCAGGTCGGCCACGCCGAGTTCGACACCGGCCGCGCCCTCGACCCCGCGACCGCCCGGCGCCTCGCCTGCGACGCCCAGGTCCTCCCGGTCGTCCTCGGCACCCGCGGTGAGCCCGTCGAACTCGGCCGCGCCGCCTACGCCGTCACCGAAGCCCTCCGGCGCCTCCTGACCCTGCGCGACCGCGGCTGCGCCCATCCCGGCTGCACCCGCCGGCCCCGCCGCTGCCACGCGCACCACATCCGACACTGGGTCGACGGCGGGCCCACCGAGCCGGACAACCTCGTCCTGCTCTGCCGCTACCACCACCACCTCGCACACCACGGCGACTGGCAGATTCGCATGATCGCCGGCCGCCCCTGGTTCGTCCCACCCCGCTGGGTCGACCCCGAACGACGGCCCGTCCCCGGCGGCGGCAGCCCCCCGCGCACGGCCGCGGCATGAGGATCGCCGCGTCACACCTGCACGGCGAGCACCTGCCGGAGACACCTCGGCCGGTCGGTGATGATCCGATCCACCCCGAGGTCGAGCATCCGCCGCATCTCGGCGCCCTCGTTGACGGTGTAGACGCCCGGCGACATCCCGCGGTCGCGGATCGCGGTCGCCAGGTCGGCGTGCATCGCGCGGTGGTCGACGGTGACGAGCTCCGCGTAGGTCGCGATGTCGTCGAGCAGCGCGGCGTCGGGTGCGGCGGCGAGGAGCTGGCCCACGGTGGTTCCCGGCGAGGACACGGAGCGCACCGCGCCCGCGTCGAACGAGATCACGACGGCGGGTCGTCCGGCCAGCTCCGCCGTCACCTCGTCGGCGATGCCCGGGTAGTGCCAGGGGTCCTTGAGCTCGAGCAGCAGGTCCAGGTCGCCGGCCGCGTCGAGGAGCTCGGTGAGCGTCGGGACCCGC
Source organism: Actinomycetospora chiangmaiensis DSM 45062 (assembly GCF_000379625.1). GTDB lineage: Bacteria > Actinomycetota > Actinomycetes > Mycobacteriales > Pseudonocardiaceae > Actinomycetospora > Actinomycetospora chiangmaiensis. The sequence goes on along the minus strand of NZ_KB903218.1, from coordinate 391,978 downwards.
TCCCCGTTCCCGGCGTCGAGCGAACGGAGCTCCGCGAGCGTGAAGGAACCGATCGGCTCGTCGGCGCGGTCGCCGAGGACCGCGGCGGCGTCGGTGGTGCGCCGCGGGGTCGCGTCGTGGTGGAGCACGAGCGCGCCGTCGGCGGTCCGCTGCACGTCGACCTCGATGGCGACCGCTCCCTGGCGGCGGGCCTCGGCGACGGCGGCGAGCGTGTTCTCCGGGGCGTCGGCTGAGGCTCCGCGGTGGGCGACGACGTCGGTCATGCCCGCATCGGATCAGAGCCGCATGACGGGGAGGCGAACAGCTTGCGTCCACCTCGGGAGTCGGGCACCATCGGTAACCGAACGAACATTCGGGAGGGCACGTGGACGGGGACGAGCAGCAGCTGGCCGAGGCGTTCGACGCCACCGTGGCCGCCGAGGGCCGGATCGAGCCGCGCGACTGGATGCCGGAGGGCTACCGGAGGACGTTGATCCGGCAGATCGCCCAGCACGCGCACTCCGAGATCATCGGCATGCAGCCCGAGGGCAACTGGATTCTCCGCGCCCCGAGCCTGCGCCGGAAGGCCATCCTGCTCGCGAAGGTGCAGGACGAGGCCGGCCACGGGCTGTACCTGTACTCGGCCACCGAGACCCTCGGCGTCGACCGCACCGAGCTCACCGAGAAGCTGATCGACTCGCGGCAGAAGTACTCGTCGATCTTCAACTACCCGACGTTGACCTTCGCGGACATCGGCGTCATCGGCTGGCTCGTCGACGGCGCCGCGATCTGCAACCAGGTCCCGCTGTGCCGCTCCAGCTACGGCCCCTACGCGCGGGCCATGGTGCGGATCTGCAAGGAGGAGTCGTTCCACCAGCGCCAGGGCTTCGAGCTGCTCATGACGCTGATGGCGGGCACCGACGCGCAGCGCGAGATGGTGCAGGACGCCGTGAACCGCTGGTGGTGGCCCTCGCTGATGATGTTCGGGCCGGCCGACGGCGACTCCCCCAACACGCAGCAGTCGATGGCCTGGCGGATCAAGCGCCACACCAACGACGAGCTGCGCCAGCGCTACGTCGACATGTCGGTGCCGCAGGCCGAGAAGCTCGGGGTCACGTTCCCCGACCCCGACCTGCGGTGGAACCCCGAGCGCGGTTCCTACGACTTCGGCGAGATCGACTGGGACGAGTTCACCGCCGTCGTCAAGGGCGCCGGCCCGTGCAACGCGCAGCGCCTGGCCCACCGCCGCGCCGCGCACGAGGGCGGGCAGTGGGTCCGTGACGCGGCCTCGGCCTACGCGGCCAAGCAGGCGGAGCGCGAGCAGCAGGCGGTCGCGGCATGAGCATGGCCGACGACGTCACCGCGCACCCCGAGGGCGAGCCGGAGATCCGGCCCGGCGTCACGCCGGACCGCACGTGGCCGCTCTACGAGGTGTTCGTCCGCGGCAAGCGCGGACTGAACCACGTGCACGTCGGCTCGCTGCACGCCCCGGACGACCACATGGCTCTGCACAACGCCCGCAACCTCTACACGCGGCGCAACGAGGGCGTGTCGATCTGGGTGGTGCGGGCCGACGCGATCACCGCGTCGAGCCCCGACGAGAAGGACCCGTTCTTCGCACCGTCGGGCGACAAGGTCTACCGCCACCCCACGTTCTACGAGATCCCCGAGGACGTGCCGCACCTGTGAACGACACCGGGCACCACACGGACAACCACACGGACAACCACACGGACAACCACACGGACAACCACACGGACAACCACACGGACAACGTCTACGACGCCCTCGGCCAGGCCGATCACGAGGGGCGCTGGGCGTACGGCGCGGGCTTCGACGAGACGGTCGTCGAGGTCACCGCACCCGCTCCGGACGGGGTGGACCGCGAGGACCTCGCCGTGTACTGCCTCATGCTGGCGGACGACGCCCTCGTGGCGAGCCAGCGCCTCTCCGAGTGGGCCACGCACGCCCCGGAGCTCGAGGAGGAGGTCGCGCTCGCGAACATCGCGCTCGACCTGCTCGGCCAGGCCCGGGTGCTGCTCTCCCGCGCCGGTCACCTCGGGGCCGCGGAGCGCTTCCGGACGCCGGGTCTCGCCGCCGGACTGTCCGACGAGGACGTCCTCGCCTACTTCCGCGACGACCGGTTCTTCCGCAACGTCACCCTGGCCGAGTCCGACCTCGGGGACTTCGGCCGGACGATGGCGTGGATCCTCGTGTACTCCTCGTGGCGCCTCGCGCTCATGACGGCGCTGCGGGGCTCGGCCGACCCGGTCCTCGCCGCCGTCGCGGCCAAGGCCGTCCCCGAGCTCGCCTACCACCGCGAGTACGCGGCCGGCTGGGTCGTCCGCCTCGGCGACGGGACCGACGAGTCCCACCGCCGCATGCAGGCCGGGCTCGACGACGTCTGGCCGTTCGTCACCGAGCTGTTCCTCGCCCACCCCGTCGAGACCCGGCTCGTCGCGCGCGGCGTCGCCGTCGAGCCGGCGTCGCTCAGGGCCGCCGTGGACGACGATCTCGCCCAGGTCCTGCCCGTCGCCACGCTGACCGAGCCGACCCGCCCCGCCGTCGGGCTGGTGGGGGGACGCGGCGGCCGCGACGGGGTGCACACGGAGTCCCTCGGCCGCGTGCTCGCCGTCATGCAGTCGCTGGCCCGCGCGCACCCGGACGCGACGTGGTGAGCACGGTGGACCCCGACCTGTGGGAGGCGGCGGCCGCGGTCACCGACCCCGAGATGCCGATGCTGACCCTCGCCGACCTCGGCGTGCTGCGCTCGGTCGCGCACGACGACGGGCGGATCGTCGCCACGATCACCCCCACCTACGCCGGCTGCCCCGCACTCGACGCCATGGCGGCCGACCTGCGTTCGACCCTGAGCGCGTTCGGCGAGGTCGAGGTCACGGTGACCCTCACCCCGCCGTGGACCACCGACCTCATCTCCGACGAGGGCCGGCGCAAGCTCGCGGAGGCCGGGGTCGCGCCGCCGGCGCACATCGGCCCGCGGTCGACCGGCCCGGCGCCGCTCACGCTGGCCGCCCCGCCCCGGCGCGTGGACTGCCCACGCTGCGGCAGCGCCGACACCGAGGAGCTCTCCCGCTTCGGACCCACCGCGTGCACCGCACTGCGTCGCTGCCGGGCCTGCTCCGAACCGTTCGAGCACATGAAGGACATCTGATGACGACGGCTCCCGAGGCGCCCCCCGACACCGGGTTCCACGCCCTCCGGGTGGCTGCCGTCGAGCACCTCACCGACGACGCCGTCGCGATCACCTTCGACGTCCCGCCCGAGCTGCGCGAGCACTACGCGTTCCGCGCCGGGCAGTACCTGACGCTCGCCCAGGACGGCGAGCGGCGCTCCTACTCGATCTGCGCGCCGGAGGGCGCGGCGCCGCGCATCGGGGTGCGGCGGGTGGAGGCCGGGCTGTTCTCGGAGATGCTGGTCGACCGGCTGGCGGCCGGCGACACCCTCGAGGTCGGCCCGCCGGACGGCCGGTTCACCCCGGACCCGGTGGATCCGGGTGGGCCCGGCGAGCACCACACCCTGATCGCTGCGGGTTCGGGCATCACCCCGGTGCTCTCGATCGCCGCGACCGTGCTGGCCGCGCACCCCGACACCCACGTCACGTTGCTCTACGGCAACCGGCGCGCCGACACCGTGATGTTCGCCGAGGAGCTCGCCGACCTGAAGGACCGCTACCGCGCGCGCCTCCAGCTCGACCACGTGCTCTCGCGGGAGCCGGTCGAGGCCGAGATCTTCGCGGGGCGGCTCGACCGGGAGAAGCTGCGCACCCTGCTGACCCACCTCGTCCCGACCCCCCAGGTCGACCACTGGTGGCTGTGCGGGCCGCTGGAGATGGTGACCGGCGCGCGGGAGGAGCTCGCCGAGCTCGGTGTGCCGCGCGAGAAGGTGCACGCGGAGCTGTTCTACGTCGACACCCCACCACCGCAGCCGGTGCGGCACGAGGACGCCCCGGCCGAGGGCGCGACCGCGCGCATCATCCTCCACGGCCGTGAGATCACCGCGACGATCCCGGCCGACTCCTTCGTCCTCGACGCCGCCCAGAAGGTCCGCTCCGACCTGCCGTTCGCCTGCCGGGGTGGCGTGTGCGGGACGTGCCGGGCCAGGGTCGTCACCGGCGAGGTGGCGATGCAGCGCAACTTCGCGTTGGAGACCGAGGAGGTCGAGGCCGGGTTCGTGCTCACGTGCCAGTCGGTCCCGGTCTCCGACGAACTGACCATCGACTACGACGTCTAGGGGTTCGAAGTGCCGGTCGAGAGCTATCTGCAGGGTCGCTGGCAGGCCGGGTCGGGCGAGGGCCGGCCGATGTTCGACGCCGTGACGGGGGAGGAGGTCGACCGCCTCTCCACGGCAGGCCTCGACCTCGCGGGCGCCGCCGCCCACGCGCGCCGCACCGGCGGTCCGGCGTTGCGGGCCCTGTCGTTCCACCAGCGCGCCTCGCTGCTCAAGGCGCTCGCCGGGCACCTGCGCGAGCACCGCGAGGAGCTGTACGCGCTCTCCGCCCGCACCGGCGCCACGCTCGGCGACTCGAAGTTCGACGTCGACGGCGGCATCGGCGTCCTCCAGGCGTACGCCTCGAAGGGGAGGCGTGAGCTCCCCGCGGGCACCGTCCTCGTCGAGGGCGACGTCGAGCCGCTCTCGAAGGACGGCTCGTTCCTCGCCCAGCACGTGCTCACCCCGCTCCAGGGCGTCGCCGTGCAGGTCAACGCCTACAACTTCCCCTGCTGGGGCCCGCTGGAGAAGCTCGCGCCCGCCTTCCTCGCCGGGGTCCCGTCGATCATCAAGCCCGCCACCCCCACGGCCTTCCTGACAGCGGGTCTGGTCCGGCTGATCGCCGACTCCGGGCTGCTGCCCGAGGGCGCCGTCCAGTTCGTGGCCGGGAGCGTGGGCGACCTGTTCGACCACCTCACCGAGCAGGACCTGGTGTCGTTCACCGGCTCGGCGTCGACCGCCCGCCAGCTGCGCACCCACCCGAACCTCGCCGCCCGCGCCGTCCGCTTCACCGCGGAGGCCGACTCGCTGAACTGCTCGATCCTCGGCCCGGACGCGACGCCCGGCACGCCCGAGTTCGACCTGTACGTGAAGCAGCTGGTCACCGAGATGACGGTCAAGGCCGGCCAGAAGTGCACCGCGATCCGGCGCGCGTTCGTGCCCGTGGAGCACCTCGACGCCGTGGCCGAGGCGGCCTCCGAGCGCCTCGGCAGGATCGTCGTCGGGAACCCCACGAACCCGGACGTGCGGATGGGGGCCCTGGCGGGGCTCGAGCAGCGCGAGGAGGTGCGGCGGTCGCTGAAGGCGCTGGGCGGACGTCGGCTCTTCGGGTCCCCGGAGACCGTGGAGGTGACCGACGCCGACGCCGAGCGCGGGGCCTTCCTCTCGCCCGTGCTGCTCGCCGCCGACCCCGACTCCGCCGCCGTGCACGAGGTCGAGGCGTTCGGCCCGGTGTCCTCGCTCGTGCCCTACACATCGACGGAGCAGGTCATCGAGCTGGCGGCGCGCGGGCAGGGATCGCTGGCCGGATCGGTCGTCACCGGGGACGCGGACTTCGCCCGCGAGGTCGTCCTCGGCGTCGCGCCGTGGCACGGGCGGCTCCTGGTGCTCGACCAGGCCGACGCGACGAGCTCGACGGGCCACGGCTCGCCGATGCCGCAGCTCGTCCACGGCGGTCCCGGGCGCGCGGGCGGCGGCGAGGAGATGGGTGGGGTCCGCGGCGTGAAGCACCACATGCAGCGCACCGCGATCCAGGGCTCGCCGGAGATGCTCACCGCCGTCACCGGGCAGTGGGTGCCGGGGACGACCCGCACCGTCACCGACGTCCACCCCTTCCGCAAGCACCTCGAGGAGCTGCGCCTCGGCGACACCGTCGTCGGCGGCCCACGGCGGGTGACGCTCGAGGACGTGGAGCACTTCGCCGAGTTCACCGGCGACACGTTCTACGCGCACATGGACGCCGAGGCCGCCGCGGCGAACCCGTTCTTCGGGGAGCGCGTGGCGCACGGCTACCTCGTCGTCTCCTTCGCGGCCGGGCTGTTCGTCGACCCGGCGCCGGGGCCGGTGCTCGCCAACTTCGGCATCGACGCGCTGCGCTTCCTCACGCCCGTGAAGTTCGACGACGAGCTGACGATCACGCTGACCGCCAAGCAGATCACCCCGCGCGACACCGCCGCGTACGGCGAGGTCCGCTGGGACGCCGACGTCACCAACCAGCACGGCGACTCGGTCGCGCGCTACGACGTCCTCACGCTGGTGGCGAAGCAGTTGTGATCGCCGCCTCGGTCAAGCGCATGTGGGACGACGACGCCGCGTCCCGCAAGCTCGGGATGGAACTGCACGCCGCCGCGCACGGCGAGGCCCGGCTGACGATGCGGGTCTCCTCCGACATGGTCAACGGCCACGGCATGTGTCACGGCGGCTACCTGTTCCTGCTCGCCGACTCCGCCTTCGCGTGCGCGTGCAACTCCCCCGGCCCGGTGACCGTCGCGGCAGGCGGCGACATCACGTTCGTCGCCTCGGCCCGCGAGAACGACGTGCTGGAGGCCATCGCCATCGAGCGGACCGTGTACGGCCGCTCCGGGGTCTACGACGTCACGATCACCCGCCCCACCGACGGCCGGGTGATCGCGGAGTTCCGGGGCCGCTCCCGGGTGCTCCGCTCGTGAGCGCACTGCGGCTCACCTGGACCTCACACCGCTGAACGCCCCGACGACCGACCCCGCACGCCGCACGTCCGTGACCGCGCGTCGACGGCCGTTCGGCGCGTGCGGCCGGTCGCGGTCCTCAGGCGCGCGACGCCCGGCGCCGATGGGCCCCTAGCGTCCCGCCGCTGACGACCCGGGGGCCGGTGACAGGAGGACGTGCGTGCAGCCAGTGGGAGTCGGCCGGGGACCCGGCGACGGAGGACCCCACACGACGTCGGGCCCGGGCCCGACGCGCCGTCGGGATGCCGTCCCCCGCGGGGCCGTGCTGCTCGGCGGGGCCGCCGCGCCGCCTCGCACCCTGCTCGACGTCCTCGACACCACGGTCGGGAGGCACCCGCAGGCCCCGGCGATCGACGACGGCGAGCGGCGCCTGGACTACGTCGGCCTCCGCCAGGCGGTCGGTCGGGTCGCGCGGCTGCTCGCCCATCACGGTGTCGGGCGCGGCGACCGGGTCGGGATCCGCGTCGCCTCCGGCACGGTCGACCTCTACGTCGCCGTCCTCGGGGTGCTGGCCGTGGGCGCGGCCTACGTGCCGGTCGACGCCGACGACCCGCCGGAACGGGCGTCCCTCGTGTTCGGTGCCGCGGGGGTGCGCGGGATCCTCACCGGTCCGGACCGGTTCGAGCCGCTGCGGCGCGGCCGGTCCGCCCCGGGGCGTCCCCGTCCCTCCGACGACGCGTGGATCATCTTCACCTCCGGCACCACCGGCACCCCGAAGGGCGTCGCGGTCACCCACCGCAGTGCGGCGGCCTTCGTCGACGCGGAGGCCCGGCTCTTCCTCCCGGACCGGCCGCTCGGCCCGGGCGACCGGGTCATGGCCTCGCTGTCGGTCGCGTTCGACGCGTCCTGCGAGGAGATGTGGCTGGCCTGGCGGCACGGCGCCTGCCTCGTGCCCGCACCGCGGACCCTCGTGCGCTCCGGCGCGGAGGTCGGCGACTGGCTGCACGAGCGGGGGATCACCGTCGTCTCCACGGTCCCCACGCTCGCCGGGCTGTGGACCGCGGAGCAGTGCCGCGGCGTCCGGCTCCTGATCCTCGGCGGCGAGGCGTGCCCGGCGGCGCTCGCCCACCGGCTGGCCGCGGTGTGCGACGAGGTGTGGAACACCTACGGTCCGACCGAGGCGACGGTCGTCGCCTGTGCGGCCCGCCTCCTCCCGGGTGCCCCCGTACAAATCGGCCTGCCGCTCGCCGGGTGGCAGCTCGCCGTCGTCCACCCGGACACCGACCTCCCGGTCTCCGCCGGTGAGGTCGGGGAGCTCGTCATCGCCGGCGTCGGCACGGCCCGCTACCTCGACGGGGCCAAGGACCTCACCGCGTTCCGGCCCCTGCCCGCCCTGGGCTGGGGCCGCGCCTACCGCAGTGGCGATCTCGTCCGCGCCGATCCGGCGGGGCTGACCTACGTCGGCCGCGCCGACGCCCAGGTCAAGATCCGGGGCTACCGGGTGGAGCTCGGCGAGATCGAGGGCGTCCTCACGGCGGTCCCGGGGATCGCCCAGGCCGTCGTGTCGACCCACACCCCGGACTCCGGGATCACCGAGCTCGTCGGCTACTACCGCACCGAGTCGGGTCTGGCCCTCGACGAGGGCGCACTCGTGGCCCGGCTGCGCAGCGCCCTCCCGGCCCACATGGTGCCGGCCTACCTGGAGCGTCTCCCGGCGATCCCCGTCACCACCAGCGGCAAGGTCGACCGGGCGGCGCTGCCGGTGCCGTCGGCACGCCGCGGGGGCGGCACCGGCCCGGTCGTCGCTCCCGCGACCCGTGTGGAGGAGCTCCTCGCGGCGGCGTTCGCGGCCGTCCTCGACCTCGACTCGGTGTCGGTCGAGAGCCACGTGATCGACGACCTCGCGGCCAACTCGCTCTCGCTCGCCCGCGTCTCCGCACAGCTCCGCGACGAGACCGACCTCCCCCCGGTCCCGCTCCGGCTGATGTACGCCCACCCGACCGTCCGGTCCCTGGCCGCCGCGCTCGGCGGTGCCGCCGTCGACCGGCCGCACGTGCCGGCGGCCGGGGATCGTCCGGCCGCGCCGGTCGGCCGCCTCGCGCACGCCCTGTGCGGGCTGCTGCAGCTCGTGGTGCTCGCCGGTCTCGCCGTCGGCGGCGTCCTCGTCGCCGACGTCGACGTGGACTGGGTCGACGGCAGCCAGGACCTCGGCGATCTCTACGTCCGGATCCTGGGGGCCCTCTCGGCGACCGCCGCGGTGGTCTGCGCGCTCCCGATCGCTGCCAAGTGGCTCCTGGTGGGGCGCTTCCGGCCCGGCTCGATCCCGTTCTGGAGCGTGGACTACCTCCGGTTCTGGATCGTCGCGACGCTGATCCGCTCGTCCCCGCTCGGGCTCCTCGCCGGCTCGCCGCTCTACTCGCTCTACCTGCGCGCGCTCGGCGCCAGGGTCGGGCCGGGCGCGGTGATCCTCACGCGGACGGCGCCGGTGTGCGCCGACCTGATCGAGATCGGTGCCGGCGCGGTGGTCCGCTCCGGGGTGTCCTTCGCCGGGTACCGGGCGTGGTCCGGAGCGATCCGTACCGGCCGGATCCGCATCGGTGCGGGCGCCGTCGTGGGAGAGGGCTGTCTGCTCGGGACCGCCACGGTGATCGGGGAGCACGCCCGTCTCGCGCACGCCTCGACCCTCCACCCGGGGCAGGTCGTGCCCGACGGCGCCTCCTGGCACGGCACGCCCGCCCGCGCGGCCGGGCACACTCCGCCGCCGCTCCCCTCCGCCCCCACGTCCCGGTGGCGACGGGCCCGGTGGGCCCTCGTCGAGCCGGGGATCGTGCTGCTCGCGCTCGCGGCCCTGCTCGCCGGCCTCGTCGTCGCGTCCGACCGGCTGCCGGCCCTCGGCGACGACGTGCTCCCGGGACCCTCCGGGCTCGCCGACCCGGCCTTCTACCTCCGGGCGCTGGGCCTGTCGGCCGTCCTCTACGCCGTCGCCCTGGTCCTCGGCGTGGTCGCGGTGTGCACCCTTCCCCGGCTCCTCGGACGGGCCGTCGTCCCCGGGAGCAGCCACCCGCTCCACGGCGTGGCCCACAGCTGCCAGCGCGCCCTCGCGTGGTTCACCAACGTCCCGTTCCTGGTCCGGCTGCTCGGCGACAGCTCCTACGTCGTCGGTTACCTGCGGGCGCTGGGCTACCGGATGACCGACGCGGGGCAGACCGGGTCGAACGTGGGTGCCGAGCTGCGGCACGAGAACCCCTACGCGATCACCGTCGGACCCGGCACGATGCTCTCCGACGGCGTGGACCTGGTGAACGTCGAGGTGTCGGCGACGGCGTTCCGCGCGGAGTCCCTCGACATCGGCGCCCGGTGCTTCCTCGGCAACGCGATCACCGTCCCGCCGGGTGCCCGGCTCGGCGACGACGTCTTCATCGGCAGCAAGACCGCCATCCCGGTCGACGGCCGGGACCGGTCGGGGGTCGGGCTGCTCGGTTCCCCGGCCTTCGAGATTCCCCGTCGACGGGCCGACGAGGCGGACTTCGCCCTGAGCCGCACGGGCCTGCGACGCCGCCTCGCCCGCAAGAACGCCCACAACCTGCGCACGATCGTGCTGTTCCTGCTCGGCGAGTGGGCGCGGCTCGCCGTGACGATGCTGCTCGGACTGGTCGCGGTGAACCTCGACGACACCGTCGGGTTCTCGGTGCTCGCCTGTGCCGCCCTGCTCGCCGGCGTCGTCGACCTCGGCCTCCGGGTGCTCATGGAGCGGCTGACCACCGGGTTCCGGGCGCTGCGCCCGCAGTACTGCTCGATCTACGACGAGTACTTCTGGTGGCACGAACGGTTCTGGAAGTTCTCGATCCAGCCGGGCCTGCTCGACGGCACCCCGCTGAAGAGCGCGGTGTGGCGGCTGCTCGGGGTGCGGGTCGGGCGCCGGCTGTTCGACGACGGGGCGAGCATCAGCGAGAAGTCGCTCGTCGAGATCGGCGACGACGTGACCCTCGGCGCCGGGGTGGTCCTGCAACCGCACTCGATGGAGGACGGCGTGTTCAAGTCGGCGCCGATCACCGTCTGCTCCGGGGCCCAGATCGCCTCGATGGCGTTCGTGCACTACGACACCGTGCTCGGCGAGGGCTCCTCCCTCGGCGGCAACGCGTTCCTGACCAAGGGCAACCGCCTCGCCCCCGGCGCCCGCTGGATCGGCAACCCCGCCGAGGAGGTGCCTCACTAGCCTCCACCCCGTGTCCTCCACCGAGATCGGTCTCGCCGTCGCCGACGGGATGGCGACGATCACCCTCGACCGCCCGGACCGGATGAACGCCTTCACCCCGACGATGGCCACGGAGATCGTCGCCGCGTTCGACCGGACCGACGCCGACGACGACGTCCGCGTCGTCGTGCTCACCGGCGCGGGGCGGGCGTTCTGCGCGGGAGCGGACCTCGGGCGGGGCGGCTCGACCTTCGACTACGCGGCCGTCCGCGACGCCCGCCTGCGCGCGGGCGGCACCATCGACGGGATGCCGCGCGACCTCGGCGGGGTCGCGGTGCTGCGGGTCGCCGCCAGCGTGAAGCCGGTGATCGCGGCGGTCAACGGACCCGCCGTCGGGATCGGGGCCTCGCTGCTCCTCCCCGCCGACGTGCGGATCGCCGCGGAGTCCGCCCGGTTCGGCTACGTCTTCACCCGCCGCGGCATCGCCCCCGACGGTGCGTCGAGCTGGTTCCTCCCCCGTGTCGTCGGGATCTCGCAGGCGATGGAGTGGGTGGCCACGGGACGCGTCTTCCCCGCGGCCGAGGCCCTGGCCGGCCGCCTGGTCTCGCGGGTGGTTCCCGACGACGAGCTCGGCGCGGCCGCGCGGGCGCTCGCGACGGAGATCGTGGCGAACACGTCCGGCGTCTCGGTCGCCCTCACCCGTCGGATGATGTGGTCGATGCTCGGCGCGGACTCCCCGTGGGACGCGCACCGGACGGACACCCGCGTGATCGCCGCTCTCGGGGCCGGGCCGGACGCCGCCGAGGGCGTGACGTCGTTCCTCGAGAAGCGGCCGCCGTCGTTCACGGCGTCCCCGCGCGGCTACCTGGACCTCGTCGACCCCTGGCCGGGTGTCCCCGACGACGTGGTGCCACCGACGTAGGCCGCGTCGCGCGCCGAGGGTGACGGGAGGCAGGCCGCCGGGCGTGCCCGACGGACACCTCGCGGCGCTGCGCCGTCCGCGGGCGGCGCTCAGTCCGCCGGGCGGGCGTCGGTGATCTCGAACGGTCGGCCCCCGAGACGGCGGAGCCGGATCCGGAGGCTCCGCTTCGGGGCCACCACGGTGAAGGCGACCCCCCGCGCGTGGGCGTCCCCCGCGACCGCGGGGATCACCCAGAGGCCGAGGTCGTCGTCGGCGGTGACGTCGGTCAGGTCGAGCACGACCGTCGTCGGCCCACCGTCGAGCGCCCCCTCCACCGACTCCCGCAGGAGCCGCGCGGTCCCGGCGTGCAGACCGCCGGAGAGCCGGACGACCGTGCCCCCGGGGCGGACCGCGAGGCAGGCCGTCAGCTCCGCCGCTCCCCCGGCCCGGGCGCCTCCGGCCGACGGCGCGGCCGGCTTGATCACCATCACAGCTCCCCCTCGTCCCCTGGGCAGGCGGCGTCGCCCCGTCGCCCGTGGGTGGCTGACGTGGGTCCCCGACTCCGTGATCGCGCGGCGGCGGGGCGGGGCCCCGGCGGCGCCGGACCGCGATCGTGTCGCTGGACCATAGGCGGCGCCGGGGGCGGCCGGAAGGGGACCGCTCGGGCTGAAGCAGCGCGGAAAACGAAACGTCGCACACCGTTCACCCGACTGCGCTGGTCATCGCCGGTGCGGCCGGGGCCACTCGACCCGCCCGGTTACCCCGCACGCAGCAGAAGGCGGCTGTGCACACGTGCACGTGTGCAGGGGTGCTTGTGAGCACCCGCGCACGGGTGTCACTGTGCTCCCCCGGTACCGCCGCACCCGGCAGGCGCGCCGGTCGGGGACGTCGGGGCGGGGGTGCAGGCTCGATGCGCGTCGCGGTGGCCAACAACAAGGGCGGAGCGGGCAAGACGACCGCCATCGCCCACCTGGCCGAGGCGCTCGCCGCGCGCGGCCGGCGGGTCCTCGCGGTCGACCTCGACCCGCAGGCGAACCTGTCGCGACGCCTGGGCTACGGCGAGGCCGACCTCGCCGACATGGTCACCGCCGCGGAGGTGGTCGCGGCGAACCAGAAGGGGTGCGCCGCGGACGCCCTCGTCGGGTGCCGCTGGGGCGGGAGCGCCGCCGATCTCGCGACCCGGATCGACCTGCTGCCCGCCCGCTACGACCTCGAGGCCCGGGTCTCCGAGGCCGGCCAGCTCGGGTCGCACGAGCGCCTCGACGTCGCCCTGACCGGCGTCGCCGAGGACTACGACGTCACGCTGCTCGACTGCCCGCCCTCCCTCGGGCACCTCACCCAGCTCGGCCTGGCGGCGGCGGACGCGGTCGTGCTCGTGCTGCGCCCGGAGTACGACCACCTGCAGGGTGCGATCCGGGTCCGGGACTTCGTCGCGGCCTACCGCCGCCACCTCGGGCGCCCCGAGCTCGCCGTGGTCGGGGTGATCGTCAACGAGCACGACCGTCGTCGCGGCCTGCACGCCTGGCACACCGACTCGGTGGCGGACACCTTCGGCGACCTCGTCTGGTCGCCGCCCGTGCCGTCGCGGGCGGTGCTCGCCGAGGCCATCGACGCGGCCCAGCCCCTGCGGGCGCGCGGCGCCCCGGCCCGGCCGCTGGTCGAGATCTTCTCCACCCTCGCCGACCAGCTGGAGGTCCGGCTCGATGACGCCGTCTGAGCCCCGCGCGACCCCGCCGTCCGGCCGGTCCGGGCCCGACCCGGCGGCGGCCCGTCGTCGCGCGGTCCCGCCGTCGGCCGCGCGTCGTCGTCCGGAGCCGACGTCCATGCTCGCGCCGTCGCCCAGTCCCCTCATGCCCGTGGACGCCGCGCCGCGCGGGCGCCGGTCACCTCGCCAGGAGCTCGTCTACCTCTCCGGACGGGTACCGCGGGCGTTGCGCGACGAGCTGCACATCCGGGCGATCGAGGAGGGCCGCCCCGTGGTGGAGCTGCTCCGCGACGCGATCCGGGGCTATCTCGACGCCGGCGCGACACCCCTCTGAGGGTCGGCGGGGGACCTTCGACCCTGTCGTGGAACGGCACCTGCGGCCACGCTGCGGTGGTCCCCCGAGTCCCGGTCGGAGAGGCCCGCGACATGAGCGAGCACGCGCCAGCAGCGGTGTACCGCCTGATGTACACCAGTCACAGCCGCATCCCCACGGCGGACCGCCCGACCGTGCTCGTCGATCTCTTCCGGCAGGCCAGGTCGCACAACCGGGCCGCGGGGATCACCGGCGCGCTCCTGATCACCGACCACTACTTCGTGCAGGTGCTCGAGGGGGCGCAGGAGGCGGTCGACGCGCTGTACGGCCGCATCGGGGCCGACCGGCGGCACGAGGCGGTGACGCTGGTCGAACGAGCGTACGCCGTGCCCCGGGTGTTCGCCGGCTGGGCCATGGCCGAGGTGTCCGCGATGGGCCGGGCCGACATCCCGCTCCACGTCAGCGACGGGGAGCTGCGGCCGCGCGCCGCCACCCGGACCTCCCCCGCGCAGGAGCAGGTGCTCACCCGCATGCGCAACATGATCGGCGCGGACACCGTCTGACCGGGAGGTGGCCTGCGGCCCTGTGAGAAGTACTCACGGGCGGAGCACCTCAGTGGATGTGCGACCCGCCGTTGACGTCGTAGGTGGCCCCGGTGATGTAGCCGACTGCTCGCGACACAGGAAGGTCACCAGGTTCGCGACGTCCTCGACCGAGCCCAGCCGGCCCGTGGGGATGCCGGCCAGCATCGCCTCGAGCCGCTCCCCGGTGATCGCGCCGCCGGTGATGTCGGTGTCGACCAACCCGGGCGCGACGGCGTTCGCGGTCACCCCACGCGGGCCCAGCTCCCGGGCGAGGGCCCGCGCGAAGCCGAGCAGACCCGCCTTCGCCGCGGAGTACGCGACCCCGCCGAACACGCCGCCGCCCCGCTCGGCGGACACCGAGGACAGGAAGACGATCCGCCCGAACCCCCGCTCGGCCATCCCCGGGGCCACCCGACGGGTCACCGTGTACGAACCGCGGACGTTCACCGCGAACACCCGCTCCCACTCCTCGTCGGTGACCTCCAGGAACGGGATCGGCGACGTCACGCCCGCGTTGTTGACCAGCCCCCCGACCGGCGGCAGCGTCGCCTCCACCTCGGCGACCGCGGCGTCGACCGCGTCGCGGGAGGTGACGTCGCAGGCCAGCCCCAGCGTGGCGTAGCCGTGCCGGTCGGCGACCTCGGCGGCGGTGTCGCCGGGGTCGAGGTCGAGCACGGCGACGTGCCAGCCCGCGGCGGCGAGGTGGTGGGCGGTGGCCCGGCCGATGCCGCGGACCGAGCCCGCCCCCGTGACGATCGCGGTCCGGTTCATCGGGTCTCCTTCACGACGATTCCCCTCCCCGTCGCTGCGCCCGCCCCGACAGGTCCTGCCGCACCCGCTCCACGACCGCGGCGGTCGAGAGCCCGTACCGGTCGTGCAGGGTCGGCAACGCCCCGGCCGCCAGGAACTCGTCCGGCAGCCCGATCCGGCCCAACCGCACCGCGCGCCCGGCCAGCGCCAGCGCCGCCCCGACCGCCTCGCCGAGCCCGCCCGCCACGGTGTGGTTCTCGGCGGTCAGCACGAGCCGGCCCCCGGACGACGCCTCGGCGACGATCGTGTCCACGTCGAGCGGCTTGATCGTCGGGACGTGGAGCACGGCGACGTCGACGTGGTCGGCCTCGAGCGCACGGGCGGCGGCCAGCGCGCGCATCGTCATGAGCCCGGTGGAGACGATCAGGACGTCGCGGCCCGGCCGGATCGCCACGGCCCGCCCGAGCTCGAAGCGGTAGTCGTACTCGTCGAGCACGCTCGGGACCGCCCCGCGGAGCAGCCGGAGGTACGAGGGGCCGTCGAGCGCGGCCAGCGCCGGGACGATCTGCGCGAGGTCGACGGCGTCGCACGGGTCGACGATCGTGAGGTTCGGGCAGCCGCGCAGGATCGCCAGGTCCTCGGTGGCCTGGTGGCTGGGCCCGTAGCCCGTCGTCAGGCCGGGCAGCCCGCCGACGACCGTCACGGGCAGCCGGGGCTCGGCGATGTCGAGGCACAGGAAGTCGTAGGCGCGCCGCGTCGCGAACACCGAGTACGTCGACGCGAACGGCCGCAGCCCCACCTCGGCGAGGCCGGCCGCCGCGCCGAGCAGCACCTGTTCGGACATGCCGAACTGGAAGAACCGGTCGGGGTGCGCGTCGCGGAAGACGTGCATGTCGGTGTACTTCGTGAGGTCCGCGGACAGTCCGACGATCTCGGGCCGCTCCTCCGCCAGCGCCGCCAGCGCCCGGCCGAACGGGGCCTGCACCGTCCGCTGCCCCGGATCGGCGAACGAGGCGATCATGGCCGAGGTCCGCGTCACGTCAGCTGCTCCCTGGCCTGCGCCCACTCGTCCTCCCGCACGGGCAGGAAGTGTGCGCGCTCCCGGTCCTCGAACATCGGGACACCCCGCCCGGGGCGCGTGTCGGCGAGCAGGATCGACGGGCCCGTGGGCGCGGCCGTGAGCTCGTCGAACGCCGTCACGAGGGCGTCGAGGTCGTGACCGTCGGTCCGGCGCACCGTCCAGCCGAACGCCTCCCACTTCCCGACGAGGCTCCCGCTCGCCAGCACCGTCGCGCCGTCGGCCTGCAGCCCGTTCACGTCGACGACGGCGAGCACGTTCGCCAGCCCGAACTGGGCGCACGCCATCGCCGCCTCCCACGTCGAGCCCTCGTCGAGCTCGCCGTCCGAGAGCAGGGTGACCACCCGCGCGGACGAGCCGCGATGACGCAGGCCGAGCCCCATCCCGGTGGCGATCCCGAGCCCGTGCCCGAGCGACCCGCCCGAGATCTCCATGCCGGGCGTGGACGACGCCATGGCCGACATCGGCAGCGACGAGCCGTCGGCCCCGTAGTCCGCCAGCTCGGACGGCTCGACGATGCCCGCCTCGGCGAAGGCCGCGTACGCCGCGATCGCGTAGTGGCCGACCGAGAGCAGGAACCGGTCGCGTTCCGCCCACGCCGGGTCGTCCGGGCGGAACCGCAGTACGTGGCCGAAGAGCACGGCGAGCACGTCGGCCACGCCGAGCGCCTGCCCGATGTAGCCCTGGCCCTGCACCTCGCCCATCTCCAAGGCGTACCGGCGGATGTTCCGGGCGGAGTCGGCGAGGCCCGTCCTCATGACCGCCCTAGGTGTCCGATGATCAGCTCCGCCAGCTCGCGGGGCTTCTCCTCGGGCACCCAGTGCCCGCAGTCGTCGAGCACGTGACCCGTGACGTTGTGCGCCATCCGGCGCAGGGACTCCTCGACCTCGGCGCCCCGGCCGAAGGACGTCGCGCCCCCGACGGCGAGCACGGGCACGTCGGTCTTCGCCAGCGTCTCGTTGGCGGCGATGTCCAGCGGCACGGTGCGGTACAGCTCGAATCCGGCACGGAGCGCCCCGGCGGCGGTGTAGCAGCGCAGGTACTCGGCCACGGCATCGTCGGGAAGGACCTTCTGGTGGTGGCCGTAGTGCTCGTAGAACCAGCGCAGGAACACCTCCTCGCGGCCGCTGATCAGGGCCTCGGGGAGGTCGAGCGTGCCGAGGAAGGCGTGGTGCCAGCGGCGTCCGCCCTGCGAGATGTTCGGCTGCCCGTCGCCGGGTATCGCGACGTCGACGACGCCGAGCCTGCTCACCCGCTCCGGGTGCCGCGCGGCGATCGAGAAGGCGACGACCCCGCCCCAGTCGTGCCCGACGACCGCACACCGGTCGATCCCGAGGGCGTCGAGGAGCCGGACGAGGTCCTCGCCGAGGGTCTGCTTGTCGTACCCGTGCAGCGGCCGGGTGGAGTCCCCGAGGCCGCGCAGGTCCGGGATCACGCACCGGTACCCGGCGTCGACCAGGAGCGGTGCGACCTGCGTCCACGAGTACCAGGTCTGCGGGAACCCGTGGATCAGGAGGACCGGTGCACCCTCGCCGACCTCGGCGACGTGCAGGACCACCTCGCCGACGTCGACGTAGGAGTGCCGGTGGTCGGCCATGGCCCTCGGATGCCCCGCGCCGACCCCGGCCATGCCAGGGTGGGCGACCGTGCCGATCTTCCCGCCGGGTTTCCACTGGGGCAGTGCCACCGCGAGCCACCAGGTCGAGGGCAACAACACGAACAACGACTGGTGGGACTGGGAGCACGACCCGGCCTCACCCTGCGTCGAGCCCTCCGGCGACGCGATCGACCACTACCACCGCTACGACGACGACTTCGCGCTCCTCGCCGCGCTCGGTCAGAACGCGCACCGGTTCTCGCTGGAGTGGTCGCGCATCGAGCCGGCGGAGGGCGAGTTCTCGACGGCGGCCCTGGACCACTACGCCCGGATGCTCGACTCGCTGGCCCGCCACGGCCTGACGGCGTTCGTGACGCTGCACCACTTCACGCTCCCGCGCTGGTTCGCCGCCCGCGGCGGGTGGCTCGCGCCCGACGCCCTCGACGTGTTCGGCCGGTACGTCGCCCGGGTCTCCGCCGCCCTCGGCGACCGGATGCCGTACGTCTGCACGATCAACGAGCCGCAGATCGTCGCCCGCGAGTGCTATCTCTCCGGGCAGTTCCCGCCCGGGCACCGCGACCTCACCGAGGCCGTGACCGTCAACGGCGTCCTCGCCCGGGCCCACCGGACGGCCGTCGAGGTGATGCGGGCCGGGCCGGGGTCGTCGCAGCTCGGGACGTGCCTGCACCTGCCGCACCTCGAGCCACTGCGCCCCGGCGACGAGGCCGACGAGGGCGCGACGGCGGCGGCGCGGCTGGTCATGGTCGACACCCACCTCGACGACCTGCGGGCGGGCGGCGACGTGGGCGACTTCGTCGGGCTGCAGTACTACTCGCGGGCGCTGATCGACGCGACCGCCGCCGACCTCACCGCTCCCCCGCCCGAGGGCGTGGAGACGACGCTCATGGGCTGGGAGGTGTACCCCGCGGGCTTCGGCGCGGTGCTGCGCCGGATTGCGGCGGCCGGGCTGCCCGTCGTCGTGACCGAGAACGGGATCGCGACGGCGGACGACGACCAGCGGGTCCGCTACCTCGCCTCCCACCTCGCGGAGGTGGCGTCGGCGCTCGCGGACGGGGTCGACGTGCGCGGCTACCTGTACTGGTCGTCGTTCGACAACTTCGAGTGGGCCGTAGGCTACCGGCCGACCTTCGGGCTCGTCGGGATCGACCGCACCGACGGGCTGCGCCGCACGCCCCGACGCAGTGCGGAGCTCTTCGGCGAGGTGGCCCGGACCGGGGACCTCACGGTGCTCAGGCCCGCCTGACCCAGCCCGTGACGAACGCGAAGTGGTCCTCGAAGCGCAGCACCGGCTCCTCGCGGTAGGCGTGGCGGAACTGCGCGATGCCCTCGGCCAGCTCGGCCTCGGAGAACTCGCCGAGCACCGACATGTACCGCGCCTCGAGCATGCGCACGTAGCGCTCGCGGTCGATCGCGACGGGGAAGGTGCGCCGGCTGACCGACGCGCGCAGACCCGCCGTCGTGAGGGCGTCGGCGATCTCGGCGGGGTCGGGCTGGAGGGCCTCGAAGCGGTCGTGGGCAGCGGCGAAGAGCGGGTGCCCGATCGTGCGGGGCAGCATCACCACGAGCATCCGGCCACGGTCGGAGAGCAGCCCGGCCAGCCCGCGCAGCGTCCCCGCCCGGTCGGACACGTGGTGGATCGCCTCCTTCACCAGGATCGCGTCGACCGGGCCCGGCCCCGGCAGCGACACCCGCCCGGAGGCGACGTCCTCGGCGCTCGCGAGCACCGGGCGCAGCAGCGGCGAGACGGGGACGCGGTCGAGCATGGCCGCGGTCGGGTCGACGGCGGTGATCGGCCGCAGCGGCTGCAGGTCGTCGGCGAGCTGGCGGGTGTAGAGCCCGGTGCCGCACCCGACGTCGACGATGCCGTCCCCGGGATGCAGCCGCAGCGCGCCGGCCATCGCCCGGGCGAACGCCCGGACGTACTCCGGGTCGTAGGTCCAGTGGTCGTCGTAGGTCGCGGCGAGCCGGCGGTAGTGGTCGGCGAGCTGTCCGGTCATCCGGACCAGCGTGACAGGTCGGGGCGCCCGCGGGCGGCCCTCGATCGGGTCAGCTCGCCGGGCGCATCCGCCGCGCGGAGCCGGCGGCGCCCAGCCCGACCATGAGCACGACGACGCCGCAGAGCACCAGCGCGACCGTCGCCAGCCCCCACACGTCGACCGCCAGCCCCGCGAGCAGGCTCGACGCCGCGGCCGCGAGGTAGCAGTACAGGTAGACCGCCGACAGGGTGCCGGCATGGGCCCCGGCGGGGCTCCGGTCCAGCAGCACCCGCATGGCCCCCGCGAACGCGGTGCCGAACCCCACCCCGGCGACGACGGCCGCGGCGAGGTAGACCGCGAAGCTCGCGACGAGGATGCCGACGACGTAGCCCCCGACGCCGAGCGCCAGCACCGCCGCGCCCCCGGTCAGGGCGTGCGCCGCGCGCAGGCGGCTCGACGCCAGCCCTGCCGCGGGGCCCACGAGGTGGAAGACGCCGACGGCCAGGGCGCCGCTGAACAGGTCCTGGCGGCCCAGCACCGACACCGCCAACGACGGCGCGAGGGCCTGGGTGAAGCCGCCGAGGACGTAGGTCGCGGCGACGAGCACGCAGACCGCGGGGAACACGGGCCGCGCGCTCGGCGGGATCCGCACCACGGGCCGCAGCGAGGCGAGCGCGCCGGGCCGGCCGCCCGAGGTCTCCGGCAGGAGCGCGACGGTGACGCCTGCCGCCGTCAGGACCCCGGCCATGACCAGGAAGGACACGACGGGCGCCGTGTGCGGCGCGAGCTGCACCGCCGCGCCCGAGGCGAGGGAGCCGATCGCGATGCCGCCGGGCGGGGCGCCACTGGTGACCGCCCCGGCCGCACCCGGCCGGGACACGGGCGCGAGGTCGACCACGAACGCGCCGAGGGCGCTCAGCGCGAGGCCGATCGAGAGGCCCTGCAGCGCGCGTCCCAGGATCAGGGGCGCGGCCGAGTCGACCGTCGCGAGGACGAGGCAGGCCGCGATCCCCGCGAGCACCGCCGGCAGCGCGACCCGCCGTCGCCCGAGGTGGTCGGAGAGGCTGCCGCAGCAGAGCAGCGCGACGAGCAGCGGCAGGATGTAGACGGCGAAGGCGCCGGTGAGCGCGACGGTCGGGACGCCGTAGGTGCGGGCGTAGACGACGTACAGCGGGGCCGGGACCCCGGCCGCGGCGCACACGGCGACCAGCGAGACCGATGCGGCGACGAAGGCCGTCGTCCCGGATCGCCGCACCCCTCCGATCGTAGGCGTGGGTGTCGGGGGGTCTCGCTAGTGTCGCGTCACGTTCCGGGGGCGGGCCGGGTCGAGGTGGTGGACCGGCCGGCGGACGAGGGAGAGCGGATGAGCAGCGACACGCACACGGCGGACACCCACGAGCGGATCCGCGTCCTCGGCGCGCGGGAGAACAACCTGCGCGACGTCGACGTGGACCTGCCGAAGCGCCGGCTGACGGTGTTCACCGGCGTGTCGGGCTCGGGCAAGAGCTCGCTGGTCTTCGCGACGATCGCGGCCGAGTCGCAGCGGCTGATCAACGAGACGTACCCGTCGTTCGTGCAGGGCTTCATGCCGACGCTCGCCCGGCCGGACGTCGACGTCCTCGACGGCCTGACCACCGCGATCATCGTCGACCAGCAGCGGCTCGGGGCCGACCCGCGGTCCACGGTGGGCACCGCGACGGACGCCGGCGCCATGCTGCGCATCCTGTTCAGCCGCCTCGGCGAGCCGCACGTCGGCTCCGCGCAGGCCTTCTCGTTCAACGTCGCGTCGATCAGCGGGGCCGGCGCCGTGACGATGTCGAAGAACGGCCAGCAGGTGAAGGAGCGGCGCGAGTTCGCGATCACCGGCGGCATGTGTCCGCGGTGCGAGGGACGCGGCGCCGTGTCGGACTTCGACCTCACGGCGCTCTACGACGAGGAGCGCTCCCTCG
The DNA here is from genome assembly GCF_000379625.1 of Actinomycetospora chiangmaiensis DSM 45062. Classification (GTDB taxonomy): domain Bacteria; phylum Actinomycetota; class Actinomycetes; order Mycobacteriales; family Pseudonocardiaceae; genus Actinomycetospora; species Actinomycetospora chiangmaiensis. The sequence goes on along the minus strand of NZ_KB903218.1, from coordinate 370,277 downwards.
ACGAGGGGGCCATCACCATCCCGGGCTGGAGCATGGACGGCTGGTTCGGCCGCATCTTCAAGGGCAGCGGCTTCTTCGACCCCGCGAAGCCCATCAAGAAGTACACGAAGAAGCAGCTGGCCGACCTCCTGTACAAGGAGCCGACGAAGATCCAGGTCGACGGCATCAACCTCACCTACGAGGGCCTGATCCCGAAGATCCAGCGCTCGATGCTGTCGAAGGACCGGGAGGCGATGCAGCCGCACGTCCGCGCGTTCGTCGACCGCGCGGTCGTGTTCACCACCTGCCCGGAGTGCGAGGGGACGCGGCTCACGGCGGCGGCCCGGTCGTCGCGCATCCGCGGGGTGAACATCGCCGAGGCGAGCGCGATGCAGATCAGCGACCTGGCCGCCTGGGTGCGCACCATCGACGCGCCGTCGGTGGAGCCGCTCGTGGAGTCGCTGTCGCACACGCTCGACTCCTTCGTGCGGATCGGGCTCGGCTACCTCAGCCTGGAGCGGCCGTCGGGCACCCTCTCCGGCGGCGAGGCGCAGCGGACGAAGATGATCCGCCACCTCGGGTCGGCGCTGACCGACGTCACCTACGTCTTCGACGAGCCGACGATCGGGTTGCACCCGCACGACATCGCCCGGATGAACGAGCTGCTGCTCGCACTGCGCGACAAGGGCAACACGGTGCTGGTCGTCGAGCACAAGCCCGAGACGATCGCGATCGCCGACCACGTCGTCGAGCTGGGGCCCGGCGCGGGCACCGACGGCGGCACCATCCGGTTCGAGGGCACGGTCGACGAGCTGCGGGCGAGCGACACCGTGACGGGGAGGCACCTGGACGACCGGGCGGCGCTCAAGGACGCGGTGCGGACGCCGTCGGGGCAGCTCGAGGTCCGGGGGGCGGGCACGCACAACCTGCGCGACGTCGACGTCGACATCCCGCTCGGGGTGCTCGTGGCCCTGACCGGCGTCGCCGGGTCGGGCAAGAGCTCGCTGATCAGCGGGTCGGTGGCGGGCCTCGACGGCGTGGAGGTCGTCGACCAGACGCCGATCCGCGGGTCGCGGCGCAGCAACCCGGCCACCTACACCGGCCTGCTGGAGCCGATCCGCAAGGCGTTCGCGAAGGCCAACGGCGTGAAGCCCGCCCTGTTCAGCGCGAACTCCGAGGGCGCCTGCCCGAACTGCAACGGCGCGGGCGTGATCGACACCGACCTCGGGGTGATGGCCTCGGTGTCGGTGCCCTGCGAGGTGTGCGAGGGCAAGCGGTTCTCGGCCGACGTCCTGGAGTACCGGTTCGGCGGGCAGGACATCAGCGAGGTGCTCTCGATGTCGGTGGCGGAGGCGGAGGGCTTCTTCGCCGACGGGGAGGCGAAGCTGCCGGCGGCCCACAAGGTGCTCGCGCGGCTGGTCGACGTCGGGCTCGGGTACCTGCGGCTCGGCCAGCCGCTGAACACCCTCTCCGGCGGCGAGCGGCAGCGGCTCAAGCTCGCCGACCACCTCGGCGCGAAGGGTGGAATCTTCGTGCTCGACGAGCCGACCACCGGGCTGCACCTGGCCGATGTCGAGGCCCTGCTCGGGCTGCTCGACCGGCTCGTCGACGGCGGGACCTCGGTCATCGTCATCGAGCACCACCAGGCCGTGATGGCGCACGCCGACTGGATCATCGACCTCGGTCCGGGCGCCGGTCACGACGGCGGGCAGGTGGTGTTCACCGGGACGCCCGCCGAGCTCGTCGCCGCCCGGTCCACGCTGACCGGCGAGCACCTGGCCGACTACGTGCGGTCTCCCGCGACGTAGCCGGGCGCGATCCACGGCGGGAGCCGGTCGGGCGTCTCGACGACCACGCGGTGCTCGCGGAACCCGACCTCGGCGAGCCGGCCGTCGAGCGTGACCTCGACCGGCTCGAGGTTCTCCGGCTCGCCGGGGTCACGCCCGATGGCCGCGGCGACGAAGGCCCGCATCGGTCCGGAGTGGGTGCTGACCAGCGCGATCTCGTTCCGGGCGGCGAGCGCGGTGATCCCGGCCCAGAGCCGGTAGACCGCGATCTGGGGCGGCTCGAACCGCAGGGTGGTGGAGCTCAGCCAGCGGTCGATCGGTCCGCCGGTCTTCGACAGCTCGCCGTAGTTCGTGTCGAACCGGTCGAACTCGAGCGCCCAGTCGGGGTCGGCGCCGCTGCCCGGGTCGAGGGCGCGGCGGTCCTTCGCGACGCCGGACGACTCGCGCGCGGCCCCGTCGTGGAAGAACTGCAGGCTGTCGAAGTGCGCGTCGGGCTCGAGCCCGCCGAGCACGAGGCCGTGGTCGTCGCCGAGCGCCTCGGCCACGGTGGCGCGCAGCGTCACCGCGGTGGCCGTGCCCCGGGCGGTCGGCGCGTGCGGGAAGCGGATCCGGGTCCCCGCCGGGGCGGTGGCGGCGAGTTCCTTCGCGAGCTGCCGACCACGGTCCCGGGCCTGGGACTCCCCCAGCTCGGTCAGGCCGAGGTCACCGAGGTAGCCGTGGGTCTCGCCGTGGCGCAGGAGGACGACGCGGTACATGCATCCACCGTGCCGCACGGTCCGCGCGGTGCTCCACCCGTCGGTTGCGGCAGCGCGAACGCGCGAGGGGCACGCCCGGCACCGGCGGGCGCTCCGGGACCTGCCGGACATCACCCTCGCGACGCGACGGGGCCGACCGACCGTGGTGGGCGCACTCGGGATCGAACCGAGGACCGACGGCTTGTAAGGCCGGCGCTCTACCGCTGAGCTATGCGCCCTTCGACGGGCCCCGGGAACGCTACCCGGGGTCCGTCGTCGGGAAGGGGCACGATCTCAGGCGGCGGCCTTGAGCTGCTCGATCGCGTCCTTCCAGCCCTGCTGGTCGCGGGCCTCGCCGGGTCCGTTCTGCTCGGCGAAGCGGACGACGCCGTCGCGGTCGATCAGGAAGGTGCCGCGGAAGGAGAAGCCGAGGTCCGCGGAGAACACGCCGTAGCTGGCGCCGACCGCGCCGTGCGGCCAGAAGTCCGAGAGCAGCGGGAAGGAGTAGCCCTCCTGGTCGGCCCAGGCCTTCAGGGTCGGCGCCGGGTCGCAGGACACGCCGATCAGCTGGACGTCGTCGTTGACGTACGCCGACAGGTCGTCGCGCGCCTCGCAGAACTCGCCGGTGCAGATCCCGGAGAACGCGAACGGGTAGAAGACCAGGAGGACGGCCTTCTTGCCGCGGAAGTCCGCGAGCGAGACCTCCTCGCGGTCCTGGTTCGGGAGGGTGAACTCGGGGGCCTTCGATCCGACCTCGACCGTCATGGCGCGTACATCTCCTCGTGAGGGTGTGCCGGCTGGTGCCGGCGCCACCCTAGCGACCTCAGCGCCTTCCCTTGCCCCCCGACTTGGGCGCGACGAGCCGCGTCCCGACCCAGCCGTCGGAGATGTTGACGTTCGAGGTCTGGGAGAGGCCCGCCGTCGGGGCGGCCTCGGCGATCTCGGAGGGCTCGACGTGGCCCTCGTGGCCGGTCTTGGGTGTGAGGACCCAGACCACGCCGTTGTCGGCGAGGGGCGAGCGGGCGTCCATGAGGGCGTCGACGAGGTCCCCGTCGTCGTCGCGCCACCACATGAGCACCACGTCGACGACCTCCTGCGCGTCCTCGTCGAGGAGGTCCTCGCCGGAGCGGTCCTCGATCGCGGAACGGACGTCGTCGTCGACGTCGGAGCCCCAGCCCACTTCCTGGACGATCATCCCCGGCTCGACCCCGAGCTTGCTGGCCAGATCACTCCGGTTGCCGTCGGAGTCCCCCGCGGCCGCGACCACGTCTCCCGTCCCTCCTCCGTGTCCGGGCGCACCCCGACGGGCCCGCCTCCCCCGACGCCCCGTCGGGGCCTCGTGACGCACAGCGAACACGGCCGCGGTGCCGGACGCAACCAGCCACGCGGCCGCAGGTGTCGACGACGTCGGGTCGTCGCGTTACTCGACGAGGGTGGGCTACCCGCCGGTAGAGATGACGTTCCGGCGACACGGGGTGACGATGGAGGGGCCCGACGGTGAACTCGCGGGCAGAATCGGTTCCGATCGCCCGAGTCACACCTGACCGGTGGACCGGGAACAAGACCAGAGCACGAGGAGTGGCAGCAGTTGTCAGCGCAGAACGACTCCCGTAACGACAACCGCGTGCACGTCATCCGGGACGGGCTCTCCACGCACCTGCCGGACATCGACCCGGACGAGACCGCCGAGTGGATCGAGTCCTTCGACGGCGTGCTGGACTCGGCGGGCCAGCAGCGCGCGCGGTTCCTCATCCTGCAGCTGCTCCAGCGCGCCCGCGAGCGACGCGTGGCGGTGCCGTCGCTGTTCTCCACCGACTACGTCAACACGATCCCCACCGACCAGGAGCCCTGGTTCCCGGGCGACGAGGACACCGAGCGCCGCTACCGCGCCTGGATCCGCTGGAACGCCGCGGCGATGGTGCACCGGGCGCAGCGGCCCGGCGTCGGGGTCGGCGGCCACATCTCCACCTACGCCTCCGCCGCCTCGCTCTACGAGGTCGGCTTCAACTGGTTCTTCCGCGGCAAGGACCACCCCGGCGGCGGCGACCACGTCTACATCCAGGGCCACGCCTCCCCCGGCATCTACGCGCGCGCCTTCCTCGAGGGCAGGCTCGGTGCCGAGCACCTCGACGGGTTCCGCCAGGAGCTCTCCCACGCCGGGCCGGGCGGCGGCCTGCCGTCGTACCCGCACCCGCGGCTCATGCCCTGGTTCTGGGAGCACCCGACGGTGTCGATGGGCCTCGGCCCGATCAACGCGATCTTCCAGGCCCGCTTCGACAAGTACCTGCACAACCGCGGCCTGAAGGACACCTCCCGGCAGCACACCTGGGCGTTCCTCGGCGACGGCGAGATGGACGAGCCGGAGTCCCGCGGCGCGATCCACGTCGCCGGCGCCGAGGGCCTGGACAACCTGACCTTCGTCATCAACTGCAACCTGCAGCGCCTCGACGGCCCGGTGCACGGCAACGGCAAGGTCATCCAGGAGCTGGAGTCGTTCTTCCGCGGCGCCGGCTGGAACGTCGTGAAGGTCATCTGGGGCCGGGAGTGGGACCGGCTGCTGCACGCCGACCGCGACGGCGCCCTGATCAACCTCATGAACACCACGCCCGACGGCGACTTCCAGACCTACAAGGCCAACGACGGCGCCTACGTCCGGGAGCACTTCTTCGGCCGCGACCCCCGCACCAAGGACCTCGTCAAGGACCTCTCCGACGACGACGTCTGGAACCTCAAGCGGGGCGCCCACGACTACCGGAAGGTCTACGCCGCCTACCAGGCCGCGATGGAGCACGAGGGCCGCCCCACGGTCATCCTCGCGAAGTCGATCAAGGGCTACACGCTCGGCCCGACGTTCGAGGGCCGCAACGCGACCCACCAGATGAAGAAGCTGACGCTGCAGGACCTCAAGACCTTCCGCGACGAGGTCCGCGTGCCCATCAGCGACGCCGAGCTCGAACGCGACCCCTACCTGCCGCCGTACTACCACCCCGGCAAGGAGGCGCCCGAGATCCAGTACATGCTCGAGCGCCGCCGCCAGCTCGGCGGCCCGTCCCCCGAGCGCCGGCTGCGGAACAAGCCGCTGGTGCTGCCGGGCGACAAGGCCTACGACGTCGTCAGGCGCGGCTCGGGCAAGCAGGAGATCGCCACGACGATGGCCTTCGTCCGCCTCGTCAAGGAGCTCACCCGCGACCAGGGCATCGGCAAGCGGGTCGTCCCGATCATCCCCGACGAGGCCCGCACCTTCGGGATGGACTCGTTTTTCTCCAACCTGAAGATCTACAACCCGCTGGGGCAGCTGTACACCTCGGTCGACGCCGACCAGCTGCTCGCCTACCGCGAGTCCGAGACCGGCCAGCTGCTCCACGAGGGCATCAACGAGGCCGGCTCCGTCGCCTCGTTCACCGCCGTCGGGACGTCGTACTCGACGCACGGCGAGCCGATGATCCCGATCTACATCTTCTACTCGATGTTCGGGTTCCAGCGGACCGGCGACGGCATCTGGGCCGCCGCGGACCAGATGGCCCGCGGCTTCCTGCTCGGCGCGACGGCGGGCCGCACCACGCTGGTCGGCGAGGGCCTCCAGCACAACGACGGGCACTCGCACCTGCTCGCGGCGACCAACCCCGCCGTCGTGGCCTACGACCCGGCGTTCGCCTTCGAGATCGGGCACATCGTGCGCGACGGCCTCGAGCGGATGTACGGCCAGGACGAGCAGGAGACCCCGCCCGCGGAGCCGGACCACGAGGCGTCCGCGTCGACCCGGCGCGACCCGAACGTCATGTACTACCTCACGGTCTACAACGAGCCCTACCGGCAGCCGGCCGAGCCCGACGGGGTCGACGTCGACGGCCTGCTGCGCGGGCTCTACCGCTACGCACAGGCCCCGGGCGGCCCCGGGCCGCGCGCGCAGATCCTGGCGTCCGGGGTGGCCATGACGTGGGCGCAGCGGGCCCAGGAGATGCTCGCGACCGAGTGGGGCGTGCAGGCCGACCTCTGGTCGGCCACCTCCTACGGCGAACTGCGCCGCGACGGCGTGGCCTGCGAGCAGCACAACCAGGCCCACCCCGAGGCGGAGGCGCTGACGCCGTACGTCACGACGGCGCTCGCCGAGGCCGCCGGACCCGTCGTCGCGGTCTCGGACTGGATGCGGGCGGTACCCGACCTCATCCGTCCGTGGGTGCCCGGCGACTACACCACGCTCGGCACCGACGGCTTCGGCCTGTCCGACACCCGGCCCGCCACGCGTCGGCACTTCGGGGTGGACGCCGAGAACGTCGTCGTGGCCGTCCTCGCGGCGCTCGCGCGGCGCGGGGAGGTCGACCAGTCGACGGTCCGCGACGCCGCGACGCGCTACCAGATCCACGACCCGCAGGCGGCCGGGCCGCAGGAATCGGACAGCGGGGTGGCGTGACCACCCCGGCGTCCCGGCGGGCACGGACGACCTCGTGACCGCGCGGTGACTTTTCAGGGCTCGGGGCTGGATTCCTCCCCCGGGGGTGCCGCTAGGCTATGGCCGACCGCCCGCTCCGCCTCGTAGCCAACGCAGGCGAGCGGCGGGTCCGGCGGTTGGAGTACATCGCTCCGGCGGCGGCTCGAAGGCCGGGGGCAGGAAGAAGCCCCCGGGACATCGGTATGAGGAGCAGGAATGGCAGAAGGCACCGTCAAGTGGTTCAACAGCGAGAAGGGCTTCGGCTTCCTCGCTCCCGACGGTGGTGGCGCTGACGTCTTCGTCCACTACTCGGCGATCCAGTCTCGTGGGTTCCGGACCCTGGACGAGGGGCAGCGCGTCTCGTTCGACGTCGAGCAGGGCCAGAAGGGCCTGCAGGCCGTTCAGGTCACGCCGCTGTAAGTAGCGCGAACACGCGTTCACCACGAGCGGGGCTCCGGCCGGCACCCGATGCCGGGCGGGGCCCCGTTCGTCGTTCCGGCTCCGGGGAGGGGGTGTCCTCGTGACACGCGTCTCCGCCGACACGTTCCGCCGCCTCGAACTGGCCACCGGCGGGGTCGCCGGGGCCGGCGTGGCCGAGATGTCCGCCCGGCTGCCGTGGTTCGACCGGCTCACCGCCGAGCAGCGGGCCGGGGTCCTCATGGTCACCCAGCTCGGCGCCGCCAACTTCGTCGCCTGGCTCCGCGACCCCGACGCGACGCCCCGCCTCACCGCCGAGGCCTTCCGCAGCGCCCCGCCCGACCTCGCGCGCCAGATGACGCTGCGCCAGACCGTCGAGCTCGTCCGCATCGCCACCGAGGTGTTCGAGGCGCGGATCCCCGTCCTCGGCGGCAGCCGCACCGAGCGGGCCACCCTCGTCGCCGCCGTCCTGCGGTTCGGGCGCGAGGTGGCCTTCGCCGCCGCGACCGTCTACGCCTCGGCCGCCGAGGCGCGCGGCGCCTGGGACGCCCGCCTCGAGGCCCTCGTCGTCGACGCCGTGGTGCGCGGCGACCACGACTCGGCCGGGGCGGTGCTCTCGCGCGCCGCGGCCCTCGGGTGGGATCCCGCGGCCCGCGCCCGCGTCCTCGTCGGCAACCCGCCCGCCGCCGACCCCGACCCCCGGCGCCCCTCCGGCCCCGACCCGCTCCACGGCGTGCGCCGCGCGGCCTACCGCGCCGGGACCGCGGTGCTGCTCGGGGCGCACGGCCGGCACCTGCTGATGATCATGTCGGCGGACGAGGACCCCGACGACGGCGGCGGCGGGTTGCGCGGGGAGTCCAAGGCGGTCCTGACGCTCACGGACGCCTTCGGCGCCGGACCGGTCGTCGCCGGCCCCGTGGTGGGCGGCCTGCTCGAGGCCCACGAGTCCGCCTCGAGAGCGCTCGCCGGGCACCGGGCGGTGGCAGCGTGGCCGGGGGCGCCCCGCCCGGTCGACGCCGACGACCTGCTGCCCGAACGCGTGCTCGCGGGCGACCGTGCCGCCGCGACCACGCTCGTCGAGGAGGTCGCCCGGCCGCTGCGCGAGGCCGGCGGGTCGCTCACCGAGACCGTCGAGTCCTACCTCGACCACGCGGGGGTGCTCGAGGCGTGCGCGCGGACGCTCTACGTCCACCCCAACACCGTGCGGTACCGCCTGCGTCGAGTGGCCGACCTCACCGGGTCCCATCCCGGCGACGCGCGCGGCTCGACGTTGTTGCGAATGGCCATCGCCCTCGACCGGCTCCGGGCCGCCGGCGTCGCCCCGGAGCCCGACGGATCGCTCTGAGCTGCACCGACGGCGTCGAGCGGCGCGGACCCGGCCGCTGTGGCCGGTCCGGTGGTTGCCGAGCGACCCGCCGTCGGGAAGGGTTGTTGTGGGAACCCGACAACGAACCCCGGCGAGGATTCGTCGTCGGATGAGCTGCTGCCGACCACCCGCCCGTGATGGAGTACGCCCCGTGATCGCGATCCTCGCGCCCGGCCAGGGCGCCCAGAAGCCGGGGATGCTCGCGCCGTGGCTGGAGCGGCCCGGCGCCCGGGACCGGCTGGCCGAGTTCTCCACGGCCGCGGGGCTCGACCTGGAGCACCTGGGCACCGAGGCCGACGCCGAGGCGATCGCCGACACCGCCGTCACCCAGCCGCTGCTCGTGGCGAGCGCGCTGCTGTCGTGGGAGGCGCTGCGGGACGAGTGGGGAGACGCAGCGCAGCGGAGCTCGACCGGCGGGAGCGGCGAGCTGCCCGAGGGCACCGTCGTCGCCGGGCACTCCGTGGGCGAGATCGCCGCCGCCGCCATCGCGGGCGTGCTCGCGGCCGACCGTGCCGTGGCCCTCGCGGCGGTGCGCGGGCGGGAGATGGCGGCGGCCTGCGCGGTCGAACCGACGAGCATGGCGGCCGTCCTCGGTGGGGACCCTGACGACGTGCTGCGCGCGCTCGCCTCCCGCGACCTCGAGCCGGCCAACCGCAACGGGGCCGGTCAGGTCGTCGCGGCCGGTCGCACGAGCGACATCGAGGCGCTCGCCGCCGAGCCGCCGGAGGGGGCCCGGGTCCGCCCGCTCGCCGTCGCCGGCGCGTTCCACACCCGCTTCATGGAGCCGGCCGAGAAGGCGCTGGGCTCCTGGGTCGCCGAGCACCGCTCGGAGCTGGCCCCGGCCGACCCGACGACGCCCCTGCTCTCCGACGCCGACGGCGCGGTCGTCACCTCCGGGGACGACATGCTCGACCGGCTCGTCGCGCAGGTGACGCTCTCGGTGCGGTGGGACGCCTGCATGGACACCCTGCGCGACCGCGGGATCACCGCCGCGATCGAGCTCACCCCCGCCGGCACGCTGACCGGGATGGTCAAGCGGCAGATCAAGGGTACCGCCACCGTGAACGTCTCCACGCCCGAGCACCTCGCGTCCGCCGTCGAGACCCTGCGGGGCACGTCGTGACCTCGCTGCGTACCGCGCCCCCGGTCGCCGGGGCCCGCATCATCGGTCTGGGGAGTTCCCAGCCCGACCGCGTGGTCACCAACGACGAGCTCGCCCAGCGCGTCGAGACCAACGACGCGTGGATCCGCAGCCGGGTCGGCATCGCCGAGCGCCGGTTCGCCGCGGACACCGACTCCGTGGTGTCGATGGGCGCCGACGCCGGGTCGAAGGCCCTGGCCGACGCCGGGCTGGCCCCGACCGACCTCGACGCCGTCATCGTCGCCACCTGCACGATGCCCAACCCGATCCCGAACGCGGCGGCCCAGCTCTCCGACCGGGTCGGGGTGAACGGGATCGCGGCGTTCGACCTCAACGCCGCGTGCGCCGGCTTCTGCTACGGCGTCGGCGTGGGCTCCGACATGATCCGCGCGGGCAGCGCCCGCAACGTCCTCGTCGTCGGGTCGGAGAAGCTCACCGACTGGCTCGACATGGACGACCGCAGCGTCTGCATCATCTTCGCCGACGCCGCCGGGGCCGCCGTGCTCACCGCCGCCGAGACCCCCGAGGAGGTCGGGGTCGGTCCCGTCGTGCTCGGGGCGGCCGGCGACCTCGTCAAGACCATCGGGATCGACGAGCAGAACTACCTGCGCCAGGAGGGCCAGGCGGTCTTCCGCTGGGCCACCACGAAGATCGCGCCGGTCGCGCTGAAGGCCGTCGAGCGGGCGGGCCTGACCCCGGCCGACATCGACGTCCTCGTGCCGCACCAGGCGAACCTCCGGATCGTCGAGGCGATCGCCAAGAAGCTGCGCTCCGAGGGTGCGCGCGACGACCTCGTGGTCGCCGACGACATCGTGTACTCCGGCAACACCAGCTCCGCGTCGATCCCCATGGCGATCGACCACATGCGCGCCGCGGGGCGCGTGCGCTCCGGGGACATCGCCCTGCTGGTCGGGTTCGGAGCCGGCCTGTCGTACGGCGGCCAGGTCGTCGTCCTCCCCTAGTCTCCGGCTGCACCACCTCCAAGGAAAGGAAACCGAGTGGCTTCCAAGGAAGAGATCCTCCCCGACCTCGCGAGCATCGTCGAGGAGGTGGCCGGCGTCGACGCCTCCGAGGTGACCCCGGAGAAGTCGTTCGTCGACGACCTCGACATCGACTCGCTCTCCATGGTCGAGATCGCCGTGCAGGCCGAGGACAAGTTCGGGGTGAAGATCCCGGACGACGAGCTCGCGAAGCTCACCACCGTGTCCGACGCCGTCGACTACATCTCCTCCCACTCGTGAGCGCCGCCGGCCAGGGGGTCGTCGTCACCGGGATGGGAGCGACGACCCCGCTCGGCGGAGACGTGCAGTCCACCTGGGACGGTCTCCTGGCCGGCGCCAGCGGGACGCGCCCGCTGTCGGAGGACTACGCCCGCTTCGAGCTGCCCGTGGACTTCGCCTCGCAGCTCGCCGTCGAGCCGTCCGAGGTCCTCAAGCGGGTCGAGCTGCGCCGTCTCGACCGATCCGAGCAGGTCGCGATCATCGCGGCCCGGCAGGCCTGGGAGCACGCCGACCTCGGGGACTACCCCTCGACCGACGGCGGGTCCCCCAAGGTCGACGGGCTGCGGCTCGCCGTCATCATCGGCACGGGCATCGGCGGCGCCACCACGCTGCTCAACCAGGACGACCTGCTCGAGCAGCAGGGCCTGCGCAAGGTCGCCGTCCTCACGATCCCCATGCTCATGCCCAACGGACCCGCAGCCCACGTCGGCCTCGAGTTCGGGGCCGCGGCCGGTATCCACGCCCCGGTCTCCGCCTGCGCCTCCGGCGCCGAGGCCATCGCCTGGGCCTGGCGGATGCTGCAGGCCGACGAGGTCGACGTCGTGGTCGCCGGGGGCGCCGAGGCGTGCATCGCGCCGATCACGCTCGCCGGCTTCTGCCAGGCCCGCACCATGGCGCACGACTGGGACGACCCCACGCAGGCCTCCCGTCCGTTCGACGCGAAGCGCAACGGCTTCGTGCTCGGCGAGGGCGCGGGCATGGTCGTCCTCGAGCGGGCCGAGTTCGCCGAGGCCCGCGGCGCGACCGTCCACGGCCGGCTCGCCGGAATCGGGACCAGCGCCGACGCCTACCACATCACCGCCCCCGACCCCGAGGGCACGGGCCAGTCCCGCGCCATCGCGGCGGCGCTGCGCACGGCGGGCCTCGACCCGTCCGACGTCGGGCACGTCAACTGCCACGCCACGTCGACGCCCGTCGGCGACGTCGCCGAGACGGTCGCGGTGCGCAAGGCGATCGGCGACCACCCCGTGCTCACCGCCCCCAAGGGCTCGCTCGGCCACCTGCTCGGCGCCGCCGGTGCCGTGGAGGCGATCGCGACGATCCTCGCGGTCAAGGAGGGCCAGATCCCGCCGACCGCGAACCTCACCGACCTCGACGGCGACGTCGAGCTCGACGTGGTCGCCGGCGAGGCACGCAAGGTGTCCCTCGACGCGGCGATCAACGACTCGTTCGGCTTCGGCGGCCACAACGTGTCCCTGTGCTTCGCTCGTGAGCACTAAGTGGGGCTATAGCCCCCTTCAGTGCTCACGAGCGCACCGCGCGCACTCGATGAACTCGCCGTCCCGGCCCAGCTGGACGAGGCGGGTCCAGAGGGTGCGCGCGGTGGCGCAGGAGTCGCCGTGGACCTCCTCGTAGCCGAACGTGAGACGGGCACGGCCCTCGAGCTCCGCAGCGTTGTCCCGGGCCCGGTCACTCAGGGCCGTCAGCCGATTGGCGTGGTAGATCCAGCCATCGAGCCGCACGGTGAGGATCCCGAGTGGCATCCGGTACTCGACGTCCTCGTACCGGTTGCTGTCGCCGACACGGTGCAGGACCTGACGGATGCCGACCGGCAGGCCGTGGGCCTGCTCGACGTCCACCGCCCAGTCGCCCTCGAGAACAGAACCGACGCCGGAGACCAGGAGCTCGGCGGCGGCTCGCAGTGCCTTGCGGTACCGACGCGGCCGACGGACGTCGAGGCTCTCGACGAGCTTCGTGGGGTCGATCCGCGCCGCAGCCGCTCCCGCCGTCAGGAACCGCATGCCCTCCCTGGCAGTCGGCGCCTCGACCGCGAGGTCGATGAGCGTGACGACCTTCGACGTGATCGCGAATCCGTCGCGCTCCGCGCCGATGTGCGCGAACGCGCGACTGCGGTGGACGACGAGGCCGTCGCATCCGCGGGCCGAGGAGCCGTAGGGCACAGCACCCATCGCCGGGCTGCGACGTTCGCGCGGACGACGTCCACGGTGAGCTGTTGGTCGAGCACCTGTTTCAGGCTGACGACGTTCTTCTGGATGTTCCGCAGGACCTGCCACGCGTCGTGTTCCTCCACACGGGCTTGGAGTGACGCGGGGCCGATCCGGTTCCCTGTGCTTCGCTCGTGAGCACTAAGTGGGGCTATAGGCCCACTTAGTGCTCACGTGGCTAGCCACATGGAGTCCGCAGCGAGCTCCCCGCCGACGGGTCGACGATCTTGAGCTGTCCCCGTTCGGTCACGATCGTCAGCGACACCTGCCAGCACAGCCGCGCGGCCGGGACGTCGGGCGGGGCGGCGGCGGGGTCCTGCGTGGTGATCCAGCCGGTGGGGACGACGTACTCGCCGCCGCCGACGGGGTCGATGCGGCGCAGGATCACGGAGCCGACGCGGACGGTGCGGTTCCGATCCGCGAACTGCGCCTGGGAGACCGCGGCGACCGACGTGGCCGACGAGGTGGCCACCCAGCCGGCGAAGTCGCCGGCGTTGCGGGCGTCGACCTGGCGCTGCACGAGGTCGCGGATCTCGGCCCCGCGGGGGGCGCCGGCGGCCGAGGGCGAGAGCGCGACGGTGGGCGGCCCGGCGGAGCCGTCCTCGGGGAGCGCCACCCCGGCGAGGGCGGGCCCGGTGTCGCCGAGCGCGTCGCGGGCGGTCCCGGCGGCCCGGCCGGCGAGCAGTGCCGCGACCGTCCCGAGCGCTGCGAGCACCAGCACCAGGGCGATCGGCACGGTCACCGCGGGCCGCAGGAGTCGCATGCCCACATCGAACCAGTCCGGGTCAGCCGACCTGGTGCAGCCACCCCACGGCGGAACCCTCGCCGGCGAAGCGGTAGGGCTCGAGGGCGTCGTCCCAGCGGCGGCCCAGGAGCTCGTCGAGGCGGTGGTGCAGGGCGTCGGGCCCGGTGCGGCGCGCAGCGGCCATGGCGGAGCGCAGCTGGTCCTCGCCGATCACGACGTCGCCGTTCGCGCTCGTGCGGCCGTGCCAGAGGCCCAGGCCGGGGACGTGCGAGAACCGCTCGCCGTCGGTGCCGGGGCTCGGGTCCTCGGTCACCTCGAACCGGAGCATGCCCCAGGCCCGCAGCGCGCTCGCTAGACGCGCGGCGGTACCGACCGGCCCCGTCCAGGAGCATTCGGCCCGCATCTGTCCCGGAGCCGCGTCCTGCACGGTCCAGTCCAGCTGAACACGGGCGTCCAGGACGCCCGAGATGGCCCACTCGACGTGCGGATTGACCGCAGGCGGCGACGAGTGGACGTAGACCACGCCACGGGTGCTCACTGCTGACCTCCGGTCGAGACGAGAAGCGTCTTCCCCAACGTCCTCGAACTCGGTCCTCGGGCTTCGCGATGACCAACCGGTGCAGCAGTGTGCCCTGTGATGCCCCTGGTACGCCAGTGCACCGCGTGCCTCGGCGTGTCGCGGGCACGAGCGCCGTGGATCTCGACCCGCCGTTCGCCTAGCGTGGCCGGACGATGACGGGGGGCGATCAGCGGGAGGACGACCGTCCCGCCACGTTCCGGGACGCGCTCGCCGTCCCGGCGTTCCGGTGGCTCTGGGCCGGGCAGCTGCTGTCGATCCTCGGGGACCAGGTCGCCCGCGTGGCGCTCTCGGTGCTCGTGTTCGACCGGACGTCCTCGGCCGCGCTCACGGCGCTCACCTACGCGCTGACGTTCCTGCCCGACCTCGTCGCCGGCCCGTTGCTCTCCGGCCTCGCCGACCGGTTCCCCCGCCGACGCGTCATGGTCGTCACCGACGTGGCCCGCGCGGTGCTGGTGGGCGCGATGGCGATCCCCGGCATGCCGCTCCCGGCACTCGCCGTCCTCCTCGTCGCGGGTCAGCTGCTCGCGGCCCCGTTCCTCGCCGCCCGCTCGGCGATCCTCCCCCACCTGCTCACCGGGGACCGCTACGTCGCGGGCAACGCGGTCATCAGCACGACCTACCAGGTCGCGCAGGTCCTGGGGTTCGCCCTCGGTGGCCCGCTGGTCGCACTCGTCGGGGTCTCCCCTGCTCTCGCGGTCGACGCGGCCACGTTCGTCGTCTCCGCGGTCGTCCTGCGGTGCGGGCTGCCGGAGCAGCAGGCCCTGGCTCCCGACGATGCAGCTGGGCACGCCGACAGGGGGTCGGCGCGGCCGGGGCTGCGCGGCGAGATCGCGCGGGTGGTGGCCGGCGCGCGCGTGGTGGGGTCCGACCCCCACCTGCGCTCACTCATCGGCCTGGCGTGCATCTCCGCGTTCGTCGTCACGGTGGAGGGGCTGGCGGCGCCCTACGCGGCGGAGCTGGGGGCGGGGACCGCGGCCGTGGGCCTGCTGCTCGCGGCGAACCCGCTCGGGCAGGTGCTCGGCATCCTGCTCCTCACGCGACTGGTCGCCCCGACGAGGCGGTCGCGGCTCATCGGGCCGCTGGCGGTCGCGTCGTGCGTCCCGCTCGTGGTGTCCGTGTTCGGGCCGCCGCTGTGGGTGCTCGTCGTGGCGTGGGTCGTCTCGGGGATGGCGTGCGCCTACCAGGTCCCGGCCAACGCGACGTTCGTGACGAGCGTCGACGACGCACGGCGGGGACAGGCGTTCGGGCTGGCGGTCACGGCGCTGCGGGTCACCCAGGGGCTGGGCGTCCTGCTCGCCGGCGTGCTCGCCCAGCGGACGAGCCCCTCGACGGCGGTGGCCGTCGGCGGGGCGGCGGGCGTCGTGGTGGCCCTCGTCATGGCGAGGGGGTGGCGGCGGGCGCGCGCGGGGGCTGTCGACGCGCGGGAGGCCGGCCCGGCGGCGGGGACCCCCGACTCCGCCTGACGGCGACGCCGGAGAGGTCCCGCCCTGCGGATGACCTGGACGCTCAGCGCCAGTGGGCGTCGCGCCAGTGGGCGTCACGCACCCAGTTCGAGTCGTCGCCGCGCACGGCGGCGCGCACCCAGTTCGAGTCGTCGCCGTGGACGGCGGAACGCACCCAGTTCGAGTCGTCGTGGCGCATGGGATCTCCCTGTCGTCGTTGCGCCCCGTGATGGACGGGACGCGGGTACGGTCGAGGTGTCGTCACCTGGAGTGACATCGACGGCTCGGCCGCGTCGGAGTGCTCGGTGACTCCCTGCGGTCGGCCGACTTCACTGTGCCAACTGTGGCTTTGGGTGACCAGGCGGCGACCAGGCGTCAACTGAACAGGTGAATCGCCACGAAAGGGTGATCCAGTGGGTCGCCTCAGGTGGGGCCCCCGGTACCGTTGCCCCCGGCGAGGTGCCACGGATTCCAGTCGGGATCGGGGGGCACGGGCATCTCGCCGGCGTCGGAACCCGAAGGCAGCCGAGCCTGGGAGGCAACAGAACGTGACCGCGCGCCGTGCGGAAGCACGAGGTCGGAGCACCGCGGCGGTCACGCGCCGCGACCGGCCCGGCGCTGTCGCCCTGCTCCCCACCCGGTGGAGCCTGTGGACGCTGCGGCCCCGCGCGCTCGCCTACGTCCTGGCCGTCGACGTGCTCGCCGTGGCCGTGATCGTCGCGTCCTTCGCCTGGCGTCCGGTCGACGCCCGGGACTGGGTCGTCGTGGGCCTGCTCTTCCTGGGGGTCGCGGTCCACGCGGAGGCGGCCCGGCACATCGAGCGCGTCCGCATCACCCAGGATGACCGTCCCTTCATCGACCTCAAGTCGATGTGGACCTTCGCCGGGCTGCTGCTCGTCGACCTCGGCCCCGCGCTCGTCCTGGTGGCCGCGACGTTCGCCTACTGGTGGATCCGCAACGAGCAGCACCCGCCCGTGCACCGCTGGTTCTTCTCCTGGGCCACGGTGGTCCTCGGCACCGGCGCGGCGGCTCTCGTCCTCGTCGACGTCGACCGGGCCCGGCTGCTCACGGCCGCGGCCGGACCCACCGGACTCCTGCTGGTCGCGCTCGCGGCGGTGGTGCGCTGGACCGTGAACCACGGCCTGGTCGTCGGCATCATCCTGCTGCTCTCGGCGCCGACCCCGTCGGTCCGCCGTCACCTCGCCAGTCCGGCGGACACGCTCCTCGGCCTGGGCGCCCTGGCGCTGGGCGCCGCGCTCGCCGTGCTGGCCTCGGTGTCCCCCTGGCTCGTCCCGATCCTGCTCGTCCCCGTGATCATGCTGCACCGCGGCGTCCTGGTGGACCAGTTCCGCCAGGCGTCCCGGACCGACCCCAAGACCGGCCTGGTGAACGGCGCGGCCTGGGCCGACATCGCGGCCAAGGAGATCGAGCGGGCGCGCCGGCACCACATCGGCCTGGCCGTGCTCATGGTCGACCTGGACAACTTCAAGGCCGTGAACGACCTCCACGGCCACCTCGCCGGCGACGAGGTGCTGCGCGCGGTGGCGGCCGCCCTCTCCGCCGAGGTCCGCGCCTACGACGCCGTCGGACGGTTCGGCGGCGAGGAGTTCGTGGTGCTCCTCTCGGGGGTCGACACCACGTCGGCGAGCGTCGCCGCCGAACGCATCCGCGGTCGGATCGGCCGACTCGAGGTCACCGTCAGTGGTGCCGGGGGCGGCCACCGCATCCAGGGGCTCACCGCCTCGGTCGGCTGCGTGGTGAGCCCGACCGCGAGCGGGGGCGTGGACGAGCTCGTCGGCGCCGCCGACGCGGCCCTGTACGCGGCGAAGCGGGCCGGGCGCGACCGACTGGTCTGCGCCCCGCCCGCCTGACCCGGCGTCGGGAGAACCCCTAGCGGAACGCGGCGAGCCCGGTGAGCGCCTGGCCGATCGAGAGCGTGTGCATCTCCTCGGTGCCCTCGTAGGTCAGCACCGTCTCGAGGTTCGTCATGTGGCGGAACACCGGGTACTCGAGGGTGATCCCGTTGCCGCCCAGCACGGTGCGGGCGGTCCGCGCGACGTCGAGCGCGGCGTGCACGTTCGCCATCTTCCCGAAGCTGACCTGCGCGGGGTGCAGCTCGTGCGCGTCCTTGAGCCGGCCGATGCGGGCCGCGGTGAGCGAGGCCTGGTTGACGGCGACCACCATCTCGGCGAGCTTGCGCTGGGTCAGCTGGAAGCCCGCGATGGGCTTCCCGAACTGCTCGCGGTCCATGGCGTAGGCGAGCGCCGCCTCGTAGCACGCCCGCGCGGCCCCCACGGCGCCCCAGAGGATGCCGTAGCGCGCCTCGTTGAGGCAGGACAGCGGGCCCTTCAGGCCGGCCACCTCGGGGAACATCGCGTCGGCCGGCAGCCGCACGCCCTCGAGCACGAGCTCGGCGGTCAGCGAGGCCCGCAGCGAGAGCTTGTGCTTGACCTCGATGGCGGTGAAGCCGGGGGTGTCGGTCGGGACGACGAACCCGCGGATGCCCTTCGACCCGGCGTCGGGGTCGGTCTGCGCCCAGACCACCGCGACGTCGGCCAGCGTCCCGTTGGTGATCCACATCTTGGAGCCGTCGAGGATCCAGTCGTCCCCGTCGCGGCGCGCGCGGGTGCGCATCGATGCCGGGTCGGACCCGGCGTCGGCCTCGGTCAGCCCGAAGCAGCCCAGCGCCTCTCCGGTGGCCATGCGCGGCAGCCAGGTCTGCTTGTGCTCCTCGCTGCCCCAGCGGTGGATCGCGAACATCGCGAGCGAGCCCTGCACCGACACGAACGACCGCAGCCCGGAGTCGACCGCCTCCAGCTCCCGGCACGCGAGGCCGTAGCTGGTGGCGTTGGTGCCGGCGCAGCCGTAGCCCTCGAGGTGCATGCCCAGCAGCCCGAGCGCCCCGAGGCCCTTCGCGATGTCGCGCGGCAGGGTGTTCGACTCGTACCACTCGCTGATGCGCGGGGCGAGCTCCGCGGTCGCGTAGTCGCGGACCGCGTCGCGGATGTCGCGCTCCTCCGCGCTCAGCTCGGCGTCGACGGCGAGGAAGTCACTGGGGTCCGGAGCGCTCATGCGACCACGCTAGGCGCTGGGCCCAGAACGCGGCGAATCCCGGGTGGAGGTCCAGGTCACCCACCTCGGCGACGGGGACCCAGCGCAGCTCGGAGGCCTCGCCGTCGGCGGGTTCCAGCGGCAGCGGCGCCTCCAGCGAGGCGTGGACCGTCGCGTAGCTCCACCCGCCGTGGTCGTCGGTGGAGACGGTCCCGACGACGGGTGCGGCCGGGTCGAGCCCCGTCTCCTCCGCCGCCTCCCGCAGCGCCGCCTCGACGGCGGTCTCGCGCTCGTCGCGCGCGCCGCCGGGGATGCCCCACGTGTTGCCGTGGTGGCTCCAGTAGATGCGGTGCGCGAGGAGGACCCGGTCGTCGGCCACCAGGAGCAGCCCGGCGGCCCCGTAGCGGCCCCAGTGGCGGTGTCCCTGCCCGCAGACCACCCAGCCGTCGCCGTTCGCTCCGCGTGGCACCCGATCTCCTGTTCGTCCGCCGACCCCTCCTGGGAACATCCCCCGTCGTGGAACGATCGACACGGCGCATGGGGGTCGAGGAGGAGCTGCTGCTCGTCGATCCCGACGACGGGACCCCGCTGGGGCTGGCACCGGCGGTCCTGCCCGCCGCGGCGGACCTCGACGGGGAGATGCGCGCCGAGCAGGTGGAGACCGGCTCGATCCCGCACGACGACCCCGGGGCGCTCGCGGCCGACCTGCGGCGTCGCCGGGCCGACGCGGCGCGGGCCGCGAGGATCTCGGGGGCGGCGGTCGCGGCGCTGGCCACCTCGCCGGTCGCCCCGGGCCCGGCCACGTCGGTCGAGGGCCGCTACGGCCGCATCCTCGAGCGGTTCGGCCGGATCGCCTCGGCGCAGCTGACCAACGGCCAGCACGTGCACGTCGAGATCGCCTCCCGCGAGGAGGGGGTCGGGGTCCTCGACCGGATCGGCTCGTGGCTGCCCGTGCTCCGGGCGCTGTCCGCGAACTCGCCGTTCTGGCAGGGCGAGGACACCGGCTACGCGAGCTACCGGTCGCTGGTGTGGGCCCGGATGCCCTCGGCCGGGCCCTCGCGGGTATTCGGCTCCGTGGCCGCGTACGACGAGGCGGTGGCGGCGATGGTCGCGACCGACACCATCGTCGACGACGGGATGGTCTACTTCGACGCCCGGCTCGCCGCGCACTTCCCGACCGTCGAGGTCCGCGTCACCGACGTCTCCCTCACCGTCGACGACGCGGTGACGGTCGCGCTGCTCGCCCGTGCCCTGGTGGCCACCGCCGCGGCGGCGTGGGCGGCCGGCGCACCGCCGGACACCGCGCCCGTGGAGGCGCTGCGCCTCGCCCACTGGCGGGCGGCCCGGGCGGGCTGCGTGGCCTCGGACGGCGAGACCGGCGTGCTCGTCCACCCCGTCACCGGACGTCCCGTCCCGGCGCCCGAGGCGGTCGCCGCGCTGCTCGACCACGTCGACGACGCCCTGGGGGACGACCGCGAGGCAGTCAAGGCGGGCGTGGCACGGGTGCTCGACGGAGCGACCGGGGCGGCCGTCCAGCGGGCCGCGTTCGCCTCCGGCGGCCTGACGGCGGTGGTCCGCGCGGCGCTCGTCGACCCGTAGCGGCCTACTCGGCGGCGCGGACGGCACCCCGCGCCATCGGGCCGAACACCAGCGGGGCGCCCACCCGCAGGACCGCCCCGTACGCGACCCCGGCCAGCCCCGACGGTGCGAAGGCGACCTCGAGGGTCAGGGCCGCCCCTCCCCCGTCGTCGGGACGGACGGTGAAGACGAGCCAGAGTCGGCCCGGCACCTTGAGGTCGGCGCGCAGCCGCAGCGAGCTCAGCCCGTCGTCGTGGTCGAGGGACCCGACCCGCCAGCCGTCGATGACGTCGCCGACGACGAGGTCGCGCCCGTGCGGGCGGCCCCGGTAGCCCCCGACGCCGCCGAGCAGCTGGTCGGCCCAGCCCAGGGCGCCGAACACCCCGGGCGGGGCGTACCAGCCCGTGTCGCCCCCGATCCGCTGCACCGCGGCCCAGAGGTCCTCCGGCGTCGCCGTGCCCCGCACGGTGGTCGACCAGCGCCACGTGGCCCCGCCCGACCCGATCGGGTCGGAGGGCAGCGCGAGGGCGGCGGGCCGACCGGGCTGGCCGAGGACCGGGGTGGGGTCGCGGTCGGCCGGGTCGACGCCGTCGGAGCGCCGTCCGAGGGCCGCGCGCACGGCCGCTCCGTAGGTCGTGGGGCCGCCGGGCGGGTCCCCGAGCAGCCGCCGGGCGTCCGCGAGGGACGCCGGATCGCACACGAGCTCGTGGCGCAGTGACTCGATCAGTGGCTCGACGAGCCGGCGCGGCAGCGGCGAGAGCAGCTCCATCGCCATGGCGGCGACGACGGGGCCGCCCGGTGGGACCGGGAGCGGCACCGGCACGGCCACCCGCTGCGGGAGGCCCGCGAGCCGGGCGTAGCGCTGGACGAGGTCGAGGTAGGTGAGGACGTCCGGGCCGCCGACGTCGAACCGGCGGTCGACCTCGGACGGCAGCACGGTGGCCGCGACGAGGGCGTGGAGGACGTCGTCGACCGCGATCGGCTGGGTCCGGTGGGCGAGCCACGGAATCGCCGGCAGGACCGGCACCCGCTCCGCCAGGTACCGGATCATCTCGAAGCTCGCCGAGCCGGAGCCGACGACGATGCTGGCCTCCAGCGCCGCCGTCGGGATCGCGGAGGCCAGGAAGACGTCGGCGACCTCGGCCCGCGAGGCGAGGTGGCGGGAGCTCGCCGTCCCCGCCGTTGGGCGCAGCCCCCCGAGATACACCAGGCGCCCGACACCCGCCGTGGTGGCCGCCCCGACCACCGTGTGCGCCGCGGCCCGGTCGCGCTCGGGGAAGTCGGACTGCTCGAGGGCGTGCGCCAGGTGCACGACGACGTCCGCGCCCGCCACGAGGTGCGCGACGGCCTCCGGGTCCTCGAGGGAGCCCGGGACCACGTCGACCGCGTCCGCCCAGGTGGTCAGGGCGAGCTTGCCCGGCGACCGCACCAGGACCGCGACCTCGTCGCCCCGGTCCAGGAGTCGGGGCACGAGCCGGGTCCCCAGGTAACCGGTCGACCCGATGACGGCGCAGCGCATCCGATCATCCTGGCGTGACGCGCCCACGCGTGCGCGGGTTTCCGGTCAGCCGCGCACGTTCGGCTTGCCCTCCCGGTCCGCCCAGCGCTGGTCGATGCCGATGATGCTGGGCCGCCCGTTGAAGATCCGGACCACCTGCCAGAGCCCGATCACGCCGAGCACCAGGCCGATGATCGGGTAGTGCAGGACGAACGCGACGAGGGCACCCGCACAGATCGCCGTGACGACGACGTCGCGCAACGCCAGGACGATCGAGCGCACGTCACCCTCCCGGTGTCATCGGTATCACCGGCCAGTGTGCCTCCCGGCGCCGCCGGATGCACGTACGGTGGTCCGAGCGAGATCGTCACCGACTGCGACCGTGGTCTGTGGTGCAAATCACAGTTCACCCGGACGCTGATCGGGACGACACTCGTTTGTTCGCGATGTTGTCCGGATATACATGAAAGCCGGATGGCGCCGCGAGCGCTGTCGGTCCGAGATCGCTCCACGTCCGCGGGAAACCGCTGGACGCGCAAGCGGATCGGGCGGCCTGATGTCACAGGCAGCAGGGGTCCCACCCAGGGATCGAACTGCGGCCCGCATCGGCGTGTCCCGGCTGGCAGCACCCACCGATGACTGACCCGTCACGGCGTCCGCACTCCAGGGCGCCGGGCGCGCGAGCGTGCGCACGCGCCACGACGGGAGCCCCACCGCGCGCAGGCGACACGACACAGGCGAGACCGGAAAGGACAGCAGGACCCATGGACTGGGAGCTCGCGGCCTGCCGCGACCACGACCCCGAACTCTTCTTCCCCGTCGGCACCGAGGGCCCCGGGGCGGAGCAGCTGACTGCCGCGAAGTTCATCTGCGGCACCTGCCCGCTCCAGGCCGCGTGCCTGCGCTGGGCGCTCGACACCGGCCAGGAGGCCGGCGTGTGGGGCGGCACCTCCGAGGAGGACCGCCGCGACATGCGGCGTGCGCGCCTCGCCGGCCGCTCGCTGGGCGTCACCGCCTGACGGTTCGATCAGCACGCAGGGCCCGTTCCCGGGACGACCGGGAGCGGGCCCTTCGTCGTGTCAGGGCGCCGACACCGGCCGACCCCTGGAACGAGCGAAGGGCCCCTCCGGTCGAGTAGATCGACCGGAGGGGCCCTTGGCTCAGGACGGGGTGGCTACCGGCGGCCGGTGACCTTCCGGGCGGCACCGGAGAGCAGCGAGCCGCCCGCCGAGACCACGGCCCCCGTCACGCTGAACGCCGTGCGGACCGCGAAGCCCGCGACCTGACCGGCGATGCGGACCGGGTTGTACGACGGCGCGGCGGCGGCCGCCTGCTTCGACGCCTCCTCCACGGCGGCGTCGACCTTGCGGGCCTGGGCCTCGGTGACGCTCGTGATGTCGCCGGCGAGGTCGTCGCCGACCGTGTTCAGCTCGCGGTCGACGCCCCGGCTCACGCGGGCGGCACGGTCGCCACCCTCGACGGCCTTCTCCCCCGCCTCCTCGGCGGCGGCACCGACCGTCTGGCCGGCACGCTTGCCCGCCCGGGCGGTGTCCTTGGCGATGCGCTCACCGGCCCGCGTGGTCGTCTCCGCGACCTGCGACCCGGTGGTCTGCGCGATGGTCGCGGCGTCCTCGGCCGCGGCCTTGGTGGACTTGCCGTTCGTGGCGGCCTTGGCCTCGTCGACCACGCCCTCGGCGCCGGCCTGCGCCTGCGCGCCGGCCTTCTTCGCCGAGGTCTCCGCGCGGTCGGCCACCTTCTCGCCGGTGGCCTTCGCGTCGGAGGCGACGGCCTGCGCGGTCTTCCCCGCCTTGTCGGCCGCGGCCTTGCCCGTGGCACGCGCCCCGGCCGCCGTCGCCTTCGCGGCGTTCTTCGGCGCCTCGGTGGCGGTGTCCGCGCCCGCCTTCACGGTCTGGCTCTCGCGGACCTTGCCGTCGGTGCCGTAGACGACGACCTTGCCGCCACCGTCCTTCGACACGATCTCGGTCGCCCGCGCGACGGCCTCCACCTGCGTCGGGGCCTTCGCGCTCGCACGCTGAGCCCCCTTCTTCAGCACCTGCCAGCCGTCGTCGGTCGGCTTCACGTCGCGGTCGGCCATGGCGGTTCCCACTACTCCCTGGTTCCGGGTGCGTTGCTACGCACAGTGTTCCCCGCCTCCTACCTGCACAAACACCGGGGAGTGACCAGTGCCACTCACCCGGTCAGTGCAGCGGTGGCCTTCTCCTGCAGCTCGAGGTAGCGGGCGCCCGCCTCGTCGCGGACCTCGGCCAGCCGCTCGAGCAGGGCGGCGATCGCCGACCCCTCGGGCGCGACGACGTCGCCGTAGCGGCGGACCAGTTCCGGCCCGACCATCGAGGCGGCGGTGGCCAGGGCCGCCGAGCCCGCGGCCTGGCCCCAGGCGATCGGACCCAGCGGGGTGCAGCCGAAGAACTGGCTCACCCCCGGCGTCTGGACCACCGCGAACAGCGCGCCCGCGGAGACCACGGAGGCCCCCACCACGAGCGGGCTGCGGTGCCCGCCGGCGGCCACGGTCTGCCCCAGCTGGGTCCCGACGAGGGCCGCGAGCGCCACCGTGCGCGCCCGGGCCGGGCTGCCGTACGGGGTGGCCTGCGCCTGGATCCACGCCAGGGTGGCGCCGCCGGCGGTGGCCGCCGCCCGCAGCCCGATCTCGCGGTTGAGCGCGTCGCCCAGCGAGGCCTCGGGGCCCTCGGCCAGCAACGACCGGGCGTCGCCGGGTGCCGGGGCCCGCACGGCCAGCGCCAACGAGGGCGCGAGGTCGGTGAGCAGGTTGACCAGCAGCAGCTGGCGCGCGGTCAGCGGGGACGTCCCCGTGGTCGAGGCGCCGAGGACGGTGAACGCGATCTCGCCGATGTTGCCGCCGACGAGCACGCCGAGCGCCTCGCGCACCGACGCCCACATGGCCCGGCCCTCGACCAGCGCCGCGAGGATCGTCTCGAGCCGGTCGTCGGTGACGACGAGGTCCGCGGCCGCCCGCGCCGCGGGGGTGCCGCGACGCCCCAGCGCGATGCCCACGTCGGCCAGCCGGATGGCGGGGGCGTCGTTCGCCCCGTCGCCCGTCATCGCGACGGTGCGGCCGAGCCGCTGGAACGCCTGCACCGCGCGGACCTTGTGAGCGGGCGTGCCCCGGGCGACGACGCGCACCGTCGGCAGGACCGCGTCCAGGGCGTCGTCGTCGAGCTCGTCCATCTCCTGGCCGGTGATGACGATGCCGCCGTTCAGGACGTCGAGCTCCGCCGCCACCGCCTCGGCGGTGCTCGGGTGGTCGCCGGTGATCATGACGACCTGGACCCCGGCTTCCCGGAGGTCGCGCACCGTGGCCTGCGACCCGGCGCGCACCGGGTCGGTGAAGCCGACGAAGCCGACGAAGCTGAGGTCGGCGACGTCGTCGTCGGTGACCTCGAGCCCCTCCTCGGGGCGCTCCCCCCACGGCTCCGCCCGCTCGGCCACCGCCAGCACGCGCATGCCCTGGCCGGCGAGCAGGTCGGTGTGCTCGACGAGGCGCTGGCGCGCCTCGTCGTCGAGCGCGGCCCCGGCCCAGTCGACGCACCGGGCGATGACCACCTCGGGAGCGCCCTTGACCGAGAGCACCTGCTCCTTGACGCCCTCCTCGTCGCGCGCCTCGCCGAGGGTGGCGTGGTAGCCGCGGCTCGGGTCGAAGTCGAGCGAGGCGACCGGCCACCAGGCGGTGCGCTTGTGCTCCGGGTCGACGTCGAAGGACTGCGCGCCGAACACGACCGCGCGGTCGGTGAGGTGGGCGAGCCGCTCCCCCGCCTTCGGGCGCGGCGTGGCCCGCAGCGCCGCGGCGAGGACCCGACGCTGCCGCTTGCGCAGCCGGTCGGTGGGCCGCAGCTTCACGCCGTCGGAGATGGCGGAGAGGGCCAGCTTGCCCTCGGTGAGGGTGCCGGTCTTGTCGAAGCACAGGACGTCGACCCGGCCGACCGCCTCGATCGTCTTCGGGTTCCGGACGAGCGCCCCTTCCGCACTGAGCCGGCGGGCGGAGGCCAGCTGGGCGGCGGAGACGATGAACGGCAGGCCCTCGGGCACCGACGCGACCGCGAGGCCGACCCCGGAGTGCAGGTTCTGGTTCATCGGCAGGCCGCGCACCGCGCCCGCCCCGACGACGGCGGCCGCGGAGGCCAGCGCGAGCGGCGTCGTGATCTTCGTGATGCCCGAGAGCCGCTGGTCGACGCCGGCGACCGGGGCATTGGCCCGCGCGGCGGCGGTGGAGCGGCCGACCTCGGTCGACGACCCGGTCGCCACGACCACGGCGCGGCCCCGGCCGGTGGCGACCGTGGTGCCCTCGTAGAGCATCGACCGGCGGTCGGCGACGGAGCGCGCGATCACGGGGGCGGCGGTCTTCGTCACCGGCAGCGACTCACCGGTCAGCGAGGACTCGTCGAGCTCGAGCGCGTCGGCGCGCAGCACGCGGCAGTCGGCGGGCACGACGTCGTCCGGGCCGAGCTCGACCACGTCGCCGACGACGACGTCCTCGGCGGTCACCGTGGTCGGCACCCCGTCGCGCAGCACCCGGGCGCGGGTGGAGGAACGCTCCAGGAGCCCGGCGACGGCGCGGTCGGTGACCACGCGCTGCACCCCGCCGATCAGCGCGGAGGCGGCCGTGACGCCGACGACGATGGCCGCGTCGGCGATCGCGCCGATCGCGGCGGAGAGCACCGCACCGCCGGCGAGCACCGGGGTCAGCGGGTTGTTCAGCTCGTCGATGAAGGCGCGCCCGAGGGAGGTCGTCTCCTCGGCGGCGGCCGGGTCCTCCCGGGTGCGCCGCACCGCCTCGGCGGCGGAGAGTCCCCGCTCGGAGGCATCCAGGCGCGTCAGGACGGTCTCGGCCGGCATGACGTGCCACGGCGTGCGGGAGACGCCGGGGACGAGGGTCTTGCGGCCGAGCTCGGAGGCCGACCAGGCGCCGGCGCCGAGCGCGACGCCGGCCGCGCCGTTCACCGCGAGCCCGGCGAGCGATGCGCCCCGAGGCGCGGTCCCGGCGGTGGCCATGGCGGCGCCGAGCACGGTGCCCGCCCGGGCCAGGGCGACGGAGCGGCCCGAGGTCGCCTTCGCGACCTTGACGCCCTCGATGAGCAGGGCCGCGGTGGTGAGGTCGTCGCCGACCAGCACGTGCGCGCCCCAGGCGGGGATGCCGTCGGCACGGGTGATTCCGATGCCGAGGTCGGCGGCCGCGAGCGCCCGGCGGTCGCGGGAGACCACGAGCACCCCCGCGCCCTCCGTCTGCAGCATGCGCACCGCGCCGGCCAGCCCCTCGCCGCCGGGGACCTGCCGGTCCACGGTCCGGCGCGTGGCGGGCACGGTGCCGTCGGCGCCGGGGAGGGCGATCCCCCCGCCGTCGTCGCCGTCGTCGCCGTCGGCTCCGGCGTCGTCCGCGCGGGCGGCGGTCGGCGTCCCCAGCGTCTCGTCCGTCCCGACGACGAGCGTGAGGCCGGCCCGGCGGGCGGCGGCCCCCAGGGCCTCCGCGGCGGCCGCGGGCTCCGGCAACGCACCGACGACGGCGACGAGGGCCTCGTCGTGCGAGAGCCCGAGCACGACGGTCGCGCCGTCGGTGCGCAGCGCGTCGACCGCCTCGGCGACGACGGGCTCGTCCTCCCGGCCGGCCGGGAGCGGGGCCAGCGACCAGCCGGCGTGGTGGGTGACCGCGCGCGTGGCGTCGGACGGGTCGAAGAGCTCGTGGACCAGCGGCGTGAGGGACTCGACCGACACCGGGGTGCCGTCGGGGGCGGTGAGGCCCTCCCCGTCGACGAGCGCGAGGTCGCCGAGCATCAACGCGCCGGTGGTGAGGGCGGCGGCGTCGAGGACGACGGTGTCGATCCGGTCCATGCGCCGGAGCACGGTGGGCTCGACGACGACCGCGCCACGGCGCGAGAGCACGCGCCCGAACGTCGTCGCGAACCCCTCGCGGCCCATCCGGCCGGCCTTGGGCAGCGTGGACAGGGCGACGCCGACGGCGCGGCGCGGACCGCCGAGGGCGAGCGTGGTGCCGAACCCGCCGAGGGCGGCGAGGCCGACCTGGTCGCCGTGGCGCTCCACCGGGCCGAGGGGGAACGGCACCGGGCGGGCGTCGAGGGACAGCGAGTCGTCGGCGCTCGCGCTCACCTGCTCGGGGTCGGCGAGCATGCGGGGCTCGGCCTGGGCGAAGGCGTCGTGCGCGGCCCGGGCCTCCGCGATCTGCAGGGCGCGGTAGGCCGCGTCGACGAGCAGGCCGGCCGACCCCTGGCCGAGGCCCTGCCCGGCGGCGTTGGTGAGGGCCAGCAGGATGTCGGCCCGCTGGCGCCCGAGGGCGCGCTCGACGGCGGCCCGCAGGCGGGGCTGGTGGTCGACGAACGAGGCCGCCGACGCCAGCTCGACGGGGAGGGGGGTGCGGCGCAGGATCGACCCGAGCCCGGCGGCGCCGAGCCCGGCGAGATCCGCGGCGAAGGTGGTGAGCGCCTGCGAGACCGCGGTCGGCGAGTGGCCGCCGACGGGGTGGAGGTCGCCGTCGGCGACCCGCTCCTGCTCCTCGAGCACCTCGACCAGGTCGACGAGGTCGTCCACGGTCTCGTCGAGGTCGTCCGGGGCGGACCCGTCCTCGGCGAGCGCCACGACCACCACGCCCAGCGCGGCGTTCACGCTCGCCCAGTCGACCGCCGGGTGCGCGGTCAGGGCCTTCTCCACCGCCCGCAGCAGCTCCGAGCCCGCCTCGCGGGACGTCGCCGGGACACCGATGTGGACGCGTCCGTCACCGCGCCACACCCGCCGTCCCCGGTACCGCGAGGGGTCCAGGGCGTCGACCGCGGCCCGGGCGACGCCGAGCGGATCGGCGAGACGCGCCAGCAGCGAGCGGGAGCGTCGGGGGCCGTCGGTGGCGGTCTCGGGATGCATGGGGGGTGGGACTCGTCCTTTCGACACGACGTGCGGGGTGTGACGGGAGGCCACGTCGGCGGAGCGCCCCGAAGGTGTCTCTTTCCCGGCTTCCACGGCGCCGAAAACGGCGGTGCCCTGCGACGATGGGCCATCCGAGCGTACGCCGGAGGGTGAAGTACCGATCGAGCGACAGTCTACGGAGTCCGGCCGCCCGGCCTCCCGGACGACGCGGTGACCGTCCGGTGAACGTCGGCGTCGCGGATCCGGGCGCCGCTGCCGAACAGCCGCGACACGATCGGCCGGGACGCGACGCGCAGCGCGGTCGCCCGCAGGGCGGTGACCACTCGGTTGCCCGGGAGGAAGAAGTGCCGCGCGCGACGGGCCGCCGTGCGGGCGGTGCGGGTCCCGGGTCGGCGCTCGGCCTCCCACGCCGCGAGCGCGGCGGGCACGTCCGGCCCCGACCGGTCGTCGGGAACGCGCAGGTGACGACCGAGCGCCTCGCCGCCGGCGAGGGCGAGCGCCGAGCCGTGGCCGGAGTAGAGCGTCGGACACCAGGCCGAGTCCCCGAGCAGCACCACCCGGCCGCTGCTCCAGCGCTGCAGGTGGATCTGGCCGACCGTGTCGGCGTGCGTGGCCCCGGCCTCGACGACGAGGTCGAGGATCTCCGGCATGAGCCCGTCGAAGTCGCCGTAGACCGCGCGCAGGGCCTCCTCGGGCCGGACGGTCGGATCCGTCCCGGCCGCCTGCGCGAGGTCGGAGCGGTAGGTGAAGAACACCACCGGGTCGTGGCCCGCCATGCCCATGAGGTGGGCCGTGCGTCCCGGCTCCACGAGCACCACGTAGTCGCCCTCGACGAGCGCCCCCGGCAGCCGGGGCAGCACCGCCGAGATCACCACGTGGTCGAAGTCGTGGCGGAAGGCGGCCTCGGGGCCGAACACCATCGCGCGCACCGCCGACCGGACGCCGTCGGCGCCGACCACGAGATCCCAGCGTCCGGACGTGCCGTCGAGCGTGACCGTGCCGTCGTCGGCGACGGCGTCCGGGGCGGCCCCGAAGCGGACCTCGACCTCGTCGGGCAGCCCCGCCCACAGCGCGGCCTCGAGGTCCCCGCGCACCAGCGCGAGGCTCACCCCGTCCTCGACGATCGCCGCGTCGACCCGGGAGGTGGTGCGCCCGCGGCCGTCGAACCCGGTGATGATCCCGTCGGCGGGCAGCCGGCTGCGCAGCGTCTCGTCGACGCCGAGGCGTTCGGCCGCCGCCACGCCCTCGGGCGCGAGCCGGACGAAGTACCCACCGGTCCGCCGGGCGGGGGCGCGCTCGCAGACGACGACCCGCCAGCCCGCGCGGTGCAACGACGTGGCCGCGGCCAGCCCGGCGATGCCGGCGCCGACGACGAGGGCGCGGGGCCCCGGCCGGACCGGCGGGAACACCGCCGCGGCGCGCGCCGGATCGTCGACGGTCGTCACCACACCGAGAGTAGGCGGGTGCGGCGTAGCACGCCGTCGGAAGCGATGCGGGTCTCGTGGTGCCCCCGGGGACGCGGAAGGCCCCCGGCCCGCGGTCGGTGACGGCGGGGCGAGGGCCCGGGTCGGCGCGGGCTCAGATGCCCGCGGGCTCCCAGCGGACGAAGGCGCGGCAGTCGCACTGCGCGCAGTCCTGGGCGGCGTGGTAGTGCTCGTGGGACTCGCGCGGGTGCTTGCAGGTGCACAGGTCCACGAGCGGGATGCGGGCCAGCGAGGGCGGCATCGGGCGGCGGAGGACAACCGGGCGGTGGGTGCGGGTGGGCTCGATGAGCTTCATGGCGAGGTGATGTCCGTCGTGGTCGCAGGGGTGGTCGACGAGCGCGCGCCGGCCGGGGACGTCCCGGCGACGCGTGGGAGTCCGGGCACGCGGTTCACGTGCACGGACGACCCGGACCGAGCGGTGCTCTCGGTCAGGGCCTTCGTGCTGGCCTTGACTGCCTCGGCCGACTCCCGGCGCACGCGGGCCAATTCCCGGCGCGTGCGGTCGAGCTCGGCCAGGGCGACGTCGCGCTCACGCTCGACCTCGCCCACCCGGTCCTCCAGGGAGACGACCTTCCAGGCCGCGGTGAGGGTCAGCCCCTCGTCGAAGAGCGCGCGCACCCTGGCGGCGAGGGTCAGTTGCCGGCGTGTCCAACGCCGGTGCCCGCCCGCCGATCGCTGCGGGCGAAGCATCCGACCCGCGTCCAGACTGCGCAGGAATGCCGGTTGCACCCCGAGGACGTCCGCGGCCTGACCGGTGGTCAGGGCGGGTACGTCCTCGTCGTCGAGGCCCTCGGCGCCCACTGCTCGTCGCGTCCTTGCGGTTCGTCCCCGGGAGGCCCGGGACTGCTTTCGGTGCAGGTCGCGCGCGGCTCGACCACGTGCGACCCGTGCGAAAGTTCTACTCGGCACTGCAACTTCTGTCAACGATTCAGACGGCCGTGTCACCCGGGCTCCGGACGGCTCACATCTTCGGGGGAATCGAGACGTGTTCGGCGGCCGATCGGGGTAACCGCACGGGACTATTCGTTGGCCCGCGAGCGGTGGAGGTTGACCCGGCATGACGACGGTGGGCGTCCCGACGTTGCCGACACGCCTGTCCGCCCGTTACGAGACCGGCGCGGTCCTCGGCCGGGGCGTGGGCTCGGTGGTGATCCGCGCGCACGACACGCTGCTCGGGCGCGACGCGGCGGTGAAGATCTTCCGGGTCGAGTGCGACCCGCGGGCGGACCGCGAGCTCAGCCTGCTCGCCCGCTTCGACCACCCCGGGCTGGTCCCCGTCTACGACGTCGAGGAGAGTGCCGGCCGCGCCTTCGTGGTGATGGCCCTGCTCGACGGCGGGTCCCTGGTCTCGCGGCTCGCGGCCGCCGACGACGGGCTGGGGCTCGCCGACGCCCTGCGCACCGCGGCCACCGTCGGGGGCGCGCTCGACCACCTGCACCGGGCGGGCGTCACGCACCGCGGGGTGACGCCCGCGAACGTCCTCTACGACGTCGACGGCCGGGCGCACCTCGCCGACTTCGGGGTCGCGCTGGTCGCCGACGCCCCCCGCATCACCGACACCGGGCTCTCCGTGGGCGCCGCCCCCTACCTCGCCCCCGAGCAGGTCCGGGGCGAGGTCGCGGGCGCCCCCGCGGACGTGTACGCCCTCGGCCTGGTCCTCGTCGAGGCGCTCACCGGACGCCGGGCCTTCCCGGGCGACCCGCTCTCCGCCGCGCAGGCGCGCCTCGACCGTGGGCCGGTGCTGCCCGAGGGCCTGCCCGACGACGTCCGCGCGCTGCTCACGGCGATGACGGCGACCGACCCCGCCGACCGGCCCGACGCCGCGACCGCCTCCGGGACGCTGCGCCGGGCCCTGGTCCGGGCCGAGCCGCCGACCGCCGCCCTGCTCACCGCCCCCGGCGTGCGCGCCGTCGGCCCCGCGGCGACCACGGGCCTCGGCGCGCTCGTCGGCGCGGGCGGCACGTCGGGCCGGGCCCGTTCCGACCGACGCGGAACGCCGCGGGCGACCGGGACGCGCGGGGTCCTCGTGCTCGCGGGCCTCGCCGCCAGTGCCGTCCTCGCCGGTACGGTGGCCATCGCGTCCTCCGGGCCCGTCGCCGAGGTGTCCGCCGACGACCGGCCGGCCGTGGTCGCCGGCGGCGCCACCGTGGGCGCACCCGACGCGGCCCCCGCACTGCCGGCCTTCGTCGTGCCTGCACCGGCGTCGTCCGCCGGGGACCCCGGCTCGGCCGGCTCCGGCACGTCGGACGCGTCCGCGGCCCTGGAGGCCCCCGCGACCTCGGGGAACACCTCGGCGCAGCCGGTGCGGCGCGTGACGAGCCCCGCTCCCCAGACCGCCACGGCCCCCACCACGACCCACACCGCGCCCACGCGCACCGGCGGACCGACCCGGCAGCCGGCCGCACCCGCCCCGACCGACCCGGACGGGTCGGCGGCACCGACCGGGACGACCGGCGCGGGCGACACGCCCTCCCGCCGTCCGGGCGCGGTCGGCGAGGTGCTGCAGGGCGTGGGCGGACTGGTCGGCGGCGTCCTCGGCGGCGGCCGCTAACGCTCGACGGCCTCCACGACCACCTCGCCGCCCGCACCGTCCGCGAAGCCCGCGAGCCGCGCCTCGATCCCGGCCAGGGAGGCGGCGGCCCGGCTGCACGGGAAGCCGTACTTCGCACGGACCCGCTCGCTCGCCTCGGTCAGCGCCACGCGACTGCGCCGGCCGAACTCGTCGAGCGGGTAGGACGCGCCCTCCTCCAGGTACTCGGCGAGCACCAGCGACGGCGAGTAGACGCGGTCGGTGCGACCGTCGGGCCAGCGGAGGCGGACGTGCATCTCGGGCATGCCGACCATCCTCACCGACCCCGATGACGACCGTGTCACCGACGGCGACGCGTCACCGGCCCGCCGGGAACGGCTCGCCCGGCTTCGCCCGGCACGGCGCGCCCCACAGGCCGCGGTCGCCGTCGACGGCCTCGCCCTGCTCCCGGGCGAACACGGGCGCGTACCAGAGCTTGCGCGAGGTGTCGGCGGCCACGACGCCCGCGAGCAGGGCCGCGTCGGTGTAGCTGAGCTGGGAGGGCAGGACGACGTAGGCGAGCCGGCGCCCGGCGTCGTCGACCTCGGGGATCGTCGGGTCCGGGACGAGCGTGACCGTCTGCCCGGAGAGCGTCCGGTCCGCGAAGCGCAGCGCATCGTCGGCCCCGCACTCCCCCGTCGCCCGCTGCGGACCGGCGGACCGGGGCGCGTCGATCCCCAGCACGGCGACGACCATCTCCGTCCCGTCCACCCGGACCACGACCTCGTCGCCGGAGTCGACCCGCACCACCTGACCGAGCAGGGTCGGGTGCGAGGCGGTCGGGCCCGCGACCGGGGAGGTCACCACCGTCGTCGTCGGGACCGTCGCCGTCACCTCCGCCCCGCGCGGCGCGACGAGCAGGCCGACCCCCACCCCGACGGCGAGCAGCACGATCCCCGCGAGGACGAGCCACGCCCGGGACGGGCCGCGGCGCGCTGCGCGGTGGGCACCCGTCGAGGGCCCGTGCTGGATCCCCATCGGCCTCCTGTCGTCGAGGACGTACTCATTGCCGCTCTCCGCGCGCGTCACACCCCGCGGTTCGGAGGCAACGGGGTGAGGACGGTGGCTGAACGGGTGATCTCCGCGGGTACCCGGGCCGCGTGAAGAAGCTGATCAACGACGCCGGGGACGTGGTGCGCGAGGCGCTCGAGGGCGTGGTGCGCTCCACGCCGGGCGCGGCGCTCGTCGAGGGCACCACCGTCCTCGTCCGGACGGACCTGCCGACCGACCGGGTCGCGGTCCTCTCCGGCGGCGGCTCTGGGCACGAGCCCGCCCACGCCGGGTACGTCGGGCCGGGGCACCTCGCCGGCGCGGTCTGCGGCGAGGTGTTCGCCTCGCCCTCGGCCGACGCCGTGCTCTCCGGCATCCGCGCCTTCCGCGACCACCCGGGGGTCCTGCTCGTCGTCATGAACTACACCGGCGACCGGCTGAACTTCGGACTGGCCGCCCAGCTCGCCCGCGCCGAGGGCATCGCGTGCGAGATGGTCACGGTCGCCGACGACGTGGCCCTCGAGGCCGACGACGACGTCACCGCCGGCCGGCGCGGCCTCGCCGGCACCGTGCTCGTCACGAAGGTGGCCGGAGCGGCCGCCGACGCCGGCGGGTCGCTCGAGGAGGTCACCCGGGCGGCGCGGGAGGCCGCCGACGCGGTGGGGACGATGGGCGTCGCCCTCTCGGCCGCCACGGTCCCGACGGCGGGTGAGCCCGGCTTCTCGCTCGACGCCGACGAGGTGGAGATCGGCCTGGGCATCCACGGCGAGCAGGGGGTGCGGCGCGAGTCGCTGCGGCCCGCGGACGAGCTGGTCGACGAGGTGCTGGAGACCGTCTGCACCGACCGCGGGTTCGGCTCCGGCGACCGCGTGGCCGTGCTCGTCAACGGCACCGGGGCCACCCCGCCCATGGAACTGTCGATCCTGCTCCGCCGGGCGCTCGGGACCCTGGCGGACCGCGGGGTCACGGTCGAGCGGGCGTGGGCCGGCACCTTCCTGTCCTCGATCGACATGGCCGGCTTCTCGATCGCGGTCCTCGGGCTCGACGACGCGCGGCTGGAGTTCCTCGACGCGTCGGCGCGGGCGGCGGCGTGGCCGTCCGGGTCGGGCGTCGTGGCCGACGGGGTCCCGACCGTGCCTGACGCCGCCGAGGAGACGGTCGCGGGCGAACCGTCGGGCGTGGCGGCCCCGGACGGGCTGCGCAAGGCCGTCGAGGCGGTGTGCGCGGCCGTCCGCGAGGCCGAGCCGCACCTCACCGAGCTCGACACCGCGACCGGCGACGGCGACCTCGGCACGTCGCTGTCCCGCGGGGCGGCCGCGATCACCGACGAGCTCGACTCCTACCGCTGGGACGACCCCGTCGCGGTGCTGCAGGGTCTCGCCGCGACCCTGCGCCGGGCCATCGGCGGCACCTCGGGCCCGCTGTACGCCACCGGCCTGCTCCACGCGGCGGAGCACCTGGCTGACGCCGGATCGTGGGCGACGGCGTTGCAGGCGGGCGCCGACGGGGTCTCGGACCTGGGCGGGGCGAAGGCCGGGGACCGCACGATGCTCGACGCGCTCCTGCCCGCCGCATCCGCCCTCGCGTCCTCGGGGTCGCTGTCCGACGCGGTCGACGCCGCGCGGGAGGGCGCCGCGTCGACGGAGACGATGTCGCCGCGCCGGGGTCGCTCGTCCTACCTGGGCACCGGGTGCAGGGCCACCGCGACGCCGGGGCAGAGGCGGTCACGGTGTGGCTCGCGGCGCTCGACGGCTGAGCGCCGGGCCCGGGCCTCACCCGGCGCCGCCCAGGCTGCGGACGTCCAGCCGACGGAGCACCCGGTCGGCGACCTCGGGGTCGACGCCGGGTTCGGCGCGGGCGGCCACGACCTCGCGCCGGGCCGCGGCGAGCGCGACCGACTGCAACCGCTGCCACTGCTCGCGGCGCCGCTGGAGGCGGGCGAGGCGCTCGGCGTAGTCCCCGTCGACGTCGTCGTCCTCGTCGCCCGGCCGGGGCACGTCGTCGCCCGCCAGGGTGCGGCCGATGCGGGTGAACCGGGCGCGGACGGCGTCGAGGACCTGCTCCCCCTGTTCGTCGTCGACGCCGAGGGCCTCCCGGTCGACGGCGGCGAGCTCGTCCAGGGCCGCCCGCCGGGCGCGGGTGGCGAGCCGGCGCTCCGCCTCGGCCGCGACGCCGTCGTCCTCCCGCAGGCCCAGTCGACGCACCAGCCACGGCAGCGTCAGCCCCGGCCCGACGAGGGTCACCACCAGCACCGAGCAGGCGATGATGACGAGCTCGGCGCGGTCGGGGAACGGCGAGCCGTCGTCGAGGGTCAGCGGGATCGCGAGCGCCAGCGCGAGGGTGGCCAGGCCGCGCATCCCGGCCCATGTGAGCACCACGGTCTCGGCGGCCGTGGCGGGCGCCCGCTCCTCGCCGCGGCGGACCGCCCGGCCGGCGTAGGTCAGCCAGGTCATCGTCATCCACACCGCCCGGACCCCGATCACGACGAGGCAGACGATGCCGGCGTGCGCGAGGATGCCCCCGAGCGACCGGTCGGCCTGCTCCACGACGGTGCGCAGCTCCAGCCCGATCAGCGCGAACGCCACGCCCGTCACCAGCATCTCGACGACGTTCCAGAACGACGCCGACGTGAGCCGGGCCTCCGAGGCGTCGGCGTCGGCGTGCTGGCGCAGCTGCAGCGCCGCCACCACCACGGCGATCACCCCGGAGGCGCCGAGCGCGTCGGCGGCCAGGTACACCGCGAACGGGAGGACGAGCGTCAGCCCGTTGCCCGCCACCACGTCGGTGAGCCGCTCGAGCAGCCACCGCGCGAGGCGGGCCGCGACGACGCCCAGCACCACCGCCACGACGGCCCCGTAGACGAACCGGAGGAAGATCGTCACCCCGCCGAGCTCGCCCCCGGCCGAGGCGGCCGTGATCGCAGTGGTGAACACGACCAGCGACGTGGCGTCGTTGAACAGCCCCTCGCTCTGCAGCGTCGCGACGAGGCGGCGCGGGACCCGCAGCGGCCCGGCGACCGCCTCCACGGCGACCGGAT
Organism: Actinomycetospora chiangmaiensis DSM 45062; assembly: GCF_000379625.1. Lineage (GTDB taxonomy): Bacteria > Actinomycetota > Actinomycetes > Mycobacteriales > Pseudonocardiaceae > Actinomycetospora > Actinomycetospora chiangmaiensis. The sequence goes on along the minus strand of NZ_KB903218.1, from coordinate 333,321 downwards.
CGGGCGGGGCGACCGCGGCCCCGAGCGCGAGCGCCGCGGCCACGGGCACCGCGGTGAGGGCGACGAGCGTGCCCGCCACCACGGCCACCGTGGCCGCCACCAGCCCGACGGCGAGGAACACGATCGCGCGCCACCGCAGCCGGAACAGGGCCCACGACGTCCGCTGCGCCGTGGCGTAGAGCAGGGGCGGCAGGAACAGCGGCAGGATCAGCTCGGGGTTGATGTCGGGCGCCTCGATGCCCGGCACGAACGCCGCCGCCGCGCCGAGGAGCAGCAGCAGGACCGGCCAGGGCAGCCGCAGCCGGTCTCCCGCCCCGGCGAGGAGCACCGCGGCGAGCATGGCGCCGACGACGACGAGGAGGACGGCCACCGTCCGACCCTAGGGGCCGTTCGGCATGCTGTGCGCCATGGCCGGATTCGGGGACTTCGTGGGCAGGGCGCTGCAGGTCGGGCTGGACCTCCTGACCTCCACCGAGAACGACGCGGGGCGCCGGGAGCCCGCGGGTACGCCGGCGCCCCCGTCGGCACCGGCGCCACCGGCGCCGAGCGGGGTCCGGACCGTGCCGTCGACCGAGCGGGCCCGGCAGATCAGCTACGCGCCCGACCTCGACGGCGCCGCCGACCCGGGCGAGATCGTGTGGACCTGGGTGCCGTTCGAGGAGGACGCGTCGCAGGGCAAGGACCGCCCCGTGCTCGTGGTCGCCCGCGCCTCGGAGGCCGACGAGGTGCTCGGGCTGATGCTCTCCTCGCAGGGCCACCGCGCCGGCGACGCCAACTGGCTGCCGATCGGCTCCGGGCCCTGGGACCGGGAGGGCCGCGACTCCTACGTGCGGCTCGACCGTGTGCTCGAGGTGCCCGAGCACGGCATCCGCCGCGAGGGCGCCGTCATGCCGCAGGACCGGTTCGACCGGGTCGCCGCCGAGCTGCGGTCGGCCTACGGCTGGCACTGAGTCCGGCTCCGGGGCCGGCTCCGGGGCTCAGGACAGGCTGAACCACGCCAGGCAGGCGGCACCCGCGACGATGCAGTAGACCCCGAAGGGGCGCATCGAGCGGTGCTCGAAGTACCGCGTGAGGAAGCGGACCGACACGTACGCCCCGACGCCGGAGAGCACCGAGCCCAGGAGCACCTGGCCACGGATGCCGTCGCCCGCCGGGCCGAACAGCTCCGGCAGCTTGAGCACCCCGGCGGCGAGGATGACCGGCGTCGCGAGCAGGAACGCGAAGCGGGCCGCGTCCTCGTGGGAGAGCTTCGAGAGCAGACCGGTGCCGATCGTGGCGCCGGAACGGCTGATGCCGGGGAGCAGCGCGAGGATCTGGGACGCGCCGATCAGCACCGCCGTGAGCAGCGGCAGGCGAGCCAGACGCGCGTCCGCCTGCTCCTCGGCGGTGGTCGGCGCGGCGACCCCGACCGACCCGCCGCGCATCACCTGCGTGGGCGCGTCGAGCCGCACGGTGGGGGCGTCGACCGAGGCCGCCGCGGGTCCGGGTGCCGGTGCCGGTGCCGCCCGGCGTCGGGCGAGCTGCTCGACGGCGATCAGCAGCACCCCGTTGGCCACGAGGAACGCGGCGGTGGGCACGGGCTTCGCGAGCAGCGTGCGGAAGAGCTGGTCGAGCACCAGTCCGGCCAGTCCCACCGGGATGGTCGCGAGGACCAGCATCCAGGCGAGGCGCTGGTCGTCGGTGGCCACCCGCCGGTCCCGGATGCTGGTGACGAGCCCGGTGAGGATCCGGACCCAGTCACGCCAGAAGTAGACGATCATCGCGAGCGCGGTCGCGACGTGGAGACCGACCACGAAGGCGAGGTAGGGCGAGTCCTTCGCGGTCACGTCGAGGTCGCGCGCCCACGAGCCGCCGATGACGGCCGGCAACAGGATGGAATGGCCCAGACTGGACACCGGGAACAATTCGGCGACGCCCTGCAGCGCCCCGATCACGGCGGCTTCCAGCCAGCTCAGATGTGCCGACACGAATGACGGTCCTTCCGGTCGACGTCGTCGCGGGGATCGTATCGGGGAAAGGATCGGCAAAGTCCCGCCCGACGACACGGAAAGGAGTCGGGGCGGACTGGCGGATCACGAAACGGTTGCTACTGTGACCCGGTCGGATCACGGCCCGGTCACGCTCCCCCCGCTCCCCCGACCGGGCCGCCGTCTGGAAGGTGACCCCGCACCATGACCGCTGCTCTCGGCGCCTCGTCCCTCGGCGTCAACCCGCTCACCGCCGTGCTCGGCCTCGCCGCCGGCGCGGTCGGCGCCGCTGCCCTCGGCGGCGTCGCGTCGCACGCGCCCTCGATCTCCGCGCCGTCGATCACCACCGTCGCCGCAGACCTGCACCTGACCGCCGGGAGCACTCCCGCGGCCTCGACCGCGCACACCGCCGTCGCCCCCGTGACCGCGGAGCCGACGTCGGCCGCCGCCACCGTGCCGGAGCTGACCAAGGCCGCGGGGATGGCCCAGGAGGTCCGCAAGGTCGACGCGGCGATCGCGAACTTCGAGTCGAAGATCGGGTCGACGAACTACGAGAACTGGTGCGAGCGGGCGGTGGAGAACGCGTTCGGCGTCCAGGGGCACTACGCCAGCGCGATCCAGGACTGGGAGTCCCAGCAGCAGCACAGCGACTGGCGGCACGCCCCGCGCGGCGCGATGGTCTTCTACGACACCTCCTCCGACGGCCACGTCGCACTGTCGCTCGGCGACGGCCGCGTCGTCTCCTCCAGCGCCCACCACCAGGTCGGCATCGTGCCCGTCGACTACTTCCAGCACCCGCTGGGCTGGGCCTACGCGCCGTACTGAGCCGGCGTCGGCCCGCCGCTCGACCCCGCCACGTCGTCGGTCCCCTCGGCTAGGGTGATCGACACCACGACGGGAGGGGGTGGACACGGTGAGCGTGACGGCGGAGCGGCTTCCCGACGCCGGGTCGTCCCCCACCTGGCGGACCCGGGTGGCCGACGCGGCGGAGCTCGGCCGCACCACGCGCGTGGGCCAGCTCGCCCGTGCCGCGCTGGTCACCCTGCTGCTGGTCCTGCTCGCGGGCGTGCTCGCCCTCGTCGCCGCGCTGCGCACCCAGGCGGCCGCCGACGACGTCGTCCAGCGCAGCGGTCCCCTCACCGCGTCGGCCCAGGAGCTCTACCGGGCGCTGTCGGACGCGGACACCAGCGCGGGGCAGGGCTTCCTGCTCGGCGCGGACGAGCCCCCGGGCCTGCGGCTGCGCTACCAGACCGACCTCGCGGCCGCGGGCCGTGCGCTGGCGGTCCTCGGCTCGGCGTCGACCGGCACGGGCGCCGACGACGCCGCGGTCACCACGCTCACGCAGGGGCTCCCGGCCTACACCGGGCTCGTCGAGACCGCCCGCGCCCTCGACCGGCAGGGCCTGACGTACGGGTCGGCCTATCTGCGCGAGGCGTCGTCGTTCCTGCGCACGGACCTGCTGCCGGCCGCCCAGCAGATCGGCGACCTCCAGGCCGCGGCGCTGGCCGACGCCCAGGACGGCGCGGCCGGCGGGGTGTGGGCGGTGCTCGCCCTCGTCGTCCTCCTCGCCGCCCTCGTCGGGACGTGGCGGCTGCACCGGCGCATCGCGCACACCACGAAGCGGCGGCTCACCCCGGGCGTGGCCCTCGCGGGCGTGGCGCTCGCCCTCCTCGGCGCGTGGGGGGTGATCGCCCTCGGGGTGTGCGCCCTGGCCACCACCACGGGCCTGGACGACGGGACGGCCCCCGACCGGGAACTGGTCGCCGCCCGTGTCGCGGTCCTGCAGTCGCGCGGCGACGAGATCCTCACCCTGGTCGCGCGGTCCACCGGCGGCTCCTACGAGCAGGACTACGTGCGCCGCAGCATCACCCTCTACGGCTGGCAGGGCACGCTCGACCGGGCACGGGCCGCCGCCGGCGGGGGTGCGGTGGCCGACGAGGCCGCCGCCGCACAGACCGCCGGGCGGCGCAACATCGTCGTGCACGAACTGGTGCGCACCCTCGACGCGGCCGGGCAGTACGACCAGGCGGTCGGCCTCGCGCTCGCCACCGGGGCCGACGGCGGGCAGGGCTCGGTGCAGCAGGTGCTCGACCCGCTCGACCGCGCCGTCGCCTCCACGGCGGCGACGAGCGCGGACGCCGCGGCGACCGCGCGGGCCGCGACGGTCCTGCTCCCCCTCGGTGTGGTGGTGCTGACGCTCGTGGCGGCCGGCGGGCTGGCCGCGGGCGTGTGGCCGCGGCTGCAGGAGTACCGGTGAGGGCCGCCCGGTGGGCGGCGCCGCTCGCGGTGCTCCTCGCGCTGCTCGCGGGCTGCTCGGCGACCACGCCCGCGGCCCCCGTGGCGCCGGTGCGCCCGGTCCCGGCGGGCACCACGATCGTGGCCGGGCCGGCCACGGCCGCGCGGGACACCAGCTGCGGCGACCCGCGCGTCAGCCTCACCCCCACCCCGCCGCCGGCGCCCGGGGCGATGCCGCCGGGGTCGACGATGGCGGCCGTCGTCGCCCGGGGGGCGCTCATCGTCGGGATCGACCAGGCCACCGTCCCGCTGAGCTACCGCGACCCGCGCAGCGGTGAGCTGACCGGCCTCGACGTGGCCGTGGCCCGCGAGATGGCCCGCGCGATCCTCGGCGACCCGAACCGCGTGCGCTTCCGCATCGAGAGCTCCGCGCAGCGCATCCCGAACCTGCTCTCCGGCTCGGTCGACATGGTGGTGCAGGCCATGACCATCACGTGCGAGCGCAAGCGGCAGATCGGCATGTCCGCGGTGTACTACGAGGCGGCGCAGCGCCTCGTCGTGCCCCGGACCTCACCGGTCACCGGGATCGCCGACCTCGGGGGCCGCCCGGTGTGCGCGCCGCTCGGCACCACCTCGATCGCCACCCTGCAGAACAGCCGCGGCGCCGACGGCCGGCCGCCCGTGGTGGTCGGCGTGCCCGAGAACAGCGACTGCCTCGTGCTGCTCCAGCAGGGCCAGGTCGACGCCGCGAGCACCGACGACGCGATCCTCACCGGCTTCGCGCTGGAGGACCGCCGGCTCGAGGTCCGCGGTGCCGCGCTCGACGCCGAGCCCTACGGCATCGGGGTCGCCCCGGGGCGGACCGACCTGCTGCGCTTCGTCAACGGCGTGCTCGACCGGATGCGCGCCGACGGCACGCTCGCCGGCATCGCCACGTCCACCGTCGGGAGCGCGGCCGCCGTCCCGCCCGCCGTGACCTACGCCGGGTGACCGCGATGAGCCCCGGGACCACCGCGCCGGACCGCGACCGGCTCGACGCCGACCTCGCCGCCGCCGAGGACGCCGTCGTGCGGGCGTCGGCGTCCCTGGTCGACCTCGAGGCCCACCCCGGACACGGCCTGCTCGCGCCCGGCGGCTTCACCGGGGTGTCCGCCCGCCGTCGCGAGGAGACGCTCGCGACCGTCGCGGAGCTGCACCGGGACCTCGCGCTGTACCGCCGCGCCGTCGCCGCCGCCCGCGCGGCGCGCGGCACCCGCTCGCGGCCCGGCGCCGAGGAGCTGGCGGCCGCCGACGAGGCGCTGCACGGGCACACCGTCGTCGTCGCCGAGGAGGCGGTGCCGCTGCAGCGCCGGGGGCTGCTCGGACCGACGTCGCACGTCACCCGCACCAGCGCCGACGCCCTGCTCGCCCGCATGACGGCGGGCTTCGACGCGGCCACCGAGGTCGTCGCCGCGGTGGCCGCGGTATGGGACGCCGTCGCCGTCCAGCTCGGCCCCCTCGAACGCGCCCTCGACGGGCTGCGCGGGCAGCTCCGGGCCGAACCGGACGAGCTCGCCGCCGGGCCCGCCGCCGCGCTCGAGGGCTGCGCCGCGCGCGCCGACGCACTGCGGGCCGCGGTGCTCGCCGACCCGCTGGCGCACACCGGCACCCCCACGCCCGTCGACGCGGCGGGTCTCGCGGCGACCGCGGCGGACGTCGACCTGATCCGCTCCGCGCTCGCCGAGGCCCGGGCGCTGCGGGAGGGCCTGGCCGACCGCGTCGCGGAGCTGACCGCCGCCGTCGATGCCCTGGCGGGCCTCGAGACGGAGGCCGCCGCGGTCGCCGCCGACGTCGCGGCCCGGATCGCCCCGACGCCCGGGCTGCCGGTTCCCGTGCGCCGGGCGCCGGCGCTCCGGGCGGCGCTCCGGTCGGCCCACGACCAGGCGCGGGCGGGACGCTGGACGGCGGCCGCGGCCGGGTTCACCGCCGTGGCCACCGACGTCGACGCCGCGCGTGCGACCGCGACCGCCGACCGGGACGTGCTCGCCGGCCTGCTCGACCGCCGAGCCGAGCTGCGCGGCCGGCTCGGGGCGCTGCGGGCCAAGGCCGCCGCGCGCGGCCGCAGCGAGGACCTCGACCTCGACGCGCTGCACTCCCGCGCCCGGGACCTGCTCTGGACCGCACCCTGCGACCTGCCGGCGTCGACCGTCGCCGTCCGTGCCTACCAGCGGGCCCTCGAGGACGGGGCGGGGTCGTGACGAGCGCCCCGCCCACGCCCTGCGCCCGTCCCGGTTGCGACGGCGCGCTCGAGGACGACGGGTTCTGCGACACCTGCGGCCGCGCGGCGGCACCCGCTGCACCGGCGGCACCCGTCGTCGAGGAGGGGCCCGCGACGGCGGCGTCCGTGGCGTCCGGGCTGTCCCACGGCTCCGGCCCGCCCACCGGCTCGGGCCCGTCCACCGGCTCGGGGCCGACCCCCTCGGGGCGCAGCGGATCCGGGGCGGGCGGGTCCGGACGGACCCGGTCGGGGTCGAGCCGGCGGCGCATCGGGGCGGGGCTGGTCCCCATCGACCCGGAACCGGCCGCGGACCCGGCCGACGCCGTGATGGCCGACCCCGTGGTGCCCGAGCGGAGCCGCTACTGCGGCGCGTGCGACGCGCCGGTCGGGCGGGGGCGCGACGACCGGCCGGGGCGCACCGAGGGGTTCTGCCCGCAGTGCGGCACCCGCTTCTCCTTCACCCCGTCGCTCGCCGCGGGCGACCTGGTCGCCGACCAGTACGAGGTGCTCGGCTGCCTGGCCCACGGCGGTCTCGGCTGGATCTACCTGGCCCGGGACCGCCGGGTGCGCGACCGGTGGGTGGTCCTCAAGGGCCTGCTGAACACCGGCGACGCCGCCGCGCTGGCCGCCGCCGACGCCGAGCAGGGTTTCCTCGCCCAGCTCGTCCACCCGCACATCGTGCGCATCTACAACGTCGTGACCGACGGGGACGCGACCTACATCGTCATGGAGTACATCGGCGGGCGGTCGCTCAAGGCGATGCGGGACCCCCGGGAGCCGATGGACCCCGAGCACGCCCTGGCCTACGTGCTGGAGGTGCTGCCCGCGCTCGCCCACATGCACGAGCGGGGCCTGCTCTACTGCGACTTCAAGCCGGACAACGTGGTGCAGACCGGCACCGACGTCACGCTGATCGACCTCGGCGCCGTCCGCCGGATCGACGACCCCGGCGGCGACGTGTGGGGCACCGTCGGCTACCAGGCGCCGGAGATCGCCCCGGACGGCGCCGGGCCGTCGGTCGCCTCCGACGTGTACACGGTGGGGCGCACGCTCGCGGTGCTCGTGGCGAACTTCGACTTCCACGGCGCGATGCGCGACGTGCTGCCGCTGCCCGAGGACGCCCCGGCCCTCGAGCACGAGCCGCTGCGTCGGCTGCTCGACCGCGCCACCGCCCCCGACCCGGCCGACCGGTTCGTGAGCGTCGACGAGCTCGCCGAGCAGATGCTCGGCGTGCTGCGCCAGCTCACCGCGGCCCACACCACCCCACCGCCCCGGCTCTCGACGGTGCTCGCGGCGCCGCCCGCCGCCGTCGGGGTCGACGGACCCGCCACGCCGGCCGAGCTCGCGACCGCGCTGCCCCCGCCCCTGCCCGACCCGGACGACCCGTCGACCCCGGAACTCGTGGCGGCCGCGGCCCAGGGCCCGCGCGCGGTCCTCGTGGCCGTCTCGGCCGAGGGGGCGCTCGACACCGACCAGGCCCGGCAGTCGGCGGTGACGGCCCACCTCGACGCCGGTGAGGTCGAGGCCGCGGGCCGGGCGCTCGAGGCCCACGCGGTGCCCGGCGAGTGGGCCTGGACCTGGCTGCGGGCCCGGCACGCGGCCGCGGCCGGACGGGCCGGGCTCGCCGCGCAGCTCGCCGACGAGGTGGCCGACGCGCTGCCCGGCGAACTGGCCCCGCCGTTCGCCCTGGCCGTCCTGGGCGAGCACGAGTCCATCGCGGTCGGTGGCACACCCGACGCGGACACGGCCGAGCGGTTCGCGCGCGTCTGGCGCACCGACCGCACCTGGACCGGCGCGGCGTTCGCCCTGGCCCGGCTCCGGGTTGGTGCGGACGACCGCGCGGGAGCGGTGGCCGTCCTCGACGAGGTGCCGCCGACGTCGGTCCACGCCGCCGACGCGCGGGTCGCCGCCGTCCGGGTGCTCCTCGGCGCGCCGCGTCTGACACGCTCGACGGTCATGGAGGCGGGAGCACGCACCGAGGCGGTCGACCTGGACCCGCTGCGCGCCGCGGGACTGCAGACCGAGGTCCTGCAGGCGTGCCGGGCGCTGCCGGCCGACGAGCGGACCGGCACGGTGCTCGGCTGCGCCCTCGACGACGACGACGCGCTCGGCTTCGCCCTCGAGGAGCGCTACCGGCTGCGGGCCCGCTTCGCCCGCACGGCCGCCGAACGGTTCGCCCTGGTCGACGCCGCCAACGACGCCCGGCCCTGGACCGCACGGTGAGCGCGGCCGTCGGCGCGGTCTGTCTCGGGTGCGGGGAGCTCGGCGAGCCCGGGGACCGGTTCTGCGAGGGGTGCGGCACGGCGCTGCCGGAGACGGCCGGTCCGCCGGCGGAGCAGCGCCCGGGCACGCGCGCCCGCCCCGTGACGGCCCGGGTGACGCTCGGCTCCGGCCCGCCGGTCGCCCCCGACGGGCCGGGGGCCGAGAATCCGGGGGGACCGGGCACCGGACGGTCCGCCACGACCGACAACGAGACGCCGTGCGCGGCGTGCGGGGAGGGCACCATCGCCAATCCGGACGAGCACGCCGATAGGGGCTTCTGTGACGAGTGCGGGCGTCCCGGCACCGCCGGGGAGGGCACCGTCCCCGAGGACGCGCGGGACCACGCCGAGCACGCCGTCGCCGGCGCCGCCGCGATCACCGACCTCGGCCGCGTCCGGGCGGCCAACGAGGACGCCTACGGTCTCGCCCGGCTGCCGCTCGCCGGCGACGCGGGCGACCTCGTCGTCGGGGTCGTCTGCGACGGGGTGGCCTCGGTCCCCGGCAGCGAGCGGGCCTCGCTCGCCGCGTGTGCCGCGGTCCTCGACGCCGCCCGGGACGCGCTCGCCCACCCCGACGTCGACGACCCCGACCTCGCGCCCACCGGTGGGGTCGACCTCACCGAGCTGGCCCACGTGTGTGCGGACGCCGCGACCGAGGCGGTGACGGCGCTGGCCGAGGGCCGGGACGCACCCGCGTGCACGTACGTGTCGGCCCTCGTGGTCGACGAGATCCTCGTGATCGGCTGGGTCGGGGACAGCCGCGCCTACTGGCTGGTGCCCGACGCCCCGGAGGAGTCGGTGGTGCTGACCACCGACGACTCCTGGGCGGCCGAGGCCGTCGCCATCGGCCTGCTCGACGCGGACGCGGCCTACGCCGACCCGCGGGCCCACGCGATCACCCGCTGGGTCGCCGCGGACGGGCCGCCCGGCCCCGCCCACGTCGTCGCGCACGCCGCCGACCGGTCGGGGGTCGTGCTCATCTGCAGCGACGGGCTCTGGAACCACGTCCCCGCGCCAGCCGACCTCGCCCGGCTGCTCGCCGACGACCCGGCCGAGACCGCCCGGACGATGCTCGACGCCGCGCTCGACGACGGCGGCACCGACAACACGACACTCGTGGTCGTCGACGTGATCGCCCCGGAGCGGGACGCGTCGTGACCGGCCCACGCTTCACCGTCGAGGCGTTCCACGAGGCGCACCTGCCCGAGGGCGGCCGCGAGGTCGACGCGATCGTCGCCGTGACCGCGGCGGACACGGCCGGGGCGGCCGCGACGACCGGGTCGGCGGTCGTCGTGATGATCGACTGCTCGGGCTCGATGGGCGACCCGGCGACGAAGATCGCCTCGGCCCGGCGGGCCACCCTCGCCGCCCTCGACGCGCTGCCCGACGGCGTCCTCGTCGCGGTGGTGGCGGGCCGGCACCGCGCGCAGCCCGTCTTCCCCACGGCGGAGCGCCTCGTGGTGCTGGACCGCACCACCCGGGCGCAGGCCCGCGCCGCCGTCGCGGACCTGACTCCGTCGGGTGGCACCGCCATCGGCACGTGGCTGACGCTCGCGCAGCGGCTGCTCGCCCCGCACCCGCGGCGGCTGCGGCACGCGATCCTGCTGACCGACGGCCGGGACGAGCACGAGACGCCCGAGGACCTCGCCGCCGCCGTGGCCGCCTGCGAGGGCGTCTTCACGTGCGACGCGCGGGGGGTCGGCACCGACTGGGTGGTCGAGGAGGTGCGCGGGATCGCGAGCGCGCTGCTCGGCACCGCCGACATCGTCGCCGCCCCCGAAGATCTCGCCGCGGACTTCGAGGGGATCGTCGCTGGGGCGATGGGCCGTGGCGTCGGCGACGTGGCGCTGCGCGTGTGGGCGCCGCGCGGGGCCACGGTGGTCTCGGTCAAGCAGGTCTCCCCCACCGTCGAGGACCTCACCGACCGGCGGACGCCCGACCCGGCCAAGCCCCTCGTCGGGCTCTACCCCCTCGGGTCCTGGGGGGACGAGACCCGCGAGTACCACGTCCGGATCGCGCTGGAGCCGCTCACCGTCGGGGAGGAGATCCTCGCCGCGCGGGTGGGGGTGGCCGCTCCCCCGACGGCTGACACCGCGACGGCGGAGATCCTCGCCGAGACGCGGGTGCCGGTGACCTGGACCGGCGACCCGGCGTTGTCGACCCGGCTGAACCCGCGGGTCGCGCACTACACGGGACAGGCCGAGCTCGCCGACGCCATCCGGGAGGGGCTCGACGCCCGCCGCTCCGGGGACGTCCGCGTCGCCACCGCCCGGCTGGGACGCGCGGTGGCGCTGGCGGCGGCGTCGGGCAACGACGAGACGTCGGCCCTGCTCGCGAAGGTCGTCGAGGTCGAGGACCCGGCGACCGGACGGGTCCGGCTGCGCCGCGAGGTCACCGCCGCCGACGAGATGACCCTCGACGTGCGCTCCACCCGGACCGCCCGCGTGCGGGGGGACGGGTGAGCGCGACCTGCCGGAACGGGCACGTCTCGGAGACCACCGACTTCTGCGACGAGTGCGGGGCGCCGATGGGCAGCGCCCCGGCGTCGTCGGGGGCCGCGGCGGTCCCGGCACCCCAGCAGCCGGTGGCGGGACCGGCCGAGGTGTGCCCGGTGTGCGGCTCACCGCGGACCGGGCGCTTCTGCGAGGAGGACGGGCACGACTTCGTCGTCGGGGGCTCCGCTCCCGCGGCCCCGGCCGCACCGGCCTCCGCCGCACCCGCCGCACCCGCCGCCCCGGCCGCACCCGCGGCCCCTGTCGCGCCGGACCCGGCGTCGGGAACGGGGATCTGGCGCGTCGCCGTCGAGGCCGACCGGCGCTACTACGAGACCGTCGTGGCCCGCGAGGGCCCCGACATCGCCGCGGTGACCTTCCCGACCTACTACCCCCGGACCGAGCTCACGCTGACCGGCGCCGAGGTGCGGATCGGGCGCCGCCGGGTCCACGGCAGCACCCCGCCGCCCCAGATCGACCTGGCCGGGCCCCCGCTCGACCCCGGGGTGTCGCACCTGCACGCGGTCCTGCTGCCCCGCCCCGACGACGACGGGTGGTCGGTGCTCGACCCCGGCTCGACGAACGGGACCACGATCAACTACGGCGAGGACCCGATCGCCCTGGACACCGTGGTGCCGCTCGACGCGGGCGACCGGGTGCACGTGGGGGCGTTCACCACGCTCGTGATCACGCGCGACTGACCCTGCGACCGACCCCGGGACCGATCCCCCGGGCCCGTGCCGGTCAGCTCGAGGACGCCTGCCACTGCGAGAACGGCACCGCCCAGTCGCCCCAACGGTCCCAGATCGGCAGGGCCGGGCCGCCGGAGTTGGTGACCTCGACGACGTCGCCGATGGAGAAGTGGTCGAAGAACCACTGCGCGTCGGCGGGGCTGAGGTTCACGCAGCCGTGGGAGACGTTGTCGGTGCCCTGCTGGCCGACCGACCACGGCGCGGAGTGCACGAACTCGCCGTCGTTGGAGATGCGCTCGTCGAGCAGCACGGTCTCCTTGTAGTAGCCGGGCTGGCCGGGCATGACGCCGTAGGTGGCGGAGTCCATGACGACGCTCGGCTCCTTGTCGGAGATCACGTGCGTCCCGGTGTGCGTCGGGAACTGCGGCGAGCCGAGGCTGATCTTCATCGTCTTCACGAGCGCGCCGTTGTCGAAGATCTGCATCTGCTCGGCGCCTCCGTCGGCCTTCGCGACCCAGGCGTCGTGGACGTGGAAGGTCTCGTGGATGTCCTTCGCGCCGAACGCGTCGCCGCCGAGGTCGGTGCCGTAGAGCTTGCCGTCGAGCCGGACGGTGCTGCCGGCCTTCCAGTAGTCGGCGGGCCGGTAGTCCACCTGGGTGGAGGAGATCCAGTGCCAGGCGCCGGTCTGAGGCGGGTTCGAGGTCACCGTGAGCGCCTTGACGGCGGCGTCCTTGTCGGTCACCGCGTGACTGAACGTGACCGCGAGGGGCTGCCCGACCCCGACGTCGGTGGTGCCGGGGTCGACCGCGGCGGTGTCGGTCTGCTTCGGGTCGAGCGTGGTGACGGTGGACTGCAGGTGGGTCGGGGCGCCCTGCGGGGAGACGGCGTCGGTGACGACCGTGTAGGTCCGGCCGTAGGCGAGGGGCTCGTCGGTGGTCCAGGTGGACCCGTCCGGGGAGGTCGTGCCGGCGATCTGGTCGCCCGCCGGGTTGGTCATCCGCACCCCGGTGAGGCGCCCGCCGTCCGCGTGCACGCGGACCGGCGTGGCCGGGTTCACGGCGACGGCCGGGTCCACCGTCACCCGGGGGCCCGGGGGCAGGGCCGGGGAGGCCGCGGCGGCCGGGGAGGCGTTCGGCGCACCGGCGGGGGCCGCGGACGAGCAGGCGGCGAGGACGGCGAGGGCGACGACGAGGACCGCCGACAGCACCGTGCCGCGGGCGCGCGCGCCCGTCGGGGTCGAGCCCAGCACGTCGGTCCCTCACTTCCCGGCGCTGCGTGCGCCGGGCACCACAGTGACACACCGGGGGTCGGGGGTCGGTGATCGCCCCGCCCCGTTTGCCCAGGTGAAACGCCTGATTCGTGCCCCGCTAGGTCCTGCGCGTGCGGTTCGGGCGGTACGTCTAGAGGGGTCGGCGCCCGCTCAGGTGCGCCGGCGTGGACGACAGGGCGACGACGATGTCGAAGACGTCGGTGTACTCGCGGTCCGGGATCTGCTCGATCTTGCGGCGCGTCAGCGTGTCGACCCCGTGGTGGTCGGCGGCCGCCGCGATCTGCCGGGGCCGCACCGGGAAGGCGACCCCGCGCATCACGTCGGCGAACAGGGAGGCCCTCACGTCCTCCACTCGTACCGGCGGTAACAGGTACTCGTCAACGTGACCCGGCCCGCCGACCGGCCCTGGCTTCGAGTGCGCTCGAAGACCTACGTTCTCCCGTGTGACGACCACGCTCGAGCACCACCACCCGGCCTCCCGCCTGCGGACCGTCCTGGAGTCCGCCGCCGCCGAGGACGGCACGCTGCCCCCGCTCGACGGCGAGCTGGTGCGGGCGATGGCCCTCCCCGACGACCTGCCCGAGACGCTCGGCATCGCGGAGGTCGCCGACCTCACGGGCATCACCGCCCACACGCTGCGTTACTACGAGCGCATCGGCCTCCTCGCGGTGGCCCGGGACGCCGCGGGGCGACGGACCTACGACCGCGCCGCGCTCGGGCGGGTCATGTTCATCACCTGGCTGCGGCTGTCCGGGATGCCGATCGCGTCGGTGACGCGCTACATCGAACTGGTCCAGGCCGGGCCGCACACCTCCGACGAGCGCCTGGCCCTGCTCCTGGCGCACCGTGCGGCCGTCGTGTCACACCTGCGGGATCTCCAGGCCGCCCTCGCCGTGGTCGACTACAAGATCGCGGCGTACGGCGGGACCTGCGGCAGCTGATCCGCGCCCATCGCCCGACACTCGTCCGGATGGCGTTCGTGTTACACCTGAACGGCGTAGGACGATGAGCCAACCATGACAGCGGTGACGGGGAGCGTGATGGAGCGGATCCTGGACGACGTCGAGTCGACCGACCCGACGGCCCTGGGACGACCGAACCTCGCGCGGGCGACCAACTACCTCGTCGGGGGCGGCGCCAACTTCGCCGCCGACCGCGCCGCCGTCCAGACGCTGCTCGCGATGGACCCCGGTGTCGGTGACCGGTTCCGGGCCTCCCGCGCCTTCGTCGGCCGGGCGGTGCGGACCGCCCTCGACCGGGGCTGCGACCAGTTCGTCGACCTCGGCTCCGGCATCCCCTCGCCCGGCGGCCTCCACTCCCTCGTCGGTCTCGGGAGCGCGACAGTCGTCTACGTCGACGTCGACCCCGTCGCGATCGCCCACGCCTGCGAGCTGCTCGAGGGGCCGCGGGAGTCCGACCGGACCGCGGCCGTCCGCGCCGACCTCCGGGACGCCTCCCGGGTGCTCGACGAGGTCCTGGACACCGGGCTCGTCGACCTGGACCGCCCCGTCACCCTCGTCTGCAACGCGGTCCTGCAGTGGATCGCCGACAGCGACGCGGACGACCTCGCCGCGGTCCTCGAGCGCTACCGCGAGGCCCTGGCGCCCGGCAGCCTGCTGGCGCTGAGCGTGCCCCACCCCGACCTGCTCGACGGCGCCGAGGCCGACGAGGTGCCGGTGGTCATCGAGGCCGCCGTCGCCCCGCTGCGGCTGCGCCGCCGCCGCGAGGTCACCCGCATCCTCGGTGCCTGGGAGATCCTCCCACCGGGGGTCGTCGACGTCGTCGACTGGCCGGTCGCCACCGGCGCCGAGCCCGTCGGCTACTACGGGGTGTGCGCGACACGCCGCTGACCCACTCCCCGCCACGCGGACGTCATCCCATCGTGTAGGCGCGAGCGGCGTGTCGTCACGAGCAGACTCCACGCCGCGACCCGGCCGGGTCGCGACGCGTGGCGCGGGGGGCGACGATGCGGGTGGGACGGGTCAGGACGACGATGCTGGCGGGGGCGACGGCGGTCGTCTGCGCGTTGACGACGACCGGGCCGGCGAGCGCCGCCACCCCGGCTCCGGCGCCGGCGGGGGCGACGGTGGTGGGTGTCCGGACGGCCCGCTGCCCGGCCACGGCGACGACGATCCAGGCCGCGGTGGACGCGGCGGCGCCGGGCGCCACGATCTTCGTGTGTGCCGGGACCTACCGGGAGCGCGTGACCGTCGACAAGCCCGTGCGGCTGCTCGGCGCGCAGTACGGCCGCGACGCCCGGGCCGGGCGCACGAACCCGGCCGACGAGTCCGTGGTGACCGGGTCGACGGGTGCGGCCTTCGAGGTGGGCGCGGTGGACGGCGTGGTGATCGACGGGTTCACGCTCACCGGCAATGCCGGCAACGGCATCGATGCCTTCGCGCGCGGGGCGGGCTTCTCCTTCGTCGACAACGTGATCGCCGGCAACGCGAACGGCATGAACGTCAATGCACGCGGCCCGGCACCGTCGACGATCGCGCGGAACCGGTTCGTCGCCAACAACGCCGTGCCCGACCCCGAGGGCGGTGCCGGGGTCCTGATCACCTCCGGGCCGGGCAACGACCTGACGATCTCCGACAACCTGTTCACCGGGCACGTCAGCGCGGCCGTGAACTCCATCGGCGACGGGTCGAACCGCTCGCTCGGCCTCGTCGTCCGCGACAACCGCAGCGTCGACGACGGCAACCTCGCGGTCATCAACAACGCGGACGGGGCGCTGGTGACGCGGAACATCGCGACGAAGTCTCCGGCCGCGGTCGCCGGGACCGGGGTCTACATCGTCGGGAACACCGACCGGCTCACGGTGAGCCGGAACGTCCTCACCGGCGGGACCGGCACCGGGCTGTCCTCGAACGCGGCGTTCGGGGCCGCGCCGAGCACGAACCTCCTGGTCGACACCAACACGATCCGCGGGCGGTCCGGCAACGGCATCACGGTGAACGCGGGCACCGGCACCGTCGTCGGCAACGTCGTGCAGTCCGCCGGCGGGAACGGCCTCGCGGCCGCGGCCTCGTCGTCGGGGATGGTGTTCACGCGGAACGTCGCGATCGGCAGCACGGGGAAGGACTGCGCCGACGCCTCGACCGGCACGGGCACGCTGGGGACGGCGAACACGTGGACCCGGAACGTCGGGCAGACGGCCACGCCGACCGGGTTGTGCATCCCCGGAAGGTGATCACCTGTGAGTACTTTTCCGTGTCAGAGCGCGGAAAAGTACTCACAGGCCGCTAGGCACCTCCCTCGGCGTCACCCTCCGCCTCGAGGTACGCCTCGCGCAGCGACTCCACGAGGGCCGGGTCCGGGTTCTCCCAGAGTCCCCGGTCCACGGCCTCGAGGAGCCGCTCGGCCATGCCGTGCAGCGCCCACGGGTTGGCGTCGCGCAGGAACGCCCGGTTCTCCGGGTCGAGGACGTAGTTCTCGGTGAGCGACCCGTACATCCAGTCGCTGACCGTGCCCGCCGTCGCGTCCCAGCCGAACAGGTAGTCCACGGTCGCCGCCATCTCGAAGGCGCCCTTGTACCCGTGCCGGCGCATCGCGGCCATCCAGCGCGGGTTGACCACGCGGGACCGGAACACCCGCGCGGTCTCCTCGATCAGCGACCGGGTGCGCACCGACTCGGGCCGCGTCGAGTCGCCGACGTAGGCGGCCGGCGCGGCCCCGGTCAGCGCGCGGACCGTCGCGATCATGCCGCCGTGGTACTGGTAGTAGTCGTCGGAGTCGGCGATGTCGTGCTCGCGGGTGTCGATGTTCTTCGCCGCGACCGCGATGCGCCGGTAGGCCGCGTTCATCTCCTCGACGGCCGACTCGCCGTGCCGGTCGCGGCCGTAGGCGTGCCCGCCCCACGTCGTGTAGATCGCGGCGAGGTCGGCGTCACCGCGCCAGTCCCGCGAGTCCATGGCCTGCAGCAGTCCGGCGCCGTACGCCCCGGGCGGCGACCCGAAGATGCGGGTCGTCGCGGCCTGCCAGCTCGACCCGGACGCCGCGTCCGCCCGGGCGTGCGCGGCGACGAAGTTGTCCTCGTCGGGCTCGTCGAGGGCCGCGACGAGCTGCACCGCGTCGTCCATCGTCGCCACGACGTGCGGGAAGGCGTCCCGGAAGAACCCCGAGATGCGCAGCACGACGTCGACGCGGGGACGGCCGAGCTCCGCGGCGTCGACGACCTCCAGGCCCGTGACCCGGCGTGACGCCTCGTCCCACACCGGCCGCACGCCCATCAGCGCGAGTGCCTCGGCGACGTCGTCCCCGCTGGTCCGCATCGCCGCCGTGCCCCAGAGCGACAGGCCGACGCTGGTGGGCCACTCGCCCTCGTGGTCGGCGCGGTAGCGCTCGAGCAGGGAGTCGGCCAGCATCTGGCCGGTCTCCCACGCGAGCCGCGACGGGACCGCGCGCGGGTCGATCGAGTAGAAGTTCCGGCCGGTCGGCAGCACGTTGACCAGCCCGCGCAGCGGCGAACCCGACGGTCCCGCCTCGACGTGCCCGCCGTCGAGGGCGTGCAGGACCCCGTCGATCTCCTCGGTGGTGCGGCCCAGCCGCGGGACCACCTCGGTCGCGGCGAACCGCAGGATCCGCTCGACGGTCTCGTCCCGGCGGCCGAGCACCTCGAGGACGACGTCGGACCCGTCGTCGGGAAGCCAGTCCCGCTTCTCCATCCCGACGACGAGGCTGTGGGCCAGTTCCTCCGCCCGGTCCACGTCGATGCGGCTCGCCGCACCGGCGGACTCGTCGAGGCCCAGCGCCTCCCGCAGGCCCGGGAGCGCCTGCGTCCCCGACCACATCTGCCGGGCCCGGAGCACCGCGAGCACCATGTCGACGCGCTCCTGGCCCGCCGGCGCCCGACCGAGGACGTGCAGCCCGTCGCGGATCTGCGCGTCCTTGATCTCACAGAGCCAGCCGTCGAGATGCATGATGAAGTCGTCGAAGCGCTCACCATCCGGCGCCTCGGACACCCCCAGGTCACTGTCCAGCTTGGCGGCCTGGATGAGCTGCCAGATCTGCCCGCGGATCGCCTCGATCTTGCCCGGGTCCATCGCCTGGATCGACGCGTACTCGTCGAGCAGCTGCTCGAGACGGGCGAGGTCGCCGTAGGACTCGGCGCGCGCCATCGGCGGCACCAGGTGGTCGACGAGGGTGGCGTGGGCACGGCGCTTGGCCTGCGTGCCCTCCCCCGGGTCGTTGACGAGGAACGGGTAGACCAGCGGCAGGTTCCCGAGGATGGGGTCGGGCGCGCAGGAGGCGCTCGACGCGACCGTCTTGCCCGGCAGCCACTCCAGGTTCCCGTGCTTGCCGACGTGGACGATCGCGTGGGCCCCGAACCCGCTCTGCAGCCAGCGGTAGGCGGCGAGGTAGTGGTGCGAGGGCGGCAGGTCGGGGTCGTGGTAGATCGCGATCGGGTTCTCCCCGAAGCCGCGCGGCGGCTGCATCATGACGACGACGTGCTCGCGCCGGATCGCCGCCAGGACGATGGCGCCGTCGTCGAGGAACATTTCGCCAGGGGCCGCGCCCCAGTGCTCGGTCACGCCGTCCCGGAAGTCCTCGGGCAGCGTCTCGAACCACGCCGTGTACTCGTCGGCGTCGATGCGGACCGGGTTGGCCGCCATCTGCTCCTCGGTGAGCCAGTCCTGGTCGTAGCCGCCGGCGTCGATGAGGGCGCGGATGAGCAGGTCGCCGTCGTGCTCCTCGAGGCCGGGCACGTCGCCGATCCGGTACCCGGCGTCGCGCATGGCGTGGAGCAGGGCGACGACGGAGGCCGGGGTGTCGAGGCCGACCGCGTTGCCGATGCGGGCGTGCTTCGTCGGGTAGGCGGAGAGGACGAGCGCGACCTTCTTGTCGGCGTTGGTCAGGTGGCGCAGCCGGCCGTGGGAGACGGCGAGCCCGGCGACGCGGGCGGCGCGCTCGGGGTCGGCGACGTAGACGGGCAGGCCGTCGGCGTCGGTCTCCTTGAAGGAGAACGGGACGGTGATGATGCGGCCGTCGAACTCGGGGACCGCGACCTGGTTGGCGGCGTCGAGCGGGCTGACGCCGTCGTCGTCGGAGAGCCACTCGTCGCGGGTCCGGGTGAGGCACAGCGCCTGCAGGATCGGGACGTCCAGCGCGGCGAGCGCACCGGTGTCCCACGACTCGTCGTCCTCCCCGGCGGACGCGGCCGCGGGCTTGGAGCCCCCGGCGGCGAGCACCGTCGTGACCAGCACGTCCGCGGTCTCCAGGACGTCGAGCAGCTCGGCGTCCGGGCTGCGCAGGCTGGAGCAGAAGACGGGGTCCGGCACTCCCCCGGCCTCGACCACCGCGTGGCAGAGCGCGTCGACGAACGCGGTGTTCCCGGCCATGTGGTGGGCGCGGTAGTAGACGACGGCGACCCTCGGCCTCTCCTGTGCCAGCAAAGCGTCGTTGCTGTCGCCCAGTGGCAGTTCCGCCACATCGTCGGCGGTCCACCCCGGCAGCCGACCCCAGGTCGGCAGCTCGGCCGGCGGCGCGAACCCGTGCCCGGTGAGCAGCACGGTGTCGGAGAGGAACGCGGCGAGCTCGCGGAGGTTGTCCGGGCCGCCCTGGGCGAGGTAGAGGTGCGCCTGGGTCGCGACACCGATCGGGACCGTCGACGACGCCATCAGCTGCGCGTCGGGCGCCTGCTCCCCGCCCAGCACGACGACGGGTCGCGGGCCCGCGGCCAGCAGGTCGAGCCCGGTCTCCCACGACTGCCGCGACCCGAGCAGACGCACGACGACGAGGTCGACCCCGTCGAGCAGGCCGGGCAGGTCCGCCTCCGGGTCGATCCGCGACGGATTCGCCCAGCGCCAGGTCAGGGCCTCGTCGGCCGCCCCCTCGCTGCCGGCCCGGGCCGAGCGGAGGTCGGTGTCGGACGTGGAGAGGAGGAGCAGCACGCGCGACATCTCATCATCTGCGCACACCGTGTGTCAGCGCCCGTACTGTGTGGCCGATGCCCCGCACCCGCTCGCGCCCCGACGCCTGCCCCGGCGCCTGGCGCCGACACGACGCCGCCGACGGGGCGCTCGCCCGGTTCCGACCGGTCGGCGGGGCCACCACCGCCACCGAGCTCCGCCTGCTGGCGGGCGCGGCCGCGGCCGGGGGGTCGCCGATCGAACTGACCTCCCGGGGATCGTGGCAGGTGCGCGGGCTCGCCGGAACCACCGCCGACGACCTCGCCGACGCACTCCGTGACGACCGCCCGGACGCGCTGGTCGACCTGCAAGGCCGCGACGTGCCCTGCTCCATCATCGCCTCCCCCCGCTCGGCGGCGGTCGACCCGGTCGCCGGCGCGGTTGCGACGGGGCTGCGGGGCCGGGTGGACGTGCCCGGGCGGCTGCTCGTCGCGATCGAGGACCGAACCGTGAGTGTCGTGAGGGGAGGTTCCGAGCGCTCTTTCGGCGCCAGGGTTCCCCTCACGCCGGGGGTGGGGGACGTCAGCGGGCAGGGCGCCGACGTCACGGTGGTGATCAACGGTCCCGCAGCGGGCCCGCCGACCCCCGCCGACCCCGCTGAAGGTCTTCTCGACGACGGGGCGGCGCTCCTGCTCGACGGCGTCGACACCGGACTCCGGCACGCCGACCCGGCCGCCCTCGCGCTCGCCGCCGTCGACGCGTTCACTGCCCACCGCGGGTCGGCCTGGCGGGTGCGCGAGCTCGACGACGCGGCCCGCACCGCCGTCCTGGCCGCGCTGGGCGCGGCGACCACGCCCGGCGTCGGGACCCTGGAGCCCGGACCGGCGGACCCGACCCGCCTGGGCGCGGACGGGACGACGCTGGAGGTGCTCCCCCGGCTCGGGGAGGTCGACCTGCCGACGGTGATGGCGCTGCTCGAGCTGCTGGACCGGGGCGCGACGCTGCGCGCGACACCCTGGCGCACGCTGGTCCTGCGCGACGCCCCCGCCGATGCCGTCGAGCGGCTGGGCGGGCTGGTGGAGACCGACCCGGCGTCGCCGTGGCGGGGGATCTCGGCGTGCGTGGGGGCGCCGCGGTGCCGGAAGTCGTTGACCGACGTGCGGGGCGACCTGGCGGCGGCGGTGGCGTCCGGGCACGTCGGGGGGCAGGTCCGGGCGCACTGGGTGGGCTGCGGTCGGGCGTGCGGGACACCGGGTGGCAGGGTCGCCGTGGTGGAAGCGGTGGAGACGAGCGGCACGTACCGCACGGTCGTGCGCTCGGGGAAGGTGAACGGATGATCTCGGGCGACGTGGCCCCGGTGGCGGGCGTGATCCAGGCCGGGCGAGCGCAGCGACGGGAGATCCGTCAGCCGGACTCCCGGGCGGTCCCCGCGTATGTGGTCGACGGCGACGAGATCTACCGCCGTTCGTTCGCGATCATCCGGTCCGAGGCCGAGCTGGGGCACCTGCCGGCCGACGCGCACGACCTCGTCGTCCGGATGATCCACTCCTGCGGCATGACCGACCTCGGGCTGGACACCGCCGTGACGCCGGGTGCGGTCGCCGCCGCCCACGCGGCGCTGCGGGCGGGCGCCCCGGTGCTCTGCGACGCGATGATGGTCGCCTCGGGGATCACGCGGCGGTTCCTCCCGGCGGGCAACGACGTGGTGTGCACGCTGAACGACCCGGACGTGCCCGCGCGCGCCGCGGCCCTGGGCACGACGCGCTCCGCCGCCGCGTTGGACCTGTGGCTGCCGCTGCTGGAGGGCGCCGTCGTCGCGATCGGCAACGCCCCGACCGCGCTGTTCCGCCTGCTCGAGATGATCGAGGCCGGCGCGCCGCGACCCGCCGTCGTGCTGGGGCTGCCCGTCGGGTTCGTCGGCGCGATGGAGTCGAAGGCCGCGCTGGCGGGGCACCCGTCCGGGCTGGAGCACGTGGTGGTGCACGGACGGCGCGGCGGGTCGGCGATGACCGTCGGTGCCGTGAACGCGCTGGCCCTGGGGGCACGCGCATGACCGGCCGCCTCTTCGGCGTCGGCGTCGGCCCGGGCGATCCCGGGCTGATGACGGTGAAGGCGGTCGACCTGATCCGCGCCGCCGACGTCGTCGCCTACCACTGCGCGCGGCACGGGCGGTCGAACGCGCGGCGGATCGCGGCGCAGTACCTCGGCACGCAGATCGAGGAGGCCCTGACCTACCCGGTGACCACCGAGGACACCGACGACTACCAGGGCCGGATCGACGCCTTCTACACCGAGGCCGCCGCCCGCCTGGCCGCGCACCTCGACGCCGGCCGCGACGTGGTGGTGCTCTCCGAGGGCGACCCGTTCTTCTACGGGTCGTACATGCATCTGCACAAACGGCTGGCGCACCGCTATACGGCCGAGGTCGTGCCCGGGGTGACCAGCGTGTCGGCCGCCGCCGCCACGCTCGGGACGCCCCTGGTGGAGCGCGACGAGGTCCTCACCGTGCTCCCCGGCACGCTCCCGCCCGACGAGCTCGCGCGGCGGCTGGCCGACACCGACGCGGCAGCCGTGATGAAGCTCGGCCGCACGTTCACGGGTGTTCGCACGGCGATGCGGGTCGCCGGGCGCGCCGACGAGGCCCGCTACGTCGAGCGGGCGAGCCAGGCCGAGGAACGCCAGGGCCTGCTGGAGGACGTGGACCCGGCGTCGGTGCCGTACTTCAGCGTCGGGATCGTGCCCTCGCGGGTGCACGTGGCGACGACGGAGCGGGCGCGGGCGGACGGCACCTCCGGTGCAAGCAACGCGTCACTGCGTGCACCCAGTGGCAGTGAACCCACACCGTCGACCGGCCTCGTCACCGTCGTCGGCCTCGGCCCCGGCAGCCGCGACCGGCTGACGCCCGAGGCGTTCAGCGCGCTCGCGGCCGCGGACGACGTCATTGGGTACACCACCTACGTCGCGCGCGTGCCGGTGAACCCGCGCCAGCGGGTCCACGGGTCGGACAACAAGGTCGAGTCCGAACGGGCCGCCTTCGCGCTGGATCTCGCCCGTTCCGGACGACGGGTCGCGGTCGTCTCCTCGGGGGACCCGGGGGTCTTCGCGATGGCGTCGGCCGTCGTCGAGGTGGCGGCGGAGGACTACCCCGACGTCGAGGTCCGCGTGCTTCCGGGCGTCACCGCGGCGCACGCCGTGGCCGCCCGGATCGGCGCCCCGCTCGGCCACGACTACGCGACGATCAGCCTGTCCGACCGGCTGAAGTCGTGGGACGTCGTGGCGCGCCGCCTCGCCGCGGTGGCCGACGCCGACATGGTGATCGCGCTCTACAACCCCGCGTCCCGGTCCCGCACCTGGCAGGTCGAGGCGGCCAAGGAGATCCTGCTCAAGTACCGCGACGAGACGACGCCGGTGATCGTCGGACGCGACGTCGACGGGCCGGCGGAGTCGGTGCGGGTGGTCGAGCTCGGCGCGCTGGAGCCGTCCGAGATCGACATGCGCACGCTGCTGATCGTCGGCTCGTCGCAGACGCGGTGGGTGGGCGAGCGCGTGTTCAGCCCCCGCCGCTACCCGTAGCCGGCCACCCGCCGTCAGCGGGCGGTCGTCGCCGGATCGAGGTCGGAGGCGTCGGGCACTGCCGGCACGTCCTCGTCGCCGTCCCCGTCGCCGTCCTCGTCGCCCTCCGCCGGCGGCTCCGGGGGCACGTCGTCGGCCGGCACCCGCGGCGCGGGCACCAGCGTGCGCGACGCACTCTGCTCGGCCAGGCGCTGGTAGAGGCGTCCGAGGTCGATCAGCACCACGACCTGCCCGTCCCGGTCACCGTCGTGCTCGTAGAACTGCACGGCCTCGGAGAGGCTCTCGACCGCGTCCTGCTCGTGCCCGAGGAGCAGCTGCAGCCGTCCGACCTCCCGCAGCGCGTTCGCGCACGCCGCGGGTTCGGTGTCGCCGTCGTAGAGCGACAGGGAGAGTTCGAACGCCTCGAGGGCCTTCCGGTGGGCGCCCTCCTCCCCGGAGTCGCCGAGGCGGTCGTAGAGGACGCCGAGGCTGAAGGCGCGGCCGGCGCGCGTGGCGGGGCTCATGTCGCCCGACCGGCCGATGAGCTCGGCCGCCTCCTCGGTCACGGCACGTGCCTCGTCGAACTGCGCGCGGTCGATGAGGCGGGAGGCGAGCGTCTGGAGCGTCACGAGGAGATCGGCCGTGGCGGACCGTCGGCGCTTGGCCGCGGCGGACCGTCGGTAGAGGTCGACCGCCTCGGACTCCCGACCGGTCGCCTCGTAGAGCTCGGCCATGTCGTGGAGGATCACGCCGTACAGGTCCGGACGCTCGTCGGCGTCGGCCAGTTCCCGCGCGCGCTCCACCGTCCTGAGCGCCAGGTCGAGGTAGAACTCCGACGACGGCGTCGTGTCGGGGGCATCCGTGCTGCTCACGGGACGATTGCACCTCCTGGGCCGCATCCGTGTCGAGGTGGTTGCGCGCCTCTCCCACACTTGACAGCGCTGTAAAGTCCGGTCCGACACGCCGCCGTGGGAGGGGACGACCGTGGGCCTGCCCGCACTCGAGGACCGAACCCTGCTGGCGGCGGTCGAGCGGGCCCTCGCGGCCGGGGACGCCGTCACCCAGACCGACCGGGACGGCACCTGGACCCTGGCGCAGGCCGTCGAGCGCGCCCTCCGCCTCGGCGGGGGCCTGGCGGCCGGCATGGACCGGCCGGTCGCCCTGCTGCTCGACAACTCCCTCGACGCGGTCCACGTGTGGCTGGGCGTCGTGCTCACCGGGGGCGTCGAGGTCCCCGTGAACACCGCCTACAAGGGCACGTTCCTCGCCCACGTCCTGCGCGACTGCGGCGCCGAGACGCTCGTCGTCGAGGCGCACTACCTCGACCGGCTCGCGCGGGTCGCGGACGAGGTCCCGGCGCTGCGCACGGTGGTGGTTCGGGGCGACCCGGGCGACATCCTGCCGCCGGGACGCTTCCGCGTCGTCCCGCTCGACGCGGTGGACGCCCCGGCGAGCCCGGTCCGCCGCGGGCCCGACGAGCTGCACGCGATCATGTACACCTCCGGGACGACCGGGCTCTCCAAGGGCGTCCTGGTCCCCCACGCGCACGCCTACACCTACGCGAGCCGCGAGCACCAGGCGCGTCCACACACCGGCGATCGGGCGCTGGTCACGCTCCCGGTGTTCCACCTCGCCGGCCAGTGGTACGGCGTCTACCAGGCCCTCATCCACGCGATCCCCTGCGTGCTGGAACCCGGGTTCTCGGTCGGCGGGTTCTGGCCGACCGTGCGCGAGCACGGCATCACCGTCACCGTGCTGCTGGGCGCGATGGCCGAACTGCTCGCGCAGCGTGCCCCCGCCCCCGACGACGCCGACAACCCGCTCGAGCTCGCGATCATGGCGCCGCTCGCGAGCGACGTCGCCACCTTCCGGCGTCGGTTCGGCGTCGACCTCGCGGCCGTCTACGGCATGAGCGAGATCGGCGCCGTGCTCGACGGGCCGCCGGAGACGGTGGTCGGCGGCGAGGCGGGCTTCCCGCGCGCGGGGTACGACCTGCGGCTCGTCGACGCCGAGGGTCACGACGTCGGGTCGGGCGAGATCGGCGAGCTCCTGGTGCGTCCGCAGGTGCCGCACACCGTGATGGCCGGCTACCACGGCCGCCCGGAGGAGACGGCCCGCGTCGTGCGCGACGGCTGGCTGCACACCGGCGACGCCTTCCGCACCGACGCCGACGGTCGCTTCTTCTTCTGCGACCGCATGAAGGACGCGCTGCGCCGCCGCGGCGAGAACATCTCCAGCTTCGAGGTCGAGCGCACGGTCAACGAGCACCCCGCCGTCTACGAGAGCGCGGTGGTCGCGGTGCCGTCGGCGCTCACGGAGGACGAGATCAAGGTCGTCGTGGTGCTCCAGCCCGACGTCGGGCTCGACCCGGCGGAGCTGACCGCGTTCCTCGTCGACCGGCTGCCCTACTTCATGGTGCCGCGGTACGTCGAGGTCGCGGACGCCCTGCCCAAGACCCCGACCCACAAGGTGCAGAAGAACCTGCTCCGCGACGCCGGGGTCGGTCCCACCACCTGGGACCGCGAGGCCGCAGGCATCCGCGTGACGAGGAACAGCTGACGTGCACCGGGTCCTGATCGCCAACCGCGGCGAGATCGCCGTCCGGATCGCCGACGCCGCCGCGGCCCTCGGGCTGGAGTCCGTGGCCGTCCACGCCGCCGACGAACCGCCGCCCGACGGTGTGGCTTTCCTGCCACTGGACGCCAGCAACGACGCTTCGCTGCCACGGGAGGTACGGGCGCTCCCCGGCACCGGACCGGCCGCCTACCTCGACGTCGACGCCGTCGTCGCGGCCGCGAAGGAGTCGGGAGCCGACGCCGTGCACCCCGGGTACGGGTTCCTCTCCGAGAACCCGGCCCTTGCGCGCGCGTGCGAGGACGCGGGCATCACCTTCGTCGGTCCCTTCCCCGCCACGCTCGAGGCGTTCGGCGACAAGACCCGCGCCCGGG
The DNA here is from genome assembly GCF_000379625.1 of Actinomycetospora chiangmaiensis DSM 45062. Lineage (GTDB taxonomy): Bacteria > Actinomycetota > Actinomycetes > Mycobacteriales > Pseudonocardiaceae > Actinomycetospora > Actinomycetospora chiangmaiensis. The sequence goes on along the minus strand of NZ_KB903218.1, from coordinate 306,796 downwards.
ATCTCGCCGTCGGGCTCGGGGTGCCGGTGCTCGACGACGACGGGACCTCACCGGTCGTCGTGAAGGCCGTGGCCGGCGGCGGGGGCCGCGGCATGCGGGTGGTCCGGGACCGGACGGAGCTCGACGAGGCCCGCCGCGCGGCCGCCGCCGAGGCCCGCGCCGCGTTCGGCGACGGCCGGGTGTTCGTCGAGCGCTACCTCGAGGGCGCACGGCACGTCGAGGTCCAGCTGCTCGGCGACGGGACCGATGTGGCCGTGCTCGCCGACCGGGACTGCAGCCTGCAGCGTCGCCACCAGAAGATGGTCGAGATCGCTCCGGCGCCGGACCTTCCCGACGACGTCCGGGCCCGGCTCCACACCCACGCGCACGCCCTCGGCACCGCCACCGGACTCCGCGGGCTCGCGACCGTCGAGTTCCTCGTGGCCGGTGCCGAGATCGCGTTCCTCGAGGTGAACCCGCGGCTGCAGGTGGAGCACACGGTCACCGAGGAGGTCCTGGGTGTCGACCTGGTGGTGGCCGCGCTCCGGATCGCCGCCGGGGCACGGCTCGGCGAGCTCGGGCTCGACGACCACCCGCGGGGCGTGGCCGTCCAGGCCCGCGTCAACGCCGAGACGCTGGGCGCCGACGCCTCGGTGCGCAGCACCGCCGGGACCCTCACGCGCTTCACCCCACCGACCGGCCGGGGGGTGCGGGTGGACACGCACGGGCGGGTCGGGCTCGTCGTCGATCCGCGGTACGACTCGCTGCTGGCCAAGGTCGTCGTGCACGACACCGACCTCGGCCCTGCCCTCGCCCACCTCGACCGGGCGCTCGCGGCGTTCGACCTCGACGGGGTCCCGACGACGATCCCGGTGCTGCGGGCGCTGCTCGCCCGCCCCGAGGTGCTCGCCCCCGACACCGGGCTCGTCGAGCGCCTGCTGCCCGAGATCGTGAGGGGAGGATCCGAGCGCTCCTACGGCACGAGGGCTCCCCTCGCGCCGGACGGGACGGAGCTCCGGGCGACCACCGCAGGGACGGTCGTCGCCGTCGAGGCGGAGAGCGGGCGCACCGTCGCGGCGGCCGCACCCGTCGTCGTGCTCGAGGCGATGAAGATGGAGCACGTGGTCGGCGCGCCGACGGGCGGCACGGTCGTCGACGTCGTCGTCGCGGTCGGGGACGTGGTCGCCGAGGGCGACGTGCTGGCGGTCCTCGAGCCGGGCGACGACACGGGCGCCGCGGCGAGCGAGCGCGCCGCGGACCCCGACCACGTCCGCCCCGACCTCGCCGAGGTCCTCGACCGGCGCCGGCTCACCCGCGACGAGGCCCGCCCGGCCGCCGTGACCCGCCGTCGGGAAGCCGGGAGACGCACCGCCCGGGAGAACGTGGCCGACCTCTGCGACGAGGGCACGTTCGTCGAGTACGGCGCGTTCGCGGTGGCCGCCCAGCGGAAGCGGCGCACACTCGCGGACCTGCGCGAACGCACCCCGGCCGACGGGATCGTCACCGGGATCGGCGCGGTCGACGGGCGCCGCGTCGTGGTCCTCGCCTACGACTACACCGTGCTCGCGGGCACACAAGGCGTCCTGTCGCACGCCAAGACCGACCGCGCCCTGCACCTCGCGCTGGACCACGACCTGCCCGTCGTCCTGTTCGCGGAGGGCGGCGGCGGGCGGCCCGGCGAGACCGACACGATCGCGGTCGCCCAGCTCGACGTGCCCACGTTCGCCCTGTTCGCGCAGCTGTCCGGCCGGGTCCCGACGGTGGCCGTGGTCGCGGGCTACTGCTTCGCCGGCAACGCCGCGCTCGCCGGGTGCGCCGACCTCGTCGTCGCCGTCGACGGCGCGAACCTCGGCATGGGCGGCCCGGCGATGATCGCGGGCGGCGGGCTCGGCGAGGTCGACCCGCACGACGTCGGGCCGACGTCAGTCCAGGTGCCGAACGGGGTCGTGGACGTGCTGGTCGACGACGAGGCGGCGGCCGTCGACGTGGCCCGGCGCTACCTCGCGCTCGACCGGGTCGTCCCCGGCGACCGTCCCGACGCGCGCCGGCTGCGCCACGTCGTCCCGGAGAACCGGCTGCGGGTCTACGACGTCCGCGCCGCCGTCGAGGGCCTGGTCGACGTCGGCTCGCTGCTGGAGCTGCGGCCGCGGTACGGGGTGGGGATCGTGACGGCGTTCGCGCGGATCGAGGGCCGGCCGATCGGGCTGCTGGCCAACGACCCGCGGCGGCTCGGCGGCGCCATCGACGCCGAGGCGGCGGAGAAGGCGGCCCGGTTCCTGCAGCTCTGCGACGCCCGCGGGCTGCCGGTCGTCTCGCTGTGCGACACCCCGGGCTTCATGGTCGGGCCCGACGCCGAGGCCACCGCGACGGTGCGCCGCTTCTCCCGGATGTTCGTGGCCGGGGCGAACCTGCGCGTGCCGGTGGTGTGCGTCGTGCTGCGCAAGGCCTACGGACTGGGCGCCATGGCGATGGCCGGCGGGTCGATGCGGGTGCCGGTGGCGACCGTCGCCTGGCCCAGCGGAGAGTTCGGCGGCATGGGGCTCGAGGGCGCGGTCCGGCTCGGCTACGCGAAGGAACTCGCCGCCCTCCCCGACGACGGGACGCGTCGGGCCCGCTACGACGAGCTCGTCGCCGCCCTCTACGAGCAGGGCAAGGCGCTCTCGGCGGCGGAGGTGGTGGAGATCGACGACGTGATCGACCCGGCCGACACCGCCGCCGTCGTGCTCGGGGCGCTGGCGGCCGCCGACGGGCCCCTGCCGCCGCGCCGTCCCGTCGTCGACCCGCGGTGACCACCCGGGAGGCGATCCTGGCGGGCGCCGAGGCGGTGTTCGCGCGCCGCGGGGTGGAGGCGGCGTCGATCGGCGAGCTGGCCGGGGCCGCCGGGGTCACGCGCCCGACGGTGTACGCGCACTTCTCGGGCGGGAAGGCCGACGTCGTCGCCGCGCTGGTCGCCCGGGTGCGCGACGACGTGCTCGCCGCGCAGGAGGTCCGCGACACCGAGGAACCGCTCGTCATCGCCCGCCGGGCCGTCACCGAGTACCTCGACCTGACGGTGCGGCACCGCCGCGTCCTGGAGCTCCTCGCGCAGCTCGCCCGCACCGACGCCGCGTACTCCACGGTGCAGGACGAGCTGCTGGACCGGGTGCACCGGCGCAACGCCCGGTTCCTGCTGCGCCTGGCCGAACAGGGCCGGGCCGCGCCCGTGATGGCCCCGGTGCTGGTCTCCGAGGCGATCACGGGGGTGATCCGGCGCTTCGCGGAGCGGATCGACGAGGACCCCTCGCTGCGGGACGAGCTGGCCGGGGCCGCCGTCGCCGCGTACGTGGCGATGGGGGGACTGATTCCGCCGGCTCCGTGACTCAGCCGTGCACCAGCTCCGCCGAGAGGTCCCACAGCCGGCGGGCGACGTCGGCGTCGCGGGCCGCCCGTGACCGTCCGATCACCTGCGCCCCTCCCCGCATGTGCATCATGTGCTGGGGTCCGACGAACGAGTCGCCCGGCACGTCCTCGGTCAGCGCGTAGAGCGTGGGGAGGGCCCCGGCGTCCGCGTCCTGCCCGAGACGGGGCAACAGGCGGTGGAAGACGGTGGGTCGGGCCCCCGGCGCGAGGTCGTAGATCGGGGTCGCCACGAGACCGGGGTGGACCGCGATCGCACGGACCGCGGAGCCGGTGGCCACCAGCCGTCGCTGCAGCTCGGCGGTGAAGAGCAGGTTGGCGAACTTCGAGTCGTTGTAGGCGCGGCCCGACCGGTACGGACGCCGTTCCCAGTTCGGGTCGTCGAGGTCCAGCCGCGCGCCGCGCTCGGCCTGGGAGGACACCGTGACCACCCGCCCGACGACGGACCCGAGCATCAGCTCGGTCAGCGCGAAGTGTCCGAGGTGGTTGACCCCGAAGTCCATCTCGAAGCCGTCGACGGTCCGCCGCAGCGACGGCTCCGAGACGCCCGCGTTGTTCACCAGCGCGTCGACCGGGCCGTCCCACGACGCCGCGAACGCGCGCACCGAGGCGAGGTCGGCCAGGTCGAGGCGGCGGACCTCGACGGTCCCGGGCAGGCTCGCGGCCACCCGCTCCCCCTTCGCGGGGTCCCGGACGCCGAGGACGACCCGCGCGCCGGCCGCGGCGAGCGCCTGCGCCGTCGCCCGGCCGATGCCGCTCGAACCGCCGGTGATGACGACGGTGCGCCCGTCGTACGCGTCGAGCCCGCGAGCCGTGTAGTCGGTCATGACGCCAAAGTAGGCAGCGACAACATAGTTGTCAATGACTACATTGCGGTACCGTCCCCGCGTGGAGTCCAGCTATCACCACGGGGCCCTGCGCGAGACGCTCCTCGCCGAGGGACGACGCGTGCTGGTCGAGGACGGCGTCGACGCGGTCACGCTCCGGGAACTCGCGCGCCGTGCCGGGGTCAGCCACGCCGCCCCGCGGCGGCACTTCGCGGACCGCCACGCCCTGCTGGAGGCGATGGCCGCCCGGGGCTTCGACGAGCTCACCGAGGCCCTGCGGGTGGCGGGGGCGGCCGGCGACCCGTCGGCACGGCTCGCCTCCTACGCACGGAGCGCGGTGCGCTTCGCCCGCGAGAACGGGCCGCTCCTCACCCTGATGTGGACCGCCCGGGGCGACGGCACCGGGCCCGCGGCCCAGGCCGCCCACCGGTTCCTCACCGCCGGGACCACCCTGCTCGGCGAGGACCCCGCCACCGTGAGCCCCCTGCCGTTCCTGGTCGCGGCGACGCTCGAGGGCATCGGCGCCCTGGCGGCCGCCGGTCGGATCCCCGACGACCGCATCGACGAGGTGGTGGACGCCGCGGTGGCGATGCTGTCCCCCGCTCTCCCCGCTCACCCTCCCGCGCCGGGACCGACGCGCGGTCGGCCCGCGACGTAGGCGAGCTCCCCGGCGATCAGCCCGTCGGGCACCCGCTCAGGGCCGGGCTTCGAGCACGAGGTTGAACGGCGTCTCCGCCGCCCGCCGGAAGCGGGTGAACCCCGCCTCGGTGGCCACGTCCCGGAGCCTGGCCTCACCGGCCTGGGCACCCAACGCCCGGTCGACGGGCTGGGAGCGCGAGTTGGGTGTGCAGATCGCGCTCGACGCCGAGTAGAAGACCCGGCCGACCGGGGTCAGGTTGTCCTCGACGCGGTCGCCCGCGTAGGGCTCGACGAGGAGCATCGTCCCGTCGGCGGCGAGGGACTCGCGGATGTGCGACGCGACGCCGACCGGGTCGCCCATGTCGTGCAGGGCGTCGAACACGGTCACCATGTCGTGGTCCCGGCCGGGGAAGTCGTCGGCGTCCGCCCTCTCGAACCGGACGTTCGCCAACCCGGCCTCGGCCGCGATCTTGGCGGCGCCGTCGACGGAGGGCCGGTGCGAGTCGTAGCCGACGAAGGTCGACGCCGGGAACGCCCCCGCCATCAACAGGGTCGAGGACCCCAGCCCGCACCCGACGTCGGCCACGTGGGCCCCGGCGCGGAGGCGCTCCTCCATCCCGTCGAGCGCGGGTATCCAGTTCCCGACGAGGTTGCCGATGTAGTTGGCGCGGAAGAACCGGCAGGTGCCGGCGAACAGTTCGACGTGGTGATCACCCCACGGGACGCCGCGCCCGGTGCGATAGGCGTCGGTGAGCATGTCGAGGTCGTGGAACACCGACGACGCGACCTGCAGCCCGCCGGGCACGAACACCGGGTTGTCCTCGCTGGCGAGGGTGAACGCCTGTTCCGGGGGAAGGGTGAACGTCCCGTCCGCGGGGTCGTACTCGACGTACCCGCTGGCGGCCTGCGCACAGAGCCATTCCCGCAGGTAGCGCTCGTCGCACCCGGTGCGCTCGGCCAGCGTGGCCGGGGTGACCGGCCGGCTGTCGCCCATCGCCCGGTACAGCCCGAGCCGATCGCCGATCAACACGGTGCCCGCATGCATCACCGCGCCGAGATCGCCGACGAACCGGCCGACGAACGCGTGCAGTTTCTCCTCGTCCATGACCCACCACCAGGGATTCGCGCCGTTCCCCCGGCGGGCACCCTCACACGCCCCCGACGCACCGCGACAGGGCCACTCGGCCCGGGGTCGGGAACAGTGGTGCTGCCGCGTTCGGCGCAGTGCTCCCGGAACGGTCCGGCCGCGCCGGGCCCGGTCGCCGTACGTCGCGTGCGACGACCGTTCCAACCTCCGCGGATGACGTCGACCCGCCCGCACGACGGTCGGTATCCCCGGCGGAGTGGGGGACTGCGCCGTCCGCAGCGGAGGTGGGCGAGATGGACGGGCCGGAGCGCACGCACGCGGTGGTGCTCGGAGGAAGTCTGGCGGGACTGCTCGCGGCGCGGGTCCTCGCCGACCGCTTCGAGCACGTCACGGTCGTCGAGCGCGACGACCTCGGCACGGGCGTCGCGCACCGCCGCGGGGTTCCGCACGGCCGGCACGTGCACGGGCTGCTCCCCCAGGGCGGTCGGATCCTCAAGGGCCTCTTCCCGGGGCTGACCGCGCAGGCCGTCGAGGACGGTGCCGTCCTCGCCGAGGACGTCGGCCAGGTCCGCTACCTGCACGAACCGGCGGCATCACGCGGACGTGTCACCGATGGACCGTCCGGCGGTCGCGACGTAGCCCGCCGGCGCTGTCTCCTCCCCGACGGCGGGTCACCCGGTTCGCGCCGACGCCGACGGGCCGTCACGCACCCGGGGCGGGCGGCCGCGGGCACTCCCTCGGCCCGACCCGTCGTCGGGAAGGGGATCAGGCCGAGGCCAGCTCCTTCGCGTCGCGCGCGGCGAGCAGCGAGGCGTGGGTCGGCGCGTCGGGCACGTGGGCCGGCTTGAGGGCGGCGAACTCGCGGCGCAGCACCGGCACGACCTCCTCGCCGAGCAGGTCCATCTGCTCCAGGACGGTCGTCAACGGCAGGCCGGCGTGGTCGATGAGGAACAGCTGGCGCTGGTAGTCGCCGACGTAGTCGCGGAACCCGAGGGTGCGGTCGATGACCTCCTGCGGCGAGCCGACCGTCAGCGGGGTCCGGGTGGAGAAGTCCTCGAGCGAGGGCCCGCCGCCGTAGACCGGGGCGTGGTCGAAGTACGGGCGGAACTCGTTCACCGCGTCCTGCGACCGCTTGCGCATGAACACCTGCCCGCCGAGCCCGACGACGGCCTGGTCGGCGGAGCCGTGGCCGTGGTGCTCGAAGCGGCGTCGGTAGAACTCGACCATCTGCTTCGTGTGCGACGCGGGCCAGAAGATGTGGTTGTGGAAGAACCCGTCGCCGTAGAAGGCGGCCTGCTCGGCGATCTCGGGCGAGCGGATCGAACCGTGCCAGACGAACGGGGCGACGCCGTCGAGCGGGCGCGGGGTCGAGGTGAACCCGTGCAGCGGCGTGCGGAACCGCCCCTCCCAGTCCACGACGTCCTCGGTCCACAGCCGCCGCAGCAGCGCATAGTTCTCGATCGCCAGCGGGATGCCCTGGCGGATGTCCTGGCCGAACCAGGGGTACACGGGGCCGGTGTTGCCGCGGCCCATCATGAGGTCGACGCGCCCGCCCGCGAGGTGCTGCAGCATCGCATAGTCCTCGGCGATCTTGACCGGGTCGTTGGTCGTGATCAGCGTCGTGGACGTGGAGAGCACCAGCCGCTCGGTGAGGGCGGCGATGTGTCCGAGCAGGGTGGTCGGCGACGAAGGCACGAACGGCGGGTTGTGGTGCTCACCGGTGGCGAAGACGTCGAGCCCGACCTCCTCGGCCTTGCGCGCGATCGTGACCATCGCACGGATGCGCTCGGCCTCGGTCGGCTCGCGGCCCGTGGTCGGGTCGGGCGTCACGTCGCCGACGGTAAAGACCCCGAACTGCATGGCGACCTCCTGACGTTGAACTATCAACTACTGTAGCGGCCAGAACTCTCCGAGGTCCATCCGCATTCCCTCACCGCGCGAGGCCCCGCAGCCGCAGCGCCAGGTGCAGCTCGAGGGTGCGCTCGGGGTCCTGCCAGTCGTCGCCGAGCACGGCGCGGACCCGATCGAGGCGCTGCGTGACGGTGTTGACGTGCACGTGGAGCGCGCTCGCCGCCCGCGTCGGGGACCGACCGGCGGCGAACCAGGCGGCGAGGGTGCCGACGAGGTCCGTGCCGCGGCGGCGGTCGTGCTCGAGCAGCGGGCCGAGCACGCTCTCGACGTAGCCGCCTACGTCCGGGGTCCGGGAGAGCAGCAGCGCCGCGAACCCGAGCTCGGCGACCGAGCCCGCCCGTCCCTCCCGCCCGAGCGCGACGAGGGCCTCGGCGGCCCGCCGGGCGTCGGCCGCGGCGCCGAGCAGCCCGTCGGCCGGGAGCACCGGTTCGGACACCCCGACGGTCACCGCGGTCGACTCGTCCGACGCCGGACGGGCGAGGTCCTCGGCCAGCCGGGCCGCCCCGTCGTCGGGCCCGAGCACGACGACGGCGTCGGGGCGTTCCGCGACCAGCCCGGCCCGGCCGACCGCGTGGGCGGCGTCGACGGCGAGGCGGGCCCGCTCGTGCTCCGCGCAGCGCGCGACGAGGACCCGGTGCGGGCGCCGGATCTCGACGCCGAGCGCCCGGACCCGGTCGCGCAGCGCCGCGCTCGGTGTCTCCCCGCCGAGCAGTTCCAGCAGCGCCTCGCCGCGGTGGCGGTGCTCGGACTCGGAGGCCTGGGCGCGGAACAGCAGGACCAGCGCGCTCACCGTCGCCGCGCGCTCGACGATCCGCGACCGCGGTCCCTGCGAGGTGGTGCCGGGGGCGGGCGGGGAGACGACGAGGGTCGCGAGCTGCTGGTGGGCCGCGACGACCGACACCGCCTCGGCGCCCGCCACCGTGACGAGCCGGCCGGGGTCGGCCGCCGCGGCCCGGACGCAAGCGGCCAGGTCGAGACCGGCCGGGACCGGACCGGCCGACGCGACCGGGGACCCGCCGTCGTCGACCACCCGCACCCAGCCGTCGAGCAGGTCCGCGAGGGCGGCCGCGAGGTCGGTGACGTCGCCCCCGCCGAGGACGAGCGCGGCGAAGCGGTCGTGGGCGTCGGCGGCCCGGGCGAGGTCGGCGTGCGCGGCCCGCAGGCCGGCCAGCGCCGTCGCCGTCTCCGCGGCCGCCCGCGTCTGGGTGAGCGACACGGCCGCGAGCGCGGCGAGCGAGCCGAGCAGGGCCACGTCGTCGGGGGTGAACGGCCGCGCGGAGCGGTTCGCGGCGAACAGCACGCCGACGAACTCCTCGCCCACCAGCAACGGCGTCCCGCAGATCGCGACGATGCCCTCCTCCCCCACCGCCGCGTCGATCTCGTCGGTGTGGCGGTAGCGGGGGTCGGCCGGGTAGCGGGTGGTCCAGTGGGCGTGCCGCGACTGCGCCACCAGCCCGCCGAGCCCGGCCCCCACCGGCAGCCGGAGCGCCTGGAAGGCGGCGGACACCGACCCTGCCGTCGCGCGCATGAAGGTGTCGCCGCGCTCGGGGTCGTAGAGGGTCAGGTAGGCGACGTCGGTGCCGAGCAGCGCCCGGGCCCGACGGACGATCGCGTCGAGCACCTGGCCCGGGTCGGACTCCGCCGCGAGGTCCCGCGCCGTGTCGACCAGCGCCGCGAGCTCCGCCTCCCGCCGCCGACCCGCCTCGATCGTCGACCGCACGCGCAGCACCAGGGCCGCCGACTCCGGGTCGGAGGCGGCGAGCGCGGCCGCGGCCCGCTCGAGATCCACGGCCGGGCCGTCGTCGGCGAGCAGCCGCAGGGCGTCCACGAGCACGCTGCATGGGAGCACTCCGGACGGCCCGCGCACCAGGGCTACGCCGGGGCGCGCTCCACCCACCCGACGGCACCGTCGACGTCGGCGACCACCATCGCTCCCCCGGGCGGTGCCGGGCGATCGACCAGGACGACGACGAGCCCCGCCTCCCGCGCCGCGACCAGCTTGGCCTCGGTGGCGCCGCCCGAGTCCTTCGCGACGATCGTGTCGATCCCGTGCCCGGCGAGCAGCGCGCGTTCGTCGTGGAGTGCGAACGGGCCGCGCGCCAGGATCAGGTGCGCGCGTGGCGGGAGCACGTCGGGCGGTTCGATGGCACGGACGAGCCGGACGTTCGCGAGGCCCGCGAAGTGGTGCACGCCCTGGCGCCCGATCGCGAGGAACACGGCGGTCGCGTCGCCCAGCATCCCGGCGGCCGCGGCCGTCGTCGGGACCCGGAGCCAGCGGTCGCCGGGCTGCTCGACCCAACCGGGGCGGCGCAGCACCACCCACGGCGTGCCCGTGGCCGCGGCGGCCCGCGCGGCGTGGTCGGTCATGCGGGCGGCGAAGGGGTGGGTGGCGTCGACGAGCAGGTCGACGTGGTGCAGCGCCGCGACGAGGCCCTCGACGCCGCCGAACCCGCCGGTGCGCACCTCGCCGGCGGGCAGGCGCGGGTCCCGGGTGCGGCCGGCGAGCGAGGTGGTGACCGCGTGTCCCCGGGCGGTCAGGGTGTCGGCCAGGCCCCGGGCCTCCGCGGTGCCGCCGAGGACGAGGACCCGCCGTCTCTGACGAACGGGTCGTTCGTGGCCTCTATATGCACGAACGACCCGTTCGTCAGGTGGGGCCGGCTCGCTCACGGCCGAACGCGCTGCGCCGAGTAGAGGTGCGACTCGCAGCCGTCACGGGTCCCGACGACGGGTCCGACCACGATCACGGCCGTCCGCGTCACGCCGGCCGCCTCGACCTGATCCGCGATGTCGGCGAGCGTGCCGCGCAGGACGAGCTCGTCGTCGCGGGAGGCCCGGGCGACGACGGCCACCGGCTCGTGGGGCGGGCGGTGCTGCCGCAGGGTCGCGACGACCTCCGCGCACCGCTGCACGGCCAGGTGCAGCACGAGCGTGCCGCCGGTGGCGGCCCAGACGTCGAGCGACTCGCCGTCGGGCATCGGCGTGGCGTTCGCGGCGTCACGGGTGAGGACCACCGACTGCCCGACGCCCGGCACGGTCAGCTCGGTGCGCAGCGCGGCCGCCGCGGCGGAGAACGCGGGGACACCGGGCACGATCTCCCAGGCGATCCCGGCCTCGTCGAGCCGACGGGTCTGCTCGGCGACGGCGGAGAACACCGCGGGGTCGCCGGAGCACAGGCGGGCGACGTCGTGGCCCGCGGCGTCGGCGGCGACGAGCTCGGCGACGATCTCGTCGAGCGTCAGGCGCGCGGTGTCGACCTTGTGGGCGTGCGGCGGGCACTGCGCGAGCAGGTCCTCGGGCACGAGCGAGCCGGCGTAGAGGCAGACCGGGCTGGTCGCGATCGCCCGCAGCCCGCGGATGGTGATGAGGTCCGCGGCGCCGGGGCCCGCGCCGACGAAGCGGACGGTCACTGCTGTCTCCAGGGGGGCGGGGTCAGCGGTGGCACACCGCTGACGTCGGATGTCGGCCGTGTGCCACCGCTGACACTGCGCACGCCCACGTGCAGCACCCACTGCGTCACGGGCGCGAGGGCCTTCCACCCCAGGTAGCGGCCCACGGGTCGGCCGCGCGAGACGGCGATCCGCCGGACCTCGCCGCCGTACTCGGCGCGCGCGGCCGCGAGGGCCGCCTCGCCCTCGAGGGTCACGGCGTTGGCGACGAGCCGCCCGCCGGGGCGCAGCGCCCGGCGACAGGCCTCGAGCATCCCCGGCGCCGACACTCCGCCGCCGACGAAGACGGCGTCCGGCGCCTCGAGCCCCGCCAGCACCTCGGGCGCCCGGCCCGGCACGACCCGCACCGCCGGCACCCCGAGCGCCGCGGCGTTCTCGGCGATGCGGGCGGCGCGGTCGTCGCGGGACTCGATGGCGATGGCCCGGGCCGTCGGCTCGGCCCGGCACCACTCGATGCCGATCGAGCCCGCTCCCCCGCCGACGTCCCACAGCAGCTGCCCGGGCAACGGGCGCAGCGCGGCGACCGACAGGGCGCGCATCTCGGCCTTCGTCAGCTGGCCGTCGTGGGTGTAGGCGTCGTCGGGGAGGCCGGGGGCCCGGCCGAGCAACCCGTCGTCGGGAAGGGCGGGGCAGTCGACGGCGACGACCGCGAGCGGGTCGCCGTCGGGGGCGTTCCAGTGCGCCGCGACCCCGTCGGTCCGCGTCTCGTGCTCGGCGCCCAGCGACGCGAGGACGCTCAACCGCGCCTCGGCGTACCCGGCGCCGACGAGCAGGGCGGCGAGGCGACCGGGCAGCGCGCCCGAGTCGGCGAGCACGAGCAGCCGGCGGCGCGGCGCCAACGCCGCGCGCACCGCCTCGAGCGGTCGGCCGACCGCGGAGACGACGACGACGTCCTGCTCCGCCCAGCCCAGCCGGGCACAGGCGAGCGCGACCGACGACGGGTGCGGCACCACGGTCGCGTCCGGGCGCAGCCGCAGCACGCTCGTGCCGATCCCGAAGAACATCGGGTCGCCGCTGGCGAGGACGACGAGCTCGTCCCCGCCGAGCCGCTCCAGCAGGCTCGGCAACGACGGCATCATCGGCGCCGGCCACTCCTCGCGCCGGGCGGTCACGACGGCGGGCAGCAGGTCCAGCTGGCGCGGCGCCCCCAGGACGACGGCCGCCTTCTCACAGGCCGTGCGCGCGGGCGGGGCGAGACCGGGCCACCCGTCGGCGCCGATGCCGACGACGGTGACGGTCACCGGTCGGCGGCGTCGGCGGGGTCACGGTCGGGCACGGCCGCCACCCTAACGGCCGGGCCACCCGCGGCGGGCGTGACGATCACCGCGGGTGTCCCTGCTCCCTGTCCGACGATGTGGCGTTCCTGCCACTGGACGCCAGTAACGACGCTTCGCTGTCAGGGAGGTGGGGTCAGCCCTTCGACGCCACCTCGTCGGCGTACTTCTGCGTCATGTGCTCGACGGCCGAGAGCTGGGTGGCCGCGTACTCGTCGCGCTTCAGGCCGGCGCGCTCCTTGGCCTGCTGCGTCGACTCGGCGTGCGACACCCCGCCCCACGTCCGGCCCTGGAAGTGCGGCATGACGTGCTGGGCGAGGAGCTCCCACGAGCGCTTCGTCGCCTCCGGGTTGGCCCACTCGTGCCCGAGCAGCAGCATCGCGCCGAAGCCGCCCGACTGGTCGGCCAGGCGCTGCACCTGGGCGCGGGCGTCCTCGGGCGTGCCGATCGCCCCGATGCCGGCCTCGTTGATGAAGTCGATCATCTCCTTGACGTCGCCGCCCTCGACCGCCATCTGCGGGAACGCCGCCGTCTTCTGGAAGTACCGGAACCACGACTCGATGCCGTACTCCACGTCGCGGTAGGCCTGCTCCTTGGTCTCCGCGATGTGCATGAGGCCGACGAGCCGCCACGAGTCGCGGTCGGGCTCGGGCTGCCCGTAGTGCTCGGCCCGCTCCGTCACGACGTTCCAGTGGTGGGCCAGGGCGTCGAAGCCGTCCTGGGTCATCGTCGCGCCGATGTTGAGCAGGCCCACGCCGTGCCGGCCCGCCATGCGGGGCCCGGTCGGCGAGGCCACCGCGGCGACGACGATGTCGAAGCAGGGCTCGGTGTACGGCCGCAGCTGCAGCTTCGCCTCGACGAGCGTGTGGGTCTTCGTCTGCGCGGTCACGGTCTCGCCCGCGAGCAGTCGCATGATGATGTCGAGGTTGACGTCGAGCAGTTCGCGGGTGTCGGTGGGGTTCAGCCCGATCATCGCGGAGTCGCTCGGGAGCGAGCCCGGCCCGACGCCGAGCATCGTCCGGCCACGGGTGAGGTGGTCGAGCAGGACCATGCGGTCGGCCACCCAGAGCGGGTTGTGGTAGGCCGCCGAGGTCACGCCCGTGCCCAGCTTGATCCGCTTCGTGCGCTCCGCCGCCGCCGCGATGAAGATCTCCGGGGAGGCGATGATCTCGCTGCCCGCGGAGTGGTGCTCGCCGATCCAGGCCTCGTCGACGCCGAGGCGGTCCAGGTGCTCGATGAGCTCCAGATCGCGCTGCAGCGCGAGCGTCGGGTTCTCCCCGGCGCGGTGGAACGGGGCGAGGAACGTACCGAAACGCAACCGGCTCACGAGCTCTCCTCCACGACGAGTGTCAGCCACGTCACGCTAGGTCGCCCCGGTCGCCGATGTCCACGGGCGGTTTCGCGACGCCGGGACGGTACCTCGCCGCGAGACGCACACCGGGCAGGTCCGCGACCGTCGGACCATGACCGACGTCGACCTCGGCGAGACCATGTCAGCCCGCGGCGGCGATCCGGGCGTGGACGTGCGCGACGACGGTGGGCAGATAGGCCGCCGCGACCCGCCCGAGCGCCGCGCGCAGGTCCGCGCCGGGCCAGTCGGCGGGCAGCAGCTCGACGGGCAGGCCGGGGTCGCGCAGCAGGTCGACGTACACGGGGCCGGTGGCGTCGGAGAGGCGGCGCAGCGCGAGGGCGCCGTCGTCCGGGACCGGACGGTCCAGGAGGGCCACCAACCGCGCGTGGTGGGCGCGCAGGTCGTCGGCCACCGCGTCGAGGGACCACGCCCGCCGGGCCATCGCGGCCGCGACCGTCGTGGACGATGTCCCGCTGCTCCCGCCCGAGGCGTGCGGCGCGCCGTCGTCACGCGAGCTCTCCGACGTCGATGGCGCGTCGCTGCCACTCGACGGGAGAACGGCGCCGTTCGCACCCGCCGGCACCCACCCGTCGTCGGGAACGAGGCGCCCGAGCACCACCGACGCGTCCGGCGGGACGTCCGCGAGGACCTCGCGCAGCCCGGCGGAGCGGTCGACCGGGCTGATGAGGACTCCGGGCTGCCAGGGGCCGTAACCGACGAGGACGGCGGCCCGTCGCAGCCGGTCGCGGTAGGGGCGGGCGGACTCGGGCACGTGGTGCAGCAGCGTGTGGAACGCCCCGTCCCAGGGCGGCGGGGTCCCGCGGTCGTCGCGCAGCCGCAGCACCGAGGCCCCGAAGGCGCCGGCGAGGTGGTGGTCGACCCGACGGCCGCGCCGCGTGGTGGTCAACTGCCCGGCGTCGCGCATCCGGGCGAGGGCGCGGCGGGCGGCGTCGGGGCGCAGGCCGAGGTCGCCGAGCAGGGCGACGAGGGCGGGCCCGGGCAGGTCGGTGCGCCCCGACGTGCCGAACAGGGCGGCGACCAGGGCGACGGGGGTTCCCTGACGACGATCTCGGTGTACGTTCTGGTTCACGGTCGGGAGCGAGTGTGTCACACGACGGGGGCGTCGCGATGCTGGTCAGGATCCTTCCCTGGGTGTCCATGACGGTCCTGGACATCGCCGCGCCGATCGTCGTCTTCGACGTGGCCTCCGGCGCCGGACTCGCCGACGTCCCAGCCCTCCTGCTCTCCGCGATCGGCCCGGCGCTGAGCACGCTGCTCTCGGTGGCCGTCCGCCGACGGGTCGACGAGTTCAGCGTCTTCATCCTGACGCTGCTCGCCATCGGCGTGGTCACGTCGCTGTTCTTCGACGACCCCCGGCTGCTGCTGCTCAAGGACTCGGCGGTCACGGGCCTGGTCGGCCTGGTGTTCCTCGGCAGCCTCCTCGCGCCCCGGCCGGTGATGTTCCTGTTCGGGCGCCGTTTCGCCACGAACGGCGACCCCGCGCGGATCGCCTGGTGGAACGGGCTGTGGCAGTACGAGGGGTTCCGCCGGGCCCAGCGCGGCATGACCGCGATGTGGGGCCTCGGGCTGCTCGGCGAGGCGGTGCTGCGGGCGGTGGTGACCTTCCGGCTCGCGGTCCCGACGATGGTCGTGGTCAACGCGGTCGTGCCGGCCGTGGCGATCGGGGTCCTGATCCTGGCCACGGTCGTGTGGGGCCGGGCGTCGGCGCGGGCCGGTCGGGCGCGGGAGGCGGCCGCCGCGCCGCTCAGTGCCTGAAGGCGGTCCCCGACGCGGTCGCGAGGAGCCGACCCCGGTCGTCCACGAGCTCGGCCCGCCCGACCCTCATGCGGCGGCCGCCGTGCTCGACCACCACGCGGCAGAACACCGGGTGGTCGCCGGGGCGGACCGAGCGCACGAAGCTGACCGCGAAGTCGTCCGGGATGATGTCGAGCGCGTGGGAGAGCCCGCGGGCGGCCAGGCCGGCCAGCGCTCCGCCCTGCACCACGCCCGCCGAGTTGCGGGTCGCCGTATCGGGGTGACCGACCAGGGTGGTGCCGTCGCGGGTGGGGTTCTCGCCGCGGTGCGGCATGAGCAGCCGCCACGCCGACGGACGCTTCGCCCAGGTGGGGGCGGTGCGGCCGTACTGGTCGGCGAGCCCGTCGGTGAGCACGGCGTTGCGCCCGACGCAGCGCGCGACCGTGCGGCCCTCGCGGTCGGTGATCGTGGCGGAGCTCAACCCCACCCCGCGGCGGGCGTCGTCGAGCGTCCCGGAGGCATACAGGTCGTCCCCCGCGAGCGGCCGGCCGATCAGCTGGATGCCGAGCCGGACGGTCACGATCCGGTCCCCCGCCCGCAGGGAGCTCGAGTAGGCCACCCCGAGCACGAAGTCGGCGAGGACCAGCACCGACTCGAGGAGCCCGTCGCCGATCGTCGTCGGCATCCGGGCCTCGCAGCAGCCGCGCTCCACCCGGGTGAGCCGGGCGTGCGTGGCGGCGTGGATCGGCGCGAGCGGCATCTCCTCGGTGACGAGGCGGCGCAGGACGGCCAGCGGCGTCGGGTCGTCCGATGCCTCGTCGCCGCGCTCCGCTCGGTCGTTCACGCGCCGATCATGCCCAATCGAGCCGACGGTGCGACGGTCGGGCGGCGATATGTACGCCGTGTCCCCCGAACGGCCGTGTCAGGCCACGGCGACCGCTACGCCGGTCAGCTCCTCGCAGGCGCGGACGAGCGCCTTCTGGACCTCGCGGTCGTGCGAGGCCGCCGTCGACCCCACCGGGATGGGGTGCCCCCAGGACTCCGCCGGGCCGTCCGGGCCGATGTAGACCCCGCCCGGCAGGTCGGGCACCGTCGCCGCGTACAGCTCGGGCAGCGCCCCCGTCTCCGGGCCCTGCGCGACGATCCGGTTGAGGACGCCCATGACGGCGTCCTGGAAGGACTCGGTGCGCGACTGCAGGTTGGTCGCGCTGTAGCCCGGGTGCGCGGCCA
This sequence comes from Actinomycetospora chiangmaiensis DSM 45062, assembly GCF_000379625.1. GTDB lineage: Bacteria > Actinomycetota > Actinomycetes > Mycobacteriales > Pseudonocardiaceae > Actinomycetospora > Actinomycetospora chiangmaiensis. The sequence goes on along the minus strand of NZ_KB903218.1, from coordinate 289,901 downwards.
TCGAGCGCAGCGGGGACCCGGCGGCGACGAAACGGCGCTCCAGCTCGTAGGCGAACATGAGGTCCGCGAGCTTGGACTGCCCGTACGCGAGCCAGCGCTGGTAGCGGCGCCGCTCCCAGTTGAGGTCGTCGAGGCGGATCGAGCCCAGGCGGTGGGCCAGGCTGGACATGGTCACCACGCGGTCGGTCAGCCGGTCGAGCAGGAGCCCGGTGAGGGCGACGTGGCCGAGCACGTTCGTGCCGAACTGCATCTCGAAGCCGTCGACGGTGCGCTGCGCGGGGACCGCCATGAGACCGGCGTTGTTGATCAGCACGTCGACCGGCCCCTCGAGGCGGGCGGCGAACTTCCGGACGGAGCTGAGGTCGGCGAGGTCGAGCTCCTCGACCGCCGTCGTGCCCGGGCCACCGGCCGCGGCGATGCCGGCCGCCGCCTGCTCGCCCTTGTCGGTGTTGCGGCAGGCGAGCACCACGTGGGCGCCGTGCGCCACGAGCTCGGTGGCCGCGACGAGGCCGAGGCCGGAGTTCGCCCCCGTCACCACGAACGTACGGCCGGACTGGTCGGGGATGTCGGCGGAGGTCCACGGAGCCATGGGGGCCTACTACCCGCCGGGCTCAGAGCAGACGCGCGATCCGGGAGTAGACCTCCGCGTTGACGCACAATCCGAGGTGGCTGCCGCGCACGGCCACGTTGTCGGCGCCGTCGACCACGCAGGACTCCGGGCGCACGATGCCGTCCTCGACGGTGCGGATGCTGGTCAGCGGCACCGCCGTGGCCGCGCGCAGGTCCCGCCCGAAGGCGCACGGACAGTCGGTCGTCAGGCACTGCGGGCGGGCCGGGCGCAGCAGGTTCTGGCCCAGCCGGGCACCGCCGACGGCCGCGAGGGTGAGCACCGAGGCGTCGAAGGGCGACGCCAGCGGGCTGCCGAGCGTGATCACGCGGCGGACCCGGCTCGGGCGCCGCACCGCCACGGCGTGCGCGAGGAGCCCGCCCCGGCTGTGCCCGATGACCGTCACGGGCCGCCCCGCGCGCTCCGCGACCTCGGCCAGCCGACGGTCGAGGCGCCGCACCGCGGCCTCCGAGCAGTCGACGTTCCAGGCGATCCCCGACCGGTACGCCCGGTAGCCGCAGCGGCGCAGCCACGCCCGCAGCACGGCCAACGACGCGTCCCCGGCGAGGAAGCCGGGCACCGCGAGCACCGGGTCGCCGTCGCCGGGCCGCACGCCGACGCCCCGGTGCACGGCCGAGGCGAGCAGTCCGACGAACTCGAGCTGGAACCGGGCCTCCCCGAGGAGGTTCCCGCGGAACGGCGGGACGATCGGGGACGGCGCGGAGCCGGGCTCGGCCGTCGGGAGGGGCGCCACCACGTACCGGCACGCTACCGGGCCGACGGTTCCCCGACGACCGTGTGCCGCTGCTGACGCTCGACGTCCACCGTGTGCCACCGCTGACGCCCACCGGCGTGTGCCGCCGCCCGTGGGATACTCCGTCCGTGCATCTCACCGGGGATCCGGACGCCGTCGGCGTCGACGGCGACCACCGCGTCTGCGCGGCCGTCGAGGCGCTGCCGGACGCGGCGACGATGCACGGCTGGGTGTCCCGGTTCGCGCTGCTGGCCGACCCGACGCGGCTGACGCTGCTGCTCTGCATCCACGAGGTCGGGGAGATCTGCGTGTCCGACCTGGCGCTCGCCGCCGGGTTGAAGGACTCCACGACGAGCCAGGCGCTGCGCCTGCTGCGCGCGCAGAACCTGGTCAGCGCGCACCGCGACGGCCGGGTGGTGCGCTACCGGCTCGCCGACGCCGTCGTGAAGGATCTCCTGGACCGCATCCACGACGGCGGGTCGGTCGAGCCGTTCGCGCCGCTCACCCCGTCAGCGTCGACAGGATCTCCGCGAGGCGCCGCGTCTCGATGAGGAACGCGTCGTGTCCGTACGGGGACTCGATGCGCTCCACGGGGCCGGCGTCCGGGATGAGCGCCGCCAGCTCCTCCTGCTGCGAGAGCGGGTAGAGCCGGTCGGTCGTCGACCCGGCGACCACCGTCCGCGCCGTGACCCGCCCGAGGGCCTCGGCCATGCTGCCGCGGCCGCGGGACACGTCGTGGCCGTTCATCGCCGCGGTCAGCGCGACGTAGGACCCGGCGTCGAAGCGGTGGACCAGCTTCTCGGCGTGGTGGTCGAGGTAGGACTCGACGGCGAAGCGCCCGGGCGCGGTCGCGTCGTAGGGGTCCTCGCCGGGCTGCGGCCGGCGCCCGAAGCGGGTGTCGAGCTCCTCGGCGGTGCGGTAGGTGGCGTGCGCGATGCGCCGCGCCACGCCGAGCCCGACGTGTGGGCCCTCGCCCCGGCCGCGGTCGTGGTAGTCCCCACCGCACCAGTGCGGGTCCTCGCGGATGGCCGCGAGCTGGGGGGACGCCCACGCGATCTGGTCGGCCGAGGCGGCCGCGCTGCACGCGAGCAGGAGCAGCCGCTCCACGCGCTCCGGGTGGGTCACGGCCCACTCGACGGCGCGCATGCCGCCCATCGAGCCGCCGAGCACGGCCGCCCAGGAGCCGATGCCGAGCTGGTCGGCGAGCCGGACCTCGAGGGCGACCTGGTCGCGGACGGTCGTGCGGGGCCACCGCGAGCCCCACGCCCGCCCGTCCGGAGCGGCCGACGCGGGCCCGGTCGTCCCCTGGCACCCGCCGAGGACGTTGGGGGCGACGACGTACCAGCGGTCCGTGTCGATCGTCAGGCCCGGACCGATGATCCCGCCCCACCAGCCGGGCGTCGGGTGTCCGAGCCCGGCCGGGCCGACGACGTGGGAGTCGCCGGTGAGGGCGTGCAGCACGAGGATCGCGTTGGAGCCGTCGAAGCGGCCCCAGCTCTCGTAGGCGACCGTGACGTCGGGCAGCGCCGACCCGCTCTCCAGCGGGAGCGGGTCGGGCAGCGTCACGAACCGGCGGTCGCCGACCGGGTCCCCCTCCCGCCACGCACCGGTGGCGGGAGGGAGGACCGGCACCGACCCGTCGTCGGGAAGGGGCCCGGGGGAACCCGCCGCACGGCCGCCGGGCAGGAGTTGCGTCACGCAGTCTTCGACTTCGCCGCGGTGAACCCCGCCTCGAGGTCGGCCTTGAGGTCCTCGACGTTCTCGATCCCGACGGCGAGGCGCACCAGGCCGGGGGTCACGCCGCTGGACTCCTGCTCGTTCTCCGAGAGCTGGCTGTGCGTGGTCGACGCCGGGTGGGCGATGAGCGAGCGCACGTCGCCGATGTTGACCAGCTGGGAGTGCAGGCTGGTGCCGTCGACGAACGCCCGGCCGGCCTCGACGCCGCCGCGCAGCTCGAAGGAGACGATGGCGCCGACGCCCTTCGGCAGGTACTTCTTGCCGGCCTCGTACCAGGGGCTCGACGGCAGGCCCGCGTAGTAGACCTTCTCCACCTCATCGCGCGCCTCGAGCCACTCCGCGAGGGCCTGGGCGTTCTGGACGTGGCGCTCCAGGCGCAGCGAGAGGGTCTCGATGCCCTGGATGATGAGGAAGGAGTTGAACGGGGCGATCGCCGCGCCGGTGTCGCGCAGCAGCTGCACGCGCAGCTTGGCCGCGTAGGCGCCCGGGCCGAGGGCCTCCCAGAACTTCAGGCCGTGGTAGCTCGGGTCGGGCTCGGTGAAGCCGGGGAAGCGGTCGCCGTGGGCGCCGAAGTCGAAGGTGCCGCCGTCGACGACGATGCCCGCGACCGTCGTGCCGTGCCCGCCCAGGTACTTGGTGGCCGAGTGGATGACGACGTCGGCGCCGTGCTCGATCGGGCGGAGCAGGTAGGGCGTCGGCACCGTGTTGTCGACCAGCAGCGGGACGCCCGCCTCATGCGCGACCCCGGCGACCCCCGCGATGTCGAGGACGTTCGAGCCCGGGTTCGCGATCGTCTCGGCGAAGAACAGCTTGGTGTTCGGGCGGACGGCGTTGCGCCACTGCTCGAGGTCGTCCTGGTCCTCGACGAACGTGACCTCGATGCCGAGCTTGGGCAGCGTGTAGTGGAACAGGTTGTACGTGCCGCCGTAGAGGCTCGGGCTGGACACGAAGTGGTCGCCCGAGTTCGCGATGTTGAGGATCGCCGCGGTGGTGGCGGCCGAGCCGGACGCGAACGCGAGTGCGGCGACGCCGCCCTCGAGCGCGGCGACGCGCTGCTCGAACACGTCCTGCGTCGGGTTCATGATCCGCGTGTAGATGTTGCCCGGCTCGGCCAGCGAGAAGAGGTCGGCGCCGTGCTGGGTGTCGCGGAAGACGTAGGACGTCGTCTGGTAGATCGGCGTCGCGCGGGCACCGGTGGCGGTGTCGGGCGCGGCGCCGGAGTGGATCTGCTTGGTCTCGAACGACCAGTTCGCCCCGGGGGCGTCAGGGGTGCTCATCTGCGGTGTCTCCTGGAGTGCGTGGGTTCCGGACGGGGAATCGGACAGCGTCTCAGCGTCGACAGAACTCGTCGAACGCGTCGAGGCGGCGACTCGGCCAGAACTCGTCACGCACTTGCTCGAGCACAGCGGTGTGGAGCACGTCCGACACCTTAGAGGCCGCACGCGCGGGCGCCGAGCGACGACGGTGTGACGCCGGTCGGCCCCGGCTCAGGCCCGCAGGCGCAGCGGCAGCTCCCGCAGGCCGCGGATGAGCAGGTTGGGGCGGTAGACCGGCTCGCCCGCGAGCTCCAGCGAGCCGACGCGGCGCGCCAGCTCTGTCCAGAGGATCTCGCCCTCGAGGCGCGCGAGCGCGGCGCCCATGCAGTAGTGGATGCCGAGGGCGAACCCCAGGTGGCGTGGGGTCGCGACGGCGCCGGCGTAGCGGGCCACGTCGAAGGCGTCGGGGTCGGCGTAGGCGCGGGGGTCGCGGTTCGCGGAGGCGACGAGCACGCACACGTTGTCCCCGTCGGCGAACGTCCGCTCCCCCACGACGAGCTTCCCGCGGGCCGTGCGCGTGGTCATGTGCACGGGCGAGTCGTAGCGGAGGATCTCGTCGACGGCCGGACCCGCGAGCTCCGGGCGGTCCCGGACGCGGGCGAGCTGCCCGGGGTGGCGCGCGAAGGCGAGCAGCCCGTTGCCCACCATGTTCACCGTCGTCTCGTGACCTGCGATCAGCATGGTGATGCAGGTGGAGAGCATCTCGTGCTCGTCGAGCACGTCGCCGCCCTCGTGCACGCGGCCGAGGGCGCTGACGAGGTCGTCGCGGGGCTCGGCGACCCGGCGGGCGATCAGGTCGCGGAAGTAGGCGATGAGCTCGCGGGCCGCCTCGTCGCGCGCCCGGCGCTCCCGCTCGTCGAGGACGGGGTCGGGGTCGAAACCGCGGGCCAGGGCCGGCCCGACGCGGTGGACCATCTCCTGGTCGGGCTCCGGCACGCCGAGCATCTCGCAGATGACGATCAACGGGAGCGGATAGGCGATCGCCTCGATGGCCTCGACCTGGCCCGCCGCGAGCGCGCGGTCGAGCATCCCGTCGACCAGCTCGCGGATGCGGGGTGCGAGGTCGACCACCCGCCGCGGCGTGAACGCCTTGCTCACCAGGCTGCGCAGCCGGGTGTGGTCGGGCGGGTCCATCCACAGGAACGAGGTCGGCAGGTCCACGCGCTCGGCGTCGGGGTGGAAGAGCTCGGCCTCGTCGCGGTGGCTCCACCGCGTCTCGGAGAGGATCGCCGTGCACTCGGCGTGGCGGGTGACGAACTCGACGCCGAGCCCGCTGTCGAGGAACGGCACGGCCTCGCGCACGAGGGCGTAGCGCCGGTACGGGTCGGGGCGGTGCTCGGGCGCGAAGGCGTCGAACACGATGGGGGCGGTGGTCATCGTCGGTCCCGTCGCGGAGGTCGGTACGCCGGCGCGGAATGGATACGCCGCCATGGACGGAATCCGATCTTGCCCCGCCGACGAAGCGTCGAAGAATGGCGATCGGCCCCCGCTATCGACGACGCCGGACGGGCGGATGCACATTGACCGGTCTCGCCGGCGGCCCGTTGACTCGGTATCCGTCCGCTCCGATCAGCGATTCGCGAGGACACCATGCCGAGACCCGGCACGCCCTCCCCCGCCGACCTCCGGGTCCCCGGCCCACCTCCTGCGGCGACTCCGTGCGACCCGACCCGCACCCGTCCGCTCCCCCTCCACGACGCCCTCGACGAGGTCGCCGCGCTGGTGCCCGACCAGCGGGTGCACTTCCCCGACGAGGACGCCGTGCTCACCCTCGCCGAGCTCGCCGCCGCGTCCCGGCGCGTCGCCGGCGGACTCGCGGCCCACGGCGTCGGCCCGGGTGACCGGGTCGGCCTGCTCGCCCCGAACGCCCCCGAGTTCCTGACGACGCTGTTCGGCTGCTCGCGGCTCGGCGCGGCCACCGCGCCCCTGGCGCTGCCGATGACCGCCGACGTCGTCGAGTGGTTCACCCGGCTGCGGCGCGTCCTCGACGCCGCCGGCCCCGCCGCGGTGGTGGTGTCCCACCGCCTCGCCGACCGGCTGGCCCCCGCTCTGGGCGGGCTCGGCGACGTCCCCGTCCTCGACACCGCCGACCTCGACACCGTCGGCCTCGACGCCGTGCCGGTCACACCGGTCCCCGTCCGCCCGGACGCGGCGGCGATCGTCCAGTTCACCTCGGGCAGCACCGCCGACCCGAAGGGCGTGGTGCTGACCCACGGCAATGTCTGGCACTGCGCCCGCGCCATCACCGCCGCCATCGCCCTCGACGCCGACGACGTGCACGGCTCGTGGCTGCCGCTCTTCCACGACATGGGCCTGTTCGGCGCCCTCACCGGCCTCTTCCGCGGGATCCCGGTGCACCTGTGGTCCCCCGCCGGCTTCGTCCGCAGGCCCGCGCGCTGGCTCGCGGCGTTCGCGCAGGTCGGGGCCACGATCGGCACGATGCCGAACTTCGGCTACGACACCCTGGTCGGCGCCGTGGACGAGGCGACCGCGGCCACGTTGGACCTCTCGGCCTGGCGGGTGGCGTTCAACGGGGCCGAGGCCGTCTCGGCCGACGCCACCGACGCCTTCCTCGCGCGCTTCGCCGCCGCCGGGTTCCGGCCCGCGACGATGACCCCGGCCTACGGGCTGGCCGAGGCCACCCTCGTGGTCACCCTCCCGCCGCGGGGCCGCCCGCCCGTCGTGGTGCACGTGGACCGGGACGCCCTCGCCGCCGCGGGGACCGCCCGTCCGGTCCCCGCCGACGATCCGCGCGCCCGCCCCATCGTCGGCCTCGGCCGGGCGGTGCCCGGCCTGGCGCTGCGCACCGCCGCCCCCGACGGCGGGTCGTGCCCCGACGACGTCGTCGGGGAGATCCAGGTGCAGGGCCCGACCGTGACCGCGGGCTACCTGCGCGGTCCCGCGCCGCTGACCGCCGACGGCTGGCTGCGGACCGGTGACCTCGGCTTCCTGCGCGAGGGCGAGCTGTTCTTCACCGGACGTGTCAAGGAGCTCATCGCCGTCGGCGGACGCAACGTCTACCCCGCGGACGTCGAGGAGGCCGCCCGCCCCGTTGCCGGGGTGCACCGCGGCCGCTGCGTCGCCTTCGCCGACACCGACGCCACCGGGGCGGAGCGCGTGGCCCTCGTCGTCGAGGCCGCCGCCCCGGACGAGCCCGCCCTCCTCGCCCGCGTCCGGGTCGCCGTGGCGCGGGCGGTCGGCGCCGTGCCGCTCACCGTCCACGCCGTCGCGCCCCGGACGATCCCCCGGACCACGAGCGGGAAACTGCGCCGCCTCGAGATGCGCGCGCGCCTGCGGTCCACCCCGAACCCCTCCGAGGTGACGACATGACCACCGTTCCGACGATGGCGGGGATGCACAGTTTCGACGTGTTCCGCCACTACGACCGCGGGCACTGGCGACTCGCGGAACTGCCCCTCGAGACCATTGACCGTTCACTCGTGCGCCCCGAACACGTCACCCTCGTGAAGAGTGCCGTGATGGGCGAGTCGAACGTGATCGCGGCGGTGCACGGATTCCTCGAGGAATTCGTCGACGACTACGATTTCTCGGCCTTCGCGGTGGTGTGGGGATACCAGGAGGTGCAGCACCACTACGCGTTCGCGGCTTGGCTGCAGGCGGTCGGCGAGACCGTCGACGAGCGCGCGGTGGCGGCGATGCGCGCCCCCTACGCCCCGGGCAGCACGCCCCTGGCCACCCTCGCCACGAACATCATCTCCGAGCTCACCGTCAACCACGTCTACCGCGCCGCGTCGGCGCGCGTGGCCGAGCCGGTCCTCGCGGACCTGCTGCTGCGCGCGAGCCGCGACGAGGCGGCGCACGCCCGCGAGTTCCGCTTCTTCGCCGCCCGCCGGCTCGCCGGGCACCCCGACGAGCTCGGCTCGCTGCTCGAGACGCTGTACGTCTACACCTCCGACGACTCGATCCGGCACCCGGTGAGCATGTTCAAGTCGGGGCTCGAGGCGCTCGAGGGCCACGAGACGATCGACACCGGCTTCCGACTCTTCCTCGACCGCATGGCCGCCGACGGCGAGCTCGACGCGCTCCAGACCAAGATCCGCCGGACGTTCGCGGGCCTGACCGACCTCGACCTGTCCTCGAACGCCCGGGTGCGCCGCGCCCTGGCCGAGGTCCTGCGGTGACGGTCGCACTCCCGTGGCAGGGCACCCTCGGGCACTCCTGCTTCGGCTGCGCCCCCGACAACCCGGTCGGGCTCGGCCTGCACTTCCGCGCCGAGGGCGACGACCTCGTCACCGACCTGCACGTCGACCGCCGCTACGAGTCCTACCCGGGCGTCGTCCACGGCGGGATCGTCGCGCTGGTCTGCGACGAGACGATGGGGAACCTCGCCGTCCTGCGTCACGGCCGCGCCGTCGTCACGACGAGCCTGCGCACCCGCCACGTCGGGGTCGTCGCCACCGGCGGCCGCTACCGCTGCCGCGCCTCGCTCGCGGGCGAGCCCCCGACCCTGTCCGCCCGCGCGGAGGTCCTCGACGCCGACGGCGCCGTCGTCGCGACCGCCACCGCGGGCTACCGCGTGCCCACCGCCGACCCGGGAGGACCCCGATGACCGCCGACCTCACCACCACCACCGAGGCGACCCTGCGCGAGGCCGTGCGCGGCATCGTCACCGCCGAGCTGGGCCTCGCCCCCGACGCGTTGCGCGACGACGACGACCTGCGTGCCGTCGAGGGCGCCGACTCGATCAAGGTCCTGCGGATCATCGCCCGCATCGAGCAGCGCTTCGACGTCGAGCTCGAGGACTCCGACGTGTTCGGGGTGAGCACCGTCGACGGGATCGTCGGCGTTGTCACCGCCGCGCTCCCGGAGCCGACGTGAGCGCGCCCGTCGTCGCGACCAACCAGCACTACGACCTGGACCCGGAGATCTTCGCGCGTTTCCTCGACCCGACCCGCAAGTACAGCGCCGGGCTCTACCTCCGTCCCGACGACGACCTCGCCACGGCCCAGCGGCAGAAGCTCGACTTCGTCGCGGGCCGCCTGGCGTTGGCCGGGGAGCACCCCCGGGTCCTCGACGTCGGGTGCGGCTGGGGGTCCCTGACCCTCGACCTGGCCGGTCGCGGCGCCGTGGTCACCGGGGTCACCCCGGCCGCCCGGCAGCGCGACCACGTGCTCGCGGTGGCCGCGGCGCGGGGCCTCACCGACCGCGTGACCGTGCACCACGGGACGTTCGAGGCCTTCGAGGGTCGGCCCGGGTCGTTCGACGCCGGCGCGGCGCTGGGCTCCGTGGTCCACATGCCCGACCTGCCCGCCGTGCTCCGGCGCGCCCGCCGGCTGCTGCGCCGCGGAGCGCGCTTCTACCTCTCGGAGAGCGGGTTCCGCAACGCCGCGGTCCGCGCCCGCTGCGACGCGCTGCCGGGCACCGAGTTCGTGCGGCACACGGTGTTCGGCAACGGGCGGCTGCGGCCGCTGTCCGAGCTCGTGGCCGCGGCCGAGGACACCGGGTTCGCGATCGAGGCGGTCGACGACCTGACCGAGCACTACCGCCGCACCATCGACGACTGGATCGCGAACGTCGCGGCCGCCGCCGACGAGCTCGACGCGCTCGACCCCGGTGCGGCGGCCCGGCTCACCCACTACCTCGAGATCGCCAACGCCGGGTGGGGCCTGACCACCAAGCACTACGGCCTGACGCTGCGGAACGGCCGATGACGACACTCATCCCCACCGGCGAGATGGCCGCGGCGGTGGACACCTTCCTCGCCGCGCAGCCGCCCGCGCGCCGCTGGGACGCGGACCACCTCGACTGGACCCACGCCGACGCCGGCCGGCTCACCGAGGGGCAGCGCTCGGCGGTGCGGTTCGTGACGATGATCGAGGACCACCTGCCCGGCTACGTCGACGTCTACCACCGCCACTTCCCCGTCGACGCGAGCGTCGGGCCCGCGGTCTTCGCCCACCACCGGGAGCTGTACCACTTCACCGCCCGCTGGGCCGCCGAGGAGGACACCCACGCCCGGGCGCTCGCCCGGTACCAGTGGGAGTCCGGCCTGGCCGACCGCGACGCGCTGCGCACCGAGCTCGCCGGCCCGGGCGCCCACCCGTTCGGCCTCGACTACACCCACCCCGTCCAGTACTTCACCTACGCGCTGGTGCAGGAGAAGGCCACCCAGATCTACTACCGGCAGCTGCGCGACCTCGTCGACGAGCCGGTGCTGGCGACGCTGCTCGGGCTGCTCGCCCGCGACGAGGCCCGGCACTTCTCGTTCTTCGCCGACGTCGTCGGGCGCTACCTGCGCGCCCACGGCGACGCCGTCGTCGCCCCGATCCGCGACGTCGTCGCCGACTTCCGCATGCCGCTGGCGGACATGGGCGGCTACTGGCGCTGGGCGCTGCGGATCGCCGACGTCGCCCGCTACGACCACACCGACGCCTACGCCCACCTCGTCCGCGCCGTCGACCGCGCGGTCGACACCCGGACCGACCGCCTCGACGAGCTCGTGCGGTTCGTCGACTCCTGCCGCACCCTCACCCCGACCGGAGGCCCCGCATGACCGCCACCGCCACCGCCGCCCACGCCGACGTCGTCGAGATGGGCCACCGCACCCACCTCACCGTGCGCGGCTACGAGATCGACGCGCTCGGCCACGTCGCCGGCACCGTGTACATGCAGTACGCCGAGCACGCCCGCTGGGAGTGCCTCGCCGCCGCCGGGCTCACCGTCAACGACCTGCTCGGCGCCGGGATCATGCCGGTGATCCTCGAGATCACGATCAACTACCGCACCGAGCTGCGCTTCGGCGACGACGTGGTCATCGGCTGCGTCTTCGCGTGGGGCGAGCGCAAGACCGCCACGATCACCCAGCGCATCGAGCGCGGTGACGGCGCCCTCGCGGCCGAGGTCACCCTGCTCACGGGGCTGCTCGACCTGCAGACCCGCAAGCTCGTCGCCACCCCGCGGGAGCGGCTGCGCGGCATCGCGACCGCGCCCGAGCTGCTGGGCGTCTGATGCGCCGCGCGGTCGTGGTCGGCGGCGGCTTCGCCGGGCTGCTCGCCGCCCGGGTCCTCACCGACGTCGCCGAGGAGGTGGTCGTCGTCGAACGCGACGACCTCGCCGGCACCGGAGGCGACGCCGCCGCGGCCGCGCCCCGCCGCGGGGTCGCCCAGGGGGCGCACCTGCACGGCCTGCTCGACGGCGGGCGACGGATCCTCGAGGAGCTCCACCCCGGGATCACCGCCGAGCTCACCGCGGCCGGCGCCCCCACCGCCGAGCCGCTGCGCGACACCCGCTGGTACCTGCACGGCCGCCGGCTCGCCCCCACCGGGACCGGCCTGCGCTCGGTGCTCGCCACCCGCCCGTTCCTCGAGGCCGCCCTGCGCCGCCGCACGCTCGCCCACCCCCGGGTCGTGCTCCGCGACCGCACGACCGTGACCGGCCTGCTGGGCCCGGTCGGCGGCGCCGTCACCGGGGTCGCGGTCGCCGATCGCGACGGCGGGTCGTCCCTGGCGGCCGACCTCGTCGTCGACGCCTCCGGGCGCGGCTCCCGGGCGCCGTCGTGGCTGACGCGCCTCGGGCACACCGCACCCGCCGAGGACGTCGTCGACGTCGACCTCGGCTACGTCACGCGGCTCTACCGCCGCGCGCCCGACGAGACGGAGTTCGGCGTCACGGTCTCGACGGTGCCCCGCTTCCGGGGCGGGGGCGCCGTGGCCGTGGAGGGCGGACGCTGGCTGGTCACGCTCGCCGGCATGCTCGGCGACCACCCGCCGACCGACCCGGCAGCGTTCGAGGCCTGGGCGGCGACGCTGCCCGCCCCCGACGTCGCCGCGATCCTCGCGCGGTCGCAGCCCCTGTCCGACCCGGTGCCCTACCGCTTCCGCGGGTCCCGACGACGACGCTTCGAGCGGTTGCCCGACCCGCCCGCCGGACTCGTCGCGCTCGGCGACGCCCTGTGCAGCGTCAACCCGCTCTACGCCCAGGGACTGTCGACCGCGGCGCGGCACGCGGCGCTGCTCGCGCCGTGGGCCGCGGGCGCCCGGGACCCCCGCGCCTACTTCCGGGCGGCCGCCCCGGTCAGCGCGGCCGCGTGGGACACCGCGACGCGCGCCGACCTGGCCCTGCCCGAGGTCCGGGGTCACCGCCCCCTCGCCGCGCGCCCGCTCGACGCCTACGTGGCCCGGCTCCAGCGGGTCGCCCACCGCGACCCGGTGGTCGCCCGGACGGTGATCCGGGTGGCGAACCTCGCCGACGACCCCGCGACCCTGCTCGCCCCCGGCATCCTCGCGCGGGCCCTCCGGCCCGGCGCGGCCCGCCGTCGCGACGTGACCCCGGACGCGGCGACCGTGGTGGCCGTCGGGTGAGCGTGCGGCACACGGTGCGGTGGGCGTGCACCGACGGGCTGCTGCTCGCCGCGGTCCGCCGTCGCGCCCGTGCCGGGATCCCCGACGCGCGACTCTTCTGCGACCCGGCCGCCCAGGACGATCCGGCGGCGTTCCACCGCCGGATGCGCGTGGACCGACCCTTCGGGCCCGCGGCCTATCCCGACGCCCTCGTCACCGTCCACCACGCCGTGGCCCGCCGCGTGCTCGCCGGCGCCGACTTCGGGCAGGTGGCGGGCCGGCGCGACGCCCTGCCCGCCGCGGCGCGGCTGGCGCTGCGGCTGGTCGGCCCGCCGCCCGTCGACGGGCCGCTCGTGCCGCCGTCGATGCTCGTCGTCGACGGCCCCGAGCACGACCGGCTGCGGCGCCTCGTGGCCCCCGCCTTCAGCGCCCGGGCCGTCGCCGCGCTCCGCCCGGAGATCGCGGACCTCGCCGCGCAGCTGCTCGACGAACTCGCGGAGCGGGCCGTCGGCGGAGCGTCCGTGGACCTGGTCGAGCACTACACCGCGCGGCTGCCGCTCGCGGTCGTCTGCCGGATCCTCGGCCTGGAGCCCGGCTCGGAGCGGACCCTGCTGCGATGGGGCGACAGCGTCGCCGCCGCGCTCGACCGCGGACAGCGACGGTCCGACCACCGGCGGGCGGAGCGCGACCTGCTCGACCTCCATGCCTGGATCGCCGACCGGGTCGCCGCGATCCGCCGCGGCGAGGCCCCCGACGACGGACTCCTGGCCCGGATGGCCGCCGAGGTCGATGCGGGCGGCCTGAGCGAGCACGAGCTCCTGGCCAACGCCGTGTTCGTCATCGCGGCCGGCTTCGAGACCTCGGTCAACGCCCTCGCGGGCGGCACCGAGCTGCTGCTCGCCCACCCCGAGCAGCGCGCACTGCTGGCGGCCGGGCCCGACCGCTGGGCGGGCGCCGTCGACGAGATCCTCCGCTGCGCGAGCCCCGTGACCCGGGCGGCCCGGCGCGCGCGCCACGAAACCGAGGTCGAGGGCGTCGCCGTCCCGGCGGGGACGATCGTCACCGTCGACCTCATCGCCGCCAACCGGGACCCCACGGTGTTCGCCGACCCGCACCGCTTCGACGTCACCCGCCCCGACGCCCGCCGCCAGCTCGCCTTCTCCGTCGGACCGCACCACTGTGCGGGGTCCGCGCTGGCCCGCGCCGAGATCGAGATCGGCCTGCGGACCCTGCTGGACCGCTTCCCGGAGCTGCGGATCGCCGGGCCGCGGGAGATGCGGACGACGCGGATCGTGCGGGGCTACCGACGGCTGCCGGTGGTGCCCGGCCGGGACACGGGGGCGGGACGCAGCGCCAGCGTCGCCACCAGCGCGACGAGCGCGAGCACGCCCACCCCGAGGCCGTAGACCATCGCCGTGGGCCGCAGCCCCACCTGCGAGGAGGCGACGCCCGCCGCGACCGCCGGCAGCCCGAAGGAGAGATACGCGAGCACGAACATCGCGGCCGCGACCCGGCCGCGGTCGGTGGCGGGGGCCGCACCCATCACGGTGGTCACCGTGCCGAGCAGGCCCAGGCCGAAGCCCACCCCGGCGACCGCGGTGCCCACGTAGAACACCGCGACCGCCCCGTGGTCGATCCCGAGGAGCGTCAGCGCCATCCCGGCGAGCAGGAAGACGCACGCGGCGACCAGCACCGTGCGCGGCGCACGGCCCCGGGCGGAGACGGCCGCGACGGCGCCGCACCCGGTGAGCAGCGTGACCACGAGGGCGCTGAGCAGCCGGTCCGGCGCACCGAGCAGGGACGCCGCGAGCGACGGACCGAGCGAGAGGTGCAGCCCCGAGAGCGCCCACACGGCGACGACGCAGGGCGCGGCGGCGAGGAACGCGGGCCGGGCCTCGCGGGGCAGGCCGACGCGGGGCACGAGCACGTCCGCCCGCAGCGGGCGCGTCGCCACGGGCTCGGGCAGGCACCACACGGCGACCGCGCAGGCGAGGAACCCGACGATCAGCACCAGGTAGACGAGCACCGTGGGGGCGGGCGCGAACTGCACGAGCGCCCCGGCCCCGACCGCCCCCAGGGCCTGCCCGGTGGTCGGACCGCCGGTGGTCACCACCGACGCGCTCGAGGGCCGGTCCGGCGGCGCGAGGTCCACCAGGGCCGCCGACAGCGCGCTGGTGGCGAGCCCCGTCGCGAGGCCCTGCACCGCGCGGGCCGCGAACACCCAGCCCACGCCGTCGGCCGTGGCGAACAGCACCATCGCCACCAGCTGCGCGGCGATCGCGGCGAGCAGCACGGGCCGGCGTCCCACCACGTCGGACAGCGAGCCGGTGGTCAGCAGCGCGACCAGCAACGCGATCGCGTAGACGGCGAACACCTCGGTCAGCACGGTCACCGAGAACCGCCACTGCGCCTGGTAGAGGGCGTAGAGCGCGGAGGGGGCCGCCGCGGCGAAGAAGAACAGGCCGAGGACGAGGCCGACGGCGACGAACCCGCCGCCGCGCGAGAGACGGGGCCCCGGACGGGACGGGGCGAGGGCGGCGGAGGAGCTCACGGATGGTGAGCCTGGCGAACGATCTGCCCCACCCGGCCCCTCGATCGTCGTTTCCGATGAGCTGATCGGCGTCCTGACCAGCACCGACTGTCAGGGTTGGTCGCGCCGCCGAGGGCTGCCCCGCGGCGCACCGCTCCCCGTCTCCACCTCCTCCGACGGAGTCGACCATGTCCCGCTCCGCCCCTGCCGCTCCCTCCGCCGCTCCGCCCGTCCCGGCCGTCGGCCCGGCCGCCACCCGCCCGCTGCGCGTCGCGCGCCGCCACGTCGAGTGCGCCGACGTCGTCGCCCTCGACCTCGTCGACCCCCTCGGCGCGCCGCTGCCCGGGTGGTCGGCCGGGGCGCACGTCGACGTCGTGCTCAACGCCGCCACGGTCCGCCAGTACTCGCTGTGCGGCGACCCCGCCGACGCGGGCCGCTGGCGTCTCGGGGTCCTGCGCGACGCCGGCGGCCGCGGCGGCTCCGTGGCCCTGCACGACGAGGTCGACGTCGGCTCCGTGCTCGAGGTCGGCGATCCGCGCAACAACTTCGCGCTGCCCGACGCCCCCGCGCACCTGCTGCTGGGCGGCGGCATCGGCATCACGCCGCTGCTGCCGATGGCCCGCGAGCTCGCGGCCGCCGGGGTCCCCCACCGGCTGCTGCACGCCACCCGCTCGGCCGCCCGCTCCCCCTTCGCCGCCGAGGTCGCCGCGCTCGGCGGACAGGCCCACCACGACGACGCCGACGGGCTCCTCGACGTCGCCGGACTGCTCGCGGGTCTCGCCCCGGGCACCGCGGTGTCCTGCTGCGGGCCCGAGGGGCTGCTCGCCGCCGCCGAGGCCGCCTGTCCGGCGCACGTGACGCTGCACGTCGAGCGCTTCGCCCCCCGCGAGGTCGAGACCGACGCGGCCGCCGACGGTCCCTTCGAGGTGCTGCTGCGTTCCACGGGCGCGGTGGTGCAGGTCGCCGAGGGACAGAGCGTGCTCGACGCGGTGAGCCGGGCGGGCGCCGACGTGCCCTCCTCCTGCCGCGAGGGCACCTGCGCGAGCTGCGAGACCGAGGTGCTCGAGGGCCTCGTCGACCACCGCGACTCGATCCTCTCCGACGAGGAGCGGACGGCGGGCACGTCGATGTTCCTGTGCGTCTCCCGCGCCCGTTCCGCCCGCCTCGTCCTCGACCTGTAGGAGACACCCGACATGAGCCGCATCCGGCTGAGCGGACTGCGCAAGGCCTACGGCGACACCGTCGCCGTCGCCGGCATCGACCTCGACGTCGCCGACGGCGAGTTCCTCGTCCTGCTCGGCCCCAGCGGCTGCGGCAAGTCGACGCTGCTGCGGATGGTCGCCGGCCTCATCGCCCCCACCGGGGGACGCGTGCTCGTCGACGACGCCGACGTCACCGACGTCGCGCCCCGCGACCGCGACCTCGCCATGGTGTTCCAGAGCTACGCGCTCTACCCGCACCTGACCGTCGAGTCGAACATCGGCTTCCCGCTGCGCGTCCGCGGCGAGCGCCGGGCGGTGGTGCGGGAGAAGGTCGCCGCCGTCGCCGCGGAGCTCGGCCTCACCGACCTGCTGCGGCGCCGCCCCAAGCAGCTCTCCGGCGGACAGCGCCAGCGGGTGGCGCTCGGTCGGGCGCTGGTCCGCGAGCCCGGCGCCTTCCTCATGGACGAGCCGCTCTCGAACCTCGACGCCAAGCTGCGGACCACCACCCGCGCCGGGCTCACCGAACTGCACCGCCGGCTGCGCGCCACGGTCCTCTACGTCACCCACGACCAGGTCGAGGCCATGACGATGGCCGACCGCGTCGCCCTGCTCGACGGCGGGCGCCTCGCCCAGGTCGGCACGCCCGCCGAGGTCTACGACACCCCGGCCTCGACGTTCGTCGCGGGCTTCCTCGGCGCACCGCCGATGAACCTGCTCGACGTGGCCGCCGTCGTCGGCGCCCACGGCGTGCGGGCGAGCGCGGCGGGCCTCGACCTCGCGCTGCCCGACGACGGCGCCGGGCAGGTCAGCCCCGAGGGGTCCCGGCGGGCCCTGGTGCTCGGGGTGCGTCCCGAGCACCTCGTCGTCCGCCCGCCCGGGGCCGCCGACGCCCCGTTCCGGGGCCGGGTGCTCGCCGTCGAGAACCTCGGCAGCGAGGAACTCGCCCGCTGCGTGCTCGGCGACGCCGACGACGGGCCCGTCGTCACCGTGCGCGGCGCCCGCCCCCTCGGCCTCGCCGCGGGCGACCACGTCGGCCTCGCCGTCGATCCCGCCCGCGTCCACCTGTTCGACCCCGACTCCGGCCGGCGCCTCGAACGCCGCCCCGGCAGCAGCACCCCGTCCTCCCCCACCCCGTCCTCCCCCACCACCCCGACCTCCCCCGCCGTCGAGCCCGGGCTCCACGGCGACCGCCCGCTCGCGAGGAGCCTCCCGTGACCCGCCCGTCCGCACCGCCCCACCGCCGGGGCCCCGCCCGACCCGCCCGCGTCGCCCGACTCGTCGGCCTCCTGGCCGCCGCCGCCGTCTCGCTCACCGCCTGCGGGATCGGGGCGCCCACCACCTCCGGCGGCACCGCGTTCGCCCCGGAGCTGGCCCCGGACCAGAAGGTCGACATCACCTTCGAGAGCTACAACCTCTCGCAGGCGGGCAACTGGACCGACACCTTCACCGAGCTGCTCGGCGAGTTCTCCCGCGAGCACCCGAACATCACCGTCAAGGCGCAGAAGCCGCAGGGCACCAGCCCCAACGGCGTCACCAACGCCGTCCCGAGCGTCCAGGCCCAGCTGGCCACCGGCAACCCGCCCGACGTCGCGCAGCTGACCTTCGGCGACCTCGACTTCGCGGCGAAGGCCCTCGGCGCCAAGCCCTACGACGACCTCGTCGGCAAGCCCGCCGTCGACGCCCAGTTCGGCGGGGAGCACCCGTACGCCCCGACGGCCGCGGCCCTGGGCAACCTGGACGGCAAGACGTACGGCATGCCGTTCGTCTTCTCCACCCCGGTGCTCTACTACAACGCCTCGCTCTTCACCGCCGCCGGGCTCGACCCGAACCGGCCGCCGCAGACGTGGGCCGAGCTGAAGTCCGACGCCCAGGCCATCAAGGCCCGCACCGGCCGCGACGGCAGCTACGTCGACTGCCTCACCCAGGTCGCGGGCGACTGGTGCTACCAGGCGCTCGTGCGGTCCAACGGCGGCGCCATGCTCTCCGCGGACCGCACGAAGCTCGCGTTCGCCGACCCGGGCGCCGTCGGCGCGGTGGCGATGGCGCAGGACCTGGTCAACTCCGGCGCGAGCCCGAAGCTCTCGCAGGCCCAGGCCTACCCGCAGTTCGCCCGCGGCGACATGGGCATGCTGCTCGAGACGAGCGCCCTGCAGGGCACCTTCCAGAAGGGCGCGGCCGGCAAGTGGGACCTGCGCGCCGCGCCGATGCCCTCGTTCGACGGCCGTCCGACCGTGCCGACCAACTCCGGGGCGGCGCTGTTCGTCCTGTCGAACGACCCGGCCAAGCAGCGCGCCGCCTGGGAGCTCGTGCAGTTCCTCACCAGCGACCGCGCCTACACCGCGATCTCCTCGAAGATCGGTTACCTGCCGCTGCGCACCGGGCTCGTCGACGACCCGCGCTACCTGCAGACCTGGGCGCGGAACAACCCGCTCCTCGCCCCGAACCTGGCCCAGCTCGCCCGCCTGGAGCCCGCCCAGGCGCTGCCGGGCAACGACTACTCGCGGATCCAGGACGAGATGATGGGCGCGGTCGAGACCGTGGTCTACCAGGGCGCCGACCCGCGGACGACGATGAGCGCGGCGCAGACCAACGCGCAAGCGCTCATGCCCACGCAGCGATGACCCTGCTCGTCGAGGTCCCGGCTCCGGCGGCTCCCGCGCCGCCGGAGCCGGCGACGGTCGGGCGCCGCCGGCTCCCGCGCCGCCTGCGGGCCCTCGCGCCCTACCTCTACCTCGCCCCGGCGCTCGCCCTGCTGGTCGTCTGGACCTACCGCCCGCTGCTGCAGGCCGTGCAGCTCTCGACCTATTCGTGGAACCTGCTGCCCACCTCGCCCGCCACCGAGGTCGGCCTCGCCAACTTCCGCGAGGTGCTCTCCGCCCCGGAGCTCGGCGACGCGGTCGGCGTCACGATGCTGATCATCGTCGGCATGCTGCCGTTCACCATCGTGGTGCCGGTGGTGGTGGCGCTGCTCGCCCGCCAGGTGCACGGCCGGGCCCGCAGCGTCTACCAGGCGCTCGTGTTCGCGCCCATGCTCGTCGCCCCCGTGGCGAGCGCCGCGGTGTGGCAGTGGCTGCTCGATCCGAGCTCGGGCGCCGTCAACCGCGTCCTCGGACTGCACGTCAACTGGCTGGCCGACGCGAACGGCGCCCTGGTGGCGATCATCGTCATCACCGGCTGGCACGTGCTCGGGTTCGCCACGCTCATCGTCTCGGCCGGGCTGACCGGGGTCGACGACGAGTACGCGGCCGCGGCCGCCGTCGACGGCGCGCGGCCCCGGCAGATCACGTGGCGGATCACGCTGCCGCTGCTCTCGCCCACGCTGGTGTTCCTGACCCTGATGACCGTGCTGCTCTCCGCCCAGTGGAGCTTCCCGCTCATCGACACCCTCACCCAGGGCGGTCCGGGCACGGCGACGACGAACATCTACTACCTGCTCTGGGAGTACGGCTTCCGGTCCTTCGACGCCGGCCACGGCGCGGCCGCGGGACTGGTCTTCTTCGTCGTGTTCCTCGCCGTCGCGTGGGTGCTCGTGACGATGTCCGACCGCCTGAGCTTCCACGACGACTGAGGACCTCCTGATGACCGACCGGATGCGGGCGGTGCGCGGCCACGTCGTGCTCGTGCTCGTCGGGCTCGCCTGCGTGTTCCCGATCTACTGGATGTACGCCACGTCGCTGCGCCGCCCGAACGACGTGTTCGAGACGTCGCTGCTGCCCTGGCCGCTGTCGCTGGCGAGCTACGGCGAGGCGGCCCGGGAGCTCGACGTGCTCGGGCTGCTCGCGAACACCACGCTGGTGGCGGTCGCGGTGGCGGTCGGCCAGCTGCTCGTGGCGCTGCTCGCCGCGTACGCGTTCGCGGCGTACCGCTTCCGCGGGGAGAAGCTGCTCTACCTCGCGATGATCGGGACCTGGCTGGTGCCCTTCCAGGTGACGATGCTGCCCAACTACGTGCTGCTCTACCAGCTCGGCCTGCTCAACACGCTCTCCGGCGTGGTGCTCCCCCAGCTGCTCTCCGGGGTGGGGGTGCTGCTGCTGCGCTCGCACATGCGCTCGATCCCCGCCGAGCTGCTCGAGGCGGCCCGGATGGACGGCCGCGGCTCGTGGGGCACGCTGTGGACGGTCGTGGTGCCGGTGCTGCGCCCGGCCCTGGCCGCCCTGGCGATCCTGCTCTTCGTCACGGCGTGGAACGAGTACTTCTGGCCGGCGATGGTGCTGCAGCGATCCGGCGCGGTGATCCAGCTCGGCATCCGCGGGTTCCTCGGCACCGAGGGCGTGCGGTGGGGCCCGCTGATGGCGGCGTCGGGCCTCGCCTGCCTGCCGGTGTTCGCGCTCTACCTCGTCCTGCAGCGCCAGGTGGTCAGCGCGTTCGTGCGCTCCGGGCTGCGGTGAACGACCTCCGGCGCCGGTGGGCCGCCTCGCACGGCGTCGTCCGCGGCGCCGTGCGGCGGCGGGCCCGCGCCGGGGTGGCCGACGCGGTGCTCGCCGACGACGGGGCGGACGCCGGGCGCCGGCACCAGGCGTGGGCCGAGCTCCGCCGTCACCGTCCCTTCGCCCCGGGCGCCCTCCCGGGGACGCTCGTGACCGTCCACCACGACGTGGCCCGCGAGGTCCTGGCCTCCCGCGCCCTCGCCATGCCCCACCCGCCGTCGGGCGGAGGGCCCCCCGGGCCGCAGCACCGGCCGTCCCTCATCGCGCTGGACGGCGCCGACCACGCCCGTCACCGGGCCCGCCTGGCCCGCGCCTTCGCCCCGCGCGCGGTCGCCCGGTGGGCCGGCGAGGCCGCACGGATCGCCGACGAGCTCCTCGACGACCTGCCCGCGACCGCGGACGACGACGGTGTCGTCGACCTCGTCGCGCACTACGCCCACCCGCTCCCGCTGCGGCTGGTCACGGCATTGCTCGGGCTGCGCACGCCGTTGCCCGACGACCTGCCGCGATGGAGCGAGTCCGTCGTCGCGGCGCTGGACACGGGGCTGACCTTCGAACGCTTCGCCGCCGTCGAGGACGACCTGGCGGCCGCTCGCGGCGTGGCTGCGCGACGAGGTCCGGCACGCCTCGGGGCTGCTGGGCGCGCTGACCGACGGCGACCCCGACGACGCCGACGACCTGGTGGTCACGGCGATGTTCCTGCTCGCCGCGGGCTTCGAGACGACCACCCACCTCGTCTCCGCGGGCGCGGTCACCCTGGCCGCGCACCCGGACCAGGCCGCGCTCCTCGACGCGGAGCCGGAGCGCTGGCCGGACGCCGTCGACGAGCTGCTCCGTCGGGAGGGCCCGGTCACGCGGGCGGCCCGGCGGGCGGTGGGCGACGTGGCGATCGCGGGGACGACCGTGCCCGCGGGCACCCTGGTGCTCGTGCACGTGGCCGCGACGGGCCACGACCCGGCGGTGTTCCCCGACCCGGACCGCTTCGACGTCCGACGGCCCAACGCCCGGGCCCACCTGGCCTTCTCCCACGGCCCGCACCACTGCCTCGGCGCCGGGCTGGCCCGGCTCGAGGCGGCCACCGCACTGGCGGCGCTGCACCGCCGCTTCCCCGCGCTGACCCCGGTGGGGCCGGGCCAACGGCGGCCGACGGTGCTCGTCGCCGGCCGCGCGACCCTGCCGGTGCGGCTCCACGCCTGATACCTGTCGGTTGACACCTGTCATACGATAGCTTTCATGGCAGGGGACGAGACCGCGCGGCTGTTCAAGCTCGCCGACCGGATCCTCGCCGTGGGACGACTGATCCACGCGGCGAAGGACCCGGCGTTCGCGGGGCAGTCGTGGACCCCGCTCGAGAGCGCCGTGATGCGGGTGATCGACCGCGAACCCGGCGTCACCGCCGGCGCCGCGGCCGCGGCCACCCAGCTGGTGTCGAGCAACTTCAGCCGGGCGCTGCGCGGGCTCGAGCGCAAGGGCCTCGTGCGCCGCGTGCCCGATCCGGCCGACGCCCGCCGCGTCCACCTCCACCCCACCGACCGGGCCCACGCGAACCTGCGGGAGCTGCAGCGGATCTGGAGCGACCTGCTCACCGGGATCATCACCGATCCCGCCGAGCTCGACACCGTCGTCGAGGTCCTGCGCCGGATCGAGACCGAACTCGCCGACCGCCGGGCCCGGCCCGGACGGACGGCCACCGAGGAGTCGACATGACCGAACTGACCGGGAAGACCGCCCTCGTCGTCGGGGCGTCCCGCTCCCTCGGGCTCGCGCTCGCCCGCGAGTTCGCCGAGCGCGGGTGGCAGGTCGTCGCCACGGTGCGCGGCCGGGAGCCCGAGGCGCTCACCGAGCTCGCCCGGACGACCGGACGGGTGCGCGTCGAACACCTGGACATGACCGTGCCCGAGCAGATCGGGGCGCTGGCCGCACGGCTCGCGGGCACCCCGCTCGACCTGCTCTTCGTCAACGCGGGCATCACGGGCGAGGACCGACCGGTCGCGGAGGTGCCGACCGAGGAGTTCGTCGAGGTGATGGTCACCAACGCGCTCGCCCCGCTCCGCGTCGTCGAGGGCCTCGGCCCGCTCGTGGTCCCGACCGGGACCGTGGCGGTGATGTCGTCCCGGCAGGGCAGCCTCACGATGAACACCCGCGGCGGCCACGAGGTCTACCGGGCGAGCAAGTCCGCGCTCAACCAGCTGATGCGGTCCTACGCCGCCCGCCACCACGACGACCCGCGGACGCTGCTCCTCCTGCACCCCGGCTGGGTGCAGACCGACCTCGGCGGACCGGGAGCACGGCTCACCGTCCCCGAGAGCGCCCGCGGCGTCGCCGACGTCGTCGAGAAGCACGCCGGCGAGCCCGGCCTGCAGTTCCTCGACCACACCGACCAGGTGGTGCCGTGGTGAGCCCGACGCTCACCCCGACGGCGCCGCCCCGGGCGCCGGGAAGCCCCCGGCGAGGTGCATCTCCCGGGCGGCCCGACGACGGATCTTCCCGCTGCTGGTGCGCGGGAGGGCGCCGGGACGGGTGAGGACGACGGCCGCGAGCGCCAGGTCGTGCTCGCGCAGGACCGCGGCGCGCACCGCGCCGGCGATCCCGTCCCGGTCGGCGTCGTCGCGCACCTCGCCGACGACGACCACCCGCTCGCCGCCACCCTCGTCGTCGGGGAGGCCGAAAGCGGCCGTCGTCGCGGGGCCGCACGGGGCGAGCGCCGGGTGGGCGCCGAGCACGGTCGCCTCGAGGTCGCCGGGGTGGTGGTTGCGGCCGCGGACGACGACGACGTCGCTGCGCCGGCCCACGACGTAGAGCTCGCCGTCGACGAGCGCACCGAGGTCGCCGGTCCGCAGCTCGCCGCCGCCGAACGTCGCGGCCGTGGCCGTGGGGTTGCGCCAGTAGCCCGCCGTGACGTGCCCGCCCGCGACCCGGATCTCCCCGACCTCGCCGTCGGCGCAGGGGGCTCCGGTGTCGGGGTCGACGATGCGGACCTCCTCCCCCGGGAGCACCTCCCCCGACCCGACGAGGGTCCGCGTCCCGGGCCGGAGGCGGCCGCGGGCGAGGGCGTCGGGGTCGACGTCGAGGAACCGCGGGCCGCGACCGGGCCGGCTGCCCGTCACCAGGAGCGTGGCCTCGGCCAGGCCGTAGCAGGGATAGAGCGCGCCGGGGTCGAGACCGGCGGGGGCGAACGTCGTCGCGAAGTCCCGGAGGGTGGACGGGCGCAGCGGCTCGGCGCCGTCGAAGGCGACCGTCCAGCAGCTCAGGTCGAGCCCCTCGGGGAGCCCCGTGCGGCGGGCGGCCGCGACGCACGCCGCGAACGCGAAGTCGGGCCCGCCGCTGGTGCGTGCCCGGTAGCGGGACACCGTCTCGGGCCAGAGGAGCGGGCGGCGGATGAACGTCGACGGGGCCATGAGCACGGCGAGCGTGCCGAGGTGCAGGGGCTGCAGGACGTTCCCGATCAGCCCCTGGTCGTGGAAGAGCGGGGCCCAGCCGACGAAGGTCGACGTCGCGTCGTGGCCGAAGGCGCGCCGGATCATCTCCTGGTTGGCGGCGAGGGCGCCGTGGGTGACGACGACGCCCTTCGGTGCGGCGGTCGAGCCCGAGGTGTACTGCAGGAACGCCGGGGTCGCGGGGTCCGCGGGCCCGTCGTCGGGCGGCCCCGCGGCGACGCCGCCCACCCTCAGCCACCGCAGGTGCGGCGCGAGGGCGGCCCGGGCCGCCGTCGTCGTGGCGGCGTCGGCGAGGACGAGCGCGGGGTCGGCGTCCGCGACGATGCGGCGCGTCGCGTCCTGCACGTGCCCGCGGCGGGGCGGCGCGACGGGGACGGCGATCACCCCCGCCTCCAGGCAGGCGAAGAAGGCCACCAGGAACTCCAGGCCCGGGGCGAACACCAGCAGCGCGCGGTCGCCGGGGCGGGCGTGCGCGGTCAGCCGCACCGCCGTGCCCCGGGCCCGGGCGTGGAGCTCGCCGTCGGTCAGCGCGTCGACCTCGGCCCCGTGCTCGTCGAGGAAGACGTAGGCCCGGCGGTCGGGGGTCTCGCGGGCGCGGCGACGCAGGACCTCACGCGGGCCGGCCATCGGCGACCTCCGCGGCGTCGGTGAGCACGGCCCAGTCCTCGCGCAGCCCGGCGACCAGGGCGGCGCGTGCGGCGTCGTCGAGCAGGTGGCCGCCGGGCAGCCGGCGGGCCCGGAAGCGGCCGGCCGTCACCCGGCCCCAGGCGAGGGTCTCGGCGCGGTCCACCGCCGGGTCGTGCTCCCCGACGAACGCGGAGACCGGGACGGCGAGACCCGGCCGCTCCCGGTGGGCGTAGGTCTCCCCGAGCTCGAGGTCGGCGCGCGCCACGCGCAGGGCGTAGCGGCGGCCCGCCGGGGTGCGCACGGGCGGTGGCGGGCCGTCCGGGGTGCGCGCCATGGCGTCGAGGCCGGCGAGGAGCTCGGCGTCGGGCAGGAGGTGCAGCAGGGGGAACCGCCGGGGCAGGTGGGGTGCGCGGCGACCCGACACGGCCAGGTGCACCGGCGGGAGACCGACCGCCTCCAGGGCGCGGGCGAGCTCGTAGGCGACCAGCGCGCCCATGCTGTGCCCGTAGAGCGCCACCGGCCCGGTGAGCGCGAGCCGGGCGACCTCGGGGCCGAGCCCGGCGACCGCCTCCGCCACCCGGCGGACCGGGGGTTCGTCGGCCACCTCCTCGCGGCCCGGCAGCTGGACGCGCACCACCCGGACGTCCGTGCCGAGCAGGGCGGGCCACCGCGCGAACGACGAGGCGCCTGCCCCGGCGTGCGGGAGGCAGACCAGGGTGAGCGGGGCCCCGGCGTCGGGGACCCGCAGCCAGCTGCGCCGGCTCCTCACCGGAACGCCACCGGCAGGCGCGCGACGCCCCGGACGATCCGGCTGTGCTCCTGCCAGGACACCGGGCCGTCGAGCCGCAGCGTGCCCGGGAGGACGAGCAGGGCGTGGAGCGCCACCTCGGCGACGAGGCTCGCGAGCGCGGCGCCGACGCAGCCGTGCAACCCGCGGCCGTAGGCGAGGTGGGCCGTGGGCGCGCGGGTGACGTCGAGGACGTCGGGGTCGTCGAACGCCTCCGGGTCCCGGTTCGCCGCGCCGAGGCAGAGCAGGACCTGCGCGCCGCCGGGGACGACGGCGTCGGCGAGCGGGATCTCCCGCGTGGTGGCGCGCCGGGTGAGCTGCAGGGGGCTGTCGAAGCGCAGCAGCTCGGCCACGGCGGCGGGGAGGCGCCGTGGATCGGCCCGCAGCAGCGCGGCCTGGTCGGGGTGGGTGAGCAGGGCGTGCAGGCCGTTGCCGAGCAGGGCCGCCGTCGTCTCGAGCCCGGCGACGAACGTCATGATCGCGACGAGGACGAGCTCCTCGTCGTCGAGCCGGTCGCCGTCGGGGGTGCGGGCGGCCGCGAGGGCGCTCAGGAGGTCCTCCCCCGGGTCACGACGGCGGGTGGCCACGACCTCGTGCAGGGTCGCGGCGAAGGCGTCGAGGGCGGCGGCGACGTCGGGGAGGTCGGCCGCGGTGAGCAGGCCGGGCTCGAGCAGGAACCGGATGCGGTGGGTCCAGGCGGCGAGGTCGCCACGCAGCGCGGGCGGCAGGCCGAGGGCGTCGGTGAGGACCGCCAGCGGGAGCGGCGCGGCGAGATCCGCGACGGCGTCGCCCCCACCCGCGAGCCGGAGGGCGGTGGCGAGCCGGCGGGCCGCGGCGGTCGCGCGCGGCCGCAGCGCGCCGAGCGTGCGCGGGCCGAAGGCCCGGCCGGTGAGGGCCCGCAGCCGCCCGTGCCCGGGGGCGTCGGTGAACACCAGCGAGGTGCGCGCGAGCCGCCCGATGCGTGCGAGGGACCCCGGCGCCACGGGGGCGGCCGGGCCGAGCCGCTCGGTCTGCCGGTCGACGAGGTCCGGGATCAGGCCCACCGAGGTCGACCGGTCCCGGAGCACGACCGTGACGTCGGCGTGGCGGGTCAGCACCCACTGGCCGAGGGCGCGGTGGACCGGCGCCTGCTCGCGCAGGGCGCGGTAGTGCGGGTAGGGGTCGGCGCGGAACCCCGGGTCGAAGGGGTTGAACCGGACGGTCCCCGACGCGGTCACCGGGTCCCCGTCCAGGCACGTCCCCGCGGGGCGAGGACCAGGCGCAGCAGCCCGATGCGGCCCATCCGGAACCCGAGCGCGGACTGACGCAGGTAGCGCTCGTAGCGGGCGGTGACCTCCTCGCCGACGAGGGCGACGGCCTCGGCCCGGCGCGCCCGCAGGTTCGCCGCCCACCGCTCGCAGGTCCAGGCGTAGTCGAGCGGGTCGTCGCGCAGCCGCCGGATCTCCATGAGGCCGTCGGCGGCGGCGGCGAGGTCGAGCAGCGACGGCAGGTCGGCCGCCGGGAAGATCTCCTGCTGGATGAACGCGCTGGCGTCGGCGCGGTCCATCGACCCGTAGGCGATGGTCTGCAGCGAGAGCACCCCGCCGGGCGCGAGCCAGTCGCGGCACCGGGCGAGGAAGTCACGGTAGCGGCCCACGCGGCGCCCGTCGTCGTCCTCGGGACGGGCGAAGTGCTCGAGGGCGCCGACCGAGACGATGCCGTCGTAGGGCGCGTCGGGGACGTGGTCGGTCCAGTCCTCGACGCGCACCTCGACGCCGGGGCGGGCGGTGGCCCGGACGTGCGCGGCCTGCTCCTGCGCCAGGGTGAGGCCGACGGCCGTCGTGGTCCCGCGCCGCACGGCCGCGTCGAGCATCCCACCCCAGCCGCACCCGACGTCGAGCAGCCGCGGGCAGGGCCCGACCGCGTCGAGGTGGAGGGCGACCTTGCGCGCCTGGGCCGCGGCGAGCCCGTCGTCGGGACCCTCGGGCAGGGCGCAGGAGTAGGTGAGCCCCGGGTCGAGCCAGAGGCGGTAGAAGTCGTTGCCGACGTCGTAGTGGTGGCGGACCGCCGCGGCGGTGGACGTCACGCCGCGACCAGCTCGGCGTGGACGGTCGCGGCGACCGCGGCCAGGGTCGGGTTCTCGAACAGCGACTCCGGGGGGACGTCCACGCCGTAGCGGGCCTCGATCTCCAGGAGCAGGGAGACGGCGAGGGCGGAGTCGACGCCGAGCTGGTCGAAGTCGGCGTGCGGGTCGAGGGAGGCGGGGTCGGCGCCGAGGAGGTCGGCGAGGTGGCCCCCGGCCCAGGTGAGGATCTCGTCGGTGCTCATGCGGTGACCTTCTTCGCGGCGATGCGCTCGGCGGTGGGCGTCCTGAGATCGCGGGCGAGGCCGACGGCCTGCAGCGCGCGGATGAGCCAGAACCCGGGGTCGGGCCGATACCACTGCAGCCCGAAGGTGGGCGACTCCGGGAACGCGTGGTGGTTGTTGTGCCAGGACTCGCCGAAGGTCAGCAGGGCGAACACCCCGCCGTTGCGGCTGTTCTCCCGGGACGCGTACGGCTTCGTGCCCCACCGGTGCAGCAGGCTGTTGATCGCCCAGATGATGTGCTCGAGGACGACGATGCGGACCAGGCCGCCCCAGAGCAGCCCGGACAGCGCCCCGGCCCAGCTGAGGTGGACGAGCCCGCCGATCAGGGTGGGCAGCGCGAGGCCGAGGAGGACCCACGTGTCGTAGCGGCGGCCCACGGCGACGATCCGCCGGTCGCGCAGCAGGTCGGGCGCGTAGTGGGCGACGTTCGGGTACTCGTGGCGGCGCATCCACAGGAAGTGGGAGTGCAGGAGCCCGCGCAGCACGCCGCGCCAGCCGTCGCCCGAGAGGTTCGGGGAGTGCGGGTCGCCCTCGCGGTCGCTGCACTCGTGGTGGCGGCGGTGGATCGCCACCCACGACACCACCCCGCCCTGCCCGGCCATCGACCCGGCGACCGCGAGGGCGGTGCGGGTCGCGGGGGACGCGGTGAACGTGCGGTGGGTGAACAGCCGGTGGTAGCCGACCGTGATGCCGAGGCCGGTCACGATCCACATGCCGACCAGCAGGGCGATCTCGGTGACCCCGAACGGCAGCACCGGGAGCAGGGCCAGGGCGGCGACGGCCCCGACGATGGGGGCGACGTCGAAGAGCAGGAAGTGCCGGCGCTGCAGGCGGTGCAGGTAGGGGTTGCTGATCGTCCTGCGGGCGGGCTCACGGGGGGCGGTCGTGTCGACCATGGGGAGCTCCGGGAGGGGCGGGGGCGTCGTGATCGATCGTGGTGCGTGGGACGACGACGTGGTCGGCGCAGAGGGAGGGGCTCTCGGGCGATAGGAGGTGCTTCGCTCGTGAGCACTTTCCGTGGCTGGAGCCACGGAAAGTGCTCACGGGAACCGCAGGTTCACCCCGCGACTCCAAGCCCGTGTGGACGAGAATCCGGAGTACTGGCAGCGGTTGCGGCGCGAGCAGGAGAACGTCGCGAGCGTGCAGCAGGCCCTCGCGCAGGGGATCACCGAGAACGCGATCCGGGCCCACGTGGCCGCCGGCCGGTGGGTCCCCCTGTTCCGGGGGGTGCTGGCCCTCGTCAGCGGGGAGCCGACGGCGAGCATGTGGCGGCGGGCGGCGCTGCTGTTCGTTCGCGGGCCGGCGCTGCTGAGCCACGCGTCGGCGGCCGCGGTGCACCGGATGCCGGGCGCCTCGGACGTCGGACCGATCCACGTGACGGTGCCCTACGGCTCGTCGGCCCGCGGCTGCCCGGGCATCACGGTGCACCGCAGTCGCGCCTTCGCCCACCTCGCCGCGGCAGGGGTCGATCCCCCGGTCACCGGCCGGATCGTGACCCTCGTCGACCTCGCCGTGCAGCGCGACGACGCCCGCGGGGCGATGCGCTTCATGACGGCGGGTGCGAGCGCGTCGCGGCTGCCGGGCGCCGACATCCGGAAGACCCTCGAGCTCCGGCCGCCCCGTCGCTACCGCGACGCGCTGCTCGCGGCCGCGGAGCTGCTGGAGTCCGGCGTCCAGTCGGTGCTCGAGGCCGACTACGTCACGGACGTCGAGGCTCCTCACGGGCTCCCGCCCGCCACCCGGCAGGTCCGGCGGCGGACCGAGGCCGGGACCTTCGTGGAGGACGCGGAGTACGACCTCCCGCTCGGCACCCTCACCGTGCGGCTCGACGGCTGGGCCACCCACCGGACCCGCCGCACCGCCTACCGGGACCGGAAGCGGGACAACGTCGCCGAGCTCGAGGGCCGCGCCCGGCTCGTGTTCGGCACGGAGGAGGTGTGGACCGAGACGTGCGGGACGGCGCGCGTCGTCGCCCGTCGGATGCGTCAGCTGGGCTGGCAGGGCACGTTGGTGCGCTGCCGCGCCTGTGAGCACTTGCCGTGGCCATAGCCACGGAAAGTGCTCACATGGCGTCAGCCACCGTCGAGGTGTCGTGCTCCACCGCGACGACGCGGGGGTGGTCGAGCAGGTCGCGCAGGAAGCCCGCCGTCGTCGCGATGCCTGGGCCCTCGATGCGGACCTCGGACAGGGCGCCGCGCATCCGGGCCAGGGCGCGCTCGCGGTCGGGGGCCCAGACGACGACCTTCGCTAGCAGCGAGTCGTAGGCCGCCGGCACCCGGTACCCGGCGTGCACGTGGGTGTCGACGCGCACGAACGGCCCGGCGGGCAGGTCGCACCGTGCGATGAGGCCGGGCGTCGGGACGAAGCCGCGGGCCGGGTCCTCGCAGTTGATGCGGCATTCGAGGGCGGCGCCGCGGACCACCAGGTCGGCCTGGGTGTACCCGAGCGGCTCCCCCGCCGCGATCCGCAGCTGTTCGGCGACGAGGTCCATCCCGGTCGCGATCTCGGTGACCGGGTGCTCGACCTGCAGCCGGCAGTTGACCTCCATGAAGAAGAACGCCGGGATCGTGGGGTCGACGAGGAACTCCACGGTCCCCGCGCCCACGTAGCCCGACGCCTGCACCATGCGCACGGCGGCGTCGGCGATCTCGGCGAGGAACGACGGCGGCAGGGCCGGGGCCGGGCACTCCTCGACGAGCTTCTGGTGCCGGCGCTGCAGGGTGCAGTCGCGGGTCCCGAGGTGGACCGCGTGGCCGTGCGCATCGGCGAGGATCTGCACCTCGACGTGGCGGGCGGAGTCCAGGTACCGCTCCAGGAACAGGCGGCCGTCGCGGAACACGGCGACGGCCGCGGCGCGGGTCTCGGCCCAGGCGCGTGGGACGTCCGCCGCGCGGCGCACCACCGCCATCCCGCGCCCGCCCCCGCCGGCGACCGCCTTGATGATGACCGGGTAGCCGATCTCGTCGGCGAGCGTCTGGGCGGCGTCGGCGTCGGCGAGCTCGCCGCGGGAGCCGGGCAGCAGCGGCAGCCCGGCCTCGATCGCGGTGGCCCGGGCGCGGGCCTTGTCCCCCAGCGCCTCGATCACCGGGACGGGAGGCCCGACGAAGGTCAGGCCCTCGGCCGTGCACACCTCGGCGAAGTCGGGGTTCTCGGAGAGGAAGCCGTACCCGGGGTGCACCGCGTCGGCGCCCCGGATGCGCGCGGCCTCGACGAGCGCCGGGATGTTGAGGTAGCTCGCCCGCGCCGCAGCCGGCCCGACCTGCACCGACTCGTCGGCCAGCCGCACGGCCAGCGAGTCGCGGTCGGCCGCCGAGTGCACGGCGACGGTGCCGAGCCCGAGGTCCCGGCACGCCCGGATCACCCGGACCGCGATCTCGCCGCGGTTCGCGATCAGCACCTTCTTCACGACGGCGCCCCCGCGTCGCCCACCAGCCGCAGCACGGGCTGCCCGTGCTCGACCGCCTCGCCGTCGCCGACGAGGAACTCCGCCACGGTCCCGGACCGGTCGGACTCCAGCGGGATCATCAGCTTCATCGCCTCGACGATGCCGATCTGCTGCCCGACCGACACGCTGTCGCCCTCGCCGACGAACGGCGTCGCCCCGGGCTCGGCGGCCCGGTAGAACACGCCGACGGTCGTCGAGCACACCGTCGGTCCCTCCCCGACGACGGCGGCGGGCGCCGCCTCCGTCACGGGCGGCCCGACGGCAGGTGGGGGCGCGGGGGCGGGCGCCGCGGCGGGGGCGGGAGTGCCCGGCCCGACCTCGACGGTGACCGCGCCGGCGGCGACCCGCACCGTGCCGAGGGGTGCCAGGTCACGGACGTGGCGGACGAGTACGGCGAGCACGGCGTCCAGCTCGGCGGGCGGGGGCGCGGCCCCGTCGTGCGCGGGTGGCGCCGTCCCGGCGTCGGAGGTCAGCAGCGTGCCGTGGCCGTCCCGGGCGGCGGGCGCGGTGCTCATGCGGACTCCCGGACGTCGAGCTCGGCGGGGGCGTCGGTCGGCGTGGTCCCGGTCGGCGTGGTCCCGGCCGGCGTGGTCCCGGCCGGCGTGGTCCCGGCCGGCGTGGTCCCGGTCGGCGTGGCGTCGGCGGCACCGACCGCGGTCTCGGCGCCGTAGGCGCGGAACCGGGCCCGGCGGGAGGCGACGAGCGACCCGCCGTCGTGACCCTCGAGGGTCTGGAGGGCCGCGGACACGGCGTCGCGCAGCGTGCGGGCGGCGACGAGGTGGTCGGAGTCGGCGCCGTCGCCGGGCTCGGGAACCACGCCGTCGGCGATGCCGAGCCGGAGCAGGGCGCGGGCGTCGACCTGCAGGGCCGCGGCCGCGCGCGGGGCCTGCGCGGCGTCCTTCCAGAGGATGGAGGCGCAGCCCTCGGCGCTGATCACCGAGTAGACGGCGTTGGCGCAGACGAGGACGCGGTCGGCGACGGCGAGGGCGAGCGCCCCGCCGCTGCCGCCCTCCCCCGTGACCACGGCGACGACCGGCACCGGCAGCGAGGCCATCAGCCCGATGTTCTCGGCGATCGCGAGCGCCTGGCCCTGCTCCTCGGCGGCGACGCCCGGGTAGGCGCCGGCTGTGTCGATCAGCGTGACGACGGGCAGGCCGAGCTTCGCGGCCAGGGTCATCACGCGGGCCGCCTTGCGGTAGCCGGCCGGGCCGGACATGCCGTAGCCGCGGGCGGCGAGGGAGGCCGCGTCGTGGCCCTTCTGGGTCCCGACGACCGCGACGGGCCGGCCGTCGAGGCGGCCGAGGCCGGCGACGATCGCCGGGTCGTCGCCGTGGCGGCGGTCGCCGTGCAGCTCGACGAAATCCTCGACGACGTGGGTGAGGTAGTCCAGCGTCGTCGGGCGCCCGAGCCGGCGGGCGAGTCGCACCGCCTCCCAGGGGTCGCGCTCGGGCAACGTCGCGGGGTCCGTGACGAGCGGGGAGGTGCGCAGCGGCCGGGGACCGCCGGCGGACGCGGCGCCGAGCAGCCGGCCGATCGTGGTCCGCAGCTCGGCGCGCGGGACGATCAGGTCGAGCATGCCGTGCGCGAACAGGAACTCGGCGGTCTGGAAGCCCTCGGGCAGGTCCTCGCGGATGGTCTGCTCGATCACGCGGCGGCCGGCGAATCCCAGGCGGGCGCCGGGCTCGGCGATCACGACGTCGGTCAGGGTGGCGAAGGACGCCGCGACGCCCCCGTAGGTCGGGTCGGTGACGAGCGAGATCGTCAGCACCCCCGCCTCGTCGAGGGCCCGCAGGGCCGCGACGGTCTTGGCCATCTGCATGAGGGCGACGACGCCCTCCTGCATGCGGGCGCCCCCGGAGGCGCAGACGAGCAGCAGCGGCGTCCGCTCGGCCAGGGCGGCCTCGGCGGCCGCGGTGATCCGCTCGCCGACCGCCGCGCCGAGGCTGCCGCCGAGGAAGCGGAAGTCCATGACGGCGGCGACGACGGCGCGGCCCGCGACGGTGCCGCGGACGCAGAGGACGCCCTCGTCGAGCCCCGTGCGCGCGCGGGCCTCGGCGACGCGCTGCGGGTAGGGGCGGCTGTCGACGAAGCCGAGCGGGTCGACGTCGGTGGCGGTCGGTTCCCAGGTGCGGGCGGTGTCCGCGTCGAACAGGTCGGCGACCCGCTCCGGGGCGGTCAGCGGGGCGTGGTGCCCGCAGTCGGGGCAGACCTGGCGGTGGCGGCGGAAGCGGCGGGCGTAGAGCAGGGTCCGGCAGCCGGCACAGACCAGCCAGTCGCCGGTGTCGTCGGTACGGGCGGCGGTCATCGGTTCTCCCGGGTGGCGAGAGCACGGGCGGTGGCGTGGGCGGCGACGGAGCCGGGCCCGTCGTCCGTCGGCGGTGACGGGCGGTAGGTGCTCGCCGAGGCGGGCAGGCGCAGCCCGGCCAGGCGCAGGGCGGTGGCGCGGGCCTCGACGGCGGCGCCGTGGAGCAGGGCGTCGGTGACGTCGGCGACGCGGCGGTGCGCGGGGGCGGCGAGGTGGGTGCCGGCGACCCAGGCGTTGAACGCGCCCATCGCCGGGCCGCACCAGATCTGGTAGTCGAGGACCCGGTCCGGCTCGCCGCGGCTCGACCAGGTGGACGACAGGCCGAGGTACCAGCGGAACACCAGGGCCATCCGCCGCTTCTCGTCGGCCTCGGCGCGACTCACCTGCGACGGGTCCCGCTCGGCGAAGAAGCGCCGGGTGTCGTCCCAGACGTCGACGACGGGCCGGCGCAGGATGCGCTCCTCGAGCTCGGTGCGCTCGGCGGTGGTGAGGTCGGCCAGCGAGTCGCGGCTGCGGTAGAGCTCGTACAGCCGCCGGGCGCGGGCGGGGAACATCGTGCCGCGTCCGAGCACCTGGACGTCGACGCCGAGTTCGAACATGTCTGCCGAGGGCGCCATGACGGTGTCGGCGACCCCGGCGGCGGCGAGCAGCTCCTTGGTCGCGGCGCACTGGTCGGCCTCGACGCAGGACTGGTTGACCGAGCCGGTGACGACGTAGGCGGCGCCGGCGGCGAACGCGGCGGCCATCGCCATCGGGGTGCCGATGCCGCCTGCGGCGCCGACCCGCGCCGTCGTCGTACCCGTCTCCCGCGCCACCTGCTCGGCGAGCGCGAGCATGGCGGGCAGCAGGACCGGGAGCGGACGGCGGTCGGTGTGGCCGCCCGAGTCGGCCTCGGCGGTGAGGTCGTCGGCCACCGGCACCCGGCGGGCCAGGTCGGCCTGCTCGGCGGTGATCGCGCCGCGTCCGACGAGCCGCTGCAGCAGCGGCGCCGGGGCGGGCCGCAGGAAGACCGACGCGACCTCGGCGCGGGAGACCTTGGCGATGACGCGGTGGTCGGTCGCGACGCTGCCGTCGGGCTCACGCCGCAGGCCCGTCGCCCGATACCGGACGACCTCCTCGGTGAGGTCGAGGAACGCCGACGCCTCGACCGTGCGCACCCCGTGCCGCAGACAGGCGTCGACGATCATGCGCTCCAGCGCCGGCTCGTGCGGGCTGTGGATGAGGTTGACCGCGTACGGGGCGCCGACGCGGTCCAGCTCGGTGAGGGCCTCCTCGATGCGGGCGGCGGTGAGGCCTGCCGCGCCGAACGAGCCGAGGTAGCCCGCGCGGGCCATGGCGGCGACCAGGGCGGCCGACGCGATCCCGCCCGCCATGGCGCCGCTCATCACGGCCCGGCGCACACCGTGGTGCCGCCGGAACGCCGCGGCGCCCAGCGACTCCTCGCGGATCGGCCCGACGGCGGCGAGCACACGCTGCCCGGCCGCGGGAGGCTCCGTCGTCAGGACCGGGCCCCGGGGACCGGCGACGGCCCAGCAGGGGCGGTCGAGGGTGGTCAGGGCGTCCACGGTGCAGCTCCGTCCTCGCGCAGCTCGACGGTCGCGTTCAGCACCTCGTAGATCCGCAGCCCGGGCTTCCACAGGCTCGCGTCGGCGCTGACGCGGATGCGACCAGGTCGGCGCTCGACGCCCCGCAGGTGCACCTCGAAGGTCACGGTGCCGTCGGTCGGAACCACCTGGCCCCGGTAGCGCCAGGTCAGCGGGGCGCCGACCGGGACGACGAAGGCCGGGTCGTCGAGCTCGTCGGCGAGCCCGGCGTCGAGCGCCCATTCCTGCATGGCCTGGAGCACCTGCTCGACACCGAGCGACCCGGGGATGACGGGGTCGAGGTGGAAGTGGCGTGCGAAGTACCAGGCGCCCGGGTCGATGGGCTGGGAGACGTGGAGGTAGCCCTGCCCGTGTTCGCCGCCGTCGTCGACGACCGTGACGTGCTCCAGGAGGGCGAGGTGGTCGACGGGTGTCCGGGGTCCGCCGGCGGCACAGCGCGCGGCCGCGTCGAGGGTCCGGCGCCGGGCGGGCCGCTCGCGGTCCAGCCAGGTCGGGACGTCGCGTCCGCCGTCGAGCCCGGTCTGGTTGGCCATCGTCGTGGCGGTGAAGAACCCGAACATCGACTCGCCGTCGTAGAAGGGCTCACCGTCGACGGTCAGGGAGTACGTGAAATCCTGCAGGATCGAGCCGGGCATCGGCGTCGTGGCGGTGATCCGGGAGTGCTGGCGGATCGTCCGGTCCCGGAGGTCCAGCTCGCGGCGCAGGGTCGCCGTGCCGCCGAGGTTGCGCAGCACGTAGTCCTGTCCGGGGTCGGACAGCGTGGCCCCGAGGTGGTAGCCGACGAGCAGCGCGGACTGCAGCGACGTCTCCATGAGCATCACGTTCGGGGCGTCGACGTTGCCGGTGTCGTGGAAGTACCAGGCGTCGGCCGGGGCGTCGTACTCGGTGACGTACGTGGCGTCGGTGAAGGCGCCGCGCTCGCCGTCGATCGACACGACCCGGTCGACCAGCTGCAGCCCGTGGCTGGGCAGCCGCGTCGCCCGTCGCCCGACGAGGTGGGCGTACTGCGGGCCGTGGGCGAGGCCCGGTTCACCGCGCGCCATGTGCGTGAAGTGGAACTCGCCGAGCACGGCGAGCTCGCCCTGCGAGCAGACCCGGCCGGAGGTGGCGAGCCGGCCGGTGGCGTCGGGGCCGACCACGGTCCCGGGCAGCTCCCGGACGGTGACGGTCACCTCATGGGCGCCGACCCGGGCGACGACGTGCGGCCGCGGGATCAGGTCGACCTCGAGGGCGTCGACGGTCAGGTCCCCGCCCACCGGAGTTTCGGGGGCGTCGGTCGTGGCCGCCAGCGCGGTGCCGGCCAGCACGAGTGGCAGCCCGAGCGCGACCGCCAGGACCTCGACCGCCTCGACGGCGGCGCCGCGCAGGGTGGCGCCGGCGGCCGGGGTGGCCCGGAGTCCGCCGCGCCCCCCGGCGCCGCCGCGGACGTCGAGCCCGGCGACGGCGTCGAGCTGCCCGCCGGAGGTGCGGACCGCCGGGTTGGTGCCGTGCTGGTCGTAGGCCGGCCCGAACACCCCGGCCAGGTCCCCGGCGGCGAGCGCGTCGAGGGCGGCGCGGTCGAGCTCGGCGCGCTCCGGCCGGGCCGGCGGCTTGAAGGCGGCCTCGCGGGTGGGTGGGGGCGGTGCGTTCGGAATGAGCGGCCCGTTCGTGGCTTCTCGCTGCACGAACGACCCGGTCGTTCCGGTCCGGTCGGTCCGGGCGGGGCCGGACGGGCTCGGGCCACCGATCAGCACACGGCGGGCCAGTGCGGTCTGCGCGGTCAGGGCGCTCGCGTGGGCGGCGACCACGCCGGCGCGCAGCCGGGCCAGGGTCGCGGCGGGCCCGGGCGAGCCGGCACCCGTCGTCGGGACGGCCACCGGGGCAGCGGGGGCAGCCGGAGCAGCGCTGGGGGCCGGGGCCGCGAGCGGGTCGAAGGCCTCGCCGTCGAATTCCAGGACGGCGCTCATCGGCCGGCCACCGTGGCGGTGCCGTTCCAGGAGGCGACCCCCCGGGCGAAGCGGTCGTCCATGCCCGCGGTGGTCACCACCTCGACGTCGATCCACCGCTGCAGGACCCGCCCGTCGGCGGCACACACGGTGACGTCGCAGCGCAGCGTGCTGCTGCTCGCCCGCGGGTTCTCGACGAGGAGCACGAACCGCTCGCCCGCCGGGATCACCGCGTCGAGCTCGATCCGCCCGACCGCGAGCGGCAGGCAGGCCGAACCCAGGAGCCGGTGGCCCAGGACCAGCGGGCCGTGCAGGACGACGTCGGCGGTCACCGGGTCGTGCCGTCGACCGGCGTAGGCGCCGCGGGCGAGCGGGGTCAGGGGCAGCTCGCAGGCGAGCACGACGCGCTGGTCGGACTGCTCGAGGACCCGTCGGACGCCCTGCAGGACGGGGCCGTGGAAGAGGACGGCGCGACGGTAGAGCCCGCTCGCGTCCTCCCCCGCTCCGGTGGGGAGGTCCCGGACCGGCGGCGCGGTCGTGCCGGGCGGCCCGAGTCGGAGGGTCGCGGAGTAGCGCGGGGCGGACCCGGCGCCGCGGACGGCGACCGCGACGGTGCCGTCCGGGCCCGGCGCGTCGAGGTCGGCGGTGAGCCGCTCGGCGGGCTCGGCGCCGAACACCAGCCCGGTGCGCACGGCGAGGTCGCGGACTCCGGTGACGACGCGGTCCGGACTGCGTCGCTCGGTGGCGTCGATCATCCAGCCGAGGGCCACGGTCGCGGGGAGCACCGGGTCGTCTCCGATGCGGTGCGCGGCGAGGACGGGGTCCTCGCGCAGCGCCTCGAGGTCGCGGGAGGTGGTCGCCGGCAGGGCGACCGGTCGGGGCTCGTCCCCGGTGAGCGGGTCGGGTGCGCCGAGCAGGACCCAGCCGGTGGCCCCACCGGTGAGGTGGTCGGCGAACGCGCGGGACCCGTCGTCGGGATCGATGAGCGGGACGCCGAGGGCGCGGAAGTGCTCACGCAGGTCGGGCGTGACCATGCCGCCGTCCCAGGCGCCCCAGGACAGGGTGGTCACGTGCCGGGGGGCGCGGTGGCGGTCGGCGCTGGCGCCGATGCGGGCGAGCGCCTCGTTGGCGAGGGCGTAGTCGGCCTGGCCGGGGTTGCCGTGCACGCCCGCGACCGAGCCGAAGAGCACCACCGTGTGCAGCGGGGCGTCGCGCAGTGCCTCGGTGACGTGGTGCAGGCCCGCGAGCTTCGGGGCGAGCACCCGGTGCACGGCGGCGCGGGTCTTGTCCTCGAGCTTCGCGTCGGCGAGGGCCCCGGCGGCGTGGACGAGCACGGTGGCGCGGTGGGCGACGTCGGCGAGGGCGTCGCGGACCTGGTCGGCGTCGGTGACGTCGACCGCGGCGTAGCGTGCCGTCGCCCCGTGGGCACGGACGGCCTCCAGCGTGGCCCGCACCTCCCGCTGGGCGAGGACGTCGTCGCGGGCGGCGGCGACGTCGCGCGGGCTGGGCCGTCCGTCGGCGCCGAGCGCGGCGGCGGCGGCCGCGGTGAGCCCGTCGTCGGGAACGCCGACGGCCCACGCGGGCTCCTCGGCGAGCGCGGTCCGACCGAGCAGCACGACCTCCGGGGCGACCCGGCGCACCAGCTCCCGGACGCACGACGCGGTCACGCCGCGGGCGCCGCCGGTGACCACGACGACGTCGTCCCCGCCGACCGGCGTGCCGTCGCCGGTGGCCGGCGCGGGCCGGTCGGCGACGCGGACCGTGCGCCGGTGGCCCTCGGCGTCGACGCCGACCTCGACGACGTCGGTGGCGGCGTCGCCGAGTTCCGCGAGCACGACGGCGGCGGCCGCGTCGGGCCCGTCGACGGGGGCGATGTCGAGGGCCCGGCAGAACAGCCCGGGCGCCTCGCGGGCGAGGGTCTTGACGAGGCCGCCGACCCCGGCGAGCGCTGCGTCGGCGGCGATGCGGTGGCCGAGCAGGCCGAGGCCGCCGTCGATCCGGGTGACGGTGACGAAGGCGGCGCGGGTACCGGCCGCGGCGGTCCGGGTGAGCGGGGTCTTCGCGGCGCCGGCGATCAGCACCGCGTCGGCGAGCTGGCAGACGCTGCCGGGCAGGTCCTCGTCGTCGCGCAGGGCGACCAGGACGGCATCGACCCGGCCGGTCAGGGCCTCGTCGAGGCCGTCGACCGTGCGCTCGTCGTGGGCGTTTAGCCAGTCGCACCCGATCGTCTCGGGCAGGCCGACCCGGCGGACCGTCCAGCCCGCCGCCGTCAGCGCGGCCTCCAGCGCGTCGGGCTCGGGGCCGCCGCGGTCGACGAGGACGGCGACCGGGTCGGCGGCGAAGGCGGGCGCCCCGTCCTCCCGGTCGGGGAGGTCGACGAGCTCGACCGCGTGCCGTCCCAGGTCCCCGTTCCCGACGACGGGTGCGGGCGCCGGTGCGGGGGTGGCCGGGGTGTCGGTGGTGTCGGTCGTGTCGGTCGGCTCGCTGGCGAAGTGGGCGACGATCTGGTCCAGCGTGCGCAGCTCGGCCATCGACTCCGGGCCGATCGCCGGCAGCTGCGGATAGCGCTCCTGCACCGCCCCCAGCACCTGCACCCGCTTGATCGAGTCGACCCCCAGGTCGGCCTCCAGGTCCAGCCCCGGGTCCACCATCGACGCCGGATAACCCGTCTTGTCGGCCACCACCTCGACGAGCACCCGCCGCAGCGCGGCGGCGTCGAACCCGCCGACGGCCGGTGCTGCCGGGGCGGCCGGGACGTCGGCCGCGAAGTGCTCGACGATCTGGTCCAGCGTGCGCAGCTCGGCCATCGACTCCGGGCCGATCGCCGGCAGCTGCGGATAGCGCTCCTGCACCGCCCCCAACACCTGCACCCGCTTGATCGAGTCGACCCCCAGGTCGGCCTCCAGGTCCAGCCCCGGGTTCACCATCGACGCCGGATAGCCCGTCTTGTCCGCCACCACCTCGACCAGCACCTGACGCAACGCGGCCGTGTCGAACCCGGTGGCCTCGGGGGCCGGCTCCGGCGTGGACGGCGTCGTCGGCGCGTGCCCGTTCGTCGCGATCACCTCGTGGCGAGGGGCGCCCACGAGCGGCTCTACCGCGCGAGGGGCCCCGTCGCTCGGAACGACGACGGGCGGAACGTCCCGGCGAAGGGCGCCCGCCGCCGGCTCTATGGCGCGAGGGGACCCTTCGGTCACGACGTCGGCCGCGATCGCTGCCGGGGCCGCCGCGCCCTGCTCGAGCGCCGGCGCGCCGTCGAGCGCCGCCAGGGAGGCCAGCACCTCGTTGGCGCGCACGTGCGCCCGCGACATCGCGTCGGCGTGGTCGGCGACGGCGCGCAGACGCTCGGTCGTGTCCGGGCCGGCGTCGGTCCGCCAGGTGTCGACGAGGCGCTGGGCGAGGTCGAGCTGTCCGTCGAGGTAGCGGGTGTGCAGGGCGGCGTGCTGGGCGAGGACGTCGGTGGACGTCTCGGGCACGGGGACCTCCGGGGTGATCGGGCGGGGGGCGCCCACGGCCTGCTCCACTGCGCGAGGGGACCCGTCACTCGGGACGACGGCGGCCGCGCTCCCACCGTGAGGGGAGGAATCGAGCGCTCTTGTGGCGTGAAGGTTCCCCTCGCGCAGGGCGACGGCGGGAGCGGCCACGGCGGGAGCGGTGACCGCGGGGGCGGACGTGGTGGCGGCCGCCGCGACGGCCTCCAACGGCCGCTCGTCGGCCAGGGCCGCCGCGTACGCCTCGGTCCGGGAGGCCGGGACGTGCTCGGCGCCGCTGAGGGTGACGGTCATGCCGCCGGAGCGGCGTTCGGGCAGCGCCGGCACCGCGCCGCGCACCGGGGCGGACAGCGGCACGCCGAGGACGGCGAGCCGGGCGGCGGCCTGCTCGAGGGCGAGGTCGGAGTCGCCGACGGGGCCGGCGTCGGTCGCGATGGCGACGACCTCGTCGCCCAGGACCCGGCGCACGAGGCCGGTGAGCACCTGCTTCGGGCCGAACTCGACGACGATGCCGGCCGCGGGCCGCAACGCCTCCAGCCCGGCGACGAACTCGACGGGCGACGAGAGCTGCCCGACGAGCACGTCCCGGTTCGCCGCGACGTCGGCGCCGTACGCGGCGCCCGCGGTGTTCGCGACGACGGGGACGCGCGGCTCGGCGATCTCGACGGCGGCGACGGCCTCGCGGAACGGCGCCACGGCGTGCGCCACGTGCGCGGTGTGGAACGCGGCGGCGACCGGCAGCGCCTTCGCGCCGATCCCCTGCTCGCCGCACCGCGCGACGAACCGCTCGACCTGCTCGGTGCCGCCGCCGACGACGACCTGCTCGGAGGCGTTGTGGTTGCACACCGCGACGTCGTCCAGCCCGGCGTCGGCGATCAGCGCCTCGACCCGGTCGCGCGACGCCGAGACGGCCGCCATCGTCCCCGGGTCGCCCGAGCCGGTCGGCGCCATCGCGGCACCCCGCGCCCGGGCGAGCGTGAAGAAGTCGGTGTCGGTGAGCGAGCCGGCGGCCCACAGTGCGGTGAGCTCGCCGAAGCTGTGGCCGAGCGCGGCCGACACCGTGAGCCCGCGCTGGGAGAGCGACCGGAACTGGCCGGCCGACAGGGCGCCGATCGCCGGCTGGGCGGACGCGGTCGCCCGCAGCGCCGCCTCCTGCTCCCGGCGCTGCGCCGCGTCGAACACCGGCGGCGGGAAGATCGTGGCGCCGAGCCCGGGCACCGCGGCGTCAGCGACGTCGAGGGCGTCGGCCACGGCCGGGTCGTTCAAGGCGGCGTCGAGGCCCATGTCGAGGTACTGGCTGCCCTGGCCGGCGAACACCGCCGCCACCCGGCGGTCGGCGAGCGGGCGGCGGCGGAACCAGATGCCACGCGGGTGCGACCACTCCGCGGCGTCGTCGGCGAGCGCCCGCAGGCCGGACGCGGCCAGCGCCCGCAGCTCCGCCGCGTCCTCGTCGCCGACCGCGGCGAAGCCGACGCGGACGTGGTGGTCCGGCACCGGCCCGTCGTCGGGACGGGCGTCGGAGTCGAGCAGCGCCACCAGCGCCGGCACGTCGGCGGCGTGGAGGACGCACGACCGCGCGGTCCGGTGCAGCACCGGCCGCGGCCCGGTGACGGGCTCCTCGGCGAGCACGACGTGGAAGTTGGTGCCGCCGAAGCCCATCGCGGAGACGGCGCCGCGGCGCGGCCGGCCGCTGACCCAGGGGCGGGTGCGGGTGTTGGCGTAGAGCGCGGAGTCGGCGCCGAGGGCCTCGTTCGGCTGCTCGACGTTGATCGTCCCGGGCAGCACCCGCTGGTGCAGGGCGTAGGCGACCTTCATGAGGCTCGCGGTGCCGGCGGCGCCCTTGGTGTGGCCGATCTGGGACTTCACGCTGCCGATCGCCACCGAGCGGGGCGCGGCGCCGTGGTCGGTGAGCAGGCCCCCGAGCGCGGTGAGCTCGGTGCGGTCGCCGACCGCGGTGCCCGTCGCGTGGGCCTCGACCAGGCCGAGCTCCGACGGGGAGAGCTGCGCGTCGTCGTAGGCGCGCTCGAGGGCGAGGCGCTGCCCCTCGGCGCGGGGGGCGTAGATGCTCTTGTGCCGGCCGTCGCTCGACGAGCCGAGGCCGGAGATGACCGCGTAGACCCGGTCACCGTCGCGGCGGGCGTCCGCGAGGCGCTTGAGGGCGAGCATGCCGATGCCCTCGCCGATGAGCGTGCCGTCGGCGGACGCGTCGAACGGACGGATGCGGTCGGTGTGCGAGAGCGCCCCGACCTTGGCGAAGCACAGGTAGATGAAGATCGAGTTCTCGGTGTCGGCGCCGCCGGTGAGCATGAGGTCGGCGCGGCCGTCGACCAGCTCGGCGACCGCGACGCGGATCGCCGACAGCGAGGCCGCGCAGGCCGCGTCGACCGTCGAGTTCATGCCGCCGAGCCCGAGCCGGTTCGCGACCCGCCCCGCCGTCACGTTCGGCAGCAGCCCCGGGAACGAGTTCTCGACCCACGGCGCGAAGGCCTGCGCGTAGGTGTCGGCGATGCGGCGGCCGTCGTCCTCGGAGAGCCCGCAGCTGCGCACCACCTCCCGCAGCACCGGCGTCGAGAGCCGCGCCGCGAGCGGGTGCATGAGCGGGACCGGCCCGGTGACGCCGAGGACGCACCCGGTGC
Organism: Actinomycetospora chiangmaiensis DSM 45062; assembly: GCF_000379625.1. Classification (GTDB taxonomy): domain Bacteria; phylum Actinomycetota; class Actinomycetes; order Mycobacteriales; family Pseudonocardiaceae; genus Actinomycetospora; species Actinomycetospora chiangmaiensis. The sequence goes on along the minus strand of NZ_KB903218.1, from coordinate 246,425 downwards.
GGCTCGGGTCGTACCAGCCCGAGCCGGGGGCCCCGGCGTCGGCGAGGGTGCCCCGGGCGACGCCGAGCGAGAGCGTCTGCAGCGCGCTGGTGACCTCGAGCTGGTTGGGCGGGAGCCCGAACTCGAGCGGGTCGAACTCGACGTCGGGGACGAACCCGCCGCGGCGGGAGTAGGACTTGTCCGGCGCCGCCGGGTCCGGGTCCCAGTGGTCGGCGATCCGCCAGCGGTCGGCGGGGACCTCGGCGGTGCAGTCGGTGCCGTCGACGATGTTCTGCCAGTAGTGGCGCGCGGTCGGCGCCTGCGGGAAGAGCCCACCCATGCCGACGACCGCGATCGGGGTCCCGGCGAGCCGCCGGGCGGAGAACTCGTCGGGGCGGTGGGGGGAGGCGGGGACGGCGGTGCTCACGGTGCTCCTCGAGGGGCCGGGGCAGCGGACGGGAGGGTCCCGACGACGGGTCGGGTCAGGCGGCGGCGGGCAGGGCCGCGGGGAGCGCGGCGGCGCCCCACCCGTCGTCGGACAGGACGGCGGCGGCCGCGGCCGCGAAGCGGCGGTGCCCCGCGGCGTTGGGGTGGAGCCCGTCGGCGCTCCACACCTCGTCGGCGGCCCAGTGCGGGCAGCGGGCGAGGTCGAGGACGGCGACGCCGTGACGACGGGCGGTGGCGGCGAGGACGGCGTTGGCCTCGCCGAAGCGGCCGCGCAGCAGGTCCCGGAACCGCTCGGGGACCGGGAGACGGGATGGCATGTCGGGGTAGCCGGCGGTGAACACGACGGTCCCGGGCCCGGCGAGCGCTCCGAAGATCATGTCGAGGTTGGCGGCGAAGCGGGGCGCGGACCAGTCCGACACCACGTCGTTGGTGCCGACCACCACCCCCACCACCGGGGCCTGGTCGGCCACGGCGCGCGGGAGCTGGCGGTCGACCACGTCCTGCGTGGTGGCGCGGTAGGCGCCGAGGTTGCGCCAGCGCTCCGCGCGCACCCCGAGCGACTCGGCGAGCAGCGGGGCCCAGGCGCGGAACCCGCCGTCGGGATCGGGATCGCCCCGGCCCTCGACGAAGCTGTCGCCGAGCACGGTCAGTCGCATCGTGGGCACGGGGACGCTCCTCGAGAGGTGGGGATGTCGCGGACGACCGGGGCGGGAGGCCTCCGGCGGCGATCTCGAGGAGAAGTCTGCGGACCGGGTGGGGGGCGGGCAACGACGAAGGGGCGGCCGGCATCGCGTGATTGACGCCGACGATGACCGACCCCCGGTCGGGGTCGGTCAGCCGGTCACGACGGCAGGTCGGGGCGCCTCCAGGCGGTCGGTCCACCCGTCGCGGGCGACGTGCACGGGGCCGTCGTACACCGCCCGCGCGTCGGCGCACCGGGCCGCGCGCCAGGCCGGGTCGTCGCTCGTCCAGTGCGTCAGCAGCAGCTCCCGCGCGCCGGCGCTCGCGGCGGCGAGCCCCGCGTCGCCGCCGCTGAGATGGCCCTGCGGTCCGGTGTCGGTGGCCTCGAGCGAGCACTCGGCGACGAGGAGGTCGGCGCCGCGGGCGAGGTCGTCGAGCGCCGGCGTCGTGCCGGTGTCGCCGGTGTAGGCGAGCGTCGTGGTGCCGTCGGTGACGCGGGTGCCGCAGTTCGGGGCGCCGTGGCGCAGCTCGTGCAGTTCGAGCTCCAGCCCGGCCACGTCGACGGTGTCGCCCGGGCGGTACTCCCGCACGTCGAAGGCGACGTCGAAGGCGCGGTCGAGCTGGGGCAGCGTCGGGACCGGGAAGAGCGCCTGCCAGCGTCGCAGGAGGTCCGCGGTGCCCCGTGGCAGGTAGAGCGGCAGCGGGTCGGGCGCGCACTCGGGGCGCGGCGGGCCGCCCGGGTAGTGCAGCGCCATCGTCAGGAGGGTCTTCCCGACGGGCAGGAGGTCGTAGCAGTGGTCCAGGTGCAGGTGGCTGATCACCACCGCGCCGAGACCGGCGGGGCCGCCGCGGGCCCCGAGGGCGGTCGCGACGCCGGGGCCGCAGTCAAGCAGCACCGCCGTCCCGCCGCCGCGGACCAGATAGCCCGAGCTCGCCTCACCGCCCGCGGGCATCCCCGAGCAGCATCCGAGCACCGTCAGCTCCACGTCGCCTCCCTCGCCCCGGGCCGACGGGGCGCCGACCGGGCCCCCGATGGTCGGGAGGCGGGTGCCGCGGCGGCAAGATCGGAGTTCCGATCGTGCGATCGTCGCGGGCGATGCGCGCTCAGGCGCCGACGGCGCGGGTCTCGGTGCGCAGGCCGGGCATGCCGAACGGCCCCGCCGTCTGCACGCAGCGCAGGAACTCCTCGACGAGCATGTGCTCGACGTCGACCCGCCAGACCACGTTGAGCTCGAGCACCGGGGTGGGGTCGACGAGCGACAGCGCGACCGGCCGGATGCCGGTGGCCGTGGAGCACACCGCCGCGGCGCGCGGCGCGGAGCAGAACCCGACGACGGGCCGGGTCGACACCACGATGGAGGTGGCCACCGGGTCCTCGACCTGGTCGACGACGTCGAGCGTGAAGCCCGCGGCCTGGGCGGTGTGGGTGATCAGGTCGTACATCGCGGGGCTCTGGTCGCGGCGGAACAGCAGGCACTGCTGGTGGGCCAGCTCGGCGAACGGCACCTGGGTCAGCGACGCCCACGGGTGCCGCTCCCCCACCAGCGCCACGAGCGGCAGCCGCAGCAGGCGACGGTGCCCGAGCGACGGGTCGGTGGGCCGCCCGTAGACCATCCCGACGTCGAGCTCGTCGTCGAGCAGGGCCCGCAGCTGTGGGCCCGTCCGCATCTCCCGGGGCGTGACGACGACCTCGGGCAGCTCGGCGTGGACGCGGGCGAGCACCCGAGGCAGCACCCCCTGCCCGGCCGGGAAGTTGTAGCCGACCCGCACGGTGCCGGTGCGACCGGCGGCGGCCTGGCGGGCGGCCTCGCGGGCCTTCTCCACCCGGGCGAGGACGGCGCGGGCCTCCGGGCAGAACGCCTCCCCCGCCGGGGTGAGGCGCACCTCGTGGGAGGAGCGGGCGACCAGTTGCACCCCCACGCTCTGCTCGAGCCGTTGGAGTTGCTGGCTCAGCGACGGCTGCGCGAGGTGCAGGCGCTGCGCCGCGCGTCCGAAGTGCAGTTCCTCGGAGATGGCGAGGAACGAGTGCAGGTGCCGCAGTTCCATGAGGTCTCCTCGGCGGTGGTGATCCGACCGTAGGAGGCCGCGGGCAACGTCGTGTGAACGGTGGAGGAACTCGATCGTGCCGCCGTGTGGGCACCCGACACTCCGGGTAACGGCGGTCACTCCGGGGCGGCCCCGGAGGGGATCGCGAAGAGCAGGCAGGTCGCGGATCCGTGGGCCACGAGCGTCCCGTCCGACGCAAGCACCCGCGCCTCCGCGGTCGCGGTGCGCCCACCGAGGTGCAGCACCCTCGCCTCGCAGCACACCTGCGGGTCGTCCACGCGGACCGAGCCGACGAACGAGGTGGAGAGCTGGCTCGTCGTCTGCGTGGTGCGCGGCGGCAGCCCGGCCTGCACGGCGCTGGACATGGCGACCTCCATGAGCGCCGCCAGCACCCCGCCCGCCAGCGTGTAGCGGGCGTCGGCGGCGCGGGCGGAGGGCGTCAGCGACCAGACCGATCGGCCCGCGCCGAGCGACTCGAGCCGCAGCCCGAGCGAGTGCCCGAGCCCGATGCCGGCGGCCAGCCCGTAGTCCACCAGCGCCCGGTAGTCCCGCGCCCGGTCGGTGCCGTCCCGACGGTCGTCGACGTCCGTCATGCCCCTGGTCCCCCTCGGTCCCCTCGCTGCGACCCCCGTGATGCTGCCGAGCCGGCGGGCGCCGTGCGGCGGTCGAGAGGCGGCGTCGATCGGACGATGCGTCATGCCGGGCCGGCCGTGGTGAGGTGGCGTCGCGGGACGTCCACCAGCATCGTCGTGAGCTGCCCGTCGGTGACCCCGGCGGCCCGCAGCGCCGGGAGCACCGCGTCGTGGATGAAGGTGAAGTGCCAGTCGGGGGCGAGGGCGGCGAGCGCCTCGGGGCGGAACCAGTCGATGCGGCAGGACGCGTCGTGGGCCAGCACCATGCGGTCGGCGTAGCCCGCGGCGGCCAGCGCGGCGATGGTGGCGACGCGCCGGTCGGTCGGCAGGATGACGTCGAGGCCGAAGCGGTCCATGCCGAGGATCGCGCCGCGGTCGGCCAGGGCGCGCAGCGCGTCGACGTCGTCGGAGTCGCCGCTGTGCCCGAGGACGACGTGGCGCGGGTCCACGCCCTCCCGCTCGAGCACGTCGAGGGCGACCGCCCCGGTGCCGTGGGCGGGGCTGGTGTGCACGGTGATCGGGGTGCCGGTCGCCCGGTGCGCGGCCGCGACGGCCACGAGGACCCGCTCGACCCCGGGCGTCAGCTCCGTCTCGATGGCGCACTTGAGCATCCCGGCGCGGATGCCGGTGTCGGCGATGCCCTCGGTGATGTCCCGGACGAACAGCTCGACCATCGGGTCCTCGCCGCCGAGCAGGGTGCCGGGGCCGTACTGGGAGAAGAAGAACGGCACCGAGTCGTAGGTGTAGACGCCGGTGGCGACGACGACGTGCAGGTCGACGTGCGCGTTCACGCGGGCGACCCGCGCCACGTCGCGGCCGAGCCCGAGGACGGTCGGGTCGACGATGGTGCGCACGCCGCGGTCCACCATCGCCCGCAGCCGGGTGACCGCGTCGGCCACCCGCGCCTCCTCGTCCCACAGGTGCGGGTAGTTGCGCAGGATCTCCTCGCTGCGCACGAAGACGTGTTCGTGGGCGAGGACATCCCCGAGGTCCTCGGCGGCCACGGGACCGCGGACGGTGGGCACCGTCGTGCTCGTCATGGGCCGAAGGATGACGGCGGGGCCGCCGCCCCGGGTGCGGCGATCGACGCCGCCGTCCGCGCGTGTGGCGTGGGCGATCACCGCCCGCCGGGTACACCGGTGACCATGGCGGAGACGAGGGAATGGCTGGACGCGCAGTACGACGCGCGGGCGCTCGTGGACGACGCGGACGCGATCATCGCGGACTGGGCGGCCCGCAGCGACGCGGTGCGCCGGGAGCACCCGCCGCTCACGATCCGCTACGGCGACGACCCACGGCAGGCCGCGGACGTGTACTCGCCCCCGCCCGGCGGCGGCACCTCGCCGCTCGTGGTGTTCGTGCACGGCGGGTACTGGCAGGCGCTGGACAAGGAGACCTTCGGGTTCCTCGCCGAGTCCTTCCTGACGGCGGGTGCGGTCTTCGCCTCGCTCGACTACCGGCTCGTGCCGGACGTCGCGATCACCGACGTCGTCGCCGACGTCCGGGCGGGGATCGCGGAGCTCGCCCGGCGCGCGCCCGACCTCGGGGCCCGGCCCACGTCGATCGGCCTGGTCGGCCACTCCGCCGGCGGGCACCTCGTGACCACCGCGATGGCGACCGACTGGACGGCCCACGACCTCCCGGCCGACACCGTCGGACCCGTCGTCGGGATCAGCGGCCTCTACGACCTCGACCCGATCCGACGCTCCTACCTCAACGACGTGCTGGCCATGGACGAGGCGACGGCCCACGACGCGAGCCCGGTCCACATGACCCCGACGGGCCCGGGTCCGCTGCTCCTGACCTGCGGCGGCGACGAGCCGGGCGAGTTCGACCGCCAGCAGCGCCTGCTCGTCGACGCCTGGCCCGGCGTGACGATCGACGTCCTGCAGCAGGAGGGCGGCACCCACTTCGACGCCTGCGACCGGCTCGCGCTCCCGGGGCCGCTGCGCGACATAGCGGTGCCGCTGCTGACCAGCCGGTAGCCCTGGCGCTCCGGCGCCGGCGACCACCTGGTCGTCCTCCCCGCGCTCCGTCCGACACTCACCCGTAGGTGACGGGGCTCCCCAGCTCGACGACACCCGACGTCAGGACCCGGCAGATCGCCCCGCCGCGCTCGTGCATCGCCCGGGCCGCGCCGGGGCCGACGGCGGTCTCCATGACGCGGCACGGGGCGGCCTTGCGGACGACCTCGAGCTCGACGTCGCCGAGCGTGATCCGCGCTCCGGGCGTCGTCGGGACACGGCCGGTGTCGACCGTGACCATGCGCCGGGTGTCGCCGGCGGGCACCGGGGCGCCGCGCGCGTCGGCGGCCTCGGCCAGCTCCTCGAGCGACTGGACCGAGACGTGGCGGTGCCGCGTGCCGAAGTAGCGGTCGCCGACGACGCCCTTCCCGGCCTCGCACGCGATCCGCTCGACGGCCTCCGTCGGCGCCTTGCGCTCCGGCGCGACGTGGAGGGCGGCGACGATCACGGCTCCAGGGTAGGAGTCGGAGGACGAGATCCTGTCGGGCCGCGCGGAGCGATCACGCGCGGCCCGTTCGGCTCTCGCGCTGCTCACGGCAGCACGACGCGGCCGACGGCGGAACCCGCGGCGGGACCCGTCGTCGGGACGCCAGGGTCGTGGCCATGACCGACCCGACGTCCTTCTCCCCCGACCTGCGGGCGCAGCTGCTGCGCCACCGCGTGCTCGTGCTCGACGGCGCGCTCGACGACGACAACGGCACCGCCCTCGCCACCCACCTGCTCACCCTGGCCGCGGAGAACGACGCGGCGGACATCGCGCTGTGGATCCACTCCCCCGGCGGCTCGGTGCCGGCGATGCTCGCGATCCGCGACGTCATGCGCCTCGTGCCGGTCGACGTCTCGACGCTCGCGCTGGGCCTCGCGTGCAGCGCCGGCCAGTTCCTGCTCTCGGCCGGCACGCCGGGCAAACGGTTCGCCCTGCCGCACGCGAAGATCCTCATGCACCAGGGGTCGTCCGGGATCGGAGGGTCCGCGGTGGAGGTCGAGGTCCAGGCCAACGACCTGCGGCACACGCGCGACACCGTGCTCGGCCTCATCGCCGCCGACACCGGGCAACCGCCGGAGCGGGTCTTCGAGGACTCGCTCCACGACCGGTGGTTCACCGCCGACGAAGCCCGGGACTACGGGTTCATCGACGGGATCGTGTCGGACTTCGACCAGGTCATGCCCGTGCGGCGACTGCGGGTGGGCATGGGGGTGGCGGCATGAGCAGCTACACGATCCCGAACGTCCTGACCCGCGACTCGCGCGGCGAGCGGATCACCGACGTCTACTCCCACCTGCTCAGCCAACGCATCGTGTACCTGGGGACGGCGATCGACGCCGGGGTCGCGAACGCGCTGATCGCCCAGCTGCTCCACCTCGAGGCGGAGGCCCCGGAGCAGGAGATCGGGCTGTACGTGAACTGCGAGGGCGGCGACACGGCGGCGATGCTCGCGGTCTACGACACGCTGCAGTACGTGCGCGCGCCGGTCGCGACGACCTGCGTCGGGCAGGCGGTCGCCGCGGGTGCGGTGCTCCTCGCGGCCGGCGCGCCGGGGCGACGCTCCGCTCTCCCCCACGCGCGGGTGGTGCTGCACCAGCCCGCCGCCCAGGGTCGTGGTGCGATCCCCGACCTCATCCTCGCCGCCGACGAGGTGGTCCGGGTGCGCGCCGAGATGGAGACGATCCTGGCGAAGCACACGGGACGCTCGTCGGAGACGCTACGACGCGACACCGACCGCGACCTCGTGCTCACCGCCGCCGCGGCCCGCGACTACGGGATCGTCGACCAGGTGATCGACCGGCACTGATGTCACGCCGCCAGCAGCACCGGCCCGCGCGACCCGGCGCCGCGAGCGAGGTCGGCGTGGGCCAGCCCGATCAGGTCGCGCAGCGGCACCTCCAGCGCCCCGGCGACGGCCGCGAGGATCTCGCTCGACGAGTCCTTGCGGCCGCGCTCGATCTCCGACAGGTACTGCGGCGACATCCCGGCCCGCTCGGCGGTGTCGGTCAGCCGCTCGCCCCGGTCCCGGCGCACGGCACGGATCCGTCGGCCGACCACCTCGCGCCACAGGGGTTCGGGGGCGTGGGCGGTCCTCGACCTGACGAACGGGTCGTTCGTGGCCTCGTGGTGCACGAACGACCCGTTCGTCAGGTCCGGGCCGGCGCCCCGCCCGGGGCGGCGCGCGTCCAGCCGAATCAGCTCACCCATGCCGAGCACCGTCGCAGACCCCGCCGCCCGCCGTCCCCCGGATCCGCCAGGAGCAGAACGCCCGTGAGCACTTTTCCGTGTCAGGGCACGGAGAAGTACTCACAGGCGCGCAGCGCACCCTGTTGACAAGCTGCCAACAAGCGGCGCACAGTTCTCGTCATGGACTACGACGTCCTCGTGATCGGCTCGGGATTCGGCGGCGGCGTGGCCGCGCTGCGGGCCACCGAGAAGGGGTACCGGGTCGGGGTGCTCGAGGCGGGTCGGCGGTTCGCCGACCACGAGTTCGCCCGCACCTCCTGGCACCTGCGCGACTTCCTGTGGGCCCCGCGCCTGGGTCTGCACGGCATCTTCCGCGTCGACCCGCTGCGCCACGTGCTCGTGCTCTCCGGCGCGGGCGTCGGCGGCGGGTCGCTGGTGTACGCGAACACGCTCTACCGGCCGCCGGCCCGCGTGTTCGCCGACGGCACCTGGCCGGTCGGGGTGAACTGGGACGACGAGCTCGACCGCCACTACGACCAGGCCTCTCGCATGCTCGGCGTGCAGACCTACCCGCGCACCTCCGCCGCCGACGCCGTGATGCGCGACGTCGCCGAGGAGCTCGGGGTCGGGCACACCTACCGCAACGCCGACGTCGGGGTCCTCTTCGGCGACCGGCCGGGCGTCGAGGTCCCGGACCCGTACTTCGGCGGCGTCGGCCCCGCCCGCCGCACCTGCATCGACTGCGGCGAGTGCATGACCGGGTGTCGGCACAACGCCAAGAACACCGTCGCGAAGAACTACCTGCACCTCGCCGAGGCCGCGGGCGCCACCGTGCACCCGCTGACGACGGCGACCGTCATCCGGCCCCGCCACGGCGACCTCTCGGGCGCCTCCGGCTACGAGGTCGAGGTCCGCGAGACCCCGCGCCCCGGACGCCGTTCCCGACGACGGGTCCTGACGGCGGGTCAGGTGGTCGTCTCCGCCTCCGCGCTCGGCACGCAGCGGCTCCTGCACCGGCAGCGGGACAAGGGCTTCCTCCCCCGCGTCTCGCGCCGGCTCGGCCACGGCGTGCGCACCAACTCCGAGGCCATCCTCGCGGCACGCACGCCCGACCCGACCGCCGACTTCACCGACGGCGTCGCCATCACCTCGTCGATCCACGTCGACGAGAACACCCACGTCGAGCCGGTCCGCTACGGGCACGGGTCGAACCTGCTCGCGCTGATGTCGGCGATGCTCATCGACGGCACGGCGGACCCGGACGACCCGACGATCGGCCGGCAGGGACCCGGCTGGCGGCGGGTCCTCCGGGAGTTCGCGACCCGTCGTCGGGAAATCCCCCTGCTCCACCGGCCGAAGCGCTGGTCGGAGGAGTCCATCGTCCTGCTGGTGATGCAGACGCTGAACAACTCGCTCACCGTCAAGCGGCGACGGTTCCTGCCCGGGCTCACCAGCGCGGCCCCCGACGGCGAGGCCAACCCGCCGTGGATCCCCGCGGGCCACGAGGTCGCCCGACGGGTCGCCCGACGGATCCGCGGGGTGCCGGTCGGCGCGGCGTCGAGCCTCGCGAACATCCCCGTGACCGGGCACTTCCTCGGCGGGGCGCTGCTGGGCTCCACCCCCGACGACGGCGTGGTCGACGCCTACCACCGCCTGCACGGCCACCCCGGCGTGCACGTGATCGACGGGTCGACGATCCCGTCGAATCTCGGGGTCAACCCGTCGCTGACGATCACCGCGCTCGCTGAGCGGGCGCTGTCCCTGTGGCCGAACGCCGGGGAACCCGACGTGCGGCCCGCGCCCGGGGAGGCCTACCGCCGGGTGGAGCCGATCGCCCCGACACGGCCCGTCGTCCCGGCCGAGGCGCCCGGCGCGCTGCGGCTCCCGCTCACGGTCCTGCGGTGAACGAGCTGGCGGCGCGTCGGCGGCTCGACCCCGACGCCCGCCGCACCGAGATCCTCGACGCCGCGCTGCGGCTCTACGCCGTCCGTCCCTACGCGGAGGTCTCGACGACGGACCTGGCCCGGGAGGCCGGCGTCGCGCGGGCCCTGCTGAACCACTACTTCGGCACCAAGCGTGCGCTGTACCTGGAGGCCCTGCGCGAGCTCCTGACGATCCCCGAGCAGGCGGCCGCCGACCTCGCTGGACAACGGCGGGAGGACCGGGTCGCGGCCGCCGTCGACTGGTTCCTCGACACGGTGTCCGAGCGGCGCACGCTGTGGCTCTCCGTGGGGATCGGGCTCTCCGGGGACGCCGAGGTCGACGCCGTCGTCGAGGACGCCGACGAGACCGCCGTCGACCGGGTGCTCACGGCACTCGACCGCGACCCCTGCGACGAACCGCTCCGCGCCCGCGTGCGCGCCTTCTTCGGCATGGTCCGCGCCGCCTCGCGCGAGTGGCTGGTGCGCGGCGCCCTGGACCGACCCGCCGTCCGGAAGCTCCTGACCACCGCGCTCGTGACGATTCTGGAGGACTGATGGATCTCGGCAACCGCGAGTTCTGGGCACTGCCCTGGAAGGACCGTTACGCCACCTTCGCCGAGTTGCGGGCGACCGAGGGCCTGCCGTGGTTCGAGGAGCCGGAGTTCCCCGGGTTCCCGCAGGGCAACGGGTTCCGGGTGGTCTCCCGCCACGCCGACGTCGACGAGGTGAGCCGGGACCCGCAGCGGTTCTGCTCGGGCCGCGGCGCCGTGTCGATCCTCGACCTGCCGGCCGAGGCGCACGAGTTCTTCGGCTCGCTGATCAGCATGGACGCGCCCCGGCACACCAAGATCCGGCGGATCGCCGCAGCGGCGTTCACGCCGAAGCGCGTGGCGGGCCTGATCGACGACGTCGAGCGGATCGCCGACGAGGTGCTCGCCCGGGCACGGGAGACCGCGGCGGCGAACGGCGGCGAGTTCGACCTGGTCGCCGAGATCTCCGCGCCGCTCCCGCTCCTGCTGATCTGCGACATGATGGGCATCCCCGAGTCGCGCCGCGCGGACGTGTTCACGTGGTCGAACATGATCCTGGCCGGGGACGACCCGGAGTACGTGACCTCGGAGAACCCGCTGCAGGACTACCTGACGGCGGGGGCGGGCCTGTCGGGGCTGATGACGGAGCTGGCGGCGACCGTCGAGGACGACCCGCGGGACGACGTGCTGTCGGCGCTGGTCCACGGGGAGGTCGACGGCGAGCGGCTCACCCACCAGGAGATCGCGTCGTTCTTCATCCTGCTCTGCGTCGCCGGGAACGAGACGACCCGCAACGCCGTCACGCACGGGGTGTGGGGGATGCACCTCGACCCCGACGTCCGCGCGCTGTGGGCGGCCGAGCCGGAGCTGCCGACCGCGGTCGACGAGGTGGTGCGCTGGGCGTCGCCGATCAACTGGATGCGGCGCACCGTCGTCGCGGACACCACCGTCGGTGGGGTGCCCGTGACGGCCGGGGACAAGCTGCTGCTGCTCTACGGGTCGGCGAACCGCGACGAGTCCGTGTTCACCGAACCCGACCGGCTGGACCTGCGCCGCTCCCCCAACCCGCACCAGGGCTTCGGCGCCCACGGACCGCACTTCTGCCTCGGGGCGCACCTCGCGCGTCGCGAGGCCGGCGTGATGTTCCGGCGGCTGCTGACCGAGATGCCGACGCTCGAGGTCGTGGGCGAGCCGGACCGCCTGCAGTCGATCTTCGTGAACGGGATCAAGCACCTGCCGGTGCGTCTGGCGGGCTGACCGGCTCGGCCGGGACGTCCGGCATACGGAGGCCGCGGGCGGTGAAGCAGACGCTGCCCGCGACGAGCACGCCGGTGCCCACCGCGGCGATCGCCCCGACGTCCTCCGGGAGGCCGGTCGCGTACGAGAGCACGATCGTCGTCACCGCCCCGATGCCGAGGAAGGCCGGGACGCCCGAGAGCGTGCGGGCGAGCGTCGCCTGCCAACTCCACACCGGGCTGCGAAGCAGCCGGTGGGTCAGCACGGCGGAGACGAGCGGGATCACGAGCAGCCCGAGGCCGAGGAACACCCAGCCGGCGACGGAATCCATGTCGAGTTGTTCGTCCGTTCGGAGCAGTGCGTTACCTCAAGGGATGGCATAGCCCGCCGCGGCGACGAGGCGGTACCACTCGGGGCGCGTGAGTGTGAGGTCCGCGCCGGGCGCGGCCTCCCGGATGCGCTCGGGGCGCGTCGACCCGAGGACGACCTGCATCCGCGCCGGGTGGGTCGTGATCCAGGCCGTGGCGACGGCGGCGGGCGTGACGCCGTGCGCGTCCGCGATCTCCTCGAGCGCGTCGTTCAGCTCCGCGTGGTGCTCGCGGTCGCCGAGCACGATCCGGCCCTGCGTGTCGGCGAACGGCGACCACGCCTGCACCGTGATACCCCGCAGCCGGCACGCGTCGAGCACCCCGCCGTCGCGGTCGACCGACTGCTCGAGGCCCGCCACGTTCGCCGCGAGCCCGGCGGCGATCATCGGCGCGTGGCCGAGGCCGAGCTGCATCTGGTTGGCGACGACCGGGTGCGGCAGCGCGCGGGCCAGCAGCTCGATCTGCCCCGCGGTGTGGTTGGAGACGCCGACGGCGCGGACCTTCCCGGCGGTGACGAGTCCGTCCAGCGTCTCGGCGACGTCGTCCGGGTCGGCGAGGGCGTCGGGCCGGTGCAGGAGCAGGACGTCGACGTGGTCGACCCGCAGCGCGTCGAGGGACTCGTCCACCGAGCGACGGACGTGCTCGCGCGAGAAGTCGTAGTACCCCTGGCGGATGCCGACCTTCGTCTGGAGCGTGACCTGCTCGCGCCGCGCGCCCGTCAGCCCCGCCGCCTCACCGAACCGCCGCTCGCAGGCGTGGCGGGTGGAGCCGTAGATGTCGGCGTGGTCGAACGCGGTGATCCCGACGTCGAGCGCGGTGTCGACGAGCGCCCGCACCGACCCGTCGTCGAGACCCTCGATGCGCATGCAGCCGAGGACGAGCCTGCTCACGTGGGCCTCCATCCCGACGGCGGGTCTTCTCCCACCGTGCCGTCGACGTACTCGCGGATCAGGTCGGCGTGCCCGGTGTGGCGGCCGTACTCCTCGACGAGGTCGCAGACGAGTCGACGGAGGCTGACGGCCTCGTCGTCGGGACCGGTGAGGTGGACCGCGCGGTCCAGGCCGCCGTCGTCGAGGGCCTCCTGCAACGCCGCTCGGGAGTACGCGACCGCCCGGTCGTAGCGGTCGTAGAGCGTGGCCGGGGCGTCGGCGGCCGCGGACGTGAACTCCCAGGGGTCGTCGTCCCAGGGCGCGTCGTCCCACTCCGGGCCGAGCGGATCACCGTGCAGCTTGGCCCGGAACGTCAGGGCCTCGACCCACGCGAGGTGCTTGAGCAGGCCGCCGATCGTCAGCGCGGACACCCCGACGCCGGCCGCGAGACCGTCCTCGTCGAGCCCGTCGGCTTTCCACCGGAACGTCGCCCGCACCCGTTCGAGTGCCCCGACCAGCTGCTCGGCCTCGGTGCCTGCGAACGGCGGTTCCCAGGGCGTGTCGGTCACGAGCGGTGACGCTATCGGCCCATGGTGCGGCCCGATGCCCGACGGCCCGGCGGCGACCAGGGGAGGTGCGCCGCCGGGCCCTCGGCGGCCGGGGGCAGGCCGGCCGTCGATCGCCGGTCGGTCGGCGCGGTGACCGACCGGCTATGTGGCTTCCTGGGCTGTGTGGCACCGGGCGCACGTCGGTGCCCCCGGTGCCACACGAGTCACTTCCGGGTGAGGACGACGAGCGTCCGCGCCTCGTCCGCCGCGTCGTGGAGCTCGGTCTCCGGTTCCGGCTCGGCGTCCGGGGCCGCGTGACGCGGCTGGTACTCGGCCGCGGGCAGCTCACGGTTCTTCATCCGGCTGATGATCCGGTGCCGGACGGCGAAGCCGACGAGGCAGGCCAGGATGATCACACCGATGGTCACGGGCGTGCCGTAGCCGTCGCCCACGGTCGTCGGGAGGACCTCCGCATGGCTGACGGTCGTGACGTCGGTGTCGGCCTTCGGCGAGAACAGCGCGGACGCCGCGTTGCCCAGCGGGCTGCCGAAGAGCAGGCCCGGGTCGTAGGCGTTGGCGCTGAACAGGTTCGACGCCAGTCCCGCGGGCGCCACCCCGGCCAGCGGCGGCAGCGCCCCGAGCGGCCCGGCGGCACCCAGCGCAGCCGGCGCGGCGAGGGGGGGTGCGGCCAGAGCGGCAGGAGCGGCGACAAGCGGCGCGGGAGCACCGCCCTGCCGCGCGGCCTGCTGCTGCTTCTGCTGAAGCGCAGCTTCGTCAGCCGCCTTCTTGTCTGCCGCAGCCTGGTCCGCGGCCTTCTTGTCAGCAGCAGCCTTCGCCGCCTTGTCCGACGCTGCCTTCTGTGCCGCGATCTCCTGGGTGGACTCCGACACAGGGCCGAGAACGACGGGGCCGGCCAAGGCGGATGTCGCAGCGTTCGCGGTCGCAGCCACCGTGTCGGCCAAGGTGCCCTTGGGCTCAGGCTGATCGCAGTTCGCTCCGTTCACCGTGCCGATCCAGGCTCCACCAGTCGCCACGGCACGGGTGTCCGCCGGCCGCGTGGTGATGGTGCAGGGTGCGCCGTCCACCAGAATCTGCGTACTGCCTGCAGCGCCCGCGACCCCGGCCCCGAGGGCCAGTCCAGAGATCAGTAGTCCGCCGACCATCAAACTCGGCAGCAACCGCCCGGGACGTACTCGCATCCTTGCGACCCCTTCGCTCGTTGGCCCCGACGACCGGTCCAGCACCTGATCTGGCCGACTCATCGGTAGACGCACGATCGCGTTACACCCGCATGGCCGTACGTGATCGCTTCACTGAGTTGGCCTAGTGCTCACCCCCTGTGCTTGCTCCGCACAGACCTGCAGGTCAGGCCGTTCGCCTGCGGAAAATAGTCGGGTCACGATGCGGTAACGGGCGGAGTGTCGACACCCGTACGGCGGCTATGTGTGTGCTCCCGGGTCACGATCGGTCGCAATGAGTGAGACTCGACGCATGACCGGCGAATCTCTCCGCGTCGAGTTCCGACGCCAGGTACGCGAACGCGTGCTGGACACCGCCGCCGCGCTCGCCGTCGAGCACGGGTGGGACCGGGTCCGTATCGGTGAGGTCGCGACCGCCTCGGGGGTGTCCCGGCCCACCCTCTACCGCGAGTTCGGCACCAAGGACGGGGTCGGCGAGGCGCTGGTCGCGCGCGAGGCGGAGCGGTTCTTCACCGGGATCGGCACGGTGCTCGACGACGCCGACAGCGTGCCGGAGGGCATCCGCGGCGCCGTGCGCTTCACCCTGGACGAGGCGGCCGACAACCCGCTGCTGCGCGCCATCCTCACCGGCAGTCGCAGCGGCGACACCGGCCTGCTGCCCTTCCTCACCACCCGCGGCGACGCGATCATCGCCGGCGGCAGCGGCCTCGTGGGCAGCTGGGTGCACGAGCGCCTGCCGGAGATCGAGGGCCGGGTGGTCGACGACGCCGTCGACGCGGTCGTCCGCCTGACCATCAGCCACCTCGTCACCCCCGGCCTGAGCCATGCCGACGCCGCGGACCGGCTCGCCCGGATCGCCGCCTGCCTGTTGAACCGGCCGTGATCACGTCGGCGGGACGCCCATGGCTCTCCCGGAAGATCGACATCAGCCCTGGACGTCCCCCGACGTGATCATGACCTGCCGGGTACTCCGCCGGGCGTGATCACCTGCGTCGTCCGCTACAAGATCGACCCCGCGAAGATCGACGCCTTCGAACGCTTCGCGACCGCCTGGATGGGCCTCGTCGACCGCCACGGTGGCACCCACCACGGCTACTACCTGCCGGGTGAGGGCTCGAGCGACGAGGCCCTCGCCCTGTTCAGCTTCCCGAGCCTCGCCGCCTACGAGGTCTACCGGCAGCGCTTCGGCACCGACCCCGAGTTCGTCGCCGCCGACCGTATCCGCGACGAGTCGGGCTGCGTGCTGCGCCACGAACGCACCTTCATGCGGCCCCTCCTCCCCTGATTCCCGACGACGGGTCGCGCCCCGGCTCCCCGGGTCGCCCCCCTGTCGCGGGGACCCGCACCCCCGTCGACGCCCTGTCGTTCGGAGTCACGACGACAAGGCGTCGCAGGCCGGGAGGAATCCCGCGACAGGATCGACCCGCCGTCGGGAAGAGAACGACGAAGCGGCGAACCACCCACTGGACGCCGGCAACGACGCATTGCTGCCACAACCGGGCCGGTGCCCGAACTGATACAAAAACTCGGTCTTGTTTCTATCGCGACGCCCTGTCACAGTTATTCGTGTACGGGGAGCGTGAGGAGGCCGACGATGACCATCGAACAGGCACGGGAACCGGAGCTCGAGAAGCAGGAGCCGTGGCGCGACCGGCGCCGGTACCTGTGGCCCCTGGGCACGCTGATGCCCGCCCTGCCGATCGCGGCCTACGGCCTCGTGCACGCGACGGGCCTGAATCTCTTCTGGTGGCTCGGCCCGATCATCCTGTTCGTGGTGCTGCCCGCGCTGGACCTGCTGATCGGGACGACCGACGACAACCCGCCGGAGTCCGAGCGGGCCCGTCTGGAGGCCGACCGGTACTACCGGTGGATCACCTTCCTGTTCCTGCCGGTGCAGTACGTGAGCCTCGTGTTCAGCTGCTGGGTCTGGGCCACGCAGGACCAGGGCGTCATCAGCGACATCGGGCTCGCCCTGACCATGGGCGTCGTATCGGGCGTCGCGATCAACACCGCGCACGAGCTCGGGCACAAGCGCGAGGAGAACGAGCGCTGGCTCTCGAAGATCGCGCTCGCCACCTCCGCGTACGGCCACTTCTACGTCGAGCACAACCGCGGGCACCACGTGCGCGTCGCGACCCCCGAGGACCCGGCGAGCTCGCGCCTCGGTGAGAACTTCTGGCTGAGCTTCCTGCCGCGCAGCGTCTGGGGATCGCTCTCCAGCTCGTGGCACCTGGAGAAGAAGAAGTTCGCGCGCCACGACAGGAGCCACTGGACCTGGCGCAACGACATCCTGATCGCCTGGGCGATGACGATCGTGCTCTTCGGCGCGCTGATCGCGGTGTTCGGCCTGGCCGTGCTCCCGTGGCTGCTGGTGCAGGCGTTCGTCGGGTTCAGCCTGCTGGAGGTCGTGAACTACCTCGAGCACTACGGGCTCAAGCGCCAGCGCCGTGCCGACGGCCGGTACGAGCGGGTCGACCCGCGGCACTCCTGGAACGCCGACCACACCGTGTCGAACCTGCTGCTCTACCAGCTGCAGCGGCACTCCGACCACCACGCGAACCCGGTCCGCCGGTACCAGACGCTGCGCCACTTCGAGGAGTCGCCGCAGCTGCCCAGCGGCTACGGCACGATGATCGTCGTCGCGGTGATCCCCCCGCTGTGGCGGGCGATCATGGACCCGAAGGTCCGGGCGCACTACGACGGCGACCTCGAGCTCGCCAACGTGCTGCCCCGCAAGCGCCGCCGCTACGGCGTGAGTGCCTGAGCTCCGCCCAGGAGCTTCCCGACGAGGGCCCGTACCCGATCCCCGGGTGCGGGCCCTCGCTGCTGCGCGGGGACGAACAGCGCGGCGTAGTACAGCGGCGACAGCAGACCGTCGACCACGGCGTCGACCTCCGGCACCTCTCCCCCGCGCGCGGTCTCGCGCTCGAGGATCGCCGTGATCTGGGCGCGGCGGTCGGCGGTGCAGGCGCACGCGGCGGTCTCGCCGGCGCCGATGGAGGCGCGCATGAGGGCGAGGGAGTCCGGGTCGGCGAGGTCCCGGGCGACGTCGGTCGCCCACCGCTCGAGGTCGGCGCCGAGGCTGCCGGTGTCGGGGACGACGACGTCCCCGGTGAAGCGGTGCTCGGCCACGGAGGTGAGGAGCTCGGCGACCGAGCCCCACCGCCGGTACACCGTCGTCGCGTGCACGCCGGCCCGCGCGGCGATCACCGGGATCGTCAGGTCCTCCGTGCGCACGCCCTCCGCGACGAGGTTGGCCACCGCACGATGCACCGCCGCCCGCACCCGGGCCGACCGGCCACCCGGCCGGGAACCGCTGGTCTCGCTCACATCCCGATCCTAACGCAGCGATCTTTGCTCGACACGTGCTAGCGTCGCCGACGTGCAAACGCAGCGATCTGTGCGTCCCGAGGATCGGACCCGCGCCCGGCTCTTCGCGGCCGTCGGCGGCATCGTCGTGCTCTTCCCGGCCGCCTCGAGCGTGCCGAGCCCGCTGTACCCCGTCTACCAGCAGCTCTTCGGCTTCTCGGCCGCGACGCTGACCGTCGTCTTCGCGGTCTACGTCGTCGGCCTGCTGGGGGCGCTCCTCGTCGTGGGCGCGCTGTCCGACCACGTCGGCCGCCGCCCGGTCCTCGCGGGGGCGATCGCCCTGGAGGCCGTCGCCTTCGTCGTCTTCCTGACGGCGGGTGGGGTCCCGGCGCTGCTCGTGGCCCGGTTCCTGCAGGGCATCGCGACCGGCGCCGCCATCACCACCCTGGGCGCCACGATGGTCGACCTCGCCCCCCGCGAGGCGCCGCACCGGGCCGGCATGGTCACCGGGGTCGGCACCCTCGCCGGGCTGGCGGCGGGCGCCGTCGGCGCCGGCGCGCTCGTCCAGCTCGCCCCGGCCCCGACCCGCCTCGTCTGGATCGTGCTCCTGGTCCTCCTCGCCGGCTCCGCGCTGATCGTGGCCGTGCTCCCGGAGACCGCGACGCGACGGCCCGGGGGCTGGGCGTCCCTGATCCCCCGGGTCGGCGTCGCGCCGCGCCTGCGAGGCGAGGTGCTGGCCCTGACCCCGGTCCTGGTCACGAGCTGGGCGCTGGGCGGGCTCTACCTGTCGCTCGGGCCGTCGATCGCGGCGACGCTGCTCGGGGTGCAGTCCCGGCTCGTCGGCGGCCTCGTGGTCACGCTGCTGTGCGGCACGGGCGCGGTGGCGTCCTACCTGCTGCGCACCCGACCCATGCGCTCCCTCGTCGCCCCGGCCTCCGGGCTGCTCGCGGTCGGCACCCTGGTGACACTGCTCGGGATGGCCCTGGCCTCGGTGCTCGTCGCCGGGCTCGGCACCGTGATCGCCGGGGTCGGGTTCGGCGCGGCCGCCCTCGCCTGCTTCGGGGTCTTCGCCGAGATCGCGGAACCCCACGAACGCGGCGAGCTGTTCGCGACCTTCTACGTCATCTCCTACACCGCGTTCTCCGTGCCCGCCGTCCTCGCGGGAGTCGGCAGCGGCATCGTCGGTCTGGCCACCGCCGCGGAGACCTACGGCGCCGTCGTGGTGGTCCTCGGGGCGGCCGCCGGGGCGCTCACCGTGGTGCGCTCCCGCCGTCGTCGCCCCGCCTTGACAGGAACGTCCTGAGTGGATTCTGAGAAGGTCCGCCCTTGACGGGTCTTTGGTTTCGGGGCCGGTCCCTTGACCGGAGGATTGATGCATTCACAGACATGTGCGCATCACTCGATCGGGTGACAGCTGGCTCACAGCAAATCCTTAAGTCGTGACCCGATCGTGACCAGGCCTCGCCGACCGGCGAGGGATGGTTCCTTCCCCCGAGAGGATCGATCGTGGGCTTCTCCCTGCTGGATGGCTGCGCTCCCCCAAAGCACAAGCACCACCACCACAAGCACTGCCACTGCCACGAGTGCAAGCCGCAGCACTGTGAGCCGAAGCGCGAGTGCAAGCCGAAGCACTGCTGCGACGACTGACGCAGTCCGTGTGAGCGGCGCGGGCCCGGACCACGGGCCCGCGTGACGACGACGGTCCGGCCGGTGACCTCCTGGGGGAGGTCCCCGGCCGTTCTGCCGAGCGGGACGGGAGGAGACCGTGGGCGCGCACTCGCCGACGACGACGGCGGACTCCGGGGTGACGGGCGACGGCGTGGCGGACGACGGACCGGACCTCGCCGCTCCCCCGCTCACCCTGCGGGCGATCGTCCGGCGGTTCGGGCGCCACACCCACGGCGACCGCACCAAGCTCGTCCTCGCCTTCTTCTTCATGGCCGCCTCGACGGCCTGCGACACCTACGTGGTGACGATGTTCGCCCGCATCGTCGACGGCGCCACCGTCGCGCGGTCCATGGCCGCGGTGTGGCCCTCCGCGATCGAGTGGATGGCGCTGACCGCGCTGGGCGGCGTGCTGTCGGTGACCGGCGGCTGGCTCATGGTCGGCGCCGCGGAACGATTCGTGTTCCGGCTCCGCCACGACGTGTTCGAGCACCTCCAGCGGCTCGGCCCCTCCTTCTTCTCCCGCCACGCCACCGGCGACCTGATCTCGCGGCTCTCCACCGACATCGACGGGGTCGAGGCGCTCGCCTCCTCCGGGATCGTCACGACGCTCATCGCGGTCGGCACCGCGATCGCCTACGCCGCCGCGGCCGTGCTCGTGCAGTGGCAGCTCGCCCTGATCGTGGTCGCGCTCGCCCCGCTCATGTGGCTCACCAGCCGCATCACCGGGCGGTTCACGCGCACGGCGGCGCGCGTGGAACGGGCCGCCGCGGGCGAGGTCGGGACGTCCATCCAGCAGTCGCTGCAGAACCTCCCGATCGTCCAGTCCTACGGCACCGAGAGCGTCGAGAGCGCCCGCCTCGACCACCACGCCGAGGTCTGGTGGCGCGCTCGGGCCCGCGAGAGCCGGCTGCAGATGATCTACGCGCCGATCTCGACGATCATCCAGAGCGGCGCGCTGCTCGCGGTGCTGATCGCGGGCGCGGCGTTCATCGCGGCGGGCGAGCTGACCGTCGGCGGCCTGTTCGGCTTCGCCGCCTACCTCGGCTACCTCTACCCGCCGCTCTCCCAGCTCGGGTCGCTCAACCTCACGATCACGGCGGCGTCGGCGTCCTGCGAGCGGCTGCTCGAGATCCTCGACGCCGAGCCCGACGTCATCGACGTCCCGGACGCCCTCGGCTCCCCCGTGCGCACCGGCCGGGTGGAGCTCCGCGACGTCCGCTACGTGTACCCGGGCACCGAGTCCGCCGGGCTCGGCGGCGTGTCGCTCGACGTGCGGCCCGGACAGTTCGTGCTGGTCACGGGCCCGAGCGGCGCCGGGAAGTCGACGCTCACCCGCCTGCTGCTGCGCTTCGTCGACGTGCAGTCCGGCGCGATCCTGCTCGACGGCGTCGACGTGCGGGACCGGACCCTCGCCGCCGTCCGCGGCGCTGTCACGCTGCTCCCGCAGAAGCCCATGCTGTTCGACCTCACGGTGCGGGAGAACATCGCGTACTCCCGCCCCGACGCCACCGACGCCGAGATCGAGGCGGCAGCCCGTGACGCCGGGGCGCTCGACTTCGTCCGCGAGCTCCCGAACGGCTTCGACACCCTCGTCGGCGAGGACGGCGCCGTACTCTCCGGCGGCCAGCGCCAGCGGCTCGCGATCGCCCGTGCCCTGCTGCGCACCTCCCCGGTGCTGGTCCTCGACGAGCCCACCACCGGTCTGGACGCGCCCACCGCTCGCGCCGTCCTCGACCCGCTGCGCCGCCTGTCCGGCGGGCGCACCACGATCGTCGTCAGCCACGACCTCACGCCCGCCCGCGACGCCGACCTCGTCGTCGTCCTCGACGCCGGCAGCATCGTGCAGCAGGGCCGCCACGCCGACCTGCTCGCCCGGCCCGGGGTCTACGCCGACCTCTGGGCCGCGCAGCAGGGCGACCGTCGCGACGTCGAG
Organism: Actinomycetospora chiangmaiensis DSM 45062; assembly: GCF_000379625.1. Taxonomy (GTDB): domain Bacteria; phylum Actinomycetota; class Actinomycetes; order Mycobacteriales; family Pseudonocardiaceae; genus Actinomycetospora; species Actinomycetospora chiangmaiensis. Next base: position 224,861 of record NZ_KB903218.1, on the reverse strand, counting down.
CCGGTGCCGGTCGCGCCCGCCCGCCCGGCCCGGCCGGTGCCCCCGCGGCGCCCGCAGCCCGTACCGGCCCTCGTCGACGCGGTGGTGACCAACCCGCTCCGCCTGCTCGCGCTCGCGGCCGCCGACGCCGCGATCTCCGCCACCACCCGCCCGACGCCCCTGCACGTCCGTGGCGGCACGGCGTCACGGCGCGCGCCCGCTGACCGGGGATCGCGCACCGTCGCGCCGGCTGCGTCGGGACCACGGCCGGGCCGGACGACGCCGGCACCCGCGCCCTCACGCGGACGCGCGCCCTCACCCGTCGCCACACCGTCACCTGGACCCACGCCGTCACCCACGCCGGCGCTCGGAACCGCGCCGGCGCCCGGACCTGCGGCGGCGCCCGGACGACCGGGCCGTTCATCACGCTCCATCGGCACCGACGACCCGTTCGTGCCGAACGGACCCGTCCCGCGCCCCACACCGCCGCCCGTTCCCACGCCCCCTCACGCGCCCGCCGTGCCCGGGCCGCGCGACCCGGCGTCGGGACCGACCCCCGCGAGCCGGGCGCACCCGACGTCGGGACCCTCCCGTCACGACGGAGCCTCCCCGCGTCGGCGCACGGTGGCCGACCTGGTCAGCGGCGCCCCCGAGGGCCGCTCCGCCCACCGCCGGCCCGACGCGGAACCGGTCCACCCCCGCTGACCGGCAGCTGGTGCTGCTCCGTCCGGGTGGTTCGGTCACGAAAGTGTGACGGGACGGTCTCGGACGCCCCTTCCCGGGTGACACGGTCGACGAGGCCATCGGGGAGGCCCACATGCACGAGCACCGCCGGACGGACCCGCCGGGCCGGAGGGGCGCCACGCCCTTCCCGGGCGAGCGGTGACCGGCCGCACCCCGCAGGACGACGACTTCGACGCCTTCGTCCGTCGTGGTCACCAGGACCTGCAGCGCCGGGCCTGGAAGGTCGCCATCCAGAACGGCACCGACCCGGCCACGCTGTTCTCCCACGCGCTCGAGGTCCTGTGGCGCAAGTGGCCGCAGATCGTCCCCGAGGACGGTGTGCGGTTGCGGTTCGCCGCGATCGTCATGGTCCGGAAGGCGCACGGCGAGCGCACGTCCTCGTGGCGCCGCCACGAGTTCCCCGACGACGGGTCGACGGCGCTCGACCGGGAGGTACCCGCAGGGCAGTGGGGGGCCGACCCGGCGTCGGAGGTGGTGCGCCGCGAGCGCCGGCTGGAGTTCCACCGCGCTGTCGCGCGGCTGCCCGAGGAGGAGAAGCGGATCATGATGTACCGGACGCAGGAGATCGGTCTCGAGCAGATCGCGCGGGAGATGGCCACCGGCATCGGGACGGTGCGCAATGGCATCGCCCGGGCCAACCGCCTCCTGCGCAAGGACCTCGGGTTGCCGCCGCGGGAGGACGACGATGCGCGCTGAGCCCTCCGCCGCCCGCCTGTTCTCGGGCGTCGCCCCCCACGACGAGGGTCCCGACGCCCGCCTCGACGGTCTCGTCGACCGCGCCCGCACCGGCGACCGGGGCGCGCTCGAGCAGGTGTTGCGCGTCGTGCGCCCGCTCGTCGTCCGTTACTGCCGGTCGCGGCTGGGGCGCACCGCGACGTCCGCCGGGGAGGCCGACGACGTCGCCCAGGAGGTCTGTCTCGCCGTGCTCCGCGCCCTGCCCGACTACCGCGACCAGGGGCGTCCCTTCCTCGCCTTCGTCTTCGGCATCGCCACCCACAAGGTCGCCGACGCCCACCGGGGCACGGCACGGCGTCCCGTCCCGGTCGAGGTGACGCACGACAGGGCCGATCCCGACGACGGACCGGAGACGCTGGCCGTGCGCCGGGCCGGCGAGCCGGGCCTGCTGCGCGTGGTCGCCGCCCTCCCCGCCCGACAACGGGAGGTGCTCCACCTCCGCGTCGTCCTCGGGCTGTCCGCCGAGGAGACCGCGGCGGCGATCGGTTCGACGGCGGGTGCCGTCCGGGTCGCGCAGCATCGCGCCCTGGCCACCCTGCGGCGCAGCTTCCCGAACGGGCCTGCCGACGCCGGTCCGACCGGTGACGCCGAGCTGGACGCGCTGGTCGTCGACGCCGACACCGCGCTCGGCGACCTCGTCGACGGCTGAGGTCGGGGGCCGGGTCCCGGCCCCCGACTCGCCTACTTCAGGCCGTTGGCGGCGAGGAACTGCCCGGCGACGTCGGCCGGCTGGGCGCCGTGACCCTGGACCGCCGAGTTCAGGGCCTGGATCGCCTGCGTCGAGAGCAGCGAGCTGACCCAGTTCAGGGTCTGGGTGAACTCCGGCCCCTCGGACTGGACCACCGACTGCTTGACGATCGGCGCCACGTACTGGAACCCGAAGATGCCCTTCGGGTCGGCGAGCGCCGTGTACTTGTTCGAGAGCAGCTGGTAGTCCGTGCTGAAGGCGTCGGCGGCCTGGGCGGTGCCCTGGTCGATCGCCGTGTACTGCGAGCCGGCCTGCACGGGCAGGTAGCCCATCCCGGTCAGCCCGTACTGCTGCTGCATGCCGAGGAAGCCGGTCTGGCGGGTCTTGAACTCGACCGGCCCGGCGATGGTGGCGCCGGCACCGCCCGGCCCGACCTTGTTCAGGTCACCCACCGCGGCCAGCCCGTGCTGCTGGGCGTAGGCGTTCGGCACGATCACCGTGTCGGTGTCCTGGAACGGCGTCTGGAGCAGCACCGTGGACTGCCGCTGCGACTCCTCGAACTGCTTGGCCGCCTGGTAGGTCCCGGACGCGCTGGTCGGGGGGTTGGTCTGCTTGGCGACGCTGGTGACGATCTCGCCGAGGTACTCGGGGTACATCTGGATCTGGTTCGAGCTCAGCGCCGTGTCGATGAGCTCCGACCCGCCGATGTTCGACTTGATCGAGACCGCGTAGCCCTTGGCCGCCAGGGCCTGGCGGTAGAGCTCGCCGAGCACGAACTCCTCGGGGAAGTTCTTGTCCCCGATGACGATCGCGGGCTTCCCGGCGCCGGGCGTGCCCGCGGGGAGCTGGATCGACCCGGGCATCGCGGTCACCGAGACGGCATCGGCGGGGACGCTGGAGTTCGCGCTGCTCGGGGCGGTGCTCGGCGCGGCCGACGAGCTGCTGCCTCCCCCGCCGCAGGCGGCGAGGAGGAGCGCCCCGGCGGCCGCGACGCCGACGAGGGACAGTCGCCCGAGGCGACCGCCGGTGGTGGTGGACATGGATGTCTCCTTCTGCAGTACCCGCCACGGTCGGCGGTGTCGATGGGGCGTGCGGAGGCTGGATCCGACCGGGCTCAGGCGGGCACCGGGGCCGGGACGCCCCGGGCCTGGGTCGCCAGCAGGCGCAGGCCGGTCGGGGTGACGGCCCGCTCGATCAGGCCCAGCAGGTAGTCGCCGGCGAAGGCCAGCACGACCGAGACGGTCGCCGCGGCCATCACGCCGGCGTAGCCGTAGCCCGCCTGGTCGTTGATGATGTCGCCCAACGTGTCCGTCCGGCCCGCGAACACGGCGAGGTAGGCGGTCGCGACGACGTACACCCACGAGGTGCGGACGCCGGTCATGATCAGCGGCACCGACGAGGGCAGCTCGACGCGGAAGAGGATCTGCGGGCCGGTCATGCCCATCCCCCGCGCGGCCTCGACGGTGCCCGGGTCCACCCCCTCCACCGCGGTGAAGGTGTTGGTGAGCACGAGGGGGAAGGCGAGGACCACGAGCGCGATGAGGATGTTGGTGAAGCCGAACCCGACGAAGGCGATCGCGATCGCGACGAGCGCGAGCGTGGGCAGGGAGCGGAACACGTTCGTCACCGTCACGACGGCGAACGAGAAGCGGTGCAGGTGTCCGATCCAGGCGCCGAGCGGCAGCGCCAGGACGACGGCCACGAGCACGGCCACCACCGACAGGAGGATGTGCCCGAGGGTGATCTGCAGCAGCAGGCCCGCGTTCTCGCCGAAGAAGGAGAAGTAGCTGCTCATCGGGTGCTCCTCATCGCGCGGCCCGCAACCACGGGGTGACCGCCCAGCGGATGCCGAGGACGACCGCGTCGGCCACGAGCGCGAGCAGGATCGTCAGGATCCCGGTCGCGACCAGTTCGGTGTCGAACAGCGTGTGGATGGCGTCGAAGATCGGTTTGCCGAGGCCGAGGGGGGCGACCGCGGCCGCCACGGTGGCGAGCGAGATGACGGTGACCGTGGCCACCCGGACCCCGGCCATGATCGACGGCAGGGCCAGCGGGAATCGGATGCGGAAGAGGATCTGGGCCGGGGTGAGCCCCATGCCCTCGGCCGCCTCGATCGCGTTGCGCGGCACGGTCCGCAGGCCGGTGAGCGCGTTGCGGAACAGCAGGAGCAGCGTGTAGCTCGTCAGGCCGATCTCGATCGTCGTCAGCGAGATCCCGGTGATGGGGACGAAGGCGATGAAGAAGGCCAGGGACGGGAACGTGTAGAGCAACGTGGAGAGGCCGCCGAACCCGGTGGCGAACCAGTCCCGGGAGAACGCGAACAGCGCGGCGGCCAGCGAGATCACCAGACCGGCGACCACTGCGATGAGCGTGATGTACACGTGCTGGACCAGCGCGGGGGCGAGCACCGAGCTCCAGTTCCCGGTCACCCAGGACCAGCACAGGGGGTCGTCCGGCGAGCACTCGGTGCCCGAGAAGACCGGGATGACCTGCGCGGGAAGGCCCGTCACACCGTGCTCCCGGAGACCGCGCCCTGCAGCTGCGCGAGCGAGACGCGCCCGAGGACCCGGTCGCCGTCGGTGACCCGCACCGAGTCGGTGCCCGCCGCGAACAGCGTCGAGAGCCCGATGCGCAGCGAGGCGTCGGCGTCGACGCTGGGCCCGGACCCGTCGTCGGGGAGCCCGTCCGGGGCGACGATCTCGCGCATCGTGCGCAGCGAGAGCCGCTTGAGGCCGCGGTCGGCGCCGACGAAGTCGGCGACGTAGTCGTCGGCGGGGTGCGCGAGCAGCCCGTCGGCGGTGCCGTACTGGGCGAGGACGCCGCCCTGGCGCAGGACCGCGATCCGGTCCCCCATCTTGATGGCCTCGTCGATGTCGTGGGTGACGAAGATGACCGTCTTGTCGATCTCGCTCTCGAGGTTGAGGAACTCGTCCTGGATCTCGGTGCGGGTGATCGGGTCGAGCGCCCCGAAGGGCTCGTCCATGAGCATCACCGGCGGGTCGACAGCCAGCGCGCGGGCCAGCCCGACGCGCTGCTGCTGGCCCCCGGAGAGCTGGGCGGGATAGCGCTTGGCGAACGCCCGGTCGAGGCGCACCAGGTCGAGCAGTTCGTCGGTGCGCGCCCGGATGCGGTCGCCCGACCAGCCGAGCAGGTTCGGGATCACCGCGATGTTCGCCGCGATCGTCATGTGCGGGAACAGGCCCACCTGCTGGATCACGTAGCCGATGTCGCGGCGCAGGGAGGTGACGTCGACCGACCGGATGCTCCGGCCGCCGATGGTGATGTCGCCGGAGTCGAAGTCGATCAGGCGGTTGACCAGCTTCATCGCCGTCGTCTTGCCGCCGCCCGAGGGGCCGACGAGGCAGCAGGTCTCCCCGGCCCGCACGGTCAGCGACAGGTCGTCGATGGCCGGGGTCTCCTGGCCCGGGTACCGCTTGACGACGTGGTCGAAGACGATGTCGGCCGGGGGTCGGTCGGGGGTGCGGGGCTCAGGGGTGGCGGTCATGTCTGGGCGTCCTCGGGGTCCGGGGCAATGGGGGTCGGCGGGGCGGACGGCCGGGCTCCGGGCCCGCGGGGCCGGCCGGTCAGGACGGACCGGCGCACGGGCGGCGGGCCGCCGAGCGCGCCGGAGAGGGCGTCCGCGGCCGCGACGAGAGCCGCCGCGGCGTCCTCGAGAACCGGCGCGAGGCGGGAGCGCGGCCCGCTCAGCCCGACCGCGGCGACGACCCGGCGCGTGGCGTCCCGCACCGGCACCGCGAGGGCGGCGAGTCCCCCGGCGTCGTCGTCGTCGAGGCTCCACCCGCGCCGCCGGTCCTCCCGCAGCCCGACCAGCAGCGCGTCGAGCGAGCGGGGGGCGACCGCGCCGGGCAGACCGCCGAGGACGACCAGGCGGGCGACGTCGTCGTCGGCGAGGTCGGCGAGCAGCGCGCGGCCGAGCGCGGAGCCCGCCAGGGGCACGGTCCGGCCCACCCAACCCACGGTGCGCAGTTCGAGCCCCGGTGCGGCGGTGGCGAGCGTCAGGCACAGCCCGCCCGTGCGGACGCCCACCTCGACGCGCTCACCGAGGCGCACCGACTCCCGCTCGACGAGGAGGTCCGCCTCGGTCCGCAGCCGCTCGTCCACCGCGTGCGCGGCGAGCGCGAACAGCCGCGCCCCCAGGCGGTAGCGCGCCGAGCGCGGTTCCCGCTCGACGTAGCCCTCCTCGGCCAGCCCGCGGAGCATCCGGGAGACCGAGGACTTGTCCCGGCCGAGCCGCCGCGCGATCTCGACGACGCCGAGCCCCGTAGCGCCCTCGGGTGCCCCCAGCATCTCCAGCACGGTGAGCGCCCGCGACCAGGCCGAGGACCCGTTCTCGTGCTCCCCGGCCGGCTCCGTCGCGGCACGCGTGCTCCGGCTCGCGGCCACGGGCGCTCCTCCCTCCCCGGGAGTTGCGGCCCGGACAATGCGTCCGCGAATCCTGACCGCGGGGCGTGAAGATGTTGTCAGGAAAACAACGGCAGGAGCGCCGCGGCCGATCTCGTGATGTTTTCGTGATCCCTTTCGGGACGATCACGTCAGAACGGACGCAGCGACTCGTCGCGAATGATTCCGATGGCGGGATCGGCCAGGAACCTGCCGATGACGGCGGACATGGGCGGTCCGTCGTTTCCGGTCGGCCATGCGTGCGCATGTCCGGGATAGAGCCGGAACACGACACGCGTCCCGCTCGCGCACCGCCAGGTGGTGGTGTCCCCGGCGACGGCGGGCGGAGTGGCGCAGCCGTCGCGGGTACGGAGCCAGGCGAGCCCGGTCGCGACCGGGGGCTCGGGCGTCGACCCGTGATCGCGCCCTGCGAGGGGCATGACGGTGTCCGCGGAGCCGGCCGCGAGGAGGTAGGACACCGGCCGGGGCGCAGCCGGGCCGGGACAGCGCCCGAGCGGCACGGCCCCGTAGGTCGCGAGCGCGGAGAAGGGCGCCCGCGGGTCGCAGGTGAGGTCGTAGGCCAGCTTGCCGCCGTTGGAGTAGCCGACCAGGGCGATGCGCCGATCGTCGATGTCGACGTGTTCCTGCAGGTCGGCGACGGCGGCCTGCACGAAGGCCGCGTCGTCGGGCCGGTGCACGGCCGCCGGTCCGCAGCACCCGTGGCCCGCGTTCCACGAGGCGCCGAGGCCCTCGGGGTAGAGCAGCGCGGCGCGACCCTCGGCGGCGAGCGCCCCCAGGTCACTGACCGTCACCGCCGCCCCGGGCGACTGCCCGCGCCCGTGCAGCACCACCACCAGTGGGAGCGCACCCCGCGTCCCGACGGCGGGCCGGACGAGCACCGAGGTCCGCCGGAGCCCGTCGACGACGACGCTGCGGGTGCTCAGCACCGTCCCGGCGGGCGCCACGAGCGGCATCGTCACGGCGGCGACGGCCGGGCCGGTGCTGACCGCCGGGACCATCGGCGGTGGCGCCGGCGGTGGTGGCGCGGGACGGAGCGCGACATATCCGACGAACGACACGAGCAGAACGGTCACCACGGCCGTGATCGCACCGGCGGGCCGCAGACGACGTTCCATCGTCGGCCAGCCTAGAACGACCGGGAAGTATTTCCGTGAATCGTCGACTTCAGCGGACCTCCAGCGCGCACACAGCTCGAACACAGCCGGTCGGGCCACGGTCGGAGCGGTGAACGGAATCGCGGAACTGCTCTCGCACGGCGCGCACCACCGTCCGGTGTTCCTCGCCGCGCGCGGCACGGCACGCATCACGCACGGTGACCTGCGCGGTGCCGCGGACCGCTGGGGCGACGCGCTGGACCGCGCTGGGATCGCCCGCGGGGCCCGGATCGCGATCGCCGTCGCCGACCCGCTGACCTTCGCCACGGTGCACCTGGCCGTCCTCGCCGCCGGCCGGGTGTCGGTGCCGCTCGACCCCGGCGCGCCCGCGGCGGAGCGCCGCCGGACGACGGGCCGGACGCGCCCGGTCCTGCTCGTGACCGACGGCGGCCCCGCCACCGGCGACCTCCCCACTGTCGTCGTCGACCACGCCGGGCGCCCCGGGCCGCTCCCGGTCGTCGGCCCGCACCGCGGCAGCGACGACGGCGGGGCGACCCTGCTGGCGACGTCCGGGTCGACCGGGGAGCCGAAGGGCGTCCTGCTCACCGCCGACCGCCTCCGCCACGTCGCCCGCGCGGTCGCGGACCACCTCGAGCTCACCCCCGCCGACCGTGGCCTGACCCCGCTGCCGCTCTTCCACGTGAACGCCCAGGTGGTCGGCCTGCTCGCGACCCTCACGGCCGGCGCCTCCCTCGTGCTCGACGCCCGGTTCCACCGCACCGACTTCTGGGAGCGCGCCCGCGCCCACGACGTCACGTGGATCAACGCCGTCCCCGCCGTCCTCACGGTGCTCGGCCGGGACCCGGTCGACCCCGTGCCGCCCCCGGGGCTGCGCCTGCTGCGCTCGGCCTCGGCCCCCTTGCCCGCCGCGGTCCGCACGGCCGTCGAGGAGCGGACGGGCGTCCGGGTCGTCGAGAGCTACGGGATGACCGAGGCGGCCAGCCAGATCACCGCGGCGCCGCTGCACGAACCGTGTCCCCCCGGCTCGGCCGGTCGGGCGGCGGGCGCCGAGGTCGCCGTCCATGACGCCGCGGGCCACCCCGTCGGTCCGGGCGTGCGCGGTCGCGTGTGGATCCGCGGGGCCGGGGTGATCACGGCCTACGAGGACGGTCGCGCCGCCGAGCGGTTCGCCGCCGGGTGGCTCGACACCGGCGACGTCGGGCACCTGGACGACGCCGGCTTCCTCTTCCTCGCCGGCCGCGACGACGACGTGATCAACCGGGGCGGGGAGCTGCTGCACCCCCGCGAGATCGAGGAGGTGCTGCTGGGCGACCCGCGCGTCGCCGAGGCGGTCGTCGTCGGCCGGCCCCACGACGTGCTCGGCGCCGTCCCCGTGGCCTGCGTCCGCGCGACTCGGGGCGGCGCGGAGCTGGCCGACGCCCTGCACGCCCGGTGCCGGGCGGAGCTCAGCCGCTGGAAGTGCCCCGTCGACATCCAGGTCCTGGCCGACCTCCCGCGCGGCGCCACCGGCAAGGTCCGTCGGGCCGACCTCCGCGAGCTCGTGGCGGCCGGCGCGTGACACCCGGGGACCGGGTCTGGCCCGCGGAGGTGATGCGGGTCCTGACCTTCGCCGCCGTCATCGCCGTGCACGCCACCGCGGTGGGCACGGCGACCTCGAGCGTGGGCGCCGGCGCGGTGCTGATGCTCCTGCACGCCACCCGCGAGGCGTTCTTCGTGCTCACGGCCTTCGTCCTGGTGCTGCGCTGGGCCGGGCAGCCGCTGCCGTACGGCACGTTCGTGCGCCGCCGGTTCCTGCTCATCGGGGTGCCCTACCTCGTCTGGTCCCTGCTCTACGCCGGACTGTTCGGCGACGACCTGCGCACCGCCGCCGTCGCGGTGCTCACCGGCACCGCCGAGTACCACCTCTACTTCCTGCTGGTGTCCCTGCAGTTCGCGGTCCTGTTTCCGCTGCTGCGCGGGCTCCTCGCCCGCACCCACGGCCACCATGGCCTGCTCCTCGCGGGCGCCGCCGCGCTCCAGCTCGCGATCGACGCCCTGATGCACGCCGACCCCGGCGCGCAGAGCTGGGCCGGGGTGCTCGCCCCGACCTACGTGGGCTGGTTCGTCGGCGGCGGCCTGCTCGCCCTGCACCGCGACCGGGTCCGCCGGGCGCTCGCCGGGCGCGGCACCCTCGTCGCCCTCGGGGTCCTGACGACGGCTGCGCTCGCCGAGGCCGTGTACCTGCTCGCCGTCCGCGGCGGCACGACACCGGCGCTCGCCGCCGACGTCTTCCACCCCGCCGTCGCGCTCTGGTCGGCCGCCGCCGTCGTCGGGATGTGGACCCTCGGCGAGGTGTGGTCCACGCGGGCGGGCGGCGTGCCGACCGGCCGCGCCGCTGCGGCCGTGCGCTACGGCTCGGACCGCTCGTTCGGCGTGTTCCTCGCCCACCCGATGCTGATGTACCTCGCCACCGTCGCCGGATCGGCGGCCCTGCTGCGCGACCTGCCCGGCCCCGTCGTCGCCGTCGTGCTCTACGCCGTCGGCGCGGTCGGCTCCCTGGTCGTCGTCGCGGTCGCCCGCCGCACCCCCCTGAGCCTCGCTCTCACCGGCAAGTCCCGTCCCTCGAGGAGGAACCCGTGTTCATCGACTCGCCGTACGCCCCGCCCGCCGTCCCGCTCCGCCCCGCCAAGCCCCGCCCGCGCGGGCGGACGATGGTGATCGACACCGGGACGCCCACCCGGGCCTTCGAGGACCTCGTCGAGAGCCACGGGGACCTCGTCGACGCCGTGAAGTTCGGCTGGGGCACCTGTCTGGTCACCCGCGACATCAAGACGAAGATCGACATCTGCCGGGCGGCGGGGGTCGACGCCTACTTCGGCGGGACGCTGTTCGAGCGCTACGTCGCGGGCGACGCCGTGGACGACTGGGTGGCGCTGCAGCGCGCGGCCGGCGTCACCACCGTCGAGATCTCCGACGGCACCGTCGTGATGTCCGCGACCGAGAAGTCGGGCTGGATCCGGCGGATGGCCGAGGAGTTCACCGTCATCAGCGAGGTCGGGTTCAAGGACGGCGGCCGGTCGATGACCCTGACGCACGCGGACTGGGCGTGGTCGGTCTGCTCCGACCTCGCCGCGGGCGCGACGACCGTGACGCTGGAGGCGCGGGAGAGCGGTCGCAGCGGCTTCTGCACCGCCGACGGGACGCCCCGCGAGGACGTCCTCGAGGCGCTCGCCGGGTGCGGCGCCCCGCTCGACGACCTGCTGTTCGAGGCGCCGACGCGGGCGTTGCAGGTGGACCTGCTCGGCCGGTTCGGCACGGACGTCAACCTCGGGAACGTGGCCACGGCCGACGTCGTCGGGCTGGAGACGCTGCGCCTGGGGCTGCGCGCCGACACGTTCGGACGCTGCTGATGCGCGAGACCCGCGACGCCTTCCACCTCGCGATCCCCGCCCGCGACCTCGACGAGGCCCAGGAGTTCTACCTGGCCGGGCTGGGGTGCCGGCTCGCCCGCCGCTACGCCGACCGCATCACGCTCGACTTCTTCGGCGACCAGGTCGTGTGCCACCTCTCCGACGGGTGGGAGCGGCATCCCGCGCTCTACCCCCGCCACTTCGGCGTGACCTTCCGGGAGGGCGCGGACTGGGACCGGCTCCTCGCCCTCGTGGAGACCCGGAAGCTCCCGCTCTTCGCCGAGCCGTCCCGCCGCTTCGAGGGCCTCGTCGAGGAGCACCGGACGTTCGTGGTGGCCGATCCGTCGAACAACCTGCTGGAGTTCAAGCACTACGACGATCCGCGGATGATGTACTGAGCCCGCCCGGGTACACCCCTCGTGTGAGCTCTGATCCACTCGAGGGTTATGTCCCCGCCCACCTCCGCGACGACCGCGCCGACGAGACCCCACCCTGGCCCGCCGACGAGGTCGTCCCCGGGCTCTGGCAGTCCGGGCACCCCAGCCCGGGCGAGTCCTGGGACGCGGTGTTCGACCTCTCGGGCGAGCAGCCGCCGCTCGAGGACGTGGAGTTCTACGTCCACTGGCTCATCGAGGACGGGCCGAAGCCCGACCGCGACACCCTGATCTCCCTCGCCGACCTCGTCCGCTCGATGCACGCGAACGGCAAGCGGGTGCTGATCCACTGCGCGGCCGGGATGAACCGGTCGGGGCTGCTGTCGGCCGCGGCGCTGATCCGCGACGGTTACACCCCCGACGAGGCCGTCGCGACGGTGCGCGAGGCCCGCCACGGGGCGCTGAACAACCCGGAGTTCCTGGAGATGCTCTACGAGCTCTGAGCCCACGCCAGGGGCGCCGCGCCGCGGGCGTCGAGCACCGGGTCGTACGCGCCGGGCGTCACCGACATGTCGACCTGGTCGGTGACGCCCTGGTAGGCGCCCATCGGCGTCGCGGCCGTGAACGTCTCCGGGTCGAGGTACTCGTGCTCCCCCGCCGTCCCCGCCACGGCGTGCGCCCACTCCTTCTCGAAGATCCCGAGCGAGAGGATCCACAGCGCCACCCGGGTCAGTGACACGTGCACGTGCCACGACCCGCCCTCCTCGGCCCGACGCCGCAGCGCCGCGGCGACCCCGGCCTGCGCGAGCCACGGGACGATGTAGTCGTTGACCACCGTGATCGGCGGCAGCCGCGGCCGGTCGGTCGATCCCTCGAGCAGCATCATCCCGGTGACCGACCCGGCGGACTGGTCGAACCCGGGCCGCCCGGCCCACGGACCGCTCAGCCCGTGCAGCGAGACCGACACGTAGACCAGGCCCGGCCGCTCGGCGCACGCCTCCGCCGGCGTCAGCCCGATCTCGGACAGGAACTGCTGGCGCCGGTTGTGGAAGAACACGTCGGCATGGTCGAGGAGGTCGAGGAGCACCTGTCTGTCGGCCCGCGGGTCCAGCCACGCCGAGCGCATCCCGACGTTCGCCGACGCGTACGTCGACTCGTGCTCCCCCTCGCCCGGGCGCCAGAGGTTCAGCACGTCCGCACCGTGCAGCGCGAACGACCGCCCGAACCCCGCCCCGGCGATCACGTGTCCCATCCCCAGCGCCCGCAGCCCCTCGAAGGGCTGGTTCCCGACGGCGGGCAGGGGCTGCGGATCCGCCTCGCCCACCTTCGTCAGCTCGATCAGCGGCAGGTCGGCCAGGTGCGGGTACTGCTCGGAGGCGAGGAACTCCGGGACCGTCCGCAGCATCGGCATGACGACGCCCGCCTCGGCCGCCGCGGTCTCCAGCTCGGGCGCGGTCCACGTCGCGATCGCGTCGCGGACCCGGTCCTTCGTCAGCGGGACGCCGAGCAGCTCCTGGGCGCGTCGCCGCAGGCCCGGGTACATGTTCTGCGGCATCACCCACCGGTCGTCGGCGCACCGGAAGAAGGAGAACGCCATGGCGTTGCCGCGCTCGAGCGACGAGCCGACGGGGTAGCGGCCCAGCCGTTCCCAGCGCCGGTCGTAGAACGGGCAGAGCCGGTGCGGCGTGCGGCGCAGGTCGACGTGCACGTCCTGGCCCGGCCCGCCGCGCCACCGGTGGACGGCGGCGGCCGCCACCGACTTGGTCAGCAGCCCGAGGGTCGCCGCGCCCCCGATCCGCATCGGGGAGGGCACCACCGGGTCCGCACCCGTCGTCGTGATCGCACCGCCCGCGTCCGCGGCCGAGAGCCCGACGCCGCGGAGCACCGTCTCCAGCTCACCGAGCAGGTCGAACGGCTGCTCGGCCGCGACCGGCTTCTCCCACGCCTGCTCCAGGCGCTCCGTCAGGCCGCTCACGCCACTCCCCCGTCCGGCGTGAGGGGAGCCCTCGTGCCACCAGATCGCTCGGAACGTCCCCTCACGACAGCAGCTCCTCGGGGATGTCGACGTGCCGGGCACGGAGGAACTCCGCGACGGCCTTGCCCGCGATGTCGGGGCGCCCGTTCGACGAGGCGCCCTTGCCCAGGATCCCGTGGATCACCAGGTGCACCGCCCGCAGGCCGGGGAACTCGTGGCGCTCGACCCCGGCACCTGGATAGACCGCCGCGATCCAGTCGGCCGTGATCGCCGACCGCAGCCACGCCCACGCCTCGTCCGAGTCCCCGCGCGGCCAGAACCCGACGTTGGAGTTCCCGCCCTTGTCCCCGCACCGGCCGTGTGCGACGAACCCGAGCGGGGCCCGCCGCGTCGCCGCGACCTCGCGGGGCGGGGCCGGTACCGACGGCGGCTGACCCCCGAACTCGCTGCGGACGGGCGTGTCCTTCACCGGCACCCGCGAGCCGTCGGCGAGGACCACCTCGTGGTGCAGCGCCTCGGTCGGCACGAGCGTCGGCCAGTACTCGACGACGGGCGCGGCGACCTTGAGCGGGTTGACGTAGAGCCCCGGGTAGCCGGGCAGGAACAGGCCGGTGAGCGGGGCGATGAAGCGCTCGGCCCCGACCTGGGCGCGGTCCCGGGCCTGCGCGGTGACGAGGATCTGCTGGGCGGCGGCCCACTGGTCGGGCGGGTCCTCGACGGGCGTGCCGATGCGGTCGACACGGAGCAGCGAGAGGTCGAGCCGCGCGGTGATCCGGTCGACGTGGGTGCGCAGCAACGCGACCTTGGCCTCGAGGTCGAGCCCGGTCGCGTAGAACGACACGCTCGACTCGAAGCCGCCGGGGGCGGTGATCGCGAGCTTCGTCGTCGGGCTCGGCGGGGTGCCGCGCACACCGGTCAGCGCGACCCGGTCCGGCGCCTCCTGCGTGACCGTGACGTCGGTGAGATCGACCGTCACGTCGGGGTTGAGGTAGATCGGGCCCTGGATCTCGTAGAGCAGCTGGGCGGTGACGGTGTCGGTGGTGACGGTGCCGCCCGCGTCGTCGTGCTTCGTGATCACCGCGGTGCCGTCGGCCGCGATCTCGGCGATCGGGTAGCCGAGGTCCTCGACGCGCGGCACGGTGGTGAAGCCCGAGAAGTTGCCGCCGGTGGCCTGGGGGCCGCACTCGATGACGTGCGCGGCGGCGACCGCGCCGGCCAGCGCGTCCCAGTCCTCGGATCCCCAGCCGTGCCACCAGGCGGCGACGCCCGTCGTCAGGGACGCGTCGGTGACCCGGCCGGTGATGACGACGTCGGCGCCCGCGTCGAGGGCCGCCGTGATCCCCCAGCCGCCGAGGTAGGCGTTCGCGGTGCCGGGGTCGTGGCCCCACGCGGCGAGCGCGCGCCCGTCGTCGAGATGGGGCAGCGGCCCGAACCCGCCGAGCCGCCCCAGCACGTCGTCGCCCTCCACGTGCGCGACGACGAGGGTGTGCCCGTGCTCGGCGATCACGCGGCGGCACTCCTGCGCGAGCCCTGCGGGGTTCAGACCGCCCGCGTCGACGACGAGCTTGGCGCCGCGCTCGACCAGCAGGTCCACGGCGTCGGTGAACTGGGCGAGGAAGCTCCGGGCGTAGCCGAGCGACGGGTCCCGGGTGCGCTCGAGCGCGAGCTGGCGCAGCGTGGGCTCGGCCAGGTAGTCGCCCGTGACGACGTCGACCGGGCCGGCGAGCGCGTCGCGCAGGCCGGAGAACCGGTCCCACAGCCACCCGGCACAGTTGGCAATGCGCACGGCCGCCATGGACGATCACCCTAGCGCCGCGGGGGACGCACGGTGCGCGTGTGACTTCGGTCGCGCGCGATCGATTTCCGTCGGCGTTCACGTCGAGTTGCCGGAGCGCGCTTACGTTCGCGGGACCGACCCGTGAGGGGAACCCGTGGAACTCCGGCACCTGCAGTCCTTCCTCGCCATCGCCGACGAACTCCACTTCGGCCGGGCCGCCGCCCGGCTGCACCTGGCCCAACCGTCGCTGAGCCAGCAACTGCAACGCCTCGAGCAGAGCGTGGGCGTCCAGCTCGTCGCCCGCAGCTCGCACGAGGTCCGGCTGACGGCGGCCGGCCGGGCCTTCGACGTCGAGGCCCGGGAGGTCCTCGCCCTGGTCGAGCGGGCCGGTGATGCCGCCCGGCAGGCGGCCGCGGGCCGCACCGGGACGATCCGGGTGGGCTACAACTACCCCGCCGGGCAGTTCGTGCTGCCCCGCGCCCTGCCCCGGGTGCACGCCGAGCTGCCGGACGTGGTCGTCGTCCCGCGCGAGATGCGGACCGGTCCGCAGACCGAGGGGTTGCTGGACGGGAGCCTGGACGTCGCCGTGCTCTACGGGCGCCCGACGGAGGCGTCGATCGGGTCGCGGCGACTGATGCGGCTGCCGCTGGTCGCGCTCGTCGGCGAGCGGCATCCGTGGGCGAGCCGCCCCCACGTGCCCTTCGCGGAGCTCGCCGACCAGCGCTGCGTGCTGTTCCGGCGCGAGCAGAGCCCGTCGATGTACGACCTGCTCACCGGCACGGCACAGTCGCTCGGGTTCGCCCTCGACGTCGTCGACCAGGTCGACGACCCCGTGGCGACCGCCATCGTGGTGTCGACCCGCGACGTCGTGGGCTTCTGCTCGGCGCCCCGCGCGAGCCTCGTGTGCTCCCCCACCACCGGGATCCGGCCGGTGGCGCTGCCGCTGGTCGAGCCCACCCCGGCGCTGGACCTGTGCGCGGCGTGGCGACTCGACCAGGACAGCACCCTCGTCGAGGAGTTCATGCGCTGCGTCGAGGCGGCGGGACCGTTCCGGGCCCCCGGATCGCGCGGCGCCCGGACGACGGCGCGCACCCGGCCCCCGGGCGTGCGCGCGGCGGGCGGCCGATAGGGCGGCGCGATCGCCTCATCGGAAGCCCGCCACGGGGCTCCGACGGGGGCGGCGGGCTGGCGATGATCGCCCTCGAGTCCGCAGCCCCCGCCCCGTCCGGAGCCCCGAGATGACCACCGAGTCCACGCGCCCCGCACCGAGCTCCCCGTCCGGCTTCACGGCCCTGGAGACCCTGACCGTCACCCCGGAGGCCGGCGTCACCCTCACGGTCCGCGTCGCGCCGGCGGCCGACCCCACCGCCCCGGTCGTGCTCGTGCTGCCGGCCATGGCCATGAAGGCCAAGTTCTACTTCCCGCTGCTGACGGCGCTGCGCGCTGCCGGGCTGTCGGCCGCCTCGGTCGACCTGCGCGGCCAGGGTGAGGCACGGCCCGCCCTCGACCCCGCCTCGCGCTTCGGGTACCGCGAGCTCGTCGAGACCGACCTGCCGGCCGTCGTCGACGCCGTCGCCGCGCGCTTCCCCGGCGCCCCGCTCCACCTGTTCGGTCACAGCCTCGGTGGCCAGCTCGCCGTGCTGCACACGGCGCGGTGCCCCGACACCGTCCGCGGCGTCGTGCTCATCGGCACCGGATCGGTGTGGTGGCGCGCCTTCGGGCCCCGCTGGTTCGAGGCCCTGTGGAAGATCCAGACGATCGGGGTGCGCTCCTGGTGGGCGGGCCACTGGCCGGGCGGCATGCTCATCGGTGGCCCGATGGCGGGCCGGGTGATGACCGACTGGGCCCGCCACTCGCGGACCGGCCGCTACCGGCCCGCCGGCTCCTCGGTCCGCTACGACGACCTCGTCGCCGCGCTGGAGCGCCCGCTGCTCGTCATCTCCCTCGACGAGGACCCGCTCGGGCCCCGCTCCACCGTCGACCACCTCTGCCGGCGCCTGCGCTCGGCCGCGATCACCCGCCTGCACCTCGACGCCTCGTCCGACGTCCGCCACCGCGACCACTTCGCGTGGGTCAAGGACAGCGACGTCCTCGGCCCCACCGTGGCGGCGTGGATCGCGGGCGACCACCGGCTCCCCGACGGCGCGGCCCGGCGCGCCCGATGACCCGCCCGCCCACCTCGACGTCCCGCGCGACCTCCCCCGCGACCTCCCCGAGGAGCCGGCCATGACCGCCACCCCCGCGCCGCTGCGCCCCGCCGCCCCCGTCGCCGACCCCGAGGAGCTCGCCGCCCGCACCCGCGCGTTCGTGGAGACGACCGTGACCCCGGCCGAGGCGGAGGTGATCGCCGGCCGTCCCGTCGACGACGCCCTGCGCGTCGAGCTGCAGGCCGCCGCCCGGGAGGCGGGTGTCTTCGGCCCGGTGTCGCCGCGGGAGTACGGCGGCCTCGGCCTCGACATGCGCGGCCAGGCCCTCGTCCTCGAGGCGGCCGGCCGCAGCCTGCTCGGGCCCCTGGCCGTGCACGGTTCGGCCCCCGACGACGCGAACATCGAACTGCTCGCCGCGGTCGCCGACCCGGTGCAGGCCGAGAGCCACCTCGCGCCGCTGGCCCGGGGTGAGGTGCGGTCCGCGATCGCGATGACCGAACCCGCGCCGGGCGCCGGGTCCGACCCGTCGATGCTGCTCACCCGGGCGGAGCGGACCGGCGACGGCTGGCGCGTCACGGGCCGCAAGACCTACGTCACCGGTGCCCAGGGAGCGGCGTTCCTCATCGTCGTCGCCGCCACCGACGAGGGACCGACGATCTTCCTCGTCGACGCGGGCCGGCCCGGGGTGCGGATCGGCCGGCGCATCCCGACGATCGACCGCGCGGCGGTCGGCGGGCACTGCGAGGTCGACCTCGACGGTGTCGCCGTCGCCCCCGGCGAGGTCCTCGGCCCGGTCGGCGGCGGACTGGCCCAGGCGCAGACCCGGCTCGCCCCGTCACGGCTGACGTTCTGCATGAAGTTCCTCGGCCTCGCCGCCCGCGCCCACGAGCTCACCTGTGCGCACCTGCGCGGACGGCATGCCTTCGGGGTCCCCGTCGCGGAACTGGGGATCGCGCAGGCGCAGGTCGCCGACTCCGAGATCGACCTCACCGCCGCCCGCGCCCTCGTCCGCGACGCCGCCGCCGTCCTCGACACGGCGGGACCGACGTCCGCCGCTGCCCGCCACGCCGCCGCGGTGGCCAAGACGTTCGTCTCCGAGGCGGTGTGGCGGGTGCTCGACCGCGCCGTGCAGCTGCACGGGTCGGTCGGCGTCGCCGAGGACGAGCTCGTCATGCGGTTCCTGCTCGAGGCCCGCGCCTTCCGCATCTACGAGGGCCCGTCCGAGGTCCTCCGCTGGTCGATCGCCCGCCGCGCGCTGCGCGCGCCACGCTGACCCGACGCCCTGGAGCCCCGGTGTCCACCACCTCGCCCCCGTCCCTCCCGACCACCGACCCGTCCACCGAGCCGTCCACGGACACGACCGTCACCGTCGCCCGTGCGACCACGCCGCCCGGACCCGACCTGCCGCCCGACGCCGGGCTCGCGGCCGTCCTCGACGCCCTCCCGGCCGAGCGGGTGGTGATCGACGACCCCGCCGCTCCCGTCGACGCCGCCACGCTGCGCCGGGACGTCCACGCGGCGGCCGCCCGGCTGGTGGCCGCGAGGGTGGGGGCCGGCGACCGGGTCGCCGTGCTGGGCCGCACGAGCCTCGACTGGGTGGTCGCCGACCTGGCCTCCCTCGCGGTCGGTGCCGTCGTCGTCCCGATCTACCCCACCTCCTCGGCGGAGCAGGTCGCGCACGTGCTCGCCGACTCCGGCACGGTGCTCGCCCTCGCCGAGACCGAGGAGGGCCGCGACCTGCTGCGGGCGCAGGGCCCCGGGCTGCGCGCCGTCCTCCCGCTCGCGGGTCTCGCCGCGACCCCGCCCACGCCCGAGCTCGAGGCGGAGACGGTCCGCCGCCGCGTCGCCGTCCGCCGCGACGACCTCGCGACCATCGTCTACACCAGCGGCACGACGGGCCGCCCCAAGGGCTGCATGCTCTCCCACCGCAACATGTTCGTGGCCGCCGCGGGCGTGGTGGCCCAGACCGGGACCCTGTTCGCCGGCGGCCCGGACGAGCAGGCGCGGACCGTGCTCGGGCTCCCGCTCTCCCACGTCTTCGGGCGCACGGTGCTGTTCGCCTGCCTCGTCGGCGGCACCCGGACGACGCTGGCGCCCGGGGTCCCCGAGCTGCTCGGCGCACTGCCCACGGTGCGCCCGACGTTCCTCACCCTCGTGCCCTACGCGCTGGAGAAGATGCGCAAGGGCGGGGTCGGGACGGGCGGTGCCCTCACCGCCGTCATCAGCGGGGGCGCCTCCCTCGACCCGTCCACCGAGCAGTGGGCCACCGACGCCGGGATCACCGTCTACCAGGGCTACGGGCTCACCGAGACCGCGACCGCCGCCACCATCAACGGGCCCGGCGCGGCCCGGCCGCGCACCGTCGGCCGCCCGATCCCGGGGGTGACGGTGGCCCTCGCGGCGGACGGGGAGGTGCTCGTGGCCGGAGCGAACGTCACGGCCGGGTACTGGGGTCGCGAGCCCGAGCACACCGACGGCTGGCTGCACACCGGCGACCTCGGCCGGCTCGACGCGGACGGCTTCCTCACCATCACCGGCCGTGCGAAGGAGATCCTGGTGACCTCCGGGGGCAAGAACGTCGCCCCCGCACCGCTCGAGGACCGCATCCGGCTGCACCCGCTGGTGGCGAACGCGATGGTGCTCGGCGACGGCCGCCCCTACGTGACCGCGCTGGTGACCGTCGACCGCGCCGCCCTCGCGGCCTGGGCGGCCCGGACCGGACACGGCGTCGACACGAGCCGCGACGACTGGACGGCGGACCCGGCGCTGCGGGCGGAGATCGCCGAGGCGGTCGGGAACGCGAACGACCTCGTGTCGCGCGCCGAATCGGTGCGGGAATTCCGCATCCTGCCCGGCGATCTGACGATCGCGGCGGGACATCTCACCCCGTCGCTGAAACTGCGGCGCGCGGCGGTCCTCGCCGAATTCGCCGCCGACGTGACGGCGCTCTATTCGTGACGGCGGGTGGGGCCGCGACCGGCACGGATCGCGGCCCCGGCCGGCATCAGTTCACGACGCACACGTAGTCGAGGGACATCCGCGCCACGACGACCCCCGCGTCGTCGGTGAGCGTCGCGCGCCCGTCGAGGTCGAACCGGCCCCGCGTGCGGCCGGCGAGCACGTCCGCGACGACCCGGTCGTCGACGTGCGCGTGGGCGCGGATCCGGCCGAGGGCGGGCTTGAGGAACTGGGTGCGGGCGTCGCGCAGGACGAGGCGCTCGACGCCCGCGAGCAGCGGCGCGAGCTGCCCGCAGAACGCGGCGGCCCCCGCCACGTCCCCGAGCAGGAAGAGCACCCCGGCGTGCACCGTGCCCATCTGGTTGTGCAGGGACTCCGACACCGGGTTCTCGACGACCGCGCCGTCCGGGCGCACCTCGGCGATGCGCAGGCCGACGAAGGAGTTGAAGGGCACCATCGCCTCGGCGGTGGCCCGGATGTGGTCGTAGTCCGGGGCCGCGCCGGGCGCGGGGGCGAGGTCCGCGAACGTGGCGGGCCGGAACGAGGACAGCGACGGCGTCGTGGTCATGGCGTCACCGAAGAGGTCGCGTCCGACCATCCGGTGAACGAACGGCGACGAATCGTCGTGAATCGTCAACGACGATCGGGCGATGAGTACGGGACCGACCGCGTTGACCCCTCCCGCGGCGCTCACGAGACTCGAATGCGAACCCGCCGCCGAATTGCCCCATCCCGAGGAGCGGAAAACACATGTACGACGTCATCGTGGTCGGCGCCCGCGTCGCCGGCTCCCCGCTGGCCATGCTGCTCGCCCGCCGCGGCCACGACGTCCTGGTCGTCGACCGGGCCAGCTTCCCGTCCGACACCGTGTCGAGCCACTTCATGCAGCAGACCGGACTCGCCCGCCTGCGCGAGTGGGGCATCCTCGACCGGGCGCTGGCCGGTTGCCCCCCGTTCCGGAACATCACGCTGACCTACACCGGGATCGAGTTCGACGGCTTCGCCGACCCGATCGACGGCTTCACCGAGACCTACGCGCCGCGCCGGACGAGCTTCGACGCCGCCCTCGTCGACGCCGCCCGCGAGGCGGGGGCCGACGTCCGCGAGAACACCGCGGTGGAGGACCTGCTCTGGGAGGGCGACCGCGTCGTGGGCATCCGCGCCCGCGAGGGCGACGGGCCCGCCTACGAGGCGCGGGCCCGCGTCGTGGTCGGCGCCGACGGGGCCAACTCGATCGTCGCGGACAAGGTCGGCGCCGAGATGTACGACCGCCACCCCGGCGGCTGCTTCATCTACTACTCCTACTTCAGCGGCCTGGACTGGACCGGCGCGCACCACCGCACCGGCTTCGGCCACGAGCAGATGGGCGCCTGGCCCACCAACGACGGCCTCACCCTCGTCGCCACGATGGCGCGCCGCGAGAAGCTGCGCAGCTACCGCCGCGACGTCGAGGACAACGTCGCCGGCACCATCTCGCGCTGCGCCCCCGAGCTGGTCGAGGAGCTGCGCGACACCGGCGTCCGCGAGGAGCGCTGGCGGCCGATGGTCTACCCGGACAACTACTACCGCCGCTCGGCCGGCGCCGGCTGGGCCCTGGTGGGCGACGCCGGGTACCACAAGGACCCGTTCACCGGGCAGGGCATGAGCGACGCGCTCAAGCACGCCGGGCTGCTGGCCGACCGCCTGCACGCGGGCCTGTCCGGCGAGCAGGACCTGGAGGCGGCCCTCGCGGCCTACGTGCGGGAGCGCGACGAGCGCACCCACCACACCTTCCGGTTCACCCTGGCGATCTCCGAGCTCGAGCTCTCCGCCGAGTGGGACGCGATCTTCCGGGCCGCGGCCGCGAGCCCGGAGTACACCCGCAAGTTCTTCGGCATGGTCGCGGGCGGGGTCCCGGGCGAGGAGTTCTTCGCCCCCGACAACCTCGCCTGGCTGTTCGAGACGACGGGGATGTCCCCCGCTCCGGCGCTCGCCGGCTGAGCACCGCCCGGTCGGGCGCCGGAGCGGCTCAGCGCTGCGGGACCAGCCCGACCGGGGCCGGCAGCTCGGCGAGGCGCAGGACGAGGGCGAAGCGGCGCCGGAGCTCGTCGGTGTCGAGCGGGAGCAGGCGCGACTGGAATCCGATCAGGGCGTCGACTGCGAGGTCGGCCACCTCGTCGCCGTCCTCGGGACGCAGCTCGCGCACGCAGGCCGAGACCACCTGGCGTCGGGCGTCGTCGACGCGGCGCTGCACCCGGGCGACCCGGGTGTCCAGGTGGGCCCACGCCCGGATCGCGGCCTCCGCCTCGTGGGGGAACGTCACCGCGAGCTGGGTGAGCAGCGCGAGCCGCTCCCCCGCGTCGGCCTCGCGGGACGCCGCCGCCACGAGCCGGGCGGTCTCGGTGGTCTCCCAGTGCTCGAGCAGCGCGAGGACGAAGCCGTCCCACCCGTCGAAGTGGTGGTAGAACGACCCGGTCGTCACCCCCACGGCCCGGCACAGCGGCGCGAGCTTCAGGCCCGTCCGCGCGACCGAGCGGGCCGCGGACCCGTCGTCATGACCCGCGGCCAGCAGCCGGAGTGCAGCGTCGAAGAACGCCTCCCGTGTGGCCGTCGCCATGCATCTATCTTGTCACGCACGCATGCGCGCTCCGGACAACGGGTGCGGTCAGCGATCAGATACTCAACCCGTCGGTGTACAGCGAGGACGCCGCGCGCAACCACATCGCACGCCGTTCGTCGGCGTCCGGCTCCGGGTAGCGCTCGCAGCTGTGCGACCGGCCGCCCGCCTCCTCCGAGGGGCCCCAGACCTCCACGTACTCGAACGGCCGGGCCGGCACCGAGGCGAGCATGGCCCCGCCGTCGGGACCGTTCCCCGCGACCAGCGCGTGGGCGATCACCACCGCGTCGTCGTGCGTGGGACAGAACGCCACCGTGTGCCAGCCGGTCCGCTCCTCCGACGGCGGCGGCGGGGGCTGCCAGCCCCGGACCTCCCAGCAGTGCGAGGGCGGGGCCGGGACGACGTGCTTGCGCTCGGACATCGGTCGGTCGGACATGGGACACGCTCCCCGGAGCGACAATGTGTCCCTCTGGGATACACCTGGTGGCCACCTCGCGACCACCGGACGTTCGGCGTCATTCGCCCAGGTCAGCGCGGATCATGGTGTATCGGGCGACCGCTCGTCGATCGTCACCCGGCGGCACCCCACCGCCACGCCGCGGCGTCGACGACGTCGAGCCCGAGGGCCTCGGCGCACGCCCGCACCGGCTCGCTCGCGGCGACCACGAGGGCCATCCACACCGGGTAGCGCTCCCGCTGCCGCAGCGCGACCTGCTCCTGCCCGGCGATGAGCATCCCGGGCAGCGGGGGCCGGCACCAGCACCGGGCGAGGTCGGGCGTCGGGGCGTCCGGGTCGTGCGGGCAGTGCATCAGCGTGTCGAAGGGGTTGCCCGCCCGCTCGTGGATCGTCCAGAGCAGGCGGACCGCCATCTCCTCGGCGAGCTCCCCCCGCGCCACCGCCGGCAGGTGGGCGAACCCGACGGCCCGCCCACCCCCGGCCTTCCACAGCCGCAGTCGCTCCACCGCGTCCAGGTGCACCTCGACGTCCAGCGGCCCGCGGTAGGGCCGACCGAGGTCGGCCTCGGTCCGGCGGACCGCGTCGAGCTCGACGAAGAGCATCGGCACCTGGGGGGCGGAGAGCACGTTCATGAGGTGCCTCCGGCCCGTGAGTACTCATCCGTGTCCTGGCACGGAAAAGTACTCACGCGGCGGCTGCCTCCCCCTGCGCGGCCTCCTTCAGCAGCGGCTTGACCCGCTCCCCGAACTTCGTGACGCCGTCCACGAAGTCCGGCCAGGTCAGCAGGGCCCCGTCGATCCCGGTGGTGACCGCGATCTCGTCGAGCTGGGCGGCGACCCGCTCGTAGGACCCCTTGACCACCGGCAGCGACAGGAACGCCATGTTCCCCTCCGCGGCCGGGCGCTCGAGGGAGGCGAGGAGCTGCGCCGAGGTCCCGTCCGGGTTGGAGTCGAGCGAGGCACCCGTGGTCATGTGGCTGATCGCGTCGAGGTCGGCGTTCTTCACGATGTGGTCGCAGAGCGCGTCGGCCGCCTCGTCGGTCTCCTCGGCGATGATGCAGTAGAGCGCGAAGGTGCCGACGTCGCGGCCCTCCTTCCCGCCGAGTTCCTTCACCCCGCCGGCGATCGACCCGACCTTCGAGCGCTCGGCCATGATGAAGTTGCGGTCGCCGTGCTTCGCCGTGAACGCCTGGCCCGCCGGCGACTGGCCCGCGCACACCACCGTGGGCGTGTGCAGCGGCTTCGGCCGCATGTCCGCCTCGTCGAAGGTGAAGAACTCGCCGTGGTAGGTCGTCGGACCCTCGCTCCAGAGCGCCCGGAGCACCTCGACGTACTCGGCGGCGTACTCGTAGCGGCGGTTGAAGTAGTCGTCGCCCGGCCAGAGGCCCATCTGCGTGTACTCCGGCTTGTTCCAGCCGGTGACGATGTTGAGCCCGCAGCGCCCGCCCGAGATCTCGTCGATCGTCGCGACCATCCGCGCCGCCATGATCGGGTGCGTGGCGAGGGTGGTCACCGACGGGTAGAGCCCGATCCGCTCGGTGACCGCGGCGAGCCCGCCGAAGAGCGTGAACGACTCCAGGCACTCGCCCCAGAAGTCGCTCGGGCCGCCCGTGCCACGGTGCTTCATCATCGACAGCACGAAGTCCAGGCCCTGCTTCTCGGCCTCCTGCGTGATCGCCACGTTGTGCGCGAAGCTGGGCCGGTACTGCGGGCTGCCCGTCGAGATGATGTAGCCGTTGGTCGCGTTGGGGATGAAGACGCCGTACTGCATCTAGATGCCTCCGAGGTGGGTGAGTGCTTCGGCGAGTCCGACGACGTCGGCGTACTTCGCGTCGAGATCGGCCAGGTTGTTCTCGTGGAGCGCCTCGCTCCGGTCGCCGCAGGCCTCCGCCACGACGACGGGCCGGAATCCGGCGGCCAGCGCGTCGGTGGCGGTGGCACGGACGCAGCCCGAGGTCGACACCCCGCTGACGACCACCGTGTCGACCCCGCGGGCGCGCAGGGTCCCGGCCAGGGAGGTCCCGACGAAGGCCGACGCGTGCTGCTTCACGACGACGGCGTCGTCGGCGCCGGGCGCGAGCGCGAGCTCGCCCCACCCGCCGTCGGCACCCTCGGCGAAGCAGGCGAGCGCTGGCACCTTGACCGGGAAGAACCCGCCGTCGGCCAGGTCGGGCGCGTAGCGCACCACGGTCCACAGCACCGGCAGCGCCGCGGCGCGCGCCGCGCCGAGCAGGTCGGCGGTGGCCGTGAGGACCCGGTCCTGCTGCCCGTCGAGGAAGAAGGGTCCGGCGGGCTCGGTGTAGGCCCGGACGAGGTCCACCACGACGACGGCGGGGCTGCTCCCCCACCCCAGGCGGCCGGCGAAGTTCGAGCCGTGGGGGTTGCTCATGTCTGCCTCACCATCACGGCCCGGGCGTTGCGGATGTGACTGCGCATGACCGCGGTCGCCCACTCCGCGTCGGCGACCCGGAGCGCCGCGACGATCTCCGCGTGATGGGCGAGGCTGCGCTGCAGCGACGCCGGGTCGTAGGCGTGGAAGGTGCGTAGGACGACCGGCAGGTGCACCACGTTCGCGAGCGCGGTCGAGAGCGCGGGCGCGGCGGCGGCGGCGAGCAGCCGGGCGTGGAACTCGCGGTTGAGGCCGACGAGGGCGTCGAGGTCCTGGTCCGGCCCGGGGGCACCGATCACCAGCATGCGGGTGGCGAGGTCGTCGAGGTCGGCCAGGTCCGTCGCCGTGACCCGGGCCGCGGCCCGACCGGTCGCGCGGGGTTCGAGGGCGAGGCGGACGTCGAAGATCGCGTCGAGGTCGTCCGTGCTGAAGTCGACCACCCGGGCCCCGCGGTGCGGGAGCACCTCGACGAGGCCCTCCGCGGCGAGGCGGGAGAGGGCCTCGCGCACGGGGGTCCGGGAGACCCCGAGCCGGTCGGCGAGCTCGACCTCGCCCAGGCGGGTGCCGGGCGGGAGCGCACCGCGGAGGATCTCGTCGCGCAGCGCGAGGTGGGCCCGCTCGCTCGCCCGTCCTGCGAACGTCGTCGCCATCACACCTCCCGCTCCGCGTTGTGTGCAACGTAAGGTGAGTGCGGCCGGAAGACCAGTAAAACTTCCCCGGTTGTACACAAACTCGGAAGGACGGTCATGGCGGACCTGCTCAGCCACCCCACCGGTCGGCGCGCGCGCCTGCGCGAGCTGCTGGCCTCCGGGGCGCCCGTCGTCGCGCCCGGCGCCTACGACGCCCTCTCCGCGCGGCTCGTCGAGCAGGCCGGCTTCGACGTCGTGTACATGACGGGCTTCGGGACGACGGCCTCGCTGCTGGGCCGCCCCGACGTCGGGCTGCTCGGGCAGGCCGAGATGGTGGACAACGCGCGGCGCATGGTCTCGGTGGTCGACGTGCCGCTGATCGCGGACGCGGACACCGGCTACGGGAACCCGATCAACGTCATCCGGGCGGTCCGCGAGTACGAGCAGGCCGGGGTGGCGGGGCTGCACCTCGAGGACCAGGTGATGCCGAAGAAGTGCGGTCACCTCGCCGGCAAGGAGGTCGTCCCGCTGGGCGAGATGACGGCCAAGATCCGAGCGGCCGTCGACGCGCGGACCGACCCCGACCTCGTCCTCATCGCCCGAACCGACGCGGCCCAGACGCACGGCGTGGACGCCGCGATCGAGCGCGCGCGGGCCTTCGCCGACGCCGGCGCCGACCTCCTCTTCGTCGAGGCCCCGACGTCGGGCGACGACCTGGAGAAGGTCGCCTCGTCGCTCGCGGGGTTCCCCCTCGTGTTCAACGGCGCCGAGGGCGGGCGCACCCCCCTGCCGCCCCTGTCGCGGCTGGCCGAGCTCGGGTTCGCGCTCGTGCTCTACCCGGTCTCGACGCTGCTCGCCGCCGCCTCCGGCGTCCGGACGATGCTCGGGCACCTCGCCGAGCACGGCTCCCCCACCGGCGCGCTCGAGCAGCTCGACGTGTCCGGCCTCGACCGGTTCACCGAGATCGTGGGGATCACCGAGGTGCGGGAGCTGGAGGAGCGCTACCGGGCCTGAGGTGGCTTCGCCCCGTGAGACCGGGCTCGATCGGGCGAGGCCGCCGATCAGGTGATCGGACCGGTCACACGGGACCGAGCGCGGTCCGCATCCGGTCGATCTCGAGCTGCTGGCTGCGCAGGACCGTGCGCGCGAACTCGCTGAGCGCCCCCGGCGGGCCGGCGAGGTACTGCCGGGACATCGTCAGGGCGCCCTCGTGGTGGGCGACCATCGTCTGCAGCCACAGGCGGTCGAAGGCGGGTCCCGACGAGGCGCGGAGCCGGTCCAGCGTCGCGGCGTCGGCCATGCCCGCCATGGCCCCCGTCGGCGCCGGGGCCGGCGCCCCGCGCAGGGCGAGGAACCCCTGCAGCTGCCCGACCTCCTCGACCTGCTCCCGGTCGATGCGGAACGCCAGGTCCTGCACGGTCGGGTCGGTCGTCCGGCCCGCCACCAGCGCCGACAGCTCGAGGGCCTGCTCGTGGTGCGGCACCATCATCGCGGCGTACCCGGCGTCGTCGGCGGCCGCGGCCGTCGGAGCGGGGACGGCCGTCGGCCCAGCCGCGGCCGTCGGACCAGCCGCGGTGGCGCATCCGGCGCACAGCAGGACGGCCGTGAGGACGAGCAGGAGGGTGCGGCGCACGAAGATCAGGGTGCCCGATCACCTGTTGGCGCGCCGTACACCCGATGGCGCTGGTCAGCGGTCCGGGAAAGCGGTAGGGAGCAGGCATGACCTCCTCGATCGACCTGCGTCAGGTCTCCGCGCGCTGGGGCTGGATCCTGGCCGACGGCATCCTCGGGGTGATCGTCGGTCTGATCGCCCTCATCTTCCCCATCGCCACCGTCCTGGTGCTGGCGGTGTTCCTCGGGATCGGCCTGCTGATCTCCGGGATCATCGAGGCCACCGTGGCGCTGCGCGTGCAGCACGGCGCGCCCGGGCGGTGGTGGGTGGCCATCTTCGGCGTGATCACCGCGCTCGCCGGCATCCTCGTGATCTTCTTCCCGGGCACCGGCGTGACGATCATGGTGGTCGGCCTGCTGCTCTGGTTCCTCTTCGTCGGGATCAACGACCTGTTCGTCGCCGCCCGCTCGAAGGAGCACCGGGGCTGGAACATCGGGATGGGCGTGCTCGCCCTGCTCGCCGCCGTGATCCTGCTGTTCTCGCCGGGCGCCGCCGTCGGGACGATCGCCCTGCTCGCCGGGTTCGGGTTCCTCCTGCGCGGCGCGTCCGAGATCGGCCTCGCCCTGAGCCTGCGCCGCGCCTCGCGCTGAGGCCGACCCGATCGGACGACCGCACGACGGCGGCCCGGTCCCTAGGGTCGAGCGGCATGATCCACCAGGACACGACCGGCCTGCAGCACGTCGCCACCTTCTGCGGCCAGTGCAACTGCGGCTGCCCCGAGCTCTACCTCGACCCGGCCGCCGACGACGACCGCCGCGTCGTCATCACCGACGACTTCGGCCAGCGCATCCGGATGAGCCTGGGCCAGCTCGCCGACCTCGTGGCGGACGCCCGCAACGGGGTGCTCGACGAGGTGCTGGCGGCGGGCTGATCCGGCTCGTTCCGGACGAACGAGTCGTTCGTGCAGCTAGAGGCCACGAACGACTCGTTCGTCCGGAACGGAGGTCAGGCGCCCCGCAGCTCCCGGCGCAGCAGCTTCCCCGTCACCGTCTTCGGCAGCTCGTCCCGCAGCTCGACCTGCCGCGGGTACTTGTAGGCCGACATGCGCTCCTTGCAGAACGCGATGAGCTCCTCGGGCTCCGCCGCCTGCCCGGGCCGCAGCGAGACGAACGCCTTGACCGTCTCGCCCCGGTACTCGTCCGGGACCCCGACGACGGCCGCCTCGCGGACCGCCGGGTGCTCGTAGAGGACGTCCTCCACCTCGCGCGGCCAGACCTTGTAGCCGCCCGCGTTGATCTGGTCCTTCTTGCGGTCGACGACGTAGAACCAGCCCTCGGCGTCCATGTACCCGACGTCGCCCGTCTTGAGCTCGACGACCCCGCCCGGTCCCCGCAGGGCCTTCTCGGTCTCCTCGGGCTTCCCCCAGTAGGCCGGCACCACCTGCGGGCCGCGGGTGACGATCTCCCCGACCTCCCCCACGTCCGCGTCGGTGCCGTCGTCGCGCACGATCCGCACGACCGTGTCGAACACCGGAACCCCCACCGACAGCGCGCCCGAGGCCTCGTCGACCGGCGCCGTGGCACCGAGCGGCACCCCGTGCGACGGCGAGTTGGTCTCGGTGAGCCCGTAAAAGTTGTGGATGTAGTGGCCGAACTGGTCCTGGAACGCCTTGACCGTCGACGGCGGGATGGGCGCCCCGCCCGAGTACACCTTGACCATCGAGGACAGGGCGTCCCGGTCGGCCCCCGGCGCGTTCATCATCGCGATGAACACGGTGATCGAGCCGATCGAGAAGGTCGGCCGGTGCTCGCGGATGGCGTCGACCACGACGCCGGGCTCGAACCGGTAGGCCAGCACCAGCGGGCAGGGCAGCAGCAGCGCGATCGCCATGTGCCCCACGACGCCCGTGATGTGGAACAGCGGCGCCACCCCGAACACGGAGTCGTCCCGCCCGAGCTGGATCCAGTCCCGGTAGGTCTGGGCGTTGAACACGATGTTGGCGTGCGTGTTCATCGCGCCCTTGGGCGGACCCGTCGTCCCGCTCGTGTAGCCGAGGAAGGCCACGTCGTCCCCGGTGAGCGTGACCGGCTCGGGCGTCCGGCCCCGGAACTGTTCGAGCACCGTCGTCAGGTCCTCGGCCCCGTCGCAGTCGATGCGCTGCATGCCCGTGAAGAGGCGCTCGTCGTGGCGGGTCTGGAACTCCAGCGGCGAGGTGGTGAAGGCGATGCGGACGCTCGTGTTCGGCACGACCTCGCTCGCGATCGACCACAGGTCCTCCTGCGCGACGATCGCCGTCGCCTCGCAGTCGGTGAGGATCGTGGTCAGCTCCCGCTGCCGCGACATCGGGTTGACACTGACGACGATGCCGCCGGCCTTCCAGGTCCCGACCACGACGACGAGCACCTGCGGGATGTTCTGCAGGTAGGTGGCAAGGCGGTCGCCCTTCGTGAAACCGCGCTCGACGAGGGCGACCGCGAACGCGTCGGACAGCTCGTCGAGCTCCCGCATCGTCAGGGTGCCGTCGAAGTAGCGGACGATCTCGCCGTCGGGGTCCCGGTCCACCGCGGCCCGGACCATGTCGAGCGCGCTCGCGAACTCGATGGTGACCGCGCCGTGGTTGTAGTCGTCCCGGTAGCGCGCGAGCCACGGCTTCGACTCGTAGACCGAACCGGTACTCATCGTCCGGCTCCGCTGCGCTCCGCGTCCCTCATCGGATGGCGATCGGGTTCACCGGCGACCCGCAGGCCTCGAAGACCTTGAGCGGCGCGGCGGTGTAGAGGAAGTCCCACCGGCCGTCGGCGGCGCACGCGTCCGCCAGGTCGTCGAGCCACGTGATCTCGGTGAGGCTCACGCCGAGGTTGCGCAGCAGGGCGGCGTGCAGCGGGAGGGCGACGCCGGTCTCGGGGTCGTAGGTGACCTCGTTGGCGATGGTGTCCGTCACCAGGTTCGGGATCTCGCGGCGCTGGAACCACTCGACGAGTTCGCGGGAGTACCGCAGGCCGGGCTCCACGAGCCCGTCGTTGAACTCCTCGTTGGGCACCGAGTAGAAGTACTTCAGCCAGCCCATGCGGATGCAGATGATGTCGCGGTCCTGGATCGGCGTGCCCTGCGCGTTCGCCGCCTCCTCCAGGTCCTCGTGGGTGAACGTCTCGCCCTTGTCCAGCCACTCCTTGCCGCGGTAGCGCGCCATGTCGATGAGCACCCCGCGGCCGACCGCGCCGCGCTCGGCGATCGGCATGATCGAGTTCTTGCTCATGCCCCCGTTGGTCTCGGCCGCGGAGACGCCGTTCCAGAGTGTGTCGTCGTACCAGGCGTGGCCCAGGGCGTCGTACTGCGTCGACCCCTGGAGGAACATCGTGGCCTTGTCGTCGGAGTAGCAGATGCCCCCCGGGAACTTCGGCCCGTTGCCGCCCTCCTTGAACGAGTTCTGGTCGTAGACCATCTCCCGCTCCACCCCGGTGCGGCCCGGGAAGACCGGGTCGCCGTGCGGGAGTCCCATCGGGCACTGCAGGGTGAAGACCTGCCCGTCCTTGACGCTCGCGATACCCCGCATCACCTGCGCGGCGTCGAGGTAGTTGAGCGCGCCGACCTCGTCGTCCGGACCCCACTTGCCCCAGTTCTTGGGGGTGTCGTCCCCGAGCAGTTCCGCCATCGAGGGTGCGTCGGCCATGGTCTGTCTCCTCGTCATCGAGTAGCAGTCGGTGCGTGACCCGGGTCTCACCGTGCCATGCGCATGCGGCTGCGGGAAGCGAGCAGCGGGATCTTCCCGATCTTCTCCTCGGTCAGTTCCGTCCAGACGATCTCGGGATCGTGACGGGGTTCCCGACGGCAGCGGTGGGTGCGTCCGGGGGTCACGACCAGGTCCAGGGTGACGTCGTGCGCGACGGTCGGGATCGCGTCGACGACCTGCAGCTCGTGCACCGTCGTGACGACGGGCGTGTCGGTGCGGATCAGCCCCGCCGCGAAGGCGACCGCGTACTCCAGGTCCGAGAAGCCGCCGCCCTTGCCGAGCCGCGCGCCCGCCTCCGTCACCGCCACGCAGCCGGCGACGACGAGGTCGACCGGCTCCAGGTCCTCCACCGCGACCGTCCGCCCGGCCGCACTCGCCCCCTTGATCGACGACGCCTGCCGCGGGGTGCGGCCGCCGAGGTCGTCGGGGTCGAGCAGGAAGAAGGGGTTCTCCTCCGCGAGGCGGGGCACCGCCATGTAGACCGTCTTGCCGTCCTCGAGCGCCCGCTGCCGCACGGGCCACTGCGCCGAGTCCGGGTTGCACTTGATCGTCCGCGCGTTCCGCCAGACGTCGGTATCCCGGAGCCGTTCGGCCGCCTGCTCCGCCCCGACGAAGTTCGGGATGCGGTTACGTGCGCCCGGGAAGCGCGCCTGCTTCTCCTCGGACAGACGCGCCCACACGTGCTCGCGCAGTTCCTGCTTGGCCGCGAGTGTGTCGGCGTCCCCGCCGGCGTCGTGGTCGTGGGCCTTCGGCATGTTCGGATCCTCGCGCACCACCCCACGGGACCGATGTCGCCGACACCGGTTCCTGCCCCCGGGCCGGTCCTCGGGGATCGCGGGTTGGACCTGCGCGCCCGGAGGCACCCCGGAGCGATGAGCATCCCGACCACACCCCTGCCCGACGGCACGCCGGTCCCGGTCCTCGGGGCCGGGACCTGGCACTACGCGGAGGACCCGTCCCGCCGTCGGGACGAGATCGCCTCCCTGCACGCGGCGTTGGACGAGGGCATCACCCTCATCGACACCGCCGAGATGTACGCCGACGGCGGGGCCCAGGAGCTGGTGGGCGAGGCCCTGGCGGGCCGACGGGACGAGGCGTTCCTGGTGGACAAGGTGCTGCCCTCGAACGCCTCGCGGCGAGGGACCGTCGAGGCCGCCGAGCGCGCCCTGCGGCGGCTGCGGACCGACCGGATCGACCTCTACCTGCTGCACTGGCGCGGGCGGTACCCCCTCGCCGACACCGTCAGCGCGTTCGAGGAACTGCAGGCCGCCGGGAAGATCGGGGCCTGGGGCGTCAGCAACCTCGACACCGACGACCTGGAGGAGCTCTACGGGCTCGCCTCCGGCACGGCCGTGGCCACCGACCAGATCCTGTACAACCTCACGCGGCGCGGTCCCGAGTACGACCTCCTGCCCTGGTGCGCCGACCACGGGATCCCGGTCATGGCCTACTCGCCGGTCGAGCAGGGGCGGCTGCTCGGGGAACCGACCCTGCGCGCCGTCGCGGACCGGCACGGCGCCACGTCCGCGCAGGTCGCCCTGGCCTGGGTACTGCGCCGACCCGGCACGATCGCGATCCCGAAGACGTCGACGCCGGCGCGGATCGCCGAGAACCGCGGTGCCCTCGACGTCCACCTGACCGACGACGACCTCGCCGACCTCGACGCCGCCTTCCCGCCCCCGGACCGCAAGCGACCGCTCGAGATCCTCTGAGCACGTAGCCGATCCGAGACCACTCGTTAGTCCATTCGAGCTATCTGCAGATCCGCATCCGGCCTAACGTTCCGCCGCGTCCGCAACCCCGCGGACCACGGCGAGAGGCCCGGGATGACCCACGACGAGTTGATGGCGGAGGCCTGCCGGTTGGCGGCGGAGTCGGTGCGCAAGGGCTGGGGCGGCCCGTTCGGCGCCGTCCTCGCGAAGGACGGCGAGATCGTCGCGCGCGGCCAGAACCGGGTCCTGCTCACCGGCGACGTCACCGCGCACGCCGAGGTCGAGATGCTGCGCAAGGCCGCGACGGTGCTGCACCCCTACGCCCCGACGATCGCCCCCGAGCAGCGCGCCGAGGGCCACCTCGCCCTCGTCCCGCGCCCGGAGGGCTCCGCGGACGTCGTCGAGGCACGGGCCCGGATGTTCATGGGCACCGAGGTCTACACCAGCGGGATCCCCTGCCCCATGTGCATGGGCGCGATCTACTGGGCCCGCTGCGACGCCGTCTACTTCGCCAACGACCTCGAGGCCACGCGCGGGGCGGGCTTCGACGACCAGTTCCAGTACGAGGACTTCCAGCGGCCCCTGAACGAGCGCCGCATCAAGATCGAGCAGCTCCGCCCGGACCTCGGGGCGGCGGTGTACGAGGAGTACCTGACCGTCCCCGACCGCCACCCCTACTGATGAGCGCCGACCCGACCACCGACCGGGCGACCGACCTGGTCACGGTCGTCGTCGCCCACCACGTCCCGGTCCACGACGAGGCCGCCTTCCTCGCCTGGCAGCAGCGGATGACCGACGCCGAGCGCCGGTCCCCGGGCCACCGCGGCACCGAGCTGCACCCGCCGGTCGCGGGCGTGCAGGACGACTGGGTCGCGGTGACCCGGTTCGCCTCCGAGCACGACCTGGAGACCTGGCTCGACTCCCCGGAGCGCGCCCACCTGATCGGCGAGAGCGAACGGTTCCGCGACTTCCGGCTCCAGCGGGTGCCGGCCTCCTTCGGCAGCTGGTTCCCGACGACCGGTGCCCCCGGCCCGGTCACGCCGTCCTGGAAGACGGCGTTGTCGGTGCTGGTCGGGCTCTACCCGACGGTCGTGCTGCTCACCCTCGGGCTCGCCGCGCTGTGGCCGACGGCCCCGCTCTGGGCGGCCCTGCTGGTGGGCAACGTGGCGTCGGTGAGCGTGCTGACGTGGGTCGTCATGCCCGTCGTCACCCGGGCCCTGGGCCGCTGGCTCGAACCCGCGTCCGACACGCCCCAGCCTCGGACCGACGTCGTGGGCACGCTCGTCTCCCTCGGGGTGCTGACCGTGGCCGCCGCGGTGTTCGCCCTCGTCACCTGACACCCCTACCCACGGGTAGCCGACCGTGGTGGGATCGGGCCATGGCGCCCACCCACGTCGTCACGAACCAGGCCCCCGACCTCGTCGGGTTCGACGCGGCCGCCGACCCGCCCCTGCTCGAGGCCCTCGAGCGGGAGGGCGCGGGCTGGTCGCTCGACGACCTGCACGAGACGGGCCGTCGGGTGGGCAGCGCCGAGGTTCGCGAGTGGGCGGACGCCGCGCACCGCAACGAGCCGCGGCTGCTCACGCACGACCGGGTCGGGAACCGCGTCGACGAGGTCGACTACGACCCCGGCTACCACGCGCTGCTCGGCGAGGCCGTGCACCGCGGGTTCGCCGGGGCCGTGTGGGAGGGCCGCCCGGGGCAGCACGTCGCGCGGGCGGCGGGCTTCCTGGTGTGGTCGCAGGCCGAGGCCGGCCACGGCTGCCCGGTGTCGATGACCCACGCGGTGGTGCCCGCGCTGCGGGCCGCGCCCGAGCTGTTCGCGCAGTACGGGCCGGGCCTGATGTCCCGGAGCTACCAGCCGGGGCTGACCGACCCGTCGTCGAAGGCGGGGCTGCTGGCGGGCATGGGGATGACCGAGAAGCAGGGCGGCTCGGACGTCCGCACGAACACGACCACGGCGACCCCGAACGCCGACGGCACCTACACCCTCACCGGCCACAAGTGGTTCACCTCGGCGCCGATGTGCGACGTCTTCCTGGTGCTCGCGCAGACCGCCGCGGGCGTGACCTGCTTCCTCGTGCCGCGCATCCTCCCCGACGGCACCCGGAACCCGTTCGCGATCCAGCGCCTCAAGGACAAGCTGGGCAACCGCTCGAACGCCTCGTCGGAGCCGGAGTTCGACGGGACGATCGGGTTCCGGATCGGCGACGAGGGCCGCGGGGTCCGCACGATCATCGAGATGGTCGCCTGCACCCGCCTGGACAACGCGCTCGGCTCGGCGGCCGGGATGCGTGACGCCGTGCGCCGCGCCGTGTGGCACGCCCGGCACCGGTCGGCGTTCGGGTCGGCGTTGATCGACAAGCCGCTGATGCGCGCGGTGCTCGCGGACCTGACGGTGGAGTCGGAGGCCGCGGTCGCGCTGTCGATGCGCCTCGCGGGCGCCCAGGACCGGGCCGCGACCGACGAGCACGAGGCCGCCTTCCGCCGCATCGGGGTGACGCTCGGGAAGTACTGGATCTGCAAGCGTCAGACCGCGGTGGTCGGCGAGGCGCTGGAGTGCCTCGGCGGGAACGGGTTCGTCGAGGAGTCGGGGATGCCGCGGCTGTTCCGCGAGTCGCCGCTCAACTCGATCTGGGAGGGCTCGGGCAACGTCAACGCGCTCGACCTGCTCCGGGTCCTCGCCCGCGAGCCGGCCGCCGTCGAGGCGTACCGCGCCGAGGTCGAGCTCGCCGCGGGCGCCGACCACCGGCTCGACGCGGCGTGGAAGGCCGTCCAGGACGACCTCCGCGACGTCGCCGAGGACCGCGCCCGCTGGCTCGCCGAGCGTCTCGCGATCGTGCTGCAGGGGTCGTTGCTGGTCCGACACGCGCCGGCCGCCGTGGCCGACGCGTTCGTCGGCTCGCGCGTGGCGGGCGAGCACGGTGCCGCCTTCGGCACGCTCCCCCCGGGTGTCGACGTCGACGGGATCCTCGCCCGGGTCCCCCTCGGCTGAGTCCTTCCCGACGGCGGGTGCGCGCCGCGCAAACAATCCGCTCCCCCACCGACACAGGTCTGCAGACCCCCGCGCGCCGCGCACACGATCCGCTCCACCACGGACACAGGTCTGCAGACCTCCGCGCGCCGCGCACACAATCCGCCCCCCCGGCGGACACGGGTCTGCATACCCCTGCGCGCCGCGCACACGATCCGCTCCCCCACGGACACGGGTCTGCATACCCCTGCGCGCCGCGCACACAATCCGCTCCCCCACGGACACGGGTCTGCAGACCCCTGCGCGCCGCGCACACCGTTCTCGGCCGAGGCGGCGTCGGCTCCTGGACCGGCCCTCAAGATCACGTCGAGTGGACCGTCATGGCTGTTCCGAAGATCGACATCAGCCCTGAGCGTCCACTCGACGTGATCATGAGGAGGGGGGCGTGCGCTCGTCCCGGTGCGTGCGCCACGCAGAGGAATCTCCGCACCCGGCCGGGTCGCCGAGCGGAATGTGTGCGCAACGCGTAGGAGTCCGCGGAACCGCTCGCGTCGCCCGGCAGATCGTGTGCGCCGCGTGCAGGACTCCGCGAGACCGGTCCCGGCGCCCAGCGGACTGTGTGCGCGGCGCGGAGGACTCCCCCAGACCGGTCGTGTCACTTAGCGGCGTGTGTGCGCGACGCGCAGGAGTCCCCGGAATCGCTCGCGTCCACGGACGGACTGTGTGCGACGCGCAGCGGCACCGGCACGGGCACACCCGTCGTCATGAAGGTCGTTCCGCGGACGGCCGCGCGGCACTAGCGTCCCGGGCACCATGAGTGAGCTGCTCCCCGGTGTCGAGGCCGGGACCGTCGAGGCCCGTATCCGCATCCACCACCTGACGTCGGGCCCGGCGGACGGCGAGCCGGTCGTGCTGGTGCACGGCAACCTGTCGACCGGCCGGTTCTTCGAGCACCTGATGTCGCCGGCGAGCGACCGGTGGCGGTTCCTCGCCCCCGACATGCGCGGCTTCGGGCGCACGGAACCGGCCCCGATCGACGCCACCCGGGGCCTCGGCGACTGGGCCGACGACCTCGTCTCCTACCTCGACACCCTCGGGATCGAGCGCCCGCACCTCGTCGGGTGGTCGACGGCGGGCGCGGCGATCGCGCTGGTCGCGCGGCAGCGGCCGGTGGCGAGCCTGCTGTTCCTCGATCCCGTCAGCCCGCACGGCTACGGCGGCACGCTCGCGGACGGGCGGCCGTGCTTCGCGGACTTCGCCGGGTCGGGCGCGGGAGTCGCCAACCAGCAGTTCGTCGCGAAGCTGCGCGAGGGCGACCGCTCCGGCGACGACGCGCTGAGCCCGCGCAACGTCATGGCCGGCACCTACTGGTCACCCGACTTCCGGCTGCCCCAGGAGCGCGAGGACCTGCTCGTCGACGAGATCCTGCTGTCGCAGATCGGCGACGACGGCTACCCCGGCGACGCCACGACCTCGGAGAACTGGCCCGGCGCCGCCCCCGGCACGCGCGGCCTGCTGAACGCGCTGTCGCCGAAGTACTGCGACTGGTCGTGGCTGCCCGAGCTGGACCCGAAGCCGCCCGTGCTGTGGACGCACGGCACCCGGGACGTGGTGGTGGCCGACGGCTCGATGCTGGAGCTCGGCACCCTCGGGCAGGTCGGGATCGTGCCGGGCTGGCCCGGGGACGACGTGTTCCCCCCGCAGCCGATGGTGTCGCAGATCCGCGAGGTGCTCGCCCGCTACGAGCAGGCGGGCGGCCGGGCGCGGACGGAGATGTTCGCCGAATCCGGTCACGGTCCCCACGTCGACGCCGCCGAGCGCTGGCTCGAGGTCGCGACGGAGTTCTGGGCGAGTGCGTGACAGCCGCGAGAAGATCACGGTGGTCGTCGCGGACGACCACGAGATGTACCGCGACGGCGTCGTCCGCGCGCTGACCGGCAGCGGCTGGATCGACGTCGTCGGGGAGGCCGAGGACGGGGACGCCGCGCTGGCGGCCATCGTCGAGCACCGCCCCGACGTGGCGCTGGTCGACCACCGGATGCCCGGGCTCGACGGGACGGAGATCGTCCGACGCGCCGCGCGCGACGGCGTGGCCACGCGCATCGTCGTGCTGTCGGCGTTCACCGACCCGACGCTCGTGTACGGCGCCCTCGAGGAGG
The DNA here is from genome assembly GCF_000379625.1 of Actinomycetospora chiangmaiensis DSM 45062. GTDB lineage: Bacteria > Actinomycetota > Actinomycetes > Mycobacteriales > Pseudonocardiaceae > Actinomycetospora > Actinomycetospora chiangmaiensis. The sequence continues at coordinate 186,301 of NZ_KB903218.1, read as the reverse complement.
GGGCGGCGGGCTACCTGCCGAAGGAGACCCGTCGTCGGGAACTGGTCGAGGCGGTCCGGACGGCGGCCGACGGCGGCACCGTGCTGCCCGCGGACCTCGCCGCCGGGCTGGCCGGGGAGATCCGGCACCGCCGGGCCGACCGAGGACCGGCACTCTCCGAGCGGGAGACCGAGATCCTGCGGCTCATGGCGCAGGGACTGACGACCCCGGCGATCGCGAAGCAGCTCTACGTCGCGCCGAGCACCGTGAAGACCCACGTGCAGCGGATGTACGAGAAGCTCGAGGTCACCGAGCGGGCGGCGGCCGTGGCCGAGGCGATGCGGCGCGGGCTGCTGGAGTGAGCACGCCGGCCGAGCGGGCGCTCGCGCAGTTCCAGGCCGAGGCCTCGCGGACGACGAGCCTGCTGCGGTTCGGCCTGGTGGCGCTGCTCGGTGTGACGGGCGCGCTCGACCAGACGCGTGTGGAGGGCGTCGGGTTCTGGGTGGTGCTGGCCGCCTACGGGCTGTTCGCCGTCGGCTGGTTCACGCGCGTGACGCGGCGGCCGGTGGCACCGACGACGGGGCTGGTCGCGACGACGACCGACCTCGTCGCGATCACGGTCCTGGCCCTGCTCGCCGGGGGCGGCGGGACCCTGCCGACGCTGGCCTACGTCGTGATCCCCGTGATGGCGGCGTTCCGGTACCGGCCCGCGCTCTCCGCGGCGGTCGGGGTGGCGACCCTCGCGTCGTTCGTCCTCACGGCGGCGATCGAACGGCCCGCGATCGAGGTCACCACCCTCGCCGCCGAGGCCGCGGTGCTCACGCTCGTCGCGGTGGCGACGTTCCTGCTGTCGGTGGTCCTCGCCCGCCGGGCCACCCGCATCCGTGCCCTGCTCGCCGACGCCGACGCGCTGACCGCCCAGGCGCTCGACGCCGAGGCCCGGGAGCGACGACGGCTCGCCGAGGACCTGCACGACCACGCGCTGCAGACGCTGCTCGTGGCCGGCCAGGAGCTCGACGAGCTGGACGGCGCCGAGGCCGCCGACGACGCGTTGCGCGCAGGCATCCGGGAGATCCGCGAGGTGGTGTTCGCGCTGCACCCCTACGTGCTCGACGAGGCCGGGCTCGTGGTGGCGGTGCGGCGGGTCGCGGAACGGGCGGCCGCGCAGGCCGGGTTCGCGGTGACCGTGGACGGCGGGACGTTGCCGTCCGGGCCGCACGACCGGCTGCTGTTCGGGGTGGCCCGTGAGCTGCTGACGAACGTCGCGAAGCACGCCCGGGCGGCGCACGTGACGGTCGCGCTGCACGACGGTCCCGGGGGACGGTCGCTGGAGGTGGCCGACGACGGGGTCGGGATCGACCCCGCGGTGCTCGCGACCCGGCTGGCCGACGGTCACATCGGGCTGGCCTCGACCCGGGCGCGCGTCGAGGGGGTCGGCGGGACCTTCTCCCTGGACACGACGGGCCCCGGGACGCGCACCGTGGTCCGGGTGCCCGGCCCGTCGGGGCCCGCCGGGACGTTCTAGGCGAACTTCGGCGGCCGCTTCTCGGCGAACGCGGTGAACGCCTCCTGCAGGTCGGCGCTGGGCAGGAACGCCGCGTTCCAGGCCGCGACGTAGCGCAGGCCCGCCTCGACGCGGGGCGCACGCTCGGCGTCGAGCACGTCCTTGATGCCCCGGGTGACGAGCGGGGAGTTGGCGGCGATGCGGCCGGCGAGCTCGAGGGCCCCCGCGGCGAGCTCCTCGGCCGACCCGAAGGTCCGGTTGACCAGACCGATCCGCTCGGCCTCCGCGGCCGGGACGTCGTCGCCGGTGAGCGCGAGCTGACGCAGGTGCCCGTCGCCGACGATGCCGACGAGACGCTGCAGCGACCCGATGTCGGCGACCATCGCCATGCGGACCTCGCGCACCGAGAACAGCGCGTCGGCGCTCGCGAGGCGCACGTCGCAGGCGGTCACCAGGTCCACGCCGCCGCCGACGCACCAGCCCTCGATCGCGGCGACCGTCGGGGTGGGGCAGTCGGCGACCGAGGTGATCGAGCCCTGCAGCTCCCGGACGTGGCGCAGGAACCACTCGCGGTTCTTCGCGCTCGGATCGCCCAGCACGCCACCGAGCGAGCCGGCCGCGGCCATCAGGTCCAGGCCGTAGGAGAACCGGCCGTCGACGCCGGTGACGACGATCGCGCGGGTGTCGGGATCGGCGTCGAGGGCCGCCATGACCCGGGGCAGCTCGGCGAAGAAGGTCGGCGACATCGCGCGCGCCACGAGCGAGACCCGGGCGACGTGCTCGGCGGGCCGGTCGACGGCGAGGGTCTCCAGGGTTTCGGGCAACGTGGTCATACGTCGGACTAGATCACCCGTCGTCCGGCCGGTTCAACCCGACCCGGCGACGCCGAGCACCCGGTCCAGGCCGGTGAGCCGCAGTGCCCGCGCGACCTGACCGTGGACGCCGCGCAGCCCGAACGACCCGCCGGCGGCGTCGATGCGCTGTGCGGCCCCGAGCAGCACCCGCATGCCGCAGGAGTCGCAGTAGGGCACGGCGGCGAGGTCGACGACGAGGTCGAGCGGCGCGTTCGCCCGCGCGATCTCGTGGTCGATCGCGGCCTCGAGCGCCTCGTGGTGGGTGTAGTCGATGTCGCCCGCGACGACCAGGAGGACCCGGGGCCCGACGTCGGGCACCTGTTCCTTCTCGGTGCGGACCGCGAACTCCGGCGCCTCCGGGCTCATGCCACGCCCGTCCCGGAACACGCCTCCTGCACGGGCTCGGAGCGGAGCAGCGTGGCCGTGCGGGGCGAGTCGGCGAGGCGGGCGGCGAGGTCGTCGACCGCGGGCCGCAGCTCCTCGCGGGTCAGCCCGCCGGGCACGGCGACGGTGCCGACCCAGCGCACGAAGCGGGCGAGCAGCCCGGGGTCGTCGACGTAGACGGCGGCGGCCAGGAAGTCGACGAGGTGGCCGAGGTCGTCGGTCAGCTGGTCGTCGGAGAGCGGGTCGGTGCCGTACCCGGCCCGCACGCGCGCGGCCAGCCAGGCGACCAGTTCCGGACGACGGGTCCGGAGCAGGGACTCCTCCTCGCGGGAGGCGTCGTCGACGCGCCCGTCGTCGCGCCGGGGCAGGGTGCCCGCGAGCAGGGCGGCCGCGGCGCGGGCGTCGGGGGCCCAGCCGTCGGCGCCGACCGCGGTGGCCCACTCCCCGGCCGGACCGAACGCGGCGCCGCCGGCGACGATCGGGACGCCGGACGCGCGGCAGGCCTCGACCATGCGGCGGGCCGCCGGCAGGCGGGAGGGCAGCGAGCTGGAGACCGCGACGACGTCGGGCCCGGTCTCGTGCAGATGCACCGCGAGCTGGGCGGCGGGCACGCTGGAGCCGAGGAAGGTGACCTCCCACCCGTGCCGGGCGAGCACCTCGGCGAGCAGGCGGGCGGGCAGGGCGTGCCACTCGCCGTCGAGGCAGGCGACGGCAATCCGACCGACGCCGGTCGGCGGGTCGGCCGGGCGGTGCCGGGTGACGGCCGAGACGACGCGCTCGGAGATGTGGGTGGCGATGTGCTCCTGCACGACGGTCCACGTGCCGGCCGCCCAGCGCTCGCCCACCTCGCGCTGCGCCCCGGCGACGACGTCGAGCAGCACGTCCTCGACGTCCAGGCCGGCGTCGAGCGCGGTGAGGGCGACCGCGATCGCGCCCTCCTCGTCGGAGGCGGCGAGGCGGTCGAGGTACTCCGCGCGGAGGGTGGTCGTCGACGTCGTCGGAGCGGTCACGCGCGCCTCCCGGTGGGCGCCTGCAGGGCGAGCAGCGCGACATCGTCGTGGTCCCGCCCGCCCAGCCAGCCGCCGAGCAGCTGCAGCACGCGTTCGCAGATCACCTGGGGCGGGGCCCCGACGCAGCCGGCGAGCGCGGCCTCGAGGCGCTCCTCGCCGTAGAAGTCGCGGCCGGTGGGCCCACCACGCGCCTCGGTGACACCGTCGCTGTAGAGCAGACAGGTGTCGCCCGGGGCGAGCACGACCTCCGCGGCGCCGACCTCGGCGTCCCGCAGCGCGCCGACGAGCGAGCCCGCGACGTCGACCTCCTCGACGCGACCGTCCGCCCGCAGCACGTAGGGCGGCGGGTGGCCGCCCGTGGCCAGCCGCAGCCGCGACCCGCCGTCGGGAAGGCCCGCCGCGTCGCCGAGCACCATCGTGGCGAAGCGCGGCATGGCCACCGCCGCCCCCGGGGTGCCGGGGGCGTCGAGGTCGGCGGCATCGAGCAGGGCGACGTTGAGCAGGCGCAGGAGGGTCGCCGGGTCCTGCTCGACGAGTCGCAGCGCGTGCAGCGACTGCCGGACGCGGCCGGAGAGCACGGCGGCCTCGATGCCCTTGCCGCACACGTCGCCCAGCAGGAACGGGGTGCGGCCGGCGTCGGTGCGGGGCAGCACCTCGTAGAAGTCGCCGCCCACCCGGAGGCTCTCCCGGGCGGGGCGGTACGCACTGCCGACGAGCAGGCCGCCCGCGGTGTCGGAGGGCAGGGGCGGCGGTTCGAGGCTCGCCTGCAGCACGTGCCCGAGGTGGGCCTGCTCGCGGTAGAGCGCGGCGGCCGAGAGCGCGGTGCCGACGCGGACGGCGTACTCCTCGCCCAGCGGCAGGGCGTCGGCGTCGGCCGCCGGGCCCACCAGGACGAGCACGCCCTGCACGAGGGCGCCGGGCACCGGGACGACCACGACCTCGCCCGCCGGCCGCTCGTTCCAGACCGGCAGCTCGGCGAGCTCGACGGTCACCCACGGGTCGACGGGCGCGCGGCCGACGAGCGCCTCGTGCAGCCGGGGGGCGGAGCGCAGCGCGGTCCGAGTCAGCTCCCCGGTGTGCGGCCGGCTCTCCCCGCCGTCGGCGCGGGCCCACCGGACGGTGTCCGAGCCGTCGGCGAGCATCACCAGCACGGTCGGCGCGAGGACGCCCGCCGCGAGGGAGACGGCGGTGCGCAGGGTGCGGTCGAGGTGGAGCACGCCGTGCAGTGCACGGCCGGCCTCGGCGAGGAACTGGGCCCGGGCCTGGGCGCGCACGAGCGAGGCCGACCCCCGGCGCTCCTCGGTGACGTCACGCAGGTACCAGCAGGTGAGGGCGTCGACCACCGCGCCGTCCTCGTCGAGCCGCACCGCCCGCGCCGCGAGGACGCGGCCGTCGATCTCGGCCTCGAAGCCCGGCCGGGCCCGGACGAGCGCGTCGGTGAGGGCGTCGTACCCCGCGTCCGCGACGACCGTCCCGACGACGAGGCCCGGCAGCAGCCGCGCGGCCGCCGGGTTCGCGGCGTGCACGATCTCCTCGCCCCCGGGGTGGACGGGGCCGGTGACCAGCACGGCCTCGGTCAGCCCGGCCAGCATCCGTGCCTGCAGGCTGCGCAGACCTCTCGGCGGTGTCGGCGTGGGAGCCCCCGCCGGCATCGTCGGGTCCATGCGTCCCACGGTATCTCCCGGAGTCGGCCCGGCTCGCGGGACGGTGGATGACGCGGCGCGTCGCGGGGAAAGGAAGGGCCATGAGCTCCCTGACCTACGAGCACGCCCGCACCATCGTCGCCGAGGCGCTCAAGCACGGCGAGTCGGCGGGCTACAAGCCCCTCACCGTGGCGGTCCTGGACACCGGCGGCCACCTCGTCGCGCTCGGCCGCGCCGACGGGTCGGGCTTCCTGCGACCCGACGTCGCGATCGCCAAGGCCCACGGCGTCATCGGCCTGATGATGGACAGCCGCGCGATCGCCCAGCGCGCGTCCGACTCCCCCGAGTTCTTCACCTCGGTCGCCGCCCTCGCGGGTGGGAAGGTGTTCTCGGTGCCGGGCGGGGTCTTCATCGTCGACGCGGACGGCGAGGTGATCGGCGCCGCCGGCGCGTCGGGCGACGCCTCCCTCGCCGACGAGGAGGCCGTCGTCGCCGGGATCGAGGCGGCCGGGCTGGTGGCGCGCACAGGGGCGTAGGCCCCCGCCGGTGGCGGCGACGGCCCGTCGCCGCCACCGGACGACCGTGTGCACCCGACCACGTTCGGTTGCTACCAATCGATCATCCCGGCTAGCTTGTATCCATGTCGTCCACCAGTGGTGCCTCTGCGTGCTCCGCTGCCGACCTCGTCTACCGCCACGTCAAGGAACGGGTACTGACCGGCGAGCTCGAGGGCGGCCGGATGGTGAGCGAGGGCGAGATCGCGGCCGTGCTCACGGTGTCGCGCACCCCGGTCCGCGAGGCGTTCCTGCGCCTCGAGGTCGAGGGATGGCTGCGGCTGTTCCCCAAGCGCGGCGCGCTCGTGGTCCCGGTCGCCCCGCGCGAGATCGACGAGGTGCTCGACGCCCGGGCCCTGCTCGAGACGCACGCCGTCGCCGACGTCGCCGCCCGGCCGCACGATCTCGACGCCCTCGTCGGCGAGCTCGACGACGCCATCGCGGTCCAGCGCAAGACCCACGACGACGGCGACCTGCCGGCCTTCGTCGCGGCGGACGCCGAGTTCCACCGGCTCATCGCCGACGCCGGGGGGAACTCGCTGCTCACCGGCTTCTACCGCAGCCTGCGCGAGCGCCAGCAGCGCATGACCGCCGAGTCCGTCCGGGGCCGGAGCGCTGCCGCGGAGTCGGTGCTCGCCGAGCACCGGACCCTGCGCGACCTCATCGCCGCGGCCGACGTCGAGGGCTTCCGCGCCGCGCTGGTGACCCACCTGGACGACACCCACCGAGGAGGACGCACCCGATGACCGCGACCCTGGAGGACCGGGACGCACCCGTCGTCGGGCGCTCGACCAGCTGGCTCCCCGTGGGGCTGGCGCTCTTCGTGGTCGCGTGGGGCGGCAACCAGTTCACGCCGCTGATGGTGATGTACCGCGAGCTCGGCGGTTTCTCCACCGCGACGGTCGACGTGCTGCTCGGCGCCTACGTCCTCGGGATCGTGCCCGGCATGCTCGTCGGCGGCCCGCTGTCCGACCGGTTCGGGCGCAAGCCGCTCATGCTCGCCGCGCCGCCGCTCGCGATCGCCGGCAGCCTGGTGCTGGCCCTCGGCGGCGACACCGTGCCGCTGCTCTTCCTCGGCCGCGTGCTCGCGGGCCTCGCGCTCGGCGTCGCGATGGCCGTCGGCTCCACCTGGATCAAGGAGCTCTCCGGCACCGGCGGCGCCTCGCGCGCGGCCATGTCGCTGACCCTGGGCTTCCTGCTCGGGCCCGCCGCCGCCGGGGTGCTCGCCCAGTGGGCGCCGTACCCGGAGGTCCTCTCCTACGCGGTGCACGTGCTCGTCGGGGTGCCGCTGGGCCTGCTCGCGGTGCGGACCGCGGAGACGCTCGCCGCCCCCACGTCGGGACGCCTCCGCGACGACCTCCGCATCCCCGTCCGCGGGCACCGCGAGTTCTGGACCGTCGTCGCACCCGTCGCGCCGTGGGTGTTCACCTGCGCGGGGATCGCCTACGCGGTGCTGCCGTCCCTGGTCGCCGCGGCCGTCCCCGGCCACGCCGTCGCGTTCGCGGCCCTCATGACCGCGGTGACCCTCGTGGCCGGTGTCGGCGCCCAGTCGCTGGCGAAGCGGCTCGGGTTCGACGACGCCCGGGGTGGCATGGTCGCCGCGCTCTTCGCCGTCGTCGGGATGGCGCTCGCGGCGTGGACCGCGGCGACCCCGGGCGTGGTGCTCGCGATCGCCGCGGCCGTCGTCCTCGGCGTCGGCTACGGCTTCGCGCTGGTCAGCGGCCTCGCCGAGGTCCAGCGCCTGGCCGCCCCGCGCCACCTCGCCGGGCTGACCGCCGTGTTCTACGCGCTCGCCTACGTCGGGTTCATCGTTCCCGCCGTGCTCGCCGTGGCCTCCCTCGCCGTGTCCTACAGCGTGCTGTTCGGGGTCCTCGGCGGCCTCGCGCTGGTCTCGCTCGCGGTGGTGGCACGTGGCCGCCGGGTCACGACGACGGGTGCACCACGGCCTTGAGCGCCATCGGGTCCCGGCGGGCCGCGAGGAGGGCGCCGACGGCGTCCTCGAGCGGGTGGTGCGAGGTCACCATGTCGTCGAGCCGGATCCGGCCGGTGGCCGCCAGGTCGATCGCCGCCGGGTAGACGTGGGCGTACCGGAAGGTCCCCTTCACCACGAGCTCGCGGGCCTGGACGACGTCCAGCGGCAGGGTCACGGTCGCCCCGGTCCCGACGAGCACGACGGTCGCGGCCGGCGCGGTGGCCGCGACCGCGAGGTCGATGGCGGGCTGCACGCCGGTGCACTCCAGCACCACGTCGGCCTGCCCGAGCACCGCGTTGACGACGGCGAGGCCCGCGTCGTGGTCGTTGGCGTCGACGACGGCGGTCGCGCCGTACTCCGTCGCCGCCTCCCGGCGCAGCGCCATGACGTCGGTGACCACGACCGCCGACGCCCCGCGGGCGAGCGCCACCTGCAGGCACAGCAGTCCCACGGGCCCGGCCCCGCTGACCAGCACGCGTGAGCCCGGGCCGATGTCGGCCTTCGCCGCCGCGTGCAGTGCCACCGACAGCGGCTCGATGAGCGCGGCGGCCTCGTCGGACAGGGTGTCCGGCACCGGGTGCGCCCGGTGGGCGGGCACCACGACGTACTCGGCGAACGAGCCGTCGACCGGCGGCGTCGCGAAGAACTGGATGTACGGACACAGGTGGTAGCGGCCCTGCCGGCACTGCGCGCACTGCCCGCACTCCTCCTGCGGCTCCACCGCCACCCGGGTCCCGACGACGGGTGCGGTCACCCCGGGCCCGAGAGCGGTCACCACGCCCGCCGTCTCGTGCCCGAGCACGAGCGGGGCGTGCATGACGAACCCGCCGATGCGCCCGTGGTCGTAGTAGTGGACGTCCGAGCCGCACACGCTGACCGCGCGTACCTGCACCTGGACGTGCCCCGGACCCGGTTCCGGGATCTCCCGGTCCTCCAGGACGACGTGGTCCGGCTCGGTCAGGACGGCGACGCGCTGCATGCCGCCCAGTGTGCGCGTCAGGGCACCTGTGTGCGGATCCGCCGGGCGGGCGTGAAGACGCGGAGGTCGAGCATCCCGGGCGGGTCGGCCACCCCCGGGCCGCCGGCGTGCACCCACGCCACGATCTCGTCCTCGGTGTCGCGGTCGAGCACCCCGAGCAGCCAGACCGGCTTCCCGCCCGCCCGCCGCCCCTCGGGCGAGGGCGAGACCACGGCGACGGTCGACTGGGCGCAGGCGTCGAGGCAGTCGGAGAGCTTCACCCGGCCCGCCCCGGCCGTCCCCTCGCGCAGCCGCTCGACCTGCCCGGCGTGGTCGACCCCCGGGTGCTTGCGGACGGTGCCGCAGCAGCAGCCCCGGCAGAGGGTGACGGTGGGGCCCGAGGAGGAAGGCATCGTCTCCACCGTAGCGATCTCGCCCCGGGGGCGGCGCCGGGCGTGTTACGGGGTCGCGTCGACCGTCCGGCCTGCAGCCCTGCTTCACGCTCCCCCTCGCTTTTCTCGCTTCTCCTCCCGGCGGCCGCGCGCCAGGGTCCGGACATGGTCGATCCCGCCGGGCTCTGGGTCCCGCTCGTCACCCCCTTCACGTCCCGCGACGAGGTCGACCTCGACGCGCTGCGCCGGCTCGCCACCGAGGTCCTCGACGACGGGGCGCGGGGCCTGGTGGCCCTCGGCACCACCGGCGAGCCGACGTCGCTGACGCCCGAGGAGCGGCGCGCCGTGGTCGGCGTGTGCGCCGAGGTGGCGGCCGCGCGGGGCGCCGGGCTGATGGTGGCGGCCGGGACGAACGACACCCGGAGCACGCTCGCCCGGCACGCCGCCCTCGCCGACGTGCCGGGTGTGACCGCCGCGCTCACCGTGGTGCCGTACTACGTGCGGCCCACCGAGGCGGCGGTCGTCGCGCACCTGACCCACGTCGCCGACCGGTCCCCGGTGCCACTGGTGGTCTACAACGTGCCGGCGCGGACCGGGCGCGGTCTGGGCGCGACCGCGCTGCTGGACCTCGCCGCCCACCCGCGGATCGTGGGGCTCAAGCAGGCGACCGGCGCCCTCGACCTCGACACCGCGGCCGTACTCGCCGCCGCTCCCCCGGACTTCGCCGTCCTCGCCGGGGACGACGCGTTCATCGCCCCCACCGTGCTCCTCGGCGGGCGGGGCGCGATCGCGGCGTCCGCGCACGTCGCCACGGACCGGTTCGCGGCGCTCGTCGCCGACGGGCTCGCCGGCCGCGCGACCGCCGTCCGGGACCACCACGACGCGCTCCTGCCGCTGGTGACCGCCCTGTTCGCCGAACCCAACCCCGTCGTCGTGAAGGCCCTGCTGCACGCGACCGGCCGCATCGCGACCCCGGACGTGCGCATGCCGCTCGCCCCTGCCTCGCCGGCAGCCCTCGAGCGCGCGGCGGCCGCGGTCGGGCGGGCCGGGACCTCGGGTCACCGTCGGACGTTCGCGGACCGTGATCGTCAGGGGGTCGGGTTACCGTGAGACCGATCCCGTTCCCGAGCCGCGGAGAGCCCCCATGACCACCGTCGCCCCGGCACCCGTCGTCGCCACGCTGCGGGCGTCGCTGCCCGCGGACCGGGTGGTGGACGACCCCGACGTCCTCGCCTCCTACGCGCACGACGACGCGGAGTGGGCGCCGTGGGAGCTGCCGGCGGCGGTCGTGCGCCCGCTCGACGCGGCGCAGTGCCAGGCGGTGGTGCGGGCGTGCCTGGAGCACAGGGTGCCGGTGGTCCCCCGCGGTGCGGGCACCGGCCTCTCGGGCGGCGCGAACGCCGTCGCGGGCAGCGTCGTGGTGAGCCTCGAGCAGATGACCCGCATCCACGAGATCGACCCGGCCGAGCGGCTCGCCGTCGTCGAGCCGGGGATCGTCAACGACGACCTGCGGGCCGAGTGCGCGAAGCAGGGCCTCTGGTACCCGCCGGACCCGGCGTCGAGCCCCTGGTCGACCATCGGCGGCAACGTCGCCACCAACGCCGGCGGCATGTGCTGCGTCAAGTACGGCGTCACGCGGGACTACGTCCTGGGCGTCCAGGTCGTCAACGGCCTCGGCGAGCTCGTCCGCCTCGGGCGCCGCACCGCCAAGGGCGTCGCGGGCCTCGACCTCGCGGGCCTCATGGTCGGCTCGGAAGGCACCCTCGGGCTGATCACCGAGATCACCGTCAAGCTCCGTCCCGCCCGGGCGCCCGAGCAGACCGTCGCCGGGTACTTCGCGAACCTCGTCGACGCCGGCCGCGCGGTCGCCTCGATCACCGCCGCCGGTCTGACGCCGAGCGCGCTCGAGCTGGTGGACAGGACGTGCCTGCAGGCGGTGGACGACTGGAAGAACCTCGGCATCTCCGCCGAGGCCGACGTCCTGCTGCTCGGCCGTTCCGACGCGCCGGGCGCCGCCGGGCAGGCCGAGGCGGAGGAGATGATCCGGCACTTCGACGCCGCCGGCGCCTCCTTCTCCGCCCGCGCCGCCGACGCCGAGGAGGCCGACGCGCTGTTCGCGGCCCGACGCCTGGCCTACCCCGCGCTCGAACGGCTCGGGCCGGTGCTCACCGAGGACGTCTGCGTCCCGCGCGCGGCGGTGCCCGAGATGCTCGCGCGCATCCAGGCCATCGGCGAGCGGGCCGGCACCACCATCGCCAACATCGCCCACGCCGGCGACGGGAACCTGCACCCGCTGCTGGTCACCCCCGTCGGCGACGAGCCCGCCCGCGAGCGCGCCCAGGCCGCGTTCCACCAGATCATCGCCGACGCGATCGACCTCGGTGGAACGGTCACCGGCGAACACGGCGTCGGCCTCCTCAAGCGTGACGGCCTCGTCGCCGAGCAGTCCCCCGAGAACCTCGCCATGCAGCGCGCGGTCAAGGCCGCCCTCGACCCGCACGGCATCCTCAACCCGGGCAAGGTCCTGTGAGGCGCATCGTCGCCGCCCTCCTCGGCGTCCTGCTGGGGACGTGGGCCGTCGGGACGGCGCGTGCTCTCGCGCGGGTCGCACCCGAGCTGCGCACCCCGCGGCTGCTGATCTCCTACGCCCGGGTGCCCCTGGCGGTGCTCCCGGCGCTGCGCGCCCGGATGCGCGAGGACACGGCGGTCGCGCCGGGCGTGGAGGTCACGGAGCGGACGGTTCCGGGCGGAGTCCCGGTCCTCCTCTACGACGGCGGGTCGCGGCCCACCCCCAGCGGTGCGTTGCTGTGGATCCACGGCGGCGGGCACCTCGTGGGGCACCCGGGCATGGACCACGACCTCGCGAGCCGCTTCGCCGCGGAGGCGGGCGTACTGGTCGTCAGCGTGGACTACCGGCTCGCCCCCGAGGACCCGTTCCCGGCCGACCTCGACGACTGCGTCGTCGCCCTGCGCTGGTTGCAGGACCACGCCGCCGAACTCGGCGTCGACCCGGACCGCATCGCCGTGGGCGGGGCCAGCGCCGGCGGCGGACTCGCGGCGGCCACCGTGCACCGCGCGCACGACGAGGGCCGCCCGGTCGCGTTCGCGCTGCTCGAGTACCCGATGCTCGACGACCGGACGGCGCTCGCCCGCGTCCCCGGCGGTCGCGGCCGGTTCGTGTGGGACGCGCGGATGAACCGCCGCGCGTGGACGGCCTACGTGGGGCGCCCCGCGGGCTCGGCCGGTGTGCCCGACGGCGCCGCGCCGGCCCGTCGTCGGGACCTGGCGGGCCTGCCGCCGACCTGGATCGGGGTCGGCGACCAGGACCTCTTCCACGACGAGGACGTCTCCTACGCCGGGCGGCTGCGTGCCGCCGGGGTGCCGGTGGAGCTCCACGTCGAGCCCGCGATGTACCACGGGGCCGACGCGAACGTGCCGGCCGCGCCGTCGATGCGCGCCTTCCGGGGACGCATGGTGACGGCGCTGCGGACGGCCGTGGGCTGACGTCGGGCCGGGCCGACGCCGCTCAGGGGCGCGCGGTGCCGTGGATCCGGACCGCGCGGCGGGCGTAGATGCGCGGCGCGATGCGCGGCACGATCGCCCGCGGGAGCGCGGGAGCCGCGGCGAGCATCGTCGCGAGCACCTCGGGGTCGCCCTCGTAGGCGAACATCCCGAACACCAGCGGCAGCACGGGCTTCGGCACCGCCGCCGCGCCGGCCTCCCCGACCGCGGCCCACTCGGCCTCGGTGAGGTGCACCGCCGCGAGGGGCAGCAGGGTGCGCTCCTCGAGGTCGAGGTGCTCGGCGAGCAGGCCGTGCAGGTCGGACAGGGTCGTGACCAGCGCGTCCCGGCCCGCCGCGTCGACCGTGGCGGTCCAGGTCCGGCGCGCCGCGGCGACCCGGTCGAGGGCGGCGTCGATCTCCACGTGCTGCGCCTCGGCCGCCTCGAGGCGGGCGAGGGCGGCGTGTGGAACCCGGTCGCGCAGCGGCGGCCACAGGAGCTCGTCCTCGCCCTGGTGATGGTGGTGGAGCAGGTCGCACAGCAGCCGCAGGTGCTTCCCGACGGCGGCGGCCCGGCGCCGGTCCCCGAGAGCCACCCGGCCGACGGCGGCCGGCGCGAGGCGGAACTCGCGGAGCAGGGCGGTGTGCACGACGAGCATGTCGCGGACGTCGACGGGGGGACGCTCCGGCGTCCGGGTCACGGGCGGGCAGACCCAGCCGGCCTGCAGGTGGTCCCACCAGCAGCGGGAGTCGTGGCGGTGGCGGGACTCGAGGGCGTTCGTCGTGGTCATGGCATCGAGCCTGCGGCGCCCGCCGGGCCGGTCCCATCCCAGGAACCTGGGGTTCTCCCCCACCGGTTCCGGGCGCAGCATGGTGGCCATGGGGGGATCCCGAGCACTGCTCGACCGACTGCGACGCATGCCCACGGTGGCCGCGGACCGCGACGCACTGGCCCGCACGGTCTACACGGCCGTCGCGCGTCACGTGGCGTTCGACTTCGCCTGCTTCGCCACCACCGACCCGACGACCGGCCTGATCACGTGGGCCTCGAAGACCCGCGACCTCGGGGTCGGCGACGAGGAGTTCGCCGCCACCGAGTACGGCCCGCCGGACGTCAACGGGTTCGGCGAGATCGCCCGGCGCCGGCCCCCGGTCGGGGTGCTCTCCGTCGACACCGACGGGGACCCCGACCGCTGCCGGCGGCACCGCGAGTTCATGGCGCCCCGGTTCGGTTTCACCGACGAGATCCGGGTCGCGTTCACCGACCGCGGGGCGATGTGGGGCGCGCTCGCGCTCTACCGGGGTCCCGGTGACCCGCCGTTCACGGCCGGCGAGGGCGACCAGCTGGGCGTGGTGAGCACGGTGGTGGCCGAGGCGATCCAGCGCTGCCTGTTCCGGGCCGACCGCGACGTCGTGCACGCGGCCGCCGACCCCGGACCCGCGGTCCTCGTCGTCGACCGGACCGACCAGGTCACGCACCTGACCCCGGCCGCCGAGGTGACCATCGGCGAGCTCGGCGGCCGGGAGCACGGGCAGCTCCCGGCGAGCATGCTCGCGGTGGTCGCGAGCACCCGTCGTCAGGAGGTCCCGGGGCAGTCGCGGGTCCTCGGCGCCTCGGGCCGCTGGCTCAGCCTGCGCAGCGCGCCGTTGTCCGGACCGGGCGCGGAGGGCCACGTCGTCCTCACGGTCGAGCCCACGTCCCGCGCGGAGCTGAGCCGGCTCGCCCTCGCCGCGCACGGCCTCACCGCCCGCGAGGAGGAGGTGGCGCTGCTCGTGCTGCAGGGCGTCGACACCCGGGGCATCGCCGCCTCGCTGCACCTGTCGCCGCACACGGTGCAGGACCACCTCAAGGTCGTGTTCACCAAACTCGGTGTGTCCAGCCGCCGCGAGATGACGGCCCGGCTGGTGCTCTGACTCAGTAGGCGATCGCGCCGGCCTGGCCCGACTTGGCCGCGGCCAGGAACGCCTGCCACTCCGCACGGGACAACACGAGCGTGCCCTGCTCGGCGTGTCCGCCGTGGCGCAGCTCGACGCTGCCCGCGTCGACCCGCCACTCGACGCGGTCGGTGCCGCTCGCGAAGCTGCTGGAACGCCAGGTCGTGTCCACGTCGTCCGTCCTCGGGGGTCGTCGGTGATCATGCGGGTCCGACGCTAGGAGCAGCTCTTCGTCGCGGAGGGGCTCTTGACGCGGCGTTGACGGAGGCCGGTCGGACGTTGACGTCCTCGAACAGGCCCACGGTGTCGGGGGGCGTCGCTACGCTGCGGGGCATGACAGCCGAGCCGGTCGCCGGGGAGGGGCCGCTGCCGCGCGGGGCGTCACCCGCCCAGGTGCGGGACCGTCTGCCCGA
Organism: Actinomycetospora chiangmaiensis DSM 45062; assembly: GCF_000379625.1. GTDB lineage: Bacteria > Actinomycetota > Actinomycetes > Mycobacteriales > Pseudonocardiaceae > Actinomycetospora > Actinomycetospora chiangmaiensis. Next base: position 171,203 of record NZ_KB903218.1, on the reverse strand, counting down.
GCCGGAGCGCAGCCGCTTCCTCGCCGAGTACGAGGCCGCCCTCGACGAGGCGCGCCGCACCCTCGACCTCGCACCGGTCCACGCTTCCGTCGAGCACTACCGGGCCATCGCGATTCTGTGGATGGACCCCGACCGGTTCCGCGCTGCGGTCCGCCGATGGGCGGAGATCGTCACCGAGGCACCGATTCCGGATGACGAGCCGTTCGAGGTGACCCGCCGCAAGGCGGGCATTTGACGGGTGTACCGGGTCCAGCTGGTCGATGAGGTCGTCGCCGCCCTCGAGGCGATGCCACCGCCGCTGCTCACGGCGTTCGCGGAACTGCGTGTCGCCCTCGAGCTCTCACCCTCGGACCTCGGGAGGCCGTACTCGCCGACAACGCTCACCGGGCTCCGCGTCGCCGTGATCGGGGACGAGAGCACGGCCTTCGTCGTCTTCGGTGTCATCGAACGCGACCGCGTCGTGACCGTCGTCGAGGTGACCTACCTCTGACTCGGTCCGCCCGTCGCGAAGGTGACATCAGGCATGCCCGAGCGGTGCCGAACCTGCGTGTTGCCACTCTCGCGGACGGACTCGCGCGCCGGCCGACCGACGATGTGACGTTCCTGGCGCCCGGTGACAGCAGTGACACTTTCCTGCCAGGGGCACCAGGTGCTCACGCCGCCGAGGCCGCCACCCCCGGGTGCTCGACCCGGTCCGCCATCCACGGCAGGACCAGCTGGAACGCCGTCGTCGCGAACTGCCACGAGTGCCGGCCCGGCTGGGTCGCCACCGTGCACGCGATCGCCCGCGTCTGCGCCTGGGCGCACAGCTGCCGCGCCGCGGGCAGTTCCTGGCCGGTCGCTCCCCCGCCGCCGCGACCGCCGATCCCGGAGGTTCCCGACGGCGGGTGGTAGGACCCGGGCGGGCGGGCGCCGGGCGGGCGTTGCCCGGTCCCGCCGCGGTAGCCGCCGTACCCGCCGCCGCCGCTGTCGGAGCTGTCGTCGAACCACCCGGCGGTGTCGGCGTAGGGCGCGTGCGCGGCGAGGACGGTCGCCGGGTCGTACGCGGCCCAGGCTGCGGCGTTCCCACCGTAGAGCCGGTCGATCGTCTGCTGCTTCGTGCCGACCTCGGGCCCGGCGTCGCCGGCGATGTCGTCGAAGGAGTCGAACAGCTCGGGGTGCATCACCGCGAGGTCGACCGCGCAGGTCCCGCCCATCGACCAGCCGACCACGCCCCAGGCGCGGGGGTCGGACGAGACGCCGAAGCTCTGCTCGACGTAGGGCACCACGTCCTTCGTGAGGTGGGAGGCCGCGTTGCCGCGCGGCCCGTCGACGCACTCGGTGTCGTTGTTGAACGTCCCGCCGGCGTCGGCGAACACGAGGACGGGCGCGAGGCCGCCGTGGGCGGCGGCGTAGGCGTCGGCGCTCTGCACGGCGTTCCCGACCCGGATCCAGTCGGCCGGGGTGTTGAACTCCCCGCCGATCATCATGATCGCGCCGAGCGCCGGGCGGGGTCCGGCCGCGAAGTACGCGGGCGGCAGCCACACGTCCTCGTCGCGGTGGGCGAAGCCGCTCGCGGTCGACGGGATCGACACCGTGACGACGGCACCCGTCGGCCGCGGGTGTCCGATCATCCCGGGCAGCGCGTCGGCGTCCACCTGGTCGGGCAACGGCCCGGCGTCGAGCTCGGACCACCCCTCCTGCACGGTGGTCACGTAGCCGACCCACTGGTTGCCGACGACCGCCACGCACACCAGCGACAGCGGGACCACGAGCACCGACAGGCCGCGCCGCCACCACGGCGCGCGACCCCAGGTGACGATGACGGCCACCACGGCCGCGACCGCCAGCCCGACCCACACCCACAGCAGCGCCGGCGCCGGGTCGGACGCGAGGCCGCTCCCGGCGAACGCCCACAGCACGGCGAACGCCCCGACGACCCCGAGCACCACCACCGCGAGCAGCCGCACCCAGCGGCCCCGGACCTGTCGTCGGGCCAGGACCAACGGCGCGAGGACGGCGAGCAGCGCGACGAGCACCACCGCCTGGACGGTCCACGGCAGCCAGCCGTCGAGCAGGGACAGGCCACGCTGATATCCCACGCTGCCAGGGTGCGGTCCGAGCGCATGATCACGACCAGCGCCGGCTGTGCGTGGGCTGTGAGTCAGCCCGGATCGAGCTCGTCGACCTCCTCCTCGACCTGGCTGAGCACCACGGTCCCCACGACGATCGCGGCGACGCCGCCGACCACGCCGATCAGGCGCAGGTCGAACGGCACCCGCTCGCCGAAGACCGTGAGCCCCCACAGCACCGCGACGAGCGGGTTGGCGAGCGTGATCCCGGGCTGGGCCCAGATGAGGTCGTGGGCCTGCAGCGCCTGCTGGAGGAGGACGAACGACACGGTCCCGCCGACGAGGACGCCGTAGAACTGCCAGGACGCGAGGACCCCGCGGACGCCCTCGGCATAGGCCGGGCCGAGCCCCGCGAGGAGCGCGGCGTTGAACCCGTACGTCACGCCGGTCGCGGTCCCGAACCACAGCGCCCGCTCACGGCCCCGGCCCGCCCGGCCGAGCACCACCAGCACGGCGAGCACGATCACGACGACGGTGGTCCCCACCAGCCAGCCCGTCGTCGTGGCGGCCTGCGGTCCGCCGCCGCGCGGGTCGAGGCTCGCGAGGAACGACCCGACGCCGAGGGCCATCGCCCCGACGGCCAGCCACGCCCGCCGGCCGAGCGGCGCCCCGATCAGCCGGGCGGCCAGCACCAGGGTGAAGGGCAGCTCGGCGACGAGCACCGGCTGGACGACGGTGATCAGGGTCAGCGACAGCGCGACCGCCTGGAGGGCGAACCCGAGCACGTGCGCGGCGATCCCCGCCGTCCACGCGGGCCGACGGAGCAGCCCGACGACGGTCCCGCGCCATCCCGACGACGGGTCGTGGTGGCGCGAGGCCGACCGCTGCAGCACCGAGCCGACCGCGTTGCTCGCGGCCGCCGCCACGGCCACCAGCACCCCGGCGAGCAGCATTCCCGCAGTGTGCCCAGGGCGGGTGCGCACTAAAGGCCGTGGGGACGACCTTTTCTGCTCACCGGCGTGCCGCGCACTCCGCGCCCCACACGCCGCGCCGCGCCTGCTCCGCGCGGTCCTGCGCGGCGCGGACGGCCGGCATCCGTTCCGGTGGCGCGTCGGCGGCGTAGGCCTTCACCGTGCCGGCCTCCGCCGCGAGCACGGCGTAGTCGTCCTGCGGCAGCGAGACCCAGGCCAGGGCGCGGGAGAAGCGGTCCGAGCGCCCGTCGCCGACGAGGGTCACCGCCTGCCCGGCCAGCGTCTTCCGGGCGAACTGCTGCGCCTGCTCGGCGTAGCAGCGCTCCGGCGGCTGGACGCCGAGCGCCCGCACCCGCAGGGTCCGCCCGTCCTCGAGGCGGACGTCGACCGTCACCGGGTCGGCCACCGCCAGCACCGTGGCGCGCGCCCCGGTGGGAGCGGCCGCGAGCAGTTCGGGTGCCGCGGCCGGCGAGACGGTCGGCGGCGCGGGGGCCGCGGCCGGCAGGGGCGGGACCGGGACCGCCCCGGAGAGCACCGCGACCCCGCCGAGCAGCGCGGCCAGACACGCCATCGCGAGGAGCACGCGCGGTGCGGTCCCGGTCGTCACGCGCGACAGTGTGACGCACCGTGAAAATCTGCCCGCAACCGGTCACCTTCAGTAGCTTCGGACACCTTTCACCGGCAGCTGCCGCACCCCGAGCACCCCTCGCGGGTAGGGCTGGAGTGCCTCCGTCGAGACCGTCGCCGGCGACAGCGCGTGGTATCGGGCGGTCAGCTCCTCCAGGGCGACCCGCCCCTCCACCCGGGCCAACGGCGCCCCCAGACAGAAGTGCACGCCGTGACCGAAGGCGGTCTGCGCACCACCTCCGATCCCCCGGTCCAGGACGAACGCCTCCGGCTCGGCGAAGGCCTCCTCGTCGTGGTTGGCCGACAGCAGCCAGGGCATCACGAACCGGTCGGCCGGGATCGTGACCCCGGCGATCCCGACCGGCTCCGTGGTGACCCGCGCCGTCATGACGAACGGGCTGCGCAGCCGCAGGACCTCCTCGAGCGCCGCCGGGATCGTGGTCGGGTCCGCGCGCAGGCCCTCCCACACCCCGGGGTGCTCGGCGAAGGTGCGCACGGCATTGCCCAGCAGGACCGTGGTCGTGATGTGTCCGGCGAGCAGGAGCAGCAGCGAGAAGTTGGCCGCCTCCTCGTCGTCGAGCCCGGCCGCGACCAGCGCCGAGACCAGGTCGTCGGTCGGGGTCGTCCGCCGCTCCTGCACGCGCGCGGTGAGGTAGGCACGAATGTCGGCCATGGCCTCGGCGACGCGGCTGCCCAACGTGGGGTCGGTGGGGTCGTCGACCTGCATGGAGAACAACCGGTCCGCCCACGTTCGGAAGAGCGGGTGGTCGGCCTCGGGCAGGCCCAGCATCTCCGCGATCACGGTGACGGGCAGCGGGAACGCGAGGGCGTCGACCAGGTCGAACGACCCGGCGTCGGGAAGGGAGTCGAGCAGGCCCCGCGTGATCTCGCGGATGCGCGGCTCGAGGTCGGCGACGCGGCGCGGCGTGAAGGCCGTGGAGACGATGGAGCGCAGCCGGCGGTGCTCGGGCGGGTCGATCTGGGTGAGCATGCCGCGCGACACGGCGGCGGTGGCGGGCGCGAGCCGGCTGCGGTCCGACGAGAAGCGGGCGGGGTCGCGCAGGACGGCGAGGACGTCGGCGTGGCGGAACAGGTGGTACATCCCGTAGCGGTCGCGCCAGACGGGATGCTCGGCACGCATGCGGGCGAGCCAGGCCAGGAGGGCCGGTTCGTCGGTGGTGTCGGGGGCGACGGTGTCCGCAGGGGCCGGTTCGATGGTGGTCATGGCTGCCTCCTGCCGACCACGCTAGGACCGCCTCCCCCGCCCGGGAAGAGGGTGCGGGAGCCCGCCACGCCGGGCACGATCACCGGTCATGACGAGGGCGGTGCGGTTCTCCGAGCTGGGCGACCCGTCGGTGCTGCGGATCGAGGAGGTGCCCGATCCCGAGCCCGCGTCCGGCGAGCTCGTCGTCGACGTCGCGGCGATCGGCCTCAACCGCGCCGAGTCGATGTTCCGGCGCGGCACCTACATCGAGCAGGCGCGGTTGCCCGCGGGGCTGGGCTACGAGGCCAGCGGCACGGTGTCGGCGGTCGGCACGCCCGGGCGGTTCGCCGTCGGGGACCGCGTCAGCGTGGTGCCGGGCTTCTCCATGAACGACTACTCGGTGTACGCCGAGCAGGCCCTGGTCCCGGCGCGGGCGGTCGTCCCGCTGCCGGAGGGCACCTCCTGGATCGACGGCGCCGCCGTCTGGATGCCGTTCCTCGTGGGCTACGGCGGGCTCGTCGAGACCGGCGGGCTGAAGGCCGGCGACCACGTCCTGATCACGGCCGCCACCTCGAGCGTGGGGCTCGCGGCGATGGCGGTGGCCCGCCGGGTCGGGGCGATCCCGATCGCGACGTCGCGGTCCTCGTCGAAGGCGCAGCAGCTCCTCGACGCCGGCGCGGCGCACGTCGTCGCGACGGGAGAGGAGGACCTGGTGGACCGGGTCCTCGCCATCACCGACGGCCGCGGGGTGGAGCACGTCTTCGACGCCGTCGCGGGGCCCGGGGTGGCCGACCTGTGCCGTGCGACCGCGGCCGGCGGCATCGTCATGATCCACGGCCTGCTCTCGGGGCAGCCGACGATCTTCCCCGCCGAGACGTTGCCGGATCTGTGGATGCGCAGCTATACGCTCTTCGCGATGACGCACGACGAGGAGCGGCTGCGCCGCGCGGGCGAGTTCGTGGGCGCCGGGCTGCGCTCCGGGGACTTCGCGCCGCAGGTCGACCGGGTGTTCACCGGGCTGGACTCGATCGTGGAGGCGCACGAGTACCTGGAGTCGAACGCCCAGGTCGGGAAGATCGTGGTGACCCTTGAGCCGTAGCGGAGACAGCGGAGTTCCCGACGAGGCCGTGGCCTGGTTCCTCGACCACGTCCCGGACGTGTCCGGCGAGCCCGTGTTCCGGCGCATCACGGGCGGGCGCTCCAACCTGACCTACCGGGTGTCGGACGACGCCGGGCGCACCTGGGCGCTGCGGCGTCCGCCGCTCGGGGGCGTGCTGGAGACCGCGCACGACATGGGCCGCGAGTGGCGCTTCCTCTCCGCCCTGGCCCCCACCGACGTGCCGGTGCCCCCACCCGTGGCGTTCTGCGACGACCGCGACGTCGCCGGGGTCGACTTCTACGTCATGGACTTCGCGCCCGGCCGCGTGCTCAACAGTGTCGAGGACGCGGACTGGGTGACCTCCACCGACGTCAAGCGCCGCATCGGCGAGTCGACGATGGACGTGCTCGCCGCCCTGCACGCCGTCGAGCCCGCGGAGGTCGGGCTCGACGACCTCGCGCGCCCCGGCAACTTCGTCGAGCGCCAGCTCAAGCGCTGGCACCGGCAGGCGCACCAGTCCGCCGTCGAGGACCTCACCGCGATCGACCGCGCCCACCAGGCACTCGCCGAGCGCGTCCCCGAGCCGCCCGCCAACCGGATCGCCCACGGCGACTTCCGCACGGGGAACATCTCCTATCTCGACGACGGGTCCGCGGCGGCGGTCTTCGACTGGGAGCTCGCCACCATCGGCGACCCCTACTGCGACCTCGGGCACATCCTCGTCTCGTGGTCGCAGCCCGGGGACGAGGTCCCGGCCGCGTTGCCGAACCCGACGCAGCTCGGCGGCTTCCCCACCCGCGAGGACCTCATCGCCCGCTACGAGCAGGCGACGGGCGCGAAGCTGCCCGACATCGACTTCTACATCGCGTTCGCCCGCTGGCGCGCCGCCTGCATCCACGCCGGGGTGTGGACCCGCTACCAGGCGGGCGACATGGGCGAGGCCGCGGACGCCGACGAGGTCACCGGGCCCGACGCGATCGTGGCGCAGGCCGAGTCCGCCCTGGCGCAGCTGGGGCTCTGAGCGGCGGGCGTCCGCGGTCCACCCCCGAGTCGGAGGCACCCCATGAGGATCGTCGTCGACGATCTCCGCGGACCGCGGATCGCCCGCTTCCTGCAGGACCACCTCGACCACATGCGCGAGATCACGCCCGAGGGCAGCGTGCACGCGCTCGACCTTGACGCCCTGCGGGCCCCGGGGGTGACCTTCTGGACGGTGCTCGACGGCGACGAGGTGGTCGGGTGCGGCGCGCTGAAGCGCCTCGACGACACCGAGGGCGAGATCAAGTCGATGCGCAGCCACCCCGACCGGCGGCGCACGGGCATCGGGGCCCTGGTGCTCGAGCACATCCTCGCGGAGGCGCGGAACGCGGGCCTGTCCCGGCTCAGCCTCGAGACCGGCGCGACCGAGTTCTTCGTCGCCGCGCGGTCCCTGTACGCCAGATACGGGTTCGAGCCGTGCGGTCCGTTCGGCGACTACGGCGACGACCCGCACAGCGCCTACCTGACCCGGGCGCTCTGACCGACCGTCGAGCGGGTGCCGGCCCGGTCAGAACCGGCGCGCCCGCCGGAGCCGGGCCGGGCGCTCGACGAGGCTCAGCAGCCAGTCGCCGACGCTGTAGTCGATCCCGGCGGCCAGGGCGGGCAGGCGCAGCCAGGGCCCCCTCCCCCGGCTCGCGCGGGCGAGCTGGACGCGGTGCCACCCGGCGCCGACCGCCGCACCGAGCAGGGCCCGCACCGGCGCCGGTCCGCCGAGGCGCGGGGCCGGCCGGTCGAGGGTGTCGACCTCCCCGCGCACGAACCGACCGGCGAGCTCGGGTCGGACGGCGAGCGGCCGGCCCACCCCGACCGCGGCGCAGACGCCGGTCCGCAGCGCCTCGTCGACCTCCGTCCGCGACCGGAACCCGCCCGTCAGGACCACCGGCACGTCCACCTCGGCCGACAGCGCGGCCGCGGAGTTCCAGAACGGCGACTCGTGCTCCCCGGCCAGGTCCGCGCCCGACGCGTCCAGCCCCACCATCGCGGGCTTCTCGTAGTTGCCGCCCGAGACCTCCAGGAGGTCGACGCCCTCGTCGTCGAGCCACCCGCCCAGCTCCACGAGCTCGTCGTCGTCCCGCGCGTCGAGCTTCACCGCGACGACGGCCGTCGCCGGCAGCGCCCGCCGCACCCCCGCGACGACGCCGAGCAGGAACCGGGCGCGGTTCTCGAGGGAGCCGCCGTACGGGTCGGTGCGCCGGTTCGTCGTCGGGTCGAGGAAGCTCGAGAGCAGGTAGCCGTGCGCGGCGTGCACCTCGACGCCAGCGAACCCGGCGTCGACCACCCGGCGGGCGACCTCGACGAACCGCTCCTGCAGGTCGGCGATCTCCACGACCGACAGCGCCCGCGGCCGCGCGTACGCCCCGCCGAGCGCCACCGCCGGTCCCGACGACGGCCCCACCGGGTGCGGGTTGACGAAACGGGTCGTCTGCCGACCCGGGTGCGAGAGCTGCACGATCGTCGGCACCCCCGACGCGGCTTCCGCCCACCGTCGCAGCGCGGCATCGTCGGTCCAGGAGTCGACGACGACGTTGCGGGCCCGCTCCAGGTGCGCCCGGTCCACCATGACGTTGCCCGTGATCACCAGTCCGGGCCCGCCGGCCGCGGCGTCGCGGTACAGCCGCACGTGGCGCGGCGACGCGTCGCCGTGGCGGCCGGCGATGCTCTCGGTCATCGCCGCGCGCACGAGGCGGTTCGGCAGCACCGCACCGCACGGCAGCACGAGGGGCTCGGAGAGGCTCACACCACGCCTAACCGCCCACCGACGGAAAACGGTGCGCCCTCCTGCCGCGCCGGCGCGACCGGCTCGCGGCCGACGTCGCAACCGTGGGGCCGCTCACGCCGTGCGTGCCGTCACGATCCGGCAGCGAGCGGGGCCGTCGCGGGCACCATCCCGTGTCAGCCGGGTTCGACGAGGAAGCCCGGGACGCCCCGCAGTCGTCGTCCACCACCGACGGCCCGATTGCCGGAGGTGGCCGATGTTCGGCACCTGCTCGTTCTGTTCCGCCACCCGCCCCGGGCGGCTCGCCCCCGTCCCGCACGAGGCGCACTGCCCCACGGGTTCGCGCCCGCCCCGACGGCTCGACCGCGACGACGCGGTGTTCTGGCGGCACCCCGACCTGGTCGACCTCGACCTGGCGTGCGCCTTCTGGTGGCCGTCCACGTCCTGATGCGCCGCGCCGGCTGATCCCTGTGCGTGGCGCACACAGTCCGCGGCACACCCGCCGTATCGCGGCGGCATCTAACGCGTGACGCGCACAATCCGGCGGGGAGCACGTCCGGTTGGGGCGACCCCTGTGCGTGGCGCGCACAGTTCCGCGGCTGGGCCGCCTTGGTAGGGCGACACCTGCGCACGACGTACACACTTCGGCGGAGGAACGCAGTGGCTGCGGCGATCCCGCACGAGCCCACTTTGGTGGGGGAACGCATCGGCCGCGGGAACACCGGCGTAGGGCGCACCGTTCGGTCGAGGGTTCGCCCCAATTCCGAGCGTGATCACGACTTCGGGTACGACACGCGCAAGCGTCGATGCGACTCGCCTCCGAAGTTCGCATATTTGATCACGCGGGCCGGACCTCCACCCGAGGTCCGTGCGTGACGCGCATAGGTCCTCGCGGTCGATCACGGGTGCGGCCGAGATGTGCGCGTGGCGCGCAGGGGTCACCAGGGTCGACCGCGGATGCGGCCGAAGTGTGTGCGCCCCGCGCAGGGGTCGCCAGGGTCGATCGCGGCCCGCACCTCTCCCACGAACGGCACCGGACACACCGTGGCCATCGGACACGGCGGCGACGCAAGAACGTCCGGGCACCCGCAGGTCCCCGGACCTCGGGCCCCGTTCAGGCCTGCGCGCCGACGACCTCCGACAGTCGTGCCGCCGCGAGTTCGCGCACGAGGAACCGCTGCACCTTGCCCGTCGCGGTGCGCGGCACGGCGTCGATCTCCAGGACGTGCCGCGGCTTCTTGAACGACGCCAGGCCCTCCCGGCACCACGCGATGAGTGCCTCCGGGTCCACGACGGCGCCCTCCGCGGCGACGACGCAGGCCACCGTGCGGTCGAGCCCGTCGTCGTCGGGAACACCCACGACGACCACCTCGGCGACCGACGGGTGCAGCACCAGCCGCTCCTCGACCTCCATCGGCGTCACCCAGATGCCGCCGACCTTGAGGACGTCGTCGGTGCGCCCGAGGCACTGGTAGGTGCCGTCGGGGTTGCGGACGTAGGTGTCGCCGGTGCGCATCCACTCGCCCTCGAACACCCGGCGGTTGACGTCGGTGCGGCACCAGTAGCCGGTGCACAGCGAGTCGGCGCGCAGGTAGAGCGTGCCCTTCTCGCCGTCGGCGACCACCGACCCGTCCTCGGCCCGGATCTCCACCTCGTAGCCCGGGACCGGTACGCCCGACGTGCCCGGGGCGACCTCGCCGGGGCGGTTCGACAGGTAGATGTGCAGCGCCTCGGTGGAGCCGATGCCGTCGAGCACCTCCACGCCGAAGCGGTCGCGCATCCCGAGGACCATGCGGGCGGGCAGTGCCTCCCCCGCGCTGACGCCCTGCCGGACCCGGCGGAACGTGTCGTCGGGCAGGTCCGACGCGAGCAGCGGGCCGTACACGCTGGGGCTGCCGTAGAACAGGGTGACGGGGTGCTCGGTGACCACCGCCGCGATCGCGGCCGGCGACGGCCGCCCCGGGGAGAGCACCGAGGAGGCGCCGACCGACAGCGGGAAGAACATCGAGTTCCCGATGCCGTAGGCGAAGAACAGCTTGGCCACCGAGAAGCACACGTCGTCGGCCCGGATGCCGAGCACCTGAGCGCCGTAGGTCTCGCACACCGTGCGGAGGTCGGCGTGCCGGTGCATCGCGGCCTTCGGCGTGCCCGTCGTCCCCGACGTGTAGAGCCACAGCGCGGGCGACTCGTCCCAGGTGGCGTAGAGCCCGTCGTCGAACCCGTAGCCGGTCGCCGCGAGGTCGGTCCAGTCCCGGGTGCGGACCGGGTAGCCGTCCATCGGAGCCGCGTCGTCGCAGGGCACGCCGGCCGGGGTGACGACCACGTCGGCGAGGTCGGGCGCACCGTTCTCGACGGCGAGCTGCACGGCCGCCCGCGTGACCTCACCGAACTCCGGCGAGCAGAGCAGGACCGGCGCGCGGGAGTCGATCACCAGCTTCGCGAGCTCCGGGCCCCGCAGCATCGTCGAGACCGGGACCGCGACCGCCCCGATGCGCATCGCGGCGAGGATCGCGGTGAACAGCTCGACGCCGTCCGAGCAACACATCAGCACCCGCTGCTCGGGCCGCACGCCGAGCCCCCGCAGCCCGGCCGCGACCGTGCGGACCTCGGCCGCGACCTCGGCGTACGTCAGCTCCCGCACACCGTCGGGCGTCAGCGCCCGGACGGCGACCCGCGACCCGCCGTCGGGAAGGTGTCGATCGAGCAGGTAGTGCGACGCGTTGAACCGCTGGTGGTGGGACAGCACGGGGAGCTCCCTCCGGTCGCCTGTGAGCACTATCCCGTGCCCGGACACGGAAAAGTACTCACAGGGCGAAGCCACCTAGTGGAAGTGCACGTACTCGAAGTCGACGGGCTTGTCGTTGATCCCGGTGGACGGCGGAGCGATCCAGCTCGCGATCTTCCCGGGCTCCAGCACGGGGTGCATGAGGCTCCGGACGTGGGTCTTGTCGAGCTCGGTGGGCAGCCACGAGTCCTTGCGGGCGTTCCAGTCGGACTCGCTGACGACCTTGCCGTCGGGCGTGATGTGGGCGCCCGCGAAGGCGCCGACCTGCCGGTTGAACCCGACGTGGGGCAGATAGAGCTCGGCGTCGATCCCGGCCTTCTGCAGGATGCGGTTCCAGCGCTTGAGCCCGGTCCTGCAGTCGTTGATGTACTCGTGGCGCAGGTCCTGGTTCAGCGCGAGCAGCGCCGGGACCTCGTTGCGGCTGATCTGCCCGTCGCGGAAGGCATCGACGTGGCCGGCGTCGTCGGTCAGCCGGTGGTCGTCCTCGCGGCGCTCCTCCTGCCAGCGGCCCTTGATGCCGGCGGTGAAGTAGTTCGCGGCGTTGGTCGAGGACTCGTTGCCGAAGAGGTCCAGCGACACCGTGTAGTGGAAGTTGATGTACTTCTGGATCATCGTCAGCGGGATGCCGCCGGCGCCGGCGACCTCCTCGGTGTCGTGGGTCTGCATGAGCTCCGCGGTGCGGCGGACCACGCGGTCGATGCCGGTGGTGCCCACGAACATGTGGTGGGCCTCCTCCTTGAGCATGAACTCGCAGGTGCGCGACAGCGGGTCGAAGCCCGACTCCTTCAGCGTGCCGAGCTGGTACTTGCCGTCCCGGTCGGTGAAGTAGGTGAACATGTAGAACGACAGCCAGTCCGGGGTCTCCTCGTTGAAGGCCCCGAGGATGCGCGGCGAGTCGTCCGAGCCGGAGTTGCGCGCCAGCAACTGGTCGGCCTCCTCGCGCCCGGCCCGCCCGAAGTAGGCGTGCAGCAGGTAGACCATCGCCCAGAGGTGACGGCCCTCCTCGACGTTGACCTGGAACAGGTTCCGCATGTCGTAGAGCGACGGCGCGGTCGCGCCCAGGAAGCGCTGCTGCTCGACGGACGCGGGCTCGGTGTCACCCTGGATGACGATGAGGCGCTGCAGGTCGGCCCGGTACTCGCCGGGCACCTCCTGCCAGACCGGCTCGCCCTTGTGCTCGCCGAAGGCGATGGTGCGGTCCGGGTCGTGCTCGGAGAGGAAGACGCCCCAGCGGTACTCGTTCATCGGGACGTGGTCGAAGTGCGCCCAGCCGTCGCGGCCGACGTCGACCGCGGTGCGCAGATAGACGTCCTTGGTGTCGACGGCGGGGCCCATGTCGCCCCACCAGTCGAGGAAGTTCGGCTGCCACCGCTCGAGGGCGCGCTGCAGCTTGCGGTCGCCGGCGAGGTCGACGTTGTTCGGGATCTTGGCGTCGAAGTCGATCTTCGGTCGCGCACTGGTCATCGCTGCTACACCCGCTTCTGGTCGAAGTCGGCCTTGCGGCCGGTGCCGTACTTGCGCAGCGCGCCCTCGGGGCCGCTCGCGTTGGGCCGGACGAAGATCCAGTTCTGCCACGCCGTGAGGCGGCCGAAGATCCGGGTCTCCATGGTCTCGGGGCCGACGAACCGGTAGTTCGCCTCCATGCCGGTCAGGGCGTCGGGGGACAGCGAGGCCCGCTCCTCGAGCAGGATGCGGATCTCGTCGGTCCAGTCGATGTCGTCGGGGGCGTCGGTGACCAGGCCCGCGTCGTCGGCGTCGGCGCCCGTCAGCGGCGTGTCGAGCGGGATCGCGTCCAGCGACTCGCCGTAGAACCGGGACTCCAGCCGGGACAGCCCGTTGCCCATCGGGAACGTCCCGAACTGCGCCGTTGTGACGACGAGCGTGGCCGGCTCGGTCGCCTCGGCGCCGCTGGGCAGCGTGGCGTCCTCGGCCTCCTCGAAGGTGCCCTCGAGCATGTACTGGCGGTCGCACGCGAGGGCCAGCTCCAGGAACGGCCCCGCGAAGCAGCTGCCCGGCTCGATGAGCGCGATGAGGCTGCGGCTCGTGACGTCGAGGCGCTTGAAGGTCCGCTTGAGGTACCGCGTGGTCTCGGCGACGAGCCAGTCGTCCTGGTGCCCGGCGATGAGCCGGTCGGCCGCGAGGGCGTTCCCGACGGCGCCCTCCGTGAGGATCAGCCAGGTGCCGATCTCGAGCTCGTTGGTGCGCAGCCGCAGGATGGCGTCGTCGAGCTCGCGGACGATCGCGAGGAGCGGGTGCTGCACGCCCTGCTCGTGGAGCTGGGCCGGGTCGTCGCTCATCTCTGGCACCGCGACCACGAGCGTGGCGGTCCGGGCGTCGCGGTCGATCGTGACGCGGACGTGGTCGTAGGTGATCGCGTCGTCGGTGACGGTGCGCTGCAGCGGGGTGAGGGTGACGCCCTGCGCGTCGGCCGGCCGGTCGCCCTTGAGCTCCTCGCGGCGCTCGGCGACGACGCGGTCCCACTCCCGGCGCGCGACCGCCTCGTCGACGAGCTTCCACTCCACGGCCTTGCGCCCGCCGAAGCCCTCGGACTTCGTCGCGAACACGTCGGCGCGGTCCTTGCGCACCTTGCGCTTGTCGATCACGCGGGTCAGGCCGCCGGTGCCGGGGAGCACGCCGAGCAGCGGGACCTCGGGGAGGCTGACGGCGCTCGACCGGTCGTCCACCAGCAGGATGCGCTCGCACGCCAGGGCCATCTCGTAGCCGCCGCCCGCCGCGGTGCCGTTGAGCGCGGCGATCCACGTCTGCCCGGCCGCGGACATGTCCTCGATGCCGTTGCGCGTCTCGTTGGTGAACTTGCAGAAGTTCACCTTCCACGGGTGGCTCGACGCGGCCAGCATGCGGATGTTCGCGCCGGCGCAGAAGTTCGAGTCCTTGCCGCTGGTCAACACGATGCTGCGGACCTGCGGGTACTCGAAGCGCAGCCGCTGCGTGAGGTCGTAGAGCTCGATGTCGACCCCGAGGTCGTACGAGTTCAGCTTCAGTTCGTAGCCCGGGACCAGGCCGCCGGCCTCGTCGACGTCGAGGTACACCGTCGCGGTGTCGCCCTCGACCGTGAACCGCCAGTGCCGGTAGCGGTCCGGGCTCGTGTCGAAGTCGACCTGCGGGACCCGCTCGGGGGCCACCGTCTCGTTGACCGGCTCGTCCAACACCGTCACCGTGGGACCTCCCCTTGTCGTCCGGCCCACATTCTACGACGCTGTGACGCAGTGGGGAAGACCCGTAGACATTCATGGAGGTGGTCGAGGGTGACCGACTGGACGTGGACCGCGGAGCCGACGCCGGTGTGGGACGCCGCGAAGGCCGACGCCTTCTCCCCCGCCGGCCCGGGCCTGCACGGGCTCGGATCGCCGGCGGACGGCGACGCCCTGGGCGACGCGTGGTGGCGGGTCTCGACGGCTGACGGCGAGACCACCGCGTTCGGCCGGCTCGACGACACGTGGGGCGACGCCGAGGTGCTCGTCGCCGTGGTCCCGGCGTTCCGCGGGCACGGCGTGGGGTCCTGGGCGATGAACCGGCTCGCCGACGAGGCGGCCGCCCGCTCGCTGAACTACGTCTACAACGTCGTGCCCGAGAACCACCCCGACCGCGAGGGCGTGCAGGCCTGGCTCGCCGCGCAGGGCTTCGACTCCCGCGAGACCGGGGAGCTCCGCCGTCGGGTGCGGGTGACCGACCGGGCTGTCACCCCGTCGTCCTGATCCTGACGAACGAGTCGTTCGTGGCACCTGTGTGCACGAACGACCCGTTCGTCAGGTTCACATCGTCCGCGCCCCGTCGATCGCCTCGCGCAGGAAGTCGGCGTGCCCGGCGTGCTGCGCGGTCTCGGCGACGACGTGCATCGCCACCCGGCGCACCGACCGCGTGGCGCCCGGCGTGAACCACGGCGCCTCCGGGAGCGGCCACGAGACGTCGAGGTCGGCCGTCGCGACGTAGGCGTCGGTCTCGTCCGCGACCTTCGCGTAGTACGCCAGCATCCCGTCGAGCGTCTCGTCGCCGAGCAGGTTGAACTCGTCGTGGCGCATGTCGCCGGACGCGATCCGCTCCTGGATCACCGGGTCGGTCATGTCGACGTCCGGCCACTCCATCGGCATCGCCGACGGGCCGCGCTTCGCGAACTCCAGCCAGCCCGCCTCGGTCTGCGCGACGTGCTTCACCAGCCCGGCGAGGTTGAGCAGCGAGAACGTCGTCCGGGTCCTCGCCTGCTCCTCGGTGAGCCCCTCCAGCGTCCGCAGGAAGAGCGCACGGTGCATCTGCAGGGTCTCGACGAGGTCGCGCCGCTCGCCGGTCAGGGTGCTCGGGTCGGTGCTCATGGCCGGTTCCTCCCGGATCGTTGCTGGGTGGGAGAACCGTAGCGAGGGAGGCGGTCAGCTCCGGTCCTCGTCAGGAGAACGTCCGACGACGGATCACGGGGCCAGCCGGACCGCCGACACGCCCCGCGAGGTCGGCAGGAACAGCGCGTTGCCGCTCACGGCCGGCGTCGCGAACCGGGTCGCGTCCCCGACCGACAGCGTCGCGCGCTGCGTCCCCGTCGCCGCGTCGAGCCCGATCAGCGCGCCGTCCTGCTGGAGCGACCACACCGTGCTGCCGACGATCACCGGGGAGCCGGTCACCTGGGCGGGCGCCCGCCACCCGGCGGCCATCGCCCCGTCGGGACCGACCCGCACCTGCAGCAGGCCCGAGCTGCACGGCAGGTAGGCGACCGCTCCCCCGCCCTGCACGGGCGCGGCGGCCCCGCCGCCGTAGGACTCGCAGCCCTGCAGCGCGGCCTTCTGCCCACCGACGCCGCCGAGCCCCGACAGGTCGACAAGGAACACCCCGCCGCCCTTCCCGGCGGTGACCGCGAGGTGGGTGCCGGGCAGGAGCACCGGGCCGGTCGAGCCGAGGTCGGCGTCGACCGAGTTCTCCTGCGCCCAGTCGACGGGCGCGAACCCGTCGACGAGCGCCAGGGACGACGAGAGCCGCAGCAGCGAGTCGCTGTGGTCCCAGTCCCCGGACGTCGCCTCCCCGTTGCCCGTCGTCACGACGACGTCGCCGTTGGGCAGGCCCGCCGGACCGGAGGCCGACCAGATGCCGGCCTCGCGCCCGGTCGGGACGACAAAGGTCGTGGCCGCTCCGCCGCCCGCCGTCGGGAGCCCGACGACGCTCCCGCGGTACTGCCCGCAGTCGCCGTAGTTGCCGCCGTACGGGACGTAGACGGTGCCGCGCGACACGAGGAGGGCGCCGCGCTGGAGGTGGGTGGCCGGGTCGACGCCGGGCACGTCGGCGTCCCGGCGGCTCCGGACGGCGCCGTTCGCGGGGTCGACGGCGTAGAGCTCGTGGCGCACGCCGGCCTCGGTGGTCGCGACGAAGACCTGGGCGGTGGCCGGGTCGAACACGGGCGAGCCGGTGATGCCGATCGGGTCGATGTCCCCGCAGGGCAGCGCGGACTGGGGCAGCGGATCGGCCAGGTGGGTCCGCCACCGCACCGCCCCGCTCACCGCGTCGAGGCCGTAGACCGAGCCGCCCTCGGTCGCGGCGACGACCTCGCCACCCACGACGACCGGGCTCCCGTAGACCTTCCCGTCCAGCGGGGTCTGCCAGGCCAGGGCCGGCGACGACGGGTCGGGACCGGCCGCGACGTAGCCGTCGCGCGCGGCGTCCCCGTGGTAGGTCGTCCAGTCCGCTCCCGGGCGCACCCCGCCGGACGGCGCCGCGGTGGCGGGCGCCGCGCCGGCGACGGGCGGCAGGACCAGTCCGGCCCCGGAGGCCGGCACCTCCGGCGCGGGGTAGGGCGCCACGGTCGCGGGCGCCGAGGCCGGCGCGGGCGGCGAGCCGGTCGAGCACCCCGCCACCACCGACACCGCTGCGAGGGCGACACCCAACCGCCGTCCGAGGCTCGTCACGAACCGAGATCGTGCTCCGGTCGCACGCGATCCGCCGTCCGGGGCCCGCTCATCTCGGCTGACAGGGTGCTCGAGTGCGGCGAAGTGCGTCGCCGGTGACGCATTCCGCCGCACTCCGCCCCGAGCTGGAGATCCCATGGATCCGCGGGCGCCCGGGCACCGTCAGAACCCGTGTGAGCCTCGACGAGAAGCGTCTCCACCGGACCGTGCGCGACCAGGACGGCGCCATCAGGCTGGACCAGGCCCTCGCGTGCGGCTACAGCCACACGACCGTGCGCCGCAAGGTGGCCGCCGGCGAGTGGACCCGGCTCGCGCACCGGGTCTACCTGGTCGGATCGCACCGGCGGACGCCGACGGTCCTCGTCCGGGCCGCCCTGCTCTCCCTGGGCGGGGACGCCGTCCTCGTCGGTCCGGCCGCCGCCTGGTGGCACGGACTGACCGACCGGTGCCCGGACGTCGTCGACGTCGCGGTCCCGCCCCGTCGTCAGCACCGGACGCGACCCGGCATCCGCATCGTGCGGCGCGTGGTGCCGCGGGCGGCGAGCGACACGAAGCGCGGTGTCCGGGTGACCACGCTCCCGCACACCGTGCTCGACACGGCCGCCGCGCTGGGTCTGGTCGAGGGCGCGCGCGTCATGGACACGGCGCTGCAGCGCGGGGCGGTCGCGCTCCCGATCCTCGAGCGACTGCACGAGGGCCGCGCTCGACGACGAGGGAACCCGGTGGTCACGCGACTCCTGACCCTCGCCGCGGGGGGAGCGGTCTCGGAGGCCGAACGGCGCGCGCACCGCTGCATGACGGCCGACGGCATCACGGGCTAGACCGCGAACCTCGACCTGGACCTCCCCGGGTTCGGGCGGGTGGTGGCCGACGTGGTGTTCCGGCGCGAGAAGGTCATCGTCGAGATCGACGGCTGGGCCTACCACCGCGACCTGCGCGCCTTCCTCCGCGACGCCCGGCGGCAGAACGCCCTCATGGCCGCCGGGTGGATCGTCGTCCGCACCAACTGGCACGAATTGACCGGCTCGCCCGAGGTGTTCGTCGACGGCCTACGCCGGGTCCTCGCCGCGCGCGTCTGATCGGCGAGTGCGGCGCAGTGCGTCAGTGGTGACGCAGATTGCCGCACTCCGTCGTCAACCCGAGAGCACCGCGAGCTGGACCGCTGCGACCTGCTGCCCCAGGGCCCGCGGAGTCAGCGGACCGTCGGCGTGGAACCACTTGTAGGCCCAGTTCGCGGCGCCGAGGCAGGTGTTGACGTAGACCTTGGGCGACATCGCGAGCTCGGCGCCGCTCGCCGCCAGGTGCGCCTCGACGGCCTCGAGCACCACGGCCTCGAAGGCGCGGCGCCGCTCGAGGATCGGGCGCGCGAGCTCGGGCGGGAGCTCCGACTCCTCCTCGAAACAGATCTTCAGCAGGTCCCGGTGCTCGCAGGTGTAGGCGACCCGCTCCACGATGAGGGCGCGCACCGCGTCGAGGGGGGTCGGCGCCGACGCGACGATCGCGCGCGCCGACGCGAGGCTCTCGTCGAGGACCTGCTCGTAGATCTGCACGAGCAGGTCCTGCTTGGTGGCGACGTAGTGGTAGAGCGTCGGCTTGGACAGCCCGACCCCGGCGGCCACGTCGTTCATCGAGGTCGCCCGGTAGCCGCGACGGCTGAACACGCCGACGGCCGCCGCGAGGATGCGCTGCCGCTGCTCCTCCGCGCGGCTGCCGTTCGCTCGCGGTGTCACGTCCGACGACCCTAGACGGTTGACCTCCGGCTGTGACCCGGCCTACTTTCGCCCGACCGGTCGGTCGAGACCGATCGGGCAACGGGAGGAGCAGCGTGGCGTTCGAGCTCGACGAGGTGCACGAGGACTTCCGGGCGACGGTCCGTCGCTTCACCGACGAGCGGGTGCGCCCCGTCGTCGCGGAGTCCGAGCGCGAGGGCCACCCGCCGGAGCGGCTGTGGAAGGAGATGGGCGCGGCCGGTCTCCTCGGCCTGCTGACCCCGGCCGAGTTCGGCGGGTCGGCGGGCGACGGCGGCGAGAACACCGCCGTGACCGTCCTCGCCGAGGAGCTCTCCCGCGCCTGCGGCGGCATCGCCGTCGGCGCGCTCGTCAGCGCCTACATGGCGGGCCCCCACCTGGTCCGCTACGGCACCCCGGCCCAGCAGCAGGACTGGGTGGAGCGGATCGCCGCCGGGACCGCGATCGCGTCGATCGCCGTCACCGAGCCCGGCGCCGGCTCCGACGTCGCGGGCATCACGACGAAGGCCACCCGCACCGAGACGGGCTGGCGGCTCGACGGCCGCAAGATGTACATCACGAACGCCGGCATCGCGGACGTCCTGGTGATCGGCGCCCGCACCGACGCCACCGGCCACCGCGGCATCACCACGTTCGTCGTGCCCGCCGACACCCCGGGCCTGTCGGTGGGGCAGCCGCTGCGCAAGCTCGGCTGGCACTCCTCGGACACCCGCGAGGTGGTCCTCGACGGCGTCGAGCTCCCGGCGGACGCCGTCCTCGGCACCGAGAACCGCGGCTTCTACCAGATCATGGCGGCCTTCCAGCTCGAGCGCGTCGTGCTCGCGGCGATGGGGCTGGGCCACGCGAGCGAGGCG
The DNA here is from genome assembly GCF_000379625.1 of Actinomycetospora chiangmaiensis DSM 45062. Taxonomy (GTDB): domain Bacteria; phylum Actinomycetota; class Actinomycetes; order Mycobacteriales; family Pseudonocardiaceae; genus Actinomycetospora; species Actinomycetospora chiangmaiensis. Next base: position 151,209 of record NZ_KB903218.1, on the reverse strand, counting down.
CTCACCATGGTCATCGAGTACGTGAAGGGCCGGGAGGTCGCGGGCGCCCCGCTCACCAACCTCCAGACCGTCCGGCACCGGATCGCCGCCGCGGAGATCGAGCTCGAGGCCGCCCGGGCGCTGACCTACCAGGCCGCTGACCGCCTCGACCGCGACCACCCCGAGGCCGGCCGCTCGGTCGCGGCGGCCAAGTACTTCGCCGCGAAGGTCGCCGACCACGTCGTCGACGAGGCGCTGCAGCTCTTCGGCGGCGCCGGCTACCTCGAGGAGACGCCGATCGTGCGCCACGAGCGCGACGTCCGGATCCTGCGCATCGGCGGCGGCACCGACGAGATCCAGCTGGAGATCCTCTCGAAGCGGCTCATCCCGTGACGGGGACGGCGAACGGACTCCGTCCGGGGAGGGAGGTGTCGGCGCCCGTCCCCCCTGGGGCGCCGGCACCTCCCTCGGCGGACGACATCCTCGCGGCCGCCGAGCGGGCACGCCGGGGTGGCGACACCAGCCGCTACCCGGGCACCCTCACCGCCCGGGAACGCCTCGCGGTGCTGCTCGACGAGGACTCCTTCGTCGAGGACGGCCTGCTCGCGGGCCCGCTGCCCGCCGACGGCGTGGTGACCGGCGTCGGCACGGTGGACGGCCGGCCGGTCGCGGTGATCGCCCACGACTTCGGGGTGAAGGCCGGCTCGTGGGGGCAGCAGACCTGCGAGAAGCAGATCCGCATCCTCGAGCGGGCCGACCGGGACCTGCTGCCGGTCTTCTACCTCGTCGACTCCGCGGGCGGCCGGCTCACCGAGCAGATGGGGTTCTTCCCCGGACGCCGGGGTGCGAGCGCCATCTTCCGGCTGCAGGTCGCGCTCTCGGGGCGGGTCCCCCAGATCTGCTGCCTGCACGGGCCGTCGGCGGCGGGCGGCGCCTACATGCCGGCGTTCACCGACTGGGTCGGGATGGTCGAGGGCCGCGCGTCGATGTTCCTCGCGAGCCCCCGGGTGGCCGAGAAGGTGACCGGGGAGCGCACCACCGAGGAGGAGATGGGCGGCGCGCGCATGCACGCCGAGGTCTCCGGGTGCGGCGACTCGGTGTTCGACGAGGACTGGCAGGCCGTCGCGGCGGCCCGGCTGCTGTTCTCCTACCTCCCGTCGGACTGGACCGCGCGACCCGCCGTCGTCGAGGCCCGGGCCCCGGAGAAGGACGACTGGGAGGGCGTCATCCCCGCCGACCCGGTGACCGGGTACGACGTGATCGAGGTGATCGACCGCGTCGTCGACGCCGGCTCGTTCTTCGAGATCAAGCCGGACTGGGCGCCCGAGATCGTGGTGGGGCTCGCGCGGCTCGAGGGCCGCGTCGTGGGGTTGATCGCCAACCAGCCGAGCGTGCGTTCGGGTGCGATCCACGTCGACTCCGCCGACAAGGCCGCCCGCTTCATCTCCTGGTGCGACGCCTTCAACGTCCCGCTGGTGTTCCTGCAGGACGTCCCCGGCTTCATGGTGGGCGTGGCGGTCGAGCGGCAGGGCATCATCCGGCACGGCGCGAAGCTGATCGCCGCGATGAGCTCCGCCGAGGTGCCGAAGTTCTCGGTGATCCTGCGCAAGGCCTACGCGGCGGGGTTCTACGCGATGTGCGCGCCCGGCTTCGAACCGCGCGCCACGATCGCCCTTCCCAGCGCGTTCATCGGCGCGATGGGCCCGGAGGCGTCGGTCAACGCCGTCTACGCCCGCAAGATCGCCGACATCACCGACGAGACCGAGCGCGAGGCGTTCGTCGCGGCCCGGGTCGAGGAGCACCGCGCCGAGATCAACCTCCTGCGCATGGGCTCCGACCTCGTCGTCGACTCGGTGGTGCCCGGCGAGGGACTCCGCACCGAGCTCGCCGTCCGGATGCGCCACGCCGACGGCTGGACCCGTTCGGCCCCGCGCCGCCACCACCTCGTCAGCCCCGTCTGATCCCGCCCCTGAGGAGGAGCCGATCATGGACGATTCGCTCGGTGCCCTGATCTCCGCCCCGCTGCTCCCGCTGCGCCCCGAGCAGCGCTCGGAGCGGTACACGGCGGAGATCGCGCACGCCCGCGCGCTGCACGACGCCGACCCCGACGACTACTGGGCCTGGGTGGCCGAGCAGCACCGCTGGCTGCAGCCCTACGACACGGTGCGCACGGGCGAGCTCGGCGACTTCACCTACTTCGACGGCGGCCGGATCAACGTCGCCGACAACTGCGTCGACCGGTGGGCCGAGTCCACCCCGGACCGGCCCGCCGTGGTGTGGGAGGGCGAGCCCGGGGACTCCCGCACGCTGACCTACGCCCAGCTGGCCGACGAGGTGTCGCGGCTCGGCGCCGGGCTCACCGCCCTCGGGGTGGGCCGCGGCGACGTCGTCGCGATCTACATGCCGAACCTCGTCGAGGCGTTCACCGCCATCCACGCCTGCAACCGCATCGGCGCGATCTACACCGTGCTGTTCTCCGGCTTCGGGCGCGACGCGGTGGCGTCCCGGCTGGCCTCGGCCCGCGCCAAGGTGGTCGTCGTCGCGGACGCGATCTACCGCCGCGGCAAGCCGGTACCCCTGCTCGACACGCTCCGCGCGGCCCGCCCGGACGCCCCGACGCTCGAGCACGTCGTGGTGGTCGACCGCACCGGCAACGGCGTCCCGCTGCAGGACGGCGAGACCGGGTACGCGGCGCTGGTCGAGGCGCACCCCGAGGGCAGCGAGCTGGTCCCCCTCGACCCGAACGAGCCGGCGTTCCTCATCTTCACCTCGGGCACCGAGTCGAAGCCCAAGGGCGTGGTGCACTCGGTCGGCGGGTTCCTCCTGGGCACCTGGGCGAACGCGCACTGGCAGACCGCGATCACCGACGACGACGTGTACTGGGTGGCCGCGGACGTCGGCTGGCTGACGTTCCCGATCCAGGCGGTGATCGGCGGCCTCGCCAACGGCGCCACGATCGCCTGCTACGAGGGCGCGCTGGACACCCCGACGACGGCGCGCTTCTACGAGGTCTGCGAGAAGCACGGGGTGACCAAGGTGCTGTGCGCCCCGACGGTGCTGCGGATGCTGCGCAAGTTCGGCGACACGCTCGCCCACGACCACCCGCTCCCCCGGCTCTCCCTCATCACGGTGCAGGGCGAACCCCTCGACGGCGAGACCTTCACCTGGACCACCGAGACCCTCGGCGTCCCCGTGGTCAACGCCTACGGCCAGACCGAGACCGGGTCGACCTGGACCTACCCCGTGGCCGGCGTGGACGACCTGAAGGCGGGCTCCACGGGCACCACGCTGCCCGGCCACGCCTGCGAGGTCGTCGACGACGACGGGCGTCCGGTCCCGGCGGGCACCAAGGGCAACCTCGTCATGACGAGGCCCTTCCCGACGCTGGCCCGCACGGTCTGGGACGACCACGACCGCTACCTCTCGACCTACTTCGCGCGCTTCCCCGGCCGCTACGCCACGAACGACGAGGCCGTGGTCGACCACGACGGGCACCTCTGGGTGCTCGGGCGCGCCGACGACGTCATCAACGTCGCCGCGCACCGCCTCTCGACGATGGAGATCGAGGCCGTGGTGGGGTCGCACCCGCGGGTCGTCGAGGCCGCCGTCGTCGGGGTCCCGGACGACACCAAGGGCACGGTGCCGGTCGCCTTCGTGACGACGACGGGCGGGGCCGACGACATCGCCCGCGAGGTCACCCAGCTCGTCGGCGACACCATCGGCGGGCTGGCCCGACCCGACCGGGTCGTCGTCACCGGCGCGATGCCCAAGACGCGCACCGGGAAGATCATGCGGCGGCTCATGCGCGAGGTGCTGCTGTACGGCGAGGCGCGCAGCGACACGTCCGCGCTGGAGGACCCGTCGTCGCTCGACGTGCTGCGGGAGGCTGTGCGGTCATGAACGCGACACGTGGCGAAGCGGAGCTGGCGCCGGCATGAGTGGACTCTGGTTCGAGGACCTGAAGCCCGGGCTCGTCGTCGAGCACGCGACCCGGCGCACGATCACCGAGACCGACAACGTCCTGTTCACGACGATGACGATGAACCCGGCGCCGCTGCACCTCGACCACGACTACGCGTCGCGGACGGAGTTCGGCCGCCCGCTGGTCAACAGCATGTTCACGCTGGCGCTGGTCGTCGGGCTGAGCGTGCCGGAGCTGACCCTGGGCACGATCGTCGCGCAGCTCGGGCTCACCGACGCGGTGTTCCCGAAGCCGGTGTTCCCCGGCGACACCGTCCGGGTGTCGACGGAGGTGGTGGAGGCGCGCGAGTCGCGGTCGCGGTCCGACGCGGGCATCGTGATCTTCGCCCACCGCGCCGAGAACCAGCGCGACGAGACCGTCTGCACCGTGCGACGGACGGGCCTGATGCACCGGAGGCCCTCGTCGTGACCGTGCCGCGATCGCTGCTCTTCGTCCCCGGCGGTCGCGCCGACATGATCGCGAAGGCGCCGCGGTCCTCCCCCGACGCCATCGCGGTCGACCTCGAGGACGCCGTCGCCGCCGACGACAAGGTCGCGGCCCGTCGCACCGCCACGGAGAATCTTCCTGACGCCGGGTCGCTCGTCCTGGTCCGCGTCAACCCGCCCGCGACGCCGTGGCACGACGACGACGTCGAGGCGGTCGCCGCGACGGCGGCCGGGGTCGTGCTCCCGAAGTACGAGGACCCGGCGCAGCTGCGGGACCTGCGCGCTCGCATCGGCGACCGCCCCGTCGTCGTCGGGATCGAGACCGCGCGCGGCGTCGCGCGTGCGCGGGACCTGCTCGACGGCGCGGACGTGACCGCGGCGTACTTCGGCGCCGAGGACTACATCGCCTCGATCGGCGGGCGCCGGACGCCGTCGAGCCACGAGGTGCTGTTCGCCCGCTCCGAGGTCCTGCTCGCGGCCCGGCTGGCGGGCGTGGGCGCGCTGGACCAGGCGGTGGTGAACGTCCGCGACACCGACTTCTTCCGCCGCGACGCCGGCGAGGGCCGCGACCTCGGGTACGACGGCAAGATCTGCATCCACCCGACGCAGGTGACGCTCGCGCACGAGGTGTTCACGCCCTCCGAGGAGGAGGTGGCGCACGCGCGCGACGTGGTCGAGGCGGGCCGGGCCGGGGTGGGCGTGGTGAACGGCGAGATGGTCGACGACGTGCATCTCCGAATGGCCGCGGCGACCCTCCAGCGGGCAGGAGACGCAGCGGAGCGGAGCTCGACCCGGGTGGACGGCGCGGAGGCGTGAAACTCGGGCTCATGCTGGCGACCGACACCGAGGACGTCCCCGCCGCCGCACGGTGGGCCGAGGACGTCGGGTTCGACCTCGTCGCGAGCGGCGAGCACATCCTGTTCGGCAGCCCCACGTCGAACGCGTTCGTCTCCCTCGCCGCCGCCGCCGCGGTGACCTCGCGGGTGCGGCTGCTCTCGGCGGTGACCCTGCTGCCGCTCTACCCGGCGGCCCTCGCGGCGAAGCTCGCGGTGTCGGTCGACCGGGTCTCGGGCGGGCGGTTCGAGCTCGGCGTCGGGGTCGGCGGGGAGTTCCCGGCGGAGTTCGAGGCGGTCGGGGTCCCGGTGAGCTCGCGGGGCCGGCGGACCGACGAGGCGCTGCCGACGGTGCGGGCCTACCTGCGCGGCGATGCCGTGGCGGGTCACGCGATGGACCCGCCGCCGGTGCGCCCGGTGCCGATCTGGATCGGCGGCCGTTCCGAGGCGTCGATGCGCCGCGCCGGGCGCGCGGGCGACGTGTGGATGCCCTACCTGTGCTCGCCGGACCGGGTCGCCCGCGGCCTGCGCGTGGTCCACGACGTCGCCGCCGAGCAAGGCCGGGGACCGGTCGCGGGCGGCGTGCTCGCGTGGTCGGCGGTGGCGGGCTCGCGCGCGGCGGCGCGCGAGCTCGCCGTCCGACGGCTCCGCGAGATCTACGGGCAGGACATGGACCGCATCGTCGACGCGTGCGTGCCCTACGGGACGCCGGACGACGTCGCCGCGCGGCTCCGGGAGTACGCCGACGCCGGCGCGGAGCACGTGCTCTACGGGCCGTTGAACCCGGACCGGGAGCTGGGCGCGGAGCTGAGCGCGGCGGTGGCCGCGCTTCGATAGGTCACCGCGCCCGGCGAGACGTCACCCACGGGGCTCCGGAACAGCGGCCGGGCCGCATGAGTGACGTCTCGACGCCCGCCGATCGCTACCAGCGGTCCCCGCCGCGGTCGTCGTCGCCCTGCTGGTCGTAGCCGCGCTGGTCGTAGCCGCCCTGCTGGTCGTCGTCGCTCGCGCCGTAGCCCTGCTGCTCGCCGTACCCGCGCTGCTCGCCGTAGCCCTGCTCGTCACCGAAGCCACGCTGCTCGCCGAAGCCGCCGCGCCCGCCGTAGCCCTGCTGCTCGCCGAACCGGTCCTGCTGGTCGTAGCCACCCTGCTGCTGGCCGTACCCGCGCTGCTCGCCGTAGCCGCCGCGCTCGCCGTAGCCCTGCTGCTCGCCGAACCGGTCCTGCTGGTCGTAGCCCCGCTGCTCGCCGTAGCCGCCGCACTCGCCGTAGCCCTGCTGCTCGTAGCCACCCTGCTGGCGCCCGAACTGGTCCTGCTGCTGGCCGAAGCCCTGCTGCTGGCCGTCACCACGCTGCTCGTAGCCGCCGCGCTCGCCGTAGCCCTGCTGGTCGTCACCAGTCTGCTGGCGCCCGAACTGGTCCTGCTGCTGGCCGAAGCCCTGCTGCTGGCCGTAACCCTGCTGCTGGCCGTAGCCCTGCTGCTGGCCGAACTGGTCCTGCTGGCCGTAGCCACCCTGCTGCTCGGGCCCGCGCCCGCCGTCGGGCTGCCGGTCGAGGTGGTCCTGGTAGCCGCCGTTGTCGAGGTGGTTCGGGTCGATGCCGAGGCTCTGCAGCAGTCCGCCGTGCTGCTCGGTGTCGACGTGGCCGCCCTGACCGAGCAGCCCGCCGAGCATCTCGCCCGCACGTCCCTGGTCCCCGCCGAGCTGTCCGACGAGGTTCATGATCCGCTGCGGATCGAACAATCCCATGACCGACTCCGTGTCCTTTCGTTCAGGCGTGTTCGAGGGCGTCGCCGAAGGCCGCGAGGCTGCGCCACCGGTGGACGTGGGAGAGGACCCGTCCGACCCCGAGTACCGCCACCAGCGGCCACTCGAGCGCACCGACCACCCCGAGGGCCACGAGCCCGCCGACGAAGGCCAGCTCGTCGGCCGACGGCAGCGGCACCTCCCCGATCCCCGGCACCTCGACGCGCAGCGTGTGCACCTCCTGGGCGGCCCGCACCGCCGCCGACACGGCGGTCGGCGCCGAGCCGGACGACGCGGTGGTGGTGGGGCCGGGGGTCGCTGCGGAGGTCACGGGCCGGACCGTAGCGCCGTCGGGCGCGGGGCGGCAGGGTCGGAGTGCGGTCACAGGGAGGTCACAGGAACCGGGTGTGACCGGACGCACCCGCGTACCAGATAGTAGGACTTCCGAGTAACCACGGGGCCGGGTGACCGTGGAGAGGACGACCTCCCCCGACCGTCTCGCGAGGCATCCTCTTGGGCTCGATCAGCACCGGTCACCACGCCGCTCTCCTCGGGCTGGGCGCCTACCGCCCCCGCCGCGTGGTCACCAACGACGAGGTGTGCGAGCACCTCGAGGTCGACGCCGCCTGGGTCCACGCCCGCTCCGGCATCTCGACCCGGCGCATGGCCGAGCCCGACGAGACCGTCGTGACGATGGCCGCCGCCGCGGCCCGGGATGCGCTCGCCGCCGCGGGGATCGCCCCGGGTGACGTCGCGGTGACGCTCGTGGCGACGATGTCGGCGGACACCGGGTGCCCGCAGGTCGGCACGCGGGTCGCCGCCGAGATCGGGGCGGTGAACGGCGCGGCGATGGACGTCGGCGCGGCGTGCGCGGGGTTCTGCTACGCCCTCGAGGTGGCGGCCTCCCTGGTCGACGCGGGTCACGGGGCGGTCCTGGTGATCGGCGTCGAGCGGATGACCGACATCGTCGAACCGACCGACCGCTCGACGGCCTTCCTCTTCGGGGACGGGGCGGGAGCGGCGGTGGTGGGGGCGTCGGTCGAGCCCGGGATCGGGCCGGCCGCATGGGGCGCGGACGGCAGCCAGGCCGATCTCATCGCGCAGTCGGTCCCCTGGGCGGAGGCGTACGCGAGCGGCGAGCGGCCCGCACTGCGGATGCAGGGGCCGGCGGTGTTCCGCTGGGCCACGTCGCGGATGGTCCCGCTCGTGTTCGAGGCCCTCGACAAGGCCGGCTGCAAGCCCGAGCAGCTCGAGGCCTTCGTCCCCCATCAGGCCAACGCCCGGATCACCGACGGACTGGTCAAGGCCCTCGCCCTGCCCGACCACGTCGCCGTGGCGCGCGACGTCGCGGTCTCCGGCAACACCTCGGCGGCCTCGGTGCCGCTCGCGATGCACGAGGTCCTGACGACGGGTCGGGCCCGCCCCGGCGACCTCGCCCTGCTGTGCGGGTTCGGGGCGGGCCTGACGTTCGCCGCGCAGGTGTGTGCGCTGCCGCGCACGTGAGCACTTTCCGTGCCTATGACCACGGAAAGTGCTCACGAGGCGGAGCCACCTACCGGTGTCCGGCGATCCCGCGCGGCTCGTAGGTCTCCGACAGCTCGGTGAGCTCGTGCTCGTCGAGCTGCAGGTCCACCGCGGCGATGCCCTCCTCGAGGTGCTTCAGCTTCGTCGCCCCGATGATGGGTGCGTCGACGACCGGCTGGGCCAGCACCCACGCCAGCGCCACCTGCGCCCGGCTGACGCCACGCTTGTCGGCGATCTCGGCGACCTTCTCGACGATGTGCCGGTCGGAGTCGCGGTAGAGCGTCTTGCCGAACTCGTCGGTGTCGCCGCGGGTGGTGGTCTCGTCCCAGTCGCGGGTCAGCTTGCCGCGCGCGAGCGGGCTCCACGGGATGGTGCCGACGCCCTCGTCGAGGCAGAGCGGGTTCATCTCCCGCTCCTCCTCGCGGTAGAGCAGGTTGTAGTGGTTCTGCATCGTCACGAACCGCGCCCAGCCGTTGGCGTCCTGCAGGTGCAGGGCCTTCGCGAACTGCCACGCGAACATCGACGAGGCGCCGATGTAGCGGGCCTTGCCCGACTTCACGACGTCGTGGAGCGCCTCGAGGGTCTCCTCCAGCGGCGTCTCGGGGTCGAACCGGTGGATCTGGTAGAGGTCGACGTAGTCCATGTTCAGCCGACGCAGCGAGTGGTCGATCCCGGTCATGATCGCCTTGCGCGAGAGGCCGGCCCCGTTGGGCCCGGACCGCATCCGGTTGAACACCTTGGTCGCGACGACGATCTCGTCGCGGTCGGCCATCTCGTTCAGCCAGCGACCGGTGATCTCCTCCGACGTCCCCTGCGAGTAGACGTCGGCGGTGTCGAAGAAGTTGATGCCGGCCTCGAGCGCGGCGGAGAAGAACGGCTTGGCCTCGTCCTGCGGCAGGGCCCACGGCCAGCGGTCGTTCGGCTCGCCGTAGCTCATGGTGCCCAGGCAGATGCGCGAGACGTCCAGGCCGGTCGACCCGAGCTTCGTGTACTCCATGCCTCTCGTCTACCCGCGCTCCCGAGCCGCCGCACCCGTCGTCTCCGAAAGCGCCGGATAACGCACGAACGGCACTTTCGCGCACGGAGATGCCGCGAAAGTGCCGTTCGTGCCGTATCGAACTACTCCTTGTGGTGCGACGGCGCCAGCCTGTAGACGGGCGTGTCGATCCCCTCCTGGCGGGCCTTGAGCTGCAGCGCCAGGTAGAGCGAGTAGTGCCGCGACTGGTGGAGGTTCCCGCCGTGGAACCACAGGTTCCGCTGCTGGGTGGGCTTCCACATGTTGCGCTGCTCGCCCTCCCACGGGCCCGGGTCCTTCGTGGTGTCGGAGCCGAGGCCCCACACCTTCCCGACCCGCTCGGCCATCTCCTCGCCGATGATGTCGGCGACCGAGGTGATCATCGAGCGGTACCCGGTGGCGAGGACGACGAGGTCGGCCTCGAGCTCGGTGCCGTCGGCCAGCTTCACGCCGGTCGCGGTGAACTCCTGGACCTGCCCGTTGACCAGCTTGACCTTGCCGTCGGCCACGAGCTGGGCGGCGCCCACGTCGATGTAGTAGCCCGACCCGCGGCGCAGGTACTTCATGAACAACCCGGAGTCGTCGTCGCCGAAGTCGAGGTCGAAGCCGGCGGCGCGGAGCTGGTCGTAGAACTCCTTGTCGCGGACCTTCGCCTCGTCATAGGCGGGCCGCTGGAAGTCGGCCATGATCCGGTAGGGCAGCGAGGCGAACGTGAGGTCGGCGGTCCGGGTCGTGACGCCGTTGCGCACCGCCTCCTCGGAGTACAGCCCGCCCAGGGCGAGCTCCATCAGCGTGTCCGACTTGATGATGTGCGTGGAGCTGCGCTGCACCATCGTGATGTCGGCACCGGCCTCCCAGGCCGCCCCGCAGATGTCGAACGCGGAGTTGTTCGACCCGATGACGACGATCTTCTTGTCCTCGTAGCCCTGCGGCCCGGGGTGCTCCGAGGAGTGCTGGATGACGCCGCGGAAGCGCTCCATGCCGGGGAACTCGGGCTTGTTCGGCTTGCCGGAGACGCCCATCGCGAACACGAGCTGGGCCGGCCGGAGCACGACCTCCTCGGGCCCGTTCCCGCGGTCGCGGTTCACCGTCACCGTCCAGCGACCCTCGGCCTCGTCGAACGTGGCGGACTCCGCCGTCGTCGAGCCCCAGTAGTTGACCTCCATGACCCGCGTGTACATCTCGAGCCAGTCGCCGATCTTGTCCTTCGGCGCGAAGACCGGCCAGTTGTCCGGGAACGGGATGTAGGGCAGGTGGTCGTACCAGACCGGGTCGTGCAGGGCGAGGCTCTTGTAGCGCTTGCGCCAGGAGTCGCCGGGACGCTCGTTCCGCTCGACGACGATCGTCGGCACGCCGAGCTGGCGCAGCCGCGCCGCGAGGGCGATGCCACCCTGCCCGCCGCCGATGATCACGACCTCGGGCTGCCGGGTGTAGCCGAGCTCCTCGGCCTCGGCCTCCCGCGACTCCTTCCACGTCACGCGGTCGGGGTTCGCGCCGTGCTCGGTGCCGAAGGGACGGCGGTCGCCCTGGCCCTCCTCGTGGCCCTTGAGCTCGTCGAGGGAGGTCAGCAGCGTCCAGGCCTTGCCGTCGCGGAGCCGGACGTGCCCGGTCCCGCGGCCGACCGCGGTCTCGAAGGTCAGCCACGCCTCGTCGACGCCGTCGGTCGAGGTCGGTTCGCCGTCGACGGCGAAGTTCGTGGGGTCGATCCGGTCGAGGACGCTGGTCAGCAGGTCGGCGACCTCGTCGGTCCCCTCGACCGTCGTGATGTTCCAGGTGAAGGACACCAGGTCGCGCCAGTAGCACTCGTCGGCGAACAGCGACGTCGCGGCGCTGACGTCGCGCGCGGTCAGGGCGTCCTGGAACGCCGACACCCATGCCTCGACGCGGTCGGCGACCTCGCTCCCGGGGCGGTCCAGGGTCTGCGTCACGCGGCACCTCTTCTCTGTGGCCAGTGGTGAGGTGACCACGGTCACGCCTGGGGGCCGGTACGGGCAAGGGTTGCAGCGTTGTTGCGCGCACTGTGACGCGCGCAACCCCATCTCACGCCGGGAAGAGTCTGGACCTGGAGCGCACTCCAGGTCCTAGCGTCGGGACCATGACCGACGCCCCGCTCCGCCGCTGGTGGATCCTCGCCGTCATCGGCGTCGCCCAGCTCATGGTCATCCTCGACAACTCGATCGTGAACATCGCGCTGCCCTCCGCGCAGGCCGACCTCGGGTTCTCCGACGCGCAGCGCCAGTGGGTCGTCACGGCCTACGCACTCGCGTTCGGCAGCCTGCTGCTGCTCGGCGGCCGCCTCTCCGACCTGTTCGGGCGCAAGGCGGCCTTCGTCGTCGGCCTGATCGGCTTCGCGGTCGCCTCCGTGCTCGGCGGGCTCGCGCCGGGCTTCGGCCTCCTCGTCGCGGCCCGCGCGCTCCAGGGCATGTTCGGCGCGGTGCTGGCCCCGGCTGCACTGTCCCTGCTGACCACGACGTTCCCCGCCGGCCGCGACCGCGCCCGCGCCTTCGGCGTGTTCTCCGCCCTCGCGGGTTCCGGCGCCGCGATCGGGCTGCTGCTCGGCGGGACGCTCACCGAGTACGCCGACTGGCGCTGGTGCATGTACGTCAACGTGGTGTTCGCGGTCGTCGCGCTGATCGGCGCGCTGCTGCTCATGCCAGCGCACCCGGCGGGCGAGCGCCCGCCCCTGGACCTGGTCGGCACCGTGCTCGCCTCGGCCGGCCTGTTCGGCGTCGTGTTCGGGTTCGCAACCGCCGAGACCGACGGCTGGCGCTCGTGGCCGGTCTACGCCTTCCTGGCGGGGGGCGTCGTCCTGCTGGCGGTCTTCGTCGCCGTCCAGCGGGTCCGCACCGCCCCGCTGCTGCCGTTGCGGGTGCTGCGGGACCGCTACCGCGGCGGCTCGTACCTGACGATCCTCGTCCTCACGACGGGCATGTTCGGCCTCTCGCTCTTCCTCGCCTACGTGATGCAGACCGAGCTGGGCCTCTCGCCCGTGCTCACCGGCGTGGCGTTCCTGCCGATGGTCGCGTCGATCGTCAGTGCCTCGACGACCGTGCCCGGCCTCGTCCTGCCCCGCCTGGGCCCGAAGCCGCTCATCTTCGTCGGCCTGCTGCTGGGGGCCGGCGCGCTGTTCTGGTTCTCGCACCTCACGCCGGGCTCGACGTACGCGAGCGGCGTGCTCGGCCCGATGATCCTCATGGGCCTCGGCATGGGTACGGCGATGTCGACCTCGATCAACACCGCGACGCTCGGCGTCGAGCGGCAGGACGCCGGGGTGGCCTCGGCGACGGTCAACACGATGCAGCAGGTCGGCGGCTCCGTGGGGACGGCGCTGCTGTCCTCGATCGCCGGCACCGCCACGGCCGCCGCGCTGGGCGTCGGCCTCGCGCCCCGGGCCGCGGCCCTCGCGGGCTACGACCGGGCCTTCCTCGTCGCCGCCGTGATCTTCCTGGTCGCGGCCGTGGTGTGCGGGCTGCTCGTCCCGGCCGGACGGCCCCACGCGGTGGTGGCCGACTCCGGCCCGGCGCCGCGCGAGCTGCCGGCGGGCGAGTCGTGGGGTGGCCCGGAGACCGTCGAGGAGGTGACCGTCCCCGGACTGTCGGGGCGGGTGCTCGACGGCGAGGTGCCGGTCGACGGCACCGTGACCCTGATCGACGCGCTCACCGGCGCGCAGGTCGGGAACACCCGCACCGACGCCGGCCACTACCGGCTCGAGGTGCCCCGGGCCGGTGACTACCTGCTCGTCGTCTCCGCCGCCGGCCGACGTCCCCTCGCCGAGCGGGTCCGCGTCGCCGCGCCGGAGCTCGCGATGGCCCGGGACGTCCGGGCCTGAGCACCTGCCGGTGCTTGCAATGCGTCACTGCTTGCACGGAGCGCCAGGAGAAGCGGCACCGTCGACGTCCGGCCTGACGGTGCCGTCTTTCCTGCCACTGGGTGCAAGCAGTGACGCATTGCTTGCACCCAGCCCTACTCCGGGTCGTTCGGCGTGTCCGGGCCGGCGCGGTACGGGGTGGTGACCCCCTCGTACATCAGGTGCGCGACGAGGCCCTGCTTCGGGTGGGCCAGGTTGTGGCAGTGGTCCATCCACACGCCGGGGTTGTCGGCGACGAACGCGACGTCGTAGGTCGTGCCGTCGGGGACGTCGAGCGAGTCGACCCACCACGGGCTGCCGGTCGAGGGCACCCCGTTGCGGGCGAGCACCACCGCGTGGTGGCCGTGCAGGTGCATCGGGTGGACCTCGCCGGAGGTGTTGCTGATCCGCATCCGCACCACGTCGCCCTCGCGCACCATGAACATGGGCACGTCGGGGTACATCCCGCCGTTGATCGTCCAGTACAGCCCCGGGACGCCGGCCACGAAGCCGGGTCGGCGGCCGATCGCGTAGTCGAACACCCGGTTCGGGGTGGTCGGGTCGAACCCGAGCGGGGCGGGCGCGCCGTAGGAGAGCAGGTCGACCGCCGGGCCCGGCACGGGCGCGGGCGCCCCGCCGCCTCCCACGACGACGGCCGCTCCCCCGAGCTCGATCCGGGCCGGCGCCGTGACCTCGAGGTCGGCGCGACCGCCGGCGGTGATCGCGACGGCCGCGCCCGTCACGGGGGTCGGGGCGTGCACGTCCGTACCGTCGACCGCGAGCAGGCGGACCGGTGCCGCGGACCAGGCACGCATCGGCCCGTCGTCGGTGTTGGTGACGCGGACCCGCACGGTGCTGCCGGGTGCGGCGGGCACGGCGACGTCGCCGGGGGTGCCGTTCACGGTGCGCCGACCGTCGAACAGGTGCACGAGCGCGGTCGCCTCGGCGCCCACTCCCCCGGGCGGCACGACGACGAACGACCCGAACAGCCCGCCCTTCACCTGCTCGTCGGCGACCTGGTGCGAGTGGTACCAGTACGTCCCGACCTGCCCCGCCCGGAACCGGTACGTGAACTCCCCGCCCGGCAGGACGGCGTCCTGGGTCACGCCCGCCACGCCGTCCTCGCCGTTCGGCACGTCCACCCCGTGCCAGTGCAGCGTGACGCCGCGCGCGACGTCGGCGTTGACCAACCGCACGGCGACGACCTGGCCCGCGACCGCCCGGATCTCCGGCCCGGGCGACTGCCCGTTGAGCGTGTAGCGGGCGCCCTCGGCCCGGGCGACGAGCGTGACCGTCACGTCCGCGGGGACGGAGTCCGGCAGCCGCAGCGTGTCCACCGAGCGCCCGGCCGTCCCGTCGTGGCCCGCGGCCATGAGCGGCGGGCCACCCCCGTCGTCGGGAACGCCAATCGTGGCGACCGACCAGCTGCCCGCGGGCAGGCTCGCCGCCCAGAACCAGGCGACGGGCGCGAGGACGGCGAGCGTCGCGAGGATCGCGACGGCGGTACGACGGCGGGTGCGGCGGTCACGCGGGGCGGCCGCCGCAGGACGGGCCTCGGTGAGCACCTCAGGCGACGGGCGCGTGGTGGCTGCCCGTGGGGACGGGCTCGCGCGTCGGGTCGGCCGCGCTGCTGCGGCGGGCCGCGACGAGGCAGACCACGAGCAGGCCGAGGGCGACGGCGCCGTGCAGCATCCCGAGGGCCGGGACCGAGTGGGCGAGGATGCCGAGCGCGACCTGCACGACGACGAGGCCGAGCGCCGCACCCGCCCACGAGATCGCGCCGCGGAACCGGGCGAAGAACGAGGAGACGAGGAAGAGCAGGGCGAGCGCCGGCACGATCACGGTGCCGTTCATCCCGTGCACGGCGAAGCCCGCGACGCCGTCGAAGGCGACGGTGTCGCTCTCCATCCCGGCCTTGTCCAGCACCCCGCCGTTCTCGATCCAGGTCGACAGGCCGAACACGGCCCAGGCGATCGCGGCCGCCTGCACGACGACCTCGAGCGCGAGCAGATAAGCCAGGACACGGTAGACGGCGCGCATCACGTACCCCCGGGGTTCGTTCACGTGTGGTGGTGGTCGCGTCCGCATCCGGGGGCCACGTCAAGCTCCACGCGGTTTCATCGCGATAACGGCTACCCTACGTCAACGATGTGACCGGGCTCCTACTCTGAACGCGTGAATCCGCCGTCGAGCCGTCAGGGACACGCCCCGGGGGCCCGCCGACACGACGCGTCACCGGTCGGTACCGTTGGGGTATGGCCGACAGCCTCACCGACACGACCACGGTCCCCGAGCTCGTCGGGCTCGCCGCGGCCGACGCCCACGACGCGGCCCTCGACGCGCGTCTGCTGGCCGTTCCGCAGAACGCCCGGCACACCGGCGCGGGACGCAGCATCATCACCAACCAGCGCCCGAAGGCGGGTGCGGCGGCGACGCCCGGCGACACCATCATGATCTGGGTGGACGACCCGGCCGCGGGCCCGACCACCGACGAGGGGCCCGACGACGACGGGTCCGGCGGGGGCGGCGGCGGGTCCCGCCTGCCCTCCGGCCCGAAGACCACCCCGACCGCGGGCGCCAAGTAGCCCCGACGACCCCGGAGCCCGGCCACGACGTCGTCGTGCGCCGGGCTCTCGTGCGTCCCGGCTGTGGTGGGACCTCAGTGCTCGAACTGCACCGCGGAGCGGGCGGCGACGAGCGGGGCGATCTGCTCGGCGATGATCTTCTTGTGCTCCGGGTGGTCGCGGTAGCGCAGGTAGGCCTCCCGGTCGGTGAAGGTCGCCGACACCGCGAAGGACGCGTTGCCCTCGTTCACCCCGAGGTCCGGGCCCGCCTGCCAGGAGACGAGGCCCTCGAGCCCCTCCTTGCGGTCGATCCAGGACTGCAGGTTCTCCAGGATGTCCTCGACGGTCGCGGCCGAGGTGCCCTCGGCCCAGCTGAACGTGACGACGTGCGTGACGGCCATGCCGCCCACCCTGCCATCCCGTTCCCGACGACGGGTGGCTCCGGCCCGCGTGATCATCGAGTGCTGCCGGTGGTCCACCGGCCGGCCCGACCACCGCACGGGCTCGGCGATCATGGTCCGGCTCAGTCGCGCGACCTCGCCGCGAGCGGGACGACCCGGCCCGGGCCGTCGGACCCGTCGCCCGGAGCGTCCGGCCCGTGGGACGGGCCCTCGGCCGCCGTCGACTCGACCTCGGCGTCGCGACCCGGCTCCACGTCCGACCCGGCCGACTCGTCCGACCCGGCCGGCCCGGCCGGCTCGTCCGGCTCGTTCCACGAAGCGGCGTTCCGCCCACTGGACGACAGCAACGACGCTTCGCTGCCACGGCGGGTGGGAGCCGCCTCGCCCTCGTCGCGGATCGGCAGCGCCGCGAGACCCGTCCGGGCCCGGGCGACCACGGCCGGGTCGGCCGCCCCGAGGGCGACCGTGAACGCCTCGCGCGCCGCGTCGGGGTTGCCGGTGGCGGACTCGAGGGTGCCGAGCTGGCACGACGCCTCGGCGGCGAGTGCGGGGTCCCGCGACCGGCGGAGCACGCTCAGCAGGGTGCGGGCGTCGGCGATCCGGCCCTGGCGCAGCGCGATGTCGGCGAGCACCACCTGCACGCCGAGCTGGTCGGCGGCGCGGTCGAGGTGACGACGGGCCCGGTCGAGCCGGTCGTAGCGGTAGAACACGAGGCCGAGGCCCCGGTGGGCGGCGCGGGCCTGGTCCTCGTCCCCCACCGCGATGACGAACGC
Source organism: Actinomycetospora chiangmaiensis DSM 45062 (assembly GCF_000379625.1). Classification (GTDB taxonomy): domain Bacteria; phylum Actinomycetota; class Actinomycetes; order Mycobacteriales; family Pseudonocardiaceae; genus Actinomycetospora; species Actinomycetospora chiangmaiensis. The sequence continues at coordinate 134,122 of NZ_KB903218.1, read as the reverse complement.
GAACCACTGCGCGGCCTCGCGGTCGCGTTCCAGGCCCGCGTAGCCCCGGGCGATGCGCAGAGCGACGGCGGGGCCGAGCGGGTCGGGCTCGAGGTCGGCCACCATGGCGGCGGCGAGGCTGTCGAGGCCGGCGGCGAGCATGGTGCGCGCGGCGGTGTAGCGGGCGTGGTGGTCGAGGCGCGCCGCGATGCACCCGACGAGCTCCTCGGAGGGCAGCCGGGCCAGGTCGACCAGGACGCGGGCGGGCGCGAGGTGCCGCTCCCCCGCCCGGGTGGTGCGCCGCAGCCACCCGGCGTCGACCAGTCCCGTGACGATCTCCTCGAGGTCGCCGCCGGCGTCGTCGGGGCGCAGGGCGGCCAGGGTGTCGAGGTCGAGGGCGGCCGGGACGCCGAGGCGGTGCCAGACCGCGGTCAGGCGCACCACGTCCCCCGACGGCCCGGCGAACGCCTCGCGGGCAGCGGTCTCCGACGAGACGAGGGCGCCCACCCGGCGACCCACCGTGCGCGGGACACCGAGGGCGGCGACGAGACCGTGGGACTCGCGCCCGACGACCTCCGCCGGCGTCAGCGGCGCGACGACGACCGGCGCGAACCGCGACGCCGCCAGCTCCCCACGCGACAGCGACGCCAGCCCCCAGCGCACCGTGAACACCAGCCGGACCACGGTGGTCCGGTCCTGCCGGCAGGCGGCGAGCACGTCACCACGGACCTGGTCGAGCAGCGGCAGCGGGGCGTCGTCGCACCACACCAGCACCGGCCGCGACGGCGAGGCGCGCCGCCGGGCGCGGTCGACGACCTCCTCGAGCCGGGCCCGGTACGGGTCGTCGATCTCGACGAACAGATCGTCCGGCCGGGCCTGTCGGACCGCGTGCGCGGCGGTGCGGGTGACCCCGGCCGACGGCGGTCCGGTCACCACGACGACGGGGTGCGTCCCGGACGCCAGCAGCTCGGCCAGCCGCTCGTCGACGGCGCGTGGCAGGTAGTCGGCGTCGAGCTCCCCGCGGCCGGTGTCGGGCAGCGCGGTGGCCGTCCCGACGCGGGCGCCGACGAGTCGTTCCGCGACCCGGCCGAGGGACGCGGTCAGCGCAGGTCGTCGGGCGGTGACCGCCGGGAGTGCTCCCACATACGCAGTGTGACCTATGTGTCGTTTTCGGTCACGTTAAGTCACGCGTCTGCCCACCAACGAGAACCCCGGGCACGAGCGGGGACACCGCAGGTCGACGGCGCGTGCACCGTTGTCGTCGGGCGTGGGTGACGGGGACCGTAACCCGGATCGCCTCCGTCACGGTCCGTGTACGACGCCCGCCAGGGTCCGCGTCAACGACGCCCGCGAGAAGTGCCGGTCCAGCACGGCGCGGCCGCCCGTCCGGAGCCCGTCGGCCGTCCCGGGCTCGTCGAGCACGCGGCGGACCGCGTCGGCCCACGCGTCCACCGCGTCGTCGTCGGGCAGCAGCGCGGCCCCCTCGGCGGCGAACACGCCCGCGAGCTCGCTGGAGGCGGCCGCGACCACGGGCAGGTCCGCCGCGAAGGCCTCGATCATCGACATCCCGAACGGCTCCCGCGGGGCCGGGTGCAGCAGCACGTCACAGCGCGCCATCCAGGCGTCGACCTCGTCGCGGTCGAGCCCGCCGTGGAAGGTGACCGGGAGCCCGGCGTCGCGCACCCGCTCCTGCGCGGCCGCGAGCGCGCCCTCGTCCGGTCCGACCACGTGCCCCTCGAGCCCGGGGTGCAGGGGGGCGAGCCGCTCGACGACGTCGAGGAACCGGGTCAGCCCCTTCCGCGGGTGGAGCCGGGCGCAGAACAGCAGCCGGGGCCCGCCGGTGCGGACCGTGGCGGACGGGACGCGGGCCGCGGGCGTGCGGACCGCGTTGTGCACGACGACCACGTTGGCCGTGGGCACGGCGGCGAGGATCTGGTCGCGCTCGGCGGCGCCGAGGACGAACACGGCGTGGGCGTGCCGCAGGGCGGGCCGGGTGAAGACCCGGTCGACCAGGGCGAGGGGCCCGCGCCAGGGCCGGCACATTCCGTGGGTCTGCAGCACGTAGGGCACCCCGGCAAGGCGGGCGAGCAGCGGCACCCAGACCATCACGAGGCCGCGGTTGTAGTGCACGTGCACCAGCTCGAACCGACGCAGCCGGCGGACGAGCCAGGCGAGCAGGCCGGGCGACACCGAGAGCACGTGCGGGGCCACCGGTGGCGCGAACGCCCGGCGCGAGACGGTGTCGTGGCGGCTCCAGCCGGCGCCGGCGGGGCCGCAGCCGATCGTCGTCAGGCTGACGCCGTCGACGCCCTCGTAGGACTCCGAGACGCCGAGCGCCGCGGACACCGGGCCGCCGAAGGCCGGGTCGTAGGTGGGGAGGACCTGCAGCAGGGCCGTCACGCGCTCAGCCCGCCCAGCTCTGCAGCAGCGCGACGTCGGCCCCGCCGGGGCCGCTGCGGTAGAAGCCCCAGCTCGGGGCGGTGGCGACCGTGGAGGCGATGCGCGGGTCGTCGACGGTGGCCGACGCCCCGGGCAGCCGCAGGGTCGCGACGCGGCCCGCGAGGGTCACGTCCACCGTCACCGGGGTGTCCGGCAGCACGGGGGTCGGGAAGGTGTCCTGGGCGATCACGCGCAACGCCTCCTGGTTCTCGATGACGCCGTAGAGCCACTGCCGCGGGGTGAGGACGAGGTGGCAGGAGGCGTGCACGGCGGGGACGCCGGTCCACGCGGCGAGCACGAACGCACCCGCCTCCGTGCCCGGCCCGAACGCGACGGTCGCGCCGAGCCGACGGACCGGGGACCGCATCTCCTGGGTGAGCGAGGACGACGAGGTCCGGTCCGGCATCGCCGCCCGCAGGGCATTCCCGACGACGGCGGGCGGCGGGGCCCCGCCCTCCTGCGCGAGCCGGAAGGCGAGGCCGTCGTCCCCGAGGACGGGGACGGTGCCGGCGGGCCGGCGGGTCCAGTCGGTGTGCAGCCGGACGCCGGGGACCGGGGCGGCCGTGGCGTCCGAGCAGGCGGCGGCCAGCAGCAGGGCCGGGACGCCGAGGCCGAGACCGGCGAGCACCCGTCGTCGGGACGGGGTCCGGGCGGCGGGACGCGTCATCTCAGCCCGCGAGCGGCCGGTCGGGGCGACCGGCCGGGACCAGGGGCAGCGGGGCGACGTCCGCCGCGGGCCCACGGAGCGCGGACAGCTCGGCGTCGACCATGATGCGGGCGAGCTCCGGCGCCAGGGTCCGGGCGCGCCACCCGAGCTCGCGCTCGGCCTTCGAGGAGTCGCCGACGAGCGCGTCCACCTCGGTCGGCCGCAGGTAGCGCTCGTCGAAGCGCACGTGCCGGGTCCAGTCGAGGCCCACGTGGTCGAAGCACAGGCGCGCGAAGTCCTCGACGGTGTACGCGGTGCCGGTCGCGAGGACGTAGTCGTCGGGCTCGTCGGCCTGCAGCATCCGCCACATGCCCTCGACGTACTCCGGGGCGAAGCCCCAGTCGCGGACCGCGTCGAGGTTGCCGAGGTGGACCAGCGCCTCGTGGCCGAGGGCGATGCGGGCGGCGGCGCGGGCGATCTTGCGGGTCACGAAGGTCTCGCCGCGGCGCGGGGACTCGTGGTTGAACAGGATGCCGTTGACCGCGAAGAGGTCGTACGCCTCGCGGTAGTTGCGGGTGGTCCAGTAGCCGAGGACCTTCGACACCCCGTAGGGCGAGCGGGGGTGGAACGGGGTGTCCTCGTGCTGCGGGGGCGGGGTCGCGCCGAACATCTCCGAGCTCGACGCCTGGTAGAAGCGGACGTCGAGCCCGATCATCCGGATGGCCTCGAGCAGCCGGATCGTCCCGATGCCGGTGGTGTTCGCGGTGAACTCCGGCTCGTCGAAGCTGACGCGCACGTGCGACTGCGCCGCCAGGTGGTAGACCTCGTCGGGCGCGATCTCCGCGAGCAGCGACACCAGCCGCGAGGAGTCGGTCAGCTCGCCGTGGTGCAGGTGCAACCGGGACCCCGCGTCGTGCGGGTCGCGGTAGAGGTGGTCGATCCGGTGCGTGTTGAACGTCGAGGCGCGGCGGATGAGCCCGTGCACCTCGTAGCCCTTGGCGAGCAGCAGTTCCGCGAGATACGACCCGTCCTGACCGGTGATGCCGGTGATGAATGCGGTCCTGGCGGCAGTCGGGCTCACGTACTCGTCCTTCCGGGAATGGTGTCTCTCACGTGCGTCGGAGCGGGCGGGGAAAAGACCCTGGGAATGCGACGGAGGCACGCGGCGGGAATGTCGCGGATTCGTTCCGATTCACCCGGTCGGGTTCACCGGAGGCCGAGGGCCGACAACGCGTCGGCGGTCCGGTCGGCCATGAGCCGGTGCCCCGCGTCGGTGGGGTGCAGGCCGTCCGCGCCGATCGTCGCCCGCGCCGCCGGGTCGGCGAACCACTGCTCGCTCATCGGGTCGATCCAGGCGGCACCGGCCGCGCGGGCCGCCTCGCCGACCGCGTCGCGGACCGCCAGCGTCGTGGCGGGCGGGGTGTCCCCGGGCCAGGCCGGCCCGATCACCACGAGCCGGGCCAGCGGGGCGCGGACGTGGATCGCGGCGTAGAGCTCCGCGGCCGCGGCGCCCACCCGCTCCGGCGGCAGACCGCCGTCGTTCAGCGAGCCCTGTACGACGACGAGGTCCGGCTCCAGGGCGACGGCGGGGTCGAGCTGCGCCGCGGCGTAGTCCGGCGCACCGGGCCGGGAGGCGAGGTAGCCCGTGCCCGGGATCGCGAGGTCGTGCATCCGCCAGCCGCGGTCCCGGGCGAGCCGGGCCGTCCAGTTCGCGGCGCCGAGGCCACCGAGGGCGGTCCCGGCCGAGTAGCTGTCGCCGATGACGGCCACGGTGGCGCCGGGCCCGACGGCGGGTCGGGGCGCGAACGCCGTCGCGACGAGCGTGCACGCGACGGCCAGCACCGCACCCGCCGTCAGGATGACGACGACCGCGCGGGGCACCCGCCGCCGGACCGGCGGCGGAAGGGGACCCGCCGGCGCCGGGCGTGCCGTGCGGGTCCCTGCGGTCACGACCGCGGCCCGCTGGTCGCCGACGCCTGCTGCTCCGCGCGGCGGGCCAGGGCCCGGTCGGTCGCGTGCTCGACGTCGCCCTCGAGGTGCGCCCCGGCCGCCGTGGGCCCCGGGGTCGGCGTGGCCTCGCGCTCCGGGGTCGGGGCGAGGGCCGTGCGCTGCGGCTCCGCGTAGTAGTAGCCCGCGTAGTAGCCGTCGGTGCGGTCCGTGGTGCGGTTGAACACCACGCCCACGTGGTCGACACCCGCGGTCCGCAGCATGTCGTGCGCCCGGTGCACCAGCGCGGCCCGGGTGAAGCCGGCCCGCACGGTGAAGACGACGCCGTCGGCCAGGCGGGCGAGCGCGAGCCCGTCCGCCACCGGCAGCAACGGCGGGGCGTCGACGAGCACGAGGTCGTAGCGCTCACGCAGGGACCCGAGCAGGTCGGCCATCTGCGTCGACTCGATCATCTCGCAGGGGTTCGGCGGCCGGGGGCCGCTCGCGAGCAGGTCGAGACCCGCCACGGGTCCCCGCTGCAGCACGTCGTCGACCTCCGCGCGGCCGGTGAGCACCTGCGTGAGGCCGACGTCCTCGCTGAGGCCGAGGTACTGGGCGGCGCGCGGCTTGCGCAGGTCGCCCTCGACCACGAGCACGCGGCGCCCGGCCACGGCCTGGGCGAGCGCCAGGTTGACCAGCAGCGTCGACTTGCCCTCGTCCTCGACCGCACTGGTGACGGCCATGACGGTGGTGGCGTGGTCGAAGTCGAACATGTCGAAGTTCGTCCGGACCGCGCGCATGCTCTCGGCGATCGGCGAGGTCGGTCGGTCGCGGAGGAACAACGGGTGGGTCTCGACGGTCCGGTCCTCGGCGAGGGTCCCGAGGAGCGGCTTCGGGAAGACCTCGGCCAGCTGCTCCACCGTGCGCACCGAGCGGTCGAGGGTGCGGCGCAGGACCGCGATCGCGATCCCGAGGAGCAGGCCGGCGGCGAGCCCGATGCCGAGGTCGATCACCGGCCGCGGCGACACCGCGTCCGGGGTGAGCAGCGGGCCCTGCACCACCGTGGCGCTGACCGAGGGCGGCAGCGTCGACGCGGCGGGCTTCTCGAGCTGGGCGATCAGGGCCGGGAACCGGCGCCCGATCGCGCCCGCGATGGCCTCCGCCCGCTGCGGGGAGGTGTCGGTGACCTCCGCCGTGAGCAGCACGGTGTTCGGGGTGACGCTGGCGGACACCTCGTCGGCGATGTCCTGCGGGTCCATCGCCAGGTTCAGGTCGGTCGCGACCTCCTGGCCGAGGCGGTAGCTGGAGAGCAGCTCCGTGTAGGACTTCACCCGGTCCTGCGAGAGCAGGCTGCCCTGGTAGGCGTCCGTGGAGCTGGAGTTGGTCTGCTGGGTGGAGATGTAGAGGGTCACCGACGCCGCGTACTTCACGGGGGCGAGCAGGACGAGGATCCCGGCCACGGCGATCCCGACGAGGGCGGACGCGACGATCGTGCGCCAGTGCTGGCCGAGCAGGGAGAAGTAGTCGCGGGCGGTCACCGAACGGTCCTTCCGGGGTGGGCGTGCAGAGCGGGGAGGTGGGCGCCGGCGGTCATCGGGCACCCGCCGTCCGGCGGGGCGCGGCGGCCCGGTTCTCGGCGAGATCGGCCTCGACCATGATCCGGGCGAGCTGCTCGGGCATGGTCTGCGCGGCCCAGCCCAGCCGGCGGCGGGCCTTCGAGGCGTCGCCGATCAGGGCGTCGACCTCGGTGGGGCGCAGGTAGGTGGGGTCGAACCGGACGTGGTCGGTCCAGTTCAGGTTGACGTGGTCGAAGCAGTACTCGACCCACTGCGCGACGGTGGTGGCGGTCCCGGTCGCCAGCACGTAGTCGTCCCCGTGATCGGCCTGCAGCATCCGCCACATCCCCTCCACGTACTCCGGGGCGTAGCCCCAGTCGCGGACCGCGTCGAGGTTGCCCAGGTAGACGTGCTGCTCGAGACCGAGCGCGATCCGGGCGGCGGCGCGGGCGATCTTGCGGGTCACGAACGTCTCGCCGCGGCGCGGGGACTCGTGGTTGAACAGGATCCCGTTGACCGCGAACATGCCGTGCGCCTCGCGGTAGTTCCGGGCCATCCAGTACCCGTAGACCTTCGCCGCGCCGTACGGGCTGCGCGGGTAGAACGGGGTCTGTTCGTTCTGCGGGGGCGGGGTCGCGCCGAACATCTCCGAGGACGACGCCTGGTAGTAGCGGGTCTCGATCCCGACCATCCGGATGGCCTCGAGCAAGCGGGCGGTGCCCACGCCGGTGGTGTTGCCGGTGTACTCGGGCTCGTCGAACGAGACGCGGACGTGGGACTGGGCGGCGAGGTGGTACACCTCGTCCGGGCGGACCTTCTCGATCAGCGTGACCAGCCGGCTGGAGTCGGTCAGGTCGCCGTAGTGCAGCACCAACCGCGGGTCCTGCTCGTGCGGGTCCTGGTAGAGATGCTCGATCCGGCCGGTGTTGAACGTCGAGGAACGCCGGATGATCCCGTGCACCTCGTACCCCTTCTCGATCAGCAGTTCCGCCAGGTACGACCCGTCCTGACCGGTGATCCCGGTGATCAGTGCACGCTTCATGGCCCATCCCCCAACAGTGTTTCGCACCCGGTTCGTCTCCCGGGATATCGTGTCCGACATCGGTGTTGATAGTCGCCGTCGACCATTTCCACCCGATCAGGTGGAATATCATTCCCGCCGAATCCCGACCATTTCCGTCGGTGATGCGTCCACCCTCGTGGCGGCCACCACGGTGGCGTCCGGGGCGGTTCGGGGCGCCGGGATCGTCACCTCGGGCGGCCGGCCCGCACGGCGTGCGGCCAACCCCTCGACCCAGGCGACGTAGGCGGCGCGGGCGGCGTCCTCGGACAGCGCGTCCCGGGCGAACAGCCGGCCGCGCAGACCTGCCGCGGCGGCCTCCTCGCGGTCGAGCCCGGCGCGCAGGACCGCGCGGAGCAGGTCCTCGGGCACGCCCGCGGCGACGCGCACGCCCCCGCCCGACGCCCGGATCTCCGCGGCGGCCGCCGACCGTTCGGCGGTGGCCGCGACCACCGGGCGGCCGGCGGCGAAGTACGACGTCAGCTTGGAGGGCACGCACATCTCCTCGACGCCGGGCTTCTCGTTGAGCACCAGCACGTCGGCGGCGGCCATCGCGAGCTCGAAGTCGCCCGCGGGCAGCGGGTCGAGGAACTGCAGCGCCCCGACGCCGGCCCCGTGCCGTTCGAGCCGGGCCCGCTGGTTGCCGGTCCCGAGCAGGACGAAGCGCACGGCGGCCCCGGTCGCGTCGGCCAGCCGGGCGGCCTCGACGACGTTCTCCAGGCCCTGCTTCGCGCCCATGTTCCCCGCGTGCAGGGCGACGATCTCGTCGTCGGCCCAGCCCAACGCGTGGCGCAGGGCGCGGACCCGGTCCGGGGCCGCGTCGACGGGCGTGACGTGGCTCCAGTTCCGGATCGTGGTGATGCGGTGCGGGTCGACGCCGAGGTCGGCGAGCGAGCGGGCGAAGCTCGCGTGGATGGCCACGACCCCGTCGGCGCGGCGCAGCAGGGCACGCTCCAGGCGCGCCGCCACCCCCGCCGCGTGCCCGCCGAGGGCCTGGGCCTCCGCGATGGCGTAGCTGTAGAGGTCCTGCGGGATCACGCCGAGCGCCGCCCCGCCGAGGCGGCGGCGCAGGGCCGCCCCCACGGTGAGCAGTGCGGGGCTGACCGCGAGGACGACGTCGGGCCGGGGGGTGGCGACGAGCGCGGCCCGCGCGGCGAACGCGGCCTCCATCCGGATCCGTCCGGTCCCGGTCGGGTCGGTCGGCACCGGATGGGCCACGCGGGTCACCCGGACGTCGCCGTCGCGCTCGTGCAGGACCGGGCCCCGCGACCGGTACTCCGGCGCGATCTCCCAGTGCGGGTAGTGCGGGAACCCGGTGACGACGTGGACGTGGTGGCCCGCGTCGGCGAGGAAGCGGGCGGTCCCGGTGGTGTAGGGCGCGATGCCCGTGGGCTCGGGTGCGTAGTTCAGGCCCAGGACGAGGATGTCGAGCGGCTTCACGGGAGGTCTCTTCTCAGTACGCGCCGCGGCCGGTGACGACGGCGGAGACGGTGCGGGCGAGGATGTGCACGTCGAGGCCGGGCGACCAGTTCTCGACGTAGCGCAGGTCGAGGCGCACGGACTCGTCCCAGGACAGGTCGGACCGTCCCGAGACCTGCCACAGGCCGGTCATGCCGGGGCGGACGAGGAGGCGTCGGCGGGCGTCGTCGGCGTACTGCGCGACCTCCGCGGGCAGCGGCGGGCGGGGACCCACCAGGGACATCGAGCCGCCGAGGACGTTGAACAGCTGCGGGAGCTCGTCGAGGGAATAGCGCCGCAGGATGCGTCCGATGCGCGTGACCCGGGGGTCGGCGCGGACCTTGAACAGCGGTCCGCTCCCCTCGTTCACGCTGCGGAGCCCCGCGCGGACGGTCTCGGCGTCGGCGACCATCGACCGGAACTTGAGCATCCGGAAGGTCTCTCCGCCGCGCCCCACCCGCTCCTGGCGGAAGAACACCCGGCCGCCGTCCTCGCGCTTCACCAGCACCGCCAGGGTGATCAGCACCGGGGCGAGCAGGAGGATCGCGCTCGCCGCGAGGAACCGGTCGACGATCGCCTTGGACACCCGGCCCCAGCCGCGGAAGGTCGGCTGGGTCAGCCGGATCATCGGCAGACCGTCGACCGGGGTCATGTGCAGCCGCGGCCCGGCGATCTCCATGAGCCCGGGGTCGACGACGAGGTCGAGGTCGGTGCCCTCGAGCCGCCACGCGAGGCGGTGCAGGCGTTGCCCCGACCAGCCCGGGGCCGGGGCGACGGCCACGATCTCGGCGCCGACGCGCCGGACCTGCTCGGCCGCGTCGTCGAGGTCCCCGACGACGGGGACGCCGAGGCAGTCGCCCTGCCCCCGCGGGGTGCAGGCGGCGACGACCGTCCACCCGAACTCCGGGGCCCGTCGGGTGCGCTCGACGAGGTCGGTCACCGACTCGGACGAGCCGACCGCGAGGACGTTGGTGAGCCCGATCCCCTGCCGCCGGCGCCGGTGCAGGACCGACCGGGCGATGCCCCGGCCGACCAGCACCGCGACCACGGCGGCCGGGAGCACGAACAGCGTGTAGGGCTGCAGCCGGTAGTCCCGCAGCGCGACCTCGGTGAGGGCGAGCACCAGGAGCGCCCCGGTCCCCGACTGCACGATCCGCGTGCACTCCAGCCCGCCCGAGGACACCTGGACCGGGTGCCAGCACCGGCCGAGCGCGAACGCGACGCCGAGCAGGACCACCAGCCCGACGACGAGCGCGGCGGTGATCCCCGGGTGCGTCGCGACGATGGAGGGGACGAAGCAGGCCGCCACGAGGCCGACCGCCGCGACGACCGCGAGGTCGAGCACCATCAGCCGGCGCGCCCAGCTCATCCGCGTGCGGCGCACCGCGTCCACCCCCGCCAGGCCGGTCGCCGCGGTCAGCGGGTCCCCGATCACCCCGACGACGGGTCCCTGCGGGTCGGACGTCCGCACCCCGTCCCGGGCGTCCGCTCCGGTCCGCATGCTGGTCACCGACGATCACCTCGCCTCTCGCTGCCGGTCGTGTTCACCGGCAGGCATCGGCGGGTGGAGCGCGAGTGCTACTCCGAACGGAGCAGCTGGCCGCAGCCCGACAGACGATCACGGAGCGTGAGACGTATCGTTCCGTGATCGCGACGTGATCTCGACGCGGGATCCGACAGTCCGGACCCGGACCGACGCCGCGACCGGGCGATCGTGTCGCAGGAACCCCGCACGTTCACCCGGTCAGGCGACGTGACGATCAGGTTACCTGACGTCGGGATCGCTTCAGTTGTGCGCGATCTTCTCGCGCGAACAACCCGTTGGGGTGAGCGCGGATCAGGGTGTGGTCGGGGCCGCCGGGGGCGCCGGCACCTTCCCGCTGGAGGACACCAGGGCGATCGTCTGCCCCTCGATCCCCTGTCCCCCGCCCCCACCCGGGGTCTGGCCGACCACGGTGCCGGCGGGCGAGCGGTTGTCGACCTGCGAGGTCGTGACCACGAAGCCCGCGGCCCGCAGCGCCGCGGCCGCCTGGTCGACGGGTCGCCCGATCTCCTGCGGCACCGCGATCCGGTTCCCGCCGGCGATGAAGCGCGGGTCGGTGGCGGGCAGCGGCTGCACCGGCTGACCGGCGAGCACCTGCGTCATCGCCTGGTAGTAGGTCGCGGCCGGCGTCTCGCCACCGAACAGGTTCCCGGTCGCGCACGAGGTCGGCGGGGTGCCGTAGCAGATCGGGCGGGGCGAGGCGGAGTCGTCGAACACGATCGACGCGCCCGACATCTGCGGGGTCGCCCCCACGAACGCCCCGGACTCCGAGACCTCGGTGGTCCCGGTCTTGGCCGCCGTCGGCCGGTTCCAGCCCGCCGCGACGGCGGAGGCCGCGGACGTGCCGCCGGGCTGGTCGTCCTTCGACATCCCGGTCATCAGGGTGTCCGCGAGCTGCGGCGGCAGGGCCTGGTGGCACGTCGTCGTCGGCAGCGTCACGGGCGCCCCGGAGGCGTCGGTCACCGCCATGACCGGGTCGGGCGGGCACCAGGTGCCGTGGGAGGCGAGGGTCGCGCCCACGCTCGCGAGCTCCAGGGGGGACGTCGGCGTCGGTCCGAGGGTGAACGACGCCTGGTTCTGCGCCTTCACGGTGTCGGCGATCGACGGTCCACCGTTGGCGGTGGGCTTGGCCAGCGAGGTCATGCCCATGTTCACGGCCATGTCGACCACCGGCGCCACTCCCGTCGTCTCCTCGAGCTTGACGAAGGCGGTGTTGGGCGACTGCGCGAGCGCGTCCTGCAGGGTCAGCTGGCCCGGGTAGTTGCCGTCGTTCGCCACGACGAAGCCGGGCGAGAGCGGCGAGGCGTACCCCGACGGCGGCACCGGGATGACATTGGAGATGCCGCCGCCGCCCAGGAGGTAGGTCGCCGAGGTGAAGATCTTGTAGACCGAGCCCGCGCCGAGGTTCTCCGGCTCGACGGGCAGGTCGTAGGTGGTCTGCCCCGCGGCGGCGTCCAGCCCGTAGCCGCGGTTGGCCGCCAGCGCCCGGACCGGGTGCGAGGTGGCGCCGGGCTCCACGATCGCGAGCGTGTCGGCCACGTGCGGCTGGGTCGGCGGCACCTTCGCGTCGACGGCCTGCTTGGCGGCGGCCATCGCCGCCGGGTCGAGCGTGGTCCGCACCGTGTAGCCGCCGGAGCGCAGCTGCTCGGGGGTGATGCCGGCCTGGTCGAGGTAGTCGAGGACGTAGCTGCAGAAGAAGCCGTCGTCGCCCGCCCCGACGCAGCCGTTGGCCAGCCCGGTCAGCGTGGTGGGCACGCCGAGCGGGGCCGCCGTGGCGGCGGCCGCCTGCTCCGGGGTGAGCTCACCCTGCTGGCGCATCTGGTCGATGACGATGTTGCGGCGCCCCGTCGCGGCCTGCGGGTGGTTGACCGGGTCGTAGGCCGTCGGGCTCTGCACCATCCCGGCCAGCAGGGCCGCCTGCGGGACGGTCAGCTTGTCGGGCGTGGTGTTGAAGTAGGTGCGCGCGGCGGCCGCGACCCCGTACGACTGGTTCCCCAGGTACACCACGTTGAGGTACCGGGTGAGGATCTCGTCCTTCGACAGCGAGTGGTCGAGCTGCTCGGCGACCCGGGCCTCGCGCAGCTTACGCCCGAAGGTGGCCTCGGTGGCCTTGAGCTGCTCGGCCGGGGTCCGCGCGGCGACGTACTCGTCGTAGTTCTTGACGTACTGCTCGGTCAGGGTCGACGCCCCCTGGGTGGAGCCGCCCGAGCCGTTGTTCACCACCGCGCGGGCGATCGAGCGGGGGTCGAGCCCGGACTCGGAGAAGAACCGCCGGTCCTCGATGGCGACGATCGCCGCCTTCATCGTCACCGCGATCTGGTCGGACCGGACGATCTGGCGATTCTGGTCGTAGAGGTACGCGATGGGCGCACCGTTCATGTCGGTGACCGTGGTGATCGAGGGCATGTCCCCCGCGATCACGCCCGGACTGGTGTCCTGCGCCCCCACGATCGCCTGGCTGGACAGCAGTCCCACGCCTCCCACCAGCGGGAACACGAGCCCCGCCACGAGAATCCCGGCAATCACCGTCACGGCCAGCAGCCGCACCTTCGCCGTCATCGACCCCAGACCCACTCATTCCGGACAATTCCCGACGGCGGGTGGGACCCGCCGTCGGGACGACATTCTCCCCGGTACCCGGAAAGAACCGGTGAGGGACTCACCATCAGGGTCGAGCTCCGCTGCGCTCCGTCTCCCACCATCACGGTCGAGCTCCGCTGCGCTCCGTCTCCCACCATCACGGTCGAGCTCCGCTGCGCTCCGTCTCCCACCATCACGGTCGGCGTCGCGTCTCACCACCGGACGGGGAGCTCGTGCACCCCGTAGACGACCATCGCGTCGCGGAAGGCGATCTCGTCGAGCGGCGTGTCCACCTGCAGGCCCGGGAAGCGCCGCAGCAGGGCCGGGTAGGCGACCTGGAGCTCCACGCGCGCGAGCTGCTGGCCGAGGCACTGGTGCACGCCGTGGCCGAACGCGACGTGGTGGTTCGGCGTGCGGTCGACGTCGAGGGTGTCGGGGTCGGCGAAGACCTCCGGGTCGCGGTTCGCGATCTCGCCCGCCGCGACCACGCCCTCCCCCGCCCGGATGGTCACCCCGCCGATCTCGACGTCCTCGGTGGCGACCCGGCGCCGGCCGAAGTGGGTCACGGTCAGCAGGCGCAGGAGCTCCTCCACCGCACCCTCGACCGCTTCGCCGTCGCGCACCTTCGCGGTCTGCTCCGGGTCCTGCAGCAGCAGGAGGGTGCCCAGCGCGATCATGTTCGCGGTGGTCTCGTGGCCGGCGACGAGCAGCAGCAGCCCCATCGAGGCCGCCTGGTGGCGGGTCAGCTCGCCGGTGCGGACGTGCCGGACCGCGAGCCGCCCCAGCAGGTCGTCCTCGGAGCCCGACGTCTCCCGCTCGGCGACGAGGCCCTCGAGGTAGGCCAGCAGCTCGTCGGAGGCGGCCACCGAGTCCTCGACCGACGACCGGGTGTCGACCAGCGTGTGCGAGCGGGCCTGGAAGAACGGGTGGTCGGCGTAGGGCACGCCGAGCATCCGGCAGATCACCAGGCTCGGCAGCGGCAGCGCGAACGCCTGGACCAGGTCGACCGGCTGCTCCGTGGCGGCCATGCCGTCGAGCAGGTCGTCCACGGCCTCGGTGATCATCGGCTGCAGCCGGCGGATCGCCTTCACGCTGAACTCGCTGATGAGCATCCGGCGGAAGAAGGCGTGCTGCGGGTCGTCCATGGCGATGAAGCTCGGCGCGTTCTTGCGGCGCGCCGTCACCCCCGCCGAGGTCGCGGGGTACCCGGGGGTGAACACGTCGGCGGAGAAGCGCTGGTCGGCGAGCACCGCGCGGACGTCGGCGTGCCGGGTGACGAGCCACGGGTGGCTGCCGTCCCACAGCGTGACCCGGCGGACCGGCTCCTGCGCCTGGATCTCGGTCAGCTCCCGCGGCGGGTCGAACGGGCACTGCCGGGCCATCGGGTAGTGCGGGTCCCCGGACTCCGGCGTGCCTGCCCCTGTGGTCTCCACGGTCACCGTCATGGCTCAGCCTCCACGTCTTGATTGCTGAGGCTAACGATATACTCGCCGTCACACCTTCGGGCGACACGACGCCGGGCGGCGGCGGCCCACGGCCCATGCTGTTGACCATGGCATCCGCCGATCGGCGCAGTGTCCTCGCCGGCGGTCTCGCCCTCGGGGCCCTCGCCCTCGGCGCGTCCCTGCCGCCCCCGCCGCCGGGATTCGTCGCGAGCCGTCCCACCACGACGGCGGCGGCCCGCGCCGCCGGCTGGGCGGTGGTGACCGACTTCGGCGCGGTCGGCGACGGGGTGTCCCGGCCGCTCTCGACCCGGTTCGCGACGCTCGACGACGCCCGCCGCGTCTACCCGGCCGCCACCGCCCTCACCGACGAGCTCGACGGTGCCGCCATCCAGGCCGCCGCCGACCGCGGCGTCCCCGGGGTCTTCTATCCCGCCGGCACCTACCGCCACTCGACCGCGATCGTCGTGCACTCCGGCCAGCACCACCTCGGGGCGGGGGCGGACGGCGCGGTCCCGACGACGCGGCTGGTCAACCCGCGCTCCCGGGCGACGAACCTGGACTGGGCCCTCGCCCACAGCTTCCGGATCGGCGACATCCACCCGGTCGCCATGCAGGCCGACCGGGCCGGGGTCGGCTGGGCGGTGCGCACCCTGGCCCCGATCACGGCGGGGACCCGCACGGTCCGTCTCACCCAGCCCCTCGGCGACGCGGCGCTGCGGGTCGGCGACGTCGTCAACGTGCGCTGCGACAACGACCCCTTCGTGGACTTCGAGGGGCTGACCTACGACGCCGAGCAGTGGAACCGGGTCGTGGCGATCTCCGGAGCCACGCTCACCCTCGAGCTGCCGGTGCCGTGGACGATCGTCGCGGCGAGCTCCGACCCCACCGTGCTCGCCGGCCCCCGGCTGTGCGTGAACGCCGGCGTGGACTACTTCCTCGGCATCCCGTGGGAGATCGTCCAGAACGTCGAGGTGGGGCGCTTCGCGCTCGACTCGGCGGGCTTCACCGCCCGCAACGGCGTCTGGCGCGGCTGGTTCCACGACCTGACGCTGCGCTGCGAGAACATGATCGGGATCAACGCGCTGGTGCTCTCGACGATCGAGCGGGTGTCCGGCACGTGGAGCTCGCGCATGATCGAGCTGAAGCACGCCGGGCACTCCTCGATCCTGCGCTCGATCAGCGGCACGGCCACCGCCCTCGCCGCGGGTACCGTCGCCACGGCGAGCACCGCGATCGACATCGGCGAGCAGTGCTACGACATCACGCTGACCGACGTCACGGTCTCGATCCCCGCGACCGACACCGCCGACCGGCGGGCCCTCGCCGTGAACTGCTCGAACGTCTCGGTGCAGGCGCACCTGACCCACCTCGGGACCGGCGCGCAGCAGACGGTGTGGGCGGTGGCCAACTCCAACGCCCCGGCCCACCCCACCAGCCACGTCTCCCTCGACCTCGTCGTCCGCGCCCGGGGCGGCCTCGCCCGCTACGGCATCCTCGGCTACCCGACGCCCCAGCGCCCCTCCGACCCCGTGGGCGTCACGCTCGCGCTCGACCAGCGGGCGGCCTCCGGGGCCCCCGCGGCGTCGGCCTTCTGGGTCGACACCGCCCGCGACGTCGAGGTCACCTCCCTCACCGGCGACCAGACGGTGGCCGTGTGGTCACCGCCCGGCGAGGCACCGGTGGGCTGCACCTCCCGCCGGGTGTGACCGGCACCACCCGTCCGCGCCGCGACACACCCCACCCGGGCGGTGTCGGTCCGGACACGCGCGGGTGACCTTCTGAATCGATGGCGCTTCTGGCGTAACAGGCTAGGCCGAATGGGCGCTATCACCGTGTGCGCCGGTCCAGCCACGGGCCGCATCCGGGGAGGTTTCGTGTCAGCAGTACCGACGTCCCGTCGAGCGGCCCTCGGGGTCGCCGACCAGGTGCTCAGTTCCGGGACCAACTACCTCACCGCGTTCATCGCCTCGGTGGTCCTCGCTCCGGAGGCCTTCGGCTCCTTCGTCGTCGCCTACGCGGTGGTCACGATCTACTCCGCCGCGGTGCGCGCCTTCGTCGGCGAACCCATGCTCGCGCACCTGCCCACCGTCGACGACGAGCACGAGGCCCGCCGCCTCGTCGGCTCGGCCCTCGGCGCCGCCGCCGTCCTCGGACTCGCGGGCGGCCTGGTCGCGTTCCTCGTCGGCGCGGTCGTCGGCGGCCCGCTGGTCTGGCTCACGGTGTTCGCCCTCTGGCTGCCCGGGGCCCTCGTCGCCGACGCCGGCCGGTACGTCTTCTTCGCCCGCTCCGACACCGCGCGGGCCCTCGCGATCGACGGCGCCTGGGCCCTGACGCAGGCCGTCGCGCTCGTCGGGACGGCCGCGACCGGTGCCTGGACCGTCGGCGGGCTCGCCGCCGCGTGGGGGGTGGGCGCGCTCGCGGGCGTCGCCGTCCTGCCCCTGCTCGGCCCCGGTCGTCCGACCGACCCGCGGCCGTGGCTGCGGGCCACCCGGTACCTCTCGGGGTGGTTCACCGGCGTCAGCATCATCGGGCAGAGCCAGATCTACGTGGTCCTCCTGGGCGCCGGCCTGCTCCTCGCCCCCGTCGACGCCGCCGGGCTCCGTGCGGTCCAGCTCCTCGTCTACCAGCCGCCGATGACGTTCATGGCGGCCGTCCTGGTCCTGCTCACCCCGGTGTTCGCGCGACGGGCGGCCGCCGGGGACGACGCGGGCGTGGACCGGGCGCGGACGGTCTCCGTCGGGGCCATGGCCGTGCTCGGGCTCGTCGTCCTCGCCGCCATCCCGCTGCGCCACGACCTGCTCGACCTGCTCTTCCCCCGGTACACCGCGTTCGCCGACCTCGTGATCCCGGTGGCGATCCAGTGCGCGCTCGCCGGGCTGACCGTCGCCTTCCACGCCCGCCTGCGCGGCACCCGCCGAGCCCGCGCGCTGTTCGGCGTGCAGCTCGTCATCACCACCGGCGTCCTCGGCGGGGCCCTGCTCGGGATGCTCGTCGCCGGGGTCCACGGGCTCGCCTGGGGCATGGCGCTCGCCGGCGCCGTCTCGCTGACCGTCATGGCCGTCGTCGCCGAACGCGCGCCGCTCCCCCGCACCCCCGTCACCCCGGAGGTCCCCGTCCCGTGAAGCGTCGTGCCTTCCTCCTGTCCGGGCTCGCCACGGCGAGCCTGCTCCCGCTCGCGGCGTGCGCCGCCCCGGGCGGCCCCGTCCAGCCGCTCGCGCAGAGCGGGCCGGACCTGCGCACGGTCTGGTCCCGCCGGCCCGCCGGACCACTCCCGGCCACCGGCGACGAGGGGGTCCCGCTCCTCGTCACCAACCTCGGCGTGCCTGCCGTGCCCTCCATCGCGGGAGGAGCCGCCGTCGGGAACCTCACCGGGAAGGGCGCGGTGTACCTGAGCCAGGAGCTCGGACGCCCGGTGCGCACGCTCGGCGCCCGCTTCGCCTTCGGACCCGGCGACCCCCTGACCGGCTCGCTGTGCCTCGCGACGTGGACGCGGCGGCCGATCTCCGACACCCAGTGCCACTTCGTCATCGGCCCGCACCGCTGGATCTACTCGGTGGCGAGCGGGACGACGCTGACCGCGCTGCGCGACGGCCCGGTCTCCCTGCCGCAGGACGGCACGCGGTTCACGGTCTCGATCGACCTGGACGGCGGCCCGACCGCGGCGATCACCCTCCCCGACGGCTCGGTGGAGACCGTGACCGACCCGTCCATCGCCGACGTCCGCGGCAGCGTGCCGGGCTGGGAGTTCTTCTCCCTGGGCCCGGGCGCCGCCACCGTCCTCCTCGACGAGAGCTGGGCCTCATGAGCACCCGACGGTCCCGCCTGCGGGACGCCTTCGACGCACCGAGCTTCCCGCCGGTGCCCCTCACCGGGGTCCAGTTCCTGGTGCCCCTGCTCTGCTTCGCGGCGCTGATCGGGGTCCCGACGGCGCTGTTCTTCGTCCCCGTCCTCGACGGGCAGCCCGCCCTCGGGCTCCCGGCCCTGCTCTTCGCGGTCGCGACGGTCTACAGCGCCGTACGGCTGCTGGGCCTGATGTGGCAGGCCCGGCCGCAGTGGCTGACGATCGGGTTCTGGATCTTCACCTACTGCTGGATCGCGGTGGCCGGGCTGACCCAGGCCCTCGCGGACACCAACCCCCTCGGGGTCTCGCTGACCCCCGACGAGCAGCTGCGCCAGGGCCTCGTCGTGGTGCTCGGGATGCTCTGCTTCGACGTGGCCTCGCGGCTGCGGCCGACCGGGGTGCCCGCCGCGCCCCGCCGGCTGCTCGACCGCCGGCGGGTCCTGCAGCTCGGCTGGCTCTCGGTGCTCCTCTCGCCGCTGTTCGTCACGGTCCTCGGCGGCCCGTCGGCGCTGCTGTCCAGCCGGCAGGCGGTGTTCGACACGCTGACCGAGCAGGGGCTCTACACCGCCACCAGCAACGCGACCGGCGGGCTGCTCGCGGTGTTCGCGAACGTGATGCCCTACATCGCACTGCTGACGCTGGGCAAGCTCATGGTCGACGACCGCGCCGTGCGGCGCACCGTGTCGAACCAGCTGCTGTTCGCGCTGCTGCTCGGGATCAACGCGTTGGTCAACAACCCGATCTCGAACTCCCGCTTCTGGGCGTTCACCGTGATCCTCGGCGTCGTCTACCTCTACCGGCGCACGTCCCGGCCCCTGGTCCTCGCCGCCTTCGTCACCCTCTTCGCGATGAGCTCGCTCGTCGTCTTCCCCTACCTCGACGCGACGCGGGTCAGCGACGCCACCGCCAAGCAGTACAACCTGCGCGGCAACGACTACTCCCGCCCGATCGACTACGTCCTCGCCAAGACCGACTACGGCTCGGTGACCGACGTCGGCATCGCACTGCGCGTCACCGACGTGAACGGCTTCTCCGCGGGCGAGCAGCTCGCGGGCGACCTGCTCTTCTGGTTCCCGCGCTCGGTGTGGCCCGACAAGCCCGACAACACCGCGGTGCTCATCGCCCACCAGATCGGGTTCCGGTTCACCAACCTCGACTCGCCGCTCTGGGCCGAGGGCTGGGTGGACTTCGGCTGGGTCGGCGTCATCGCCTTCCTCGGCGGCGCCGGTCTCGCCGCCCGCCGCCTCGACGACTCCCTCGTCCGGGCCCGCCTCTGGGCGGGGGGCGGCACGCCACTGGCCGCCGTCCTCGTCCCCGCCGTCGCCGGCTACGAGTTCATCCTGCTGCGCGGCTCGCTGCTGCAGGCGATGGCCCGGGTCGTCGTGATGGTCGGGGTGCTCTGGCTCGTCTCGACCCGTACCGCCGTTCCCGCCGCCACCCCCGCTTCCACCCCCACCGCCGAGCCGGCCCCGGCTCCCGCCCTCACCGGAGACCCACGATGACCACCCTCGAGCCGCGCCCCACCGCCCCGACGGCAGCCGTGTCGCCGCCGCCGACCCCGTCCGTCGTCGGGACCACCCCCGTCGCGCAGGTCTTCCCCGAGTTCGGGGCGGGCGGGTACACCCGCCTGGACGGCACCGTCGAGTTCTACTTCCGGGTGGGCTCGCTGCTGCGCCCCACCGACGTCGTCGTGGACCTCGGCGCCGGCCGCGGCAAGTTCCTCGAGGACCCGGTGCCCGCCCGGCGGGAGCTGCAGCGGCTCCGGCCGCGCTGCGCCGAGCTGATCGGCCTCGACGTCGACCCGGCCGTCCGGGAGAACCCGGCGCTCACCCGCGCCGAGGTCTACGACCCGGCCGGTGCGTTCCCGCTGGCCGACGCCTCGGTGGACATGATCGTCTCCAACTGGACCTTCGAGCACGTGGCGAACCCCGAGGTGCTCGCCGCCGAGGTCGACCGGGTCCTGCGGCCCGGCGGGTGGCTGTGCGCCCGCACCCCGCGCAAATGGGGCGTCGTCGGGATGAGCGCACGCCTCGTGCCGAACGGGCTGCACCACGCCTTCCTGCACCGCCTGCAGCCGGCGAAGCAGGAGCGCGACACGTTCCCGGTGGCCTACGAGCTGAACTCCCGCGAGGCCCTGCGGCGCTGGTTCCCGGAGCACCGCTTCGACCACCACGTGTACGCGACGAGCGCGGAGCCGGCCTACGTCGGGGGCTCCACGCTCGCGATGCGCGCACTGCTCGGGGTGAACAAGGTGCTGCCGTCGGCCGCCGGCGCCACCCTCATGATCTTCCTCCGGAAGCGGTGAGTCCGGTGCCGGGTCGGGTCTCAGCCCCGCTCGAGGGCGCGCAGCACGCGGTCGGCGATGAGACGGTGCCCGGCGTCGGTCGGGTGGACGCCGTCGCTGCCGATCACGGGCGGCTGGGCGCCCGCGGCACCGGCGAACCAGTTCTCGCCGATGGGGTCGATGAACGTCGCCCCGGCGGCCAGGGCGGGCGTGCGGACCGCGTCGCGCAGGGCCTCGAGGCTCGGGGTGATGGTGCCGTCGGACCAGACCGGCCCGATGACGATCAGGTGCACCCCGGGCAGGCGGTCCTGCAGCTGCCGGTACAGGTCGGCCGCCGCGGCGGAGACCTGCGGGAGCGGGGTCAGGCCGTCGTTGCGCGAACCCTGCACCACGACCGTGCCCGGCCGCACCGCGACCGCCCGGTCGAGCTGCCCGGCCGCGAAGTCCTGCGTGCCGGGCGAGGCGTAGACGTACCCGGTGCCGCCGACGGCGACGTCGGTGACCCGCCAGCCCCGGGCCGCCCCCACGATCGCGGTCCAGTTGGCCCGCCCGGTCCCGCCGAGCTTGGTGCCCTGCGAGATCGAGTCGCCGATCACGGCGACGTCGGCGCCGCGGTCGGTGGCCGCGGCGGCGTCGACGTCGGAGAACCGCAGCGTCACGCCGAGCACCACGGCCACGACGAGGGCCAGCACGAGCACCGCGACCCCGCCCGAGACTCCCCGGCGGGCGCCGGGCGACAACCGCCCCCACGCCTGCCGCACCTGCCACACGTACCGGTTCACCCGGTGTTCCCCCTCGACGATTCCGGAGTGGTCATGACCAGCAGCGAGGCACCCTCGACGGTGCCCCCGGAGGCAGGCACCGAGCCGGCCCCCGACCTGCCGCGTCCGGCGGGCGACCTCGACCGTCGGACCCGCATCGCCCGCGCCGCCGCCCGGCACGGTGACGCGGCGGCCCCGGCCGCGCCGGTCCCTCCGACCACCCACCCGGTGCCGGTGGTGGACCTCGGCGAGGTGCCGCCGCTCGACGACCCGCGGGCCCGGCCCAGCTGGCAGGTGTTCCTGTGGTGGGTGGTGCAGCGGCTCGTGGTGACGAACTCGCTGCAGCCCTCCTCGCGGCTGCGCGCCCGGGCGCTGCGGGCGTTCGGCGCCGAGATCGGCCGCGACGTGATCATCCGGCCCCGGGTGCGGGTGCGGTTCCCCTGGAACCTGCACGTCGGCGACCGGTGCTGGATCGGCGAGGGTGTGTGGATCTCCAACCGGGACCTCGTGACGCTGGGCCACGACGCCGTGCTCTCCCAGGAGACCTTCGTGACGACGGGTTCCCACGACCGCCACCACATGGGCGTCGTGACCGCGCCGGTCGTCATCGAGGACGGCGCGTGGGTGACCACCCGCTGCATCGTGCTGCGCGGCGTGCGCGTCGGACGCTCCTGCATCGTCACTCCCAACACCGTCGTCGATCGCGACGTCCCGGCCGGCGCCGTCTACGGGACCCCACGGCCATCGGTGATCGGGGAGCGCTTCCGATGACGGCGTCGACCACCTCAGCTTCCCCGAGCACTACTCCGAACGGCCGCAGCCACACGCCACGTCACCCGGCCAGGGGACCCCTGCCCCCGCTGCCCGGCCCGCTGCGCACGGTGCTGGTGCTGCTCGTCGGGGTGCTGCCCGCCTCCCGGGCGAAGAACGCCCTGCTGCGCCTGCTCGGTCATCGCGTCTCGCCGCGCGCGAGGGTGGCGCCGTGCCTGCTGCTGCGCGTCGGGATGCTCGACCTCGCGGCGTCGTCGTCGGTCGGCACGGGCACGGTGATCCGGTCGGTGCGCCTCGTGCGGTTCGGCGAGAACGCCCACGTCCTGCAGTGGAACTGGATTTCGGCGGTGCCCGCCTTCGGCGTCGCCTTCCCCGACGACGACCGTCCCGGCACGTTCGTCATGGGTCGCGAGTCGGCGCTGATGAGCCGGCACTACCTCGACGTGAGCGGCGGCGTCTCGATCGGCGAGTTCACCTCGATCGCCGGGGTGCGCTCCACGATCATCACCCACGGCATCGACGTCGAGCAGAACGTGCAACAGCCCTTCGCGGTCGCGATCGGCGACCGCTGCCTCGTCGGCAGCACCGTCGTCCTCGTCCCCGGCACCACCGTGCCCGACGGGTGCCTGGTGGCGATGGGCTCGGTCCTCAAGGGCGAGCTCCCCCTCGCGGGCCACCTCTACGCCGGCAACCCGGCGACCCCCAAGCGCCCGATCTCGGGCGCCCACTTCACCCGTACCGAGGGCTACGTCTCGGTGCCCACCCCACGCCGAAACGGAGTCCAGTGAACCCCGCGACCACGGTCGAGCCGACCACGGCCCCCGCGTCCATGCACGAGCTGCAGGAGGCGGTCCACGGCGACGGCCACGACTACGTGGACGGCTCGCCGCACCTCATGCACGCCCGCCTCAACACGTGGATGCGGGACGTCCTCAACGCGACCGTCGCCGACCTCGGCGACCGCGCCGACCGTGCGGGACGGCCGGTGCGCGTCCTCGAGGTCGGGGCCGGGCACGGGCCGTTCACCGAGACCCTGCTGGCGGCGGGCGCCGAGGTGGTCGTCACCGAGATGAGCGCCCCGAGCGCCACCCACCTCGCCGGCCGGTTCCGCCACAACCCCCGCGTGCGGGTGGTCCACGACCCCACCGGGGACCTCGCGGCGCACGGCCGGGTCGACCTCGTCGTGTTCATGTCGGTGCTGCACCACATCCCGGACTACCTCGACGCCCTCGCGCGCGCCGCGGCCGTCGTCGAGCCGGGCGGGGCCCTCGTCTCCTTCCAGGACCCGGTGCTCTACTCCCGCCAGGGCCGGCCGTCGCGGGCGCTCGCCCGGGCCGCGACCCTGGCGTGGCGCACCACCCGCGGGGACCTCGCGCGCGGGCTGCGGACCCAGGCTCGGCGACTCCGCGGGGTCTACGACGAGAACGACCCGTCGGACATGAGCGAGTACCACTGCGTCCGCGACGGTGTCGACGAGCAGGCCGTGGCGACGCTGCTCGCCGGGCGGTTCGCCGACGTCCGGCTCGAGCACTACTGGTCCACCCAGGCCGGGTGGGCCCAGGCGCTCGGGCGGCACTGGGCCCCGCCGAACACCTTCGGGGTGGTGGCCCGCGGCCGGCGGTGATCACCCCTTCGGCCGTACCGCCCGCCGAGGCCCCCCGTTCGTGTCCCTCGACCCGGGCGCGCCGACGACGTGTGATCACGGGGGGTCCGCGCCGTCGGGGGGCGGGCGGGGACGGGGGTGTGCGGTGGCAGGGTCGTGCTCACGGTGCGGAGCGCCGCGGACGGACGACTGGGCGTTCTGTCGCTCCTGCGGGGCGGTCGACGTGCCCGCCCCCCGGCAGGCGCCGCAGGAGGCCCCGGCCCGCGCGGCGGTGACACCCACGGGTACCGCCGACGCGGCCGTGGCCGGGTCCCGCTCCGGGCCGCTGCCGACGCCGTCCCGGACCCCGACCCCTGCCCCTGCCCCGACCGCGCAGCACCCCGCGACGCCCGCGCGGGCGGTCCCCCGCCCCCGTCGTCCGGAGGGCGAGGGCCGCCCCGCGCCCTGGCCGACCGCCGACCGTCCCGCCCTCACGCCCTCCGCTCGTGTGCGGGTGCCGCTGCACGACACCCCGAACGCCGGTGTCCCCCGCGGGCCGGCGTCGGTCGCCCGGCCGACGGTGCGGGTCGGGTCGGCCGCCGACTGGGCCGCCGCGGCGCTCACGGCCCTCGTCGTGCTCGCCGTCCTCGCCCTGCCCGGGGCCGTGCTCGCGGTGACGCTCGGTGCGGACGCCGCCGCCGGCTCGCCGCTGCTGCTCCTGCCGGTCGCCGTGGCCCTCGGGGTGGGCGGGTCGGTGGCGGTCACCCTCGCCCCGATCGGCCTCGGCGCGACCGTCGCGGCCACTCCCCTCCTCGTCACCGGCGCCGCGGTCGCGGTCGGCGCCGCCCTCGTCGTCGCCCGCACCCGCCCCGCGGCAGAGGTCCCGCTGCAGGCGGCGCGCGCGCTGCTGCTGTTCGTCGCGGGCCTCGCGGCGGTCGCGGTGGCCGGGCGGGCGGGGGCGGCCGACGGGACGCTCACCGTCGCGGTGGCGCCGACGCTGCTCGGCGGCACGCTCTGGTTCGGCGGCGCGCTCGCCCTCGCGATCGCATGGCGGCGCCCCGACGCCCTGCCCGTTGCCCTGCGCCGCCCGCGCGACCTGCTCGCGGGCCCCGTCGCCGGGCTGGGCGCCATTCTCGGTGCGTGCTGGCTGGTCGGCCTCGCGCTCGTGGTGGCGGCGGTGCTCGCCCGCACCGGCACCGGGCTCCCGACCGGCGCGACCCCCACCGGTGGCACCCCGGCCGTCGCCGCCGTGCTGCTCGTGATCGTGTTCGCGCCGTCGGCCCTGCTGGTGGCGTTCGCCGTCGGCGTCGGCGTCCCCCTCACCCCGCGGGTGCCCGTCGCCGACGGCGAGATCGGGCTGGTGCACCTGCTGGGCGAGGGCCCGTCGTGGTGGCTCGCGCCGCTGGTCGCGGTCGTCGTCTGCACCCTCGGCGGGATGGTCGCCGCCCTGCACGCCCCCGCGCCCGACGTGGCGGTGCGCCGCGGCTGGGCGCTCGGCCCCGCCCTCGCCGTGCTCCTCGGCGCGGCGGTCCCGGCCACCTCGGTCGTCGTCGGCCCGTTCGGCGTGCAGCTCGACCTCGCCACCGCGGTGGTCCTCGGCCTCGCCTGGGGCGCCGTCGGGGGCCTGCTCGGCGCGGTCGTCGCGCCCGGGCTGCCGCCGGCGCTCCGCGGGGGACGCCTCGGTCCGCGTTCGACGTCCGCCGGTCAGGTGATCGGGGTCGCCGTGGTGGTGCTGTTCCTCGTCGCCGCCCTGGTCGTCGGGTTCGCCGCCGCAGCGCGACTCGGGTGAAGGTTGCTCATCCGATCGGGTGGTTACGTTAACGACCGGATGCCGCAGCACGACACCGTGGTGAGCACGCTCCGCCCGGAGCGTCCGTCGATGTCGGGGGACACCATGATGATCACCGCTGCTGCCGCCGTCGGGGCCACCGCGGGAGCCTGGCTGATCGCGCCGTTCGTCGCGATGGCCCGCCGCGGCACCCTCGACGACCAGGCCCGCGCCGCGGTGCGTGCCGAGGCCGACCGGGCGGACGCGCTCCGCCGCGCCCGTCGTCGGGAGGCCCTCGTCGCGGCGGCGGCCGCCGCGGACGACGTCGCCGTCCCGGCCCAGCGTCGCTCCAGCCCCGAGGCGCTGCCCGTCTCCTGACGCTCACGGCCGGTGCAGCCGCACCGCCACCCCGTCCGCTCCCGGTGTCACGTCCTCGAGCCGGAACCCGCCCGGCAGCGGCAGCCCGCTGCCGGGCAGCACCGGGAGTCGCGCGGGGAGCCGCCAGCGCCGTCGTCGGGACCGGACCGCGACGGCCCGCAGCACCAGCCCGGCGTCGACGATCTCCGGGCGCACCTCGACGGCGGGCCCGCGCGGCGCCCGGGACCAGCGCAGCACCGGGACCCCGTCGGCGAGCCCGACGCGTAGCGTCGCCCCGCCCGACCGGTCGAGGAGCGCCTGCACCGTCGGCAGCGGCACCATCCCGGACACCGTCACGCCCGCCGGTTCGAGCGCCCCGGACAGCCGGACGTCGACCGTCGCCACGTGTACCTGCGCGCGCGGGACCGCGAGGCCCGCCCACTCGACGTCCGTCGCCTCCACCCGCACGTCGCGCACCCGGCCCGGTCGCAGCAGCGAGCCGCCCGCGAACGTCACCGACGCCACGCGCAGCCGCACCGGACCCGCCGCCGTCGGCAGCGTGAGGACCCGGTCCCGCGCCCCGGCGGCCACCGCCGTACGCAGCAGCGCGAACCACGCGTCCGCGAGTCCCATGATCGGCCAGTCTGCCCACCGTCGGCGGCCGTACCTCCCGCGGGTCGGCGCCGTTCTGTGGTGCCATGGGCGGTATGCAGCAGTGCCGGCAGTGCGGCGGGGGGCCGGTCGAGGGCGGCTGGTGCCGCTCCTGCGGCATGCCCGCTCCCCCGGTCCCGACGTCGGGTCCTGCCGCCGCCCCGGCCACCCTCGCTGCGCCGGTCGGGGCACGGCCCGCCGGCCGGGCCCAGGCCATGCCCGTGCTGCTGTGGGCCGCGATCGGGGCGCTCGCGCTCGGCGGGGTGCTGTGCCTCACGACGCTGATCGGGTCGCTCTCCACCGCCGACGCGCTGTCCACCGACCAACTGGCGGTGCTCGCGAGCGCGGCGGGCACGGCGTCCCCCGGGTTCGGGCTGGTGGGGACCGTGTGGCTCGGGCTCGCCGCCGCGTTCCTCGCGCTCGGCAGCCGACCGGCCCGGGCCTTCACCGTGGTGGGCGCGGCCCTCGGGCTGTGCGCGCTGGTGTCGGGCCTGCTGGTGGTCCCGCTGGCCGCCGCCGCGCTGCTCACCGTCGGGGCCGCCGTCGTGCTCGCCCTCGTCCCCGACGCCCGGGAGTGGTTCGTCGGGCCCTACGCCCGCCCGGTGCGCGGCCCGGTGTCGGTACTGCTGGTGCGCACCGGCTCGCTGGGCGCCGCGATCGGCTGGATCCTCGCGGCCGTCGTGCTCGGGGTGGTGGGGCTGGCCGCGCTCGCGGGCGGTCTGGTGACGGCGTCGGTGGGCGCCGAGTCCGAGCTCGGGACGGCCCTCGGCGAGGTGCTCGGCGTGATCGGCGGCTTCGTCCTCGTCGCCGCCGTGTTCTGTGCCGGCCTCGCCGCACTGCAGCTCTGGGTCTTCTCGGCCCTGGCCCGCACCCCGCCGCGCTCCGGACGGGGCGCCCGCGTCACCGCGACCGTGCTCGCCGGCCTCGCGGGACTCGGGGCGCTCCTGGCCTGGGACCGCTGGACGCTGTTCGGGCTCGCGGTCGCGGCCGTGGTGGTCGGCGCGCTGTGGATCCCCGACGACGCCCGGGCCCACTTCGGCGACGCCCCGCTGCCCGTGGTGCGGCGCCTGCTCGACCGGGTGCACGCGCTCGGCCCCGCGCCCGCCCGCACCGCGGCCCCCGGAACCGCGCCCGCCGGGACGGCGCCCGTGCCCGCGCACGCCTGGTACGCCACGCCCGCTGACGGGCTGCCGGACCCGACGCGGGCGTCGGCGGCGCCGGAGCCTGCGGGCGCGTGGTCGCGCGACCCGATGTCAGGACCGGAGCAGGTCTGCGCGCTGTGCGGGACCCCGCTCACGCCCGGGTCCGCCTGCGGGACGTGCGGCGCGCGGCGCTGAGCACGACGCCGCCGTCCGGAGCATGATCGGTGTGGTGATGCGTGCTGACCTGGTGCTCGAGGGTGGTGGGGTCAAGGGGATCGGCCTGGCCGGGGCGGTCGCCGCCGTGACCGACGCTGGATACACCCCGCAACGGATCTCGGGGACGTCCGCGGGGGCCCTCGTGGGCGCGATCGCCGCGGCGGGCGCCCGGGGCGACCGGCTCGGGGAGATCACCCGCCGGCTGGACTTCCGTGCCGTCGCCGACCGGCACGGCGTCGGCCGCCTGCCCCTCGTCGGGCCGGTGCTCTCGCTGCTCACCGGCGCCGGGCTCTACACCGGCGACTACCTGCTGTCCTGGATCACCGACGAGCTCGCGGCGCTCGGCGTGCGGACCTGGGCCGACCTGCGCCTCGACGACCCGGCCCTGCCCCCGGAGCAGCGCTACTCCCTCGTCGTGACCTGCTCCGACCTCACCCTCGGCCAGCTCGTCCGCCTGCCGTGGGACTACCGCAGCGTGTACGGCCTCGACCCCGACACCCAGCCGGTGGCCGAGGCGGTGCGGGCGTCGATGTCGATCCCGTTCCTGTTCCGCCCGACGACACTGGTGCACGGATCGGGCACCGTGTCCTCGACGCTGGTCGACGGCGGGCTGCTCTCCAACTTCCCGATCGACTCGCTGGACCGCACCGACGGCGCCCCGCCCGGCTGGCCGACGTTCGGGGTCACCATCACCACCCGCCCCGGCGTCGGGGACCGGGTCGCGCTCTACCGTGTCCCGCTCGACTCCTGGCCGCAGCCGACGGCCCTGCGCCTGCTCGAGCAGCTCCTGACGACGATGGTGGTCGGCCGCGACCAGGCCTACCTCAACCGGCCGTGGGTCGCGGCGCGGACGATCCACGTCGACGCCGGCACCGTCGGGCTGCTCGACTTCGGCATCAGCCGCGCCCGCACCGACGCGTTGTACCGGCGCGGCTACGACGCGGCCGCCGCATTCCTGTCCGAGTTCGACTGGGACGCCTACCGCGAGCGCTACCGGAGCGAGGTGCCTGCGGCTCGTGAGCACTGAGTGGGGCTATAGCCCCACTCAGTGCTCACGTGCCGGAGGCACATCGTCCGTCCGCGGGCCGAACACGCACAGCGGGGCGAGCCACGGCTCCGGGTCACCGTCCCAGTCCCAGGCCCGCATCTGGTCGAGGCTGCGTCGGCTGAACACGCCCCGGAAGAACTCCCACCGCCCGACCGTCAGCGTGGCGGTCGGCCCGTCCCCGGTGCCACCGGTCAACTCCTTCCCGTCCGTGCGCACCACGAGGGTCCCCGGCACGCGGAGCCCCTTGAGCCACCCACCGCAGAGCATCGTGGCGACCCCGCCCCACGTCTCGACCGGCGGCACCTCGTCGCCGAGCGCCTCGACGACGTCCCCCTCGTGGACGAGGGCGTCGGCGCAGGCCGGCGGTGGGATCCTCCGGTCGTTGAGCCCGGCGACCATCGGGTCGACCAACGGAGCCCACTCGGCCAGCACGTCCTCGACGGGGACACCCAGCCGCTGGTCGACCTGGCCGGCGGTCCACTCGTCGTCGGGCGGGCCGGTGAGACGCCCGGCGAGGGCGTCGGCCGCGATGCCGACGAGGTGCGACACCACGGCGTGCACCGTCCACCCGGGGCAGGCGGGCACCAGGGTGCCCAGGGCGTCGGGGTCGAGGGCGGCGAGAGAGCGCATCCGCGCGTCCACGCGCCCGTGGGCGTCGCGGTAGGCGTCACCGAGGAGGACCGGCATACCGGGGACCTTAGAGTGGTCACGCCACGTCACAACCCGTGCGTATCGGGTGAACCTGGGTCGTGAACGGTCCCGGACGGGTCTCGTCCGGGCGATGCTGTCCGGCGGATCCGGTCGGCGGGGCCGGGCCTCGGACGTCGGGGGACGGACGCGGGAGTCACGGACGCGATGACGGTGGACGCGGGCCCGGCGCGCGCGCATCTGCTGCAGGTCGCCGAGAGCGATCACGGGCAGCGGGTCGGCACCGCCGCCTGGCTCGACCGCGAGCTGGCCTTCGGCGCGAAGGTCTACTACAAGGGCTGGCTCGGCGAGGACCGGCGCCTCGAGAAGC
Source organism: Actinomycetospora chiangmaiensis DSM 45062 (assembly GCF_000379625.1). Lineage (GTDB taxonomy): Bacteria > Actinomycetota > Actinomycetes > Mycobacteriales > Pseudonocardiaceae > Actinomycetospora > Actinomycetospora chiangmaiensis. The sequence continues at coordinate 104,051 of NZ_KB903218.1, read as the reverse complement.
ACTGGATCGCCGGCCCGCAGGCGACGGTGCGCACGCGGCGGGCGCTGGCGACCGGGCAGCTGGAGTTCATGGACTTCCCGCGCCTCGTCGACCTCGTCGACGGGACCGCGGAGGGGCTGCACCGGGTCCAGGCCGAGGAGCTGCACCGCGCGCTCGACGAGGGCTGGACCTCGGTGGCGATGACGCAGGAGTCGTCCCGCCGCCCGCTCGCCGACGACGACGAGGTGGCGGTCTTCGCGCAGCAGGAGGGCGGCTACGACGACCTCACGGCCCGCTTCCCGCTGCACGTGCTCTGCCAGCTGACGACGGCCGTGGAGAACGAGGTCCACGTCGTCCACTCGCTCGGCATCCACCACCGTGACGTGCTCGACGTCGGCTGGGGCGCCCACCAGTCGTGCGGGCGCTGGCGGGTCTCCGGCGACCTCGACGCGCACGTGGCCCAGCGCTTCGGCGGGGCGCTGACCGGGGCCATGCGCCGGGCCCGCACCACCGCCGAGGCGGGCACCGGGCAGAGCCCGGACCTGCACGTCGACCTGGGCGCGGTGGGGTTCGTCGACGTCGCCTGCGCCCAGCTGATGGTGCTGGCCGCCCGGTCGGCACCCGCCGGACAGCGGCTCGTGCTGCACGAACCGCCCCGGCTGCTGCGCCGCCTGCTCGACGCGCTGGAGCGGCCCGACACCATCGTGCTCCGCGAGGGCGGGGACGCGTGAGCCCGGGCGGGGCGGGATTGCTGCACGCGGCCGTCGTCGCGGAGGACCCCGAGGACCTCGCCCGGCTCTGCCTGCCCGCCGTGGACACCGCGCTCGCCGCCGGCGCCCCCGTGGAGGTGGTGCTCGACCGGCGCGGCGCCCGGACGTTCCGCGACGCCCGCCCGGACGCCCCCCTGGACCTGCCCGCCCCGGTCGACGTCGACCCCACCGTCCTCGGCCACCGGCTCGCCGACCTCGGGCCGGGCGCCGTGGTGGTCGGTCGGAGCTGCGCCGACGCCGACCCCGACGTCCGCGCGCTCGCCGAGGACGCGCTCTCCGTGCTGCTCGCCGACCAGGCGCTGGCGGTGCTGTGCGTCTACCCCCCGGTCCTGGTCGAGGCCGCCCGGCGCGCGCACCCGTGGCTGCTCACCCCCGACGGCCCCGTCCCCTCCCCCGACCACCTCCCGCCCGCCCCGACGAGCCCCGTGCCCGCGGCGGTCCTCGGCTCGTCGGTCGACCGGGTCCCGGTCCCCGACGGGGCGGCGCTCGCGGCGCTGCGCCACCGGGTCGCCGCCGCGGTGCGCGACGCCGGGCTTTACGGCGAGCGCGCCGAGGCCGCCGTGCTCGCCGCCCACGAGGCGATGCTGCTCGCCTGCGGGGTCGAGCTGGTCCCCGGGCCCGCCGACCTCCCGCCCGGGGAGCACACCCTCGACGTCCGGGTGAGCGCGGACGCGGTGGTCGCCGAGTGCCGGGCCGTGCCCGAGGTGGCCGGTGGTGCCGGGGTCGCCGTCGAGGACCCCCGCTTCGCCCACCTCACCCGCTTCTGCGACCACGCCACCGCCCACGACGACCGGCACGGCCGCACCGTCCGGGTCCTCACCGGCACCCGCTGATCTTCCTGCTCCCGGTGGCGGTCGCGCCGGGGGTCCGATCGACGCCACGCCCCGTGGGTGGCCGCGACGACGGCGCTCGCCATGTCGTTGCGCGAGTGCCGGGTGGTCGCCGTGGTCGAGGGGACGGAGTTCTCGGCCGTGTCGGCGGCCGTGGAGATCGCCACCGCCCTCGCCCGCGACGGAGCCCGGGTGCTGTTCGTCGAGGAGCAGGAGCAGGAGCGCTCCGGTTCATCCGAGTCACGGCGACGCGGATGATCGGACGCCGTTCCCTCCCGGGGCAGCCCGCGTCGCCATCACGGTGACCGCCACGCACCCCGGCGGGGGCGGCCGCAGTCGGGACGACCGCGGCGTGCGACACCGACGTCATCCCCGTGGTCCTCGCACCCACGGCGAGGTCCTCGACGTCGTCCGCAAGACCCGCGCCCGCACACCACGACACAACCGGCCGTGGCAGCCCGTGCCGACCGGTCCGCAGGATTGAAAGGCGTACGAAAGGTCCAGCGGGTGTGATCAGCACGTGAGCCGCTCGCGCTGACACACCGCCCCGCCGGGGGGAGGGGGCGACGGGGCGCGACGGTCGCGGAGGGCGACGACGGCGGTGCTGGGGGCCGCCGTCGTCGCCGCGGCCGGGTGGCTCGACGTCGCGTGGGTCGCGACGGCGCGGCAGATCACGCGCGACCGGCGACCGGCGACCTCGTCGCCGGAGGTTCCCGGCCCGGGCAATATCGCTACCCCGCCGCCCGCCCGCCGTCGAGTACCGCCGTGCCCTGGAGGAGTTCGTCGAGCTCCGCGAGTGAGCGGACGTGCAGGTCGGGCCGGACGACGGTCGCGGTCGGCGTCGCCCCGGTACCAGCCTGCCCGTGCCGCCGTTCGACCCAGCAGGTGCGCAGGCCGAGCGCGTGCGCCGCGCCGATGTCGTGGTACTGGCTCTGGGCGACGTGCAGCACCTCGTCCCGGCCGATCCCGACCGCGGCGAGCTTGTCCAGGGCCGCCTCGAACATGCGCGGGTCCGGCTTGTTCACGCCGACCTCGTCGACGGTCACCGTGGCGTGGAACGGGTGCCCCAGTGCCGGGCCCCACGCCTCGAGCGCGGCCCGGTCGGCGTTCGTCAGCGCCACCAGCACGAACCGGTCGCGCCAGCGGGCCAGCACCTCGGCGGCGTCGGGGAACGCCGGCCACGAGCCCAGTGACCACCGCAGCGGCGACGGCGAACCGGCCAGCTCCGGAATCCCGAGCTCGGCGGCCAGCTGCACCGAGATCGGGTCGAGCATCGCCGGGAACGGTCGCTCGGGCGTGAGCCGCTGCTGGGCGTCCTCGGCGGCGCCGAACGCCGCCAGCACCGACCGGTCGTCGGGAACGGGCGAGAAGGACCGGATACACCGCAGGATGCCCGACTCGAAGTCGATCAACGTCCCGACGACGTCGAAGGTCATGGCGCGGATCATGGCGACTCCCCCACAGGTAGACCGATCGGTTTACACGCACCTTGACCCACCGGTCGGTATACCGTCAAGTCATGACGACTCCCGCGGGGCAGCGCATCCTCGACCACGCCTCGGCGCTCTTCTATACGCACGGGATCACGGCGGTCGGGGTCGCGGGGATCGCCGAGGCGGCCGGCGTCACGAAGAAGACGCTCTACGACCAGTTCGGCTCCAAGGCCGCCCTGGTCACCGCGTACCTGCAGCGCCGGCACGACCGGTGGTGGGCCGACCTGCAGGAACGCCTCGCCGCGAAACCGCAGGTGGACACCGTGTTCGACAGCTACCTCGCGCACCCGCAGTTCGACACCGACCTCGGGTGCGGGTTCCAGCGCGCCGCCGCGGAGCTCCCCCGCGACCACCCGGCCTTTGCCGTGATCCAGGCCCACAAGCAGGCGGTCCGCGACGAGCTGACGCGGCTGACGGGCGACCCCGACCGCGCGGAGTACCTCTTCCTGCTCCTCGAGGGCGCCGTCGCGCGCCGGGCGGTGGAGGGCACGACCGACGCCCTCGACCGGGCCAGGGAACTGGCCGCACGCTGACCGAACGGCGTCCGCAGGAGCGACCCGTGAATCCCGCTCGCCCGGGCGCCACGGGGCCTAGGGTCGCGGCATGGCTGACGTTCCCGCCGATCTGCAGACCGCCGTCGACGCGGTGCTCCCCGATGCCCGGCGTGACCTCGACGGTCTCGTCCGCATCCCCAGCATCTGGGCCGACCCGGCCCACCGCGAGGACACCCGCCGGTCGGCCGACGCCGTGGCCATGCTCGCGCGGGAGGCCGGCGCGTCGTCGGTGGAGGTGCTCGCCGCGGCGGGCGGGGCACCGGCCGTCGTCGCGCGCTGGCCGGCGCCCGAGGGCCAGCCGACCGTGATGCTCTACGCCCACCACGACGTGCAGCCGACCGGCGGCGACGAGCTCTGGACCTCCGCCCCGTTCGAGCCCACGGAGCGCGACGGCCGGCTCTACGGGCGCGGCGCCGCGGACGACAAGGCCGGCGTGATGACACACCTCGCCACGCTGCGCGCGTACGACGGTCGCCCTCCGGTCGGGGTGACGTTGTTCGTGGAGGGCGAGGAGGAGTCGGGGTCGCCGACGCTGTCCGCGCTGCTCGCCGAGCACCATGCCGCACTCGCGGCCGACGTCATCGTCATCGCGGACGCCGGCAACCCGGCGGTCGACGTGCCCGCGCTGACCACGTCGCTGCGGGGACTCACGAACATCGTCGTCGAGGTGTCGATGCTCGAGCGCGCAGTGCACTCGGGGTTGTTCGGCGGTCCGGCCGGCGACGCCCTCACCGCGCTGTGCCGCCTGCTCGCGACGCTGCACGACGACAAGGGGTCGGTCGCGGTGCCGGGGCTCGTGCGCGGGTCCTCCGACGTGCCCGGGATGTCGGAGGAGCAGTTCCGCGGGGACGCCGGCGTCCTGGAGGGCGTGGACCTGCTCGGCACCGGGTCGATCGAGGAGCGGGTCGCGCAGCAGCCGGCGATCGCGGTGCTCGGCGTCGACGCCCCGGCCGTCGAGGGCGCGGCGAACATCCTCGTGCACCGCGCCCGCGCGATGATCAGCGTGCGCCTGGCGCCGGGCGACGCGACGGCGTCGGCCTTCGAGGCGGTCCGCGAACACCTGCAGCGCCAGGCCCCGTGGGGCGTGGGCCTGGAGGTCTCGCTGCACGCCTCCGGCGAGCCGTTCGCGCTGTCCGCCGAGGGCACCGTCTACGACCTCGCCCGCGAGGCCCTCTCCGCCGCCTTCGGCTCCGAGGCCGTCGAGATGGGGATGGGCGGCACGATCCCGTTCATCGCCGAGTTCGCCCGCACCTTCCCGGGCGCGACCGTGCTCGTCACCGGCGTCGGTGACCCGGCCTCGCGCTGGCACGGGATCGACGAGAGCCTGCACCTCGCGATGTTCCGCCGCTGCGTCCTCGCGGAGACGATGCTGCTGCGCTCGCTGACGCGGTAGGGCCTTCCCGACGGCGGGTCGCGCCGGTCACCACACGCCGGGTCGGTCGGCGGTGCGTGTCGTGCGGCGTCCGGAGCGGGCCCGATCGGCGCCGCGACGCTCACCGCACTGCACGGCCGACCCACCGCGACCCGCCGATCGCGCTTCCTCGGCGTCGGGGTGCGATCCCTAGCCTCGGGGCCAGCTCCCCAGCTCCCTGCCCGAGGACCACGATGCTCAAGGGATTCAAGGACTTCCTGCTCCGCGGGAACGTCATCGACCTCTCGGTGGCGGTCGTCATCGGTGCCGCGTTCACGGCGGTCGTCACGGCCTTCACCGAGTCGTTCCTCAAGCCGCTCATCCAGCTGCTCTCCCCCGGCGGCGACCAGTTCCGCGGCACGTTCCGCGTCAGCGGCGTGCCGTTCGACTACGCGACCTTCATCAACCAGGCGATCACGTTCTTCATCACGGCCGGGGTCGTGTACTTCCTGGTCGTCGCCCCGATGAAGGCGATCCAGAACCGGCGCCTGCGCGGCGAGGAGGCGGGCCCGTCGCAGCCGACGGACGTCGAGCTCCTCACCCAGATCCGCGACCTCCTCGAGGCGCAGGCGCAGGCCCGCGTCGAGAGCGCTCCCGACGACGGGCGTGGGCCCGCGATGCCGCCCGCGCCGACCACGCCGCCCGCGCCGCCCGCCCCGACCACGCCACCCACGCCACCCACGCCACCCACGCCGCCCGCACCGCCCTCCCCACCCGCGCCCCGCCCGGTGCGCGCTGACGAGGCGGAGACCGTGCCCGCCCGTGCGCCCGCTCCCCCGATGTACGCGGCGGCCGGTCACGGCGCCCCGCCCGTCCGGCCGACCCCGCCGCGCCCGGTCCCTGCTGCCGACGCCCCACCACGGCACAGCCGCGCGGGCGTGCGCTGACGTCTCAGCGCGACCGGCTCGACCACCACAACCACGCCGCGACCAGCACGAGCGCGACCGAGAGCAGGTCGGCCGTGGTCACGGCGTGGGTCTCGGAGAGGCGCAGCAGCTGCGGGCCCTCGACCGGCTGGTTCAGCGGGAGCCAGAGGATCGCGAGCCCGACGAGCACGAGCGCGACCACCCGCCGACGATCCACGGGCGCAGCCTACGAGGACGGCGACGGCAGTCGGCGGAAGTCCAGCTCGGTCTCCACCGCGGCACCGTCCGGGCCGCGCTCGACCCGGTAGGCGCGGGCACCGTCGCGTTCGGTGAGGACCTCGGCGAGCTCCGTGCCGCGGTAGAGCAGCCCGGCGCCGTCGTCGGTGGCGTACGCGGTGGGCACGATCTGCTCGGCGACGAGCCGGTGCAGCAGGGGACGGCGCTCGGACTCCGAGTCGTAGTGCACGCCGTTCGCGTACGGCAGCAGCGCGAGGCCGTTGATCACCGGCTGGAGCGTCGGGCCGAACGAGTCGGTCGTGCCGCCGACGTGCCAGCAGATCGACCCCGCCGAGACGCCCGTGAGCACCACCCCGGCCTCCCACGCCTCGCGCAGGATCGTGTCGAGCCCGTTCAGGCGCCAGAGCGCGAGCAGGGCGGCCACGCTGCCGCCCCACACCCAGATGACGTCCTGCGCGAGCAGGTGCGCGCGCAGGTCGTCGACGTTGGGCATCGGGATCAGCGCGACGTGGCTCGCGGCCCAGCCGAGGCGCGAGGCGTTGTCGTAGAAGGTCATGACGAGGCGCGGGTCGTCGCCCACCGCCGTCGGGATCAGGCACACCCGGGGCGCACGGCCGGTCACCCCGGCCAGCTCGACCGCGTGGTGGGTCAGCGGGGCGACCTGCCAGTCGATGCGGTCGGCGCGGCGCAGGCCGCCGGAGGTGGCGAGGATGGTCGGGCCGTCGGCGGGCATGGCGCGGACGGTAGCCGGGGCGGACCCGACGTCGGGAGGAGCGGTCCCGACGACAGGTGCCCGGCGCCGCGAGGTTTGGCCACGGGGTACCAGGAGGGCATGCGTTTGTTGATCGCGGGCGCGTCCGGCTTCGTCGGGCAGCGGCTGTGCGAGGCCCTGCACGACGCCGGCCACGCCGTGTCCGCCATGACCCGGCGCCCCGAGCGGTACGAGGGGTGCGGCGATCCGGTGCGCGGTGACGTGCACGAACCGGCGACGCTGCGCGGCGCGCTGGAGGGCCACGACGTGGCCTACTACTTGGTGCACTCGCTCGACCGCGCCGACTTCGTGCGCGCCGACGCCGACGGTGCCCGCGCCTTCGGTCGGGCCGCTGCCGCGGCCGGGGTGCGGCGGATCGTGTACCTCGGTGGCCTGGGTGACGACCGTGACGACCTCTCCGACCACCTGCGCAGCCGCCGCGAGGTCGAGTCGCACCTCGCCGAGGGCGGCGTGCCGGTGACGACGATCCGGGCCGGCATCATCGTCGGGCACGGCGGCATCTCGTGGGAGATGACCCGGCAGCTGGTCTCCCACCTGCCGGCCATGGTGTGCCCGCGCTGGGTGTACACCCGGACGCAGCCGATCGCGATCGACGACGTCGTGCACTACCTCGTCGCCGTTCTCGACGTCGACGCCACCACGGGTCGCGCCTTCGACGTCGGCGGCCCCGACGTGCTCGTGTACGCCGACATGATGCAGCGGGCCGCGGCCGTCATGGGCCGGCGCCGCCTCGCCATCGTGCCGGTGCCGCTGCTCACGCCGTCGCTGTCCTCGCGGTGGCTGTCACTGGTCACCGACGTCGACACCGCCACCGGCCGCTCCCTGATCGACTCGATGTCGAACGAGGTCGTGGTCCGCGACGACGCGATCCGTCGGCTCGTCCCGTTCGACCCGATGCCCTACGACGACGCGGTCCGCCGTGCCCTCGAGGACCGGGACGCGGCCGCCCGCTCGACGCCCGACCGGGCCGCTGCGGCGTAGAACGGTTTTGCACAACCAGGTAAGAGCCGTTATGGTCTGCGCACGGGTGGGGGCTCCAGCAGAGCGGGCCTCCTCCCCTCCGACTCCCCCCTCGACTCAGCCCCGGTCCGCGCCGAGCGTCTCGAGGAACATCCGGGCGACGACCTCGAGCCCGGCCGGGCCGATGTCCCGGCGCAGCGAGCGCCAGGTGAGGGTCAGCCCGTCGTCGTGACCGACGACGCCGAGGGTCACCGCCATGCGCGGTGAGAGGTTGGGCGGGCTGAACCGGACCTCGCGGACCCGGCCCGCCTCCGCCAGGTCGCCGAGGGCCGCCGGCCCGAGGTTCGACAGGATCGTCGTCTCGACGAAGCGTCCCTCGACCAGCGGCAGCAGCCGAGGCATCACGCGCTTCACCCCGCGCGGCGCGACGAGGACGGACAGCACGTCGACGATCCACCCCGCGGTGCCCTGCTCCTTGACCGCCCGGGTCTGCGCGGCCACGGCGGCGACCGCCGACGCGGCGTCGGCGAGGTCCCGGGTCGGCACCACGACCGCGACGTAGCTCGCGAGGTTGGCCACGGATTCGTCGTCCCCGCGCAGGTCGACCGGCATCATCACCGAGACGCTGCGCCCCACCCGCGCGCCCTGCCGCGCGTTCCACGCGACGACCGTGCGCAGGTGGGCGGCGAGCAGGAGGTCGTTGAGGGTCGCGCCCGACGGTCGCGACCCCCGCAGGGCCGCCACGACGCCGGGTTCCAGACGGCGGGTCACGAACGCGTGGTGGGGGCCGTCCGCTCCCCCGTCGCCGGCGACCCGGGTGAGTGCCGCGCGCCCCCACGCGTCGGAGGCGATCTTGCCCGCGCGGGCCGCGACGTCCCGCACGCCCCGGGCGCCGGCGAGGCGCCGGAGGTCGCGGGCCCGCCCGAGCCCGGCGTCGGGAAGTCTCCGCCCGGCGTAGGCGTCGACGACCGAGGCGACGAACCGCAGCGCCCCGCGCCCGTCGATCGCGGCGTGGTGGAACCGGAAGGCGATGACGTCGCCATCGGGATCGCGGGCGACGACGACGGCCACCGCCCGGTCGTCGGGCAGCCGCGACTGGAGCTCGTCGCGGGCGACGGTCACGTCGTCGGAGACCTCGACCGCGAGCGGGGCGTCGAGGACCCACCGCGCGCGCAGCGCCCACGGCGGCTCCGGCGCGGGCCGCGCCCGGGCCATCGGGTGCGCGTCGGCCGCCCGCGCGAGTGCCGTGGCGAGGCGGGCGGTGTCGACGTGCCCGGCCACCCGGATCTCGAGGTGGACGGAGAGCACCGACACCGCGCGGAGGTCCAGGAAGGCCTCGTCGAGCGGCGTCGCGGGGAGGGTGCGCGGCACGGGCCGGGAGTGCCCGGGCGGGATCGACCTCAGTCCGACGGCAGAGGCGTACACCTCTGGTGACGAACTCCCGCGTCGAAACTACGACATTCGTGTGAAGAACCGATCAAGATCGTCCGGCGCCGTCGCATCGCGTGGCCCTGCGGCGATCACCGCAGCGTCGACCCCGCCGGCACCTCCGTCGGCGGAGCGATTCCCGTGAGGACTTCCGAACGATGACGCAGCAGCTCCCCCCGCACGCCTCGCCCGAGCAGCCCGCCACCGCGTACGCCCCCACCACGCCGCAGCGCACCAACGTCATGGCGATCCTCTCGATCGTCTTCGCGTTCGTGTTCTCCCCGCTCGGCATCGTCTTCGGCATCATGGGCCGCCGCCAGGCCGCCGAGCGCCACGAGAACGGCCGCGGTCTCGCGACCGCCGGCATGTGGCTGTCCATCGCCTTCACCGTGATCGGCCTGCTGACCGCCGTGATCGTCACCATCATGGCCGCGTCGGTCGCGAGCCAGCTCCCGCAGCAGCCCGACAGCTCGCAGCAGGCCCCGACCGCCCCGTCGGCTGCCAACACCCCGGTCGTCGCCCCGGACCAGCTCGCGACCGAGGTCGCCGCCCAGACGGCCGCCACGAACGTCACCTGCGCCGAGCAGCTGCCCGGTCAGATCGGCGCCACCACGACGTGCTCCGGGACCGTCGGCGGCGCCCCCGCGCAGTTCGGCATCACGGTCAACACCGTGAACGGCACCCAGGTCGGCTTCCAGATCGCCCGGATCGGCTGACCCCCGGGGTCGCACCGGCCGCCGCCGTGCTCGGGCGAGCACGGCGGCGGCCGGCGGGCCGTGAGGACGAGTGCGAGGACTCGTCACCGCGTCGGTGTCGACCGCGCGGGCCGGGGTAAACGATCGAGGGCCGACAGATCGTGCGGGCCCGCCGACCGTCCTCTACCGCAAGGGGCCCCACCTCATGACCGAATACGCCGAGTACTCCGAGGTCCTCGAGGGGGCGTGCCCCTTCGGCGGCAACACCCTCGGCGGCGCGTACACCACCCCGCCGACGCTCTCCGACTGGTACCCGGACCGCCTGCGCGTCGAGCAGCTGCACCGCAACGGCGCGGCGGCGAACCCGCTGTCGGAGGACGACTACACCGCGGCGTTCGCCTCGATCGACCTGGCGGAGCTGAAGGCCGACATCCGGCACTTCATGACGACGTCGGTCTCCTGGTGGCCCTCGGACTACGGCAACTACGCCCCGCAGATGATCCGGATGGCGTGGCACGCAGCGGGCACCTACCGCATCGCCGACGGCCGCGGCGGCGCCGGCCAGGCCATGCAGCGCTTCGCCCCGATCTCCAGCTGGTGGGACAACGGCAACACCGACAAGTCGCGCCGCCTGCTCTGGCCGATCAAGAAGAAGTACGGCTCGGCGCTCTCCTGGGCCGACCTCATGATCCTCACCGGGAACGTGGCCCTGGAGGTCATGGGCTTCCCGACGACGGGCTTCGGCGGCGGTCGCCGCGACGCGTGGGAGGCCGACGACTCGACCTACTGGGGTCCCGAGTACATCGACATGTCCGACGTGAAGTCCTACGACGACATGGTCAACCGCGACCAGCGGTGGAGCACCCGGCCGGGCGAGAGCGGCTACGAGCTCGAGCAGCCCCTCGCCGCGTCGCACCAGTCGCTGATCTACGTCAACCCGGAGGGCCCCGAGGGCAACGGCGACCCCGCCGCGTCCGCGGTCGACATCCGCATCACCTTCGGCCGGATGGCCATGAACGACGAGGAGACGGTCGCGCTCATCGCCGGGGGCCACGCCTTCGGCAAGAGCCACGGCGCCGTCGCGCCGGACCGGATCGGGGCACCGCCGGAGATCTCGCCCATGGAGCAGATGGGTCTGGGCTGGGACAACCCCGAGGGGTCCGGCAACGCCCAGTACACGATGACCAACGGCATCGAGGGTTCGTGGACCCAGAACCCCACGCAGTGGGACAACTCCTACCTCGAGAACCTCTTCGGCCACGAGTGGGAGCAGACGCAGAGCCCGGCGGGCGCGTCGCAGTGGAAGCCGGTCGACCCGGACGCCCCGAAGACGCCCGACGCCCACCTCCCCGGCGTCGAGCACCCGCTGATGATGATGACCAGCGACATCGCGCTCAAGGTCGACCCGGTCTACCGCGAGATCTGCGAGCGCTTCCTCGCCGACTTCGACTACTTCACCCAGGAGTTCTCGAAGGCCTGGTACAAGCTGACCCACCGCGACATGGGCCCGAAGTCGCGCTACCTCGGCCCCGAGGTCGCGGCGGAGGACTTCATCTGGCAGGACCCGCTGCCCGCGCACGACGGTGCCGTGATCGACGAGGCCGAGGTCAACCGCCTCAAGCAGGTCCTGCTCGACTCCGGCCTCTCGGTGTCCGACCTGGCCTACACCGCCTTCTCCTCGGCGGTCACCTACCGCGACACCGACAAGCGCGGTGGCGCGAACGGCGCCCGCATCGCCCTGGCCCCGCAGAAGGACTGGGCGGTCAACGCCCGCACCGTGCCCGTCGTCGCGAAGCTCCGTGAGGTGGCGGCGGCCGAGTCCGGCGTCAGCCTCGCCGACCTGATCGTGCTGGGCGGCTGCGTCGCGGTCGAGCAGGCAGCGGCGGCCGCCGGGGTGCCGGTGACCGTGCCGTTCACCCCGGGTCGCGTCGACGCGTACCAGGAGCAGACGGACGTGCCGCAGTTCAACTGGCTCGCGCCGGTGGTCGACGGGTTCCGCAACTACCAGCTCGACGGGTACGCGCAGGTCGCCCGGATCGCCCCGGAGGAGCTGTTCCTCGACAAGGCGGCCCAGCTGAACCTCAGCGCGCCGGAGTGGGTCGTGCTCACCGGCGGCCTGCGGGTGCTGGGCTGCAACCACGACGGCTCGGGCTCCGGGGTGTTCACCAACCGGGTCGGCACGCTCAGCACGGACTTCTTCGACGTGCTGACGAGCATGGACTACGAGTGGAGGAAGGTGGACGACGCCGGCACCTCGTTCACCCTCGACGACCGCGAGAGCGGCCGCCCGGTCTTCCAGGCGGGCCGCAACGACCTCGTCTTCGGGTCCAACTCGCAGCTGCGCGCCGTGGCCGAGGTGTACGCGGGCAGCGACGGTCAGGAGCGGTTCGTGCGCGACTTCGTCGCGGTGTGGGACAAGGTGATGATGTCCGACCGGTACGACGTCGCGGTCGGGTGAGCGTGGCGGGTGGTGCGCCATGCGAGTGCGCACCACCCCGCTACGGTGACGCCATGTCGCTGCAGGTCGTCGCCCTGATCACCGCCAAGCCGGGCTCGGAGGAGCTCGTCGGTCGAGCCCTCGCGGAGCTGGTCACCGCGACCCGCGGCGAGGAGGGCTGCCTGTCCTACGAGCTCACCCGCTCCGCCGCGGAGCCGACGGTCTTCGTCACGGTCGAGCAGTGGCGCGAGCAGGCCGACCTGGACGCCCACATGCAGACCCCGCACGTCGCCCAGGCGTTCGCCGTGGCCGGCGAGCACCTCGCCGCGCCGCCGGCCATCCACCCGCTCGTCCCCGTCGAGGGCTGAGGCCCGACGTCGGGTGCCGCGGGCTGGCAGGCTCGCGGCATGCGCATCGCGGTGATCGGGCTCGGTGGGATGGGCAGTGCCCTGGCCGAGCGGCTGCTCGACGAGGGACACGAGCTCGAGGTCTGGAACCGGTCGCCCGCCCGCACCACCCCGTTCGAGGGCCGCGCCGAGGTCCTCGCCGATCCCGACGCTGCGACCGCCGACGCGGTGGTCGTGTCCCTCGCCGACGACGCGAGTCTGCTCGAGGTGGCCCTGCCCGGCGGCGAGGCGCGCGCGGCGTGGACGGGGATGCTCGTCGTGAACGCCTCGACCGTCGCGCCGGGCACCCAGACCACGCTCGCCGCGGCCTACGGGTCGCGTTTCGTCGCGGCCCCGATCCTCGGTGCACCCCATGCCGTACAGGCCGGGCAGGCGCGGTGGCTCGTCGGGGGTCCGGGACCCGCCCGCTCCACCCTCGCCCCACTGTGGGCCGCGTTCGTGGCCACCACCGAGGCGGGCGAGGACCCGGCCCGCGCCTCCGTCGTGAAGCTGCTGTCGAACCAGCTGCTGCTGGTCGGGGTCGCGATGGTGGCGGAGACCGTGCGCCTCGGCCGAGCCGCCGGGCTGGACGACACCGCCCTCACCGACCTGCTGCGCGAGTCCCCCATGCTCGCGCCCGGGTTGGCCAACCGCGTCGACGGGTTCGTCGACCCCCAGCACGCCGGATGGTTCACGAGCCCGCTCGCGGCCAAGGACCTCTCGCACGCCCTGGACCTGGGCGACGCCTCGTTCCCGGTGACCGCGGCGGCCCGCGACGCCTACCTCCGCGTCGCCGCCGACGGGTGGGCCGACGCCGACGTCACGGCCCTCGTGGAGCTCGGCGGTGGCTCCGCCATGTGAGCAGAAAGTGGGGCTATAAGCCCACTTTCTGCTCACGGGGCGAAGCCACCCAGGGCGTCCAGGGCGGCCCTGATCTCGGCGCGCACGGCCGGGTCGTCGATCAGCCCGTCGTCGCCGACCTGGGCGCGGGAGAGCGGCACCCGACGGCAGGCCGCCGGCACGACGCGCGCCTGGACGTAGCCCAGCACGGTCGCGAGCTCGGTGTGTGCGCCGGCCCCGCCGGTCGGCGCCGCCACCCCCGCCGCGTTGATCCACCCCGTCGGCAGGCCCGGCATCTCGGCCCCACCGACGGTCCAGTCGAGCAGGTTCTTGAACGCCCCTGGGAGCGCGCCCGCGTACTCCGGCGTGCAGATCAGCAGGGCGTCGGCGGCGGCCAGCGCACCCCGGAGGTCGGCGACGGCGGGCGGGAGCGGCTCGACGTCGTCGTCGGGGTTGAACGCGGGCAGCGCCGCGAGCCCGTCGTAGAGCCGCGTCCGCTGCGGGTCCATGGCGGCCGCGGTGCGCAGCAGCGCCGTGTTCGTCGATCCCGCCCGGGTGCTCCCCGAGACCAGCAGCACCGTCACCGGGGCAGCCTAGGACCGGACCGCGATACGGTTCCCGGTGTGGAGAACGACGAGATCGCGGCGGCCCTGCGCGGCCGCGCGGCGCTCGTCGGCGTCGAGCTCCTCGTCCTGCACGGTTCGCGCGCGCGTGGGGACGCCGGGCCGACATCCGACTGGGACGTCGGCTACCAGTCCGCTCCCGGGACCGACGTCGATCCGGCGGCCCTCCTCGACGTCCTCAGCTCGACACTCGTGACCGACGCGGTCGACCTGGTCGACCTCCGTCGTGCCAGCGCACTCCTCCGGTTCCGCGCCGCGCGGGACGGAGTGGCCCTGGTGGAGGCCCGCCCGGAGGTCTTCCTCGACTTCCGGCTCGAGGCCGTGCGGTTCTGGTGCGACGCCGAGCCGGTCATCCGCGCTGCCCAGGCCGAGGTCCTGGCGTCGCTCGGATGACGGTCGACCCCGAGCTGCTCGCCGAACGCAGCGCGAGCGTGCTCGCCCATCTCGACCGTGTGGCCACGGCGCTACCGGACGACCCGGACGACCTCCGTCCGATGTCGTCGGCGACCGACACGGTGATCCTGCATCTCTGGCAGGCCATCCAGATCGTCATCGATCTCGCGATGTCGGCCAGTGTTCGCCTGGGATCCGGGACCCCGCCGACCTACGGCGACGCCTTCCGCCTGCTGGCAGCGTCGGACGTCCTCGACAGCGCCCTCGCCGAACGTCTGGCGCGCGCCGCTGCGTTCCGGAATCTCATCGTCCACGCCTACGGGAAGCTCGACCTCGCGCGGGTGCACGCGATCGCGGCGTCCGGACCGACCGATCTCCGCGCGTTCCTGGTCGTCCTGCGCGATCGGGGCTGACGGGAACCGCCGTCTTGCCGCGCTGGGTCCATCAGTGGCGTGTGCGGTGCATCGGGGACCACCGCGCACCACACACGGCACTCGTCGACCTAGCGTCGGCCCAGCAGCCCGTCCACGAGCATCCGGACGTACATGTTGGCGACGGTGTCCGGGGACCGCGGGCCGGCAGGGTCCAACCACCGGGCCGTGCCGTTGAGCGCGTCGAGCAGCGCGAGGGCCGCCAGGGCCGGGTCGTCCACCGTGAACTCGCCCGACCGCACCCCGGCGGCCACGGTGTCCCGCACCCGTCGCTGGTAGTGCCTCCGGTGCGCCTCGACCTCGGCCCGGTGCTCGGGAGTCAGCGCCGCGAGTTCCTGGAGCCCGACGAGGAACTCCACCCGGCGTCGGACCAGGTGGCGCAGGTGCGCCCGGACCAGCGCCGCCAGCCGGGTGCCGGGCGTGCCGGCGTCGTCGAGCAGCGGCAGGGTCTCCTCGACCGGCTCGGCGGTCACCCGCCGGCAGATGGCCGCGAGGATCTCCTCCTTCGACCGGTAGTGGTGGTACAGGCTGGCCCCGCGGATGCCGAGCTCGTCAGCGATGTGCCGGGTGCCGACGGCGTGGTAGCCCTCGCGGGCGAACAACGCCGCCGCCGCGTCGACGATCTGCTCCGGCGTGACCCGGCGGCGGCCCGACAGCGGGACCGGCTCAGACATCGGGCACGTCGACGCGCCGCAGCTCGCGCTTGAGCACCTTGCCCTGCCCGTCGACCGGGAACGACTCCACCACGTGGACCGTCTTCGGCGTCTTGTACGACGCCAGGCGCTCCCGGCAGTAGGCGACGAGCGCGGCGGGTGCCACGGGCGAGCGCACGATCACGAACGCGGTCACCGCCTCCGACCAGTACTCGTCGGGCCGGCCCACCACGGCGGCGCGCAGCACGTCGGGATGGGAGTGCAGCACCCGCTCGACCTCCTGCGAGGACACGTTGAACCCACCGGACTTGATCATGTCCCGGGCGCGGTCGGCGAAGAACAGGTTGCCGGCCGCGTCGGACCGCACGATGTCCCCGGTGCGCAGCCACCCGTCGTCGGAGAACACGGCCTCGGTCCGTTCGGGCTCCTTGAAGTAGCCCAGCATCACCGAGGGCGAGCGGCACCAGAGCTCGCCGGTCTCCCCCGGCGCGGCGTCGGCGCCGTCGGGGCGGACGATCCGGGTCTCCAGGTGCGTCACCGGCGTGCCGATCCACGACGGATCGGCGTCCGGGATGTCCTCGAGCCGGGAGAACCAGCCGACCGACCCGAGCTGGGAGAGCTCCGACTGGCCCCAGTACGTCCCCCAGACCACCCCGTCCGCGGCGTCGGCCCATGCGTCGACTGCGGCCGGCGACACCTGGCCGCCGTAGGTCATCGCCCGGCGCACCGTGCCGACCGCCGCCGGCCCGAACCCGGGGTCGCGGGCGAGCGCGAGGTAGAAGGTCGGGGTCTGCGCGACGACGGTGACCCGCTCCGACGCGATCAGCTCCAGCGCCCGGGCGGGGTCGAGCGAGTCGGGCAGCACGAGGGTCGCGCCCATCATCGTCAGGGTCGTCATCGAGCCGAGCCCGGCGATCGTGAAGAACGGCATGGCGAACAGCCAGGTGTCGTCCGGGCCGGTCCGCAGGCCCCAGCTCCACGCCGGTGCGGTGGAGATCAGGTAGTTGCGGTGCGGGATCATCACGCCCTTCGGCGTGGATTCGGTGCCGGACGTGTAGACGAGCATCGCGAGGTCGTGCTCGTCGACGTCCACGTCGGGCTCGTGGTCAGGCCCCGCGACCACGTCGGGGAGCGCGGTCCAGCCCTCGGCCCGGCCGAGGACGATCCGGCCGGACACGCCGGTGGTGATCGGTCCGAGCAGGTCGACGTACTCCGGCCCGGCCACGACGACGGCGGGTTCGGCGTGCTCGAGCTGCGCCGCGACCTCGTCGCGGCCGTGCAGCACGTTGACCCCCGTGAACGCCGCGCCGGCCTTCAGCGCGCCGTAGTAGACGGCGACGACGTCGACGCCGTTGCGGGCCATGACGGCCACCCGGTCGCCGCGCCGGACCCCGAGACCCACGAGGTGGTGCGCGACCCCGTTCGCGCGCCGGTCGAGCTCGCCGTACGTGGTCTCGCGCCGCGAGCCGCCGTCGTAGGAGACCACCGCGACCCGGGCACCCTGCGTGCGCGCGTGGCGGCGGAGCTGGTCCCCGATCGTCGCCCGGCCGACGGGGCGACGGTGGACCTCGGGGAGCGCGCGGACGTCGGCCGCAGCGCTCACGCGGGCGCCCCGGCGAACATCGGGCGCCCGAAGGTCTCGTCGAAGGTGATCTCCTCGACCGGGGTGCGCGACAGCCTCGTCGGGAAGGCCTTCGCCGGGTAGCCGACGGCGACGTGGGCGGCGGTGATGTGGTCGTCCGGGACGGCCAGCAGCTCGCGGACCTGCGGCTCGACCGCGCACAGCAGCGTCGTCACCGCCGTGGCGACGCCCTGGGCGCGCAGCGCCAGGCAGAGGTTCTGCATCGTCGGGTAGATCGACGCGCCGCCCACCACCGACAGCCGACCCAGGTCGGTGTCCGTCGGGTGCAGGCCGGCGGTCTCGGCGCAGAGCACGAGGATCGCGGGCACCTCGGCGAGGTGGCGGGCGAAGTGGTCGGCGTCGCGGACCGTCTTCGGCAGCGCGTTGGCCTGCACGGTGCCCTCGCCGATCCCGGCGAAGTAGGCCTCCCACATCGGCAGGTACAGGTCGGCGAGCGCCTGCTTGCGAGCGGGGTCGCGCACGACGATCCACTTCACCGGCTGCCGGTTGCCGCCCTGCGGCCCGAAGCGGGCGACGTCGATCGCCGCGTGCAGCACCTCGTCGGGCACCGGGTCGTCACGGAAGTACCGGCACGTCCCGGTGGTCCGCATCGCCTCGTCCAGCTCCATCGCCGGTTCTCCTATCAGCGGGTAGGCCAGGAACCGTCACTGTGCTGTGGTCCCGACCACACGTCAAGCCCTTCGTAGCAGCTCGGACGGACGCTTGCGCAGCACCGCCCTACCCGCCGTAAGGTCCCGCTCGTGACCACCGTCAGCCGCACCGATCTCCGCCGCGCCCTCGACGCGGCCAACGTGCCGTGCCTGACGATGTGCCTGGTCCAGCTGACCGGCGACCTCCGGTGGCTGGAGCCGCCCTACGCGCCGACCCGCGCCCGGGGGCTCGACGACCACGACACCGGCGGGCTGCCCGACGACGTCCGGGCGGAGATCCGGGACGCGGCGGCCGACGCGGTCGCGGCCTTCCACGCCGGGACCCCGGTCGCGATCCCGGCCCCCCGCGGCGAGCTGCTCCTGCGGATGCTGCGGACGTTCACCGGGGAGCCGGTCGGCGACGAGTTCGAGCCGATGATGGCCGAGACCCTCGGGGTCGCGGCACCGGAACCGGCCCCGCACCCAACGGTGCCGCCCGGCACGGACGCGCTCGTCATCGGCGCTGGGGTCGGCGGGCTCCTCGCCGTCGCGACGTTGCGGGAGATGGGCATCCCGGTGACCGCCCTCGAGCGGAACACCGAGGTCGCCGGCACGTGGTGGGAGAACCGCTACCCCGGGGCGGGGGTCGACACCCCCAGCCACCTGTACTCCTACTCGTTCCGCCCGCACCCGTGGTCGACCGCGTTCGGCCGCCGCGACGAGGTGTTCGACTACCTGCGCGACTACTCCGACGAGGCCGACCTGCGCCGGTCGATCGAGTTCGGCGTCGAGGTCGAGGCCGCCACGTGGGACGAGGCGACCCACCGGTGGGAGGTCGTGACCCGTCATCGGGACGGCTCTCGCGAGACCCGGTCGGCGTCGCTGCTCATCTCCGCGGTCGGGCAGCTCAACCGGCCGACGGTGCCCGATCTACCGGGGCTCGACGGCTTCGACGGTCCGTTGTTCCACTCCGCCCGCTGGCCGGACGGGCTGGAGCTCGCCGGACGACGGGTCGCGGTGGTCGGGACCGGGGCGAGCGCCATGCAGATCGTCCCCCGCATCGCCGGGTCGGCCGGGGGCGTGACGATCTTCCAGCGCTCCCCGCAGTGGATCGCGCCGCACGAGGGCTACTTCGACGAGATCGGCGCCGACAAGCAGCAGGTCCTCGCCGAGGTGCCCTACTACGCCGGCTGGTACCGCGCCCGGCTGGCCTGGACGTTCAACGACAAGGTGCACCCCGCGCTCGTCGTCGACCCCGCCTGGGAGCACCCGGAGCGGTCGGTGAACGCCGCCAACGACGGCCACCGCCGGCACTTCACGCGCTACCTGGAGGCCGAGCTCGCGGGCCGCCCCGACCTCGTCGCGAAGGCCCTCCCCCACTACCCGCCGTTCGGGAAGCGGATGTTGCTCGACAACGGCTGGTTCGCCGCGCTGCGCCGCGACGACGTCGAGCTCGTGACGGAGGCCGTGGCCGAGGTGCTGCCCCACGGGCTGCGGACGACGTCGGGCGCCGAGTACCCCGCGGACGTCGTCGTGCTGGCCACGGGCTTCGCCGCGCACGAGTTCCTGGCCGGGGTGGACGTGCGGGGCCGTGCGGGGCGGTCGCTGGCGCAGGTGTGGGGCGACGACGACGCCCACGCCCACCTCGGCGTGACCGTCCCCGGCTTCCCGAACCTGTTCCTGCTCTCCGGCCCGAACACGGCCCTCGGCCACGGCGGCTCGCAGATCACGATCATCGAGCTGCAGATGCGCTACGTCGCCCGATTGATCGCCGGTCTGCTCGACGCCGGGTCGAGCGCGATCGAGGTGCGCCCGGAGGTCGCCGCGGCCTACGACGCCGAGGTCGACGCCGCGCACGCCGGGATGATCTGGACCCACCCCGGCATGACCAACTGGTACCGCAACGCGGCCGGACGCGTGGTCAACACGTTGCCGTGGCGGATCGTCGACTACCGGGCCCGCCTGGAGGCGTCGGGGGCAGCGGACCACGACCTGCGCCGACCACCAGGGTCCTCGGACGGGGGTGACGGGGAGGCGGACGGCCCGCTCCGCTGCGCAATTCCTCGGTAATTTTCCGTGACCGCCCCACCCGTCCCGCGACGCATTCGATGCGATTCCGTGACGGGAATCGATGCAACGTGTTCCACTCCCGCACGTCGAGAGCGACCGTGACGGTGTGGATACGGAGCGTGAGAACGCGCGCGGGCACGACCACGACCCCGGATCGGACGCGAGGGGACTTAGGTCCTGACTCCGTCGGACGGCGGTGACCGCGAGGAATCCCCGTGCTTGAGTCCGCATCCTGCGGCGACAGGTGGTCGCGTGGCGAGGGGGGATCGTGAATTCCTTGCGGATCGGCGTGGTGGGGTACGGCTACTGGGGGTCCAAGCACGTGCGGGTCCTGGGCGGACTGCCCGGGGTCGAGGTCGTCGTCATCGACGCGGTGCCGGCGCGGCTCGCGGAGGCCCGGCGGGTCCACGGGCCCGTGAGCTGCGTCGGCAGCCTCGAGCAGTGCCTCGACGACCTCGACGCGGTGGTCGTGGCCGCCCCGCCCGCCGCCCACGCCGACCTGGCGCTGACGGCGCTGGACGCGGGCCGCGGCGTGCTCGTCGAGAAACCGATGGCGACGTCGGTGGCCGACGCGGTGGCGATGGTGGATCTCGCCCGCACGCGGAACGTGTGCCTGATGGCGGGGCACACGTTCGAATACAACCCCGCCGTGTGGAAATTGAAGGAGATCATCGATTCCGGCGAACTCGGGCGCATTCTCTACATCGACACCGCCCGGCTCGATCTCGGTCGGTACCAGGCCGACTGCAACGTCGTCTGGGATCTCGCTCCGCACGACATCTCGATCGTCTCCTACCTGCTCGACGAGATGCCGGCCGAGACCGAGGTGTGGGCCCGCCGGCACGTCGGGCAACGTCACGCCGACGTCGCCTACCTGCGGATGGAGTTCGCCCGGCGGCAGGTCAACGCGTACGTCCACGTGAGCTGGCTGGACCCGTGCAAGGTGCGGCGCGTGACCGTCGTCGGGGAACGCAAGATGGCGGTCTACAACGACCTCTCCGACAACGAGCGGGTCCGCGTCTACGACATCGGGGTCAGCGCGCTGGAGCCCGACGCGGCGCACGCCATGCCGGTGTCCTACCGGACCGGCGACATCGTCTCGCCCTACATCCGGTTCTCCGAGCCGCTCCTGGTGCAGGACTCGCACTTCGTGGAGTGCCTGCGGACCGGCGCCACCCCCGCGACGCCGGGTGAGCGCGGCCTCGACGTCGTCCGGGTCCTCGCCGCCACCGACCACGCGACGGCGGACCGCCACGCCGCGACCGTGCGGTCGCTGGGGACCGCGTCGTGACCACCGTCGGGCTGCCCACCGCGGTCCCGTTCCTCGACCTCACCGCCGAGCACGAGCGGGTCCGCCCCGAACTCGACGCCGCCTGGACCGCGGTGCTCGCGCACGGCCGGTTCGTGGGCGGCCCGGAGGTGGCGGCCTTCGAGCAGGAGTTCGGCGCCTTCGTCGGCACGGGCGGCTGCGTCGGCGTCGGCAACGGCACCGACGCCCTGGAGCTGATCCTCGCCGCGCTCGGCATCGGGCGCGGCTGCGAGGTGATCGTGCCGACCAACACCTTCGTCGCGACCGCCGAGGCGGTCCGCGCGGTCGGGGCGACCCCGCGCTTCGTCGACGTGCGGCCGGGCGACCTCCTCGTCGACCCGGCGGCGGTCGCGGCCGCCGTCGGCCCGCGCACCGCGGCCGTCGTCGCGGTGCACCTGTTCGGCCAGGTGGCGGACATGCCGGCGCTCGCGGCGGTCGCCGACCGGCACGGCCTCGCGCTCGTGGAGGACGCGGCGCAGGCCCACGGGGCGCGCCGCGACGGCGTGCGGGCCGGGGCCGCCGGCGTGGCGGCGGCCTTCAGCTTCTACCCCGGCAAGAACCTCGGCGCGCTCGGCGACGGCGGCGCGGTGACCAGCCGCGACGCCGACCTGCTCGCGCGGGTGCGTCGTCTGGCCGATCACGGCCGCGACCCCCACGACCGGCACCTGCACCGCACGAGCGGACGCAACAGCCGCCTCGACACCCTGCAGGCCGCCGCGCTGCGACCGCGGCTGCGGCGCCTCGACGTCGACAACGAGGCCCGACGGCAGGTGGTGGCGCGCTACGCGGAGCGGCTGCCCGCCCGGTGCCGCCTGCTCGACGTCGACCCGCGCTCCGAACCCGTGCACCACCTCGCGGTGGTGCGCGTCGACCGCCGCGACGAGGTCGGGGCCGCGCTGGGCGCCGCCGGGATCGGCTGGGGCGTCCACTACCCGGTCCCCTGCCACCGCCAGCCGGCCTTCCGCACCGGTCACCACGCCCCCGTGCTGCCCGTCGCCGAGGCGGCCGCCCGACGGATCCTCTCGCTGCCCTGCTTCCCCGCGATGACACCCGCGCAGGTCGACCGGGTGGCGGACGTCCTCGCCGGCGCGACCCGCGACACCGACCCCCCTCCGGACGACGGCGCCGCGATCCGGCCCGTCGTGACCGCCCCGAGGAGCACCCCGTGACCGATCAGCAGGACGAGACCCGACGCAACGGTGCGGTCGCCGAGGACCCCGGTCCGGCGCCCGAGGAGGAGCGGACCCGGACGGTCGGGCTGCTGGAGACGCGCCGAGGCGGTCCCGACGACGGGTCGGGGCCGGGTCCCGCCGGAGCCGCGGGAGCCGAGGACGACCCGGCGGAACCGGACGACCCGCCGTCGGGACGGGGTGCCTCGGCGCTGGTCCGGGCGGCGGTGCTGGGGCTCGGGATCGTCCTGCTCGGCGCGGCCGTGGGGCTCGCCGCGGCGCTCCTCTCGCCGACCGAGTACGCGGGCCGCGCCACGGTGCTCTACATCATCAGCCAGGAGCAGCCGACCGGGTTCCTGCGCGAGGACCGGAACCTGACGACCCAGACGCTGCTCGCGACGAGCAACGCGGTGCTCGGCCCGGTCGCGGCCCAGTACGGGCTGACGCCGGCGACGCTGGCCGAGAAGGTCAGCGTGACGGTGCCCGACGGCAGCGAGCTGCTCACCGTCGAGGTGCGCGACCCGTCGCCGGACACGGCCGTCCGGGTCGCCGACGCGATCACCAAGCAGTACCTGCAGGTCAGTGCGTCGGCGCAGCCCGCGTCGGACCAGATGCGGTACCTGCAGGGCCAGCTGACAGCGGCCCAGAACCAGATCCAGCAGCTGCGGACCGACGGGAGCGCGCCCGCCCTCGCCCAGCTGACGGCGGTCGCCGACCGGGCGGGCAGCCTCAGCTCGCAGCTCGACACCCTGATGCTCGCCCAGGTGGCCCAGCCGCAGGCCCAGATCGTCGTGCCGGCCCACGCCGACGGCGCGGTGGGCCCGCAGCCGGTGCTCGCCACGGTCACCGGCGCCGTGAGCGGGCTGGTCGTCGCCCTCGCCGTCGGGGCCCTCCTCGCGTGGCGCCGCCAGCGTCGCGCCGCGGGATCATGACCCGGGCCGGGGCGGGCACGGCCCGGGTCGCGTCCCCCCGGGGCGCCGGCACGGCGCGCAGCTCGCTCACCGTCGCCGGCTGGACGACGGTCAGCCGCGTCACCGGCCTGCTGCGCGTGGTCGCGGTCGGGGCGGTGTTCGGCCCGACGTGGTTCGCCAACGTGTTCCAGTCGACCAACCAGGTGCCGAACCTGCTCTACGAGGTGATGGCGGGCCCCGTGCTCGCCCTGGTGGTGGTGCCCGCCGTCGTGCGGGCGCGCGCCCCCGGCAGCGCTGCGGACCACCGCCACCTGGTCGACGGCCTGACCGGCCTGCTGCTCGCGGCGGCGGCCGGGCTCGCGCTGGCGATCGTGGTCGCCGCCCCCGCCGTCGCGTGGGTGCTCACCACCGGCGTGGACGACCCGGCCGTGGCGGACCGGGCCTTCCGGGTCGCGGTGCTCCTGCTGTGCTGCGTGGCCCCGCAGGTGCCGCTGTACACGCTGGCCTACCTCGGGGCCGCGGCCCAGCAGGCCCGGCAGCGGTTCGCGCTCGCGGCCGCCGCACCCGCCGTCGAGAACCTGGGGCTGGTCGCCGTGGTCCTCGCGATCCTCGTGGTGCGCGGGCCGGGGATGGACGTCGGGACGGCACCGGTCGGGGCCGTCCTCGCGCTCGGTGCGGGCGCCACGGCGGCCGTGGCGCTGCACGCGGGCCTGCAGTGCTGGGGTGCGGCGCGGGCCGGGACGACGATGCGGCCCCGGTGGCGCCGGCACGACCCCGAGGTCGGCGTGGTGGTCCGGCGGCTGCGCGGGTCGGTCCGGGTCGCCGCACTCCCCGCGGCCGGGGTGTTCGTGCTGCTGGCGGTCGCGTCCACCGTGCCCGGCGGGGTCCCCGTGTTCTGGCTGGCGTACAGCATCGGCGCGGTCCCGACGGCCCTGGGCGCGCGGGCGGTCGCCACCGCGGTGCTGCCGGGGCTCTCGCGGGCCGCGCACGACGACGACGGGGCCGCCTTCGCCCGCGGCTGGCGGCAGGGCGCCGGGTACGCCGCGTTCGTGGGCGTCGGCGCCGCCGTCGTGCTCGTCGCCCTCGCCGGCCCCCTGGCCGCGGTGCTCGCCGCCGGAGAGCTCCACACCCGCGAGGTGGTCGCGTCGCTGGCCGTGTGCGTGGCGGTCATCGGGGTGTCGCAGGTGTTCGGGGGCACCTACGAGATGGGCCGCCAGGCGCTCTTCGCCCGCCTCGACGTACGCGGGGCCCGGTTCGCCACCGACGTGGGCACCGTCCTCGGCACCGCCGTCGGCGTCGCCGCCCTGGCCGCCGCGCCCGCGCTGCGACCGGCGCTGCTGTGCGTCGCGGTCCTGGTGCGCGATGCAGGCTGCACCGTCCTCGTGCTCGCCCGGCTGCGCCGCACGCTGCCCGGCCGCGCGCTCGTGGCCCGGCCCGCCCTCCTCGCGCTGGGCGCCGGCGTCGTGGTCGCCGTGCCGGTCGCCCTCGCCGCCCGGGCGCTGCTCGACGTCGTGGCCCCCGGCGAGCTCCTGGCGGTGGCGGCCCTCGCGGCCGCGGGCCTCGTCGTCGTCGGGGTGTACGCGGCGACGCTGCGGGCGACGCTGCGCGGGGTCGTGTCGCGGACGGGGCGGCCGGCATGGTGAGCCCGGCCGTCCGCCCCCGCGTCGGTGACGTGCCGCCCGCGGTCCTCGCCGCCGCCGTCGTTGTGACCGCGGCCCTCGCGGTCGGCGCCTCCCGGCTCGGGACCGCGACGGCCCAGCTCACCGTGGGCGTCGTCCTCGGGGTCCTCGTCGTCGGGACCCTCCTCGTCGTCACCGCGCTGCGACCGGTGACCGGGGTGTACGTCTACCTCGCGACGCTGCCGTTCCTCGCCGGCATCGACCGGTCCACGCTGCTCCCGCTCGTCCGGCCGAACGAACTGGTGCTCGCCCTGGTGCTCCTCGGCGCGGCGGCCGGCGGCCTCGTGCGGGGCCTGCGCCGGGGGTTCGTCCGTCCCGCCGTGAGCCGGGTGGACCTGCCCCTGGCCGTCCTGCTCGGGCTAGCGACGGTGTGGCCGCTCGCCTCCCAGCTGCTCCGCGGGCTCACCCCCTCCCAGGGCGACGTCGCCGCGACGCTGCCGCTGCTCAAGCTGGCGGCGCTCTACGTCCTCGTCCGGGTCACCGTCCGCGGCACGCCGCAGCTGGTGCGGGTCGCGCGCCTGGTGGTCTGGCCGGCCGCAGCCGTGGCGGTGATCGCGGTGCTGCAGACCCTGCAGGTGTCCCCGGTGCTGGCGGTGCTGGGGACGTGGTGGTCGTCGGCCGCCGACGGCCCGGCCGCCCTCGCCGAGCGCGGCACGACGACGCTGGGGTCGCCGCTCGCCACCGGCGACGTGCTGGTCATCGCCGCGGTGGTCCTCGTCTGCGCCGCGGCGCGGGGGCTGCTGGGCGTCCGGGAACGGGTCATCGCGGCCGTGCTGCTCGTCGCCGGCGTCCTCGCGACCGGTCAGGTGACGGCGTGGCTCTCCGCGGTGGTCGCCGCCGGGTTCCTGCTCGCGGCCTTCCCGCGCCTGCGACGACGGGCGGGGCGCGCGCTGCTGCCGGGGCTGGTCCTCGCCGCGGTCGCCGTCCCCGTCGTCACCACCCGCCTGCAGGACACCGCCGCCTCGGGGGTCCCGATCAGCT
Source organism: Actinomycetospora chiangmaiensis DSM 45062 (assembly GCF_000379625.1). Taxonomy (GTDB): domain Bacteria; phylum Actinomycetota; class Actinomycetes; order Mycobacteriales; family Pseudonocardiaceae; genus Actinomycetospora; species Actinomycetospora chiangmaiensis. The sequence continues at coordinate 77,903 of NZ_KB903218.1, read as the reverse complement.
GGCTCACCCGCTGGGACAACCTCACCCACTTCTACCTGCCCGCCCTCACGCCGCCGGCGATCCTGCTCGGGGTCCGCCCGGACTCGGTGCTGCCCGCCCCGGAGACGTGGCGGGACCTGATCTACCTCGAGTCCGGGTACCTGGAGCTGATCTGGATCGGCGGCCTCCCCCTGCTGCTGGGCTTCGTCTGGTTCTCGGTGGCGGTCCTGCGCACCGCCCGGGACGCGGCCGACGGCCCGCACGGCCGGGCGGCCCTGGCCCAGGCGCTCCGGGTGAGCTGGTGGACCCTGCTCGTGGTCTCGGTGCTCGACGCGCACCTCACCCTGCGCGGCACCGGGGACCTGCTGTTCGTCCTGCTCGGGACCGTGGCGGGGGCCTCGGTGGTCGCCGTGGCGCCCGCGTCGCCCCGGCCGCGGTCGGTCGTGCTGCGCCGCGGGGCGGACCTGGTGGTGGCGTCGGTCGCGCTGGTGGTGCTGGCCGTGCCGCTGCTCGCGATCGCGCTCGTGGTGCGGCTGAGCGGCGCCGGCCCGGTGCTCGTCCGGCAACGGCGGGTGGGCCTGCACCGACGCCCGTTCGTGCTCTACAAGTTCCGGTCGATGCGCGTCGGCGGCTCCGACGTCGGGCTCCGCGCGCTCGTGGCGGCGGAGCTGCGGGGCGAGGACACCGCCGTCGACGGCAGCACGAAGCCCGCCGGTGACGCCCGGATCACCCGCGTCGGCCGGGTCCTGCGCCGCACGAGCGTCGACGAGCTGCCGCAGCTGTTGAACGTGCTGCGCGGCGACATGACGCTCGTCGGCCCCCGGCCGTGCCTGGAGTGGGAGGCACCGCTGTTCCCCCGCGAGTTCGACGCCCGCTTCTCGGTGCTCCCGGGCCTCACCGGGCTCTGGCAGGTCGAGGGGCGCAGCACCCTGGGCACGCTGGACATGCTGCGCCTCGACCTCGACTACGTGCACCGGCGCGGGCTGCGGCAGGACCTGCGGATCGTGCTGCGGACCGTGCCGGTGCTAGTGCGCGGGGACGGTGCCCGGTGACCACCGTCCCGACCATCCCGGCCGCCACGCTCGTCGAGGTCGACCCGCGCGACGACCCCCGTTGGGCCGCGTGGGCCGCGACCGCCGACGGCAGCCTCTTCGCCTCGCCGCCCTGGTTGCGCGCGGTGTGCCGGACCTACGGCTTCACCCCGCGGGCACGTCTCGTGCCGGGCCCGGACGGGACGCTCGGCGGCCTCGCCTGGGTGCCCGTCGACGACGTCCGCGGCGCCCGGTGGGTCAGCCTGCCCTTCTCCGACCGGGCCGACCCGCTGCCCGCCGACCCCGACGTGCTCGGCCGGCTCGTCGCGGACCGGCCCCCCGAGGTGCCGTGGACGGTCCGCCGGCTCGACGACGGGTCGGTCCGCCCACCCGCCGACGCGGCGGTGACCGGGCGGGCCGCCTGGCACGCCACCACCCTGGACGGCTCCCACGGCTCCGGCGGCGACGCCGGGACCCTGGCGGCCCGGCTGCACCCCGGCGCGTGGCGCAACGTGCGGCTCGCCGCCCGGCGCGGGGTGCGCGTCCGGCGCGACACCACACCCGCCGGGCTGCACGCGATGCACCGACTGCACGTGACCCGCCGTCGGGAACGGTACGGGATGCTCGCGCCGCCGCCCGAGCTGTTCGAGGAGCTGGCCGTCGAGTTCGGCGCGGACGACCGGATGGCCGTCCTGCTCGCCGAGGTCGACGACGAGGTCGTCGCGGGCGCGCTGTTCCTGGAGTGGGGCGACGTCCTGTCCTACAAGTTCGGCGCCTCGCGGGCCGGGGCGCTCGCGCTGCGGCCGAACGACGCGCTGTTCTGGGCGGGCCTGTGCCACGGCCTCGAGCGCGGGCTGCGCGCCGTCGACTGGGGCGTCAGCGACCTCGACCAGCCCGGCCTCGTCGCCTACAAGCGCCGGTGGGCCGACGACGAGCGCACGGTCCTCGGGCTCCGGTTCGGACCGGCGCCGGCGACCCGCCGGGTCGACGACCTGCTCGGCGAGGTCACCGCGCTGCTGACCGACCCCGCCGTGCCCGACGAACTCACCGCCCGCGCCGGTCGGGCGCTCTACCGCTACTTCTGCTGAGGGGGGACGGCATGACGAGGACGCGCGCCGCGGAGGCGCTCGGTGGCCACCGCCAGCAGCCGGCGTCCGGCCGCACTGCGCGTGGCGCCGTCGAGCGCCCACCGCGCCGGGGGCGACAGCTGCTCGACGGCGGGCGGGTAGGCGTACGGCACGCCGCCGAAGGACAGCTTGGCGCGGTCCGCGCCCGGCCAGGACTCCTCGCGGTCGGTCCGTCCCGCCGCCAGGTCGGCGAGCATCCCGGCGTCGATACCCCCGAAGTCGAACCAGCGGTAGCCCTCGTCGCGGGCCCAGCGGATCGCCGCCCAGCGCATCGCCCCGGGGACGCTCAGCTTGCCCGCGGGGCCCGACCGGTCGAACCCGCCCAGCCGGCCCTTGATCACCCCGCCGCAGCCGGTGAGCAGGTCGGCGGCGACGGGCCGGCCGTGCACCTCGCCGACGAAGAGCACGGCGTGCCCGGTCGGGGCGAGCTCGCGGTGGAACGCCTCGACGTAGGCGGGCGGCAGCGGCTGGTACCCCTGGTGGCGGGCGGTGTGCGCCATGAGGTCGCCGAGCAGGGCGACGTCGCGCTCGTCGCCGCGGCGCACCACGACCCCGCGGTCGGCCCACTTCCCGGTCCAGTAGCGCAGCCGTCGGCCGAGCCCGGCCCGCAGGGTCTCCTCGGGCACGGCGAGGTCGAGGCGCAGGGTGCCCGCCGGGGCCACCCCCGCGCTCGACCGTCGGAAGCCGCGGGCGAGCAGCGCGGCGCTGACGTCCTCGCCGTCGTCGGGTGGTTGCACGAACAGCGGCCGGACCGGGTTCGCCCAGCCCGCGAGGGTCTCGGCGAGCCGCGCCACCACGCGCTCGCGGTCCGCGGCGGCCGGGGCGACGACGGGTCCCGACGGCAGGTAGGCCAGCCCGGCCGGGCCGGCGGCGGTCCGCAGGAGCAGCTGCGCGCCCGCGACGAGGTGGCCCTCCTCGCGGATCGTGACGTGGCGCGCCGTGTAGCCGAGCGTGGCGCGGACCCGGGCCCACGCCGAGAGCTGGTTGACGTCGCTGCCCGGGGTGGCCGCGACCAGCGCGTCCCACTCCCGCTCGGCCGCCGGGTCGAGCTCGGAGATCACCCGCACGTCCATCCCGCCCCCTCACCGCGGCCCCCGGGCGGCGGCCGCCGGCCCAGGCTGCCAGCGCGGGGGCCGGTGGACCCGGGTCCAAAGTCCCTACTTGCCGAGTCGGAGGAGCAACCGTGAGAACCCATTGCGTGGGTGGGGGCCCGGCCGGGCTCTACACCGCCGTCGCGCTCGCCCGCCGCGAGCCGGGACGCCCGGTGACGGTCTGGGAGCGCAACCCGCCGGGCGTCACGCACGGCTGGGGGGTCGTGTTCTGGGACGACCTGCTCGACGAGATGCACCGGGTCGACCCGGTCTCGGCGCGCGCCCTGCGGCGCGCCGCGGTGGTGTGGGACGGGCAGGCCGTGCAGGTCGGGCACCGGGCGCCGGTGTTCCTCGGCGGGTCGGGCTACGCCGTCGGCCGCCACGCCCTGCTCGAGCTGCTCGGCGCCCGCGCCCGCGCCCTCGGGGTGGAGGTGCGGAGCGACGAACCCGCGCCGGCGGATCTACTCGACCCCGACGGGGACGGGCTCGTCGTCGCCGCCGACGGGGCAGGCAGCGCGGTCCGGCAGGCCCACGCGCGGACGTTCCGGGCGCACGTGACCTGCGGCGTGAACCGCTACCTCTGGCTCGGCACGCCCGCGCTCTTCGACACCTTCACCTTCGGGTTCGTCGACACCGGCGCCGGCTGGATCTGGTGCCACGCCTACCGGTTCGACGCCGACACCAGCACCTTCATCGTCGAGGCCCCGCCGACCACGTGGTCCGCCCTCGGCTTCGACCGCCTCGACACGGCGGCGTGCCTGGACACGCTCGTCGAGCTCTTCGAGCCGGTGCTGCACGGCGCGCCGCTGCGGATCGGGACCGGGCCCGGGACCGGCACCGCGGCGCCGTGGCAGACGTTCCGCGCCGTGACCGCCGAGCGCTGGCACCACGGCCGGATCGCGCTGGTCGGCGACGCCGCGCACACCACGCACTTCGCGATCGGGTCCGGCACCAGGCTCGCGCTCGGCGACGCGGCGGCCCTGGCCGAGCACGTCGCGGGCGTCGACCGGGAGCGCCTGCCGGGCGCGCTGGCCGACTACGGCCGTCGTCGTCGGCGGGAGATCCGGCCGTGGCAGGTCGAGGCCGAGCGCAGCAGCGCCTGGTTCGAGGACCCGGACGCCTGGCTCGACGGCGGCGACGACCTCGCGCTGGGCTGGTCGCTCTGGCAGCGGCGCAGCAGCGCCCCGATCTGGCGGTGGTACGTGCACCGGGCGAGCCAGCACGGGCCGGTCCGGCGGGCGCGGGTCTCGGCCGCCGCGGCCCGACGTCGGGTCCGCGCGGCCCGACGCGTCCTCGCGACCGCGGGGGAGGCACGGTGAGGCGGCGGACGGCGCCGGTGCTGCTCGCCGTGCTGGTGCTCCTCGCCGTGGCGGCCTGTTCGTCGGTGCCCGCCGCGGTGGACCCCTCGGGGACACCGGGACCGCAGGCCCGCTCCGCCGTACCCGACACCTCGCCCCCGCACGGCCTGCCGCCGCGCGACGGCTACCTCACGCTGCGCCCGGTCGGCGCCTTCGGGTCGCTGCCCGACGACGTCGCCGCGGCGGCGCTGGTCCGGCGCTCGACGTGGGAGCCGCGGCCGGACAACACCGTGGCCAACCACCAGGTCCCGCCCGCGGACTTCCGGCCCGCCGGCTACCCCGGGATGACCAACGAACAGGCGGTCTTCGGGCGGATCACCGGGAACTTCACCGGGACCACCGACGAGATCTTCCAGTGGGCCGCCGCGAAGTGGGGGCTGCCCGACGAGCTGATCCGCGCGGAGGCCGCCACGGAGTCGGGCTGGTATCAGAACCACAAGGACCAGGACGGCAAGCCGATCGCCCAGCAGGGGTACGGCGACTTCGGCGACTGCGGCGGCTCTCCGCCCGGCGCGCCGTACGGGCCCGACGGGCCGTCCAGCTTCGGGATCATGCAGGCCAAGTGGTGCACCCTGAACGACCCGACGCAGGACGGCTACGGCGGCTGGCCCTGGACCGAGAACTCGACGGCCTACGCCGTGGACACCTACGGGGCCATCATCCGCGGGTGCTACGAGGGCTGGGAGCCCTGGTTGGGAGCGGCCTACCACCCCGGGGACCTGTGGGGCTGCGTGGGCCGGTGGTACGCCGGGGCCTGGTACAACGACGCGGCCCGGGGCTACATCGCCCGGGTGCAGCAGGCGCTGGCGGACAAGCCGTGGCTGGGGTGGGCGTCGTGAGGCGGCGGCCGCGGGTGTGCGTGGTGCGCCAGCACTACGTGCCCCGCGACAGCCGGGTGGCACGCGCCGTGCACGCACTCGTGGCGCGGGGTTTCGACGTCGACGTGCTCTGCCTGCGGGCCCCCGGTGAGCCCGTCCGCGAACGGCACGGCCGGGTGCGGATCCACCGGCTGCCGCTGCGCCACCACCCGGAGGCCGGGACGCTCGGGTACGTCGCCGAGTACACCGCGTTCCTGGTGGCCGCGACGGTGCTGGTGGCGCTCGCCCACGGGGTCCGGCGCTACCGGGTGGTGCAGATCCACTCGGTCCCGGACGTCCTGGTGCTCGCCGGGTTCGTGCCCCGACTGCTGGGCGCGCGGGTGCTGCTCGACCTGCAGGAGTGCATGCCGGAGTTCTTCGCGACGAAGTTCGGGGGCGGGTCGCGCCACCCCGTCGTCGTGCTGCTGGCACGCCTCGAGCAGGCCGCGATCCTGCTGGCCGATCACGTCATCACCCCGACCGACCAGATGCGCGCGGTCTTCCTGCGCCGCGGCGCGGACGCCGACCGCATCACGACCGTGATGGACGGCGCCGACCCGGCCGTGTTCGCCGTGCCGCGGCCCCGGACGACCCTCGAGGACGACCGGTTCACGCTCGTCTCCCACGGCACGATCGAGGAGCACTACGGGCTGGACACGGTGCTGCGGGCGGTGGCGCTGCTGCGCGACCGTGTGCCCGGGCTGCACCTGGAGCTCTACGGGGACGGGCCGGCGCTGTCGGGCCTGCGGCGCCTGGCCGACGAGCTCGGGGTGGCCGACCTGGTGTCCTTCAGCGGCGGCTTCGTGCCGATGCCCGACCTCGTCGACGCCCTCGCGCGCGCCGACGTCGGGGTGCTCGCCGTGCGTCGGGACCCGTTCCGGGACGTGGCGCTGCCCGGCAAGATCTTCGACTTCGTCGTCATGGGCGTGCCGGTGGTCGCCTCGCGGACGCGGTCGATGCAGGAGACGTTCGGTGACGCCGTGGAGTCCTTCGAGTCCGGGGACGCCGAGGACCTCGCCCGCGCGGTGCTCGCCCTGCACCGCTCCCCCGACCGCCGTGCGGCGCTGGTGGCCCGTGCCCGGGAGCGGGCCGAGCCGCTGGCCTGGGACCGGCAGCGCGACCGCTACCTCGCCACCGTGGTCGACCTCGTCGAGGGGCGGCCGGTCGGCCGGTACCGCGCCCGGGCCGCCTGCCGCCGGTTGGCGCCGTGCACCGCGCTCAGGCCGGGATCCAGCTCCCGTGGAACCCTGCCGGAACCCCGCGGGGCAGGGTGACGGCGGCGACGGTCCGCGTGATGTCCGAGGCGTCGAGCACGAGCAGCCGGGACGCCGACCCGTCGCGGCGCGTGGTGATGGTGAGCAGCCAGCCGTCGTCCTCGGCGCGGTCGGGGGCGGCGGAGGGGACGAACACGGCCTCACCGGCGGAGACGTCACGGCCCGGGTCGTGGGTGGTGGTGACGCCCGTGTCGAGGTCGAGCTTCACGACGGCGTCGCTGTACCGACCCGACGCGACGGCGTACCGGTAGCGGGCGGACCGGCCCACCCGGTCGTCGTCGAGCGTCGGCATCTCGAGCGGGCGGTCGTCGAGCGCGGTCCCACTGACGGCGCCGGTGGTGAGGTCCAGCGTCCAGCGGTGGTAGCGCGCGACGCCGAGCGCCACGGCCTCCGACGCCGGGTCCCGCTGCGGCCGGCGCCGGCGCTTCGACGGGAAGAGCGCGGCGGCATCGGGGCCCGAGTAGCGGGCACCGTCGAGCACGATCCGCCCCGACCCGTCGTCGGGAAGGAAGACCGCGGTCCCGACGTGGAAGACGTAGCAGGGGTCGATCTCGAACCAACGCACCGGCGCGGCCGGGTCGTCGAGGGCCATGACGCCGAGCCGCGCGCCGTAGCGCTCCTCCCAGCCGAACGGCATGCCGGAGACGACCATGCGCCGCCAGGCGAACGTCATCGGCAGGTCGAGGAAGATCGCGTGACGGTCGGTGATCGCGAGGTCGTGCATCATCGTCGGCCGGTCGACCGACACCGGACGACTCTCGATCAGCTCGCCCGTCGCCGACAGCCGGTGGTAGGTCAGGTACGGCGGGAACGGCGAATAGCCGTGGAAGTGCATCTCCCCGGTGACCGGGTCGGTCTTCGGGTGGGCGCACATGGCGGTCTTCAGGCGGCCGTCGAAGTCGCACGGGCCGACCGTGTCGAGGTCCTCGTCGACCTCGTACGGGAACCCCTGCTCGACCAGCGCGAGCAGTTTCCCCGCCTGCGGCACGATGTGGGTGTTGGCGGGGACGGCGGTGAGGTCGGGACCGCGGAGCCCGAGGAACGGCTTCCCCTCGAGCGCCCGGGTGCGCACCCACCGGTTGCGATACCACTCCGCGCGCCCGTTCCGCAGCCGCAGGCCGTGCAGCATCCCGTGCCCGCGGAACCAGTGCCCGGGGTCGTCGCCGGGCAGCGGGTTCGGGCCGTTGCGGATGTAGCGGCCGTCCAGCTCGGGCGGCAGCGCCCCCTCGACCGGCAGGTCGACGGCGTCGATCTCGTCGGGCACCGGGGTGTAGCGGTCGCGCGTGGGGGGTGCTTCGGCGGTCATCGCCTCCGAGTGTGCGCGTTCCCGACGGCGGGTGCGCGGGCAGCGTTCGCGGAGTGCGGCGGAGTGCGCCACCGCTGATGCACTTCGCCGCACTCGCTAGCGCGGCAACGGCACGGGCGCCGCCGAGCTCGCGACCGCCGTCTCCGCCCGCCGCGGCGTCGGCACCACGACGAGCTGTCCGTCTCGGGTGCGCAGGGCGACCTGGCGGGCCGTGCGGAGCCGGTGCTGCGGGTCGAGGGCGGACGAGAGCTCCGGGCGGTCCGAGCGGACCGCCCGCAGGTGGCTCCACTCCGGCCGTCCGGCGTCGAGCACCTCGTCGACGAGCCCCCGCGCGACGTCGAGCTCGACCGAGGCCGCCGACCACGCCGCACCGCGCAGGTCCGCGGCAGCGCCGTCGAGGACGATGCGCGTGAGCGCGAGGTCGCCGGTCGCCCGGGCGAGCGCGGCCCGGGCCAGGACGAGGGCCTCGCGCCAGGGCCGGGGGTCGGAGTCGACGAGGTGGTCGTCGAGGTCGTCCGCGGCGGCGTGTGCCTCCGCGGTCCGGCCGAGGCGGGCCAGGACGGGGATCAGGACGATGCGCGCTCGCGTGCCCCGCTCCCGGTCGGCGGTGGTGCGGATCGCGAATCGGAGCCACCGGACGGCGGCGTCGTCGTCCCCGTCCTGTCGGGCCATCGACACGAGTGCCAGGGCCGCGGCGGCCGCGAGCTCGTCGTCGCCGTCGGCCGCGAGCTCGAAGCGTCGCCGGGCCTCGATCCGGCGGTCCGCGGAGTCCGGCTCGGCCAGCGCGAGACGCGCGAGCAGGTCCTGGGTGGCGCGGTCGGCGCCGTCGATGCCGGCCAGGAGGTCGTGGGCGGCGCGTCGCCGCCCGGAGCGCAGTTCGGCCAGGCCCGCGGCCCGCCGGGAGGCACGGGCGTCCTCGGCGTCGCCACGGGCGGCGACGGACCGGTGCCAGCGCGCGGCCGCCTCGTCGTGCCCGTGCTGCTCGGCGGCCGTCGCGACCGCCCACGCCGCCTCGACCGGCACCTCGTCGGGGTCGAGCCGCCCCAGCAGGACGGCACCGACGCCGGCGTCGCCGCGTGCCACGGCCACGCGGCCGGCGACCAGGAGCTCGGCCGGGTCGGCGACCTCGCGCAGCCGGCGGGCGAAGTCGGTGGTGATGGGCCGGACGGCCTCGGCGTGGTCGACGACGGCGGGGTCGGGCGCGAGGTGCGGCCGTCCGTCGCGGGTCGTGCGGTGCACGAACCCGCCCTCGACCGCCGCCGCCAGGCCGTCGGTGTCCGCGGTGAGGGCCGCCAGCTCGGTCTCGTCGAGGGCGTTCCCGACGGCGAGGCGGTGCCGGTCGGTCACGGCCGCCACGACCGCGCGGAGGGCCTCCGGGACCTCGCACTCGTCGTCGGGAAGGGTCTCCACGAGAACGAACGGCAGGTCGGGGACCGGACCGAGCACCGCGTCGAGCACGGCGGGCCGGGCGCCGATGAGGCCCCGGTCCGGCAGCGCCTCGAGCTGCGCCGGCAGGGCGTCGTCGAGGACGTCGAGGTCCTCGCCGTGCCGCTCGACCGCCGCCGCGAGGACCGCACGCACCGCGACCACCGACGGGCCCGTCACGAGCACCCGACCGCACTCGGCGAGCGCCGCGTCGATCGCCTCGCCGGCCGGCACCTCCGTGACCGCGCCGTCATCAATCCGCGTCATGCTCGGTATGTCCGAGCGGAGGCGGCCGGTGTTGCACCTGGTGCCCGTGCCTCACCCGTGCGGGACGCGTGGTTAGCCCGGTCGGCCCAACGAATCAGCGGCGTTGGTGCTCCTGGAGCCAGAACGCCGCCGCAGCCCTTCGAGGAACTCCCGGTGCGCCCGCTCCAGGCGCGGACGCTCGTCGGCGTAAATCTTCCGCGTCGTCGCGACCCAGTGCACGCGCGCCCGGGGGTCGTCGTCGAACAGGAGGAGTCCGTGCTGGGCCACCCGACCGCGCAGCTCCAGCGGCGCCGTGTCCAGCACGAGGAGGTCCACCGAGGGCGGCAGCGACACCTCGAACGACGCCGGGGCCGAGTCCCCCCACCACGCGGCGACGTCGACGTCGGAGTCCGGGCGGTGCGTCCCGGCGGCCCGGCTGCCATGAAGCAGGGCGAACCGTGCGCCCGCCTCCCGCAGGCCGGCGACGATGCGCTCACGCAGGTCGGCCGGGACGTCCTCGATCACGCCGGCGAGTGTGGCACGGCCTGGCCGAGCGTCCGGTCGACGGCGCGCAGCGTGCCCTCGCAGGGTGTCCGGGGATGCCGCGTACGGGACGAACGGGTCGCTCGTGCGTATAGAAGCCACGAACGACCCGTTCGTCACGGACGAGATCGGCTACTTCTTCGTCCAGGTGCAGGTCCCGCTGAACTCGATGTACTGGTCCGAGGACTTCACGACCATCGTCGAGCTGCCCTGCACGTTGTCGTTCGCGTTGATGGAGCTCAGCTCGCCGTCCGCGCTGCTCAGCCGAGCCCAGTAGCACCACTGGGACCCCGTCGTGCTGTACGTCCCGGCCTGGATCTCGGACCCGACGGCGTAGGTGCCGGCCACGTAGGTCCCGGCGGGCAGGCTCACCGCGGAGGAGGACGAGCTCGACGAGGGCGAGTAGGTGCCTGAGCTGTAGCTCGGCGCCTTCGACACGGCCGACCCGATGACCGCCACCCAGATCATGCAGATCAGCAGACCGACGGCACCGAGGACGGCCCCCGCGATCGCGAGTCCCCGTCCGATGCCGGACTTCGAGGCCGCGACGATGCCGACGATCGAGAGCACGAGTCCCACGGGCGAGAGCACCCACGAGACGATCCCAATGATCGGGATCAGCGCGAGCACGGCACCGATCAGGGCGACGACGAAGCCGGCGGTGGCGAGGCCGTTGCGAGGCGCGGGCGGCGGCACCGGGACTCCGCCGGCCGGCATCTGCACCCACCCGTACTGCGACGGGTGGCCGTACTGCCCGTGCTGCGAACCGTCCTGCTGCATCGTCATGATGGGCTCCCCCCGACCGAACCACGCCTGTCACAGCTCGTGTCGAAGCGCACCGACACCCCGTTATCGACACGCCGAAACGTCGCCCATTCGGGCTACGTCATGATGATGGGTACGAGCGTCGGAGCGCGGACACCAGCGCCCAGGGACCGGTGACCTCGAAGCGGCACCGCGTCCCGTCCGCGGCGGTCACGACCACCACCGGGCGGCCGTCCCGCGGACCCGGTTCCCGCGCGAGGTCGAGAGGGGCCGGCAGCACCCGGATCGTCGGGCCGGGGCGTGTCGCGTCGTCGCGGCGGGCGGCCGCGAACACGAGCTCGTCGGCGAAGGCGAGCAGCGAGCCGCGGCAGGCCCCGTCGTCGTGCACGAGGGTCGGACGGCCGAGCGCGGGGTCGAGCAGCACCACCTCGCGGCGCCACCGGGGCATCTCGGGCGCCCGTTCGCGGAGCACGAGGTCCTCGCTGTCGTGCTCCGGCGGCACCCGACCGGCCCACAGCACGTCCTCGACGTCGGACGGACCGGCGGCGTCGCGGTCCCGCCACCAGCGCGGTCCCCACCACGGCGGTTCCGACAGCAGCACCAGCCACGACCCGAGGGCCGCCAGGAACGCGGCCAGCACCACGACCCCGCCGACCGGCGCGGTGATCAGCGGCAGCACGCCGAGCGCCACGAGGAACAGCCCGACCCCCGGCATCAGCGTGATCGGCGCCGAGCGGGTCGGTTCCGGCCGTGCCCATCCGCGCCACGCCCCGCTCCACGCGAGCGTGCCGGCCCCGAGCAGCACGATCCCGGCGACCAGCGCCACGAGCGAGACCGGGGACAGCACCACGGACCGAGATTCCCCTGGACCCTGCGCCGCCGCACGCATGTTCCCGACGAGGGGTCGGTGCCCGTCAGGCTCCGGCGCCGCCGTCGACCGGGACGATCGCGCCGGTGACCATGGACGCCCGGTCGCTGAGCAGCCAGCCGGCGACCTCGGCGACCTCCTCCGGCCGGGCCATGCGGCCGAGCGGGATGCTGGCCTCGATCCGCTCGGTGACGCCGGGCGAGGCCGCCTCCCAGGTGTCGATCATCTCGGTCGCGGTGCCGCCCGGGGTGATGCCGTTGACCCGGATGCCGTGCGGCCCCCACGTGACCGCGGCCGACTCGGTGATGCTGTTCAGCGCGCGCTTCATGGCGCCGTACGCGGGCAGCTGCGCGTTGGCCCGGCGGCTGCCGATGCTCGACGTGTTGACGATCGCGCCGCCGCCCGACCGCCGCATCAGCGCCGCCTCGGCCGTCATCGCCGTCCAGTGCGCGCGGAAGTTGACCGCGAACTGCTCGTCGATGTCCTCGTCGGTGGTGGTGTCGAGCGGGCCGGGCTGCTGGATCGCGGCGCCGTTGTTGAAGGCGCCGTCGAGCCGGCCGTGCAGCTCGTCGACCCGCGCGAGGGCCGCGGTGATGCTCGCCGCGTCGGCCAGGTCGACCATCACGGCGTCCGCGACCCCACCCTCGGCGCGGATGTCGGCGACCAGGCGGTCGAGCGCGTCGGCGCTCCGGGAGGCGAGCACCACGGCGGCACCCTCGCGGGCGAACAGTCGGCCCGCCGCCGCACCAATTCCCCGGCTCGCACCGGTGATGAAGACGATCTTGTCATGGAGGAGGCCGATCGGGGTGCTGGTGGTCATGGCTCCACCGTGCGCGCACACGGCAGTCGCTCCCAGGCCCTGCTGGTCCCAGGCTCGATGATCACCCGCCCGCACCGTCCGGTCCCAGGCCGCGACGGCGCTGGGCCTCGGTCAGCCGGCTCGATCGCCCACGCGGACGGAGGGTTTCCCGTCGGCGGGCACTCGGGGGGCCGGGACCTTCGGACCCGACTCGTTGTGCGGGGTGGACAGGGCACGCACGAGCTGCGTCCGGGAGGTCACGCGGAGCTTCGCGTAGACCTTGCGCAGGTGGTACTCGACGGTCTTCGGGCTGAGGAAGAGTGCGGAGGCCGCCTCCCGGTTGCTCATCCCGTCCGCGACGGCGAGCGCACACCGCAACTCCTGCGGGCTCAGCTCGCGGAGGTCGTCCCGCCCTTCGGATGGCGGTCGCTCCCCCGCCGCCCGCAGCTCGGCCGCCGCGGCCGAGGTCCAAGGGACGGCCCAGTGCGGCGAAGGTCGTCCGTGCCTCGCGGAGCACCGACCGACTCGCCCGGATGTCGCGGCGCCGCCTCAGGTGGCGGCCCCAGCACAGCTGCGTGCGCGCCCGGTCGAACGGTGAGGACCGCGCGTGATGCTCCATGGCACGCAAGAACCAGTCGTCCGCGGCGTCGGGGTCGGCGAGGAGGGCGTGGCAGCGGGCGCTCGTGGCCCGGGCCCACGCCGTGTCGGATGCCTCGACGAGGCCGTCGAACCGGTCGAGGACGCGTCGCGCCCCGTCGAGGTCGCCGGAGCGTGCGAGTGCTTCGACGAGGTCCGGTCCGAACGGGACCGCCCGCGGGTCGTAGCAGCTGAGCTCCTGGCGACGGTCCTCGGCGCCGAGCAGGGCCGCCACCGCGGCCGGGAGGTCATCGCGACCGAGTTCCAGGAGTCCGAGCGCCGCGAGGGCGTAGATGCGCAGCGGTGGCGCGGGCATCTCGTGCTCCCCCGCGAGCACGGTCCCGACGTCGTCGCGACAGCGCCGGTCGTTCCCACGCGCGGCGTCGAGCCACGCCCGGTCCCCGCGCGCGAAGAGGCCGAGCAGGTGCTCGCCGGTCTCGTGGGCGAGATCGACCGCCTCGTCCCCGGCGGCGAGCGCCTCGGCCCACCGGCCCTGCCAGCCGTACACCTCGCCCGCGCACGCGAGGGCGTGGGCCCGGGCGGACGGCGCGTCGTCGCGTCCGCCCGCAGCCAGCTGCTCGCGCACCGACCGCTCGGCCTCCCCCAGCCGTTCGAGTCGCACGAGGGTCTGGGCGTGGCCGGGGAGGTCGGTGCTCCCGGACGGAGGCTCGTCGGGGAGGCCGTCCAGCACCGAACGCGCCTCGGCGTGCCGCCCGGACAGGACGAGGGACATCGCGCACAGCTGGGAGGCACTCCGCCCCGTCGGCGCGTCGACCCGGTCGTCCCCGGCCCAGGCACGGCCGCGCCGCGCGAGGTCGAGCGCCTCCGGGAGGGCGCCGTGGCTCATCGCCACGCTGCAGACGGGGACGAGGAGTCGGACCGCACGGGCCGGGTCGGCCTCCCGGATCCGTTCGGCCTCCTCGGCGGCGACGTGGGCTCGCGCCGTGCCCTCGGGTCCCCAGACCGCGGTCGCGAGCATGACGAGGTGGGCGTCGCACCTGGCCGTCGCGTCGACACCTTTTACGAGGACCTCCCCGGCATGACGACGGGCCCGTGCGGGCAGGCCCGCGGCGAGGCACGCCTGGGCGGCGACGAGGTGGCGCGCGACGCGACGCGGACCCGGCGGGGTCATCTCGGCCGCCTGCCCGAGCACGTCGGCGGCACCGGCCGGACCCGCTCGGTGCGCGAGGGCGCGTCCGGCGGCGTCGAGCGCGTCGGCGAGCTCGTCCTCCGGCCCGAAGGCGGCCCCGAGGAGGTGGCGCGCATGTCGTTCGGCGTCGGCATCGACCGCGTCCGGTGCCGTCACGGCGGCCAGCGCCCGCTGGGCGCGGCGACGGACGCTGGGGGTCAGCACGGCGAAGGCCGCTGCGCGCAGGAGCGGATGCCCGAAGACGACGGTGCCGTCGGCGGCGAGCCGGAGGATGCCCGCGTCCTCGGCCGGCTCGAGATCGACGATCGAGAGGCCGTCCGTAGCCAGGCCCGCCTCGAGCAGCGTGGGGGGCGCCGTCCCGGCGGCGACGACGACGGCGAGTGCCTCCAGGGTCCGGTCCGGCAAGCTGTCGAGCCGCCGTCGGTAGGCTTCCCCGACGCGGCGACCGACCGGCAACGGATCGGGTAGCGGAGCGTTCCCGGCGCGGTGGGCCGCGGAGAGGGCGGCCGCCGTCTCGAGCGCTGCCAGTGGGAGCCCGCCGCTGACCGCCTCGATCGCGCGGAGGACCTCGGGGCTCGTCGCGTATCCGGCGTCGTCGAGCACGCACGCGAGTGCGGGGAGGTCGAGCGGCCCCACCGCCAGCGGGACGGCCGCGCCCTCCAGGACGAGCGGACACGGGCCGGGGCGCGTGGCCGCAAGCAGCATCACGGGGTCATCCCCGAGTCGGCGAGCCACGAACGACAGGACGTCCGCGGACAGCTGGTCGAGCCAGTGGGCGTCGTCGATGACGATCAGCAGTGGGACGCGCTCGGTCACCGCCGCGAACAGCCCGAGCACGGCGACGCCCAGGGCGAAGCGGTCAGGTGCCTCGTCGTCGCTCGCTCCGGTGACCGCGTGGACGGCGCGGCGCCGCTTCTCGGGGAGGGACGCAGCGTCTGGGAGGAGCGGCCGGAGGAGGGCGGACAGCGCCGCGAGAGCGATGTCGCTCTCCCCCTGGATCCCCACCATCGTGATCACGCGGAACCCGTCCCGACGCGCGCGATCGGCGGTCTCGCGACACAGGGTCGACTTGCCCGAGCCGGGCTCGCCCTCGGCGAGAACGACGACCGCCCGCTCCGTCGCCTCCCGCAGCCGGTCGGCCAGGAAGCGGCAGGTGGGGCCGCGACCGCGCAGGCCGACCGCTCCGTCGTCGAGCGGTGTCCGATCGTCGCCGTCCCCCACACCGACCACCCTAGGTGACCACAAAGCGACCTTCACTCTGCCGACTAGGGGTTTCCCGGATGGAGAGCGCCCGTCGAATTACTACGTTCGGTATCAGTCGCACGGAGGAGAGACTTCGATGGCCGCACCCGTCGTTCCGCAGCCCGACACCACCCAGCCTGTGAACACCCGGCCGGGAATCCCGCTGGCCGAGCTCCCGGACGCCCTCGGTCTGCTGTCCGGCCTCGCCGGCAGCTGGATCGGGACCGGCTTCAACCTGGTCTCGCTGCCCGACTTCGACTCGCGGCCGCCGAGTACCGGCCCCGCACCGTTCCGAGTGCTCCTGTCGTCGACGGTGGAGATCCTGGAGTTCACCCCGATCGGCGGGAAGGTGCCGAACCGCGGCAGCACGAACCAGGACGACATCGACATCGTCGGCCTGCGCTACCTCCAGCGCGTCGCCGACCGGGTGACCAACCAGGCGCTGCACATCGAGCCGGGCTTCTGGCTCTCCGTCCCCGCGACGACGGTCCCGTCCGACGGTCCGACCATCGTGCGGCAGGCGTCGATCCCCCACGGCACGTCGGTGCTCGCGATCGGCCAGGGATTTGAGATTCCCAGTGGACCGCGGATCGATCCGGTCAGTTCGACCCCGCTCAGCAACCCGCCCGGTCAGGACCTCTCGGGCAAGTACCTCGAGCCCCTGACCCATCCGACGCTGCCGCTGCCGCCCGGCTTCGACCCCGGCTACATCGCGAACATGAACCAGGCCCTCCTCGACGCGATCGCCGGGCAGACGATCGTCGACACGGTGGTTCTGATCATCTCCACCCGGGCCCCGGCGCAGGGACCCGCCGCTCGGGCCGGGGGGACGCTGAACATCCCCTTCGACATCTCGAACGCCAACGCGACCTCGATGGACGCGATCTTCTGGATCGAGACCGTCCGGCAGGCCGACGGCAGCACGTTCGTGCAGCTGCAGTACACGCAAACGGTCATTCTGAACTTCCTCGGGATCGACTGGCCGCACATCTCCGTCGCGACGCTCGTGAAGCAGTAGCAGTGATGACGCAGCCGTCCGGGGAGAGCCCGGTCGACCGGGAGGTCGCGGCCGCCGCGATGTCGCCCAAGGTGACCTGGGCCGCGGCCTCGTCCGCGCTGGCGACGATCGTCTGGACCATCGTCGGCGCCGTCGATCCCGCGCTGTTCCCGGCGTCCGAGGTGGCCGTGCTCACCGGTGCGACGGCGACGATCCTGGCGTTCCTGGGCGGGTACTTCGTCCGGGACCCGCTGCGTCACCAGCCGTGAGCGACGCGGCCACGTCGGTGCGCGGCGTCCACGGCACCGATCCCGACGACGCCGGCCGCAGTTCCTACCTGCGGCTGCGCCGGTTCATCGGCTGGGTCGCCGTGCTGCTCCCCGTCGTCGTCGGTGTCGGCGCCGCCGTGCTGCCGCCGCACGAGTTCCTGTCCTCGATCAGCGCGTCCTACTACGTGCCGGTCGTGGGCAACGTGTTCGTCGGGGCCATGTGCGCCTTCGGCGTCTTCCTCTGGCTCTACAACTACGACGCCGGATCGCGGGTCGACGACGTCGCGGGGTGGATCGCCGGAACGTTCGCGATCGGCGTCGGGATCTTCCCGACGAGCCCTGAGGACGTCCCGCACGCGGTCGTCAGCCTCGCCACGGCGCACGCCGTGTGCGCGACCGCGTTCTTCCTCGTGCTCGCGTGGTTCTCCCTCGTGTTGTTCCGCCGCACGGGGCCGCGACCCACGGCGCGCAAGGAGCTCCGCAACCGGGTGTACCTCGGGTGCGGGATCGCCATTCTCGCGGCGCTCGTCGCCGCGGGGTTCCTGCCCCTGCTCCTGGGTGCCATCGCCTATCACGACGCCCACGTCCTGTTCTTCTGCGAGACCGTCGCGGTCGAGGCCTTCGGGTTCTCCTGGCTGGTCAAGGGCGAGACCTTGCTGCGCGACCGTCCCGCGGACCCTTCACGACCCGCCACCGAGGAGTCGCCGTGAGACCCGAGAACCTGCGGCCTTACCAGGACGTCCTGACCTTCGTTCCACCCACCGCCCTCGTCGACGGCCAGGTCGAGACGGTGACCATCGGAGCGTCCGCGAAGGTGAGTTACTCGGCGCAGCTGCCGGACGGCCACGCCTGGTGCTACGACGGCCAGGTCCCGGGCCGGACCTTCGAGGTCCACCAGAACTCCACCGTGCAGGTGCGGTGGCACAACACGATCGGATCCGGCGACACGCTCCCGTTCCCCGTGGTCGTGTTCCCCGACCCGGCGCCCGACCCGGATCCGCCCACGGGAACCTTCTCCCCGCGTCCGCAGAACTTCCCCGGAGCCGACGGCGGGGAAGTCGACGATCACGCCGCCGCGCTCACCGCCGCGACCGTGACCCATCTGCACGGCGGGCTCACCGCCGCGGACAGCGACGGCTGGACGGAGAACGTCACGCGCAGCGGACGCACCCAGGTGACCACCTACGGCCCGCCCGACCCGACCGACCCCACCGCGCCGAAGCAACGGTCGACCCTCCTCTGGTACCACGACCACGCGATCGGGGTGACCCACCTCGACGTCTACGCCGGGCTGTTCGGGGCGTGGATCGTCCGGGACGACACCGAACACGGGCTGATGCACGGCGGTGTCCTTCCGCCGCGGGAGGACGAACGGGTCCTGGTGATCCAGGACCGCAACCTCGCCCTCGATGCGGACGGTGAGTTCACCGGGGACCTGTTGCATAAGACCGAGACCTCGACCGCCGAGATGTACGGCCCGTACACGATGGTCAACGGTGTCCTCTGGCCGACGCTGCAGGTGCCCGCGCGGCGGGTGCGGCTCCGCATCCTCAACGGCTCGAACGCCCGGACCTACGGGCTGCGGGCGGCGGCAGTGACCACCGCCGCGGACGGCGCGGTCGCCTACACGCCGCTCACGGCCGACGATCCCCTCCCGATCTTCCAGGTCGGCACCGACGGCGGACTGCTCGACCATCCGGTCGACCTGTCCGAGCCCCTTCCCGACGGCGGGTCCTCCTTGACCCTGAGTCCCGCGGAGCGGGCCGACGTCGTCGTCGACTTCAGCGGTCTCGCCGGGCACGCGCTGGCCTTCGTCAACACCGTGACGACCGACGCGGCCGAGCGGCTGACCCCGGGCGGCGTCTCCCCGGCGAACCGGACGCCGAACGCTCACGTCCTGCGGTTCGACGTGGTCGCGCCCGAGGACGGGATCGAGGGCAGCCACCCGATCTCGACGGCCACGACGCTCGACCCCCGGTTCGTCCGGTACGTCCACGACCTCGATTCGGCCTCGTCCCGCAAGCAGCTGCAGGTGGGGCGCCCGCACCAGCACCGCTGGATCGCGCTGACCGAGAACCCGACGGGCAACCTGCTGTTCCGCGAACTGGCGGAGTTCACCACCGATCCCGACGTGGCAGCGCGGACGTCGGAGCCGCTCATCCCGATCCGGGCGATGAACGGAGTCGTCACGTGGTATCGCACGATCGCGAAGTCGTTCCGGGACCCGGTCCGGTTCATGATCGACCAGGACGGCTGGGAGGTGTGGAACATCCTCAACCTGACCGGCGACGCGCACCCAGTGCACGTGCACCTCGTCCAGTTCCAGATCCTCACGAGACAGCCCTACGACGCCGGGCGGTTCTTCACCCCACCGGACCCGTCGAGGCTTGGCGACTCGGTCAGCCCGACGGACGTCGCCGCACCACCCGCCGCGAACGAGCAGGGGTTCAAGGACACGGTCCGGGTGATGCCGAGCTCGGTGGTGACTATCGCGGCCCAGTTCGTCGGCCACCTCGGGCGGTACATGTACCACTGCCACATCCTCGAGCACGAGGACCACGACATGATGCGGCCGTTCCAGGTGGTCTCCCCGACCGCCGCCGCGGTGATGCCGGACATGACCGGGATGTCGATGTGAGTGCGAACCGCGGCGACGGCGTGACTCCACCTCCGACGTCGATCGAGCCGACGTCGGAGTCCGGCCTCGGGGCACTCCTGCGATCCGGTCTTTCCCAGGCACGCACCCTGGGCGGTGCGGATCCCGATTGGGTCGGCCGGGTCGTCGAGGGCGTGAACGACTGGAACCAGCGAACTGTGGAGAATGCGACCTCGGCAGGAAACCGAGCTCCGCCGACTGGACCTCCAGCTCGCGGCGTCCAACGAGCAGCAACGCCTCCTCATCG
The DNA here is from genome assembly GCF_000379625.1 of Actinomycetospora chiangmaiensis DSM 45062. Taxonomy (GTDB): domain Bacteria; phylum Actinomycetota; class Actinomycetes; order Mycobacteriales; family Pseudonocardiaceae; genus Actinomycetospora; species Actinomycetospora chiangmaiensis. Next base: position 58,037 of record NZ_KB903218.1, on the reverse strand, counting down.
AGAAGGAACTGCAGACCGGTGAGCAACGGCAGGAGTCCTACAGCGACATCATCCGCAGCGTGGTCCTTCTGCTTGTCGTCGTGACGGTGCTGGTGACCCCGCTGGTGGTGATGCTGGCCGGCCGCACCACGCCTCAGGACTTCTCCCAGTACATGGCGCCCGTGACCGGGATTGCCGGGACCGTCATCGGGTACTGGTTCAGCCGCCAAGGAACAACGTCGGGCAGGACCGCCAAGAGGAACCCTCGTGCTGTGCCGGATCCGCCGTCCGAAGCGCCGAAGGGGGCCGCATCACCCGGCGGCTGAGCCATGCGCGCTAGCCCCGACGCAACCGACTTCATCGGATAGGTATGGCCGCACCCAGCTGTCTGGGCCGAGGCATCACCGGAGATCCCACACCACGAGGTCGATCGCACCTCGGACGTCGCCGCGGTAGACGATCGGGCGCCCGCACAGGTCGAGGTCGAGCTTCGGCCCGTTCCCGAACCACGGCTCGGCGGGGCGGCAGGACAACGCCTCGCCCGGGTGCAGCAGCCGCGCGTAGTACCGCACCCCGAGCGAGCGCAGGTACGCCGCACCGTGTCCGTCGGACAGGGCCGCCAGGTACGCCGGCGACCCGACGAGCCCCTCCAGCTGCACCACCGGGTGCTGCGTCGACGCCGCGAACGAGCCGGCCCAGTCGCCCATCGCGAGCACCGCGCCGGGCGGGAGCGTCCGGTCCGCCCACTGCCCGGCGTCGACGTCCCGGGTGTACGGCGACGACGACGGGTCGCGCGGCAGGACCTGCACGGCCTCCTTGCCGGCGAACACGAGCAGCACCAGCACTGCCAGGCCCGCCACGACGGGCGCCGCGAAGCGCACCGACGCCAGGCGTCCGCCGATCACCGTCGCCGAGAGCACCAGCGCCACGGTTCCCGTGGAGAAGTACCAGCTCTGCAGCTCCCAGTCCGGGGTCGTCACGACGTACCAGGCGACCTGGATCAGCTGCGCCAGCACGAGCAGGACGATCAGCACCCGGAGCTCCGCGGCGGCCGGCGTCCAGGCCACGGCCGCGAGCACCAGCACGGCGAGCCCGAAGAACATGGGCAGCGGACCGAGCGAGCCGTAGAGCAGGAACTGCCCAATCGCACCCCAGTTCCCCCCCGACCCGAGCTGCTTCGCGAGTCCGCTCACCGGTAGCGCCGACCCGAGCAGCACCTCGTCGAGGCCCGCGTAGACCGCCAGCGACACGACGGCCGGCGCGACCAGGGGCACCAGGAGCCGTAGCGACCGCCACCGCCACCAGCCCACGAGCGCGAACAGTCCGACCAGCACCGCGCAGTCCAACCGACCCAGCGCCAGCAGCGCGAGGAGGACCCCCGCCACCCGCACCGACCCGGCGTCGGGAACGGGGTCGAGGAGCCGACGGCGGAGTACGACGTCGACGAGCGCCAGCAGCAGCACCGCCACGAGCGCGTTCTCGCAGCCGCCCCACCACCGCGCGTGCGGCAGCAGCACCACGAGCGCGGCGAGCGCGCCGGCCGGTCCGCTCGTCACCGCGGCGATCCGCCAGACCAGCCACAACGCGACGGCCCACAGCACGACCAGCAGCGCCATCGTGACGACCAGCCCGCCCGAGCGGTCGACCCCGAGCACCCGGAACAGACCCGTGAGCAGCAGGAACCACAGCGGTTGGTAGCCGTTGGTCGGCTGCAGCCCGTCGAAGGTCGACCCGTCGCCCACCGCTGCGTGCAGGGCCGTGAGCAGGTAGTAGTGCACGTCGTCGGACCCGAACGCGAGGAGCTTCCACGGGTCGGGCGTCGCCACCACCGTCACGAGCTTGACCGTGCCGAGCAGGATCCCGGCGGCCCAGAACACGACCGCGGCGACCGACAGGCGCGGCCGCTGCGGCGCGATCACCCCGCCCATGTCGCGTACATCCGCACGTCGGAGGAGTCGGACGTGAGCTTGAAGAACTCCCAGGTCGCGAGGGACCCGGCGACGGCGGTGAAGCGTTGGTCGTCGACCAGACGGACCGTGCCGTCGGGGACCGCGACGTAGGCGGTGGTCCCGTCGAGCCGGGCCTCGCCCTGCACGGGGGTGCCGTCCTGTGGGACCGAGTTCGTGTAGAAGTCCCGCGCCACCTCGTCGACGGACCCGTCGCTGATCACGCCGAGGATCCAGCGGTCGGAGGTGAACGACAGGTGCAGGTTCGCGCGCAGCGGCTTCTCCCGGGTGAAGGCGACGAGCGCCACGGAGCCGCCCGAGTCGCCCGCCCCGAACCCGAACCGCGCCCCGAGCCGGTGCAGCGGCGACCCGAGCTGCTGCCCGACGTAGATCGCACCCGGCCGGCGCGGCAGGTTCCCGACGAGGGCCCCGCCCTGCACCGAGGGCCGCTGCGGCGCCCCGGCGAGCACGACGTCGAACGGCGTCCCCTCGTCGCCCACCAGAGGCATCGGTCCGTCCGGGTGGTTGCTCCACACCGTCGAGACCCGGTTCGCGACGGTGGGCAGTCGGGCCGGGTCCGCGACCGGGCTCGCGGTGGCGTCGGAGATCGACCGCACCGACCCGCACCCGGCGAGCAGCGCCGCTCCCCCGGCCAGACCGAGGGCGAGTGCGGAACGCCGGGACGCCCCCGGGCTCATCGTCCGCTGCGGTGGTGGCCGGGGACGACGTTCACCGTCCGCGGCACGGTCCCCGCGCGCGGTAGGTAGGTGCCGATGGTCACGGGGTCCTCCACCGGACGGGCCTGCGGCGTCCCCACCGCGGGCGACTCGGGTGCGCGGGACGGCCGCGCCGGCGAGGGCCGTCCCGACGACGGGGCGGGGCCGTAGTCGTCGTAGGCGCCGCGGGGCGTGGCGGTCATGCTCAGCACCGCGCCGTAGAGCCGGGCCCCGACGACCTGCAGCGCCTCGGCGGCGGCGCCGACCTTCACCCGCGGCGTCGCGCCGGCGCGGCACAGCAGCACCGCGCCGTCGCACAGGGAGGCCAGGATCGCGGCGTCGGCGACGGGGCCGAGCGGCGGCGCGTCGACGAGCACGACGTCGTAGCGCGCGCGCAGCGTCGTCAGCAGGTCGGCCGTCGCGGCGGAGGAGAGCAGCTCGCTGGGGTTGTGCGGCAGCGTCCCGGCGGTGAGGACGTCGACGCCCGGGCCCCAGCTCTGCACGGCGTGGGCGAGGTCGACGCGTCGGCCGAGGACGTCGGTGAGGCCGGACTCCGCGACGAGCCCGAGGCGTCCCGCGATCGTCGGACGGCGCAGGTCGCCCTCCACGACGATGACCCGCGACGTCGGGGCGAACGCGGCCGCGAGCGCGACCACCAGCGTCGTCTTGCCCTCGCCGGCCTCGCTGGAGGTCACGGTGAGGACCGCAGGCGGCTGGTCGACGTCGGCGAAGAGCAGGTTGGTGCGGATGCGGCGGACGGCCTCGCCGAAGGGCCCGGTCGGGACGGCGGCGGGGGCGGCGCCGTCGCGCAGGGCGCGGTCGGTGGGCACGAGGCCGAGCACGCCGGCGCCGGTGGCGGCGGCCAGCTCCTCCGAGGAGCGCAGCGAGGTGTCGGCGGCGCTGCGCACGACCGCGGCGGCCACGCCGACGAGCAGGCCGAGCACGGCCCCGACGACGAGGTCGAGCGTGACCTTCGGGCTGACCGGGGCGGAGGCGGCCTGGGCCTGGTCGACGACGTCCACGCTCACGGGCGCGGGCGCCCCGGGGACGCGGGGCCGCTCGAGCTGCCCGACCACCTGGATGAAGCGGGTGGTCACCGCGTTGGCGAGGTCGGCGGCGCGCTGCGGGTCGCCGTTCTGGACGGTGATGCGCAGCAGGGTGCTCTCCGCGTCGGAGGCGACGGCGACGTCGGCCGCCAGGTCGGCCGGGGACTCGTCGAGCCCGAACTGCTGCACGACCGGGGTGAGGACCCGCTCGGAGGTCAGGATCTCGGTGTACGTCTTGATCTTCTGCTGGGAGAACAGCGTGCCCTGGTAGGCGTTCGAGGCGTTGGCGGACGAGTCGGTGGCGGAGACGTAGACGCTGGCCGTCGACGCGTACGTCCGCGGGCTGAACAGGACCACGGCGCCGGCCGCGAGGAGCCCGACGGCGAGCCCCGCGACGACGAACAGCCAGCGGCGGACCAGGGCCCGCCAGAGAACGGTGAGGGTCATACGGATCCTCCGGCGGACGGGACGGCGGACGGGACTGCGGACGGGACGGGCGGAGAGACCGCGCGCGCGGCCGCGAGGCCGGCGACGATGGCGACGGGCAGGTACAGGAAGGCGTCGGTCAGCTGGTTGACCACGGCGCCGACGAGCAGCCACGACACGACGGAGACGAGCAGGACACGGGGCAGGCCGTCGGCGTCGCCCGTGTCGCCGGTGTCGTCCAGCTCCAGGCGGCGCACCTGCAGCACGAAGCCCAGCACGAACACCCCGAACCCGACGAGCAGCAGCACCCCGCCGGAGGCGAGGAGCTGCAGGTACACGTCGTGGGCGTCGGCGGCCACCGGAAGGCCGAGGCCGTGCAGCGGCGAGTGCGCGAAGTCGGTGAGGGCCTGGCGGGCGATGCCCTCGCGGATCGCGTTGCTCTCGGCGGCGGAGTCGGCGCCGGAGAGCCGGAGCTGTTCGGCGACCTGGCCGAGCAGCGCGGGGACCGCGGCGACCGCGATGACCGCGACCGCCACCACGCCCCCGAGCAGCGGCAGCACCAGCTTCCTCCCGGCCCGGAGCGTGAGCACGGTCAGCCCGGCGCCGAGGACGGCGGCGATCAGCCCCGCCCGGGACGCGGAGGCCACCAGGCCGCCCGCGGAGACCGTCCCGACGACGAGCCACGCCAGTCGCCGCAGGAGCGTCGGAGCCACGAGGACGCGCCAGGTGACGACCGGGACCGCGACGGCCACGGCCAGCGCCACGTGGTTCGGCTGGATGCTGAGCCCCGCCTGGCGGCCGCCCACATCGACGATGGGCACCAGCCGCGCGCTGATCGCGGTGAGCCCGAACCCGTCCGTGATCGCGACCGCGGCGTTGACGGCCGCCCCCAGCGCGGCGGTGATCGCGAGCGCCGGCGCGAGCCGGGGCCGGGCGGCGATCGCGAGGCAGGCGGCGACGGGCAGCGCGGCCGCGGACACCAGCCAGCGCGCCAGGTTCACGACGTTGGCGAGCGCGAAGGGCGGGGTCGCGGCGGCCACGGAGTCGGCCACCGGGACGAGCACGCGGCCCGCGAGGTAGCCCGGTGACGGCGGGAAGTACCAGGCCAGCACCGCGACCAGCACGAGCACGGCGGGCAGCACCCACACCCAGCCCGGCACGTGGATCGGCCGGCGCAGCGCGACCGCCAGCGCCGCGAGCACGACGAGCGCCCCGGCGAGCGCGGGCTGGACCACCGCGAGGCCGATGCTCGACAGCCCGTTCCACGTCGCGGTCAGCGCGGCGAGCAGGAGCAGGCCGACCCCGAGGTCCTCGACGCCCCGCACCGCGACGACGCCGAGCACCACGGCCAGCGCGGCCACGACCGGGACCGACCGCGTCAGCGGCACCAGCCCCCGCGTGTCGGCCAGGAGCAGGCCGACCACCAGCACGGCGGCGACCACGACGACCGCGGCGAGCACCAGCCGATCGGTCCGGGCGTGTCGCGCTCCTGACGTCGGGTGGCGGCCGTGGGCCACCGCTGACACCGGCGGGGCGAGCGTCACGCCACCACCACGGCCTTCCCGACGGCGGGTCGCTCCAGCCGGAGCGCCCGCGCGACGATGGCGACGAGGGCGATCACGGTCGCGACCGCCAGGCCCCACGCGAGGCCCACCACCCCGCCGAGCGTGAGCCCGACCCCGGCGCACCCGAGGAGCGCGCCCGCCTGGACGAGCTGCTGGACGAACAGCGCCCGGCCGCGGCGGAACCCCCGGATCTGAGCCTGGAACGGCACGGTCAGCGCGCCGACCGCCGTCTGCAGGGCGATCGGCGCGACGAGCGCGGCGTACGCGGTGTAGCGCGGGAAGAACGTCCCGAGCAGCACGTGCCGCAACGGGATCGCGAGCAGCGCCAGCACCCCGAGCAGCGCCATCGCCCGGAGCGCGGTACCGCGGGCCCGGCGGAGCCCGGCGAGGTCACCGGCCGCCGAGCACGCGGCCATCGGCGGGGTCAGCAGCACCAGCAGCGCCGCCATGAGGGTGACGACCGGCTGGAACACCATCAGCTGCACGGCGCGCAGCCCGGCGGTGTCGACGGCGAGGAGCACGGCCCCGGCGAGCAGCAGGACGAGGTAGATCTGGACCTGACCGAGGACCGAGGTCGCCGTGAACCAGCCCGAGAGGTAGCGCGACTCCGCCCACCACGCGCGGGGGTCGGCGACCCGCTCGGGCGCGACCACGAGGAACGCGCCGACGGCCGCGACCGCCCCGAGGCCCCACGCCGCGGCGAGCCACCCGATCGACCACGTGCCCCACGCCAGCACCCCGCCGAGCACCGCGAGCTGCACGACGACCCACACCGTGTCGACCACGAACGCCCGCCCCGTGTCGCGGCCCGCGAGCAGCACGAAGCGCGCGGCGTCGGCGACGAGCGCGGCCGGCATCCAGGCCGCGAACACGAGGAGCGCCTCGAACCACGCGCCGCCGGCCGCACACACCAGCGCCGAGGCCAGGCCGAGCAGGAGGGCGAGTGCGAGCGCGGAGGCGCCCAGGCCCCGTCGTCGGGAACCCTCGACCGTCGGCAGGTGGGCGAGCAGCGGCTCACCGACGACCGCCCGGGTGGCCGCGAGCAGCACCGTCACCACCGCGTAGGCCAGGACGAACGCGCCGAAGTCGACGGGCGCGAGCACCAGCGAGGCGAGGAACGCCGTGAGGTAGTTGCTGCCGGAGCTGACGACCTGGTCGGCGACGCCGAGCGCGGAGCGCTTCATCCCCCTCACCAGGCGCCGGGCGCGCCGTCGCGGGGCCGGTTGAAGCAGGCCCAGGTCAGGTCGGTCTCGCGTAGCGGCTTGGCGGGGACGCCTCCGAAGAGGTGGTGACCGACCAGCTTGCCGTTGACGACCGAGCCGGCGGCCACGATCGAGCAGCTCGGCACGATGGCCCCTGGCAGCAGCGTCGACCGGCTCGCGACCAGCGACGACTCGCTGATCCGTACCGGCGCGCAGTTCTGCTTGAGGTCCGCCAGGTCGACCGCGTGCGTCTGGACGAGCGATCCGAACCCCGCGAGCGAGGCGAAGTCCTCGAGCTCGACGAGGTCGCAGGCGTCGATGAAGTGCATCGCGGTGATGAGCGCCTTGTGGCCCAGGATCAGCGCGGGTCGCCGCTCGACGTCGCGGAAGTAGCCCTTCTCGGCGCGCACCGAGTTGACCCACACCAGCATCTGGATGATCGACCAGTCGCCGAGCCGCACCTCCTCGCAGCCGCGGATGATCACGAGGTGGCCGATCACGGCGTTCTCGCCCATCTCGAGGGTGTCGACGTCGATCAGGGAGTGGCCGATCCGCGCCGTCGGGTGCAGGCGGTAGCCCAGGAGCCGGGTGTGGGCGAGACGCCGCAGCGGGCGCGGCAGGACCATGGCGAGGAGTGCGACCAGGGTGCGGAGCCGGCGCGAGCGGATCATGACGTGGCCTCCGGGACGATCCAGGGGTGCGGGGTGGCCAGGTCCTTGCGGATCGTGAAGCCGAAGATGTTGCCCTGCCGACGGGCGACCGCGTTGAGACCGCGGTTGACGAGGCCGATGACGCGTTCCCGGCCACCGATCGCGGCGCGGACCGACGCGGTGAGCGCCCGGTCGGAGCCGATGAGCCAGCGGGCGTGGAACTCGATCGGCACGACCTGCCCGGGGTCGAAGGTCGCGACCGTCTTGCGCACCTCGTGCCGCGTCCAGCGATAGACGAAGTTGGGCACTCCGGTGCCGTCCACGCCCCCGGTGGTGCCACCGCCGTCGGCGACGGCCGCGTGCTCGTAGACCCCGGCCAGCCCGAGGGCGCAGGCCGTGCGCATGAGCGGCGAGTCCTGGTTCTCCACCGCGACCACCGTCGACCGCGCGATGCGGTACATCTCGTGCAGCGCCTCGTGCGGTCGGGAGCAGTGGTGCAGCCCGGCGTGTCCGATGACGTGCTCGAACGACCCGTCGGCGTAGGGCATCCGGTGCGCGTCGGCGTGATGTCCCTCCGCGAGCCGGGAGGAGGGCGAGTCCGGCGCGAGGTTGGAGAACGTGCAGTTCACGAGCCCGAGCTCGGCGGTGGTCTTCTCGTCGAACTCGCCCGCGAACTGGACGAGGATCGGGTCGGTCGGCGTGATGACGCCCCGGTCGAGCAGGTCGGTCAGGATCGCGGCGTAGGTGCCGCCGCCCGCCTCAGCCACGCGCGGCCTCCCGGTAGACGTCGGTCAGCGCCCGCACCCAGGCGCCGGTGGAGAAGTGCTGCTCGTAGACGGCGCGCGCCCGCGGCGAGAGCCGCGTTCGGTCCCTGGCGACGTCCTTCAGCGCGACGGCGAGGTCGGTCGGGTCTCCGTCCTTCCCGACGACGAGCCCGGTCCCGTGCCGCGCGATGTCGTCCGCCGCGCCGTTGCCCTCGACCGCCACGACCGGCACGCCCGCAGCGAGCGCCTCGACGTAGGTCAACGGCGGCCCGGCCTCGGCCCACAGGCTCGGGACGACGAGGCCGGTGTAACCGGCGAGGCGGGCGCGCACCTCGACGTTGGACATCGCGCCGAGGAACCGGACCTCCGGACGGTCGGCGCAGCTCGCACGCAGGTCGGCCTCGAGCCCGCCGGAGCCGATGACGTCCAGTGGCAGGCCGATCGGCCAGCGCGTGAGGAGCTCCGCGAGCCCCTTCTCGGCGGAGAGACGGCCGAGGAAGAGCCAGCGCGGGTCGATCTCGTGCTCGACCGCGCTGCGGACCGGCCCCGGCTCGTCGTCGGGAACGGCGTTCGGCACGACGACGAGCCGGGCGGAGTCGACGCCGACCGCGCGGTACTCGTCGGCGGCCCGCTCCGAGATCGTGATCAGCCGGTCGGCCCGCGCGATCACGGGGTGGTGGACCGCGCCGCGACGGCCGGCGAGCGCCAGCGGGAGCGTCGCCACCCGGGAGTCCTGGAAACACCGGTGTCGGACGGCAGCCCGGGGCGTGTGCGTGCAGTCGGTGCAGCGCCGGCCCTCGCGCAGCAGCGTCCCGGCGGGGCAGATCGGACGGAAGTTGTGCAGCGTCGCCACCAACGGCCCCTGCCAACGCGCCAGCCACCGGGTGCTGAAGTTCGGGAACAGGTTGTGCACGTGGACGACGTCCGGGGCGATCCGGCGCAGCATCTCGCTCGGGTCCGGGCCGAACCCGGTGACGACCGTGGCCGCCGCTTCGAGCGGGTAGGTGCGGCGCCGGCTGCGCTCGTCGTTGTCCTGCGCGACGACGACCACCTCGTGGCCGGCCGCGAGCAGCGCCTCCTCCTGGGCGTTCACGACGACGTTCTCGCCGCTGGGGACGTCGCTGTGGTGGAAGCTGTGCACGAGGGCGACCCTCACGCGCCCTCCCGCTCCCGGACCGGCGCCGGCCGACGGAGCGTGCGGCGGCGCCGGGCGGGGATCACGGGGGCCACGGGCACCCCGGCGAGGCCCTCGACCCAGTCGAGGTAGGCGTCGGCGGCGGCGTCGGCGTGCAGGAAGTCGCGGGCGAACAGCTCGCCGCGCAGGCCCGTCGCGAGGGCCTCCTCCTCGTCGTCGACGATGCCGAGGACGGCGCCGAGCAGGGCGGCCGGGTCGTCCGCGGTGACGGTGATGCCGCCCTCGGAGGCGGTGATCTCGGCGGTCGCGGCGCTGTGCGGGCCGGTCGCGCCGACGACGGGTCGTCCCGAGGCGAAGTACGACGTCAGCTTCGAGGGCACGCACATCTCGGCGATCTCGGCGCGCTCGTTGAGGACGAGGACGTCGGCGGCGCGCAGGGCGGTCTCGAACTCGCCGTCGGGCAGCGGGTCGAGGAACTGCAGGCGCTCGACGCCGCACCCGAGGGCCTCCAGGTGACCGCGCTGGTGGCCGTCGCCGAGGAGCACGAAGCGCACCGGGAGCCCGCGGCGGTCCGCGAGGTGCGCGGCCCGCACCACGTTCTCGAGGCCCTGCTTCACGCCCATGTTCCCCGCGTGCAGGGCGATGACCTCGTCGTCGCGCCAGCCCAGCGCCCGGCGCAGGGCGACCGGGTCGCCGGTGGCGGCGCCGACGTGGGTCCAGTTGCGGATCGTCGTGATGCGCCGGTCCTCGACGCCGAGGTCCACCAGCGACCGGCGGAACCGCTCGTGGATCGCGACCACGCCGTCGGCGGCGCCGAGCAGCCGGCGCTCGAGGGCGGCGGTCGCGGCGGCCTCGCGGCCGGTGAGGACGCCGGCCTCGACCGCGGCACGGCCGTAGAGATCCTGCACGACGACGCCGACCGCGGATCCCTGCGAGCGGTACCGGAGCGCGGCACCGACCGTCAGCAGGGCCGGGCTCACCGCGATCACGACGTCGGGTCGCGGTCCCGGGACGAGCGCCGCCTGCGCGGCGAACGCCGCCTCCATCGCGATCCGGGCGCGGCCGGTGGGGCGGGCCGGGATGGGGTGGGTCACGCGGGTGATGCGGACGTTGCCGTCCCGCTCGTGGAGGCGCTGCCGCAGGTACCCGTCGGCCAGGGACCACTGCGGGTAGTGCGGGAGGCCGGTGACCACCTCGACGCGGTGCCCCGCGTCGGCGAGGAACCGGGCCATACCCGTCGTGTACGGCGCGATCCCCGTGGGTTCGGGCGCGTAGTTGAGTCCCAGGATGCGGACCTCGAGACGACGCGTCACATCACTCCCAGCGTGCGGTGGAACAGCGACCCGGTGTCGCCCTGGTCCGCGACGTAGGCGTCCACCAGCCGCCGGGGCACCTCGTTGAGCTCGGAGAGCACAACGGCGGGTTCATGCATCCAGGGGACCCCCGGTCCAGTGAATCAGCACGTTTATGTCGGACACGGACGAGACCTCATTCGCACGAACGAGTGACGCCGTTACCGGCAACGGTCTTTCTTCAGGATCACTGTCACGGTGCGTCCCGGTCTGGTCGCGAACGTCATCCGTGTCCCGGCGAGGTCACAGGTCGGAGGGCCGCGTGGCCGGCCTGTCCCCCCGTCGGGGGACGGCGATGTCGTCCCCGGGACCGGCTCCTCGGGGGACGGAACGAGGTCGGTCGCGGCGGCAGAGTTCTGTCCTGTCAGCACGGGACGCGCCCACCAGGACCTCCCGCTCCGCCTCCCCCCACCCTCGGGAGCACGTCATGCGTCTCACCCGGATCGCCGTCGCCACCCTCGTCGCCGGCGCCCTCACGTTCGCCGGCACGGGCGTCGCCCTCGCCGACACCGTCACCCCGGCGGCCGACACCTCCGCCGTCACGGCCGCGAGCGAGCCGGGCGACCTCATGCTCTCCGCGACGTCGGTGAAGCCCGGCGCGCGGATCACCTTCTCCGGCTCATTCGCGGAGGCCGCCGCCTCGACCGCGACCGGCCCGATCAGCGTCACCTCGTCCGCCTTCGCGGGGCCGGCGACGCTGTCGCGGACGAACCCCGAGGCGTTCTCCGGGTCGGCGACGGTCGCGAACGGGACGAAGGCCGGGACGTACACGGTCACCGCGTCGTCCTCGGCGGGGACCGTCAGCGCCAGGCTCACCGTGAGCGGCACGGTGCCGCCGCCGGTCCCGGCGCACCACGGCGGCCACAGCTCCGGTACTTCGGGGCAGTCGGGTACCTCCGGGGCCGGCAGCACCGACGCGGGCGCCGCGGTCGACCCGGCCGGTTCCGACGTCCTTCCCTGGGCCCTCGGCGCGGCCGGAGCGATCACGCTCGTCGGCGGCGGCGCCTACGCCGTGGGTCGCGGCCGCCGCGCCGACCGGGAGATGCAGGCCGCGCAGGCCCGGCAGGACTACCGCGAGCCGCGCACCGACGTGATGACGCGCCGCTGAGCGTCGACCACCACGCCGGCACCGTCTCCGTCGGACACGGTCCCGGCGTCCGTGGTCGGTCGCCTCACGGCGCGTAACGGCGGCCCCCGGTCGAAAGCGCTCCCCTCGGACCGAGTCACCACGACTCGGTTGCGCCGACCCGCTTCGCCGTGGCCCAGCGACTCGTCGGGAACGTCCGACCCCCCGACGACGCCGTGCCGCGAAACATTGGACCCACGGCGGTAGTCCGTGCGATACCGCGTTGACATCCACACCTCGCAGAGACACCGAAGCCGTTACCTGTGTCGCAGGAATGGCGGGATCGATGTCGAGAGCATGTCGTCCGGAAAACACGTCGTGACAACGTCCAGTGTGCATTGTTCGCCCGGTTGCTCCCCTGCACGCTGCGACATGACCGCACACTTCTCGGCCACTCGGCGTATGCGTGGCTGCGTCAGAAGGAGCCCTTCCCGTGAAACTGCCCGTTGCTCTCGCGATCGTCGTCGGCGTCGTCGGCGGCATCCTGACCTGGCTCTACGTCGGCCCGCTGGCCGCGCTCGGCCTGTTCGTGCCGGCCACGTTCATGGGGGCCGCATGCTATTTCGCGGCCGGCGGGGATCTGCCCGCGCTGAAGAAGTCGCTGCCCGCGAACGTGTGGGGCGTGGTGATGGGCACGATCACGCTCATCGTCGCGGGCCTCGCGTCGGGCGCGGCGCTGACCGGCGTCGTGGTAGGCGTCGGCACCGCGATCCTCATTCTCGGCGCACTCGTGCCCCTGCTCGAATTCGTCCCGGGTGCCGTCGTCGCCTTCGCCATGACCGTCGGGTGGGGCCTGCTCACGAGCGCCTCGGGCACCGACTTCGCGTTCAAGACCGGCCCGTTCACCGTGATGCTCGTGTCGTTCGTGATCGGCGGGCTCTACGGCTGGGTCGGCAGCATCCTGGTCGGCAAGCTCATGGGCGCGACGACCTCGTCCGCGAAGGCCCCCGCGGCGAAGGCCGCCTGATCCGGTGAGGCGCCGACGGCACCCGGCCGTCGGCGCCTGCCACCATCGCCGCGTGGCCCTCCCGCTCACCGTCACCGACGACCCGTCGTACGACGACATCGCCGACCTCAAGGCGGCGCTGCACGCCGAGATCCCCGAGCGGCCCGACGCCGGCTACCGCACCCTCGCGGTCCTCGCGCACGACGACGGGCTCGTCGGCGGCCTCGCCGGCTACACGCACTTCTCGTGGTTCTACGTCGAGCAGCTCTGGGTCAACGCGTCCCACCGCGGCACCGGGCTGGGCTCGGCCCTGCTGCGCGCGGCGGAGGCCGAGGCCCGTCGTCGGGAATGCCGCGGCGTCTGGCTCGACACCTACAGCTTCCAGGCCCGCCCCTTCTACGAGGCGCACGGCTACCGGCTGTTCGGCGAGCTCATCGACTACCCGCCGGGCCACGCCAAGTACTTCCTCACCAAAAGGCTCTGACACCGTCCCGACGACGGGTCTCGGATCGGTGACGACGCCTCCTCATCTTCGGAGATCATGCCGTGACCTGATCACCGCCGACCGCATGGGAACGACCGCCGATCGCGATCGTACTCGTCCGAACGGAGTAGCCCGGCCGGGATTTTGCACGCTTCGGAGCGTGCTCATGACATCACACTCCGCATCCAGCCCGACCTCCCTCCGCGTCCGATCACTCCTCGTCGCCGGCCTCGCCGTCGCGGCGGTCAGCGCCGTCGCTCCGGTGGTGACCACCTCGGTCCTGCCGACCACGACCGCCACCACGCTCGACCCGGTCCAGGACCGCGACCTCCTCGTACCCGAGGGCTCGCTCGCCACCACGCTGACCGACCCCGCCCGGCGCACCGCCGTGGTCGACCGGTTGACCGACGCCGTCGGCGCGACCGCCAACGAGGAGGGCGGCATCGTCGCGCGGTCCCTCGCCGCGGCGTCCGGCGGCGATCCGGCCGCCGCGCGCGCCCTGATGGACCGCCAGCTCGTCGGCTACGCCAACGCCCTGCAGCCCCAGTGGGACGCCTACAAGGCCACCGGCGCGTCCGGGGACTTCGGCCGCTACCTCGCCGACCGCGCCCCGGCGGTGGGCACGGCCCTGCTGAGCGTGAGCGACCGGTTCGCCGCGGCCTCTGCGAGCGTCGGGGCCCGCGTCACCTACAACCTGGCCCGCCTGAGCGCCGCGGACAGCATCACCGCGGCCCTGCCGCAGATGGGGACGATCGTCGAGGACGCGATGCGATAACCGTGCGCGACCCGTCGTCGGGAAGGACCTCCTGACGACGGGGCTACCGGAGTTCGCGGCCGTGCGGCTGGGTCATCCCGTGCCCTGCTCGGCACATCGACCGGCCTCCGCGCTCCATCGCGTCCGACGGACGCGGCGTGAGGACGCGGGTCGGAGCCGGAGCACGGCGGTTTGCCGGTCCCCCTCGCCGCACACCCCGGCGAGGTCCGCCCGACGTGCCCTCATCGTTGCCGTCGGGCTCCTTCACCTGGAGGTCCCCGTGACCGCTGCTCCCGACGCCGACGTCCTGCTCAGCCTGTTGCGCCACCTCGACGAGCACCTCGGCGACTCCCACGCCGAGGGCGGGGCGACCGTCCCGCCGCCGGACTGGACCGTCGACGGCACGGAGATCGACCCCGAGCAGCGGGTCCGTGTGGTGACCGAGGCGGCCGACGCCGGCTACATCGAGATCACCCACCAGGACCGCTTCCCGCTCCCGACCGCGATCACGCCCGAGGGCCGCCAGCTGGCGCGCCGCGAGAGCCACAGCTGACGGTCAGCAGGGCACAATCTCGAGCTCGTCCTCCAGACCGACGAGGTCGGCGGCGTTGCGGGTGGAGAGGCGGTCCTCGTGGGCGTGGGCCGTCGCCGCGATGAGCAGATCCATGCTCCGTGGCCGAGGACTGCGACCGACCTCGGCCACGGCCGAGGCGAGCAGCCCGTAGCTCGTGGCGACCCGGTCGTCGACCGGGATCGCGTCGAAGAGCCGGCGGATCGCCGTCAGCCGCCGGAGGCGCTCACCGCGAATCGCCCGGTCACGGCCCACGAGCACGCCGTAGTGGAGCTCGGCGAGGGAGATCGTGCTGATGCCAGCTCTCCCTCGAGCTCCGCGACATCGGCCCCGATCAGCAGACTCGTGTCGAGGACGGCCCGCGTCGCGGTGGTTGAAGATCGTCCTCACGTCCAGAGGGATCTCTCCGAGGTCTCCGCCAGACCCAGTACCCGGTGAGAAAGAAAGGTTCTCAGGGGTCCGCATCGGCCTCCCCGCGGTCGCCGAATGATCACGTCGGGGATTGGCGGACGACAGCATCACACCGCGGCGCTACTGCAAACGGGCGAAAGATCGAGGTGAGGTCCAACGAGCAGTAATAACGATCACGCCGGTCAACGATGCTGAGGATGCACGGCTGGCCGTGATCACAGGGGGATGAATGAGCAGCGGGGGAAGCCCACCGGACGATTCGCCGGCGGCGCGGTCGCGACCGATCTGGGTCCTCGGCGGCCCCTCTTCGGGGCAGGTGGCCGAGCCTTCAGCGGCCCCGGCGCCAGACGTCGACATCTTGGGCGATACCGCCGTCAGGACCGCAACACCGACGACCGGTACGCGCCGGGTCGCGCCGGTCGACACAGTTGTCGGCGCGGTTCCCCGTCAGCGCGTCGCGCCGTACTCGCCCAGCGTCATCACCCCGAGCCCGTCGGCCGCTCTACCTGCGGGGTCCAGGACGGCCCCACCGCGGAGCTACCTGATCATCGGCGGTGCCGTCACGCTCGCGCTGCTCGTTGCCGGGCTGTTCGTGCTCTCCACGACGAGGTCGAACGGCAGCGGCACGCAGGGCGCGACGCAGCCGACCACGGCCGGGTCGTACTCACCGTCGTCGATCACCGCCATTTCGTCGCCCGTCGCACCGATCCCCCCTCCCGCGGCATCGACGGTTCTGGTCACGACTGGCGCCGGCATGGCCGCCGATCCGGCAGCGCCCGAGGTCGTCGACCTGCTCAGCCGACACTTCACGGCCATCAACGCCAACGAATTCGACGCGTGGAGCGCGACAGTGACCCCGCGACGGGCCACGTCGATCACGCGCAACGATTGGCTGCGCAACTACGCGACGACGGTGGACAGCAACGTCATCGCGGTGCGCACCCGGACCGGCAGCGACGGCAACCGACTGGTCGACCTGTCGTTCGTCAGCAACCAGGCCGTCACCGACGCGCCCCCGGACCTGCCGGTGAGCCGAATCTGCTGGACCAGTTCGTGGCCGCTGGCGGTCGTCAACGGCCAGACCGTGATCGACACCCCGGCCAAGGGCGCGACGACGAAACGGGCGTGCTGACATGCCCCGACCACGGATCGAGCTCGACGGCGGCAGTCGTGGACGGCTGTCGGCGGCCCCACCGAGAGTCACATCGAGCGGTCGACCCAGCGGGCGCCTCCTGACCGACGCGCGGAGCCGGCGTTACCTCGACGCGGTCGCACAGCTCGACGCGTCGGCAACTCTGACACCCGTGGAGACGGCGGCGATCACCGGCGCCATCAACGACGAGTTCACCAGAGGCTGGTCCGCTATCCCGGTCGGGATCGTCAGCCACTGTTTCCTCGGCCCTCCGTTCGAAGCGCACACGCTCGGGCTGGAGGGGTCGATCATCGAACACTTCCGCGTCGGCGAGTCATTGCCCGGCCAGCTTCAGGAGGCGCGCCCGCTGACGCGCACCGACACGTACCTCTGCATCGAGGTCTATCCGGACCGACTGGTCTGCGTCCGAGCCGATGGCACGATCACCGTCATGGGGGCAAGCTGATGTCGAACGTTCAACTGCCACGGGCGGACCTGAGCAGGATCAACAATGCCCTGGGAAATCTCGAGCTCCTCCAGGTGCAGCTCGGGAACACGGTGAACCAGGTCGTCAACGTCACCGACGCCACCCGCGGGGACCTCCTGCGACTGGCGGCCGAGTTCGAGGAGTTCCGGCGCCTCAACGAACTCGCCAAGAACCTCCAGTTCGCGCAGACCAAGATCATTAGAGTTAATCAGGAGCTGGAGACGCAATTCGGGCATCACGCGACGGTGCGGAGACACGCGACCGGGATTCTGCAGGCCCTCGACGTCGGCGTCGTCACCCAGGAGACGATGTACGGGGCCTCCGAGGAGCTCATGCTCTCCACCCCCAGGTACTGGTTGGCCCCCGGACTCGTCGCGCTGGCCGCGTGGATCGGGAACGATCGCCGACTCGCCGAAACCGCCCTGGCAGAAGCGCTCCGTCGGGACGGCGACAAGACGACGTTGTTCTATGCCCTGACGCTTCGTCGGTACGGGAGGGGCGCCGCAGCGAATCGTTGGCTCGATCAGTACCTGGCGCGGCAGGACCCCTGGTCCATGTCCGGTGAACTCACGACGGTGCTCGACGCCATGGCGACCGGCGCACTCGGGGTCGAGACGAAACCGCTCGTGCGCAGGTCGATGGACACCTGGTTCGAGCAGATGAGCGACGACCGGGAGATCGTGGAGAACCAGGTCCAGCGGTGGGCGCGGCTGCTCGACGGCGGTCGGGGCGGCCCCGAACCGTCGATGTCCATCCTCCCGCAGGTCAGTCCGACGTGGCCGCAACTCCAGGATCTGTTCCAGCGCGCCACGGTCCACCGCAATGCGTACGACCGCTTCACACGCCTGTTCGCCGGACCTGCTCATCAAGACCCCGATCTGCGGGGCCGGGTCGACCGGATCCTCGACAACCTGGTAACCAACTTCGACGACGAAGAACGACCCCTCCGCCGCGAGGCGAGGCATCTCCAACTCGTGATCGACCACAATGGGGACGACCGGGCGGCAGCGCAGGCAGAGAACGACGAGGCGCCCGCGCAGGAGGACACCGTCGACTTCCTGACCCTGGTCACGAACGCCGCGTTCTTCCCCGAACAGGTCGGGGCGTCTCACAGCACGCAGCTGTTGACGGTCGCGATGGCAAAGGACTGGGTGGTGCAGGCGGACGGCAGGCTGGAGGCCGACGCCCTCCGGGCCATGCCCTCCGGCGTCGACCTCGCCCTCGAGGGATGGACCGGACGGGTCGACGGGCAGGCGACCGAGCAGTCACTGGCCACGTCCCTGGCCGGTCACATCGATCGCGAGACCGAGCAGTCCCTGCGCGGGGTCTCGCTACCCGGTGCCGCTCTGATCTGCGGGGTGATCGGCGCCCTGTTCCTGTTCTTCGGGATTCTGGCGGCCGTGAACGGGTCGCCGGGTGGTCTGATCTTCTGCCTCCTAGTGGCCCTCGGGTGCGGTGGTTACACCTTCTACGCGGCCGGGCAGCTCCCGAGGCAGCGCGAGCTCATCCGCCAGCAGGGCGAGCTCCGGCGTTCCAGAGCTCTCGCGACCTTGAAGGGTGCCATCGCCGAGGTGCACGACTGGCAGCAGGTATGGCAACGGGAGATGGCGTTCGCCCGGCACTTCCAGCAGTTCATCGGCCGCCTCGACCGCGATGCGTACTCGGCGGCTCCCCCGGATCAGCGACGTGAGGTGATGCTCTGATGCCGAACCCGATGGTGGCTCCCGACGGCGGCGACCGCGGACGCCACTCCGGCCGCGGACCGGATTCCCTGGCCACGGAGGTACCCCGGCCGCGTGGACAGATCGCTGTCGAACTGCCGGGGTGGGACCTGCTTCCACCTGCCGAGTTCGTACGTCGGCACCGGAACGGCCCGTGATCTCGGACGGCGAGTACTCCGCGTGGGCCGCGTGGCTCGAGGCCTTCGGCGACGGCTCCGATCTCCCGTCGTTACACCTGCCGGCCGTGGACGAGGCCATGGGCCCGTTCATGCAGTCGAGAGTCATCGAGCGGGTCGCGCGAGCCTTCGAGACCCGTGCGGTCCGGTGGGCCCGGGTCCTCGAGCGCGACGTCGGGGCGGTGACCGACCCCACGGCTCTCGCCGCCGCGATGATCTCCGCGCGGGCGCGTCTGGCGCCCTTGATCGCCTTTGCCGACGACGCTCGTCTGCCCGAGGCGGTGCGCGATGAGCTCCGGCGCGCGCTCATCTCGATGGTGCGGTCGGCGCAGGAAAACCTGGACCATTCAGCTCGACAGAGCTTCGTCCCACCGGGGCAGCTCGCCGCGGTCCTCGACAACGACCTCCGCCGTGCTCTGGCCGCTGCGCCAGTCCTTCCCCCTCCGGCCGGCCCCTCGAGCACCCCTCGCGGACGCCGGGTGATCCTCTAGGAGACGCAGTGCCCAACGGACTCGAGACGCGAGCAAAGCTCGAGCGCTACCTGCTCGCCCGGATCCCCTTCGTGTCCGTCCGCAGCAGCGAGCGGTCCCGGGTGCAGGAGATCCTCGGGGAGCTCGCGCGCGGCCGCAACCTCGACATCCTGCTCCACACGCTCAGCCAGGGTCTTCGTCTCCTCGCGACCGGCGCATCGGTCTCGGACGACAAGTCGCTCCTCGGCGCGCTGGAGCTCGCGAGCCAGCAGTTCCAGGCCCGGCAGAACCTCACGATCGTCTTCACCGACGTCCAGCACCTCAGCGACGACAACGAGACCTCACGGCGATTCGTCGACCTCGCGACGCTTGCCGAGGAACACGGCGGCAGCGTCATCGTGATCACCGCTGACCCGGTCTGGGTGCCACTGCAACGGCTCGGGATGTCGATCGTCCTCGACGTTCCCGACTACGAGGAGATGCTGGCCGAGTGCCGCTCCTTCATGGAGCAATACCGGCAGGTGCTGCCGGTGATGGAGTGGGGTGAACGTGAGTTCGAGCAGGCCGCGACGATCCTGACGGGCGTCACGAAGACCGAGGCGTTGAACATCCTGTCCACCCTGGTGGCGAAACGGTCGGTGACCCGGCAGGACCTCACCGAGCTGCGCAGCGCCAAGGACTCCATCTTCGGCGACCTCGCCGGGATCGAACGCGTGGCGCTCCGCGACTCCGACTACCGGCTCGGTGGGCTGGCGGGCCTACGCCGCTGGCTCGACGACAAGCGCCCGCTGCTCACGATGGATCTCCGCGACCGGGGCCTTCGGCCCCCGCGGGGCGTCCTGCTCGTCGGCGTCCCCGGCTGCGGCAAGTCCCTGTCGGCCAAGGCGATCGCGACGAGTTGGGAGCTCCCGCTCTACCGGCTCGACCTCTCCGCGGTGTTCGGTCAGTACGTCGGTCAGTCGGAGCGCCAGCTGCGTGATGCGCTGGCCACTGCGGACTCCGTGGCCCCCTGCGTGCTCTGGATCGACGAGATCGAGAAGGGACTCGCTGGGTCCGGCTCGGAGTCGACCGGCGTCACGGCGCGACTGGTCGGACAGTTCCTGTACTGGCTCCAGGAGGCAACCGCGCGTGTCTTCGTGGTCGCCACCGCGAACGACGTACGGAGCCTGCCGCAAGAACTCCTCCGGCGGGGACGGTTCGACGACATGTTCTTCGTCGACCTGCCACAGGCGGATGAACGCCGCGAGATCATCCAGATTTATTGGGACAAGCACCTGTGGACGACGCGACACCCGGACGCTATCGACGATCTCGTCGTGTTGAGCGAGGGCTTCGCCGGCTCGGACATCCAAGCGGCCGTGGCCGAGATCGCCTGCGAGGAGATTCGCCGGAACGGTCCGGTCGATCTCGGGTATATGGGCAGTGTCTTCGGAAACGTCGTGCCGCTAGCGCGCTCCGCGCCGGAGCGGATCGAGGAGGTCCGGCAGTTCGCCGACCGAGCGATCCCGGCCTCTGGCAAACCTGTCGAAACCGGCATGACGTTCCGCGGACAGGGGCGTCGGGTGGTTCTCGGCTGACCGCCGGCCGGCCGGGCGAAGCAGCGGCCGGCTGTCGTGGCGGATGTCTGTTGATCAGACTCGCGCGATCGTCACACGCCGTGGTGGACCAGGGCGTCGGCGATCGACAGATCGGCGAGGTCGGCGTCGGCGGCTGTTCCCTGGTACCACGCGGGCAGGTGTTCGGGAACCGCTCGGGCGGGGTCGAGCAACCACTGTCGAACGTGGTGCACCGCCTGCGCGGGTGGCACTCTCCGGTCGACGAGTTCTGAGTGCAACATGAAGGTGACTAGCGACGCGACGTCGTCGGGCAGTCGGGTCGTGAACGCGAGGACGTGGGCGAAGCCCGCCGCGAGGAACGCCTGCGAAAGTGCCGCGGTGGACGCCGCGCCGTGAGGGAGGACGACGATGCCGGCATCCGCCCCGGAGGCAGACGCGATGTCGGCGGGCGCGAGCAGTGTCGGCCCTGCGAGCTCGAGTTCCCCCGAAGGCGTGACACCACAGTCGAGGTGCAGCAGAGGCGCCTCGAATCGGGCCAGCACGTCGTCGCGCGTGCCGGCCCCGTCGATGTTCTCCACGGTGCGCCCGAGTCCGAGCGAGCCGGGATAGAAGGTGCGGCGGAGCACCATCGTGTCGATTCCCGCCTGCGGACGGTCGTCCCTCGGATTGGCGACGAACACCGGCGCTCCGGCAGGCCCTCGCCGATGCAGCTCGGCCAGCCGCATCGCCTCACGGGCGCTCGGTACGACCGAGATGACGCCCGAGGCGCCCGCTGGTCGCCGCGACCCGATCACGAGGCTCCGGGTGGGGAGCCCGGCGCTGTCCCGCCACTCGAGGCGGGCGGACTGGAGGTCATAGACGAGGAGGCCGTCGGATAGGTCGTACACCAGCCCGTCGACACCTCTTGCTCGGAGGTCGCCTCCGATCGACCGGTACTGCGCGGCAAGACGGGCCATGACCTCGCGATGCCCCTCGCGCGGACTGATCCGGTGAGCGAGACGGAGCACTCGGGCGACGAGGTCGGACGGGGCGCCGACGAGGTCGACGGACGCGATTTCGTCCACCGCGGCGTCCAGATCGGGCGACGGCGCGCCGTGGCCCCACCCGTCGTCCGGGTCGATCAACGAACGGCGGTAGAGCGCCGCAGCGTGCAGGAGGCGGTCAGAGACGTTGGCTTCACCGCTATCGAGGACGGCTTGGCCGCGAGCGACGAGACGATCGATCATCGCCATGTCGGATGGCATCCCCACGCCCTCTACCAGCGCGATCAGGAGAGCTTCGGTAGGGACGGCTTCGCGGAACGCCCTGCGGAGATCGGCGACCGTCGTGGTCGACGTCGGTGCGGACGTCGGTGCGGACGGAGGCGGCGCGGGGGACGGTGGCGAAGGGGTCTCCTCCGGCTCGGTGGCGGAGTCCTCGATCACGGTGTGGAGCGGACGCTCCGTCGGGTCCATCTGCGCCAGGACATCGCCCATCCGGAACGGGTCGGCGTCGGCTCCGAGCCGCGTCCCGAGTGTTCCGTTCGACATCTGCTGCTGCAGATCCTGGAGCTTCCCGAACGCGGTCATGATGCGTCCGAGGTCCATGCCCCCGCCGCCGGTCAGGGTCTGCACCATCTCGGCGAGCCCGATCATGGTGTGGGCAGCCTCCGTGGCCTCGCGCGGAGCGCCCGGATCGGCCGCGACCTCGCGGAAGCAGGTCATCGCACGGGCGGAGTCGGCGTCGCCACCGGGCGATCCCCCGCCCAGGAGACTCATCGGGTTCGTGCCGCCGGACTGGAGACGGTGGAGGGACCGGAACAGCAGAAGCTGGCCGAGGACGAAGCGGGCCATGAGGCTCAGCTGGAACTCGAGGAACTCGGCGTCCGTCGCCTCCTCCAGCAACGGGATCGCCCGGTCGCGGTCGGCGGGGCTGCCACCGTGGGCCAAGGTCCGCGTGCCGAGCAGCCAGCCGAGCATGGCTGCCGTTCGAGCCGTCATGACCTCGCCCGGCTCGAGTCGGTCGTAGGCCTCGCCCAGGACCTCGACGGCCTCGTCGAGCACGGGCTGCGCTGCGGCCTGGCCTGGTCCCACGCGCCAGTACTCCATTGACAGTTCCCGACCGAGCTCGGTCAACGGACGGACGCGCGCGGCGCCGGATTGGCGCGCGACGTCGGCGCGAAGCTGGGCGAGCCGGTCCTGGGTCATCGATCTCCTCCGCGTGGTGTCGTCGTCCGTGTCGTCCTCACGGCCACTCACCGACCCCAGTGCACGACCGACGCCCAGGCCGTCGGCCGCGCCAGGACCGCGCTGGCGGCCTGTACCTGCAGAGGCGCCGGCATGGCGTCGGGTAGGGACCTCGCCCGGTCCAGAGCCCACAGTTGGGCCAGCCGTAGCGCCTCCCACACGGGCAGCTGATCGTGATGCAGGTAGTGATGGACCATGAACATCAGAGGAGGGGCCACCACGTCGGAGACCGGCCACTGGGTGCACAGCACCGCACGCACACCCCGAGCCAGCAGGGCGGAGGCCAAGCTGTAGGCCTCGTCGTGCCCGAGGACTGAACCGCCGCTCCGGCATGCCGAGAGAACTACGAGCCCGATGTCCCGCCCGGGCCCAGCGGTCGTTCGACCGACCAGGTCCTCGGCGTGCAGGCTGCTCCCGGCCGCGAGGACGACGTGGGCGGTCGGCTTAGGCCCCACGGCGTCGACCACGGCGTGGCAGGCCAGATGAGCGACGGTGCCCTCCGCCGGATCGTCGGAATCGAGCCACTCCAGGACCTCTGTAGCGGTACCCGCCCCGGAGGGACTCGGGCCGGACGGGCGTCGGCCGAGAAAGCGCGCTCCTCGATAGAAGACCCGCTGAATGGCGTACCCCTCGGCGCGCGCGTGTCGCAGCTGGGGCTCAGCACTCAGCGCCCCGAGATCGGGGTCCGCCACCACGAGACCGGTCCGGGAGAGCGGCACCGGCGCGAGCGACGCCGTCCGGCAGAGCATCCGGGCCGATGCCACCTGCGTGATCGCGAGGCTCTCGACGGCGTAGGTGCCCTTCTCGTCGCGAGCAGCCGCCCAGGGCACGCGAGAGAGATCGCCCATCGGAACCAGGACGACCCGTCGAGGCCGCTCTCGATCCGGGGGCGGCAGTCCGGGGAGGTATTGCTGGACGAGCGGACGGAGCGCGGCATCCCATGCCCAGCGGCAGAGCGGCTCGAGGGAACCGGCGAATTCGTCCGCCGCGGTGTCGTCGCCGCTCGGCACCCGCCGTGCGGCCGCAGCGAAGTACCTCTCGATCACCGGGAAGGCGGCCACCGACAGGTTCGGGAGTCCGATGTAGCCGGCACGACCCGCGGCCGACACCACGACCGCGTATCCGATGATCGATCCGTCCCCCGGAAGGAGATAGACCAGCGCATCCGCCCCGACTGCCTGCAGGGCGTCGCCGATTTCCCCCACCCCGGGTGGGTCGAGCACGGAAGCCCCATCGTCCACGGCCGACGCAGCGGCCAACACCTCCCGTCGCAGCCCCGCGGGCAGGTTCCCCGGCCCGGCGGCGACCGCGGTGCGCCAGCGCGCGAGGAGGTCCAGGTCGCCGGAGGACCCCAGGAGCTGCTCGAGCGAGCCGGTCGCCGTTGCGGCGAACAGCGCCGCACCACGGCCCAGGTCGAGCGCCGTCACGGCGCGACGGGAGTCGCTGTGTCCGAGGCAGATCCGCGCGGCGTGGACGGCGTCAGCGCCGATATCCCGTACCGCGTGCCGGAGACCAGCCTGTGCATGGTGGGCCAGGACCTGCCAGACCTGCGCGCGCAGACCCTCCACGGCCGCCGCGCAGGCGCCGTCTCCGTCTCCGAGGAACCGCCGGACATCGGCAAGCGCACCGTCGATCACCGGGCGGACCGGATCCCGAGGTCCCGAGGTCCGGGAGCGCGCCTCCTCTAGCCGGTCGTGGGCCGCGCGGTAGTCGTCGAACCGTGCCGTGGCCTCTGCGCGTTGCATGAGCGCGATCGCGAGACCGACGAGGAGCAGGACATGCTCCTCCGTCCCGGCGGACGCCGCCCCCACGGCCTTCTCCGCTTGCCTCACCGCCTGATCGAGGCCGTCGCCGCCCCGGTTCCCCCCGTCGCCGCGCACGGCGCCTCCCCCCTTGCCGTCGCACATCATGGCCCACTGCACTCGTCCGCGGGACATCACCTCGGGTGAATCGACCGAGTACGGTGCGCTCCGTGAGCGACGACTCCGCCCGCAGCGAGACGATGTGGCTCGACCCTGCGGCGCAGGTGGAACTGCAGGCCCTGGTCGGCGAACTGGATGGCGTGGCCGCCGGTCCGAGGCGATGGGCGTCGGTGGAGGCCGCGCTCGCGCGCACCCTGGCGGCCGCGCGACGCGGCGACCGTGAGGAGTTCCGCGAGGGCGTCGCTGATCTCGCCGAGGCCACCCCGCATCGTGCGACCGGCATCGGGCGAGAGCCCGTCGTCGAAGCACCGCCGACCGTGCGGGCCCTCGTCACCGACCTGGCATCGCTCCTGGCCGCTGGCCCTACCGTGCCGCCGGACACCACGAAGCAACCGGCCCGGCATGCCAACTGAACTCTTCGGTCAGGAATTCGTCGGCTACGCCTATCTGCTGGTCGACCACAAGGCAGCGGCGGCGTGCTTGTGGACCCATGCGGTCGAACAGCTCTGTCTGGAGGACCAGGTAGGGGCTTACCCGAACGATCTGCCGGAGCACTTCGACACCACCGCCGAGCCGAAGCAGGGGATCATCGCCCTCCGCGAGCGCTCTGATGTCGGGCTCCACCAGGTGGTCCTGCGGCGGGTCCACGACGTCCTCGTCCTCGGGGTGCTGCGTTCGTTCGGAAACGACGGGACGAAAGGCTGGCAGCAGGCAGAGTCAGACTGGGAGACGCTGGTTGGCCCGCGCCGGGTAGGCCTTCTCGGCGCCGCGCGCATCCTGCAAGGCCGGGTCTCCTCGAAGGGACCCTTGAGCGTCGACGAGGAGCTCTGCGAGCGTGTCGGTGCCGCGGTGGACGGGTCGGCCGCGAATCCGGCCTGGACAGCCACCGGGACCGTCGTGCGATCGGCAGGGCTGGGCAAGTTCGCGGTCTGGACGGCGCCGGAACGAGGGGGTGGCGACATCGAGAATCACCGCCGCCTCGTCGTCCTCGCCAAGGAGTCGCGCGACGCAGAGCTCAGTGCCTGGACCTGGAGTCGTGGCACTCCGGAGATGACGCCTCTCGCGTCCTACCTCCTGCACGCCGCGACCTTGCGAGGCCTGGCATCGCGTCGTCCCGACGTGGCCGGCCTCCATCAGATGCTGCGCGAGAACGACCAGGCGCTCGGTGCGTTGGTGGAGCACATCAGCCCGCTTGCCAAGGACGACGCCGCAGACCCTGACGGCCTGATCAGAGCCTCGGCCCGGGTCCGGGCGCTCCAGGCGGACGAGTTCGGCCTGATCGCCGCGCTGGGCGAACGGGAGCGACTCCTCGCCGCCGTCGGCGTGACCACCGCGAACATGGCCGCCTATCTGGACATCAGAAAGCCGGGGGGCCCCTTCGCCGACGACTCAGCGCTCGCCGACTGGCACTGCGCACAACTCCGCGTCGAGGAGGCCTCTCTGCGGGAGCGCCTTCAGCGTGGACGGAGCATCACTGATGAGGCCGACAGCCTCCTGCAGTCGGCGCTCCAGGATCGCGGCGAGGAATTCCAGCTGCGACGAGAGCGCATCAATCTCGCGGCCACCGGTGTCGTGAGCGCGCTGCTCATGGCGCTGGCCGCGATCCAGGCCTTCCAGTACAAAGTTCCCGTCCCGGACCAGGTCAAGGGGCCAGTGGTCTTCGTCCTGACATGCCTTGCATTGCTCAGCTCGCTCCTCGTGCTGAGGAGCTGGAACCGGACCGGCCGACGGCAGGCGACGGCTCTCGTGGTGCTCGCCGCGACACTGCTCGGCGCCGGAGTGGGTTGGACGGTCGCGTCCGTCGTGGCTGAGCTGAGCGGCCGAATCGCACCGTCGAACGAGTCCTGGCTCGGCGCCGGGGTTGGTGCACTGATCGCGCTGGTGTCCGCCGTGACGGCGTCCCGCGCGGGCGGGCGCGAGAACCGTTCGGACCTCTCTCCTCCGGACACGAAGGGCGCCCTGGTCCGCAGCAACACGACGGAGCCGTGTCCGACGGACATGGCTGACTGATGGGGGTCAGTCTCGAGCTCTACCGGTCGTGGACCCGGTCAGGACTGCGAGGAAGCCGAGCACGGCCAGCTGGTCATGAATTCGTGCCCGCCCTCGCCGTCGCGCGGGCCGCTCGTACCGCTTCCGCGTCGTCCTGATTCATCAACCGGATCCCGAGCCAGCGACCGTCGGGCAATTGCACCGCGAAGTCGACCGGGCCGCCCGCCCACTGCACCACGTCGCGGGCGAGGTGGTGGTGGGCGAACGTCCACACGGCAGGGCGCGGCCGGATCCCGGCTCGGCCGACGACCCGCACGTCGATCGGCGTCACCGCCAGCACGACCTCCTCGAGCACGCCGTCTCCCGGCGTGAGCCACGCGGCGACGGCGGCCCCCTGGATCAGGGCCGAGTCGGAGCCAGCGAGCTCGCTGAGAGCCCGACGGGCCACCACGCGGTCCGCGAAAGCCGCCCCCGCGATCACCCGAGGGCCGCGTGGCCCTGCCGGTGGCACGAGCGCTGACGGCATCGCGGGCTGCTCGGTCTGGTTCGTCGGCGACGGCGCTGCAGCGCCGAAGGCCCGCCGGCCGAGGCGCTGGACGCACCATGCGCGCCCACGGTCGGACACGATGCCGAGCCCGTGGCGCTCGCCCTTGTAATGCCCGATCACGCCGACGCCCGGCAGCGACCCCATCAACTTCAGGCCCCGGTGTCCCTGCGGCCGTTTGTCGAGCTCCGCCTCGAGCTGCGTCAGCGTCCGGCCGATTCGGACGAGCGCCGCGGCCTGTGTCCGGCGGGTCGAATCCGCACGCTTCGCGCCTCCGGCGAGGGCCTCAGCCTCCTGTGCGGCCACGGCCGCATCGCGCGGGGCGGCGAGGTCCAGTCGGCGACCGAAGAGAACCTCGCCGATGAGTGACACGTGATCCTCCGTGTCCTCGATCCCGTACTCGACGGCGATCGCCACGAGGAGGAGCCCCTGCCCTGCCGCAGACAGCAGTTCCCGCACCGGCACCCGGTCCGAGGCCGCCCCCGTCAGCCCGGGGAGCGCCGCGAGCACGGCGGTCGCCCGCCCGAGGTTGGCGAACCACCAATCGCATCGCTGCTCGCGGCTCGCCGATTTCCAGGCAGGAGTGCCCGGACGCGTCGAGACCCATCGGTCGAGCCCCTGCCGGGCGTACTCGCCTCCCTGGCGGGCGAGCTCGCCCCCACGCCGGGCCAGGCTCTTCAGTCGGCCGCGGCGATCGCCCTCCACGACCGCCGTCTCCGTGGATGCCTCGACGATGCCGGGCGCGGTCTCGCCCGCCGCCGTGGCCAGGAACTGCGAGTCGCGCAGCGTGCGGACGAGGAAGGCGGACGCCAACGCGACCGCCCGCACCCCGACCGCCACCTGCGCGTCGGACATCGCCCCACCCATGAGCCCCCTGCCGTTGGTCGACATCGTCGACCAACGCGTCCGCGACCGGATGGGCCATCCGGGTCATGCTCGGGCGTCCGGACTAACGGCGCACGGTCGTGGTCGATGTCCTCGCCGGGGGCCCGGGTGCACCACGGCTCAGCACGGACGCTCGCCCCCCGGGGGCGGCAAGCAACATAGGGGGGTGGCGATGGCGGTGACCTTGGCGGCAGATGCTCCGCGCCACTCAGCCCTCTCCCCCGTCGTCCGACGAGCCATCGCTGGCGCCGTCGCCGTGGGGCTCCTGTCCGGCGCGATGATGGCACCGCTCGCGGGCTACGACCCAC
This sequence comes from Actinomycetospora chiangmaiensis DSM 45062, assembly GCF_000379625.1. Classification (GTDB taxonomy): domain Bacteria; phylum Actinomycetota; class Actinomycetes; order Mycobacteriales; family Pseudonocardiaceae; genus Actinomycetospora; species Actinomycetospora chiangmaiensis. Next base: position 29,549 of record NZ_KB903218.1, on the reverse strand, counting down.
TGACGTTCGGCGTGAACGTCGGGGTGGCCGTCTCGGTGGCGGTGGCGGGCGTCGTCCTCGCCGGGGACCCGGACCAACGCACGACGGGACGCCTGCTCGTGCTGGTCGGCGCGCTCTGGGCGCTGTCCTGGGTCAACGAGTGGCGGTCGGGGCCGCTTCCGTTCCTGAGCGAGGTGATCGGGCCGGGGTGGTACGTGGCCGGAGCGGCAGCGCTCCTGCGGTACCCGCAGCGGACGATGTCCCGTCGTACGGCTACGACGTACGTCGTCGCCCTCGGGGTTTGGGGCTGCGGCGGCTCCACCGTCTGCGCCGTCACCGGCCGGCCCGAGTGGGAAGGCCTGCCGAGCGACGTCTTCTGGATCGGCTGGGATCTCGGCGAGAAGGCACACGGCCTGGTGTCCGCGGTCTGGTTCAGCGGGCTGGGCCTGTTGCTCATGGTGTTGTTGGTGATGCTGGCGGTGAAGCTCCGGCGCGCACACGGCCTAGGCCGGGTCGAGGCGCTGCCCGCCGTCGTGACGACGGCGTCGGTCACGCTGACCGGGATCGTGTTCGCGGTCGTGCACCTCGTCCCGCTGCCCGAGCGCACGCACGAGCTGGCCCTGGTGCTGATCGCGGTGGCCGTCCTGACGATCCCGGTCTCCTTCGTCGTCACGGCGGTCCGCACCCACATGGCTCGCGCCGCCGTGGCGGACCTCGTGCTGAGCCTGACCGAGGCACCCACAGCGTCGTCCGTCCGCGGGGCGCTGCGCACCGCGCTGCGCGACCCCAGTCTCGAGCTCTACTTCTGGCTCGCCGCCGAGAGGCGGTACGTCACCGAGGACAACCAACCCGACCCTGCGCCCGAGACCCACGAGGGACGCTGGGCGATCGAGATCGCCGACGCACACGGTGATCCGCTGGCGATGCTGCTCACCGACCCCGTGCTGCGACGCCACCGCGGCCTCGTCTCGGCGGCCATCGGCGCCGGCGGTCTGGCGCTGTCGAACGGCCGGCTCCACCAGCAGGTCCGCTGCCAGCTCGAGGAGGTGCGTGCCTCGCGGCAGCGCATCGTCGCGGCGACCCTGCGGGAACGACGGCGGATCGAGCGCGATCTGCACGACGGTGCCCAGCAGAGCCTGCTGGCCGTGAGCGCGACGCTGAGCGCTGCTCGGGTCCACGTCGACGACCAGCCGGCAGCGACCGCAGTGATCGCCCGCGCCCAGGAGGACCTGGCCCGCGCCCTCGGCGACCTCCGTGACCTCGCCCGTGGACTCCACCCCGCGGTGCTCACCGATCAGGGTCTCGGACCGGCTCTCGAGAGAGTCGCCGAGGGCCTGGGCATCCCGACCGAGCTCGACGTCCCGGAAGCCCGGTTCGACCCCGAGGTGGAGTCCGCGATCTACTTCGTCGGCGCCGAGGCTCTGACCAACATCGCTCGCCATGCACACGCGAACCGGGCGTGGGTGAGCGTCACGGTTGCCGATGACGCGATACGACTCCGCGTCGAGGACGACGGGCGTGGCGGCGCGCAGCCGGGAGCCGGTTCCGGCCTGCGCGGGCTCGAGGACCGGCTGCGAGCGCTCGGCGGGGATCTCGACGTGAGCGACCGCGCCGGCGGCGGCACGAGCGTGCGGGCGATGTTGCCGTGCGGATAGCGCTGCTCGACGACTCCGGCCTGTTCCGGGCCGCCCTGCGCCTGCTGCTCGAGACGGTCGGGCAGACCGTCGTCGGCGATGTCGCCCGGGGGGACGACCTCCTCCGGCTGGTGGAACGCGACCGGCCCGACGTCGCCGTCCTCGACATCTGCCTTACCTCCGCGCGCCGGGACGACGACGGGTTACGCGTCGCCGGCGAGCTGGCCGCGTCCCGTCCCGACGTCGGGCTCCTGGTGCTGTCGACCTACGACGACATCTCCTACACGACCCGCCTCCTACAGATCCGGAGCAGTGGCATCGGCTACCTGCTCAAGGACCGGGTGGAGGCGCCGAGCGCCCTCGTCGACGCCCTGCACCGCGTCGCGGTGGGGCAGACGGCCGTCGATGCCGACATCGTGGCGCGGCTCGTCCGCCACCAGCGGACCAGCGGCGCGCTCGACTCGCTCAGCCCGCGGGAGCAGGAGGTCTTGCGGCTGATTGCCGAAGGACGGTCGAACGTCGGGATCGGGGAGGCCCTCTCGCTGAGCGCGCGCACCGTCGAGGCCCACATCGCCAGCACCTTCGGCAAGCTGCAGCTGACGAACAGCGATCAGGACAACCGCCGGGTCCTCGCAGCCCTCACGTGGCTGCAGGCCAGCGGGAATGCCACACGGCACTGATCTGCTCCCCCGATCGGCGCAAGGCCGGTCCGTGCTGGCACGGAAGCTTGGGGAAGCACGATTTGACACCGTGTGAACGTCTACGAATTGGACTCACCGTGTCGGGAGGTCACCCTCTTGCAGTCCATCATGTACTTCGTCTCCGGCTTCCTCGTCGGGCCGTTCTGGGCGTTCATCAACGGCGTCGTGCTGGGCGTGGTGCTCTGGATTGCCCTGCTGTTCGGGAACTGGATGGGACTCGTGGCCATCTTCCTGCGGTGGCAGCTCCGGAACATCCTCACGCGCGGCTACGTGTTCCTCGCCCTCGAGGCCGTGGTCATGTTCGCCACCGCGAACGACCCCGCCGCGACATCGTCCCCCTCGACCGGTCGGCTCGTGAGCCTGTTCGTCGGGGTCACCGCCTCGGGCTTGCTGCTCTGGTCGGCCCGCCGGAGAGGGGTGCGGGGCTGGCTCCGGATGCTGCAGCGGACATTCTCCAGCGACAGGACGGGCGCGTCACCGCAATCGCCGGCCGGGCCACCTCTCCGGCCGCCCTACGGGCAGCGACGGCCGTACGGCCCGCAGGCTCCCTACGGGCCGCCACCACCGCCGCAGTACCCCCAGCCGCCCCACTACGGACAGGCTTACGGGAGCCCGTGGCCGCCCCCTCCACCACCGGGCCCGTACGGGTCGCCGCACTGACCGAGCGATACCCGAGGATCGTGTGGGTGGACACGACTCATCGGACGGAGCGCCCATCTCGCAACGACCTCGCATGTCCTTCGGGAACGACAGGCTGAGCGTCATCGGCCGTCGGAGGACAGGCCGGTCGTCGTCTCCCCGGTCCCGAATGCTGGGCATGCCGATATGGGCGTCACTCGCTCGTCACGCCGCTCCGCCCTTGTCGCCCCGGGTGGACGAAGACGCCAGAGCGACGGGTGCTCTTGGAGGCGGCGGAAGCGACACTGATCGGGGCGCCACTCGTTCGAGTGAACACTGGCCCGCGAATTCCACGATCGATAACGGATCGCCGCGACCGGGCGAACTCCCCGCCGTCACTGCCGCGCTTCGGGGGAACGCCATGACCAGCACCATCACCGCTCCGCGCCACGCCCGCCGTGAGGTCGAATCGTCGCCGTGGGTCTGGGACTCCGTCACCGCACCGATTCCGGTCCAGGCACCGCGCCACGTCGAGCAGCCGCCAGCGTCCCGCCCCTCGATCCTCCGCTGGGTCGGCCCGGGCGTCCTCGTGGGCACACTGCTGCTCGGGACCGGAGCCGGTGCATACGCGCTCGGTCATCACGACGCGACTCCGAATCCGACTTCCGTGGCGGTCACCGCGGGCCCGGGGTCCACCCCGACCACGGTCGCCGTGCGGGCCTCCACCGCCTCCGTCGCACCCGGACCGCAACTCGTCGACACCGCCGGCCGCACCGTGGAGGACGCAACCGCCGCGCAGGTCCGAGTCGTCTACACCGCACTGCAGCAGAACGACATCGATGCCCTCCGACGCTCGGAAGGCGGGGCCGGCTCCGACGACGGCCTCACGAGCTTCCCCGACCTCACGAGCTCAGCCGTCCGCAACCACCTCCTGGACGCTCTCCGCACCCGTCCTATACACGACGGGAACGGCTATCGGTACCGCTCGAGTGGTTACGCCCTGCAGTTCGAGCAGGCGGTCGGGCCGCTCGGCGCCGGCCTCGGCACGATCAGCGGCCCGTGGACCACCGCCACGGCCACCTCCCAGCCCACGATCGCGACGTCGAGCACCAACATGTCCCCGTCCAGCAGCGGTCCCACCGGGCGACACGGAGACGGCTGCGGCCCCTACGAGCACAACCTCGGTGGTTTCTGCAGCCCCGACACCGACGTGCTCGACGAGAACGGCAAGCCCGACCCGTCGAAGGCCGAGGTACCGGGCAACCTCGAGAACCCTTCACGAGGCGACTGAGAAGCGCAGACTCGGCGGCGCGGCCGACCGGTGTTTGCCTTCCCACTGGATCCGTGCATGCACGCGCCGACGGTCGCCTCATGCCGGGGACGGCGCGGGGCGCTCGCGCCGTCCCACGGCGAGGATGACCACCGCCACCACGGTCTGCCCGACGAGGACCGCCACGCCGACGCCGGTGAGACCGAGCGGGCCGACGAGGGCCCACGCGAGCGGGATGACGACGAGGACGGCGAGCGCCGGGATGCCGGCCTGACCCCAGCGGCGGTGCCGGACCCGCGCGAGGGCGATCCCGGCCGCGGAGATCGTGCTCGGCACCGCGGAGGCGGCCAGGAGCGCCAGGAGCGTCCCGCCGGTGCGGGCGTAGTGGTCGCCGAAGACGGCGAGCACCCACCGGGCCGCGACGGCCAGCACGATCGCGGCGGGGACGACCAGCGTGAGGACCTTCGTCGCCATCTCCCGTGCGGCGGGGGCGGCCTGGTCCGGGGACGCGGCGGCGTGCGCGACGAACGACTGCCCCATGCCCTGTCCCACCAGGTACAGGCTGAAGGCGATGGTCCAGCAGATCCCGAAGGTCGCGGCTGCGTCCGCCCCGAGGCGGAGCAGCACGAGGAGCGGCGGCACGGAGTAGACCGCGCCGAGGCACGCCGTCCCCACCCAGTCGAAGGCCACGTACCGGGCCATCGCACGGGGCTGGGCGCCGGGACCGATCTCCCCGCCCCGCGGGAGGACCCGCGACAGGTACCAGCCAACGCCCACCACGGCGACGACGCTCGCCACGCTCCAGGACACGGCGATGCCCGCCTCGACGCCGACCACGGCGGCCACCACGAGCAGACCGACCTTGAGCAGGGCGAACGCCAGGTTCTCGATCGGCACCACCACGGCCCGGTGCGCCGCGGTGAGCACGTAGTCCTGCATCACGAAGAGCGTCCACACCGGCGCCGCCAGGGCGAAGAGGGCGAACAGCGGGCCGTAGCCGACGGCGCCGACGAGGCCTGGCGCCCACCACCGGGCCCCCGCTGCGAAGCCCACGCCCGCGAGGAGGCCGACGCCCGCGGCCACGACGTAGCACCGCCCGACGAGCCGGCGCGCCTCCCCGCCGGCGTCCCCGAGGAAGCGCAGCAGCCCGCTCCCGAGGTTCAGCTGCGCGACCCCGGCGAGCATGGTGAGGGTCGAGACGATCGTCGTGTTGATCCCGACGACGGCGGGTGGGAACAGGCGGGCGGCGACGATCCAGTAGCCGAATCCGACCGCCGAGGACAGGCCGGAGCTGAGGACGAGCGCTGCCCCGTCCCGGTGCTGCGGGGCCCGCCAGCCCCGGAGGACGGCGGGTCGGACGGTGGTCAGGACGACGCCTCGGACGGGTGCCGCCGGGGGCGCTCCACAGGTTGAGGCGCGAGCGGGGTGTTGCCGAGCAGCAGGTCGGCCGCCTTCTCCGCGACCATCATCGTGGGGGCGTGGGTGGCGCTGTTCGGGCAGTGGGGCATCACGGACGCGTCGACGACGCGCACGCCCGTCAGCCCGTGTACCCGCATCGTCGCCGGGTCGACGACCGAGTCGGCGCCCGTGCCCATGCGGCAGGACGACGTCGGGTGCATGTCGGTCTCGCCGGTGCGCCGGACCCAGTCGACCACCTCGTCGTCGGTCGACACAGACGGTCCCGGGAACACCTCGCCGCCCTCGAAGGGCCGGAACGCCTCCTGGTCGAAGACCTCGCGCGTGAGCCGGAGGGCGTCCACCCAGAACCGGCGGTCGTTCGGCGTCGACAGGTAGTTGAACAGCAGCCGGGGTGCGACCCGCGGATCGGAGGAACGGATGCGGACGCTGCCGCGCGACTCCATGCTCATGTGGGCCATCAGCAGCTGGTAGCCGTGCTCGGGCGCGTTCTCGTGGAACGCCATCGAGACCGGGGCGAAGCCGACCATGAGGTCGGGCGCGTCGAGCTCGGGCCGGGTCCGGAGGAACCCGCCGCCCTCGAACAGGTTGGTCGTCGCCGGGCCGCGTCCGACGAGCCAGCCCAGCCCGATCAGCGGCCAGTTGCGCTTGTGCCGCATCGCCCCCATCGTCACGGGGACCGCGCAGGCGTGCTGGATCTTCCCGACGAGGTGGTCCTCGAGATAGCGCCCGACGGCGGGCAGCTCGTGGCGGACCCGGACGCCGGCGGCCACGAGGTCCACGGGGTCCCCGATCCCGGACAGCTGCAGCACCTGCGGCGAGTTGAACGCGCCGCCGGAGAGCACCACCTCCCCCGCGACGACGGCGTGCTCCCGTCCGCGCGCGTCGAGGTAGCGCACACCGGTCACGCGGTCGCCGTCGAGGACGAGACCCGTGACGAGGGTGCGGGTGCGGACCTCGAGATTGCGCCGATCCAGGACGGGGTGCAGGAAAGAGCGGGCCGCGGACACGCGTCGGCCGCGGGAGATGGTGCGGTCCCACGGTCCGAAGCCCTCGGGGTCCTCCCCGTTGAACCCCGGGATCACCGGGTGTCCCGCCTGGCGGGCCGCCGCGAACAGGGCGTCGAACAGCGGGTGCGTGACCGGTCCGCGCTCGAGGGTCTGCGGTCCCGACCGGCCCCGGAGCGCGGGCGCCGCCCCGTCCGCGTCCTCGCGGACGGTCTCGAGCCGCCGGAAGTAGGGCAGGCAGTGCTCGTAGTCCCAGGCCGCCAGCCCGGGCTCGGCGCCCCAGCGGTCGTAGACGGCGGGGTGTCCCCGCTGGAACACCATCGCGTTGATGCTGCTCGATCCGCCGACCAGCTTGCCCCGGGGATGGTGCATCCGACGGCCGAGCATCTCGGGCTCCGGCTCGGACTCGTAGCGCCAGTCGTGCCACCGGCTGCCCACCGGGAACGAGAGGGCTCCCGGGATGTGCACGGCGAGGTCCCACAGGTGGTCGAGGCGACCGGCCTCGAGGACCAGCACCCGCCGCGTGGGGTCGGCGCTGAGCCGGTTCGCGAGGACCGACCCCGCCGACCCGGCGCCGATCACCACGAAGTCGACCCTGTCCGCTCCTCGCACGGTTCCTCCTCGACGTCCGACCCGGGTGGCGGAGCGTGCGATCACGATTCGCCGTGTCGTCCGTGTCCGGAACCCGCACACGACGTAGGCACGCGCCGTCGTCTGGGGGATCCGGGAGCGTGACGGACGATCGACAGTGGGGACGTGCCCCTGGCGATCCGGACCCGGGCACGGCGGGTCCCGGACGGCGCCTTCGGCGACGGCCTGGCCCTCTCGCTGACGGCGGGTATCGGCGCGGCCGTCGGCATGGCGAGCTGGCTGTACGTCGCGCGGACACTGGACCCGGCGGAGGTCGGGCGGGCGTCCGCCTTCGTGTCGGCGTTCCAGGTCGTCGCCGGCTGCACCGAGGTGAACCTCGGGATCGCCCTGCTCCGTTGGCTGCCCCACGCGGGCCGGCACACGCGGAACCTGCTCGTCCGCTGCGCGCTCACCGTCGTCCTGCTCGCGGCCGGCGTCGGCGGGCTGGTCCTCCTGCTGCCGGGCGCCGGAGGTGTCGTCTCGGCGGTCGCGGAGGTCGGCGGCCCGGTCGTCGCCGGGGCCGTCCTCGTCCTCGCCTGCGTCGCGTGGGCGCTCTACCAGCAGCAGGACTACGTCCTGGTCGGGCTCCGGCGGCCCTGGTGGTGCCCGGGGCGGGCCGTCCTCTACGCCGTGAGCCGCGTCGTCGTCCTCGTCGTGGCGGGCGGCGCGACGAGCGCGGCGGTCGTGGTGGGGTCGTGGCTCGTCCCGGTCGCGGTGTGCGTGGTCGCGGCGGCCGTCGCCACCGTGCTGTGGACCCGCCGGCCCCCACCCGCCGTCGGGACCGAGCATCTCCCCCGGCGGCGCGACGTCGTCGCGTTCCTGGGCCCGACGTACGCGGGACAGATCGGCGTCACGCTGCTCGCGGGCCTCGTGCCGCTGCTGGTGACCGTCACGGTCGGGCCGGCGCCGGGCGCGGCCTTCTTCCTCATGTGGCAGGGCGTCACCGTGGTGGACGTCGTCGCGCAGTACTTCGTGGCCTCCGTCGCGGGGGCGGTCTCCCGCGACCCGGAGCACGGGCGGGAGCACAGCCGCGCGAGCCGGCGCCGGCTGCTGTGGCTGATGCTGCCCGCCCTCGCCGTCGCCGCGCTCGTCGCGCACCCGGTGCTGGCGCTCTTCGGTCCGGAGTACGCGAGCCACGCCGCCGTGTTCCGGGTGCTGCTGCTCGGCGTCGCGCTGCGCCTCTGGGTCATCCACCGGCTCGCCGAGTACCAGGCCTTCGGGAGGGGCGGGCGCTACGCGGCGCTGTCGCTGACCTCGGCGGGCCTCGTCGCGCTCGGCGCGGCGCTCGCCCCCGGGATCGCGACGACGGCGGGTCTCGATCCCCTCGTGCTCGTCGCCGGGTGCTACGTCGCGGTGCACCTGGGGTGCGTGATCGCGACGCGGCGCCCGTCGGAGCTCCCCTCCACCTAGGCCCGGTCAGCCCGCGTCCGACTGCACCGTCTCGACGAGGCCGTGCCGTACCGCGAGCGAGGCCGCCTCCAGGCGCGAGTGCACGCCGAGCTTGCACAGCACCGACCGCACGTGGCTGCGCACCGTCATCACCGAGATACCGAGCTCCTCGACCATCTGCGCGGTGGTCGACCCGTCGACCAGCATCGCCAGGCACTCGCGTTCCCGGACGGTGAGGGTGGCCGCGAGGCGGTGCACGGCGGTCGCGGCCTCGGAGCGTCGCGCGACGGTGCGGCGGGGCAGCCGCACGACGGTCTCGCCGCGCTGCACCCGGCTCAGCGCGTCGAGCAGCATCACCATGCCGCCACCCTTGGGCAGCAACGAGGCCCCGACCGAGCGCGCCGCACGCGCAGCGGCCTCGTCCACGTCGTCGGTGATGACCACGACGCGGGTGGCACCGCCGCCCGCCGCCGCCAGGCGGATGACCACCTCGTCGTCCTCGTCGGGCAGCGAGCGGGGGTCGACGAGGCAGAGCGCCGGACGACGGGCCCGGACCAGGTCGACCGCGGCCTCCGCCGTCGAGGCGAAGCCGACCGCATGGAGCGAGTATTCGGACAAAGCGCCACACAACAGCTCGGCAAACAGGACGTGTCCGTCCACCACGGCGATATCGGTCATATCCACCAGCCCCCTGGACCTTCTCTTTCCTGTTCTCCCGGACGCGCATCACCCCGACGCGTTGCATCACCCGATCGATTCTTCGGTCACCATCGGATAACAGAATCCGTGGCAGCACGGACAATATCAACACTACAGATACCTCAACTGAGCGATGAATAGATCTCGGCCCACTCCGTAACGTCACCGGACGTGAACGTAGTGCGAGTGCAGATCATCGCCGGACACCGACTCATGGCGGACTCGCTCGCCCACCGACTCGCACACGAGAACGATCTCCTGGTCCTCCCGCACCGCAGCCCGGAGGAACTGCTTAACGGCCCTCCGGGTCCGCGCGCCGACACCGCGATCATCGACGCGTCATCGACGTCGGAAATCTGGCCCCGGCTCGTGGAACTGCTCGCCGGGGCGAACGACACCCGCGTCGTCCTGCTCTCCGACGTCGACGACGCGGGCGAGGCACTCGTCGCCGCGCGGCAGGGGGTGGGGGCCTGGCTCCCGTCCCGCACCCGGGCGCACGAGATCGCCGACGCCATTCGGGCCGTGGCCGCCGGCCACACCCTCTACCCCTCCGACCTGCTCGGACCGGTCCTCGACGGGCTGCGCGAGGACGTGCGACTGGCCTCGTCCGCCCGCGTGGACGACGGACCACTGGCCGATCTGACGGAGCGGGAGCGGGAGGTCCTGGGGTGTCTGATCGACGGCGCGCAGAGCGGCGAGATCGCCCGGGAATTGGACATGGCGCCCAATACGGTGCGCACCCACACGAATCGCATCTTCCGCAAGCTGGGTGCCCACAGCCGACTCGAGGCGGTGCGCATCGCTCGTCACGCCGGGCTCATTCCGCGTTCGGACTCCCACCCGTCCGGGCGAGGGCCGTCGTCCATCAACTTGAGTAGTCGGACTGATGAGCGATGACGATGTGAAGCCGGAGATCTCGTTCCTAGACTCGTTCGCGCGATCATCGGGCGCCTCGATCACGGGGCTCTCCGACCGTGACCCGAGGAGATCACCCAGGTGAGCACGCCCCACTTGATTCCCGAACCGTCCCCGCCGAGCGAGCCGCGTCTGCGAGAGGGTCACCCGCCGGCCGCGGACACACGGATCGGCGTTTCTCTCGTCGTGCCCGCGCGCAACGAGGCGGCCAACATCGGGTGGGTACTCGAACGCGTTCCCGATTCCGTCGACGAGATCGTTCTCGTGGACGGGAGATCCCGCGACGAGACGATCCGCACCGCGCGCCTGGCCCGGCCCGACGTCCGGATCGTGGAGCAGGACGGCGAGGGCAAGGGCGACGCTCTCGCGGTCGGGTTCCGCGCGGCACGCGGCGACGTGATCGTCATGATGGACGCGGACGGGAGCATGTCCCCCGCCGAGATCCCCCACTACCTGTACTTCCTGTCCCAGGGATTCGACCTCGTCAAGGGGTCGCGCTTCATGCTGGGCGGTGGTTCGCTGGACATCACGCGGACGCGCCGGGCCGGCAACCGCGCCCTGATGTCGCTGGTGAACAACCTCTACGGGGTCCCGTTGACCGATCTCTGCTACGGCTTCGTCGCCTTCCACCGGCACGCCCTCGAGCACCTCGACCTCACCAGCACGGGCTTCGAGGTGGAGACGCGCCTGACCGTGTCGGCGCTGCGGGCGGGACTGCGGATCGCCGAGGTGCCGAGCCTGGAGCTCCCCCGCCGCGCCGGGGTGTCGAACCTGCGGACCTGGCGTGACGGGAGCCGGGTCCTCGGCTCCATCCTGCGCGACTACGAGACCACGATGAACGAGCAGGCGATGCGCCTGGCCCGTCGCTGGCCGCGCCGCCCCGGTCGCCCGTGGGGCGACGACACCACCACGACCCGTCTGAGCGTGTGATCCGGCACCGGAGGTCCGCCGGACCGCGTGGCCTCGGCCGCCCGGTCCGCCTGACGGTGCTCGCGATCGCTCTCGTGCTCGCCGTCGCCCTGGTCGCGGTCATCTGGGCGGGCCGGTCCGCGCGCGAGGCGGGGCCCGCCGCCGTGCCGTTCCTCCCGGCGGGGGTGGCCGACGGGCCGAGCGCCGCGGCGACGTACCGCTGGGGCACCCCGCAGTGGGACGACGAGTTCGACGGGACCGCCCTGAACCCCGACTGGGAGGTCTACGACAGCCCCGGGAACGGCGGCAACGGCGTCCGGTCGCCGAAGCAGGTGTCGGTCGGCGACGGCGTGTTGACCCAGTCCGGCACGGCCGACGCCACGACCGCCGGGATGTCGCTGTCCCACCACGACGCGCAGTACGGCCGGTGGGAGGCCCGGGTGCGCGCGATCCAGCAGCCCGGCGTCCAGGGCCGTCCCTACCACGTCGTGGTGGCCCTGATCCCGGTCGGCATCTCCTACGACCAGGGGCAGCACGACATCGACTTCGCCGAGACCGACATCGCGAACGGCTCGGTCAACCTCTTCGTGCACTATCCGAAGGAGAAGCAGGACTACGTCGCGATCCCGCTGGATCTGACGCAGTGGCACACCTTCGCGATCGAGGTGACGCCGAGCCACCTGACCTGGTACGTCGACGGCGTCCCGCGGGCCACGGACACCACGAAGGACGCCGTCCCGGAGTCCCCGATGGCGTTCAACGTGCAGCTCGACGCGAACCAGCCCAACGGCTACATCCCGGGTGAGGTCCAGTTGGACTGGGCCCGCTACTACCCGCTGCCCGCCACCGACGTCCCGGTGGTGCCGGCCCCGAAGCCTCACCAGGGCGACTACAACCCGAATTCCTGACGACGGGTCCGCGGGCACCGTCGGTCGACTCCCTCGACCGACGGCGCCCGTCGTCGTAGGTGTGCGGGTGCGGCCGGATTACGCGGACGGCGCGCCGAGGGACGTGACGACGACCGCGAGCAGCGCCGCGAGCAGGCCCGCCGCGGCGAGGACGGCGGCGAGGTCGAGCACCCGCACCACCCGGACCCGGCCCAGCGCCCGGTAGGGCACGCCGCCGGTCTCCCCGACCACCGCGCGCACGACGAGCAGCACGAGGAACACCCCGAAGGCGCCGGCCGCCAGGCGCATCGGCTCGGTCATGATCACCGGTGTTCCACCCTCCGCAGCAGGGCCGTCGTGTCGCCGGGGCCGTGGGACCCGTCGATCTCCCACACCACCCGGTAGGTTCCGCTGCCGGTCAGGCTGAGGATCGCGGTGTGGGTCCATCCCGGGGTCCGGTTCTGGAGCGCGACACCCTCCGCGTCCATCGTCGGGAGCACGAGGATCTCGTAGGGCTGCTCCTCGTCGGCGCAACGCAGGAGGTCGAGGTCGAGCTCGTCGCACCCGGCGGCCGAGTTCGTCTGCTCCACGTCCAGGACGTGCGAGACGTCGATCGGGCCCTGGTTCGCGAGCGGCAGGACCTTCGTCCCCGGCGGGGCGGCCGCCAGGACCGCCCGGGTCGTGGCGACCTCGTCCGGGGACACGGTCAGGTAGGAGTCGTTGCCCCCGCGCAGGGTGACGAGCAGCGCCAGCAGGGCGACCAGGCCGAGGGTCCCGACGACGACGGCGGCGGACCGCCACCGGCGCGTGAAGGCGCCGAGCGCCGTCGCGCCGAGCACGGCGAGCAGCGGCAGCGCGTAGAGCACGATGCGCAGCCCGACCTCGCCGCCGTAGCTCTGGGCGAGCACCAGCAGGGCCGGGACGAACGCCATGGCGAGGACGACGACCTCGCGGTGGCGGCGGAAGCGGATCCACGCCCCGACGAGCGCGAGGAGGTACGTGGCGAGGGCGACGAGGACCCGGCCGAGCTTGACGAGGAGCTGCCCGGGATCGCCGACGAGGCGCCCGATCAGTGCCGACCCGACCGAGCTGCTGACGTTGCCGACGTCGCCGGTGATGAGCTGCAGCTGCGAGACGAAAACATCGTGCGCGCCCACCAGGACCCACGTGAGCTCGGCCGCCACCAGCAGCCACAGCACGCGGCGGCCCCAGAAGCGGCCGGCGACGGCGAGCACGAACAGCTGGGCGCCCAGGGCGAACGGGGTGAGCTGGTGGTCGACGCAGACCGCGAGCACGCAGAGGACCAGGACGAACCAGGTCAGGAGCACCTGCGACGGCGGGAGGGCCGGGCGTCGCACCGGGCTCATCGCGGCGACGAGACCCCGCCGCAGGAGGCCGCTGCGGGGCGACCCGGCGTCGGGAACGGGCCAGCCTGCGTCCCGCCGGGTGGCGAGCGGGCCGAGCACGACGGCGAGGACGGCCAGCACGAGCACGATGGCGGTGGCCTGCGGGGAGAAGTAGTCCTGCTCGATCCAGTTCGTCCCGCAGAACAGCCAGGCCGCGACCCACGGCAGCCGGCCGGACCCGAGGAGCGGCCGGGCGATCGCGACGACCCCGACCGTCCACATCGCGACGATCACGGGGGGCGCCCACCGCAGGACGGTGTCGAGCGTGCCGCCGCCGCTCGCGCCGAGGATCCAGGACCACTGGGAGAAGAACCCGGCCCACCCGAAGCGGGAGTCGACGCCGACGGGGATGCGGCCGTGCGTGAGGAGTTCGTCGACGAAGCCCGCGTGCAGCCAGGCGGTCGGGACCCGCGCGCCGGACTCGACGACCGACGGCATGCCGGTCGTGACCAGGATCAGCACGCCGGTGGTGGCGGACAGGACGACCGTCCGTGCCGCGGTGAGGAGCTCGACGGCGCAGGCGAGGCCCGCGAGGACGATCGCCGCCCAGGCCCAATCGGAGAGCACCCCGGCCAGACCGAGCCCCGTCATCCGCGAGGTGTCGGTGGTCGCGGCGGCGAGCGGGAGACAGGCCAGAGCGGCGACGGCGAGCGCGGGCGAGGCGCCCGCCCTCCCCCACCCGGCGAGACGCGTCCGGATGCGACCGCCGTCGGACCGCGAGGGGCGCGGTTCGACGGCAGGCTCCGGCTCGGCGGCCTCCGGGATGTCCTCGACCTCGGGGGCGTCCACGACCGCCGGAGCCTCGGCCACCTCCGCCCCCGGCGCCCTTGCCGCGACCGCGACCGCGACGACCTCCTCGTCCTCCCCGACCTCCGGCGCCTCGTCGACTTCCGGCGCCTCAGGGGCGTCCAGGACGTCCGCCGCTTCCGGGGCCTTCTTGGCCTCCGAAATGTCCTCGGCCTCTGGAGCGTCCGCGACGTCCGGAGCCTCGGTCACCTCCGCGCCCGCAGTAGTCGCCGCAACCGCGTCGATCTCCTCGCCCTTCTCGACCTCCGGCGTCTTCTGAGCCTCGACGACCTCCGACTCGCGGGGAGCCGCCGCGACCTCCGTCTCGTCGAGAGCCTCCGCAACCTCCGAAGCCTCCGCCACGACCGACGCGTCCTCGGCCTCGACAACCTCCGGGGCCTCTGCGACTTCCGAGGTAGCCGCAACCTCCACGACCTCCGACTCGTCAGGAGCCGGCGCAACCTCCGACGCCTCCGGGACGTCCGCCACGTCCGACGCGTCCTTGGCCTCCGGGGTGTCCTCGACCTCCTCGCCCTCAACAGCCGCCGAGGCAGCCGGGGCTTCCACGACCTCCGGCTCCACCGCCACGTCCGGCTCCACCGCGACGTCCGGCTCCGCAACGTCCGGCTCCTCCGCGACGTCCGGCTTTGCCGGCGCCTCGGTTGCCTCCAGGACCTCCGCGGCGCCCGGGTCGTCCACGACCTCCGGGGCCTCGGCCACCTCCGTGGCCGCGGCCGGCACCGCGATCGCGACGACCTCCTCGCCCTGCTCCGCCTCAGGAACGACGGTGACCTGCGGGGCCGTCGGAGCTCGGCGGGTCAATGTCACCCGGGCCGGGAGGACGGGACGGACCGCGACGGTCGGGGCGTCCAACGCGGCAGTCGGCACGAGCGGGATGGCCGTGGTCGGTGCATCGAGGGCCGGGACCGGCGGGACGGCCGTGGTCGGCGCGTCCAGGGCCGGCGCCGCGACCGGCCGCATCGCGAGCGTCGGGGCGTTCAGCGACGCCACGTGGGCCACCCGGATCGTCGGCGCGTCCAGCGACTCGACCGCCGGTGGGCGCCGGGGAGACGGGGTGCGGACCTCGAGCGGTCGGTACCGGGCCGTCACGTCGCCGCTCCCGTGGGTGTCCTCCGATGGCCGAGACGCCCCACGAAGTAGGCCGCCTCCCGGCGGCGGCGTGCGCCCGGCGCCGCGAGCGAGGCGACCACCCGGTCCACGCGCCGGACGCCGGACCGGGCCGCCACCTCCTGGGTGTAGGCGCGCTGCGCGACGTAGATGCGGCGGCCGGCGTCGGCGGTGATGGTGCCGGGGCTGACGCGGAACGCGGCGAGGCTCTCCGGCATGCCGAGCATCGGGCCGTACTCGAGGAGCTGGAGGAACAGGTCGAGGTCGGTGACGAAGGTGGGGTCGCGTCGGAACCCCTCGGTGGCCTCGAAGGCGGCCCGCCGGAAGAGCAGCCCGGAGCTCGAGCCGATGGGGTTGGCGCCGCTGCGCACCACCCGGCGCAGCACCTGTCGTCGGGAACGCTTCCCGAGGAGCCCGCGCAGGGCGCGCCCGGGCGCGATCATCCGACCGTGGGCGTCGACGAGGTGCTGGCGGTGGGCGACCAGGGAGAGCGAGGCGTCGGCGTCGAGCAGCGGGACCTGGATCTCGAGGCACTGCGGGTGGATGAGGTCGTCGGCGCACAGGAACTTGATCAAGGGTGCCCGGCTCAGCGCGACGACCCGGTTCCAGTTGGCGTTGACCGGCAGCGTCTCCTCGTTGCGCTCGACGCGGACGCGTGGGTCGTCGAAGGAGCGGGCGATCTCGCCGGAGCGGTCGGTGCAGCCGTTGTCGAGGACGACGAGCTCGAAGTCGGTGAAGGTCTGCGCGAGAACGCTGCCCATGGTGACGGCGAGGGTGTCCTCGCCCTGGTAGACGGGGATGCAGACCGAGACGCGCGGGGTGCTCATCGGACGGCGATCGTGTGCCGCAGGAGCAGGGGGGCGCAGACGAGCGCGACCAGGTACAGCGCGCCGACGGGGTGGACGTCGCCGAACAGCAGCATCGACTCGCCGCCCAGGACGCCGACGGCCATCCCGACGCCGAGCGCGACGGTCCACGCCAGCGACACCGACGGTCGGCGGAGGAAGCCGGCCACCGCCCAGCCCGGTCCGAGCACCAGGAACAGGGCCGTGACGGCGAGTCGCCCGCCTCCCTGGGCGCCGACGAGCGCGGCCAGGCACGCGGCGACGCCGGCGAGCAGCAGGACGAGAGCCGTGGCGCGCCGGACCCCGACGTCCGCCGTCCAGGAGGCCGCGGCCAGGGTCCGCGCGAGGCCGACCAGGTAGCCGGCCGCGGTGACGAGCACGGCGAGCACCAGGGCGACGGCCGCGCCGAGGGCCCGGCGCCGCGCACCGCCCCGGACCGCGGACGCGAGCTCGCGCACGACCGCCCGCGGGATCGCCGACGCGACGTACGAGCGCTCGGCCGACAGTCCGTCCTCGCTCCCCACCCGCCGCGACAGCACGGCCTTCGACCGGCCCTCGCTCCGGCACCGCCGCACCAGGTAGGACCACCGGGTGCGGTTGACGGAGACACGGTGGTCGACCACCGCGTCGGGGACCAGGAGCACCCGGGCCCCGGGGTCGGCCTGCCGGAGCCGGATGCAGAGGTCGGTCTCCTCGCACCCGAGGGGCAGCGTGCCGCGCCGGCCCATGGACTCGGCGAACCCGCCGACCGCCAGGACCGGCTCCCGGCGCAGGGCCATGGAGCACCCCATGACGTTGCGGACCTCGGTGACCGGCCCCGACCCGTCGTCGGGAAGGTCTGGGGTGAAGCTGCAGCCGACGATCCAGAGCAGCTCCCGCGGCAGGCACGCGGGTGCCTCCGCCGGCCACCGCGGGGAGGCGCCGCCGCCGACGGCGACGACGGCCGGGTCCGCGAAGGGCACGACGAGGCGCTCGAGCCAGTCGGGCCGGGCGGCCGCGTCGTCGTCGAGGAAGGCGACGACGTCGCCGGTCACGTGCTGCAGGCCGGTGTTCCGAGCGCCGGACAGTCCCTGCGCATGCTCGTTGGGAAGGACGCGAACCAGCCCCGACCCGCCCCACTGCTCGGTGGCCCGATGAGCGAGAGCGGGGTTGTGGTCGATGACGAGGACGACCTCGTCGGGCTGCCGCGTCCCTGCCTCGAGCGAGGCGACGGACGCGACGACGTCGGTCCACCGGTCCTCGGTGTAGGCACACACGACCGCCGACACCCGCAGCTCACCGACCATGGACGGACACCCTCGCTCTCCGCCCGACGCCGTCTCCGGATGACCATCCTCATCAGCCGTCGCGGTGACCTCATCCTCCACGGGGCGTCGGCCCGATACGCCGTCTGCGGGAGAGACCGGGGGGAGTCGGCGGACTAGCGTCGTACGCGCAGATTTGGGGGCTCGGGGGGAACGACATGGCTCCGTGGATGTGGGTGCTCATCGCAGTGGGGTGGCTGGCGGTCGCGGCACTCCTCGCCTTCGTGCTCGCCGGGACCGTGCGGCTCAACCGCTCCTCCACGCGGGATCGCCTCGACGCGGCCGCCCGCGCCACGAACGACCTGCCGCCGCTGCCGGAGCAGCGCCGCCCACCCGAGGATGCGGAGGCCTTCCCGACGACGGGTCCGGTCGTCGTGATCTGCCCCGGCTGCGGCGCCGACCTCACCCCGCCCTGCCCGGAGGCCCACCTGGCGCAGTGCCCTCAGGTGCCCCTCGTCCCGGACCGGCCGTGGGTGTCGTGAAGGCGGGCCTGTGGGCCGCCGCCGGAGCGGCCGCCGCGGGCGCGGTCGGGTGGGTAGCCGCGCCGTGGGTGGCGATGGCCCGGCACGGGACCGTCGACGAGCAGACCGTCGCCGCGTGGCGGTCGGAGCGGCGCATCCCGCTCCCCCGACGGGCGCCGGACGACACCGTGCGCGACGCGGCCCGACCTCGTCGGGCGGCCGACTCACTCCGAGGTCGGTGAGGCCCTCACGAACCGCTGTCCGAAGGTTCTGTCTCGACAACTCAGAAGTCTCACCAGCGACGCCCTACAGCTGCGTCCGGCTACTCAAGACAGCGGATCCCAGGGAGTGAGGAATGAACACCGGGGACCGGGTGCTCGGACCACACGAAGGTCCAGCGTGAGGAGCGAGGTGTCCGACGCCTCGGCAAGGGCGACGTAGACAGCGTCGTACAGCGTCACCGAGCCGCGCAGTTCCCAGGCGCGGGGCGCTACGACCTCATAGCTCACGTACTCGATCGCCGTGTCGAGCAGGTCCGCGTGCGCCAGTCGCACCACATCGTCGGAGACGTCGCCACGGAGGGCAGCGCGCCGCAGGATGTTGGCGACCTCGAACGCCATGACGTGCGGAGCGCTGATGTCCCGACGGGCGAGGATGGGACGGGCCCATCGGCCGACCTCGCCGTCGTCGATCAGCGCGGCCACGACAACCGACGCGTCGACGACGAGCGTCACCGCCGGTCCGCGTCGCGGTGGTTCAGGATCGTCTCCACGTCCAGACGGGTCCCCGTGGTCTCGACCCGCGCGCGGACGCGCTCCAGCAACGCCTCACCGCTCGGCCGGCGCGCCATCTCGATGAGCTCCCGCCTGAGGTGCTCCTGCAGGGACCGTCCCGCACGAGCCGCGCGGGCCGCCAACTCGTCCCGGACCTCGTCCGGAACGTCTCGTACCGTGATCGACGTCGCCATGCTTGCATTATGCATGCGCGAGCTGCATATCGGCTCCCGCCCGCCCCGACTCCGAACCACCGGTCGCCGCCGACCGGACGAGCCGTCGTTCGGTTACCGGGCGTCGGCCCGGACCCAACGCGCCCGGACCCGCACGAGGACCGCCAGGAAGCCGAGCACGACCAGCGCAGTGTCGGTGCCCCCGAGCGGCATCCCTGCGGCGCCCACCTTGAGAGCCCTCTCCGGGGCGTGCTTCTATACGAGGGGCAGCAGGCCGCCGCGGGGCTGGAGCAGACGCAGGCCGTGCTGGCGGCCAGCCAAATGATGCTCGAGAAGACCGCGAAGGACCTCGGTGTCCGTCCCGACGCGCCGACTCCGGGAACATCCCAGCCAGCCCGGCCGAGCACGCCCCTGATCGCCTCCATGACCCGTGGAGACGCCCTCGCCACCCTCCGGAACTTCGGAGAGGCGCGCACCGGCCAGGGCGATGAGTTCCTCGAGAGCGAGTACCTCGAGGGCGCCTTCCTCTACGCCACCGGAGCGGCGCGCGTCGGCATCAACGCCCGGGGCGAGGACGACGACTGGACGCTCAGCATTTTCTCCGCGGCCCGGGCCCGTCTCCGTCCGAGCCTGGAGCTCTATCGGTTCGTCTCGCGGTGGCGCACCACGGCCGGCGCCGGTGCGCCCTCCGAAGTCGAGTCCGACGGCGGAGCGGCGATCATGTGCGAGCGGCTCTTCCGGGGCTCCCAGTTCGCCAACGACGTCACCGGTTGGCGGATGATGACCTCGACGATCGACCTCGTCGGGGCCGCTGCCACGGCGATCGCCCGCTATCCGCCGTAGCGGCGGCGGTGACGGCGCTGAGAGCTGGGGCCCCGCCCAGTGCGGACCGGCGGATCAGGTGGACGCTTGAAGACCTCGGCGGATCTGGTCGCACCGCGCCGCGCCCACACCCCTCCGATCACGAACGCCGATCACGTTCACCCGCACGGCGGGCAGCATTTCGTTGTGCAAAATCAAATCTTCGCCCTTCTGACGCCGAGGGGGGCAGCGTGGCCGATGCACCGGAACGATCGAGTGCACCAGCGTCTGGACGGTCGGAGCGCGCGGAACGCTCGGGGAGCTACGGCGAGACCGCCGCCAGGGTGCCGGTCAGCCGTCTGATCATGATCTCGACCGCGCACCGGCGGTGGCCGTCCAACGAGCGCTCCTGCAACAGTCAGCGGCAGCTGTTGCGCCGCCTGCTCGACGACCAACTGCCGGGTCGAGCATGGTTCGGTTGCATCCCCGAGGAGGCACGCCACGCCAAGATGGAGCGGGCCCGCCCGAACCAGGTGCTGCTGGCGAGCATGCCCGGTGCGCCGGACCAACCTCCGATGACGGAAGACACCGACCCGTCGTCGTGGCCGACCGACGCGTTCGACGCCGTCGACGGCGTGATTGCCGATCTGCGGGAGCGGGCGATCGAGGCCATCGTGCACCCGACGGGTTTCTCCCAGGACACTCTGCGGCCCCTGCGCCACCGGGTGTTGCTCGACCGGGAACGCTTCGTCGCCGTCACGACGTGGACCGCGACCGATGTCCCCCGCTCCGACTTCCTGATCACCTTGGACTTCCGACTCGGCGAGGTCGGACCGCAGTCCATCAGCCATGTGAGCTTCACGCTGTGGAGCGCGAAGCCGTGGAGCGAACACCATCGTCCACCGGAGTTGCAGATCACCGAGGCGGACGTGGTGTCCGATCTCGACTGGAGGTCGCTGCGGACGGAGTTCGTATCGGCGCGCGACCGTGCCGCCGCACTGGTCGACGAATACTTCACGACGGCGAATCTCCGTGTCTTCGGTCGGCCTTATCGCGCTCCCACCTTCTGGACCGTCGTGCCCGCCCTCGAGGAGTGCACTCCGGCCGAGCTCCTTGCTCGGGACGGCGAGCTGAAGGAGCCGGAACTGGCCGAGCTCCTGCTGGGGGGAGCGACGAGCCCGGCTCGCCTGGCCGCGATGTCCGTGATCGACCGCGACACTCTCGCGCTTCGTCGCTTCGTGCCGAACGTGCCGCGTCACGAGGACTCCCCCACGTACCTCCTGCTCCCGACGAGCACGCGTCGGCTGCGGCTGCATCGTGTTCCGGCACCCCGGACGCCGAGCCCATCGAGCCCGCGAAATTCGGATCTCGAACGGTGGGCCGAGCACGAGGACGACGCCCGGCGCATCATCACGGTGCTGACCGACCTGGAGGCGTTCGCCGCGGCGAGCCTGTGGAACATCGAGACCGACCTCGACGTCTGGGACACCCATCTCGCCGGATACGAGAACGCCGCCGACCGCGCGGCTCGCATCTGGGACGGGCTCGCCAATCACCTCGTGGCGTCGCGGGGGCGTGATCTCGCGGCGGTGCACCGGTCGATAGAGATGGTCCACCAGACCCTGCTGCAGGGTGTCGCCGACGTCGACCGCATCGCCACCCTGGCTGCCGAACGGGCAGCCGAGCTTGGCCGACTGCGCGAGACCATCGACCAGCGATACGCCGAGGCGCTGTTCGAATCGCCCTGCCCGGGGCGTATACCGGTCGGTGACTCCTTCACCGGCACCGGGCATTTCGGGGTGGTCCTCCGCCGCGCGGACGACATGGTCGGGCGCGCGTCGCGGGTGGCACCCAACTATCGCGATCTCCTCGGCGCCATCGGGCACGCTTTCGACGAACGACGCGTGCGCGAGGTCGACTCCATACAGCGGATCGGAGTCGCGCTCGCGGTCGCGCTGGCCGGCATCGGCGGAGTGACCGTGCTGGACGCGCTGTTCGACGCGAAGATCCCCGAGCACAGCACCCCGTGGTGGTTCTGGACGCCGATCGCTGCCGCTGCCCTCGCGCTCGGCCTGGTGGGCGTCCGGACGATCGTGCGCTTCGCCAACGTGGGAAGGCTCGGCTCCCGCGCGTTTCGCGACGTCTACCGGGAACTGTGGCAGTACCTCCGGCTCACGACGACGGACCGCCTCAACCGGGTCCGCACACTCATCGAGGCCGGGGCGGAGCAGCACCCCACGGACGGGTTGCTGGCACTCATCCTCGACGCCACCGACGAGACGACCCGGCAGTCCATCCGAGAGAACGTCCCGGCCGCCCTACGCGACGTCATCGGTGGCGTGTGGCTGGACCTCGACCGGTGCAAGGAGCCGTCCGACGAGCTCCGTCAGCACCTCCGGGACGCACTGACCAAGCCTACGGCCGACCGCCGGGTTCGTGCCTTCCTGCACTCGACGTCGCTGACCCATCAGCTCGACGAGCGCGACCGCCAGCGCACCAGCGTGTGGGCTGCCTACGAGGCCGTATTGACGCGCGCCTTCTGCGCGTTGTGGGACCGCATCGACCCTCTTCCCGGCGACGAGCGCATCATCCAGGAACATCGAGGCATCGACGCCGGCTTTCGCCATACGAAGGCGAGCAAGGGCCTGGTCGACCTGACGACGGCGTACCCCGGGAACTTCCCGGACCTCGTGTCCACCGGGAGCGCCTCGAGCCGGACTCGATGGTGGTCAGCAGCTCGTCGCGAGGAGAAGGGGCTCCGTCGGCGAGATCGTGAGCAGCTGGCGAACATGGCGGAGAAGTGGTCCCTCCGGACGCTTCTGGTCACGGAACGGCCCCGCGAGATGTACTGGTACAGCCTCCCGCAGCTGACCCTGATATACCGGGCAGCGTTCGCCCTGCTCGACGATGATCGTCACCGGGATCGGCACGCCGTCTCCTACACCGACATGCGTTTCGTTCTCGGCCAGTTCCCACGCCACGGGCTCCGGTCGGAAGAGATCGAGGTGCTCGACCGCTGGCTCCGTATCCAGGTGGCCGAGCTGGGCCCACCCCCCCCGGGACCGCCTCGTGCCCGCCGAGGCGAAGCGAGCGGCCGCTCTGTACACGCGTATCCAGGAGGCCGGCCTCCACGCCGGCCTCGGGGGCTATCTCAGTGGGTACGAACGGCGGGACGAGGGACGGCGGCGGACGGTCGTCGACGCGATCGTCCACACCATCGGTGAGCACGACAAGACGTCACGCGGACCGTGTCCACCACCTCCGCACCGTCGCTGACGAACGAGAGGGTCAGGGATCGGAATCTGGCCGCGGATGAGCCGAGGAACGGCAGCGAACGGTGACCGGAGGCGGAGAGGCGGAATGTCATCCTCTGGAAGCCCAGTGGCGCAGGTACTGGCACGGCTGCGCCACATTTCCGACTCATTCACTGCGACTCGTCGACGAGGCCATTTAGGGAACAGTCGCAATCTTCGACCTCGAG
Organism: Actinomycetospora chiangmaiensis DSM 45062; assembly: GCF_000379625.1. Classification (GTDB taxonomy): domain Bacteria; phylum Actinomycetota; class Actinomycetes; order Mycobacteriales; family Pseudonocardiaceae; genus Actinomycetospora; species Actinomycetospora chiangmaiensis. Next base: position 6,337 of record NZ_KB903218.1, on the reverse strand, counting down.
CCGACGCTTTCCTCGCTGCATTTTCCTGCTGTCACTAAGAAAGAGTAAGGTCTGCCGTGCAGCAAGCCTGCGACTGCCCAAGAAACCTCCCGCTCCGACACAGCCGGACGAAAACGTTCGATCAGCTTTCCGGACACACGGTAGACGCCATACCAATCAGCTCCTGGGACACTTTCCCAATAAACACGAGCCGCGCCACTCGCAACACCTAAGTCAGTCACTTTAGGCGCAGATAAGGGCGGACCCGGCACAGGACACATGGCTTGTACCTTGACATACCTAATTAAGGATTTCGGTGGAGCCTCTCGTGAGATCCACGCCTTCAGTGTCCAGCCCGCAAGAGCGCTTAGGCCCGATGTCCCGTACTCGAGATGAGGGGCGAGCCCGCGAGTCACCCATTGTCGATCAGTGAACTCGTAGGAATTCTCCACATCGCCGATCGAACAAATAGGGTCGTGCGGGCGACAAAATGACGCGACATGGTCCGCGACTTCTTGAGGGAAAGCGCGGTTGCCGAAAATACCTGATCGTCCCGGGTCGGCGTCAATGTTGGAGAGGTAGCCACCGCCACCGTATTCTGGGTCGCCGAGAAGCACAACTCCAACTATCGCTCCACCTAACAGCCCGTCAGAAGCTAGCACATCACCAATCACTTGTGCGCCCTGCGAGAAGCCGGCAAGAACAAATCGAGTCCTTGAACCACACCAATCACGACGAACTGCGAGACGGTGTCGAAGCATTTCCTCACCCACTGCCACTGAAGCGCGATATTCCGCAAGACCGGCAACGCGCCATTGGGTCGCAAGACTTTCAGGCGCGGAGTCGATAGCAACTGCAGGGTAATCCAGACCGAACGAGTGTATGTTCCCGGACAGACTCGCAGCCAAAGTCGAGAAGACGGTTCGCGTAGATCCAAGAGAATCAGAGCCCACGGAACCCGGGGATGCCGCTGCCTCCCCGCTCCCCCGCAGCCCAATGAATTCTACGTCGTTACAGCGGTACTGAGCCGACCAGTACAGGAAGTATCCGACCTGAACGCCAGCTGCTACAATCAGGACGACTAAGCCGATCACGATAAAACGAAACGACTTCATCAGAACCGCGCTTTCTCACATGCCCGACAAGTCTTTCTGACCCAATAGAGCAGCACGCCAAAAAGAATCTATTGCCCTATGCTGCCTGAATTGCACGACGGCATAGACACAATGCTACGCATCCACCTTGCAGTCATAATCCTCAGACAACAGGAGTATATCGAACCCAGCCAAGCTGCCGAGAATTTTTGCAAGATTTGTTTGGAAGAAGGTCGCAGCCAGCTCCAGGTGAGAACCTTCAGCCTCTGTACAGTGGCCGGACTGCCGCAGAAGTATCTGTCGCACGACAACTCGTGAACCTGACCGGGTTGGAGCACCCTCCTTCTATGCGCTAGCTGAACTACGACTAGACTACTAGTTAAGCGGAGCGCAGGTCGACCTTCTCACGCAAGGAGTGCTAGCTCATGAAGAAGTTACGCCAGTATCAGGTAGCCAATCGACTGGGCGACTGGCTTGGAGAGGTATTTCATCACGCGATTGTGAACAAGCTGATTGGAAGCACAATCGTACCTCGGCCCTTACGCCCAGTCCTGCTCCGCTTCTACGGGATGCAAGTGGAAAGTTGCAGTTTGGCACCCCGGGTATTCCTGAGCAGCAAAAGAATTGCGATAGGTAAATCGTGCACAATTGGTCGCGAATCGCTTTTTGATGCTGCAGGCCCTATCATTATTGAGAACAACGCAGCCGTCGGCTACCGAACAGTGATCGTCACCGGGAACCACTTGCGCGGAGATTCGAAGCGCAGGTCGGGCCCACTGTCGCCTCAGCCCGTCGTAATTAAGGAAGGCGTCTGGATCGGAGCTAATTCGACAATTCTGCCTGGTGTGACCGTCGGAGCCGGTTCTATCGTGGCCGCTGGGTCGGTCGTCAATCGCGACGTGCCGGCGAACAGCTTGGTCGCGGGCGTACCGGCTAAGCTGGTCCGCCCGCTCGGAAAAATGGACTAGTTGAGCATCTCAGAATAAATTTCGGCCAACATATTGCCGACAGATTCCCACGACGGAAGTCCGCTAACGTTCGGCGCCGGTCTCGACAAAGATAACCGGATAGATTCGCCCAATGTCTGCTCTACGGCTGTTGGATCAATGTACGTCGCACCTTCTCCGAGGTACTCAACAGTGTTTCCGTGTTGACTTGCGACAACTCGACATCCTGCCGAAGCCGCTTCAAGATCTGCCAACGACAGCACCTCAAAGTAACTGGCGGATACCGAAACTGTAGACTTTCGTAGGAGTTTGCCTACTTCTTCCGAAGCAACGCCAGGGATCCATTCCATGTTGCTGCTTTTACCTACCAAATCTACGAACTGCGTCACGTACGCAGCGTTAGCTGTATTGGGTCTGCCTAGAAACAGAGCACGATACTCGCTGTCCTGTAGAGCTCTTGCCACGGCCAACTGATTCTTGCGTAATTCAATTCTGCCGACAACTACGATATCGTAAAGATCTTTGCCCTCACGCGGTCCCGAATACAAATCGATTCCATTGGGAATTACGCTTACCGGACCGTCGTAGCCGTAGTCTTCGCTAAGCCAATTGGCTTCACCTCGCGCCAGTACCTGCACCGAACTAGCGCCTTCTAAGACGCTGCGTACGTTAGAATCGAACGCTTGGACCGGCATCCTTCGCGCTCGTAACAAATCTTTGCCCGCGTCGCTTAGCCAGGTCGGGGTGCGTCTCTCGATGCGGCCGAGCAATCCCTCGCGCTTAAGACGGAATTGCTCTAGATGCCTACGTAGATGGTGAATCGGACTGATCACATAAGGGCGTCCAGCGCACGCTCTGACGGAGCGAATGAGTTCAGACGGACGATCGACATTGAATAGATGGCAGATGCCACTTTCGAGCTTTGGAGTGCCGATCGACACTTCGACCCGATAGCCGCGGTCCTCAAGAAGATCTCGATATCGGTAAGCCTGTTGCACATCTCCGCCATCTTTCGTTTGCGCGTCTACGCGAACCACTAGCTCAACAGACTTCATCACGCTCGACTTGGATTAGAGCCGACGATGGCGCGCGGATGCAACACGAAATACATGATGCCACTGCGGACATGGTAGGCAAAGGGCCGACTTAGGACTTTGCTCGAAGCTCGCCCGTGCCTGTGGTACACCCGCTCAGACGTCAACACTTCGACGCCTTCGCCCAACTCCCAGGCGCGCCAGCATAGATCGACGTCCTCGAGGTATAGCTTATAGGCCCTATGAAATCCGCCCAGGTCGGTAAAGAAATCCCGAGAGATCGCGAAGCAAGCCCCTACAATCCAATCCGGCGTGCCATTCAGAGCCTTCTTTCGAATGGCGGGAATCCGCGCTCCGACCATCCGCCCAAGTGAGTAGAACGGCCGACCGCTCTCCTCCCCGTGTTCGTTGAAGAGAACAGGTGCGGCGATACGACGCGGATTCTTGCATACCCGATCAAGCATCGCATCTACTACTTGTCGGGTCGGCTTCGTGTCCGCGTTGCAACTTAAGATTACAGCAGAAGTTGTTTGCTCGACAGCGAGGTTGAACGCTGCGCCAAAGCCGAGATTTTTCTCCGAGCGGAGCTCGATCGTACGAAGCCCAGGTGGGACTTCGAGCGGCGGGTCATCAGGAAGACAAGAATTCCGGAAGACAACGAACTCAAGGGCTTCGAGTCCAGAATTCGACATGTGGAACAGGAACTCACTCACCGCGGCGGCTGACTTATAGTCCACTATGATTACGGAAGCCGAGGCAATGTGGGAATGAGAACTCCTGTCGAGACCATCAGTGGCCGACGACTCAAGGCGTGCGGAGCCTCGCAGCGAGCCTTCGAGCGCGAGCTGCATGTCCTCTGTGTCGAGTACTGTCTCCGACATTTGCCCCCCAATGAAACTTGCCGCAAGCGACGGTCAAACGAATCATCGATGGAGCTCTGCGTGGTGCTACAGGAGTCACCAATCTGTACACGTTCGGCCTAGTGGCGATCCCGCACTAGTCCAAATGGCTGATGCCTTAGCGCCTGCCTAAACTGTCCGCATGCACTACCTGTCCCTGCCGCACCGCACGGAATGCGCTCGGAAGACCTTCTCAAGGAGGTCTCCTTGGCACGAGGAGCTATGATTGCATAGTCACTTTTGCAGCGATAGTGGGCGCCTACTAGCCTTCGCCCATCTCGTCGTCTCGACCGACGGCAGTTCCCTTTTCCGGACCTGCGGTTTAGTCGGTTGCAAAATTCGTAGACTGCCGCGGGTGCGAAAAGCAGGGTTCCGTAGCGTTCGACTCTTGCCAGCGGTAAGTGCCCAAAACGCCAGAGTCGGGATCTTTGTCGACGGTCAGTTCCTGGCGCGCCTTGGTGGAAATGTGCAACTCGTCGGTGCCGGGTTGTTTAGCTACTGCTGAACGAGTCAGCATCCTCAATCTCGAGCTCGGCGCATGCAGTAGAATTCGTCCGTCAGTGACGATGATCCGGGGGCGGCACAGGAGCCTCCCGAGCGCGCCGACGACAGATTTGCGGGGTGCGTAACGGAGAACCAGCCTTTCGTCCCCGCCTGTTTGACGCCTCGGCATAGGCTCTCATGTCCCCGATGAACTCAGATACCCTCGGTGCGGCGGGCGACGTCCATGACGTACTCGCCGTAGCGGGACTTGCCCTGGGCGCGGCCGAGTTCGAGGCAGGCCTCGGGGGTGATCCAGCCCTCGCGCAGGGCGAGTTCCTCGAGGCAGGCGATGCGCACGCCCTGGCGGTGCTCGAGCACGGAGATGTACTGGCCGGCCTCGATGAGCGATTCGTGGGTGCCGGTGTCGAGCCAGGCGAAGCCGCGGCCGAGGTCGATCAGGCGGGCGTCGCCGCGGTGCATGTAGGCGAGGTTGAGGTCGGTGATCTCGAGCTCGCCGCGCGCGGAGGGGGTGAGGGTCCGGGCGAGGGAGACGACGTCGTTGTCGTAGAGGTAGAGCCCGGTGATGGCCCGGTTGCTCCGGGGCTTCACTGGCTTCTCCTCGATGGAGACGAGCCGGCCGTCGGTGTCGGCCTCGCCGACGCCGTAGCGCTCGGGGTCGCCGACGGGGTAGCCGAACAGGGTGGCGCCCTTGTCGGCCTCGACCTGGGCGACGGCCCGCTGCAGGATCGTCGAGAAGCCCTGGCCGTGGAAGATGTTGTCGCCCAGGACGAGGGCGGCGGTGTCGTGACCGATGTGGTCGGCGCCGATGAGGAAGGCCTCGGCCAGGCCGTTGGGTTCGGCCTGTTCGGCGTAGGAGAAGGTCACCCCCCACTCGGAGCCGTCGCCGAGCAGGCGCCGGAAGGCCGGGAGGTCGACGGGGGTGGAGATGATCAGGATGTCCCGGACCCCGGCGATCATGAGCACCGAGATCGGGTAGTAGATCATCGGTTTGTCGTAGACCGGCAGGAGCTGCTTCGAGACCGCCCGGGTGACCGGGTGCAGTCGGGTACCGCTTCCCCCGGCGAGCACAATTCCCTTCATCGGACACCACCGCCGCTCCAGTCGGCGCCGGCGCCCTCGATCACGGGCGAGCGCCCGAGCAGCGGGCGCCACCAGGCCTCGTTGGCGCGGTACCAGGCGACGGTGTCGGCGATCCCGTCGCTCCACTCGACCGCGGGCGCCCACCCGAGCTCGCTGCGCAGCTTCGTGGAGTCGAGCAGGTAGCGCCGGTCGTGGCTGGGACGGTCCGGGACGATCGTCTTGAGCTCCGGGCCCAGGCCCAGCGCGCCGAGCACGGTGTCGGCGATCCCCTCGATGTCGACCTCGGTGCCCGACCCGACGTTGTAGGTCTCCCCGACCCGCCCGTGGTGGATGACCCGGTCGATCGCGGTCGCATGGTCGGAGACGTGCAGCCACTCCCGGCGGTTCTTCGTCGAGGCGTAGAGCGGCAGCGGCTCTCCGGCCAGCGCCCGCGTCGTGAACAGCGGGATCACCTTCTCCGGGAACTGGAAGGGCCCGTAGTTGTTCGAGCAGTTGGTGATCGTGACGGGCACGTCGTAGGTCAGCCCGTAGGCACGCACCACGTGGTCCCCGCCGGCCTTCGCGGCGTTGTACGGCGTGCGCGGCAGGTAGGGGGAGTCCTCGGTGAACGCCTCGTCGGCGTCCAGGGAGAGGTCGCCGTAGACCTCGCAGGTCGAGATGTGGTGGAACCGCGAGACCCCGACCCGGCGGACGGCCTCGAGCAGTCCCTGGGTGCCGGTGACGTTGGTGGCGAAGAAGTCGCCGGGGCGCAGGATCGCCAGCGAGTTGTGCGACTCGGCGGCGAAGTTGACCACCACGTC
>NZ_KB903217.1:100553-924042 GCF_000379625.1 Actinomycetospora chiangmaiensis DSM 45062 | reverse complement strand
CGGGGCCTCGCCGTCGTCGACCTGGGCTTGGCGGAACCAGCCCCGCAGGGTGTCCGGGGTGATACCGAGCTGCGGCCCGATCCGCTTGCACGCCGCGTTGACCGACAACCCCGGCTCCTGCTGGCGGGCCTCGCGGACCATCCGCTTCGCCCGCTCCCGCATCTCCTCAGTGAACTTCCTCGGCGCCGGCACGACCCCCACCTTCCCGTGGGATCAGAGCCTCCACCACAGCCGGGGCGCTTCAGTGGCGTCGTAGAACAACACGGCCAGGGTGGCGGCGCCGAGCGCCGAGGCGGCGATCCACGACCAGCGCACCAGGTGCGGCCCCACAGAACCGCCGGCACCCCGCTCGGCTTGCCCTGCCATGAGCCCCCCGGCCTTCCCCACGAGAACCGTCCTGCCACCAGGAGTGTCCCCGGGCCGGCATCCGGTTCCGCGCCCGGGCGACGCCCGCGAGGGATGGCCAGCCGACCGGATCGTCGTCCTCGGCTTCTCCCAGGGGGCCTGCCTGCTCGCTCAGACCCTGCTCACCGCCCCGACGCGGATCTGCGCCGGGGCGGTGTTGCAGCGGCGACGGCGAGGGGCCTGACTTGGGGGCCGTGCCCGAAGGTCAGGTGCGGATTGCGTTCCCGAGCGGAATCGAACTCGTCGGCGCGCTCGAACCGGGAGTGGTCCCGATTCGCCGAGAAGAGGTTCAGCGCGACCTTGGCGTCGGGCGGGACGGAGCTGGAGCGCCGGCAACACACCCCCACGGCGCACACGGCCACCGAAAAGTGTGGGCCCCCGCCGCGGGCCCACGGGGAAGCCGACGAGACGTGGCGTCGTACCCCGTGGTCGCGGTGCGGCCTCGTCAGTCGATGCCCTCCACGATGCGGAAGTCGCGCTCCACTCCGTCCGACAGCGCAGTCAGCGCCTCCCGGTAGGCCTCGCTCTCGCGGGCCGCGACCGCCTGCTCGAAGCTGTCGAACTCGACCAGAATGGTCCGCTCCGCGATGCCGGCGTCGTACGCCTCGACCCTGCCCCCGCGAACGAAGGTCCGACCACCCGCGGCCTTCACGGCCGGGGCGGCCAGCTGGTTGTACGCACTCAACTTGTCAGGGTCGGAGATGGAGCGATAGACGCTGACCCAGTAGGCCTTCGGCACAGGGACCCCCGATGTCGGATGGACGGGTCACATCAAATCGGCCGAGGTCCGGGCCGATCCGCCGCGCGGCCCGCGACAAGCACGGATCGGCAGCGGCCCGACGATAGCGGTCTCGTTTCGTGGCGCCCGACTGCCGGGATCCGCGACGGGGACCTGCTGATCTCTGTCGGGAGGTCCTGGTCCTCAGGTCATGTCAGCTCTCGCCGGCGTGCCGGCCACGTCGGCGGGGTGGGAAGGCGTACTGCGCGGCGTCGGCGGCGTCCGCGGCGGGGTCGACGACGTTGCGGACGAGGAAGGACTCCGTGACCGCGGCGCAGAGTCGGCACAGAGCGGGTGCGACGTCGAAGGTGTGGCCGCGGCCGTTGTAGGTGTGCAGCTCGCTCGGGACCTCGTATTCGAGCAGCCGCTGGTCTTCGCCTGGTCGGTGTCGGGGTGGCTCACCGATGCCCGCCCCGCTGCTGTTGACGCCTCCGTTGGGCTGCCTCTCGCCCAGCGGCGCGCATGGTCTTGATGACGTCGCCCTGGTGATCGGCCCCACGGGCACCTTGCGTGTGCCGCTGCGGCACGGTGTCTGCTCTTCCTGAAGCCACGGCATGTTACACCGCTCAATGGAGTCTCCCGATGACCGCTTCCGTCCCTGACCGGCCTGGCCACACGGGCAGCCCCACCACGACCGATCCCAGCGCCGACGACCCGCCTGGTCCCGGTTGGCTCGAAGTCGTCGGCGGTGTTGCGGTCTTCCTGCTGCTCGCCTACGTCAGGCTCCCGCTGGTCGGGCGGCTCGGGCTCGCTCCCGTGCTCGACGGCCTCGTCGTCGCCGCGTGGTCGGGCGTCGCGGGCATGGTCGGCTTCCTGGTCGCCCGCTTGATCCGGGTGCGACGTTCCGCCGCCTTCCATGTGCGTGGCGCGTCGTGGCGATGGATCGCGATGGGGGTCGCCGGCGGCCTGCTCGCCTTCGTGCTCGCGCGCCTGCTCACCGCGCTCTACATCGTCGTGATCGGGACCCCGGACGACGTGCAGGCGGTCTACACCGACACCGGCCGCGCCGGACCGGTCCCCCTGGTGCTCTCGCTGGTCTTCCTCGCCGTCCTGACCCCGCTCAGGGAGGAGTTGCTGTTCCGTGGGGTGGTCACCACCGCGCTGCTGCGCTACGGACGCGGCGGCGCGGTGGTGGGCAGCGCCGTCATCTTCGCCGCCGTCCACGGAGCCAATCTCGCCGCGGCCACCGCTCTGATCGTGGGCCTGATCAACGCCGAACTGCTGCGCCGCAGCCGCTCGATCTGGCCCGGCGTCACCGCCCACGCGATGAACAACGTCCTCGCGGTCGGTATCGGCGTTCTCCTCGGCACTGGGAGCTGAACGGTCGACAACGTCCCCCCCCCCCCAGGATTTCAGGCGGGACCGCCTGATTCCCTTAGGGAATCGGGATCTACGACCGCTGTCATTCCGAGGCCGCCCGTTATGTCAGCCGGGGAGCGCGACCGAGCTCCGCCATGCCACTGCTGGCGTCGGTGTGCACTCTACGGTTCCAGGCGCACCAAAGCAGGCGTTTCACTCGAGGCGCCTTCTTGAGGGTTGTCGATGAAGTCGAAATATGCAGAGGTGTCAAATTCGTCAACCCGCAGCCTGTGCAGCGGCCTCCTTGAGCAAACGCGCAGCGACTGATCCAGCGAGAGGTTCAGCTTCGGCAGTGGTCACCAAAGTGCCGTTGATGTCGGAGTCGTAGTGCTGCCCGGTGAGGGTGATGCGAGTTTCGAGCGGGCGGATGCTGCCAGTGCCAGGTGAGTCCAGGATCTCCTTGAGCTGTTGCGCGTCTTTCGCCGAACGCATCTCGATCCAGGCGACCGCCACGACGGCGCCGTCGCGGTCGTAGGACACGCTGAACGTTGCCCGCTGAAGGCCCTGGCAGCGGTGGGTCTCGAGGTACTGCTTCACGGCGCCGGTCGCGAGCTCGGCGCAGTCGGAAGTCTCCGCTTGTGCTGTCACCTTCGCGGTTGGGTTTCGGAGCGCCAGTCGGGCGCGGGTCCTGCTCGACTTCTGCTTCGTGGTCCTCGCTGACCGGACGCTGACGGAGGCCTGCTCGGTCAGCGCCGCGTCGGCGGCGGAGGCACTTCCTGTGCTCGCCCCAGTGCCCTCGGCTCCGACACCGACGGCGGCCGAAAGGCCAATGGTTCCGGCGACGAGGAATGGCCCCCACTTACGTGAGTACCTACCGCGGTCATCCCTGGGCTGTGACATCTGCTCGCCTCCTCGAAGCCGCTTTGCGGATGGTCGTCTTGCCGTGCTGGACGCGGTGAAGTCGGCGAGGAAGACGTCGCGTGATCGGAAGTCGGCTACGCGGAGGTCCCGGTGCGCGCCAGGTAGGACGCCACGGTCTTCCGTAGCTGGTCGGCGTGCTGGTAGATGTCGGTGACGTCAGTGATCGGGAGGCGGGTCTCGGCCTTGTTCTCGTCGAACACGCCGAGATAGCGCTGGGAGCGGTTAAACCAGAGCCGGGCGATGGGCTTGCGGTTGTTGTCGTCGAGCAGCACCCCGAAGTAGGTTTTGGCGTCACGGGACACGACCCGAGCGGCAGCGACCTCGCTACAGACGATTGCTCGCACGATCCGGAAGCCCTCGAGCTCCTCCTCGGTCGTCACGATCTCGCCCGCCGGATCGTTGTCGGGCGCGATCGCCCCTGAGGCCGCCTCAGGGGCTGCGGTAGGCGCAGGCTGGCGCGGCTCGGCAACGGGGTTCGTGTCGAGCACGGCTTCCGGGCCGAGTGCGGTCTTGAGCCGCTCGTTGACCTTCTCGTTGAGGAACTGGTTGGCGGCCTTCTCGACCAGCGGCGCGAACTGCTCGCGGACCTGGCGGGTGAAGTTCTTGCCGCTGAAGACGCGGACCCCGAGGAAGCGCACCCAGTCCTCGGAGGGCTCGCGGAACTCGGCGGCCAGCTCGCGCTTGATGGCCCCGATGTACTTGAGCTCGCCGGCGGCGCTGATGACAGAGTCGAGGTCGAACGATTCGCGGGTGAGCTTCGCGAGCTCGGGGAGCAGGGTCCGGTCGACCGCGGCCAGGTCGAGCACCAGGAACGGCTTGGTGTCCATCCGGTTCGGCTCGTCGAGGTCGGTGTAGAACTCCCACACCTGTCCGTTGGTCAGGATCGCGACGCGGGCGTTGGTGACAGCGAAGTACCGGTAGAGCTGGGAGGCGTGCTCGAGGCGCAGCGGCTCGGTGACCTTCTTGGCCTCGATCAGCATCTGCACCGCGCCGCCGTGCACGAGGGCGTAGTCGATCTTCTCGCCCTTCTTCGTGCCGACGTCGGCGGTGAACTCCGGGATGACCTCGGACGGGTTGAACACGTCGTAGCCCAGGACCTGGCCGATGAACGGCATCACGAAGGCGTTCTTCGTCGCCTCCTCGGTCTCGATCGCCCCGCGCTGCGACGCCAGCTTCGCGGTCAGCTCCGCCACCCGATCACTGATTCCCATGAACGCCCCCCAGGCCACGACATCCCGACCGGTCGCCGAAGATCTCAGTCGGTGACGTCGAACCACACGAACGGGGCGTTAGCCCCCTCGACGGCGCTCTCCGGTGGCAAATGGGCGATAAGCGCGATTATTGCTCCACCCGGGCGAAAGGTAGGAGCCGCGGGTCCGTGCTCGCGAAGTCGGCCCATCAAGTGAGCCAGTGGGTGGGGTTGGTGGGGTCGAAGGTGCGGGCGGCGTCGATGTAGGGGTCCATGGAGGCGCGGGAGCGCCAGCGGCCGTGGCGTTGGACGTCGCGTTCGGGGACGCCGGCGGCGATGGCTTCGGTGGCGAACCCGCGTCGCAGGCTGTGCCCGCCCCACAGGTCGGCGTCCTCGAGCCCGGCGGCATTGGCGCGGCGTTTGATGATCTCGGCGATGGAGTTGCGGTGTAGGCCGCTGGCGCGGGGGCGGCGGCCGTAGCGGTCGACGCCACGCCAGGCGGGGCCTTCGAGGATGCCGTGGGAGCCGAGCAGATCCCGCCAGCGAGTCCAGGCAGCGCCGGCGTCGAGCAGCGTCGATTCACCGCTCCCCTCCCCCACCGCGGCCTCGGAGGACGGTGCGGCGATGCCGACGGTGACGCCGGCGCCGTGCTGGTCGGTCTTGGAGCGGGCCAGGTACACCGAGAGGCCCTGCTCGGAGGGATGCAGATCGGCCATCTGCAGCCGGGCGAGGTCATCGGTGCGCAACGCCGCCTTCCACCCGACCAGCAGCAGGGCGTGGTCGCGGGCGTCCGCCAACACCTCCTCGGGGCGCAGCAGCCGCAGCACTTCGACCAGCGGTTCACGCCGCGCGGCGGCGCGACGGCGGGTCGGGGCGACGCCGGGGTGGCGGCGGATACCGGTGATGGTCCGGCGGACCGCTTCGGCCTGAACGGGGTTGTCGAGCTGCGCGGTCTGGTGCACCACCGAGATCGCCGCCAGATACCCCGACAACGTGCCCGGTCGCAGGCCCTCCCGCTGACACACCTGCCCCGCCACCACGGCGCTCGAAGGATCCGCCGGGGTGGCCGGGCGCCAGACCGGGGCCAGATCGGCCAGGAACCGCGCGACGGTCAGCGGATCCGCCGGCAGCGCCCGATCACCCACCGATGCGCACCACATCTCAAAGCGGCGCCACTGCCGCTCGTAGGCCGACCAGGTGTTCGCCGCCCGAGCGCCGCGCGCGTAGGACTCCGCCCGCGCGGTGAGCTCGTCGCGATGCTCGACGAGCTCCCCGGAAGCATCCTGAGAGAGCTCCGCCGCGGTCATCGGAGCAGCCTCTCAGCCGCGAACGACGCCGTCGAAGAGGCGCGCCGCGTCAACCGGGCAGATACGGCGGTTGTGCACGGTTGGCCCGCGACCGCGTTCAGCCTCAGGCGGTGATCGCCGCGAGAGCCCGTCCGGCCTGGCGTCCGGAGAAGATGCAGCCGCCGAGGAAGGTGCCCTCGAGGGACCGGTACCCGTGGACGCCGCCGCCACCGAATCCGGCCGCCTCGCCGGCGGCGTAAAGGCCGCGCAGCGGGGAGCCGTCGGGCTGCTGCACCTGGCCCGACAGGTCGGTCTGCAGCCCGCCGAGGCTCTTGCGGGTGAGGATGCTGAGCCGGGTGGCGATGAGCGGGCCGGCCTTCGGGTCGAGCAGCCGGTGCGGCGTGGCGACGCGGGCGAGCCGGTCCCCGAGGTAGCGCCGCGCCCCGTGGATGGCGTTGATCTGCGCGTCCTTGGTGAACGAGTTCGCCATCTCGCGGTCGCGGGCGACGACCTCCCGCTCGACCTGCTGGTAGTCCAGCAGCGGCGTGTCGGTCAGCTTGTTCATCCCGTCGACGAGGTCGCGCAGGTTCTCGGCGACGACGAAGTCCTCGCCCTTCTGCTTGAACGCCTCCACCGGGGCGGGAGCGCCGGGCAGGACCCGGCTCAGCGTCATGCGCAGGTCCTTGCCGGTGAGGTCGGGGTTCTGCTCGGACCCCGAGAGCGCGAACTCCCGCTCGATGATCTTCTGGGTGAGGACGAACCAGGAGTGGTCGTGCCCGGTGGTGCGCAGGTGGGCGAGCGTGCCGAGCGTGTCGAAGCCCGGGTAGAGCGGCACGGGCAGGCGGTGACCGGTCGCGTCGAGCCACAGCGACGACGGCCCCGGCAGGATGCGGATGCCGTGCATCGGCCAGATCGGGTCCCAGTCCACGAGGCCCTCGGTGTAGTGCCACATCCGGTCGCGGTTGACCAGGCGGGCCCCGGCGTCGCCGGCGATGTCGAGCATGCGCCCGTCGACGTGCGCAGGGACGCCCGAGATCATCGACCGCGGCGCACCACCGAGTCGCTCCGGCCAGAACTTACGGACGAGGTCGTGGTTGCCGCCGATCCCACCCGACGTGACGAGGACCGCCGGGGCGTGCAGCTCGAAGTCGCCGACCTCGGCGCGGGAGCTGGACTGCCCGCGCAGTACGGCGCTGGGTTCGAGGACGCGACCGACCACGCCGTCGACGGCGCCGCCGGTCACGGTGAGCCGGTCGACCCGGTGCCGGAACCGCAGCTCGACCCGGCCCCGCTCGACCGCCGCGCGGACCCGGCGCTCGAACGGCTCGACGACCCCGGGGCCGGTGCCCCACGTGACGTGGAAGCGGGGCACCGAGTTGCCGTGCCCGGTCGCACCGTAGCCGCCGCGCTCGGCCCACCCGACGACGGGAAACCAGCGCATCCCCTGCTGGTGCAGCCAGGACCGCTTCTCCCCCGCGGCGAACTCGACGTAGGCCCGCGCCCACCGCCGGCCCCAGTGGTCCTCGCCGTGCGCGCCCTCGTCACGGTCGAACTCCGCCGAGCCGAGCCAGTCCTGCCACGCCAGGTCGACCGAGTCCTTCACCCCGAGGCGGCGCTGCTCGGGCGAGTCGACCAGGAACAGCCCGCCGAACGACCAGAACGCCTGCCCGCCCAACGAGGCCTCGGGCTCCTGGTCGAGCAGGATCACCCGGCGGCCCGCGTCGGCGAGCTCCGCGGTGGCCACGAGCCCGGCCAGGCCGGCCCCGACGACGATGACGTCTGCGTCCATGGGTCGATCATCGTCCTTCCACGTCGGGAACGGGTCAGTCGACGCTGGCCTCGAGCCAGGCCTCCTCGAGCTGCTCGCGCTCGGCGATGAGGGCCCGGAGCTCGGTGTCGAGGTCGAGCAGCCGCGTCGGGTCGTTCGCGGCGTCCGCGAGCAGCGTGTGCAGCTGCTTCTCGCGGGTGTCCAGCTTCTCGATCCGGCGCTCGAGGCGCTGGATCTCCTTCCGGGCGGCCCGCTTGTCGGCCTCCGAGCCGCCGGCACCGGCCGCTCCCGACGAGGAGGACGACGACGCCACCGGCCGCGCGGCGGGTGCCACGGCGAGCTGCTGGTCCCGACGACGGAGGTACTCCTCGATGCCGCCCGGGAGGTCGGTGATCCGGCCGTCGCCGAACAGCGCGACCACCCGGTCGCACACCCGCTCGGTGAGGTAGCGGTCGTGGCTGACGACGACGAGCGTGCCCGCCCAGCCGTCGAGGATGTCCTCGAGCTGCTGCAGGGTGTCCACGTCGAGGTCGTTGGTGGGCTCGTCGAGCATGAGCACGTTCGGCTCGGTCATGAGCAGGCGCACCAGCTGCAGCCGGCGCCGCTCGCCACCGGAGAGGTCACCGACCGGCGTCCACTGCTGCGCGGCCGTGAACCCGAAGCGCTCGGCCAGCGCCGACGCCGTGTGCTCCCGGCCCCCGATGTACACGCGCTCCGCGACGTCCTCCACCGCCTGCAGCACGCGGCGGTGCAGCGGCAGGTCCGACAGGTCCTGCGACAGATGCGCGAGGCGCACCGTCGTGCCCTGGACGCGCGACCCGGCGTCGGGAACCCGCTCCCCGGCCAGGGTCTTGAGCAGCGTCGTCTTGCCCGAGCCGTTGATCCCGACGATGCCGACCCGGTCGCCCGGGCCGATCCGCCAGGTCTGCCGGTCGACGATCGTGCGCGGCGGATCCGACGGGACGGTGAGGGAGACGTCCTCGAGCTCGATGACGGTGCGCCCGAGCCGGTGGCGGGCCATCGTCACCAGCTCGACCGAGTTCCGCGGCTCGGGCACGTCGGCGATCAGCGCCTCGGCGGCCTCGATGCGGTACTTCGGCTTGGACGTCCGGGCGGGCGGGCCGCGCCGCAGCCAGGCCAGTTCCTTGCGGGCGAGGTTGCGACGACGCTGCTCGGCGGCGTCGGCGAGCCGGGACCGCTCGGCGCGGGCGTAGATCCAGTCGTTGTAGCCGCCCTCGTACTGCTCGACGTGCCCGTCGACGACCTCCCAGGTCCGCGAGGCGACGGTGTCGAGGAACCAGCGGTCGTGCGTCACGACGACGAGCGCGGTGCGGCGGGCGAGCAGGTGCTCGGCGAGCCACCGCACGCCCTCGACGTCGAGGTGGTTGGTCGGCTCGTCGAGGACGAGCAGGTCGAGGTCCTGCACGAGCGCCGCGGCGAGCGCGATCCGCTGCCGCTCGCCACCGGACAGGCCCTCCACCGAGGCGTCGAGCCCGCGATCGCCCCCGGGCCGCAGACCCTCGATGACGGTGCGGGAGCGCGCGTCGGCGGCCCACTCGTGGTCGGGCACCTCGCCGCCGAGCACCGACGCGCGGATGGTCGCGCCGCTCGGCTGCGACTGCTGGGTCACCGACGCCATCCGCAGCCCGCGCACCGGGCTGACGCGCCCGTCGTCGGGAAGGAGGCGCCCGGCGAGGATCGAGATCAGCGTCGACTTGCCCCCGCCGTTGCGGCCGACGACGCCGACGCGGTCGCCGGTCTCGACGCCGAGGGACACGCCGTCGAGCACGGGCTTCGGGCCGCCGAACGAGATGGCGACGTTCTCGAGGTTGACGAGGTTGGGCACAGCAGCCTTTCAGGCGTACATGTTCGGGCCGGGATCGGACGCGGGCGGGCCGCCGGGGCCGCGGGGTGGGCGGGCCGGGTCGCCGTCGGTGACGCGGGCCCCGGGCACCGGTCCGTGGGCGACGCGCACCGTGCGGCACACCCCGGCCCCGGCGAGCTCGGCGGCGACCCGGACGGCGTCGGGACCGTCGGCGCACAGGAACACGCAGGTCGGCCCGGAGCCGGACACCACCCCGGCGAGGGCACCGGCCGCCACGCCGGCGCGCAGCGTCCGCCGGAGCCCCGGGTCGAGGCTGACCGCCGCCGCCTGCAGGTCGTTGCCGAGCAGCAGCGCGAGCGAGCGCGCCTCGCCCGACGCGACGGCCTCGAGGACCGGCTCGACGTCACCGACCCGACGGACCGGGCTCTCGGGGGTGGCGGCGGCGCGGAGCCGGTCGAGCTCGCCGAACACCGTCGGCGTCGACAGCCCGTGGTCGGAGAGCGCGACCACCCAGTGGAACGTGTGGCGGGAGAGGACGGGCACGAGGTTCTCGCCGCGCCCGGTCCCGAGGGCGGTGCCGCCGTGCAGCGCGAAGGCGACGTCGCTGCCGACGCCGGCCGCGACCTCCATCAGCGCCTCGCGGCCGAGGTCCAGCCGCCAGAGGGTGGAGAGGGCGAGCAGTGTCCCGGCGGCGTCGGCGCTGCCGCCGGCCATCCCGCCCGCCACCGGGATCGACTTGCGGATGCCGATCCGGACGTCGGGCTCCCGGTCCGCGACCTCGGCCAGCGCCACCGCCGCCCTCCAGGCGAGGTTCGACGGGTCGAGCGGGACGGCGTCGCGCTCGGCGTCGGTGACGTCGCCCAGCAGCTCCACCCCGGGAGCCCCGGTGCCGATCCGGTCCACCGCGCGCCCGGCGTGCGTCGAGACCACCGAGATCTCGTCGAAGAGGTTCAACGCCTGGAAGACGGTGACGAGGTCGTGGTAGCCGTCGGCGCGCAGGTCGCCCACCGCGAGGTGGAGGTTGATCTTGGCCGGGACACGGACGGTCACCGGGGGCCCGACGGCGGAGAGCACCCGTCCAGGGTACGGAAGGGCCCTCGACCGGTCGTCCACGACCGGCCCACCCCGGGAACCTCTCGAACCGGACACACGTTGGTGGGTTCGAGGCCGCGAGATCCCCAGGCAGTCCCCGAGGCGAGGAGCCATGGACCCCAGTCACAGTCCTGACACCACCGGTCGAGCCGACCAGGTGGTGGCCCCCCGATGATCACGACGATCCTCGGCATCCTGCTCGGCGTGGTGGTGGTCGTCCTCATCACCGCCGCCACCGGGTACTTCGTGGCGCAGGAGTTCGGCTACATGGCCGTCGACCGCGCCCGGCTGCGGGCCCGCGCCGCCGAGGGGGACGCCGGCGCCGTGCGCGCGCTCGACATCACCCGCCGCACGTCCTTCATGCTCTCCGGCGCCCAGCTCGGCATCACCGTCACCGGCCTGCTGGTCGGCTACGTGGCCGAGCCCCTCATCGGCGACGGCGTCGGCGCGCTGCTCGGCGGCGCCGGCGTACCCACCGCGGTGGGCGTGGTCATCGGCACCGTGTTCGCGCTGCTGCTCTCCACCGTGGTGCAGATGGTGTTCGGCGAGCTGTTCCCGAAGAACCTCGCGATCGCCCGCCCCGAGCCGGTGGCCCGCGCGCTCGCCGTCTCGACGACGGTCTACCTCGGCCTGTTCGGGTGGCTGATCCGCCTCTTCGACGCCGCCTCGAACCTGCTGCTCACGGCGTTGCGCGTCGAGCCCGTGCACGACGTCGAGCACTCGGCCACGCCCCGCGACCTCGAGGCCATCATCGACGACTCGCGCGACTCCGGGGACCTGCGCCCCGAGCTCGCCGCGCTGCTCGACCGGTCGGTGGACTTCTCCGAGCGCACCGCCCGCGCCGCGATGATCCCCCGCCCGCGTGTGTCCTGGGTCCGCGCCGACGACACGGTCGCCCACCTGACGCGGCTCATGTCCGGCGGCCACTCCCGCTACCCGGTGCTCGGCACGCCGCCCGAGGTCTCCGACGGCGGGGCCGGCTCGGCCCCCGACCTCGTCGGCGTGGTCTGCCTGCGCGACGTGCTCGCCTGGACCGGCTCGCCCGACGCGCCCGTCGCCGACCTCATGCGCGCCCCGGTCCTCGTGCCCTCGACGCTGCCGCTGCCGCAGGTGCTCGAGCAGCTGCGCGGTGAGGACGCCGAGCTTGCCTGTGTCCTCGACGAGTACGGCGACCTCGCGGGCGTGATCACCGTGGAGGACGTCGCCGAGGAGCTCGTCGGCGAGATCACCGACGAGCACGACGCCGCGGACACCGACCGGGCGCGGACCGCCGGGGACGGCTGGGTCGTCCCCGGGGACCAGCACGTCGACGAGGTGTCCCGCCTCATCGACGCGGAGCTCCCCGAGGGCGGGTACCAGACCATCGCGGGCCTCGTCGTCGCGGAGCTGGCCCGGCTGCCCGAGCCGGGCGACGCCGTCGTCGTCACCCTCTCCGACGACGACCCCGACGAGCCCGACCGCACGCTGCGCGCCACCGTGCGCACCGTCGACCGGCGCGTCCCCGCCGAGGTCCACCTGCAGTGGGTCCCGGCCGCCGGCTCCACCGGTCCCACCGGTTCCACCGCTCCGGAGGTCTCCCGATGAGCGCCACGGCGATCGCCGTGTCGGTCCTGCTGATCGTCGCGTCCGCGTTCTTCGTGGCCGTCGAGTTCGCGCTCGTCGCAGCGCGGACCTACCGGCTCGAGGAGGAGGCGGCGCGCAGCGCGTCCGCCCGCGCGGCCCTGCGCAGCGCCCGGGACCTGTCCCTGCTGCTCGCCGGGTCGCAGCTCGGGATCACGCTGTGCGTCCTCGGTCTCGGCGCGGTGACCAAGCCCGCCGTCGACGAGGCCCTGGACCCGCTGCTGACCGGCTTGGGCGTCCCCGCCGGCGTGGCCGGGGTCGCGTCCTTCGTGATCTCGCTCGTCGTCGTGACGTTCCTGCACCTCGTGGTCGGCGAGATGGCCCCGAAGTCGTGGGCCATCGCCCACCCGGAGCGCTCGGCGATGCTGCTGGCGCTGCCGATGCGGGCCTTCATGGTGATCACCCGGCCGCTGCTCGTGGTGCTCAACGGCGCCGCGAACCGCTGCCTGCGGGCGCTCGGCGTCGAGCCGGTCGACGAGATGGCGGGCGGGCGGAGCGCCGACGACCTGCGCGAGCTCGTCGACCACTCCGCCGAGACCGGCGCGCTCGACGCGAAGCGCCGCGACCAGCTGCTCGCCGCGCTGGAGCTCGAGCGCACACCGCTCCGCGACCTCGCACGG
Organism: Actinomycetospora chiangmaiensis DSM 45062; assembly: GCF_000379625.1. Lineage (GTDB taxonomy): Bacteria > Actinomycetota > Actinomycetes > Mycobacteriales > Pseudonocardiaceae > Actinomycetospora > Actinomycetospora chiangmaiensis. Next base: position 911,239 of record NZ_KB903217.1, on the reverse strand, counting down.
GAACCCGTCGGGGTGTCGGCCGACGACGACGTCGCCGCCGTCCGGGCACTCGCCCGCGACAGCGGCCACCTGCGGCTCGTCGTGTCCGACGGCGAGCGCCCGGTGGGCTACGTGCACGTCCGCGACACACTGACCCGCCCGTCGGCCACCACGGCGCGGGAGGTGATGCGTCCGGTGCTGCACCTCGACGCGGACACCCTGCTGCACGCCGCGGTCATCACGATGCGCGAGCAGCGGGCCCACCTCGCGCTGGTGGAGTCCGACGGGCGCTCGATCGGCCTGCTGACGCTCTCCGACCTCGTCGGGCGGCTGCTGCCCGCGCCGGCGTGATCAGCAGCGGCGCAGTCCTGACACCCGAGGTCAGGACGGCGCCACTCGCACGGTCCTGACGACGGGTCCGGCCGGACCCGTCGTCAGGACGGGGTCGCGGCGAGCGCGGCGAAGCGCGTGACGTCGAGCTGCTCGCCCCGCGTGGTCGGGTCGATCCCGGCCGCGCGCAGGCGCCGCTCGGCCTCGGCCGGCGACCCGGCCCACCCGGACAGCGCGGCGCGCAGCCCCTTGCGGCGCTGCGCGAAGGCGGCGTCGACGACGGCGAAGGTGGCGCGTCGGTCCCCGTCGGGCTCCGGGCGGCGCTCGAAGGCCACGAGCGCCGAGTCGACGCCCGGGACCGGCCAGAACACCCCGCGCGGGACGGGGCCGGCGCGCCGCGCGTCGGCGTACCACGCGAGCTTCGCGCTGGGCGCCCCGTAGGCGGCCTCGCCGGGTCGGGCCGCGAGGCGGTCGGCGACCTCCGACTGCACCATCACGAGGCCCCGGCGCAGCGAGGGCAGTTCCGCGAGCAGGTGCAGCACCACGGGCACGGCGACGTTGTAGGGCAGGTTCGCGACGAGGGCCGTGGGCACCGCGGGGAGGTCCGCGACGGTGATGCGCAGCGCGTCCGCCTCGACGACGTGCAGGGTGCGGTCGGGGGCGTGGTCGGTCGCCGTGGCGGGGAGCCGGTCGGCCAGCACCGGGTCGATCTCGACGGCGACCACGGCGGCGGCCTCGTCGAGCAGCGCGAGCGTCAGGGAGCCAAGGCCGGGGCCGACCTCGAGGACGACGTCGTCGGCGGTGAGTTCCGCCAGCCGGACGATGCGCCGGACCGTGTTGGCGTCGTGCACGAAGTTCTGGCCGAGCTTCTTCGTGGGTCGCACGCCGAGCTCCGTGGCCAGCGCCCGGATCTCGCCCGCGCCCAGCAGACGGACGACTCCCCCGTCGCTGCGCTCGCCCTGTTCGGGCCCCGGGGTCACGCCGACCATGATCCCAGGGGCCGCGGGCACCCGTCGTCAGGACCCGGTGGAACGCGGACGGGCCCCGGGATCAGGAGATCCCGGGGCCCGTCCGTCGATGTGGCTTCCCTGGCGCTCAGTGCCAGCAGTGACGCATTGCTTGCACCCCGCGGGGCTACTTCGAGCCGCAGACCGGCCAGGCGCCGTAGCCGCCGCGCGCGTCGCGCACCTTCTCCGCGACGGCGATCTGCTCGTTCTTCGAGGCCAGGTCGGGGCGCGCGGCGTACTGCCCGCCGCCGTAGGCCCGCCAGGTCTGGAGGTCGAACTGGATGCCGCCGTAGTAGCCGTTGCCGGTGTTGATCGACCAGTCGCCGCCCGACTCGCAGCGGGCGATCTGGTCCCACTTCGCCGTGCTGCCGATGGCCGGCTCGGTCGACTTGGTGCCGCGCCGCATGACGCCGCCGACGGCCTGCTTGGTGACGGTCGGGGCGCCCATGGCGGTCCGGCCGGTCTCCTTGCCGTTGGTGGTGTTGACCGTGAAGGTCTGGACCTGCTCGCCGGCCTGACCGGGCTGGTCGACCGCCGTGGTCCCGGCGTTCATGGTCGGGTCGTCGATCGTCTGCATCGGCGGCGCGATCGGCTGGGTCTCGGTGACCTGGGTGACGGCGTTGCGGACGATGGTGATCGTCGAGCCGTTGACGAGGCCGCCGGCGTTGACGGTGTCGAGCGGACCCATCTGCAGGCCGCGCTGGGCCAGGAACTCCTGGACCGAGGAGGCGGTCGTCGAGAGCTGCTGGGGCGCGCCGCCACCGTCGGTGAAGGTGACGTTCTTCGGCAGCTGCACGGCGAGGTTCATGCCGTCGGTCGGGATCAGCGTGCCGAGCGGCGCCGACGCGGCGAGCGCCTGGGTCGGCATCCCGAGCTGACCGAGGGCCTCGGCGACGGTGGTCGCCGTCGTCGTGATCGACATCGGCTTGCCGTCGACGACGAGGTTGACCTGGCGCGAGTGGTTGACGACGAGGTGGTCGCCGTCGGCGATCTTCGCGGTCGGCGAGGGCGACATCTGGTCGGCGGGCCCGACCTGGATGTCCCCGGAGGCGAGGGCGCCCTCGACGGTGCCGGAGAAGGTGTGCACGACCTGGTCGACGCCGTCGACCGTGACCGTGACCTCCTTGTCCAGCGCGACCGCGGTGCTGCCGCCGGCGGCGACGGCGATCAGCGCCGTGGCCACCGCTCCCTTGACGGCCAGCGAGTAGCGGCCGGTGTCGGTGAGGTCGCGCTCGCGGTAGGTGCGGGGGTCGAGCCCGGCCGGCGCGGCGGCCGGGGTCGGCTCGGCGGTGACGGTGGTGCCGGACCCGGTCAGCCCGGTGCGCGACTCGAGGTCGCTCCACTCGTCGAGGTCCGGGACGGCGAGCGTCCCGGTGGTGCGGCCGGTCGCGGAGCCGGGACCTGCCCAGCCCGGCCCCGCGATCGGCAGCGGGCCGGTGATGTCATCGGCCCAGGTGGGGAGCGGACCAGTACGGGGGGCGTGCGGGGCGCCACGGCCGGCCTGCCACTCGGCGGTGCCCGCGTTCAGCCCGTCCCAGCCGTCGGTCCAGCTCTCCTCGAGAGCGTCGAACCAACCGGTGTCGGCGGTGCTGGAGTCGGCGAGCGCGGTGCGCGTCGAGTTGGTGCTCATCGGGCGACCGCCGCCGGGTGAGCAGCGGTCAGCGCGAGAGGGGAGCGCAGTACGGCCACAGAAGAATCCGCTTCATCCGTGCTTCCGGGCAGGAACCGCATCCGGGCCGTGCCCCGATCCGGAACCCTGGGGAAGGTTCCGGGTCATCCCGGATGCCGGGGGTTGGTTCCATCCCGGCGAGTCACAGCACGGTAACGACCCGGGTGTCGAAACCATCAAGCCGACACGAACGTGGTGCGCCGAACGGCAGGTGGCCGACGACGAACGCGGTCACCGCGTGCACCTTCGATCGACGGAGGGTCACGGTTGAGGCTGTTCGGCCAGTCGGAAAGTCCGCTGGGCGTTCCGGGTGGACGCAGCGGCGAGCTCCTCGACCGGCTCGTCACGCAGCTCTGCGAGGTCCCGGACCGTGTGGGGGACGACGTACGGCTCGTTCGGCCTACCGCGGAACGGGTGCGGGGTGAGGAACGGGGCGTCGGTCTCGATCAGCACGAGGTCCGCGGGGGCGTGGGCGGCCGCCTCGCGGAGGTCGACGGCGTTCGCGTTGCGGAACGTCGCGGTGCCCGAGAACGACATGAGCCAGCCGCGCTCGGCGCAGATCCGGGCCAGCTCGGGGCCGCCGGAGAAGCAGTGGAACACCACGGTCCCCGGGGCGCCCTCGGCGCGGAGCACGTCGACGATGCCGTCGTGCGCCTCGCGGTCGTGGACCACGAGGGGGAGGCCGGACCGCTTGGCCAGGTCGACGTGCCACGCGAAGGCCTCGCGCTGCACGTCCAGCGGCGCGCAGTCCTCCCGGCGGGTGGTCCAGTAGTCGTCGAGGCCGGACTCCCCCACCGCGACCACCCGGGGCAGCGTCGTGAGGCGTTCCAGCTCTGCGCGGGCGGCATCGGTGAGGTCGTTCGACCGCGTCGGGTGCAGCCCGACGGCCGCGAAGACCCGCGCATCCGTGCCGGCCGCCCACGCGGCCCACTGCGCGGACGCGAGGTCGTCCGCCGTCGTCACCATCGCCGTGACACCCGCCGCGGTGGCGCGGTCGAGCACTCCGCGGAGCGTCTCCGGGTCGGTGGCCCCGCACGCGTCGAGGTGGGTGTGGGCGTCCACCACGCCGCCCCGGATCGGCTCCGGGACGGGCGGTGGGACGTTGCGGTCACCCTTGGGCACGGATGGGCGCCCAGGACGGGCCGGTCTCCCCCAGCGAGGGGTCGAGCTTCGCGAACAGCGGCGTGGGCCGGGAGAGCGGGCGCCCGACCGGGATCGGCGTCGACTCCCAGCGCGCCTGCTCGTGGGCGTAGTCGCCGGTGAGCACGGAGTGGGTGGTGCCCAGCTCGGTCGTCTCGCCCTCGACGCGCTCGGGCTGCGCCGCCCACACCCCGGTGCCGCCGAGGGCCTCGTGCACCTTCTGCGCGGCGTGCGGGAGGAACGGCGTCAGGAGGGTGTTCGCGTCCTGCACCACCTGCAGCGCCGTGTGCAGGATCGTGTCGCGCCGTTCCGGGTCGTCCTTGCGCTTCCACGGCTCCTGGTGCGACAGGTAGGCGTTGGCGGCGCCCACCAGCCGCATCGCCTCGCCCGAGGCGGCCTTGAACCGGGAGCGCTGCAGGTGCGCGCCGACCGTGGTGAACGCGGCCCGCGACTGCGCGAGGAGTTCGGCGTCGGCCGCCTCCGGGCGCGTCGGCTCCGGGATCGCGCCGACGTTCTTCGCCGCCATCGACACCGAGCGGTTGACGAGGTTGCCCCACTCGTTGGCGAGCTCGAAGTTGGTGCGGCGGACGAACTCGTCCCAGGTGAAGTCGGTGTCCTGGTTCTCCGGGCCCGCGACGGCGATGAAGTAGCGCAGCGCGTCCGGCCCGAACTCGCGCAGGAAGTCCCCGACGTAGATGACGGTACCGCGGCTCGTCGAGAACTTGGACCCGGACATCGTCAGGAACTCGCTGGAGACGACCTCCGTCGGGAGGTTGAGCGTGCCGAAGGCGCCCGGCTCACCGCCCTTGTCCCCCGCGCCGTTCTGCCCGAGCAGCAGCGCGGGCCAGATGAGCGAGTGGAAGACGATGTTGTCCTTGCCCATGAAGTAGTAGGCGCTGGCCTCCGGGTCGCACCACCACTGCTTCCAGGCGTCCGGGTCGCCGGAGCGCTGCGCCCACTCCACCGACGCCGAGAGGTAACCGATCACCGCGTCGAACCAGACGTAGAACCGCTTCATGGGCGCGTCGTGCCAGCCGTCGAGCGGGACCTTGACGCCCCAGTCGAGGTCCCGGGTGATCGCGCGCGGCCGCAGGTCGTCGAGCAGGTTGCGGCTGAAGTTGAGGACGTTCGGCCGCCAGTTGCGCCGCGTGTCGAGCCAGCTCGCGAGCGACTGGGAGAACGCGGGCAGGTCGAGCATGAGGTGCTCGGTCTCGCGGAACTCGGGCACCTCGCCGTTGATGCGGCTGCGTGGGTTCTTCAGGTCGGCCGGGTCGAGCTGGTTGCCGCAGTTGTCGCACTGGTCGCCGCGCGCGCTCGGGTAGCCGCAGATCGGGCAGGTGCCCTCGATGTAGCGGTCGGGCAGCGTGCGCCCGGTCGACGGGCTGATCGCGCCGAGGGTCTTCTCGCCGAAGACGTACCCGTTGTGCCACAGCGCGCGGAACATGTCCTGCACGACGCGGTGGTGGTTGTCGGTCGAGGTGCGGGTGAACAGGTCGTAGGAGAGCCCGAGGCCCACCAGGTCGTCCTGGATCACGCGCGAGTAGCGGTCGACCAGCTCGCGCGGGGAGGTCCCCTCGGCGTCGGCCTGCACCTGGATCGGGGTCCCGTGCTCGTCGGTGCCCGACACCATGAGCACCCGGTTGCCGACCATCCGCTGGTAGCGGGAGAACACGTCGGAGGGCACACCGAAGCCGGACACGTGGCCGATGTGCCGGGGGCCGTTCGCGTAGGGCCACGCGACGGCGGTCAGCACGGACTCGCTCATGTGTCCATTCTCCCGGTGCGCGCCACCGGGTCCCCGCGCGGGCTACATGGCGCTCACATCGCGCCGAACTGACGGTCCCCCGCGTCCCCGAGGCCCGGGACGATGTAGCCGTGCTCGTTGAGCCGCTCGTCGACGGTGGCCGTGACCACCCGCACGGTGGGGTGCTCCGCGCGGAGTCGCTCGACCCCCTCCGGCGCGGCGACGACGCACACGGCGGTGACGACGTCCGCCCCCCGGGCGGCGAGCAGCTCGATGGTGTGGGCCATCGAGCCCCCGGTCGCCAGCATCGGGTCGAGCACGAAGACCGGGCGGCCGGCGAGGTCCTCGGGCAGCGACTCCATGTACGGCGTCGGCTGCAGCGTCTCCTCGTCGCGGGCCACCCCGACGAACCCCATGAGCGCCCCCGGCACCTGCGCGTGCGCCGCCTCGGCCATGCCCAGCCCGGCGCGCAGCACGGGGACGAGCACCGGCGGAGCGGCGAGCGCGGCGCCCACGGTGTCGGCGACCGGGGTGGTCACGCGGGTGTCGGTCACCGGCGCGTCGCGCAGCGCCTCGTACACGAGCATCGTCGTGAGGTCACGCACCGCGGCGCGGAACGCGGCGCGGTCGGTACGGGCGTCGCGCACGGCGGTCAGGCGGACGCGCGCGAGCGGATGGTCCACGACGAGCAGCATGGCCGGGAACCTAGCCGGACCCGCCGTCTGGGAACCTGGAGCCGTGGTCGCCGACGTCTATCGTTCCGGTCACGCCCGCGTCGTCGAGCTCGTCTCGGCCCTTCCTGACGACGGGTCGGCGCGGGCGGTGCCCGCGTGCCCCGGCTGGACCGTGCGCGATCTCCTCGCCCACCTCGTCGGCACCGCCGCCGACGTGGCCACCCGGCGGACCGTCGGCGCCGGCCCGGAGTGGACCGCGGCCCACGTCGACGACCGCCGGGACGTCGACGTGGCGGGACTGCTGGCCGAGTGGGACGCGCAATTGGCGGCGACGGTGGCCGCGGTCGAGGAGCGGCGGGTGCCCGGGGCCGTCGTCGGGGACCTGCTGGTGCACGAGGGCGACCTCGTCGAGGCGCTCGGGGCCCCGCAGCCGCCGTGGGACGGGTGGGCCTCGAGCGCGTCGGTCCTCGTGCGGCAGGTCGTCAAGGGCATCCGGGGCCGGGAGACGCTCGTGGTGCAGGCGGGCGGCACCGAGTGGCGCAGCCCCGACGACCACGCCGAGGGCGCGGTCCGCAGCGTGCTGCGGGTCGATCTGTACGAGCTCTACCGCGGGCTCTCGAGCCGGCGCAGCCGCGCGCAGATGCGACGCTGGGACTGGGAGGGACCGTGCGACCCGTGGGTCGACGTGCTCCCCGTGCACGGGCCCCGGGACGACGAACAGCCGGTGCCCCCTCCCCGGGTGTGAGGAGGGGACACCGGCTGCCCGGTGTGCGCTCGGATCAGGGGAGCAGCCCGGTGAGGGTGCTGACGATCGAGGTCGCGGACGACGAGTTCACCGTCTTCGTCGTGGTGTCGCCGTTGATGATGCTGCTGCCGAGGGTGGACACGTTGTTCCCCGAGAGGATCGTGTTGCCGTTGGCGATGTCGCAGAGGTTCGAGGCCGAGAGGTCCTGGCTCCCACCGGTCGTGTCGCCCGCGGTGCGGCCGGCGCCGTTCTCGGCGGCGGCCGAGATGGCGTTCGAGCAGCCCTTGGCGGGGCCGGACTCGTGGGCCGAGGCGATCCCGGCGAGCGAGCCGAGGCCGGCACCGACGATGGCGGTCGAGACGACGACCTTGCGGAGCATGGACATGAGGGTCTCCCTGGAGGATGGATGGCCGTGAGTGGCCGGAGCGGGCCGTCCGAATTCGGGGTCCGGACGGTGGTGACGGAGGGGGAGCGGGGTGGATCGGCCGATCGGCCGACCCACCCTCCGGCTCCGGACGGGCACGACCCGTCCGAGAGACCGACCGACTAGCCGAGACCCGGGACGGTCGTCGACTGGTTGTTCGTCGTGCTGTCGGTCGTCGTGCGCATGATGTTCGTGGTGTCGCCGTTGATGATCGAGCTACCCGCGGTCGACAGGTTGTTGCCGTTGCCGGCGTGGTTGCCGTTGAGGATGTCGCAGACGTTGCTGGCGTCGATCGTCTGGCCGCCGCCGGTCGTGTTGCCCAGCGAGTCTCCCGAGGAGTTCTTCGCGGCCGCCTCGGCGGTGTTCGAGCAGCCCTTGGCGGCGTGGCCGGACTCGTGGGCGGACGCGAGGCCGGTCAGCGAGCCGATACCGGCACCGATGATCGCGGTCGTGACGAGGGTCTTGCGCAGCATGGCTGTTCTCCTGGGGAGCGGAGCGGAGCGGACGGCGGGAACGGTCGGGACGATCAGGGGAGGAGCCCGCCGAGCACCGGGATCGTGGTGTTCGAGGTCGACTGGGACGCGGTGTTGGTCGTCCGGGTCTCGGTGCGGTCGTTGCCGTTGCGGATCGTGCTCCCGCCGGTCGCGGCGTTGTTGTCGCTCAGGACCTTGTTGCCGTTGAGGATGTCGCAGGTGTTGCTCGCGTCGAAGGTCTGGTCGCCGCCGGTGGTGTCACCCAGCGTGCGGCCCGCACCGTTCTCGCTCTTGCCCGAGAGGTCGTTGGAGCAGCCCTTGGCGGCGTCGTGGCCGCCGTGGTTGTCCCACGCGAGAGCGGCACCGGACATCGAGCCCAGGCCGGCACCGATGATGGCGGTGGCGAGAACGGTCTTGCGCAGCATCGACATGTCGTATTCCCCCGAATAGTCGTCGGTCGAGTTCGCTGGTCCCTGCTTCCGGGAACAGCCACATCGCACTCAACGGACGGCCCATTGCCGGGTCACGGGACAATCACGACGTTCCCCCGTTCGTGATTCGAAACCTGGTCCCGGCCTCGGGTGGAGCACCGTCGGGCGTGCTTTCCGCGTGGCTCCCGGTGGGCTCCTCGCGCCGGGAACGACGACGGCCGGCCCCCGCGTCTGCGGGGCCGGCCGTGGTGTGGGTCGTGGTGTGCTGCGCGTGGATCAGGCGAACGGGAAGCCCGGGCCGAAGAACGAGTCGATGCTGGTGGTACGGGTCACGGTCCGCGTGATGGTGGTCTGGTCACCGTTGCGGATGGTGCTGCCGCCCGAGGCGCTGTTGTTGCCGCTGCCGTAGACGTTGCCGTTGCCGTTGTGGCAGGAGTTCGACGCGGAGATGGTCTGGTTCCCACCCCGCACGTCCCCGAGGGTGCGCCCGACCGACGTCTTCGAGACCGCCGAGACGCTGTTCGAGCACGAGTTCGACGGCGCTGCATTCGCCATTCCGGCGGTCGCGGCGATTCCGGTGCCGATCACGGCGACGGTGACGGCGGCGCGGCTGACGATGTTCTTCACGATGGTTCCCCCGGTCATTCCGGGTCGCGGTGCGCGTCCCGGTCTCACGGAGGATGTCGCTCCGGGAAACGTCGGCGTCACGCCATTCCGGAATCGTGAGCCGATCGTGTGACGACACAAGGCCGGACCCTCGCGCTGCTGGGGAGCAGGGCCCCGGGAGAACCCGGGGAGCGCGCGAGGATCCGGCCTGTCACCGTGTGGTGAGAGATCAGGCGCCGAGCAGCTGGGTGAGGACGTTGCTGGTCGAGGTCGAGGCGCGGTTGTCGGTCACCGTGGTGTCGTTGCCGTTGCGGACCGTCGAGCCACCGGTGGCGGAGTTGTTGTCGTTCAGGATCTTGTTGCCGTTGAGGATGTCGCAGGTGTTCGAGGCCGAAAGGTCCTGGGCCCCACCGGTCGTGTCACCCAGGGTGCGGTCCGCACCGTTCGAGTTCTTGGCGCCGAGCGTGTTGGAGCAGCCCTTGCCGGCGTCGTGGTGCTCGTGCGCCATGGCGACACCGGCGGTGGAGGCGAGGCCCGCGCCCAGGATGACGGTGGCGACGGCGGCCTTGCGGAACATCTGCATCTCAGATTCCCCCGAATCTCGGACTTCGTGTCCGACGGGAGCTCGTGCCCCGCGCCGGTCGATCACAGTCAGCTCAACGCGGGCGGACGAAGCGAGGTCACGGCACAGTCACGACGTTCGCCCGTTCGTGAGGCAACGAGTCGCTGACCTGCAGCGATAACCGGGAGATGGCCGTCGTGCCGCCGCACCTCGTCGTGGCGGCGATGACACTGCGTCACCCTTCCGGGATCTTCAGGTGAACCGGTCCGCGACCGTGCTGCTGTGACGCGAGAGGTCCGTGGGGCAGGTTCACGGGCCCGCGGGATGCCTGGTGTGCATCTCGTATGCCCGAGAAAAGACGAAACGGCCGGCCCGGAGCGGGAGCCCCGGACCGGCCGTCGTCGTGCGGGAGTGACTCAGCCCTTGATGGGCGTCGTCGTCGTGCCGGCGGGCACGGACGAGGGCGACGCGGCGGGCGCGGCGGACTGAGCCGGCGCGGCCTGCTGGACCTGCTGGGGCGAGGCCGCGGGGGTCGCGGTCTCGACGGGCTCCGACTCCGGTGCGCCGACGCTGTAGGTGTTGTTGCTGCCGTTGCCGTTGAGGCTGTTGTTCAGCACGTCGCACACCAGGTTGAGGCCGAGGGCCGCCTGGCTGCCGTTGATGCCGCCGAACTGCGTGGCGCCGCCGTTGTCCACCGCACCGTCGGACCCGTTCACGCACGTGTTCGAGGTGGTGTGTGTGGAGGTGTGGTGGTGGTGGCTGCCGTGGTGCGCCTCGGTCGGGGCGTCGCCGGCGAAGGCTGCACCGGCGGTCGAGACGAGGCCGGCGCCGATGATCGCGGACGTCAGGGCGGTCTTGCGGAACATGGACATGCGGAGAACTCCTGAGTGCGAGTGGTGTCCGTCGCCGGCACGACCGCGGGCCGGAACCGTGGTCGGTTCCGGCCCGCAGGTCGAACGTCGGTCGGTCAGACCGGGCTCGGACGCAGCGCGCTCACGACGATCGGGGGCCGTCGGAACTGCGCGGTCCGGGCTGCGACCTACGGGAGGGTGGGGAGGCCGCCCAGGCCGCCGATGTTGACGGTGTTGTTCGAGAGGTTGCCGTTCACGCTGTTGTTCAGCACGTCGCAGATGACGTTCGCGCCGATCGCGCCCTGGCTGCCGTTGATGAGGCCGAGCTGCTTCGCGCCGCCGTTGTCGACCTTGCCCTTGGCGCTGTTGACGCAGGTGTTGTTCGTCGTGTTGTTGACGGTCGTCGAGTGGCTCTTGTGCCCCTCGTGGCTGTCGTGGCTGGGGCACTCGGTCGCGAAGGCCGCACCCGAGGTGGACGCGAGGCCCGCGCCGATGATGGCGGTGGTCAGGACGGTCTTACGGAACGTGGACACGCTGGTCTCTCCCCTGGTCGTCTGACACGTGCGCGACCGGACGGGACGCACACCGTGCGTCGCGACGCGATCACGCGTCACGACCTGGTGACTCCAACGCCTCGATCGAGTGAAGGTCACGGCCTGATGACGACAGGAGTGACGACGACGTCCACGATCGAGTCCTGACCAGGGAATCCCTCGGAGATGTTCACCCTCTCGGAGCAGCGGCGCCACATCAGCACCAGCAGCAACGACCACGGGCCGGCACCCGGACGGGAGGAGAACTCCCGTCAGGTGCCGGCCCGTGGGTCGTGCGGGTCGAGCGGTGGCCGCGAGGGCCGGTGACTGCCTGCCCGCAGTCGGGGCGTCGTCAGGCGCCGGGGACCGTCGTCGTGGTCGACGAGTTGTCCGTGTCGGTGCGGGTCAGCGTCTTCGTCAGCGTGTCGCCGTTGATGATGCTCGAGCCCGCGGTCGAGAAGTTGTTGTTCGACAGGATCTCGTTGCCCGTCAGGATGTGGCAGAGGTTCGAGGCGTCCAGGCGCTGCGGCCCACCGGTGGTGTCGCCCAGCGAGTCACCCGACCCGTTCTTCGACTCGGCACGCACGGTGTTGCTGCAGCCGGCCGAGGAGGACGAGTGCTTGTCGTGGCTACCGTGGTGCCCGCCGTCGCCCGGGTCGTCCCCGGCGAACGCCGCACCCGTCATCGAACCGAGGCCGGCACCGATGATCGCCGTCGTCAGCACGGTCTTGCGGAACATCGACACGTTCATTCCCCCATGGAATCTGAGGTGTCCAACGGCCCGCTGGTCGCGGGTCCGCGCCATCACAAGTCGACCAACGGCAGGGTCGGCGCGGGGGTCACGGTCCGCGGGGTTACTTCATTCGTTCGAGCGTTCCTCGCCCTCCGGGCTCAAGCACTACACCAATCGCACTAACGAGCGACCCGTCGGACCAGCCCGACCACGATCGACCCCAGTTCGGCGCCGGCGTCCTCCTGGAGGAAGTGCCCCGCTCCGTGCAGCACGGGATGGTCGAGGTCGGCGGCCCCCGGCACGTGCGCCCGCAGGGTGGGTGCCATCGGGCCGGTGATCGGGTCGCCGTCGGAGAAGGCGACGAGGAACGGCCGGGTGAAGCGGCCCAACGCGTCCCAGGCCGCGCGGTTGGCCGCCGACTCCGGGTCGTCCGGGCGGGTGGGCACCAGGAGCGGCATCGCGCGCGGTCCGGCGGTGAACGCGTCGTCGGGGAACGGTGCGTCGTAGGCCGCCCGCGCCGCCGACCCGAGGCCCCGGGTGCATCCCGACGCCACGAAGCGCCCGACGTCGAGCGTCGCCGCCCCCTCCACCGCGCGCCGGAAGCGCCACCACGGTTCGGGCATGTCGACGTCACCGGTTGGCAGGCCGGTGTTCGCCGCGACCACGGCCCGGAAACGCTTCGGGGCGTCGGCCACGAGCCGCAACCCGATGAGTCCGCCCCAGTCCTGCCCCACCAGCACCAGGTCGTCGAGACCGAGCGCGTCGAACACCGCCTCCCGCACCCACGCCACGTGGCGGGCGTAGGTGTGGTCGCCGACGGCCGCGGGCTTGTCCGAGCGGCCGAACCCGACGAGGTCGACGGCGACCGCGGGGATACCGGCCCCGGCCAGCGTGTCCAGGATCGAGCGGTACAGGTAGGACCAGGTCGGCTCGCCGTGCAGCAGGAGCACCGTGGGCCCGGGACCCTCGGGCCCGACCCGGTAGGTGGCGACACGGACCGGCCCCGACGCTTCGTCGGGATCGGTGACCTCGACGTAGCGGGGCTCGTGGGCGAAGCCCGACAGGGCGGTGAAACGGTCGTCCGGCGTCCGCAGCAGCTCCACCGCCCGGAGCGTGGCAGACGGTCTCCCGACACGGAAGCCGACGGCCCCGAACGGCCTGGTCACGCCCGGGCCCCTAGGGTGGCCGCCGCACGTGATCACCCCGCAGGAGAGCCGGAGGCCGACCGTGGCCCAGGACATCGTCCCCATCACCCTCGCGCTGACCGACGGGGATCTCGTGACCCTCTGGGCGCCGCGCTGGCGGGAGGACGGCGAGGAGTGGGAGGCGTTCCTCGGCGACGACGACCACGTCTTCGCCTTCGCCGACGCCGCCGACCTCGCCGCCTGGATCCGCACCAGCGACGCCGACGGGCTCGACCACGACCTCGCCGACCACCCGGCGTGGCCCGTGGTCGGCGGCCTCTCGGTCGACGAGCTGACGCCCGAGGAGATCCAGCGCTACGACGTCGTCGGGGTACCGGAGCTCGTCGCCGAGGAGCCCGACACCTGGTCGGTCGACGACCTCGCCGAGATCACGACGATGACCCGCTCGCTGGCCGACGTGTGCGACCTCGAGAACGTCAGCGCGATCCTCGACTCGACGCCTGCGTTCGCCGCGCTGCACTCCGGCGTCGCCACGTTCACCGGCCGCGAGGGCGAGGCGCTGTGGGCCGAGCTCGCCGACGTCGTCGCGGAGCGGTGGGACGAGGTCGTCGACGCCCTGGACGCGTTGGTGACGGTCCCCGAGGTCGACGTCGAGCTCGCCGCCAAGCTGCGGGCCACCGCGACCCCGGCACCGACCCCGACGCTCGACGACGAGGACGCCGACGACGGGCCCGTGTCCTCGGGCAGCGAGGAGGACGCCGAGAACCACCCGGCCGACCCCGAGGCCGTCGTGGCCGACCCGCAGGACTCCGCCGTCGACGGCCCGCTCGCCGACGCTCCCGAGGAGCTCCGCACCGACACCGCGGGCGAGTCGGTGCGCAGCGACCTCGTCGACGCCGCCGAGGAGCCCGAGCCGGGCTTCTGGGAGGAGATCGGCATCGACCCGATCTCGATCCTGTCCGCCGAGGGCGAGGTGATCACCCTGCGGTGCTTCCTCGACGACGAGCCCGTCTTCCTCGGCCGCAACGGCCGCATCGAGGTGTTCGGGTCGAGCCGGGCCCTGCGGACGTGGATCGCCGGCGAGGGCGCCGAGGGCCACGACCTCGCGGAGGTCTCCACCTGGGCCGACGTCGTGACGGCGGCCGTCGGCGGCGACCTCGAGGTGGAGGTGGCCCCGGAGAACCGCTACGTCCTCGTCGGCCTGGCCGAGGACCTCCTCGAGGGGCCGGAGGCCGTCGACCCGACGCAGCTCGAGCTCGCCGTCGAACTGCTCCTCGACGCCGCCGACTGGGCCGGCGACGAGGTGACCCGGGAGGCGCTCGCCACGTCCGAGGCGCTCGGGTGGCTGGTGTCCTTCGTCCTGCGCCCCGACCCGAACCGGCTCACGCCGTCACCGCCGTTCGCCCGCGAGGCCGCCCGCTGGCGGGAGCTCGAGGACCGACTGCTGGGACGCCTGCGTCACCCGTGATGCGAGTGGCGTACGGGGCGCCGCGTCCCGGCCGGTGGTAGGGGCGCGTCCGAACGGGTCAGATGGCCTGGTTAGCCTCCGTGCCGATGACCGATGTCGAGATCGACCGTGCGTCGTCGGCAGAGTTGGCCGTCCCCGGAGGAGTGGGCCCTGTGATCGACACCAACCAGACCATGTCCTTCGACCGGATGCGCAGCATGCTCGTGCGGGCCGCCGAGGTCAGGGACTCCGAGCAGCAGCAGATCTTCGACTCGCTCGACGAGATCCATGGTCGGCTCGCGGCCCTCGACGCGCTGGGCGCCATCCGCAAGCGGCTCGCCGAGGTGCCCGACCGCACCGAGATGAGCGTGCTCGCCGAGCGCCTCGACGAGACCGTCGCGAAGCTCGACGCGCAGGAGTCGGCGATCTCGTCGCTGGCCCGCCTCGTCGAGGGGGTCGTCGACCGGGTCGTCGACAAGCTCGCCGCGCCGTTCGCCCAGCTCGACGGCCGGCTCGACGGCGTCACCGGCCGATTCGAGGGCGTCGCCGGCCGGATGGACGGGCTCGAGGACCGCATCGGCGGGCTGCACAAGCGCCTCGACGACCTCGACAACCGCCTCGACCGTCACGAGATGCGCCTCGACGGCCTGCCCGCCGCGGTGACGGGCCCGGTGCGCGAGCGCCTCGAGGGCGTCGAGTCGTCGCTGCGGGGCCAGGTCGAGGAGACCTCCCGGGCGCTGGCCGAGACGTCCCGGGCGCTCACCGAGGAGCTCGCCGCGACCCGCGACGCCGCCCGCACCGACGCCGAGACCTCCCGCTCCGAGGCCGGCTCCACGGCCGGCGAGCTCACCGGCCGCCTCGAGGAGCTCGCCGGCCGCCTCGACGGCCTCAACGGCCGCGTCGAGGGCGTCGAGCACGCGCTCGTCGGCCGCGTGGAGAGCGTCGAGCAGTCCGTCGGGGCGCGCCTCGACGGCGTCGAGGGCACGCTCAGCAGCACCACGCAGGGCCTCGAGTCGTCCCTCAGCGGGCTCGGTGCCCGCGTCGACGGCGTCGAGGCCACCCTGCGCGACCGGGTGTCCTCGCTCGCCTCCTCGCTCGAGGCGTCGCTGGACAAGCTCGACGGCACGCTGGTCAACCGGCCCGACCACGAGGCCGTGGTCGCGCTGGTCAACCGCTCCAACGAGGAGTCCGAGCTCCGCCAGGCGGGGCAGCTCGACGAGGCGCTCTCGACCTTCGCCGAGATCATCCTCGGCTCCGGCGGCCAGCAGGGCCCGGCGCCGCGGCCCGCCGCCCGGCGCTCCGCGCGCAAGCCCGCGCTCACCCCGGGCCGCGAGATCAGCCTCAACGGGGACCACGCCCCCGAGGACGACGAGGGCTGACCGCCCCGCTCCCGTCGAAGGGCACCTCCCGCTCCGGGAGGTGCCCTTCTGCGTTCGGCGACGACGGCCGGGAGCTAGCCTGGTCCCCCGATGCCCCATCGCCTCGCGACCGCCCTCCTGGTCGCCCTGCTCGTGCTGCTCGGAGCTGCTCCCGCTGCGAGCGCCGCCCCCGCGCAGGCGGCGTGTCCGCAGGTGAACCAGCCCGGCCCCGCGGTCGACACGTCGGAGGCGCCGCAACCCGGCGGGACTGCGCCCGCACCGCTGCCCGTGCCCGCGCAGCCGGTCGGCGGGGAGGCCATGGGCACCTGCGGCACCGTCGTCCCCGCGGGCGCCCCGGCGCCGCCGGAGGTCGGGGTGCAGTCCTACGTCCTGGCCGACCTCGACACCGGCGCGGTGCTCGCCGCCCGGGTCCCGCACGCCCGCCTGCGCCCGGCCTCGCTGCTCAAGACGCTCACCGGTCTGCTCGTGGCCGAGCAGGTGCCGATGGACCAGGTCCTCACCGGCACGGACGACGACGCGAACCAGGAGGGCACGCGGGTCGGCATGGGACCGGGCGGGCAGTACACGGTGCGCCAGCTGTTCGACGCCATGCTCATGGCCTCCGGCAACGACGCCGCCCACGCCCTCGCCGTCCGCCTCACCGGCTCGGTGCCCGCGACCGTGGACCTCATGAACCGCACGGCGGCCGACATCGGCGCGCTCGACACCCGCGCCGCCACCCCGTCCGGGCTCGACGGACCCGGCCAGAGCTCGAGCGCCTACGACCTCGCGAGCATCTTCCGGCTCGGCATGCAGGTGCCGGCCTTCGCCGAGGCGGTCGGTACCCGGCAGATCCAGTTCCCCGGGTTCGGGCCGACCCCGCCCTTCGCGGTCGACAACGACAACAAGATCTTCCGCTACCCGGGCGCGCTCGGCGGCAAGACCGGCTTCACCGACGACGCCCGCCACACCTACATCGGCGCCCAGGACCGCGACGGCCGACGGCTCGTCGTCGTCCTCATGCACGGCGAGCAGCAGCCGGTGCCGATGGTCGAGCAGGGGCTCGCCCTGCTGGACTACGGCTACGCCCTGCCCCGCGACGCGTCCGTCGGCCGGCTCACCGAGCACAATCCCGCCGCCCCGCCGGAGGGGTCCACCGTCACCACCGCCGCGCCGGCCGCCACGCTCGACGCCCCGGGCTCCCCGACGACGGGCAGCACGAGCTGGGGTACGTGGTTGGCGATCGGCGGCGTCGTGGTGCTCGGGCTGATCGTCCTCGCGGCCCGGTTCCGCCACCGGACGTAGGCCCTGCGGCCCGAGCCCCGTGCACGAACGGGCCGTTCATCACGATCGACCGTGACGAACAGCCCGTTCGCACGGGAAGGAGCGGCCCACCGCTCAGCGGCGGCGGCGCATCCCATTGATGCCGAGCACGGCGCCGAGCACCGCGCCCGCGCCGACCAGACCCGCCGTCGTGCGGGCCCCCGGGCCGCGCGCGACGGTCACCGCCGGCCGCACGATCACGGGCGCGGGCTCCCGGATGTCCTCGCGCTCGTTCTCCGTGAGCGTCGCGGCCCAGGCGGTGACGAAGAGGATGAAGCGCGAGACGAAGTTGACGAACACGAGCAGACCGATGATCGGCCCGAACGCGGCGCCGGCGGGCGAACTGGTGACGCTCGCGATGTAGACGGCCATGACCTGCTGGAGGACCACGAACCCGACGGAGGCGAGGATCGCGGCGCGGCCGGCCGAGCTCAGGGTCACGGGTTCGCGGGGCAGGCGGGCGATGACCCAGAGGAACACCAACCAGTTCGCCACGAGGGTCACGACGACCCCGGCGAGGAACAGCACGACCTTCACCCAGGTCTGGTCGGCGAGCCCGAGGAACTCCGCGACCGCGTTGGACGCGCCGGTGGCGATCGCGGTGACCGCGAAGGACACGGCGAGCGCCAGCCCGAGCCCGATCATGGCGAACAGGTCGCCGAGGTAGCGCTTGACGACCGTCGGCGGCTCACCGCGCTGGTCCCACTGCTCCGACAGCGCCTCGCGCAGGTTGCTCATCCAGCCGAGCCCGGAGAAGAGCGCACCGAGCAGACCGACGATCCCGACCGCCTTGCGCTGCTCGATCGCCTGCTTGATGACGCCGTTGAGCAGGTCCCCCAGCCCGGGCGGGGCGGCCTGGGTGATGCCCGTCGAGAACCGATCGAGCAGTGCCTGGTTGTTCACGAGCACGAACGCCAGGGCCGCGAACGCCACCATGAGCAGCGGCACCAGCGCGAGGATCGAGAAGAACGTGATCGCCGCCGCGTAGTGGTCGCCGTGCTTCTCGGTGTACCGCGTCCCGGCCCGGACCAGGTGGTCGAGCCACGGATGGCGCTCGCGGATCTCCTCGAACTTCGTCTTCGGGGCCGGCTCCGCCGTCCCGTAGATGGTCGCCGACATCCGCCCTCATCTCCCCGACTGCACGTCGGGGAGTCACCTACCCCGCGCACGGGACGATCACGCCGTCGCGGCCCCGGTGGTACCGAGATAGGGGCGGGGGTCGAACCGGGCGTTGCGCTCGCGGAACGAGCGGGCCGATCCCGGCCACAGCAGCGTGAGGCGCCCGCTGGCCTCGTCGACGTACCAGCTGCGGCACCCGCCACGCAGCCACACCGTGTCGCGGGCGGCGCGGTCGACGTCGCGCACGTACTCGCGCTCCGCCGCCGCCGACACCTCGAGCAGACCACCGGCCCCGTCGAGATGGGCGAGCGCGCCGAGCACGTAGTCGATCTGGGTCTCGATCATGTAGACGGCGGAGTTGTGCCCCAGGCTCGCGTTCGGGCCGTCGAGCACGAACATGTTCGGGAAACCGTGCACCGCGGTCGAGGCGAACGCGCTCATCCCGTCCGACCAGTGCTGCGCCAGCGTCCCGCCGCGGCCGTGCACGCGGTCCGCGTAGGGCTGGCGGGTGCTGTGGAAGCCGGTGGCGAGCACGAGGACGTCGAGCTCGTGACGGCGGCCCGACGCGGCGACCGCCGTCGACCCGTCCACCGCGACCAGCGCCGAGTCCTCCAGCGTCACGTGCGGGCGGTCGAGGGCGGGGTAGAGCTCGTCGGACAGGACGACCCGCTTGCAGCCGATCTCGTAGCCGGGTGCGAGCCGTCGACGCAGGTCGGGGTCGGTGACCTGGGCCTCCAGGTGGGTCCGGGCGCGCGCCCGCAGCTCGTCGATCGCGGGGCGCACCCGACGGCGCGCCGCGATCCCCCGCTCGGCCTCGTCGAAGATGTCCTCGCGGAGCCGGCGGGCGGCGCCGGGGTCGGCGGTGAAGCGGGCGCGCTCCTCGGCGGTGTAGGCGCGGTCACCCCGCGGCACCACCCACGTCGGGGTGCGCTGCAGGACGACGAGCTCCGCGGCCCGGTCGGCGAGCTGCGGGATCACCTGGGCCGCCGAGGCCCCGGTGCCCACGACGCCCACGCGCCGACCGTCCACCGGAGTGGCCGGATCCCAGCGGGCGGTGTGCACCACGGGCCCGTCGAACGTGTCGAGGCCGGGGATGTCCGGCAGCCGCGGCTCGGTGAGGCGGCCGGCCGCGAGCACGAGCACCCGGGCCCGGACGACGCCGGACGCGGTCCGGATCTCCCACCGGTCCCCCGTCCAGCGCGCCCGCCGCATCTCGGCGCCGAACCGGACGTGGCCGGCGACGCCCTCCTCGGCCGCGGCGGTGCGCAGGTACTGCTGGATCTCCGCGCCCGGCGCGTACACGCGCGACCAGTCCGGCGCCGGACGGAACGAGAACGAGTACAGGTGCGAGGGGACGTCGCAGGCCACGCCCGGGTAGCGGTTGTCGCGCCAGGTGCCACCGACGTCGTCGGCGCGTTCGAGCAGCACGAAGTCGTGCCGGCCCTGCCGCCGCATCCGGATCGCCAGTCCGAGCCCCGCGAAGCCCGCCCCGACGATCGCGACCTCGACGGAGTCGTCGGTCATCGCAGCGTCACCCGCTCCGGCCCCACCTCGCCGTAGAGCGTCGTGCGCTGCCGCACGGGACGGCCCAGGGCCCCCGCGATGTCGTGCACGTCCGCGGCGGTGAGCGTCCGGCCGGACTCCGGTCCCGCGCCCGGGTCGAGGTCGCCGTCGAGCAGGAGCCCGCCGAGGTCGTCCGCGCCACCGCGCAGCACGGCGAGCACCGTGTCGCGGTCGAGCTTCGGCCACGCCGCCTGCACGTGGTCGATCCGCCCGTGCAGCAGCAGCCGGGCGACCGCGTGCAGGGCCCGCGTCTCCCGCGGGGTCGCGCCCCGGGCGTCGACGCCGGGCGGCACGTCGACCAGCGGCATCGCGATGAGCTCGGTGAACCCGCCGGTCCCGTCCTGGATCGCCGCCAGCGCCCGCAGGTGCGCGACCTGCTGCGCGGGCGTCTCGACGTGGCCGTAGACGATCGTGGCGGTGGAGCGCAGCCCGACCCGGTGGGCGGTGCGGATGAGCTCGGTCCAGCGGGCGGCGGGGATGTCCGTGCCGCCGGTGAGGGTCGCGCGGATCCCGTCGTCGAGGATGCGCGCGGCGGTGCCGGGCACCGAGCCCAGGCCGGCCGCGCGGGCCGCCGTCAGGAACGCCTCCGGGGTCGACCCGCGGCGGGCGGCGGCCGCCTCGACCTCGGCGGGCCGGAAGGCGTGGACGTGCAGCGGCGCCCGGTCGGTGATCCGCCCGACCAGCTCGACCGCCGCGTCCGCGCCGGCCTCGTCGGGCAGCGGCCCCTGCAGGCACACCTCGGTGGCGCCCAGCGACCACGCCTCGTCGACGAGCGCGTCGAGGTGCTCGGGCTTCACGACGAGGGCCGGGTCGAGGTTGCGGTTGACGACCACGGTGAGGTCGTCACCGACCGTCCGGTGCCGGACGGCGTCGGCGAGGGCGCACAGTTCGTCGAGCTCGTCGCCGTCGGCACCCAGCAGCGCCTCGTACCCGTCGTCGGGAAGGCCGGCGGGATCGTCCCGGGCCACCCGCAGCCAGGACCTCACCGCGGCGCCAACTCGACGGGTCGAGCGGCGCTGCGCTGCGTCTCCGCCAGCCCGTCCGCGTCCGCCAGCTTCCCGACGACGGGTGCGACGGCCGGGTCGATCCACCCGGCCTCGCGCTGGTAGCGCGGGTAGACGGTGAGGCGCGGGCGCAGCTCGAAGCCGGCCCGGGCGGTGACGGCCGCCAGCGCGTCGAGGCCCGGCCAGGGGCGCTCGGGGTTCACGTGGTCGGGGGTGACGGGCGAGACGCCGCCCCAGTCGTCGATCCCGGCGCGCAGCAGCAGCGCCTGGTCCGCGGCGGCGTCGTCGGAGTCCCCCAGCTCACCGGCCAGGTTCGGCGGCGCCTGCACGGTGACGCCGAGCGGCATGAGCAGCCGGGCGACGGCGACCGCCGCGACGAACTCGTCGAACTCCGCGTCCGGCTCGCCGCGCATCGCGGTGTCCGGCTTCGCGCGGAAGTTCTGGACGATGACCTCCTGGACGTGCCCGTACTCGTCGGCGAGCCGGGCCAGGGCGAGCAGCGACTCGGCGCGGTCGCGCAGCGTCTCCCCGATCCCGACGAGGATGCCGGTGGTGAACGGCACGCGGGCCCGCCCGGCGTCGGCGATGGCGGCCAGGCGCACCGCGGGGTCCTTGTCGGGCGACCCGAAGTGGGCGCCACCCGGCTCGATCAGCAGCGTCGACGTGGACTCCAGCATCATCCCCATCGACGGCGCGACGGACCGCAGCACGGCCAGCTCGTCGGGGGTCATCACGCCGGGGTTGAGGTGCGGGAGCAGCCCGGTCTCGTCGAGCACGGCCTGTGCGGCCGCCCGGACGTAGTCGATCGTCGAGCGGTGGCCCCGCGCGGCGAGCCAGTCGCCGGCCGCGCGCCACCGCGCCTCGGGGCGGTCCCCGAGGGTGAACAGCACCTCGGTGCACCCCTGCTCGGCGCCCGCCCGCGCGATGTCGAGGACCTCGTCGAGCTCCAGGTACGCCGCGGGCAGCCGGCCCGGGACGGTGGCGAACGTGCAGTAGTGGCAGCGGTCGCGGCACAGCCGGGTCAGCGGCACGAACACCTTGGGGCTGTACGTGACCAGGCCCGCGCGGCCCTCGTACGCCAGGTGCTCGTCCCGACGGCGGGCCGCGCGGCCGAGCAGCGCCTCCAGCTCCTCGCCGCGGGCGGCGAGGAGCGGAACGACCTCCTCGACCCCCGTCGCGGCGCTCGCCCCCGGCTGCGTCTGCATGTGATCACCCACCACCCGAACGTACGCCCGCCACACCGGCGACCGCATCGACGGCGGCGGGGAGCCGCACGGTGACCGTGGTCCCCTCCCCCGGGGTGCTGGAGACGCCCACCGTGCCCGACATGGCCTCGACCAGCCCACGGACGAGGGCGAGCCCCAGCCCGGAGCCGCCGGCGTCGACGCCCAGCTGGTCGAACGGCACGAAGAGCCGGTCCATGAGCGCCGGCGCGATCCCCGGCCCGCCGTCCCGGACGGCGAGGACCACGTCCTCGTCGTCCTCGTGGGCGGTGACCTCGACCCAGCCGCGGAGGTGGTTGTGGCGGATGCCGTTGGTCACGAGGTTGATCAGCACCTGTCGCAGCCGGCGGCGGTCGCAGTAGGCGCCGGCGCACCCGGCGTCGGGAAGGCGGACCGTGATCCCCCGGTCCGCGGCGAGCGGCGCCAGCAGCGCCGTCACCTCGGCGATCACCGCCCCCACGTCGACGGGGGCGGGCGAGAGCGGCAGCGCCCGCGCCTCGAGGCGGGCGAGGTCGAGGACGTCGCCGACGAGGTCGAGGACGTGGCGCGCGGCGGAGTCGATGTGGCCGAGCGCGGCCCCGCGCCGCTCCGGGGGCAGGTCGAGGGTCCCGAGCAGCTCGGCGAACCCGATGATCGCCTGCAGCGGCGTGCGCAGCTCGTGCGAGAGCGTGGAGAGCAGCTCGGACTTGGCCCGGCTCGCGTCCTCGGCGACGCGCGCGGCGAGCTCGGCCTCGCGGCGCGCGATGCGGTCGCGCTGCGCGGCGCGGCGCGCGGTGACGTCGACGACGTTGAGGCTGAGGTGCCGGCGCGCGCCGGACCCGACGACGGAGGCCGAGAGCGCGGCGATCAGGGTGGTGCCGTCGGCGCGGACGAGGGTGACCTCGAGCGGCCCGGGGCCGGGGGTCCCGAAGACCGCCGGACCACCGCGCCCGGCCAGCGAGCGCAGCAGGAGCCGGGCCCCGGCCCGGTCCTCCCGGCGCACCACCGCGGACAGGTCCGCGACGAGCAGGTCGCCCGCGTCACGCCCGAGCATCCGGGCGAGGGCCGGGTTGACCTTGAGGAACCGGCCGTCGAGGTCGGTGAGGGCCATCCCGACGGCGTTGTCCTCGAACGCCCGCCGGAACCGCTCCTCGCTCTGGGCGAGCGCGCCGTAGAGCCGGTCGTGCTCCAGGGCGAGCGCCGCCAGGTCGGTGAAGCGGGCGACGAGGCGCCGCTCGCGCTCGTCGGGCCGGTGGCCCGCCTGGTGGTAGACCGCGAACGTGCCGAGGACTGCGTCCTCCCGGTCCGCGCGACCGAGCCGTATCGGGCTCGACCAGCACGAACCGAGCCCGTGCGGCAGCGCCAGCTCGCGGTAGCGCCGCCAGCGGTGGTCGACGGCCACGTCCTCGGCGACCACGGCCTCCCCGGTGTGCGCGGCGGTGCCGCAGGACCCGGCGTCGTCCCCGATCGCCATCCCGTCGATCGCCGCCGAGTAGGCCGGCGGCAACGAGGGCGCCGCCCCGTGGTGCAGCGTGCCCGCGAGCGGGTCGAGCACCAGGATCGAGCAGCGGCTGCCCGGGATCAGCTCCTCGAGCGAGCGCGTGACGGCCTCGAGCACCTCGCCGCGCTCGGCCCCGCCCGCGAGCAGCTCGAGGATCCGGTGCTGGTGGCCGAGCAGGACGTCGGTGTCGCTCACGGGTCGAGCTGGTAGCCGACGCCGCGCACCGTGCGGATGCGCGGGCGGGCCGCCGGGTCGGGGCGCAGCTTCTGCCGCAGCCGGTGCACGTGCTCGGTGACGGTGGCCTCCCCCTGCCATCCCTCGCTGCGCCAGACCTGCGAGAGCAGCTGGGCCCGCGAGAACACCTGGCGCGGGTGGGCGACGAGGAACGCGAGCAGGTCGAACTCCCGCGCGGTCAGCTCCACGGCCTCGCCGTCGAGCCGGACCTCGCGGGCCGCGACGTCGAGCGTCAGGTCCCCCGCGACGACCGGGGCGGCGGGCCGGGAGCGGCGCAGCACCGACCGGACCCGGGCGGCGAGCTCGCCGGGCGAGAACGGCTTGACCAGGTAGTCGTCGGCGCCGAGGTCCAGCCCGACGATGCGGTCGGTCTCCCCGCTGCGCCCGGACAGCACGATGATCGGCAGCGCCTCGGTGGCCGGCGCCGCGCGGACCCGGCGCAGCACGTCGAGCCCGCCGACGCCGGGCATCGTCAGGTCGAGCACCACCAGGTCCGGCGGGGTGCCGTCGATCGCGGCCAGGGCGGCGGCACCGTCCCCGGCCTGGTCGACGGCGAACCCGTCGGACTCCAACTGCCACGACGCGACCGTCCGCACGGCCTCGTCGTCGTCGACGACGAGCACCCGCGGGGCGACGTTCGGGTCCACGGCGACCCCCTCCGCTGACTGATCGTCGATCGTGCCGGGCGGCACCGCCGCCGGACAAGGGCCGACCGGTCGCGCGCCGGTCAGTTGTGCTGACGTTGAGAAAGCGTTGTGCCTGTTGTGAGGCGGGTCACCCATGGTGGACGGTGCCGAGGCAGTGTCGCGACCGGCTCGCGGTCGCCGCGCCCCGCGCCCCACGTCATCCCGAACGGACCGACCGCCAGGAGGACCCACGACATGAAACTCGCCCTCTACCTGCCGAACTTCCGCACGCAGATCACGGTGAAGGAGCTCGAGGATCTCACCCAGCTCGCCGAGGACCTCGACTTCGACTCGGTCTGGACGCTGGACCGGATCATCGTCCCCGAGG
Organism: Actinomycetospora chiangmaiensis DSM 45062; assembly: GCF_000379625.1. Taxonomy (GTDB): domain Bacteria; phylum Actinomycetota; class Actinomycetes; order Mycobacteriales; family Pseudonocardiaceae; genus Actinomycetospora; species Actinomycetospora chiangmaiensis. Next base: position 886,428 of record NZ_KB903217.1, on the reverse strand, counting down.
CCTCCGACCGGGGGCAGCTCCAGTACTCGTTCGGGATGATGGACGGGCTGCCGAACGCCCTGCCCGTCGAGTCCACCGGCAACTGGCTGCAGGGCTTCCCGCTCATCCCCTGGCTCGCGGCGAAGACGTCGAAGGTCCGCATCGGGATGAGCATCATCGACACGCCGTTCCGCGCGCCCGGCGTGCTGGCCGCAGAGCTCGCCACCATCGACCACCTGTCGAACGGGCGGCTCAACGTCGGCGTCGGATCCGGGTGGATGCCCGAGGAGTTCGCCGCTGCGAGCGCCGCGCACATCTTCCCGAAGCGCCACAAGCACGTGCGCGAGTCGATCGAGATCATGCAGGGCGTCTGGGCGAACGAGCACTTCGAATACCACGGCGAGTTCGCCGACTTCGAGCCCGCCGGGTTCGGCGCGAAGCCGGTCCAGCAGCCGCGGCCGCCGATCTTCATGTCCGGCCTCAAGGACCCGCTGCGCTCGGCGAAGCGGATCACCAAGTACGACCTCGACGGCTGGATCGGCATCCAGGACTCGCCGGCCACCCTCGGCAAGTGGATCCAGGCGATCGACGAGCAGTTCGAGGCCATCGGCTCGGAGAAGCGCTCGAAGGACCTCGAGATCTGCTCGATGATCTGGACGGTCATCACCGACACCGAGACCGACCAGTCGGACGTCGGCGTCCCGTCGAACCTGCTCGTGGGCACCGAGGCGCAGCTCACCGACCGCCTCAAGGCCTACAAGGAGGCGGGCATGACGATGCCGCTGATCTGGCCGCCGTTCACCGACGTGCCCACCTCGAAGACGCTCGACGACCTCAAGCGGATCAAGAACGACATCATGCCGAAGGTCGAGGCCTCCTGATCCGACCCGCACTGTGGCACCGTCCGCGGGCGATGGACGCTCGCGGACGGGGCCTGGTGGCGCTCTGCGCCACCGAGATCACGAGTTGGGGCACCCTGTACTACGCCTTCCCCGTCCTGCTCGGTCCGATCACCGCCGACACCGGGTGGTCGTCGACGGCGGCCGTGGGGGCCTTCTCGCTGGGCGCGATCGTCTCCGCCCTCGTCGGGGTGGTCGTGGGGCGGCTGCTCGACCGGTTCGGGCCCCGCCGGGTCATGACGACGGGCTCGGTGGTCGGGGCTCTCGGCCTGGTGGCGGTGGCCCTCGCGCCCGGCCTCGCCGTGTTCTACCTCGCCTGGGCGCTCGTCGGTGTGGGCCAGGCCGCGACGTTCTACCCGCCGGCCTTCGCCGCGATCACCGGCTGGTACGGCCCGGACCGGCTGCGCCCGCTGACCACCGTGACCCTCGTGGCGGGGTTCGCCTCCACGGTGTTCGCCCCGCTCACCGCCGCCCTGGTCGGGGCCCTGTCGTGGCGGGACGCCTACCTGGTCCTCGCCCTGGTCCTGGCCGTCGTCACCGTCCCGCTGCACGCGGTGTTCCTGCGCGTCCCCTGGACGGCCGCCGTCGCCGCGCCCGGCACCGCGGAGGACACGGCGCGCTCCGTCCTCCGCTCGCCGCGCTTCCTCGGGCTCGCCGCGGTGATGGCGCTCGCGGGGTTCGGGCTGTACTCGGCGACGATCAACCTGGTCGGCCTGCTCGAGGCGCGCGGCGCCTCGCTCGACCTCGCCGCGATCGGCCTGGGCCTCATCGGGGCCGGACAGGTGGCCGGGCGGCTGCTCTACGGGCCGCTGGCCCGGCGCACCGGCCCGGCCGCGCGGGTCGCGGCGGTCCTCGCCGTCGGCGGCGCGCTGGTGGTGCTCGTCGGGGTGCTGCCCGGCCCGGTGTGGCTGGTGATCGCCGTGGCGGTCCTGGCCGGGGCCTGCCGCGGGATGCACACGTTGCTGCAGGCCTCGGTGGTCGCCGACCGGTGGGGCACGATCTCCTTCGGGCGCGTCAACGGCGTCTTCACGGCGCCCACCACGGTGGCGATCGCGCTCGCTCCGGCCGGCGGGGTCCTCGTGGCCGAGCTGGTCGGCGGGTTCCCGGCCGGGTACGTGGCGCTCGGAGGCCTTGCCCTCGTCGCGGGCCTCGCGGCCCTGCAGCTCTAGTCCAGGCCCATCCGCGCCAGCACCACCGACTCGACGACCCCGACGAGGGCGTAGGCGAGGATCGACACCGCCGTCACGACGGCGACCGACGACCACATCTCGAGGTAGCGGAACCCGCCCATCGCCTTGAGCAGCGCGGCGCCGATGCCCTCGCCCGTCGCGAGCCACTCCGCCATGAGCGAGCCGACGAGCGCCCCCGGGACCCCGAGCCGGGCCGCCGCGAAGAACGCCGGCGCGGCCGAGGGCAGCATGACCAGGCGCAGCCGGGTCCACCGGGTCCCGCCGTACACGGCAACCAGTTCCTGGGCCTGGACCGACGCGGACCGCAGCCCGTACACGAGGGTCACCAGCGCCGGGAAGAAGACCACGATCGCGCCGATCACCGCGACCGCGCCGAGGGTCCGCCCGAACGCCAGCACGATGATCGGGGTCATCGCCACGAGCGGCACCGAGCGCAGCAGCGTGGCCACCGGCATCAGCGCCTGCTCGACCGAGCGGGACAGCACGAACACCATGGCGACGGCGAGCGCGGCGACCAGACCGGCGACGTAGCCGATCCCGGCGTCGCGCAGGGTGATGCCCAGGTTGCCGAACACGACGCCGCGGTTGGCAACGGCCTGGGGGGCGGTGACGAGCCAGCCCCACACGTCGAGCGGCGTCTTCCCGATCACCCGCCGGATGCCGAAGACCTGCAGGAACGCGGTCCACAGGACGAGGACCGCGACGATCGAGGCCCCGACGGGCAGGAGCCGGCGCCCGAGCAGGCGCAGCGCACCCCCGCCCCGGCCCGGTGCCGGCCCGACGGCCGGTGGAGCGGCCGGTCCCGTCGCCGCCGGCGACTCCACGAGCGTCATCGATCCTCCTAGGCCAGCGCCACGTCGGTCGCGCCGCCGCGGGCCCACGGCGCCGCGACCCGCGAGAGCAGGCCGATCGCCACGTAGGCGAGGCCCGCGACGAGCCCGGACACCAGGGCGAGCCCCCACGTCCGCGACACGAGGTACTGCTGTTGCGAGATCGTCATCGCCACGCCGAGGCCGGTGTCGACGCCGCCGAGGTACTCCCCGATGATCGCGCCCAGCAGCGCCGACGGGGCGGCGATCCGCAGGGCGGCCAGCACGGCGGGGACGGCCGAGATGAGCTGGACGTGCCGCAGCCGCGACCAGCGCCCCCCGCCGTACACGGTGACGACGTCGAGCGAGGTGCGGTCGGCGGAGTTCAGCCCGAGCAGCGTCCCGATCACCGTGGTGAAGAAGCAGAAGATCGCGGCGAGCACGATCATCGGGGTCCGCCCGCCGAACACGACCGTGACGATCGGGCCGATGGCGAGGATCGGCAGGCAGTAGCTGATCACCGCGATGTTCACGACGACCGACTCCAGCCACGGCAGCAGGACCACGACCAGGGCCAGGCCGATCGCGAGCCCGTTGCCCCACAGGAACCCCTGCGCCGCCTCCGACACCGTCGCCGCGAGGTGCACCGAGTAGAAGCCCCACCCGTCGTCGACCACGCTCGCGACGACGGCGGGCGGGGTCGGCACGGCGCCGTTCGACGCGAACAGGGTGGCGGCCAGCAGCCACCAGACGGCGACGATCGCGAGCGTGCCGATCGCGCCGCCGAGCCACGGGCGGGTCACGCGGGCTCCCCGGAGCGGCCGAACAGCAGCTCGGAGAGCCGGTCGTGGAGGGCGTGGAACTCCGGCGTCCGCATCATCTCCGGGGTCCGCGGCCGCGGCAGGTCGATGTCGACCACCTCGACGACCCGACCGGGCCGCGGGCTCATCACGGCGACCTGGTCGGACAGGAACACCGCCTCGGCGATCCCGTGGGTCACCATCAACGTGGTCGCGGCCTGCGTGCTCCAGATGCGCTGCAGCTCCAGGTTGAGCCGCTGGCGGGTCATGTCGTCGAGCGCGCCGAAGGGCTCGTCGAGCAGGAGGACCTCCGGCTCGAGCACCAGCGCGCGGGCGATGGAGACGCGTTGCCGCATGCCGCCGGAGAGCTGGGCGGGCCGGGCGGACTCGAAGCCCTCCAGCCCGACCAGCGCGACGAGGTCGGCCACCAGCTCATCCGGGTCCTTCGACGGCCGCACCCCCGAGACCTGCAGCGGGAGCCGGATGTTCGCGACGACCGAGCGCCAGGGCAGCAGCGCGGCGTCCTGGAACGCCACTCCGAGGCCGCCGGACCGCCGCAGCTCGGAGGGGGTGCGGCCGGTGACGAGCGCCTGCCCGGACGTGGGCTCCTCCAGCCCCGCGAGGATCCGCAGCACCGTCGACTTCCCGCAGCCGGACGGACCGAGCAGCGACAGGAACGAGCCCTCGGCCGTGCGCAGGTCGATCTCGTCCAGCGCGCGGGTGGCCTTCCGCCCGGTGCCGAAGGTCTTCGTCAGCCCCGTCAGGTCCAGGCCCGTGCCCGGCGGTCGGGGGTGGGCGGGCGCCGGCCGTGCGGTCTCGCTCGTCGTCATCAGCTCTTCAGGCTCGGGTCGGCGGCGTAGACCTCGGAGATCAGCGACAGGTCGAACAGCTGCTCCTTCGACACCGCGCTCCCGGCGAGGCGCAGCGCCTGCAGGTTCTCCTCGACAGGCCGGTCGGAGATCGTGAACAACCCGTTGGTCCGCGTCTCGTCGGACACGACGAGGCCGTTCTGGTCGGTCGCCTCGAGCAGCTGCTCCGCGTAGTCGAGGTTCTGGTCCTTGCCGTAGTTCCCGACGGCGAGCCGGGTGGCGGCGCCCGGATCCGCCACGGCGTCCTTCCAGCCGCGGATCTCCGCGCGCAGGAACGCCTTGAGCTTCTCCCGCTCGTTGTCGATCGTCTCCTGCAGCACCGTGACCGTCTCCGCCACCAGCGGCAGGCCGTGGTCGGCGAACAGGAACGACTGCGTGGCGAAGCCCTTGACCTTGAGCGTGTTCGGCTCGTTGGTGATGTAGCCGAGGTAGCCGTCGACCTCGCCGGTGGTCAGCACCGAGGGGTCGAACTGCACCGGCACCCGGTTGATCGACGCCGGGTCGATGCTGTTCGCCTTGAGCAGGCCGTTCCACACCTGGTCGTTGGAGTCCTGGACGCCGATCTTCTTCCCGACCATGTCCTGCGGGGTGGCGATCGGCTTGGTGGCCGCCGAGACGATGCAGAACGGGTTCTTCTGGTACGTCGCGCCGACGATCTTCAGCGGGGCGCCCTGCAGGATGGCGGGCGCGGTGATCACGGGCGCGGACAGGCCCGCCCAGCACTTGCCGGAGACGAGGTTGGTCTCGACGCCCGTGGAGGCCGAGCCGCCGGCGAGGAGGTCCACCCCCTCGAAGCCCGCCTCCCGGTAGTAGCCCTTCGAGTCGGCCATGTACTCGCCGTTGAACTCGGTGTTCTTGATCCACGACAGCTGCAGGGCCACCCGGCCGTACTGGTTCGAGCCCGGCGCGGCGGGAGCGGCCCCGGAGTCCGAGCCGCCACCGCACGCGGCGAGCAGGGCGCCGCCGCCGAGGGCACCGGCGGCCATCCCGGACCAGCGGAGGAAGGATCGGCGGCCGAGGAGTGGACCGGCGGTCGGGGGCACGTGACCTCCAGGGTGGGGGGCGGCCGGACCCGGGCTCGGGCGGCGCGGCAGGGAACCTAGGAAGGCCGCGTGACATGCGCGTTTCGTGCACCGTTCGCAGACGTGACGTCACCGGGCGGAACGGACTCGTCACCTGGAGCGCTACGCCGGCCGGACGAACCGGCGCCCATGTCCGACCTACCCGGGGAGGTCGGCCTCCCGGCAGAGCTCCCACACCCGGTCGCGGGTCATCGGCAGCCGGCGCGGCCGGACGCCGGTCGCGTCCCGGATCGCGTTGGCGATCGCCGGGGCCACCGGGTTGTAGGGCGACTCGCTCATCGACTTCGCCCCGAACGGACCGAGGGCGTCGACGGTGTCGGCGAAGAGCACCTCGGTGCGCGGCACGTCGGCGAACTGGGGCAGGTGGTAGTCGCGCAGCACGCGGGTGGTGACGCGGCCGTCGTCGTCGAGCCGGATCTCCTCGTACAGCGCGGTCCCGATCCCCTGGGCGACCCCGCCCTCGACCTGGCCGCGGCACTGCTGCGGGTTGACGACGACGCCCGCGTCGGCCGCGTGCACCGAGCGCAGGACGCGGACCTCCCCGGTGGCGGTGTCGACGGCGACCCGCACCGCGTGGACGTTGAAGGCGACCGACCGCGGGGAGCCGCCGTGCGCGCCCTCGCCGCGGGCCCCGGAGAGGTCGGCCAGGTCGACCCGGCGGCCGTCCGCGGCGGTGACGCCGTCCGGGCCGAGCGTGCAGTCGGCGGGCGCGACCCCGAGCCGGGCCGCGGCCTTGTCGCGCAGCTCGCCGGCGAGGGCCGCCGCCGCGCGGGCCACCGCCGTCCCGGCGACCACCGTGCCGGTGGAGCCGAACGCGCCGGTGTCGACGTCGACGGCGTCGGTGTCGCCGCCGTGGAGCTCCACCTGGTCGGGCCGGGCGCCGAGCGCGGTGACGGCGATCTGGGAGTGCACGGTGGCGGTGCCGTTGCCGAACTCGGCGGTGCCGACCCGCACCCGGTAGCGCCCGGCGTCGAGGGCCACGACGGCCCGCGCCCGGTGACCGCGCGGCGGGATGGTGGCGATCATCGCCGCCGCCATCCCCTCGCCCACGCGCCACGTCGAGCCGGTCGGCGCGGGGTCCCCGTCGCGGGCGAGCGCCTCCCGGGCGAGGTCGAGGCACTCGGGCAGGCCGTAGGAACCGAACGCCAGGTCGTCGGGGTGCTCGGCCGGGTCGGCGGAGGCGACGAACGGGTCGCCGGGCCGCACGGCGGCGTGTCGTCGCAGCTCGAAGGGGTCGAGGCCCAGCTCGCGGGCGAGGTCGTCGAGGGCCGACTCGATCGCGAACTGCACCTGCCCGAGGCCGTACCCGCGGAACGCGCCGGAGGGCGGGGTGGTGGTGTAGACGGCCTCCGCGTCGACCCGCTTGTGCGGCGCGCGGTAGAGGGCCATCGACTCATGGCAGCCGTGGAACATCACGCCCGGCGAGTGGTTGCCGTACGCCCCGGCGTCGGAGAGGACGTCGATACCGAGGGCCGTGAGCGTCCCGTCGGGCCGGGCCGCCGCCGTCACCGCCACGCGCATCGGGTGGCGGGTGGGGGTGGCGGTGAGCGACTCGGTGCGCGTCAGCTCCCACTGCACCGGGCGCCCGACGGCCAGCGTCGCGAGCGCGGTGAGGTCCTCGGTCAGCATCTCCTGCTTGGAGCCGAACCCGCCGCCGACGCGGGCGGTGCGCACCCGGACCGAGCCGGCGGGCCGCTCGAGCAGGCGGGCGAGCTCGTCGCGGACGAGGAACGGCACCTGGGTCGAGGTGAGCACCACGAGCCGGCCGTCGGCGTCGGTCCACGCCCGGCTGGCGTGGGTCTCCAGCGAGGCGGGCGAGACGCGCCCGGTCCGCCACGTCCCCATGACGACGGCGCCGCCCGCCGCCCGGGCCTCCTCGATCCCGGTCGCGAGGTCGCCGACGCCCTCGTGCAGCGCGGCGACGACGTTGCGCGCCGGGTCCGCGATCCGGCTCCCGGCCTTCTCCGGGTGGATCGGCGGCGCGTCGCGGGCGGTCTCGGGGTCGAGCACCGGAGGCAGGGGGGCGTACTCGACGAGGACGGCGCGCGCCCCGGCCTCCGCCGCGGCCAGGTCGGTGCCCACGACGGCGGCGACGCGCTGGCCGTGGAACCGGACGACGTCGTCGAGCACGCGGGTGTCGTCCGGGTCGTCGAGGCGGCTCTCGTGGCGGGCGGTGGAGAAGAGCGTGGCGGGCGTGTTCTCGTGGGTGAGCACGGCGAGGACGCCGGGCAGCGCCCGCGCCGCGGACGTGTCGAGGCGCGTGATCCGCGCGTGCGCGTGGGGGCTCCGGACGACGACGAGGTGCGCGGTCCCGGCGGGCGGCTCGCCGTCGAGGGTGTAGCGCTCGGTGCCGCGCACGACCCGCTCGGTGGCCGGGGCCGGCGCGGGGGCACCCACCGGTCCGGCGTCCACCGCGCTCCGCCCGTCGAGCGCGTCGGCGATCGCGCGGTAGCCGGTGCAGCGGCACAGGTTGCCCTGCAGCGCGCGGGCCCGCCGCTCGGGGTCGGCCACGCGCTCGGCCAGGCCCACCGCCGTGACGACCATCCCCGGCGTGCAGAAGCCGCACTGGAACCCGGCCGCCGCCGCGAACCGCGGGCGCGGGTCGTCGGGTCCCTCGGGCAGCCCGGCCGCCGTGGTCACCGCGGCGTCCGCCGCGCGCACGGCGGGGTAGAGGCAGGAGTGCACGGGGGTGCCGTCGACCAGCACGGTGCAGGCGCCGCAGTCCCCCGCGTCGCAGCCCTTCTTGACGGCGTGGTGGCCGTGGTCGCGCAGGTAGGTGCGCAGGCACTGCCCCGCCCGCGGCGGGGCCGGGACCGGCGTCCCGTCGACGGTGGTCATCGCCCCTCCCCCAGCTCCCGGCGGATCTCCTCGGCGCCGCGCAGCGTCATCGCCCGCCGCCACGCGGGCGTCCCGTGCGGGTCGTCGTACCAGCCGTGGGCGTCCCCGAGCGCCTCGACGTCGGCCGCCAGCGTGCCGGCGGGCGGCACGTCGTCGTAGCGCAGGACGGCGGGCCGGGGCAGCGCCGCGGTCACGGCCAGGACGAACCCGCCGTCGGGACCGCGGCGCCCCGCCAGCAGGGACGCCGAGCGGCCGAGCGGGGACAGCGACGCCCGGCGCAGCGCGGTGCGGGCGCGCAGCGCGGCCGCGGGGAGGGCGATCGCGCGCAGCACCTCGCCGGGTGCGAGCGACGTGCGCTGCGCGCCGACGACGAGGTCGACGACCGGCGCGCGCCGCGACCCGCCGCCGGGCGTCCAGATCGTCGCCTCCCCGTCGAGCACCGCGGCGAGGGTGACCATCGGCGCCGCAGGCAGCGCGAGGCACACGTTGCCGCCGACCGTGGCGGTGTGCCAGATCTTGCGCGAGCCCACGAGGGCCTCGCAGCAGCCGGCGAAGAGCGCCACGGCGGGCCACTCCGGGTACGACGACGGGTCGAGGTCGGCGAGGGTCGCGAGGGTGGCGGTGGCCGCGAGCGTGAGCCCCCCGGCGTCCGCGACGACGGGTTCCCAGCCGAGCGCGGTGAGGTCGACGAGACCGACGAGGTGGGGCTGCGGCACCGAGAACAGCCACGACCCGCCGCCGAGCGGCGTCCGGTCGGGGCCGAGGGTCGGCAGGAGCGCGCGGAGCCCGTCGTCGTCGGCGGGTCGGGTGAAGGTCTCGACCGTGAGCAGGTCCATCGCGCCGCCTAGTAGCGCACCCGGTCGCCCTTGGCGAGCCAGGCCTCGAACGGCGCCTGCGCGTCGAGCTCCAGGGTCGAGCCCATCGCCTCCACCCGGGTCGGCCAGGTGCCGGGGTCGGCCGCGAACAGCTCGTAGAACGCGCGGTCGTCGAAGCCGCCGCGGGCCGCGTCGTGCCGGTCGGCGGCGAAGACCACGCGGTCCAGCCGCGCCCACAGGCACGCGGCGACGCACAGCGGGCAGGGTTCGCAGCTGGTGTAGAGCGTGGCCCCGGCCAACGAGAAGTCGCCGCGGTCGCGGCACGCGATGCGGATCGCGGTGACCTCGGCGTGCGCGGTCGGGTCCATGTCGCGGGTGACGCGGTTCTGGCCGCGGGCGATGACGACGCCGTCGGCCACGATGACGGCCCCGAACGGACCGCCGCCCTCGGCGACGTTCTGCTCGGCGAGGGCGAGCGCCTCGCGCAGGAACCCCTCGTCGTCGCTCACTGGGCGGCCTCCCGGACCCGGGCGGCCTCGCGGCCCGCCGTCGTGTTGAGCGTCCCCGCGCGGCTGCCCGCGAGCTTGCGCGCGAGGTGCTCCCGCACCGTCGTCGCAGGATAGGGCCGGGCGCCGGCGAGGGGCAGGGTCTCGACGACGGCGTCCGGGTCCCCGTCGTGGAAGAAGGCCGCCGAGCGTCGCCGCCGGACGCGGCCGTTCTCGACCGGCGGCCGCACCCGGTGCAGCGTCGAGCGCCAGCGGTCCCCGGTCAGCCGGGCGGTGAGGTCGCCGAGGTTGACCAGCAGCGCCCCCTCGGCGGGCAGCACGTCGTGCCACGTGCCGTCGTGGAGCACCTGCAGGCCCGCCACGCGGTCGGCCCACAGCACGGTGACCAGGCCGTAGTCGGTGTGCTCCCCCATGCCCGAGAGGTCGGCCCCGTCGGGCAGGTCCTGCTCCTCGAGGGCGTAGTGGTTGAGGCGCAGCACCTGCACCGGGTCGTCCGCCAGCCGGTGCAGCACCTCCCGGTCGCCGAGGGCGTCGCCCAGGGCGCTCGCCAGCGCCCGCACCACCCGACGGGCCTCGCGGGTCCACGTCTCGACCGCCTCGCGGAACCCGGGCAGGTCCGGCCACACGTTCCCGTCGCCGCCGGAGTCCGGCCCGTCGGCGGCCGTCCCGACGTTGAACGCCTCGAAATAGTCGTTCATGTTGCCCGCCTGCTCCACGCCGAGGCTGCGACTCACCGACTCGCTGCGCGGCGGGCTGTAGCCCCGGTTCGTGCCGTCGGTGACCACGAGGTCCCGCTTCTGCTCCATCGGCAGCGCGAACAGCGCGTCGAGGGCCGCCTCGAGCCCCGCCACGGCCCGCGGCCGCACCCCGTGCCCGACGACCTGCACGAAGCCGACGGAGCGGCAGGCGTGGTCGAGCGCGATGGCGGTGCGCGGACGGGCGCCGGGGTCGCCGTCGAGGTACGGGGAGAGATCGACCGTGGGCACGACGAACATCGGACCTCCCGTGGATCGCTGCCTACCGGTGCCGGCCACGGTGCCGTGACGGGTCACTCTAGGCGCTCCGTCGCCCACGCGTGTGACGTTCAGGAGTCGTCCACCTCGTCGGCGTCGACGGCTCCGCAGGCCACGCCGCGGCGCAGGAAGCCGACGAGCGCCCGCTCCGTGGCGGGCTCGTCGAGGGTGCCCGACGCCGCGCCCGCCCGGTAGGCGCGCAGTCGCCCGCGCGCCGCGTCGAGGCCGGCCCGGTGGAAGGCGGTCACGACGACGAGCCGCGCCGCCACCATCCCGGGGTGCATGTCCCAGCCCTGCCCGATCCCGAGTTCCAGGGCGCGGCGCACGATCCGGGCCTGGATGCGCCACGCGGCGAGCACCGCGTCGCGGTCGCCGACGGGCAGCACCGCGCAGGACCCGTCGCACACCGGGACCCCGGCCGCCGCCCCGGCCTGCTGCATGGCGAACTTGGCGTGCTCGGCGGCGGGGTGGTCGGCCCGCTGCTGGTCCGGCGCGATGCCGAGCGCTGCGGAGTAGTCGTAGGTGCCGTAGTGCAGGCCGGCCGCGCGTTCCCCGGCGGCGGCGACCAGCTCGTCGACGCGCTGGGCACCGCGGGGGGTCTCGATCTGCAGCTCGAGCGCCACCGGCCCGATGCCGTGGTGCGCCTCGATCGCGGCGCACGCGGCGACGAACGCGGTGACCTGCTCGGGCGCCGACACCTTGGGCAGGGTGACGCGCAGCCGCGACGGGTCGCCACCCGCCGTCAGGAACGCGTCGGTGACCAGGGCCCAGGACCGCAGCCCCCGACGGCGGGTGGCGCGCTCCACCGACTTCACGCGCGGGCCGCCCCGCAGCGGGGCGCGGTCCCCCGCCAGGACCGCGGCGAGGGCACGGCCCGCCGCGGTCGCGGCGGCGTCCTCCTCGGCGTCGGGGCGATGGCCGAAGCCGTCCTCGAGGTCGGCGCGCAGGTCGGCCACGGGCCGCTCCGCGAGCGTGCGGGCGACCCGGGGCAGGGCCTCGTGCAGCTCGGCGGCGGTGACGCCGAGGACGTCGGGCAGCGCGGGGTCGTCGGCGTACCGCGCCAGCAGCGCGGTCGCCTCGTCGCCCCAGGTGCGGGCGGTGTCGGCGGTGACCCGGTCGGCGGGCACGTAGCAGACGTGCACCGGCTCGGGACCGCGCGCGGCGAGACGGGCCCGCCCGGCCTCGTCGGCGTCGAGCGCCGCGTCGGTGGCGGCGAGCCGGTCGTCGAGCGCGTCGAAAAACGTCGTCGACATACTCGGCGACGGTGTGGTTTTCCTGCCACTGGGTGCAAGCGGTGACGCATTGCTTGCACCGGAGGGGCTCACGGGGTCCACAGCGCCTCGAGGCGCAGCACGGTGATCTCGGCGAGCTGGGCGCGCACCACCCCGCCCTCGGTCGCGGCGTCGTTGCGCAACCGCTCACGCAGCAGGGCCAGCATCTCCGGGCCGGACCGACCCGCGGCGCGCACCAGGTAGACGTGCCCGAAGCGCTCCTCGTAGGCGCGGTTGCCCTCGGCGAGCGCGGTCCGGTCGACGTCGCCGAGCCCCGCCTGCTCCCGGGAGCCGACGGGGTCGCGCGGGGCCCCGATCCGGGCGTGCCCGGCGAGGGCGGCCGCGAGCTCGGCGTCGTCGAGGGCGAGCACGTGCTCCGTGGCCGCCGCGACGAGCGCGTCGAGCGAGCCGTACGGCCGTCCCGCCGCGACCGCAGCCGCCCAGCCGGGCGCTGCACAGCACCCGAGCAGCACCTCCTCGGCCACCGCCGCGGGGAGCCCGTCGAACCGGCGCACCCCGGCCGCCGCGACCGCCGCCGGCGTCGGCCGGCCGAGCAGCCGCAGCCGCGCGAACCCGCCGTCGGGACGGACCTCCACCCGCACCCGGTCGACGACGAGGCCGGTGTCGAGGCCGTCGGCGGCGCCGAACCAGTGCTCGGTGTCGGGCTGGACCGGGGTCTCGGGCAGGAGCTCGACCTCCTCGGCGCCGATCCCCACCAGGCGCACGGTGCCCGGCGCGTTCCCGACGAAGTAGGTGGTGTCCACGACCGCCTGGTGCACGTGGCCGGCGGCGCCGAGCGCGACGTCGACCCAGTCGAAGCCGCCGTCCCGACGACGGCGGGTCTCCCAGCCCTCGCCCATGTGCGCGGCCGTGCCGGGCAGCAGCAGGTTCTCCGGCGGCGAGTAGTGCCGGTTGGAGGCGTCGAGCACGCGCCCGCCCGCCGCGAGGGAGGCGAGGTCCACCCCGATCCCCCGCCAGCGGCGCACGTCGGGGAGGACCTCCCCGAGCACCCGGAGCCGCGCGACCCCGCCGTCGGGCCGGATGCGCAGCCGCACGTGCGTCGCGGCGCGCGGGACGTCGGCGTCGACCGGGTGCGCCGTGTTGCCCTTGAGGTCGGTGCCGCACAGCGGCTCCCACGGCGCGGCCACGACCTGCTCGGGCGTGGGCCGGCCCTCGAACCAGCACGTGTCGACCTCGGCGGAGACCGGGTGGTTGCCGTCGAAGAAGGCGGTGTCGACGACGACGCGGTGCACGACGCCCGGCAGCCCGAGCCGGACGACGGCCCAGTCCTCGCCGTCGAGGTCCCCGCGCCGACGCCGGGTCTCCCACCCGTCGTAGAGCTGGCCCTTGTGCCCGAACGTGTGCGCGGCGTGGGTGGGGTCGGCCGCCGCGACGAGGTTCTCCTTCTCGGCGAACGTCTCGTCGCTCGCGGCCACCACGCCTCCACCGACGGCACGCGACGCCAGGTCGATCATGAGTCCTCCTCCGGCAGCAGACGCCCGGCGCCCGGGGTGGCGCCGCGCAACCAGACCCGCCGCACGGCACCGCGCAGGGCCATCCCCGCGTAGGGCGTGACGGGGTGGCGGTGGTGCAGGGCGGCCGGGTCGACCTCGGCGATCTCGTCCGGGGCGAACACGAGCAGGTCGGCGTCGTGGCCGACCGCGATGCGCCCCTTCGTGTCGAGGCCGGCGAGGCGGGCCGGGGCGTCGGCCATCCAGCGCACCACGTCGTCGAGGGAGTGCCCCCGGGCCCCGGCGCCGGACCACACCACGCGCAGCGCCACCTCGAGGGACGAGACGCCGCCCCACGCCCGGTCGAAGCCGCCGGCCTTGAGCTCGGGCGGGCAGGGCGAGTGGTCCGAGACGACGGCGTCGAGGCGACCGGCCCCGAGGGCGCCCCACAGGAGCTCCCGGTTGGCCTCCGAGCGCACCGGCGGGCAGCACTTGCCCGCGGTGCCGGGGATCGTCTCGGCGGCGAGCGCGAGGTAGTGCGGGCAGGTCTCCGCGGTCAGCCGCACGCCCGCGTCGCGCGCGGCCCCGATCTCCTCCGCGGCCTCGAAGGCGGAGACGTGCAGGACGTGCAGGTGGGCCCCTGTCCGCGCCGCGACGGCGGCGAGCCGCAGCACCGCGGTGGTCTCCGCCCCGGGCGGGCGGGAGGCGAGGAACGAGCGGTAGTCGGCCCCGGCGGGCGGCGACTCGGAGAGCACGCCGTCGTCCTCGGCGTGCACCACGAGCGGCAGGTCGAGCTCGGCGCAGGTCGCGGCGGCGAGCTCGAGGTCGTCGTGGGAGACCGCGGGGAACTCGGGCACGCCCGAGTCGGTGAGGAAGCACTTGAAGCCGCGCACCCCGGCCGCCGCCAGGGCCCTCATCCGGCTGGGGTCGACGCGGCCCGACGGGTCCGGGACGCCGTCGACGAGCGGCACCGCCCCGCCCCAGAAGGCGACGTCGACGGCGACCTGCCCGCGCGCCGCGTCGCGCTTGGTGGCGAGGGCCTCGGGGTCGATCGTCGGCGGGATCGAGTTGAGCGGCATGTCGACGAGGGTGGTGATCCCGCCGGCCGCCGCCGCGGCGGTGGCGGTCGCGAACCCCTCCCAGTGCGTGCGGCCCGGTTCGTCGACGTGGACGTGCGAGTCGACGAGGCCGGGCAGCAGCACCTCGTCGTCGGCGAGGTCGACGACGGGTCCCTCGACGGGGGTGTCGTGGTCGGCGACGGCGGTGATCCGTCCCGCGGAGACGGTGACGACGGCAGGGGCGGTCCCGCCGGGCAGGACCACCCGGCGGGCACGCACGACGAGATCGTGGGGCATCGGCGCCCGACCCTAGAGGGGTCGGCTCAGCAGAAGCCCGTGATCCCCGCCCAGGCCGCCTCGTCGGCGGGCACGTCGTCCCGGCCGACCGCCGCCTCGATCAACCCGTACGGCCGGTCGGCGGCGTACCAGACCTCGTTCGGGTTCTCGAGACCCCACGGGGACAGGTCGACCAGGAAGTGGTGCTTGTTGGGCATCGAGAACCGGATCTCGGCGATCTCCGGGTGAGCCTCCAGCACGGCGGTGCCCATCGTGTAGAGCGTCTGCTGCAGCGAGAGGCTGTGGGTGGACGCGAAGCGGTCGAGCATCGTCGCCCGCACGCTCGCGAACGACTTGTCCCAGTCGACGTCCGTGCCGACGTAGCGCCATCGCGAGGACACCGAGGTGGCGAGGATGCGGTCGGTCGTCTCCACCAGCGAGGTGTAGGCGACCTGCGGGAACCCGTGGAACTCGCTGCCGGTGCTCTTGAGCACGACGAGGTCGGTGAGACCGGAGATGACGGTCTCGGTCTCGCCGTGCTTCGTGACGACCACGGTGCGGGTCTCGGTGCCGCCCCGGACGAAGGCGTGGTCGTGCGGGCCGTCGGCGGTGTCGATCCGGTCCCAGGAGTACTGCTCGATCTCCTGGCGGGCGCCGGTCACCTGGGGGTGCTCCGGCGCCACGAAGTGCCGGGCCATCCGCAGCGCGAACTCCTCGATCGCGCCGACGCCCCCGGTGCGGGCGAGCGCGTACACGGTGTTCTTCTGCGTGTCCGTCGCGATCACCGAGGCGTTCGAGCCGGTGTGGAAGGTGTCGGCGAAGTCGCCGATCAGCTGGCTGGTGACGGTGACGTCGGTGATGACGTGCTTCGGCGTGGAGCGGTCCACGTGCACGAGCCGCACCTCGGCCTTGCCGTACTGGTTGGTGCCCAGGACGAAGCCCACTGCGCGATCAGCTCCCCAGGTAGGTCGTGTGGGAGAACGGTCCGGCCAGCACGGGCAGGTGGTAGTGCGACCGTGCCCCGTCGAGGCGGACGTGCACCGTGATCCGCGGGTGGAACACGGTGCCGTGGGTCCGGGTCATGTACGCGGCGACGTCGTAGGACAGCGTCACGTCCCCCGGATCGAGGGGCTCGTCGTTGAGCTGCGCGACCCGCCCGTCGGCGTCGGTGGTGCCCCGACCCAGTTCCACGGCGTCGCCGTCGCGGACGAGCGTGACTCCGACGCCCTCGGCGGGGCGGCCCGCCGCGACGTCCAGCACGTGGGTGGACAGACGCTCGATCGGTCCCGGCACGGCACCCCTTTCGCGACGACGGGTCGAGGCGACAGTGAAGGGCACGCATGTTGCCCCGGGGTGACGGCGGGCGCGAGTCACTCGTTCGTCGCAGTGGCGCCGGTCCGGGCCCTAGCCGCGCGCCGGGTTCGTCACGTCCTGCGCCGCCACGGCGTCGTCGGGCTCGGCGGTCCCCCGACGACGTCGGATCCACCGGGCCAGCGGCCCGGCCCGGCGCGGTGGTGCAGCCGCCAGGAGCTCGGCGTCGGTGGGACGGGGCGCCTGCGTGGGGTGCTCGTCGTCCGAACGGGCGCGCAGGTCGATCTGCTCGTTGGTGTAGCGGAGGATCTCCGCGGCGACCGCGACCGCGGGCACGGCGAGGAACGCACCGACGATGCCGGCGACGCTGCTGCCGCCGGTCACGGCGAGGATCACCACGGCCGCGTGCAGCCCCAGGCCGCGCCCCTGCACCAGCGGCTGGAGCAGGTTCCCCTCGATCTGCTGCACCGCGAGGATGAGCGCGAGCACGATGAGGGCGTTGGTCAGCCCGTTGCTGACGAGCGCGATGAGCACCGACAGGGCACCGGCCGTGAGCGAGCCGACGATGGGGATGAACGCCCCGAAGAAGGTGAGCACCGCGAGCGGGAGGGCGAGCGGCACCCCGAGGATCACCAGCCCGACACCGATGCACGCGGCGTCGACGAAGCCGATGATCGCCTGCGAGCGGATGAAGCCGCCGAGCCGGTCCCACGCGCGCGAGCCGACCGACGCGAAGTGCACGCCCGCCGAGGTCCCCACCTGCTGGCGCAGCCACGGGAGGAACCGGTAGCCGTCCTTGACGAACAGGAAGGCGAGGACGAGCGCGAGGACGAGGTCGACCAGCCCGTTCGCGATCACCGTGAGGCCGGTGAACACGGTGCCCGCGATCATCGTCGCGGAGTTCTGCAGCTGGTCGAGCCCGGCCTGGACGGCCTGCCCGATCTGCGACTGCCCGAGCCCGAAGGTGCCCGAGAGCGTGCGCTGCACGTCGTCGAGGCCGCCGGTGGCGCTGCCGACGAGGGCGGGAATCTGGGCGGCCACCGACGGGGCGATGGCCGCGATGACGCCGCCGACGATCGCGAGGGCGCCGAGCACCACGATGAGAGCGGCCAGCAGCGACGGGACCCCGTGGTGGCGCATCCAGGTGGCCGGCGGCTCCAGCACCGTCGCGATGATCAGCCCGAGCAGCACCGGCAGCACCACCGACCACAGCTCGCCGATGATCAGGCCGAGCAGGACCGCGCCGAGCGCCGTCAGCACCAGCCGCAGGCTCCAGCGCGAGGTCCACGCCAGGCCGTCACCGATGAGCTG
Source organism: Actinomycetospora chiangmaiensis DSM 45062 (assembly GCF_000379625.1). GTDB lineage: Bacteria > Actinomycetota > Actinomycetes > Mycobacteriales > Pseudonocardiaceae > Actinomycetospora > Actinomycetospora chiangmaiensis. The sequence continues at coordinate 868,950 of NZ_KB903217.1, read as the reverse complement.
GCCACGGCTGCGTCGCGCGCCGGCGCGGGGCGTGCCGAGGGGCAGCGGGATCTCCTGCGTCACGGGATGTCCTCTCCGACCCGAGGGCCGGGGAAGGATCCCCCGGGCTGACGCGGCGTACCCGAATCCGGCCGTCCGCCACCCCGTGATCGTCGAGCCGCTCGGTCCGCCGCGCGTTCGGCCGCCGCGGGCTCGGGAACCGGAGGAACCGGCTGCTCCTCGGGACCCGCCTCGTCGTCGCGAGCGCCTCCCCGGTGCGGCGCGCGACCTGCTGGCCGAGGTAGCGGAGGACCTCGGCGACGACGGCCGATCACGCCGGGGAGTCCGGCAGGCGGAACCCGACCGAACGCACGAACGGCACCCTCCGCGCACGGAGGGTGCCGTCGTGGTTCAGGCCGGGGTCGGGCCGGTCGTCAGGCCATCGCCTTCTGCAGGCCCTCGTCGATCGCGTCGAGGAAGTCCTGGGTGTTCAGGTACGGCGCGTCCTTGCCGATCAGCAGCGCCAGGTCCTTCGTCATCTTGCCGTCCTCGACGGTCTGGATGCAGACCTGCTCGATCTTCTCGGCGAAGTCGACGAGCTCGTCGTTCTTGTCCAGCCGCCCGCGCTGGGCCAGACCCCGCGACCACGCGAAGATCGACGCGATCGGGTTGGTCGAGGTCTCCTTGCCCTGCTGGTGCTGGCGGAAGTGCCGCGTCACGGTGCCGTGGGCGGCCTCGGCCTCGACGGTGCCGTCCGGCGTCATGAGCACCGAGGTCATCAGGCCGAGGGAGCCGAAGCCCTGCGCGACGATGTCGGACTCGACGTCGCCGTCGTAGTTCTTGCAGGCCCAGACGTAGCCGCCCTCCCACTTGATGGCGGCGGCGACCATGTCGTCGATGAGGCGGTGCTCGTAGGTGAGCCCGGCCTCCTCGAAGTCGGCCTTGAACTCCGACTCGAAGATCTCCTTGAAGGTGTCGCGGAACATGCCGTCGTAGGCCTTGAGGATGGTGTTCTTGGTCGACATGTAGACCGGGAAGTTCCGGTCCAGGCCGTAGCGCAGCGAGGCGCGGGCGAAGTCGACGATCGAGTTCTTGAAGTTGTACATGCCCAGCGCGACGCCCCCGTCCTCCGGGAACTTCGCGACCTGGAACTCCATCGGCTCGCCGTCACCGTCGGGGGTGTAGGTGATGGTGACGGTGCCCGGGCCGGGGACCTTGAAGTCCTGCGCCAGGTACTGGTCGCCGTGGGCGTGGCGGCCGACGACGATCGGCTTCGTCCAGTGCGGGACGTAGCGCGGGATGTTGGAACAGACGATCGGCTCGCGGAAGATCGTGCCGCCGAGGATGTTGCGGATCGTCCCGTTGGGCGAGCGGTACATGCGCTTGAGGCCGAACTCCTCGACCCGCGCCTCGTCCGGGGTGATCGTCGCGCACTTGACGCCGACGCCGTGCTTCTTGATCGCGTTCGCCGCGTCGACCGTGACCTGGTCGTCGGTCTCGTCGCGGTGCTCGATCCCGAGGTCGTAGTACTCGAGGTCGATGTCGAGATACGGGTGGATCAGCTTGTCCTTGATGAACTGCCAGATGATCCGGGTCATCTCGTCGCCGTCCAGCTCGACGACGGTGCCCTCCACCTTGATCTTCGCCACTCGGGCTCTCCTCTCGCGCCTGGCTTCGGCGCCGCACGGATCTCGGGGGCGCGCGCCGGGCCCGGCCAGAACGGGGAGGCCCAGGCGTTGCCTCTGGGCTGAACGCTATCAACGCGACACGGACGGCGACGGGGTGTGGCGGGTCGCGCTCCTCACCCGTCTAGCGGGTCGCGAGCGGACCGCCGGTGATGGACAGCGACAGCAGGATGACCACGAGCCCGAACGCGGCGTACGTGATCACGTCGGTGCGCCGAGGCCGGACCGCGAGCAGCCCCGCCGTCCGGTCGGGCAGCGCGACCCGCAGGACCGCGGCGAGCAGCAGCGCGACCCCGAGGATCGTCGTGCCCCCGCGCCAGTGCTGCAGCCCGATCCACACGAACGCGGCGAGGGCCACGGCGAGCACCGCCGCGAGCGGGGCCTGCGCGCGCAGCCGGTGCAGCAGGGCGCGGCCGTAGTCGGCGGGCGTGCGGGGCGGCCTCAGGTGCCGGGGCCCGTCGGTCCCCCCTGGTGGCAGCGAAGCGTCGTTGCTGTCACCCAGTGGCAGGGAATCCACATCGTCGGTGCCGGTTCCCGACGCCGGGTCGGTGCCGGTTCCCGACGCCGGGTCGGTGCCGGTTCCCGACGCCGGGTCGGTGCCGGTGCCGCTGCCGGCGCCGCTGCCCCGGGTGCCCCCGCCCGTCGTCATGACCCTCAGGCCCTCTCGGCGCGCTCGACCACGTTGGTGAGCAGCATGGCGCGGGTCATCGGCCCGACCCCGCCGGGGTTCGGCGCGACGAAGCCCGCGACCTCGCGGACGTCCGCGGCGACGTCGCCGAGGATGCCGTCGGGGCCGCGGGAGACCCCGACGTCGAGCACCGCCGCCCCGGGCTCGACCATGTCGGCGGTGACGATGCCCGGCACGCCGGCGGCCGCCACGACGACGTCCGCGGCCCGCACCTCGGCGGCGAGGTCGCGGGTGCCGGTGTGGCAGAGGGTCACCGTGGCGTTCTCGCTGCGGCGGGTGAGCAGCAGACCGAGCGGGCGGCCGACGGTGATGCCGCGCCCGAGGACGGTCACCTTGGCCCCGTCGAGCGGCACGTCGTAGCGGCGCAGCAGCTCGACGATGCCGCGCGGGGTGCAGGGCAGGGGCGCGGGCTCGTTCAGCACCAGCCGGCCGAGGTTCGTCGGGTGCAGGCCGTCGGCGTCCTTGTCCGGGTCGATCCGCTCCAGGACGGCGTTGGCGTCGAGCCCCTTCGGCAGCGGGAGCTGGACGATGTAGCCGGTGCAGGCCGGGTCGGCGTTCAGCTCGTCCACGGCGCGCTCGACGTCGGCCTGGGTCGCGTCGGCGGGGAGGTCCCGGCGGATCGACTCGATCCCGACCTTCGCGCAGTCGCGGTGCTTGGCCCGCACGTAGGACTGCGACCCGGGGTCGTCGCCGACCAGCACCGTGCCGAGCCCGGGCGGCCGACCCGCCGCGGCGAGCTTCGCGACCCGCTCGCCGAGCTCGGAGATGATCGTCGCCAGGGTGGCCTTGCCGTCCAGGATCGTCGCGGTCACGCCCCCCATCATCCCGTGCCGGGCGCGGCGGCGGCAGGGGCCCGCTCGTCCCCGTCGGGGCCCCGCGGGGCGCGGGAGCGCCCGAGCACGCCCAGGAGCTCGGAGTCCGGGCCGACGAGGAACGCCTCGTCGCCGGCGGTGAACCGGGTGTCACGCCGGGGCGGGTGCTCGAGGGGCGCGCGGCCGTGGGGGTCGGTGACGCGGCGCAGGGCCACGACGCGGGTCCGGGCCGAGAGGTCCCGCATCGCCAGCCCGTCGAGCTCGCTGCCCGGCTCCACCCGCAACCGGCCGAGCAGGAAGGCCTGCCCGTGGACGGGGAACGTGCCCAGGACGTCGAGACCGAGCGCCGCGCCGACGAACCACGGAGCGGCGAGCTCGGCGATCGAGCGCACGGTGTCGAACCCGAACCGCGCGGCGACGACGCGGGCGAGGTCCCGATCGAAGAGCCGCAGCACCACGGGCGTGGACGCCGCCCCGCCGAGCAGGTCGCGCACGGCGAGGCCGGTCTCGATGTTCGCCATGTCGTCGCTGGTCAGGACGGCCACCGCCGCCGCGCGCCGGACGCGGGCGTCGCGCAGCGTCGTCGGGGTGGTGCCGTCGCCGAACACCACCGGGACGCCGAGCGTGCGGGCGCGGGGCAGGTGCCGGTTCCCCGGGTCGGCCTCCACCACGACGACGTCGTGGCCGCGCTCGGTCAGGGCCTCCATGACCGACACCCCGATCGCGCCGAGGCCGACGATCACGACGTGCCCGACCGACGCCGAGGCCGCCCGGCGCCCGGCGGTCGCCGAGAGCCGGCGGCTGACGAGCATGTCGGTGAAGAACGCGATGGGGATCGCGGTCGCCGCGACGCCGGCCAGCATGAGGAAGATCGCCCACACCCGCAGCCAGACGGCCTGGCCGGCGAAGCTGAAGTCGCCGAAGCCGACCGTCGCCACCGCCTCGACGGAGAAGTACAGCGCGTCGAGCAGCGACATCCGCGCGCCGTCCGGGTACCGGTAGCCGAGGGCGATCACGGCGGTCGAGATCGCGAGCAGACCCACCAGGGCGGCGACGGCCCAGCGCAGGCCGCGGTCGGACTCGCGGGCAACCGCGAGGACCGTGGCGCCCGCCCGGGCGAGCAGGCCGGCGCGGCCCCGGGCGGCGTCCGGGTCGTACCCGCCGCCGCGGCGCGTCGTGGGCGACCGGCGGCGGGGCGCGGGCCCTTCCACCGCCACCCCCGCGGTGGCGATCTCGGCGTCGTCGCCGAGCACGGTGACGAGGTCCCCCGCATCGACCCGGTCGTCCCGGCTCGGGCAGATGTGGGTGACCGGCGGGGCTCCACCGGTGACGGCGAGCGGTGCCAGGTCCCCGTACAACGCCCGCAGGGTGGCGGCCTCGCGGGCCCGGGTGGCGACGGCGACGAAGCGGTTCCCGGCGATGTCGAGGGCGTGCACCGGGCTCCGCAGGCACGCCTCGACGAGCGCCGGGGTGACCAGCAGGGCGACGTCGAGCACCGCGCCCGGACTCCGGTCGGCGGCCACGGCGCGCCCGATCGCCGCGTTGCCCAGGGACGTGACCACCCGGACGTCGGGTCGCCGGTCGCGTACCTGCAGGGCCAGGTGCAGGTTGCGCAGCTCCCCCGCGTCCCCGCCCTCGACGCACACCACCGCGCGGGCGCCGGCCACCCCGACCGCCTCCAGGGTGCCCGGGAGCAGCGGGTCCGCCGTCACCAGCGGGACGCCCCACGCCGCGAGGGCGGCGGCCGACCGTGCGGCCGCAGGCGAGTCGTCGACCACGACGACGGGTTCGCCCCGCAGGTGCAGCTGTTCGACGATCCGACCACCCAGCCCGCCGAGACCGCAGACGATCACGTGGCCCCGGCGGTGCGCCAGGGCGGGGTCGGGCCCCTCAGCGCCCGGCACGGTCGAGGGCCGCGTCGGCGCCGGCCACGGCCGCCGCGTAGACGAGGTGCTGGAGCACGCTGACGGTCATCAGCCGCGGCGTCCACCGCCACGGCACGGGGGTGTCGCCGAGGACCGGGAAGAGCGACAGCGCCATCGTCTGGCAGCCGACGAAGAAGGCGACCCCGGCGGCGGGCTCGCCGGTGCGGTGGCGCAGCTCGGCGTGCGCGACGCCGACGGCCGAGCCGTAGCCCCAGTGCACGAGCCAGAAGAGGGCCCGCCGCGCGGCCGGGGACTGCGGCGCCCGCCCCGACACCGCGCGCAGCAGCGTCGAGGCCGCCACGACCACGTGGTCGCTGTCGTCGTAGTCGAGGATCTCCGTGATCTCCGACGGCGCCTTGCCGCGGCGCCGGGCGTAGACCTGGCGGTAGAGCTGCCCGGTGGCGGTCATCGCGGCGGTCCCGGCGGCACCGGCGACCACACCGGTCAGCAGACGGCGGGTGACTCCCCCTCCCGCAACACTGTCCGACCGGCTGGATACGGGCATGCGCCTCATGCCCGTGAGCATGCCTGAACCGGTACACGAACCGTCACGGCAGGCGCTTACCCCTACGGACGGTCGGTTCCGCGTGTGCGGTGCGTGAGATCACACTCGATCGGTCAGCGGGCAATCGTGCAACCCCCGGACCAGCGGGTCTGTCACGCCTGCCCGTCATCAGCGGCACGAAGGAGTGGCGATGACCACAGTCGACGAGAGTACGGGGGCGCACGCCGCCGACACCCGGGCGGCTGACGCAGCAGCCGCCGAGGCAGCCGCCAATGCGGCCAACCCGGCCCTGGTCGGTGTCCCGACGTTCGTGATCGGCTCGGTCGCCCTCGGGCTCTACCTGATCGGCTTCACCGGGTCCTCGGCGAACGCGGCGATCGGCATGGTGCCGATCCTCATCATGTGCAACGGCATCGGTCAGCTGATCGCCTGCGTCTGGGCGATCCGCCTCGGGGCCGGCCCGGTCGCGGCGATCTTCGGGATCTTCGCGGGCTTCTGGCTGAGCTTCTCGACGCTCGTGCTCGGCCTGGGCCACAACTGGTTCGGCGACGCCTCCGGGAACGCGGCGGTGGCCGCCCAGGAGACGTTCCTGCTGACCTGGCTGATCGGCGTCGTGGTGCTCACGCTGGCCTCGCTGCGGCTGCCGAGTGTGTTCACGCTGCTGTTCGTCCTGGTCGACCTCGCCCTGCTGCTCGTCCTGCTCGGCACCGCCGGCGGGTCCACGGGCCTGCTGTTCGGCGGTGGGATCGCGGTCTTCGCGTTCTCCCTGGTCGGCGTGTACCTGTTCTTCGACGCGATGAGCGTCGCGAACGGTGGCTCGTCGCTGCCGATGGGCAAGCCGATCATCGGCGGCTGAGCCGCCTCACCCGCTGACGGGGGTGTCCCCGGCCGTTCGGACCGGCCGGGGACACCCCCGTCAGTGTGCCGGGCCCTGATCGTCGGCCCCGGTGGGTGCATCAGATCGACACACCGCGAGGCCGGCCCCCGGAACGGGACCGGCCTCGGACGGCGGGAGCGTCAGCGGAAGTCGCGTGACCGGGACGGGACCACCAGGTCCAGGCGTTCCACCCGGTCGGCGACGAGGTTGACCACGCTCGGCGCGTCGTGGGCCCGCTCGACCCGGCCCCGGATCACGAGCGCCGCGCTCGTGCGGGCGACCACCCGGTGGCGGGCCCAGAGTCCCTCCGAGCACACCACGTTCAGCATCCCCGTCTCGTCCTCGAGGTTGAGGAACGTCGTCCCGCCCGCCGTCGCCGGGCGCTGCCGGTGGGTGACGACCCCGCCCACCTCGATCCGCTCCCCCTCGGGCACCGTCGCCACCCCCGCGACGCTGTACGCGCCGCGCCGGTCCAGTTCGGCGCGCAGGTGGGTCACCGGGTGCCCGTCGGGCGACAGCCCCGTCGCCCACACGTCGGCGATCGTCAGCTCCACCGCGGACATGCCGGGCAGCGCCGGGGCGTCGAGGCCCACGGCGGTACCGGGCAGCCGGTCCTGCCGCGCGCCGTCGCGGACCACCGCCGTCCCCGCGGCCGCCGCGCCCGCCGCCCACAGTGCCTCCCGCCGCTCGAGGCCGAAGCACGCCAGGGCCCCACCGGTGGCGAGCGCCTCCAGGTGCGCGGTGGTGAGGTCGGCGCGCCGGGCGAGGTCGGCCGGCCCGTCGAACGGGGCGGCCCCGCGTGCCGCGACGATGCGTTCCGCGACCTCGTCGCCCAGCCCACGCACGGAGGCGAGCCCCAGCCGCACGGCCACGCCGCCCGTGCTGTCGGGGTGCGGCTCCAGGTCGGGGTCGGCGCGGCTGCGGGTGACGTCGGGCCCGTGCACCACGACCCCGTGCCGCCGGGCGTCGGCCACGAGGCTCTGCGGGGAGTAGAAGCCCATCGGCTGGGCCCGCAGCAGGGCGGCGCAGAAGGCCGCCGGGTGGTGGAACTTGTACCAGGCCGACACGTAGACCAGGGACGCGAAGCTGATGGAGTGGCTCTCCGGGAAGCCGAAGTTCGCGAACGCCTTGGTCTTGGCGAAGATCCGGTCGGCGAGCTCCCCGGTGATCTGGTTGCGGGCCATCCCGGCGTAGAAGCGCTCCCGCATGCGTTCGAGGCGTTCGGCCGAGCGCTTCGCCGAGAGCGCCCGGCGCAGCTCGTCGGCCTCGGCAGCGGAGAACCCGGCGACGTCGGTGGCCAGCTGCATGAGCTGCTCCTGGAACAGCGGCACCCCGAGCGTCTTGCGCAGCGCCGGCTCGCACAGCGGGTGGTCGTAGATCACGCGCTCGTCGCCGTTGCGGCGCCGGATGTAGGGGTGCACCGACCCGCCCTGGATCGGGCCGGGGCGGATCAGCGCGACCTCGACCACCAGGTCGTAGAACACCCGGGGCCTCAGCCGCGGCAGCGTCGCCATCTGGGCGCGCGACTCCACCTGGAACACCCCCACCGAGTCGCCCCGCGCGAGCATCGCGAAGACGTCGGGGTCGGTGGGCTGCAGCTCGTGGAGCTCGATGCGGCGGCCGTGGTGGGCGGCCACGTAGTCGCTGGCGTAGTGCAGCACCGAGAGCATGCCGAGCCCCAGCAGGTCGAACTTGACCAGGCCGACCGCGGCGGCGTCGTCCTTGTCCCACTGGATGACGCTGCGGTCCTCCATCCGCGCCCACTCCACCGGCACCACCTGGTCCACCGGCCGGTCGCAGATCACCATGCCGCCGGAGTGGATGCCGAGGTGGCGGGGGAAGCCCGCGATCTCCTCGGCCAGGGTGGCCACCGCCCGCGGCATCCCGGGCACCTGGTCCTCCAGGTCGGCCCCCGGACCCCACCGGTCGATGTGCTTGCTCCAGGCGTCCTGCTGGCCCTGGGAGTGGCCCAGCGCGCGGGCGGCGTCCCGGACCGCCGAGCGCGGCCGGTAGGTGATGACGTTCGCGACCTGCGCCGCCCGGTCCCGCCCGTACCGGCGGTAGACGTACTGGATGACCTCCTCGCGGCGGTCCGACTCGATGTCGAGGTCGATGTCGGGGTAGCCGTCACGCTCCGGGGAGAGGAAGCGTTCGAAGAGCAGGTCCATCTGCACGGCGTCGACGTGGGTGATGCCGAGCGCGAAGCAGACCGCCGAGTTCGCCGCGGAGCCGCGGCCCTGGCAGTAGATGTCCGCCTCGCGGCAGAACCGCACGATGTCGGCGACGATGAGGAAGTACCCGGGGAACCCCTGCCCCTCGATGATCGTCATCTCGTGGTCGATCACCTCCCAGGCCTCGGGGTTGTCCGTCCGGCTGCCGTAGCGCCCGCGCCCGCCGTGGTCGACGAGGTGGCGCAGCCAGCTCGCCTCGGTCTCCCCTGCCGGCACCGTGAACGGCGGCAGCTCGGGGGCGAGCAGCGCCAGCTCGAACGCGCACTCCCGCCCGAGCACCGCGGCGTGCGTCACCGCCTCGGGGTGCCGCGCGAACCGCGTGGCCATCTCCGCCCCCGAGCGCAGGTGGGCGGTGCCCGGCGGCAGCCAGCCCTCGGCCTCGTCGAGGCTGCGCCGTGCCCGCACCGCGCCCAGCGCCGCCGCGATGCGCGCCCGGTCGGGCGTCGCGTAGTGCGCCGCCGTGCTCGCGACGGTCGGCAGGCCCGCCCGGGCCGCCAGCCCGGCGAGCAGGTCGTTGCGCTCGACGTCGACCGGCAGCCCGTGGTCGGTCAGCTCCACTGCCACCGACTCCGCCCCGAACAGCGCCACCAACCGGTCGAGCGCCCCGGCCGCCGCCTCGGGTCCGCCCGCCGCGAGCGCCCGGCGGACGTGGCCCTTGCGGCACCCGGTGAGCACGACCACCCGGTCGCGCAGCGTCGCCGCGGCGCGCTCGAGGTCGTACACCGGGTGGCCCTTCTCCGCCCGCGGGTCCATCGCCGCCTCGGTGATCGCCCGGGAGATCGCGCGGTAGCCGTCGGGGTCGCGCGCCAGGACGAGCAGGTGCTCGCCCTCCGGATCGGCCACCCCGTTCTGCGGGGCGGACAGCCCCAACGACAGCTCGGCCCCGAAGACGGTGCGGATGTCCAGCTCGTGGGCGGCCTCGGCGAAGCGGACGACGCCGTACATCCCGTCGTGGTCGGTGAGCGCGATCGCCTCCAGCCCCAGCCGGTGGGCCTCCTCCACGAGCTCCTCGGGCTGGCTCGCCCCGTCGAGGAAGCTGTAGGTGGAGTGGGTGTGCAGCTCGGCGTAGGGCACCGTGGCCGTGCTCTCCGGCCGGGGCGAGCGCGGCGGGCGGTAGGGCGCCCGGGTGCGGCTCCAGGCCGGCGAGTCGCCGCCGTCACCGGGGTGCGTCTCGTCCCGCGAGGGACGACGACGGACAGGGGCCGCGCTGACGTCCGCGGGATGGATCGTCCCCGGGCCGTCGACCTCGGCCCCGGTGTGCCCCGACCCCGCCGACCGGACCGGCTTCCCCGCGAGGATCCGCTCCATCTCCGACCAGCTCACCGCCGGATTGCCCCAGCCCATTCCCCGGCCTCCCACCTCTCCGATCGAACACCTGTTCGATGCTTCGACTGTAGCGGGAGGGTCCGACAGCGTGCCGGGCCTTCACCGGATCCGGGCGCGCCGGTCAGTCGTAGATCCCCTCGACGGCCCACCGGTCGCCGCGCAGCACGAGCAGCAGTGCCAGCCCGGCGGCGTCGGCCGAGGAGGCGACGGGATCGGGCGCGAGGTCGGCCGCCGGATCGGGGTCGGAGTCGTCCTGCACGCACACGACCTGGATCCGCAGGCACCCGGCGGGGGCCGCCGGGTCCCACCACCGCCCCTCCTCGGGCCACGGCCCGCCCCAGGCCCGCACCGGGGCGCACTCGCCGTCGCCGATCCCGATGAACGCCGGCGGCCCGGTCAGCCGGCCGCGCGGGGCGGCCCGCACCGGGCGACCGGCCGCGTCGAGCACCCGGGCCGGCGCGGGCTCGGGCGGCACCGTCGACGGCGAGGGGGCCGGGAGCGTCCCCGGCCAGGGCGCCTCGGGGTCGAGCGCGGGGATGCGCTCGTCGCCCCACGGCACGGCGCGGATGCGCTCGCCGGGGCCCCGTCCCCCGCCGGGCACGCCGGTGAGCACCTCCTCCGGCCCGAGCAACCCCTGCACGCGCACCAGGGCCCGGCCGGCGCGCTCGTCGGCCGCCCCGGTCTCGCCCCAGAGCCCGAGCTGGAGCCGCCCGGCGTCGACGACCTCCTCCGGCACCAGTCGCAGCACCGCGAGCCCGTCCCCGCTGCGACCCGACCCCGCCCGCCGTGACAGCCACCCCTCGAGCTGCCAGCGCACCCGGTCCGCGGTGGCCGTCGGGGTGAGCGGCTCGGCGCAGCGCCAGGTGCGGGCCAGCTCGTCCCCGCCGACGGTGCGGGCCTGCACCCCGAGCCGGGTGCAGGCCAGTCCGGCCTCGCCGAGCACGTGGTGCAGCCGCTCGGCGAGGGCGCGCGAGGCGAACGCGGCGGCGTCCACCCGGTCGACCGGCGGGTCGAGCGGGACCTCGACGGTCAGCTCGTCGGGCACCCGGCGACGGGTCGGCGGGCGTTCGTCCAGCCCGCGGGCCAACCGGTGCGCGCGCACCGCGGCGGCGTCGAACCGGGAGGCGACGTCGACGGCCGGGAGCTCGGCGAAGGCCCCCAGCGTGGTCAGCCCGAGGCGGCGCAGCAGGCCGATCAGCTCGGTGCGCGCGGTGGTCGCCGGGACGTCGGCCCCCGCGGTGTCCGGCTCCACCCCCGGCTCCAGCTCCAGCTCGACGACCGGGCGCGGCGCGAGGAACGCCCGCGACCCCCCGGGCGGCACGATCACGCTGCGGCGGGCGGCGAGGGAGGCGGCGAACACGCCGTCGGCCACCCCGACCTGGCACTCCACCCGCGCCCGCGCGGCGACGTGGTCGACCAGGCGCTCGGCCACCACCTCCTCGCCCCCGAAGTACCGGGCCGGGCCCCGCGCGGCGAGGACCACCAGCCCCGGCCGGATCACCTCGACGCCGGGGGTGAGCTCCTCCACCGCCGCGGCGACCGTCTCGAACGCCCGCGCGTCACGGTCGGCGTCCCGCCCGAGCACCGCCAGGTCGGGGCAGCGGGCCTGCGCCTCGCGGCGACGCAGCCCGCGTCGGATTCCCTGGGCCCGGGCCGTCGCCGAGCAGGCCACCACCCGGTGACCGACCAGCACGGCCGCCGGGCGGTCGGCCGGGATGCCCGACTCCGCGCACGCCGCCACCACCGGCCAGTCCGGGCACCACAACGCGACGACCCGCAACGGTGTCCCGGCCCCGTCCCCCGCGCTCACCCCGTCCTCGCCGGCGCGGGATCCACCTCGACCGAACCGCTCCCGTCGTCGGCGACCGGGGCACACCCGCCGTCGGGACCCGGGAGGAGCACGTCGGAGAGCACGTCGCGCGCCCGCCCGCGGGCGGCACAGCGCAGGTGCACCCGCCGGGACCGCAACCGGCCGGCGCCGTCGCCCAGCAGCCCCGACCAGGTGCCGCCGCCGGCGTGCAGCTCGACGTCCGCGCCCGGCCACGCCCCGACCGGGACGAGCACGGCACCCTTCTGCCGGACCCGCGCGGCGAGCCGCTGCCGATCTCCCGCCCGCCACGCCGACGCGCCGCCGAGCACGACGACGTCCACCCCGTCGACCAGCGCCGCCACCACCGTCGCCGGACGCGGGCCGGGCCGCGGGACGAGGGCCGTGCGGGCGAGGTCGAGCCCCGCCTCGTGCGCGGCGGCCATCCCGACCCCCGGCAACCCGACCAGCGCACACCAGGACCCCGCCCGCGAGGCCTGCGCCACGAGCGCGAGCAGCAGGGCGGTCGATCCGTGCACCGACACCGTCGACCCGCGCCGCAATCCACCCCACGGGAGGAGACCCGCGAGCGGCCCCGGCACCGGCAGCAGCGCCTGCTCGGGATCGTGCGCGGGCTCCGGGGGCGAGGGCTCCGGTCCGGGTGACGCCGGACCCGGCGTCGGGACCCGTGTCGGCCGGGTGTGCGAGGCTGCCGCCCGGGCACCCCGCGCGGGCAGCTCCGAGGCCCGGACGAGCCCCAGCTCCGCGACCCGGCCGGCGAGCGCATCGTGCGCGAGCGACATGGACCCTCCTGATCATCGAACACCTGTTCGAACGAGGAGAACGGTAACCCAGCCCCCCGACAGTCCGCCACGACGCGGGACGACACGGACGACGTCACTCAGATCGTGGGGCCCGCCCCCTGCTGCCCCTGCTGTGCCTGCTGCTGCCGCTTCCGCGCGCCCGCGGCACCCTTCCTCGGGTGGCCCTTCGCCGTCGCCGCGGCGTGCGTGGCGGCGGGTGTGGTGGCGGGCGCCGAGGCGTCGGCCACGGCGTAACCCGCCCCGAACCCGCCGCCGAGCAGCACGAGCGCGGCGAGCGTCCCCACCGCCCCGGCCCGCACCCGCGGCGAGCGCCACCAGGACCGCCGCGGCGGCCCGACCGGCTCCGCGGACGACGCCGACGACGGCCCCGCGGACGGCTCGTCCGACGGGGTCGGCGGGGCCTCCGACCGCGCCCACCCCGGCTCGGTCGGCGGGTCCGCGGGCGAGGTCGACCACTCCCCGCTCCCCGAGGACGAGGTGGGGGTCGGGGTCTCCTCGGGGTCGTACGGCTCGGTCACGGTCTCCTCCGGGTCGTGGGCCGGCACGTCGGACGTCGACGTGCCGCACCCGGAGACTCGCGCCGGACCCGCGACCGGCACCACCCGCCGTCGGGAACCTTCAGCAGGCGCACAGGCTGCCCGTGAGTACTCCTCCGTGTCAGGACACGGAGAAGTACTCACGGGGCCGGAGGCCCACCTCCTAGTGCGCGAAGTGCCGCGTCCCCGTCAGGTACATCGCGACGCCGGCCTTCTCCGCCGCCTCGATCGTCTGCGCGTCGCGCACCGACCCGCCCGGCTGCACCACCGCGGCGACGCCGGCCTCGGCGAGCACCTCGAAGCCGTCCGGGAACGGGAAGAACGCGTCCGAGGCCGCGACGGACCCGCGCACCCGGTCCCCGGCCCGCGCGACGGCGAGCCGCGCCGAGTCGACCCGGTTGACCTGACCCATCCCGACCCCGACGGTCGCGCCGTCGTGGGCCAGCAGGATCGCGTTCGACTTCACCGCGCGGCAGGCCCGCCACGCGAACGTGAGGTCCGCGAGCACGGCGTCCGACACCGCGGTGCCGGTCGCGAGGGTCCACGACGACGGGTCGTCCCCCGGCGCGTCGACCGCGTCGCGCTGCTGCACGAGCACGCCGCCGGAGATCGGCCGCTGCTCGACGGTCGCCGGGGACCACTCCGCCGTCAGGACCCGGATGTTCTTCTTGCGGGCGAGGACGTCGACCGCGCCCTCGGCGTAGGACGGCGCCACGACGACCTCGGTGAAGATCTCCGCGATCTGCTCCGCCGCCGCGACCGTGACCTCGGCGTTCACCGCGATCACGCCGCCGAACGCCGACGTCGGGTCGCACGCGTGGGCGCGTGCGTGCACGCCCGCGACGTCGGTCCCCACGGCGATCCCGCACGGGTTGGCGTGCTTGATGATGGCCACGCAGACCTGGTCGTCGCCGTGGTCGTGCGCGGCCCGCCACGCCGCGTCGGCGTCGACGTAGTTGTTGTAGGACATCTCCTTGCCGTGCAGCTGCGTCGCGCCGGCGAGGCCCGAGGCGTCGCCCGGCTCGCCGTAGAGCGCGGCGGCCTGGTGCGGGTTCTCGCCGTAGCGCAGCGTCTGGCGCAGCCGCCCGGTCGAGCCGATCCAGTCCCCGAAGCCGTCGGAGGGCGCCAGGACCGACCCCATCCACGTGGCGACCGCGACGTCGTAGGACGCGGTGTGCCGGAACGCCTCGGCCGCGAGCGCGCGCCGATCGGTGAGCGTGACGCCGCCGTTCTTGGCCTGCTCGAGCACCCAGGAGTAGCGCGACGGGTCGGTGACCACCGTCATCGTCTCGTGGTTCTTCGCGGCCGCCCGGATCATCGCGGGACCGCCGATGTCGATCTGCTCGACGCAGTCGTCGGGCGAGGCGCCGGACGCCACGGTCCGGGTGAACGGGTAGAGGTTGACCACCAGCAGGTCGAACGGCGCGATGCCGAGCTCGGAGAGCTGGCGGACGTGATCGGGCAGCCGCGAGTCGGCCAGCAGGCCCGCGTGCACGCGCGGGTGCAGCGTCTTCACCCGCCCGTCGAGGCACTCCGGGAAGCCGGTGAGCTCCTCGACCCGCGTGACCGGCACCCCGGCGTCGGCGATGCGCGAGGCGGTGGAGCCGGTGGAGACGACCTCGACGCCGGCGGCGTGCAGGCCGGTGGCGAGGTCGAGCAGTCCGGCCTTGTCGAACACGCTGACCAGCGCGCGCCGGATCTGACGACGGCCTTCGGTGTCGCTCACGGGATCCTCACTGTCCGTCCGGTGGTGGTGGCGCCGTGGCGCACCAGCACCGCGACGGTCTCGACGAGCATGCGGCGCTCCACGACCTTGATCCGCTCGTGCAGCGTCTCCTCGGTGTCGTCCGGGTCGACGACGACGGCCTCCTGGGCCAGTACCGGGCCGGTGTCCACGCCGTCGTCGACGAGGTGGACCGTGGCACCGGTCACCTTCACCCCGTACGCGAGCGCGTCGCGGACGCCGTGCGCGCCGGGGAAGGCGGGCAGCAGCGCGGGGTGGGTGTTGATCGTGCGTCCGCCGAAGCGGGCGAGGAAGGCCGGGCCGAGGACCTTCATGAACCCGGCCGAGACCACGAGGTCCGGGGCGAACCCGGCCACGGTGTCGGCCAGGGCGGCGTCCCAGGCGGCGCGGTCGGGATGGTCCGAGACCTTCACGACGACGGCCTCGCTCCCCGCGGCCCGCGCCCGGTCCAGGGCGGCGATGCCGGTGCGGTCGCAGACCACCGCGACGACCTCGATGCCGCAGGCCGCGGACTCGTCGAGCAGCGCCTGCAACAGGCTGCCGGAGCCGGACGCGAGCACCACGACGCGGGCGGGCCCGGGACGCTCGGGGCGGTGGTGCGTGCTCAGCGGGGACTCCCTGCCGCCGTGCACAGACCTGGGCTCCGGCGTCTCGACGATCCTCGCGACCAGCCTAGCCCTGCTCGGGTTCCTCCGGCGTGTCGGGCTCGACACGCTCCTCGTCGGCCGCGTCCTCGTCCTCGTCCCCGACGACGGGTGCGGGCGCGGCCGACGACGTCGCCCGGGCCGGGACCGGCGCGGCGAGGACCGCGATCACGGCGCCGGGCAGCCCGACCCACGCGACCCCGGCGAGCAGGACCCACGCCGCGGGCACGACGACGGGGTCGAACGGGCCGGTCCCCAGCCGGCCCCCCGCGAGCAGGGCCGCGACCGCGAGCAGCAGCCCGGCGGTCCCGGCGGCGACGCCGACCGAGCGCAGCCGGGTCGCGGTGTCCGGGTCCGAGGGCGCGAGGGTCCAGCCGACGAGGCTCCCGACGGCGAGCGGCAGCGCGAACACCAGGCCCGTCCAGCTCGCGGGGGCGTCGGCCGGGAGCAGCGCGGCCAGCGGGAACGGCGGCACGAGGCCCACGGTCGCCCCCGTCGGGGCCGCGCTCACCGTGCCGACCGCGTACCCGGGGCCGAGCACCCAGGAGACGGCCGCGACGACGGCGTTGGGCAGGTAGGCGACGTCGAGCAGCCACAGCCCGGCGCCGCTGCCCGCCTCGGGGGCGACCGCGGTGAACACGGCCGCGACCGCCTCGGCGTGGGCGAGCAGGACGATCAGCAGCAGGGCCGCCCCGGTGGCGACGAGGGCCACCGTCGCGGCGAGCCCAGTGCGCAGCCCACGCCGCAGCCAGCCCGGCAGGGCCGCGACCCGTGCGGCGAGTCCGCAGGGGCCGACCACCCCCGCCCCGGCCGCGACCGCCGCGAGCAGCCCGGCGACGACACCCGCCGTCGCGGGCGACGCGTCGGCCGGGACGGCGGCGGAGTCCGGGGTGAGCAGGGCGGCGGCGAGGACCCCGCCCGCGGCGTGCACGGCGGCGGTGGCCGCGACGACCGGGACCGCGCAGGACGTCCAGCGGTGCGCCTCGGTGGTCGGGGTGAGCAGCCGGGTCACGCCCCGGCGGGCCACCAGGGCGATCAGGGTCCCGACGCCGATCGCCGCCCCGAGCGGCAGCACCCCCAGGGGCGCGCCGGAGACCGTCAGGGGGACGAGGTGCACCGCCAGCCACAGCGCGACGCCCGTGCCGAGCGCCTGCCCGAGGCCCGGGTCGCCGCCGGGGGTCGTGCCCGACGCGGCGGCCGTGATCAGCGCCGCGAGGACGACGACGGCGAGGTAGCCGGCCACCACCGGGACGAGCGCGACCTCCGCCAGCACCGCGAGGCGCGGCCGCGTCCCGTCGGGGACCGGGGTCGCGCCGGTCGGCGTCGCGTCCGCCGCCTCGTCCTTCGCCGGAGCACTCACGCGCAGCGACGATTCCAGGGCCGGGCGACGACGTGGGGGTGCCACGCCGTCCGCGCCCCGGCACGTTCCTGACACCTGACGTCAGGATGGCGCCACTCGGGCCGGTGGGAACGCCCGCGTCAGCGGGACTCGTGCGCCCCGGGACGGTCGGCACCCTGCTGCCCCGCAGCGTCGCCGCGTTCCGGCACGCCCCACCCGGTCGGCCGGGGGAAACCCGACGGCGGGGTGTCCTCGGACTCGGCGCCGTGCTGCGGGGTGTGCGCCGACGGCGGGGTCGGGGCCGTGCCCTCCATCATCGCGGTCGCCGGCACGTCGCCGCCGCCGGCCGGCGCGCCGGGGGTCGACGACGGGCGCGACGCGGCGGGCTCGCTCCCCGGCGTGCGACCGGCCGGTTCCGACGACGCACCGGCGCGACCGTCGGTGACGGCGGAGGCCGCAGCCGGACCGGCGTCGACCGACGAGGCACCCGACGTGGCACCCGCAGGCGAGGCACCGGAGGGCGAGGCAGGCGAGGCACCGGAGGGCGAGCTACCGGACGACTCGGACGCCGTCCGGGTCGGCGCCGACTCGGCGGACGTCGGGTCCGACGACGGCCCCGGCGTGCGCGGCACGACCTGCGTCCGGGCGGCCGCGTCCTCGATCGAGGGCTGGCCGTGGCCGCCCGTGGACGGCCCGGTGTACGCCGCGGCCTGCGTGACGGCCGCGGACTGCTGACCCTGCTGACCCTGCTGTCCCACGCCCTGCATGCCCGGCAGCCCGGGCCGCTGCTGCGGCCCCGCCGGGGAGGGGACCCGCTGGGTGGCCTGCTCGGGCGGCACCCCGAACGGTCCCGACGGCTGGCCCGCGAACGGCGACCGGCCCTGCGGCTCGGACCCGCCGGTCGGGGCGGCCGCCGCCGGGGAACGCGTGGCGCCGCCGAGCAGACCGGTGGCGGACAGCGCCGCGAACACCGCGGCCGCGGCGGTGAGGACGGCGAGCACCACGACGACCACGTCGAACCCGTCGGTGACCGACAGCGTCTGCAGGCTCACGAGCGCCGCGGTCACCGCGACGACGGCACCCGGCACCACCGTGCGGGGGGCGCCGGGGAGCACCGCGGCACCCACGGTCAGTCCGCCCCCGACGACGAGCGCGGGCAGGAGGCCCGCCGGGTCGAAGCTCGTGAAGAACGTGGCGATGAAGGCGAGCAGGCCCAGTCCGGCGGCGCCGAGGGCCGCGAGCCGTGCGGTCCCCGTCGGCACGCCGCCGGGGACGGAGGACGACGACGGCGCGGCGGAGGACGATGGGGCCGCGGGTGGCGCGGCCGGTGGCGGCGTGGGCGCCGCCGGCACCGTCACCGCCGAGTACGGCTGGGAGGCCGGGACGCCGCGCCCGGGGGTCGGCGCCGCGGGCCGACCCCACGGGCCCTGCCCGGCGCCGGGAGCACCGGGGCCACCGGGGCCCGGACCGGGGCCACCAGGCCCGCCGGGAACCGGCCCCGAGCCGGGCGCACCGGCACCGGCCCACGAGGAGCCGCCGTAGGGCGAGACCCCGCCGAAGGGCTGGCTGGGGGTGCCGACGGCGGGTTGGGGTTGCGACGACTGCGCCTGCCGCGACTGGCCCGGAGCCGGAGCCGCGTACGGCTGCCCGCTCCAGCCGGGCTGTCCCCCCGAGTTGCCGGATCCTGCACCCGGTCCTGCGCTCATGGACGAGCCCTCCTGCGGTGACGACGCCGTCGAGCCGACCGCGGAGATCGTCCCCGCGGTCGGCCCAGCCTGCCTCAGACCGAGGCTAGGAGACCAGCGAACGCGCGAGGTCGGCGGTCTCGGTCGGCGTCTTGCCGACCTTCACGCCGGCCGCCTCGAGGGCCTCCTTCTTCGCCTGCGCGGTGCCGGCGGAGCCGGACACGATCGCACCGGCGTGGCCCATGGTCTTGCCTTCGGGCGCGGTGAAGCCCGCGACGTAGCCGACGACCGGCTTCGTCACGTTCGCCTTGATGTAGTCGGCGGCCCGCTCCTCGGCGTCGCCGCCGATCTCGCCGATCATGACGATGGCCTCGGTCTCGGGGTCGTTCTGGAACGCCTCGAGCGCGTCGATGTGCGTGGTGCCGATGATCGGGTCGCCACCGATGCCGATGCCGGTGGAGAAGCCGATGTCGCGCAGCTCGTACATCATCTGGTAGGTCAGCGTGCCCGACTTCGACACGAGACCCATCTTGCCCGGGCCCGAGATGTTCGCCGGGATGATGCCGGCGAGCGACTTCCCGGGCGAGATGATCCCGGGGCAGTTCGGCCCGATGATCCGGGTGCGGTTGCCGTTGGCGCAGGCGTGCGCCCAGAACCACGCCGAGTCGTGCACCGGGATGCCCTCGGTGATGACGACGGCCAGCCCGATGCCCGCGTCGACGGCCTCGACGACCGCGTCCTTCGCGAACTTCGGCGGCACGAAGATGACCGAGACGTCCGCACCGGTCTCCTTCATGGCCTCCTCGACGCCGCCGTAGACGTTCACCGAGGTGCCGTCGACGTCGACCTGGGTGCCGGCCTTGCGGGCGTTGACGCCACCGACGAGCTGCGTGCCCGCGGCGAGCATCTTGCGGCCGTGTTTCATGCCCTCGGAGCCGGTGAGCCCCTGGACGATGACCTTGCTGTTCTCGTTCAGGAAGATCGACATCTCACGCACCAGCCTTCGCGGCAAGCTCGGCGGCCTTCGCGGCCGCGTCGTCCATCGTGCCCACCACGGTGACGAGCGGGTGGTTCGCCTCGGCGAGGATCCGCCGGCCCTCCTCGACGTTGTTGCCGTCGAGGCGCACGACCAGCGGCTTCGTGGCGTCGTCGCCCAGGATCTTCAGCGCCTCGACGATGCCGTTGGCCACCGCGTCGCACGCGGTGATGCCGCCGAAGACGTTGACGAAGACGCTGCGGACGTCGTCGTCACCGAGGATGACGTCGAGCCCGGCCGCCATGACCTCGGCCGACGCACCGCCGCCGATGTCGAGGAAGTTCGCGGGCTTCATGCCGCCGTGCGCCTCGCCGGCGTAGGCGACGACGTCGAGGGTCGACATGACCAGACCCGCGCCGTTGCCGATGATGCCGACCTGGCCGTCGTCGAGCTTGACGTAGTTGAGGCCCTTGGCCTTGGCCTTCGCCTCGAGCGGGTTCTCGGTCCTCTCGTCGACGAGCGCGGCGTGCGCCTCGTGGCGGAAGTCCGCGTTCTCGTCGAGGGTGACCTTGCCGTCGAGGGCGATGACCCGGTCCTGCGGGTCGCGCACCAGCGGGTTCACCTCGACCAGCGTGGCGTCCTCGCCGACGAAGGTGTCCCACAGCTTGACGATGACGTCGGCGGCCTCGTCGGCCACCGCGTCGGGGAGGTTGCCCTGCGAGACGATCTCCTGCGCCTTGGCCTTGTCGACGCCGGTGATCGCGTCGATCGGCACCCGGGCGAGGGCCTCGGGGCGCTCGACGGCGAGCTCCTCGATCTCCATGCCGCCCTCGGCGGAGCACATCGCGAGGAAGGTGCGGTTGGAACGGTCGAGCAGGAAGGAGAAGTAGTACTCCTCCGCGATGTCGCTCGCCTCGGTCACCAGCACGCGGTGGACGACGTGGCCCTTGATGTCCAGCCCGAGGATGGCCTCGGCCTTCTCCCTGGCCTCCGCCGGGTCCTTGGCCAGCTTGACGCCACCCGCCTTGCCGCGGCCGCCGGTCTTCACCTGGGCCTTGACGACGACGGCGCCGCCGATCTCACCCGCGG
The DNA here is from genome assembly GCF_000379625.1 of Actinomycetospora chiangmaiensis DSM 45062. Classification (GTDB taxonomy): domain Bacteria; phylum Actinomycetota; class Actinomycetes; order Mycobacteriales; family Pseudonocardiaceae; genus Actinomycetospora; species Actinomycetospora chiangmaiensis. The sequence goes on along the minus strand of NZ_KB903217.1, from coordinate 848,278 downwards.
CGGCCTCGGCGTCCGACGCCGTGTCGACGGTGCGGCCCGGCAGCACCGGGACCCCGTGGGCGGCGAAGAGGTCCTTCGCCTGATACTCGTACAGGTCCACTCGTGAACTCCTCCATCACTGACCGGCAGCATCCGTCGGTGGACTCCGGCGGTGGCCCCCGCGGGTCGCACGGACGGCGGTGATCTGCTCGACGGCGACTTCAGGGGCGGCGAGGGCGACCCTAGCGGCGTGTCGCCGCGTGGGACCGGGCACCGGGGGCGACCCCCGCCACACTGGGCCCACGCCGCCCGCGTCAGGGCCCGTCGTCCTCGGTGTCGCGATCGCGGATCTGCATCACCGACACCACGGCCGCGCCGAGGCTGACCACCAGGCAGACGATCGCCGCCCAGGTCCCGATCCCGACGCTCTCACCCGGCCGGGGCGGAGTCAGCACCAGCGCCGAGAGCCGGACGACGAGCAGCGCCCCGGCCGCCGCGAGCAGGGCCAGCGCCCGCGCGGGACGGGCCCGCGGGGCGAGCAGCACCGCGATCGCGACGCCGACCACACCCGCGAGGGAGCCCCAAGCCGCGGCACCCGGGTTCTGCCAGGTGCCGCCCGCGGCGTTCGCGGCGAGCGCGTCGCGGGCGAGCGGGCCGCCGAACCCCGGGACGGCGAGCACGGCCGCGAGCGCGCACATCGGCAGCATCGTCGGGTCGGGCTCGACGGTGTCGGTCCCGTCGGCCGGGCGCGCGCCCAGCGGGACCCGGGCCCCCGCCACGTCGCGCCGCTCGGCGAACCCGGCGCCGACGGCGAGCACGGCGGTCAGCACCGCGAGGACGAGGGCGGCCACGACGGCCCAGCCCCCCGCGCCGACCCCCACCCCCGTCGTCGGCACCGGGATCGACGCCCCGGAGGGGTCGACGACGGGCGTCCCGGCGCTGTCGACGGCGCCGAGGACGACGTCCAGGGCCGGTCCGGCGGCGAAGGGCACGGTCAGCCAGGCGACCGAGAGCGTCGGACGCGCCCGGACGACGAGGCGCGGGGTCCCGACGACGACGAGCGCGGCCGGCAGGGCGAGCACCGCGGCGGCGGGGAGGAGCAGCAGGCCCGTGCCGGTGGTGACGGGTTCGCTGCCCGCGAGGGTCGTGGTGGGCAGCAGCGCGCCGAAGAGCGCCGCCCCGGCGGTGAGCAGCGCCGCGACCCCGGCCGCGCGGGACCGCAGCACCGCGGTGCGGGCCGGCACCCCGATGAGCAGCAGGGCGCCGGCCACCGCGAGGACGGCGCCGGGTGAGAGGTCGAGGCCGGCGCGGGAGATCGACGCCGCGACGACGGGGGCCACCGCGGCGACCACCCCCGCCCCGAGCGCGGTGTGGACCGCCCGCCGGACCCGCATCCCGGTCTCCGGGTCGGCGGCGGGGTCGGTGGGACGCAGGCCGGGCAGCACGGCGGCCGCGACCACCGCGACCGCGAGCAGCGCCACCCCGATCCCCGCGGGTGGGGCGGTGTCGAGGACCGCGTGCGGCGCGAACCCGCTGAGCGACCCGTCGACACTGAACGGGGCGGCCGCGATCCCCGCCGCGGCCAGCACCGCGCCCGCCACCGGGCGGACCAGGGCGCCGGGCGGGTGGCCGCCGAGGACGGCCGCGCCGCCCTCGCGGCCCAACGCGACCAGGCCCCGGCCGGCGACGACCGCGGCGACCAGGAGGACGACGTCGGCCACGACCAGCAGGGTGGCGAGCGGCGCGGGCAGGACGGAGATGCCGGAGGGCAGCAGGTCGGGCCGGGCGGCCGCGACGGGGTCGACGAGCAGGGTGAGGTCGACGAGCAGGCCGCCCAGGCCGAGGACGCCGAGTGCCGCCGGGGCCGCGAGCGAGGCCGCACCGGGGGTGCGCCCGGCCCGCCGGGTCGCGAGGCCCGGCGCGAGCGCCGCGACGACGGCCACGACGGGGGCCAGGATCCCGGCCGCCCGGGTCGGCGCGCCGATGGCGCCCGGCGCGAGCACGGCGACGAGGACGCGCAGGACGGCGGCCACGGTCACGCAGGACGCAGCCGTCCACCACGCCCCGTCGACCCGTCGGGTGGCCGCCTGCGCGGCGGGCCCGGGCGGGCTCGGCCGCGGCTCGGCTCGTGACGCCGTCATCGAGCGCAGACTATGCTGGTACCCGATCGGGACCCGCGCACACCCGCCGGTGCGACGAGATCGACTCTGGATCGATCTGTTGTGGCGTTCGGGGCGACACGCCGGTGAACGTCGCCTAACGTCCCTCTCATGGACGTGACCGCGGTTACGTCGCCAGCGCCGGCGACGGGCCCCACCGGCTCCCTGGCCGCGATGGCGCACCAGGCGTGGGGCGCGCTGTCCTACGCCGCGCGCACCGTCGGCGTCCCCGCCGGCGTCCGGGGCCTCGCGGTCGAGCTCGCCTACACGGCGGTGCACCTATCGGTCTACCCGTGGGGCCTGCTCGACGAGGCCCTGCGCCCGGGCGGGGTGCACGCCCACCACCGCACCGACACGCTCACCCCCACCGAGCGGTCGCTGCTGGTGTCCGACCTCGACGGGTCGAGCACGCCGGTGATCCTCGTGCACGGCATCGTCGACAACCGCTCGATCTTCCACTACCTCGCGCGCACCCTGCGCCGCCGCGGCCACGGCACCGTCCAGGCCGTCAACTACAGCCCGCTCGTCGCCCTCACCGGCGACATCCGCACCGCGGCCCGCGACCTCGGCGACCACGTCGAGCGGCTGTGTGCGGTCTCCGGCGCCGACCGCGTGCACATCGTCGGGCACTCGCTCGGCGGCCTGATCTCGCGCTACTACGTGCAGCGGCTCGGCGGCGACGCCCGCGTGGACACCCTCGTGACCCTCGGCAGCCCGCACCGCGGGTCGGCCATCGCGCACCTGCTGCCGCCCACGCTCGTCCCGCGCCAGCTCCAGCCGGGCTCGGAGCTGCTGCGCGAGCTCGAGGAGCCGGCCCCCGGGTGCGCCACCCGCTTCCTCGCGGTGTGGAGCCGCATGGACCAGCTGATCATCCCGCAGCGCAACGCGCGGCTCGAGCACCCGGACCTGCAGGTGGAGAACGTCCGGCTCGACCACGTCGGGCACATGGCGATGACGATCGACCCCCAGGTCGTCCACCTCGTGGCCTGCCGGCTCGGCCGCACGCGCTCGCCCCGCGAGCGGGTCGCGTCGGTCGCCGCCGTCGCGGGCTGACAACCCGGCCGACCGCGTCACCCGTCCGCGTGAGGACCGCTCGGCGCGCACGACCGCGCACACGGCGTGCCAGCTGGGTGTTTCACGGGTAGCCGTTTGCCCGCGCTTGGGGTTCCGTGACACCGTCCGGTCGTCCAGCATCACGGTGCGGTCACGAACGGCTCACGGATCGACCCCGACGATCCGTCCGGCGCCCCCACGCCACCGCCGTCCGCGTCCGGCCCCGACCTGCGGAAAGGTTGGTTGTGGCGCGTCACAGCTCCCCCCGCGGCCAGGCCGACTCCCCGTCGCTCCGCTCCCCCTTCGCTCCCCTGACCGGCGGACTCGCCGGGTTCGGCGTGCCCGCACTCGCGGGCGCGGGAGGCCCCGGCCTCCTCGGCGCCGGTCCCCGGTTCGTCCCCGCCCGCCCGGCACCCCGCCCGGTCGACGTCGGCCGCTCCGCGGCCTTCGTCGGCGGCTCGGCCGACGGTCGGGCTCCGCTGCGCTCCGTCTCCGGTGGACGCGCCCCGGCCCTGCCCGCCCGGGCGCCCGGCGGCCTCCGTCCGTCCCCGGCCGGGGCTCCCGGTCCCTCCCACGGCCACCGGCGCGCGACCACCCCGCTGACGGGGCGCCTCGCCGTCGCCGCGGTCGCGGCCGGCGCGCTGGCCACGGCCGGCCACAGCGTCGTCTCGCACGGCCTGGACGCGCCGACCGGGGAGACGCAGGCCGACCTCGCCCTCTCCGCCGGGAGCTCGACCGCCGCCGTCCCCGGCGCGGCCGCCGCCTCCCCGGCCGCCGCGTCGAGCGCGCTGGACGCCGCCACCACCGGCGTCATGGCGGTCGCCCCGGCACCCACCGCGCCGAGCCAGGTGTCGTCGCTGTCGAAGGCCCGCCAGGCCGCGGACGCGGCGACGGCCCGGGAGGCGGCGGCCCGCGCCCCGCAGTTCGTCAAGCCCGCCGAGGGCCGCTTCACCTCCGGCTTCGGCGCCCGCTGGGGCACCTCGCACCGCGGCATCGACATCGCGAACGCCATCGGCACGCCGATCGTGTCGGTCGCGAACGGCACCGTGGTCGAGTCCGGACCGGCCAGCGGCTTCGGCATGTGGGTCCGGGTGCAGCTCGAGGACGGCACCATCAACGTCTACGGCCACGTCAACCGCTCGTTCGTGACCGAGGGGCAGCAGGTGAAGGCCGGCGAGGAGATCGCCGAGATCGGCAACCGCGGCCAGTCCACCGGCCCGCACCTGCACTTCGAGGTGTGGACCCCGGACGGCGCGAAGATCAACCCGCTGCCCTGGCTCGCGGAGCGCGGGATCTCCCTCGGCGCGGCGGCCGACTAGACCCACCCCGTTCGCTACGAACGGGCCGTTCGTCACGATCTACCGTGACCAACGGCCCGCTCGTCCGCGTCCGGCTCAGGCGCTGCGGACCAGTTCCCGCGCCCGGGCGGCCCGGGGCGGCATCGGGGGGTCGGGCAGCAGGGTCGTCGCGCCGCGGGTGAGGCGCAGCGCGACCGTGGTGGCCGCGTCCGTGGTGGGCAGGCCGGGCAGCCCGTACATCCGGCGGGCCCACCGGGGCAACGTGCCGAGCGCCAGCCCGGCGATCGTCGACAGCGCGACGGCGATTCCGGCCGGCGCGTCCGGCTGCGGGCGCAGCAGCCCGCCGACGCCGAGCCGCGCCTCGTCGGTCATCCGCAGTCCGGGCCGCATCCGCCGGAAGTAGGCCGCCGTCTCCGCGCGCGTGGCCGGCACGATCGCCGGGTCGAGCCCGACCACCTCGGCCGCGCGCACGTTCTCGGCCACGTAGGTGTCGGCGTCCGCGTCGTCGAGCACCCCCGCCCGCCGGGCCACGTCGACGTAGGAGTCGATCTCGCAGACGTGCACCCAGAGCAGGTGCTCGGGATCGTCGAGCCGGAACGGGGTCCCGTCGGGGTCGTGCCCGCGGAGGGTGGTGTGCAGCCGGCGCACCCGCCCCGCGACGGCCTCGATCTCGGCGGTGCTGCCGAAGGTGCGGGTGCCCACGAACTCGACCGTGCGCTGGAACCGCGGCCAGGCCTTCTTCGGGTCGAACAGCGCCGAGTTCTGGTAGGTCCCGCGCATCACGCGGGGGTGCAGCGACTGCAGCAGCAGCGCCCGCATACCGGCGATCCACAGCACCGGTTCGACGTGCACCCGCCAGGTCACCGACCCGGGCCCGAAGAGTCCCTCGTCGTCGTGGTGGTCCACTGCGCTCCCGGGGGATCGTCGAACGGCGGCGCGAAATCGGACCGCGTCCCTCCAGACCTACCCGCCGGTCGGGCGACCGGCAACCGCACGCGCGGCACGGCAGCCACGTGCGCGAGCGCCGCTCCTACAGCTTCTGCATCGGCACGCCGCCTATGAGCATCAGGCGCACGGTGCCCGACGAGCCGAAGTCGATCGTCGCGGTCTGCTTGCTGCCCACCCCGTCGACCACGGTGACCAGGCCGAGCCCGTACTTGTCGTGGCTGACCCGGTCGCCCACCTCGAGCGAGAGCGCCGGAGCGCTCGAGGCCGACCGCATCGGCGACGGGCGCGACCGGGAGCCGGTGAGGTCACGCCCCCACGTGCGCCCGGACCCGAACCCGGTCGACGCGGACGGCGCGGACCGCTCGGGCGCGGAGCGCCGCCAGTCGACGACCTCGGCGGGCACCTCGTCGAGGAACCGCGACGGCGGGTTGGCCTGGGGCTGCCCGAACGCGGAGCGCATGAGCGCGCGGGAGAGGTAGAGCCGCTGCTGGGCGCGGGTGATGCCGACGTAGGCGAGGCGGCGCTCCTCGGAGAGCTCCGCGGGGTCGGCCAGGGCGCGCTGGTGGGGGAAGACGCCGTCCTCCCATCCCGTGCAGAACACGACGGGGAACTCCAGGCCCTTCGCGGTGTGGAGCGTCATCAGCGTGACCACGCCGTCCCCGCCGTCGGGGATCGAGTCGGCGTCCGCCACGAGGGAGACCCGCTCGAGGAAGGCCTCCAGCGAGCCGGGGTCGGTGGCGTCGTCGGCGGCCACCACCACCCCGGCCGGGACCTCCGCCGCCCCGTCGGCCTGGGCGGCCTCGGCCACCGCGGCGTTGGCCCGCGCGTCACCCACGAACTCGCGGGCGACGCTGACGAGCTCGGTGAGGTTCTCCAGCCGCGACTGCTCCTGCGGGTCCTCGGAGTTCTCCAGCTCGGCGCGGTAGCGCGACATGTCGAGGACCGCGTCGAGGGTGTCGGCGACCTCCTGACCCCCGGCCACCCCGGCGGCCAGCGCGTCCATCATCTCGACGAAGTCGGCGATGTTGCGCTGCGACCGCGTGGCCAGCCCGTGCACCTCACCGGCCGCCGCCCGCCGCAGCGCGGCCGCGAAGGTGACGTGCTCGCGCTCGGCGTGGTCGGCCACGACGGCCTCCGCGCGGTCGCCGATCCCGCGCTTCGGGACGTTGAGGATCCGGCGCAGCGAGACGGTGTCCTCCGGGTTGGAGAGCACCTTGAGGTAGGCGAGCGCGTCACGGACCTCGCGGCGCTCGTAGAACCGCACGCCGCCGACGATCTTGTACGGCATGCCGAGGCGGACGAACACGTCCTCGAACACGCGGGACTGCGCGTTGGTCCGGTAGAAGACCGCGACCTCGCCGAAGCGCACCTCGCCGCCGTCGACGAGCCGGTCGATCTCCGCCGCGACGAAGGCGGCCTCGTCGTGCTCGTTGTCCGCGACGTAGCCGACGATCTTCTCGCCGTCGCCCTGGTCGGTCCACAGCCGCTTGTCCCGGCGGTCGGGGTTGCGGGCGATGACCCCGTTGGCCGCCGTGAGGATCATCTGCGTGGAGCGGTAGTTCTGCTCCAGCAGGATGGTGCGCGCCTCGGGGTAGTCCCGCTCGAACTCGATGATGTTGCGGATCGTGGCGCCGCGGAAGGCGTAGATCGACTGGTCGGCGTCGCCCACCACGCACAGCTCCGCGGGCGGCACCGAGCCGTCGGGGGACCCACTCGCCAGGGCCCGCACCAGCGCGTACTGCGCGTGGTTGGTGTCCTGGTACTCGTCGACGAGCACGTGCCGGAACCGCCGGCGGTAGTGCTCCGCGACGTCGGGGAACCGCTGCAGCAGGTCGACCGTGCGCGCGATCAGGTCGTCGAAGTCCAGCGAGTTCGACTCCTGGAGCCGCTGCTGGTAGGCCGCGAACACCTCGGCGCAGCGCCGCTCGTAGTCGTTCCCCGCGGCCTCGGCCGCCGTCACCGGGTCGGTCAGCTCGTTCTTCCACGCGCTGATCTGCCCGAGCAGGCCCCGCGGCGGGAAGCGCTTCGGGTCGAGGTCGAGCTGTTTGGTGATCGTGGCGACGAGCCGCCGCGAATCGTCCGCGTCGTAGATCGAGAAGGTGCTCGACAGGTCGAGGTGCTTGTACTCGCGGCGCAGGATGCGCACGCACATCGAGTGGAAGGTCGACACCCACATCGCGTTGGCCCGGCGCCCGACGAGGGCCGCGACCCGCTCGCGCATCTCGGCGGCGGCCTTGTTGGTGAACGTGATCGCGAGGATCTGGCCGGGGTGCGCGCCGTGGGCGAGCTGGTAGGCGATCCGGTGGGTGAGCACGCGCGTCTTGCCGGAGCCCGCGCCGGCGACGATGAGCAGCGGCGACCCGCTGTGCGTCACGGCCTCGCGCTGCTGCGGGTTCATCCCCTCGAGCAGCTGCTGCCCGCGGTCGTCCCGCCGCTCCGCCCGGTCCGACGACGGCCGTCCCGACGGCGGGTGGCCCGGCTGGTCGTCGGCCCCGCGCCCCTCACCGGTCCGGCGCAGCGCCGTGGTGCCCGCGGCCCCGGCCAGCCGTGCGGCGAGACCGGCCGCGGCGCTCGGACGGGACGTCCGGGACGACCCGGTGTCAGTGCTACTCATCGCCTCGCCACGCTACCCGGCACCCCCGACGGCCCGGGGCCTCCTCGGACGACCCGTGCTGCTGACACGCGCGCGGAGCCGGACTAGGCTGATCGACGTGCACGAGGCGCGGCGATTTCGCTACGGGACCCGGACCCCGGTTCCCGTGGACGAGCGCTGATCCGCTGCCACCCCCACCCGCCCCGGAGTCCTCGTGACCCCGGGGCTTTCTCGTGCCGGGGCCGACGGCTCCGACACACCCGTGAGGACCACGATCGTGACCGACACGCCGACCAGCAGCGACGCGACCGGCGCACTCGCTCCCGCCTCGGCCGAGGAGATCCCCGACCTGCGGGTCGAGATCGACGCCATCGACGCCGAGCTGCTCCGCCTCATCAAGCGCCGCTCGGAGATCTCGCAGCGCATCGGGCTCGCCCGGATGGCCGCCGGCGGCCCGCGCATCGTCTACAACCGCGAGATGCAGGTGCTGGCCCGCTTCCGTGACCTCGGCAGCGAGGGCCGCGAGCTGGGCATGCTGCTGCTCCGGCTCGGCCGCGGCCGGCTCGGCGGCGGACGGTAGATCCCGGCCGGAATCCGGCACGGACCACACCCCCGCGCTGGCATCCTGGGTCCATGGGAATGGTCATCGACCTGATCGCGACGATCGTCGCGATCCTGGGTCTGCTCGCCGCCGTGGGCTACGGCGGCTATCTCCTCATGCTGCGGTCGGTGGCGACGAAGCGTCCCGGCGCCTCGCACCTCGCCGACGACGCCCGCAGGCGGCTGCCCGCGGCGGGCGGTCTCGTCCTGGGCGCCCTCGTCGCGCTGCTGCTCACCAACGGCGGCATCACGCCGGACGTGATCGGTCTGCTCCTCGGCGGCGGGATCGGTCTCGCGTCGGTCGGCCAGCTGCAGGGCGCCCGCAAGCGCCTGGCGAACCCGCCGTCGTTCTGAGACCACCCGTTCGGCTCCGTGACATCCCCGGGGTGCTGCCCGGGCGGAGCTGCGGGGCGGACACCACCAGTGACCGACCTGCTCCTCGTCGTCGCCGAGCGGCGTCCCCGGCGCGCCGAACGACCGTCACCGCATCCGCCCGTCGTCGTTCGGATGAGTGAGGCCTGATCTCCCTCGTCCGTGCCCGCAACACGCCCGCACGGCGACGGAGAGCGGTCGATCGGCGGTCGGGCCTTTCCGAGCGCTGGGCGCGCATCACCTGTCCGAGTAGACAGTCTCCTCACATGAATGGTGGCGGGGGCTGACCTTTCGGGAGTGACGACGTGACTGTGTCCGCCTCGGCGGGCCGGGGTGACCGGCACCGCGGCTGGTACGGCCTCTCCGGCACCGCGGGTTCCCAGGACCCGGCGCTTCCCCCGCTGCCCGACGCCCCGCGCCGCACCGGCCGGGACCGCGGCCGGCACACCGCGGGCGTCCCGGTGACCGACCTCGTGCTCCGCGACGACACCGGCGAGCTCCCGACGACGGGGGCGATCATCACCGCGAGCGGGCGGATGCACCGTCACGCGGCCCCGCTCTCCCTCCGGCGCAGCTCGGCGGCCACCCGGGTCACCACGGCAGCCGTCCTGGTCACCGGCACCGCGATCGGCGTCATCGGTGCGGTCGCGGGGCCGGCCTTCCTCCCTCCGGTCGACGACTCCCCGGTCCGCACCCCCACCGGCCCCGACGGCGTCACGCCCGTCCCGGGCGTTCCCGGGTCAGCCGTGGCCGCCGCGCCCGGCTCCGTGGCGTTCGCCGCCTTCACCACCTCGGCCGAGAGCCTCGGCCTCACCGCCGGCGGCCCCCTCGTCGGGGGCCCGCTCGCGGGCACGTCGTCGCTCCCCGGCGCGACCGCCGCCCCCGTCCCCGGCACCACGCCGGGGACGGGGGGTCCGGCGACACCGGGCGGCGGGACCGGTGTCGGAGGCATCGGCGGCATCGGAGGCGGTGGCGGGGCCGGGGGCGGCGGTGGGCTGCCGGGTCTCCCCGGACTGCCCGGTCTCCCGGGCCTGCCCGGCGGCTCCGGCGGCGGGCCGGGCGGGACGCCCGGTGGTGGCTCGGGCGGTACCACCCCGGTCGTCCCGATCGTGGGCGGCGCGGTCGGTGACACCGGGGGCACCGTCGGCGAGGTGCTGCCCCCGCTGAAGCCGGTGCTCGACCCGGTGGCCGGCGCGGTCGGCGGCGTGACCGACACCGTGCAGCACGACGTCGTCGCCCCCGGTGGCCAGGTCGTCGGCGGGGTCGTCGACACGGTGGGCGCCGCCGCGGCCCCGCTGCCCGTCGTCGGCGGCGCGACCCAGGGCCTGACGAACACCGCCTCCGACGTCACGACGATCGTCACCGGCGGCGGCTCCACCCCCTCCGGCCCGGGCGTCGCCGGCGCGACCGGCACGGTGCTCACCGACGCCGGCTCGACGGTGGGGACGGTCGCCCCGCCGCTCGCCGGCACGGTGGCCACCACCACCAGCACCGCCGCCGAGTTCGTGCAGCGCACCGCGACGACCACGACCGCCCCCGTCACGAGCACGGTCGACTCCGTCGGGACCGCGACGAAGGACGTCCCCGCCGCCGGGCCGACGGTCGAGAAGGCGGCGGCGACGGTCTCCGACACCGTGGGGACGCTGCTCACCGGGGCGAAGTCCTCCGAGTCGTCGGCCTCCTCGTCGAAGGCGGCCTCGTCGGGTTCCTCGTCGGAGGGGGCCTCGTCGAAGCAGTCCTCGGGCTCCTCGTCGGGGTCCTCGGGCGGCACCTCGTCGGGGAAGAGCTCCTCCGAGGGCTCCGGCAGCGGCTCGTCGCCGGTCGGCGTCCTCGTGTCCACGGTGTCCGGCGTCGGCGGCGAGTGAGGCGGAGGCGCACATCGCCGTCGTGACACGTCACCCGACCGTGGGACCGCACCCGTCCCGCCCTCTACCCTGATGCCCCACGGGGGCCGTGGGGTCCGTGGAACGCGGGCGGAGGGAGGCCGGTGACACCTCGTCGCGTCGTCGCCGGGCGGTATCGCCTCGAGGAGCGCATCGGGTCGGGCGCGATGGGCGTCGTCTGGCGCGGGACCGACGAGCGCCTCGGCCGGGTCGTCGCGATCAAGCAGGTGTTCCTCAACCAGGGTCTCGACGAGGCCGAGGCCGACGAGGTCCGCCAGCGCACCCTGCGCGAGGGACGGATCGCGGCCCGCCTGCAGCACCCGCACGCGATCTCGGTGTTCGACGCCTCGATCGAGGGTGACGAGCCCTGGCTGGTCATGGAGTACCTGCCGTCGCGCAGCCTCTCCGCGATGCTCGCCGAGCAGGGCCCGCTCGACCCGCGGCTCGTCGCCCGCATCGGCCGTCAGGTGGCCGACGCCCTCGACGCCGCCCACCAGGCCGGCATCGTGCACCGCGACGTCAAGCCGGGGAACGTCCTCATCGGCAGCGACGGCACCGTCAAGATCACCGACTTCGGCATCTCCCGCGCCACCGGCGACCTGACGCTGACCCGCACCGGCATGCTCGCGGGCACCCCCGCCTACCTGGCCCCGGAGGTCGCGCGCGGCGACGACTCGACGTTCGCCTCGGACGTGTTCTCCCTCGGCGCCACCCTCTACGCCGCGGTCGAGGGCATCCCGCCGTTCGGCTCCGACGACAACGCCCTCGCCCTGCTGCACAACGTCGCCGCGGGCGCGGTCAACCCGCCGGTCCAGGCCGGACCGCTGACCGCACTGCTCATGCGGCTGCTGCGCTCCGAACCCACCGAGCGCCCGACCGCCGCCCAGGCCCGCCGCGAGCTCGGGCGCATCGCCCATGCCGCCGGCTCCGCCTCGACCGCGGGCTGGGCGCGCGCCGACCTCGACGAGGCCCGCGTCCCCGACTCCCGCCGCTCCACCGAGTCCGACCCGGTCGCCACCGGCAGCCGCGGCCGCTCCGGCGGCGCCCCCAGCCCCACGTGGCGCGGGAGCCCCTTTCCCGACGCCGGGTCGGAGGACCCGGGCCCGACGCCCGTCGACGGGGCCGGCCCGCCGTCGCCGCGGTCGAACGGCTCCGGCCCGCGAGCCGTCGCCGCGCCACCGCCGTCCCGGTCGGCCACGGGCACCGGACGCCGGCCCACCACGGCCATCGTGATCGCCGTGCTGCTGGCCGCGGTGCTCGCCGGGGTGCTGCTCGCCGTCGCCCTGACGCGCGGGTCGAGCGGGTCGAGCGGGACGGAGGGCGCCTCCCTGGGCGCGCCCGCGTCCAGCGAGGCACCGGGCCCGACCGACGAGCGCACCCTGATGGTCGCCGCGGTCCGCGACTACTACTCGATCGTCACCGCCAACCCCGGCGCCGGGTGGGCCCGCCTCGGCGCCACGATGCAGGACACCGCGGGCGGCTTCGGCGGCTACCAGAGCTTCTGGTCGACGATCGCGTCCGTGCAGGTCCTCGACGCCGCGGCGATCGACGACAGCACCGTCCGCGCCACGCTGCTCTTCACCCGCCGCGACGGGGCGACGAGCCGCGAGGTCCACGAGCTCGGGATGACCCGCGGCACCGGCGGCGCCTGGCTGATCAACTCCGAGCGGACGCTTTGACCGGCCGGTCGGCGTACGTTCCGGCCATGGCCTACCAGATCGTCGATCCATCCGAGCTCGCCGTCGGGCGCGGCCCCCACCCCGCGGCGAGCCCGTTCGAGAAGCGGGTCGGCGAGGCGATCGGGGTGACCGCGTTCGGGCTCTACCAGATCGAGCTGCCGGCGGGCGAGGAGACCGTGCCGCACGACCATCGGGACGACCGGGCCGAGGACGCCTACGCGATCCTGCGCGGGAGCGGATGGCTGGTGGTGGACGGGGAGGAGATCGCCGTCGAACCGGGCGCGTTCGTCGCCGTGACGCAGGAGTCGTCGCGGCACCTGCGGGCCGGGCGCGAGGGGCTCGTCTTCATCGCCGTCTGCGCCTGACGGCGTCAGCGTCCCGGTACCAGGACGATCTTCCCGACGTGGGCGGAACGCGCGAACTCCTCCTGGGCCGCGTGGATGTCGGCGAGTGCGTGGCGGGCGGCGATCCGGGGCTCGACGCGTCCGGCCACGGCATCGGCCGCGAGCCGGGCGAAGTGGGCCGGGGTGTGCATCGAGGACCCGACGAGTGCCCCGTTGTGCAGGTAGAGACGGCGCAGGTCGAACTCGACGACCGGGCCCGCCATCGCGCCGGCGATCACCCAGCGGCCGCCGTCGCGGAGCCGCGGGAGCACGGCCGCCAGGACCGGACCACCCACGACGTCGACGACGGCGTCGAGCCCGTCGGGGGCGACCTCGCCGAGCGCGTCCGCCAGGTCCCCGGCGTCCCGACGCCGGTCCAGCGTCGTCGTGGCCCCGGCGTCCCGGACCGCGTCGGCCTTGTCCGGCGTGGTCAGCGCGACCACGTGGGCGCCGCGTGCGGCGGCGAGCTGGACCGCCGCGAGGCCGACGCCGCCCGACGCGCCGGTGACGAGCACGGTCTCCCCGGCGTCGATCGCGCCGCGCTCGAGCATGCCCGTCGCGGTGCCGTAGGCGACCGGCAGGCAGGCGAGCGCCTCGTCCCCCAGCGGGGAGCCGGTCATGTCGTGCACCCGGTCCGCGCCCACGACGACGGCCTCGGCGAACCCGCCGTCGGCCTCGCTGCCGAGCAGGCCGACGGGGCGGGCGTCGTCGCCCGGACCGTCGTAGAGCGCCGGGTCGACGAGGACCCGGCGACCGTGCCACGCCGGGTCGACCCCGTGCCCGACCTCCCGGACGACGCCTGCGATGTCACCGCCCTGGACCCGGGGGAACGAGACGGGACCGCGCCACCCGGCGAGCGCGTCGGGCCGGCCGGGCAGCCCGTAGGCGCCCTGCCGGGTCCAGAGGTCGGTGTTGTTCACCGCAGCCGCCCGGACCTCGACGAGCACCTCGCCGCGTCCCGGCCGTGGCTCCTCGACGTCGCGCACCACCAGCACCTCCGGACCCCCGAAGGCGGTGAGGACCGCTGCTCGCACGACACCCTCCTACACAGGTCTGTGAACCTTGGTGCCCGGTAGACTACACAGACCTGTGAAGGAAGGAACGCCCGTGACGCCCTCGACCGCGACGACGCTGACCCCGGGGGCCCGACGCATCCTCGAGGTGGCCTCGTCGCTGTTCTACGAGCGCGGGATCCACGCGGTCGGCGTCGACACCATCGCCGCGGAGTCGGGCGTCACGAAGCGGACGCTCTACGACCGGTTCGGCTCGAAGGACGGCCTGGTCGTCGCGTACCTCGCCGAACGCGACCGACGGTGGCGCGAGCTGGTCGTCGACGCGCTGGAGGCCGCCGCGCCCGACCCGTCCTCACGCGTGGACGCGGTCTTCGAGGTGCTGGCGACGTGGACCGCGGCGAACGGACGCGGGTGCTCCTTCGTCAACGCCGCCGCCGAGCTCCCCGACCCGGCCCATCCGGCCCGCGCCCTCATCCGCGAGGAGAAGCAGTGGCTGCGGGAGCGCTTCGCCGACGTCCTCACGGAGGGCGGCGTGGCGGACGCCGACGCCGTCGCGGCCACCCTGCTGCTCCTGCACGAGGGCGCGTTCGTCGTCCTCTCCGCCGGTCAGGATCCCGACGCTGTGTCCGAAGCCCGGCAGGCGGCCGGGGCCGTCGTCCGGGCCTCGCTCGGATCGGCCGGAGATCGTGCGGGACGCGGACCGCACGGCTCCACCTCGTGACCACGCGCGCACCCCGTTCACCCGGCCCACCCCGGGTCGAGCCGGCCCCGGGTCCCGCCGCTACCGCGCCACACCGAGCGTCTGCTCGGCGGTGGTCCAGTCGGCGGCGATGGCCTGCTGGGCGGCGACGAGGCCGACCTGTCCGCGGCAGACCGCGGCGTTGAGGTGGTTCTCGACCTCGTCCTTGGAGTTCCCCACGCCACGACCGGGCTCGTCGGACGGCTCGGGCCACAGGTTGCGCACGTCGTTGGAACCGCCGAGCTCGAGGGGGACGAAGTGGTCGAGCTCCGTCGTCGACGACGTCGAGGCGGGCTCCCCGTAGGCGATCATCGCGGCCTTCTTGACCTTGGTGGTCTCGGACTCGGGCGCGCGGACCGTGGCCGTCCACCCGTGGCGGCAGATCGTGGAACCGATGGTCGCCTGGGTGACCGCGTCCTGGACGGCGCCCGGGGTGCACGTCGGGTCGGGCCGCTGCCCGCCGTCGACGGCCCGGCAGCGCGCCGGGTAGACACCGCTGACGTGCCCCGACGCGGGCACCGTCACGACCCCTCCGGGCGCCCCGCTCGCACCGCCGACCGTGGAGCCGCTCCCGGCCGCCAGCGACGGCGACGCGTGCGTGACGACGCCGGCGGACGCCGTCGACGAGGACCCGGAGCTGCCACACCCCGTGGCCATCGCCGCGACCACCAGCAGGCCCAGGCAGATCGACGACGTACGTGCCCGACGCGACGGAGAGATCACCGGACCAGCGTGAGCCGCCGGATCTTCGAGGACGGCAAATTCGGCTTCCTCGGCGTGTCGCGGCCGCTGCGGTCAGGATTCCCGCAGCGCCGTCGCAACCACGGCCCTCGGGCTCAGTTCGATCTCCCCGCGAGAACGTGCTCCGCTCCCGCTCAATTCGCTCAACTTCAGTGGCACAGGGCCCCCTGAGCAGCCCCCTGTGCCACTGACATCGGACCGACCAGGATCACCGAGCACCCTCGGCGAGTCATCGAGCCAGCCCGACCGCCGCAGGTGCTCGCTCGTCCGCACGGCAGACCGGCTGCCCGGCACCGGACGCAGTGCCCGCGCGGGTCTTCTGATCATCCGTGCGGCCCCCGAGTCGTCGTCAGCGCCGCGGAGCCGCGCGCCTGAGCGCGGAGAGCAGCTGCTCGCGGGTCGGGGTGTCGAGCCGGCACCGAGGGACTCCGGCGGCAGGCGGGGGTCCCCCCGTGACGTCGCGACCGTCGAGAACGACGGTCGGCGAGGGGTAGGCGCCCACGTGCTCGTGGATGGGGACGTCGTCGAGCCCCACGAGGTCGAGGCACTGGCGCAGGAGCCCGCGGGTCTGCTCGACCACGGGGCAGCCTTCGTGGCTGAAGAGCTCGACGGAGGGCGCGCTCGGGGTCACGACGAAGCTCCTCACCCACGCTCCGGCGGGGCGATCTCACTGATCAGCTCGCGCACCCGGCGATCGATGTCGTCGCGGATCGGCCGGACCTGCTCTGCCGGCAGGCCGGCGGGATCGTCGAGCTGCCAGTCGAGGTACCGCTTGCCGGGGAACACCGGGCAGGCGTCACCGCAGCCCATGGTGACCACGACGTCGGCGGCGTGGACGTCGTCGGTGCTGAGTTTGCCGGGGACCTCGCGGGACAGGTCGATGCCGAGCTCGGCCATCACCTCGACGACGGCGGGATTGATCGAGTCCGCAGGAGCGGACCCGGCGGAGCGCACCCGGACCCGGTCGGCGGCACGGTGGGCCAGGAGCGCGGCGGCCATCTGGGAGCGCCCCGCATTGTGCACGCAGACGAACAGCACCTCGGGCGGGTCAGGCACGAGCGGACTCCTGCCGGTCGTCGACGGGGAACAGGCGCCCGCGCAGCCACAACGAGACGTAGACCAGCGCGACCAGCACGGGGACCTCGATCAACGGGCCCACGACCCCGGCCAGGGCCTGACCGCTGGTGGCGCCCCAGGTGGCGATCGCGACCGCGATGGCCAGCTCGAAGTTGTTGCCCGCGGCGGTGAAGGCCAGCGTCGTCGTCCGCTCGTAGCCGAGCCCGACCGCCCGCCCCAGGGCGTAGGACCCGGCCCACATCACCGCGAAGTACACCAGCAGCGGCAGCGCGATCCGGACGACGTCGAGGGGCTGCGAGGTGATGGCATCGCCCTGCAGCGCGAACAGGACGACGATGGTGAACAGCAGGCCGTAGAGCGCGAACGGCCCGAGTCGCGGCAGCAACGACGTCTCGTACCAGTCGCGGCCCTTCGCGCGCTCCCCCCACCGCCGCGTGAGGAAGCCCGCCAGCAGCGGAACGCCGAGGAAGACCAGCACCGAACCGACGATCGCCCTCGGCGAGACGTCCAGACCCGTCGTCGGGAAGCCGAGCCAGCCGGGCAGCACGGCGAGGTAGAACCAGCCCAGCACCCCGAACGCGATCACCTGGAAGACGCTGTTGAGGGCGACGAGCACGGCGGCCGCCTCACGGTCCCCGCAGGCCAGGTCGTTCCAGATCACGACCATGGCGATGCAGCGGGCGAGTCCGACCACGATCAACCCGGTGCGGTACTCGGGCAGATCGGGCAGCAGCAGCCACGCCAGCGCGAACATCAACGCCGGGCCGAGCAGCCAGTTCGACACCAGCGACGAGATCAGCAGGCGGCCGTCGCCGGTCACGGTGTCGAGCCGGTCGTACCGGACCTTCGCCAGCACCGGATACATCATGATCAGCAGCCCGAGGGCGATCGGCAGCGAGACCCCGTCGACCGCGACGGCCCCGAGCGCCTGACCGAGGCCGGGGACCAGGCGGCCGGCCAGCAGCCCGACCGCCATCGCGGCGAGGATCCACACCGGCAGGAACCGGTCGAGGGTCGAGAGCTTCCCGACGACGACGGCGTCCTCCCGCGCCGGAGCGCTCACGCCTCCACCACCGGCAGCACCTCACGGCCGGCCGGCACGACCCCGTCGGCGGGGTCGGCGGGGACGAGGACGGTGGCGACCCGGGCGAGGAGTTCGGGGCGCACCCGGTAGTACACCCACGTGCCGCGGCGCTCCCCGGTGATCAGCCCGGCCTCGCGCAGCACCTTGAGGTGATGGGAGATCGTCGGCCCGGACAGGTCGAACACGTCGGTCAGGTCGCACACGCAGGCCTCGCCGCCGGCATGGGAGGCGATCAGCGAGAGCAGGCGCAGCCGTACCGGGTCACCCATCGCCTTGAACACCCGCGCCAGCTCGCCCGACTGCTCGGCCGACAACGGCTCGCGCGCCAGGGGCGAACAGCACCCGACGACCTCGGCGAGCTGGGCGAGCACCCGCTCCTCGGTCTCCTGCTTCGACATGCGTCTACCTTGACAGCCGTCTATTCAACCGCGCAAGGTGCTGTCTCGACCGACGTCGAAACAGGCGTCGGCGGAGCTCCGGGAGGACCACCATGTCGCGCGTGCAGCTCGCTCTGCGAGTCTCCGACCTCGACGCCTCGATCCGCTTCTACACCCAGCTCTTCGGCACCGAGCCGGCCAAGCGCCGCCCCGGCTACGCCAACTTCGCCGTCACCGAGCCCCCACTCAAGCTCGTGCTGCTCGAGGGCGAGCCCGACCGCCCCACCGTCATGGACCACCTCGGCGTCGAGGTCGCGACCACCACCGAGGTCCACGACGCCACCGCCCGCCTCGACGAACTCGGACTGTTCACCCAGGTCGAGGACGACACCGTCTGCTGCTACGCCCGTCAGGACAAGGTCTGGGTCCACGGCCCCGGCCAGGAGCCCTGGGAGGTCTACACCGTCACGGCGGACTCCCCGGTGTTCGGTGACAGCGTCCTCGCTCGGACCACCGACCCCGACGCGGACGACGACGGCCGCCCAGCCTGTTGCACCCCCGCTCGCACCGGTGGGGAGGCGTCCTCCTGACGTCGGCGGGCAGCACCGGGCCACGGCCGACGAAGCCGGCAGCGGCTAGACGAGCCGCCGGTCGCTCGCCCAGCGCGAGAGCTCGTGGCGGTTCGAGGACTGCGTCTTGCGGAGCACGCTCGACACGTGGGTCTCGACGGTCTTCACCGAGATGACCAGTTCGGCCGCGATCTCCTTGTAGGCGTAGCCCCGGGCGAGCAGGCGCAGCACGTCGCGCTCGCGGCGGGTGAGCTGGTCGACCTCCGGGTCCACCGGTGGTGCGGCGCCGGGGCGGTCGGCGAAGGCATCGAGCACGAAGCCGGCGAGGCGGGGCGAGAACACGGGGTCCCCCGCCTTCACCCGCAGCACGGCGTCCGCGAGGTCGCGACCCGAGATCGTCTTCGTGACGTAGCCCCGCGCCCCCGCCCGGATCACCGAGATGACGTCCTCGGCCGCGTCGGAGACCGACAGCGCGAGGAACACGACGTCGGGGTACTCGGTGCGCGTCCGCGCGAGGACCGCCGCACCCCCGCCGTCGGGCATGTGGACGTCGAGCAGCACGACGTCGGGGCGGTAGTGCCCGATGCCGGCGACCGCCTCGCCCACCGAGCCGGCCTCACCGACCACCGTGACGCCGTGGGCGCCCGGCCCCTCCAGCTCGGCGCGCACGCCGCGCCGGAACAGGGCGTGGTCGTCGACGACGAACACCCGCGCCGGCTCGTCCGCAGAGCTCATGCCGCCTCACCCGCTCGTTCGGTCCGGGGCATGGTCAGCCCCACCTCGGTGCCCTCGCCCGGCGCGGTCCGCAGCCGGACCGTCCCGCCGTGCCGCTCGACCCGGGCACGGATGGAGTCGGCGAGCCCGTGCCGGTCGTCGGGGACGGCGTCGGGCTCGAAGCCCGTGCCGCGGTCGCGGACGAAGACGCTCACGGTCCCGTCCTCGCACTCGGCGTACACGCTCACCTCGTCCACCCCGGCGTGCTTGGCCGCGTTCGTCATCGCCTCGCGGGCGGCCGCGACGAGCGCCGCGGTGCGGACGTCGAACGCCGCCTCCCCGACGATCACCGGCGCCACCGACACCGCGAACGCGTCCTCGACCTCGCCGGCCGCCGCGCGCAGCGCCGCTCCGAAGCAGGTGGCCTGCGCGGCCTCGTCGTCGTCCGCGGTCTCGCGGTAGAGCCAGTCCCGCAGCTCCCGTTCCTGACGACGGGCCAGGCGCCGGACCTCCCGCGCGGTCTCGTCCCCGGCGACCTCGGTGTGCCGCTGGATCAGCGCCAGCGTCTGCAGCACCGAGTCGTGCAGGTGCGCGGCGATCTCGGCGCGCTCCTCGCTGCGGATGCGCTCGCGGCGCTCCTCGGTGAGCTCGCGGGCCAGCCGCATCCACCACGGGACGGTCAGCACGACCACCCCGACCAGCGTCGCGGTGGCGGCGAGCAGCCCGAACTGCACGGCCCCGACGTCGGTGCTCGTGACGAGGAAGGCGCTGATCCCGCCGGCCACGAGCAGGGCACCGAGGACGGCGCGCAGGATCCCGCCGCGCCCCGCGACGATGCGAAGCCGACCCGTCCGCCGGGTGCCGTTGTCGCCGTCGGCCTCGCGCCACACCACGGCGGCGCCGACGAGCGCGATCCCGAGCGGTCCGAGGATCCAGCCGGAGAGCTGATCCCCGACCGCGGAGAGCACGAGCGCGAGGGCCAGCCCGAGGGCGACCAGGCCGTAGCCCCGGACCCGGTCGCGGTCGTGGACCTCGCGCTCGGTGCCGGGCGGCTCCATCGGGCAGCAGACCCACAGCGCGCCGTAGGCGAGCACCCCGGCGCCACCGACGGCGCACAGCAGCGTGAACACCACGCGGACGCGCAGCACCGGCACGCCGAGGTGGTCGGCGACCCCGCCGGCCACGCCGGCCACCACCGCACCGCGCCGGTGCCGGCGCACGCGCCGCTCGACGGCGGGTGCCGTCGTCGGCGGCTCCTCGGTCCGGGTCACGGGAGCCATCGTCACACGTCGGCGGGCGCCCGGACCTCGGGTTCACCCCCCGCGTGACCCCGAGAAATCCCGGGGTCGCTCCGGGGCCCCGACCGGGGTCGTCCCGGACGATCGGCCTCGCTGCCGGCGGCAGGCTCGGGGACCATCACCACCGGGAGCGAGAGGATGAGCCCATGAGCGGGGCCGGTAGGACGAAGGACGGGACGGACCTCGCCGCCGTCGCGCGGGGGGCGTGGGAGAGCAGGCCCGCCCGCCGTCACGAGGACACGAAGATCGCCGGGGTCGCCGGCGCGATCGCCCGGCGCTACGACCTGGACCCGACGCTGGTGCGGGTCGCGTTCGTGGTCTGGGCGATCGTCGGCGGCGGGCTGCTGATGTACCTGGTGGGCTGGCTCGTGCTGCCGGCGGACCCCGCCGACCCGCCGCGCCACGACCGCGGTGTCCGCCGTGATCGGGGCGCACCGGTGCTCGTCATCGTCGCGACGATCGTCGTCGGGATCGCGACCTTCGGGAGCATCACCGGCGGGCGGGTCGTCACCCTGGTCGCCCTCGTGCTCGCGGCCGTCACCCTCTACCTGCTGCACTCCTCGCGCGCCGACCTCGGCGTCCCGGGCACACCGGGCGTTCCGCCCGTCGCCGCCGCCGTGGCCGATCTCGGCGAGCCCGTCGCCTGGGACGCGCTCGGCGCGGACCCGAAGGCCTGGGCCTTCCCCGGCCCGGCCCCTCGTCCGGAACGTCCCGTGCGGGAGCGACGCCCCCGCAGCGCGCTGACGCCGGTCGTCCTCGCACTGGCCCTGCTCGCCGCGGGTCTCGCCGCGGTCGGGCTGCTGCTCGGTCTCCCCGGCATGACCGGCGTCTGGATCCCGGCGGCCGCGCTCGCCGTCGTCGGGATCGGCCTCGTCGGCGCCGGGCTCTCGGGCCGGCCGCGCCGCGGGCTCGTGTTCGTCGCGATCCCGCTCGTCGTCGCGACCGTGTTCGGCGCCTACGCCGCGACCCGGCCCATCGACACCGGGGACGGGTTCGTCGGCGACCAGCGCGGCATGGGCGACGTGATTGCGACACCCCTCTCGACCGCCCAGGTCCTGCCCGGGTACCGGACCGGGTTCGGCGACGTGACGCTCGACCTCTCGCACCTGGCGCCGGGCGGGCCGGTCCGCACCACCGTGGAGGCCGGCGCGGGGGACGTGACCGTGACCGTGCCCGCGACCGCCGACGTCACCGTGACGTGCTCCGACGGCGTCGGCACCGTCGACTGCCTGGGGCGGACCGGCGACACGGTACGGGTCGTCGACCCCGGACCGGACGGTCCGGGCGGGCAGGTCGTCGACCTCACCGTCCGCACCGGCGCGGGGGACGTGGCGGTGCGTCGTGGCT
Organism: Actinomycetospora chiangmaiensis DSM 45062; assembly: GCF_000379625.1. Taxonomy (GTDB): domain Bacteria; phylum Actinomycetota; class Actinomycetes; order Mycobacteriales; family Pseudonocardiaceae; genus Actinomycetospora; species Actinomycetospora chiangmaiensis. The sequence goes on along the minus strand of NZ_KB903217.1, from coordinate 826,372 downwards.
GAGTCCGGGTACGACCCGCGCGCCTGGGCGACCCCGACCGACTCGCCCACCATCCACCCCGACGCCGCCGCGCCCGGCACCACGACGACGAGGGCCCGGCGCCGGCGCGACCCGATCGCGCTGCTGGTCGGGCTCGTGTGCCTCGCGGTCGCAGCGCTCGCGATGATCAGCCCGGCGACCCTGGTCGCGGTGGACCCGCGCTGGGTGCTGGCGGGAGCGGCCGTCGTCGTGGGCGGTGGGGCGCTGTTGTGCGCTGCGCGCAGGTGAGCAGAAAGTGGGCCTACAGCCCCACTTTCTGCTCACGAGCCCGGAGGGCACATGCGGATCGACCTGCACCTGCACGACGCCGTCGTCCTGACCCTCGACGGTGACGGCCCCGGTCGTCCCGCCCGCGGGCTCGCGATCCACGGCGGGCGGGTGCTGGCGGTGCTCGACGACGGGGCGCTGCCGGCCGGCTGGTCGGCCGCGACGGCGGTGAGCTGCGACGGCGCGACCGTGGTGCCCGGCTTCGGCGACGCCCACAACCACATGGCGTGGTTCGGGCAGACCCTCGCCGAGATCGACCTGTCGGGGGCCCGGACGCTCGACGAGGTCTACGCCGCGGTGGCGGAACGGGCTGCGACGGCGGGCCCCGACGAGTTCGTCGTCGGGTCCGGGTACGACGACGTCCGGCTGGGCGGGTCCCCGCACCACGCCGCGCTGGACCGGGCCGCGGGCGGCCGCCCCGTCCGGCTGCAGCACCGGTCCGGGCACGTCTGTGCGGCCTCGACCGCGGCGCTGCGTCGCGCAGGCATCCTCGGGGGCACGGCAGTGGTCCCCGAGGGCGGGAAGGTCGTCCTCGACGACGCGGGCGAGCCCACGGGGGTCGTCGAGGAGGCCGCCCAGCCGCTGATCGCCGACCTCATGCGGCCCTACGCGGTCGACGACGTCGCCGCCGCCCTCGCGCGGGCCTCCCGGGTCTACGCCGAGCAGGGCCTCACCCACGTCACCGAGTGCGGGATCGCCGGCGGCTTCATGGGTCGCACGCCCCGCGAGCTCGCCGCCTACCAGCTCGCCCGGGACGAGGGCCTGCTCGCACAGCGCGTCCAGGTGATGCCGGTCGACGCCGCGCTGCACGAGGTCCCGGGCGGGGACGGGGTCGGGCTCGACCTCGGGATGCGCACCGGCTTCGGCGACGACCGTCTCCGGCTCGGCCCCATGAAGATCTTCTTCGACGGTGCCCTGAGCTCGCGCACCGCCGCGATGAGCGAGCCGTTCCGCGACCGCGACCACGCCGGCTACTACCAGGACGACCCCGAGCACATGCACGGCATGGTCGTCGGCGCGCACCTCGCCGGCTGGACGGTGGCCGCCCACGCGATCGGCGACCGGGCGGTCGCCGCCGCCCTCGACGCCTTCGCCGACGCGCAGTCCCGGCTGCCACGCCCGACCGTCCGGCACCGGATCGAGCACGCCGGCGTCGTGACCGACGAGGGGATCGAACGCTTCGCCGCCCTCGGGATCACGCCGGTGCCCCAGGCCCGGTTCCTGGTCGAGATCGGCGACTCCATGGTCGCCGCGGTGGGCGACGCGCGGGCCGACCTCCTCTACCGGCACGCCGCGTTCCTGCGCGCCGGCGTCCGGGTCCCCGCCTCCTCGGACCGTCCCTGCGTCGGCGACGGCCACCCGCTGCGCACGATGCAGGCGATGGTGCAGCGACGGACCTCGTCCGGTCGGCTGCTCGGCCCCGAGGAGCGCGTCGACCCCGTCACCGCGCTGCGCTCGCTCACCGTCGACACCGCCTGGATCGCAGGCGACGAGGCCTCGCGCGGCGTCCTCGCGCCGGGTTTCCACGCCGACCTCGTCGTGCTCGGCGACGACGTCACCGCGGTCGACCCGGACCGCATCGGCGGCGTCGAGGTCGTGGCCACGATGGTCGGCGGGGAGTGGACGCACTCCCCGCCTCCTCTGACAGCGAAGCGTCGTTGCTGTCATCCAGTGGCAGGAACGCCACGTCGTCGCAGCTCCGCGACCCGTCGTCAGGAACCCGCGATCGCCGGGACGGGAGGTGCCATCGGCACCCGGGACCGCCGCGCGGCGAGCCGGGAGAAGCCCGGGACGTTCGACAGCACCCGCAATGCCGTGGGCGGGCCGGTCACCCCGGCGGCGTTGCGCTTCGCCGCCGCCCGCTCGATCCGCACCTGCCCCCGCTGCTCCTTCTCGACGGCGGGTCGGCGCCGGCGCTCCAGCTCGGCCGGGTCCTCCCCGCTGACGACGAGGTTCGCCAGCTCGGCGGCGTCGGCGAGCGCGAGGTTGATCCCGTTGCCGCCGACGGGGCTCACGACGTGTGCGGCGTCCCCGAGCAGCACCAGACCGGGCGTCGACCACGTGTCGACGGTCGTGATCCGCACGGGCAGCAGCGTCAGGTCGTTGACCGACACGACCGTCGCGCGGACACGGTCGACGAGCCACGGCAGCACCGTGCCGAGCGCGTCGATCAGCGGCTCGACGCCCGCCTCGCGCACCTCGCCGAACGTGCCGGCGGGGATCGACCAACCGAGCTGCCACTGCCCGGTGCCCTGGTCGAGCAGGGCGATCGTGCCGCCGGGGCGGGCGAAGAGGTCGAGTCCCGACGACGGGGGATCGTCGTCGTGCTGGTCGACCGCGGCCCAGAGCAGGTCGAGGCTCGCCCCCAGCTCGGTGGCACTGATGCCGGCCGCGGCGCGGACCTTCGACGAGCGGCCGTCGGCGCCGACGACGAGATCGGCCGCGAGCTCGTGGGCCTCGCCGTCGACGGTGAACCGGACCCCGGTGACGCGGTCGCCGTCACGGACGAGGTCGGAGAACCGCGCTCCCAGGCGGACCGTCGCCCCGAAGCCCTCGGCGCGCGCGGCGAGCCACGGGAGGAACCGAGCCTGGGGGATCAGCGCGTAGAAGGGGAAGCGCTTCGACGCGCCCCGGTAGTCGACGAGCCGGTAGGTGCGCTCGGGCGTGTGCCAGTGGAAGGCGTCCGAGCGGGTGTGCGGGACCTCGGCGAGCAGGTCGCGCGCCAGGCCCAGGTCGTCGAGGTACTCCAGCACCCCGGGGGCGAGGGTGTCGCCGCGGAAGCGCCGCGCGAAGTCGTGCCGCGCCTCCAGCAGCGTCACCGTCACGCCGCCCCGGGCCAGGAGGTACGTCAGCAGTACCCCGCCCGGTCCACCTCCCACGACCACCACGCGCGTTCCCATGCCGCCAGGATATCTCTTGGCGGCCAAGATAAAACTCGATGGCAGCGAAGCGTCGTTGCTGTCACCCAGTGACAGCGACGACGCTTCGCTGCCACCCGGGGCTCACAACTTCCGCAGCCGCAGCAACGCGTCGGACAGCACCTCGTCGCGCTTGCAGCACGCGAAGCGGACCTGCGTCTCCACCCCGACGGGCGAGGCGTGGAAGACCTGGTTTGGCACGGCCGCGACGCCGACCCGAGCCGGCAGCGCCCGGCAGAACTCCAGCGAGTCCGTCTCCCCCAGCGGCGCGATGTCGGCGGTGACGAAGTAGGTCGCCTTCGAGTGGTAGACCTCCAGGCCCAGCTCGCGGAGGCCGTCGGTGAGCAGGTCGCGCTTGCGCTGGAGCTCGCGGCCCATCGTCGCGAACCGCTCGTCGGGCAGCTCCAGCCCGACCGCGACCGCGTGCTGCAGCGGCGTCCCGGAGGCGAACGAGAACCACTGCTTGACGCCGAGCACCTTCTCGATCAGCTCCGCGGGCCCCGTCGCCCACCCGATCTTCCAGCCGGTCACCGAGAACGTCTTGCCCGCCGACGACACCGTGATCGTCCGCTCCGCCATCCCGGGCAGCGTCGAGATCGGGATGTGGACCTCGTCGTCGAAGAGCAGGTGCTCGTAGACCTCGTCGGTGATCACGAGCAGGTCGTGCTCGATCGCGACCGCCGCCACCGCCTCGAGCTCGGCGCGGGAGAGCACGGCCCCCGTCGGGTTGTGGGGCGAGTTGAGCAGGATGACCTTCGTCCGCTCCGTGACGGCGGCGCGGAGCAGGTCGGGGTCCAGCCGGTAGTCCGGCGCGCTGATCCGCACCGGCACCAGCGACGCCCCGACCAGCACCGACGCCGCCTGGTAGAGGTCGTAGAACGGCTCGAGGGCGATCACCTCGTCGCCGGCGCCGACGAGGGCCACCAGCGCCGACGACAGCGCCTCCGACGCCCCCGCGCACACCACGACCTGCGAGGCCGGGTCGAGCTCCAGCCCGTAGAACCGCTCCTGGTGGGCGCAGATCGCCTCCCGCAGCGCGGGGACGCCGACCGCGGGCGGGTACTGGTTCAGCCCCCGGTGCATCGCGGCGACGGCGGCGTCGACGACCTCCCGCGGTCCGGGGGTGTCGGGGAACCCCTGTCCGAGGTTGATCGCGTCGTACTGCACGGCGAGCGCGGACATCTCGGAGAAGATCGTCGCCATGTGGCTCCTTCGTCGCCCCGTGAGCACTTTCCCGGGCTATAGCACCAGAAAGTGCTCACGAGCGCGCAGCGCCCCTACACGATCGCCGTCTCCCCCCAGATGTCCTCCAGGTACCGCCCCTGCGCCCGCAGCCCGTCGAACCACGCCTGCGCGTCGGCCTCGCTCGCCCCGGTGTGCGTCCGGAACACCTCGGCGACGGCGGCCCGCACGCCCGGCGCCATCGTCGCGGCGTTCCCGCAGACGTAGACCACCGCGTCCTCGGAGAGCAGCGACCACACCGCGTCGGCCTCGTCGAGCAGGGCCTGCTGGACGTAGCGGCGGGGCTTCCCCTCCGTCCGCGAGCACGCGGTGACCAGCCGGGCCACCCCGTCCTTGTCGAAGCGGGCGAGCTCGTCGGCGTAGAGCAGGTCGTCGTCGGCGTCGCGGCACCCGAGGACCAGCAGCGACTCCGCGATCGGCACGCCCTGCGCGGCGAGGGCGCCCCGCTCCTGGAGGAACCCGCGGAACGGCGCCATCCCGGTCCCCGCCCCCACCATGATCATCGGTCGGTGCGGGTTCTCCGGCGGCCGGAAGGCGATGGAGGGCTCGCGCACCAGGCAGAACACCGTGCCGCCCTCGGGCACCGCGGCCAGGTGGGTCGAGCAGGTCCCCCGGTAGCGGCCCTCCCCGGAGCGCGCCGGCTCGTCGAGGACCCCCACGGTGAGGGCCGCGTCGTCGGTCACCGCCGGCGCCGAGGAGATCGAGTAGTACCGCGGCCGCAGCGCCGGCAGCAGGTCGAGGAACTCCGCGAACTCCATGCCCGACGACGGGTTGCGTTCGCACAGCTCGAGCAGCGTGACGCGCGGCCGGGCGATCTCGGCCCGGTAGCGCTCGCCGTCCGACGCGAGCGCCTCGAGGTCGTCGCGGGCCTCGCCGGGCGGCAGCGACGCCGCCAGCGCCGTGAGCTGCGGGCGCGTCGCGACGTCCTGCAGCTCGACGCACCCGGCGAGGATCCCCAGCAGCGGGTACGGCTCGCCCGTGGGCAGGTGCGTCGGGGCACCCCCGGCCGCCTCGATCGTCACGTACTGCCCGGCGTCGAGGCCGAACCGCGCGATCACCCGGTTGAGCAGCCCGACGTCGTTGCGCGGCAGCACCCCGAGGTGGTCCCCGGTCCGGTAGGTCGTGCCCGCGGGCAGCGCGATCTCGACGTGACGCACCGAGCGCCCGCCGGGCTCGCCGGCCCGCGCCGTCAGCTCCCGGTTCGCGACGACGGTGGCCGGGACCGCGGCGAAGGACCGCACGACCGGCGAGGCGCTCCGCCGGTTCTCCACCGAGACGCGGAGCCGCGGCCCGCCGACGGTCACCGCCGCGTCCTCGGCCGCCACCCCGCACGCCGTGCCGAGGGCGTCCCACAGTCCGGCGTACCAGTCGTGGAACTGGCCGTCGAAGTCGCCGCGCGCGTCGCCCTCGCCGCGCGGGTACACGCGGGTGGCACCGGCCGCCTCGAGGCGCTCGTCGACCAGGGTCGGGATCGCCTGGTAGGTCGACGCCCAGTCCCGGTTGCCGCACCCGAAGACGGTGTAGCGCACCCCGGACGCCGACGCCCGCGGCCCGCGCACCCAGTCGCAGAAGGCGGCCGCGTTGTCCGGCGGCATCCCGTTGTAGGACGCGGTCACGACGACGACCGCACCCTCGGTCGGCAGGTCCGCCGCGGACGGGGACGCCTCGCCCATCCGCACCGCGCCGACGCGGTCGTCGAGCGGGGCCACCGTCGTGGCCCAGCCGCGATCGGTGCCGTCACGGGCGATGCGGGTCGCGATGTCCTCGGCCGCACCGAGGTTGGAGCCGAAGAGCACGAGCAGCGAAGTGCCGTGCCGGTCCCCGACGACGGCGGCGGGGGCGGCCGCGGCGGCCGGCTCGGCCGCGGCGACGGCCGCCGGCGGGGCACCGATCGACCCGCTGCGCGTCCGCCCCGGCCGCGGCCGCACCTGGATCGTCAGCCCGTCCGGCTTCAGCGTCAGGCTCTCCTTGATCTTCAGCCGGTAATCCGCGTGGTCGACCAGCTCGAAGCGCTGCAGCACCATGGCGAGCACGAGGATCGCCTCCTGCAGCGCGAACTGGCGCCCGATGCAGGCCCGCACCCCCGAGCCGAACGGCTTGTAGGCGCTGGGCGGGCGGCCCTCGCGTCGCTCCGGGGCGAAGTGGTCGGGGTTGAACTCCCAGGCGTCGTCGCCCCAGACGTCGGTGTTGCGGTGGAGCGCGATCGACACCGCGATGATCGGGGTGCCCGCCCGGAACTCGTAGCCGCCGACCGTCGTGTCCTCCAGTGGCTGCCGGGTGAACGCGGGCGCCGTCGGCCACAGCCGCAGCGTCTCCTCCAGGATCTGCGTGATGTAGGCGAGCTTCCCGATCTGCGCCGCCGTGGGGACGGCCGAGAGGTCGGTCCCCAGCACCTCGTCGACCTCGGCCTGCGCCCGCGCCACCACCTCGGGGGCCTTGAGCAGGTAGGAGATCGCGAACGAGAGCAGCCCGCTGGTGGTCTCGTGGCCGGCGATGAGGAACGTGATGCACTGCGAGACGATGTTGTGGTCGGGCAGCGGGCGCCCCGCCTTGTCGGTCCCGGTCAGCATGTGGCCCAGCAGGTCCTCGCCCGGGTCCCCCGAGGCGCGCCGCTCGTCGAGGATGGTCTGCACGGTGTCCTGCATGTACCGCATGTCGGCGAGGAGCTTGCGCTCGGCGCCGCGGCGCAGCTTCGCGATCGCCGGGGGGATCCGCTGCCGGGCCTGGCTCTCGTTCAGCGCGCTCAGCATGGCGTCGACGAACGGGTGCTGGGTGTCGCGGTAGAACGAGTTGAACCGGTAGCCGAACCCGCAGAGCGCGATCGTGTCGAGGGTCAGCCGCGTCATGTCGCCGGTGACGTCGATCGCCTCGCCCGGGTTCAGCCGTTCCCACTTGAGCAGGAGCTGGTCGGCGATGTCGACCATCATCGGGACGTAGGCGCGGATCGCCCGCTGCGAGAAGGCGGGCAGCAGGATGTCGTGGGCGCTCTTCCACAACGGGTCGTCGGAGTCGGCGGTGAACAGACCGGCCGACTCCTGGCTCTTGCGCAGCTCGCGCTGCCCCGCGCCGACGTACTTGACGAACCGGGTGTCGTCGCAGAGGTCGTCGACCATGTCGAGGCCGGAGGCGATGTAGCGGGGCCCGTCGCCGGCGTGCAGGACGAACATCGGCCCGTACTGCTTCGTGAGCTCGAGCAGTCGCTGCATCGTCTGCCCCGACGGCATGTCGCGCATGTTGCCGATCAGCGGCAGGGGCTTCGGGCCGGGGATCGGCCGGGCGCCCTCGGGACGGTCGGGGATCGATGAGGCCACGGGTGGGCTCCTTCAGTGCTCGACGACGGGTGATGCCGGGTCCACGACGGGCGCGGGGGCGTCGGCGGTGGTGGCTGCCGGGGTGGCGGCGGGGGTGGCGGCGGGGGTGCGGTGGCGCAGCAGGGCGACGGCGACCAACAGCACCCAGGCGGGCAGGACGAGCAGCGCGGCGGGGTCGTTCGTCGCGGCGAGCAGCAGGAACGCCCCGAGGAGCCAGCCGACGGCGGCCCAGACCCGGGAGAGCACCCCGCCGGCGTGCAGCAGCGTCGTCGTGGTGAGTGCGAACATCCCGGCGCCGCGGACTGCGAAGACGAACACCAGGCCGTAGCCGACGGCGGTGAGGGCGCGCGCCGTCGCCGGGTCCACCGGCACCGTGCTCCCGCGGGACGAGGCGAACGCCGCGGCGCCGACGGCGGCGGTCCCGGCGAACAGCATCGTCACGAAGACCACGCCGGCGAGCAGGTTCAGCCCGTGCGCCATCCCGGACGGCCGCGGGGTGAGCGCGTCGAGGGCCGCGCGGATCGCGGTCATGTGCCACAGGAAGGCGATGCCGGCGAGCGGCACGAGGTAGAGACCGATCGCGACGAACAGGCCGTCGCCGCCGTGCGCGTAGAACGCGGCGTAGGTGCTGTCGGGGTCGTCGAGGTGGGGCGCCCGGTCGAGCAGCACCATCGCGACGACGAACAGCAGGCAGAACACGACCCCCGAGGCCGCGGCGATGCGCGCCTCCGACCTCACCGCACGCTCCCGGTCTCGGGGTCCTCGGTGGTGTCGAGGTCCTCGAGGACCCGGAGCAGCTCGAGGGTGCCGGAGAACCGACGTTCCGTCCCGGTCTCGGCGGTGGCCGAGCCCTCCAGTCGCCCGTCCGCGTCGCGGACGAGCTCGAGTGTGACCCGCATGACGACGAGCGTCGCGGTCCCGACGACGGGTCGGCCCCGGTCGGGCCTTCCAGTCCGGTTGCCAGCGGACGCACCGTGCCGGGGCGACTACCGGCCGATGCGTTCCCGCAGCTCGGAGCGGGTGGTGACGCCGAGCTTCGCGTACACGTTACTGAGGTGGTAGGCGACGGTGCGCGGCGAGACGAACAGCTCGCGGGCCGCCTCGCGGTTGGTCAGCCCCCGCACCACCTGCGCGACGACGGCCTCCTCGTGCGCGGTGAGCCCGAGGCTCTCCTCGTCGGCGGGGGTGAGCCCGGCGGCGTGCAGCAGGTCCTCGCACACCGCCAGGAACGGTGCGGCCCCGAGCGCCCGGAGCCGGTCGCGGGCCGTGCGCAGCAGGTCGACCCCGGCGCGGCGCTCGCCGTCGGCCACGAGCCGGCGCCCCAGGGCGGTCTCGAGGCGCGCGGTGGCCAGCGGGGTCGTCGTCGGCGCCGCCCGCAGCGCGTCCTCGAGCGTGCGCCGGGCCGCCGCGCGGTCCCCGACGGCCTCGGCGAGCTGCGCCCGCAGCCGGGCGGCGTCGACGGTCGCGTGCCCCGGGGGACGGTCGGCGAGGAGCACGTCGAGCTCGTCGAGGGCGCGGCGGGCGTCCTCCTGGGCCCCCAGCAGCAGGAACGCCTCGACCTGCAGCACCCGGGGAGCGAGGGCACCGACGGCGTCGGCCAGGTCGCGGACCGGCGGGTCCAGCACCGGGTCGAGCGCGCGCAGCATCGCGGCGGCGTCCTCGTCGACGAGGCCGAGCAGGGCCGCCGCGGTGCTGTCCGCGAGCCGCGCCCCCCACCACGACGACGTCTCGCTCCTCACCGCGAGGTGCTCCCGAGCAGCGTCGACGTGTCCCCGCACGGCGTGCATCGCGGCCGCCTGCCCGCGCAGCAGGTGCTCGGCGAAGACCTGTCCGCCGTCGCGGGCCGAGGCGACGGCGAGCTCCACCGCGTCGAGGCCGTCGGTCTCGCCCGTCCGGTCCCGCACGACGGCGAGGTAGCCCGCGGCCGCCGTCCACGTGCGCAGCGGCGCGCCGGCGCGGGCCAGCCCGAGGCCCTCGGACAGCGCGGCCACGGCCTCCGCGTCCCGTTCGGCGACCGCGGCGAGGATGCCGCGCAGGACCAGGACGTCACCGTGCAGGGGCGTCCTCGCCCCGGGCGGACCCGAGGCGTGGTCGAGCGCCGCGTGCGCGTCCGGGGTGCGGCCGAGCGCGACGAGTCCGAGGACGAGCGCGAGCCCCGCGGGGGCGCGGGCGAGCGAGCCCGCCGCGGGGTCGGCGAAGCAGGCCCCCGCCCGGTCGACGGCCTCGGCGGGACGCCCGGCCAGGACGGCGAGCAGGGCGAGGTCGGCCGCGGCGACCGCCCGGGTCGCGGGGTCGCCGTCGGCGACGGCCGACGCGAGCAGCGACCCGGCCGTGGCGACGTGTCCGCGCAGCAACGCGAGTCGCCCCAGCAGCCCGTCCCGCACCGCACCCGGCCGCGTGGCGGCGAGCTCGGGCCCGAGCGTCGTCGCCCGGCCGATCTCGCCGTCGGCGAGCAGCACCGTGACCGCCCGGAAGAGCCGGCGTTCCGCCTCGTCGGGCTCGAGCGAGAGGGACGCGGCGACGCGCAGCAGGTCGGCGACGTCCACCGCGGGGGTGCCGGCCGGGACGGCGTCGGCGAACCGCTCGAGGTCGGCGGCCAGTTCCGGGTCGGGGCCGGCCGCCGCGGCGATCCGATGGGTGAGCGCGGCCCGCCCCACGGTCCGGCGCGCCGCCGCCTGGTGCAGGGCCCGTCGCCGGGCGGGCGGCTGGTCGCCGTACACGGCCGCCCGCAGCACCGGGTGGACGAAGCCGAGGCGGCCCGGGCCGCGGTCCTCGACCAGACCGGTGGCCAGGGCGTCGTCGAGTGCGTCCGCGAGCCCCGGTCCCGCCGCGGGGACGACCCCCGGCTCGACCAGGTCGGCCAGCGCCGCGGCGTCCGCGAGGGCGCACACGTCGCCGAGCACCGACGCGGCGACGACGAGGTCGCGCGCCGGTGCGGCGGCCCGCGAGAGCCGGACGAGCACCACGGCGGCGAGCGAGTGCGGTGCGGGGAGCACGTCGACCGTGGTGGCCGCGAGGGCGTCGGCCGGGAGGTCCTCGATGAGGGTGCGCGCGTAGAGCGGGTGGCCGTGCGTGCGGTCGTGGAGCCGTACGGCCGTGCCGGTGGCGCCGAAGGGACGACCCAGGGCGACGGCGAGGTCGGAGAGCTCCGCGGGGGCGAGGCCCGTGAGCGTCAGGTCCCGGGCCCCCTGCAGGCCGGTGAGCACGCGGTCCCAGCGCGGGTCGTCCGGCACGCCCGGCTCCGGGCTCCGGGCACCGAGCACCACCGCGACCCGGTCGTGGCGCAGCCGACGCAGGACGAAGACGAGGGCGCGGACCGACAGGTCGTCGGCCCACTGGAGGTCGTCGACGACCAGGAGCACCGGGTCCTCCCCGGGCAGGGCGCCGAGCGCGGCGAGCAGGTCGGCGCCCACCACGGTCGGGTCCGTCCCGGCCGACCGGCCGAGCGCCGCGAAGGGGTACCGGTCGAGGACGGCGGCGGGCAACCCCGCCGTGAGCTGGTCGACGACGCCGTAGGGCAGCGCCGCCTCGGCCGGGTCACCGGCGGCGGTGAGCAGGTCCACGTGCGTCGCGGCGTCGACCGCCCGCGCGATCAGCGACGTCTTGCCCATCCCGGCGGCGCCGCGGACCCGGACGATGCCGGGCGAGCCCCGGCGGGCCGCCGCGACCACCTCGTCGATCTCGCGCAGCTCCTGGCGGCGGCCGACGAAGGGGCGTGCTGCTCGGGTGAACACCCCTGGAGCGCACACCCCCCGTGCGCGCCGTGTCCAGGGTCGACGCGAACTGTGTCCGGGGGGACCAGTGGCCGGTCACTCCCACTCGATGGTGCCCGGGGGCTTGCTCGTCACGTCGAGGACGACGCGGTTGATCTCCGCGCACTCGTTCGTGATCCGGGTCGAGATGCGTTCCAGCGTCTCGTAGGGCACGCGCGTCCAGTCGGCGGTCATGGCGTCCTCGCTCGACACCGGGCGCAGCACGACGGGGTGGCCGTAGGTGCGGCCGTCGCCCTGCACCCCCACCGAGCGGACGTCGGCGAGCAGCACCACCGGGCACTGCCAGATGGTGCGGTCGAGCCCGGCGGCGGTGAGCTCCTCGCGGGCGATCGCGTCGGCCCGGCGCAGCGTGGCGAGCCGCTCGGCGTCGACGGATCCGATGATGCGGATCGCGAGTCCCGGGCCCGGGAAGGGCTGGCGCTGGACGATCGACTCGGGCAGCCCGAGCTCGGCGCCGACGGCGCGGACCTCGTCCTTGAACAGCGCCCGCAGCGGCTCGACCAGCGAGAACTGCAGGTCGTCGGGGAGGCCCCCGACGTTGTGGTGGGACTTGATGTTCGCCGCTCCGGTCCCGCCGCCGGACTCGACGACGTCCGGGTAGAGCGTTCCCTGCACGAGGAAGTCGACGCCCTCGCCCTCGGCGAGGTCGCGCGCCGCGCCCTCGAAGGAGCGGATGAACTCCCGGCCGATGATCTTGCGCTTCTCCTCGGGGTCGACCACGTCGGCGAGCTCGCGCAGGAACACCTCCTCGGCGTCCACCGTCACGAGGTCCACCCCGGTCGCCGCGACGAAGTCCCGCTCGACCTGGCCGCGCTCGCCCTCGCGCAGGAGGCCGTGGTCGACGAACACGCACGTCAGCCGGTCCCCGATCGCGCGTTGCACCAGCGCCGCGGCGACCGCGGAGTCGACGCCGCCCGACAGCCCGCAGATCGCCCGGCCGCCCGGCCCGACCTGGGCCCGGATCGCCTCGACCGTCTCCTCGACGATGTTGGCCGCGGTCCAGTCGGGGCGGATGCCGGCGACGTCGCGCAGGAAGCGCTCGAGCACCAGCTGGCCGTGCGGGGAGTGCCCGACCTCCGGGTGGTACTGCACCCCCGCCAGTCGCCGGTCGACGTCCTCGAAGGCCGCGACCGGCGCCCCGGGCGAGGAGGCCGTCGTCGTGAAGCCCTCCGGGGCCGCGGTGACGCCGTCGCCGTGGCTCATCCACACCGGGTGGGCCTCGGGGATGTCGCCGTGCAGCCGGCCCGGGTCGGTGATGTGCAGCTCGGTGCGGCCGTACTCCCGGTCGCCGGTGTGGGCCACCGTGCCGCCCAGCGCCGAGGCCATCAGCTGGAACCCGTAGCAGATGCCGAACACCGGGACGCCGGTCTCGAACAGGGCCGGGTCGACGCTCGGCGCCCCCTCGGCGTAGACGCTCGCCGGCCCACCGGAGAGCACGATCGCCGCCGGGTCCTTCGCCAGCATGTCGTCGACCGAGGTCGTGTGCGGCACGACCTCGGAGTACACCTGCGCCTCGCGCACGCGCCGGGCGATGAGCTGCGCGTACTGGGCGCCGTAGTCGACGACGAGGACGGGGTGCTCACCACTGCTGCTCACGTCCCCATTGTGACGGACGGGTGCGGCCACCCCGCCCCTTGCTTCTTTAGTGTCTACGACACTAATGTCAGCGACACCATGACCCAGCGCTCCGGCCTCGCCCTCGCCGTCCTCGCCCTCGCTGTGGAGGAACCGATGCACCCCTACCGGATGCAGCAGCTCATCCGGGAGCGCGGCAAGGACAAGGTCGTCAACGTCGGGCAGCGCTCGCAGCTCTACAAGACGATCGACCGCCTCGTCCGCGACGGTCTGCTCGTCGCCGCCGGCACCGAACGGCCCGCCACCCGGCCCGAGCGCACCGTCTACGCCCCCACCGACGCGGGGCACGAGACGGCGATCACCTGGACCCTCGACATGCTCACGGCACCCCGCCACGAGTTCGGGGAGTTCACCGCGGCCCTCGCCTACCTCCCGCTGATCTCCGCGGACCTCGCCCGCGACGCCCTCGAGCTGCGCCTCGCCGACCGTCGGACCGAGCGCGACCGGCTGCGCGGCGAACTCGAGCGGGTCCGCCCCCTCCTGCCCCGGCTCGTGCTGGTGGAGGACGAGTACGCCGTCGCCCACCTCGAGACCGACGTCCGGTTCCTCGAGGGCCTGCTCGAGGACCTGCGCACCGCCGCCCTGCCCTGGATCACCACCCCTGTCGGAGGCCCGTCATGACCACCCGCCCGCTCCGCGTCCTCGTCATCGGCGGTGGGACCGGAGGCATGTGCCTGGCGCACGGCCTCCGTCGCGCCGGCATCGACGTCGCCGTCCACGAGCGCGACCGCACGCGGACGAGCGGCCTGCACGGCTACCGCGTCGGGATCTCCCCCAACGGGGCCCGGGCCCTGCACGCCTGCCTCGCGCCGGAGCTCTTCGAGACCTTCGTGGCCACCACCGCCGCGCCCTACGAGCGGTTCGGCATGTACACCGAGCAGTGGCGGGAGCTGATCACCGTCGGGTTCGGCGAGTTCCCGCCGTCCGGCCAGGGGGCGGAGGACCGGGAGTACAACGTCAGCCGGATGACGTTGCGCCAGGTGCTCTTCACGGGGATGGAGGACGTCGTCACCTTCGACCGGCGCTTCACCCACTACGAGCAGCACGCCGACCGCGTCGTCGCCCACTTCGAGGACGGGTCCACCGACGAGGGCGACCTCCTCGTCGGGGCCGACGGGGCGGGCTCCCCGGTCCGCCGGCAGTACCTGCCCCACGCGACGCACACCGAGACCGGGCTCGTCGCGATCGGCGGCAAGACGCCCTGGTCGCCGCAGACCGAGGCGCTGCTGCCCGCGTCGGTCCGCCAGGGCCTCGCCATGATCTTCGACCGCCGCGGGCAGTTCGGGATCACCCACGTCGTGCGGATGCCCTGGACCGACGGCGGCGCGCCCGTCGCGGGCATCGGCTCCAGCGACCGGGAGCTCCTCGAGCGGTGGCCCGGACTACGCTTCGACAACACGACCGACCACGTCTCCTGGGGCGTGACGACCTCCCGGTCGATCGCCCCCGCCGACCTCCTCGAGCGCGAGGGCGCCGACCTCACCGCGCTGGCCGCCGAACTCACGGCCGACTGGTCCCCCTGCTGGCAGGCCCTGCTCGCCGGGGCCGACCACGGCGCGAACGTCGCGCTGTCCATCCGCACCGCCGACCCGATCCCGCCGTGGGAGCCGAGCACCGTGACGCTGCTCGGCGACGCCGCCCACACCATGACGCCGGGTCGCGGCGCGGGCGCGAACACCGCGCTGCGCGACGCGCGGGAGCTCCGGGACCGCCTCGTCCGGGTCCGCGACGGGGAGTCGACGCTGCTCGCGGCGGTCGGCGACTACGAGGACCTCATGCGCCGCTACTCGGCCCTCGCCGTCCGCGAGTCGCTGGAGTTCATGAACGACAACGGCCTCGCCCGCCGCCCGGTGATCGGGCCGCTCTCGGTGTTCGCGCAGCGCACCTCCCTGCGCCTGGTCGACCGCATCCCCGCCGCGAAACGGCGGATGGCGCTCGGCATGCAGAAGGTCCGCGACTCCGAGCTGGTGTGAGGGATGAGTCCGCGACGACCGACCGGTCCCACCTCCGTGACCCCCGACCTCTGGCCCCTCATCCACGCCGAGCGTGCAGCGCTCGCGTCCGACCTCGGCACGCTCACCGACGAGCAGTGGCAGGTGCGCTCGCTCTGTGCCGCGTGGACCGTCGAGGACACCGTCGCCCACCTCGTGGCCGGCGCCTCGACCGGGCCGCTCCGGTGGTTCCGCAGCGTCCTCGCCGCGCGCGGGAACGTCGAGCGCCACAACGCCCGCCGGCTCGCCGAGCACCGCGCCCCGACGTCCGCCGGGACGCTCGAGCGGTTCCGGGCGGTGATCGGGAGCCGGACGTGCCCGCCCGGTCCGGTCGAGATGTGGCTCGGCGAGATCGTGGTGCACGGTGCGGACGTCCGGCGTCCGCTCGGTCTCGTCCGCGACGCCCCGGTCACCACCCTCACCCCGCTCGCCACGTTCTTCGCGCGGCAGAACTCGACGGTCCGCAGCCGCACCGTCAGCACGGGTCTCCGGCTCGCGGCCTCCGACGGCCCCTTCACCGCTGGTCCCGACGACGGGCCGCGCGTCTCCGGCCCGACGCTCGCGCTGGTGATGGCGATGGCCGGCCGTGCCGTGTTCTGTGACGACCTCACCGGTCCGGGCGTCGAGGTGCTCCGCTCCCGCTGCTGAGCCCGCCGGACAGCGGCACGAAGCTCCCCCCGGGGCGCCCGGTGCCACCGACATCCGCGACGGCCCGACGTCGATCAGCGGCTCGATCCGTATGGTGCCGGGTCGACCCCGGCGCACCCGGTGCCGCACGAGGTGCGGGCCGGCCCGCGCTCACGCCGCGCGGAACACCCCGTCGACGAGCAGCGGCACGACGGTGCTCGTGTCCAGCTCGGACGCCACCTCGACGTCGGCGGCGAACCCGAGCTCGGTCAGCTCCCGCCCGCTCGCACACGCCCGCAGCTCGGCCGTCAGGCGCGGTCGGACGGCGTCGAACGCCGCGGCCGCCACCCGAGCCTCGGGCGCAGCACTGTCCCCGACCAGCGTCGACAGCACCGCGCCCGCCCCCCACAGGTCCTCGACGGCGACGCGCAGGCCACCGTCGGGCCACCGCTCGCCCGCCGGCACCACGGCCACGACCAGCTCCGGCCGGGCCGCCAACCAGGCCGCCACGGCCGACGCGTTGCGCAGACAGGCCGCCAGCACGGTGGGCACCCGGTCCGCGAGCGCCGCGCTGATCGTCGACCCGTTGGGCGAGGGCAGGACCATGACGTCGGGGACCACCGCCGCCGACCGCACGGAGACCGGGGAGAGCGACAGCCCGCCCTCCGCCCGACGCCCCGCCACCACGACGCCGGGTGGCCCGGCCCGGACCGCCGACGGGATGACGGCGATCCCGCGGTCGAGGGCGACCGAGGTCGTCGTCGTGAAGGAGCAGACGTCGACGACGACCGCGACGTCGGCACCCGCCGCGACCAGCGCCCCGCCGTCGGGACCCCACTCGCAGCGCAGCCGGTACGGCCCCTGATCAGCCGAGGACGTCACGCACCGCCGCCCGGGCCGACGCGACGTCGCGGGCGGCCACGGCGACCCGGGCCGCGCGCCGGGCGGTCGCGAGGTCCACCGACGAGACGCGCGCCGCGACGGCGGGCAGCGCCGAGGCGGCCGCGGACAGCGACGTCACGCCGAGCCCCACGAGGACGACGGCGAGCGCCGGGTCGGCCGCGGCCTCGCCGCAGACCCCGACCGGGGTCCCCGTCACCTCGGCGGCCCGGCACAGCTGGTCGAGCAGGCGCAGGACGGCGGGCTGCC
Source organism: Actinomycetospora chiangmaiensis DSM 45062 (assembly GCF_000379625.1). GTDB lineage: Bacteria > Actinomycetota > Actinomycetes > Mycobacteriales > Pseudonocardiaceae > Actinomycetospora > Actinomycetospora chiangmaiensis. The sequence goes on along the minus strand of NZ_KB903217.1, from coordinate 809,420 downwards.
AGGGGTCGTTGAACCCGGCGAGGGGGCCGGACTGGCGGTCGGCGGCGAAGACGTACTGCGTCAGGTCGTTGGTGCCGACGGACACGAAGTCGACCTCGGCGAGCAGCTCGGGGGCGTTGAGCACGGCCGCCGGGACCTCGATCATCACGCCGACCTGCTCCACCCCGGCCTTCCGCGCGCGGGCGACGAAGCGGGCGGCCTCGTCGGCGGTGGAGATCATCGGGGCCATCACCTTGAGCGTGACCCCGGCGTCGGCGGCCCCTCCGACGGCGGCGACCAGCTGGCGGTCGAGGACGTCGGCACGCTCGGCGCCGTCGTCGAAGAGGCGCTGGCCCCGCACGCCGAGGGCCGGGTTGACCTCGGGCGTCATGTCCAGGAACGGCACCGGCTTGTCGGCGCCGGCGTCCAGCGTGCGCAGCGTGATCGGCGTGCCGGCGAGCGGGGCCATCGTCGCCGCGTACCCGGCCCGCTGCTCCTCGGGCGTCGGCTCGGTCGACGCGGAGAGGAAGGTGAGCTCGGTGCGGAGCAGGCCGACGCCCTCGGCGCCCACCTCGGCCGCCCGCGCCGCGTCCTTCGTGTCCGCGATGTTGGCGACGACCGCGATCCGGTGCCCGTCGGTGGTGGTGACGGGGCCGGCGACGGAGGTCGGGCCGGCCGCGGCCAGGTCCGCGCCGACGGCGGTCCCCGCGGGCACCGCGACGACCTCGCCGGCCGTCCCGTCGACCCGCACGAGCGTGCCCTCGACGAGGCCGGCGGCCCCGGGGCAGCCGACGACGGCGGGGATGCCGAGCGAGCGGGCGAGGATCGCGGTGTGGCTGGTCGGGCCGCCCTCGACGGTGACGAGGGCGAGCGCCGTCGCCGGGTCCAGCGTGGCGGTGTCGGCGGGGGCGAGGTCCTTCGCGACCAGCACCGACGGGCCGTCGAGGACCGGCACGCCCGGCGCGGGGACCCCGAGCAGCTCGGCGACGATGCGGTCGCGGATGTCCGCGACGTCGCCCGCCCGCTCGGCCATGTAGCCGCCGGCGGCCTGCAGGGCGGACACGAACCGCGCGGCGGCCTCGTACACCGCCCGCGGCGCAGGCGTGCCCTGGTCGCGGACGAGCGCCTCGGCGGACTCCAGCAGCGTCGGGTCCTCGGCCATCATCGCGGTCGCGTAGAGGACGTCGGAGACCTCCTTCGCGAGGCCCGGGGTCCCGGCGGTGTCCATCATGCGGGTCGACACCGCGGCGCCCGCGGGGGCGATGCGGGCCGCCTCGACCTCGCGCCGGTCCGCCACGACGACGGGGCCCGCCGGCGGCTCCCCCAACGGTTCGGGCACGCGCACGACGGGACCGACCGCCGCTCCCGCGCTCGCCGGCGTTCCCGGCAGCTTCGCACCGTCGGTGCTGGTCATGGCGCTCCCCTTCGTCGGGTCCCTTGGTGTCGCTGAGGAGAACGTACGACGACAACCCCTTGACAGTCCACAGGCAAACCAACAAACTTCCAACCAGAACCACACGGGTTCGCCGAAGAACGGAGGTGATCGGGCATGTACGCCGCAGAGCGCCACCAGCTCCTGGTCCGCCGGGCTCGCGAGCTGGGCCGCCTCGAGGTCACCCAGGTCGCGGCCGAGCTCGGCGTCACCACCGAGACCATCCGGCGCGACCTCACGGCCCTCGAGCGCCAGGGCCTGCTGCACCGTGTGCACGGCGGCGCCATCGCCACCGACCGCCTCGAGATCGAGCCCGCCGTCGGCGTCCGCGAGGTCACCCACCCCGACGAGAAGGACCGCATCGCGAAGGCCGCGGTCGCCGAGCTCGGCGCCGCCTCGACGATCCTGCTCGACGCCGGCACCACCACCGCGCGGGTCGCGGCGCTGCTGCCCGACGACGTCGAGCTCACCGTCGTCACCAACGCGCTGCCGATCGCCACCGCGCTCGCCGGCCGGAGCCGCATCACCGTCCACCTCATCGGCGGCCGGGTCCGCGGCACCACGCTCTCCGCGGTGGACCGGTGGGCCCTCAAGACCCTCGAGAGCGTCAACTGCGACGTCGCGGTCCTCGGCACCAACGGCTTCTCCATCGACCGCGGGCTCACGACGCCGGACGTGGCCGAGTCCGCGGTGAAGGGCGCCATCGTCAAGGCCGCGGCCCGCAGCATCGTCGTCGCCGACTCCTCGAAGTACGGCGCCGACTCCTTCTCCCGCTTCGCGACCCTCGCCGACGTCGACACGATCGTCACCGACGGCGACCTGCTGGAGACCCACCCCGAGGCGGCGGACGCGATCCGGGCGGCCGGACCGGATCTGGTGATCGCGTGACGAGGGCAAACGCAGCGCCGGGAGAACCCATGATCGTGACCGTCACGCCGAACCCGTCGATCGACCGCACCGTCGAGATCCCGGCCCTGACGACGGGTGCGGTGCTCCGCGCGACCGCCCACCGCGTCGACCCCGGCGGCAAGGGCGTCAACGTCTCCCGCGTCCTCGCCCGCTTCGGCCGCCCGACGCTCGCCGTCATGCCCGGCGGCGAGGGCGAGCTGGCCTCGCTGCTGCGCCGGGCCGGCGTCCAGCCCGTCTGCACCCCGGCGGACGGTGCCACCCGCGTGAACACCGCCCTCGTCGAGCCGGACGGCACCACCACCAAGGTCAACGAGCCCGGCGTCGCGCTCACCGCGGACCAGGTCGACGCGCTCGTCGACACCGTTCGCGCGCACGCCGCCCCGGCCGACTGGGTCGTGACGGCGGGCTCGGTCCCCTCGGGGGCCACCGACGACCTGCACGGCCGCATCGTCCGGGCCGCGCGCTCGGCGGGCGCCCGGGTCGCCGTCGACACCTCCGGCGTCGCCCTCGCCCACGCGGTGGCGCAGACCCCGGACCTCGTCAAGCCGAACGTCGCCGAGCTCGCGGAGCTGGTCGCGCACCCGCTGCCCGCCCTGTCCGACGTGCTCGCCGCCGCCCGCGAGCTCGTGACCGGCGGGATCGGCACCGTCCTCGTCAGCATGGGCGCGAGCGGCGCGATCGCCGTCGACGCGCACGACGCCTGGCACGTCGCGAGCCCCGCCGTCGCGGTGCGCAGCACCGTCGGGGCCGGCGACTCCACCCTCGCGGGCTACCTCATGGCCATCACGTCCGGCGCGAAGAGCCCGGACGCCCTGCACCACGCGGTGGCCTGCGGGGCCGCCGCGGTCGGTCTCCCCGGCACCGCGGTGCCCGGACCCACCGACGTCGATCCCACCCTCGTCCGCGCGGCGTCCGCCCCGGACTCGTCCCTCGACCTCACCGGAGAGGCAGCATGAGCGACCTGATCACGGCCGACCTCGTCGACCTGGACCTGCCCACGGGCGACCGCCGGGAGGTCGTGCGCTCGCTGGCCGAGCGCCTCGTGAAGGCCGGGCGGGTGACCGACCTGGACCAGTTCCTCGCCGACATCGAGGCCCGCGAGGCCCAGATGCCGACGGGTCTCGACGGCGGGATCGGCATCCCGCACTGCCGGTCCGCGGCCGTCACCGAGCCGACGCTGGGCTTCGGCCGCAGCGCGGCCGGCGTCGACTTCGGCGCCGAGGACGGCACCCCCGCCGACCTCGTGTTCCTCATCGCCGCGCCCGAGGGCGGCGGCTCCGACCACATGACCGTGCTGGCCGCGCTCGCCCGCCGCCTGGTCCGCAAGTCCTTCACCGGCGAGCTCCGTTCCGTCACCGACCCGGCCGCCGCGGCCGGCTTCATCGCGAAGGAGGTCTCGGCATGAAGATCGTCGCCGTGACCGCGTGCCCCACGGGTATCGCCCACACCTACATGGCCGCCGAGGCCCTCGAGGCCGCGGCCGAGGAGGCCGGGCACGAGATCGTCGTCGAGACCCAGGGCTCGGCCGGCTCCACCCCGCTGACCGCCGAGCAGCTCGCCGAGGCCGACGCCGCGATCTTCGCGGCGGACGTCGAGGTGCGCGACAAGGAGCGCTTCGCGCACCTGCCGCAGGTCTCGGTCGGCGTCAAGAAGGCCATCTCCGGCGGTGACCTCCTCATCGCGCAGGCCGAGGAGGCCGCAAAGAACCACGTCCCGGCCGCCGCCGGCGCCCCGGCCGCCACCCCGGCGGGCGCCAAGGCCCCGACCGGCCCCGGCGCCGCCTCCAAGGTCCGCGCCTGGCTGATGACCGGCGTCAGCCACGTCATCCCGTTCGTCGCGGCCGGTGGCCTGCTGATCGCCCTGGGCTTCGCCCTCGCGGGGTACCAGATCAACCTCCCGGACGACTCCCCGCTCTACAAGCAGATCCTCTCCGGCAGCTTCGACATCGGGTCGGTCACCGCCTGGGGCGCCCTCGCCTTCGGCGTCGGCTCCGCGGCCTTCAGCTTCCTGGTGCCGGTGCTCTCCGGCTACATCGCCTACGCGATGGCCGACCGGCCCGCCCTCGTGCCCGGCTTCGTCGGCGGCGCGATCGCGGTGACCACCCACGCCGGCTTCCTCGGCGGCCTGATCTCCGGCTTCATCGCCGGTGGCCTCGTGATGTGGATCAAGACCTGGCGGGTGCCGCGAGCGCTGGCCGGGATCATGCCGGTGCTCGTCATCCCGCTGCTCTCGACCGCCGTCGTCGGCCTGCTCATGTTCGTCGTCATCGGCCGCCCGATCGCCCTGATCACCGAGGGCCTCACGAGCTGGCTGAACGGCCTGTCCGGTGCCAACGCCCTGCTGCTCGGCGTCCTGCTCGGCCTCATGATGTGCTTTGACATGGGTGGCCCGGTCAACAAGGCCGCCTACACCTTCGCCGTCGCCGGCCTGTCCACCGGCTCCGGCGGCGCCCTGACGATCATGGCCGCCGTGATGGCCGCGGGCATGGTCCCGCCGCTGGCGATGGCGCTCGCCACCGTGGTCCGCAAGTCGCTGTTCAGCGAGGTCGAGCGGGAGAACGGCCGGGCCGCCTGGCTGCTGGGCGCCTCGTTCATCTCCGAGGGCGCGATCCCGTTCGCCGCGGCCGACCCCTTCCGGGTCATCCCCTCGATCATGGTCGGCGGCGCGGTCACCGGCGCCCTGTCCATGACCCTCGGCGCCACGCTCCGCGCCCCGCACGGCGGCGTCTTCGTGGTGCCGCTGATGGGGAACCCGCTCGGCTTCCTCGTGGCGGTCGTGGTCGGCACCCTGGTCGCCTGCGCCCTGGTCGTCGCCCTCAAGACCTTCGCCCGCCGTCGCCCCGCCCAGGCCGGGACGACCACCACCGAGACCGTCACCGAGCGAGAGACGGTGTCGGCGTGAGCACCCCGGAGTCGACCATGATCGAGCGCACCGTCGTCGTCGCGACCCAGATCGGCCTGCACGCCCGCCCCGCCGCGGTGTTCTGCAAGGCCGCCGCGGCCCAGCCCGCCCGGGTCACCCTGGCCACCGCCGAGGGCGACGCCGCGGACGCCCGCAGCATGCTGGCCGTCCTCGGGCTCGGGGTGCGGGGCGGCCAGGAGGTCACCCTGTCCGCCGACCCGGACGTCACCGGGGCCCAGGCCTCCGTCGACGCCCTCGCCGAGCTCCTGGCCACGGACCTCGACGCCTGACCCCCCCACCCCCACGAACGACCGAAGGGCCCCTCCGCTCGGGTAGATCGAGCGGAGGGGCCCTTCGGTCGTGAGCGGGCGCTGCCGTCGACGCATGAGGGGAACCTTCGAGCGCTCTACTGGCCCGAGGGTTCCCCTCACGCGGTGCGGGGACGGCGGAACGTCAGCGGCGGACCGACAACCCGACCCGCTGGAACTCCTTGAGGTCCGAGTAACCCGTCTTCGCCATCGCCCGGCGCAGCGCCCCGAACAGGTTGACGGTGCCATCGGCCTGGGGGGCCGGGCCGCGCAGGACGGCGGCGAGGTCGCAGCCGCGCTGCGCGACCCCGACCACCGACGAGCGGGGCAGGTTCGGGTGGGCCGCGGCGGAGGTCCAGTACCAGCCGTCGCCCGGGGCCTCGTCGGCCGCGGCGAGCTGCTCGCCGAGCATCACGGCGTCGGCCCCGCAGGCGATGGCCTTCGCCATGTCACCCGACGTCGCCATCGCGCCGTCGGCGATGACGTGGACGTAGCGACCGCCGGTCTCGTCCAGGTAGTCCCGGCGCGCGGCGGCCGCGTCGACCAGCGCGGTCGCCATGGGGACGCCGATGCCGAGGACGTCGCCGGTGGACGTGGCCACCGACTGCCCGTAGCCCACGATCACGCCGGCCGCGCCGGTGCGCATCAGGTGCATCGCGGTCCGGTAGTCGCCCACGCCCCCGGCGACGACGGGGATGTCGAGCGAGTCGATGAAGTCCTCGAGGTCCAGCGGGGACTCACCGTCCTCGGAGTCCGACGCGACGTGCTCGGCCGAGATGATCGTCCCCTGCACCACGAGGACCTCGACGCCCGCGGCGAGCAGGGTCGGGGTCAGCTCCCGGGCGTGCTGCGGGCTCACCCGCGCGGCGAGCGTGACGCCCGCGCCCCGGATCTGGTTCAGCGCCTCGGTGAGCAGGTCGGGCTGGATCGGGGCGGCGTGCAGGCGCTGGAGCTCGACGAGCGCCGCCGCCGGGTCGTCGGCGGCCCGCGCGACGATCTCGGCGAGCGCCTTGTCGGCCTCCGCGTGCCGGGCCCAGAGCCCCTCGGCGTTGAGCACGCCGAGCCCGCCGAGCTCACCGACCCGGACCGCCGTGGTCGGCGAGACCACGGCGTCCGTCGGGTGCGTGATCAGCGGGAGGTCGAACCGGTACGCGTCGAGCTGCCACGCGGTGGACACCGCCGACGACGACCGTGTGCGCCGCGAGGGCACGATGTCGAGGTCGTCGAAGGTGTAACTGCGGTGGGCGCTGCGGCCCCGGCCGATCTCGACCTGCTCGCGCATGAGCTCTCTCTCGAATCGTCAGCGCCCGCCGTAGTTGGGCGCCACCGCCGTCATCGTCACGTGGTGCGGGTGGGACTCGGCCAGCCCGGCCGCCGTGATCCGCACCATGTGCGCGGACTGCAGCTCCTCGGTGGTCCGGGAACCCGTGTACCCCATCGCCGCCCGGAGGCCGCCGACCAGCTGGTGGGTGACCTGCGCGAGCGGGCCCCGGAAGGGTACGCGTCCCTCCACGCCCTCGGGGACCAGCTTGTCGTCGGAGAGCACGTCGTCCTGGAAGTAGCGGTCCTTCGAGTACGAGCCCTGCTGGCCGCGGGTCTGCATCGCGCCGAGCGATCCCATGCCGCGGTAGGCCTTGTACTGCTTGCCGTCGACCAGGACGAGCTCGCCGGGCGTCTCCGCCGTGCCCGCGAGCAGCGAGCCGAGCATGACCGACGACGCGCCGGCCGCGATGGCCTTCGCGATGTCCCCGGAGGACTGCAGGCCGCCGTCGCCGATGACCGGGACGCCCGCCGGCCGGGCCGCCGAGTCCGCCTCGGCGATCGCCGTGATCTGCGGCACACCGACGCCGGCGATGATGCGGGTGGTGCAGATCGAGCCGGGACCGACGCCGACCTTGATGCCGTCCGCTCCGGCCTCGACGAGGGCCTGGGCGCCGGCGCGCGTCGCGACGTTGCCGCCGACGACGTCCACCCGGTCCCCGAGCTCCTGCTTGAGCTTGGCGACCATCGCCGTGACCGCGCGGGAGTGCCCGTGGGCGGTGTCGACGACGAGCACGTCCACCCCGGCGTCGACGAGGCCCATCGCGCGGGTCCACGCGTCGTCGCCGACGCCGACCGCGGCGCCGCACAGCAGCCGGCCGTCCGGGTCCTTCGTGGCCATCGGGTACTGCTCGGTCTTGACGAAGTCCTTGACGGTGATGAGGCCCTGCAGGAAGCCCGCCCCGTCGACCAGCGGCAGCTTCTCGATCTTGCGGCGGCGCAGCTGCCCGAGCGCGGCCTCGGCGGTGACGCCGACCTGCGCGGTGACGAGGTCCGACGAGGTCATCACCTCGCGCACCTTGCGGGTGTGGTCCACCTCGAACCGCATGTCGCGGTTCGTGATGATGCCCACGAGCTTCCCGGCCTCGTCGGTGACCGGGAGCCCGGAGATGCGGAAGCGGGCGCACAGCGCGTCGACGTCGGCGAGGGTGTCCTCCGGCGAGCAGGTCACCGGGTCGGTCACCATGCCCGCCTCGGAGCGCTTGACCACCTCGACCTGCGCGGCCTGCTGGTCGGCCGGCAGGTTCCGGTGCAGCACGCCCATGCCGCCGTGGCGGGCCATCGCGATCGCCATCCGCGCCTCGGTGACGGTGTCCATCGCCGAGCTGACCAGCGGAATCCGGAGCCGGATGTTCCGCGAGAGTTGCGCCGAGGTGTCGGCCTCGGACGGCACCACGTCGGACTCGGCCGGAAGCAGGAGGACGTCGTCGAACGTCAGGCCGAGCAGCCCGAACTTCTCCGGCACGTCGGGGTCCGTCAGCACCATGACCCCGATGCTAGTCGCCACCGACGAGTGACCCTCGTCTCCGCAGGTGGGAACCACCCTCACCCCACCCCGACGAGCGGGTAGGGAGGTCCTCGATCGACATCTCGGGACCGGTAGGTTCGACATCGTGCCGTACGAAGCCCTGCCGCCCGACCCGTTCGCGGGCGACCCGTCGTCGGACCCCTCCCGCATGCTCGACGCGCTCCACGACGTGACCGCGCCGGAGGACCTCCCCCTCGACGAGGAGGAGCGCGAGGAGGTCGTCGCCGACCTCGGGGACCTGGCGGTGTTCCAGGCCCTGCTCGCCCCCCGCGGTATCCGCGGCGTGGTCGTCGACTGCGACGACTGCGAGGAGCAGCACTTCCACGACTGGGACCTGCTGCGCGCGAGCCTCCAGCAGCTCCTCGAGGAGGGCCACATGCGCCCCCACGAGCCCCCGTTCGACCCGGACCCGGCCGCCTACGTCACGTGGGAGTACTGCCGGGGCTTCGCGGACGCCACGCTCGCCGAGCAGTAGTCCTTCCCGACGGCGGGACCTCCCGCCGTCGGCCCTCCCCCCGCACGACGAAACGGGCCCGGTCCCCCCTCGGGGAACCGGGCCCGTTCGTGTGTGGTGCTACTTACCGGCGACGGGAGTGGTCGTGGTCGTCGCCGGGGGCGGTGGTGCCACCCCGTTACGCCCCTGTTCCGCCGTCGTGCCGGACGTCGTCGTGCCGTCCGGCGCAGGAGCGACCGTCGTGGTCTTGGTCGCGGTCGTGGCCGACGCCGGCTTCGTCGGCTTCGTCGCCTCCGGCGTCGCCGGGGCCGACCCGTTGCTCGCGGTCGGCGCGGTCGGCGCCGTCGGGTCGAGCGAGTTGAGCGCGTCCTGACGCTGCTGCACGAGCGGCGGCTGGTCCTCGGGCGGGACGGCCTGGATCTGCCCCTGCACGGTCTGCAGCAGGGACGCGGCGGTCGCCTTGTCGCCGCGGGCGATGGCGTTGTTCGCCTCGACGATGGTGCTCCGGGCCTTCTCGGCCTTCACCACGTTGTCGGCGTGCTGGGAGAAGAAGACCTTCGTCAGCCCGAACATCGCGTCGCCCGGCTGCGCCGAGTGGATCGCGACGGTGAAGCCGGACAGCGCGACCGCGATCGCGGCGGCCGCCACGGCGAAGGGCATCCGACGGCGGGCGCGACTGGCGCGTCGGTCCCGTGCGGCGTGTCCCGCCTCGACGGCCTCGGCGGCCTCGTCGAGGGACACCAGCTCCGGCATGGGCTCGGCCTCGATGTCGGCCTTCCATGCGGCGAGGACGGCGGCCAGATGGTCGTCGTCCTGCCCGGGGCGTCCGAAGACGTCCCCAGCGCCCACACCTCCGCTGATCGCCCCACCGGCGATCGCGTCGAGCAGGGCGTCGTCGGCGCGGACAGCGGCGAGGTCCACCGGTCCGTCGACCAGATCGTCACCCGCACCGAACGCGCGGTGACCACCCACCTAACTCACCTCTTCCGAGATCGCAGACACTGCGGTCCGTAGCTTCGACAGTGCGCGGTGCTGTGCCACCCGGACCGCTCCGGGCGTGGATTCGACCGCTTCCGCGGTCTCCTCCGCCGAGAGACCAACGACGACACGCAGCACGAGGATTTCCCGTTGTTTGGGAGGCAGCGTGTCGAGCAGTTGACCCATCTGGACCGACAGCGCGCCGTTCATGGCTCGCTGCTCCGGACCGTCGTACGGGTCCAGTTCCTCGGGCAGCTCGGAGACGGGTTCGGATCGGTTCCGCGCCACCGAGCGATGGGCGTCGACCACCTTGTGCGCCGCGATCCCGTAGACGAACGCCAGGAACGGGCGACCCTGGTCCCGGTAGCCGGGCAGTGCGGTCAGCACGGCGAGGCACACCTCCTGGGCCACGTCGTCGGCCGAGACCGACGACCGTTCCTGCCGGCCGATCCTCGCGCGGCAGTAGCGCACGACGAGCGGTCGGATGATCGCGAGGACACGATTGAGAGCCGAGCGGTCGCCGTCGTTGGCGGCGGCCACCAACCTCTCGAGGTCGTTCCCTGACTCGGTCATCGCTCCCCGTGGCCCCGGCGTTACGCGCGGCGGTGTGACCCGCAGGTCCACCTCGGTCCGACGGGCCGCGTCGTGGACGGTCGGAACCGACGCGTGAGGCGACCCGGAGGGGTCACCGTACCGTCCCCCCGGATGGGCGGCGCCATGTCCTGCGGACGGGTTCCCCCAATCCGGCACCCGCCACCGATCCGCGGCGCGGTGGGATGCACGCGGAGTGCCGATCGGCGGAGTGGGCACGTCGTCGACCACCGGGCCGTGGCCCCCGACGGGTGGCATCGGCGACCCCACGGGCGGGCTCGGCGGCGGCCCGAGGGGCGGCTGCGCGGGCGGGTACGTGGGGTACGCCCCGGACCCCTGCCCGGCGCCGGGCCGGACGGGGTGGACGGGACGGGGCCGCGCGGTCAGGAGACCAGACCCCGACGGAAGCCGTGCGCCACGGCCTGCGCACGGTCACGAACACCGAGCTTGCGGAAGAGCCGGCGGGCGTGGGTCTTCACGGTGTCCTCGGACAGGTAGAGCTCGCGGCCGATCTGGCCGTTGCTCTTGCCCTGGGCCATGCCGCGCAGCACCTGGAGCTCCCGCTCGGTGAGCTGGACCCCCGTGTCGGACGGGGTGCGCGGGGCGGGCACCGAGGTGCTGGCGAGGGTGTGGGCGAGGGCGGCGACCAGTTCGGGGCGCGAGGCGTCCCACCGCAGGTAGCCGCGGGCCCCACCGGCGATCGCCGCGGCGATGCTGCCGGAGTCGTCCGGGGCACCGAAGACGATGACGTTCGCCTGCGGGTGGGCGGCCACGAGCCGGCGGGTGGCCTCGACCCCGGTGGGCACGGCGCGCTGGGTCCCCACGAGGACGACGTCGACGCTCTGCCGGGAGAAGCGGGTGAGCAGCTCGTCGCCGTGGGCGACGCAGTCGATGCGGTGGACACCCGGCACGGCCGACATGACGCGGGTCAGGCCCTCACGCACGCTGCGGCGGTCGTCGCAGATCAGGACCGTCGTCACGGAAGTTCCTCCCTGCAGCGTTCCTGCAGTCGCTTGGCGGGCACTACCGGTCATCGGCGCGCCGCCGCCCCGGCTTGAGTCCGATCCGCGGTTTTCCCGCGCACGATCGACGACCGGTGCCATGCCTGCTCCTCATCCGGCGATCCCGCGGCGACCGGACGTCGTACCGCGCCGTACGACCTGGCTGCCACCGGAACCCCTCCCCTGTAACGGCGCCGAGGGTGACCCGTCACGGCCGACCCTCCCGCTCCCCCGCCATGTCCGCCACCCACACGGAGCACCGGACACGGAGTGCTGGGGGAATGATCACGGATGGTGGTCGTTTCGGCAAGTCTTGTCACGCACCGGATTCGCCGACCGGTGTCACCCACGCGGTGTGTCGCGCATCTGGACGACCGGCGGTCGATTGTGGAGGGGGTGACGGCTCACAACCGGATGTCTTGTCGGGGCCCGTCCGCCGGTCATAGGGTCGGACCACGGTCGCCCTGCGCGCGGCCGCAGGCACGGACGGTGACGAATCGACCGGGCCCACCCTTCGTGGTGGGGGTGACGTCGGGGCTTGAAGACATCAGGACCCGACGCCGCCACCCACCCGCGTCAGGACGAGGAGGTGGTCGAGATGGCCGACGTCCGTCGACTCCCCGGCCCCAACGCCGATCTCTGGGACTGGCAGCTGCACGCCGCGTGCCGCGGCATGGACAGTGCGTTCTTCTTCCACCCCGACGGCGAGCGTGGTCCCGCGCGCGCCAGCCGTGAGCGCCGCGCCAAGGCCGTGTGCGAGGGCTGTCCCGTCATCGAGCCGTGCCGTCGGCACGCGCTCGCGGCGGGCGAGCCCTACGGCATCTGGGGCGGGCTCTCGGAGTCCGAGCGCACCGGCTCCCGCTCGCGGGGCCGGACGCAGGACATCGTGATCCGCTGAGATCGGCTCCGGACCCCGGAGCACCACGAACGACGAACGGCCCGCCGGTCACCTCCGTGGAGGTGACCGGCGGGCCGTTCGTCGTTCCTGCCGTCACCGAGGAGCCCTTCCGACGTGGACGGGCCCGGACGCCGAGGCGTCCGGGCCCGTCCTCGTGGGGGACTCAGTGCCCGTGACCGTGCCCGTGGCCGTGGCCACCGGCGGCGGCGGGCGCCTCCTCCTCGGGCTTGTCGACGATCGCGGACTCGGTCGTCAGGACCATGCGCGCGATCGACACCGCGTTCTCCAGGGCGGAGCGCGTGACCTTCACCGGGTCGATGATGCCGGCGGCCATGAGGTCGCCGTAGGTCTCGCTCGCGGCGTCGTAGCCGGTCTCCCAGCCGCCGTCGGCGACCTTCGCTGCCACCACGGCGCCCTCGAGCCCCGCGTTGGCCGCGATGGCCTTGAGCGGTGCGGAGAGCGCCCGACGGACGAGCGCCACACCCGTGGCCTCGTCACCGGTGCGACCGAGGCCGCCCTCGAGCTCGGCCGACGCGTGGAGCAGGGCCGCCCCGCCGCCGGGCACGATGCCCTCCTCGACCGCGGCCCGGGTCGCCGCCACCGCGTCCTCGATGCGGTGCTTGCGTTCCTTGAGCTCGGTCTCGGTGGCCGCACCGACCTTGATCACCGCGACGCCGCCGGCGAGCTTCGCCAGCCGCTCCTGCAGCTTCTCGCGGTCCCAGTCGGAGTCGGTCTCCTCGATCTCCCGCCGGATCTGCGTGACCCGGGCCGCCACGGCGGCCTTGTCGCCGCCGCCCTCGACGAGGGTCGTCGCGTCCTTGGTGACCACCGCGCGCCGGACGGTGCCCAGCGCGTCGAGGCCGGCCTCGGAGAGCTTGAGGCCGATCTCGGGGTTGATCACCGTGGCGCCGGTCGCGGCCGCGAGGTCGTCGAGGAACGCCTTGCGGCGGTCCCCGAAGAACGGCGCCTTGACCGCGGCGATGCGCAGCGTCTTGCGGATGGCGTTGACGACGATGGTCGAGAGCGCCTCGCCCTCGAGGTCCTCGGCCACGATCAGCAGCGGCTTGCCGGACTCGACGACCTTCTCCAGCAGCGGCAGCAGCTCCTGGATCGAGGAGATCTTCTCGCGGTGCAGCAGGACGTGGGCGTCCTCCAGCACGGCCTCCATCGACTCGCCGTCGGTGACGAAGTACGGCGAGAGGTAGCCCTTGTCGAACTGCAGGCCCTCGGTCACCTCGAGCTCGGTCGCCAGCGTCGAGGACTCCTCGATCGTGATGACGCCGTCCTCGCCGACCTTCTCCATGGCCTCGCCGATGAGGTCGCCGATCTCCTGGTCGCGCGAGGCGACCGCGCCGACGGCGGCGATACCGCGCTTGCCGTCGACCGGGGTGGCACGCGAGCGCAGCACCTCGGTGACCTTCTCGGCGGCGGCGGCCATGCCGGCGCCGATCCCGGTGGGGCTGGCCCCGGCCGCGAGGTTGCGCAGGCCCTCGGCGACGAGCGCCTGGGCCAGCACCGTGGCCGTCGTCGTGCCGTCACCGGCGACGTCGTTGGTCTTGGTGGCCGCGGTCTTCGCCAGCTGCACGCCGAGGTTCTCGAACGGGTCGTCGAGCTCGATCTCACGGGCGATGGTGACACCGTCGTTGGTGATCGTCGGTCCACCGAACTTCTTGTCCAGCACGACGTGGCGTCCCCGGGGTCCGAGGGTCACCTTCACCGCCGCCGCCAGCTGGTCCACGCCGCGCTCGAGAGCGCGACGGGCGGTCTCGTCGAACGTGATCTGCTTGGGCACTATCCGTCCTTTCGTGCACCGGACACACCACCGCCCCGGGACCCCGGACTCTCGGGATCACCGGGGCGGTGGCGCAGGCCTGCGGTGCTTAGTTGACGACCGCCAGGACGTCGCGCGACGACAGGATCAGGTAGTCCTCGCCGTTGTACTTGACCTCGGTGCCGCCGTACTTCGAGAAGATGACGACGTCGCCGACCGCGACGTCGAGCGGGATGCGGTTGCCGTTGTCGTCGACCCGCCCCGGGCCCACCGCGAGGACCTTGCCCTCCTGCGGCTTCTCCTTGGCGGTATCGGGGATGACGATGCCGGACGCGGTCGTGGTCTCGGCCTCGGAAGCCTGCACCACGAGCTTGTCCTCGAGCGGCTTGATGTTCACGCTCGCCACGGGATGACCTCCACGATCAGGGGTCCAGCTGTTCTGGATGGGTGGGCGACGGCGCCCGGGAGGCCGACCCGTCGTCGCGGGTGCCGAGCCGGCTCCGGTGCCGTTCGATTGGCACTCTACCGCCGCGAGTGCCAATCCATCAACGAGGGTCGTCCGGGCGCGTGGCGGCGGGTCGAGATCCTCACCCGTCGCTCCGCTCGCCCCGGCGCCCTCACCCGTCGCTCCGCTCGCCCCGGCGCCCTCACCCGTCGCTCCGCTCGCCCCGGCGCATGGTGTGCGCGTCCGCGCCGCTCGCGTAGTAGCGCCGCCGGGTGCCCACCACCTCGAACCCCTCGGACCGGTAGAGCGCGAGCGCGGGCACGTTGTCGGTGCGCACCTCGAGGTAGGTGACCGCCCCGATGGCGTCGGCGCGCTCGAGCAGCGCGCGGAGCAGCCGCCGGCCCACCCCGTGCCCCTGCACCGCCGGGTCCACCCCGATCGTGTGCACCTCGGCCTCGGCGGGCTCCCGCGAGAACGCCGGGGCGGGCAGCAGCGCGACCCCGGCGTAGCCGACCAACCGACCGTCGACCCGTGCCGCGACGTAGGGGTGCCCGACGTGCAGCTCGGAGCGGAAGGCGGCCGCGCTCCACGGGTCGTCCCCGGGGAACAGCAGGGCCTCCAGCCGGGCGCACGCCGGGGCGTCGGCCGGCGTCAGGGCGTCGAGGACGACCTCCCCCGGTGGCAGCGCAGCGTCGTCGCTGTCACCCGGTGACAGCAACGACGCTTCCCTGCCGTCAGGGGTGGGACCGGCACCGGCGTCCCCGGGCCCGCTCACGCCCGTCGTCGGGATCGGCGCAGCCGCGAGCGACGGGACGACGAGCCGGTCTCCTGCGGGCGGAGCCGGCGCAGCACCTGGCTGCGGTGGGTGCACCGGCGCAGCAGCTCGAGCAGCGCCGCGTCGAACTCGCCGGGCTGTTCGAGCATGGCCATGTGCCCCGCGCCCTCGAGCGGCAGCAGCTCGGCGCGCGGGAGCTCGGCGGCGATCACCTCGGAGTGCGAGTACGGGATCATCACGTCGCGGGTCCCCCCGGCGACCAGCACCTCGCACTCCGACAACCCCCGCAGCGCGGCCTTGCGGTCGTGGGTGGAGAGCGTGTTCGCGAACGAGGTCAGCACGGCCAGCGGCGTGGCGGCGATCGTGGAGTCGACGAGGTCGACGATGGCCGGGTCGACGTCGGGGTCGCCGAACGAGAACCGCTGGACCGCCGCCCACATGACGTTGCCGCCGAGGCGCCGGATGCGGTCGACGGTCTCCGGGCGCCAGTGCGCGAGCCGGCCGAGGACGTTGACCGTCGGGTTGCGGTGGGAGAGCACGGCGCGCTGCAGGCCGACGGTGCCGACGTCGCCGGCGGAGGTGGACACGAGGGCGACGCCGAGCACCCGGTCGCGGAACAGCGCCGGGTGCCGCTCGGCCAGCGCCATGATCGTCATGCCGCCCATGGAGTGGCCGACCAGCACGAGGTCGCCCTCGGGCGCGACCGTGCGGATCACCGCATCGAGGTCGGCGCCGAGCTGGGCGATGGTGCACGCACGGGCCGAGCACTGGCCGGAGCGGCCGTGCCGGCGCTGGTCGTACAGCACGACCCGGACGGCGGGGTCGGTGAGGTTCGCGAGCATGCGCCGCTGGTAGTGCCAGCAGCGACGGTCGAGCGCGAAGCCGTGCACCAGCACGACGGTCAGCTCGGGCTTCGCGCCGGGCGTGACCGGCTCGATCTCCTCGACGGCGAGCCGGGTCCCGTCGTCGGCCGCCACCGAGGACTCGCGGCCCCGCGGCCGCAGGCCGAGTTCGGACGGGTGTGCGGACTCGGACTCCTCGAGCTCCGCCCGCGTGCGCACGACCCGGGAGCGGGCACGGCCCGCGCCCACCGCCCCGGCAGCGGCCGCACCGCCCAGCACCGTGCCGGCGATCGCCCCGATGATGCCGCCGGTGTGGCGCCGGTCGTCGCTCATCGTCCGCCGCCCGACCGGGTCGCCGCCGCCGCAGTCGTCATGACAGGCCTTCTACCACGTCGGGGACCGATCCATCCGGGAAGTCACTCAGCCCACCACCGTGCGCCGCAGCCGCGGCCGGCTGCCGACGCCGGTGACGATCTCGTAGTGGATGGTGCCGAGCAGCTCCGCCCACTCGGCCGCGCTCGGCCCGCCGTCGGACCCGTCGCCGAAGAGCAGCACCTCGTCGCCCTCGGCGACGCCGTGGTCGGCGCCCCCGGGCCCGAGGTCCACGACCACCTGGTCCATGCACACCCGCCCGACGACGGGTCGGCGGACGCCGCCGATCCCCACCGTCAGCTTGCCCGTCGAACCGAGCAGCCGCGGGAGCCCGTCCGCGTAGCCGACGGGGACCAGAGCGAGGGTGCGCTCGGTGGGCGTGGTCCAGATGTGGCCGTAGGAGACGCCCTCGCCGGCCGCGACCGTCTTGACCAGCGCGACCCGGCTGCGCAGCGACATCGCGGGGCGCAGCGCCGTCGGCTCGCCGGCCGCGGCGACCGGGTCGAGGCCGTAGACGGCGATCCCGGGGCGGACGAGGTCGCGGTGCAGGTCGGGGCGGGTGAGCGTGGCGGCGGAGTTCGCGAGGTGGGCGAGCAGCGACCGGCCCAGCCGCGTCGACGCCGCAGCGTGCGCCGCGTCGAACCGGTCGGCCTGCATCCCGATCGTCGGGTGGGCGGGCGCGTCAGCGTGCGCGAGGTGGGTCCACACCGCGACCGGATCGACCTCGCCCGCCGCCGCGTGGTCGGCGACGGCCTCGAGGAGGTCGCCCCAGTCCTGCGGCGGACACCCGTTGCGGGAGAGCCCCGTGTCGATCTTGAGGTGGATGCGGGCGGGCCGGCCCGCGGCGCGGGCACCCGCGGCGACGGCGGCCAGGTCGCGGCGGGAGGCGACGCCGAGGTCCACCCCGGTCGCGACGGCGGGCGCGAAGTCCTCGTCGGGCACGTGCAGCCAGGACAGCACCGGCGCGGTGATCCCGGCGGCCCGCAGCTCGGCGGCCTCCTCGAGGGTGCACACCCCCAGCCACCCGGCCCCGGCGTCGAGCGCGGTGCGGGCCACGTCGACGGCGCCGTGGCCGTAGCCGTCGGCCTTCACCACGGCCATCGTGGCGGCGCCGGCCGCGAGCCCGGCCAGGTGGCGGACGTTGTGGCGGATGGCGTCGAGGTCGATCCGGACCTCCGCCCGCCCCGGCCCGGTCACACCGCCTCCCGCACCGAGCGGATGGCGTCGGGCAGGGCGGCCTGGACGTGGGAGGCCGGGACCGGGGCCCCGAGCGCACCGAGCTCGGCGGCCCGGGCGTGGACGAACGCGGCGCAGCCCCCGGCGTCGAGCGGATCCAGGCCGGCCGCGAGCAGGGCGCCCGCGACGCCGGACAGGACGTCCCCCGAGCCCGCCGTCGCCAGCCACGAGGAGCCGGCCGGATGGACCAGCACCCGGCCGTCGGGCGCGGCGATCACGGTGGCGTTGCCCTTGAGCAGCACCGTGACGCGGAGCTCGGCGGCGGCCCGGCGGGCGGCGTCCACCCGGTCGACGGCCGGGTCCGGCGGGTCGTCGAACGAGGCGACGAGCCGGGCGAACTCGCCGGCGTGCGGGGTCACGAGCGTCGTCGTCGCGGCCGCCCGGGCGCGCAGGTCGGCGTCCGCCCCGAGCAGCGTGACGGCGTCCGCGTCGGCGAGGACCGGCACCCCGGCGTCCAGCACGTGGCGCAACGCGGCGGCCCCGGCGTCGTCGGTGCCCAGCCCCGGCCCGACCGCCCACGCCTGCACCCGGCCGGCGTCCTCGACGTGGTCGGTGGCGACGACCTCCGGCCACGCCGCGCGGACCTCGTCGGCGGCGGACCCGGCGTAGCGGACCATGCCACTCGTGGCGAGGGCCGCGGCGCCGCTCGCGAGCACCGCGGCGCCCGGGTAGGTGGCGCTGCCCGCGGCGATCCCGACGACGCCCTGCGTGTACTTGTCGTCGGCCGGCCCCGGGACGGGCCAGCGCGCGCCGACGTCGGCCGCCCCGAGCACCCGCAGCACGGGCTCGGGCAGCTCCGGGCCGAGCCCGATGTCGACCAGCGTCACGTCCCCGCACCGGGCGCGGTTCAGCACGTGCACCGGCTTGCGCGCCCCGAAGGTCACCGTGGCCGTCGCCGTGACGGCCTCGTCGTGGACGACGCCCGTGAGCGGGTCCACCCCCGACGGGGTGTCGATCGCGAGGACCGGCACCCCGGCGGCCGCGGCCGCCCCGACGAGCACCGGGGCGGGGTCGCGGAGACCGCCGCGGGCCGAGGTGCCGACGATCGCGTCGAGGACCAGGTCCGCCCGGCCGATCGCGCCGACGGCGGCCTCCACCTCGGTCAGCACGCGACCGTGGGCCGCACGCAGCGCCTCGAGCCCCGCCGGGTGGGCGCGCTCGGGGCTCAGCAGCACCGCCATGACCGCGACGCCGCGCCGACGCAGGTCCACCCCGGCCCAGAGACCGTCGCCCCCGTTGTTGCCGGCTCCGACGAGCACGACGACCCGGCGTCCGGTGGTTCCACCCGTGCGCCCGGTCAGCAGCCGCAGCGCGACCTGGGCCGCGCCGTACGCCGCGCGGCGCATGAGCGCGCCCTCCGCGGTGCGGGCCAGCACCGGTTCCTCCGCGGCCTGCACCTGCTCGGGCGTCCAGACGCCGTACACGATGTGCCTCCTTCGTCGGCACGTGAGCACTTTCCGGGGCTATGGCACCGGAAAGTGCTCACGAGGCGAAGCCACCTATTCGACCGTCACGGACTTCGCCAGGTTGCGCGGTTTGTCGACGTCGTAACCCCGGGCCCGGGCCACCTCGGCGGAGAACACCTGCAGCGGCACGGTGGCGACCAGCGGCTGGATGAGGGTCGGCACCACCGGGACCTCGATCAGCGTGCTCGCGAACGGGCGCACCGTCTCGTCGCCGCGCTCCGCGATGACGATCGTGCGGGCCCCACGGGCCTGGATTTCGCGGATGTTGGAGAGCAGCTTCGCGTGCAGGGTCGCCCGGCCGCGGGGCGAGGGCATCACCACGACGACGGGGAGGTCCTGCTCGATCAGCGCGATCGGCCCGTGCTTGAGCTCGCCCGCCGCGAACCCCTCGGCGTGCATGTACGCGAGCTCCTTGAGCTTCAGCGCACCCTCCAGGGCCACCGGGTAGCCCACGTGACGCCCGAGGAAGAGGACGGCCTTGGAGTCGGCGAGCTCGCGGGCCAGCGCCCGGGTCGGTTCGACGGCCGAGGCAAGCACCTTCTTCACCGCGTCCGCCGAGGCGACGAGCTGGTGGTACTCGCGCTCCACCTCGTCGGCGTACTTCGTGCCGCGGTTCTGCGCGAGCGCCAGCCCGACGAGGTAGCAGGCGACGACCTGGCTGGTGAAGGTCTTGGTCGCCGCGACGCCGACCTCCGGGCCGGCGTGGGTGTAGAGCACCGCGTCGGACTCACGGGGGATCTGCGCACCGTTGGTGTTGCAGATCGCGAGGACGCGCGCCTTCTGCTCGCGCGCGTGGCGGACCGCCTCGAGGGTGTCGGCGGTCTCCCCGGACTGCGAGATCGCGACGACGAGGGTGGACCGGTCGAGCACCGGGTCGCGGTAGCGGAACTCGCTGGCGACCTCGACCTCGACCGGGATGCGGCACCAGTGCTCGATCGCGTACTTCGCGAGCAGCCCGGCGTGGTAGGCGGTGCCGCAGGCGACGACGAACACCTTGTCGATGTCGCGCAGTTCCTGGTCGGACAGGCGCTGCTCGTCGAGGACGATCCGGCCGTCGACGAGGTGGCCGCGCAGCGTGTCCGCGAGCGCGGCCGGCTGCTCCTCGATCTCCTTCGCCATGAAGAAGTCGTGGCCGCCCTTCTCGGCGGCGGCGATGTCCCAGTCGACGTGGAAGGGGCGGGTCGGGGCGAGGTCGCCGTGGAAGTCGGTGACCACCGCGCCCTCGCGGGTCAGCGTGACGATCTGGTCCTGGCCGAGCTCGACGGCGTCACGGGTGTGGTCGATGAAGGCGGCGACGTCGGAGGCCACGAACGTCTCGCCGTCGCCGATCCCGACGACGAGCGGGGAGGACCGCCGCGCGGCGACGACCTCGTCGGGTCGCTCGGCGTGGGTGAACACGAGGGTGAACGCGCCCTCGAGCCGGTTCACGACGCGCCGGACGGCGGCGGTCAGCCCGGCCTCCGGCTCGGCGTCGAGGGCCCGCGCGACCAGGTGGGCCGCGACCTCGGAGTCGGTGTCGCTCGCGAGCTCCACGCCCGCGTCCTCGAGCTCGGCGCGCAGCGCGACGAAGTTCTCGATGATCCCGTTGTGGATCACCGCGACCCGGCCGGTCGCGTCGCGGTGCGGGTGGGCGTTCCGGTCGGTCGGCGCACCGTGCGTCGCCCACCGGGTGTGGCCCATGCCGGTCCGCGCCGGGTACTCGGCGTCCTCGGGGTTCGCGTCGGTCACCCGCACCAGGTTGTCCAGCGCCCCGGCCGCCCGGTGGACCTCCACCGTCGTCGAGTCCGGCGTCACGGTCGCGATGCCCGCCGAGTCGTACCCCCGGTACTCCAGCCGTCGCAGACCGCCCAGGAGGACGTCGCGTGCCGGGCGCCAGCCCACGTATCCCACGATGCCGCACACGGGCTCCGAGCGTAGGTGGGGCGATGTGGACCTTGACCGGTGGCCTGTGTGACCCGGCCCCCCACCGTGCATCCGACCCGTGTTCCAGCAGGCCAGCGTGGGTGGGGATGCACTACCGTGCCGCGCCATGGCCAGTGCGAAGCAGATCGTCGCCGAGCTCGGGCGCCCGGGCCCGCACCAGGTGCTGCGCGGGGACCTCGCGCTGGTCGGCCTGCCCGGGGTGGTGTTCACCCCGACGGCGGGTGAGCTGCTCCCGGCGGTCGCCTTCGGCCACGACTGGCTGAACCCGGCGACCCGGTACCTGGGCCTGCTGCGCCACCTCGCGTCCTGGGGGATCGTCGTGGCCGCGCCGGACACCGAGCGCGGGCCGTTCGCCTCCCACCGCAAGCTCGCGCACGACCTGCGCACCGCGCTCGACGTGGTCTCCACCGTCCGGCTCGGCGGGACGGCCCGCGGCGCCGCGGTCAGCGTGGACCCCCGCAAGCTCGGCCTCGCCGGTCACGGCATGGGCGCCTCCGCGGCCGTGCTTGCCGCCGCGGTCCCGCCGCCCGCCGCGCGCGTCCAGGCCGCGAACGAGCCCTACTGGGAGACCGGCTCCGACATCGCCGGGACCCGCGGGCACGTCGAGGCCGTCGCCACGATCGCGCTGTCGGAGTCCCGCCCGTCGGCCCAGGACGCGGCCCGTGCGGTGCACAAGCCGGGGCTGCACGTCGCGTTCGGCAAGGACCTCGTCGCGCCCCCGGCGGCGGGCACCGAGCCGGTCGCCGCGGCGTGGGCCGGCCCGTCGGTGATGCGCACCGTCAAGAAGGCCAGCCACCTCGGCATCGTGGAGGGGAAGCACTGGAGCGACCTGGTGCTCGACGGCAAGGCCGACCTCGGAGTGCTCACCACGGTGAAGGGCCTGCTGACCGCGTTCCTGCTCCACCACCTGAACGGCGAGAAGGCGTACGCCGACGTCGTCGACGGTGCCGTCAAGGGCACCGACGTGCGCGTCTACCGGGAGTCGTCGACGGTCTGAGGCCCGTCGGCGTCCGGCTCGCCCGGAGCCCCGAGGCCGCCCAGCGCGGCGAGGATCTCGGGCAGCGCGAGCAGGTCGGCCGGCAGCCCGCCGGCGTCGGGTCCGCCCACCTCGGGCGCCGTCCCGGAGAGGCGGCGCAGCACCCCGAGCCGATCGGCGAGCTCCCGCCAGGTCCCGGCGATCGTCGCGTCCGTCCGGTCGGCCACCACGAGGTAGCGCTGCAGCCGGGAGTCGAGCGTGGCGGCCCACGCCCGGGCGGCGGCGGGAACGGCGCCCCGGCCGGGCGGTGGTCCCGGGTCGCCCGCCCCGAGCGCCCGGGCGGCCGCGGCGCGGTCGGTGACGTCGTCGGCGACGGCGAGGCCCGCGGCCTCCACCGTCTCGGCGGTCTCCGCCAGCATCGTCACGATCTCCTGCGCGGCCCGCCCGAGGGCGACCACGCGGTCCGCGACCTCCTCGGCCGACGGTCCCGACCAGCGCTCCCAGAGCGTGCCCGCCTCCTCGGCGAGCGCCCGGTGCCGGGCCCGGATGCGGTCGGCGGCGCGACGGAGGTCCTCGGCGCCCGCGGCGATCGCGGCGAACCGGATTCCGCGCTGAGCGGTGTGCCGGGCGCGCAGGCCCTCGGCGTCGACCGGCGGCGCACCGAGGCCCGTGGTCTCCCCCATGGCGATCCGGGCGGGCAGGGCCGCCGCGATCCGCTCGATGGCACCGTCGCCCGCCGCGAGCAGGGCGTCCGAGGTGTCGGCGCCCAGCTGCGCGAGCCGGCGCGGGGACGGGACCGCGGACAGCGGCCCTCCCCCGCGTCCGCCGTCACGCCGTGTCACGGGTCTCAGGGTCCCCCACCGCTCCGGGCCGTCCCACACCGGCCCCGACGGCGGCGGACCACAGCGGGACCGCCGCGGGATGCCGGCGGGACTACGCCCGGACGTCGGCGACGAGACCCGCGAGGCGTCCCGCGACGTCGCGCGCGGTGTCCTCGGTGGGCGCCTCGACCATCACCCGGACCACCTGCTCGGTCCCCGACGGCCGCAGCAGGACCCGGCCGCGGCCGGCGAGGGCCGCCTCCTCGGCGGCGACGGCGTCGGCCACCCGGGCGGACGTGCCCACGGCGGCCTTGTCGGCGACCGGCACGTTCACCAGCACCTGCGGCAGGCGCTCGACCACGCCGGCCAGGTCCGCCAGCGAGCGTCCCGTGGTCGTCATGCGCGCCATCAGCCGCAGTGCGGTGAGCAGACCGTCGCCGGTCGTGGCGTGCGAGGGCAACACGACGTGGCCGGACTGCTCCCCGCCGAGGGAGAACGAGCCGGCCCGCAGCTCCTCGAGGACGTAGCGGTCGCCGACCGCCGTCGTCCGGACCGTGATGCCCGCCTCCTGCATCGCCAGGTGCAGGCCGAGGTTGCTCATCACGGTCGCGACCAGGGTGTCGCCCGCGAGCTCGCCGTCCGCGTGGAGCGCCAGCGCGAGGACCGCGAGGATCTGGTCGCCGTCGACGAGCGACCCGTCGGCGGCCACCGCGAGGCAGCGGTCGGCGTCACCGTCGTGGGCGATCCCGAGGTCCGCCCCGTGCTCGACGACGGCCTTCGCCAGGCCGTCGAGGTGCGTGGAGCCGACACCGTCGTTGATGTTCCAGCCGTCCGGCTCGGCCGCCACCGTCGTCACCCGGGCACCCGCGCGCTCGTAGGCGCGGGGCGCGGCGAGCGACGCGGCGCCGTGCGCGCAGTCGACGACGACGTGGAGCCCGTCGAGCGCGTGCGGGGTCGCGACGAGGAGGTGGTCGAGGTAGCGGTCGAGCGCGTCGGGCACGTCGGTGACGCGACCGATGCCCCGGCCGGTCGGCCGTCGGTCGGCCTGCGCGACGTGGTCCAGGTGCGCCTCGATCTCGTCCTCGACGGCGTCGGGCAGCTTGTGCCCGCCCGCCGCGAACAACTTGATGCCGTTGTCGGGCATCGGGTTGTGCGAGGCGGAGATCATGACGCCGAGGTCGGCCCCGAGCGTCGCGGTCAGGTGGGCCACCGCCGGGGTCGGCAGGACGCCGAGCCGCCGCACGTCCGCACCCGCCGCCGACAGGCCGGCACACACCGCGGCCTCGAGCATCTCGCCACTGGCCCGCGGGTCGCGGCCCACCACCGCCACCGGCCGTGCCGCGCCGTCGCCCGATCCGTCCCCCGCCGCTGCGCTCGCCCCGCGCACGACACCGCCCGCGTGCTCGGCGAGCACGCGGGCGGCGGCGGACGCGACGGAGAGCGCCAGCTCGGGGGTGAGGTCCGCGTTCGCGAGGCCGCGGACACCATCGGTCCCGAACAGGCGACCCATCAGCGCTTCGAGTACTGAGGGGCCTTCCGGGCCTTCTTGAGGCCGTACTTCTTGCGCTCCTTCGCCCGGGCGTCCCGGGTGAGGAAGCCGGCCTTCTTCAGACCGGGACGGTCCTCGGGGTCGACGATCGTCAGCGCGCGGGCGATCGCCAGGCGCAGCGCGCCGGCCTGACCCGACGTCCCGCCACCGTGGAGGTTGGCGTAGATGTCGAACTGCTCGGTGCGCTCGGTGTTGACCAGCGGCTCACGGATGAGCTGCTGGTGCACCTTGTTCGGGAAGTACTCCTCGAACGCCTTGCCGTTCATCGTCAACTTGCCGTTGCCCGGCACCAGACGGATGCGGACCACGGCCTCCTTGCGGCGGCCGACGGTCTGGATGGGGCGGTCGAGCGAGGCGAACACCGGGGCGGGGGCGTCGCCGAAGACCTCGGCACCCAGCTCGTCGGTCTCGCCCTCGGCGAAGTCGCCGGAGTTCAGGTCCGCGGCCTCGGCGAGCGACTGCCCGCCCTCGGGGGCCTCGGACGTCACCTCGTAGGCGGTCTCGTTCTCGACGTTGGCGTCGTCGGGGGTGGTCACTGGCTCACCTGTCGGATCTCGTACGGCACGGGCTGCTGGGCGGCGTGCGGGTGCTCGGGGCCCGCGTAGACCTTGAGCTTGGACGCCATGGCCCGGCCCAGACGGTTCTTGGGCAGCATGCCCTTGACGGCCTTCTCGACCAGACGGTCCGGGAAGCGCTCGAGCTCCTCGCCCACGGTGCGCTTCTTGAGGCCGCCCGGGTAGCCGCTGTGGTGGTAGACGAAGCGGTCGTCCCGCTTGCTACCGGTCAGCGCCACCTTCTCCGCGTTCACGATCACCACGAAGTCACCGGTGTCGACGTGCGGGGCGTAGGTCGGCTTGTGCTTGCCCCGCAGCAGCTGGGCGGTCTGGCTGGCCAGCCGGCCGAGCACGACGTCGGAGGCGTCGATGACGTGCCAGGCGCGGTCGATGTCGCCGGGCTTCGGACTGAACGTGCGCACGGAAGCTACCTCGTCACGGTCATACTGGGTCGGTACGTAGTTGGTGACACTCGCGGCGGTCGGCCCCGCGACGGGGTCCGCACGCTGTGTCTCCTCGCGGCAGACGTTCACCGCGCAACGGCTCTCCAGAGTACGCGGCTGCTCGCGACGGCCCGGCACCCACCCCCGGTCAGTAGCGGGCGGCGTTGCGCTGCTCGACCGCCCGGTAGGTCTGCTCGGCCTGCCCGAGCCGTCCCCCGATGAGGCCGAGCACCTGCGCGAGGTCGGCCCACGCGGTGTCGATCTCCCGCTGCCGGGCGCGGTACTGCTCGGCCGCCGCCCCGGTCCAGCCCGCCACGAGCGGCGCGAGCCGGCGCTCGAGGTCGTCGAGCTGGCCCCGGATCCGGGTCGCCGTGGCCGTCACGTTCTGCTGCGCGGCGGAGAGCTCGCCGAAGGTCACGCGGATCTCGTCCATGGTCGTCCCCTCAGTCCAGCGCCCGGCCGATGCGCGAGGTCGACGCCGCGACCTCGTCCTCCGCGGCCCGGTAGGTGACCGCGGAGGCCTGCACGGACTCCGCGATCGCCCCCAGGGCGGCGTTGATGCGGTGCGCGTCGTCGTTCCACCGGGCCATCAGCTGCGTGAACGCGACGGACGCGTCGCCCCGCCACGTGGCCTCCAGCGGCACCAGCTGCCCGCGCAGCTGCGCGAGCTGGGCGGTGATCTGGTCGCGCACCTCCACGACCTGCTGCCCCGCCCCCTGCATCAACTGCGTCTCGGTCCCGAACTGCCCCGCCATCCGAACTCCTCCCACCGGCGTGCTGCCTGCCGACGACGGTGTCATCCCGCCTGCGGCCGCGGGGGCCGTTTCGCAGAACTCGTGCCGACCTCGCTCATGCCGGGCTGCGCAAAGTCCCCACCACGCGCTCGCACGCGGCGAGCACGGCCTCGCGGGAGGCCTCGTCGTGACGGCACCCGACCGAGAGCTGGGTGGTGCCGAGGAAGAGCACGACCCAGTCCACCGTCGTGCCGGGCACCGGGACCTGCCGGTAGGTCGCGGCCTCGCGTCCCGCGAACGTCGTCTCCGGCGCCAGGTCGGACACCCCGCCGCCGGCGGAGCGCGCGGCCTCGAAGCCCGCGAGCAGCTGGCCGCGCGCGGCGGTCACGTCCGGCGAGGCGAGCGCGCTCTCCTGGACGGCGATGAGGTTCGGGCCGGTCGGTTGTCCCGCCGGGCGGAGGCGGCTGCGGCGGTACTCGGCGTCGGAACCGTCGACGGTCCAGCCGGCCGGGAGCTCGTAGGCGTGCGCGAACACCGAGACGACCGTCGGCGGCGTCGCCCCGGCGGTGGCCCCGTCGCCGCCGCGCAGCCCGGCCACCGCGAGGACCACGACGACGACCGCGACCGTGGCCGCCGCGACGAGCCCCGCCCGTCGTCGGGCGCTCCAGGTGCTCGCGCCACCCGCCGGGGTCTCCGTCCGCGCCGGCGGCCGGCCCGCCGGGACGAGCTCGTGGGCGATGCGCACGGTCGGACCGTCCGGGTCGACGCGGGGTCCGGGTCCCGACGACGGGGCGGCGACGGTGACCGGGGCCCGCGCCGGGGTCGTGGGGGCGGCGGCCGGGGCCGGCCGCGCCGCGGCCGCCGCGGGCGCCGCCGGGACCGGCCAGTCCGGCAGCAGCACGGGGCGGGCGGGAGTCGCCGGGGCCGGCGCCCGGGTGGCCGGCGCGGCGACGAGCAGGGCGCCGCGGGCGACGACCGTGCGCGGGTCGGCGGGGACCACCGGCGGCACGCCGAGCTCGCGGTGCACGAGCGTGGCGAGCAGCGGGGTCCGGGCCATCCCGCCGACGAGACGGACGTCCGCGAGCCGCGACGCCGCGACGCCCGCCTCGTCCAGGACTCGGACGAGCAGGGCGACCAGGCCCTCGCAGGGCTCCCGGAGGAGGTCCTCGAGCTCGCCGCGCGAGCACCACGCCGTCCCCGCGGCACCCGGCAGCGGGACGTCGGCCTGCGCGGACTCGGAGAGCCGTTCCCGGGCGTCGCGCACGTCCTCGACGAGCACCTGGCGGACCCGGCGCTCCGGCAGGGCGGCCCCCTCGACCACCGCGCGGACCCGGTCGAGGTCGGGGGCGGCGTCGGACAGGCCTGCGACCACGTGCGCCAGCACCAGCTCGTCGGCGTCGTCCCCGCCGAAACGCCCGGAGCCGCGGTGGGCCAGCACCGTCCCGTCCGCGTCGACGACCGCGGCGGTCGCTCCCCGGGCGCCCACGTCGAGCACGGCCGTCGGTCCGCCCCGGCCGGTCGGGCGCATCCACCGGGCGTGCGCCGCCGCGGCCACGGGTTCGGCCAGCAGCTCCAGGTCGGCCGCGAGCCCGGCACCGGCCCGCCGCAGCACGTCCCGACGGCGGGTCCCCCAGTCCGCCGGGTGCGTGAGCACGAGGACGTCCGGGCGTTGCCCGCGCAGCACCGGCCCCGCCCGGTCGACGGCGGCCGCGAGCACCGCGCCGAGGGCCTCGACGATCCCGACGGTGCGGGTGCCGAGCAGGAGCGTGTCCGCGTCGACGTGGCGGCGCGGACGGGCCTCGAGGCGGGACGGGTCGGCCGCCGCCCGGGCCCGCGCGGCGGCCCCGGTGAGCAGCGCCGCGTCGTCCGGGGCGAACACCGCCGCGAGGTGGATGTCGAGCTCGACCACCTCGGCGCCGTCGCCGGGGTCGACCGCGGTCGCGACGGCCGTGTCGCCGAGGTCGACCGCGACCCGGCGGCTCACGGCCCCTCACCTCCGCGGGACGCGGGACGGATCGGCTCGTCGGGGTCGCGCCACGCGAGCTGCACGAGCCGCTCGCCGTGCCGCCGCGTCACGAGCACCGCCCGGCCCGGCGGCCGGGGACCGGGACGGGCCGCCCCGACGAGCGGGCCCTCGTCGCGCCCGCCGTGCCCGACGAGGCCGGGCGTGCCGAGTTCGCGCAGCCGCGCGAGCACCGGCTCGAACATCGCGCGGGAGGCGCCGCCGACGCGGCGCGCGACCACCACGTGCAGCCCGATGTCCTTGGCCTGCGGGAGCAGGTCGAGCAGGACGGTCAGCGGGTTGCCCGTCGCGGTCGCCACGAGGTCGTGGTCGTCGACGAGGAGGAAGACCTCGGGACCGGTCCACCAGGAGCGGGCCCGCAGCTGCTCGGGCGTGACGTCGGGCCCCGGGAGCCGGCGGCGCAGCGAGGCGACGAGGTCGGTCATGGCCCCGGTGAGCGCGTCCGCGGTCGAGGTGTAGCTGATGAGGTGTTCGGAGTCGACGGCGCCGAGCAGCCCCCGGCGGTAGTCGACGATCATCAGCCGGGCCCGCTCGGGCGGGTAGCGGGTGACGACGTGGTGGGCGAGCAACCGCAGGAACGACGTCTTGCCGGACTCGCCGTCGGCGTAGAGGAGCAGGTGCGGGTCGGCGGCGACGTCGAGCAGCACCGGGGCGAGCCGGTCCTCGTCCACGCCGATCGGCCAGAGGTGCCGCTCGCCCGCGTCGGGGCCCGGCAGGGTCGCGACGTCGACCCGGTCCGGGAGCAGCTCGACCGGCGCCACCCCGGGGCCCGGCCACGCGGCGGCGACGGCGGGGACGACGTCGGGCCCGGGGACCGCGACGAGGACGTGGCTGCGGTCGGGCGCGAGGCCGTGCCCGGGCCGGCCGACCGGCACGGCGGCCGCCACCCGACGGTCGACCTCGGACTCGCCCGGGTCGCCGAGCCGCAGCTCGATCCGCGTCCCGAGCAGGTCCTTCAGGGCCGGCCGGAGGTCCGCCCACCGGCCGACCCCGATCGCCACGTGCACGCCGTAGGACAGGCCGGTGGTCGCCAGGGTGATGACGGTCGACTCCAGCGCCTCGTGGTCGGTGCGGAAGGCGTGCCACCCGTCGATCACGAGCACGAGGTCGCGCCCGGGGTCGGGCAGGTCCTCGCCCCGGCGGCGCCGGTCGCGCAGGTCGGCCACCGAGTCGATGCCGTGCTCGCGGAACCAGCGCTCGCGGGCGACGGCCACGGCGGCGACCTCCCCGACGACGCGGCGCACCAGGTCGGTGTCGCCGCGGCCGGCCACCGTGCCGACGTGCGGGAGGTCAGCGAGCCCGGCGAGGGTGCCGCCGCCGAGGTCGACGACGTGGAAGCCCAGTTCGTCGGGGGTGTGCGTGAGCGCCGCGGCGCACACCAGGGTCCGCAGCAGCGTCGAGGTCCCGGCCCGCGGTCCACCGGCCACCCCGACGTGGCCCGCGGCCCCGGACAGGTCCGCCCACAGCACCTCGCGGCGCTGCTCGTAGGGCCGGTCGACGAGCCCGAGCGGCAGCCGTAGCGTGCCGTTGGCGGGAAATCCGGGCGCCCGTCGGCCGCGGTCGGTGTCCTGCAGCGGCGGGAGCAGCGTGGCCAGGTCGACCGGGCCGGCCAGCGGCGGCAACCACACCTCGTGCGCCGGCGGTCCCGCGTCGCGCAGCCGGTCGACCACGGTGTCGAGCACGCTCGGTGCGGCGTCGTCGGGCTCGTGGTCGGGCGCCGCGGGGCCGACGACGGGCCCGTCCGGCGGATCGACCCAGCCGCCGTGGAAGGGCCGGGGGACGGCCCGTCGTCGGGACCCCGCGGTGGTCGTCGGTCGACGGCGGCCGCCGGGCCGCCGCGTCGGGCCGGACACGTAGCCCGCGGTGAACCGCACCATCGTCGAGGTGTCCGAGCGCAGGTACCCGGTGCCCGGGACCGCGGGCAGCGACGCGGCGTCGGGGACCCCGAGCACGGCGCGCGAGTCCGCGGCGGAGAACGTCCGCAGCCCGATGCGGTAGGAGAGGTGGGACTCGAGGCCGCGCAACCGCCCCTCGTCGACGCGCTGCGACGCGAGCAGCAGGTGGATCTGCAGCGAGCGCCCGAGGCGGCCGATCGCGGTGAAGAGGTCGGCCAGGTCCGGCTTCCGGTGCAGCAGCTCGGAGAACTCGTCGACCACGACGAACAGCGCCGGCAGCGGGGTCAGGTCGGCGCCGCGCTCGCGGGCGCGCTCGTAGTCGGCGACGCTCGCGAGGTTCCCGGCGCCCCGCAGCAGTTCCTGACGGCGGGTCATCTCGCCCGCGAGGGCGTCCTGCATGCGGTCGACCAGCGCCAGGTCGTCGGCGAGGTTCGTGATGACGGCCGCGACGTGGGGCGCGTCGGCCAGACCCGCGAACGTCGCGCCGCCCTTGAAGTCCACCAGGACGAGGTTGAGCGCGGCCGACGAGTGGGTGGTGATGAGCCCGAGCACGAGGGTCCGGAGCAGCTCGGACTTGCCGGAGCCGGTCGCGCCCACGCACAGCCCGTGCGGGCCCATGCCCTCCTGGGCGGCCTCCTTGAGGTCGAGCTCGACCGGCTCGCCGTCCTCGCCCAGCCCGAAGGGCACCCGCAGCCGGTCCCGCGGGGCGCGGGCACGCCAGGCCGCGGCGACGTCGAAGGTCTCCGGGCTGCCGGGGACCCCGAGCAGGTCGAGCAGCCCCGGCGCCGCGGGACCCGGGCCCTCCGGCGCGGCGGCCGGTGTGCGGCACGGCGCGAGGCGGCGCGCGAGGGCCTCGGCCTCGGCCCCGCGCAGCGCGTCGGGGCGCCCGAACCACTCGACGCCGACGTCCGTGGCCGCCCCGAGGCGGTCGACGTCGGGCCGCTCCGGGTCGGGGGCGACGACCAGCCGCAGGCCCCGACGGGCGACCAGGGGGTCGAGCCGGGCGGCGAGGTCGATCAGGGTGAGCCCGACGAGGCCCTCCTCGGCCGGGTCGTCCCCCGGCGCGGCGGGGTCGGCGACGTCCCCGCCGTCGCAGACCACCACCACGTGCGGGGCGGCCGGGGTGGCACCGCGGCTGAACCGTGCGCGGTCCGCGAGCTCGGGCGCCAGCCAGGTCCGGACGGTCGCGAACGAGGACGCGATCATGCGCACCGGGCCCGCCCCGTCGTGCAGCCGCGGGTGCGCGACGTGCGGCAGCCACTTCACCCACTCCCAGTCCGCGCGCGAGCGCTCCCCGCAGACGACGGCGAGCAGCAGGTCGTCCGGGGAGTGCAGCGTGACCAGCTGGGCGACGACGGCCCGCGCCAGCGCCCGGCGGCGTTCCCACCCGGCCGGGCTCGCGTCGGGGCCGGTGATCGCGACCGCGGCGAAGGCGCGCAGCGAGACCGCCGTCGGGAGCGCCTCGACCACCGAGTGGGCGCGCACGAACCGGCGCAGGGCCGCCGTCGTCACCGGTTCCAGGTCCGTGACCGGCCCGGTCTGCGGCGGCACGAGTGCCGTCGCGAGGCGCTGGGCGCCCCGCCCGACGCGGACGTGGGCGAAGTCGGGGTCCCCGGGGCGCCGCTCCCAGGTGCGGGGGCCTCGGGCCAGGGACACCAGCGCGTCGGGGTCGGGGTGGGTCCACGCCAGGCTCGCGCGCTGCTCGGCGGCCACCGCGCGGGTGCGGCGCCGCACCTGGGCGAGGTAGCGCAGGTAGTCGGCACGCTCGGCGTCGGCCTCGGCCCGGCGCTGCGCACCGCCCCGGGAGAAGCCGCCCGCGACCATCCCGAGCGTCGACAGCGCGATCATGCCCCCGAACAGCCACGACGTCGGGTTGTCGATCCCGAGCACCACGACGAAGCCCACCGAGGCGAGCACCATGACCATCGGGAGCAGGCGCGGCAGCAGCCCGGTGGGCGCGACGCGCGGTTCCTCGGGCGGGGCCTCGAGCGCGAGCTCGCCGCCGGGCATCACCGGGGCGGCCTCGCGCGGCCCGCGCCGGACGACCTGCGTGCCCACACCCCTCCCTCCCCCGCCGGCGCCGCGCGGATCTCCGTGTTAACGCCACGCGGGTCGGTGCGCTGGCCATACTAGGGAGCCGATCACCCGATCGGGGCGGGAACGACGCAGAACGGACGCGACGGAGGTGGGCCCGGGTGGGCAGCGGCAACGGCCGGACGACGGCGCCCGTGCGGCGGGAGGAGCCGTCGGCGAGCGCCCTCGCGGCGGTCCCGCCCGTGCCCCTGCCCGAGGCCGCCGCCGTCACCCGCGTCTCGGTGCTCGCACCGACCACGCGGGTGGACCTGGCGCTGCCCGGCGACGTCCCGGTGGGCGAGCTGCTCCCGGTCCTCGTCGAGCTGACCGGCGCCGACGCCGCCGCCCCGGCCCCCGCCGCCTGGAGCCACGCGCCGGTGCGCAGCGCGGACCGCGCGGGGGCGACGGGCTGGACGCTGGCCGCGCTCGGGCGGGCCCCGGTCGATCCGCGGCACACCCTCGACGAGCTCGAGGTCCTCGACGGCGACCAGCTCGTGCTGCGTCGGCGGGAGGACGCCGCCCCGGCCCCGCTCTACGACGACGTCGTCGACGCGCTCGCGGAGTCCCGGCCCGCCGCGTTCCGGCCCTGGGACGCGGGCTGGGCGCACCGCTTCGGCCTGCTCGGAGGCCTCGTCGCGGGGGCGGCGACGCTCGGGGCGCTGCTCGCCGCCGGACGCGGGCCGGGCACCGCGGGCGGCGCGGTCACCGCCGGCGCCGCCGCCGTCCTCGCGCTCGCCGGCACGGTCCTCGCCGCGCTGACGCCACGCCTCGCCCACCGCCCCGGCCCGGCGGCCGTCCTCGTCGCCGTCGCGACGGGGGCCGCCGCCGTGTGCGGCCTCGCCGTCGTCCCCGGCCCCGACGCCGCCCCGCTGACGGTCGGACTCGGGGGCCCGCATCTGCTCGTCGCGGCCGCGCTCGCACTCGTCGCGGCCGGCACCGCGCTGCTCGCCGCGCCCCGGACCGACCGGGTCGCGCTCGCCGTCGGGACCGGGCTCGCGACGGCCGCGGTCCTGGGTACCGCCACGGGCGCGGTCGCCACCGTCGCGGGCGCGGTCGCGGGCGCGCGAGGGGCCGGTCCGCTCGAACCCGCGGCGGCCGCGGCGGGTGCCGGGGCACTGGCCCTGGTCACCCTGTCCGTGCTGCCACGGTTGGCCGTCCTGTTCGCCCGGCTCCCCCTGCCCGAGGTGCCGCTGTCCGCGGCCGACGACGCCGCCGATCCCGGGCCCGGGGACGCGGCGGTCCTCGACCGTCGGGCCGACCGCGCGCACGCGGTGCTGACCGGGCTCGCCGGGGGCACGGTCGCCGTGCTGGTCGTGGCGGTGGCGGTGCTCGGCCTGGCCCCGCCGTCCGGCTGGCGCGGCACCGTCGGCGCCGTCCTGGCGGTCCTGCTCGTCGTGCTCGTCGCCCTGCGCTCGCGCAGCTACGCCAACGCCGTGCCGGCGGCGGTCCTGCTGCTCGGGGCGCTCGCGGGTGCGGCGGGCCTCGCGGTCGGCGCCGTCGCCGCCGCTCCGCCCGGCGCGGCCCGGCTCGGGATCGGCCTCGCGGCCGCCGTCGTCGGCGCGGCCCTGGTGGTCCTCGGCGCGGTGGGGCCGCGGCGGCGCGCCGCCCCCGGCGTCCGGCGGACCGTGGACGTGCTCGAGGGCGTCGCGATCGCGGCGGTCCTGCCGCTGGCGTGCGCGGTCGCCGACCTGTTCGCGGTGGTGCGGCTGTCGTGACCCCGACGGGCCTGCGCCGCGCGGTGCTCGGTGCCCTCCTGACGGCGGGCCTGCTCGCCCCCGGCCTCCCGGCCGCGGCGGGACCCGACGTCGGGACCGCGATCCCCGTCGCGCCCCCGCCCGCGCCCGCCCCCGACCCGGGGGCCCTGGCCGCCCTGCCCCGCGCGCCGGACGCCCTGCCCGGCCTCACCCCGCTGGGCGCCTGCCCCGTCGGCGTGCCCCCCGGCGCGCTCGAGGCCCTCACACCGGAACCGGACGCCGTGCCCGGCGCCGGCGGGGACGGGGTGCTGGTCGCCGTCGTCGACTCCGGCGTGGCCGCCCACCCGCGGCTCACCGGCGGGGTGATCGACGGCGGCGACTTCGTGGCGGGCCGGTCGGCCCGGGCGGACTGCGACGGGCACGGGACGGCGGTCGCCGGGGTGGTGGCCGCCGCGCCCGCCCCCGACGACGGGGTCGTCGGCGTCGCCCCCGGGGCCCGCGTCCTGGCCGTCCGCGCCGACACCGCCTGGTCCCGCACCGCCACCGGGGGTGCCGGGGACGAGGCCGTGCTCGCCCGTGCGGTCCGCGCCGCCGTCGCCGTCCCCGAGGTGCGGGTGCTGACCCTGGCCCTCGCCGCCTGTCGTCCCGCCGCGGCGCTGATCGGCGGGGCCGACACCGCGACGGGGGCCCTGCGGGCCGCGGTCCGCGAGGCCGTGGCGCGCGACGTCGTCGTGGTCGCGGCGGCCGGCAACGCCGGGTCCGCGTGCCCGGCGAACGACCCGGCGCCTGCCGACCAGCGGGTGACGACGGTCCCGGTGCCCGCATGGTTCGGGCTCGACCCCACCGAGGTGCTCACGGTCGGCGCCCTCGACGACGACGGCGCTCCGGACCGTGTGTCGCTCGCCGGACCGTGGGTCGGGATCGCGGCGCCGGGCCGGGTCCCGGCCGCGCTGGACGCCCGGTCGGCCGGCCTCACCACCGACCTCACGCTGCCCGGCTCCGCACCCGAACCCGTCGCGGGCACCAGTTTCGCGGCGGCCCGGGTCGCGGGGGCGGCGGCGCTGCTCCGGGCCCGGTTCCCCACGCTGTCCGCGGCCGCGGTCGTCGCGCGGCTGCGGGACACCGCGGCCCCGGTCCCGGGAGCGACGCCCGTCGTCGTCGGCGCCGGCGCCCTCGACGTCGCCGCGGCCCTGGCGGGGACCCGGCCCGCGTCGGTGCCACCCGCACCGGCCGGGTCGCCCCCGCCCGGCGGGAACGGCGGGTCGGGCTGGGCCCTCGTCGCCGGGGCGGCGGTCCTCGCGGCCGCGCTCTCGATGGCCCTGCTCCGCCGTCGGCGGCGCTCGTGAGCGCAGGCCCCCGCCCCGGGGAGCCGGCCCTCGGTCCGCTGCCGCTCACCGGGGTCCTGCTCGCCGAGATCGGGCTCGCACTGGCGCTGGGGCTGCTCGCCCTCGGCGCCGGGCTCCCCGTCGCCGGCGTCGTCCTCTCGCTCGCCCTCGTGGCGGGTCTCGTCCGCGTCCGCGGCGAGCTGCTGGGCAGGTGGGCGCTGCTCGCGCTGCGCCACCGGACCCGCCCCCGGGAACGTGCCGCGACCGGTCCCGACGACGGGGTGGGGGTGCCCGCCGTCGACGCCGCGCTCGGCCCGCTCGACGTCGTCGAGACCGTCGACCACGACGGCCGTCCGGTGGCGCTGCTGGGCGGCGAGGACGGTGCGTGGAGCGCCGTGCTGGCCCCCGATCCCGAGGAGCTGCCGCTCGTGCTCGACCCACCCGACGGCGGCCCCGGTGAGGACGGGGCCGGCCACCGCGGGACCGACGACGGCGCGGGCGCGGTCGGCGGCGGACCCGTCGGGCTGCCGCTGGCGGCGCTGGCGGGCACGCTGTCCGACCGCGGCGTCGTGGTGGACGCGGTGACGGTGGTGCGGCACGTGCGGCCGGGTGTCGGCGACGGTCCGGCCCACGAGGCGCACCGCGAGGTGCTCGGTCCGCTGTCCGACGCCGCGCACCGGAGCCTGTGGCTGGTCGTCCGGCTCGACCCGCAGCGCTGCCCCGACGCGGTGGCCGACCGGGGCGGCGGGGTCCTCGGGGCGCGCCGGGCCCTCGTCGGGTCCCTGGCCCGGATCGGCCGGGTCCTCGCCGACCACGACGTCCCGGTCCGGCCGCTCGACCGGGCCGACGTCCGGGAGGCGGTGGCCGTCGCCGCCGGGACCGATCTCGACCGCACGCCCGGCGGGGTGCAGGAGCGCTGGGACGCCGTGGTGCTCGGGGAGGTGGGCCATGCGACCTGGTCGGCGACCACGTTCGGTGCCGCCCTCGACCTCGACGCCCTCGCCGCCCCGGGCGCGGTCTCGACGGTGGCGCTCTCCCTCGTCGCCGCCGACGACCCCGACGAGGTGGGGCTCGACCTCCACGTCCGGGTCACCGGGCTGGGGCCGACCGACGTCGTCACCGCCGGACGGGACCTCGTCGCCGCGGCGCGTGCCCGGGGTGTGCACCTCGATCCGCTGCACGGCCGGCAGGCGGCCGGCCTGCGCGCGACCCTGCCCGTGGGCGGGTCCCGGTGACCCGCCGCGCTCCGGCCCGGCGGGCCCCGGCGGTGCGGCTGCCGGTCGCCGCCCTCGACGGCCTGTCCGCGCCGCTCACGCCCGCGGGTGTCGTCCTCGGCGCCGACCCGGCGGGGTCCCCGGTCACGCTCGCGGTGCTCCGCCCGGCCGGGACCCGCATCGTCGTGCTCGGGGCCCTGCACCTCGCCCGGCAGATCGCCCTGCGGACCGTCGCGCAGGGAGCCCGGCTCGACGTCGCCACCGGACGGGCCGCGGCCTGGGAGCCGATCGCCCGGGCCGCGGCGGACCCCTCCCGCGTGCAGGTCGTCGCGGCGCTCCCCGAGTGGCCTCCCGGCGCCCACGGCCCCGGGGACACCGATGCGGTTCTCACCGTGCGGGACCGGGGCGCTGCCGCGTCCGGCCCCGGCGTACCCCTCGGTCCCTGGCGCACGACGCTGCTGGTGCTGCCCGCGCTCACCCCGGCGGTGGCCGACGCCGCCGACGACGCGGACGTGGTGCTGCTCGGGCGGATGCCGCCCCAGGAGGCCGACCTCGCGACGCGCCTGTGGCGGCTCTCCGAGCCGATGGCCGAGACGCTCCGGACGCTGCCCGATCACGGCG
Organism: Actinomycetospora chiangmaiensis DSM 45062; assembly: GCF_000379625.1. Taxonomy (GTDB): domain Bacteria; phylum Actinomycetota; class Actinomycetes; order Mycobacteriales; family Pseudonocardiaceae; genus Actinomycetospora; species Actinomycetospora chiangmaiensis. Next base: position 772,369 of record NZ_KB903217.1, on the reverse strand, counting down.
TCGTCGCACTCGGACGCAACCTGTGGCGTCGGCTCGACCTCGTCACCGCGGACCGGGAGACCGCGATCCTCGGACCGGTGCGTCGGGCCTGACGGCGCGGCTCAGCGATCGAGCGTGCGCACGGCCCGGGTGGTCACCGCGCGGGCCGCCAGCCCGGCGTCGTCCGGGTAGTCCACGCCCACCAGCCGCAGCCCGTGGGCCGCCACGACGTGGATTTCCGACGACCGTCGCGCCGCGGTGAGCAGCGAGGCCGGCCAGTCGACCGGCCGGCGTCCCTCCCCGACGGCGAGCAGGGCACCGACCAGCGACCGCACCATGGAGTGGCAGAAGGCGTCGGCCGAGAGCCGGGCCTCGACGACGTCGCGCTCGCCGGCGCAGGGGTGCCACGTGAGGCGCTGCAGCTCGCGGATGGTGGTCGCCCCGGCCCGGGGGCGGCAGAACGCGGCGAAGTCGTGCTCCCCGAGCAGGGCCCGGCCCGCCGCGTCCATCGCCGCGACGTCCACCGGCCGCGGCCAGCGCAGGGTGTCGCGGGCCCGCAGCGGTTCGGGCCCGGACGGCGCGGTGCAGACGCGGTACGCGTAGTGCCGCCGGACGGCCGAGAACCGGGCGTCGAACCCGGCGGGCGCGGGCGCGAGGCGGTGCACCCGCACGTCGGGCGGCAGCATCCGCGCGAGGCGGCGGACCAGCCCGTCGGGCACCGTCCCGTCGGCGGCCAGCAGGGTGCTGCCGGGGGTCACGTCGGTGTGGGCCACCTGCGCGTCGGCGTGAACGCCCGCGTCGGTCCGGCCGGCCACGGTGAGCGCGACCGGCTCCCGCGCGAGGATCGTCAGGGTCTCCTCGAGCACGCCCTGCACGGTGCGCAGCTCCGGCTGCCGGGCCCACCCGGCGAAGTCGGTGCCGTCGTAGGCCAGGTCGAGCCGCAGCCGCACCGGGGCCGGAGACACCCCGGGCCCGCCGTCGAGGTCGACGGCGGGCCCGGGGTGGTCGTGCTCGGGAGCGGGTCCGGTCAGGACTCGTCCTTCGTGTCGTCGGTCGCGAGACCGGCCGCCTCCGCAGCGTTCTCCGCCATCGGCTCCGGGACCTCGTGGGCCTCGGCGTCGGTGTCAGTGGACTCCGTGGCTTCCGTGCTCGCCCCGGAGCCGCCGCCGACCTCGGTCGTCGTGGCCGAGGACCCGGCGTCCGCCTCGGCGGTCGTGGCCTCCTCGGCCAGCACCGGGGTGTCGGCGTCGGTACCCACGGCCTCCTCGGCCGCCGCACCGTCGGCCGTGGTGTCGCCGGACTCCGCGGCCGCGATCGTCGCCGCGGTGGCCGCCGCACCGGTGGCCGCACCGCCGACCTCGGTCTGCCGCGACGCCGAGCGGGTGGCTGCCGACGCCTCGGTGGAGGCCAGCTTCTCGTTCACCAGCTCGATGATCGCCATCGGCGCGTTGTCGCCCTTGCGGGGCAGCGTCTTGATGATGCGCGTGTAGCCGCCGGGACGGTCCGCGAAGAACGGGCCGATCTCGGCGATCAGGCGGTGCACGACGTCCTTGTCGCGGATCACCGTGGAGATCTCGCGACGGTTGTGCAGGTCGCCCTTCTTCGCCTTCGTGATGAGGCGCTCGGCGTACGGGCGCAGGCGCTCGGCCTTGGCGCGCGTGGTGTGGATCCGGCCGTGCGTGAAGAGCGACGTGGCCAGGTTGGCCAGCAGCAGCTTCTGGTGCGCGGGGGATCCGCCGAGGCGGGGGCCCTTGGTGGGCTGGGGCATTCTCGTGCTCCTGTCTCAGGCGCCTTTCCTCCCCGGGCCCTCGCGAGGGCCCGGGGAGGGGGCAGTACGTCAGAGCTCTCGGGCGTCCTAGAGCTGCTCGGTCTCGGCGTAGTCCTGGCCGTCGTCGTTGCCGAACGACCCGTACCCGCCGCCCTCGCCGTAGGACTCGTAGCCCTCCGACGGATAGTCGGACGCGGCCGCGCTCGGGTCGAACCCGGGCGGGCTGTCCTTCAGGGCCAGCCCGAGGCCGGCCAGCTTCATCTTGACCTCGTCGATGGACTTCGCACCGAAGTTGCGGATGTCCAGCAGGTCGGCCTCCGAGCGGCCGACGAGCTCGCCGACCGTGTGGATGCCCTCCCGCTTGAGGCAGTTGTAGGACCGGACCGTGAGGTCGAGGTCCTCGATGGGCATCGCGAACGCCGCGATCGAGTCGGCCTCGGCGGGCGAGGGCCCGATCTCGATGCCCTCCGCGTCGACGTTGAGCTCGCGGGCCAGACCGAACAGCTCGACGAGCGTGCGGCCGGCGGACGCGATGGCGTCGCGGGGGGTGATCGAGGGCTTGGTCTCGACGTCGAGGATCAGCTTGTCGAAGTCGGTGCGCTGCTCGACGCGGGTCGCCTCGACCTTGTAGCTGACCTTCAGCACCGGCGAGTAGATCGAGTCGACTGGGATGCGGCCGATCTCGGCGCCGGACGCCTTGTTCTGGGCGGCGGGGACGTAGCCGCGGCCACGCTCCACCACCAGCTCGACCTCGAGGCGGCCCTGGTCGTTCAGGGTCGCGATGTGGAGGTCCGGGTTGTGCACGGTCACGCCAGCGGGCGGGACGATGTCCCCCGCGGTCACCGTGCCCGGGCCCTGCTTGCGCAGGTACATCGTCGCCGGCTCGTCCTCCTCGGAGCTCACGACGAGCTCCTTGAGGTTCAGGATGATGTCGGTGACGTCCTCCTTCACCCCCGGGACGGTGGTGAACTCGTGGAGGACCCCGTCGACCCGGATCGAGGTCACGGCCGCGCCCGGGATGGACGACAGCAGGGTCCGCCGCAGCGAGTTGCCGAGGGTGTAGCCGAAGCCCGGCTCGAGCGGCTCGATGACGAACCGCGACCGGGTCTCGTCGACCGGCTCCTCCGAGAGGGCCGGGCGCTGGGAGATCAGCACGTCTGGTGTTCCTTCCGGTGCTCGGGCATCCGCTATTTGATGCCGAACGGGGAGCCCGACCCGGCAGGATCGCCGGGTCGGGCCGGTCGAGCTACTTGGAGTAGAACTCGACGATCAGCTGCTCGGAGACGGGCGTGTCGATCTGCGACCGCTCGGGCAGCTGGTGGACGAAGATGCGCAGCGTCTCCGGGACGACCTGGAGCCAGCCGGGGACCGGGCGGTCACCGAAGGACTCCTTCGCGTCCACGAAGGGCAGCATGTTCCGCGACTTGTCGCGGACGTCGATGATGTCGAACTGCGTCACCCGGAAGCTGGGGACGTCCACCTTCTGGCCGTTGACCAGGAAGTGGCCGTGTCCGACGAGCTGGCGGGCCGCACGGCGGGTGCGGGCCAGGCCGGCGCGGTAGACGACCGAGTCGAGGCGCGACTCGAGCAGGCGCAGGAACTCGTCGCCGGTCTTGCCCTCGCGACGGTTCGCCTCCTCGTAGTACTTGCGCATCTGCTTCTCGAGGACCCCGTAGGTGAAGCGGACCTTCTGCTTCTCCTGGATCTGCATGAGGTACTCGGATTCCTTGATGCGGATCCGACCGTGCTGCCCCGGGGGGTACGGACGACGCTCGAAGGACTTGTCGCCGCCGACCAGGTCGACCTTGAGGCGACGGGACTTGCGGGTGACGGGACCGGTGTAGCGAGCCATCTCTCTTCTCTCCTCTCGCCCTAGACCCGGCGCCGCTTGGGCGGGCGGCAGCCGTTGTGCGGCTGGGGCGTGACGTCGGAGATGGTCCCGACCTCGAGGCCCGCGGCCTGCAGCGAACGGATCGCGGTCTCACGACCGGACCCCGGGCCCTTGACGAAGACGTCGACCTTCTTCATGCCGTGCTCGGCTGCCTTGCGGGCCGCGTTCTCGGCGGCCATCTGGGCGGCGAACGGCGTCGACTTGCGCGAACCCTTGAAGCCGACGTGGCCGGCGGAGGCCCACGCGATCACCGCACCGGTCGGGTCGGTGATCGAGACGATGGTGTTGTTGAACGTGCTCTTGATGTGGGCCTGGCCCTGGGAGATGTTCTTCTTCTCCCGGCGGCGCACCTTCTTGGCGCCGGCGGCGCCGGCGCGGGTCCTGGGTGGCATGCAAAAACTCCTGAGGTGATCGGGCCCCGCCTACTTGCGGGTGGCCTTCTTCTTGCCGGCGACGGTCTTCTTCGGGCCCTTGCGCGAGCGGGCGTTGGTCTTCGTCCGCTGGCCGTGGACCGGGAGGTTGCGCCGGTGGCGCAGGCCCTGGTAGCTGCCGATCTCGACCTTGCGCCGGATGTCCGCCTGGACCTCGCGGCGCAGGTCACCCTCGACCCGGAGGTTCTGCTCGATGAACGCACGGATCGCGGCGGCGTCCGAGTCGCTCAGGTCCTTGCTCCGCAGGTCCGGGTCGATGCCCGTCTCGCGGAGGATCTCCTTGGAACGGCTGCGGCCGATCCCGAAGATGTAGGTCAGCGCGATCTCCATCCGCTTCTCGCGGGGGAGGTCGACGCCGGAAATGCGTGCCATGTGGCGACGTACTCCTCGTGTCGTCGGGAGGTATCGGACCCCGTCCGTCCCGACGACGGTGTCGCCGGGCCCCGGCCTCCCGCCGGGGGTGGTTCCGCCGGGACTGTGCCGGCGTAGGTACGGGGGTGTTCTCCCACCCGGGCGGACCCGGGTGTGTGGGCGTCAGCCCTGGCGCTGCTTGTGACGCAGGTTGTCGCAGATGACCATGACCCGCCCGTGACGGCGGACCACCTGGCACTTCGCGCAGATTCGCTTGACGCTCGGCTGGACCTTCACGATCTCGTCCTCGCTGCCTGGTTACTTGTAGCGGTAGACGATGCGACCGCGCGACAGGTCGTACGGCGAGAGCTCGACCACGACCTTGTCCTCGGGGAGGATTCGGATGTAGTGCTGCCGCATCTTGCCGCTGATGTGCGCCAGGACCTTGTGCCCGTTCTCGAGCTCGACCCTGAACATCGCGTTGGGGAGGGGCTCGACGACCCTGCCCTCGACCTCGATGGCGCCGTCCTTCTTCGCCATGTCCTCCGCACTCTCGCGCCGCCGTGGATCCCGCGTCCCCGGTCCGGTCCGGGGCCCGCACTCACCGCGGCGGCTTCGTCGTCCCGCCGTGCCACCGCCACGCGGGTGCGCGGCGGATCGGGTGCGTGACGAGGTGCCGGACCGCACCGGCCCGGATCAGGCTCGTGAGGAACGGCACGACACGCGCACCAGCTCCTCAGTGTACGCGGGGCGTGTCGGGGCCCCGGTCGCCGGGTGTCCCCGCCGGTCGAGGAGTCAGCATTGACCGTTTCTGCGCGGGGACGACACGATGAGCGGCGACCCCCAGCATAGGAGGAGTACGTGGACGTCGACGGTGTCGTCGCACTGGTGACCGGAGGCGCGTCGGGCCTGGGCCGGGCGACCGTGGAGAAGCTGCACGCGCAGGGCGCGTCGGTGGTGATCGTGGACCTGCCGTCGTCGGCCGGCGCCGACGTCGCCGCGGGCCTCGGCGAGCGGGCGGTGTTCGCCCCGGCGGACGTCACCGACCCCGAGCAGGTCTCGCAGGCGATCGACGCCGCCGCGGGCCTGGGGACGCTGCGCGTGGCGATCAACTGCGCGGGGATCGGGAGCGCCCACCGCACCGCGGGGCGCAAAGGCCCGTTCCCGCTCGAGGACTTCACCCGGGTGCTGAACGTCAACCTGGTCGGCACGTTCAACGTCATCCGGCTGGCCGCGCAGGCGATGAGCGAGCATCCCGCCCTCACCGACCCCGGCGTCGACACCGGGGACCGCGGCGTCATCGTCAACACCGCCTCGGTGGCGGCCTTCGACGGGCAGATCGGGCAGGCGGCCTACTCGGCCTCGAAGGGCGGCATCGTGGGGATGACCCTCCCGATCGCCCGGGACCTCGCCTCGCTCGGCATCCGGGTCTGCACGATCGCCCCGGGCCTGTTCCACACGCCGCTGTTCGCGACGCTGCCCCAGGAGCACATCGACTCCCTCGGCGCCCAGGTCCCGCACCCGTCGCGGCTCGGCGAGCCGGGCGAGTACGCCGCCCTCGCCGCCCACATCGTGGCGAACCCGATGCTCAACGGGGAGACGATCCGCCTCGACGGCGCGATCCGGATGGCGCCGAAGTAGTCCGCCCCGCGGTCCGCCCCTAGCCGCGGGGGCGGACCGCCGCGCGGCCGAGGCCCCCGAGGGCCAGGACCAGCCCCCACGGCCCGGCGACCCAGATCCACCACGGGTACACGACCGTCGCCGTCCCGACCGACACCGCCAGCCAGATCACGACGTTGACCAGGCTCGCCACCGCCCACGCCGCGACGGACCCGCGACCGCCCCCGCACGGGCCCGCGAACGCCGGCACCGGCGACCACCCGTCCCGACGCCGGGTCGGTGCGGGCCGAGCGGGCTGCGTGGACCGCGAGGGCTGCGCGGTCGACGTGGACCCGGCCGGCGCCGGATCCCCGGGCAGGTCCGCGAGCAGGGGTACGAGGTCGTCGCGAACCACGGCCGCATGGGCGGCCCGCACCCGCTCGTCGTACTCCGCGAGCGTCAGTCGTCCCTCGCCGTGGGCGGTGACCAGCCGCGTGGCGACCTGCTCCCGCTCGGCGTCCGACACCCGTACCGCACCCTGATCCGACATCACGGCCTCCCCGGCTCGTCGTCCTGGGGAGAGAGTACCCGGATAGCGGAGAGTTCAGCTATCCGTCTGCGCGTTCGGGTCGAGTCCGACCCGGTCCGTCTCCGCGGGAGCGGTCAGGACCCACGGTCCCTGGTCGGTGACGGCGACGGTGTGCTCCCAGTGCGCAGCCCGTCCGCCGTCGATCGTGACCACGGTCCACTCGTCGTCGAGCTCGTCGGTCTCGGGGTCGCCGGCGGTGAGCATCGGTTCGACGGCGAGCACCATGCCCTCACGCAGACGGAGCCCGGTGCCGGCGCGCCCGACGTTCGGCAGGAACGGCTCCATGTGCATCTCGGTACCGATCCCGTGGCCGCCGTAGTCGGCGACGATGCCGAACGGGCCGCCGTCGGGACGGCGGTGGCGGGCGACCTCGTCCTCGACGGCGTGCGAGACGTCGCCGAGCCGGTTCCCCGGGCGCACCTCCGCGATCCCCGCCCACATGGCCGCGCGGCAGGCCGCGGACAGCGCGGCGTCCTCGGGCCGCACGGTGCCGACGTGCAGCGTGACCGCCGCGTCGCCGTGCCAGCCGTCGAGGATCGCGCCGCAGTCGACCGAGAGCAGGTCCCCGTCGGCGAGCACGGTCGTCGCGGCGGGGATGCCGTGGACGACCTCCGCGTTCACCGAGGCGCAGATGCTGCCCGGGAACCCGTGGTAGCCGAGGAAGGAGGGCACCGCGCCGGCCTCGCGGATGGTGGTCTCCGCAAGGTCGTCGAGGTCCTTCGTCGACACCCCGGCCGCCGCGGCCGCGGAGACCCGGGCGAGCGCGTCGGCGACGACGAGGCCCGCCGCGCGCATCGCGTCGATCTCGCCGCGGCTCTTCAGCTGGATCTCCGAGCCGATCCGGCCGCCGGAGAGCCGGCCGGCGACGCGGCCGAGCCCGGCGGTCACCTCCGCGAGACGTCCTCCGGAGAGACCACCGGCGCCCACGTCGGCTCAGTCCTCCGGCTCGTCGGCCAGCGCGTCGGTCGCCCGGTCGGTGACCTCGTCCATGGAGCCCATGGCGTCGACCTTCACGACCAGGTCGCGGTAGTACTCGATCAGCGGGGCGGTCTCCCGGCGGTAGACCTCCTGCCGGTTGCGGATGACGTCCTCGGTGTCGTCGGAGCGCCCGCGCGCGGTGAGCCGCTGGATGAGCTCCTCGTCGTCGACCTCGAACACGAGGACGGCGTCCAGGCGCTGGTCGAGGTCGGAGAGGACCTTGTCCAGCTCGTCGGCCTGCGAGGTGTTGCGGGGGAACCCGTCGAGCAGGAAGCCCTCGGCCGCGTCGGGCTGTGCGAGGCGGTCCTTGACCATCGCCACGGTGACCTCGTCCGGCACCAGGTCACCCGCGTCGACGTAGCGCTGGGCCTCCTTGCCGAGGTCCGTGCCGTTCTTCATGTTGTCGCGGAAGAGATCGCCGGTGGAGATGTGCGGGGCGCCGAGACGCTCCGACAGCCGTGCCGCCTGCGTGCCCTTGCCGGCTCCGGGCGGCCCCACCAGAACGATCCTCATGTCCACTCCTCCTCCTGCGGCGACCCTCGTCGGACGCCCGTCCATCCTGCCCGGCGGGCGCCTTCGGCGCTCCCCGTCGAGGGGGCGGGACCGATCCGGTCGTCAGCGCAGGAAACCCTCGTAGTTGCGCTGCATCAGCTGGCTCTCGATCTGCTTCACGGTGTCCAGGCCGACACCGACCATGATCAGCACCGCGGTCCCGCCGAAGGGGAAGTTCTGGTTCTGACCCTGGCCCGTGATGCCCAGGAAGAAGTTCGGGAGGACAGCGATGATGCCCAGGTAGATCGATCCCGGCAAGGTGATCCGGGACAGCACGTACTGCAGGTACTCCGCCGTCGGTCGGCCCGGCCGGATGCCCGGGATGAAGCCGCCGAACTTCTTCATCTCGTCGGCGCGTTCCTCGGGGTTGAAGGTGATCGCGACGTAGAAGTACGTGAAGAAGATGATCAGCGCGAAGTACAGGACGATGTGCACGGGGTTCGACTGGTTCGCCAGGTAGTTCTGGACGAAGACCGCGAAGCCGGACGTCGAGTTGCCCACCAGCCTGGAGAGCAGGTCGGGCAGGTAGAGCAGCGACGACCCGAAGATGACCGGGATGACACCGGCCTGGTTGACCTTCAGCGGCAGGTAGGTCGACGTCCCGCCGTACATCCGCCGGCCGACCATGCGCTTGGCGTACTGCACGGGGATCCGGCGCTGGCCCTGCTCGACGAACACGACGCTCGCGATGATGGCCAGACCGAACACGCAGACGACGGCGAAGACGAGCCCACCGGAGCTGGAGAGGATCTGCTGGCCCTCGGCCGGGATGCGCGCGGCGATCGAGCAGAAGATGAGCAGCGACATGCCGTTGCCGACGCCGCGCTCGGTGACCAGCTCGCCGAACCACATGATGATCGCGGTGCCGGCCGTCATCACCAGCACGATGACCGCGAGGTCGAAGATGCCCGCGTTCGGCAGGATGGGGAACTGGGTCGCGTCGCAGTTCTGGAAGAGCTGCCCGCGGTCGGCCAGCGCCACGATGCCGGTGGACTGCAGGATCGCCAGCGCGATCGTCAGGTACCGCGTGTACTGCGTGAGGGTGCCCTGCCCGGACTGCCCCTCCTTCTTCAGCTGCTCGAACCGCGGGATGACCACGGTGAGCAGCTGCACGATGATGCTCGCGGTGATGTAGGGCATGATGCCCAGCGCGAAGATCGACAGCTGCAGCAGCGCGCCGCCGGAGAACAGGTTGATCAGGGCGTAGACGCTCTGGGAGTCGCCGCCCTCGACCTGACGCAGACAGGCCTGCACGTTGGTGTACGAGACACCCGGCGCCGGCAGGGTGGCACCCAGCCGGTACACCGCGACGATGCCGAGCGTGAACAGGATCTTCTTGCGCAGGTCCGGCGTCGCCAGCGCGGACCGCACGGGGCCGAGCACTCGGACCTCCAGCTGGTCGTCGATTGCAGGCCCGCCGCACGGCCGGGTGACCCCGGCCGGAGCGGCCGACACCCCGGGACCCGGGGCGGTCCGACGAGACGCGGAGCGGCCTCCGGCGAGGGTAACAGCAGCCGGTTTCGGCCCACGGAGCGACGGGGACCGGGACCCGTGGCCGAACCCGGCACCGGGGAGGTCCGGGCAGGTCCGGGGACGCGAACGGGCCCGGAGGTGCTCGGGGTGAGCTCCTCCGGGCCCGTGGCGCGGGTGGTGCGCGGACTACAGGACGGTGGTCGTCCCGCCCGCGGCACCGATCTTCTCGCTGGCGGCGCCGGAGAACGCGTGCGCGCTCACCTGCAGCGTCACCGAGCCCAGGTCGCCCTCGCCGAGCACCTTCACCGGGTGCCCCGCGCGGACGGCGCCGGCGGCGACGAGCTCGGCCGGGCCGACCTCACCGCCGTCCGGGAACAGGCGGGCGAGGTCGCCGATGTTGACGACCTGCGCGACCACCTTGTTGCGGTTGCGGAAGCCCTTGAGCTTCGGCAGGCGCATCTGCAGCGGCATCTGGCCGCCCTCGAAGCGCGCGGGCACGTTCTTGCGGGCGCCCGTGCCCTTCGTACCGCGACCGGCGGTCTTGCCCTTCGAGCCCTCACCGCGACCCACGCGGGTCTTCTCCGTCTTGCTCCCGGGAGCCGGACGGAGGTGGTGGAGCTTCAGCGGTGCGGAACTGTCGCTGGCCATGTCAGACCTCCTCGACGGTGACGAGGTGCCGCACGGTGTGGACGAGCCCGCGGTTCTGCGCGTCGTCCGGCCGCGTGACCGTGGCGCCGATGCGACGCAGGCCCAGCGTCCGGAGGGTCTCGCGCTGGTTGCGCTTGCCCCCGATCACCGACTTGACCTGCGTGACCTTCAGCTCGGCCATGATCAGACCCCCTGACCCGCGCGCTGGCGCAGCATCCGGGCCGGCGCGACCTCGTCCAGCGGCAGCCCACGACGGGCCGCGACGGCCTCGGGGACCTGCAGCGCCTTCAGGGCCGCCACCGTGGCGTGCACGATGTTGATGGCGTTCTGGCTGCCCAGGGACTTGGACAGGATGTCCTGGATCCCCGCGCACTCCAGGACCGCGCGCACCGGGCCACCGGCGATGACGCCGGTACCGGGGCTCGCGGGGCGCAGGAGCACGACGCCGGCGGCGTCCTCACCCTGCACCGGGTGCGTGATGGTGCCGCCGATCCGGGGGACGCGGAAGAAGTTCTTCTTCGCCTCCTCCACGCCCTTGGCGATCGCGGCCGGCACCTCCTTGGCCTTGCCGTAGCCCACCCCGACCTCGCCGTCGCCGTTGCCGACGATGACGAGCGCGGTGAAGCTGAAGCGACGGCCGCCCTTGACGACCTTGGCCACGCGGTTGATGGCGACGACGCGCTCGAGGTGCGGCGTCCTGTCCTGGGCGCCGCCGCGGCCGCCGCCCTGACGGTCGCGGTCGCGCCCGCCCTGGCCGCCGCCCTCGCGGCGCTGAGTGCCCGGCATCAGGCGTCCTTCCCTTGCACGTATTTCCGGTCAAGCACTGCCGTGATCGGGGTGGGCTCGTTCTTCATCAGAACGTCAGGCCCCCCTCGCGGGCCGCGTCGGCGAGCTGCGCGATGCGGCCGTGGTACCGGCGACCGCCGCGGTCGAAGACGACCGCGTCGATGCCGGCGGACTTGGAGCGGGAGGCGACGAGCTCGCCGACCTTGGCGGCCTGCGCCTTCTTGTCACCCTCGAGCCCACGCACGTCGGCCTCCATGCTGGAGGCGTGCGCCAGCGTGTGGCCGGCGAGGTCGTCGATGACCTGCGCGGTGATGTGTCGCGAGGACCGGGTGACGACCAGGCGCGGACGCTCCGGCGTGCCCTCGACCTTCTTGCGGAGGCGGGCGTGCCGACGGACCACACCGGTGCGGCGCGTCTGCGAGACGCTCCTGCCGACCGTGGTGCGCTTCTTCTCGGTGGTCTCAGCCATCACTTACCCGTCTTCCCGACCTTGCGGCGGATCTGCTCGCCGGCGTACCGGACGCCCTTGCCCTTGTAGGGGTCGGGCTTGCGCAGCCGCCGGATGTTCGCGGCGACCTGGCCGACGACCTGCTTGTCGATGCCCTGCACCGAGAAGCGGGTCGGGTTCTCCACCGCGAACGTGATGCCCTCGGGCGCCTCGATCCGGACGGGGTGGCTGTAGCCGAGCGCGAACTCGAGGGTGGAGCCCTTGAGCTGCACGCGGTAACCGACGCCGTGGATCTCGAGCTTGCGCTCGTAGCCCTGGGTCACGCCCAGGACCAGGTTGTTCAGCAGCGAGCGCGAGAGACCGTGCAGCGCCCGGTTCTCCCGCTCGTCGTTGGGGCGCGAGACCGACAGCACGCCGTCCTCGAGCGCGACCGAGATCGGACGGTCCACCGTGTGGGTCAGGGTGCCCTTGGGCCCCTTCACCGTGACGTTCTGGCCCTCGACCGCGACGTCCACGCCGGACGGCACGGTGATCGGGGCCCTACCGATGCGAGACATGGTTCGGTTCCCCTCTCCGCTACCAGACGAAGGCGAGGACTTCCCCGCCCATCCGTCGCTGGTGGGCCTGACGGTCGGTCAGCAGACCCGACGACGTCGAGATGATCGCGACGCCGAGGCCGCCGAGCACGCGCGGCAGCTCGGTCGACTTCGCGTAGATCCGCAGGCCCGGCTTCGAGACCCGCTTGAGGCCGGCGATGCTGCGCTCGCGGTTCGGCCCGTACTTCAGGTCGATGACCAGGGACTTGCCGACGGTCGCCGGCTCGTCGCGGTATCCCGCGATGTAGCCCTGCTCGAGCAGGACCTGGGCCACGTGGGCCTTCAGCTTGCTGTGCGGCATGGTCACGCTCTCGTGGAACGCCGAGTTGGCGTTGCGGATGCGCGTGAGCATGTCCGCGATGGGGTCGGTCATCGTCATCGCGACCAGGTCACCTTCCTCGCCGTGGTACCCCGGGTCGTCCGGCGGGCGGACGACCTCGTGGCGGGCCTGCGGCGTCCGGGGCGGGTCAAGTTGTTCGTACGGGGGTGCTCGTCGCCCTGGCCGAGCAGGTGCTCGCGGTGGGCGACGCGCTGGATGAGCTCGAGCAGCTGCGGGTCGATCGGACGACCCGGCAGCTCCTCCTCCTCGACGGGGACGACGGTCGTGTCGTCGTGCACGCCGCTCACCACGAGGACTTGCTGACGCCCGGGAGCTCGCCCCGGTGCGCCATCTCGCGCAGGCAGACGCGGCAGAGCCCGAACTTGCGGAGCACCGCACGCGCGCGCCCGCAGCGGTTGCAGCGGGTGTAACCGCGGACCTTGAACTTCGGGGTCGCGGCGGCCTTGTTGACCAGTGCCTTCTTCGCCATGCTCAGTTCTCCCTGAACGGGAAGCCGAGGGCGCGCAGCAGGGCCCGGCCTTCCTCGTCGGTGGTCGCGGAGGTGACCACGGTGATGTCCATCCCCCGCGGCCGGTCGATCGAGTCCTGGTCGATCTCGTGGAACATCGTCTGGTCGGACAGACCGAACGTGTAGTTGCCCGCGCCGTCGAACTGCTTCGGCGAGAGCCCACGGAAGTCGCGGATGCGCGGCAGGCTGATCGAGACCAGGCGGTCGAGGAACTCCCACATCCGCGCCCCGCGCAGCGTGGTGCGCGCGCCGATCGGCATGCCCTCGCGCAGCTTGAACTGCGCGATGGACTTGCGGGCCCGGCGGATCTCCGGCTTCTGGCCGGCGATGAGGGTGAGGTCGCGGACCGCGCCCTCCATCAGCTTCGAGTCGCGCGCGGCCTCGCCGACGCCCATGTTCACGACGACCTTGACGACGCCGGGGACGAGCATCGGGTTCTCGTAGTGGAACTGGTCCGTCAGCTCCGCACGGATCGCGTCCCGGTACCGCTGCTGCAGACGGGGACGAGACTCGGTGCTCGTCATCAGATGTCCTTCCCGTTGCGGCGCGAGACGCGCACGCGCTTCTGCTCGCCCTCGCCGCCGTCGCGGTAACCCACGCGGGTCGGCTTGCCGTCCGAGTCGACGACCATCACGTTCGAGACGTGGATGGCCGCCTCCTGCGTGACGATGCCGCCCGACTGCGCGCCGCGCTGGTTGGCGGACTGGGCCGTGTGCTTCTTGACGCGGCCGACGCCCTCGACGAGGACCTTGTCGCGGTCGGGGTAGGCCTGGATGACCTTGCCCTTCGCGCCCTTGTCCTTACCGGCGATGACGAGGACCGTGTCGCCCTTCTTGACCTTCATCTGGCTACAGCACCTCCGGCGCGAGCGAGATGATCCGCATGAACCGCTTGTCGCGGAGCTCCCGGCCGACCGGGCCGAAGATGCGGGTCCCGCGCGGCTCGCGGTCGTTCTTGATGATCACCGCGGCGTTCTCGTCGAACTTGATGTACGAGCCGTCCGGGCGGCGCTTCTCCTTGACGGTGCGCACGACGACGGCTTTCACGACGTCGCCGCGCTTCACGCCGGACGCCGGGATGGCCTCCTTGACGGTGGCCACGATGACGTCGCCGATGCCCGCGTAACGGCGGGACGAGCCACCGAGCACACGGATGCACAGGATTTCCCTGGCACCCGTGTTGTCGGCGACCCGGAGTCGCGACTCCTGCTGGATCACTGCTTCTCTCCTGACCTTCCCGGCGACGAGCGCCGGATGGTTTCGACGTGGCCCCGTGCAGGGGGAACTACTTGGCCTTCTCGAGGATCTCGACGAGGCGCCAGCGCTTCGTCGCCGAGAGCGGCCGGGTCTCCATGAGGAGCACGCGGTCGCCCGGGCCGGCGGTGTTGTGCTCGTCGTGCGCCTTGACCTTCTTGGTCCGGCGGATGACCTTCGAGTAGCGCGGGTGCTTCACCCGGTCCTCGAGGCTCACGACGATCGTCTTGGCCATCTTGTCGGAGACGACCAGACCCTCGCGGGTCTTGCGGAGGCCGCGCTCGTCGTTGCGCTCCCCCGGCTTCTGCTGGGTGACCGGCGTGGCCGCCGCGTCGTCAGCGGCCTGGCTCATGCCGCACCCTCCTCGTCAGGGGCCGCGGACAGTCCGAGCTCACGCTCGCGCATCACCGTGTAGATGCGCGCGATGTCGTGGCGGACGGTCCGCAGCCGGCGGTTGTTGTCGAGCTGTCCGGTCGCCATCTGGAACCGGAGGTTGAACAGCTCGGCCTTCGCCTCGCGGGCACGCGCGACGAGGTCCTCGCTGGACAGCTCACGCAGCTCGCTGGCGGGGGTTCCCGCTGCCATCAGAACGCCTCCTCACGGGTGACGATGCGGCAGCGCATCGGCAGCTTGTGCTGCGCGCGACGCAGTGCCTCACGGGCGGTGGCCTCGTTGGGGTAGCTCATCTCGAACATGACCCGGCCCGGCTTCACGTTCGCGACCCACTTCTCCGGCGAGCCCTTACCGGAACCCATGCGGGTCTCGGCGGGCTTCTTGGTGAGCGGGCGGTCCGGGAAGATGTTGATCCAGACCTTGCCGCCACGACGGATGTGGCGGGTGATGGCGATACGGGCCGACTCGATCTGGCGGTTCGTCACGTAGCCGTGCTCGAGCGCCTGGATGCCGTAGTCGCCGAACGACATCTGCGTCCCGCCCTTGGCGGCACCGGACCGGTCCGGCCGGTGCTGCTTACGGAACTTGACCCTGCGGGGCATCAACATGGTCAGGCCTCCGATCCGGTCGTCGCCGGCGCGCCGGCGTTCGCGGCCTGCTCGGCGGCGGCGCGCCCGGCCTCGGTGCCCGAGCCGGTCGTGCCGGAGGCGCCGGAGCGACGGCCCCGGGGACGGTCGTTGCCGCCACCGCGGCCACCGCGACGCGGCTCGCGGGTCGCGGCGTCGAGCGCCGCCTGGCGCTCGGCCTCGCGCTTGCCGCCGACGACGTCACCCTTGTAGATCCAGACCTTCACGCCGATGCGGCCGAAGTTGGTCCGGGCCTCGAACAGGCCGTAGTCGATCTCGGCGCGCAGCGTGTGCAGCGGCACCCGGCCCTCGCGGTAGAACTCCGACCGCGACATCTCGGCACCGCCGAGACGGCCCGAGCACTGCACCCGGATGCCCTTGACGCCGGGCGAACGCATGGCCGACTGCATGGCCTTGCGCATCGCGCGACGGAACGAGACGCGGTTGGACAGCTGCTCGGCGACGCCCTGCGCCACGAGCTGCGCGTCCGCCTCCGCGCCCTTGACCTCGAGGATGTTCAGCTGGACCTGCTTGCCGGTCAGCTTCTCGAGGTTGCCGCGCAGCCGGTCGGCCTCGGCGCCGCGGCGGCCGATGACGATGCCCGGGCGGGCGGTGTGGATGTCGACGCGCACCCGGTCACGGGTCCGCTCGATCTCGACCTTGGAGATGCCGGCCCGCTCCATGCCCTTGGAGAGCATGCGGCGAATCTTGACGTCCTCGGCCACGTAGTCGGCGTACTGCTTGTCGGCGTACCACCGGGACTTCCAGTCGGTGGTGATGCCCAGACGGAACCCGTGCGGGTTGATCTTCTGACCCATCAGCGGGTCCTTCCCTTCGAGCGCTTGCGTCCGGCCCGGTCCGCGTCGGTCACGGCGGTGACCTCGACGGTGACGTGGCTGGTGCGCTTGCGGATGCGGTACGCACGCCCCTGCGCCCGGGGCTGGAACCGCTTCATGGTCGGGCCCTCGTCCACGGTGATCGTCGAGATCACGAGCGTGGCGGGGTCCAGCGCGAAGTTGTTCTCGGCGTTGGCCACGGCGCTCGCCACGAGCTTGGCCACCGGCTTCGCGGCGGCCTGCTCGGCGAACTGCAGCACCGACGCGGCCTGGCCCACCGGCATGCCGCGGACCAGGTCCACGACACGGCGGACCTTCATCGGCGACATGCGCAGGTAGCGCACCCGAGCCACGGCGCCCTGGGGCGCCGCGTCGGTGTCGGCTGGTGCAGACATCGTTCGTCTACCTTCCTGGTTTCGCGGGTCGTGACCGGCGGATGCGTGCGCCTAGCGGCGACGCGACCGACGGTCCTCCTTGACGTGCCCGCGGAACGTGCGGGTCGGGGCGAACTCGCCGAGCTTGTGCCCGACCATGGCCTCCGAGACGAAGACCGGGACGTGCTTGCGCCCGTCGTGCACGGCCAGCGTGTGGCCGAGCATGTCCGGGATGATCGTCGAGCGGCGCGACCAGGTCTTGATGACCGACTTGCGGTTCGAGTCGTTCAGCGCGTCGATCTTCTTGAGCAGGTGGTCGTCGACGAACGGCCCCTTCTTGACACTGCGTGGCATCGCTGTCTCCCTCCTGCTCTATCGCTTCTTGTTCTTGCCGGTACGCCGGCGGCGCACGATCATGCGGTCGCTCTCCTTGCGGCCGCGGGTGCGGCCCTCCGGGGTACCCGCCGGGTTCACCGGGTGGCGGCCACCGGACGTCTTGCCCTCACCACCACCGTGCGGGTGGTCCACCGGGTTCATGGCCACACCGCGCACCGTCGGGCGCTTGCCGCGCCAGCGGTTGCGGCCCGCCTTGCCCCAGTTGATGTTCGAGTGGTCGGAGTTCCCGACCTCGCCGATCGTCGCGCGGCAGCGGACGTCGACGTTGCGGATCTCGCCGGACGGCATCCGGAGCTGGGCGTAGGGCCCGTCCTTCGCCACCAGCTGCACCCGCGCGCCGGCCGACCGCGCGATCTTCGCGCCGCCACCGGGGCGGAGCTCGATCGCGTGGATCACGGTGCCGGTGGGGATGTTGCGCAGCGGCAGGTTGTTGCCCGGCTTGATGTCGGCGCGGGCGCCGCTCTCCACCGCGTCGCCCTGGTGCAGCCGCTCGGGGGCGACGATGTAGCGCTTCTCGCCGTCCGCGTAGTGGAGCAGGGCGATGCGCGCGCTGCGGTTGGGGTCGTACTCGATGTGAGCGACCTTGGCCGGCACGCCGTCCTTGTCGTTGCGCCGGAAGTCGATCAGTCGGTAGGCCCGCTTGTGCCCACCGCCCTGGTGCCGGGTCGTGATCCGGCCCGTGGCGTTGCGGCCGCCCTTGTTGTGCAGCGGGCGGATGAGCGACTTCTCCGGGTGGTCACGTGTGATCTCGGCGAAGTCCGAGACGCTCGCGCCACGCCGCCCGGCGGTCGTCGGCTTGTACCTGCGGATTCCCATGGTGGTTCGCTAACTCCCTCAGGCCCCGGGCCCGCCGAAGACGTCGATCGTCCGGCTCTCGGGCGTCACGGTGACCACGGCGCGCTTGGTGTCCTTGCGCTTGCCGTAGCCGGTGCGGGAACGCTTGCGCTTCCCCTCCCGGTTGAGCGTGTTCACGCTCGCCACCGTCACGTCGAAGATCTGCTGCACGGCGATCTTGATCTGGGTCTTGTTCGCGTCCGGGCGCACCAGGAACGTGTACTGGCGCTCCTCGAGAAGGCCGTAGCTCTTCTCCGAGATCACCGGCGCGATGATGACGTCGCGCGGGTCCGCGATCACTGGTCGACCTCCTCGGCGCGCGCGGTGCGGGCGCTCACGAACGCGTCCAGCGCCGCCGACGTGAAGACCACGTCGTCCGCGTGGAGCACGTCGTAGGTGTTCAGCTGGTCCGGCGTCAGCAGGTGCACCGTCGGCAGGTTCGCGACGCTGCGGCGGCCGGCCTCGTCGCCGCGGGCGACGACGGCGAGCACCTTGCGGTGCTCCCGGTCCGGCGTGATGACGCCCTCGAGCGCCGTGCGGGCGCCCTTGGTCGACGGCGCGGTGCCGTCCACCAGCGCGGTGAAGACGTGGATCCGCTCGTGGCGGGCCCGGTCGGACAGCGCCCCACGCAGGGCCGCGGCCTTCATCTTCTTGGGGGTCCGCTGCGCGTAGTCCCGCGGCGTGGGGCCGTGGACCGTGCCACCGCCGACGAACTGCGGCGCGCGGGTCGAGCCCTGCCGCGCGCGGCCGGTGCCCTTCTGGCGGTACGGCTTCTTGCCGCCGCCGCGGACCTCGCCGCGCGTCTTCGTGTCGTGCGTGCCCTGGCGGGCCGCGGCGAGCTGCGCGGTGACCACCTGGTGCATCAGCGAGGTGTTCGCCGGCGCGTCGAAGAGCTCACCGGGGAGCTCGACGGTGCCGTCGGTGCCGCCGGTCGGCGTGTGCACGGTGACCGTGCGGGTCTCACCGGTCGCGGCGGCGGTCTGCGCGTCGCGACGCGCGGAGCGCCGGGCGTCGCCGGCCGAGAACCCGCGCCGACGGGCGACCGCCAGCGTCGAGGTCGCGGCCTCGGTCGCCGACGAGGTACCGGCGTCCACCGACTCGCCCGCGTCGGGGCCCTCGGTGTCGGTCACGCCCGGGGTGTGGCCGTCAGGCGTCGTCACTGCTGGTCACCGCCCTTCTTGGCAGCAGAGGTGACGAGGACCAGGCCGCCGCGCGGGCCGGGGACGGCGCCGCGGATCAGCAGCAGACCCGCGTCGGCGTCCACGCCGTGGACGGTCAGGTTCTGCGTCGTGGTCTTGACGTTGCCCATGCGGCCGGCCATGCGCGTGCCCTTGAAGACACGGGCCGGCGTGGCGCAACCGCCGATGGAGCCCGGCGAGCGGTGCTTGCGCTGCGTGCCGTGGCTGGCGCCGAGGCCGTGGAAGCCGTGGCGCTTCATGACACCCGCGGTGCCCTTGCCCTTGCTGTTCGCCGAGACGTCGACGACCGCGCCGGCGGAGAACACCTCGGCGGTGACCTCCTGGCCGACCTCGTAGGACGCGGCGTCGGAGGTGCGCAGCTCGACGAGGTGGCGGCGCGGGGTGACGCCCGCCTTCGCGAAGTGGCCGGCCTCCGGCTTGTTCACCTTGCGGGGGTCGATCGCGCCGAAGGCGATCTGGACCGCGTTGTAGCCGTCCACCGAAGGGGTCCGCACCTGCGTGACGACGCAGGGGCCCGCCTTCACCACGGTGACGGGGACGACGCGGTTCGCCTCGTCGAACACCTGGGTCATGCCGACCTTGGTGCCGAGGACGCCGCTCAGCCGCCGCTCGTTGCTGCGGAGAGGATCTGCAGACATGCCGGGCCTCACTGGATGTTGACGTCGACGCTGGCCGGCAGGTCGATGCGCATGAGCGCGTCCACCGTCTTGGGCGTCGGGTCGACGATGTCGATCAGTCGCTTGTGGGTGCGCATCTCGAAGTGCTCGCGCGAGTCCTTGTACTTGTGCGGCGAGCGGATGACGCAGTAGACGTTCTTCTCCGTGGGCAGCGGCACCGGGCCGACGACGGAGGCACCGGTGCGCGTCACGGTCTCGACGATCTTGCGCGCCGACGCATCGATGGCCTCGTGGTCGTAGGCCTTGAGCCTGATGCGGATCTTCTGTCCCGCCATGGTGGCTTGCCGTTCCTTCTCTCGTCCTCGAACGATGCCGCGCCGGCCCTCGGCGGCCGTCCCGCACGGCGACCGCCGGACCTCTCCGGTCCACGCGGTCGGGCGTGTCGACGCCGCTGGCTGGCGCGCCCCGGACGCTCGTCGCTCCGCGGCCTCAGGCCCTCGCTGTGCGCTTCAGACCCTCGCTGTTCATGGTGTGTCCGTCCCGCGTCTCCTCCGGGGAGGATCGGCGGCACGGTGGACGTCGCCCTGGGGTGACGTCCGGATCGTGCCCGGGTCCGGGTCGGACCCCGCTCACGCCGGGGCGGTCGGCTCGATACCGATTGAGCCGACCGCCCGGGCAAGCAACCTCACCAGTGTCGCACGCGCCCGAGGGCGCCCCGACACCGGGGTGAGGGTCCTACTTGTTGATCTTCGTGACCTGGCCCGCGCCCACGGTCCGGCCACCCTCACGGATGGCGAACTGGAGGCCCTCCTCCATGGCGATGGGCTGGATCAGCTGGACGGACATCTCGGTGTTGTCACCGGGCATGACCATCTCGGTGCCCTCCGGCAGCGTCACGACACCGGTGACGTCCGTGGTCCGGAAGTAGAACTGCGGGCGGTAGTTGTTGAAGAACGGCGTGTGCCGGCCACCCTCGTCCTTGCCCAGGATGTAGACCTGGCCCTCGAACTCGGTGTGCGGGGTGATCGAGCCCGGCTTGCAGATGACCATGCCGCGCTCGACGTCCTCGCGCTTGATGCCGCGCAGGAGCAGACCGACGTTGTCACCGGCGCGCCCCTCGTCGAGGAGCTTGCGGAACATCTCGATGCCGGTGGTGGTCGTCTTGAAGGACTTGGTCCGGATACCGACGATCTCCACCTCCTCGTTCACCTTGACGATGCCGCGCTCGACGCGACCGGTGACGACGGTGCCGCGGCCGGTGATCGTGAAGACGTCCTCGACGGGCATGAGGAACGGCTTCTCGGTGTCGCGCTCCGGCGAGGGGATGGCCTCGTCGACGGCGTTCATCAGGTTGACGATGGCGTCGGCCCACTCGGCGTCGCCCTCGAGCGCCTTGAGCGCCGAGACGCGGACGACGGGGAGGTCGTCGCCGGGGAAGTCCTGCGAGGACAGCAGCTCGCGGACCTCCATCTCGACGAGCTCCATGATCTCCTCGTCGTCGACCATGTCGGCCTTGTTCAGCGCGACGACGATGTAGGGCACGCCGACCTGACGCGCGAGCAGCACGTGCTCACGGGTCTGCGGCATGGGGCCGTCGGTGGCGGCGACCACGAGGATCGCGCCGTCCATCTGCGCGGCGCCGGTGATCATGTTCTTCACGTAGTCGGCGTGCCCGGGGCAGTCGACGTGCGCGTAGTGCCGGTTCTCGGTCTGGTACTCGACGTGCGCGATCGAGATCGTGATGCCGCGCTGGCGCTCTTCCGGCGCCTTGTCGATCTGGTCGAACGCGGACGCCTGGTTGAGGTCCGGGTACTTGTCGTGCAGGACCTTGGTGATGGCTGCCGTCAGCGTCGTCTTGCCGTGGTCGATGTGACCGATGGTTCCGATGTTGACGTGCGGCTTGGTCCGCTCGAACTTGGCCTTCGCCACTGCTCTCGTCCTCCTGGACTTTCTGGGTCTGTCGTCGCCGGGTCGGCGTAGGTACGTCGGTCGTGCGGTCCTCTGGGTGGGCTGACGCCGGGCGGAGGACCCGAGGTGACTCCACGAGGCTAACGGGGACGGATCCCCGGCCTCACCGCGCCCCGTCGTCCCGGTGGCCGGGACGACGGGGCGCGGACGGGGTCACTCGCCGGTCGCCTTGGCGATGATCTCCTTGGCCACGCTGGCCGGGACCTCGCCGTACGAGTCGAACTGCATGGAGTAGTTCGCCCGGCCCTGGGTCTTCGACCGCAGGTCACCGACGTAGCCGAACATCTCCGAGAGCGGCACCACGGCCTTGACGATCCGGTTGCCGCTGCGCTCCTCCATGGCCTGGATCTGGCCACGGCGGGAGTTCAGGTCGCCGATGACGTCGCCCATGTACTCCTCGGGCGTCGACACCTCGACGGCCATCAGGGGCTCGAGGATGGCCGGGTCCGCCTTGCGGGCCGCCTCCTTGAGCGCCATCGAGCCGGCGACCTTGAACGCCATCTCCGACGAGTCGACCTCGTGGTACTGACCGTCGAGCAGCGTCAGGCGCAGGCCCGTCATCGGGTAGCCGGCCAGCACGCCGTACTGCATGGCGTCCTGGGCACCCGCGTCGACCGACGGGATGTACTCGCGCGGGACGCGACCACCGGTGACCTTGTTGACGAACTCGTAGAGCGCGCCGTCCTCGGACTTCTCCATCGGCTCGAGCGCGATGATGACGCGCGCGAACTGGCCGGAGCCGCCGGTCTGCTTCTTGTGCGTGTACTCGTACTTGTCCACCTTGCGGCGGATGGTCTCGCGGTAGGCCACCTGCGGCTTGCCGATGTTCGCCTCGACCTTGAAGTCGGACTTCATCCGGTTGACCAGGACCTCGAGGTGGAGCTCGCCCATCCCCTTGATGATGGTCTGGCCGGTCTCCTCGTCGCGGGCGACCTGGAAGGTCGGGTCCTCGTCGGTGAGACGCTGGATGGCCGTGGAGAGCTTCTCCTGGTCGGCCTTCGACTTCGGCTCGATCGCGACCTCGATGACGGGGGTCGGGAACACCATCGACTCGAGGATGACCGGGTTCTGCGGGTCGCAGAGCGTGTCACCCGTCGTGGTGTCCTTGAGCCCGACGACCGCGTAGATGTGCCCGGCCATGGCCTCGTCGACCGGGTTCTCCTTGTTGGAGTGCATCTGGAAGACCTTCCCGATGCGCTCCTTGCGGTCCTTCGTCGAGTTGATCATCTGCGCGCCCGAGGCGATCTTGCCCGAGTAGACGCGGATGTAGGTGAGCTTCCCGTAGAAGGGGTGGCTCATGATCTTGAAGGCGAGGGCCGAGAAGGGCTCCTCCGTGGTCGCGTGCCGCACGACCGGGGTCTCGCCGTCGAGCAGCGTCCCCTCGACCGGCTTCACGTCGACCGGCGCCGGCAGGTAGGCGATGACGGCGTCGAGCATGGGCTGCACGCCCTTGTTCTTGTACGCCGTGCCGCAGAGCACCGGGTTGTACTCGCTGGTCACCGTCACGGCGCGGATGCCGTGCTCGATGTCCTCGACGGAGATCTCCTCGCCGGCGAAGTAGCGCTCCATGAGCGCCTCGTCGTTCTCGGCGATGGCCTCCATGAGGGCCTCGCGGTACTCGGCCGCCTTCTCGGCGTACTCGGCCGGGATCTCCTCGATGGCGTAGTCCTCGCCCTTGGAGACCTCACCGCGCCACGTGAGGGCGCGCATGCGGACCAGGTCGATCACGCCGTAGAAGTCCGACTCGATGCCCATCGGCAGCTGCAGGACGAGCGGCTTCGCGTGCAGCCGGTCCTTGATCGTCTGCACGGTGAAGTAGAAGTCCGCGCCGAGCTTGTCCATCTTGTTGACGAAGCAGATGCGCGGGACGTCGTAGGTGTCGGCCTGCCGCCACACCGTCTCCGACTGGGGCTCGACACCCTCCTTGCCGTCGAACACGGCGACCGCACCGTCGAGGACGCGCAGGTTGCGCTCGACCTCGATCGTGAAGTCCACGTGGCCGGGGGTGTCGATGATGTTGATCTGGTGGTCTTTCCAGAAGGTCGTCGTCGCGGCGGACGTGATCGTGATGCCGCGCTTCTGCTCCTCCTCCATCCAGTCCATCGTGGCCGCGCCGTCGTGGACCTCACCGATCTTGTAGTTGATACCGGTGTAGTACAGGATGCGCTCGGTCGTGGTGGTCTTGCCCGCGTCGATGTGGGCCATGATCCCGATGTTGCGGACCTTGCCCAGGTCGGTCAGCACGTCGCGTGCCACGGAATTCCTCTTCCTTCTCGGATCGTCGCCGCGGGTCTGGCGCGGCGGACCTGCGCGACATCGGGCGACCCCCGGCGGTTCTCACCGGGGGCCGGCCCGCGTCACCAGCGGTAGTGCGCGAAGGCCTTGTTCGACTCGGCCATCTTGTGCGTGTCCTCGCGTCGCTTGACGGCGGCACCGAGACCGTTCGAGGCGTCGAGCAGCTCGTTGGTGAGCCGCTCGATCATCGTCTTCTCACGACGGGCACGGGCGTAGGTGATGAGCCAGCGCAGCCCGAGCGTGGTCGAGCGACCGGCGCGCACCTCGATCGGCACCTGGTAGGTCGCGCCACCGACGCGGCGGCTGCGGACCTCGAGGGCCGGCTTCACGTTGTCCAGCGCGCGCTTCAGCGTGACGACCGGGTCGGCGCCGTTGCGCTCGCGGCAGCCCTCGAGGGCGCCGTAGACGATGCGCTCGGCCAGCGACCGCTTGCCGTCGACGAGCACCTTGTTCACCAGCTGCGTCACCAGCGGCGCCCCGTACACCGGGTCGGACACCAGCGGACGCTTCGGAGCGGGTCCCTTGCGCGGCATGTCAGCCCTTGTCCTTCTTCGTCCCGTAGCGGCTGCGGGCCTGCTTGCGGTTCTTGACCGCCTGCGTGTCCAGCGCGCCGCGGATGATCTTGTAACGAACGCCCGGCAGGTCCTTCACACGACCGCCACGCACGAGCACGATCGAGTGCTCCTGCAGGTTGTGGCCCTCGCCCGGGATGTACGCGGTGACCTCGATCTGGTTCGAGAGGCGCACGCGCGCGACCTTGCGGAGCGCGGAGTTCGGCTTCTTCGGGGTGGTCGTGTAGACGCGGGTGCAGACACCGCGTCGCTGCGGGCTGCCCTTGAGGGCCGCGGTCTTGGTCTTCTCGACCTTGTCCTCGCGGCCCCGGCGGACCAACTGCTGAATGGTGGGCATTCGTTCCTCTGGCTCGTGTCCTGCGAACTACGTCGTCTCGTCGGTGTCGGACCCCGCTCGCGGGATCGGGCGTGTCGGCAAGAGCGTCCACGCCCTCACACTCGACACCGCCGGCGCACCCGGTCGCCGTCGGCTGGCCCGCGAGGGCGCAGCGCAACGACCCGATCGCGTCGGGCACCGGGTACGACGATACCCGGCGCTCACGCGCGGGGTCGCAGGTGGGTCCGGAGCCGCATCGCGACGACGCCCTCGACGGACCCTGTGCTACCGAAGTAACCACGCGCCCTCGAAGACCGGCCAGGATCTCCATATCGGCGACGGCACGACCGTCGTCGAACGGGCTCGCCGCAGACTACACCAACGGCGTCACGTGGGGGACAACGTGCCGCAGCCGGCGGGCATTCCCCCGGAGACGACGACGCCCCCGCCCGGTGGGACCGGACGGGGGCGTCGAGCGTGCGGACGACGTCAGCGGTACTGGCCGAAGTCGTAGTCGTCGAGCGGGACGGCTACGCCGCTGCCGCTGCCGAAGACGTCGGGCGAGTAGTACCCGTCGTCGTAGCTCGGCAGCGCGTACGCCGCGGCGCGCGCCTCCTCGGTGGGCTGGACCTGGATGTTCCGGTACCGGTTGATGCCGGTGCCGGCCGGGATCAGCTTGCCGATGATGACGTTCTCCTTCAGCCCCACGAGGCTGTCGGACTTCCCCTCGATCGCGGCGTTGGTCAGGATCCGGGTGGTCTCCTGGAACGACGCGGCCGAGAGCCACGACTCGGTGGCCAGCGAGGCCTTCGTGATGCCCATGAGCACCGGACGCCCGGCCGCCGGGTCGCCGCCCTCGGCGACGACCTTGCGGTTCTGGCCCTCGAACTCGGCGCGGTCCACGACACCGCCGGGCAGGAACTCCGTCGCGCCCGAGTCGATGATCGTCACCCGGCGCAGCATCTGCCGGACGATGACCTCGATGTGCTTGTCGTGGATCGACACACCCTGCGAGCGGTAGACCTTCTGGACCTCGTCGACGAGGTGCAGCTGCACCTCGCGGGGGCCCATGACGCGCAGGATCTCGTGCGGGTCGGCGGTGCCCTCGAGCAGCTGCTGCCCGACGTCGACGTGGTCGCCGTCCTGCAGCGGGCGCTCGGTGCCGTCGACGGTCAGCGTGGCGAGACGCTGACGCTTGGACAGCTTGTCGTAGACGACCTCCTCGGACCCGTCGTCCGGGATGAGGGTGATCTTCCAGAACTTCTCGCCGTCCTCGAGCTGCACCCGGCCGTCGACGTCCGCGATGGGCGCCTTGCCCTTCGGGACGCGGGCCTCGAAGACCTCCTGCACACGCGGCAGACCGGTGGTGATGTCCTCGCCGGCCACACCACCCTGCTTGAACGTGCGCATGGTCAGCTGCGTGCCGGGCTCACCGATCGACTGTGCGGCGACGATGCCGACCGCCTCGCCGACGTCGACGAGCTGGCCGGTCGCGAGCGACCGCCCGTAGCACATCGCGCAGACCCCCTGGGCCGAGTCGCAGGTCAGGACGCTGCGGACGCGGACCTTGTCGACGCCGTGGGCGATGAGCGAGTCGATCGCCTGCTGCCCGATGTCGCCGCCCTTGGCGAGGACGACCTCACCGTTCGCGTCCGTGACGTCGGACGCCGCGGTGCGGGTGTAGACGCTGGTGTCGACGTGGACGTCGCGCTGCAGGACGTCCCCGACGCGCTCCGCGATCGGCATCGGCACGCCGCGCTCGGTCCCGCAGTCGACCTCGCGGACGATGACGTCCTGCGAGACGTCGACCAGACGACGGGTCAGGTAGCCCGAGTCCGCCGTGCGGAGCGCGGTGTCGGCCAGACCCTTGCGCGTGCCGTGGGTCGAGATGAAGTACTCGACGACCGTCAGGCCCTCGCGGTAGTTCGCCTTGATCGGGCGCGGGATGAACTCGCCCTTCGGGTTGGCGACCAGACCCTTGATGCCCGCCAGCTGGCGGATCTGGGTCATGTTGCCGGCCGCGCCCGACTCGACGATGCGACGGATGGAGTTGTCCTCGGGGAACTGGTCCTCCATCGCCTTCGCCACCTCCTCGGTGGCCTGGCCCCAGATGCGCACCATCTCGTCGTTGCGCTCCTGGTAGGAGAGCGCACCGCGCTGGTAGCGCTTGTTGACCTGCTCGGCCCGCTCCTCGTAACCCTCGAGGATCTGGGCCTTGTTCGCGGGCACGACGACGTCGTCCATGGCGACCGTGACGCCCGAGCGCGTGGCCCAGTGGAAGCCGGCGTCCTTCAGCCGGTCCAGCGTCATGGCGACCTCGGTCATCGAGTACCGCTCGGCGAGGTCGTTGATGATCGCCGCCTGCCGCTTCTTGGGCAGCAGGTCGTCGACGAAGGGGTAGTCCTCCGGCAGGAGCTCGTTGAAGAGCACCCGGCCCAGCGTGGTGTCCGCGAGCCAGGGCGTGCCCGGCTCGTGGTCCTCGCCGACCATCCCCGGGCCTGGGACGACGTCCCCGGTCAAGCGGATGCGGCAGGGCGCCTGCAGGTGGAGCGTCCCCAGGTCGTAGGCCATGATCGCCTCGGCCGGGGACGAGAACGCCAGCCCCTCGCCCTCGGCGCCCGGGCGCTTGGTCGTGAGGTAGTAGAGCCCCGTGACCATGTCCAGCCGCGGCATGGCGAGCGGCTTGCCCGACGCCGGCGACAGGATGTTGTTGGCCGACAGCATGAGGATGCGGGCCTCGGCCTGCGCCTCGGCGGACAGCGGCAGGTGGACCGCCATCTGGTCACCGTCGAAGTCGGCGTTGAAGGCCTCGCACACCAGCGGGTGGAGCTGGATGGCCTTGCCCTCGACCAGCTGCGGCTCGAAGGCCTGGATGCCGAGGCGGTGCAGCGTGGGCGCCCGGTTCAGCATGACCGGGTGCTCGTTGATGACCTCCTCGAGCACGTCCCACACCTGGCCGCGCTGACGCTCGACCATCCGCTTGGCGGACTTGATGTTCTGGGCGTGGTTGAGGTCGACCAGGCGCTTCATGACGAACGGCTTGAACAGCTCGAGCGCCATCTGCTTGGGCAGGCCGCACTGGTGCAGCTTCAGCTGCGGGCCGACCACGATGACCGACCGGCCCGAGTAGTCGACGCGCTTGCCGAGCAGGTTCTGGCGGAACCGGCCCTGCTTGCCCTTGAGCAGGTCGGACAGCGACTTGAGCGGGCGGTTGCCCGGCCCGGTCACCGGCCGGCCGCGGCGGCCGTTGTCGAACAGCGCGTCGACGGCCTCCTGCAGCATCCGCTTCTCGTTGTTGACGATGATCTCGGGCGCGCCGAGGTCGATCAGTCGCTTGAGGCGGTTGTTGCGGTTGATGACCCGGCGGTACAGGTCGTTGAGGTCCGAGGTCGCGAAGCGGCCACCGTCGAGCTGCACCATCGGGCGCAGGTCCGGCGGGATGACCGGGACGCAGTCGAGCACCATGCCCCCGGGACGGTTGCCCGTGGCCTGGAACGCGGCGACGACCTTGAGCCGCTTGAGCGCGCGCAGCTTGCGCTGGCCCTTGCCCGAACGGATCGTCTCGCGGAGGTTCTCCGCCTCGGCGTCGATGTCGAAGGTGTCCAGCAGCTTCTGGATCGCCTCGGCACCCATGGCACCGGTGAAGTAGTCCGCGTAGCGGTCGTAGAGCTCGCGGTAGAGCGACTCGTCCTGGATGAGCTGCCCGCGGTCGAGCTTGGCGAAGGTGTCCCACACCTCCTGCAGGCGGTCGAGCTCGCGCTGCGCACGGTCGCGCAGCTGACGCATCTCGCGCTCGCCGCCCTCCTTGACCTTGCGGCGCACGTCGGACTTGGCGCCCTCGGCCTCGAGCTCGGCGATGTCGGTCTCGAGCTTCTGCGCGCGGGCCTCGAGGTCGTTGTCGCGCTGCGACTCGAGGCGCTTGCGCTCCCCGGCGATCTCGTTCTCGAGCGTCGAGAGGTCGTTGTGGCGCTGCTCCGCGTTCACGTCGGTGATGACGTAGGCCGCGAAGTAGATGATCTTCTCGAGGTCCTTCGGTGCGAGGTCGAGCAGGTAGCCCAACCGCGACGGGACGCCCTTGAAGTACCAGATGTGCGTGACGGGCGCGGCCAGCTCGATGTGGCCCATCCGCTCACGACGCACCTTGGCGCGGGTCACCTCGACGCCGCAGCGCTCACAGATGATGCCCTTGAAGCGGACGCGCTTGTACTTGCCGCAGTAGCACTCCCAGTCCCGCGTCGGACCGAAGATCTTCTCGCAGAAGAGTCCGTCCTTCTCGGGCTTGAGCGTGCGGTAGTTGATGGTCTCGGGCTTCTTGACCTCGCCGAAGGACCACTGCCGGATGTCGTCGGCGGTGGCCAGACCGATCCGGAGCTCGTCGAAGAAGTTGACGTCGAGCAAAGGTTCTCCCCTGGATGGGTGAGCTGATTCTCTAGAGGGTCCGCGGTCCCGGGCCGGCGCGGTGGCACCGGCCCGGGCGCGAGGCGTCAGTTGACGACGTCGTCCACGGAGGGCGACTCGTTGCGCGAGAGGTTGATCCCGAGGTTCGCCGCGGCGCGCTCCAGGTCCTCGTCGTCGCCGTCGCGCATCTCGATGGCGGCACCGTCCGAGGACAGCACCTCCACGTTGAGGCAGAGCGACTGGAGCTCCTTGAGGAGCACCTTGAAGGACTCGGGGATACCGGGCTCGGGGATGTTCTCGCCCTTGACGATCGCCTCGTAGACCTTGACGCGACCGAGCACGTCGTCGGACTTGATCGTCAGCAGCTCCTGCAGCGTGTACGCCGCGCCGTAGGCCTGCATCGCCCAGCACTCCATCTCACCGAAGCGCTGACCACCGAACTGCGCCTTACCACCCAGCGGCTGCTGGGTGATCATCGAGTACGGGCCGGTCGACCGGGCGTGGATCTTGTCGTCCACCAGGTGCAGCAGCTTGAGGATGTACATGTAGCCGACCGCGATCTGGTGCGGGTACGGCTCGCCGGTACGTCCGTCGAAGATCTGCGCCTTGCCGTCCTGGCCGACCAGCCGCACACCGTCGCGGTTCGGCAGCGTGGAGCCGAGCAGACCCGAGATCTCGGTCTGGCGGGCACCGTCGAACACCGGGGTGGCGGTGTTCGTGTCGGGCGCGACGTAGCGCATGTCGTCGGGGAGGTTCACGGCCCACTCGGAGGTGTTGTCCGCGTCGACCTCCCAGCCGCTCTTCGCGATCCACCCGAGGTGGGTCTCGAGCACCTGGCCGATGTTCATGCGTCGCGGCACACCGTGGGTGTTCAGGACGATGTCGACCGGCGTCCCGTCGGCGAGGAACGGCATGTCCTCGACCGGCAGGATCTTGCCGATGACGCCCTTGTTCCCGTGGCGGCCGGCGAGCTTGTCGCCCTCGGAGATCTTGCGCTTCTGGGCCACGTAGACGCGGACCAGCTCGTTGACGCCGGGCGGGAGCTCGTCGTCGTCGTCGCGCGAGAACACGCGGATGCCGATGACCTTGCCGGTCTCGCCGTGCGGGACCTTGAGCGAGGTGTCGCGGACCTCACGCGCCTTCTCGCCGAAGATCGCGCGGAGCAGGCGCTCCTCCGGGGTCAGCTCGGTCTCGCCCTTGGGCGTGACCTTCCCGACCAGGATGTCGCCGTCGGCCACCTCGGCACCGATGCGGATGATGCCGCGCTCGTCGAGGTCGGCGAGGACCTCCTCGGAGACGTTCGGGATGTCCCGGGTGATCTCCTCGGCGCCGAGCTTCGTGTCGCGGGCGTCGATCTCGTGCTCCTCGATGTGGATCGAGGTCAGGACGTCGTCCTGCACAAGACGCTGCGACAGGATGATCGCGTCCTCGTAGTTGTGCCCCTCCCACGGCATGATCGCCACGAGCAGGTTCTTGCCCAGGGCCATCTCACCGTCCTCGGTGCACGGCCCGTCGGCGAGGACCTGGCGGGCCTCGACGCGGTCGCCCTCGGAGACGATCGGCTTCTGGTTGATGCACGTGCCCTGGTTCGAGCGCGTGAACTTGTGCAGCCGGTGCGTCGTCCGCTGGCCGTCGTCGTCCATGATCGTGATGTAGTCGGCGCACAGCTCCTCGACCACACCCGGACGGTCCGCGGCGATGACGTCGCCCGCGTCCACGGCGGCGCGCAGCTCCATCCCGGTGCCGACCAGCGGCGACTCGGAACGCAGCAGCGGCACCGACTGACGCTGCATGTTCGCGCCCATGAGGGCGCGGTTGGCGTCGTCGTGCTCGAGGAACGGGATCATCGCCGTCGCGACCGACACCATCTGGCGCGGCGAGACGTCCATGTAGTCGACCCGGGTCGGCGCGATGAGGTCGACGTCGCCGCCCTTGCGCCGGACCAGCACGCGGTCGTCGAGGAAGCGGCCGTCCTCGTCGAGCGGCGCGTTGGCCTGCGCGACGACGAAGCGGTCCTCCTCGTCGGCCGTGAGGTAGTCGATCTGGTCGATGACGACGCCGTCGACGACCTTGCGGTACGGCGTCTCGATGAAGCCGAACGGGTTGACCCGCGCGAAGCTCGACAGCGACCCGATCAGGCCGATGTTCGGGCCCTCCGGGGTCTCGATCGGGCACATGCGGCCGTAGTGCGACGGGTGGACGTCGCGGACCTCCATGCCGGCGCGCTCACGCGACAGACCACCCGGGCCGAGCGCGGAGAGCCGGCGCTTGTGCGTCAGGCCCGCGAGCGGGTTGGTCTGGTCCATGAACTGCGAGAGCTGCGAGGTGCCGAAGAACTCCTTGATCGCCGCCACGACGGGACGAATGTTGATCAGGGTCTGCGGCGTGATCGCCTCGACGTCCTGCGTCGTCATGCGCTCGCGCACGACGCGCTCCATGCGGGAGAGACCCACCCGGATCTGGTTCTGGATGAGCTCGCCGACGGTGCGCAGACGCCGGTTGCCGAAGTGGTCGATGTCGTCGGTCTCGACCGGGATCGTGTCGCCGTTCTCGGCCGCCACCTCGGTCTCCCCCGCGTGCAGACGCACGAGGTAGGAGATCGTCTGGATGATGTCGTCCTCGGTCAGCGTGCCGGTCGACGGCTCGACGTCGAGCCCCAGCTTCTTGTTGACCTTGTAGCGGCCGACCTTCGCGAGGTCGTAGCGCTTGTCCTTGAAGAACAGGTTCTCCAGGAGCGTCTGCGCCGACTCGCGCGTGGGCGGCTCGCCCGGGCGCAGCTTGCGGTAGATGTCGAGCAGGGCCTCGTCCTGGCCGGCCGTGGCGTCCTTCTCGAGGGTGGCGAGCAGGGTCTCGGAGAAGGAGAACTTCTCCTGGATCTGCTCGGTGGTCCAGCCGAGGGCCTTCAGCAGCACGGTGACCGGCTGGCGGCGCTTGCGGTCGATGCGCACACCGACCGTGTCGCGCTTGTCGACGTCGAACTCGAGCCACGCCCCGCGGCTCGGGATGATCTTGACGCTGAAGACGTCCTTGTCCGTCGTCTTGTCGACCGTGCGGTCGAAGTAGACGCCGGGCGAGCGCACGAGCTGCGAGACGACCACGCGCTCGGTGCCGTTGATGATGAACGTCCCCTTGTCGGTCATCACGGGGAAGTCACCCATGAAGACCGTCTGGGACTTGATCTCACCGGTCGTGTTGTTCGTGAACTCGGCCGTCACGAAGAGCGGGGCCGAGTAGGTCATGTCCTTGTCCTTGCACTCCTCGACGGAGGCCTTGACCTCGTCGAAGCGCGGGTCGGAGAAGGACAGCGACATCGAACCGGAGAAGTCCTCGATCGGAGAGATCTCCGCGAGGACCTCCTCCAGACCACCGACCGGGGTGTCCTCGCCCGCTTCCACGCGGCGCTCGAACCACTCCTCGCTGCCGACCAGCCACTCGAAGGACTTGGTCTGCAGGTCGAGGAGGTCGGGGACCTCCAGCGGCTGGTCGAGCTTGGCGAAAGAGACCCGGAGGGGAGCTCCGGGGAACGACGCGTGGTGGTTCGAGGACCTGGTGGCGCGGGTAACTGCCAAGATGCGTCCTTCCGGAACAACGCTGTCTGACGCTGTCAGTAGCTCGTCCGCCTGAGACGCAGCGCTATGCCCCGGGCGGCCGATTCAGCGCGGCCTGTGGGGTGCCCACGGGTGACGTGGAGACACGACAAGGCAGCGCGATCCGACAGTCTAGCCACGGGTGGGCGTACGTGTCGAACACCCCCCTACCGTGACACGCCTGCGGGGGCCTGACCGGGGGCCAGGGCCCGACCGCGGGGTCGGACGTCGAGGGTCTCGCGCTGGGAACAGAGTGACCGGTGACCACGCTCGCGTCAAGTCCGACGCGCACCCGAAACGGCCGCGTCCCGGGTCTCCCGTCGCAGGTCAGAGCCACCCCGTACGACGAAGGGCCCGGGAGGCTCCCCCATCGTGGGGTTCGCCTCCCGGGCCCGTGACGCTCCGGGGGTGGGGTCAGACCGGCTTCAGCTCACTGATCTTCCAGCGCCCGTCCTCCTTGACCACCTGCACGGTGAGCAGGCCGGGGGCGTTGGTGGTCTGACCGTTCGTCGTGCGCTCGGCGGTGAACTGCACCAGCGCCATGAGCGTGGCGTGGTCCGACGAGAGCTGCTGCACGCCGATGTTGAGCACGGTCGCCGTCTGGCGCAGCTTCTGGTCCGTCGCCGGCTGTCGGATCGTCTGCTCGAAGACCGACAGGTACTCCGAGGCGAACGAACCGGTCGCCTGCGACTTCGCCGCGTTCACCGAGTCGTCGAGCTTGGTGAAGTCGTAGGAGAGGATCTGCTCCATCGCCTGCCGGGTCTGGCCCACGACCTCGGCCGTGCCGCCGACGTTCACCACGGCCTCGTTGCCGTAGGACGTGCCGTCGGCCCGGTCGGACCGCGCGGCGAGGAAAGCCCACGTGCCGAGCCCCAGGCTCAGGACGAGCACGACCACGAGCACCGTGATGAGGCGCCGCGGGTTCGCCCCGAGCTTCGCCACCGGGCGGGTGACGGCGGCCGCGATCCGCGCGACGCGCGACTCCCGGGCCGGCTCCGACCGGTCGCGGGTCGCCCGGGCCGGTGCGGGCCGCTCGAGCAGGGCGGTGCCGCCGCGGCGCGTCACCGGCTCCGGGGCCGGTGCCGAGGGCGTCATCGTACGGCCGGTGCGGCGGGCCTTCGGGGTGGGCCGGGCGGCCGGCGCCTCCGTCGCGTCCGCCGTCCCGGCGGGTCCCTCGACGGGCGCGTCGCCGTCGGCGGAGTCCGGGGGTTCCGGGGAGTCCGTGGCGGCGCCGTCGTCCTCGGCCGCACCGGTCGGGGCGTCGGACGTGCGGGAGGCCTCGGGAGCCGCTGCTGCGGGGGCGGCAGGAGCCTCCGTGACCTCGGGGGCGTCCGCGGTGTCCTGGTCCTCACGGACCTCCGCGTCGGCGGGGGTCGGGGAACCTCCGGTCACGCCGCGGCGGCCGGGGGCGCGGAGTCCCGCGACCTTCGGGCGCCGACCGGCGGGGGCGGTCGTCGTGGTGCTGCGCGTACGGGGCGGCATCGACGCTCCCTCCTCTAGCTCTGGCCCGCGGTCGGGGAGGCCTTGGAGGCCTTCCAGCCGTCCGGCGTCCGCTGCATGTCGACCTGGAACAGCTGCTGCTTCTGGCTGGGCTGCTGGTTGGCGCTGGACGCCGTCACGTTGATCGCGACGAGGGCGGAGGCCGTGCCCCGGTCGTCGTCGAAGGCCGTCAGCGAGGCCCCGGCCGGGGTCGCGACGACGGACGCCTGGGCCTTCTTCAGGCTGTCGGCGAACTGCTGGCGGACCTTCTGGTACTCGGAGAGCATCGGGTCGGTCAGCGACGTCTGCGCGGCCTGCAGGTCGGCGTCGACCGTCTGCGGACGCACGGTGTTGATGTTGACGACGATCTGCTCGGCGGCGTCGACCGCCACGTCACGGTCGTGCGCCTGGTTCGCGGCCGGGCCGTGCGACCCGATCCACCAGTAGACGCCGGCGGCGACGGCCGCCGCGAAGGCGAGCACCGTCAGGACGGCCAGGACGCGGATGGTCGTGCGCTGCGACGGGGCGCGTACGCCCCGTCGCGTCGACGGTGCCTTCTCGGGCTTGTCGAGCGTGTCGGTGGTGGGCAGGGTCCTCAGCTCCTCGGGGTAGGAGGCCCGCCGGTCGTTCGTCAGCCCAGACCCGGGATGACGATCGGCGGGGCACCGCGCCCGGAGTTCGCGAGGACGTCGGCTGGGGACGACGACGCTGCGGAGAACGCGGTGGTCTGGTCTGCATTCTGCGACGAGGCCTGTGACGCCGATGACCCGGGGTTCCCGTTCTGGTTCTGGCCGGGGGCCGGAGCCGGTCGCTGACCGGGCGTGTAGGGCGTCGCGGGCACGGGCGTGATGTTCGGGTACGTCCCGGGCGGGGCGTAGCCGGGCGAGTAGTAGTACTGGTTGGGGTCCCGCACGCCGCCGCGCTTGCTGCCGTCGTCGTTCGGGGTGTGCTGGGCACCGCGCGGGTTGACCGGCTGGTCCTGGGCACAGAAGACGCGGGTGTCCATCGGGATGAAGGTCTGGTCCGTCGCGGGCCGCCAGCCGGCGTTCGGCTGCAGGTAGCCGTCGCGGCAGTACGGCGGGTCCGCGATGTTGAGGACCAGGCCGAAGTGCACCCGCCCGTCGCCGGGCACCACGGCGGGGGCCACCGCGGACAGACCGGGGTAGGTCACCAGCAGCTGCTCCACGCCGGCGAGGCGGGGCTGGATGATGCGCACGGTCGTCAGCAGGTTCGCCAGCACCCGCGAGAGGTCCGGCCCGGTGTCCCGGATCAGGCCCTCGAGCTGCTGCGCGGCGGGCGGGGCCGCCGTGACGAGCCGTCGGAGGTTCGGGTCGTCCGCCTTGAGCTGCGCCGTGAACAGGTTCAGGTCGCGGCTGAACGAGATGATCTGCGGGCCGAGGCTCGCCTGCGTGCCGAGCACGACGCGGCCGTCCCGGATCAGCTGGGTGGTCGGCGGGAGCTGCTGGATCGCGGTGGACACCAGCGCGTTCGAGCTGTCGAGCAGCCGCTGCAGGTCCGGTCCGGTGCGGTCGAACGCCGTGTAGAGCTCGTCGACAGTGGTGCGGAGCTCGGGGATCGGCACGGAGGTCGCCAGCGTGTTCAGGTTGGCGAGCAGGCCGTCGACCGGCGTCGGGGTGCGGACCCGGTCGACCGGGATGACGGACCCGTCCTCGAGGTACGGCCCGCCGTCGCGCGGCGGCTCCAGGTCGACGTACTGCTCGCCGACCGCCGAACGGTTGGCGATCACGGCCAGCGCCGACGCCGGGACGTCGGGGCTGTCCTTCTCGATCTGGAGGTCGACCTCGAGACCGTCGGGCGTGATCCGCATGTCGCCGACCTTGCCGATCTCGACGCCGCGGTAGCTCACCGACGCCTTCGGGAAGATCCCGCCGGAGTCCTTCATCTCGACCTTGACCGTGTACGGGCCCAGACCGATGAGCGAGTCGGCCCCGACGTACCGGAAGGCGATGTAGCCGATCCCGACGAGC
Source organism: Actinomycetospora chiangmaiensis DSM 45062 (assembly GCF_000379625.1). Lineage (GTDB taxonomy): Bacteria > Actinomycetota > Actinomycetes > Mycobacteriales > Pseudonocardiaceae > Actinomycetospora > Actinomycetospora chiangmaiensis. The sequence goes on along the minus strand of NZ_KB903217.1, from coordinate 736,301 downwards.
GAGAGGACGACGAAGAGGATCAGCAGGTTCCGGATCTGCTTCGTCATGTCAGTTCCCGCCGCCCTGGGTCCCGGTGGTCCCCGTGCCGGTGGTGGCCGGACCCGTCCCACCCGTCGTGGTCGTTCCGGTCCCACCGGTCGTGGTGGTCGTCCCGGTGCCGCCGGTCGTCGTGGTCCCGGCGGGCGGGGCCGCGGTGTTCCCGGCGCCCGTGACGCCGGGGAGCGCGATCAGCGGGTTCCCGGTCGCCCGCGCCACCTGCTGGTTCTGGAGCAGCGCGAAGATCTGGTTGAGGTTCGTCGCCGACGGGTTGACCCCGAGCAGGTTCTGCAACAGTCCCTGCAGGGAGATCTCGAGGGAGACGTCGATGTTCGCGTAGTCGCCCTTGATGACGTTCAGGGCGTTGTCGGCGAAGGGGATCGTGAGGAGGATCTGCAGCGAACCGGGCAGCGCGTCGCCGGAGGCGACCAGGTTGCCCAGGATCGGCTGCAGGGCCGTCAGGTCCGCGATGGTGTTCTGGCCCGCCCGGTTGATGACGTCGGTGCCGACCACCGAGAGCCGCTGGAGCGCCTGCAGCGTGCCCACCAGCAGGCCGCGCTGCTGGTTGAGCACGTCGAGGCCCGGCTGCAGGTTGTCGATGACGTTCGCGATCTTCGCCCGCTGGTCGACCAGCGTCCGCGAGAGCCGGTCGACCGAGTCGAGCGCCCGCACGATGTCGGCGCGTTGCTGGTCGAGCGTCCCGACGAAGACGTTGAGGTTGTCGAGCAGGGCCCGGATCTGGCCCTCGTTGCCCGACAGTGCGGCGTTGAGCTCCCGGGAGATCGTCTGGATCTTCTCCACCCCGCCGCCGTTGAGCAGCAGCGACAGGGCGCCGAGGACCTCCTCGACCTGGGCGCCGACGTCCGTGCGGTCGAGCGGGATGACCGCACCGTCCTGCAGGCGGCCCTGCGGTGCCCCGATCGCGGGGTTCGCGAGCTCCACGAACTTCTCGCCGAGGAGGCTCGTCTGGCGCAGCCGGGCGATGGCGTTGGCGGGGAGCATCGTGTCCCCGTTGACCGCCATCGTCACCTCGGCGGTCCACCCGTCCGGGGCCAGCCGGACCTCGCGCACGACCCCCACGGGGACGTCGTTCGTCCGTACGCTCGCGTTGGGGACGAGGTCGACGACGTTCGAGAGCAGCGCCGTCACGGTGTAGGGGTGGTCCCCCAGGGAGGCCCCGCCCGGGAGCGGCACCTCCTGGATGGACTGCAGCCCGCAGCCCGACAGGCCCACCGCCGCGACGACCGCGACGACCGCGAGCCGCCACGCCCGGCGGATGCGAGGTGTGGTGGTCACCGTCCGACTCCCAGCCCGTTGATGAGGTTCGTGCCCGGCGCCGTGAGCGGGGTGGTGTCCTGCTGGGCGGTCCGCGGCGTGACGCCCGCGGTCGCGTTGGCCAGGACACCGGCCGCCAGCGGCGCGACCGTCCGGTTCTGGTTCAGCAGGGCCGCCAGCTGCTGGTAGGGCGCGAGGGCCTGGTTCAGGGCCGTGACGCCGGCCTGGGTCTGGGTGGCGCACTGCACCTGGCCCGCGAGCAGCAGCGGCGGCGCCGTGCCCGCCGGCAGCTGCGGGAGCAGCCCGCCGTTGAGCAGGGCGCAGATGATCTGTGCCCGGCTGATCGGCGGGAGGTTCAGCCCCGGCGAGATCACCGGCCGGACGTCGAGGGTGTCCGAGCTCGCGTTGAACGAGTTCGTGAGGTTGTTCAGCGCCAGCGGGGCGACGTCGGTGAACTCGGCGAGCGCCCGGCTCTGGCGCACCAGGATGTCGGTGATGCTCGCGAGCTGGCCGACGTCGGTCCGCAGGCCGTCCCGGTTGTCCCGGACGAACGACGCCACGTCCTCGAGGGCCGGCGGCAGCACCTGCAGGACCTGCGAGAGGTTGCCGCGCTCGGCCGCGAGGAAGCCGGAGATGTCGGCCAGCTGGTTGTTCAGCAGCCGCACCTGCCCGTCGTTACGGGCCAGCATGTTGGTGAAGACGCCCAGGTTGTCCACCGTGGCGAAGAGGTTGCCGCGGTTGTCCGACAGCGTCCCCACCGCGCCGGCGAGCTCGGTGATCGTCTGCTTGATCGCCTCGCCGTTGCCGCCGAGGGTGTTCGCCGAGGAGCGGATCAGGTCGTTGAGCGCGCCGTTCTTGTTGGCGCCGTTCGGCCCGAGCGACGTCGCGAGCTGGTTGAGGCTCTGGTAGACGCGGTCGAGCTCGACCGGCACCGCGGTGCGCTGCACGGGGATGACGGCGCCGTCGTTCATCATCGGCCCGCCGGTGTAGTTCGGGCCGAGCTGGACGTACCGGTCCGAGACCAGGGTCGGGGCGACGATGACGGCCTTCGCGTCGGCCGCGATCGGCACCCGGTTGTCGACCTTGAGCTCGACCCGGACGACGTTGCCCTGCGGCGTGATGTCCTCGACGGTGCCGACCGGCACGCCGTTCACGTCCACGGTGTTCTTCGTGTAGAGGCCGACCACGCTCGTGAAGTACGCGGTGATCGTCCGGGAGCTCCCGCGCTGCAGCGCGTACCAGAGTCCGCCGGTCGCCACGAGCGCGACGATCAGGACGATCGCCAGGGTGCGGGCGAAGCTGTCGAACAGCGTCGTGATGCGCGTCGTCACGGGTCAGCCCCCTCCCTGGGTCGGCTGCTGGGGCTGGGCCGGGGCCTGGGCCGCGGGGGCCTGGCCGATGGCCGCCGGGTTGATGAGCGGCACGCCGCCCGGGAACAGGGTGTTCAAGTTGATGCCGGCCGCCTGACCCGCCTGGAGCAGGGGCTGGCCGAGCCCGTTCACCGCGTTGGTGATGGTGCCCGCGTTCGGCGACAGGTTGCCGAGCAGCGACCCGGCCAGACCGGCCCCGTTGCCCGAGTCGTTCGGGTTGCAGGCCGTGTCTCCCGGCGGGTCCAGGTTGCAGACGTAGGCGTCGAACCACCGGCCGTTGCCGACCACGTTGGCGAACACCCGCACGAAGGGCGCCAGCAGGCGGATGCCGTTCTCGAGGTTCGCCGAGTTCTGCTGCAGCGTCGTGAGCACGCCGTTGAGGCTGGCGAGCGTCGGGCCGAGGGTCGCCCGGTTGTCCGCGACGAGGCCGCGGAGCTGGTTCGACAGCGCGATCGTCCCGTTGAGCAGGTCGTCGATCGCCGCCTTGCGGCTGCGCAGCTCACCGAGCAGCAGGTTGCCGTTCTGGATCAGCACCTCGACGTCGCGGTTGCGGTCGGCCAGCACCTGCGTCGTCGCCCGCGTGTTGGCGAGCAGCTTCGCGAGCTGCTGGTCGCGCGAGGAGATGGTCCGCGAGAGCCGCGAGAGGCCGTCGAGGGCCGGTCGGATCGGCCCGGAGGACCCGTCCAGCGTCTGCGAGAGCGTGTTGAGGCTCTCGCCGAGCTGGTCGGTGTTCAGCCCCTCCACGGTGGTGGTGAGGTCGGAGAAGGCCTGGATGACGTCGAACGGCGCCGTGGTGCGGCTCCGCGGGATCGCCACGTCCGGGTCCAGCGGCTGGGAGCCCTCGGGGTCGAGGGCGATGTACTTCTGCCCCAGCAGGGTCTTGATCTCGATCGAGGCGCGCGTCTGGTCCCCTATCCAGGCGTCGGGGGCCTTGAACGAGATGACGACGTCGTTCCCGTCGAGCGAGACGTCGGTGACCGTGCCGACGCGGATGCCGGCGACCCGGACGTCGTCGTCGGGCTGGACGCCGGCCGCCTCGCCGAAGCGGGCGGTGTAGGTGGCGCCCTGCCCGATGAGCGGCAGGTCACGGATGTTGAGCGAGGCGAGGATGAGCAGCACGAGGACGAGCAGGCTCACCGCGCCGATGATGATCGGGTTCCGTTTCCGGAACGGCTTCATCCGGCGCATCGGTACCCCGTGTCCCCCACCGGGATGGAACCCGAGACCGGCGGCAGCGGCAGCAGCGGTGCCAGGTTGACGGTGACGCCCGCCTGGCAGAGGTAGAAGTTGAACCACGACCCGTAGCTGCCGGCCCGACCGAAGTTGTTGGCCTTCTGCGGGATGTTCCGCAAGGCGTTCTCCACGAGGCCTCGGTTGCGGTTGAGGATGTCGGACTCCTGGCCGAGCTTGACGATGTCGTCCCGCAGCGGGGGACGGGCGTCGGCGAGGAAGCCGGCCGTGACCTGGGTCAGGTCGGCGATGGGCTGCAGCGTGGAGCCGATGGCCACCCGGTCCTGGGCGAGGCCGCTGACCAGCTGCTGCAACGAGACGATGAGGCTCGAGAGCTTGTCGTCGCGGGCGTTCACGGTGTCGAGGGTCAGGTTCAGGTTGTCGATGACCCGTCCGATGACGGCGTCGCGGTCGGCGATCGTCGACGTCAGCGACGCGGTGCTCGCGAGCAGCTGGTTGATGTTGCCGCTCTCGCCCTGCAGCACCTGGATGATCTCGAACGACAGCTTGTTGACGTCGTCCGGGCTCAGCGCCTGGAACAGCGGCTTGAACCCGTTGAAGACCACGGTGAGGTTCAGCGGCGGCTGCGTCTGGGTCACCGGGACCGTGCCGCCGGGCTCCAGGAACTGGTTCATGGGCCCGTTGCCGCGCTGGATGTCGAGGTACCGCTGGCCGACCAGGTTCTGGTACTTGATCGCGTACCGAGCGCCGATCGGCAGCTTCCGGGTGTCCTCGACGGTGAAGGACACCTCGGCGACCGACCGGTCGACCACCTGGACGTCGGTGACCCGTCCGACCCGGACGCCGGCGATGCGGACGTCGCTGCCCCCGATGAGGCCGGACGCGTCGACGAACCGCGCCTTGTACTCCTGGGTCGAGGAGAAGAAGTTGTTCTGGATGGTGCCCAGCAGCAGGATCACCGAGAGCACCGTGACCAGCGCGAAGATGCCCAGCTTCACCAGCGGGGCGACGACGCCCCTCATCGGAGCTCCACCGTCGTGCCGCGCATGGTGGCGGCGGTCAGGTACGGGGCGAACGCGGGCACCTGCGACGGGTCGATACCCATCTGCATCCCCGTCAGCTCGGTCACCAGGCTCCGCTCCTCAGGCGAGTTGGGCGTGTTCGGCAGGCCGATGTTCGCCGCGTCGATCCCCGGCGCGCCCTGACCCGCGGTGGGCGCCGGCGCGGTGGCGGTGCCGGGCGTCGTCGCGGTGCCGGGCGTGGTGCTCCCGGCGCTCTGCGGAGCCACCGCCGCGGTCTGCACGCCGCCGTTGTCACCACCGGTGGCCGCCATGTTGGCGTTGCTCGCCGCCGGCGGAGCGTACGAGCCGTCCGCGAACGGGCCGCCCGGCGGGTACTGCGGTGCCTTGCCGTTGACGAAGTAGCAGCGCGGACCGCGCTTGTCCCGGTAGGCCGGCGAGTCGCTCGGCACGTACTTGCCGCGGTCGACGACGATCTCGGCGGCGATCTGGATGCCCGTCGTCGGCTTCAGGACCGCGTTGATCTTGGGCGTGACGGCCGTCAGCTGCTGGAACAGGCAGGGGAACTCCGGGCTGTAGCGCCGGAGGAGGTCGAGCACCGGGTAGGACCGGGCCGACAGCTCGATGATGTTCGGCCGGTTCGCCGCGAGGAACGTCGTGGTGACGTCCGAGGCCGAGGTGACCGACCGGAACGTCGACTCGAACGCGGCGCGCTCCTCGACCAGCGTCCGGCTCGTCGTCACCAGGTTGTCTAACGCGGAGAGCAGGTCCGGCAGCGCGGCGTTGTAGATGTCCGCGGTCGGGGCCAGGAGGCGCAGGTCGTTGATGAGGTCGGGCAGCGCCGGGTTGATGCCGGTGAGGAACTGGTTGAGCTGCACCAGGGTCTGACCGGTCTGCTGACCGCGGCCGGACAGCGCCTCCGAGATCGCGCCGAGGGTGTCCGAGAGCTTCTGCGGCTCGACGGCCTGGATCACCGGGAGCAGGTTGTCGAGCACCTGCTCGGTCTCGACCGCGTTCTGCGAGCGGTCCTGGCCGATGAGGTCGCCGCCCTGCAGGCGGCGTGGCGTCGGGTTCGGCGGGATCTCCAGCGACACGTAACGCTCGCCGAAGAGGGTCTTCGGGATGAGGCGCGCGGTCACGTTACTGGGGATGGCCGTCAGCGCGTCGGGGTCCATGGCCATCTCGACCGTGGCCTTCTGGCCGTCCGAGGAGACGGACTTGATCTCGCCGACGATGACGCCGCGGACCTTGACGTCGCCCTGCTTGGACAGCTGGTTGCCGACGGTGTCGGTCTGCAGCGTGACCATCTCGACGGGCTTGAAGAACTTGTTGAACTGCAGGATGCACAGCGACACGACGAGCGCCATGATCAACAGCAGCACGAGGCCGTAGAGCCGGCGGCGGGTCGAGGACAGCGGCGGCCGGAGGTCCTTCGTCGGGGCGGTCATCCGGCGATCCGGATGGAGGTCGTGGTGCCCCAGATGGCGAGGGTCAGCAGGTTGTCCAGGACCGTGAAGACGACGATCGAGTTCCGCACCGCGTTACCGACCGCCACGCCCACCCCGGCGGGCCCGCCACCGGCGTTGTAGCCGTAGTAGCAGTGGATCAGGATGATCGCGAAGGCGAAGACCAGGACCTTGGCGAACGAGTAGACGACGTCCTCGGGCGGCAGGAACAGGTTGAAGTAGTGGTCGTACGTGCCGGAGGACTGCGTGTAGAAGTTCGTCACCAGCAGCCGGGACGCCAGGTACGAGGCGACGAGGCCGATCACGTAGAGCGGGATGACGGCGATGAAGCCCGCGATGACGCGCGAGGTCACGAGGAACGGCAGCGAGGGCACCGCCATGACCTCGAGCGCGTCGATCTCCTCGGACACCCGCTGCGCCCCGAGCTGCGCGGTGAAGCCGGCGCCGACGGTCGCGGACAGCGCGAGGGCGCCGACCAGCGGCGCCACCTCACGGGTGTTGAAGTAGGCCGTCACGAAGCCGGAGAAGGCCGAGGTGCCGATCTGGTTCAGGGCCGAGTAGCTCTGCAGACCGACGACCGAGCCGGTGAAGAACGTCAGCGTCGCGACGATGACGACGGTGCCGCCGATGAGGGCCAGGGCGCCCGAGCCGAACGCGACCTCGGTGAGGAGGCGCAGCACCTCGCGCTTGTAGCGGCGCAGGGTGCGGGGGATCCAGCCGATCGTCTTCGCGAAGAACGCCGCCTGGTCCCCCATCGTGTCGAGGACGCCCAGGGGGGCGTCGACGATCGCGCGGGCGCGACGCGTGATCACTGCCATCGTGATGTGTCTCCGGCCGTGTGGGGAGCGAGCCGCATGAGGTGGTCCGTGCCTAGAACTTGTTCGGTGGGACGAGGTTCAGGTACACGGCGGTCACGATCACGTTGATCGCGAACAGCAGGATGAACGTGATGACCACGGCCTGGTTGACCGCGTCCCCCACGCCCTTGGGACCGCCGGAGGGGTTCAACCCCCGGTAGGCCGCGACGACCCCGGCCGCGAGGCCGAACAGGACCGCCTTGATGAAGCCGACGAGCAGGTCGCTCGGCTTCGAGAGAGCCGAGAAGCCCTGGATGTAGGCGCCCGGGGTGACGCCCTGCAGGACCACGTTGAAGTAGTAGCCGCCGGCGACGCCGACGATGGAGACGAGACCGAACAGCAGCGCGGAGACCAGCATCGCGGCGAGGACGCGGGGGACGACGAGGCGCTGGATGGGGTTGATGCCCAGCACCTCCATCGCGTCGATCTCCTCACGGATGGTGCGGGCGCCGAGGTCCGCGCAGACCGCCGAGCCGCCGGCGCCCGCCACCAGGAGGGCGCAGATGACCGGAGCGGCCTGCTGGATGACGGCCAGGGTGCTGGCGGCGCCCGAGAAGGACTGGGCGCCGAACTGCCGGATCAGGGACCCCAGCTGCAGCGAGATGACCGAACCGAAGGAGATCGAGACCAGTGCCGCGGGGAGGATGCAGACCCGCGAGATGAACCAGCACTGCTCGATGAACTCCTTCGTCTGGAACGGCCGCTGGAAGATGCCGACGAAGATGTCCAGCCCGAGGGCGAAGAGCTTGCCGGTGGCCGAGAGGGCCCCGGCGCCGGGGAAGCGCCCGGCGGAGATGCGGGAGGTCACGAGTCGCTCCGGCGGAAGAGTCGGCGCAGGCCACCCTCGGAGCGCTGGCCGGACCGAGACGGCGCGGCCGCTCCGCCCTGCGCGGCGTCCGGACCCGAGCCCTGCTCGGTCGACGCGGCGGCCCAGCCGCCACGCTCGTCGCCGCGGGACGACTGCTCCTGGCGGCCCTCGTCCTGCTGCTGCGCCACCGGGATCTGCTCGGTGCGCTGGTCGTCGTCGTCCGCCGCGCCCGGGTCCTTCGAGTCCTTCGAGTCCTTGCCCGGATCGGTCGCGGTCTCGTCCGCGGCCGTCTCGGTCATCTCCGTGTCGGAGTCGGACCCGTCCTCGGGAGCGGCGCCGCTCTCCTCGGCCTTCTCCTCCTCGGACTTGGTGTGCTCACCGGCCTGCGGGAGCACCACCGTGCCGCCGGCGTAGTCGTCGACCGGGACCCCGACCAGCGGCTCGTCGGACTCCGGCGGCTCCGGCGCGGCCTTGCGGGCCTCCGGGTCGCCGTCGGGGTCGCCGGAACCGGCCTCGCCACCCTTGCCCTCGGGGGAACCCTCGACCATCGACTCGGTCTGGTTCTCCTCCATCGCCTGGTAGCCGAACGGGTCGGCGTCCTCGGGCGGGTTGTCGCGCGTGATCTCGATCAGTTCCGTGCGGTCCTGGTCCTTGGAGATCCCGTAGCGCTCCATGTCCTCGTCGGTGAGCGACTCGAGGATGGCGGTCTGCGCCTTCTCCGGGAGGGTGTGGAGGATCTGCATGACGCGGTCCTTGCGGCGCTGCACCGCCTTGCGCTCGCCGAGGCCCTCGGTGGGCAGCAGCTGCGGGTCGATGAACGACTCCTCGGACTCCGCGGAGCCGCCCTGCTTCTTCAGCTCGGCCATCTCCGCCTCCATCTGAGCGGTGTCCTTCTCCTCGGACATGCCGATGGGGCCGATGCGGCGACCCTGCAGGAACTGCTGGACCACGGGCTCCTCGGAGGTCAGCAGGACCTCGCGCGGGCCGAACATCACGAGGTTGCGCCGGAACAGCATGCCGATGTTGTCCGGCAGCGACCGCGCGGTGCCCAGGTGGTGGGTGACGATGAGGATCGTCGCGTCGAGCTGGGTGTTCAGGTCGACGATGAGCTGGTTGAGGTAGGCGGTGCGCACCGGGTCCAGCCCGGAGTCCGGCTCGTCGACCAGGATGATCTCGGGGTCGAGCACCAGCGCGCGGGCCAGGCCGGCGCGCTTCTTCATCCCGCCGGAGATCTCGCCGGGCAGCTTGTCCTCGGCGCCGCCGAGCCCGACCAGGTCGAGCTTCTCCATGACGATGTCCTTGATCTCGGACTCGCCCTTGCGGGTGTGCTCGCGCAGCGGGAAGGCCACGTTGTCGTACAGGTTCATCGACCCGAACAGCGCGCCGTCCTGGAACAGCACCCCGAACAGCTTGCGGATCTCGTAGAGCCGCGACTCCGAGCACCGCACGAGGTCGGTGTCGTGGATGAAGATCGAGCCCTTCTCGGGCTTCAACAGACCGATGATCGACTTCAGCAGGACCGACTTACCGGTACCCGACGGGCCCAGCAGGACGCTGACCTCGCCGGCCGGGAGCGTGAGCGTCACGTCGGACCAGATGTTCGAGCTACCGAAGGACTTCGAGAGGTTCTTGATCCCGACCTCGACGCCACCCATTGCGTTCCTCCCGGCCCTGGTGTCCGACCTCGCCGTGTCACGGACCGACCGTGTTTCCCCACGGTCCATCCGAGGTGTGCGCCCGACTACGGCGCGACGGCCCGAGGAGTCGGGCATCACAGCGACAACGACCTGCGCTGCGGGAGGTTACTGGACGGGTAACCCGGGTCACCCGTCAGGGATACCCCTGCGTACGGACGTGCTCGGTGCGAGGCATCCGGCTCAACGCCGCACCCGATCTACTGGTCCGAACGGTCCAGGGACGACGACGGGGCGGGGTCCGAGTCGGACCCCGCCCCGTCGTGGCGGTGACGGCGCCTCCCCCGAGCGGGGGAACGACGCCGGCTGAACCGGGAATCAGGTCAGGCTGACCTTGGCGCCGGCCTCCTCGAGCTTCGCCTTGGCGGCCTCGGCGGCCTCCTTGGCGACACCCTCGATGATGGGCTTCGGCGCGCTCTCGACGAGCTCCTTGGCCTCCTTGAGGCCCAGGCCCGAGACGACCTCGCGGACGACCTTGATGACCTGGATCTTCTTGTCGCCGGCGGCCTCGAGGACGACGTTGAACTCGTCCTTCTCCTCCTCGACCGGAGCGGCGGCACCGCCGGCGGCGGGCGCGGCGGCCGCGACCGGGGCGGCGGCGGTGACCTCGAAGGTGTCCTCGAACTTCTTCACGAACTCCGAGAGCTCGAGCAGCGTCATGTCCTTGAAGGCGTCGAGCAGCTCGTCGGTGGAAAGCTTCGCCATGGTGGCGGTCCCTCTTTCTTCGTTCAGGGGGGTGGTGACGGGGATCAGGACTCGGCAGCGGCGGCGTCGGCCGACTCGACCGCGGCGACGGCCTCCTCGGTGCTCCCGCTGCCCTCGGCGGCACGCTTGTCCTGCAGGGCCTGGGCCAGGCGGGCGATCTGCGAGGCCGGGGCGTTGAACAGGCCGGCGGCCTTCGCGAGGTTGCCCTTCATGGCGCCGGCGAGCTTCGCCAGCAGGACCTCGCGGGACTCCAGGTCGGCCAGCTTGTCGATCTCGGCGGCGGAGAGGGGACGCCCCTCCATGTAGCCGCCCTTGACGACGAGGGCCTTGTTGTCCTTCTGGAAGTCGCGCAGCGCCTTGGCGGCGTCGACGGGCTCCCCGGACACGAAGGCGATCGCCGTCGGGCCGACGAGCAGCTCGTCGAGTCCCTCGACCCCCGCCTCGGCGGCGGCCAGCTTGACCAGCGTGTTCTTGGCGACCGTGTAGTTCACGTCGTTGCCCAGCGACCGTCGCAGCTGCGTGATCTGCTTCGTCGTCAGGCCCCGGTACTCGGTGACGACCATGGCCGAGGCGTCGCGGAACTCCGCGGTGATCTCGGCGACGGCGGCCACCTTGTCGGCGGCCGGTGCACGTTCAGCCATCCGCGCCTCCTCTCCTCACTCGGGCGTACGGACGGTGCTCCCCCGAGAACGACGAGCCCGGAAACGACGGAAGCCCCGTGCGCAGGCGCACGGGGCTCGATGAAGATCACGGGCCAGGGCCCGCGGCACATCGTTGCCTCGTCCCCCTGCGCGGGACGTCCGCCGGAGCGGACCTTCGTCCTGACCCGCCCGGGGGCGGAGCAGGAGACCTGCGGTCTCGGGTGGAACTCGGTGACGATGCCGGCAGGCACGCCTGCCGGACTTGTCCCGACCAGGATACGCGACGGCCCGGGACACCCCGTCGAGCGGGGTGCCCCGGGCCGGGACGTCCGTGCGGGCTCAGGCCTCCGTGGAGGTGAGGTTCCGCGTCCGGTTCGGGTCGACCGGGATGCCCGGGCCCATCGTCGTCGTCACGGTGATCTTCTTGACGTAGCGGCCCTTGGCGGCGGACGGCTTCGCGCGGAGGATCTCGTCGAGGGCGGCCCCGTAGTTCTCGACGAGCTTCTCGGCGTCGAAGCTGGCCTTGCCGATGACCAGGTGCAGGTTCGCCTGCTTGTCCACGCGGAAGTTGACCTTGCCGCCCTTGATGTCGGAGACCGCACGGGACACGTCCGGGGTGACCGTGCCGGTCTTCGGGTTCGGCATCAGGCCGCGCGGGCCGAGGATGCGGGCGACCCGACCGACCTTCGCCATCTGGTCGGGCGCGGCGACGGCGGCGTCGAACTCCAGCCACCCGCCCTGGATGCGCTCGATGAGATCGTCGGAGCCGACCACGTCGGCACCGGCCGCCTCGGCCTCGGCGGCCTTGTCACCGGTGGCGAAGACGATGACGCGGGCCGTCTTGCCCGTGCCGTGCGGCAGGTTGATCGTGCCGCGGACCATCTGGTCGGCCTTGCGGGGGTCGACGCCGAGACGCATCGCGACCTCGACGGTCGCGTCCATCTTCGTGGTCGACGTCTTCTTCGCGAGCTCGACCGCCTCGAGGGGCGCGTAGAGGTGCTCCTCGTCGATCAGCTCGGCGGCCTGACGGTAGGCCTTGCTGCGCTTCATGCTCTGTCCTTCGTACGAGAGTGGATCAGGTGTGGTGACGGGCGGCGCACGCCCTCCCACGGACTCCGGCGGCTGGTCAGCCGGAGACGGTCAGGCCCATCGACCGGGCGGTGCCGGCGATGATCTTGGCGGCCTGGTCGAGGTCGTTGGCGTTGAGGTCGGCCATCTTGGTCTGCGCGATCTCGCGGACCTGCGCGTCGGTGACCGACCCGACCTTCTTCGTGTGCGGCGTCGGGCTGCCGGACTGGATCCCCGCGGCGGCGAGGAGCAGCTTGGCGGCCGGCGGCGTCTTCAGCGCGAACGTGAAGGAGCGGTCCTCGTAGATCGAGATCTCGACCGGCACGACCTGACCACGCTGTGCCTCGGTGGCGGCGTTGTAGGCCTTGCAGAACTCCATGATGTTCACGCCGTGCTGACCCAGCGCGGGGCCGACCGGCGGGGCGGGGGTCGCCGCACCCGCCTTGATCTGCAGCTTGACGACCGCGGACAGTCGCCTCTTCTTCGGGGGCATGCCTGGGACTTCCTCACATATCCATCGGGACTCGCCCCGCGGGACCGGACTCCCGCGGGGACGACTAAATCTTCGAGACCTGGTTGAAGCCCAGCTCCACCGGGGTCTCGCGGCCGAAGATCGACACCAGGACCTTGACCTTCTGGGCGTCGACGTTGACCTCGGAGATGCTCGCCGGCAGCGTCGCGAACGGGCCGTCCATGACGGTCACCGACTCGCCCACCTCGAAGTCGACCTCGACCGGCGCCGGGCCACGGGTGTCCGTGGCGGCCGCCGCGGTGTCGCCCTTGGCCTTCTTGGCCGGGGCCTCCTGGCGCGGGAGCAGGAACTTCACGACCTCGTCGAGGGTCAGCGGCGAGGGCCGCGACGTCGCCCCGACGAACCCGGTGACGCCCGGCGTGTTGCGCACCGCGCTCCACGAGGCGTCGTTGAGGTCCATCCGCACCAGGATGTAGCCGGGCAGCACCTTGCGCTGGACCTGCTTGCGCTGCCCGTTCTTGATCTCGGTGACCTCCTCGGTGGGCACCTCGACCTGGAAGATGAAGTCCTCGACGTCGAGCGTCTGCACGCGCGTCTCGAGGTTGGTCTTCACCTTGTTCTCGTACCCCGCGTAGGAGTGCACGACGTACCAGTCACCCGGCGCGAGCCGCATCGAGTCCTTGAGCGCCTGGACCGGGTCCTCGGGCTCCTCCGGCTCGGCGGGCTCGGTCGGCACCACGACCGGGGCGCCCTCGGCCTCGACGACGGCCGCGTCCCCCGTGCCGGCGGCCTGGGACGGCAGGTCCTCGGGCTCCTCCTCGGGGGTGCCCCCGAGGGCCTCGCGGGCCGCGGCCAGGTCGGCCTCGGGGTCGTGCTCGTCGTCGCCCTCGGGGACGTCCCCGTCCTCGCGGGCCTGCGCGGCCGCGCGGGCGACCTCGGCGTCGTCGAGGGTGGCCGGGGCCTCCTCGGTGCTCAGGTCGGAGCCCTCGCGCACGATCACGCCGCGCGTGCGGGCCTCGCCCACGAGCTCGGGCTCGCCGCCCTCGGGCCCGGTGGCGGGAACATCTGCGGAGGTCACTCTCGTCTCGCTCTCTCTTCTGTCGCGGCTCTCGGGTGCGCGGCGTGGGGACCGCGCGGGGTACCGGCCGCTGCGGTGGGCGGGCGGTCAGCCGAACAGCGTGAAGGTCAGCTTCTGGAACCCGACGTCGAGGAGACCGACCAGGGTCACCATGAACGCCACGAAGACCAGGACCACCGCGGTGTAGACCACGATCTGGCGGCGCGTCGGCCAGTGCACCTTGCGCAGTTCGGCGACGACCTCCCGCAGGAAGCGCCGCAGCCGGGCGAGGGCCGACCCCTCGGAGCCGGTCGACCGGCCGTCGCGGGAGGGGGTGGCGGCGCCCTTGGTGGCGACCGATCCCGTCCCCGGGTCGGCGTCACCGGCGGCGCGTCGACGCCGGCCCGCGGCCGTGGTGGGACGGGCGTCGGCACGCGCGTCGTCACCGTCGGGCCGGTTGGCCCCGCGGCCGCTGCGCTCCTCGCTCACTGTTCCGTCCTCATCCGGCCCGTCCGCCGGACGCCCGGCGGGCCGGCAGCCGGGCGCCGTCTCGAAGTCCTGCATGCCGCAGTGCAGGGGCGACAGGACTTGAACCTGCAACCTGCGGTTTTGGAGACCGCTGCTCTGCCAATTGAGCTACGCCCCTGTGGCGGCCCGTCCGGAGCCGCCGGGGCGAGGAAGCCACGGAGCCGGACGCGCACGCACGCCGAACCGAGGACTCATCGCCCTTCGTCGACCATCCTACGGCACCCCGTCACCGTCGATTCCGACGACCCCGCGCGGGGCGCGTGACGGCGCGGCGTGCGGGGCGCCCTCCCGCGGGAATCGGCGTGCGCCTGCGTGGGAGAATCCCGTGACATGACCGCAGTCACGTCCTCGTCCTCGGGAGGCCTCGCCCCCGCTGCCACCGACCGGCGCATCTCCGAGCGCATCGGAGGGATCGCGGAGTCGGCGACGCTGGCCGTGGACGCGAAGGCGAAGGCGCTCAAGGCCGCCGGACGCCCGGTGATCGGCTTCGGCGCGGGCGAGCCCGACTTCCCGACCCCGCAGCCGGTGGTCGACGCCGCGATCGCCGCCTGCAGCGACCCGCGGAACCACCGCTACACCCCCGCCGGCGGGCTCCCCGAGCTGCGCGAGGCCGTGGCCGCGAAGACGCTGCGCGACTCGGGCTGGGAGGTCGCCGCCTCGCAGGTCCTCATCACCAACGGTGGCAAGCAGGCCGTGTTCGAGGCCTTCGCCACGATCGTCGACCCGGGCGACGAGGTCCTGCTGCCCGCCCCGTTCTGGACCACCTACCCGGAGGCCGCCCGGATGGCGGGCGGCAACCCGGTCCAGGTGGACACCGACGCCTCCACCGGCTTCCTCCCCACCGTCGAGGCGCTCGAGGCCGCCCGCACGCCGCGCACCAAGGTGCTGCTCTGGTGCTCGCCGTCGAACCCCACCGGCGCCGTCGCGCCGCGCGAGCTCGTCGAGGCCGTCGGCCGGTGGGCCGCCGAGCACGGCATCTGGGTCATCGCCGACGAGATCTACGAGCACCTCGTCTACGACGGCGCCGAGCACGTCTCGATGCCGGTGGCCGTCCCGGAGATGGCCGACCGCTGCATCGTCGTCAACGGCGTGGCCAAGACCTACGCCATGACCGGATGGCGGGTCGGCTGGCTCATCGGCCCGACGGACGTCATCAAGGCGGCCGCCAACATGCAGTCCCACGTCACGTCGAACGTGTGCAACGTGGCGCAGCGGGCCGCCCTGGCCGCCGTCTCCGGACCTCTCGACGCGGTCGCCGACATGCGGTCCGCCTTCGACCGCCGGCGCCGCACGATCGTCGAGATGCTGTCGGCGATCGACGGGGTCGAGTGCCCGACGCCGAAGGGCGCCTTCTACGTCTACGCCGACGTGCAGGGCCTGCTCGGCAGGGAGCTCCGTGGCGACCGCCCGAAGACCTCGGTCGACCTCGCCGCGGCGATCCTCGAGCACGCCGAGGTCGCGGTGGTCCCCGGCGAGGCCTTCGGGACGCCGGGGTACTTCCGGCTCTCCTACGCGCTCGGCGACGACGACCTGCGCGCCGGGGTCAGCCGGATGGCGGATCTCCTCGCCGAGATGTCCTGAGATCCTCTCCCCCGACGGCAGGTCGGGGCGGGTCGGCGGGCGGAGCGCGGGTGCGGCGGACGTGGGGGACCTGGCGGTCGATGCTGGTCGGGTCCGTGGTCGTGGGGCTCGTGCTCGCGGCCGCCGGGCCGGCGGCCGCCCGGGAGACGGGCCCGCCGTCCGCGCCCTACGTCGCCCTCGGTGACTCCTACACCTCCGCCCCGCTGACGGGGGCGACCGCGGGCGCGCCGCTCGGCTGTCTGCGCTCGGGGAACGACTACCCGCACCTGGTCGCCGCGGCGTTGCGACTCGGGGTCGCCGACGTGAGCTGCGCCGGGGCGACGACGGCGGCCCTCCCGGCCGCCCAGCCCACGTCCGCGGGGACCAACCCCGCGCAGTTCGACGCGCTCGGCCCGGACACCCGCCTCGTCACCGTCGGCATCGGCGGCAACGACATCGGCTTCGCCGAAATCGTGCGCACCTGTCTGTCCGCGCTCCCGTTCGGCACGCCGTGCCGGGACCACTGGACGGGCGGGGGCACCGACCGGCTGGCGGAGCGCGTGGAGGCGCTCGGCCCGGCGCTGGCGGCCGTGCTCGGCGAGGTGCGACGGCGGGCGCCCGCGGCCCGGGTGGCCGTCGTCGGGTACCCGTCGCTGCTCCCGGCCTCCGGGTACGGCTGCTACCCGGTGGTCCCGCTCGCGCCCGGCGACCTCGCCTACCTGCGCGGTGTCCTCACGGCCCTGGACGCCCGCCTGGAGCGGTCGGCCGTGGCCGGGGGCGCGGTGTACGTCGACACCGCCGGTCCGTCGGTCGGGCACGACTTCTGCCAGGCCCCGGGCGTGCGGTGGGTCGAGGGGCTCGTCCCCCTCGCGCCGGCCTATCCGTTCCATCCCAACGCGGCCGGATCGGCGGCGTTGTCGCGGGCCGTGGTGTCGACCGTCGTCGGTGACGTCCCGGAGTAGGGGCGCTCAGCGGGCGCGGACGACCGCGAGCGCCTTGCCCAGGACGGCCTTGCCGTCCGGGCCGTGCGCGGTGACGGCGAGGGTGACGGCCCCGTCGTCGTCGACCGCCTTCACCGAGGCCCCGAGGGTCACGGTCGCCCCGGCGTCGTCGTCGGGGACGACGACCGGGCGGGTGAAGCGGGTGGTGACGGAGCGGACCGCGGCGGGGTCACCCGCCCAGTCCGCGACGAACTGCGCGGCGAGACCCATGGTGAGCATGCCGTGGGCGATGACGCCGGGGAGGCCGACCGCCGTGGCGGTGCGCTCGTTCCAGTGGATCGGGTTGAGGTCTCCCGAGGCGCCGGCGTACCGGACGAGGTCCGCACGGGTGAGCGTCACCGTGCGACCGTCGAGCTCGTCGCCGACGGTGACCGCGGGCAGGCTCACGCGTCGTCCCCGGCCCGCCCGACGAGCGTCGCCGTGCTGACCAGCACCGACCCGCCGTCGGGAGCGGTCACGTCGCACCGGAAGGTGACGACGTCGTTGCCTGCGAGCTGCTTGACCTCGGCCACCGACACGACGGTGGTGAGCTCGTCGCCCGCCACGACCGGCCGGTGCAGCTCGAAGGACTGGTCCCGGTGCACCACGCGCGTGAAGTCCAGCCCGAGGGCCGGGTCGTCCACGACCTCCCGCGTGGCCTCCCAGGTGAACACCACCGGGAAGGTCGGAGGGGCGACGACGTCGGCGTGCCCCGCCGCCCGCGCCGCCTCGACGTCGGTGTGCACCGGATCGGTGGCGCCGACCGCGCGGGCGAACTCCCGGACCTTCTCGGCCCCCACGCGGTAGGTGCGGGGCGGCCAGGTGCGACCGACGAAGGAGGCGTCAACGGCCACGGCGCGCCACGGCCCCTAGCGGGTCTCGCGGTGCCCGCGGTGCGTGCCGCAGTGCGGGCAGAACTTCTTCAGCGTGAGGCGGTCGGGGTCGTTCCGCCGGTTCTTCCGCGTGATGTAGTTGCGGTTCTTGCACTCCTCGCACGCGAGCGTGATCTTCGGGCGCACGTCGGTTGCGGCCATGGGAGTGTCCTTTCGAGAACTACGACTGCGTCTGTCTTGGTAGCGGTGGCCGGACTTGAACCGGCGACACAGCGATTATGAGCCGCTTGCTCTGCCACCTGAGCTACACCGCCACGGCATGACGAAACCGGCGGGTACGTTCCCGCCGGTCTCCTCTCGCCGAGCCCCTTTACGGAATCGAACCGTAGACCTTCTCCTTACCATGGAGACGCTCTGCCGACTGAGCTAAAGGGGCCAGTCCTCCCGCCGGATCAGGCCGCCCCGGTGGTGCCGGGAGCCGTCTCTGCGGGCGGTAACCAGCGTACAGGGCCTCCTTCGCCTCCCTGCGGACCACCCCCCGCCTCGACGAGCGCGTCCAACCACCGCTCCAGGCACCCCGCCGGCAGCGGCTTGGACACCAGGTAGCCCTGGGCCACGTCGCACCCCATCTCCGCGAGGGCGGTGCGAACGGTGGCGCTCTCCACGCCCTCCGCGACCACGGTGAGGCCCAGCGTGTGCCCCATCTCGACGATGGCCCGCACGACGGCGACGTCACCGGACTCCGTGCCCATCCCGAGCACGAAGCTCTTGTCGATCTTGACGGTGTCGACCGGCAGCCGGCGCAGGTGGGCCAGCGAGGACTGCCCGGTCCCGAAGTCGTCGACGGCGAGCCGGCACCCGAGCGCGTGCAGCCGGCGCAGGGCCGGGAGGGCGTGGTCGCGCTCCACCGAGACGCCGCTCTCGGTCACCTCGAGCGTGAGCAGCTCGGGGGGCACCCCGTGGCGGGCGAGCGCCGCGGCGACGATCTCCGGGAAGTCGTCGTCCAGCGACCCCACCGACAGGTTGACCGCGACCGAGAGCCGCCGGCCCCGGTCGAGCCAGCGCCGGGCCGCGGTGAGGGCCTCGTCGAGCACGAACTGCGTGAGGCCGCCGATCTGCCCGGTGGCCTCCAGGACGGGCACGAACTCGTCGGGGAGCAGCGGACCCAGCTCCGGGTGCTCCCAGCGCGCGAGCGCCTCCACCCCGAGCACCGTCCGACCCTCGAGCGAGACGGTGGGCTGGTAGTGCACCCGCAGGTGCCCGTCGGCGACGGCGGGCCCGAAGCCGCGGATGACGGCGAGCCGGCGGTCGGCCCGCTCCCCCATGCTCGGTTCGTAGCAGCGCACCGGGCCCGCACCGCGCGCCGCGGACAGGGCGACGTCCGCCCGGGCGAGCAGGCGGGCGGCGATCACGTGGGGGTCACGCTCCGCCGCGAGGCCGGGGACGCCGGCCGCCGCCACGCCCACCAGCACCGGCGCCTCGAAGGGGATGCCCTCGAGCACCAACGGCCGGACGAGGTGCTCGCGCATCTCCTCGGCGCTGCTCCTCGCGGTCGCCGGGTCGACGCCCGCGACGACGACCGCGAAGGTGTCGCCCTCGAGCCGCGCGGCCAGGCGTGCGCCCGGCGCGACGCTCGCGGCGCGCGGGCTCTCGCACACCTCCTGGAGCCGACGCGCCGCCAGCGCGACGAAGTGCTCGCCGCCGGCGTGACCGAGGGTGTCGTTGACCTGGTCGAGGAGGCCGAAGGACACGACCGCGACCGCACCCGTGCCGTTCCCGACCTCCCGGGCGCACGCCTGGAGGAAGCCCGACCGGTTGAGCAGCCGGGTCTGGGGATCGCGATGGGCGTCGCGCCGCAACCGGGCCTCGAGGCGGGTGTTCTCCACCTCGGCGCCGACCTGGCGGGCGATGGTCGCGAGCAGGGCCAGTTCGCCCCGCACCACCGACGGCACCGGGCGGCGCCGCGCGCCCCGCCGACGCGTCCTGCCGCGACCCGGATCGTGGATCTCGATGACCCCGCGCCGGGCGCGCACCGCCGGGGACGACATCGGCTCGCCCGCGCCGTCGTGGAGCTCCGGGGCCGCGACGGGGGCGACGAGCACCTCGGTCGCCTCCCGGGCCGACATCCAGCCGCGCACCGCGGGCGGGGCGGCCCGGCGGTGCCAGCGGGACGCGCCCCGGGCCCAGCCGAACGCCTCGTCGGGCGCCACCAGGTCGACCGCGCGCAGGTCCTCGGGCAGTGGCGTTCCGGCGTACTCGACGAGCGAGGCGACCGCCAGCACCACGCGGCGGGCGTCGTAGCGCGCCCGTAGGGCCTCGGCGACGGCCCGTGCGGCGACCCGACCGTCGGCCGCCCCCCGGCGTCCGGCGTGGGCAGCGAGGGCCCGGCCGACCGCGCCCAGGGTCCGGAGGTCGGACGAGCGTCGACGTCGGGCCGCGCGGAGCAGGACCACCACCACGACGAGCAGACCGACCGCGATCAGCGTGACGCCGCCGAGGACCGGGTCGCTCACCGCCGGACCCCGGCGACCGTGACCGGCCGCGCCGAGGGGAGCGTCGGACGGCTCGTCGGCGTCACCGCACTCACCTCCGCCCGCCCATGACGCTGCAGCGTCACCCCATCAGGTACCCGCTCACTCTACGCAAGAATCCTGACGGATCTGGGGCGCCGTATATCACCCAGAGGAACCAATCCCGGCCAAGAAGTTCGTCGAGCGACCAGCTCGATCACCGTACGGAGCAACGTGCGCACCACCTGGCGTCGTCACCGCCGTCCGGCGGAGCCGGCGCCTCCCTGGTGGGATGACCGGGACGGTCTCGAGCGTCGTCGACGAGGAGGAGCGGATGGCCGCGGGAGCACGGGTCACGGCGGGCATCGTCGCCACCGGCAGCGAGTTGCTCGCGGGCCGGGTGAGGGACGCGAACGGGCCCTGGATCGCCGAGCGGCTGGGCCGGCTCGGGATCGACGTCACCGAGATCGTCCTGGTCGGCGACCGTCCGGAGGAGATGGCGGCGGCGCTCCGGTCGCTCGCCGAGGTCGACCTGGTGGTGACCAGCGGGGGACTCGGGCCCACCGCCGACGACCTCACGGCGGCGGTCGTCGCCGATCTCACGGGCCGCCCGCTGGAGCTCGACGAGCACATGGAGAAGGTGGTCGGCGACATCATCGCCCGCTTCGCCGACCGCCTGCGCTGGGACGCGGACGCCCTCGCGGACGCGAACCGCAAGCAGGCCATGGTGCCCCGCGGCGCCTCCGCGATCCCCCCGGTCGGCACCGCGCCCGGCCTGGCCGTGCCCCCCGGCGACGGGTTCCGTCCCACGGTGCTGGTGCTCCCCGGGCCGCCGCGCGAGGTCCAGGGCATGTGGGACGACGCCGTCGCGTCCGGGCCGATGCAGGCCCTCCTCGAACGCACCGAGCCGTTCGCGGAGACCCACCTGCGACTGTTCGGGGTGCCGGAGTCGGAGATCGCCGCGACCCTGCGGGCCGTCGGCGAGCGCACCGACATCACCCCGCTCGAGATCACCACCTGCCTGCGGGACTTCACCCTCGAGGTCGACCTGCGCCGGGCGCCGGGCGACGAGGCCGCCGCGGTCGCGCACGACGCGGTCGTCGCCGAGATCGACGCCCGCCACGGGTCCGCGGTGTTCTCCCGCACCGGCGAGACGATCGACGAGATCCTCTTCGACCTGCTCTCCGGGCACACCATCGCCACCGCGGAGTCCTGCACCGGCGGCCTGCTGGCGGGCCGCCTGACCGCACCGGCCGGCGCGTCCGCGCACGTCCAGGGCGGCATCGTCTCCTACTCGAACGAGGCGAAGGCGCACCTGCTCGGGGTCCCGCAGCAGGTCCTCGACACGCACGGCGCGGTCTCCACCCAGGCCGTGCAGGCGATGGCCCGGGGGGCGATCGACCGGTTCGGCGTGGACGTGGCCGTGGCCATCTCCGGGATCGCGGGCCCGGGCGGTGGCACCGAGGCGAAGCCGGTGGGCTACGTCTGCTTCTGCGTGCGCACCGCCGACGGCACCGAGATTGTCCGCGACCCGGTTCTCCCCGGTGACCGCGGCGACGTCCGCGAGCGCTCGGTGGTGCTCGCCATGCACCTGGTCCGGCGGATCCTCACGCCCCGGGATCAGGCCGTGAGCTGACGGAAGAACCGGATGATCTGCTCGACCGCTTGGCCGATGGCGGCCAGGACGTTGCGCACCAGGGCGGCGGCGTTGTCCGGCTGGGCGATGACGAAGTAGAGCACGATCGCGACGACGACCAGGATGATCAGGAGTCGCACACGCGGGTTCATCGCGTCCTTCCGCCGGTCGGCACCAGCCACCCGGATCGGGCGCGCGCCGACCGTAACGTGACCATGCCCGCGCGGAGGTGCATCCCGGGACGTGTCGCGGGGTCGGCTCCGGCACGATGTCGACCATGACCCGGATGACCGCGTTCACGCACGGCGCATTGCGCTTCGACGTCGTCGACGCCGGGCCGGCGGACGCCGACACGACGGTGCTGCTGCTCCACGGCTTCCCGCAGACGTCGGCGTCCTGGGCGCCGGTCGCCGCCCGCCTGCACGACGCGGGGCTGCGCACGCTCGCGCCGGACCAGCGGGGCTACTCCCCCGGTGCCCGCCCCGCCGGCCGGCGGGCCTACCGGATCGAGCACCTGGTCGACGACGCGGCCGCCCTGATCGAGTCGTCCGGCGCCGGATCGGTGCACGTGGTCGGGCACGACTGGGGCGCGGTGGTGGCCTGGGCCCTGGCCGCCCACCGGCCCGAGCTCGTGCGCACGGTCACGGGCGTGTCGGTCCCGCACCCGGCGGCGTTCCTGCGCGCGATGTACGCGGGCCCGCAGCTGCCCCACTCCTGGTACATGGGGGCCTTCCAGCTCCCCCGCCTGCCCGAGCTGCTGCTCGGCGACGAGCGGCGTTTCGCGGCGATCCTGCGCCGTACCGGCGCCACCCGGGACCACGCCGCGCGGGACGCCGCCGCCCTCGCCGGGCACGTCACGGGTCCGCTCAACTGGTACCGCGCGCTGCCGTTCGCGGCGCCGGGCTACACCCGGCGCCCGGTCCAGCGCCCGGCCCTGCAGGTGTGGAGCGACGGCGACGGGTTCATCACCCGCGCCGCCGTCGAGAACAACGAGCGGTTCGTGCTCGCGCCCCACCGGCTCGCCGTGCTCCCCGGGATCTCGCACTGGATTCCGGACGAGGCCCCGGACGAGCTGGCCGAGCTCGTCCTGGAGCACGTCGGGGAACGCGCGAGGGACTAGATCGACTCCAGCTCGCGCAGCGCGGTGTCGAGGTGGCCGAGCAGGCGCTGCAGGTGCGGCACCGCGCGCGGGCAGCCCGTCAGCCCGAAGGCCATCTGGTCGGCGTAGCGCAGGAGCGTGATGTTGAGGGCCTGCCCGTCGGCGACCATCGAGACCGGGTAGTTGTCGGTCACCTCGGCGCCGTCGAAGTACTGCTTCTCGTCGGTCGAGGGCACGTTCGAGATGATCAGGTTGACCACGGGCCGGGGCGGCATCGGCAGCATCCGCAGCGTCGGGAGGGCCGCCAGCCCCATCGTGGCCACGTTGAGCGCCACCGACGTCACGGGGTCGAGCGAGCGCAGCGCGGCCTTGCCCTGCGTCATGGAGGCGTGGACCTTGGCCAGCCGCGCGGCGGGGTCCGCGAGATCCGTGCCCAGCACGCAGTAGACCGAGCCCCAGGAGTTCCCCGAGGTCGCCTCGGCGCGCGTGTCCGTGCCCCGCAGCGACACCGGCACCATCGCCACGAGCGAGCTCGCCGGCAGTTCCCCGAGCTCGTCCAGGTAGGCCCGCAGCGCCCCGGACGACATCGCGAGCCCGACGTCGTTGACGGTCACCTCGTGGCGCTTCGCCACGTCGGCGAGGCGCGCGTACGCCCAGCTCTGGCCGGCGAAGCGGCGTTGCCCGGAGAGGCGGTCGTTGAACCGGGTGTGCGGGGCCTGGAAGGCGACCCCGACGTCCCCCGTCGCGACCTGCGCCAGCGCCTTCGCCAGGGCCGGGAGGCCGCCGACGACGCCCCCGGCCATCTCGGCGGCGCCGCGGATCAGGTCGCCGACGGTCCCACCGCCCTGCTCCCTTCCCGACGACGGGTGGGGCCGGCTCTGCGGGTTGCGCCGCCACGGCGGCCGACAGCCGCGGGTGTCGGGGTCGAACGCCAGCCCGGAGACGATGTGCCGGCTCAGGGTGATGCCGTCGAACAGCGAGTGGTGCAGCTTGGTGATCAACGCGAAGCGACCGTCGGCGAGCCCGGTGACCAGCTCGGCCTCCCACAGCGGACGGCTGCGGTCGAGCAGCCGGGCGTGCAGCGCCGAGACGTGCTCGAGGAGTTCGCGCACGCGGCCGGGCGCCGGGAGGGCGGTGCGCCGGACGTGGCTCGCGACGTCGAAGTCCTCGTCGGGCTCCCAGCTCCACGCCCCCGCCGTCGCGAGCGACCGGACGGGCTTGCGGGCGAAGGCGCTCTTCACGTCGGTGGGGTCGACGAGGGTGGCGTACAGCTCGTCGAGCCAGTCCTCGCCGGCGTCCGCCGGGGGCCGGAGGATCTGCAGGGCGGTGACGTGGGTCGGGTTCTCGCGGGACTCGCCGAGGAGGAACAGGGCGTCCTGCGGGGGGACGAGGGTCATGCGAGGGCCTTCTCCGTGGGGTCGGCGGTCCGGGTGACCCCGAGGACGGTGTCGACGACGAGGTCGGGGTCGTCCCACATCGGCACGTGGCCGACGCCGGGGAGACGCACGAACTCGGCGTCGGGGACGACCCGGCGCATCGGGGCGCCGAACGCGCGCCACGGGATCATCCGGTCGTGCTCGGCCCAGGCGATCCGGACCGGGCACGGCAGGTCGCGCAGCACCCGCGTGGTCCCGTGCGCGACGGCCGCGTCGAGCAGCGGCAGCAGGACGTCGCACCCCCGGACGTCGGCGATCATGTCCGGGACGAGGTGGGGGCCGACCCGCTCGCCGTGCTCCATGGTCTTGCGCAGCAGGGCCCGGCGCAGGGCCGGGCTCCCGGCGAGCAGGGGCGCGAACGAGGGGCGGGAGACGACCCGCAGCACCCGGAACGTCCAGAGCAGGCGGCGCAGGTCCCAGCCCGAGCGCCACGCCCCGGCGGGCGACAGCGCCACCGCCGAACGGGCACGGCCGCGGCGGACCAGTTCGATCGCCACCCAGCCGCCGAGGGAGTTCCCGACGACGTGGGCGGTGTCGATGCCCTCGGCGTCGAGCTGGGCGCAGACGCCGTCCGCGAGCCGGTCGATCGAGAACGGGCCGGCCGCGGTGTCCCAGTGCGGGCCGCCGCGGTGCCCGGGCATCGTCGGCGCGAACACGCGGTGCTCCCGCTCGAGCGGCGCGAGCACCGGCTCCCAGCAGCGCCAGGAGACCGACGCGCCGTGCAGCAGGACCAGCGGCGAGCCGGCCCCGCCACGGTGAGCGTCCGTGACCGGGGAGGTGGCCGGAGAGGTGCTCACACCGCACCGGCCGCGGCGTAGCGCTCCCGCAGCTGTCCCTTGACCAGCTTGCCGGTGGGCGTGCGCGGCAGGTCGTCGTCGAACACGAGCCGACGCGGCACCTTGTAGCCCGCGATCCGTCCGCGGAGGTGCTCGAGCAGCTCCTCGGCCAGATCGTCCGACGGCTCCCCCTCCGGGGTGACGACGGCGAGCACCGACTCGCCCATGTCCTCGTCGGGGACCCCGACGACGGCCACGTCGAGCACCCGCGGGTGCAGCGCGAGGGCGTCCTCGATCTCCTGCGGGTAGATGTTCACCCCGCCGGAGATGATCATGAAGCTCTTGCGGTCGGTGAGGTACAGGAAGCCCTCGTCGTCGACGCGGCCGAGGTCGCCGGTCGTCGTCCAGGTGGGGTGCTCCGGGTGCTGCGCGGCGCGCGTCTTCGCCTCGTCGTTGTGGTAGGCGAACGGCACCTCCTCGCGCTCGAAGTACACCGTCCCGACGTCGCCGGTCGGCACCTCGCGCCCGTCGTCGTCGCAGATGTGCAGGACGCCGAGCGCTGCGCGCCCGACCGAGCCGGGGTGGGTCAACCACGTCGGCGAGTCGATCAGCGTGACGCCGTTGGCCTCGGTGGAGGCGTAGTACTCCTGCAGCACCGGGCCCCACCAGTCGATCATCGCCCGCTTCACGTCGACCGGGCACGGGGCCGCGGCGTGCACCACCACCCGCAGGCTCGACACGTCGTAGGCGTCCCGGGTCTCCTGCGGCAGCTTCAGCAGACGCACGAACATCGTCGGCACGAACTGCCCGTGGGTGACGCGGTGGCGGGCGATCGCCGCCAGGGCGGCCTCGGGGTCGAAGCGCTGCATCAGCACCGCGGTGCCGCCGGTCGACTGGATCATCCCGCAGTACCGCAGCGGCGCGGCGTGGTACACCGGCGCCGGGGAGAGGTAGACCGTGTCCTCGTCGAAGCCGTACAACCGGCCGAACACCGCGAGCATCAGGTCGCCGGGCTCGTCGACCTGTCGGTCGGGCAGCGGTGGCTTGATGCCCTTGGGCCGGCCGGTGGTCCCCGAGGAGTAGAGCATGTCGGCACCGCGGGGCTGGTCGGCCAGCGGCCCGGCCGAGGTGGCGGCCAGCAGCGCCGCACCGTCGGCGTACCCGTCGAGGGCGCCGTCGAGGGAGATCCGCTGCTCGACCCCCGGGGTGCGGTCGAGCAGGGCGACGGCGAGCTCGCGCAGCGCCCGCCGCCGCCCGGCGACCACGAGCACGCGGGCGCCGCAGTCGTCGACGATGTAGGCGGCCTCGTCGGGCGCGAGGTGGTGGTTGATGGCCGTGATGTAGAGCCCGGAGCGCTGGGCGGCCCAGTAGACGACGAAGGCCCACGGCGTGTTGTCCGCCAGCATGGCCACGACGTCGCCGCGGCGCAGGCCCTGGTCGTGCAGGGCGCGGGCCAGCCGGGTCGACTCGCGGTCGAGTTCGGCGTAGGTGAGGGTCTCGCCGGTCTCGGCGACGAGGACGGCGGGCCGCTCCGGGGCGGAGGCGGCGAAGGTACCGGGGAACACGCGGGGCCTCCTAGAAGATCTTCCGGAGCAGCTTCCTCGTCGACTCCGCGTACGGCGGGTAGACCAGGGACGGGTCGGGCCAGGTCGGCTTGACGAGCGTGGGGCGCCGGTGGCTGAGGGCCTCGAAGCCCCACTTGCCGTGGTAGGCGCCCATGCCGCTGCGCCCGATGCCGCCGAAGGGCAGCTGCGGGACGAGCACGTGGAACATCGTGTGGTTGGTGACGATCCCGCCGGTCGCGATCCGGTCCCGGACGGCCTCGACCGTCGCGCGGGTCCGGGAGAAGACGTAGGTCGCGAGCGGTCGGGGCCGGGCCGCGAGGAACGCGATCGCCTCGTCCATCGAGTCGACGGTGAGCACCGGCAGGACCGGGCCGAAGATCTCCTCGCGCATGAGGGCCGAGTCGGGGTCCGGGTCGAGGACGACGGTGAGGTCCACGCCGGGGCCCGCCAGGTCGCCCGCGCCTGCCGTCGTGACCCCGGTGTCGCCGCCCAGGACCACGCGGCCCCCGTGGCCGGCGAGCAGGCCGCGGACGCGGGCGCCGTGACGGTCGTCGACCACCCGCATCGCGAGGTCGCCCTCCCGCATCTCCCGGGCTGCCGCGGTGAACCCGGCGAGGAAGGCGTCGACGACGTCGCGGTGCACGAGGACGTAGTCGGGCGCGACGCAGGTCTGCCCGGAGTTCATGAGCTTCGTCCAGGCCACGCGGCGGGCGGCGACCGCGACGTCGGCGCTCGCGTCGACGATCGTCGGGCTCTTGCCCCCGAGCTCCAACGTGACCGGGGTCAGTGTGCGGGCGGCGGTCGCCATGACCTCCGCCCCCACCTCGGGGCTCCCGGTGAAGAAGACGTGGTCCACCCCGGCGCCGATCAGCTCCTGGGTCTCGGCCGGGCCGCCCTGCACCACCGTCACGGCCTGCGGGTCGAGGTACCGGGGCACCAGCCGCTCCAGCGCGGCGGCCGTCGCGGGGGCGTACTCGCTCGGCTTGAGCACCGCGGTGTTCCCCGCGGCGAGGGCCGCGACCAGCGGGGCGAGCGTCAGGTACACCGGGTAGTTCCAGGGCCCGATGATCGCCACGACGCCCAGCGGCTCCGGGCGCCAGGTCCCGACGGCGGGTACCACGCCCACCGGCACGCCGGTCACCCGCGTGCGGGCCCACCACCCGAGGTGGCGGCGGGCGTGGCGCGACTCGGCCGCGGTCGACGACAGGTCCGCCAGCCACGCGTCGACCGCCGGGCGCCCGAGGTCGGCCGCGAGCGCGGCGACGAGCTCCTCCTCGGCCTCGGCGAGCAGGCGTTCGAGGGCGGCGAGCTGCGTCCGGCGCCAGCGCAACGGGCGGGTGCGTCCCGAGTCGTACGCCGCCCGGGCACTGCGGACCGCGTCCCCGACGGTGGTGCGGGCGGGGGCCCGCTCGGCCAGGTCCTCCGACATCGACGTCCTCCTCGACGGCACGCCCGGGGGCGGAACCACAACGTATAGTGCGTTACGGCCGTGGATCAAGACCGTGGGAAGGAGCCCGGCATGTCCCGGACGGCGTCCCCCGAGACCTACTTCGCCGCCGCGATGCGCCTGCTCGCGGGCCCCGGGCTGCCCGCCCTCCGGATCGGTCGCCTGTGCCGCGAGGTGGGCGTGACCAGCGGGAGCTTCTACCACCACTTCGGCAACTGGGACGGCTTCGTCGCGGGTCTGCTCGAGCACTGGACGCAGGAGGAGGTGCACCGGCTGGTGGAGCTGGTGCGCCGCGAGTCCGACCCCGTCGAGCGGGTGGAGCTGATGAAACGGCTCGCCCTGACCGTCCCGCACGAGGCCGAGACGGCCATCCGGCGGTGGGCCGGCACCGACGAGGTCGTCGCCGCGGCCCAGCAGCGCGTCGACGACCTGCGCCGCGACGCCCTGCGCGAGGTGCTCGCCCCGCTGATCGCCGACGAGGAGCTGACCGCGACGCTCGCCGAGGTCGCGCTCAGCGTGCTCGTCGGCCACCAGCAGCTGCACCACTCCGGCCCGCCCGTGGACCTCGCCGCGCAGCTCGACCAGTTCGAGGTCCTCGTCCGCGGCCATGCCACCGCGGCGCTCGAGCGCCGCGTGTCGACCGACTGACCCCATCTGCGAGAGGACCCCCGTGTCGCGCCACCCCGATCTCACCGGACTCGTCGTCGCCGTCACCGGAGGGGCCCGCGGCATCGGGCTCGCGACCGCGCGGGCGCTGGTGGCCCGCGGCGCCCTCGTCGCGATCGGGGACCTCGACGCCGAGCACACCGCCGCGGTGGCGACCGGGGTCGACCCGACCGGGACCCGCGTCGTGGGCCTGCCGCTCGACGTCGCCGATCGGGCGTCGTTCGCGGCCTTCCTGGAGGCGGTCACCACCGCCCTGGGGCCGGTCGACGTGCTCGTCAACAACGCCGGGATCATGCCGCTCGGCCCGCTCGTGGACGAGACCGACGCCCGCGCCCGCCGCATCGTCGACGTGAACCTGCACGGCGTGCTGCACGGCGTGAAGCTCGCCGCCCCCGCGATGGTCGCCCGCGGTCGCGGTCACATCGTCAACGTGTCGTCCGCGGTCGGTCGGGTCGCGCTCGCGGGCGCCGCCACCTACAGCGCGACGAAGTACGCCGTCGTCGGGCTCACCGAGGCCCTGCGCTCGGAACTCGAGGGCACCGGGGTGGACGCGTCGGTGGTGATCCCGATGATCGTCTCGACCGAGCTCGGCTCCGGGCTGGGGACGGTCACGGGGCAGCGCACCGTGAGCGCCGAGGAGGTGGCCGAGGCGATCGTGGCGGTGATCCGCCGCCCGCGCTTCGAGACCTGGGTCCCGTCCACGGGCCGCCCGCTGTACGTGGCGATGACCCTCCTGCCGCGCGCGGTGCGCGACGGTCTCTCCGGCCTGCTCGGGGCGGCGAAGGTGCTCGCCCGCGCCGACGTTGACGCGCGCCGGGCCTACGACGAGCGCGTCGGGGCCTGACGGCGGGCGGGTCCGACGGCCGCGACCGCCGGGCCCGCGCCGTCAGCGGTGGAGCTGGATCGGCAGGGACTTCACCGCGTTGACGAAGTTGCTCGTCAGACGGGCGGGCTCGCCGACCTCGAAGTCGGGCACGACGGCGAGCAGGCGCCGCCAGACCTCACGCAGCTGGGTGCGGGCGAGCTGGTTGCCCATGCAGAAGTGCGGCCCACCGCCACCGAAGCCCTGGTGCGGGTTCGGGTCACGGCCGACGTCGAACCGCAGCGGGTCGGCGAACACCTCGGTGTCGCGGTTGCCGGACTCGTAGAACATGACGACCTTGTCGCCCGCCGCGATCCGCTGCCCGCCGAGCTCGGTGTCCTCCGTGGCCGTGCGGCGGAACGTCAGCACCGGGGAGGCCCAGCGGACCATCTCCTCGACCGCGGTCCCCATCAGCGCGTCGGGGTCGGCGGCGAGACGGCGGCGTTCGTCGCGGAACTCGGTCAGCGCGACGGCGGTGTGGGCGATGGTGTTGCGGGTCGTGTCGTTGCCGGCGACCGAGAGCAGCACGAAGAAGGCGCCGATCTCCGCGTCGGTCAGCCGCTGCCCGTCGACCTCGGCCTGCACGAGGGCGGTCATGAGGTCGTCCTGCGGGTGCGCGCGGCGCTCCTCGGCGAGCTGCAGGCCCGGTCCGGTCAGCGCGAACATGGCCTGGCCCATGAGCTCCAGCGGGTCGTCGACGCCGTGGGCGGCCCGGACCTCGGCGTCGTTCGCCGACACCAGCAGGTCGGCGGCCTCGGCGAGGTCGCTCTGCTGCTCGACGGGCAGTCCCATCATGTCGTAGATCATCGCCATCGGGAGGCGTCGACAGACGAGCTGGACGAAGTCGCCGTCCCCGTGCTCCAGCATCTCGTCGACGATCGTCGCGGCCCGCGCCGCGATCGTGTCCTCGAGCTTCGCGATCCGCTTCGGGGTGAACGCCGAGCCGACGATCTTGCGCAGTTGGGTGTGCCGCGGCGAGTCCATCGCGAGGAACGACTGGCTGGCCTCCAGCAGATCCGGCGGCGCGTCCTGGAACTGGACGCCCTGCCGCGAGCAGAACAGCTTCGGGTTCTTGGAGACGTACGCGATGTCGGCGTGGCGGACGACGGCCCAGAACCCGCCCTCGCCCTCGGGTCTGCCCATGACGCCCTCGGGCGCGGGGTGCCAGCTGACCGGGGCCTCCGTCCGGAGCGGGGCGAACGTCTCCTCGCGCTCGGCGGTCGACCGCGACCAGAAGTCGAGCGACGACAGGTCGAGCTGGTCGGGGGCAGTGGTCATGGTGGGGTCGACTCCTCGCGTCCGTCGGCGGTGGCGGACCCCCGCCGCGGAGCGTGGTGGTGGGCGGCGGGGGCGCGGGCGGGGCGGTGCGGCGGTCAGTCCTGCAGAGAGAGCGCCTCGGTGGGGCACGCCTCGCAGGCCTGCCGGATCTCGTCCTCGCGACCGTCCGGCACCTCGGTGAGGTGCAGGGTCAGCGACCCGTCGTCCTCGACCTCGAAGACGTCCGGCGCGATCGACTCGCACATGCCCAGCCCGCTGCACCGGTCGTAGTCCACGACGATCTTCATGAGTGCCTCCGTTCGGAACGACGACGTCGAGCCACCGTAACATGAACTACGGTACGGACGCGACCGACGTCACATCAGCCGCCCTGTACCCGGACGGCGACGTTCGAGTGACGATCGGAGTCGCCCGCGGCGCGTGATCTCGGTGTCGGTGGCACTCCGGCACCGGAGCCGGCGGCACCGGCCCGCGCAGCGGGGGCGACCCGACGTCAGGAAGGCTCGCCGCCGTACTGCGCGCGCAGGTCCTTCTTGAGGATCTTGCCCGTCGCGTTGCGGGGCAGCGCGTCGACGACGTCCACCGAGCGGGGCCGCTTGAAGCCCGCGATGCGCTCCTTGGTCCACGCCACGAGCTCGTCGGGGTCGATCGTCCGGCCCTCGTGCGCGACGACGACCGCCTTGACCTCCTCGCCCCACTTCTCGTGGGGCACGCCGATCACGGCCACGTCGGCGACGGCGGGGTGCTGCGCGACGACGTTCTCCACCTCGATCGGGTACACGTTCTCCGCGCCGGTGACGATCATGTCCTTGATCCGGTCGGTCAGGAACAGGTAGCCCTCCTCGTCGAGGTAGCCGCCGTCGCCCGTGCGGAGCCAGCCGTCGGGGGTGAGCGCCTTCTCCGTCTCCTCCGGGCGCCGCCAGTAGCCCGCCGTCACCTGCGCGGAGCGGATGTACACCTCCCCGATCTCGTTCGGCCCGAGGTCCTCCTCGTCGCGCACGATCTTGAGCTCCACCCACGGGTAGGCCTTGCCGGCCGAGCGCATCAGGTGGGCGCGCGGACCGTCCGGGTCGTGGTCCTCGGGGTCGAGCTGGGTGATCGCGCCGGTGGTCTCGGTGGCGCCGTACACCTGGAACAGCGGCGCCTTGAACGTCTCGAGCACCGTGTTCAGCACCGTGCCGGTGATCGGCGACGCGCCGTAGGCCACCGCACGCAGCCGGGACCAGTCGCGGTCGGCCGCGCCGGGGACGCCGCAGAGCATCTGCAGCACGGCGGGCACGAGGAACGCGTTCGAGACGCGCTCCTGCTCCATGGTGTCGAGCAGCTGCTCGGGGACGATGTCGGCGACGAGCACCACGCGGGCCCCGAAGGACAGGCACACCAGCGCGAAGCCCGAGCCGCCGATGTGGAAGAGCGGCATCGCGCAGAGGCCGACCGAGTCGTCGTCGAAGCCCCAGTGCCCGCCGACCGAGAGCAGCGCGGAGAAGTTGCCGTGCGCGAGCAGCACGCCCTTGGCCCGCCCCGTGGTGCCGGAGGTGTAGAGCTGCAGCACCGCGTCGTCGTCCTGCGCGTCCGGCGACGGGTCCACCCGGTCGGTCAGGCCGTCGACCCACGCCTCGTAGTCCTCCCCGACGACGAGGACCTCCCGCTCACCGAGCTTCTCGCGGAGGCCCGCGAACTCCGGGCCCAGGACGACGAGGCCCGCCTCGGCGTCGTCGGTCAGGTCGATCAGCTCGGCCGGGGTGAGCCGCAGGTTCAGCGGCGCCACCGCGGCCCGGACCGCCGCCGCGCCGAAGAGCAGCTCGAAGAACGGGGTCGCGTTCTTGCCGATCCACACCACCCGGCCGCCCTCACCGAGCCCCAGCGCACGCAGGCCCCCCGCGACCCGGGCGGAGCGGTCCTCGAGCTCGGCGTAGGTCAGGCGGGTGTCGCCGGCGGTGAGGGCGACCCGGTCACCGTGCTCGCGGGCGTGGTCGCGCACGACGTCGGTGAGGCGGAACGGGGCGGACGCGGTCACGACGTCTCCTCGGGAGCGGGAATCGGACGAAACGGGTGCGTGGTGATCGCCGACACACCGCCTGCGGCACCGTAGCCGTCCCGCGCGGGGAGCCGGAAGAGTCAGGCTTGACTGTTACCGTTGGGTCCGGGGACGCTGGGGCCACACCCCGCGAGAGGAGCACGCCCGTGGAGCGCACGATCTTCACCGACGAACACCAGGCGTTCCGGGAGATGGTGCGCGACTTCCTGGAGAAGGAGGTCGCGCCCCACCACGAGGAGTGGGAGAGCCAGGGGCACGTCAGCCGGGAGGTCTGGCTGCAGGCGGGCAAGACCGGTCTGCTCGGCCTGGACGTCCCGGAGCGCTTCGGCGGCGGCGGCTCCGACGACCTGACGTTCCTGTGGATCCTGTCCGAGGAGATCGCCCGCGGCGGGTTCTCCGGGCTGGGCTTCCCGCTCGCGAACGACGTCGTCACGCCCTATCTCACCGAGCTCACCACCGAGGAGCAGAAGGAGCGCTGGCTGCCGCGCTTCTGCTCGGGCGAGATGATCACGGCCATCGCCATGACCGAGCCGGGCACCGGCTCCGACCTGCAGGGCATCCAGACCCGCGCGGTCCGCGACGGCGACGAGTGGGTCATCAACGGCGCGAAGACCTTCATCACCAACGGCATCATGTCCGACCTGGTGATCGTCGTCGCCAAGACCGATCCCGACGCCGGGTCCCGCGGCTTCTCGCTGATCGCGGTCGAGCGCGACACCCCGGGCTTCGAGCGGGGACGCAACCTCGACAAGATCGGCATGAAGGCCCAGGACACCGCCGAGCTGTCGTTCACCGACTGCCGCGTGCCCGCCTCGAACCTCCTCGGCGAGGAGGGCCAGGGCTTCATCTACCTGATGCAGAACCTGCCCCGCGAGCGGCTCTCCATCGCGATCGCCGCGGCCGCCGGGGCCGAGAAGGTCCTCGAGGACACGATCGCCTACGTCAAGGAGCGCACCGCGTTCGGGCGGCCCATCGCGTCGCTGCAGAACACGCGGTTCAAGGTCGCCGAGCTGACCACGAAGCTCGCCGTCACCCGCGCCTTCGTCGACCGCTGCATCACCGAGCTCAACGCGAAGACGCTCGGGCCCGCCGAGGCGTCCATGGCGAAGTACTGGGCGTCGGAGACCGCCAAGGAGGTCATCGACCAGTGCCTCCAGCTGCACGGCGGCTACGGCTACATGCGCGAGTACCCGGTGGCCAAGGCGTTCCTCGACAACCGGGTGCAGACCATCTATGGCGGGACCACCGAGATCATGAAGGAGATCATCGGGCGGATCGTCCTCGCCTGAGTCAGTGCCGACTCGTTCGTCGAAGGGAACCGAGCAGTGAAGATCGGGATGAGCCTCGCCTACAGCGGTGAGGGGTTCCGCGAGACCGTCGATCAGCTCGTCGAGCTGGAGAAGGCCGGCCTCGACGCGGTCGCGGTCCGCGAGGCGTACACGTTCGACGCCATCAGCCAGATCGGCTACATCGCGGCCCGCACGGAGCACCTCGAGCTCGCCAGCGGGATCATCCAGATCTACACGCGGACCCCGTCGCTCACGGCGATGACGGCGGCGGGCCTCGACTACGTCTCGGACGGCCGCTTCACCCTCGGGATCGGGGCCAGCGGCCCGCAGGTGATCGAGGGCTTCCACGGCATCCGCTACGACGCCCCGCTCGGCCGCACCCGCGAGATCGTCGACATCTGCCGTCAGGTGTGGCGCCGGGAGAAGGTCCAGTACTCCGGCAGGTACTACGAGGTGCCGCTCGCGCCGGAGAAGGGCACCGGGCTGGGCAAGCCACTCAAGCTCATCAACCACCCGGTGCGCGCCGACATCCCGATCCTGCTCGCAGCGCTCGGGCCGAAGAACGTGCAGCTGGCCGCGGAGCTCGTGCAGGTGTGGGAGCCGCTGTTCTTCCACCCGGGCAAGGCGCACGAGATCTGGGGCGAACCGCTCGCGGCCGGGAAGGCGAAGCGGGCGCCCGAGCTCGGGCCGCTGGGCATCTCGACCGCGGTCGGCCTCGCGATCGGCCCGGGCGCCGGCGAGATGCTGCAGTACGTCAAGCCGACCATGGCCCTCTACGTCGGCGGCATGGGCGCGAAGGACCAGAACTTCTACAACCAGCTCATGCAGCGGTACGGCTACGTCGACGAGGCCGAGAAGATCCAGGACCTCTACCTCGCGGGCAGGAAGGAGGAGGCGGCGGCGGCCGTCCCCGACGAGCTGGCGCACGCGGTGTCGCTGGTCGGCACCGAGGACGAGGTCCGCACGCAGCTCAAGCAGTTCGCCGAGGCCGGGGTCACGCAGCTCAACATCATGCCGCTCCACCCCGGGCACGAGAACGTGCGCTCGCAGCTGGAGACGCTCAAGTCGCTGATCTGAGCCGTCCCGGTCCCTGACAGGGCGTCGTCGCCGTCACCGGACGACGGCGACGACGCTCTCCTGTCCCGGCGGAGCCTCAGGCGGACCACTGCGGGTCACGGCCGGAGATCGCGACAAGCCGATCCAGCGCCGGGGCGTCGTCGGGCACCGGCACCCGCGGCGCGAACGGCTTGCCCTCGCCCTGGTAGTCGGGCGTCAGCATCATCGGGGCGAAGGCCAGCGACGCCTCGAGCCCCCGCTCGTCCGGCGACCACGGCCGGCCCAGCGCCACGGCCAGGTCCCAGCCGTGCACCTGGTACTCCCAGAGGATCATCGACAGCGCCATCTCCCCCGGCATGGCCGCCTCGCCGAGGGAGAGCGGGCGCCCGGCCGCGCCACCGGCCAGCGCCTCGTCGAGGACGGTCGCCGCGGCCCGGACCGCGTCGGCCCGGTCGCCCTCGACGTCGGTCGGCCCGGCCGGCGCCCGACCCTGCGGGTCGGCGTAGCCGGCCGCGAACGTCGTGGACCAGCCGACCACGTGGTCGGCGAGTGCCGCGACGTCGAACGCGGTGCAGGGCGTCGGCGCGTGCCACGCGTCGCCGTCGACGTCGTCGAGGAGGGCGGCCAGGTCGGTGAGGACGGCGTGCACGTGGCTGCGGGTGTCGGTCATGGCCCGGGAGCCTGCCGCCGCGACCCGCCGTCGGGATTGAACTTCCGCGACACCTCGGCGGACCCCGGAGGACACTGCCCCCATGACCGGTCCGGCCCCCGTGGACCGCGACAGCCGCGGGATCCTCGACCCCTGGCTGCTGCGACAGCGCGTGGCGTTCGCGCGCTACCCGCCCACGCCGGGACTCGACGGGCTCGTCGACCGCTTCTGGGCCGTCCGCTGGAACCTCCCCGCCGACGTCGAGCACCGACAGGAGGTGCTCACCCACCCCGCCGTGAACCTGAGCGTGGGCACCCCGGACGCCCGCACCCGTCGTCGCGGACCGGAGGCCCGGGTCACGGGGGTGGCGACCGACCTGGTCGACCGGGCGCTCGCCGGGCAGGGCTGGACGGTCGCGATGATGTCGACGGTCGGGGGCTTCGGCGCCCTCGTCGACGACGCCGCCGCGCTGCGGGACCGCGTCGTCGACGTCGAGGAGGTCGGCCTGGACGGCGCGGCGCTCGTCGCGCGGGTGGGCGGTCCCGACGACGAGGCGGCGCGGGTGGCCGAGCTCGCCGCGGCCGTCGAGGCCGCGGTGGCCGAGGTGGCCGACGCCGACACCGGCCGCGTCGAGCAGGCCCGGGAGGTCGCCGCGGTCGCGCGTGTCGCCGAGACCGACCGGGAGGTCCGCCGCCTGGACGACCTCGCGGCCAGGTCGGGCATCGGCGGGCGGAGCCTGCAGCGGTCGTTCGCCCGGTGCGCGGGGGTCTCGCCGACGTGGGTGATCCGGCGGTACCGCCTGCTCGAGGCCGCGGAGGCGGTGCGGGACGGGGCGCGGGTCAGCTGGCCCGAGGTCGCCGCGGCGCTGGGTTACGCCGACCAGGCCCACCTCGTCCGGGACTTCCGCGCGGCGCTCGGACGCACGCCGGAGGCCTACGCGCGGGCGGTCCGCCGCGACGGGCCGTAGCTCAGAGCAGGAGGACCCGGCACATCTGCTTCCACTGGGCGACGTGCGGGTCGGTCGCCGCCTCGCGCGGGTCGAAGCCGTACGTGAGCGCCACCCCGCGCATCGCGGTCAGCAGCATCTCGCGGACCATCGGGTAGTTCTCGTGCTCCGCGTACGCCTCGAACACGGCGTCGAGGGTCTGGCGGATGGCGGCGCCGAGCCGCCGCTCGGCGGGCAGCAGCGCCGCGGCGAGCGCGGGGTCGGTGCGGGCCGCCGTCCAGAGTTCGGTCGAGGCCCAGAAGTAGGGCTCCTGGTAGGTGGCCCACATGACGTCGACGATGCGGTCGAGGCGGGCGCCCGGGTCGTCGGCCCGGTCGGGCAGCTCGGCCGAGGCCAGGCCGTCGGAGGCGAAGCGGGTGGCCGCGAGGTGCTGGGCGGCCGCGACGAGCAGCGTCTCCTTCGACGGGAAGTGGTGCAGCAGGCGCCCGCGGGAGACCCCGGCCCGCGCCTGGATCGTCAACGTCGTGGTCCCGGCGTAGCCGGACTCGACCAGACACGCGACCGCGGCGTCGAGGATGCGCAGGCGGCTGTCGGTGGTGCGCTGCTCGCGCGAGCGTCGGACCGTGGCCCCGCGGCGCGCACCGGTCTCGGCGGCTCCCGACGACGACGCCGCGGCGCTCGCCCCGTTCCCTGCGGCCATGCGGTCCTCCCCTCGGGTGCCCGGCAGCGACGAATCGTCGCCGACCGTACGCCTGACGGTCAACGTTGACCGTCAGTGCGGCGTGGCGGGCGGCGCCGGGTGGAGGCGCTCTTCCTCCGATCCCTACCCGCCGGTAACGTCACCCGGGACCCCGTTGACACCTGACACAAACAGTCCATCATGACTGTCAGGAGCACGGAGCTCTCCCGGTGCTCGACGCCGTACGAAGGGACACCACCCGTGACCGAGGCATTCATCTACGACGCCATCCGCACCCCGCGCGGACGGGGGAAGGCGACCGGGTCCCTGCACTCGGTCAAGCCCGTCTCGCTGGTCGTCGGCCTGCTCGACGAGCTCAAGGCGCGCAACCCCGAGCTCCAGCCCGAGCAGGTGGAGGACGTCGTCCTCGGCTGCGTCTCGCCGGTCGGCGACCAGGGCGGCGACATCGCCAAGACGGCGACGATCGCCGCGGGCTACCCCGACACCACGGGCGGCGTCCAGCTCAACCGCTTCTGCGCCTCCGGTCTCGAGGCCGTGAACCAGGCCGCGCAGCGCGTCGCCTCCGGCTGGGAGGACCTCATCATCGGCGGCGGCGTCGAGTCGATGTCCCGCGTCCCGATGGCCTCCGACGGCGGGCCGTGGGCCATGGACCCGGAGACCAACTTCGCCACCAGCTTCGTGCCGCAGGGCATCGGCGCCGACCTCATCGCGACCCTCGAGGGCTTCTCGCGCGAGGACGTGGACGCCTACGCGCTGGAGTCGCAGACCCGCGCCGCCAAGGCCTGGGCCGACGGCGCGTTCGACAAGTCGATCGTCCCCGTCAAGGACCGCAACGGCCTGACGGTCCTCGACCACGACGAGCACATGCGCGAGACCACGATGGAGGGCCTCTCCGGCCTCAAGCCGTCGTTCGCCGGCATCGGTGAGATGGGCGGCTTCGACGCCGTCGCGCTGCAGAAGTACCACTGGGTCGAGCAGATCAACCACGTCCACCACGGCGGCAACTCGTCGGGCATCGTCGACGGCGCCGCCCTCGTGCTGGTCGGCAGCGAGGCGGCCGGCAAGAAGAACGGCCTCACCCCGCGCGCCCGCATCGTCGCCACCGCCGTCTCCGGCGCCGACCCGACGATCATGCTCACCGGCCCGACGCCCGCCTGCCACAAGGTGCTCGCGAAGGCCGGCCTCACGGTCGACGACATCGACCTGCTCGAGATCAACGAGGCGTTCGCCGCCGTGCCGATGAAGCTCATGAAGGACCTGGGCTTCCCGCACGAGCGCACCAACGTCATGGGCGGCGCCATTGCCCTCGGCCACCCGCTGGGCGCCACCGGCGCGATGATCATGGGCACGATGGTCGACGAGCTCGAGCGCCGCGACCTGCGCCGCGCCCTCGTCACGCTGTGCATCGGCGGCGGCATGGGTGTCGCCACCATCATCGAGCGCGTCTGATCCCGCCCCACCACCACCTCGTAGCGAAGGAGCACGAAGAGCAGTGAGCGACAACATGTTCCGGTGGGAGCAGGACGGCGACGGCATCGTCACGCTGACGATGGACGACCCGGACGCGTCGGCCAACACCATGAACGCCCGGTTCGGCACCGACCTGGAGGCCACGCTCGGCCGCCTCGAGGCCGAGAAGGACTCGATCGCGGGCGTCGTGCTGACCAGCGCGAAGAAGACCTTCTTCGCCGGCGGCAACCTCGAGGACCTGCGGAACTACGGACCGTCGGAGGCCCAGAAGGCCTACGACCAGTCCCAGGCCATCAAGACCGCGCTGCGCCGTCTGGAGACCTTCGGCAAGCCGGTCGTCGCGGCCATCAACGGCGCCGCGCTCGGCGGCGGCCTCGAGATCGCCCTCGCGACCCACCACCGCATCGCCCTCGACGTCAAGGGCTCGAAGATCGGCCTCCCCGAGGTCACCCTCGGTCTGCTGCCCGGGGGCGGCGGCGTGGTGCGCACCGTGCGGCTGCTCGGCATCGCCGACGCCCTGCTGCAGGTGCTGCTCCAGGGACAGCAGCGCTCGCCCGCGGCCGCGAAGGAGGTGGGCCTCGTCGACGAGGTCGTCGACACCCCCGAGGAGCTGCTCGGCAAGGCCAAGGAGTGGGTGAAGGCCAACCCGCAGGCCGTGCAGCCGTGGGATGTCAAGGGCTACCGGATCCCCGGCGGCACGCCGTCGGTGCCGAAGTTCGCGGCCAACCTCCCCGCGTTCCCGGCCAACCTGCGCAAGCAGCTCAAGAACGCCCCGATGCCGGCGCCGTACAACATCATGTGCGCCGCGGTCGAGGGCTCGCAGGTCGACATCGACAACGCCGCCAGGATCGAGTCGCGCTACTTCGCCGACCTCGTCGTCGGGCAGGTCTCGACGAACATGATCAACGCGTTCTTCTTCGACCTGCAGTCGATCACCAAGGGCGGCTCCCGCCCCGACGGCCACGAGAAGTTCAGCGCCTCCAAGGTCGTCGTGCTCGGCGCCGGGATGATGGGCGCGGGCATCGCCTACTCGTGCGCCGTCGCGGGCATCGAGGTCGTCCTCAAGGACGTCTCGCTCGCGAACGCCGAGAAGGGCAAGGACTACTCGAAGAAGATCCTCGACAAGGCGGTCTCCCGGGGCAAGCAGACCCAGGAGAAGGCCGACGCGATCCTCGCCCGGATCACGCCGACCGAGAAGCCCGAGGACGCGCAGGGTGCCGACCTCGTCATCGAGGCCGTCTTCGAGAGCCCCGACCTCAAGAAGAAGGTCTTCGCCGAGATCTACCCGTACCTCGCGCCCGACGCGGTGCTCGGGTCGAACACCTCGACGCTGCCGATCACCGATCTCGCGACCGGGGTCGAGCGGCCCGAGGACTTCGTCGGCCTGCACTTCTTCTCGCCGGTCGACAAGATGCCGCTGCTGGAGATCATCTCCGGCGAGAAGACCTCCGACGCCACGCTGGCGAAGGCCGTCGACATCGCGCTGCAGATCCGCAAGACCCCGATCGTCGTCTCCGACTCGCGCGGGTTCTTCACCAGCCGCGTCATCGGGACGTTCCTCAACGAGGCCATCGCCATGCTGGGCGAGGGCGCGTCGCCGGCGGCCATCGAGCAGGCCGGCTCGCAGGCGGGCTACCCCGCGCCGCCGCTGCAGCTGATGGACGAGCTGACGCTCACGCTGCCCCAGAAGATCCGCCAGGAGACCCGCAAGGGCGTCGAGGCCGCGGGCGGTGTCTGGGACGAGCACCCCTCGGAGCCGATCGTCGACCGGATGGTCGAGCTCGGCCGCAAGGGCCGCTCCTCGGGCGCCGGGTTCTACGACTACGACGAGTCCGGCAAGCGCACTCGCCTCTGGACAGGACTCGCCGATGAATTTCATGGCGCCACGGACTCGGACGGCCTGCCGTTCGAGGACATGAAGGAGCGGATGCTCTTCGCCGAGGCCCTCGAGACGGTGAAGTGCTTCGACGAGGGTGTCCTGCACACCATCGCCGACGCCAACATCGGCTCGATCATGGGCATCGGCTTCCCGGCCTGGACCGGCGGCGTGGCGCAGTACATCGACGGCTACCCGGGCGGCCTGCCCGGCTTCGTCGAGCGCGCGCGCATCCTCGCCAAGGGCTACGGCGACCGGTTCACCCCGCCGGCGTCGCTCGTCGAGAAGGCGGAGAAGGGCCAGAACTTCCGCGACTCGATCTGACCCTCGCGCGACCCACGAACGGCCCGTTCGTCACGTTCTCCCGTGACGAACGGGCCGTTCGTCGTATCCGTGACCGACACTTCCGGTCAGCGCTGACTGTCAACTAGGGTGCTCGCCATGGGTGTCCTGGACGGCGTCAAGGTGATCGAGGTGGCCGGGATCGGACCCGGCCCGTTCGCGGCGATGGTGCTCGCGGATCTCGGCGCCGACGTGCTGCGCATCGACCGCACGAAGGCCGGCGGACTGCAACTCGGGGACCCGGCCAAGGACGTGCTGAACCGCAGCCGCCGGTCCGTCGCGCTCGACCTCAAGTCGCCCGAGGCCGTCGAGGTGCTCCTCGACCTGGTCGCCGGGGCCGACGTGCTCCTCGAGGGCTTCCGTCCCGGCGTCGCGGAGCGCCTCGGCATCGGGCCCGACGTGTGCCGCGAGCGCAACCCGCGCCTCGTCTACGGGCGGATGACCGGGTGGGGCCAGGACGGCCCCCAGGCCTCCCGCGCGGGGCACGACCTCACCTACCTCGCGACGGCGGGCGTCGTCGGCCACGTCGAGGGCCCCGACGGTTCGCCGGGCATCCCCCTGAACCTCGTCGGCGACTTCGGGGGCGGCGGGATGCTACTCGTCGTCGGCGTCCTCGGCGCCCTCGTCGAGCGGGCGACGAGCGGGCAGGGCCAGGTCGTCGACGCGGCCATCGTCGACGGTGGCGCCCTGCAGATGGCGATGATCTACGGGATGCGGGCCCAGGGGCTCTGGCCCGGCGGGCGCGGCCGGAACCTGCTCGACGGCGGGGCCCCGTTCTACGAGACCTACCGGTGCTCCGACGGGAAGTACGTCGCCGTCGGCGCGATCGAGCCACAGTTCTACGCCGCGCTGATGACCGGCATCGGTCTCGACGGCGAGGACATCGCGACGAACCAGTGGGACGTCTCCCGCTGGCCGGAGTTCACGGCCCGGCTCGCCGAGGTGTTCGCGACCCGCACCCGCGACGAGTGGGCCGCCGACCTCGAGCCCACCGAGGCCTGCGTCGCCGCGGTGCTGGAGATGGAGGAGACGGCCGCGCACCCCCACATCGCGGCCCGCGGCACGATCACCGAGGCCTTCGGCGTGCGCCAGCCCGCCCCGGCGCCGCGCTTCGACCGGACGCCGAGCGCCGCCCCGACCACTCCGCCGCTGCCCGGTCAGCACACGGTCGAGGCCCTGACGGACTGGGGCCTCGACGCCGACCGTGTCGAGAAGCTGCGCGCGGCCGGGGTCGTCAGCCAGTCCTGACGCGGCTCGCCCGGCGTGACCGCCCGGCGGGATGGCACGATCACCGCACCGACGGCGAGGGGGGCGACGTGATCACTCCGAGGACCTTCGCCCGCGCCCTGACCAACGTGCGGGACCGGGTGATCGAGGGTCCGCTCGCCGATCTCCGGCGGATGCCCCGGGTCGCCATCGACACCGGGCCGAGCGACCCGGACGCGTGGGCCGTGGGCCGGGCGCACGGCCTGGCCCGCGCCGGCCAGGTGAGCACCTACCGGTACGCGGTGCACCCGACGGCCCGGCTGCGCGGCGCGCCGGTGCTGCTGGTGTCCCCGCTCGGGGCGTGCGGGGTCGCGTTCGACCTCCGGCGCGGGTGCAGCCTCGTCGAGCACCTCGTCGGCGAGGGGCGGCACGTCCACCAGGTCGACGACGAGGACGTGGTCGGGCACGACGCGCCGATCCCCGCGTCCCCGGCGGACCTCGCCCGGTGGGTCGACGACATCCTGCCGCACGTCATCCGCACCGTCTCCGCCCACCACGACGGCGCCCCGGTGCACGTCGTCGGCTGGTCGATCGGCGGGCTGGCGACGCTGCTCGCCGCCGCCGACGACCCCGGCCTGCCGATCGCGTCCGTCACCGCGATCGCCACACCCTTCGCCCTCGACCAGGTGCCCGAGCGGGTGCCGGTCCGGCCGCTCGCGCTCGCCGCCGGGGGACCCCTGCTCGCCACCGCCCAGACCCTGCTCGGGCTCCTGCCGACCCCGCCCGGCATCCCCGAGGCGTTGACGATCGCGTCGGTCGGGACCTTCCTCACCACCCCGCTGACCGTCCTCTCCCACCTCGCCGACCGGGACTTCCTCGCCCAGCTCGAGGCCATCGACGACGTGCGGGCGATCGTCGGGGCGCAGGCCGGTCTGGTGGGGGCCTCCTTCCACGCCATGGTCGACGGCCGGGAACTCGCGTCCGGGCGGGTGCACGTCGGCGGGCACGAGGTCGACCTCGGCCGGCTCGCGCGGCCCGTCCTGCTCGTCGCGGGCGAGGACGACACCGTGGTGCCCCCGCGCGCGGTGCGGGCCGGTTCGACCGTGCTCTCCGCGGCGGACGCCTCGTTGATGACAGCACCCGGTGGCCACCTCGGCGTGCTGTGCGGACGGGCCTCGCGCGACCGTCTCTGGCCCACGCTCTGCGCGTTCCTCGACCGCCACGACCCGCCGGCCGCCCTCGAGTCCGGCCTGCCGTCGCGCCGGCCGCGCCGGGCCGCCCGGCGGCCCCTTCCCGCCGTCGGGAGGAGCACCCCGGAGACCCCGACGCGCTCGACGCCCCCGAAGACACCCGACCCCGCGGACACTTCCGCCGACGCCGCCACGCCGCCCGCACGCGGGACGCGACGGCCCCGTCCGGCGCCCAAGCGGGCGACGCGCACCCGCGGACGGGACTGACGGCTCCTCGTCTACGCTCGCGATCGTGGTCACCCTGCGCGAGGCCCGTCGCGACAAGGGCTGGTCGCAGACGGCGGCGGTGGCCCGGCTCCGGGCGCTCGCCGAGGCGGGCCGCGTGGACGTCGCGTCGGCCGCCAGCCTGAAGACCCAGCTGTCGCGCTGGGAGAACGGCACCGTGCCCGAGGAGCCCTACCGCACGCTGCTCGCGGAGCTCTACGGGCGCGATCTCGCCGACCTCGGCATCGACGTCACCCCGCACTGGGAGCGCAGCCA
The DNA here is from genome assembly GCF_000379625.1 of Actinomycetospora chiangmaiensis DSM 45062. GTDB lineage: Bacteria > Actinomycetota > Actinomycetes > Mycobacteriales > Pseudonocardiaceae > Actinomycetospora > Actinomycetospora chiangmaiensis. The sequence continues at coordinate 692,164 of NZ_KB903217.1, read as the reverse complement.
CGAGATCCCGGGGCTGCTCGTGGAGATCCGCGACGAGCTGCGGGCGATCCGGGCAATGCTCCAGGAGCGCTGACGCACGGACGCCCGCCCGGACCGGGGTCCGGACGGGCGTCCGAGGAGGGCGTACGACTCAGGAGCGGGGACGCTCGACGGAGTGCAGTGGAGGATAGTCCTCGTCGTCGGAGGCGAGCAGCAGGCTCAGCGCTCCGACGGACAGGGTGCCGAGGGCGACGACGGCCTCCGAGGTGAGGTCCAGGACGTCGGCGAGCGGGCGCAGCGGTGCGGTCAACAAGGTCACGCCTCGGTGCCTCCTACGTGAGGGATGTGGCCGGCGGACGGACGACGGCCGCCGCGGACGTCCCCTATCTTGTCGGAGAGGTGTCACCCGGACCAGTGGCGGCGGACAGAGTTCACACCCGTGTTTCTGGGTGCTGCGACGACCGGGCGCACAAGCGCGACGAACGGCGTAGCCGGTCCGGTCAACGGTAACGTCGGGCTTCGGACGGCGGGTGGCCGGGGCCGGTCCGTAGGGTCGGATCCGTGCGCTTCCGCAAGCTGGGTTCCAGCGACCTCCAGGTGTCCGAAATCTCCCTCGGTTCCTGGCTGACCTACTCCGGCGGGGTCGAGGCCGACGCCACCGCCGCCTGCACCCGCGCCGCCTTCGACGCCGGGATCACCTTCTTCGACACCGCGAACGTCTACGGCTGCGGCGCCGCGGAGACGGCCTGGGGCGAGATCCTCGCCGACTACCGCCGCGACGACTACGTGCTCGCCACCAAGGTCTACTTCCCGATGTCGGACTCCGACTCCGGCCTGTCGCCCGCACAGATCGCCCAGCAGATCGACGCCTCGCTGCAGCGGCTGCGTACCGACCACGTCGACCTCTACCAGTGCCACCGCTTCGACTCCCGCGTCCCGATCGAGGACACGATGGAGGCCCTGGCCGAGGTCGTGCGGTCCGGCAAGGCCCGCTATCTCGGTTTCAGCGAGTGGACGCCCGACCAGATCCGGGCCGGGCTCGAGGCCGCACCGGACGACGTGACGTTCGTGTCCTCGCAGCCGCAGTACTCGATGCTGTGGCGCTCGCCGGAGGACGGCGTGTTCCAGACCTCGCAGGAGAACGGGATCTCCCAGATCGTCTGGTCCCCGCTCGCCGAGGGCGTCCTCACCGGGAAGTACCTGCCGGGCGAGGACGTGCCGGTCGACTCCCGGGCCGCGTCGGACGAGATGAACGGCTTCATCAAGCAGAAGCTCACCGACCGCACCCTCGAGGCGGTGCAGCGGCTGCGCCCGGTCGCCGAGGGCGCCGGGCTGTCGATGGCCGAGCTCGCCCTCGCGTGGGTGCTCCGCCGGCCGGAGCTCGCCTCCGCGATCGTCGGCGCCTCCCGTCCCGAGCAGGTGCACGCCAACGCGAAGGCGGCCGGCATCGAGCTCTCGCCCGACACGCTGGCCGCGATCGACGAGGCCCTCGGCGACGTGCCGGTGACGAGCCTGCAGCTCGGGCCCGGGGCGTCGGCCGAGATCACGCACCGCTCCTGAGCCCACCCCGGACGACAGGAGAGCGTCGTTGCTGTCACTGGGTGACAGCAACGACGCTTCCCTGTCACGAGGAGCGGTCAGCGCGGCATCCGCCGCCACACCGCGGCCGGGAGCAGCCGCATGACGGCGGCGAGCAGGCGGAGCCGGCCGGGCACCCAGATCACGTCCCGGTGCCTCGCCAGCCCGTCGGCCACGGCGTCCGCCACCTGCTCCGGGGTGGACGACAACGGCGCGGGCGACAGGCCGCTGTCCGCCGTCATCCGGCCGATCACGAAGCCGGGGCGGACCAGGGTCAGGTGCACGCCCGATCCGCGCAGGGCGTCCGCCAGCCCCGTCGCGAAGCCGTCCAGTCCGGCCTTGGCCGAGCCGTAGACGTAGTTGGCCCGGCGCACCCGCCAGCCCGCGATCGACGAGAACACGACGACCTCGCCGGCGCCGCGCTCCCGCATCCGGGCCGCGACCCGCGTCAGCACGCCGACCTGCGCGGCGTAGTCGGTGTGCACCACCGCGAGGGCGTGCCCGGCGTCGGACTCGGCGCGCTGCTGGTCGCCGAGCACCCCGAAGGCGACCACCACGACGTCGGGCGGGCCGTACTCCTGCTCGACACGGTCGAGGACCGCGCCGTGGGCGGCGACGTCGTCGGCGTCGAACTCGACGGTGCCGACCCGGGCCGCGCCGAGCGACGCCGCCTCCGCGCCGAGGGTGTCGGACCGACGGGCGGCGAGGACGACGGTGGCGGCGCGGCCGTCGCGGACGAGGCGCCGCGCGAGGGCTACCCCGATCTCGCTGCGGCCGCCGAGGACGAGCACGGTTCCGGACACGGCCGCAGAGCGTCGCAGCAGGAGCGGGCCAGGGCCTAGCGTGGGTCCCCACCACCCGGAGGAGGCCCACGTGAAGCTGGTGACGGCGCTCGTGCGGCCGCACGCCCTCGACGACGTCCGCCGGGCGTGCGAGCGGCTCGCGGTGCTCGGGATGACGATCAGCGAGGTCCGGGTCCACGAGGCCGGGCACGTGGAGGTCCACAAGGGGGCGCGGATCGCCGTCGACCTGGTGCCGCGGCTGCGCATCGAGACCGTGGTGGACGACGAGGTGGTGGAGCGGCTGATCGACCAGATCCGGGCGAACCTCGGCGACGCGGACGGCCAGCTCTCGGTGCGGCCGGTCGACATCGTGCTGCGCGTGCGCACCGGCGAGCGCGGCCACGACGCGGTGTGAGGAGCACGGTGCGAGGGGTGGCCCCGGGGACACAGGGGGGCGTGTCCCCGGGGCCGTTGCCGGCCGCGGGGGGCACGACCGACATAGAGGAGGTTACGCCAATCGACCTGGCGACGCCTCGGGGGCCGAGGTTACACGACACTGTTTTCGGCGGACAGGCCGTGCGCTGGACGGACAGTGAGCGCCAGAGGCCGGACACGACAAAACCCCCGACCGCAGCGCGATCAGGGGCTCTGTGTGGCGGGTGAAGGATTCGAACCTTCGAAGCTTTCGCGACGGATTTACAGTCCGCTCCCATTGGCCGCTCGGGCAACCCGCCGGGATACCGCCTCGCCGGACGGCGACGAGAAGACTACAAGCCGGTGCGCCCCTGGGGCGCACCCGGGGGGTGGGTGTAGACCGGACCCGACCCGCCGTCATCGCAGACCCGAGGAGGAGCCCCGGATGGCGAACCCGTCGTTCGACGTCGTGAGCAAGGTGGACCGCCAGGAGGTCGACAACGCGCTCAACCAGGCCGCCAAGGAGCTCTCCCAGCGCTACGACTTCCGCGGTACGGGCACCTCGATCGCCTGGGCCGGCGACGAGGCCATCACCATCGCGTCGGAGACCGAGGAGCGCTGCACGGCGGCCATCGACGTGTTCAAGGAGAAGCTCGTCCGGCGCGACATCTCGCTCAAGGCGTTCGACGTGGGCGAGCCGGCCGTCTCCGGCAAGACCTACAGGGTCACCGGCAGCCTCGTGCAGGGCATCTCCAAGGAGAAGGGCAAGGAGATCACGAAGGTGATCCGCGACGAGGGCCCGAAGGGCATCCAGGCCCAGATCCAGGACGACCAGCTGCGCGTCACCGGGAAGAAGAAGGACGACCTGCAGGCCGTGATCTCGCTGCTCAAGGGCCAGGACTTCGGGATCGCCCTGCAGTTCACGAACTACCGCTGAGCCCTTCCCGACGACGGGTCGCCGCCCGCAGGCGGGCGGCCTGCCGGGTGAGGTGGTCCCGTTCGGGGACGCTGCCCGCCGCGCGGGCGGCCGCGGCGTAGAGCTCCGCGGCCTCGTCGAGGTCGCCGGCCCGCATCCGCAGGTGGGCGAGCGCCGCGGTGCGCCGGGGGACGTCGTCCGGGACCTCGGCCAGCGCCGCCAGCCCCGCGTGGGCACCGTCCGCCTCACCCACCGCGACGGCCCGGTTGAGCCGGACCACGGGCGTGTCGGTGAGCGCGAGCAGCTCGTCGTACCACCCGACGATCTGCGGCCAGTCCGTCTCCGCGGCGGTCGGGGCGTCCGCGTGCAGCGCCGCGATCGCGGCCTGGGCCTGGTACTCGCCGAGCCGGTCGCGGGCGAGCGCGCCCTGCAGGACGGCCACCCCCTCCGTGATCAGCGCGGTGTCCCACCGGGTCCGGTCCTGCTCGGCGAGCGGCACCAGCCGTCCTCCGGGCCCCGTCCGCGACGCCCGCCGCGCGTGGTGGAGCAGCATGAGGGCCAGCAGCCCGGCGACCTCGGGATCGTCGGTCAGCGCGGCGAGCTGGCGGGTCAGCCGGATCGCCTCCGCCGCCAGGTCGACCTCGCCGCCGTACCCCTCGTTGAACACGAGGTAGAGCACCCGCAGCACGGTCGCGAGGTCCCCGGGCCGGTCGAGCGGCAGGCCCGCGAGCTTCGCCTTCGCCCGGCTGATGCGCTGCGCCATCGTGGCCTCGGGGACGAGGTGGGCCGCCGCGATCTGGCGCGTGGTCAGACCGCCGACCGCTCGCAGCGTCAGCGCGACGGCGGCGGCCGACGGCAGCGTCGGGTGCGCGCAGAGGAAGTACAGCCGCAGCGTGTCGTCGGCGCCCGACACCGGCGCGGCGGGCGGCTCGGCCTCCACCGCGTCCTCCCGGTCGCGGCGCGCGGACTCGGACCGCACCGCGTCGAGGAACCGGCGCCACGCGGTGGCCACCAGCCACGCCCGCGGGTCCCGCGGCGGGTCGTCCGGCCACGTGTCGAGCGCCCGGATCAGCGCCTCCTGCACGGCGTCCTCGGCCGACGCGAAGTCCGCGCCGCGCCGCACGAGGACGCCGATCACCGCGGGGACGAGCTCGCGCAGCAGGGACTCGTTCACTCCTGCCCCGGGACGCCGGTGAGGAACGGCCGGACCTCGAGCCACTCGTCGATCGCCTCGCCCCCGGCCCCCGGGGCGGCCGACAGCTCGCCGGCGAGCTCGACCGCCCGCTCCCACGACTCGACGTCGATGACCATCCACCCGGCGACGAGGTCCTTGGTCTCCGCGAACGGGCCGTCGGTCACCGGCGGGCGTCCGGGGCCGTCGGCGCGCACGAAGGCGCCCCGCTCGGCGAGGGCCTGGCTGTCCACGAACTCGCCGGTCTCCCGGAGACGGTCCGCGAAGTCGTTCATGTACTGCATGTGCGCGTCGACCTCGGCCGGGGTCCAGCGGTCCATCTCCGGCCGGCCGTGCACCGGGGCCGGACCGCCGCGGTAGTGCTTGAGCAGCAGGTACTTCATGGCGTTCTCCTCCGTCGTGCCGCGGCCCGTCCCGGCCGCTCGCACCCCGGGGACGGAGCCGCCGGCGCGTTCTCGACATCGGCACCGGACTCCCCGCGGAGCGTAGGCCGGGTCCGCCCACCGACCGAGCAGGATCGGCGTCGCCGTCGCGCCGCCCGACGTCGGGTGGGTCGGCACGGCCGCGACCAGGTGGGTGTCGACCCCGATTCCGTCACGGAGAACAGCATGTACCTCTTACCGGGGGTAGCGGTTACTCGGTGTTCGGTATTACCTTGCGTCGCACGTACTCAGCGACGGAGGTGGGCGCGGTGGCTCGACGGCAGCAGGACTACGGGTTCTTCGGACCGGAGTCGGTGACGTGGAAGGTCTGGGGCTACCCGACCTCGATCGTGCTCGGGTTCCTCCGGGCCGTCGTCATCGAGGAGCTCGACCCCCACCTGGTCGCGTCCGTCGACCAGTCCGGGCAGGTCAAGGCACGTCCGAAGCTGCGCTACGACCGGACGATGCAGTACTTCGCGACCGTGAAGTTCGGCGACGCCGAGTCGGTCCTGCGGGCCTCGGACACCCTCGTGAAGATTCACTCACGGGCGATCGGGCACGACCCCGTGACCGGCGGGACCTACGACGCCAACGACCCGGCGTCCCAGCTGTGGATCCACCTCACCGCGTGGCACTCGATCCTCTACACCTATGAGGTGTTCGGGCCCGGAAAGCTGAGCGCCACGGAGGAGGCGCAGTACTGGGAGGAGTGCGCGCGGGCCGCCGAGTTCCAGACCATCGACCCCGCCGACGTGCCCCGCAGCCGCGAGGGCATCCGCGCCTACTTCGCCGCCTACCGGCCGCGGCTGGTCGGCTCCGAGGTCGCGCAGGACATGATGGACTTCCTGCTCGACGCGAACACCGTGGTGCTGCCCGAGAAGATGCCCGCGGTGCTGCGGTTCGTCTTCAACGCCGTCGTCCGGCGCGCCGTCATCGCGACGATGCCCCGCTGGATGCGCAAGCTCGGCGCCACCGGGCAGTCCGGGCTCACCGACCGCGTCGCGATCGCCCTGACCCGCCCCGTGGTCCGGCTGGCGGCGGCCAGCAGGCACGTCGAGCTGTGGGCGCTGCGGCTCGCGAGCCCGCGGACCGTGCCGGTCCTCGAGCCCGTGCTGCGCGGGCAGGTGCCGGTGAACCCCGTGGTCCGGGAGCCGGCGGAGGCCCGGGCGCAGTACGGCGTGGTCGACCCCCGCACGCAGTACGCGGAGATCCTGGCGGCCCGGGCCGCACAGGCCGGGCCGGTGCCGTACCCGTTCCACCACCGCGAGGAGCTCGTGCCCTTCCCGGCGTGAGACGGGCGGTTCCCCGGGACCGCGCCGCCCGGGGAACCGCCGTCAGGCGCGGCGCGGGCGGCCGACGAGCTGGTGCGCCCCGGCCGCGCCCGCGAGCGCGGCGGCGGAGAGCAGGCCGTACCAGAGGACGTCGTCGTCGTGGACCGGTGCCGCGAGCGGAGCGGCGGGCAGCGGCGCCGAGACGGCCGCGGTGGCCGCGGGGGCGGCGGACAGGCCGGCGAGCGCGACCCCGACGAGGGCGACCCGTCCGACGACGGGACGGGCACGACGGGTGCGGCGGTGTGCAGACACAGGTGTCCCCCGGGAGGTGCGCTGGGTGGTTGTCGTGAGCGATGCGCTCGTGACCGGGGTGTCGGATGCCGCGACCGGATCGTTATCGCACGTTGACCCGGGGCACTCGAAGGAGTGACGGCGGATGCGCCATCTAGAGTCCCCCCGGTGAAGGGAATCGTGCTCGCCGGGGGAAGCGGCACCCGACTGCACCCGGTCACCCGGGCGGTCTCGAAGCAGCTCCTGCCGGTCTACGACAAACCGATGATCTACTACCCGATCTCGGTGCTCATGATCGCCGGGGTCCGGGACATCCTGATCATCTCCACCCCCGTCGACCTGCCGGCCTTCCGGCGTCTGCTCGGTGACGGCTCCGAGTGGGGGGTGCGCTTCTCCTACGCCGAGCAGGCCGAACCCAACGGCCTGGCCGAGGCCTTCCTCATCGGCGCCGACCACATCGGCGACGACACCGCCGCCCTCGTCCTGGGCGACAACATCTTCCACGGCCAGGGCTTCTCGACGATCCTGCAGCGCGCCGTCGCCCAGGTCGAGGCCGACAAGGGCGCCACCCTGTTCGGCTACCCGGTCGGCGACCCCGAGCGCTACGGCGTCGGCGAGGCCGACACCGACGGCCGGCTGATCTCCATCGAGGAGAAGCCAGTGAAGCCCAGGAGCAACCGGGCCATCACCGGGCTCTACCTCTACGACAACGACGTCGTCTCCCTCGCCCGGACCCTGACCCCCTCCGCGCGCGGCGAGCTCGAGATCACCGACCTCAACCTCGCCTACATGCACCGCGGCGACGCCCGCCTGATCGACCTCGGCCGCGGCTTCGCCTGGCTCGACACCGGCACCCACGAATCGCTCATCGAGGCCGGCCAGTACATCTCCGTGCTCGAGCACCGCCAGGGTGTGCGCATCGCCTGCCTCGAGGAACTCGCCCTGCGCGAGGGCTGGATCACCCCCGAGGCCTGCTTCGAACTCGGCCGCGCCCAGGGCAAGTCCCGCTACGGCGAGTACGTCATGGACGTCGCCCGCCGCGCCGGGGCGGCGTAACCGGGCCGGTGCGGGACTTCGTCGGGTACGGGCCCACCGCCCCGCTCGAGCGGTGGCCGGACGGCTCGCTGGTCGCCGTCAACGTCGTCGTGAACGTCGAGGAGGGCGCGGAGGCCTCCTGGGAGGACGACGAGGGCAACGACTCCTGGGGCGAGTACGGGCTGCCGATCGACCCGGCGGTGCGCGACCTCGGGACCGAGGGGCACTACGAGTTCGGGTCCCGCGTCGGCATCTGGCGGCTCGTCCGGCTCGTCGAACACTTCGACGCCGCCGTGACCTTCGGCGTGTGCGCGCGGGCGCTGGAGCGCAACCCGCCGTTCGCGGCGTGGCTGCGCGCGAGCGACCACGACGTGCTGGGGCACGGCTACCGCTGGGCCGAGGTCACGCAGATGACCGAGGAGCAGGAGCGGGCCGACCTCGAGCACGCGATGCGGGTGCTCCCCGAGCTGGTCGGCCGACCGGTCCGCGGCTGGTACGTGCGGTCGTTCCCGTCGACGCGGACCCGGCGGCTGGCGGCGGCGCACCCGGAGCTGCGTTACGACAGCGACGCGGTGAACGACGAGCTCCCCTACCGCGTCGAGGTCGACGGGCGGCCGTGGCTCGTCGTGCCGTACTCCAAGGTCCACAACGACACGCGGTACTTCCTGCCGCCGACGTACGCGACGCCCCGCCACTTCGCCGAGTCGCTCATCGGCGCGGTGGAGCTCCTGCTCGACGAGGCCCGCCACGGCGCCGGCGCACGCCTGCTCAGCGTCGGGCTGCACCCGCGATGGAGCGGCCAGGCCGCCCGGGCGGTCGCGGTGCGGGACTTCCTGGCGTGGGTCACGGCGCAGCCCGAGGTCTCGTTGGTGCACCGGCAGCAGGTCGCCGACTGGTGGGACGAGCACGTCGGGACGTGAGACCCGGCCCGTCGTCGGGCATGCCCGGGACATGGACATCACCGATCGCGTCGTCGTCGTCACCGGAGCCTCGTCGGGCATCGGGGAGGCCACCGCCCGGCTCGCCCACGCCCGCGGCGCGCGGGTCGTCCTCGCCGCCCGGCGGGAGGAGCGGCTGGCCGCCCTGGCGGCGGAGCTCGACGGGGCCCTCGCGGTGACCGCGGACGTCACCGTCGCGGCGGACCGGGCCCGGATCGTCGCGGCCGCGACCGAGCGCCTCGGCGGGGTCGACGTGCTCGTCAACAACGCCGGGCGCGGGCTGCACGTGCCGCTCGCGGAGGTCGACCCGGACGACTACGCCGCGGTGCTCGACCTCAACGTCGGGGCCGCCCTCGCGATGATGCAGGCCGTCCTGCCGTCGATGCGGGCCCGGGGCGGGGGCAGCATCGTCAACATCAGCTCGGGGACGTCCCGCCGGACGATCCCCGGGCTGGGGGCCTACGCGGCGACGAAGAGTGCGCTCAACATGCTGTCGGCGGTCGCCCGCGCCGAGTTCGCCGACGACGGCATCGCCGTCTCGACGGTGCTCCCGACCTACACCGCCTCGGAGTTCCACGAGGTCCTGCAGGCCGGGGCCGACGCCCACCGGTCCCCGCCCGCGGCCGACACCGCCGAGCACGTGGCGGAGGAGATCCTGCGGGCCGTCGGGACGGGGGTCGCGGAGATCGACCTGCCACGCGTGGGCTGACGCGTTCCCCCGTCCGGGTCGCCCGCGTGTCCCGCCGGGGCGCGGTTGGGTAGCTCGCGCCGTGATCGATCACCGCCTGCGCGATCCGCTGGTGCTCCTCCTCGCCGCGACCGCGCCCGTGGTGCTGGTGGTCGGGGTCCTGCTCGCCCAGGCGGTGCAGCGGCCCGGCGGGTACGAGCCGGTGCGGCAGACGGTGAGCACGCTCGCGGGCCGTGGCGCGGACGAGCGCTGGGTGATGACCTCCTGCCTGCTCCTGCTCGGCCTGCTCTACCTGGCCGTCGCGGCGACCCTGCGCGCGCCGCGGCCGGGCCGGTGGGTGCTCGGGACGGGGGCGGTCGCGATCGTCGTCGTCGCCCTGGCCCCGCAGCCCGCGCACGGGAGCTCGGCGATCCACATGACGGCGATGGGGATCGCCAGCGCCGCCTTCACGCTCTGGCCGCTGGGCCTGCTCCGCGCGCCGCACCTCCGGGTCGGCTCGTGCGTGATGGTCGGCGTCATGACCGCGACCGTCGCGTGGCTCTGCGCCCAGGCCTGGACCGACGGCACGTGGCTCGGTGCGGCGGAACGGACGATGCTGCTCGTGCAGACCCTCTGGCCGGTCCGCGTCGCCCTCGGGGCGCGGCCGCTCGGGGCCTCGGCCGGCACGACGGTGGTGCTGACCCTGCTCCCGCTCGTCGTGTTCCCCGTCGGGCTCGTCGCCGCGCAGGCCGCGCAGCCGACCGCGGACCCGCTCGCGATGTCGCTGAGCGCCCTCGAGAGCCTCGGGGCGACCGACCGCTGGATCATGACGACGACGGTGCTGGCCGTGGGACTGACCTACGTGGCGGTCGCGGCGCGCCTGCGGGAGGTGCCGCCCGTCGGTCGCGTCCTGCTCGGCGCCGGTGGGGCGTTCCTCGCGCTCGCCGCGCTCTTCCCGCAGCCCGCCCACGGCACGTCGTGGCCGCACATGGTCGCGGGCGGGCTGGCCTGGGTGGGCTTCGCGACCTGGCCGCTCGCCCTGGTGAGGGTCCCGACGACGGGTCCCGCGCTGCGGCGGGCTCCGCTGGTGGCCGTGGGTGTGATGGCGCTGCTGCTCGCGTGGTTCACCGTGCAGCTGGTCACCGGCGGCCCCGCCTACGGGCTGTCCGAACGCGTCACGGTCGTGATCATGGGGGTCTGGCCGCTGGTGACAGCCGTCCGGGGCGCGGTCCGGTACGCGCCGGCGCAGGCGGTGTCGCCCGCGGTGCTCAGGGTCGGCTGAGGAACGCCGGCCCGATCGCGTCGGCGAGCCAGGTGTCGTCGTTCCCGTGCCGGAAGACGACCCCGTTCGCGGCCGCGGCCGCGGCGTCCACGCGCAGGACCACCGGGCGTCCGCCGTGGCGGGCGCCGACCCGACGGGCGGTCTCCTCGTCGGCCGACAGGTGCACGAACTGCCGGCCCATCGGCCGCAGCCCCTCCCGGGTGATCGCCGCCGCCGTCGTCGGGGAGGTGCCGTGGAACAGGACGGCCGGCGGGTCCGCAGCGGGCAGCTCCACCCGCCCGGGCAGGGAGTGGCCGTACCGGGCGCGGATGCGGTCGCCGTCGAGCTCGTAGCGCTGCTTGGTCCCGTTCCGGACGACGTCCTCCACCGCGGCCCTCGTCACGCCGAGGGCCGCGACCAGCGCGTCGACCGGGGTCCAGCCCTCGTCGTCGAGCGCGAGCCCGAGCCGCGCCGGGTCGTGACGCAGGACGCGGGACATGCGCTTCGACAGGCGCACCCGGTCGGTCACGCGACCATCGCCATGAGGCGCTCCCACACGTCGTCCGGCACCGGAGCGCCCGTGCGCACGAACGAGGCGCGCAGGGCGGACCAGCCCGCGACGACGGGATCGGCCCGGAGGTCCGCGATCGGGATCGGCGGCTCGAGCCGCCGCACGACCTCCGCCGCGCAGTTCCACGGCCGCGGGCCCGGCTCGTACACGGGCTCCGACGTGGCCCGCAACAGGTAGGCGAGATCCTTGGCGCGCTGCGAGCGGTAGAGGACGGCGAGATCGCCCGGGCGCGTGTCGCGGTGGCAGGCCCACCGCATCGCGGGAGCGCCCGGAGCGAGCTTCGGGTGCTCGCGCCCGTCGTCGTCGAGATAGCAGTCGGGGCCGACGACCCAGACCCAGTGGCCGGTCACGGCAGGCGCTCCGCGAGGGGCGGGAGGTCGAACGGGACGTGCGGCTCGGCCTGGTACCAGTAGGCGACCGACGACCAGTCGTCGCTGCGCCGGTTGGCGTGGCCGTGCTCGATCGTCACGCGGACGCTGCGCTCGAACACGACGGGGTCCTCGATGTGGAACCGGTAGAGCGAGACCGGTCCGCGCCAGTTCCGGCCGCCCGGCAGCGTCACCCCGTGGTACGGCGCCGAGTAGGTCTGCGTCGGGCACCAGGCGGTGTTGACGTAGTCCTCGGTGCCCGTCCCGTGCAGCGTCGGCGGCCAGTCCCCGGGTTCCTGGTCGACGAAGATCATGTCGTCGCCCTCGCCGTACCAGTTCCAGCGCCGCCGCCGACGGGGTCGCACGGTGAGTACGCAGCCGACGTAGTGCCCGTGCCCGCGCGCCTCCAGGATCGTGTAGTTGTCATCGCCCGTCAGGTTCGTGCCGCCGAACTGGTAGCGGGCGTTGGAGAGGCCGGGCCGGACGCCCACCGTGCGCTCGCGGCGGAACTGCGCGTGGAACCGGCCGATCTCCGGACCCACCTCGTCGAGCTCCTCGTGGTCGACGTAGGAGTAGACCCAGACCTCGCCGGGCGCCTCGTTCTCGATCTCGATGCGGGCGCCGTCCGCGAACGGCATGGCGAACCAGCAGTTCAGCGCCCGGCCGTCCTGCGGGCTCATCTGCAGGGGCGCGGAGACGAAGTTCGTGGTGCGGCCGTGGCCGACGCCGAAGAAGTCCCCGAGCGGCGCCGCCACGCTCGGCGACTCCTCGCCGTCCCACCACATGCGGATGGTCAGCCGGCGCAGGAGCTCCGCGCGGCGCCGCCGCGGTCCGTTCACGGTGACCCAGAGGTGGGTCACCACGCCGGCCCCGTCGACGTCGAGCAGCGTCACCGACTCCCCGGCCCGGACGTGCGCACGGTCGTCGTTGCCGCCGGTCCGGTCCCAGCTCGACTCCCGACGACGACGGGTGCGGCGGAGCCGGGGCAGGTCCCGGAGGCTCGAGCCGTGCGGGCCGTAGGGAGCGGTCATGGTCGTCCGGTTCCCGTCCCGCGGGCGGGGGAAGCGTCGGCCCGACACGGAGGGACGACCCGCCGTCGGGAAGGTCGCGGGAGAAAGGTGGAACCGATCGGCGCCGGCCGCAGTCCAAGCCCCCGAGGACGAGAGCGGGAGGCGCGATGGGCACGCGACGCAGGACGGGACCGACGGCCGGACGGGCCGTCCGGCCGCGGATGCCGGGGGCGACGGCCGTGCAGCTGCTGCCGCACCTGCTGGCGGGCGGGGAGCTCGGACGGCCCCGGGTCGGGGACCGGCTGGACGTGGCGCCGGCGATCTACGCGGGCGTGATCCACGCCGACGTCTCCCACCACGGGACGCGGCCGCCCGACCAGTGGTGGGTGGACGAGTTCGGCTGCGTCGCCGCGCGCGGCGCCCTCGCCACCATCGCGCTCGACCCCCACGGTGACTGCTCGTGCCGGATCGAGGTGCTCGACGCGGGCGGCTGGCTCGCGCCCGTGAACTGGGCCGCGACGCAGCCGCCGGAGGGCGACGGCCCGACCCACCTGGAGGGGTCGCTCTACCTCGACCCCGTGCTCGATCCGGGCACCGAGCACGGGGAGGCGGTGGCCCTCTGTCGCCGGCGCTTCCGGCTGGCCGCGGTGCGCCGCTACCGGCGCACCGCGGGCGTTCCGGTCGGCGGCGTCCCGCTCGACCGCTTCCCCGCCGCGGCGGAGGTGTCCGAGGACGCGGTGTACGTCGCGGACCTCGTCGCCGATCGGCCGTTCACCCTCCCGACGTCGGTCCTGCGCGACGGGGCGGACGCGTGACCGCCGCGGCGCACCGGTGCGGCGGCTGGAGCTCGCGGGACGAGGCCCGCCGCCGGGAGGTCACCACCGTGCAGCTGCTCCCCCACCACCTTCGCGAGGGGGCGCTGCCCGTCGCGGCGGTCGGGGACGTCGTGCACGTGACGCCCATGATCTACGCGAGCGAGGTCGACGGGCTCCGCTGCCGACCCGCCCGGCTCTGGGACCTCGACGAGTACGGCACCGTGGTCGCCTCCGGCGTGCTCGACGTCACCACCGTCTCCGCCCTCGAGGGCGACGGGGTGGGCGACCTCGAGGTGCTCGTGGTCGGCGGGCGGTCGGTCCCGCTCAACTGCGCGGGCATGACCCCGCGGCCGGACCTCCAGGCAGGACGTCCGGTGTACGTCGAGGGCTCGGTCTACCTCGACGTCGACCTGCGGGCCCACGCCGCGACCGACCGGGCGTTCCGTCTCCGCGCGGTGCGCCGCTACCGGCTCCGGCCCGGCGGCGCCCCACCGCGCACCGAGCACCTCGACCGGATCCCGGACGCCCACGGCCTCGACGACGACGTGTTCCTCCACGTCGCCGACCTGGTGGGCGTCGACGTCGTCGCGGATCAGCCGTGACGGGACATCTGCTGCAGGCGCGCGATCCGGTCGGCGATCGGCGGGTGCGTGGAGAACAGCTTCGACATGCCCTCCCCCATCCGGAACGGGTTGGCGATCATGAGGTGGGACTGCGACACGAGCCGCGGCTCGGGCGGCAGCGGCGCGGCCTGCGTGCCGTACTCCAGCTTGTGCAGCGCGGAGGCGAGCGCGAGCGGGTCGCCGGTGAGCCGCGCGCCGCTGGCGTCGGCCTGGTACTCCCGCGTGCGGCTCACCGCCATCTGCACGATGCCGGCGGCGACGGGCCCCACGAGGGCCAGCAGCACCGTCGTCAGGATGTTCCGGTTGCCGCCGAAGAGCTGCGCACCGAGCGCGACGTAGGTGACCACGCTGGAGAGTGCGCCCGCGACCGAGGAGATGAGGATGTCGCGGTTGTAGACGTGGGAGAGCTCGTGGCCGAGCACACCGCGCAGTTCGCGCTCGTCGAGGAGCCGCAGGATGCCGGTGGTGGCGCAGACGGCCGCGTTGCGCGGGTTGCGACCCGTGGCGAAGGCGTTGGGCGCCTCGGTGGGGCTGACGTAGAGCCGGGGCATCGGCTGGTGCGCGGCCGACGCCAGCTCGCGGACGATGCGGTACATCTGGGGCTGCTCGGCCTCGGTCACCGGCACGGCGTGCATCGCGCGCAGGGCCAGGCGGTCGGAGAAGAAGTACGAGTAGCCGTTCACACCGAGCGCGATCAGCAGGGCGATGAGGAGCCCGCCGCGCCCGAACAACGAGCCGATGAGCAGGATGAACGCGCTGAGCGCTCCGAGGAGCAGGGCGGTCTTGAGCCCGTTGCGCACCGTCGTCGCCTTTCGTGCCGGTCCGGGAGGTCGTACGCCCGGATCAACGACCGGGCGCGGCCGCGCGTTCCCGTCTCACGCGCGGGCGGCGCGGATCCGCTCCGCCGGGACCCCGAGCGCCTCGAGGTCCTCGGGGCGGCTGTTGCGCAGGAAGTGCTCCATGCCGACCTTGAGGAACAACGCGTGCGCGGTCCCGACGACGGGTCCGTCCTCGGCGTCGAGGTGGGCGGTCCCGGCGGCGTACAGCTTGCGGCCCGCCCGGCCCTCGACGCGGGCCCGCAGCCACAGCGTCGACCCGATCGGCATCGGCGCACGGAAGTCCGTCTCCAGCCGCGCGGTGACGCAGGGCCGGGTCACGAGCGCGACCACCGAGCCGAGCACCTCGTCGAACGCGGCGGTCAGCAGCCCGCCGTGGAGCAGCCCGGGGGCGCCCTGCTGGTCGGGGCGCAGCACCATGCGGCTGCGGACCGCCGCCGCACCCGCCTCGTCGTCGGCCACCCGGGACTCCAGCCGCAGGCCGTGGGGCAGGTCGGCGCAGCCGAAGCACACCTCGGAGTGCACGGGGATGCGCTCGCCCACGGCCGGCGCCTTCTCGTTCCGAGGAGCGACGGTGGCGTCGGCGGGCAGTTCCAGGCTGGGGGACGCGGCCATGAGCGCACGCTAACGGTCTTGGGCAGGATGGCGGCCGTGGCAGACAACACCCCGGACGTCCTGCTCGAGCGGATCGCGCCGGAGGGCGCGCGGGAGGGCAGCGGGGTCACCGCGCTGCTGACCCTGCGCGATCCGAAGCGGCGCAACGCGATGAGTCGGGCCCTCTCCGACGCGCTCCTGGCGGTGCTCGACGAGGTGGAGGCCGACGAGCGGGTGCACGCGGTCGTCGTCACCGGCGCGGCCGACCGTGGTCCGGCGTTCTGCGCGGGCGGGGACCTCGACGAGCTGGCCGCCGTCGGGGCGACCACGGGGCAGGACGGCGAGGACGCGATCCGCGCGGTCTACGCCGGGTTCCTGCGGCTCGCGGCCTGCCCGCTGCCCACGATCGCCGCCGTGGACGGGCCCGCGGTCGGGGCCGGGATCAACATGGCGCTCGCCGCCGACATCCGGCTGGCCGGCGACACCGCGCACTTCGAGCCCGGCTTCCTGCGCCTCGGCATCCACCCGGGCGGCGGGATGACGTGGATGACCCAGCGCCTCGTCGGCCAGCAGACCACCCTCGCGATGCTGCTCGGCGGGGAGGCCATGGACGCGGCCGCCGCCGAGCGGGTCGGGCTCGTGCTGCGCCGGGTGCCCGGTGAGCTCCCCGAGCAGGGGCACACGCCCGTCGTCGTGGAGGCCCTGCGCATGGCGGGGGTCTCCGCCCGGGCGCCGCGGGACCTGGTGGTGACGACGAAGGCGTCGGTGCGCACGACGTCCGCGCTCACCGACCACGCCGAGGCCGTCACCGTGGAGGTCGGCCCCCAGCTGGCGTCGTTGCGGTCGCCGGCGTTCGCGGAGGGCCTCGCGCGGATGCGGAAGCGGTCGTGAGGTCGCTCCTTGTTCGGTCCAGCCCTGTGACCCGTGACGAACCCGGCCACTGCGCCGATCACCACAGGGTTAGCGTGGAGGTTTGACGTGGTGATGTTGCGCGCCACGCAGGACGAGGAAGGGACTGGATCGCTCGATGAGCACTGACACCGAGGTCGGGGCCGATCGCCCGGACCGCCTGGTGGCCCACGGCGAGATCCGGCAGACCGAGGTCAGGCAGACCCACCGTGTCGTCATCCGCTTCGCCGGTGACTCCGGCGACGGGATGCAGCTGACCGGGGACCGGTTCACCTCGGAGGCCGCGGCGTTCGGCAACGACCTCGCCACCCTGCCGAACTTCCCCGCCGAGATCCGCGCCCCTGCCGGGACGCTGCCGGGTGTGTCGAGCTTCCAGCTCCACTTCGCCGACTACGACATCCTGACCCCGGGTGACCGGCCGGACGTCCTCGTCGCGATGAACCCGGCGGCCCTGAAGGCGAACCTGAAGGACCTGCCGCACGGCCAGGTCCTGATCGTCAACACCGACGAGTTCACGAAGCGGAACCTGGCCAAGGTCGGCTACGAGTCGAACCCGCTCGAGGACGACTCGCTCGCGCCGTACCAGGTGCACCAGGTCGCGATGGCGACCATCACCCGGAACGCGCTCGAGCCGACGGGTATGTCGAAGAAGGACGCCGAGCGCGCGAAGAACATGTTCGCGCTCGGGCTGCTGTCGTGGATGTACCACCGCGGCACCGAGGGCACCGAGCAGTTCCTGCGCGAGAAGTTCGCGAAGAAGCCGGAGCTGGCCGAGGCCAACATCCTCGCGTTCCGCACCGGCTGGAACTACGGCGAGACCACCGAGTCGTTCGCCGTCACCTACGAGGTCGCCCCGGCCGCGCTGCCCACCGGCACGTACCGCCAGATCACCGGCAACCTCGCCCTGGCCTACGGCGTGGTCGCCGCCGGGCAGCTCGCGAAGCTCCCGGTCTTCCTCGGCACCTACCCGATCACCCCGGCCTCGGACGTGCTCCACGAGCTCTCCAAGCACAAGGGCATGGGCGTGACCACCTTCCAGGCCGAGGACGAGATCGCCGGCATCGGCGCGGCGCTGGGCGCGTCGTTCGGCGGGGCGCTCGGGGTCACGTCGACGTCCGGGCCGGGTGTGGCGCTGAAGTCGGAGACGATCGGTCTCGCGGTCGCCCTCGAGCTGCCGCTGCTGATCCTCGACGTGCAGCGCGGCGGCCCGTCGACCGGGCTGCCGACCAAGACCGAGCAGGCCGACCTGCTGCAGGCGATGTACGGCCGCAACGGCGAGGCGCCGGTGCCGATCATCGCGCCGGCCTCGCCGAGCGAGTGCTTCGCCGCCGCGATCGAGGCCGCGCACATCGCGATCAAGTACCGGACGCCGGTGTTCCTGCTCTCCGACGGCGCGATCGCCAACGGTTCCGAGCCCTGGAACGTGCCCGACGTCGCCGACCTGCCGGACATCTCCACCTCGTTCGCCACCGAGGCGAACGCGCCCGACGGCTCCGGTGAGTTCTGGCCCTACCTGCGCGACGACGACACCCTCGCCCGTCCGTGGGCGGTGCCGGGTACCGCCGGTCTCGAGCACCGCATCGGCGGGCTGGAGAAGGCCGACGGCCGCGGGTCGATCTCCTACGACGGCGACAACCACGACCGGATGGTCCGGCTGCGCCAGGCCAAGATCGACGGCATCGAGGTCGACGACGTCACCGTGGACGACCCGTCGGGCGAGGCCGAGGTGCTGGTGCTCGGCTGGGGCTCGACGTTCGGCCCGATCGGTGCGGCGTGCCGCCGCGTCCGGGCCGCGGGGATGAACGTGGCGCAGGCGCACGTGCGCTCCATGAACCCGCTGCCGGGCAACCTCGGCGAGGTGCTGGCGCGCTACCGCCGTGTCGTCGTGCCCGAGATGAACCTCGGCCAGTTCGCGATGATGCTGCGCGCGAAGTACCTGGTCGACGTGCGCTCGTACACCAAGGTGGCCGGCCTGCCGTTCCAGGCCGAAGAGCTCGCCGGCGTCCTCACCGACGCCGTGAAGGGGGACCTTCCCGCATGACCGCCATCGATCTGCCCAACCCTGCCGTCGGCGGCCTGGGTGGCCTCGATCTGGTGCCCACCACCGACGCCCCGCAGAAGGCGAAGGACTACACCTCCGACCAGGAGGTGCGCTGGTGCCCGGGCTGCGGCGACTACGCCGTGCTCGCCTCGGTGCGCTCCTTCCTGCCCGAGCTCGGACTCAAGCGCGAGAACATCGTGTTCGTGTCCGGGATCGGCTGCTCGAGCCGGTTCCCGTACTACCTCGACACCTACGGGATGCACTCGATCCACGGCCGCGCGCCGGCGATCGCGACCGGGCTCGCGGTGTCGCGCCCGGACCTGTCGGTGTGGGTCGTCACCGGTGACGGTGACGCGCTCTCGATCGGTGGCAACCACCTGATCCACGCGCTGCGCCGCAACATGAACATCACGATCCTGCTGTTCAACAACCGGATCTACGGGCTGACCAAGGGCCAGTACTCGCCGACCTCCGAGGTCGGCAAGGTCACCAAGTCGACCCCGATGGGTTCGGTCGACGCCCCGTTCAACCCGGTCTCGCTCGCCCTGGGCGCAGAGGCCACGTTCGTGGGCCGCGCGCTGGACTCCGACCGCAAGGGACTCACCGAGGTCCTGCGTCAGGCCGCCGCCCACCGCGGCGCGTCGCTGGTCGAGATCTTCCAGGACTGCCCGATCTTCAACGACGGCTCGTTCGACGTCCTGCGCAAGGGCGACGACGTCGCGCAGCGGCTCATCCCGCTGGTCGACGGCGAGCCGATCCGCTTCGGCAACGACGGCGAGTACGGCGTCGTGCGCTCGGAGTCCGGCGGGCTGAAGGTCGTGCCGGTCGCCGAGGTCGGCGAGGACGCCCTCGTCGTCCACCGCGCCGGCGAGCAGGACCCGACGCAGGCGTTCGCGCTCTCGCGCCTGTCGGACCAGGACCTCACCCACACCGTCACGGGCATCTTCCGCAAGGTCGACCGCCCGACCTACGACGACGGCGCCCGCGCGCAGGTGAAGGCCGCGACGGAGCAGGCCGAGCAGCGGGGGGACAACCTCCAGGCGCTGCTGACCGGCAAGGACACCTGGGCCGTCATGCCCACCCCGGAGCAGGAGGCGTAGGCCCCCGACGACGAGGCCGGCCTCCTCCCGAGGGGGCCGGCCTCGTGTCGTCTCCGGGCCTTCCGCAAGGGCCACACCATGCAGGTCCCGCCACCGCGGAACCTGCCCGCGTCACCCTCGCGGGCGCCCGTCCCGCCGATCCGGGCGACGCCGACGCCCGAACACGACGACGTGCACCCGGTGATCGAGATCCTGCGGGCCCGCCGTGAGCGGGGCGATCGCGACGACGGGTACCGGGTCGCGCTGGCGATCGAGGGCGGGGGCGCGCGGGCCACGTTGTCGGGCGGGATGGCGCTCGGCTCGCCGAGACGCTGCCGTACCGGACGCCGCTGGCCCAGGGCATGACGCACGTGCTCCTGCTGCGCACCCGTCGGGAGGACGACCCGGTGCGCCCGCCGTGGCGGTCCGGGGACCTGCTCGCGCGCCTCGTGCTGGCCCGCAGCACCCCGGGCGCCGCCGCGGCCTGGCGGGACCGTTACGAACGCCAGCTGGCCGACGAGGAGGACCTGCGCGGCCGGTGCGCCGCCACGGTGCACGCCCTGCGCCCGCCGGCGGGGAGCCCGGACGTCGACCAGCGCGAGACCGACGAGACGGTCCTGCGCGAGGCCGTGGAGGTGGGGCACGCGGTGGTGCTGGACGCACTCGGCGTCGGGACCTCCCGCCCGAGGGGGACGTGAGGCAGCCGCCGCGGGCGGCCCGGCGTCACGCTCGCGGACGGCCGGCGGCGCTGAACCTGCCACCCTGTGGCGAATAGCAGGTGCGTAGCGCACCTATCCCGTGATGGGCTCGGGTCGTGTCCGAGGAGCGCGCCGCCGTCGACCCCACCGCCCGCCCACCCCGCTCCGGCCTCGTGGCGGCGCTCGGCGCCTACGTGCTCTGGGGCACCTTCCCGGCGTTCTGGCCGCTCCTCGCGCCGGCGGGGTCGGTCGAGATCCTGGCCCACCGGATCGCGTGGACCCTCGTGGGCATGCTCGTGGTCCTCACCGCGGTGCGGGGCTGGTCGCAGCTGCGGGGGCAGACCACGCGGACCTGGCTGACGATCACGCTCGCGAGCGTGCTCATCACGGTGAACTGGGGCGTCTACATCTGGGGCGTGACGCACGGCCGCGTCGTGGAGAGCGCCCTGGGCTACTACGTGAACCCGCTGGTCTCGGTGGTCCTGGCCGTGGTGATCCTCGGCGAGCGGTTGCGGCGTGTCCAGTGGGTCGCCGTCGGGATCGCGACGGTGGCCGTGGCGGTGCTCTGGGCCGGGACGGGCGCGCTGCCCTGGGTGGCGCTCGTGCTCGCCGGCAGCTTCGGCTTCTACGGCCTGCTGAAGAAGCGCGTCCCGCTGGGTCCGGTCGCCGGGCTGACCGCCGAGGGCTTCCTGCTCGGCCCGATCGCGATCGGCTACCTGGTGTGGCTGCAGGTCGTCGGGATCGGGACGTTCGGGCAGGGCACCGCCCACACCCTGCTCCTGGTCGCGGCCGGCCCGGTCACGGCGCTCCCGCTGCTGCTGTTCGCCTTCGGCGCGAAGCGTCTCCCGCTGGCGACCCTCGGCCTGCTGCAGTACGTCAACCCGACGCTGCAGTTCGTCTGGGGCGTGTTCGTCGACCACGAGCCGATGCCGCCCGCGCGGTGGGTCGGCTTCGTGCTCGTGTGGCTCGCGCTGCTGGTCTTCGCCGTCGACGGGTGGACCGCGTCCCGACGCCGGGCCGCGGGTCCCGTCGGGGCCCGCCCGGCTCAGCCGACCCGGTCGACCGTGTAGTCGAGCAGGGCCGCGAGCGCGTCGCGGGCGGGCCCGGCGGGCAGCCCGGCGAGCTCGGCCCGGGCGGCGTCGGCCTGCTCGTCCAGTGCCGTCCGGGCGCGGGCGAGCCCGTCGGAGGCCCGCAGGATGTCGAGGGCCTCGGCGACCACCGCGTCGTCGGTGATCTCCTTCTCCCCCACCCCGAGGGCGCGCAGCCGGTCGGCGTCCGGCCCGTCGTCGGCGAGCGCGTAGAGCACCGGGAGCGTCGCCACGCCCTCGCGCAGGTCGGTGCCCGGCGTCTTCCCGGAGTCCCCGGACGGCGAGGCGATGTCGATGATGTCGTCGGAGACCTGGAAGGCCGTGCCGATGATCTCGCCGAAGCGCCGCAGCGCCTCCACGTGCTCCGGCGCCGCGCCCGCGAACATCGCGCCGAACCGACCCGCCGTCGCGATGAGGGAGCCGGTCTTCTCGGCGATGACCGCCATGTAGTGCCCGACCGGGTCGTCGCCGCGGGCCCCGCGGGTCTCCCGCATCTGGCCGGTGACCAGCTCGGCGAACGTCTCGGCGATGATCCGCACCGCGTCCGGGCCGAGCTGGGACACCAGCCGGGAGGCGTGGGCGAACAGGTAGTCGCCGGTGAGGATGGCGACGGTGTTGTCCCAGCGCGCGTTCGCGCTCTGGGCGCCGCGGCGCATCACGGCCTCGTCCATGACGTCGTCGTGGTAGAGCGTCGCGAGGTGGACCAGCTCCACCGACGTGGCCGCGACGACCACGTCGGAGCTCGTGCCGCCCGCCAGCTGGGCGGCGAGGAGGGTCAGCAGCGGCCGGAACCGCTTGCCGCCGGCCTCGATGAGGTGCAGCGACGTGTCCGCCACGAAGCGGTAGTCGCTGTGCACCTCCCGCCGCAGGAGTTCCTCCACCTGCTCCAGGCCCGACGACACCTCCGCCGCCAGGGCCTCGTCACCGATGGGGAGACCGGCGACCTGGATCAGGCTCACCGGCGTTGGCCTCTGCGTGCTCACGCCCTCAGCCTAGGAAAGAACCGGCCCCGGCCCACTCCAGGGCGGCCGTCGGGAGCACTCCCAGGAGCAAGGTCACGGCGACGCCGAGCGTGATCGCCACCGTGGTCATCGGTCCGGGGAGGCTGACGGTCGGCCCGTCGGGAGCGGGGTCGGAGAAGTACATGAGCACGATCACACGCAGGTAGAAGAACGCGGCGATCGCGCTGCACACCAGCCCGACGATCACCAACGGCGCCATCCCGTCCGCGAGGCCCGCGGAGAACACCGCGAACTTGGCGGTGAAGCCACTCGTCAGCGGCACCCCGGCGAGCGCGAGCAGGCAGAACGACAGCGCCGCGGCCACCACCGGCGACCGCTGCCCGAGCCCCGCGAAGCCCGAGAGGTGCCCGGCCTCGCCGTCGCCGGAGCGCACCAGCGAGACCAGGCCGAGGATGGCGATCGTCGTGAAGCCGTAGGCCAGCAGGTAGAACAACGTCCCGGAGAGGCCGGCCGGGGTGATGGCCAGGCAGCCGATGAGGATGAAGCCGGCGTGGGCCACCGAGGAGTAGGCGACCATGCGCTTGAGGTCGGTCTGGGTGATCCCCAGCACCGTGCCGATCACCATGGAGGCGATCGCGACCGCCCACAGCACGCCGCGCCACTCCAGCGCCGTGGTGCCGAACGCGACCGTGAACACGCGCAGGATCGCGCCGAACGCGGCGACCTTGGTGCAGGCGGCCATGAACGCGGTGACGGGGGTCGGGGCGCCCTGGTAGACGTCGGGCGTCCAGGTGTGGAACGGGCCGACCGAGGCCTTGAACATCAGCCCGACGACGAGCAGCGCCAGGCCCGCGAACAGCAGCGTGTCCGAGCGCAGCGGGCCGGCGGCCGACGCCGCGATGTCGCCGAGCCGCACGGAGCCGGCGTAGCCGTAGAGCAGCGCCACGCCGTAGAGGAAGAACGCCGACGCGAACGCGCCGAGCAGGAAGTACTTCACGGCCGCCTCCTGCGAGAGCAGGCGACGACGCCGGGCGAGCCCGCACAGCAGGTACAGCGGCAGGCTGAGCACCTCGAGCGCGACGAACATCGTCAGGAGGTCGTTCGCGGCGCTGAAGGCGAGCATCCCGCCGAGGGCGAACAGCACGAGCGGGAAGATCTCGGTGTGCATCTCCGGCGGCGTCGCCGGGTCCGGGCCCCCACCACCGCCGCGGCGCGCCACGGCGCCGCGGGAGTCGGGTCCGGTCCCCGACGGGGAGCGGGAGCCCCCGGCCAGGACCTTCTCCTGCGCCTCGGCGAGCGCCTCGGGGTCGGCGACGAACACGCCGCCCGGCTCGACGGACCGGTCGGCCAGCATCAGCACCGACGGGATCGCGAGGGCCAGCAGGGTGCCCCAGAGGAAGAGGCCCGGGGCGTCCACGGACAGCGAGCCGGCGAGCACCACCACGTCGGCGGCCCCGCTGGTGGCGCGGACGACGACCGCCACGAGCGCGACCACCACGACGGCGAGGCTGAACACCAGCTGCGCCGGCCGGCGACGCTCCAGCGGCAGCACGGCCTCGATCAGCACCGAGACGCACGCACCCCCGAGCACGATCAGCAGCGGCGCGAGGGCGCCGTAGTCGACGCCGAGGGCATCGGAGAAGGACTGGGATCCCATCAGCGGGCCACTCCGTTCGGGCCGACCGGGTCGGCGACGCCGACCTCGCTCATGGTGGCGGAGACCGCCGGGTTGATGACGTCCAGCACCGGCTGCGGGAAGAACCCGAGCAGGAAGATCAGCAGCACCAGCGGGGCGAGCACCCCGATCTCCCGGCCGGACAGGTCCCCGAAGCGCGCCTTCCGCGCGGCGTCGGGCGGGTCGGTGTCGACGGTGTCGGAGCCCGGCCCGCCGGCCAGGGCCCGCGCGCTCGCGGCGCCCGGGCCACCGCCGACGACGGCCTCGCCGCGCAGCGGGCCCGTCATCGTGCGCTGGTAGACCCAGAGCACGTAGAGGGCCGCGAAGATGATCCCGACGGTGGCGATCACGGTGTAGACCGGCTCGCGCGGCCAGGAGCCGATGAGCACGAGGAACTCCGAGACGAACGAGTTCGTGCCCGGCAGCGACAGCGTCGTCAGGCCCGCCAGGAGGAACAGGCCGGCGAGCACCGGCGCGATCCGCCCGACCCCGCCGTAGTCGGCGATCCGGTTCGACCCGCCCCGGGCGGCCAGCATGCCGACGACGAGGAACAGCATCGCCGTGGAGATGCCGTGGTTGACCATGTAGAGCGCGGAGCCCGCCAGGGCCTGCTGGCTGAACGCGAAGATCCCGAGCCCGATGAACCCGAAGTGGGCGATCGAGGTGTAGGAGACGAAGCGCTTCATGTCGGTCTGCATCGCGGCGAGCAGCGCCCCGTAGAGCACGCCGATCACCGACAGGACCAGGACCAGTGGCGCGAGGGTCCGCGACGCCAGCGGGAAGAGCGGCAGGCAGTAGCGCAGGAACCCGAAGACGCCGACCTTGTCGAGGACGCCGACGAGGATGACGCCGCCGCCGATCGGGGACGCGGCACCGGCGTCGGGCAGCCAGGTGTGCAGCGGGACCAACGGCGCCTTGATCGCGAACGCGGCGAAGAACCCGAGGAACAGGAAGATCTGCGTGGACTCCGGCAGCTGCACCGCGAGCCGCTGCAGCTCGGCCCAGTCGAAGGTGGCGGCGCCGAGGCGGGTGCCGCTCGCGACGTAGAGGCCGATCACCGAGCCGAGCATGATCAGGCCGCCGAGGAACGAGTACAGGAAGAACTTGACCGCGGCGTACTGCCGTCGGGCCCCGCCGAAGCGCCCGATGATGAAGTACATCGGGACGAGCATGACCTCGAACATCACGTAGAAGACGAAGACGTCGGTCGCCGCGAACAGGGCCACCAGCACGCCCTGCAGCGACAGCATCAGCGCGACGAACCCGCCCGCGCCGCGGGGCTCGCCGTCGGGACCGTCGGGGAACCGCTCCGCCGCCGACGTGAACGACGTGTAGGCGATGACGACGGGCACGAGGACCGAGAGCAGGGCGATCATCGCCAGGGCGATGCCGTCGAGGCCCAGCGAGAACGAGACGCCGAAGGCCGGGATCCACTCCACGGAGGACCGGCCCTGGAACCGCGTCGGAGCGGCCGGGTCGAACAGGCCCCACACGACGGCGACGAGCACCAGCTCGACGAGCGAGACGGCGAAGCCCGCGGACCTCGCGGCCCCGTCGCGGCCGTTCTTGACCAGGGCGCCGCACACGGCCGCCCCCACGAGGGGCAGCAGCACGAGGACGATCACGAGGGCGCTCACGGCAGCGCCACCGCCAGCAACGCCGCGACCAGCACGAGCGAGCCTCCCAGCATCGTCAGCGCGTACGAGCGCACGAACCCGGTCTGGGCGCGGCGGACCCGGCCCGACGTCCCGCCGAGCAGGGCGGCGGCGCCGTTGACGGCGCCGTCGACCCCGCGGTTGTCGAGGTAGACCAGCGCGCGGGAGAGCCAGATGCCCGGCCGCGCGATGACCCCCTCGTTGATGGCGTTGGCGTAGAGGTCGGCTCGCGCGGCGCGCACCGGCAGCGACACCCGCTGCGGCCGCTCCACCGGCACCGGCCGGCGGCCCACTGTCAGGTAGGCGATCCCGACGCCGAGCAGCATGAGCACCGACGCGATGCCGGGGACGAGCCCCGTCGGGATGACGGTGTCCTCGACCTCGCGGACCGGGCCGATGGCCGGCTCCAGCCAGCCGCCGAGACGCTCGCCGATCACGAGGAACGCGCCGGCCCCGACCGAGCCGATCGCCAGCACGATCATCGGCACCGTCATCGATGCGGGCGACTCGTGCGGGTGGTAGTGCTCGGGTGCGGCTCCATGGTCCAGCTCCGCTGCGCTCCGTGTCCCTCCGTGGCCCGGCTCCGGGTGCTGCGGGGCGGCCTCGCTCTCCAGCGACGGGTCCCAGGGGGCGGAGCGCGGGGTGAGCGAACGCCACCGCTCGGGCCCGAAGAACGTCATGAGCATCAGCCGCGTCATGTAGAACGCGGTGAGTCCGGCCGCGAGCAGCGCGGCCCCGCCGAGCAGCCAGCCGCGCTCCGGCGGGCCCCCGAGGGCGGCCTCGATGATCAGGTCCTTCGAGTAGAAGCCCGACAGGAACGGGAAGCCGATGAGGGCCAGGTAGCCGAGGGTGAACGTGGCGAACGTGATCGGCATGTGGCGCCACAGTCCGCCGAAGCGGCGCATGTCGGTCTCGTCGGCCATCCCGTGCATCACCGACCCGGCGCCGAGGAAGAGCCCGGCCTTGAAGAAGCCGTGGGCCAGCAGGTGGGCGAGGCCGGCCGCGTAGCCGATCGGCCCGAGCCCGACGGCGAGCATCATGTAGCCGATCTGGCTCACCGTGGAGTAGGCCAGCACCTTCTTGATGTCGTCGTAGGCGCAGCCGACGATCGCGCCGATGAGCATCGTGACCGCCCCGACGATCGTCACGACGAGGCGCCCGGTGGGCGTGAGGTCGTAGATCGGGTGCGCGCGGGCGACGAGGTAGACCCCCGCCGTCACCATCGTCGCGGCGTGGATGAGGGCGGAGACCGGGGTCGGGCCCTCCATGGCGTCGGGGAGCCAGGCCTGCAGCGGGAACTGGCCGGACTTGCCGCACGCGCCGAGCAGGAGCAGCAGCGCGACCGCGGTGATCGCGCCGGGCGAGAGCTCGCCGATCCGCGCGAAGACCGCGGTGTACTGCGTGGTGCCCAGCTGCGCGAACAGGATGAAGATCGCGAGCGCGAGCCCGACGTCGCCGACGCGGTTCATCAGGAACGCCTTCTTCGCCGCGGACGCCGCGAGCGGGCGCTGCACGTAGAAGCCGATCAGCAGGTAGGAGGCGAGACCGACGCCCTCCCACCCGAGGTAGAGGGTGAGGAAGCCGTTGCCGAGGACCAGCACGAGCATCGCCGCGACGAACAGGTTGAGCATCGCGAAGAACTTGCGCCGGTTCTCGTCGTGCGCCATGTAGCCCACCGAGTAGATGTGGATCAACGACCCCACACCGGTGATGAGCAGGACGAACGTCAGCGACAGCGGGTCCAGGCGCAGCCCGAACTCGACCGAGAGCGACCCGGAGGCGAACCACTCGTAGAGCGGCAGGTCACGCACCCGCTCCTCGCCCGGCAGCGCGAGCGTCGAGACGAACAGGACGACGCCGTAGACGAAGGACGCCAGCACCGTGGCGGTGCCGAGCAGGTGGCCCCAGCGGTCGGTGCGCCGACCGCCGAGGAAGAGCACCGCGGCACCCAGGGCCGGCAGCGCGACGAGGAGCCAGGCAGCGGTGCCGGCTCCCGTCGCGGGGGCCACGGGGGGCAACTCGGTGAGCATCGAGGAGCTCCCGTCAGTACTTGAGGAGGTTCGCGTCGTCGACCGAGGCGGTCCGGCGCGTGCGGAAGATGGCCATGATGATCGAGAGGCCGACGACGACCTCCGCGGCCGCGACGACCATGACGAAGAACGCCATGACCTGGCCGTCGAGCGAGCCGTTGATGCGCGAGAAGGTGACCAGCGACAGGTTCACCGCGTTGAGCATGAGCTCGACGCACATGAACACGACGATCGCGTTGCGGCGCACCAGCACCCCGACGGTGCCGATCGAGAAGAGCAGCGCCGAGAGCAGCAGGTAGTTCGTGGGGCTCACGTCTGGCTCCCCTGGATCTCGCCGCGCTCGGCGTGGTGGGAGTGGGCGGCGGTGTCGTGCTCGTCGCCGGGGCGGGAGAGCCCGGTCGCGTGACCGAGCCGCTCGCGGGCCGTCGCCTCGATGATCGCCGAGAGCGACTCCGGGGCCACCGAGCCGTCCGGCAGCAGCGCCGGGGTGGCGACCGAGTCCGCCGTCGCGAAGACGCCGGGGCCCGACCGCGAGCCGTACTTCTCCAGCGGTCCGCGCAGCCGGTCGGCGACCCGCTCCTTCTGCGTGATCGCCTTCGACCTCGCCCGGCCCGCGAACGTGTAGACCATCGCGCCGACCGCGCCGGTGATGATGAGCGCCGAGGTCAGCTCGAACGCGAGCAGGTAGCGCTGGAAGACCAGGAGGCCGAGGCCGCCGACGTTCGACCCGGTCGGGGCCGCGGTGGTCAGCGGGACGCCGACCGACTGCGCGACCGCGCCGATCATGAGCCCCGCGAGCCCGATGCCCAGCACCGCGGCCGCGACGCGCTGGCCGCGCAGCACCTCGACCACCGAGTCCGAGGCGTCCCGGCCGACCATCATCAGCACGAAGACGAACAGCATCATGATCGCGCCGGTGTAGACGATGATCTGGGTGAAGCCCAGGAACGGCGCGGTCTGCAGCATGTAGATGAGCCCGAGCGACAGCATCGTCAGCACCAGCCACAGCGCCGAGTGCACGGCGTTGCGGGAGAACACCATCCCGAGCCCGCCGGCCAGGGCCACCGGGCCGAGGATCCAGAACCCGACGGCCTCGCCGATCGAGGTGGTCATCGCTTCTCCTCCGGGGCCTTCCCGACGAGGGCCGCGCCCGGCAGCGCGTTCGCGCCGGCGCGGTTGTCGGTGTCGAGATCCTCGGCGCCCGCCTGGTCGCGGCCGCGCCGCGCCATCTCCGGGCCCTGCACGTAGTAGTCCTGCTCGTCGTCCCCGAGGCGCATCGGGTGCGGCGGCTGCTCCATGCCCGGCAGCAGCGGGGCGAGGAGCATGTCCTTCGTGTAGATCAGGTCCTGCCGGTCGTCGTCGGCGAGCTCGTACTCGTTCGTCATCGTCAGCGACCGCGTCGGGCACGCCTCGATGCAGAGCCCGCAGCCGATGCAGCGCAGGTAGTTGATCTGGTAGATCGCGCCGTAGCGCTCGCCGGGCGAGAAGCGCGCCTCGGGCGTGTTGTCGCCGCCCTCGACGTAGATGGCGTCGGCCGGGCAGGCCCACGCGCAGAGCTCGCAGCCGACGCACTTCTCGAGGCCGTCCGGGTGCCGGTTGAGCTGGTGGCGGCCGTGGTAGCGCGGCGCGGTCACCTTCTTGACCAGCGGGTACTCCTCGGTGACGACCTTCTTGAACATCGTCGAGAAGGTGACGCCGAAGCCGGCGATGCCGTCGAACATGCCCATCAGGCGTCCTCCTTCTGACCGGAGCCGACGGCGGCCGTCTCCGGGGCCGTCGAGCCCGCCACGGAGCGGCGACGCCGCGGGGGGCTCGCCGGGACGGTGAGATCCAGCGGCGGCACGGGATAGGTCCCGACGACGGGTGGCTCGGCGACGGTCCCGTCGTCCTCGGCCGCCCGGTCGGGCAGCATCAGCGCGACGACGATCGCCACCACGAGCACGACCGCGCCGACCATCAGCACCACGGGCGCCGAGATGGTGCCGTACTGGTTGCGCAGCACCCGCAGCGTGGCCACCGCGACGATCCACACCAGGCTGACCGGGATGAGGATCTTCCAGCCGAGCCGCATGAACTGGTCGTAGCGCTGGCGGGGCAGCGTGCCGCGCAGCCAGATGTAGACGAACAGGAACACGAACATCTTCGAGATGAACCAGACGACCGGCAGCCAGCCCGAGTTCACGCCGGGGATCAGCGACAGCGGCCACGGGGCCATCCAGCCGCCGAGGAACAGCGTCGTGGCCACCGCGGAGAGGGTGACCATGTTGACGTACTCGGCGAGGAAGAAGAGCGCGAACTTCAGCGACGAGTACTCGGTGTGGAAGCCGCCGACGAGCTCCGACTCGGCCTCGGGGAGGTCGAACGGCGCGCGGTTGGTCTCGCCGACCATCGAGATCGCGAACACGATGAAACTGACCGGCAGCAGCCAGATGTACCAGCCGGACTGCTGGGCGGCGACGATGTCGGCGGTGGACAGCGACCCGGCGTAGAGCACCACGCCGATGATCGACAGGCCGAGCGCGAGCTCGTAGGAGATGACCTGCGCGGCGGAGCGCAGCGACCCGAGCAGCGGGTACGGCGACCCGGACGCCCAGCCGGAGAGCACGATGCCGTAGACCCCGACCGAGGAGCAGGCCAGCACGACGAGGATGCCGACCGGCAGGTCCGCGACCTGCAGCGCGGTGTGGTGCCCGAAGATCGAGACCTCGGGGCCGAGCGGGATCACGGCGAACGCGACGAAGGCCGGGATCGTCGAGATGACGGGGGCGAGGAAGAAGACGGCCTTGTCCGCGAGGACCGGCCGGATGTCCTCCTTGAACGCCAGCTTGAGCCCGTCGGCGAGCGACTGGAGCAGGCCGAACGGCCCGTTCCAGTTCGGCCCGGGCCGCTGCTGCATGCGCCCCACGACCCGGCGCTCGAGCCAGATCATGAACAGCGTCATGACCAGCAGCAGCGCGAACACCACGACGACCTTGACGATCGTCAGCCACAGCGGGTCGTTCGCGAGCAGCGCCTGGGTGTACCCGGGGGTGCCGGGCGGCGGTAGCGGGTTCACTGCGGTTCTCCGTTCCCGACGACGGGTGCTCCTGCGCCGGGGCCGCGGACCTCGACGGCGCCGCCGTGGTGGAGCCCGAGCCCGGCGAGCGTGACGACCCCGCCCGCGACCGGGATGTGCGAGGGCGCCCAGACGACGTCCTCGGGCAGGTCGGCGATCTCGACGACGAGGTCGAGCGTCTCCCCGACGCGCGCCGGTTCGCCCGCGACGAGGCCGAGCCGCTCGGCGGTGGCCGCGGCGACCCGCAGTCGGGCCGGGCGGGCGGTGCCGGGCAGGTCGTTCTCCTCGGCCAGGAGGGCGCCGCCGTCGATCAGCTGGCGCCACGTGGCGAGCCGGACCCGTGGGCCGTCCGTCAGCGGTGCGCCACCGCCGACCCCGGATGTCAGCCGTGCGCCACCGCTGACGCCGGCCGGCGCCGACGGGCGCGTCGCCGGGGTCGACGGCGTCACCGCGACCGTGCCCAGCTCCGAGAGCTCCGCCGCGGCGGCCTGCGGGGTCTGGGTGAACAGGTCGACGTCCATCTCGACGGCGAGCGAGTCCAGCACCCGGCAGTCCGGCAGCGTCACCGCGGCGATGCCGCCGACGCGCCCGGACCCACCCTGGCCCGGGTCGATGGTCGTCGTGAAGGGACGGTCGCGGCCCTCCCAGTTGCGGTAGGTGCCGCTGCGGTTGACCGCGGGCGCCACCGGGAGCACGACGTCGGCGTGCTCGGTGACCTCGGAGTGCACCTGCTCGAGCGAGATCACCACGTCGGCCGCGGCGAGGGCCTCGCGGGCGAGCGCGGGGTCGGGCAGGTCGGCGAGCTCCACGCCGCCGACGACCAGGCCGGCGAGCTCGCCGTCGCGGGCGGCGGTGAGCATGGCGGTGAGGTCGCGGCCGGGCCGCTCGGGCAGCGTCGGCACGCCCCAGATCTCGGCGACCGCCTCGCGGGCGGCCGCGTCGTCGACGCGGCGGGCGCCCGGCAGCAGGGTCGGCAGCGCGCCGGCGTCCACGCCGCCGCGCTCCCCGGCCCGTCGCGGCACCCAGGCGATGCGGGCACCGGTCCGCGCGCCGAGCTCGCTCACCGCGGTGAGCAGGCCCGGCACCTCGGCGGCGCGCTCGCCGACGAGCACCACGGCGCCCGGCGCGGCCAGGGCGGCCGCGAGGTCCTCGGGCAGGTCGGCCAGCGCCGCGGGCTCCTCGCCCGGCACCGCGCCGAGCAGGTGCCCCCCGGTCTTCACGACGGCGGGGGTGGTCCAGCTGCCGACGTGCACCACGCGGGTGCCGTGCCGCGACGCCTTGCGCAGCCGCAGGAAGACGATCGGCGACTCCTCCTCGGGGTCGAACGCCACGCACAGCACGGTGCGGGCGGCCTCGAGGTGGGCGTAGGAGACGTGGCTCGGGGCGACGCCCGCGACGTGCCCGGCGAGGAAGTCGAGCTCCTCGTCGGAGTGCGTCCGGGCCCGCTGGTCGACGTCGTTGGTGCGCAGCGCCACGCGCGCGAACTTGGCGTAGGCGTAGGCGTCCTCGACGGCCAGCCGGCCGCCGGGCAGCACCCCGACGCCCCGCTTGGGCGCGAGCTCCTCGCCGTCCTCACCGGTCCGGGCCGGGCCGCGGCCGTCGCGTGCGTCGGCGAGCAGCGTCGCCGCCCGCTCCAGCGCGTCCACCCACGGGACCGGGGTCAGCACGCCGTCCTCGCGGACCATCGGCTGCAGCACCCGCAGCGGCGAGGTCGGGTAGCGGAACGCGAACCGGCCCTTGTCGCAGAGCCACTCCTCGTTGACCGTCGTGTCCTCGCCGGCCAGCACGCGGGTCACCCCGCCGCGGCGCCAGTCGCGCCGGGTGGAGCAGCCGGACGCGCAGTGCTCGCACTGCCCCGGCGTGGAGACCAGGTCGAAGGGCCGTGACCGGAACCGGTAGGAGGCGCTGGTCAGCGCGCCGACCGGGCAGATCTGGATGGTGTTGCCGGAGAAGTAGGACTGGAACTCCTCGCCGGCGCCCCAGGCCGTCTCCTCCGTGCCGATCTGCTGGTGCGCCCCGCGCTCGAGGAGCTCGATGAACGGGTCACCGGCGATCTGGTCGGAGAACCGGGTGCAGCGCTGGCAGAGCACGCACCGCTCGCGGTCGAGGAGCACCTCGTCGGAGATCGGCAGCGGCTTCTCGAAGTGCCGCTTGTGCTCGTGGAAGCGCGACTCCGCCCGCCCCGAGGTCATGGCCTGGTTCTGCAGGGGGCACTCGCCGCCCTTGTCGCAGATCGGGCAGTCCAGCGGGTGGTTGATGAGCAGCAGCTCCATCACGCCCTGCTGCGCCTTGTCGGCGACCGCGGACGTGACCTGCGTCTTCACCACCATCCCGTCGGCGACGGTCATGGTGCAGCTGGCCTGCGGCTTCGGCATCGGCCGCCCGCCCATCTCCACCTCGACCAGGCACTGGCGGCAGGCGCCGGCTGGCTCGAGGAGGGGGTGGTCGCAGAACCGCGGGACGACGATGCCGAGGCGCTCGCAGGTCCGGATGAGGATCTCGCCCTTGGGCGCGTCGACGGTGCGACCGTCGATCGTCAGCCGGACGTGGCCCTCGGGGACCGGCGGGGCCTCCTGCTCGGGAGCCTGGGTCATGTCAGTGCACTCCGGCGAGAACTCGTTCGGTGGCGGCGGGCTGCGCCTGGCACAGGTCCAGGAACTCCTGCCGGAAGTACTTGATGCCGCTCGTGATCGGCGAGACGGCGCCGTCGCCCAGGGCGCAGAACGAGCGGCCCAGGACGTTCGAGCACACGTCGAGGAGGGTGTCGATGTCCTCCTCGGTGCCCTGCCCGTCGTTCATGCGGCGCAGGATCCCGGCGAGCCAGTAGTTGCCCTCGCGGCACGGCGTGCACTTGCCGCAGGACTCGTGCTCGTAGAACTCGGTCCACTTCATGACCGCCCACG
The DNA here is from genome assembly GCF_000379625.1 of Actinomycetospora chiangmaiensis DSM 45062. Lineage (GTDB taxonomy): Bacteria > Actinomycetota > Actinomycetes > Mycobacteriales > Pseudonocardiaceae > Actinomycetospora > Actinomycetospora chiangmaiensis. The sequence continues at coordinate 658,506 of NZ_KB903217.1, read as the reverse complement.
GCACGCTGACCGTCTCGTTGAAGATCATCACGGCGGTGGTGCCGAGCATGGAGCCCGCCTCGGCGGCCCCCTCGAAGTCCAGCGGCACGTCGAGGTGCTCGGCGGTGAACAGCGGCGTGGACGAGCCACCCGGCGTCCAGAACTTCAGCGGGATGCCGTCCTTCATGCCGCCGGCCATCTCGAGCAGCTCGCGCAGCGTCGTGCCGAGCGGGGCCTCGTACTGCCCGGGGCGCTCCACGTGCCCGGACAGCGAGTAGATCTTCGGGCCGGGCGAGCGCTCGCGGCCCATGGCCCGGAACCAGTCCTTGCCGCCGGCGACGATCGAGGGCACCGTGGCGATGGTCTCGACGTTGTTGACCACCGTCGGGGCCGCGTAGAGCCCCGCCGTCGCGGGGAACGGCGGCTTGAGCCGCGGCTGGCCGCGGCGCCCCTCGAGCGAGTCGAGCAGCGCGGTCTCCTCGCCGCAGATGTACGCGCCGGCGCCGGCGTGCACCACGATGTCGAGGTCGAACCCGCTGCCGTGGATGTCCTTCCCGAGGTGGCCCGCCGCGTAGGCCTCCTGGACCGCGAAGTGCAGCCGGCGGATGGCGTGGACGATCTCGCCGCGGATGTAGATCGCGCAGAAGTTCGCCCGGATCGCGTAGGCCGTGATGATGCAGCCCTCGATGAGGCTGTGCGGGTCGGCCATCATCAGCGGGGTGTCCTTGCAGGTGCCCGGCTCGCCCTCGTCGGCGTTGATGACGAGGTACTTCGGCTTGAACTGCGGGGCGTCCTTGGTGGCCTCGGTCGGCTCCTCGCCCGGCTTCGGCTGCGGGATGAAGCTCCACTTCATGCCCGTCGGGAAGCCGGCGCCGCCGCGGCCGCGCAGGCCGGAGTCCTTGACCAGCGTCACGATGTCGGCCGGCGCCATGGCGAACGCCTGGCGCATGGCCTCGTAGCCGCCGAGCTCGGCGTAGTGGCGCAGCGTCCACGACTCGGGCAGCAGCCACCGCCGGGTGAGGACCGGCGTGAGGGGGTCGGGGCGGTACTCCTCGGGGGTTCCGTTGGGCTCGCTCACGAGGCACCTCCAGGGAGGTCGACGGCTTCGGTGGGGCGGTCGGGGGAGGCGTCGGGCATCGGGGGCGCGGTCCAGCCCCGCTCCTCGGCGAGGGTGGCGCCGCGCAGCGTGGCCTCGTCGGCGCTCGGGCCGGCGTTGGCCGCCGCCCCGCCGACCTCGGGGTCGTCGAAGAACCCGGCGAGGAGCAGCTCGATGCGCCGGAAGTCGGTCAGCGGGGCGCCGCGGGTCGGGTGCGGCTTCTCCCCCCGCTGCAGCGCCTCGATGATCCCGACGGCGCTGTCCACCGTCTGCCGGTCGTAGAACTCGTAGTTCACGGTGAGCACGGGCGCGAGGTCGCAGGCCGCGAGGCACTCGGCGTGCTCGATGGTGAGGCTGCCCGGGGCACCGGGCTCCCCCGACGTCCCGGCCTCGCCGGGGGGCCACGCCGTCTCCTCGTGGCCGATGCCGCCGAGCCGCTCGCGCACCGCGGCGTAGATGTCGTCGCCGCCGAGCGCCGCGCACAGCGTGTTGGTGCAGACGCTCACCAGGTGCTCGCCGACCGGCTCGCGCTTGTACATCGTGTAGAACGTCGCGACCGCCGAGACCTCGGCGGGCGTGATGTCGAGGATGTCGGCGCAGAACGCGACGCCGGCGCGGCTGACGTGGCCCTCCACGTACTGCACGAGGTGCAGCAGCGGCAGCAGCGCCGACCGCGGCTCCGGGTAGCGTGCCACGATCGCCGCGGCCCGCTCGCGCTGGCCGTCGAACACCGAGAGGTCGACGTCGGTGTCGGGACGCATCCGGGGACGCTCGGCGTCGGTCGGGGTGAGGGCCGGGTTCACGTGCGTGGTCATCGGTCGCAGCCCCCCATCACGGGGTCGAGGCTCGCCAGCGCGGCGATGACGTCGGAGACCATCCCGCCCTCGCACATCGCCGGCGCGGCCTGCAGGTTGACGAAGCTGGGCTCGCGCAGGTGCACGCGCAGCGGGCGCGTCCCGCCGTCGGAGACGAGGTGGGCGCCGAGCTCGCCGCGCGGCGACTCGATCGGCACGTACGCCTGCCCCGGCGGCACCTTGAAGCCCTCGGTGACCAGCTTGAAGTGGTGGATCAGGGATTCCATCGACTGGCCCATGATCTGCCGGACGTGCTCGAGCGAGTTGCCCATGCCGTCCGCGCCGACCGACAGCTTGGCCGGCCACGCGATCTTCGCGTCCTGGACCATCACCGGGCCGGGCTCGAGCGCCTCGACGCACTGCCGGACGATCCGCAGCGACTGGTGCATCTCCTCGACCCGCAGCTTGTAGCGGGCGAAGGAGTCGGCCGCCGTGTCGGTCGGCACCTCGAAGTCGTACTGCTCGTAGCCGAGGTAGGGGTCGACCTTGCGGAGGTCCCAGGCCAGGCCCGCGGAGCGCAGGATCGGGCCGGTGACGCCGAGCGAGAGGCAGCCGTCGAGCGGCAGGTAGCCGATCCCGACGAGGCGCTGCTGCCAGATGGCGTTGCCGGTGAGCAGCTGGTGGAACCCGGGGAGCCGGGAGTCCATGACGTCGCAGAACTCGAGGATCCGCTTCTCGGCGCCGTCGGGGAGGTCCTGCACGACGCCGCCGGGGCGGATGAACGCGTGGTTCATGCGCAGGCCGGTGAGGAACTCGAGCAGGTGCAGCACCTCCTCGCGCTCCCGGAACCCGTTGGTCATCCCGGTGAGCGCGCCGAGCTCCATCCCGCCGGTGGCCAGCGCCACGAGGTGCGAGCCGATCCGGTTGATCTCCATGAGCATGACGCGGATGACCTGCGCCCGCGTCGGCACCTCGATGCCGAGCAGGCGCTCGACCGACATGCAGTAGGCGGTCTCGGTGAACAGCGGCGCGAGGTAGTCGCACCGGGTCACGAAGGTGACGCCCTGGGTCCAGGTGCGGTACTCGCAGTTCTTCTCGATCCCGGTGTGCAGGTAGCCGATCACCAGCCGCACGTCGGTGACGGTCTCGCCGGAGATCTCCAGCACGAGGCGCAGCACGCCGTGCGTGGACGGGTGCTGCGGCCCCATGTTGATGACGATGCGCTCGTCGCCGGTCGACTCGTCGACGAGCTCGTCCCAGTCACCGCCGGTGACGGTGTAGACGGTGCCCTCGGTGGTCTCGCGGGACGACGCGGCGTAGGGGTCGGTGACGGTGTGGTCGGTGACGGAGTCGTCGAGGTCGGTCACGTGTAGGCCCTCCGCTGGTCGGGCGGCGGGATCTCGGCGCCCTTGTACTCGACCGGGATGCCGCCCAGCGGGTAGCTCTTGCGCTGGGGGTGGCCGTTCCAGTCGTCCGGCATGAGGATCCGGGTCAGGCTCGGGTGGCCGTCGAAGACGATCCCGAACATGTCCCAGGTCTCGCGCTCGTGCCAGTCCGCCGTCGGGTAGACCGGCACGAGCGAGGGGCAGCGCGCGTCCTCGACGTCGAGGCACACCTCGAGCCGCAGCCGCCGCCGGTAGGTCATGGAGAGCAGCTGCACCACGACGTGCAGCTGCTGCGGCACGTCCTCGCCGTAGTCCACCCCGGACACCCCGGAGCAGAACTCGAAGCGCAGCGCCGCGTCGTCGCGCAGGAGCGTCGCGAGCGTCGGCAGGTGGTCGCGGGCGACGTACCAGGTCATCTCGCCGCGGTCGACGGTCACCTGCGGCACGGCCTCGTCGAAGGCGACGAGGCCGCCCTCCTCGAGCGCCGCCGCGGTCTCGTCGACCACCTCGTCGAACCAGCCGCCGTAGGGCCGCTCGGCCGGGGCCGGGGCGTAGGCGGGCAGCCGGAGGCCGCCGAAGCCCGAGGTGTCGCCCGAGCCGTGGATGCCGAACATGCCCTCGCGGTGGCGGCCGGTGACCGTCGGCGCGTGGGGGCGGTGCTGCTCGACCGGGGAGAACGCGACCGCACCGGGCTCGCTGTGCTCGGAGGATCCGGGCGTCGCGCCGGTCGGGCCGGACGCCCCACCGGTCCCGGTCGGGGGGACGCCGGGCTGCTTCTCGTCGTCGGCCACGGCTACTCCCGCCCGTACTTGACGGACGAGGGCAGCAGCTCGAGCGTCTCGCCCTGGGCGCGGCGCTCGGCGGCCAGCTGCGCCCGGACCGGCCCCAGCGGCTCGACCTGGATCTTCTGGTGCAGCTTGAGGATCGCGTCGATGAGCATCTCCGGCCGCGGCGGGCAGCCGGGCAGGTACATGTCGACGGGCACCACGTGGTCCACGCCCTGCACCACGGCGTAGTTGTTGAACATGCCGCCCGACGAGGCGCACACGCCCATGGCGAGCACCCAGCGGGGCTCGGCCATCTGGTCGTAGATCTGGCGCAGGACCGGCGCCATCTTGTTGGTGACACGACCCGCCACGATCATCAGGTCGGCCTGCCGGGGGCTGGGGCGGAAGACCTCCATGCCGAAGCGGCCGAGGTCGTAGCGCGGCGCGCCCGACGTCATCATCTCGATCGCGCAGCAGGCCAGCCCGAAGGTGGCCGGCCAGAGCGAGGCCTTACGGGTCCAGTTGACCAGTCCCTCGACGGTGGCCAGCAGGATGCCGTTCGGCAGCTTCTCCTCGAGTCCCATGCGATTCCCTACCGCTTCCCTACGTCCAGTCCAGGCCGCCGCGTCGCCACACGTACGCGTAGGCGAAGGCGACGGTCCCGATGAAGAGCACGATCTCGACCAGCCCGAACAGGCCGAGCGCATCGATGTTGATCACGAACGGGTAGAGGAACACCATCTCGATGTCGAAGAGGATGAACAGCATCGCCGTGAGGTAGTAGGCGACCGGCACGCGGCCGCCGCCGACCACGGGCTGCGGCGACGGTTCGATCCCGCACTCGTAGGTGTCGAGCTTCGCCCGGTTGTAGCGCCGCGGGCCGATGTAGGGGGCGGCGGTCACCGAGAACAGGGCGAACCCGCCCGCGAGCACGAACATGGCGATGAGGGGGACGTATGCGGTGAGTCCCGCGCTGCCCTGCATCGGGGGAACCTCCTGCTCGGTGGTGTTCGAGACAACTGCTCGGTGGTCTGCGACACCGTGGATCCGGTGTCCGGCGTCACCCCCGGCGGACGGACGCCGACCCTACGGAGGGAGGACGAACGTCGGCGGGGTGAGGGTGGCCTTAGTCCGGGCTCACGGGCTGGTCATGCGGCGGTCTCCTTCCCGACGCCGGGTCGGGTCGGTGAGGTGGGTCGGCGCAGTCGGGTGGGCGCCGCCTCCGGCAGTGCCGGGGTGAGCCGCAGCAGCACCTCGAGCAGGCGGTCGGAGGCGTCGCCGTCGCGGCCGTCGTGCAGGTTGGCGAGCAGCTTGAGCAGGAACGCCATGACCCGTCGTCGGGGGAGGCCGTGGCGGGCCGTGGCCTGCACGAGCCAGGGGTGGCGCAGCGCGTGCGCGAAGCGGTTGCCGAGCCGGTAGTAGCTGGCGAGCTCCGCGCGGACCGCCTCCGGGTAGCCGGCGAGCGCCCGCTCCCGCGACGGGCCCTCGGGCCGGGCGAGCGCCTGGACGGCGGCCTCCGCGGCCAGCGCCGCCGACTGCATGGCGTAGGCGATGCCCTCGCCGTTGAACGAGTTGACCATGCCGCCGGCGTCCCCGACGAGCAGCAGCCCGTCGGCGTACACCGGCGTGCGGTTGAAGCCCATCGGCAGCGCGGCGCCGCCGATCTCGTTCACCGCGTTCTCCTCACGCAGACCCCACCCGTCGGGCAGCGTGTCGCACCAGGCGCGCAGCGTGGCGCGGTAGTTGGCCCCGGCGCCGGCGTTGGTCCGGTCGAGGATGCCGAGCCCGACGTTCGCCGTCCCGTCGCCCATGCCGAACACCCAGCCGTACCCGGGCAGCAGCCCGCCGCGACCGTCGGTCAGCTCGAGGTGGGTCTCGAGGTAGTCGTCCGTGCTCTTCGGGCTGGTGTAGTACCGGCGGACCGCGACGCCGAGCGGGCGGTCGTCGCGCTTGGCGATGCCGCGCGAGAGCGCCGTCCGCGCCCCGACGCCGTCGCACGCGATCACGAGCGGCGCGCGGTAGGTGACCGGCTCGCGTTCCGGCCCGCGCCGGGCCTCGACCCCGATCACCCGGCCGGTCCGCTCGTCGGTCAGCGCGCCGGTGACGGAGGTCTGCTCCTGGATGCGGGCGCCCGAGGCGCGGGCGTGGTCGGCGAGCAGCTGGTCGAAGTCGCGGCGGGGTCGGACCATGCCGTAGGGCGGGAAGCTCGTGAGGTCGGGCCAGTCGAGGTCCACCGACAGGCCCGCGCCGTAGACCCGCAGCCCCTTGTTGTGCAGCCAGCCGGCCTCGGGGCGGGTGTCGATCCCGAGGTCGATCAGCTGCTTGACGGCCCGCGGGGTCAGCCCGTCGCCGCAGACCTTCTCGCGCGGGAACGTCGCCTTCTCCAGCACGAGCACGTCGAGCCCGGCGCGCGCGAGGTGCGTGGCGGCGGTGGCTCCGGCCGGACCGGCACCGACCACGAGCACGTCGGCCGCGCAGTCGGCACCCCCGACGCGACGCCGGGTGCGCTCGTGGTGGTGAGCGGACACCGTGGGACACCCCTTGTGAAATCGTTCACTAGCTCCGGCGGGGACGAGTCTAGGCATGTCGCGTGCGACACGCCCGGTGGATCCGGGTTTGATCTCGGGGCTGTCCGGATCCGGGCCCGTCCGTGCTGGTCATCCGGGTGCGGACGACGGCGGGACGGGATTACCGGACGGCGGTGTGGAGCGCGACGATCCCGCCGGTGAGGTCGCGCCAGCTGACCGCACGCCACCCGGCGGCGGTGATGCGCCGCGCGAGGGCGGGCTGGTCGGGCCACGCCCGGATCGACTCGGCGAGGTAGACGTACGCGTCGGGGTTCGAGCTGACCGCCCGCGCCACCCGGGGCAGGGCCCGCATCAGATAGTCGGTGTAGACGCGGCGGAACGGTGCCCACGTCGGGGTCGAGAACTCGCAGATCGCGAGCGTGCCGCCGGGCTTCGTGACCCGCGCGAACTCCGCGAGGGCGGCGTCCGGTTCCACGACGTTGCGCAGCCCGAACGACATGACGACGGCGTCGACGGACGCGTCGGGCAGCGGGAGCGCCATCGCGTCGGCGGCGAGGTAGGGGACGACATCTCCGCGGGTCGAGCCCCGCTGCGCTGCGTCCCCCAGGCGCTCGGCCCGGCCCGCCTGCAGCATGCCCAGCGAGAAGTCCGCGGCCAGGCACGTCGCCCCGGTGTGCGCGAGCTCGACGGTGGACACGCCGGTGCCGGCGGCGATGTCGAGGACGACGTCCCCCGGGCCGATCGTCAGCGCCTCGCGCGTGGCCCGTCGCCAGGCCCGGTCCCGGCCGAAGGAGAGCACCGTGTTGGTGACGTCGTAGCGCGCCGCCACACCGTCGAACATGCGGGCGACGGCGGAGGGATCACGGTCGAGACCGGCGCGGCTGGGCATCAGGCGATCATCGCAGCGCGCCGACCGGCTCGCGGTCCGGCGTCACGTCGCCGTCGGGCCGCGGGGTCGTCCCGTCCTCGGCCCGCCCCTTCCGCCGACGGGCCAGCGCCCACGCCGTCGGGCCGAGCACGACCCACAGCCCGACGATCCCGAGCGCGACCGGCCCCAGCCCCTCGGTCCAGGACCGGCCGGCGACCCGCACGAGCTCCGGCTTCGAGCGGTCGTACTCCACGATCACGTAGTTGCCGGGCTCGAGGCCACGCGGGTAGAGCACGCCGGTGTCGGGGGTGAGGACGGCCCCGTCGGACGCCGTGAAGCGGATGAAGGTGTGCCCGACGTCGCCGCCGTCGAGCACCTCCGCGACCGCCGTGCCCTGGTCGGCCGAGATCGCCGCGTCGTTGCGCGCGGCGCCCACCAGGACCAGCACGGCGAGCACGCTCAGCACGAGCCCGACGCCCACGACGATCTCCGGTGCCCGCCGCACGACGGGCGCGACCGCGGTGCGGGTGACCTCCCAGGCCGTCCGCGCGGCGTCGTACAACGAGCGGGCCCTGGCGCCCACCGTCGCGCGCACGTCGTTCACCCCGTCCACGGTAGAGAGGGGATCCGCGAGGGGGCCTGCCGGAGGCGGTGCGGTGCGCCGTCCGGGGGACGGGACGGGGCGAGCGGCCACCCCGGTCGCGGGACCTCACACCGGTCTCGCACGGCCGGCCGTCCGCTGAGGCAGCCCGCCGGCCGTGGTGCCTGCCTGACGGACACCTCGCGAGCGGTGTCAGCGGGCGGGGTCGTCCTCGCGGTCGGCCAGGTCGTCCCGGTACAGCAGGTCCTCGCGGACGCCGCCGGAGCGGTAGGCCAGCCGGCCCACCAGGTGGGCGGTGACGGGCGCGGTGATCAGCTGGAACACGCCGACGAGCACGAGCATCCACGTGTCCACGCTCGTGCGGAGCGACAGCGCGGACCCGATGACGACGAGGACGAGCCCGGCGGTCTGCGGCTTGGTCGCGGCGTGCATCCGGGAGAGCACGTCGGGCAGGCGCAGCAGCCCGATCGCGGCGGCGAGGGCGAGCAGCGCGCCGAGCAGGACGAGGACGGCGCCGAGGACGTCGAGGAACGCGCTCACGCGTCACCCCCGGAACCCGACCGCCGCCGCCCGACGAACCGCGCCACGGTCGACGAGCCGAGGAAGCCCACGAGGGAGACCGCGACGATCGTCGGGACCACGGCGGAGTCGCGCGACAGGGCCACCTGGGCCATCAGCCCGCACATGATGACGGCGACGAGCGCGTCGAGGGCCACGAGCCGGTCGAGCGCGGACGGCCCGAGCACGAAGCGGCCGAGGACGAGCAGCAGGCTCAGCCCGAGGATCCCGAGGGCCACGGTGAGCAGGATCGCGGCGAGGCTCATGGGCCGGCCTCCCTGGAGGGCACGCTGTCGTGCGGCCGGTGCTCGGCCGGTTCGGGGTCGTCCCGCGGGTCGGTGCCGGCCTCGGCGCGACCGGAGCTCGCGGGCTCGACCCTCACCCGGTGCACGCCGACCCGCAGCAGGTCGGCCTCGAGCCGGGCGACCTGGGCGCGGAAGCGCTCGACGGCGGCGTCGTCGTCCGCGCCGAGCACGTGGGCCCACAGCGTCCGTTCCTCGGCCGACGCGTCGACGACCACGCTGCCCGGCACGAGCGAGAGGCACTCGACGAGCATCGCGGTGAGGAGCTCGGAGTCGTCGGAGATCCCGACGGCGACGATGGAGCTGCGCGGCGGGGGGCCCGGCCGGACCGACTGCCAGGCCACCTGCACGCTCGAGACGGCCAGGTCCCGGCCGACGTCGAGGACCACCCGGAGCAGGGCGACGGGGCGCAGCTGCCCCCCGGTGGTCACCGCGGGCAGCGGGAACAGCACGAGCACCAGCACGGCGACGACGAACCCGCCGAGCAGGTTGGCCCACGAGAACGTGCCCCAGAGCAGCACCCACACCAGGGTCAGCCAGAGCACGCGCAGCACGCGGGGACGGCGGCCGAAGACGCCGCGCTGCTCGCCGCTCACCGGGCCACCCGCGTGTCGACGGTCTGCCCGAACACCGCGTCGATGTACGGCGTGCGGGCCGTGAGGTCGGCCGCCGCCCGGTCGGTCAACGAGTAGAGCGGCCCGGCGAACACCGTTAGCGCGAGCCCCACCGCGACGAGCGCGCCGGTGGCCGCCGTCATCGCGCGCGGCAGCGCGACCGCCTCGCGCTCCTCGTCGGACACCGCGGCGGGCGCGGCGCCGAGGAGCGCGCCGGAGTAGGACTCGGCGTCGGCCCGCCCGCGACCGGCCCCGATCATCACCGGGTAGCGCCGGTCGGGGTCGTCGGCGAGGTCGAGGTCGTTGACCTCGGCGTCCTCGGGGTGCTCGACCGGCAGCTGGTCGCGCGGGCGCCAGAAGGCCAGCACCCACACCTTGGCCATCGCGTAGAGCGTCAGCAGGCTGGTCAGCACCGCGCCGCCCACGAGGAACCAGGCGAGCACGGACCCGTCCTGCACGCCCGCCTCGATGAGCCCCAGCTTCCCGACGAAGCCCGACAGCGGTGGGATGCCGCCGAGGTTGATCGCCGGGACGAAGTACAGGACCGCGAGCAGCGGGCTCGCAGCCGCCAGCCCGGCGAGCCGCGTCGTGGAGGTCGACCCGCCGACGCGTTCGACGAGCCCGGCGACGCAGAACAGCGTGGCCTGCACGGTGATGTGGTGGACGACGTAGAAGATCGCCGCGCCCACGCCGGCCGGGGTCGCGAGCGCCACCCCGAAGATCATGTAGCCGATGTGGCTGACGAGGGTGAACGAGAGCACGCGCTTGATGTCGTCCTGCGCGATCGCGCCCAGCGCACCGATCACCATCGTCGCGAGAGCTGCGACCAGCAGGACGTCGCGGGCCACGTGGTCTCCCGGGAACAGCAGCGTCTGCGTGCGGATGATCGAGTACACGCCGACCTTCGTGAGCAGGCCGGCGAAGACCGCGGTCACCGGCGCGGCCGCGGTCGGGTAGGAGTCGGGCAGCCACGCCGAGAGCGGGAACACCGCGGCCTTGATGCCGAAGGCGGTGAGCAGGACGAGGTGGATCGTCAGCTGCGTGCCCGGCGCGACGGCGGCCATCCGCTCGGCGATCTGGGCGAGGTTCAGCGTGCCCACCGCCGCGTACACCAGCGCGATCCCGACGAGGAAGACCAGCGATGACACCACGTTGACGACGACGTAGGTCAGCCCCGCCCGCACGCGGGAGCGGGTGCCGCCGAGGGTCAGCAGGACGTAGCTCGCCATCAGCAGGACCTCGAACCCGACGTACAGGTTGAACAGGTCCCCGGAGAGGAAGGCGTTCGCGACGCCGGCGGCCAGCACCAGGTAGGTCGGGTGGAAGATCGAGACCGGGGTGCGGGAGTCGTCGTCGGAGGTGCCCTGCCCGATGGCGTAGAGGAGCACCAGCAGCGTCACCGTCATCGACGTCAGCAGCATGATCGTCGAGAGCTGGTCGGCCACGAGCGTGATGCCCAGCGGTGCGGGCCAGGACCCGACGGTGACCACCCGGGGGCGCTCGGCGGCTCCCGCCACGAGGACGGCGGCGATCGCGACGACGGCCGACAGCACCCCGACCGAGACCCACCGCTGCAGCGTCGGGCGGCCCGAGAGCACGAGGGCGGCGCCGGCGCCGAGCAGCGGCAGCAGGACGGGGAGCGGGAGCAGGCTCTCCACCAGGGTGGCGGCCGGGTTCACGCCTGGGCCCCCGAGCGCTCGGTCCGGTCGTCGTCGGTGTCGGAGGTCTGCTCGCACCCGGTGGTGTCGAACTCGTCCTCGTCGATCTGCTCGTCGCGCTCCAGGCGGCGCCGCACCGACCGGTCCTCGGTGTCGACCGTCAGGTCGTCCTCCTGGTCCAGCGTCCAGGTGCGGTGGATGATCGAGAGCAGGAACGCGGCCACGCCGAGGGTGATGACGATGGCCGTGAGCACCAGCGCCTGCACGAGCGGGTCGCTCATCGTCGACTCGGGCGCGCGGCCCACGAGCGCGGCGGCGCCGAAGGGCCCGCCGGCCGAGATCACCAGCAGGTTCGTGGCGTTGCCCAGTACCAGCACGCCGAGCAGCACGCGGGTCAGGCTGCGGTCGAGCAGGAGGTAGACGCCCGCGGTGTAGAGGATCGCGATCAGAGCGACGAGCAGGACCGAGGAGCTCACGCGCGCACCTCCTGGCCGGAGGGGCGGGTGGGCGAGTTCGAGGGCCCGGGGGTGTCGCCGAGGCGGTCGAGCTCCGCGCCGAGGCTGCGCAGGATGTCGAGCACCAGGCCCACGACGATGAGGTAGACGCCGACGTCGAAGAGCAGCGACGACACGAACTTGACGTGGCCGAGCACCGGGACGTCGCCCTCGAGCACGTAGGTCTGCAGCACCTCGCCGCCGAGCACGAGCCCGAGCGCACCGGAGAGCCCGGCCAGGAGCAGGCCGGTGCCGAGCAGGGTCCCGGCCTCGACGGGGGCGGCCTCGCCCAGCTCGTAGCGTCCGCCGGCGACGTAGCGCACGACGAGCGCCAGCCCCGCGAGCAGGCCTCCCGCGAAGCCGCCGCCGGGCGCGTTGTGCCCGGCGAACAGGAAGTAGATCGACAGCACCATGATCGTCGGGAAGACGAGACGGGTGATCACCTCGAGGAGCAGGGTCCGCTCGGTGACCCGCGGGCCGGGGCGCAGCCGGCGGGCCAGCCGCTCGAGCGTCGGACCGCGCAGCCACCCCGAGCCGGCGACCGGGCCGGGCCCCACCGGCGCCCGGCGTCGTCGTCGGGCTCCCGGGGGCGTGCCGGTGCGCCGGTCGAGGAAGACCAGGCTGGCGACGCCCGTGGCGGCGGCGAGGAGCACGGACAGCTCGCCGATGGTGTCCCAGGCGCGGATGTCGACGAGGGTCACGTTGACGACGTTCTGCCCGGCCCCGAAGTCGTAGGCCTGCGACGGGAACGCGCGGGAGACCGGCTCGGCGGTGCGCGACCCGAGGGCGGTGGCGCCGAGCAGGGCGACGAGCACGCCGATCGGGACGGCGATCGCGAGGCGGGCCCAGCGGCGCCGCGGGGTGTGGTGCTCGGTGATGTCGGCGGGTAGCCGCCGCAGCACGAGGACCACGACGACGAGGGTCATCGTCTCCACGAGCGCCTGCGTCAGCGCGACGTCCGGGGCACCGGCGAGCGCGAAGATCACGGCGACGGCGTAGCCGAGCCCGCCCACCAGCAGCACCGCCGCGAGCCGGCGCTTCGCCCGCGCGGCGGCGACCGTCGAGACGACGGCGACGACCGCCGCGACGACCTGGGCCGGGGAGTCGGCGAACCGGTCGACACGGATCTCGCCGAGGGCGCCGCTCGCGACCAGGACGACACCCGGCCCGAGCAGCAGGACGCCCAGGATCGTGCAGAGCACCACCGCCAGCGACCCGCGCTGGGTCTGCACGGTGACGCGCAGGGCCCCCTTCTCCACGGCGTGCACGAGCGCCCGCCACGTCACCTCGGAGCGGATCGCGTGGAGCGGCCGGAACCGGGAGAGCGGCTCGATCACCCGGGGCAGGGCCAGCAGGAGGCCGAGCACGATCGCGAGCACGGAGAGCCCGAACGCGAGGGTCGGTCCCGGCCAGAGCGTGAGCTCCAGTGACGTCGGATAGCTCGCCACGAGCGTGTCGGCGTAGGCGGTGGGCAGCGGGGTGACGACGCCGAGGGCGAACCCGGCGGCGAGCGACGCGAGGCCCAACACCACCGGCGACGCCAGGAACAGCACCCCGGGCCGGATCCACGTGTGGCGGGCGTCGGTGGTGAACACGTCGGTGAAGGCGCCGAGGACGAACCGCGCGCTGTAGGCGACGGTGAGGACCGAGCCCAGCACGACGACGGCGAGCAGCACCCCGGCCCACGGCCCGTAGGCGCGGTGGAGGAACGCCTCGAACGCGCCCTCCTTCGTCACGAACCCGAACAGCGGCGGGATGCCCGCCATCGAGGCCGCGGCCAACGTCCCGACCACCGCCAGCACGGGGGCGCGGCGGCCCAGCCCGGACAGCTCCCGCAGGTCACGGGTCCCGGCGCAGCGGTCGATCACGCCGACGGTGAGGAAGAGCGCGGACTTGAAGAGAGCGTGCGCGACGACGAGGGCCGCGGCGGCGAGCGCGGCGTCGCGGGTGCCCGCGCCGGCGAGCAGGATCATGAAGCCGAGCTGCGAGACCGTGCCGTGCGCCAGGAGCAGCTTGAGGTCGGTCTGGCGGGCGGCGACGATCCCGCCCAGCAGCATCGTCAGGCCCGCCGCGATCGCGATCACGGGCCGCCAGCCGGGGTCCGCCGCGAAGCCGGGCGCGAGGCGCAGCACGAGGTAGACGCCCGCCTTGACCATCGCCGCGGCGTGCAGGAACGCACTGACCGGGGTCGGTGCGGCCATCGCCGACGGCAGCCAGAAGTGGAAAGGGATCAGCGCGGACTTGGAGAGCGCGCCGACGAGCACGCAGACGACCCCCGCCGTCACCGCCGCCCCGCCCAGCGACGGCCCCGCGGCGACGATCGCGGAGAGCCGGTAGGAGCCCGCGGCCTCGGCGAGGATCACGAGCCCGACGAGCATCGTCAGGCCGCCCGCCGCGGTGACGGTGAGCGCCTGCATGGCGGCCGCGCGGCTCGCCCGCTTGTGGGCGTCCTGCCCGACGAGCAGGAACGAGAAGATCGTCGTCAGTTCCCAGCAGACGTAGAGCACGACGACGTCGTCGGCCCAGACGAGCCCGAGCATCGCCCCGGCGAAGGCGAGCAGCACCCCGGCGAAGCGCGGCAGCCCGCCCGACGACGGCGTGAAGTAGCGCGCGCAGTAGAGGACCACGAGCGCGCCGACGCCGGTGACGAGCAGGGACAACAGCGCCGAGAGCGGGTCGAGCCGGAACGCCACGTCGACCCCGAGCGCCGGGATCCAGGTGAACCCCTCGGCCACCGCACGCCCGGCGAGCACGCCCGGCAGCTGCGTCAGGATCCAGGCGGAGGCGGCGGCCGGGACGAGTGCCAGTCCGACGAAGGCGGTGCGCCCGAGGGACCGCACGAGCAGGGGCGCGACCAGCGCGGCCGCGGCGTGCACCGCCAGCAGGACCAGCACCGATCGACCCCCGTCCCGTCCCCGTCCGTCACCCGCCCTCGCCGTCGAGCCTACCGACGGCGACCGGGGAGCCCCCGTGATCAGCCGTCCGGGCGGTACCCGGAATGTCGGGTTCGCCCACGGCGACGCGAGCCGCGTCACGCCACCGGGCGGCGTCGGTGCGGCGCGTCGTCCGGTCGACGGCGACCTCCACGACCCGCACCCCGGGACGACCGGTCGGGGCGAGCGCGGCGCCCAGCCCGACGACGTCCCCCGCGCCGACGGCGGTGTGCGACACGCGGTGCGCGTGGCACAGCGCCCGCAGGTCGGTGCCGTGGGGGGTGGCGAAGACCCGTTCGAAGGCCGCCGCGTGGGCGGGCGCGCCCTGCTCGAGGGTGGCGAACACGCTGCCCCCGTCGTCGTTCGCGACGACGATCGTCAGCTCCGGGCGCGGCTCGTCCGGGCCGACGAGCAGGCCACCGGAGTCGTGCAGGAAGGTCAGGTCGCCCAGCAGCGCGTACGCCGGGCCGTCCCCCGCGAGGGCCGCCCCGGTGGCGAAGGACACCGCGCCGTCGATCCCGGAGACCCCGCGGGCGGACAGCAGGGTGAGGTCGGGGCGCGGCTCAGCCGCCAGGGCGACGTCCCGGACGGGGCTCGACGACCCGACCACGAGCAGCGCCCCCGCGGGCAGCGCGCGGACCACGGCGGCCGCCAGGCCGGGCGCGGACCCGTCGTCGGGAACCACCACCCGTGCCACCCGCTCGTCGGCCGCGCGGACCGCCTCGCCCCAGGCGACGTCGACGCCCCAGGTGGCGGGCGGCGGCAGGGCGCCGACGCGGGTCGCGGAGGAGGCGACGTCGGTCCAGCCGGGGCGGGCCCCGGCGGACCCCGCCGACGGGACGACGACGACCTCCACCCGCGGGTCGGAGAGCAGCCGCGACACCGGGCGGTGCAGGGTCGGTCGCCCGACGACGACGACCCGGGCGGGCAGCAGCTCCGGGCGGGTGCCGTCGAGGGCGGACTCGAGCAGCCGCGTCCCCGCACGCAGCGAGCGCCCCCACAGCGGCGACGTCGGCTCCGCGACCACCGGCACGCCGTCGGGCAGGCCGTCGGGGGCCTCGGCGCCGTGCCCGGCCACGACGAGCGTGCGCACGGGCGCGCTCAGGTCCAGCGGCGCGACCTGCGGGACACGCGGGGCGACCTCGGTCCACGGCCGGCCGGCCGGACGGCCGCACGCCCAGTCCGGCAGGGCGTCGTCGGGGACCTCGTCGACCAGCGGCTCACGCAGCGGCAGGTCGAGCTGGACCGGCCCGGGGTCGCCGGTGGTGGTGCCGCGGGCACGGTCGAGCACCCGGCAGACCGCGGCCCGCCAGCCCGCGGCGGCCCGCGGCCGCTCCTCGGCCAGGGGCAGGGTGACGACGGCCCGCACGGCGCCGCCGAAGAGTCCGGCCTGGTCCACGGTCTGGTTGGCGCCCGTCCCGACGAGCTCCAGCGGGCGGTCGGCGCTCGCCACCACGAGCGGGATCCCGGCGTGCGAGGCCTCGAGGACCGCGGGGTGGAGGTTCGCGACGGCGGTGCCGGAGGTCACGACGACGGGGACGGGCCGCCGGGAGCGCGCAGCCAGGCCCACGGCGAGGAACCCTGCCGAGCGCTCGTCGATACGGACGTGCAGGCGCAGGCGTCCGGCGGCGTCCGCCGCGTGCAGGGCGAGCAGCAGCGGGGCGTTGCGCGAGCCCGGACAGGCCACGACCTCCCGGACGCCGCCCCGGACGCATTCGTCGACGACGACGCGGGCCTGCACCGTCGACGGGGTCACGACGGGCGAGGGTATCCACGGGGCGCCCTCCCGGCCGTGCGGAGCGTCCGGGGTGGGCGACGCCACCCACTCGCGCCCCGTCCGTACCTCCTCGTTCCCGACGACGGGTGTCGTCCGGTTCGCAGCGTCGCCCCCGCCCCGGGCGGGGGACCCCCGTCGGGGTGGAGCCGGGCGCGTCCTGCCCGGGGCCGTGCGCGGTTGCGGGGTGGACTGCCGGGCATGCGCTCCCCCCGGCCCGCGGTCGACGGTCGAGCTCCGCGGCGCTCCGGCTCCCGGCGCCGGCGGCTCCTGCTCCCCGCCCTGCTGACGAGCGGGGTCCTGCTGCTCGCCGGCGCGATCGCGGCGGTCGGCGCCCCGCCGCCCACCGCCGGCGTGGTGTCGCCCGGGGCCGACGCCCAGACCTGGCGTCCGGGCCTCGCGGGCGACGCGGTGGGCGTCCAGGTCGCGGCCGGGTCGGCCCGGCTCGCCACGCCGCGGGCGGAGCCGCGCCCCGGCAGCCTGCGCGGCGCGACCCGGCAGGGCTTCCTCGACCTCGGCACCCACACCTTCGCGCGCGCCGTCGACCGGTTCGCGGTGCCGGTCCGGGCCGACCTCCCCGCGGGCACGGCCGTCGAGGTCGACGTGCGCGGCCGCGACGCGGCCGGCCGCTGGTCGGAGTGGACCCCCGCGGCCCCGGGCAGCCCGGCCGTCCTCGACGCCCCGACGCGGACCGTGGCGGTGCGGCTCACCCTCCTCGCCCCGCCCGGGGGCACGACCCCGACGGTGCGGGCGGTCACCGTGCACGCGGACCGCGTGGCGGCCGGCTCGCGCGACCTGGCGCCCCGGGCCTCCTACCGCGTGTTCGCCACCCGGGAGGGGCTCGTCGGCGGCACCACCGCGAACGGGCACGTGATCACCGAGGACGACCAGTTCGTGGCGCTGCCCTCCCGCCGCGCGCTCGACGTCGACGGCAAGGGCGACTACACCGTGCGCGTCTGCACCGAGGCGGGCCGCTGCGCGACGGTGCCGGTGTGGGACGTCGGTCCGTGGAACACCGACGACGACTACTGGAATGCGAACCCGCCGCGGCAGAACTGGGGCGACCTGGCGCAGGGCACGCCCCAGGCCCAGGCCGCGTACACCGACCACTACCACGGCGGGGCGGACGGCTTCGGCCGTCAGGTGCGCAACCCGGCGGGCATCGACCTCGCCGACGGCGTGTTCCACGCGCTGGGCCTGCAGAACAACGGCTGGGTCACCGTCGACTACCTCTGGACCGGCCGCTCGGGCGAGGCGCCCGCCGACGTCCACCTCGCCACGGCGGACAGCCCGGCCGCCCCGGTCACGGTGCGCTCCGCCCCCGCCGCGGGCGCGGCCGACGAGGGCGTCGTCGGGCACGGCGCGGTGGTGGACGTCCAGTGCCGGACCACCGGCGACGCCGTCACCGGCAGCCACGGCGCGAGCTCGGAGTGGCTCCGCATCGCCGCCGACCGCTACGTCCCCGCGGCGTTCCTGACGGCGGGGACGCCCGCCCCGGCCTGCTGAGATCGACTCCCGGCCCCGGCTGGCTACGCTCGCGCCATGGCCACCGTGGCGCAATGGGTCGAGGGTGCGCGGCCCCGGACACTGCCGAACGCGATCGCCCCGGTCGTCGCCGGGACCGGGGCCGCCGCGAGCGGGGGCGGGTTCCACGCCCTGCCGGCGGTGCTGGCGCTCCTGGTGGCGATGGGCATGGTCATCGGCGTCAACTTCGCCAACGACTACTCCGACGGCATCCGCGGCACCGACGACGACCGCGTCGGTCCGATGCGCCTCGTCGGCTCCCGGGCGGCCTCGCCGGGCGCGGTGCGTCGCGCCGCGTTCGCCTCCCTCGGGATCGGGGCGCTCGCCGGCCTCGCGCTGCTCGCCGTCAGCGGTGCCTGGTGGCTGCTGATCGTCGGCGCCGTGTGCCTGGCCGGGGCCTGGTTCTACACCGGCGGCTCGTCGCCCTACGGCTACCGCGGGCTCGGTGAGGTCGCGGTCTTCCTGTTCTTCGGCCCGGTCGCGGTGCTCGGCACGGAGTACACCCAGTCCGGCCGGGCCAGCGGGCTCGGCATCGGCACGGCCGTCGGCGTGGGCCTGTTGTCCTGCGCCGTCCTCGTCGCGAACAACCTCCGCGACGTCCCCTCGGACACCGTCGCGGGTAAAAGGACCTTGGCCGTCCTGCTCGGTGAACGGGACACCCGTGTGATGTACGCCGCTCTCGTGGTGGTTCCGCTGGGCATGAGCCTCGTGCTGAGCCTGCGCGCCCCCTGGGCGCTGCTCGGCCTGATCTCGCTCGTCGTCATCGCGCCCGCCCTGCGCCGCGTGCTCGGCGGGTCGCGCGGCCCGGCCCTCATCCCGGTGCTCCGGGACACCGGGCTGGCCCTGCTGGTGTGGGCGATCGGCACCGCCGTCGGGCTCGCGCTCGCGGCCTGAGCCGCCCCGACGGTCCGGACGCAGCCGGTCGTGCCCGGCCGACGGACCGGGCGGCGGGGCCCGCCGCCGGGAGCTAGGCCGCCGGGTCGTCCCCGCGCAGCTCGGCACGGAGGCGTTCGCGCTGCTCACGACGGGTGGCTCCGGCCGCGGCGATGGCCTCGTTGGCCCGGGTGCGCAGCGGCCGGAAGAGCACGAGCGAGAGCGGCAGGGCCAGGACGATCGCGATGAGCAGGGCGACCAGCACCGGCAGGCCGACCAGGACGAGCACGGCCGCGATCACGACGACCAGCAGCACCCGCACGGCCGCGTACACGCCGACGGCGACGACCACCGAGCCCGTCCGACCGGCCGTCTCCGACCCCTGTTCCTCTGTCTCCACGGGGTCCAGGGTAGGCGTGCGGGGCAGGTCCGCGAGGACGGTCGGATCGTCCGGTTCCTGCCTTTGTGAACCTTTTACCTCCACACTAGCGTTCGAGTACGTGGGGGGTGCGATGTCACGATCGCTCCAGTTCGTCTGCTCCGCCCCGCGGCCGCCCCGGCCGCACCGGGCGACAGAACCCTGGGAAATCGGGCCCGTGCGGCCCGAGGAGGTGCAGCATGTCTCTCGCACCCGAGGCGACCGAGCGTCTGATGACCCCCGGCGAGGTCGCCACCATGTTCCGCGTCGACCCCAAGACCGTCACGCGCTGGGCCGCGGCCGGCCGCATCGGGTCCATCCGGACGCCGGGTGGGCACCGTCGCTTCCGGGAGTCGGAGGTCCGCACCCTCCTCGACGGCCTGACCAGCGAGGCGCACAGCTGATCGGACGCGGTCCGGGCGAGGGCCCGGGTCCACGGGACACCCCGTGGACCCGGGCCTTCGTCGTTCCCGGACGTCTCCCGCGCGGGCCGGCCGGGCCCGTCCGACAGCCCCCGAACGGGCGTCACCGCGTCGTGACCGGTTCGTGTCCGCGTGGTGGCCGGTAGCCCGTTCGTCGTCACCGGTCGTCCACCCGACGGACCTGTTCCGCTTCACGCCCGGACATCACCTCCGGCAGGTAGCGTGGGGACGACGGTCGATCGGGCCTGGAGAGCCGGGGCCCGCCGAGGAGGTGCGAGACGTGGTGCTGTTCGTCGTCGCGGTGATGGTGCTGGTGGCGGTCGGCGTCCTGCTCTGGAAGGCCGTCTCCGCCCAGGCGCTCGCCACGGGACCCGGCGCCGCGGACGAGGAGACCCCCACGGGTCCCACGCGGTCGCCCGGCGTCTCCCGCGCCCGGCGCAGCCGCCCGGTGGCCCCGGACGACGACCCGGACTTCCTGCGCAGCCTCGACGAGCAGGTCCGGCGCAGCCGGGAGGACCCGCCCGGTTCGGCCTGACGGTCGACAGGGCTTGTCACCGGGCCCTCCTTTCCGTCATCGTTCACACAGAGTGACATCTGTCCGAGGATGTCACCCGATGTGATGAGGCGATGACGATGGCACCGACGTGGGGAATCACCGGCCCGGTCTTCCTGGTCGTCTGGGCACTGCTCGTGGCCGCGGCGCTGGTCCTGCCACACCTGGCCAAGGGCATGGCCCGGCGACGACCACCCGGCCGGGAGCCTGATCCGACGCTCACCCCGCCCCAGCTCGGGGCGCTCGCGGGGGGCGGGGACCGGGCGGTCGCCGCCGCCGTCGCCGGGCTGCTGGAGAACGACCGCCTGCGGATCGACGACTCCCGGCGCCTCGCCGCCGTCGTCGGTCCGCTGCGCCCCGAGGACGACCCGCAGCTCTCCGACCTCGACGTCCGCGTCCTGCACGAGGCGCACACCCCGCGCACCGCGAACTCGCTCGTCGCGGCCGCCCGCCGGGCCGCCGAGGTCGGCGAGCTCTCCGGGCAGCTCGTCGCACGGGGTCTCCTCCACGACCCCCGCGCGATCCGGCGACGGATCCGATGGGCCTGGATCCCCTACGGCGTCGTGATGGTCCTGGGGATCGCACGCGTCGCCGCCGGTCTCGGCGACGGCGCGCCGGTCGGGTTCCTCGTCGCGCTGCTCCTGGTCGTCGCCCTCATCGCCTCGGCGGTGAGACCACGCTCGCTGCACGCGCTGACGCCGCGGGGACGGGCCACCCTGGACGCCGCGCGGGTCTCCGCCCGACAGGTCCGCCCCGCCGTCGGCGCTGGCGCGGGGGGTGTCACCCCGTGGCTCGGGGCCGCGGCCCTGCTCGTCGCCGTGGGCGGGTTCGCGGCCTTCCCCGACCCGGAGCTCGCGGGCCTGCTGGTCCCACCGATCGCCCTGGGAGGTGGCGGCGGGTCCTCCTGCGGTTCCTCGTCCTGCGGCGGGAGCAGCTGCGGCGGCGGGGGCGGCTGCGGCGGCGGAGGCGGGTGCGGCGGATGAGCGGGCCGGAGGGCGTCGGGATCGGCTGGCGCCCCGAGATCGACCGGACCGTCGAGGGCCTGGTGGACCGCGGGGCCGCCGCCTTCGTCGAGGTGGTGGCGGAGGACGTCCACCCCGACGCCCTCCCGGCCTCGCTGACCCGGCTGCGGGCCCGCGGGGTGCCGGTCCTCCCCCACGCCGTGTCGCTGTCCCTGGGCGGCGCGGAGGACCTGGCGACCGACCGGGTCGACCACCTCGCCGCCGTCGCCACCGCCCTCGACGCGCCACTGGTCAGCGACCACGTCTGCTTCGTCCGGGCCGGCGGCCTCGAGTCCGGGCACCTGCTGCCGGTGCCCCGGACCCGGGACGCGCTCGCCGTGCTCGTCGAGAACGTCCGCGCGGTGCAGGAGCGGTTGCCGGTGCCGTTGGCGGTGGAGAACATCGCGGCCCTGCTGGCCTGGCCCGACGCCGAGCTGACCGAGGGGGCGTTCCTCGCGGAGCTGTGCGACCGCACGGGCGTCGGGCTGGTGCTCGACGTCGCCAACCTCCACGCCTGCGCCGTGAACCTCGCCCAGGACCCCGCGCGGGTGCTGGACGAGCTCCCGCTCGAGCGGGTGGCGTACGTGCACGCGGCCGGCGGCACGACCGGTGACGACGGGCTCTACCACGACACGCACGCCCACCCGCTGGGTCCGGCCGTGCTCGACCTGCTGGCCGACCTCCTGGCCCGGTGCGCGGCGCTCGGCGTCACCCCGGGGGTGCTGCTGGAGCGCGACGACCGCTACCCCTCCGACGCCGAGCTCGCCGCCGAGCTCGCCCTGCTGCGCGCCGCCCACGACCGCGGCCCGGTGCCGCGGTGACCGACACCCGTCGTCGGGACCTGGCGGCGCGGCAGGCCGCGCTCCTCGCCGCGCTCGTCACCGACGCCCCGGCGCCCGTGGGCTTCGACCCGCGGCGCGTCGCGGCCGAGGCGCGGGCGCTGCACCACAAGCGTCGGAAGGTCCTGGCGCGGATCGTCACGGGCGTGCTCGACGGCGGCGGGCGACCGGCGCCGACCGATCTCGACGACCGCCTGGACCGGTGGATCACCGGGCGCCCGCGGCGGACCGGCACCGGCTTCCACGACGACGCCCACGCCTTCGTCGCGACCCTGCCGAGCCGCCGGTGGTGGCGCCGCTGAGCTCAGCGGGGCCCGATCCGGACCTGCGACCCGGCGCGCGGGAAGTCGTCCGCGACGAGCGCGGCGAGCTCCAGCATCGCCGTCCGGGTGCGCGGCGCGAGCTTCTCGAGATGGATCTGGGCGCCCTCGTCGAGGTGCGGGTCGAACGGGAGCCGCGCCACGGCGCGGCAGCGGCCCGCGAAGTGGTCGGCGACGCGGTCGAGGTCGACCCCGCCCGACGTCCGCCGCACGTAGTTGATCACCGCGACCGACCGGGCCACGAGATCGCCGTAGCCGTGGGCGTCGAGCCAGTCCAGCGTCGCCGACGCGGACAGCGCGCCGTCGATCGAGGACGACGAGACGACCACCAGCGAGTCCGCGACGTCGAGCACGCCCCGCATCGCCGAGTGCATCAGTCCGGTGCCGCAGTCGGTGAGCACGATGGTGTAGAAGTGCTCGAGCAGGTCCACGGTGCGCCGGTAGTCGAGCTCGCTGAACGCCTCGGAGACCGCCGGGTCCTGGTCGCTCGCCAGGATCTCCAACCGGGACGGGCCCTGCGAGGTGTAGGCGCGGACGTCGGAGTAGCGGCGCACGAGCGCGGCGTCACGGAGCAGGTGCCGCACCGTGGCCGTCGTCTCGACCGGCACCTTCTCCGCGAGCGTGCCGCGGTCGGGGTTCGCGTCGACGGCGACCACCCGGTCTCCCCGCGCCGACGCGAAGGTCGAGCCCAGCGCCGCCGTCGTCGTGGTCTTCCCGACGCCGCCCTTGAGGCTCAGCATCGCGATCCTGTAACAGCCGGCGAGGGGTTGGTTGACGCGGTCGACCAGCTCCCGGCGGGCGACGTCGGCCTCGCTCTCGCCCGGGTTGACCAGCCCACCGCTCGCCACGAACACGGCCCGGCGCCAGCCGCTCTGCGGTGTCGGCCGCGTGGGGCGCAGCAGCTGGGCTGACGACAGATCGGTGGGCCCCGGTGCGAGCGGCGTGAGCGCGGCGGAGGGGCCGGGCGGGCGACGGACGTCACCCCGGGCGGCCCCGGCCGTGTCCACCTGGCGGGTGGTCGCCGCGGCGGGCTCCGCCTCCTCGACGGTCGACGGCGCCGGGTCCGGCTCCGACGACGGCGTGGTGTCCGCGGCCGGTCCCCCGTCGCGCGACGCCGTGTCCTCTGCCCGGGCATCCATCGTCGCCGCCCCCTCCGCGGTCCGCCTCGAGATCCTCGGGCGAACCGTAGTGGAGCGGGACGTTCCGGACACCCGGAACAGGGAAGGATCTCAGCCGACCCCGGCGTAGGAGTGCAGACCGGTGACCACGAGGTTCACGAAGAACAGGTTGAACACCATCACGGCGAACCCGACGACGTTGATCGCGGCGGCCCGCTGGCCACGCCATCCGGCGGTCGACCGGGCGTGGAGGTAGCAGGCGTAGACGACCCAGGCGATGAACGCCGTCGTCTCCTTCGGGTCCCAGCCCCAGTAGCGACCCCAGGCGGCCTCGGCCCAGATGGCGCCGGTGATGACGGCGAAGGTCCAGATCGGGAAGGCGACCGCGGTGGCGCGGTAGGCGACGCGGTCGAGCACCTGCGCGCCCGGCAGCTTCGCGGTCCAGGCCATCCGGCCGGTCGTGTCGTGGACCGAGCGCAGCAGGTAGAGCACGCTCGCCACGCCCGCGAAGAGCAGGATGCCCGAGGAGATCACGGCGGCCGTCACGTGGATGGCGAGCCAGTAGGAGCGCAGCGCGGGCACGACGGGCGCGGTCTGGGTGTAGAGCACCGTCCCGCCGAGGAACATCAGCAGGATGACCGGCAGCAGCACGAACACGCCGAGGCGGCGCAGCTCGGGGCGGCGGTAGAGCACCACCAGCCAGGCGCCCACGCCGACGAGGCACACCGCGGCGGTGAACTCGTACATGTTGCCCCACGGCGCCCGCCCGGCGGCCACGCCGCGGACGATCAGCATCGCCAGGTGCAGGCCGAACCCGAGCACCGTGAGCGAGACGCCCATGCGGCCGAACCGCTCCGAGAGCGGCCGCGACGTGCGCGGCAGGGCCTCGCCACCTGCCGTCGGGAAGGAGCTCTCGGTGGAGCCGGCGCCGACGGCCACCGGCACCGCCACCTCGGCGGCCACGGGCTCGGCCCGGCGCAGCAGGCCGTGCTCCACCGCGTGCAGCAGCATCGCGAGGATGTAGACGGCGAGGGCCGAGTAGAAGAGCACGTCGCCGAAGTCGCCGAGGGGGGCGTCGACGCCCATCAGGAACCTCCGTGTCGGGGTCGCAGCAGGTCGTCGCGGAGCCGTTCGAACTCCTCGCCGTACCCGGCCTGGTCCGTCCGGGCGAGCCCGCCGACCTGCACGAGGCTACGACGATCCGTCGTAGACGGCGAGGCGGGGGTGACCCGCACCCAGAACCGGCGGCGCTTGATGGTGAGCGAGAGCGTGATCCCGACCAGCAGGGCGACGGCGGCGACGAGCACCGCGTCCTGGGCGGGGTCGTGGGAGACCTGGAGGTTCACCCACTCCTTGACCGCGTCGAAGCGGACCTGCGTGCCGTCGGGCAGCGAGATCGTCTGGCCCGGCACGAGGTTCTGGCGCACGACGCGCGTGAGGCGGCCCTGGTCGACCATCGACTGGTCGATCGCGAAGATCGACTGGCCGCGCCCCGAGTCGAGGCCGAGGTCGCCCTCGTAGACGTCGGCCGCCACCTCCGGGTCCGTCAGCGCCGGGTAGGTGGAGGTGACCACGGAGCCGCCGCTCGAGGTCGGGGCGAACAGCCCGGTGATCGCCACCTGGGTCCGGCGGCGCTCGGCCTCGTCGGTGACCCCGGGGCGGTCGAACTTCGTCGCGCCCTGCGAGAGGAAGGTGCGCTGGTCCACGGGCTCCCACTGGGTGGCGAGGGTGCGCTGTGCGCCCCCGGGGAAGGTGACCGTGAACTGCGGGGCGTAGCCGTGGCCGAGCAGGTAGACGCGCTCGCCGTCGAAGCGCAGCGGGTCGTTGACCGCGATCGTCGTCGGGACCGGCGGGGCGCCGTCGGCGAGCGCGTCCGCGTCGGAGTACCGGACGTCGGCGGCGAACGAGTCGGCCGCGCCATCGGGGCGGTACTGCGCGGTGAAGTGGTCGACGTCCAGGCAGAACGGCGAGAGGTTCGTGCCGTCCACGCGCAGCCCGGGCCGGAAGGTGTCGTAGGCGAGGATGCCGGAGTTGCAGAACTCCGAGCCGTCGGCCATGACGATGACGTTGCCCTCGTAGCCGAACAGCTTCCCGACGGCGATCCCGGCCAGCAGCGCGAGCAGGCTCATGTGGAACACGACGTTCCCGACCTCGCGCAGCGCCCCCTTCTCCGCCGAGACCGTGCGGACCCCGTCGGGCTCCTCCCGGACGTCGAGCTTCCAGCCGCGGAGTCGGGTCCTCGCCGCCGCGACGACCTCGTCGGGCGTCCGGTCGTCCTCGCCCGCCGCGTGGTGGGGCAGGCGGGAGAGGTTGCGGGGGACGGCCACCGTCCGCGCCCGCAGACCCCGGACCTGCTCCCAGGTCCGCGGGACCAGGCAGCCGATGAGGGAGATGAACAGCAGCAGGTAGATCGCCGAGAACCACGGCGTACCGAAGATGTCGAACATCCCGACGCGGTCGAGCAGCGGTGCCAGCGTCGGGTGCTGGGTGAAGAAGTTCTGCACCGCCTGCGGGCTCGGGGTGCGCTGCGGCAGGAACGCCCCGGGCAGCGCCGCGAGCGCGAGCAGGAACAGCAGGATGAGCGCCGTCCGCATGCTGGTGAGCCCGCGCCAGGTGTTGCGGGCGACCGCCAGCACGTCGCGGCCGGGGGACGAGCTTCCCGACGGCGGATCGGTGCGCTTCTCGAGCGTGTCGGTCATAGCGGCGTGGCGAACCCTGCGATCGGGCCCCGCAGGACGGTGACGATCTCGCCCCACAGGCCGGTGGCGAGGCTGAGGCCGACGACGACCAGCAGGACGCCGCCGGCGATCTGGATGGCCCGCACGTGGCGGCGCAGCCACGCCTGGGCCCGCACGGCCCGGCCGGCGCCGAGCGCGATGAGGACGAACGGCACGCCGAGCCCGAGGCAGTAGGCGAGCACGAGGGCGCCGCCGCGCAGGGCCGCGCTGCCGTCGCCGCCGGTGCCCGAGGCCAGGGCGATGACGCCGGTCAGCGTCGGCCCGAGGCACGGTGTCCAGCCGAGGCCGAAGGTGGCGCCGAGCAGCGGGGCACCGGCGAGCCCCATCCGCGGCACCCAGTGCGGGCGGGTGTCGCGCTGCAGGGCCGGGACCAGCCCGATGAACACGAGCCCCATCGCCACGGTGACCACCCCGCCGAGTCGCTGCAGCAACGCCTCGTTGGTGACCAGGGCGTCCGCGGCCCACACGATCGCGCCGAGACCGAGCACGAACACGACGGTGAAGCCGGCGACGAAGAGCGCGGCCGCGCCCGCGAGGCGCAGGCGGTGCGTGGTGGCGGGCCGGGTGAGCGTCTGCACCGAGCCCGACGGGGCCTCGTCCGTGGTGACCGGCGGGGCGCTCGCCCCGACCAGACCGGCCAGGTACGCGAGGTAGCCCGGCACGAGCGGCACCACGCACGGCGAGGCGAAGCTGACGAACCCGGCGACGAGCGACAGCGCGAGCGCGAGCAGGACGGGGCCCGACGTCACCGTCTGGGTCAGGTCCATGCGTGCTCCATCTCGCGCCCCAGGGTAGGACGTCCGCGTCGCTCCGGCGTGAGGCGGTCCTACCAGTTGTCGTAGGTCACGTGGCCCACCCTTCCCGCGCGAGGGGAACCCTCGTGCCACACGAGCGCTCGATTTCTCCCCTCGCATCCGTCGTCGTCGGCGCTGCGCCGTCCGCGAGGGGAAGTTGCGATCGCTCTGCGACGAGGGTTCCCCTCACGCCGGGGGCGGGCTCAGGCGGCCGGCGCCGGCTCGGCCGCGACCCGGTCGACCACGGGCTGCAGGTCGCTCGCGAGCACCGCCGTGAGGAACACCGCGGCCACGCGCTGCTGGCGGTCCAGCACGATCGTCGACGGCACCGCGTTGCGCGGGTAGCCGCGCAGGGCGAGCAGGGAACGCCCGGGCGGGTCGTAGATCGAGTCGTAGCCGACGCTGCGGTCGCGCACGAAGTCGGCCGCCGCGGCCCGGTCGTCGCGCACGTCGACACCGACGAACTGCACCCCGCGCGCCTTCGACGCCTCGGCGACCTGCTCCAACCCGTCCGCCTCGGCGCGGCACGGACCGCACCACGAGCCCCAGATGTTGAGCACCACGACCTGCCCGCGGAACTGGGCGGTCGAGAGCTGCGTGCCGGGCCGGAGCACCGAGTCGCCCGCCACCGGCGACAGCGGCCGGCGCTCGTTCTCCGGGTAGGAGATCTGCGTCTGACCGCCGGGCGCGACGAAGGTGAACCCGCCGTCGTCCCGGTTCTCCCCCGACGAGCAGCCCGCGAGCAGCGCCAGCGCCGCCAGGAGCATCGTCAGGCCCGCTCCCAACCCCCGTCGCTGCGCTCGTCCCGGCCTCGTCATGCACCGGTCCCGGTCGAGGTGCCGCTCGGTTCGGCGTAGGCGATGTCGACCAGCGACTCGTCCTCGAAGGTCAGCGTCGTCACCGATCCCAGCGCGCACTCGCGCTTGGCGGGGTTGTGCCAGAGCCGGTCACCCGCGAGGTAGCGCCGGAGCGTCCAGATCGGCAGCTGGTGGGAGACGCACACCGCCTCGTGGCCCGCGGCGAGCGCCCGCGCGCGGTGCGCGGCGCCGAGCATGCGATGCGCGATCTCGAGGTAGGGCTCCCCCCACGACGGGCGGAACGGGTTGCGCAGCAGCGGCCAGTACTCCGGCTTGCGCAGCGCCCCGTCCCCGACCGCGACCTGCATCCCCTCGAACGCGTTCGCCGCCTCGATCAGCCGGTCCTCGGTGACGATCTCGACGCCGAGCTTCTCCGCGATCGGCAGCGCCGTCTCCTGGGCGCGCTGCATCGGGGAGACCAGCAGCGTGGTCACGTCGGCGTTCGCGAGGTGCTCGGCCACCCGCCGCGCCTGCTCCCGTCCGGTCTCGGACAACCCGTACCCGGGCAGCCGGCCGTAGAGGATGCCCTCGGGGTTGTGGACCTCGCCGTGCCGCACCAGGTGCACCTGGGTCCGGGTCATCGCGCCAGCTCCGCTCTGTTCCAGGCTCCGTTCACGACGACGGGGCCTCCGCGGCCGCCGCGGCCCGCGCCGCGTGGGGCAGGGCGTCGGCGATGACGCCGAAGGCCTCGTCGTCGAGCGCGGCCGAGATGAAGCACGCCTCGAACACGCTCGGGGGGAAGTACACGCCGCGATCGAGCAGGGCGTGGAAGAACGGCGGGAAGCGCCAGGTCTCCTGGGCCTTCATGTCGTCGTAGTTCCGGCCCGGCTCGGCGCCGAAGCGCACCGAGACGAGCGACCCGGCGCGCTGCATCGTGTGCTCCACGCCCGCGGCCGTCAGGGCCTCGTCGAGGAGCGAGTGCAGCCGGTCGGCGCCGACGTCCAGCGCGGTGTAGACGTCCTCGGTGGCATGGCGCAGCGTCGTCAGGCCGGCGGCCACGGCCACGGGGTTCCCGGCGAGCGTGCCCGCCTGGTACACGGGCCCCGCCGGCGCGAGGTGGGCCATGATCTCCGCCCGGCCACCGAACGCCGCGGCCGGCAGCCCGCCGGACATGACCTTGCCGAAGCAGTACAGGTCGCCCGCGACCCCCTCGAGGCCGTACCAGCCCGCGGCCGACACGCGGAAGCCGGTCATCACCTCGTCCATGATCAGCAGCGCCCCGTGGGCGGCGCAGAGCCGCTTGAGACCGGCGTTGAACCCGTCGTCCGGAGCGACCGCGCCCATGTTGCCGGCGGCCGCCTCGGTGATGACGCAGGCGATGTCCTGCCCGCGCTCGGCGAAGGCGGCGGCCACGGAGTCCAGGTCGTTGTAGGGCAGCACGATCGTGTCCGTCGCCTGTGCACCGGTGACACCGGGCGTGCTCGGCAGCCCGAACGTCGCGACGCCGCTGCCCGCCTCGGCCAGCAGCGCGTCGACGTGGCCGTGGTAGCAGCCGGCGAACTTCACGACGACGCTGCGGCCGGTGAACCCGCGCGCCAGCCGGATCGCGCTCATCGTCGCCTCGGTGCCCGAGTTCACCAGGCGGACCTGCTCCACCGGCTCCACCCGCCGCACGATCTCCTCGGCGAGGTCGATCTCCCCCTCGGTCGGCGTGCCGAAGCTCAGCCCCCGGGTCGCCGCCTCCTGCACCGCCGCGACGACGGCGGGGTGCGCGTGGCCCAGGATCATCGGCCCCCACGAGGAGACCAGGTCGACGTAGCGGTTGCCGTCGGCGTCGGTCAGCCAGGCGCCGGACGCCTCGGCCATGAAGCGGGGTGTGCCGCCGACGGACCGGAACGCGCGGACCGGGGAGTTGACGCCGCCGGGCACGATCGCCTCGGCGCGCGCGAAGAGCTCGGCCGAACGGGTCACCGGTCCGGTCGCTGTCGCGGGAGCGCTGCTCACGCGGCCCATCCTCCCAGGCGCCCCCGACAGCTCGCCGTGTGCGGGCCGCCCCGGGCGCCTCGGTGGCAGGAAAGCGTCGTTGCTGCCATTCAGTGACAGCAACGACGCTCTCCTGTCCGGTTCGTCCGCGACGGGCGGTGACGACCGCGTGCCGTGGGGCCGAGCACGTGACCGGTGTAACACCCGGACGCCCTACGGCGCTCTTCCTGCCGTCACCGTCGATGCCAGGAGGAACACCGTGAGCGCTCGAGGCCCGCGCAGGGGCCGGATCATCCGCCGGTCCGGAATGGTCCTGGTCGGACTCGTCGCCGCGGCCGGGCTGTCCGCATGCGGGACCCCGGTCCCGTCGTCGGTGTCCTCGACGTCCCCGCTGACCACCACCACGACGTCGGCGGCCCCCACCACGTCCTCCTCGTACGGCTCCTCGTACGGGTCCTCGTCGTACGGGTCCTCGTCGTCCGGGTCCTCGTCGTCCGGGTCCTCGTCGTACGGGTCGGGTTCTTCCGGCTCCAGCTCGTCGCTGTACGGCTCCGGCTCGTCCGGATCGGGATCGTCCGGGGCGAGCTCGTCCGGATCGTCGGGCGCGAGCTCCGGCGACTACACCAACTCCGACGGCCAGCAGGTCGAGCGCCCGGACGGCAACTCCTCGGGCGCGACCGCGATCTGCAAGGACGGCACCGACAGCCACTCGAAGCACCGGTCCGGGACCTGCTCCGGGCACGGCGGCGTCAAGCAGTGGCTCTGACGCCGGTCGATCGGTCCCGAAACGTCAGTGGCACGGGGGTCCCTCCGCTGCCCTCGCTGCCACTGAACCTCGCGCCGCTCGGTTCCGGGGTCGACCTGCCGTGACAGCGAAGCGTCGTTGCTGCCACCCCGTGACAGCAACGACGCTTCGCTGCCACCCGGGGAGGGTGACCTCAGACCCTCCGGGACACCCGGACGCGGGCCACCACGTCGATCAGGCACAGCACGGCCGCGGTGGTCAGCACGACGCCGGCCACGACCCACACCCCGTACACGCGCGTGAGCTCCACCGGGGCGACGAGCAGACCGCCGGTCGACGGGGCCGTGTCGAGCCCCTGCACCAGGCACAGCACGGCGCCCACGAGCAGCACGACCGCGACGACGGCGGTGATCACCGCCCGCCGTTTCACGACGACGGCTCGCGCTGCGCCAGCACCGACGCCAGCGTCGTGTGCAGTCCGTCGGCGTCGCGGGCCCAGGCCGCCCGCTTCGTCCCGTCGTCGAGCGTGACCACGACGGCCCCGAGGTGGCGCAGCACCGACGGGTGGTCGCCGAACGGCTTGATGCCGAAGCGGCCGCTGCCGTCGGGCGGGCGGACGCCGACGATGCGCGACAGCGGCACCGTCTCCTCGCCCTGGACCAGCTCGGTGTCGGTGACCCGCACCTTCAACAGTCGACGACGCACCCGCACGATCAACGCGATCGGCGCGAGCAGCACCGCCCCGATCACCACCCACGCCCACGGGGTCGCCCCACCCGGGGCGAGCCGGTCGAGGGCCACACCGCCGAGCGCGACGACGGGGCCGATCAGCACCGGCCACCAGGGCGCACCGGCCTCGGCGAACCGCACCGACCCGCCGTCGGGCTCCCCTCCGCGGGTCGAGCTCCGCTCCGCTCCGTCTCCCGCCTCCATCACGCGAACCAGGCGCGCGCCGCGGGCAGGTGCAGCAGCAGGGCGCCCGCGGCGAAGGCGACGAAGTACACCCCGCCGACGCCGAGGAACGTCAGCTGGACGAGGCCTGCGACGGCGAGGACGACGCCGATCGCCGTCAGCGTCGCCCGAGCGGGCCGGGAGCGGACCGTCAGCCCCCGGGTCGCCCACAGCGTCGCGGCGCCGAGCGCGGCGAGCACCACCGCGGTGAGCACGAGCGACGCGACACTCGTGTTCGGGTCGGTGTTCCCGACGACGAGGGCGATCAGGAACAGCACGGCGGTGCCGACGAGCAGCACGCCGAGCACGGCCCAGAGCACCAGCGCCACCGTGACGATCGTGGGGCGGTGGGGCTCCTCGCGGGGCGGGGTGACCTCACGCACGTGCTCACTCATGTCCGGTTCAACGATCGAGCCGCGTCGCCAGTTCGGTCGCCCAGTAGGTCAGGACGATGTCGGCCCCGGCGCGGCGGATGCCGGTGACGGTCTCGAGGATCGTGCGGTCGCGGTCGATCCAGCCCCGCTCGGCGGCGGCGGAGATCATCGCGTACTCGCCGGACACCTGGTAGGCGGCGACCGGGACGTCGGAGAGCTCGGCGACCGAGCGCAGCACGTCGAGGTAGGCCATCGCCGGCTTGACCATCACCATGTCCGCGCCCTCGGCGAGGTCCAGCGTGGTCTCCCGCAGCGCCTCGCGGGCGTTGGCCGGGTCCTGCTGGTAGGTGCGCCGGTCGCCCTGGAGCTGCGAGTCCACGGCCTCGCGGAACGGGCCGTAGAACGCACTCGCGTACTTGGCGGAGTAGGCGAGGATCGCGGTGTCGACGTGGCCGGCCGCGTCGAGTGCGGACCGGATGCGGCCGACCTGCCCGTCCATCATCCCGCTGGGGGCGACGACGTGGGCGCCGGCGTCGGCCTGCGCCACCGCCATCTCCGCGTACACCTCGAGCGTCGCGTCGTTGTCCACCGACCCGTCCGGGGCGAGGACCCCGCAGTGTCCGTGGTCGGTGAACTCGTCGAGGCACGTGTCGGCCATGACGGGCAGGGCGTCGCCGACCTCCTCGCGGACCTCGCGCAGCCCGACGTTGAGGATGCCGTCGGGGTCGACGGCGCCGGAGCCGGTCGCGTCGTGCCGCGACGGCACGCCGAACAGCATGATCCCGCCGAGCCCGACGGAGGCGGCCTCGGCGGCCGCCTTCCGCAGGGTCTCCCGGGTGTGCTGCACGACCCCGGGCATCGACGCGATCGGCTTCGGGCTGTCGAGGCCCTCGGCGACGAACACCGGCAGCACCAGGTGGCGCGGCCGGACGTCGGTCTCGGACACCAGCCGCCGCAGGGCCGGCGTGGTGCGCAGCCGTCGGGGTCGGTCCGTGGGGTACATGGTCACCGCCGGCGCGCCTTCGTCTTGCGCGGGGGCGGCAGGGCGCCCTCCGCGCGCAGCTTGTCGGCGTGGGCGGCGAGCGCCTCCACCAGGGCGGGGACCTCGGCGACGTCGGGCTTCACGTCGACGCGCAGCCCGAACTCCACCGCGGTCTCGGCCGTCTTCGGGCCGATGCACGCGACGATCGTGCGGGCGTGCGGCTTGCCCGCGATCCCGACCAGGTTGCGCACCGTGGACGACGAGGTGAAGCACACCGCGTCGAAGCCACCGGTCTTGATGGCCTCGCGGGTCGGCGCGGGCGGCGGCGCGGCGCGCACCGTGCGGTACGCGGTGACGTCGTCGATCTCCCAGCCGCGCGCCTGCAGGCCCTCGGCGAGGGTCTCGGTCGCGATGTCGGCCCGCGGCAGCAGCACGCG
The DNA here is from genome assembly GCF_000379625.1 of Actinomycetospora chiangmaiensis DSM 45062. Taxonomy (GTDB): domain Bacteria; phylum Actinomycetota; class Actinomycetes; order Mycobacteriales; family Pseudonocardiaceae; genus Actinomycetospora; species Actinomycetospora chiangmaiensis. The sequence continues at coordinate 625,286 of NZ_KB903217.1, read as the reverse complement.
GTCGACCGGGTCGAGCACGTCGTCGTGCGGCGGGAAGATCTCGAGCAGGCCCTCGGAGGACTGCTCGGTCTGCTCGGCAGGCACCAGCTCGGGGTGCACGCCGAACGCGCGGATCGCCGAGGCGGTGGCCTCGCCGACGCAGGCGATCTTGACGCCGGAGAAGGCGCGAGCGTCGAGGCCGAACTCCTGGAACTTCTCCCAGACCGCGCGGACGGCGTTCTGCGAGGTGAACACCACCCACTGGTAGCGCCCGTCGACCAGGCCCTTGACCGCGCGCTCCATCTGCGCGGGCGAGCGCGGCGGCTCCACCGCGATCGTCGGGACCTCCTCGGGCACCGCGCCGTGGACGCGCAGCCGGTCGCTCATCGCGCCCGCCTGGTCCTTGGTGCGGGGCACCAGCACACGCCAGCCGTAGAGCGAGCGCGACTCCCACCACGACAGGGCGGCGCGGTCGCCCGCGGCCTCGCCGATCGTGAGGGTCAGCGGGCCCTCGAGGTCGGCGCCGTCGGCCGCGAGCTTGTCCACCGTCGAGGTGACGGTCTTCTGCTTCGACTCGGTGCCCTGCGCGGTGACCAGCGCCGGGGTCTCGGGCTTCCAGCCGTTCTCCACCAGCGACGCCGACGTCGACGCGAGGTCGGCGGCGGTCGCGGTGAGCACGAGCGGCCCGGGTGCGACGGCGAGCGTGGTCCAGTCGAGGCCGCCCCGGACGTCCGCCGCGGTGTGGGCGGAGCCGAGCGCGACGCCGGCGTAGGCCGGGACCGCGGTGCTCGCCGGCATCCCGGGCACGACGTCGAACGGCACGCCCGCCGTCGCGACCGCCTTGACCTCGGTGATCACCGTCTCGCGGGTGAGCGGGTCGCCGGCGACGAGGCGGACCACGGAGTCGCCCTCGCGGGCGCGGGTCACGAGGTGCTCGGCCAGCGCGGCCGGGTCCTCCGGCAGCGGCGCGGCGATCTCGGCACCCTCGGCGAGGGAGCCCGCGGCGTCGTCGCCCAGCGGCGACACCTCGGCGTCGGCCCCGACCCGGCGCACGGTCACGGCGCCCTCGGAGCCGCCCTCGTCGAGCGACGCGACGATCTCGGCCGGCACGCCCGGGTCCGCCACGACGTAGGTCGCGGAGGACAGCGCCTCGCGGGCCCGGACGGTGAGCAGGCCGGGGTCACCGGGCCCGCTGCCGACGAAGGCGACCCGGCCGGCGGTGGTGGAGGGGGGTGCGGTCATGTCGTTGTCTCGTCCTTATCCGTCTTCTTCACTGCGTCGGGGGATCACGGCGCCTGCGCGCCGCGCGGCTCCGCCCCGTCGGCGAGCAGTTCGGCGGCCAGTGACCGCCCGATCTGCTCGGCATCCTTCGTCTCTCCGGTGGCCGAGTTGCGCACCGGCGCGCCCTCGGCCGTGGTGGCGAACGCGCGCAGGGACAGCCTCTCCACGATGCGGCCGTCGTCGTCCAGATCCTCGACGATGTCGGCGAGTGCACCGATCGGGGCGCTGCACGGTGACCCGAGCTCCTGCAGGACCGCCCGTTCGGCCGACACGGCGGTGAACGTCGACTCGTCGTGCAGCGTCGACCGGAGGAACGTCTCGAGCCCGGTGTCGGCCGCGCGGCACTCGACGGCCAGGGCGCCCTGCGAGGGCGCGGGCAGCATCTGCAGCGGGTCGAGGACCTCGGTGGCCTCCCCCGCCCGCCCGATTCGCGCGAGGCCCGCGCGCGCGAGGATCACGCCGTCGACCTCGCCGTCGGTGACCTTGCGGATGCGGGTCTCGACGTTGCCGCGGATGCCGACGACCTCGAGCCCGAGCCCGAGCGCGTGCAGCTGGGCCGTCCGTCGCGGCGAGCCCGTGCCGATGACCGAGCCGGGCGGCAGCTCGCCGAGCACCATCTGGTCGCGGGCCACGAGCACGTCCCGCGGGTCGGCGCGCAGCGGGACCGCCGCGAGCACGACGCCCGACAGCCCTGCCGTCGGGAGGTCCTTGTAGGAGTGCACCGCGACGTCGATGCGCCCGTCGAGCAGCGCGTCGCGCAGCGCGGAGGTGAAGACCCCGACGCCCGATCCCGCGAGGGGGATGTTGGCGGCCTGCGTGCGGTCGCCGTCGGTGGCGACGTGCACGATCTCCACCGTCGCGCCGGCGGCGGTGAGCGCGTCGGCCACGGTCCGGGTCTGGGTGCGGGCGAGCAGGCTCGCCCGGGTGCCGATGCGGATCGTCCCCAGGTCCGGGGCGCTCACCGCTGCGCCTCGCCGGCAGTCCGGGCGGCCAGGGCCTGGTCGACCTCGAGACCCTCGAGTCGGGAGGACTCGCCCGTCACGACCTCCGCGACCGGGCCCGAGGCCACGGCGGCGGGGGCCTGCGGGTCGAGTTCGAACAGCTCGCGCAGCGCCTCGGCGTAGGTGTCGCCGCCCGGGGACTGGGCGAGCCGCTTGACCTGCACGGTCGGGGTGTGCAGGAGCTTGTCCACGACGCGGCGCACGGTCTTCGCGACCTCGCCGCGCACGTCGGCCTCCAGCCCGGGGAGCCGGCCGTCGAGCCGGAGCAGCTCGGCGTCGACCACCTCGGCGGCGCGGCGGCGCAGGGCGGTGACGGTGGGCGTCACCTCGGCGGAGCGCTGCGCGGCGAGGTAGGTGCGCACCTCCTCCTCGACGAGCGCGCGCGTCGTCGCCACGGCGTGGCCGGCGGCGGCGTCACGCAGCCGGTCGCCCAGGGTCGCGAGGTCCACGAGCGTCACGCCCGGGAGGGCCGCGACCTCCGGCGCCACGTCCCGCGGCAGGCCGAGGTCGCAGATCACGAGCGGGCGGTCGGAGCGCGACCGCGAGGCGCGAACGGTCTCCAGGTCGACGACGGTGCCGATGGCGCCCGTCGAGACCATGACGACGTCGGCCGTGGCGAGCGCCGGCGCGAGCGCGTCGAGCCCGACCGCACGGGCGGGGGTGCCCTCCGCCGCGGTGATCTCCGCGAGGCGCTGGGCGCGCTCGGGGGTGCGGTTGGCGACGACGACCTCGCCGATCCCGCGGCGACGGAGCGCGGCCGCGGACAGGCCACCCATCGACCCGGAGCCGACGACGAGCGCGCGGCGCCCGACGAGGCTGCCGACGGCCGTCTCGGCGTCGTCGAGGGCCTCGGTGACGACGGAGGCGCCGGCGGCGTCGATCCCGGTCTCGCTCTGCACGCGCTTGCCGACCCGCAGCGCCTGCTGGGCGACCTCGTGCAGCACGGTGCCGACGGTGCCGAGCTCGCGCGCCGTGGAGTACGCCGTGCGCAGCTGCCCGAGGATCTGCGCCTCGCCGACGACCATCGAGTCCAGGCCCGCCGCGACCGAGAACAGGTGCTCGACCGCGGAGCCGGCGTAGTGCACGTAGAGGTGGTCGGTGAGGTCCGACACGTCGGTCTGCGCGTGCCGCGCGAGGACGCCGGAGACCTCGGTCAGCCCGCCGTGGAACGTCTCGACCACCGCGTAGATCTCGATGCGGTTGCACGTCGAGAGGACCACGGCCTCGGAGACGTACTCACCGCTGATGAGCTCGTCGAGGACCTTGGCCGTGTCCTCGCCGGAGATCGCGACCTGCTCCAGCACCGACACCGGCGCCGTGCGGTGCGACACACCCACGAGCAACAGACTCATCGGAACACCTTTCCCGTCGCTTCGCGACCATTCGCCGCTGCGCTGCCGTCGTGGCGGGAGACGTGGAACGCCAGGATCTGCATCTCCACCGCCAGGTCGACCTTGCGCACCTCGACGCCCGTCGGGACGGACAGCACCGCGGGGGCGAAGTTCAGGATGCTGGGCACCCCGGCCCCCACCAGCGCGTCGCAGACCTGCTGCGCCGCGCCCGCGGGCGTCGCGATCACCCCGATGGTCACACCCCGGGCGGCACAGACGCGGGGGATCTCCGCCACGTCCAGCACCTCCACCCCGCCGATCGTCGTCCCGACCAGCTCCGGGTCGACGTCGAACAACGCTGCCACCCCGAAGCCCCGCTGCGCGAATCCGCCGTAGCCCGCGAGCGCGTGCCCGAGGTTCCCCACCCCGACCAGCGCCACCGCGTGCGACCGGGTGAGCCCGAGCACGGACTCCACCTGCTCGGTCAGCCGGGAGACGTCGTAGCCGACCCCGCGCACCCCGGACGAACCGATGTGCGAGAGGTCCTTGCGGAGCTTCGCGGCGTTCACCCCCGCCGCCGCGGCGAGCACGTCCGAGGAGACGGTGCGCACTCCCTGCGCGAGCATCTCCGTGAGGACGCGCAGGTAGACGGCGAGGCGGGCGACGGTGGCCTGCGGGATGCGTTCGGGGTCGACGACGCGCGCCGGAGCAGGGCGCGACACGCCCCCGTCCACCGTCACGCCGGGAGCCTCCCTGCCCGCACCACACGCACCGCTCGCCGGCACCGTTCTGCTGTCAACCCAGGGTACCGCTCGTGAACGCGCGCACAAAGTCGCTGGTCACGGGGTCGCGGTCCTCACACCGCGGTGACCGAGACAGTGTGCCAGCCCGTCGCTCCGTCCGGGATCGACAGGGCCTCGACACCGGTCTGGACCGCTCCGGTCCGATCCGTCGCGCGGACGCGCAGCTGGTGCTGCCCCGCCGCGAGGGTGAGCGGCAGCCGCCACATCCGCCACGAGTCGACGGTCGGCTCGTCGGCGAGCTGCGCGGGCTGCCACGGCCCGGCGTCCACCGAGACCTCGACGCCGGTGATCCCCGTGTGCTGCGCCCAGGCGACCCCGGCGGCCACCGTCCGGCCCGCCGGCACCGTGGCCCCGTCGCGCGGCACGTCGATGCGCGAGGAGGTCTTGACAGGGCCGAACTTCCCCCAGCCCCGCTGCTCCCAGTAGGAGGTGAACCCGTCGAAGGTGGTCACCTCGATGTCGGTGATCCACTTGGTCGCAGAGACGTAGCCGTAGAGGCCGGGCACCACCATGCGGACCGGGAAGCCGTGCTCCACCGGCAACGGCGCGCCGTCGAGGCCGAACGCGAGCATCGCGTTGCGGCCGTCGGTGAGCGGGCCCAGCGGGGTGTTGGCGTTCCAGCCGTCGGACGAGGTGGAGGCGATCTGCTGCGCGCCGGGCTTCACGCCGGCCAGCGCGAGCACGTCGCGCATCGGGACGCCGAGCCAGCGCCCGTTGGAGATGAGCGTGCCGCCGACCTCGTTGGAGACGCAGGTCAGCGTCACCGGCGCCTCGATCAGCCGCATCGACCGGAGCTGGTCGAACGTCAGGGTGACCTCGCGGTCGACCATGCCGTGGATCCGCAGCGACCAGCTGTTCGTCGAGATCCGCGGCACCGAGAGCGCGGTGTCGATGCGGTAGAAGTCGGCGACCGGCGTGAGCCAGGGCGGCGTGCCGTCGGCCACGAAGTCCGCGTTCACCGGGATCGGGGCGGCCCCGGCCGGCGCGGGCGGCAGCGTCACCGACGCGGGCCCGGCCGCGCTGGCGTTGATCACACGTCCCACGACGCCGGCGGCGACGGCGCCGACCGCGGTGAGCCCGGCCGTCGTCAGGAAGCGCTGGCGGCTGACGCCGACCCGCTCGCCCTCCGCCGGTGCCCCGGGCTCCGCCGCGGGCGTCGCGGCGGTGCCGTGGGTCCCGACGGCGAGGCCGTGCAGCCACCGCCACACCAGGACGCCGACGATCACGGCGACGCCGGGGGGCACGAGGTCGAACGGCGCGAAGGTCGGCGCGGTGACCGTCGCCGCCAGCGCGAGCAGGCCCATCGCGACGACGAGCACGAGACCGGGCCTCACGTCGCGGCGTGAGGCCAGTCCGGCGAGGACGGTGATGGCCGCGATCACGACGACCATCCCGCTGAGCAGCGCCAGCTTGTCATTGGTGCCGAACCACGCGATCGCGGTTTCCTTGAGCCACTCCGGCGTGAGGCGGATCGCCCCCTGCCCGACGGCCAGGAACGGCGAGGCGGCGGGCGAGACCAGCGCTGCCACGAGCTCGCCCACACCGATCGACGCCCCGACCGCGAGCACCGCGGCGACGACCGTCCGCCCACCCCCGGGCGCGGGTCGGACGTCCCGCGGGATCGACGGTCGATCGGCGGTGGGGGTCGCCATGGGGAGGACTCCAGTCTCGCGACGCGGGGGGGCACGAGCGATTCGGTTGCCCACCGCCGGCCGGTTCACCCGCGGCCCCACGAACGGCGGATCCGGGCGGGCGAGCGGGGGAACCGTCCCGATCGTCCCGTCCCGGGCTACACCGTCAGCGCGTCGAGCCCGAGCGGGGCGCCCGCCGCACTCGGGGTGGCGCCCGTCGGGCGGCCGAGGAGGAAGGCGGCGGTGGCCCCGTGCATGGCCGTCACCGGGGCGAGCGTCGCGGCCAGCGCGGCGGCCCCCGGGTCGGTGAACTCCGCGGCCCGGGCGCTCACCGTGCCCCCGGTCATGGCCTCGACGTCGACCGCGAGCGCCAGCAGGTCGGTCGGCGCCGCGGCCCGCCCGAGCGCGGCCCGGCGCTCGCTCTCGACGGTCAGCGGGGTCCCGGTGACGGCCGGGCGGCCCGCCGCGGTGAGGAGCGCGTTCCAGGCCGCCGCGTGCTCGGTGTGCTGGGCGCCCGCCCCGGCGAGGAACGCCGTCACGACACCCGGCACCTGCCCGAGGCGGCCGTCCCCGGCCGCCAGCACCGCTCCGGAGTAGAGGCTCGCGGCGAGCGCCGACGTCGCCGCGCACAGGGCGACGGCCCGCTGGTCGCCCACGTAGGGCACCCGGCCGGCGCTGGTCGTCGTTGGGGCGGGGGCACCGGATGACGGGGCGGGGGCGGCCGTCGGCGGCGCGTCGGAGCACGCGGCCAGCGCCCCGGCCCCGAGGAGACCCACCGCGGAACCCAGCAGCACCCGTCGTCGGGACAGGTTCATCCGTCGCCCTCCTCGGCCGGGGCGGCCTTCGCCGTCGGGAAGCGGGTGTCGGGGAAGCCGACGGTGCCGATGCCCCCCGGCAGGGAGGCCAGGTCCGGTGGCGCGGCGACGAGGTCGGCGCGGCCGGCCGAGAGCAGCGAGTTGACGATGAGCAGGGTCGCCTTGCGGGAGGCCGCCGCCGAGCCGAACCGCAGGGCCAGCGCCCGCAGCGCGGGGGTCGACAGCGCCGCGGCGTCCGCGACCAGCGTCTGCGCGAGGACGTCCTCGAGGGTGAGGACCAGCCCCACGACGTCCGCCGGGGTGCGCACCGTGGGCAGGGCCGCGTCGACCACCGGGCCGTAGGTGGGGTCGGGCGCGGTCTGGGCGCGGCCCCCGACCCCCGTCGTCGCCGCGGTGAGGGCCGCCCGGGCGTCGCCGAGCTCCACGACGGCCGCGGTGAGCAGGTCGCGCACCAGCGGGACGGCCGTCGCCCCGCCGCCAGCCGGGGTGGCCTGCAGGGTCCGGTAGGTCGACTGCGCGAGCACGACGAGCCCGGTCGCGGTCCGCAGCGCCGGCACGTCGCCGCTCGTCGTCTGGGCGGCCACGCCGGCCGCCCCGGCGATCCCGGGGATCACGTGAGGGCCCGGCGGAGGTCGTCGGGCTCGACGCGCCAGGACGCGAGTTCCTCGCCGTCGACGAGCACCACCGGGACGCGGTCGCCGAACTCGCCGCGCAGCTCCGGATCGGCACCCGACGTGTCCACGTCCACCGTCTCCCAGTCCTCGCCGACCTCCTCGCAGACGGCGCGGACCACGAGCGCCATCCGGTCGCAGGTCCGGCAGTCCGCCCGGACCAGCACCGTCACCCGCACGGTGTCGGGCGACTCTCCGACCGACTGTGTCAACCCGGATCCCTCCTGCTCGCGTGCGGAGGAGTCTGGCAGACGCGCGTCGACCGCCGACGGCGCGGTCAGGACCTCTCACCGCAGGTCAAGGGCATGTCAACGAGCCCGATCCGGGTGGGTGGCGCTCCGGTGACGAGGGCCTCCGCGCCGCACGTATGCTCCGTTCCCAGCGTGGTCACGGGTTGGTCTCGGTCTCGACGGACCGGGAGCTCCGGGGTGCGCCGGAGGAAGCGAGTGGTCGTCCAGCGAGGGAGAACGCCTTGTCCGCTGTGGTCGGCGTCGGCGTGACGACGGGGCCCGCACGGGCCCTCGTCGCGCCCGCGGCCAGCGATGGTCGAGCCCCGCTCCGCCCCTGCTGCGGCGGGGAGCTCCGCCCCGTCCCCGGCGGAGAGCGATGACGGCACGCGCCGGCGGGACCTCACCCGAACCCGACCCCGGCCGACCGGACCGCGTCGTGCGGCGGGGCCGCGGGCCCCTCACCGACACCCCGCCCGAGCCGCTGGGCGCCTTCGCCGGTGGCCCGCCCGAGCAGGGGTTCGCGCCGCCCTACCCGGAGCAGCGCGGCCGCGACGGCCGGCCCGCACCGGGGCCGCACCCGATGGACCACCCGTCGCACCCGAGCCTGCCGCGGGTCACCGGGCATCCCGGCCCGCTGCGCCAGGCGCCGCCGCCCGGTGGTCCCGCGCCGACGCGCCCGGGTCCCGGTCACCCGCCGCCTCCACCCCCGCCCCCCGGGCCGGGCGTACCGCCGGGGGCCGGACCCGGCGTCGGGCCGGGCGCCCCGACCGGACCCGTGCCGGTGCCGCAGGGCCACCCGCCGACGACCCCGATCCAGGCGCCCGCCGAGCCGGTGGGCGACGGGCCGGACGCCGAGGACGAGGTCGACCAGTCCGAGCTCGACCAGGCGGGCCTCGACCAGGCCGACGAGTCGGTCGCCGACGGCTGGGCCCTGGTCCGCGCGACGCAGGACGGCAACGTCGACGCGTTCGGCACGCTCTTCGACCGCTACCACGACGTGGTCTTCCGCTTCGTCTTCTACCGCCTCGGCGACCGCGGGGTCGCCGAGGACCTCACCCAGGAGACGTTCGTCCGGGCGTTCCGGCGCATCTCGTCGGTCAGCTACCAGGGCCGGGACATCGGGGCGTGGTTCGTCACGATCGCCCGCAACCTGGTCCTCGACCACGTGAAGTCGAGCCGCTACCGCCTCGAGCAGGCGACGCCCGAGATCACCGACGTCGCCCCCGACCAGCACCGTCCCGGGCCCGAGAGCGAGGTCATCGCCGGCGCCACCCACGAGGAGCTCCTGCGCTGCGTGGCCAAGCTCGGCGACGACCAGCAGGAGTGCATCACCCTCCGGTTCCTCCAGGGACTCTCCGTGTCCGAGACCGCGCACATCATGGGACGCAACGAGGGCGCGGTGAAGGCGCTCCAACACCGTGCGGTGCGCCGCCTCGCTCAACTGCTCCCTGAGGGTTTGCGGTGAGTGACACCGATGTAGTTCCACCCGTCGGCGTGGAGGACGTAACCGGTCGCCTATCCGGTCGTTCCGATAGACGACGGGTACAGCACGTGCCGGAGGGCACGGGCGCACGATGAGGACGGACGACATGTCGAGCGGTCGCGACGGGGCAGACGAGCGGTTCGCCGCTGCCTGGGACGAGCAGGTGCGCGCACGCGCCACCGGCCGTCCGGCGCAGACCACGCCGCCATTGGGCGATCTCGGTCGGCGCGGTAACGATTCAGGGGTCCCCGGACGAAACCGGGCCGTGGACACCGACCTCGCCGACGATCTCCGGATCGCCGACCTGCTGCGCGACGTCGCGGCGGCCACGCCCGGCCCGGACGCGGCGACCTCCGCCCGGATGCGCGCCTCCGTCATGGCCGCGATCACCGGGGCGGCGCCGCCGAGCGGCGACGCCCCGACGCGCGCCGTCCCGACCGCCGACCGCCCGACGCACGCCGTCGCCACCACCGAGGCTCCGGCCCGCCCCTCGCACGGCCGCCGCCGCGCCGACCGTCGTGGCGCGAGCCGCCCGGCCGACCGTCGCCCGTCGTCCGCGTCCGGCTCCACCGGGCCCGCCCGCTCCGCGATGCGTCGGCTGATGTCGACGACGGTCGCCGGCGTCGCCTGCATCCTCGCGCTCGGCGCCCTCACCGTCCTGCTCTCCCGGGGCTCGTTGCCCGGCGACATGCTCTACGGGCTCAAGCGGGCCTCCGAGTCCGCCGAGATCGGCCTGACCTCCGGCCAGGAGGCCAAGGGGCAGAAGCACCTCGACCTCGCCGCGCTCCGGCTCGACGAGGTCCAGCAGATGATCCAGCGCGACACGGCGACCGCGGCGGGCTCCCGCCCGACCGCCGCCGGCCTGGACGACGCGGACGCCGCCCTCGTGGCCGACAACCTGCGGGCCTTCGACCAGCAGGCCCGCTCCGGCTCGAAGCTCCTGCTCGGCCTGGTCAACCAGCCCTCCGGGCCGTCGGCCGGCAGTCTCGCGCAGTGGGCCACCGCCCAGCAGCAGCGCTTCGACCAGGTCTCGCCGTCGCTGTCCCCGGCCGGCCGCGAGCAGGCCGCGTCCTCGCAGCGCCTGCTCTCCCAGCTGCAGAGCCGCGCCGCGGCGTTCGAGTCCGACCCGAACTGCAGCTCCGGCTCCTCGGACGAGCTCGGCCCGCTGCCCTCCGTCACCTGCCAGAGCGCCCGCACCACGGCGCCCAGCACGACGGCGGCGCCGCAGAGCTCGACCTCGACGCCCTCGTCGACCACGCGGACGACGACCTCGACCGAGCCCAGCACCACGACCTCGGGCACGGACTCCACCCGCGCGTCGAGCTCGTCGACGGGCTCCACCCCGGCCCCGACCACCACGACGCGCGCGCCGGTCCAGGTGCCCGTCCCGGTGCCCGGGCTGCCCAAGGTCGAGCTCCCGCCGCTGCTGCCCGGTCTGCCCGGTCTCTCGCTCGGCTGAGTCGCCACGTCCGGTCGACCACTAGGGTTGGTCGGACAACGACCGGCGCGGTAGCGGGAGGGTGCAGGCGGTGGGACGACGGCGTGACCGCCAGGCCCCGGACTCCGAGTTCGAGGCCCTGGACCCCTCCTCGCTCGCCGCGTCCGGCCTGCCCGACGACGGCTCGGCGCGCGATGCCGGTGCCGCGGCGGCGGCCGCCGCCGACACCGAGGGCCCGGCCACGCCGAGCGTGCCGCCGGACCTCACCGCCGCGGCGTTCTTCGACGTCGACAACACGATGATGATGGGCGCGTCGATCTTCCACTTCGCCCGGGGACTCGCCGCGCGCAACTTCTTCTCCGGCGCCGACCTGCGCGGCTTCGTCTGGCAGCAGGTGAAGTTCCGCCTCGGCGGCGAGGGCACGCCCGAGGACATCCGCCAGCACCGCGAGGCGGCCCTCTCGTTCGTCGCCGGCCGCGAGGTGTCCGAGCTCGTCGAGCTGGGCGAGGAGATCTACGACGAGCTGATGGCCGACCGCATCTGGGAGGGCACGCGCTCCCTCGCCCAGATGCACCTCGACGCGGGCCAGCGGGTCTGGCTCGTCACCGCCACCCCGCTCGAGCTCGCCGGGATCATCGCGCGGCGCCTCGGCCTCACCGGCGCGCTCGGCACCGTCGCGGAGCACGTGGACGGCGTCTACACCGGGCGACTCGTCGGCGAACTCCTGCACGGCCCCGCCAAGGCCCACGCCGTCCGGGCGCTCGCCGCCCGCGAAGGCCTCGACCTGCGCCGCTGCTCGGCCTACTCGGACTCCATCAACGACGCCCCGATGCTCTCCGTCGTCGGCACCGCCGTCGCGGTCAACCCCGACGCCGAGCTCCGCGCCCTCGCCCGCAAGAAGGGCTGGGAGATCCGCGACTTCCGGTCCGGACGCAAGGTCGCCCGCATCGGCGTGCCGTCCGTCCTCGGGGCGGGCGCCGTGGCCGGCGCGGTCGCCGCCGGCGCGGCCTACCGGCGCCGCGCGTAGCCGGCTCCGGGCCCGCCGGGCTGCCTCACGTCACGCTCGCGCGAGCGGCCCGTCTACCCCAGGAACGCGTTCCGGCGCCCCGAGAGGAGCCGGTAGAGGGTCTGCTGGATGTTCTCGCGGACCTGGTCGGTCAGGTTGAACACGAGCATGGGGTCGTCGGCGGCACCGGGCTCGTACTCGTCGGTGCGGATGGGCTCGCCGAACTCGATGTACCACTTCGACGGGAGCGGCACGAGGCCGAGCGGGCCGAGCAGCGGCCAGGTCGGGGTGATCGGGAAGTACGGCACCCCGAGGAGGCGCGCGATGGGTCCGAGGTCCCCGATCTTCGGGTAGATCTCCTCGGCGCCGACGATCGAGCACGGGATGATCGGCACGCCGGTGCGCAGGGCGGCCGAGACGAACCCGCCGCGGCCGAAGCGCTGCAGCTTGTACCGGTCGGCGTACGCCTTCCCGATGCCCTTGAAGCCCTCGGGCCAGACCCCGACGAGCTCGCCGTCGCCCAGCAGGGCCTCGGCGTCGGGGCTGCAGGCGAGGGTGTGCCCGGCCTTGCGGGCGAGCGCCCCGGCGCCGGGCAGGCCGAACACCAGGTCCGCGGCGAGCATGCGCAGGTTGCGGGGGGTCGGGAGGTCGTCGTGGGTGGCGACGACGGTCATCAGCGCGTCGAGCGGCAGCGTCCCGGAGTGGTTGGCCACCAGCAGCGCCCCGCCCTCGGCGGGCACGTTCTCGACGCCGATCGTCTCCACGCGGAACCAGCGCTCGTAGAGCGGGCGCAGCGCGGGGAGGATGACGTTCTCGTTGAGGTCGGGGTCGAAGCCGAACTCGTCGACGGTGTAGCGGCCGGCGAGGCGGCGGCGCAGGAACGTCGCGACCTCGGTGACCGTGCGCTCCAGCTCCGAGGGCCCGGCCGGCGTCACGGGAGCGGGCAGCGCGGCCTCCGGGACCGGCTCCGGGTCCGGCGTCGGGGAGGGCGGCGGCATCAGGCTGCGTCGCCGGGGGGTCGGCCGGGGGCGCGGGCGCCCGCCGGGACCGTGCAGCGGGATGACGTCCGCCTCGCCCATCGGGTCGTTCCTCCTGCTGCTCACGTGTGTCCCCTAGTGCACCGGTGCGAGGGCGGGCTGGTCCGGTGCGGCCTCGAGCTGGACCGCTCCCTCCCCGCGGTGGAGACCGGGGAGGTAGTGCACGGCGCCGCGGGCGATCGACTCGCCGATCCCCACGACGCGGTCGGTGTCGACGACGGGCCGCAGGGCCCGTCCGGCCACGAAGTCGTCGAATGCCTGCACGGTCGTCCACCGCGGCTCGAAGCCGAACTCGGTCTTGAGCTTCGTGATGTCGACGACGCGACCGTAGTTGAGCAGGCGCATCTGTTCGGGCGAGAAGTCCACCAGCCGGGCGCGCCGGGTGATGCGGCCGACCCACGGCACCATCGGCTCCGGGATCGGCAGCGCGATGCGGCCGGCCCGTCGGATCGCCTGCGAGAGCATCAGCACGCCGTCGGCGCCGACGTTGAACACGCCGGGGAGGTCGTGCGTGGTGGCACGCTCCAGCACCGCGACCGCGTCCTCGTGGTGCAGCAGCTGCACCCGGGCGTCGAAGCCGAGCACCATCGGCACCACGGGGAGCGAGAAGTAGTGCGCGAACGCGGTGTCGGCCCGCGGGCCGATGAAGTTGACGAACCGGAGGGTCGTCACCGGGATGTCCGGCCGACGGCGGGAGAAGCTGCGGACGTAGCCCTCGATCTCGACGGCGTCCTTCGCGTAGCCGCCGGGCGGGAGCGCCTTCGGCTCCGTGGTCTCGGTGAAGGTCGCCGGGTCGCGCGGGCTGGCGCCGTACACGCTCGTGGTGGAGCGGACGACCAGCCGACCCACGGTGTCCGACTTCTGGCACGCCGCGAGGAGCTGCATCGTCCCGATGACGTTCATCTCCATCATCATCGAGCGACCGCCGGAGGCCGACGGGTGCCCGGACAACGACGCGTGCACCACGGTGTCGACCTTCGCGGTGCTGATGACCTTGCCGATCAGCGGGTTGCGGATGTCGACGCGGACGAACTCCGCACGCCCCATCCGCCGCCGCATGTCACGCGAGGGCGGGGTGGTGTCCACTCCGAGCACGCGGTCGATCGAGGGGTCCGCCGCGAGCCGTGCCGCCAGGTCGCCGCCGAGCTGGCGACTCACACCGGTGACGAGGACGACGGACGGGGACATGGCTCTCCCGGGCGGGGCTGGCGGGTGTCGGGCGCGACCCTCGGCTCAGCCCCGGCCGGGGCCGGTCACTTGCCGAGCTTGCGACGCTGCACGCGGGTCTTACGGAGCAGCTTACGGTGCTTCTTCTTCGACATCCGCTTACGACGCTTCTTGATGACCGAGCCCATACGGGTTCCCTTTCGCTACTGCCTGGAGTGGAGGCCCGGAACGCGGGAGCCCCGGAGCGCAAGGCTCCACCGTACCGGTGACCCGGGCGGCGGCGATGCACCGCCCGGGTCCCGGGGTCCTAGCCGGCGTCGATGTACGAGCCCCGGAGGTACTCGTGCACGGCCTCCTCAGGCACACGGAAGCTGCGGCCGACGCGGACCGCCGGCAGCTCGCCGTTGTGCACCAGTCGGTACACCGTCATCTTCGACACCCGCATGGTCGCGGCGACCTCGGCCACGGTCAGGAACTGCACCCGTGAGAGATCGCCGTCTTCCCTCCGCCCTGCGGCGGCGTTCTGCGGCATGGTGAACCGCCTTCCGAGCACCCGTCGTGCCGCCGGTCTTCCCCTCCGGCGGTTCGACACGCACGTGCCGATCGGAGAGTAGCGAGACGGATGTGACGGATGAATCGCTCGACGTGATGGTGCGGTGGCCGTAGGTCCCTGCGCGTCAAGCGCACACGCCGCACGCCGGGCGCACCGCGCGTCCACGACGAACGGTCGCCGACGAGGCCGAACGGAGCGGCGGGGTCAGGTGCCGTACGCCGCACCGAGTGCCTGCGAGCGGTCCCGGCACGCCTCGACCGCGTCCACGAACGCCGCCCGGAGCCCGTGGGCCTCCAGGACCCGCAGGGCCTGCGCCGTCGTGCCGCCCGGCGAGGTCACGGCCTCGCGCAGCAGCGACGGGTGGTTGCCGGGCTCGGTCAGCAGCCCGCCCGCACCGTCGACCGTCGCGGCGACGAGCTCGGTCGCGGTCGGGCGCGGCAGCCCGAGCGCGACGCCCGCCTCGATCATCGCCTCGGCCACGAGGAACAGGTAGGCCGGACCGGAGCCCGAGAGCGCCGTCGCGAGGTCCTGCTGCGCCTCCGGCACGCGGACGGTCCGCCCGACGCTGCGCAGCAGGGTGTCCGCCGTGTCCAGCGCGGCCCCGTCGGCGTGCGTCCCCGGCGAGAGCACGCACATGGCGCGGCCGACGAGCATCGGCGTGTTGGGCATGACCCGCACGACCGGCGTGCCCGCGGGCAGCCAGCCCTCCAGCGCCGTCGTCGGGATGCCCGCGGCCAGCGAGACGACGAGGCGCTCCCGGTCGGCCGTCACGGCCCCGAGCGCGCCCTGCACGTCCTGCGGCTTGACCGCGACGACGAGCACGTCGGCGCGCGCGGCCGCGTCGGCGGCGTCCGTCGCGACGACCCCGAGGCGCGTCGTGAGGTCCGCCGCCCGCGCCTCGTCGCGCTCCACGACCAGGAGCGACCCGGCGTCGTGACCCGCCGCGAGGAGTCCGCCCAGGAGGGCCTCGCCGATCCGTCCCCCGCCCAGGACCGCCACCACGGTGCGCTGCGTCTCCGTCATGGCTCCGCAGTCTTCCCGACGCCACCTTCCCGACGTCGGGTCCGGTCCCGTCGGGCGGCGCCCGCCGGCTCCGTCGTCGTGGCGCGCTGCTGACGTCGGACGTCAGCCGTGTGCCACCGCTGACACCCGGCGGCCCGGGAGACTCAGGCCCGGGTGCGGGGCGAGCGCGAGCCCAGGTGCAGGCGGGCGAACAGCAGCGACTCGGCGAGCGCGTCGAGCCGCTCGTTGCGGGTGCGGGCCCGCCGGGTGGAGATCTCGACGACGACGGTGCCGTCGAAGCCGGTGAGGGCGAGGCGGCGGAGCACGTCGGCGCAGGGCTGGGTGCCGCGGCCGGGGACGAGGTGCTCGTCGTGGGTCTCGCCGGTGCCGTCGGCGAGGTGCAGGTGGACCAGCCGGTCACCCATGCGCTCGAGCAGCGCGAAGGCGTCGTCGCCGGCGACCGCGGTGTGGGAGAGGTCGAGGGTGTAGTGCCGGGCGCCGGGGACCGTCGGGTCGTGGCCCGGGGTGTAGCTGGAGACCCGCACCCGGCCACGGCGCAGCGGGAACATGTTCTCCATCGCCACGCGCACCCCGTGGGCCCGTTCCAGCTCGTCGATCTGGCGCGCCAGGCCGGCGGCGTAGCGACGCTGCCAGCGGAACGGCGGGTGGAGCACCACGATCGGCGCGCCGAGGCCCGCCGCGAGGACGACGCTGCGGCGCAGCCGCTCGGCGGGGTCGGCGCCCCACACCCGCTGGGTGATTGCGAGGCAGGGGGCGTGGACGGCGAGGACCGGCATCCCGGTGCGCTCCGCGTGGCGGGCCACGGTGCGGAGCTGGCGGGACTCCGGCTCGTTCCACACCATCAGCTCGACGCCGTCGTAGCCGAGCTCGGCGGCCGCGTCGAACCCGGCGGACATCGGCTCCGGGTAGACCGAGGCCGTCGAGAGCGCGACGGGGACCTGGGGACCGGTCGGGAGACTCAACGAGCGAGGAGGACGAACGCGGCCGGGGACACGGTGACGACGAGACCGACGACGATCGCGAGCGCCATCGTCTGCAGGTCGTCGGAGCGGCGCATCGCCCGGACGCCGAACACCAGTCCCCCGGTCGCCGCGGCCGCGAGGACCAGCGCGATGACGGGTTGCGTCTGCCAGAGGAAGGAGAACCCGATCCAGAGCAGCGCGCCGAGGACGGCGCCGACCACGAGCTGCGCCGCGATCACGGCCCACTCCCGGGCCGACGGCCGCTCGGCGGGCTCGTCGTCGTACTCGTCGTCCCACTCGTCGTCGACGTCGTGGTCGAGGTCGCGCTCCCGCCCGAGACCCGCCGGAGCGGCGCGCGTGGCGTCGGGCCGTGCCGCGGGCGAGGCGGCGGTGGGCGGGCCGCCGCCGGCGTCGGGGCGCGGGGTGGCCGTGGTGGGCGCGGACGACGTGGGCTGGACCTGCGTCGGCGCCGCGGACACCGGCGACGGCTGCGCGGTGGTCGGGGCCTCGGACGGCGCCGGACGGGCGGCCGGGGTCACGGTGGTCGGCGCGGCCGACGGCGCCGACGGGGGCGACGGGGCCCACGACTGCGGCGGCGGGCTCGTGGGCTGCGGCCCGGACCCGGACGGCGGCCCGGCCTGGCGCGGCACGGCCGAGGGCGGCGGCGCGTACGCCGCGGGACCCGACGGGGCGTACCCGTACGCCGACGGGCTGCCGTAGGGGTCGGCGGCGTAGGACGACGAGCCGTACGACGTGCCGGGGGCGGGCGCGGCGTAGGGCTCGGACGCGTAGCCCGACGGGGCGGGGCCCGACGTGTGGCCGTCGGCGGCATAGCCGGCGGAGGAGCCCCCGGAGTAGCCGTTGGAGGAGTAGCCGCCGTAGCCGCTCGACCCGTACCCGGAGGAGCCCGACGTGCCGTAGGCACCGGTGCCGCCGGAGGAGCCGTACCCGCCGTCGTAGGAGTCGTACGGGGAGGAGGAGTCGTAGGACGACCCGTAGCCACCCGACGGGTAGGACGAGCCGTACCCGCCCGATGACGGGTAGCCGGACGAGGACGCGGGCGAGCCGTAGCCGTCGTCGTACGAGGACCCGTAGGACGAGCCGTACGAGGGGCTCCGGCCGTAGGACGACCCGTACGAGGAGGACCCGTAGTCGGGCCCCGTGTCGTACGACCCGTAGGAGCCGCCGCGGTCGGACGGGGCGTAGCCGGCGTCGCCGTAGGGGTCGCGCGGTTCGGGCTCGGGCGCGCGTCGCGGCGGGGCTTCGGGGGGCGGCGCGGGCGACGCCGAGCGCGACTCGGCGCCGTAGGCGGCGAGCAGTTCCGCCACGCTGCGCTGAGTTCCCCGCTGCGGGGGTCCGTCGGTCGTCATCCCGTCCACCGTGCCGTGGCCGGGGTCGGGCGTCCAGTCGCAGCAGGACGACCGGTGGCGTACGTCCCGTCAGCGGCGAACGGGCCGCCCTCGAGGGGCACCTGGTCGAGCCGGCCGAGGATCACGCCTTCACGCAGGGCCCACGGGCAGACCTCGACCTCCTCGAGGCCGAGGGCGTCCATCGCGCCGCGGGCGACGATCGCGCCGGCCACCAGCTGGTGGGCCCGCGAGGCGCTGACGCCCTCGAGCTCCGCGAGGTCCGCCGACTCCATCCGGCTGATGAAGGCGACGACCTGACGCAGCCCGGCGACGGTGAGCCGGCGGGGCACCCGGGGCCCGGCCGAGCGCGGGGCGGCCCCGGTGAGGCGGGCCAGCGAGCGGAAGGTCTTGGAGGTGACGACGGCGCGGTCGGGCGTGCCGCCCTCGAGCAGGGCCGCCGCCGCGGGTGCCACGGTGTCGTGGACGTACTCGGCGAGGGCGCGGGTCTCCTTGCGGTCGGGCGGGTCCGACGCGAACCAGTCGCGCGTGAGCCGCCCGGCGCCCAGGGGCAACGACAGCGCGACGTCCGGGCGCTCGTCGCGCCCGACCGCCATCTCCAGCGAGCCGCCGCCGATGTCCAGGGAGAGCAGCCGCCCGGCCGACCACCCGAACCAGCGGCGCACGGCGAGGAAGGTGAGCGCGGCCTCGTCGGGACCCGTGAGGACCTGCAGGTCGACCCCGGTCTCGTCGCGGACCCGCGCGAGGACCGCGTCGGAGTTGTCGGCGTCGCGCACCGCGGAGGTGGCGAACGCGAGCAGGTCGTCGCAGCCGAGGGCCTTCGCCTCGCGGCGCGCCTCCGCGACCGCCGCGACGAGCGCGTCGGCGCCCTTGCGCGCGAGCTGCCCGCCGACCACGTGCTCGGCGAGGCGCAGCGCGGTCTTCGTGGAGGACTGTGGCGTGGGATGCGCACCACGGTGCGCGTCGACCACGAGGAGGTGAACGGTGTTCGACCCCACGTCGAGAACCCCGAGACGCACGACGACCAGCCTAGACGGTGGGCGGCGTCACTCGACCAGTGGTCGAGCTGTGCCCCCTCACGCGTCCAGCTTGTAGCCCAGCCCGCGCACCGTCAGCAGGTGCCGGGGCTGCGACGGCTCGGGCTCGAGCTTCGCGCGCAGGCGCTTGATGTGGACGTCGAGCGTCTTGGTGTCGCCGACGTAGTCCGCGCCCCACACCCGGTCGATGAGCTGGGCGCGGGTGAGCACCCGGCCGACGTTGCGCATCAGGTACTCGAGCAGGTCGAACTCCTTGAGCGGCAGCGCGACCTCGGTGGCCCGGCCGCCGCTGTCCACGGTCACGACGTGGCGGCCGACGTCCATCCGTACCGGCCCCGCCTCGAGGACCTGGCGGTCGGAGCCCGCGGACCCGCCGTCGGGAACGCCGTCGGCGCCGTCACCGCGGCGCAGGACCGCGCGGACGCGCGCGATCAGCTCGCGGGCGGAGTACGGCTTGGTCACGTAGTCGTCGGCCCCGAGCTCGAGGCCCACGACCTTGTCGATCTCGGCGTCCCGCGCGGTCACCATGATCACGGGCACCGAGGAGCGCTGGCGCAGCGCCTTGCAGACGTCCGTCCCGCTCATGCCGGGCAGCATCAGGTCGAGCAGCACGATGTCCGCGCCGTGCCGTTCGAAGTCCTCGAGGGCGGCCGCGCCGGTGCCGGCGACGCTCGCCTCGAAGCCCTCCTTGCGCAGGAGGTAGGCCAGCGGGTCGGCGAAGGACTCCTCGTCCTCCACGATCAGCACCCTGGTCATCGGTCACCTCTGGTCGTCGGTTCCAGCACGGGGGTTCCGTTGCGGTGGTGGGGCGGGGTCTCGTTCCCGACGACGGGGGTCGGGTCGAGCGGTTCGGGCTCGGGTGCGGGGGCCGGGAGACGCAGCGTGAAGGTGGAGCCGACGCCGGGCTCGCTCCAGAGCCGGACCTCGCCGCCGTGGTTGGCCGCGACGTGCTTGACGATCGCGAGGCCGAGACCGGTGCCACCGGTGGCGCGTGACCGGGCGGGGTCGACGCGGAAGAACCGCTCGAAGACCCGTTCCTGGTGCTCCGGGGCGATGCCGATCCCGCGGTCGGTCACCGAGATCTCGACGCGGTCGGCCACCGCGCGGCGCCGGACCGACACCGTGGAGCCCGGGGAGGAGTAGGCGATGGCGTTCTCCAGCAGGTTCGCCAGCGCCGTCACCAGCAGCGTGGAGCTGCCGGCGACCTCGAGGCCCTTCGGCGCGTCGAGGGTGAGGTCGGTGCCGGCCGCCTCGGCGGAGACCCGCACGCGGGCGACGGCCTCGCGGACCACGTCGTCGACCTCGACCGGGTCGAGCTCCGGGAGCGGGTCGCCGCCCTGCAGCCGGGAGAGCTCGATGAGCTCGGTGACGAGCGAGCCGAGGCGGCGCGACTCGTGGAGGATCTTGGAGGTGAAGCGGGTGACCTCGGCCGGGTCGTCCGCGTCGAGCGCGGCCTCGGCGAGCACGGCCATCGCGCCCACCGGGGTCTTGAGCTCGTGGCCGACGTTGGCCACGAAGTCCCGGCGGACCGCCTCGAGGCGCACCGCGGCGGAGGTGTCGGAGGCCTCGACCACGACGAAGCCGTCCCCCAGCGGGCCGAGCCGGGCGATGACCGACTGCGGCGCCCGCCGCGCCGACACCGGCGGCGACAGGTCGATCTCGGCGGTCCCGCCGTGGCGCGCGATCTCCTCCGCCGCGGCCGCGACCCGACCGTCGGGCCGCGCGTCGACGACCGCGCCGAGGACCTCGGCCCGGTCGTTGGAGAGCACCACGTCCCCGAACCGGTTGATCACCGCGAGGCCGGCGTGCGAGCGGCGCACGATCCGGGCGAGCAGCTCGGCGACGGTGGGGCCGGCCGCGACGACGGCCGCCCGCTTGGTCTTCGCCTTCCAGCGCACCCCGGCCGCGCCGACGACGACTCCCGCGACGGCCGCCAGGACGACGGCCAGCACGGTCACGTACGCCGGGACGGCCACGGCGCCGATGGTAGGGCCGTCGTCGGGATTTCCACCCCTGTCGCACCGCCGTTGGTGACCCGTCCAACCCCCGGCCGGGTGACTGTTGGCGACCCGTTCAGGTGGTGTTCACCGGTCCCGGCTCACCGGCCCTGGTTGGCCACCGCCGCGATCGCGTCCTTCGCCGCGTCGGGGTCGAGGTAGGTGCCGCCGGGGTTGGTGGGACGCAGGTCGTCGCCGTCCGCCTCGAGGTCGTAGCGCAGCGGGATCCCCGTGGGGATGTTCAGCCCGGCGATCGTCTCGTCGTCGACACCGTCGAGGTGCTTCACCACCGCGCGCAGCGAGTTGCCGTGCGCCGCGACGAGGACCGTGCGGCCGGCCGTCAGGTCCGGGACGACGGCCTCGGTCCAGTACGGGAGGAGCCGCTCCAGGACGTCCTTGAGGCACTCCGTGCGCGGCAGCGCGTCCCCGAGGTCGGCATAGCGCGGGTCGCCGGTCTGCGCGTACTCGTCGTCGGGGTCGATGGGGGGCGGCGGGGTGTCGTACGAGCGGCGCCAGATCTGGAACTGCTCCTCGCCGTACTGCTCCATCGTCTGCTTCTTGTCCTTGCCCTGCAGCGCCCCGTAGTGCCGCTCGTTGAGGCGCCAGTCCCGGCGCACCGGGATCCAGTGGCGGTCGCAGACGTCGAGCGCGATCTGGGCGGTCGCGATGGCGCGGCGCAGCAGCGACGTGTGGAGCACGTCGGGGAGCAGCCCGGCCTCGGCGAGGAGCTCGCCACCCCGGCGGGCCTCCTGTTCACCGGTCGCCGAGAGCGGTACGTCGACCCATCCGGTGAAGAGGTTCTTCTCGTTCCACTCGCTCTGCCCGTGCCGCAGCAGCACCAGCGTCCCAACCGTCATGGGCCCGGACCCTAACGGGCGAGGCCGCGTGCGTAGGAGGCATCGGCCGGGGGTAGCCGTGCCGCGACCGGGCGGACTGTCCGACCGCGGCACACCTCGCCGCCGCCGGTCGGGCGCACAGCCCACCCCCATCATCGAGAAGGAGCAGCGATGAACGACGACGACATCACCACCTCCGGGTCGAACCCCGGCCACGGTCCGGCCGACGGTGGCGCCTCCGGTGGCGGCGCCGACGGTGGTGCGGACGGCGGCGCCGACGGCGGCGCCCACGGCCCCGCCGACGGCGGTGCGGCCGGCGGCGGCGCCGACGGTGGCGCCGACGGCGGTGCCGGTCACGGCCCGGCCGACGGTGGCGCGGCCGGTGGTGGCGCGGACGGCGGTGCCGACGGCGGCGCCGACGGTGGCGCCCACGGTCCCGCCGACGGCGGTGCGGCCGGCGGCGGCTCCGACGGTGGCGCCGACGGCGGAGCCGGTCACGGCCCGGCCGACGGCGGCGCCAGCGGCGGCGGCTCCGACGGTGGGGCCGACGGCGGCGCGTAGGTGCTTCGCAGGTGAGCACTAAGTGGGGTTATAGGCCCAGTTAGTGCTCACCTGTCCGACTCCGGAGGACACATGACCGACCGACCGTTCCTGCGCCGCTGCGTGGCCGGCGACCTCGACGCGTTCGCGGCCGAGGCGTGGGGCCGGCAGGCGGTCCTCTCGCGGGCCGACGACCTCGCGAAGGACGGCGACCCCGACGCCGCGGTCGGTCACGGCGACCTGTTCTCCCTCGACGCCGTCGACGAACTGCTGGCCCGTCGCGGCCTGCGCACGCCGTTCCTGCGCGTCGCGAAGCAGGGCACGGTCGTCGACTCCCGGCACTTCACCGGCGACGGCGGCGTCGGCGCCGAGGTCACCGACCAGGTGCGCGACGACCGGATCGCCGGCCTGTTCGCCGACGGCCACACCGTCGTGCTGCAGGGCGTGCACCGCACCTGGGACCCGGTCGCCCACCTCGCGACCGGCCTGAACGCCGACCTCGGTCACCCGGTGCAGGTCAACGCCTACATCACCCCGCCGTCGTCGACCGGCTTCTCCGCGCACTACGACGTGCACGACGTCTTCGTGCTGCAGATCGCGGGCACCAAGCGCTGGCACGTCCACGCCCCGGTGCACCCCGACCCGCTGCGCCACCAGCCCTGGAACGACCACGCCGCCGCCGTCCGCGAGCAGGCCGCCGGTGAGCCGCTGCTCGACGAGGTCCTCCACCCGGGCGACGCGCTCTACCTGCCGCGCGGCTTCCTGCACTCGGCCACCGCGCAGGGCGAGGTCTCCGCCCACCTGACGGTCGGCATCCACGTCCTCACCCGCCACGCCGTGCTCGAGACGCTGCTCGCGGGCCTGGCCGACGACCCCGAGCTGCGCGCCTCGCTGCCGCTCGGCGTGGACGTCGCCGACCCCACGTCGCTCGCGCCGCACGTCGAGGCCGTCGCCCGGAAGGCCGCCGCGTACTTCGGGCGGCCCCTCGACGCCGACCGGACCTCGCGACGCCTGCGCGGCCGCGTCTGGAACGGCAACCGCCCCGAGTCGCTGCTCCCGCTGCGCCAGGCCGCGGCCATCACCGCTCTCGACGCCGACACCGTGGTCCAGCCGCGCCTCGGCCTGCGACACCGGATCCTTCCTGACGGCGGGTCCGGCAGGATCACCCTCGACCTCCCCGACCGTTCCCTGGAACTCCCCGCCGCCGCGGCCACGCCGTTGACGACGCTGCTCGCCGACGGGCCCGTGCGGGTCGGGGACGTCCCCGAGGACGAGGCCGGCGACGCGGTCGTGGTCGCCCGGCGGCTGCTGACGGAGGGGGTGCTCGTGACGCCCGAGTCGGTCACTGGCGCCCACCGGGGTGCAGGAGGTACGACGGAGCGGTGACGGCGGATTCTCTGACCCGGCAGGACCCGGCCGACGACCCGACGCAGTTCCGCTGTTCGGCCGCCGCGCGGGACCGGGACGACCCGCTGTTCGCCTCCGCCCCGCCCGCGCGGCGCTGGCTGCTCGTGGAGCACCCCGGACCGTGGGGCTTCCAGGCGCTCGGCGGAGCCGGCTTCTCCGCGCCGGTCGTCGAGGCGATCGACGAGTTCTGCCGCACCCACGAGGCCCGGTTCCAGCTGATCCGGCGCACCGCCGTCCGCGGCGCGCCCACCGAGGCGGGCGGCCGCTTCGCGCTGGTCGACTCGCGGATCGGCCACGAGTCGGTGCGCTGGGGGCGGGTGGACTCGCCCGAGGCGTTGCCGAACGCGCTCGCGGACCTCGAGGCCTCGACCACGCCGTCCGACGAGCCGGTCTATCTGGTGTGCGCGCACGGTCGCCACGACGCGTGCTGCGCGATGCGCGGCCGGCCGGTCGCCGCGGTGCTCGCCACCGAGTTCGCCGACCGCACCTGGGAGACCACGCACACCGGCGGGGACCGGTTCGCCGCGAACGTCGTGCTCCTCCCCCACGGCCTCGTGCTCGGGCGGGTGCCGGCGACCGAGGCGGTGCGCGTCGCCGAGCGCTACGACGCCGGCGAGGTCGACCCGACGCTCGTCCGCGGCCGCGCCGGACTCGCCCCGGCCGTGCAGGGCGCGCAGCACCACGCGCGGCTCGCCCTCGGGGAACACCGGGTGGGGGCGCTGGCGCCGCTCGCGGTCACGCCCGACCCGGCCGAACCCGCCGTCGTGACCGTGCGGCTCGCCGGCGCCGACGGCCCGCTCGACGTGACCGTGCGGGAGCGGTGGATCCCCTCGGCGACGCCGCTGACCTGCAGCGCGGGGCGCAACGCCTCGATGCGGACCTACGACCTGCTGTCGCTGACGCCGATCCGCCCGTAGCGGGCGGGCCCGGTGTCCCACCAGGCCATCAGGCGGTGGTGCACGGGACGCTCCACGAGCGTCGTCAGGAGCCAGCCGCAGATCACGCCGGTGACGATCATCAGGCCGGTCTGCAGCGTGGGTCCGACCCCGAGGTCCTGGGCGCGGCGCATCACCACGTAGCCGACCGTCTGGTGCGTCAGGAAGACGCCGTAGGAGATGCCGGCGAGCCAGGTGACGGCGCGGACGACGGGCCGGGGCAGCCGGGCGCCCCAGTCGGGGCCGACGGCGGCGAGGGTCATCGCGGCGATCCCGACGGCGATGAGGGCGACGGCGGTCCAGTCCGTGGCCCAGCCGGTGGTGGGGTCGAGGATCGAGCTCTGCAGCGCGTGCTCCGCGACGGCGGCGACCACCAGCGCGAGGAAGTGCGGCAGGCGCAGGCGCCCCGTGGCGTACATCCAGACGGCGACGCCGGCCACGAACAGGTGCCAGCGGAAGATGCCGAGGCCGTCGACCACGTAGCCGTACGCGTTCCCGGCGGGCAGGGTCGCCCGGTAGTACCACTGCGCGGCGGGCATGAGGACCGCCAGCCAGAGCACCGCGCGGAGACCGAGGCCGCGCCCGAGCGGGCTCCGCCACATCACCGCGGCCAGGCAGAAGGCCATGAGCTGCAGCGGGATGGTCCAGTACGACCCGTCGACGAAACCCCAGCTCGGGTCCCAGTGCCAGAGCATCACGAGGTTCGCGAGCAGGTCACGCTTCCCGGGCAGGTACCAGCCGTCGGGTGCGAGGTAGCGCAGGAACAGCCAGGCGTTCACCGTCGCGACGAAGAACGCCGGGAGCAGCCGCGCGAGCTTGCCCCACCACCATCGGGCGGTGGCCCCCCGTCGCGCGCCCCCGCGACGGACGGTCGCGGCGACGAAGTAGGCCGAGAGCACCAGCAGCAGGCTGGCCCCGACCTGGTGGGGGAACGTGTAGTTCTTCGGCAGGATGTCGTGGTAGACGAGCGGGCCGATGAATGTCGAGTGGTAGAGCATCACCAGCAGGACGAACACGCACCGCAGGACGTCCCAGCTGACCCGCCGGGACGAGCCGCCCGCGGTCCGCGGGCGCTCCGTCGCCGTGCCGGGGACGTGCGTCGCCGGCGAGGCCGGTCGCTGCACGATGTCGGTCACCGCCGGGACGGTAACAACGCACTGCGACCGTCAGCTCACGAGGCGTGGCGCTCCGCGCTCGGCGGGTCGTCCTGCGCCGCGACCGGTCGCGTGGACCCGGTGCTGTTCACGGTGTCTTCACCCGAGGTCCGCGTGGACTCGGAAAGGGTCCGGTTGGACTCGGGGGCCCGGGTGGACTCCGGGGTGCGGTTCGTCTCGGACGGCCGCCCGTCCTCGGCCATCGCCCGGCTCTCGGCCTTGAGGATCCGCATCGACTGCCCGAGGCCACGGGCCATGTCCGGCAGCTTCCGCGAGCCGAAGAGCAGCAGCACCACGACGATCACGATCGCCCAGTGCACCGGGCTCAGTGATCCCATCGTTCCCACCTCGCATCGCTTCGCGGCCGTAGGGCGCGGCCGTTCGGACGCGAGGGTAGCCCCGGGACGGTGAGCATGAAGCAAAGACCGTAGGAAACAGCCGTACGTGAGGTTTGGTGACACCCGGCCCGGGGCGACGTAGGGACTGCATCGTCACCTCGCCCAGAAAGGCATCACCATGGACACCCTGTGGACGATCATCGTCTGGATCGTCTTCGGCCTCGTCGTCGGCTTCATCGCCCGCGCCCTGGTGCCCGGCAAGGACAACATCGGCATCCTGCGCACGATCCTGCTCGGCATCGCCGGGTCCGTGGTCGGCGGCCTGCTCGGCTCCCTGCTGTTCGCGCCGCACCGGCTCACGCTGTCCAACCCTGCGGGATGGATCGGGTCGATCGTCGTCGCGATCATCCTGCTCGTCATCTACAACCGCGTGACGGGACGCAAGGCCCGCGCCTGACGCCGCCGCCCCTCCGAACGGAGGGTTCGCCGACGGCCCCGGAATCGGAGCATGGGGCCCTTCGGTTGTGTACGACCGACCCACGAGCCACAGGAGGCCAGGATGCCGAGCCGCGACGCGACCACCCACTGGGAAGGCGGGCTGCAGGACGGCAAGGGCAGCGTGACGCTGGACTCGTCGAACGCGGGACAGTTCAACGTCTCCTTCCCGACGCGCGCCGAGAACCCGAACGGGCAGACCAGCCCGGAGGAGCTCATCGCCGCGGCGCACTCGTCGTGCCTCGCGATGAACCTCTCGGGTGTCCTCGGCGGCGAGAACCTGACCGCGAAGTCGATCGACGTCAGCGCCGAGGTGACGCTGTCGCCGGCCAAGGGCGGCGGGTTCGAGATCAGCGGCATCGGGATCACCCTGCGCGCGTCGGTCGACGGCGTGGACGAGGCCAAGTTCAAGGAGCTGGCCAAGACCGCCGAGGAGACCTGCCCGGTCTCGAAGGCGCTCGCCGGCACCACGATCACGCTGGACGCCGCGCTCGAGAGCTGACCCTCTCGCTGCCCCCCACGAACGGGCCGTCCGTCACCCTCACCGGTGACGGCGGCCCGTTTGTCGTCTCCGGGGGCGAGCAGGTCCACGACGGCGCACGCCGCGTCCAGGGTCAAGCCCGCCGCCCACCGCGCGCCCAGCCCGCACACAGGCCGTCGCCCGACCCTCGGGAGCATGGGGATCACGTGGGTGCTGCTGGCGGCGGTGCTGTTCGGCGTCGGATCGGTGGCGCAGGCGGCGGTCCTGGCCGGCTCGGGCACCTCCTGGTCGGCGATGCTGCGCCACCCCGCGTTCGTCGCCGGCACCGCGGCCGAGGGGCTCGGGGCGCTGGCGCACGTGATGGCCCTGCAGACGGTGTCGATGGCGGTGGCGCAGTGCGCCGTCAGCGGGAGCCTCGCCGTGACCGCGGTGGCGGCGCGCTGGTGGTTCGGCTCCCGGCTCGGGGTCCGCGGCGTGGTGGCGGTCGGAGCGTTGTCGGCGTCGCTGGTCGTCCTCGCGTCGGTGGCGGGCCAGTCGGGCACGGCGACGGACACCGCGGTGCTGGAGGTGGGGCTCGTCGTGACGGCCGCGGTGGTCGGGCTGGCGGGACTGGCCGGGGCCGTCGCGCGGCGCCCCGCCCTCGTCGCGGTGTGCTCCGGGCTCGGGTTCGCCGCCTGCTCCACCGCGGTCAAGCTCGTCGACCTCTCCCACCCGCTGTCCGTGCTGACCTCGGCGCCCGCCCTCGCCGCCGCGGTGACCGGGGCGCTGGGCTGCCTGTGGTGGACCGTCGCCCTGCGGCTCGGCACCGTCACCACGGTGACGGCGGTCGTGGTGGTCGCGGAGGTCGTCCCGCCGTCGCTGCTCGGGCCGCTGCTGGGCGACGAGGTGTCCTCGGCCTTCTACCTCGTCGCCCCGCTCGTGCTCGCCGTCGCCGCGCTGGCGTGTGTCGTGCTCGCGCGGGGCGGTGCCGAGGCGCCCGTCGTGGAGGCCCCGGAGCGGGCGGTCGCGGCCCTGTGACAGCGAAGCGTCGTTGCTGTCGTCCAGTGGCAGTTCCGCCACATCGTCGAGCGGGCGCCCGACAGAGGTAGCGGATCCGGACGCCCACGCCCCGAATCCGCTACCTCGTCGTCAGCCCCAGGCCGCGGGCCGGTGCACCCGCGCGGGCAGCGTCGTCGACGCGTCGCCGCGCGCCGAGGTGACCTGCGGATTCGTCAGGAAGAGCACGCCGGACAACGACGCACCCCGCAGGTCCGCACCCCGCAGGTCCGCCCCCAGCAGGTCGGTCCGCCCGAGGTCGACGCCCCGCAGGTCGGCCCCCATGAGCAGGGCGCCGCGCAGCGACGCGTCGGCGATCCGGCGTCGTCGGAGGTCCTTCCCGACGAGGTCCGCCCGGGTCAGCGCC
Organism: Actinomycetospora chiangmaiensis DSM 45062; assembly: GCF_000379625.1. Classification (GTDB taxonomy): domain Bacteria; phylum Actinomycetota; class Actinomycetes; order Mycobacteriales; family Pseudonocardiaceae; genus Actinomycetospora; species Actinomycetospora chiangmaiensis. The sequence goes on along the minus strand of NZ_KB903217.1, from coordinate 596,886 downwards.
GGCCCGCCCGGCCTGCGTACCGCCTCGCTGACGCGCCCGAGGAGTTCGCCCGCCTCGGCGCGCACCGCGACCACGTCGGCCTCCGGACCGAGGCCCGCGACGCGGTCGGCGAGGGAGGCCCGCTCGACGGCGAGCGCGTCGACCGGCTCGGCGAGGTACCAGAGCACCTCGTGCAGGGCGCGCATCACGTCGAACGCGCCGAACGCGTCGTCCGGGGCCACACGCCAGTCGGACCATGCCGTCACGCGCTGCCCGGCACCGAAGCAGTCGAAGGTCACGCATCCGGGGAAGCCTCGCTCGGGCAGCTCGGCGTGGATCGTGCACGGCGCCGGCTCACCGGGGACACCGACGGACAGGTGCGGGCACGGCGTCCGGGCCGGCTTCGAGAGCGCGAAGTCGGCCGAGCGGGCGAACGCCGGCGCGACGCAGCACAGCCCGGCGCACCGTCCGCAGTCCGCAATCAGCTCCACGTCCACCTCCTCCGACGATGTGGCGTTCCTGCCACTGGATGACAGCAACGACGCTTCGCTGCCACGAACGCCACGAACGCCACGAACGCCACGAACGCCACGAACGCCACGAACGCCACGAACGGGCCTGGCGGGGTCACCGCTCCCCGGTCAGCGGCAGTTCCGCGACGACCCGCCACGAGTCCGCCTCCCGCGCGCCGACCAGCAGGTGCAGCGACTCGATACGTGCACCGAACGGCAGCTGACCCGCGACCCGTGCCTCCGCGGCCTGCAGCGTCGGCAAGGACGCCACCGAGCCGTACCCGATCGTCAGGTGCGGGAGCGGCTCGTGCTCCCCGCGGTAGGGCGGGCAGCCCGGGAAGGCCTCCCACACGCAGGCCGTGAGGTCCGCGAACGGCGCCGACGGCCGCGGCGCCAGCCAGAGGAAGTCCTCGCCGAACCACCCCGTCGTCGCGAAGGTGCAGTCGATGGCGCCCGCCCCGGCGACGGCGTGCCGCAGCCGGGCGACGACGGCGTCGTCGATCTCCGCGGGCGGGAGGAACGGGTAGAGCACGGTGACGTGCGCGGGCACGCCGGTCGCCGTCGTCGGGTCCAGCTCCCACCGCTCCTTCCCGACGACGGGTTCGGCCTCCGGGACCAGCGCGAGGACGGCGGACTCGGTCGGTGTGCTGCTCACCGGCCCATCCTGCCGTGACGGGTGCTCAGACGTGCAGGCTCCGCGCCACGTCCAACACCCGCTCCGGCTCCTCGAGGGGCGAGATCATCAGGTCGGTGGTGCCCGCGTCGGCGAAGCGCGCGAACTCCCGCGCCAGGTCCTCCTCGGTCCCGACGACGAGCGTGTCCGCCGGTCCCTGCAGGCCCGCCCGGTCGAGCACCGCGCGGTACGCCGGCATCGACCCGACCGCCACGAAGTCGCGGGCGATCCGCTCCCGCAGCCCGTCCGGGTCACCGGTCACCGCCGCGAGGACCTGCACCACCACGCGCTGGTCGTCGCGCAGGGCGGGTCGCAGCACATCGGCCACGAGGTCCGGGCGGACCCACACCGCGATCGTGCCCTCGGTGAGGTCGCGGGCGACCTCGAGCATCCGCGGCCCGAGCGCGGAGAGCAGCAACGAGACCGGCGCGACCGGGACGTCCAGCGCCGTGTCCACCCGGAAGAACCGGCCCTCGTGCCGGACGTGCTCGCCGCGCAGCAGCCCGGCCACGATCTCCAGGTACTCCCGGCTGTGGGCCGCGGGCGAGGCGTAGGGCAGCCCGAGCTGGTCGGTCACCGACCAGGCGTGGCTGGGGCCGAGTCCGAGCGTGACGGGCGCCCCGGTCGCCGCGGCGATGGTGAGGGCCTCGGTGGCGGCGACGACCGGGTGCCGCGGGTAGGTGGGGACGATCGCGGTGCCGAGCTCGATGTCCGGCCCGACCCGGCCGGCGGCCGCGAGGAGCGCGAGCGGGTCCCACGAGCCCGGCATCTGGTTGGTCCAGACCGAGTCGAGACCGCCGCGGACCGCGGCCGCGACCTCGTCGGCGACCCGGTCCGGGGTGGTGGTGAGGGTGATGTTCCGGCCGATGCGCATGGTTCCCAGCTCACGCGCACCCGTCGTCGGGAACGAGATCGATCTACGCTGTACAGCGATCACCCGAACTGATCGACGGAGGTCGGGGACGTGGAGCTGCGGGCGTTGCGGTATTTCGTCACCGTCGCGGAGGAACTGCACTTCGGGCGCGGCGGAGCGGCTGCACATCGTGCAGCCCGCGGTCAGCCAGCAGGTCGCGCGCCTGGAACGCGAGCTCGGGGTGACCCTCCTCGACCGTTCCTCCCGGCACGTGCGGCTCACCGGCCCGGGCGAACGGGTCCTCGCGGCCGCGCGCGGGGTGCTCGCCGCCGCCGACCAAGTGCGGGTGGCGGCCGGCGACCCGGGCGCGACACTGCGGATCGGCACCGCACCGGCCCTGACCGACCGGCTGGAGCGGGCCGTCGAGGTCCTGCGACGCGACGACCCGACGATGCAGACCGTGCTCGTCGACCTCCCGGCCGCCGAGCGCCTCGCAGCCGTCCGGGACGGGCGGCTCGACGTCGCGCTCATGCGCGGGACGCAGTCCGTCGCCGGCCTGACGGTGGTGCCCGTGGGGCGGGAGGCGCTGCAGGCCGTCGTCGCGGTCGACCACGCCCTCGCCGACCGCACCTCGGTGACGCTCGCGGACGTCGCCGCCGGCCCGCTGCTCGACCTCGACGGCGGGTCGGACCCGGCGTTGCGCGACGCGGCCGCCCGCGCCCTCGGCGACGCCGGGGTCTGTCAGCCGCAGCGCCGGGTGGTCGGCTCGGTGCAGGACCTCGTCGTGGGCGTCGGCGCCGACCCCCGCGCCTGGTCGCTGCTCCCGGCGGCGGTGCTCGCCGGGACCGGGTCGCGCCGCGTCCGCGGGCTGCCGCTGGAGCCGCCCGTCGAGCTCGTCGGCAGCATCGTCGCGCCGCCCTCGACGCCGCCGGAGTGCGTCCGCGCGCTGGCGGCGGCCTTCGGCGCCGAACCCTCGTGAGCCGTTCCGCTCACAGCCCCTCGACGATCCGGATGTCCCGGACCGCGCCGTCGCCGAGCGCCGCCAGCGCCTCCTGGTAGGCCGGGCTCTCGTACGCCGCGACGGCCTGCTCGACGCTGTCGAACACGATCAGCGTCGTGCGCTCCCGGGTGCCCTGCTCGAACGCCGCCGCCGGGGTGCCGCGCGCGAGGAACGTCCCGCCGCCGGCCCTCATCGCCGGGCCGGCGAGCGCGACGTACGCGTCGAGCTTCTCCGGGTCACGGATCTCGCGGAAGGTGTTGATCCAGTAGGCGCTCACCCGGTCAGCCTGCCCGGTGCGTCCAGCTCCCCTTCCCGACGACGGGTGCGGGCACCCGGGCGAGCGCGATGCTGCGGTGGGCGTCGATCGTAGTCGCGGGGACGTGGGCGTTACGGGCCGCTCACACGACGACGGCCCCGCCCCGACCCGCTCCCCAGCGGTCGGAGCGGGACCGCCCCTCGAACCAGGATCATCGGCGTTCCCCGAACACCCCCGACCTGTGCGGCGGGAATGTCCGGTCACGGGCCGTCGAAACCGACCTCGTGGTCGTTTCTCGATCCAGTACGGCACGTCGCCGGGAACGACCGGGATGTTCGTGGCTCGTCGAGACACGGACGACCCGATCGTTCCCGTCGGGGCGGCCCGGGTCAGCCCGTGAGCGACCGGACGTCGGCGACGTCGTACTCGGCCACCGACGCGCCGAGGATCTGCGCCGACTGCTCCTCGCCCGTGCCCTCGCCCCGGAACGCCTCGACGTCGGCCTGCGACTCCCACCGCTCGAGGATGTTGATCCGGCCCGGGTCGAGCAGGTCGGCGGACAGCGCGAAGTCCAGGCACCCAGATGCCGCTCGGGCCTGCTCGACCACGGCCACGCACCCGGCGAGATACGCGTCCCGCTGCTCCGGTGCGACCTGCAGGTGACCCGCGACGATGACCACGGCAGGAATCCTAGAACGAGACACCCCGGTATCGAAAGAGGATCGCGAGCGGTCAGTTCTGCCGGTGCTCCCGCTCCCATGTCCGCCGGAGTTCGTCGGGGCAGAGCTGGGCGCAGAGCACCAGCTCGGTGACGGCGTCGAGCAGCGGCGGTTGGTGCTCGCGGCGGTAGACGCCGACCATGGCGTCGAGGTCGATCTCGACGTCGAGATCGTCGAGGTGCTCGGCGTGGTCGAGCTCGGACGGCCCGTTCGGGCACCTGGTGGTGTGCAGCGCTGCACAGGCGTGGCAGATGGCGGCCTCCGGATCACCGCGACGCGAACGTCGGGGAAACGTCGGGTCGGCCTCGGAGGTGAGCCGCTCGTCCACGACAGCGTGACACGTCGCGTTTCCCGCCGTCGGGCCGCGTCCGCATCACCAGGTCGACGACGTCGAACGGCGCGGGCGTGCCGTTGCGATCCGCACCCGTGCTCAGGCGGTGGCTCGGCGCCTGGCCCGACGCCGGGCCGTCAGCATCCTGGCGAGGTAGATCGGGCTCGGTGGGGTCCACCCGAGTTGCTGGCCCAGGCCCAGGTCATCGCGATTGGCCCAGTGCTCGTCGATCTTGCCGTCCTTCATCCGGAACCAGTGGGTCTGGGTGACCGCGAACGCCCGTCCTCCTCGCGGCGGGAAGACCATCTCCACCGAGGCATCGTCGGCGTAGGCGATGAAGGGGCCGGTCTGCCGACCGCTCATGGTGGCGTGCAGGACCACGAGGTCGCCCTCCTGGACCGCGTCGTGGACCTCCCAGCGCGGGTCGGAGTAGGCCTGACGCAGCCACAGGGCGGTGGCGTAAATGGCCTCGGGCCCCCGCCCGCGGGTGGTCGGCGGCTCGCCCTTCGCCTCCCGGTTCGTCGCCTCCGGTCCGTAGACCTCGGCGATCTCCTCGAGACTGCCGGTCGCCATCAAGTTCAGGGACCTGATGCACGTGGCCTTGTCGCCCGTGGCATTCATGATCGTGGTCATCGCGACTTCCCCCATCTCCTGCGCACAAGATGTACGCAGCGTGGCGGATCGCGGAGATCATCGGGGCGAATGATCCGCGCGACTTCGCAGGGCAGCCGCGATGTGGCACACCGTGACGAGCCGCCCCGAGCCCCGGTGCTTCCGCGCGAGGCCCGGGACGATCCCCCGCTCAGCGGGGCATCACCCGTCGTCGGGAACCTGCCTAGGAGGCGTTCTCGCGGGCGCGGAGGTCCTTGCGCAGGATCTTGCCGGAACCCGACTTCGGGATCTGGTCGATGAACTCGACCACGCGCACCTTCTTGTGCGGGGCGATGCGGCTGGCCACGAAGGACATGACGTCGTCCTCGGAGATCTCGGCGCCCTGCTGGCGCACGACGAACGCCTTGGGGATCTCCTCGCCCTCGGCGTCCTTGACCCCGATGACGGCCGCGTCGGCGATCGCGTCGTTGGTCAGCAGCAGCGCCTCGAGCTCGGCCGGCGGCACCTGGTAGCCCTTGTACTTGATGAGCTCCTTGACGCGGTCGACGATGTAGAAGACGCCCTCGTCGGTGACGGTCGCGACGTCGCCGGTGTGCAGGTAGCCGTCGGAGTCCAGCGTCGAGGCCGTGGCCTCGGCGTTGTTGAGGTACTCGCGCATGACGTTGGGGCCCTTGACCCACAGCTCGCCGCGCTCGCTCTCCTCCCCGGTCTCCGGGTCGACGATCTTGCACTCGATGTTGGGCAGCGCCACGCCGATCGAGGAGAGGTCCATGTCGGGCCGGTCCTCGGGCATCGCGTGGCTGACCGGCGAGAGCTCGGTCATGCCGTAGCCCTGGAAGACCTTGCAGTTCAGTCGTTTGGCGACCTTGTGTCCGAGGTCGGCGTCGAGGGCCGCGGCGCCGGAGAAGACGACGTCGACGCAGTCGATGTCGTACTGCTCGACCATCGGGTGCTTGGCCAGGGCCACCGCGATCGGGGGCGCGATGTAGATCCGGTCGACCCGGTGCTCGGAGACGATCCGCAGGAACTCCGCGAGGTCGAACTTCGGCATCGTCACGACGGTCGCACGCTGGTAGATGCCGTTGTTCATCATCACGGTCATCCCGTAGATGTGGAAGAACGGCAGGACCGCGAGGATCTTCGACTCGGTCGTGGTCTGCTGCATCGCCGCGAACTGCACGAGGTTCGCGACGAGGTTGCGGTGCGTCAGCACGACGCCCTTGGCCCGGCCGGTGGTCCCCGACGAGTACGGCAGCGCCGCCACGTCGACCCCGGTGAGCGGCACCGACGGGCGCTCGGCCGTGGTGGTCAGCAGGTCGGCCAGCGCGTTCTCCGGCAGCGGCGTGGACGCCTCGTCGCGCGCGGCGTCGAGCAGCACGACCTCGGTGACGGCGAGCCCCTCCTCACGCAGCGCCGCGCGGGCCCGGTCGAGGAAGGCCGACACCGTGACGAGCATCTTCGCGCCGGAGTCCCGGAGCTGGAACGCCAGCTCGTCGGGGGTGTAGAGCGCGTTGACCGTCGACACCGCGACGCCCGCGGCGAGGGCGCCGTGGAACACGACGGGGTAGTACGGGGTGTTCGGTGCGAACAGCGCGATGACGTCGCCCCGCCCGAGGCCCCGCTCGCCCAGCGCCGCCGCGAACCGGTCGATGCCCTGCGCGAGCTCGCCGAAGGACATGGTGCGCCCCGACGGCCCGTCGATCAGCGCGATCCGGTCCGTGTGCTCGCCCAGGTCGGAGAAGAGGAACTCCGGCAGCCCGACGTCGGGAATCTCGATGTCGGGGAAGGGACTACGCACGGTCATGCAGCGGCTCCTCGGTCTGCGTCAGCTGGGTCACACCAACCTACCGAGCGGTACGCCGGAGGGCACGCGAAGTCACTCAGGAATCGGACATTCCGTTCGACCGTCGCGCTCCGTCGTCCGACACGAGGTGCTGGAACGCCCGCAGGTTCGCCAACGACTCGCCCCGGGACTCCCGCCACGCCCACTCGCGCCGGATCGACGACGCGAACCCGAGCTCGATGAGGGTGTTGAAGTCGCCGTCGCCCGCCTCCAGCACCTGGCCGAGGATCCGGTCGATCTCCTCGTCGGTGACCGCGTGCCGGGCGACGCGGCCGACGAGGTGGATGTCGCCGACGTCGTCGAGGCAGTAGTGCACGCCGTAGAGGCGGGTGTTGCGCCGCAGCAGCCAGCGGTAGACGCCCTCGAAGTTCTCGTCGGGCCGCCGGCAGACGAAGGCCTCGACCAGCAGCGCGTGCGGGGTGAGCACGAGCCAGCAGTTGGTCTGCAGCTTCTTGGTGCCGGGCAGCGTGACGAAGAAGCTGTCCTCGTCGCGGCGCTGGTAGTGCAGCTCGCGCTCGTCCAGCGCGGCGGCGAGCACGTCGGGCAGGCTCACGGCGCCACTCACACCGCCACCTCCCGCGGGGCACGACGGGCCGAGGCCGCCTCGGCGTAGGTGGCGAGCAGGGCGTCGGTGGTGCGGTCCCAGGAGAACGCCTGCGCGTGCTCGATCGCCCCGGCGGCGAGCCGGCCGCGGGTGGTGCGGTCCACCGCGGCGCGCTCGAGGGCCGAGGCCCACGAGGCGGCGGAGTGGTCGCCGACCAGCAGCCCCGACCGGCCGTCGGACACCGCCACCGGCAGCCCCCCGACGGCGGCCGCGACGACGGGCGTGCCGCAGGCCTGGGCTTCCAGCGCCACCAGCCCGAACGACTCCGAGTGGCTCGGGACCGCGACGACGTCGGCGGCCCGGTAGACCTCGGCGAGGGCGGCGCCCGCCCGGGGACGGAGGAATCTCACGACGTCGGTGATACCCAGTTCCGCGGCGAGATCGACGAGCACCGTGGGCTGGGCGAGGCCGGACCCCGAGGGCCCGCCGACCACCAGCACGGTCAGCCGCGACCGCAGCTCCGGACGCCGGGCGATCATCTCCGCCGCCGCCCGCAGCAGCACGTCCGGCGCCTTCAGCGGCTGGATGCGCCCGACGAAGGCGAGCACGACGTGGTCGTCGCCCATCGGCCCGGCCTCGGGGGCGAGCGCGGCGCGCGCCGCGGCCCGGTCGCGGGACGGGGTGAAGGTCTGGAGGTCGACGCCGGGCGCCACGGTGCGGACGCGCTCCGGGTCGGCGTCGTACGCCGCGATCAGGGCCTCCGCCTCGGCCGGGGTCGAGGCGACGAGCCGGTCGGCCTCGGCGACCACCTGCTCCTCGCCGACCAGGCGCCCGAGCGGCTCCGGGGTGTCCCCCGCGGCGAGCGCGGCGTTCTTGACCTTCGCGAGCGTGTGCGCGGTGTGGACCAGCGGCACGCCCCAGCGGTCGCGCAGCAGCCAGCCGACCTGGCCGGAGAGCCAGTAGTGCGAGTGGACGACGTCGAACCAGCCGGGCTCCTGCCGGGCCTCGTCGCGCAGCACCCCGGAGGTGAACGCGCAGAGCTGGCTCGGCAGGTCCTCCTTGCCCAGGCCGCCGAACGGCCCCGCGACGACGTGGCGCACCAGGACGCCGGGCGCGAGCTCGGCCACCGGGGGGAGGTCCGACGCGGTCTGCCGGGTGAAGATCTCCACCTCGACGCCGCGCCGAGCCATCTCCGTCGCGGTCTGCACCACGTACACGTTCATGCCGCCCGCGTCGCCGGTCCCGGGCTGGGCCAGTGGCGAGGTGTGCACCGAGATCACCGCGACCCGGCGTGGGGACCGCCGCACCGATGCCAGGGTCCGCGGCCTCGGCCGTGTGTGGGCCGTGCCGTCCGTCGCCGCCCTCGCCGCCGGAATCACGGCCCACAGCTTAGGCAACGACCAGATCGGCGTCCGCCCGAAAGCCGTCCTAGGGTGGCTCGCCGTGACCACTCCCACGGAGAAGCCGCTCGTCGTCGTGACTGGAGCCAGCTCCGGGATCGGGGCGGCCACCGCCCGCGCCCTCGCGGCGGACGGCTGGCACCCGGTCCTCGGCGCCCGCCGGCAGGACCGCATCGAGACGATCGCCGACGAGGTCGGCGGTACCGCCCTCTCGCTCGACGTCACCGACCAGGACTCGGTCGATGCCTTCGCCCGGCAGGTCCGCGAGCTCGGCACGGTGCGCGGGCTCGTCAACAACGCCGGCGGCGCCAAGGGCACCGAGAAGGTCATCGAGGGCGACGAGGAGCACTGGCGCTGGATGTGGGAGTCCAACGTCCTCGGCACGATGCGCGTCACGAAGGCGCTGCTGCCGGACCTCATCGCGTCCGGCGACGGGCACGTCGTGACGATCACCTCGATCGCCGCCCTCGAGGTCTACGACGGCGGGTCGGGCTACACCGCGGCCAAGCACGCCGAGGGAGCGCTGCACCGGACCCTGCGCGGGGAGCTGCTCGGCGAGCCGGTGCGAGTCACCGAGATCGCCCCCGGCGCGGTGGAGACCGAGTTCGCGCTGGTCCGCTTCGACGGCGACCAGGAGAAGGCCGACAAGGTCTACCAGGGCATCACGCCGCTGGTCGCCGAGGACGTCGCCGCGACGGTCGCGTTCGCGATGAGCCGCCCGTCGCACGTCAACATCGACACGATCGTGCTCAAGCCGCGCGACCAGGCGACCGGGATGCGGTTCAACCGGAGGTGAGCACCCGTGAGTACTTCTCCGTGCCCTGGCACGGACGAGTGCTCACAGGGCGCAGCCACCCACGAGCACCGGCTCCGGCACCAGCCGCACCCCGAACGCCGCCTCGACGCGGTCCCGGACGTCGCGCGCGAGGTCGAGCAGCTGCGCCGTCGTGCCCTCGCCCCGGTTGGTCAGGGCGAGGGTGTGGCGGGTGGAGACCCGCACCGGCGCGTCCGGGCCCGGGTAGCCGCGGGAGACGCCCGCCCGCTCGATCAGCGCCGCCGCGGAGAGCTTCACCCGCCCGTCGTCGGTCGGCCACGCCGTGACCGGACGCTGGTCCAGCGCCGCCACGCGCCGCGCGACCTCGTCCGCGATCGGCTTCCCGACGACGGGGTTGGTGAAGAAGGAGCCCGCGCTCCACGTGTCGTGGTCGGCCTCGTCCAGGACCATCCCCTTGCCCCGCCGCAGCTCGAGCACCGCGGCCCGGGCGTCGGCCGCCGGGACGCGCGTCCCGGGCTCGACGTAGAGCACCCGGGCGAGCTCGGCGTAGCGGACGGGGGCGGACAGCCCGTCCGTGGTGACCCGGAACCGCGCCGCCAGCACGATCTCGTCATCGGCGCCCTTGAGGCGGCTCGTCCGGTAGCCGAGGCCGAGCTCGGCGGCGGGGACGGTCGCCACCGCGCCGGTCCGGCGGTCGAGCACGGTCACGTCGACGAGGAGGTCCGCGACCTCGACGCCGTAGGCCCCGACGTTCTGCACCGGCGTGGCCCCGGTGCTGCCGGGGATGCCCGAGAGGCACTCCAGGCCGCCGAGCCCCTCGTCGACGCTCGCCGCGACGAGCGAGTCCCAGTCCTCGCCCGCCTCGGCCTCGAGCAGCGCCCCGCCGTCCTCGTGGGTCACCGTGTGCCCGCGGGACTCGAGCCGGACGACGGTGCCGTCGAACCCGTCGTCGGGAACGACGAGGTTGGAGCCGCCGCCGACGACGAGCAGCCGCTCGCCCGCGGCGTCCGCCTCGCGGACCGCGGTGACGATCGCGTCGCGGTCGGACGCCCGCACCAGCCGGCGGGCGGGCCCCCCGAGGTGCAGCGTGGTCAGCTCGGCCAGCGAGGCGACGGTCGTGGGCACACCACCGACGGTAACGTGCCGTCCGTGGCCCGCTCCTTCTCCCACAGCGCCTCGTTCCCCCACCCCGTGGAGGCCGTCACCGGCGCCCTCACCGACGACGCGTTCCTGCAGGCACGGCTGGCCGAGCTCGGCGGCAAGGACGCCGCCGTCGTGAGCAACGACGGCACCCGCGTCGTCCTGCGCCAGGGCGTGCCGGTCGAGTTCCTGCCGTCGGTGGTGAAGCGGTTCACCGGGGACGACCTGGTCCTCGACCGCACCGAGACCTGGCACGGCACGAGCGCCGACGTGGCCGTCGACGTGCGCGGGCTGCCCGGCTCGATCACCGGCACCCAGGAGGTCGTTCCCGACGGCGAGGGCTCCCGGCTGACCGTGAACGCCTCCACCAAGGTGCCGGTCCCGATGGTCGGCGGGAAGATCGAGGGGATCGTCGCCGACGAGGTCTCGCAGCTCCTCGGCTGGGAGAGCGAGTTCCTCGCCCGCTGGCTCGACCGCTAGACCGGCGTCAGACCCGGTCGGCCGGGATCGCGCCGAGACGGCCCTTCGAGAAGTCCTGGAACGCGTCCAGGACCTCCTCGCGGCTGTTCATCACGAACGGTCCGCCCCAGGCGATCGGCTCGCGGATCGGCCGGCCGCCGAGGAGCACCACCTCGAGCTTCGGGTGGCGCGCGTCCTGCGTCGGGGCCGCCGCAATCCGCAGGGACTCGCCCGGCCCGAACACGACGAGCTGCCCGGTGGTCACCGGACGACCCTCGCTCCCCGCGAAGCCGTCGCCCGCGAGGACGTAGGCCAGCGCGTTCTGCTCGCGGTCCCACGGCACGTGGAGCCGGGCTCCCGGCTCGACCGAGGCGTGGGCCATCGTCATGGGCGTGTAGGTCGACCCCGGACCGGCGTGGCCGGCGAGCGAGCCCGCGATGACCCGGACGAGCGCGCCGGCGTCGGGCGAGGTGACGAGCGCGGCCTGCCCGGCGCGCAGGTCCTGGTAGCGCGGGTGCACCCACTTCTGCGCCCGGGGCAGGTTCACCCACAGCTGCAGCCCGTGGAACAGCCCGCCGGAGGCGACGAGGGCCTCCGGCGGCCGCTCGATGTGCAGCACCCCGCCGCCCGCGGTCATCCACTGCGTGTCGCCGTTGGTGATGAGCCCGCCGCCGCCGTGGTTGTCGGCGTGCGCGAAGGTGCCGTCGATGATGTAGGTGACCGTCTCGAAGCCCCGGTGCGGGTGCCACGACGTGCCCTTGGGCTCGCCCGGGGCGTACTCGACCTCGCCCATCTGGTCCATGTGGATGAACGGGTCGAGGTCGGCGAGGTCGACGCCCTGGAACGCCCGCCGCACCGGGAAGCCCTCGCCCTCGAACCCGCGCGGCGCGGTGGTCACACGGCGCACGGAGCGCTCGGTGATCCCGGTGTCGCCCGGCTCGGGCAGACGCGGCAGGACGGTCAGGTCGGGGACGGTGAGAGCGGGCACGACGACCTCCACATCATTGAAGGTTGAACTATATGGGGTCGGCCCGGTGACAGCAACGACGCTTCGCTGCCACTGGATGACAGCAACGACGCTCCGCTGGCACGGCGGGGTGCTACCGCCCCAGACCCTCCGTCGGCTCCGCCCCGGGCAGGAGCCCGAGGACCGGGCCGGGCACCACGAGCTTGGAGGCCCGCCGACCGCTGCCCACGACGACGGCGGGCGCGGCCAGCACCGCCGGGTCGACCAGCACCGGCCACCCGGCGGGCAGGCCGAAGGGGGTGATCCCGCCGTACTCCATGTCGGTGAGCTCGACGGCGAGATCCTGCGCCGCGAACGAGGCCTTCCGGACGTCGATCCGCCGGCGGACGACCCCGTTCACGTCCGCGCGCGTGGTGGCGAGGACGACACAGCCGACGAAGCGCTGCTCGCCCGAGCGCGACCCGGTGACGACGACGCAGTTCGCCGAGAGCTCGAGCGGCGAGGAGTAGGCCTCGCAGAACGCGGCGGTGTCGGCGAGACCCGGGTCGATCTCGGCGACGCCGCAGGAGCGGGCGGCGTCCTCCGGCAGGGCCGCGAGCGCCGCGACGACGGGGGCGGCGAGGAGGTCGGGCCGGTCGGGGGCGGGGACGAGTTCGAGGGTGCCGGCCGCGGTCAGGAGGCTGTTCACCACCGCCCGCCCTGCTGGACCTCCGTGACCTTCGGGCGCACGTCGACGAGGTAGACCAGCACGGCGCACAGGGCGATCAGCCACAGGATGGCGAAGCTCGAGACGGGGCCGCCGAAGGAGATCACGAGCAGGAGCGCGCCGACGCCGGTGATCGCGCACCACGCCGGCTTGGTCAGCTTGTCGACGGCCGTGAAGGCGTCCGCGCGCTGCAGGAGGGCGTGGATGAACGCGTAGAGGCCGACCGGGATCGCGACGACCCAGATCAGCAGCGACAGGTAGTAGTCGAGGTTCAACCAGACGGACGGCACGGACAGACCCACGCCGCGAGGATACGTGCTGGTGACGGCGACCCCGATCCGCCCGTGGACGACGCAGCCGGACACGCAGCCGGACACGACGACGGCCCCGCCCCGCGGGTGCGGGGACGGGGCCGTCGGGTGGGGGAGCGTCAGGCCTTGCCGGTCGGGGCCTTCGGCGCGGCAGCCTTGGTGGCGGCCGTCTTCGGCGCGTTCTTCGGGCCCTGCTTCTTCGGCGCCGTGCGGGCGGCCGTCTTACGGGTGGCCGAGCGGGTCTCGTGCGCGACCTCCTCGCCGACCTCCTTCACGTCGTCGGCGAGCTCGTCGCCGACCTCGGAGATGACCTCGGCGGCCTGCCCGGTGACCTTCTGGGTGTAGCGCGCGGCGCGCTCACCGACCGAGCGGGTCTGCTTGGTGACCTCGGCGAGCACCGACTCGCCGCGGACGCGGAACTCCTCGGTGGCGTCCTCGAGGCGGGTCTCCAGCTCGCTGGACACCGAGTCGACGGTGTCGAGCGCCTGCTTGACCTGCGGCTGCGTCTTGATCTGCGAGTACGCGGTCTCGCCGCGCTTCACGAGGTCGGCGTAGACGCTGCGGACGGCCGCGGCGTAGCTGTCGGCCAGCCGGCGGAAGTCCTCGGCGGTCAGCTTGCCGCGGAGCTCCTGCAGCTCGGAGGGCAGGTCCTCCACGCGGGCCTGGACCTCGGTGGCGCCGGCCTGGACCTTGGCGAAGGCCTCCTGGGCGCTCGCGACCGCGTAGTCGCCGAGGCCGAGCAGGGCCAGGGCCGGGGCGCGGAACGGGTCCACGGCCTCGCTGACGACCTTGTTGGCCTGGTCGCGGGCCTCACGGACGTCGAACTTGGTGGGGAAGGTGACGGGCACGTCGATCACTCCTCTTCAGACGGGAGACGGATGGGGGCGGGGGCGACGGCGAGTGCCGACGTCCCCGCGAAGGCGCCGGAGGCCTCATCGCGCTCGGCGGACACCGGAGTCGAGATGCCGGCCGCGCGGTTCTCGCGGCGGAACGACTCGTAGATGTCGTGCAGCACCTGCTTCTGACGCTCGGTGAGCTCCGGATCGCAGGCGAGTGAATCGAGGACCGCGGAGCCGACTCGCTCCTCGAGAATCCCCGCCTTCACGTACAACGCCTCGGCCGAGATGCGCAGCCCGGTCGCGATCTGACCCAGGATCTCCGCGGACGGCTTGCGCAGTCCACGCTCGATCTGGCTCAGGTACGGGTTCGAAATCCCGGCGACCTTCGCGAGCTGGCGCAGGGACACCTGGGCCGACTCACGCTGCCTGCGGATGTAGGCACCGATGTCCTCGACGGCCTGGCCGAGTGCCTTGTCGACACCGTCCACACCGGACATCGTGCTCACCTCCTCGCCGTGACTGTTTTCCACGCTAACACAGGTGCTAGCTGATGCAAGCACGCTGTTTGCGCAGGTGGCGTGGCCTGTGCCACATATTCGACGATCGTTTCCAGGCACCGTCGTGCGCTGCGAAAACGGCTGCACTAGCGTTCCGACGCGATGGCGGTGGGGCCCGCCCAGGCGAGCGAAGCGACGGGAGATTCGCTCCGACAACCGCGCCGCGCCGGCGCCAACGGTCCCTGGAGCCCGGTTCCGCGCGCCCAGGGAGCTGCCCGTGTCCGCCGATCCACCCCGTCCCGTCCCGTTGCTGCAGCGGCAGGGCGCCCTCGTCGCGGCGGTCTCCCTCGGCGGGGTGCTCGGCGCGCTCGCGCGGTGGGGGCTCGGGCTCGCCTTCCCGACGCCCCACGACGCCTTCCCGACGACGACCCTGCTCATCAACGTCGTCGGCTGCCTGCTGATGGGGGTCCTGGTCGTGCTCGTCGCCGAGGTCCGGACCGCACCCCCGATCGTCCGGCCGTTCCTCGGCGTCGGGGTCCTCGGCGGCTTCACGACGTTCTCCACCTTCGCGGTCGACGCGCAGACCCTGCTCGCGGCCGGGCACCTGGGCACGGCCCTCGGCTACCTCGCCGCGACGGTGCTCGGCTCGGTCGGCGCGGCCTGGCTCGGCCTCGTCGTCGCCCGCGCCGCGGCGGGAGGGGCGCGATGACCGCGGCGGGGCTGTGGGTGGCACTGGGCGCGGCGATCGGGGCGCCCGCGCGCTACCTCGTCGACCGCGCCGTGCAACGCACGCACGGCACGTCGTTCCCGTGGGGCACCTTCACGGTCAACGTCGTGGCCTCGCTCGTGCTCGGCGTGGTGCTCGGTGGCGCCGCGCCCTCGGCCGTCGTCGCCGCGGTGGGCACCGGCTTCTGCGGCGGGCTCTCCACGTGGTCGACGCTCGGCTACGACACGGTGCGCCTCGCGGAGGCCCGGGAGCGGGCGCACGCGCTGTTCAACGTCGTGATGTCGACGTTCGCGGGCCTCGGCGCCGCGTCGCTGGGGCTGGTGATCGGGGCAGGTGCCTTCGGCCCGTGAGTACTTCTCCGTGCCGGAGCACGGGAAAGTACTCACGGGCGCGCAGCGCACCTACCCGACGACCAGCTCGCCCAGCGTGTAGATGATCAGTCCGGCCAGGGCGCCGACCACCGTGCCGTTGATGCGGATGAACTGGAGGTCGCGGCCGACCTGCAGCTCGATCTTCCGGGAGGTCTCCGGGCCGTCCCAGCGCTTGACCGTGTCGGAGATCAGCGCGGTGATCTCCGGGGCGTAGCGGGTGACCACGTAGGCCGCGGCGTC
Organism: Actinomycetospora chiangmaiensis DSM 45062; assembly: GCF_000379625.1. Classification (GTDB taxonomy): domain Bacteria; phylum Actinomycetota; class Actinomycetes; order Mycobacteriales; family Pseudonocardiaceae; genus Actinomycetospora; species Actinomycetospora chiangmaiensis. The sequence continues at coordinate 581,132 of NZ_KB903217.1, read as the reverse complement.
GACGACCCAGCTGTCGATCTTCTCGCGCAGGCCCTCGTCGAGCACCATGCGCTCGCCGAAACGGGTGACGCCGTCGGTCACGCGGAGCCGCAGCTCGCTCGACGGGTCCTCCGCGGCGTCGAGGATCATCGCCTTGCCGGTCGCCCAGGCACGGCTGAGCAGGCCCTGGACGTCGGGGTGGGCGAGCAGCTGGGCCTTGATCGACTCGACCCGCTCGATGGTCTCGGGCTCGTGCTGCAGGTCGCCTGCGAAGCTCGTGAGGAAGCGGTCGATGGCCTTGCGCAGCGGGTGGTCCTGGTCGGACTTCACCGCCCAGGCGAACGAGAGGGCCTCGGCGTAGAGCCGGTCGCCGATGAGGCCGTCCACGAAGCGGGGCGACCAGCTCGGGGCCTGCTTGCTCACCAGCGCCATGACGGTGTCGTGGTTGACCCGCACCCAGTCGTAGGCCCGGTCGCAGATGAGGTCGACGACCCGGCGGTGCGACCCGTCGTCGAGGATGCCCTCGAGGAGCTTCCCCATCGGCGGACCCCACTGCTGGGCGACCACGCGGCGGGTGACGGTCTGCTCGATGACGGCCTGGACCTCGTCGTCCCGCAGCACCGCCACGGCACCGCGAACCACCGTCGCCGCCTCGGCGGTGACCCGCTCGGCGTTCTCGCGCCGCGAGAGCCACGCACCGACGCGGTTGGCGATCCGCGCAGAGCGCAGCTTGTCGCTCACCACGGGCACCGACAGGAAGTTCTCGCCCACGAAGTCCGACAGGCTCTCGCCGAGCTGGTCCTTCTTGCGCGGGATGATCGCGGTGTGCGGGATCTTCAGGCCCAGCGGGTGCCGGAAGAGCGCGGTGACGGCGAACCAGTCGGCGAAGGCGCCGACCATGCCGGCCTCGGCGGCCGCCCGGACGTAGCCGGTGAAGGCCGGGCCGCCGTGGCGCTCCCAGGTGAGGAACACGATCCACACGATCGCGGCGCCGAGCAGGAAGCCGGTGGCCACGACCTTCATCCGCACCAGCCGCCGGCGCTTGCCCTCCTCGTCGGCGAGCCCGGTCAGACCGGCGAAGCCGGCCCCGGAGCCACCGTCCGTGATCGGGATCTCGTCCGTCGGGTCCGACGCCCGCGCCACACTGCTCACACCCGTCGATTGTGCCCCGACACGACCGGATGAACCGCTGCGGCCCGGGGTGCGAACCGACCGGACGGGTACCGAAGAAGCCGCATCGTCCGCGGAACTCCCGGCGTTAGTGCTTCGGCGACGCAGGCGCCCGGCGTGATGATGGGGACGACCGGTCATCCGCAACCGCCCTCGAACGCCCCGTGCGACCGACCGCGCCCGGCCGCACGGGGTTCTGCGTCCCTCGGCCGCCGTGCTGCCCCACGGCGGTCGGGGGGCGCTCCCTCCTCGGCATGCGGTCCTTGCGGTCGAGCAGGATCTGCACGAACCGGGTCAGGTGCAGGCAGCAGACCTCCCGACGTGGGGCACCTCCGGCACGGCGTCGCGGTAGGACTGGTCGACGTAGCCCGGGAGGCGGTCAACCGGACAGTGGCAGCCGGATCTCGAAGGTCGTGCCCGCGGACGAGGTGTGCACGCGGATGTCGCCGTGGTGCTTGGAGACGACGATGCGCCACGAGATGTCGAGGCCGAGGCCGGTGCCCTCGCCGACGTCCTTCGTCGTGAAGAACGGCTCGAAGATGCGCGGCCGGACCTCGGCCGGGATTCCGGGCCCGGTGTCGGCGATCTCGACGACGGCCGTGTCGGACTCGCGGCGGGTGCGGATCGTCAGCGTCCCGCTGCCGTCCATCGCCGAGCACGCGTTGTCGATGATGTTCGTCCAGACCTGGTTCAGCTCCGCCGGGTAGCAGGGCACCTGCGGCAGGTCGGGGTCGAACTCCTTGACCAGGGTGATGCCCTCGAGCTTGCGCGAGAGCATCGTGAGCGTGGACTTCAGCAGGACCCGCAGGTCGGAGGCCTGGTAGGGCGCCCGGTCGAGCTGCGAGTACTGCCGCGCGGCGTTGACCAGCGTGCCGATCCGGGCGGTGGCGTCGGTGATCTCGCCCATGAGCGTCTCGGTCTCGACCGCGTACGCGATCCAGCGGACGGCCGCACCGAGCGTGCCGTCGGGCACCGTGCGCTCCACCTTGCCGAGCCACTCGACGTCGAGGCCGCCGGCCACCAGCACGGCGGCGAGGTCCCACGCCCCGCCGACCTCGTGCTCGTCGAGCCAGTCCCCGAGCTCGTCCTCGGCGTCCGAGGTCTGCATCGCGGTGAGCTCGGGGGCGGTGGCCACGCCGAGCACGGCCTCCTCCTGCAGCTCCACGAGCTGGGCGACGACATCGCCGTCGAGCTTCCCGGAGGCGAGCATGGCGAGCTTGTGCCGCATCCCGGCCACGCGGTCGCGGAGCGACTCGGTCGCGCGGATGGCGGCCGCGGCCGGGTTGTTCAGCTCGTGGGTCAGCCCGGCGGACAGGGAGCCGAGCGCGAGCAGCCGCTCCCGCTCGCCGATCGCCGTGCTCGAGCGCTGCATCCCGACGGCGAGCCCCTCCACCAGGTGCATTGCCAGCGGGAACCACTCCCGGAGCTTCGCGCCCCACTCCCGGGCCGGGAGCGCCAGGAACCGCGACGCCGCGCAGGCCCGCAGCGTGTGCTTGTAGCGGAGGTCCTCGTCCGCGACGTACGCCTCCGTGGCGCCGCCGTAGGTGCCGGGCCGGGCGCTGCGGCTGACCTCGACCTCGTCGCCGCGCACGGTGCGGATCACGGCGATCTCGCCGTCGCAGAGCACCCAGAAGCAGCGGGCCGGGTCGCCCTCGCGGCACACGTCCTCGCCGGCCGCCGAGTCGACGACGTCGGCGTGCTCCGCGATCCAGGCCAGCTGGCCCTCGTCGAGGGACTCGAAGAGGAAGAGCCGTTGCAGCGAGGCGGGCTCGAGTTCGGTTCTCATCGGTTCTCCAACCAGCGGTGCACCAGGCTCACCGCCATCGCGCCCTCGCCGACGGCGGAGGCCACGCGCTTCACCGACCCGCCCCGGACGTCGCCGACGGCGAACACCCCGGGCAGGGAGGTCTCCAGGTGCAACGGCTCGCGCACGTCGCTGCTTCCCGCTCCGGACCGGTCCAGGTCCGGTCCGGTGAGCACGAAGCCACGGCCGTCGCGGTCGACGGTTCCGTCGAGCCAGTCGGTGCGCGGCTGGGCGCCGATGAAGACGAACAGCCACTGCGCGTCGACCACCTCCTCGGTGCCGTCGCTCCGGTCCCGCAGCGTCAGCTTCTCGAGGTGCCCCTCGCCCTCGGCGGCGACGACCTCGGTGCACGTCCGCACCTCGATGTGCGCGACGCCCTCGATCTGCTCGATGAGGTAGTGCGACATCGACGAGGCCAGCGACTCCCCGCGCACGAGCATCACCACGCGACGGGCGTAGCGCGAGAAGTTCATGGCGGCCTGACCGGCGGAGTTGGCGCCGCCGACGACGTAGACCACCTCGTCGGCGCACGACGGCGCCTCGGTGGTCGCGGCGCCGTAGAACACGCCCTCGCCGGCGAACTCCGTCAACCCCGGCACGTCGTCGAGCGTGCGGTACGAGACGCCGGTGGCGAGCACCACCGCGTGCGCGGCGATCTCCGACCCGTCGTCGAACGTCAGCACCCGGACCCCGCCGCGGACACCGAGGCCGGTGACCGTCCTCGTCGTCAGGACCTCGACCCCGAACTTGACGGCCTGCCGCCGGGCCCGGTCGGTGAGCTGGGAGCCCGAGACGCCGTCGGGGAAGCCGAGGTAGTTCTCGATCCGGCTCGAGGTGCCGGCCTGTCCTCCGGTCGCCAGGGACTCCACGAGCACGGTGCGCAGGCCCTCGGACCCGCCGTAGACCGCGGCGCCCAGGCCGCCCGGGCCGCCGCCGACGACCGCGAGGTCGTAGAGCTCCGCGGTCGCGTGGGTGGAGAGCCCGACCTGCTCGGCGACCTCGGCGTCGGTGGGCTCCACCAGCGCCCGGCCGTCACCGGTGACGACGACGGGCAGCCGCTCGGCGCCGCACCCGGCCGCCTCCAGCAGCCGGGCCCCCTCGGGGTCGTCGGCGAGGTGGAAGCGGAACGGCACCTGGTTGCGGGCGAGCAGGTCGCGCAGCTCGTAGGAGCGCGCCGACCAGCGGTGCCCGACGACGCGGGTGTCGGTGCTGGGCCGGTCCGGCGCGCGCCGCCACGCCTCGAGCAGCTGGTCGACGACGGGGTAGAGCTTCTCCTCGGGCGGGTCCCAGGGCTTGAGCAGGTAGTGGTCGAGGTCGACGACGTTGATCGCGGTGATGGCGGCGTCGGTGTCGGCGTAGGCGGTGAGCAGCACCCGGCGGGCCCGCGGGAAGAGATCCATGGCCCGCTCGAGGAACTCGACGCCGCTCATCCGCGGCATCCGCTGGTCGGCGAGGATCACCGCGACCTGCTCGCCGCGCAGCGCGATCTCGCGCAGTGCCTCCAGGGCGGTCTCCCCGGAGTCCGCGCGGACGATGCGGTGGTGCTCGCCGTACTCGCGGCGCAGGTCGCGGGCCACGGCACGGGAGACGCCCGGGTCGTCGTCCACGGTGAGGATCACGGGGCGGGGCACGGGAACCAGCCTAGGCTCAGTCGGACCAGGTCCAGACGTCGTCGACGAGGTCGGTGAGGTCGGTGAGGTCGGTGAGGTCGGTCCCACCGTCGGTGCCCCCGGGGACCTCCTCGACGGTGTCGCGGATGCCGGCCAGCACGGCGAGGACGAAGGCGGCGCCGACCGGCGAGAGCTCCTCGGGGAGCCGGGCTGTGACCCGGCGCCGCGTCACGTCCGCCCGCCAGGCCCGACCGAGGTCGTCGAGCAGGGTGCGGCGCGGGGGGTGCCGGGCGACCCGGGTCCGCAGGCGCAGCAGCCGCCCGTCGACGTCGATCTCCCAGTCCCGCCACGGCCCGTGCTTCCGGGGCGACGCCGTCGCGACGACCTCCCGGCCGTCGTGGAGCTCGACCCGCTCGCCCCGCTCCACGAGCCACCGCTCCTCGCCCCCGACGACGACGGCCCGCCCCTCGTGGCGGTCCTCGCGCGACACCGCCCCGGACGGCCGCGTGTCGAACGTGAACGACTGGTCGGCCCCGCCGGTGTCCAGGACCGAGCGGATCCCGAGTCCGTAGACGCGCAGGTCGTCGTCGACCCGGCTGTCGTTCGCGGCGCCGACGGCGACACCGGTGCCGGCGAGCAGGAGCGGCAGCGTGATGGTGAGGGCGACGACGATCCCGATCCCGGTGTCGCTGATCCCGGTGCGCACCCAGGCGAGGATCACGGCGCCGAGCACCCCGAGGGCGACGACGAGGAGCAGCAGCCAGACCCGGAACACGAGGCTGGGGAACCGTTGCACCCGCCAGCGCGACGCCGGACCACCACCGGGTACGGACGGTGACGATTCGAGGCCGAGATCGTCGTGCACGCTCTCCATGTGACCCGAGCGTGCCGGTTATTGGTCACTCAGCGCAACACAGTTGGGCCGAATGGGGTCAGGTCACGAGTGCGGCGACGACGAGCGCCAGACCTGCCGCGCCGGAGACCGCCCCACCCCACGCCCAGCGGCGCTGCAGCAACAGTGAGTCCTCGCGCAGCGCCGTCGGTGTGCGAGTGGAGACGACGAAGGCCCCGGCCGCGGGGGCGCCGATCGTCAGGGCCCCCTCGCGGTCGTGGACCTCGCCGTGCACGTAGACCTCGGCGCCCGGGCGCAGCACCCACTCCTCGCGGACGAGCCCGCCGTACGCGGGATCGAAGGACGACACCTCGGCCACCTTCTCCGGCTGCACCGGCACGGTGCGGCGCGGGTCGACCGTGATGTTGCCGGTCTCCTCGACCAGCACGAACGGGCGGTCCGAGGCCTCCTCGTGCACCGTCTGGCCGCCGCCCTCGTGGCCGTACGGGGTGCGGACGACGCGCCGCCACCACACGCACTCCGTCCCGGTCTGGGGCGACCGGAGCGGCCCCTCCTCGACGGGGTGGGCGTACCCGACGACGGCGGCGACGCGGGAGAACCCGCCCACCGTGCCGAGGTCGACGAGCGCCTCCTGCTCGACCGCGAGGTCGGCGACCTCCGAGGTCGAGGCACCGATCATCGCGTGGCGCACGGCGACCCGGCGGTTGGCCGCGACGATCGCCGCCGCGGCGAGGGCGATGAGGACGATGCCGAAGAGCAGCATGGGGACTCCCGTCGTGTCCGATCACTGTCCACGACGGCCGCTGACGTCACGGTGAAGCGCCGGACGTCACCCAGGAGGACGCCGGGCGATCACCCTGCGAAGAGCCTGCGGCGGCCGTCTACTCTGACCGGCGCCATGAGCACCGTCTTCGTCGTCACCGGGACCTCCTCGGGGGTGGGTCGAGCCCTCGCGCAGTTCCTGTCCCGGCACGGGGTCTCCGTGATCGGCCTCGACCGGCGCGAGCCGCCCGACCGCGAGATCGCCCACGTGCGCTGCGATCTCACCGACCCGCGGTCGATCGACGCGGCCGTCGACCGCCTCGACGACCGCGTCGACGCGCTCGCGAACGTCGCGGGCGTGCCGGGCACCTCGCCCGCCGAGACCGTGCTCGCCGTGAACTTCCTCGGCATGCGCCACCTCACCGAGCGGCTGCTCCCCCGCATCCAGCGCGGCGGGTCGGTGGTCAACGTGTCCTCCGCGGAGGGCCGGCACTGGGTGGCGCACCTCGCGGAGCTCCGCCCGCTGCTCGCGACCACGTCGTTCGAGGACGGCCTGCGCTGGTGCCGCGAGCGGCGCCCCGACCGGCCGGTCTACGAGCTGTCGAAGGAGGCCGTGCTCGCCTACACGACGGCGTCCTCCACGCTGACCTGGCCCGACGGGATCCGGATGAACGGCGTCGCCCCCGGTCCCGTGCGCACCCCGCAGCTGCCCGAGGTCGAACGGTCGATGGACCCGCGCCGGCTGGCGCGCCAGCGCACCGCCGCCGGCCGGGACGCCGAGGCCGACGAGATCGCCGCCGTCGTCGCGTTCCTGATGTCCAACGAGAGCCGGTGGATCAACGGGCAGACGCTCGCCGCCGACGGCGGGGTCGCCGCGGCGACCACCTGGGCGGCCCTGCAGACCCGCTGAGCGCGGCCGTCACCCTTCCGGGTCCCGCCCGTTGTGTCGAGAAAGGGATCGACCGGACGGGTGAGGTGGCCAGGTGCGGCAGGGACGACGAATCACCACGGTGCTCGCGGGCGCGGCCATGCTCCTCGGGGCCGCGACCGGGGCCGCCTGGGCCGACCCGACCCCGTCCCCGGCGCCACCGGCCGCCCCGAGCGCCGTCACGGTGCCCGGGCCCGCCGTGCCCCTGCCCGCCCCGGTCGCCCTCCCGGACATGACCACCGCGCTCGGCGGGTCGATCCACCCCGGCGTCCAGGTGCGGACCGACGGCGCGCAGTGCACCGCCAACTTCGTCTACGCCGGCGGCGGGAAGACCTACCTCGGGCAGGCCGCGCACTGCTCCGGCACCGGCGCGGCGACCGAGACCGACGGCTGCACCTCGGCCTCGCTCCCCCTCGGGACGCCGGTCGCGATCAGCGGCGCCTCGAAGCCGGGGAAGCTCGCGTACAACTCCTGGCTCGCCATGCAGCACGCCGGTGAGAAGGACCCGGACGCGTGCGCCTACAACGACCTCGCGCTGATCGAGATCGACCCGGCCGACGTCGCAGCGGTGTCCCCGACCGTGCCCTTCTTCGGCGGCCCGACCGGCCTGGACACCGCCGGGCTCACCGCCGGCCAGCGGGTCGCGAGCTACGGCAACTCGGAACTGCGCGGCGGCGTGGCCGCCCTGTCCCCGAAGGTCGGCGCGGCGCTGGGTGACACCGGGAACGGGTGGAGCCACCCGGTCCTCACCGTCTCCCCGGGCGTGCCCGGGGACTCCGGGAGCGGGTTCCTCGCGGCCGACGGGACGGCGGTGGGCGTGCTCTCGACGCTGAACCTGGCGCCCGCACCCGGCTCGAACGGTGTCGGTGACCTCGCCCGGATGCTGGCCTACGCGCGGGCGCACGGCGCACCCGGTGACCTGAAGCTCGTCACCGGCGGGCCGTTCCACAGCCTTGGCCTGGTCTGACCACTCGTTCGGCCGATCGTCATGCACCCACCGTCACCACGACGCTGGAGACATGACCCGTCCCGACCACGTCCTCCCTCCCCGCGACGCCCCCGTCGTCCCCGGTGACGGCCCCCGCCACCGGGGACGCGCCGCCACGACCCGGTCCCGGGAGCGCGGCTGGCTCCGATGGTGGTGGGCCGCCGCGGGCTTCGGGGTCGTGGGCGCCGGGGCGCTCGTCGCGGGGTTCGTCGTCGCCGACCAGAGTCTCGCGTTCATGGTCTGGTTCGGCTGCTGGCTGGCCGCTATCGGGTGCATGGTCCCCGGCTACCGGCTCGGCTGGTCCCAGCGCCACGACCGGTACGACGACGAGCTCTGCCGCTACGCGGGCGGCGTCCGCGTCGAGTTCGTGCTGCCCGACCCCGAGGAGGCCGGCACCGTCCGGCTGGCGGGCGGCGGCGTCGCGGAGACCCACCTCCGACGCGATCGGCGGGTGGTGGTGCAGGGCGGGCGCACCCTCTCGCTGGAGGAGAGCGTCCTTGCCCGCACCGACCAGGGGACGATCGACGGCCTCGCGCTGCGCCTCGTCGAGGACGGTGGCGACATCCTCGCCACGGCCCGGGGCGAACGCCGCGGTGACCTCGTGGACTGGACCCTCCACGTCCCCCTCGGCGAGCTGCGGCTGCGCCAGCGGCTCCACGCCGTCCCCGGCCGCCGGACCCTCCTCGACCGCTGGGGCCGCGCGTGGCGGGTGCGGGCCGACGCCGACGCCCTGCACTGGACCGCCGAGCTCCCGGTGGAGGCCGACGCCGTCGACGCCGTCATGGTGTCGTGGTTCCTCTGCCACCTCGACGCCGTGGGGCTCGACCGCTGCTACCGCCCCGCGCTGGGCTCCGGCCCGGCCGCGACGGCCTCGGACGGGGCCGCACGTCCCGACGGGGACGCGCGGTGGCTCCCGGTGGGGTCGCCCGGGCGGAGGCCCGACGTCCCGATGGCGCAGAGCAGCGGCGTCGAGTTCTGACGTCCGCCCCCGGTCACGGCGACGGCCCGTCGCCGGGAGCGGCGACGGGCCGGGACCGTCACGACGAGCCGGGGGACGACCCGCCGTCGGGAACTACTTCTCGAAGGACGCGATGTCGATGACGAACCGGTACCGGACGTCCGAGTCGACGACGCGGTCGTAGGCCTGGTTGACGTCGTCCACCGTGATCGTCTCGATCTCGGCGCCGATGTGGTGCTCGGCGCAGAAGTCGAGCATCTTCTGGGTGTCGCGGATGCCGCCGATCTTCGAGCCGGCGAGGCTGCGACGGCCGTTGGCCAGCGAGAACGCGTGGATCGAGCCCGGGTTCGACGGGATGCCGACGTTGACCATCGAGCCGTCGAGGGCGAGCAGCGCCACGTACTTCTCGAGGTCGAGGTCGGCCGAGACCGTGTTGACGATCAGGTCGAACGTGCTGTCGAGGGTCTCGAACGTCTTCTCGTCCGACGTGGCGTAATAGTGGTCGGCCCCGAGCCGCTTGCCGTCCTCCTCCTTCGACAGCGTCTGGGAGAGGACCGTGACCTCGGCGCCGAGCGCGTGGGCGATCTTGACCCCGACGTGGCCGAGGCCGCCCATGCCGATGATGGCGACCTTCTTGCCGGGGCCGGCACCCCAGTGGGTCAGCGGCGTGTAGAGCGTGATCCCGGCGCACAGCAGCGGCGCGGCGACGTCGAGCTCGACGCCCTCGGGGATGTTCAGCACGTAGTTCTCGTCGACGACGACCGACTGCGAGTAGCCGCCGAAGGTCTGCTCGCCGGTGTACTCGCGGGCGTTGTAGGTCTGCACCTCACCCTTCGTGCAGAACTGCTCCTCGCCGGCCTTGCAGTTGTCGCACTCGCGGCAGGAGTCCACGAAGCAGCCGACGCCCACGCGGTCGCCCACGGAGAATTTCGTGACCTCGTCACCGACGGCGGCGACGGTGCCCGCGATCTCGTGGCCGGGCACCATCGGGAACTCCGCGCCACCCCACTCGTCGCGGGCCTGGTGGATGTCGGAGTGGCAGATGCCGGCGTACGCGATCTCGATGACGACGTCGTGCGGCTTCGGGTCCCGGCGCTCGATGGTCGAGCGCTCGAGCGGCTTCGAGGCGCCTTCGGTGACCAGGGCGGAGACGGTGGTCGGCACGGCGTGGACCTTCCTTCGTTGCGACGTGGGCCCGACCCCTGCGGGTCCGGCCATCGTTCGTCGTCGGGTTGTCCACGATTGAACGACCTCAACCACGGGCGTTCGTCAGCTCACACCGAGCAACGTCGTGGGTGGTTGGACCGTCCGGCGGGGCCGTGAGGGTGACGTGAGGCAGGAATTCGAGCCGCCTGACCCGCCTGACGCAGACCTCGCAGAAAGGGCGCAGCACACCGCTCCTGAACGCACGAAAGCCCACCGGAAGCACGTCCGGTGGGCTGAGGTGGCCAGGGGCGGGGTCGAACCGCCGACCTATCGCTTTTCAGGCGATCGCTCGTACCGACTGAGCTACCTGGCCGTGTCGGCCAGGCCCTCAGACGGAACCAGCTCGACTGTGCGACCCAGACGGGACTCGAACCCGCGACCTTCGCCGTGACAGGGCGACGCGCTAACCAACTGCGCCACTGGGCCTAGCTTGTGAAACTGTTGTTCACCAGAACTCTACTGCGTACCCCCAACGGGATTCGAACCCGCGTTGCCGCCTTGAAAGGGCGGAGTCCTAGGCCACTGAACGATGGGGGCTCGGTGCGAGAACCTTACCCCCTCCGGTGGTGACCGGTCCGCTCCGTTGGGTGCGTGGAGAACCTTACGGGACGGGGTCCGGACCGCTCTCAGGCACCCCCGGCAACGGGTCCCCCAGGGGCAGCGACGCCATGCCGCCGGCCGCTTCCCACCGCGCCAACCAGGCCGGTTCGGCGACGCACCCGAGCAGCAGTTCCCACGAGCGCACCGCCCGGTCGCGCAGGTCGGCCTGCCCCGTCGTCGCGGTGGAGACCACCCGGTGGCCGTTGCCGAGGGCGACGACGGTGCGCGCGAGGTCCTCGGCGTCGACGCCCTCGCGGAGCAGCCCCGCGTCGCGGGCCCGGCCGAGGAGGTCGAGGAACACGTCGTCCCAGTACTGGTAGGCCCAGCGGAAGCGCTCCGGTCCGAGGACGCCCTCGCCCACCGCGCGCATGCCGCCGCGCACGTGGACGTCGGCGGCGAACACGTCCGCGATCCCGATGGCGATCGCGACCGCCGTCGTCATCGGGTCGTGCCCGAGGCTCTCGAAGGCCGCGGTGATCTCGGGGAAGCGCCGCTCCATCACGGCGACGACGGCGTCCGCCATCGCCTCCTTGGACGCGAAGTGGAAGTACAACGCGCCCTTGGTGACGCCGCTGCGGTCGAGGATCTTCGACAGGGAGGCGGCGTGGTAGCCCTCCGCGGCGAACTCGTGGGCCGCGGCGGCGAGGATGGTCTCGCGGGTCGCCACGGCGCGTGCCTGACGCGGCGCCGGGCGGTGGGGCTCACCGGACCCGGTCGCGCGGGGCGGAGCGGGGATGTCGACCATGACCACACCACGCTAAACGGGCCCGGGCCGTCCCCGCGCGGCCGACGCGCCGGACGGTCCGTGTCCCTCGACTCAGCGGCGGACCGGCGGCGGCTCGCCCGCCTCGCCGATCAGCCCGAGCATGTCGAGCAGGTCACGACAGTCCTCGGAGTCGAGCGAGTTGCGGGCGACGGCCATCCGGGCGCGGTGCACCTGCTCCTCGCTGACCCGGTAGACGTCGGCCGCGGTCCGCTGGGCCGGCACCCCGGCCAGGGCGCCCGACTCCGTTCCTCGCGGGGCGGGAACGGCCGCGGCCGTGGCCTCCGGATGCGGTCCGGCTGGCCGTCGTCGTGGACCCGGCGTCACGTTCATCCGTCTCCTGAGCACCCGTTCCCTCGTCCGACGCGAGGCAGGGCAGGACGCTACAGAGCGGGCGGGTCCCGTGCAGCCCTCTCTCAGGGTGACCCGGGGACTCCTCAGGTTCGTGACGCAGCGTGGCGCTAGGCCGGACGAGGTGCCTCAGTCCACGAGTGCCTGGTAGACGAGTGATCGCATCCGGCTGCGGATCGGGTGCGCGCTCGAGGGCAGCAGCTGGGTGAGGAAGAGCGCCGTGATCTCCTCGGCGGGGTCGACCCAGAACGCGGTGCTGGCGGCGCCGCCCCAGGCCATCTCGCCGGCCGAGGCGAGCGTGCGGTAGGCGGCCGGGTCGAGCACCACCGACACCCCCAGACCGAACCCGACGCCGTGGAACGGCATCTCGGCGAAGAGCGGGCGACCGACCTGCTCGAGGTCCTGTCCCCCGGGCAGGTGGTTGCGGCCCATGTAGGCCACGGTGCGCGACCCGAGCAGCCGGACCCCGTCCAGCTCCCCGCCGCGGGCGAGCATCTGCACGAAGCGGTGGTAGTCGGCCGCGGTCGAGACCATGCCGCCGCCCCCCGAGAGCCACGTCGGCGGCCGGAGGAAGGGGTCGCCCATGGCGTCGGCCCGCACCCGACGCCGACCGGGGCCGAGCGCGTAGAGCGCTGCGGTGCGTGACGGGTCGTCCGCGGCGAAGCCGGTCGACGTCATGCCCAGCGGGTCGAGGATCTCGGCCTGCAGGAACGCGTCCAGCGACCGCCCCGACACCACCTCGACGAGCCGGCCGAGCACGTCCGTGGCGTGGCTGTAGTTCCACTCGGTGCCGGGGGTGTGCACGAGAGGCATCTCGGCCCAGGCGTCCACACAGGCCGCCAGGTCCATGCCCGCGGGCACGCCCCACTCGAACCCGCGCGCGCGGTAGAGCTCGTCGACCGGGTGGGCGTGGTGGAAGCCGTAGGTCAGGCCCGCGGTGTGGGTGAGCAGGTGCCACACCCGGATCGGCTCGGGGCTCGGCATCGTCAGCGGCGACGTCGAGCTGCCCTTGACGTAGACGCGCGGCTCGGCGAAGGCCGGCAGCCAGCGGCTGATCGGGTCGGTCAGCTCGAGCTCCCCGCGCTCCCAGAGCATCAGGGCGGCGACCGAGGTGATCGGCTTGGTCATCGAGTAGATGCGCCAGCGGGTGTCCGCCTCGACGGGCAGCCCGGCCTCCTCGTCGCGCATCCCGTACTCCGAGGCGTGCACGACCTGCCCGCGACGGGCCACGACGGTCTGCCACCCGGCGAGCCGGCCGTCGTCGACGTAGCGCCGGAAGTGCTCGTCGACCCGGGCGAGCCGGGCGGGGTCGAAGCCGAGGGCGGCGGGATCGGCCTCGACCGAGATCGGACGGCCGGGGGCGTTCGCAGCGATGGTCACCGGGCCATCCTGCGCCTGTGCCCTACGGCTCGCCCACGATCTCGGCGACCTCGTCGACGGCCTCCCGGGCCCACAGCCGGTCCCGCAGCCGGCGGGTGAGCCCCTCGGCGTGCGCGAGCGCCGCGAACTCCGCCACCTTCGCCGCGCACGCGGCCCGGGCGGCGGCACGCAGCGCCTCGTAGCCCTCCAGGCCCGGCAGGATGCGCCCGTCCGAGCGGTCGAAGGCGGCGCCGAGCGCGTGCGCGTCGAGCAGCGCCTGGTCCTCGTCCTCGCCCGCGTGGGGCAGGAGGGGCTGGGCGGCGGCGCCGACGACGGTCAGCCGGTGCCGCGTCCAGCGCGGCAGGGGCCGCTGGTGGGCGACGACCTGGTCGGGCTCGCGGGTCGCGACGCCCGAGACCGTGCGGCGGACCTCCGGGTCGAGCCGCGAGACGATCCACTCCCGCTCCGCGGGCGGCAGGTCCGCGCGGGTCACGAAGGTGACGTCCGCGCCGCCGTCCGGCGACGGCACGCGGGTCACCTGGAGCGCGGGCGACGACCACACCTGCAGCTCGGGCTGGGCCGGCTCGCCCGCGGTGGCCGCCACCGTGCCCCGTCGCACGACGAAGGTCGGCGAGAGCGCTCCGGCGCCGCCGTCGAGCAGGGCCCGCACCCGGCTGGAGGCACCGTCGGCACCGACGAGCGCCTCCGCGCGCCACTCCTCGCCACCCTCGAGCGTGACCAGCGCGGCGTCACCGATGTCCTCGACGCCGGTGAGCCGGCTGTCGTAGCGCACCGAGATCATCTCGTCGCGGGCGCACGCCGCCGCCAGCGCCCGCCGCAGCTCCTGCCGGGCGACCACCAGCACCGGGTAGCCGAAGCGCGCCCGGACGTTCTCCCCGAGCTCCACCTTGCGCAGCGGCTGACCGGTCCCGGCGTCGAGATGGACGAGGCGCTGCAGCTCGAGCGTCCGGCCCAGCAGCGGGTCGAGCAGCCCGAGGCCGTGGAGCACCCGCGTGGCCGGCGGACGCAGGAGGGTCGAGCCGGTCAGGGCCGGGTCGTCCTCGACCGCCGGGTCGGGGCCCCGGTCGAGCACCTGCACGGGGAAGCCCTGGTGGGCGAGGCAGAGCGCCGTCGCCAGGCCGTCGACACCGGTCCCGAGAACCAGGAGCGGGACCTGCTCCATGGTGGGACCTCCGATCGGCACAGCGACGGACCGCGCTCTTCTGTACGCCCATGAGACAGTATTCGGCGCATTCGAGTGACGCCATGGCTACCCGTTCGAGGTAGCGACGCCCGTGCGTCAGGCTACCGACGAGTCAACTGACCCTTTCGAGGGATAGATCTTGACGGGGTGCTTCCCGAGGATCGCGGTGAGCGCGACGGCCACCGCCGGCAGCGCGGCGCCCAGCATCCACCCGGCCGGCACGTCGGTGGTCCAGGGCACGCCGAGGGAGGCACGGCCGACCCCGGTCAACCCGATGATCACCGCCCCGACCAGCACGATCGCGCCGCGTACAACCGGCCCATCGCGTCCCGCCTCACGGAGCAGCAGGGGGACCGCGATGACGGTCAGCCCGACGGCGAGCGCGGACACGAGGGCGTGCCCGGACGGCATCGACGCCGAGGTCTCCACCGCGAGCCGCGTGTCCGGCGGCGGGCGTGCCCGTACGACGGTGCCCTCGAAGAACCGGATGGTGAGAGATCCCACAATCACCGCCCCCACACGCACACCGCGGCCGGGGGCGCCCACGGCGGGCGAGCACCAGCGCCGCGAGGACGGCGAGCCCTCCGGTGACGAACGTCCCGCGCCGACCAGGAGCACCGGCCGCCACCGCCAGGCCCGTCGCCACCGTCACCGTCGTGGTCCTCCGTCGCGCCCGGGTCCCCCGAGCCGGCGTCGGGACGGGGCGGTACCCCGTCCGCAGGAGCGACGCGCACGTCGATGTGCGCGTCCCGCGGTCCGGGGACGGGCAGACTCGCGCTGGACGGGGTCGACGGACGGAGGTGGCCGTGCTGGTCGTCGGGCTCGTCGCCGCCCTCGTCGCCGCCGGGGCCAACGCCGGGGCGGCGATGCTCGAGGCCCTGGCGACCCGGCGGGCCACGCGGGCCGCGGGCGTCGTCACCAGCCCCGTCTACCTCGCGGGTCTCCTGCTCGACATCGTCGGCTGGATCCTCACCGTCCTCGCGCTCCGGTACATGCCCATCGTCGCCGTGCAGGCGATCGTGGCGGGCCAGGTCGTCATCACCGTGATCGCGTCGCACTGGGTGTTCGACACCCCGCTGCGTCGCGTGGACCTCGTCGCGGCGGGCGCCAACGTGCTCGGCCTGGGGCTGCTGGTGGGCAGCGCGAGCACCGGCGAGCTCCCGCACACCGGGGTCGGCGGCACGATCGCGATCCTCGTGGTGCTCGTCGCGCTGGCGGTCGGGGGAATCACCCTCGCGGTGCGCAGCCGGCGGGCCGTCCCCACGGCCTTCGTCGCCGGCCTCGCGTTCGGCGGCACGGCGGTGGCGGTGCGGCTCGTCGACCTCGACGGCCCGCTCGGCGAGATCGCGCGGCGGGTGGTGACGGACCCGATCGCGTGGGCCCTCGTCGGCTACGCCGCCCTCGGGCTCGGCCTGTACACGGTCGCGTTGGCCCGCGGCTCGGTCGGACCGGTCGTGGCCGTGCTCGCGGTCACCGAGACGCTGGCCCCCGGGTTGCTCGGCCTGCTCCTGCTCGGCGACGGCATCCGGGAGGGCTGGGCGCCGTGGTTCGTCGTCGGCCTGCTGCTCTCCCTCGGCGGCGTGGTGGTGCTGGCGCGCTCGCCCGCGCAGGCCTCCCTCGCCGGTGACGACGGGGTCGCGCGGCCACCGCTCAAACGGGCGTGAGCGCCCGTCGGGTCAGCTCATCGTCCGGACGGCGTGGTCCTGGGCCGCGGGGCCGAGCACGACGTCGTAGGCGCTCGTGTGCGCGCTGACGGCCACCCGCCCGACGTCGGGTGCACGCCCCTGGGCGCGGGCCACGAGCTGGTAGGTCCCGGGGCCCGGCGGGACGAGGCGGAACGACCCGTCCGGGTCGCCCTCCGTCCGCGCCGCCTGGTGGCCGGTCTCGTCCACGAGCGTGAGCACCGAGCCCGGCACGGGCTCGCCGTCCTCGGACCGCACGACCCGACCGACGACGGCCGGCCCGCGGTCCGGCGCCGACCCGTCGTCGGGAGCCCAGGCCGCGTGACGGGGAGCGGTCTCGGGAGTGGGCTCGGCCTCCTGCGCAGACCCCGGAGCCTCGGCCGTGGGCTCGTCGGCGGTCCGGGGTGCTTCCTCCGGCGCTTGACGACGGCGGGTGACGCGCCCCGCGATGAGGTCCGCGATGCCGACGAGCAGCGCCAGCACGACGAGACCGACGGTGATGACGAGCCCCGAGCTGATCGAGCGCGACCAGTCGCCGCGGCTGCCGGCGAGGGAGGAGAAGAACACCGCCCCGACCGCCGAGATGCCGATGGCCGACCCGATGCGCTGCCCGGTCTGCAGGACGCCCGCGGCGGTCCCGCCCTCGCGGGCCGGGACCTCCTCGAGGGCGAGGGTCTGGTTGGGCGCGATCACCAGGCCGCCGCCGACGCCCGCGACGAGCAGGGGCAGCGCGATGGCCCAGCCGACGCTGGACGGGTCGAGCCGCAGCACGATGTCGGTGACGACGAGCCCCACCACCACCGTGACCAGGCCGCCGACGATGAGCGGCTTGCCGAGCCGGGAGATGAGCCGGCCGCCGATGGCGGAGGACACCGCGGAGCCCACCGCGAACGGCGTCAGCGCGAGGCCCGCCTCGAGGGGGGTGAACTGCCGGCCCTGCTGCAGGAACAGGGTGAGCACGAAGAAGATGGAGGTGAAGCCCGCGAAGTAGAGCAGGCCGAGTGCGGTGCCCATGGCGTAGCTGCGGGTGCGCAGCAGCCCGAAGTTGACCAGCGGGTGCCCGTGGGTGCGCTTCGCGCGGCGTTCCCAGGCGACGAAGAGCAGCCCGAGCAGGACGGCGACGCCGACGAGCCACCACGGGGCGCCGGAGAAGTTCTGCTCGGAGAGCACGAGCGGGAGCATCAGCGCGACGACCGCCCCGCCGAGCAGGAGCGCCCCGACGAGGTCGAGCGGACGCCGTTCGCCGGTCCGGGCCTCGTCGGTGGGGAGCCACCACAGGCCGAGCAGGAGCGCGACGATGCCGATCGGCACGTTGACGTAGAAGACCCAGCGCCAGCCCTCGGCCTCGCCGGCCCACTGCAGGAGCAGGCCCCCGGAGAGCGGGCCCACGGCGGTCGAGATGCCGATGACCGCGCCGAACAACCCGAACGCGCGCCCTCGTTCCCGGCCGGAGAACAGCTGCTGGATCACCCCGATGATCTGCGGGTTCATCATGCCGCCGGCGGCCCCCTGCAGGAGGCGGGCGACGACGAGCATCGTCGGGTCGACCGAGAGCCCGGCCACCGCGCTCGTGATCGTGAACAGCGCGAGCGCGATGAGGAACATCTTCTTGCGCCCGCGGTCGTCCCCGAGCCGTCCGGAGGAGACGAGCACGAGCCCGAACGTCAGCGCGTAGCCCGATACCACCCAGGACAGCTCCGCCGACGACGCGCCGAGGCCGCGCTGCATGGAGGGGAGGGCGACGTTGACGATGCTGACGTCGAGCAGCGTCATGAACCCGGCGACCAGGCACACCACGAGGGCGCGCCAGCGGCGGGGATCGGGTGCTGCCTGGCCGGGATTGCTCACGCCGGTCAGGATGCCCCCGCCCGGCCGACCGAATCCCGAAAGGTGGGACCTCACGTGGAGGTGCTGTCCAGCCGCATCCTGATCCGCCCCCGCGACCCCGAGGTCGCGTGGTCCTTCTACGGCGGCACCCTGGGGCTCGCGGTGGCCCGTGAGTTCCCCGGCGGGGTCGTCTACTTCCTCGGCACCGGCTACCTGGAGGTCTCGGGACGGGTTCCCGACGCCGGGTCGGGGCCGGACGGCATCTGGCTGCAGGTCCGCGACGTCGAGGCCGAGGAGGCCGCGCTGCGCGCCGCCGGCGTCGCGATCCGGCGGGAGACCCGCACCGAGCCGTGGGGTCTGCGCGAGTGCTGGATCAGCGACCCCGACGGCCGGGCGATCGTCCTCGTCGAGGTCCCGCCGGACCACCCGATCCGGCGGGACGTGCGCTGACGCGCCCGTGAGTACTTCTCCGTGCCCTGGCACGGAGAAGTACTCACAGGCGCAGCGCCTCTGCGAGCTCCCGCAGCGCCGGGCGCGGGTCGTCGAAGGGCGAGTCGCCGAGGGCCTGGATCAGTACGTGGTCGGCGCCCGCGTCGAGGTGGGCGGTGACCGCCGCGGCGGCCGCCTCGGCCGAGCCGGTCCCGACCAGCGCCCGCGCGAGGCGGTCCGACCCGCCGCGGACGAGGTCGGACTCGTCGAAGCCCTGGCGCAGCCACGAGTTCCGGTAGTTCGGCAGGCCGGAGTAGATCTCCAGGTGGGCGTGGGCCCGGCGCAGCGCGGTCTCCTCGTCGCCGAGGGCCACGGCCTGCTCCGAGATGACCCACTTGTCCGGGCCGAGGCGCTCGCGCTGGTCCGCGGTCGCCTGCGGCAGCACGAGGTAGGGGTGCGACCCGTCGGCGGCGCTCCCGGACAGCTCGATCATCTTCGGCCCGAGCGCGGCGATGACGCGGGTCGGCCGGGCGTCCGGCTCGACCTCGGCGGGCACGGCGTCCATCCGCTGCAGGTAGTCGCGCATCGTCGCGAGCGGCTTGGCGTAGGTCCCGCCGCGGCCGCGCTCCACGAGCGGCGCGTGCGAGACGCCGAGCCCGAGCACGAAGCGCCCCGGGTGCAGTGCGGTCAGCGTGCGGGCGCCGGACTCCGCGGCGATGGGGTCGCGCGCGTGGATGTTCGCGATCCCGGTGCCGACGACGAGGCGCTCGGTCGCGTTCAGGAACGCGCCGGCCTGCGTGAGGCTCTCCTTGCCGTAGGCCTCGCCGTACCAGAGGGAGCCGTAGCCCATGCCCTCGAGATCGCGGGCGACGTCGGTCGCGTCGGAGATGCGCCACGCGTCGCTGGTCCACCAGACGCCGACGCGGGACGGGAAGTCGATTCGTGCCTGAGGCATGATCGCGACGCTAACCCCGCGGATGGGTCGGCGCTTCCCCGAGGAGCCGCAGCGACCGGTCCTGCTGCGCGAGCCGCCGGACCGCGGCGATGAGGGTGTCGCCCAGGACGGTCCCGACGACGACGCCCTCCACCGTCCGCGCCCGGTCGCCCCGCTCCACGACGGCGGCCACCTCGCGCTCCGCGACCTCCTCCATCGTGCGCATGTAGAGCCCGAGCTGGCGGGCGAGGTCGCCGTCGCCGAGCCGGAGGTAGGTGGCGAGGACGCCGACCGCGCTGTGCCAGGCCGGGTTCTCCGCCGAGACCTGCCAGCCCCGCTCGTCGACGTGCTCGGCGAGCATCCGCGCGGCCGCGGTCCAGGCCTCGTCCGGCTCCTCCGGCGGGACGGGCGCCGCCGTCGTGGTGCCGGAGGCCCGGCCGAGCGCCTCGAACAGCGGGAGGTCGGGGTCGTCGACGGCGGCGAGCACGTCGCGGGTCGCGACGACGGACAGGCCCCCGACGTCGATCAACGCGCGGATCATCCGCAGCCGCCGCAGGTGCCCGTCGTCGTACGAGGCCTGGTTCGGGCTGGTCCGCTCGCCGGCCGGCAGCAGCCCCTCCCGCAGGTAGTACTTGATCGACGCGACGCTCACGCCACTGCGCCGGCTCAGCTCGCCGACCCTCATCCGTCTCCTCTCGCTGGACATCCGGTACGGATAGCTCTACTGTCCATAGTCACCGGACAGCTGAACTATCCAGTGTGGGGGATGACCGTGCGAACCTGGAACCGACCCCTCCTCGTCTTCGCCGGCGCCATGGTGCTGCTGGCGCCGGTCTGCGTGGCGGGGCTCCTGCTCGACCCCCGGGTGCTCGGCGGCGCACCGATCTGGGCCAAGCCGCTCAAGTTCTCGGTCAGCTTCGTGCTGTACGCGCCGACGCTGGCCTGGATGGTGTCGCTCGTCCGCGGTGAGCGGGCCCACCGGATCGCCTCCGTCGCGGCCACCGTGGTCGCCGTGACCTCGACGATCGAGATGATCGCGATCGTCGGCCAGGTGGTCCGGGGCCGGGCGAGCCACTTCGACGTCGCCACCCCGTTCGACACGGCGGTGTGGGCGGTGATGGGCTCGTCGATCGCGGTGCTCTGGGTGGCGAACCTCGTGATCGCGGTGACGCTCCTGCGCGAGCGGTCGCTCACCCCGTCGATCGCGTGGGGCGTCCGTCTCGGGCTCCTCGTCTCCCTGCTCGGCATGGCCGTCGCCTTCCTCATGACGAGCCCGAGCGGCTACCAGATCGCCGCGGCGAAGGCCGGCCGCGGGATGCCGATGGCGGGAGCGCACGCGGTCGGTGTCCCCGACGGCGGGCCGGGCCTCGCCCTGCTCGGGTGGTCGACCACCGGCGGCGACCTGCGTGTCGGGCACTTCGTCGGGCTGCACGGCCTGCAGGTCGTGCCGTTGGTGGCGCTCGGGCTGCTGCTCCTCGCGTCGCGCGTCCCGGCGCTGCGCGACGAGACGGTGCGGGTCCGGCTGGTGATGGTGGCCGCCGCGGCCTGGACCGGGCTCACGCTCCTGCTGACCTGGCAGGCCCTCCGGGCGCAGCCGCTGTTCGCCCCGGATGCCGTGACCCTGGCGGTCGTGGGAGGCCTCGTCGTCGCGACCGCCCTCGCCGTCGGCACCGTGCTCGCCCGCGGCCCGCGCCCGTCCGTCCGCGAGGCGGTGGCGGCATGAGGTACGTCTACCTCGCGCTCTCGCTGGTCGGACTCGTCGGGACCTGGTGGTTCAACCTCGCCTCGATGGCCGCGGGCGAGGACTACCTCGCCGGGTGGTTCGCGAACGCCGCGAGCTCGTCGGCCGCGGTCGACATCCTCGTGGCCGGTCTCGCGGCCTGCGTGTTCATGGTCGTCGAGGGCCGGCGCCTGGGGTGGCCGACCTGGTCGCTCGTCCTGCTCGTCGTCGGCAGTGCGGCGATCGCCGTCGCCTTCGTCTTCCCGCTGTTCCTGTTCCTGCGCGACCGTTCGCGTTCCCTCTCGGAGGTCCCGGCATGAGTGCCTACGTCCGTCGCAGCGCCGACATCGAGGGCGACTTCGTCGTCTTCCTGATCGGCACCCACATCAACCGCTGGACCGACGTCCGCGCCTGGCTCCCCGTGTTCCGGGCGATGCCCCGCATGCTGCGCGAACTGGCGCGGCACCCGGGGATGGGCATGCTGCAGGCCCACGCCGGCTGGATGTTCGGCGGGCCCGCCGTCGTGCAGTACTGGCGCTCCTACGAGCACCTCGAGGCGTACGCGCGCAACGCGGAGGCCGAGCACCTCCCGGCGTGGCGCGCGTTCAACCGGGCCGCCCGGACGTCGCCGGACTCGGTCGGCATCTTCCACGAGACCTACCGCGTGTCCGCCGGGCAGTGGGAGACGATCTACGGCGCGATGCCCGAGATCGGTCTCCTCGCCGCGAGCCGCGCGGTGGACCTGTCGTCGGGGAGCACCTCGGCCACCCGTCTCGGCACCCGGACCCAGGACGTCGCGCCGGTCGAGGCCCCCTGACCGCACGAACGGCCCGTTCGTCACGATCGACCATGACGAACGGGCCGTTCGTGGCGACGGCTAGAGCCCCAGACGCTTCGCGATCAGCATCTTCTGCACCTCGGAGGTGCCCTCGCCGATCTCGAGGATCTTCGAGTCGCGGTACTGGCGGGCCACCGGGTACTCGTTCATGAACCCGTAGCCGCCGAAGATCTGCGTCGCGTCGCGAGCGTTGTCCATCGCGGCGTTGGAGGAGACGAGCTTGGCGATCGCCGCCTCCTTCGTGAACGGCACGCCGGCGGCCATCTTCTCGGCCGCGTGCTGCCAGGCCAGGCGGGACGTGACGGCGCGCGCCTCCATCTCGGCGATCTTGAACTGGATGGCCTGGTAGGTGCCGATGGCCGCCCCGAACGCCTGGCGCTCGCGGGCGTAGCGGACCGACTCGTCGACACAGCCCTGGGCCGCCCCGGTGGCGAGCGCGGCGATCGCGACCCGCCCCTCGTCGAGGATCGACAGGAACTGCGCGAAGCCCTTGCCCCGCTGCCCGACGAGGTTCTCCTCGGGCACGCGGCAGTCGTCGAACGCCAGCTCGTGGGTGTCCGAGGCGTTCCAGCCGACCTTCGAGTAGCTGGGTGCGACGGTGAACCCCGCGGTGCCGCTCGGCACGAGGATCGCGGAGATCTCGCGCTTGCCCGCGGTCTGCCCGGTGACCGCGGTGACCGTGACGTGCGAGGTGATGCGGGTGCCGGAGTTGGTGATGAAGGCCTTCGAGCCGTTGATGACCCAGTCGCCGTCGTCCTGCTTCGCCGTCGTCCTCGTCGCCCCGGCGTCGGAGCCGCCGCCGGCCTCGGTGAGCCCGAACCCGCCGAGGGTTCGACCGGCCGCGAGGTCGGGCAGCCAGCGCTGCTTCTGCTCGTCGGACCCGAACCGCACCAGCGGCATGATCCCCAGCGAGACGCCCGCCTCGAGGGTGATCGCGACCGACTGGTCGACCCGGCCGAGCTCCTCGAGCGCAACGCACAGCGCGACGTAGTCGCCGCCCATGCCGCCGTGCTCCTCGGGCACCGGCAGGCCGAACAGGCCCATCTCGCCCATCGTCGCGACGAGGTCGTACGGGAACTCCTCGCGGATGTAGTAGTCCCCGATGACCGGCGCGACCTCCTTCTGGGCGAAGTCCTCGACGGTCCGGCGGAGGTCCTCGTGCTCGGGCGACAGCTGCATCATCACTCCTGCGGTGTGACGGTCACGAGGGGCGCGTCGAGTGCGACGGTCGCCCCGGTTCTCGCGGGGAGCTCGGTCACCGTGCCGGCGACCGGCGCGGTGAGCACGTGCTCCATCTTCATGGCCTCGACGACGACGAGCCGCTGCCCGGCGTCGACCGGCTGGTGGAGTTCGACCTCGACGACGGTGACGGTGCCCGGCATCGGGCTCGTGACGGTGCCGTCGGAGGCCTGCGCGGTCCGCGCCGCGGCCAGCCGCTCCTGCTCGCGCAGCGCCCACGTCCCGCCGTCCCGGGAGATCCACAGGACCCCGTCCGCCACGGCGGTCCGGTAGCGCCGGGTGACCCCGTCCAGCGTCGTCACCAGGCCGTCCCCGGTGCTCGTCCCGACGACGGGTCGCGCCTGGCCGTCCCCGAGGGTCACCGTGGCGTCGTCGGGACGGCCGCGCAGGGCGACGTCGAACGTCGTGTCCTTCTCCCCCAGCGGCACCAGCGTCCAGCGCGCAGGCGCGGGCTCGCCGCCGAGCCGCCAGCCGCCGAGCGTGGTGAACGGGTCGTCGGATTCGGGCAGGCGCAGGAGGCCGGCGAGCGCGGCGGCGACCACGACGTCGTCGGGAACCTGCTGCTCGGGCACGCCGAGGCGCGCGATGAGGCCGGTGTCGAGCCGGCCCGCGCGGACGTCGTCGTCGGCGAGGAGCGTGCGCAGCCAGGCGAGGTTGGTGGTCACACCGAGCACCGTCGTGCGGGCGAGGGCCTCGTCGAGCCGGTCGAGGGCCTCGGCGCGGTCGGCGCCCGCGGCGATGATCTTGGCGAGCATCGGGTCGTAGGCGCTGCCGACCTCCTGGCCGACCTGCACGCCCGCGTCGACCCGCGCCCCCGTCACCTGCGTCGAGCTCCGCTCCGCCGCGTCCCCCGCCGGCCAGTCGAGCCCCAGGATGCGCCCGCCCGTGGGGAGGAAGCCGCGCGCCGGGTCCTCGGCGTAGAGACGGACCTCGACGGCGTGGCCCTCGAGCGTCACGTCGTCCTGGTCGTAACCCAGCGGTTCGCCCGCGGCGATGCGCAGCTGCTCGGCGACGAGGTCCAGCCGGCCACCGCGGACCCGCACGACCTCCTCGGTGACCGGGTGCTCGACCTGCAGCCGGGTGTTCATCTCGAGGAAGAAGAACTCGCTCGCGTCGGCGTTCGTCACGAACTCGACGGTCCCGGCGCCGACGTACCCGCAGGCCTTCGCGGCGTCGACCGCGGCGCGGCCCATGGCCGCGCGCTGCGTCGCGTCGAGCACCGCCGACGGCGCCTCCTCGACGACCTTCTGGTGGCGGCGCTGCAGCGAGCACTCGCGTTCGCCGAGGTGGACGACGGCGCCGTGGGTGTCGGCGAGGACCTGGATCTCGACGTGGCGCGGGTTCGTCACGTACCGCTCGAGCAGCAGCGTGTCGTCGCCGAAGGAGCCGCGGGCCTCACGCCGGGCGGCCGCGAGCGCATCGTCGAGGTCCTCGGCCCGCTCGACGACGTGCATGCCCTTGCCGCCGCCCCCGGCGCTGGGCTTGAGCAGCACGGGGAAGCCGGTGGCGCGCGCGGCCTCGGCGAGCTCGGCGTCGGTGAGCCCCTTCTCGGAGCTGCCGGGCACGAGCGGGACCCCGGCCGGCTCGACGGCGGCCTTCGCCGAGATCTTGTCGCCCATCGTCTCGATGGCGCTCGGGGGCGGCCCGATCCACGTCATGCCGGCGTCGGCCACCCGGCGGGCGAACGCGGCGTTCTCGGCGAGGAAGCCGTAGCCCGGGTGGACCGCCTGCGCGCCGACCCGTCGCCCGGCCGCGACGATCGCCTCCCCGTCGAGGTAGTTCCCGACGCGGACCGCCACGTCGGCCGCTGCGACGTGCGGCGACGACGCGTCGGCGTCGGTGTAGACGGCGACGCTGCGCAGCCCGCGGGCGCGCACGGTGGCGGCGATGCGGACGGCGATCTCGCCCCGGTTGGCGATCAGCACGCTGGCGAACATCGGGTCCTCTCGTGGTGGCAGCCGAGCGTCGTTGCTGTCACTGGATGACAGCGACGACGCTCCGCTGCCATCCGGGGACGGGCTACATCCGGAACACACCGAACCGTGGGTCGTCGAGCGGCGCGTGGGCACAGGCGGACAGCGCGAGGCCGAGGACGGTGCGGGTGTCGAGCGGGTCGATGACGCCGTCGTCCCAGAGCCGGGCGGTCGAGTAGTACGGGTGGCCCTGGCGCTCGTACTGCTCGCGGACCGAGTCGGCGCTCGACGACCCGACCGTGCCGAGCACCGTCGCGGCCTGCTCGGCGCCCATGACGGAGATGCGCGCGTTCGGCCACATGAACAGGAACCGCGGCGAGTACGCCCGGCCGCTCATCGCGTAGTTGCCGGCGCCGTGGGACCCACCGATCACGACGGTCAGCTTCGGCACCCGCGTCGTCGCCACGGCGGTGACCATCTTCGCGCCGTCCTTCGCGATGCCGCCCGCCTCGTACTCGCGGCCGACCATGAACCCGGTGATGTTCTGCAGGAACACCAGCGGGATGCCGCGCTGGTCGCACAGCTCGACGAAGTGCGCGCCCTTGAGTGCGGACTCGCGGAAGAGCACGCCGTTGTTCGCGACGATGCCGACCGGGTGGCCGTGGATGCGGGCGAACCCGGTGACCAGCGTCGTCCCGTACTCCGCCTTGAACTCGGTGAACCTCGAGCCGTCGACGACCCGGGAGATCACCTCGCGCACGTCGTAGGCGCTGCGCCCGTCGACCGGCACCACGTCGTAGAGCTCGCGCGGGTCCTTCGCCGGGGGTGCGGAGGCGCGGCGCTCCCACGGCGGCGCCGGGTCGGCGGGCAGGGTGTCGACGATGTCGCGGACGATCGCGAGGGCGTGGGCGTCGTCGTCGGCGAGGTGGTCGACCACGCCGGAGGTGCGGGCGTGCAGGTCGCCGCCGCCGAGCTCCTCGGCCGTCACCTCCTCGCCCGTCGCGGCCTTCACCAGCGGCGGGCCGCCGAGGAAGATCGTCCCCTGGTTCCGGACGATCACCGCCTCGTCGCTCATCGCCGGCACGTACGCGCCGCCGGCGGTGCACGACCCGAGCACGGCCGCGATCTGCGGGATGCCCAGCCCGGACATGGTGGCCTGGTTGTAGAAGATGCGGCCGAAGTGCTCGCGGTCGGGGAACACGTTGTCCTGCTCGGGCAGGAAGGCGCCCCCGGAGTCGACGAGGTAGACGCAGGGCAGCCGGTTCTGCAGCGCCACCTCCTGCGCCCGCAGGTGCTTCTTGACCGTCATCGGGTAGTACGTGCCGCCCTTGACGGTGGCGTCGTTCGCCACGACCACGCACGTCCGCCCGGAGATCCGCCCGACCCCGGTGATGATCCCGGCGCCCGGTGCCGCGTCGTCGTACATCCCGTGCGCCGCGAGCGGCGAGAGCTCCAGGAACGGCGACGACGGGTCGAGCAGCGCGTCCACCCGGTCCCGCGGGAGCAGCTTCCCGCGCTCGACGTGACGCTGTCGGCTGCGCTCCGGCCCGCCCAGCCGGACCGCGGCGAGCTTCGCGCGCAGGTCGTCCACCAGCTCGGCGTGGCCGGAGCCGACGGTCGAGCTCCGCTCCGCTGCGTCTCCCGATCCGACGGTCGCGGTCACGGCGTCCTCCTCGGATGTGAACGTTGACTAACACGAGACGTTAGCGAGCGTTCACACGACGGCGCAAGGCCCGTAGTGTCGGCGCCATGGAGCTGATGGCAGGCGCGCCGACCCGTCGTCGGGACCAGATCCTGGTCGAGGCCGCGCGCCTGTTCGCCCGCCACGGGTTCCACGGCACCTCGATCGACGGCATCGGCGCGGCCGCGGGGGTGAGCGGCCCCGCGATCTACCGGCACTTCCCGTCGAAGGAGGGACTGCTCGCCGAGATGCTCGTCGGGATCAGCGAGTACCTGCTCGACGGGGCGCGCGCGATCATCACCGCCCACCCCGACCCCGGCGAGCGGCTGACGGCGCTCATCGACTTCCAGGTCGACTTCGCCCTGCACCGCCCGGAGCTGATCACGGTGCAGGACCGCGACCTCGCCTCGCTCCCCGACGATTCCCGACGGCGGGTCCGCGCGCTGCAGCGCGCCTACGTCGAGGTGTGGGAGGACGTCATCGCGCGGGTCGGCCCGCCGCGCAGCACCGACGAGGTGCGGACCGCCGCGCACGCCGCGTTCGGCCTGATGAACTCCACGCCCCGCAGCGCCTCGCACACCTCGCCGCAGGTGGCGGGCCCGGTGCTCGCCACGATGGTGCGGGCCGCCGTCGCGGCGTGAGTCGGGACGGTCGGCCCTGCCGCGGGACGACGGCCGCCGGGCAGGGTGCCGGTCCGGGAGGACCGCATGGACGAGGAACGCGGCGCGGCGATCCGTCGGGCGGTGGGCGCCGCGGTCCGGTCGACCGTCACGGTGGCCGTGATGGGCTGGCTCTACGCGGTGCTGCCGTTGACGGCACGACCCGACGCCCTCGCCCTCGCCGAGCTGACGATCGGGCTGCTCGCGTTCGCGGGCGCCGCGGTCTGGCAGGTGCGGGCGATCAGCCGCTCCCGGTGGCCGGTGCTGCGGGCGGTCGAGGCGTTCGCCGTGATCGCGCCCCTGTTCGTCCTGATCTTCGCCACCACCTACGTGGTGCTCGCCGCGTCCGAGCCCGGCTCGTTCGACCAGGCGCTCGACCGGGTGGGCGCGCTCTACTTCACCGTCACCGTGCTGGCCACCGTCGGCTTCGGTGACATCGTCCCCGTCACGGCGGCCGCCCGTCTCCTGGTGGTCGGGCAGATGGTGCTCGACCTCGTCCTCATCGGCACCGTCGTCCGGGCGATGCTCGGCGCCGTGGAGACCGGGCGGACCCGCAACCAGCGGTGAGCCGCCGCTCAGAGCCCTGCGGCGCTCGCCGCGCGCGCCCGTCGCACGCGCATCTCCTCGAGCCGGGACCGGACGGAGATACGGCGCTGCACGAGCTCACGCACGTAGTCGTCGCGGCCCTGTTCCTGCTTCTCGTGGATCTGCCGGGTGAGCCGACGCTCGAAGTTCTCGAGGATCGTGAACTCGCCGTTGAGCCGGCGGTACTGGGCCCGGGCCTCCTCGAGGCGCGCGTGCTCGGCCTCGTCCCGGGAGCCGATGACCTGCTCGGGCACCATCGCATCGGGTCTCGTCATGGCGCACCGTCCTTCCGTCGTTCGGACACCCAGCGTCCTCCCCCTCCCGCCCGAGGAGAAGTCCCTCTCGCGAGTTCCGTGCGATCGCCGCCGGCCGGGAGCAGCCTCGTGGCCCCCGTCATAGAGGTGGGCGTGTAGTCGATCGGCGAGGTCGGGCACCTCGGGCCATCGATCCCGAGCCCAGCGTCACGCACATCCCGGAGAGCTATCTCATGGCCGACCGCCACGTCCGCCCGTCCGACGACGGCTGGATCGTCGTCAAGCCCGCCGCCACCCGCCCCAGCGCCCACGCTCCGACACAGGCCGAGGCCATCGCCCGCGCCGTCGAGATCGTGCGCAACGACGGCGGCGGCGCCGTCATGGTCCACGACCTCACCGGCGAACTCGTCGAGGCCACCGAGGTCCCCGCACACACCCAGGACGCCGACCGCATCACCACGGAGCTGTCCGCCGCCGCGGCCGCCGCCGAGGCGAAGCAGACCGGCGAGGACGCCGCCCGCAGGGCGACCGCCGAGGCCGCCCAGGCCGGGGTGGAGGTCGCCGACCTCGACCGCGCCCGCCTCGAGGCGTCCGGCCAGAGCAGCGCCGCCGAGCGCGACGCCGCGAGGAAGAAGGCGGGCTCGAAGGCCGGCGCGTCCTCGTCGTCCGGCTCCTCGTCATCCGGCTCCTCCTCGTCCGCCGCCGGCCCGCGCGCCGTCGCGGACACCGCCGCAGAGCGGGCCGGGACGGTGGCCGACCAGGCCGCCGACTCCGCCCGCAGCGTCGGTGACGAGGCCGCCGACACCGCCGACGAGGTCGGTCACGAGCTCGCGACCACCGGCAAGAAGGTGCGCGGCCACGCCGAGGGCTCCGCCGAGCGGGTGGGCCGGACCGTGTCGGAGGGCGCCGGACAGATCGCCGACGACGCCTCCGCCGCCGCCCAGTCCGTCGAGGCAGCCGCCCGCGACGCCGCCGACGTCGCGCGCGCCAGCGGTCGCGAGGCCGCCTCGGAGGTCCGGGGCACCGCCCGTGAGGTCGCGGGCGAGACCCGGGCGGCCGCCCGCCGGACGGCAGCCTCGGTCGAGGCCACCGCGGCCGACGCGAGCGACGAGCTCCGCAACACCACCCGCCGGGCCGCCCAGCAGGGCGAGAAGCTCGACGAGGAGCTCACCGACGCCGCCGACCGCGCCGGGCAGACGATCCACGCCTACACCGAGGCGGCCGCCGCGCCGCTCGACCACCTCGCCGCGGCGCTCAACCCGGTCCGCATCACCGGCCGGCTGGTCAACGTCGTCACCGTGGTCGGGCTCCGCCTGGTCGGGTCGGCGACCGGCATCGGCGCCAAGAAGGCCGACGAGGGCGCGCGCCGCCTGCAGAACGCCACGCGCTAGATCCACCTCTGCCACGCGACGTGGTCGCACTGCGATCACGTCGCGCGGCAGAACAGGACCTCGACCGTCACCGTGCCCGGGCGCTGACCTCCGGGCTCCGCGGGCCGACCTGGTTCGCGTCGTTGGCGGCCGCGACCTGGTAGAACTCCGTGCTGCCCGCCGGGATCGAGGTGTCGCGCCACGCGCAGGTCGCGGTGCTGCAGGTGAGGACACCGAGGACCGACTCCCGGCCGGCGGCGGTGCCCCGCAGGATCACGTAGCGGTTCACCGGACTCCCACCGGTCTGCGCGGGCGCGGTCCAGCGCAGGACGATGCCGCGGGTCGGGTCGGTCGTCGCGGTCACGCCGGTCGGCGCGCCGGGCGCCGTCGGGGCCGGGGCGCTACTGGTCGGACGGGGCGTCGTGGTGGTCGTGGGCGCGACCGTCGTCGTCGGCGCCACGGTCGTGGTGGGCGCGACAGTCGTCGTCGGCGCGACAGTCGTCGTCGGCGCAACAGTGGTCGTCGGCGCAGCAGTGGTCGTCGGCGCAGCAGTGGTCGTCGGCGCAGCAGTGGTCGTCGGCGCAGCAGTGGTCGTCGGCGCCACGGTCGTCGTCGTCGGAGGCGTCGTGGTCGGCGGGGCCCCGCAGACGAGGTCGCCGTCGAGGTTGCCGTCGGAGTACTGCGCGAGCGCGGTCCTCGCCCCGGTGAAGCTCGTGGCGCAGTTCCGCGAGGCCGCGTCGAGGGTGGAGAGCCCGGCGATCCAGAGCGGCGCCGACTCCAGGGGGCGCTTCGGGGTGAACGCCGACGCCCAGCCGCTCCGGTAGGTGGCGGCGTTCGACGCGGTGTAGCCGCCGGTGATCTGCCCCCACTGGTAGTTCGTGGAGTAGATGCCGACGGTGCCGACGCCGCCGCTCACCAGGGCGTCGACCGCACCCTGCAGGGACGCCGCGTTGGCAGCCGGGGTGCCGTTCCAGCTGTTGGCGAGCTCGACGTCGAGCCACCAGGTCCGGGCGGTCACGCCGCTGCCGACGGCGTTCCTCGCGATCCGCAGCGAGTCCTGGCCGCCGTGCCAGCCGTAGTTGTAGGCGCAGCCCGGGTCGGCGCTCGAGTTCCGGTCGGTGCACAGCGCGGGGTCGCGGGTCCCGCTCTGCGACCAGTAGAACGTGGAGATCGCGCCGGGGTTGCCGGTGTTGACGTAGAGGTCCGCGCCGTTCGCCGTGCGCGACGCCCAGGCGTACTGCGTGGCGAGGCACGGGTTGGCGGTCGAGACCTTGCCGCCGTTGACGCCCACGATGCCGAACCGGCCCGTCGTCGGGAGCGTCGTGCCGCACTGCGGGTAGGAGACGTCGTGCCCGACCGCCCCGGCCGGGGCGGAGACGGCCCACGCGGTCGCGGCACCACCGAGGGCGACGACCACGGAGAGCAGCAGGGCGAGCCACACGCGACGGGACACGCCCCGATGTCGGCCGCACCGTCGCCACGGTTACAGCGCGACATCGGGATGCCCCGATCGGGCTACTCCACGGGTTGCGTCTCCCGCTCCCGCAGCACGTTCTTCTGGATCTTGCCGGTCGAGGTCTTGGGCAGCTCGCCGAAGACGATCCGCTTCGGCGCCTTGTAGCGGGCGAGGTGGGTGCGGACGTGCTCCACGAGGTCGTCGGGGTCGACCTCCTCGCTCGTGGTCACGTAGGCCACCGGGATCTCGCCCCACCGCTCGTCGGGCACCCCGACCACGGCGGACTCGATCACCGCGGGGTGGCTGTCGAGCACCCGCTCCACCTCGACCGACGCGATGTTCTCGCCACCGGAGATGATCACGTCCTTGGACCGGTCGCGGATCTCGACGTAGCCGTCGGCGTGGACCACGCCGAGGTCGCCGGTGCGGAACCAGCCGGCGGCGTCGACCGCGGCGGTGGCGGCGACGTCGCGGTAGTAGCCGAGCATCACGTCGTTGCCGCGGACCACCAGCTCGCCCAGGGTCTCGCCGTCGGCCGGCACGTCGGCGCCCGACTCGGCGATCACCCGCAGCCGGGCCGCCACCACGTTGCCGACGCCCTGGCGGGCCTGCAGGCGGGCCCGCTCGTCGGCGTCGAGGTCGTCCCACTCGGGGTGCCAGTCGTTCACGACGGCGGGTCCGTAGGTCTCGGTCAGCCCGTACAGGTGGGTGATGTCCATGCCGAGCTTCGTCATGCGCGAGAGCAGCGTCGGCGACGGCGGGGCGCCGCCGGTCGCGACGGTGACCCGCTGGTCGAGGGGCGACGCGGTGGACCCGCCCGCGATCATCGTCAGGACCGTCGGGGCGGCGCAGAAGTGCGTGACGCCCTCGTCGCGCAGGAGCCGCCAGATCTCGTCGGCGTCGATGGCGCGCAGGCACACGTGGGTGCCACCGGACGCCGTGACACCCCACGGGAAGCACCAGCCGTCGCAGTGGAACATCGGGAGCGTCCACAGGTAGCGCGACGCCGGGGTGAGCCGCAGGTGGAACGCCATCGCGAGCGCCTGCAGGTAGGCGCCGCGGTGGTGGTACATCACGCCCTTGGGCAGCCCGGTGGTGCCCGAGGTGTAGTTGATCGCGAGCAGCCCGCGCTCGTCGGCGACCGGCACGACGCTGGGCGCCGCCCGCCCGAGCCGATCCTCGTAGTCGTCGCCCTCGAGCAGCAGCGACACCCCCGTCCGCTCGGCGACGGTGCGCGCCATGTCCGCGAGCTCGACGGTGGCCAGCAGCACCCGGGAGCCGGAGTGGGTGACGATGTGGACCAGCTCGTCGGCCGACAGCCGCGTGTTCAGCGGCACCAGCACCCCGCCGGCGAACGGCACGCCGTGGTGGGCCTCGAGCATGACGTGGCTGTTGGTGGCCAGGGCCGCCACGCGGTCACCGGGCCGGACGCCGAGCGCCCCGAGCGCCCCCGCCAGCCGTCGGGAACGGTCGGCGAACTGCGCGTAGGTGAACCGCTGCTCGCCGTCGACGATCGCCGTCCGCTCCGCGAACGCGTGCTCGGAGCGCTCCAGGAACGCGGTGGGGGTCAGCTCGGCGAAGGTGAACGCCGCGGGTGGCGGGGTGTTCGACCTGAACGGTCCGGTGGTCACGGTGGTCCTCCCCGCGGGCGACGGTGGTCCGGACGCCGAGCGTAGGTGGTTCACGCCTGTTCGGCGCTGCACCACCACGTCGTCCGACTTCCCACGGTGCCCTTCTCCATGGGTGCGCCACACCGCGGACACGTCTCGTCCTTCCTGCGGTGCGGGATCACCTCGCCGGTGTGCACGCCGCCGTGCTTGATCGCCTCCCGCGTCGCGTGCCGCAGGACGCGGCGCAGCTCGTCGAGCTGGTCGGTCGAGAGCTCCCCCGAGGGCGTGTGCGGGTCGAGCTTCGCCTCCCACAGCGTCTCGTCGGCGAGGAGGTTCCCCACGCCGGCGATGGCGCCCTGGTCGAGCAGCCGCGCCTTGATCGGGGCGGTGCCCTTCCCGATCCGCTCGCGGAAGTCCTCGCGCGTGATCTCGTAGGCGTCCGGGCCGAGGGCGTCGAGGTCGGGCTCCAGCCGGACCCGCCCGAGCCGGCGCTTGTCGAAGAGCTTGAAGGTGCCGCCGTCGTCGAAGAAGAACGTGACGCGGTCCCACTCCGGCTTCTGCTTCTTCTCGGTGGACTTCTTCGGCAGCCCACCCGCGTACTCGGAGTCGCGGGCACCGTCGGGCCCGGTGATGCGGATGCGCCCACCCATCCCGAGGTGCACCCCGAGGTTCGGGCCGGGTTCGCCGTCGGCGGTGACCGTCTCGCACCACATCGTCTTGCCGAGCCGCTTCGCCGCCGTCAGCCGCCCGCCGACGAGCGCCTTCGCGATCTCGCCGGGCTTGTGGGGACGGCACACGTACTCGTCGGTGTCGTCGACGTCGCTGATGGTGCGGTCGAGCGCCTTCTCCAGGACCTGGCGGGCACTCTCCACCTCGGGCAGCTCGGGCACCCCGTCGTGATACCCCCGTCCCCGCCGCTCACGCCCGGCCGGCGAGTCCGTCCAGCAGGAGGTCGACGGTGAAGTCGAACCGGTCGTGCCCCTCACCCGCGGTCAGCTCGGCCGCGTAGCGGGAGACGTGGGGGAACCGGTCGGCGGGCAGGGCCTCGAACCGCGCGACCAGTTCGGACCGGTCGCGCACCCAGGCGTCGTCGCGGCCCACCACGGACCGCTCGAGGCAGTAGGCGGCGACGTAGAGCACGAGCGCGTCGGCGGTCCAGGCCGCGGCGCGCGGGGGGACGTCGCCCGCGAGCAGGACCCCGAGCAGGCCCTCCTGGAGCCGGAGGACGGCGAGATCGGTCGCCGCCATGGCGAGGGCCGCGCGGGAGATGCCGGGGAAGCGCAGGTACTGGTCGCGCAGCTGCGCGGCGAGGTCGTGGGCCTGCGCGCGCCACCGTGAGGGGTCGGGCTCCGGCGGGGTGATCTCCGCGCACAGCCGGCCGATGAGCAGCTCGTCCAGGTCGGCCTTGTTGACGACGTGGGCGTACAGCGATGCGGGCCCCGTGCCGAGCGTCGTGGCCACCCGCCGCATGGTGAGCGCCTCGTAGCCCTCCTCGGCGACGATCCGCAGCGCGGTGTCGACGATCCGGTCCGGAGTGATGGGCGTGCGGACGGCCGGTGCCGGGTCCCCGACGGCCGCCTGGCGCGCGGCCCGTCGCTCTCGCGCGTTCACGGACCCACTGTAGCTGGACACGAACACTGTTCGTGTGTAGAACAGTGTTCGTGTCAGACGAACAGCAGTCGCTCCGGGGCGCGTGGCTCGCCCTCACCGGTCTCTCGGCGGTCTTCCTGGTCGAGATGCTCGACAACTCCGTGCTCACGGTCGCGCTGCCCACCATCGGGCGGGACCTCGCCGCCTCGACGGCCGGCCTGCAGTGGGTGACCGGCGCCTACTCGGTCGTCTTCGGCGGCCTCATGCTCGTGTTCGGCGCGGCCGCGGACCGCTTCGGCCGGCGCCGGCTGATGACCGTCGGCCTCGTCCTGCTCGGCCTCGCGAGCCTCGCCACGGCCGCCGTCTCCACCGCCCCCGAACTGGTGGCCGTGCGCGCGACGATGGGCGCGGCCGCGGCGATGACCGCACCCGGCGCCGGCGCCCTCGCCTTCCGGCTGTTCGACGACGAGGGCCTGCGGGTCCGGGCCATCACCCTCATCTCGACGGTCGGTCTGGTCGGCCTCGCGATCGGGCCGACGCTCGGCGGCCTCGTCCTCGCCGTCGCGCCGTGGCAGGTGTTGCTCCTGGTGAACGTGCCGGTCGCGGCGCTCGCGATCGTCGCCGTGCGCCGCGGCGTCGCCGCCGACGACCCCGCCGACCTGCACCGCGTCCCGCTCGACCTCCCCGGTGCTGCACTGGGCACCGCGACCGTCGTCCTCGCCCTCGTCGCGCCCACCCTGTTCGTCGAGTCCGGCGCGCGGTCCCCGCTGCCGTGGGTCGCGGCCGTGGCGGCCCTCCTCGCCGCGGTCGGCTTCGTCGTCCGCCAGCGCACGGCGGCCCACCCGCTGCTCGACCTCGGCCTCGTCACCCGGCCGCTCGTCTCCGGTGGCCTCGCATACAAGGCCGCCGCCGGACTCGCGACGGCCGGCCTCGGCTACCTCGTCACCCTCCAGCTGCAGTTCGCGTGGGGCTGGCCGCCCGCCGCCGCGGCGCTCGGGATGCTCCCGCAGGTCGCCGTGCTCCTCGCGACCGGTCCGCTGGTGAACCCGCTCGTCCAGCGGCTCGGCATCCACCGCGCCGCCGGGCTCGGCGCCGGCGCGATCGTCGTCGGCCTCGCCCTCTACACCGCCCTCGGCACCGTCACCTACGTCGGCGTGGCCCTCGCCCTCGCCCTCGTCGCGGCCGGCCTCCGGGTCGCCGGCGTGGTCGCGATGGTCAACGTCCTGCAGGGCCTGCCCGCGAACCGCACCACCATCGGCGCCGCGCTCTCGGACACCGCCACCGAGATCACCTCCGGCACCGGCGTGGCCCTCGCCGGCACGGTCATCGCCGCCCTCTTCACCGGCACGATCACGGCGACCGCCTGGAGCCCGGCCCAGTCCGCCGAGTTCCACGGCGCCGCCCTGCTCGCCGGCGCCCTGCTGACCGTCCTCGCCGCGGCCATGACCGGCTGGGCGATGCTCCGCACCCGCGCAGCGGTGTCCCCGGAGCCCGCGCCAGTCGCGGCCTGATGTCGGGTGCGGTTGCCGCCGGCGAGGGCAGGAGATCGCCGTCGTCATCCGAACGTGTGACACTGCCCCGTCCGACGGACACTTAACGTCGGTGTCACCTTTGGGAAGATCGGACGGATGACGCTGCACCCCGTGCCTGACCCGTCCGAGATGCTCGCCGTCGCGCTGCGTGAGGCGCGCGCGGGTTACGACGCCGGCGGCGTCCCTGTCGGGGCGGCCCTCTTCTCCTCCGACGGCGCGCTGCTCGGGGCCGGGCACAACCGGCGCGTCCAGGACGGCGATCCCGCCACCCACGGCGAGACCGCCGCCTTCCGCGCCGCGGGCCGCCGCCCCGACTACGCGGGCACCACGATGGTCACCACCCTCTCGCCCTGCTTCTTCTGCGCCGGCCTGATCCGCCAGTTCCGCATCCCGCACCTCGTGGTCGGGGAGGCCCGCACCTTCGGTGGGCAGCACGCCTGGCTCGCCGAGCACGGCGTGACGGTGACGGTGCTGGACGACCCGGCCTGCGCCGAGCTGATGAGCCGGTTCGCCGCGGAGCAGCCCGACACCTGGCTCGAGGACATCGGGGGGCCGGAGTGAGACGCAGCGCAGCGGAGTTCGAACAGGTGGGTCCGGTGAGCGGCATCCCGCTGGTCGACATCGCCGACGGGGCCACCCCCGCCGTCGGGAAGGCCCTCGACGCCGCGCTGCAGACCGCGGGCTTCGTGCTGGTCACGGGTCACGGCGTTCCCGACGAGGGGCCGCGCGCGGCCCGGGCGGCCGCGCGGGAGTTCTTCGACCTGCCACCCGAGGTCAAGGCCCGGTACGCCGTGGCCGTCGGCGGGCACGGCTACCTGGGGCCCGGCGCCGAGGCGAACGCCGCCGCCGAGGGGATCGCCGGGCCGCCGGACCTCAAGGAGTCGTGGACCGTCGGCGCGGACCGGCCCACCGGCGACCCCGCGATCGACGCGGTGTGGTTCGCCCCGAACACCTGGCCCGCGGAGGTCCCGGCGCTGCGGCGCGAGCTCGAGGCGCACATGGCACGGATGCGGGCGGTCGCGGAGCGGCTGCTCGAGATCGGCGCCGTGGGCCTCGGGCTGCCCGCCGACCACTTCACGCGTCACGCCCGGCACCCGAGCTACACGCTCAACGTCAACCGGTACCCGCCGTTGACCGAGGTCGGCGCACCCGCCGAGGACCAGTTCCGCATCGGGCCGCACACCGACTTCGGCACGTTCACGGTGCTCGACCGGGAACCCGGTGCGGGCGGCCTGCAGGTGGACATGGACGGCACGTGGGTGGACGCCCCGTACGTCGAGGGCGCCTTCACGATCAACGTCGGCGACCTGCTGTCCCGCTGGACCGGGCAGCGGTGGCGCTCGACCCGGCACCGGGTGCTGCCCCCGCAGACCGCCGCCCCGGACGAGGACCTCGTGAGCCTCGTCTTCTTCTACGAGCTGGACCCGCACACCGTCGTCGAGTCCCTCGGCCCGCCCGTCGGGCACACCGCCGCGCCGCCCGTCCGGGCCGCGGACTACCTGGCGGACAAGCTCGCCGCCATCACCGTCAGTCCCTAGAGGGAGGCCGGAGTGTCCATCGTCGAGGAGCCCAGCGACGTCGTCCTGCGGGACGGGGTCTACGGCGACCGCGTCGTCGCCGTGGAGCCCGGCGGCGCGGAGTTCATCCCGCTCTCGGAGCGCCACGGGCAGGCTCGCCAGCTGTTCTGGACGTGGTGCTCGCCCAACCTCGAGTTCGCCACGATCTTCGTCGGGGTGCTCGCAGTCAGCGCCTTCAGCCTCGGCTTCTGGGGCGCCGTCGTGGGGATCGTGGTCGGCACCGCGCTCGGCTCGCTGACGCACGGCCTGCTCTCCGCGCGGGGCCCGGCCGCGGGCGTGCCGATGATGGTGCTGTCCCGGCTCGGGTTCGGTTTCATCGGCAACGCGCTGCCGGCCGGGCTCAACGCCGTCGTCGGGGGCATCGGCTGGTTCGCGGTGAACAGCGTGTCCGGCGCGCTCGCCCTCGCGACGCTGACGGGCATGCCGACCTGGCTCGGGTTGCTGATCGTGGCCCTGGTCCAGATCGGCGTGGCACTGCTCGGCCACAACCTCATCCACGGCTTCGAGAAGGTCGTACTCCCGGTGCTGGCCGTGGTCTTCGCGATCACGTCCGTGGTGATCCTGACGCAGGTCGACCCGTCCTACACCCCGACCGGCGGCCAGCCCGCCGGCACGGTCGCGGGCTTCCTCCTGACCGTCGGCGCCACCTTCGGCTACGCCGCGGGCTGGAACCCGTACGCGACCGACTACACCCGCTACCTGCCGGCGGACTCGAGCCCGCGGGCGGTCGGCGTGGCCGCGGGGCTCGGCGTCTTCGTGCCCTGCGTGATCCTCGAGATCGTGGGGGCCGCCTCCGCGACGATCGGGAGCGACCCCAACGCCTCGCCCACGGCCGCGTTCACCGAGCACCTGCCCGGCTGGCTCGCGGCGCTGACGCTGCTGTGCATCGCGGTCGGTGCCGTCGCGGCGAACGCCATCAACATCTACTCCGGCGCCATGTCGTTCGTCGCGCTCGGGATCCGGCTGCCGCTGACCCTGCGCCGCGCACTCGCCGTCGGGGTGTTCGGTGTCCTCGGCTTCGTCGTCGCCCTGACCGGCCTGTCCGACGCGGGCGAGGCCTACGAGGGCTTCCTGCTGATCATCGCCTACTGGATCGGCCCGTGGCTCGCCGTCGTGTTCGTCGACTGGTACCTGCGCCGGGGGTCGGGCGAGGCGCTGCTGTTCGACACCGCGCACCGCAACGCCGCCGGGCCGATCGCGATGCTCAGCGGGATGGTGGTCTCGATCGTGCTGTTCTCCAACCAGGTGTCCTTCACCGGGTTCGTGGCGCAGGCCGTGCCGCAGATCGGCGACATCGCCTTCGAGGTCGGCTTCGTCGTCTCGGCGGCGATCTACTGGGCGATGCGCCGGGGAGCGAGGACCGCAGCTTGATCACCGAGCACCCTCGGTGGTCCGCCGGGTCGGCCGACCACCGCGGGTGCTCCTTCGTCGCCCGCTCTTGGCAACCACCCGTGCGGCCGGGCAGGTTGTGCCGGGGTCAGGGCGACGAGGGAGTCGGATGGACGAGAGCATCGGGGCGTGGGTCGCACGCCGGGCCGAGCGGTCGCCGGACGCGGTCGCCCTCGTCGACGGGGTCACCGGGCGGCGCACCACCTACGCCGAGCTCGACGACCGCGTCGCCGCCCGCGCCGCCGACCTCGCCGGGCTGGGCGTCGCCCCGGGCGACCGGGTGGCCCTGCTCGGGGAGAACTCCTGCGCCTACCTGGAGTGGCTCTTCGCCGTGGCCCGGCTCGGGGCGATCGCGGTGCCGGTCAACATGCGGCTCGCACCGGCCGAGGTGGCCTTCGTGCTCACCGACTCGGGCGCCGCACTCCTGGTCCGGTCGGCGGCGTTCACCCCGCTCGGCGACGCGGCGGTGGCCGAGCTCGACGCGCCGCCCGACCTCGTGGACCTGGCCACGGAACCCGGCCCGATCCGTCGTCGGGAAGGGGAGCCCGGACCCGGACGGGGCGACGAGCCCTGCGTGATCATGTACACCTCGGGCACCACCGGCCGTCCGAAGGGCGCGGTGCTCACGCACGACAACATGCTGTGGAACGCGGTCGACATGTGCGTCGCGGGCCCCGGGATCGCCTCCACCGACGTGACGATCGCGGCCGCCCCGCTCTTCCACATCGGCGCGCTCGGGCTCTCGGCGCTGCCGCTGCTCTACGCGGGCGGGACGGTCGTCGTGGTGCCGGCCTTCGACCCGGCCGGCTTCCTCGACCTCATGGCCCGCGAGGGCGTGACGACGCAGTTCCTCGTCCCCGCGATGTGGGCCGCGCTCACCCGCGTGCCCGATCTCGGCGAGCGGTCCTTCCCCGCCCTGCGCTGGGCGATCTCGGGCGGGGCGCCGTGCCCCGTCGTCGTGATCGAGCGCTTCCTGGAGCTCGGCTGGACCTTCACCGAGGGCTTCGGGATGACCGAGCTCTCCCCCGCCGCCCTCTTCCTCGACGCGGCCGACGTGGTGACGCACGCGGGGTCGGTGGGCCGGCCGTTCCTGCACGTCGACGCGCGGCTGGTCGGTCCCGACGACGAGCTCGTCGAGCCGGGGGAGGTCGGGGAACTGGTGCTGCGCGGCCCGACCGTGTTCGCCGGCTACTGGAACCGCCCCGAGGAGACCGCCACGGCGATGCGCGGGGGCTGGTTCCACTCCGGCGACCTCGGGGTGCGGGACGACGACGGGTTCGTCACGCTCGTCGACCGGAAGAAGGACATGATCATCACCGGAGGGGAGAACGTGTACCCGGTCGAGGTGGAGCAGGTGCTCCACCGCCATCCCGCGGTCGCCGACGTCGCCGTCATCGGCGTGGGCGACCCGCGGTGGGGCGAGTCGGTGGTGGCGGTGGTGGTCGCCGACGGCCCGGTGACCGGCGAGGAGCTGATCGCGTTCGCCCGGGACCGGATCGCCCACTTCAAGGCGCCGCGCCGGGTGGAGTTCGTCGCCGAGCTGCCGCGCAACGCGACCGGGAAGCTGCTGAAGCGGGTGCTGCGCGAGCAGTTCGCCGGGTCGGCCGCGGCGGTGGCCCGATGACGGCGGTCGCGACACACGTCAGCCCCTGGGACACCGACGAGCGCCGCGAGCTGCGCGCGCTCGTCCGGCGGTTCACCGAGCGCGAGATCGTCCCGCACCTCGAGGGGTGGGAGGACGCGGGCGCGCTGCCCCGGGAGCTGCACCGTCGGGCCGGGGAGCTCGGGCTGCTCGCGCTCGGGTTCCCCGAGGCGGCGGGCGGCGAGGGCGGGCACCTCGACAGCGCGACCGTCACCGAGGAACTGATCCTCGCGGGCGGGTCGAGCGGACTGGTCGCGGGCCTGTTCACCCACGGCATCGCCGCCCCGCACATCGCCCTCCACGGCTCGCCCGAGCTCGTCGACCGGTTCGTCCGGCCCACGCTGCGCGGCGAGCTGATCGGCTCGCTCGGCATCACCGAGCCCGGCACCGGCTCCGACGTCGCCGCCATCACCACCCGCGCCGTCCGCGACGGCGACGACTACGTGGTGACCGGGGCGAAGACCTTCATCACCTCCGGCACCCGCGCCGACTTCGTGACGACGGCGGTGCGCACCGGCGGCCCCGGCCACCGCGGGGTCTCGCTGCTGGTGATCGAGACCGACCGGCCCGGGGTGCACCGCACCGCGCTGCGCAAGATGGGCTGGCACTGCTCGGACACGGCGACCATCTCCCTCGACGAGGTGCGGGTGCCGGCGGCGAACCTCGTCGGCCCGGAGGGCAGCGGGTTCCGGCAGATCATGGAGCGGTTCGGGTCGGAGCGGCTCTCGCTCGCGGTGCAGGCCTACGCGACCGCGCTGCGCTGTGTGGAGCTGACGATCGCCTGGGCGCGGCAGCGCGAGACGTTCGGCGCGCCCCTGGCGTCCCGCCAGGTCGTCCGGCACCGCATCGCGCAGATGGCCCGCCGGGCCACCGTCGCGCGGACCTA
This sequence comes from Actinomycetospora chiangmaiensis DSM 45062, assembly GCF_000379625.1. Lineage (GTDB taxonomy): Bacteria > Actinomycetota > Actinomycetes > Mycobacteriales > Pseudonocardiaceae > Actinomycetospora > Actinomycetospora chiangmaiensis. The sequence goes on along the minus strand of NZ_KB903217.1, from coordinate 539,784 downwards.
CGTGCGGGACGTGTTCCTGCGCTGGGAGGCGGGCGGGACCGGCTCCTCCCCCGGCGGCGCGCTCGCCCCCGACCTCGTCACGGAGCTGGCGATGGCCAAGAACCAGGCCGTGGAGGCGTGCGACTGGGTCGTCGACCAGGCCGTCCAGCTCCACGGCGGCGCCGGGTACCTGCACGGGGTCGAGGTGGAGCGGCACTACCGCGACGCCCGGATCCTCGGCATCGGGGGCGGGACGAACGAGATCATGGACGAGGTCATCGCGGCGCGGCTGGGCCTCGACGGCTGAGACCGGACCCGGACGCGGGAATCGGGCGTCCGGAGGTGGATCCGCGTCGGGACGGGGTACACCCGATCCCATGACCGAGCCGCAGGACGACACCGTCCGGAGCCTGATCGCCCAGGCCCGCGAGGAGATTCTCGACGAGCAGACCGCGACGGACGAGAAAGGCACCCAGGAAGCCGTCGAGTGACCTAGCTTTCGCGATGTGAACACTCCGTTCAGTCCTGGTGAGCCCCAGCAGCCCGCGCCCACGCAGGGCCCACCGGGGTACGGCGTGCCGCAGCCCGGGTTCGGCACGCCCCTGCCCGAGCCGGTGTCGGTCCGTCGGGCGTTCCTGCTCTGGTGCGCGGCGCTCGCCCTGTACGTGATCGCTCAGCTGCTCGGCGTCCTCTTCCCCCCGTCGGCGCAGGACTACGCCGCGTACTTCGACAGCCTCGGACTCCCGCCGGAGGCCGAGCAGCAGGCCATGCAGAACATCGGCTCGGCGGTGACCATCGCCTCGATCGTCGGTCTGGTCGTCACCGTGGTGCTGGCGGGGGTCTTCCTCTGGTTCGGACTCCGCGTCCGCGCGGGCGCGAACTGGGCCCGGATCACCACCGCGATCCTGGCCGGGATCGGCATCCTGTTCTCGCTCGGCGGGGCCGTCACCTCCCTGGTCGCCCCGGTGCCCGTGGCGGCCGGCGGCGTGCCGTCGGTGCTCCAGCTGGTCACCGCCGTCCTCCTGGTCGGGTACCTGGTCCTGCTGTTCCGGAAGCCGTCGAGCGAGTACTTCGCGGCCCGCGCCGTCCCGCGGTGACCGTGATCGATCCGCGCTGACGGGCGCCGTCCGGGCGTGTAGAACGGCGGACGTGGAGAACGCGGAACGACCCTGGGGCTTCGCCACGCGCGCGGTCCACGCCGGCGCGGTGCCCGACTCGTCGGTCGGCGCCCGGGCGGTCCCGATCTACCAGTCGACCAGCTTCGTCTTCGAGGACACGGCCGACGCCGCGAACCTGTTCGCGCTGCAGAAGTACGGCAACATCTACAGCCGCATCGCGAACCCGACGGTCGCGGCGTTCGAGGAGCGGATCGCGAGCCTCGAGGGGGCCCTCGGGGCGGTCGCGACGGCGTCCGGGCAGGCCGCGGAGTTCCTCACGTTCGCCTGCCTCGCCGGCGCGGGCGACCACGTCGTGAGCGCCGCCAGCCTGTACGGCGGAACGGTCACCCAGCTCGACGTCACGCTGCGCCGCTTCGGGGTGGACACCACCTTCGTCGGCGGAGACGACCCGGAGGCCTTCCGCGCCGCGATCCGGCCGGAGACGCGATTCGTGTTCGCCGAGATGGTCACGAACCCCTCCGGCGAGGTCACCGACGTCGAGGCCCTCGCGGCGATCGCCCACGAGGCGAACATCCCGCTGATCATCGACGCCACCACGGCGACGCCCTACCTGTGCCGGCCGATGGAGCACGGCGCGGACATCGTGATCCACTCGGCGACGAAGTTCATCGGGGGCCACGGCACCACGCTCGGCGGCGTCGTGTGCGAGTCCGGTCGCTTCGACTGGGGCAACGGCAACTTCCCGCAGATGACGGAGTCGATCCCGTCCTACGGCGGGCTCTCCTGGTGGGGCAACTTCCAGGAGTACGGGTTCCTCACGAAGCTGCGCTCCGAGCAGCTGCGCGACATCGGCGCAGCCCTCTCCCCACACTCGGCATTCCTGCTGCTACAGGGAGTGGAGACGCTGCCGCAGCGGATGGCCGCGCACGTCGCGAACGCCCAGCGGGTCGCGGAGTGGCTCGAGGCCGACGACCGCGTCGACTGGGTCCGGTACTCCGGGCTCCCCAGCCACCCCCACTACGAGCGGGCCCGCCACTACCTGCCGCAGGGGCCCGGCGCGGTGTTCGCGTTCGGCGTCCGCGGGGGGCGGGAGGCCGGCCGGCGGTTCATCGAGTCGGTGCAGCTCTGCAGCCACCTCGCGAACATCGGTGACGCGCGCACTCTCGTGCTCCACCCGGCGTCCACCACCCACCAGCAGCTCTCCGAGGACCAGCTGCGCGAGGGCGGTGTGCGGCCCGACCTGATCCGCATCAGCGTCGGCATCGAGGACGTCGACGACATCCTCTGGGACCTCGACCAGGCCCTCACCGTCGCCACCAAGGAGGCCTGATGGGCTGGGACGGCCCCACCGCACTCGACCGACAGCAGATCCTGCGGGACACGAAGAGCGTCGCCATGGTCGGCGCCTCGGCGAACCCGGCCCGGGCGTCGAACTTCGTCGCGACCTACCTGCTCTCGAGCACCGACTTCGACGTCTACTTCGTCAACCCGAACGCGAGCGAGATCCTCGGCAGGCCGGTGTGGCCGTCGCTGGCCGAACTCCCCGTGGTCCCCGACCTCGTCGACGTCTTCCGTCGCCCCGAGGACCTCGGCGGCGTGCTCGACGAGACGATCGCCGTCGGCGCGACGACGTTCTGGCTGCAGTTCGGGCTCTACGACGAGGCCCTCGCCCGGCGCGGCGAGGAGGCCGGGCTGACGGTCGTCATGGACCGGTGCCTCAAGGTCGAGCACGCCCGCTTCCACGGCGGCCTGCACCTCGCCGGGTTCAACACCGGGGTGATCAGCGCCCGGAGGCGCTGACCGTGAGTACTTTTCCGTGCTCGGGCACGGAAAAGTACTCACAGGACAACGTCACCTCCGGGCCGGCAGGAACGTCCACACGGCGACCGCGACGGCCCCGATCGTGAGGATCATGGCGCCGGGGACGTGGATCCACAGCGTCGAGCGGCCGCCGAAGTAGGCCTGCACGAACGACAGCACGAACACGAGCAGGGCGATCACGGCGGGCCACAGGGCGGCACCGCGGAGCCGCCACAGGGCGAAGGCGGCGATCATCGCGATGCCCGAGAGCACGTGGAGCACGATCGCCCCGGCCGAGTGCGAGGCCTCGAAGGCGTCGTCGACCGGACGGTTGACCAGTTCGCCTGCCGAGACGAACTGCCAGAGCAGGTTCACGACGGTCAGGACCGCGAACACGCGGAAGGTCGTGAGGATCGGGTCGGAGGCCCGCTGCGCGGGCAGCGTGCCGGTGGTGTGTGCCATCTGGTCCCCTCGTCGGTGGCGTGAGAGCGCATACCCGGAGAACTCCGGACTGAACAGTTGAAAGGACAATATGGCCCGGACCGCGCTGGCACGGTGTGAATTCGGTGAGCATCGGGTGACGCTGCGTCGCGCCACGAGGTCCGACGTGCCCGCCCTCGCCGGGCTCTTCGGCGCCGATCCGGTGTCCGCGGCCCGTGGCGACTCGGGGGAGGGCGACCTCACGGACTACGAGCAGGCGTTCGCGGCGGTCGACGCCGACCCGCGGCACCTGCTGGTGGTGGCGTGCGAGGGCGACGACGGTCCCGTCGTCGGGACCCTGCAGCTCTCGTTCCTGCCCGGCCTCGCGCGGCGCGGGGCCTGGCGCGGACAGATCGAGGCGGTGCAGGTCGCGGCGTCCCGGCGCGGCCGCGGGGTCGGCGGCTGGATGATCGGGTGGGCCGTGGCCGAGTGCCGTCGCCGGGGGTGCGGGCTCGTGCAGCTCACGAGCGCGGTCGAGCGGGTCGACGCGCACCGGTTCTACGAGCGGCTCGGCTTCACCGCGACCCACGTGGGGTTCAAGCTCACGTTCTGACCCGTCGTCGGGAGAGCAGTGGCGCAGCGGGGGACAATGGGGAGTCGGCAGCCCCCAGCAGCATCCACAGACCCCGGGACCGGAGTGACCACAGCGACGACCGCGACCACCGCCGACGTTGACCTCCCCGCACTGCAGCGACGCGTGCGCGCGCTCGGCGGCGCCGACACCCATCGGCTCGCCCGCCGGCTCGACGGTGCGCGGCGGATCGACGACGAGGCGAAGCGGGCCGGGACGCTCGGGAAGATCGCCGCCGACGTCGAGCGCGCCGAGCAGCGCCTGGCACGACGACGGGCCTCGGTCCCGACGATCTCCTACCCCGAGCAGCTGCCGATCGCGGCGCGGGTCGACGACATCAAGGAGGCGCTGGAGCACCACCAGGTCGTGGTGGTCGCCGGGGAGACCGGCTCGGGCAAGACGACGCAGCTGCCGAAGATCGCGCTGGAGCTCGGCCGCGGCGTCACCGGCACGATCGGCCACACCCAGCCGCGGCGGATCGCCGCGCGGACGGTGGCGGAGCGGGTCGCCGAGGAGCTGGGCACGACGGAATCCGACGTCGTCGGCTACCAGGTCCGGTTCACCAGCCGCGCGAGCGAGGACACGCTGGTCAAGCTGATGACCGACGGCATCCTGCTCGCCGAGATCCAGCAGGACCGGCTGCTGCGCCGCTACGACACGCTCATCATCGACGAGGCCCACGAGCGCAGCCTCAACATCGACTTCCTGCTCGGATACCTCGCCCAGCTGCTGCCGCGCCGCCCCGACCTCAAGGTGATCATCACCTCGGCGACGATCGACCCGGAGCGCTTCTCCGCCCACTTCGGGGACGCCCCGATCATCGAGGTCTCGGGCCGCACGTTCCCGGTCGAGATCCGGTACGAGCCGTTGGTGGACCCCGACGAGCCGGGCGGGGCGAGCGGAGCGACGGGGAGGGGCGGGGCCGAGGTGCGCGACCAGCTCGACGGCATCGTCGACGCCGTCACCGAGCTGCGCCGGGAGGGACCGGGCGACGTGCTCGTGTTCCTCGCCGGGGAGCGGGAGATCCGGGACACCGCGGACGCGCTGAACGCGCTGCCGGACAACCCGACCGACCCGCTCGACGTGCTGCCGCTCTACGCCCGGCTCTCCGCCGCCGAGCAGCACCGGGTCTTCGAGCCGAGCCGCGGCGGGAACCGGCGCATCGTCCTCGCCACCAACGTCGCCGAGACGTCCCTGACGGTGCCCGGCATCCGCTACGTGATCGACCCGGGCTACGCGCGCATCTCCCGCTACAGCCAGCGCACCAAGGTGCAGCGGCTGCCGATCGAGAAGATCTCGCAGGCGTCGGCCACTCAGCGCGCGGGCCGGTGCGGCCGCGTCGCGGACGGCATCTGCATCCGGCTCTACGCCGAGGACGACTTCGACGCGCGGCCGGAGTTCACCGACCCCGAGATCCAGCGCACCAACCTCGCCTCGGTGATCCTGCAGATGGCGGGGGCCAAGCTCGGGCCGGTCGAGGAGTTCCCGTTCGTCGACCCGCCGGAGCGGGCGGCGGTCCGTGACGGCGTCCGGCTGCTGACCGAGCTCGGCGCGATCGTCGACGGCGACGCCACCCGGCTCACCGACGTCGGGCGCAACCTCGCGCGGCTGCCCGTCGACCCGCGGATCGCCCGGATGATCCTCGCGGCCGACCAGCTCGGCTGCCTGCACGAGGTCACGGTCATCGCGGCCGGCCTGTCCGCGCAGGACCCGCGCGAGCGCCCGACCGAGAAGACCGCCGAGGCCGACGCCGCGCACGCCCGCTTCGCCGACCCGCGCTCGGACTTCCTGTCCTGGCTGCACCTGTGGGAGCACATCCGCACCCAGCGCCGCGAGCTCACCGGCAACCGGTTCCGCAAGCAGTGCGCCGCGGAGTACCTCAACTTCCTGCGCATCCGCGAGTGGCAGGACCTCGCGGCGCAGCTGCGCCAGCTCACCGACGAGCTCGGGCTCACCCGCAACCAGCCGGCCGAGGAGATCACGAAGGACCTCGCCGACCGCGTGCACCAGGCGCTGCTCACCGGCCTGCTCTCCCAGCTCGGGCTCGCGCTGGAGCCGCCGAAGCCCAAGCAGGGACAGCCGCGGCCGAAGCGCCGGCCGATCACCGAGTTCGAGGGCAGCCGCGGAGCCCGCTTCGCGATCTGGCCCGGGTCGTCGCTGGCGAAGCGGCCCCCGACGTTCGTGATGGCCGCCGAGCTCGTCGAGACCTCGCGGCTCTGGGCGCGCACGGTCGCCGGGATCGACCCGCGGTGGGCCGAGGAGGCGGCGGGCGACCTCGTCACCCGCACCTACTCCGAACCGCGCTGGTCGAAGCGCCGGGGCTCCGCCGTCGCGACCGAGCGGGTCACGCTCTTCGGCGTCCCGCTCGCGATGGACCGCAGCGTCGACTTCGGCCGCATCGACCCGGAGCTCTCCCGCGAGCTGTTCATCCGCCACGCGCTCGTGCAGGGCGAGTGGTCGAGCCGCCACGAGTTCGTCCGCCGCAACGCCGCCGAGCTCGAGCGCGTCGCGGAGATGGAGCGCCGCGCCCGTCGCGAGCTGCTCGTCGACGAGGAGACGATCTACCGCTTCTACGACGAGCGCGTCCCCGCCTCCGTCGTCTCGACCCGGCACTTCGACCGCTGGTGGCAGAAGGAGTCGCGCCGCGACCCGCGGCTGCTCGACCTCGACCCGCGGGCGCTGCTCGCCCACGAGGCTCCCGACGCCGGGTCGTTCCCCGACTCCTGGCATGCCGGCGGGCTCACCCTCCCGCTCTCCTACGCCTTCGAGCCGGGCACCGACACCGACGGCGTCACGGTCACCGTGCCGCTCGCGGTGCTCGGCCAGGTGCGCGCCGAGGACCTCGCGTGGCAGGTGCCGGGGCTGCGCGAGGAGCTGCTGACCTCGCTGATCCGCACCCTGCCCAAGCCGCTGCGCCGCTCCCTGGTCCCCGCGCCCGACACGGCGCGGGCGCTGCTCGCGCGCCTCACCGCGGACCGGCGGCCCGCCGAGGGCGAGTCGCTGCTGCGCGCGCTCACCGAGACGGTCAAGCGGCTGTCGGGCGTCGACGTGCCGGTCGACGTGTGGAACGTGGGCGGCCTGCCGTCGCACCTGCGCCTGACGTTCTCCGTGGTTCGTGACGACGGGTCCGAGGTCGCCTCGGGCGGCGACCTCGGGGCCCTGCGGCGCCGCTACGCGCAGGAGACGAAGGCCGCCGTCGCGAAGGTCGCGGACGGCCTCGAGCGGCGGGGCCTGACGTCGTTCGCCGAGATCGGGGACCTCCCGCGGACCCGCGAGCAGTCCCGGGCCGGCGGCACCGTCACCGCGCACCTCGCCCTGGTGGACGAGGGCTCGACGGTCGGGGTCGGCGTGTTCGACTCCGCGCTGGAGGCCCGCGACGCCATGCGCGCCGGGACGCGCCGACTGCTGCTGCGGTCGGTCTCCTCCCCGGCGCGGTCGCTGGTGCGCTCGCTGGACAACCGCGCGACCCTGCGGCTGAAGAGCGCGATGGCCGAGTCCGACTACTCGGGCGTCGCCGACCTCGCCGACGACTGCGTGGCCGCCGCCGTCGACGGGCTCGTCGTGGCGCTCAGGGGCCCGGTGTGGACCGCGACGGCGTTCGAGACGCTGCGTGGCGACGTCGCCGCCCGGCTGCCCGCGGGGGCGGCCGAGGTGCTGACCCGGGCCGAGACCGTTCTCGCCGAGGCCGGGGTGGTGCGCGGCGCGCTCGACCGGCTGCGCTCGCGGCCCGGCAGCGGGCTGCTGGACCCGGCACTCGAGGACGTCCGTGACCAGCTGTCGACCCTGGTCGGGGGCCGCTTCGTGACCCGTTGGGGCGTGACGCGCCTGCCCGACGTCGCCCGCTGGCTCCGCGCCGCGGCCCGGCGCCTCGACAAGCTCGCCGAGGCCCCCCGCCGCGACGCCGAGCTCATGGCCGAGGTGCACGCCGTGGAGACGACCTACCGCACCCGCCGCCGGGCCGCGGCGCAGGAGCCGCGCACCTTCGACCGCGACGGGTGGGACGCGGTGGCGGTCATGCTGCAGGAGCTGCGGGTCAGCCGGTTCGCCCAGGAGGTGGGCACGGCCGGCCCGATCTCCGAGCAGCGGATCACCAAGGCGCTGAACGCGCTGGGCTGACCCCGACCCCGACCCGGCCGGTCAGGCCGACCGGTCGGCGTCCGGGTCGACGCGGCCCTGCCGCATCGCCCACACCACGAGCCCGGTCGGCACGACGACCAGCAGCGCCACCGCCGCGACGGCCAGCACGTACGCGGACGGCAGCACGAGCGGGGCGACCGCGACGGCCGTGACCCCGGTCAGCGCCAGGGCCGTCGAGCGCCACGGGTGGCGCCGGGCGGGCGGCACGCCCCCCGCGAGCGCCTCGGCGAAGCGCGCGTCGGTGCGGTGCTCGTGGTCGGAGATCGTCGCGAGGACGGCCTGCTCCTCACCGGTGAGCGGCGTGGGATCGGGCGTGGCGGGATGCATCTCGGGCTCCGGGACGTCGTTGTCCTCCAGGTCACCCCACTCTGCCCGTCACATGGCCGTCACACAACGGCAGCGGGCGCCAGCTCCACGGCCGCGCGGAACGAGCCGTCCATGTGGAAGGGCACCGACTCGTGCCGGTGGACCACCCGCCACCGCCCCGCCGTCCGGCGCAGCCCGATGGTCGAGCGGAACCACAGGGTGAACGCGCCGCCCTTGTCGCCCGACATCGACGTCAGGGCGTGGACGAACGCGACGTCGCCGTCGACGTGGACCACCGGGTCGTGGTGGGCCAGCACCGGCGGAGTGGTGAACGAGGCGATCCACGCGGCCAGCTCGACGACCCCGGTGCGCTGCACCAACGGCGGTGCGAGGTCGAAGACGACCTCGTCGGGGGCACAGATACGCAGGGCCCGTTCGGCGTCGCCCGCGGCGATCGCGGCGTGGGTTTCGGACAGGACGGCCAGAATCTCGGAGGTGCTCATGCCCCGGTGTCGAGACCGACGGCGCGGCCTCGACAGTGCGGCAGAAGAATCTCCGGACCGGGAGGGCCCGTCGTCGTGAAGTTCATGATCCTGCTGCACTCGAACCCGCACTTCGCGCAGCGCTGGGAGGCGCTGACGCCCGAGCAGCGCTCCCGGTTCGGCGTCGACCACCTGGCGCTCACCCGGGAGCTCGCCGACTCCGGGGAGCTCGTCGCCTCGGAGGGGCTCGCCGACCCGACGCTCGCCCGGTGGGTGTCGACGGCCGAGGGCCGGCCCGTCGTGGCCGACGCGCCGTTCGCGGAGACCAAGGAACACCTCGCGGGCTTCTACCTCGTCGACGTCGCCGACGCCGCGCGCGCCGAGGAGATCGCGGCGCGGGTGCCCGACGCGGTGTGGGGGCTCGTCGAGGTCCGCCCGGTCCTCGACATGTCCGGTTGGGACCTGTGATCGAGGCCCTTCGCGAGGCCGCGCCGGTCGCGCTCGGGGTCCTCGTCCGTCGGCACCGGGACTTCGACGCCTGCGAGGACGCGCTGCAGGAGGCGCTGCTCGTGGCGTCGCGGGCCTGGGCGGACGAGGGGCTGCCGGACAACCCGACGGGCTGGCTCGTGACGACGGCGACCCGGCGGCTGGTGGAGGCCCACCGGCGCGACGCCGCCCGCCGTCGTCGGGAGGAGGCCGACGCGCGGCGCGACGTGGGGGTCGAGGCGCCCGGGAGCGACGACACCCTGGCCCTGCTGCTGCTCTGCTGTCACCCCGCCCTGCGGGTGCCGAGCCAGGTCGCGCTGACGTTGCGGGCGGTCGGCGGGCTGACCACCGCCGAGATCGCCCGCGGCCTGCTGCTGCCCGAACCGACCGTCGCCCAGCGCGTCAGCCGGGCGAAGGCGAGGCTCACCGAGGTCGGGCGGACCTTCGCCGGGCCCGACCCCGCGCAGCGCCGGGAGCGGGTGCCGGCGGTGCTCGCCGTGCTGTCGGTGGTGTTCACCGAGGGGCACACCGCGAGCGCGGGCGAGGTGCTGCACCGCGGCGAGCTCGCCGACGAGGCGATCCGGCTCGCCCGCCTGCTGGTGGCCGCCCTCGACGGCGCGCCCGAGCACGGCGAGGCGGCCGGGCTGCTCGCGCTGATGCTGCTCACCGACGCGCGGCGTGCCGCCCGCACCCGTCCCGACGGCGGCCTCGTCCCGCTCGCCGAGCAGGACCGGACCCGCTGGGACCGCGCACGGATCGCCGAGGGCACCGAGCTGGTCACCGCGGTCCTGCGCGACGGCGTGCCGGGCCCGTACACGGTGCAGGCCGCGATCGCCGCCGTGCACGCGGAGGCCGGGCGGGCGCAGGACACGGACTGGCCCCAGATCCTCGCCCTCTACGACACCCTCGTCGGCCTGTGGCCGGACCCGATGGCGCAGCTCGGGCGCGTCGTGGCGCTCGGCGAGGTCCGGGGACCGGAGGCCGCGCTGGACGCTCTCGACGTCCCGGGCCTGCGCGACCACTACCGGGTCGGCGCGGTCCGGGCGCACCTCCTGGCGGCCGCCGACCGGCCCGACGAGGCCGCGGCGGCGTTCCGGGAGGCGGCCCGGCGCACGTCGTCGGGACCGGAGCGGGCCTATCTGCTCGACCGGGCGTCGCAGCTCCCGTGATCAACGGTCCCCGAGCGGGCTCGCCGGCGGGCTGCGGGCCCGCTGAGGGACCGTTGATCAGGCGCCGCGGCCCGGGTGGTCGGCGCCCGGGGGCTCACCGCCGCGGCATGATCGCCCACAGCGCGATGTAGATGAGGACCTGCGGGCCCGGCAGCAGGCACGACAGCACGAACAGCAGGCGGACGAGGTTCGCGGAGACGCCGAAGCGGGCCGCGAGGCCGGCGCACACGCCGCCGATCCAGGCGCCCTCGCGGGGGCGGGTGATGACGGCCATGGTGGTTCCTCTCGATCGGGTGTCGGGTTCGTCCCCCACGCTCGTCCAACGTGCGGGGGGCCGCCTCCGTGCCCGACCCCGGGTTCGCTCGGGGTCGCCCCCGAGAGATCGTCCGTGTCCCGAACTGAGACAGGCACCGCACCGGCTCGTCCCTAGTCTCGGCGCTGTGAGCGAGGACACGTCGGGTGCACGGTCGTTGAAGACGGCGGCGATGGTCCTGCGGGCGCTGCGGCTGCTCGGGGACCATCCCGAGGGCCTGTCCGCGGCCGAGATCGGGGAGCGGCTCGGGAAGAGCCCGGCCACCGCGCGCTACATGGTCAACACCCTCTGCGAGGCCGGCTTCGCCCGCCGGGACGACTCCGGACGGTGTCTGCTGGGCACGGCGCCGCCGTGGGGCGCGTGGGTGCCCGCCACCGAGCCGGCCGGGCCCGGCGACCTCGGTCCCGGCGACCCCGCCCCCGGCGCCGTGCTCGCCGAGGCGGTGACCGAGCTCTACCGCCGGACCCGGCAGCGCGCCTACCTCGTGCGCCGCACCGGCACCCTCGTCGCGAGCGTCTGCGACGTGCGCGGCCACCAGGGCCTCGCCCGCCTGCCCGGGCTCGACACCCACGTCCCGCCGGAGCGGGCCCACGGGCTCGCGTTCACGAAGGTGCTCCTCGCCGCCTCGCCGACCTACCGGGACGCGGTGACCGCCGAGCCGCTCGCGGCCCTCACCCCGGCCACCCTCACCTGCCCGGTGCGCCTCGGCGCCGAGCTCGACGCCGTGGCCCGGCAGGGCTGGGCGCGCGACGAGGAGGAGTACGCCCCGGGGTTCGGCACGCTCGCCGCCCCGATCACCTCGCCGTCGGGCACCTCCACCGTGGCCCTCGGGCTGTCCTGCTCGTCGCGACGGCTCGCGGCGCACGCCGACGAGCTGCTGGCCGACGTCGTCGCGGTCGCCCACGGCGCGGCACGGCAGTGGGCGTCGGGCGCCGCCCACGAAGGGGGCGACGTCTGCTCCTGCCCCGAGTGCGGGCTCGACGAGGCCCCGGACGTGGTCGCGCCCCGGGGCCGTCCGGCCGCCGCGGCGCGCAGCGCGTCCCGGGCGCACCGGCGCCGGACCGGCCGCGGGATCAGCGCCCGACGTCGGTGATGCCGAACGCCCGCAGGCGGCGGTAGAGGGTCGCGCGACCCATCCCGAGCGCGGCCGCCGCCTGCACGCGGTTGCCGCGGGCCTCGATGAGCGCCGCGACGATGAGGTCCCGCTCGGCGGTCTCCAGCGGCGTCAGCCGCCGGCGGGTGCCGTGCACGGCCACCTCCGCCGGCAGGTCGCCCGCCTCGATGTCGCCCGCCGGGCGTGCCGCCAGGGCACGTCGCAGCACGTCGGAGAGCTGTGCGACGTTGCCCGGCCACCGGGCGCCGCCGAGCAGCGCGAGGGCCTCCGGCGTACACCGCACCCGCCGCCCGGGGGCGAGCCGGGCCAGCAGCGCGTCCACCAGCGGCGCGACGTCCTCGGGTCGGCGCCGCAGCGGTTCGACCACGACGGAGCCCTCGAACGCGGCGAGCACGGCGTGGACCGGCCGACCGGACGGGACCGCGTCGCCGGTGACGAGACCGACGACCCACACCTCGGACGGGACGTCGGCCAGCAGCTCGGCGAGGGCGTCCGCCCCGTTCTCGTCCAGGCCCTGGATCCGCCGGACGACGACGGTGGCGGGCTCGCCGAGGTCGTCGGCCACCGCCGCCAGGTCCTCCGCGGCGTCGGCGCCGTCCGGATCCACCACGACGAGGCGCGCGGCCGGCCGGATCTCCCGGTGCGCCGCCCGCACCGCGGCGAGCTTCCCGACGCCGGTCTCGCCGAGCACGAGCGTGCTGCGCACCGCGGTCGCGGCCGTGCGCAGCGCGGCGCTGGTGGACCGCCACGAGCGGGTGGACCCGGCGAGCCCGGCCAGCGGGCGCTCACGGTGCGTGGCCGGGCCCGGCAGCGTGGAGATCGTGGCCGCCCGCGGCAGCCCCGTCGCGGCGGCGTGCGCCAGCCGCAGCGTGCTCGTGCTGCGCACCACCTCGACCACCACCCCGGCCGGACGGTCGGCGGGCGCCGGGGTGATCAGCAGGCGCACCGGCCCGTCGTCGAGCAGGGCGCGTTCCTCGCTGGGACCGAGCCGGCGGTACTCGGCGGCGAACCGGGCGACGAGATCCCGGTCCCCGACGGAGAGGGTGTCCTCGGCCGCCCGGTTCGCGATCACGAAGTCGTCGCCCAGGGCGATCACCGGCCCCGACACCCGCGCGCAGGCCGCCCGGAACGCCGACATCACCGCCCGCGAGCCGGACCCGCCGCGCTCGCGCAGGACCTCCTCGATGTCGCGCGCCGCCTGCTGGGCGAGGAACCGCATGAGGTCGTTGGCCTCGGCGGCGAGGCAGGTGACGTCGAGGATGCCGGCGAGTCCGCCCTCGGGCCGGTGGACGGGGGCACCCGCGCAGGCGAAGGCCCGCAGCCGGTCGGTGAAGTGCTCCGCCCCGATGACCATGGCGGGCCGGTCGCCCTCCAGGGCGGTCCCGACGCCGTTGGTGCCCGCGAACTCCTCGGCGTAGCTGAAGCCCGGCGCGAGGGAGATCGCGTCGAGCCGGCGCTGCAGCTCCCCCTCCCCGACCCGGCGGTCGAGCACGTGGCCGTCCGCGTCGGAGAGCACGACGGCGACCGACATCCCGGAGAGGCGGTCCGCGAGGTCGTCGAGGACGGGCCGGGCGCAGTGCACGAGGCTGCCGTCGAAGTCGAGGTCGGGGTCGTAGGGCAGCGAGAGTTCGTCGGCGTCGACGCCGGCGCGCAGCGACCGTTCCCAGGAGCGGATGATCTCCGGGCGGAGCCCGGTGTCGAGGGTGCCGTCGCCGAGGAACCGCTCGCGGGCGCGGTCGAGGTGGACACCGCTCTGGTCGGTCATCGGCCACCTCGCCCTTGCGCCTGCACCGCGTCGGTGACGGCCGACGTCCATGGATGCGCAACCGGCGATGCTAGAGGTGATCCGGCCCACGGTGAACGGTCCTGGCGTCTCGATCCGAGACACCTGGGATTCACCCCGTGAACGTGTCCACGACGAGGACGACGTCGAGCGTCACCACCACGGCGCTGATGAGCCCCAGCACCGCCTGCATCGGGACCCCGATCGCCTCCTCGCCGAGGAGCCGCCGGTCACGGGCCACCCGCAGCAGGGCGTAGAGCGCGAACGGGATCCCGAAGCAGAGCACCACCTGGCTGCCGACCAGCGCCGCCGTCGGGCTGACCCCCACCGCGAGCAGGACCAGCGCCGGCAGCATCGTCACGAGCCGGCGGACCGGCAGCGGCAGGCGGACGTCGACGAACCCCTCCATGACCACCTGGCCGGAGTAGGTACCGACCGCCGCGGACGACAGCCCGCTCGCGAGCAGGGTCACCGCGAACGCGAGCGCCACGGCACCTCCGGCGAGCTGCCCGAGCCCCGCGTGGGCGGCCTCGAGACCGTCGACGCCGGGTGCGGCCGGGGTCCCGCCGAACACCCCGGCGGCGACGAGCAGCATCGCGAGGTTGACCAGGCTCGCGATCGACAGGGCCGCGACCACCTCGGTGCGTTGGAAGCCGAGGAGCCGCGCCCGTCCGGACCGCCCGACCCCGCGCACGCGGCCCGCGGTCAGCGCGGAGTGCGCGTAGATGGCGTGCGGCATGACGGTCGCACCCACGATCCCGACCGCGAGCACGAGCTGCCCCGGGTCCGCGAGGCCGGGCACCAACCCCGCGGCCAGCCCGCCCGGGTCGATCCCGACGGCGGCCAGCTGGAACGCGACGCCGGCGACGACGAACGCGAGGAAGGCGATGATGCCGATCTCGAACGGCCGGTGCCCCCGCCGTTGCAGCGCGAGGACGGCGAACGAGATCACCGCCGTGATCAGGCCCGACGCCGGCAGACCGAGCCCGAAGAGCAACTGCAGCCCGACGGCGGCCCCGAGGAACTCCGCGACGTCGGTGGCCATCGCGACGATCTCGGCCTGCAGCCACATGAGGATCCGGGTGGGCCGGCTCATCGTCTCCTTGGCGGCCCGCGGCACGCTGCGCCCGGAGGCGATCCCGACCTTCGCCGCGACGTACTGGACGGGCATCGCCATCAGCCCGGCGCCGACGACCACCCACGCCAGCGCGTAGCCCGATGTCGCGCCGGCCACGGAGTTCGTGGCCACGTTGCCCGGGTCGACGTAGGCGACCGAGGCGATGAACGCCGGCCCCGCGAGGGCGACCGGCGAACGCCGGAACATCACCGGTCGCCGCCGCCGCCGTCGTCGGAGCGGAAGTCGTCGGGGGTCACCTGGTCGAGGAACGCCCGCATCTCGTCGACCTCCACGCTCTGGGGATGGGGTTGGTCGCCCTGCAGTTCGCGCCAGGACTGACCGGCCTCCGCCATCACGTGGTCGGCGACCGTGATCGGTAGTGCATCACGGATCGCCACGGCGAGCGCGTCGCTCGGCCGGACCGGGACCGTCGTCCCGTCGTCGAGCCGCAGTGCGGCGCGGAAGCGTTCGTCGACCAGGTCGGTGATCTCCGCGCCGGTCAGGAAGCGGCCGAGCGCCGCCGCGACGTCGGCGACCACGTCCTGGGTGAGGCGCGAGTCGTCGTCGCGCGCCGGGTGCGGGCCGGCCGCCATGATCTCGGCCTGCGGGCGGCGGACCGCCACCACGAGGCAGCGGTCCTCGGCCGCGTCGGCGAGGACGGCGAGCGGTTCCCGCGTCACCCGGTGGACCACCATCGTCACGAGGTGGAGCTCCTCCACGGCTCAGCGCTCCCCCTGCGCCGGCACCCCGCCGCTCCGCCCGCCCGCAGCCGACCCCTCGTCGCTCCGCCCGCCCGGAGCCGATCCCCCGTCGCTGCGCTCGCCCGGCACCGGGTCGAACAGGGCACGGATCTCGGCCAGCTGGTCCTGGATCTGCTCCGCGTCCTGCCCGCGCGCCCACGACGGGTCGCCCGGGGTGATCCCCATCGCCCGCAGCAGCTCGGCGGCCGGCTCGGAGGGGTCCCCCACCTCCCCCAGCACGGGGTGCAGGCCCTGCGCCGCGAGGTGGTCGAAGACGAGGTGGACCACGGACCACGGGTTGAACTTCTCCGTGCCCTGCCCGGCGTCGCTCATGACCGTCCCTCCGCGTCGTCCTCCGGCCGCGGCGGCGGGGCGCCGTCACCGGTCACCTCGATCTCGTCGAGCGTCTCCAGCTCCTTCGCCGACAGCGCCTGCGCGCCCTCGAGGACGGTCGCCTGGTGCTGGGCGATCCGGGCGTCCACGAGCTTCGACAGCGCGAACGCCAGCGCCCCGGTCTGCCGCACGGTCTGCTCGTCGACCGGATCCTGGTGGGCCGAGGTGATGGCGACGCCCGCGGGGACGCCGTCGGCGACCGCGACGCCCACCGTGAACGTCTCGCGGGGGTTCGCGGCCGGGTCGGCGTAGTGCTTCTTCAGGCGCCGCAGCATGCGGTGCCAGGCGAGCTTCTCGCCCTTGAGCTCGAGCCCCTCGACGTCGTCCTCGGTGAGCCCCATCCCCCGCTCCCCACCCGCGAAGCAGCGGGAGTAGGAGATCAGGGCGGTGGTCCATAGGGACTCGACGACGACCTCGTCGTGCTGCTTGGCCAGGCCCGGCCGCAGCTCGGCCACGAGGCGCTCGCAGCAGAGCAGCACGGTCTGCAGGTCGTCGAAGATCGAGGCGAGGTCGGCGAGAGCGGCGGCCGCCGGCGACCCGATCCGACGGACGGTGCGTGGTGCCACGTCGGTCACGACGCGATCCCTCCTTGACGGTGGTGGTGGAGGAGCGGCGTCACAGCCCGTAGCGCACCGCGAGCTGGCCGCGGCAGATGCTGGTGTTGGCGTCCACGCCGACCTGGTAGCTGCGCGCCTTGCGCAGGTGCAGCGGCAGCGCCTCGACGCCGACGGTGGCCCCGGAGGGGTCGACGACCAGCGGGTCGGTGTCCCCGGCGGGGATCCCCAGTTCCCGACGACGGGCGCGGAGCCGCTCGAGGTCCGCCGAGGGCGGGGCCTCGCCGAGCGTCATCGCGGCGACCTGCTCGGGGGTCGCACCGTCGCGCATCAGCGGGCGGACGACGAGGTCGGTACCGGCCATGAGGGCCCGCTCGGTGAACGTGCGGCGCAGTTCGTGCAGCTCGGCCACGGCCTCGCCGACCTCGGTGCCGGCCATGGAGTGCACGAAGCCCGCCCGCGCGGCGACACCGGCGTTGATGGCGTCGGAGGCGAAGTGGTCGATGAGGACGACCTCGACGTCGGCCAGTCCGTCGACGGTGGACACCGCGTCCCAGGCGTCGGCGACCATGAGGAACGCGAAGTTCGGGGCGCAGAAGTAGGTGGGCAGGCGCAGCGTGACGTGCGCGACCGGGCCGGGATCGGCGTCGGTGACCTCGACGGAGGCCACGAAGTCCAGCGAGACGACGTCGGTGTCGAGTTCCGGGTCGCGCACGGTGCGCAACGCCTCCCACACCCGCCCGACGACCTCCTCGGCCGTCGGGCGGGTGAGGAAGGAGAGGCTCATGCCTGGGCCACCTCGCGATCCTCGACGAGCTGAGCGCCCTCACCGGGGGCGGGCAGGCGGCACTCCTCGGGCACCTCGATGCCGTAGAGCTTGGCGGCGTTGAGGCCGAGGATCTTCTTCTTGCCGTCGGTGCCGAGCCGCGGGTAGTCCGCGAAGTCGTCGGAGTCGGGGAACGTCCAGTCGACGAAGCCCTCGACCTGCCACTTCGGCGTCCAGATGTTGTAGTCCGAGCCGAAGGTCATCTTGTCCTCGCCGACCCAGAACAGCAGCTCGCCCATGACCTTGGCGAAGAAGCGCGGGCGGGCGTGCATGAGGCCGCCGATGACCACCGAGAGGCCGGCGTAGACGTTGGGCTCCTGCGTCGCCATGAAGCAGAAGTCCTCGATACGCGGCAGGCCCACGTGCTCGACGACGAAGTTCAGACCCTGGAAGTCCGTCGCCGCGTGGTCGACGTCCGAGACGTCGAAGGCGTCCTTGTCCAGCGGCCAGATCGTCGGGCCCTTGTGGACGTGGATGTTCTTGATGCCGAGTTCCTGGGCCCGCTCGAGGAAGCGGTAGCACTCCGGGTCGGTCAGCTTGAAGCCGCGCGAGTCACCGTTCCACTCCGCGGTGTAGAGCTTCGCGCCGATCGCACCGAAGCGCTTCGTGTTCTCCTCGAACTCGCGCATCCCGGCGTCGCCGTCACGCGGGTCGAAGCGGGTGTTCACGCGGAACTTGTCCGGGTACTTCTCGAAGAGCGAGCCGTTGCGCTCGGTGGTGTTGAAGCCGTTCTTGTACCACTCGCGCAGGTACGTCGACTGGAAGATCGCGACGTCGACGTGGCCCTCCTCGAACTCCTCGCGCATCAGCTGTTCCTCGGAGACCTTCTGGAACTCCTCGATCGGCTGGTGCGTCTCGGCCGGGCCGAGCCCCTGGTAGGCGTGGAAGCACTCGATCCAGCCCTTGGCGTACTGCTCGGCGCCCTCGACCCAGTTCTCCGGGGACGCGTCCCAGTAGTGCATGTGGGAGTCGACGACGAAGTACTTCTCCCCGTCCTTCTCGTACATGGATTCCTCCGCAGCTGTTGTGGTGGTTGATTCGTGCGGTCGTTCTCTCTAGGGCACGAGAATGGCGCGGCCGCGGACCTTGCCGGCGTCGAGGTCGTGCAGGGCGTCGAGGGCCTGGTCGAGGCGGTACTGCACGGTGTGCAGCGTGACCTTCCCCGCCTGGGCGAGGACCATCAGTTCCGCGAGGTCGTTGTAGGTCCCGACGATGTTGCCGATGACGTTCTTCTCGCCCGCCACGAAATCCAGGGTGGGGGCGGTGAACTGGCCGCCGTAGCCGAGGACGAAGCAGTAGCCGGCGGGGCCGGTCATGGCCCAGGCGTCCTGCTCGGCGCCCTGCTCGGCGACGAAGTCGAAGACGACGGTGGCGCCGCCGCCGGTGAGGTCCTGCACGGCCTGCACCTGATTGCCGTCGGCGACGACCGTCTCCTCGGCGCCGATCTGCTTGGCCAGCTCCAGCGCGGCCGGGTTCCGGTCCACCGCGATGATCTTCGTGGCGGTCAGGGCGGAGAGCGCCTGCACCGCGATGTGGCCGAGCCCGCCGACCCCCTGGACCACCGCCGTCGTCCCGGGGAACAGGTAGGGCACCGACTTGCGCACCGCGTGGTAGGCCGTGATGCCGGCGTCGGCCAGCGCGGCCACGTCGGCCGGGTTCGTGTCCGGGTTGAGCTTCACGCAGGCCCGCGCGGTGGTGCGCAGGTACTCGGCCATGCCGCCGTCGTTGTTCGACAGGCCCGGGAAGAACGCGTCGCCGGTGCACTGCATGTCCCGCCCCGCCCGGCAGGCGAGGCACAGCCCGCAGGACGGCTGCGGGTGCAGGATCACCGTGTCACCGACCTTGACGTTGGTGACCGCGTCCCCGATCTCGTGCACCCACCCGGCGTTCTCGTGGCCGATGACGTAGGGCAGGTCGGGGTTCTGGATCGCCTCCCAGTCCCCGTTGACGATGTGCAGGTCGGTGCGGCAGACACCGGCCCCGCCGATCTTGACGATGACGTCGAGCGGGCCCTGGAGCTTGGGCTCGGCGATGTCGTCGATCGACGGGTCCTGCTGGTACTGGTGGACGCGGACGGCCTTCACGGTGCTGCTCCTTCGACGTCGGGGTTCCTGTTCCGCTCAGCCCACCGAGGGGCCGAGGCCCAGCGACTGGGGTGTGCTGGAGTCCGGGGAGGGCTGCGGGATGCCTTCGTCGAGGGGGCCGTACTCGGTCATGAGCGCCTTGTTCCAGGGCGTCTGCTCCTCGGCCACGAGCGAGTTCGTGGTGAGGATGAGACCGGCGACCGACGCGCCGTTCTGCAGCGCGGAGCGCACGACCCGCAGCGGGTCGATGACGCCGAGCTCGACCATGTTGCCGAAGCGTCCCTCGAGGGCGTCGAAGCCCTCGTCGACGCCCATGTCGCGCACCTGCTTGACCACGTCGTGGCCGTCGTAGCCGGCGTTCGTCGCGATGAGGTAGGCGGGCTCGGAGAGCGCGGCGCGGACGATGTCGCGGCCCGTGCGGTAGTCGCCGTTGACCTCGACGCCGTCGAGGACGCTCTCGGCGTGCAGCAGCGCGGCGCCGCCGCCGGCCACGATGCCCTCGGCCATCGCGGCCCGGGTGGCCTGCAGGGAGTCGTCGACGCGGTGCCGGATCTCCTTGAGCTCGGCGTTCGTCGGCGCTCCGACCTGCAGGATCGCGGCCTTGCCCGAGAGCCGCGCGATGCGCTCGTTGAAGAAGTCCTCGTCGGTGCCGATCGTGCTGCGGTCGCGCTCGTGGGTCAGCTGCTGGACCCGCAGCTCGCGGGCGGCCGGGTCGCCCTGGCCGCCGATGATCGCGGTCTGGTCGCTCGTCGCGCGGACCTGCGTGGCGCGGCCGAGGTGTTCGGCCCCCATCTGCTCCAGCGAGAACGCCGAGGCCTTCGAGTGCACCTTGCCGCCGCAGAGCGAGGCCATGTCCTCGAGCAGGTGGATGCGCTTCTCGCCGAAGCCCGGCGCCTGGATGCAGGTGACCTTGAGGTGCCCGTTGACGTGGTTGTGCACCAGCATCTGGAGGGCCGAGCCCTCCACCTTCTCGGCGATGATCACCAGGGGCCGCGGGTCGCGCATGATGCGCTCGAGCACCGGCATGATCGACCGGACGTCGGAGATCTTCTCGGCGCTGAAGAGCAGGTACGGGTCGTCGAGGACCGCCAGCATCGAGCCGGGGTCGGTGACGAGGTAGGGCGAGACGTAGCCGTTGTCGAACTCGAAGTCCTCGACGAAGTCGACCTGCAGGCCGTGCACGGGGCCGTCGTCGACGGTGATGACGCCGTCGTCGCCCACGGTGTGCAGGGTCTGGGCCACGACGCGGCCGATCGACTCGTCGTCGTTGGCGGAGATCGAGGCGACGCGCGAGAGCGACTCGACGTCGTCCACGGCGTGGGCCACCGTCGCCAGGTGGTCCACGATCTTCTGCACGGCGATGTCGACGCCGCGCTTGACCAGCACCGGGTTGCCGCCCTGGCCGATGGCCTTGAGGCCCTCGCGGACGATGGCCTGCGCGATGACGGTGGCGGTGGTGGTGCCGTCGCCGACCACGTCGTTGGTCTTGACGGCGGCTTCCTTCAGCACCTGGGCGCCCATGTTCTCGAACTGGTCGCGCAGGAAGATCTCGCGGGCGATCGTGACGCCGTCGTTGGTCACCTCGGGCGTGCCGGTGATCTTCTCGAGGATGACGTTGCGACCCTTGGGGCCGAGCGTCGACTTGACGGCCTCGGCGAGCTGGTCCACTCCCGCCTGCAGGGCCTGACGAGCGTCGGCTCCGAATCGCAGTTCCTTGGCCATGGCCTGTAAACCTTTCGTCTGGGATCGGCGTCGGGCGTGAGTGGGAGGGATGTCGGGACCGCCGCCCGGCGATCTCCCGCGACGAATGTCGACGGGCGGCGGTCCGACGTCTAGCGGGTGGGAACTGCCGGGATCAGGATTTCCCCACCACGGGCGGGAGCATGTCGCCGATGAATTCGGCCGCTTCCTCCATGTTGCCGAACATCACGGTCCGATCGTCCATGTGGACCATCTTCCCGTAGTGCGTCGACATGTTCTCCTCGAATTCCGCGGCGTCGTAGAAGCCTTCCTCCTCGCCGAGCGCCTCGGAAATCTCGTCGTAGACGAAGTCCATCCGACCCTTGCAGTCGACGCGGATCATCGCGGGCAGGTGCGTGACCGTCACGTTCTCCTGGCGGTCCATCACCTCGGCCACGACCACGCCGATCTGGTTGTTCATCAGGGTCACGCCGGCCATGCCGGACTCGGAGTTGTCGACCTTGAAGGGGCTCTCGCCGCCGAAACTGGGTCGCGTCGTCGACTGGGTCACTGGGAGAGCTCCTTCGGTGCGTCGAGGCCGAGGTCCGCGAGAATCCCGGCGAAACGGTTCTTGGCACGGTCGAGGGAGTCCTCGAACCGCGGCGGCTTGGCGTCGGGCTGCGACCACAGCGGCTGGAGCTGGCGGGCGGCCTCGAGGCACTGCGGCACCCAGTGCGAGAGCCAGCCCTGCATCAGCTGCTTGTTGTGGTCGGCGAACTCCCGGTCCTGGGTGAGCAGGCCCATGCAGGCCTGGGTCCAGCGGAGGTCGCGCTGCGCGAAGTCGTACTCGCCGGCGCCCATGACGGTCGGGGTGACGTAGTCGCCGTTGCCGGGGGCCGCCTGCTGCACGAGGTTCGAGCGGAAGAGCTCACCGAGCAGCGGCTCGAACACGATGTTCGTGCCGAAGATCATCTCGCCCCAGTCGTCGTCGACCGCGGTGAGCGCCTCGGCGACCTTGCGCACGCCCTGCCACTCGGCGTCGTTGTTCCACGCGTCGAGGTGCGCGGCGCCGTCGAAGCCCTCGACCTCCTCGGTGAGGGTGAGGTTGTAGAGCGCGAGGTCCTGCGCGAAACGGATCTTGTGCTCGCTGTTCACCGCCATCGCGGTGTTGTGCATGTTCGTGGGGCCGGAGCGGTTGCACGCGGCGAAGACGTAGAGCCCGAAGATGTGCTCGATGTGCATCCAGGCGCCGACGTGCCGCTCGACGAAGCGCACCCAGTTCTGGGTCCACTGGTCGAACGCCTTCGCGTTGCGGGCGTTCTCGACGTTCTGACCGATCTGGCGCTCGACGTTCGCGTTGTAGCGATACATCGTGAGTTCCCACTCTTCGTTGGGATCCCGGAAGTCGTGCCAGCCGTGGGCGGGCCAGTCCTGCACCGGCTTGCCGCCGGACCCGGGGCCGCGCTCGGGCTCGGGCTCGTCGACGCCCCAGGCCTTGAGCTTGGTCCAGTTCAGCGGGTAGCCGCGCGAGCCGTCGGCGAAGCCGTAGATCCAGCCCTGCGTGAGGTAGTGCCGCGGGTCGGGCTGGACCTCGACGGTGACGTCCTCGTAGTGGGTCTGCTTGCGCTTCGCGGGCTTGTAGTAGTTGTAGCGCCGCGCCGAGGGTCCGGAGTCGGGGAACTCTTTCGCCCCGGCCTCCGCATCGGTGAATGTCGGCTTCGGAACGCTTCTCGCGCTGTTCTCGGTGGTGGTCATGTGTCGCCCTACTCCTCCGGCTCTCCGGTCGTGGTGAACTTGTCAAAGAAGATGTTGCGTTCGTCGACCCCGCGTTGGTTCAGCAGTGCGATCGCCGCGTCCACCATCGGCGGCGGCCCGCACACATAGGCATCCCTCCCCTTCAGATCGGATTCCTGCGTCCGGACGGCCTCGGTCACGAGTCCCGTCAGGCCGTCCCAGCCCTCGCCCTCGTGATCGGAGAGGACGGGGATGTACCGGAAGCCCGGGAGTGTGGTCTCGAGCTCGCGCAGTTCGTCCTCGAAGCAGAGGTCGTCCTTCGTGCGCGCGCCGTAGTAGAGCGTCGCCTTCCGGCCGGTCTCCTTCTCCGCGAGCGCGCGGAGCAGACCGAGCAGGGGCGCCATGCCGGCCCCGCCTCCGACGAAGATGATGTCCGAGGTGCGGTTCTCGCGGAGGGTGCAGGTGCCGAACGGCGCCTCGACCTCCAGCTTGTCCCCCGCCTGCACCTCGTTCGACAGGAACTGCGAGAACAGGCCGTCCGGGTAGATCTTGATGACGAACTCGAACCGCCCCTCCCGGTTCGGGGTGTTCGCCATCGAGAACGACCGGCTCTCACCGGAGTCCGGCAGGATGAAGTCCATGTACTGACCGGGGAAGAACTTGATGTCCTCCCCGGCCACCTGCTGGACGACCAGGTGGCGCATGTCGTGGGTGACGGGCTCGTTGGAGATGACCTCGACCGTGCCGCGACGCACCGGGAGCCCGGAGCGCAGCACCTCCTCGTCGTAGTTGAGGAGTTCGATGACGAGGTCGTCGTAGGCGTGGGCGCGGCAGAGGAGCGTCTGCCCCTCCTCGCGCTCCATGTCGGGCAGGGCGAAGGTCGAGTACCGATCGAGTTCGATCTCGTCCATGTCGCCCTCGAGGACGAAGGACTTGCACGCGGCGCACTGCCCTTCCTTGCACCCGTGCATGAGCTGGACACCCTGCTCGAACGCGGCGCGCAGGATCGTCTGGTCCTCGTCGACCTCGATCTCGATGCCCACCGGTTCGAACCGGACGAGGTGCTTGTCACCCATCGGATGAACTCCTGGAGAGAGGGGTTGGCGGCTCCACCCGGTCGGGGACGGAGCACGGCCGGGACCGGAACTGCGGGAGGAGAAGCGGGAGGTCCGCGGCGGGATCGACGCACCTGCCCGGAGGACGCCGCAGGGGACCGGGATCACCGGCCCCCCGCGGGTTACTGCTCGTCCGTCGACGGACTAGGACAACGGATCAGGACGTGGCGTTGGCCGGACGGCCGGCCGGGCCCTGAGCGTTGTAGTCCGCCACGAACGCCTCGCGCTCCGAGTCGCTCATCTCGTTGAGGATGACGTTCGGGCTGGCCACGTGCGGCATGCGCCGCATGTGGTCGAGCGTCCACATCTTCTTCGGGTCGAGGTCCAGGTGCGGCTGCGCCGTGAGCGTCTTGCCGTCGTCGCGCACGAAGCCCATGTCCTGGATGACGTCGGCCCAGTTCCAGCCGTGGTACAGCGTCTCCCACTCGCGGTGGCCGACGAGCTTGCCCATGTTGGGCGTGTCGCGACCCTCGTAGGTGGGCCGGAACGCGACGGCGTCGGTCCAGCGGCAGGCCTCGTGGCAGTAGGTGCGCCACTGGCCGTCCACCTTGTCGACGACCATGTCCTCACGCACCAGGCAGGGGACCATGCAGGTCCAGCAGCGGTGCGGGTACACGTAGTCGACGTCCTCGGCGACGATCGCGTGGTGGCCGTTCGGCCGCGAGAGCCGGTTGTAGTTCTCCCACCACTTGCCGTACCGGTCGTACCAGCCCGGGTACTTGTACTCGAACCACTCGAAGTCCTCGTCGGTCATGCCGTCGATGCGCCAGTAGTTGGCGACCCAACCGGTGGCGAAGAACTGCGCGACCTCGTGGACGTAGCCCTTGTTCCAGATCTGGTTCCACGACTCCTCGATGAGGTCGTGGGGGATCACCAGGCCGTACTTCTCGAGCGGCAGCAGGTAGGCCCGGTAGTAGTCGTCGTAGATCCAGCGACGCCACATCTCCGCGTAGGACTCGCGGTCCTTGCGGCGGTCCTTGGTGCCGTACTCGATGAACGTGCCGATGGCGGCGTCGACGACGCGGTGGTTGTTCCACCACGCGTACCGCAGGTCGCGCTCGAGGAGCTGGCGGTTGTCCTCGTCCGACAGCGCCATGAGCAGCGTGGCGTAGCCGTTCGAGATGTGGCGCGACTCGTCGGACTGGACCGAGTGGAACACCGTCGGCAGCAGGTAGTCACCGTTGGCGGCCGCCTCACCGGGCATGGCCACGAACAGGGTGTTCGTGAAGGCCGTCTCGGCGACGATCGTCAGGTAGATGCTGGCCGCGGTGATCGCGTCACCGGTGATGAAGCCCTCGGCGAACTGCCGCCCGATCGTGCCGCAGTAGTCCGAGTGGAAGTTCCGGAGGGTGTTGTTGAACCCCGCCGGGTCGATGTAGTTGTTCATGTACAGGCGCTTGAGGTTCTGCTGGATCGTCGAGTGCCTGACCTCGTCGATCATCTGGATCGCCTGGCCGTTGTGCAGCTCCGGGTTCGGAACCGCCTGGAACAGCATCGGCATCGACCGCGCCGCCGAGATCTCGGGCAACGGGATGATCGACAGGAAGAGCTTCTGCCACTCCAGCCAGCGCTCCTGCACCTGGCGGAACATGTTGCCGCGGATCGCGCCGTCGGACGCGCCGTAGACGCGGTTGTCCTTCTCCTCCTGCATGGGGAAGTAGGACCGGAGGACCTGCTTCAGCGGGTCCTTCTTGGCGGCCTTGCGGAAGGTGTAGTCCGTGCCGTATTTCATGTACGGCTCGTGGTACTGCGGCTCCCAGGAGAGTTCCTGGATTTTCTGGTGAGCCTTCGCCAAGCTCTGACGGCTCATGCTTTCCTCCTCGGAAAGGGCTGATGTTCTTCGTCTGGGTCGTGCGGGTGGACCGCGGTGCGGTCCGGGTGAGCTACGCCGGCCTCACCTCCTCGTCGTCGGTCCGGACGGCCGCGACCCGGGCCCGCCACTCGCGCATCGCGGTGGCGGCCACCTCCCGGACCGCGGTGGTCAGGGCGTCGCCGTCCTGGGCGAACCGCCGGGCCGGGCTGGAGACCGCGATGCTCGCGGCGACCCGGCCGTCGGGGGCGACGATCGGTGCGCCGACGCAGCAGAAGCCCTCGGCGAACTCCTCCCGGTCGACGGCCACGCCGTCGCGGCGCACCCGGGCGAACTCCTGCTCGAGCCCGGGCGTCGTGGTGATCGTGGTGGCGGTGAACGCCGTGCGGTCGGGCTGGGCGAGGAGCAGTTCCTCGATCTCCGAGGAGGTCGCGACCAGCGCCTTCGTCACCGCGAGCGCGTGGGCCTGGGCGACCGGGATGCGCTCGCGCAGGTCGGGGATGCGGGCCAGGCCCTGGTGCCCCCGGGCGTCGACGATGACGGTCGCGTCGCCGTCCCAGCGCGCGAGGTAGGACCGCTGCCGCGTGCGCCAGTACAGCTCGGTGACCGCGTCGGCCAGGCTCTCGGGCAGCTCGTAGCGGCTCACCGGGTCGTCCTCGCGGCGCAGCGGGCGCAGGCCGTCGGCCACCGGCTCCGGGGCGTTCGGGGTCTCCCCGTCCTCGGTGGTGTCCGCGTCGGTGTCCTCGGCCGTGCCCCACGGGTCGCCCCACGGCGGGGCGTCGCTGAGGCGGTACACCCCGGTGTGGCCGTCGCGCCGGGCGTAGCCCTCCTGGCACAGGGTGTTCAGCAGGTACCGCGCGGTGGCGGAGCTCTTGCCGATCTCGGTGCCCAGGCCCTCGGCGGTGACGCCGTCGCGGGCCGCCGCCAGGTAGCGCAGGGCCGCGAGAGCCTCCGCGGCGGTCTTGAGGGAGCGGCCGCCGGAACGGGTCTGGTCCGACATCGCGTCTCCTCTCCGCCGACGGTGCTACCGGGTCACGACGACCCGGTCGGACGGGCCCGCTGTGGTGGGGGGCCCGGTGGCCTCGCCGGAGCGGTGCTCCTCGGCGAGACCTGGGTCACTGAACGCGGCCGGAGGGTCTGTGGTCAACATCACCGTTTGGATGTGCAGATGCTGCACATCGCCGTCGAACCCGCCCGAATGACCGTTCGTCGCTGGTCAGGCCGGTAGAGCGGTGCGACGAGTGGGTACTGACAGCAGTTGGTGTCTCAGACGGAGACACCCGCAGGCCGAGATCCACGCCGTCTCGCGAGGTTCTGCACCACGCAGGTTTCGGGCCGTTCCGGCCTGCCCGACGTCACGCTCGCGGCAGCTCCGGGAGACCCGACCCGGCCCGACCCGTCGTCGGGAAGGGGTCACTCGTGCTCGGGCAGGACCGGCACCGAGACCCCCGGGTCGCGGCCGAGCTGCGTCGCGCGGCCGACCGCCGCGGAGCCGAAGCGGGCGCGGACGGCGTCGAGGGCGGAGTCGAGGGCCGCCGGGTCGCGCTCGGGTCCGGCGCCCGCGAGCGCCGTGTGCGGGTCCTCACGCTCCTCGAGGGGGAGTTCGAGCTGCTCGCGCCCGTCGCGGTCGAGGTTGGCCAGCGACAGCCCGATCAGCGTGATCCCCTTCTGCAGGATCATCGTCATCGCGTCATCGAGCAGCTCGCGGGCGGCGGCGTCGAGCGGTGCGGTGCGGTCGGTGGCGGTGCGCAACGTGTGGGACCGGGTGGCGCGGGTGAAGTCGCCGAACCGCAGCCGGAGCACGACGGTGCGGCAGGTACGGCCGCCGTCGCGCAGGCGGCGGGCGAGCCGGTCGACGATGCCGGCGAGGATCGTGTCCAGCTCCTCGGGGCTGCGGCGGCGGTTGCCGAGCGCGCGCTGCGAGCCGATGGAGCGGCGGGACACGCCGGGCGTGACGCGGCGCGGGTCGGAGAACGTCGCGAGGGCGTGCAGGTGGTGCCCGGCCGCGGGGCCGAGCAGGGACACGAGCGCGGACTCGCCGAGGTCGGCCACGTCGGCGACCGTGTGGATCCCCATCCCGTGCAGCTTCGCGGCCGTCACCGTCCCCACGCCCCACAGCCGCTCGACCCGCAGCGGGTGCAGGAACTCGCGCTCGGCGTCCGGCTCCACCACCAGCAGCCCGTCGGGCTTGGCGACCCCGCTGGCCACCTTCGCGAGGAACTTCGTCCGCGCGACCCCGACCGTGATGGGCAGCCCCGCCTCGGCGAGCACCCGACCCCGGAGCCGCGCCGCGATGTCGCGCGGGCTCCCCACGAGCCGGGCGAGGCCTCCCACCTCGAGGAACGCCTCGTCGATCGACAGCCCCTCCACCAGCGGGGTCGTGTCCCGGAAGATCGCGAACACGTCCTTCGACGCCGCGGAGTACGCCTCCATGCGCGCGGGCACGACGACGGCGTCGGGACACAGGGCGCGCGCCTGCCGGCCGTTCATGGCCGTGCGCACCCCCGCGCGCTTCGCCTCGTAGCTGCAGGCCAGCACCACGCCGCCGCCCACGAGGACGGGCCGGCCGCGCAGCCCGGGATCGTCCCGCTGCTCGACCGAGGCGTAGAACGCGTCGAGGTCCGCGTGCAGGATCGTGGCGGCACCCGGAGATCGCCCCCCGCTCCCGACGCGCGCGTCCGACACGAGGTCCAGTGTGCCCCGGCCGGGCACAATGTCCTGATGTGACGACCCGTCTCCAGGCCGGCCGGGAGTACCACCACCCCGTCGCCGCCTTCGCCCGCGCGCTCGCCGACCCGGACTTCCACCGGGCCCGGCTCGACGCGGGCGGCGGGGGCGAGGTGGAGCGCCACGAGGTGCACGGCTCACGCCTGGAGGTGGTGGTGCGCCAGCCGGTGCCGACCGGTCAGGTGCCGCCCGCGATCGGGCGGCTGCTGACCGGCGGACTGGTGCTGCGGCGCACCGAGCGATGGCACTTGTCGGACGATCGGTGCGCGGGCACGGTCGAGGTGAGCGTGCCCCGGGCGCCGGTCCGGGCGGAGGGGACGATGTCGGTGGACGGCGTGGGTGGCGACCCGACGGCCTGCGTGCTCGACGTGGACGTGGCCGTCTCGGTGACGATCCCCTTCGCGGGGGTGTTCGTCGAGGGCGCGGTGGTCGACGGGGTGCGGCAGCTGACGCGGATCGAGCACGACAACATCACGCGCTGGCTCGACGGACGGGCCGGGGCGAACGGAGCGACGGGGTCGGGGGTCGAGCCCTGATGCCGGCCCGCCGCAACCGTCTCGGACGGGGGGACAAGGTCGTCGTCATCTCCCCGTACGGCAGCCGCCTCGGCGACTACGACCTGGAGACCGGCGAGGTCAGCGACGTCCCGCCCGCCTTCCGCGCGACGTTCACCGCGGAGCTCGACGAGTGGCTGGCCGCGCACGGCCTCGACCCCTTCCCCGGCTTCGGGGAGGACGGGGCACCGCTGCGGCCGCCGAGCCGACGGCGGCGCATGCGCGACACCCTGAGCTTCCCGCGGCCGCGCGGCACCGGCCCGGACCGGGACGCGCCCGCGCGCGAGGCGGAGCCGATCCGCCGTCCGGCGGCGGCGTTGGAGGCGGGCGTGCCGACGCCCGCCGGCGGCTGGTCGGCGGACTCCGCCGACGGCTACCGCTTCGACGCGTTCGACGACGGCGGGCCCCGCGCGGCCGGGCACGGACGGAGCGGGCAGCGCCCGGCGCTGGACTGGGTCGATTTCGCGCGGTACACCCCCGATCACGGCCTCGCCCGGCGGGCCGCCCAGGCCCGGCGGGAAGGACGGCGCGAGGACGACGTCGCCCTGCGGCGGCAGGCCGACGCGCGCCTCGAGGTGGCCCAGTCGCTGAGCCGGGAGCTCGCCGCACCGGTGTCGACGCGGCTCGGGCGCGCCGCCCGCTGGCGGATGCTGCACGGGATCGACCTCGTGGTCGGCCGCGAGACGGTGACCCTCGACCACCTCGTCATCTGCCCCGGCGGGGTGTTCGTGCTCGAGGACCGACCGCAGCCCGGCTCCAAGGTCCACGCCTCCAGCGACGGCCTCGAGGTCGACGGGCAGCACGTCGACCTCGCCCGGATCCGCACGCTCGGCGAGGAGGTCGCCGACCGACTCGCCGAGGGGATCGCGCTCGCCGCGGGCTTCGAGGAGGTGCTCAACCCGCCGGCGGTCACACCCGTCGTCGTGGTGGTCGGCGCGACGATCGTGAACCACAGCCGCCCCCGCGGGGTGATCGTGACCCGCGCCGGCGACCTGGCCCGGGCGCTGCGCAGCCGCGGCGACCGGCTCACCGCCGCCGCGATCGAGGAGACCTACGCGGTGGCGCGCCGCTCGGACACATGGACGGGCTAGACCTTCTCGACATCCGCACGGTCTGGGCCGAGCCCGCGTCGCTGTGCTCGATGCGGGGCCAGGAGGTGCTCGCCCGGTTCCCCGACGCCGAGGTCCGCGAGGTCGACTCCCACTGGGCCATCCCGGAGCTGCACGGCAACGCCGGCAACGTGTCGCGGTGGGTGCGGGTCAAGGCCGAGAACCTCGTGCTCGGCGAGAAGAAGTCGCTCGCGGTGCGACCCAACGGACGGTCCGCGGACTTCATCGCGCCGTCGTCGGCGAACGGCTGCGCGATGGCCTGCGCCTACTGCTACGTGCCGCGCCGCAAGGGCTACGCGAACCCGATCACGGTGTTCACCAACGTCGACGCCATCCTGCGCGCCGTCACCCGCCACCTCGCGCGGACCGGCCCCAAGCCCGAGCCGAACCAGTGCGGCACCGCGTGGGTCTACGACCTCGGGGAGAACTCCGACTGCTCGGTCGACGCGCTGGTCAGTGACGCGGTCGCGGACGCCGTGGCGCACTTCCGGGGGCTCGCCGGGGCCCAGGCGTCGTTCGCGACGAAGTACGTCAACCGCGCCCTGCTCGACCTCGACCCGCAGGGCTCCACCCGCGTCCGCTTCTCGCTCATGCCGCCGGAGGACGCGCAGCTGCTCGACCTGCGGACCTCCTCGATCGACGAGCGCATCGGCGCCGTCGACGACTTCCTGACGGCGGGCTACGAGGTCCACCTCAACTTCTCCCCCGTCGTCCTGCGCGAGGGCTGGCAGCGCCGGTGGGCGACGCTGCTCGACGAGCTGACCGACCGGCTCTCCCCCGCGGCGAAGGCCCAGGCGGCGTGCGAGGTCATCCTGCTCACCCACAACGAGGGGCTGCACGAGGTCAACCTGGGCTGGCACCCGAAGGCCGAGGACGTGCTCTGGCGCCCGGAGGCGCAGGAGCGCAAGACCTCCCAGAACGGCCAGGACAACGTGCGCTACCGGGTGGACGTCAAGCGCCGGGCCGTCGCGCGGATGCGCGAGCTGATCGGCGTGCACGCGCCCTGGCTGACGGTCCGGTATGCCTTCTGACGTCGTCACGGTCCCGGTCGACCGCAGGGCCCGGGGCGCGGTCATGGCGCTGTTCGCGGTCAACGGCGCGACCTACAACTCGCTGGTCCCCCGCTTCCCGACACTGCGCGACGGCCTGGGGCTCTCCGACGCCGAGCTCGGGACCGCCATCGCGGCGTTCCCCGCGGCGGCGCTGCTGGTCGGGGTGCTCGCCGGACCCCTGATCGCGCGGTTCGGCAGCGGGCGGGTCGCCGCGTCGATCTCGCTGCTCGGCGCCCTGCTGCTCCCGCTCGTGGCGGTGGCGCCGGCGTGGTGGGCGCTCGCGGCGGTGCTGTTCGTCCTCGGGGTCACCGACGCGTGGACGGACGCGGCGATGAACGCGCAGGGCCTCGTCGTCCAGGGCCGCTACGGCCGCTCGATCATCAACGGGCTGCACGCGACGTGGAGCGTGGCGGCGGTCGGGGCCGGGCTGCTCGGGGCGGGGGCGGCCGGGCTCGGGGTGCCGATCGGGTGGCACCTCGCAGCGGTCACGGTCGTCCTCGTGGTGACGTCGGCGGCGGCGTGGGTGTTCACGGTCCCGGACCCGCCGCACGACCTCGAGGAACCCTCCGTGGGCGTCCGCGCGGTGCTGCGGTCGCGGCCCGCCGTCGTCGGGCTGCTCGCGATCGCCGGGCTGATGGTGTGCTCGGGTGCGGTGGAGGACTCGTCGGCCTCGTGGGGCGCGGTGTACCTGCGCGACGACCTCGGGGCCGGTGCCTTCGTCGCGGGCCTGCCCTTCGTCGCGTTCCAGGTCTTCATGACGGTGGGCCGGGTCGGCGGCGACCGCGTGGTCGACCGGTTCGGGGCCGTCCGGATCGCCCGGCTCGGGGCGCTCGTGGCCGCGGTCGCACTGGCGGTGGCACTGCTCGTGGCGCACCCGGTCGCGGCCGTCGTCGGCTGGGCGGTCGCGGGGCTCGGCGTCGCGACCCTCTTCCCGCTCGCCTTCGCGGCGGCGGGCGACGTCCCGGGGGTGCGCGCCGGGGACGGCATCGCCGTCGTCGGGTTCCTCGCCCGCCTCGGCTTCCTCGTGACCCCGCCCCTGATCGGCGGGATCGCGGACGCGTCTACGGTCGGCACGGGGCTCCTGCTCGTGCCGGTGGCGGCCGTGGGCGCGGTGGTGCTGGCGGGGTCGTTGCGGGCCCGGACCGCCGCGCCATGACAGCGAAGCGTCGTTGCTGTCATCCAGTGGCAGGATCTCCACATCCTCGCCGACCCTCGTCGTGACAGCGCGTCGTTGCTGTCATCCAGTGGCAGTGACGTCACACCGTCGACGTCGCGACCCCGTCGGCCACGGCAGACTCGCGCCGTGACCCCCGACGAGGCCGCCGCCCTGCTCGCCGCCACCCCCGGCGACCTCGACGCGACCGTCGCCGACCTCCCGGGCGCGCCCGGGCTGTACGCGTGGTGGACGACCACGCCGCTCGGCCTCGGCGGCGCGGTGCACGACGGCCGGACCCTGCTCGACGTCGGCGCCGCGCGGATGCTGCGCAACCGCATCCGCCGTCAGGACCTCTACCGCACGGGCGTCTCCCGCCTCCGCCGCGTGCTGGCCGGCCTCCTGCTCGAGGAGCTGTCGCTCGCTCCGACCTGGGCCGCGGAGGTGGTGCTGCCGAAGGCCGACGAGGAGCGGCTCACGGCCTGGATGCACCAACGGATGCTGCTCACCGCCCTTCCCGACGACAGGTCGGCGGACCTGCTCGGGCCCGTCGCGGCTCGCCTCGGGGAGAGTGCGATGGCGTCGGACACGGCGGGGCGGGCGGAGGAGCGGTTCGTCGCCGCGGCGGGTGACAAGCCGGTCCGGCCTGCCGGGGAGGTGTTCCGGCGGCCCTGACGGAGCCGGATCCCCGGCGTCCAGTGCCCGCAGTGACGCATTGCCGGCACCGCGCCCGACGAAGTGGCGAACCTGCCACTGGATGACAGCAACGACGCTTCGCTGCCACAGAGGAAGGGCCGATCAGGCGTGCCGCACGCACCGCCGGGCGGCCGGGCGGGCCTCGAGGCGTTCGCCGGGGATCTCGCGGCCGCACACCTCGCAGATCCCGTACGTGCCCGCATCGAGCCGGGCGAACGCGGCGTCGATCTCGGCCAGGTCGGCGCGGGCGAGGGCGAGCAGGGCCTGCGCCTGGGCGCGGTCGTAGGCGACGGTCTGGCCCTCGGGGTCGTGCTCGTCGTCGCCGGAGCTCGAGGACGCGGTCTCGACGATGTTCGCGACCTGCGCCTCGAGCGCGGTGATCCGGGCGCGGGTCTCGTCGCGGGCGAGCCCGAGGTCCTCGGCGGCGCTCACCGGACGGTCGCCAGGGCGCCGGGGACGAGGGTGATCGCGACGGAGGTGTCGGCGGGCAGGGTGATGACCTCGCCGTCGAGCTGCAACGGCAGCTCCTCGATGGTGCGGAAGCGCAGGTGGCGCGCGCTCGGCTGCCACCCGAGCCCCTGCCACGCGGCCCGCAGCCCGGTCAGCAGCAGCCGGAACCGCCCGCGGTGCGGGATCGAGACGATCTCGAAGCGGCCGTCGGCGGGGTCGCCCTCGGAGAGGCGGGCGTACTTGGCCATCTCGGAGAGGTTGGCGACGATGAGGCTGTCGTAGCGGCGCCGCCCCAGGTACTCGCCGACCCCCACGCCGTCGCGCGACTCGCCCTCGAACGCCTCGAGCTCGATCTCGAAGGGGCGGAAGCGGAGGAACTCCCGTGCGGTGGTGATGAGCTCGCGGACCGTGCCCTTCCCGTGCTGCTCGATCGCCAGCGCGACGACGGGCGTGATGCCGAGGCCGATGTAGGAGTGGGCGTAGCGGGTGGTGCCCGACCCGATGTCCAGCCGGAGCACGTCGAGGTACTCGACGTTCCGCTCGGCCACCGCCTCGGCGAGCGGGCGGCGGCGGGTGACGCGGCGGTGGTCGTTGGCGTTGCCGGCCGAGGTGACCGCGACGACGGTGCCGGTGCGGTGTCCGTCGCCGCCGGCCATCGCGCCGTCCACCACCTCGTTGTAGCCGCCGTCGCCGGACACCGAGACCACGAGCGGCCGGAAGGTGCGGGCCGCGCTCTCGGCGATCCGGCGGGCGTGACCGGCGTACTCGGTGGGGACCAGCTCGACGTCGAGGTCGGGCGCGAGGGCCCGCAGGTCCCGGGCGAGCGTGTGCGCCTTTCCCTCGCCGCCCCCGGTGCTGTGCGGGTTGTAGACGAGCAGGACCTGGCGGTACGGGGGATCGTCCGGGGCTGACCCGGGCGCGGCGCACACGAACCGGACAGTACCGCCGCGCCTGCCCCCACGGACGGAGGAACGCCCTGGTCAGGGGGTGACGAGTGCCGCCCGCACGGCCTGCTCCACCACCTGCGCCCAGGGCTGCGCCGGACGGCCCAGCAGCCGGGCGAGGTCGTCGCCGGGAACGGTGAGCAGGCCGGCCGCCGCGCCCCGGTCGCTGTCGGCGAGCATCTCGGCGACCCCGGCGGGCAGGCCCGCCCCCACCAGGACCGCGGTGTAGTCCGCGACGGGCAGGTCGGTGTAGGTGACCGGCCGGCCCGCGGCCCGGCCGATCTCCGCGGCCAGCTCGCCGCGGGTGAACCCGGGCGCCCCGAGCTCGAGGACGTCGCCCGCCGACGCGCCGCCGGTCAGGGCGACGACGGCGGCCTCGGCGAAGTCGGCCCGGCTCGCGGCGTCGAAGCGGCCCTCCCCGGAGGCGCCCACCATGCCGTGCTCGAGCGTCGTCGGGAGCGCGCCGAGGAAGTTCTCGACGTACCAGCCGTTGCGCAGCCGCACGGTCGGCAGCCCGGCGTCGGCGAGCAACCGCTCGGTCGCGGCGTGCTCGGGGGCGAGGACCAGGTCGGACGTCTGCGCGTGCAGGATGCTCGTGTACGCCACGAGCTCGACGGTGTCGGCGGCCGCGAGGGCCTCGACGACGTTGCGATGCTGCGGGAGCCGGGCGCCGTTCTCGCTGCCCGACACGAACAGCACGCGGGTCGCGCCCGCGAACGCCGCCGCCAGGGACGCCGGGTCGGTGTAGTCCGCGCGACGGACGTCGACGCCGCGGGCGGCGAGGTCCCCGAGCGCCTCGGCACGGCGCCCGGTCGCGCGGACCTGCGTTGCGGGCACCCGGGTGAGCAGCGACTCGACGGCGAGGCGTCCCAGGGCTCCGGTGGCTCCGGTGATCACGTACACGGCTTCTCCTTCGGCAGGCGGGGTCACTGCCCCGGTCAACTGGCCCCGTCGTCACTCACTTCCCGTCGGAGAGCGAGCACCTTGAAGTGCCGTAGGTACCTCGGAGATAGTGAGCAGGTGGACGCCGACCTCTTCGACGCGAGCTGCCCGAGCCGTCAGGCGCTGGACCGGATCGGGGACCGCTGGAGCGTCCTCGTCGTGAGCACCCTCGCGGCGGGCACGCTGCGCCACGGCGAGATCGCCGGCCGCATCGGCGGCATCACGCCGAAGATGCTCACGCAGACCCTGCGCGGCCTCGAACGCGACGGGCTGGTGCGGCGCACGGTGTACGCCGAGGTGCCGCCGCGGGTGGAGTACGCGCTCACCGGCCTCGGCCGCGATCTCGTCGGGCTCGTGCAGCAGCTCACGCGGTGGGCCGAGGTCCACATTCCCGACGTCGAGGCGGCGCGGGCGGACTACGACGCGCGGCCGACCGCCTCGAGGAAGTAGTAGTCGGCGTAGACCAGCCCGACGTCGACCTCGCTGCCCTGCGGCTTCCCCCCGGCGGCGTGCGCGAGCAGGGCGGGGCCGTCCGGGGCGACGTCGCGGGTCGCGAGCTCGTCGAGCGTCTCGAGCGCCGCCTGCCGGTAGCGGGCGTCCCCGGTCTGCGCGGCGAGGTCGAGCAGGCCGGACGCGGCGACGGCGGCCGCACTCGTGTCGCGCTCCTCGCCCGGCCGCGAGAAGTCCCACGGCGGCACACGGGCGCCCGGCGCGGTGTGCGCGAGCCACCAGTCCGCGGCCTTCCGGGCGGCCGCGAGCAGCTCCGCGTTGCCGGCCACGCGGGCCTGCGCCGCGAAGCCGTGGATGGCCCAGCCCTGCCCGCGGCTCCAGGTCGAGTCAGGTGCGGCGCCCTGCCACGTGTCGCGCTTCACCAGCTGTCCCGACGACGGGTCGAACACGGCCACGTGCGCGATGCTCCCGTCGGGGCGCATGTTCGTCGTCGAGGCCGTGAGCGCGTGCTGGGTCGCGAGACCCTTCCAGGCCGGGTCGCCGCCCGGCAGGGCCGCCGCGCGGTCGAGCAGCGCCAGGTTCATCACCGTGTCGATGATGACGGGGAACCGCCACGACCCGCGCTTGTCGTCGTCGCCCTCGGTGTCCCAGCTCTTGATCGCCTTCACGGTCGGCGAGTACCGGGTGGCGAGCGACCGCGCGGCGGTGACGACCTGCTGCGCGCCCTGCCCGGTCTGGTCCTGCTGGGCGCCGAAGCTGTCGTCCACCACGAAGCCGAGGTCGTGGGTGTCCGTGCGCGTGACCTGCCCGGCGATCGGCGCGGTCCACCGCTGCGCCCGCGCGACCCAGGCCGGGTCCCGCGTCAGCGTGTGCGCGAGCCAGAGCTCGCCGGGGAAGAAGCCGGAGGTCCAGTCGTCGACCGGCTTCGTGGTCCACGTGCCCTTCCCGGCGGTCACGGACCGGGGATAGCCCTGGGCGGGGTCGAGGCTGTCGGCGTT
Organism: Actinomycetospora chiangmaiensis DSM 45062; assembly: GCF_000379625.1. Lineage (GTDB taxonomy): Bacteria > Actinomycetota > Actinomycetes > Mycobacteriales > Pseudonocardiaceae > Actinomycetospora > Actinomycetospora chiangmaiensis. Next base: position 502,918 of record NZ_KB903217.1, on the reverse strand, counting down.
CGCGGCGAGCCGCTCGTACGCGGTCGGGAGGACGCGCTGCACGGCCGCGGAAAGGGCATCCGCGCTGCTCGGAGCGGGCGTCGACACCGGAGCCGGAGACATCGCCGACGCCGGGGACGGCGCCGGCACCGGCACCGACCCGGCGTCGGGAACGGAGCCGCAGCCGGCCAGCAGCACCCCCACCAGAACCACACCTGCCACAGCCGTCACACGGCGAGCATGCCCAGCACCGGCCACCATGGCGCGGCACCGTAGCCCGATCGGGGTGCGCTGCGCGCCTGTGAGCACTTGTCCGTGTCCTGGCACGGAGAAGTACTCACAGGCCGCGGGCACCTCCGCTAGTGGCAGGGCTCCCCGTGCGCGGCGCTCGCCGGGAGGTCCAGGGCCGGGTTGCCGTCGAAGAACCCGGACGGCCGGAGCATGAAGCCGATCGTCGACACCGGCATCACCGGCCAGTCCTCCGGTCGCACCACGTGGTGGGCGCCGAAGGTGTACCAGACGACGACGTCGGAGCCCTCGAGCGGACGGTCGCCCTCGAGGTAGTGCGGCAGGCCCGTCCCCACCGGCGCCTGCAGCGGGTAGTCGCCCGCGGCGAAGCGCTGGGACGGGTCGTTCGCGGTGACCCAGAGCGTGTGCTCGGTGAAACCGGACCGCGGGGCGAAGACGGCCTCCGGCGAGTACATCGGCGGCACCGTCGAGCCGGGCATCAGCGCATAGGCGGTCGGCGCGCCCGTCGGTCCGGTCTCCGTGGCGCTCTCGATCTTCCAGAACCGTGCCCGCTCGGGCGCCGTGTCGCGGGCGCCGCCGGCCTCCGAGGTGATCGGCGTCCGGGTGGTCACCCACGCGTTCCCGTGCGGGTTCGCCGGGCCGGGCGGGGAGGGCGTCGAATCGATCTCGGTGACCGTGTTCGCCGCGCCGTCGACCGTCATGTCGAGCCGCACGCAGAAGAAGTGCTGGTGGTGCGGGCCGTAGAGGCCGGGGGCGACGAGCGTGCCGTGCTCGGGGACGTCACCGACCGGGATGGCGCCGGTGGAGATCACGCCGGAGAGCTTGACCTCGTACTCGATCATGCCGTCGTTGTAGAGGTACCAGAAGTAGCCGTACTCGTAGTTCCCGACGGTGACGATCGAGGAGATGACGAGGCGGCGCCGGCGGCGGACCTCGACCTTCTCGGTGCGGAAGTCGGTGTGCTTCCACGCGATCCCGGTGTCCTCCTCGTGCATGCAGATCGCGTTCGGGATGACGACGGCCCCGCCGTCCTGGTCGTTGACGACGCCGTCGAAGTACTGGATGTGGCCGACGCAGTCGCACCCCAGGGTCAGCGGGTTGGCGAGCCAGCCGACGCCGTACTCGCCCTGGTCGAAGACGTTCTTGAACCGGTGGGTCGGCGCCGGGTCGCCGTAGGGCACGTACATCTCGGCGAGCGAGGCGCGGTGCAGGATCGGGCGGCGGGTGCCGCGGTCGTCGTAGGACACGTCGTGCAGGACGAGTCCCTCGCGCGGCGTGAACCCGATCCGCAGGTGCCACTTCTGCCAGGACACGGCGTGGCCGTCGATCGTGAAGCTCGGCCCCTCGGGCTGCGTGATCTCGATCGGCTTGACGTCGTCGCGGATCGTCTCGACCCGCGGCACGTTGGCCGGGTCGTGGATCCAGGGCTGCTCGTAGTTGGCGGGCTGCGGCGGCAGGTCGACGATCCCGTGGTCCTCGATGTCCACGACCTCCCGCAGGTCGAGGTCCACGGTGACGATCAGACCCTCGACCGGCCGGGCGTAGCCGTGCTCCCCCGGCGCGGAGCGCAGCCACGTCAGCGGCCGCACGATGCGTCGGGCCGTCGGGTCGTCCGCCGGGCCGGTCCACGACGACGCCCACGGGTCGATCATGGCCAGGTCGAACTGCTCGATCCCGCGCCGCCGCATGGCCTCCTGCCAGCGCGGGTCGGCGCGGACGATGTCCTCGGTGGCGAAGAACTCCTCCGCCATGATCGGCGCCTGCGCCCCCGGACGCGGGACCCACGCCACGACCGACTGGTCGGTCAGCGAGACGACCGCCTCGTAGAGCGTCCTGTCGGCCCGCTCGTAGACGACCAGCTCGGCCTCCCGGGGGAGGTCACGGCCGCTCGCGAGGTCCGCCTTCGACGGCTCGTGGAGGTGGATGAAGACGAAGCGGGCCATCGGGCCGAGCCCCCGCGCCTCCTTGAGGATCGCCGCCGCGGCGGCCACCTCGTCGGCGGTCAGCGGCTCGAGCGGGTGGGTGACGGAGACCTGGGGTTCGTCCAGCGCGGTCATCGGGCGACCTCCTGCGGGGCGTCGAGCTCGGGGTCGGACAGGGAGAAGTGGCCGAGTCCCGCGTACACCTCGGGCCTCCTCGTGCGCAGGACCAGGGCGATGACGACGCCGACGGCGAAGATCACCACCGGCACGTACGGCAGCAGGGTGATGAACGGGACGCCCTCCGCAGCGGCGAGCGCGGCGCGGTTGTCGACGAGCAGGTAGCACGCGCCGACCATGGCCGCGCACCCCACGACGGGCGCGACCAGCGTCGTCAGGACGTTGAAGCCGTCCCGGCCGGTCGTCAGGAAGTAGCGGATGATCGCGACGCAGACCAGCGCCTGCACGGCGAGGATGCCGAGCACCCCGAGCAGGGGCGACCAGGTGCCGAGCTTGGTCAGCGCGGCCTCCGTCGAGGGGTCGTAGAGGGTGAAGCCGAGCATGTAGAGCGCGACGATCGCCGTCGTCGTCATGGCCGCGACGCCGGGCCCGTGGTGCTTCGAGGTCCGCGCGAGCGCCCGCGGCAGGACGCCCTCCCGGCCGAGCGCGAACAGGTACCGCGCCGAGGTGTTGTAGAACGCCATGGCGCACGCGAACGAGCTGGTGACCGCCAGGATCTCGAGGATCACGGTCAGCCAGCCGCCGACGAAGCGGTCGGAGAGCGGGTAGAAGGCCGAGGCGTACGTGCCGTTCAGCTGGTCGGACACGGCCTGCACGCTGCCCGTGAGTCCCCAGCCGGTGACGAAGGCGTACGAGACGAACATGTAGAAGATGCCGAGCCCGATCACCGACCCGTAGGTCGCGATCGACGCGATCCGGTGCGGGTCGCGGGACTCCTCGGCGTAGTTCGGCGCCATCTCGAAGCCGACCCAGGACCAGAAGGCCGCGAACAGGGCGATGCCGGCCGCCGTCGTCCCGAAGATCTGCAGCGCGCCGGCGTTGCCGAACACCTGCGAGGGGTCGAACGGCGCGGCCGAGAAGCCCTGGGCGCCACCGGCCACGAAGACGGCCAGCGAGAGGACGATCAGGGCGAGCACCTCGGCGACGAGCATGACGCCGAGCACCTTCGCGGTGAGCTCGATGTGGAACCAGGCGAGCAGACTCATCACCGCGAGACCGAGGGCCATGTAGAGCCAGGCCGGCAGCGCGAGCCCGGTGAACGTCTCGACGGTCGTGGCCGCGAAGTAGCCCATGACGCCGATGACGGCGCCGACGAAGATCATGTAGCAGAGCGCGATGAGCAGCCCCGAGCCGACGCCCACCACGCGGCCGAGCCCCCGGCTGACGAACGTGTAGAAGCCCCCCGCGCTCGTCACCCGCTTCGACATCGCGATGTAGCCGACCGAGAAGATCGTGAGCGCGATCGTCGCGATCCCGAACGCGGCGGGCGCGGCCCAGCCACCGCCGTTGACCGCGACGGGGACGTTGAAGAGCATCGCCGTCAGCGGGGCGGCCCCGGTGACGATGCAGAAGAGGACCGAGGGCAGGCCGAGGGCGTTGTCGGCGAGGCGGCCGTGCCGGGCCTCGGGTGGCGCTGTGGGTGGAGCGGTGGCGGTCATCGAGCTCCTTCGAGCCGGGGCGGGGGCCCGTCCACTCTCAGAAGGTCATGTGTCCTCCATGTCACCGACACGTCAAGCCGCACGCCGATGACCTGTGCGAAGGGGACGATCCGGACCCGTCATGACGGCGGGTGCACGCCCGGTCGCGCTGTGCTGGCTCTACGGATCTCCGCCGGCGGCGACCCGCAGCAGCACGTCGGCGTGGCACGCCTCGTCGGGGCGGCACCAGCACGCGAGGTCGTGACCCGCCAGCTCCTCCCGTGCCCGCTCGATCAGCTCGGGGTGCTCGCCGAGCCAGCGGCGGTAGAGCGCGATCATCAGGTCGCGGTCGAGCGTGACCGTCGTGCCGTCGACGTCGAGCGTCTCGCCGAGCTTGAACGGGTTGCCCCACGACGACGGCCGCGCGACGGTGACGGCCCCCTCGGGCTTGCGCCAGCCCTTGGCGCGCCTCAGCTGGATCCGTTCCGGCACGCCTCCCCCAACGAGTTCAGCAGGCGGTCGACGTCGTCGTCGTCCGAGTAGGGCGCGAGCCCGATCCGCAGCCCGCCCTCGTCGCCGAGACCGAGCCGCCGGGCGGGCTCGAGGGCGTAGAACGACCCGCTCGGGGCGAACACGCCGTGGTCGGCGAGGAACGCCGAGGCCTCCCGGCCGCCGCCGGGGAGCCGCACGAGCAGCGTCGGCGTGCGGTGGCGCGCCCGACTCAGCACCTCCACGGGCAGCGCCGCGAGGCCGTCCTCGATGCGCCGTCGCAGCCGGTCCTCGTGCGCCTCGACCGCGGCCATCCCGACGACGAGCCGGTGCCGGCGGGTGCGGTCGTCCCCGCCGAGAGAGGCGAGGACGTCGACCGCCGCGGTGGTACCGGCCAGCAGCTCGTAGGGCAGCGTCCCCAGCTCGAAGCGCTCCGGGACGGCGTCGGTCGAGGGCAGCAGCTTGTCCGGGTGCAGCGTCTCGAGGAACGCGGGGGCGGCGGCGAGCACCCCGCAGTGGGGTCCGAGGAACTTGTAGGGCGAGCAGAGGAAGACGTCCGCGCCGAGCGCGGCGACGTCGATCGACGCGTGGGCGGTGAGGTGCACGCCGTCGACCACGACCAGGGCCCCGCGGGCGTGCACCGCCGCGGCGATCGCGGGCAGGTCGGGCCGCGTGCCGATCAGGTTGGACGCGCCGGTCACCGCGACGAGCCGGGTGCGGTCGGACAGGACCGTCGCCACGTCGTCGAGCTCGCCGGTCGCCGGGTCGAGGTCCAGCCACCGCACCGTCGCCCCGGCGCGCTCGGCCGCGATCACCCACGGCCGGACGTTCGCGTCGTGGTCGAGCCGGGTCACCACCACCTCGTCGCCGCGGCACCAGCCCACGGCCAGGGTGCGGGCGAGCGACATCGTCAGTTCGGTCATGGACCGGCCGAAGACGATCCCGCCGGGGTCGGCGGCCAGCAGGTCGGCCATCGCCTGCCGCGCGGCGAGGACGACCAGCTCCGCGTTCCGCGCTGCCGGGTAGGTCGTGCCGCGGTTGGCGATCGGCGACGTCAACGTGTCGGCGACCGCCCGCGCGACCTCGACCGGCACCTGCGACCCGCCGGGCCCGTCGAAATGCGCGTACCCCGCATCCAGCGCCGGGAACCGGGCGCGCAGGGCGGCGACGTCGTAGGCGGGGTCCGGCACCCGCTCATCCTCGCGCGTCGACCCCGGAGCGGCAGAAGACCGCTGTAACGATCAAGGAATCCTGCCGATAGACGCCTCGACACAGCCAGCCGGACCAGTCGGGGGACGACATGTCGGTGGACGCGCGACGGAGTGCTCACGTTCGGTACGAGGACGACGCGGTGACGGCGCCGATCGCGATCCCGCCGCAGGCGCGGGTGGCCCCGTGGGCACCGACGCAGCGGGGCGCGCAGCACGTGGCCGCTCCGGTCGCACCCGCCCCGGTCGCGCAGATCCGAGGGGCCGGCACCCCGTCCGCTCCGGTGGCCACCGCGCGTGCCGTGAAGCGTCGTCGGAAGTGGCCCTGGATCGTCGCCGCCGCGTTCCTGCTCCTGGTCATCGTCTCGGTGGCCAGTCAGGGTCCTGCGGCTGCGCCCACTGCCGCTACCGGGTCCACCGCCGCGGCCGGTTCCGCCCCGGCCGCCGGGAGCGCCGCACCTACGGGCACGACCGCCCCGGCGGCGCCGGCCTTCGTCCCGAAGACGTACTCCGGGAAGGGCGACGACGTCGTGACCATCGAGAAGCCCGAGGGCACGGCCGTCATGGCCTTCTCCTGCCCCAAGTGCTCCGGCAACACGATCGTCCAGAGCGACGGCGCGGAGTCGCTGCTCGTGAACACGATCGGCTCCTACAGCGGGAAGAAGTGGCTCGACGCGCAGTCGGGGAGCACGACGAGCCGGCTGACGATCAAGGCGACCGGGTCGTGGACGGTGAAGATCGGCGGCCTGGACCAGGCGACCCAGGCGAACGGCCCGGTCTCGGGCAAGGGCGACGACGTGATCCAGCTCGCGGGCAACTCGTCCACGGCGGCCGTCACCAACAAGGGCGAGGGCAACTTCATCGTCCAGGCGGTGTCCGGCAGCAGCCTGTTCGGTACCGACCTGGCGGTCAACGAGATCGGCTCGTACACCGGCACGGTTCCGCTGAACGCCCCGGCGCTGGTCCAGGTGACGTCCGAGGGCTCCTGGAGCATCACGCCCGGCTGACCGACCTGATCCTCCGACGACGAGCCCGGGCCTGCGCCCGGGCTCGTCGTCGTGTCGGCGCCTCCACCTCCGGCCGGCCGAGACGTCACGGATCAGCCCGGAGCAGGCCCGATGGGTGACACCTCGGGGCCGCGGTCCGGGGGCTGAACCCGGGGAGCCCCCGCCGGACGACACCTCGACACCCGCCGGGGGATACGGCCGATCGAGGCCACGGATACGCCGACCGAAGGATTCCGGCTGCCAATTCATCCGATCCGGGACCTGCGGCGTTTCGGGGTAACGGATGCCGACCATTCTGCGGATACACGTGCGACGACCGGCGCGACGGGCGCGCCGGGCGGGAAGCGGGGTGGACGTGATGGACGAGCAGCTCATGGGTTCGGCGAACGTGATCACGCAGCGTCCGCTCGCACCCGTCCCCACGCCCGCCGAGCGGCCGGCGCCGCGCTGGCGCGAGGCCGTCGGTGCCGCCGTGCTGCTGTCGATCGTCGACACCGTGCGCGAGCAGGAGACCGCGGCCACCGCGTAGCCGCGTCCCACCGCGCGAACGACTCTCGCGCCAATCGCGTTCGTCAGGCTGCTCCGCCGCCCGGACGTCTGAGCCCGGGCCTCTCAGGTCAGACGCCGACCAGCGACTCGGCGATACGCCCGCTCCAGACCACCCGGCCCGCGCCGCCGAGTTCCTCCGCCCCGCGGCGGCCGGCGAGCAGCAGCAGCAACGCCCCGGCGTCCGCGTCCACCTCCGCCGTCGGGACCGCGGCGCCCTCCCCCACCCGGACGATGCGGTCGATCACCACCGGGCCGTTCGCGCCGTCGCGCACCAGCAGGTGCAGGCAGGCCGCGCGGGCGCCCGTGCGCAGGAGCAGCCGGGGCACGAAGCCGATGGCGAGCCGGCACGCGGCCACCGCGGCCGGGGCCGCGGCCGCCGGGTCGAGCTCGAGGCCGAGCGCCTCGTGCAGGTCGTGGGCGTGCAGGCACATGTCGAGGCACTGTGCCTGCAGCGTCCGTTCGGACGGCGCCGCCGTGAGGACGGCACGCTCCGCCCGCTCGTGGGCCGTGGCGAGCGCGGCACGCAGCCGGTCCGGTCCGGCGTAGTGCACTCCGGTCAGATGGGTGACGAGGCCGGCGACGTCCGTCCCGCCGGTCCCCAGCACCGCCGAGGCCACGGCGTCGGGCGCACCGGAGGGGACCAGCGGCCGCGACCAGTCGACGGCGTCCATGCCCGCGACGGCGTCGTCGGTGGCGTCCCAGAGCCGCAGCAGGGCCCGCGACACGTCGTCCATCTCGACCGCCGCCCTCGTCGATTGCGTTACCGCAGACCTTGGCAACGCACAAATCGAGGAGCACGATAGGTGACCCAGAACACACACGGCAAGGCGGGCGGGGGCTCCGCGATGGGCGAGTGCGAACCACGGAACTTCGTCCGCCCGTGCCTGCTGCTGCTCCTCCGGGAACGACCGGCGCACGGGTACGACCTCGTCGAACGCCTCCACGCCACCTTCATCGACGACCTCGACGCCGGTGGGGTCTACCGCACGCTGCGCGCCTTCGAGCGCGAGGGGCTCGTGCGCTCGACGTGGTCGACCTCCGGGTCCGGGCCCGCTCGGCGCACGTACTCGCTGACGGCCGCCGGCACCGACACCCTGCGCCACCAGATCGAGCTGCTCGAGGTGACCCACCACCTCGTGCACCGCTTCCTGACCCGCTGCGGGGAGGCCGCCCTGGCCCCGAGCGGCGGTCGGGACCGGCGGGAGGCGGCCCCGTGACCGGGCCGTCTCCCTGCGCCGGCGAGGTCTGCGTGACCTGCGCCGACGAGGCCGTCCCGGTGCGGGTGGTGGCGGTGCTCGACGGCGCCCTCGCGCGGGTCGAGACCGGTCTCGGCGTCGAGGAGATCTCGGTCGCGCTCGTCGACGCCGCGGTCGGGGACGTCGTGCTGGTGCACGCGAAGGAGGCCATCGCGCGTCTCGACGCGGCCGCCGATCCCGCGGGCGCGGGGTGACCGCCGCCGCGGAGCGCTGCCGCGTGCAGGTCCGGGTGTCGGGGATCGTGCAGGGCGTCGGGTTCCGCCCCTACGTGCACGCGCTCGCGACGGCGCACGATCTCGGCGGGTTCGTCGGCAACGACGGCACCGGGGTGCTCGCCGAGGTCGAGGGCCGCCTCGAGGGGGTCGACGCGTTCCTCGCCGCGCTGCGCCGGGAACCGCCCGCCCTCGCCGTCGTCGAGTCCGTGACGACGGCCGTGGTGGCGCCGCGGGGCGAGTCGACGTTCGTCATCGGGGTCAGCTCCGTGACCGGGCGGCGCGACGCGCTGGTCTCCGCGGACACCGCGACCTGCGACGACTGCCTCGCCGAGCTCGCCGACCCGGCCGACCGGCGCCACCGCTACCCCTTCGTCAACTGCACGCGCTGCGGCCCCCGGTTCACGATCGTCCGCGCCGTCCCCTACGACCGCGCCACGACGACCATGGCGGGCTTCGCGATGTGTGCCGCGTGTGCCGCGGAGTACCGCGACCCGGCCGACCGCCGCTTCCATGCACAGCCGACCTGCTGCCCGGCGTGCGGGCCGACGCTGCGGCTCGGCGACCGCTCCGGGGATGCGGCGCTGCGGGCGGCGGCCGGTCTGCTCGCCGACGGCGCCGTGCTCGCGGTCAAGGGCCTCGGCGGGTACCACCTCGCCGCGCGGGCCGACGACGAGGCCGCCGTCGCGCGGCTGCGGGCGCGCAAGCACCGTGCGGAGAAGGCGTTCGCGGTGATGGTCGCCGACGTCGCGACCGCCCGCGGGCTCGTCGTCGTCGACGATGCGGCCGCGGCCGTGCTGTCCTCGCGGCGCCGCCCGATCACGCTGCTGCGGCGCCGGCCCGGGGCGGCGGTGGCGGCCGCCGTCGCGCCGGGGAACCGCGACCTCGGCGTCCTGCTCCCCTACACCGGGCTGCACCACCTGCTCGCCGCCGAGCTCGGCGTCCCGTTCGTGCTGACCAGCGGGAACCTCTCCGACGAACCCATCGCCGTCGACGACGCGGACGCCGCGGACCGGCTCGCGCCGCTCGTGGACGCCTTCCTGACCCACGACCGCCCGATCCACGTGCGGACGGAGGATTCGGTGGTCCGGATGCACCGGGGCCGTGAGCTGCCGGTCCGCCGGGCGCGGGGGTACGCCCCGGAGCCGGTGGCGCTCGGGTTCGGGGCCCTGCGGCCGGTGCTGGGGCTCGGCGCGGAGGTCAAGAGCACGGTCTGCCTCGTCCGCGGTCGGCGGGCGTTCCTCTCCCCGCACCTGGGCGACCTCACCAATCCCGAGGCGCTGCGATCCTTCCGGCACATGACCGGCCACCTCGCGCGGCTCTTCGACGTCGAGCCCGTCGTGCTCGCCCACGACCGCCACCCCGAGTACCTCTCGACGGCCGAGGCGCTGGCGCGGGCGGACGCGGAGCCGGACCTGGCCCTGGTCGGCGTGCAGCACCACCACGCGCACGTGGCGGCCTGCCTGGCCGAGCACGGGCGGGGTCCCGACGACCCGCCCGTGCTCGGCGTCGCGTTCGACGGCACCGGGCTGGGAGACGACGGCACGATCTGGGGCGGGGAGCTGCTGCTGGCCGACCTCGCGGGCTACGAGCGGGTCGGACACCTGGCGTGTGTGCCCCTGCCGGGCGGGGCGGCGGCGGTGCGCGAGCCGTGGCGGATGGTCGTCGCCCACCTGCCGGAGGCGCGGGGGCTCGCTGTTCGGGATCGCCACGCCGAGCGCTGGGACGCGGTCGCCTCGATGGCGCGACGCGGCGTGCGGTCGCCGGCGACGTCGAGCGTCGGGCGGCTCTTCGACGCCGTCGCCGCGCTGCTGGACGTCCGGGACACCGTGACCTACGAGGGCCAGGCGGCGATCGAGCTCGAACAGCGTGTCGACCCCTCCGAGCGGCGCGGATACCCCGTCCGGGTGCGTGACGGCGTGCTCGAGGGGACCGACCTCGTGCAGGCCGCGGCCGACGACCTGCGCGCGGGCGTCGCCGTCGGGCGGATCGCCGCGCGGTTCCACCACGGGCTCGCGGATGCGACCGTCGGGGCCGTGGCCGAGGCGGCCGGGGAGCGCGGCGTCGGAACCGTGGCGCTCTCCGGTGGGGTGTTCGTCAACGAGGTGCTGCTCGAGCGCGTCCGGACGGGGCTCGAGGCGGCCGGGCTGGATGTCCTCGTGCCGAGCCGGGTGCCGTGCAACGACGGCGGGATCAGCCTCGGGCAGGCCGCGGTGGCGGCGGCGCAGGACGTGCGTCGGGGAGTGGTGGGGTGAGCGGCGTGGGTGATGTGGAGTCCGCGGCCGTCGTCGCGGCGTTCGACCGGCGGCGGTCCGCGACGGCCGCGCTCGCCGACGAGGCCGAGGGGGTCGCGGCCGCGTGCCGGGCGATGGCGGGCCGCTTCGCCGCGGGCGGGCGGCTGCTGACCTTCGGCAACGGGACGGCCGCGGCGGACGCGGCGCACCTCGCGGTCGAGTTCGTGCACCCCGTCATCGTCGGGAAGCGGGCCCTGCCGGCGGTATCGCTGGCGAACGACGCTGCGACGCTCACGGCGGCCCTGACGGCCGGTGGGCCGCACGAGACGTTCGCGACCCCGCTCCGTGCGCTGGCCGCGTCGGAAGACATCGCCCTGGGCCTGTCGATCCATGGGCACTGCGAGAACGTCGCGCACGCCCTCGAGGTCGCGCACGAGCACGGTCTCCTCACGGTCGCGCTCGCCGGGGGCGACGGCGGCCTGCTCGCCGGGTCGCCCGACGTCGACCACCTGGTGCTCGCGCGGTCGTCGGACCCGGCCGTGGTCCGGGAGATGCACGTGACGATCTACCACGTGCTCTGGGAGCTGGTGCACGTGTTCCTCGAGAACCCCGACTCGCTGCCGGGGCGCGTCGCGTGAGCGGGGGGCTGGAGTCGCTCTACCCGTTCCTCTACGCGGCGACGGGGGCGTCGGGCGCGTCGGCCGCGGACCGCGTGCTCGGGGAGGTGGCCCGGTCGACCCGCGAGAAGGTCGCCGAGATCGACGCGCTGCGGCTGCGGGTGGCGGGCGAGCAGGCCGAGGGCCTGGCCGCGTGCGCTCGTGCGGTGGCGGACTCGTTCCGGTCGGGCGGGCGGCTGTTCGCGTTCGGGAACGGCGGGAGCAGCACGGACGCCCAGGCAGTTGCGGCGTCGTTCATGCGCCCGGACGGTCTCGGCGCGGGACTGCCCGCCGTCGCCCTCACCGCCGACGTCGCGGCCCTCACGGCGTTGTCCAACGACGTCTCCTTCGAGGTGGTGTTCGCCCGGCCGCTGGCGGCGATGGGTCGGCCGGGGGACGTCGCGTTCGGGCTCTCGACGAGCGGGGGATCGTCGAACGTGCTGGCGGGGTTGGCGGCCGCGCGACGGGTCGGGATGGTGACCGTCGGGCTGGCGGGCGGTGACGGCGGGCGGATGGCCGAGCCCGGCACCGTCGACCACCTGTTCGTCATGCCCTCGTCGTCGGTACACCGGATCCAGGAGGCACAGACCAGCGTCTACCAGGTGCTGGCCGAGCTCGTCCGCGAGACGTTCCGGGTATGAGACCGGAGGCGGCAGACCCGCCGGACGGGGTCGGTCTCGACGCCGGCGAAACGGGCCCTCAGCAGATCCGGGGCAACGGATCCCCGACGAGCACGTCGACGATCCGCGTGCCGCCGAAGGCCGTGCGGAGCAGGACGAGCCCGGGCGGGTCCTCGGCGACCCGCCCGATGACGGCGGACTCCGCGCCGGTCGGATGGGCCCGCATCGCCGCGAGGACGGCCTCGGCGCGCTCCTCGGCGACCACGGCCACCAGGCGGCCCTCGCACGCGATGTAGAGCGGGTCGATGCCGAGCAGCTCGGCCGCGCCGGTGACCTCCGTGCGCACCGGCACGGCCGCCTCGTCGACGACGACCGCGGCCCCCGACGCCCGCGCGATCTCGTTGAGGATCGTGGCCACGCCGCCGCGGGTCGCGTCACGCATGACGCGGACCCCGTCGCCGCCCGCGTCGAGGAGATCGGCGCAGAGCGAGTGCAGCGGCGCGGTGTCGGAGACGAGGTCGGACTCCACGTCGAGGTCGCCGCGCGCGAGCATCACGGTGACGCCGTGGTCGCCGATCGGGCCGGAGACGATCACGACGTCGCCGGGGCGGGCGGCGCCCGCGTCGAGCACGACCGACCGGTCCAGCAGCCCGACCCCGGCGGTGGTGATGAAGCAGCCGTCGGCCTTGCCGCGCTCGACGACCTTCGTGTCACCGGTGACGATCCGCACCCCCGCCGCGTCGGCGGCCACGGCCATCGCGTCCACGATGCGGCGGAGGTCCTCGACCGCGAAGCCCTCCTCGAGCACGAAGCCCGCCGAGAGGTGCAGCGGGCGGGCGCCGGAGACGGCGAGGTCGTTGACGGTGCCGTTGACCGCGAGGTCGCCGATCGAGCCGCCGGGGAAGAACAGCGGGGAGACCACGTAGGAGTCGGTGGTGAAGGCGATGCGGGTGTCGCCGACCCCGATCCCGACGGCCGCCGCGTCGCCGAGCCGCTCGAGCTCGGGATTCCGGAAGGCGTCGAGGAACACCGCCTCGATCAACGTGCTCGTCGCCCTGCCACCCGCCCCGTGCGCGAGCGTGATCCGCTCCTCGCGCACCCGCGGCCGGCGCCGGCGCGCCCGCTCGATGCGCTCGAGGACCTGCTCCTCGGTCCGCAGGTGCTCGGACCCGGCGTGGGCCGCGACCGCGTCCTCGGCCCAGGTGGCCCTCTCGGGGGTGGAGGTCATCGCCGCATCACCACCGGGTCGGCGAGCAGAGTGGCCCCGCGGACGCGGGCCCGGCTGAAGCGCCCGAAGTTGTAGTACGCCGCGCACGCCCCCTCCGACGAGACCATGCACGTCCCGATGGGCGTCTCCGGGGTGCACGCGGTGCCGAACACCTTGCACTCCCACGGCTCGAGGACGCCCTTGAGCACCTCACCGCACTGGCACGCCTTCGGGTCGGCCACCCGCACCCCGGGGACGTCGAAGAGGCGCTCGGCGTCGAACGCCGCGAACTCCTCACGGAGCTGCATGGCCGAGTGCGAGATGAAGCCCAGGCCCCGCCACTCGAACCAGGGCCGCAGCTCCATCACGCGGCCGATCACCTCGAGCGCGCGCCGGTTCCCGTCCCACGGGACGACGCGGCTGTACTGGTTCTCGACCTCGCAGCGCCCCTCGGCGAGCTGACGCATCAGCCAGTGGACGGACTGGAGGATGTCCAGCGGCTCGAACCCGGCCGTGACCAGCGGTTTCGCGTGGTCGCGGGCGATGAACTCGTAGGGCCGGCACCCGATGACCGTCGAGACGTGGCCCGGGCCGAGGAAGCCGTCCAGACGCAGGTCGGGCGAGTCCAGGATGGCCTTGATCGCCGGGATGATCGTGACGTGGTTGGCGAAGACCGCGAAGTTCTCCAGCCCCTCGGCCTGCGCACGGAGCACCGTCATCGCCGTCGACGGCGCCGTCGTCTCGAAACCGATCGCCATGAACACGACGCGCCGGTCGGGGTTGTTCCGCGCGATCTTCAGCGCGTCCAGCGGCGAGTACACCATCCGGATGTCGGCCCCGGCGGCCTTCGCGTCGAAGAACGAACCGTGCCCGCCGGGCACCCGCATCATGTCCCCGAACGCCGTCATGATCACGTCGTCGTGCTCGGCGATCGCGATGGCGTCGTCGACGCGGCCCATCGGCAGCACGCAGACGGGGCAGCCCGGGCCGTGCACGAGCCGGACGTCGTCGGGCAGGTGGTCCTCCAACCCGTGCTTGTAGATCGTGTGCGTGTGCCCGCCGCACACCTCCATGAACGCGTAGCGCCGCCCGGGCTCGCACAGCTCGGCGATGCCCCGCGCCAGGTGGCGGGCGGCCTCGGGGTCCCGGAACTCGTCGACGAAGCGCATCGGGCTCACCCCACGTCCGTCGTCGCGAAGTCCTGCAGTTCCTGGTCGTAGGCCGGGCCCAGCCGGCGCAGCACACGCAGCGCCGACGCGGCCTCCTCCTCGTCGATCCTCGCGAGGGCGAAGCCGACGTGGATGAGGATCCAGTCGCCGACGGCGAGCGCCTCCTCTCCGGCCAGCAGCCCGACGTTGACCTTGCGCCGGACGCCGCTGACCGCCACCAGCGCCAGGTCCGTGTCGTCGTGGGGCAGCTCGACCAGCTCGCCCGGGATGCCGAGGCACATCTAGCCCACCTCCTGTTCGGTGCGGGTGTCGGTCAGGGTGATCGACTCCAGGACGAGGTCGTCCCCGGCGAGGAGGTCGAGGTCGTGGGCGCCGCAGGTCCCGCAGGCGACGACGAGCTCGTCGCCCGTGGTCGTGGCGGCGCACCCGCGGCAGCGCACGCGGACGGCGACCTCGACGACGTCCAGGGCCGCCCCCGCGGCGACCCCGCCGTCGGCGACCATCGCGAAGGCGGCGTCGAAGACGTCGCGGTCGAGGCGCTGCAGCGCCCCGACGTGCAGGCGCACGGCGCGCACGTCCCGGCCGGCGGCGCGCGCCTCGACGGCGTCGAGCACCGCCGCGGCGACGCCGAACTCGTGCACGGCCTACATCGCCCGGATGCGCAGGTAGCGGCGGATGTCGCCGCGCGAGTCGTAGGCGACCCAGCCGACCCCGACCAGCGCCGCCAGCCCCAGCAGTTTGATCATCGTGCGACCCCTTCCTTCCGCGTGGCTTCGAAGTCCTGTCCGGCGAGCAGGCGCGCGAGCACCCGGCCGACCGCCGCGACCGCCTCGTCGACGGCCGCGTGCACCGGTGGGCTCAGACCCATCCCGGGGTCGAGGACCGCCGGCTCGCAGCCGAGCACCAGTACCCG
Organism: Actinomycetospora chiangmaiensis DSM 45062; assembly: GCF_000379625.1. Lineage (GTDB taxonomy): Bacteria > Actinomycetota > Actinomycetes > Mycobacteriales > Pseudonocardiaceae > Actinomycetospora > Actinomycetospora chiangmaiensis. The sequence continues at coordinate 487,593 of NZ_KB903217.1, read as the reverse complement.
CCCGACGACGTCGCGGGCGCCCGCTCCCGCCGCGGTGTCCCGGGCGAGCCCGTCGAGCAGCGCGAGGACCGCGTCGGGCGACATGCCGTGGGGATCGAGATCGGCCTCGGCCGGTGCGGCGAGATCGTGCTCGAGCAGGCACAGCTCGCCCGGGGACGCGCCGCGGCGGGTCACGTCGACGATCAGCAGCACGTCGTAGCCGTCGAGCAGGCGGTAGGCCAGGTGCAGGCCGCGGATGCCGACGTCGACCACCTCCACGCCCGCGGGCACCTCGGCGGGCCGGGCGAGCAGGCGCGCGGCGACCTCGGGACCGAAGCCGTCGTCGGAGCACAGCACGTTGCCGACCCCCGCCACCAGGATCCTCATGACGGCGCCACCGCCAGCTCGTCGGGCGCGAAGTAGCGGAACCGGCCGTGCGCGGTCTGCAGGTCGGTCGGGTCGTCGTCGAGCGACACCGCGACGTGCACCAGGCCGTCGACGTCGTGCAGGACGGCCTGCACGGTGCCGCGGCGCCCGCGCAGGAACAGGTCCTGGGCGTCGCCGCCGGCGCGGGGCCACAGGACGACCGTGCTGCCCGCGCGCACCTCGACGTCGCCGACGAGCACCGCGTCCGACGCCGGGTCGACCGACGCATCGGCGCCGGGGTCCCACCACGGCGCGTCCGGGACGGCCAGGGTCGGGATGTCGTCCGGCGCGCGGCCGTCGCGCCGGATCACGCCGTGCAGGCGCTCGACCATCGCCGGGCCCATCGCCTCGATCGCGTCGAGCAGGTCGGCGGCGCGGGGGTCGGTGGCGCGCGCCTCGCGCTTCTCGGCGTCGGTGAGGGCGGCCGTGCGCAGGGTGAGGATCTCGTCGTTCTCGGTGCCGTCGAAGAGGTCGGTCGGGCTCTCCCGGGCGAGCTGGGGGTGGTCGGCGAGGATGATCGGGGTCGCGAGCAGCAGCGAGGTGCACCCCGGCGGGCCCGCGAGCACCGGCCAGCTGTGCTCGTTGACGCAGGCCGCGACGGCGGGGGCGGCCCACTCCGGTGGGTCCGTCGACGAGACGAAGGTGCCGCGGTCGAGGGCGAGCACGGTGTGGGCGGCGATGAACGCGCGGTCCAGCGCCCGCTCGCGTCCGCCGTCGCCGGCGACCCACGCGTCGTTCACGACGTCGAGGCGCAGCCGCATCGCCCCGTACGGGCCCGGGGGCGCGTCGACCCCGACGACGACGCGGCCGACGAGCGGGTCGGTCTCGCGCACGTAGGCGCCCCGCACCGTTCCCGCGCCGTCGTGGATCGGCGTCCCCGACCGCGCCGCCGGGACCGCGACGGCGACGGTGACCGGTCCGCCGGCCAGCTCGTCGAACCCGATCTCGGCGTCGACCTGGCGGGGCACGCCCTCGTCCCAGCCGAAGTGGGGCGCGCCGTCGACGTCGAGCCGCTCGCACGGGACGCCGGCGGGGTCGAGCACGGTGCGGCGCTGCCGGTGCAGGAACCGCAGCCGCAGCGAGAGCCGCGCGCCCGGACGGGGTTCGACGAGGCACTCGGTGCGGCTGGCCGACGGCTCGCCGGCTCCCGCCCCGGCCGGGAGGAGCACCCCGAACTGCCAGCGCAGCGCGTTCTTCCGGGCCGAGGCCCGGTACGGGTAGAGCAGGTAGCCCTCGAAGAGGACGGCGTCGGCGATCCCGGCGACGTCGTCGAGGTCGGGCGCGCTCACGACGTGCCCCCGGCGCGCCGCAGCAGCTCGTCGATCGTCTGCTCCCAGCTCGGCAGCGCCTGCTCGGCGCGCCACGCGGTGAGCCGCGCCAGCGTGTGCTCGGGCAGCGCGACCCACCCGGTGCCGGCGTGGTGGGCGGCCATGGCCTCCCGCCACAGCGCGACCGGGAGCCGGAACGTGGCCTCCTCGTGCCAGGGGACGAGGCCGACCTGGACCTCCCGCGCGGAGCGGTAGAACACCGTCCCGCTGAAGAGCAGCAGCAGCGGGACCTCGCCGTCGTCGAGGCCGCGGAAGTAGCGGGTCGAGGCGACCTCGACGTCGGCGGTCAGCGGCACCTCGACCACGGCGGTGGTGGCTCCGGCGAACGTCCCGATCATGGTGGCGACGGTCGCGAGCTGCATCGGCCGGCAGGAGCGGGACCAGTCGCCGGGCTCTCCGAAGAGCTCCACGAGCCGGTGCTGCTCGGCCTCGTCGTAGCGCCGGCGCCGGGGTTCGATCCGGATCTGGGTGCGCAGCGCGATCGCGTGCACCGTCGTCCCGGTCGCGTCGCCGATGCGGACGTGCAGCCGCAGCGTCGGGCCCATCGCGTGCGGGTCGTGGTCGGCGGACTCCACCGCGAAGTGCAGCGCGGGTCCCGGCGCCGAGCGCGGGAACGGCAGCGTCATCGGGTCGGCACCCCCTCGTCGGGGCGCAGGTCGCGCGCCCGCGCCCGGACGTCGGCGAAGAACCCGTCGATCGCCGCCCACGCCGCCGCCCCGCCGTCGAACCCCTTCCACGTGGTGCGCACGAGCCCGACGAGGCGGTAGCAGGCGTCGATCGGGACGAGGAAGCATTCGGACACGCAGCGGAGCGCAGCTGGACCATCGATGCCCGTCCCGCCGTCGCGTGGGCGCCGCACGAGCAGGGCCTCGACGTCGGGGCGGAGCAGGGTGGCGAGCCGGGTCGCGCCGACGCCGTCGTCGAACGAGTCCATTCCCAGCTCGCTCTCGGTGGCGCCCGCCGGGCTCGGGTAGCAGGCGAGGACGCCGTCGCGGGTGGAGTCGAGCAGGAAGAACGCCGTCGAGACCGGAATCTGCAGGGCGTCCCAGGCGGCGTCGGTCAGCGTGAAGGCGGGGTCGCGGCGGTAGCGGTCGGGCACGGTCCGGTAGCCGGTGACGAAGGCCCCGTCGGTCCCCACGCGCTCGGCGTCGAAGAGCAGGCTGCACGGCCGGCACGCGCAGCGCAGGGCGCGCTCGCCGGGGCGGACCAGGTGGCCGTGCTCCCCGGGGAGCTCCGCCGCGCACAGGTCGCACCGCTCCACCACGACCGGCGCCGGGCGGGCGACCAGGAACCGCCGGAGCCCGGCGACGCCCCCCGCGCTCACGACCCCGCCGCGAGCTCGGGCGGCCGCATCCCGATCTGGACCAGGGCCGGGCTCGCGGGCTCGGTGAGGAACACGACGTCGCCGACCTCCGGCGCGAGCTCGCCCAGCGCCCGCCGGACGACGTCGCGCACCGTCTCCCCGCCCCCGCAGCCGCTCCCGAGGCGTACGTGCGCCGTCCCGGTGTCCAGCTCGAGGTGGTCCAGCGCGACCCCGGATCCGTGGCTCCCGAGCCGTCTGCGTGCGGTGTCCAGGGCGTGCCCGACCCGCGTCGGGAGGTCGACGGGGTGCAGGTCGTGCAGCGCGAGCAGCGCCGCCACCAAGGGGTCGGCACCGAGCCGGTACAGCAGGTCCTCGCCGCCCGCGACCCGCACCACCGAGACCAGCTGCTCCAGCCCGGCGCCGTAGAAGGCGAGCAGGACGCGGATGAGCTCCTCCCCCGCCCGAGCAGGTTCCTCCCCGGCGGCGGCGAGCTCGCCGAGGATCTCCTCGATGGCCCGCGCGAGCTGGGCGGCGTCGGGGGCCCCGGGGGTTCCGTGGCCCGCCATCACGGGAGGTTCAGCTGCGTCGGCGAGGTCTCCCGGTGCAGCGCCCTGCCGTTCCCCAGGTACATGTGTACGCCGCAGGGCAGGCACGGGTCGAAGCTGCGGACGGCCCGCATGATGTCGATGCCCTTGAAGTTCTCCGGGGTGTTCTCCTCGAAGATCGGGGTGTTCTGCACCGCGTCCTCGTAGGGACCGGGCGTGCCGTACCGGTCGCGGACGCTGCCGTTCCACGGTGTCGGCGGGTACGGGTGGTAGTTCGCGATCCTCCCGCCACGCACCACCATGTGGTGGGAGAGCACCCCGCGCACGGCCTCGGTGAACCCGCAGCTCACGGACTCGTCGGGGACGACGAAGCTCTCCCAGGTCCTGGTGTTGCCGCCGCGCACCTCGGCCATCGCCTTCTCGACGAAGTGCAGCGCGATCGCCGCCGCGTAGGCCTGGAAGTAGGTGCGGGCGCGGTCGCGCTCGATCGCGTTGGACAGCGGCGCCCCGCTCCTGTCGACCGGCGGGGTCCACGTGAAACTCCGCTCCGGCCTGAGGGCCGTCCGCGGCAGGTGGATCTCGACGCTGTGGCCGGTGGACCGGACGTTCCCGGTGTCGACGAGGCCGGCGAGCGCCGTCGCCCAGAGGCGCGCGATGGGACCGCCGCCGGTGTCCAGCGGCAGGTGTTCGGTCCCGTCGAACCAGCGCGGCGACATCGTCCAGGAGTACTTGTCGTCGAAGTCGCGCTTCTGCGGCGCCGGGATCGTGTGCTGGTTCCAGGGGTGGTCCGCCGACACCGGGTTGCCGAGCGGGTCGCGCTGGACGAAGCGCTCCTGGTCCTCCCAGCCCCGGTAGAAGGAGCTGCCGAGCAGGATGCGGATGCCGAGGTTGATCTCGACGAGGTCGGTGGTGACGAGCTTCCCGTCGACGACGACGCCGGGGGTGACGAACATCTTCCGTCCCCAGTTCGTCATCGTGCGGTAGTCGAAGTCGCAGTGCTCCGGGTCGTTGAGCGAGCCCCAGCAGCCGAGCAGCACGCGCCGGCGGCCGACCTCCTCGTAGCCGGGCAGCGCCTCGTACATGAAGTCGAAGAGGTCGTCGTGCATCGGCACGACCCGCTTCATGAACTCCACGTAGCGCATCAGCCGGGAGAGGTAGTCGGTGAAGAGCTGGATGGTGGCCGTGGTGCCGACGCCGCCCGGGTAGAGCGTCGAGGGGTGGACGTGGCGGCCCTCCATCAGGCAGAACATCTCGCGCGTGTAGCGGGAGACCTGCAGGGCCTCGCGGTAGAACTCGCCGGTGAACGGGTTGAGCGCCCGCATGATGTCGCCGACGGTGCGGTGGCCGTGCTCGGCCGCGTGCCGCGCCTCGGTGTGGTTCGCGAGCTCCAGCACCCCGGGGTTCGTCTCCGAGATCATCTTCTCGCAGAAGTCCACCCCGACCAGGTTCTCCTGGTAGAGGTTGTGGTCGAACATGTACTCGGCGGCCTCGCCGAGATTGATGATCCACTCACCCAGGTGCGGCGGTCGGACCCCGTAGGCCATGTTCTGGTTGTAGACCGAGCAGGTCGCGTGGTTGTCCCCGCAGATGCCGCAGATCCTGCTGGTGATGAAGTGCGCGTCCCGCGGGTCCTTGCCCTTCATGAAGATGGAGTAGCCACGGAAGATCGACGACGTCGAGTGGCATTCGGCCACGCGCTTCGCCCCGAAGTCGATCTTCGTGTAGATCCCGAGGCTCCCGACGATGCGGGTGATCGGGTCCCAGGCCATCTCGACGAGGTCGGTCCTCAGGTCCGTCGAGTGCTTCGGTGCGGTGGCGGTCATCGGGCTCGACCTCTCAGAACGCGACGGGGTGGTGGCCGGTGTCGAGCGTCGTGCCCCGGTGGCGCCACCGCGGTTCGGCGTCGACGGTCTTCTTCGTGATGTTGCGCAGCGTGCGGATGACCCCGCCGTAGGCGCCGCTCGCGGCCCCGGAGATCCGGCTGCCGGGCGGCGGGTCCATGAACGGCATGAACTTGTCGGGGAAGCCGGGCATGGTGCAGCCGATGCAGATCCCGCCGACGTTCGGGCAGCCGCCGATGCCGTTGATCCAGCCGCGCTTGGGCACGTTGCACTTCACGACCGGGCCCCAGCAGCCGAGCTTGACGATGCACTCGGGTCGGCCGTACTCCGTCGCGAACTGACCCTGCTCGTAGTAGCCGCCGCGGTCGCAGCCCTCGTGGACGGTCGCGCCGAAGAGCCAGGTGGGCCGCAGGCCCTCGTCGAGCGGGATCATCGGCGCGGCGCCGACGGCCTGGTAGAGCAGGTAGAGGATCGTCTCGGAGAGGTTGTCCGGGTGCACCGGGCAGCCCGGGACGTTGACGATCGGGATGCCGAGCGTCGAGCGCCAGTCCCAGCCGAGGTAGTCCGCGACGCCCATCGCGCCGGTGGGGTTGCCCGCCATGGCGTGGATGCCGCCGTAGGTCGCGCAGGTCCCGACGGCGAGCACGATGGCCGCCTTGGGCGCGAGGCGGTCGATCCACTCGCTGGTGGTCCGGGGCTGGCCGGTGGCCGGATCGTTGCCGAACCCGGACCAGTAGCCCTCCTTCTTGATGGCCTCGTTCGGCACCGAGCCCTCGACGACGAGCACGAAGGGGCCGTCGAGCTCGCCGCGCTCGGCCTTGAAGAACCACTCGATGAAGGTGTCCGCGCCCTTGTCGGGGCCGGACTCGAAGTCGATGAGGGGCCAGTGCACCGCGACCGTCGGCAGCCCGGGGAGGGCACCGAGCGCGATTTCCTCGATGGAGGGCTGGGTGGCCGCCGTGAGGGCGACCGAGTCACCGTCGCAGGACAGGCCGGCGTTCATCCAGAGGATGTGGACGGTCGTGTCCTCGGGAGCAGCAGTGGTCACGAGTTCCCCCAGCAGGATCAACGGCCGGACCGTCGAGTGGTGGTACCAGCGGAGGTTCAGAGGCTGGCACCGAGGTCAGGGGGTGGTAAGTGGCGTCGACACGTAGGTGGCACCGGGTCACGACGAGCCGGCGGCCGCCGGGACCCGACGCGGGCGCGAGCACGGCCGTGCTGCTGTCCATCGTCGACACCGTGCGCGAGCAGGAGACCGCGGCCGGCGCGTAGGCCCGATCGGTAGCGGGAACAACTCTCCGTCGACCGACCCCGACGGAGGTCCATCATCAGCACGACGTCCGAGTCCGGCACGAGACAGGGCCGGCGGGGCCTGCGGGGCCCGGCCGCCGCCGTCGTCGTCGCCCTCGCCTTCCTCGTCACGATGCTCGGCGCCACGCTGCCGACCCCGCTCTACCCGCTCTACGAGCGCGAGATCGGCTTCGGCCAGATCGTGGTCACGCTGATCTTCGCCGCCTACGCGGTCGGGGTCGCGGCGGCGCTGATCTTCTTCGGGCGGTTGTCCGACCAGCTGGGTCGGCGGGCGGTACTGCTGCCCGGTCTCGCGCTCGCGGCCGTGTCGAGCGCCGTCTTCCTCATCCCGGACAGCCTCACCGCGCTGTTCGTCGGCCGTGTCCTCTCCGGCCTCTCGGCCGGCATCTTCACCGCCACGGCCACCGCCACCCTCGTCGACCTCGCCCCCGAGGGCCGCCAGGGGCGCTACAGCCTCGTGGCGGCGTGCGTGAACATGCTCGGGCTCGGACTCGGTCCGGTCCTCGCCGGCGCGCTCGCCGAGTTCGCCCCGTTCCCGCTGTTCCTGCCCTACGCCGTGCACATCGTCCTGGTGCTGCTCGTCGCGATCGGCGCCTACCTCGTCGCGGAACCGATCGAGGCCTCCGGCGGGAAGGTCTCGCTGGCGCCGCAGCGGCTGGGGGTGCCCGCGGAGGTGCGGGGCGTCTTCGTCGGGGCGGCCATCGCGGGCTTCGCCGGGTTCGCCGTCCTCGGCCTCTTCACCGCCGTGTCCCCGGCGTTCCTCACCTCGGTGCTGCGGATCGAGAACCACTTCGTCAGCGGCCTCGTGGTGTTCACGCTGCTCGGCTTCTCCACGCTCGGCCAGATCGCCTCGTCGCGGCTCTCGCTGCGCCCGGCGCTGCTCACGGGCTGCGTCGGCCTCGTCGTCGGGATCCTCGTCGTGGGCCTGTCCGTCGCGGTGGCGTCGCTGTGGGTCCTGCTCGTCGGCGCGGCGATCGCGGGCGTCGGCCAGGGCATGTCGTTCCGCGCCGGGCTCGGCGCGGTGAACGCGGGCAGCCCGCCGGAGCGGCGCAGCGAGGTCGCCTCGAGCTTCTTCCTGGTGCTGTACGTGGCGATCTCGCTGCCGGTCATCGGCGAGGGCGTCCTGTCGGCCGCCATCGGGTTGGTGACGGCGGGTGTCATCTTCTCCGTCGTCGTCGCCGTGCTCGCGGCGATCGCCTTCGTCGCCCTGCTGCGCGTGCGCATGAGCTGACGCGCCGCTCAGGCCACGGCGAGCACCCGCCGGGCGGTCGGGCCGTCGCAGGCGACCCGGCCGGGGAGTTCCGCCGGATCGCGTCGGGCGGAGAGCGTCAGCAGCAGGGCGACCGCGTCCGCCTCGAGGGTCTCGGGGGCGCCGGTGCCCGTCGTCGGGACGACCCGGTCGATGACCACGCCGGCCGCCGTCCGCACCACCACCCGCAGCTGCGCCGCGCGCGGGGCCGGCGAGTGGGCGAGCAGCCGCGGCACCGTCCCGACGACGAGTCGGCACGCCGCCGCGGCGGCCGGCTCGGCCGCGTCGCGGTCCAGCTCGCGGCCGAGGGCGGCGAGCAGGTCGTGGGTGTGCAGGCACATGTCGAGGCACTGCGCGGCGAGCTCGTCACCGTGCGGGGCGGCGTGGGTGAGCTGCCGCCCGGCGCGGTCGTGCGCCACGGCGAGTGCCTCCTGCAGCCGCCCGGGCCCGGCGTAGTGGACCCCGCAGAGGTGGGTGACGAGGTCGGTGACGTCGGTGCCGCCGGTGTCGAGGGCCGCGCAGGCCCGGGCCCGTTCGGTGCGGGCGAGAGGCCGGGCCCAGTCGTCCGGGCGCAGACCCTCGACGGTCTCCCCGGTCGTGTCCCAGAGCGCGAGCAGTGCCCGGGTCGCGTCGTCCATGGTCGCCCCCTGCCGGTCCGCAGGGGTCCACGGTAAGTGACCCAGACCACAGCGAGCAACGATCGGCGGGGCGCGACCCGTCGGGGTCACCGTGATCGGGAGCGTCGCGGACCGGTCGCCTGGGCACTCTCGCGGGACCCGGGAGAAGCGGATCTCCCCATTCTGCAAAGGTGCGGAACCATGGTCGGAATCCTCCTGCTCGTCCTGGTCGTCTGGCTCGTGCTCGCAGTTCTCGGGTTCGTCGTGAAGGGCCTGTTCTGGCTCGCGATCGTCGGCATCGTCCTGTTCGTGGCGACCGCGATCTTCGGCGGTGTGAAGCGGTCCTCCCTGCGCCGCTGACGGGCCGGCGCTTGCACGGGCCGCGGCGGCGTGTTGTGGTCGATCGACCACCGCGACGAAGGAGTCCCGCGTGCCCGTGCGACGCCAGCTCCCCCGCTACGCCGACCTGAAGCCGCTGGTGCGGATCCGACCGCCGCGGCTCGACCCGACCCGGCGACGGCTGGAGTCGTCGTTCACCGTGGCCGACCTGCGGGAGGCGGCCCGGAAGCGGGCGCCGCGGGCGGTGTTCGACTACGTGGACGGCGCCGCGGAGCAGGAGATCGGGCTGCGCCGGGCCCGCGACGCGTTCTCCCGGGTGGAGTTCTCGCCGCGGGTGCTGCGCGACGTCGGATCGATCGACACGTCGACGACGATCCTCGGCGAGGCCGCGTCGATGCCGGTGATCCTGGGTCCGACCGGCTTCACGCGCATGGCCCACCACGAGGGCGAGCGCGCGGTGGTGCGGGCCGCCGAGTCGGCCGGCGTCCCCTACGCGCTCTCGACGATGGGCACCACCTCGATCGAGGAGTTCCGCGACGAGGCCCCGCTCGCGCGGCACTGGTTCCAGCTCTACCTCTGGCGCGACCGCGACGCCTCGGGCGAGCTCGTCGAGCGGGCCCGCAAGGCCGGGTTCGACACGCTCGTCCTCACCGTGGACACCCCGGTCCCGGGCGCCCGGCTGCGCGACAACCACAACGGGCTCACGATCCCGCCGTCGCTCACCACGCGGACGCTCCTCGACATGGCGCGCCACCCGGCGTGGTGGGCGAACCTGCTCACCAGCGAGCCCCTGCGGTTCGCCTCGCTGAACTCCTGGAACGGCACCGTCGCCGACATCGTCACGCACATGTTCGACCCGACGGCCGTCGCCCGGGACGTCACGTGGCTGCGTGAGCAGTGGCCCGGACACCTCGTGGTCAAGGGCATCCAGCACGTCGACGACGCGCGGGCGGTGGTCGACCTCGGCGCCGACGCGATCGTGGTGTCGAACCACGGCGGCCGCCAGCTCGACCGCGCCCCGGTCCCGCTGGAGATCCTCCCGGACGTCGTGGCCGCGGTCGGCGACCGGACGAGCGTCCTCCTCGACACCGGCGTGATGACCGGCGCCGACGTCGTCGCGGCGAAGGCGTTCGGCGCGCAGGCCGTCGTCCTGGGGCGCGCCTACATGTACGGGCTCATGGCCGGCGGCGAGGCGGGCGTGACGCGGATGCTCGACATCGTGCGCGCCGAGATGACGCGCACGCTCGCGCTCATGGGCGTGGAGCGGATGGACGACCTCGACCCGTCGCGGGTGCGGCTGCGGCCCGTCTGAGCCGCTCGGCGAGGGCGAGGACCCGGGCGCGCAGCTCGTCCGGGGCCTCGACCTCGAACGGCGCGTCCAGCCCGGCGAGCACACCGGGCACCCAGTCGAGGCTCTCGACCTGCAGCCGGACCCGCACCCACCCGGCGTCCGCGAGCTCCTCCACCACCGCCAGCCCGGGCGGCAGCGCCTTCCCGACGGCGGGTGCGGACGCCTGCACCCGCACACTGACCTCGTGGCGTCGGGGTGCCCGGGCGAGGCCGCTGAGCAGCCGGTCGGTGGGGTCGACGTCGGCCGGGACCTCGAAGGTGCCGGGCCGCACGGTCGCGCGCCCGACCCGGTCGAGCCGGAACGTCCGCACCTCCCCGCTCGCCGAGTCGGCACCCGTCACGTACCAGCGACCGTCGTGGGCGACCAGGCCGTACGGGTGCAGCGTGCGCACCCCCCGGCCCGCGTAGCTGATCTCGACGGGCCGACGGTCCCGGGCCGCCTGGGCCACGGTCAGCAGAACGCCGGTCTCCGGGACCACGCCGTCGCGGGCGGGCACGGTCAACTCGACGGTCGCGAGCAGGGCGTCGAGCCGGTCGACGAGGGCACGCGGCAGGACCCGCCGCACCTTCGCCGCCGCGCTACCCGCGGCGTCCGGGACCACCCCGGCCCGCTGCCCGGCGACGAGCCCGACGAGGGTCGCGAGCGCCTCGGCGTCGGTGAGCATGAGCGGTGGCATGCGGAAGCCCGGCGCGAGCCGGTACCCGCCGTGGCGGCCCCGCACCGACTCCACCGGGACCTCGAGGTCCTGCAGGTGGGCCACGTAGCGCCGCACCGTCCGCTCGTCGACCTCGAGCCGGCGGGCCAGCGACCCGACGGTGTGGAGCCCGCCGTGCTGCAGGGCCTCCAGCAGCGCGAGGACCCGGACGGTGGGTCGTGGCACGTCCGCGACGATACCGGGCGGGTCCTGCCCGGTATCGTTCGTAGCGTCCGGCGCATGACCTCTTCTGCTCTCGTCACCGGCGCCACCAGCGGGATCGGCCGGGCCGTCGCCCACGCGCTCGGGGCGGCCGGGCACCACGTCCTGGTCCACGGCCGGGACGCCGCGCGCGGCGCCGACACGGTCGCGGCGATCCGCTGCGCCGGTGGCTCGGCCGAGTTCGTCGCCGCCGACCTCGCCGACCCGGCGTCGTGCCGGGCGCTGGCCGCGACGGCCGCGGACGTCGACGTGCTGGTGAACGACGCCGGGACGTTCCCCGCCGACGGCCTCACCCCCGACGTCACCGACCACGACCTCGCCGCCGTCTTCGCCGTGAACGTCGCGGCCCCGCACCGCCTCGTCGCGGCCCTCGCCCCGCGGATGGCCGCCCGGGGCGGGGGCGCGATCGTCAACGTGCTCTCGATGGCGGCCGCACACGGGATGCCCGGCATCGGGCTGTACGGGGCGTCGAAGGCCGCCCTGGCCCAGCTGACCCGCGCGTGGGCGGTCGAGTTCGAGCCCGCGGGCGTGCGCGTCAACGCCGTCAGCCCGGGCCCGACCCGCACCGAGGGGATGGAGCGGTTCGGGCCGGCGCTCGACGCGATGGCCGCGAAGGCGCCGGCCGGTCGGCCCGCGACGCCCGCGGAGATCGCCGCCGCGGTGGCGTTCCTGGCCGCGCCGGGCTCGTCGTTCGTGCAGGGCGCCGTGCTCGACGTCGACGGCGGCCGGTGTGCCGTCTAGCGTCGCCGGCCGTGGCGGGGGCCGAGGTGTGGGTGGTGGCCGGTGCGCCGGGCGCGGGGAAGTCCACCGTCGCCGCGCGGTGGGCCGACCGCCTCGACCCGCATCCGGCGCTGCTCGACAAGGACACGCTCTACGGCGGCTTCGTGGGCGCGACCCTCGCCGCGGCCGGTCGCCCCGACGGGGAGCGGGAGGGGCCCTGGTACGACGGGCACGTCAAGGTCCACGAGTACGCCGGTCTCACCGCGGCCGCCCGGGAGATCCGCGCGCACGGTTGCCCGGTCGTGCTCGTCGCACCGTTCACCGGGCAGATCCGGGACCCGGCGCGGTGGTCGGCGTGGGTCGAGGACCTGGGCGGCGAGCCGGTGCGCCTGCTGTGGGTGCGGATCGACCCGGCGACGTTGCGGGCGCGCCTCGAGCAGCGCGGGCGCGGCCAGGACGCCGGCAAGCTCGCGGCCTGGGACGCCTTCGTCGCCCGCATGCGCCCGGACGTCCCGCCGCCGGTGCCGCACCTCGTCGTCGACACCACCGTCGACGGCGACCTGCCGTCGCTCCGCTAGGCAGGCCCTAGCGTGCAGCCGTGGACGCTCGCCGCCTCGGTGCCCTCCTGCGCACGGCGCAGCCGCTGTACATCGTCGTCGAGCTGGTGATCGCCGCGACCGTGCCCGGCCCCTACAGCCGCGTCGGCGACACCATCAGCGAGCTCGGGGTCGCGGCGGTCTCCCCCGGTCACGCCGTCATGAACGGCGCGTTCGTGCTGTTCGGGACCACGCTCGCCGTCGGGGCGCTGCTGTCCGACCTCGGCCGGACGACGACCGTCCTCTGGGTGATCGCCGGGCTCTCCTCGATCGCCACCGGCCTGGCGCCGCTGAACTCCGCGCCGGTCGCCCATCTCGTCGTCTCCGCCCCGGTGTTCCTCGCCCAGCCGGTCGCCCTGCTGCTCACCGGGACCACGCGGCGCAGCCGGACCGCGACCGGCCTCGGCGTCGTGAGCATCGTCGCGAGCCTGCTCTTCCTCGGCGGGCTCGCGCCCGGCGCGTCCGGACTGGTCGAGCGCCTCGCCCTCTGGCCGGGCTACGTCGTCGTGGGCGTGCTCGGGGTGCGGACGCTCGCGAGTGCGTCCGCCGTCAGGGCCGGGTAGGCGTTCCCGACGGCGGGATCGGTCACCCAGTCCTGCAGGAACTGCGCCTGGGCCTCGACGTTCAGCGCCGCGAACCGGTCCGTGCCCGCCGCGCGCCAGTCGTAGCCGAGGTGCGAGCACTGGGCCCGGACCGCGTCGAGCGTGTAGCGGGCGCCCAGCCGGTGGAACTGCCACACGTGCGTCGCCTCGTGCACGAGCAGGCCCGCCCCGGTCCGGCCCTTGAGGTGGATCGTCGTGCCGAGCGTGACCGGACGTCCGGTCAGCCCGAGCAGCCCGGCGCGGTCGGGGACGACGACGATCGTGTCGAGGTCCAGCCCGGCGCCGAAGACCGCGGCGAGTACGGACCGTTCGTCGACGGTGCAGCCACGTCGGGCGCGACCCCCCAGGGCGTCACCCAGCCGGAGCAACAGCCCACCGACGGCATCCCGCACCCGGGCAGTCTGCCCGCGAACGCCTCTCCGCACGGGAAGTTGAAAGTGACACACTGATCCACGACGCGAACCACGTCGGCGGGAGCAGCATGAGCATCGAGCGAACGGCCTCTCCGAGAGCCGCGGCGACGATCGACCGGACCCGGGCGAGCATCGCGCGGGTCTACGACTGCGCGCTCGGCGGCAAGGACAACTTCGAGGTCGACCGCGAGGTCGTCGAGAAGCTCAAGACCGTCGCGCCCGAGATCGAGCAGTTCACCGTCGACCACCGGCAGTTCCTCATCCGGGTCACGCGGTTCATCGCGCAGCAGACCGGCATCCGGCAGTTCCTCGACCTCGGGTCCGGGCTGCCGACCGCCGAGAACACCCACCAGGCCGCCCAGCGGATCGCGCCCGAGACCCGCGTGGTCTACGTCGACAACGACCCCTCGGTCGTCGCGCACGGCCGGGCCCTGCTCGAGGAGAACGAGCTCACCCGCTTCTCCCCGGCCGACCTGACGAAGCCGGAGGAGGTGCTCGCCGACCCGATCGTCCGCGAGCTCATCGACTTCGACGAGCCGCTCGCCCTGCTCCAGCTCGGCACGCTGCACCACTACGTCGGCGAGCGCCCGCCCGCCGACATCATGGCGACCTACGTCGACGCCCTGCCGTCGGGCTCCTACGTGGCGCTCTCGCACTTCTACGACCCGCAGGACGAGAACTCCGAGCTCGCGCGGCGCATGGAGAACATCTTCGTGCACAGCCCGCTCGGCAGCGGCGTGTTCCGGACGAAGGACGAGATCCTCGGGATGCTGCCCGGCCTCGAGCTGGTGGACCCGGGCTTCTCCCTGCTGGTCGACTGGTGGCCGGACGGTCCGCGGCTGCGCGACCTGCTGCCCGCGCAGAAGTGCCTGGCGGGCGCCGTCGGCCGCAAGCCGTAACACGGGGAAACCTCCCCGGAACCTCCGCGGCGCACGCCGGACACGGACGCCTCGTGTACTCGCTCCCGACTCACCAGCGAGAGGTGGGGCGAGCCTAGGGTTCCGCCGGCGTGCGCCGGGTCAGCGACCGAGAGGCCAGGCGGGCCCACGGCCCGTTCCACGGCGGGACAAAAGCCCGGGAGATCCGTCCGAGCCCCGCCGGAGGTCTCCCCGTGTCCCGCCGCCACGTCCCGTCCCGCCCGGGGTGCCCGCGATGAGCGCCACCGCCGAGCGTCCCACCCAGGCCCCCGACGACTCCGCCCACCTGGGCGAACTCGGCTACCGCCAGGAACTGCACCGCGGGCTGACCCCGTTCGCGTCCTTCGCGTCGGGCTTCTCCTTCGTCTCGATCCTGACGACGGTCTTCCAGCTCTTCATCATCGGCTTCGGCTTCGGCGGACCCGCCTACATCTGGACCTGGCCGATCGTCTTCCTCGGGCAGTTCTGCGTCTGCCTGGTCTTCGCCGAGCTCGCGGCGCGCTACCCGATCGCCGGGGCGATCTACCAGTGGTCCCGGCGCGTCGCGTCCGACCCGTGGGGGTGGATGGCCGGCTGGCTGATGCAGCTCGGCTACATCGTCTCCGTCGCCGCCATCGCGATCGCGTTGCAGGCGGTGCTCCCGGAGGTGTGGGACGGCTTCCAGATCGTCGGCGGTGACCCGTCGCCCACGTCGAGCACCGGGGCCCTCAACGCCATCGTGCTGGGCACGATCTGCATCGTGGTCTGCGTGGCGGTCCAGCTGCTCGGCGTCACCCGGGTCGCGATCGTCACCCGTGTCGGGGTGACCCTCGAGATCCTCGGGGTGCTGCTCGTGGTCGTCGCCCTGTTCGCCCACGCCCAGCGCGGACCGCAGGTCGTGTTCGAGACCAACGGCGTCCAGGGCGACGGCTCGTACGTGTGGCCGTTCCTCGCCTCCATGCTCATGGCGGCGTACGTGATGTACGGCTTCGACTCGGCCGCCGAGCTCTCCGAGGAGACCGGCGACCCGCGCCGGACCACCCCGCGCGCGATCGTCCGCTGCATGGTGATCTCCGGCGTCGGCGGGCTGTTGCTCATCCTCGCGACGCTCATGGCCGCCCCCGACATCGCCTCGCCCGACCTGGCCTCGCAGGGCATCGCCTGGGTCGTGACCAGCGAGCTGGGCGACGTGTTCGGGCGGATCGTCCTGGCCGTCGTCGCCGCGTCCATCCTCTCCGCGGCGCTGGCCATCTCGACCTCGGCGGCCCGGGTGATGTTCTCGATGGCCCGCGACGGGCAGCTGCCGTTCTCCGCGGCACTCGCGAAGGTCTCGCCGCGCACGAAGACGCCCGTGCTGCCGAGCATCGTGATCGGCGTGCTCTCGATCGGCGTGCTGCTGATCAACCTCGGGCAGTCGAGCGTGTTCGCCTCGGTCACGAGCATCTCGGTGGTGATCGTCTACCTGGCGTACCTGTTCGTCACCGTGCCCCGGCTCTACCACCGCCTGCGCCGCACGGGCCGGCACGACCCCGAGCCCGGCACCTTCTCCCTCGGCCGCTGGGGCATCCCGGTCAACGTCGTGGCCGTCGTCTTCGGGATCTTCCTGCTGGTGAACGTCGGGTGGCCGCGGGCAGCGGTCTACGACCCCGACGGGTCCGGCGGCTGGGTGCTGCAGTACTCGGCCGTGATCGCGGTCGTCGTGATCCTCGCGCTCGGTCTCGCCGCCTACCGCGTGGTGCGCCGCCAGGAGTCGCGCCGGGCCTGACCCGTGCCCGGGTCTCCTCCCGGACGTCCCGGGAGGAGACCGCGGGGCTCAGGCCTGCGGACCCCAGGCGTGCCGGTCGCGCGCGGCGGCCTTCTTCCCGAGGTGTCCCTCCCGGACGAGCACGCCCAGGGAGTCGAGCACGATCCGGGAGCTCATGAGCGCGGTCTGCTCGGCCCAGTCGTAGGGCGGGGAACACTCCACGATCTCCAGCCCGGACAGGCCGGCGGCGGAGATGAGGCGGATCAGGTTGAGCGCCTCCCGCGGCAGCAGGCCGCCCGGCTCGGGCCACCCCGTGCCGGGCACGAACCCGGCGTCGAGGACGTCGATGTCGAACGACAGGTAGACGGCCTTCGCGCCCTTCCACGCCAGCTCGAGCGCGGTCTCGGCGATCTTCTCCACGCCCACCCGCTCGACGTCACCGATCGTCATGATCGACGTGCCGCGCTCCCGGCCGACCTTGACCCCGGCCCGCGGCGACTGCCACCCGCCGATGCCGATCTGCACCAGGTTGGTCGCCGGGGCGTTCGCGATGTTGGTCGCGTGGAACCACGGCGTGGTGTGCATCCGCTCGTCGAGGTCGGTCTCCTGCGTGTCGACGTGGCGGTCGAAGTGGATGATGCCGATGTTGCCGTCGACGTGCGGCGCGATCCCGCGGATCGTCGGGTAGCCGATGGAGTGGTCGCCGCCGAGGACCACCGGGAACACCCCGCGGGAGTACACGTGGGAGATGGCCTGGCTGATCTGGTCGAACGACTTCTCCAGGTTGCCCGGGATGGTGAAGACGTCCCCGATGTCGACCATGTTCAGCTGCTCGCGCAGGTCGACGCCCAGCTCGTAGCAGTAGGTGCCGAAGAGGTTGGTCGAGCGCCGGATCCCCTGCGGGCCGAAGCGGGTGCCCGGCCGGTAGGTGGTGCCGGCGTCCACCGGCGCCCCGAAGATCGCCACCTCGGCGTCGTCGACCTGGTTGACGTCCTCGAGGTAGGGGGCGTTGAGGAACGTGCCCCGCTCGCCCGCGAAGTGCGGCAGCTCCCCGCGCGAGAACGTCGGGATCGTGCGGTCGACGAGGGTCGGCGAGCCGGAGAGGCCGAAGGCCAGCCCGCGCTCGATCTCCTCGTCGTGGCGGAACAGCGAGATCGCCGCCTCCGCCTCCTGGGCCCACTTGCCTTCCTGCTGCGCGAAGGCGTCGCTGTGGGAGTGGCCCTGCTCGGACATCGGTCACCTCACCGTGGCCGTCTTTGCAGGGTCCGGTACGGCCACCCTCGTCGGCGGAGACCGAGGCGGCCTCGTGGGGAAATTAGCACGGTGTCCCCTCCGCCCGGGTCCGTCACGGGCGACCCGCCGACACGCCTGGTGCCCACATGTGGACATCCATCGACACGTGGTAGCTTCACCCGCGTGGAGCAGAACGAGACGCTCGCGTTCGACGCTCTCTCCGACCGCGTGCGTCGCCGCATCCTCGCCGCCCTCGGGGAGCACGGGGAGCTGAGCGTCGGCGAGATCGCCGGCCGGATCGACGCCGTCGGGCGGACCACGGTGTCGAGCCACCTGCGCGTCCTGCGGACCTCGGGCCTCGTGCGCGAGCGCCGGGACGGCCGCAACCGCTTCTACTCCCTCGACACCGACGGCGCCGTCCGCGATGCTTTCGTGTTCCTGCAGTCCATCCTGCGCCAGGGCATCACCGACGCCGCCGCGGCCGCCGGCGAGTCGTCCGGGGGCGTGCAGGAGACCGGCTGAGCTCCCACGTCACACCGTGGAGGGGGCCCGATGGACACGACCACCGTCGCCGTCGAGCAGACGGTGGCGCTCGCCCCGGAGGCGCTGTTCGCGCTGTTCGGGGCCGGGCGGGCGGCGGGGTGGTTGTTCGGGGCGCGCTGCGACGACGTGCACGTCGGCGCACCGGTGAGCCTGCGGCTCCCGCTCGACCGGGACGGTCGCCAGGACGTCGAGGTCCTCGGACGGCTGGCCCGCGTGGTGCCCGGGGTGGCGCTCGACATCGAGCACACCCAGCCGTGGCGGGGACGGATCGGCCTGCGGCTCGCGCCCGCCGGCGCCGGCCGCACCCGGGTCCGGCTGCGCGCCGAGGTCCCGACCGGGGGCCTGGAGTGGCTGCTGCACCGGCGCGGGATCCCGCTGCCGGAACCCCCCGACGACGGGTCGCTGCGGCTGGGGGCGATCACCAACGCCTCCGGACCGGGGGCGGTGTACTCGCTCTCGGCCGAGCTGATGGCCGAGCTCGCCGTCGCGGAGATCAACGCCGACGGCGGGATCGCCGGGAGCCCCGTCCGGCTCGTGACCGCCGACGACGGCACCGACGCGCGGCAGGCCGCGGCCGAGGCCGTCCGCATGGCCCGGCTGGGGTGCCACGCGGTGTTCGTCAACAGCACCTCGGCGAGCTTCGAGGCCGTCCGCCGCGCCCTCGCCGGCCGCGACGTGCTGGTGGTCCACTCGGTGCTGAACGAGGGCGGCGGTGTGTCGCCGACCGCCGTGCGCTTCGGGGAACGGCCGCGCGCGCAGCTCGAGGCGCTCGTCGGCCCGACGATGGCGACGACGGGGTCCCGCCGGTGGTTCCTCGTCGGGGAGGACTACGTCTGGTCCCACGGGGTGCACGCGGCCGCCCGGCACGTGATCGCCCGGGCCGGCGGACGGGTCGTCGGGGAGTCGCTCACCCCGCTCGGCACCGCCGACTTCGCCCGCGTGATCGAGCGGATCACCGCCTCGGGGTCCGAGCTGGTGCTGAGCAGTCTCATCGGGGCGGACGAGGTGGCCTTCGAGCGGCAGTCCGAGGCCGCCGGGCTGCGCGAGACGGTGCGCACCGTCTCGTTGGTCCTCGAGGAGTCCACGCTCGCCCACATCGGGGAGCGCGCCGGGCAGGGCCTGCGCACGGCGCTCGCGTACTTCCAGGACGGCCCGCTCGCCGGCAACGACGACCTGGTGCGGCGGTACCGGTCGGCCTACGGCGCGTGGGCACCGGCGATCACCGCGCTGTCCGAGACGATCTACGAGTCGATCCACCGCTACGCCCGGGTGCGGCACCTGGACGCGGCCGGCGGGGCCGCGAGCCACGGCCGGGCCCTGATGCGGCGGCGGACCGGCGCCGCCGACGTCATCGGCACGCGCGACCTCGTGGCCCCGACCCTCTACGTGGCCGAGGCGGTGGGCGGACGGCTGCGGGTGGTCGGGGAGGCACCCTGACTCAGGTCGCGGCGGAGTGCCGCTCCTCGAAGCGCCCGAGCCGCCAGATCAGCGCCGCCCCGCCCCAGACCAGCACGAAGAAGCCGACGATCACGTAGCCGAGCAGCTCGAAGTCGTCCGCGAGCCCGGCGTAGCCCCCGAGCGCGGTGACGCCGAGGTCGTCGGCGAGGACACCTGCGAGGTAGACGCTCGCGATGAACCCGGCGACCGAGACCGTCGCCGCCGTCGTCGCGATGTTGTAGAAGAGCCGCCGCGCGGGGTTCCGGTTCGACCACGAGTAGGCGACCGACATGAGCAGGCCGTCGGCGGTGTCGAACGCGCTCATCCCGGCCGCGAACAGCAGCGGCAGGGTCAGGGCGGCCAGCAGCGAGGCCCCGCCGCTGACGCCCGCGCTCGACGCCGTGGTCGCGGACAGCGTCAGGAGGGTGACCTCGGAGGCGGTCTCCAGGCCGAGCCCGAACAGGAAGCCCAGCGGGTACATGTGCCACGAGTGCCGGATCCAGGCGCGGGCGCGGCCGCCGAGGATGCGGTTGACCAGGCCGCGGTTGAGCAGCTGGCGTTCGAGCTCGGGCTCGTCGAGCCGCCCGGCCCGCAGGTCGGTCCAGAGCTTCACGATGCCGCGCAGCACCATCGCGTTGAGTACCGCGACCAGCGCGAGGAACACCATCGCGACGACGGTCGAGATCGTGCCGCCGACCTCGCGGAAGGCGTCGACCTGCGCGACCGTGGCCGCGCCGGCGGCGAGCGCGATGACCAGCGAGAGCGCCACGACCACCGACGAGTGGCCCATCGCGAAGAAGAAGCCGACCCCGACCGGGCGGCGGCCCCGCTGCACCATGAGGCGGGTCGTGTCGTCGATGGCGGCGATGTGGTCGGCGTCGAACGCGTGCCGGATGCCCAGCACGTAGGCGAGGACCCCGGCGCCGGCGAAGGCGCCCGCGCCGAGCGGACCCGCCGTCAGGACGAGGTAGAGCGACCAGCCCGTGACGTGCAGCAGCGCGATGACGGCGACGATGCCGGAGAGCCGGAGGCGGTGCCCGCGCGACCAGGTGGCGGACGGCGTGGCGGCGATCGTCGTCAACCGGATGCTCCTTCTCGACGGCAGGTGGCGGCGGCAGGACCGTAACCGCGTCGTCTCAGCATGTCGATGGTCGTCGGCGGATCGTCACGTCGTCATCCAGACGTCACATGTGGATACGTCGGCGGTTGTTGACGTTTCTCCCGGAAGGTTCCTACTGTGCTCGCGTTCACACCCGGTCGCGACCCCTGGAGATCCCCATGCCGCTCCCCCCACCGGACCACGACGCCCTCGCCGCCGTCGCCGCGGGCTACGGCCTCGGGTTGTCCGACGCGGCGGTCGACGAGTTCGCCCCGGCCGTCTCGGGCCTGCTCGGGTCGTGGGACGCCGTGGAGGAGCTCTACGCCGCCGAGGCCCCGGCGACCCCCGAGCGCGCGTGGACCCGGCCCGACCCCGCGGACAACCCGTACAACGCCTGGTACGTGACGACCTCGATCACCGGGGCGTCCGACGGTCCGTTGGCCGGGCGCACCGTCGCGATCAAGGACAACACCGCGGTCGCGGGCGTCCCGATGACCAACGGCTCGGACACCTTCGACGGGTACGTGCCGAGCACCGACGCGACGATCGTCCGACGGCTGCTCGACGCGGGCGCGACCATCACCGGCAAGGCCGTCTGCGAGGACCTGTGCTTCGCCGGCGCCTCCATCACCGCCAACACCGGCGACGTCGAGAACCCCTGGGACCCGGCGCGCAGTGCCGGCGGTTCCTCGGGCGGCAGCGCGGCCCTCGTCGCGGGCGGGGTGGTCGACATGGCCACCGGCGGCGACCAGGGCGGGTCGATCCGGATGCCCGCCGCGAACTGCGGCCTCGTCGGGCACAAGCCGACGTGGGGTCTCGTGCCCTACACCGGGGCGTTCCCCATCGAGGCGAGCATCGACCACCTCGGCCCCATCACCCGCACCGTCACCGACGCCGCCCTCATGCTCTCGGTGATCGCGGGCGCCGACGGGCAGGACCCGCGCCAGCCCAACGGCGTGGCGGCCGACGACTACCTCGGCGCCCTCACCCGGGACGCGACGGGGCTGCGGGTCGGGGTGCTGCGCGAGGGCTTCGGGCTCCCCGAGTCCGAGCCCGAGGTCGACGACGCCGTGCGTTCCGCCGTCACGGCGCTCTCCGACGCCGGCATGGACGTGCGCGAGGTGTCGGTGCCGTGGCACCTGCACGGCCCGAAGATCTGGGACGTCATCGCCACCGAGGGCGCCACCTCGCAGATGATCGAGAACTCCGGCTACGGCCTGAACTGGAAGGGGCTCTACGACCCGGAGCTCATGGAGCAGTACGGGCGGCGCTGGACCGAGGACGGGAGCCGGTTCCCCGACACGGTGAAGCTCGTCCTGCTCGCCGGGAAGTACGGGCTGAACACCACGCACGGCAAGCACTACGCGATGGCCCGCAACCTCGCCCCCAAGCTCGCCGCCGCCTACGACGCCGCGCTCGCCGAGGTCGACCTGCTCGTCCTGCCGACGATGGCGATGCGCGCGAGCGTGCGCCCCGGCCGCGACGCCCCCGTCGTCGAACGGCTGGGCCGTGCGCTGGAGATGCTCGCCAACACCGCCCCGTTCGACGTCACCGGCCACCCGGTCTGCACGGTGCCCGCGGGGCTCGTCGACGGGGTGCCGGTCGGTCTGTCGCTCGTGGGGCGCCAGTACGAGGACGCCACGGTGCTGCGCGCCGCCCACGCCTACGAGCAGGCCGTCGGCGGCTTCCCGTCCCCGACGGCCGTCGTCGCCCAGGCCTGAGCCGAGTCCACACCCAGGAGGAACGCGTGAACGGACTGCACGACCTCGGCGGGAAGGACGGCCTCGGAGCCGTCGCCCCGCCCCCGGAGGAGCCGGTGTGGAAGGCGGACTGGGAGAAGCACGCGCACGCGATGTTCCCGCTCGCCTTCCGGGCGGGGTTCTTCGGCGTCGACTCCTTCCGCTACGGGATGGAGCAGATCGAGCCGGTGGAGTACCTGACCTCCACCTACTACGAGCACTGGGTGCACTCCGTGACCCACCACGGCGTGCGGCTCGGTCACCTCGACCCCGAGGAGATCGAGAAGCGCACGCAGTACTACCTGGAGAACCCCGACGCCCCACTGCCCGAGGGACAGGACCCCGACGGCGAGCTCGTCGCCTTCATCGAGGCCGTCATCCCGGCCGGCGCCACGGCGGCCCGCCCCGGTGACAAGGCCCCGAAGTTCGCCGTGGGCGACCGGGTGACCGTGGTCAACGAGGTCCCCAAGGGCCACACCCGCCGGGCCGGTTACGTCCGCGGCCGCACCGGGACCGTGATCATGGCCCACGGCGAGATGATCTACCCGGACACCGCGGGCAACGACCTCGGTGAGGCGCCGGAGCACGTCTACACCGTCCAGTTCACCAACGCCGAGCTCTGGGGCGAGGAGTCGGCCGAGCCGAACGGCACGGTCACCTTCGACGTCTGGGAGCCCTACATCGTCCCCGCCACCGCCCAGGAGACCGCCGCATGAGCGCCAGCCACTCCACCTCCCCCGTCGCGTCCGACCACCAGGCCGAGGTCGTCGCCCGCGTCAAGGCCATCGAGTCGATCATGATCGAGAAGGGCCTCATGACGACGGAGGCGGTCGACCGCCTCGCGGAGATCTACGAGAACGAGGTGGGCCCGCAGCTGGGCGCAAAGGTCGTCGCGCGGGCGTGGACCGACCCGGTGTTCAAGGCCAGGCTGCTGGAGAACGCCAGCACCGCGTGCGCCGAGATGGGCATCGGCGGGCTGCAGGGCGAGGACATGGTCGCCGTCGAGGACACCGACGACCTGCACCACGTCATCGTCTGCACGCTGTGCTCCTGCTACCCGTGGCCGGTGCTCGGGCTGCCCCCGAACTGGTACAAGCAGCCGGCCTACCGCTCGCGCATGGTCCGCGAGCCCCGCAAGGTGCTGCGCGAGGAGTTCGGCTACGCCATCGCCGACGACGTCGAGGTGCGCGTGTGGGACTCCAGCTCCGAGCTGCGCTACTGGGTGCTCCCGCAGCGCCCGGAGGGCACGGACGGCTGGTCGGCCGAGCAGCTCGAGGCGCTCGTCACCCGCGACTCGATGATCGGGGTCGGCGCCCCGAAGGCCCCCCAGGCCGCCGCATGAGCACGCCGATCCGCGAGGAGTCCGAGCTCGGCGAGGCCCGCCGTCGGGTGCAGGACCTCGTCTACGGGCTGCCCGGCGGGGACGGCGACGTCCCGTTCCGGGAGCCGTGGGAGCTGCGGGCGTTCGCGCTCGCGGTCGCCGCGTACCACTCCGGGCAGTACGAGTGGTCGGAGTTCCAGCTCTCGCTGATCGAGTCGATCAAGCAGTGGGAGGCCGACGGCGCCCACGAGGGCCAGGAGCCCTGGAGCTACTACGAGCACTGGCTGACCGCGCTGGAGACCGTCCTCGCGGGCAGCGGGCTGCTCTCCGAGGCCGACCTGGACGACCGCACGCGGTCCGTCCTGGCCACGCCGAAGAACGCGAACCACCACGAGGCCCACCGCGAGCCGGTCGCGGTGGACCCCGCCCGCTAGACCCCCCGACGACGGGTGCCCCGGCACCCGTCGTCGGGCAGGGTGGGCGCATGTACCTCGCCATCGCCGACGACGGCGTCACGCTGCACCAGCCGGACCGGGTGAACGAGCTGTACGCCTCGTACAAGCAGCGGCTCACGCCGGCGCGGCTGCACGAGGTGCTGGCCGAGCACGGCGGCGGGGAGCTGCTGCCCGACGGCAACCACGTGATGGTCCCGGTCGAGACCCTCCGTCGTCTCGCCGCGGGGAAGGTCGACGAGGGCTGGGACCACGAGTTCGCCGGGATGCTCTCCTACGCCGAGAGCAAGGGCTGGATGAGCGAGGACGGCACGGCGGTGCGAGCGCACCTGGAGCGGGAGATGTGAGCTCCGCTCCCGTGAGCCCTACGTGGGGCGATGACCCCACTTGGTGCTCACCTGCGCCAGCACCTCCTCGGTCTCCCGGGCGATCGCGCCGACGAGGTCGGCGGCGGGCACGAGGTCGGTGACGAGGTCGAGCGACTCGCCGGCCCAGACCACCGTCGCGTCCGGCTCGCCGCGCTCCTCGGCCGCGCGGAACTCGCGGCGCAGCTCGGGGTCGGTCCGCAGCGTCTCCTCGTCGTGGCGCCAGCGGTCGGAGAACGGGGTGCGCAGCGCGCGACCGGTCCACCGCGCGGGCCAGCCGGACTCGTGGGCGATGTCGAAGACGCTCGACCGGTCGGTGTCCTCGCTGCCGCCCTCGAGCACGGCCTTCTCGTACGCCGGGCTCGTCAGCGCCTCCGGGGTCGCGAGGAAGCGGGTGCCGAGCAGGGCGCCCTCCGCACCGAGGGCGAACGCCGCGGCCACCCCCCGGCCGTCGCCGATCCCGCCCGCGGCCAGGACCGGGACGTCGCCGGCGAGGTCGGCGACCACCGGCACGAACCCGATCGTGCCCCGCGAGCCGCCGTGTCCCCCGGCGTCGGTGCCCTGCGCGACGATCACGTCCGCGCCGACCTCGACGGCGCGGTGCGCCTCGGCGAGGTCGGTCACCATCACGATGAGCCGCGCGTCGCTGCCGCGGACCGCGTCCAGGTACGGCGCCGGGTCGCCGAACGCCAGCATGATCGCCGAGGGGCCCCGCTCCAGGACCTGCTCGACGACCCGCACCGGCGCGGCCCAGCACTGGAACCCGGCACCCCAGGGACGATCGGTGCCGGTCGCGACGAGGTCGAGCTCGCGGTCCACCCACGCCGGGTCCTTCCCACTGCCGACCCCGAGCAGGCCGAGCCCGCCGCCGTTGGAGACCGCGGCCGCGAGCGCCCCGCCCGCTGAGCCGCCCATCGGCGCCAACGCGATCGGGTGCTCGAGGCCGAGGAGCGCGGTGAAGCGGGTCGTCAGCATGCGGACAGCCTTCCCGACGAGACCGATGCCGAGATGTTCTGTCCGGAGCCGCCTGGTGATCTAGGACACATGCGACGGTCGACGGGCCAGATTTCAGCGACGAGATCGGAGGCCACCGAATGGCCGACACCATGAAGGCTCTCGCCATCCTCGGACAGGGCAAGGTCGGACTGATCGAGCGGGAGATCCCGACGGCGGGTCCGGGTGAGGCGGTCGTGAAGACCACGGCCGCGTTGATCTGCACCTCCGACGTCCACACCGTGGCGGGGCTGCTCCCGGTGCCCGACGGCCGCCTGCTCGGGCACGAGAGCGTCGGCGTGGTGCACGAGATCGGGGCCGGGGTGACGTCGGTGCAGGTCGGGGACCGGGTAGCGGTCAACGCAGTGACCCCCGACGGCACCTGCGACAACTGCCAGGCCGGCTACACCTCGCAGTGCCGCGGGGCGCTCGGCGGCTACCGGTTCACCGTCCAGAAGGACGGCAACATGGCGGAGTACTTCCACGTCAACGACGCCGACTACAACCTCGCGCCGATCCCGCAGGGCCTGTCCGACGAGGCCGCGGTCTACGCCTGCGACATGCTCTCCACCGGCATCATCGGTGCCGAGAACGCGAACATCCCGGTCGGCGGGACCGTTGCGATCTTCGCCCAGGGTGCGGTCGGGCTCTCCGCGACGATCGGGGCGAAGCTGCGCGGCGCCGGGCTCGTCATCACCGTCGAGGGCATCCCGAACCGGCAGGAGATGTCGCGCCGGTTCGGCGCGGACGTGGTGATCGACCCGTCGTCGGGGAACGTGGCGGAGCAGATCCTCGAGCTCACCGGCGGCGCCGGCGCGGACTCCACCGTGGAGGCGCTGGGCAACCAGGTCACGTTCGAGGCCGCGCTCTACGCCACCGCGCCGGGCGGGACGTTGTCGAACGTCGGCTACCACGGGGAGTCGGGCCCGACGGTGACGATGCCGCTCGACGCGTGGGGCCTCGGGATGGCGGGCAAGAAGATCGTCACGGACCTCTGCCCCGGCGGCCGGCTGCGCATGGAGCGCCTCATGCGGCTGATGGCGAACGGCAAGATCGACCCGACCCCGATGACCACCCACCGGATGGGCATCGACCAGGTGGAGGAGGCCTTCGACATGATGACCCACAAGCGCGACGGGATCATCAAGCCGCTGATCACCTTCTGACCCGACCCGGTGGTGTGAGGAGCGCCCGGCCCGTCGGAGCCGGCCGGGCGTCCGCGCGCGACCTACCGTGCGGACGTGATCGAGTACCCGCGCCCCGAACCCCGTCCCGCCACGCTGCTCGAGCGGCTGACGGGCGCGGGGATCGGGGAGGAGCGGGCGCGTGCCACGATCGTCTCCGGTGGCGTGCGGGTCGCCGGTCATGAGGAGCCGGTGACCGACCCGGAGGCGTCCGTGCCGTGGCCGACGGCGTGGGAGCTGCTGCCGTCGTCGTGACCAGGTGCCGGCCGGCGGGGGGCTGGACCGGACCGGTCGGACTCGCGATCCTCTGACCCGTGACTGTCGACCCCACGGCACGCACCCGGTCCGTGCCGATCCTCGTCGCCGCCCGCGGCCCCGACCTGCCATGACCGAGGACCTCCCCCGCGTGCAGGTGGAGTCCCGCGAGCAGTGGCGGGCCTGGCTCGCCGAGCACCACGCCACGAGCTCGGGAATCTGGCTGGTCACCTGGAAGAAGGGCCACGGCCCCGCCCTGACCTACGACGAGATCGTCGACGAGGCGCTGTGCGTCGGCTGGGTCGACAGTCAGCCGCGCACCGTCGACGAGGGTCGCAGTCGCCGGCTGCTGACCCCGCGGCGGCCGGGCAGCAACTGGTCGCGGGTGAACAAGGAACGCGTCGAGCGCCTGACGGCCGCCGGCCTGATGCTCCCGGCCGGTCTGGCGGCGGTGGAGCGGGCCCGCGCCGACGGCACGTGGACCGCACTCGACGCCGTCGAGAACCTCACCGAGCCGGACGACCTGCGGGCGGCGCTCGACGCCGTCCCCACGGCGCGCTCGCAGTGGGAAGGCTTCCCGCGCTCCGCCCGTCGCGCGATCCTGGAGTGGATCCAGGCTGCGAGGACCGCCCCGACGCGGACGCGCCGGATCGATCAGACCGTCAGCGAGGCCGCCGTGGGGCGCCGCGCGAACCAGTGGCGGCAGCCGAAGGGTGGGTGACCCCGACGTGGGTGCGGCGAAGGACCCGATCGACCTCGTCCTCCAGGGCGGCGGGGTGAAGGGGATCGCGTTGGTCGGCGCGGTCGACCGGCTGCTGGAGCGCTTCGAGGTCCGGCGGGTGGGCGGCACGTCGGCGGGCGCGATCGTGGCCGCCCTGATCGCCGCCGGCTACTCCCGCGAGGAGCTGCGGGAAGCGATGGGCGAGTTGCGCTACGACCGCGTCCCCGACCCGGTCCTTCCCGTCCCCGTGCTCGGCGCGCTCGCCGGACTCGTGACGACGTCGGGCCTGTACCGGGGCGACTACATCCGGGACTGGGTCGCCGGGAAACTCGCCGCGAAGGGTGTCCGCACGTTCGCGGACCTCGTCCTCGCGCCCGACGATCTCGGCGACCCGTTCCTGCGCGGCGACCGTGGCTACCGACTCGTCGTCACCGCCACCGACATCACCCGCGGGCAGGGCCTGCGCCTGCCCTGGGACTACCGGACGGCGTTCGCGGTCGACCCCGCCGAGCAGCTCGTCGCCGACGCGGTGCGCATGTCGCTGTCGATCCCGGTGTTCTTCCGACCGGTCAGGATGTCCGGCGCCGGTGGTGAGACGTACGAGGTCGTCGACGGCGGTGTGATGAGCAACTTCCCGGTGCAGATGTTCGACCGGCAGGACGGACAGCAGCCACGGTGGCCGACGCTCGGCGCCGGCGTGATCGAGGACCTGCCGCGTGCCGTCGACACGCTCGTCCCGGGCCTGCCCGTTCCCCGGTGCGGAGCGCTCGGGGTCCTGGTCTCCAGCGTCGTCACCGCCGTCGTCGGGAATGACCAGACCTACCTCGCCGAGCCCCGCAACGCCGAACGCGTCTTCCGGGCCGACACGAGATCGGTCGGAGCCGTCGACTTCTGGCTCGACCGCCGGGCGCGGGACGAGCTGACGGAGAGCGGCGAGCTCGCGGCCGAGACGTTCCTCCGGCGCTGGAGCTGGGACGGCTACCGCGACCGCTTCCACCCGCGGTGAGCAGCCGGTGGGCCCCGTGGGACTCGAACCCACAACCAGCGGATTAAAAGTCCGATGCTCTGCCCATTGAGCTAGAGGCCCGCTGGTCGCGAGCCTAGCTGGGACGGCGTGCGGTCGGCACAGCTGCTCGACCCGTCCCGACCACAGGTCGGTGGCCGATCCGTGTCACCCCACGCGTCGGAGGAGCCGTTCACGCATCCGCGGCGGCACGCCCCGCCCGGGAGCGCCCCAACGCCGGGGCGACCAGCACGATCCCGATCAGGGTCGCGACGAGGAGGACCACCCCGGTCACGAGGATGCCCCCGGACACGCCGTCGAGGAACGCGGGCACCACCTGCAGCGCCGAGAGCACGCGGACGACGACCGCGCCCCACAGCGCGCCCCGGGAGCGGCGGAACCCCCACACCGCGAGGAACAACCACGTCAGGACGCCGAGCACGATGGAGAGAGCGTCCACGAAGGGCGGCGCCTGGGGTGGCGCCGGAGTCAGCCACGGACTCAGGACGTCCAGCAGCCCCAGCACCGCCAACACGACCACGCCGATCTCGACACGCCTCATCACGACCCCCTCGTTCGCAGGACTCAGCGTCCGACGCGGCCGGGCCGGTGTCTGCCGTAGTCCACTACGGCACCGTTCGCCCACTGGGCGCACTCGCCGCCCCGCTCGGCGCCGGCACCGACCCGACGTCGGGAAGGGGGATCCGGACACCGCACGCAGGTCGCCCCCGCCTCCTCCACCTGAGCACCACGACCCGTGCACCCTTCGGCGGAGAGCAGGCTCACGACGGCACGAATCACGGCTGTCGTCGCAGGTCAGACGGGTCGCGGCCGCTCGGATGCATCAAAGCGTCACACAACTCTGCGTGACCGTACCGATCGCGATCGGTGACATGACCGAGACGTATGGTCGCCCCCGCAACGCCCTACGACCGTCGGGAAAGGACACGAGTTGGGTCGTCATCAGGAGCACTCCGAGCGCCGTCGTCTCGTCCGGACGGCACTCGCCGCCGCCGTCATCGGCGTCGGGGTGCTGTCGGCGGCCGTGCCCGCCCTCGCCGCCCCGGCCGCCGGAGCGCCGCCCTGCGCGGTCACCGCGAAGGCCTGCGTGAGCATCTCGCAGCAGAAGGCGTGGATCGGCGACGGCAAGGGGACGCTGGTCCGCGGTCCGGTCCCGGTGACGACGGGTGGGCCGGGGAACGAGACCCCGACCGGCGTCTTCCACGTGATGTGGAAGGACCAGTACCACCACTCGCGCGAGTACAACCAGGCGCCGATGCCGTACTCGGTGTTCTTCGCGCCGGGCGACGCCTTCCACGGCGGCAGCCTGCAGCGTGCCTCCGCCGGGTGCGTGCACCTCGGCGACGACGACTCCAAGGCGTTCTTCGACTTCCTGCAGGTCAACGACGAGGTCCAGATCCTCCCGTAAACGCGTTAGGAGGCCACGCGATGTCGATGGCCCTGGTCATGTCCGAGATGCCCGACCTGGTCCGCCGGGTCCTGGCCGAGCACGTGCCCGACGCCGCCGGACGCTGCGGCGGCTGCCGCGACACGGCGGGGCGGACCGCGTCGTGGCCCTGCCAGACCTACCGGGTCGCGCAGGAGGCGCAGTGGGTCGGGCAGGGCAACCTGCCGGGCACCGGCCCGCACGGTCCGGTCGTGCCGGGGTCGGCGCGCCCGGAGCGCCCCCGCCGGCGTGCCGAGGCGCCGTACTCCTACGACGCCCCGCCGACCGGGGACACCCCGGCCATCGCCGGCACCGGCGGCCGCCGCCGTCGTCGGGAGGGCGACGCCATACCGTTCCCGACGACGGGTGGGCACGCGCGCCACGCCGCGCTGTGAACACCCGTGAGCACTTTCAGTCGCCATGGCCACCGAAAGTGCTCACGAGCGCGAAGCGCACATGGAAAACCCCCGGAGCATGCTTCCCTCGAACGGCGTTCGAGGGGCTCGGATGGACAACTCCGAGCGCTCCGGGGGTCCGGTGTCCGTCGGGAATTCACCAGCTGACGTGTCCGCCCTCGCGGAGGGGGAGCCGGTCAATCCACGACCTGACGTCGGCTAGCTGACGGACACCTCACGAGTCCTGTCGTTCATCAACGTCGGACCACCTCCTCTCCCATGTACCCACCACGCTAAGCGCGGATCCGCTGATCCGCAAACGACTTCATCCGCGCAGGTCAGAGGCGGGTTCGCCACGCGAGGAGGTCGTCGACGCCCCGCGTGTTCACGATCTTGTCGACCGGTACCTCGCACTCTTCCGCCCGCTCGCAGCCGTAGGGCTGCCAGTCCAGTTGGCCGGGCGCGTGGGCGTCGGTGTCGACCACGAACTCGCACCCCGCCTCGAGCGCCTGGCGGAGGAGATCCCGCGGCGGGTCGAGCCGTTCCGGACGTGAGTTGATCTCCACGGCGACGCCGTTCTCCAGGCACGCCTCGAACACGGCCTCGGCGTCGAACGTCGACGGCGGCCGCGTGCCCCGGCCGCCCGTGACGAGCCGCCCGGTGCAGTGGCCGAGCACGTCGACGTACGGGTTCGACACCCCGCACACCATCCGCGCCGTCATCTCCTCGCTCGGCGAGCGGAGCTTCGAGTGCACGCTCGCGACGACGAGGTCGAGTTCGTCGAGCAGGTCGTCCGGCGCGTCGATCGACCCGTCCTCGAGGATGTCGACCTCGATGCCGCGCAGCAGCCGGAACGGCGCCAGCTCCTCGTTGACCGCCGCGATGACGTCGAACTGCCGACGACGACGCTCGGGCGTCAGCCCGTTCGCGACGGTCAGGTTCTGCGAGTGGTCGGTGAGCACCATCCAGGCGTGCCCGAGGTCGCGGGCCGTCCGGGCCATCTCGAGGATGTCCGACCCGCCGTCGGACCAGGTGGAGTGCGTGTGGCAGTCGCCGCGCAGCGCCGCCCGGAGCCCGACCCCACCCGCGACGGGTTCGGAGTGCTTCGCGGCGAGCTCTTCCACCGCCGACGACGTCCCCGTCGCCACCACCTCGGCCACCACGCCCGCCGTCTTCCTGCCCACTCCTTTGAGATCGGTGAGCGTGCCGGCGGCGGCGCGGGCCGCGACCTCGTCCGGCGACAGTTCGGCCAACCGGTCGGCCGCCGTGCGGTACGCCTTCACCCGATAGGTGTCGGCCCGCTCACGCTCGTAGTAGAACGCGACGGCTCGCAGGGCGGCGATCGGGTCACCGTCGACGGGGAGTCGGGTCACGGGGTCTGGATACCCCACCCGGGAGGCCCCCGTGTCGCGCCGACGCGGACAATCGGGAGCAGCTGTCGAGCTGGAGGAGGTCTGCTGGTGCGGGTCACCGGAACCGGACACGCCGGGATGCGCTTCGAGACGACGGGCGGCAGCGTGCTGTGCGACCCGTGGACCAACCCGACGTTCTTCGCGTCGTGGGTCCCGTTCCCCGACAACACGGCGCTCGACTGGGCCGCGCTCGGGCAGTGCGACTACCTCTACGTCTCCCACCTGCACCGCGACCACTTCGACGCCGAGAACCTCGCCGAGAACGTCTCGAAGGACGCGCGGGTGCTGCTGCCCGACTTCCCCACCGACGAGCTCGAGAACGAGCTGCGCGACCTCGGCTTCCGCCACTTCGTGCGCACCCGCACCTCCGAGCCGGTCGAGCTCGACGGCGGCCTGCGCATCATGATCACCTCGCTCAAGGGCCCGGGCGACGGCCCGATCGGCGACTCGGCGCTCTCGCTCGACGACGGCACCGCGCGGGTGGTCAACCAGAACGACGCGCACCCGCTCGACATCCCCGAACTCCTCGGGTTCGGAGCCTACGACGCGCACTTCACGCAGTTCTCCGGCGCGATCTGGTGGCCGATGGTCTACGAGCTGCCCGAGGCCGCCAAGCGCGAGTTCGCCCGCCGCAAGCGCATCGGGCAGGAGGACCGCGCGATGCGTTACATCCGCGAGGTCGGCGCCCCGAACATCTTCCCGACGGCGGGTCCGCCCTGCTTCCTCGACGACGAACTCTTCCGCTGGAACGGCCTGGGCTACGACGGCGTCGAGGGCCAGTCGATCTTCACCGACCAGTGGGAGTTCCTCGGTCGGATGCGCGAGCTGGGCAACTCCGCCGGATCCCAGCAGCAGGGCCACCTGCTGCTGCCGGGGACGACGGCGGAGATCGAGGGACCCGTCGTCCGGAACCTGACGCACCCGATGGCCGACGCCGAGGTCGAGCGCATCTTCATCGACAAGGAGAACTACCTCCGGGAATTCGCCGAGCGCGCCCGCCCGACGATCGCGGCGCAGAAGGCCGCCTGGTCGGCGCCCCAGCCGGACATCCTGCGCCAACTCAAGGAGTGGATCGAGCCGCTGATGAAGCGCGCCGACCACATGTGTGACGGCATCGGCGGCGTGGTCCGCATGGACCTCACCGGCATGCCCGCCGACACCCCGGGCGTCGACGAGGAGGGGACGCTCGCGCTGGCCTTCGACTTCGCCGGCCGCGAGATCCGGACCTACGACGGCGAGCAGGCCCGCTACCGCTGGACCATCCCGGCCACCCTGGTCCAGACCAACGTCGACACCGGCGAGGTCGACTGGTCGAACTCGCTGTTCCTCTCGGTGCGCTTCGCCGCGACCCGCGTCGGCCAGTACAACGAGTACCTCTACACGTTCTTCAAGTGTCTGTCCGAGGAGCGGATGGACTACGTGGAGAACTGGTACGACGCCGCGAACGACGACGGCCGCGACATCGAGCTCGACGGCTGGAAGGTCCAGGCCCGCTGCCCGCACCTCTCGGCCGACCTGTCGAAGTTCGGTGCCGTCGACGGCGACGTGCTCACCTGCACGCTCCACAACTGGAAGTTCAACCTCGCCACCGGCCGCTGCCTCACCAGCGCCGGCCACGAGATCCGCGCCGAGAAGCTCACCTCCGACTGACCGAAGGGCCCCGTCGCCCGGATGAATGGGCGACGGGCGCCCTCGGCCGCCGGGCGGTCGAGCAGGCGGGGGCGTCCACGGCCCGCCTCCCCGGGCGAAGGACCCCTTCGCCCGGGACGGGCCGACCCGGCGCGCACAATGGGGATTGTGAAGCCCCTCCGCATCGGTCCGCACGAGCTGGCCGCCCCGGTCGTGCTGGCGCCGATGGCCGGCGTCACGAACCCGCCGTTCCGCCGTCTGTGCCGCGAGCAGGGCGCCGGGCTCTACGTGTGCGAGATGATCACCGCGCGGGCGCTCGTGGAACGCCACCCCGGCACCGCCGAGATGATCGCGTTCGACGACGACGAGTCGCCACGCTCGATGCAGCTCTACGGAGTCGACCCGGTGACGATCGGCCGCGCCGTCGAACGGATCGTCGCCGAGGACCTCGCCGACCACGTCGACCTGAACTTCGGCTGCCCCGTGCCGAAGGTGACCCGACGCGGGGGTGGTGCCGCGCTGCCCTACAAACGGCGGCTCTTCGAGTCGATCGTGCGCACCGCCGTGCGGGCGGCCGGTCCGCTGCCGCTGACGGTCAAGATGCGCATCGGCATCGACGACGACCACGTCACGTTCCTCGACGCCGGGCGCATCGCGGCCGCCGAGGGCGCCGCCGCGGTCGCCCTGCACGCCCGCACCGCCGCCCAGCGCTACTCCGGCCAGGCCGACTGGAGCCGGATCGCCGAGCTGCGCGAGGCCGTGCCCGCCGAGGTCCCGGTGCTCGGCAACGGCGACATCTTCGCCGCCGACGACGCGCTGGCCATGGTCGAGAAGACCGGGTGCGACGGCGTCGTCGTCGGCCGGGGCTGCCTGGGGCGCCCCTGGCTGTTCGGCGAGCTGGAGGCGGCGTTCGCGGGCCGGGAGCGGCCGACCCCGCCGACACTGGGCCAGGTCGCCGGCGTCATGCGCCGCCACGTCGAGCTGCTCATCGCCCACCACGGCGAGCGCAAGGGCGTCCGCGACTCCCGCAAGCACATGTCCTGGTACCTCCACGGCTTCGCGGTCGGGTCCGAGGTGCGCCGCGAGCTCGGCATGATCGACGGACTCGAGCGGCTCGACGAGCTGCTCGCGCGCCTCGAGGCCGACCAGCCGTTCCCACCCGACGCCGACGGCCCGCGCGGCCGACAGGGCTCGCCGGGCCACGTGACCCTGCCCGAGGGCTGGCTCGACGACCCCGAGGACGCCACCGTGCCCGCCGGCGCGGACGTCATGCACTCCGGCGGCTGAGCCGCGTGCGCGCCGCCGGCGTGGTCCTCGCGGTCGTCCTGACGGCGGGTCTCGCCGGCTGCGGGACGGTCGTGCCCGGGACGCCCCGGGCGGCCGCGGTCCCGACGACCGACCGCGCGCTCATCGACGCCTATGTGGACGCCTCGAACCGTGCCGCCACGGCGGGCCCCCGCGCCCAGGCGGACTTCCTGCGCGCCACGCAGGCCGACGGGGTGCCGTTCCCGCCCGACCGCTGCTTCGGGCAGCTCACGCTCGACACGCGGCTCGTGGCCCGAACCCTGCGACCCGACCCGGACTGGCGACCGCCCGCGACACTGCCCCAGACCGGCCGACCCGAGGGCGCCGTCTACGTCGCGGCCGCGGCCGTGACCGTCCGCCAGGGCACCGCGGAGGTCCGCGAGGACGTCGGTTCGAAGCACTTCGTGATCCGGGACACGCACGTGACCAGCTACGCTCCGTGTGCTGACTGAAACTTGACAGTACGAGCGGTCACGGCGCCCGAACTTGAGCACCCGGTCGTGCGGGAATCTGGGGCCGAACGAGCAGCAGCCCGAATTCTCCACGCAGAGTCACGTCGACCGGACGGTGGATTCGGTTGGCGGGCGGGGTGCGGACGTTGCACAGCTTTCGATCCACGGCACACTGGAGGCAGGACGGGCGCGAGGACTCGAGGGAGCGGCGGGTGGTCGTGAGGGGCTCCACGGTCGGCGGATCGCCGGGCCGGGTGTCGGCGGGGGTGGCTGCGACAGCAGCGGTCACCCCGGTCGCCGAGATCCCCGGGACCGGCTCGAACCAGCCTCCTGCCAGCACCTTCGACACCGCGCCCATCGTCGGGATCGACGAGGCGCTCCGTCTCGACGCCGCCGCCCAGGACGACGGGTCCGCCCGCGCCGCTCAGGCGCGCGCCCACGAGGCGGCTGCGGAGGTCCTCGCCGACCGCGGCGACTGGCGCCGCGCCTACCAGCACCTGCGCGCCGCGATGGCGCTCGTGCACCTCGGCGACACGCCCCCGGTGCACGTGCCCGAGCAGTTACGCCGCGAAGTCGATCGTCTCCGACGCGAACGGGCCGAGGCACGCGAGCAGAGCCGCCGCGACAGTCTGACGGCGACCTGGAACCGCCGGTATCTCGACGAGCGGCTGTCCACCCTGCGTGACGGCGGGTCCGGCACGGTCTGCGTCGCCCTCGTCGACGTCGACCACTTCAAGCTCGTCAACGACACCTACGGGCACGCCATCGGCGACGCGGTGCTGCGCGCGCTCGTCGGCCTCATGCGCACCGAGATCGACGCCCGGGTCCCCGACGGTTTCTGCGCCCGCTACGGCGGCGAGGAGTTCGCGCTCGTCCTGCCCGGCCCGGCCGACGCCGACGCGGTCGAGCTGTGCGAGGCCGTCCGCGCGCGCATCGAGTCGCACGACTGGGCCGCCGTCGCCCCGGAACTCCGTGTCACCGCGAGCTTCGGGCTGGCCTGCCTCTCCCCCGACGACGAGGGCGGGACCTGCGACGGCCTGCTCGACCACGTCGACGAGCTGCTCTACGTCGCGAAGCGCAC
Source organism: Actinomycetospora chiangmaiensis DSM 45062 (assembly GCF_000379625.1). Classification (GTDB taxonomy): domain Bacteria; phylum Actinomycetota; class Actinomycetes; order Mycobacteriales; family Pseudonocardiaceae; genus Actinomycetospora; species Actinomycetospora chiangmaiensis. Next base: position 451,351 of record NZ_KB903217.1, on the reverse strand, counting down.
CGGGCGCAACGCCGTGGCCTTCCGCGACGAGGCCGGTCACGTGCGGCTGGCCGGACCGGCCGCGGGACGCCGTGGGGTCGCCGCCGTCGCCCGGGCGGTCGCCGGACCCGCCCGATCGGGTCGCCCCGCCCACTGAGCGCGGACCTCCGTGGGCCGATCCGGCCGTCTCCGTCACGATCGGGTGACGACGCTTGCCTCCCGTGATGCTGCAGAGTATGCCCGCGCGCGTCATCCGGTGAGCGGCTCTATACGATCCGTGGACCCCGGACGGTCCGCCGGTCGGGCACTCCGTCCCTGAGCACCCGGGGGTCCCGTGACCGACGACCGTGAGCGCGGCGCCGGTCCCGGCGTCCCCGCGGTCCCGTCGCCCGGAGCGGGCGTGGTCCGGACCGGGCCGCCCTCGGTGCCGACCCGGGTCGTCGTCGGGCACGGTCCGACCGATCGCCGCGGTGGCGCCGTCCCCACCATGGTGCCGCTCGCCCGCAAGCGCCCCGGCCGCCGCAGCCTGCGCCCCGCCGGGGCCGCCGCCGAGACCGAGCCGATGCGCGACCTCGTCGCGGCCGCCGTCGCCAGCGAGAGCGCGGCCGTCGCGGAGGAGCCGCGCACTCCGGGCGCCGCGCCGGCGCGGCCCACCCCGGCGCGAGAAGCGCACCAGGCAGCCCCGCAGACCCCGGAACCTGCCTCCCCTAACCCTCGCGCACCAGCACCCACCGCGCCGGCCCCGGCACCGGGCGCGCCGGCACCAGCACCGGACGCGCCGGCACCAGCACCCGCCGCGCCGGCCCCGGCACCGGCCGCCCCGGCGGCGGCCGCCCAAGCGGCCGCGGTCCGACCCGTTCCGCCGCGAGACGCACACCAGGCAGCCCCGCAGGCCGCGGAACCTGCCCCACGTCACTCTCGCGAAGCCACCGCGGCGGAACCTGCACCACGTACCGCTCGCGACACCACGCGGGCACCCCGGGCGGTCGTGGTCCCGGCCGCCCGGGAGGGCGCCACCGAGTTCGCGGCCACGTCGGCGGTGCTCGCGGGGGTCGGGCAGCAGGTGCGCACCCGCGTGGGGCCTTGGACGTGGGCGCGGTCGCTGCGCCTGGTCGCCGCCGCCATGTCGACGGTCATCGTCCTGGTGTGCGGGGTCGCGTGGGGCGCGACGTCCTGGTTCGAGGCCGCCGTCAGGAAGATCGGCGCCCTCGACCCGACGTCGGCCGCGATCATCGACCCGGCCGCGCAGGAGGGGGACCAGAACTTCCTCGTCGTCGGCTCCGACACGCGCGTGGGTGCTGCCCCGAGCGAGGACGTGGGCAACGCGACCGACGTCCCCGGCGCACGGTCGGACACGGTCATGATCGTGCACGTCCCGGCGAACCGGGCCCGGATGACGGTGGTGTCCTTCCCCCGCGACCTCGAGATCGACCGGCCGAGCTGCGAGCGCTGGGACTCGGTCTCCGGGGCCTACACGGGCGAGACGATCCCCCGCACCCCGCAGGTCAAGCTCAACTCGGCCTACCAGGTCGGCGGGCCGCGCTGCGTCACGAAGGTCGTCCAGGAGCTCTCCGGGCTCGCCGTGAACCACTTCCTCGGCGTCGACTTCTCGGGCTTCAAGGACATGGTCGACGCCGTCGAGGGCGTGCCGATCTGCATCGAGAAGCCGATGCGGGACACCGTGCTCGGGACGGTCATCCCCCGCGCCGGCACCTCGGTGCTGACCGGCGACCAGGCCCTCAACTTCGTGCGCGCCCGCCACGTCATCGGCGACCCCACCAGCGACTACGGCCGCATCGGCCGTCAGCAGATCTTCCTGTCGGCCCTGCTCCGCAAGGCGCTGTCGGCGGGGACGCTGCTCGACGTCGGGAAGCTGCGGGCCCTGGTCGACGCGGTCGGCCGCTCCACGTACGGCGAGAACATCGAGGCCGCGCAGCTGCTGTCGCTAGGCCAGTCGCTCTCCGGTCTGGACGCGCGAACGGTCACCTTCACGACGGTGCCGACGACGGGCGTCGCGAACACCCGCGGGAACGAGGTCCTCCGGGTCGCCGAGGACCGGACCCTGTTCGACGCGATCATCAACGACACCCCGTTGCCGGGGCAGCCCGGTGCGGCGCCGACCGGACCGCCCCCGGCGCCGCCCGTGCCCGCGGATCGGGTCGCGCTCCGGCTCGTCGACGCGCGCTCCGATGCCTCCTCCGGCGACGGCGGCACGGGCACCGCCCGCACCGAACTCAGCGCCTCCGGGGACGCCGGCTCCGGCGACGGGAGCGGCTCCGGCTTCCGCCGTGGCGGCGAGACACGCACGGTCGCGCAGCAGGGGCCCTCGGCGAGTTCCGTCGCGGGGTCGCTGCGCGGCTACGGGTTCACCGTCTCCGGCTCGGGCGCGGCCGCCGCGACCGACGCCCGTACGACGATCCGCTTCACCCCGGACCAGGCCGGCGCGGCGGCGACCCTCCGGAAGGCCGTGCCGTCCGCGGCCCTCGCCCCGAGCGCCGGCGGGGCCGCCTCGCTCGTCCTCGAGCTCGGCGACGACTTCGACGGCAAGGTCGTCGACCCGACCGCCCCGGTGCCCGCCGCGCCCCTCCCCGCGCTGGTCAACGCCGCCGACGCCACCTGCCGTTGACCAGCTCACATTCCCCGTCGTTCACCGCTGATTCATACGGGCGACGGGTGGCCGACCGGGCGTCCGCCTAGTCTGCGCCCATGCGCGCGGCCTACCACGAGAAGCTCTCGTCGCTGAACGACGAGCTCGCCCAGATGTCCCTGTTGGCCGGCGAGGCCATGAAGAAGGCCACGAGCGCACTGCTGGACGGTGACCTCGACCTGGCCGAGGAGGTCATCTCCTCCGACACCGAGATCGACGCCCTGCGCACCTCCGCCGAGGACCAGGCGTTCGGGCTGCTGGCCCTCCAGGCGCCCGTCGCGGGCGACCTGCGGTCGGTCATCGCGGCCATCCACTCCGCCGGCGACCTCGAGCGCATGGGCGACCTGGCGCTGCACGTCGCGAAGGCCGCCCGCCGACGCCACCCGGAGCTCGTGCTCCCGCAGGAGGTCGCGCCGTACTTCGCCGAGATGGGCCGCGTCGCGCTCGACCTCGCCCAGGACGCCCGCCGGGTGATCCTCGAGCGCGACATCGAGCTCGCCTTCACCATGGAGTCCGACGACGACGCCATGGACGACCTCCACCGCCACCTCTTCACGGTGATGATGACCAAGGAGTGGCCGCACGGCGTCGCCCCCGCGGTCGACGTGACCCTGCTCGGCCGCTTCTACGAGCGCTTCGCCGACCACGCGGTCGCCGTCGCCCGCCGCGTCGTCTTCATGGTCACCGGCAAGATGCCGGACCCGCCGCTGGCCTGATCGGCCGCCCCCTCGTTCCGGACGAACGGGCCCTTCGTCACGCGAGACCGTGACGAACGGCCCGTTCGTGCCTGTCCGGCCCCTGCACGACGACGGGCCCTGCCGCACCAGGTGCGGCAGGGCCCGTCGTCGTGCTGCGCCTGAGCGCTCCGTCTCCCGCGGACGATCAGCCGAAGCGGCCCGAGATGTAGTCCTCGGTCTCGCGCTCCTGCGGGTTCGAGAAGATCTTCTCGGTGTCGTCGATCTCCACGAGGTGCCCGGGCTTGCCGGTGGCCTCGAGGTTGAAGAACGCCGTCTGGTCGCTCACCCGCGCGGCCTGCTGCATGTTGTGGGTGACGATGACGATCGTGTAGTCCTTCTTGAGATCGCCGATCAGGTCCTCGATCGCCAGCGTGGAGATCGGGTCCAGGGCGGAGCAGGGCTCGTCCATGAGCAGCACGTCGGGCTGCACCGCGATCGCCCGGGCGATGCAGAGCCGCTGCTGCTGACCGCCGGAGAGGCCGCCGCCGGGCTTGTCGAGCCGGCCGGAGACCTCCTTCCAGAGGTTCGCGCCCTTGAGCGAGGCCTCGCAGACCTCGTCGAGCTTCTTCTTGTCCCGGACGCCCTGCAGCTTCAGGCCGGCGACCACGTTGTCGCGGATGGACATCGTCGGGAACGGGTTCGGGCGCTGGAACACCATGCCGATGGTGCGGCGCACGGCCACGGCGTCGGAGCCGCGGGCGTAGATGTCCTCGCCGTCGAGCTGGATCTCGCCCTCGACGCGCGCGCCCGGGATCTCCTCGTGCATGCGGTTGAGCGTCCGCAGCACCGTCGACTTCCCGCAGCCCGACGGACCGATGAACGAGGTGACGCTGCGCGGCGGGACGGACAGGTTGACGTTCTGCACGGCGTGGAAGTCGCCGTAGTAGATGTCGACGTCCTTGAGGTCGAGACGCTTGGCCACGATGGTCCTTACTTCGAGATCGCCGAGTAACGGGAGATGAGGCTGGCCGCGAGCTGGAAGACCATGACGATCAGGATCAGGGTCAGGGCGCCACCCCAGATGCGGAGCTGGCCGGCCGCCGACGGGTTCGTCGACAGCTCGGTGTAGATCAACAGCGGCAGCGATGCCTGGTTGCCCTCGAACGGGTCGAAGTTGATCGCGCGGGCGTACCCGACGAGCACCAGCACCGGGGCGGTCTCGCCCATGACGCGGGCGAACGCCAGCATGACGCCCGTGACGGTGCCCGACAGCGCCGTCGGGAGCACGATGCGCAGGATCGTCTTCCACTTCGGGATGCCCAGCGCGTAGGAGGCCTCGCGCAGCTCGTCGGGGACGAGTCGGAGCATCTCCTCGGTGTTGCGGATGACCACCGGGAGCATCAGCAGCACCAGCGCGAGCCCGACCAGGAAGCCGCTCTGCGACAGACCGCCGATCGAGATGAACAGCGCGAAGATGAACAGCGCGGCCACGATCGACGGCACCCCGGAGAGGATGTCGACCATGAAGCTCGTGATCCTGGCCAGCCGACCGCGGCCGTACTCGACCAGGTAGACCGCGGCGAAGATGCCGACCGGCACCGCGATGATCCCGGCGATCAGCGCCTGGACCAGCGTGCCGACGATCGCGTGGTAGACGCCGCCGCGGGCCTGGTCGGGGGTGACGCCCGACAGCGACTTGGTCCACCAGTCGACCGAGACGATGGCCGGGAAACCCTTGATCAGCACGCTGACCAGGAGCCACACCAGCGGGATCACGGCGATGACGAAGGCCAGCGTCACGAGCACCGTCGCGAGCTGGTTCTTCACCTTGCGCGCGGTGGACACGGCGCGGAAGGCCTCGGAGGCCGCCGGGCGCTCCGGGGCGTCGAGTGCGGCGCTCATCAGCCGTTCACCTTCCCGCCCGCGACCACACGGGCCATCGCGTTGACCACGAAGGTCAGGACGAACAGCACCAGGCCGGCCGAGATGTAGGCACCCGTGGGCAGCGGCTGGCTGAACTCCGAGGCCGCGGAGGCGATGAGCGAGGCGAACGTGTACCCGCCGTCGAACAGGCTCAGGTGCGAGGGGCTGGTCGCCGCTCGGATGACGAGGAGCACGGCGATCGTCTCGCCGAGCGCACGGCCGAGGCCGAGCATCGAGGCGGCGATGAACCCGCTGCGGCCGTAGGGCAGCACGGCCATGCGGATGACCTCCCAGCGCGTGGCGCCGAGGGCCTGCGCCGCCTCGATCTGGAAGCGGGGGGTCTGGGAGAAGACCTCGCGGGTGGTCGCCGTGACGATCGGCAGGATCATGATCGCGAGGACGATGCCGCCGGTGAAGATCGTGCCGGTGAGCACCGGCAGGTTGCCGGGCGCGAACAGGAAGATCCAGCCCAGGTAGGTCTGCAGGAAGGCCGCGATCGGCTCGATCGCCGGGGCGAGCACGAGGACGCCCCAGAGGCCGAAGACGATCGACGGGACCGCCGCGAGCAGGCCGATCACGTAGGAGAAGGGCTGGGCGAGCCGGCTCGGCGTGTACTGCGTCAGGAACAGCGCGATCCCCATGCCGATGGGCATGGCGATCACGAGCGCGAGCAGCGAGGACAGCAGCGTGACCGCGAGCAGGTCGCGGATGCCGAAGCGCAGGTTCGACGCGTCCGTGGTGTTGAACTCGGGGCTCGTGAAGAAGTTGTCGTTGTTGGCGAGCAGCGAGGGGACGGCCTGCACGATCAGGAACAGGCCGATCAGCGCGATCGCCACGACGACGACGAGACCGGAACCGGTCGTGAGTGCACGGAACACACGCTCGCCGGTCCCGCCGGAGGTCGTCCGGGAGGAGCCGGTGGTCGAGGGCTGGGTGTCGGTCACGGAGGACATGGTGGCCGACCCGGCCGGACGATCCTGGGTCGCAGGATCGTCCGACGGGGCCCGCTGTGTGGTGCGTTCGCTCACGGTGTTCGGTTCCGCCTCGTCGCCGTCGGGGGTCACGCGTCAGTCGATCTCGGTGATCAGGAGATCGAGTTGATCGAGGTGCTCAGGCGCTGCTTGAAGGCGTCGGGGATCGGCACGTAGCCACCCGAGGTCAGCGTGCCCTGGGCCTGCGGCGACAGCGCCGTCTGCAGGAACGCCTTCACGGCCGTCCCGGTCTGCGGGTCGGCGTACTTGGAGCAGACGATCTCGTAGGTCGCCAGCGCGATCGGGTAGGCGCCCGGGGTGGTCGTCTTGTAGAGGCTGTTCAGGTCGAGGGTCAGGTCGTTGCCCTGGCCGGTGACCTGCACGGCGTTGATGGCCTTGCCCACGTTGTCCGTGGACAGCGCCACCGGCGAGCCGCCGCCCGCGTTGATGATCCCCGCCGTCGGGAGCTGCGCCTTCTGCGCGAACGAGGCCTCGATGTAGCCGATCGAGTACTGGGTGTTCTTCGTGGCGTCGGTGACGCCCTGCGAACCGCGGGCACCGGCGCCGACCCCGCCGTTGAACGTCTGGGTCGACGGCTTGCCGTAGGCGTTGTTCGACGCGGCGTTCAGGTAGGTCTGGAAGTTCTGCGTGGTGCCGGAGTCGTCGGAACGGAAGTTCACGACGATCGGGTTCGCCGGCAGCGTCTTGCCCGGGTTGAGCGCGGCGATGGCCGGGTCGTTCCAGGTCTTGACGGTGCCGTTGAAGATCTTGGCGGCCGTGGGCCCGTCGAGGGCGAGGTCGCTCACGCCCGGCACGTTGTAGGCGATGGCGATCGGGCCGAAGACCATCGGGAGGTTCAGCGGCGTCGAGTTGCAGCGCGCCTGCGCCTTCGGCAGGTCCGAGGAGGACAGCGCCGCGTCCGAGCCGGCGAAGTCGGTCTGGCCACCGGTGAAGTCGTTGCGGCCCGCGCCGGAGCCGCTCGCGGTGTAGTTCACCGTCTGGCCGTTGCAGGTCTGCTCGAAGGTGTTGACGAAGCCGGTGATCGCGTTGGCCTGGGCGGTCGACCCGCTGGCCTTCAGCGCCTGCTTGCCGCCGCAGGTGACGCCGGTCGCCTGCGGGGCACTCCCGCCGCCGGAGTTGTTGTCGCTGCCGCACGCGCTGAACAGGAGCGCCCCGGCCGCGATCAGACCGACCGCCGCTGCGCGCCGCTGGAACCTCACAGAGATCTCCTGTCTCGTCCTCGAAGACCCGCCGCCACGTCGACGATCCGGGCATTTCAGCCCTCGCACGGACTCGCGAAGGCCGGACGCGGACATTAGGCAGCCGGGATGGACGACCGACAGTGAGCGGGTGAACGCGAGGTGAACAGCCCCCATGAACGTCACCGGAACGGGTTGATGCTGGTCACAGCACGTGCGGGTTTGCGCGGAGCGTGGTTGAACGCTCACCCGTCGACGCCGGATGTCCGACAGGTGACCGGGAGATGACGACGACGATCAGGACGGGAGTCGGTAGGACACGTCCGCCGCGTCGACCTCGAACCCCAGGTGCCGGTAGGTGGTGACCGCCGGGACGTTGTCGGCCTCGACGTAGAGGATCACCTCGTCGAGCCCGCGGCCCGCGAGGTGGTGCAGCCCGGCGAGGGTCAGCGCCCGGCCCAGCCCGCGGCCCTGCGCGTCCGGGTCCACGCCCACCACGTAGACCTCGCCGATCGGGCCGTCGTCGCCCGACCGGCCCTCGGGATGGCGCTTGGTCCAGTGGAAGCCGAGCAGGCGCCCCGTCGCGTCCTCCCGCGCGAGAAGGAATCCCGCCGGGTCGAACCACGGCTCCTGCTCGCGGCGGCGCACGTCGTCCGCCGTCATCGCGCCCTGCTCGGGGTGCCAGGCGAAGGCGCGGGCGTTGACCGCCACGACGTCGTCCTCGTCCCGGCCCGGCACGAACGCCACGATCGACACGCCCTCGACGGGACGCTGCTCCGGCAACGGTCCGGCGCCGGACGGTCGGCGCATCATCCACAGCTCGCGCTCGCGGACCAGACCCCAGTCCCCCGCGAAGTCCGCCGAGCCCGTCCGGTCGCCGTGCGCCCACACCCGGATGCGGCCCGGGCGCGCGTCGTCGTCGGCCGCGAGCGCCCCGGCGAGGGCGCGACCCACCCCGTGCCGGCGGGCGGCCGGGGCCACCCCCAGCTCGACGACGACGTCGTCGGGATCGGACTCGTCGATGTGCGCCCACCCGATGACGGCCCCGTCGTCACCCCGCGCGACGAGGTGGCGGCCGTGGCCGGTCGGGGTCGCGAGGTCGAGCAACGTCGGCTCCGAGAAGGCCGCCACGCCGTCGGCGTGCGCCAGGTCGGCGGCGAACCGCTCCAGCTCCTCCCGATCGGCCGCCGTCGGCTCGATCCACTGCGGGGTGATCACGGACGAGACGCTACGCGCCGCTCAGCCGCGACCGGCCCAGACCGCGGGCCGCACCACCCGGTCGTCGGCCCGGTCGGCGCGGTCGTCCCGGGAGGCCCCGGAGGGGTCCTCGTCGTCGCCGGACTCCTCGAGCGCGAGCCCGCCACGCCCGGCGTCACCCCCGCCGAGCACACCGCGGACCGGCCGGACGAACTTGTAGCCGACGTTGCGCACGGTGCCGATGAGCTGCTCGTGCTCGGCGCCGAGCTTCGCGCGCAGGCGCCGCACGTGGACGTCGACCGTGCGGGTGCCGCCGAAGAAGTCGTAGCCCCAGACCTCCTGCAGCAGCTGGGCCCGGGTGAACACCCGGCCGGCGTGCTGGGCGAGGTACTTGAGGAGCTCGAACTCCTTGTAGGTCAGGTCGAGCGGCCGACCGCGCAGGCGGGCGGTGTAGGTCGCCTCGTCGATGACGAGTTCCCCGAGGACCAGGGCGCCGTCGCCGCCGGCCGCGTCGGTGGAGCGGCGGGCGCGCAGCAGCCGGAGCCGGGCGTCGATCTCGGCCGGGCCCGCCCCGGGGAGCAGGACCTCGTCCACCCCCCACTCGAGCGACACCGCCACGAGGCCGCCCTCGGTGAGCACGGCGATCACCGGGACGTCGAGCCCGGTGGACCCGAGGAGACGGCACAGGCTGCGCGCGGCCGCGAGATCGTGCCGCGCGTCGACGAGGACGGCGTCGTGCGGCCCGGCGTCGAGCAGGGCGGCCACTTCGGGGGCTGCGGTGCGCAGCCCGTGGGGTAGCAGGGTCAACGACGGCAGCACTGACGTCGGTTCGGGGTCGGCGGTGAGCAGCAGGAGCTCCACGCGTATCTCCCTCCACAGTCGTGAGGGAGACCTTAACCCCGTTCACCGCGCCGTCACCCCAGCGCGCGTTGCATGTCACGTGGAGCCCGCGTGCGCGGGCCGTCCGGCCGACTGCCTACCGTGGGGGCCGGTCGTGGACGGGCGGGTCCGCGGTCGGGCGTCGGAGAGGGGAGCTGCGCATGACGGCGGCCGTCGTCACCCTGCTGGTGATCCTCGCGCTCAGCGCGATCGTGCTCGCGGTGGGCCTGCTGCTGCGGCGTCGCCGGGCCCCGGAGCCGCCCGCGGCCCGCACCGGTGACATCCCCGTCCCCCGGCTCCCCGCCGACCTGACCGCGCGCGACGGCGGGCTGGTGCTGCTGCAGATCTCCTCCGCCTTCTGCACCCACTGCCGCGACACCCGCAGCGTGCTCGGCGACGTCGCCGCCGAGCTGCCCGGCCTGGTGCACCGCGACGTCGACCTCGCGAGCCGGCCCGAACTGGTCCGCCTGCTCGGGGTCGCCCGCACCCCCACCACCCTGCTCGTGGACGGCCGCGGCCGGGAGCTGCTCCGGGTCGACGGCGTGCCGCGACGCGCCGCGCTCGTCACCGCGATCGAGCGCCACCTCGGACGAGGGTGACCGCGGCGGGGACGTTTCGGTAACGTGGCCGCCGTGGACGAGGGCCTGACACGGCGACGCGCAGTGGACCTGTGCCGCGTCGACAGCAGCCTGTGTCCGGGCGCCCGTCGCGCCTGAGGTCTCCTCCACCGTGCTCCGGACCGATCCGGGGCTCCGGCGCGACGTCTCTCGACCAGAGTCAACCGAGAGCGGCGCCGTGCGGGTGCCGCTCCCATCCCGCACGAGGAGTCATTCATGAGCCGCCAGGACGCCCTGGTCACCGCCGACTGGGCCGAGGAGAACCTCGACGCTCCCGGTGTGGTGTTCGTCGAGGTCGACGAGGACACCAGTGCCTACGACGGCGGGCACATCCCCGGTGCCGTCAGGATCGACTGGAAGACCGAGCTGCAGGACCAGGTCCGCCGCGACTTCGTCGACAAGGCCGGCTTCGAGAAGCTGCTCTCGGCCAAGGGCATCTCCAACGACGACACCGTGGTGCTCTACGGCGGGAACAACAACTGGTTCGCCGCCTACGCCTACTGGTACTTCAAGCTCTACGGCCACACCGACGTGAAGCTGCTCGACGGTGGCCGCAAGAAGTGGGAGCTCGACGGCCGGAAGCTCGACACCGCCGTCCCCGAGCGCCCGCAGACGACCTACTCCGCGCAGGAGCAGGACCTCTCGATCCGCGCCTTCCGCGACGAGGCCGTCGACGCCATCGGGACGAAGAACCTGGTCGACGTCCGCTCGCCCGACGAGTTCTCCGGCAAGCTGCTCGCGCCGGCGCACCTCCCGCAGGAGCAGGCGCAGCGCGGCGGCCACATCCCCTCGGCGCTCAACGTGCCGTGGTCGAAGGCCGCGAACGAGGACGGCACCTTCAAGTCCGACGACGAGCTGCGCGCGCTCTACGCCGAGCAGGGCCTCGACTCGTCGCGTCCCACGATCGCCTACTGCCGCATCGGCGAGCGGTCGTCGCACACCTGGTTCGCCCTGCACGAGCTGCTGGGCGAGTCGGACGTCAAGAACTACGACGGGTCGTGGACCGAGTACGGCTCGCTCGTGGGCGTGCCGGTCGAGACCGGGGATGGGAAGTCCTGATGTGCGGAGCTCCTGAGCAGACGGCCGAGATCCCGGCCGGGGTCGACCTCACCAAGGAGTCGGTGCTGGTCGGCAAGGTGACCAACGGCGGGTCGCCGGTGGGCGGCGCCTACGTGCGCCTGCTCGACGGCACCGGCGAGTTCACCGCCGAGGTCGTGTCGTCCGCGACCGGCGACTACCGCTTCTTCGCGGCGCCGGGCAGCTGGACCGTCCGGGCGCTCTCGCGCTCGGGCAACGGCCAGGCCGACGTGGCAGTGCAGGGCCCCGGGCTCTACACCACCGAGGTGCCCGTGGGCTGACCCCCACGACGTCGTCGACACCCGTCCCGCCCCTCCCGGGTGGGGCGGGTGTTCGTCGTTAGGGTGGTCGCGTGGCCTGGGTCTACACGGTCCTCCTCGCCGCGACCAGCGCCGGGATCCTCTCCTACGCGCTCGTCCTGACGAGGCGGCTCTTCCGCGACGAAGCTCCCCGCGACCTCTCCGGAGGTGCGTCGTGAGCGAGGACGTGCCCGAGGGCCTCGCCGGCAACGAGGCCATCCGCGCCGCCGAGGAACGCGCCGAGCTCACCCGTGGCGCCAACCGCCCGCAGTGGACCGATCTGCCGATCCCGGACGACACGGCGAACCTGCGCCAGGGCCCGGACCTGAACGACGCGCTGCTTCCGATCCTCCCGCTCGTCGGGGTGTGGCGCGGGGAGGGCGAGGTCGTCTACCCGACGATCGACGGCCCGTTCCACTTCGGCCAGCAGATCACCCTGGCCCACGACGGCCGGCCCTTCGCGTCCTGGGAGGCCCGCGCCTGGCTGCTCGACGGCCCGGGCGGCGCCGTGGTCCGCCCGGCGGCCCGCGAGACCGGCTTCTGGCGCCCGCAGCCCGACGGCACGATCGAGCTGCTCCTCGCCCACGCCACCGGGATCGTCGAGATCTTCTACGGCAGCGCCCGCACGCAGACGTCCTGGGAGCTGTCGACCGACGCCACGGTGCGCACCGCCACCGCCAAGGACGTCCAGGCCGCCAACCGGCTCTACGGCATCGTCGAGGGCGACCTCTTCTACGTCGAGGAGCGGGCGATGATGGGCCAGGAGATGCAGCCGCACACCTCGGCCCGCCTGCAGCGCGTCGTCGGTTAGGTCGGCCGGACGAACGGCCCGTTCGTCACGGTCCGGCGTGACGAACGGCCCGTTCGTCCCCTCAGCCCGGCTCGAGCACCCCGAGCCGGGCCGCCACGAGGTCGCCCAGCTCCGCCACGTCGATGCCGGTCAACCGGGCGACGGCGGGCGCGGGGACCCCGGCGCGGAGCAGCTCGATGGCCGTTCCGCACGGCTCGTCCCCGCGCCGCAGCGCGGCGACCGCCCCGTCGGGGTCGGCGACGAGCGCCGCGAGCAGGCGCCGCGACCCGTCGTCGGGAACGGCCGCCTGGTCGGGAACGGCCGCTCGGTCGGGGACGGCTGCCGCGTGGCGGCGCCGACGGCGGGCGCGCCGGGCCGCCACCGCGGCGAGCAGCAGCAGGACCACGGCGACGCCGAAGAGCACCGCCGCACCGACCATCCACACCCGCGGCTCATGCATCCAGGACGTCCACCGCTGCGACCACTCCCCCATGGCGACGCAGCGTACCTGCGTCGCCACGCAGAGCGATCAGTTCTCGGCGGCGAGGTCCGAGGTGTCCTCGATCGCCTGGGGCGGCACCGGTCGCGGTGGACCGGGCGGCGGGTACGGCGGCGGGCCGTACGGACGGCGCGGCGGACCCCACGGACGCGAGGGGCGCCCCGAGTTCGCCACCAGGTCGTCGAGCAGCCCCTTGACCTTGACGAGCTCGTCGAAGACGGCGTCGCGCTGGGCCCGCAGGTCGGCGAGGGCGGCCCGCGACTCGGCGTGCTCGGCGAGCAGCGACTCGGCGGCCTTGCTCCGGACGAGGGCCGCCTCCTGCTCGGCGGCCTGCAGGATCCCCCGCAGGCGCTCGTTGAAGGCGCCGACCTGGTCGGGGTCCTGCGCGGCCGGCGGGGGCGCGGTGGGCGAACCCTCCTGCAGCGTGGCCGCGAGCTCCCGGCGCGGGGTCGGCGACGGCTCGGGCGCCCGCCGTCGTTCGCGGACCGCGAGCTGGGCCCGCAGCTGCGCCACCATCCGGCGCAGACCGGCCACGTGCTCGTCGACCTGGGTCCGGTCGTACCCACGGAGCACCACGTCGAAGTGCGGCCCGTCCGCCTCCTCCGGTGCGTCCGGCAGGTCCAGGTAGTGCTCGGCGTCGGGGGGAGTCCGACCCCGCTCACCCGTCGTCATACATCACCTCGTCTGCTCGCCCGATCCCGTGTGTGACCGGGCGCCACCCGATCGTAAGGATGGATGCCGGACGGTGCGAGACGCCGAACGGCCGCCGGGCGCGGCGAGGGCGCCGTCCGGGCGTGTCGCGGCGGCCTACCATCGCGGTGTGGACACCGAACTGCGGCAGACGCTGCACCGACGCGGCCTGCGCATGACCCCACAGCGCCAGCTCGTGCTCGACGCCGTGTCCGAGCTCGGGCACGCCACCCCGGAGGCCATCTGCACGAAGGTGCAGGAGATCGCCCCCGCGGTGAACATCACCACGGTCTACCGCACGCTCGACCTGCTCGAGCAGCTCGGGATCGTGCGCCACACGCACCTCGGCCACGGCGCGCCGACCTACGCCACCGGTGAGCACGAGCACGTCCACCTCGTGTGTCACCGCTGCGGCACCGTCGACGAGGTCGACGCGGGTCTGCTCGACGACCTCGCCGAGGTCCTCGCGAGACGGGCCGGGTTCGCCCTGGACCCGACGCACGTGGCGCTGTCCGGGCTCTGCTCGCGGTGCGAGTCGTCCGACACCGCCGATCCGGAGGCAGACGCATGAGTCGTTCCCCGCTCCTCGACACCCCCGGCGCCATCGGTCACCCCGATGGCGACGACGCCCGTCCCGACGGCGGTGTCGCGTCCCACTTCGGCGACCCCTTCGCCGAGCAGCGCGCCGCGACCCGGCGCGCGGTGGTGGTCGACCGCTCGCACCGCGGGCTGGTCGTCGTCGCCGGGGCCGACCGGTTGAGCTGGCTGCACCTGCTGGTCTCCCAGCAGGTCGCCGACCTCCCCGAGGGCGCCGGCACCGAGGGCCTCGTCCTCGACGTGCAGGGCCGCGTGGAGCACCACGCCGTGATCAGTCACGTGGACGAGGCCATCTGGCTCGACGTCGAGCCCGGGACGGCGGAGGCCCTCGCGGCCTACCTGTCGTCGATGACCTTCTGGTCGAAGGTCGAGGTGCGGGACGCGACCGCCGAGTACGCGATGCTCTCGCTCGTCGGACCGGACACCGCGGAGGTCCTGACGGCGGGTGGGGTCGAGCTGCCGTCGTCCGACGCCGGACCGCTCCCCGGCGGCGGCATCGTCCGCCGCAAGGAGTGGCCGGCCGACGCCGTCGACCTGATCGTCCCCCGGGACGCCCTCACCGACTGGTGGCAGCGCCTGCGCGGCGCGGGTGCCACCCCGGCCGGCCTGGACGCCTTCGAGGCGCTGCGCGTGGCCTCCCTGCGGCCGCGGCTCGGCGTCGACACCGACGAGCGGACGATCCCCCACGAGGTGGGCTGGATCGGCTCCGCGGTGCACCTGTCGAAGGGCTGCTACCGCGGCCAGGAGACCGTGTCCCGCGTCGCGAACCTCGGGCGCCCGCCGCGGCAGATGGTGCTGCTGCACCTCGCGTCCGGTGACGACGCCCTGCCCCCGCCCGGTACGCCCGTCCTCACCGCCGAGGGCGGCCGGCCCGTCGGACGCGTCGGCACCGCGGTGCGCCACCACGAACTGGGCTCCGTCGCGCTGGCCCTGGTGAAGCGGTCGGCCGTCGCCGGCGGCGCCGAGCTGTGGGTCGCCGACGACCGCGAGGAGGGCACCCCCGGTCCCGCGACCGTGGACGCCGACTCCGTGCCGCCGGACACCGGCGAGCCGCCCGGGCGGGCGGCGGTGCGTCGGCTGCACGGGTGACGGATCTCGTCACCCGGGCCGACGTCGAGGCCGCCGCGGCGATCCTCGACGGGGTCGCCGTCCGGACGACCCTCGAGCCCCTGGGCGCCGTGCCGGGACTGCGCCTGAAGCGGGAGGACACGCAGCCGATCGGCGCGTTCAAGCTCCGCGGCGCCTTCCACGCGGCGGCGCGGCTCGATCCCG
Source organism: Actinomycetospora chiangmaiensis DSM 45062 (assembly GCF_000379625.1). Taxonomy (GTDB): domain Bacteria; phylum Actinomycetota; class Actinomycetes; order Mycobacteriales; family Pseudonocardiaceae; genus Actinomycetospora; species Actinomycetospora chiangmaiensis. Next base: position 436,038 of record NZ_KB903217.1, on the reverse strand, counting down.
AGGTACGGGCCCGGGGACTCGTCACGCACTCCAGCGGGAACCACGGGCGGGCCCTGGCCTGGACCGCGGCACGCCTGGGGGTGCCGTGCACCGTGGTGGTCCCGGACGACGCGGTGGCCGCCAAGGTCGAGGCGATGGCGGCCCTGGGCGCGCGCCTGGTGCCGGTGCCACCGCCGGAGCGGGTCGTGCGCGCCGACGAGATCGTGGCCGACACCGGCGGAGCGCTGGTCCCGCCGTTCGACCACCCCCACGTCGTCGCCGGGCAGGGGACGGTGGGCCTCGAGCTGCTGGGGGCCGACGTCGACCGGGTCCTCGTCCCCGTGGGCGGCGGCGGCCTGATCTCCGGTATCGCGGCGGCCCTCGCCGGCAGCGGGATCTCGGTGGTGGGCGTGGAGCCCGCGCTCGCGGGCGACGCGGCGGCGTCCAAACGAGCGGGCGAGCTCGTCACCTGGCCCGCGGCCGACGTGGCCCGCACCGCGGCCGACGGGCTGCGGGCGCAGCGGCTGGGCAACCTGACGTGGCGGCACGTGGCGGCCCTCGTGGACGACGTGGTCACCGTCGAGGAGGACGCGATCGAGGCGGCCGCCCGGCTGCTGCACGGCGCCGGGGTCCCCGCCGAGGCGAGCGGCGCCGTGGCGACGGCCGGGGCGCTGACGTACCCCGCGCTCGTCGGCGGTCGGACGGTGGCGGTCGTCAGTGGCCGGAACGTCGATCCCGCGTGGGTCGCCCGTGTGCTCGCGGCCTGATCCCCGCACGACGACGACCGGCGCCCGCGCCGCGATGCCCGGTCGACGCCCGCGCGGCCCCGACGGGTGACATCGGACGGGTGGGTCGGTCACCATGGAGGACATGATCGAGTTCCGGCAGGGTGGTCGGCGGCGTCTCGACCGCGTGCTCGACCCCGGGTTCCTCGCCGCGATCGGTGACCGCTCGCTCGACGAGCTCCGGGCGATGCGCGACGACGCCGCCCAGGAGGAGACCGACCTGTCCTACCTGCGGCGGCTGCTCCACGCCCGGATCGACATCGTGCGCTTCGAGGAGCACCGACGGGCCGGCACGGGCACGGCGGACGAGACGTCCGTGGTCGACGCCCTGCCCCGCATCCTCGCCGACAACGCGATCGGCCCGGCCGCCGGCCGTGGCCGCCACCACACGGTGCAGCCGTCCCGGGCGGAGTCCCACCGGCGCCACGTCGAGGCGCTCCTCGCCGACACCGGGCTCTCCGACGTCGCGACCCTCTCCGACGCCGAGCTGACCGAGTCCGCCGAGGCCTACGCGGCCGAGGAGGCGTCGGTGTCCGACCACCGGATTCGGGTGCAGCAGGTCATGGACGCCTGCAACGACGAGATCGGCCGCCGCTACCGCACCGGGTCGGCGAGCATCGACGAGCTGCTGCGCCGGGAGCGCGAAGGGGCCTGACGGCTCGGGAGTACTCCTCCGTGCCAGGACACGGAGACGTACTCCCACGCCACTAGTTGCTCCGCTCCCGGATCGCCCGGCTCGCCCAGAAGTCGCGCAGCCGGCGGTAGCTCTCCATCGCCTTCTCCGCGTCGCCCTCGCGCAGGGCGGCGAGGGCCGCCGTGACGTCCTCGGCGGAGGTGTCCGAGGCCAGCGTCTCGTCGTCGACGAGCTGGACGAGGCCGCCGTAGTCGAGCTCGACCAGCGCCCCGGCGTCGAAGTGCCGCAGCCACCGCGCGGTGTCGCGGAGCACCTCGGCGGGCCCGCCGTCGCCCAGCGTGGCGCTCAGCAGCTCGGCGGCCGAGTCGGCGCGCGCCAGGGCGTCGGCCATCGGCACCCGCCAGTAGCAGCGCCGGCGCAGACCCGGTCCGTCCGCCGTCGTGGCGTCGTCGTGCGCGAGCACCAGGACCCGGTCGGCAGCCTCCACGAGGACGAACCACGGCAGCGGCACCGTCCAGGTGGCCGAGACGATGTGCGTGGCGCCCTCGCCGAGCTCGGCCACCACCGCCTCCGCCCGGGAGCGCACCGTGGACTCCTCGTGGTGCAGCGCCGCCGTGCGCAGCACGGGCGACTCGGTGGACAGGAAGCCCACCAGGGCGGCCGCCGCGCGCGGCCGGGTGTCGAGGGGGCAGACCAGCGTGGTGGGCCCGAACCGCGCCGGCGTGGGCGAGCCCTCCGCCGTGACGGGGGCGTCGGCGCCGTCGGCCAGCAGGACGTCGACCGGACCCGCCGTCGCGGTCCCGTCGGCCCGCTCCCCGGGCAGCAGACGCACCGGCGCGCCGAGCTGCGCCCTGAGACATACGTCGCGTTCCCGGGTTCCGGCCTGGGTGACGGGGATCGCACCGCGTGCGAGTCCTGCCCGCACACGCTGGGCCAACGGCCCCGGGAGCGCCCCCAACGGCTCGTAGACGCGGAGGTAGCAGACGAACGGGGCGGGCACGGGCGCGATGGTGCCACGTCACGTCGCACGCGCGTTCGGACACACGGTATGCTCGTGTCACGAGCATTGCTATGAGATGAGGGGGGCCGCCGGTGGTACCGGCCGCCCCCCGCCCTGTTCGAGGGGGTCATTGCCCATGGGACGCGGACGAGCCAAGGCGAAGCAGACGAAGGTCGCTCGCGAGCTCAAGTACAGCTCCCCCAGCACCGACTTCGACGCCCTGCAGAGGGAGTTGGCCAGCGGGGACCCGTTCTCGCGGCGCCCGGTCGATGATGACGACCAAGTGGACTCCCGCTACTCCGAGTACAGCTACGACGAGCGCTGATACCTCGGACGGGTCTTCCGCCTCGCGCTTCACCCCTCCGACCCGGGGGCATCCCGCCCCGTCGGGCACCCCACATCGGGGGCGCCGACGGGACGCGATGCCGTGTGTCCCGATCCGGACGGGAGAGTGCGATGACGAAGGCCTTCAGCAAGGGTGACCAGGTCAAGTGGAACTGGGGCAACGGTGAAGGTGAGGCCCAGGTCGACGAGGTACACACGGAGCGCGTCGAGCGCCAGATCGACGGCAAGAAGCAGACGCGCAACGGCACGAAGGACAACCCGGCCTACGTGCTGAAGCAGGACGACGGTCAGAAGGTCCTCAAGCTCCACAGCGAGCTCAAGGGTTCCTGACCCCTTTCCTGACGGCGGGTCCGCTCCCGGACCCGTCGTCGGCGACGGTGCCTGCGTGAAGGGCACACCACGCAGGTCTTCGGACCTGCGTTTTTTGATGCTCGCGGCGACGACCGCCCGCGCCTCAGAAGCGCGGGTGGTCGCCGTACAGCGTTGCGCCCGGGATCTCGCCCCGGACGACTTCCCCCAGCACCCACGCGGGCACGTGCTTCGCGGTGAGGACGGCGAGGGCGCGGTCGACGTCGTCGGGCGGCACGATCGCCACCATCCCGACGCCCATGTTGAACGTCGCCTCCATCTCGGCGCGCTCCACACGGCCCCGACCGGCGATCAGCTTGAACACCGGCGCGGGGTTCCAGGTGGTGCGGTCGAGGTCGGCGTGCAGGCCCTTGGGGATGACGCGCGCGAGGTTCGCGGTCAGCCCGCCGCCCGTGATGTGGGCGAAGGTCCGCACGTCGGTCTCCGCCGCGAGCGCCAGGCAGTCCCGCGCGTAGATGCGGGTGGGGACGAGGAGCTCCTCACCCAGGGTGTGCCCGAACTCCTCGACGTGGCCGTCGAGGGACATCCGCCCGATGTCGAGCAGGACCCGGCGGGCCAGTGAGTAGCCGTTGGAGTGCAGCCCGGAGGACGCCATCGCGATGACCTGGTCCCCGGCCCGCACCCGCTCGGGGCCGAGTACGTGGTCGGCCTCGACGACGCCGACGCCGGTGGCGGACAGGTCGTAGTGGTGCGGCTCCATGACGCCGGGGTGCTCCGCGGTCTCCCCGCCGAGCAGGGCGCAGCCGGCGATCCGGCAACCCTCGGCGATGCCCGAGACGATGGCCGCGACCTTCGCCGGGTCGACCTTGCCGATCGCCAGGTAGTCCTGGAGGAACAGCGGCTCCGCGCCGCACACGACGAGGTCGTCGACGACCATCGCGACGAGGTCCAGGCCCACGGTGTCGTGCTTGTCGGCGGCCTGCGCGACGGCGATCTTGGTGCCCACGCCGTCGGTGGAGGCCGCGAGCAGGGGCTCGGTGTACTTGCCGGTCTTGAGGGCGAACAGCCCGGCGAAGCCGCCGATGCCGCCCCGCACCTCGGACCGGCGGGTCGCGGCGGCCAGCGGCTTGATGAGGTCGACCGCCCGCTCCCCGGCGGCGACGTCGACCCCCGCCTCGGCGTAGCTGTTGCCGCCCCCCGTCGCCGCGCTCGTCCCGGACCCGCTCACGGACGCGTCAGGGCGTCCTCGGCGCCGTAGGCGGGCGTGGCGCGCGAGGCCGGGATCGGCATCGGGACGCCGGCGCGGGTGCCGTTCTGGTGGACGACGTTGCCCGGGTCGCCGCAGGCGGTGCCCGCGACGTCCTCGAGCAGGTGCTTGCCCACCATGGCCTCCTCGGGCAGGGGGATCGGGTACTCGCCGGAGAAGCAGGCCGTGCAGAGCCGCGAGCGGGGCTGCTCGGTGGCCGAGATCAGGCCTTCCGAGGAGATGTAGCCGAGGCTGTCGGCGCCCACGGAGCGCCGGATGCCCTCGTTGTCCAGGCCGTTGGCGATCAGCTCCGCCCGCGAGGCGAAGTCGATGCCGTAGAAGCAGGGCCAGCGCACGGGCGGCGAGGCGATGCGGACGTGCACCTCGACGGCGCCGGCCTCGCGCAGCATGCGGACCAGGGAGCGCTGCGTGTTGCCGCGGACGATCGAGTCGTCGACGACCACGAGCCGCTTGCCCCGGATGACCTCGCGCAGCGGGTTGAGCTTGAGCCGGATGCCGAGCTGGCGGATCGTCTGCGAGGGCTGGATGAAGGTGCGCCCGACGTAGGCGTTCTTCACCAGGCCCATGCCGTAGGGGATGCCGGAGGCCTCGGCGTACCCGACGGCGGCCGGCGTGCCGGACTCCGGAACCGGGATGACGAGGTCGGCCTCGGCCGGGTGCTCCTTCGCGAGCTTGCGGCCGATCTCGACGCGCGTGGAGTGCACCCCGCGGCCGGCGATCGAGGTGTCGGGCCGGGCCAGGTAGACGTACTCGAAGATGCAGCCCTTGGGCTCGGGCGCCGCGAACCGCGACGAGCGCAGGCCGTCGGCGTCGATCGCGATCAGCTCACCGGGCTCCACCTCGCGCACGAACGACGCACCGACGATGTCCAGGGCCGCGGTCTCGGAGGCCACCACCCAGCCACGGTCGAGCCGGCCGAGGACCAGCGGGCGCACGCCGTGCCGGTCGCGGGCCGCGTAGAGCGTCGTCTCGTCGCAGAACGCGAGGCTGAACGCGCCCCGGAGGTCGGGCAGCAGGCGCAGCGCCGCCTCCTCGACCCCGAGGTCGGCGGCGGACTCGGCGAGCAGGCCGGTGACGACGTCGGAGTCGGTCGTCGCGGTGACCCGCCCGCGCGCCGGCGAGGTCTCGGCCCGCCGCGCGACGAGCTCCGCGGTGTTCACCAGGTTGCCGTTGTGCCCGAGGGCGATGCCGGTGCCCGCGCTCGTCGTCCGGAAGGTCGGCTGGGCGTTCTCCCAGGTCGACGACCCGGTGGTCGAGTAGCGGGTGTGGCCGACGGCCATGTGCCCGCGCAGCGAGGACAGCGTCTGCTCGTCGAAGACCTGGCTGACCAGCCCGAGATCCTTGAACACGACGATCTGACGGCCGTCGGACACGGCGATGCCGGCCGCCTCCTGCCCGCGGTGCTGCAGGGCGAAGAGGCCGAAGTAGGTGAGCTTCGCGACCTCCTCGCCGGGAGCCCACACGCCGAAGACCCCGCACTCCTCGTGGGGGACGTCGTCCTGGGGTGTAGTTGCCGACGGAACGGGATCGGCTTCGACCACCGAGGGGCTCCTCGAGACGGGGGCGGGACGCGGCTCCCAGGGTACGTGGGTCGAGAGGCCCTGCGGAGTCGCGCTGGCAACACCTGGCGACCGGTCGCGGTACGGAACCTCAGGAAACGGACGAAGCGAGCGCGTCCTCGGGACCGGGCCAGGACCTGGCGTCGGGATGGCGCAGGACCTCCTGGATGTCCTCGCGGGGCAGCGCGGCCGCGAAGTGCCAGCCCTGGCCCTCGTCGCACCCGAGCCGACGCAGCCGGCTCGCCTGCGCGCCCGTCTCCACGCCCTCGGCGCACACCGTCATCCCGAGCGCGTGCCCGAGGTCGACCAACGTCCCGACGATGCGCTCGTCGACGGTGTTGGTGACCTCCTCGTCGCGCAGCCGCTCGCCGAACGAGCCGTCGAGCTTGATCACGTCGACGGGCAGCTTGCGCAGGTAGGACAGGTTCGAGTAGCCGGTGCCGAAGTCGTCGATCGCGATGCGCACCCCGAGCTCGCGCAGCCCGTCGAGGGCCTTGAGCGGGGCGCCCTCGTCGGTGGTGAGGGCGCGCTCGGTGAGCTCGATCTGCAGCAGGTGCGACGGGAGCCCGGTGTCGGCGAGGACCTGCTCGACGTCGGCGAGCAGGGACGGCTCGTGCAGCTGGCGCGGGGCGACGTTGACCGAGACGAACGGCGCGGCGTCGCCGAACTCGTCGTACCACCGCCGGGCGTCCCGGCAGGCGCTGGCGAGGACCCAGTGCCCGAGCGCGACTATCGCGCCGGTCTCCTCGGCGAGCCCGATGAAGCGGCCCGGCCCGAGCACGCCGAGCCGCGGGTGGTGCCAGCGGACGAGCGCCTCCACGCCGCGCATGCCGTGGTCGCCCATCGCGACCAGCGGCTGGTAGAGCACGAAGAACTCCTCGCGCTCGATCGCCGCGGGCATCGCCGCCGAGAGCGCGAAGCGGGTGATCTCGGCCTCGTCGCGGCTGGGGTCGTGCAGGGCCCAGCGGCCGCGGCCGTCGGCCTTCGCCGAGTACAGCGTGATGTCGGCGGCGCGCATCAGCTCCGAGGAGTCGCCCCCGGTGACCGGGCGCTCGACGATGCCGATGCTCGCGGAGACGGTGAGCTCCTGGTCGGCCAGCTCCAACGGCTCGGCCAGCGCGGTGAGGATGCGCTCGGCCAGCGCGATCAGCTGCTCGACCCCGCGAGAGTTCTCCACCAGCACCACGAACTCGTCGCCGCCCATGCGGGCCACCAGCTCACCGTCGGTGGCCTGGTCGGCGAGCCGGCGCGCGACCTCCTCCAGCATGAGGTCGCCGACGTCGTGGCCCAGGGAGTCGTTGACCGCCTTGAACCCGTCGAGGTCGAGGAAGCAGAGCCCGACCCGCCGGGCCGAGCCCGGCGGCGTCGTCGTGAAGATGTGCTCGAGGCGCTGCGTGAACAGCGCGCGGTTGGGCAGCGTGGTGAGCGTGTCGTGGAAGGCCTGGTACTCCAGGTGGGACTGCAACGCGTGACGCTCGGTGACGTCCTCGAGCATGGCGACCTGGTAGGACGGCCGCCCGCGCTCGTCGCGGACCAGCGAGAGCGTCAGGTTGCAGATGATCTCCTCGCCGTCCTTGCGGTAGAACCGCTTCTCGATGCAGAAGTTGTCGAGCTCGCCCGCGAGCAGCCGCTCGTAGAGCACCCAGACCGACGGCAGGTCCTCCGGGTGGGCGAGTTCGCCGACGGTACGGCGGCGCATCTCCTGGGCGGTGTAGCCGAACATCTGCGTCAGCGCCGGGTTCACCTCGACGATCCGGCCGTGCACGTCGCCCAGGCCGATCCCGATCGCGGCCTCGTAGAACATCGCGCGGAACCGGGCCTCGCTCGCGTGCAGGGCCTGCTCGGTCTGGTGGCGGGCGACGATCACCGCGCGGCGGATCGCCTCCTGCTCGTCGAGCGTCCTGTCCCGCAGCGTGGTGGCGTACCCGGCGGCCAGCGCCCCGACCAGGGCGAGGACGTCCTCGCGCAGCTCGTCACCGAGCAGCTCGGGCAGGCGTCGGCCCAGCAGCATCAGGGTGCGCTCGACGGTGGACGGGCCGGTGAAGTGGGCCTGGACGAGACGGCGTCCGGCGTCGTGCCCGACGGCCGCGCGCACCGGGCGGGCCCGCAGCGCCGCGACGAGGTCGGCACTGATCTCGGTGAGGTACTCGACGAGCTCGTCGGAGCCCATGGGCACGTAGCTGGTGCCCTCGACCTCCACCGCCCACTCCCGGGCGAGGCTGTCGACCACGATCGCGTCGGCGCGGGTGCGGATGTCAGTCACGGCGACCCACGCCGGCGTAGCCGGGCACCCTCGCGTCTCCGTCGGCGGCCCCGTCCGGGCGCCAGGTCGACAGGGGCACGAGGCCGGGCTCGACCAGGTCGAACCCGTCGAAGAAGCGGAGCACCGCGTCGTAGGGGCGCATCGACATCGGCGTCGCGGTCCGGCGGTAGAGCGCGATGTGGTCACCCGCCCGGTCCGGCGCCCCGTCGGCCGAGGCGTGGCTGAGCACGAGCAGGCTGCCGGGGGCGAGCCGCTCGCGGTAGCGGGCGAGGGCCGCCGCGGGCTCCCGGTCGTCGGCGACGAAGTGCAGCAGGGCGACGACGAGCAGCGCGACGGGCCGGTCGAGGTCGAGGACGTCGCGGACCACCGGGTCGTCGAGCACGCCGTCGACGTCGCACAGGTCGGCCTGCACCGCGCCGGTGCCGGGGACGCCGTCGAGCAGGGCGACCGAGTGCGCGACCGCCACCGGGTCGACGTCGACGTAGACGACCCGGACGGCCGGGTCGTCGGTGCGGGCGACCTCGTGGACGGCGCCGACGGTCGGGATCCCGGAGCCGATGTCGAGGAACTGGTCGACCCCCTGCGCGACGCACCAGCGCACGGCCCGCCGCAGGAAGGCCCGGTTGCTCCGCATGATCTGCGGCAGCTCGGGCCAGTCCGCGATCGCCCGCCGCGCCATCTCGCGGTCGACCGCGAAGTTGTGGCTGCCGCCGAGGTAGTAGTCGTAGACGCGCGCAGCACTGGGACGGTCGAGGTCGACCTCCTGCGGAGCCCACGCCGGTCGCGTCACGCCGTCACCATCCCCCCTCGGCAGGAGCATACGGACCGGGGCACGCTCGCGGTCCTGCTCGTCCACCCGGACGGCGGCCTCACGACGCGTCCACCAACGGGAGCCAGTCGGCCACCTGCCCGGCCCGATGACCCGACGCCGTGACGGTCCCCGCGGCAACGGCCGTGGTGAAGTCGAGCCGGCCCAGCGCGAGGGCACACCACGTCCGCGGGTCGGTCTCCACCACGTTGGGTGGTGTCCCACGGGTGTGACGGGGCCCATGGATGCAGTGTACTGCTCCGAATGGCGGTACACGCACCTCCACACTTCGACCGGGCGCGACCTGCTCGAGGGCGGCCAGCGACAGCCGCACCGCCGCCGCGCGGTCGGGTCGGGGCGGTGCGGGCGCGTCCGGGGTGTCCACCCACGCGGCGACGGTGAGCAGGGCGGCGCGGACCTCGGCGGGATCGGGGGGACGGCGGCTCGGCATGGTGTGTGTGAATGTAGGCGCCGTGATCCGGGAGACGAAGCGCGGCGGAGCCCGACCCTGGAAGCAGAAGCGGGGGACCCGCCGCGGGTCGGGTGCCCTCGTCCTCGCGGTGCTCCGCCGCGGGTTCGGTCTCCTCGTCCTCGCGGTGCTCCTGGCGTGGGGCCGGGGCCTCGCCGCGGCGCAGACGATGGAGGCCGACCACGCCGCCTACTGGCGCCGCCGTCGGCGCTCCCCCGGTTCCCTGACCCTGGTCGCCCTCGGCGACTCGCTGTCCCAGGGGCTCGGGTCGACCGACCCGTCGTCGTCCTGGGCGGGGCGGTTGGCGGCGGCGTGGGAGGAGCGTTCCACGACGCAGGAGACGCAGCGGAGCGGAGCTCGACACCGGGTCCGGGTGCGGGTGGTGGTCCTCGGGGTGGTCGGCGCGACCGCGGCGGACGTGCTGCGCGACCAGCTGCCGGTGATGCCGCCCGCGGACCTGGTGGCGCTCGGCGTCGGGACCAACGACGCCGCCCAGGGCGTGACCCCGGAGCAGTACCGGGAGACCTTCCGTGCGCTGTGCGCCGCCCTGCCCGCGGGCTCGCTGGTCGCCGACGTGCCCGACCTGCAGCGCGGCGCCGTCCGGCGCAACGGGGTCGAGCTCGCCGCCGTGGCCCGCGAGGTCCTCGCCGAGTTCCCGCACCTGCGCCCGGTCGCCCTCGAGGCCGCCACGCATCGGATGTGGCCGTGGCAGTTCGGGCCCGACCTGGCGCACCCGAACCGCCTCGGCTACGCCCGCCACGGCGCGGCGTTCGTGGCGGCGCTGCCGGGCTGACCTGCCCTCCATGCAAGCAATGCGTCACTGCGTGCACTGGACGCCAGGAGAACCACATCGTCGTCAGCGCCCGCGACCGTGCGGCGTTCCTGGCACTGGGTGCAAGCAGTGACGCATTGCTTGCACCCGGGGGGTGAGGTCAGGCGTCGAGGACCGACGGCAGCGTCGCGGCGTGGGCGATCACGAGCTCGGCCACGTCGAGCGGGGCGACCCCGTCGATGGCGAGCGTGTCGCCGCCGACCTCGCCGAGCCGGGCGGCGGGCTGCCCGACCTCGACGCAGAGCCGGGCCAGGTCGGCCTCGGCCGCGGCGGGCACCGAGACCAGCATCCGGGCGGCGGACTCCGAGAACAGGGCGGCGGCGGGGTCGAGCTCGCCGGGCGGCAGCGTCACGGCCGCGCCGATCCGGGAGTCGACGGCGCACTCGACGAGGGTCTGGGCGAGGCCGCCGTCGGAGAGGTCGTGGGCGCCGGAGAAGAGGCCGCGCGCCGCACCCTCGGCCATGACGCCCGCGAGCCGCGCCTCGGCGGCGAGGTCGCACCGCGGCGGGCGGCCGCCGAGGTGGTCGTGGACCACACCGGCCCAGGCCGAGCCGTCGAGCTCGTCGGCGGTCTCGCCGAGCAGCCACACCGCGTCGCCCGGGGCGCCGAACCCGTGCCGCACCGCGCGGTGCACGTCGTCGACCAGCCCGAGGACCCCGACGACGGGGGTCGGCAGGATCGCCGTCGTCGCGGTCTGGTTGTAGAAGCTGACGTTGCCGCCGGTGACCGGGATACCGAGCTCGGCGCACGCCAGCGCGAGGCCGTCGACCGCCTCGGCGAACTGCCACATCACGGCCGGGTCCTCGGGCGACCCGAAGTTCAGGCAGTCGGAGACCGCGACCGGGCGGGCCCCGGAGGCCGCGACGTTGCGCACCGCCTCGGCCAACGCCAGCCGTGCACCCTCCCGCGGGTCGAGCAGGCAGAAACGGGCGTTGCAGTCGATCGCGAGGGCGATACCCCGGTCGCTCGACTCGTCGAGGCGCAGGACGCCGGCGTCGGCGGGAGTCGCGGCGGTGGTGTTGCCGCGGACGTAGCGGTCGTACTGCTCGGTGACCCAGGCGCGGGAGGCGAGCTGCGGGGAGGACGCGAGCGTCACGATCTGCTCGGCGAGCTCGGCCGGGCCGACCGGGCGGGCCAGACCCGTCGTCGTGAGGGCCTGGAGCTCGTCCTGCGAGGCCGGACGGGCGTAGGGGCGGGAGTAGACGGGGCCGTCGTGGGCGACGGTGCGCGGCGGGACGTCGACGACGACCTCACCGCCGGCGTGGATGCGCAGGTTCTCGCCGTCGGTGACCTCACCGATCACCCGAGCGGTGACGTCCCAGCGCTCGCAGACGGCCATGAAGGCGTCGACGTTCTCCGGGGTGACGACGGCGCACATCCGCTCCTGGGACTCCGAGGAGAGGATCTCGGCCGGGGTCATGCCCTCGGCGCGCAGGTGGACCTGGTCGAGGTCGATCTCCATGCCGCCGTCGCCGGCGCTCGCCAGCTCGCTGGTGGCGCAGGAGAGCCCGGCGCCGCCGAGGTCCTGGATCCCGACGACGAGGCCCGCGTGGTAGAGCTCGAGGCAGCACTCGATGAGGACCTTCTCGGCGAAGGGGTCGCCCACCTGGACGCTCGGGAGCTTCTTGCGGCCCGCGCCCTCACCGCCCTCGCCGAAGGTCTCGGAGGCGAGGACGGAGACGCCGCCGATGCCGTCGAGCCCGGTCCGGGCGCCGAACAGCACGATCTTGTTGCCGACGCCGGAGGCGAAGGCGAGGTGGAGGTCCTCGGTGCGCAGGACGCCGACGCAGAGGGCGTTGACCAGCGGGTTGCCGGCGTAGGTGGGGTCGAAGACGACCTCGCCACCGAGGTTCGGCAGGCCCAGGCAGTTGCCGTAGAAGCCGACGCCGGACACGACGCCGGGCAGCACCCGGGCGGTGTCGGGGGCGTCGAGCGGGCCGACCCGGAGGCCGTCCATGACGGCGACCGGGCGGGCGCCCATGGCCATGATGTCGCGGACGATGCCGCCCACCCCGGTCGCCGCGCCCTGGTGGGGCTCGACGTAGGAGGGGTGGTTGTGCGACTCGATCTTGAAGGTGACCGCCCAGCCGTCCCCGACGTCGACGACCCCGGCGTTCTCGCCGATGCCCGCGAGCAGGTGGCGGCGCATCTCCTCGGTGGTGGTCTCGCCGAAGCGGCGGAGGTGGACCTTCGAGGACTTGTAGGAGCAGTGCTCGGACCACATCACCGAGTACATGGCGAGCTCGGCGTCGGTGGGACGACGACCGAGGATCTCCCGGATGCGCGCGTACTCCTCGTCCCGGAGCCCGAGCGCGGCGTACGGCTGTTCGTGCTCCGGGGTCGCGGCGGCGTTCGCGACCGTGTCGAGGGACGGAGTACCGGTGGCCTGGTCCTGCACAGTCACACCGGAAACCCTACTGACGCGCGTCGCCGGGCGCCGGGAGCGTGTCGGTGCCCACTTGACCGGTGATCGAAACGGCCCGAACGACTGAACAAGATCGACACGGTGTTCGACCGGTCACTCGTCGTACGTCACCGACCGCACAACTCGGTTGCCCACCGTGTCCGTCGTTCGGGTGGCCGCTCGTGGCCCGGTTACGACTTCTCGGCGAGTCTGCCGCGTGGCGTGTCGCGCAATCACCATGACTGTCGGACCCCCCGTTCATAGTGAACGCATGACCGCAGCTTCCGTGAGTGCTTCCGCACAGCGGGCCGCCGCCGTGCGGGCGCAGTGGGTCGCGCCGATGTCCGCCGACATCGCCGCGCCGGCCGCGCCCGTGCTCGCCACCGAGGTGGCGGACGCCCCGCGCACCGACCCGCTCGCCGCCCTGGCGGTGGTCCTCGACCGCGAACTCGTCGCGGTCCGTCGCCACCGGATGGACGTGGAGGGTCGGGTCCCCGCCTCCGTCGCCCGCTACGTCGACCCCTCCCGGGGAATGCTCGAGTTCGTCTTCGCCGGCGCGGACGACGAGCCGATCGTCCTCGCGATCGCGCCCGGGTCGCGGGGCGACACCGTCGTCCCGGTCCTGCCCGCGCCGTTCGACGACGAGGAAGGGCTGCCGGTCGGGCGGATCGCCCCCTTCGACGAGGTCGTCGGCGACGCGCTCGAGGACGTCGACCGTGTGGTCTCCCACGTCGAGCGTCCCGACGAGATGCGGGGACTGGTCCTGCACCTCGGCGGCCGGATGCTGATGATCTACGCCGACCTGTGGGAGCTGCGGGTCACGCTGCTGCCGTGAGGCGGCCGAGGACGGAGGTGAACAGCCCGAGGCCGTCCGCGCCCGGCCCGGTGAGCGGGTCGATCGCGTGCTCGGGGTGGGGCATGAGGCCCACGACGCGGCCGTCGGCGGAGGAGATGCCGGCGATGTCGCGCAGCGCCCCGTTCGGTGCGGGCTCCGCGTAGCGGAACACCACCCGGCCCTCGCCCTCCAACCGGTCGAGCGTCTCGCCGTCCGCGACGAAGCGCCCCTCGCCCGACTTCAGCGGCACGGTGATCGCCGTGCCGACCTCGAAGCCGGAGGTCCAGGCCGTGTCCGCCTCCACCCGGAGCCGGATCTCGCGGCAGATGAAGCGCAGGCCGGTGTTGCGCACGAGCGCGCCCGGGAGCAGGCCGGCCTCGCACAGGATCTGGAAGCCGTTGCAGATCCCGAGCACCGGCATCCCGCGGCGGGCCGCGTCGACGACCGGGCCCATCACGGGCGAGCGGGCCGCGATCGCGCCTGCCCGCAGGTAGTCCCCGTAGGAGAACCCGCCGGGCACGACGACCGCGTCGACGCCCTGCAGGTCGGTGTCGCGGTGCCAGAGGGACACCGCCTCGGCGCCGGCGTAGCGCACGGCGCGGGCGGCGTCGACGTCGTCGAGGGTGCCGGGGAACGTGATGACCCCGATCCGCGCACTCACGGCTGCTGTCCCTCCCGACGCACGACCCACTCCTCCATCACCGGGTTCGCGAGCAGCGACTCGGCGATCCGCTCCAGTTCGGCGTCGCCCACCGAGTCGTCGACCTCGAGCACGAAGTGCTTGCCCTGGCGGACGTCGGCGACCCCGGACACGCCGAGCCGGCCCATCGCCCGGGCCACCGCCTGGCCCTGCGGGTCGAGGATCTCGGCTTTCGGCAGGACGTCGACGATCACTCGTGCCACGCCGTCCAGGGTACCGGGTTGCCCGGGACGGCCCCCGGGGAAGGCTGGGGTCGTGACCGCCACCGAACTCGTCCACCTCGGGCACGCCTGCGTCGTCGTCGACACCGGATCCGCCCGGGTCCTGCTCGATCCCGGCGCCTTCTCCGAGGGCTGGCAGACGCTGCAGGGGCTCGACGCGATCCTCGTCACCCACCAGCACTTCGACCACCTCGACGTGGACAAGCTCCCGGCGCTGCTCGAGCAGAACCCGGACGCCGAGCTGATCGTGGACAACGGCACCGCGGGCGTGCTGCGCGAGCGCGGCATCGACCACACCCGCCGCGAGCCGGGCGAGACGTTCACCATCGCGGGCACGTCGATCGAGGTGGTCGGCGCCGAGCGCGGCGAGCACGCCGTGATCCACCCGGACATCCCGGTGATCCCCAACAACGGCTACGTGCTGCGCGCCGAGGGTGGCACCGTGATGCACCCCGGCGACGCCTACGTCCCGGTGCCGGCCGGCGTCGACGTGCTGCTGCTGCCGACGGGCGCGCCGTGGCTGAAGCTGTCGGAGGCCGTGGACTACCTGCGCGCGGTCGCCCCGCCGGTCGCGGTGCCGATCCACGAGGCGGTCCTCGCGAACCCCGACCTGCACTACGGCCTGTTCGACTCGCTCTCGCCGTCGGGTACCGACGTGCGGGTCCTGCCTCGAGGGGTGGCTACCGCCCCGTGAGCAGAGGGGTGATGACCCCACTTACTGCGCCTGAGAGCGGAGCTCACACCTCCCGCAGCGCGCGCACCCGCGCGGCCAGCGCCCGCTGCGCCACCGCGGCCCGCGGGGCGAACACCTCGAAGGCGTGCGGGACGCCGGGGTAGAGCTGCAGCTCCACACCCACCCCGGCCTGCGCCAGCCGGGCCGCGTAGTCGACGTCCTCGTTGCGGAAGATGTCGAGCTGCCCGACGTCGATGAAGGTGGGCGGCAGGCCGCTCAGGTCGGTCGCCCGCGAGGGCGCGGCGTACTCCGGGACGTCCGGCCCGCCGGCGGCCGCGCCGAGCAGGCAGCCCCACCCGGTGATGTTGTCGTCCGTCGACCACATCGCGAACGGCTCGATCTCGCCGTCCGGCGTCGTGGTCCGGTCGTCGAGCATCGGGTAGACGAGGATCTGGGCGGCCAGGGCGGGTGCGCCCCGGTCCCGGGCCATCAGCGCGACGCCGGCCGCCATCCCGCCGCCCGCCGAGTCGCCCATGATCGCGATGCGCTCGGGGTCGACCCCGAGCGCGTCGGCGTGCTCCGCCGCCCAGAGCAGCGCGGTGTACACGTCCTCCACCGACGTCGGGTACGGGTGCTCCGGCGCGAAGCGGAAGTCGACCGAGAGCAGCGGTACCCCGGAGAGGTGGGTGTACACGCGGCAGATCGGGTCGTGCGTGTCGATCGAGCACAGGAACATGCCGCCGCCGTGGACGTACACCGCGAGCGACCCGGGCTGCTCGCCCTCGCGCCGGTAGAGCCGCATCCCGATCGCGGTGCCGTCCGCCGCGGGGGCCTCGAGCTCGGTGACGGTGACGTCCGCCGGCGGCACCCACGCGCTGGTGGCGGAGCCGATGAGTTCGTCGACCGCGGCCCGGCGGGTCTGCCAGTCGCCGGCCGGTGGCGGGGTCTGGTTCGCCGCGGCCGCCGCGATCGGGGCCATCGCCGCGGCCACCTCGGGATCCATCTCGATCGTCACGCCGTGGAGTGGACCACAGCGGGTGCGCGGGCCGCATGTGAGCACTTTCCGTGGCGGGAGCCACGGAAAGTGCTCACATGCGAAGCACCTACGCCGTCGTCGACCAGAACTCCGGGTCCACCGACCCGTCGGCCGAGCGGCGGGTGCGCCGGCGCCCGACGGCGTCGGTCGCCGCCACCGGGAGTGCGCCCGCGGTGAGCGCGGCGTCGACCGCGTCGAGCAGCGGCTGCGCCGGGCCCGAGGGGTCGACGGTGAGGTGCAGCAGCTCCGCCACCGGTTCCGGACGACGGGTGCGGCGGAGCCGGCCCCGCCATCCCTCGGGCGCGGGACGACCGGGCTCGACAACGGGACCCGCGAGACCCGTCGTCGGGCCCCCGAGGCGGCGGACGCCGGCGTCGTCGAGGAGCAGGTCGAGGCCGGCCTCGGCGAGGGCGACGCGCGTGCCGGGTGAGACGGTCCAGCCCGGGGCGGCGAACCCGTCGACCGGCAGGCCGAGCGCCTCGGCGGAGCGGGACGCGCCGGCGAGACGCAGCCGGGCCTCGAGGACGGGCAGGCGGCGGTAGGGGCGGGCGTCGTCGTGCACCGAGCGGAAGCCGTGGAGCAGCACCGCGTCACCGGCGCGGCGGCGGGCGGCGGCGAAGTCGGCGACCTCGGGGTGCGGGCGCGGGCCGACGAGCAGCGTCAGCGGGACGCGGCGCTCGTCGAGCGCGTCGCACAGGGCGACGGCCGAGCCGAGCGGGGCCCCGGGGGTCAGGCCGGTGACGGACACCAGGAGACGCTGCACGCCACCATCAAGCCCCACGAATGTGCCGGGCAGGTGAACGCCGTGTGCAGGCGGCTCAAAGAGCCGGGGGCCACTGCTGGCCGGTGATCCGGGTGTACGCCTCGACGTACCGGTCACGGGTGGCCTCGACCACCTTCTCCGGCAGCGGCGGCGGCGCATCACCGGAGTGCCGGTCCCAGCCGGACTCGGGGGAGGTCAGCCAGTCGCGGACGTACTGCTTGTCGAACGAGGCCTGCGGGTGCCCGGGCTCGTAGGCGTCGGCGGGCCAGAACCGCGACGAGTCGGGGGTGAGCACCTCGTCGCCGAGCACGAGCGCGCCGGACGCGTCGCGGCCGAACTCGAGCTTGGTGTCGGCGAGGATGATCCCGCGGCTCGCCGCGTAGGCCGACCCGCGGGCGTAGACGGCGAGCGTCGCGTCCCGCAGCGCGCCGGCCAGCTCCGCCCCGACGAGGTCCGCGACATAGGAGAACGACACGTTCTCGTCGTGCTCGCCCATCTCGGCCTTCGTCGCCGGGGTGAAGATCGGCTCCGGCAGCATCGAGGCCTCGGTCAGCCCGTCGGGCAGTTCGACGCCGCAGACGGCACCGGTGGCGCGGTAGTCGACGGTGCCCGACCCGGCGAGGTAACCGCGCGCCACGCACTCGACCGGCACCATCTCGAGGCGACGCACGAGCAGCGCCCGGCCCCGCACCTCGTCGGGAATCCGCTCGTCGCGGGCCGCGAGGAGGTGGTGGGCGACCGGCGGCGACGCCGCGTCGGCGCCGCCGAGCAGGCCGAACCAGAACACCGACAGCGCCGTGAGCACCCGCCCCTTGTCGGGGATGGGGGACGACAGCACGTGGTCGTAGGCCGAGATCCGGTCGGACGCGACGAGGAGCAGCGTCTCGTCGTCGACCTCGTAGAGATCACGGACCTTCCCGGACGCGAGGTGCGGGTAGTCCGCGAGGCTCACCACGGCCGACGACGCTAGAGGATGCTGCCGGGGGCGTACGCCGCCGCCTCGGGGAACTTCGCGACGATGCCCTCGACCTGCTCCGCGATCGCGGCCACCTGCGCCCCGGCGGCGCCCACGAAGGCGGCCGGGTCGGCGACGGCGGCCCGCAGGTCGGCCTCCGACACGCTCAGCCGCGGGTCCGCCGCGAGCCGGGCGAGCAGGTCGTTGCCCTCGATCCCGCGCTCGCGCATGTCCAGGGCGACGGCCCGGGCGTGCTCGCCGACGATCTCGTGTCCCGTCTCGCGGCCCACCCCCGCGCGGACCGCGGCCATGAGTACCGCCGTCGTCGCGAGGAAGGGCAGGTAGCGGTCGAGCTCGCGGGCGATGACCGCCGGGTAGGCGCCGAACTCGTCGAGCACCGTCAGGATGGTCTCGAGCAGGCCGTCGATCGCGAAGAAGGCGTCGGGCAGCGCGACGCGGCGGACCACCGAGTCGGAGACGTCGCCCTCGTTCCACTGGTGCCCGGAGAGCTCGGCGACCATCGAGGCGTTGCCGCGCAGGACGATCGCGAAGCCGTTGATGCGCTCGCAGGAGCGGGTGTTCATCTTGTGCGGCATCGCGCTCGACCCGACCTGGCCGGCCTGGAACCCCTCGGTGACCAGCTCCTGCCCGGCCATGAGGCGGATCGTCGTGGCGAGCGACGAGGGGCCGGCCGCCAGCTGGACGAGCCCGGAGAGCACGTCGTGGTCCAGCGAGCGGGGGTAGACCTGGCCGACGCTCGTGAGCACCTCGGAGAAGCCCAGGTGGTGGGCGACGCGCCGCTCGAGGTCCGCCAGCTTGGCGCTGGAACCGTCGAGCAGCCCCAGCATGTCCTGCGCGGTGCCGACCGGCCCCTTGATCCCGCGCAGCGGGTACCGGTCGATCAGCTCGGTTAGCCGCCGGTGCGCGACGAGCGTCTCGTCCGCGGCGGAGGCGAACCGCTTGCCCAGCGTCGTGGCCTGCGCGGCGACGTTGTGGCTGCGGCCCGCCATCACGAGGTCGGAGTACTCGGTCGCGCGGCGGGCGAGCCGGGCGAGGACCGCGACGGTCTTGTCGGCCACGAGCCGCAGCGAGTCCCGGATCTGCAGCTGCTCGACGTTCTC
The DNA here is from genome assembly GCF_000379625.1 of Actinomycetospora chiangmaiensis DSM 45062. GTDB lineage: Bacteria > Actinomycetota > Actinomycetes > Mycobacteriales > Pseudonocardiaceae > Actinomycetospora > Actinomycetospora chiangmaiensis. The sequence goes on along the minus strand of NZ_KB903217.1, from coordinate 417,080 downwards.
GGTGAGGTCGCGGCTCGTCATGCCCTTGTGCACGTGCTGGTGGCCGGCGAGGTCGTCGAACTCCTCGATGCGGGCCTTCACGTCGTGGCGGGTCGTCCGCTCGCGGGCGGCGATCGAGTCCAGATCGACCGTGTCGAGCACCCGGCGGTAGTCCTCGAGCACGCCGTCGGGCACGTCGATCCCGAGGTCGCGCTGGGCGGTGAGCACCGCCAGCCACAGCTCCCGCTCGAGGACGACCTTGCGCTCGGGCGACCACAGGTCGCGCAGGGCGGGCGAGGCGTACCGGGCGGCGAGCACGTTCGGGATCACGGGACCACCATAGATACGTGCTCGACCTGCGCTCCGACACCGTGACCAAGCCGTCCCCGACGATGCGGGAGGCGATGGCGCACGCCGACGTCGGCGACGACGTCCTCGACGGCGACCCCACCCTCGCCGCCCTGCAGTCCCGCGTGGCGGAGCTGCTCGGCGTCGAGGCGGCGCTGTGGACGCCGACCGGCTGCATGGCCAACACGATCGCGCTGATGTGGCACCTGGAGCGCGGCGACCGGTTCCTCGCGCCCGTCGGCGCGCACGTCCTCGAGGCCGAGCTCGGCACCTCGGCCTGGCTCGCCGGCGGCCTGCCCGCCCCGCTGCCCTGGTCGGCCGGTCCCGGACGACCGGACCCGAAGGACGTCATCACGACGGCGGGCGTCGCGGGCCCGTACTTCGGCCTGCGGTCCCGACTGCTGTGCCTGGAGAACACCCACAACGCCGCGGGCGGAGCGGTGACGCCGGTCGGGGAGCACGTCGCGCTCGTCGAGGCCGCACGGTCGGCGGGCCTGCGGATCCACCTCGACGGGGCACGGCTCTGGCACGCGGCCGTCGCGCTCGACGTCTCCCCGTCGACGCTGGTCGCGGGGGTCGACACCGTCAGCGTGTGCCTCTCGAAGGGGCTCGGTGCGCCGATGGGATCCGTGGTCGGCGGGTCCGCGGAGTTCGTGTCCGCGGCCTGGCGGCTGCGCAAGATGCTCGGCGGCGGGATCCGGCAGGGCGGCGTGGTCGGGGCCGCCGGGCTCGTCGCCCTGGACCAGCGCGACGCCCTGCGCGACGACCACGCGAACGCCACCCGGCTCGCGGACGGTCTGCGCGAGCAGGGCTGGCTGGTGTCGACGCCCGACACCAACATCGTCCTCGTGACGACGCCCGAGCCCGGACCCGTCGTCGGGAAGCTCGCGGACGCCGGCGTGGCGGCGGTGCCGTTCGGGCCGGGCGTGCGGTTCGTGACGCACCGGGACGTCTCGCGCGACGACGTCGAGGCCGTGCTGGAGCGCACGGCGGCGCTGCCGGTGCCTTCCTGACGACGGGTCTCAGGTCAGCAGCCGCGCGGCGAGGCGGCGCGCGCGGCCGACCGGGTCGGGGTCCAGCCCGAGGGCGAGCGCGCTGAGGGCGCCCTCGTGGATCAGCAGGAGGTCCGCGGTCAGCCCGTCGGGGTCGGGCGCGCCGGTCGCGACGACGAGGGGGCGGAGCCGGTCCGCGACGGCGCGCTTGTGCCGCAGCGCCGCCGCGTGCCCGGGCGCCGTCTCCTCGAGCTGGGTCACGGCGGCGACGTCGGCGCAGCCGTTGCGGTTGCCGCCCTCGGCCCAGGTCGCGAAGGCGTCGAACAGCGCGAGCACCCGGTCGGCGGGGTCCGTCCGGGCCGCGACGAGGTCGTCCCAGAGCTGCTCGAAGCGGGCCTGCCGGGCGTCGAGGTAGGCCGTGACCAGCCCGTCCTTGCCGCCGAAGTTGTTGTAGAGCGACCCGAGGGCGACACCGGCCCGCCCGATCACGGCGTCCACGCCCGTCGCCGCGATGCCCCGCGCGTAGAAGAGCTCGTCGGCGGCGGCGAGCAGACGGTGGCGGGCACGGGTTGGCATAGAGCGATCGTTTCATGTCTGCGCTCGGCGGGGAAGACTGGGCATACTGAAGCGATCGTTCTATTCCTGGAGCCGCGCCGTGGCCGTCCACACCGCTGTCCGCACCGCCGTCCCGCCCGCCGTGCCCTGGTCGATGGTCGGGGCCGGCGCCGCCCTCATCGGGACCTCCTACGGGCTCGCCCGGTTCGCCTACGGCCTGTTCGCGCCCGACCTGCAGCGGACCTTCGCGTTCGGGCCGACCCTCTCCGGCGTCATCGGGGCGGGCAGCTACGTCGGGTACTGCGTCGCGATCGTGGTGGCGCTCGTTCTCACCGACCGCGTCGGGCCGCGCCGGATGGCCGTCGCGGCGGGGGTCGTCGCCACGGTGGGGACGGCAACCGTGGCGCTCGCTCCGACCACGTCCGTCCTGGCCGCCGGTGTGCTGGTCGCCGGGTCGAGCACGGGACTCGCCTCTCCGCCGCTCGCTGCGGCCGTGACGCGCCGGGTCACGTCCTCGGCGCGGGACCGGGCGCAGACGGTGGTCAACGCCGGCACCGGGATCGGTGTGCTCGTGTCCGGGCCGGTCGCGCTGCTGCTCGTCGGGCAGTGGCGTCTGGCCTGGGGGCTGTTCGCGGTGATCGCCGCGCTCGTGACGGTGTGGGTCGCGCGGACCGTGCCGGTCGAGGGGACGCCGCCCGACGAGGGCTCCCGTGGTGTGCGCCGGGGGACCGTGCGCCTCGTCGTCGCCGCACTCGGCCTGGGGGTCGCGAGCATCGCGGTGTGGACCTTCGGGCGGGACCTGCTGACCACGGTCGGCGGGTGGTCCGCGGCCGGCTCGACCACGCTGTGGATCGTGCTCGGCGCGGCCGGCTTCCTCGGCGCGCTCGGCGGCGATCTGGCCGACCGCCTCGGCCCCGCGCGGTCCTGGACGGTCGTCGTGGGCGTGCTCGCCGGGTCGACCCTGCTGCTCGCGCTCGCGCCGGGCACGCCCGTGGCCGTCGTCGTGGGTGCGGCGGGATTCGGCGCGTCCTACGTGTGCGTGACCGGTTTCCTGCTGCTCTGGGCCACCCGGCTCTACCCCGACCGGTCGTCCTTCGGCGTCGGCCTGGCGTTCCTCGTCATCGCCCTCGGGCAGGCGGTGGGGGCACCCGTCGTCGGGAGCCTGACCGGGACGTTCGGGGCCGTCACCGCGTTCGTCGCGTGCGCCGTCATCGGGCTGGCGGTCGCGGCGGTGCGGCCGCCCCGCTGAGTGCCGGATCCGCCGTGGCAGCGAAGCGTCGTTGCTGTCATTCAGTGGCAGGAACGCCACATCGTGGCCGACGCGAAGCATGATCAACAGACCGTCAGCGGGGTCCCGGGGCCACCGGGAGCCCGCTGAGGGTCCGTTGATCACGACCGTCTACAGCGTCGGAATCCAGCGGCCGAGCCGGTCGAGGGCCTCGCGGACGTCGTCCGTGGCGCCCGCGAAGGAGAAGCGGATCCAGGTGTGGCCGTCGACCGGGTCGAAGTCGATGCCCGGGGCGACCGCGACCCCGGTCTCGGCGAGGATGCGCTGCCCGAAGGCGAGGGTGTCGTCGGTGAGGTGGCCGATGTCGGCGTAGACGTAGAACGCGCCGTCGGCCGGGGCGAGCCGGGTGATCCCGATCTGCGGGAGCCCCTCGAGCAGCAGCTGCCGGTTGATCGCGTAGCGCCCGACGTGGGCGTCGGCCTCGGCGTAGGCGGCGTCCGTGAAGGCGTGCAGTGCGGCCATCTGCGCAGGGACCGGGGCGCACACCGTGAAGTTGCCCGAGATGACGTCGACGGCACGGCGCAGCCGCTCGGGCACGAGCAGCCAGCCCAGCCGCCAGCCCGTCATCGACCAGTACTTCGAGAAGCTCGTGACGACGACGGCCTCGTGGCTGGTGCTCCACGCCGACGCCGTCGCGGGGCCGGTCTCGTACTCGATGCCGTGGTAGATCTCGTCGCTGATCAGCTGGGTCCCGTGCTCGTCGCACCAGCTGGCCAGGGCGGCGAGCTCCTCGGGCTCGATGACGCTGCCCGTCGGGTTCGCGGGGCTCGCGACGATCAGCCCGGCCGGCGGCTCCGGCAGCGCCTCGAGCATCGCGACGCTCGGCTGGAACCGGGTCTCGGGCCCGCAGGCGAGCTCGACGACGTCGCACCCGAGGCTCGCGAGGATGTTCCGGTAGCAGGGGTAGCCGGGCCGGGCGAGCACCACGGTGTCCCCGGCGTCGAACGCCGCCATGAAGCTGAGCAGGAATCCGCCCGAACCGCCGGTGGTCACGACGACGTCGTCTGCCGTGACGTCCTCGTCGCCGTAGCGGCGGCGGTGGTGGTCGGCGATCGCCTCACGCAGCTCGGTCACCCCGAGCGAGCCCGAGTACCCCAGGACCTGCGTGGCCAGCGCATCGGTGGCGGCCTGCCGGACGTCGACCGGCGCCGGCGTCGACGGCTGCCCGGCGGAGAGGTTGACCAGGTCCCCGTGGGTGCGGGCCCTCGTGGCGGCCGCCGCCCAGACGTCCATGACGTGGAACGGCGGGACCTGGGCCCGGGTCGAGGGGCGGCGCATCGTGGTCACGCCTCATCAGTACCCGACGTAGTCCTCGCCCCGGGCCACCGCCTCCACGCCCGGGACCTCGCTCACCGAGCCGTACCGCCGGATGGCGTAGCGGACGGCCGCGATGATGTTGTCGACCGGATCGGTGATGTCGTCGTGCCCCGGCAGCTTGTTCGCCTCGAACGTCGGCCCGATCGTCTGCATCAGACCCTTCGACGGCGTGCCCTTGTCGGCGTTCGAGTCCCAGTTGTTGACCGCATCCGGGTCGCCGCCGGACTCGTGCTCGATGATCGTCGCGATGTCCTCGGGCTTCATCGTGTCGGCGTCGACGCCGTTCTCGGCGAGGATCGCGGTCGCCTGCCGGATCCAGTCCTCCACTCCACCCCTTCCCGACGACGCGGCGGTGCCGGTCGGCTGGCCGGCGTCCTTCCCGTCGGCCTTGCCCTCGTCCGTGTTGCTGTCGGCCTTGCCGTCCTCGGCCTTGCCGTCCTCGTCGGCATCGTCCTGACCGGGGTCAGCACCACTCCGGTCCTGGTCGGAGGCGCCACCGCTCCCCTGTACGCCCGAGTGCACGCCACCCCCCGACTCCGCGCCGCCCGTGCCGTCGGAACCCGTGTCGTAGCGCCCCGCGTTGCCGGGATCGGCCGCGTCCGCCCGGGAGCAGTGGTCGCCGTCGGACGACCCGCGGTCCGCGTCGGAACTGTCCGCAGGACCGGCGCCGTCGTGACCGGTCCCACTACCCGCATCCCCGCCCGAGCCCAAGCCACCGTCCGAGCCCGAGCCACCCGAGCCCGAGCCGCCCGACCCGCCGTCGAGAATGCGGGCTGCCTGGACCGGGTCGTCGGCGCCGATGACCGCGCCCCGGCGGTCGGTCCAGCGGGAGGTCGCGCCGGAGGACGCCGACATGACGCCGGCGTCGGGGGAGCGCAGGCGGGAGAAGCCGGTGAACCCGTCGGCGATGCCGCGGAGCCGACGGGCGCACTCGGCGACCTCCTGCTCGGCCCGGTCCACGGCGGCCCGGGCGCGGGCGGTGGGGGTCGCGACGGCGGCCCGGACCTCGGCCGGGCGGGCACGCGCGAGGTCGAGGGCGTCGGAGACGTGCCCGGCGACCTCCTCGCGCACGGCGGCGAGCGTCCGGCCGAGGCCCGCGAGCTCGCCCTGGACGTGGCGGGCGGCCTCGCCGGTGCCGGAGCCGGCCCGGGCGAAGTCGGCGGTGTAGCGGGCGAAGGCGTCGGCGCCGGGTCCCTGCCAGGCTCGCCCGACCCCGTCGCCCCGGGTCGCGACCGCCCGCACCGAGGTGTCCAGGCCCTCGGCGAGGGAGGCGTAGCGCCGGGCGAGGTCGGCCAGGGCCCCGGTGTCGACGCGCTCGACCCGGGCCGCGATGGTGCGGAGCTCCTCGGTACCGGGCGTGGCATCGAGCGCCCCGATCACGTCGTACCCCCACCCGGCCATCGCGCCCTACCCGAGCGAGGCGAAGCCCCGCGTCCCCGCGGCGAAGGAGCGCGCGCCCAGCGATGCCGCGGTGTCCGCGTCGGCGGACTGCATCGCCCGCAGCGTGGCGTCGAGCGCCCGGTCGGTCTCGTCGAGGCGGGCGCCCGCGGCGGTCAGCTCGGTCTCCAGGGCGGCCCGGCAGTCGGCGAGCGCCCCGGCGAGCAGCCCCGCCGACTCCAGTCCCGCGACCCCCGACGACGGCCCCACCGGCCCCAGCCGGTCGGCGAGCGCGGGGAGGCGCCGGGCGTGCGCGGCCACCTCGGCGCGCGCCTGCTCGAGGGCGGCGGTGCCGTAGACGACGTCGGGCATGCGCGGCAGATTAGGTCGACGCCGCGCGACGTGGTGGCCGTTCGGAGAACCCGGTCAGGAACTCAGCCGAGCGCGAGCCCGACCCGTCCCTCCGCGGCCGCGAGCCCGATGTCGGTCCGCCAGTGCGCGCCCGGGAGCCGGATGCCGTCGATGCGCCGGTAGGCGTCGGAGCGGGCCTCCTCCAGCGTCGAGCCGGTGCCCACCACCGAGAGCACCCGGCCGCCCGAGGACACCACGGCCCCGTCGTCGCGGCGGCGCGTCCCGGCGTGCAGGACGCCGTCGCCGTCGGAGCCGGTGATCACCTCGCCGGTCCGGACCGCGCCCGGATACCCCTCGGCCGCGATCACGACCGTCACCGCGTAGCCGTCCGCCCACGTCGGCGCGGGCTCCGCCCCGAGCCGGCCGGTGGCCGTCGCGAGCAGCAGCGACGACAGCGACGAGCGCAGCAACGCGAGCACCGCCTGGGTCTCCGGGTCCCCGAACCGGCAGTTGAACTCCACGACCTGCGGGCCCGACGACGTCAGGGCCAGCCCCGCGTAGAGCAGCCCGGAGAACGGCGTCCCGCGCCGCGCCATCTCCTCGGCGACCGGCCGCACGACCGTCGCGACCACGTCGTCCACCAGCCCCGACGGTGCCCACGGCAGCGGCGCGTAGGCGCCCATCCCGCCGGTGTTCGGCCCGACGTCGCCGTCCCCGAGCCGCTTCGAGTCCTGCGCCGGGACGAGCGGCACCACGTCGGTCCCGTCGACGCAGCAGAACAACGACACCTCGGGGCCGTCCAGGTAGGACTCCAGCAGCACCGGGTGGCCCGCCTCGAGCACGGTCATGGCGTGCGCGCGGGCGTCGTCGTAGTCGACGGTGACCAGCACGCCCTTCCCCGCCGCGAGCCCGTCGTCCTTGACCACCCACGGCGGCTCGAACCGGGCGAGCGCGGCGTCGAGCCGGGCGGGGGTGTCGACGACCTCGGCGCGCGCCGTCGGCACCTGCGCCGCCGCCATGACGTCCTTCGCGAACGCCTTCGACCCCTCGATCCGCGCCGCCTGCGCCGAGGGCCCGAAACAGGGGATGCCGGCCTCGCGCAGGGCATCGCCCACGCCTGCTACGAGCGGTGCCTCGGGGCCCACCACGACGAGGTCGGCCCGCCACCGCCGCGCGAGGTCCACCACCGCCGTTCCCGACGACGGGTCGGCGAGACCCGGGTGCTCGGCCACGGCCGCCGTCCCGGCGTTGCCGGGCGCCGCGGCGAGCGCCGTCACCGCGGGGTCGGCCGCCAGGGCGAGCAGGAGGGCGTGTTCGCGGGCTCCGGACCCGATGACCAGGACGCGCACGACGCTGGACCCTACGGGGTCGGCCCGGGCCACCCGGTGTTCACCCGCGTCCCGTGGCGGCGCGACCCGTCGTCGGGACAGCTCTGCCGGAGTGGCCTGATCCTGACGACGCGGACCTACTCCTGGGTGACCTTCTCCGTCGGGCCCCACTGCGGGTCGACCGCCGGCGTGGCGGACTCCGGCTCGGGCTCCGGCGCGCTCGCCTGGGCCAGGAAGCGGTCGTAGACCAGCGCGGCCAGGGCGGCGCCCACCAGCGGGCCGACGAGGTAGGCCCACCAGGCGTCGAGGCTGCCGGACACGAGCATCGGGCCGAGCGCGCGGGCGGGGTTCACCGCACCGCCCGAGACCGGCCCGCCGATGAGCACCGCCGCGGCCAGCGCGAATCCGACGGCCGGTCCGACGGCGGCCGGGGCGACGCGGTCGTCGGTCGCCACCGAGATGATCACGAACATGAGCAGGAAGGTGATCGCGACCTCGACGAGCAGGACCTGCCAGGCGGCGGCTCCGTTGGCCGGGGTGGTCGCGCCGAGGGAGGCCGTCGAGCGGGCCTGGTCACCGAACACCGCCCAGACGAGCAGGGACGCGAGGACGGCCCCGACCAGCTGGGCGACGACGTAGGCGGGGACGGTGCGCCACGGGAACTTCCGGGTGAGCGCGAGCGCGACCGTCACGGCCGGGTTGAGGTGCGCCCCGCTGACGTGCCCGAGGGCCGACACGAGGGCGACGAGCACGAGACCGAAGGCGAGGGCCACCGCGAGCGAGTTCGACGGCTGGCCCGCGATCGTGCGGCCCGTCGCGGCGGAGACGGCGACCGCCGTCCCGGTGAACACGAGCAGGAAGGTGCCGATCAGTTCGGCGGTCGCCGCCCGCCGGGTGTTCCCGCCGCCCAGCTCACTGCCGTAGAGCCCGCTGCTGCTCACGCCGCACCCCCTGCTCGACCACGGTCGGGTCGCAGCAGGCGCGGGTTACCCCTCGGTCCTTCGGCAAGGACTGCGCCGATCGGGCGAAAGACGTGGTGCAGGCCACCTAGGGAAGGAGCCGCCGGTCCAGGTAGCACCAGCGCCACGACTCGCCCGGCTCGAAGGACTCCATCACCGGGTGCCCGGTGTCGGTGAAGTGCGACGACGCGTGCCGGTGCGGGCTGGAGTCGCAGCAGCCGACGTGCCCGCAGGTCAGGCACATGCGCAGGTGCGCCCAGACCTCGTAGCCCGCCTCGCGGCAGTCCGGGCAGATCAGGCCGGGCGCTCCGCGTTCGGCCGGCGGCACCGGTGCGTCGACGTCCTTCGATGCGATCAGGTGTTCACACGCGCCCACCCGACCAGGTTACGTGAGCGGTCACACCACCGACGAGCGTCGCGTGATGGTCTCGTCGCGGCCGGGGCCCACCCCGATCGCCGACACGGGCGCGAGCGAGAGCTCCTCGATCCGCTCGACGTAGTCCCGCGCCGCCTGCGGGAGGTCGGCGAAGTCGCGGCAGGCCGAGATGTCCTCGAACCAGCCGGGCATCCGCTCGTAGACCGGCGTCGCGTGGTGCAGGTCGGACTGCGTCATCGGCATGTCGTCGACGCGCTTGCCGTCGATCTCGTACCCGACGCAGATCGGGACCTCGGGCAGGCTCGAGAGCACGTCCAGCTTCGTCAGGAAGATGTCGGTGAGGCCGTTGACCCGGGTCGCGTACCGGGCGATGACGGCGTCGAACCACCCGCACCGGCGCGAGCGCCCCGTCGTCACGCCGAACTCGCCGCCCTGCTTGCGCAGGTACTCGCCGTCGGCGTCGAAGAGCTCGGTCGGGAACGGGCCCGACCCGACACGCGTGGTGTAGGCCTTCAGGATCCCGATGACGCGGTCGATGCGCGTCGGCCCGATGCCCGAGCCGGCCGACGCGCCGCCCGCCGTCGGGTTCGACGAGGTCACGTAGGGATAGGTGCCGTGGTCGACGTCGAGCAGGGTGCCCTGCGAGCCCTCCAGCAGCACCGTCTCGCCGCGCTCGAGCGCCTGGTTGAGCGCGAGCCGCGTGTCGGCGATCCGGTGCGCGAAGCCCTCGGACCAGGCGAGCACCTGGTCGGCGACCTCGTCGGCGTCGAGCGCGCGCCGGTTGTAGACCTTCACCAGCACCTGGTTCTTCAGGTCCAGCGCCGCCTCGACCTTCTGGCGGAGGATCTTCTCGTCCAGCAGGTCCTGGACGCGCACCCCGACGCGGGCGACCTTGTCCTGGTAGGCAGGGCCGATGCCGCGCCCCGTCGTCCCGATCTTGGACTTGCCGAGGAAGCGCTCGGTGACTTTGTCCATCGCGACGTGGTACGGCATGATCAGGTGCGCATCCGCGCTGATCAGCAGCTTCGTGGTGTCGACGCCGGTGGCCTCGAGGCCCGCGAGCTCCTCGAGCAGCACGGCCGGGTCCACCACCACGCCGTTGCCGATGACGTTGGTGACGCCCGGGGTGAGGATCCCGCTCGGGATCAGGTGCAGCGCGAACTTCTGCCCGTCGGGGAGCACCACGGTGTGGCCGGCGTTGTTGCCGCCCTGGTAGCGGACGACCCAGTCGACCTCGCCGCCGAGGATGTCCGTCGCCTTGCCCTTGCCCTCGTCACCCCACTGGGCGCCGATGAGGACGATCGCGGGCATGTGAGACTCCCTCGGGTCGCGTGCTGAACTCCCGCACGAGTCCGCCCCGTGCACCCGAAGGGTAGTCGTCGTTGTCCACTCGTCACGCACCCCCGGCGGGGACGGTCGTGCTGACCTGCGGCGACGCCGACTGGGGCGCCCTCGTCCCGCTCTTCCCGACGACGGGTGTGGTCGCCTGCGGCGCGGTGCCCACGCGGGCCGAGGTGGACCCGCTGCTCGACGACGCGACCCGGCTCGTCGTCGCCGGCTCCGACGCCGCCCTCGCCGCGGTGGCCGTGCGGCTGCTGCGCCGGGAGCGACTGGACCTGGCCGTGGGGTTCGTGCCGGGCGCGTCGTCGTCGGAGGCCGCGGCCGTGTGGGGCCTGCCGACGGAGCCGGGCGCGGCGCTCGACCTCGCCTACGGCGGGACGGCGGCGCCCGCCCCGCTGATCCGCGACGACCGGGGCGGCGTGATCGCGGGCGTGCACCGGGTGGGGCCGTTCACCGGGGTCTCGTTCTGCGACGAGCACGAGCTCGTGCGCGGGGAGGCCGCCGGGCTCGCCGCGCGTCCCGACCCGGCCGCCGACACCCGCACCGGACTCGGGCCGGGCGGCGGGGGCGTGGCCGTCACGCTGCTCGAGCGGCGCCGGTTCCGGCGTGCACGCGAGCACACGACGTTCGGCCGCGCGGCCACCGTGGGCATCCGGCCGGGCTCCGTCGCGGCCGCGAGCCGGGACGGCGTGGAGGACCCGAAGCCGCTGGAACGACGCTCCTGGTACCGGCACACCGAGGACTGGCACCTCGTCCGCCCGTGACTTCGGTGAACGGCTGGGAAACGTGCGCCGTCCTCGGTGGAGGGCGGACGTGAGCGCTGCCACACCTGCCGTAGCGGTCCGTACGACGTTCGGACCGACCTGGAAACGATGAGGTTCAGGGCCGCGACGACGGGGGTAGCTCCAGTTCATGCTGGTCGCGGTCCTCATCCCCATCCTGCTGCTGATCGCGGCCGTTCTCCTCGAACGCTTCGAGTCCCGGATGCTCGACGTCCCGACGCGTCGCCGCGCCGTCCGCCCGCCGCTGCGGCTCGAGGCCCCGGTGGCAGCACCCGTCGCTCAGCGTCACCTGCAGGCGGTGCCGGAACCGCTGGTCGTCGACGTGGTCCCGGCCGTGGTCACCGACCGTCCGCTGCCGAAGGCGTCCTGACGTCCGGCGTGGCCCGTTCCTGACGTCTGACGTCAGGACGGCGCCACCCGCACACGTGCACGGCGGTCACGCCCGGAATCGCGTCGACTCACCGACGACGAACCGCAGCCGTGGTCGAGCGCTGAAAATCGCGTCGATACGGCTCGGCGCGGTGCTCCGCCCGGAACGAACGGTCCCTTCGTGGCGTCTCGCTGCACGAACGACCCGCTCGTTCCGTCAGGGCAGGCTCAGGCCACACCCAGCGCAGGCGCCGCCGCGGGGTCGCAGTCGTCGAGCAGGTCCCGGCAGCGGGTCGCCTCGTCGAGCTCGCCGATCGTGGCCGACGCCTTGGCCAGCACGGCGACGGCCCGCAGGAAGCCGCGGTTCGGGACGTGCTCCCACGGCACCGGCCCGAAGCCGGCCCAGCCGTTGCGGCGCAACTGGTCGAGGCCGCGGTGGTAGCCGGTGCGGGCGTAGGCGTACGCCGCGATCGTCTCGCCGGCGTCGAGGGCCTGCTCGGCCAGCGTCGCCCAGGCGGCGCTCGACGTCGGGTGGTCCGCCGCCACCGCGGCCGGGGACTCCCCGGCGTCGAGCCGGTCGGTGGCCGCGGGGTCGGCGGGCAGGAGGGTCGGCCGCGGACCGAGCAGGTTGTGGCCGTGCCCGGCGGAGGGACCGGTCGGGATCGTCATGACCCCGATTCTCCCCGGTCCCGCCCGGCCGGTCCCGACCCGGCGTCAGGAAGCGGCGTTCCTGCCACTGGATGACAGCGACGACGCTTCCCTGGCACGGAGGGGAGAGCTACTTCGAGAGCGACTGGCCGGTCGAGCGCAGGTTCTCGCACGCCACGACGACGCGCTCGGCCATGCCCTTCTCGGCCGCCTTGCCCCAGGAGCGCGGGTCGTAGACCTTCTTGTCGCCGACCTCGCCGTCGACCTTCAGCACGCCGTCGTAGTTGGTGAACATGTGCGCGGCGACGGGGCGGGTGAAGGCGTACTGGGTGTCGGTGTCGACGTTCATCTTCACGACGCCGTAGTCGAGCGCCTCGTGGATCTCCTCGAGCAGCGAGCCCGAGCCGCCGTGGAAGACGAGGTCGAACGGCTTGGAGTCCTCGGGGAGGCCCAGCTTGCGCGCGGCAACCTCCTGGCCCTCCTTGAGCACCGAGGGGCGGAGCTTGACGTTGCCCGGCTTGTAGACGCCGTGGACGTTGCCGAAGGTGGCCGCGAGCAGGTAGCGGCCCTTCTCGCCGGCGCCGAGGGCGTCGACGGTGTGCTCGTAGTCGCCGGCGGCGGTGTAGAGCTTGTCGTTGATGTCGTTGGCTACGCCGTCCTCCTCGCCGCCGACCACGCCGATCTCGATCTCCAGGATGATGTGGGCCTTCGCGGCCTTCTCCAGGAGCTCCTGGGCGATCTCGAGGTTCTCGTGCAGCTCGACCGCGGAGCCGTCCCACATGTGCGACTGGAACAGCGGGTTCTGCCCGGCGTCCACCCGCTCCTGCGAGATCGCGATCAGCGGGCGCACGAAGCCGTCCAGCTTGTCCTTCGGGCAGTGGTCGGTGTGCAGCGCGACGTTGATCGAGTACTTCTCCGCGACGACGTGCGCGAACTCGGCCAGCGCGGTCGCGCCGGTCACCATGTCCTTCACGGCCTGGCCGGAGCCGAACTCGGAGCCACCGGTGGAGAACTGGATGATGCCGTCGCTCTCGGCGTCGGCGAACCCGCGCAGCGCGGCGTTGATCGTCTCCGACGAGGTGCAGTTGATGGCCGGGTAGGCGAAGCGGTTCGCCTTCGCCCGGTCGAGCATCTCGTTGTAGACCTCGGGGGTCGCGATCGGCATGAGGTGGCTCCCTGCTCGTGTATGGCTGCGCTGCCGTCCCCGGCGGCCGCAGTATGCCCGTGCCCGACGGATGCCCGCTGCCCTCCGCGGTGGTCGGAGGACGTGACCGATCTCCCCCGTTCGGCGGTGCCTCCGGACAAGCGGACGTGTTCTCCCGTTTCACCACCCGCCACGCGGAAAAGGTGTCGGTGGCCTGGTCTATCGTCGGGGACGTGGTCGAGCCGGTCGAGAGCGCGATCGAACGCACGCTGGGCAGCCTGCGCGCGCTCGACGCGATGACCGGTGCGGAGGCCTCGGTCGTACACCCGGCCGCCCCGCCGGCCCGCGGTACCAACGGCGGGCCGCCCCGCTACGCGCCCGGCCGCCCCCCGGCGTACCCGACCAACGGCCGTCCGGGCCCCACCGCACCGCCCCCGCCGCCCGGGGCGCTGCCCACGCCGGCGCCGCCGCCGCAGCCCTCACCCGACGGTCCGCGCACCCTCGAGGACCTCTACCGCGAGCACCGCATGCGGTTCGTGCGCCTCGCGATCCTGCTCGTGGACGACCCGGCGACCGCGGAGGACGTGGTGCAGGAGGCGTTCACGGGGCTGCACCGCCACTGGTCGCGCCTGCGGGACGAGAACGCGGCCCTCGGCTACCTGCGCACCGCGGTGGTCAACGGGTCCCGCTCGGTGCTGCGACGTCGGCGGACCGCCCGGGAGTACACCCCGCCGCACACCGCCGACGCCCGCTCGGCCGAGTCGCTCGCCATGCTCTCGGCGGAGCACCAGGCCGTGGTCTCCGCCCTCTCCCAGCTCCCGCGCCGACAGCGCGAGGTCCTCGTGCTGCGCTACTACGGCGGGCTGTCCGAGGCCGAGATCGCCGAGGCCACCGGCATCAGCCGCGGCACCGTGAAGTCGACCGCCAGCCGCGGCCTCGACGCGATCTCGAAGATCGTGGGCGGCACCCCGTAGGAGCAGTGGGCCACCCGCCATCCGTCGCACCGCGACGCCCGGCCGGCGGGACCGCGCCGCACCGACCCCTGGGGTAGCCGACCCCGCCGTGGTTACGATCGCCGGCGATGGATGACGAGCGGCTGCTGTCCGAGGCACTCCGGGCCCAGGCCGCGGGTGGCGTGTCCACCCCGCGTCCGGTCCCCCCGCGCCCGGAGCCGCCGACCGCCGCGTCCCCCGAGGCCCCCACGGGCCGGTCGCGGCGGTTCCGGCCGTTGGGCCGGCGCCGCACCGAGACGGCTCCGACGCCGCCGGCCCCCGCGAGCGGGTCCACGATCCGCGCCGACGTCCCCGCCCCGCGCTCGGGCGGCGCCGCCGCCCCGCCCGGAGCCCGGCCGGCGCCCGCGCGGCCGCCGTACGGCGCGCCGCCGCTCGGCCCGTCGTCGGGACCCCTCCCCGCCTACCGTCCGTACACCGCGGGTCGCCCGGTCCCCCCGCGGACGGTCGCTCCCACGGAGGGCCCCGGGACCTGGTCGGTGAGCACGATCGCCTGGTGGGGCGTGGTGTCCCTGCTGGCCGGCGGCACCGTCGGGGCGGCGATCGGCGTGCTCTCGCTGCTGCTCCCGGCCTGACGCGCCGGAGTCACCCCGGAGCCCGCCCGTGACACCTGCGGGCGCATCTGCGGAGGCACACATCGAACTCCAACGTGCGGCCAGTAGCGTGACGAGGCGTGATGCTCGCCGACGCGACCACGGTCGTCGCCCTGGGCCCGCAGTGGCTGGACCCGCAGTACATCATCCAGAGCCTGGGGCCCTGGGCCCTGCTGGGCGTGGCCCTGATCCTCTTCGCGGAGTGCGGGCTGCTGATCGGGTTCTTCCTCCCGGGTGACTCCTTGCTGTTCATCACCGGGCTCGCCGCCACCACCGGGCTGATCCAGACCCCGCTGTGGCTGGCCTGCGTGGTCCTCGTGGTCGCCGCCTTCGCCGGCAACGTCGCCGGCTACGGCATCGGCTACAAGGCCGGCCCGGCGATCTTCGACAAGCCGAACTCCCGGTTGTTCAAGCGCGAGAACGTCGAGCGCACGCAGAAGTTCTTCGACAAGTACGGCAACCGGGCCATCGTGCTGGGCCGCTTCGTCCCGATCGTGCGGACGTTCATCACGGTCATGGCCGGGGTGGGGCGCATGGAGGCCAAGCGGTTCTTCCTCTTCTCCGCGATCGGCGCCGTCCTCTGGGGCGCGGGTGTGACCCTGCTCGGTGCCGTGCTGGGTCAGTTCGACGTCGTGAAGAACAACATCGAGCTGATGCTCATCCTCGTCGTGGTGATCTCGCTGGTGCCGATCGCGATCGAGGCGATCCAGGCCCGCCGGGAGAAGAAGCTCGGCGCCTCGGACCTCGCCGAGGAGACGCTCGACGGCGCGAACGCCGACGCCCCGACCCAGCAGATCCGCCGCCGCCCCGAGCGCTGAGGTCAGACCGCGGCGTACGTCCGGATCCAGGCGTGCATCGCGATGCCCGCGGCGACACCCGCGTTGATCGAGCGGGTGGAACCGAACTGGGCGATCGACACCACGAGATCGGCGCCCGCGGTCGCCTCGGGCGTCAGGCCGGATCCCTCCTGGCCGAACAGCAGCACGCACGCCCGCGGCAGCACCGTCGTCTCGAGCGGCCGGGCCCCCGGCCGGTTGTCCACGGCGACGACGACGAGGCCGGCCTCCCGGGCCCATGCCACGAGGTCGGTGACCGTGGGGTGGTGGGCGACGTGCTGGTACCGGTCGGTGACCATCGCTCCGCGCCGGTTCCACCGCCGCCGCCCCACCACGTGCACCCCGGCGGCGAGGAACGCGTTCGCGGTGCGGACGATCGTGCCGATGTTCGCGTCGTGGTTCAGGTTCTCGATGGCGACGTGGAACGGGTGCCGCCGCGTGTCGAGGTCGGCGACGATCGCCTCCCGGCGCCAGTAGCGGTACCGATCGACGACGTTGCGCCGGTCGCCCCCCGCGAGCAGCTCCGGGTCGTAGCGCGGGTCGTCCGGCCACGCCCCGGCCCACGGCCCGACGCCCACCTCGGGGGCGCCCGTCGTCCACTCGGTCGGGCCCGGCCCGTCGTCGGGGAGCCCGGTCACCCCAGGCCCAGGTCGGCGAGCCCGAGCAGCGCGCGGTAGGGCACGCCCCGCTCCCGGATGACCTCGGCGGCCCCCGTCGAGCGGTCCACGATCGTCGCAACGCCCACCACCTCGGCGCCGGCCACCCGCAGCGCGTCGAGAGCGGTCACCGGGCTGCCGCCGGTGGTCGAGGTGTCCTCGACGACGAGCACCCGCCGACCCGCGACGTCGGGGCCCTCCACCCGGCGCTGCATGCCGTGGCCCTTGGCCTCCTTGCGCACCACGAACGCGTCGATCGGCCGCCCGTCGGCGTGCATGATCGCCGCGCCCACCGGGTCGGCGCCCATGGTGAGCCCGCCCGCGGCGTCATAGGACCAGTCGGCGGTCATCTCCCGCAGCAGCCGCCCGATCAGCGGCGCCGCCTCGTGGTGGAGGCTGATCCGCCGCATGTCGACGTAGTAGTCCGCCTCGCGCCCGGAGGACAGGGTCACGCGGCCGTGCACCACGGCGAGCTCGCGGGCGAGGGCGGCCAGCCGGTCACGCGCCGGACCGTCCACGTCGGGCCCGCCGCCGACGGCGGCGACGGCGCGCTCCGCGGGAGCTCCGGGCAGGGGGGCGTGGGAGGAGGCCATGCCCCCATTGTGACGACGGCGCGGGTCAGCCCCGGACGCCCGCCCGCGGGTCGACCGTGGCGCGCAGCCACCGGTGCCGACGGCTCGACGGGTCGGTCGACGCCGCCGCCATGAGGCGTTGCCGCGTGGTGGTGAGCGGTTCCCGCAGCAGGCCGACGGCCACGTCCCGGCGTCGGATGACGTCGCGGTGCCGGGCACGCAGCTCGCGGAGGAACTGGTGCTGCAGGCCGATGTTGCGGCGGAACGCCGTCGAGGTCACCGAGCCGGTAGCCAGCCGGAAGGCCGAGAGCGTGCGCGGCAGCCCGTAGAACCCGCCGTGCTCCACGAGCCGGGCGGCGAGCCCGATGTCCAGGGCGTAGGCGTTGTCCGGGAACCCGCCGGCGGCGTCGTAGGCGGTGCGGCGGAACAGCATGTTGCCCGGCACCCCGAGAGGGCTGCCGCGGTGGCGCACGATCCGCCGGATCACCGTGGCGGTGTCCTGCCGGCCGACCAGGTCGCGGCTGCGCAGGGCCCGGTCGTGGGAGATGACGCGGTCGTCGTCGTCAACGAGGTCGTGGCGGCAGGAGACGAGCGGGAGGCCGGGGTCGGCGTCGAGCACCACGACCTGCTCGGCGAGAGCGGTCGGGTAGATCAGGTCGTCCGCGCTGAGCACCTTGACCAGCGGGGCGCGGGCCAGCTCCACCGCGCGGCGGAAGTTGGCGGGCGCCGGGATCGTCGCCGGGTTCCGCTCGAGACGCACCCGCGGGTCGTCGAACGAGCGGACCACCGCGGCGGAGCCGTCGGTGCAGGCGTTGTCGAGGACGACGACCTCGAAGTCGTCGAACGTCTGCGCGAGCACGCTCCCGAGCGTCCGGCCGATGTACCGCTCCTTCTGGTACAGCGGGATCACCACCGAGACCTGGGGCGTCACGAGATCTCGCGTCCGGCGATCATGCGGCCAATCGTGAACGCTGTGGGTCCGACGGTCAACAATTCGATGACAGACCGTGACCCGACGGGCGGATCGTCCGGTTCAGCCGCGTCCGGATGCACTGCGCCGCGCGAGCGCGTGCACGAGCCGTGGTGGCGCGAGCCGCGCACCGAGCACGATCGCCTTGTACAGCGGGTGCGGGACCGACACCGGACGGCCGCGGGCGAAGTCGGCCAGCGCGGTCCGCACCACGTCGTCCGCGTCCATCCACGCGAAGGACGGTCCGCTGCGTGCCTGCCCGAAGCGCTGGTGGAACTCGGTCTTCACGAACCCGGGGCACAGCGCCATCACGTGGACCCCGGTGCCGGCGAGCGCACCCGCGAGGTTCTGCGACAGCATCGTCACGTAGGCCTTGCCGGCGCCGTACACCGAGCCGCGCCCCGTTAGGAAGCCCGCGACGCTCGACACGTTGAGCACCCCGCCCCGGCCGCGCGCGATCATGCCCGGCAGCGCGGCCCGCGTCAGGCGCAGCACGGTGGTCACGTTGACCTCGTGGTTCGCGGCCAGCACGTCGAGGTCGGTCTCGACGAACTCGCCCGCGGTGCCGTAACCGGCGTTGTTCACGAGGAGGTCGACCGGGCGGTCGGCGTCGGTCAGGCGGTCCTCGACCGGTCGGCGGGCCTCGGGGTCCGCGAGGTCGGCGACCAGGACCTCGGCGTTCCCGAGGCGGTCGGCGAGGGCCCGCAGGCGGGCCTCGTCCCGGGCCACGAGCACCAGGTCGTAGCCGGCGGCGGCCAGCTGGACGGCGAACTCGGTGCCGAGCCCGGAACTCGCGCCGGTCACGAGCGCGGTGGGGCTCACCGGCCCCGGAACTTCCCGCTGCGCCACGTGCTGCCCTGCGAGGAACGCGGCCCGTCCGGGCGCGGCTCGTCCGGATCCGGGTCGTCGCTCTCGAGGTCGTAGGGGATGTCGGCGGGCCGGTCGCGGTGCGTCGGGCGCCCGCTCCCGTCGTCCTTCCGCCCGGCGGAGTACGGCGCCTCGTCGTCGCCGGACGCGAAGGCCTCGAACTCGTCGTCGAAGTCGTCCTCGTCGTCGCGCGCGGCCGGGCGGGCACCCGACGGGCGCCCCGTCGCCGCGGCGGGAGCCTTGCCGACGACCGTGGTCGGGGCGTCGTCCTCGCGCTCGACGGACTCGGTCCGGGACTCGTCGGCGGGGCTGCCCACGGCGGGCACCACCCGGTCCGGGTCCCGCTTCCCGACGACGGAAGTGGGTGCGTCGTCGTCGGCCGGGGCCCCGGTGCCCGATCCGTCCGTCCCGTTCTCCACGGCGTCCTTGATTGCCGCGGACACGTCGACCAGGGACTCGATGAGGCCCTCGACCCGATCGGGGTCGGCGTCGGGCTCGATCGAGGCGAGCACCCACGTGTCCTCGGCCCACACCAGCGGCACGTCCGCGCCGACACGGTCGGCGGCGTCGGTGACCTGCCGGGTCAGCAGCCGCCGGCCCTCGAGGGCGTTCGAGACGAACGCGTAGCGCCGGCCGACCTGCCCGAGGTTGTCGAGCTCGTCGTCGTCGGGCCGGGGCGACTCGGGGAGCCGCAGCTCGATGGCCACCGGCACCGCGACGGTGCCCCGCACCGCGGCGATCGTCCCGACGGTCCGGCCGTCCTGCTCCTGGTCGAAGATGCAGCCCAGCCGCCGACCGCCGGGGCCGGGCACGGCGCCGGTCGCGACGTCGTAGGCCTGGCGGGGGCCGTCGCCGCGCAGCGTGCCGTAGCGCCACGCGTGGGGCGGTGAGGAGAGCGCGTCGGTGAACTCCCAGCCCTTCGACGCCGCCCACTCCCGCCGGTCGTTGCCCCGGCGGGCGGGACGCGCACGGTCGTACCAGAGCAGCAGCGCACCGCCGGCTGCGGCGACCAGCGCCACGACGAACCAGATCCAGGCAGGCACCCACCGAGCGTAGGCCCGCACCCCGGTCCGGTGGAGCAGGACACTCGGAGTGACCACGCCTTTCTGATCGAGCACTACGCTCGGGTCGGTGCAGGCCACCCTCGTCGCCCGCGACGTCTCCGCCGTCCACGGAGCGCGCACCGTCTTCTCCGGCGCCGACCTCACCGTCGGGGCGGGGGACGTCGTCGGGCTGGTGGGCGCCAACGGGGCCGGCAAGTCGACGTTCCTGCGCATCCTCGCGGGGCTCGAGAAGCCCGACACCGGCACCGTCGAGCTCGCCCCGCCCACCGCCTCCGTCGGGCACCTCCCGCAGGAACCGGCCCGCCGGCCGGGCGAGACGATCGAGGGCTTCCTGGCGCGCCGCACCGGGGTCGCGGACGCGCAGGCCGAACTCGACGCGGCCACCGTCCTGCTCGAGAACGGCGACGACGGCGAGCGCTACTCCACGGCCCTCGAGCGCTGGCTCGACCTCGGGGGCGCCGACCTGCCCGACCGCATCCCCGAGGTGGCTGCCGACCTGGGCCTGGGTCTCCCCCTCGACGCGGCGATGACGGCGCTCTCCGGTGGCCAGGCCGCCCGCGTCAACCTCGCCGCCCTGCTCCTCGCGCGCTTCGACGTCTTCCTGCTCGACGAGCCCACCAACGACCTCGACCTCGCCGGCCTGGACCGCCTCGAGCGCTTCGTCCGCGAGCTGCGCGCGCCGACCGTCGTCGTCAGCCACGACCGCGAGTTCCTCGCCCGCACCGTCACCGGCGTCCTGGAGCTCGACCTCGCACAGCAGCAGGTCGCCTTCTACGGCGGCGGCTACGAGGCCTACCTCGCCGAGCGTGCCGTCGCCCGACGTCATGCCCGGGAGAGCTACGAGGAGTACGCGGACAAGCGGTCCGCGCTCGAGGGCCGCATGCAGACGCAGCGCAACTGGCTCGAGCACGGAGTCCGCAACGCCCGCCGCAAAGGCGCCGGGAAGTCCGACAACGACAAGAACGCCCGCAAGGTCCGCGCCGAGTCGACCGAGAAGCAGGCCTCGAAGGTCGCGCAGTCGCAGCGCCGGATCGAGCGCCTCGAGGTCGTCGAGGAGCCCCGCAAGGAGTGGGAGCTGCGGATGACGATCGCCACCGCGCCCCGCTCCGGCACCGTCGTCGCGACCCTGCACGACGCGCTGGTGCGCCGCGGGGAGACGCAGCGCAGCGGAGCTCGACCCGACCGACCGGCCTTCACCCTCGGCCCCGTCTCGCTGCAGCTCGACTACGCCGACCGCGTCGCCGTCACCGGCGCCAACGGCGCGGGCAAGACCACGCTGCTCGGCCTGCTGCTCGGTCGGATCCTTCCCGACGACGGGTCGGCGGAGCTCGGCTCCGGGGTGGTGGTCGGGGAGGTGGACCAGGCCCGCGGCCTGTTCGCCGGGGAGCGGACGCTGCTGGACGCGTTCTCGCGGGAGCCGGAGGTCGACCGGTGGCCCACCGCGGAGGTCCGCACCCTGCTCGCCAAGTTCGGCCTCGGGGCGGAGCACGTGCACCGACCCGCCGACTCGCTGTCGCCGGGCGAACGCACCCGGGCCGCCCTGGCGCTGCTGCAGGCGCGGGGGGTGAACCTCCTCGTCCTCGACGAGCCGACCAACCATCTCGACCTGCCCGCGATCGAGCAGCTCGAGTCGGCGCTCGAGTCGTTCACCGGCACGGTCCTGCTGGTCACCCACGACCGTCGGATGCTCGACACCGTCCGCACCACCCGTCGCTGGCACGTCGAGGACGGTCGGGTCCGCGAGGTGGTCTGACGCGCGGACGGCCGGTCACCGCGCCCGGAACGAGCGATGGGCCCCTCCGGTCGGGTGGACCGACCGAAGGGGCCCTTCGCTCGAGAACGGACAGGACTCAGGCGCGCGACACCGTCAACGCGCCGGCGCCGTGGTCGGCGTCCTTGTCGAGGTCGACGCGGACGGTGTCGCCCTCGCGGACCTCACCGCCGAGCAGTTCCCGGGCGAGCTGGTCGCCGATCGAGGACTGCACCAGCCGGCGCAGCGGCCGCGCCCCGTACAGCGGGTCGAAGCCCTGCAGCGCCAGCCACTCCTTCGCCGCGTCGGACACGGTGAGCGAGAGCCGGCGTCCGGAGAGGCGGGAGGCGAGCCGGTCGATCTGGATGTCGACGATCGAGGTGAGCTCCTCGGTCGACAGCGCGTGGAACACCACGACGTCGTCGAGCCGGTTGAGGAACTCCGGCTTGAACGACCGCTTGACGACGTCCATGACCCGGTCCCGCCGCCCGGCGTCGTCGAGCGAGGTGTCCATCAGCGCGGCCGACCCGAGGTTCGAGGTCAGCACGAGGATCGTGTTGCGGAAGTCCACGGTGCGGCCCTGGCCGTCCGTGAGGCGCCCGTCGTCGAGCACCTGCAGCAGCACGTCGAACACGTCGGGGTGAGCCTTCTCGACCTCGTCGAGCAGCACCACGGCGTACGGCCGGCGCCGGACGGCCTCGGTGAGCTGACCGCCCTGGTCGTAGCCGACGTAGCCGGGGGGTGCCCCGACGAGCCGGGCGACCGAGTGCTTCTCGCCGTACTCGCTCATGTCGATGCGGATCATCGCCCGCTCGTCGTCGAACAGGAACGCCGCGAGCGCCTTGGCCAGCTCGGTCTTGCCGACGCCCGTGGGGCCGAGGAAGAGGAACGAACCGGTCGGACGGTCGGGGTCGGAGATGCCGGCCCGAGTGCGGCGGACCGCGTCGGACACGGCACGGACGGCCTCGGTCTGGCCGACGACCCGCCGGCCGAGCTCGTCCTCCATCCGCAGCAGTTTCTGGGTCTCGCCCTCCAGCAGCCGGCCGGCGGGGATACCGGTCCACGCGGACACGACGTCGGCGACGTCGTCCGGGCCGACCTCCTCCTTGAGCATGACCGGGCCGGCGGCCGCAGACGCCTCGTCGGCGGCGGCGAGGTCCTTCTCGAGCGCCGGGATGCGGCCGTAGCGCAGCTCGGCGACCTTGGCGTAGTCGCCGTCGCGCTCGGCCCGGTCGGACTCCCCGCGCAGCGCCTCGAGCTGCTCCTTGAGGTCGCGCGCCGCGTTGATCGACTCCTTCTCGCCCTGCCAGCGGGCGGTGAGGGCCGACAGCTCCTCGCGCTTCTCGGCGAGCTCGGAGCGCAGCGCGCTCAGCCGCTCGGCCGACGCGGCGTCGGACTCCTTGGCCAGCGCCATCTCCTCGATCTCGAGGCGACGCACGGAGCGCTCCACCTCGTCGATCTCCACCGGCCGCGAGTCGATCTCCATGCGCAGGTGCGAGGCGGCCTCGTCGACGAGGTCGATCGCCTTGTCGGGCAGGAACCGCGCGGTGATGTACCGGTCGGACAGCGCGGCCGCGGCGACCAGCGCGGCGTCGGTGATCCGCACGCCGTGGTGCACCTCGTAGCGCTCCTTGAGCCCGCGCAGGATGCCGACCGTGTCCTCCACGGAGGGCTCCCCGACGAGGACCTGCTGGAAGCGCCGCTCCAGCGCCGGGTCCGACTCGATGTGCTTGCGGTACTCGTCGAGTGTGGTGGCGCCGACCATCCGCAGCTCACCGCGGGCGAGCATGGGCTTGATCATGTTGCCGGCGTCCATGGCCGACTCCCCGGTGGCCCCGGCGCCGACGATGGTGTGCAGCTCGTCGATGAAGGTGATGACCTGTCCGGCCGAGTCGGTGATCTCGCCGAGGACGGCCTTGAGCCGCTCCTCGAACTCGCCGCGGTACTTGGCGCCGGCGACCATCGAGCCGAGGTCGAGCGCCACGACGCGCTTGTCGCGCAGCGACTCGGGCACGTCGCCCGCGACGATGCGCTGGGCCAGGCCCTCGACGATCGCGGTCTTCCCGACGCCGGGCTCACCGATCAGCACCGGGTTGTTCTTCGTGCGGCGCGAGAGCACCTGCACGACCCGGCGGATCTCGGCGTCCCGCCCGACGACGGGGTCGAGCTTGCCCGAGCGGGCCCGCTCGGTGAGGTCCTGCCCGTACTTCTCGAGGGCCTGGAACGTGCCCTCGGGGTCGGGCGAGGTGATGCGGGCCGAGCCGCGGACCTTGCTGAACGCCTCCTGCAGCGCCTCCGGCGTCGCGCCGTGGCGGGTGAGGATCTGCGCGGTGCGCCCCCCGGCCGCCGCCAGCCCGACGAGCAGGTGCTCGGTGGAGACGTACTCGTCGCCGATGTCGGCGGCGAGCTGCTGCGCGTGGGCGAGCACCCGCGCGGAGTCACCGTCGAACTGCGGCGCCGCGACGTTCGAGCCCGTGGCGCTGGGCATCGACGCGATCAGCCGCTCGGTCTCGGCGCGCACGGCGTCGGGATCGGCCGACACGGCGCGCAGCAGCGGCAGCGTGATGCCGTCGGTCTGGTCGAGCAGGGCGACGAGCAGGTGCGCCGGCGACACCTGGGGGTGTCCGGACGCGGTGGCGGCGCGGACCGCGGCGGACACCGCCTGCTGGGTCCGCGTCGTCGGCGAGAAGTCCATCGGGGCTGGCCTTTCGGGCTGGAGGGGGTCGTGGTGACTCTCGTGGGTTCCAACCTACGCGAACTTGAGCGTATTCCACTCAAGTCTGCGCGAGGTTGTCGGGTTCCCGTCCGTCGATGTCGCCCAGGGTGACGACACGGGGACAGTGAGCCGTGTCTGCGTACGCTCTGTCATGATGCTCGGGACTCGGGTGTGGGACGGGACCATGCCGGGGGCGAGGAGGGAGTCGGCATGTCGGCGGATCCGGCCGGGCCGATCGACCCCACGGGGGCTCGCGGGGCCACCCCGGACGACGGGGCGGCTCCGGCCGCTGCGCGCCCGTCGGAGGCACCCGTCCGCCCACCCGCCCGCCTGCTGCGCCTGGTGCCGACGGCGGCGCGGCCGCCCGCCTCTGCGGTGGCCACCACCGTCATCCCGGCCGTGGCCCGGACCGCCGCCCCGGCCGCCACAGCCGCCCCCGACGACGACGCCGTCGAGGACCGCCCCGGCGACACCCCGCACGACGCTCCCGCGACGACCGCGCTCGTCGCGCCCGTCACCGTGCCACCCCCCACCGCGCCGCTGTCGGCCGCGCCGCCCCCCACCGCGCCGCTGTCGGCCGCCGAGCGGTCCCGACGAGCCGACGCCACACGAGGCGACACCACACGAGGCGACACCGCACGAGCCGACGCCACACGGGCCGACACCGCACGGACCTCGGTCCTGCCGGCCACCGACCTCACGGTCGTCCGCGCCGCCGAGGCCGTCCGCGTCGCGTGGGCCCAGGTCGTCGACTCCGAGGTCGAGGTCGCGCACTGGTTCGGCGCGCTGCTGTTCAGCCTCGCCCCGGCCCTGCGCGGGCTGTTCCCCGCGCAGGCCGACCCGGCCGCGCGCCGGCTGCTCCGCACGATGATCGCCGCCATGTCCGTCGTGGACCGACCCGCCGAGCTCGCCACGGCGGTGCCGCCGCTGGCCCGCGAGCTGCGGACGCTCGGGCTCGACGCCACGACGGACGAGCCGCTCGGCGTCGCCCTCGTCGGCGCGGTCCGACGCTTCGCCGGCCCGGAGTGGGCGCCCGACGCCGACGCGGCCTGGGTGCGCGCCTTCTCGCTGGCCACCCGGCCCGCCCGCGCGGCCGTCGCGGCCCTGCCCGGCGTCGTCGGGGCGACCGTCGTGGCGCACCGGCGGCTGAGCTGGGACCTGGCGGTCGTGGAGGTCGAGCCCGACGTCCCCGTCGCGTACCGGCCGGGGCAGTCGGTCACCGTCGAGGTGCCGCAGCGGCCGCGTCTGTGGCGTCACCTCACGCCCGCCGGGGCGCCGCGTGCCGACGGGCGCCTGGAGTTCCACGTGCGGGCGGTCGACGGCGGGTGGGTGAGCCGGTCGGTCGTGGCACACAGCCGGATCGGCGAGCGCTGGCGCATCGGACCGGCCGAGGGCGAGCTGGAGGTGGACCCGGCCGCCGAGCGCGAGCTCCTGCTCGTCGGCGGCGGCACCGGAGCCGCCGTGGCGCTGGCCCTGTGCGAGGAGCTGGTCGGCCTCGCGGCGGCCGGGGTCGACGTCCGACCCACGACCGTGGTGATCGGCGGCCGGACCCCCGAGGACCTGCACTCGCTCGACCGCTTCGCCGACCTGGCCGCCGGGGAGCCGTGGCTCGCGGTGGTCGGCGCGTGCGAGTCCGACCCGTTGGACACCGACCTGGCCCCGGGCACCGTCGTGGAGGCGGTCAGCCGCTGCGGCCCGTGGCTCGACCACGACGTGGTGGTGGCCGGGTCGCCGGACATGATCCGCGCGACCACGGCCGCCCTCCTGGTCGACGGCACGCCGCTGGACCGCATCCACTACGACCCCTTCACCGACGACGGGTCATGACTCTCCGCCCGGGTCCTCCGGGCCCTGCCGGCGCCGCCGGTGCTGCGCGGGCTGCCACACCACGACCGACTGCGTGCGCCGGACGGGGAGCAGGTCGCCCGACCGCCCGGCCTGCTCCGCCAGCGACTGCAGCCGGGACTGGCTGCGGGCGAGCTCGTCGGTGACCTCGGCGAGCCTGTCGGTGAGCTGGTCGACCTCGCGCTCGAGTTCGATGATGCGCTTGATGCCCGCGAGGTTGACGCCCTCCTCCTGGGAGAGCCGCTGCACCTCGCGGAGCAGGGCGATGTCGCGCACCGAGTAGCGGCGACCGCCACCGCTCGCGCGCCCCGGGCTGACCAGGCCGATGCGGTCGTACGAGCGGAGCGTCTGCGCGTGCATGCCCGAGAACTCGGCCGCGATCGAGATGACGAAGACGGGGGTGTCCTCGTCGGCCCACGGCGGCAGTCCGGGGATCGCCGAATCGGCGCGCGGGGCACGACGGGCACGCTCGGAACCCGTGTCCCCGCCGGTCATGACGCCGCTTCCTTGTCCGCGTGGGCCCGGTCGGCCCGCTCGGTGAGATGGGCGCGCGGATCGTGGTCGGCCGTGGCGCGGGCGTACGCGTCGAGCGCATCGCTCGCCTCGGACGACAGCCGGGCGGGGACCGCGAGCTCAAGGGTGACCAGCAGGTCGCCGGTGCGGTCCTTGCGCTTCACGCCACGCCCGCGCACGCGCAGCGTGCGTCCCGCCGAGCTGCCCGGCGGCACCTTCAGTGAGATGCGGCCGTCGAGCGTCGGCACCGTGACCGTGGCCCCGCGGACCAGCTCGGGGTAGGTGACGGGCAGTGCCAGCGTGAGGTCGTCCGGGTTCTTGGCCGACCGGCCGAACACGGCGTCGGTGCTGACGTGGACGATGACGTAGAGGTCGCCGGACGGTCCTCCCGCCGGGCCGGGCTGGCCCTTGCCGGCGAGCCGGATCCGCTGGCCGTCCTCGACGCCCGCGGGCACCCGGATGGTGATGGTGCGCGGGCGGGAGCTGACGCCGTCGCCCCCGCACTCGGGGCACGGGTCGTCGACCAGGTGTCCGCTGCCGCGGCAGTCCGGGCAGGGCTCGCTGAACGCGAAGGCGCCCTGGCTGCGGGACACGAGCCCCGCCCCGCCGCAACGCGTGCAGGTGCGCGGCGTGGTCCCCGGCTTGGCGCCGGACCCGTCACAGGTGCCGCAGGTCATCGGCGAGGTGAGCCGGAGCGGCAGCGTCGCGCCGTTGACCGCCTCGGCGAAGTCGATACGCACCTCGGTCTCGACGTCGGCACCCCGACGCTGGCGCGGGACGCCGCCGAAACCGCCCATCCCGCCGGTGCCCATGCCGCCCGTCGGGTCGGTGGCGGTGCCGCCACCCATCCCGCCCATGCCACCGAAGATGCCGCCGAGCAGGTCACCCAGCCCGCCGGCGCCGCCGCCGCTCCGACCGCCCCCGGCGAACAGGTCCTCGAACCCGCCACCCTGGCCGCCCGCGGACCGCCCCCCGCCACCGAAGCCGCCGAAGCGACCGCCCGCGAACAGCGTGCGGGCCTCGTCGTACTCCTTGCGCTTGGCCGGGTCGGACAGCACGCCGTACGCCTCGCCCGCGGCCTTGAACCTCGCCTCGGCCTTCGTGTCGCCGGGCTTCGCGTCGGGGTGGTTCTCCCGCGCGATCTTGCGGTAGGCCTTCTTGATCTCGTCGGCCGGTGCGTCCTTCGCGACGCCGAGCTCACGGTAGAAGTCCTTCTCGAGCCAGTCGCGATTGCTCAACGGTCCATCCCTCCTCCCGTGAACCCGGCGTCGGCCGGGACGTCCCTACTCTCCTGCACCTGCGGCGGAGCCGGAACCGCCGGTCCCGCTGTCCGCCGTCACCGCGTCCGGGTCGTGGTCGGTGACCTCGACCATCGCGGGACGCAGCACCTTCTCCCCGAAGCGGTAGCCGCGGCGCATCACCGTGGTGACGGTCGGGCCGTCGACCTCGGCGGACGAGGCGCTGGCGACGGCCTCGTGCACCGACGGGTCGAACGCGTCGCCGACCTCGCCGAAGCCCGCGAGCCCGGCCCGCTGCAGCGTCTCGGAGAGCCGGTCGGCCACGACCTTGAACGCACCCGTCAGGTCGCCGTGCTGCCGAGCCCGCTCGACGTCGTCGAGCACCGTCAGCAACTCACCGGCCACCTGGGCCTTGGCGCCCGCCACGGTGGCCTCGCGGTCCCGCTCGACCCGGCGCCGGTAGTTGGCGTACTCCGCCGAGAGCCGCTTGAGATCCTCGGTGCGCTCCTCGAGGTCGGTGCGCAGCCGCGTGAGCTGCGGATCGCCCGCCGCCGTGTCGACCTCGCCCTCGGCCGAGGTGGGGGTGCCCCCCACCGCCGCGTCGGGGATGTCGACTCCGTCGGCCGGCACGACGGGGTTGCCCCCGGGCGCGTCCGAGCCGGCGCCGAACTCCTCCTGGTGGTCCTCCACCGACACGTCCTCACGGACGTCCGTCGGGTCCTGCACGATGGCCTCCTCCTGGAGTCCACCGCGCCCGGCCCCCGTGGGGCCGGGCGCGGCACCCGTCGTTGTCTGGTGGGGCTTACTTCTTGTCGTCGTCGACGATCTCGGCGTCGACGACGTCGTCGTCGGCCGCACCGCCCGCGGCACCGGCACCGGCGGCTCCGCCGGCCGCACCCGCGGCCCCGTCGGACTGCGACTGGGCGTAGATCGCCTGGCCAAGCTCCTGGGAGTCGGTGGCGAGCTTCTCCACCGCGGACTTGATGGTCTCGGTGTCGTCGCCCTCGAGCGCCTTCTTGAGGTCGTCGAGCGAGCCCTGGACCTTGTCCTTCGTCTCCGCCGGGACCTTGTCGCCGTTCTCGGAGAGGACCTTCTCGGTCTGGTGGACCAGCGACTCCGCCTGGTTGCGGGTCTCCGCGGCCTCGCGGCGCTTGCGGTCCTCGTCGGCGTGGGCCTCCGCGTCGGAGACCATGCGGTCGATCTCCTCCTTGGAGAGGGCCGAGCCGCCGGTGATCGTCATGGCCTGCGACTTGCCGGTGCCCTTGTCGACCGCCGAGACGTTGACGATGCCGTTCGCGTCGATGTCGAAGGTGACCTCGATCTGCGGCACGCCCTGCGGGGCGGGGGGCAGCCCGGTGAGCTCGAACATGCCGAGCTTCTTGTTGTAGGCCGCGATCTCGCGCTCACCCTGGAACACCTGGATCTGCACCGACGGCTGGTTGTTCTCGGCCGTGGTGAAGACCTCCGACTTCTTGGTCGGGATCGTCGTGTTCTTCTCGATGAGCTTGGTCATGACGCCGCCCTTGGTCTCGATGCCGAGGGACAGCGGCGTGACGTCGAGCAGCAGGACGTCCTTGACGTCACCGCGCAGCACGCCGGCCTGCAGCGTGGCCCCGACGGCGACGACCTCGTCCGGGTTGACGCCCTTGTTGGGGTCCTTGCCGCCGGTGAGCTCCTTGACCAGCTCGGTCACCGCGGGCATGCGCGTCGAGCCGCCGACCATGACGACGTGGCTGATCTGCCCGATCGAGATGCCGGCGTCCTTCACGACCTGGTTGAACGGCTGACGGCACCGGTCGAGCAGGTCGGAGGTGATCCGCTGGAACTCCGAGCGCGAGAGCGTCTCGTCGAGGAAGAGCGGGTTCTTGTCGGCGTCGACCGTGATGTAGGGCAGGTTGATGCTGGTCGAGGTCGAGCTGGACAGCTCGATCTTCGCCTTCTCGGCCGCCTCACGGAGCCGCTGCATCGCCATCTTGTCCTTGGACAGGTCAATGCCCTGCGAGCTCTTGAACTTGTCGACGAGCCAGCTGATGATCCGCTCGTCCCAGTCGTCGCCGCCGAGGTTGTTGTCGCCGTTGGTGGCGCGCACCTCGACCACACCGTCGCCGATGTCGAGCAGCGAGACGTCGAACGTGCCGCCACCGAGGTCGAAGACCAGGATCGTCTGCTCGTCCGAGCCCTTCTCGAGCCCGTAGGCGAGGGCGGCCGCGGTCGGCTCGTTGACGATGCGGAGCACGTTGAGGCCCGCGATCTGGCCGGCCTCCTTGGTGGCCTGGCGCTGCGCGTCCTCGAAGTAGGCGGGGACGGTGATCACCGCGTCGGTGACCTCCTCGCCGAGGTAGGACTCGGCGTCGCGCTTGAGCTTCATCAGCGTGCGGGCGCTGATCTCCTGCGCGGTGTACTTCTTGCCGTCGATCTCCGTGGTCCAGTCGGTGCCCATGTGCCGCTTGACCGACCGGATCGTGCGGTCGACGTTCGTCACGGCCTGGTTCTTGGCCGACTGTCCGACGAGGACGTCGCCGTTGCGGGCGAAGGCGACCACCGACGGGGTGGTCCGGCTGCCCTCGGAGTTGGCGATGACCGTGGGCTCGCCGCCCTCCAGGACCGCGACCACGGAGTTGGTGGTGCCGAGGTCGATGCCGACCGCTCGCGCCATGTCTATTGACTCCTTCCAGGAGCTGTTCACTCGGTCCGTGAGCCCGTCGCGCTCAAGTCTACCGATCCCCGCCGCACGCGGCGAGCCGGGGATGAGCCCGAGGCGCTCAACTTGCTCTCGAACGGCACAACGAGCCGGTCACGGGACTTGTTCCCGGTCGGCTCAACTCATGCCACCGGCGCCGTACCCGGTCGGGTGGCCAGCGGAACCAGGCCCTTCTCCGACCAGCTCACCGACCGGACGCCGAGCGGCACCCCGGTCTGCTGGGCCTCCATCATCTTCCCGTCGCCGAGGTAGAGGGCGACGTGGTGGATCGAGTCCGCGTCCGACGTGTCGTAGGCCCAGAACAGCAGGTCACCGGGCTGGGCCTGCGCCACCGGGACGTGGGCGCCCGCCCGGTACTGGTCGCTGGCGACGCGCGGCAGGACGATCCCGGCGGCCTGGAAGGCGCGCAGCATGAGCCCGGAGCAGTCGTAGCTCGCCGGCCCCGTGCCGCCCCACACGTAGGGCTTGCCGGTCTCGCGGACGGCGAACTCGATGGCCGTGCGGGCCACCCCCGGCGGCAGGCTGGTCGCCACCCCCGCCGTC
This sequence comes from Actinomycetospora chiangmaiensis DSM 45062, assembly GCF_000379625.1. Taxonomy (GTDB): domain Bacteria; phylum Actinomycetota; class Actinomycetes; order Mycobacteriales; family Pseudonocardiaceae; genus Actinomycetospora; species Actinomycetospora chiangmaiensis. Next base: position 386,052 of record NZ_KB903217.1, on the reverse strand, counting down.
GGGCCCTCCGCGCAGGGCCGGATCGCGCCCTGGACCCCGGCGAGGTCGCCGACGAGCGACGTGGCCAGCGGCTCCCACCGGGCGTAGGCGTCGGGGAAGGCCGAGCGCTGCACGATCTGCGCGGCCCTCGTCACCGGCAGGTCGGCCCACCCGGGGACCGCCAGCAGCCGCGTCAGGAAGGTGCGCGTGGCGTACACCGGGTCGCGCACCTGGTCCGGGCTGCCCCAGCCCTGGCTGGGCCGCTGCTGGAACACCCCGAGCGAGTCGTGGTCGACGGCGACGTCGATGCCGGCGAGCCCCATCCGCGACTCCTGCATCGCGGTCGCGAGCGCCACCACCCAGGCCCGGGGTGGGGCGTCCATGCCCTTCGCGACCCCGATGATCGTCCCTGCGGTGTCCCGCTGCGCCTGGGTCAGGTCGGCCCCGGTGCGCGGGACCCCGACGGCCGCGCGGCCCGCCCCGGCGTCGCACGCCCCGGCCGCGTCGGGGTCGCCGCCGCCGGTGAACTGCCCGACGACGAGCAGCCCCATCATCAGCACGACGACGAGCACCACCGCGAGCACGCCGACCGGGATCAGCAGGCGCAGGAACCGCAGGCGCGACGGCAGTCGCGGGAGACGCAGCGGAGCGGGGCTCGACCCGCGGGGACCGCGACGGGGAGGTCCGCCCTGCTGCGGTGGCCGGAGGAGCGTGGCCACGTCAGCTCGCCCGGTCGTAGCCGGCGACGCGCCAGTCGCCCGGCCCGGTCTGCACGAGGAGCAGCTGCAGGGTCACCGCGTCGGTGGGTACCTGGACGCGCAGCGAGTCCGGCCGGACCTCGACCGCCCGGGGCGGGCCCGTGACGCGGGTACCGGGCACGTTCGCGGGGTCGATCCCCGCGAGGGTCGGCAGGTACTCGTCGGTGGTGTAGGGCCGCAACCGGTCGCTCCACTGCGCCGCGGTGGTGCCGGCGGGGTGGTCCGCCCACGCGGTCGCCCATCGCTGCGCCACGCCGAGCGCGGCCTGCGGGGCGGCGGAGAGCGGCAGCGTGGTCGGCGTCAGCTCCGGCGGCGGGGTGGCGGCGGGCGGCGCGACGGTGACCGTCGGCGCCTCGGGGACCGGGCCCAGCGCGGTCCCCGTGCCCGACGAGCGCGGCGAGAGCCAGCCCGAGACCGTCGTGATCCCGACGACGACGACGGCGGCGACGGCGAGCACCAGCGCCAGCCGCGCGGGGCTGTGCAGCGGCCACTCCCACAGCGCGCGGTACGCGCCCGAGCGGCCGCGCCGGGTCCGGATCGGCACGTTCCGCTACCCCCCGTCGCGCCGGGGTTCGGGCGTCACGCGACTCTCCAGGACCCGGCCCTCGACGACGGGTCCGCCGCCCGCGCCACCGCGTGACGACGGCCGGTAGATGCGCTGCGACGGCGCCCCGTCGACCTCCACGACGCGGGGCGCGGCCGCGGGCAGCGCCGGGCGGGCGGCGTCGATCTCGCGACGGGCCGCCGCGGGCCGCTCGGGGCGCACCACCTCGGACTCGACGTGCACGGTCCGGGTCCGCGCGGCGCGCTCGGTGACCGGGTCGGTCTCCTCCGGGCGCACCCGCATGCCGTGCGAGTGCCGTTCGGCCCGCTCGCCCCACCAGGAGTTCTCGCGGCCGTCCGGGCTCCCGAGCCGGCCGAGGGCGCGACCGAGGACACCGCTGCCGCTCGCCGGCAGGGCGCCGCTCACCTGCTCCCGGGTCAGCGACACCATCGAGGTCAGCCGCCGGAAGGGTCGCGACACCGCCCAGAGGATCACCGTGACCACGCCCGTGACCAGGAGCGCGAGCCACGTGTCCACCCCGGAGCCGGGCCGGAAGAGCGAGATCACCAGGAGGGAGTGCAGGCCCGCCAGGGCGCCGACGAGCAGCGTGTTCACGAGGGCCGCCCCGCCCACCCGCAGCATCGCGGGCAGCACCTCGGGGCGCAGCAGGGCGACCACGGCGAGGGCGGGCGCCACCATCACGAGGAGCCGGATCATGAGCATCGAGACGAGGATCAGGACCTTGCTCATGAGCTGGAACAGGCCGATGCACGCGGCCTGCACCAGGGCGAGGACGCCGGCGCCGACGCGCGAGCCGGAGCGGCCCTGGAAGTAGGAGTAGCGGTCGCCGACGCGGTTCGCGACGTCGGTGAACTGCTGCTTCTTCGCGTTCGCCTGCGCCTGGCCGTCCTGGCCCGTCGCCACCTCGACCTTGGAGAACGTCTGGGCGTCCAGCAGCGGGCGGCCGAGGTCGCGGGCCTGCGGCACGTCGGCCGACCCGAACTCACCCCGGAGCCAGTTCGAGTAGACGATCTGGTCCGAGAGCACCGTCGGCAACGTGTTCTGGTCCCCGACGCCCACCTGGCGCAGGAATCCCTGCTGCATGGACGTCACGCCGTCGAGCAGCACCCCGTCGAGGGCCCGCGACCACTGGATCGGGGCGGCGTACGCCCCGGCCGCGAGCCCGAGGGCGATGACCGCGACGAAGCCCCGTCGTGCCTGCTGGGACAGCTCGCCGCGCATGGCGAGCACGAGCAGGATCGCGGCGAGCGCCGCCAGCGCGACCCCCACCCACGTCGTGAAGACCGCCTCGTACATCGCGCGCGTGCCGGTCTGGATGACCTGGTCGAGCGGGGTGAGCAGGCTGGAGCCGCGGGCGATGAGGTAGTGCGCCCAGTTCACGCCGCCCACGACGAGCTTCGCGACGTCGAAGACCTGGTTGCCCAGCCACGTGTCGGTGGCCGCCGCGGGGTCGCGGGCCCCGCCGGGTCCGCAGCCCAGGTCGTAGGTCCACCAGACCTGCCCCGCGTAGCCGACCTCGTCGTACACCGACCCGGGCACGCCGACGCCGATCGGTGCGGGGTCGAGCGAGCCGACGAGCCCGGTGCCGGGCCGGTCCGGGTCGGGCGGCGCCTTGCAGTCGAACGCCTGGGCCGAGGCCGTCCCGCCGATCACCGCGAACCCGGCCACGAGCGTGCCCACGACGAGCACCGAGCGCAGCCGCCCGCGCCGGGGACGACCCGCCGTCGGGACGGCCCGGCCGCGCGGCACGCCGGCCCGCCGCCACCCGATCACCAGTGCCGCCGCCACGATGCCGATGACGAGAACGGCACCGCTCACCCGTCGCCACCCCAGCCGGACGACCGGGCCGCGGGCACGCCGTCCTCCACCTCGGGTCCCGACGACGGGTCGTCCGGCTCGGGCGGGACCGGTCGCGGTCCGTCGTCGACCGGCACCCGCGCCTGCGGGGCGGCCGGCAGCGGGGCCGGCGGGAGGTGGGCGCGCTGCGCGTTCGGGTTCGTGTCGAGGGCCGCGCGGAGGTGCCCGAGGTGCTCGCCCTCCAGGTCGACGCGGATCTTCTCCACGCCACCGTGCCCGTCGGAGAAGACGAACTGGCGCGGGGTGTCGTCGGGGCGCTCGTCCTGCTGGCTCGCCGTCGGGCGCGGGGAGAGCGTGCCGAGCATCTCCTCGTAGCCGACGTCGGTTGGCACGCGGAGCAGCCGCAGCGCCTCCGCCTGGGCCTCGGCGTCGTCGGTGCGGCCGACGAACACGGCGTCGACGAGCGAGGCGAAGCCCGGCACGCGCAGCAGGTCGCCCGCGAGCTGCGAGGCGAACAGCGCGCGAACGTTGAACTTGCGGGAGTCGCGGGCGAGCCGGTCGATGAGGACCTTGCCGGTGGGGATCTGCGACAGGAAGTGGGTCTCGTCGAGCGCGACGCCCTTCCGCAGGTCGCGGTCGGCGGTGTACACGGTCCGCTGCGTCAGCCAGGAGGCCAGGTTGAGGAGCTCGACCGCGAGCGACTCGCCGTCGGTCCACTCCTCGCGCGGGCTGCCGGGACGCGGGAGCGACATCCCCTGCATCGTCAGGACGGTGAGGCGGTAGTCCTCGTCGAGGATCTCGGGGTCGTCGGCGCGGCCCGCGTCATGGCTCGGGCCGCGCGGGTCCTCCGGGTCGTGCGTGCGCTCCGGGAAGAGCAGCGCGGCCTGCGGCAGCTCGCGGCGCTCCTCGAGGAAGTCGGCGACGACGTCGGCGTGCTCCTCGCCCTCCCGGGCGTGCCGGCGCAGCGTGGCGATGACCTGGCCCGGGTCCCGGTGCTGGCCGCCGCCGACCTCCCGGACCGCGCGCAGCAGCACGATCCGGGTGTGCGGCATCCGCGCGACGTCGTAGGGCAGGAGCCCGGTCAGCACGTCGAGCACCAGCCGACGGCGGGTCGCCGCCGCCAGGGACCGTTCCCGGCGCCAGGCCTTCTCCGGGTCGTCCTCGTCGAGGAAGTGCTCGCGACGCGGCTCCGCGACGACCCGGTACGGGTTGAGGATGCCCGGGTCGGCCGCGAGCAGGTGGATGTGCCGGGAGAACGGCGCGAGCTCCGGCACCCGGGTGAGCGCCGCCAGCGGACCGGACGGGTCGAGCACCGTCCACCGCGCCCCGGCCCGGAGCGTCTTGTAGACCATCAGACCCGTCAGGAACGACTTCCCGGAGCCCAGGCCACCGACCACGGCCGTGAGGCCGGACGCCTGCCGGACCTCCTGCGCCATCCACGGGTCCCACGCGACGGGACGACGGGTCGCGGTGCAGGTCTCGCCGAGCAGCACGCCGCGCCGGTCGCCGACGCTGGCCGAGGCCGCCGGGACGCCGGCGGCCACCCAGGTCACCGATCCCCGCCGCCGGTAGGCCGTCGACGCGAGCGGCTCGCCCGGGATGAACTCGCGGGCGTAGGCGTACTGCGCCTCCGGGTGCTCCAGCGCGACCCGCGGCCGGTAGAGGTCGAGCAGCTGCTGGGCGCGGGTGAGGGCCTCGGCCTCGTCGCGACCCGCGACCGCGACCCGCCACCAGCCGTAGACGCGGGTGTTGAGCTGGGTCAGCCCGCCGGAGAGCTCGTCCTCGATCTGGAGCACCCGGTCGGCCTGGCGCTCGAGCGACATCGGCGGGTCGAGGTCGTGGTCGTGGGTGTAGTGCCGAATCTGGCTGCGCACCTTCCCCATCTGGCGCTGCAGCTCCCCCGAGACCTCCTCGGGACGCCGGACGTAGATGCGCGCGGACCACTCCACCGGGAACGGGAGCCGGTCGCTGCGCTGCATCCACGGGTCGTCGGCCTCGGGGATCCGCAGCGAGTCCATCAGCCCGACCGAGAGCACCGCGACGTGCCGCGACACCGGGTACAGCCCCTGCCGGCCCTCGACCTGCACGGTCGGGGCGTAGGGCTCCTGGTGCATCGCGACGCCGTCGGTGAAGGCCGCGAGGTCCTCGGCCTCCCAGGCGGCGCCGGGCTCGGCGGCGACGTGCTGCGGCGCGGGCAGCCCGAGCGCGCACGAGCGGTGCATCAGCCAGGCCATGTCCTCGGCGGTGCAGGGCGCGCCGTCGAGACCCGGCCCGCCGACGAGGGCGTCGACGTGCGCGATCTCGGTCTCCAGGGCGGTGAGCTCGGCGTTCACCGCGCTCGGGAGCACCCGGTGCAGCACCGGCGCCGCGGACTCCAGCCACCGGTCGACCACGGAGCGCCCGGAGACCTCGACGCCGAGGAACACCTCCTTGTCGGCCATCGACAGGCCCATCAGGTGGTGCTGCTCGCCGGTGACGAACTCCTCCCACGACAGGGCGCCCGGCACGTCGGGCAGCCGACCCGGGGAGTTGCGGTCGAACGCCTCCGCCCAGCGCGCGACCGGGAACGGGCGGCTGGTCACCCGCACGTGCACCCACCGGCCCTGCAGCTCGCCGAGCTGCGTCGCGATCCGCCGGATCAGCGACTCGCGCTGCGGGTCCGAGCGGAAGCTCCACGGCTGGGCCGCGAGCCGGTACCAGGCCGTGACCGTCGAGCCGGTGCGGGCGATGTTGCCGTCGATCGAGCGCAGCGCGATCGCGGAGCGGTAGCCGGGGGCTGCCGACGCGCCGGCCAGGGACCGGCCGCGACGCGGCTTCGCCCGGGGTCGCGGTCGCCGCAGTGCGGTCGGCCCGGACTCGGCGGGCGGCTCGACGCGGTCCGGGTCGATGGCTCGGTCCCCGGTCGACTCGTCCCGGTCGACGGGCACGACCTCGGCCGGGCCCGCCGGGAACGCGCCCCACCCGACGTCGGGACCGTCGGCCGGTGAGGAGTCGCGGGGCTCGGGCCACGGCGACCGCCGCCCCCACCCGCCGTCAGGAACTCCCCGGCGCACCGTCGCCCTCCTCGTCCTGCCTGCCCGTCGCGCGGGGACCGTAACGCCGCGGGGTTCCCGACGACGGGTCGCGGCGCGGCCGGTCCGCCCGGCGCGCCGGGACCCGGACGACGCCGTCCGGGTCGGTCCCGGGTGCGGCCCCGGTGCCGGCGGGCCTGCCCGGGCGGCGGGGCGTCGCGCCCGCCCGCGTCGTCCAGGAGCGCCTCGGACGCCGGCGCGGGCGGCCGGGAGCGGGGGGTGCCTCGTCGTCGCGGACCGCCATCGCGGCGTGCGGATCGGTCCGACCCGGCGGGAGCGCCGCCCGCGGCCGCGCGGGGCCGATGGCGACGTGCCCGGCACTCACCGTGCTGCCCGCGCCGCGCGTGCGACGGCGGGGGCCGCGGACCTCGTGCCAGAACAGCGTGAGCCACTCCAGCAGCGGGCGGTCCTCGTTGATCCGTTTGCTGACGAAGCGCACCACCACGACCGTGATGAGCAGCGCCCAGGCCACCGAGAAGAAGCCGATCTGGATGCCCAGGCGCCGCTGCACGAACATCACGACGATCATGACGATCAGTCCGACGCCGTAGCTGGAGTAGCGGGCGCGCCAGGGGAAGGTCGCCCGCGGGGGGCCGAGCCAGACGGCGTCGACCCGGTACACGTCGTCGTCGGTGCGGATCTGCACCCGTTACCCCGTGATCAGCTGGGCCAGGAACTGCCCGACCGCCGGGCCGTTGCCGGAGACCGCGATCCCGAGGGCGACCAGGCCCACGAGCAGGCCGACACCGCGGCGGGCCACGCCCGCGTTGTCGCCGCGCCCACCGATCCACAGCATGATCACCGCGATGCCCAGCAGGAGCAGCGGGACGATGTTGTCGCGGATCCAGCCCTGCAGCCCGTTGGTGCCCAGACCCTGCGCCGTGATCTGGGTGTCGAGGAGGTGCGCACCCAGGGTCGTGAGGGTCATGCGGTGGTCCTCCCGGACGGTGTCGTGCTGGGTCGGGGTTCGCCGGTCTCGACCGGTCGAGTAAACACGCCGGGCGAGCAGGTGGGTACCCCCGGTGGTGGACAGCGGCGGCGCGGCCCACGGACGTCGTAGGCCATCGTGGCGTGTCCGCGCGTCCGAGCGTCGGATGATCGCCCCGACGGGTTCCGCGCGTGTCGCGGCGGACGATGTCGGGACCGTCCGGTTACCGGTGAGTAGGAACTCACCCCGCTCCCGGGGACGGGTGTCGGTGGCAGCGGTTACAGTCCCCCTGATCCGGGCCGACGGCGCGACCACCACAGCAGCGCGCACCAGGCCCGCCTGAACGTGACGGGACCTGCGGTGAGACGCAGCGCCCGCGGGGAGGTCGAACAGTGCTCGTCCGATTGATCCTGGGTCTCGCCCTGACCCTGGCCGTGGGGGTGATCGCCGCCCGCCGCGCGTGGTGGCTCTACACCCTCATCAGGTCCGGGCAGCCCGATGCCAAGCGCTCCGAGGGCCTCGGCGCCCGGCTGCGCACCCAGATCGTGGAGGTCGCGGGCCAGCGCAAGCTGCTGCGCTGGTCGATCCCCGGCGTCGCCCACCTCTTCACGATGTGGGGCTTCGTCATCCTGCTGACGGTCTACATCGAGGCCTACGGCGCGCTGTTCGTCGAGGACTTCCACATCCCGCTGATCGGACGCTCGCCGATCCTGGGCTTCCTCCAGGACTTCATCGCCGTGATGGTCCTGCTGTCGATCATCACCTTCGGGATCATGCGCGTGCAGCAGGACCCGGAGCGCAGGCAGCGGTCGTCCCGCTTCTACGGGTCGCACACCTCCGGCGCCTGGATCGTGCTGTTCCTGATCTTCAACGTGGTCTGGACGCTGTTCGCCTTCCGCGGCGTCTCGTCGGCCGCCGGCAACCTGCCCTACCAGTCGGGTGCCTACGTGTCGATCGCGGTCGGCCAGCTGTTCGCCGGGCTCTCCCCGACGACGCTGTTCGTCCTCGAGACGGTCTTCCTGCTGCTGCACATCGGCGTCGCGCTGGTGTTCCTCGTGCAGGTGCTCTACTCCAAGCACCTCCACATCTTCATCGCGCCGATCAACGTCGCGGCGAAGCGCCTGCCCAAGGCCCTCGGCCCGCTGCAGCCGATCGAGTACGACGGCAAGCCGATCGACTTCGAGGACCCGCCCGAGGAGGCCTCGTTCGGTCGCGGCAAGATCGAGGACTTCACGTGGAAGGGCATGCTCGACTTCGAGACGTGCACCGAGTGCGGCCGCTGCCAGTCGCAGTGCCCCGCGTGGAACACCGGCAAGCCGCTGTCGCCGAAGCTCCTGATCATGGACCTGCGCGACCACATGCTCGCGAAGGCGCCGTACCTGGTCGGCGGCAAGGACATGCCCGACGAGGGTGGGATCGACTGGGACGCCGGGCTCGGCAAGAACGAGCACGGCGGGCACGGGGTCCCCGAGTCCGGCTACGAGCGCCACCGCGGCACCGACGACATCCAGGCCGCGCGGCCGCTGGTGGGCACCGCCCAGCAGCTCGGCGTCATCGACCCCGAGGTTCTCTGGTCCTGCACCACCTGCGGCGCCTGCGTCGAGCAGTGCCCGGTGGACATCGAGCACGTCGACCACATCGTCGACATGCGCCGCAACCAGGTGATGATCGAGTCCGAGTTCCCCGGCGAGCTCGGCGTCCTGTTCCGCAACCTGGAGAACAAGGGCAACCCCTGGGGCCAGAACAACTCCAGCCGCATGGACTGGGCGAAGGACCTCCCCTTCGAGGTGCCCGAGTTCGACGGCGAGCTGTCCCCGGAGACCGAGTACCTGTTCTTCATCGGCTGCGCCGGCGCGTTCGACGACAACGCCAAGAAGACGGTCCGCGCCACCGCGGAGCTGCTGCACATCGCGGGCGTGAACTACACGGTGCTCGGCAAGGAGGAGAGCTGCACGGGTGACCCGGCGCGGCGCTCGGGCAACGAGTTCCTCTTCCAGATGATGGCGATGCAGACCAAGGAGATGCTCGACTCGGTCTTCGAGGGCCGCGAGCCGGGCACCCGCAAGATCGTCACCACCTGCCCGCACTGCATGAACACGCTCGGGCGCGAGTACCCGCAGCTCGACGGCCACTACGAGGTCGTCCACCACACCCAGCTGCTCAACCAGCTGGTCCGGGAGAAGAAGCTGATTCCGGTCGCCACGGAGTCCTCGCCGGTGCCGCAGGCCAAGCTCGACATCAACCCGTCGACCAACCTGCAGTACAAGGGCCCGCAGGCCGACGGCACCGAGCGCGGTCTGGCCAAGGCCGACGGTCACTCCACGAACGGCCACCCGACCGACCAGGCGGCCCCCGCCTCGGAGGTCGTCGCCACGAACGGGTCGACCAACGGGCACGCCGGCGGCTCGGCGAACGGGCACGGGCCGAAGACGGTGACCTACCACGACCCGTGCTACCTGGGCCGGCACAACGAGGTCTACACCCCGCCGCGTGAGCTGGTGGAGGCCGCGGGCGCGGTGCTCAAGGAGATGCCGCGCCACGCCGACCGGGCACTCTGCTGTGGTGCCGGCGGTGCGCGCATGTGGATGGAGGAGAACATCGGCAAGCGCATCAACATGGAGCGCGTCGACGAGGCCATCTCCGTCGAGCCCGATGTGATCGCCTCCGGCTGCCCCTTCTGCCGCGTGATGCTCACCGACGGCCTCACCGAGCGACAGAGCGAGGCGAAGGCGGTCGGCACCGAGGTCATGGACGTCTCGCAGATGCTGCTCGCCGCGGTCAAGCGCGGGCAGCCGGCCGACGGTGACCACCCGGGCGAGTCCGACCCGGCCACCACCGCCACCTCGGCGAACGTGAAGAACCCGGCGGAGTAGCCCGCCACGGTCCTCGCTGATCGAGCGACGGGGCCCTCCGGTCGACCTGGTCGACCGGAGGGCCCCGTTCGTTCCGGGGTGGCCGTCGAGCTTCCCGACGGCGGGTGCGGTCGGTCGGCGTGTCGCGTTGCGCCGATAGAGTGCGGCGGTGCTGCTCTCCGACCGCGACATCCGTGCCGAGATCGCCGCGGGACGGGTGGCGCTCGAGCCGTTCGACGAGACGCTGCTGCAGCCCTCGAGCGTGGACCTGCGCCTGGACCGGCACTTCCGGACGTTCAACAACCACGCCTACACGCACATCGACCCGGCGCTGCAGCAGGACGACCTGACGCGGATGGTCGAGCCGCCGGAGGACGAGGCGTTCGTGCTCCACCCGGGCGAGTTCGTCCTGGGTTCGACCTACGAGGTCATCTCGCTGCCCGACGACGTGGCGGGGCGGCTGGAGGGCAAGAGCAGTCTCGGCCGCCTCGGGCTGCTCACCCACTCCACGGCCGGCTTCATCGACCCGGGCTTCTCCGGGCACGTGACGCTGGAGCTGTCGAACGTCGCGAACCTGCCGATCCGGCTGTGGCCCGGGATGAAGGTGGGGCAGCTCTGTCTGTTCCGCCTCTCCTCGCCCTCCGAGCACCCGTACGGGTCGAAGATCTATGGCTCGCGCTACCAGGACCAGCGGGGACCGACGCCGTCGCGGTCCTACGTCAACTTCCGCAAGGGCCTGTCGTAGCGCGAGGGACGCGCCGGGGTCAGCCGACGAGCTGGCCCGCCCGGTGGACGCGGTTGCGGCCGGAATTCTTCGCGGAGTAGAGCGCGCGGTCGGCCTCGGAGACGAGCCCCTCGCCGTCACCCGCGTGCTCGGGCAGCGTCGCGATCCCGAACGACGCCGTGACCAGCTGACGTCCGCCGCGCTTGAAGTCGGCCTCGACCCGCTCGCGGAGCCGCTCGGCGAGGGCCGCGGCGTCCTCGGTGTCGCCCTGGGTGACGAGGATGGCGAACTCCTCGCCGCCGTAGCGGTAGGCCGTCTCTCCGTCGCGCATCGACGCTCGCAGGGTGCTCGCGACCTCCTGGAGGACCACGTCCCCCTGCTGGTGGCCGTAGCGGTCGTTGAGCTCCTTGAAGTGGTCGAGGTCGAGCATGATCACCGACATCGGCCGGCCGTGCCGCTTCGCGTTGGCGACGGCGTTGTCGAGGTCGGTCCCGAGCCGGCGCCGGTTGGCGAGCTGCGTCAGCGGGTCGAACTGCGAGAGCCGCTCCGTGGCGGCGTGCAGGCGGCTGGCCTCGATCGCCGAGCCGGCCAGGGTCGCGAGCATCTCGACCGCCGACAGCGCCTGGCCGTCGACCTCCCCGTCGCTGCCGTCGAAGCACTCCAGGACGCCGATCACGCGCGCACCGACGACCAGCGGCACCGCCACGGCGGCCTCGTCGTCGGTGTCGGGGTCCCCGCGGGAGATCTGGCCGTACCGGGCCGACCGGCCGACCACGCCGACGCCGAGGCTGCACTGCCGCTCGAGGGGCGGGATCGCGCCACGCTCGGAGTCGTAGGCGAGCTCCAGCCCCGAGCCGCCCTCGTCGAGCAGCCAGAGCAGCACCCGGCCGTCGGTGACCGCGACCGCGGCCTGCACGGTGGAGTCGACGACGTACCGGGTGTTCAGCGACCCCGCGATCTCCCGGGTCATGATCAGGATGGTGCGGAGGCGGTCGGTCTGGGCCTGAAGGCGCTCGGCCTGGGCGACCGACTCCTCGCGCTGGTGGCGCAGGGCCACGGTCATGTCGGCGAGGCCGTCACGCAGGGCGACCAGTTCCGCGGAGCCCGCCACGGGCTCCGGCGGATGGAGCCGCCCCTCGGAGATCCCGCGCACCGAGGCCAGCAGCCCGTCGACGGGTGCGACCACGTGCCGCTCCAGCCGACGACGGCCACGCAGGGCGACCACGAGCGTGCCGAGCCCGACGAGGACCAGCAGCACACCGACCGACCACTGCATCACCGAGGACATGCGCTGGTTGTCCTCGATCGCGGCGAGCGTCGCGGCGCGGGTGTCGTCCTTGCGGCCCTGGTAGTTGTCGAAGATCGCCTTGCCCTGCAGCAGGAAGGCCTCGACCCCGCCGGGCGGCGGCAGCTGCCGGGCGCGGTCGGCCCACTCGGTCCGCCAGCGCTGCTGGGCGAGCAGGAGCTGCAGCACGCTCTGCCGCAGCGCGGGCTCCTCGAGGAGGTTGACCATCTGCGTGTCGGCGGCCGCGAGGTCGGGGCTCGCCTTGGTGGCCTCGTCGGAGAAGAACCGGTCCCCGGTCGCGAGGTAGCCCCGCAGCGACGAGTCCGTCGACAGCATCGCCTGGTGGGAGTCCTCCACCGCGAGCAGGCCGGCCTGGAGCCGGTCCTCGGTCGGGGACGTCACCGCGGCGCTGTAGAGCACGCGGAACACGACCAGCAGCACGATCACGAGGGCGGCGACGGAGACCGTGACGCCGAGACGCTGGACCTCGGTGGTCAACCTCGGTGCTCGTCTCACCAGCACACCCTCCCGGCCCGATGTCCCCCGGGCGCCACGCCGGGAGCGGCCGACGAGCGCGCTCCCCTGCTGGACATCCCCCACCGGCGGCATGACGTTAGCCGTTTCCGGGTACTGGACCCAGCTTTCCGGACGCAGGCCGAGGGGATCCGTGCTTACGGACCAGCAGATGCGCCCGAGTAGCCCAGCGTTGAAGGTGGAACAGAATCAGGCCGAGAGCGAGGAGCGGGCCCGGCCCGCCGGCATCCGCACGACGTTCGGGTCGCCCGCGTGACGCGGACGGGCACCGGCCGGGGTGAGTCGGCGGTGCACGAGCAGGTCGATCTCGGTCGGGTAGGGCAGCCCACCCTCCGGCGAGCTCTGCCAGGCGGCGAGCCCGGCGATCGCAGCGCCGGTGGCGGCGGCGCGGCCGTCGGCGGCGGGCACGGGCAGGTGGAGCAACGGCACGCCGACGGCGACCGCACAGCGGGCGGCGGCGAGCGCCGCCTCCGACCCGCCCCGGACGACGACGCCCGCGGGCGGCTCGCCCGCGACGAGCGCGTCGAGGCGGACGACGAGGCGGGCGGCCTCCTCGGCCCACCCCTCGGCGGGTCCGTCCAGGATGAGGAGGCGGCCGGCGGGGGCGTCGAGGTCGTCGAGCGCGGCGTCCACACCGAGGGGATCGGGACCGGTGGCGACGAGGACCGGGCGGACCGGTTCGTCGGAGGCCCCCGGACGGCCCAGCGGCGCGAGCGCCCGGGCGTCCTCCTCGGACGCGACGATGATCAGCAGTTCGGCCCTGTCCGGAATGAGATCCGGGTCAAGGTGCTCACCGAGAGTCATGGGCACCTCCCCGCTCTGATCCGCGCTACCCACGAGAACAGCACACACCACATCGTCTCAGCCCGACAGACGAGTGCCGCAGGAATACCGCTTGGGCGCAATCGGATACACGCACGGTCACCGGTTCGGCCGCGATCACACGGAGACCACAGCGTGATCCGAGTGAGTTACACGCGTGTCGTTGCAGACCGCGTGCTCCGTTCGGGAGGCCGGAGGGTGCCTGATCGGCCGCTCGACGGCCCGGTGTATCGTCACCGTCGAAGCAGGCGAGTGTAGTTCAGTGGTAGAACATCAGCTTCCCAAGCTGAGAATGCGGGTTCGATTCCCGTCACTCGCTCCACGAGGAACTGCGCAGGTCAGCGGCCCGTCGTCCGGCATCCGGAGGCGGGCCATCGTCGTCCGTGCCAGGGTCGGCGGGTGACCGCCCTGGACCCGGAACTCGCCGTCGGGATCGAGAAGCTCGAGGCCGACGGATGGCTGCCGATCACCCGGCAGACCCCCGACGAGGCCCGTCGGAACTACCGCGAGCTCGCCCTGTTGCGACGGGGCGCCGACGACCTGCCGGTGGCCTCCGTCCACGACGACGTCGTCACCGACGCGGTGACCGGGACCGACGTCGTCGTCCGGGTGTACGCGCCGGAGACCCCCTCCGACGTCACCGTCGTCTGGTTGCACGGCGGCGGATGGGTCCTCGGCGACCTCGACACCGCCGACGCGGCCGCCCGCCGGGTCTGCCGGCACCTCGGGGCCCGCGTGGTGTCCGTCGACTACCGGCTGGCCCCCGAGCACCCGCACCCCATCCCGCTGCAGGACGCCCACACGGCACTGCGGTGGGCGGCCACCCACGTCGGGGGACGGCTCGTCGTCGGCGGGGACTCCGCCGGCGCCGGCCTCGCCGCCGGGCTCGCGCTGCTCGCCCGGGACTGGGGCCCGCGCCTCGACGGCCAGCTGCTCCTCTACCCCGGGATCGATCCGACGCTGTCCTCCCCCAGCGTCGTCGAGAACGCCGACGGGCCCTTCCTGACGGCGGACGACATGCGCTGGTTCTACGACCGCTACCTGCCCGACCCGGCCACGCACTCCGACCCCTCCGTCAACCTCGGCGAGGCCGCCCGGCTCGGCGAGCTCACCGATCTCGCGCCCGCCGTGGTCGCGGTGGCGCAGCTCGACCCGCTGCACGACGAGGGGGTCGCCCACGCCGAGGCGATGGCAGCGGCCGGTGTGCCGGTGCGCCTGCTGCGGGGCGAGAGCCTCGTGCACGGCTACTTCGGGCTGGCCTCCGTGTCCGCGGCCGCGCGCCGGGAGGGCGACCGGGCGCTCGACGCGCTCCTCGAGCTCCTGGGCTGAGGGGATCCTGAGGGCGCTGCGCCGGACGCCGGGGACAGGCACCCGGACGCGCCCGACCACGACGAGAAGCACGATCGACTCGCCGGGAGGTCGCCCGCGGACCGCTCGCCGTCCGCTCGGCCGTCCGACCGTTCGCCGCCGGACGGTGCGGACCGCTCGACCGCGTGGCGACGGCCGGTCGGCGTCGCGGACACGACCCGTCCGGGGCGCGGGACCGCCGGTCGCGCACGTATGTCGGACGCGTTCGCCGTCGGGAGGCGTCCCGGACGTCACAGACGCCACCCGCTCCCCACGCACCGCCACCGCACCGCTATGTTCCGGCGGTCCAGATCACGACGAGGTCACGGCATCACGCCGATGCCACCGCTCCCCAGCGACCTCGTCGTGTCGATCCCTGCGGCGAAGGGTGAACACGTGGCGAGACACGGGTCTCCGGTCTCCGGTCATCGGGCTACCCGCCCCGGCCTCGGCTACACACCCGCGTTCGCCGCTCCGGCGCCGATGCGGCCACTCGCCTCGCGCGTGACGGTCTGGAACCCCGCGCCGGCACCCGCCCGCCCGCGCCCGGCTCGCGGCCTCTCGAGCGCGACCTCCGGCAAGATCCTCGTCGCGGCGGTCGCCGCCGGCGCCGTCGTGCCCGCGGTCCAGGCGTTCGACACCTCGCACACCGCCGACGCGGACCCCGGCACCGCGCAGCTCTCCGCGGCGCAGATGGCCCTGGCCACGCAGCAGGGCCCGACGGCCCGGCCCGCCGCCACCGCGACGTCGGCGATCAGCGACGTCACCACCGTGGCGATGTCCATCGCCGACCTCGACGCCGCCGCGAAGACCGCCGACTCCGGCCCGAACGACCTGCAGAAGGCGATGACGGTGGCCCGGGAGAACGGGCCGGTGGAGTTCGGCCGCCCCTACGCCGCCGGCAACGACGACACCCTCAACGGCCAGATCGCGAAGGCGCTCGGGCTCATGGGGCTGCCGCAGAAGCTGGCCCCGGGCGTCAAGCAGATCATCATGCGGGAGTCCACGGGCAACCCCCGCGCCATCAACAACTGGGACTCGAACGCCGCGGCCGGGACCCCGTCGAAGGGCCTCATGCAGCTCATCGACACGACCTTCCGCAACGCGGTCCTGCCGTCGCTGGCCGACAAGGGCATCTACGACCCGGTCGCCAACATCACCGCTGGCGTGCGCACGATGATCGCCAACCACGGTCTCGACGCGGTGGTGGGCGGCGGCCTGCGCAGCTCCTCGGGCAGTTACATCGGCTACGGCGGGGCGAAGCTCCCCGACGACGGGCTGGGTCGCGCGGGGTAGTCCCGTGAGCTTCGGCGCGGTGTCGCCGAGGGCCACGGGGGTAGACCGGTTGCATGAGCGAACGAGTGTGGCTGGTGACCGGTGCTTCCCGCGGACTCGGGCGCGCGCTGGTCGAGGAGTGCCTCGAGGCGGGTGACACCGTCGTGGCGACCGCCCGGAAGGCGTCCTCGTTGGACGACCTGCGCGGCGCCCACGGTGACCGGCTCGTGGCGAAGGACCTGGACGTCACCGACCGGGACGCCACGTTCCGTGTGGTCCGTGAGGCCGCCGAGCAGGTCGGGCGGATCGACGTGCTGGTGGCCAACGCCGGCTACGGCCTGGGCGGCGGCGTCGAGGAGGTCTCCGAGGCCGAGGCGCGCGACCAGATCGAGGTGAACCTCTTCGGCGCGCTGTGGTCGATCCAGGCCGTGCTGCCGACGATGCGGGCGCAGGGCTCCGGGCACATCCTCCCGATCTCCTCCGTGGGCGGGGTCGGCGCGTTCCCCAACACCGGGCTCTACCACGCGACCAAGTGGGGCCTGGAGGGGTTGAGCGAGTCGCTGGCGCAGGAGGTCGCCGGCTTCGGGGTGCACGTCACGATCATCGAGCCCGGCCCCTTCCGCACCGACTGGAACGGCGGGTCGATGGTGCGGGCGGAGCCGATGTCCGCGTACGACGAGGCCCTCGGCGCCCGTCGCGAGGCGATGGACGGCCGCGGCGCGTTCACGCAGCCCGGCGACCCCCGCCGCGCCGCCGAGGCCATGCGGCAGGTCGTCGCCTCCGAGGAGCCGCCGCTGCGCCTGCTGCTCGGCAACGCCGCCGCCGACCTCGCGCCGAAGCTCTGGCAGCAGCGCATCGACGAGGCGGCCCGATGGGAGCAGGTCGCCCGCGGCGCGGACTTCCCCGAGGGCGAGTAGCGAGGCCCGACGGCCCTGCCGGCGTGAGGGGAACCCTGACGCCGGTAGAACGCTCGGATCCTCCCCTCACGGTCGGACCTGCACGATCGCGAGGGGAGGATCCGGCCGCTCTTGTGGCACGAGGGTTCCCCTCGCGCCGAGCGAGGCAGGCGGTCAGCCGCCCGCCTGCGGACCCTTCTGCAGGACCGGGCGCAGGGTGTCGAGCACGGTCGCGTCGTCGATGGTCGAGGGCACCATGGCGTCCTGGCCGTCGGCGATCTGACGCATCGTCTTGCGCAGCACCTTGCCGGAGCGGGTCTTCGGCAGGGCCGGGACCACGGCGACGTTCTTGAACGACGCGACGGCGCCGACCTCGCTGCGGACCAGGGCGACGAGCTCCGGCGCGATCTCGTCCTCGCCCCGGGTCACGCCCGCCTTAAGCACGACGAACCCGCGCGGGACCTGGCCCTTCATCGCGTCGTGCACGCCGATGACCGCGCACTCGGCGACGTCCGGGTGGCCGGCGAGGACCTCCTCCATGGAGCCCGTCGACAGGCGGTGCCCGGCGACGTTGATGACGTCGTCGGTGCGGCCCATGACGAACACGTAGCCGTCGGAGTCGACGTACCCGCCGTCACCGGTCAGGTAGTAGCCCTCGTAGCGGGACATGTACGACTCGCGGAAGCGCTCGTCGTCCTGCCAGAGCGTCTGCAGGCAGCCCGGGGGCATGGGCAGCTTGAGGACGATCGCGCCCTCCTCCCCGCGCGGCAGCTCCGTGCCGTCGACGTCGAGCACGTCGACCTGGTAGCCCGGGCACGGCACCGACGGCGACCCGGCCTTGAGCTCCATCGGCTCGAGCCCGCGCAGGTTCGCCGCGATCGGCCAGCCGGTCTCGGTCTGCCACCAGTGGTCGACGACAGGGACGCCCAGCGTCTCCGAGGCCCACGTCCAGGTCTCCGGGTCGAGCCGCTCACCGGCGAGGAACAGGGTCTGCAGGGAGGAGATGTCGTAGTCGCGCAGGAGGACGGCGTCGGGGTCCTCCTTCTTGATCCCGCGGAACGCCGTCGGTGCGGTGAACAGCGCCTTGACCCGGTGGTCCTGGATCACGCGCCAGAACGCCCCCGCGTCGGGGGTGCCGATCGGCTTGCCCTCGTAGAGCACCGTCGTCGCCCCGGTGAGCAGCGGCGCGTAGACGATGTAGGAGTGGCCGACGACCCACCCGACGTCGGAGGCGGTGAACATGACCTCGCCCGGCCCGACGTCGTAGATGGCCGGCAACGACCACCGCAGCGCCACCGCGTGCCCGCCGTTGTCGCGCTGCACGCCCTTGGGCTTGCCGGTGGTCCCCGAGGTGTAGAGGACGTAGAGCGGGTCCGTCGCGGCGACCGGCACGCACTCGGTGGGCTCGGCGTCGGCCATCGCCTCGGCCCAGTCGACGTCCCGGTCGGTCATGGGCGCCTCGTACTGCGGGCGCTGGAGCACGATCGAGCGCCCCGGGTCGTGCTCGGCGAGCTCGATGGCGCGATCGAGCAGCGGCTTGTACTCGACGACCCGCTTGCCCTCGATGCCGCACGAGGCGGACACGATGGCCGAGGGCTTCGCGTCGTCGATGCGCACCGCGAGCTCGCGGGCGGCGAACCCGCCGAACACCACGCTGTGCACCGCGCCGAGCCGCGCGCAGGCCAGCATCGCGATCGCGGCCTCGGGGACCATCGGCATGTAGATGATCACTCGGTCGCCCTTGCCGACACCGACCGACCGGAGCACCCCGGCGAACCGCGCGACCAGGTCGCGCAGCTCGGCGTAGGTGAACCGGGCCTGGCTGTCGGTCACGGGCGAGTCGTGGATCAGCGCCACCTGGTCGCCCCGCCCGGCGTCGACGTGCCGGTCGAGCGCGTTGTGGCACGTGTTCAGCTCGCCGCCGACGAACCACGGCGAGAACGGCAGCGCCGACGCGTCCATGATCGTCGTGGGCTCGGTGTACCAGTCGATGAGTGAGGCGGCCTCGCGCCAGAAGCCGTCGGGGTCGGTCATGCTGCGGTCGTAGGCCTGCCGGTACTCGCCACTCATGGGCGCGAGATTGCCACGGGACGTGACGTGGCGCACCCGTCAGACAGGGCGTGCTCAGCCCTTGATGCGACGCCCCGCCGCGCGGGCGGCCGTCAGGATCTCCGCCGGGTCGACGCGGACCGGCACCCGGTCGGCGAGCACCGGGTCCCCCGCGACCCACACGTCGCGCACCGAGCGCGACCCGGCCGACCACACGAGGTTCGAGACCAGCTGGGCCGGGTCGTCGGGGTCGACGAACGCCGGGTCGTCGAGGTCGACGTGCACGACGTCGGCCCACGCGCCCGGGCGCAGCCGGCCGAGGTCGTCGCGGCCCAGCGCGTCGGCACCACCCGCCGTCGCGAGCATGAGCACGTCTGCGGCGGTCAGCGCGGTCGCGTCCGCGTGCCGCTGCCGGGCGAACAGCGAGGCGAGGCGCTGCTCCTCCCACAGGTCGAGGTCGTCGTTGGAGGCGGGCGAGTCGGTCCCGAGCCCGACCCGCAGACCCGCCGTCAGCATCTCCCCGACCCGCGCCACCCCCGCGGCGAGCTTCGCGTTCGACCCGGGGCAGTGCGCCACCGCCACGTCGTGCCGGGCGAAGATCTCCAGGTCCTGGTCGGACATCTGGATGGAGTGCGCCGCGAGCACCCGGCCGCCGAGGCTGCCCGTCGTCTCCAGCATCACGGGCACCGAGCCGTAGACCGCGCGGACCTCGTCGTCCTCCCCGACCGCCTCCGCGACGTGGATGTGCAGCAGCGCCCCCCGTTCGCGGGCCGCCGCCGCCGTCGTCGCGACCGCCTCCGCCGAGAGCGTGTAGGCCGAGTGCGCGCCGTACCCGAGCTCGACCCGCTCGCCGGGCCCGAAGCGGAGACCGTCGGCGTCGATCCAGGTCGAGATGCCGTCGCGCATCTGCTCCCACGTGCCGAGCCGGTCCATCCCGGGCGCGGTGATGATGCCCGGCGTCATCACGACGCGGGAGCCGAGCTCGAGCACCGCGTCGACGACCGTGTCGGCCCAGAAGTACATCTCGGTCGAGGTGGTGACGCCGTGGCGCAGCATCTCCGCGCCGCCCGCCAGCATGCCCGTCCGGACGTCCGCGGCGTCCAGGCGCGCCTCCGCCGGCCAGACCACCTCGGTGAGCCAGCGCATCAGCGGCAGGTCCCCGCCCATCCCCCGCAGCAGGGCGAGCGGGGTGTGCGCGTGCGTGTTGACCAGGCCCGGCATGAGCAGGCCGGTGCAGTGCGTCGTCGGCGCGTCGGTCGCCGGGGCGTCCGCCGCCGGTCCGACGAAGGTGATGCGCCCGTCGTCGTCGACGTCGACGACCGCGTCCCGCAGCGGGACGGGCGTCCCCTCGCAGGTCAGCACGAGCGGGGCGGAGAGACGGCGCGCGGTCATGCGACCAGTCTGATCAGCGCGCCGCGAGGGTGCACAGAAGGGTCAGCTGCCGGCGCATCATCACCAGGTCGCCCCAGGCCAGCCCCTTCCCGACGACGGGGTGGGTCCCGTCGAGCACGACGGTCGCGGTCAGCCGCGAGCCGGCCGGATCGTCGTGCACGGCGTAGGTGACGGCGAACTCGCCGACGGGCCCGCTCGTGGTCCGGCGGCGGATCGTCAGGTGCTGCCCGGGGACGAACGAGTCGACGACGAAGACGATGAGCAGCCGCTGCCCCACGCGCAGGTCCTCCGCGCCCGCAGTCAGCGTGCGGGGGCTCGTGCGCCCGAGGTTGTCGACCAGGTCGTAGCTGTACGGCGCGACCGTGAGCTGGCACAGCCAGCGCCACAGCGTGGCCGGGTCGGCCGTGCTCGTGGCGCCGCGGGTCCAGCGGCCGGTGGGGTGCGCGACGAGGTCGTCGGCGGGCGTGCGCCGGGCGCGCTCGGCCGCCGTCGTCCCCCAGTGCTCGGGCAGGTCACGCAACCGTCCTCCCTGGCCGACGATGCGGCGTTCCTGCCACTGGATGACAACAACGACGCTTCGCTGCCACGGCGGGGAGCTACCGGTCGAGCAGCGACCGCAGCGACCGGAGCGGCTGCAGCCATGCCCCACCGGGGGGCAGCGTGTCGAGGCTGACGCGCGGCAGGGGCTCGCGGAACACGCCCTCGATGTCCTCGAGGTCGAGGAAGCCGACGACCTCGGAGGCCACCGCGAACGCGGCGTACTCGCGGAACCCGATCACGGTGACGCGGATGCCCTGCTCGACGAGGGCCTCGAGCGGCTCGCGGAAGGCCCGCCCGTCGCCGGAGGCCACCACCACGTGCTCGAGGCCGCCCTCGGCGTTGCGGGCGGCGATGTGGGCGAGCATGTCGTCGTCGACGTCCGAGTCCTCGGCCGTCTTCGGCTTGGCGAAGACGGCGAACCCGACGTTGCGCAGCGCCTCGACCCAGGGCCGCACGATCTCGGTGGAGCCGGGGACGACGTTGGTGAACACCGTCGCCTCGGCCAGGCCCTCCGGCCCGGCGAGCCCGAGCAGCCAGCGGCCGACCGCGTCGAAGCGGGGACGGAAGGCCGACGTCGGGCGCGCACCCAGCAGCGAACCGAGGCTCATGTCCATGTTCGGGGCGTCCCAGACCAGCAGCGTCCGGGCGGGCGGGGCGGGGACGTCGGCCTCGACGTCGTCCGGGTGGCTCCCACCGGCCAGCGTCACCGGGCCCGGCGCGTGCGCGAGATCGGCCGGGGAGGGCGCGGGGGAGGGGGACACGTTGTCGACTCTAACGGCCCGCCGCCGACGCGTCCGTCGCGTTCCCCCGTCGCTGCGCTCGGTGCGCGACCGCATCACGCCGGGTCCCCCTGCCCCGGTCGAGCTCCGCTCCGCTGCGTCTCCGCCTGCCCCGGTCGAGCTCCGCTCCGCTGCGTCTCCGCCTGCCCCGGTCGAGCTCCGCTCCGCTGCGTCTCCGCCGACCGCACCAGCAGCAGATCACGGCTGGGTCGGCCCTCACGCTCGGCGCGGGTCTCGAACTTCGTCAGTGGCCGCCAGTCGGGTCGCGGGGCGAACCCGCCGTGGGGGTTCTCGAGCGTGGGCTCGCCGTCGGTGACCTCGAGCATCCACTCGGCGTAGTCGGCGACGTCGGTCGCGAGGTGCAGGGTGGCGCCGGGGCGCAGCCGGGAGGCCATGAGGGCGACGGTGGCCGGCTGGATCAGGCGGCGCTTGTGGTGCCGGCGCTTCGGCCAGGGGTCGGGGTAGTAGACGCGCAGGTTGTCCAGCGAGTCGGGCGCGACGTGGTCGCGCAGCACGACCACCGCATCTCCGCGCAGGAGCCGCAGGTTCGTGAGCTCCGCGGCCTCGATGCGCATGAGCAGCTGGGCGAGCCCGGGCGGGTAGACCTCGACGGCGACGTGGTCCGCGTCGGGCTCGGCCGCCGCGAGCGCCGCCGTCGTCTCCCCCATGCCGGAGCCGATCTCGAGGCGCAGCGGCGCGGACCGCCCGAACCAGCGCGCGGCGTCGAGGTGCCCGGCGGCGTCGAGGACGTCGCCGAGATCGGCGAGCTCCCGCCCGTACTGCGGCCAGGCGCGGTCCCACGCCCGTTGCTGCCCGGGCGTGATCCGGCCGCCGCGGTCGGCGAAGCTGACGATCCCACGGCGTGGATCGAGCCCCGTGACGTCTCCTGCTGGCACGGGGTCGATCCTCACATCGGGCACGGACGGACGGAGCGGCGGGAGCACCCCGCGACGAGGAGCGTCAGGAACCGCCGGACTCGAGGGCCTGGGTCTTGCCGGGGTCCCGGGGCTGCCGGCGACCGCCGCCACCGCGCAGGTTGGCCGCCATCTGCTGCACCCGGTTGTTGTTCCGGATGCGGGCGAGGATCGCGAGCGTGGCCACGTGCAGGATGCCGAGGAAGACCAGCATCGAGCCGATCTTGGTGACGACGTACTGCACGGTCCCGGCGACCTCGAACGGGTCCCACGTCGACATGAGCGCGATGAAGCCGACCGCGACCAGGTAGTACGCGACCGTGAGCAGCCGGCTCACCGACTGGGCCGCGTCGCGGTCGTCGAACACCTCGCGCAGGAACCCGAGCCCCGAACGCTGCAGGACCAGGCCGACGACGACGGCCATCACGGTGCCGACGGCGACGACGAGCAGGTAGGTGCCGGTATCGGCGCTGGAGGCCACGGCGGAGCCCTTCCGTCACGATACCCGGGACGCCCCCGGGGTCGGGCTCCAGCATCCCCGTGATCCCGATCGGGCGAAACCCGACGCGCGCGTGATCCCGGGACGGATGTGGCTGGTGAGGTCGTCGGAACCGGCCCCACGGGCCGGTCGGGCTGCCTACTCTGCGCCGTGTGGAGCGGTGGGCGGAGGACACGGCACGGCGGTGCCGGGCGGTGGCGCCGGGGGTCGCGCTGCCCGTCGCCGACGCGCTGGACACGGTGGCGGCACGCGCCGTCGCCACGCCGGCGATCGTGGTGACGGGGCCGGTGTCGTCGGGGAAGTCGACGCTGGTCAACGCCCTGGTCGGACGGCGGGTGGCGCCCACCGGGGCGGGCGAGTGCACCCGGCTGACCGCCCGCTACGTCCGCGGCCCGGTCGACCGTCTCGACGTGGTGCTCGCCGACGGCACGCGACGCCCGCTGCCGCTGGCCGAGGGCGGCCGGGTGCCCGCGGCGGTCGGGGACCGGCTCGGGGTCGACCCGGCCGATGTCGACCACCTGCTGGTCTCGTTGACCAGCGAGGCCCTCGACGGGTTGACGGTGGTCGACACCCCCGGCGCGGGGTCCGCCCGACGGCCCCGCGGCCCGGCCCGCGGGGCGGCCGACGCCGCCGAGGCCGCCCTCGTGGTGCTACCTGCGGCCGCGCGGCCCGCAGACGTCGCGGGCCTCGCCGACGCCGCCCGCCACGGGCCGGCAGGCGTCGTGGCGGTGCTGGGCCGCGCGGACACGGTGGGCACCGGGGCGGAGGCGGCCGCGGCGGCCGACGCGCTGTCCCGGCGGCTCGGGGCGCAGGTGGGGGCGGTGACACCCGTCGTCGGGCTGCTGGCCGAGACGGCGCTGACCGGGGCGCTGGTGACCGCCGACGTCGCCGCCCTCCGCGCGCTCGCCGCCGATCCGGGCACCGATGCCGCGCTCGCCGACCCGGACCTGTTCACCTCGGCACCGTCGGTGGTGGACCCCGCGACCCGGTCGCGCCTGCTCGACCTGCTCGACCGCCGCGGGACCGGACTCGCCGTCGCCCTGCTGGGGGAGTGTCCCGACGCCGGGGTCGGCGAGGTGTGCGCCGCGCTGCTCGCCGCGTCGGGCCTGGACCGGGTGGTCGACCGACTGCGCGCCGAGGTGCGCGGCCGGAGCGACCTGTTGGCGAGCGTCGCCGCGGAACGCCGGGTCGCGGCCCTCGCCGAGGCCGAGCGCCTGGCCGTGCGGGCGGACCGCCGGCGGGGGACGGCCGGGAGCGACGACCGCGACCTCGTCCGTCTCACCGACCTGCTGGAGGACCTGCGGGCCCGGCCCCTCCACGTCGACGTCGCGCTGGTGGAGGCGGCCGCCCGGCACGCCAGTGGCGCCCTCCCCCTGCCCGACGACCTCGCCGCCGACCTGGCGCTGCTCGCGGCCCCCGCGCCCGACCTCGCCCGGCGTCTCGGACTCGGCGGTCCGGGCGAGCTCGCCGGGCACGCCGCCCGTCGCGCCGCGGCCTGGCGGGGCTACGCGAACTGGGGCACGCCGCCGGTCCGCGCCGAGGTCGCCGGGACCGTCCACCGGGGCTGGGCGCGCCTCTGGGGCGAGCTGACGCGGTGACCGCGAGCTGGGCCTCGCTGCCCGAGGAGGTCTCGGCGGCACGCCGCGAGCTGGCCGGGGTCCTCGCCGCGGCAGGGGCCCCGACGCCGGGTCCGCCCGCCGCCGGCGTCCCGACGCCGGGTCCGCCCGCCGCCGGCGTCCGGCCCGCGGTCGCCCTCGTGGGCGCCCCGGGACGGGGACGGCGGGCGCTCGCGGCGGCGCTGGTCGACCTCGGGCCCGGCACGCTCGGCCGCGGGGTCGGGCGGCTGGACGCCGACCACGTCCCCGTCCCGCTGCTCGAGGAGCTCGACCTGCTCCTGACCGCCCGCGCCCGGGACGGCACCTGGTCCCCGGGCCCGGCCTCCGCCCTGCTCGTGGTCGCGGGGGCGGGCGCGCCGCTCGACCGCGACGAGCTCGACCGGCTCGCCGTCGCGGCGGGCGCGGTGGAGACCGTGGTGTTCGCGCTGGTCGGCACCGAGGCGCACCGCGGCTGGCGCACCGTGCTGGACGCCGACCGCGAGCTGGTCGCCGAACACGTGCCCCGGCTGGCCGGCGCCCCCTGGTTCCCGGTGTCCCCGGTGCTGGCCGCGGCGGCGCGCGGGACGGGGACCGGGGGCGAGGCGCTGCGACGGCGTGCCGGGGTCGCCCCGCTCCAGCAGGCCCTGTACCGCCTCGTGGCCCGGCGACGGCGGATGCTGGACGAGGCCAACGCGCTGCGGGCCGCGCTGACCGCGGTGCGTCTCCTTGCCGGCCCCGCCGATCGGCCCCGTCGTCGACCGCCGATCCCGGAGGCGGCCCGGCGCCGGGAGCACCACGTCCGGTGGCGGGCGGAGATCGCCGCGGCGCGGGTCGCGGTCGTCGACGACCTGGGGCGCCGGGTGCGGGCCCTCGCCACGACCCACCGGGACCGGATCGACCGGGCGTCCCGCCGGGAGCTCGACGGCGTGGCGGCCGACGTGGCCCGCGACCTGGAGGCGGTCGCGGCCGAGGTGGTGGCGGCCCTCGGGGAGCGCCTGCGCGGCCTCGTCGTCGGGACCCTCGCGGACCTGCTGCCGCCGGACGACCTCGCCGCGCTGCGCATCCCGGCGCCGCGCCCGCGCGCGGACCTCCCGGCGACCGCGCCGCGGCCCACCGACCGCATGCTCGTCGTGGCGGGGGCGACCGGTGGGCTGGGCCTGTCCCGGCTGGCCCTGCTGCCCCTGCTCGCGGTCCCGGTCGCGCCCGTCGTCGGGGCCGCGCTGGTCCCGGTGTCCGTGGGGATCGGGCTGGGCGCGGCCGGCTGGCTGGCCCGCGTCCGCCGCCGAGCAGCTGACCGGGCGCACACCCGAGCGTGGCTCGTCGAGGCCCTCGGGCAGGCGCGGGTCGACCTCGAGCGGGTCCTCTCCGAGGCGCTGATCGTCGCCGACCGTGAGATCACCCTCGCTCTCGACCGGGCCCTCGACGAGCACGGCCGCCGGCTCGACGACGAGGCGGCCCTGGCGGGCCCGGGCGAGCACGGCCGCCGGGACCGGGCCCGGGCGGCCGCACGCCGGGCGGAGGCGGTGCTCGACCGCGTCGCGGCGGCGCTCGCCGCGGACGGGTTCCCCCGAACCACCACCACGGCGGCGGGCGCCGACCTACCGTCGGGGCCATGACCGAGGACGAGGCCGCCCCCGAGCCCGCGGTGTTCCCCCACCCGCCGGCCGTCCCCGCGCTCGCCACCGGGGACCTGCTGCCCGGCGCGCCGGTCCTCGGCCCGCCGACGGTCGACTCCGACGCGGACGGGCTCGCCGACACCACGCTCGCGAGCTGGGGGGACGGGCTGGTGCTGGCCACTGACCTCGATCACGACGGCCACGCCGACGTGGTCACCCATGTGGGGCCCGCCGGGATCGTCACCGGCCGCCACGGCGAGGGCGGGGTGGAGGTGGCGGAACGGGCGTGGGGTGCGCCGCCCCCGCCCGCGCCGTCGATCGACCCGCGCACCGGGGCGTGGGTGCGCGGGTAGGGCGAGCGGAGCGACGGGGGACGGACGGCTGACGTCGGACCGGGCCGCTACCGTCGCGGCGTGCCGACCGAGCCCCTCGTGCGCGCCGGCGCGCGCCCCGTCGACCCGGACTTCCTCGCCCTCCCGCTGCGTGCGATCGCCGACGCCGCGCTGCAGGTGGCCCGCGACGGCGGCGCCGAGCACGCCGACGTCCGGGTGCACCGCCTGCGCAGCCGCGCGGTCGAGCTGCGGGACGCCCGGGTGGTGAGCTCGTCGGACAGCGACCGCGTGGGCCTCGCGGTGCGGGTGCTGCGCCGCGGGGTGTGGGGGTTCGCCGCCCACGTCGACGTCACCGCGAGCACCGCCGCCGCGACGGCCCGCCGGGCCCTGGAGGTCGCGACCACACTGGCCACGGTCGCCCGGGAGTCCGTCGAGCTGGCCCCCGAGCCGGTGTACCCCGACGTCACGTGGGTCTCGGAGTACGAGCTCGACCCGTTCGACGTCCCGGAGGGCGACCGGATCGGGCTGCTCGCCCAGCGCTCGGGCACGCTGCTGGCCGCGCCCGGTGTCGACCACGTCGAGGCCAGTTGCCTCGAGGTCAAGGAACAGACGTTCTACGCCGACCTCGCGGGCACGGTGACCACCCAGCAGCGGGTCCGGATCGACCCCGGGGTGAGCGTCACCGCGGTCGACCGCGACGCCGGCGCGTTCGAGTCGCTGCGCACCGTGGCCCCGCCGGTGGGCCGCGGGTGGGAGTACCTCACCGGCACCGGGTGGGACTGGGACGCCGAGCTCGCCGAGCTCCCCGGCCTGCTCGCCGAGAAGCTGCGGGCGCCGAGCGTGCAGGCCGGGGCCACCGACCTCGTCATCGACCCGACGAACCTGTGGCTCGTGGTCCACGAGTCGATCGGGCACGCCACGGAGTACGACCGCGCGATCGGCTACGAGGCCAACTACGCCGGGACCAGCTTCGCCACGCCCGACCTGCTCGGCACGCTGCGCTACGGCAGCGAGGTCCTGCAGGTCACCGGGGACCGGACGGTGCCGCACGGGCTCGCGTCGGTCGGCTGGGACGACGACGGGGTGGCGACGGGCGAGTTCGACCTCGTCCGCGACGGCGTCCTCGTCGGCTACCAGGTGGACCGCTCCTTCGCGCCCCGCCTGGGCCTCGACCGCTCCAACGGCTGCGCCTACGCCGACTCCGCCGAGCACGTCCCGTTGCAGCGGATGGCCAACGTGTCGATCGCACCGGCCGCGTCCGACGTCACCACCGCCGACCTGATCGCCGGGGTGGACGACGGGATCTACGTGGTGGGCGACCGGTCCTGGTCGATCGACATGCAGCGCTACAACTTCCAGTTCACCGGCCAGCGCTTCTACCGGATCCGGGACGGCGCCCTGGCCGGGCAGGTCCGCGACGTCGCCTACCAGGCGACCACCACCGACTTCTGGGGCGCGCTGGAGGCCGTCGGCGGCCCGTCGACCTGGCGGCTCGGCGGCGCGTTCACCTGCGGGAAGGCCCAGCCCGGGCAGGTCGCGCCGGTCAGCCACGGCTGTCCGTCGGCGCTGTTCCGGGGCGTCAACGTGCTGAACACGTCCAGCGAGGGGGCCCGGTGAGCCTGGTCGAGCGGGCCCTGGAGACGGCGGGCCGCATCCGTCCCGACGCGGGTGTCGCGGTGATCCTGCGCGAGACCAGCGAGGTCGTGCTGCGCTGGGCG
Source organism: Actinomycetospora chiangmaiensis DSM 45062 (assembly GCF_000379625.1). Lineage (GTDB taxonomy): Bacteria > Actinomycetota > Actinomycetes > Mycobacteriales > Pseudonocardiaceae > Actinomycetospora > Actinomycetospora chiangmaiensis. The sequence goes on along the minus strand of NZ_KB903217.1, from coordinate 357,785 downwards.
AACTCCACCATGACGACGAACGGGGCGACCACCGACCGCACCCTCGGCCTCGTGCTGCTCGTCCCCCTCGCGGGCGGCGGCACCGGCGCGGGCGTGGTCCGGGTGTCGGCGCCCGACTCGCTGCTCGCGGGCGGCGCGGAGGCCGACGCCCGGCTCGCCGACGCGGTCCGGGCCGCCGTCCGGGCGGCGGAGGACTCCGGCGCCTCCCGGGACGCCGCGGAACTGCCGCCGCCGACCGGTCCGGCCGACGCCTTCGACGACCCGGCGGCCGAGACCTCGATCGGGGTGTTCGGTGACCTCGCCGCCGCCCTCGGCGACTCGTTCGCGACCGACCGCAGCGCCGGCTTCGCCGACCACCACGTCACCACCACGTGGCTCGCCACCTCCGCCGGGGTGCGGCGGCGCTGGACCGAGCCCGCGGGAGCGGTCGAGGTCAACCTCAAGGACCCGTCGTCGGGAAGCTCGGTGTGGGGCGGGACGTCGACCCGCGACTTCGCCGACGTCGACCTCCCCGCGATCCTCGGCGACCTGCGTGGGCGCCTGGCCTGGGGACGTCGGCGGATCGCCCTCGACGCCGGGCATTACGAGACGATCCTGCCGCCCTCGGCGGTCGGCGACTTCATGATCTACCTGGCGTGGTCCATGGGTGGGCGGCCCGCGCAGGAGGGCCGCAGCGCGCTGTCGCGGGCCGGCGGCACCCGGGTCGGCGAGCGGCTGACCGACCTGCCGCTGACGCTGGCGGGCGACCCGGACGCCCCGGGCTTCCCGACGCTGCGCTACGAACCGGTGCTCGCCACGACGTCCTCCGGCGACGAGGTGTCCGTGTTCGACAACGGCGCGAGCACCCGGCGCGTGGAGTGGCTGCGCGGGGGCGCCGTCGGCGAGCTGGCCTACCCGCGGGCGGCGGCGGCGGAGTACGGCGCCCGGTTCGCGCCGCCGTCGGACAACCTGCTGCTCACGGGCGGGTCGGACGCGTCGCTGTCCGACCTCGTGGCGGGCACGCGCCGCGGCCTGCTGCTGACCTGCCTCTGGTACATGCGCGAGGTCGACCCGGAGACGATGCTGCTGACCGGGCTGACCCGGGACGGCGTGTACCTCGTCGAGGACGGGGAGGTGGTGGGCGAGGTGAACAACTTCCGGTTCAACGAGTCGCCCCTCGACCTCGTCCGGCGCACGACGGAGGCCGGTGCGACCGCGCTGACCCTCCCCCGCGAGTGGAAGGACTGGTTCACCCGCGTGGCCATGCCGCCGCTGCGGATCCCGGACTTCAACATGTCGTCGGTGTCGCAGGCGAGCTAGCTGCGGGGCGCGATCACCCGGATCAGCCCGGGTGGGTCGCCGAGCCCCTCGGTGACCGGCCCCTCGAGCACCGCGCCGTCGGGGGCGAAGCGCGACCCGTGGAGCGGGCAGTCCCAGCTCGCGGCCGCGTCGTTCCACGCGAGGATGCCGCCGAGGTGCGGGCACACCGCGCCGACCTCGTGCTCGACCCCGCCGACCCGACAGCGGCCGACCTTGCCGCGGGCGGTGGTCTCGACGCGCCCCTCCCCCTCGGCGAGAGGCCTGCCCGACGGCAGGTCGGGCCTGGCCCAGCCCGTCGCGAGGTAGCGGGCGACCTGCCCGTTGGCGCGGGCCAGCTGCGGCACCGACCGCAGCTCGGGCGCGCGATCGGCGGCGAAGGTCGGCGCCCAGGGGTTGTCGCGCCCGGCGACGTGGTCGGCCAGCGCGAGGCCGGCCGCGGTGCCGCCGGTCATGCCCCACTTCGCGAAACCCGTCGCGACGAGCACCCGCGGCTGCAGCGGCATCGGCCCCACGAACGGCAGCCCGTCCTCCGGCTCGTAGTCCTGGGCGGACCACCGGTGGGTGATCTCCGCGACGGGCCAGCGCCGCGCGCTCCACGCCGCGAGGTCGCGCTCGTGCTGCGCCATCGGCGTGTCGGTCCCGACGCGGTGCCCGAACCCGCCGGTCTGCAGCAGGCGCTCGCCGTCGACGACGACGGAGCGGATCGAGACCGTCGGCGAGTCCGCCGAGAGGTACATGCCGCGGGGCAGCGTGTCCGCGTCGCGCACCCGCATCGCCTGGGCGTAGGAGCGGGCCGGCTCCACCCGGGCGAAGTAGAGGCCGCGGTCGAGCACGGGGACGCCGGTCGCCAGTACCACGCGCTCGGCGACGACCCGTCCCTGCTCGGTCCGCAGCTCCGGGGCCGCGCCGAACGACGCCCCCAGCGACACCGAGCGCACGCGGGTCCGCTCGAACACCGCCGCGCCGGCCTCGACGAGTTCGCGCGCGAGGTCGTGCAGGTAGGGCACCGGGTCGAACTGCGCCTGGTCGTCCAGCACGACGGCCTCGGAGACCGCGAACGGCAGGTCGAGCTCGGCGTCGAGCCGGGCCGGCAGGCCCGCGGCACGCAGGGCGTCCGCCTCGGCCCGGACCGCGCGGGCGCCCGCCGAGTCCCGACCCGCCGTCGAGAAGGTGACGGCGGGAGCACGCTCGAAGCCGCACTCGACGCCCTCGGCCCGGGCGGCGAGCCAGTCGAGGCCGGCGCGGTGGGCCGTGACGTAGGCGTCGACGACCTCCTGCGGGTGGCGCTGCGCGAGGGTCGAGGCCCGGGTGCCCTGCAGCACCGACACCTTCGCCGTCGTGTTGCCGCTGGCCACCGCGCCGAGGTGGCGGGCCTCCAAGATGGCGACCGAACACCCCGCCCGCTGCAGCGCGACCGCGGTGGTGAGGCCGGTGATGCCGCCGCCGACGACGGCCACGTCGACGCGGAGGTCACCGCGCAGGGCGGGGTGGGAGGGGAGGTCGCGGTCGAGCCAGACCGACCGGTGACGGGCGGGGAGTGCAGGCGGGGTGGGCACGCGGAGGAGTAGCCGCTGGGCCGCGTGCCGCACACGGGGACCTGGCCGTGACCTACTCGTGACCGGACCGGTGACCGTGCGGGGTGCGGAACGGGCATCCGGGTGACATGGCTGACATCTCCGACCGCCCCGTCCGCCGCGAGAACCCGGTGACCGGCGCGGCGCGCGGCCTGCTCGGTCTCGTGGCCGGCATCGTCCGGTTCGTCACCGGGCTGTTCGCCGCGATCCTCGTCGTGCACGTCGTGCTGGAAATCCTCGGCGCGAACCCCGACAACGGTCTGACGCAGTTCGTGGCGAACGCGGCGGACTCGCTGACCCTGGGCCTGGCCAACCTGTTCGAGGTCGGCAACGCGACCGTGCAGCTCGTGCTCTCCTACGGCATCCCGGCGATCGCGTGGCTCGTCATCGGCGCGGTGATCGTCGCGATCCTGCGCGTGTTCGCACGCCCGCGCTCCGGGCTCGCCTGACCCTCGCCCGCCCCTCGCCCGCCCCTCGCCCGACCCACTGCCCGCGGCCCGGTGGGGCACCATGGATCCCGTGGGCAAGGTCGTCATGCGTTACCCGGGCTCGGTGCTCCAGGAGAGCTGGGACGCCGAGGTCCCCATCCGGGGCGACGGGAACGACCTCGCCGCGCTCGTCGGCGCGGGCGGAGTCTGCGTGCTGTCCGGGGCCGGGATGTCGACCGACTCGGGCATCCCGGACTACCGCGGCCCGTCCAGCGCCGCCCGCCGGCACACCCCGATGACCTACGAGGCGTTCGTCCACGATCCGGCCGCCCGCCACCGGTACTGGGCCCGCAGCCACGTCGGCTGGCCGCAGATCGCGCGCGCCCGCCCCAACCCCGCCCACGAGGCCGTCGCCGCGCTCCAGCGCTGCGGGCTCGTGCAGAGCGTGATCACCCAAAACGTCGACGGGCTGCACCAGGCCGGCGGCGCCCGCGACGTCGTGGAGCTGCACGGCGCGCTCGCCCGCGTGGTCTGCCTGGCCTGCCGCGCGGAGCTGGACCGGGCCGCGGTGCAGGCCGAGCTCGCCGTCCGGAACCCCGAGTTCGACGCGGCGGTCTCCGGGCTCCGCGAGACCCAGGTCAACCCGGACGGCGACGTGGAGCTCCCGCCGGAGCTCGAGGACGCCTTCACCATGATCGCCTGCCCGGTGTGCGGGGACGGCCCGCTGAAGCCGGACGTGGTGTTCTTCGGCGAGTCGGTGCCCCGCCCGCGGGTCGACCGGTGCTTCGACCTGGTGGCCCAGGCGCGGTCCCTGGTGATCCTCGGGTCGTCACTCGCCGTGATGTCCGGTCTCCGGTTCGCGCGGGCCGCCACCCGGTCGGGAACCCCGGTCGCGATCGTCACCGCCGGACCGAGCCGGGCGGACGACCTGGCGGCGCTGCGGCTCGCGTCACCTCTCGGTGAGGTCCTTCCGGCGCTGGTCAGGGCCCTGAGGGCCTGAATCGTTCAGCTTGATCGTGGAAGTGGTGGCTCGAACACCCGACGGCGGTTCCGTGTGCAACATCTGTCGTTAACGTCGAAGTACTCCGACGGGGCCACACGGCGATGTGTACCGGCCGCCTCCCTGCCCGCACGCCGGTGCACCAGGCCGTGACCCCGTTGCGTGACGACCTCTGGTCGTCGCTCGACACTGACCGGCGAACGAGGAGTGACACGACGCATGACGGCCGCACCGACCATCCCTGGGCTCGACAACCCGCCGCTGCAGCGCCGCGAGGTGCTGGAGTGGGTGGCCGAGGTCGCCGAGCTCACCACGCCCGACCGGGTGGTGTGGTGCGACGGTTCGCCGGAGGAGTGGACTCGCCTCACCGACGAGCTCGTGGACGCCGGCACCTTCACCCGGCTCGACCCGGAGAAGAAGCCGAACTCGTTCCACGCCGCGTCCGACCCCGATGACGTCGCGCGCGTCGAGGAGCGCACCTTCATCTGTTCGGTCGACCCCAAGGACGCCGGGGTCACGAACAACTGGATGGACCCGGCCGAGATGAAGGCCACCCTGACCGAGCTGTACCGCGGGTGCATGCGTGGTCGGACGATGTTCGTCATCCCGTTCTGCATGGGCCCGACGAACGCCGAGTCGCCGAAGCTGGGCGTCGAGATCTCCGACAGCCCCTACGTCGTCGTCTCGATGCACATCATGACGCGCATGGGCGCCGCGGTGCAGGCGCGCCTCGAGGAGCCGGGCTCGGAGTGGGTGCCGGCGCTGCACTCCCTCGGCGCGCCGCTCGAGCCGGGCCAGGCCGACGTGGCGTGGCCCTGCAACGAGACGAAGTACATCAGCCACTTCCCGGAGACCCGGGAGATCTGGAGCTTCGGCTCCGGCTACGGCGGCAACGCCCTGCTGGGCAAGAAGTGCTACGCGCTGCGCATCGCCTCGGTGATGGCGCGCGACGAGGGCTGGCTCGCCGAGCACATGCTGATCCTCAAGCTGATCAGCCCCGAGGACAAGGCGTACTACGTCGCCGCCGCCTTCCCGTCGGCCTGTGGCAAGACGAACCTCGCGATGCTCCAGCCCACCGTCCCGGGCTGGCGCGCCGAGACCGTCGGCGACGACATCGCCTGGATGCGCTTCGGCGAGGACGGCCGGCTGTACGCGGTCAACCCCGAGTACGGCTTCTTCGGCGTCGCGCCGGGCACGAACTGGAACACCAACCCGAACGCGATGCGGACCATCGAGCACGGGAACGCGCTGTTCACCAACGTCGCGCTGACCGACGACGGCGACATCTGGTGGGAGGGCCTGGAGGGCGACCCCCAGCACCTGACCTCGTGGACCGGCGACGAGTGGACGCCGGGCTCGGCGAAGCCCGCCGCGCACCCGAACTCGCGCTACACCGTGCCGATCTCGCAGTGCCCCGTCGTCGCGGACGAGTGGGAGGACCCACAGGGCGTGCCGATCTCGGCCATCCTGTTCGGCGGCCGCCGCAAGACCACGATCCCGCTGGTCACCGAGTCCTTCGACTGGCAGCACGGCACCTTCATGGGCGCCACGATGTCGAGCGAGATGACCGCCGCGGCCAAGGGCGGCAAGGGCCAGGTCCGCCGCGACCCGATGGCCATGCTGCCGTTCCTCGGCTACAACGTCGGCGACTACTTCCAGCACTGGGTGAACGTGGGCAAGAGCGCCGACGTCACCAAGCTGCCGTCGATCTTCTACGTCAACTGGTTCCGCCGGGGCGAGGACAACCGCTTCCTGTGGCCCGGATTCGGCGAGAACAGCCGCGTCCTGAAGTGGATCATCGAGCGGCTCGAGGGCAAGGCCGCCGCCACCGAGACGGCGATCGGCCACGTCCCGTCCGCCGACCAGCTCGACCTCGAGGGGCTCTCCGAGCCGCGCGAGGACATCGAGGCCTCGCTGCGCGTGGACCTCGACGAGTGGCGCGAGGAGCTGCCCCTCATCGAGGAGTGGTTCGACAAGATCGGTGACTCGCTGCCCACCTCGATGCGCGACGAGCTCGAGGCGCTCAAGCAGCGGCTGTCCGCCTAATCCGACGCACGTGAGGGGAACCCTCGGGCGCTCGTGTGGCCCGAGGGTTCCCCTCACGCATGTCCGGGGGGTCTTCCCGACGCCGGGTCGCGCGGCTGCGGCACGATGGATCACGTGCTCGAGTACCTGCGCGGCATCGGCGAGAGCGTCGGTCCCTGGCTCTACGTGATCGCGGGCGGCCTCGCGTTCGCCGAGGCCGCCGTCATGGTGGGCGTGGTGCTCCCGGGCGAGACCGCCCTGCTGGTGGCCGGGTTCGCCGCCCACGAGGGGATCATCGGCCTGGTCCCGATGATCGTCGTCGCGATCCTGTGCGCGATCGCCGGCGACTCGGTGGGCTACGAGGTCGGTCGGCTCGTCGGGCCCCGGCTGCAGGCCTCCCGGGCGGGTCGGTTCGTCGGCGAGCACCGCTGGCAGGCCACCGAGGACTTCCTGCACCGCCACGGCGGCAAGGCCGTGCTGCTCGGGCGCGGTACCGCCCTGCTGCGCGCGCTCGTCCCCGGCATGGCCGGGATGGCCCGCATGCCCTACCTGCGGACGTTCCTGCCGTGGAACGCCGTCGGCGGGATCCTCTGGGGCGGCGGCTGCGTGCTGCTCGGCTACGTCTTCGCCCTCTCCCTGCAGACCGTGGCGCGCTACCTCGCCTGGGGCCCGGTCCCCGTCGTCGTGATCGTCGCTGCGGTTCTCATCTGGCGCGAGTCCCGACGTCGGAAGCGGAACCGGACATCGGGGTCGGAAGAGGTCGCGCGGTAGGAGACCTCTGGTGCGTACCTGTACACGCGCCTAACATCCGCGCGTCCACCGAACGAGTACGCCCCCGACAGGACCGCCGATGTCGTCATCCGTCGCCGACCCGGAGACACCCGAGCCCGCCCCCGCGAGGCCCGCGTTCCGCTTCCGGGCCTGGAACCTGCTCCTGCTCGTCCCGCTCATCAGCCTGATCACGCCGCTGTTCAACGCGACGGAGCCGACCCTGCTCGGGTTGCCGTTCTTCTACTGGTTCCAGATCGCGGTGATCCCGATCGGCATCATCTGCACGCTCGCGGTCCACCTCGTGACCCGGCACGACGACGAGGAGGGGGACCGGTGACGAGCGCGCAGGTCATCCAGCTGGTCGTCTTCCTGCTGCTGTTCGTCGCCGTCGCGGTCATGGGATTCATGGCGAGCCGCTGGCGGCGCGCCGACGACCTCGAGCACCTCGACGAGTGGGGGCTCGGCGGGCGTCGCTTCGGGTCCTGGGTCACCTGGTTCCTGCTCGGTGGCGACCTCTACACCGCCTACACGTTCGTCGCGATCCCGGCGCTGCTGTTCTCCTCGGGCGCGCTGGGCTTCTACGCGGTGCCGTACACGATCATCGCGTTCCCGCTGGTGATGCTGCCGCTGCTGCGGCTGTGGTCGGTCTCCCGGGTGCACGGCTACGTCACCCCCGCCGACTTCGTCCGCGGCCGCTACGACTCGCCGCTGCTGGCGCTCGCGATCGCGATCACCGGCATCGTCGCGACGATGCCCTACATCGCCCTGCAGCTCGCCGGGCTCGAGGCCGTGCTGCGCACGATCGGGCTCAACGGGTCCGGGTTCTGGGGCCACGCCCCGCTGTTCGTCGCGTTCGTGGTGCTCGCGGCCTACACCTACCAGTCCGGGCTCCGGGCGCCGGCGCTGATCGCGGTGGTCAAGGACGTCCTGATCTACATCGTCATCCTCGTCGCGATCATCTACCTGCCGCTGAAGCTCGGCGGGTTCGGCGCGATCTTCCAGGCCGGGGCGACGAAGCTCGCCCAGCCCTCGCCGACGACGGGGCAGCCGGCCGGGTCGACGCTGCTGACCGCGAACAACCAGCTGCAGTACGCGACGCTGGCCCTCGGGTCGGCGCTGGCGCTGTTCCTCTACCCGCACTCGGTGACCGGCGTCCTGTCGTCGTCGAGCCGGTCGACGATCCGCCGGAACATGACCGCGCTGCCGGCCTACTCGTTCCTGCTGGCCCTGCTCGCCCTGCTCGGCTACGTGGCCATCGCGGCCGGCACCAAGCCGATCGTCAACGGCTCCACGGGCCGGCCGGACTCGAACACGATCGTCCCGGCGCTGTTCGCGGGCCAGTTCCCGGCGTGGTTCGCGGGCGTCGCCTTCGCCGCCATCGGCGTCGGCGCGCTCGTCCCGGCCGCGATCATGTCGATCGCCGCGGCCAACCTGTGGACGCGCAACATCTACAAGGAGTTCCTGCGCCGCGACGCGACGCCGCGCGACGAGGCCCGTCAGGCCAAGCTCGCGTCGCTGGTGGTCAAGGTGGGCGCCGTGCTGTTCATCGTGGTGGTCGACCCGCAGTTCTCGGTCGACCTGCAGCTCATCGGCGGCGTGATCATCCTGCAGACGCTGCCCGCGGTGGCGATCGCGCTCTACACCCGCTGGTTCCACCGGTGGGCCCTGCTCGCCGGGTGGGCCGTCGGCCTGATCTGGGGGATGATCATGCTCAACGGCATCCCCAACCCGGCGAACGGCAAGCAGCACTTCGGCGGGTCGGCGCTCGCGCTGGGCAAGCTGAACCTGTTCGGCTGGGCCCCGTTCGACGGTTCCAAGGTGCAGATCTACGTCGGGGCCGTGGCGCTGATCGGCAATCTCGTGGTGGCCGTCGTAATGACGCTGGCCCTGCGCGCCGCCGGGACGCGCGAGGGCGCCGACCACACCCGCGGCGAGGACTACCACGCCACCCGGGTGCCGGAGGGCACGGCGCCGGAGCAGGTGGTCTCCACCGGGTGAGCACGTTCCGTGGCAGGAGCCACGGAGAATGCTCACGGGGCGGAGCCACCCTACGATTCCGCGCCATGACCGAGCGGCCGTTCCTCCCTGCGTACGGGCACGGCACGCTCGCCGAGGTCATGCCCTCGATGGCGGCGGCGCTGGGGGTGCCGGGCTTCACCGACACCCTCGGCGTCGCCCGCCACCCCGACGACGTCAGCGCCGCCGCGGTGCTCCTCGTGGACGGGCTGGGCGCCGACCTCCTCGCCGCCCACCCGCACGACGCCCCGGCGCTGCACGACCTCGCGCGAGGCACGTCCTCCCGGGGGCTGACCGCCTGCTTCCCGGCCACGACGGCCGTCAGCATCACCTCGCTCGGCACCGGGCTCCCGCCGGGCGCCCACGGCATCGAGGGCTACTCGATGGCCGTGCCGCCGCTGGCCGAGCCGGACGCCGCACCGGACGTCGTCCTGAACACCCTGCGCTGGTGCGCGCACGGCGCGACCGACCCGGTCGACCTGATCGCCGACCTCCCGCCCGAGCAGGTGCAACCGCTGCCCACCGTGCTGCAGCGGGCGCTGCGGGCCGGGGTCGCCGTGACCCAGGTGGCCCCGGAGGTCCAGCGCCGCTCCGGCCTGACCCGCGCCGCCCTGCGGGGTGGGCGCTTCCACGGCGTGTCCGCCCTGGGCGACCTCGCCGCCGAGGTCCTGCACGGGCTCGCCGTCGAGGCCGACGAGCGCGCGTTCGTCTACGCCTACCACGGCGACCTGGACACGATCGGCCACAAGCACGGCCCCGGGTCGCTGCCGTGGCGGATGCAGCTGCAGGTGATCGACCGGCTCGTCGCGGCGATCGCGGAGTGTCTCCGGCCGGGCGCGGTGCTCCTCGTCGTGGCCGACCACGGGATGGTCGCCACCGACCGGGGGTGGCAGGTCGACCTCGACCACACCCCCACCCTGCTCAGCGGCGTGCGCCGCCTGGCCGGGGAGACCCGGGTCCGGCACGTCCACGCCCGGGTCGGCGCCGCCGACGACGTCCTCGCCGCGTGGCGGACGGAGCTCGCCGACGCCGCCTGGGTGGTCTCGCGCGAGGAGGCCGTCGACGGCGGCTGGTTCGGCCCGACCGTCACCGACACCGCCCGCGGCCGGATCGGTGACGTGGTCGCCGCGGCCCGGGGGAACTGGACGCTGGTGCGCTCCCGCAACGAGCCCCGCGAGACCGCGCTCGTCGGGCACCACGGGTCGCTGACCTCCGCCGAGCAACGCGTGCCGCTCCTGCTCGCCCGGGGGTGAGCCGTTCCGCCGATCGGTATCCATCCGGCATGGGCGGTCGCGGGTCGGCCCCGCGCCCCATACGCTGCCTTCACCGGTGGGGAAGGGGTCGCTGCGTGGACCGACACAGGGACGGGGACGCCGTGGCGGGCAGCCACGACGACGAGGGGCGCGACTCGGCCCTCGTGCGCTTCCGCGCCACGATCGCGCACCACCCGCTGCTCGTCGGCGGCCCGCTGATCGTGGTGGCGATCGTGGCGGGCTTCTCCGACCTGCGCGACGCGAGCCTCGTGTCCCTCGGCGCGGTGCTGGTGTTCATCGTCGTGCAGCTGTTCACGCTCGCCCACGACGACCGGCTCTGCCTGCGGTGCATCGCCGAGAGCCCGGCGGACCCGGCCCAGGTCGTCGAGCGCCGGCGACGCTGGCTGCGCCTCTTCCACTCCGCCACCACCACGGCCGGCATCGTCATGCTCATCGTCACGGCCGCCGTGGGCGTGGTGGCCGGGCTGCTGATCCGGCCCGGCTGGGGCGACCTCGTGCTGCTGCTGCCGCTGGGCACGATGGCCCTGACCGTGCTGCACCGCCGCGTCGAGCCCTGGTGCCCCTACTGCGGATGGGGGCGCGACGACGACGGCGAGGAGACCCCGGATCCGACGCCCGACCCCGACACGGCGGCGCCGCTCTCGCGGACCTGAGCGGGTGGTCCGGTGAGCGAACCCCCCACGGAGGTCTCCGAGCTCGCCGGCCGGGTGTTCGACATGGCCCGGCACGGCGACGCCGACACGCTGGCCGCCTACGTCGACGCCGGGGTTCCGGTCAACCTCACGAACGACGCCGGCGACACGCTGCTCATGCTCGCCGCCTACCACGGGCACGCGCCCGCGGTCCGCGCACTGACCGCCCGCGGCGCCGACGTGGACCGCGTGAACGACCGCGGCCAGGCCCCGCTGGCAGGTGCGGTGTTCAAGGGCGAGGACGACGTCGTGCGGGCGCTGGTCGACGCCGGGGCGGACCCGCTGAGCGGCCACCCGACCGCCGTCGACACCGCACGGATGTTCGGCCGCGAGGACCTGCTGACACTCCTGGTCCCGCCGATGTGATCCGCCGTCAACGTGCGCGCAACGTCGCCTTCGCAGCATCGACGGGCCAGCTGAACCCGATCGGAAGGTGGCCCCCGTGGCCCGCGTACCGCTGAACGATCCCGACGACCCCGGCCTCGACCCGCACGCGAAGGCACTGCTCGAGGCCGTGCACGCCGCCCAGCCCGACGTCGGGCTGCTCAACGTGCACCGTGCCCTGTCGAACCACCCGGTGGCCATGGAGCAGTTCATGGCCCTCGCCACCACCGTGTACTTCGACAACTCGCTGCCGACGGCGAGGATGCGGGAGCTCCCGTACCTGACCAGCGCGATGGCGAACAACTGCTTCTATTGAACGCCGACCCACGTGGTGCTCGGTCGAGCATCGGGGTTGACCGACGAGGAGATGAGCCACCTCCTCGACGACCCGCTCCCGGAGGGCATGTTCTCGCCCCCCGAGGAGGCGATCATCGTGTTCGCGCGGACGTCCACCTGGATGCAGCCGATCAGCGATGACATCTACAAGAAGCTGTCGGAGCACTTCGACACGAAGCAGATCATGGAGATCTCCTTCACCGTGGGCCTGGATCAGCTGGTGAGCCGGTTCCACGCCACCGTCCGGACGGACCTCGACGGCATCACCTCGGAGGCGACCAACGCCTGCGCGGTGCGGATGCCGGACCTCCCGGAGGGCTGAGCGATCCCGACGCCGGGTCGGTGCCGGTCGGGAATCCCGGCCCACCGATCCGGCGTTGGACTCCCACATGGGCATCCCGATCTCGGTTCTCGACCTCTCCCCGGTCCCCTCCGGTGCGCCCGCCTCGCAGGCCCTGCACGACACCGTCGAGCTCGCCCGCACCGCGGAGGCCGCCGGATACCGCCGCTACTGGCTCGCCGAGCACCACGGCATCGCGAGCGTCGCGAGCTCCGCGCCCGAGGTGATGATCGCCGCCGTCGCGAGCGCCACCACCACCATCCGGGTCGGCTCCGGCGGGATCATGCTGCCGAACCACAGCCCGCTGAAGGTGGCCGAGACCTTCCGCGCGCTCGCGGGGCTCTACCCCGACCGCATCGATCTCGGCCTCGGCCGGGCGCTGGTACCGACCCCCGCACCGCGATCGCGCTGCGCCGCTCGCACGAGGCGCTGACCGCCGACGACTTCCCCGACCAGTTCGCCGAGCTCCGCGGCTACGTGGACGGCTTCGGGGCCGACCACCCCTTCGCCGGGATCGTCGCCGCCCCCGACGACGTGCCGCTGCCGCCGGTCTGGATCCTCGGGTCCAGCTACTACGGCGCCCAGGCCGCGGCGGCGTTCGGCACCGGGTACGCGTACGCGGGGCACTTCGGCGGCGCGGACGCCGGCGAGGCCACCCGCATCTACCGGTCGTCGTTCCGCCCGAGCACGGCCGCCGGCGCGCAGGAGCCGCACGTCATCCTCGGCGCGGCCGCGATCGCCCACCCCGACCCGGAGCGGGCCCGGGCCCTCGGCCGGGCGAACGCCCTCTCGATGGCCCGGCTGCGCACCGGCAACCCCGGCCCGCTGCCGAGCCCGGAGGAGGCGCTGGCCCACGACTGGTCCGCCGCCGAGGAGCACATCGCCCGCTCGATGGCCGGGAAGGTGTCGGTCGGCACCCCCGAGCAGGTCGCCGAGGACCTCGCGCGCAAGGCACGGGAGGCCGACGCCGACGAGCTGATGATCACGACGGCGATCCACGACCCGGCGGAGCGCCGGCAGTCCGTCCGCCTCGTGGCCGAGGCCCTGGGCGCCGTGTCGCTCGCGGCCGTCTGAGCGCTCTCCGCGACCTGACGAACGGGTCGTTCGTGGCCTCTATCGGCACGAACGACCCGTTCGTCAGGTCCGGGGACCTACAGCGCGGCGAGGATGTCCTCGACCCGCTTCTTCGCGTCCCCGAAGATCATCGACGTGTTCTCGCGGAAGAACAGCGGGTTCTGCACGCCCGCGTAGCCGACGGCCATGGAGCGCTTGAACACGACGACGTTCTTCGCCTCCCACACCCGCAGGACGGGCATGCCGGCGATCGGGCTGCCCGGGTCGTCCATCGCCGCGGGGTTCACCGTGTCGTTCGCGCCGATGACGAGGACGACCGAGGTGGAGGCGAGGTCGTCGTTGATCTCGTCCATCTCCAGGACGATGTCGTAGGGGACCTTGGCCTCGGCGAGGAGCACGTTCATGTGCCCCGGCAGGCGGCCCGCGACGGGGTGGATGCCGAAGCGGACCTCGACGCCCTTGTCCCGCAGCTTCCGCGTCAGGTCCGCCACCGGGTACTGCGCCTGCGCCACGGCCATGCCGTAGCCGGGGGTGATGACGACCGACGCCGCCTCGCGCAGCATCTCCGCGACCTCGTCGGCCTGGACCTCGCGGTGCTCGCCCTCGACGTCGGCGGCGGCGGTCCCGGACTCCACGCCGAACCCGCCGGCGATGACCGACAGGAACGAGCGGTTCATCGCCTGGCACATGACGTAGGACAGGTACGCACCGGAGGAGCCGACGAGCGCGCCGGTGACGATCAGCAGCGTGTTGTTGAGCAGGAAGCCCGACGCCGCCGCGGCCCAGCCCGAGTAGCTGTTGAGCATCGACACGACGACGGGCATGTCGCCGCCGCCGATCGACGCCACCAGGTGCCAGCCGAGCCCGAGGGCGACCGCGGTGATCGCGATCATCACGCCGAGCGAGGGTGCCAGGACGAAGGCGACCGTGAGCGCGGCGAAGGCGACGAGCGCCCCGAGGTTCAGCGCGTTCTTGCCCGGCAGGGCCAGCGGCCGCGACTTCATGCGCCCGGACAGCTTGCCGAAGGCGACGATCGAGCCGGTGAAGGTCACGGCGCCGATGAACACCCCGACGCCGACCTCCACCGAGTGGATGCCGAGCAGCTCCGGCGGCACCGTCGTCTGCGCGGCGCCGACGGCCTCCACCTCGAGGTAGCCGTTCCAGCCGACGAGCACGGCGGCGAGGCCGACGAAGCTGTGCAGCAGGGCGATGAGCTCGGGCATGCCGGTCATCTCGACGACGCGGGCCCGCCACAGGCCGACCCCACCGCCGATGACGAAGCCCGCGATCATGAGCGCGACCGCGCCGGCCTCGAGCGAGTTCGCCGCGAGGACGACGGTGGCGACCAGGGCCACCGTCATACCGGCGATGCCGTAGACGACGCCGTTGCGGGCGGTCTCGTGCTTCGACAGGCCGGCGAGGCTCATGACGGTGAGCAGCGCGGCGACGATGTAGGCGGCGGTGGCCGCCGTTTCGGGGCTCATGCGGCGGGGCCCTTCGTGAACATGGCGAGCATGCGGCGGGTCACCGCGAAGCCCCCGACGATGTTGATGCTGGCGAGCACGATCGCGACGAACGCGAGGACCGAGACGAGCGTCCCGTGCGCCCCGAACTGCACGAGCGCCCCGACGATCACGACGCCCGAGATGGCGTTGGTGACCGACATCAGCGGCGTGTGCAGCGCGTGGTGCACCTTGCCGATCACGTAGTAGCCGATGACGACGGCCAGCACGAACACGGTGAGGTTGGTGGCGAGCTCCGCCGGGGCGAACGCGGTGGCGACGAACAGCAGCGCGAGCCCGACGGCGATCGCGCCGTAGCCCCACGCCGCCGACCGGGGCCTGGCCGGCTCGACGGCGGGCGAGGGCACCTCGGGGGCGGGCGCGGGCGGGGGTGCGGCCGAGACCGACACCGGGGGCGGCGGCCACATGACGGCGCCGTCGTGGGCCACCGTCATGCCGCGCTGGACGACGTCGTCGAGGTCGAGGACGAGCTCGCCGTCGGACTCCGGCGTCAGCAGCTTGAGCAGGTTGACCAGGTTGGTGCCGTAGAGCTGGGAGGCCTGCGCGGGGAGGCGGGCGGCGAGGTCGGTGTCGCCGATGATCGTGACGCCGTTGGGGGTGACCACGACCTCGTCGGGCACCGAGCCCTCGACGTTGCCGCCCATCCCGGCCGCCATGTCGACGACGACCGAGCCCGGCCGCATCGCGGCGACGTCGGCCGCGGTGATCAGCCGCGGCGCGGCGCGCCCGGGGATGAGGGCGGTCGTGATGATGATGTCGACGTCGGCGGCCTGCTCGGAGTAGATCTCGGCGGCGCGCCGGTCGTAGGCCTCGGAGGTGGCCCGGGCGTAGCCGTCGGTGGAGCGCTCCTGCTCCACGTCCACCGTCAGGAAGTCCCCGCCGAGGGAGCTGACCTGCTCGGCGACCTCCGGGCGCGGGTCGGTGGCGCGCACGATGGCGCCCAGCGAGGAGGCCGCGCCGATGGCGGCGAGGCCGGCGACGCCCGCCCCGGCGACCAGGACCTTCGCCGGCGGCACCTTGCCGGCGGCGGTGACCTGACCGGTGAAGAACCGGCCGAAGTGGTTGGCGGCCTCGATCACCGCGCGGTAGCCCGCGATGTTCGCCATGGAGCTGAGCACGTCGAGGGACTGGGCGCGCGAGATGCGCGGCACCGCGTCGGTGGCCAGCACCGTGATGCCCCGGCCGGCGAGGTCGGCGACCAGCTCGGCGTTCTGCGCGGGGGCGACGCGGCAGATCAGCGTCGCGCGTTCCTGCAGGCGGGCGAGGTCCGCCGGGGCCGGGGTGTTGAGGGCGAGGACGACGTCGGCCGACCACGGGTCGCCGATCTCCGCGCCGGCCGCGACGTAGGCGTCGTCGGGGAAGTCGGCCCGCACCCCCGCGCCCGGCTCGACCGTCACCGTCCAGCCGAGGTTCTGCAGCCCGATCACGGTGGCGGGGGTGGCCGCCACCCGGGTCTCGCGTTCCCGGGTCTCCCGGGGGACACCGATGCGCACGCTCGCGCCCCTTCTCGTGGGGCCCCGGTCCGGGGCCTGCTCCGACCGCCGGGTGCGCCGACGGCCGTGCGGCGGACACTAGACCGACGCTGTTGTCCAGCATGTGACCTGTCTCGCATCGAGGCAGGCTGAACGATCGAGATGACGACCGTCGCACCGATCACCGACGCCTCACACCGGCTTCCGGAGGCGTAGCGCCGACGTAACGGGCGCGAAACGCCCGGCCCGCAACGTGGAGCGTTGTGTCCCTCCCCGTGCTGACGCACTGCCCGTACTGCTCGCTGCAGTGCGGCATGACGCTCACGCCACGCCCGGAGAGCGACGGCGGGGGCTACGAGGTCGAGGGCGCGAACTTCCCGACGAACCGCGGCGGGCTCTGCGAGAAGGGGCTCAGCTCGGCCGAGCTGCTCGCCCACCCCGACCGGCTGACCACCCCGCTGGTGCGCGACCACCGCGACGAGCCGTTCCGCGAGGCCACGTGGGACGAGGCGCTCACGCGGGTGGTGGACGGGCTCACCGTCGCCCAGGAGCGCTACGGCCGCGACGCCGCCGGACTGTTCGGCGGCGGCGGGCTGACCAACGAGAAGGCCTACCAGGCGGGGAAGTTCGTGCGGGTCGCGTTGCGCAGCGCCGCGATCGACTACAACGGCCGGTTCTGCATGTCGAGCGCCGCCGCCGCGTCGAACAAGGCGTTCGGCATCGACCGCGGCCTGCCGTTCCCGCTGGCCGACGTCGCCCGGGCGGACACGGTGCTGCTCGTCGGCTCCAACCCCGCCGACACGATGCCGCCCGCGATGCGCTGGTTCGCCGCGGGCCGGGAGCGCGGGGCCCGGCACATCGTCGTCGACCCCCGGTACACCGCCACCGCCGCGGCCGCCGACGTCCACCTGCAGCCCGTGCCCGGCACCGACCTCGCGCTGGCCAACGGCCTGCTGCACCTCGCGATCAAGCTGCGGCTCGTCGACACCGCCTACGTCGCGGCCCGGACGACGGGCTGGGACGCGGTGAAGCGCGCCGCCCGGCAGTACTGGCCCGACCGGGTCGAGCGCATCACCGGGGTGCCGGTGCGGGTCATGGAGCGCACGGTGCGCCTGCTCGCGGAGTCGCGGGCCACGATGATCCTGTCCGCGCGCGGCGCCGAGCAGCACGCGAAGGGCTCGGACACCGCGCTCGCGTGGATCAACCTCGCCCTCGCCCTGGGCCTGCCGGGCCGGCCGTACTCGGGCTGGGCGACGGTCACCGGGCAGGGCAACGGGCAGGGCGGGCGGGAGCACGGCCAGAAGGCCGACCAGTTGCCCGGCTACCGGATGCTCGCCGACCCGGCCGCCCGCGCCCACGTGGCGGGTGTCTGGGGCGTCGACCCCGACGAGCTGCCGCAGCCCGGGCTCTCGGCCTACGAGATGCTCGACCGGCTCGGCACCGACGGCGGCGTGCGCGCGCTGATGATCATGGCGTCGAACGTCGTCGTCAGCGCCCCCCGCGCCGGACACGTGCGCGAGCGGCTGCGGTCGCTGGACTTCCTCGTGGTCTCCGACATGTTCCTCTCGGAGACCGCCGAGCTCGCCGACGTCGTCCTGCCCTGTGTCCAGTGGGCCGAGGAGGAGGGCACGATGACCAACCTCGAGGGCCGGGTCCTGCGGCGACGGCGTGCCGTGACGCCGCCGTCCGGGGTCCGTTCGGATCTCGAGGTCCTGAACGACCTCGCGGGACGTCTCGGCCGGGGCGAGCACTTCTCCGACGACCCGGAGACGGTGTTCGAGGAGCTGGGGCGGGCCTCGGCCGGCGGGAAGGCCGACTACGCCGGCATCACCTACGAGCGCATCGAGGCCGAGCGCGGTGTCTTCTGGCCGTGCCCCGATCCGGAGCACGAGGGCACCCCGCGTCTGTTCCGCGAGCGGTTCGCCACCCCGGACGGCCGGGCCCGCTTCCACGTGGTCCACCACCGGGCCGCCGCCGAGGACCCCGACGACGAGTACCCCTACCGCCTGACGACCGGGCGGTCCCGCTCCCACTACCAGTCCGGCACCCAGACCCGGCGGACGAAGGCCCTGCTCGACGCCGAGCCCGGCCCCGCCGTCGAGATCCACCCCGACCTGGCCGCCCACCTCGGGCTCGCCGACGGCGCCGACGTCCGCCTGCGGACCCGGCGTGGCACCGCGCGGATGCGCGTGCGGTTGTCCCGCGAGATCCGGACCGACACCGTCTTCGCCCCGTTCCACTGGGGCGACGAGCAGACCATCAACGCGCTGACCAACCCAGCGCTCGACCCGGCGTCGCGGATGCCGGAGTTCAAGGTCTGCGCCGTCGCCCTCGAAGCCACCACCGGAGAGGACCCCGGCACATGATGACGACGCCGCGCTTCCTGCAGGGCGCGTTCGCCTTCGAGGGGCAGGGCCTGGACAAACCGGCCCTCCTGCACCCCTCCCTGACCTACACGGTGCCCGAGGGGGTCACCGGCCAGGTGCTCTACGTCCGGGCCGGCAACTCCTCCGACGAGCTCGCGTCGGTGGTGCTGGCGTTCGACGGCGCTCCCGCGCGGTGGCTGCCGGTGGGCGCGAAGAGCGACATGCACGTCTCGCTGCGGGTGGTCGAGGACCTGCTCGCGGGCAGCACCGTGGAGATCCACTTCGCGGCCCCCGCCGGGGTGTCCGGCACGCTCGTCGTCGACTGCGGCCTGGTGGAGGTCTGATGACGGCTCTCGCGGAACCGGAGCAGCAGACCGACGGCGGGAGCCGCGCGAAGCTGGTCGTCGTCGGGAACGGGATGTCCGGGGCGCGCGCCCTCGAGGAGATCCTCGCGCGCGGCGGGTCGGAGCTGTTCGACATCACCGTCTTCGGCGACGAGCCCTACGGCAACTACAACCGCATCCTGCTCTCCGAGGTGCTGGCCAACGCCGCGGGCGAGGCGGTGGACAACGAGGACGCGGACGGGTTCGACGACGACGAGCTCTTCCTCAACCCCGTCGACTGGTACACCGACAACGGCATCACGCTGCACGCCGGGGTGCGCATCGTGCGGATCGACCGGCACGCGAAGGTCGTCATGGGCGACGACGGGTCGGTCACCGGGTACGACACCCTCGTCCTCGCCACCGGCAGCCGCTCGTTCTTCCCGCCGATGGACGGCATGTGGGCCTCGAAGACCGACCTGACGCCGGGTGTCTTCGGCTTCCGCTCGCTCGACGACGCCAACGGCATGCTCGAGCACGTCGCGGACGCCCGCACGGCCGTGGTGATCGGCGGCGGCCTGCTCGGGCTGGAGGCCGCGGCGGGGCTGCAGGCGCACGGGCTCGCCGTGCACGTCGTGCACCCGACCGAGGTGCTGATGAACCAGCAGCTCGAGGCCTCGGCGTCGAAGGTGCTGCGCTCGAAGCTCGAGGACATGGGCATGCACATGCACCTCGGGGTCAAGACCTCGGAGATCCTCGTGACCGACGGCGCCGTCTCCGGCGTGCGCTTCACCGACGGGTCCGACCTCGACTGCGACATGGTGGTCGTCACCGCGGGCATCCGGCCGAACATCGGCCTGGCGGTGCTCAGCGGCCTGGAGACGCAGCGGGCGATCGTGGTCGACGACCGGATGCGCTCGGTGGACGACGACGACATCTTCGTCGTCGGGGAGTGCGCCCAGCACCGCGGTGAGGTCTACGGCGTGGTCGGGCCGCTCTGGGAGCAGGCCGCCGTCCTCGCCGACGTCATCACCGGGGCCGACCCGGACGCGGCCTACCACGGCTCGCGGCTCACGACGAAGCTCAAGGTCGCCGGCGTCGACGTCGCCCAGATGGGCGTGAAGACCCCGGAGCGGGAGTCCGACGAGTTCGTGCAGTTCTCCGAGACCGGACGCGGCGTCTACCAGACGGTGATCATCCGCGACGGCACGCTGATCGGGGCGACCCTGGTCGGCGACGTCTCCAAGGTCGCCGCCCTGACCCAGGCCTTCGACTCGCGCTCGGCGCTGCCCGAGGAGCGGGTGAAGCTGCTGTTCGACCTCGGGTCCGCCGACGACTCGGCGTCCGCGGCCGACCTGCCCGACGACACCCAGATCTGCAACTGCAACGGCGTCTCGAAGGGCGACCTGGTCGGCTGCGTCCACGACGGCGCCGAGACCGTCTCGGCCTGCATGGACGCGACGCGCGCCGGCAAGGGGTGCGGGTCGTGCAAGGGCCTCGTCCGTGAGGTCGTCGAGGCCGCGCTGGGCGGCGCGGGCGCGGAGGACCCGGCCGACTCGTACTACGTGCCGGGCATCCCGCTGGACAAGCCCACGCTGATGCAGGAGATCCGGGCGCAGGAGCTGAAGAGCGTGTCCGCGGTGTTCGCGGCGCTCGCCCCGGAGGGCCGCGACGACGTCGCCTCCAAGATGGGGCTCACGGCGCTGCTGCGGATGATGTGGCCCGACGACTACGTCGACGAACGCGACGGCCGGTTCATCAACGACCGGGTGCACGCCAACATCCAGCGCGACGGGACGTTCTCGGTGGTCCCGCGGATGTCGGGCGGGGTGACCTCGCCGGACCAGCTGCGCCGCATCGCCGACGTCGCCGACAAGCACGACATCCCGATGGTCAAGCTCACCGGTGGCCAGCGGATCGACCTGCTCGGTGTGCCGAAGGAGAAGCTGCAGGAGGTCTGGGCCGACCTCGAGATGCCCTCGGGCTGGGCCTACGGCAAGAGCTTCCGGACGGTGAAGACCTGCGTCGGCACCGACTTCTGCCGGTTCGGGCTCGGCGACTCCACCCGGCTCGGGATCGACATCGAGGAGCGGTTCAAGGGCATCGAGGGCCCCGCGAAGATGAAGCTCGCGGTGTCCGGCTGCCCCCGCAACTGCGCGGAGTCGATGGTCAAGGACGTCGGGATCGTGGCCGTCGAGGGCGGTCAGTGGCAGATCTACGTGGGCGGCGCAGCCGGCGCGACGATCCGCAAGGGCGACATCCTCGCCACGGTCGACTCCCACGACGCGGCCGTGCAGCTCACCGGGCGGTTCCTGCAGTACTACCGCGAGCACGCCAACTGGCTCGAGCGCACGTACGACTTCGTCCCGCGCATGGGCCTGGACTACCTCATCGGCGTGATCGTCGACGACACCGAGGGCATCGCCGCCGAGCTCGACGAGCGCATGCAGGCGGCGGTCGACGCCTACGTCGACCCGTGGGCGGCCGACCAGGACGAGGCGACGCCGGGCCAGTTCCACGACGCGCTGCCCCTGATCCCGCTGCCGCAGGTCCCGGTGCGGTCCTCCGAGGGGGCCCCGGCGTGACGGCGTCGGACGAGGCCGTCTCGGTCCGGCTCGGGCCGGTGGACCAGATCCCCGTCGGGGAGGGCCGGGCCTTCCTCGTCGGGGACGAACCGGTGGCGGTCTTCCGTCCGCGGTCGGGCGGCCTGTACGCGCTGCGGGCGATCTGCCCGCACCGCGGCGGGCCGCTCGCGGACGGGCTGCTCGACGGCGAGGTGGTGATGTGCCCGCTGCACAACCACCGCTTCGAGCTGGCCTCCGGCTCGTGCGTCTCCGGCGGCGACGTGGACGACGTCGCCGCCTACTCCGCGGAGGACGACGACGGGGAACTCGTGGTGAGCCTGGTCGCGCCGTAGGGCAGGCTCACGGTCGTGCCCGATCAGCTGCTCCTCCAGGCCGCCGCGTTCGCCGACGCGGTGAGCGCGCCGGCCGCGGGCGACGACCTCGCCGCGCCCGTACCGACGTGCCCCGGCTGGACCGTCCGGGACCTGGCCCGCCATCTCGGCCAGGTGCACCGGCGGGTCGTCATGACGATCGGGAGCGGGGCGGAGCGCATGGTGCCGCGCGACGCCGAGATTCCCGATGGCGAGCCGCCGGCGTCCCGCGACGAGGTGGCGACCTGGCTGCTGCAGGGGGCGTCCGCCCTGGCGACGACGCTCGACGCCGGTGACCCGCAGCGCGAGGTCGGCGGCTTCGTCGGGCCGGTCACGGTCGCGTTCTGGGCGCGGCGCCAGCTGCACGAGACGCTGGTGCACCGGCTCGACGCCGAGCTCGCGGTGGGATTCGCGCCGCTCGCCGACGTGACCCCGGAGGTCGCCGTCGACGGCATCGCCGAGTGGTACGACCTGCTGGCCGCCTACCGGAGTGGCTCCCGACGGTTGCGCGGGGACGCCTCGATCCACCTGCACGTGACCGACGCCCCGGACGGCGAGTGGCTGGTCCGCCGGGGCGCCGACGGCGTGACGATCACCCGCGAGCACGTGAAGGCCGACGTCGCCGTGCGCGGGCGGGCCGTCGACCTCCTCGCCGCGGTCACCGGACGGCGCGGACTCGAGGGCGTCGAGGTGTTCGGCGACCCGGCCGTCGCGGAGGACTGGTTCCGGGTGTCGGCGCTGGGTTGACCACTCCGTGGCACCCCGACGGTCACGGGTCCTCCGGAGGTCAGAGCGTCAGACCCACCACCACGGCGGCCGCGCCGAGGCAGGCGGACCCCACCCCGAGGACCAGCGGACGACCCACCCCGTCGGCCCGGAACATCGCGAAGGCGCCGAGCCCGAGCGCGGCCACCCCGCACAGCGCGCCGAGGAGGCTGAACAGGGGCGTACTGCCGAGCGTGTCGGTCGGCATCACGCGGGGCAGCAGCCCCGACCTAGGTGCGAGGCCCAGGAGGACACCCACCGCCCCGACGACCGTCCCGACGAGACCGAGACGTCCCTCCGCCCGACGCTCCCAGGGCAGCGACTGCCGGGCGGCGGCGGGCGTGCGACTCCGGGCCGGGCCGACGCCGGTCGAGCCGTAGCTGCCGGTACCGAACGCGCCGGGTCGCACGGCGGTGCCGCGCTCGCGCACCGCCAACGGCCGCAGCGTGGGCGTCTCCGACACATCCACCGCACGCCGCTGCCGGGGCACGGCCGCCTCGCGGTCCCCGTCCCGACGACGGGTGGCGTCCAGCGCGGCCCGACGGACCGGGACGGTCACCGGCTCGTCCTCGGACCCCACCGCAGGCAGCGGACCCGACGGCTGTGGTGCGCTGCTGACGCCCGGTGTCCGCCGTGGGCCACCGCCGACATCCGGTGTCCGCCGTGGGCCACCGCTGACGTCCGGCGACCCCACCGCCGGCAGCGGGCCCGACGGCTGTGGCGCGCTGCTGACCCCCGGTGTCCGCCGTGGGCCACCGCTGACGTCCGGCGACCCACCCTGCGTCGGGACCGAACCGGAGGCCGGACCCGTCGTCGGGAAGGGCGGGGGAATCCGGCGGAAGCCCGAGGGGGGTGAGTCGACCGAGCCGCGCTGCTGCATCGGCACGGCGGCGAACTCGGTCGACGGCGCCTCGGGGGCACGGTGTCGGCCGCCCTCCCGGCGCGGCGGGGTGTACGACGCCGACCCGCCGGCCTCGCGACCGTAGCCCCGCCCTCCGGTGGCCCGGTGACGGGCCTGCTGCGAATCCTGCGCGTGCATCGACAACCACTCCCCCGAACAGACGTACACGCGCCGCCACGTGCGCGGTCCCCGCCACTCTGTCCCCACGAGCACCCGCGGCGTTACCGCTGCCACCCGCCCGGCCCATCAGGTGTGCCGGACCGGGGGACCCGCGCCCGGAAACGCCGACGACACCCTCCGTAAACTGGGAGCATGACGCAGTCCCCCCGGGTTCCCGAGAAGCCGACGCTCGACGGTCTCGAGGACACCTGGGCCGCCGTATGGGAGGAGCAGGGCACCTACGCGTTCGACCGGACGGCCCAGCGCGCGGACGTCTTCTCCGTCGACACGCCGCCGCCCACGGTCTCCGGGTCCCTGCACGTCGGGCACGTCTTCAGCTACACGCACACCGACGTCGTGGCGCGCTTCCAGCGCATGCGCGGCAAGTCCGTCTTCTACCCCATGGGGTGGGACGACAACGGCCTGCCGACCGAGCGCCGCGTGCAGAACTACTACGGCGTCCGGTGCGAGCCGAGCCTGCCCTACGACCCGGACTTCACCCCGCCGGAGAAGCCGGGCAAGCAGCAGATCGCGATCTCGCGGCGCAATTTCGTCGAGTTGTGCGAGACGCTGACCGCCGAGGACGAGAAGGCCTTCGAGGCGCTGTGGCGCCGCGGCGGACTGTCGGTCGACTGGTCGCACACCTACCAGACCATCGACGCCCGGGCCCGTGCGATCAGCCAGCGGGCGTTCCTGCGGAACCTCGCGCGCGGCGAGGCCTACGTCTCGATGGCGCCGACACTGTGGGACGTCACGTTCCGTACCGCGGTCGCCCAGGCCGAGCTGGAGGACCGGGAGCACACGGGTGCGTGGCACCGGATCGCCTACCACGGCGCGGACGCCCCGGTGTACATCGAGACGACCCGCCCGGAGCTGATCCCGGCCTGCGTCGCGCTCATCGCACACCCCGACGACGAGCGCTACCAGCCGCTGTTCGGCACCACGGTCCGCTCGCCGCTGTTCGACGTCGAGGTCCCGGTGCTCGCGCACCCCGCCGCCGAGATGGACCGTGGCGCCGGCATCGCGATGTGCTGCACCTTCGGTGACCTGACCGACGTCCAGTGGTGGCGCGAGCTCGATCTGCCCAACCGCACCGTCATCACCCGCGACGGCCGCCTGCTGCGCGAGACCCCGGAGTGGATCACCTCCGAGGCGGGCCGCGCGCGCTACGAGGAGATCGCGGGCGCCACCGTCTTCTCCGCCAAGGAGAAGATCGTGACGATGCTCGCCGAGAGCGGCGAGCTGGAGGGCGAGGTCCGTCCCGTCACGCGCCCGGTGAAGTTCTTCGAGAAGGGCGACAAGCCGCTCGAGATCGTCTCCTCGCGCCAGTGGTACATCCGCAACGGCGGGCGGGACGCGGAGCTGCGTCAGGCGATGCTGCGCCGCGGCGACGAGCTGGTCTGGCACCCCGACTACATGCGCCACCGCTACGCGGACTGGGTGCGCGGCCTCAACGGCGACTGGCTGGTCAGCCGCCAGCGCTTCTTCGGCGTGCCGATCCCGGTCTGGTACGCCCTCGACGCCGACGGCGAGGTCCTGCCCGAGCAGGTCCTCACGCCCGCCGACGACGTGCTGCCGATCGACCC
Organism: Actinomycetospora chiangmaiensis DSM 45062; assembly: GCF_000379625.1. GTDB lineage: Bacteria > Actinomycetota > Actinomycetes > Mycobacteriales > Pseudonocardiaceae > Actinomycetospora > Actinomycetospora chiangmaiensis. Next base: position 332,542 of record NZ_KB903217.1, on the reverse strand, counting down.
GACCACCGACGTGCCGCCCGGCTACTCCGCCGAGCAGCGCGACCGGCCGGGGGGGTTCACCGGCGACCCCGACGTCCTCGACACGTGGGCGACCTCATCGCTGACCCCGCAGATCGCCGGGCGGTGGACCGTCGACGACGACCTGTTCGAGCGGGTCTTCCCGATGGACCTGCGCCCGCAGGGCCACGACATCATCCGGACCTGGCTGTTCTCGACGGTCGTGCGCAGCTCGCTGGAGTTCGGGGAGCTGCCCTGGGCGCACGCCGCCCTCTCGGGCTGGATCCTCGACCCGGACCGCAAGAAGATGTCGAAGTCCAAGGGCAACGTCGTCACCCCGATGGGGCTGCTCGAGGAGTTCGGCTCCGACGCGGTCCGCTACTGGGCCGCCGGCGGACGCCCCGGTGTCGACACCGCCTTCGACCGCGGCCAGATGAAGGTCGGCCGCCGGCTGGCCATGAAGCTGCTCAACGCCTCCAAGTTCATCCTCGGGGTGGGGGTCGGCACGGGCCTTCCCGACGTCGGGTCGGTGACGGCGCCGATCGACCGCGCGCTGCTCGCGCGGCTCGCGACGGTCGTGGAGCGGGCCACCGAGGCGCTGGAGCGGTTCGACTACGCGGTCGCCCTCGAGGTCACCGAGCAGTTCTTCTGGTTCTTCTGCGACGACTACCTCGAGCTGGTCAAGGCCCGGGCCTACGGCGAGTTCGACGAGGCGGGACGGGACTCCGCCCGCGCCGCGCTGGCCGTCGCGCTGCGGGTGCTGCAGCGGCTGTTCGCGCCGGTGCTGCCGTTCGTCGCCGAGGAGGTGTGGTCCTGGTGGCAGGAGGGCTCGGTGCACCGGTCCACCTGGCCGACCACCGACGAGCTCCCGGCCTCCGAGGGCGTCGACGAGGCGGTGCTCGACGTCGCCTCCGACGTCATCTCCGGCATCCGCAAGGGCAAGTCCGACCAGAAGCTCTCGATCCGCACCGAGGTCGAGTCGCTGTCGGTCTCGGGCCCCGAGAAGCAGCTGGACGCGCTGCGCGCCGTGCTGGGCGACGTGCAGGCGGCCGGACGGGTGCGCGACGTCGAGCTGGTGCCGTCCGAGGACGGCGACCTGGTGACCCGCGTGGGCGGGCCCGTGGAGGCGGTGCAGGCGTAGAGCGGTGCCGGGCCCCGTCCGAGGGGCCCGGTGCTGCTCAGCCCTGCAGCTCGGACTGCGGGGTGATGGCGAAGCGGTACTCGTCGCCCGAGCCGTCGGACTCGTTCTCCGGGATGCGCTCGACGTCGAGGACCTTGTCGTCGAGGGCGGACGCGGCCATCGGCTCGAGGAAGATGACGGCGCCGCCGCCCTCGAGCACGGTGTCGTCCGCCGCCGGGTTCGGCGCGACGGAGAGCTCCAGGCCCTCCTCCGCCATGTTCGGCGTGGCGGCGATCCGCAGACCGGACCCCTCGGGCATCTCGTTGGTCTCGAGGATGTTGGAGATCGCCTCGGCCGCCGTCTCCGTCAGTGCCAGCATGCCCCGTTACCATACGGATCACGGAAAAATCACGCACGTCATCGCGCGCGCCATCACACGGGTTGGTCCACCGGCCCGGCGCCTGGTCACGGAGGAGAGCGGCCATGGCACTCCCGGTCCCCGAATCGGCCGCCGGGACGCGGGAGGACATCCTCCGAACGCTCGTCGAGCATCCCGAGGGCCTCTCGGACCGTGAGCTCGCCGAGGCGCTCACCGGGCTCCACCCCGGCATCGACTACAAGGCCGTCAACCACCAGTGCCGCAAGCTGGTCACCGCGGGCGCGGTGGAGCGGGTGGGCACGAAGCCGGTCCGGACGCGGCTGGTCCCCGGGTTCGTCCCCGACGACGGGTCCGACGACGGTCCCGACGCGTCCCCGCCACCCGACCGGCCCATCGAGGAGCCGGGGCCGGCGACCGATGCGCCTGATGTGTCCCCCGCGCCGACGATCTCCGGTCTGCCGCCCGTGCAAGCCGCCGTGCTCGCCGCCCTCGTCGACGCGCCCGCGGGGCTGACCGACAACGAGATCGCCGCCGTCCTCGCGCCCGCCCACCCGGACGTCGACCCCAAGGCGTTCAACTACCAGTGCCGCAAGCTGGTGAAGGCCGGCCTCGTGGAGCGCTCCGCCCGCTCGAAGGACGCGCCGATCCGCACCCGCATCACCGAGGCGGGTCGCGAGGAGGCGACACGCCCGGCCCCGGAGCTGCCCGGCTCCCCGCAGCTGCCCGAGGCCACGGAGCGCCCCACGCTCACGGTGTCGCCCGAGCCCACGAGGCCCGCGGCACCGCGCACCGACCCCACCGTGTTCACCGCGGACACCCGGGACGAGGTCGAGGACGAGGAGCCGCCGTCGCGCCGCCCGCGTTCCCGGCCCAAGGCGCCGAGCGACGACCTCGCCCGGCGACGCCGCTCCGAGCGCGCGGGCGACGACCCGGACGAGACGCCGCTGCGGTTCCTGCCCGTCTCGCCGTCGGCCTCGGTCGTGCTGCGCGAGCGGCTCGCGCAGCGCGCCGCGCTGCGGGCGGTGCCGACGCGGCCCCCCGAGGTCGTGATCCCGCAGCGCGACGTGCTGCAGGGCTGGTCGCGGACGCAGAACGTGGCGGCCGCAGTGGCCACCTGGCTGACCCGCCGCGGCGGCACCGTGCGCCGCGCGACCGAGCAGGGCCCGGCGCTGGACCTGGTGGCCGCCCTGGACGGCGAGGACGTCCACGTGGAGGTCACCGGCTGGCCGCCGGACGGCGCCCGCACCCACCCGAGCACGCTCGCCGCGGACTGGTTCCGCGCCGCGGGTGCGGCCGCCGTCCAGCGTCGCCGGGCGCACCCGCGCAGCCGCGTGGTCATCGCGCTGCCCGACACCCGGCGCTACCGCAGCCTCGCCGCGGACGCGGCGACGACGTTGTCGCAGGCCCGCGCGGAGGTCTGGTTCGTCGACGCCGCCGGCCAGGTCCAGCTCAGCTGAGCGGGTTGCCCGCGCGCGGCCCCGGGTAGCTCCAGCGGACCACCACGCGAAGGAGTGCCCGTATGTCCGCGGACATCACCGAGATGATCCTCGACGACCACGACTGGTTCCGTCGGCAGTTCCTGCTCCTCGCCGGGCTGCGGGACCACCCCGAGCAGCAGGACGAGGCCGCGAAGGTCTGGGACGAGCTCGCCCGCCACCTCGAGGTGCACGCCTCGGCGGAGGAGGAGCACTTCTACCCGTCGATGGCCCGCCGCGCCGACGACGAGGAGGCCTCGGCGACCGAGGACGCGGTCGGCGACCACGACGACATCCGGGCCGCCGCGCGCAAGTCCTTCGACGAGAAGTCGGGCAGCGAGGCCTGGTGGGCCGCGATCGACGAGTGCGACAAGGCCAACAACCACCACATGTCCGAGGAGGAGAGCGACGACCTGGCCCCGTTCCGCCGGGTCACCACGCTCGCCTTCCGCCAGGAGCTGGGCGCCAAGTTCGAGCAGTTCAAGTCCGAGCACGCCCACGCCAAGGGCCTCGACTTCGCGGACAAGGACCCCGACGCCTACGTCGAGTCGGTCACGACCACCAGCTGACGGCTCCCGCGCCCAGCCCGCCGAACGCGGCGCTGATCTCGCCGGGCCCGAGCACCAGGATCCCCACCGCCGCAAGCACGGCGACGACGAGCAGGACCACGAGGACCGGGACCGCGGCGCGCGGCGGCCCGGCCGATCCCGCCGGCTCCGGCAGGGGCTGCGGCGCGGTGTCCGGGCCCCGGCCGCTCCGGACGACGGGTCCGGTGCCCGGGGTGGACGTGGCCGGCGTCGGGACGGCGTCGGGCTCCGGACGGCGCAGCGGACCGGAGCTCCCGGGCGGCGCGTCGGAGGTGGGCCGCGCCTCGTGCGGGCGGGCGGCGGCCAGCGGCGCGTGTCCGGCAACGCCGGTGCCGTTTCCCGACCGTCCGTGGTCGGTGACCCCGACGAGGGCGGGGGCGACGGTCGGCCCGCCGACACCCGTGCCGAACGCCTGCGGCCAGACCTGCGACTCCCGCTGGGCCTGGACCGGCGTGGACGGCAGCCGGGCGGCGGGGATCCCCGGGACCTGGTCGTCGGTCCCGTCCGCCACGGCCTGGTCGTGGACCACCGGAGCCGCGTCGACGGCGGTCGTCTCCTCCGGACCCTCCTGGTCGGCCACGTGGTCGCCCACGGCGGGCCGCGGCGTCCCGCGCGGCGGGGTCGGAGCCTCGCGGGGAACGGGCGGTTCGTCGAGGGCCGGACCGGCGGACGCTCCGACCGCCGCGCCGACCCCGACCGGCGCGGACGGGCTGCCGACGGTGCGCCGGGCCCGGATCGCCTGGGCCCCGGACGCGGCGCGCGTGGTGCGGGGGCGGGACGGCTGCAGCAGCGCAGCGAGACCGAGCACGCCGTCGGCCCCGGTGCGGGGCACCACGAGCGCGTCCTCGCCGCCGCCGACGAGCTCGGCGAGGCGACGGGTCAACGGGGTGGGGCGGTCACCGAGGACGACGACGGGGCCGTCGCCGGACGCGGCGCCGTCGGGCCCGGCCGAGCGGTCGATCTCCGTGACCGTCTCCTGCAGCGCGTGCGCCACGAGCTGGTCGAACACGCCACGGTCCACGGTCACGGTGTGCTCGCCCGCCGTCACGCGGGCCTCGACGGCGTCGGTCTCGGCGAGCCGGGTTCGGGCGCGCCGGACCTCGCGTCGCAGCCGCGCCGCCTCCCCGCGCGTGTCCCCGTCGCCGCGCGCGCCGGGACGGGGACCGCCACCGGCACCGGCACCGGCCGTCGGGTCGAGCGAGATCAGCTGCGCCCGGACCACCCCGAGCAGCAGCTGGTCGAGGCGGGTCCCGGTGGCGACGGGGCCGCGGGCGCCCACCTCGGCGCCGGTCGCGGTCCGCAGCACGGGCCACGCGGTGAGCGCGCCGTCCCGGGCGTCGAGGACGACCGCGCGGCCGCCGACGGCGATCTCGGCCGCGAGCCGGTCCCCGACCGCGGCGACCGGCCCCGGCAGCCAGGCCGGCGCCGGGAGCCCGACGAGCGCGGTGGCCTCGGCGATCTCCTCGAAACGGCGGCGCTCGGTGTCGGCCGGGGTCGCGACGACGAGCTGCGCCGGCCGGTCGGTCCCCTCGAGCAGCGCGGAGAACGCGTCGGCGAGGCGGTCCACGGCGTCGCCGCCGGCGTCGAGGGGCGCGGTCCGCGGTGTCGGGCCGTCGGCCGTGCCGGCCGCCCGGTCCACCTCGACCGCGACCAGCTCCGACGGCGTCACCTCGACCGCCATCACCCAGCTGCTCACCGCAGTCCTCCTCCTCGTTCGCCACGACGATCCGCGCATCGGGCCCCGACGCGCCGTGCCGGACCCGGGTCCCGCCGCGGTGCCCGTCCACGGTAATGGGGGGCCGGTCCGCCCCCCACCTCCGGTGACCGGGCCGTCACCGGGGAGGGACGAATCGGACGTCGGTCATGGTCGATGTCACACCCGTGCGGCATGCTGACGTCCCGGGCGCATGGAGCGCAGCGTCACCGCACCCGGAGGAGGGACGTGGCCGTCCCGGAGGGATGACGCCGCGTCGGGCACCGATCGACGCCGGGTCGACGGGAGGGGTCACGGTGGTGACGACGGGGGCGGTGCGGGTGCCGCGGCGGGGTGCGACCGTCGATGTGCACGCCACGCTGGCGCCGCTGTGGCGCGGCCTCGTGCTCTACCGGACGGTCGCGCTGGCCTACGCGGTCGCGAACGTCGTCCGGTTCGCCGAGCTGTACGCCCGGCCCGTCCTCGGGGTCGCGGTGGTGGTGTTCATGGCCGCGTGGACGCTCGTCACGTCGGTCGCCTACCTGCGCGGCTCGGCCCGGCTCGTCGTCGTCGACCTCGTGGTCACCGTGCTCACCACGATGACCACGGTGCTGGTGGACGACCCGGCGCGCATCGCGGCGGGCCAGCCGGTGATCACCACGGTGTGGTCGGCGGGGGCGGTGCTCGCCGTGGCGGTGGCGTACGGGGTGCGGCCGGCCGTCGGAGCGGTCGCCGTCTCGGTAGTGGCGCTGGCCCTCACCCGCCGCGCCCTCGACGCCGCCCTGCTCTCCGACGCCCAGTTGCTGCTGGTCGCGGGCGTCGCCGTCGGCTTCGCGTCGGTGGCCATGCGGCGGTCCGCGCAGCGGCTGCAGGAGGCGATCGCGACGGAGGCCGCGGCCGCGGAGCGCGACCGGCTGGCCCGCGACATCCACGACGGCGTCCTGCAGGTCCTGGCCCTGGTCCGCCGGCGGGGCCCGTCGTTGGGCGACCCGGAGCTGGTCCGCGAGGCCGCCGAGCAGGAGGTGTCGCTGCGGCGGCTGATCACCCGTGGGCCACCGGGGCTCGACGGTCCCGACGACGAGCCGGTGGACCTGGGGGCCGCGATCGGCTCCACCCTGCCCGTGCGGGCCGTGCTCGCGGTGCCGCCGGACCCGGTGACGGTGCCGGGTGGGCTGGCGCGCTCGGTGGTCGCGGTCGTCCGGGAGGCCGCGGCGAACGCGGACGCCCACGCCGGGCCGGGGACCGGACTGTGGGTGCTGGTGGAGGACGACGAGGAGGCGGTGACGGTGAGCGTCCGCGACGACGGCACCGGGATCGCGGCGGGCCGGTTGGACGCGGCCCGGGCGGAGGGCCACCTCGGCGTCGCCTCCTCCATCCGCGGACGCACCGAGGAGCTCGGCGGCTCGGCGACCCTGACGACGGGGCCCGGTCAGGGCACGGAGTGGGAGTTGGTGTTCCCCCGCCGGCCGGCGGAGGCGCCGCGGAACGGAGCTCGACCGTGACGGACCCGACGGCGACCCGCGTGATGGTGGTGGACGACCACCCGATGTGGCGGGAGGGCGTGGCGCGCGACCTCGCCGAGCGCGGCTTCGACGTCGTCGCGACGGCGGGCGACGGGGCCGCGGCCGTCCGGATCGCGCCGGCGGCGCGACCCGACGTCGTGGTGATGGACCTGCAGATGCCGCACCTGGACGGGGCCGGCGCCACCGCGGCGATCCTCGCGGCGCTGCCGGGAACGCGGATCCTCGTGCTCTCGGCGAGCGCCGAGCAGGGCGACGTGCTCGGCGCGGTGCGGGCGGGGGCGGCGGGCTACCTGCTGAAGTCGGCGCAGGCCACGGAGCTGGTCGACGCCGTGCGACGGACCGCCGACGGCCAGGCGGTCTTCGGCCCGGAGCTCGCGGGCCTCGTCCTGGGCGAGTTCCGGCGCCGCGCGAGCGACGCGCGCACGCGGCAGGCCGGCCGGGAGACGCAGCCCTCCGGCGAGCCGGTGCTGACCCCACGCGAGACCGAGGTGCTCCGCCTCGTCGCGAAGGGGCTCAGCGCCCGGCAGATCGGCGAGCGTCTGACGCTCTCCCACCGCACCGTCGAGAACCACGTGCAGAACGCGCTGCGCAAGCTGCAGCTGACCAACCGGGTGGAGCTGACCCGCTACGCCATCGAGCAGGGCCTCGACTCGTGACCCGTCGTCAGGAGCGGGCCTGCGCGCCTAGTTGAGGTGGGCCCGCCAGACGCGCGCCGCCCGCGCGAGTTCGGCGGCGTGGCGGGGCAGGCGCTCGCCCCAGGAGTCCAGCAGCCGGGCCGCGTCGAGGTACTCCCCCCGACGACCCATCGTCGCCGCGAGCTCGACGACCTCCTCCGCCGTCACGCCCGGCAGGTGCAGCCGCGCCTCGAGGACGCGGCGCAGCTCGGGGACCCGGCCGGCCGCGCGGTGCACGACCCGCAGGTTGGTCAGCATCCGTACGAGGATCGCCTCGGTGGTGACGGGGACGAGCAGGTCCGGGTGGAACGGCAGCGCCGGGTTCGCGCCGGTCGAGGCGACGAACAGCGCCCGGCAGTCGGCCTCGTCGAGCAGCGTCCCGGTGAAGGGGTCGATGTACCAGGCCGAGCCCGCCGGGTGCACGAGGAAGTGCCCGGGCATCCCGATCGGCTCGATCACCAGACCCGCGCGCCGCCCCACCTCGATCACGACGACGGCGAGCGTGATGGGGATGCCGAGGCGGCGCTCCAGCACGTCGACGAGCGAGGAGTTCCGCGGGTCGTAGTAGTTCTCGCGGTTGCCCGCGAAGCCCTCCTCGGTGAACAGCCGCAGGACCAGCCCGTCCACGCTGCCGACCCCCGACGCGAGCCGGTCCAGCTCCACGAGCGCGGCGCCGAGGTCGGCATCGGGCCGGGCGAGCCGGGCGATCTCGAGGGCGGCGCGGTCCAGCGGCGGGTCACCGGCCTCGACGAGCGCCGCGAACCGGGCCACCGCGTCGGCCGACCCCTCGGGGTCCGGCGGCGGCGTCCGCTCCTCGGGGTGGTCGGGCACGCGCGCATCCTCCCCCGCCGGAGCCCCGCGCGCTCAGGCGGGCGTGATCTCGGTCGCGCCGCTCGTCCGGTCCCACCGCAGGACACCGTGCTCGAAGGCCTGTGCCCGGCCCGCGGCGGTGGTGAACTCCTCGCCGGTCGGCAGGCCGAGCTCCGAGCGGTCCGCCCCGCGGGCCCGCCAGGCGTCGAGGATCGGACCGGTGAGTTCGTGGGCGCCGGTGTCGGGCGACCAGTACACCGACCCGTGGGCGAAGTCGGTGAACCGGCCGCGCCCGTCGGCGGTGGACTGCTCGACGCGGTCGGGGTCGCCGAGCTCGGGACGGTCGGCCCAGGCGGCCCGGACGTCGGTCCCGGCCGCGGCGACGAGCTTGTTGACCTCGGCGCGGATGCCGTCCATCGCGGCGTAGCCGGCGTTGCCCGGACAGACGGTGTTCCCGACGTCGCGGTGGGCGAAGACGGCGTCCACCGTCACCTGGGTCCCCTTGGCGTACTTCGAGGTGCCCCCGCCGGCGGAGGTCAGCGCGACCTTGGCGGAGACGTCGCGGTACATCCCGCCGAGCTTCCACGCCGCGAGCTTCTCCACCGAGGTGAGCTCGGCCGGCGTCGGCGCGACGTCGGAGAGGTTGCCCATCATCGCGATGCCGAACGTCTCGCGGTTGAACCCGCCCGCGTGCGCCGCGACGACCGGGCGGTCGAGCCCGCCGGCCCGGCCCTCGTAGATCGTGCCGTACTTGTCGACGAGGGCGTTGTAGCCGATGTCGCCCCAGCCGTTCTGCTTCGCGTGGTAGGCGTAGATGCCCCGCACGATGGCCGCCGACTGCTCCGGGCTGTAGTCGTTGGACTCGGCGGTGTGGTGGATCGTCACCGCCTTCGTGGTCGGCGTGTACTCCGGCGGCCACGTCATCATGCGCTCGTCCGCGCCCCACTGGGCCCGCGTGACGTAGGCCGGGGCGGCGGGGGCGCCGTCGCGGGCGGCGGTCTGCCGTTCCCGCGCGCGGGCCCCGATCGCGTCGTCGTTGGCCGACATCCCCGGGTCGATGCGCTGCACCGCGAGACCGTCGGTCACCGGCACGCCGTTCCGGGTCGCGCGCACCTCGACGGCCTTCCGGTCGCCCACCCACACCGGGTCGGTGCCGCCGGGGGCCGCGGTCGACGACCGCGACCCGCCCGGCGTCGTCGACGTCCGCTGCGCGTCCTGGGCGTCCCGCTCGTCGCTGTTCGCATCCAACGGCAGCCAGGCGCCCCACGCCCCGCTGTCGTCGGTGGACCGGAGCGAGATCGCGTCCGGGTCCGGTCCCCGCCAGGTGACGGCGACCAGCTGCAGTGGCGCCGCGGACCGCGCCACCTGGGCCCCGGTGCCGTCCCGGCCCTGCGGGGCGAGCGGCACCGGCGTGATCGACGGGTCCGTCGCGTCCGCCGGCGGCAACGTGGCCGCCGGCAGCGACGACACCGCCGTCGCCGTGACCGGCGCCTGCTCGGTCACCGCGACCGCCGCCGGCGCGGCCACCGCGAGGGCGGTGAACGCCCCGAGCCCGAGCAGGACCCGGCGCAGCCGACGACGCGGCGGCACCGACGGTGGCACCCGCCGTCGGGAACCCTGCGTTGCCGACCACCGCGACGTCATCCGTCGTCCTCCGCTCCACCGTCGATCCGCGCCGGAGCAGACTGTGTCACCCACATGCACCTCAGGAATGCGGCGACGCACCACCCGCGTGGGTGATCCTCAGGGCGTGCGGGTCCAGAAGGCGACGTCGGCGTAGGTGGCGACCGAGCGGGCGGTGATGGAGTCGGCGCCCGCGCCGATGGGCCCGGAGACGAGCGGGATCAGCTTGGTCAGGTTGAGCACGCCGCGCCGACCCGCACGGCTCGCGAGGCGGTAGCCGATCCGGCGGTCGAGCTGCTCGCGGACCTCGGGCGGGAGCCGGCGCAGGCCGGTGAGCAGCGAGACCTCCTGCAGGTCGATCCCGGTGTGCTCGGCGAGCTCCGACCCGTCCGGGCCGAGCACGCACAGCAGCACGGCGGTGCGGACGACGGGGTCGTCGAGGTCGTGCCCGCGGGCGCGGGCGATCGACGCCGCGAGGCGGGTGCACACGAGGTAGAGCCCCGTGGCCCCGGCCGGCGCGGTGAGCAGCATCGTGGCGGCGCCGCCGAGGCTGGTGAGCAGCCCGGAGCTCGCGGCCAGCCGGACGTGGACCGACGTCAGGCGCCGGACCGCGGTCTCGACGTCGCCGTCGGCCTCGGCGAGCTGGTCGTCGGCGACGCGGCGCGCGGGCGACCACGGGCCGGCCCCGCCGATGCCGCGCCGGAGCAACTCGCGGACGAGCGGGTCGCCGGTCCACGTCGCCGGGAGTGGGCTGTCGGGGTCCACCCGGCCAGCCTGTCACGGATCCCCGGCCCGGACGCACGACGGCCCGACCACCGCAGGGGGTGGTCGGGCCGTCGGGGGTGGTGCGGTACTACAGGACGTCCGCGGTGAGCCGGTTCTTGCTCAGGTTGTCGTTGAGGATGCGGTTGCAGAGCAGGTTGGCGGCGTTCGCGCCACCGACCGGGGCCTGCGCGACGGCACCCACGGCGCCCGTTGCGCTCCCGCGGTTGTCGGCCGTGGCGTTCCCGCCCTGAGCGGAGCAGGTCGAGCTCGGGGCCGAGGGGCGGGGGGTGTCGTGGTGGCTCGGGTTCGCGGACGCGAACGGCGCGACGGCGACGAGGCCGGCGGCGACCCCCAGGGTCAGCAGGGCGGGCGTGCGGTAGGTCATGTCATCTCCTCGTTCAGGGTGGTCGCGGGGGATCAGAGGCCGAGCATGCCGAGCACGCCGCCGAGGCCGCCGCCGAGGACGGACAGGTCGACCACGTTGTGGCTCAGGTTGTCGTTGAGGATGCGGTTGCAGACGATGTTGCCCGCGTTGAGCCCGCCGACCGGGGCCTGGACGACGGCCCCGACGAGGCCCGAGCCGCCGGCGCGGTTGGTGGCGGTGGCGTTCCCGCCCTGGACCGAGCAGGTCGACGAGCCGGCACCGCCGTGCGGGGCGCCGTGGGACGTGGTGGCGGACGCGAGGGGCGCGAGTGCGACGAGGCCGGCGGCGACGCCGACTCCTGCGATACCGATCTTGGCGATCATGGGGGAGGTCTCCTGAACGGTCGTGTCTGGGGAGCTGCACTGCCGCCTCGGGCGCTCGGGCGGCGTCGGGCAGTCAACGACCGTTGCCGGACACTCGTGACCGTCCGTCACCATAAGGCGCCAACAGTTCCCCGACCCGGGCCCGGACGGCCCCCGGCGGTCACGACGCGCGAGGGGACCGTCCGGTCACGACCACCGCTGTGAGGGGTGCTCCAGCCACTCGACCGGGCCTTCCGGGCACGGTTCGCAGTCACGACCCGTGAAGATCCGGTCGCTAGTTCGGGTTGCTCGCAAGGAGATCGAGCGCCGCCCCGAGATCGCCGGCCCACCGCTCGCCCCGGTCACGTCGCGCCGCCCGTTCGAGGCGCTCGCGCTGCGGGCGGGCGCGGCTCCACGCCACGACCGCCGGATCGACCCGGGCGCCGTAGTGCGCGTCGATGACGAGCTCGGCGAGGTGGTGGTCGGCGCTCGCGGTGTCCTTGTACTCCCAGATGCCGAGGAGGCGCGCCGGGCCGTCGCCGAGCCCCGAGGCGTCGTCGAGGAACGAGGTGGCCGTGGCGACGGGCAGCCCGGGGTGCGGTCCGGGGTGCCGGTCGAGCAGCACGACCCACAGGGTGTCGACGAAGTCGCGCACCGCGGTCCGCTCGGCGGTCGTCCAGTCGTCCCAGAACGCCGCGATGCGGGAGAGGACGGAGTGGAGATCCACCCGGTCGTCGGTGACGACCGCCCGCAGCAGCCACGGGGTGAGGGCCCGGACGTCGTCGGGGGCGCCGATGGTGGTGCCGAGGCCGAGCGCGAGGGACAGCGGGTCCGCGTCCGCGAGGACCACCGGGCCCTGCCGGGGCGTGCAGCTCTCCAGCACGTCGCGGGCGGGGTGCGCGACGAAGGCGGCCTCCACCTGCCACAGCGCCGCCGCGACATCCGCTTCCACATTCCGGATTCTGGGGGTTGACAAGCCAACACGCCCCACTGATCGGGCGCTTCCCACCTGATGGTGTCACTCTTCGTGATATCGCGTACGGCCGAGCGGGGAACACCGTCGGCGCCGGTCCACCAGTGGCAGAGTGGACCAGGTGGAACGCACGCGTACCGATGTCGAGGTGGTCACGACGACGGGTGCGCTGCGGGGCCTCGCCCGCGACGGGCTGGTCTCGTGGCGGGGGATCCCCTACGCGGCCCCGCCGGTCGGCCCCCGTCGGTGGCGTGCACCCGAGCCCGCCGCGCCCTGGGACGGGGTCCGCGACGCGACCACGTTCGGACCCGTCCCGCCGCAGGAGCGCACCGGGGAGTTCCTCGGCGCCGGGAAGCACACCCCGATGGACGAGGACTGCCTGACGCTCAACGTCGTCGCCCCCGCGACCCCGGCGGACTCCCCCCGCCCGGTGATGGTCTGGTTCTACGGCGGCGCCTTCGTCGTCGGCGCCGCGTCCGCGCCCACCTACCGGGGCTACGGGCTCGTGGCGAGCGGCGACGTCGTCTACGTCAGCGTGAACTACCGGCTCGGCGCGCTCGGGTACCTCGACTTCTCCTCGTTCGGCACGCCGCAGCGCCCGATCGAGTCCAACCTCGGCCTCCGCGACCAGATCGCCGCGCTCGAGTGGGTGCGCGACAACATCGCGGCCTTCGGCGGCGACCCCGACGACGTGACGATCTTCGGCGAGTCCGCCGGGGCGATCTCGGTGACGACCCTCATGTCGGTGCCGACCGCCCGCGGCCTCTTCCACCGGGCCATCGCGCAGAGCTCGGCGCCCGGCGTCGCCTACTCCCGCGACCGGGCCACCGGCTGGGGCGGGCGCTACCTCCGCGAGCTCGAGCACGTCCTCGGCCGCTCCGGCGACCCGGTCGAACTGCTCGACGCGGCCTCGACCGACCAGCTCCTGCACGCCGCTCGCCGTTTCCGGCACGTCGCCGACGACACCCCGGGCGTGCTCCTCACCGCGCCGACCGTCGACTGCGACCTGCTGCCCGAGGCCCCGCTCGACGTGTTCGCCGCCGGCCGCGCCCACCCGGTGCCGCTGATCATCGGGACCAACGACACCGAGGGCCGGCTCTTCGAGCTGCCCGGGCTCCGGCTCGACCTGCTCGTGTCCGACGAGCGCGCCGAGGCCGTGTTCGCCGCGACCCAGCCCGAGCTGCGTGACCAGGTCCTCGCCGCCTACCGCGGCACCCCGTACCGCAAGGACCTCGGCGGGGACTACCTCTTCTGGTACCCGTCCGTGCAGGTCATGGAGGGTCACAGCGCGGCCGGCCACCCCGTCTACGCCTACCGCTACGACCTCGCCCCGCGCCTGCTCCGGCTGCTCGGCCTGCGCGCGACGCACGGCATGGAGCTCTACGCCGTGTTCGGGCTCGCCCGCTCCCGCACCGGCCGGGTGCTGACGATGCTCGGCGGCCGCCGCGCGCTGCGCCTCGTCGCGCGGAGCCTGCAGCGCGACTGGACGACGTTCGCCCGCACCGGCGCTCCGGCGTCGCACTGGCCGCGGTACACCGCCGAGGACCGGCTCACGCGCATCATCGACGCCCACGACCGCATCGAGGCCGATCCCCGCCGGGGCCGCCGCCTCGCCTGGGCCGGCTACCGCGGCTACCGCTGACCCTTCCCGACGACGGGTCGGGTGCCGCGAGGTTCACACCACGCAGGTTCAGGGCCGCCGGAACCTGCCGCACGTCACCCTCGCGAGAGCACGGCGCGCACTCCGGACGGAACGCGGGGCGTGACGGGGAGGGCGGGGCCCCGGAGGACGATGGGCGCGTGGCGGAGATGACCGGTGCGGAGGTCCGTGCCCTGGTGGCCGAGGGCGGGACGCTGCGCGACCTCGTGGCGGACGAGCCCGACCTGCACGGACTCGACCTGTCGGGGATCACGCTGGAGAACTGTCGGTTGCCCGGCGCCGACCTGCGCGGGGCGACGCTGGACGACGTCGTCGTGCGCGGCGGGTCGCTGGCCGGGGCGATCTTCATCGACGCCGACCTCACCGACGCGACGTTCCAGGCCGTCGACCTCTCGCGGATCCGCCTGACCGGTGCCCTGCTCACGGAGACCCGCTTCACGGACTGCCGCATGATCGGCGCCGACCTGTCGGGGATCCGCGGCCTCGCGGCGTCCTACCGCCTCGACGGCTGCACCCTCGGGCTCGCCAACCTGCAGGACGTGGCGTGGCGGGGCGTGCACCTGCGCGGCGTGGACCTCTCCGAGGCCGACCTGCGCGGCGCCGACCTCCGGGACGCCGTGCTGACCGACTGCGTGCTGCGCGACGTGGACCTCGGCCACACCCGCCTGGTGGGCGCGGACCTGCGCGGCGCCGACCTCGGCGGGCTCGCCGACGACACCCCGCGCACCCTCCGCGGGGCGATCATCAGCGAGGCCCAGGCCGCGGCGGTGTGCCGCGCCCTCGGCCTCGTCGTCGCGTGACGCCCTAGTGGGACGACCCCGACGAGTTGGCCCGCGCCTTCTTCAGGCGCCCGTAGAAGCGGAAGGTCACGGCGGCCGCGACGATCGCCACGACGAGGAAGATGGCCGACAGGATCGGCTCGTCGACCGGCGTGAAGAAGATGACGGCACTGAACAGCGACAGGAACGTGCCGATGATGCCGATCCCGACGTTGAGCTTCAGCTCGCTCTGCTTCTCGGGGGACGAGTCGGGCGCAGCGGCAGGGTTGCGGGCCAGGGCGGGGTCCATGGCTGCTCTTATACCCGGCTCGTCCGCTGCGGTCACCGGTGACGTGCGAAGCCCGACGCCCGTGAGATCGGTCGCCCGACCGCAGCACGCACCGACTCCGCCGAACCGACCACCCGCACCCGGTCCCGCGCCCTCGTCACGGCGGTGTAGAGCAGCTCGCGCGTCAGCAGCGGCGACTCCGGGGGCGGCAGCAGCACCGTCACCTTCGTGTACTGGCTGCCCTGGGCCCGGTGCACGGTCATGGCGTTCACGGTCGTGACGTCGCCGAGCAGGGCGGGCGCCCGCTCCAGCGGCACGTCCCCGCGGCTGAACACCGCGACCGTACGGTCGCCCCGCGCCACGATCACCCCGGTGTCGCCGTTGTAGAGGCCCAGGTCGTAGTCGTTCTCGGTGACCAGCAGCGGCCGGCCAGGCCACCACACGGCCCCGGCCTCGCGGTCGGCGTCGACGCCACCGTCCTCGTCGAGCCACTGCTCGACCTGGGCGGCCCAGCGCGCGACGCCGTACGGCCCGCGACGGTGTGCGCACAGGAGCCGGTGCTCCTCCCCGGTGAAGAGGGCCTCCCGTGCGTCCCCGGCCCGGGCGGCGACCGCGACCTCGCGGGCCCCCCGCACGACCTCCTCGCGCAGCCCCGCCAGCCCGGCCGGCTCCCGGTCGGTGAGGTCGGCGGACTCCACGAACTCCAGCGACCCCGCCGTGCGCAGGCGCTCCAGGGCCGCGTCGGCGTCGCCCTGCCGGATCGCGAGCGCGAGCGCGGCGATGTCGGCGTTGTTGCGGTAGTTCCGATCGAGCCGCACGACCCCGTTCGCGGCGGGCCGCGCGGCGCACCCGACCGCCTCGAGCTCCGCCGCGGCCGGTCGGTGCTCACCGAGCTCGGGGGCCGAGACGAGGTCCCCGAGCACGGCGCCGGCCTCCACGGGCGCGAGCTGGTCGGGGTCGCCGACGAACACCACGCGGGCGTCGTCGCGCACCGCCTCGAGCAGCCGCGCCATGAGCGTCAGCGAGACCATCGAGGTCTCGTCGACGATCACCACGTCGTGCGGCAGGCGCCGGTGCCGGTCGTGACGGAACCGCGAGGACGTGTCGGGACGCGGCCCGAGCAGCCGGTGGATCGTCGAGGCCTCGACGTCGCCGACCCGCGCCCGGTCCTCCGCCGGGAGCGCCTCGGCCGCGACCGCCTCGCCGAGCCGGGCGGCCGCCTTCCCGGTGGGTGCGGCGAGGGCGATGCGGCAGGCCGGGTCCTGGTCGCGCAGCACCGCGAGCAGGCGCGACACGGTCGTCGTCTTGCCCGTGCCCGGTCCGCCGGCGATGACCGCGGTCCACCGCAGGGTCGCGACCGCGCAGGCGAGCCGCTGGTGGTCCTCGGGATCGTCACCGGGGAAGAGCCGGTCGAGCGCGGCGCGCAGCCGGCCCGGGTCGACGGCGGGCGGCGGCGCGGTGGCCCGGGCGGTGAGGCTCGCGTGGACCTCGTCCTCCTGCCGGCGGTACCGGTCGAGCCACAGCAGCCCGTCGTCGAGCCGCAACGGACCGCTCGTCCGCGTCAGGGGGCTGGCGGCGAGCCGGGCCGCCCACGCGAGCGGGTCGGCGGGCCAGGGCAGGTCGGAGGTGTCGTCGAGGGTGCCGTCGTCGGTGAGGACGACCCGGTCCACGTCGCCCAGGTCGAGGCACACCGACCCGCCGCGCAGCGCCCGGACGGTGAGGGCCGCGGCGAGCAGGACCTCCTCGTCGTCCTCCCGGCCCAGCCGGCCGAGCCGCCGCGCGACCGCGGCGTCGGCCGGGGCGAGCACGCCCCGCGCGGTGAAGGCCGCGAGCAGGCCGACGGCGCACACGGCGAACCGCACGCCCTCCTCGGCCGCCAGATCCACCGTCACGGCGCCGTCCTCCCCGCCGTCATGGTCGAGCTCCGCTGCGCTGCGTCTCCCGCCCCGATGGTCGAGCTCCGCTGCGCTGCGTCTCCCGCCCCGATGGTCGAGCTCCGCTGCGCTGCGTCTCCCGCCCCGATGGTCGAGCTCCGCTGCGCTGCGTCTCCCGCCCCGATGGTCGAGCTCCGCTGCGCTGCGTCTCCCGCCAGCAGCTCCGACACCGCGACCACCAGCGACGCGGGCGGCCACCACCGGAACACCCCGCTCGTGGTGCCGTCGACGACCGGGGTGTCCGGGCCGCACATGCCGCGCAGGAACAGGTACGCGACGCCGCCGAGGTGCCGCTCGGGGTCGTAGCCCCGCACCCGCCAGCGCAGGAAGCGGTGCAGTGCGACCCCGTAGAGCATCGCCTGCAGCGGGTAGTGGGCCCGGATCATCGCGCTGCGCATCTGCTCCGGGCCGTAGTGCGCGGTGGTCAACGGGTCCGGGACCCCCGTCGTCGCGATGGGGCCGAGCCAGTTCGTCTTGTGGTCGACGATGACGAAGCGTCCGTCGGGGTCGCGCAGGACCGCGTCGATGCTCCCGGTCAGGTAGCCCCGCAGGACCTGACCCGAGAGCCCCTCGAGCACGTCGGCGTAGTCGGCGAGCGGGTCGTCGGCGGGGAGGTGGGCGCGCAGCAGGGCGGCTGCGCCGCCGAGCGTCACCGTCGTCGCGGCCGGGTGGTCGCCGCCCGCCAGCGGTAGCTCGAAGTCGAGTTCGACGAGGCGGTCGGCCGGGACGACGTCGCCGTAGGTCCAGGGCCCCGACGACGAGGTCCCGACCGGGGTCCGGAGCACCGGCTCCAACGCCGCGGCGAGCTCGGCGGCCCCGACCCCGGCCACCGGTCGCCGCGCGAGGGCCTCGGCCGCCGCCTCGACCAGGGCCGGGCCGAACTCGCCGGAAGCGGTGTCCACGGTCTCCAGCACGGTGTGCACGAGGACGCCGAACGCCGGCCCGACCGGCAGGTCGGCCATCGGCGACGGCAGGCCCTCCTCCGCCGCGGCCGCCACCTCGAGGTCGCCCTCGTCGTCGAGCGACGACTCCTCCGGCTCGGACGTCGCCGTCTCCGCCGCGTGGGCGGCGTGGGCGTCGGCGGTCAGCGACGAGTACGACGACCGCCGCCAGGCGAGGTCGAGCTCCCGGTCGAAGCGGGCGACGGCGAGCGTGCCCCGCTCCTCGGCCCCCGGGACGTAGGGCACGGGCGGCCGCGACACGACCGGCTCGACGGCGAGGTCGGGGCCGGCGAGCGCCGTGAGCTCGTCGAGCACCGCGACGTCCTCGGCGAGGGTGACCATCGCGTCGGGCTCCCGGCCCGGGCCGCGACCGGGGCTGCGCAGCAGGCGGTTGAGCGCGGACGCCGCGGTGTGCACGGACGGGGCCCACCACGCGACCACCTGGCTGCGCGCCCGGGTCAGGGCGACGTAGAGCAGCCGCAGGTCCTCGCCGTCGTCCTCGTGGCGGTGCGCCCGGCAGTGCTCGTGCCAGGCGGCGCCCTCGGACGGCCCGCCGACGGCCCGCACCCGCCGTCCCGCGGCGTCGTGGTGCAGGACCTCCTCGGGGGTGTCCTTCACCCACCGGTCCCACCCGAACGGCACGTACACCACGGGGAACTCGAGGCCCTTGCACTTGTGCACGGTGAGGATCTGCACGGCGTCCGCGTCGGACTCCAGCCGCCGGGTCCGCTCCGGCCGGGCGTCGGCGCGCCGCCCCTCGGCCTCGACGATGCGCAGCCGCAGCCACTCGGTGATCGCCACGACCCCGAGCCGCCCGGCCGAGGCCTGGGCGTGCAGCACCTGCCCGACGTGCCGCACGTCGGTCAGCAGCCGCTCACCCCCGACGGTGCCCAGCACCCGCCGGGTGAGGTCGGTGGTGGTGGACACCGCCTCGAGCAGCGCCGCCACCCCGCGGTCGCGCAGCACGGCCGCCCACCGCCGCAGGTGCTCCCCGACCTCCGCGAGCAGGGCCGCGTTCGCGCCCGTCCAGCCGTCGGTGTCGAGGTCGGCGGCCCGGGTGCCGACGAAGCACGTCAGGGCGGCGGCCCGCACGCGCGTGGCCCGCCCGGGCTGCTCGAGGGCCTCCAGCAGCGCGAGCCACTCCCGCGCCGCCGCCGTCGAGAAGACGCTCGCCGCGCCCGCGAGCACCGCGGGCACACCGGCCTCGGCGAGCGCGTCGCGGACCTGGTCGGCCTGCACGTTGGTCCGCACGAGCACCGCGACGTCGCCGGGTCCGAGAGAGCGGCCGTCCCAGGTGGAGTCGGCGGCCAGGAGCGCCGTGAGGTCGGCCACGAGGTCCGCGACCACGGCCTCGCGCACCGGGCCGATCTCGGGCAGGCCGGTCCGCCAGTTGGCCCGCAGCCCGGCGCGCGGCAGCACCCGGAGCCGGAACGGTGTGTCGACCGGGGCGCCGGCGAGCCGAGGGTCGGGGTGGGCCGCGCCCACCGGGCGGACGACGATCCGGTCGTCGCCGAGTGCCGCGCCGCCGAAGACCCGGTCGAGCGCGGCGAGCAGGCCGGCGTCGCTGCGGTGGTTGACGGCGAGGGTGGCGCGCGAGTCCGCGGAGTCGGCGGCGGCGAGGTAGCTCACCACGTCGGCGCCGCGGAAGGCGTAGATGGCCTGCTTGGGGTCGCCGATCACGGTGAGCAGGCAGTGCCCGTGGAACGCGACCCGCAGGATGTCCCACTGCATCGGGTCGGTGTCCTGGAA
Source organism: Actinomycetospora chiangmaiensis DSM 45062 (assembly GCF_000379625.1). GTDB lineage: Bacteria > Actinomycetota > Actinomycetes > Mycobacteriales > Pseudonocardiaceae > Actinomycetospora > Actinomycetospora chiangmaiensis. Next base: position 312,866 of record NZ_KB903217.1, on the reverse strand, counting down.
CTCGTCGACCAGGACGACGCGGTAGCGCTCGCGGAGGCGGGCCCGGGCCGCCTCGCCCAGCACCGGGTCGGTGAGCGCGGCGTGGAGGCGGGTCAGCATGTCGTCGAAGGTGAACAGGCGTCGGGTGCGCTTGCGGCGTTCGACCTCCGCCCGCACCGCGGCGGCGAAGCGGGCCCGGGCGTCGGCGGGACCGCTCGCCTCCCCCGGCGCGGGGGCCAGCACCGCCGTGGGGTCGCCGATGGCGGCGCGGCCCAGCACCAGCGCCGTGGCGTGGTCGAACGCCGGTGGTCCGGCGCCCTCGGGGGCATAGGCCCGGACGTAGAAGTCGTCGACCACCTCGGCGACGACGTCGTCGATCGACTCGACGAACACCGCGTCCGCATCGGTGTCCCCGGCGACCCCGAGGCCGGCCAGCATGTCCTGGCAGAACTGGTGCGTGGTGGCGATCGTCGCGGTGTCGAAGTGCGCCAGCGCATGGGCCAGCCGCCGACGCCGGCGCGCCCGTTCCGCGGGGTCGACCCCGACGATCAGGGCGGTCACCGGGTCGGCGGGGACGTCGTCGGACCGGAGGGCCCGCTCCACCGCGACGAACCGTTCACGGACCCGTTCGCGCAGCTCGCGGGTGGCCTCGCGGCCGAACGTGACGAGCATGAGCTGGTCGAGCTCCGCGCGGCCCTCCGCGACGTAGCGGGCCGCCAGCGCCGCGATCGTGTACGTCTTGCCGGTCCCGGCGCTCGCCTCGAGCACCGTGGTGCCCGCGGGCAGCTCCCCGAGCACGTCGAAGGCACGAGCAGGGGCGGTCAGCGCGGTCATCGGTAGTGCTCCTCCTGCCCGCGCTCGGCCTCGCGCAGCGGCCGCCAGAACCGCACGGCGAGCTCCCCGAACCGGGTCGACTCGACCGCCCCGGCCGGGCCGGCCACGTCGTCGAGCGCCCGGTCGCGGCCCCACACCATGACGTGGGCCGGGTCGTTCGCCTCGCCCCACTTCGACGACCACTCGCGCCGGGCCGTGTCGAACGCCTGCTTCGTCGTCCGCCGGGGACGGTCGGCGACATAGCGTTCGGAGACCTTCGCGAACAGCGGCAGCGGCTCCCGCAGCCCCGCGGCCCGCAGCGCCACCAGGTCGGCGAGCACGGCCCGGGCGTGCTCCGCGGTGATGCCGGTGACGTCGGCCCGGGCGGTCGGCTCGTCCCGGCCGCCCTTGCCGATGGTGACCGCCGACCACCGCCCCGTGGGGTACGCGGCGGCGAGGGCGAGGAGCTGCACCCAGGTGACGGCCCGGTGCTTCGGGGCGAGCCGGGAGAAGCTCACCGCGGCGAGTGTGGTGCCCCGGACCCCGGGGACGGTGCCGACCACGGTGGCGTCGTCGAGCGGCACCGTGACGGTGAGGTCGCGCGCCGGTTCGGCCCACACCGGGTCGGCGACGACCTTGATGGCCTCGGCCTGCTTCCCGACCCGCCGGAGCAGGGCCACCCCCAGCGCCCCCGGCGGCAGGGTGCCGCGACGGCGCTCGGCCTCCATGCAGGCGGTGACGTCGTGCCCCGCCAACCGGTCGGCGAGCAGCCGCTCCCCGATGGCCCACGTCGCGAGGGAGTCCGGCGCGACGGGCAGCGCCTCGTCGGGCTCCTCCTCCTCGCCCCGGGCGATCAGCGAGAGCCGTTGGCGCAGGAACGCCCGGACCGGGTGCTCCACGAACTTGACGAGGTCGGCGAGGTCGACCTCCGGCCCCGCGCGGGCGGGCAACGGACCCTCCAGGAACACCGGCCGGATCCGCCGTCCGGACACCAGCGACCGGGCACCGTCGAGCGCGCCCGCGTCGAAGCTGAAGGGACGCGCCCCCGCCGTCCGGAAGTTCCCCGGGGCGAAGGGCTGCAGCGGGTGGCGGCGCACGACGTGCTCGCGGGCCGGGCGGCCGCCGATCCTGGCGGTGGCGTCGAGGGTGTCGAGCAGCTCGCCGACGGGCACGGCGGGCGGCCGGGACGCCCCGGTGCGCTCGTCGGCGCCGGAGTGCACGACGACCAGCCGTTCGGTGGCCGCCATGACGGCGTCGAGGAACAGCTGCCGGTCCTCCGCGGCGGCGTCCCGCTCGCCGACGTGCGGGTCGCGCGCGAGCACGTCGTCGCCGTCGGTGGCGCGCTCGCGGGGGAACACCTGGTCGTCGAGGCCGAGCAGGCACACGACCCGGTGCGGGACGCCCCGCATCGGCAGCAGGGTGGCGACCGTGAGCGTCCCGGTGCGGAAGTTCGCGCGGGTCGGGCGGCCGGCGAGGTGGTCGGACAGCACGGCGCGGACGTCGTGCAGCGTCAGTACCGGCGGCGCCGCGGCCGAGGCCGTGTCGCGGACGTCGGCGAGGACCGCCCGGGCCTGGGTGAGCTGCCAGACGTCGGCCGGCACCGTGGCCGTGAGGGCGTCGAGCGCCCACGTCAGTGCGTCGAGCCACGCTCCCAGCGGCTGCCCGCCGTCGGCCGCGGGACCGCGCATCCGGCCGAGCACCTCGGCCACCCGGTCGACCAGCTCGGCGAGGCGCCCGACGAGGTCGGCGTCGCGGGAGTCGACCTCGTCGAGGGGCAGCGCGGAGTCGAGCCACACCTGCTCGTCGCCGGACATGGCGACGCCGACGAGCAGCCGGTCCAGCCCGGCCTCCCAGGTGTTCTCGCCGATGCGGCCGAGCTTGTAGTCGGCGCGGTGGGCCCGGTCGAGGCCCCAGCGGACACCGGCGCGGGCGACGAGGACCCGCAGCCGTTCGAGGTCGTCGGCGTCGAAGCGGAACCGGCGCCGGACGGGCTCGCTCTCCGCGAGGTCGAGCAGCTCGCTCGCGGTGAGGCGGGCGTCCGCCAGGTCGAGCACCGTGCCGAGGACGCCGAGCACGGGGTTGACCTGGGTGAGCGCGCGGTCGGCCACGCGGACCTGCAGCCGGTGGCCGGGGTGCGCGCGGGCCGTGTCCTCGCCGCCGAACGCGGCCGTGATCAGCGGCGCGAACGTCTCGACGTCGGGACACATGACGACGATGTCCCGCGGCTCGAGGGTCGGGTCGTCGACGAGCAGCCCGAGGACCGCCTCCCGCAGCACCTCGACCTGCCGGTCGGGGCCGTGGCAGGAGTGGACCACCACGCTCTCGTCGGGCGGCAGGTCGACCGCGGCGGGCGCGCGGTCGTGCCGGAGGTCGTCCTGCAGCTGCTCGAGCAGCGTCGCCGGCGTCCTTCCCGACGCCGGGTGGTGCACCTCGTGCACGTCGGCCGGCAGCCGGAGCTGCAGCTCACGGGCGTCACGCGCGAGGGAGCGCAGCAGCGGGTGGGCGGCCACGTCCGCCGTCGGGTCCTCCCGGCGCCGCGCCACCGGGCCGGCGCCACGGACCGCCTCCCAGAGCGCGGGCGAGGGGTGGGGCAGCCACAGGTGGACCTCGCGGTCCGCTCCCAGCGCGTCGAGGACCGCGAGCTCGGTGGTGGTCAGCCGGGTGGGCCCGAACACCGAGAGCCGCGCGGGCAGGTCGCCGCCCACCGCACCGCCGCCCGCGGCACCGCCGCCCACCGCGGCGCCGGGCAGCGTCTCCGCCGGGTGCGGCTCGCCCAGGCGGTCGCGGAGCCGGCGGAACAGCTCGGGCTGCCAGCGCAGGTCGGCCGGGACGTCCGCGGCGTCACCGTCGTCCTTCTCCGCCCACGCCCGCACCATGGCCGGCCGGTCCTCGGCGTAGGTGTCGAACAGGCGCGCGAGGTGGCGCGCCGCGGCGAAGCGCCGGCCCGCGCGGGTGCCCGTCGCGTCGCCCACCACGCCGAGATAGGTGTCCAGCGGCGCCAGCCAGGTCTCGCCCGCACAGGCGTCGATCGTCTCCAGCAGCGGCCAGACGAGCCGCTCGGGCCGCCACGACCCGTCGTCGGGAAGGCCCCGCGCGCGACGCACCAGCTCGCGCGGCGGGGGAAAGCGCACGTTGGCGCAGACCCCGTCGTCCCCCGCGGCGGCCCCGAGGTGGTGGGAGAGGCGCTGCGCGAGCCACCGCTCGACGCCGCGCGTGGGCACGGCCACGACGTCCGGCGCGAACGGGTCCTCCGGCGGCGCGGCCAGGACGGCCGCCAGCGCCTCCGCGAGGGTGTCCGCCCGCTCGGCGCGGTGGACGTGGAGCGCCATGCCCCGGCACGCTAGCCGCGCCCCCCGACAGCCTCGGAGGTGGCTGCGCCTCGTGAGCACTTTCCGTGGCAGCAGCCACGGAAAGTGCTCACGGCGCGAAGCGTCAAGGGCAGCCGGAAGACACCTTCACGCGCCACCAGCCGGCGAGCCGCCCTACCACGCCGAGCACCGGCGAGACCTGCCAGCGGCAGCACCCGGGCAGCCCGAGGTCGTCGGTGGTGAGCCGGACGCCGCGGTGGGCGTCGGGGTCCTCGAACATCCGCTCGAGCAGCGCCCGGTTCGCGGCGTGGCGCTCGCGGCGGACGAGCACGGCCTCGCGGACCGCGTCGAGGGAGGCCACGAGGTCGTCGCGGACCCGCTCCAGCTCGCCCAGGTCGAGCAGCCGCGGGCGTTCGGCGACCGGCACGACGGCGGCCGCGGCGAGCACCTCCGGCGCCCAGTCCGCCTCGAGGGCGAGCCGCAGCCGCTCCTGCAGCGCCGCGACCTGGTCGCGCAGCCCGCGCCGCGAGGCGACGGTCTCCGGCGCGTCGAGGATCGCGAGCGCGAGATCCGGGCGCGGTTCGGTCGATGTCACCGGCGCTCCCCTCCCACGACGAGCCACTACGAGAACCCCGGAGAGTGTGCTCGCCGGACCGCCCGGACGCCAGATCAGGTCTCGGCCCGGATGGTCGAGCTCCGCTGCGCTACGTCTCCGGCCCGACGGTCGAGCTCCGCTGCGCTACGTCTCCGGCCCGACGGTCGAGCTCCGCTGCGCTACGTCTCCGCCAGGTAGTTCGCCGCCCGCCAGACCGCCTCGCTGACCTCCCAGCTCGCCATCCCGGGCACGCGGACGGCGTAGAGGACCACCGCCCGGCTGCGCGGGCCCGCCGCGAGGCGTCCGGGCGGGTCCCCCATCACGGGCGCGACGGGGCCGTGGGCGTCCATGACGACGAGATCGCCCGGCGTGGTCGGGGTCCCGTCGCGGTAGGGCTCACCGTGGGTCGTGGTGAGGCGCCAGGGCCCGCTCGTCGCCGCCGCGTCGAGGGCGGTCAGCGGCACCCCGACCTCGGCGAGCACCGCCAGCCGGACGTCGTCGACCGGGTGGGTGGACATCAGCGCGCCGGTCACCACCACCTCGCGCGCGTCGCGCTCGAGCGCGGTCGGCGGCACGGTCGGGTCGAGCCCGGTCTGGCGCTCGAAGGTCGGGTAGGCGACGTCGAGCAGCCTCCCGCCCCGTTCCCGGATGCGCTCGGCCGCCCGGAAGGACCCGGAGAGCCGGCCCAGTCGCTCCCGACCCGCGCGGCGGGCGCCGCGGACCGGGGTCACGGTGGCCGTCCAGAGCTCCAGCGGTCCGAACTCCTCGATCAGCACGGGGTCGACCGACCCTGCCGCGACGTCAGGCACGGCGGGACACTGGGCCCATGAGCGACTGGAACCAGCAGGTCATCGAGGAGTTCCGTTCCCACGGCGGACGGGTCGGTGGGCAGTTCGAGGGCGCCCCGCTGCTCCTGCTCCACCACGTCGGACGCCGCAGCGGGGCGGACCGACTGAGCCCGATGATGTACCAGCAGGTGGGCGACGGGTACGCCGTGTTCGCCTCCAAGGCCGGGGCCCCGGACAACCCGGACTGGTACCACAACCTGCTCGCCCACCCCGACGTCTCGATCGAGGTGGGGGACGGCGAGACGATCGACACCGTGCCGGTGCGCGCCCGCGATCTGCCCGCCGACGAGCGCGAGCCGGTGTGGGAGACGCAGAAGCAGCGCTACCCCGGATTCGCCGACTACGAGGCCAAGACCAGCCGGACGATCCCGGTCGTGCTGCTCGAACGTCGCTGATCGTCCCGGGCTGGGGTTTTCGTCCCCCCGATCGAGGGGCAGCCCTCCTACCCGAGCCGTGGGGCGCCGTGGGGCGTGGCTACCGTGGGCCCGCCCGGTCGTCGTGGAGGAAGGAGTCGCACCATCGCCTCCCGCCACTCCGCCCGGAGCACCCGCGAACGCACCCTGCGCTCCCCGGCGCGGCCGCTCGCGGTCGAGCCCCGGCCCGCCGGTGTCCGCCGGCCCCCCGCGCCACGCCGTCCGGCGGGCGCGTCGGGTCGCCCGGTCCCGGCGCAGCGGTCGCATACGTCGGCCGGGGCCCGACGGGCTCCGGCGACCCGGCGGGCCCCGCGGTGGCGGACCTTCCCGGTCGCACTCGCGGCGGTCGCGGTGCTGCTCGCCATGGGCACGGTGCTGGTGCTCTTCGCCGAGCAACGGAGCCCCGCCCCGGTCGCCACGGCGATGACCGCCGCGCCCCCCGCACCGACGGCCGCGCCCCCCGCTGCGCCCGCTCCCCCGCCCTCACCCGGCGTCGTGACCCCGGCGGAGCTCGCGCGGTGCCCGGTCGGCACGAGCGCGTGCGTCGACCTCGTGGCCCGCAAGGCGTGGCTGCAGCGCGACGGGAAGGTCACTGTCGGCCCCGTGCCGATGCTGCCGGGCACGGACACCTTCCTCCGGCCGCCGGGTCCGACGTCCTCGGCGACCCCCACCGGTGAGTTCCACGTGCTGTGGAAGGACGCCGACGCGTTCAGCTCGGAGTTCGACGAGCCGATGCACCACGCGGTCTACTTCGCCACGGGCGGGATCGCGTTCCACGAGGGCAGCCTGACGACGTCGTCGAACGGCTGCATCCACCTCTCCGCCACCGACGCGGCGACGTTCTACGAGCACCTGCGGCCCGGCGACGGGGTCACCGTCTTCTAGTGGTGGGTGCGCGTCCCGGCGCGCTCACCGTCCCGCGGTGACAGGCCGACGGCCCGCTCGAGCAGCCGGTAGCGCAGCGCCAGGGTGAGGACCGTGAACCACCCCACGAGCGCGACCCCGCTGACGTAGAGCACGGGCGGGTCGGGCGCGGTCAGGCCGAAGTAGGAGCGGGTGGCCGGCACCACGAGCACGACGGCGAAGGCCACGAACAGCCCGAGGGCGAGCCAGGTCGGGCGCCGGTCGTCGGACACCGGCCGCCACGCGCTGAAGATCCGGTGCGGCGGCTCCAGCAGCAGGATCAGCACGATCGCCGTGGTCGAGACGAACACCGACAGCCCGCTCTGCGCGCCCAGCGTGGCCGAGGCGGTGACGAACGTGGGATCGGTGCGCGCCAGGCCGGTGTAGTCCTCGAAGACGCCCGCCACGCGCGACGCGCCCGTGCCGGTCAGGCCGCGTCGGACGAACTCGTAGAGGAAGGCATAGACGGCGGTGGCGAACCCCGCGGTCAGGATGCCGACCGGCAGCACGAAGCGAGCCAGCGAGACCAGCAGGTCCTCGGCGGGCGGGGCCGGGCGGGCCCACAGGGTGAGAAAGAACGTCGGCAGCCCGACGGTGAACAGGGTGAGCCCGACCTGGGTCGGGGTGTACGGGAAGCCGAGCCCGAGCAGCGTCACCGTGAGGATGACCAGCATCTGGATCATCACCCGGGCCAGGAACAGGTACATCGACGAGCCGACCCCGGCCACGATGCGGCGGCCCTCGGTCCGGGCGGGCGGGAGCGTGGCGAAGGAGTCGTCGAGCAGCACGATGTCGGCGACGTCCCGAGTCACCGAGCTGCCCGAGCGCATCGCGACGCCGACGTGCGCCCGCTTGAGGGCCCGCGCGTCGTTGACGCCGTCCCCGACCATCGCCACGTGGTGGCCCCGTCGTCGCAGCGCGGCGACGATCTCCTCCTTCTGCTCCGGCGCGATCCGCCCGAACACCGTGGTCGCGTCGACGATCTCGTCGAACGCGTCCTGCGGGAGCGCCGCCAGCTCCGCCCCGGACACCGCGGTCCCGACCAGTCCGGCCCGGCGCGCCAGCGCGGCGACCGTCACCGGGTCGTCCCCGGAGATGACCTTCACCGCCACGCCGTCGACCGCGAGGCCCGCGAGGGTGTCCGCCACGCCGGCCCGCAGCTCGTCGCCGAGGACCACGAGGGCCTCCGCGCGCAGCCGTGGCAGCGTGGGGCGCCCGTCGGCGTCGCGCAGCGGTCCCGACGACGAGGCCAGCACCAGCACGCGGAAGCCGCGCTCGGCGCGGGCACGGGACTCCCGCTCGACCAGGTCGACGATCACCTCGCCGTCGGCGAGCTGCCCGACGATCACCGACGGCGCCCCGAGGACGAGCGTCCGGCGCGCGGACGCCTCCGGGGCGGCGGCATACGGCAGCACGAGGCCGCTCCAGCGCAGGGCGGAGCGGAACTCGACCTCGTCGTCACCGACCACCTGCCGTCCGGGGAGGTCGGCCAGGGCGGCGGTCGTCGCGTTGGTGGTGCACACGGAGCGGGCCAGGGTGCCGAGCAGCTCGCGCACGGGGGAGTCGCTGATCTCCACCACCTCGACCAGCGCGAGGTCCCCGCTGGTCAACGTGCCGGTCTTGTCGGTGCAGACGACGTCGACGCGGCTGATGGCCTCCACCGCGTTGGTCTGCTGCACCAGCGCGCCCTGCCCCGCGATCCGGGCGCCGCCGACCGAGTAGGCGACCGCGATGAGGAAGAACAGCCCGTAGGGCACCAGCCCGGAGAGCACGGCCGAGGTCTGCACGAAGCGCAGCACCGTCGAGCCGTCCAGCAGGGCCTGGGCGAGGATCGCGCCGCTCATCAGCACCACGAGGAGGATGACCAGCCGCACGACGAGGTCGATGCGCCACTGCAGCGGGGTCACGTCGGTGGTGTCGGCCCGCGCGGCCAGGGTCAGTCGGCCGGCGTGGCTCGCGGCGCCCACCGCCTCCGCCTGCTGCCACCCCTGGCCCGAGGCGATCGCGCTGCCGGAGAGCAGCGTCGCGCCGACCGGCTTGGGGACCGGGTCGGACTCGCCGGTCAGCAGCGACTCGTCGGCCTCCACGGCGCCCTCGACCAGCGGCCCGTCGACCACCACCTGCGCGCCGCCGCGCACCCGCAGCAGGTCGCCCTCGACGACCTCGGTCGGCGGGACGTCGGTCTCGGACCCGTCGCGCAGCACCGTCACCGGCTCGCGGGCGAGCAGCTGCAGCCGGTCCAGGGCGCGGTGCGCGCGCAGCTCCTGCACCGCCGAGAGCGCGGCGTTGATGATGCCGAGACCGACGCTGACGAGCGCATCGGAGTACCGGCCGAGCGCCAGCAGCCCGATGCCGATGACGAACAGGATGTTGTTGTAGAGGGAGAAGACGGTGGTCCGCAGGATCGTCGCGGTGGTCCGGCTCGAGCCGCGGACCGGGGTGTTGGCCCGGCCCTCGCCGGCCCGCCGTGCGGCCTCGGCGGCGGTCAGACCCGCCGTCGTCACGGTGGTCATGGACATGATCGTCCCAGAGCCGGTCAGAAGGTCGCGGTGGTGCCGTCGGCCCAGACGACGAGGCCGGTGCGTCCGACCCGTCGTCGTAGCCAGGTGAGGGCGTCGGGTCCGAGGGCGTAGGCGGCGGTGGCGTCGACGTCGGCGTCGGTGAGCGAGGCGGCCAGCACGGTGACCCCGGCGATGCCCGCGGGCGCGGCGCCGGTGCGGGCGTCGACGAGGTGGGTGCCGCGGTGGGCGGTGCCCGAGGAGGCGACGGCGCCGTCGGTCACCGGGACGGTCGCGATCAGGCCCGTGGGGTCGCGGGGGTCCTCGATCCCGATGCGCCACGGCTCGTGCGCCGACCACGCGACGAGGTCGCCGCCGGCGGCGAGGCAGACGTCGGTGTCGGGCAGGTCGCGCAGCGCCGCCGAGGCGCGCTGCACCGCCCAGCCCTTGACCACGCCGCTGGGGTCGAGGGTGCCGTCGCGCCACACCGAGAACGCACCGTCGGTGGCGCGTCGGGCCCGTTCGGCGATCGCGAGGACCTCGTGGACCTCGGTGGGGGCGTCGTCGAGGGCGATCTCGCCGCGGTTCAGGCGGCTGACCACGGAGTCGGCCCGGTAGGTGCTGAACACGTGGTCGGCGGCGCGCAGGGAGTACAGGACCGCCCGCCAGGCGATGTCGGCGGCCGGGCCCTCGGCGTTCCTCCCTCGCAGCGCCAGGCTGATCGGCAGGCCCATCACGTGCTCGACGCGGCGCGTGGGGGCCGTGGGGATCGTCATGCGAGGCCGGCCTGGTCGAGGGCGCTCTGCAGGGACGCCACGTAGCCCTCGGAGGTGTAGGTCGCCCCGCTGACCATGTCGATCTGCGCGCTCTGGGCCTGCAGGGTCTCGCTGACCAGGGTGGGGACGGCCTGGGCGTTGATCTCGCGGTCGCGGCCGTTGCCGTCGGGCTCCGCCACGACGTCGACGGCGGTGATCCTCCCGCTCGCGACGCTCACCCGGACCTGGACCGGCCCCCAGCGGGTGTCGGCGGACGTGCCGGTCACGGTGCCGGTGTAGGTGCTCGAGTTGGCCTTCGACGCCGGGGCGACCGGGGTCGCGGTGGCGCCCGTCGTCGTGGTGGTGCCCGTCGTGGTGCCCGTCGCCGAGGGGGCCGCCTCGCTCGCCGTCGAGGACGAGGTGGAGGTCTTGTAGGAGAACAGCAGGGCGACCGTGCTGATCGTGGTCAGGCCCCACAGGGCGATGCGGCGGGCGCCACGGTCGAAGCGCAGGGGAGGCACGTTCACCATCCGAAGGTCTCGGTGTGGATGCGTTCGGCGGGGACGCCGGCCGCGCGGAGGGTCCTGACGACGAGCCGGGTCCACGGCCCGGGGCCGCAGACGTAGCTCTCGCGCTCGGCGATGTCGGGGACGCGGGCGCGCAGCGCGGTCAGATCGTCGACGGCGCCGACGCCCGCACCGAGCCAGGAGTCGTGCGCCCGGCGCGGACCGGGCAGCGGGACCAGGCCGAAGCCGCGCTCGGCCGCCAGCACCGCGAACTCGCGGGCGAAGACCGGGTCGCCGGTGAAGCGGTGCAGCACGACCACGTCACCGGCGAGTTCCTCGGCGAGTGCGCGCATCGGGGTGATGCCGATCCCGGCACCGATGAGGGCGACCTTGGGCGCCGTGCGGGCCCGGTCGGTCAGCCGGCCGTAGGGGCCCTCGACGAGCACCCGGGTCCCGGGCCGCAGCCCGGGCAGCTCGGCGCTGCCGTCCCCGAGGTCCTTGACCGTGATCCGCAGGCTCCGCCCGTCCGGGGCGGCCGAGAGCGAGTACGGGTGCGCCCGGGTCCATCCGGCGCCGGACAGGAACCGCCAGTTCAGGAACTGCCCGGCCCGGGCACCGAGCTCGGCCAGGTGCCGGCCGGTCACGTACACCGAGGAACACCCGTCGCCCTCGTCGACCACGGAGGTGACCACGAGGCGGTGGCGCAGGCTGCGCCGCAACGGCAGGGCGACGCGCCAGAGCAGGACCGCAGCGGCGGCGAGCCCCCACAGCACCCACCAGAACACGGTGCGGGCCGGTGAGGAGGTGAAGTCCTGCCCGGTCCAGAGCTGGTGGGGCAGGGCGAGCCCGACACCGAGGTAGGCGTAGAGGTGCAGCAGGTGCCACGACTCGTAGCGCAGCGCCGCCCGCGCGGCCTTCACGCTCGTGACCACGACCAGCACCAGGCACAGCGTCCCGGCCGCGGCCAGCAGCATGCCCGGGTAGGACACGGTGAGGTCCCACAGCTCGCCCGGCGTGGCGATGAGGTCCCCGGCCGCGTACCCCCAGGTGATCAGGCCGATGTGGGCGAGCATCGCGGTGAACGAGGTGAACCCGACGATGCGGTGGATCCCGGCGAGCCGGTCCTGCCCGAAGGCCCGCTCCAGCACCGGGACCCGGGCCATCAGCAGCACCTGCACCAGCAGCAGCACCGAGGCCAACAACCCGGTCAACCGGCCCAGCGAGGTCAGCCCCGAAGCCCAGCCGGCGAGATCGGTGATGCCACCGCCGGTGGCCCACCAGAACGCGACCAGGACCAGCGAAGCGCACAGGACCGCCTCCGCGGCGGCACGGATGCGACGGTCCACGACGGCAGGTGCGGTGACCGGGCGGGACGCGTGCCGCGGCCGGTCGGCGAGGGCGGTCATGCGCCCGTGACGGCGGCCCCGGGCTGCCCCGCGCCGGGCTGGGCGGGAGCCGCGGGCTGACCGGGCTGGGCGGGAACGGCCGGCTGACCGGGCTGGACCGGCACCGCGGGCTGACCGGGAACGACCGGCTGACCGGGCTGGACCGGCTGACCGGGCTGGACCGGCTGACCGGGCTGGACCGGCTGACCGGGGACGACCGGCTGACCGGGCACCCCGGGCCGCAGGCGCGCACGGTCGCCGTCCCGACCGCCGCGGTCCTGCCGGCCGCCGTGACCCCGGCCGTGACCGCCACCGTCCCCGTGCCGGTGGCCGCCGATCCCCGGGCCACCGTGGCCCGACCCGCCGTCGGCGACGGCGTACCCGGCGGCGAAGCCACCGCCGAGCAGGATCAGGGCGATCAGGATCGCGCCGACCACGCCGAGCACCCGACGACGACGGGGCCGGGCGGGCGCGGGAGCCGCCCCGTGTCCGTCGGACACGGTCCCCGACGACCCGACCGGCACCGACCCCCCGTCGTGACCCACGGCGCCCTCCCCCGCACCCGTCCCCCCGCGTGACCCGATGTCCTCGGTGGGGGGATCGACCGGCTCGCGGTCGGACTGCTCGTCGGCGTTCACCGGGCACCTCTCGTCGGGCGCGACCGACCCACGGCGGGTCGATCAGGTGCCTCCTACGGTCGTGTCCTGCGGTGAAGCGTCGACGTGGCCCGCTTCGGAGTCGGGTAAGAGGCGCTCGGCCGCGACGGTGAAGCCGACCTGGGCGCCGCCACCGGCGGGGGCGGTCACGAACGCCTCGCCGCCGTGCCGCTCGGCGACGTCGCGCACGATCGCGAGGCCGAGACCGGAGCCGGGCAGCCCGCGGGCCGCCGGGGCACGGTAGAAGCGGTCGAAGACCCGCTCGACGTCGCCGACGTCGATACCCGGCCCGTGGTCGCGGACCGTCACGCCGCCGGCCCGCACCCGGAGCTCCAGCGGCCGGGAGGAGGCGTCGAACTTCGCGGCGTTCTCCAGGAGGTTCCCGACCGCCCGCTCCAGCGCGGCCGGGAAGCCACGCACGACGGACCCGTCGGAGGTCACGGTGACCTCCCGGCCGGTGCGCCGGTCGACCCGCGCCGCCGCCCGCCGCACCAGGGCGTCGAGGTCCACAGTCTCCTCGGGGTCCTCGGTGTCGCCGCCGGAGAGCGCGAGCGCGACCAGCTCGTCGACCAGGTGGGAGAGCTCGCGGGTCTCGCCCTGGACGTCGGCGAGCAGCCGCTCCCGCGCCTCGGGCGAGAGCTCCGCGAAGCGCCGGAGCACGCTGGTGTTGGTGCGCAGGCTGGTCAGCGGGGTGCGCAGCTCGTGGGCGGCGTCCTGCACGAGCCGGTCCTGCGCCTCCCGCGAGGCCGCGAGGCGACCGACCATCGTGGTGAAGGAGGCGGAGAGCCGCCCGACCTCGTCACGGCCGTCGACCGGCAGGTCCGCCGACGTCCCGCCCCGGGCCGTCACCTGCTCGGCGAGCCCGGTCAGCCGCTCCAGCCGGCGGGTGATGCGCCGCGCCACCAGCCAGCCCGCGCCGGCCGCGACCACCAGCACCCCGAGGCTCACCAGCGCGATCTCGTTCGCCATGCCGCGCAGCACCCGGTGGCTCAGGTCGACGTCCATGGCCACCTGCCAGGCGCCCTGCCCGCCGCCCTCGGAGGTGGTGAGCACGCGGTAGGTGTCCTCCCCGACGGTCGTCTCGACGGTGTTGGTGACCCCCGCGACCGACGTGGCCGCGAGGGCGCGCGCGCCGCCGGTGACCGGGAGCGCGACGTCGCGGCCGCCGAGGAACGTGACCGTGCCGTCCGCGGCGATGCGGCGACCGACGAGCTCCTGCAACCGGCCGTGGTCGTCCCCGCGGGGCGGGCGGGGACGCGGCCCGTCGTCCGGGACCGGCGGGGCGATCGGCGCCAGGACGCCGGTCTGCCCGTCGGCCACCGCCGTGGTGGCGGCGGCCAGGGTGGTGTCGGTCGCCTGGGTGATCCGCTCCGCCGCCGCGTGGTAGCTCAACACCCCCACCAGCCCCGCGACGACCACGCTGACCAGCGCGAACGCCAACGCGAACCGCGTCCGCAGACTCACGGCCGACGCACCGTGTAGCCGACACCGCGCACGGTGTGGATCACCGCCGGCGCGCCCGCCGCGGTCAGCTTGCGACGCAGATAGCCGACGTAGACCGCGAGGTTCTTGGACTCCGACCCGAAGTCGTAGCCCCAGATGCGCTCGTAGACGGTGGTGTGGTCGAGCACGATGCCCTCGTTGCGGACCAGCAGCTCCAGCAGGTCGAACTCGGTCTTGGACAGCGCCAGTTCCTCGTCGGCCCACCAGGCCCGCCGGGCCGCCGGATCGACGTGCAGCGCACCGACCCGCAGCGCGCCGCGCTCCTCCTCGGCGGTCGCGAACGAGGCCCGCCGCAACAGCGCCCGGAGCCGGGCCAGCAGCTCGTCGAGCTCGAACGGCTTGGGCAGGTAGTCGTCGGCGCCCGCGTCGAGCCCGGCCACCCGGTCGGCGGTCTCCTGGCGCGCGGTGAGCATGAGCACCGGCGTGCGGTCGCCGTCGGCGCGCAGCACGCGACACACCGCGAGCCCGTCGACGCCCGGCATCATCACGTCGAGCACGAGCGCGTCGAAGCTCTCGTGGCGCACCCGGGTGAGCGACTCCACGCCGTCGACCACGGGCACCACGTCGTAACCCTCGAGCTCGAGCGCGCGGGCCAGCGACTCCCGGATGGCCCGGTCGTCGTCGGCGACCAGTACTTTCTGCGGCACGCCGACCAGCATGCCGCGCCACTAGCCTGAGCGGCATCGACCCCACCTCTCCCGCCGGCCTGCTCGCCCGTGCCCGCGCGTCCCGACGGCGGGTCGGGTCGACCGTCCTCGTCGTCATCGACGGTTTCTCCGGCGCCGGCAAGACGACGCTGGCGCGCGCGCTGCGCCGCGCCGATCGCCAGGTGACCGTCCAGTCGATCGAGCCCTTCTACCTCGGCTGGGACGGGCTCGCGGCCGGCCCCGTCCGGGCCGCCGACCAGCTGCTGGAGCCACTGCGCCGGGGCGACGTCCCCGAGGTCGCGCCCTGGGACTGGCGCCGCGGTGAGGTCGCCCCGTCCCGACGGCGGGTGGTGTCCGGGCTGCTGGTCCTCGAGGGCGTCGGCGCGGCGGCACGCCCGCTGCGGGACGCCGCGTCGCTGTCGGTGTGGGTCGACGCCCCGGCCGCGGACCGGGGCGCCCGGCTGCGGGGCCGCGAGGACTGGGCCACCTACGCGCCGCACCGCGCCGCCTTCGAACGGCAGGAGCAGGCCCTCGCGGCGAGCGAGGGCACCCGGGCCGCCGTGGACGTCGTCGTGACGTACGACGGCGGGAAATGGGTACCGTCCGTGACGTGACGGCCCAGACCACGGAAGCCGCTCCCCACACCGACGCCGACCAGTGGCGCGAGGTGCAGGAGTGGAAGGAACGCGTCACCTCGGCGAGTCCGCTGCTCTCCCCGCTGCGCGACTCGGTCGGGGAGATCCGCGCGCTGGTGCAGTCGGGCCTGCGCCGGGTCCCGGGCATCCAGCAGGTCGACGACGGGGTGCACGACGTCCTGCACCAGCTGGCCGCCGCCGGCGCCGGGGCGGGGGCCGCGACGGTCCGCCGCGACAGCGTGTTCGCCCGCTACCGCGACCTCGGCCACGACGTCACCGACTTCAAGGACATCCGGCGGCTCGAGGTCACCGACGTCCAGGCCGCGATGCCGCGCCTCGACCTCGCCTACCCGGCCTTCGCCGCGATCCAGGGCGGCACGACGTCGCTGCTGCTCACCTCCGGGGCCACCGCGGTCACCGGCGGGGCGTCGCTGCTCGGGATCGGCGGGCTGCCGGGGGTCGCCGTCATCGCGGCCTCGCTGACCGGCGACGCGCTGCTCACGGTGGCCACGTGCACCCGGGCGGTCGCGCACGTCGGGGCGTACTACGGCTACGACGTCACCAAGCGCTCCGAGCAGGTGCTCGCGCTGGCGATCCTCGCCGTCGGGCTGTCCAGCGAGGCCGACGCCCCCGAGGCCTACGAGGAGGTCTCCGGTCTCATCAGCCAGGCCGCCGAGGGCGTCAAGAAGAAGCGCCGGCAGCGTCAGCTCCGCCGGCTCGCGGCCGCGGTGCACCAGCGGCTGCTCTCCCAGATCGGGCAGCGGGAGCTCGCGCAGCTCGTCCCCGTCGTCGGGATCGGCATCGGCGCCGCGCTCTCGGCACGCCTGCTCGGCCGGGTCGTCGACGCCGCCGAGCACCTCTACCGCGAGCGCTTCCTGCACGAGAAGTACGACGTGCCGTTCGCCCAGGATCCACCCGACTGGGTCACCGTCGGATAGTCCGCCCCTGGAGCGATACCGCCGGTTCACCCGCCGGCCACATGTCCTCCACGGCGTCGCCCTCCGACCTCCCTACCGTCCGGTCCGTGATCGTGGCGGGGGTCGGCTGCATGTCCGACGGGGACGCGCGCGCCTGGGACGCCGTGGAGCGGTGGCGGTCGCGGGCCGACGCCGGGCCGGGGTGGTGGGGCCGCCTCGGCTCGTGGGTCGTGAGCGGGCTGCGGCACGTCCCCGGTGCGGGGATCGTCGACCAGCTCGTCGAGACCGCGGTGGTCGGCGTCGTGGGCGAGCCCCTGCGCGAGGCCGGACTGGCCCTCGGCTGGTGGACCGCGGGGCGGGCCGACCGGGTCCTGGCCGTGCTCGTCGAGGCCGGGCACGAGGTCACCGCCCTGACCGACCTGCGCCACCTCGACGTCGACGACCTCCGCGCCGTCCGGGGCTCCCTGGGCCGGGTGCACGTGGCCGCCGCGGGCCTGCGGGGCGGTCTCGGCGGCGCGGCCGCCGGCGCCGCGGCCGGGGCGTCCGGGGCCGCGACCGGCCTCGTCGCGGGGGTCGCCGCCCTCGCCCTGGACACCGTGCTCACCACGGCGACCTGCGCCCGGGCCGTCGCCCGCGTCGCCGCGCACTACGGCTACGACTGCGCCGAACCCGACGAGCGCGAGTTCGCCCTCGCCGTCCTCGCCGCGGGCCTCGCCCCTGCCCCGCCCGTCGTGGTCCGGCCGCTGCCCGCCATCGGCATCGGGCTCGGCGTGTGGCTCTCGGCCCGCCAGGTCGGGAACGTCCTCGAGGCCGCGGAGCACCTCTACACCGAGCGGTTCCTCCGCGAGAAGTACGCCCTTCCCGACGACGGGTCGCTGGCCGCGGTCTCGTAGGTCGCGGTCAGGCCGGCAGCACCAGCAGGCGCAACCCGTCGTCGGGGAAGCCGGGGAGGTCCGCGACGCGTTCCGGGAGCTCGAAGCCCGGCGGCACCTCGTCGCGCAGCGGCCCCACGACGAGCAGGTCGACGTCCGCGGCGTCACCGAGCAGCGACGGCACCGTGACCACGGAGTCCACCGGCTCCTGACGGGCGAGCCAGGCGGCCGCGCGCCGGTGGGACCAGGCCTGGGACCAGCGCTGCTCGCGCGGCACCCACGTGGCGTCGGAGGTGTCGGCGTCGAGCGCCTCGAGCAGCGCGGGCCACTCGGCGAGCCGGGCCACGAGCTGGTCGGAGCGCCGGAGGTCCCGCTGCTCCTCGCGGGCGGCGTCCACGTCGTCGGCCGCCTCGGCGTAGCCGTCGACGTCGAGGCGGAGCAGGGCGGCGAGCGTCGCGCGCAGTTCCGGGGCCTGCTCGGCGGGGAGCCGGCCGTCCTGCAGGCGGGCGACGACGTCGCCGAGCTCGCGGCGGGCGAGGTCGACGCTCGGCCGCGCGGTGAGCTGGCGCCCGGTCGCGACGATCCGGCCGACCGCGGGCAGCGAGTCGGTCGGGGGCCGGACGTCGGACGGAAGCCCCACGAGCAGGCCGCGCAGCACGCCGACGGCGTCGAGGACGCCGGTGATGCGGCGGCCGATCTCGCGCAGCGACAGCAGCCGGTGCACCACGAGGGCCCGCTGCTCGGCGGGGCGCACCACCCGGCCGAGAGGCGCGAGGGCCGCCACGACGGTCGCCTCCACGTGGCGCAGCCGCAGGTGGTCCGCGACGGCCGCGGCGCCCTCGGCGGTCATCGGGTCGACGCGGTTGATCGCGAGCGACGGGAGCACGGCCTCCACGGCGCGCTGCTCCTCGGACTTGAACATCCGGCGGAGCGACCCACCCGCCGTCAGGAAGGCCGCGAGGGCGTCGAAGGTGGCCGCGGCGGCCTCCGGGGCGACGGCGTCGTCGGTGACGCGGACCTGCGCGGGGCCGCAGCCCCGGTCGAGGTCGGGGACGCGGTCGACGGCGGCGAGGGCCGCGGTGGCCCGGGTCCAGGCCGCGGCCGCGCGACCGTCGAGGACGGCGTCGATCGTGGCGCGCGCCCACGCCGCGTCCTCGCCGCCGCGGCCGAGGGCGACCACGGCGGCGTCGATCCGCACGAGCGCGGGCCCCAGGGCGACGGCGGCGTCCGGCGGCAGACAGGCGAGCGCCGCGATGAGGGGGCGGGAGGACTCGCGCGCGGGAGAGCCGGCAGGCCCGACGACGTCGAGCAGCTCGGCGGCCAGCTGCTCGACGTGCGGCTCGGGCGGCAGCTCGGCGGGCGGCGGGAGGACCTGGTGGCGGCGGGCCGGGTCGAGCGTGGGCGGCTCCGACCGACCGGGCTCACCGTGCTCGGCGACGAGCAGCCGGCGCAGGTCGGCGAGTTCGGCGGCGTCGAGGGGCGGGGTGGGGCCGGTGGCGGTGGGCGGGTCGAGCGGGTCGTCCGGCCCGAGCAGCGCGGTGAGCCAGGCGTCCTGCGGGGCCGCGGCGAGCTGTTGGGCGACCTCCTCGACCGAGCCCACGACCCCGGCCGCGACCCGGTGGGAGCGCAGCGGCTCCTCGCCCAGGGCGGCGCGCCAGGCGCGGGCCAGCGCGGGGGTCGGGGCGACGACGCGGACCCGGCGGCCGTCCGCGCGCAGGCCCTCGACGAGGGTGGTGCGGTGCTCGGCGTCGAGCCCGGTGACCACGAGCGGGCCGTCGTCGAGACGGGCGAGCACCGTGCGGTGCGGGGGCGGCGGCCCCGCCGGGCGCACCGCGGTGGTGGGGACGGCCAGGTCCGCCCCGGAGACCTCCGTCGGTCCGGACACGTCGTCCCCCGTCCGGCTCCGTTCCGCCATCGCCGTCACTGCGACCCACCTCCCGGGGGCTCAACGGCGCAGGGCCGTCCGCGATTCGGCTCAAGTTCATCATCCGCCGGAACCGTGGGGTGCGTCGTGGAGTCCGAGCCCGTGACGACGATGATCGGAGCCCGATGGCCGCGTACGAGTCCCGAGACCAGGTCGCCGTGGCGGCCGCGCTGATCACCGAGCTGGCCCGGCGGCCGCTCACGCCCGACGCGCTCGCGGGGGCCCGCGCCGTCCTCGCCGGCCGGGTCCCGGACGCCGCGCTGGACCCGGCGGCCGAGCGGGCGATGCTCGACGCGGTCGACCCGCTCTGGGCCCGGGGCTGGACCCCGCGTGACCTCGTCGAGGTCGTCCGGCGCCGGATCGGTGCCACCACCGCGCCGCTGGCCGCCGAGCTCGTTGCCACGGACGCGGTGCGACGGCCCGCCACGTGGCGCACGGGCGTCGAGACGGTCCCGGGGGACGTCCCCCTGCTGACGAGCTGGCGCGCGCGGACCGGTGTCGACGGTCTCGGGGCGGTCCTGCGCCTCGTCGGGACGATGCTGTCCCTGCCCCCGCTGCCCGCGGCGCCGGCCGTGGAACCGGACACGTCCGGGATCGACCCGAAGGTCCTCGCGCGGGTGCGCGGCCTGCTGGCCAAGGCGGAGTCGACCACGTTCGCGGAGGAGGCCGAGGCCCTCTCGGCCAAGGCCCAGGAGCTCATGGCCCGCCACGCCCTCGCGGCTGCGACGGTCACCGGCGCCGCGGAGGCCGTCCCGACGGCGGGTGTGCGCCGGCTCTGGCTCGACCTGCCCTACACCTCGGCGAAGTCCTCGCTGTGCCACCAGGTCGCCGGCGCGAACCGGTGCCGGGCGGTCAGCCTGGACGCGCTGGACCTCGTGACGGTCGTCGGCCACCCGACCGACCTCGACACCGTCGAACTGCTCACCACCTCGCTGCTGGTCCAGGCCGGACGGGCGATGGCGGGGGCGGGGAGCGGATCGCGCACCCGCTCGTTCCGGCACGCCTTCCTGCTCTCCTACGCCACGCGGATCGGCGAGCGCCTGCGGGCGGCGGGCGAGGCGGCGGAGGCGGCCGCCCGCGCGGAGAGCGGGGACGCCCTGCTGCCGGTGCTCGCGGCGCGCGGGGAGGTCGTGGAGCGCACCGTCGCCGAGCTCTTCCCCCGGTTGACCACGAAGCGGTTCTCGGTCGGCAACGCCGCGGGCTGGCGGGCGGGCCGGGAGGCGGCCGACGCGGCGAGCCTGCGGGTGGGCCGGGAGGCGCTGCACGAGTAGCTGCCACCATCGGCGCATGGGTCTGTCGAACCGCGAGCGCCGTGCAGCCAAACAGCGCAAGCGGGACGCCAGGCGCGGGGTGACCGCGCCGGAGGAGCGCGCCGACACCGGGCGCGGTCTCCCCGCGGCGACCCTGCAGGCCCTGCTCCGCCGGGCCGCGGCCGACCTCGCCGACGGCCGGGAGGAGGCGCTCGCCGAGCTGCGGGGCGTGCTCGCCGAGCACCTCGCCCGCCGTCGGACCGAGATCCTCGCGGCGTGCGACGCCGTCCTGGCCGACCTGCCGTCGTCGTCGGGACCGGGTCTCGCGGGCGCCCTCGGCACGGCGGCGCCCGCGTCGGAGTGGGCCGCGGCGACGGGCGCCACCACCGAGGACGTCGCGCTGGCCACGGTGCGCCTGCTCGCCGCACACGATTGACCGACGCGCGGACACGTTGGTCGGACGGTCCGGTTCATCCGTCCCGGCGACATCGGGTCGCGGACCGTGATCCGGTGGCGCCCCGCCCGTTGGGTCTCCGGTGGGCGCAGGGCGAGCCGCTGCCCACCACCCGGGGGACATCCGCCGTCACGCGGCGGATCCGGCCGGGGGCGGGACCGGGGGGTCCGCCATCCCCGGCCGGGGCGGGTCGGGGGACCGGACGTGTGGTGCGTCCGGTCCCCCGCCCGGATTCCTTGACCGCCACCTTCGTCGAGGTCCACCGTCGGGACCATGACGCCAGGCCACGGCGAGCTGTCCGTCGGGGAGGTCGCGCAGCGCAGCGGGGTCGCCGTCTCCGCCCTGCACTTCTACGAGCGCGAGGGCCTGATCTCGAGCCGCCGCACCGCCGGCAACCAGCGCCGGTTCCGCCGCGACGTCCTGCGGCGTATCGCGTTCATCCGGATCGCGCAGCGCGTCGGCGTCCCGCTCGCCGAGGTCCGGGCCGCGCTCGACGAGCTGCCCGACTCGCGGACCCCGACCCGCGCCGACTGGGAGCGGCTCTCCGCCTCGTGGCGCGCCGAGCTCGACGAGCGCATCCGGCGGCTCGAGCAGCTCCGGGACGACTTCGCCGGCTGCATCGGGTGCGGCTGCCTGTCCCTCGACCGCTGCCAGCTGGTGAACCCGGGCGACACGATGGGGGCGGCGGGTCCGGGGCCACGGGTGCTCCGCATGTGAGCACTAAGTGGGGCTATAGCCCCACTTTCTGCTCACGTGCGCGCAGCGCACCTCGTCCGGCGCCGGCACCGCATCCGGGTGCAGGGCGTGCGCGAGCGCCTCGATGCCGTCGACCAGTCGCGGCCCGGCGCGCACCACGTACGCCGCCGAGTCGATCGCGATGACCGGCACGTCCGGGAGCCGCTCCACGATCGGCCCGGCCTGCGCCACGGCCCCGTCGAGGTCGTAGCCGCACGGGGTGACGACGACCGCGTCCGGGGACTCCAGCTCCTCCCACGCCACCGCGCGGCTGCGCCCGCCGTCCGCACCCGCCGTCGGGCAGGCCCCCGCGCGACGGACGAGCTCGGGGACCCAGTGCCCGGGCAGGAACGGCGGGTCGGTCCACTCCAGGACGAGGGTGCGGGGGCGGTCCACGTCGGCGAGCGCGGCGTCGAGCACGGCGAGCCGTCGACGCAGGTCGGAGAGCACGGGCTCGGCGTCGGCACCGATCGCGACGGCGAGGTCGGCGATGCCGTCGAGGACCTCGTCGAGGGTGAGCGGGTCGAAGGAGTGGACGGCGACGTCGGGCAGACCGATCTCGGCGAGCGCCGCCGCGACGGTGTGGCCGGGCAGGGCGCAGACCCCGCACAGGTCCTGGGTGAGGACGACGTCGGGCGCGGCCGCCCGGAGCGCCTCGCGGTCGAGGTCGTACATCGGTAGACCGGCCGCCGCCCGCTCGCGCACCGTCCGGTCGATCGCGGCGGGGGTCATCCCCGGCTCCAGCGCGGACCGCACGACGACGGGTGCGGCGAGGCCGGGCGGGTGGTCGCACTCGAAGGTGATCGCGACGAGGTCGTCGGCCCGCCCGAGGGCGGCCACGATCTCGGTGGTGGCGGGCAGCAGCGAGGCGATCCGCATGGGCCCGAGGCTAGGCCCACCGGGCGCCCGGCGGATGGGACGATCCGGACGTGTCCGACCTGCTGCTCGGTCTCCGGCTCTACGCGCGCGGCGCGGCGACGGTGCTGCGCTCGCCGCGCCTGCTGCGCCTCGGAGCCCTGCCCGCGGCGGTGACGGCCCTGCTCTACCTCGTCGCCCTCGTGGCCCTGGGGTGGTCCCTGGACGATCTCGTCGGGCTGCTCACGCCGTTCGCCGCCGACTGGTCGCCCGGCGCCCGCGAGGCGGCCGAGGTCGTCGTCGGGATCGCGCTCGTGGCCGCCGTGGCCCTCGTGGCGGTGCTGACGTTCGTGGCGGTGACGCTCGCGATCGGCGGGCCGTTCTACGAGAAGCTGTCCGAGATCGTCGACGACACGGTCGGGTCGGTCCCGGCGGGGCCGCGGCGGTCCTGGTTCGCCTCGGTCCGCGACGGGGTGCTGCTCGTGGGGCTGTCGGTGCTGGTGGCGATCCCGCTGTTCGTGGCCGGGTTCGTGCCGGTCGTGGGGCAGACGGCGGTGCCGGTGGTCGCGGCACTGGTGGGCGGCCGGCTGCTGGTGCTGGAGCTGACCGCGCCGGCGTTGGAGCGGCGGGGGCTGGGGTTCGGCTCCCGACGCCGGCTGGTGCGCTCCCGTCGGCTGCTCGCCTGGGCCGTCGGGGTGCCGACCTACCTGCTGTGCCTGATCCCGCTGGTCGGCATCGTGGCGGTGCCGGTCGGCGCGGCCGCCGCCACGTTGCTGGCCCGGGAGCTGCGGGGCGAGCCGACGGGGCTCGCCACCCGAGGGGAACCCTCGCGCCACTAGAGCGCTCGATTCCTCCCCTCACGAAAGCCCGCGACCTGGACCGCGGCCGCCCGTCACGCGCCCAGCCGCTCGGCGAGCCGGTCGATCCCGCCTCGGATCAGCCGCCCGTACCCGTCGTCGGGAAGGACGTCGATGCACGACCGCGCCCGCGCGAGATGCTCGCGGGCAGCCGGGAGGTCCTCGGCACGCCGGTACGCATCGCCGAGATTGAGGTGCAGCGACGGGTAGAACGCCGCGACGTCGGTCGGCGTGTCCCGCTCCCGCGCGACCTCGTCGGCCGCGGCCAGGGCCCGGACGTCCCACCGGAGCTCGTCGGCCACCTCCGGCTCGAGATCGGCCGCATGGTGGGCGAGCGCGCACCGGTGGAACGGATCGGCCTGCACCACCGGCTCCGCCCACAGCGCGACCAACTGCTGCCGGGCCTCCTCGACGGCACCGGCATGGCCGAGCTCGACCGCTGCCGCGATCCGTGCCATCACGTCCATGTCCGGCACGGTAGGGCGACCCCCCGACAGCCACGGCGACGATGTGGCTTTCCTGCCACTGGATGACAGCAACGACGCTTCGCTGCCACGGAGGGACTACAGCAGCGTCGGCTGTTCCTCGACGTCCTCGCCCTCGACGACGGTGACCTCCGGGGTGTACCGGGCCGCCGGGGGGAGCACGCGCACCGCGCCGTCGTCCGCCACGGCGACGAGGCGCATCGAGACGAGCAGCGCGAGCACGTCGGCGGCGAACCGGTCGCGGTCGGCGAGCGCCGCCTTCGACCAGTACCGACCGTGCTCCGCGACCAGCTCGTCGAGCACCTCGCGCACCGACGCCCACGGGATCGCGTCCGGGTCGTCCGCCGGCCGGAACTGGTAGACCAGCTCGCTGACCAGCAGCAACGCCGCATGGGGCAGGGTCCCGCCGGTCGGGAAGGCGACGTCGGAGCACCCGCCGTCGACGTCGAGGGCCGCGAACCCCTCGGCCCGCGCCTCGAGCACGAGCCCGGTCCGGGCCTCGATCCGCCGCCCCTCGTCGCCGGCCCGGCGACGCAGTTCCGCGAAGCGCGCGGGGTCGAGATCGGACGCGAGCACCACCGGGTCCTCCACCAGCCGTCGACGCGCGGCCGTGGCCGCCGACCCGCGTTCCCGGGCCCGCTCGACCAGCTCGTCGGGTGTCTCCGCGCCCACCACCGCGCCGGTCGGCAGCAGCGCCATCCGGTCCTGCCGCACCTCGAGCAGCGCGTCGGCGTCCGCGTCGTGCTCGTACAGGGCCACGCCGCGGTCCAGCTCGCGGAGCATCCCCTGCGCGATCAGCCAGCGCAGCGCCGTCACGAGCGCCCGCCGCGACGCCGCGTCGGTGTCCAGCACGACCCCCGCCTCGGCCGCCGCGGAGTGCACCGCGTTGACCAGGTCGCGCAGGCTCGTGCGGTCCGGACCCGACGTCGTCGCCGCCAGCACCAGCGCCAACGCCGTGTACTCGGCGGAGGTGAACGGCCGGGGCGACGCGGAGACCGTCCGCAGCGGCCGGTCGGCGGGCACGTGCCCGGTCTTCACCAACCGGGCGGTGTCCGCCGTGACCACCAGCCGGTAGTTCAGCTCCTGCGTGAACCACGCGTCGAGCGCGTCGGCATGACGGCGGATCGACGCGACGAGGTCCGGGTCCGTCTCCGTGGTGCGCCACGGCCGGGCGAGCAGGGCCCGCGTGGCCGCGACGAGCTCGCCGTCGCGCTGCGGGTCGGTCGTGGGAGCGCTCACGGGGCCACCCGTTCCGAAGGAGCGGCACGTCCGCGCGCACAGCTGCTGCGTTCGTTCACCGAGGACGAGCTCACGGCGCCGCCTCCACCGGGACGAACGGGCCGGGCGTCACGGACGACCGTGCTGAGCGGCCCGTTCGTACGGATGCGGCCCCTCATGGCGCCGCCTCCACCGTCAGGGCCAGCCCCTCGACGCGGAGCGCGCCCGCATGGGTGGGCACGCTCGTCGTCGTACCGGGGGCACGGCGGACCTCGCAGCGCACGCCGTCCAGGACGATGCTCCCCACCTCCCCGTCGCTCCGCTCGCCCCTGCCCGACGCCGAGGCCGGGCCGAGGTCCGCGACGGCGCGGGTGAGCACCTTCTGCAGTTCCCGCAGCGCGGGCTCGGAGAGCCGGGCGGTGAACCCGGCGGCGCCCACCTCGAGCAGCTCCGCCCGGGCCGCCGCGGCCCGCTTCTCGACCTCCGCCTTCCGGGCGAGCAGGTGCCGCCGCTCCTGCGTGCGGTCCTGCACCCGCGAGGTGCGACCGCGGCTCGTCGTGTCCCCCCGCTCGCGCAGTGACACCGGGATCGTCGCGACCGGCGCGTCCCACCACGACACGGCGGCGTCCACCGGGTCGGTGTCGTCGCCGCCGGCGCCGCCGAGGTGGCGCGCGCCGTAGAGCCCGAACGCCGCCGCGGCGAGCTCGTGCGCCCGCGGCGCCGGGGCGTGCGCGAAGAACCCCGCGAGCCGCAGGAAGTCCACCCGCCGCGACGACCCCGCCGTCCCGGTGCGGGAGAGCCGCGTGAGGTTCTGGGTGAGGGTCCGGACGGCGTCGACCGCGTCCCGCTCCAGCGTCTGGACGCGGCTCGGGCGGCCCGACGTCGAGACGAACCACGACGCCAGGTTCTCCCAGTCGGCGACGGCCGCTCCGGGCGCGCGGCGCACCCGGACGGTCGACAGGCCGGCGGCGGCCACCCGGGCCGCGAGGCCGTCCGCCGCGCGCTCCACCAGGGTCCCGACGACGGGTGCGAGCTCGCCGAGCAGGACGGCGATCGGGCGGGCCGCGCGGTGCAGGGTCTCCAGCCGCTCGCCGACGTAGCCGACCAGCACCTCGGAGAAGAAGGCGAACTCGTCCTCGTCGAGGTCGAAGCGGGACTGCCACTGGTTGATGGCGGCGAAGAACTGGGTGATCTCGGCGGAGAACGCCACGTGCGGGTCGAACACCGCCCGCACGGCCGCGGCGAGCCGGTCCGGCGGGGCGGTCGCCGCGTCGAGCCTGCCCAGCTCCTCCAGGGCGGTGCGCAGCTGGTCGAGCCGGCCGAGCGACACGTCGCGCACGTCGTCGACCTGCGCGAGGACGCCCTCGACGAGGTCGTGCACCTCCTGCCCGACGCGGGTGATCAGGTAGCGGTCGCGGCGACGGTAGTAGTCCTCGACCGTGCCGACCTGCCCGACCGACGCCGACACCTCGAGGTTGCCCCACACCCGCAGCTGGTCGAGCCGGATCTTGACGGTGGGCTCGTCCAGCTCGTGCCCGGTCTCCGCGAGCCGCGCGGTGACCTCCCCCGGCGTCAGCTCCGCGAAGAAGGTCCCCCGCGAACACCCCGAGGATCCAGCGGTAGTCCGGCGACTCGGTGACGTAGGAGAAGACGACCGGCCGGATCGTCGAACTCATGCGCCCCTGCCCAGGATCGAGCTCCGCTCCGCCGCGTCTCCCACCGACAGCTCGGACCCGTTCCAGCGGTAGTGCACCAGGGCGATCGCGCGCAGCTCCGGGTCCCGCAGCACCTCGGTGATCGCGAGCTCGGGGACGCTCGGGTGCGTCCCCCAGAGCCGCTCCGAGGTGACCACGAAGTCCACGTCGAGGTCGACGAGCAGCCCGAACAGCTTCGCGTGGTTGTCCTCCGAGACCTTCGCGAACGCGTCGTCGAGCAGCACCAGCCGCGGCGCGCCGACGCCGTGCGGGTCGTGCGCGGCGGCGCTGGCGGCGGCCGCACTGGCCATCGGCAGCACGGTGACCAGCTTCTTCTCGCCCTCGCTGAGCGTCGTCCGCCGGGTGAGGAGCTCGTCGTTGCGCCCCGGCCGCCGCAGGTAGATCCGCATCTCGTGCCACGTCCGGTAGTCCAGGACGTCGCCGATCACCGACCGGTACGACGCCTCCGGGTCGGCCGTCCGCGCCTGCTCGACGAGGCTCTTCACCGCCTCCCGGACCTGGTCGTCCTCCTCCGGCGAGCGCAGGTCGGGGTGCTTGCCGAGCAGCACCAGGGCGGTGGCCGTCTCGCTCTCCAGGTCCCCGCGCGGGCGCCACTGCAGCCGCACGCCGATGCCCTGGCTGGAGGTGACGCCGCGCAGGATCCGGTTCATCCGGTCCACGAGCTCGCCGGCCGCGAACAGCGCGTCCGCGACCTCCCGGGCGATCCGGCCGTGCAGCAGGTTGCGCAGCGCCTGGTCCTGCTGGGCCGACAGCAGGCTCGTCGCGCGCCGCCGTTGGACCGCGACGCGGTGCACCATCTGCGCCAGCACCGCGCGGGTCGGGCCGGTGACGTGCACGGCGAGCGGGGTGCCGTCGGCGCCGCGCCGGGACTCGATGTCCCACCCCGACGCCAGGTGGTCCCGGGTCTCCCGCAGCGCCTTCTCCAGGGCGTCCTCGGTGACCTGACGGCGGGGCGCCGCGAGCCGGGCGCGCAGCACGTCGACCAGCTCCGCCGCGCCCTCGACGGAGTCCGGGGTGACCGGGATCGGCTCCTCGGACCAGTCGGTGCCGCCGTCCTCCGCCTCGCTGTCCGACACGACAGGGCCGTTGGTCACGATCGAGGGTGATGAACGGCCCGTTCGTCCGGTCGCAGCGGCCTCGTCGTCCGGCCGCTCCGCCGCGGCCAACAGACCGGGCACCTCGAGCGCGTCGACCAGGCGGGCCCGACCCCCGACGGCCGCCTTCTCCCGCTCGACCAGCGTCTCGCGGGCCGCCTCCACGCGCAGCTCCGCCTCCCGGACGGCGACGGTCGCCCCGGTCTGCTCCTCGCGGGCCGCGTCGAGCCGGGCGGCGGTCTCCCGGAGGTGCGTGTCCAGCTCCGAGACCCGGGCGGCGACCTTCGCCGGCTCCTCGCCCAGCGCCGACTCGGCGGTCTCCAGCTCCGTGCGGACGGCGGCGGCGTGCCCGGCGGCGCCCCGATGGTCGGCCACCGCCGCGGCCAGGTCGGCCACCTCGCGGTCCCAGCCCGCGATCGCCTCGCGCCACGACCGCACGCTGCGCCGCGTGCGCTCCACCGCGGAGTCGACGGCGGCGAGGGCCCGCTCGGCGTCCGTGACCGCCTCCAGCAGGCCCTCGAGCCGCCCGGGGTCGGTCGACAGGCCGGTCTCGGCCGCCTGCTGCTGCAGACGGGCGACGAGGTCGTCGGCCCGACGACGGGTCTCGGCGGCTGCCGCGGTCCGCTCCGCCGCCCGTCCCTGCGCCTCCTGCGCGTACCGGGCGGCGCCGGTCGCGGCCACCACCGCGTCGTCGACGGTGCGCGTGCCGGGGAGCTCCCGGACCAGGCGGCGCAACCCGTCGGCGTGTTCGTCGAGGGCGGCCGCGACGGCCCGCGCGGCGGCCAGGCGCGCCTCGGCGTCCGCCACCAGCGCGGCGAGCTCCGCCAGCCGACGGGCACGGGCCTGTTCGCGTGCCCCGGCTCCGACGTACTCGGCGGCCGGCTTGGTGTGCCGCCCGCGCAGCGGTCCCGCCCCGAACGAGCCGTCCTCACCGACCCACAGGGCGTCGCCCGGCGTCGTCCCGAGGGCGGCGAGCACGCCGGCCACGACGTCGACCGGCACCGTGCCGGTGTCCACCGGCACCAGTCGGGGACCCGCCCCGGCCGCCGCGACACCCGTCGTCAGGAACAGCTCGCCGTCCGCGCCGAGCACGTGGCCGTCGGCGTCGACACGTGCTGCGAGCAGCCCGGACGCCTCCAGCGCCGCCTCCAGGCCCGCCCGTCCCGCGGCGTCGAGGTCGTCGGCGAAGTCGACCAGCGAGGCGAACAGGGCGGCGTCCCCGACCCCGGTGTCGGTGCGCCACGGCTCACGGGGCAGGGGGAGCTCGCCCGCCGCCTCGACCCGGGCGTGCTCGGCGCGCAGGGCGGTGAGCTCGTCGTCGGCCTCGCCGACGCGGGCCGTGGCCCGGCTGCGGGCCGCGGCGAGCGCGCCGGAGGCCTCGTCCGCCACGCGCCGCACGGCGCCGACGAGGCTCTCGGCGCGGGCGCGCAGGTCGTCGGAGGCCTCGGCGTCGTCGGGGCCGGCCCGGAGGGCCAGCCACCCGGCGGCACCGTCCGGTTCGGCCGCGGGGACCGCCGCGACGTGCGCGACGAGCCGCTCGTGCCAGGAACCGACCGCGGCCGCGTGCTCGTCGGCGGCCACCCGGGCGGCGCGGCGGGCGACGTCGGCCTGCTCGGCGGCCTCGGCGGCGCGTTCGCCTGCCTCGGCGGCCTCGGTGTCGGCGCGGTCGGCGGCGGCCGTCTCCCGGTCCGCCGCCGCGGCGCGTTCCCGCAGCTCGCGCACGGTGGTGCGGTGGGCCCGCAGGCCGTCGCCGACGGCGACCAGGGCCACCGGCAGGTCGTCGACGGGGTCGAGGTCGTCCTCCGGGACGTCCACGGCGGTGCCGCTCGCGGCGTCGTCCTGCGGTTCGGTGGCGAGCGCAGGCGGGTCGGGGAGGCGGACGGGGGCGGAGGCGGTGCGGGCGGCCGTCGTCACGCCTCGGAGGTGCTCGGCGATCCCGGCGAGGTCGGACTCCACCTGGCCCTTCGCCGCCGTCGCGCCCGCGGTGGCGGTGGTGACGCGGGCCAGGGCGCGGGTGCGGACGCCGTCGAGCGTGCCGGCGGCCTCGTCGGCGCGGGCCAGCTCGTCGCGGCGCCGCACGAGGTCGGCGTGCGCGGAGTACTCCGGCAGGCTCACCAGGCCCTGCCGCTCGGACGTGGCCCGCGCGTGCTCGTCGGCCAGCTCGCCGACCACGCGCACGGCCTCGTCGCGGACCGTCCCCGCACGCTGCGCCCCGGCCCGGTCGCGCTCCACGCGCCGCCCCGCGGTGCGGGCCGCGTCGACCGCCGACGCCGCGGCCTCCACCGCCGTCATGAGCACCCGGCGCGCGTAGTCGGTGTAGACCTCCACGACCCCGTCGAGCGCCGTCGCCGTCGCGGCCAGGTCGGTGACGTTGCGCCGGTGGTCCTCGAGGTCCTCCAGCGGCTGGGCGGCGTCGTTCACCGCGTCCTCGGGCACCGGCGGCAGCGCCTCGCGCAGCGTGCGGGGCAGATCGGTGTCGATGCGGTCACCGACGCGCGGGTTCCGCACCTGGTGGAGCAGCCGGAAGTAGGCCGTCGGGTCGGTCCCGCCGAAGAAGCGGCGCGCGATCTCGGCGCGGTACTCCGCGGTGGAGGTGAACACCTGGCCCCGCACCCCGAGCTCGGCGCGCAGCGCGTCGACCGAGAACGGGACGTCGGCCTCGGTGAGCCGGAAGTCCAGGCGGGCCCGGCGGTCGGTGGAGAACCACCAGGTGGTGACGCGGTCGGTGGACCGGTTGGCGCGGATCCCGCAGCCGACGGTGCGGTACTCGCCGTCGCGGACGAACTCGATCCACAGGTAGCCGGTGCGCTGCGTGTCGTCGTTGTCGGAGAGCATCCAGGAGCGCAGCACCCCCCGCTGCTCGCCGGCCGCGTCGATCTTGCGGACGTCGGCCTCGAGCAGGAACGGCAGCAGCATGTTCATCGCCGTCGACTTGCCCGAGCCGTTGACGCCGCGCAGCAGCAACCGGCCGCCGCCGAACTCCAGCACCTCGTCCTGGTACTGGTAGACGTTCAGGATCCCGGCGCGCGAGGGCTGCCAGCGGGCGGGGGAAACCACCCGGAGGAGGGTACGGAACCCCCACCGCGGTCCCGACGGCGGCGGACGCGCCCCCCACGCCGTGGGTCCGCACGTGCGGCGGCGATCATGACGGGGTGCTCGTCGTCCTCCCACCCAGCGAGACCAAGGCGTCCGGGGGACGCGGCGCGCCGCTGGACCTCGACGCGCTGTCCTTCACGGCGCTGACCGCCACGCGCGCCGAGCTCGTCGACGCGGTCGTCGCGCTGGCCGACGACGTGCCCGCCTCCCGCACGGCGCTCGGGGTCAGCGAACGCCAGGACGACGAGATCGAGCGCAACGCCGCGCTGCGCGCCTCCCGGACCACGCCCGCCCTCCGCCGCTATACCGGCGTGCTCTACGACGCCCTCGACGCCGGATCACTGACGCCGGGTGCCCGCGGCCGGATCGCGGTCTGCTCGGCCCTGTTCGGCCTCGTCATGGGCACCGACCCGATCCCGGCCTACCGGCTCTCCGCCGACTCGACGCTCCCCGGGTACGGCGGCCTGCGCACGGTGTGGCGCCCCGTGCTGGGGCCGGTCCTCGCCGACCTCGACGACCACGTCGTCGACCTGCGCTCCGGCGGCTACATGGCGCTCGCCCCCGCCCCGGGTGCCACGACGCTGGACGTGGTCTCGGAGGCCGACGACGGGTCGCGCAGCACGGTCAGCCACGCCAACAAGTCGTTCAAGGGCCGCGCCGCGCGCCTGCTCGCCTCCACCCGCCGTCGACCGAAGGACACCGGCGGCGTCCTCGCGGTCCTGGCCGACGCCGGGCTGCGCGTGGAGCAGGCCGACGACACGTCGCTGCTGCTGGTCGTGCCGCGCTAGTCGCACCGGTGCAAGCAATGCGTCACTGCTTGCACCCAGTGCCAGGAAAACCGGCTCCGTCGACCCGCCGTCAGGAACGCAGCTCCGCGAGCACCGCGTCGGTGAAGGGCGGCCAGGCCTCCTTGGCCCAGTCGCCGAAGTCGCGGTCGGTGAGCACCACGCAGGCGGCGCGGGCGTCCGGGTCGACCCACAGGAACGTGCCGGACTGCCCGAAGTGGCCGAAGGTGGCGGGCGAGCTGTCGGCGCCGGTCCAGTGCGGCGACTTGTGGTCGCGCAGCTCGAAGCCCAGGCCCCAGTCGTTCGGCTTCTGGTAGCCGAGGCCGGGCAGCACGCCGGTCAGGCCCGGGAACTGCACGGACGTGGCCTCGGCCAGGGTCTCCGGGGCGAGCAGGGACGGCGTGAGGAGCTCGCGGGCCAGCAGGACGAGGTCGTCGACCGTGGAGGTGGCGCCGTGCCCGGCCGACCCCTCCAACGACGTGGACCCCATCCCGAGCGGCTCGCACACCGCCTCGCGGAGGTAGTCGGGGAAGTCGATGCCGGTCGACGCCGCGATGTGGTCGGCGAGCACCTCGAAGCCGGCCGACGAGTACAGCCGCCGCGTCCCCGGCTCGGCCATCGCCTTCTGCTCGTTGAACGCCAGCCCGGACGTGTGCGCCAGCAGGTGGCGGACGGTGGATCCCTCCGGTCCCGCCGGGTCGTCCAGCGAGATGGCCTCCTCCTCGACGGCGAGGAGGGCGGCGATCGCGACGAGAGGCTTGGTCACCGAGGCCAGCCGGAAGCGGCGGTCGGTCGGCCCGTGGGTGGCGGTGTCCTCCGCCGTCACCACCGCGGCCGCCACGGTCTCCACCGGCCAGTCGTCCACCCGCGCGAGGCTGTCCACGGCGGCGAACCCTAGTTCCCGACGTCGGGTCGATGCGGCTTCCCTGCCACTGGATGACAGCAACGACGCTTTCCTGCCACCGGGAGGAGGGCCTCAGACCAGCACGTCCCGCAGCGCGCCCACCGCGTCGTCGAGCACGGTCCGGGCGGCGGCGTAGCCGAACGGCTGGTTGGAGAGCACGGCCACCAGGAAGCGGCCCTCGGGGTCGAGCACGCCGGCGCTGTGGAGGTCGACCGAGCTCTGCAGGCAGCACAGCCAGCCCTGCTTGACGGCCACCCCGCGCCGGTCCGGGGCGAGGAGGCCGAACGCCTGGTCGAACCCGTCGGAGGCGGTGTCGGGCGCCGCGGCCATGGCGCCGAGCACGAGGTCGCGGTCGGCGGGGGCCATCGTCTCGAGGACGTGGCGCAGGACGGTGGTCATGTCCCGGGCGGAGAGCTGCACCTCGCCCCACTGCGACGGGTCCGCGGGCACCTCGGTGTCCTGCAGGTCGAGCCGTTCGGCGACCCGGGTGATCCCGGACCGGCCGCCGAAGCGGGTCCACAGGGCGTTCATCGCGGGGTCGTCGCTGGGACCGAGCGCGGCCCGGATCAGCCGGCGGTCCTGGGGGCTCACCGTCACGCGGCCGTCCGCACCCCGGTCGAGCAGGTCGACCGCGGTGAGCAGCTTGGACAGCGACGCCGAGTTCATGGCGTCGTCGGCCTCGTCGTTCAGCGCGAGCGCCCCGGTGGTCCGATCGAGCACGGCGATGCCGACGTCGGCGCCGCGCCGCGTGACGGTGGCATCGGCCGCCGCCACCGCCGCCTGCACCGGGGACGGCTCCGGCGGGACGACCGGGGTCCGGGGCGGGACGGGCGTGGGCGTCGCGACCGGGGTCGGCGCGGGGGCGACCTGCTCGGTCCGGACCGGCGCGTCGAGCAGCCCGGGCAGCAGCGGTCCGGCGACGGCGAGGACCGCCAGCAGTGTGGCGCCGAGCAGCGCCCGGCGCGACCACGAGAAGCCGGGCGTGCGCGCGGGCCGCGGCAGACCCCGCCGTCGGGACCGGTCGGCCCGGCGGCCCACCCGTGCACGCGTCACGCTCCGATGATGCGCACCGCGATGTTCCCGTCGTGTGACGGACGGGGTGGAACGTGACGGATCGGACAACGGGACCATGGGGCTGCTCTGAACGGTCGGGGGCCGGCCCGGGCCTCGGTGCCCGACGACGCTCCCGCGGCGGGCACCGGGGGTGATCCGGCGGTTCCGGCGGGTGGCGCATCCCCGACTCGGGTAGGGATTCGGACATGCGCGCCCGCACCAGCTCCCCGCTCCTCGTCGCGGGCGCCGTCGCCGTCGCGGTCCCCGGCGTCGCGATGAGCCTGGGGGGACTGTCGATCTCGCCGCCGGTCGACGCGCTGCTCTTCGGGCTCGCGATCGTCGGTGCGGCCTTCCTGCTCTCGTGGGCGGCCGAGGCGGCGCAGGTGGACATCTCGGCGGGCCTCGCGATCGCGCTGCTGGCCCTCGTCGCCGTGCTGCCCGAGTACGCCGTCGACTTCGTCTTCACCATCGAGGGCGGCAACGCCTACGCGCAGTACGGCCCGACGTGCCTGCCGCCCGGCTCCACCGACCAGTCGCCCTGCGGCCTCGCCCTGGCCAACATGACCGGCGCGAACCGGATCCTCGTGGGTGTCGGGTGGGCCCTCGTGGTGCTGCTCGCCGCGATCCGGCTCCGTACCCGCGCGGGCCGCTCGGGGGAGCTCGGCGACGGCGGGACCGCGCACCGCGCGGGCCACTCCACCCGCGTGACGCTGTCGCGCACCGACTCGGTGCCACTGGTCTTCCTGCTGCTCGCCACCGTCTACTCGCTGACCCTGCCGCTGCGGGTCAGCATCACGCTGGTCGATCTCGTGGTGCTGGTGGGGATCTTCGTGGCCTACAGCGTCCGGGTGGCCCGCGCGCCCGCCGAGGAGCCCGACCTCATCGGTCCGTCGGCCTGGATCGGGGAACAGTCCGCCACCCCGCGCCGCGCCTGGTACGTCGGCCTGTTCGTGCTCGCCGCGGCCATCATCATCGCCTGCGCCGAACACTTCGCGGACTCCCTGGTCCAGACCGGCACGGAACTCGGCATCAGCCAGTTCTTCCTCGTCCAGTGGCTCGCGCCGCTCGCCTCGGAGGCACCGGAGCTGCTGGTGGCCGGCCTCTACGCGTGGCGGCTCAGGACCACCGACGCGCTCGCCACGCTGGTGTCCTCCAAGGTCAACCAGTGGTCCCTGCTGGTCGGGACGCTGCCCCTGGTGTTCGCCCTCGCCGCGGGATCACCGAACGGCCTGCCGATCGACGTCGACCAGCGCGAGGAGCTGCTGCTCACCGCCGCGCAGTCACTGTTCGCGGTGGCGCTGCTCGCGACGCTCTCGATCTCGGTCAAGGGCGCGCTCGCCCTGCTGGGCCTGTTCGTCGCGCAGTTCCTCCTCGCGGCCTTCCTGCCCGCGCCGCTGCAGGAGGCGGAGCTGCTGATCCTCTCGGCGGTCTACGTCGTGCTGGCGGTCGTGCTGTTCGTCCGGCAGCGCCGGGCGCTGGTGGGGCTCGTCCGCGACGGGCTCCGCACCCCCTACTCGCAGTTGACGAAGGAGAACGCGTGACGCGTCTCGCGGTGATGTGGGTGCACGGGGTCGAGATCGCCGACGCCCGCTTCGCGGACACCTCGATGGACCTGCTGCGGACCGAGTTCACCCGCATCGCCGGCGTCGACGCCGACGAGGCGCTCGTGCTGCGGACCGCGTTCTGGGCGCCGGTGTACGAGGGGCGGCAGGACGCGCTGCTGCGCCGGATGGGCGGCGCCCGCGCGCAGGGCGTGTTCGACCTGCTCGACTCCCTCGGCAGCGCGACCGACCGGGGCTCGGTGGCCGCCCTGCTGGGCCTCGTCGCGTCCGGGCTGGTCCGCAGCCTGCCTGGCAGCCCCGACTTCCACTACCCGACGCTGCGCTGGCTGGTGGTGCACTACCTCGGCGACGCGATCAGCTACCAGGCCGGCGCGGTCGACCGGGCGCTCTACGACGGCGTGCACCGGGTGCTCGCGCGGTCGCTGCACGACCTCGCGACCGAGGCGGGCGAGGACGCCCCGCTGTGCGTGCTGGCGCACTCCCTGGGCTCCGTCGTCGCGAGCAACTTCTTCTACGACCTGCAGGTCGCGGGCGGGCTGCACCCCGACGGGTCGGCCGGGGTGGCGCCCGAGGTCGCCGCGGAGCTGGGCGACACGCCGGCCGAGCGCGGCGAGACCCTCGGCTGGCTCTACACGCTGGGCTCGCCGCTCGCGCTGTTCGCCCAGCGCCACCCCGACTTCGGCACGCCGATCACGGTGCCCCACCCGCAGCTGGACCTCCGGCACCCCGGTGCCGGCGGCGAGTGGGTCAACTACTGGGACCCCGACGACGTCATCGCCGCCCCGATCCGCCCCCTGAACGACGCGTACGCGAAGGCCGTCGTCGCCGACCGCACCGTCGCGGTGGCGCCGTGGTGGCTCGGCTGGACCCCGCTGGTCCACCCGTTCTACTGGAACGACGTCCGGGTCGTGCGGCCCGTCGCGACGCAGCTCGCGATGGCGTGGCACCGGCTGCAGGAGGGTCCCGACCGCGTCACGACGGGGTAACGCGCCGGCCGTCGGCGTCGATCTTCCGGCGAGGTCACCACCTCGTCTCACCGCCGGAGGGATCCCGTAGTCATGTCGCGCCCGTCGGACCGTCGCGGCCCCGGTCGGGTGTCCGTCCAGGTGGCGAGACCGGGTGGCGCCGGCGGTGACCCGGAGGAGTCGCCGACGCGGGGCCGGCACCGCAGTCCCGACGCCGAGGGAGGTGCGCCGGTCCTCGCGGCGTCCTCGCTGGTCGGCGCGCCGCGGCACCGGCGCGCCCGCCCCGAGCCGGGTCACGACGCCGAGCCGGCGCGCACCGGCGGCCTCCCGGTGCGCTCGCTCGCCCGCGTCGAGGCGGCCCGCGAGGCCGCGTCCCGCCCGCGTCCGGGGGCTCCCGTCCCGACGACGGGTCGCTCCGGTGCCGCTGTCACCACGCCGGTGCGCGAGGTCGCGGAGGTGCACCGGGAGACGCACCCGGAGGCCCGCCCGACGGCTCACCCGGGCGCGCGGCCGCAGACCCGCCCGGAGACCGAGGACGCCGTCACCGATCTGGTCGCGCGGCCCGGTCGGGGCGCCCTGCCCGACGGCCCGGGGACCGGGTCGGAGCCGGCCGTGCTCGGCGCCACGGTGTCCGTCGTGGCTCTCGTGGCCGCCGTGGTCGCGGCCGCCGTGGCCACTCCGGGCGGATCCCGCACGACGCTGCTCGGGGTGCTCGCCGTCGCCCTGCTCGGCACCGGCACCGCCGCGCTCGGGCTCGGTCGGCAGCGCCCGCGGCGCACGCTCGCGGCGACCGGGGTCGTGGTCGGCGCCGCGGCGGTGGCCGCGAGCGTGATCCCGCTGCTCACGATGTGACGGCACCGCCGTCACCTGATCGGGTGAGCCGATCGCCGGACGTCGTCACACATCGTCGTCGCCGGCCGTCCCGGGAGGGAACACCACCCCGAGGAGGCCATCGTGACCCTGACCGCCCGCCCGACCGACCACGCACCGCGATTCCTGCTCACCCGTCGGGTGGTCGCCGTGGTCCTCGTCGTCGCGGCCGTCGCGTGGCTGCCGCTCAACCACGACATCGAGGGTCCGATCCTCTACGGCATCGACGCCACGCACGGCATCACCACCGCCGACCTGGCCTCGGTCGCGCTGTTCCTGCTCGCCCGGGTGCTCTTCCTGTCGTCGATCGGCCGGCGGCGCTCCCGCGCGCGGACGACCCTCGCGCGCGCCTGAGGCGGCGGGAGGGCCGTCCGTGCTGCGGGTCGGTCAGGCCGAGACCGTGGCCCGCGCCCGGGCCCGCTCCACCTGGGCCCTGCGGTCCTCGCCCGCCTGCCGCGTCAGCTCGGCGCCCGCGGCCTCGTCCCGCGTCAGGTTCTCCCCGCTCTGCGGGTCGAAGACGTGGATCCTGCGGGTGTCGAACCAGAACTCGGCCTCGCTCCCCTCGCGGATCCGTGAGGCGGAGTCGATCGAGACGATGGCCTGCGTGCGCAGCTGGTCGCCGTCGAGCTCCCGGGCGAGCTCCTTGAGCTTGGCCGCCGCCTCGGGCGAGGACTCGTAGGGCAGGTAGGCGTACTGCGAGTCGCCGAGCCACTCGGTCACGTCCACCTGGGCGCTGAACCGGGCGCCCCGGTCGAGCAGGGCCTCGTCGACCAGCGAGGCGTCCTCGAACATCTCCGGCCGCACGCCGACGAGCACGAGGTCCCGGTCCCCGACCCGCGCGGCGCGGGACTCGTCCAGGGTGATCGGACCGAACGGCGTGTCCAGCTTCCCGTTCGCCGCCGAGGCCGGCAGGAAGTTCATCGGGGGCGAGCCGATGAAGCCCGCGACGAAGAGGTTGGCGGGCTGTTCGTAGAGCTCGCGCGGCGAGGCGACCTGTTGGACGACGCCCTTCCGGAGCACGCAGACCCGGTCGCCGAGCGTCATCGCCTCGGTCTGGTCGTGCGTGACGTAGACCGTGGTGATCCCGAGCCGGCGCTGCAGCCGCGCGATCTCGGCCCGCATCTGGCCGCGCAGCTTCGCGTCGAGGTTGGACAGCGGCTCGTCGAACAGGAACGCGTCGGCGTCGCGCACGATGGCGCGGCCCATCGCGACCCGCTGCCGCTGCCCGCCCGAGAGGTTCGCGGGCTTGCGCTGCAGGTGCTCGTGCAGCTCGAGGATCGACGCGGACTGCTCGACCTTCGCCCGCACCTCGGCGTCGGGGACCTTCGCCAGGCGCAGCGGGAACGCGATGTTCTCGTAGACCGTGAGGTGCGGGTAGAGCGCGTAGTTCTGGAACACCATCGACAGGTTGCGCTCGCGCGGCGCCTTGTCGTTGACGCGCGTGCCACCGATGACCATGTCGCCGGAGGTGATGTCCTCCAGCCCGACGATCATCCGCAGCAGCGTCGACTTCCCGCACCCGGACGGTCCGACGAGGATCATGAACTCCCCGTCGGCGATGTCGAGCGACACGTCGTTCACGGCGGGGTAGCCGTCGCCGTACCGCTTGACGATGTGGTTCATCTCGATCGCGGCCATGGTCCTATCCCTTCACGGCGCCGTTGGTCAGACCGGCGACGATGCGCCGTTGGAAGATCAGCACGAGCACGACGACGGGGATCGTCACGAGGACCGCCGCCGCCGCGATCGGCCCGGTGGGCGACTCGAACTGCGAGGCCCCGGTGAAGAGGCCCAGCGCCGCGGGCACCGGCCGCGACGCGCTGGTCGAGGTCAGCGAGATGCCGTAGACGAAGTCGTTCCACGCGAGGAAGAACGCGATGATCGCGGTGGTGAACACCCCGGGGGCGGCCAGCGGCACGATGACCTTGCGGAACGCCTGCCACGGCGTGGCCCCGTCGACCTGGGCGGCCTGCTCCATCTCCCACGGGATCTCGCGGAAGAACGCGGACAACGTCCAGATCGAGATCGGCAGGGTGAGCGAGAGGTACGGCAGGATCAGCCCGAGCCAGGTGTCGTAGAGCCCGATCTCGCGCCACAGGTTGAACAGCGGGGTGACGATCGAGATCACCGGGAAGATCGCGACGGCGAGCGCCGTCGAGAGGATGAGCTTCTTGCCGGGGAAGTCCAGCCGGGCGATCGCGTACGCGGCGAACATCGCGAGCAGGCAGGCGATGGCGGTCGCGATGAGGCAGATGCCGAACGAGTTGCGCAGCGCCGGCAGGAACAGCTCCGCCGCGTCGCCGGTGAGGATCTGCGCGTAGTTCTCGTTCGTCGCGACCGTCGGCAGGAACGAGCCGTTCGAGATGTCCGAGGACGACTTGAACGACAGCGAGACGATCCAGGCGATGGGGAACAGGCAGTAGGCGACGATCAGCAGGCCGCCGACGCCCCAGCCGACCTTCTCTCGGGTGGACATCCCTACTCCCCTCGGGCCTGGGACAGGTCGACCTTGAAGCCCTTGATGAACAGGCCGCAGATCAACACCACGGAGATGAACAGGAGGACGGACACGGCCGAGCCGAGTCCGATCTCCAGGCGGGCGATGGTCTGCCGGTAGGCGAGGAACGAGAGCACCTCGGTGCCGTTCGCCCCCGCCGTCATGACGTAGACCGAGTCGAAGACGCGGAACGCGTCCAGGGTGCGGAAGAGCAGCGCGACCATGATCGCCGCCCGCATGTTCGGGATGGTCACCTTGCGCATCCGCTGCCACCAGGTGGCCCCGTCGACCTTCGCGGCCTCCTGCAGCACCTCGGGCACCTGGGCGAGGCCCGCGAGCAGCAGCAATGAGATGAACGGGGTGGTCTTCCAGATCTCGGCCAGGCAGATCACGAAGATCGCCGAGCCCTGGCTGCCGAACCAGTCGGTGTCGGGCGCGAGCCCCAGGAAGGAGAACCACGAGTTGACGAAGCCCGAGTCCGGCGCGAACGCGAACTGCCAGGCGAACGCGGAGACCACCGTGATCACCGCGTAGGGGATGAGGATCGCCGCGCGCAGGATCGGCCGCAGTGCCCTGAGCGCCTGCACCATCACCAGGGCGAGGGCGAATCCGAGGACGAGTTCCACGGCGACGGTCACCACCGTGATCAGCACGGTGACGCCGAAGGCGTCCCACCACACGGGGTCGGTGAGGATGACGCCGTAGTTGGACAGCCCCGTGAACGACCGGTTGGCCGGGTCGGTGAGCCGGTAGTCGAACAGGGACTCGTAGAACGCCTGCAGGATCGGGTACGCCGTGACCAGCAGCATCACCGCGAACGCCGGTCCCGCGAGGAACCACCCGAGGCGGGCCTCGGAGCGGCTCCGGTCGCTGGCCGCGTGTCTCGGCGACGGCGCCGTCGCGGTCTGTTTCTCGACAGTGGCCGTCACAGCAGCCGCTCCTTCCGCAACACGCCGAGGATGAGGTCCTGGGCCGCCTGGTTCGTGGGGCCGGGGACGATCGCCGCCGGCGGGTGGAAGGTGCGCTGGAGCCCCCCGGAGACCTCGGCGTAGTACGCGGTCTGCGGACGGGGCTTGGCCTGGGTCAGCGACTGGAGGATGACCGGGGCCATGGGGTACTTCGCGAGCACGGCGGGGTCGGAATAGCTCGCGACGCGCGCCGACGGGTTGCCGTTGGACACGAAGTAGTAGGCGGTGTTCTGCGCGCTGGTGATGCACTCGCTCGCCGCGTAGGCGAGGTCCGGGTGCAGGCTCGAGTGGCCGACGCCGAGGTTGATCCCGCCGTAGGGAGGCGCCGAGGGCAGGTCGGGACGGACCTGCGGGTAGAGGGCCCAGCCGTAGTCGGCCGGCGTGTTCGCCGGGACGGTGCCCTGGCTCGCGGCCTTGGTCACCTTGGACCAGACGAACGGCCAGTTGACCATGAAGGCCGAGGTCCCGCTCTGGAGCGCCGCGGAGTTCGCGTCCTCGTCGGCGGTCGAGAAGGCCGCGGGCGCGGCGGGCGAGTTCGCGAGCTTGCTCATGATGCGGGCCGCCTCGACGGCGGGCGGGTCGGTCAGCCCGAGCTGGACCAGCTTCGGGTTCGACTCCGTCGGGTTGGTGATGATCTGGCCGCCGCCGGAGCGGATGAGGGCGTTGGTCCAGACCATGAGCGACTCGGCGCGCTTGCCCTGCGCCTCGACCTTCGTCCCGCGGGCGACCGCGGCGTCGATGATCTGGTCCCAGGTGACCGGCTTGGTCAGGTCGAGCCCCATCGAGGCGACCTGCGACTTGCGGTACCAGAGCAGCTGGGTGTTGGCCCAGAACGGCACCGTGACGAGCTGTCCCTGCCACGAGGCGCCCTCGATGGCCGACGGCACCACGCCCTGGCTGACCCGGGCGGCCACCCCCGGCGGCATCGGGGCCAGGAAGCCGGCCGCGGCGAACTCCGGGATGTAGGGCGGGTCGAGGCTCATGATGTCGATCGACGAGTCGTTCGCCGCGAGCCGCCGGACGAGCTCCTGGCGCTGGTCGCCGGAGTCGCGGGGCAGCGTCGAGGTGGCGATGCGGTACTGCCCGCCGGCGGCGTCGGTGCACCGCTTCGC
This sequence comes from Actinomycetospora chiangmaiensis DSM 45062, assembly GCF_000379625.1. Lineage (GTDB taxonomy): Bacteria > Actinomycetota > Actinomycetes > Mycobacteriales > Pseudonocardiaceae > Actinomycetospora > Actinomycetospora chiangmaiensis. The sequence goes on along the minus strand of NZ_KB903217.1, from coordinate 271,234 downwards.
GATCTCGGCCTGCCCGCCGTCGTCGGGGTTGATGTACCAGGTCAGCGTCGGCGGACCGGTCGGCGCGCTCGCGCAGCCCGCGAGCAGGGCGAGCACGGCGGCGCCCAGCACGGCCAGGGCCGTCAGGGACGGCCGCCGCCGCCGGGTGGGAGAGCGCATGGGCGTGGTCCTCCGGGCCTGATCGTCGACGTCGTCGAGGCGGACGGGAAGCGGATGGAAGCGCTTGCGGTCAGACTGTGGTGACCTACGTCTCAGATGTCAACCCACGGGACCGGCCAGCAGGGGACGCCCCGGACGGAACGGTCGTACGGAGCCACGCCCTGCACCGGATGGCCCAGCCGAGCCGGGAGCGCTTGCAGCGTGGCCTAGGCTGGTGACGTGGTTCACGATCCGGAGGTCCCCGCCGGGCACCGGGTGGTGGACGAGGGGCGGCGGACGGGCCCCGGCGCCAGCCTCGAGGACGTGGCGCGCCTGGCCGGGGTGTCCGCGTCCACCGCCTCCCGCGCGCTCAACAACCACCCGCAGGTCGCCGCGGCCACGCGGGAACGGGTGCTCACCGCCGCGGCCGGGCTGGACTACGTGGTCTCCCCGGACGCGTCGCGGCTGGCGGGCGGGATCTCGCGCACCCGGGTGGCGGTCGTCGTGCCCCACCTGTCGCGATGGTTCTTCGGGCGGCTGCTCGAGGGGCTGGAGGCGGGACTGCACGAGGCCGGCGGCGCGGGGGTGGACGTGCTGCTCTTCCTGGTCGGCGACGTGGCCGGGCGCCGGGCGTTCTTCGAGCACCTCCCGGCCCGCCGAAGGGTGGACGCCGCCGTCGTCGTCGGCTTCGAGGTCGACGAGGCCGAGCGGGCACGCCTCGAACTCCTCGGCGTGCACATCGTCTCGGCGGGCGGGCCCCGGGAGCCCTTCCCGTCGGTCACCGTCGACGACCACCGGGCCGGGCGCCAGGCCGTCGACCACCTGGTGCACCTCGGGCACCGCCGGATCGCGTTGCTCGCCTCGGAGGATCCCGCCGACCGGGGCCCGGACCTCCGGTCGGCCGCCTACCGGGACGCCCTCGCCGACGCGGGCCTGGAGCTCGACGAGGACCTGGTCGTCCGCGTCCCGTTCGGTGCGTCCGGCGGCGCCGACGGCATGGGCCGGCTCCTCGGCCTGCGCCGCCCGCCGACCGCCGTGTTCGCCTCCGCCGACGAGATCGCCGCGGGCGCGATGCGCACGCTGCGCCGCGCCGGACTGCGGGTGGGCGGGGACGTCTCGGTGATCGGGATCGACGACCACCCGATCGCCGAGACGCTCGATCTCACCACCGTCGCGCAGCCGGTCCACGAGCAGGGCGTGGTGGCCGGGCGCATGGTGCGGGCGCTCCTCGGGTCGGGTCCGCCGGAGCCGGTGGCCTCCCGGGTCCTGCCCACGCACCTCGTGCTGCGCAGCACCACGGGACCGCCGCCGTGAGCGCCCCCGAGCTGCACCTGCGGACGGCGTCGCCGCAGCTGCTCGCCCTCCCGTGGGACGTGCCGCTCGAGGCCTGGGACCCGGCCACCGTGCCGCTGCGGACGCTCGACGTCGGGCCCAGCCGCCACCTCGTGCGCTTCGTGGTCGCCGACGGCGTGCTCTGGGCGCTCAAGGAGCTGCCCGTCCGGCTGGCCGGCAAGGAGTACGAGGCGCTGCGCCGGATGGAGGCGTCGGGGCTGCCCACGGTGAAGGCCGCGGGCCTCGTCGTCCGGTCGGTCCCGGAGGACTCCGCCGTGCTCGTGACGCGCTACCTCACCGGCTCCTGGCAGTACCGGCGCCTGTTCGCCCGCCTGCCCCCGGACCGCGCCGCCCACCGTGCACGCCTGCTCGACGCCATGGCGGGGCTGCTCGTCGAGCTGCACCGCCACGGCGTGTTCTGGGGCGACTGCTCACTCGCCAACACCCTGTTCTCCCGCGACGGCCAGGCGCTGCAGGCCCACCTCGTCGACGCCGAGACCGCGGAGATCCACCCCTCGCTCTCCGACGGGCAGCGCCAGCTGGACCTCGACATCCTCGTCGAGAACGTGGCCTCGGGACTGATCGACGTCGCAGCCTCCCTCGGGCGGCCCCCGGAGATCGAGCCGCGCCTCGTCGAGGAGGCCCTGAGCGTCCCGGAGCGCTACCGGGCGCTGTGGGACGCCCTGCACGCCGAACCGCGGTTCGCCTTCTCCGACCGCTACCGCGTCGAGTCGACCGTGCGCGAGCTGGAGGAGCTCGGGTTCGTCGTCGACGAGGTCTCGCTCGTGCCCGACGGCGACGCGGTGCGCCTGCGGGTCGGTGTCGGCGACCGCCGGTTCCACGCGCAGCGACTGCGGGAGCTGACCGGGCTCGACGTCGGGGAGGGGCAGGCCCGCGAGCTGCTCGCCGACCTCCAGGCCCACCGGGGTGCGCTCTCCCGGGAGCAGGGCCGGGCCGTGTCGGAGGACGAGGCGGCGCCGAGCTGGCGCCACGACGTCCTGACACCGGGGATGCGTCGCGCCCACGCCGCGGTCGGCCACGTCGGGACGGCCGTGCAGGCGTGGTGCGACCTGCTCGAGGTGCGCTGGCTGCTCTCCGAGGCCGCCGGGCACGACGTCGGGACCGACGCCGCCCTCGAGGCGCTCGCCGAGAAGGCGCCCACCGACTCCGCCGCCCGCGCCCTGGTCGCCGAGGGTGGCTGCGCCTCGTGAGCACTTTCCGTCACGATACCCACGGAAAGTGCTCACGGGGCCGCAGGCCACACCATCTAGTGCGCGGCGAGCCAGACGGCCGTGTCGGACGGGAGCCGCCGGCCGTCGAGCGGGCCGCTGGCGAGCAGGACGCCGTCGTGGTCGGGCAGGTCGACCGTCTCCGCCGACAGGTTCACGACGGCGAGGAAGGCCGGGGAGCGCCGGAACACGAGGACCGCGTCGCCGGCGGCCGACACCCAGTCCAGGTCACCCTCCCCCAGCGCCGGGTGCCGACGACGGGTCGCGAGGGCCGCGCGGGCGAGTTCCAGGAACGAGCCGTCGACCCCTTCCTCGACCGACGCCGCGAACTCGGCGAACCAGGCGGGCTGGGGCAGCCAGGGGGACGCCCCGCCGTCGGGACCGAAGCCGAGGCTCGACCCGGACGCCGTCCACGGGATCGGTACCCGGCACCCGTCGCGACCGCGTTCGGTGTGCCCGGAGCGCTCCCAGGTCGGGTCCTGCAGGGCCGCCTCGGGGATGTCGTCGACCTGCGGGAGCCCCAGCTCCTGGCCCTGGTAGACGTACATGCCGCCGGGCAGGGCGGAGTAGAGCAGGAACGCCGCGCGGGCGCGCCGCACGCCGAGCTCGACGTCGACCGGGGCGGACTCGTCGAAGGTGACGTTGCCCTGGCGCTCCACGGCGGGGCGGCCGTACCGGCTCGGCGCCCGGACCACGTCGTGGTTCTCGAGCACCCAGGTCGCGGGCGCGCCGACGCCCGCGAGGAACGCCGTCGTGGTGTCGATCGTCTCGCGCAACGCGGCCGGGTCCCACGGCGCCACGAGGTAGTCGAAGTTGAAGGCGGTGTGCAGCCGGCCCGAGCCCACGTAGCGGGCGAGGCGCTCCGGGCTCGCCGTCCAGGCCTCGGCGACGAACATGCGCGCCCCGTCGTAGGAGTCGGCGATCCGACGCCACGCCTCGTAGATGTCCAGGACGGCGTCGCGGTCGACGAACGGGTGCTCACCGGGCGCGGTGGAGGAACCGATGTGGTCGTCCGCGTCGACGAGGTCGGGCAGGGCCGGGTCCTTGACCAGCCCGTGCGCCACGTCGATGCGGAACCCGTCCACCCCCCGGTCGAACCAGAACCGGAGCACGGCCTCGAACTCGGCGTGCACCTCGGGGTCGTCCCAGTTGACGTCCGGCTGGCCCGGCGCGAACAGGTGCAGGTACCACTGCCCGTCGGCGACCCGCGTCCACGCCGGCCCGCCGAAGTGCGACCGCCAGTTGTTGGGCGGCTCGGCACCGTCCGGTCCGCGGCCGTCCCGGAACACGAAGCGCTGCCGCGCGCGGGAACCGGGACCGGCGGCGAGCGCCTCGACGAACCACGCGTGCTGGTCGGACAGGTGGTTGGGCACGATGTCCGGGATGATCCGCAGCCCGTACTCGTGCGCCTCCGCGATCAGCTTCTCGGCGTCGGCGACCGTGCCGTACGCGGGCTCGACCGCCCGGTAGTCGGCGACGTCGTACCCGGCGTCGACCTGCGGCGAGGCGTACCAGGGATTGATCCACAGCGCGTCGACGCCGAGGTCCCGCAGGTACGGGAGCCGCTCCCGGAGGCCGGCGAGATCCCCGATCCCGTCGCCGTCGGCGTCCGCGAAGCTGCGGATGTAGACCTGGTAGATGACGGCATCGCGCCACCACAGTGCATCGGTCGTCACGCTGATCCAGCGTACGGGCCGGGACCCGAGAGACTGCAAGCGCTTGCGCCCGATGTTTCCCCGGTGGCAGCGGAGCGTCGTCGCTGTCACTGGACGACAGCAACGACGCTTCGCTGTCAGCAGGGGCGACACCGGCTCCACACCGAGGTGAACGTCAGGCAGGTCCCACCGCCCACGACGCTGCCTGCCGTCACCCTCACGGCGGCCGGCGGATCAGGAACTCACCGCACACTGCCCGCGGTCGACCCACGTCGGCCCCGAGGCGCTCGGCCGGACGTCGATGTCGAAGATCGCGGTGGGCACGTAGAGCGTGGCGCAGGAGTTGGGCACGTCGACCACCCCCGACATCCGTCCCTCCACCGGGGCGGCGCCGAGCAGCAGGTACACCTGCTCCTTCGTCCACCCGAACTTCGAGAAGTACTCGATCGCGTTCAGGCAGGCGTTCTGGTAGGCGAGGGTCGTGTCGAGGTAGTGCTGCTCGCCGGTGCGCGGGTCGACCGAGAAGCCGACGAAGGTGAGGAACTCCGAGTAGCGCGGCTCGGTGTTGCCCGGCATGAAGATCGGGTTGGTGGAGACGCCGTAGGTCTCCATGCCGCCCTTGATGAGGTCGACGTGCAGGTCGATGAAGCCGCCCATCTCGATCGCGCCGCAGAAGGTGATCTCGCCGTCGCCCTGGGAGAAGTGCAGGTCGCCGAGGGAGAGCTTCGCGCCGTCGACGAAGACCGGGTAGAAGATCCGGCTGCCCTTCGCCAGGTTCTTGATGTCCTGGTTGCCGCCGTTGTCGCGGGGCGGCGCGGTGCGGCAGGCCTCGGCGGCGGCGCGCTCGAAGGCGTCCCCGGACAACGAGCCGAGCACGGCGTTGTGCGGTTCGGGCGGCAGGGCGAGCGGCGGCACCCGGTCGGGGTCGGTGGCGATGAGCGCCCCCTCGCGGGCATTCCACGTCGACAGCAGCGACGCGCTCGGCGCCGTGCCCATCAGCCCCGGGTGCACGATGCCGGTGAACTCGACGCCGGGCACGTGCCGGCTGGTCGCCTTCTGCCCGGAGAAGTCCCAGACCGCCTTGTAGGCGTCCGGGAACCAGTCGGTGAGGAACCCGCCGCCGTTGGAGCGGGCGAAGAGGCCCGTGTAGCCCCACCCCTGGCCCGCGACCGGACCCTGCTCCTGCGGCACCGGCCCCACGTCGAGGATGTCGACGACGAGCAGGTCCCCCGGCTCCGCGCCCTCGACCGCGAACGGCCCGGAGAGCTGGTGGACCATCGAGAGGTCGCAGTCCCGGACGTCGTTCGCGTCGTCGGTGTTGACGATCGTGCCGTCGAACCACTCCTTGGACTCCACCCGGAAGCTGTCGCCGGGCTTCACGGTGGCGACGGCCGGGATGTCCGGGTGCCACCGGTTGTGCCCGACGAGCTCCTGCTCGCGGAACGGCTTGGACTGGTCGACTCCGAAGATCACGTCGGGCACGGGCGGTCTCCTACGGTCAGGGGCGGGGGAGGCGGGCCTGGCGGGGGTCCGCGGACCGGCGTCGCCCCGGGGCGGGCGGCGGCGCGGTCACGACGGCGGGTGCGCCCGCCGAGCGCTCGTGCGCGGCGGTCATCGCGTGGGTCGGGCCGCCGACGTTGAGTCCGGGCGCGGTGACGCCGCGCGGGGCGTCCGCACCACAGGCGGGGCAGGGCGTGCTGGGGCCGACCGCGGCCATCGTCGCGAACGCCTCGAAGTCCCCGCAGGCGGGACAGCGGAACACGTAGGTCGGCACGAGCGCCTCCCGGCATCGGGTCGAGGAGATGAGAGCACGTGCGCACTCGATCATCAATCGTCCGTCCGTCGCCGTCACGGACTCGCAACACGGGCGATCTTCGCGGCGGCGGGGCATCCTGGAGATCGATGCAACCCGGTCGGTCCCAGCGCCTCGCCGCCGCGCACGTCCGCGACGGCGCGAGCTGCGTCTGGTGCGCCCGCCCCCTCGACGGCCGCGTGCCGGCCACCACCGACCACGTCATCCCGAAGGTCAAGGGCGGGCCGTCGTGGTTGGAGAACGAGGTCGCGGCCTGCCGGCGCTGCAACGGCGAGCGCGGGCACCGCGGGGTGGTCGACTGGCTCGAGGAGTGCGAGCGCCGCGGCTGGACCCCCGACGTCGACCGGCTGACGCGGGTCCTCGACGAGCTCGCGGCCGCCATCGAGGCGCGCGGCGGTCAACGCCGGGCGCGGCCCCACCTCGACGCCCAGCGACGCCGACTCGCGAAGCGGAGCCCGTCGGCGGCCTGAGCCCGGCGCGCGTCAGCCGTACGCCGCGTCGAAGAAGGCCAGCTCCAGCTCGACGGCCACGGCGAAGACGGTCCCGTCCGCGCCGACCCGGTCGACCTCCCCGCGCAGGAACGTCACCCACGCCGCGAAGGCCGGCCCACGGTGCAGCTCGATCCACTCCGCGTACAGCCAGTCGTCGGGCGCCGCGCCGAGTCGCTGCGCCCAGTCGAGGTAGAGCCACTCGGCGACCAGCAGCACCGTCATGATCGTCGGGTAGTCGGCGGACCGGCCCGCCCGGTCCATCAGGCCGAGGAACCCCGTCGTCGGCGGGGCCGGGTCGACCGGCCCGTCGACGCCGAGCCGGGCCAGCGCGCGGGTGAAGTAGTCGTCCTCGTCGCCGGCCACCAGGCCGAGCTGGCGGGCGAGGACCATCCGGGCGCCGGGGCGGTCGGCCGCGGCCACCGCGGCGCCGAGCAGGGCGACGAACGCGTCGAGGAAGAGCGCGTCCTGCGACAGGTAGCGCGCGAGGACGGCGTCGGGCACGGTCCCCGCCCCGAGTTCGTCGACGAACCGGTGCCCGACGGCCGCGTCCCAGACCTCGGCGTGACGACGGCGGAGCTCGGCGCTGGTGGTCACGCGGCGAGTCTGACGACGTGGCGATCCGCCCGCCGGATGACAGCGACGACGCTCCGCTGCCACGACGGGGGCGGAGACGCGAACGGCCCGGACACCGCCGTGGGGGCGACGGCGGTGTCCGGGCCGTTCATGCGTCCTCCTCGACGAGGGAGTGCGAGGAGGAGAGGTCTCAGCGGTCGAACTCGTCGGGGTCGGGCCCGATGCGCTCGGCGCGCTCCAGCTCGCCGATCGCGGCCATCTCGTCGTCGGAGAGCTCGAAGTCGAAGATGTCGAAGTTCTCCTGGATGCGCTCCGGCGTCACCGACTTCGGGAAGACGATGTTGCCGAGCTGGATGTGCCAGCGCAGCGTCACCTGCGCCCCGGTCTTGTCGTGCTTCTGCGCGATCTCGACGATGGTGTCCTCGTCGATCACGCCCTTGCCCTGACCGATGGGGCTCCACGCCTCGGTCGCGATGCCGTGGCGCTCGTCGAAGGAGCGCATGGCCATCTGCTGCATGTGCGGGTGCAGCTCGATCTGGTTCACGGCGGGGACCGTCTCGGTCTCGGCGAAGAGCCGCTCCAGGTGGTGGTCCTGGAAGTTCGAGACACCGATCGACTTCGTCTTCCCGTCCTTCACGGCCTCCTCGAGACCGCGCCAGGTGTCGACGTAGAGATCCTTGCCCGGCAGCGGCCAGTGGATCAGGTACAGGTCCACGTAGTCGAGGCCGAGCTTGGACAGGCTCTCGTCGAGCGCCTTCTGCGAGTCGAGCCGACCGTGGTTGGAGTTGTTGCACTTCGTCGTGACGAAGAGTTCGTCCCGACCGATCCCCGACGCGCGGATGGCCTCGCCGACCTCGGCCTCGTTGCCGTACATCTGCGCGGTGTCGATGTGCCGGTAACCGATCTCGAGCGCCTTCCCGACCGTCTCCGCGGTCTGGGACTGCTCGATCTGGAACACGCCGAACCCGAGCTGCGGGATGGTCGCGCCACTGTTCAGCTCGATGCCGGGGACGTTGGTCATGGACGGTGGATACCCAGGCCCGCCCGGGTCGGAACGGACGGGCCCGGGCCCGGGGTCACGCTGTGGCGAACGCCCCGAGCGTCGCGTTCGGCTTGACGCCGGCGAACGACCGGTGCCACGTGCGGTAGTACGCGACCTCCTCGTCGCTGCGCAGCTCCCACCCGTTCTCGACGACGGGGGGCTCGGCGCCCTGCGCGCCCTCCTTCTCCTTCTCCTTCTCGACGAGCTTCGCGAGCACGTCGCCGGCGCCGGACCCGTCGCCGAACTGCTCCTTGCCGCGCCACAGGATGTCGTCGAGGACCATGTCCTGGAACGCCTCGCGCAGCAGCTGCTTCTCGGTGCGGCCCTCGCCCTTGAGCTTCCACTCGGCGGGGATGGCGAGCATCTCCTCCATGACCGTGGCGTCGAGGAACGGCACGCGGGCCTCGAGGCCGTAGTTCATGGTGGTCCGGTCGCAGCGCTGCAGGTTGAGCTCGTGCAGCGTCTCGATCGAGCGGACGAGCTCGGCCTGCAGGGCGTCCGGGGTGGCGAACGCCGGGTCGTCGTGCACGTAGGAGTAGCCGGCGAACAGCTCGTCGGCGCCCTCGCCGGTGAGCACCACCTTGACGTGCTTGACGGCCTCGCGGGCGAGCAGCAGGTTCGGCACCGCCGAGCGCACCAGCGCGGGGTCGAAGTGCTCGATGACCGTCACCGCCTCGTCGAGGGCCTCCTCGAGGTCCTCCGGGGTCGGCACGATCTCGTGGTGGTCGGTGCCCAGGTACTCGGCGACGGCCCGCGCCGCGAGCAGGTCGGCGCTGGACTCGGTCCCGACGGCGAAGGTGGGCAGCTTCTCGCCCTTCTCCGCGGCGAACTGGGCGGCGACGGCGGCCACGATCGCCGAGTCGAGCCCGCCGGAGAGGAACACCCCGACCGGCACGTCGGACATCATGTGGCGGCGCACCGAGTCCGAGAGCACCGAGCGGATGTGCTCGAGCACCGAGTCGTCCCACTGCTTGTCCGGGGCGTAGCGCGCCGGGCGCACCTGCACCGGGACGGCGTCGGCGAAGCGGACCATCGTGCCGCCGGCGACGTCTCCGGACTCGGGCAGGCCCGGGCTCCAGACGTACCCGGGCGGGAACGCCTCGACCATCGGCTGGTCGGCCTCGTCGAAGGCCCGCAGCTCGGAGGCGAAGAGCGTGACGCCGGGGAGCTTCGCCCAGTACAGCGGCTTGATGCCGATCGGGTCGCGGGCGACGACGCCGTGACCGTCGGTGTGCGCCATCGCCAGCGCGAACATGCCGCGCAGGTCGTGCAGCGCGGCCGAGCCGTCGCGCAGGACCAGGCGGAAGGCCGACTCGGTGTCCGAGTCGGTGGCGAAGCGGACCTCCGAGAGCTGGTCCCGGATGTCGGCGTGGTTGTAGATCTCGCCGTTGCCGACCACGTAGGCCGAGTCGGTCTCGTCGGCGATCGGCTGCTTCCCGCCGGTCACGTCCATGATCGAGAGACGCTGGTGGCCGAGCCACGCGCTCTCCAGCTGGACCCGGCCGGAGTCGTCCGGGCCACGGTGGTGGATCCTCGCGAGCATCCGCTCGCACTTCTCCGGGTCGATGTCACCGTACGCAGCAACGATTCCGCACACAGGCGCTCACGCTTCCTTCGTCAGGGTGCCTGATCCAGACAACCACGACGCCTCACGGCCGGCACGCGTTCGGGGCGCTCGTCACGCGTCGTTAACGGTCCAGGACGAGGATCCGGACGGAGCGGGTACTCGACGCCCGAGCCGTGCGCGCGGCGTCAGCGCCACGCGAAGACCGGTTGCTCGAGGCCGTCCACGCGGGTGGCCCGGTCGCGCAGCGCGACCTCGGTGAACTGCAGCATCACCGCCGCGGTAGGGGCGTGGACCCGGTGCCCGACGATCGGCAGCTGCACCACCGGTCGGTCGGACTCGGGGATCTCCAGGTAGTACGGCTCGACGTCGAGCTCGTCGAGGGTCACGTGGTAGAGCCGCGCCACCTCGTCCGGCGAGGGCACCAGGCTCCGCAGCGGCGTCGCGGTCGTCATGACGACGGGGGTGATGACGAAGCCCGAGCGGGTCGGGTAGTCGTCGAGCAGCCCCACGACGTCCGCGGGGCCGAGCCGCAGGCCCAGCTCCTCGTCGAGTTCACGGAGCCCGGCGGTGACCGCGTCCTCGCCGGGGTCGAGCGAGCCGCCGGGCAGCGCGAACTGCCCCGGGTGGTCCCGGAGCTTCGAGGTGCGCCGCGTGAGGAGCACCCCCGGGCCGCGCTGCGGGTCGTCGAGCACCACCACCGCGACCGCCGCCCGTCGTGGCGGGCGCATCGAGCCGTCGCGGGACCGGACCTCGGGGAGCGCGGCCGGGTCGACCCGGCGTCGGGAACGGTGCGAGAAGGCGCGCACCCGGGCGGCGATGGTCGACGCGTCCGGGCTCCCCGTCGCTGCGCTGGCCCCGGTCACCCCCAGAAGATGCCGGTCGGATCCGCGTCGACGATGTCGAGCAGCGGCGCCGGCGACGAGGCCTTCGTCTCGTCCGGGTAGCGGTGCCAGCGGCCGCCGGAGTCGGGCCACAGCAGCACCCAGCGGTCGTCGGCCGCGTCGTAGCGCAGCTGTGCGATGGGGGCGGTGGACCACTCGGTGGCGAGCTCCGGGAACACCGGCGCACGGCGGCAGGACAGCGTGATCCGCCCGGCCCGCTCCGAGTAGGAGATCTGCATCGAGTCGCGCTGGGAGTCCGGCACCCGTCGGGTGCACCACCGGCGGACGATCGCGCGGTGCTCGTCGGTCACCTGCACGGCACTCACCCCGTTCCCGTCGCGGCGTCGTGTTCCGAGGGATCACTGTGACACGACGACCCGCCCGGACGGGAGGCCACTCCTCCTCCGTCACCCCCGCCGGGCGCACGTTCCGCCGACTGACACCATCACGCCCGGGTCACGACACGGAAGGGTGGCGGCCATGTGGCGACGGCGGGCGACGGCAGCGTGCGCGCTGGCGGGCACGCTCCTGCTGGCCGGCTGCGTCGCGGACGACGGGGCCGCGCCGTCGACGCCCCCGGTCGATCCGGCCGTCAAGGCCTACTGCGACACGGTGGTCCGCGTGCAGGCCGAGCAGACCTCGCCGCAGGCCGGGCAGGGCGGGGTGGTGGCCGCGAGCACCGTCGCCCGCACACAGGTCGACGACCTCGTCGCGACCGCCCCGCCCGAGCTGGCGACCGACTGGCGGACGGTCTCCGACCTCACCGACCAGGCCCTCGGCTCGCTCGCCGCCACGCAGGGCGACCCCAACCGCATCGACCGGACCCGGCTCGCCCAGCTCGAGCAGCAGTCGCAGCCGGCGGTCCAGCACATCAAGGACGTCACCGCCGCCCGGTGCCACGTCAGGTGGGCTCCGCCCTCGTGAGTACTCCTCCGTGTCCTGACACGGAGAAGTACTCACAGGCCTCCGGCACCTAGGGTCTCGGGCATGGACGAGGTCAGCCGGTTCGGCGTCACGGAGCTCTCCGACCTGCCCGACGACCTGCGCGAGCGGGTCGGCGCGATCGCCGAGAAGTCCGGGTTCGTGCCGAACATCTTCCGCGCGCTCGGGCGCCGGCCGCGCGAGCTGCGGGCGTTCCTGGACTACCACGACGCCCTGATGGACTCGAACGACGGACTGTCGAAGGCCGAGCGCGAGCTCGTCGTCGTCGCGACCTCCGGGGCGAACCACTGCACCTACTGCATCGTCGCCCACGGCGCGATCCTGCGGGTGCGCAGCAAGGACCCGTACCTCGCCGACGCGGTCGGGACCAACCCGTACGGCGCCGAACTGACCGGCCGGCAGCGCGCGATCGTCGACCTGGCCCTCACCCTCGCCGTCGACTCGGCGAGCTTCACCGACGACGACGTCGACGCCGCCCGCGAGGCCGGGCTCTCCGACGACGAGATCTGGGACGTCGGCGCCATCACCGCCCTGTTCGCGATGTCGAACCGCCTGGCCCACCTGACCGCTCTGCGCCCGAATGCGGAGTTCTTCACGATGGGCCGCTAGGGGTATCCGGCGCCCATGACATCAGTAGCCGTCCTGGGCACCGGGATCATGGGCGCGGGCATGACGCGCAGCCTGCTGCGCGAGGGCCACGACGTCACCGTCTGGAACCGCAGCGCCGAGAAGGCGAAGCCGCTGGCCGACGACGGTGCGACCGTGGCGGACTCCGCCGCCGACGCCGTCGCCGGCGCGGAGGTCGTCGTCACGATGCTGTTCGACATCGAGCCGGTGCTCTCGGTCATGGCCGACGCCGCCGGCTCGTTGCGCGACGACGCGGTGTGGGTGCAGGCGAGCACCGTCGGGATCGAGGGGACGCGCCGGGTCGCGGAGTTCGCCGCGGAGCACGGGATCGACGTGCTCGACTCACCCGTCCTCGGGACGAAGGCGCCCGCCGAGAACGGCAAGCTCGTCTTCCTGACGTCGGGTCCGTCGGCGCTGCGGGAGAAGGTCACCCCCGCCTTCGACGCCATGGGGGCGCGCACCCAGTGGGTGAGCGAGACGCTCGGCGACGCGAGCAAGCTCAAGCTCGCCGTCAACGCGTGGATCGGCGTGATGGTCAACGGCACCGCGCAGTCGATCGCGCTCACCCGGGGCCTCGGCCTCGACCCGCAGCTGTTCCTCGACGCCGTCGACGGCCAGGCCGTCGACTCGCCCTACGTGCAGCTCAAGGGCAAGGCGATGATCACCGGCGACTACACGCCCTCGTTCGAACTCGACGGGGTCGTCAAGGACTACGACCTCATCCGCCAGGCCCTCACCGAGGCGGGCACGGCGACGACCCTCGCCGACGCCGTGACCGACCGGCTGGCCGCCGCCTCCGCCCAGGGGCACGGCGCCGAGGACATGGCCGCCGTGGTGTACGGCTACGGCACCTGAGAAGCAGGTGCGCTTCGCGCCCGTGAGCACTTTCCGTCGCTATGACGCCGGAAAGTGCTCACGGGGCCGAAGGCCACCTAGGAACTCTTCGCGGACTTCGCGAGGCCGAGCGCGTACTCCGGCATCCAGGCGCCGGCCTTGGGCCCACCGCGGCACTCGCCGTCGGAGTCGCCCGGCTCCTTGACCCAGAGGAAGGCGGCGACGCGCGAGTCACCGGTGTTGCGGGTCGGCGGGGTGCCAAGCGCACGACCGGGCGGGTTGCACCAGTTCTTGTCCTCCGAGCTGGTGTAGGCCCCGTTGCCGTTGCGGCTGGTGTCGATGACGAACTTCTTGCCGCCGACCGCGTCCGAGACCTTCTTGCCGTAGGCCTCGACGGCGTCGGTCGTCTGGAAGTTCGAGACGTTGAGGGCGAAGCCGGCCGCCTGTGACACGCCGGACTTGCGCAGCCCGTCGGCGAGCTTGCCGGTGTCGGTGACGAAGCCCGGGTTCCCGGCGTCGATGTAGACCTCGCCGCCGGCCTGGGACAGCGTCCTCACCGCGTCGGAGAGCAGCGCCTCGCGGCCGTCCTGCTCGCCCTGGCCCTCGCAGCTGGTGAGCGTCTGCGCGAGCGCGTCGGGCTCGAGGATGACGACGGCCTTCGTCCCGCCGAGGCCGGACGCGAACTGGCCGACCCAGTCGCGGTAGGCCCCGTCGTCGGAGGCCCCGCCCTGGGAGTACTGCCCGCAGTCGCGGTTCGGGATGTTGTAGGCCACGAGCACGGGGGTGCGCCCCGCCGCCTTCGCCTGCCCGACGATGCCCTTGACCTCGTCGGACGTGTTGCCGTCGCTGCCGAGCCAGTGGGCCACCGGCTGCCGGGCGATCTTCTCCAGCTGCGTCGCGTCCGCGGTGCGGCCCTGCTGGCGCCACTCCTGGACCTGCTTGGCCGCGGTCGAGGACGGGTCCACCCAGAACTCCGACGCCGCCGCCGGGACGATCGTCGCGGGCGTCGCCGAGTCCTCCGACGTGCCGCCGCCGGAGCATCCGGCCACCGTCAACGCCACGATCATCGCGAGCGCGCCCGAGGCGATGTGCCTCCGTCGTGCCGACATCCTGCCGAGCCACCCCCGGTGTCGTTCGTGGTCGCTGTCCGACGACGGGACCGATCGGGTCCTGCCGCCCCGCATCCCGTCCGCGCTGACGGGACCCGTCCGCGCCCCGGTCTCTCCCGGGACACCACCTCGTGTTCGTGTGCCGCGCCCGAGCGGATCACCGTCGCGGGGGACGGATCGACCCGGACCGGGTCAGCTCGCCTCCGTCTGCTCCGGCTGCCGGACGCGACGGCGCCCGTCCTCGGGGCGCGCCGCCGGCGGCGCGACGGCCGCCAGGGCGACCACCCGCACCGCGACGGTCGACGCGTGCAGTGCGCGCTCGCTCGTCGTCAGGCCGTCATCCTTGCCGCCCGACGGTGTGACCGACGTGTGACCGCCCGTCCCCTTCGCCGGGATGCCGGCGGCCGGGGCCTCGACCGACGTGCCGGTGCGGCCGGACCGCGCGGGACGGCCGTCGGCGGAGGTCCGCGACCGGCGCTCGAGCGGCGTGATGCCGTTGCGGTGGACGGTCGGCGTCGCGGCCGCCTCGGACGCGTCGGGGGTCGCGGTCGCCGCGGCGGGCCGCAGGCGGTGCGGCTCGGGACGCGACGGGCGGGGTGCCTCCGGGCGCTGGTCCGGACGCGGCTGGTCGGGGCGCTGACCCGGCCGCGGCGTCTCGGCGGCGGGGCGCTCGGCCGGAGCCGGACGACCCGGCTGCGGAGCGGGACCCGGACCGTGGGTGCGGGGGACGGGCGTCGGGCGCTTGGCCGGCCCACCCGGGCGCGGACCCTGGCCCACGCCGTTCTGACCCGGCTGCCCGTTCTGACCCGGCTGCCCGGCCTGACCCGGCTGCCCGGGCTGACCCGGCTGCCCGTTCGGACCGCCACCGTTCTGACCCGGCTGCCCGGCCGTCGGACCGACGACCGGTCGCGGCCGGGGGCGGCCGTTCCGGGCCGGTCCAGGCACGCGCGGCCCGGGGGACGGCGTCCCGACGGCGGGTGAGACCGGAGCCGGTCCGACCGCGGTCTCGGCACCCGGCTCGCCCTGCCGCACCCAGCCGGCTGGCAGCGGGCGGTAGCGGTCGCCGTTGACGGCCTCGGTGCGGGGCGCCGCGTCGGCAGAAGAACCGGCGACCGCGCCGGCGGGCACGGGGCGCCGGTCACCGGTGCGGATCCAGCCCTCGGGCAGCTTGCCGACGAGCGGCGAGCGGAACGGCGCGGAGGCCGGCCCCTCGGCGATCATCGCGTCGAGCGCGGCGCGCTGGAGCGACTCGGTGGTGATGCCCGTGTGCCCGCTCGACGTCCGGGCCGGCTCGGCGGTGATCACCGGCTGCCGGCCGACGACCCGCTCGACGATCCAGAGCGCGGGCGGTGCGAGGCAGGCGCACAGGGCCACGAACGGCCACAGGAGCACGGCCGGCGTCGCGTACCCCATGAAGATCGAGGTGATGATGGCGCCGAGCAGCAGCACCGCCCACTGCAGGTGGCGGCGGAACGTCAGGATGTGGTCCGCGCTGGACGAGAGGCCCTTGGGCGTGACCACGAACTTCGCCGGCAGGCGCAGCATCGTCGCGAGCAGCGACGCCGCGAAGATCGGCGATGCGAAGATCGACATCAGCATGCCCTTGACGCCGGAGGAGCCCTCGGCCTCGTAGGGGCTGACGTTGTAGCGCCGGTTGCGCAGGTAGACCCAGAGCTGGAACGCCGTGGCGTCGACGTAGAGCGCGAGCCAGAGCTGGACCGGGACGACGACGCCCTGCACGCCGAGCGCGAGGAACAGCACGGCGTTGACGGCGCCGAGGATCCAGCCGATCGCCATCGACGGGTAGAACGTCGTGATCAGGATGTAGTGCATCGCGCGCCCGGGCGAGAGCATCGGCAGGCGGCGCCAGAACTCGGTCAGCAGCACCTCGAAGGTGCCCCGGGACCAGCGCATCTGCTGGCTGAAGAAGTCGCCCCACGACGACGGGCCCTCGCCGACGGCGAGCACGTCGGGCGTGTAGACCGACTTCCAGCGGGCCTTCGTCAGCGGGTTGCGGCTGACGTGGAACTTCAGGCCCGTCGCCATGTCCTCGGTGACCGAGTCGGAGAGCCCGCCGACCCCCTTGAGGGCGCTGATGCGCATGGCGTTGTTCGTGCCCACCAGCATCGCGGCGTTGTAGCGGTTCGCCGCGCGCTGGATGAGGGAGTGGAACGGGAACTGCTGGGACTCGGCGGCCCGGGTCACGAACGTCTCGTCGTTCGCGTAGCACTGCGGGCCGACCACGAAGGCGACGTCGGGGTCGCGGAAGTAGCCGAGGATGCGCTCGGCGTAGTTCGGCAGCGGCACGTGGTCCGGGTCGACGGACAGGAAGATCTCGTAGGAGTCCCCGTGCTCCGCGACCCAGGCGTTGTAGTTGCCGTGCTTGGTCCTCGCCTTGAAGGCGCCCTTCTTGCGGTTGTACTTCTCGATGCCCTTGCGGGTGAAGTGGTTGACGCCCAGCTCGCGGCACATGGCGCGGACCGCCGGGTCGTCGCCCTCGTCGAGGATCCAGACGTCGAGGATGCCCTGGTAGCGGATGTTCAGCGCGGCCTGCAGCGTGCCGCGGACGACGTCGATCGGTTCCTTGCTGGGGACGATCGTGGTGAGGAACGCGACGCGCTGGTTCGCCACGGGCGGGACCGGGACGGGGTCCCGCGAGATCACCGACGCGAGGGACAGCGAGAAGACGTTGATCAGGCGGAGGAGCTCCATCAGCCCGATCGAGCCGATGACCACCCAGTTCGCGTACGTCGCGAAGGCGGGGGCCTTGATGTCGACCGGCGGCCGGTGCGACGGGTGGAGCAGCCAGAGGAAGAACAGGGCCTCGAACGCGAAGTTCAGCCCGGCGACGAGCAACGACCGCCAGACACGGCCCTTGCCGTGCACGGCGTCCACGCCCCGGTAGGAGACGCGGTAGTCCTCGGGGTCCCCGTCGAGCTCCCGGACGGGTCCGGCGAGCGTCGAGAACTCCTGGATGCGACGTCCGACGACGAGTTCGCTCTCGTCGACCTCGTCGGCAGGTCTCTCGGCTAGAAGCGTCATCGGCCGTTTCGTCTCGAAGGCAGGGGCTCGCGGCGGGTGGAGCTTGGGGGAGCGTCCCGGAGTCCTCGTCGTCGTGGCGTTCGGCGTGGCGTTCCGCGTCGGAGCCGCCGGCCGGCCGCCGTCCTCCCGTCTGGTCGTCCGCGTTCGTTCCGGTTGTGCGCAGCCCGCACGCCCGGTGTCGGGTGAACGGTACGGGCATCACTGACCGTGCTCGTGAAGGGGGACGGTCCAGGGCGGCCCGACGTTGCCCCGCGACCGGAAATCGGTGCATCGGAGCCGTCACACGCCGACCTGACACACACACGGCGTCCGCTCGCCGTGACGATGCGTGACCGTCAGCGCGGCCGAGCGGGGCGGGGCGGCAGGTCGTGGCAGGTGACCGCCAGGGACCCGTCGTGCAGGGAGACCGACATGAAGGTGCAGAACGGCTGCCGTCGACGGTCCGTGGGTGAACCGGGGTTGAGCAGCCGCACCCCACCGGGTGACGTCGAGTCCCAGGGGATGTGGCTGTGGCCGAACACCACGACGTCGGCCGGGTCGTCGGCGTCCGGACCGAACCACGCGTCGCAGCGCCGTTCCCGTCCCCGGGCGTCGCCGGTCTCGTGCAGCACGGCGAGCCGCAGCCCCCCGACGGTGGTGCGCGCGACCTCGGGCATGCGGGCGCGCAGGTCGTCGCCGTCGTTGTTGCCCCAGCAGGCGAGCAGCCGGCGGGACCGGGCGAGGAAGGCGTCGTGGGTGGCGACGTCGGTCCAGTCGCCCGCGTGCACCACGAGGTCGGCCGCCTCGACCGCCGCCCACACCTCGTCGGGGATCCACCGGGCGTGGGTGTCGGAGACCAGGACCAGGTCGGTCCCCCGGGTCGAGCTCCGCTGCGCTGCGTCTCCCGTCACGGCCGCACCAGCGAGTGCAGCGCCACCAGCGCCACCGGGGTGTACGGGGCGACGACCAGGGCGGGCCCCTCCGTGATCAGCCATGTCCGGGACCCCGCGCCGTCGCCGTCGTCGGTGCCGTCGGCGCCGTCGTCGTGCTCCACCCCGTGCTGCAGCACGAGCCGGACCGGCCCCACCCGCACGCGCCAGGACCACGTCCGCGCCGCCTCGTCCACGGCCAGCACGGTGAACGGCACGTGCACCACGCCGGCGGCGCGGACGACGCCCTCGAGACCGGGCACCAGCCGGCGGGCGGGCGCGGTGACGCCGGTGATCTGCGGGGCCCACCGCGGCCAGGCGTCGAGGTCGGCGTAACGCTCCCACGCCTCGTCGGCGGACAGGGGGCCCCGGGCGGACACGGTGGTGCGCACGGAGGCGGGTGTACCCGTCGTGAGGGCGATCACCCACCCGCGGCGGATCGGTACCGTCGCGTACCATCTCGGCATGATCCGCGACACGGTCCGGTGGGCGGCCACGCACGGCGTGATGCGGGCCGCGGTCCGCCGGGAGGCCCGCCGGGGCAATCCGGACGCCGCCCTCCTCCTCGACCCCGAGCTGCAGGGCGACCCCTTCGCGCACTACGAGCGTCTGCGCGCCGGCCGGCCGTTCACGCAGGGCGCCTTCTCTCGGGTCACCGTCCACCACGACGTGTGCACCGAGGTGCTCCGCAGCGAGGACTTCGGCGTGGCGAACCGCGACGGCTCGATGCCCGCCCCGGTCCGGCTCGCCCTGCGCCTGGCCGGCCCGCCACCGCTCCCGGGACCCATCGACCCCCCGTCGATGCTGGCCGTGGACGCCCCGGACCACACCCGCTACCGGCGGCTGGTCACCCGCGCGTTCACCGCGAGGCGGGTGGCGGCGCTGCGCGGGCGGACCGAGCAGATCGCGGACGAGCTGCTCGACACCCTCGACGACGGCTCGGGCCCGGTCGACCTGGTCGCGCGGTACGCGAGCCTGCTCCCGGTCACGGTCATCTCGGAGATGCTCGGCATCCCCACCTCGATGCGCGAACAGTTCCTCACCTGGGGCGACGGGGCGGCCGCCTCGCTGGACCTCGGCCTGCCGCGGAACCAGTGGGCGAGCGTGCAGGACAACGTGGCCGCGCTGCACGAGTGGATGAGCGGGCACCTGCGCCGGCTGCGGGCGGAGCCGGGCGACGACCTGCTCTCCAGCCTGGTGACCACCGCCGACGACGACGGGTCGCACCTGAGTGAGCGCGAGCTGGTCGCCACGGCGCTGCTGGTCCTCGCGGCCGGGTTCGAGACGACGGTGAACCTGATCGGGAGCGGCGCCCGGCTGCTCCTCGACCACCCCGACCAGCGGGACCGGCTCGCCGCGGAGCCCACGCTGTGGGCGAACGCGGTCGACGAGGTGCTCCGCGTGGAGTCACCGGTCTCCCGCACCGCGCGGTCGGCACGGCGCGACACCGTGGTGGCCGGCGCGGAGGTGCCGGCCGGCTCGCTGGTGGTCACGGTGATCGCCGGCGCGAACCGCGACCCCGAGGTGTTCGTGGACCCGGACGTGTTCGACGTCGGGCGGGAGAACGCGCGCGACCACGTGGCCTTCTCCAGCGGGATGCACTACTGCCTCGGCGCCGCGCTCGCCCGGATGGAGGGCGAGGTGGCGCTGCGGGCGCTGTTCGAGCGGTACCCGGACCTCGCGTCGGCCGGGGAACCGGTGCGGCGCCTGACCCGCATCCTGCGCGGCTACGAGCACCTGCCCGTGACCACCGGGCGCGTCGTGGACCGGCCGCTCACAGCGTGATCGGCAGGCCCAGCAGCGAGACGCCGGCCGGGGACAGCGTCACCGTGCACGGCCGGCCCGGCGGCTGGGCGATGAGCCGGGCGAGGCCCGCGCGCAGCAGGCGGTGCCCGGCGAACTGATCGGCGCACGGCCGCCCGTCCACGAGCAGGCCCTCACCCTGGTCCGGGCTCATGGTGCAGCGTCCGGCGGCCACCGCCATGAGGACGGCGCGGTCGCGCGGGGTGAGGGTCGCGGCGTCCTCCGGGGACTGACGCGCCTCGGGAACGGCGGCGACGGGGGGCGGCGGCACGGCCGTGGGGTGCGGCACCCGGGCGACGGCACGACGGGGTCCGCGGGGGACGGGAGAGGTCACGACGGTCTCCTCGACGAGGGGGGAACCCGGCGGGACGCCCGCACCATCGCTGGGCCGAACGGGTCATGCCGGGTCATCGCCGTCCTCCGCGACGGCGTTAGTCGATTGCCCGCAACCGTCACCGGTTCGTGTGACTCGCGCTCTATCCGGCCGTCTAGCGCGCGTCCGAGACGACCCGAGACACCCCGATGCGGTTCAGGGTCGGACCCCGAGGTGCGGGCCCGCCGGGAGCGGGAGGGTGGTCGCCATGAGCGAGCCGAACCGTGACCCGGGCAGCGACGAGACCGTGGCGCCCACCCCTCCCGCGACCCCGGGCCCGGAACGGGAGGGCGGCGACCTGCCGCCCTCGCCGGCGGACCTCCCGGTCGATCACGACGACCGGGAGCACGTCGTGGGGCTGCTGCACGACGCGGTCACCCGGGGCCTGATCGACACCCTGGAGTTCGACCGGCGCTCCGGGCTCGCGATCGTCGCCCGGACCCGCCGGGACCTGAACACGCTCGTCGTCGACCTGCCGCTCGACCACCCCGACCGGGCGCGGGCCCGCACCGAGGCCGAGTCCCGGGACCGGCGGTCGGCCCCGCGCGACGCCTACGCGGGCGGGGACACCACGGGCACCGTCGCGCTGCACGCCACCCTCGGGTCGGTGAAGCGCTCCGGCGCCTGGGCGGTGCCGCGGCGGATGGAGATCGACGGCTGGCTCGGCTCGGCGGAGCTGGACCTCACCGAGGCCGTCATCGACCACGACGTCGTCGAGATCGACGTCGACATGACCCTCGGCTCGGTCGAGCTGCGCCTGCCGGAGACGGCCAGCGCCTCACTGGACGGCGTGAGCGCGACCGCAGGCAGCATCGAGGACAAGCGGCGCGACGGGCGGGCCGCCGGCCGCCCCCACGTGGTGGTCACCGGCCGGGTCGCCTTCGGGTCGGTCGAGGTCAAGGGCCCGAAGTGGTGGCGCTGAGGGTCACGTGAACGCCGAGAGCCCGGTGATCTCCCGCCCGACGATGAGGGTCTGGATCGTCTCGGTGCCCTCGAAGGTGTGCACCGACTCGATGTCGGCCATGTGCCGCATGACGTGGTTGTCGAGCAAGATGCCGTTGCCGCCGAGCAGGTCACGGGCCTCGGAGAGGATCCAGCGCGCCTTCGAGGTGTTGTTCATCTTGGCGAGGCCCGCGATGGTGGGCGAGAGGTCGCCCTCCTCGGCCAGCTGCGCGATCTGCATGCAGTAGAGCTGCATCCCCGTCAGCTCCGCGAGCATCTTGACCAGCCGCTGCTGGACGATCTGCAGCGATGCCAGCGGCTGCCCGAACTGCGTGCGCTCGAGCGCGTAGCGCAGCGCGGCGTCGTACCCCGCGGTCGCGTGGCCGAGCGCGATCCACGCACAGGTGCCGCGGGTGGTGGCGAGGACGCGGCCGGTGTCGCGGAAGGTCCGGGCACCGGGCAATCGGTCGGACTCGGGGACCCGGACGCCGTCGAGCCGGATGTCGGCCTGCCAGACGGAGCGCATGGAGCCCTTGCGGGGGATGACGCTGGCGGCGTAGCCCGGCGTCGAGGTGTCGACGACGAACCCGTGGACGTCGCCGGACTCCGTGTTCCGCGCCCACACCACCGTGCGGTGGGCGACCGAGCCGTTGCCGATCCAGCGCTTCGCCCCGTCGATGACCCACGAGTCGCCGTCGCGGCGCGCCGTGGTCTCCAGCGACACCGAGTCGGACCCGTGGTCGGGCTCGGTGAGACCGAACGCCCCGATCGTCTCCAGGCGGGCCATCCCCGGCAGGAAGCGGGCCCGCTGCTCGTCGGAGCCGAGCATGTCGATCGCCTTCATGGCGAGCCCCGACTGCACCGCGTGGAACGTCGCGAGGCTGCCGTCGCCGCGCGCCAGCTCCATCGCGACGAGGCCGCAGGACAGCGGGTCGAGCCCCGGGCACCCGTTGCCCTCGATGTCGTCGCCGACGACGCCGAGCTCCGGCAGCCGGTTGATGACGTCCCACGACATCTGCGCGGCGTCCCACGCCTCGGCCGCCACGGGGGAGACCTCGTGGTCGACGAACCGGCGCACGGCCATGAACGTCTCCCACTGCTGCGCGGTGAAGCGGCTGCGGACCGAGAAGTAGTCGGTGCCGCGGGCCTCGGTCAGCGGGTGGGGCGCGCCCGACGGGTCGGCGCCCGCGGTCGCCTCGGTGGTGGCTCCGGTGTCGATCGCCATGGCACGTCCTTCCCGACGACGGATCGTGTCAGGTATGTGCCCGGCGTCACTCCCCGGAAACCCGGTCGTCGCCGACCGTGTCGCCTTCCGGGACAGCGATCCAGGACCTTACGGTCCGGAGGATGAAGGACATCCTGCGGACCGCGCGTCTCACGGCGGTCCGGCGGTTCCGGGCGCTCGACGACGAGGACTGGGCACGGCCCAGCCTGTGCTCGGGCTGGCGGACCCGTGAGGTGCTCGCCCACCTGGTCACGCCGTTCGAGGTCCCGCTGCCCCGGATGGCGCTCTCGATGGTGCGTCACCGCGGCCCGTCCGGGGCGATGGATGCCTGGGCGCGGTCGCTCGCGGAGCGCGACGCGGCGGACCTGGTCGACGTCCTGGAGGCGAACGCCGGATCGACCTTCCACCCGCCGGGACTCCCGCTCGAGGCCCCGCTGACCGACGTGCTCGTGCACACCGTCGACATCGTGTGGGCGCTGGCCGGGCACGCGTCGGTCGACCACGTCGACCCTGCCCACGTGGAGCCCTCGCTGGCGTTCCTCACGACGCCGAAGGCGGTGGGCGTGTTCCTGCCGCGCGGGCGACTCGACAGGGTGCGCCTCGAGGCCGAGGACACCACCTTCGTCCACGGCACCGGACCGACGATCTCGGGGCCGGCCCTCGCCCTCGCGGTCGGCGCGTGCGGCCGCGCCCCCGCGTACGACCTGCTCGACGGTCCTGGCCTCGCGCGGTGGCGCGACTGAGCCGCGGCAGGACCCGACGTCGTCCCCGGTGCTCCTCGCCGGTCCGCGACCGTCTGCGACCCTAGTGGATCCACGCCGAGCGTCAGATGCCGCGCGCACGAGGAGGTCGGGCGACGGCGGCGGCGCGGTTGTGGACGCCGAGCTTGCCGTAGATGTGTTCGAGGTGTTTGGCGACCGTGCGCGGGCTGCAGCCCAGGGCGCGCGCGATGGCGATGTTGGTGCCACCGAGCGCGACGAGGTGGAGCACCTCGATCTCGCGGTCGGTGAGAAGTGCGCGTCGGGTGGACCCGGCGCCGTCCAGTGCGAGGCGCGCGTCGCGGCGGGCCCGTGCGCGGACGAGGCCGGCCGCCAGCGGAGCCCGCAACAGGCCGAGGAGGTCCCGATCGCCGTCGGTGAACTCACCGCGGGCCCGGTCGAGCGCGATCCCGACCACCCGGGCGCCCGGGGTGGCGACGGTGATGGCGAGTTGGTGTTCGGTGGGGACGTGGCGGAAGAACTCGTCGTACAGCGCGAGGCGGTGGAACTGACGACGGGGCAGCAGGTCACTGATGCGCAGGGCCCGGCGGTCCCCGGTGGCCCGGTAGTGGTTGACCAGGGGGTGCTCGTCGACATGGGCGACGAACCGGGCGCGGGGGGCCGTGCCGAGCGCTCCGTGGGGGTGGTCGGCGTAGCGGATCTGCTGCGGGATCGGCCCGATCTCGTCGTACGTCACCAGGTCGGCACCGATGAGCGCCGCCAGACCCGGCAGGACGCAGTCGGCGAACCCGGCCGGGTCGTCGAGCTCGGCGAGGCCGTCTATCAGCGTGACCGCTCGGTGCAGGTCGTCCAACCCGGCATCCATGACCGTTCCTCCCCCGGGCGGTGCGGCCGCCCGGGTGCGCAAAGTGCGTAACGACGGTCTCTCGATTCCCTGATTGGGTCAACCTCGACCGATGAGCGATCACGAGAGGTGACCATCCGGCCGTGACCGGGGGCACCGCCGCACCCACCCCCACCCCGGAGGAGCCGTCATGACCCGCATGATGATCGACTGTCGAGAGGTTCCCAGTGACAGCGGCTGCACCCTCACCCTCACCGGCGAGCCCGACGAGGTGATCCGCGCCGCGGCGGCGCACGCGGTCGACGTCCACGGCCACGCCGATGACGAGGAGCTGCGCGCCGGCCTGCGGGCCGCGCTGCGCGACGTGCCCGACGACGGCCTCGTCGCCGAGGGCGCGTTCGTGCAGCTCATCGAGTTCCGCACGCGACGGATCCAGGACTTCGAGGCCACCGAGGACGGATGGGCCGAGGCCATCGGCCGGGACCGCACCGCCCGGTGGGCGATCACCGGCGCGGACCGCGACCACCCCGGCGCCTACGTCCAGGTCGTCGCGTTCCCCGACTACGCCGGGGCCATGGCCAACTCCGACCACCCGGCCACCGCCGAGTTCGCCGAGCGCCTCGGCAAGCTCTGCGACGGGGAGCCCACGTTCCACAACCTCGACGTCCATCGAGCCACCGTCTGGAGCTGAGCCGGCCACGGCCCGAGCACGACGTCCGCTCCGACATACGGACGGCACCGGTCACGAGAGCAGACCCTCGTGACCGGCGCCGACGGCCGGGGAGCGTCAGGCGATGTGCCGGCCGCTGATGGACCGCGCGATGACGAGCTGCTGGATCTGCTCGGTGCCCTCGAAGATGTCGTAGATCTTCGAGTCGCGGTGCATGCGCTCGACCGGGTGCTCCCGCGAGTAGCCGGCGCCGCCGAGGATCTGGATGGCGCGCTCGGTGGCCCACACCGCGACGCGGCCGGCCTTGAGCTTCGACATCGAGCCCTCGCCCGCCTCGAAGGTCACGCCGTTGCGTCCCATCCAGGCGGCGCGCCACACCAGCAGGCGGGCGGCATCGATCTCGGTCTTCATGTCGGCGAGGGTGAACGCGATCGACTGGTTGTCGATGATCGGCCGCCCGAACGTCTCACGGCCCTTCGCGTACTCGAGCGCGTACTCGTAGGCCGCCCGGGCGATGCCGATGGCCTGCGAGCCGACCGTCGGGCGGGAGAGCTCGAAGGTCTGCATCGCGGCCGAGCCCTTGGACTTCTGTCCCTCCCGGGCCTTGGCGAGGCGCTCGTCGAGCTTGTCCTTGCCGCCGAGCAGGCAGGAGCCGGGCACGACGACGTCGTCGAGGAAGACGTCGGCGGTGTGCGAGGCGCGCAGCCCCATCTTCTTGATCTTGCGGGTCGACTCGAGGCCCGGCGTGTTCGGCGGGATGACGAAGCCGGCCTGGCCGCGGGTGCCGAGCGTCGGGTCGACGACCGCCTGCACGACGTGGACGTTCGCGATCCCGCCGTTGGTGGCCCACGCCTTGGCGCCGGAGATCGTCCACTGGTCCTTGGCCTCGTCGTAGACGGCCTTGGTCCGCATGGCGCCGACGTCGGAGCCCGACTCGGGCTCGGAGGAGCAGAACGCGGCGACCTTGACGTCGTCGGCGTCGCCGTAGCACTGCGGGATCCACTCGACCATCTGCTCGGGCGTGCCCGAGGAGAAGATGCCGGCGACGGCGAGCGTGGTGCCGAAGATCGCCATGCCGATGCCGCCATCGCCCCAGAAGAGCTCCTCGTTGACGATCGGCAGCGAGAGACCGGTCTCGTCGCCCCAGAAGGACGCGAGGGTCTCGAAGTTGTAGAGCTCGATCTTCGCGGCCTCCTGCAGGACGGGCCACGGGGTGGCCTCGCGCTCGTCCCACTCCTCGGCCGCCGGACGGATGACGTCGGCGGCGAAGCCGTGCGCCCAGTCCTTGAGGTCGGTGTGCTCCTCGGACAGTTCCATCGAGAAAGTCATGGTCAGCGCCTTCAGGCCGAGGGGATCGTGAACATCTTCTGCAGGGCGGTGGCGAAGCCGACGTCGCCCGAGACCTTGAGCTTGCGGGTCATGAACAGCGTGATCGGGTTCGCGTTGTTCGTGACCACCTTGAGGAACTCCGTGCCGTTCATGAACAGCTCGGTGCGGGGCTCCTCGTCGAGGCCGGTGGAGACGGTGCAGGTGCCGTGCTGCATCGCGGTCTGGTAGTCGTCGCTGCCGCCGCCGGGGGCGCCGGTCACGTGCCAGTGGACGACCTGCCGCTTGGAGCCCGCGCCCTTCGACGAGTAGAACTCGCTCATCCGCCCGAAGATCGCGTCGATGACGGGACGGCGGGCGTCGGAGTTCATCACCGCCTCGAGCTGGGACTTGCTCGCGCCCTTCACGAGCCGCGCGAACACCGAGGCGTCGACGGTCTTCGCACCCTCGGGCTCGGCGAGCGCGTCGCGCAGCGCCCCGACGAGCTCCTCGTCGGACAGCTTCTTGAGGTCGACGCTGCGACCCAGCTCGTTGACGTCGATCTTGTCGGCCACGGTCTCCACTCCGGTGTGAGGTTTCAGGTACCAGCGGTCCCGCTGACCCTCGCTACTTTACGCAGCAGTAGATAAGATGCAAGGGTGACCTCCGGGACCCGCCGCCGCCTCGCCCCCGAGGTGCGCCGCCGCCAGGTGCTGGACGCGGCCGTCGCGGTGTTCTCCGAGGAGGGCCTGCACGGCGCCTCGATGGACGCGATCGCCGCGCGCGCCGGCGTGTCCAAGCCGCTGGTCTACGCCCACGGCGGCACCAAGGACGAACTGTTCGCCGCCTGCCTCGCCCGGGAGGCCGACCGCCTGGTCGCCACGCTCACCGCGGCAGCCCTTCCCGACGACAGGTCGCGCGGCCCGGGGGCCGAGGACCGGCTCCGGCGCGCGTTCCGGGCCTTCTTCGGTGCCGTGACCACCCACCGGCAGGGCTGGACCGTGCTCTACCGCCAGGCGTCGACCGGAGAGTTCGCCGGCACGGTCGACGCGGCGCGGCGCGCCATCGTGCGCCGGGCCGCCGAGCTGCTCGCGGCCGAGCTGGGCGGGTCGGCCGAGGCGGCGGAGCCGGTCGCCCACACACTGGTCGGGGCCGCCGAGGGCCTCACCGACTGGTGGCTCGGCGGCGACCACCCCACGCACGGCCAGGAGCCGGCCGACCTGCTCGCCGACATGCTGATGGCCGTCGTCTGGCCGGGGTTGGACGCGCTCCGACACCCCTGATGGCGCCCGCTATGGCAGCGAAGCGTCGTTGCTGTCATCCAGTGGCAGGTTCGCCACATCGTCGACCGGCCGGATCGGACCGACAATGGTGACCCCTCGTCCCTCGGATCGCGCTCTCTCGGTCCGTCTAGCACCGACGCGAGAGAACCGAATACGCCGCGATCCCCGGTCGATCACGTCGTCTACGGCTGTCTAGCGAAGGAGCAAGAGAACCGGATTCGGCGCGATCGGGGACAGCGCCGCTCACTCACGCCGGCTCAGCGCCGGGCCAACCGCCCGAGCGCCCGCGTGACGGGGTTGCGCGACGCGCCCGCACCCAGCACGCCCGCGGCACCGTCGGCGATGAGCGACGCGATCGTCTCGGCCGCGTCGGCCCGGTTCGCCCCGATCCCGCCGGAGGCACCGCGCTTGATCCACCCGACGACGTAGGTGCCGGGACGGTCCTGCACCCGGCCCTCGACGTGCGGCACCGTTCCCGACGACGGGTCGAACGGCAGCCCGGGCACCTCCCGGCCACGGTGGCCGATCGCCCGGATCACCACGCCCGCCTCGATGACGTCGCCGTTCCCGAGGCGCATACCCCCCACGTGACCGGAGCCGACGATCTCGGCGGGAGCGGCGTGGAAGCGCAGCACCACCCGCCGTCGGGAAGAGGGCTCCCCGGCGCCGGAGAGCAGCGGGACGTCGCGGAGCAGGCTCGCCGTCTCCGTGGTCGTGGCGGCGGCGATCTCGTCCGCGACGCGCGGGTCGTGGTCGTCGACGACGACCTCGAGGTCGTCGCGGCGCAGGAGTCCGAGCAGTTCGCCGCGGGTCCAGGCGGCGTCGCGCGGGCCGCGACGCCCGAGCAGCACGACCTCGCGGACCGCACTGCGCCGCAGCGCCGCGAGGGCGCCCGGAGCCACTCCGGAGAGGTTCGCCGGGGCGGCGGCGAGGACCCGCGCGATGTCGAGCGAGACGTTGCCGGTGCCGACGACCACCACGCGCGGCCCGGACAGGTCCACCGTGTCGGCCGGGACGTCGGGGTGGCCGTTGTACCACCCGACCACCGTGGTGGAGGCGAGGTTGCCCGGCAAATCCTCGCCCGGGACGCCGAGGTCGCGGGACTCGGCGGCCCCGACGGCGTAGATCACGGCGTCGTACTGCCGGGCGAGATCCGGCGCCGTGACGTCGCGCCCCACCTCGACACCGAGACGCATCCGCACCCGGTGGTGGTCGTGGTAGCGGGCGAAGTGCTCGCCGATCTGCTTGGTGGACGCGTGGTCGGGCGCGACGCCGAAGCGCACCAGGCCGCCCGGCTCGGTCAACCGGTCGATGATCGTGACGTGGGCGGTGGTGTGGAGGAGCAGGTCCTCCACCGCGTACATCGCGGCCGGCCCGCTCCCCACCACCGCGACGTCGAGGCGGGGGAAGTCCGCGGGCAGGACGCGGTCGAAGCGCACCGGGTCCCACGCGTGGAACAACGGCGAGCCGGCGAGGGCGGCCGGGGCGTCCTTCCCGGCGTAGTACTCGGCGTTGACCTCCGCGTACTCCCGCAGCGGACCGACGAGGTTCTCCACCGGGAACACGGCGTCGACCGGGCAGACCTCCGCGCAGGCCCCGCAGTCGATGCAGGCCCGCGGGTCCACGAAGAGCATGTCGGTCGATCCGAAGTCGGGCTCACCCGGCGCCGGGTGGATGCAGTTGACCGGGCAGGCGGCGACGCACGAGGCGTCGACGCAGCACGACTGCGTGATGGCGAAGGACACGACCGGCTCTCAGAGGATGTGCGCGGCGCGGTAGATCGCCCGGGCCGGACGGGTCAGCAGTCCGACCGAGCCGAGGAACTCCATGAGCTCCGCGCAGCTCGAGCGCAGCATCGCGCGGTGGTGCTCGTTGGCCCGCGCCTCACGCAGGGCGCGCTCCGGGTCGAGGCCGGCGTTCTCGTAGACCTTCCGGCTCCACATGCTCGTGACGATGAAGAACGCCGCGAACGCCACCAGCAGCGCCTGCACGCGACGACGGACGGGGCCGACGCCCTCGAGGCGCTCCCGGGTCTCCTCGCGGGCGAAGCGCATGTGCCGCGCCTCCTCGACCACGTGGATGTTGTTGATCGTGCGCGCGAACGGGGCGACGCGGTCGTCGCGCATCCAGTCGCGCTGCATGACGTCGAGGACCTCCTCGGCGACGAGGATCGAGGCGTAGGCCGCCTCGCCGGTGGCCACGGCCTTGAAGACGCGGCCGCCCTCGACGACGTGGCGCGGCGGACGGTAGGCCGGCGCCCCGAGCTTCTCCGCGCCGCGGGCGAACATGATCGAGTGCCGGCACTCGTCGGCGATCTCGGTCAGCGCCCACTGGAACGCCGGGTCGGTGGGGTCCTTCGCGTAGAAGTCCCGGATGACCATCTGCTGCAGGATCATCTCGAACCAGATGCCCGTGCTGGCGACCGACGCGGCCTCCTGACGGGTCAGCGCCGCCCGCTGGGCCTCGGTCATCTCGTCCCAGTAGGACGTGCCGTAGAGCGTGCTCCACTCCGGGCTGCATCCGTGGTGGGCCGGGTCGAGCGGGGTCTCCCAGTCGACCTCCTGCAGGGGGTCGTAGGAGAGCTCCCCGGCCGAGCGGAGCAGCCGCTGTGCGACGTCGTCGCGTCGGCTCGAACCCTGCTCGACGGGACGGGCTCCGCTGCGCTCCGTCTCCTGGCCCTGCTCGACGGTGGTCATGTCCGCACCCTTCCGTACCGGCGGTCACTGTTACCTGTGGTTACCCGTACCAAAGGTAACCGATACACGGTGTCCCGCAACCCTGGCCTGTTGTCGCGGTCACAGCCGCGACACGCCGATCCCGCTTTCTCGCGATGTATCGGACCTGATCTAGAGAGCGCCATACGCTGCGATCGATCCGCAGGAGGTGGCCATGGACCCGGTGCGCAACCCCTTCGCCCCCGGAGCCGGGCAGCGCCCGCCCGAGCTCGCCGGACGCGACCGTGAACTGACCGCCTTCGACGTGGTCCTCGAACGGGTGTCCCGCGGGCGGCCCGAGCGCAGCCTCGTGCTGACCGGGCTCCGCGGCGTCGGCAAGACCGTGCTCCTCGGCGAGCTGCGCTCGATGGCCGTCCGCGCCGGGTGGGGCGCCGGGAAGATCGAGGCGCGGCCGGACGCCGATCTGCGCCGGCCGCTCTCGGCCGCCCTGCACCGCGCGGTGCGCGACCTCGCCGTCCGCCACCGCGCCCCGGACCGGGTGGAGGAGACGCTCGGCGTCCTGAAGGCCTTCGCCCTCAAGGCGACGCCGTCGGACGCCAAGCTGAAGGACCGGTGGCAGCCGGGGATCGACGCGCCGGTCCTCAGCGGGCGCGCGGACTCCGGCGACATCGAGATCGACCTCGTCGAGCTGTTCGGTGTGGTGGCCGAGCTGGCCGCCGACGTCGGGGTCGGGGTCGCGCTGCTCATCGACGAGATGCAGGACCTCCAGCTCGACGACGTCTCGGCGCTCTGCGCCGCCTGCCACGAGCTCTCGCAGTCCGGCGCGCCGCTCGTCGTCGTGGGGGCCGGTCTGCCCCACCTGCCGGCCGTGCTCTCGGCCTCGAAGTCCTACTCCGAGCGCCTCTTCCGCTACGTGCGGATCGGACAGCTCGACCGGGACGACGCCGACTTCGCCCTCACCGCCCCGGCGAAGCGGGAGGACGCCGAGCTGACGCCGGCCGCCCTCGAGGCGCTCTACGAGGTCTCCGGCGGCTACCCCTACTTCGTGCAGGCCTACGGGAAGGCGGCCTGGGACGCCGCGGTGCAGAGCCCGATCGACGTCGACGACGTCCGCGTGGCCGCCCCGGACGCCGGCGCCGAGCTCGCCGTCGGCTTCTTCGGCTCCCGCTACGAGCGCGCGACCCCCGCCGAACGGGAGTACCTGCAGGGCATGGCCGAGCTCGCCGAGGGTCGCGACGAGGCGGTGCAGACCGCCAAGCTCGCCGCCCACCTCGGCAAGCGGGCCTCCTCGCTCTCCCCGGCCCGCGACAGCCTGCTCCGCAAGGGGCTCGTCTTCTCCGCCGAACGCGGCTGGATCGCCTTCACCGTCCCGCACTTCGGGCGGTTCCTCCTCGGCCGGGACTAGGTCCGTGACTGGACCGTCCGGGTGAAGACGACGGGGTCGGTAACGAACGACGGCCCCCGGACGACACCAGTCACGAGCCCCGTGGCGCTGCCGGACCCCCGACCTGGCAGGGCCACGGGGCTGCTTCATGTCCGGGTGCCGACGGCTCCGGGAGGCTGCACCTCCCACCCACCCGAGCGATACCGACCTCCCCGTACGATTTCGCACGTGTCGGACTCCCGGCTGGAAATCCAGATGCTGCACGACCGTGTGCTGGTGTCGCCCTCGGCCGCCGAGGGCGAGCGCCGCAGCACCGGGGGGATCGTCATCCCCGCCACCGCGTCGGTGTCGAAGCGGCTGAGCTGGGGGGACGTGTACGGGACCGGGAACCACGTGCGCACCGTCAAGGTCGGCGACCGGGTCCTCTACGGGCCGGACGACCACGCCGAGGTGGAGGTCGACGGCCGGTCGTTCGTCGTGATGCGCGAGCGCGACGTGCACGCCGTGGCCAGCGAGAACATCGAGCCGACCAGCGGGACGGGGCTCTACCTGTGACGACGCCTTCGCCGGACTCCCCCGGGAACACCCGCACCGAGCCGGACGGCGGTGACCGGACCGAGCAGGACGCGGAGGCGACACGGGCGATGTCCGCCGACGCCGGATCGCCGTCGGCTCCGTCGTACGACCCCGATGCCGAGGCCACGGTGCAGATCCCCCCGGTCGCGGGTCCGCCGTCGCAGGAGGAGGAGGGTCCCGACGCCGGGTCGGGCGGCTCCCGGCGCCGGCTCCTGCTCACGGGGGCCGCGGTCGTCGGCCTGCTCGCGGCCCTCTACGTCGGCGACCTCCTCGTCTCCGCGACCAACGTGCCCCGCGGGGTGACCGTGGCCGGCGTCGAGATCGGGGGCATGAACCGCCTCGCCGCGCAGGACACGCTGCGCACCGTGCTCGGACCGCGCGTGTCCCGGCCCGTCACCCTCGTCGCCGGGGCCGGGCCGGAGGCCCGCACCACGACGCTCGACCCGCGCGTCGCCGGGCTGGACCTGGACGTCCCGGCCACCCTCGACGAGGCGGGGGAGCAGCCGCTCAACCCCGTCACCCGCCTGGCGTCGTTCTTCGCCGCCCGGGAGATCGCGCCGGTCAGCAAGGGGAACCCGGTCGCGATCGGCCAGGCCGTCGACGCGGCCCGCCCGCAGCTGGACCGGGCCTCGACCGAGGGCACGATCCGCTTCGAGGGCGACCGCCCGGTGCCGGTCCCGTCGGTACCGGGAGCGATCGTCGACAGCCGCTCCGCGCCCGACGTCGTGCTCGCCCACTGGCTCGACGCGGCCCCCGTCGGCCTGCCCGTCACCGAGCAGCCCGTCACCGTCACCCAGGACGGCCTCGACCGCGCCCTGCGCGAGGTGGCCACGCCCGCCGTCGCCGGCCCGGCCTACGTCATCGGCGACGCCCGGAACGCGACGCTGTCCCCGACCGAGATCGGGTCGTTCCTGAGGTTCGACCCGGACGGCTCCGGCGGGCTCACCCCGCGGGTCGACGTGCCCGCCGCCCAGAAGATCGTCGACCAGGACCTGGCGCCGACCGAGGCCGAGCCGAAGGACGCCACCTTCGCCTTCGACGGGGCCGCCGCCACCGTGGTCCCCGCCGTCACCGGCCGGACCGTCGACTACCCGAAGACCTTCCAGGGGCTCGTCGCGGCGCTCGGCCGCCCGGCGGACGCGACCCCGCCGACCACCTTCACCCCGCCTCCGGTGCCGCCGGGTGCGACGCCCGCCGCGCCGCCGCCCGCGAGCGGCCGCGCCGTGAACGCGGTGTACACCACCACCCCGCCGAAGGTCACCACCGAGTCGCTCCAGGCCCTCGGCCCGGCCACCGTGATCGGCGAGTTCCAGACCGGTGGGTTCGCCGCCGACTCCGGGCAGAACATCAAGCGGGTCGCCGAGATCGTCAACGGCGCCATAGTGCAGCCGGGCGACACGTTCAGCCTCAACGGCTTCACCGGACCTCGCGACGCCGCCCAGGGCTTCGTCGAGGCGGGCATCATCGACGACGGCGTGCCCGGGCGCGGCATCGGCGGCGGCATCTCGCAGTTCGCGACGACGCTGTACAACGCGACCTACTTCGCCGGCCTGCAGCAGGTCGAGCACAAGGAGCACAGCTACTACATCAGCCGCTACCCGGCGGGCCGCGAGGCGACGGTGTTCGAGGGCGCCATCGACCTCAAGTTCCGCAATGACGGCGACACCCCGGTGCTCATCCGCACCCTGTGGACCCCGTCGTCGATCAAGGTCCAGATCTACGGCCAGAAGCGCTACGACGTGACCTCGCAGACCGGCCCGCGCACCAACCCGGTGGCACCCGGCACCCGCGACCTCTCGGCCAACCCGAGGTGCAAGCCGTCGCAGGGCGTCGGTGGCTTCACCGTGACCGACACCCGGGTCCTGACGGACGTCCGCACCGGTCAGACGAGGACCGAGCCGCGGACCGTCCGCTACAACCCGGAACCCGAGATCACCTGCGCCACCGGATGACCACCTCGGAGCGCGACGACGACCACGGCGGGGCGGAACGCGCCGCCCGCGAGGTCCGGGGCGCGCTCGAGGGCCTCGGCCGCAGCGGCGAGGGCGAGGCACCCGCACGCGGCGTGGAGCTCCTCGGCCGCGTCGGACTGGTCGCCTACGGGGTGGTCCACCTGCTCGTCGGGGCGATCGCGGTGCAGATCGCGTTGTCCGGCGGGGGGCAGGCCGACCAGCAGGGGGCGCTGAGCACGATCGCCGGCGAGCCGTTCGGCGTCGTCGTCATCGTGGTGATCGTGCTCGGCCTGCTCGCGTTCGGGATCTGGCAGGGCCTGGCCGCGATCGCCGGCTACCGGTGGACGAGCGGCTGGGACCGCACCCAGAAGCGCATCGGCAGCGGCGCCCGCGCCCTGGCCGTCCTCGGCGTGGCGGTCCTCGGGGTACGACTGCTGGTGACCGGGTCGTCCGGCTCGTCCACGGGCGGCTCGCAGCAGGCAACCGCGGACGTCCTCGCGCTGCCCGGGGGCCGGATCCTGATCGGGGTGGTGGCGCTCGTCGTGGCGATCGCCGCGGGTGCGACGGCGTGGACGGGCGTGCGGCGGGACTTCCTGGAGGAGCTCGACCGCTCCCGGCTGCCGTCGTGGGCGCGCGACGCGGTGGTCCCGATCGGGGTGGCCGGACACGCGCTGCGGGCCATCGCCTTCGCCGTGATCGCCGTGCTCTTCGCCCTCGCCGCCGTCACCGCCGATCCCCGGCGCGCGGGCGGCCTGGACGCAGCGCTGAAGACACTCGCCGGTCAGCCGTTCGGGATGTTCCTGCTGCTCGCCGTGGCGCTGGGCTTCATCGCCTTCGGGCTCTACCTGTTCGCGGAGGCCCGGGCGCGGCGGGTGTAGGTGCGCTCCGCGCCCGTGAGGCCGCAGGCCACCTCTAGTCGGTGCCCGACTCCATCGCCGCGCGGTCGAGGGCCGACTCGTCGGTGCCCTGGTCGGCACCACGGCCGGTGATCTGCTCGGCGCGGCCCTGCTCGAGCTCACCGACGAACGCCGCCTGCCCGGTGAGCTGGCCGAACGCGGCGTACTGCTCGAGCTTCGCGCGGGAGTCGGCGATGTCGAGGTTGCGCATGGTCAGCTGGCCGATCCGGTCCAGCGGGCCGAACGCGGCGTCCTCGGTGCGCTCCATCGACAGCTTGTCGGGGTGGTAGGAGAGCGCCGGGCCGTCGGTCCGGACGATCGTGTAGTCCTCGCCGCGGCGCAGGCGCAGCGTCACCGAGCCGGTCACAGTGCGGCCGATCCACCGCGTGATCGACTCACGCAGCATGATCGACTGCGGGTCCAGCCACCGGCCTTCGTAGAGCAGGCGACCGAGCCGGCGGCCCTCGTTGTGGTAGTTCGCGATCGTGTCCTCGTTGTGGATCGCGTTGAGCAGCCGCTCGTAGGCGATGAACAGCAGGGCCATACCGGGCGCCTCGTAGATGCCGCGGCTCTTGGCCTCGATGATGCGGTTCTCGATCTGGTCGGACATGCCGAGCCCGTGCCGCCCACCGATCCCGTTGGCCGCCATCACGAGGTCGACGTTGTTCGCGAACCGCTCCCCGTCGATCGCGACCGGATAGCCCTGCTCGAACGTGATCGTCACGTCCTCGGGCTCGATCCTCACGGCCGGGTCCCAGAACCGCACGCCCATGATCGGCTCGACGACCTCGAGGGACTCGTCGAGGTGCTCGAGGGTCTTCGCCTCGTGGGTGGCGCCCCAGATGTTGGCGTCGGTGGAGTACGCCTTCTCCTTGCTCGCGCGGTAGGGCAGGTCGTGCTCGGTGAGCCACTGGCTCATCTCCGCGCGCCCGCCCAGCTCGTCGACGAACTGCGCGTCCAGCCACGGCTTGTAGATGCGCAGCTGCGGGTTCGCGAGCAGGCCGTAGCGATAGAACCGCTCGATGTCGTTGCCCTTGTAGGTCGAGCCGTCGCCCCAGATCGCGACGCCGTCGTCCTGCATCGCGCGCACGAGCAGGGTGCCGGTGACGGCGCGGCCCAGGGGCGTGGTGTTGAAGTAGACGCGCGAGCCCGAGCGGATGTGGAAGGCGCCGCACATCAGGGCGACGAGGCCCTCCTCGACCAGCGGTCCGCGGCAGTCGACCAGCCGTGCGATCTCGGCGCCGTACTCCTTCGCGCGGTCGGGCAGCGTCGCCATGTCGTCCTCGTCGTACTGCCCGAGGTCGGCCGAGTAGGCGCACGGCACGGCGCCGTGGTGGCGCATCCAGGCCACCGCGACGGAGGTGTCCAGACCCCCGGAGAAGGCGATGCCGACACGCTCGCCGACCGGCAGATTCGTCAGGACCTTCGACACAGCGCAGAACCTATCTCCCGGGCCGCTGTGACCCGGGGATCACCCGGTGCCCCACATGACAGTAGAGCGTCGTTGCTGTCACCGGGTGACAGCAACGACGCTTCGCTGCCGGACGGGTGGAGACCGATCAGAACGCGGCGACGTCCAGGTCCATGATCGAGTTGTCCGCGCCCTCGACGATCGCGCGGCGCGCGGTCAGCTCGGGCAGCACGTTCTTCGCGAAGAAGTGCGCCACGGCGATCTTGCCCTCGTAGAACGCCGTGTCCTTGGCGGAGGCGCCGCGGTCGAGCGCGCCGATGGCCACCTCGGCGCCGCGGAGCAGCAGGTAGCCGATGAGCATGTCGCCGACCGAGAGCAGGAAACGGACCGCGTGCTGGCCGACCTTGTAGAGGTTCCGGACGTCCTCCTGCGAGGAGGTCAGGTAGCCGACCATCGTGCCGAGCATGGCCTGCACGTCACCGAGGGCGGTGGCGAGCAGCGCGCGGTCCTCCTTGAGCCGGCCGTTACCGGCCTCGGACTCGAGGAAGGTCTGGACGAGCCCGGCGACGTGCACGAGCGCCTGGCCGTTGTCCTTGACGATCTTGCGGAAGAAGAAGTCCTGCGACTGGATCGCCGTGGTGCCCTCGTAGAGCGAGTCGATCTTGGCGTCGCGGATGTACTGCTCGATGGGGTAGTCCTGCAGGTAGCCGGACCCGCCCAGGGTCTGCAGCGACTCGGTGAGCTTCTCGTAGGCGCGCTCGGAGCCGACGCCCTTGACGATCGGCAGCAGCAGGTCGTTGACCTTCTCCGCGAGCGCGACCTCCTCGGCGGTGACCGAGCCGGCCTCGGCGTCGGGGGCCTCGCCCAGGCGCACCGTGTCCTGGTAGGTCGCGGTGAACGCGTAGACCGCGCGCAGGCCCTCGGCGTACGCCTTCTGCGTCATGAGCGCGCGGCGGACGTCGGGGTGGTTGGTGATCGGGACACGCGGGGCGGACTTGTTGGTCTGCTGCGTGAGGTCGGCGCCCTGGATGCGCTCCTTGGCGTACTCGAGGGCGTTGAGGTAGCCCGTCGAGAGGGTGCCGATGGCCTTGGTGCCGACCATCATCCGGGCGTACTCGATGACCTGGAACATCTGGGCGATGCCGTCGTGGACCCCGCCGAGCAGGAAGCCGGTGGCGGGCACGCCGTGGGCGCCGAAGGTCAGCTCGCAGGTCGCCGAGGCGTTGAGGCCCATCTTGTGCTCGACGTTGGTCACGAACGCGCCGTTGCGCTCGCCCGGCTCGCCGGTCTGCGGGTCGAAGTGGAACTTCGGCACGAGGAAGAGGGAGAGGCCCTTCGTCCCGGCGCGCGCGCCCTCGGGGCGGGCCAGCACCAGGTGCATGACGTTCTCGACGAGGTCGTCGGAGTCGGCCGAGGTGATGAAGCGCTTGACGCCCTCGATCGACCAGGTGCCGTCGCCGTTGTCGCGGGCCTTGGTGCGCCCGGCGCCCACGTCGGAGCCGGCGTCGGGCTCGGTGAGCACCATCGAGGCGCTCCAGCCGCGGTCGACCATCACCTGCGCCCAGTGGCGCTGCTGCTCGGTGCCGTTGCGGTAGATCACCGAGGCGAAGTTCGGGCCGGTCATGTACATGAACACCGGCGCGTTGGCGCCGAGGATCATCTCGGCGGCCGACCACTGGATCGACGGGGGCACGCCCATGCCGCCGATCGCGTTGTCGGCCGAGAGCCGCCACCACTCGGCGTCCCACATCGTGCGGTAGGACTTCTTGATGCCCTCGTCGAGGTGCGCGGTGTGCGTCTGCGGGTCGAACCGCACCGGGTTGCGGTCGCCGGACTCGTAGGACTCGGCGAGCGGACCCTCGGCGAGCGCCGCGGCCTCGTGCAGGAGCGCGCGGGCGGTCTCCTCGTCGGTCTCCGCGAACGGACCCTGTCCGAACCGGTCCTGCACGCGCAGGAGCTCGAACAGCGTGAACTCGATGTCGCGGACGTTGGCCTTGTAGTGGCTCATGACGTGGCTGCTCCGTGCTCCGTCGAGAAGGCCCGCTGGTGGTGACGCGGCGGGCTCGGGCCGTCGTACCGGCCGGTAACCCCAGGCTATTACCCCTCGGTAACCCTGTCGAGAGTGGATCCCGCCGCGGGCGTCCGCGTGGGACACTCCGGCCTCGACGAGGGGAGCGACGGGGCACGTGGGCACGACGAGGGCGATCGAGTCGCTGCGCACGCTGCTGGTCACCGCCGACCCGGGCCTGGCACGGCTGCGGCTGGCCTCGGTGGCGGTGGCGTCGATGGCGA
Organism: Actinomycetospora chiangmaiensis DSM 45062; assembly: GCF_000379625.1. GTDB lineage: Bacteria > Actinomycetota > Actinomycetes > Mycobacteriales > Pseudonocardiaceae > Actinomycetospora > Actinomycetospora chiangmaiensis. The sequence continues at coordinate 232,701 of NZ_KB903217.1, read as the reverse complement.
TCGCGGCCGGGCTGGTGGCGTGGGGCCGGGCGACGATCGCGACCAACGAGCCGGTGACGGTGGTGCTCTTCGCGGGCGTGCTCGCGATGATCTCCAACCTGGCGGTCAACGAGAAGACCGTGCCCCGCCAGCGCGTGACCACCGCGCTCATGGTGCTCCCGGCGCTCGCGTCGACCGTCGTCGGCACGCTGCTCTCGCCCCACCGGCTGGTCGCCGACGTGGTGTTCGTGGCCGTGATGGTGGGAGCGGTCTACGTCCGCCGCTTCGGCCCGCGCGGCTTCGCCCTCGGCATGGGCGCGTTCATGCCGTTCTTCTTCACCCAGTTCCTGCAGGCCAAATCCCCTCAGATCCCGGCGCTGTGCGTCGCGGTCGTCATCGGCCTCGGGGTCACGCTGCTGCTGCGGTGTTTCCTGTTCGCCGAGCGCCCCGAGCGGACGCTGCGCCGGCTGGTCGACGCCTTCCGGGCGCGGGCCCACGAGATGGTGATGCGGGTCGACGACGTCCTCGCCGAGGCCCAGCAGGGCTCGACGCGCGCGCCGGGTCGAGGGTCGAGCTCCGCTCCGCTACGTCTCCCGGGCGCCGAGCACGAACAGGTCGGGGACGCGGTGCTCGAGCGGCTCTACCGGGCCCGGCGCCGCCTCAACGAGACCGCGTTGATGGTGGAGGACCAGCTCGAGCACACCGTCGCGGACCGGGTCTGGCCGGGCCTGGAGAACGACCTGCTGGCGCTGCGGGTCGTCGACACCGAGCTGGGCCTGGAGCGGCTCGGCGTCGCGACCCGGCGGCTGGTGCGGGCCACCGACTCCCAGCGGCCGTCCGCGCTCGCGCTCACCGCGCTGCGGACCGGGCTCACGCACCTCGCCCGCGCCACGGCCCGGCGGGTGCCGCACCGGGAGATCCTCGCCGAGCTCGCGGACGCCCGCGGGGCGGTCGCGGGCCTCGTCGCCGACACCAGCCGGGGCCACGAGCGGGTGCAGCGCACGGCGTTCGCGGTGCGCCGGACCGCGGACTCCGTCGAGTACGCGCAGCGCGACCTGCCGGCCCGCCCCGGGCAGGCGATGACCGAGGGCATCGTGCTGCCCGGCGTGCCCCGCGCCCCGAGCGCGTCGCCCGTCGCCGTCGCGGCCGAGGCGGCGCCGGACGGGATCGCCGAGGGCCGGCCGACGGCCGGGGGCTCCGGCAACGACGACCCGTCGTCGGGAACGGGAGCGGGGTCGGGGTCGGACACGCGGCCGGACACCGAGGACCGCGGCCTGCTGCTGACCACCCGGCAGGCGATCCAGGTGGGCGTGGGGACCACGATCGCGATCGGGCTCGGGGAGCTGCTCGCCCCGGCGCGGTGGTACTGGGCGGTCATCGCGTCCTTCGTGGTCTTCGCCAACACCGCCAGCCGCGGCGACCTGCTCTCGCGCGGGTGGGGCCGGGTCGTCGGCACCGTCGGCGGGGTCGCGGCGGGGATGGGGCTGGCCGCGCTGACGGCGGGCAACCAGGTGCTCTCCCTGGTGCTGCTGTTCGGGTGCGCGTTCCTCGCGCTCTACCTGGTGCGCGTCTCGCCGGGGATGCTGGCGTTCTGGATCACGGCCGTGCTCGCGCTGGTCTACGGGCTCATCGGGCAGTTCAGCGTGCAGACCCTGGTGCTGCGCATCGAGGAGACGCTGGTCGGCGTGCTCGCGAGCGTCGTCGCGGCCTTCCTCGTGCTGCCGAAGGGCACCCGGGAGGCCTTCGGCGAGGCCGTCGAGGACTTCGTCGACCACGCCGACACGGTGCTCGACGCGGCGGTCGGCACGATCCTGGGCCGGGGTCGCGGCGGCGCGGCGGCGCTCGAGGACGCCCGCGACATGGACACGTCGCTGGCGACCCTGCGGGCCCGCACGAAGCCGCTGCTGGTGAACACGCCGAAGCGGCGCGGCCGGTCCAGCCACCGCCGGGCACTGCGGGTGTTCACGATCGTCGACCACTACGCCCGCTCGCTGGCCCGGACCGGTGCGGACCTGGCGTCGGACCCGACGCCGGGCTGGGGGCCCACGCTGGAGCCCGCCCTCGCCGCCGTGCGGGCGAACCTCGACGGGCTGCGCGACGTCGTGGTGCGGGGCCGGCGGCGCTCGGACGGCGAGCAGGTGCTGGTGCACTCCGCCGAGGAGCTCGTGGACCGGGCCGAGGAACAGGCCGCGTACGCCCAGGACCCGCGCCGTCGCAACGACGCCCTCGTGGTGACCCGCCTGCTGCGGCGCATCGACCAGGCCGTGGTCGCCCTCGCCGTCGACCTCGGGGCCGCCGCCGACCCCGACGACGATCAGTCGCCGAGCAGCCGGGCCAGGGCGGGGTTGGTGAACACCCGGTCGGGGTCGTAGGCGTCGCGCACCCGCGTGAAGTCGGCGAACCGGGGATAGGCCGCGGCCACGTCGACGGCGTCGAAGTCGTGCCGCGTGCCCCAGTGCGGACGCCCGCCGTGGGCGCGCATCACGGTCGCGGTGCGGGCGAGGACCGGCCCTGGGTCGGTGCCCCGGGGGACGCGGACGGCGATCCAGCCGGTGTCGCGCCCGTAGGCCGGGTGCAGCCAGCCGTGCTCGGCCGGGCCGACCCGCATCCGGACCGGCAGCCCGGTCTCCAGCCCGTCGGCGAGTTCGGCGAGCAATGTCCGCAGGCTCCCGACCAGAACCTCGCGGGGGACCGCCCACTCGGTCTGCTCGTAGCGCACGGCGGGCGGGTTCGACAGGACGCGGTGGCCCGCGCCGGTCGCGGAGACGGTGCGGGCGAGCCGGGACACGACGCGGTTGAGCGAGGGCGCGAGGCGGGGCAGGGCCCGCTCGACGACGACGGCGCCGCCGAGGGCGGTCCGCCCGGTCGCGCCCGCGCTGGTGACGCCCACCCCGCGCTCGGCCTCCTCCTCGTCGGTCCCGTCGGCGACGCCCGCCCAGCGGGCGAGTGCGGTCGGCGAGGACGGGAAGAGGGCGGCCTCGGCCAGGTCGTGGGCCTCCCAGAACGCCGGGTCGAGGACCTCGGCCACGGGGCGCTGGGCGCGGGTGACCGTCATCGTCGTGGCCGGGACGACGGCGAGTTCGGCGTCGAGGACCACCCCGAGGGCGCCGAGCGCGGTGCGGGCGGCGTCGAGGTCGGCGCGGGGGACGTCGCGCACCCGGCCCCGCCCGTCGACCAGGCGCAGCGCGAGGACCTGCTCGGCGAGCGACCCGCGGGAGGCCGCGCTGCCGTGGGCCCCGACGGCGAGGGCGCCGCCGAGGGTGGGGGCACCGAGGTCGAGCGGGACGGGCAGCGCGAGGCCGCGTTCGGCCAGTCCGTCCTGGAGCTCACCGATCGTGGTGCCGCCGCGGACGCGCACGACGGCGTGGCCGGCCTTCCCGGCGGGGCCGCCGGACGCGGACACCCCGGTGATCCCGGCGAAGGCCGAGCAGTCGAGGTGGACGCCGTCGGTGACGGCGAGGTCGGAGAAACCGTGGCCGGCCCCGACGGGCCGGACCGTCTGGCCGCGCTGGGCGGCGCGCCGGATCACGCCCGCGACGCCCGCCTCGTCGAGCGGGCGGGCGGTGGCGACGGGCCGGCAGCGCTGCCCGCCCGACCAGTTCGTCCACACCGGGCCCACCCTAGGGGGCAGCGCCGTGGCCCGAACGCGGGAAAGGCCCGCCCGCCGTGGCGGACGGGCCCTCCCCGGGGGTCGGACGCGATCAGGCGACGAAGCGGCCGATCGCGACGTCGACGGCGTCCCGGGCGGTGGCCCCGGCGGTGCCGGCGGCCGACTTCGCCGACTCGGCGATCCCGGAGAAGTCGGTGTCGGAGGCCGACCCGGTCAGCTCCCGGGTCTGCTTCGCGAGCTTGCGCGAGGCGCGACGGGCCCGCCAGCTCAGCGACGGCTTCCCCTCGGTGTCGACCGCGGCCAGGATCAGGCCGCCGAGCAGCCCGAGGTTCTTGAGGAAGTGGATCTCCTGGGCGGAGCGGTCCGCGGGGTTGTCGACCTCCCAGAAGGCGTGCCCGACCACCGTCGTCGGGATGACGCTCGCGGCGAGGGCCAGCGACGCGATGCGCGGGAACTTGCCGAGGGCGAGCAGCACGCCCGCGCCGATCTTGACGCCGGCGTCGATGCGCACGAGCTGGTCGGGCTCGGTGGGGGTCTGCGGCGGCAGCTTGTCGCCGACGACGTTCTCCGCCTGCTGGATCTTCGGCGCCGCCATCCCGACGCGCGGCTCCGGGTTGAGCAGGGTGTCGATCCCGCCCTTGATGAACACCGCGGCCAACATCGGCCGGGCGAGACGGCGGACGAGCATGGGGAGGACCTCCTGCGATCTTGGGGCACCGAGTGCTGGCCGGGGCGATACCCCGCCCCGCGCGCGGGCACACCTCCGCCACGACGACCGAGGGCCTCCCGCGGTCTGCGGGAGGCCCTCCGGTGTCACGTGACCGGCACGACGCCGTGCCGGCTCGTCCAGGTGTTCCGGACACCCCCGACGGGCCCGGAGCGTCTCCTCAGCGGCGCAGCACGTGCCGGCCGCCCGCCGGCTCCGCCTGGGGACGACGACGACGCTCCGCACGCCGCCGCAGTTCCTCCTCGGCCGAGGTCACCGGGCCGAAGTCGTCCCGGGCCGGGGGCGGCGGGACCTCCTCCACCGGAGCGAGCCGACGACGGCCGCCGTCCTGCGCGGGGAACGGCCCCGAGCCCGGGTGGGGCTCCGGGATGTACCCGTGGCGCTCGGCCGGGGCGTGCGCGGCGTGCCGGTAGCGGCCCCCCTCGTAGTGCCGCTCCTCCCGCACCTCGTGCGCCACCGACCGGAAGATCGGCTCCGCCTCGAACGGGTCGCCGGGGGTGGCCGCGAGCGCCGGACGCCGCCGCTCCCGCTCGGCGCGCGCCCGCTGGTCGGCCAGGAAGCGCTCGCGCGCCCACTGCTCCCGCGTCCGGGCGTCGGGCTCCGCCCGCCGGGGCGCCCCCACCCTCTCCAGGCGCGCGGGCTCGTCGTACGTCCACGAGCCCGTGTTGTCGAGACGCCATCCGCCGCGGACGGTCTCGTCGCGCCAGACCCACATGTTCCCCACCTCCGCCGTTGAACCACACGGTCCTGCTGCCGCTGCGACGAACGGTGGTCTCCGTTCGCCCGCGACATGAGGGGCAACGGCAGGGGTCCGGCGCACCTTTCGGGCGACGCGCCGAAAGAATCGCGACACGCCCGAAGACCCCCTGGTCGTGTGTCACTCCATCGGAGCAGAACCACATCCGTGTCGTTCATGGCTCCGTCGCTCACCTTGCGTCAGACCCCGCCGCTCGATCGGGCACCCGGGTGATCGCTCGCCTCCGTGAGACGCACACAGCCGGTCGTGCACCCCATCGAGCGGATGCGCACGGTGGTGGAACCCCTGATCGAGGCAGGTCGTGGCCGGTGCAGAGTCGCGGCCCGCCCCCGGAGCCGCGACGATGAAGCCGTGAAGTGCGTGGTGACCGGCGCGACCGGCTACATCGGCGGACGGCTCGCCCCGCGGCTCGCGGCCGAGGGCCACGAGGTCCGCTGCGTGGTCCGGACCCCCGCGAAGATGAAGGACATCCCCTGGGCGCAGCAGGACGCCGTCGAGGTGGTCGCGGGGGACGTGCTCGACGAGGACTCGATGCGCGCCGCCTGCGAGGGCGCCGACGTCCTCTTCTACCTCGTGCACTCGCTCTCCGAGTCGGGTTTCGCCGAGGTCGACCGGCACGCCGCGCTCATCACCGCGCAGGCCGCCCGGTCGGCCGGCGTCCGCCGGATCGTCTACCTCGGCGGCATCCACCCCTCGGGCGTCCGGCTCTCCGAGCACCTCGCCTCCCGGGCCGAGGTCGGCGAGATCTTCCTGCGCTCCGGCGTGCCGACCGCCGTGCTGCAGGCCGCGGTGATCCTCGGCTCCGGCTCGGCGAGCTTCGAGATGCTGCGCTACCTCACCGAGCGGCTCCCGGTGATGCTGACGCCGAGCTGGGTGCACCACCGCGTCCAGCCCATCGCCATCCGCGACGTCCTGCACTACCTCGTCGGGGCGGTCGACCTGCCCGCGGACGTCAACCGGGCGTTCGACATCGGCGGCCCCGACGTCCTGACCTACCTGCAGATGATGGAGGGCTTCGCCGAGGTCGCGGGCCTCCCGCCGCGGCGGATGCTGCCCGTCCCGGTGCTCACGCCGCGGCTGTCCTCGCACTGGGTGAACCTCGTGACGCCCGTGCCGCGCTCGACCGCCGTGCCCCTCATCGACTCCCTCATCCACGAGGTCGTCGCCTCCGAGCACGACATCGACGACCTCGTCCCGCCGCCCGCCGAGGGGCTCACCAGCTTCCGGCGCGCCGTCGACCTGGCGCTCACCCGCATCCGCGAGGGCCAGGTGGAGACACGGTGGTCGGGGGCCAACGCGCGCTACGCCCCGTCCGACCCGATGCCCTCGGACCTGCTGCCCTCCGACCCGGAGTGGGCGGGCGGCACGGTCTACACCGACGTCCGGGAACGGACGTCCGCGGCGAGCGCCGACAACCTGTGGCGCGTCGTCATCGGGATCGGTGGCAACCGCGGCTGGTACTCGTTCCCGATCGGCTGGTGGGCCCGGGGCGTGATCGACCGGCTCGTGGGCGGGGTCGGCCTCCGTCGCGGCCGGCGCGACGAGGACACCCTCAAGGTCGGGGACGCGCTCGACTGGTGGCGCGTGGAGGAGTGCGTCGAGGGTTCCGACGCCGGCCCGCGCTCGGTCCCCGACCTCGAGGACGGGGAGTACCTGCTCCGGCTCCGCGCCGAGATGAAGGCCCCCGGCCTCGCCTGGCTGGAGCTCCGGGTCGCGCCCCGGCCCGACGGGTCGGTCTACCGTCAGCGCGCGATCTTCCTGCCCAAGGGCCTGGCCGGGCACGCCTACTGGTGGGTGATCGCGCCGTTCCACGTCCTGGTCTTCGGCGGGATGGAGCGGCGCATCGTGGCCGCCGCCGAGCTCACCGAGGGCAGTGGTCCCCTCGCCGTTCCCGACGACGGGTACGGCCCGCTCGCAGCGCTCCGGCGCCGTCGGCGCGACCGGGCCCTGCGGGACGCGGAGAAGGCCCGCAGCCGCGTCGGCGCCTGACCGGCACCGACCCGGCGTCGGGAACCCGGACGTCGGCGGAACGCTCCGGACGGACGAACGGGCCGTTCGTCACGCATGACGGTGACGAACGGCCCGCTCGTACCGGGCGGGCCGGCTGGGATCAGGAGGCCGCGGCGTCCAGGCGCTCGACGGCGGTGCGGGGCAGCTCCAGCGTGGCGGCCGCGCAGTTCTCCTCGAGGTGCTCCAGCGACGCGGTGCCGGGGATCGGCAGCATCACCGAGCTGCGCTGCAGCAGCCACGCGAGGGCGACCTGGGCCGGGGTGGCGCCGAGCTCGACGGCGGCGTCGTGGGCGGCGTTGCCCTCCTGGGCGAGGTTGCCGGCGTCCGCCGGGGCCCACGGGATGAAGGCGATGCCGTGCTCGGTGCAGTGCCGCAGCTCGGCGTCGGAGGACCGGTCGACGAGGTTGTACCGGTTCTGCACCGACGCGACGTCGACGATCCGCCCGGCGGCCTCGATCTGCTCGACCGACACCTGCGAGAGCCCGACATGGCGGACCTTGCCCTCACGCTGCAGGTCGGCCAGCAGGCCGAACTGCTCGTCGGCGGCGACGTGCGGGTCGACGCGGTGGAGCTGGAAGAGGTCGATGGTCTCCACGCCGAGACGGCGCAGGCTCATCTCGCACTCCTGGCGCAGGTAGTCCGGGCGTCCGCACGGGATCCACCGGTTGGGACCGGTGCGCAACAGGCCGGCCTTCGTCGCGACGCGGACGTCGCGGTAGGGGTAGAGCGCCTCGCGGACCAGTTCCTCGCTCACGTACGGGCCGTAGGAGTCGGCGGTGTCGATGAAGTCGACCCCGAGCTCCACGGCACGGCGCAGCACGGCGAGCGCGTTGTCGCTGTCCTTCGGCGGGCCCCAGATGCCCTCCCCGGTGAGCCGCATCGCGCCGTAGCCGAGGCGGCGGACGGTGAACTCGCCCCCCAGCTGGAACGTCCCGGCGGCGGCGGCCGGCGACTGCGTCGTCGTCACGTGGCATCTCCTTCCCCCCGCGACATCTCCGCGCGGGGGGCCCAGGGTGCCCGCACGAGCCCTGGCGCGCGCTTCACAGTGGTCGATGTCCCACGATGGGTTCGCTCAGCGGTCACAGCGTTCGTCGGACGTGTCAGACCCGGGCCGGGGCGGCCTCCTCGGCGAACCGTTCGGCCACCCGGTCCGCGCTGGCCCGGGCCCGCGCCGTCGTCGCGACGATGCCGAGCACGCCGACGACGGCGGTCGCGACGGCCGCGGCCACCCACCCCGCCGTCAGCCCGGAGCCCAGCGTGACCGCCGCGGCGACGAAGGTGCCGCTGACCGCGACGCCGAGGGTGGAGCCGACCTGGCGGCTGGTCGACGCGACCGCCGCGGCGACCCCGGCCTGCGCCCGCGGCATGCCGCTGACCGCGGTGTTCGTGATCGGCGGGTTGACCAGCCCGAAGCCGACGCCGAAGACGCCGAAGACCGCGAGCAGGACCCACTCCGGGGTGGTCGGCCCGACCTGCGTGAGGGCGAGCGCGACCGCTGTCATCGCGACCCCCGCGACCACCAGCGAGAGCCGGGAGCCGCGGGTGGCGACCAGCCGGCCCGACAGCGGTGCGCACACCGTGGAGGTGACCGCGGCCGGTAGCAGGGCGAGGCCCGCGGCGAGCGAGGAGAGCCCGCGGATCTCCTGCAGGTAGAGCGTCGAGAGGAACAGGAAGGAGGCGAAGGCCGCGAACGCACAGACCGCGATGAGCGTCGCGGAGGAGAATGGGACGCTCGCGAAGAAGCCGAGCTCGAGGAGCGGCTCGCGGCGCCGTCGCTCCCACACCAGCAGCGCGACGAGCGCGACGAGGGCGGCCACCGCGAGCCCGAGGACCGCAGCCGAGGTCCAGCCCAGCCGCGGCGCCTCGATCACGGCGGTCGTGACCGACCCGAGCAGGACCACCACCAGGACCTGGCCGACCGGGTCCGGCCGGCGGGCGTGGTCGGCCCGCGACTCGGGCACGAAGCGCGCGGTGAGGGCGAGGGCCGCGAGCACGATGGGGACGTTGACCCAGAAGATCGCCCGCCAGCCGATCGACTCGGTGAGCAGCCCGCCGAGCACCGGCCCGAGCCCGAGCGAGATCCCGACGACGGAGCCCCACACGCCGATGGCCCGGGCTCGCTCACGGGGGTCGACGAAGACGTTCGTGACGATGGACAGCGCGATCGGGTTCAGCATCGTCCCGCCGATGCCCTGCACGGCCCGCGCCGCGATCAGCCAGCCGACCGACGGCGCCAGGCTGCAGAGCAGCGAGCCGAGACCGAAGACGGCGAGGCCGGTCTGGAAGGTCCGTCGGCGGCCGAGGCGGTCGCCGGTCGCGCCCGCCAGCATGAGGAAGCAGGCCAGCACGAGCGTGTAGGCGTCGACGGTCCACTGCAGCTCGGTGATCGACGCAGTGAGGTCGGCGCGGATCGCCGGCAGGGCGACGTTGACGATCGTGTTGTCCATCGAGACCACGAGCAGGCTCATGCAGCAGATGCCGAGCACGAGCCAGCGGTGCCGGCCGCCGCCGGAATCGTTCGCCATGCTCACGAGCCTAGGCCCCGGCGCGGGGTGGACATCCGGGACGTTCCCGACGACGGGTGTCCGGACCGCCGTTGTTGAGCCTAAGTTCCTGGGCCATGGCCGGTCCGGGACTTCTCGAGCAGGCGCGGGGCCTCACCCGCGAGCAGCGCAACGCGTTCCTGGCCGCCTGGCTGGGCTGGGCGATGGACGCGTTCGACTTCTTCCTCGTCGTGTTCGTCCTGTCCGACATCGCCAAGGAATTCGGTCGCTCGACGACCGAGGTGGCCTTCCTCACCACGGTGACCCTGATCGCCCGCCCCATCGGCGCGCTGGTCTTCGGGATCTGGGCGGACAAGAAGGGCCGCCGCATCCCGCTGATGGTCGACGTCCTCTTCTACTCGGCGATGGAGGTGCTCTCCGGGCTCGCGCCGACCTTCACCGTCCTGGTCGTGCTGCGCTTCCTGTTCGGCCTGGGGATGGGCGGCGAGTGGGGCCTCGGGGCGTCGCTGGCCCTGGAGAAGATCCCGCCGGAGAAGCGCGGCTTCTGGTCGGGCCTGCTCCAGCAGGGCTACCCGGTGGGCTACCTGCTCGCGACGATCGCCAACTTCCTGGTGACGCCCTACCTCGGGTGGCGCTGGCTGTTCGTCCTCGGCGCGATCCCGGCGCTGATCGCCTTCCTCATCCGCACGCGCGTGGGGGAGTGGGAGGCCTGGGAGCGCACCCAGGAGAAGGTGGAGCTGACGAAGGTCGGGCCCGGCAAGGTCTTCCTGCAGCCGAAGGTGCTGCGCCGCTTCCTCTACCTGATCGTGCTCATGACGCTGTTCAACTTCATGAGCCACGGCACGCAGGACTTCGTGCCGACCTTCCTCAAGGAGGACTTCTCCGCCTCCACCGGTGCCGTCACCGTCGTCGCGATCATCTACAACATCGGGGCGATCCTCGGCGGCGCCTACTTCGGAGCGCTCTCGGAACGCTTCGGGCGACGGCGTACGGCCGCGGGCTGCGCGGTCCTCGCGGTCCCGGTGGTGTTCCTGTTCGCGTACTCGCCGGCGCTCGGGCTCGTCACGCTCGGGGCCTTCCTGCTGCAGGTCCTGGTGCAGGGCGGGTGGGGCGTGGTGCCGGCGCACCTCGCCGAGCTCTCGCCCGACGAGGTCCGCGGCTTCTACCCGGGCGTGACCTACCAGCTCGGCAACGCGATCGCCTCGTTCAACCTGCCGATCCAGGCGGCCCTGGCCGCGGCCTACGGCGGGTCGTTCGCGCTGGCCGCGGTCATCGTGCCGGTCCTCGTCCTCACCGCGGTCGTGCTCCTGCTCGGCCCCGAGGCCCGCGGCGCCGTCTTCGGCGAGGTGCCTTCGGCCCGTGTGCACTAATCCGTGTCATGGCACGGATTACTGCTCACGCGGTCCTGACCACCACCGACTCCGACGCGGAGGCGCAGCGACTCGCCCGCGGGCTCGTCGAGGCGCGGCTCGCGGCCTGCGTGCAGATCGTCGGCCCGGTCCGCAGCGTGTTCCGATGGGACGGGGCGGTGCAGGTCGAGTCGGAGTACCAGCTCGTCGTCAAGACGACGCGGGCGGCGGAGGCGACCGAGTGGATCGTCGGGAACCACTCCTACGACGTCCCCGAGGTGATCACCCTGCCGATCGACGGCGGGCACGAGACGTATCTGACGTGGTTGGCGGACGAATCGTCCGGTTAGCCTGACCAACGATGTCCGTCGACCTCGGGACCGATGCCCTGCGCCGCGGGGACCCCGGGTTCCGACGCGTCTCGGTCGGGCTGTTCTTCGCCGGGTTCACGACGTTCGCGCTGCTCTACGCCACACAGCCCCTGCTCCCGCGACTCGTCGACGTGTTCGCGGTCTCGCCCGGGACGGCCTCGCTGTCGGTCTCGGTGACGACCGGCGGGCTGGCCCTCGCGATCATCCCGGCCTCGGCGCTGTCCGAGCGGTGGGGACGACGACCGGTGATGCTGTGGTCGCTCGCCGGTGCCGTGGTGCTCGGCCTGGCCGCCGCGGTCGCGCCGTCGCTGTGGCTGCTGCTGGTGCTGCGCGGGCTGGAGGGCGTCGCGCTGGCCGGCCTGCCCGCCGTCGGGATGGCCTACCTCGCCGACGAGATCGACGCCGGGCACCTCGGCGGGGCGATGGGCCTCTACGTGGCCGGGAACTCGGTCGGCGGGTTCGGCGGGCGCATCGTGGTGTCCGCGCTGAACGACCTCACCGGCTCGTGGCGCCTCGCGCTCGGCGGCATCGCGGCCGTCTCCGGGGCGTGCCTGCTCGTCTTCTGGCTGGTGCTGCCGCCGTCGCGCCGCTTCACCCCGACGCCCGTCGCGGCGTCCGACCTGCTCGGCGAGGTCCGGGCCCACCTGGCGGACCCGGTGCTGCGTCGGCTGTTCGCGGTGGGGCTGCTCCTCATGGGCACCTTCGTCTGCGCCTACAACTACGTGGCCTTCCGGCTGCTCGGTCCGCCGTTCTCGCTGCCCGACCTGGTCGTCGGGTTCGTGTTCGTGCTCTACGCGGTGGGCACGGTGACCTCGACGGTCGCCGGCCGGCTGACGGGCCGGCTCGGCGCCCGGACGACCGTGCTCGCGGCCTGCGGGGTGGCCGCCCTCGGCGCGGCGGCCATGCTTGCCCCGGTGCTCGCGCTCGTCATCGCCGGGCTCGCCCTGCTGACGGTCGGTTTCTTCGCCGGCCACGCGGTCGCCTCGGCCTGGGTCGGACGGCGGGCCGAGCACGGCCGTGCCGTCGCGTCCGGCCTGTACCTGTTCAGCTACTACGTCGGCTCGTCGGTCGGGGGCACGCTGGGCGGCGTCGTGTTCGGCGTCGCGGGATGGTCGGCGACCGTGGGGTTCCTGCTGGTGCTCCTCGCCGCGACGGTCGTCGTGGTGGTGCCGCTGCGGGCCACGCGCCCCCGTGTTCCGGCGTGAGGGGAACCCTCGAGCGCGTAGAGCGCTCGGTTCCTCCCCTCACGTCGGGGCGGACGCGACCGATCACGGCCCCTCGTTCGGCTCCAGGTGCTCCTCGGACGCGGCCTCGCCGGCGGGGAACACGTCGGACACCGCCGGGCGGTCGGGTTCGGCCGACTCGCCGGTCAGCTGCTCGGCGGGCGGGACGACCATCGACGGGTCGGTCTGCTTCTCGGTGCTCATGGCGGGTCCTCTCCGGTGGTGGACCCTGTCGGCTACCCCGGGCGTGGTCTGGGTCACCTGTCCGATCGGGCCGTCATGCCTCCGGCGTGAACACGCGCAGCAGGTCGGCGAGCAGGCCGTAGTAGCCGACGAGCGCCGTCACCTCGACGAGCCCCGCCTCGCCGAGGACGTCGACCCAGGCACGGTGGATGTCGTCGTCGACCGGGTCGTGGTGGAGGAGTGTCCGGGCGGCGACGTCGGCGGTGTGTTCGACGGGGTCGGCCCAGCCGACGACGGCGTCGGCGGCGAGCGCGGCGAGCTGGTCGTCGGTCAGGCCGGCCCGTCGGGCGATCGGCTCGTGGGCGGCGCGCTCGAACGCACTGCCCCGCACCCCGGCGACCCGCAGGATCACGAGCTCGCGGGACCGGTCGGACAGCGTCCCGCGGTACCGCAGCGCCGCGCCCAGGGCCTGTAGCGGCTCGCCGACGGCGGGATGGCGCAGCATCGCGTCGAAGGGGCCGCGCAGCGACCCGTCGTCGTTCACCAATCCGCTCCCGGCCCGTGGGCCGGACGCGATGGCGTCGTAGACCCGGCGGGCGGCTGGATCCAGCTCGTCGGGTCGGAGGCGCCGAGGTCGGGTCACGGGGTGATGGTGCCCTCCGCGAGCGTGACGTGAGGCAGCGTCCCGGCCGCTTGAGCCTGCCCGACAGCCCGCTCAGGGCCGGGGAGGGCGGCGATGCAGTCCGGGCGCAGCGGGGTGAGGACGGCCTCGGCGATGCGAGCGAGCTGATCGACCTGGTCGCGGTGCAGGTGGGCGAAGACGAGGCGCCGGACCTCGGCGGCGTAACCGGGCTCGCAGTCGGCCACCGTCGCGGCCCCGACCGGGGTGAGGCGGGCCAGGGTGCGACGGGCGTCGTCGGGGTCGGGCCCGCGTTCGATCCAGCCGCGCCGTTCGAGCCGGGCCACGATCCGCGACAGGTGCGACGGGGTGACGTTGGCGGTCGCCGCGAGGCGGGTCATGTGCAGCTCGCGGTCCTCACCCGCGGAGAGCCAGCGCAGCACCTGGTACTCGGCGTGGCTCACGCCCGCGACGCGCTCGAGGTAGGCGTCCAGCTCGGCGGGCAGCCACATCATGACGCCGAGCAGCAGGGACCACGTCCGTGCCTCGTGTCCGACCAGCATGTCCTCGCCCACCGCCGTGAGCCTACCCAGCGATGTTTGACACGGAAAGTATCCGCTCCTAGCTTTGGTTTCCGCAGCAAGTATTGCGACGAGCAGGAGCACACCATGCGCGCAGCGCGCTTCCACCGTTACGGCGGCCCCGAGGTCCTCACCGTCGAGGACGCTCCCGAACCACACGCGGGATCCGGCTCGATCCGCATCCGTGTCGGGGCGGCGAGCGTGAACCCGATCGACTGGTTGCTGCGCGCCGGCGCCCTGGCGGAGTTCCTGCCCCTCGACCTGCCCGCCATCCCGGGTCGTGACGCTGCCGGCGTCGTCGACGAGGTCGGGCCGGACGTGGAAGGGGTGGCGCCGGGCGATCTCGTGTTCGGACTCGGTGGTCACGCCGACACCACGGCCGAGTTCGCGGTGCTGACGGCCTGGGCCCCGGTCCCGTCGACCTGGAGCGTCGAGGAGGCGGCAGCGGCCGGTCTCGGCGCCGTGACCTCGCTGCGGGCCCTGGCCCCGTTCGGCGACCTCCGGGGACGCACGCTGCTCGTCGACGGTGCCTCCGGAGCCGTCGGCACCGCCGCCACGGCCGCCGCCGTGCACGCCGGGGCCACCGTCATCGGCACGGCGCGGGAGGCCAACCACGAGTCCATGCGCGCCGCCGGCGTCCTCCCGACCCCCTACGGACCGGGCCTGCCCGACCGGGTCCGGGCCCTTGCCCCGCAGGGGGTCGACGTCGCTCTGCACGCTGCCGCGTCGGACGCCCTGCCCGATCTCGTCGAGATCGTCGGCGACCCGACGCGCGTGGTGACGGTCATCGACCGCGACGGCGCCGCCCGCCTCGGGACCCACCTCGTCGACGCCGCGAACGACTCCGCCGTTCTCGCCGTCGCCGCCGAGCTCGGGCGGGCGGGCCACTACCGGCCCCGGGTCGCCCACGTCCTCCCGCTCGACGACATCGTGAAGGCCCACGAACTCGCCGCGGCCGGCAACGGCAAGGTCGTCGTCACGCTGCCCTGAGCGTCGAGCCGTAGCCGCGTCGCCGCCGACATCGCCGTCGACGACGAGCGACGACGCGGCAGCTCAGCCCCGGGCCAGGTCGGCGAAGCGGCTGTAGTGCAGCTGGTGGGCGATCGGGATCGTCGCGGTGGGCCCGTTGCGGTGCTTGGCCAGGATGATGTCGGCCTCGCCCGCGCGCGGGTCGTCGCGCTCGAAGGCGTCGGGGCGGTTGATCAGCATGACCATGTCCGCGTCCTGCTCCAGTGATCCCGACTCACGGAGGTCGGAGAGCTGCGGCTTCTTGTCGGTGCGCTGCTCGGGTCCACGGTTCAGCTGCGACATGGCGACGAGCGGGATCTCCAGTTCCTTGGCCAGCAGCTTGAGCTGACGTGAGAACTCCGAGACCTCCTGCTGGCGGCTCTCGACCTTCTTGCCCGAGGTCATCAGCTGCATGTAGTCGAGGATGATCAGCCGCAGGTCGTGACGCTGCTTGAGCCGCCGTGCCTTCGCCCGGATCTCCATGATGGTCATGTTGGGCGAGTCGTCGATGAACAGCGGCGCCTCGGAGATCTCGCTCATGCGGCGCGCGAGGCGGGTCCAGTCGTCGTCGGTCATGGTGCCCGCGCGCATGTCGGCCAACCGGATCTTGGCTTCGGCCGACAGCATGCGCATCACGATCTCGGTCCGGCTCATCTCCAGCGAGAACACGGCGCTGGTGAGGCCGTGCTTGACGCTCGCCGAGCGGGCGAAGTCGAGCCCCAGGGTCGAGTTGTGCGTCGGCACCATCGACCGTCCGGCGACGTAGAGGTGCGCGGCGTTGTCGACCTCGACGCACCGCACCGGCACCGAGGGGATGCGGCGGACGTCGGTGACGTAGCGCCGCGTCCGCGCGTCGGAGGTCGCGCGGCTCCGCTCCTTGTGCGCGAGCCGCTTGCGCTCGAGACGGAAGACCTGCTCGGTGGTGCTGAACGTGACCAGGGAGGACGTGCTGGAGGCCTCGCTGCGCCCGCGGACCGGCTTCGTGGTGATCGTGCAGCACAGCCCCAGCGACGACACCAGCTCGGCCGTGTCCTCGGCGAGCCGACGATCGGTGACGGCGACCTGGACCATGCCGTCCGGCAGCACCGTGCCATCGGAGTCCAGGAGACCCGCGAGCAGGGCCCGCCGCTGCTCCTCCGACGCGCGCAGGTACTGGACCGGGATGTGCTTGTCGCCGAGCACGCCCAGCGTGCGGAGCCGACCCTGCACCGTGCCATGGGCGTGATGGCAGGCCTGGCAGCGGAGGAGACCGGAGGTCGGCACGCCACAGTCCGGACACGCCGGTGCAGCGACCGGAGCCGAGACGGACCGGGCCCCGCCGCACGACTGCCCGCAGCTGCGCTCCTGGGACGTGGCGGGCACGAAGCTCGCGCCGCGCACGACGCAGGCACGCTCGGCCGGACCGGACTCCGGAGGCAGCCGGAGGCCGAATCGCATCCTCGTCCCCAGCGCCGGTGCGCACAGGCCGTCCGCCTCGATGAGCGCCGCGACCTCCGGGTCCGCGCTCGTGAAGCTCGCACCGTCGGGCGTGCCGTCACCGAGCCAGATGCCGACGGCGTAGGGCGGCACGAGCAGGTCCTGCTCCGGCAGCTGCAGCGCACGGCAGGTGGCCACGGAGTGGTTGGGCCGCGCGTCGGCGGTCGGGGCGTGCAGGGTCGCCGCGATCTCCTCGGTGGTACGCACGGCGGCGGGCACCCGCTCCGAGCGGCGGGACGCCGGCGTATCGGTCAGCCACTGGTGCTGCCCGTCGGCGACGAGGACCGTGCCGTCGGAGAAGGTCACCTCGTAGCAGGGTCGGTCGGCCAGGACGTCGGTGGCGGCGACGACGCGGGTGGGCCGACCGTCGGCGTCGAGGAGTTCGTCGCCGACCGCGACCTCGCCCATCGTGGTCCACCCCGTGGGCGTGGCCAGCGGGGTGTCGAGCGCGAGCGCCTTCCCGATACCGGGCCTCGCCGCCACGATGATCATCTGGCCGGCGTGCAGACCGTTGGTGACGTCGTCGAGGTCGGCGAACCCGGTCGGCACGCCGAAGGACACGCCGCCGCGCGAGGCGATCGCGTCGATCTCGTCCATCGTGGGCTGCAGGACGTCCTCGAGGGCCACGTAGTCCTCGGTGACCCGCCGGTCGGTGACCTCGTAGACGGCGGCCTGGGCGCGGTCGACGATGTCGTCGGTGTCGGCCCCGTCGCCGCCGGTGTAGCCGAGCTGGACGATGCGCGTCCCCGCCTCGACCAGGCGCCGCAGGACGGCACGGTCGGCCACGATCTCGGCGTAGTAGGACGCGTTCGCCGCCGTGGGGACGCTCGCGATGAGGGTGTGCAGGTACGGCGCGCCGCCGATGCGCAGCAGCTCGCCGCGGCGCTCGAGGTCCGCCGAGACCGTGACGGCGTCGGCCGGCTCGCCGCGGCCGTACAGGTCCAGCACGCACTCGTAGACGGTCTGGTGCGCGGGCCGGTAGAAGTCGTCCGGCTTCAGCAGCTCGATGACGTCGGCGATGGCGTCCTTGCTCAGCAGGATCGCCCCGAGGACCGACTGCTCGGCCGCGATGTCCTGCGGGGGCTGCCGGTCGAACTCCGGGCGCCCCTCGCCGTCACCGGACCGGGAGCGGCCCCCGAACCCGCCGTCGCGTCCGCCCGCGCCCCGCTCGTCGAGCACCGCCACCGATTCGCTCCTCCCAGGAGTGGTCCGGACCGGACCGGAAGGTCCCGTCGAACGCACGTTCGCACGAGGGTCCGACAATCACCCGCCGCCCACCGCCGACGCGCACGCTAGGGCCGCCCTGCCGGAGCCCGCGAGGCGGTGGTGTGCACGCCCCTGTGCATGGACTGGGGACCGACCGGCATGCACAGGCTCCTCAGGTGGGCGCACCTGGGGACAACCTGTTGGCAACCCGCTCAGATTCGGCGTCGTCCCAGCTCAGCGCGCTGTGCACCCTGGGGACAACAAGTGGATCGGCATGTCGTCGCGCGGGATCACCGGCGTGTCGCGACACGGATACGCGACGTGGCGACGACCGGCCGACGTCCGTCGCCGGACGGCGCGGTGACCGATACGTGACCTCTCGGCGCAGCGTGGCCGAGTCATCCACAGGGCGTGACGACGACCTTGAGGCCCCTCGCCGATCGGCGACCGGGGGCCGTCGTCGTGCACGCCCCGGACACACGTCGGGCCCCGGACCGACGACGCGGTCCGGGGCCCGAGGTGGGACTACGAAGGGCTCAGATGCCCTGCACGGCCAGCGGGAGCTCGACGCGCACGTCCGGGTGGAGCCGGACGTGCACCGAGTGCGACCCGGTGGACTTGATGTGGCCCGAGATCTCGACGAGACGCTTGTCGAGGTTCGGCCCACCGGCGGACTTCACGGCGGACACGATGTCGGCGGCGCTGATCGAGCCGAACAGCTTGCCGCCCTCGCCGGCCGACTTGGCGGCGACGGTGACCTTGCCGAGGCCCTGGATCTCGCCGGCGATCTCGCGGGCGTGGTCCAGGTCGCGGATCCGCTTGCCCTCCTGGGTGCGGCGGATGGTCTCGACCTGCTTCATCGCGCCGCGGGTGGCGACGATGGCCAGCCCGCGGGGCAGCAGGAAGTTGCGTCCGTAGCCGTCCTTGACGTCCACGAGGTCACCGGGGCCACCGAGGTTGGCGACGTCGGCGGTGAGGATGAGCTTCATCGCGTGGGTCCCCTTCCTCAGCGAGCGGTCGACGTGTAGGGCAGCAGCGCCATCTCACGCGAGTTCTTCACGGCGACGGCGACGTCCCGCTGGTGCTGCGAGCAGTTGCCCGAGACCCGCCGGGCGCGGATCTTGCCGCGGTCCGAGATGTACTTGCGGAGGAGGTTGGTGTCCTTGTAGTCGATCAGCTGGTTCTTGTCCTTGCAGAACGCGCAGACCTTCTTCTTGGGCTTGCGCACCGGCGGCTTCGCCATGGTGTTTCTTTCTCCTAGCCGAATTCTGGGGATTGGCGTACGTCAGAAGGGGGGCTCGTCGTCGTACCCGCCGGCGCCGGAGGAACCGGCCACGGGCGCGGAGGCCCACGGGTCGTCGGCCGGGCCGGACTGGCCACCGCCGCCGTACCCGCCACCACCACCGCCGCCGGAGTAACCGCCGCCGCCGTTGGAGGCGCCGAAGCCACCTCCACCGCCGCCGGAGCGGCTGGCCTTGGTCACCGACGCGGTCGCGTACCGCAGCGAGGGGCCGACCTCGTCGACCTCGAGCTCGATGACGGTGCGCTTCTCCCCTTCACGGGTCTCGAACGAGCGCTGCTTGAGGCGACCGGACACGATCACACGCGCTCCGCGGGTCAGAGACTCCGCGACGTTCTCGGCAGCCTGGCGCCAGATGTTGCAGCGCAGGAAGAGCGCCTCCCCGTCCTTCCACTCGCCGCTCTGGCGGTCGAAGGTGCGGGGGGTCGACGCGACGGTGAAGTTCGCGACGGCGGCGCCCGACGGCGTGAAGCGCAGCTCCGGGTCGGCGGTGAGGTTGCCGACCACGGTGATGACCGTGTCGCCGGCCATTAGCTCGCGCCGGCCTTGCCCCGACGCGCTCCGGCGTTCGGGTCACGACGCATGACCTTGGTGCGCAGCACCGACTCGTTCAGCGCGAGCTGCCGGTCCATCTCCTTGATGGTGGCGGGCTCACAGTTGACGTCGAGGACGGCGTAGATGCCCTCGGCGTTCTTCTCGATCTCGAAGGCGAGACGTCGACGGCCCCAGACCTCGACGTTCTCGACGGTGCCGCCGTCCTTGCGGATGACGTTGAGGAACGTCTCCAGGGACGGGGCGACGGTGCGCTCGTCGAGACTGGGCTCGAGGATGACGACCATTTCGTAGTGGCGCACGAGTACCACTCACCTCCTATGGACTGGTGGCCACGGACGATCCGTGGCAGGAGGGAACTCGGTCCGACCAGTCTACGGGCGACCCCGAGGACGACCTCGGGCGGGCCGGGGATGACCCCGACCCGCCCGAGTTGCTCCCTCATGGGCTCCGACGCAGCTCAGTGGCGCGCGGTTCCCGTCAGTTCGGTGCCGTCGGCGTCGAACCGCGCCGCCGGGAAGCCGACCGCGGGCGACCGCGGGGCCTCGCCGTGCACCGCGGTGAGCTCCTCCAGCGAGCCGACGGCGTAGTCGGCGTCCGCCGGCCCGTCCTGCGGCTCCACCGGCGCGGCGGCGGCGGCCGCGCGGCGGAGCACCATCGCGCGGACGACGAAGGCGGCGACACCGGCGAGGGCGAGCACGGCGAGCATCACGGGAACGCCCGTCCCGCCGGACAGCCCGTCGACCGGCAGGGCCTGGACCTGGCTGGCGGTGGTCACCGCGCTCGCCGGGTCGTAGCCGAGGTACGCGGGCGCGCCGGCCTTGAGGCCCGGGAACGCCGAGCCGAGCAGCTGCCCGGGGTCGTACGCGGCGAGGCCGGCCGGCGCGGAGGCCGGGGCGGCGCCGAGGAACGACGAGGGCAGGCCGTTGAACGACGGCGCGAACGCGGGCGCGGCGGCCAGCGCGGCCGGGGGCAGCGCGGGCGCCGGGGCCACCGCCGCCGGCGGGGCGGCCGGGGCCACCGCCGCGGCGGTCGGGGTCGTGGCGGCCGGGGCCGGTGCGGCGGGCTGCGGAGCGAGCACACGACCGGCGGACGCGGCCGCGCTCGCGAGCGGCGCGGCCGGCGGCACGACGACGGACGCGGCGGTGGCGACCGGCTCGACGAGCTGGACCTGCACGCGGCAGAGCAGCCCGGTCAGCGGCTGCGTGATCGACTGCAGCGGGCCGGCGGCCGAGGTGATCGGCACGAGGAACGAGGCGCCCAGCGGCGGGACGACCTGGACCGAGTCGCCCGGGCTCGCCTGCACCGTCTGGCCACACCGGGCCGGGACGACCTCACCGGGCGCGGCCGGCGCCACGGGCGCCGCGAGCGCGGCGCCGCCTCCGAGCAACAGCGACCCGGTGAGGACGCCTCCTGCAGCGGCGACCGACACCAGACGCGAGAACCGCGCACCCATCAGCTTCGACCCCTTCTCAGAACAACGCTGCCCCGCCGTCCACCCCGACCCAGCACATGCCCCGTGCGCGGGCCCCGGGAGAGGACGACGAGAACCCCAACGACGGGTTGCTCCGGAGGTGACGCGACCATCACCGAACCGTCACGGTCGTGGCACGGCGGGTGCGCCCGGGCCTGGGCCGGGCGGGTCCTGGACGTTCCCGGATCGGGTGGCGTCGACGAGGGGCCGGTCGCTCGCCGGGGTGCCGCTGACACCACGATCGCCGCGGCGGCGCCGGAACCAGGCCGCGTCGGGTGCCCCGTCGAGCACCCCGCCGTCGGGGTCGGACCCGACCCGCGCCGGCCCGGGTCGGCCCGGACGCCGGCGCACCGGGTCGAGCTCCGGGCGCAGCACGCTGCGCACGACCAGCAGCGCGATCGCGACGACGGCGAGGTCGCGCAGCACCACCGCGCCGTAGAACCACGGTGCGGGCAGGCCCTTGTTGGCGATGCCGAGGTAGTAGTACATCCGCGGGACCCACACGAACGCGTCGAGTGCCATCCAGATGAGCAGCGGCTTCCACCGCGGGTAGGCGAGCACGGCCAGCGGGACGAGCCACAGCGAGTACTGCGGGCTCCACACCTTGTTCGTGAGCAGGAACGCCGCGACCACGAGGAACGCGATCGCCGCCAGGCGCGGCCGCACCGGGGCGCGCCACACGAGGACCGCGACCGCCACGCAGCACAGCGCGAACAGCACCGCCGTCACCGCGTTCAGCACGGACGGCGTCTGCCCGGGGGACAGCGGCCCGTCGAACCCCGACCAGCCGGTGAGGCCCGCGACGATGTTGTAGAGCGAGTCCGGGTCCGCCGCCCGGGTCGAGTTGAGCCGGAAGAACTCCCACCAGCCCGCGGGCGCGAGCACCGCCACCGGCACGTTGACGACGGCCCAGGCGCCGACCCCGGTGAGCGCGACGGTCCACCAGGCCCGCATCCGCCCCGCCCGCAGACACAGCAGGAGCAGCGGGAGGAGCAGGAACAGCGGATAGAGCTTGGCCGCCGCCCCGAGCCCGAGCAGGAGTCCGGCGACGGCGGGTCGTCGCCGCGCCCAGGCGAGCAGGCCGAGGGTCGCCCCGGCGACGGCGAGGGTGTCGAAGTTGGTGAAGGCGTGGACGGCGACGAGCGGCGACACGGCGGCGATCGCGGCGTCCCACGGTCGCCCGGGCCGCAGCCGCACCATCGCCCACACGACGCCGAGCCACGCGAGCGCCAGCCAGAACGCGGACAGGTCGAAGTAGACGACGACGGGCAGCGCCGCCGGCAGTCCGAGCGCCAGCCACCCCGCCGTCAGCCGTGCGTTCATCCACTGGAAGAACCCGGTGAGCACCGGGTACTCCATGTACCGCACCTGGGTCGTGCCGTCGTCGCGCTGGTCGACCCAGCTCGTCACGTAGGGGACGCCGCCCTCGTCGAGCCGCTCGGCCGTGTAGAGCGGGACCGTGTCCGAGTAGCACATCGCCACGTACTGGCGGCTGTCGCGCCAGTCGAGCTGGGTCTGCCCCGAGCCGTCGACGTACTGCTGCAGGCACGGCGCCTTCGCGAACCAGCCCAGGGCCAGCACGATCGTCGCGAGCAGCAGGACCACCCGCAGCGGGGTGAAGAACCTCGCCCGCCCGACGACGGCGTGTGCCCCGACCGGGCCCCCGACCGCGGCGCTCGCCGCCCGGACGAACCCGTCGTCGTGCGCGGGGAGCACCCGTGACGTGGCGTCGAGGGACTCGGGGTCGTGCGTCCGGTTGCGGGTCGGCGGAGCCTCAGCGGACACGCGGGTCAGTTGCCCAGGTTGAAGGGGTCGTTCCCGTTGCCGCCGTTGTCGGGATTGTTGTTCTTATTCTTGTTGTTGTTCCCGTTGTTGCCGTTATTCCCGTTGTTGTTGCCGTTGTTGTTATTGCCGTTGTTGTTGTTATTGCCATTGTTGTTGCCGTTGTTGTTGCCGCCGTTGCCGTTCTGCCCGTTGGGGTAGTTCACGCAGACCCCGTCGACGCAGTACTGGCCGTTCTGCTGCCCGTCCGGGTTGTTCGGGTCCTGGCCGGGCGGCGGCTTCGGCGGCGCGACCGGGGTGCCGAGGGCCTTGAAGTCGGAGAACTGCTGGATCGGGTCGTTGCGCAGGGCCTGGTTCATGAACCGCTGCCAGATCTGGCCGGGCACGCCGCGGCCGTAGATCGGGGCGCCGCCGGAGGTCTTGATCGGCGAGTTGTCGTCGGTCCCGACCCACACCGCCGTCGAGATCTGCGGCGTGTAGCCGATCGTCCAGGCGTCGTTGTTCTGGCCCTTCACCGACGACTGCACGGTGCCGGTCTTGGAGGCGACCGGGCGGCCCGCCGAGAGCGGGATCTGGGAGTGGGAGGCGACGTCGAGCATCGACTCGGTGACGTTGCGGGCGAGCTGCTGGCTGATCCGCTGCTCGCCGGCCGGGGTGCCGCCGTCGAAGAGGACGCGGCCGTCGGCGGTCGTCACGCGGGTCACCAGGTGCGGCTTGTGGTAGACGCCGTCGGCGGCGAAGGTCGCGTACGCCGAGGCCATGTCGCCCGGGCGGACCTCCTTGTCACCGATCGAGATGCCGCCGCTGGGGTTGGGCAGCTCCGCGGCGACACCGACCTGGTGGGCGGCGTCGGCGACCTTCTGGGGACCGACCTGCACACCGAGCTGGTAGAAGACGGTGTTGATCGACAGCGTCATCGCCGTCTTGAGGTCACAGTTCGGGCAGCTCTCACCGTCGGAGTTCTCGACCTTGGTCCCGGCGATCGTCTGCGGCGTCGAGCCGTCGAAGGTGGTCCCGAGTCCGATCGGCGGGTTCTTCTCGAGCCCGGCGAGGAGCACGAACGGCTTGAACGACGAGCCGGGCTGCCGCGAGGTCTGGGCGTAGTCGAACCCCTGCCCGTCGGTGCCGCCGTAGTACGCCTTGATCGCACCGCTCTGCGGGTCCACCGACACCAGGGCGGTCCGCAGGTTGGCCGGCTGGCCGTCGAGCGTCTTCGCCGCCGCGTCGGCCGCCTGCTGCTGGAGCTTCGGGTCGATGGTCGTCTCGACCTTGAGCCCCTCCTGGTTCACCTGCTGCTCGGTGATGCCGTAGGAGGCGAGCTCGTCCTTGACCGCGGTGACGATGTGGCCGCGGTCGTTGCCCGGGATGCCGGTGCGGGCCTTGGCCGGCGGGATGGTCGTCGGGAAGACCGCGGTCTGCCGGTCGGCGCGCGAGAGCCAGTTCTGCTCGACCATGCCGTCGAGGACGTAGCTCCAGCGCTGCTGGGAGCCGGCCTGGTCGACCGCGGGGTCCCACTTCGACGGCGCCTGGATGAGCCCGGCGAGCATCGCGCCCTCGCTGGGGCTCAGCGTCGAGACGTCCCGGCCGAAGTACGCCTGCGACGCGGCCTGGATGCCGTAGGCGCCACGGCCGAAGTAGATCGTGTTCAGGTAGTTCTCGAGGATCTGGTCCTTCGACTCCTCCTGGTTGATCTTCGCCGCGATGACGACCTCGCGGTACTTGCGCCAGTAGGAGTGCTCGTCGCCCACCAGCACGTTCTTCACGTACTGCTGGGTGATGGTCGAGCCGCCGCCGACCCCGCCCTGCGCCTGGTTCCAGGCCGCGCGGGCGATGCCGATGGGGTCGAAGCCGTAGTTGGTGTAGAAGCTGCGGTCCTCGGCGGAGGCCACCGCGTGCTGCACCGGGAGCGGGACCTGCGAGAGCGGCACCTTGATCCGGTTGCCCTCGGCCTGCGCGAGGCTCGCGAGGGTCGAGCCGTCGGAGTAGGCGATGGTGGCGACCTGGTTGTTGGTCGCGTCGTCCGGGCTCGGGATGCGGAAGACGATCCACCCGATCGCGAAGGCCACCAGCGGGCCGAGCACGAGCAGGGCGACCAGGACGTAGACGATCCGGCGGATCCGGCGCCCGCGGCGCTTCGGATCCGGCGCCGACCCGTCGTCGTCCCCGCGTCCGGGCGGGGGCCCGGCGGGCGGGGGGGTGCGCACCCCGCTGCGGCACGGGGCCGCCGTGCCCTGCACGACGTCGGTGGCCGCCGTCGGCGCGGTCCCCGGACGCGCGCCGACACGGGTGGCGGCTCCGGCGGGCGCGCCGGCCGTGGCCAGTGGACGCGAGCCGTCGTGGGTCAGCAGGCGCGGCTCCGGACGCGGCTCGCCACCGGGAGCGCGTGTGTCGGGGAACGGCCCGCCGACGCGCGTCGCGCCCGGAGCGGCCTGCCCGTTCCCGACGGCGGGTCGGCCCGGCTCCGCGCCGGGCGTCGGGCCCACGCGGGTCGGCGCGGGACCGGGGGCGCCGCGGCCGTTCTGCGGGCTCTGGGGGTTCTGGCCGTTCTGCGGAGGACGACCGCTCGGGGCGCCCGGACCGGGGCGGCCCGAGGGCGGCACGGGGGACCAGCCGGGCGGCAGGTTCCCGCGGGGTCCGCCGGGCGCCGGGGGCGCGGCGGTCGGAGGCGCGGAGCCGCCGACGGGACGACGGTCCTCACGACGGTCGTCGGTCACGTGGCGCCTCCCAGGGACATCTCGGCCGGGCGTGGACTCCGCGTCCGGTCACGCCCACCGCGGCGTCAGGGCGAAGCCGTCCGACGCCGACGGCGACCCGATCCCGAGGCGTCGTCCGCTCCCAAGACGTAGGACTGTACGAGGTGGTTCCACCGGCACGTACGGCAGACCTCCACCACGTGGACCGTGAACTCCCCGGCCGCGTCGTCCAACCGAGCGATCTCGTCGGCCGAACGGGCGGATCCGGACACCGGTCCGAGCCGGTCGCCGAAGACCCAGGACACGTTGACCAGCTCGTCGCGCCGGCACAGCGGGCACGGCGTCGGGGTGGCCGTGCCGTGGTACGAGGCGGCCTGGAGCAGGTAGGCCCCGGCGTCACAGGCGTCCTCGGTGGACGTCCGTCCCGCAGCCACGTCGGCGAGGTGCGCGCGACGCTGCAGCGCGTAGTCGACGACCTGGCGGGGATTTCGCACGGCCGTCAGCGTAACCAGCGACCGGCCGGAGCGCGCCGGTCACGGTGTGACGAGATCGTCGCGGGGGGCGCCCCGATGTATCGCCGCGATATGGTCGCGCCGCCGGGCCACGCGAGCGGGAAGGAGCCCACGGTGCTGGAACTCGCCGTCCTGGGCCTCCTCCACGAGGCACCGATGCACGGGTACGAGCTGCGCAAACAGCTGCACGCGCGGCTCGGGCCGCTGCGTGCGTTCTCCTGGGGGTCCCTGTACCCGACCCTGCGTCGACTGCAACGCGCCGCGTTGATCATCGAGCAGGCACCGGCGGGCGAGGAACGCGGCTCCTGGGGCCGACGGGGCCGCAAGGTCTACGAGATCACCGCGGAGGGCAAGGACCGGCTCGACGAGCTGCTCGGCGAGGCCGGTCCGCACGCCTACGACGACGACGGGTTCGGCGTCCACCTGGCGTTCTTCTCCCGCACCCCGGCCGAGGTGCGGATGCGCATCCTCGAGGGCCGCCGGCGCCGCGTCGAGGAGCGCCGGGAGGGACTGCGCTCGACATTGACCCGCGCCGGCGAGCAGATCGACCGCTACACCCGCGAACTGCACCGCATCGGCCTGGACACCACCGAGCGCGAGGTCCGCTGGCTCGACGAGCTCATCGACCACGAGCGGTCGCTGAGCCGCACCGCCATCGACGAGGCGACGGGCCGACCCGTCGTCGTGAACGAGTGAAGGAGACCATCCATGGGTCAGGTCCGAGTGGCCATCGTCGGCGTGGGCAACTGCGCCGCGTCGCTGGTCCAGGGCGTCACGTACTACGCCGACGCCGACCCGGCCGCCCGCGTGCCGGGTCTCATGCACGTCGACTTCGGCGGCTACCACGTCCGCGACCTGACGTTCGTCGCAGCGTTCGACGTGGACGCCAAGAAGGTCGGGCAGGACCTCGCGGAGGCCATCACGGCCAGCGAGAACAACACGATCAAGATCGCGGACGTGGCGCCGACCGGGGTCACCGTGCAGCGCGGCCACACCTACGACGGGCTCGGCCGCTACTACCGCGAGACGATCACCGAGGCCGACGAGGAGCCGGTCGACGTGGTCGCGGCGCTGCGCGAGGCGCGCGCCGACGTGCTCGTCTCCTACCTGCCGGTGGGCTCCGAGGACGCCGACAAGTTCTACGCGCAGTGCGCGCTCGACGCGGGGGTCGCCTTCGTCAACGCCCTGCCCGTGTTCATCGCGTCCGACCCGGAGTGGGCGCAGAAGTTCACCGACGCGGGCGTGCCGATCGTCGGTGACGACATCAAGTCCCAGGTCGGCGCCACCATCACCCACCGGGTGCTGGCCAAGCTGTTCGAGGACCGCGGCGTCCAGCTCGACCGCACGATGCAGCTCAACGTCGGCGGCAACATGGACTTCAAGAACATGCTCGAGCGCGAGCGCCTGGAGTCGAAGAAGGTCTCGAAGACCCAGTCGGTGACCTCGCAGGTCGACCGCGACATGGGCAAGGACAACGTCCACATCGGGCCGTCGGACCACGTGCCGTGGCTCGACGACCGCAAGTGGGCCTACGTCCGCCTCGAGGGGCGCGCCTTCGGGGACGTGCCGCTGTCGCTGGAGTACAAGCTCGAGGTCTGGGACTCCCCGAACTCGGCCGGCATCATCATCGACGCCGTGCGCGCCGCGAAGATCGCCCTCGACCGCGGCCTCGGCGGCCCGCTGCTCGGCGCGTCGTCGTACTTCATGAAGTCGCCGCCCGTGCAGTACCGGGACTCCGTGGCCTACGACGCCGTCGAGTCGTTCATCCGCGGCGAGGAGTGACAGTGCCCCCTATGGCGTGAGGGGAACCCTCGTGCCTTAAGAGCGCTCGATTCCTCCCCTCACGCTCGCCGGCGTACGACCGTCGAGCGTGAGGGGAGCCCTCACCGTGGCGCACGGGCCTCGAGCGGCGGGCGTGGACGGCGGAGAGCCCGCTCGTAGGCCTCCCGGACCTCCCGCTTCACCTGGGACGGATTCGTCCGGAGCAGCTTCGGCCGGTGCTCGACCAGGACCACGTCGTGAGTGTTCATCAGGGCGCGGCGCGCGTATGAGCGCTCCTGGTCCTCCGGGTCGAGGTGGTACTCGACCGACTCGATCTCCCACGCCGCCCCGACCTCGTCGATCCACCCGTCCGGGCTGAAGAGGAACGCGCCCGTCGACTCCAGGTGGATCGCACGGTTCCACTCGATCGGCGGGAAGCCCTCCTGCTCCATCTCGCGGGCGATCTCCCGGGCCCACGACTCAGCCGCCGACCGCACCCCGTCGGCCAGTTCCCCGAGCACGATGCGGGCTAAGCGGGTGCCGCGGCGCGTGCCCGCGTCCAGCTCCTCCGTGAGACGCGCCACCGTGGTGAACCGGCGCTGCACCGCCTCCGCGAGGAGGGATCGCACCGGGTCGAGCCGCACCATGTGGCGCGCGGCGTCCAGCACCGCCCGCTCCAGGGGAGCGCACGGGAAGCCGCTGCGCACGACCGCCGGCGGCGGGCGGTGCGTGCGTTCCAGGTGCACCTCGTCGGCGTCCTGTCGTCGCCTCCCGTGAGGCACGAGCACCAGGATCGTCCCCGCGTCGGGCAGCTTCGTGAGCCCGTACAACCGACAGGCGGCCGCCCCACTGAGCACGGCATCCGGGCCGGCCAGTCGCAGCGCCGCGTCGAGCCGTTCCTCCGTCGTCGGGGGACCCGTCCGCAACCGGATCTGGCCACGGGAGCCGCGCTCCCACTGCCCCGAGCGGGTGCGGCCGGCGATCGTGCCGGCCGCGACACCCAGTTCGCGGAGCTCCGCCGTCCGCGCCACCCCGTGCGGCGCGGCATCACGGACCGCCTGCCAGTCGACCTTCGATTTCCTCGGCACGTCCTGGTGACGCAGCCGGGGCCAGATCGGATCCACCCGCCGTCGTGAGGGGAGGATCCGAGCGCTCTTATGGCACCGGGGTTCCCCTCACGCGGGGGGAGCCGGTTACGGCACCACGTTCACCAGACGACCCGGCACCACGATCACCTTGCGCGGCTCCGCACCGGCGAGGAGTTCGACGACCTTCTCGTCGGCGAGGGCGGCGGCCCGCACCTCGTCCTCGCTCGCCGAGGCGGCCACGGTGACCCGCGAGCGGACCTTTCCCTTGACCTGGATCGGGTACTCGACGGAGTCCTCGACGAGCAGGGCCGGGTCGGCCACCGGGAAGTCCGCGTACGCCAGCGACGACGGGTGGCCCAGCTTCGACCACAGTTCCTCGGCCAGGTGCGGGCACAGCGGGGCCAGCATGAGCACCAGCGGCTCCGCGACGGACCGGGGGCACCCGCCGTCGGGATAGGCCTTCGTCAGGTGGTTGGACAGCTCGATGAGCTTCGCCGCGCCGGTGTTGTAGTGCAGCGCCGGGAAGTCGGCGCGCACCCCGTCGATCGTGCGGTGCAGCAGCCGCAGCGTGTCGTCCGACGGCTCGGCGTCCGAGACCCGCAGCGACCCGTCCTGCTCGTCGACGAACAGCCGCCACACCCGCTGCAGGAAGCGCTGCGAGCCGACGACGTCGCGGGTCGACCAGGGGCGCGAGGCCTCCATCGGTCCGGTCGACATCTCGTAGAGCCGGAACGTGTCGGCGCCGTAGGTGGCGCACATGTCGTCCGGGGTCACCACGTTGCGCAGCGACTTGCCCATCTTCCCGTACTCGCGGGTGACGGGCTCGCCGTTCCACGTGAATCCACCGTCGGGACCCTCGACGACCTCCTCGGCCGGCACGTACACCCCGCGCGCGTCGACGTAGGCCCACGCCTGGATGTAGCCCTGGTTGAACAGGCGGCGGAACGGCTCGGAGGCCGAGACGTGGCCCAGGTCGAACAGCACCTTCTGCCAGAACCGGGCGTAGAGCAGGTGCAGCACCGCGTGTTCGACGCCGCCGACGTAGAGGTCGACGCCACCGGGGTCGGCCGGGCCGAACACGTCGGGCCGCGGCCCGAGCCAGAAGCGCTCGACGTCGGGGTCGACGAAGCGCTGCTCGTTGGTCGGGTCGAGGTAGCGCAGGTGGTACCAGCAGGAGCCGGCCCACTGCGGCATCGTGTTCGTCTCGCGGACGTACTCCGCCCAGCCCCGCTCCGGGTCGGACGCCAGGTCCTCGGCGAACGACGTCCACTCGGTGGCCCGGGCCAGCGGGGACTCCGGCGCCGAGTCACGGTCGTCGGGCGCGAACGTCTTCGGGGCGTACTCGTCGACGTCGGGCAGCAGCACCGGCAGGTCGGAGTCGGGCAGGGCGCGCGGGATCGACGGCCCGCCGTCGGACTCGCCGTCGGCCACGTAGGCGACCGGGAACGGTTCGCCCCAGTAGCGCTGGCGGCTGAACAGCCAGTCGCGCAGCTTGTACTGCACGACGGCCTCGCCGTCGCCGCGCTCGGCCAGCCACGCGATGATCGACGCCTTGGCCTCGTCGACGCCCAGCCCGTCGAGGGAGATCTCGGCGTTCGACGAGTTGATCGCCGCCCCGGTCCCCGTGTACGCCTCGCCACCCGAGGCCTCGAAGTCCGCCGGCGGCTGCACCGTCCGCTTGATCGGCAGGCCGAACACCGACGCGAAGTCCCAGTCGCGCTGGTCCTGGCCGGGGACGGCCATGATCGCGCCGGTGCCGTAGCCCATGAGCACGTAGTCGGCGACGAACACCGGCAGCGGCTCGCCGTTGACCGGGTTGATCGCCCACGCCCCGGTGAAGACACCGGTCTTGTCGCGGGCCTCCTGGCGCTCCAGGTCGGAGCGCGAGGCCACGACGCGGCGGTACTCCGCGACCGCCTCGGCCGGGGTCGCGGCGCCGGCGGTCCAGCGACCGTCCAGCTCCGCCTCGTCGGCGAGCGTCGGCCACGCGTCCGGCACGATCGCGTCGATCAGCGGGTGCTCCGGCGCCACGACCATGTAGGTCGCGCCGAACAGGGTGTCAGGCCTCGTCGTGAAGACCTCGAGGACGTGCTCGCCGCTGCGGAAGCGCACCGTGGCGCCCTGCGAGCGGCCGATCCAGTTCCGCTGCATCGCCTTGACCGAGTCCGGCCAGTCGACGCCGTCCAGGTCGTCCGCGAGACGGTCGGCGTAGGCGGTGATCCGCATCATCCACTGGCGCAGGTTCCGCCGGAAGACGGGGAAGTTGCCCCGCTCGGAGCGTCCGTCGGCGGTGACCTCCTCGTTGGAGAGCACCGTGCCGAGCGCCGGGCACCAGTTCACGGGAGCGTCGGCCAGGTAGGCCAGGCGGTAGCCGTCCAGGACGCGGTCCTGCTCGGGGCGGGTCAGCTCCGACCACGACCGACCGCCGGGCACCGGGCGCGTCCCCGCCGCGAACTCGGCCTCGAGCTCGGTGATCGGGCGCGCCCGGTTCTGCGCGACGTCGAACCACGAACCGTGGATCTGCAGGAAGATCCACTGCGTCCACCGGTAGAACCCGACGTCGGTGGTGGACACCGACCGCCGCTTGTCGTGCGCCAGCCCGAGACGACGGATCTGCGCGCGGTAGCGCTCGATGTTCGCCTCGGTGGTGGTCCGCGGGTGCGTGCCGGTCTGCACCGCGTACTGCTCGGCCGGCAACCCGAAAGCGTCGAAGCCCATCGTGTGCAGCACGGTGCGCCCGGTCATGCGCAGGAACCGGCCGAGGACGTCGGTGCCGATGAAGCCCAGCGGGTGCCCGACGTGCAGCCCCGCGCCACTGGGGTACGGGAACATGTCCATCAGGTAGTACTTCTCGGCCGGGTCCAGCGTGCGACCGTCGGCGAGCGGGCCCGAGGGGTTCGGCGTCTCGAACGTGCCCTCGGCCTCCCACCGGTCCTGCCAGCGGGCCTCGATCTCTCCTGCCAGCTCGGCGGTGTACCGGTAGGGCGGCGTGAGAGCCTCCCGCCGGGCGACGTCGGGCTGGGCGGTCACGGCGTTCCTCCTGGTCACCACAGGCCTCCGGCGGGATCCACAGCCGGGGCGGGGCCGGGTCCCTCGGGGACCGGCGATTCGACCACCGAGCCTACTCTGGGGGCATGGTCGTCCCCGTCCTGGCCGCCGTGCTCATCCTCGCGGGTCTCGTCGTCGGCGTCGTCGGAGTTCTCGCCGCCACGCAGCGCCTGCCGCGCAACCGGGTGATCGGCGTGCGCACGAGCTGGACCATGGCCCGCGTCGACGCCTTCCGCCGCGCCAACCGGGTGGCCGCGCCCGCCTTCGTCGGCGCCGGTGTGCTCGGCCTGCTCGGAGGCGTCACCGCGCTGCTCAGCCCGGTCACCGCCGCGGCCGTGACCCTGCTCGTCGTCGGCGCCCTCGCCCTGCTCGTGCTGCTCGGCGTCGGGGGAGTCCTCGGCGGCCGCTACGCCGAGGCCGACCGGGAGGCCACCCTCGAGGCGGAGAGCCGCCCCGCCCAGCCCTGCTCGCTGCCGCAGAACGTTCCCGACGACAGCTGTGGTCCCGAGGCACGCTCGGCCTGCGCCGGGTCGTGCGCGATCTGCCCGAAGGGCGCGGGGGCCTGACCCGTCCGGACCCCGCTCACCAGCCCCCTCACCAACCCCAGGAGCCGGGCCCGCCCTTGAACGGGCCCACCACGTCGGCGGTGATCCACCCGCCGTAGAAGCCGCCCGGCTGGGGGACGACCCGCTCGCCGTCGAGGGTGATCTCGTCGAACGGCGCCGGGTAGAGCGCGACCCGGTCGGCGAGCTCGGGGTAGGTGGCGCTGACGTCGCCCTCCGGGTACCACCAGCCGACGTCGGCCAGGGTGGCCCCGCCCGCGACCACGTCCACGTACCGCGCCGTCCCCTTCCACTCGCACACCGTGCGCCGCTCGGCGGGCCGCAGCACGCCCTCCGCGAAGGCCGTACGGGGCAGGTAGAAGGTCGGCGGGTGGCTGGTCTCCAGCACGCGGACCAGGTCGTCGGTGTCCACCACGACGGTGCCCGCGTGGGTGATCACGCAGCGCCGACGGTCCGGCTCGGTCCGCGGCGGGCGGGGGTAGTCCCACACCGACTCCTGGCCGGGTCCCGGGGTCTCACGCGTGATCCGCACGCCCGGGGACGCTACGCCGGACGCCGACCCCCCGCCGGGAGCGAACGAGCCGTCCGCGCACCGGACCGGACGACCGGCCCGTCCATCCGATGTCAGTTCCGCTTCGGCTCCGTCACGTGCGTGGCCAGGAGCGCGAGCGGCACCCCCTGGCGGCGCAGGACGCCGCCCCACAGGTCGTAGCGGGCCGGGGCGAGCACGTCGTCGGGGAGCGCGGGCACCACGTACCAGTCGCCACGGGAGATCTCGCCGGCGAGCTGCCCGCGGTCCCACCCCGAGTAGCCCGCGAACACCCGCAGCCCCCGCACCCGCGGGGCGAGCGCGGCGGGGTCGCCGTCGAGGTCGACCAGCGCCACCGGCCCGCGCACCCCGACCACGCCCGGCGTCCCGGCCGGGTCCTCCCCGGTGCGCAGCGCGGCGAGGCACAGCGCGGTCTTCTGCTCGACGGGGCCGCCGACGAACACGGCACTCGGGCGCGTGGTGTGCGGGCCCCACGTCGGGAGCACGTCGGAGACCGCGACCTCGCTCGGGCGGTTGAGGATCACACCGAGCGTCCCCTCGCGGCGGTGGTCGATCACGAACACGACCGTCCGCACGAAGTTCGGGTCGGTGAGGGAGGGGGCGGCGACCAGCAGCGTGCCGGCCTCCACCGAGTACGCCGACCGTTCGGCAGGCTCGTCCCGCGTTCCCTCGGCCACCACCCCATCGTGACACCACCGTCCGGGTGCGGTCAGCCCGACCGGCCGGGGTCGGCGCCCACGTCACCTGTCCGGCCGGAGAGGTGGCCCGGACGGGCGACCGCCGCCCTCCCGGCCGCGACGCGGTCCGCGTAGCGTGGTCGGTCGTGCCCGTTTCGACCGATCGGCCGCCGCCGCGGCGTGGCCGCGCCAGTCGTCGGGACCTCGCCGCGCACCCGGGCTTCCTCCGACTGCTGGCCGTCCGGCTCGGCGCGCAGTGGGGCGACGGCGTCTTCCAGGCCGCGCTCGGCGGCGCCGTGCTGTTCAACCCGGAGCGCCAGTCCGACCCGGTGCTCGTGGCCCTCGGCCTCGCCGTCGTGCTGCTCCCGTACTCGCTGGTCGGGCCGTTCGCCGGTGCCCTGCTCGACCGCTGGGACCGCCGCCGGGTGTTCCTCGTCGCCGGCGGGGTGCGCGCCGTGCTGACCCTCGGGACGGCGGCGGTGGTCGCCGCGGGGATCAGCGGCCCCGCCCTCTACCTGGGGGCCCTGGCGACGATCGGCGTCAGCCGGTTCGTGCAGGCCGGGTTGTCGGCCGCGCTGCCGCACGTGGTGGCGCCGCGGCGGCTGGTGGCCGCGAACTCGCTGGTCACGACGGGCGGCGCCGTCGCCGCGGCCGCCGGCGCCGCCTGCGCGTTCGTCGTGACCGGCCTCATCGGCGCGGGGGACCGGCAGTCCGGGATCGCCGCGGCCGCCGCGGTGCTCGGGTCGGTGGTGATCGTCGCGGTGGCCGTCGGCTTCCGCCCCGGCGCGCTCGGCCCCGACGACCCCTCGGAGGCTGCCCGGGCCGTGAAGGCGGTGGCGTTGGGCCTCGTCGACGGGGCCCGCGCCGCGCGGGACGCTCCGGGCGTCGTGGCCGCGTTCTGGGCCGTGGCGGCCCACCGGCTGGCCTTCGGTGTCGCGACGCTCGTGATGCTGCTGCTGATGCGGAACGGGCTCACCGACTGGGGCCCGCTGCACGCCGGCGTCGCCGGGCTCGGCGAGACCGTCGTCGCCGCGGCGGCCGGGCTCGGCGTGGCCGCCGTGGTGACGCCGTGGCTCACCGCCCGGATCGGTCGACCGGCGACCGTCCGGGTGATGCTGGGGCTCGCCGTCGCCGCGCTGGTCGGGCTCGGACTGCCGATGACCCTCCCGTCCATCCTCGGCGCCGCCTTCGTCCTCGGCCTCGTCGGTCAGGCCATCAAGCTCTGCGCCGACGCCGCCGTGCAGCGCGAGGTCGACGACGCCCGCCGCGGCCGCGTCTTCGCGCTCGCCGACACCGTCTTCAACGTCACCTACGTCTCGGCGGTCGCCGCCGCGGCCCTGCTCAGCCCGCCCGACGGCCGGTCGGCCACGCTCGTCCTCCTCGCGGCGGGGCTCTACCTCCTCGGTCTCGCGGTGCACGAGATCGCGCTGCGCCGCGGCGTCCCGGTCGGCGACACGCGCGGTCCCGACGGCGGGGCGGTCGTCCCCGCTCAGGGCGGCACCCACCCCGAGGCGTCCTCGGCGATCTCCGTGTCGGCGGTGCCGTCGGCGTCGGTGTCGGCCAGCAGCACGTCCCAGCGACCCGACCCCTCGGGCTCCGACGCGCCGTAGGCGGCCTCGGCGCGCCCGTCGCCGTCGTGGTCGACGAGCAGCTGGTCGGCCCGCCCGTCCCCGTCGAGGTCGCAGACCATCTCCCGGGTCACGGGATCGTGGTCGACCTCCGCCCACCCGCCGTCGGGAACGCCGTCTCCGTCGGTGTCGACGGCGGCGGACGTGGAGCCGGCGCGGCCGCGGACGTCGGTGAACGCCACCGTCCGGCTCACGGCCTCGTTCCACACCCCGCGCCCGGAGGGATCGGCGAACACGCGCTCGGGGCGGCCGTCGTCGTCGAGGTCGAGCACCGCGCGGTCGGCCTCGCCGTCACCGTCGGTGTCCCAGAGTGCGTCGTCGACCCGGCCGTCCCCGTCGAAGTCCAGCGCGACGGCGTCCGGGCCCGCTCCCGCCAGGGCACGGTCCGGCGGGGAGCGGTGGTGGTGGACCGGCCCGCGTCCGGTGCCGAAGCGATAGGTGATCACACGGGCTCGGACTCCCGCCCGCCCCGATCGGTTCCATTGACCGTCGACGATGTGGAGAACCTGCCACTGGATGACAGCAACGACGCTCCGCTGCCACGGGGGACGCCTCAGGCGTCGAGGATCCCCTCCGCCCGCGCCCACGCGAGCAGCTCCGCCTCGGCCTCGTCGCGGTCGAGCGGCCCACGCTCCAGCCGCACCTCCTTGAGGTGCCGCCACGCCTTCCCGACGACGGGTCCGGGCTCCACCCCGAGGAGCTCCATGATCGCGTTGCCGTCGAGGTCCGGGCGCACCCGCGCAAGGTCCTCGGACTCGGCGATCCGGGCGATCCGCTCCTCGAGGTCGTCGTAGGTGCGCTGCAGGGCGGCCGCGCGGCGCTTGTTGCGCGTCGTGGAGTCCGAGCGCACCAGCCGGTGGAGCCGGTCGAGGAGCGGTCCGGCGTCGGTCACGTAGCGCCGGACGGCCGAGTCGGTC
Organism: Actinomycetospora chiangmaiensis DSM 45062; assembly: GCF_000379625.1. Classification (GTDB taxonomy): domain Bacteria; phylum Actinomycetota; class Actinomycetes; order Mycobacteriales; family Pseudonocardiaceae; genus Actinomycetospora; species Actinomycetospora chiangmaiensis. Next base: position 196,553 of record NZ_KB903217.1, on the reverse strand, counting down.
CACTCGCCCTTGCCGTAGCCGTGGAAGCGCAGGTGCAGGAACACGAGCTGGGAGACGTCGTCGATGAGCTGCTTCGGGTAGCGCAGCTCGCGCAGCCGCCTGCGGGTCATCTTCGCGCCGACCACCTCGTGGTGGTGGAAGCTGACCCGGTTGCCCGGCTCCACCTTGCGGGTGGCGGGCTTGCCGATGTCGTGGAGCAGCGCGGCGAGGCGCAGGGTCAGGTCCGGGCCGTCGGTCTCCCGGTCGATCGCCTGCTCCATGACGGTGAGCGAGTGCTCGTAGACGTCCTTGTGCTGGGCGTGCTCGTCGATCTCCAGGCGCATCGCGGGCACCTCGGGCAGCACCACGTCGGCCAGCCCGGTGTCCACCATCAGCTCGATGCCCGCCCGGGGGTGCGCCCCGAGCAGCAGCTTCGAGAGCTCCGCCTGGACCCGCTCGGCGGTGATGCGGCCCAGCTGCGGCGCCATCGCCGTCATGGCCTCCCGGACCCGCGGGGCGACCGTGAAGCCGAGCTGCGAGACGAACCGGGCGGCGCGCAGGAGGCGCAGCGGGTCGTCGTCGAAGGACCGCTCCGGCTCGATCGGGGTGTCGAGCACGCCGCGGGCCAGGGCCGCGAGGCCACCGCAGGGGTCGACGAAGGTCCGGTCGGGCAGCGACACGGCCATCGCGTTCGCGGTGAAGTCGCGGCGGACCAGGTCGCCCTCGACGGTGTCGCCGAACGCCACGACCGGGTTGCGGGACACGCCGTCGTAGGTGTCCGCCCGGAAGGTGGTCACCTCGAGCGTGACCCCGTGGCGGGCGAGGCCGATCGTGCCGAACTCGATCCCGGTGTCCCAGACGGCCTCGGCCCAGCCGGACACGATCCGCTTCACCTGGGCCGGGCGGGCGTCGGTGGTGAAGTCCAGGTCGCTCGAGAGCCGCCCCAGCAGCGCGTCACGCACGCTGCCCCCGACCAGGTAGAGCCGGTGCCCGGCGTCGGCGAAGCGCCGGCCGAGCTCGTCGGCGACGGGCGAGTACCGCAGGAGCTCCACCACGGCAGTCTGACCGGCGTCCACGGGCTGCTGCTGCTCGTTTCCGGCCTTCTCGACGGCGGGTGGAGGGGCCTGGGCGGCCATCCGGGATGCTGCGGGCACGGCGGGACAGCCTAACCCGCGCCCGGTCCCGCGGCGGCCACCACCACCGTGTGAGGAGCCCTCGTCGGCCTCGTCCGTGGTCCCGCACCGGCACGGTCGGCCGTACCATCGCGGAATGCCCCCGTCGCCACGTCGACCCGCCGACCGCCGTCGGCGCGGTCCGCGGCGGCGGATGCGGACGGTCGACGAGTTCTCCGCGGGCGGCCTGGTCGTCGACGCCGAGCGCGGGTGCGCGGCCCTGATCGGACGGCTCGACCGCCGCGGCCGGCTCCTCTGGTCGCTGCCCAAGGGGCACATCGAGGAGGGCGAGACGGCCGAGCAGGCCGCGGTGCGCGAGGTCGAGGAGGAGACCGGCATCATCGCCGCCGTGCAGGCGCCGCTCGGCAGCATCGACTACTGGTTCGTGGCCGAGGACCGCCGGGTGCACAAGACGGTGCAGCACTTCCTGCTCGCGGCCCGCGGCGGGGAGCTCTCGGACGCCGACGTCGAGGTCACCGAGGTGGCCTGGGTCCCGCTCACCGAGCTCGGCTCACGTCTCGCCTACGCCGACGAGCGCCGCCTCGTCCGGCTGGCGGCGGAGATCCTGGAGGAGTCCGCGTGATCGCAGGAGGGGCCCCGCGGACCCTCCTGTCTCTCGTGACCGCGGTGCTGGCGCTCGTCCTGACGACGGCGGGCTGGGCCCCCCTCGCCGCCGCGAGCCCGGCACGGGCCTCCGCGCCGGCACCCGCGCAGGGCCCGTCGTCGGGACCGGTGGAGCTGAGCCTCGACGCCGCCCCGCGGGTCGTCGGGCCGGACTCGGGGGACCTCACGGTCACCGGTCGGCTGACCAACCGCGGCCCCGTCCCCGTCCGCGACCTGGGGCTTCGCGCACAACGCGGCGCCGCGGTCGGCACCGACCCCGAGGTCGGGGCGGCCCTCGACGGGGCGATCTCCCCGGATGCCGCGGCCACCCCGCCGCCGTTCACGCCGGTCGCCGGGCAGCTCGACCCGGGCGACTCGGCGCCGGTGACGCTGCGCATCCCGCTCGCGACGCTGGCGTTGCCGGGACCGGGCGTCTACCCGCTCGTGGTGGAGGCGAACGGCACCCCGGGCAACGGCACGCCGGAGCGGGTCGCCGCGGAGAACCTCCTGCTCCCGGTCACCGGGCTCCCGGGCCGGCCGGCGGCGACCCCGACGACCCCGGCCGCGGTCTCGCTGCTCTACCCGCTGACCGACCGGCCCCGGCGGCTCCCGGTGCCGCCCGGGGCCCCGCCGCTGCTCGCCGACGACTCGCTCGCCACCTCCCTCGCCCCGACCGGTCGCCTCGGCGGGCTGGTCGCGGCCCTCACCCGCGCGGCCCCCCTCGGCAGCCCGGCCGCGGCCGCCACCTGCCTCGCCGTCGACGCCGACCTGCTCGAGACCGCCCGCGACATGAGCGCGGGCTACGAGGTCACCAGCCCCACCGGCCCCCGGCCCGGCGCCGGAGCGACCGTCGCCGGGCAGTGGCTGGCGGCCGTCCGGGCCGCCGCGGTCGGCCGCTGCGTGATCGCCCTCCCGTACGCGGACGCCGACCTGCTCGCGACCAGCCGCGGCAACATGAGCGACCTGACCACGGCCGCCCGCACCCTCGGGGCCGAGCGCACCGCCGAGCTCCTCGGGGTGACCCCGGTCCCCGACACCACCGTCCCGGCCGGCGGGCTGCTCGACGAGCGCAGCCTCGCCGACCTCGCCGGCGGCGGCGCCCGGGCCCTCGTCGTGGACGGGTCCACGCTCACCGGCGGTGTCCCTCCGGGCGGGGTCGGCCGGTTCGGGGGCGGGACGGGGGGCAGCAGCCCGCTCGCCGTCGGGACCGATCCGCTGGCGGACCGCGCGCTCGCCCCGACCGCGGACCCCGGCACCGGGGACCCGACGCCCGCGGACGGCGCCCTCGCGACGCAGGACGCCCTCGCCGTCGCCGCCCTGCGCGGCCTCACCCCGCGCTCCGTGACCGCCCCCACGGTCCCCGCCCCGACCGTCCTCGCGCCGCCCGCCGTCTGGGACGTCGACGCGGACGCCGCCTCGGCCCTGCTCACCGGGATCACCGACCTGAGCCGGCGGGGGCTGGCGGCCCCCGTGGACGTCGGCACCCTCGTCGCGCGGGCCGCCGCCGACCCGGCCACGCCCGCCGTCGCGCTCGGGCCCGGGAACCGGGCGGCCGTGTCGGACCAGTCGGGCGCGGTGCTCGACGAGATCCGCGGCGTGCGGGACGACCAGCGCGACCTGCTCGCCGCCAGTCGCCAGGACCGGGCGGGCGCCCCCACCCCGGCCGAGTTCGTGCAGCCGCTCACGGGAGCGCTGCTGCGCAGCCTCTCGGCGGCCGGACGGGGGAATCCGGCCCTCCAGCGGGCGGCGGCCGACGACGTCGTCGCCCAGATGCGCACGCTGCGCGGCATGGTGCGCGTGATCCAGCCCGCCGGCACCTACTCGCTCGGCTCGAGCGACGCCCCGCTGCTGCTCACGGTGGAGAACCAGCTGCCCGTGGCGGTCGACGTCTCGGTGGCCCTCGAACCGACGCCGGGGGTGCGGGCCTCCCCGGTCGCCGTGCACCAGGTGCCCGCCTTCGGCAGCTACCAGTTCCAGGTGGCGCTCGACGTCGAGCGGGCCGGGCAGTTCACGATCGACGCGACCGCCCTCACACCCGGCGGCAAGTCGCTCGGATCCACGGCTCGTCTCCTGCTGAGATCCACCGCCTACGGCACCATCACGGTGTGGTTGACCGCGTCCGCAGCCGTCGTGCTGGTGATCCTGGCGAGCCTGCGGGTGGCGCTGCGGGTCCGCGCGGCGCGGCGGGAACGCAAGTCCCGACGCAGACGACGCCCCGGGACGCCGACGGATCCGGACGCGGCGACGACGGACGACCGCACCCTGCAGGCGCGATGAGCGCCCGGCCCGTACGCCCCGGGTCCGGCGCGGACACCTCCCCGGCCCCGGACGACGTCGTCGTGCCCCCGCCCCCCGCCCCGGTCGACGACGCGCCACCTCCCCGCCGTCCGCCGGGCCCGCCCGGGGACGACCCCGCGGCCCGCACCCGGCCCACCGCGCGTGGCCCCGCCGGCGGCCCGCTCCCGCTCGCCCCGGTCGGACCCGACCCGGTGCGCCCGCCCGGCCCGCCCGTCCCGCCCGCCGGACGTCCTGCCGGCCCGCCCCCCGGCCGACCCGGTCCGGGTCCCTCCGCGCACCCCGGCGACCACGAGCACCGGGCACCGACCCCGCCGGACCGCCCGGGCACCCCGCCGCGGGCGCCCGGCGACCAGGCCCTCGCGGCGGAGGCGGCCCGAGCGGCCACCCCGACGGTGGTCCCGCCGCCCGGGGCCGCACCGATGCCCGGCCCCACCCCGACGCCCGGCCCGGTCCCTCCGGGGGCCACCCGGCCCCGGGCACAGCCCGGCTCCGCCCACCCCGGACCCGCGCACGCCGCGCCCCCACCGCCCGGTCCTCCCCAGCCCGGTCCTCCGCAGCCCGGCCCCACCGCGGCCGGCCCGCCCCCGGGCCCCGTCGCGCCGCCGCGACCCCCCGACGCGGGCGCCACGCGTCCCATCGCCGCCCGTGAGGCCGTCACCGTGCCCGCCCGCGCGGTGCCGACCGAGCCGTCACCGCGGACCGGCCGGCCGCCCGCGCGCGTCGAGGAGGCGACCACCCGGCTCGGCGCGCTGCCCGGGGTGGACGCCGCCACCGTGCGGGCGGCCCCGCTCGCCTCCTGGACCGTCGGCGACTCGCGCGACGAGACCGTCCTGCTGCCCCGGCCCCCGTTGGAGCAGGACGCCTCCGCGGTCCCGGCCCCCCGCGACCCGAGCGACGACCGCGACGACTCCTCGCTGGTGAAGGCCTCCGGCGGCATGGCGATCGCGACGCTCGTGAGCCGCCTGACCGGCTTCCTGCGCACCCTGGCGCTGGCCGCGACCCTCGGGCTCGGCCTCGTCGGCAGCTCGTTCAACATCGCGAACACGCTGCCGAACATCATCTTCGAGCTGCTGCTCGGTGGCGTGCTCACCAGTGTCGTCATCCCGGTGCTGGTCCGCGCCGCGAAGGAGGACGGCGACGACGGCGACGCCTTCGCCCAGAAGCTGCTCTCCGGTGCCGCGGTGGTCCTCCTCGGCGCCACTGCGCTCGCGACGGTGGCGTCACCGCTGCTCGTGCGGCCGTACATCTCCGACCCGCAGGACGTCGAGCTGGCCGCCCGGTTCGCCTACCTGCTCCTCCCGCAGATCTTCTTCTACGGGATGGGAGCGCTGTTCGGTGCCATCCTCAACGCGCGGGCCGTGTTCGGTCCGGCGGCGTGGGCGCCGGTGCTCAACAACGTCGTCTGTCTGATCGCGCTCGCGATCTACTGGGTGCTGCCGAGCCCGCCCGGCGACACGATCACCACGACACAGCTGCTGGTGGTGGGCGTCGGCAGCACGCTGGGGATCGCCCTCCAGGCGGCCGTGATGCTGCCGGCCATGCGCCGCACCGGCTTCCGCTGGCAGTGGCGCTTCGGGTGGGACCATCGGCTGTCGGCCTTCGGCGGCCTCGCGGCCTGGGTGATCGGGTACGTGATCGTCAGCCAGATCGGCCTGACCGTGATCACCCGCGTCGCGTTCGCCTCCGACTCCGGCGGTCCGGCGATCTACGCCTACGCCAACCTGTTGATCCAGGTGCCCTACGGCGTGCTCGGGGTGTCGCTGCTGACGGCCCTGATGCCCCGCATGAGCGCGGCGGCCGCGAACGGGCGCATCGACCAGGTGGTGGCCGACCTGTCGCTGGGATCGCGCCTGTCCACGGTCACCCTGTTGCCCATCAGTGCGATCCTCACGGTGTTCGGCACCCAGCTCGGGATCGCCATGTTCTCGCTGGGCAAGTCCGGGGCCGCGTCCGCGGGCACGCTGGGCACCGCACTGGCGTGCTCGGCGTTCGGGCTGCTGCCGATGGCGGTCGTGATGCTGCAGCTGCGCGTGTTCTACGCGATGGCCGACGCACGGACCCCGACGCTGATCATGGTCGTGATGACGGTGGTCAAGGTGCCGCTGGCCTATCTGTGCCCCGTGCTCCTGGCGCCCGACCAGGTGGTGCTCGGCCTCGCCGCGGTCAACGCCTTCGGGTTCGTGGTGGGCCTGGTGGTCGGCGACGTCTGGCTCCGGCTCCGCCTCGGCCGCCTCGACACCCGACGGGTCCTGCGCACGATGCTGCTCACGGGGCTCGCCTCGGTGATGTCCGTCCTCGTCGCCGTGCTGCTGGTGACCCTGCTGGAACGGGTGCTGCCCGGCGGCGGCGCGGTGACCCGCGCCTGGCTCACGGTCGGCATCGGCGGCACGGTGTCGCTGGTCGTGCTGGTCGTCGCCATGCGGCTGCTGCGCGTGCCCGAGCTGGACCCGGTGGTGTCGCGGCTGCGGCGGCTCGTCGGTCGCTGACCCCCGGTCGGACCCGCCCACCCACGGACGGGTTGCGCCGCGGTGACAGGTGTCGCGCGCGGGCCTGCGTCCACGACGGGGGACCCGGTGTCCCGTACTCTCGCCGGTGACGTACTCCCGGGTGGGAGTGGTGGCGCGGGTGGGGCGAGCCCGGAGGTGACGGGGTGGACGAGGCGGTGAGCGCACGGCGCGTGCCGAGCCCGTCCGCCGGGCGCCCGGGGTCCGGTGCGGTCGCCGACCCGGCCGAGGGCGCCGCGCCCGCCGGCTCCGACGCACCCGTCGTCGGGAAGGACGCCGCGGACACGCCCGGGAGTACCGGGGCGGGCGCCGCGGCCGCACCCGTCGCGAACGGCTCGGGCCCGGCCGGACCCGCCGAGGAGCCCGCGACCTCCGTCGGGGACGAGCCGACCACCGCCGTCCCGCCGGTGGCGGCCGCGCCCGGCATCGACGGCCCCACCACGTTCCTGCCCGACGGCGCCCGCCGGGGCGGGACCGGGGGCCGGACGAAGTCCCCCGCCCGCGGCGGCCGCCGTCCGAGCCCGCCCCCGGGTCCGCGCCCGCCGTCCTCCGGACCGATCCCGGTCGGGCCCCGCGGCGCCCTGGTGCCCGGCACCGTCATCGCGGACCGCTACCGGCTGGTGGCCGAGGTCGGGCGCGACCGGGCCGCCGACGCTGCCCTGTGGAAGGCGCGGGACACCACGCTCGAGCGGGACGTGGCCATGACCCTGCTGGTCGGCGGCTGGCAGGCCGACGCCCGGGCGTCCTCGGCGCTCTCCCGCGCGACCCGGTCGGCCCACTTCGCCCACCGGCACGCCGCCCGCGTGCTCGACGTCATCCAGCCCGGCTCGAGCCGGCTGCCCCAGGGCGTCCTCGGGGCGGCGGTGGCCGAGTGGACCCCGGGCCGGGACCTCGCGGAGCTCGTCGCCGGCGGCCCGCTCTCGCCGAGCGCGGCGCTGCGGGTGGTGGAGCCGCTGGCCCAGGCGGTCGCGGACGCGCACCGCGCCGGGCTCGTCCTCGGGCTCGACCATCCCCAGCGGGTCCGGGTCACCGCCCGCGCCAACGCCCGGCTCGCGTTCCCGATGCCGCGCGGCGACGCCGAGGTCGACGACGACGTCCGGGGCCTCGGCGCGATCCTCTACCTGCTGCTCACCGGGCGCTGGCCCGCCATCGACGGCGCCACCCCGGCCGGATTGACCGCCGCCCCGCGCACGGCCGCGGGCGGCGTCGCCCCGGTGCGCGACCTGCGACCCGCCCTGCCCGTCGGGCTCGCGGCGCTCGTCGACCGCACGCTCGACGCCACCGGCGGGATCCGGACGGCCGCCGCGGTGCACGGCCTGGTCCGCCAGCTGCGCGAGGGCGCCGAGGACGACGGCGTGCTCCTGCCGCTGACCGAGGACGGCGTCCAGCTCGCCGACGACGACGGGGCGGTGTGGCACCCCGACGACGAGGACGGCGAACGGCGCGACCCCGAGACCCGTCGCAAGCTGCGGATCGGGGTCACGCTCCTCGTGGTCGCGGTCCTGGCGATCGTCGCGTTCGTCGCGTTCCAGGCGGTGTCGCTGCTCGGCGGCGGCCCGTCGTCCGGCCCGCCGCTCGTGATCCCGACGACCGCCCCCGCGGCCGCCCCGTCCGCGTCGCAGGCACCGGCCGTGCCGTCGGTCCCGGCCGCGCCGAGCGGGCCGGTGCAGCTCGCGAGCATCGCCGTCTACGACCCGTCGGGGAACCCCGACAACCCCGACCGGGTCGGCCGCGCCGCCGACAACGACCCCTCGACCACGTGGGCGACGTCGGACTACCGGCAGCAGTTCCCGGCCCTCAAGCCCGGTATCGGGCTGATGACCACGTTCCGGACGCCGAGCCGGCCGACGCAGGTGGTCGTGCGGTCCCCGAGCCCGGGCACCACGATCGAGATCCGGTCCGCCGCCGCGCCGAACCTGCCGCTCGCCCAGACCCAGGTGCTCGGCACCGGCACCGTCTCCGGGGACACCACGACGATCCCGCTGCAGGCGGGGGCGCCGACCTCGAACCTGCTGGTGTGGATCACCGCCCTCGGCCAGTCCGACGGCCAGTACGCCAGCCAGATCGCCGAGGTGACGGTGATCGGGGGCAGCTGAGGCCCCGCCGGCGGAGCGGTTTCCCGGAACCGCCCCTGCCCCGCGGACCGGCCGCCTAGCGTCCGGTCCCGTGGCCGACACCCGCTCCGACGAGGCGCTGCTCGCCGCGCACGTCGCCGGGGACCCGGACGCGTTCCCCGAGCTCGTCCGGCGCTACTCCGAGCGGCTGTGGGCGTTCGCCACCCGCATCCTGCGCGACTCGCACGACGCCTCGGACGTCGTGCAGGAGGCCATGATCTCGGCGTATCGCAACGCGGCGCGCTGGCGCGGCGAGGCCACCGTGAACACCTGGCTGCACCGCATCGTCCACCACGGGAGCCTCGACCGGCTGCGCCGCCGACGGACCCGCGCCGCGGAGCCGCTCACGGAGGCCGTCGACCTGCCGCTGCACCGGGATCCCATCCTCGACCGGGAGCGGGTCCTGGCCGTCGAGGAGGCGCTCGGGCGGCTGCCCCTGGCCCAGCGGGCCGCCGTGGTGCTCCTGGACATGGAGGGCATGACGGTGGCGGAGGCGGCCGCGGTGCTGGAGATCAAGGAGGGCACGGTGAAGAGCCGCGCCGCCCGTGGCCGGTACCGCCTGGCCCAGTTGCTGGGCCATCTCCGCCCGGAGTACGACACGGCACGGGAACCGGGCGCGAGGATCGTCGGGAACGATCCGGCTCCCGGCGGCGTCCAAGCCCCGGGAGGCCAGGTGCGCAGCCCGTCAGGAGGAGACCGATGACCGACCCCGCGCCCGGCGCCCGTGGCGGGGACGCCGCGGACGCCGCCGCGCGCCACGGGGACGGCGGCTCCCCCCGCCCCGGCGAGGAGGACCTCTTCGCCGCCCTCGACCGCACCCGCGCCGACCTCGCGGCCGCACCCCGTCCGGCGGCCCCGCCCGATCTCACCGCCTCGCTACTGGCCGCGGTGGCCGCCGAGCGGGCGGCCGGGCCCGCGACCAGCACCCCGGCGCCGTCCTCGGCGCCGTCCCCGCTGCCGTCCCGACGGCGGGTCCGGGTGCCCCGTGGCCGGTGGGTCGCCGCGGCGGTCAGCACGGCGGCGGCCGCGGCGGTGCTCGCCGTCGTGGTGCTCGGGTCCGGCGGGGGACTGACACCCCCCGCCGCCGCCCCGACGGCGGCCCCCGCGACCGGGTCACCCGTCGTCCTGACCTCGGGGGATCTGCCCCGGGCCCTGCGCTCCGGCCTGGGTGCCCGGGACGGCACGGCCGCTCCCGCCGCCCGCACCGCCTGCCTCGTCGCGCACGGCGAGCCCGCGGGCACCGTGCCGCTCGGGAGCCGGGCCGTCGTGCTCGACGGCCGGCCCGGCACGCTCTACGTCCTCGCGACCGGACGGGCCGCCCGGTTCCGCCTCCTCGTGGTGGGTCCGGCCTGCGCCCCGGGGTCCCCGGACACCCTCGGCGACGTGACGGTGGGCGGGTGAGTGGGGTGGACGACACCGGGTGGGGAATCCTGGGGACGTGGGCGACGTTTCAGCGGGCGTGAGTGACCAGACCATCCACGACGTGATCATCGTGGGTTCCGGACCGGCGGGGTACACCGCGGCGACCTATGCGGCCCGGGCGCAGCTCGACGTCGTGGTCTTCGAGGGCAGCCAGTTCGGCGGGGCCCTCATGACCACGACCGAGGTCGAGAACTACCCCGGGTTCGCCGAGGGCATCATGGGCCCGGATCTCATGGACCAGATGCGCAAGCAGGCCGAGCGCTTCGGCGCGGACCTGCGCCCGGCGGACGTCGACGCCCTGGACCTCTCCGGCGACGTCAAGACGGTCAGCGTCGGCAAGGAGCAGCACTCCGCCCGCGCCGTCGTCCTCGCGATGGGCGCCGCCCCGCGGTACGTGGGCGTGCCCGGCGAGGAGCGCCTGCTCGGCCACGGCGTCTCCGCGTGTGCCACCTGTGACGGATTCTTCTTCCGCGACCACGACATCGTGGTCGTCGGTGGCGGCGACTCCGCGATGGAGGAGGCGACGTTCCTCACCCGGTTCGCCCGATCGGTGACGATCGTGCACCGCCGCGAGGAGTTCCGCGCCTCCGGGATCATGCTGGAGCGGGCACGCGCCAACGAGAAGATCCGCTTCCGGACGAACGCCGTGGTCACCGAGGTGCTCGGCGAGAACTCCGTGACCGGGGTCCGGGTGCGCGACCTGGTGACCGGCGAGGAGGACACCCTGGAGGCGACCGGCATGTTCGTGGCGATCGGCCACGACCCGCGGTCGAACCTCGTGGCGGGTCAGGTCGACCTCGACGACGAGGGGTACGTGCACGTCGCCCACCCCAGCACCTACACGAACGTGTCGGGCGTGTTCGCCTGCGGCGACCTCACCGACAAGACCTACCAGCAGGCCATCACCGCCGCCGGCAGTGGTTGCACGGCCTCGATCGACGCCGAGCGCTGGCTCGCCGAGAACCCGGCGACGTCCGTCCCGGACACCTCGCCGAAGCCCGGCGCCGGCACCGAGCTCAGCCCCGAGCTCGACGCCGTCCCGGCGTCCTGAGAAACGTCCCGATCCGTTCCGTCCGGAAGGAGCCCCCATGGGCAGCCCGATCAACGTCACCGACGCCACGTTCTCCGACGAGGTGCTGAACAGCGACAAGCCGGTCGTCGTCGACTTCTGGGCGACCTGGTGCGGTCCGTGCAAGATGGTCGCCCCGGTCCTCGAGGAGATCGCCCTGGAGCACGGGGACAAGATCACCGTCGCCAAGCTGGACATCGACCAGAACCAGGCGACGGCGCGTGACTACCAGGTCATGTCGATCCCGACCATGATCGTCTTCCAGGGCGGCAAGCCGGTGAAGCAGATCGTGGGCGCGAAGCCGAAGGCCGCGCTGCTCAACGACCTCTCCGACGTGCTCGCCTGATCCCACGCACGTCCCCGACGCCGGGTCCGGACCTCGTCCGGGCCCGGCGTCGTCGTGTCCGCGGCCGCCCGCGCCCGAACCGTGACCCTCCGGCACGGGCCCGCTGCCGGGTGTGTGCGGGGCGGCAGGGCACAATGAGGCACGGGTGAAACCGGCGGGACACGTCGGCGGTGCGACACCGTTGCCGCCTCCACGAGGGTCGGGCCCACCGATGGGTGACCGGACAGGACGGGAGCAACCGAATGCAGCTGCTCAGCCGCGGCGACACCGGTCCGGCGGTCGCCGAGGTCCGCGCAGCGCTCGAGGGCCTGGGCCTGCTCGAGCCCGCCGACGCGGCGCACAGCGTCTTCGACGCGGCGCTGTTCGACTCGGCGCTCGAGGACGCGGTGCGCGCCTTCCAGCAGAACCGCGGCCTGATCACCGACGGTGTCGTCGGCCCGGCGACGTACCGCGCCCTGCGCGACGCCCGTTGGTCGCTGGGCGACCGCATGCTCTGCCTGCAGATGAGCAACATGATGACCGGCGACGACGTGTTCGCCCTCCAGGAGCGGCTGCTCGAGCTGGGGTACGACTCCGGGCGGGCCGACGGTGCGTTCGGCCGGCAGACCGAGCAGGCCCTGCGGAGCTTCCAGCGCGACTACGGCATGGCGCCCGACGGCATCTGCGGGCCCCGCACGCTGCGTCACCTCGGCTACCTCGGCCGGAAGGTCACCGGCGGGCGTCCGGGCCTACTGCGGGAGCAGGAGCGCCTGCACAAGGCGGGGCCGCGGCTCTCCGGCAAGCGCATCGTGATCGATCCGGGTCACGGCGGTTCGCACCCCGGTGGCGCGATTGGCGAGGTCACCGAGGCCGGGCTGGTGTCCGACATCGCCCGCCGGCTCGAGGGCCGGATGTCCGCGGCCGGCATGGAGGCGCTGCTCTCCCACGGCCCGCAGGACTGCCCGAGCGACGCCGAGCGCGCGGCCTTCGCGAACACCGCGGGCGCCGACGTCGTGCTCTCGCTGCACGTCGACGCGAACCCGAGCCCGGCCGCCAACGGGCTCGCCGCCTTCCACTTCGGCACCGGGACCGGCGCCACCTCCACCGTCGGCGAGGCGCTCGCGGGCTACATCCACCGGGAGCTCCTGGCCCGGACCCGGATGACCGACTGCGGGGTGCACCCGCGCCCGTGGGAGCTCCTGCGGCTGACCCGGATGCCCGCCGTGCGGGTCGAGATCGGCTACCTGACGAACGCCTCCGACCGGGCGGCCCTGCTCGACCCGGCGTTCCGTGACGTCGTCGCCGAGGGGATCCTGGTGGCGGTGAAGCGGCTCTACCTGCTGGGACAGAACGACAAGCCGACCGGCACGTTCACGTTCTCCGACATCCTCCAGCGCGAGGAAGGCAGCCCCATCGGGGCCTGACCGTCCGCGAGCGGGCCGTTCGTCACGATCTCCCGTGATGAACGGCCCGTTCATGCGTGGCGGGAGGGCCTACCGGGGCGCCGGGGCGCCCACGGGAGCCGCAGGCGCCGTCGTCACCGTCACCGAGCCCAGGAGCTGGGCGATCGCCGCCTCGACGTCCTCCTTCCAGGAGAACCCGGTGCGCAGCTCGAGGCGCAGGCGGGGCCAGCGGTGGTGCGGGGCGACCGTCTTGAAGCCGACGGCCCGCAGGAACGCGGCCGGCAGCACGCAGCTCGGGGAGTCCTCCGCGGTGCGGCCGTGGGCCTCGCCGCGCGGGCGCGCCGCAGCGTCACCGAACGCCTCGAGCGCCTTCACGCCGCGCCGGGAGAGGTCCCGGACGACGTCCTGCACGAGCATCCGCCCGATCCCCACCTCGGCGAAGTCCGGCACCACGTGCAGGCCGCACAGCAGGACGGCGTCCGCGCCCACGGGCGCGGTGGGGAACGCAGCGGCGCGCGGCACGGCGGCGGGCGGGGCGTAGAAGGCGTAGCCGGCCGGGACCCCGTCGACGTGGGCGATGCGACCGCAGGAGCCCCACTCGAGCAGGACGCCGGAGACCCAGGCCTCCTTCTCCAGCTCCAGGGTGCCGAACTCCTCGGCCTGGCTGCCCAGGTGCGGTGCGAGTTCCCAGTAGACGCATCGACGGCAGCCCTTGGGGAGCTCCTCGATGTTGTCGAGGGTGACCCCCACGCACTCTCGCGACACCGACACTCCCGTTCCCACGACGACGATCCGGTGCGGATCCCGCGGCGTTGCGGCTCCCGACCCGGCGTTGGCATGCGTACTCTCCCGTGCCGCTCTCGACAATACGGGCGCCCGGGTCGGGGGAAGCGGGCACCGGGGCGGGCGGAGCGACGGATGGTCCGCGCGGCGTGACGACGCTCGCTCCGGGGGCGCGGACACGACGCGTACAGTCGCGATGATCCCTGTCGTGAAGATGATCACGGAGAGTCGCTGATGACGCCGACGTCCCCCGCCCCCCGACCCGACGCCCTCCCCGGGGCCGGCGCGGCGGCGGCAGCGGACGCGGCGGCGGGCACGACCGGCGACCTCCACCTGGACCGCTACGCGGCCCGCACCACCGGGATGACCGCCTCCGAGATCCGGGCCCTGTTCGCCGTGGCCAGCCGACCCGAGGTGGTCTCGCTGGCGGGCGGCATGCCCAACCTCGCGGCGCTGCCGCTGGACTCGCTGGCCGTCGAGGTGGGCCAGCTGATCGCCGGCGAGGGGCAGGCCGCGCTGCAGTACGGCTCCGCCCAGGGCGTGCCCGTGCTGCGGGAGCAGATCGGGGAGGTCATGGCCTTCGAGGCCGGCTCCCTCGCGGCTACCGGCGGCTTCGCCCCGGACGACGTGGTGGTGACCGTCGGCTCGCAGTCTGCGCTCGACATGCTGACCCGGCTGTTCGTCGACCCCGGCGACGTCGTCCTCGCCGAGTCGCCGTCCTACGTGGGCGCGCTGGGATCGTTCGCCGCCTACCAGGCCGAGGTCCGGCACGTCGCGATGGACGACGACGGGCTCGTGCCCGCCGCGCTCGAGGAGGCCCTGCAGCGGCTCGTCCGCGAGGGGCGGCGCGCGAAGTTCCTCTACACGGTGCCGAACTTCCACAATCCGGTCGGCGTCTCGCTGGCCCCCGAGCGCCGCGCCGCGGTCGTCGAGCTGTGCCGCCGCTACGGCGTGCTCATCGTCGAGGACAACCCGTACGGCCTGCTCGGCTTCGACGGGCAGACCTACGAGTCGTTGCGGTCCCTGGACCCGGAGAACGTGGTCTACCTCGGCTCGTTCTCGAAGATCTTCGCCTCCGGGCTGCGCGTGGGCTGGGCGCTCGCGCCGCACGGGATCCGGGACAAGCTGGTGTTGGCCGCGGAGTCGGCCACGCTGTGCCCGCCCGCGTTCACCCAGCTCGTCGTCTCCCGCTACCTCGCGACGCACGACTGGCGCAGCCTCGTGAAGTCCTTCCGGGAGATGTACCGGGAGCGCTGCGAGGCGATGCTGGGCGCCCTGGAGACGCATCTCCCCGAGGGCTGCCGCTGGACCCGGCCCCGGGGCGGGTTCTTCGTCTGGGCCACGGTGCCCGAGGGCGTGGACACCCGGGCGATGCTGCCGCGGGCGATCTCGGCGCGTGTCGCCTACGCGTCCGGGACCGGCTTCCACGCCGACGGCTCCGGCGCCCGGCACATGCGGCTGTCGTTCTGCTACCCGCCGCCGGAGCGGATCGTGGAGGGCGTACGGCGCCTGGCGGGCGTGCTCGACGGCGAGCTCGAGGTGCTCCGCACCTTCGGGCTCTCGGGGTCGGGCGCGACCGGCGCCCGCCCGTCGTCGGGAACGCCGGGGCCGCAGGCCCCCTCGGTCGACACCGCCTGACTCCCCGACGACGGATCACGACCCCGGACTAGGGTCCGGGATCGTGATCGACCGCACCGTCGCCGTCCTCGCCGGCGGCCTGTCCCACGAGCGCGACGTGTCGCTGCGGTCCGGCCGCCGGATCGCCGCCGAGTTGCGCGACGCCGGCGCCACGGTGGACGAGTGGGACACCGACGCCGCCCTGCTCGGCCGGCTGCGCGACACCCGCCCCGACGCCGTGGTCGTCGCCCTGCACGGCGGGGAGGGCGAGAACGGGGCGGTGCAGAGCGTCCTGGAGCTGCTCGGCGTGCCGTTCGTCGGCACGGACGGGCGGGCGTGCCGCCGGGCGCACGACAAGCCGAGCGCCAAGGCCGAGCTGACGCGGGCCGGACTGCACACCCCGGAGTGGGTGGCGTTGCCGCACGCCACGTTCCGCGAGCTCGGGGCGGGCGCCGTCCTCGACGCGCTCGTGGCGCGGCTCGGACTGCCGCTGATGCTCAAGCCCGACCAGGGTGGCTCGGCGCTGGGCGCCCAGGTGGTGCGCGACGCCGCGGACCTGCCGTCCGCGATGGTGGGCGCCCTCGCCTACTCGGAGACCGTACTCGTGGAACGGTTCGTCGACGGGGTGGAGCTCGCGGTGTCGGTGATCGACACCGGCGACGGCCCGGTCGCGCTCCCGGCCGTGGAGGTGGCCCCGGAGAGCGGGGTCTACGACTACACCGCCCGGTACACCGCCGGCCTCACCCGGTTCCACTGCCCGGCCCGGCTCGACGACGAGGTGGCCGCCCGGGTGGCGGACACGGCCGTCGCCGCCCACCGCGCCCTCGACCTGCGGGACCTGTCGCGGACCGACGTGATCGTGGACGGGGACGGGCGGGTCCAGGTCCTCGAGGTCAACGTGTCGCCCGGACTGACCGACACCTCCCTGCTGCCGCGCGCGATCGCGGCGGCCGGGCTCGACCTGGGTGAGGTGTTCGGGCTCCTCGTGGAGCGTGCCGTCGGTCGGGCGGCGGAGCGGTCCGCCTGACGAGCGAGCGCAGCGGCGATCTCAGGGCGCCCTGAGATCGCCGCTGCAGCCCTCGTGGATCACTCCGAGGGTGACGGGCCCGGGAAGCCCTTCTGGTTCATCAGCGCCGCGATGCGCTCCAGATCGTCGACCGAGCCGAACTCCACGACGATCCGACCCTTGCGCTGACCCAGCTCGACCTTGACGCGGGTGTCGTAGGCGTCGGAGAGCCGCTCGGCGAGGTCCTGCAGCCCCGGCGCGTGGAGCTTGCGGGCGGGCGAGCGCCGCTTGGCCGCCGGCTCGCGCTCGCCGCGCGCCAACGTCACCGCCTCCTCGGCGGCACGGACGGACATGCCCTCGGCGACGATGCGCGCCGCGAGCTCCTCCTGGGCCGCCGTGTCCTCCATGCCCAGCAGGGCACGCGCGTGGCCGGCGGAGAGCACCCCGGCCGCCACCCGGCGCTGCACCGCGACCGGGAGTCGCAGCAGGCGGATGGTGTTGGTGATGGCGGGCCGGCTGCGGCCGATGCGGTCGGCGAGCTGCTCGTGCGTCACGGCGAACTCGGTCAGCAGCTGCTGGTAGGCCGCCGCCTCCTCCAGCGGGTTCAGCTGGACCCGGTGGATGTTCTCGAGCAGGGCGTCGCGCAGCAGGTCGTCGTCCGACGTCTTCCGCACGATCGCCGGGATGTGCGCGAGTCCCGCGCGCTGGGCCGCCCGCCAGCGACGCTCGCCCATGACGAGCTCGTGGGTGACCTCGACCCCCGCGTCGCCCGTGATCGGGGCGTCCAGCTCGCGGACGACGATCGGCTGCAGCAGACCGAACTCGCGGACGGAGTGCTCGAGCTCGGCGAGCGCCTCCTCGTCGAAGACGGTGCGCGGCTGCCGCGGGTTGGCCCGGATGCCGTCGACGCGGACCTCGCGATACACGGCGCCGGCGACGGCACCGCCGTCCACGGCGCCCGGGCGAGTCCGGTCCGACCCCGGGACCTCGTTCCGCGTGCGCTGCCCGATCACGACGTCGGCCGCGCGGCTGCCGACGCCGGCCCGCGTATCGGTGCCGCCGTCCGGGGGTCCCGTCGGGATGAGCGCGGCGAGTCCGCGCCCCAGTCCTCCGCGCCGCTCGGTCACGCCCGCTCACCCGCGTTCGCGCCGGCGCGCCGCTCGGCGACGGCCGCCCGCATGGCGAACTCGCGGGCGGCGTCGAGGTAGCTCATCGCGCCCCGCGAGCCCGGGTCGTACGTCAGCACGGTCTGCCCGAAGCCCGGCGCCTCGCTGACCTTGACGCTGCGGGGGATGACGGTCCGCAGGACGAGGTCGCCGAAGTGGTTGCGGACCTCGTGGGTCACCTGGTCCGCGAGCTTGGTGCGGCCGTCGTACATCGTCAGCAGGATCGTCGAGACGTGCAGCCGCGGGTTGAGGTGCGACTGCACGAGCCCGATGTTGTTGAGCAGCTGGCTGAGCCCCTCGAGCGCGTAGTACTCGCACTGGATGGGGATGAGCACCTCGGGCGCGGCCACCATCGCGTTCAGCGTGAGCAGCCCGAGCGACGGCGGGCAGTCGACGAGCACGTAGTCGACGTCGAGGCGGTCGAGCGCCTCGGTGGACAGCGCCTGCCGCAGCCGCGACTCGCGGTTCATCATCGACACGAGCTCGATCTCCGCGCCGGCCAGGTCGATCGTGGCGGGCACGCAGAGGAGGTCGGCGGAGCGGTCGCAGACCTGCGCGGCCTGGTCGAGGGTGAGCTCGCCGATGAGGACCTCGTAGATCGACGGGGTCCCGCTGCGGTGGTCGACCCCCAGCGCCGTGCTCGCGTTGCCCTGCGGGTCGAGGTCGACGACGAGGACGCGGGCACCGTGCAGCGCCAGCGCCGCGGCGAGGTTGACCGTGCTCGTCGTCTTGCCGACGCCGCCCTTCTGGTTGGCGACGGTGATGACCCGGCGGCGCGACGGCCGCGGCATCCGGTGGTCCTCGGGGTGCAGCACGCGGGCGGCCCGGGCGGCCTCCTCGGCGATCGGGGTCATGCCGCCCCCGTCGCCGTAGATCACCTCGCCCGCACCGAGCACCCCGGCCGCGCCGACGGTCGACACCGCCTCGCTGACGGCCTCCCGGACCTTCTCGGCGCTCCCGCGGTCCGGCCGCGAGCGCGTTTCACGTGGAACGGCCTGTCCTTCGGTCACGAGGATCGATCCTTCCTGCCACGACCACGGCGCCCACCACCGGGCCCCGAGCCGGCAGCCGTGCGCCGCTCGGTCCGATGTACCACCACGATGTGCGTCAGTGCGTCTCCCGCGCCGGTGGTGACGACCTCGACGTCGCCGCCACCCGCCGCCCGGAGCTCCACGGCGTCCCGCCGCACCTCGTCCTGGGCGCTGGCTCCCTTGAGCGCCGCCAGTGTCCCACCCGGGCGCACGAGCGGGAGCGACCACGCCGCCAACCGGCCGAGGGGTGCCACCGCGCGGGCCGTCGCGACGTCGAACTCGCCGACCGCACGCCGGGTCTCCCGCTCCTCGGCGCGCCCACGCCGGACGGCCACGTCGAGCCCGAGCGCCTCGACGACCTCCTCGAGCCAGGCCACGCGGCGGGCCATGGGCTCCAGCAGCGTGATGCGGAGGTCCGGCCGGGCGAGCGCCAGCGGGATGCCCGGGAGGCCGGCGCCGGAGCCGATGTCGACGACGGAGGCGTTCTCCGGGACGACCGTCCCGACCCACGCCGAGTTGACGAGGTGGCGGTTCCAGAGGCGGGGGAGCTCCCGCGGGCCGATGACCCCCTGCTCCCGCCCCGGCCCGGCCAGCAGCTCGGCGAACCGGCGGGCCCGGGGCAGCGCGTCCCCGAAGAGCTCCACGGCCTCCTGGGTCGGCGAGGACGGGCCCTCGAGACGGTCCTGCTCGCCGAGTGTCACGACCGGTCGCCCGTTCCACGTGAAACGGCGACGGCGCCGGAGGTCACGACCGGCCAGGGAGGACGACCACGCGCCGGCGCGGCTCCTCGCCCTCGCTCTCGCTGTGGACGCCCTCGACGCCGGCCACGGCGTCGTGGACGATCTTCCGCTCGAACGGCGTCATCGGGCGCATCTTCTGGCTCTCGCCCGAGTCGCGCACCTCCTCGGCCGTCCGCCGCCCGAGGTCGGTGAGCTCGGAGCGCCGGTGGGAACGCCAGCCCGCGATGTCGAGCATGAGGCGGTTGCGCGTCCCCGTGGACTGCTGGACGGCGAGCCGGGTCAGCTCCTGCAGCGCCTCCAGCACGTCGCCCCGCTGGCCGACGAGCTTCTCGAGGTCCTTGCCGCCGTCGATGCTGACGATGGCGCGGCCGGCCTCGACGTCGAGGTCGATGTCCCCGTCGAAGTCGAGGATGTCGAGCAGCCGCTCCAGGTAGTCCCCGGCGATGTCACCCTCGCGGACGAGCACGTCCTGGGACGTGGGGCCGCCCTCCGTCGCGACGGGGGCGCCGTTCTCGCCGGCCCGGCCGTCCGACTCCAGGGTCTCGGACACGCTTGTCTCCTCTCGCCGGGGCCGCGTGCTGCGGCCCCTCCGGGTCCCGGAGACCGATCCTCTGGGGGCGAGGGACGACCGCCGGGCGGGTGGGTCTGGGTGCTGGGACGCGCCGACGCGTCAGCGACGCTTCTTGGACTTCTTGCCGGGGCGCGACGAGGCGAGCTGCCCGGACCCGCGGCCCTTGGGCGCGCCACCGTTCTTCGCCGCGGGCGAGTTCACCTTGCCGGGCGCCGACCGTCCGCTGCTCTTGCCGGAGACCGGCCGGGCACCCGGACGCGGCTTGCTCGGAGCACTCTCGGCCGGGGCGTCCACGGGTTCCGCGGGGGCGTCGACGGGCTCGTCGTCCACCGCGACGTGGCCGTTGGTCGCGGCGACGCGGTTGGGCTTCTGGCCCGGCCGGGGGGCCAGGAGGTCGCGCTGGGCCGCGGCCTGCTCCCGCTGCTCCGCCTCCTCCTTGGCGATCCGGCTGTACACGAAGTACTGCTGGGCCAGCGTCCAGGAGTTGTTCGAGAGCCAGTACAGGAGGATCGCGATCGGGAAGAAGACACCGAAGACGAGCACGCCGAGCGGGAACAGCCACATCGTCAGCTTCTGCATGATCGCGGCCTGCGGGTTCGCGGCCGCGGCCGGCGACTGGTGGGCGGCGGACACGCGGGCGGTGAAGTGGGTCGCGACGCTGGCGATGATCATCAGCGGCAGTGCGACCGGGATGACGTGGGCGTTGAACTCGCCGAAGTTCAGCGAGAAGTGGCCGACCGCCTGCAGGTTGCCGCTGATCGCGTCGGACAGCTTCGCACCGAAGAGCGTCGCGTTGTCGAACGACCGGATGTCGTCGTAGCTGAAGATGTAGTTGTAGGCGTAGTCGGTGCGGAAGCCGCGGAGCACGTGGAAGAGCCCGATGAACACCGGGACCTGCACCAGGACCGGCAGGCAGCCGCCCAGCGGGTTGACGCCGTGCTCCTTCTGGAGCTTCTGCATCTCCTCCGCGAGCTTCTGGCGGTCGTTCTTGTACTTCTCCTGCAGCTTCTTGATCTGCGGCTGGAACTCCTGCATCTTCCGCATCGAGCGGACCTGGCTGACGAACGGCTTGAACAGCAGCGCCCGCAGCGTGAAGACCAGGAAGATGACCGAGAGCGCCCACGCGAACCCGTTGTCGGCGCCGAGGACGAACCCGAACACCTTGTGCCAGAACCACAGGATGGCCGACACCGGGTAGTAGATGAAGTTCAGCACGACGCTTGCTCCTCGCTGGTGGGGGCTCCGGCTCCCCGGGGGGCGGTGCGCCCGGAGTCAGGGGTCTCCGGACGGCGACGACGGTGCGGGGGCACGGGGTCCAGGCCACCAGGGTGCCAGGGCGCGCACTTCAGCAGTCGCACGACGGTGAGAACGGTGCCGCGCACCACTCCGTGCACGCGGAGCGCCTCGACGGCGTAGGCGCTGCAGGTGGGGTGGAAGCGGCAGTGCGGCAGGAACATCGGGGAGATCCACCGCTGGTAGACGCCCAGGACGGCGATCAGGGCCCGGGCGGCGGGGCCGGGGCGCGGCGACGTCGGCGCCTGCGCGACCTCCGCTCCGGTCCCGGGCTCGCTCACGTCGTCCTCGTCTCTCACCGATCCACCGCGCGGTCGCACTCCATGGTGCCCGTGGTGGCGGTCGAGGGCGACCATCCCGGCCCGATCGCGTGCCGAGCCCGCCGTCGGGACCGGACCCCGCGTCGGCGTCAGGCCGACGTCACCACGGTCAACCGCGGTCGCAGGTCCAGTCGGCGCAGGGCGGCGTCGAGGTCGTCCGCGAGCTCCGCGGACGTCGCACCGGCCGCCGGCGGGTGCGCCCGCACGACCAGCAGCGTGCCCGTCGGCAGGGCGTCGAGCCGCTCCGCCACGAGGTGACGCAGCCGTCGCGTGGTCCGGTGCCGCACGACGGAGTTCCCGACCGCACGGCCCACGACGAAGCCCGCCCGGGACGGGCCCGGGCTGCCGTCCGGCGTGAGCGCGTGCACCGACAACCGACGACGGCCCGCCTTGCGCCCACGGCGCAGGACGAGCCGGAAGTCGTCGGGCCGGCGGACGCGGTGTGCCGGGGGCAGCACGCACGGACCTCGACCGGCTCGTCGCGGAGGGTCAGGCGGAGAGCTCGGCGCGGCCCTTGCGGCGTCGGTTCGCGAGCACCGCACGGCCGGCGCGCGTCGACATGCGCAGCCGGAAGCCGTGGGTCTTCGACCGACGACGGTTGTTCGGCTGGAACGTGCGCTTGCCCTTGGCCACGACTGAGAACTCCTGCGTCGGCTCACCCCAACGTCGTGGGGGAGCGCGGGTGTTCCGGGGCACGTCGGGACGACCAGGGCTCACCCCTGGCACGACGGACCCGGATCCGGTCCCGACCAGAGTAGCCCAGCCGCACCCCCGCCCCGGACCCCGGCCCCGGCTGCGACGACGGCGGGAGCCGTGGGAGATCGTGGTGGCCGCACCCCGAGGTTGTGGGCGGGCAGGCCCCCTTGTTAGCGTCCGGCACCCCCGCGACGGACCGGGCACCGCCGAGCGATCGGCCCGTGGCCGGCGACGCGGCGGGCGCAGCGGGCGGGACCGGACGCAGGAACGGCCGCGTCGAGCGGCAGTAATCGGTGGGAACCCCAGGGGCGGGGCCCCGCGCGGTCGGCGACCCGTCGTCGTGCACAGTTGTGGACAAGCCTGTGGACGCGCGCCCGGGGACGGAACCGTAGGGGAGGGCACCGATGACGGATCAGCTCTCCGATCTCGACGAGACCTGGGCCCGCGTCGTCGCGGAGCTCACCGCGCCGTCCGCCGACCCGGCCGACCGGCCGCCGCTCTCGGCGCAGCAGCGCGCCTGGATCCGCGTGACGCGCCCGCTCGGGCTGCTCGACGACACCGCGCTCCTCGCCGCCCCGAGCGAGTTCGCGAAGGAGGCGATCGAACGGGTCCTGCGCGACCCGATCGTCGACGCCCTCTCGCGGCGCATCGGGCGGCCGGTCCAGCTCGCCGTGCGCGTCGACCACGGCTCCCGCGGCGGCGACCACGGCACCGGCCCGGAGACCTCGCCGCTGCCCCGCCTCGCCACGCCGGCGTCCGGGTCCTACGCCGGGGACGGCTACTCCCGTCCGGCCTACGACGACGGCGGGCCCGACACCGGCTACCTCACCGGCGGCGAGCGCTCCCACCGCGCGGACGCGATCGCCGCGGCCGCCGGAGTGGGGCGGGTGACGAACAACCCCGACCGCTCCCACCCGGAGGAGGAGGTCGACGAGGTCCGCGACGGCCTCGCCGCCGTCCACGAGATCTGGAGCCCGTCGCGCGCGGCCGGCCCGGGGCGCCCCGAGCCCGAGATCCCCTCCGACGGTGCCCGGGGCGCGCCCCGGTCGCAGACGCGGCTCAACGAGAAGTACCTCTTCGACACCTTCGTCATCGGGGCTTCCAACCGCTTCGCGCACGCGGCGGCCGTCGCCGTCGCCGAGGCACCCGCGCGGGCCTACAACCCGCTGTTCGTCTGGGGCGACTCCGGCCTCGGCAAGACCCACCTGCTCCACGCCGTCGGCCACTACGCCCAGCGCCTCTTCTCCGGCATGCGGGTGCGGTACGTGTCGACCGAGGAGTTCACGAACGACTTCATCAACTCGCTGCGCGACGACCGCAAGGTCGCCTTCCAGCGGCGCTACCGCGACGTCGACGTCCTGCTCGTGGACGACATCCAGTTCCTCGAGGGGAAGGAGGGGACCCAGGAGGAGTTCTTCCACACCTTCAACACCCTCCACAACGCGAACAAGCAGATCGTCGTCTCCTCCGACCGGCCGCCGAAGCGCCTGGAGACCCTCGAGGACCGTCTCCGCACGCGGTTCGAGTGGGGCCTGATCACCGACATCCAGCCGCCCGAGCTCGAGACGCGGATCGCGATCCTGCGCAAGAAGGCGGCCGGCGAGCGGATGGCGGCCCCGCCGGAGGTCCTGGAGTTCATCGCCGACCGCATCGAGCGCAACATCCGCGAGCTCGAGGGCGCGCTGATCCGCGTGACCGCGTTCGCCTCGCTCAACCGGCAGCCGATCGACCTGCAGCTCGCCGAGATCGTGCTGCGCGACCTCATCCCGGACTCCCGGCAGTCCGAGATCACGGCGCCCACGATCATGGCGGTCACCGCCGAGTTCTACGCGGTCTCGATCGACGACCTCACCGGCCCCGGCAAGACGAAGGCCCTCGCCCTCGCCCGGCAGATCGCGATGTACCTCTGCCGCGAGCTGACCGACCTCTCGCTGCCGCGCATCGGTCAGATGTTCGGCAACCGCGACCACACGACCGTCATGCACGCGGACAAGAAGATCCGCAAGGAGATGGCCGAGCGGCGCCGGACCTACGAGCAGGTCCAGGAGCTCACCGCGCGCATCAAGCAGCGCGCCCGCAGCTGACGGCTCCCCGACGGCGGATGCGGCCCTCCCGCCTTCCGTGCGAGACGCACACCAGGCATCCCGGCGCGCTGGTCGGACTGCCTCCCGTCACTCTCCTAGCGGACGCAGCCCGGCCTCGACGAGCCTTCCCGACGACGGGTCCGTTCGCGCCGCGCGGCCCGGGCGCGGCGGGCCGCTCCGTCCCCCGATCCGGTGGTCTCGACGGTCCGACGGCGTGTCCCACCGCCCGTCGACACCGCTGCGACCACCGTCGACGGCACACGCGTCCCGCGGCGGGCCGGCGGCACCGGCCACCGGCTGCCACCACCCTCCCGGCGCGCGCGACCACGCTGCGCGCCCGGGACGGGGTTCAGATCGACGGTGCGTGAGCGCGAACCGGACATACCTCGACCGGGCGGGCGACACCGGGACACGATCGGCGCCACCGCTCGCCCGGCGCCCGCGGGTGGATCACCGCTCATCGCGCCCTCGTCGCGCTGCGCGATCGTTCGACTCCCGATCGACCCACAGCTGGGGACAAGTCTGTGGACAGACGGCCGCGGTGGGTGGACGGAACGGTGGGCGGCGGCGGGTGCCCGACCTCCGTCCACCTGACACGCCGGTCCGTCCCCGGATCCGGGGACGGACGACCCACGTCGCTCCACATGGGGTGGCAGCACCCGACCTGCATCGACGGCGGTGCTCCACAGCGCCCACAGGACCTACTGTCACTCCTGTTCTCTCTCTTACAGAGAACTCCTGAAGAACAGGGGTTGGGGAGCGATCGCACCGCCGGATGCTGCACAGGGCCGGAGTGTCGGACCCCCCTGGCACGCTCTACCGTGACGACCTGCCCGGATCCGGGGCCGACGAGCTCCGGGGCCTGCAGGCAGCACGCCCGTCCCGACGTCAGGAGAGCACCGATGAAGTTCCGCGTGGAGCGCGACGCCTTCGCCGACGCGGTGGCCTTCGTCGCGCGCAGCCTGCCCAGCCGTGCGCCCGTGCCGGTCCTCGGCGGGATCCTGCTCGACGCGTCCGACGAGGGGACGCTGACCGTCTCGGGGTTCGACTACGAGGTCTCTGCCCGCGTCGAGGTCCCGGCGATGATCGGCGACGGCGGCCGGGCCCTCGTCTCCGGGCGGCTGCTCGCCGACATCACCCGCTCGCTGCCGCCGCACCCGGTCGATCTCACCGTCGACGGACCGCGCGCGTCGCTGAGCTGCGGCAACGCCCGGTTCACCCTGCCGACGATGTCGGCCGAGGACTACCCGCAGCTGCCCGAGATGCCGCCGGTGGTCGGCGAGCTCGCCCCGGACGTCTTCGCCCGCGCCGTCTCGCAGGTGGCGGTCGCCGCCGGTCGGGACGACACGCTGCCCATGCTCACCGGCATCCGGGTCGAGATCGACGGGTCCGCGCTGACGATGGCCGCGACGGACCGGTTCCGGCTGGCGGTCCGGGAGTTCACGTGGGAGCCCGGGGAGAACCCGGCGAGTGCGGACGGCGAGCCCACGGCGATCCTCGCGCCCGCCCGCACGCTCTCCGAGGCGGCCAAGACGCTGACCTCCGCGGGCGGCACCATCGAGCTCGCGCTCGGCCGCGGTGACGGGCTGCTCGGGCTCTCCGGGGGCGGCCGCCGTTCCACCACCCGCCTGCTCGACGCGGAGTTCCCCCGCTACCGCCAGCTGCTGCCGAAGGAGCACACCTCGGCGGCGGTCGTCGAGATCGCGCCGCTCGTCGACGCCATCAAGCGCGTCTCGCTGGTGGCCGAGCGCGGCACGCAGGTGCGCCTCGAGTTCGACGAGGGCTCGCTGCGGCTGACCGCGGGCGGCGACGACGAGGGGAGCGCCGAGGAGCAGCTGCCCTGCTCGTTCGCCGGCGAGCCGCTGACGATCGCGTTCAACCCGGGCTACCTGCTCGACGGCCTCGGGGCCCTGGGCGCCGACCACGCCCACCTGTCCTTCACCACGCCGAGCCGGCCCGCGCTGCTGCGTCCGGCCACCGCGCCGGGCGAGGGCGGGTCGGACGACGAGCCGGCCGGGGCGACGGCGGTCGAGCCCGGGCCGGAGACGGACGCCGAGTTGCCGGAGCCCCGGCCGGGCTACCTGTACCTGCTGATGCCGGTCCGGCTGCCCGGCTGATCCGCCGACCCGGGACCCGCGGCGCGGTCCGCGGACCCCGATCCGGGGTAGGACACCGGGACGGCCACGCCGGGGGAGACGCAGCGGAGCTCGACCCCACGTCAGAACAGGGAGCGGATCGCGGTGCAGCTGGGAATGGTCGGGCTCGGTCGGATGGGCGGCAACATGGCCGAGCGGCTGCGTGCCGCCGGTCACGAGGTCGTCGGCTACGCGAACGACGGCTCCGGGGACGTGCAGTCCCTCGAGGAGCTGGTGAAGGCGCTCGAGGCGCCGCGGACGATCTGGTTGATGGTCCCGTCGGGGGCCCCGACGCACTCGACGGTGGAGAGCCTCGCGGGGCTGCTCGAGTCGGGTGACCTCGTGGTCGACGGCGGCAACAGCCGCTTCACCGACGACACCGTGCACGCCGAGCGCCTCGCGGGCCACGGCGTCCACTACGCGGACTGCGGGGTGTCGGGCGGCATCTGGGGTCGCACCGAGGGCTACGGCCTGATGGCGGGCGGCTCCGACGAGGACATCGCGCGGCTCATGCCCGTGTTCGACGCGCTGCGTCCGGAGGGTCCGCGCGAGGAGGGCTTCGCCCACGCCGGGCCCGTCGGCGCCGGGCACTACGCGAAGATGGTGCACAACGGCGTGGAGTACGGCCTCATGCAGGCCTACGCCGAGGGCTACGAGCTCCTGAGCGCGGGCGGGCCGGTCACCGACGTCGGCGCGGTGATGAAGGCCTGGAGCCGCGGCACCGTGGTGCGGAGCTGGCTGCTCGACCTCATGGTCCGCGCGCTCGAGGCCGACCCGCACCTGGACGAGATCACCGGCTACGCCGAGGACTCGGGCGAGGGCCGCTGGACGGTCGACGAGGCGATCCTGCACGCGGTGCCGCTGCCGGTGATCTCCGCGGCGCTGTTCGCCCGCTTCGCCTCGCGCCAGGTCGACTCCCCGGCGATGAAGGCCGTGGCGGCGCTCCGGGCCCAGTTCGGCGGCCACGCCGTGCACAAGGCGGGCGAGGCCGCGAACGAGCCGCCGACGGGCGGTTAGGGCCGCCGCCGGGGCGAGCGCAGCGACGGGAGTACAGGTGTACGTGCGGGAGCTCTCGGTCACCGACTTCCGGTCGTGGGCCCAGGCCGACCTGACGTTCTCCTCCGGGGTGTCCGTGCTGGTCGGGGCGAACGGCCAGGGCAAGACGAACCTCGTGGAGGCCGTCGGTTACCTGGCCACGCTGGGGTCGCACCGGGTGTCGTCCGACGCCCCGCTGGTGCGGCGCGGGGCGGCCGCCGCGCAGGTGCGGGCCACCGTGGTGAACGGTGGCCGGGAGCTCACCGTCCAGGTGGAGATCCAGCCGGGGAAGGCCAACCGGGCCCGCGTCAACCGGTCGCCGGTGCCCCGGGCCCGCGAGATCCTGGGGATCGTCCGCACCGTCGTCTTCGCGCCGGAGGACCTCGCGCTCGTCCGGGGCGACCCCGGCGAGCGCCGCGGGTTCCTCGACGAGCTGCTGGTCGCCCGGGCGCCGCGGTGGGCCGGTGTGCGGGCGGAGTACGACAAGGTGCTGCGGCAGCGGTCGGCGCTGCTGAAGTCGGCCCGGTCGGCGCGCGGGGCCCGGGAGGCCGGCACCCTCGAGGTCTGGGACAGCCACCTCGCCCGCACCGGCGCCGCGCTGACCGCCGGCCGCATCCAGCTGGCCGCGGCGCTGGCCCCCCACGTCACGGCGGCCTACGCCTCCGTCGCGCCCGAGTCCGTCCCGGTCGGGGCGCGCTACCGCTCGCGGGTCGCCGCGGTGGACGAGCTCGCGGGCACCGTGGAGGGCCAGGACGACGTCACCGGGGGCGCCGCCCACGCGGAGCTGGCCGCCGCGGTGGAGATCGCGCTGCTCGAGGAGATCGGCCGACGGCGCGACCAGGAGATCGAGCGCGGGGTGTGCCTCGTCGGGCCCCACCGCGACGAGCTCGACCTCTCGCTCGGGGAGGGGCCGGCCAAGGGGTTCGCCAGCCATGGCGAGTCCTGGGCGCTCGCCCTGTCGCTGCGCCTCGGCGGATTCGAGCTGCTCCGCGAGGAGGGGTCGGAGCCGATCCTGGTCCTCGACGACGTCTTCGCCGAGCTCGACGCCCGCCGCCGGGACGCCCTCGCGCGGACGGCCGCGCGGGCCGAGCAGGTCCTCGTGACGGCGGCGGTGGACGACGATGTGCCCGCCGTGCTGAGTGGTGCACGCTACGTGATCGAGGCGGGCACCGTGCGTGATGGAGTGGCGTCGTGACGGTCGACGGGGGTGGTTCCTGATGAGCCGAATCGGTGAAGACGGCGGACGAGCTGGGGACAGACCTGTGGATGCTGTGGACAACTCGGCCCCGAAGCGTCGTCCGGGACGTCGCAGCCGACCGGATCCGGCCGATGACCTGCAGGGGCTGCTCGACGTGGCGGACCTGGCCGTCCACACCCCGACCACGGAGGCGGACCCCGTCGTCCTCCCGCCCGCCCGACTCGGGCCGCGCGTCGCCTCGTCCGGAGCAACGTCCGCCACGGAGGGTGGTCGTACGGAGGAGCCCATCGAGTCCGGTGAGACCGACCCACACGGGTCGGACCCCGAGCGTCCGCGCGGCGCCGACATCGCCCGCGCCGCCCTGGCGGCCGCCCGGGCCCAGCAGGCGGAGCGCGGGGTGACCCCGGGCCGGCCCCGGCGCGCCGCCCGCCGCGACCCGGCCGACGGGACCCGCCGTCGCCGTCGCCGGTGGTCCGGCCCGGGCGCGGACGACCGCGACCCGCAGACGCTCGGCCGGCTCGCCTCCCGGCTCTCCACCCAGCGGGGCTGGGCGCCCCGATTGGCGAACGGGTCGGTCTTCGGGCGGTGGGCCGAGCTGGTGGGGCAGGAGGTGGCCGAGCACGCGACGCCCACGGCGCTGCGCGACGGGGAGCTGACCGTGCAGGCGGACTCGACGGCGTGGGCGACCCAGCTGCGGCTGCTGCAGCGCCAGCTCCTCGGGCGCATCGCCGCCGGCCTCGGACCCGACGTCGTGAAGGCCATGCGCATCCACGGCCCGACGGCGCCGAGCTGGCGGCGCGGTCCGCGCCACGTGTCGGGTCGCGGGCCCCGCGACACGTACGGCTGACCCGGATGGCGCGTCGGGCCTCTCAGCGCCCGTTGACCGCGCCCAGGCGCCCGATGACCGCCCGACCCGCCGTCCGGACCCTCCCCTCACGCGCCCAGGCGCTCTGCGACGCGCTCAACATGCCGTCCGGGCCATTCCCGCGGGGGTGGACCAGTAGACTGGAGTGGACGTCCGGGCGATCTCTCGCCCGCGCTCGACGTAGGGAGACTCCGAGGCTCGTGGCTGCGGCGAAGAAGAACAACGACTACAGCGCGTCGTCCATCACCGTCCTCGAGGGGCTCGAGGCGGTCCGCAAGCGGCCCGGCATGTACATCGGGTCCACCGGCGAGCGCGGTCTGCACCACCTCATCTGGGAGGTGGTGGACAACGCGGTCGACGAGGCGATGGCGGGCTACGCCTCGTCGGTGACGGTGACGATGCTGGCCGACGGCGGCATCTCGGTGACCGACGACGGGCGCGGTATCCCGGTCGACGAGCACCCGGTGGAGAAGAAGCCCGCCGTCGAGGTCGTGCTGACCGTGCTGCACGCCGGCGGCAAGTTCGACGACAAGTCGTACGCGGTCTCCGGTGGCCTGCACGGGGTCGGTGTCTCCGTCGTGAACGCGCTCTCCACGGCGCTCGACGTCGAGATCCACCGCGACGGGCAGATCTGGACCCAGCACTACGACCACTCGGTCCCCGGCAAGCTGACCGAGGCCGGGAAGACGAAGAAGACCGGCACCACGATCACGTTCTGGGCTGACCCGGACATCTTCGAGACCACGACGTACAACCTCGAGACGATCTCGCGGCGCCTCCAGGAGATGGCCTTCCTCAACAAGGGGCTGACCATCAACCTGCGCGACGAGCGCAAGCCCGAGACCGAGGACGGGGAGACGGTCGACGACACCCCGGACGCCGAGGGCTACGTCGCGAAGGTCAAGGAGCGGACCTTCCACTACCCGGGCGGCCTCGAGGACTTCGTCGCCTTCATCAACCACTCGAAGGACCCGATCCACAAGAAGCCGGTCGGCTTCACCGCGGAGGGCACCGGCCACCAGGTCGAGGTCGCGATGCAGTGGAACTCGGGCTACTCCGAGTCGGTCTACACCTTCTGCAACACGATCAACACCACCGAGGGCGGCACCCACGAGGAGGGCTTCCGCGCGGCGCTCACCACGACGGTGAACCGCTACGCGCGCGACAAGAAGCTCATCAAGGAGAAGGACCCGGCGCTGACCGGCGACGACATCCGCGAGGGCCTCGCCGCGATCGTGTCGGTGAAGGTGGCCGAGCCGCAGTTCGAGGGCCAGACGAAGACGAAGCTCGGCAACACCGAGGTGAAGTCCTTCGTCCAGCGGGTGTGCAACGAGCACCTCGCCGACTGGTTCGAGCGCAACCCGGCCGACGCGAAGACCATCATCAACAAGGCGGTGGGGTCCGCGCAGGCGCGCATGGCGGCCCGCAAGGCCCGGGAGCTCGTGCGGCGCAAGACGGCCGGCGACCTCGGTGGCCTGCCCGGCAAGCTCGCCGACTGCCGATCGAACGACCCGTCGCGCAGCGAGGTCTACATCGTCGAGGGCGACTCGGCGGGCGGCTCCGCGAAGTCCGGCCGCGACTCGATGTTCCAGGCGATCCTGCCGATCCGCGGCAAGATCATCAACGTCGAGAAGGCCCGGATCGACCGCGTCCTCAAGAACAACGAGGTCCAGTCGATCATCACGGCGCTGGGCACGAACATCCACGACGAGTTCGACCTCACGAAGCTGCGCTACCACAAGATCGTGCTGATGGCCGACGCCGACGTCGACGGCCAGCACATCCGGACGCTGCTGCTGACACTGCTGTTCCGGTTCATGCGCCCGCTGATCGAGAACGGCCACGTGTTCCTCGCGATGCCGCCGCTGTACAAGATCAAGTGGGGCGGTCGCAACGCCGAGCCGGAGTTCGCGTACTCCGACCGCGAGCGTGACGCGCTGCTCGAGGCCGGGCGCGCGGCGGGCAAGAAGATCAACAAGGACGAGGGCATCCAGCGGTACAAGGGCCTCGGCGAGATGAACGCCAAGGAGCTCTGGGAGACCACGATGGACCCGGAGACCCGGCTGATGATGCAGGTGACGCTGGACGACGCCGCCACCGCCGACGAGCTGTTCAGCGTGCTCATGGGCGAGGACGTCGAGTCCCGACGGTCGTTCATCACGCGGAACGCCAAGGACGTCCGTTTCCTCGACGTCTGATCGTCGCGGGCGTCGTTCCACGGGAAACGTCGATCGCTACCCTCCCCCCGGCGCGTCCGTCCGGACGTGTCGGGGGGAGGGCATGGCGCAGTGGACCCCACCGCTGGGTTGAGCCGACTGCTACGGACGGTGGCACCGCACGCGTGGTTCCTCGAGGACGAGGTCACGGGGCTCGCGGCGTTCGTCGGTCCGGGATCGGTGTGCGTCGACGTCGGCGCCGAGTTCGGCCTCTACACGTGGACGCTCGCCGGACTGGTCGGCCCGCGCGGGCACGTCCACGCCGTCGAGCCGCAGCCCGGCCCGGCGGCGTTCGTCGAGGCCACCCGCCGGCTGCTCGCCGCGGGCCGGGTCACCGTCCACCGCGCCGCGCTCGGCGCGGTCGCCGGGAACGGGGCGCTGTCGCTGCCGCGCCGCGGGCCGCTCCCGGTCCACGGCCGGGCCTTCCTGACGACGGGTGCGGTCGGTCTCGGCTCGAACGCCGAGTTCGCCCGCCACGACGAGGTGCCGGTCGCGGTGACGACACTCGACGACCTGGTCGCCGGGGCCGGGCTCGAGCGGCTCGACCTGGTGAAGGTCGACATCGAGGGCGCCGAGGCGACCCTGCTGGCCGGCTCGGCGACGACGCTCGAGCGCTTCCGGCCCGTCCTCATGCTCGAGTTGGAGGACCGCCACCTCGCCCGGTTCGGGGCGACGGTTGCGGACGTGGTCGACGAGCTCACCGGGCTCGACTACCTCCCGCGCACCTGGCGGGGACGGTGGGCGCCGCGCCGTGTCGACGACGGGTGCCGCAACGTCCTCTTCCTCCCGGTCGAGCGTGAGGCGGACCTCGTCCGGTCGGAGGCGGCCCCCGTGCCGACGCACGGCACCTGACCGGCGGGAACCTGCGCGGGGCGCCCACGTGATCGTCCCCGCGCTCGGTAGAATCGAGGGTGTCGGGCCCGGCGTGTCGGCGTCCGGCGGACGGGCACGCCCCTGATGTGTTCGACGCGGTGACCGGCCGCGCCCCGGGGGCGCTCAGGAGTGGAGTGGACACCGCGTGACCGAGACGACGCTGCCTCCGGGTTCCGGCGACCGGATCGAGCCGGTCGACATCCAGCAGGAGATGCAGCGCTCCTACATCGACTACGCCATGAGCGTGATCGTCGGGCGCGCGCTGCCGCTGGTGGAGGACGGCCTCAAGCCGGTGCACCGCCGGGTCCTCTACTCGATGTACGACTCCGGGTTCCGCCCCGACCGCAGCTACGTGAAGTGCGCGCGCGTCGTCGGCGACGTCATGGGCAACTACCACCCGCACGGCGACTCGGCGATCTACGACGCCCTCGTGCGCCTCGCCCAGCCGTGGTCGATGCGCTACCCGCTGATCGACGGCCAGGGCAACTTCGGCTCGCCGGGCAACGACCCCGCGGCCGCCATGCGCTACACCGAGTGCCGGCTGACGCCGCTCGCGATGGCCATGCTGCAGGACATCGACGAGGAGACCGTCGACTTCGTCGACAACTACGACGGCCGCACCCAGGAGCCCGCGGTCCTCCCAGGCCGGTTCCCGAACCTCCTGGTCAACGGCTCCGCCGGCATCGCGGTCGGGATGGCGACCAACATCCCGCCGCACAACCTGCGCGAGGTCGCCGAGGGCGCCACGTGGGCGCTGGACCACCCCGAGGCCTCGGAGGAGGAGACCCTCGAGGCGCTCATGGAGCGTGTCAAGGGCCCCGACTTCCCGACGGCGGGTCTCATCGTCGGCAAGGACGGCATCGAGTCCGCCTACCGCACCGGCCGCGGCTCCATCCGGATGCGGGCCGTGGTGGAGGTCGAGGAGGACACGAAGGGCCGCACGACCCTCGTCGTCACCGAGCTGCCCTACCAGGTCAACCCGGACAACCTCATCGAGTCGATCGCGACGATGGTCCGCGAGGGCCGCGTCACCGGGATCGCCGAGATCAACGACGAGTCCTCGGACCGCGTGGGCCGCCGCATCGTCATCACCCTGCGCCGCGACGCGGTGGCCAAGGTGGTGCTGAACAACCTCTACAAGCACTCGCAGCTGCAGTTCAGCTTCGGCGTCAACATGCTGACGATCGTCGACGGCGTGCCGCGCACGCTGCGGCTCGACCAGCTGATCCGGCACTGGATCCGCCACCAGATCGAGGTCATCGTCCGGCGGACGCGGTACCGCCTGCGCAAGGCCGAGGAGCGCGCCCACATCCTGCGCGGCCTGGTCAAGGCGCTCGACGCGCTCGACGAGGTCATCGCACTCATCCGCAGCTCGGAGACCGTCGACGTCGCGCGCACCGGCCTCATGGAGCTCCTCGAGGTCGACGACATCCAGGCGCAGGCGATCCTGGACATGCAGCTGCGTCGCCTCGCCGCCCTCGAGCGCCAGAAGATCATCGACGAGCTGGCCGAGATCGAGGAGACGATCCGCGACCTGCAGGACATCCTCGACCGGCCCGAGCGCCAGCGGCAGATCGTCCGCGA
This sequence comes from Actinomycetospora chiangmaiensis DSM 45062, assembly GCF_000379625.1. Classification (GTDB taxonomy): domain Bacteria; phylum Actinomycetota; class Actinomycetes; order Mycobacteriales; family Pseudonocardiaceae; genus Actinomycetospora; species Actinomycetospora chiangmaiensis. The sequence continues at coordinate 162,451 of NZ_KB903217.1, read as the reverse complement.
CGAGCTCGGCGAGATCGTGGAGAAGCACGGCGACGACCGCCGGACGCGGCTCCTGGGCTACGACGGCGAGGTCGCCGACGAGGACCTCATCGCCGTCGAGGACGTCGTCGTCACCATCACGCGCACCGGCTACGCGAAGCGCACGAAGACCGACCTCTACCGCGCCCAGAAGCGCGGCGGCCGGGGCGTGCAGGGCGCGACGCTCAAGCAGGACGACATCGTCGCCCACTTCTTCGTCTGCTCCACGCACGACTGGCTGCTGTTCTTCACGAACAAGGGCCGCGTGTACCGGGCCAAGGCCTACGAGCTGCCCGAGGCGACGCGCAACGCCCGCGGCCAGCACGTGGCGAACCTCCTCGCGTTCCAGCCCGAGGAGCAGATCGCCCAGGTCATGCAGATCACCGACTACGAGGCGGCGCCCTACCTGGTGCTCGCCACGAAGAGCGGCCTGGTGAAGAAGTCCAAGCTCTCGGACTTCGACTCCAACCGCTCCGGTGGCCTGATCGGCATCAACCTGCGGGACAACGACGAGCTCGTCGGGGCCGTGCTCTGCTCCGGCGACGACGACCTGCTGCTCGTCTCCGCCGAGGGCCAGTCGATCCGCTTCTCGGCCACCGACGAGGTTCTGCGCCCGATGGGCCGCGCGACATCGGGCGTGATGGGGATGCGCTTCAACTCCGGCGACGAGCTGCTCTCGCTGGGCGTGGTGCGCGACGGGACGTTCCTGCTGGTCGCGACCGGTGGCGGCTACGCGAAGCGGACGCCGATCGAGGACTACCCGGTGCAGGGCCGCGGCGGGAAGGGCGTGCTGACGCTGCAGTACGACCGGCGGCGCGGCACCCTGGTCGGCGCCCTCATCGTGGAGCTGGAGGACGAGCTGTACGCCATCACCTCGAGCGGCGGCGTCATCCGGACCACGGCACGGGAGGTCCGCAAGGCCGGCCGCCAGACCAAGGGCGTCCGCCTGATGAACCTCGGCGAGAACGCCACCCTGCTCGCCGTGGCCCGCAACGCCGAGAACGCCACCGACCCGGACGTCGGCGGCCCGGACCAGGCGCCCGACACGCTGCTGTGAGGGACGGGGCCGGCCCCGGACCCTCCTCCCGACCCGACGACGGAACGAGCCACGTGAGCACACCGGACGAGAGCAAGGGCGGAGCGGCACCGGCCGGCAAGGGCACCGCCTCCGCCGAGGACACGATCGTCACCAGCGCGACGGGTGAGGACGCGCCCGGCAAGGGCGGGTCCGCCCCGGCGGGCGGCCCGCCGCCGCCGTGGCAGCGCTCCGGCGCGCGCGGCACGGCGGAACCGGCCCCGTCGTCGGGCCGCGACGGCGAGCCGCGGGGCGAGGCCCCGGCGTCGGACCGGCGTCCGCCGACGGGCCCGCTCCCGACGGGTGCCCCGCCCTCGTCGACCCCCGGCACCGCCCCCGGTCCGGGCACCCCGGCCGCCGGCACGCCGCGGCCCGGGGGACCGGGTCAGGGTCCGGCGGGGGGCCAGGGTCAGCGCTCCTCGACGGCGCTCATCGACGCCCCGACCAACCAGCTCTCCCCGGAGCAGCTCGGCATGCGGACCGGATCGCGCCGCGAGCCGGAGCCCGAATTCGACGCGCTCGACGACGACGACCTCCCGAGCGCCCGGCCGGTCCGCGGCAAGGTGCCCCGCCGGGCGAGCCTGCAGGTGAAGCGCTTCGACCCGTGGTCGGTCCTCAAGCTCGCCCTGGTGCTGGGCGTGGCGCTGTTCTTCGTCTGGATGTTCGCGGTGGGCGTGCTCTACGCGGTCCTCGACGGCATGGGCGTCTGGGCGCAGCTGAACGGCACCTACCAGGACCTCACCTCGGACGGGGGCGGCGGGGGACAGCTGATCACCGCGGGCGGCGTGTTCGGCGTGGCGGCGATCGTCGGCGTCGTCAACACGATCCTGTTCACCGCGCTCGCGAGCGTCTCGGCGTTCATCTACAACATCTCCGCCGACGTCGCCGGCGGCATCGAGGTCACGCTCTCCGAGCGGGACTGAGGACCACCCCCGGTGGCGGGGGACCCGGACACCCTCCGGTAACCTCGTCACCGTTCGGGCCCATAGCTCAGTTGGTTAGAGCGCGTCGCTGATAACGACGAGGTCGATGGTTCAAATCCATCTGGGCCCACTCCCCGCAGACACGCCCAAGGGCCCCGGAGCCGTGCTCCGGGGCCCTTCGGCGTTCGGCGTGTCAGCCGGAGAACGCGGCTGCCGTGGTGCCGTTCTTGCCGCGGGCCTCCCAGGCCTCCACGACGTTGTTCGGGACGCGGCCGCGGTCGGACACCTCGAACCCCTCGCTCCGGGCCCACTCGCGGATCTGCTTGGAGGTCTCGCGGTCATACCCGCCGGGCGAGGTGGCGCGCGGGGTGCCGGTCCCGGCACCACCCGAGCGTCGCCGTCCGGTGGCGCCGGCGCGACGTCCCCCCGTGCGCCGTGCCGCCGCGACGTACTGCGCGAGCGTGTCCCGCAGTTCGGCGGTGTTCTTGTCGTCGAGGTCGATCTCGTAGGTCACGCCGTCGAGTGCGAACTCGACCGTCGTGATGTCCTCGGACTCCTCACCGGTCAGGTCGTCCACCAACGTGACGACGGTCTTCTGGGCCATCTGGCGGTACTCCTCGGAAGTCATGGTCGTGCTCGCGGGGGGAAATGCGGCCGAATTGGAATCCGACACTTTCACATTAGCAAGAATTCGCCACCACGCGAGCGGCCGGGGGTATCTCACCCGTCAGTGGCACGAAATGCGGGAGTCGTGAGCCTCACACGAGCCGGACGCGCTGTCAGTTCGTCGGGAGGCGAAGTCCCGTGAACTCCCGGGTGCGGGCGGTCAGTGCCTCCTCGGTGGGCAGCCGTTCCATGCTGCTGGCGCCGTAGAAACCGTGGCAGGTCGTCGCGCGCTCGAGCACGTACGCGGCGTCGGCCGGCGCGGACACGGGGCCGCCGTGCACGAGGACGAGGACGTCGTCGCGGACCTCGCGGGCGGCGGCGCCCCACTCGTCGGTGAGGGCGACGCAGTCGTCCAGCGACTTCGCGGTCTCCGCGCCGATGGATCCGCCCGTCGTGAGGCCCATGTGGCAGACGACCACGTCCGCCCCGGCCCGGGCCATCGCGCGGGCGTCGTCGGCGGAGAAGACGTAGGGCGTGGTCAGCAGGTCGTGGGAGCGGGCCGCGGCGACGAGGTCCACCTCGTGGGCGAACCCCATCCCGGTCTCCTCGAGATTGGCGCGGAAGGTGCCGTCGATGAGGCCGACGGTCGGGAAGTTCTGGATTCCCGCGAAGCCGAGGTCGGCGAGTTCACGGAGGAATCGGCCACGCAGCATGAACGGGTCGGTGCCGTTCACGCCCGCGAGTACCGGGGTGTGTCGGACGACGGGCAACACCTCCGCCGCCATCTCCACCACGATCTCGTTCGCGTTGCCGTAGGCGAGCAGTCCGGCGAGCGATCCGCGGCCCGCCATCCGGTAGCGCCCCGAGTTGTAGATGACGATGAGGTCGATCCCGCCCGCCTCCTCGCACCGCGCCGACAACCCCGTTCCGGCGCCGCCTCCGACGATCGGTTCACCGCGCTCCACCTTCTCGCGCAACCGTTCGACGATCTCCTGCCGACTCATTCGGCTCCCTCTCGCATCACGTCGTGCAGGTTCTCGACCAGCGTCGCCGCGAACGCCGGGTCGTTCACGTGCAGATCGGTCTCGACGAGCCGCCGGTCGTCGGTCTGCCGCAGTGCGGACCGGAGGGTCTCGAGCAGTGCCGTCGTCGCCTCGGGGTCGGCGAAGGGGCCGCCGGCGACGTCGAGGGCCGAGACACCCGCCGTCGGGAAGACCAGGCGGACCGGGCCCTCGCAGGCGTTGAGCCCCGCCGCGAGGAAGCGCGCGGCGGCGCGGCACTCCTCGGGGGTGGTGCGCATCAGGGTCACCTGCGCGTTGTGCTCGTAGAGGGTCCGGCCGCGGTAGTGCTCGGGCACGGTGTCGGGCGCCCCGAAGTTGACCATGTCGAGCGCGCCCACGCTGCCGACCCACGGGACCCGTCGTCGGGCGACGGCTCCGAGGCGGTCCTCGGTCGCCGCCATGATCCCGCCGGCCACGAGGTCCGCGATCTCGGTGGTGGAGACGTCGACGACCCCGGCGACCAGCCCGTCGTCGACCAGTTTCTCCATCGCCCGCCCGCCGGTGCCGGTGGCGTGGAAGACGAGGCAGTCGTAGGCGTCGGCGAGCTGCTCGGTCACGGCCGTGACGCACGGCGTGGTGACCCCGAACATCGTCAGCCCCAGGGCCGGCTTGTCGACCGCCTCGACCGGCGGCGCGGACAACGCCCCCGCCAGGGCGTGCGCGGCGTTCGACAGGACCACGCGGCTGATGCGGTTGAGCCCGGCGACGTCGGTGACGGAGTACATCAGCGTGATGTCGGACGAGCCGACGTACGGCGCGGTGTTCCCCGAGGCCACGGTCGACACCACGATCTTCGGGACGCCCACCGGCAGCCGCTGCAGCGCCGGCGTGATCAGCGCGGTGCCGCCGGAGCCGCCGAGCCCGATCACCCCGTCGGGGTGCTGCTCCGGCAGCCACCGCTCGAACGCCTCGGTCATCGCGGCCACGGACGTGCCCCGGTCGCCCGTGAAGGCGCTGCGATCGGCGATCTCGGCGGGCGTCACGTCCGCCCGCCGGGCGTCGGGGTCCGAGGTCCCGACGTCGACCGCCGTCACCTCGTGCCCTGCGGCCCGGATCGCGTCGGCGACGTAGCGGAGCTCGTCGCCCTTCGTGTCGAACGTGCCCACCACGTAGGCGTGCGCCATGAGCCCTCCCGGGGCGGTCGACGTCGTCGTCCCCCGAGTCCTATCGCAGAACGGGTGCCGGTGGGGGCTGCTAGCGTGGTGGCGTGAAGAAGCTGGTCGTGATCGTCGCGGCGGCGTACGGGGTGGCCCACCTCGTGCGGCGCAAGCAGCAGGAGCGCCCGGCGGCGGAGGTCTGGCGCGAGGCGACGCGCGCGTCCTGACCCTCCACGGGGACATAGCTCAATTGGCAGAGCACCGCCTTTGCAAGGCGGGGGTTAGGGGTTCGATTCCCCTTGTCTCCACCACGGCGCGGCGACCGTCGGCGGTTCCGTCACGACGGGTGCAGCCGCAGCGGCAGCGAGGCCCACTCCCGCATCGTGTTGTTGGCCCGCCGCACCGGGTCGCCCGCGGGCTCGATCCGCTCGACGCGGTCGGCCAGGGCAGCGAGCAGGGCGTCGGCCTCGAGGCGGGCGACGTGCTGCCCGACGCACTGGTGCAGCCCGAACCCGAAGCCGACGTGGCCCGACGGGTCCCGGTCCAGGTCGAAGCGCTGCGGGCCGTCCCAGTGCCGCGGGTCGTGGTTCGCCGACCCGAGGTACATGAGGATCTTCGACCCCTCCGGCACCACGGTGTCGCCGATCGGCACGTCGACCTCGGCGGTGCGGAAGAACGTCTGCACCGGGGAGCCCCAGCGGACCGCCTCGTCGAAGCACACCCGTCGTCGGGCCGGGTCGCGGCGGTAGCGGTCCCACTGGTCGGGGTGCGTGGCCATGCCGTGGAGCACCCAGCCGAGACCGTGCACGGTGGTGTCGACCCCCGCCGAGAGCAGCGAACGGACCACCAGCGGGGCCTGGTCGACGGTGAGGTCCCCGCGGTCGGCGGCGGCCCAGATGTCGGCGCCGAAACCCTCGTCGGCGAGCGTCTCCCGGGCGCACTGCGCGTTCACCCACGCCGCGTGTCCGCCGGCCGCCACGGCCCCGGCCGCGACGAGCTCGTTGTGCGGCCCGAACGCGTTGAACAGGTACTCGCCGTAGGGCAGGAGGTGTTCCCGGCCCTCCCGGGCGATGCCCACCGCGTCCGGGAACACCCGCAGCGGGAACGCCTCGGCGAGCGCGGCCATCCCGTCGACCTCGACGGGGCGGCCACCGGTCCCGAGCAGCGCGTCGACGTGCTCGACCGCCGCGGCGAACCACCGGTCGCGCCACCGGCGCAGCGCGCGCGGCCCGAGGATCGCGGCGAGGACACGACGGGGGGCGTCGTGGTGGGGCGGATCCGCCTCGAGCAGCAACGACGGCGGGCGCCACGGGGGCTCGGTGCGGAAGTTCGACAGTCCGACCCCGGCCGACGAGCAGAACCGCTGCCAGTCGGTGAGGGCCGCGCGGACCTCGGCGTAGCGGCCCATGGCGTAGAGGTCGTGGGCGGCGAGGTGGACGACGGCGCCGGCGTCGCGCAGCGCGGCCTGGAACGGCAGCGGGTCGGTGAGGACCTCGACGGCGAACGGGTCGACGTGGGAGACGGGGGCGAGATCGGCAGCGGTCATCACAGGTCCAGGACGAGGTGGTCGGAGGCGGCACGCGAGACGCACGGCAACATGCAGTCGCCGGCGGCCCGCTCGTGGTCGGCGAGGACCTGGTCGCGATGGTCGGGGACACCCGCGAGCACGGTCGTCTCGCACGTCCCGCAGGTGCCGCGCTCGCACGAGGACAGCGTCGTGGCACCGGCCCGCCGCGCGGCCTCGAGGACGGAGAGCGAGGCGTCGACGGTGAGCGTGACGCCGGTCCGCGCCAGCTCGACGGTGAAGGGGTCCTCGCGGACGGGGGCGGCGACCTCGGTGGTGGTGAACCGCTCGACGCGCAGCCGATCGGCCGGGACGACCGCCGCGACGGCCGCGAGGAGCGGCTCCGGACCGCAGGCGTAGACCACCGTGTCGGCGTCGGGGGAACCGAGCCACGACGCGAGCGGCAGCAGGCCCTGCTCGTCCTGCGGGACGACCGTGGTGTGCTCCGGCGGGAGTTCGTCGAGGAACGCCATCGAGGCCCGTCGCCGGCCGCCGTAGAGCAGCGTCCAGTCCGCGCCGAGCACCCGCGCCGCGGCGATCATCGGCAGCAGCGGGGTGACGCCGATGCCACCGGCCACGAAGCGGTACCGCGGGGCAGGCACGAGCGGGAAGTGGTTGCGGGGCCCGCCGAGCCCGACCCGGTCCCCCACCTGCAGCACGTCGTGCACGTGGCGCGAGCCGCCCCGGCCGTCCGGCTCGCGCAGCACCGCCACCCGGTACGACGCCGGGTCCCACCGGTCCCCGCAGAGCGAGTACTGCCGCGTGGCCCCGGAGTCGAAGGTCAGGTCGACGTGGGCGCCGGGCGTCCAGTCCGGGAGCCGCCCGCCGTCGGGCCGGGCGAGGGTCAGGGCGACGACGCCGTCGGCGACGACGTCCTTGGCGGTCACCACCAGCGAGCTCATGGCGGAAGGGTGCGGCCCCGCGCCGGTGGGCCGGAAGCGCCCGCCCGTTGAATGGGCGGACCTGCCGTCACGAAGGGTCGAGGCGGGCCCGGATGCGCCGCGCCGCCTCCGTCAGCGCGGGCACCGTGCGCGCGGCCTCGCCGTCGTTCGGCACCACGACCGAGACCGCCGCGACCACGTGTCCCGCGTGGTCGCGGACCGGCACCGCGACCCCGGTGGCGTCGGGGTGGACGTAGCCGGGGCAGAGCGCGACGCCGCGGTCGCGGACCTCGGCGAGGCGGGCGCGCAGCACCCGGGCGTCGGTGATCGTGTTCCGCGTGAAACCGGCCAGCGGGCGGGCGAGGACCCGCTCCTGGAGAGTCGTCGAGGCGGCCGCGAGCAGGACGAGGCCCGAGGACGAGACGTGCAGCGGGAGCCGGGCGGCGATCCGGGTCAGGTTGATCACCGCGTGTTCCGCCGAGAGCCGCTCGACGAAGAGCACCTCGTCGCCGTCGAGGACCCCGAGCTGGGCGTGGTGGCCGACGGCCCGGTGCAGGTCCTCGAGCACCGGCATGGCGGTCTCGCGCAGCGAGAGCGTCGACGACGCCCGCGCGCCGAGCTCCCACAGCCGCGTCCCCACGCGCAGCCGGGCGCCGTCGCGGACGAGCAGGCCGTGCCCGACGAGGTCCGCGACCAGCCGGGACGCGGTCGTCGGGGGCAGGTCCGCGCGGTGGGCGATGGCGGTGACGGACAGGGCGGGCGTCTCGGGGGTGAAGCACTCGAGGACGCGCAGCACGCGCTCCAGCACCGATTCGCCGGAGTCGGAACGCGCCATCACGCCGCGCGCCGGCGGACCTGCAGGCCCCCCGCCGCGGTGAGCGCGACCAGCACGGCGATCCCCAGGAACCCGCCCCCGAGCCCGAGCGCGGCGGCGAGCACGCCGGTGAGGAACGGGCCGCCCGCCTCTCCGATCTCACGTCCGATCTCGGCCGAGCCCATCGTCTGCCCGATGCGCTCGGGCGGGCTCCACGCCGCGAGGACCGCGAACGCCACCGGGGTGATGACGGCGGTGCCGACACCGATGACGGCCGCCGCGACCAGCAGGCCCACCAGGTGCCCGACGACGGCGGGGACGGCGAGCCCGACCGCGGTCAGGAGGGTCCCGACGACGAGGGCGGTGCGGTCGGCGAGCCGGCCCGCGTCGCGGACCCGCCCGACGACGGGCTGGGTGATCGCCGCGACCACGGCGAGCACCGAGACCGCCGCGCCCGTCACGACGGGGGAGAGTCCGTCGGTCACCCCGACCAGCGGCAGGAAGCCGACGCCGCAGGACAGGGCGGCGGCGCCGGCGGCCAGCGCCAGGGTCGGGGGGAGGAAACCCGGGTCGGTCAGGCCGCGCAACGCCTGCCCGAGCCCCTGGCGGCGCCGGGGGAGCGGGGGCAGGTCGGGGACGATGATCACGGCCCACACGAAGACGGCGATCGCGAGCACTGTGAGGACGGTGAAGAGCAGCGGGTAGCCGCCGGCCGCGACCAGCACCCCGCCGAGCAGCGGTCCCGCCGTGTACCCGAGACCCTTCCAGGCGCCGTACCCGCCGAACGCGCGGCCCTGGCCCGTCGTGGGGGAGATCCGGCCGATGAGGGCGCCCGCCGAGGGGGAGAACGCGGCCGCGGCCGCACCCTGGGCGAAGCGGGCGAGGCCGAGCAGGGCCGGGTTGCCCACCAGCACGAAGGCGGCCGAGGCCAGGGCGAAGCCGAAGAGGCCCCCGAGCAGCACCGGGCGCAGGCCCACGCGGTCGGCGAGCGCGCCGAACACGGGCTTGAGCACGATCTCCGCGCCGTCGTAGAGCGCGAGCAGGATGCCGAGGGTGACGAGCTGGCCGCCGAGGTCTCCCGTGAACCCCAGGTTGGCCGCGATCCCGTGCGAGCCGAAGGCGGTGACGAACCCGGCCGCGTAGAGCGGCAGGATCGCACCACGCGACTCGCTCACGCGCCCATCACACCAGGAGCGGCGGGTCTCAGCCCTGCGGCTGGGCGATGTTGACCAGCCAGGTCACGCCGAACCGGTCGGTGCACTGCCCGAACTCGTCACCCCACATCTGCTTCTCGAGGGGGACGGAGACGGTGCCCTCGGCCGACAGCTGCTCGAACCACCGGCGGAGCCGGTCACCGTCGTCGCCGGAGAGGCTCACGGAGACCGAGGACCCGGACGGACGGTCCATCCCGGGCGGGGTGTCCGAGGCCATCAGGACGATGCCCTGCTCGGTCTCGAGCTGCGCGTGCATCACCTGGCGGGCCTCGGGGCCGTCCGAGCCCATGTCGCCGAAGGTCATCACGTTCAGCGTCCCGCCGAGGACGTCGCGGTAGAACTCCATCGCGGCCCGGGCGGAGTCGGCGAAGTGCAGGTAGGGGTTGAGGTGGATACCCATACACCGATGTTACCCACGTCACAGTCGGTCGTGGGCGCCGGACGGCGTGTGGTCGCCGGGTCCGCCTCGACCGGCACCACGGGCGTCGCCGGGCACTAGCGTGCCGCGGGTGTCCGCCCCCGATCCGGTCGCCGCGGCGATCCAGCGAGCCCACGAGGCGCGCGCGCTGAACGCCTTCGTCGCGATCGACGACGACCCGTCCCCCGCCACCGGCGGCGGGCCACCCCTGCGCGGGCTGCCGATCGCGCTCAAGGACGACGTCGGCGTCGCCGGGGAGGTGACCGGCTGGGGCAGCCGCGCCTTCACGACGGCGGGTGCGGCCGACGACGCGTTCGCGGCGGCCATCCGCGCGGCCGGGATGGTGCCGATTGGGCGCACGACGCTGCCCGAGCTCGCCGCGTTCGGCGTCACCGACTCGGCCGCCCACGGCGTCACCCGCAACCCGCTCGCTCTCGGGCACACCCCCGGCGGCTCCTCGGGCGGGTCGGCGGCGGCCGTCGCGGCGGGCGTCGTGGACCTCGCGACGGCCAGCGACGGCGCCGGCTCCATCCGCATCCCGGCCGCCTGCTGCGGGCTGCCCGGCTTCAAGCCGACGACGGGGACGATGCCCGGCTCGGGCGGGTGGCGCGGGCTCTCGACGACGGGCTGCCTCACCCGCGAGCTCGCCCTCGCGGCTTCCTTCTACGACGCCGTCGGGTCGTTCGGCACCTCCTTGCGCGCGGCCCTGGACGTCGATCCCGGGCGGTTACGGGTGGGCGTGGCCGTCGACCCGCTGCCGCTGGCGCCGCCGGAACGGCTCGACCCGTACGTGGGCGGCGCGGTCCGGCTCGTCGCCGATCGGCTCGCCGCGGCGGGGCACCGGGTCGTCCCGGTTCGGATGCGGACCGACCGGGCCCAGACGGCGGCGCTCGCCGTCGTGACCCGGATGTTGCGGGGGCTCGCGGACGCGGCCGCGACCGCCGATCACCCGGAGCGGCTGGAGCCGCGGATCCGCGACCTGGTCCGGGCGGGTTCGCTGCTGCCCGAGGCAGCCGTGGCGGCGGCGGTCGCCCACGGGGAGCGGCTCGGCGACCGGCTGCTCGACCAGCTCGACGACGTCGATGTGCTGCTCACGCCCACGATGCGGGGGACGGCACCGCTGGTCGACCGCTGGGGTTCCGTCGACCGGAACGGGCTCGTGACCCTGACCTCGATGGGCCGGTTCTACGGGCACACCCCGCTGTACAACCACACCGGCCAGCCCGCCGTCACGCTGCCCGTGGACGCCGGGGCGTCCCTCCCGGCCGCGGTGCAGCTGGCGGCGGCGCCGGGCCGGGACGCGCTGCTGATGTCGGTGGCGGGACAGGTGCAGCGGGCCCTGGCAGGGTGAGTCAGCCGGCGCACTCGGACGGGTGCGACTCGCAGTACGGCGTCATGCCCGGGAAGCGGCCGCGGTGGTCGGCGACCCACTGGTAGGCCCGCTCCTGCAGACCCGCCGTCGCGCGGTACACCGTCGAGGGGAGCCGGGTGCCGGTGACGGTGTCGAGCACCGCGTTGACCGCGGCCGCCCCGGCGAGGCGCACCCCGTCCGGGCCCTGCCACTGCACCGCCTCGCTGCACGTGGCGGCGTCGGTGCCGATCGACTCGGGCACGCCGGGCTCCTGGTAGGGCCGCAGCTCGATCCGCCCGCGCCGGTCCAGCGCGCGGACCCAGCCGACGCTGCGCGTGCAGAATCCGCACCGGCCGTCGAAAACGAGTAAACCGTCAGCCATGACTGCTAGCGTACGGTCCCGCCACCACGGCCGTAGGCGGAGCAAGGAGCTCGACCACATGGGCAGACGCGTCGTCGTCATCGGAGCGGGATTCGGCGGGATCGGGGCGGCCATCGAGCTGCGCGCCCACGGCTACACCGACGTCACCATCCTGGATGCCGCTCCCGGCATCGGCGGTACCTGGCTCGCGAACACCTACCCCGGTGCGGCCTGTGACGTCCCGAGCCACCTGTACTCGTACTCGTTCGCGCAGCAGCGGTCGTGGTCGCGGCTCTGCTCCCCGCAGGAGGAGATCCTCGAGTACCTCCGCGCCGTCGCGCGCGAGCACTCGGTGGACGGGCTCGTGCGGCCGAACACGAAGGTCACGGCCTGTCGCTGGGACGACGAGGCCACCCTCTGGCGCGTCGAGACCGAGCAGGGCGACGAGTACACGGCCGACGCCGTCGTCATCGCGACCGGCCAGCTCGCCCAGCCGTCGATCCCGGCGATCCCCGGCCGGGAGGACTTCGCCGGGACGGAGTTCCACTCCGCGGCCTGGGACCACGACCACGACCTCACGGGCCGGAAGGTCGCCGTGATCGGCACGGGCGCGAGCGCCGTCCAGTTCGTGCCGGCCATCGCACCCGTCGTCGGGAAGCTGTCGGTCTTCCAGCGGACCGGGAACTGGTTCCTGCCGCGCAAGAACCTGCCCTATCCGCGCTCCGTGCAGCGCCTCATCAAGGTGCCCGGGGTGCAGCGCCTGCGGCGGTGGGGCCTCAAGCGGCTCTACCTGGAGTCGCTGACCGCCTCGATCCGTCACCCGCGGACCGTCGGGCCGGTGCTCCGGCTGAAGGCGCAGATCTTCATGCGTCACCAGCTGCGCGACCCGGAGGTCCGCCGCAAGGTCTGGCCCGACTACACCTTCGGGTGCAAGCGGGTGCTGTTCAGCTCCTACTGGCTGCCGGCGTTGCAGCGCGACAACGTCGAGGTCGTCACCGACTCCGTGGAGCGGATCGAGGCCACGGGAGTCCGCACGAAGGACGGGCGGCTGCACGAGGTCGACACCATCATCTGGGGCACGGGCTTCCGGACGACGAGCTTCATGTTCCCCATGGAGGTCCACGGCCGGGACGGGCGCTCGCTGCGCGAGGAGTGGGCCGGCGGCCCCCACGCCCACCTGGGGATGACCGTGCCCGGCTTCCCCAACCTGTTCGTCATGTACGGCCCGAACACGAACACGTCGGGCGGCTCGATCATCGTCTACCTCGAGTCGCAGGCCCGCTACGTGCGGACGGCGCTGCAGGAGGCCGACCGCCGCGGTGCGGCGGCGGCGGAGGTCCGCCCCGAGGTGGAGGCGGCCTCCGACGCCGAGGTGCAGGCGCGGTTCGAGGGCACGGCCTGGCAGGCGTGCGACTCCTGGTACCGCGACGAGACCGGCCGGATCATCACCAACTGGCCGGGCTACATGCTCGAGTACGAGAAGGCGACCGAGGCGATCGACCCGTCCGAGTACGTGTGGCTGGAGCCCGGCGAGCAGAAGGTGTCGGGCTGACCGCTCACATCCGGGGCTGGCCGTTCGAGGCGCCGAGCCCGCCGTCGACGGGCACGTGGGCGCCGGAGACGAAGCGCGCGTCGTCGCTGGCCAGGAAGGCGATGACGTCGCCGACCTCGGCGGGCTCCGCGGGGCGGCCGAACGGGATCCGGTCGCGGAACTTGTCCATGACCTCGTCGTCCTCCCGGATCCCCTCGCTCATGTCGGTGGCGGTGAGCGAGGGGTGCACGGCGTTCACGCGGACGCCGTCGGGCCCGTGGTCGAGCGCCATGGCGTTGGTCAGGTTGACCACCGCGCCCTTGGCGGCGTTGTAGGCGGCCATGCCCCAGTCGCCGCCGAGGCCCGACACGGAGCCGACGTTGACGATGCTGCCGCGGGTGGCCTTGAGGTGGTCGATCGCGGCCTTCGAGGCGTAGAAGACGCCGTCGACGTCCGTGGCCATGACCTCGCGCCAGGTGTCGGCGTCGAGTTCGGCGACGGTGCCCGGACGGGCGATCGCCGCGTTGTTCACGAGCGTGTCGAGGCGACCGTGCTCGCGGGCGACCTCGTCGACGAGGTGCGTGACCGCGTCCTGGTCGGAGGTGTCGCAGGCCTTCGCGACGATCGTGGACCCCGCCGGCGCGTCGGCCACGGTCTTGTCGAGCTTGTCCTGCGAGCGGCCGGCGATGACGACGGTGGCGCCGTCGGCGGCGAACCGGTGCGCGGCGGCCGCGCCGATCCCGGAGCCCCCGCCCGTGACGATGACGACCTTGCCGGTGAAGCGACCCATGCCGGCGGGGTCCCCCGGGGTGGCCGGGACCGAACGCGGGCGCCGGACACACCCGGGTTGTCCCCAGGGGTTGTCCACAGTGGGGATCGAATGACAGTCGTGTCATTCGATCCACAGGCTCCATCCACACTGTGGACGAACGACATCGATGTGATTCGGGCCGGGGTACCGATCGCGGGCTACTGTCGCGCCGGTGAGACGACGCGTGACCATCGAGCTGAAGACGCCCGCCGAGATCGAGCTGATGCGCGAGGCCGGCCGGGTCGTCGCACGCTGCCTGGACGCGGTGCGGACGGCGAGCGCACCGGGCGTGACGCTCAAGGAGCTCGACACCGTCGCGCACGACGTGATGAACGACCACGGCGCCAAGCCCGCGTTCCTCGACTACCACCCGCGGTTCGCGCCCTCGCCCTACCCGGGCGTCATCTGCGCGAGCGTCAACGACGCCGTCGTCCACGCCATCCCGGGCTCCTACCGCCTCGTCGACGGTGACCTCGTCAGCATCGACATCGGCGCCTTCGTCGAGGGCTGGTGCGGGGACGCGGCCGTGAGCTATGTCGTGGGCCACGCCGACCCGGGCGACCTGGCGCTCATCGACACCACCGAGCGGGCGCTGCACGCCGGGATCGCGGCCGCCAGGAAGGGCAACACGCTCGGCGACGTCGGCGCCGCGATCGCCGGGGTCGCCCGGCCGCAGGGCTACGGGATGCTCGCCGACCACGGCGGCCACGGGATCGGGCGCGCGATGCACGAGCAGCCGCACGTCCCCAACGAGGGCAAGCGGGGGAAGGGGATGAAGCTGCAGCCCGGCCTCGTCATCGCGATCGAGCCGATGCTGCACCGCGGCGGCGGGGACGACTACCGCCACGACCCCGACGGCTGGACGCTGCGCACCGCCGACGGCAGCCGCGCCGCGCACGTCGAGCACACGGTGGCGATCACGCCGGACGGGCCGCGGGTCCTCACCGAGCTGTAGGCCGGCCATGAGCTGGTTCCACGTCCGTCCGGTCGCCCGGGACGTGTGGCTGGTCGCGGAGCCCTCCCACGTGAACTCGTGGCTGGTCGCGGGACGCGACCGGGCCGTCCTCGTCGACACCGGTCTCGGGATCGTGCCGATCCGCCCGGTGGTCGAGGCCGTCTGCGACCTGCCCGTGGACGTCGTGAACACCCACGCCCACCTCGACCACGTCGGCGGCAACGCCGAGTTCTCCCGGGTCGCGGCCTCCCCGTTCCCGACGTCGGGTGTGGCCGCGTCCGAGCGGGCGTCCTACCTCCGGTGGATGCGGGAGGTGCTCGACGCCGCCGCGGCCTACCGCGACCTGGATGCCCGGTACTTCCACCTGCTCTCCGCCGACTCCGACCCCCGCCCGCTGCCCGACGGCGTGGAGCGCTGGGTCGAGCCCGGCCCGCCGTCGGGACCCGTTCCCGCGCCGCTGCACGACGGCGACACGATCGACCTCGGCGGCCGCACCCTCACCGTGCTGCACACCCCCGGGCACAGCCCGGACTCCCTCTGCCTGCTCGACGACCGCGACGGGGTCCTGTTCGCGGGCGACACCGTCAACACCGGGCCGATCTACGCCCAGGCGCCCGAGTGCGACCTACCCGCCTTCGCCGCGTCGACCGCCCGGCTCGCCGCGCTGTCGGGCGACGTGTCGCTGGTCGCGATGTCGCACTTCGGGCGCGGGGTGGCCGAGCCGCGGTACCTGCACGACGTCGCCGTCGCCTTCGACCGGCTCGTCACGGGCGACCCCACCGTCGAGGTCCGCCCCGCCCGCGACTGCGAGGGCGACGCGGTGCGCGAGGCGGTCTTCGACCAGTGCTCGGTGTACCTGCCGGCCGTGCCCTGACCCCGGCTCCTCAGGAGCGTCTCGCGCCGGCCCGCTCCCGGTGCGCGGACTCCCAGTCGGCGTCGTCCCGGCCGGTGTCCTCGTCCGACCGGTGCTCCGGGCGCCGACGCACCCCGCGGTTCTCCACCCGGTGCAGCTGCCCGTGCCCGTCACGGCCCCAGTGGGTGCCGTGGGAGTCGGTGAAGCGCATCTCCGGGACCGCCGGCGCCGAGTACAGCTCCTCCCGCGACACCTCGTCCGACCCGAACGGCAACGACCGCACCACGTCGTGGCGCGGCGGCAGCAGGGCCAGCCGGACTGCGTGCTGGTCGTCGCTCGACGGCAGCGAGAACAGGCACCGCACGTTGAACACCGGCGAGTCCCCGCCGTTGTGCACGCAGAGCACGTACCCGCCGGTCGAGCTCCGCTCCGCTCCGTCTCCCGTGCCCCCGTCGCGGTCGTGCCGGGCGCCGTCGTCCAGCCACGCCGTGACCCCCTGCGCCTGCTGCTCCTGCCGCACCTCGACCTGGTCCTTGCGGTTGAGCAGCATGATCCAGACGTACGCGGCGAAGCCGAGGAGCGAACCGGCGCTGCCGATGGCGGACACCCACTGGGCGAGGGTCTGGGAGCTCATGGGCGCGCAGGTGCCCACTCCGCGGCCGGGGTACCCCTCGGGCGGGCGGCCGCCGCGCGCGGGTGCGGTCCGGGTCCTAGGTTCGCTCCCATGTCGCCCAGCGCCGGTCCGCCCGCCCCCACCCCGCCCGGCTCCGACGCCACGCCCGGCGAGGTCGTGCGCTGGACCTTCGACGTGCTCAACACCCACCACGCGGCCCCGCTCCGCGCGGTGTGGACCGACGAGACGCGCGAGCGGATGCCCACCGCCACCTACCGCGGTGCCGCGGAGATCGAGGGCTACTTCGAGT
The DNA here is from genome assembly GCF_000379625.1 of Actinomycetospora chiangmaiensis DSM 45062. GTDB lineage: Bacteria > Actinomycetota > Actinomycetes > Mycobacteriales > Pseudonocardiaceae > Actinomycetospora > Actinomycetospora chiangmaiensis. The sequence continues at coordinate 145,995 of NZ_KB903217.1, read as the reverse complement.
GGCTGTTCGCGGCGGTCCCGGACGTCACCTTCACGATGCAGGCGATGGCCGAGCAGGGCGAGGACGTGTTCGTGCGGTGGACCCTCACCGGGACCCACACCGGTGCCGCGCTCGAGGGCGTCGAGCCGACCGGGGCGCGCCTGGACCTCGACGGCGTCGACCACTTCACGGTGCGCGACGGGAAGATCGCGTCGAACTTCGTCATCTTCGACCAGATGCAGCTCGCGCGGCAGCTCGGGCTGCTGCCCGCGGACGGCTCGCGGCTCGACGTCGGGCTGAAGTACGGCTTCAACCTGCTGACCCGACTCCGGCGCTGAGGACGCGGCGGAGAACCCGGCGCTGACGGGCCCGGCGCTGAGGGGCCCGGCGCTGAGGGGCCCGGCGCTGAGGGGCCCGGCGCTGAGGGGCCCGGCGCTGAGGGGCCCGGCGCTGAGGGGCCCGGCATCGAGGGCCCGGCATCGAGGGCCCGGCATCGAGGGCCCGGCATCGAGGGCCCGGCATCGAGGGCCCGGCATCGAGGGCCCGGCGCCTGAGCTATGGCCGAGTGGCTACTCAGCCTTCTTGCGCGCTCGCCCGTGCGTGCCGCCACGACCCCGGAACTCGACACCGGCGTCGACGAGCAACCGGCGGACCCGCCCGATGCTGTAGCCGGTGTCGGCGCAGATCTCGCGGATGCTCGCGCCCTTCTGGTACCGCTTCAGGAGCTCGCCGGACAACTTCTCGCGCTCGGGGCCGGTCACCCGCTGGTTGCGCGCCAGGTCGGGGGTCTTCGTCATGCGCCGCATTCTCACCGAGAGTACTGGCCGAACGCCAGAACTTGCTCATGATCGGCGGGCGAGCGGTCGAAATTGGCGTCCGAACGACGGAACGTGGTCACCCTTAGCGCGTTGGAGTGACGCTTTGTGTCAGGTTTGTGTCAGCTCGGCGACTCCGGGGCCGAGCGGTAGGCCGGGTACTGGCGGCCGCGGGGGGTCACGTCGTCGGCCGACTCCGCGCCCCACACCGTCCATCCCGGCCGCGGGTAGCGCGCGAACATCTCCAGGTAGGGCCCCGGCGAGCACTCCTCGATCAGGTCGTAGGCCTCGTCGGGCTTGCGTGAGTGCTCACGCTTCACGGTCTCGATCATGTTCACCTGCCGCCGCGCGGGCGGGAGCGTGCGCATCGAGCCCCGGACCCCGAAGAGGATCAGCTCGGTGACGTTGCGGAAGTAGAACCCGACCCCCCGACCGTCCGGCCCGCCGTCCTTGCGGCGCTTCGCCCACACCAGGTTCGAGACGTAGCGGAAGCCCCAGCCCTGCATCACCGCGAGCCCCTCGGGGAGCAGGGCGTTCGGCACCCAGAGGTAGAGGTGCGCGTTGTCGGCCACCACGTCGGCAACCGGCAGCGCCGCGATCTCGGGGGCGGTCATCGTGTCGTACCGGTCGAGCCGACGGTGCTCGGGCGCGACCTTCCCCGTGCGGTTGGTGAACCGCCACGGCGGGTCGGCGTAGACGCAGGGCCAACCGCCCTCGACCGTCGGCAGCGGCACCGTCTCGACCGGCGCCACGTCGGCCCGCAACGGGTCGGCGCGGCGGGCGCGACGCACCGGGGGGGCCGGCGGCGTCGCGGACAGGGGATCGAGTGGCGGGGCGGTCACGAGCGGCACCGTAGCGAGGGGGTCCGACAGCCTCGGCCCGTCGTCGTGCGGGCTCATCCGGACCAGCCCTCGAGCACCGGCTGGTCCGACCGGAGGCCGGGCCACGCAGCCGGCACCGACCCGGCGTCGGGAACCCAGCAGCGGGCACTGATCGCGACCGCGAGGAGCGGGCACCCGCCGGCGTCCCCGCGGGTCATGCGCGACTCCAGCTTGCCCAGGTGGGTCGTCGTGGAGGTGGAGAACCGGCTGCGGACCTGCTCGTCGGACTGGCCGGCCGCGCGGGAGAGGCGTCGGGCCAGGTCGCGGAGGTCGTCGTGGGTGCGGGTGAGGAGCACTGCGCCGTCGATGAGGCCGGCGTCGTAGAGGCTGCGGTAGGCGCCGATGTCGCGGTCGAGGTTGCCGTCCTTGGCGTTCCACTCGACGTCGAGCGCGACCCGCCCCTTGACGTTGTCGACCTTGTAGCCCTCGTTGCGCACCTCGTCGGTCCGCTCGACGACCTCGTGCTCGCCGGCCGGGGCCCACGGCTGGACCTGGAGCACCGAGCGCACGACGGTGTCGACGCGCCCCTCGCGCCAGCCGCGGGAGCGGAAGTCGGTGTTGAGCCGCGCGGCCAGCTTCGACTCGTTCCCTCCGGCCTCGATGAGATCCACCGTGGTCAGGGCGAACGCGGAGAGCATGGTGCAGAGCTCGCCGAACTCCTCCGGCGCGGTCGCCGCGAGGATCGCCGCGGCGTTGCGGGTCTCGCGGAGCTCGTAGCGCCCGGCCAGGTCCGCGAGCACGCCCAGTGATCCGCCGGCCAGCGACCAGCTGTGCGTGAGCTCCACGGTCGGTCAGTCTCCCAGGTGGACCACCCGCTACGTTCCCCCGGACACGCGGGGAACCTGTGGAGGCGGCGCAATGACGACGACGCCTGCCCGCGGCCTGGCGCTGCCCCCGCTCACCGTCGCCCCGCCGACGGCGCCGTTCGCCCGACGACCGGTGCTCCTCATCGCTGCCGGGGTCGCGCTCCTGCTCGGAGCGGTGTCCGCGCGGTACGGCCGGTTCGGGGACGAGTACTACTTCCTCTCCGCGGGCGCCCGGCCGAGCCTCGGGTACGCCGACCAGCCGCCGCTGCTCCCGCTCCTCGCGGCGCTGCTCGATCACCTCGCGCCCGGCAACCTCGTCGTCCTGCGTCTCCCGGCGACCCTCCTGACCGCCGCCGGCACCGTCGTCGCCGCGCTCATCGCCAGGGAGTTCGGCGGGGGTCGGCGCGCCCAGGTGCTCGCCACCGCGGTCACCGCGATCAGCCCCTACCTGCTCGCGACCGGTCACCTCCTCGCCACCTCGACCGTCGACCCCGTCTGCTGGGCGGTGGCGCTCTGGCTGGTCGTGCGGTGGGTGCGTCAGGACCGGGAGGGGACGGCCGACGACCGGCTGCTGGGCTGGCTGGGGCTCGTCGTCGCGGTGGCGCTGTTCGACAAGGTGCTGATCGTCGTGCTGCTGGCCGGCCTGGCCGTCGGCGTCGCGATCGCCGGGCCGCGGCGGCTGTTCCAACGGCCGTGGCTGTGGGTCGGCGCGGGTCTCGCCGTGGCCTCGACGATCCCGACCCTCGTCTGGCAGGCCGGCCACGGCTGGCCCCAGCTGCGGATGGGATCGGTCGTGGCCGGCGAGTCGTCGCTGTTCGGCGACCGGTGGCAGTTCCTGCCGCGCGCCCTCTACTACGCCGGAGTCGTGCCGGGCGCGGTGTTGCTCCTGCTCGGCGGGTGGGCCCTGCTCCGGTACCCGCCGCTGCGGCCGTGGCGGGCGATCGGGTGGGCGTCGGTGCTGGTCACGGTCGTGCTGCTGGCGTCGGGGGGACGGCCGTACTACCTGTCCGGGCTCTACGCGGTGCTCATCGCGGCGGGAGCGGTCGCGGCCTGCTCGCTGCCCCGTTCCCGACGACGGGGGTGGTGGCGGTGGACCCTCCACCCGGCCGTTGTCCTCGTGTCGGCCGTGATGACGGTCCTGTGGGTGCTGCCGTTCGGTCCGGCATCGTGGCGGGCGCCGACCGAGTTCGAGACGATGGGCCAGACCGGTTGGCCCGACTTCGCGGCCGGCGTCGCTCGGCAGTGGCACCAGCTGCCGCCGGGGACGGTCGTCGTGGCCTACTCCTACTGGTACGCGAGCGCGTTGGAGTACGAGGGCCCCCGGTACGGGCTGCCGACGCCGGTCTACTCGACGCACCGAGGGTTCGGGTACTTCGACGTGCCGCCGGGGTCGGCGGACGCACTGCTCGTGGGCGACGTGAAGTGGGCGCCGCGCTTCTGCCGTCGGTTGGTGCCGTTGCCGACGTACGTCGGGCCGCACGTGGCACCGGTGAACGACCGCGTGCTCCTCGCCCGCTGCACCCCCTCCCGCCCGTGGGCGCAGGCGTGGCCGGAGCTGCGGAACCTGGCCTGACCTGCGTGGACCGTGACTGTCGGGGGTTCGAACTACAGTTCGGATCATGACGACGGAGACGGTGTTCCCGGTGGGCGACGGGGTGTTCGACACCCCGCTGCCGCCGGTGCCGTTCTCCGACCCGCGNGACGCTCCTGGCCAGGAGTGCGAGGCCGGGCTGGTCGCCTGGCAGGCGCGGTTGGTGCACGACGAGTGGCGTCGGGCGTGCTGGATGTTGGAGACGGCCCGGGCGCGGGCGGACGTGACCGAGCGCTGGCCGGAGCCGGACCCGCGGGTGATCGCGGCGGCGTTGGGGTGGTCGGTGACGATGGCCGCCTCCCGGTTGGAGACCGCGGCCGGGGCCCTGGACCGCCTCCCCCGGTTGGGGGCGGCGATGTGTGAAGGCCGCGTGGAGCAGGCGAAGGTGGCGGTGTTCGTCGTCGGGCTGCGCGATGTGACTGATGAGCAGGCCTCGGTGGTGGTCGACGCCCTGATCGAGGCGGCGCCGAGGCTGGGNTTGTGGGAGTTGGGGCAGCGGGTCGCGGCGGCGGTGGCGGACGTGGATCCGTTGGGGGCATCGAACCGGCGGGATGCGGCGGTGGCCCGCTCGCGGGTGTCGACGCGGATCGCGCCGTCGGGGGCGGCGGAGATCCACGGGTTGGATCTGGATCCGGGGATGGCGGTGCCGGCGTTCGAGCGGATCGTCGCGATCGCCGATGTCGCCCTGGAGCAGCTGAAAGCGATCGGTGCGTCGGTGGGGGCGGCGAAGGTGCAGGCGCAGGTGTACCTGCGCCTGTTGCACGGCTGCCCCGGCGGGGAGGGCGACCTCGCGGTGCTCGAGCAGGTCGTGTTCGACCTGACGCCCACGCCCGGCTCCGGCGAGCCTGACCTCGACGACCCCGTCGACCTCGACGACGACGGCCCGGACGGCGACGGCCCCGACGACGGCCCCTCCGACGCCCGCCCGGACGACGACCCGAACGACACCTCGGACGGCGGCCCTGGCGACGGCGGCCCTGGCGACGGCGGCCCTGGCGACGGCGGGCCGGACGACGGCAGGCCGGACGACGGGCCGGACAGCGGGCCGGACAGCGGGCCGGACAGCGGGCCGGACGACGGGCCGGACGACGGGCCGGACGACGGGCCGGACAGCAGGCCGGACGACAACAGGCCGGACGACAGCAGGCCGGACGACGGCGGCGGCCCCGGCGACGATGGCCCGAACGATGGCCCCGCCGGCGATGACCCCTCCGGCGATGACCCCTCCGACGACGGCGGCCCGGGCATCGACCGCACCGACCACGACAGCCTTCCCGGTGCCCGCGGCAGCGGTTGTGGCCCTGACACCCGCCGCGTGACGGACGAGGCGGACGAGCAACCCGACGTGACCCCCGAACACAGTGGCACGCAGAGCACGCAGAGCACGCAGAGCACGCCGAGCACGCAGAGCACGCAGAGCACGCAGAGCGCGGAGGCGCTGACGGCGCCGGGATCACCACCGGGCTGGCGCCCCGGGGACCCCGAACCCGACCCGCCACCCCCGGACCAGCCCGACCCACGGGTCCCGTCCGCCGAGCCGTCGCCGAGCCTGGCCGCGCGGTCGACTGAGCGCGGGCTGGTGTTCACCCCCGCCACGCTGCGCACCACCCTGGCCTGTGCGCTCGGGCNGCAGCGCGCCCACGGCCGCCTCGGCCCCGGCACCCTCACCGGCTGGGACACCTACCGCGCCGCCTGGACCCGCACCACCGCCCAATGGCGCGTCCACGTCTACGACGACACCACCGGCGACCTCGAGCACGTCCTGCTCGTGAAACCACCGCACCAGGCCGGCGCCGACCCGAGATACCGCCGCCAGGTCGTCGAACTCACCGCCACCACCACCGAGGTCGAGACCCTCGACGCCACCCTCGACCCCGAGCAGCAGCTGATCGGGATCTGGGCCGAACTCGCCCACCGCACCCGACGAGTACTCACCGCCGCGAGGGAACGCCCCGCCGAAGACCATCCCGCGAGAACCACCGCGGAGGCCAATCACCGGTTCCCCGGCGCCGAGCTGACCCGCTGGATCCACGCCCGCGACCACACCTGCCGCTTCCCGATGTGCACCGTGCCCGCCGTGGCCTGCGCGATCGACCACACCCACGACCACACCCTCGGTGGCCCCACCCAGGCCGACAACCTCGGCGCCCTCTCCGTCGGGGACCACCTGCGCAAACACGACCCGCGCTCCGGCTGGACCGTGCACCAGACCCGCCCCGGCCGATTCGTGTGGACCGCCCCGACCGGCACCCGCCACACCGTCGACCCCGACCCCTACCGNCCGCTACACCCCGTCNCGCGCCACCNNTACGACCACGGCATCACCGACACCCGCGGCGAACCCCGCATCCCGACACCCTGGCGGCCCAGAACCGACCGCCACGGCCACCTCACCGACGCTCAGCGAGCGACCCTGCACGACCTCGACAACCGGAGACGCCAACAGCACCACCAGCCGCCCGACCCCCACGACAGCGACCCGCCCTTCTAGCCACCCGATGCCAGAAGCGGCCGATGGAGAACGACCTTGTGATCGTCGAAGCCCTGCGCCCGGTAGAAGCGCAGAGCGGCGACGTTCCGGGCGTGAGCGGTGACCGTAGTTTCCGTGGCGCCATGCTCGAGGCCCATCGCCGGAAGTGCTCGGCGAGAGCGCGGCCCGCACCTCGGGACCGCCAGGCAGCGGTCACGAACATGCTCTCCAGTTCCGCGCCGACGACTCCGGGCCTGAGGACGTCGTGATCGGCCAGCCGACCGCTCACGAACCCGACGATGCCCTGGTCCGTCTCGACGAGGAGAACCAGCGACCGGGGATCGCGCACCAGGCCGGCGTAGTAGGGACGGCCATGGGTGCGCGGCCAGTCGACGTCCGTGTCCGGGTCCCGGGAGCCGCCGTCCTCGGCGAACAGGGCCGACGCGAGCCCGAGCAGGTCGTCGAGATCGTCGGGAGTCGCGCGCCGGATCCGCATGACCGGCAGCCTAGGAACGGGCCGACCGAGGAAAAAAGCGCCCGGACGTCGGCCGAGCCCCTCCGACCTCGACAGACAACCGACAGGCCGAGCCACGGCGACAGGCCCACCCCACTCGGAACCCGTGCTACGACTCCCCGTGATGCGCACGCGCCTGTGGTTCGTCGTGGTCCTGCTGCTCGCGGCGTGCTCGGGCCCGGTCGGAGCACGGCCCGGCCCCACCCCGGCGCCGTCGTCGGCTGCACCCCTGCCGACCGACACCGTCGCCGTCCCTCGCCTGGACTGGCGCCCCTGCGGTGCGTTCCAGTGCTCGACGTTCACGGTGCCCTTGGACTACCGGAACCCGACCGGCCCGACGATCGCCCTCGACGTCGTCCGTCTGCCGGCGCTCGACCCGGCGCTCCGGATCGGCACGGTCGCCGTGAACTACGGCGGTCCGGGCACGCCCGGGACGTCGAGCCTGCGGCGGCTCGTCGGCCGGTTCGACGGCGTCCGTGCGCGCCTCGACGTCCTCGCCCTCCAACCTCGCGGGGTCGACCAGGTGCGGTGCGGGCTGGCGGACGGCGAGCCCGCGCAGCCGACCGGGTCGCCGCTGTCCGACCCCGTCGGTTTCTGGGCCTCGGCGCGGGCGATCGGTCAGGCTTGCGTGGCCGGTTCGGGCGAGCTCCTGCGCCACCTGTCGACCGCGAACGCCGCCCGCGACCTCGACCTGCTGCGCCGCGCCCTCGGCGAGCGGACGATCAGCATCTACGGCTACTCCTACGGCACCTACCTCGGCGCCACCTACGCGAACCTGTTCCCCGGACGGCTGCGGGCACTCGTGGTCGACGGCGCGCTCGACCTCGCCGCCAACGCCGGTCCGGCCGACCCCACCCGGCCGGTCGACGTCCGGGCCCACGTCGCCCAGGCCCGCGACGAGGCCCTCGACGCCGTGGAAGCGGCCTGCGCCGCCGCCGGCCCGCGCTGCGCCGCGAACCCCGATCCCGCGGGTCGCATCGCGGCCGCCGTCGGGACCGCGACCCGCACGGCCACGTCGGCGCAGCTCGCGGAACGGGTGAGCACCGCCCTCGAGTCGGGCGGTCGCCTCGACGGGCTCGCCCGCGCCTTCCCGACGTCGGGTGTGGTCCCGCCGGTGCCCGACCTCGCCGCGGGCGCACCACCGCACTCGCCTGCCTTCCTCGCGGTCCAGTGCACCGACGTGGTCACGCCGATCGCCGAGCAGATGACCGCCCTCCTGCCCGCCGAGCAGGCTGCGCACCCGCTGTTCGGGGTCCCGGTCGCGCTCAACACGGCGGCGTGTGTCGACTGGCCGGCGATCGACCCCGATCGCTATCTCGGTCCCTGGAACGCGTCGCTGCCGGCCCCGGCACTGGTCATCAACGCGCGCTACGACCCGGAGACCCCGCTCGCGAACGCCCGGGCCACCGCCGCGCAGCTGTCGCGGGCCCGGGTCCTCGTGGTCGACGGGTTCGGGCACACCACCCTCGACCTCCCGAGCCGCTGCGCCACGGACGCGGCCGCCGCGTACCTCCTCGACCCCACCCGGCTCCCGGCCGAGGGCGCCGTCTGCCCGCCCGACCCCGGGGCGGTGCCGTTCACGTGATGAGCTGACGCCGTGCTCGTCACCACGACCTACCTCGAGCAGACCGCCCCCGAGCAGCTCCGACCCGCCGTCGAGCCCGTCGAGTCACTCGAGGTCGTCCGGGCCGAGATCCCGTCCCCGGAGTTCTCCCGGTTCCTCTACACGGCGGTGGGTGGTCCCTGGTCGTGGACCGACAAGCTCGGCTTCACGTGGAACCAGTGGTACGACCACCTCACGCAGCCGGGGTTCGAGACCTGGGTGGCCCACCACCGCGGCACCCCGGCGGGCTACGCCGAACTCAGGGGCCGCCCGGTCGACGACGGCACGGAGGTCGAGATCGAGTCGTTCGGGCTCCTGCCGCACGCGATCGGCCGCCGCTTCGGCGGCCACCTGCTGACCCGGGCCCTCACCGAGGCGTGGCGGCTCGACACCCGGTGGCCGGAGCTGCCGCCCGTCCGCCGGGTCTGGCTCCACACCTGCACGCTCGACGGCCCCCACGCCCGCCGGAACTACGAGCGCCGTGGCCTCGTCGCCTACGACACCCGCACCCACGAGCAGGCCGACGCGGACCCGCCCGGCCCGTGGCCCGGTGCTCAGACGGACACGGCGGCCGCACTGCGCGACCACACGTAACCGTCCGGCCGGATGACGACCACGGTCCCGTCGTCCGCGCCGTAGGCCTCCCGCAGGGTCCCGTCGGCGGCCAGTGCGTCGGCGTCGAGCACCTGCACGCTGCCGCCGGGGAGGTCGGAGGGAGCGTCGACCCCGTCCACCACCCCGCCGAACGCGAGCACGGTCCAGTCCGCGGCCCGTCGGCGCACGAAGAGCGTCGACCCGTCGACGAGGGGCGCGTCCGGGGCGCGGTCGCCCGCGACCGGGCCGGACCCGGCGTCGGAAACGGTCCGGTAGGTGATGCCGAGGCCGCGGGTGTCCCGGAGCTGCTCGGAGGTGCGTGACCAGAACTGGCGGCCGGTGAGCTCGCCGGAGAGCCCGAGCACGTGGGCGGCGACCGGGAGCCGCTCGGCGGTGTAGGAGTCGAGCAGGGCCGGGTCCGCGCCGTGCACCACGGCGGCGAGCTTCCAGCCGAGGTTGATCGCGTCGCCGATCCCGGTGTTCATGCCCATCCCGCCGGCGGGCGAGTGCACGTGGGCGGCGTCGCCGGCGAGGAACACCCGCCCGACCTGGTACTTGTCGACCATCCGCACGTTGAGCCGCCAGTCGGAGGCGACCTCCACCCGGCGGACGTGGACGCGTGGGCCCAGGGACTCGACGAGCTCGGTGAGCAGCTCCGGCGTGGCGTGCCGCTCCGGGTCGGTGTGCGCGATCTGGATCTGCCACGTCGTGGTCGCGGGCAGCGGGCAGAGCGCGAAGAACACCGCGCCGGTGCCGGCCAGGGGGCCGTCGGCGGCCCACTGGTGCCAGTGGTCGCGGTCGAGCCCGTCGATCTCGGCGTCCCCGAGCAGCAGCCGCACCTCCTCGTGGGTCTCGCCGAGGAAACCGACGCCGAGCTGGCGGCGGACGGTGCTCGACCCGCCGTCCGCGCCGATCAGCCACGCGGACCGCAGGCGCGATCCGTCGTCGAGAACGACCTCGACGCCCTCCTCGTCCTGCGACAGCGACGCGACCCGCGTGCCGAAGGAGACCTCGACCCCCTCCTCGGCCAGCCGCTCGCGCAGGACCTGCTCCGTGCGCCACTGCGGGATGAGCATCGAGGTGCGCCACGGCGTCGTCGGGTCCGCGGTCGCGGCGTCGAGGTCCGGGTTGCGGGGGGTGTCGCGGACCGTCCCGTCTGCCCGGTGGTGCCGGAAGGGCAGGTCGAAGACCCCCAGGGACACGAGGCGGTCGGCGACGCCGAGCTGGTCGAGCAGCTCCAGTGTCCGCGGCTGCATGCCCTTGCCCCGCGACCCGCGGTGCGGGCCGTCCAGCCCGTCGAGCACGCGGACCGACACCCCCCGCCGCGCCAGGTCGACCGCCGCCGTCAGTCCGGTCGGCCCCGCTCCCACCACGATCACGTCGTCCATGCCACGTGACACTACGCCTCAAGTGAGACTCAGTGTCAAAAGAATTCTCGTGCCACAATCACACCCATGGGGCTGCGGGAGCGGAAGAAGGAGCGCACGCGCGCGGAGCTGCAGCGGCACGCGCTGCGGCTCTTCCGCGACCAGGGGTACGCCGCGACCACCGTCGACGACATCGCGGCGGCGGCCGACGTCAGCCGCAGCACGTTCTTCCGCTACTTCCCGACGAAGGAGGACGTCGTCCTGCTCGACGACGTCGACCCCGTGATGGAGCGCGTCGCGGCGGAGCTCCCGGTCGGGACGCCCCTGATCGAGGCGGTCCGCATCATCGTGCGCGACGCGTTCGGCTCGCTCGACGACGAGGCCCGCGCCCTCGAGGAGGTGCGCATGGACCTCGCGCGCACCATCCCCGAGATCGCCGCGATCCTGCGCGAGCGGAACTCCTTCGGCGTCGAGCAGATCGCGGGCATGGTGTCGCGCGGTATCGGGCGTCCCGCCGACGATCCCGAGGTCCTGCTGTTCGCCGGGGTCGTGGTCGGGGCCCGCTACGCAGCGCTCGCCCGGGTCCACGCCGGCCGGACGACGAGCTACCTCGACGAGCTGGACGCCATGCTCTCCCGACTGGTGACCGGCATCCCGCTCGCGGACGAGCCGATCAGGGCTCCGCGTCCCGACCCAGCACGATCTCCGGCATGAACCCGTGCTGGTAGAGCCGCTTCTCCCGGATCAGCGGCGAGAAGATCGCCGCCATGAACATCGCCGAGAACCACACGAAGCACGGCAGGGCCACCCGCAGCCAACCCGGGCCCGGCAGCAGCGCGAGCAGCGCCACCGGCACGCACTGCACGGTGGTCCGCGCGAGTGCCCGCAGGAACCAGGTGCGTGCCGTCAGGTCGTGCAGCACCCAGTCCCCGTAACGCACCGGCAGCCGCGCCCCGTACGCGTAGGCGACCCAGCGCAGGACGCCGGGTCTAGACACGCAGCCCCAGGGCCCGCGCGGTGAGGCGCGCGAGGTGGGTCGGCTCGTGCCCGGCGTTGTCCAACTGCCGGATCTGCGTCCGGCACGAGTAGCCGTCGGCGAGCACGGTCGTGTCCGCGTCGGCCTCCCGGACCTTGGGCATCAGGCCACGCTCCGCGCACGCCGTCGAGACCTCGTAGTGCCCGTCCTCGAACCCGAAGTTGCCCGCCAGCCCGCAGCAGCCCTCGTCGAGCACGTCGGCCTGCACCCCGAGCGCCGACATCACCGCGCGGTCGGCGTCGGTGCCCAGCTCGGCGTACTGGTGGCAGTGGATCTGGACGAGCGCCTTCCGCGGCGCCTGGTCCGACAGCTCGGCCAACTGCTCCGTGTGGTCCGCGAGTACCTCGGCGAAGGTCCGGATCGACTTCGACGCCACCTGCGCGAGGTCGTGATCCCGGCCCAGCACCTTGAGGGAGTCACCGCGCAGCGCGGCGGTGCACGAGGGCTCCAGGCCCACGATCGGCACGCCGTCCTCGAGCCATGGCCGGATGCGCTCCAGCGACCGCTCGATGACCTGGCGCGCGACCGAGACCTGCCCCGTCGTCACCCAGGTCAGGCCGCAGCACACGGTCTTCTGCGGCAGCTCCACCCGGTAGCCCAGCGCCTCGAGGACGCGGATCGCGTCGATCGCGAGCTCGGGGTCGAAGGCCGGGGTGAAGGAGTCGGTCCACAGCAGGATGCGCTTCCCGACGTCGGGTCGCGCGGCGTGCTTCCGGACGTCCAGCAGCCGCCGGAGCGGCTTGGGCGCGAACGGCGGGATCGACCGCTGCGGGGCGATGCCGCCGGCCTTCTTGGCGATCGACGCCAGGGCCGGTCGCTGCGCGAGCGCGTTCGCGATCTTCGGTGCGCCCGGCACCTTCGAGGTGATCGCGAGCCACGCCGGGAGCCACCCCATCGACCAGTGCGACCGCGGCCGGTCCTTCGCGCGCCCCGCGTAGTGCTGGGCGAGGAACTCGGTCTTGTAGGTCGCCATGTCGACGCCGACCGGGCAGTCGCGCGAGCAGCCCTTGCAGCTCAGGCACAGGTCGAGCGCGTCCTCGACCTCCTGGGACTGCCACCCGTCGGGCACCGTCTGCCCGGACGCCATCTCGAACAGCAGCCGGGCGCGGCCACGGGTCGAGTGCTTCTCCTCGCCGGTGACGCGGTAGCTCGGGCACATCACGCCGCCGCTCGCGGTGATGCACTTCGCGACGCCGATGCAGCGCCGGGTGGCCGAGGCGAACCCGGTCTCCGGGGCGCCGTCGTGGATGAAGTCCAGCTGCGTGCGGGTCGGGATCGTCGGCTGCCCGATGAAGACGCGGATGTCCTCGTCGATCTTCGGCGGGTCGACCACGCGGTGGGGGTTCATCCGGCCGTCCGGGTCCCACGCCGCCTTGAAGTCGGAGAACGCCTGCATCATCGTCGGCGAGTACATGCGGGAGAGCAGCTCCGCGCGGGCCTGGCCGTCGCCGTGCTCGCCGGAGAGCGACCCGCCGTGGGCCACGGCGAGGTCCGCCGCGTCCTCGAGGAACGAGCGGAAGTTCTTCAGACCCGCCGTCGTGAGCAGCTGGAAGTCGATGCGGACGTGCACGCAGCCGTCGCCGAAGTGCCCGTAGTAGGCCCCGGTCCGGCCGTGCTTGGTGAGCAGCGCGTCGAACTCCCGCAGGTACGAGCCGAACTTGGCCGGCTGCACCGCGGCGTCCTCCCAGCCCGGCCAGGCCTCGACGCCGCCGGGGCCGCGGGTGACGATGCCCGACCCGTCCTCGCGGATCTTCCACAGCGCCCGCATGGCCTTCGGCTCGCTGACGACCTTGGCGTCGACCGTCGCCCAGGCCATCTCCTTCGCGATCGCCTCGGCCTTCTCGTGGGCCTCGCCGCGGGTCTCGCCGCCGGTCTCGACGTAGAGCCAGCCCTTGCCGCGCGGCAGCGCCTCGTGGGTGCGGTCGTCGGGCCGGGCCGCGCGCAGGGCGCCGATGACGCCGACGTCCATGCCCTCGATCGTCAGCGGCGCGTGGTCACGGATGGGCACGACGTGGTCGGCGGCGGCGTAGGCGTCCTCGAAGCCGAGCACGGCGAGCGCGCGCACCGGCGGCGAGGCCACCATGTCGACGGTCGCCTCGAGGATCGTCACGCAGGTGCCCTCGGTCCCGACCAGTGCCTTCGCGAGGTCGAAGCCGTGCTCGGGCAGCAGCTGGTCGACGTTGTAGCCGCTCACCCGGCGGGTGAGGTCCGGGGTGTCGGCGCGGACGACGTCGGCGGTGCGGTCGCGCAGCGCCTTCAGGTCGCGGTACACGCGGCCCTCGCTGCCGGGCCGGCGCGCCGCGGCGTCGATCGCGGCGTCGTCCATCGGGCCGCCGACGTGCATGCGGGTGCCGTCGGCGAGCAGGACGTCGAGCTCGCGGACGTTGTCGACCGTCTTGCCCCACGCCACGGAGTGCGACCCGCAGGCGTTGTTGCCGATCATCCCGCCGAGCGTGCAGCGGTTGTGAGTCGACGGGTCCGGGCCGAAGGTCAGGCCGTGCGGCTTCCCGGCGTCGCGCAGGTCGTCGAGCACGGTGCCGGGCTGCACCCGGGCGGTTCCCGACGACGGGTCGATCTCCAGCACCCGGCGCATGTGGCGGGAGAAGTCCACGACGACGGCCTCGTTGACCGACTGCCCGCAGATGCTCGTCCGCGCCCCGAGGGGGAGCAGCGGCACGCCGTGGCGGCGGGCCACCTCGACGGCCCGCTCGACGTCGTCGCCGTCGACGGGCTGCACGACGCCCAGCGGCACGTGCCGGTAGTTCGACGAGTCGGCCGACCACATCGCGCGCGTGGCCGTGTCGAACCGGACCGATCCGCGGACGGCTCCGGCGAGCTCCTGGGCGAGCAGGGAGTGCTCCGCGTCTGCTCCGGGGCGGATCGGTGCGGTGGTCATGGCTCCATCATCGGGGTCGGTCAGAGCCCGTGCAGGGTCGCCGTCGTCACGGTCTCGGCCACGACGCGCCCGCCACTGATCACGAGGCGCCGGGGCACGCGGTCGAGCAGGGCGGTGTGGTGGTCCGCGCCGGGGGCGTCGAGGACGACGAGGTCCGCCCGGCTGCCGGGCGCGAGGTCGTGGCCGCCCACGTTCAGCATGTCGGCGGCCCCGGCGGTGACCCGGTCGAGCAGGCGGTCGATTCCCTCCGCGGTGCCGAAGGGCTGGGTGTGTGCGGCGAGGAGGGTCACGTCGAGCATGTCCACGGTGCCGAACGGGGTGAAGGCGTTGCGGACGTTGTTGCTGCTCAGGGCGGTGGCGACCCCGGCGTCGAGCAGCTCGGCCACCGGCGCCGCCCGGCCCTGCAGGTACAGGTCGGTCGGCGGCAGCACGACGAGCCCGACCCCGGCCTCCGCCAGCCGGTCGGTGATGCGGCGCCGGGTGTCGGCGGTGAGGCCGGCCATCGTCGTGACGTGTCCGAGCGTCGTCCGGCCGCCCCAGCCGCGCTCGGCGGTCACGTCGGCGACGTACGTCGCGAGGGTGTGCCGCGGGTCGTCGGGTCCGGCCGCGAAGTCGGCGTGGACGTCGACGTCGACGTCGAAGCGCGCGGCGAGGTCGAACACCCGGCGCACGTGCTCGCGGCAGCCCTCGACGTCGTCCTCGGCGTAACTGCACCCGCCGATCACGTCCGCCCCGCGCCGCAGGGCCTCGACCAGCAGCTCGTCCGTGCCGGGCCGGGCGGCGATCCCCTCCTGCGGGAACGCCACGACCTGCAGCTCGACGACCCCCGCCCACCGCTCCTTGAGCTCGAGCAGGGCGTCGAGGCTCGTGAGGCCGACGGTGGGGTCGACGTCGACGGGCGTCCGGATCAGGGTGGTGCCGTGGCGGACGGCCCGGCGCAGGACGTCCTCGGCGCGGGCGACGACGTCGTCGTGGGTGAAGTGCTCCTTGGCCTCGGCGGTCGCGCTCACCGCGCCCGCGAGGGTGCCGTCGCCGCCCCCGAGCAGCGCCTTGTCGAGGTGCAGGTGCGGTTCGACGAGGCCGGGCAGGACCGGGCGTCCGCCACCGTCGACCGCCGTGACCCCGGGGGCCGTGAGGGCGGGTCCGATCTCCGCGATGCGGCCGTCCTCGACGCGGACGTCGACGGGGGTGTCGTGTCCGCGGGGGAGGACGTCCGTCAGGAGGAGATCGTGGGGGCGAGCAGCCATGAGACGTCCGTACCCGGTGCGAGCTCGACCGGCTCCTCGTCGCGGCGGAAGAGCCGGGCGGTGTTCCCGCCGAGGGTCACCGTGTCGCCGGTCCGGTGCAGCCACGCACCCTCGCGCAGCCCGACGACGGGTACGCGGTTGAGCTCGTGGAACTCCCGGATCCGTTCCTCCCGGGTCTCGCCCTGGTGCGTGCTCGTGGGGTCCGGGTCGAGGTAGTGCGGGTTCACCTGGAACGGCACGCGCCCGAGGGCGTCGAGGCCGCCGGGGTCGACGATCGGCATGTCGTTCGTGGTCATGATCGTCGGCTGGGCGAGGTTCGTGCCGGCCGAGCTGCCGGTGTAGCGGCAGGCGTCGTTGGTCCGCAGGGCGTCGAGCACGCCGAGGCGCCGCACGTCGTGGAGCAGCCGGAAGGTGTTGCCGCCGCCGACGAACACGGCCTCGGCGCCCGCAGCCGTGGCCGCCGGGTCGGGCTCGCGGTGCAGCGGGCGCAGGTCGATCCCGAGCGCGTCGTGGGCCCAGCGGAAGTACGCGTCGTGGTCGGCCTGCGCGTAGGGCACGAACCACACCGTGCGCCCGTCGAGGTGGTCGTCCAGCACCGTGCGGGCGTGTGTGAACGGCTCCGAGCCGCCGGGTGGGCGGGAGTTGGACAGCAGCAGCACGTCACCGGACACGCCGGTCAGTCTCCCGTGTCGGGCGAGGGGCCCCGTCGCTCGATCCACCGGGCCGTGAACGCCCCTCGCCCGGGGACGCCCGACCCGTCAGGAACCCGCGACCGGGGTGCGGGGCGGGACCGGGGGAACGGGCAGCGTCACCGTGCGCAGGGCGCCCGGAGCGCCCGCGGGCACCACGGGGTGCACCGGTGCGACCGGCTCCAGCCGCTCGTAGGCCGCGCCGAGCGGCGGCCGGGGGTCGGCCTCGCCCTTGTTGGGCCAGAACGCCATGGCGCGCTCGGCCTGGGCCGTGATGGTCAGCGAGGGGTTGACGCCGAGATTGGCCGAGAGCGCCGACCCGTCGACCACGTGCAGGCCGTCGTAGCCGTAGAGGCGCTGGTAGGCGTCGATCACACCGGTGGTCGGCGACGTCCCGATCGCGCAGCCGCCGATGAAGTGCGCGGTCATCGGCATGTTCACGGCCTCGCCCCAGGTGCCGCCCGGGTCGCCGTCGATGATCTCGGCCATCCGGCGGGTGGTGGCGTTCGCGGCCGGGATCCACGTGGGGTTCGGGGTGCCGTGGCCCTGGCGGGAGACCAGCCGGCCGAAGCGGCGCCGCACGGTGATCGAGTTGTCCAGCGACTGCATCACGAGCGCGATGACGGTGCGCTCCGACCAGCGGCGCTTGTCGAACGAGCGCAGCAGCGTCCGGGGGTGCCGCAGGCCCTGGCCGAGCATCTTGACCAGGCGCGGCACCCGGCCGTCGCCGTCGGTCATGAGCGTGGTGAGCAGCCCCATCGCGTTCGAGCCGTAGCCGTAGCGGCAGGGCTCGATGTGGGTGTCGGGGTCCGGGTGCCACGACGACGTGATCGCGACGCCCTGCGTGAAGTCGCGCGGCCCGCCCCGCTGCGGCGCGCGCCGGGACATGGCGCCGACCAGCGCCTCGGAGTTCGTCCGCGTCAGGTGCCCGAGCCGGGCGGAGATGCTCGGCAGCACCCCGGTGTCGCGCAGGCGGTGCAGCAGTGACTGCGTGCCCCAGGTGCCGGCGGAGAAGATGACCTGGTCGGCCGTCCAGACCGTCCGGCGGCGTCGGCCACCGCGGGTCGGTCGCGTCACGACCTCCCACCCGGACGCGAGCGGGCGCACCGAGAGCACCGTCGTCTCGGGGTACACGAGGGCGCCGGCCCGTTCGGCCAGCCCGAGGTAGTTCTGGTCGAGGGTGTTCTTCGCGCCGTGGCGGCAGCCCGTCATGCACTCGCCGCACTCGATGCAGCCGGTGCGGTCGGGCCCCGCGCCGCCGAAGAACGGGTCGGGCACCGTGACGCCGGGCCCCTCGCCGAAGTACACGCCGACCCGCGTCGGGGTGACGGTGTCCTCCCGGCCCCATTCGCGGGCGACCTGGCGCATCACCTGGTCGGACGGGGTCACGGTCGGCTGCGTGACGACCCCGAGCATCCGCTGGGCCTGGGCGTAGAAGGGGTCGAGCTCGTCGCGCCAGTCGGTGATCGAGGCCCACTGCGGGTCGCGGTAGAAGGCCTCGGACGACGGCTGGTAGAGCGTGTTCGCGTAGTTCAGCGATCCGCCGCCGACGCCGGCGCCCGCGAGCACCACGACGTCACGCAGGACGTGGATCCGTTGGATGCCGTAGCAGCCCAGCGCAGGGGCCCAGAGGAAGTTGCGGACGTCCCAGGAGGTCGAGGGCAGCGTCTCCGGGCTGAAACGCCGTCCCGCCTCGAGGACCCCGACCCGGTAGCCCTTCTCGGTCAGACGCAGCGCCGAGACGCTGCCGCCGAATCCGGAGCCGATGACGAGGACGTCGTGGTGGTGGTCGCGCACCACCGCACGTTAACTCGCGGGTAGGTGTGACGGAAGGTCACCCGTACCTGCTGTCTCCTCTAGTGGGCCATGCTCCGGTCGAGCCCGAGCCAGCGCGCCGTCTCGTCGTCGACGAGCTCGCGCAGGATCACGGCGTTGCCCGGCACGACCGGGGCGCCGTCCTTGAACTGCCGGCCCTTGGCACCCATGTACGGGGCGCTGGGCTTCCAGTCGGGGTGCGCCATGATCGTCTCGGCCGGCACCCGGTGCTCCTCCGGGATGACCCCGAGGATGCCGTCGGCGTACCACTCGGCCTCGTTGTCGGCGCCGGTGCGCGAGTACGGGTTCGAGTCGAAGACGACGACGGCGGCGATGCGGCCGCGCCCGTTCCACTCGTGCACCCACCCGACGGTGCCCGGCCCGACCCGCTTCTCCCGCGAGTGCGAGACGGCGAGCTTCCAGGAGGTGCGGGTCCCGGCGCGGTCCCCGTCGGAGTCGAAACGGGCGGCGGGCGAACGGATCCACGCGGCCTCGTCGTCGGCGTTCTCCGCCGGAGTCCACGCGAGCATCACGTCTCCGATCACCTCGAAACGTGCGGAACGGCTGACCACGGACGGCCTCCCCGGGGGTCGATTCCCGGGAGGCGTCCGCCTCCCGGCCTAGGGGATAAGCATGACCTTCCCGACCGCGCCGTTCTCCACCGCCTCCTGAGCTGCGACGACGTCGTCGAGCGGGTAGGTCGTCGCCTCCAGCGCGGTGAGCTCTCCGGCCGCCACGGCGCCCCGCACCCAGGCGACGTCGGCGGCCAGATCGGCGGCGGTGATGTTGTAGAGCAGCACGAAGCGGATCGTGGTGTTGGAGACCATCAGCCGCCGCACCGGGATGGTCGGGTCGTTCGGCTCGTTGGCGTACACGGCGATGGTCGTGTTGTCGCTGACGGCGAGGTCGAGCTCGAGGTTCGCGCCGAGGGCGACCTCGACGATCCGGTCGACCCGCTCGGCGAAGGCGCGGACCTTCTCGACCGCCCCGTCCTCGCGGTAGTTCACGACGAGGTCCGCCCCGGCCGCGCGGGCGCGCTCGCCCTTGGACTCCGAGCTCACCGTGGCGACCACCCGGGCACCCGCGTACTTCGCCAGCCCGATCGCGAAGTGGCCGACCGCGCCCGCCCCGCCGGCCACGAGCACGGTCTTCCCCGCGAGCGCGGCGGGGTCGCCGCCCAGGCAGTGCGCCGCCGTGACGGCCGGGACGCCGAGGCAGGCGCCGAGGTCGTCGGAGGCGTCGTCAGGCAGCGGGACGGCCCGCTCGGCGGGCAGCACGCTGAACTCCGCGGCGGTCCCGTAGCGGTTCTTGAACGCCGCCAGGTGGAGCCACACCCGCTGGCCGACCTCGCGGCCCTCGACGCCCTCGCCGACCGCGTCGACGACGCCCGCGCCGTCCTGGTGCGGGATCTGGAAACCGTCGGGCTCGCCGCCGGTCAGGCCGGCGCGGCTCTTCCAGTCGGTCGGGTTGATCGCGGAGCGGGTGATGCGGACGCGGACCTGGCCGGGACCGGGCTCGGGGACGTCGATCTCCTCGACGGAGAGCACGTCCCGGGCGGGCCCGGTCCTGCGGTAGACGGCTGCCTTCATGACGGTCCGGTTTCCCCGCCCGAGGGTCCGTCAGACGCCGTCCTGCGCTCCTGGAGCACCTGGTCGAGCACGACGGTCGCGCGGAACCCGCAGAGCACGAGGATGTGCAGCAGGAACAGCCACAGCGCCAGCGCCGACACCGCACCCACGATCGGCAGCCCGCCGAACGGCGCCGACCACTGGATCGGGATGGCCAGGAACACCACGAAGCCCTGGAGGAAGCCCGCGAGCACCGAGCCGGTGGCGAACGCCCCGATCCAGAGCGCCTTCCCGCCGAGCCGACCGGGCGCCACGAACCGGAAGAGCGCGACGAGGGCCAGCGACACCGTCAGGAACACCACGTGGAAGGCGATGACCACGCCGAGCACGAGCGACCAGCCGCCGGCGGCGTACAGCGGCCCGACGACGGGCGCCGCCGCCAGCACCACCACGACGAGGAAGGGTGCGACGGCCGCGACGCCGAGCAGCCCGGCGCGCCCCCGCCAGCCGGTGAGCCGGTCGGGCACGTCCGCGAACTGGCGGAACGCCCGGCGGAGGCCCTCGCCGTAGAGGCTGGCGGGGAAGAGCACGACCAGCGCCTTCCACCACGGCATCCCGAGGGCGACGGCCGTGAGCGTGCGCAGCGCCTCGGGCGTGCCGTGGCCGGGCGGCAGGCCGCCGATCGCCGCCTCCATCGCGGTCGTGAGCACGTCGCCGCCGACCAGACGCCCGACCGCCCACAGCGAGGCGAGCGCCAGCGGCACGAGCCCGATGACGCCGAAGTAGGTGGCGCCGGCGGCCCACAGGGCGACGTCGCTGACCGGGAAGGTCCGCCCGACCTGCCGCGCGAGACCGGCCGCGCGCTGCCGTCGGGTGGTCACCGTGGCCACCGGTGGCACGCTGGCCGGGTGGGAGCGGATCCGGACGCCGGGTGGTCGGCGCGCCACGGCGGCCTGGCACCGTCGGCGGTGGTGCGCGGCTGGCTGCGGCTGGTCCGGGCCTGCGTGCGTCCGTTCCTGGGGGTCCCCCCGGACGTGCTCTCGGTGGCCGGGGTGCTGGCGTTCGCGGGAGCCCTCCTGGTGGCGACGGCGGGTGCGCCGTGGGTGGCGTTCGCCGGGGTGCTGGTGGTGCTGGGCGGGGTGCTCGACGGGCTCGACGGGGCGGTGGCCCTGGCCGCCGACCGGGCACGGCCGCTCGGGGCGGTCGTCGACGCCGTCTGCGACCGCCTGGGGGACCTGCTGCTGGTCGCGGTGCTCGTCGTGCTCGGCGCACCGGCCCCGGCCGCGGTGGCGGTCGCGGCCGTGACGCTGCTGCACGAGTACGCCCGGGCGCGGGCGCAGTCGGTGGGCATGCCCGGGGCGGGCGCGGTGACGGTGGCGGAACGGCCGACGCGGATCATCGTCGTCGCCCTCCCCGTGCTGGGGGCGGCGGTGCTGCCGAGGGTGCCGGGCCCGGGGTGGAGCTGGGGGACGACGTTCCTGACGACGTGGGCGGCGTTGGCGCTGGTGGGTCTGGTGCAGCTCGCCGTCGGGATGTGGCGCTCGATCCCGGCGGAGTTCCCCCCGGAGATCCCGCCGGACCGATGAGACCCGCCACGATCTCGGCCGACATCAGCACCAGCGGGATGCCGCCGCCGGGGTGGGCCGAGCCACCGACGAGGTGGAGGCCGGGCAGCGGCCCCGCGTTGGCGGGTCGCCGGAGCGCGGCCCGCGGGCCGTGGGAGGCGGTGCCGTAGATCGCGCCGCCGGGCGAGTCGGTGCGGCGCTCGAGGTCGGCGGGGGTGAGCACCTCGACGAACCGCAGCCGTGGCCGGACGTCGACCCCGCGGGCCGCGAGCACGTCGAGCACCCGCTCCGCGTAGGCCTCGCGCAGGCCGGGGGCGTCCCAGTCCACGCCGCGCGCCCGCCCCGGGTCGTGCACCGGGGCGTTCACCAGCACGAACCACCCCTCGGAGTCGTCGTCGGGACGCAGCGCGGGGTCGTCGGGGGCGTGGACGTAGACCGTCGGGTCCTCGACCGGGCGGGGTCGGCGGCCGAAGACCGCGTCGAACTCGGCGGCGTAGTCGGCGGGGAAGAACACCCGGTGGGCCGCGGCCTGCGACCGGCCGGAGAGCCCCAGCAGCAGCACGAACCCGGCGCTCGACGGGGGGACCCGCCGGAGCCGTCGTCGGGCCCGGGGGGCCGCGCCGCGGGGCAGCAGCCGCTCGTGGAGCACCGTGGCGTCGGCGTTGCACACCACCGCGTCGGCGCGCCGCTCCCGCCCGGCCACCCGGACCCCGACCGCCCGGCCGGCCTCGACCAGCACCTCGTCGACGGGCGACGACAGGTGCACCGCCACGCCCAGCTCGACGCACCGCGCGTGCAGGGTGTCGACGATGCGGCGCAGCCCCCCGGGCACGTACCAGGCGCCGAACTCCTGCTCGACGAACGAGGTCACCGAGAGCACGGCGGGCGTCCGGCGCGGGTCGGAGCCGGAGTAGGTCGCGTAGCGCTCCAGCCAGGTGCGCATCCGGGGGTCGGGCAGCACCCGGCGGGCCAGGCCGCGCACCGTGCGCCACGGCGCCACCGCCCGCAGGCCCCCGGGGCGGAGGCTCATCCGCAGCAGCGCGGGGAGCGTCAGCGGACGCCGGAGCACGTCCTCGCCCACGAGCTTCCAGAGGTGCTCCGACCGGGCGTGCAACCGCGACCAGGCCGTGCCCGCCCCGGGGCCGAAAGCGGCGTCGAACGCGGCCGGGACCTCGGCCGGGTCGTGCGGCAGCGTCAGGCGGGTGCCGTCGGCGAAGGTGTAGTCGCAGGCCGGGTCGACGCGCTCGACAGCGAGACCGGCGGGGCCACCCGTCGTCGTGAGGAGGTCCTCGAGGAGGCCGGGCAGCGTGAGCAGCGAGGGCCCGGTGTCGAAGGTGAAGCCGTCGCGCTCGACGACGCCGAGCTTCCCGCCGACGACGTCGGCCTGCTCGTGGACCTCGACCTCGTGCCCCGCCGCGGCCAGCCGGGCCGCCGTCGCGAGGCCGCCGAGGCCTGCCCCCACGACCACGACGCGGCTCACAGCGTCCGCCCTTTCCACGTCAGGGTCCCCCGGACCCGTCCGGTCCAGGACGAGACCAGCAGCGCCAGGGTCGTCAGCACCGAGATCGGGTGGCCGACGGCGTCCCAGCGGCTCGTCGCGGTGAACCGGGCGGCCAGCACCCGCCCGGCGACGCCCGCCGCGTAGCCGACGGCGCCGGTCCGGGACCCGGCGAGCGCCGCGGCGGGCGGCAGCACGTAGACGACGAGCAGCGCGGCGGCGACCCCGACCGCGCCGACCGGGGAGCCGAACGCCGCCCAGAGCGACTTCCGGTAGCCGGCGTGCAGGTCGCGGCCGGTGTCGTACATCCGGCAGGTCGCGAGCGAGGAGCCGTCGCCGACGCCGGTGTGCCCGCCCGTGCGGCGGATCGCCCGCGCGAGCGCGATGTCGTCGAGCACCGCGCCGCCGACGGCGGGCCAGCCGCCCGCCCGGGCGAGGGCGGCCGCCTCGACGACGAGGAACTGCCCGTTGGCCACCGCCATCGAGGGCCGGCGGCTGCGCTCGGCCGCGCGCAGCGGCAGCGTCGTGAGCCAGGACCAGGCGAGCAGCGGCTGCACCAGGCGCGCGAGCGGGCCGGACACGGCCTGCCGCGGCCACGGCGAGAGCAGCGCCAGGGGCGCCGGGTCCCGCAGCATCGCGATCGCCGCGGCGACGGCGTCGGGGGCGAGCACGACGTCGGCGTCGACGAAGACGAGCACGTCCCCGCGCGCGGCCGCGGCCAGCTGCGCGCACGCGTGCGGCTTGCCGAGGGTCCCGGCCGGCGGGGGGACGCCGGGCAGCACGCGCAGCCGGGCGTCGCCGACCGCCGTCGCGCCGACGACGTCCGCGGTGCCGTCGGTGGAGCCGTCGTCGAGCACGAGGACCTCGAGGTCGGCCACCCCCCGCTGGGCGAGCAGCGAGGTGATCGTGGACGCGATCCGCGGCGCCTCGTCCCGGGCGGGCACGAGCACCGAGACCGGGGTGCCCACCGGTGGCGGGACGGCGGGCGGCCGGCGGAGCCGCCGGTGGTTGACCACCTGGTGGAGCGTCCCGAGGACGGCGAGCGCGGAACCCGAGGTCACGAGCAGGCGCACGGGTGAGAACGGACCTGCGGCGGGCACCCCGGCACCGTAGGCACGCCCGATCGACGCCGCAGAGCGGTCCACGATCCGACGTGGATCGCGAGCGTGGAGGCTGGGGCACGTGGTGGCGAGCGCATGGTGACGACCGCCCGTCGGGCGGCGGTGACGACGGCGGCCCTGCCGGCCTGGGTGCTCGTGGGCGCCGCGGTGCTGGTGCAGATCGTCTACCCGCTGGTGCCCACCTCGTGGCTCACGGGTGTGACGGTCACCAGCGTCGTGGTGTTCTTCGGGGCGTCGGTGGCCGACGTGGTCCGGGTGCACGGGGTGCGTGGGGGTCTGCTCCTCGTGGGGATCGCCGGCGGCGGCGGGCTCGTCGCCGAGGCCGTCGGGCTCGCGACGGGCTTCCCGTTCGGGGCCTACGCCTACACCGGGACCCTGGGCCCGGAGCTGCTCGGCGTGCCGGTGGTCGTCCCGCTCGCGTGGGCGATGATGGCGTGGCCCGCACTCGTCGTCGGGCGGACGTTGGCGGTGCGGGGTGCCGGGGTCGTCGTCCTCGGCGGACTCGCCCTCGCCGCGTGGGACCTGTTCCTCGACCCGCAGATGGTCGCCGCCGGCCACTGGGTCTGGTTCGCGCCGCACGCCGCCCTGCCCCTGGTCCCGGGGATCCCGGTGACGAACTACGTCGGCTGGGTGCTCGTGTCGGTCCTCGTCGTCGGCGCGCTGCACCTCGCCCTCGGCGCCCGACGGCGCGCTCCCGGCTCCGGCCCGGCGGCCGCGCTGTACCTGTGGGTCTACGCCTCGTCGGTCCTCGGCCACCTGGCGTTCTTCGGGCTGCCCGGGTCGGCGCTCGTGGGCGGGGTCGGGATGGGGGCGATCGCGGTGCCGTTCGCGGTGACCACGTGGCGCCGCCGGCCGCACTAGCCGGCGAGCAGCTTCTCGTCGTCGTCGGGGAACGCCCCGGCGTCGCGGATCTCGCGCGACCAGCGGGTGCACCGCTCGACGGCGACGTCGAGCCCGTGCTCCATGCCCTCGATCACGGGGTCGAGGGCGGCCTCGGTGGCGTCCTCGACGTCGTCGCGCAGGGCGGCGCCGCGCTCGGTGAGCCGGATGCGGTCGCCCTCGCGGGTGATGAGCATGCGGTCGAGCAGATCGGCGGTCGCCTCCTCGATGGCCTCCTCGGACCACGACCGGGTGCGCGTGTAGTCGCGTCCCGCCATCCCGATCCAGGCCTCGGTGAGCAGGTTGGACTCGAGCATCCCGATGCCGTGGGACACGAGCGCCGCGATGTGGGCGTCGCCCCGGAACTCGCGCAGCAGGTTCGTCGCGTGCCAGAGGCGGGCCCAGGCGTCGCCCGGCCACGCCATCCCCGCGTGACCCGCGAACAGCGGCTTCCCCAGCAGGGGCGCCTCGTCGAGGCCGCCCCGGAGCACGGCGACGACCTCCTCGACGTCGCGCATCGGCTCACCGAACACGCGGTGCAGGCACCGGGTGGCGCCGGCCAGTTTCGCGGCGAGGGCGTCGGGGACGCTCGCCGTCGACAGCGCGGACTCGTAGACGCCGGTGAGCATGTCCGGCTCGAACGCCCCGAAGGTGGCGACGACGAGGCTCGCCGGCGGCAGGCCGAGCGCCCCGGCGCGCCCGAGGACGTAGCCGTGCCACCGGCGCAGGCCCAGGGCCTCGTACTGCTCGTGGGCCTCCGGGCTGTGCGCGTACACCATCGCGATCGGCTCGATGGCATCCCGGAGGCGGCGGGAGGGCGAGGTCGCAGGAGGCACCCGCTCCACCTACCCGGCCCGTCCGCGTCTCACCCGGCCGCGCGCTTGTAGGGGTCCGGCGGGAACCAGCCCGCGGCGACGACCCGGTCGGCCCAGGAGCCGAGCGTGGCGACGAGCTCGTCGAACCCGTCCGCGAGGGCGTCCACCACCCGCTGCTGCGCGAGGTCGGTGGCGGTCTCGATCTCCTGGCGCAGGCCCGTGCCCGCCGGGGTCAGCGCCCCGTTCGCGACGAGGCCGCGGGCCTCCAGGCGCGCGAACGCCGCGTCCATGGCCTCCGGGGACCAGCCCCGGGTGCCGGTGTACTCGTAGAGGTCGTACCCGGCGCGCAGCTCGGTGAGGATGTTCGCCTCGAGTCCGTCGACGCCGGCGGCCACGCAGGCGCCGAGGTGGGCGTCGCCGCGGTGCTCGCGGTAGAGCGAGGCGACGTGCCACAGCGCGGTGTGGGCGTCGGTTGGCCAGGGCTGGTCGCGCAGGCTCGCGTAGAGCGGCCGCCCCGCGAGCTCGCCCGGTCCGCCGGCGTCGAGCGCCTCGCGCAGCCGACGGGTGACACGGCCGAGCTCGGCCTCGTCGACACCCGCCAGCGCCGCCCGGAGGCCCTCCCCGCCGCCGGCGACCCGGACCTCGAGCAGCTCCTCGACGCTGCAGGTGTCCCGCGCCTGGCGCCACAGGTCGGCCGCGAGGCCCGGCTCGAACACGGCGAAGGTGGAGGCCACCACGCCGGGCGTCACGTCGCCGAGGGTGCAGCCACGGCCGCCGACGTAGCCGGTGAGGAAGTTCAGGCCCGCCTTCTGCAGGTGCTCGTGGGCGGGCGCGCTCCAGATGTGGACCATCGCGAGCGGCTCGAGCACGTGGCGCAGCGCCAGGGCGGGGGTGTCGGTGGCGGGGGCGGTCGCGCCCTCCCGCGGCTGGAAGAAGGCCTCTTTGGCGGCGGCGAAGTCCACGGCGCGAATTGTGGCCCACACCACGGGGCGCCGTCGACGGCAGCGCGAGCCGGGACCTGTCCGTTCGGGTCGGGTACGGCCCGCCGTCGGGGGTATAACGAGCGGGACCGTGACTCCCGACACCCCGAGGAGACGCCCACCGTGGCCGACGACCAGCCGTCCGTGTCCGACAAGGCCGTCGCCGACGCCGACGAGGCGCTGGGTCGCCTCGTCGGCATCGTCGAGAAGTTGAACGACGGTGACCTGCACCGCGCCCACCGCGACGGCGGGTTCACCGTCTCCGAGGTGATCTCCCACATCAACGTCTCGGTGGTCCTCTGGGCGGGTGACCTCGCCCGGCTGCTGGCCGACCCCGAGCTCGGGTTCTTCTACCGCGAGGAGATCGGCCACGACGCGAAGGGCTACCCGCCCCCCACCGTCGAGCTCGCGCTGGGTCAGCTCGCCTCGACCCGCCGCACGATCTCCACCGTGGTCCCCGACGTGCCGCCGGAGATCCTGGAGCGCAGCGTGGAGATCCCCGACCTCGGCACGATGACGGTCGAGGAGTGGACCCCGCTGATCCTCGGCCACGCCATCGGTCACGTGGACCAGGCGGTCGAGATCCTCGTCGACCGCGAGGTGCTGTCCGCCGACGAGGCCGGCGCGAAGGACGAGGCCGGCGCGAAGGACGCGTCCTGATGCGCGCCGCGGTGCTCACCGGCCTCGGCCAGGTCGAGGTCCAGGACCGTCCCGAACCCGAGGTCCGCCCGGACTGGGTGATCGTCGACGTCGAGGCCATGTCGGTGTGCGGCACGGACGTGCACCAGCTCGAGGGCCGCATCGAGACGCCGTTCCCCCGCGTCCCGGGACACGACTTCGCGGGCCGCGTGGCCGAGGTCGGCGAGGGCGTCGACCCGTCGCTGGTCGGCACCCCGGTGGCGGTCAAGCCGTCGCTGCCGTGCATGGACTGCCCGGTGTGCGCGGAGAAGAACTTCGACGAGTGCCCGAAGAAGAAGCTCATGGGCCTCTGGTCGGACGGGTGCATGACGGAGAGGGTCGCGGTCCCCGCGATCAACCTCGTCCCGCGCCCCGAGGACGTCCCGGCCTGGCAGGCGTGCCTGCTCGAGCCGCTGGCGGTCGGGCTCAACACGATCGACCGGCTGAACATCCGGCTCGGGGACACCGTGCTCGTGCTCGGCCAGGGCCCGATCGGGCTCTGCATGGCCCGCCTCGCCGCCCTCTCCGGTGCCGGCAAGCTCATCGTCACCGACGCCCGCGACGAGGTCTTCGAGATCTCCCGCGCGTGGGGCGCGACGCACACGATCAACGTGCGCGAGCAGGACCTCGTCGAGACGGTCTCGGAGCTCACCGACGGCCTGCTCGCCGACGTCGTCATCGAGACCTCGGGCTACCCCGACTCCGCCGGCGCCGTGCTCGACGTGCTGCGCAAGAAGGGCAAGCTCGCGATGGTCGGGTTCGCGAAGGACCTGCCGCCGCTGCCGATCATCCCGATGCTGATGAAGACGCTGACGCTCTACGCGGTCGGCGGCAACGGCGGGTTCGGGCAGTACGAGCGGGCCCTCGAGCTGCTCCACACCGGTCGCGTGCAGCTCGACAAGCTCGTCACCCACCGCTTCGCGCTGGAGGACGTCGCGGAGGCGCTCGACACCGGCCTGCACCGCAAGGACGGCGCGATCAAGATCATCCTGTCGCCGACGGGCGAGTTCTGACGCGCACCCCGTTCCGCGTGAGGGGAACCCTCGGGCGCTCTTATGGCTCGAGGGTTCCCCTCACGCGTTCCGGGCTCTTCCCGACGGCGGGTGCGGGCGTCGGCTCGCGGTCGAGGCAGAGGTCGATCGTCTCCAGGTCGGCGTAGCGCGCCGCCCCGTGCTGGGCCATGAGCATCGCGACGTCCTCGTCGCCGCCCTCGTTCGCACCCGGCATCGCCGTCTCCTCCCGCCACGCGAGTGGCACGTCAGGCAGGTCCACGCGCCCGCGGACCCGCGTGGTGTACCACCCGCCGCGGGAGGGTGCTCACCAGTTCTGGATGGACTTCGCGAAGATGTCCGCGATGTCGTCCTCGGTCGGCATCCGCGCGCACGTGGCGAGCAGACGCTGCTGCTTCATCGTGCCGTCGACGAGGTCGGGGATGTCGGACTCGCCGAACCCGACCTCGCCGATCCCGTTCGGGATGCCGATGTCGCGCATCAGCTGCGTCACCACGTGCGGCAGCTGCTCGGCGGCGTCGTTCTGCGTCTCGGCGTCCGGGCCGAGCAGCCGGGCGGCGGTCAGGTGGCGCTCCGGGGCCGAGGAGAACCCGAACCGGAACGCCTCCGGCGCCGTCAACGACACCGACATCCCGTGCGGCACCATCGCCTCGTCCTGCGGGTAGCCGGCGGGCCGGAAGTCCTTCACCTGGCCCGCGATCGGGTAGGCGTTCGCGTGCGGGATGTGCACGCCCGAGTTGCCGAAGCCCATCCCCGCGAACGTCGCGGCCATCATCATGTCGGTGCGCGCCTCGACGTCGTCGGTCCCGCGGTGCACCGCGTGGCGGAACGACTTCGCGAGCAGGCTCATCGACCGCTCGCACCACAGGTCGGAGACCGGGTTGGCGCCGCAGTAGGTGACGCGCTGGTCGGGCGTCTTGCGGTCGAAGTCGGCGTACCAGCGCGCGGTGTAGCTCTCCAGTGCGTGGCAGACGATGTCCATCCCGGACGCCGCCGTGACCTCCGGCGGCAGCGTCATCGTCAGCAGCGGGTCGACCACCGCCATCGTCGGGCGCAGCCGCCAGTGGCTGATCCCGGTCTTCACGCGCAGCGACAGGATGTCGAGCACGCACATGGCGGTCGACTCGGAACCCGTCCCCGCCGTCGTCGGGACCGCGATCAGCGGCTTCAGCGCGCCCGGTGGGACCTGCGCGTTCCCGACCGGCTTGTTCACGTAGTCCATCAGCTCACCCGGGAACGTGGTGAGCAGGTTGACCGCCTTCGCGGTGTCGATCGACGACCCGCCACCCACCGCGACGAACCCGTCCCACGGGCCCTGCTCGGTGGCGTAGCCGATGGCCTTGTTCATCGAGTCGTCGGTCGGCTCGACGTGCACCCCGTCGAAGATCTCGACGGTCATGTCGAACCGGCGGATCGAGTCGGCGATCCGGTCGGGCAGCCCGGTCTGCTGCATCCCGGGGTCGGTGATCAGGAGAATGCGCTTCGCCCCGTACTGCGACAGGTCGAAGCCGATCTCGTCGGCGGCCCCGGCACCGAACTTCAGCGGGGGTGCTCCCCAGGTGAAGATCGACTCCTCCGTGGGCACGGGCGGGACGGTCATGGCGGCCCTCCGATCGCAACGATGCGGATCCAGGCATCTGACCCTGCCGCGTCAGGCGTGGACCCGCAATGCGGCGAACTCCGCCGCCAGCGTCGACGGCGTGTAGTGCGCGTTGAGCCCGCTCGGGTTCGGCAGCACCCAGAGGCGGGTGGGCTCAGCACCGTCCCCCGCTCCGCTCGCCCCGATCGTGCGCTCCTGCTTCCCGACGACGGCCCTCGGCTCCCCGAACGCGGTCCGGTAGGCCACCACCCCGACGACGGCGAGCCAGGCCGGCCGGAGGTCTCCGGCCAGGGCGCGCAGCCGCTCCCCGCCGGCGCGCAGCTCGTCGTCGGAGAGCTCGTCGGCGCGGGCGGTGGCACGGGGCGCGACGTTGGTGATGCCGAGGCCCAGCGCGGGCAGCAGGTCCTGCTCGGCGGGGGCGAACAGCCGCGGCGTGAACCCCGACGCGTGCAGGGCGGGCCAGAAGCGGTTGCCGGGCCGGGCGAAGTGGTGCCCGGTGTACGCCGAGACCAGACCCGGGTTGATGCCGGAGAACAGCACCCGCAGCGGCGGGTCGTCCGCGCCCGGCAGGACGTCGGGCAGCAGCCAGTCCCGCGCGGCCTCGAGTTCGGCCCGGGTCGGTCCCCGTCGTCGTGCGGTCGCCACGTGGCCCCTCGTTCCCGCCCCGGCCGTCGTCCACCCACCCCGTACCTGACGAACGGGTCGTTCGTGGCCTCTTGATGCACGAACGGGTCGTTCGTCCGGTTCAGGGGTGCCGCCGGACGGCCCAGCCGAGCGTCCCCACCGGCAGTCGGCACCCCGGTCGTCCACAGGGTCGCGGACCGACGGGAGCGGACCTGCCGTCGGGGACGTCACCCGGGCATGAGCGATGGATTCACCGTGGACCCGGACGCCCTGCGCGACGTGGTCGAGGAGATCGGGTGGGCCGTGGACGGCGCCGGGGCGGCGGCCGAGGCGATGAGCGCGGCGGTCCGCGACCTGGCCCGGCTCGTGCCGGGCACCCGCACGGCCGAGCAGGCCCTGGCGCTGGCCCGCGAGTGGACGGCCGACGCGGCCACGTGGAACGCCGCGGCCCGCGCGCTGGAGGAGTTGGTGGAGGACACGGCCACGGACGTCGGGCTGGCCGACGGTGAGCTGGCGCGCCTGTTCGACGGCACGCGGTGAGCGACCTCGCCCCGGTGGCCACGGCGCTCGCGGCCGCGGTCGAGGCGTGGGAGCGGGCCGTGTTCGCCCTCCGCCTGCCGGCGGCGTGGCAGGGGGCGGCCGCCGACACGGCGCGGGACCAGCTCGCGCGCCTGGTCGACCGGGGCGGCGGTCTGCTGGACCGCGCCCGGCGGCTGTCCGCGGTCCTCACCGACGTGGCGGCCCGGGAGCCGTTCGACGACGTCCGTCTCGCCGCCGCCCTCGCCGGGGCGGCCCGCAGCGAGCCGGGCGCCGTCGGACCGGCCGCCGACGGTCCGGCCCCGGCGGCCGTGGGGCACTGGTGGGCGGGCCTGACGGCCGGTGAACGGGAACGGCTGGTCGTGGAGCGCCCGGAGCTGGTCGGCGCGCTCGACGGTGTGCCGGCGGCGGCCCGCGACCGGGCCAACCGTGCGCGCCTCGCCGTCGCCCGCCGGGCCGCCGAGGCCGAACTGGCCGACCTCACCCGCGCCCGCGACACGGTGCGCGACCTCGGCGGACTGCAGGACGTGGAGGCCCGCCTCGCCGGGGTCCGTGCCCGCCTCGGGCGGATCCTGGCCGTGGACGCGGCCGCCGCCGACCACGCACTGCTGGCCCTGGACCCCGCCTCGGGGCGCGCGGCGATCGGGATCGGGGACGTCGACGGCGCCCGGCACGTGGGCGTGTTCGTGCCGGGGTTCACCGCGCGGGCGGAGGACCTGCCGGCCCGGACGGCCGAGCTGAGCGCTCTGACCGGGCCGGGTGTGGCCGCGGTGGCCTGGTACGACTACGACGCCCCGCAGTGGCCCGAGGTGCTCGACCCGGCCCGGTCGGTGCTCGGCACGCGCGCGGCGACCGCGGCATCGGTTCGGCTGGCGTCGTTCCTCGACGGGGTGGCCCCGCAGGCGCACGTCACGGCCGTCGGGCACTCGTACGGCTCGCTCGTCGTCGCGCAGGCCGCGGCGACGTCCCGGGCCGTCGACGACGTCGTGCTGCTCGGGTCGCCCGGCGTGACGCCCCTGCCACGCCAACCGACCTGGGTCGCCGAGGCGCGCTTCGACGCGGTGGCCGACACCGGGTGGTTCGGCCCGGACCCGAACACCGTGGCGGGCGTTCACCCGATCGCGACGACCGGCGCGACCGGCCACGGCGACTACCTGCGCGCCGGCGGGACGAGCGCGCGCAACGTCGCGGCCGTCATCGGTGGGCGGCCGCAGGACGTGTCCGCCGACCGGGCGATCGGCGTGGGGGACCGGTTGCGGGACCTGCTGCCCCGGTGAGGGCGTGCGCACCGGGGCGGCAGATCCGGCGGTCCTAGCTGCCGGCGGGCTTGGTGGTGCCGGCCGAGCCGTTCGAGCTGGGCGTGATGGCGTCCGTCGGGCCGGACGGCGGGACGATGCCACCGGGCTGCTCGGGGTCGGGCACGGCACCGGCGGCCGCGGCCGGGGTGTTCGTGGACCCGGCGGCCGGGTTCGGAGCGGGCTTCGGCCGCGGCGCGGGCGGCGGCGGGGGCGGGAGCTCCGGGGCCTTGCGCGTGGCGACGATGGCGATGCCCGCGCCGAGCACACCGAGGGCGATCCAGAGGCCCCAGCGACGACGCTTCTTGTCCTGTTCCGGCTCGATGCGCTGGGACACCTCGCGGCGGGCCGTGGTCAGCCCGTCCTCGAGCTGGCCGCGCACCGTCTCGCCGAGGTCGCGGAGCTCGCCGACCGACGTCGGCACCGGCGACGCCTCGAGCGCCTTGCGGGCCTCCTTGACCGAGGTGGGCACCGGCGACGCCTCGAGGGCCTTGCGGGCCTCCTTGACCGAGGTGGGCACCGGCGAGGCCTCGAGCGCCTTGCGGGCGTCCTTGGCGTAGCTCTTGGCCTGCTTGCGGGCGTCCTTGGCGTAGGAGCGCGCCTGCTTGCGCGCGTCCTTCGCGGCCTTGTTCGCGCGCTTGCGCGTCTCCGCCTTGGCCTCCTGGGCACGCTTGCGGGCCTCGGCCTGGGCGTCCTCGGCCCGGGAGCGGGCCTCGGCACGGGCGTCGAGCACCCGCTGGCGGGCCTGGTCGGCAGCGGCGCGGACGTCGCGGCGCACCTCGGCGCGCTTCTTCGCACCCTGCTTGCGGGCCTTGTCACGCTCCTTGCGCGCCTGTGCGGCGGCCTTCTGGGCGTGCTTGGCCGCCTTCTTGCGGGCGCGGCGTCCTTCCTTGCGCAGATCGTCCAGGTCCTCCCTGGCACCGATCACGGTATTGCTGCTCAACGGCGACACCTCACTGTTCGTGGGCGGCTGATCCTGCCGCCATTCCCCTGACTGCTAGTGCCCGACCCGCCGGTGCGTCACACCCGCTGCTCCGTCGGTGGCACGATGACCTCCGTGACGAATGCCGAGAACGGGCCGACCGCGACGCTGCACACCTCGAACGGCGACATCACCGTCAACCTCTTCCCCGACAAGGCGCCGAAGACCGTCGCCAACTTCGTGGGGCTGGCGACGGGCGAGGGCCAGTACAGCACCAAGAACGCGAAGGGCCAGTCCTCCGGACCCTTCTACGATGGGGTGATCTTCCACCGCGTGATCGCCGGCTTCATGCTGCAGACCGGCGACCCCGACGGCACCGGCCGCGGCGGCCCCGGCTACAAGTTCGCCGACGAGTTCCACCCCGACCTGCGCTTCGACCGCCCGTACCTGCTCGCGATGGCGAACGCCGGGCCCGGCACGAACGGCTCGCAGTTCTTCATCACCGTGGCCCCCACCACGTGGCTCAACCGCAAGCACACGATCTTCGGCGAGGTGGCCGACCAGGCCAGCCGCGACGTCGTCGACTCGATCGCCGCCACGCCCACCGGCCCCGGCGACCGGCCCACCGCCGACATCGTGATCGAGTCCGTCGAGATCGCGAAGTAGGAGATCGCCAGGTAGGAGGTCGCCAGGTAGGAGGTCGCGTCGTCATTGGTCGCGACGTGACCGGACACCCACCACCGGGCGGGGACACTGAGGGCATGACCACCCCTCCGGGCGCGGACACCCAGGTCTGCGTCCGCCACCCCGATCGGCCGACCGGGCTCCGGTGCACCCGTTGCGACCGGCCGTCGTGCCCGCAGTGTCTGCGCGAGGCCTCGGTCGGGCTCCAGTGCGTGGACTGCGTCGCCGCGGGCGCGCGCACCGTGGTGCGGGGTCGGGACCTGCGACGGCCGACCGCCGTCGTCGTCCCGACCCTCATCGCGCTCAACGTCGCCGTGTTCGCCTGGACGGTCGCCGACACCGGCAGCGTCCAGGACAACACGGCGGGCGCCGTGTTCGGCGGCGGCGCCCTCGTCCCGCTGCAGGTCGCCGCGGGGGACTGGTGGCGGCTCCTGACGTGGGGCTTCCTCCACATCGGCCCGATCCACCTGCTGTTCAACATGGTCGCCCTCTGGTTCATCGGGCGGGACGTCGAACTGGCCCTGGGCCGCCTGCGCTTCTCGGTGCTCTACGGGGCGTCGCTGCTCGGCGGGTCGGCGGCCGTGATGGTGTTCGGCTCGCCGCTGACCGCGACCGCGGGGGCGTCCGGCGCCATCTTCGGGCTGATGGGCGCCCTCGTGGTGCTGCTGCGCCGCATGCGGCTCCCCGCGACGTCCGCGATGGTGATCATCGGGCTGAACGTCGTGTTCTCGCTGACGTTCCCGGGCATCTCGCTGCTCGGACACCTCGGCGGGCTGGTCGTCGGCACGGCGGTCGCGGCGGGCATGTCCTACGGGCCCGCGCGGTCACGCCCGGTCGTCGGACTGTGGATCGCCGCGGGGATCGTCGTCGCCCTCGTCCTCGCCGTCGTACTGCGCGACCTCTCCTTCGGCAGCGTCGTCTGCACCGCCACCGCCTGCCACGTCGGCGGCTGAGCGCCCGGCGCGCGCCCGCCGGGCCTGCAGGTCCGTCGCGACGTCGACGGGATCGGCGCCGAGCTCGAGGCGCCCCAGCACGAGCAGCCGCTCGGTCCCGTCGTCGTCGCGGGCGTCGATCTCGAGGTAGGCGGCGGGCAGTCCCAGCCGTCGCAGGCGCACCACGCGGACGGCGTCGACGCGCGGCCAGGGCCACACCCGCGTCCCGAGCAGGCCGCGGACGGCGAGCGCGTCGTCGGAGGCCGCGAGCCGGGGCCGCGCGCGGAGCCCGAAGACGGCGGCCGCCCCGACCGCCACCCCCGCGACCCCGAGCAGCAGCCGACCCGGCCCGTCGAGCGTGGACAGGAACACCGCCGCGAGGAGCCCGACGGCACCGATCAGCCCGAGGGCCACCGCGCCGCGGGGCGCGGCCCACTCGACCTCAGGGTTGTCCACAGGCTCCGTCCACAGTGGGGACGAATGACATCCGTGTAGTTCAGCGCCACTTCATGGTCATCAGCAGCGAGATGACGACGAGGCCGAAGCCGATGAGGAAGTTGTAGCCACCGAGCTCGGCCATGAAGCGGATGTCCTCGCCGGCGAGGTAGTTCACGACGAGCCACGCCAGCCCGATCACGCCGATCGCCAGCATGATCACGACGTAGGCCGGGTGCGACGGACCGGCGGTCTTCGTGGCGGCGGCCTGCGGCGGCGGGGTGTAGGTCGGCTTCTTGCGGACCTTCGACTTCGGCACGGGAACGCTCCTGGGGACGAGTGTGGACTCCACGGTAGCGAAGTGGGGAGACGCAGCGGAGCGGAGCTCGACCGGTGGGGTGAGCACGTAGGGTTGCATCCGTGCGGGTCCTCGTCGTCGACAACTACGACAGCTTCGTCTACAACCTGGTGCAGTACCTCGCCCAGCTCGGGGCCGACCCGGTGGTGCGACGCAACGACGCGCCGGACGTGCTCGAGCTCGCGGCCGACGTGGACGGCGTCCTCGTGAGCCCCGGTCCCGGTACGCCGGACGACGCCGGGCAGAGCCTCGAGGTCATCGGCCGCGCCGCCGCCGACCGCACGCCGCTGCTCGGGGTGTGCCTCGGGCACCAGGCGCTCGGGCAGGCCTTCGGCGGGATCGTCGAGCGCGCTCCGGAGCTGCGTCACGGCAAGACCTCCGCGGTCCACCACCGTGGCGTCGGGGTCCTCGCCGGGCTGCCCGACCCGTTCACCGCCACGCGGTACCACTCGCTGACGGTGCGGCCGGACTCGCTGCCCGACGAGCTCGAGGCCACCGGCTGGACCGCCGACGGTGTGCTCATGGCGATCCGTCACCGCGAGCTCCCGCTGCAGGGCGTGCAGTTCCACCCGGAGTCGGTGCTCACCGAGGACGGTCACCGCATGCTGGCCACGTGGATGGCCGAGTGCGGCCACCCGGTGGCCGAGGGCCTCGTCGACGAGCTGGTGCGGGACGTGCGGGCGCTCGCCCTCGCGGCCGCTCCCCCCGCGCGGAGCTGAGCCGGGCCCGGCGTCGGGGTCCCAACGCCGGGCCGCTCGGTGCCGTCGGGTGGTTCCGGTGCCGTCAGCGGGGTCAGCTGCCGTCGGCCAGGTCAGCTGCCGTCGGCCAGGTCAGCTGCCGTCGGCCAGGTCAGCTGCCGTCGAGAGGGCTCAGTTGCCGTTGGGGAAGAGTCCCCCGCCGCCGAAGACGCCGCCGCCCCCGCCGTTGTTCCCGCCGCCGCCGTTGTAGCGGCCGACGGTGACCTGGATGGTGTCGCCCTTGCCGGCCTGGCTCCCGGCGGACGGGGTCTGGCTGAGGATCTTGCCGTCCTGGTTCGGGTCGTCGACCTGCTGCGAGGTCGCCTTCAGGTTCCCGCTGAAGCCCGCCGCCGCGAGCGTGGAGATCGCGTCGGACTGCGACTTCCCGACGATGCTCGGGACGGTGACGCGGTCGCCGCCGGCCGTGATGGTGACCGTCGAGCCGACGGCCACCGTGGTGCCGGCGGCCGGGCTGGTGGAGGCCACGGTCGCGTTGCCGGTCGTGTCGCCGGTGACGGTGACCTCGAGCCCCACGCCCTCGAGCGTGCTGCGGGCGGTGTTGATCGGCTGGCCGGTCACGTCCGGCACCTTGATGGTCTGGCGCTGCTGACCCACGGTCAGCTGGATCGCGGTGCCCGGCGCGAGGAGCGTGCCCGGCGTCGGGTTCTGCGAGAGCACCTTCCCGACCTTCGTGGAGTCGTCCACGGGCTGCTGCTGCGGGACGGGGGTCAGCGTGAGGCCGGCGGCCTGCACGATCTGTTGCGCCTGGTCGGCGGTCTTGCCGGTGAGGTCAGGGGCCTGCACGCGGTCCGGCCCGCGACCCACCCGCATCGCGATGACGGTCTGCGGCGCCACCTCGGCGCCCGCGACCGGGTCGGTGCCGAGCACCGTGCCCACCTGCGTGGGGTCGGAGGCGACCGGCACGAGGTTGGGCTTGAGGCCGGCGCCGGTCAACGTGCGCAGCGCGACGTCCTGGGGCTGGTTGGTGACGTCGGGGACGGCCACCTGGTTGTTGCCCGGCGAGAACAGGAAGAACAGGCCCGCGAGGACCGCGGCCACCGCCACGATCCCGCCGATGATGCCGAGGCGGCGCCGGCCCCGGCGGCGGCGCTCCGCCTCCTGCTCGGCCTGCCAGGCCGCGAAGTCGCCGGCCTCGGTCGCCGGGCCGGTGGCGTACGCGGCCGGGCCGACGGCGCGGGTGGGGCCGGTCATGAGCGTGTTCCGCTCGTCGGCGCTCATCACCAGCGGGGCCTCGACCTGCTCGCCCTGGAGCACCCGCACCAGGTCGTCGCGCATCTCGCCCGCGGTCTGGTAGCGGTTGACGGGGTTCTTGGCCAGCGCCTTCAGCGTGATCGCGTCGAGGGCCGGCGGGACCGCCGGGTTCAGCTCGGACGGGGCCTTCGGGTCCTCGCGGACGTGCTGGTAGGCGACCGCCACCGGGGAGTCGCCGGTGAACGGCGGCTGCCCGGTGAGGAGCTCGAAGAGCACGCAGCCCGTGGAGTAGACGTCGGAGCGGGCGTCGACGGCCTCGCCGCGGGCCTGCTCGGGCGAGAGGTACTGCGCGGTGCCGATCACGGCCGCGGTCTGCGTCAGCCCCTGCTGGGCGTCGGACAGGGCACGGGCGATGCCGAAGTCCATCACCTTGACCGCCCCGGACGGGGTGATCATGACGTTGGCGGGCTTCACGTCCCGGTGGATGATCCCGTGGCGGTGGGAGAAGTCCAGGGCGGAGCAGACGTCGGCGACGACCTCGCAGACCCGGAACGGGTCCATCGGGCCGCCGGTCTTCACGATGTCGCGCAGGGTCCGGCCCGGCACGTACTCCATGACGATGTAGGGCAGCGGCACGTCGTCCGCCCAGGTCTCGCCGGTGTCGTACACCGCGACGATGGCCGGGTGGTTCAGCGCGGCGGCGTTCTGGCCCTCGCGCTGGAACCGGATCTGGAACTGCGGGTCGCGGGCGAGGTCGGCCCGGAGGACCTTGATCGCCACGTCACGGCCGAGCCGGACGTCGCGACCACCGTGGACCTCGGACATGCCGCCGTAGCCGAGGGCGGGCCCCAGCTCGTAGCGGTCGGACAGGAGGCGGGGCGCGGTCATCCGAACTCCTGACAGGTCACGGTGACGGTGTCACCGCGCTGGACCTCACCGGTGGGGGAGACGTAGAGCACCCGGCAGGCCGACGGGTCGGTCGGTTGCCCGCCGAGGACCGTGCGCACCGTCGGGGAGAGGCCGTCGTCGCGCAGCGCCGCGGCGGCCACCGAGGCGGAGCGTCCGACGTAGTCGATGTTGCTCACCGAGACCGTGTTGCCCGCCGCGGTGGTGGTCGTCGTGCTGCGGCTGCGCGTGGTCGTGGTGGTGGTCGGCGCGGCCGTCGTCGTGGTGGTGGTCGGGGTGGCCACCGCCGGCGGCGGCGCGCTCGTCGCGGTGTTCGACACCAGCACGTAGGCGAGGATGCCGAGCACGGCGAGCACCGCGACGACGGCGGCGATGGTCCCCCAGGGACCGCGCCGGGCGGGCTCCGGGCGGTGGTCGTCGCCCCAGCGGTCACGGCGCGGCGGGGGCGGCGACGACGGTCCGTCGTACGTCGAGGCCGGGGCGACGCGCGTCGCCGGGTTGACCGCCTCGGTCGCGGCGGTGGCCGCCCCAGGGCGGGGCACCGGCTCGCCGCGGCGCACCGCGGCCACGGCCCGCGCGAACTCCCCGCCGTTGGCGTAGCGCCCGCGGGGGTCCTTCGTCAGCGTCAGCTCGATGAGCTGGCGCACCACCGGGGGGACGTCGGGCGGGAGCGGCGGGAGCGGGTCGCGGATGTGCATCATCGCGACCGTCACGGCGTTCTCGGAGAGGTAGGGCCGACGGCCGGCGAGGCATTCGTAGCCGACGACGCCGAGGGAGTAGACGTCGGAGGCCGGCCCGGCGTCGCCGCCACCGGCCTGTTCGGGCGCGATGTAGTGGGCGGTGCCCATGACCATGCCCGACCGGGTGACCGGTGCGGCGTCGATGGCCTTCGCGATGCCGAAGTCGGTGATCTTCACCTGGTTCGACGGGGTCACGAGGATGTTGCCGGGCTTGACGTCGCGGTGGACCAGACCGCGCTCGTGCGCGGCGTCGAGCGCGTAGCCCGACTGCTCGAGGATGTCGAGCGTGTAGTCCACGCCGAGCCGGCCGTGCACCGAGAGGATCTGGGCCAGCGGCTCGCCGCGCACCAGCTCCATGACGAGGTAGGCCACGGGCACCTGGATGGTGCCGTTCGCCGTCGTCCAGTCGGTGGTGGTCTCGCCGTAGTCGTGGACCGCGGTGACGCCCGGGTTGTTCAGCGACGCGGCGGTGCGCGCCTCGGTGCGGAAGCGGTGGAGGAACTCGGGGTCCCCGGAGAGCTCGGCCTTGAGGATCTTGACGGCGACGGTGCGGTCGAGGCGGGTGTCCTGGGCCTCCCACACCTCGCCCATGCCGCCGATCGCGATGCGCCGGCCGATCCGGTAGCGGTCGGCGAGGAGCGTGCCCGTGGTCGGAGCCATGGTGCTACCTCCCTCCCTGCAGGGCCGCCGCGACGACCGCGCGGCCCACCGGTCCGGCCACCGAGGACCCGGTGGCGTCGTCCCCGCGGTTGCCGCCCTTCTCGACGATCACCGAGACGGCGACCTGCGGGTCGGGCACCGGACCGAACACGTCGTACCAGGTGTGCGGGGGGTTGGTCTTCGGGGAGGCCCCCCACTCCGCGGTACCGGTCTTCGACGCGAGCTGGATACCGGGGATCTTGCCGCCGCTCGTCCCGCCGTTCTCCGAGCCGATCATCAGCTGCGTGAGGGTCGAGGCGGTGCTGCCCGAGATGGCGCGGGAGAGCCGGTCGGGCTCGGTGGTGTCGACCACGGAGAGGTCCTGGCCTTGGATCTGGCTCACCACGTGCGGCTGCATCGGGATGCCGCCGTTCGCGATCGTCGCCGTGATCATCGCGTTCTGCAGCGGGGTGAGCCGCACGTCGCGCTGCCCGATGCCGGACTGGGCCAGCGACGCGCCGTCGGACAGCGCGCCCACGTCGGACTCGGCGACCGGCATCGGGATGGTCAGGTTCGGGTTCTCCA
This sequence comes from Actinomycetospora chiangmaiensis DSM 45062, assembly GCF_000379625.1. Classification (GTDB taxonomy): domain Bacteria; phylum Actinomycetota; class Actinomycetes; order Mycobacteriales; family Pseudonocardiaceae; genus Actinomycetospora; species Actinomycetospora chiangmaiensis. Next base: position 105,372 of record NZ_KB903217.1, on the reverse strand, counting down.
TGCCGTACGCCGTGGCCTGGGCCCGCAGCCGGTCGGCCCCGACCTGGTCGGCGAGCTGCGCGAACGGGCCGTTGCAGGACTTCGCGAAGGCGACGGAGAAGGCGACCGTCGGTCCGGGTCCGCACCGCTCGCCGTCGTAGTTCTCGAGCGTGGTGGTGCTGTCGGGCAGCGTGATCCGCGGCTCCGCCGTCACCGGCGTCTGCGGCGTGATCATGTTCGCCTCGAGCGCGGTCGAGGTGGTGACCAGCTTGAAGGTCGACCCGGGCGGATAGGTCTCCGAGATCGCGCGGTTGACCAGCGGCGAGTCCCCGCTGTCCGGGTTGTAGGACTGCCAGGCGTTGCGCTGGGTCTGGCCGTCGTGGCTCGCGAGCGGGTTCGGGTCGAAGGAGGGCGTCGACACCAGCGCGAGGATCTCGCCGGTCTGCGGCCGGATCGCCACCACCGAGCCCTGGTAGCCCCGCGACACCATCGCCTGGTAGGCGGCCTGCTGGACCTTCGGGTCGATCGTCAGCGCGACGTTGCCCCCGGCGGGCGCGCGGCCGGTGACCACGTCGGAGATGCGGCGGACGAACAACCGGTCGTCGGAGCCGTTCAGCACCGAGTCCATCGAGCGCTCGATGCCTGAGGTGCCGTAGATCTGCGAGTAGTAGCCGGTGACGGGCGAGTACATCGGCCCGTTGGAGTACTGCCGCAGGTACTTGAAGCGGTCGTCCGTGGCGACGCTCGCGGCGAGGACCTGGCCGCCCGCGGAGATCTGGCCCCGCTGCCGGTTGTACTCGTCGAGCAGCACGCGCTGGTTGTAGGGGTTCGCCTTGTACTCGTCGGCCTTGACCACCTGCACCCACGTGGCCTGACCCAGCAGCAGCACGATCAGGCCCATGACCACGAGGGAGACCCGACGCAGCGGGGTGTTCACTCTCCTCGGGTCCTTCCGCGTGGCGGGGTGGGGGGACTGTGGCCGTGGGGCGGGGTCGCCACCCCACTGCGCGACACCATCTCGGTGTGGGCCTCCGCGAGCGGGGTGCGGGGCGGGGCGGGCGCGACGCCGGGTTCGGGCCTGCCCTTCTCGGACGCGGGCCGGCGGGCGGCGTCCGAGACCCGCAGCACGAGCGCGACGAGCACGTAGTTCGCCACCAGCGACGACCCGCCGTAGGACATGAACGGCGCGGCCTGGCCGGTGTTCGGGATCAGTCCGATCACGCCGCCGGCGACGACGAAGACCTGGATCGCGATGGTGAAGCCGAGGCCCGCGGCGAGCAGCTTGCCGAAGGTGTCGCGCACCGCCAGCGCCGTCCGCAGCGCCCGCGTGGCGATGAGGCAGTAGAGCATCAGCAGGGCCATCAGCCCGATGAGGCCGAGCTCCTCGCCCATCGAGGTGAAGATGAAGTCGGTGCTCGACAGCGGCACGAGTTCGGGCCGGCCGGCCCCGAGCCCGGTGCCGAGCATGCCGCCGGTCGCCATGCCGAACAGGCCCTGGCTCACCTGGAAGGTGGAGTTCGACGGGTCGGACAGCGGGTCGAGCCAGGCGGCCACCCGGACCTGGACGCGGTCGACGAAGGTCCAGGCCGCGAGCGCGCCCGCCCCGAAGATGACCAGGCCGATGAGCACCCACGAGGCCCGCTCGGTGGCCACGTAGATCATCGCGAGGACGATCCCGAAGAACATCAACGAGGTGCCGAGGTCGGACTCGAAGACCAGGACGCCCATCGCGACGACCCAGGCGATGAGCAGCGGCGCGAGGTCCCGCGGCCGCGGGAAGGTCATGCCCAGGACGTGCTTGCCCGCCGTCGTGAAGAGGTCCCGCTTGGAGACCAGGAAGGACGCGAAGAAGACGGTGAGGAGGATCTTGGCGAACTCGCCGGGCTGGATGCCGACACCGCCGACGCGGATCCAGATCTTCGCGCCGTTGACCTCGGAGAGCGCCGAGGGCAGCAGGGCCGGCAGGGCGAGCAGGAACAGCCCGGCGAAGCCCACCGTGTAGCCGAAGCGGGCCATCGCCCGGTGGTCGCGGACGCGCCAGAGGACGGTCACGAAGAGCGCGAGCCCGAGGGCCAGCCAGGCGATCTGGCGCAGGGCGTTGGCGTCCGGCGCGGGGTCACCGTTCAGGGCGGCGCGCAGGGCGAGTGCCAGGTCGATCCGGTGGATCATGACGAGGCCCAGCCCGTTGAGCAGGGCCGCGCAGGGCAGGATCACCGGGTCCGCGTACGGCGCGAACTTCCGGACGGCGACGTGGGCCGCGGAGAACAGCGCGAGGTAGGCGAGGCCCAGGTAGAGCAGCTGTAGCGTGAGCTGCTGGTTCTGGTTGGCCTCGACGAGCACCAGCGCGCCCGTGGTGAGCACGGCGGCGAACGCGAGCAGCAGGAGCTCGATGCCGCGGCGGGTGGAGACGGCGGCGGCGACGACCGGCCGGAGCGCGGTCCGGTCCGCGGGCATCTCGGCGGGTGCGACGCCGGGCCCGCCGGTCCGACCGGCTCGGGACGCGGCCTGGGCGGGGCGGGCCATTACTGCACCGCGCGGCAGTCGCGTCCCGGGACCTGCGGGGACGGGGACGGGGCGGCCGCCGTGACCGGGGCGCCGGGGACCGCCGGCTGGCCGGGCTGGGTGGCCGGCTGACCGGGCTGGGTGGGCAGGACCGGTGTCGGCGGCTGGCACTCGGGCAGCAGCTCGTCGGTGCGCAGCCGGTCCACGGTGCGGTGCGCCGAGTCGAGGTCGGAGGTGGGCAGCGAGTCGCCCTGCACCGAGGTGCGCCCGACCTGCGTGAGGTCGGAGACCTTCAGCCCGGTCTGCTCGGAGACGTCCTGCAGCTTCACGCCGAGCACGTCCCCGCGGACCCCCTGGTAGATGACGACCTGGTCGCCGGACGTCCCCACGTAGTACTGCTGGGCGATCCACAGCCGGGTGACGAGCAGACCCAGGCCGGCGAGCACGAGGACCCCGACGACGGCGAGGACGACGGCCAGTCGACCGCGGCGCGGGCGGGCATGGCCGCGGGCGGCCTCGGCGCGCGAGGCGAGCGGGTCGGGGCGCGACGACGGCTCGGCGCGGGTCAGCGTGGCCGCCGAGGCACGCGCGGCGGCCGAGTCGGCCGGGGGCGGGTCGGCGCGGCCGTCACCGGCGGCGCCGCCGTAGATCGGCTCGTGCTCGCCGTAGTCCACGTCGACGACGTCCGCGACGATGCACGTGACGTTGTCCGGTCCGCCGCCCTTGAGCGCGAGCTCGATCAGCCGGTCGGCGCAGCTCTGGGGATCGGCGATGGTGAGGGCGTCGGCGATCGTCTCCGCGCTGACCACGCCGGAGAGGCCGTCCGAGCAGAGCAGGTAGCGGTCGCCCGCGCGCGCCTCGCGCACCGTCAGCGACGGCTCGACGTCGTGCCCGGTGAGCGCGCGCAGCAGCAGCGACCGCTGCGGGTGGCTCGCGGCCTCGTCCTCGGTGATCCGGCCCTCGTCGATCAGGGACTGCACGAACGTGTCGTCCCGCGTGATCTGGGTGAGGACGCCGTCGCGGAACAGGTAGGCCCGGGAGTCGCCGACGTGGACCATCCCGAGGCGGCTGCCGGCGAACAGGACGGCGGTGAGGGTGGTCCCCATCCCGTCGAGGTCGGGCTCCTCGTTGACGAGCTCGGTGATGGCGTCGTTGCCCTGCGCGGTCGCCTCGGCGAGCTCTCCGAGCAGGTCGTCGCCCGGCTCGTCGTCGTCGAGGGGCACCAGCGCCGCGATGACCAGCTTCGAGGCCACCTCACCCGCGGCGTGGCCGCCCATGCCGTCCGCGAGCGCGAGCAGACGCGGGCCCGCGTAGACCGAGTCCTGGTTGTTCTGGCGGACCAGGCCCCGGTCGCTGCGGGCGGAGTAGCGCAGCACCAGGGTCACGGGACGATCCTGCACTCAGGGGCACGGAGCGCCCGCACCCGGGTGGGCGGCGGCGGTGTCATCACGGTGGCGTCGCAGGTCATGAGCGGAGCTCGATCACGGTCTTGCCGATGCGGATCGGCGTGCCCGGGGGCACCTTGGTCGGGCCGGCGACCTTGTTGCGGTCGAGGTAGGTCCCGTTGGTGGACCCGAGGTCCTCGACGTACCAGTCGTCGCCGGACTGGGAGATACGGGCGTGCCGGGTCGACGCGTAGTCGTCGTCGAGCACGAGCGTCGAGTCGTCGGCGCGACCGAGCATGATCGGCCGCCCGTCGAGTGCGATACGGGTGCCGGCGAGCGCACCCGCCGTCACGATGAGCGCCTTCGGCCCGGACGAGCGACCCCCACCACGGCCCGGTTTCGTCGCCCCTCCCTTGGAGGGACGTCGACCTGGAACCGCGGCCCGTAGTCCCGACGCGGCATACAGGTCGGATCGCACGACCCGCAGCGCGGCGAAGACGAACAGCCAGAGCAGCGCGAGGAACGCCGCCCGGGTGAGCTGGAGGACGAGTTCGGGCACGAGGCGCGCGTCAGCCCTGGGCGCGGAACAGCAGCGCCGAGTGTCCGACCCGGATGGTGTCGCCGTCGGCGAGCTGCCAGGTCTGCACCGGGGTGCCGTTGACCGTCGTCCCGTTGGTGGACCCGAGGTCGGACAGGGTGGCCTGCTGGCCGTCCCAGCTGATCTCGAGGTGGCGGCGGGAGACACCGGTGTCGGCGAGGCGGAACTGCGCGTCCTGGCCGCGGCCGATGACGTTCGCGCCCTGCACGAGCTGGTAGCTGCGGTTCGAGCCGTCGTCCAGCGTCAGCGTCGCGGTCATCTGGCGGGTCTGCACGCCGCCGTAGCCCTGCTGGCCGTACTGGTCGTACCCACCCTGCTGCTGGCCGTAGGGGTCGTACCCCTGCTGCTGGCCGTA
>NZ_KB903217.1:0-99793 GCF_000379625.1 Actinomycetospora chiangmaiensis DSM 45062 | reverse complement strand
TACGACCACGGCATCACCGACACCCGCGGCGAACCCCGCATCCCGACACCCTGGCGGCCCAGGACCGACCGCCACGGCCACCTCACCGAGCCGCAACGAGCGACCCTGCACGACCTCGACAACCGGAGACGCCAACAGCACCACCAGCCGCCCGACCCCCACGACAGCGACCCGCCGTTCTGACCATCCCTCAGATCGTGCAGTAGCGTCTGGGTTTCACAGCGCAACCCAGGAGGGCTCGATGAGCACCGACACCCCGCCCGTCGTCCGCGAACGCGCCTACACGTGGGAGGACCCCCGCGCGCTCGCCGGGCAGATCGCGGGCCGCACGGGGCTGGAGTTCCTGCAGGCGCTGGTGTCGGGCGAGCTCCCGCCACCGCCGATCATGGCGACGATCGGGGCCGGGGTGGAGTCGGTCGAGGCGGGGCGGGTCGTGTTCACGCTGACGCCGGCGGAGTTCCACTACAACCCGATCGGCTCCGTGCACGGCGGCGTGTTCGCGACGCTGCTCGACTCGGCCTGCGGCTGCGCGGTCCAGTCCACGCTGCCCGCCGGGGTCGGGTACACGAGCCTCGACCTGAGCGTGCGCTTCCTGCGCCCGATGTCCTCGGACACCGGACCGGTGCGGTGCGAGGGCACGGTGGTGTCGGCCGGGCGGCGGGTCGTCCTGGCCCGAGCATCGCTCACGGACGCCAGGGGCCGCCTCCTCGGCGAGGCCACGTCGAGCTGCCTGCTGCTGAACTGATGTCAGGCCGTCCGGCGGCGCGCCCCCGGGCCGGGCACCACCCGGACCCGGTCGGACGGAACGAGCACGTGCCCGTCCGCGCACACCTCCTGCACCACCACGGGGGCGCCGCACTCGTGCACCGCAACCGCGGGCGGGCCGGCCTCCCCCGCGGAGTGCCGGTCCCCGAACGCCATCAGCGCCAGGAGGACGGGCCGCAGGTCGTAGCCCGCCGTGGTCGGGCGGTACTCCCGCCGCGCCCGTCGGCCCGGCTCGCGGTACTCCCGGGTCTCGACGAGGCCGGCGTCGACGAGCGTGCCGAGACGCCGGGTCAGGACGTTGCGGGCGATGCCGAGGTGGTCGACGAGCTCGTCGAAGCGCCGCACCCCGTTCAGGACGTCGCGGAGCACGAGCACGGTCCAGGGCTCGCCGAGCACGGTCATCGTGCGCGCGATCGAGCAGGTCGCGGAGTCGAGCTCGCGCCAGTCCATGCGCCGAGGATAGCTGGGTGGCGGGCCGGGACTCAGGCCGTGTACTCGCGCACGCGGTGGAGGAAGAGGTCGTGGAGCCGCGCGTCGCCGGTCTGCTCCGGGTGGAACGCCGTCGCCATGACCGGCCCCTGGCGCACCGCGACGACCTTTCCCGACGCCGGGCCGCTGACGCTGCCCGGGATGCGGGCGAGCACCTCCACCCCGCGTCCGGTCGACTCGACCCACGGCGCCCGGATGAACACCGCCCGCACGGGACCCCCACGGATGCCGGTGACGGCCAGGTCGGACTCGAACGACTGCACCTGCCGCCCGAAGGCGTTCCGGCGGACCACGACGTCGAGGGCGCCGAGCTGGTGCTGGTCGGGTCGGGCGTCGATCGCCTCGCGGGCCAGCAGGATCATGCCGGCGCACGAGCCGAAGGCGGGCATGCCCGCGGCAAGCCGGTCGCGCAGCGGCTCGAGGAGGTCGAACGCCACGAGCAGCTTGGACAGCGTGGTGGACTCGCCCCCGGGGAGCACGAGCCCGGCGACCTCGTCCAGCTCCCGGGGCCGGCGCACCGGCCGCGGGTCCGCGCCGCACGCGCGGAGTGCGTCGAGGTGCTCGGCGACGTTGCCCTGCAGCGCCAGGACCCCGACGGGCGGCGCGGCGCCCCCTCCGGTCGTCACCGTCATGGTCCCCGTCTCCGTCCCTACATGTTGGCCCGGCCCGGGTAGCGGGCCCGGTACTCGTCCAGGTGCTGCGTCGCGCACATGCGCTGTTCCTGCTGGCCGTTCGCCTGGGACATGCACTGGTCGAGGGTGAGTCCCTCGCCGAAGCTGCCGGTCCCGAGCAGGGCGGGTACGACGACCGCCGCCCCCCAGATCAGCCCGACCAGCCCGAGGGCCAGTCCGGCGAGGGCGGCACCGCCGGAGCGCTCCGGGTCGTGGAACGCACGGCGGGCCCCGATGAATCCCACGACGATCGCCGCGAGTCCGGCCACGATCCCGACCCAGCCGAGAACCCAGGCGCTGCCCGCCGCGATGACGCCGAGGACGAGCGCCGGCGTGCCCCACCCGGCGAGACCCCGGCCCTGGTCGGAGACGTCGGCGGGGCGGGAGGTCGTCATGCGCAGGATGGTCCCACGCCCGGTCGGCGGCCTACTCCGCGGCGTTCGGGAACCGCTGGTTGAACTCGGTGATGTGCTGCGACTTGCACATGTGCATCTCGAACGAGGACGTCGCCTGGGCGAGGCACTGGTCGAGCGTCAGCCCGTCGCCGAACGCCCCGGAGCCGAACAGGGTCTGCGACACCACGACCGCACCCCAGACGAGGCCGACCGCACCGAGCACGAGCCCGCCCAGCGAGAAGGCGCCGTCGGTGGCGAGTCCGCGCCACGCACGGCGCGCCCCGAGGAAGCCGGCCGCGACGGCGAAGAGGCCGAGCACCACCCCGGCCCAGCCGCTCCACGCGGTCGCCGCCGCCAGCAGGCCGAGCACGAGGGCGGGCAGGCCCATCCCCGCGCGTCGCTCCGGCTCGGCCGGTTCCGGCTCGGGTGCCGCCTCCCGGGCCGCCGCACGCGGTGGCGCGGGCGGCACCGGAGGAGCGGCAGGACCCGGCGTCGGGCGGGCCGGGCGTCGGCCGCCGACAACGGGCAGCACGTCCGTGGGTGCGTCGACCGGCTGCATCGGCACCACGCGCCGGCGGGCGTCCTGGTTCGTCTCCGCGGTCATCGCCCGCGATCCTCCCATCCGCGTGTGTGGCCCTGGTGCGGCCGCCTACCAGCCGCGGGTGGCGAGCCGCTCCGAGTCGGGCATGTCGGCCGTGGTGCGCCCGACCATGGCCTCCCCGAGGCCGGCGGAGACCTTGGCGATCACGTCCGGGTCGTCGTGGAAGGTAGTGGCCTTGACGATGGCCTCGGCGCGGCGGGCCGGGTCGCCGGACTTGAAGATGCCGGACCCGACGAACACGCCCTCGGCGCCCAGCTGCATCATCATCGCGGCGTCGGCGGGGGTGGCGATCCCACCCGCGGTGAACAGCACGACGGGGAGACGGCCCGACTCGGCGATCTCCCGGACCAGCGGCAGCGGGGCCTGCAGCTCCTTGGCCGCGGTGTAGAGCTCCTGGGTGTCCATCCGCGAGAGACGGCGGATCTCGCCGCGGATCGCGCGCATGTGGCGCGTGGCCTCGACGACGTTGCCGGTGCCCGCCTCGCCCTTCGACCGGATCATGGCCGCGCCCTCGCCGATGCGGCGCAGCGCCTCGCCCAGGTTGGTCGCCCCGCAGACGAAGGGGACGGTGAAGGCCCACTTGTCGATGTGGTGCGCCTCGTCGGCCGGCGTGAGCACCTCGGACTCGTCGACGTAGTCCACGCCGAGCGACTGCAGCACGCGGGCCTCGACGAAGTGGCCGATGCGGGCCTTCGCCATGACCGGGATGGAGACGGCCTCGACGATCCCGGTGATCATCTCGGGGTCGGACATGCGCGCCACGCCACCGTCCGCGCGGATGTCGGCGGGCACGCGCTCGAGCGCCATGACGGCGACCGCGCCGGCGTCCTCGGCGATCTTCGCCTGCTCCGGGGTGACGACGTCCATGATGACGCCGCCCTTGAGCATGTCGGCCAGGCCCCGCTTCACCCCGTCGGAGCCGGTCTGGGGCGTGGTGGTCTGGGTCGGGCGGGTCACGAGCGGGCCTCCAACGACGACGGTGGGTACGCGTCCGATGCTAAACGCGACCCCCGACGACGTCAGGGCGTCATCGGTCACGCCCCACCGGACCGACGTCCTGAATCGACCGGGAACCGCCCTACTGGATCGGCACCGGCGCGTCGACCGGGTCGATCGACCCGGGATCGCCGAGCAGGTCCGCGAGCTGGCGGGGGTAGACGACGTCGACGGTGGCGGCCAGCTCCGTGCGGGTCCACCAGCGGTGGCGCCGCACCGTGCGCCGCTCGAGCTCGGTGAAGCCGGAGACGTCGATCTCGGGCACCGGGTCCACCCGCAGCAGGAAGAACAGCTCGCGCGCCGCGTAGGCGACACCGTCGTGGCTGAACACCACGTCGCGCACCCAGACCGGGTCGGCGAGCTCCCCAGCCATCCCCGTCTCCTCGCGCAGTTCGCGCGACGCGGCCTCCCGTGGCTCCTCGCCCGGCTCGATCCCGCCGCCGGGGGTGAACCAGAACGCCTCGGTCGGCCGGGCCGGGTCGACGCCCTCGAAGAGCAGGACCCGCTCGTCGGGATCCAGGACCACGATGCGCGCCGCGTCGCGGGCGACCGCCGGTTCGCCGGCCCCACCCGACGACCCGGTGGGTCCCGGGTCGGCCGCGGGCTCGGCGATGTCGAAGTACTCCGGGTAGGGCGCGGTCCCGGCCAGGCGCAGGGCCCGGACCATCCGACGCCCGCGCAGCGCCCGGGTGTCGCGCACCGCGTCGTTGTGGATCCGGCGGGCCACCACCACCCGGGCGTCGGCGTCGGCGAGCTCGGCGGAGAGGTCCGGCGGGAGCGTCGCGGTCTCCAGCGGCGAGCGGCGCGCCACGAGGTCGTTCTCCGCGGCCTCGCGGCCCCGCCCCTCCCCCGTCGCCTCCGCGACGCGGGCGGCCGCGCGCAGCGCCCGGCGGTCGGTCGGCGAGAGCGCCGACGGCGGGGCCGTGGCGGCGACCGCGCGGACCACGGCGGCCCGCCGGTCCAGCGCCGCGACGAGCCCGCGCCGTGCGGCGTCGACCCGTACGTGCAGCCGGTCGAGCCGGCGGGCGCGGCCGATCGCGACGAGCGCCGTCACCAGCAGCAGCACGACGACCACGGCGATGACGACGACGAGGACCCACCCGCCCGGCCCGAACACGTTCACCCGGGGAGGTTACCGCCGGGGCACGGCCCGCCCGGCGCGCAGGGCGGGCTCGGCGAGGGCCGCCACCGGCCGCGGGTCGGCCGCCACGGCGACCTCGTAGACCCGCAGCACGGCGGCCGCCACGGCACTCCAGTCGAAGGCCCGGACGCGGGCCCGCCCGGCCGTCGCGAGCGCCCGTCGTCGGGACGGATCCCCGAGGAGCGCGGCGAGTCCGGCGGTCCACGCGGCGGGGTCGTCGGGCGGGAGGAGCAGCCCGGCGGGCGCCCCGGTCTCGGGGTCGGTGAGCACCCGGCGGAAGGCCTCGATGTCGCTCGCCGCCACCGGCGTGCCGGCGGCGAGCCCCTCGGCGACGACGATGCCGAAGCTCTCGCCGCCGGTGTTGGGGGTGGCCAGCACGTCCATCGCGCCGAGCGCGCGGGCCTTCGTGCGGTCGTCGACCGCGCCGAGCACGTCGACCCGGTCGGTCAGGGCCGCGGGCAGCCGGCGGCGCAGGTCGGCCACGTCGCCGCGCCCGACGACGAGGAGGCGGGCCTCCAGCGGCGCCAGCGCCTCGAGCAGGATCGGCATCCCCTTGCGCGGCTCGTCGAACCGGCCGACGAAGCCGACGGTCGGCGGTCCCGGGGGGCGCGGCAACGGGTCGGCGGCCGCCGCCGAGATCGCCGGGACGTCGACCCCGTTCGGGATCTCCACCGCGTCCCCGCCGAGGTGCTCGACGTAGACCTGGCGGGCCAGCGGCGACACCGCGATCCGGGCCGTGACGCGCTCGAGCAGCGGCCGCAGCAGGGGCTGGAACGCGAGCATGGTCCGCGAGCGCGGGGTCGAGGTGTGGAAGGTGGCGACGACGGGTCCCTCGGCCACCGCGAGCGCCAGCATCGACAGGCTCGGGGCGGTCGGCTCGTGCAGGTGCAGCACGTCGAAGTCGCCCGCCGCGAGCCAGCGCCGCACCCGGTGCATCGACACCGGGCCGAACGTCAGCCGCGCGACCGAGCCGTTGTACGGGATGGCGACCGCCCGGCCCGCCCGGGTGACGAACGCCGGCACCGGGGTCGACTCGCTCGCCGGCGCGAGCACGTCGACGTCGTGGCCCAGACCCTGCAGTGCGCGGGCCAGATCCAGCACGTGGGCCTGCACGCCGCCCGCCACGTCCAGCGAGTAGGGACACACGATGCCGACGCGCATTGGTGACAGTGTGGCAGCCCACGGCAGGAGTACCGTGCACCGATGGCCTCGGTGGACGACGTCGACCGGCAGCTGCTGCGTCTGCTCGGCGCCGATCCGCGGGCGTCGGCCCGGAGCCTGTCCCGCGCCATCGGCATGTCCCCCGGCGCGGTCGGCGAGCGCCTCGAGCGCCTCCAGGAGCGTGGCGTGATCCGGGGCTGGACCCTCGACGTCGACCCGGCCGCCCTCGGCTACGGGCTCGAGGTGCTGGTCGCGATCGAGCTGCGGCAGGGCAAGCCGGTCGAGACGACGATCGACCTGCTCTCCGGCATCTCCGAGGTCCGCTCCATCCAGCTCGTGACCGGGCGCTGGGACCTCGTGCTGACCCTGCTGGTCCGCGACCAGAACCACCTGCGCGAGGTGCTCCTCGCCGACGTCTGGTCGGTTGCGGACTTCCAGCACAGCGAGACGATGATCATCCTGGACACGCGCCGCCGCACGGGGTCGGTCGAGGAGTAGTCAGTCGAGGAGCAACTCCCGCGCGGGATCGCGCAGCACGGCTGCGACGCGCGCCAGCACCCTCGAGCCCAGCTCGCCGTCGACCAGCCGGTGGTCGAAGCTCAGCGAGAGGGTCGTGACCTCGCGCAACGCCACCTCCCCGCGGTACTCCCAGGGTCGCCGGGCGATCTCGCCGACGGCGAGGATCGCCGACTCCCCTGGATTCAGGATCGGGGTCGCGGCGTCCACGCCGAACACCCCGACGTTGGTGATCGTCACCGTCCCGCCCCGCATCCGCTCCGGCGGCGTCCGGCCCGCGCGCGCCGTCGTCGTCAGGTCCTCCAGGGCCCGGGCCAGCCCGGGCAGCGTCAGCGACCCGGCGTCGGGAACGTTGGGCACGATGAGGCCGCGCCCGGTGGCGGCGGCGATCCCGAGGTTCACCGTCCGGAGCCGGACGATCTCCTGGTTCGCCTCGTCCCACCGCGCGTTCACCTCCGGGTGGTGGCGGATCGCGGAGAGCAGCGCGCGGGCGACCAGCAGCAACGGCGTCACGCGCACCCCGGCGAACGCTGGGTGCTCCTTGAGCGCGGCGACCGTCGCCACGGTCTCGGTGACGTCGACGGTGAGGAACTCGGTGACGTGCGGCGCGGTGAAGGCGCTCGCGGTGACGGCGGCCGCGGTCGCCTTGCGGACGCCCGCGATGCGCTCGCGGGTCTCTCCCGGCTCGGCCGGCGTCGACGGCGCCTCGTCCCGCTCGAGGTGGCGGCGGACGTCCTCGCGTGAGATGCGCTCGCCGTCGTGGGCCACCGCCGCGAGGTCGACGCCGGCGTCCTTGGCCATCTTCCGCACCGGCGGCGTCGCGCGGGGGCGCTCCCCGTTCCCGTTCCCGACGTCGGGTCGGGCCGGCTCGGGCGTCACGGGTCGCCGTCGACGACGGCGGGTCGCGGCGGCGCTGGTGCCGTAGCCGACGAGGACGGCCCCGGACCCCTCCGACGCGGCGGGTGCCGGCTCCGGCTCCTCGGCCCCGGTGGCGATCGTGATGAGCGGGGAGCCGACCGCGACGGTGTCGCCCTCGGCCGCGAGGAGCTCCCGCACCGTCCCGTCGAACGGGCACGGGAGTTCGACGGCCGCCTTCGCGGTCTCGACCTCGACGAGGGTCTGGTTGACGGTCACGGTGTCCCCGACGGCGACGTGCCACTGCAGGACGTCGGCCTCGGTCAGCCCCTCCCCGACGTCGGGGAGGCGGAAGGTCTCGCGGGTCACGGCGCCCCCTAGTACGCGAGCGTGCGGTCGACGGCGTCGAGGACGCGGTCGAGGTCCGGGCGGTAGTGGGACTCGAGCCGGGCGGCGGGGTAGGGCACGTCGAAGCCGCCGACGCGGCGCACCGGCGCCTCGAGGCGGTCGAAGCAGCGTTCGGCCAGGGACGCGGCGACCTCGCCGCCCAGCCCGCCGGTGACCGGGGCCTCGTGGACGACGACGGCGCGTCCGGTCCGCCCGACCGCCCCGACGAGGGCCTCGACGTCGATCGGCGCGAGCGAGCGCAGGTCGACGACCTCGAGGTCGTGCCCCTCCTCCTCCGCGGCGGCCGCCGCGGCGAGGCAGGTCTCGACCATGGAGCCCCAGGTCAGCAGGGTCAGGTCGCCGCCGGGGCGGACGGTGCGGGCGGCGTGCATCGGGAGGTCGGGCCCGTCCGCGACCTCGCCCTTCGACCAGTACCGGCACTTCGGCTCGAAGAAGATCACCGGGTCGTCGGACTCGATGGCCTGGCGCAAGAGCCAGTGCGCGTCCTGCGGGGTGGCCGCGGCGACCACCCGCAGCCCGGCGGTGTGGGCGAAGTAGGCCTCGTTGGACTCCGAGTGGTGCTCGACCGCGCCGATACCGCCCGACACCGGGATGCGGATGACCACCGGCAGTGTGATCGCGCCGCCCGTGCGGGCGTGCATCTTCGCGAGCTGGGAGACGATCTGGTTGAACGCCGGGTAGACGAAGCCGTCGAACTGGATCTCGCACACCGGGCGGTAGCCGCGCTGCGCGAGCCCGATGGCGGTCCCGACGATGCCCGCCTCGGCGATCGGGGTGTCGATCACGCGGTCCGGCCCGAAGTCCTTCTGCAGGCCGTCGGTCACGCGGAAGACGCCGCCGAGGCCGCCGACGTCCTGCCCCATCACCAGGACCTTCGGGTCGGTCTCGAGGGCGTGGTGCAGGGCGGTGGTGAGCGCGCGGGACAGGGTGGTGGTCACGAGGCGTCCTCGAAGGAGGCGAGGTAGGCCGCGTAGCCGTCGCGCTGCGCGGCGAGGACCGGCGAGCCGCCCGGCAGCACGTGGTCGAACATGGTCGACGGGTCCGGGTCGGGCATCGCCCGGCACACCCGCCGCGTCTCGGCGCCCAACGCGTCGGCCTCGGCGTCGAGGTCGGCGTGGAACGCCTCGTCCGCCCAGCCCTCGCGGTCCAGCAGGGTCCGGAGCCGGTCGATCGGGTCGCGCGCCCGCCAGTGGTCGAGCTCGGCCTCGGTCCGGTACCGGGTCGGGTCGTCGGAGGTCGAGTGCCCGGCCATGCGGTAGGTGGTGGCCTCGACGAGCGCCGGTCCCCCGCCCCGGCGGACGGTCTCGGCCGCGCGCCGCGTCGCCGCGTGGACGGCGAGGACGTCGTTGCCGTCGACGAGCTCCGTCGCGAGCCCGAACCCGGCGGCGCGCCGGTGGAGCGGGGCACCGAACTGACGGCTCGTCGGCGTCGAGATCGCCCACTGGTTGTTCTGGCAGAAGAACACCACCGGGGCGTTCACCGTCGCCGCCCAGTTGAACGCCTCGTTCGCCTCGCCCTCGCTCGAGGAGCCGTCGCCGAAGTAGGCGAGGACCACCTCGTCGGTCCCGTCGCGCTGCACACCCATCGCGTAGCCGACGGCGTGGAGCAGCTGGGCGGCGAGCACCAGCGTGTAGACGCCGAAGCGGTGCTCGGCCGGATCCCAGCCGCTCTGCCGGACCCCGCGCCACTGCGCGAGCAGCGCCTCGGGGCCGATGCCGCGGCAGAGCGCGGCGGCGTGGTCGCGGTAGGAGGGGAACACCGGGTCGTCGTCGCGGATCGCGCGGATCGAGCCGACCTGGGCGGCCTCCTGACCGAGGCACTGCAGCCAGAGCCCGAGCTCGCCCTGGCGTTGCAGGCTGTAGGCCTCGGAGTCCAGTCGCCGGGCCAGCACCATGTCGCGGTACAGGCCCCGACACAGCTCGGGGGTGACGTCGCGCGCGGCCGGCTCGTCGCTCAGCCGTCCGTCCGCGCCGAGCAGGACGTAGGTCTCCATCAGGGTCTCTCCACCGGGTCGCGGTGCCTCGACACCGTCCGCCGCTCGGGATCGCCGACCGCCGGACTGGCCATGTGTCCACCATGATGCGTCGGGCCTGCGCTGGTGTCCAGTCGTGGACGACGAGGACCGGATGATCGTTCGACCGGACCTGGCCGGTCGGGCAGTGTGGCCTTGCTCACCGGGGCCCCCATCCCCTACCACTGCTGGCATGACGCAGCTCCAGGACAAGGTCGCCCTGATCACCGGCGGTGAGAGCGGGATCGGTCTCGCCTCCGCGAAGCTCTTCGTGCGCGAGGGCGCGAAGGTGGTCCTCGTCGGGATCGACCAGGCCGCGCTGGAGGCCGCCGAGAAGGAGATCGGTTCCGAGCACGCGCTCGCCGTCGTCGCCGACGTGACCGACTCCGCCGCCGTCGCGGCCGCCGTCACCGCGGGCGTCGAGAAGTTCGGGCCGCTCGACGTGGTGTTCTCCAACGCCGGCATCTCGGGCGCCGTCGCGAAGATCCCCGACTACCCGGAGGACGTCTTCGCCCGCACGCTCGCCGTGCACATCGGCGGGGCGTTCCACGTCCTCAAGCACTCGCTGCCCCGGATGAACGACGGCGGCAGCGTCATCATCACCTCGAGCGTCGTCGGGCTCGTCGGCTTCGGGGACCTCTCGGCCTACGTCGCGGCCAAGCACGGCCAGGTGGGCCTGATGCGCTCGGCCGCCAAGGAGTGCGCGCCCCGGCGGATCCGCGTCAACACCCTGCACCCGGGGCCGACCTCGACGCCCTTCCAGGACGACATCGAGATGACCGCGACGGGCAAGTCGCAGGCCGACGCCGCCCGCGACTTCGACGCCATGATCCCGCTCGGCCGGCACACGACGGTCGACGAGATCGCGCAGGCCGCCCTCTACCTCGCCTCCGACGCGAGCGCGATGGTGACCAGCTCGACCTTCGCCATCGACGGCGGCATGAGCGGCTAAACCCACCCACCCGTCGCCAGGAGAGGACCCCACCGATGCGCGCCGCCGTCTACCACCGTCCCCACGACGTCCGGATCTCCGAGCTCGACGAGCCGGACCCCGGGCCCGGGCAGGTGAAGCTGCGGGTCGCGCACAACGGCGTGTGCGGCTCGGACCTGCACGAGTACTTCGCCGCGGAGACGTTCGTGCCGGTCGAGCCGCACCCGCAGACCGGGGTGAGCGCCCCCGTCGTCCTGGGACACGAGTTCTCCGGGACGGTCGTCGCCGTCGGCGAGGGCGTCACCGGGGTGGCCGAGGGCGACCGGGTGGCGGCGCGGCCGACCATCACCTGCGGGCAGTGCCCGTCCTGCCGGGCCGGGTCGCCGAACACCTGCCGCGTGCTCGCCTTCCACGGCCTGTCCGGGCACGGCGGCGGGCTCTCGGAGTTCACGGTGTTGCCCGACAGCATGGTGTTCCCGCTGCCCGAGAACGTCTCGCTGGAGATGGGGGCGCTCGTCGAGCCGATGGCCGTGGCCTTCCACGCCGTCGAGGTGTCGGGCATCGGGTCCAGGGAGTGCGCGGTCATCGCGGGCCTCGGACCGATCGGGGTCGGACTGTTCTTCGCGCTCCGCGCCCGGGGCGTCGAGAACATCATCGCGAGCGACCCGTCGGCGGCCCGCCGCGACATCCTCACCGCGCTCGGGGCCGGGTACGTCATCGACCCGACGGAGACCGAGGTGGCCGCGGCCGCCGCGGCGGCGACCGACGGGCTCGGCGCGCAGATCGTGTTCGACGCCGCCGGGGTGGGGGCCGCGATCCTCACCGGGATCGGGGCCCTCGCACCGCAGGGCAAGGTGGTCGTCGTCGGCATCCACGAGCAGGCGATGGAGCTCAACCCGACGGCCCTGCTGCTCGGCGAGGCGCAGATCGTGGCCTCGCTGACCTACACCGACGACGACTACCGCGCCGTCATCGCCGCGATGTCCCGCGGCGAGATCAGCCCCGAGGGCTGGGTGGACCACGCGCCGCTCGACGACCTGCTCACGGTCTACGAGGAGCTGCGCAAGGGCGCACGGATGAAGGTGCTGATCGATCTGTAGGTGCTTCGCTCGTGAGCACTAAGTGGGGCTATAGGCCCACTTGGTGCTCACCTGCGCGCAGCGCACACCCCGGACACCCAGAGCATCGCCGCGAGCACGCCGAACCCCAGCGTCATCGAGCCGTACGCGCCGCCGGTCGTCGCCCACGCGTTGCCGGCGACGACGCTGACCGCGGCCAGGACCGAGACCACGGCGGCACCACGACGTCCCGCCCGCCGGAAGTGCGCCGCGAGCAGCACACAGGTGACGGCCAGCGCCGCGAACGAGACGGTGCCGGCCAGCAGGTGACCCGCCCCGTGCCAGGTCAGGGTGCCGCTGCCCGGCGCGTCGAGCACGAAGGCGCCGGCCGCGACGAGTCCGAGGCCGCTCACCGTCCACCACCGCCCGACGGCCCGCGAGACCGTGCGCCCGAGCCCGCGGGCGCCAGCGACGGTGAGCAGACCGCCGACGACGAAGTTGGTGATCTGCAGCCAGCCCAGCGATCCGGTCGAGAGCGCCGAGAGCGGCTCGACGGTGAAGTCGAAGTCCGACCGCGTCGCCGCCTGGCCGAGGGCGAGGGCGCCCCACAGCGGGGAGGCGATCGCCCCGGCGAGCAGCAGCCGGCGGGTGGTCGGGGTGGTCGGGGTGGTCTCGGCGGCGGGGCGGGTGAGCGTGGTGGTCATGGCGTCCTCCTCGGATCGGGCTGTCGGGAGGACGTCGGACCACGCGATGTGACAGGGAACGATTACATTCCCTGTCACATCGACCCACCCGACGTCATGACGACCGATCCGCTCCACCCCGGGAGATTTCGATGCGATTCCTCATGACGACCGGTGAGAACAGCCGCCGCCCCGACGAGGCCCTCTTCGCCGAGATGGGCGCCTTCATCGAGGAGATGACCGCGGCCGGGCACCTCGTCCTCACCGGCGGCCTCGCGCCGGACGCCCGGCGGATGGAGTCGGCCGGCGACGAGGTGACCGTGACGGACGGCCCCTTCGTCGAGGCCAAGGAGGCGGTCCTCGGCTTCGCGATCATCGACGCGGAGACCTGGGACGACGCGATGGCGTTCGCCCGCCGCTTCCGGGCCATCGTCGGGGACGGGCAGTCCACGATCCACCAGGTCTTCACGCCCTGATGGACGCCGGGGAGGTCGCCGCCGCCGTCTGGCGCGCCGAGTCCGCGACGATCGTCGGGGGCCTGGTGCGGATGGTCGGCGACGTCGGCCTCGCCGAGGAGCTGGCCCAGGACGCGCTGGTCGCCGCCCTCGAGCAGTGGCCGGCCGCCGGGGTCCCCGACGCGCCCGCGGCGTGGCTGACCACGGTCGCCCGCCGTCGCGCCGTGGACCACCTGCGCCGCGCGGGACGGCTGGCCGACCTTCCCGACGACGAGGCGTCCCCCGCGGTCGCCGACCCGGCGGCCCCGGACGACGTCCTGCGCCTGGTGCTGCTGACCTGTCACCCCGCCCTCGCCCGCGACGAGCGCACGGCGATGACCCTGCGTCTCGTCGCCGGGCTCTCCACGGCCGAGATCGCCCGTGCCCTGCTGCTGCACGAACCGCAGGTGGTGGCCCGGATCGCGCACGCGAAGCGTCGGCTCGCGGAGCTGGGCGTCGATCCCCCGTCGGGCACGGCCGACCGGCTGGGATCCGTCCTCGAGGTCGTGTACCTGGTCTTCAACGAGGGCTACACCGCGACCGCCGGGGACGACCTCCTGCGTCCGGCCCTCGTCGACGAGGCCCTGCGCCTCGGGCGGCTGCTCGCCGGGCACGTCCCGGACGACCCCGAGGTGCACGGCCTGCTGGCCCTGATGGAGCTGCAGGCCTCCCGCTCGGCCGCCCGGACCGACGCCACCGGCGCGCCGGTGCCCCTCGCCGAGCAGGACCGGTCCCGCTGGGACGCCGCGGCGGTCCGCCGTGGCCTGACCGCGCTGCTGCACGCCCGCGAGGTCCAGGTGGGCCCGCCGGGGCCGTACGTGCTGCAGGCCGCGATCGCCGTCGGGCACGCCCGCCCGGAGGGCACGGACTGGCCGCAGGTCGTCGCGCTGTACGACCTGCTCGTCGCGGTCCTGCCGACCCCGGTGGTCCGGCTGAACCGGGCCGTGGCCCACGGGCGGGCGCACGGTCCGCAGGCGGGCCTCGACCTGGTGGACGCGCTCGTCGGGGAGGGCCGGCTCCCCGACTACCATCTGCTCCCCGCCGTGCGGGCCGACCTGCTCGGCCGGCTCGGTCGGGACCCCGAGGCGCGGATCGAGTGGCGGCGGGCGGCCGCCCTGACTGCCAACGCCGCCGAGCGGGCCGTGCTGCTGCGTCGCGCCGACGCACTAGCGGCCGCCGCGACGACGGGCCCGACCCTCGGTCCCGCCGTCCACCGGTTCCTCGCCCGCGAGGACCTGTCCCCCGCCTCGCGCCGGTCCTACGGGCAGACGCTGCACCGGCTCGTGCGCGCCCTCGGCGACGCGCTGCCGCTCGCCGGCCTGGACGTGGACACGGTCACCGCGACGGTCACCACCACCTGGGACGCGGTCTCCCCCGCGACGTGGAACCGCCACCGCGCGGCGCTGCGGTCGTTCGCCGGCTCGCTGGGGCGCCCGGAGCTCGCGGGTGGGCTCCCCGTCCGCACCCCGGCACGTCGGGAGCCCCGACCCACCGCGACCGTCCCCGACGGCGCGCTCCGCGAGCGGACGCTCTGGGCGGTGCTCGCCGACTCCGGCGCCACCGTCACCGCCGTGCTGGCCCTCGACGTCACCGACCTCGACCTCGCGGCGCACCGGGCCGGGCCGGTGCGCTTCTCCCCTGCGACCGCGGGTCTGCTGCGGGCCCTCGTCGGGACCCGGACCGCCGGGCCGCTGTTCCTCTCCGACCGGCGCCCCGCACCGACGCGGACGCCCGGTGCGCGGGACCTCTGTCCGCACACCGGGCGTCGGCGGTTGTCCTACGAGCGCGCCGAGTACCTGTTCAAGCAGGCCTCCGGCGGCTCCACCCTGCGCTCACTGCGTCAGGCCACCATCTCCTCGAGCTCCTTGCCCTTCGTCTCGGACACCGCCCGGTAGACGAAGATGAAGCTGAGCGCCGCGAACGCCGTGTACAGGCCGTAGGCGAGCGTCAGGCTCACGTCCGCCAGGGACTGGAACGTCACGGTGATGAGGAAGTTCGCGATCCACTGCGCGGCGGCCGCGACTGCGAGGGCGGCGGCGCGCAGGTAGTTCGGGAAGATCTCGCCGAGCAGCACCCAGACCACCGGGCCCCACGTGATGGCGAACGAGACGACGAACAGGTTCGCCGCGACCAGGGCGATCGGCCCCCAGACCCCGGGCAGCTGGACGGAGGCCTTGCCGCTCTCGCTCACCGTCGGCACGGCCTGCGAGAACGAGATCGCCATCACGAGGAGCGTGACCGTCATCCCGAGCGAGCCGCCGAGCAGCATCGGACGGCGGCCGACCTTGTCGACGATGAGGATCGCGACGACCGTCGAGAGGACGTTGATCAGCCCGTTGATCACCGAGGCCAGGAACGACTGCGACTCGGAGAAACCGACGGCCTGCCACAGCGTCGTCGAGTAGTAGAAGATCACGTTGATGCCGACGAACTGCTGGAAGACCGACAGCAGGATGCCGACCCAGACGATCGGCTTGAGGCCGAAGCGCTCCCCGGTGAGGTCGCGCAGCGAGGGCTTCACGTCCCGGCGCAGCGAGTCCTCGATCTCCGCGACCTTGCGCCGGACGGACTCCGGCGACCGCGACTCCTCGACGGACTGCAGCACCTGGCCGGCCTTGTCCAGCTCCCCCTTGGCGACGAGGTAGCGCGGCGACTCCGGGATGCGCAGCGCGAGGATCGCGTAGATGGCCGACGGGATGATGCCGACGATGAACATCCAGCGCCACGCCTCGAGGCCGAACCAGAACTGGTTCGCGGCGCCACCCGCCACCCCGGCCAGCAGGGCGTCGGAGAGCAGGGCGACGAAGATGCCGAGCACGATCGCCATCTGCTGCAGCGAGCCGAGCCGGCCGCGGATGTGCGCGGGGGCGATCTCGGCGATGTAGGCGGGCGCGATCACCGAGGCGATGCCGATCCCGACGCCGGCGAGGATGCGCCAGATGATCAGGTCCCAGACCGCGAAGGCGAGGCCGGAGCCGATCGAGCTGATCGCGAACAGCGCCGCTGCGATGAGCATGACCCGGACGCGGCCGTAGCGGTCGGCCGCCGGCCCGGCGAACCAGGCACCGGCGGCGGAGCCGAGCAGGGCGCACGCCACGGCGAAGCCGGAGAGCAGCGGGCTGTTGGTCAGCTCGAAGTTCGTCTTGAGGGCGTCGACCGCGCCGTTGATGACGCTCGAGTCGAAGCCGAACAGGAAGCCGCCGACGGCGGCGACGATCGAGACCAGGATGGCTTTCGTCGTCGTCTTCGGCTGGGTGGTGCCGGAGACCGACGAGCCCCCCGGGCCCGCCGGTGAGTCAGTGGTCATGGGGTGCCCTTCGTGACTGCGGTGTCGGGATGTGTCCGTGCGAGGTCGGCCGCGCCGACCATGCCCGCCTCCCAGCCGAGTTCGGCGAGACGGACCTCCGCCACCGGACGGTGCCCGCGGCCGGTGAGGTTGCCGCGGAAGGTCGCCTCCACGCGCGACCGCAGCACCTCCCCCGCCTCGGACACCCCACCACCGATGACGAACAACGACGGGTCCAGCACGGCGGCGAGCTGGGCGCAGCCCAACCCGATCCAGCGGCCGATCTCGTCGAAGCAGTGCAGGGCGCCGACGTCGCCGCGCTGGGCGAGTTCGGTGACCATCTCGCCGGTGATCGCGTCGGGGTCGCCTCCAGCACGGTCGAGCAGGCCCGCGGCGAATGCCGGCGAGTGCCGGGCGATCTCCCGGGCCTCGGTGACCAGCGCCCGGCCGGAGCCGTACTGCTCCCAGCACCCCTGCAGGCCACACCCGCACCGACGGCCGTAGGGCACCATCGTGACGTGGCCGATCTCGGCGGCGACGCCGAAGCCGCCGCGCAGGAGCCGGCCGCTCGAGATGATGCCGCCGCCGACCCCGGTGCCGATCGTGATCGCCACCAGGTCGTCGTGGTCGCGGCCCGCCCCGAAGCGGGACTCCGACCAGGCGACCACGTTCGCGTCGTTCTCGACGACGACGGGGAGGCCGAGCTGGACCGAGAGCTTCGTGCGCAGGTCCTCGTCGCGCCACGCGAGGTTGGGGGCGAACATCACCGTGGACCGGTCCGCGTCGACGAAGCCGGCCGCGCCGATCCCGACGGCGTGCACCTCGTGGGCCGCCGTGAGTTCCCGGACCGCGTCGGCGATCCCGGACAGCACGCCCTCGGTCGACTGCGCGGGGGTCTCGCGCCGTGTGTGCGCGATCAGCTTGCCGTCGCCGTCGACCACACCGGCCGCGATCTTGGTGCCGCCGACGTCCACCCCGACGGTCAACCCGTCGTCGGGAACGTCCTCGGGACTCTCCGGCGGGGCCGAGCTCCGCTCCGCTGCGTCTCCCGTCATGATCCCACCTACTTCGTCGACAACTCGTGGGACGTCAACTTCTCGACGTCGATGGTCCCCATGTCGGTGACGACCAGGTCCGCGCCCTCGGCCGCGAGCGCGTCGGTGTCGTCCGCCCGGGCGACGCCGATCGCGGCGAACTCGCCGGCCTTCGCCGCCTGGATGCCGTTGGTGGCGTCCTCGCAGACGAACGCGTCGTGCGGGTCGACGCCGAGCTCCTCCGCCGCCGTCAGGAAGATCTCCGGGTGGGGCTTGCCCTGCGCGAAGTCGCGCCCCGAGACGTCCACGTCGAAGGCCTCGTGCAGGTTGCCCGAGCCGCCGTAGTTCGCGAGGTCGATCCGCTCCAGGAAGAGCTTCGCGTTCTTCGACGACGAGGCCGCCGCGATGGGGATGCCGGCGTCCTTGACGGCGATGACGAAGCGCACGGCGTCGTCGTAGGCGGAGAACTTCCCGTCCTTGATCAGCCGGATGATCATCTCCTGCTTGTGGTCGCCGTACTCCTCGACCCGCCGGTCGATGTCCGGCACCCCGAAGTACTCCAGCGCCGCGGTCGCTCCCGCCTTGCGCGGCTTCCCGGACATGCGCTGGTGGTACACCTCCGACGTGAAGGCCTCGGGGCTCCACGACGTCTGGTCGCGGATGTCGGACCAGGGGCCCTCCATCAGCTCCTGCAGGGACTCCCGCCACGCCTGCTCGTGGGGCGAGTCGACGAGGACGCCGTCGACGTCGAAGATGCCGCCCTTGAAAGCTGCCACGATCGATTCTCCTCAGACGTGCTCGAGCTCGGTGGGACCGGGAATCTGCGACGGGTCGTCGACGAGCCGGACGGTGGCCCGGTCCCCGGCCCCCATCTCGCGGACCTCGCCGCCGACGTCGACCTTCACGGGGTGGGAGAACCCCTCGGTGGCGACCTCGACGACGAGCTCGCCCCCGGTGATCGACACCTGCAGCGACGTGCCCTGGAAGACCATCGAGTAGCGCAGCCCGTCGAGCCGGCTGGTCACCCGCGGGGCGAACTGCAGGACGCCGCCGCGGACGTCGCACCCGACGTAGGCGCGCTGCAGGAGGTCGAGCGTGCCCGACATGACACCCATGTGGATGCCCTCCTTCGTCGTCCCGCCCTGCACGTCGCCGACGTCGGACTCCAGCGCGACGAGGAAGCGCTCCCAGGACGACGACGGGTCGATGCCGGCCAGCACGGCCGCGTGCGCCACCAGCGACAGCGTCGAGCCGTGCGAGGTGCGGTGGTCGTAGTAGTCGATGGCACGGCGGGCGAACTCCGGGTCGTCGGCGATCTCGCCGTAGCCGAGCCGGTCGAGCACCTCGCGCAGCTCGACGTCGGAGAACAGGAAGAACAGCATCACCGCGTCGGCCTGCTTGGCCACCTTGTAGCGGTCGGGGTCGTCGCCCTCGGCCTTGAGGATGCGGTCCATGCGCTGGATGTTGGTGTGCTTGGCGCGGTAGCCCTCCCAGTCCAGCTCCTCGAGGTCCTCGTAGCCCTCGAACTGGCTGACCACGCGGTGCCCGTCCCCGACGTCGTGGGTGGGCACGTACATCAGCCGCGTCATCTCCTCCCAGCGCGCGATCTCGGCGTCGGTGATGCCGAGGCGGCTGCGCAGCGCGCGGCGGCGGCTGGCGGTGAGCAGGTCGAGCACCTTCGGGGCCGTCGAGCAGATCCACGCCACCATGACGTTGGTGTAGGCGTTGTTGCGCAGGCCGCCGGTGTCGGCCCCCGGGTAGCCCTCGTGGAACTCGTCGGGACCCATCACGCCGTGGATCTCGTAGCGGCCCGTCTGCGGGTTCTTGTGGGCGATCGAGGCCCAGAACCGCGCGATCTCGAGCATGAGCTCGGCGCCGTAGTCGCGCAGGAACTCCAGGTCGTCGGTGGCCTGGTAGTACTGCCAGACGTTGTAGAAGATCGCGGCGTTGACGTGGCGCTGGTTGTGCGAGTGGTCGGGGTCCCACTGGCCCGAGAGCGGGTTAAGGTGGACGACCTGCGTCTCCTCGGTCCCGTCCGAGCCGGACTGCCACGGGAACATCGCGCCCGAGTAACCGGCCTCGGCGGCCGCCGCACGCGCCTCGGCGAGGCGCCGGTAGCGGTACATCAGCAGGCCGCGGGTGATCTCGGGCAGGCGGAAGTTGAGGAACGGGTAGACGTAGAGCTCGTCCCAGAACACG
Source organism: Actinomycetospora chiangmaiensis DSM 45062 (assembly GCF_000379625.1). Classification (GTDB taxonomy): domain Bacteria; phylum Actinomycetota; class Actinomycetes; order Mycobacteriales; family Pseudonocardiaceae; genus Actinomycetospora; species Actinomycetospora chiangmaiensis. Next base: position 80,099 of record NZ_KB903217.1, on the reverse strand, counting down.
TGGCCGCGGTAGGCCTCGCCGTTGAGCCCGCGGGCCGGGACGCCGGCGTCGTGTCGGGCGGTGTGCCGGGAGCAGACCTGCAGGATGTGCGCGGTGTGGAACCGCAGCAGCAGCTGCACGCGGGGTTCCGACGGCAGGTCGATCGCGCAGACGTCCCAGAGCTCGGTCCACGCGGACTCGTGCTCGGCGAACGCCTCGGCGAAGTCGGGGTAGCGCTCGACGTGCCGCCCGGCCGCGGTGAGGGTCTCGGTGATCGCGTTGTCGTGGCTGGTGAAGAACGAGACCAGCTTCTCGACCTTGATCGACTCGCCCTCGTGCGCCTCGAGGTCGAGCACCTGCTGGATGTAGTCGTTCATCTGGTGCAACGTGCGCTTCGGCTCGACGGCCTGCCACGAGCGCCCCCGGCTGCGCGCGACCCGGGTGCGCGCCGCCTCGGAGATGTAGAGGTTCGACTGCCGGGTGCGGACCTTGAGCGCGATGATCTCCGGGCCGAAGGTGCGCGGGCTCACCGGGTCGAGGTGGCGGCCCTCGAGGTCGCGGTAGCGGGCCACCATGTCGTTGTCGACGCGCCCGTCGATCGCGGTGACGATCCCGATCTGGCCGGACCAGTTCTCCGGCGTCAGCACCCACTCCAGCGCTGCCTGGTGGCTGTGCGCCATCGACACGAAGCGGCGGCTGCGCAGGCTCGTCTCGCGGCCCTTGCGGTCGCGGAAGCGCAGCGTGCGGGTGACGAGCGCGGTGCGGATGTCGTAGCTGTGCTCGTAGTCGAGCACCTCCACGTTGTCGAGGGTGATGGCCTCCTCGCCCTCGATGCGCAGCATCAGCGTCAGCCAGTTCGGCAGGTTGACCAGGTCCTCGTTGAGCACCGGCCGGCCGCCGAGGATCGTCGTCTCGCGGTTGTAGGCGCCGTGGGCGTAGGTGCCCGCGTAGTGCTTCGGCGGGTCGGTCTCCTCCCACTCCGCGGCACCGCGCGTGCAGAAGTAGCCGTTCCCGGTGGAGGACAGCGCCTCGCGCAGGCCCTCCTCCTCGGGGTCGATGCCCCGCCAGGTGAGGGTCCAGCCCTCGGGGTCGTGCCCGTGGTCGGTCGGCTCGTCGGTGGTCACCGTCGGTCTCCTCCTGCAGCGGCAGCGTCTCGGGCGGGTGCTCGGCGGGTTCTGGGTGTCCCTCAGCGGGCGAGGCCGTCGAGGAAGGCGCCGACCGCCTCGACGTCCGGCAGCACCGCCGCGGCGGCGGTCTCGCGGGCGTCGGCGTCGGCCGGGTCGATGACGAGGACGCCGAGCCCGCCGTCGGCGATGCTCGGGGCGTTGAAGGCGTCCTCGTCGGTGACGTCGTCCCCGACGTAGATCGGCAGGACCGCGGCGTCCCGCAGGTCGAGGACGTCGAGCAGGTGCTCGACGGCGCGTCCCTTGTTCCAGTCGATCTTCGGCTGGATCTCGTGGACGAACTTCCCGGGGGTCACACGCAGCTGGTCGGGGTGCGCGGCGAGCACGTCGTCGACGAGGTGCTGCACCCGGTCGTGCTCGGCGGGGTCGACCCCGCGGTAGTGCAGGGCGACCGAGGCGTGCTTCGGTTCCACGAGGGTGCCCGGGATCTCCGCGGCGCGCTCGGTGACCTCGGACGTCACCTCCTCGACGAGCTCCTCGAAGCCGGTCGAGGCGTCGTGGGTGATGCGGCCCGTGCGCGGGTGGTGGATGTCGAAGCCGTGGCTGCCGGCGACCACGAGGTCGTCGAGGCCCATGAGCTCCATGACCACCGCGCGGTCGCGGCCCGACACGACGCAGACGTTCGTGCGCTTCGCGAGGTCGGACACGATCCGGCGCATCTCGTCGGTCATCACCGCGTCGGACGGGGTGTCGACGATCGGGGTGAGCACGCCGTCGTAGTCGAGGAAGACCGCCGGCACGCGGCCGTCGCCCCGGTCCGCGAGCACCTCGGCCGGACCGGGCAGCTGCGACGCACGCGCGCTCATCTGTTGCGACCTCCACGTCGGCGTGGGCCACGACCCGCTCGACCACGGTCAGCGGTCGGTCTGTGACACGCTTCACAGGCTAGTTCCGGGGCATCACGCGGTCAACGGATGAACGCGCGGCGCCGATCTTGGCACGCGTGACCGCCCGTGTCCTGCGGGCCGGGACCCGTCAGCCGTGCGAGGCGACGACGTGCTCGAGCGCCAGCGCGACGGCCCCGAGGACGTGGGCGTGGCGACCCAGCCGGGCCGTGGTGACCTCGACGCCGTCGGCCGCCCCGGGCAGCGCCCACCGGTCCAGGGCGCTGCGCAGCGGGTCGAGGAGGAGGTGGCCCGCCTGGGCCAGTTCGCCGCCCACGACGATCCGGGCGGGCGTGAGGACGCTGCACAGCCCGCCGAGCGCCCGTCCGACGTGGCCGCCGGTGTCGGCCAGGACCCGTCGTGACGGGGCGTGCCCGCCGCGGGCCCGGGCGACGACCTCCTCGACGGTCAGCGGCGCCCCGAGCAGCGGTTCGAGCAGGCCGACGACGGTCGCGGTCGAGGCCCACGTCTCGAGGCACCCGCGGTTGCCGCAGCGGCACACGGCCCCGCCGGGCGGTCCGCCGGAGTCGTCGACGACGACGTGGCCGAGCTCGCCCGCGGTGCCCGCCCGTCCGCGGTAGGGACGGCCGTCGAGCACGAGCCCGGCACCGACCCCGTCCGAGAGCTTGAGGTAGACACCGTCGCTCACCTCCTGCAACGCGCCCCACGCCTGCTCGGCGAGGGTGCCGAGGAGCGCGTCGTTGTCCACCACCACGGGGACGTCGAGCCGCTCGGCCGCCACCGCGGCGGGCCGGATGCCGACCCAGCCGGGCAGGATGCCCGGCTCCCCCACCACGCCGGTGCGGGCGTCGACGGGCGCGGGGAGCCCGATCCCGACGGCGAGCAGCTCGGCCCGCGGGATCCCGGCGGCGGTCAGCGCGTCGTCGAGCAGGGCCGCCGCGGCGTCCAGCCCGACGCCCGCGTCGTGGCCCTCCGCGAGATCCGTGGCCCGCTCGGCGAGCAACCGGTCCGCCCCCGGCGCGGCGGCGGGCTGCACCCCGACCCGCACGTGGCGGTGACCGAAGTCGACCCCGGCGACCACGCCCCGGACCGGGGTCAGGCGCACGGCCCGCACCCGACGCCCGCCCCGCACGGCCGTGGAGGCGGTCAGGCGGCCCTCGCGGCAGAGGTCGCGCACGATGTTCGAGACGGTCGCCGGCGCCAGCCCGGTCGCGGCGGCGATGCCGGACTGGGTCGGCTCCCCCGCCGCGAGCACGGCGTCGAGCACCCGCCGACGGTTCGCCTCCCGCAGGCCCGCCGGGGAACCGGGCCTCGCCGCGTTCATCCGATGAATCTAGCCCCGTGCTGTGGCCTGTGTCACTCTCCGATCGAACGGCGGCCTCACCCACTCTCGCGGCGGGGCATCCGGAGCAGCACTAGCGTCCGCCCGGTGGCCGATTCCGAGGCAGAGCTCCGCACACTGCGGCAGGCCGTGATCGAGGCCCTCGTCGACAGCCGCACCGCCGCCCAGGTGCACGACGACGACGGCCGCCTGGAGTGGGTCTCCGAGCAGCTGCTCCAGCTCGCGGGGGCCGACGCGTCGACCGAGGTCGGCCTCGGCCTGCACCTCGACGAGGGCCTGGACCTGCCGATCTGGTCGGGCATGTTGTCGGAGTCGACACGGGAGGAGCTGCGGGCCGACCTGGCGCGACGGCTGCAACCGGCCCACGACCTTCCCCCGCTGTGGGTGTCACCCGTCGAGCTGAACCTCGCCGGGCGCACGCGGCCCGTCGGGATGCTCGGGCTGAGCCTCCGGGCCCCCGATGGACGGCCCGCGGGCACCGCGCTGGTCTTCGCGCCGCTGCTCCCCGCCCGGGTGCTCGCCCTGGTCAGCGAGGGCGACGAGGCGATGTTCACGCGCATGGCCGACCTGACCGAGCCCGGCCGGCGGCCGACCGCGGTCCTGTTCGCCGACATCGACTCGTCGGGGCCGCTCGCCCGCCGGCTGCCCACCCCGGTCTACTTCGATCTCGTGCGGCGGTTCACCACGGTCTTCGACGACCTGGTGGCCCGGCACGGCGGGATCGTCGGCAAGCACGCCGGGGACGGGGCCTCGGCGTTCTTCCTCGCGGACTGCGCCGCGGGTCCGGGGGCCGGGTCGGAGTCCACCGCGGCCCGGGCGGCGCTGGCCGTCGGGCTGACCCTGGCCGAGGAGGTGTGCACCATCGTCGAGGCCCTCGCCGCCGACGGTGCCGGGGTCGGTCCCGACGACTGCCGGGTGAACGTCGGCGTCCACTGGGGTGCCGACCTCTACATCGGACAGATCGTCACCGGCGGCCGGTTGGAGGTGACCGCGCTGGGCGACGAGGTGAACGAGTGTGCGCGGGTGGAGCAGGTCGCGCGAGGCGGCCAGACGCTGGTGTCGAAGACCCTCGTGGAGCGGCTGGACGCCGACGACGCGGCCGCCCTCGGGTTCGACCCGCGGCGCCTGACCTACCGGCCGCTCGCCGACCTCGCCGGGGAGGGCGACCCGAAGGCCGTGCGCGACGCCGGCACCCTGGCGGTCGTGGACCTCACGGGCGTGTCGTCGGGGTCGTGACCCGGCGAGGTGCCGTCCCCGCCGCGCGAGGGGCGCGCCACGCGAGCCCGGCGACCGGGCCCGCCTGGTGAACCACCCGCGCCGGGATCAGGCGACGAGCCGCAGTAACCGCTCCTCGGCGTCGTCCGTCGTCGCCTCGTCGACGACGGGGAGGTCCCCGGCGGGGACCTCGACCGCTGCCGTGACCCCGACCAGGCCCGCGATCGCGACGACGAGGCCGAGTCCTGGCACGAGCTGCTCGGCGCCGGCGAGCAGGACGGGGACGAACGGGCGCACGGAGCGCCAGGTGAGGTCCGGACGGCGCGTGAGGACCGTGGGCGCGGGGATGGTGAACGTGACGGTGATGCTCATGGCGGCTTCGTGCTTCCGGGACGCGTGCGGGCACACCCGCACCGCGCGCCGACGTCAGGCCGGGCGGGAGGCGGGCGAGGAGGGGCGGGCCGAGCGGAGCCGGAATCCGGCGCCGGGACTGTGACCGGGACTCATCGCGCACCTCCTCGTCTCGCGTGGAACACCGGTGATCACTGAACACCCGCGTCTCCGGGCGGGTCAACCCCCGGCCCGGTGTTCTGCGCGACGCCCGACCGACGGCGGCGCGGCTCACCAGCGCCGGTTAGCGAGCCACCGGTCGCTGACGGTGCGCCGCACCTGGTTGCCCAGGGAGTCGATGCCGTCGACGTCGTAGGCGTGGTCGGCGAACGGCACGGTCACGAGCGTGGCGTCGACGCCCGCGGACCGGGCGGCGGCCACGAACGCGTCCGGGCCGGCGGGGGGCACCAGCTCGTCGTCGGCCGGCACGATCGCCAGGGTCGGCGGCGCCGCCGGGGTGATGGCGGGGATCCCGCCGATCGCGGTGTACCGGTCCGGCACCTGTGTCGGAGTGCCGCCGGTGTAGGTCTCGAGCAGCACCCGTCCGGGGACATCGGGCTGTCCGGGGAAGTGGCCGTCGCGCCAGGCGCCGACGGGATCGACGGCGGGGTACTGCACGAGCACCCCCTGCGGGACCGGCACGCGTCCGCCGCACGCGGAGGGCTGCGTGCGCGACGCGGCGTGGTAGGCCACCGACACGGCCAGCTGACCGCCCGCGGAGTCGCCGGAGAGCACGATGCGGGTCGGGTCGCCACCCAGCCCGGGGGCGAGCGCCGGGAGCTGGGCCAGCACGCACGCCACCTGTGCGGCGGCGAGGTCCCAGGTGGGGCGCTGCGCGGTCGCCAGGGTGTAGCCGACGCTGATCACGAGCCGGCCGCGCTCCGCGAACCACCGCAGGTCCGAGGAGTTGTCGAGCTCGGAGCCCGCCGCCCAGCCGCCGCCGTGCACGTACAGCAGGATCGGGGACGGACCGACGGCGCCGCCGGGGCGGTAGATCGCCGCGCGCAGGGGTGCGCCGTCCGGCCCGGTGCCGTACTGCGGGTAGCCGTCGGGCAGCGAGACGTCGCCGTGCGGGTCGACCGCGCGGATCAGGTCGACCGCGCCGCCCGCGGCACCCGCCGCGGCGACGACGAGCCCCACGATCACGCCGAGCGCGACGGTGCCCAGCGCCCCGAGCCCGACCACGACGGTGCCCGCGCGCCGCAGCCGCAGCCGGACGACGAGGGCCACGAGCGTCGCGACCAGGCCGATCACCACGAGTGGCGGTCCGTAGGCCTGGACCGCGGCCGTGGCGTTCCCCGAGAGCGAACCCAGTCCCGGCACGAGCGCGCCGAGGGCGACCAGGAGCAGGAGCACGGCCACCGCGCCGAGCAGGAGCAGCACGACACCGGCCAGCACCCCGCCGACGCGGTGCCGGGGCCCGGGCGGTGCGCTGGTGGCCGTCACGACGCGTCACCCTACGGGCGGGGCCGGGAGGTCCGCCGCCGCTCAGTGCCCCCGACCGCGCGGTCGGGTGATGGGCAGCTCGACGAGGTAGCGGTCGGCGCGCACCAGCGCGTCCACCCGCTCCACCACCTCGCCGTGCTCGTCGCGCGAGGTCCGCACGAAACGCCACGCCGGGCTCCCGGGCGCCACGTCGAGCAGCACGGCGTCGTCCCCCAGCGCGAGCACCGGCTCCGCGGTCTGGCGGCCGTCGGCCACGCGCCGGCCGTGCCGGACCTCGAGCAGCTCGTACCAGGAGGCGCCGCCGTCGAGGTCGTGGGCGCAGAGTCCCGGCGCGACGGCGGCGGGCACGTGCAGCACCTCGCGCGCCATCGGCTCGTCGTCGGCGAGTCGGAGCCGCGCGACCCGGACGACGGGGTCCCCGGCCCGGACCTCGAGGGCGGCGGCCAGCTCCTCGTCGGCCGGGACCTCGTCGCTCCACAGCACCCGGGTGGCCGGCCGGAAGCCGCGGCGGGCCATGTCGTCGTGGAAGGACACCGCGTCGAGCGGGTGCGCGGGCGACGTGCGGCGGGCGTAGGTCCCGGCGCCGTGCCGGCGTTCGACGACGCGGCGGGTGGTCAGGTCGGCGAGCGCGAGCCGCACCGTGGAGCGGGACACCGCGCACGTCTGGGCGAGTTCGCGCTCCCCGGGGAGCAGCGCACCCGGGCCGAGGACACGGCACAGCCGCTCCACCTCCGCCTGGACGTGCGCGACGCGCGATCGGACCATCCTGTCGTCCTACCAGGGTGTCCGGTACCCCCGGTACCCGTAACCGTTTACGCTGTTGAACGGTCCACGATCGGCCGTGTGCGACGGGGAGCGAACCGCCCTCACCCCGTCCCGGCGGCGCGACGCCGGGCGCGGTGGGCGGCCACGTTCGCCCGGTTCCCGCACTGACCCGGCATGCAGTACCGGCGGCGCCCGGGACGGCTGGTGTCGATGAAGACCCCCTCGCAGGTGTCCGAGGAGCACGGGCGGAAGCGCTCGGGGCCGAGGTGCAGCTGCACGGCGAGGAGGCCCACGCCGGCGACCACACCGAGCAGGTCCGCGACCGGGACGTCGTCGGGCACGGTGCCCGCCCAGCCGTCGGCCAGCGTGATGCCGGCGAGCGCGGCCGTGAGCGCGCCGGCCTCCGCGATCCGGTGCTCCGGGTCGGACCCCTCGACCAGCGGGCGCAGCCGGGTGCGCAGCGCGTGCACCGGGGCGAGGTCGGCGTCGCCCACGGGTCGGGGCGCGGAGGTGGATCCGGCGAGGCCGTGCTCGGCGAGGAACGCGCGGAGGGCCTCGGCGTCGGGGAGGTGCTCGACCCCGCGCCACACCTCGGGAGCGCTGTTCACGAGGTCCGTCACGACACCCCCCGACCACACGTAATCGTCAAAGGATACTTGCACCCCTTACTCACCCTCTCCTACGGTAAGCGTGTCAGCGACACTTTACCCCTTAGCAGGAGATGCCGATGTCACCCTCGCCGCTCCCGAGCGTGCTCGTCGTACCCGTCCGCCCCGACGCGCGGGGGCGCGGCGCCGCCGCCCGGGCCGTCGCCCTGCTGTCCGGGCTCGCCGACGCCCGGGTCGCCCCCGCCGACCCCCGGGCGATCGCCGGGCTGGCCGCGGACCACGTCGTCGTCCTCGATCCCCCGCGGTGGCGGGCGGCGCTCCGGGCGCACCCGGTGCTCGACGCCCCGGGAAGCGCCACCGACCGGCTAACCCTGCTCCAGGAGCTCCGCCGGTCGCCCGGCCGTGTGCGGTGGGTGGGGCGGCCCGGCCAGTGGGACGACCTCCACCGCGTCCTGCTCACACGGGCGGCCGCGACGACGGCGGTGACCTCGTGAGCCGCTCGACCCTGCTCGCCGTCACCATCGACGTCGTCGACCCCGTGGCGGTGGCCACGTTCTGGGCCCGGGCCCTCGGCGTGGCGGTGGGCGCACGCTCCACGGACGCCCACGGCACGACCTACGTCGCCGTCCCCGTCGACGGGGGGACGGATCTCCTCGTCCAGCAGGTGGCCGAGCCGACGCCCGGGAAGGCGCGCGTCCACCTCGACCTGCGGGCGGACGACGGCACCGCCGAGGACGAGGTCGTGCGGCTGACCGGCCTCGGCGCCCGGGTGGTCGACCCCGCTCCCGACCACCCGTGGGTGGTGCTCGCCGACCCGGAGGGCACCGAGTTCTGTGTCCTCGGGCCGGCCGGCGGGCAGCCGGTTCCGTGACCACCTCCCGTCCCGCCGCCGAGGGCCTCGCGCCCGGCCACTTCCCCGGTCCGCCCGTCGTCGCGGGGCACGTCGCCCCGTGCCCGCGACGGCTCCGGGCCCGGCTCGACGACGGGTCGGTCCTCGACACCACCCGCGCGTCCTACGTCTGGGAGCACCCGTACTACCCGCAGTACGCGGTGCCCCGGGCGGACCTCCCGGACCGGCTGCTGGCACGGTCCCGGCCCACCCCGCCCGAGAGCCACCTCACGGACCACGTCGTCGTGCCGCTCGACGACGACGTCGCCTGGTTCGAGGAGTCCGAGCGCGTCCGGGGCCATCCCCGCAGCCCCTACGTGCGGGTGGACGCCCTGCGCGCGGAGCGGACTGTGACGGTCCGGGTGCCCGGCTCGGGCGCTGTGCTCGCGCGGTCGACCGCGCCGGTCGCGGTGTTCGAGACCGGTCTGCCGCCGCGGTGGTACCTCGACCCGACCACGGTCGCCTGGTCGCTGCTGACCCGGACCGCCACCGTCACCCGCTGCCCGTACAAGGGCGTGACCACCGACTGGTGGGCCGCCGAGGACCTCGGGGACGTGGCGTGGAGCTACGGCGCGCCGACCGTCGCCCTCACCGCGATCACCGGCCTCGTCGCCTTCGACGACAGCCGCGTGGACGTGGCGGTGGACGTCACCGTGGACATGATTCCGGACCTCTGATCAGGGCACGAGCACGAGCTTGCCGCCCGCGTGCCCGGACTCCATCAGGCGGTGCGCGTCGGCGACCTCGTCGAGTCCGAACACCCGTCCGGTCGGGATCGAGGCGCGGCCTGCGGCGAGGTCGTCGAGGAAGCCCTGCAGGACCTCCGCCGGCAGGTCGGAGGCGTCACCGCCGTAGCCGGTCATCCGCACCCCGCGCGGGATGTAGTCGATCGGGTAGAAGTCCGGGATCGTCCAGACGTTGGACAGCATCCCGGACACGCACGCCACGCCGTGGACCCGGACGGCCTGCAGCGTGTCGCGCAGGGTCGGGGTCCCCACCAGCTCCAGGGCCGCGTCGACCCCCTCCGGCACGAGCTCGCGCACCCGCGGCGCGACCGCCCCGTCGTCCAGCACGGGGTGGTCCACGCCGGCCGCGGTCAGCAGGCCCGAGCGCCCGAGGTCGCGGGTCGTCGACAGCACCGTCATGCCGATCCGCTTGGCCAGCACCGCGGTCGCGAGCCCCACCGACGAGGTCCCGCCGCGGATGAGCAGGGTCTGCCCGGCGCGGGCGTCGAGCCCGACCGACAGCGAGCCGTACGCGGTCTGCAGCATCTCGGGCAGCGCCCCGACGAGTTCCGGGGCCAGGTCGGTGTGGATCTCGATGACCTGCCCGGCGGGGACGCTCGTGTACTCCGCGTACCCACCGTCGAACTGACGGCCCATCCCGCCCATCATCGCGACCACCCGGGCGCCCACCGCGAACTCGCCGCCCGGACAGGCCGCGACGACGCCGGTGGTCTCGATGCCGAGCACCCGCGGGAAGGTGACCCCCTCCGCGAGGCCGAGGCGGGTGTGCAGCTCGGAGCGGTTGACCCCGGAGGCGGTGACGCGGATCAGCACCCGGCCGGGCGTCGGGACCGGCACCGGCAGGTCGCGCAGCCGGAACGACTCCGGCGGGCCGGGCCCGTCGAGGACGGCCGCTCGCATGGTCTCGGGAAGGCTCATGTCGACCTCCAACACCCTTCCGTGGAAAATGCTTCCATGGAATCTACCGCGATCGTCGAGGTCTTCGACGACCTGGTCCGCGTGCAGATCGTCCTGTGGGAGGCGGTCGACCGCCGCGTCCGCCGCGACCTGGACCTCCCCCTCGGACGCGTGGAGGCCCTGCGGGCCGTGGTGCGCGTGCCGTCCTGCCGCGTCCAGGACATCTCGACCGCGCTGCACGTGACGGTCGGCGCCGCCAGCAAGCTGACCGACCGCCTCGTCGCCGGCGGCCTCGTCGTGCGTGTCCCCCATCCCGAGGACCGGCGCTCGTCGGTCCTCACCCCGACGCCCGCCGGGCGGGAGACGCACGACCGCGCCGAGGCCGTCGTGGCCGACGAGCTGCGGCACCATCTCGGCGGGGACGACCTCGCCGTCCTGACGCCGGGTCTGGCCGCCCTGCGCGCCCGGCTCACCCCACGGTGAGGTCCGGCCAGATCCGTTGCAGCATGTGCCAGTCCTGCGGGTGCGCGGCGATCTCCCCGGCGAAGGCGTCGGCCATCGCCTGGGTCGCGGCCGGCACCTCGGCCCGGGAGCCGACCGTGATCGGCGGGTTGATGCGGAAGCCCCAGCCGCGCTCGGTGAACCAGCAGCCGAGCGGGAGCAGCGGGGCGCCGGTGGCGGCCGCGAGCGACGCGGGTCCGGGCGGCATCGCGGCACGGTGGCCGAAGAAGTCCACGCCGACCCCGTGGTGCGACAGGTCGCGGTCGGCCACGAGGCAGACGATCCGGCCCGCCCGCAGGGCCCGCAGCAGCCCGCGGACCGGCGCCTCTCCCCCGGTCATGGGCAGGATCTCGAAGCCGAGCGACTCCCGGTAGGCGACGAACCGCTGGAAGAGCGACTCCGGGCGCAGGCGTTCGGCCACCGTCGCGAACCCGCCGTAGCGCTGCACCGCCCAGGTGCCGACGACGTCCCAGTTCCCGGAGTGGGTGAGCGCGACGACCGCGCCCCGGCCGCGGGCGAGGGCCGCGTCGAGGTGCTCGCGGCCGACGACGTCGTCGTCGACCTCCTCCGCGAGCGCCTTGGGGTTCATCGACGGCAGCCGGAACGCCTCGCGCCAGTACCGGGCGTAGGACCGGACGCCGGCCCGGGTCAGGTCGCCGAGGGCGGGGTCGGACAGGTCGGGCCGCACCCGCGCGTAGTTCGCGCGCAGGCGCCGGACACCCCGACCGCCGCGGTGGGCCGCGAGGTCGGCGCCGAGGTCGAACGCCCCGCGGGCGACCGGCTCGGGGAGGCCCCGCACGACCTGCCAGCCGGCGGCGTACCCGAGGTCGACGGCGCGGTCGGACCAGCTCACCCGGCGTCCCGACCCGGCGCGCGGCGGGGCCCGCCGGGCTCGACGACGGTGGAGACGTCGGAGGGGAGGTCCGTGCGGCCGGTCGCGGCGCCGTACTGCTCGCGGGCGCTGGTCCAGACGGTGTGGATGCGCTGGCCGACCGTCACGAGAGAGCCGAGCGTGAGCAGCCAGAGGGCGACGTCCACCGCCCACCGGAGACCGAGCCCGGTGAGCCCGATCCCGGCGAGCCCGAGGATCAGCCGTTCCGCACGCTCGACGACCCCGCCGCCGCCCCGCAGCCCGGCGGCCTCGGCCCGCGCCTTGATGTAGGAGATGAGCTGGCCCGAGACCAGGCAGATCAGGGCGAGCGCCACGACCACCCACCGGTCGTTCGCGGCCGCCCACCACGCGATGGCGGCGAACACGGAGCCGTCGACGATCCGGTCACACAGCGAGTCCAGGACGCCGCCGAACGGACTCGTCACCCCCCGCGCGCGGGCCATGGCCCCGTCGAGGACGTCGAGCATCGCGAACCCCCACACGAGCATGGCGGCCGCGAACAGGTGCCCCGTGGGGATGAGCCAGATCGCGAAGCCGGTGGCGCCCACCGTCCCGAAGACGGTCATCGCGTCGGGGTGGATACCGCGGCGCACGAGCCACCGTCCGGCCGGCTCGAGGCTGCGGTTGATGGCCGCGCGGCCCCAGTCGTTGATCATGTCGAGGTCCAGACCTCCGCGAGCCGTTCCCGGGTCTCGGCGAGCAGCGCCGGGATCACCTTGGTCTGGCCGATGACGGTGATGAAGTTGGCGTCGCCGCCCCAGCGGGGGACGACGTGCTGGTGCAGGTGGTCGGCGAGGGACCCGCCGGCCACGTGGCCGAGGTTGATCCCGACGTTGAAGCCGTGGGGGGACGACATCACCCGGAGCGCCCGGACCGCCTGCTGCGTGAGGCGCATCAGCTCGGTCGACTCGTCGTCGGTCAGCTCGTCGAGCTTCGCGACGTGACGGTAGGGCACCACCATGAGGTGCCCCGGGTTGTACGGGTGCAGGTTCAGCACCGCGTACACGGTGTCGCCGCGGGCGACGACGAGCCCGTCCGCGTCGGAGCGGCCGGGGATGGCGCACAGCGGGCACCCGCCGTCGACCTCACCGGTCCCCTCCTCCCCCGCGATGTAGGCCATGCGGTGCGGGGCCCAGAGACGACGGAAGCCGTCGGGCGTGCCCGCCCCGGCCAGTTCGTCGGCACCCTGCGGGTGCTCGAGCGGGACACCGGAGTCGGGCCGCCCGGGCTGGGGCGGCCGACCTGACGTCACCCCGTCGGTCACCACGGCTCCATCGTGCTGGACGGCTCAGGCACTCGTCACCCGGTCACTCGGGGTCCGAAGGTGGTCTCGTCCGGCGAGGCGTTCTCGCGGCGCGCCACCCAGTCCGCGACCGCCTCGACCGCCCGGTCCACCGGGACCCCGTTCACCTGGCTGCCGTCGCGGAACCGGAACGACACCGCGTCGGCCTCCGCGTCCTTGCCGCCCGCGAGCAGCAGGAACGGCACCTTCTGCAGGGTGTGCGTGCGGATCTTCTTCTGCATCCGGTCGTCGGAGTGGTCGGCGTCGACCCGCAGCCCGAGGGCCCGGAGCTTCGCCACGATGCCGTCGACGTAGTCGGACTGGTCGTTCGACACCGGGATCGCGACCGCCTGCACCGGGGCGAGCCAGGCCGGGAAGGCGCCCGCGTAGTGTTCGGTGAGCACCCCGAAGAACCGCTCGATCGAGCCGAACAGCGCGCGGTGGATCATGACGGGACGCTGCCGGGAGCCGTCGCTGGAGGTGTACTCGAGCTCGAAGCGGTCGGGCAGCATGAGGTCGACCTGGATCGTCGACATCTGCCAGTAGCGGCCGATCGCGTCCTTCGCCTGGACGCTGATCTTCGGCGCGTAGAACGCGGCGCCGCCCGGGTCGTCCACGAGGTCGAGGCCGAAGCTCGACGCGGCCTGCCGCAGCGCCTCGGTGGCCTCCTCCCACGCCTCGTCGGAGCCGATCGACTTCTCCGGGTTGCGGGTCGACAGCTCGAGGTAGAAGTCGTCGAGGCCGTAGTCGCGCAGCAGGTTCAGCACGAACTCGAGCAGCGAGGCGATCTCGCCGGCCATCTGCTCGCGCGTGCAGTAGATGTGCGCGTCGTCCTGGGTGAAGCCGCGCGCCCGGGTCAGACCGTGGACCACGCCGGACTTCTCGTAGCGGTAGACCGTGCCGAACTCGAAGAGCCGCAGCGGCAGCTCCCGGTAGGACCGCCCGCGCGACCGGAAGATCAGGTTGTGCATCGGGCAGTTCATCGGCTTGAGGTAGTAGTCGACGGCGGCCCGCTTGAGCTCGCCGTCGGGACCCCGCTCCTCGTCGAGCTGCATGGGGGGGTACATGCCCTCGGAGTACCAGTCGAGGTGCCCGGAGAGCTCGAACAGCGACCCCTTGGTGGCGTGCGGGGTGTTGACGAACTCGTAGCCGGCCTCGGCGTGCCGCTGCCGCGAGTAGTCCTCGAGCTCCTTGCGGATCACCCCGCCCTTGGGGTGGAAGACGGCGAGGCCGGAGCCGATCTCGTCGGGGAAGCTGAACAGGTCGAGCTCGGACCCGAGCCGGCGGTGGTCGCGGCGCTCGGCCTCGGCGAGCCGCTCGAGGTAGGCGTCCTGCGCCTCCTGCGACTCCCACGCGGTGCCGTAGATGCGCTGCAGCTGGGCGTTGCGCTGGTCGCCGCGCCAGTAGGCGGCGGCGCTGCGGGTGACCTTGAAGGCCGGGATGTAGCCCGTGGTCGGCACGTGCGGGCCGCGGCAGAGGTCGCCCCACACCCGCTCGCCGGTGTGGGCGTGGATGTTGTCGTAGGCGGTGAGCTCGCCCGCCCCGACCTCCATGATCTCGCCGTCGGCCTCGGCGTCGGAGTTGCCCTTGAGGTCGACCAGCTCGAGCTTGAAGGGCTCGTCCGCCAGCTCCGCGCGGGCCTCGTCGAGCGAGGAGTACTCGCGGCGGGCGAACCGCTGCTTCGCCTTGATGATCTTCTTCATCGACTTCTCGAGGTCGGCGAGGTCCTCGGGCGTGAACGGGGTGTCCACCGCGAAGTCGTAGTAGAAGCCGTCGGTGACGGGCGGCCCGATACCGAGCTTGGCGTCCGGGAACTTCTGCTGCACGGCCTGGGCGAGCACGTGCGCGGCGCTGTGCCGGATGACGGCGCGGCCGTCCTCGGTGTCGGCCGCGACCGGGGTGACGTCGACGTCCTCCTCGGGGGCCCAGGCCAGGTCCTTCAGCGTGCCGTCGGGGGCCTTCACGACGACGACGGCCTGCGGCCCGCTGCCCGGGAACCCCGCCTCGCGGACGGCCTGACCCGCCGTCGTGCCCGCGGCGACCCGGACGTGCTGGGTGGACGCGGGCGAGGCTGGCGAGGACACGCTGGAACTCCTGGGATCCCGTGCGGCGGACGGACTCCCCCGCGGTCCCTCCAGCCTATCGACCGCCCCCGACACCGTTCGGGGCGGCGGGCCCGGCCGGTGCACCCCCGGGTCCCTGCCCGGCGACGAGGGCCGCCGCGCCCGGCCGGGTCGGACGGTGGCCCAGGACGCCGATGAGGAACGCCTCGACGGCGCGGACCACGAGCATGGTCCGCGGGGTCGGCAGCGCGTCGAAGGAGTGCTGGGCGTACGGCAGCTCGGCGTAGGCCACGGGTGCCCGGGAGACCGACCGCAACGCCCGCACGAACCCCCGGCTCTGCTCGGGCACCACGATCGCGTCACCGGTGCCGTGCAGCACGAAGAACGGCGGTGCGGCCGCGGAGACGCGGTGGGTCGGCGAGGCGGCGGTCCAGCCCGCGGCCGTGCCCGACATCATCGTCTCGGTCAGCAGCTGGTCGAGGGTGCCGCTGCCGTCGTCGGCCGTGAGGTCGTAGATGCCGTAGAGGGTGACGGCGGCGTCGACCCGGCTGTGGTCGTCGTCGCGCCCGGTCAGCGCGGCCAGCGCCGCGAGGTGGGCCCCGGCCGAGCCTCCGCTCACGGCGACGAACCCGGGGTCGCCCCCGTGCTCGTCGATGTGGGTGTGCACCCAGCCCAGGGCCGCCCGGATGTCCTCGATCATGGCCGGCCACCGGTGCCGCGGGCCGAGGCGGTAGTTCACGGTGACGCACACCCAGCCCCGCGCGACGAGGTAGGCCATGAGCGGGTTCCCCTCGCCCTCCTTGCGCCCCGACGACCACGCCCCGCCGTGGATCTCGACCAGGACGGGGGCGGCGGCGTCGTCGGGGAGGTCCGGGTGGCGCCAGACGTCGAGCAGGTTCGCGACCCCGTGGGGCCCGTACGCCACGTCCCGCGCCCCCGCGGCCCGGAAGCGCCGCGGCGCGGTGACCGCCCGGGGGGACAACCAGGCCGCCGGTTCCGGCTCGGGTCCCGACCGGCCGAACGCGGTCACCAGCGCGTCGCGCAGCACGCCGTCGGTGGCCCGGGCCCGGCGGTCCAGCGCGAGCAGCGCTGCCACCGAGCCCGTCGCGAGTGCGAGGCCGACGCGGCCGGTGACGGTCCGACCCGCCCCGCGACGGGCAGCGACGAGGGCGACCCCGCCGGTGAGCGCCGCGGTCGGGCGCGGCAGCTCCGTGGCGAAGGCGGCCAGCAGCGACGCCCCGATGGCCGCGGGCCACCGCCGGGTGAGCGGCCGGTAGCCCGCCGTCGTCACGAGCGTGGCGGCGGCCCCGCCGACGAGCGCCAGCAGCTCCCCCGTCGCCCGGCGACGCGGCACCGCCTCGGTGTCCGGCACGCGCCACCCCCTCGCCGCCTCCCGTACCCACCCCGATCATGTCCCTCAACCCTGCGCTCCGCCCCTGTGCAGGTGCTGTGTCCCGGATCGCCGAATCTCCCCCGCGTCGCCGCGTCTGCGCCACAATGGCGCCGTGACCGAGCGAGTGGGTGTGGACGCGTGCGCCGCCGATGCGGCGCGGACGCCCCTGCGCGCCGTCGACGGTTGCGCGCACACCCATCCGGCGCGGCGCCATCCGTGGGCCGAGGTGCCTCCGGCCGCGGCGGACCGCATGCGCGCGGTCGTGCTCGACACCTCCGACGACATCATCGAGCAGGTCCGCGCCCAGGTCGCCGAGTACGCGTTGTCGATGAACGGCGTGTTCGGGCAGAACATCCGCCGCGGCGTCTCGGTGGCCCTCGAGCAGTTCCTGCAGCTGCTCGGTACCGACGCCGACCTGCCCGACACCCGCGTCTACTTCGAGCTCGGCCGCGTCGAGCACCGCCACGGCCGGACGATGGACGCGCTGCAGACCGCCTACCGCGTCGGCACCCGGGTGCTCTGGCGGCGCATCTCCGCCGGCAGCGACGACTACGGCCTCACCTCCGACGACATCTTCCGGCTCGCCGAGGCGCTGTTCGCCTACACCGAGCAGCTCGCCGCGGCGTCGGTCGCGGGGTACGCCCACGAGCAGAGCCTCACCGCGGGGTCGCGCCAGGCCCGCCGGCACACGCTGGTCTCGGCGCTGCTGCGCACCCCGCCGCCGGAGGGTCCGGAGCTCGAACGCCTCGCCCGCGACGCCGAGTGGTCCCTGCCGCGGCGCCTGGCCGTCATGATCTGCGACGAGGAGTCGCTGCAGGCGGTGTTCCGCCGGCTGCCGCCCGACGCCCTCGGGTCGCGTGTGGACGGCCTCGGCGTCGTCGTGGTCCCGGACCCCGACGGGCCGGGCCGGGCCGACTACCTCGCCGACGCCACGGCGGGGGTGGCCGCGGTCGTCGGCCCGACCGTCGGCCTCGACCAGATCCCCCGCACCGTCACGCGCGCCCGCTCGGCCTGGCCCCTGGTCGCCGCCGGGGACATCGCGGCTCCCGACGACGGGCCCTCCCGCGGCCACCGCCCGCCGTCGCGGCTCGTGCGTTCGGACGACCACCTGCTCACGCTGCTGCTGCACGCCGACGTGTCGGTCACGGCCGACCTCGTGGCCCAGCGCCTGGAGCCGCTGCGCCGGATGACGGCCTCGGCCCGGGACCGGGCGGTGGAGACGCTGCGGGCGTGGCTCGACGCGCACGGCGACGTCGCCGAGGCGGCGGGCACGCTGCACGTGCACCCGCAGACCGTGCGCTACCGGCTCGCGCGCCTCAAGGAGTCCTTCGCCGGCGCGCTCGACGACCCGGTGGCCCGGCTGGAGGTGGCGCTGGCGCTGCGGTTCGGCGGGGCCTTCGCCGCCGCCGAACCCGCCGTCGAGGGGTAGGTCACCGGCTCCGGGCCGGCTCGTCCCGCACGGTGAAGGTGGTGGCGCGCCGGGCCCCGAGTTCGGCGACGGCCTCGGCCGGCGCGCCATGCACCTCGACCCGCGCGCCGGCGGTCAGCCGCTGGACGCGGAGCTGGCCGAGCACCCGCACGAGCGCCGGGCCGCACTCGCCGTCGAGGTGGGACAGGTCGATGACGAGCTCCGCCCACGCCTCCCGCGCGAGCTGCGGACGCAGCTCCCGGAGCGCCCTGACCTGGCAGGGGCCGGCGACACCGACGACGGCGAGGGCGACGCACCCGTCGTCGTACCAGCTGGTGCCGACCCCGGCGACGGCGCGACGCGCGGCGGCGGAACGGGCGTGCCGACGGCGCTCGGCCAGACCGGCGGGGAGTTCGGACGGGGTGGGGGCGGCCACGGGAACCTCCGGAGACTGTGCGACATGGCGTCCCGCAAGGTCTCCACGGGTGACAGTGGGTGCCCGTTCGAACGGGTGTCGTAAACCGGTCAGAGGTCCGCCCGACGCGACGCGAGGGTCGCCGCCAGGTCGCGGAGCTTGACGTTGAGTTCCTGCGAGGTGCGGCGCAGCGTGTCGAACGCCTGGTCGGCGGTGAGGCCGCGGCGCTCCATGAGGATGCCCTTGGCCTGGCCGATGACGTCGCGGGAGCGCACCGCCTCCTGCAGCTGCGCGGCCCGCAGCTCGGCCGCCTCGACGGCCTGGGCGCTGCGCAGCACCACCGCGGCGTGCGTGGCGAAGATGAGCGCCATGTCGCGGTCGACGTCGTCGAGCCCGCCGACCTGGCGCGAGTAGTAGTTCAGCGCGCCGAGCCGCGGCTGGTCGCCGGAGGGGAACATCCCGGTGGCGAAGACCGAGTGCAGCCCGAGCTCGGCCGCGGCGGGTCCGAAGCGCGTCCAGCGGGTGTCGTTCGCGAGGTCGGAGGAGGCCGCGTAGCCGAGCCCCTCCTCGACCGTGGCCGCGACGCACGGTCCCTCGCCGACCTCGTACTGCACGGCGTCGGCCTTGCTCGCCACCGGGTCGGTCTCCACGGGCGTGGTGAAGCCGTCGCCCTCGCGCAGGGTCACCGACACGACGTCGACGCCCGTGACCTCCCGGGCCGCCTGCACGATGCGATCGAGCACCGCGGTCACCCCGTCGTCCGGCGCCCCGACCAGCGACTGGCCGAGCGCCACGAACTGCTCGGCCAGCGGCCCCAGTGCGTCGTCGGAGTTGCTGTCCACGAACCGCTCCCGATCCTCCTGCCACCGACGTTCGTCCGTCACGGACGAATCATAGGCAACAGCGGGTGCGGCGCGGAGCCGACGCGGGCTCAGGCGGCCTGGGGCACCGCCCGCTGCCGCAACCGGCGCAGCGTCGCCGCCGCCTTCCGGCCCACCGGCAGCGCCCGACGACGACGCTTGTCGATCGTCTCGTGCCCGCCGGGGAACGACAGCCGCGCGATCTTCCACAGCACGCCGCCGTACTGCTTCCACATCGGGCCCGAGTGGTAGGGCAGCCCGTAGCGGCGGCACAGGTCGCGCACCTTGGGCGCGATCGCGGCGTAGTGGTTGGACGGCATGTCCGGGAAGAGGTGGTGCTCGATCTGGTGGGACAGGTTCCCGGTCATGATGTGCAGCAGCGCCGAGCCCTCGATGTTCGCCGAACCGAGCATCTGGCGCACGTACCACTCGGCCTGCGACTCGTTCTCGAGGCGCTCCTCGTCGAAGGTCTCGACCTCGACCGGGAAGTGCCCGCAGAAGATCACCGCGTGCGACCACACGTTGCGGATGGTGTTGGCGAGCAGGCCGCCGACCAGCGCGGGCACGAACGAGGGCCCGGAGAGCGCCGGGAAGACCACGTAGTCCTTGAGCGCCTGCTTGCCGGCCTTGCGCAGCATGACCCTGATCTCGGGCATCTTCTCGGCCCAGGTCTTCTCGCCGCGCTGGACCTGGTCGATCTCGAGGTCGAAGGCCGCGATGCCGTACTCGAAGATCAGCGCGAGGCCGAGGTTGGTGACGGTCTGCCACAGGTGGGTCGGGTGCCACGGCTGGTCGGGGTCCACCCGCAGCACGTTGTAGCCGATGTCCCGGTCCTTGTTGTGGACGTTGGTGTAGGTGTGGTGCAGGTAGTTGTGCGTCTGCTGCCACGACGACGCGGTGGAGACGTGGTCCCACTCCCAGGTGGTGGAGTGGATCTCCGGGTCGCGCATCCAGTCCCACTGGCCGTGCAGGACGTTGTGCCCGATCTCCATGTTCTCGAGGATCTTCGCGACGCCGAGCGACGCGGACCCGAGCACGAAGGCCGGCGGGAAGAGCGCGCCGAGCAGGAGGATGCGGCCCGCGATCTCGAGGCCGCGCTGGGTGCGGATGACCCGGCGGATGTAGCGGGCGTCGGCCTCGCCGAGCGAGGACATGACCTCGTCGCGGATGGCCTCGAGCTCCGACCCGATGCGCTCGATGTCCTCGACGGACAGGTGGGCCGTCGACGCCGTGATGTGCGCCGTCGAGGCGCCCGGGCGGCCGGGGCCGGTGGGCGTCTTGGCCTCGTTGATCCGGGTCACGTGGTCCGGGATGACCTCGGGATCGGTGAGCGGGCGATGGTCGAGGGCGGTCATGGGGTCTCCTCGGAGCTGGGGAGCGGAGGGCTACAGGTCGACGGCGCAGTCGCCGGCGGCGGCCGAGACGCAGGTGCGGACGACGACCTCGCCGTCGTCCGCGGTCTCGAGCTCGCCGGTGTGCAGGTTGCGGACGGCGCCGGCGGTGAGTCGTCCGACGCAGGTGTGGCAGATGCCCATGCGGCAGCCGCTGGGCAGCAGGGCGCCGGCGTCCTCGCCGGCGCGCAGCAGCGGGGTGACGGCGTCGGCCTCCGCGGTGACACCCGACGTCGTGAAGGTGACGGTGCCGCCGGTCCCGGCCGCCACCGGCTCGGGCGGGCGGAACCGCTCGACGACGCAGGGCACGCCGGCGGCCGCGGCCGCCGCGGTGAACGTCTCGAGCATCCCGGCGGGGCCGCAGACGAGCATCGTGCGCGAGCGCCAGTCGGGCACCAGCGCGTCGAGGTCGGCGGGCCGCAGGTGCCCGGTGGTGCTGTCGTGGCGGTGGACCGTGGCGGGGAGCCCGGCCAGGTCGTCGGCGTGCACGTGGGCGCCACGCCCCGAGTGGACGAGCACGACGTCGTCGGCGGTCCCGCCGCGCAGCAGGCCGAGCATCGGGGTGATGCCGCTGCCGCCGGAGATCATCAGGAGCGACCCCTCGGCGGTGAACCCGCCCGCGGCCGGACCGAGGCCGACGAGGTCGCCCGGGCGCGCCACGCGTGCCAGGTGGGTCGACACGGACCCGTCCGGCACGGCGGTGACGCTCACGGTGAGGTGTTCGTCGGTGGGGGCCGAGGTGATCGAGTAGGTGCGCCAGTGCCGGCGACCGCCGAGGTCCACCCCGAGGCCGACGTGCTGGCCCGGCCGGTGGCCGCCCCAGCCCGCGCCGGTGCGGAGGGTGAGCTCGGTGGTCGACGGACCGACGGGACGGGTCGCGACGATGCGCCCCCGCGGCACGCGGACCGACCACAGCGGGTTGACGAAGGCCAGGCAGTCGTCGGGCAGCAGCGGCGTGGTCAACGCACGCGTGGCCCGGGCGAGCACTCCAGCGATCATGCTCTCGACGGTAAGGACGCCTTCCCCCGCGTCTCTACAGCCGAAGCGACGAGTGGCTCACGGGTTCTGTTGCATCTCCACAAAGCGCGCGGGCTCAGTGTGCGGAGCGTGTGAGCAGACCCGACAGTGCCCCCCGGTCGGCCGTCCGGGGTGCGTTGCGGCACACCGGATCGGCGGCGGCCGTGGCGGCGAGGGCCTCGATCCCGGCGGGCCCGAGCGCGAGCGCGGCGCGGTCGATCCCGGGCGGGACCCCGACGGCGTCGGTCCAGCGCGCGAGGGCTCCCGGCAGCTCCGCGGGGTGGCGCAGGCCGAGCAGGTCGGCGACGCGGGCCCAGGCGCCGGCGTCGGTGGACCCGACGTCGTCGAGCGACCAGGCCACCACCTCCGGCAGCACCATCGCCAGCGCCCGGCCGTGGACCACGCCGTGGTGGGCGGTGAGGGCGTGGCCCAGGCCGTGCACGAGGCCGAGCCCGGAGCGGGTCAGGGCCTGCCCGGCGAGGTGCGCGCCCAGCAGCATCTCGGCGCGGGCGGTGGGGTCGGACCCGTCGGCGTGGGCGACCGGCAGCCACCGCCAGACCCGTCGCAGCGCCTCGGCCGCATACGCCTCCGAGATCGGGCTGCGGCCGCGGCTCACGAGCGACTCGAGGGCGTGGACGAGGGCGTCGACCCCGGTCGCCGCGGTGGCACCGGGCGGGAGGCCGTGCGTCAGGAGCGGGTCGAGCAGCGCGACCCGCGGCGTCGTCGTGCCGTCGCCGCAGTAGACCTTGCAGCGCCGGGCCGGGTCCTCGAGGACGCCGAAGCCGTTGGTCTCGGCGCCCGTGCCCGCCGTCGTCGGGATCGCGACGAGCGGGAGTCCGGGTCCGGTGGGGTCGGCGGCGAGCCGCGCGATCCCCTTGGCCGCGTCGAGCGCCGAGCCCCCGCCGACCGCGACGACGACGGGTCGGCTGCCCGGGAACGCCTCCGCGACGATGCGCGCGCCGGCCTCGACGGCGGGGACGGTCGGGTTGCCGGGGACGTCGTCGACGACCACGGTCGGGCAGCCCGTCGCGGCGAGCACGGAGAGCACCTCGTCGACGATGCCGGTGGCGCGGAGCCCGGCGTCGGTGACGACGACGGCCCCGCCGGAGCGGGCGCCGGCGTGCACGTCGAGGACGTGGTCGCCGAGCCGCGCGAGCGCCCCGGGACCGGAGTCGACCGCGGGGCCGGGTTCGTGCAGGAACGGCGTGGTCGCGGGGCAGGCGCAGGCACCGGTCGGCACGGTGGTCATCGGGGGCTCCGTCGGGTGCGGGGTCAGCGGCGGTGGGGGGTCAGGTGTCCGAGAGCGAGGGGTGCAGGACGGCGCCGAGGCCGGGCGCCTGCGGGACGGCGAGGGTGCCGTCGGCGGCCGGCCACAGCGGGTCGGCGAGCAGGAAGTCCCGCCGCTCGGGGGTCCAGCCGCCGGCGGGGTCGTAGGGGAACTCCAGGTACGGCCCGGCGCCGACACCGGCCGCGACGTGCAGGTTCGCGAGCAGGCCGAGGCCGTTGGACCAGGTGTGCGGGGTGAACCGGCGGTGGCGGGCGGCGAGCGACTCGGCCAGCGTCCGGGTGCGCGACATCCCGAGGGAGAGCACGACGTCGGTCTGGACCACGTCGAGCGCGTCGGTGAGCGCGTCGAGCTGGGGCCGGTTGTCGCACATCTCCCCCGAGGCGATCCGCAGCCCCGGGTTCTCGGCGCGCAGCAGCCGGTGACCCTCGACGTCGTCGTACGGCAGGGGCTCCTCGATCCAGCCCGGCTCGAACTCGGCGAGGAGGCGCACCAGCCGCCGGATTTCCACCAGTTCGACGGCGGGCCGGACGTCGCCCGCCATGCGCCAGGCCTGGTTGAGGTCGACGAGCACGTCGAGGTCGCTGGACTCCCGCACCGCCGCGACCGAGGCGATCCCCGGTTCCGGGTCGCGGGGGTCCACCCGGACCTTGACCGCCCGGAAGCCCAGCGCCTCGAGGTCGGCGGCGTCCTGCGCCCGGCGCGCGGCGGGCTGCACCGAGCACCACGACGCGTAGACCGGGAGCCGGTCGGCCGTCCCGCCGAACAGCACCGAGACCGGGAGTCCGGTGGCCTGTCCGACGACGTCCCACAGCGCGGCCTCGAGCGGCCAGAAGCGTCCGCCGTGGAAGGCGACGGACTCGATGCGGCGCACCTGGACGGCCATGGCGAGCGGGTCGGTGCCGAGGAAGTGACCGACGTGCGGGGCGAACCCGGCCATCGTGTCGCCGGAGCCGACCCCGGTGATGCCGGCGTCGGTCTCGACCCGCACCACGGTCGCCGCGAACGTGTGCCGCGGGTCCGGGTCCCACGCCGCGTGCATCGGCGGGTCCAGCTCGACGACGTGCTCCGTGACGCGGATGTCGGTGATCTTCACGGCCGCCACCTCCCGGCGTGGAGTGCACCCGCGGTCCCGCCGGCGGGCAAGGGACTCTTGCGGTGAGCGCAAGTAGCCTGGCCTGATGGAGGGGCTGCGACGCGACGTGGACCTGCTCGACGCGCTCGCCGCCCCCGAGGCGCAGGCCGGGGGCCTGGGCGTGGCCCGGCTCGCCGTCCTCACCGGGCGCACCGAGAGCCAGGTGTCCCGCGCGCTCGCCGCCCTCGCCGGGCAGGGCCTCGTCGAGCGGGACGCCCGCACCCGGCGGTACGCGCTCGGGTGGCGGCTGTACGCGTTCGCGGCCCGGACCACCGAGGCGCGGCTGGTCCGGACGGCGGGTCGGGTGCTGACGGTGCTGGCCGCCCGCCTCGCGACCGGGGCGCACCTCTGCCGCCTGCACGGCGACGCCGTGGCCACGGTCCTGACGGTGGCCGGGGACGGGTCGCCGCCCCGCGTCGCCTTCGACGTGTCCGACGTGCCGGTTGAGGTCAGCTCGGCGGGCCGGGTGCTGCTCGCCTTCCGCGACGAGGCCCTGCTCGTCCGCAGGCTGACCGCAGCCGGGCTGGACCCCGCGATCGCCCGCCGCACGCTCGGCGACGGGCACGCGGTGGTCGACGGCGAGCTGGACCGCCGCCTGGCGGGCGCGTCGGCCCCGGTTCGGGACGTGCACGGCGGGGTGGTCGCCGCGGTCAACGTCTCGGGGCCGGTCGGCCGGGTGCGCCCGGCGCTGCCGGAGATCGTCGCGGCGACGGTGGAGGCGGCCGCCGACCTCTCGGCCCGGCTCGGTGCCTGACGGCGCCGGGCGCGGGTACTGCTAGGCGGTGCCGCTCCTCGTCGTCCACGCCGCCGCCGTCTGGTTCTGCGTCGGGCTCGTGTGGGTGGTCCAGGTGCTCGTCTACCCCGGGTTCGCCGGCATCGACCGGTCGGCGTGGTCGGCCTGGCACGACCGGCACACCCGGCTGATGGCGTGGACGGTGTCCGCGCCGTGGGCGGTGCAGGGCGTCACCTGCGCGGTGCTGCTGGTCTGGCGCCCGGCGGGCGTGCCGTTCTGGGCGGCGGCGCTCGCCGGGGTGTGCGGCGCCGCCACCGTCGTCGTGACCGTGCTGGTGTCGGTGCCCTGCCACCAGCGGCTCTCGCAGGGGTACGACGACGAGGTCCTCGCCCGGCTCGTGCGGACCAACCGGTACCGCGTCGTCGCGTGGACCGCCGGCGGCGTGGTCGCGGCGGGGATGGTGCTCGCGGCTGCTTGACCCTCACGTCCGCCGGTAGCGGATGTGGGTGCTCAGCGGCGAGTGCAGGACCTCGACGGGCTCGAAGTCGAAGCTGCCGACCCCGTCGAAGAGGCGCTCCCCCGACCCGAGCAGCGTGGGTGCGATGTCGAGGGTGAACTCGTCGACGACGCCCGCGATCAGCGCCTGCCGCACGGTCGAGGCGCCCCCGGCGATGTCGACGCCGCGGTCGCCCGCGACCTCCCGCGCCTGCGCGTAGGCGGCGTCGAACCCGTCGGTGACGAAGTGGAAGGTCGTCCCGCCGGCCATCTCGATCGGGTCGTGCGCGTAGTGGGTCAGGACGAAGACGGGGGCGTGGTACGGCGGCTCGTCGCCCCACCAGCCGCGCCAGTCCTCGTCCCACTCGCCGCGGACGGGCCCGAACATGTTGCGGCCCATCACGTAGGCCCCGCGCGGCCGCATGAGCCAGCCGGTCGCGGTCTCGTCGGCCTCGGTGGCCCGGGGGTCCCCGATGTGCCAGCCGTGCACCTCGATCCCCCGCTTCCCGAGCGGGTTCTCGCGGCTCTGGTCCGGGCCCGCGGCGAAGCCGTCCACCGAGATCGACATGTGGCAGGTCGTGTCCGTCATCCGAACCCCCAGCAGTTGCACTTTGCAATCACCGGCGCACCGTAGCAGGGTCCGGTCGCCCTGGGCAGGGGCTCGCGCGACGCCCACGAGGCGTCACTCGTCAGGCGGGCGGCCCCACGGTGGGACCGGTGAATGACGCCTCGGCGGGGGGATCCGCTCAGCGCCGCCGGCTCCCCACGCCGGCCCGGGCCGGGTCGAGCAGGACCTCCTCGTCGAAGAGGCCCCCACCCGTCGTCGGGAAGGAGACCGACAGCGGACCGACCCGCAGGGTGCCGGACCCGAGGACGGCGAAGCGCACGCCCGCGCGCCCGCGCAGCAGGGCGTGCGCGGCCGGGGCGAGCACCGCGTCCATCCAGCCGCACGGCACGGCGGGGCGACGGCCGCCGAGCAGGACGGGCCCGTCGCCCGAGTCGAGCAGGACGTCGGTGCCGCGGAGCCGCTCGACGTCGAGCCCGCGCGTGACGACGGTCCGCCGGAGGAGGACCGGGTCGAAGGCCGGCACGCCGAGCTCGGCGGCCACCGCCTCGAGGGCCTCCGCGGCGACGATCGTCAGGGCGGCGTCACGGTGGGCGGCACGGCCCGCGTAGCGGTCGCCGACCACACCGAACCCCGCGCGCAGCTCGATCGACGACGGCTGCGCGGTGTCGACCCGCGCCGGGCCGTCGGACGGACGTCCGAGGTAGGCGTGCTCCCGCGACACGACGAGCCGGACGATCTCCACCCGACGATTCTGCCCCGGCCGCGGACCCGGTCGGGCGGCGCCCAGGGGTCGGACAGCGCGGCAGCAAAGGTACGTACCTCTTGCTTCACACCAATCACAGGTCTATACCTCTTCCGTGGCTCTGACGCGATCGACGGAAGTGGGCGCCAAGGTCGCAGCGCTGTGCGCAGAGCTCGGGCCGGGAGCCATGCTGCCAGGCGAACGAGACCTGTCGACCCGTTTCGGCGTATCCCGGGCGACCGTGCGCAAGGCGCTCGAGGAGCTCATGGCCCGCCGCATCGTCGAACGCCGCCACGGAGCGGGCACGTTCGTGCGCCGCCCCGCCGTCGCGCAGCCGCTCATGGCGACCTCCTTCGGCGACGACATGCGCCGGCGGGGGCTGGAGCCGTCGTCGCGCCTGCTGTGGTGGGACACCGTCGTGGCCGACACCGACCTCGCCGCGCGCCTCGAGATGCCCGGGGGCGAGCAGGTGCTCCGCGTGTGCCGCGTGCGGCTCGCCGACGACGAGCCCATGACCCTCGAGACCCTGCACGTCCCGGCCTCCCGCGTCCCCGGCCTGACCGGCGACGACCTCGACGGCCCCTCCTCCTACTACGAGATCCTCGCCGAGCGCTTCGATCGGCGGATCCGGTCCGGGACGCAGTCGGTGGCGCCCGTGGTCCTCACCGCGAAGGACGCCGGCCTGCTCGGCGTGCCCGCCGGCTCCCCCGCGCTCCGCTTCGTGCGGACCTCCCGCGACCACCACGGCGAGGTGATCGAACGCGTCGAGTCGTTCGCGCGGGGCGACCGGTACCTCATCGAGATGGACATCATCCCGCCGGGCGACGCGTCGCAGCGGAGCTCGACCCCGGGCGAGGCGGCCGCGGTCGGCAGGCTGGTCTCGGCGGACGCCCCGTGACGGTGGTCGCGGTCGACCTGGGTCGCTCGGGCGCCCGCATCGCGGTGGACGGCACCCGCTCCGTCCTGACGACGGGTGCGGGGCTCGGGGATCCCGGGGGCGCCGCCGCGGTGGCCGCGGTGCTCCGGCGGGCCGTCGACCCGGTCCCCCGGGAGCCGTGGACACTCGCCGTCGGGGTGCCGGGCGCCCTCACGCTGCCGGGCGCGGCGGCCGAGCTCGCCGAGGTCCTGACGGCGGGCTGGGACGGCCGGGCCCCGGCGGCGGTGGCGGTGACGTCGGACGTCGTCGCCTGGCACGTCGGCGCCTTCGCGGGACACCGGGCGGGCGTGGTGCTGGCGGTCGGGACGGGCGCGGTGGCGCTCGGGGTCGACGCCGCGGGCACCGTCCGGCGGGTCGACGGCCACGGCCTGCTCCTGGGTGATGCCGGGAGCGGCGCGGCGATCGGGCAGCAGGGACTGCGGGCGGCGCTGCGGGCGCTCGACGGGGCGGGGCCGGCGACGACCCTGGTCGGACCGGGCCGGGAGCTGCTCGCGCACCGTCCGACGGGCGCGGCCGACCTGGCGGCGTTCGCGCCGGCCGTGCTCGCGGCGGCGGACGCGGGCGACGCCGTCGCGGGGTGGATCGTCGACGCGGCCGTGGCCGAGCTGGTGGCGACCGCGCGAGCCGCGGTCCACGGTGCGGATTTCCTGCCACTCGACGCCGGCAACGACGCTTCGCTGTCACCGGAGGTGGCCCTCGTCGGCGGCCTCGCCGGGCCCCTGTCGGATCGGCTGCGGGCTGCCGGGCTCACGCTGTACGACGCCGGCGGCGACGCCCTCGACGGCCTCCTCACCCTCGCCGTCGACGGGACGACCGCGCACGAGGCGAGCGTGACCCGTCGTCGGGACCGGGCGAGGGCGGGCGGCCCCGCGGCCGACACCGACCGGCTGCCGACCGAGGGCGTCCGGCCGGGCTCCGAGGAGCTCGACGCGCTGGCCACGCCGGACCTCGTCGCCCGCCTGCTCGACGGGCAGGCGGCGGCGCCGGGCGCGGTCGCGGCGACGGCCGGACCGCTCGCCCGGGCCGCGGAGCTGCTGGGGGCGGCGTTCCGCCGGGGCGGGCGGCTGGTCTACACGGGCGCGGGCACGTCCGGCCGGCTCGCGATGCAGGACGCCGCCGAGCTGCCGCCGACCTTCGGGCTCGACCCCACCCGGGCGATCGCGCTCCTCGCAGGCGGCCCGGACGCGGCGGACGCGGCGGTCGAGGGCGCCGAGGACGACGACGCGGCCGGCCGGGCCGACGTCGAGGCCGCGGGGGTCGGGCCGGACGACGTCGTCGTCGGCGTCGCGGCCTCCGGGCGGACCCCGTACGTGCTCGGGGCGCTGCGGGCCGCGCGCGAGCGGGGGGCCGCCACCGTCGCCGTCGTCAACGCGACCGGCAGTCCGGTGGCCGCGCTGGCCGACGTCGCGATCGAGCTGGTCACCGGTCCCGAGGTGCTCGCAGGCTCGACCCGGCTCGCCGCGGGGACCGCGCAGAAGATCACGCTGAACACCCTGACGACGGCCGCCATGGTCCGGGCGGGCGCGACCTACGGGCCGTGGATGGTCGGGGTCCGGGTGACCAACGCGAAGCTGCGCCGCCGCGCCGAGCGGATCGTGCGCGACGCCGCCGGGGTCGACGAGGCCGCAGCGCGCGCCGCGCTCGCCGCGGCCGGGGACGACGTCGCGGCCGCCGTCGTCGCGCTGCTCGCCGGGGTGGACTCCCCCGCCGCCCGTGAGCGGTTGGCGACGGCGGGGTCGGTACGGGCCGCGGTCGGGAGACGGAGCGCAGCGGAGCTCGACCCCGCGACGGTGGGCCGGTGATCGTCGTGGGGATGCTGTCGGGCACCTCGGCGGACGGGCTCGACGTCGCGGTGTGCGAGGTCGGGGTCGGGCCGACGACGACGCTCGCCGTCCGTCACCACCACGCCGTCCCGTGGCCCGACGACCTGCAGGACCGGCTCCTCGCGGTCCTCCCGCCGGCGACGACGACGGTCGGGGAGATCGCCGCGCTCGACCACGCCGTCGGGCGCGCGGCCGCCGCGGCCGCCGTCGGGTACGACGCCGACCTGGTGGCCTGGCTCGGCCAGACCGTGTTCCACGGCATGCACGAGGGCCGTGCGACCGGCGGGCTGCAGCTCGGCCAGCCGGCGTGGATCGCGGAGGCGACCGGCCTGCCCGTCGTGAGCGACCTGCGCTCCACCGACATCGCCGCGGGCGGCCACGGCGCCCCGCTGGCCAGCACGCTGGACGCGCTGTGGCTCGCCGGCACGGACCCGCGGATCGCACTGAACCTGGGCGGGATCGCGAACGTCACCGTGGTCGCCCCGGCGGGGATCACCGCCTTCGACACCGGCCCGGCCAACTGCTGGCTCGACGTCGTCGCGCAGCGCGACACCGGCTCCCCCTACGACGTCGACGGGGCGCTCGCGGGCGCCGGCACGGTCGACGCCGCGCTGCTCGGGCACCTGCTCGCCGAGCCCTACTACGCCGCGCCGCCGCCGAAGACGACGGGCCGCGAGCTCTTCACCGCCCCCGCGCTCGACGTCGCGGTCGCCCACGCCGCACCCGGCATCACGGCCGCCGACCTCGCCGCCACCCTCGTCGCCCTGACCGCGCGCACCGTCGCCGACGCCTGCCGGTCCCACGGCGCGGTGGAGGTCGTCGGCTCCGGCGGCGGCATGGCCAACCCGACGCTGCGGGCCGCGCTCGCCGCGGAGCTCGCCCCGGTCCCCCTCGTGTCCGCCGACGAGCGGGGGCTGCCGGCCGACGCCAAGGAGGCCGTGCTGACCGCCCTGCTCGGTGCCCTGACCTGGCACGGGGTCCCCGGGGTCCTCCCCGGCGCCACCGGCTCGCGGACGCCCCGCGTCCTCGGCCGAATCAGCTCCGGGCACCGGCCCCTGCGCCTGCCCGAGCCGGTCGCGGCCGTGCACGCCCTGGAGATCGTGCGGTGAGGCTCGGGGTCTCCGCCGCCCTCGTCGGCGGGCAGCTGTACCGGGGGGACGTGTCGGTGGTCGACGGCCGGGTCGAGGCCGTCGGGCTGCCCGCCGCCCGCGGCGGCGCGATCGCCGTGCCGGGCCTCGTCGACGTGCAGTGCAACGGCTACGCGGGCGTCGACCTCACCGCGGTCCGCGACCCCGACGAGGTGCACGCCTTCCGCGCCGCGCTGGCCCGCGACGGGGTCACGGCGGTCGCGCCGACGGTCATCACCGCCGCGCCCGACACCACCCGCAACGCGCTGCGCGTCCTCGACGCCGCCCGCCCCGCCCCGCACGGCGCCCGCCTGCTCGGCGCGCACGTCGAGGGGCCGTTCCTCTCCGCGACACGCCCCGGCACCCATCCCCCGGAGTTCCTCCGCGCGCCCGACCCGGCGGTGTTCGCCTCCTTCCTGACGGCGGGTGCGGTCGCCCTCACCACGCTCGCGCCGGAGCTGGACGGGGCGCACGCGCTGATCGCCGCAGCCCTGCGCGCCGGGGTGACCGTGATGGCGGGGCACAGCGACGCCCCCGCGGCCGACGCCCACGCCGGGTTCGACGCCGGGATCGCCGGCGCCACGCACCTCTTCAACGCCATGTCCGGCTTCGACCACCGCGCCCCCGGCCTCGCCGCGGCCGCGCTGGCCCACCCCGGGGTGATCGTCACCGTGATCGCCGACGGTCACCACCTCGCCCCCGACGTGCTGCGGGTCGTCACCGCCGCCGCGCGGGGCCGCTGGGCGCTGATCACCGACGCGACGGCCGCCGCCGGCCTGGGCCGGACCGACGGGACCTTCCGGCTCGGGGACGTCGAGCTGACCCTCGCCGACGGCGCGGTCCGCAACCCCGACGGCACGCTCGCCGGCAGCGCCGCCACCCTCGTGGGTTGCGTCCGCGTCGCGGTCGCCGCCGAGGTCGACCTCGCCGCCGCCCTCGTCGCCGCCACCGCCACGCCCGCGCGGCTCCTCGGCCCGGCCCACCGCCCGCACCCCGACCTCGGCGTCCTGCGCCCGGGAGGCGTCGCCGACGTGACGGTCCTCGACGACGCCCTCGCCGTCACCCGGGTGCTGCTGGGCGGGGAGGAGGTGGCGCGGTGAGCGTGCTCGAGACCGAACTCCACGCCCAGCCCGCCGGCCTGCGCTCCTTCCTGACGACGGCGGGTGCGGCCGTCGCGGCCGTGCGCGACCTCGCCGCCGCGGCCTGCGGGGTCGTCGTCGCCGCCCGGGGCAGCTCCGACAACGCCGCGCGCTACGCGCAGTACCTGATCCCGCTCGTCGCGGAGCGGGAGGTCACGCTCGCGGCCCCCAGCCTGGTCACGACGTACGGGGCCTCGCCGCCCGTGTACCGGCGGCTCGTCGTGGGGATCTCGCAGTCCGGGAGCTCGCCCGACGTCGTGGCGGTCCTGCGCGACGCCCGGGAGCGGGGCGCGCCCACCCTCGCCGTCACGAACGACTCCGGCTCCGACCTGGCCGCCCAGGCCGACCTCGTGCTCCCGCTGGGTCTCGGCGAGGAGCGGCCGGTCGCCGCCACCGGGACCTACACGACCTCGCTCGCCGCCCTCGCGGTGATCGCCGCGGGCCTCGCCCCCGAACCCGCCGCCGACGCGCTGCTGGCGGACCTCGACCGCGTGCCCGACCTGATGGGTCGGGCCCTGGAGGTCGACGTGGACGCAGCGGTCGAGGTGTTCGGGGCGTCCTGGCGCGGGGTGACGGTCGGGCGCGGGGTCAACCTCGCCACCGCCCACGAGGCGGCGCTGAAGCTGACGGAGCTGACCGGGTCGCTGGTCGCCCCCTTCTCCCCCGCCGACCTGCGCCACGGTCCGATCGGGGCGGTCGGTCCCGGCACCCCGGCCCTGCTCGTCGCGCCCGAGGGCGAGCGCGGCAGCGCCTCGGTGCTCGCCGTGCGCGACGAGCTCCGGGCGCGGGGCGCACCCGTCGTCGTGATCGGACCGGACCTGCCGTCGGGAATTCCACCCCTGGTCTCCCCGATCGTCGCCGTCGTCCCCGCCCAGAAGCTGGCGTGGCGGCTCGCCACGGCCCGCGGCGTCGACGTCGACGCGCCCGGCGGTCTGCGCAAGATCACCACGAGGAGGAGCCGCGGATGCACGACGCCGTCAACCTGGCCGTGATCGTCGCCTATCTCGTGGCGATCGCGGTGATCGGGCTGAAGCTCTCCGGGCGGCAGCGCTCGGCCACGGACTACTTCACCGGCGAGCGCTCGCTGCCGTGGTGGGCGGTGATGTTCTCGATCGTCGCGACCGAGACCTCCACCCTCACCGTCATCAGCGTGCCGGGCGTGGCCTACGGCGGGTCGTTCTCGTACGTGGAGCTGGCCGTCGGCTACCTCATCGGCCGGACCCTCGTGGCGTTCGTGCTGATGCCGCTGTACTTCCGGGGCGGGTTCGTGTCCGCCTACGAATACCTGGGGCAGCGGTTCGGGCGGCACACCCAGGGACTGGCGTCGTTGACGTTCCTGGTGACGCGGCTGCTCGCCGAGGGCGTGCGGCTCTTCGCGGGCGCCATCCCGATCAAGCTCCTGCTCGCCGAGTTCGGGCTCGACGTGAACTACCTCGTGATCGTCCTCGTCATCACGGCGGTCACCGTCGCCTACACCTACGTCGGGGGCATGAAGGCCGTCGTCTGGACCGACTTCCTCCAGACGGGGCTCTACGTCGCCGGGGCGGTCGTGTGCATCGCGGTCCTCGCGACCCAGGTCGACGGCGCCGGCTGGGCCGCCGCGTGGGACGCCGGGAAGTTCGCCGTCTTCCAGTTCGACGGCCCGGTCCTCACCAACCCGTACGCGTTCCTCACCGCGGTGATCGGCGGCGCGGTGCTCACGATGGGCTCGCACGGCTCCGACCAGCTGATCGTGCAGCGGGTGCTCTCCTGCCGGTCCCTCTCGGACGGCCGGAAGGCCATGATCGGCTCGGCGCTCGCGATCATGGTCCAGTTCGCGCTGTTCTCGTTGGTCGGCGCCTTGCTGTGGGCCCGCAACGGCGGGGCCACGGTGAGCTCCCTGGGGCTGGGCAGCACCGACGAGATCTTCCCGGCGTTCATCCTGAGGGAGCTGCCGATGGGGCTCTCCGGCCTGCTCGTGGCGGGCATCCTCGCGGCCACGATGGGCTCGCTGTCGTCCGCGCTGAACTCGCTCTCGACCTCGACGCTGGCCGACCTGGGCCGCGCGTGGCTGGGCTGGCACCCGGCCGAGGGGACGATGCTCCGGGTCGCCCGGTGGATGACCGGGGCCTGGGCGGTGATCATGGTGGCGTTCGCGTCGCTGTTCACCTCGTCCAAGGACCCCGTCGTGGTCCTCGGCCTCGCGATCGCGTCCTACGCCTACGGCGCGCTGCTCGGCGCGTTCCTGCTCGGCCTGCTCGTCCGCCGGGCCGACGGCGTGGCCGCGTTCACCGCCTTCGTGACGACGCTGCTGGTGACCCTCGTCGTCGCCCTCGGCGTCTCGATCGACGGCAAGGCGCTCGCGTTCCCGTGGTTCGTCGTGCTGGGCGTCGTGGTCACGCTCGTCGTCGGCGGGCTGATCGCGCTGGTGCGGCCGCGCCGGGAGCCGGCGCCGGCCGAGGCCGACCCGGAACCCGTCACGACCGGATGATCAGTAGGCGATGCTGCCGGCCTGACCGGCCTTGGCGGCGGCGACGAACGCCTGCCACTCCGATCGGCTGAGGGTCAGGGTGCCCTGCTCGGAGTGTCCGCGGTGGCGCAGCTGCACCTGCCCGCCGTCGAATCGCCACTCCACACGGCTCGGGCCGCCGCTCGAGAAGGTGCTCGACTGCCACCGCTGTCCCTGCGCGTTCACTGCTGACCACTCCGGTCGGTCGGTAATACGGGCGTAACAATCCTAACGCGACGGGGATCGCTAGCTCAGTGCCCCTGGTCACCGTCCCCCGGCCCGCGCCGGGGCCGGGGCCGGGGCCCGGCTGCTGGCCGGTCCGGTGCGCGCCACCGTCGGACGCTTCCGGTCCGTGGTGCCCGAACCGCCGGTGACCATGATCGTCCTGCCCGACTACTCCGGTCGGAAGTCGGCGACCGAGCTGTCGAACTCCGCGTAGGCGTCGTAGTCGAGGACCCGGTAGAGCTCGTCGCGGGTCTGCATCCGGTCGACGAGGGCGGCCTGGGTCCCGTCGGCGGCGAGCGTCGCCAGCCCGTCGGCGATCGCTCCCATGGCCAGGCGGAACAGGGTCACGGGGTAGATCACCGCGTCCACGCCGATCTCGGTGAGCCGGGCGGTGGTGAGCAGCTCGCTGCGGCCGAACTCGGTCATGTTGGCGAGCAGCGGGACGTCGACCGCGGCCCGGAACCGCTCGAACTCGGCCGCACCCGGCAGCGCCTCGGCGAAGATCATGTCGGCGCCCGCGTCGACGTAGCGGCGGGCCCGGTCGATCGCCGCGTCCAGGCCCTCGACGGCGGCCGCATCGGTGCGGGCGCAGAGCACGAAGTCGGGGTCGCGGCGGGCACCCACGGCGGCGGTGATCGTCCGCTCCATCGCCTCCGGCGACCGGAGGCGCTTGCCCGCGAGGTGCCCGCAGCGCTTCGGGTTCTCCTGGTCCTCGAGGTGGCACCCGGCCGCGCCCGCGTCCTCGAGGACCTGCACGGTGCGGGCCACCGAGAGCGGTTCGCCGAACCCGGTGTCGGCGTCGACCAGGAGCGGGAGGTCGGTGACGCGCGCGACCTGGGCGGCCCGGCCCGCGACCTCCGAGAGCGTCGTCAGCCCGACGTCGGGCAGGCCCAGGTCGGCCGAGACCACCGCCCCCGACAGGTAGACCCCCTCGAACCCGGCCTCGGCGATCATCCGCGCGGCGAGCGGGTTGGGCGCGCCCGGCAGTCGCTGCAGGGTGGTGGAGGCGAGCCCCGCCCGGAAGGCCGCACGCCGCTGCGAGGGCGTCGTCGTCGTGTGCAGCATCCCTCGATCATGGCCGGGTGCGAGGCTGGGCGGGTGACCGGTTCCCGCGACCTGGCGGCGATGCTCGCCACCCTCGACGCGGTGGCCCGCGACGGGGAGTTCGTCTACGCCACGGTCGCGCCCGGGCACCCCGCCACCGGGCGGGCGCTCGCCGTCGTGGTCGAGGACGAGGGCGTCACGCTGGTGCTGCGCCGGCCGGACGCCGACGAGCTCGGGGTGGCCTACGGATTCGTCGCGGCATGGCTGACGCTCACGGTGCACTCCGCGCTGGAGGCGGTCGGCCTGACGGCGGCGTTCTCCGGCGCCCTCGGCGCGGCGGGGATCAGCTGCAACGTGCTCGCCGGGTTCCACCACGACCACCTGCTGGTCCCGGTCGCCGACCGCGACCGCGCGCTCGGGGTGATCCGGTCGCTGCGGGTGGCCCGCTGAGCGGCGTCGGCGCCGGACGCCCGGCCGTCCGACCAGGTCGTCCGGTGTCGGACGATACCCGGTCCGGCAGGTCCGTCCTGACCTCTCGGATGCCTATGGTGGTGGGGTGTCAGTGGGAACCGCCGAGCTCTTCTCGTTCCGGGAGCACGATCTCGAGGGCGCCAAGGCGGCCGTGGGGAAGGACTTCTTCACCACCTCGATGGACCTCCGCGACCGGGCGGCCGACTACGACTTCCGCTTCGACGGCGTCGTCCTCGGCGCCCTGGCGGTCGGGGTGGCCCACCTCAGCGCCGGGCTCGAGATCGGCATGGCCGACCTGGAGGACTGCTACTACGTCAACTACTCGGCCTCGGGCTCGATGCACGCCCGGCACCGCAAGCACGCGGTGGACGTCACGCCGGGCCTCGGGGCGGTCTACCACCCCGTGGGCGCGGTGGCGATGACGACGAGCGACGACTACGCCTCCTACGCCGTGCGCATCGACCGGCGGGCCGTGAACGCGGCGCTGGAAGAGCAGGTCGGTCACCCCGTGCCGCCGGACCCGGTGCTGGACCCGGACCTCGACCTGCGCCGCGGCCCGGGGCGGCGCTGGGACCGGCTCGTCCGGCTCCTGTGCGAGGAGGCCCGCGAGACGTCGAGCGTGCTGCGACACCCCATGATCGCCGCGCCCCTGCACGACGCCGTGGTCGCTGGCTTCGTCCACGCCACCGGGCACCGGTGGCGGGCCGCGCTGGAGCGCCCGACTCCCTGCTGGAGCCGGACGCCCGTGCGCCGCGCCGTCGAGGCCATCCGCAGCGACCCCGCCCGGCCCTTCACCCCCACCGAGCTCGCCAGCCTGGCCGGCGCCTCCACCCGCACCCTGCACGACGGCTTCCGTCGCCACCTCGACACCACCCCCATGGCCTACGTGCGGCGCGTCCGGCTCGAGCGCGCGCACGACGAACTGCGCGGCGCCGACCCACTCGCGACGACCGTGGCCGCCGTCGCGCACCGCTGGGGCTTCGGCCACCTCGGCCGGTTCTCCGCGGCCTACCGCCGGGAGTACGGCCGTCCACCGGCGGCGACGCTCCGTCACGGCTGAGCCGACCCGCAGCCACCACCGGGCCGCTCCGTCGCCGGACGGTCGCCCGTTGCCGTCGGCGGATCGACCCCGGACCGCCCGGTGCACCACTCTCGTCGGGTGTACCGAGCATCCGGACTGCCGCGGGCCACGGCCGTCGACCACCCACGCCGAACCGACGGCGGGGCTCCGACGAAGGTCGACCGATGAAGACGGACGACGGTCGCTCCCCCCGCCGCGCCGACCACGCCCGGCCACCCGTCACGGAGACGGCCGGCGGCGTCCGGCTGCTCCGGGCCCGCCCCGTCGTGGACGCGGCGGCCGCGGCGGAGCTGCGGCGCGAGTGCCGGGGTCTGCTCGCCCGCTCCGCCGCTCCCGTCGTCGTGGACCTCACGGCCGTCCGCGACGTCGACCCCGACGCGGCGGCGGGCGTCCTGTGCGAGCTGGCCTACGAGGCCGGCGACGCGGATGTCGACCTCCGCGTCGTCCGTGGCCGGCGGGCCTCGGCGGCCACCCGGACCCTCCTCGACGACGAGACCCTCTTCGAGCTCTACCCGACCCTCACCGCCGCCCTGCGGCACCCCGGACGGCCCGCCGTCGGCGGGTGCTGACCGGACGCCGTCACCCGTGCAGGGTGCGGCTCGGCGCTCGGCCGTACGCGTCGCGGTAGGCGGTGGCGAAGCGGCCGGGGTGGGCGAACCCCCACCGGGCGGCGATGGTGGTGACGGTGTCGCCGTCGCGGGGGTCGGCGGCCTGCAGGTCGCGGTGGGCGGCGTCGAGGCGGACCCGGCGCAGGTAGGCCATCGGGGTGGTCTGCAGGTGACGGACGAAGGCGTACTGCAGGGCGCGCGGGGTGACGTGCGCGGCCGCGGCGATCTCGGCCAGGGTCATCTCCCGGGCGGGGTCGGCCTCGATGAACGCCACGGCGCGGCGCACGGTGTCGGGGTGCGCGTCGTGGCGGTCGGTGGGCGTGGGCTCGCTCAGCGCCGTGTTGGGGAAGGTGTGCAGCACGGCGGCGGCCAGGTGCTGGCCCGCGGTGGCGGTCACCAGCGGCGCACCGGGGTCGCGCAGCACCGCGTCGACGTGGTCGATGACCCGCCGCAGCCGGGCACTGGCCGCCGCCGTCACCGGGTGGTGATCGAGCAGCCGCACGGGGAGACGGTCGTCGGCGGGGGCGGCGACCTGGCCGAGCAGGGCGGGGTCGAGCATCGTGATGCTGTAGCGGGCGTGGTTGATCCGGCCCCGGTAGGGACGGTCCGGCGGCGCGAACGAGAACACCTGGCCCGGCCCGTAGGTCTCGGCGGCCTGGGCGCCGTCCACCTGGTGGTCGTCGACGGTGCCCGTGCTGATGTCGCACAGACAGATGGTGCCCAGTGGTTCGACGTCGTAGCTCATGGTGAAGCCGAGCTCGAGGCGATCCACACTCACGCCCCCGCCGGCCGTGCGCAGGATCCGCGCCGGGGACCGGTCACGGCTCCCCGACCCGATGCGCATCGGGGCGTAGTGGGTGCTGAGGAACTCCTCGGTGGGGCCCAGCTGGTCGCTCTCGAAGACCAGCTCTCCCCGGAGGTGTGCGCTCACGTCGCGATCTCGTCATCCGGTGTGGGTGTCGCGCGAGGGCGGTCGGGGCGTGGGGGGTCAGCGCGGCCGTCCGGGACACCATTGTGTTCGTTCTACGGCCAGTCGCCAACCCCGGGTTTCGCTGGGGGTGCTGCCCCAGGCCGAGGGCGGGCGTCACTGTTCCTCCTGTGAGGACCACGCACCGTAGTGGGCGCAATGGGATCGGACCCGAACGCGCCGCTCATCAACTGCAGCTCGTGGGCGACCACCGCACCCGGGACGGCATCGAGGCCGCACTGGCCCGCGACCACCGCTTCCAGGCCGCCCTCGGCCGGGCACTCGTCACCGACCTCCCGGAGCGGGGACTCGCCGAGGTCCTCCACGAGCACCTCGGCCTCGGCGTGACCGTGGAGGACCCGTTCGGCCGGGTCCTGGCCCGGGCGGGCGGCGACGGTGACGGCCCGTCCCCGCGCTTGACCCGCTCGCAGCGCGACCGCCTCGTCGCTGCGGTGCGGCGCGGGTCGGGGCCGCTGCGGATGGGCGAACGGCTGGCCAGCGTCGCCGCGTCCCACGGCAACGTCCTCGGCGTGATCGTCGTCGTCGATCCGCAGGGCACCCTCGGACCCGCCGACGAGTCCGACCCGACGGCCGACGAGCCCCTCGGGAGCCTCCGCGTCGGGGCCGTGCACGCGCTCGGTCTGGCGACCAGTGCGCTCACCCTCCACCTGCTCCACCGCCGCCACCTGGCCCGGACCGAACTGCGGCTGCGCCACGACCTCGTGGAGACGGTCCTGCTCGAGTGCCCCCCCGACGACCTCGAGGCCGAGGTCGACCGCCGGGTCGGCCGTGCCTCGACCCTCGACCACGACCTCACCGGTCCCCACCGTGTCCTCGCCGTCCGGCCCCGTCACGGCCGCTGGCCCGAAGGCGGGACCGTGGGCGACCTGATGGAGCACGTCGCGCGCCGCCTCGAGATGTCCTTCCTCGGCACCCTGCAGGGGCAGACCGCCGTCCTCGTCTGCGGGACCCCCGGCCCGTGGCGGGACGCCGAGGGCGCCGCGACGCCCCCGTGGTCGGACCGCGGCGGAGGGCACGGGGGGGGCCGGAACGGTTCCGAAGTGGCGTGGCAGGTCGTCCACGACGCGTTCAGCGAGGTGCTGCAGGACGCCCCCGCGATCGGCGTCGGCGGCTTCGTCGAGCGACCAGAGCACCTCCCCCGCTCCTACCGCGAGGCGATGCAGGCCCTGGCGGTGTGCACCCGTGGGGCCGACCGCCGGGACCTGGTCCCGTTCGAGCACCTCGGGATCTACCGGCTCCTCGCCACCACCGAGAGCCGCCGCGAGGCGACGGCGTTCGTCGAGGACTGGCTCGGTGCCCTGC
This sequence comes from Actinomycetospora chiangmaiensis DSM 45062, assembly GCF_000379625.1. GTDB lineage: Bacteria > Actinomycetota > Actinomycetes > Mycobacteriales > Pseudonocardiaceae > Actinomycetospora > Actinomycetospora chiangmaiensis. The sequence goes on along the minus strand of NZ_KB903217.1, from coordinate 40,380 downwards.
TCGCCTACGACGCCGAACGCCACGCCGGCCTCGTTCACACGCTGGGGGTCTACCTCGACAAGGGCGGCAACTACGACGCCACCGCCGCCGCCCTGCACATCCACCGCTCGACGTTGCGCTACCGGCTGGGCCGCATTCGGGAGCTCTCGGGGCACGACCTCGCGGACGTCGAGACCCGGCTGACCCTGCACGTGGCGGTTCGCGCCGCGGTCGTCGCCGAGCCCGCAGTCCTCCCCGCGGGGGGACCACCCGACGCCGGCGGGGGCACCGTCCCGCCGGGCACCTCGGCGCCGTCGACCGGTCCGTCCGGTGCCGTCAGGCCACCAGCGGCTGCGCGTCCGGGGCCGGCTCGACGGTGACGCCCGCGCCGGGCCCCAGCCCGGCCACGGCGGCGCTCGGCCGGTCCACCAGGACCGTCGTCCCGTCCCCACCGGGTCGAGCTCCGCTGCGCTGCGTATCCCCCACCCGCACGTGCACCCGCGTCACGGCCCCGAGGAACGTCGTCGCGACGACCACCCCGGTCCCGTGCGGGTCGGGGGTCACGAGGAGCGCCTCGGGCCGCAGCAGGACGTCGACCTCGGCACCGGCCGGGCGACCCGTCGTCACCGGGAGCCGCCGGCCGAGGACCTCGACGCCGTCGGCCGTCGTCGTGCCGGGCAGGTGGTTCATGGTGCCGACGAACTCCGCCACGAACGGCGTCGCGGGCCGCGCGTAGAGCTCGGCCGGCGAGGCGATCTGCTCGAGGCGCCCGTCGCGCATCACCCCGACCCGGTCGGAGATCGACAGGGCCTCCTCCTGGTCGTGGGTGACGAACAGCGTCGTCGTGCCGAGGCGGGTCTGGACCGCGCGGATCTGCTCGCGCAGCGCGACCCGGACCTTCGCGTCGAGCGCCGAGAGCGGCTCGTCGAGCAGCAGCACCTGCGGCTCGGGCGCGAGGGCGCGGGCGAGCGCCACCCGCTGCTGCTGCCCGCCCGAGAGCTGGTGGGGGTAGCGGTCACCGCGGCCGCCCAGCTCGACGAGCTCGAGCAGCTCGTCGGCCCGGCGGCGCCGCGCGGCCTTGTCCTGCCCCCGCACCCGGAGCCCGAACGCCACGTTGTCGCGGGCGGTGAGGTTCGGGAACAGGCTGTAGCTCTGGAAGACCATGCCCATGTCGCGCTGCCGGACGGGCACCCCGCGCAGGTCGCGGCCGCCGACGACGACCGTCCCCGAGTCCACGGCCTCCAGCCCCGCGAGGGCCCGCAGCGCGGTCGTCTTCCCGCAGCCCGAGGGACCGAGCAGGGTGACCAGCTCGCCGGGCGCGAGATCCAGCGAGAACCCGTCGAGCGCGCGGACCTCGCCGAACCGGCGGTTCAGGTCGCGCAGCTCCACCGCGACCCCCGCGCGCCGTCCCGATGCCGGGTCGGTGCGGGTCTCGGCGGCGTCGGTGGTGGTCACGTGTCCTCCGGGGACTGACGGCGGCGGTCGACGAGGGAGATGAGCCACAGCAGGGCCCAGGTGCCGAGCAGGGCGAGCAACGAGACCGCCACCGAGACGCGGGCGTTGGCCTGCTGGAACACGACGATCCACACCGGGAACGTCTGGTACTGGTCGAGGCTCGCCATCGTGTACTCGCCGAACACCATGGCGACGGTGAGCACGACGGCCGCGAGCAGCGCCGACCGCAGGTTGGGCAGGACCACCGACACGAGCGTGCGGCCCCAGCCGGCGCCGAGCGACCGGGACGCCTCGACGAGGGTCGTCAGCGGGATCGCTTGCAGGCCGGAGTCGAGGGCCCGGTAGGCGAACGGCAGCGCCAGCACCACGTACACCAGGGCGAGCAGGTCCGGGGTGCCCTTGAGCTCCGGCGGCGCCACCTCGAGCACCCCGATGATCAGGACCACCGGCGGCACGACGATCGGCAGCAGCGTCACGCCCTCCAGCACCCGACGCAGCCGGGGCATCCGCAGGTGCACCCACACGGCCGTGGGCACGACGAGCACCAGGGTGATCACGAGCGCGATCACCGCGAGCCGGACGGTCAGCGTGATCGCGTCGAGGAAGCCGTCCTGGGCCGGGATGCCGGCGAAGACCGCGCCGGAGACCCCGCCGTCGGAGGTGCCGATCGCGAACCGGAACGCGGCGTAGAGCGGCACCAGGAAATAGAGGCCCGCGATCACGAGGACGAGCCGACGGGCCCAGGCCGAGCCGCCCCGCCGTCGGGAACGGGCCGGAGCGGGGGGCTCGGCGGTCGTCGTGGCCCCGAGGTCGGAGATCACTGCAGCCATCGCGAGACCCTCCGCTGCAGCAGGGCGTAGAGGGCCATGAGCACCCCGACGACGACGATCATGCCGACGCCGAGCGCCCGTCCCACGTTCTCCTGGCCGGAGAGCACGTTGCCGTTGAGGAACGAGCCGATCTGGATGGGCGTCAGCGCGAGGCTGCCGCTGGTCAGCGCGCTCGTCGTGGCGTAGGCGGAGAACGCCGAGCCGAAGAGCAGCAGCATGCAGCCCAGGACCGCGGGCGCGAGGACCGGCAGGCCCACGTGGCGCCAGTACTGGACGGGGGTGGCCCCGAGGTTGTCGGCGGCCTCCCGCCAGTTCGGCCGCAGCCCCTCGAGCGCGGGGGTGATGACGAGGACCATCAGCGGGATCTGGAAGTAGCCGTAGACGATCGCCACGCCCCAGAAGCTGTAGAGGCTGAACCCGGCGCCGTAGAGGTCGACGCCGACCGCCTTGACCAGCTCGACGACGAGGCCCGTCGAGCCGAGCGTGGCGACGAACAGGAACGCGAGCGGGACGCCGCCGAAGTTGGCGAACACCCCGGACGCGGTGGCCACCGCGCGCTTGAGCCGGAGGCTCGGGCTGGCGCGCACCGCGAGGGCGAGCACCAGCCCGAGCACACCGGGCACGAGCGCGGTGACCAGCGAGAGCCCGATGCTGGAGCCGAAGCCCCGCAGGTACACCCCCGACGTGGCGATACCGAAGTTGTCCAGCGTGAACGCGCCGGTCGCCGGGTCGACGAACGACCCGAGGACGACGGCCACCACCGGCACGCCGAGGAAGACCACCGTGTAGGCCGCGAACGGGACGACGCCCACCCAGGCCGGGACCTCTCGCTGCTTCATCGACGGGTCAGCTGCCGGTCGCCGCGGCCCACTGCTGGCTCACGACCTGCTTCGCCGCCGTCTGCTGCGCGTCGGACGGGTACTGCGGCGCTCCCGCCGGAGCCGGCGGCAGCTTCGCGTAGGCGGCCTGGTCGACCGTGCCGTTCTGCACCATGGTCGGCAGCAGGATCGGCCGGGCCGCGCCCTGCAACCAGAGGTTCTGGCCCTCGGTGGAGTACAGGAACTCCTCCCAGAGGCGCGCCGCGGCCGGGTGCGGGGCGGTCGCGTTGATCGCCTGGGAGTAGTAGGCGGCGTACGCGGCGTCGCTCGGGATCGTGACCTTGTAGTTCGGCACCTGCGACTGGACCTGCGAGACCTGCAGGTAGTCCCAGTAGACGAGGATCGGGGTCTGGCCGCTCTGCACGGTGGCGGCGCTGCCCTTCACCGGCACGAAGTTGCCGGTCGCCTTGAGCTGCTTGAAGAAGTCGACGCCGGGCGCGATGTTGTCGAAGTTCCCGCCGTTGGCCAGCGCGGCGGCGTAGACGGCGGCGAAGGCGGCACCGGCCTGCGTCGGGTCGCCGTTGATGCCGACCTGGTTGCGGTACTGCGGGTTGAGCAGGTCCTTCAGGCTCGTCGGCGGCACCGGCACGCGGGCGGGGTCGTAGCCGATCGAGACGTAGCCGCCGTAGTCGGAGAACCAGCGTCCCTGGGCGTCCTTCGCGTTCGCGGGGATCTGGTCGAAGCTCGCCACCTTGTACGGGGCGAGCAGGTTCTGGTTCGCCGCACCGATGGCGAAGGACTGGCCGAGGTCGAGCACGTCGGGGGCGCGGTCCTGGCCCTTGAGCTGGGTGACCGCGTTGATCTCGTCCTGGCTCGACCCGTCGGGGTTCGCGTTGTTGATCTTGATGCCGTACTTGTTCTGGAACGTCTGGATGATGTTCCCGTAGTTCGCCCAGTTGGCCGGCAGCGTGATCGTGTTCAGCTGCCCCTCCGCCTTGGCCGCGGCGACGAGGGCGTCCATGCCGCCCGCCTCCGCCACGGTCGTGGCCTTGGAGGCCTGCGACTCCTGGTTCGACGACGACGACGAACCACAACCGGTCAGGGCGAGGGCGGCCGCCGCCGCGCACGCCACCAGCACCGAGATACGCCTGCTGCGCAGCCGTGACATCCGAGGTCTCCCGAGGGGATGGAAGGAGCCCGCAGTGACGGGCGGGCCGTGTCGTCACCTGGTTTCGCGACAGGCCCGCGCGGACCCTGCTACGCGGAGTTGAACCCGTGGCGCGCCAACCTGCCCGCATCCGCGAACGCGAGGTGAACGGTTGCCCACAACCGGACGTATCGGACAGCGTCTCGGTCACCCCTTCCGGGCCGTCTCGGTCGCGGCCCGCAGGAGGGTGACCACGTGTCCGGCCTCCGTCTCGTCACGCGGCGGGAACAGCAGGGCGTAGGTCCGCGGGAGCCCGCCCCACCCCGCGAGGGGGTGCACGACGCCCCAACCGCGTGCCCGGACCACGTCGAGGTCGGCCGGCGTCAGGACGGCGTGGCAGCTGCCGTCGACCGGGTGGACGTGGGCGATCTCGTCGCCGGTCCCCCACCACAGGGCATCGTGGTGCCGTTCCCACCGACTGGTGGCCATCCGCAGACCCTGCCGCCCGGCCAGGGTCTCGAGCTCCTGCTGCAGCCGGCGGGCGAGTTCGCGCGGGGCCCGCTGGTCGAGCACCCGGTGGGGTACCGGATGGGGCGCCACGCGGGGTCGCGGCGCACCCCGCTCGGGGAGGCGCCCCACGGGCGGTGTCGGCGGCCCGGGGTCTATGCCGCTGCCAGGCGGCGCGGGCAGGAGGGCGACCACCCGCAGGGCACTCACCCGGAGCCACCCCCACGGCGTCGGCGGCAGACCACCGGGCCCCAGGGCGCGCCACGCGTGGAAGTCGCGACGCGCCCAGACCGCTCCGAGCACCACGGTGAGCACCGCGCCGACGAGCCCTGGCACCCGGGTTCCGGTGCGTTCTCCCACGGGGCGACGGTAGTCAGCCGGGCGCCCGCTTCCGAGGTGGCTCATGGTCCGGCTCGGCTGGTGTAGGTGTGGCCGGTCGGGGTGGTGGTCTCGACGGTGTGGGGCTGCTCGCCGAGGCCGTCGTGGACCACGCGGTGGTGCCACCCCGGGAGTTCGTTGTTCTGGTTGTGCCGCTCGCAGTTCCCGCGGCCGTTGCCGAAGCTGGTCGGCCCGCCGGCCTTCGCGCCCTTGATGTGGTCGAGGTGGCGGATCGGGGCGGTGCAGAAGGCTTCACGGCACCAGCCGTGGTCGCGCCAGGTGATGAGCTTGGCGAGGAACCCGTCGAACAGCCGGCGTCTCGGGTCGCCACCGACGAGGGTGCCGTGGCCGGGGTGGGCGAACAGCCGCCGCCACCACCGCCGACCGTTCGAGGTGGCGAGGATGTCGCGGGCGATGCCGCCGGGAACGGGGCCGTGCCCGACGAGTTCGCCGGCGGCGGTGTCGGCGGGGTCGGTGAGCGCGTCGAGGGGCAGCACGATCCCGACCTCGACGTTGACGTCCTCGGCCCGGGCTTGTCCGGTGAGGCGCTCGACGAGGGTGTCCGCGAGGATCTGATCCCGCGACCGGCCGCCGGACTCGCCCGTCCCGATCAGGGTGTCGGCGTGCCGGCGCAGCGCGGCGATGCACGCGACGCCCTGCTCGACGGGCAACAGCCCCGAGAGCACGCTCATGGTGTCCGGTGCCGGCCGCAACGTCACGCGCCGGTCCTTGCGCGCGGTGCGCCCGCGTTGGGTGAACCCGACCGGGTCGGCCTCGTAGGCCAGCTTCTTGATCGCCGCCAAGGCCTGTTTGCGGCCCATGCCGTCGAGGCCGGCGTCGGCGATCTGCTTGTCGACCTGCCCGCGGAGCTCGGGGTGGAGGTGGTCGGTCAGCGACACGATCTGCTCGGCGACGTGCTCGCTGATCTTCCCGGCCACCAACAACGACCGGGTGCAGGGCAGGTCGGTGGCCAACGCCCGTGCCACGTTCAGCCGCCGATCTCCGACGTAGGCGGAGACGTGGGCGGCCAGGGCGATCTGGTCGGCGATGCCGCGGCCGAGCTTCTCGGGGTCGAGGCGGCCGTCGGCGATCTGCTCGACCTGTTCCTCGACCTGGGTACGACCGAAGGTGACGATCGCGGTGTGCTGAGCGGCGGCCAGCGCGGCCCGGGCCTGCTCCAGCAGCGCGATCCGATCTACACACGCCGCGCCACCGTCACCAGCAGGGTCGGTGGGCAGTTCGGCGAGTTCGCCGAGGCGCGCGAGCAACGCGGTCAGCTCCTCGCTGACCGCGTCCACCACCTCGTTCGAACTCATGTTCGCAAGCTAGCAGCGACCCCCGACAATCACGGCCGGCTCCGCAGCCGACGACGCGGCACTGGCGTCAGTGACAGCAGTGACGCATGACTGCCACGCGAGAGGGCGTCCGGGCAGCGCTCGCGGACCTTCGGGCAGCGCCATGCGGGATCGTCCGCCGCGGCTGCCAGCACTCCCTGGCGTCGCCGATGGCGTCGGGACCGGGCGGGGACCGCGATGACGGCTCCGCGGACATCCGGCGAGCAGTGGCAACGAACGACGTGGTGCCGCCCACGGCCCCGTCCCTGCCGTACGGGGGCGACGCCGTCGTGCGTCAGGACCGGGGCGCGGCGGGTCCGCCGGACTCGGGCGTGCCCGGGACCGCACTGCCGTCCGGGGCGTCCTCCGAGGCTCCCGCCGTGGACCCGCCGACCGGCGGCACGAGGAGCCCCGCGCGGTAGTAGACCCACGTGTCGCCTGGCCGGTGCCCGGTGCAGTCGACGTCGGGCACCCGCACCGCCACCGCGGAGGTGCAGACCTCGCCGGTGTCGGCCTCGTGCTGCAGCACCGCCGACGCCACGAACAGCCCGACGATCGCAGCGAGGCCGACCCAGAAGGTGACGACGAAGCCGCCGCAGGACTCGCGGATGCGCTCCCACGTCGTCATGGGTGCTGAGTCTGCCGGACGGGGCGGCCCACGCGACCCGGGCCTCGGCGGCGTCGATCGGGGCCGTGACCGCCCCGGTGGCAGGCTGGCGGCGCACACCGAGGCGAGGGAGATCGGCATGGCCGGACGGGTGACGAGTGACCTGCTGCTGGTGGGCAGCCTGCCCACGCCGTCGGCGGAGGAGGCGTTCCGGGCCGGCGCCGGCCTCGTCGGGCACCTCGTTCCCGCTCTTCCCGACGGCGAGGCGGGTCCCCTCGGGGCCTGGGTGGGTTTCGACCGCACACGGTTGCTCGAACCGCACCCCGACCTCGAGGTGCTCGCCCCCACCGGCTCCCCCACCGGCCGGGCGCGGCACGCCTACGACACCGCCCGGCTGACCGTGCGCGACGGGGTCGACGCGGTGCGGTTCGACGCGTGGCCCCGGGTACCGGTGATGCTGGAGTCGTACGCCCTCTTCCGCCGGCTGCGCGACGAGGGCGTGATCCCGGCCGGCCAGCGGTTCCAGGTCAACTTCCCGTTCCCGTCGAGCGTGTTCACCGCAGCGTTCAAGGACCACTACGCCCGGGACTGGGCGGTCGTCGGACCCGCCCTGGAGGACCTGACGCGACGCTCGATCGACGAGGTGCTCGCCACCGTCCCGGCGCACGACCTCGCCCTGCAGTTCGACGCGGCGTACGAGGTGCTCGACAACGAGCAGGTCCTCGGCTGGACCGAGGGCGGTCCCGAGGGCGCGTGGGACCGCTTCGCGGGGCCGTGGTCCCGGCTCGCGCCGCACGTGCCGACCGAGGTCCTGCTCGGCCTCCACCTCTGCTACGGCACCTTCCCGGAGTGGCCGATGTACGAGGCCCGGGACATGGGCCTCCTCGTGCGGATGGCGAACCACGCCGCCGCGAACGCCGGCCGCCCGCTGGACTGGCTGCACCTCGCCGGGCCGCGCTACCTGCGCAGCGAGGACGCGTCGTTCTTCGCACCGCTCGCCGACCTGAGCGTGCCGGAGACGCGGGTCTTCCTGGGCATCGTGCTGCCGCTCGACGGCGAGCCCGGGCTGCGCCGCCGGCACGCCACCGCGTCGCGGTTCCTCGACGACTTCGGGGTCGCGATGTACTGCGGCTTCGGGCGGCAGCCGGGCCAGGACCCGGCCGAGACCCTGCGCGAGCACGCCGCGGTGGTGACGGCCGTGCTCGGCCGGTCCTGAGTCGCCGGGCGGACGCGAACGACACCGCCGCCCCTCGGGGCGACGGTGCCGTGTCGGTCACCTCAGGAGGTCACGCCGCGACCGGCGTCTCCTGCGTCGCCCGACGGGCGTCGGCCTCGGCGGCCGGGGTGCTGGTCGCGTGCTCGCGGGTCAGCCCCTCCGACTCGTGGGCCTGCTGCTCGGCCGCGAACTTCTTGTTCGGCAGCGCGAGCCGCCAGATCCTGCGGATCGACTTCCAGAACTGCTTCGGGAACGGCCCGATGTTGTAGGGCAGGTCGTACTTCGCGCAGATCTCCTTGACCCGCTCCGCGATCTCCGGGTACCGGTTCGACGGCAGGTCGGGGAAGAGGTGGTGCTCGATCTGGTAACCGAGCGAGCCGGACATGACGTGCATCAGCCGGTTCCCGGTGAAGTTCGCCGAGCCCAGGAGCTGACGCAGGTACCACTCACCCTGCGTCTCGTTCTCCAGCTGGTCCTCGGTGAAGACCTCGGCGCCGTCGGGGAAGTGCCCGCAGAAGATGATCGCGTAGGACCACACGTTGCGGATGAGGTTCGCCGCCATGTTCGCGGTCAGCGTCGTGATGAACTGCGGCCCGGTCAGCAGCGGGAAGAGGATGTAGTCCTTCCCCATCTGCTTGCGCATCTTGCGCCCGACCTGCTCGAGCTTGGCCTTGAACTCCTCCGGGTCCTGGATGTCCCGGCGCAGCAGGCCCTCGATGTCGAGGTCGTGGATGGCCACCCCGTGCTGGAAGAGCAGCATGAGCAGGGTGTTGAACACCGGCTGCCCGAGGTTGACCGGGTTCCACTTCTGGTCCGAGGTGACCCGCAGGATCTCGTAGCCGACGTCCTTGTCCTTGCCGAGGACGTTCGTGTACGTGTGGTGCAGGTAGTTGTGCGAGTGCTTCCACTGCTCGGCGGGGCAGACGTTGTCCCACTCCCACGTGGCCGAGTGGATCTCCGGGTCGTTCATCCAGTCCCACTGGCCGTGCATGACGTTGTGGCCGATCTCCATGTTCTCGAGGATCTTGGCCACGCCGAGCAGGGCGGCGCCCGCCATCCAGAGCGGCGGCACGACGCTGCCGAACAGCGCCGTGCGGCCCGCGATCTCGATGCGGCGCTGGGTCTTGATGATCGACCGGATGTACTCCTCGTCGGCCGCACCGCGCGTCGCCTCGACGTCGCGGCGGATCTGGTCGAACTCCTCGCCGAGGGCCTCGACGTCGGCCTCGGTCAGGTGGGCGAATTCCTTGATGTCGGAGATGGCCATGGTGGTGGCTCCTCTCTTACAGGTCGACGGTGCAGTCACCGGATGCGGCGGTGACGCAGGTCTGGACGGTGCGGGTGGACTGGTCGGTGTCGGCGACGCGTGACTCGGTGCCGTCGCGCAGGTCGCGGACCGCGCCGCTGCTCAGGGGCGCGACGCAGGTGTGGCAGATGCCCATGCGGCAGCCGAAGGGCATCGGGATGCCGGCCTGCTCGCCGGCCTGGAGGACGGTCGTGGCGCCGTCGGTCTCGACGGTGCGGCCGCTGCGGGCGAACGTGATGGTCCCGCCCTCGGCGGAACCCGAGAACGAGGCCGCGAACCGCTCGAGGTGCAGGGCGTCGGCGAGGCCGGCGTCCGCGAACGCCCGCTCGGCGTCGTCGAGCATCTCGGCCGGACCGCAGGCCCAGGTCTGCCGCCCGCGCCAGTCGGGCACGACCTCGTCGAGCCCGGCGGGAATGCGGAGGTGGCCCACGAGCTCGTCCCCCGTCGCTCCGCTCGCCCGATCGCGGGTGTGGCGCTGCACGATCCGCCACGTCGGGTGGCGGCGCGCGAGCAGGTCGAGCTCGTCGGCGAACAGGGTCCGGTCGGCATCGGGCGCGGAGTGCACGAGCACCACGTCCTCGCCGCCGTCGGGACGACGGTCGAGCGAGCGGAGCATCGCCATGACCGGCGTGATCCCGGAGCCCGCCGTCAGGAAGAGGACCTTCGACGGGAGCGGGTCGGGCAGGACGAACTCGCCGGCCGGAGGGGCGAGGCGCACGACGGTGCCGGGTGCGACGCCCGAGACGAGGTGCTGCGAGGCGAACCCGTCCGGCATGGCGCGGACGGTGATCACGAGGCGCTTGCCGTCGCGCGAGGGCGGCGTGGTCAGCGAGTACGAGCGCCACACGAAGCGCCCGTCGATCGCGACCCCGATGCCGATGTACTGACCGGCGGCGTGCGGGAAGTCCCAGCCCCAGCCGGGCTCGACGACCAGCGTCGCCGCGTCCTCGGCCTCGGGGGTGACGCTGACGATCCGGCCTCGCAGCTCACGGGCGGACCACAGCGGGTTGATCAGGGTCAGGTAGTCGTCGGGCAGCAGCGGCGTGGTGAGGCGGGTCGCCAGGTCACGCAGGCGCCGGACGCGTGGTGAGAGTGCGGCCGTCACGGGGTCTCCTCTGCCGGTGAAAACTTCTAGGTACCAGAAGTACCGGACACCGGCGGTAACCGCTACCCACGGTACCGAATCAACCGCACGATCCGGCTCACAGTCGTCGGTGTGCGCCCGCTCACGCGTCGTCGGGGAGCTCGGTAATTAGTTCCCGACGACGGGTCCCCGCGGCCCTCCCCGCGTCGGTTCACTCCTGGGTGACCGCTTCACAGAGGAGGACGCGTGACGCTCGTGGATCTCGTGGTGCTCGCCGTCGTCGCCCTCGCCGCCTGGCGCGGATGGCGTCGCGGTGGGACGTCCCTGGTGCTCTCGCTGGCCGGGGCCGTCGTCGGGGTGATCGTGGGCGCAGCGGTCGCGGGGTGGTGGGACGCGGCGTCCACGCCGCTGCTGATCGCCTGCGTGCTGGTGGCCGGGCTGGTCGGCCTGGGCCTCGGACGCCGACTGGCCGACACGCTCGCCGCGCGGGCGAACGGCCGCTACGCCCGCCCGGTGCTCGTCGACCGGGCCGTCGGGGTGGTCGCGCACGGCGGGCTGGCGCTCGTGGTGTGCGTGCTGATCGGCGCGGCCGCGATGGCGATCGGCCCGGCGTGGGCCGGTCGGGCGGCGGCGGACAGCGGCGTCCTGACGACGGCCGCGAACCACCTCCCGACCCCCGCGCAGGTCGCCGGCCAGGTGCCGGGACTGGAGCGGGTCACCGCCATCGGGTCGGACCGATGACCAGGACCCGGCTGGTCGCGATCGGCACCGTCGCGGCGCTCCTGATCCTCTGGTGGACCACGGGCTCGCTGCTGGTCGCGGTGCTCATCGTCGTGCTGGTCGCGCTCGCGGCCGGGCTCGCCATGGTCGTCTCGGCCTGGGCGCGCCCGCGTCCGGAGCCGCTGCCCGCTCCCCCGTCGACCACCGCCACCGTCGACCTCAGCGTCCCCCCGACGACGGGCGCCCCGGTCCGCCGCGCCCTGCGCGCGCTGCTGGCCCGGCCGTGGGTGCACGGCGACGGCCTGCTGCGGGTGACCGCGGAGCGCCTCGACGGCGAGGACGCCCTGGTGTGGACCCCGCGCGGCCAGCAGGTCGCGGCGCCGCACCTGTGGGTGGAGTGGAACCCGGTCGACGGCGCCGAGGTCGCCCAGCGCCGCCCGCTCGAGGCGCTGGCCCGCGAGCTGGCCGAGGGCTATGTGGAGCACGGCCGCGAGCACGGGGTGCGCCGCCTCGCCGAGCGGACCTGGGTGCACCTGCTGGTCTCCGACGACGTGCCGCTCGGTCGCGTCGTCGTCACCGCGGCGTTCTCCGAGCCGCAACAGACCCCCGTCGCCGCTGCGTGCGCGACGACGGCGGTCCCTCTCGCCCCGGCGCGGGGAGCGGGAGGGGTCCCGGCCCGGTCCGGGCCGGGCGCCGGGTGGGACGGGCGGGGCAGCGGCCCCGTCCCACCCGGGTCCGGGGGCGGGAGGCGCGCCCCCGGACCACCGCGCCTGCCCGTGCCCCGGGCCGGCGAGCGGGCCGAGCCGCCGACGGCGGCCGTGGTCGACGGGCCCCGGCCGAGCCCGGGCCCGCGCCGGGTACGACCGGCCGTCGGGAACCGCGGCCTCGCCGCCCTCGCGACCCGGGTGACCGGGGCGGTGCCGGCGTTGCGCACGCTCGTCGTCGGGACCCGACCGCGGGCGGTGCTCGTCGTGGAGGACGCGGCCGGCGCGCAGCTCTCGGACACCGAGCTGACGGGGTCCGTCGAGCTGGGGCGCGACCCGGCCGCGGAGGTCGTCGTGGAGCATCCCGGCGTGTCGTGGCGGCACCTGCGGCTGGCGCCGGACCGCTCGGGCGGATGGACCGCGACGGACCTGGGCTCCACCAACGGCACCCGCGTCGACGGGCGACGCATCGAGGGCCCGACCCCGCTGCCGCCCGGCGCGGAGATCGGCCTCGGGACCGACGGCCCCCGGCTGCGCCTGCTGGCGCGGGAGGTCACGGCGGAGGCGAGGCCGGCCACGACGACGCAGGTCGTCGCCCGGGGATACTGATCGCGTGCGGCTGCCGGGCGCGGGACGTCTCCCCATGGGCGGGTTGGCGCTGCTCGACGTCCGCACCGAACGCCGCCTCTCGGTCCCGTGGGGCGAGACGGCGACAATCGGGCGCAACGCCGCGAGCGACCGGCACGTCGAGGTCGACGACGACCAGGTGTCCCGGGTCGCCGCGGAGATCGAGATCCGGGACGACGCCTACCTCGTCATCAACCGGCAGCGCCACGGCGGCCAGCTGACCCTCGTGGTGCCGGGCGTGGCCGGACAGGACCGGATCCGGGCGGGCAACGGGCTGCTCGTCCGCGACTCGCGCGCCTCGCTCGGGCTGTGGCTGGCGGACGGCCGCGAGGTGACGCTCGCGCTGCTGGCGTTCGCGCCGACCGCCGCGGCGGCCGACCGGGACGACCTCGCGGGCGGCCGCACCGTCAACGCCGCGCTGCCCACCGACGAGACGTGGTGGTCGGTCCTCGTCGCCGCGTGCGGCCCGACCCTCATCGCCGCCGCGCTCAGCCCCGACGGCGTCGCCCGGGATGTCCACGGGGACGCCGACCAGATCGCCGGCTGGCACCGCGCCTCCGGACGGCCGGTGCCCAGCCCGAAGACCCAGAGCGAGGCGTTCCGCCACGCCCAGCGCTGGCTGCGCGGGGTGCGGCTCAACGACAAGACCCGGGGGTGGCGGGTGGCCGTCGTCGACCAGGTGATCGGGCTGCGCCTGGTGACCCTCGACGACGTCCGACGGCTGTTCCCGGCCGAGATCCCGGTCCCGCTGGCGTCCCGTCCGTCCTGACGGTTCGCGGCGCGTCCCGCGAGTTCGCTCGCCCGCAACGGGGGTGACGTCGTAGCGTGCTCAACCAGAGTCGCGTCACGCGACGTGAAGGGGGGGTGCGTCACCGTCCACGCCGGACGGGTGACGCGCAGTACGCGTCGGTAGGAGGACGCGGTCGGTCTTCACCACCGAGGACGACTCCTCGTGACCGCCCGCGTCGCCACCCGACGCCTGGGGGAACGAGGACGAGAATGACCGGGAACGACGACCCGACCACCGCTGCCGCGGGGCGACCCACGACACCGGAGCGGCTGCGCGGGGCGCCGGGCTTCCTGTCGCGGCGGCTGTACCAGGCCTATTCGGCGGCCTGGCTGCGACACGTCGACACCACGCTGACCGGCCCGCAGTTCGCGGTGCTCACCGCGGTACGCGAGTACCCGGACGTCGACCAGGGGTCCCTGGCCGCGTGCGTGGCACTCGACCGCTCGACCATGGCCGACGTCTGCAAGCGGCTCGAGGACCGCTCGTTGATCCGCCGGGACACCGCACCGTCGGACGGGCGGCGCAAGCTGCTGTCCCTGACCGACCAGGGCGCCACGCTGTTCGACGACGTCAGCGCCAAGGTCGCTCGACTGCACGCCGAGCTCATGGGCGTCCCGGACGGGGCGTCCGACGGCGACGGGGAGTTCGCGGCCCTGCTCGCCGAGCTGGACCGGCTCGCCGAGCGCTGGGAGAAGGTGGCCGAGGGGTAGCCGGCCCGGCCGCCGTCACTGGGCGCCCGCGCACCCGGTCTCGCCGGGCGGTGCTCGGAACGGGTCGGAGGCGTGGGCGTCGAGGACACGGCCGGCCCGCGAGCGCAGCTCGCAGGCCACGGCGCTGCCCTCGGGAGCGTCGGACGGGCCCGACACCCGCGCCCACAGCCAGTTGCCGCGGGCGTACGGGACGGTGACCACGGCCGCCGGTCGCTCGGGGGACAGCTCGACCGGCGTCGCGTCGACGCCCTCCCCGACCAGCCCGGACGGGGTCCGCTGACGGGTGTCGAACCAGACGGTCATCGGCCGGTCGGTCACCGCCGAGACGACCAGGGTCATCGGCGGTCCCACGGCGGCGGCGTCGGCGCTGCACCCGCTCAGCAGGCACGCTCCGGCGCCGCACGCCGCGACGAGTCCCACGATCCTGGTCCCTGTCCTGCGCACCCGGGCCTCCGCCTCGCCGTCGTCACCGTCGGTTCGTCACCGTGGCGTCCCGTCGGCGGCGGGGCATCGGCTCGCCGGGGCACATCCGGGCCCGGACCTTCCACCCGGAGGGCCGAGTCCGGGACGGCCGTTCGCCCGTCAACAGGCGTCGTCCACCCCCGGCTGGCGGCCTGACCGGTGCTGTGGCAGAGCGGATCAGGCGTAGGCGGGGCCCCGCAGGGTCTGGGCCGGCGGGCGGCCGAAGCGCGAGCCGTAGGCCGCGGAGAACGCCCGCGGCGGGAAGCCCCATGACCTCGCCACCGCGTCCACCGTGGTCTCGTCGGGCCGGTGGGACTCCAGGTCGCGGTGTGCCCGGGCCATCCGGACGCGGTCGACGTCGTCGCGGGGCAGCACGTCCCGGTGGCGTCGCCAGCATCCCTGCAGGGCGAGCACGCTGAGTCCGGCGCGCGCCGCGAGGCTCGTCGCGGTCAGCGGCAGCTCGGGGTGGGCCTCGATCAGGTCGAGCCCCTCGCGGATCGGGTGCGGCCCCCAGCTCGGGACCGGCGCGTCGAGAGCCTCGCGCTCCGGGTGCTCGGTCAGGTGCAGCAGCCCGACCAGCACCGCGGCGTACAGCGGCTCCGCGCTCAACGGGTTCGCCAGGACGGCGGCGGGGTCGGGGCCGGGCGCGCCGACCGACCGGACCACGGACGTCCAGGCCGATCCGCCCGCCGTGCCCGGGACCGTCGACGGCCGGAGCCGGAGTGGTCGAGCCACCGTCCGCCCGAGGAGCGCCTCCAGCGCGTCCTCGAGCGCGTCCGGCTCGATCCGCACGATCACGACGTGGGTGTCGTCGCGCGTCGTCATCGCGACCTGCTCGAACGGCGTGACGACGACGGCCCGCCCCGGTCCGAGATCGAGCTCGCGACGGTGGTGATCGGCGCGGACCGGCCCCCGCACCGGCAGCCCCACCCGGTAGCCCGCGTCCTCGTCGACCCGGATGCGGGTGCCCTCGGAACACCGCACGTCCTCCAGGGCCAGCGGGCCGTGGGCGATCCGGTGCAGGTGCAGGGCGAACCGGTCGCGTGGGGCGTGGACGAGGCGCACCGCCCCGGTGAGGTGCTCCTCGGCGCGGCGTGGGTCGGTCTCGTGGACGTCGGAGGACCGGGGACCGGTCGCCATCAGAACACCAGGCGGAAGATCGTGGTCACCCGGTCCCAGTGCTCCGTCCCGGGATGGACGACCTCGGGATCGACCTCGCGGAAGGTCCGCGCGAGCGCGACGGCGAGCCCGCCGAAGAGCTCCACCAACACGTCCTCGGTCTCCTCGGAGAAGGTCACGTCGCCGGGTGGGCGACGGATGGTCGGCGCGAGCAGGCCCCGGATCTCGCCGGCCTCCTCGAGCCCGTCGAACTCACGCATCCGCTCCTGGAGCCCCGTCGGCACGGGGAGGTCCTGCGGGGCGATCACGTCGCGGCCGTTCCACGTGGCGGCGTTGCGACCGGCGATCGCGAGGTCGTCGACGAGGTCGTCGATGAAGGCCCGGAACCGCTTGACGTCGTTCCGGTCGATCTTGACGCGGCCGACGGAGCGGAAGAAGCGTTGGAAGAGCGGGACACCCGCAGGAACGGTCATGTCAGCTCCTGCCGACGGCTCGGGTGAGGGACCCGCGCGCGGGGTGCCGGCACGGACCGGGATCGACACGCGTCATGAGGGACACCTGGAGTTCCTGGGTGGCTCGGCGGTCGGGGCCGGTCGCCCCGACCGCGGGCCACCACGGTCACACCGGTGTGCCGCCTGGCGAACCGGTCCGGCAGCGGAAATCCCGGCGGCCCTCCTGGACCCGGCGGGTCGGTCCGTCCGCCCGACCGGGCATGGCACCGGGCCCGTCCGGCCGACCAGCGGTCGACGCGGCCGCTCCCTCCCGGCGGCCCCGGCGTCCGGCCCTCGGACGCGGGCGATGGGGGCCGACGGTGTCCGCCGAGATCAGCGGACGCGGTCGAGTTCTTCGTCCAGCAGTCGGGTGAAGCGGTCGATCCCGCCCGCGCGGTCGAGGACGCCCGCATCGCCCGCGACACCGAGGCGCAGCCGCCCGGCGTAGCTGAGGATGCTGACGCCGAGAGCGAGCCGACCGGTGCAGGGCACCCAGAACAACATGTCGCGGATCGGGGCTCCGGCGACCGACAGCTCGGCGACCGGGCCCGGGACGTTGGAGATGACCACCGACGAGGTGCCGGCATACCGCTGCACGAGGCCCTGGGTACGGCGCGGGGAGAGCAACCCGCCGCCCGCGATCCCCATGTAGGTGACGAGTGCCTGGTCCGTCCGTTTGACGGCCGCCATCGTGCGGTTCATCTGCCGGACGCGACGCGCGGGGTCCTCCTCGTCGGTCGGCAGCGACGGCAGGGCGAGGCCCACCTCGTTGCCCAACCGCGCGGAGATGGCCCGGTCCATCGGACGCAGGTTGGTCGGCACGACCGCGCGCAGTCGTGGGACGGGGACACGGTCCTGCCCGTCGTCGGCGTCGGCGAGGAACGTGCGCAGGGCGCCCGCCACCGCGGCGCAGAGCACGTCGTTGACGCTCCCGCCGTCGCGCTTGCCCGCGCTCTTCACCGCCGGTAGTTCGAGCGAGGAGGTCCAACGGACCACCTTCACCGGCCCGATCGGCTCTTGGAGCAGCGTGCGCGCGTCACGGTGGGGGCGGCCGAGCAGGGCCGCCCCACGCCGGACCGCCCGGACGGTACGAGCGAGCTCCCCGCGACGGCCGGCCAGCGCCTCCCTCGCCTGGGCGCCCAGGGATCTACGCCGCTCGCGTGCCGTTCGCCGGAACACCCGCAGGTCCCCCTGCCCGGGCAGCTCCACCGGGTCGGCGCGGTACGCCACCGGGGTGTCGTCGCCGGGATCGCCGTCGGCGAGGACGTGGAAGAGGTGGTTCATGGCGACGCCGTCGCCGAGCCCGTGGTGCAGCGCGACATGGATCGCGCTGCGTCCCGAGCGACCGGTGAGGACCGTCAGCCGCCACCACGGTCGATCGGCCGGGAGCGGCTCCGACAACGCCCGGCCGATGGCGGCCGCCACGGCCCGGTCCTCGTCGGGCTCGGCCCGGTCGAGCTCCCCGACCCGGACGTGGGCGGCCAGGTCGACGTCGTGGTCCTGCCAGCGCACCGGTCCGAGTCGCCCCGGGCCCCACACCGGACGCTGTCGCAGCCCGGGGTAGCGCGGGAGCCACCGCTCCCGGACCCGATCCCGCAGCACCTCGATGTCCACCGGGCCGTCGCACCACAGCGCCCCGTGCACCACCACGCTGTTGTTGTCGCGCTCGAGCTGCAGCCAGGCGGTGTCGATCCCCGAGCCCCACCGCCAGTGACGTCGCGTCACCGCACCCCCCTCGAACGAGGTACCGACGGTACCGCTCCAACCCCGTTCGGCCTGCGGTGGGCCTTCCGCCGCTCCCCGGGTGCTGGGCCCTCCGGCGCCGGACCCGGCCGCCGCGCACCTCACCCCGTTCCGGACCTCCACGTGGGCGGGGCGAGCAGCAGCATCGTGACGGTGTGGTCGAGGTCGAGCCACTCGTGCTCGGCGCCGAAGGCGATGAGTTCCTGGGTGCGGGTCAGGTAGTCGCGGAGTTCGGTGTAGGGCGCGTGGAACACGGCACGCCCGCCGGGCGACAGCAGTTCGATCTCGACGACCCGTGCGGGCACGGTCGTGTCGAGGGGGCGGATCCGGACGTCGCCCTCACCGACGGCCTCGATCAGGCCCTGGGCGAGGAGCCCACGGGAGAACCGCCACACGACCTCACGGGAGTGCAGGGTCTGGAACGCGAGCGCGATCGCGTAGGGGTCCGGCCCGACGAAGCGCAGTTCGACCTGGGCCCACACCGGGGGGCGGTGGGCGCCCACGAGTTCGAGGACGACGGGACAGCGCACGGAGACGTCGCGACGCATCGCACGGCCTTTCACGGAAGAACGTCTGGTCGAGAGGCGACCGCTGCACCGGGGCAGGAGGCCGCAGAAGAGCCGGCGGCGACCACGCGCGGGGCGTCACCCTGCGGATCCGCGTCGAGTGGCGCGATGAGCCGCCCCCTCGTACGGCCCATCGCCGACAGCGGTCAGCGAGCGGCCCCACGCGTGGTCACCCTGGGCCGACCGACCGCGCGACGAGCAGGAGCTCCGGGCCGGTCGACCGGTCCGTCGGGACGGGCTCGCGCCACGTGGTTCCCGCCCGTCGGTCCCTCACTGCGTGTCGGTCACGCTGCACGCAGGAGCACGCCAGGCGTCGTGGGCAGGCCGGTCCCGAAGAACTGACCGAGATTCGGTCGCACGATCCCCACCCGCGGACAGCCGATGGCGGACGGCGCGCGCCGAGGTCTCAGTCGGGCCCGATGGCGACCTCGGGGAACCACCACGTCCGACGCCGCGCGCAGGCACCCAGCGCCAGCGCGGTCAGGACCACCGGCAGGGCCAGCGGGTCGGCTAGCAGCCCGGGCAGGATGCTCGCCCCGGAGCCGGCACCGCCGGGCGATCCGGCCGGGGACGCGGGCGCAACGGGATCCCCGGGAACGGGCGCACCGGGCGCCCGCTGTGCCACCGGGCCGGAGGCCGGCTCGGTGAGGGACCACGGGACGCTCCGTGAGCCCGGACCCGCCGGCCCGACCAGGGTGGCTCCCGGAGGAACCGATGGGAGTGCGAGGCCACCGGGAAGAGCCGGCAGCGGTGCCACGCCGCAGGCCGCCGGACGGGCGGCGCTCGCGCCCGTCAGGCCGGGGACGGTCGCCGTCGCCGTCGCGGCTCCCAGGGTTCGGCTCACAACCAGCCCGACCGGGGCCTCCTGCGACAGACCGATCGCCCGTCCGGCGACCACGCCCACCGACCCCGTCAGCGCCGTCACGGCGGGGGTCAGGCTCGTGACCGGCTGGACGAGACTGCCGCCGGTCCGGGCGAGCGCTCCCTCGACATGGACGAGTGCGGGCGCCACGGCGTCGACCGGGGCGAGGACCGTTGGCGCTGTGGACGGCACGTTCGTCACCGACGTCGTCACCGTGGTGACCGGGGCGAGGAGCGAGGGCGCTGCGGACGGCACGTTCGTCACCGACGTCGTCACCGTGGTGACCGGGGCGAGGACCGTTGGCACGGAGGACGGCACGTTCGCCACCAACGTGGTCACCGTGGTGGCCGGCGCGCGCACCCGGTCGAGGGTGGACGTGATCGTCGTCAGGGGGACCGGGATCGCAGGCGCACGGCCGCCGGGCCGCACGGACGCCGGGAGCGCTGACGTCGCTGCGTTCGCGACGGCCGACGTCGCTGTGGTCAGCGCCGGGCCGCGGGTCGCCGACGACCGCGGCACGACCGTCTCGAGGTCGACGACGGGAGCCGGGGACGTCGGGGCCGTCGTCCGCACCGAGCCGACGGAGGTGCCGGACGTCGTCGTGGCGGACCGCGTCGTACCGGACGCCGTCGTGCCCGACGTCGTCGTGGCGGCCCGCGTCGTGCTGGACGTCGTCGTGGCGGCCCGCGTCGTGCTGGACGTCGTCGTGGCGGACCGTGTCGTACCGGACGTCGTCGTACTCGACGACGTTGTCGACGACTTGACGGAGGTCGCATGCCCCGCAGACTGACCCGAAGACGTGCCCGACGTCGCCGGGCGGGAGGTCGATCGGTCCGGGGTCGCGTGGCTGGAGCCGGCCTGACCCGAGGCACTGGACGTGCCGGACGCGGAGCCGTTGCCGCCCGGGTTCCCCCCGCCCTGAGAGGCCTGGGCGGCACCGGCGAACAGGAGGCCTGCCAGGAGGAATCCGACCAGCAGTCCACCGAGGAGGACGACGCGGCGGAGCAGACGCGCGAGCGGCGTCGGGTCGTCCTCCTCCACGACTCCCGCCCCCTCCCGATGCGCCGGCGATCCTCAGGCCGCAGGCCGATCGTCACCTCGGCCAGGAACCGCTACCC
This sequence comes from Actinomycetospora chiangmaiensis DSM 45062, assembly GCF_000379625.1. GTDB lineage: Bacteria > Actinomycetota > Actinomycetes > Mycobacteriales > Pseudonocardiaceae > Actinomycetospora > Actinomycetospora chiangmaiensis. The sequence continues at coordinate 19,807 of NZ_KB903217.1, read as the reverse complement.
GCGTCGTCGGGACGCCGAACCTCTTCCGGGGGACGAGGACCGCTGCATATACGTTGAGTGACGACAACCGTACATTTCGCAGTGGGCATGTGGCTGTAGTCCGTACGGAGGCGCCGATTTCCGGACGGCCTACACGCGGGGCGGGACGTGGCCCCGATGCACCTCCACCTGGGACGCTCGACCGGCCACGGTCGAGAGGAGCAGAGCGATGCCGTCCGAGGATGCGACGACCGATGCCACCGCGTGGGAGTGGGCCTACACGCAACTGTTCGGGACCGTACCGCCGCTGCCGGCGGCCAAGCTGCGCTTCCTCGGCGACGTCGCGCCGGCCGCGCTCGACCGGGTGGAGAAGCTCCGGGCCGGCGCCTTCTTCGACGAGACCCTCGACCCGAAGACCGTGCAGCTGCTGCTGTTCGCGATGCTGCTGGTGCAGGGTTCGGGTCCGGCCCGCTGGCACGCCCTCGCCGCGCGGCGGGCCGGCGCCGCCTGGGAGGAACTGGCCGCCGTGGTCGACCTCGCGACCGCGGTCTCGGCGCTCGGCCCCTCCAACCTCGGCGGGCAGGTGCTGGAGGAGCTCCGCCGCGACGAGGACAGCTGACACCCGCGGCGGTCGCCCCACGCGCGACGAGCTACCGCGGCGTCACCGGCCCCTGCCGGGCCGCGGAGGTGCTGCCGGACCCGTCGACCCGGGCCAGCTCCGCGGCCTCGGCCGCGGCGACCTCCTGGCGGTGCGCCCGCATCAGCAGCAGCCCGATACCGGAGATCCCGGTGATCATCAGCAGGATCACCGCCACGAGATAGGGCAGCCAGCCGTCGCTCACCAGCGCGAAGGTGAGCACGTACGCGGCGGCGAGCGCGGCCAGCGGGAACGTGAGCCGGAACAGGAAACGGTTCCGGTCGGTGTCCGGCGGGGGCCACGTGATCCGGCCGGCGAGACGGCCGAGGAGCTCCGCGAGCATGGTGTGACGGTACGCGCCCCGACTCCCGCCCCCGCCGTGGGCTCAGACGCCGCGCGGGGCATACATGATCACGGCGACGCCGGCCAGGCAGAGTAGCGCGCCGAGCACGTCGAACCGGTCGGGCCGGTAGCCGTCGAGCACCGCGCCCCAGGCCAGCGACCCGGCGACGAACACCCCGCCGTAGGCCGCGAGCACCCGGCCGAACGTGGCGTCGGGCTGCAGCGTCGCGACGAACCCGTAGGCCGCGAGGGACACGATCCCGACCGCGATCCACACCCACCCGCGGTCCTCCCGGACGCCCTGCCACACCGCCCACGCCCCGCCGATCTCGGTGACGGCGGCGAACAGGAACAGCAGGACCGACCGGAGCGTCACGGGTCTCCCGCACGTGCGCAGCGAAGGTCGCCGTCCCGACCGTTCCTGCTCACCTGCGCTCCGCGCACACCATCCGCGCCCGCGTCACCTGCCCCCGCTTGACCGCGGTCAGGGTCACGACGACGAGCTCGGTCGGCTTTCCGGTCGCCGCGCCGGGGAGCAGCCAGGGCAGCTCGCGGTCGTGGGTGAAGGTGAAGACCTCCTCGTCGACCACGCGGAACCGGTCGCCGGTCCGGGAGCTCCGGCGCACCGTCAGGTCTCCGGGCAGCACCACCTGCCCGGTGACGAACCGGTCGATCTCGGCCGCCCCGCTGGCACCGGCCCCCGACGGCAGGACGTCGAAGGTCGCGTCCTCGGTCAGCAGGTGTGCGACCGGGCCGGCGGCCCGGACGGCCGTGTGCAGGGCGTCGTGGACCCGCTCCACGGCGATCATGAGGTCCTGCACCGCCTTGGTCACGTCCCCACGGTGCGCGAGGGGCGCACCGTGGGCAAGTTCAGCGACGCCGCAGGGCGGTGAACCCCGACCACGACGCCGGGCCGCGGCCGGTCCGCAGGGCCTCCGCGGCCTGCTCGCGGGTGGTGCCCGCCGGCACGACGTGGGTGGCGTCGAGCGGTGGGAGTCCGGCGGCCCGCCGGTCGCGGTTGAACCGCTCGTGCAGCGTGTAGGCCACCCCGGGCACGTCCTCGACCGGCCCGACCAGGCCAATCCGCCGCTCCCCCACCATCACGACGGTGCACGTGGGGACGTCGGCGATCGTCATGCCGCCACCTCCGCGACCGCCGCCGAGACGATGTCGAGCCCGGCGTCGAGGTCGGCCGTGGCGATCGTCAGCGGCGGCATCACCTTGACCACGTCGTCGTCGGGACCCGCCGTCTCCATCATCAGCCCGCGGCGCCACGCGGCGGCGCACACCCGCTCCGCCGCCCCCGGCTCGGCGATCGCGAGGCCGCGCGCGAGGCCGCGGCCGGTGGGCCGCAGCGCCAGGCCCGACGTGTCGGCGGCGAGGCGCTCGAACTCCGCGGCGACCCGCTCGCCGTGGGCGAGGACGCTCCGCTCCAGGGCACCGTCGGCCCAGTACTCCCGCAGCGCGGCGGTCGCGGTGACGAAGGCGGGGTTGTTCCCGCGGAAGGTGCCGTTGTGCTCGCCGGGCGCCCAGACGTCCAGCTCCGGACGCAGCAGCACGAGCGCCATCGGGAGCCCGTACCCGGAGATCGACTTGGACAGGCAGACGATGTCCGGGCGGATGCCGGCCAGCTCGAACGAGAAGAAGGGGCCGGTGCGTCCGACGCCCATCTGCACGTCGTCGACGATGAGCAGGATGTCCAGCCGCCGGCACGTCGCGGCCAGCTCCCGCAGCCACTCCGGGCTCGCCGGGTTCAGCCCGCCCTCGCCCTGGGTGGTCTCGACGATCACCGCGGCCGGGGTCTCGAACCCGGACCCGCCGTCGGCGCTCATCTGCTCGAGCGTCGTCCCGGAGGTGTAGATGAGATAGGCCAGCTCGTCGACCGGGCCGCCCGTCTCGTCGGCCGTCAGCGGGGCGTCGCTCTCGTGCTCCGCGTCGGCCGGGTCGATCCTCGTCACGCCGTCCGGGAGCCGGTCCGCGAGAGCCGGCGTGACGATCGCGGCGGTGGCCTCGGCGTCGTCGCAGATGAACCCGACGCGGTCGGCCGGGAAGCCGGCATCCAGCGGGACGTACGCGGCGTGCACGAGCCCGACGGCGAGCATCGCGACGTACGACGCGACCGGCTCGTCGACCAGGATGGCGACCCGGTCGCCGGGGCGGACACCGCGGCCCGTCAGCAGCCGTGCGGTGCGCCGGGCCCGCGCGGCCAGCCGGGCGGTCGTCCAGCGCTCCTCGCCCGTGTCGACGGCGACCCGCTCGGGGTGCCGCGCCGCGAGTTCGGTGAACAGATCCGGCAGCCGCTCCCCCGGTCGGTGGCGGGGTCCCTGGTCGCGGCTCTCGTCGACGACGGGACTGCGCGTCGCTCCCGTGACCGTCATGTTCCACCTCGTCCGCGCGCTCCAACCGACCGTGCGCAACCGAAGCTAACCCCTGCCCCCGACGGGTGAATGCTCGCGATGAACCATGTCACCGCGACGTTTCAAGCACGTGTCAGAGATCCTGTTGAAGGGCCGGTGAGCTGCGAAAATGCCGTTCATGCGCGTTCACGCAAGATCGACAGACGTTCACGGGACGCTGACGTCCCGTGACACGACGGTTCACCGACGACCCGGTCGTCGCGACAGGATCCGGGCGCCGCACGCGGAGCGGCGACCATGACCCGGGAGGTCATCGCTCCCACGCGCGGACCGGACCACGCTTGTCGTCATGAACGCATACGCGGTGGGCCTGCTCCATGACATCGACCAGAACGACGAGATCCTCGACTACCTGCGCCGCATCCAGGCGACGCTCGACCCCTACGCCGGCCGGTTCCTCGTCCACGGCGCGACGCCGGAGGTGCTCGAAGGGCCCTTCGACGGCGTGATGGTGCTGATCGGCTTCCCCGACCTCGACGCGGCGCGGGCGTGGTACCGCTCCCCCGCATACCGGGAGCTGCTGCCGCTGCGCACGCGCAACGCCCGCAGCGTCACGTTCCTGCTCGAGGGCTGCGGCCCCGACCACGACAGCGCGGCGCTCGCGGACCTGATCGCGGCGGCGCACTGATCCGGGGCCCGACGACGACCCGGAGCCGAGGGGCGGCTCCGGGTCGTCCGCAACGTCACCAGGTGACGGGGAGGGCCTTCACCCCACCGGTGAGGTGGTGGGTCCGCACGTCGATGTCGTCGAGACCCACGGCGAGGCGGAGGTCGGGCAGCCGCCGGGCGAGCGTGCGGAAGACGGTGCGCAGCTCGGTGCGGGCGAGGCTCGCGCCGATGCAGAAGTGGCCGCCGTGGCCGAAGCCCACGTGCGCGCGCTCCTCGCGCTCCGGGTCGAACGCCTCGGCGTCGGCGAACGCCTGCGGGTCACGGTTGGCGGCGTTGATCGAGATGACCACCGCGTCGCCCTCGTGGATCGTCACGCCGGCGATCTCGACGTCGGTGTGGGCGTAGCGCACCAGTCCGAGGTCGCCCGGCGCGCCGAGGCGCATGATCTCCTCGACGACCCGGTCGGTCCGGCCCTCGGGGTCCTCGACGAGGTAGTCCCACCGCTCGGACTCCGTGAGGAGCATCAGGACGCCGAGTCCGATGCGGTTGACGGTCGTCTCGTGGCCGGCGAAGAGCAGCCCGACCGAGAGCCGGATCATCTCCTCGTAGTCGTAGGCGTCGTCCTCCTCCTGGGCGTGCACGAGGTCGGAGATGACGTCCTCGGTCCGCTGCGCCCGCTTCTGCTCGGCGAGCCCCGCCATGTACCGGCCGAACTCCTGGCGGGCGCCCTGCGCGTCGACGGCCGGGTCGAAGGTGGCCATGCGGTCGGAGAGGGCGCGGAAGTGGTCGGCGTCGTCGTGCGGCACGCCGAGCAGGCGGCAGATCACCGCGACCGGCAGCGGCACCGCGAGCGCCTCGTGCAGGTCGGCGACGCCGTCGGCCTCCTTCGCCACGACCAGGGTGTCGACGTAGCCGTCGACGAGCGCCTGGACGTCCTCGCCCATCTGCCGCATGCGCTTGGCGGAGAAGGCCGGGGTGAGCAGGCGCCGCATCCGCGTGTGGTCGGCCTCCTCGGTCTCGTAGTTGCCGCTCGGGCCGTCGGCGATCGCCGCGTGGGTGATGCGCGCGGCGCGCTCGGGGTGCGGGTGCGAGCGACCGAACCGCTTGTCGCCCAGCAGGTCGCGCACCTCCTCGAACCGGGTGACCAGCCAGGCCGGGTCGCCCGCGGGCGTCGTCACGGCGGCGACCGGGGCCTCGCGCCGCAGGACGTCGTACAGCGGGGCGAGCTCGAGGACGTTGGGACGCTCGAACGGCAGCGTCAGGTCCGCGGGACGGTCGGTGGTGGCAGTCATGAGGACTCCTCGAGGTGACGGCGGCGTCACCGACCGTACGTCTTTGTGGCAGTGGGTGCCATTAAAAGCCGGGTAAGGTGTGCGGATGGGCACAGCTCCGGACGACGGCGCCGCCGGCCGCCGCGGTCGGCCTCCGGTCACCGAGGAGCAGCGGCGCCGTCGCCGGTTGGAGATCTCCCGGCACGCGGTGGCGCTGTTCCGGGAGCACGGCGTCGCCGAGACGACCGGCGAGCAGGTCGCCCGCGCGGCCGGGGTCTCGGAGCGCACCCTGTGGCGGCTCTTCCGCTCCAAGGAGGCGTGCGTCGAGCCGCTGCTCTCGGTGTCGCTCGACGCGTTCGTCGACGTCCTGCGCTCCTGGCCCGAGTCCGAGGAGCTCGGCGCCCACCTGCGCTCGGCCTACGTGATGTCGCCCGAAGACCTCGAGGCGGTGCTCGCCGTGGTGCGGATGTCGCGGGACGAACCGGCCGTGCGCGCCGTATGGCTGGTGCTGCACGAGCGGGCCGAACCGGTGTTCGCCGACGTCCTCGGCCGACGGCTCGCCCTGCCCCCGCACGACCTCACGGTCGCCGTCCGCGCCGCGGCCGTGAACGCGGCCCTGCGCGTACTCACCGACGCCCTCGCGTGGTCGGGCGGCACCGACCCGTCGTCGGGCGTGATCGACGAGCACCGCGACCGGCTGGCCGAGGAGCTCCGCGGACTGACGGAGCTCCCGGCCCGGCGGCCCTGAGTCGATCCCCGACCGGGGTCCGACTCTCGGGCCTCTGACTCAGACCTTCGCGAGTCCGAGGTTGGCGATCGCGTTGTTCGCCATCTCCCGCTCACCGATGGCGTTCGGGTGGACCGGTGCGGCGTTGACCGGGACCGCCGGCTCGACCCAGCGCACGCCCGGGAGCTGGCAGGCGTCGTGGCCGGTGGAGATCGCCGTGACGTCGAGGTAGGTCACCCCGGTCTGCGCGGCCGCCCGCTTCACGGCGTTGTTGAGCGTGTTCTCGATGTTGTTGAGGTAGGGCACGTCCCCGGAGGCCACTGGCATGATCGGGTAGCACCCCGTCGTCGCCGGCAGGATCCGCAGGTACCCGGAGATGGCGACGCGGGCCTTCGGGGCCTTCTTCTTCACGTCCTGCAGCGCCCGGACGATGTTCGGGTAGTTGCTGGTGTTGATCGTGTCGACGAAGCTCGAGCCGTAGGTGCGCTCGCACGGGTTGCCCTGGCCGGCCGTCGTCAGGGCCGCGGTGGCGCACTTCTGGATGGTCGAGACGAAGACGTTGTTGTCGTTCCCGCCGATCGTCAGCGTAATCAGCTGCGTGTCGGCCGAGATCGCGTCCAGCTGGGGCGGCACCCCGGGCGACTGCGACGTCCGGAAGTCCTTCGTCTGCGCCCCGCTGCAGGAGGCGTCACGCAGCGTGGCGCCCGTGTCGGAGGCGATGTCGTGCGCCCAGTTGAGCTGCGACTGACTGCAGGCGGGAGCCGATCCGGGAGCCGCAGGCTGGATGCCTGCACCCGAGCTGTAGCTGTCGCCGAGGTTGACGTAGCGCAGCGGCTGCGCCTGGTTCGCCCACGCGATCGTCCCCACGAGGAGCAACCCGATCACCGCCACCGCGGCGACCACAACCCGACGTGCACCCATGCGACATCCTCCTCGAGTCACCCGACCGAGCAGGACGGTAGAGGCATACCCCGACAATCAGAAGGGCGGGTACCCGACCGGTCAGGTCGTGGGGACCTCGTCGAGCCACGACACGACCGTGCTGACGGTCAGGCCGGTCGACCGCGACAGTGCCTCGCGCAGCAGTCGCGCCTTGCGCTGATCCGGGAGTTCGGTCAACGAGCGCGCGAGCTCGACCACCTGCACCCGGCCGTCGTCGTCGAGCCCCAGCTCGTCGATGTTGACCAGCGCCGACCACGCCGCCAGACGCGCCCGCTCGCCCCACACCGTCGCTTCGTGCACGGCGCCGATACTAGAACTCTCAACCGATCGAACGGAAATCGATCGTGGGCAACCGAGTGGTCCGGACCAGTCGCCCGCCCGTTGACAGCGAAGCGTCGTCACTGGCGTCCAGTGGCAGGAACGCCGCACCGTCGGCCGGGGCCGGGGCCTGTGTGGCACCGGGGCCTCCTGGGTGCACCCGATGCCACTGACGTCGCCCGACCGGCACCGAGACGTCACCGACCCGGCCCCAGCGCCGTCGTCCGGACCCATGGGTGACGTCTCGCCCGACCGGCACCGAGACGTCGTCGGGCCCGGGAACGACGAAGGCCCGGCTCCCTCAATGGGAACCGGGCCTGCCTGCGAGTGGGCGATACTGGGATCGAACCAGTGACCTCTTCGGTGTGAACGAAGCGCTCTCCCCCTGAGCTAATCGCCCGCAGCACGGACCAGCCTAGCTCACGCCATGATCGGGCTGCGCAGCCAGGTCCAGTGGTCGAGGCCGACCGTCCTGGCCGCGATCCACAGCGCATCCAGCAGCCAGAGCGTCGCCAGCACGACGGCGCCCGTGGCCAGCACCAACAGCAGCTGCACCACCCTGTTCCGGCGCTTGACCCACGCGACCCACCGGTCGTAGTGGCGGCGCGCGAACCGAAGGACGCGTCCGGCCCACTCGAACTCGGTGGAGAGGATGCCGAGGCCGGTGAAAACGATGAGCCAGCCGGGGCCGGGGTACGGGATCGCGATGATCCCGAGGATCAGCACGACGGTGCCGAGGAACCCGATGCCGCAGCGCCACGCGAGGTTCCAGTGCGGCCGTGCCCGCACCGTCATGCGGAAGGCCCGCACCCGGACCCGCAGTCCGTGCAGGCGTCTTCCCGACGGTGGGTCGGCCGGCTCGGTGGTGGCGGTCGCGGTCGGTCGTGCGGAGGTGGTGCCCTGGTCCTGGGTCATCGCCTTCCCTGGCCTCGTCGTCGGTGCGGGCCCGCGGGAGGTCAGCCCGCCAGCTGACCGCTCGCGACGACCTGCGTCGGCGTGGCGGGCACCGTCCGGCCGGGTTCGTAGGAGACCGCGAACCCGGCGACACGGCGGTCCGCCACCGTCGAGGGTACGGAAGTCGTCACGGGCCCCGAACCGGACATGTCGAACGCCTGCAGCCCGACCGGTCGGCCCCCCGCCAGACCCCAGAGCACGTAGGTGTGCGCCGTGTCGTTCGCCGGCAGCCCCGTGGCGAGGAGCTCGTAGCCGGCACCGCGGTCCACGACCAGTCCGACGAACCCGCCCTGCGCCGACGCCAGGACCGCGTGCGGCGTCCCCGGCCGGGCGGCCGCGTCGACGAGTTCGACCACCTGCCGACCCTGCTCGGCCTGCGCTGCGGCCGCGTCCCGCTCCTGCGCGAGGTCACGGTTCGCGTTCACGAGCCCGCCGATCACGACGACGAGCGCGGCTGCGGCGGCCACCACGAGCCCGGCCACGAGCCGGCGGCGGCGCCGCAGCGGCACGACGTTCGACGGCGCGGCGTCCTCGTCACCGGACGCCGGCGACGACGCGCTGTCATCCCGCGAGGCCGCCTCGAGGATCCGGTCCCGCAGCGCCGGCGGCGGGTCCATCGGCTCGACCGCCGACCCGAGCAGGGCGGCGACCTCCTCGGACCCGGCCACGATCTCCTGGCACGCGGCGCAGTCGGCGAGGTGTGCCGCGAACTCCGCGTCCTCGTCGGGCTCCAGCCCGTGCAGCACCCAGGCGACGGCGAGTTCGGGGTGGCCGTCGGGCGTCGCCCTCATGACGATCCCTCCCCTCGCTCGACCTGTCCCTCCAGCATCCCCCGCAGTGTGCGCACCGCGGTGAACATGCGTGATTTCACCGTGCCCAACGGGACCCCCGCGATGCTCGCGACCTCCCGCTGGGTGAAACCGCCGAAGTAGGCGAGCGTCAGGGCCTCACGCTGCTCGGTGGGCAACTTGTCCAGCGCGTCGCGCACGTGGCCGGCCACCACGCGCTCCAACGCCGCCTCGTCGGCGCCCGGACCGGCGGGCAGGCGGTCCTGCGCGGACCAGTCGTCGGCGTCGTCGGCCGGGGGGACCGTGTACTTGCGGCGCGTGGCCTCGCGCCGGACGGCGTCGACCGCCCGGTGGTGGACCATCGTCATGAGCCAGGTCGCGACGCTGCCGCGCGCCGCGTCGAACCGCTCGGGGTGGCGCCAGACCTGGAGGAAGACCTCCTGCACCACGTCCTCGGCGAGGGACTCGTCCACGCAGATCCGGCGGGCGAGGGAGTAGGCGCGGCGGGAGAACCGGTCGTAGAAGCGCTCCAGCGCCCGGGGCTCCCGGTCGGTCACGGCCCGCAGCAGTGTGGCGTCCGCCACGGCGTCGTCCGGCACGCCGTCACGCTCCGCAGTCGACTCGGATCGTCTCTGCGACGCCTCCGCCACGGGTCCACCTCCTCCTCGTGCTCGTGTGTCCGGGTCCGACGCGGCCCAGGTTAGTGCGGTCGGGTTGTGGTGGGCGCTCGGGCAGGGAGGGTCGACCGTTACGGAGGCGGACCGGGTAAGGGCTCGACCGGGTACTCCTAAGATGTGCTCGGTGCGTGAGCCGGGTGAACCGGCGTCACAGGCTCGGCCGCCGGTCGTTCCCCTCTTCGACAGCAGCGTGCGCGAAAGGCAGCCTTCGAATGCACAACGACCACGTGACGATCCGGTCCACGGCGGTGTTCGACCTCATCGGTCCGCCGAACCCGCCCGTCCCGGTCCAGGTGGAGCTCCGCTACGACACCCGCGACCCGTACGCCGTGCAGGCGGCCTTCCGCACCGGGCGGGCCGGGTGGGTCGAGTGGGTGTTCTCCCGCGACCTCCTCACCGAGGGCCTGATCGACGCGGCCGGCGACGGCGACGTCCGCATCCGCCCCTCCGAGGGCGAGTCGGTGGAGATCGAGCTCTCCTCCCCCTCCGGCCACGCGACGTTCCGGGCCCTCGCCCGTGAGGTCTCGGAGTTCCTCCAGCGGACCCACGAGGTGATCGAGCCGGGCGCCGAGGACGACTGGCTCGACCTCGAGCACGCCCTCGGCCTGCTGCTTTCGACCGACCCGAGCTGATCACCACCCCCCGGTTCGGGGGCCGCGCACGATGCAGTAGAGTTCTCATCATCGGCAGGGAGAACTTCTCCGGAACTTCTTACCGGTGACATGCGGACGTAGCGCAGTTGGTAGCGCATCACCTTGCCAAGGTGAGGGTCGCGGGTTCGAGTCCCGTCGTCCGCTCGGGGAGGCAGGCCTCCGAGGATCCCGGCGGAGTGGCCGAGTGGTTTAGGCAAGGGCCTGCAAAGCCCTGTACGCGGGTTCGATTCCCGCCTCCGCCTCGGGCGATTAGCTCAGTGGGAGAGCACTACCTTGACACGGTAGGGGTCACTGGTTCAATCCCAGTATCGCCCACAACAGGCCCTGGTCACGCTCGTGACCAGGGCCTTTGTCCTTTCCGGACCCGCCGTCGTCGGCCTGGCCGCTCTTCCCGACGGGTACGGCGTCGTCATCGTCCCGTTCGTGCTCGGCATCGGACGGGCCCGGGAGTGCGCCGACGCCGACAACCCCGGCCCGCGGGGCGCCGCCGTGGCCACCGCGACCGGTCGAGGTACCCGCTCGTCCGCCGAGGACGACCGGTCGGGGGCCGCACCGCACCGCTCCTGAGTTCCCCGGGGACCGGTGTCCCCGCGTGGACGGGGCGACGTCTCCGTTGCTGAACCGTGATGTCGGCAGACGGAGCAGCCCCACCCGCCGTCCGGAAGCACCTCACGCCGTTCGCCGCAGCAGGAGAGCCCCTGCTCGGCGTGCACGCCCGCCCGCTCTCAGCAACGGCGGGTCGACGGGGACGGGCTCCCTACCGTTCGTGCTGCGCCGCCGCGGGAATCCCCCGACTCCCGCGGCGGCACCGCTCCCCCGCGACCGGAGGTACCTCCCCCATGCGCCCCGACGTCCAGCAGGACCCGCGACCGGAGTTCGGCATCCCCGTGCCGCGCGAGGCGCGTCCGTACGACGGTTACGACGCCGCGCCCCACACCGGCGGCTACCCGGCGGCCCCCTACGGCGGCCCGGTCTCGGGTCCGCAGCCCGTGACCGGATACGGCTCCGGGGCCCACGTGGCCGTCCCGTACTCCGGCCCGCAGCCGCTCCCGGCCCACACCACCGGCGGCCGGCCCGTGTCCGAGCGCCCGATGTCGGGCCCGCACGCCTTCCCGCACGACGTCGGGGTGCGCGGCGCCGCCGACCCGACCGTCCGCCGACGCCTGGCCGACGACGTCGAGCCCCAGCGCTACGAGCACCCGAGCGGGCCGCTGCCGACCGGGGGCCACCGTCGTGGTGGTCGAGCCGGACGCGGCCGGACGGCGCTGCTCGCCCTCGTCGCGGCCGGCGCGGTCGCCGCGGGCGCGGCCGGCTACGTCGCGATCGCCCACTGGGGCAGCTCGGACCAGGCGGTCGTCCCGACGGCGGGCGCGGGCCAGGTGGCCCCGACCTCGCTGACCGGCGCGAACCTCGCGTCCCGCCAGACCCCGCTCGGCACGGTGGCCACGAGCGACGGGTACACGCTGTACTCGTTCACGAAGGACTCGAACAAGCCGGCCGCGAGCACGTGCACCGGGACCTGCGCCGAGCAGTGGCCGCCGGTTCTCGCCACCGACGCCGACCCCTGGCTCAAGGGCATCGACGCGAGCCGCGTGGGCACCGTCAACCGGCCCGACGGCACCAAGCAGCTCACGCTGAACGGCTGGCCGCTCTACCGCTACGCCAAGGACGCCGCGCCGGGCGAGACCACCGGCAACGGCGTCGGCGGCACCTGGCGCGCCGTGGGTCCGGACGGCAAGCCGGTCGCCCCGAACGCGCCCGCCGCCGGCGGCGAGCAGGCGGCGACCGGCCAGCAGGGCGGGCAGCCGACGGGTCAGCAGGGCGGCTACTCGGCCCCGGCCGCCGGAGGGAATCCGGCTCCCGCCGCCGGGGGCTACTCGGCTCCGGCCGCCGGCGGATCGACGTCCTACGGTGACGCCGGCGGGTCCTCCGGCTACTGAGTTCACTCGTTCAGCGCAGCTCTCCGTCACCCTCCGCGTCCTACTCTCCGGAGGGTGACGACCGCTGCGCCTCCGGGCACGCTCCGCGCCCTCCGTCTCCTCGCGGCGAATCCGGAGGGGCTCGACCTGCGCAGCGCCGGTCGGCACCTCGGACGCCCGACCGACGCGGCCCGGGCCGCCGTCGACGCCCTGATCGAGAGCGGGTACGTGGAGCGCACCCCGTCCGGCACGTTCCGGATGCGTCCCGGTCCGGGCCCGGTCGTGGCCCCCGCCGCGACCGGCTCCGTCGGGCGCGCCGCGGAGGTCCCGACGATGCTGGCGGACGCGGTGACCGAGCTGCACCAGCGGACGCGGGCGCGCGCCTACCTGGCGGAGTGGACCGACGACGACCACGTCGACCTCCTCGACGCCCGCGGCCACCAGCGGCTCGCCCGCATCCCCGACCTGCCCGCACGCGTCCCGCCGACGATGGCCCACGCGGTCGCCGCGGCGAAGGTGCTGATGGCGTTCTCCTCCGCGCGCCGGTCCCGGCTCGAGGGCGTCGCGGGGACCCGCTTCACGGCGGCGACGATCACGGACCCCACGGCGCTCGACGTCGAGCTCGCGACGGTCCGCCGCGACGGCTACGCGCTCGATCGCGGGGAGTTCGCCGAGGGCTTCAGCTGCGTCGCCGCGCCGGTGGCCGACCCCGGGGGCCGGGTCGCGGCGTGTCTCGCCGTGTCGATGCCGACCCCCCCAGCTGGCGACCTGCCGCGCCGAGACGATCCGGGCCGTCACCGACGTCGCGCGCACCGCGCACCGGCTCTGGTACCGCTAGACCGGCTCCACCGTCACGGGGAACGCGACACTGCGGGCGATGAAGCACGCCTCGTGGGCCGCGTGGTGGAGGCTCGCGAGGTGCCCCGCGCCCCCACCGGTCGTCGTGACCTGCGGGTGCAGCACCACCCGCTCGAAGGACCAGCCGCCGTCGTCGTCGCGGGTCATCCGCCCCACCGGAGTGTCGGTGTAGGCGGTCACGACGACGCCGGCCTCGGCCGCCACGTGCAGGAAGCTCAGCAGGTGGCACTCGGACAGCGCCGCCACCAGCAGGTCCTCGGGATTCCACCGTGCCGCGTCGCCGCGGAACGCCTTGTCCGCCGACCCGTCGAGGCTCGGCTTCCCCGTCGCCGCGACGGTGTGGTCGCGCGTGTAGGAGCGGTAGTCGACGGTGCCCGGGTCGTCGGACCAGGACACCGTCACCCGGTACTCGTGGGCCACCGCTACCAGTCCTCGCGGTCCTTGCGGTCCTCCTCCTCGGTCCGCTCGCGGGCGATCTCCAACGCCCGCGCGGCGGTGTCCCGGTCGGGGTAGGGACCGAGCCGGTCGGCCGCGCGGCAGCCCTCGTAGGGCTCCACCGTGTTGTGCTTCAGGCAGTAGTACCACTCGTTCTCGTGGGCCACGGCCCGCAGCCTGCCACGGATCAGCGCGCACGCACGGGTCTAGCCGCGGGAGAGTCGGGCCGTCCCGAGGATCAGCTCCGCGGTGAGCTCCGGGTCGTCCGCCATCGGGACGTGACCGCAGCCCGGGAGCACCACGACGCGGGCGTCGGGGAGCACCCGGCGCAGGCGTCGGATCTGCGCGCGCGGGAGCAGCAGGTCGCGTGAACCCCAGCCGACCATCGTCGGGACGTCCGCGCGTCGGGGCGTGGTCCAGGTGTCGAGGGCGGCGAGCATCGTCGCGAACCCCTCGCGGGGACGGGCCAGCCCCTGGAGGTCGTCCCCCATCGCGGCGTAGTGGTCGCGGCCGGGGTGGGCGACGAGGGCGCCGAGCAGCGCGTACCGGCCGGCGGGCGTCGCGAGCATCCCGTCGAGACGCTCGCGGGACCAGCTCTGCAGCACCTTGGACGCGCCGCCGAGCAGCGCCTTCGCCCACAGCCGCCCGACCGGGGACCAGAACCCGGCGGGCGAGAGCGCCGTCGCCGACCGCGCGGTGCCCCGCGCGGCCATCTCCAGGGCCATCAGACCGCCCAGCGAGTTGCCGGCGACGTGCGGCCGGTCGATCCCGAGGTCGTCGGCGAGGCTCTCGACGGCCTCGACCAACGGCCGCGTGGACCCGTCGAAGCCGGGGTCGACGTCCGCGGACTCGCCGTGCCCGGGGAGGTCGATCGCGATCACCTCGTGCTCCCGCTCCAGGAGCGGCAGCACCGGGTCCCAGCCCTGCCGGCGGTGCGTGATGCCGTGGAGGAGGAACAGCGGTTCCCCGGTTCCCGAGCGGCTGTGGGCGAGCATGATCGGACCTCCCCGACGACGACGTCGGAGGCGACCGTATCGGCCTACTCGCGGGTGTGGATCACGACCTTGCCCGTGACCCGCCGCTCCGCCAGCTCCCCCACCGCGGCGGCCGTCTCGGCGAGCGGGTAGACGCCGCTGACTGGCGGGGCGAGCCGGCCCGAGGCGATGTCGTCGGTCAGGTCGTCCCACTGCCGGCGCATGTAGCCGGGGTTGTTCCACGCCCACTCGCCCCAGCCCGCGCCCACCACCTCGGTGTTGCGCAGGAGCAGGCGGTTGACCTTGACGGTCGGGATCTCGCCGCCGGTGAAGCCGACGACGACGAGCCGTCCCCCGCGGGCGAGCGACCGCAGCGAGTCGGTGAACCGATCCCCACCGACCGGGTCGACGACGATGTCGACGCCCCGCTTGCCCGTGATCTCGAGGGCCGCGTCCTTGAAGCCCTCGACCAGGATCGCGTGGTCGGCGCCGGCGGCCCGGGCGACCTCGGCCTTGCCCTCGGTGGAGACGACGGCGATCACCGTGGCGCCCCGGGCCTTCGCGAACTGGATGCAGGCCACCCCGACGCCGCCGGCCGCGCCGTGCACGAGCACGGTCTCGCCGTCGGCGAGCCGCCCACGGCGGGCGACGACGAACTCGGCGGTCAGGTAGTTCATCGGGAGCCCGGCCCCGACGTCGAAGGACACGCTGTCGGGCAGCGGGAACGTCTGGTCGACCGGGGCGGCGACCACCTCGGCGAACGCGCCGACGACGCACAGCGAGGCGACCCGGTCGCCGGGGGCGAAGCCCGACCCGTCGGGGGCGGAGCGGACGGTCCCGGCGACCTCGGAGCCGAGGACGAACGGCAGCTCCGGCCGCATCTGGTACTCGCCGCGGGTCTGCAACAGGTCGGGGAACACCACACCCGCCGACTCGACGTCGATGAGGACCTGGTCGGGCCCGGCGACCGGCTCGTCGACGTCGACGACCTCGAGCGCTTCCGGTCCCTCGAGCTTGCTCACCTGCACTGCGCGCATGGGGGCGATCATGCCCCACGCGCGGGTCAGAGACCCAGGACGTGCAGGTGCGACAGCGCGCCCGCCACGTAGATCGCGAGCAGCACGAGAACGGCCACCAGCCCGCGGATCGCGCCCGGCGTCGCCAACAGGTCCGACCAGGTGCGCCGGCCCTCCGACCCGTCGGTGCGGTGCTGCTCGGTCGTACGTCCCGTGGTCGTCATGGTGGTCCTCCCGTGGATCGGCGGCCCGTGGGGCGGCGGCCGGAGGGATCCGACCGCCGCACTCACCCGTCGGACGCACGCCGCGCGGAGATCGTCACGGACTCGACCGGATGGAGTACGTCACGATCGCGGCAGGCTCCGCCGTCGGGAAGACCCGCCGTCGGCAAGACCCGTCGTCGGGAAGACCCGCTGTCGGGAAGACCCGTCGTCAGGAGGCGCGGAACTCCGCGGGCCGCTCCCGCGGGGCCTCCGCGAGGGCCTTGCGGACGCCCTCGGCGTCGAGGTCCGTGCCGTAGACCGGGGTGCCGGGCTGCTGGCGCCAGGACTCCTCGAGCGACCCCGCGTCGACCGGGTCGAAGCCGAGCTCGTCGACCAGCGCCAGCACGGTGTCCTTCGCGGGACCGTCTGGCCCGGCGACCGGCAGGGCGATCCGGCCGGGCGTGCCCTGCGGGACCCCGCGCTCGAGCAGGTACTTCCAGAAGATGCCGTTGAAGACCTTGTACACGTCGACCCCGAGCAGCTCGCTCACCCAGACGCTCTCCGGCGTCCCGTTCTCGAGGGCCTCGATCCGGCCGTCGCGCTGCTGGGGGTAGTAGTTGTTGGTCTCGACGACGGGCGCGCCCGGCTTGGCCGTCGCGACGATGCCCGGCGCGAGGTCCGGGGTGTTCTTCTGCGGGATGCTGACGATGACGAGGTCCGCGTCCTGCGCGGCGTCCTTCGCCCACACCGCGGTCGCGCCCGTCTCCGCGGCCAGGTCCGCCAGCGTCTCCGGGTCGCGGGAGTTCGCCACCCGCACCTCGTGTCCCAGGGACGTGAGCCGCCGCGTCAACGTCCCGCCGATCTTGCCCGCACCGATGATGCCGATCCTCATGCGCGGGGCAACCCTCCGGCCGACGCGGATGTTCCGCGTCGGCCGGCTGCGGGTCACGCCGAGCGCAGCATCGCGATCTCGTCCTCCGGGGTCGGCGACCAGGAACCGGTCGGGGGCAGCCCGATCGAGGCCGCGTGCCCGCGGAAGTTCTCCAGCCAGTGCCGCCAGTCGTCGGGGAGCATCGAGAACGGCGCCTCGTGGCCGAGCTCGCGCGCCGCCCACAGCGGCCAGTGCGGGTTGGACAGCGCCGGACGCCCGAGCAGGACGACGTCGGTCAGCCCGGCCTCGATCGCGCGGTTCGCGTTCTGCGGCACGCCGAGGTTCCAGGAGCAGACGGTCGGGATGCCGACCTCGCGCTTGATCCGCGACGACCGCTCGAGCATGAAGCCCGGGTCGTTCATCGGCGGGGCGACCTCCATGTCGTCGGTGTTGAACCCGAGGCTCATGTCCGCGGCGTCGAGACCGTGCTCGGCCATCCACGCGACGGCCTGCACCGACTCGTCGAACTGGACGCCCTTCGAGTGGAAGTCGTCCGAGCCCAGGCGCATCGTCAGGGGCAGCCGCTCGGGCCACACCTCGCGCACGGCGTCGAGGGCCTCGAGCAGGAACCGGGCCCGGTTCTCCAGGGAGCCGCCGTACTCGTCGTCGCGCTGATTGGCGAGCGGGGAGAAGAACTCGGCGCCCAGGTAGCCGTGGGCGAAGTGCATCTCGAGCCACTCGTACCCGGCGTCGGCGGCACGGCGGGCGGCGTCGGCGTACGAGCGGTGCAGGCCCTTGATCTCGTCGCGGGTCAGGGCGTGCACGTCGAAGGGGTGGTCACCGCCGTAGGGGATGTTCGACGGGCCGACGCACTGCCAGCCACGGTCGTGGTCCGGCGGGAACTGGGCGCCGGGCCCGTACTCGCCGATGCGGTCGTGCGCGGCGACCTCGCTGCCCTTGCGGCCGGTGTGGCCGAGCTGGATGCCCGCCACGCCGCCCTGGCGCTTGATGATCGCGGTGACCCGGGCGTGGCCCTCGATCTGGTCGTCCTCCCAGATGCCCGAGCAGTCGACCGTGGTGCGCCCCTCCGGCACGATCGCGACCTGCTCGGGGAAGATCAGCCCGAAGCCGCCGGCAGCGCGGGCTCCGAGGTACATCACGTGATAGTCGTTCATCTTCCCGCTGCGGTCCTCGCACGCGTGCTGCGTCATCGGGGACATCCCGATGCGGTTGCGCAGCGTCACGCCCTTGAGGGTGAACGGGCTGAAGAGGTCGGCCACGGTGAGCCTTTCGGGTCGTCGGAGGGACTCACCGTCGATGATTGTGCGCAACCGTTTCCGAGGGCATGCGTTCCTGTTGCGACCATGTGTCCCTCCGTGGAGGCGCGGTCACCGGGCAGACTCCCCGGATGGCCGGGGACCGCGAGACGTTGCGCGCCATGTTCGACGAGGACGCACTCCGCTACGACCGGGCCCGCCCGACCTACCCTCCGGCGCTCCTCGACGAGATCGACCGCCGGCTGACGACGTCTCCTCCGCGGACCCTGGAGATCGGGTGCGGGACCGGTCAGGCCACCGCCGCGCTGGCGCGCCGGGGCCACCGGGTGCTCGCCGTCGAACTCGGTGCCGCGCTGGCCGACGTCGCCCGGGCCCGCCTCGCCGACTTCCCGGACGTCGAGGTGGTGACCGCCGACGTCGAACGCTGGGAGCCGGAGGTCGCCGACGTGGACCTCGTCGTCTGCGCCACGTCGTTCCACTGGCTCGACCCCGCCACCCGGTTCGCCCGGGTCGCTCGCCTGCTGCGGCCGGGCGGGTTGCTGGCCCTCGTCCAGACCATCCACGTCTCGGGCCCCTCGGACGCGTTCTTCGCCGACGTACAGCGGTCCTGCTACGAGCGCTGGGATCCAGACGCGCCGCCCGGCCTGCGACTCGTACCCCTCAAGGACCTGCCGACGGCCAGCGCCTACGGGATCGAGGACGCCGCGGAGTTCCACTCCGCGCAGGTACGTCGGTTCCGGGCCGACCACCGCTACGACGCCGAGCAGTACCTGGACCTGGTCGGGACGTTCTCCAACCACCTCGCGCTGCCGGCGGCGCGTCGGGCCGGGCTCCTCGCCTGCCTGCGTGAGCACGTTCTCGCCCAGCCCGGCGGCACGATCGTGCGGTCGGTGGCCTTCGAGCTCGGCACCGCACTCAGATGCACATGACGATTTGCCAGGGGCGGTTGTGTCGTGGTGTTCGGGTGGGGTCGAGCCAGTGCGGTGGGGTGAACCAGGGCTGGTGGTCGAGCATGGCGACGGTCCAGCCGGCGTGGTGGACCAGGTCGTGGTGATAGCGGCAGAGGCAGACGAGGTTGTCGGGCTTGGTGTCGCCGTGGTCGGCCCAGTGGACGATGTGGTGGATTTCGGTGGTGTGGGCGCGTCGGCGGCAGCCGGGGAACGCGCAGTGCCGGTCGCGGTGGATGACGGCGCGGGCGGTGGCGGTGGGGACGGCGCGGGTCTTGCGGCCGACGTCGAGGACCTCGCCGTGGGAGCCGAGGACCATCGGGATGACGTCGGCGTCGCACGCCAGGCGTCGGGCGGTGTCGGGCCGGATCCAGGTGGAGTCCCCGAGCAGCGCCAGNGTCTGGCTGGTGTCGGTGAGCTGGTGGCGCAGCGTGTCGTAGTCCAGGGTCACGGTGAGGGTGACCCGTTCGCGGCCGGGCAGGGTCATCGCTCCGGGCTCCGGTGGGGTCCACGGCGGGGGCGGCGGCGGTTCAGGGCCGAGGCTTCCGGGTTCGGGTGCCGGATCGGCGGTGCCGTCCGGCGCTGACCCGACTGNNCCGAACGCGTCGGTCTCGCCGTCGGTGTCGTCGCCGGTCTCGTCGTGCCCGGTCTCGTCGCGGAGCTCGTCGAACTCGACGTCGTCGAACACGTCGTTCGCGTTCGGTGACGCGGGTCCGAATGCGGCGGGCTCGCCGTCGGCGGCGGAGTCCGCACTGGAGTCGGCGTCAGCCTCGGCGTCGGCGTCGGCGTCGGCGTCGGCGTCGGCGTCGGCCTCGGCGTCGGCGTCGGCCTCGGCGGAGCCGGTGCGCGCCTTCGTGTCGGCGTCACCGTCCATGGCCCGGGTGTCCGCGTCGCCGTCAGCGGCTATGCCGTCGCTGGTGCCGTTGCGGTCGTCGCCAGGGGACCCGGGGGCGGTGGCGTTGCCGGGGAGGTCGTCGTCGGGGCCGGTGTCGT